>NZ_QBKZ01000001.1:0-37500 GCF_003056725.1 Mangrovicoccus ximenensis
ATCCTCGATGCCGTGATGGTCATGCAGCCCGCCGATCAGCATGCCGCCATGGTGCCAGACCCGGTTCGACAGGATCTCGGGCGCGAGATTGCCGTCGAGGCTCTGCCGCAAGTCGCGCAGCAGCAGGTCCGAGAGGCGGCGGAAGCCCAGGTGCTTCTCCAGCCAGAATTCGGCCAGCCCGCGGAAGCGCGCATGCTCCGTCCAGGCCGAGCGCGGCAGGTCCGCGACCAGAGCGCGCAGCGCGTCGGGCAGGCCCTCGCGGGCGGAGAGGGAGTCGTCCTCGGCCATGGCGGCACCTCCTGGCGGGAATTGAGACGAAAAAGGCGCGGGCTGTCCACCCGCGCCTTGCATTGGCTTGCCCGGGGGGCCGGTTTCAGCCGCCGACGACTTCGGCCACGGCCTTCGCCAGAAGCGGCACGGTCTCGGTGTTGAGGCCCGCGATGTTGATCCGGCTGTCGGAAACGCCGTAGACGCCGTGCGTCTCGCGCAGGACGTCCATTTCCTCCGCGCTCAGCCCCAGCATCGAGAACATGCCGCGGTGGCGCGCGATGAAATCGAAGCGGTCGGAATTGGTCAGCCGCTTCAGCTCGGCGGCGAGCTGCTCGCGCAGCGCCAGCATGCCGGTGCGGACCTCTTCCAGTTCGGCCATCCACTCGGCCTTGAGCGCGTCATCGGCCAGGATCATCGCCACGAGCCGCGCGCCGTGATCCGGCGGGAAGGAGTAGTTCTGGCGGTTCAGATAGGCCAGCGTCTTCTGCGCGCGGCCGGTTTCCGCGCCGCCGCGCGACACCGCCATCAGCGCGCCGGTGCGCTCGCGGTAGACGCCGAAATTCTTCGAGCAGCTCGCCGCGATGATCGTCTCGGGGCAGTTCTCGGCCACGAGGCGCACGCCGAAGGCGTCCTCTTCCAGCCCGTCGCCGAAGCCCTGGTAGGCGATGTCGATCATCGGGATCAGGCCGCGCTCGTTGAGGATGTCGACCACCTGGCGCCATTGCGCCTTGGTCAGGTTGGCCCCCGTCGGGTTGTGGCAGCAGCCGTGCAGCAGGATCACGTCGCCCGGCAGCGCGGTGTCGAGATCGGCGATCATGCCCGCGAAATCGACCTCGCCGGTCTCGGCGTCGAAATAGCGGTAGGGCTTGTGCGCCACGCCCATGTGCTTGAGGATCGAGATGTGGTTGCCCCAGGTCGGGGTCGAGTACCACACCGTCGCCGATGCGTTGCCGAGCTTCACGAGGTCGAAGCCCTGGCGCACCGCGCCGGTGCCGCCGGGGGTCGCCACGCAGGCCACGTCGCCGCGCGGAACCGCATCGCCCAGCACCAGGCCGACCATCGCGTCGTTGAACTCGGGCGCGCCGGCCAGGGCCACGTAGGTCTTGGTGGTCTCGGTTTCCCACAGCGTCTTCTCTGCGGTCTTCACGGCCCGCATGATCGGGGTGTGGCCGCTGGCGTCCTTGTAGACGCCGACGCCCAGGTCGATCTTCTGCTCCCGCGGGTCCTCGCGGTACATGGCCATGAGCTTCAGGATCTTGTCTTCGGGCTGGTCGGGAAGAGCGCTGAACATCGCAACCTCGCTGTCAGGATTGATGCTGCGCGGCTTAGGCGAATCCGCAGCCAAGGGCAATGACTGCCGCCATGGGCTCCGCCGGGAATGCCGCGATCGGCCCGGTTCAGCGGAAATTGTCGAGATTCACGCCCTCGCCGCAGAGCCTGAGCAGCATTTCGCGGTCGGTGACGCGGATCCGGCGATAGGCCTGCTCGATGCAGCCGAGCTCCGCCAGCCGCTTCAGCACCCGCTGCAGCGTCGGTTCCGACAGCGCGACGAGCTCGGCCAAGCTCGATTGCGACAGGTTCACATGGCCCTGCGGATCGGGCGCGCGCTCGAGCTGCAGGAGCAGCCGCAGCGCGACCCGGGCATCCGAGGAGACCAGCGAGATGTTCGACATCAGGAAGAAGGTCGTCGCGAAGTTCATGTAGCTCAGCCGGTAGAAGTCGCGGTAGAGCAGCGGGTGCTCGGCCAGCAGCGCCGCGAGATCGGCAGCGCGCAGGAACAGCAGCTCCGCATCGGTGGCGGCACGCACCGAGACCAGCCGTTTCGCGTCCGACATCACCGCCAGGTCGCCGATCCAGAAGCCGCTTTCGGCGCGGTGGAACGTGTATTCCGTGCCGTCCGGCCGCGGCACCGAAATGTCGAGCCCGCCGGACACGAGGCCGTAGAGCCCGTCCGCCGGATCGCCCTGCAGGTAGACGGCATTGCCCGGCGAGAACCGGCGCAACCGCGCCAGCGGCGCCAGCAGGCTGCGGGTGCTTTCGGGACAATCGGCGAACCAGCCCTGCGCCGAGACCGCGCGCAGGGCGCGGGACCGATCTGCCGCGCGGCTGGCGGTTCCGGCATTTCTCATCAGGATCCCCTCACGTGAGGTATTGGTGCAGCCCCCCGACCGCTACCGTGGAAACAGACGCCCCGGGAGGCGTCGGATTGCAGCATGCCGGAGCGCATGGCTGCGCGCAATTCGGGTCGGCAACAGGGAGCACGGCAACATGAACCGCATCATTCTGGCGGCAGGGGGCCTTGCCCTTGCGATCACCGGCGGGGCGCAGGCCCAGGAGGCCAGCGAGGCCACGCAGGCGGCGAACGCGGCGCTTCTGGACTACCTGCCTTTCGCCGACGGGACCGATTTCGAGAATGCCATGCGCGGCCAGATCGCGACGCTCGACGCCGGCCAGATCACCGCGCCCGACGGCACGCCGATCTACGACATGGCCCAGTTCGATTTCCTGCAGGGCGACGCGCCGGCCACGGCCAATCCGAGCCTCTGGCGGCAGAGCAGGCTGAACGCCATCCACGGGCTGTTCGAGGTGGCCGAGGGGCAGATCTACCAGGTCCGGGGCTTCGACCTGGCGGTGATGAGCTTCATCCGCGGCGAAACCGGCTGGATCGTGGTCGATCCGCTGACCGCCAACGAGACCGCCGCCGCCGGGCTGAAGCTCCTGCGCGAGACGGTCGAGGACCTGCCGGTCACCGGCGTGATCTTCACCCATAGCCATGTCGACCATTTCGGCGGCGTGAAAGGCATCCTCACCCCCGACGAGATCGAGGCGGACGGCATCCCGGTGGTCGCTCCGGTCGGGTTCTTCGAGGAGGCGGTCAGCGAGAACCTGATCGCCGGCAACACGATGAGCCGCCGCGCCTCCTACATGTACGGCAATGTCATCGCCAAGGGGCCGGAGGGCTCGCTGGGCTCGGGGCTCGGCACCACCACCGCGGCCGGGACGGTGACGATCGTCGAGCCGACCCTGACGATTTCCGAGACGCCGCAGACCGAGACGGTCGACGGGCTGGAGCTGGTCTTCCTCAACACGCCGGGCGCCGAAGCCCCGGCGGAGCTGATGTTCTACATCCCCGCCTTCAAGGCGATGATGCAGGCCGAGGAAATCAACCACACGCTTCACAACCTCTACACGCTGCGCGGCGCAAAGGTCCGTTCGGGCGACCTGTTCGCCAAGTACATCAACGACACGATCAACCGCTTCGGCGACGAGGTGGAGGTCAGCTTCGGCAGCCACCACTGGCCGACCTGGGGCAACGAGGCGATCCTCGCCCTGTGGAAGGGCCAGCGCGACACCTACCGCTACATCCATGACGAGACCCTGCGGCTCGCCAACACGGGCGAGACCATGCTGGAGATCGCCGAGGAGCTGGCCCTGCCCGACAGCCTGGCCAAGATGTTCTCGAACCGCGGCTATTACGGCAGCGTCAGCCACAACGCCAAGGCGCAGTACCAGCTCTATTTCGGCTGGTTCTCGGGCAACCCGTCCGAGCTGCACGAGCTGCCGCCCGTCGAGGAGGGCAAGAAATTCGTCGAATATGCCGGCGGCGCCGCGGCGGTGATCGAGAAGGCGAAGGCCGATTACGAGGCCGGGGAGTACCGCTGGGTGGCGACCGCGCTGAACCACGTGGTCTTCGCCGATCCGGAGAATGCCGAGGCCAGGGGGCTGCTGGCCGATGCGCTGACCCAGATGGGCTACCAGGCCGAAAGCGGCCCCTGGCGGAACTTCTACCTCTCGGGCGCGAAGGAGCTGCGCGACGGGGTCGAGGTCGTGGCCACCCCGGCGACGGCGTCTGCGGACATCGTGCGCAACCTGCCGCTGGAGACCTATCTCGACTATCTCGCGGTGCGGCTGAACCACCCCGAGGCCGCCGGGCAGGAGATCGCGCTGAATTTCGTCATGCCCGATGCGGGCGAGGAATTCGTGGTGACGGTGACGAACGGCGTGATGAACTACACGCTCGGCCGCCAGCAGGACGGGGCGGATGCGACGGTGACGCTGGACCGCACGGTGCTCGACGACATCAACCTGGGCCAGGTGACGATGATGGACGCGATCGCCGGCGGCTCGGTCACGGTCGAAGGCGACAGCGGCAAGGTCGAGGATTTCGTCGGCCTGCTCGACACGTTCGAGTTCTGGTTCGACATCGTCACGCCCTGACCCCCCAGGCTTCGGGACAGAGAACACCGGGACCCTGCCGGCGGCGGGGTCCCTTGCCGCGTTCCCTCCCGGCCGCTTCGCGCCAGTGTCCCGGTGCCGCGCGGAGTTCCGCCGCAGCCCTGTCCGGTTGCGCGACGGGGGGGATTGTGCTTCCCTTCGGCAATGCTCCGCCGACCGCGCCCTGCCCGAGGCCGGTCCGTGCGGAGAAATCGCCCATTCGGGGTGGTGACCGCTGGCCGCGCGAACCTCGCGGCCGCGGCAGACACACGAAGAGAGAGCGGGAGTTTCCCATGAAGATCACCAGACTGAGCGCGGCGGCTGTTCTCGGGCTTGCCGCAGGCACAGGCGCGGCCATGGCCCAGGACGCCTGCGGCGACGTCTCGATCGCCGAGATGAACTGGGCCTCGGCCGAGCTGATGGCAAATGTCGACGCGATCATCCTGGAAGAAGGCTATGGCTGCGACATCGAGCTGATCCCCGGCGCCACCAACACGACCTTCGCCTCGATGAACGAGAAGGGCCAGCCGGATGTCGCGCCCGAGCTGTGGATCAACGCGGTGCGCGAACCGCTGTCGAAGGCCAAGGAGGAAGGCCGCCTGCACGTGCTGCTCGAAGGACCGATCACCGGGCTCGGCGAAGGCTGGTGGGTGACCGCGGAATTCGCCGAGGCGCATCCCGAGATCGACACGGTCGAGAAGATGCTGGAGCATCCCGAACTGGTGCCGGATGTCGAGGATCCCGACATGGGCGCCTTCATGGGCTGCCCGGCCGGCTGGGGCTGCCAGCTGGCGAACGCGAACATGTTCCGCGCCTTCGACATGGAGGAAAAGGGCTGGAAGCTGGTGGATCCGGGCTCTGCGGCCGGGCTCGACGGCTCTATCGCCAAGGCGGTGAACCGCTCGCAGCCCTGGTTCGGCTATTACTGGTCGCCGACTGCGGTGATCGGCAAGTACGGGCTCGTTCTGCTGCCCTTCGAGACCGAATGGGCCGGCACCGAGAACTGGGACGGCTGCATCGTCAAGCCCGAGCAGGAATGCCTCGACCCGCAGCCGTCGAGCTGGACCAAGTCCGAGGTCGAGACCGTCGTGACCGATGCCTTCCTCAAGGAAGGCGGGATCGCGCAGGACTATTTCAAGGCCCGCATCTTCCCCGGCGACGTGATGAACCAGATGCTGGTCTACATGACCGAGAACCAGGCCAATGGCGAGGATGCCGCCTTCGAGTTCCTGATCCAGCACGAGGACATCTGGACCCAGTGGGTGCCCGGGGATGTCGCCGAGAAGGTCAAGGACGCGCTCTGAGCGCCGCCCGGCCTGACTTGCCCGCGGCTCCGGCCGCGGGCTTTGCATTGAAAGGAGTCCCATGCTCGACTTCCTGTCCGAATTCCCGTCGCTCGGCCGCCGCGACCTCTCGGCGCTCCGCCAGTGGATCGACGAAGGCTTCCGCACGTTTTCGCGTGCCTATGGCGAACAGCTCGAAGCGTTCTTCAACCCCCTGCTGAGGTTCCTCGTCTGGTTCCAGGACCTGCTGACCGACGCGCCCTGGCCCCTTGTCATCCTGGCGATCGCGGCGCTGACCTGGTTCGGCGCGCGCAGCTGGAAGATCACCGGCGGGACCATCGTCGCCTTCCTGCTGATCGGCATCTTCGACATGTGGGAAGACACGATGGCGACGCTCGCCATGATCTCGGTTGCGACGGTCCTGTGCATCGCCATCGGCATCCCGCTGGGCATCCTGATGGCGCGCTGGGACCGCGCGCAGTCGGTGATCACGCCGATCCTCGACGTGATGCAGACCATTCCGAGCTTCGTCTACCTGATCCCGGTGGTGATGCTCCTCGGGATCGGCAAGGTGCCGGGGCTGCTGGCGGTGTGCATCTATGCCATCCCGCCGATCGTGCGCCTGACCAATCTCGGGATCCGGCTCGTCGACCGCGAAGTGATGGAGGCGGCGGAAGCCTTCGGCGCCTCCTACCGGCAGAAGCTCTGGGGGGTGCAGATCCCGCTGGCGCTGCCGAACATCTTCGCGGGCGTCAACCAGACCATCATGATGGCGCTGTCGATGGTCGTCATCGCCTCGATGATCGGGGTGCAGGGGCTGGGCGTGCCGGTGCTGCGCGCGATCTCCAACCAGTACCTGGCGCTCGGCCTGATGAACGGGCTCGCCATCGTGGCGCTGGCCATCATCTTCGACCGCGTCAGCCAGACCTATGGCAAGCGCCTGCAAGCCTATCGGGAGACCGGCCGTGACTGAAGAGGAACCCAAGGTCCGCATCAAGAGCCTCTACAAGATCTTCGGCGACACCCCGAAGGTGGCGCTGTCGCATGTGCAGGCGGGCATGTCCAAATCCGAGCTGCTCGAGCAGAAGGGCCACGTCCTGGGGCTGCGCGACATCAATCTCGACATCCCCGGCCGCAAGATCCAGGTGATCATGGGGCTGTCCGGCTCGGGCAAGTCGACGCTGATCCGCCACCTGAACCGGCTGATCGAGCCCACCTCGGGCGAGATCTGGGTCGATGGCGAAGACGTGCTGGCGATGAACGACAAGGCTCTGCGCGACCTGCGGCGCTTCCGGATGTCGATGGTGTTCCAGAAATTCGGCCTGCTGCCGCACCGCACGGTGCAGGAGAATGTCGAATACGGGCTCGGCATCCAGGACGTCGACCAGGGCGAGGCCGCGGAGCGCGCGAAGAAATGGATCGACCGGGTCGGGCTCGCGGGCTTCGAAGGCCACTATCCCGGACAGCTCTCGGGCGGCATGCAGCAGCGGGTCGGGCTGGCCCGCGCGCTGGCCACCGATGCCGAGATCCTGCTGATGGACGAGGCGTTCTCGGCGCTCGACCCGCTGATCCGCACCGACATGCAGACGATCCTGCTGGAGCTGCAGGAAGAGCTGCACAAGACGATCATCTTCATCACCCACGATCTCGACGAGGCGCTCCGGATCGGCGACCGCATCGCGATCCTGCGCGACGGCGAGATCATCCAGGCCTCGGACCCGCAGGACATCCTGATGAACCCGGCAGATGCCTACATCACCGATTTCATCAAGGACGTGAACCGGGCCAAGGTGGTGCGGATGCGCTCGATCATGGGCCCGGCCGCCCCGGCGCAGGGCGCGCCGGTCGCAGTCTCCGACACGATCGAGGAAGCGCTGCAGAAGCTCCATGCCGCCCCCGACGGCTGCTGCCCGGTGATGGCCGGGGACGAGATCCGCGGCACGGTCGGCATCGATGCGGCGATCCAGGCGCTGAAGGCGCCCGCCGCGGCCGGGGCGCATTACAGCTGAGCCATGCCGGGAGAGGGCCCGCCCTCTCCCGGACCCTCACCGCGGGCAGCGCGGCGCGAAATGGCAGCCGGGCGGTGGATTGAGCGGCGAGGGGATCTCGCCCTCGATCGGCTTGAACTCCACCAGCGCCTCGCCCTCGGCGGCGATCCGCGGAACGCTGTCGAGCAGCGCCGCCGTGTAGGGATGCGCCGGTCGCCCGAAGACGGATTGCGTCTCGCCCAGCTCGACGATGCGGCCCAGATACATCACGGCGACCCGGTCCGAGACATGGCGCACGACGCTGAGGTCATGGGAGATGAACACGCAGGTCAGCTCCAGCTCGCGGCGCAGCTCGAGGAAGAGGTTGATCACCTGCGCCTGGATCGACACGTCGAGCGAGGCCACGGGTTCGTCGCAGATCAGGAGCTTCGGCTGCATGGCGAGGGCGCGGGCGATTGCGATGCGCTGGCGCTGGCCGCCCGAGAACTGGTGCGGATAGCGGTGCGACAGCGACGGGTCGAGCCCGACGCGGGCGAACCAGCGCTCCACGTATTTCTGTGCCATCGAGGGCATGATCAGCCCGTGCAGGATCGGCCCCTCGGCCACGGCATCGCCGACCTTCATGCGCGGATCGAGCGAGGCGAAGGGGTCCTGGAACACGGTCTGGACGGCGGTCGTGGTCTTCTTGCCGTGCTCCATCACCGGCAGCCCGTCGATGCGCACTGTCCCGGCCGAAGGCGAATGGATGCCGGCCATGATGCGGCCGAGGGTGGATTTCCCGCAGCCGGATTCGCCTACGAGCCCCAGCGTCTGGCCCTTGGCGAGCTCCAGCGTGACGCCCGAGACGGCCTGCAGCCCCGGAGGCGGGCCCTTGCGGGTGATCGCGCGGGCGAGCTTGCCGCCCATGGTCTGGCGGGAGGTGAAGGTTTTCGAGACGTCCTCGACCTTCAGGTACTGGTCGCGGGGCTTCATGAGGCAGCGCGCTCCTTCTGTTCCAGGCCCAGCGGATGCAGGCACCGCCATCCGCGCGCGCCGAACTGCACCATTTCCGGCCGCGCGCCGCAGGCATCGGTGGCAAAGCTGCAGCGGGGCGCGAAAGCGCAGCCCGGCGGCAGGGCGCCGAGCGCGGGCATGGAGCCGGGGATCTGGGTCAGCATCTGGCCGGGGGCGGTGGCCGAGGGCAGGCTGTCGATCAGCCCGCGTGTATAGGGGTGGCGCGGATCGCGCAGCACCTGCGCCGAGGGGCCTTCCTCGACCAGCCGGCCGGCATACATCACGAGGATGCGCGAGGCCAGCGCCGAGACCACGGCGAGGTCATGGCTGATCCAGATCATCGCCACGCCGTAGTCGCGGGCGAGCGCCTTCATCTCGTGGATGATCTGCGCCTGGATCGAGACGTCGAGCGCGGTCGTGGGCTCGTCGGCGACGACGACGGCGGGACGGTGCAGCAGCGCGATGGCGATGGCCGCGCGCTGGCGCATGCCGCCCGAGAATTCGTGCGGATAGGATGTCAGCCGCTCCCGCGCGGAGGGGATGCCGACCCGGGCCAGCGCCTCGGCGCTCTTCTCCGCCGCGGCCTTGCGCGACAGCTTCTCATGCGCGGCCAGCGCCATCTCCATCTGCTGCCCGATGGTCAGCAGCGGGTTGAGCGTGGCGATCGGGTCCTGGAAGATCATGGCGATCTCCTTGCCCCGGCGCTTGCGCAGGTCCTGCGGCGACATGCCGACCAGTTCGGTGCCGTCGAGCTTCACCGATCCCCCGGCGATCCGTCCGGGCGCATCGACCAGGCCCAGGAGCGAAAAGCCGGTGACGGACTTGCCCGAGCCGCTTTCGCCGACGAGGCCGATGATTTCGCCGGGGCTGAGCGAGAAGGAAACGCCGTCCACCGCGCGCAGCGCGCCATTGGGCGTGGCGAATTCGGTCTGCAGGTTTTCGACTTCGAGGACCGGCTTGCTTGTTTCGGGGGTCATCGGCGCAGCCTCGGGTTCAGCTGGTCGCGGATCTGGTCGCCCACGATGTTGATGGCCATGATCAGGAGGATCAGCATCACGCCGGGATAGACCGAGATCCAGTAGCGGCCGCTCATCATGTAGGGGAAGCCGTTGGAAATGAGCATGCCGAGGGACGGCTCGGTGACCGGCAGGCCGAGGCCGAGGAAGCTGAGCGTTGCCTCCAGCGAGATCGACGAGGCGATCTGCACGGTGGCCACGACGATCAGGGGCGGCGCGCAATTCGGCAGCAGGTGCTTGAACACGACCCGGCGGGCATGGAGCGGCGTCGCCAGCGCCGCCTCGATATAGTCCTTGCGCCGTTCGGAGGTGGCCGCGCCATAGGCGGTCCGGGCGAAATAGGCGTATTGCGCGGCAACGAGCGCGGTGACGAGCTGCGCCTTGCCCTGGCCGAGCAGCGCGGAGAGAACCAGCGCCAGCAGGATCGCCGGGAAGCTCAGCTGCAGATCGACGATCCGCATGATCAGGCTTTCGACCCAGCCGCCGAGATAGGCCGCGACCACGCCCAGCGTGGCGCCGATGGCCAGCGCGATGGCGCCGGCCATGATGCCGATCTCGATCGAGATGCGCAGGCCGTAGAGAATGGCGGAGAGCAGGTCGCGCCCCTGCGGGTCGGTGCCGAGGATATGGGTGTAGCCGCCGGACCCGGTGAAGCCCGGCGGGCGGCGCGCATCCATCAGAGAGAGGGCGCCCAGGTCATATGGGTCCTGCGGCGCGATCAGCGGGGCGAAGACGGCGACGAAGACCAGCAGCACGGTCAGCCCCAGCGCCACGGCGGCGACCCGGTTGCGGCGGAATTCGCGCCAGAACAGCAGAAGCGGCGGGGTGGCCTTCTGCGGCGGGGAAATGTCGGTCATGCGCCCTGCCTTCCGGAGCGGATGCGGGGGTCGATCAGCGCGAACACGAGATCGACGGTGAAATTGATCATGACGAAGAGGAAGGCGATCAGCACCAGATAGGCGACCATGACCGGACGGTCGAGCACGCCGATCGAGTCGATGATCAGCTTGCCGACGCCGGGCCAGGAGAAGATCGTCTCGGTCACCACCGCGAAGGCCAGCGTCGAGCCCAGTTCCAGGCCGAAGACGGTGATCAGCGGGATCGAGATCAGCTTCAGTACGTGGCGGCGCAGGATCACGCCTTCGGGGATGCCGGCGGCGCGGGCGAATTTGACGGTGTCCGACAGCATCACCTCGCGGGTGCCGGCGCGCGCCAGCCGGATCATCATCGCGAGCTTGAAGAGCGCCAGGTTGATCGCCGGGAGGACGATATGCGAAAGCCCGTCGAGCGTCAGGAAGCTCCAGGGAATGCCGAAGACGGTGACCGTGTCGCCGCGCCCGCCCGCGGGCAGCCAGCCCAGCGAGACCGCGAAGGTCAGGATCAGGATCAGCCCGACCCAGAAGGACGGCACCGAGAAGCCGAGGATCGACAGGCCCATGATCGCCTTCGACAGCCAGCTGTCGGGCTTGACGCCCGCATAGACGCCGAGCGCGACGCCGGTGACGGCGGCGAAGAGGATGGAGATCAGCACCAGCTCGAGCGTCGCGGGCAGGCGGCCGCCGATCAGCTCCAGAACGGGCACGTTGTAGACGAAGGAGCGGCCGAAATCGCCGTGGAGCAGGTTCCAGGCGAAGATGCCGTACTGCTCCCAGAGCGGCAGGTCGAGGCCGAGGCGGCGGATCGCTTCCTCGCGCATCGCCTGGGTGGCGTCGGGCGGGATGACGATGTCGACCGGGTTGCCGATGGCATAGACGCCGACGAAGACGATCACCGACATCACGGCCATGACCGCCACCGCCTGGATCGCGCGCTGGATGATGAAACCGAGCATGGGGGCTCCGCTGTGTCCGGGGACGGCGGCCGGAAGGGGAAAAGGGACCGGCCGCCGCGGGGACCAGACCGGTCAGTCGGCCGGCTGGATGAAATAGGCGAGGGTCTCGCCGTCGATGCGGGGCGTGTAGTCGAGCAGCCCGGCCTGGGCGGCCCAGACCGATTGCAGCTGCACGATCGGGATCAGGACGCGCGCCTCGGCGGTCATCTCCATCGCCTCCTCGAAGATGCCGCGGCGCTTGTCCTCGTCCATCTCGGCCGCCCCGGTCTCGATCAGCGCGTCGAGCTCGGGATTGGCGTAATGCACGCGGTTATAGGCGCCGAGGCCCTTTTCCGGATCCGCGCTGTGGACCTGCGAGCCCAGCGTATAGGCGGCCTCGCCGGTCAGCGTGCCCCAGCCGTTCATCGACACCGAATAGTCGCCGCGCGCCTGGGCGGGGAAATAGACGGTGCGCGAGATCGCGTTGACATTGGTCTCGATGCCGACCGCGCTGAACATCTGGCCCAGCCCCTGGCAGATCGCCGCGTCGCCCGGCAGGCGGTCGCCGGTGCAGTAGAGGTCCATCTGGAACCCCTCGGGATAGCCTGCCTCGGCCAGGAGCTCCTTGGCGCCGGCCGGGTCGTAGTCCGGCTGCGGAATGTCCTCGGAATAGCCGAAGAAGCCCGGCGGCATGCCCTGGTTGGCGGGCTTGCCGAGGCCCTCGAGCACGATCTCGACCATGGTGCCGCGGTCGATGGCCTTGTCGATGGCCGCGCGCACCCGCGGATCGGTCAGCGGGTTCTCGTCGAGCTCCGAGCCGTCCTTGGCGCGCAGGCCCGGCATCTCGTCGGGGCGCTGGTCGAGCAGCAGGTTCATGATGTAGATGCTGTCGCCGACCACGGTATCGACGCTGCTGTCCTGCTGCAGCGCCAGATAGTCGATCGAGGAAATGTCCGTGGCCAGGTCGACCTGCCCGGATTTCAGCGCGGCGAGGCGCGAGCTGTCATTCGGCATTTCCTTGCGGGTCACGGTTTCCCACGGCGCCGGGCCGCGCCAGTAATCGTCGAAGCGCTCCAGCACCAGATCGCCCTTCGGCTCCCAGCTGACGAACTTGAACGGACCGGTGCCGATCGTCGCCTTGCCGCTGTTGAAGCCCTCGGCCGAGGTCTCGGCGGTGGAATAGTCGGCGGCGGCGGCATGCGAGACGATGAACAGCCGCACGAAGTCGTAGGGCAGGGTGGGCGCCGGTTCGCCGGTATGGATGCGCACGGTCAGCGGGTCGACGATCTCGACCTCCTGGGCGCGGCGCACATAGACGGCGGTCGAGGTCGGTCCGGTCACGGCCGGGATGCGCTCGATCGAGAACTTGACGTCCTCGGCGGTGAAATCCGACCCGTCATGGAATTTCACGCCCTCGCGCAGCTTGAATTCCCAAGTGGTGTCGTCGACCGGCTCCCAGGACACGGCGAGGCCGGGCTCGATCTGCAGATCTCCATTGGCCCAGACAAGTGTATCAAACATGTGCTTGGCGGCCTCGGCATGGGTGCCGAGCGCCGAGTAATCGGGATCGAGTGACTCCGGGCCGCCGCGGACGGCGACCGTGAGATCCTGGGCCCAGGCGCTGGACGCGACCAGGAGAGCGAGCGCAGAGAGCCCGCCGAGCTTCATGTAGGCCATTGTGTTTCCCTGTTGTTTCCGCCCGGATTCGGGTCCGGACCGGGTCGGCGTCTGGCGCCGGTTCATGTATGGAAGTGTTCGGCCAAGCCCGTCTCAGGTCAAGGAATTGGCGATAGAATTTTCTTTGCGGTCCTTAAGTCCGGCTTATGGGGCATAGGAAAAATTGCGCCTCTTGTTCTGGGTCATCCGCTAACATCCTGATTTTACTGCACCAAGGCCTGCGGCGTGTTTTTCCTATCATGGAAACTTGTTTCGTTTCCTGCCGGACTGCCGCCGAAAAAATGGGCTTCGGGATGTGGGTTTGGGCATCTTGCGCGGGCGGGGCCGCTTCGGACTGGCCCGGACGACAGTTCTGTTCTAGCTCTTGGGGGCACATCATCAGGCGGAGGACGGCATGGCGGACGGAGAGACGTCGCATGGCGGGATTGCGGCGCTGCTCGCCGGGCTCGACCGCGGGCTCGATGCGCCGCCCGCGGCGCAGCTGCGCGGCATCCTGGAATACGGCATCCTGATCGGCACGCTGCGCCCCGGCGACCGGCTGCCGACGGTGCGCGAGCTGCGGCGCTTGCGGTCCGGCTTGCGCCGGTGGGGGGGAGGACGCGGCAGCTCCGCTCCGGCACTGCCGGAGATGCAAGCGACCGGAGATCAGCGGGACAGCGACATCACCATCCTGACGTCTCCGCGCAGAGATGCCGCAGGCGTGCCGGGCGGCATGGGAGCCCCGCGGGCATAGCGGCGGCGGCGGCATGCCGGCCGTCCCCGATGACGTGCGGGACGGGTGCAGGCCGCAACAGTCCGGCGCGCTACGCTTGCAGGGACTGAGACGGGCGTTTCACGGCATTGCGGGGCTGCGGTCACGAGGTTTGGACGGTCGGCGCCAGTCCCGGACCGATTTTGGCCCGGTTCCTCGCTGCCGCCATCGCGTCATGACCCGCGACCGGAACCGGGAACAGGGTCTTGCCGCAGCGCAATGTCCTTGTCCGGGCCCGGCTGCGCCGCGCCCTCCTGCTCCCTGTTCCGCCCCGGCCCCCGAGCCGGGGCCCGCCCGCTCCGCCGCAGCGACGACGGTGCCATTGCGAATTCCCGCCGGAACGCATCCGAAAAATGCGACGACCCGGCAAAGCCGGTCATCTGCGCCACCGCGGACAGCGGCAGCCGGGTCGAGGCCAGCATCTCCCGCCCGGTCTCGAGGCGCATCCGCCGGTATTCGGCCATCACCGTCCGGCCCAGCTCCTCGACGAAGCGGCGCTGCAGCTGGCGCGCCGAGATCCCTGCCAGATCGGCAATCTGCTCCAGCGCCAGCGGATCGGCGATATGGCTCTCCATCAGCTCCAGCGCCGCCGCCACCGCGGGCGAGAGCGCGCCGCGCCGGGTTGCGGCCGAGCTTTGCTGCGGTGCCTCGGCACCGCGGATCTCGGTCTGGATGAACCAGTCGGAAATCCGCTGCGCGAAACCGGTGCCATGGTCGCGGGCGATGATCGCATGCATCATGTCCAGGGGCGCCGACCCGCCCGCGCAGGTATAGCGGTCGCGGTCGATGACGAAGAGCCGCCGCTCCAGCAGCCAGTTGCCCGGCATCGCCTCGATGTCGCCGTAATGGTGCCAGTGGACGGTGAAGCGGCGGTTTTCCAGGAGCCCGGCCCGCGCCAGCACCACCGCGCCGCCGGAAATGCCGCCCAGGGCGACTCCGTTGCGGTCGGCCTGGCGCAGCCAGCCGAGCAGCGCGGGATCGGCGATCCGCCCCGGCTCGCCCCCCGCCACCACGAAGATCAGGTCATGCAGCGGCAGTGCATCGCGGTAGCGCCGCGCCGGGAACGCGGCGCCGATCGACGACACCGCCTCGGGGCCGGTCGTGGAAAACAGCGTGATGTCATAGGCCTGAGAGGCGGCAAACAGGTTCGCGGCGCGCAGCGGCTCCAGCGCGGCGGCCGTCGACATCAGCGCATAGCCGTCGATCAGCAGGAAGGCGANCCCGGCGCATCGGCAGGCTCCGTCAGGGGGCAAGGCGCGACCAGATTACGGAACAAAATGTCCTTAATCAAGAAGACAAGCCGGGCGGGCGCTNTGCTACCACATCCNGGGCACGAAGGAGCGAAGCATGAATTTCTCGGGGTTCAAGGTCGTCAGGGAAGCCCTGACCGGACACAGGGGCTGGGGGCCGCTCTGGCGCGATCCGGCGCCGCAGGCGGAATACGACTTCATCGTCGTCGGCGGCGGCGGGCACGGGCTCGCCACGGCCTATTACCTGGCAAGCGCTTTCGGCGAGGCGCGCGTCGCGGTGCTGGAAAAGGGCTGGCTCGGCTCCGGAAATATCGGCCGCAACACCACGATCATCCGCTCGAACTACCTGCTGCCCGGCAACCAGCCCTTCTACGAATTCTCGATGAAGCTCTGGGAGGGGCTGGAGCAGGAATTCAACTTCAACGCCATGGTCTCGCAGCGCTCGATCATCAACCTGTTCCACAGCGACGGCCAGCGCGACGCCTATCGCCGCCGCGGCAATGCCATGCATCTGTCGGGGGCGGGCGGGCGGCTGCTGTCGCAGGCCGAGCTGCGCGAAATGGCGCCGTTCCTCAACTTCGACAATGCCCGGTTCCCGATCAAGGGCGGGCTGATGCAGACCCGCGCCGGCACGGCGCGCCATGACGGGGTGGCCTGGGGCTATGCCCGCGGCGCCGACCGGCTGGGGGTCGACCTGATCCAGAACTGCGAGGTCACCGGCTTCCGCATCGAGGACGGCCGCGTGCTGGGGGTCGAGACCTCCCGCGGCTATGTCGGCGCGAAGAAGAAGGTCGGCGTCGCCGTCGCAGGCTCGTCGGGGCGGGTGATGGCGCTGGCGGGGATGCGCCTGCCGATCGAGAGCCACGTGCTGCAGGCCTTCGTCTCCGAAGGGCTGAAGCCCGTCATCCCGGGCGTGATCACCTTCGGCGCCGGGCATTTCTATGTCAGCCAGTCAGACAAGGGCGGGCTGGTCTTCGGCGGTGACATCGACGGCTACAACTCCTATGCGCAGCGCGGCAACATGCCGGTGATCGAGGATGTCGCCGAGGGCGGCATGGCGCTGATGCCGATGATCGGGCGGGCGCGGCTGCTGCGCGCCTGGGGCGGCATCATGGACATGTCGATGGACGGCTCGCCGATCATCGACGCCACCCATGTCGAAGGGCTCTGCCTCAATGCCGGCTGGTGCTATGGCGGCTTCAAGGCGACCCCGGCCTCTGGCTACTCCTTCGCCCATCTGCTGGCGACCGGCAGGCCGCACGCCACCGCCACCGCCTTCCGGCTCGACCGCTTCGCGCGCGGCCATGTCATCGACGAAAAGGGCGTCGGCGCCCAGCCCAACCTGCACTGAGATCCCCCCATGCTGATCCCCCATCCGCTTCTCGGCCCGCGCGACGCGCAGGAATTCACCTATCTGGGCGACGCGGCGCTGATCGACCGCCCCGACCCGTCGGCAGGCGAGGCCGCGTTCTGCGACTATGTCTTCCTGCGGGACAATCCGGCGGGCATCCATCGCGAGCTGTGGTTCCACGAACAGGGCGACCGCTCCTGGCTAGTCGTCACCCGCAACACCGTCACCCATGAGATCCTGGGCGCGGAACTGGCCACCGGCGTGGCACGGAGGCCGGCNATGACCCGCATCGACGGCGGCCTTGCCGACCGCAGCCGCCCGCTGGGCTTCACCTTCAACGGCAGGGCGCTGAGCGGCTGCGAGGGCGACACTCTGGCCTCGGCGCTCCTGGCGAACGGCGTCCAGCTGGTCGGGCGCAGCTTCAAGTATCACCGGCCGCGCGGCATCTTCTCGGCCGGGAGCGAGGAGCCGAACGCGCTGATGACGCTGCACTCCGGCGCCCGCAGCGAGCCGAACAGCCGCGCCACGGTGACCGAGCTCTTCGACGGGCGGGGTCGAGACGCGGACGATGTCGGCCCCCGCCTCGGCCGCGGCCTGGACCTGGGCCACCGTCGCCGCCACATCGGCGGTGTCGGTATTGGTCATGGTCTGGACGGCGATCGGCGCGCCGCCGCCCACCGGCACGTTGCCGACCATGATCTGGCGGGATTCGCGCCGGTAGATGTTCTTCCAGGGACGGACATGGTTGAGCGACATGGGGTGCTCCGCGTGGGTACTCGACTTGGCCGGACCATACGCGCGAAGCCCCCGGGCCGCAATGAGGCTCACTCCGCCAGCGGGCTCTCCGGCTTCAACACCAGTTCAGCGAGGCGCCGCAGCTCGGGATCGGCCGCCGTCATGTCGACCGCGCGGTAGCGATCGCTGAGCGCCGCGACCGACAGCTCGACATTCTTGGTCACCGCGCCCGCAGGCCCGGCCGGGCCCAGCGTCTCGCCGTTGACCGCGAAGAACAGCGATCCGGAGTTGCCCGCGCGCAGGCTGGGCGGCGTCTCGGTCTTGGGCAGCACGAAGCTTTCGCCCGCCGCCAGGGTCTTCTCCAGCAGCTTGGTGCCGTCGGCGGCGCTGACCCGCACCCAGACCGCGTCATTGGCGAAGAGCACGACTTCCGGCGGCGGCGGCTCCATCACCGAAACCTCCGCGACCTGGACCGGACCGGTCTGCGGCGCGGCGGCAGGCGCAGGCTGCGGGCCGTGGCGCTCGGGCAGATAGGCATCCGGCTTGGCGGGCAAGGATGTGGGAATGCCGGCAAGCTGGGTCTCGGACGGACCCACGAACCCCGCATAGGCGCCCTGCCCCTGCGGATCGAGAGTCGAGATCGGCCCGTCGCGGGCGACCATCACCGGCGCGTCGAGCGCCTGCGGGCGGTAGAGGTTCATCAGCGCCTCGCCGGTCGAGCGCGTCACGGCCGGGGCGTCGAGCCCTTCGACCGGCTCGAGATCGGGGCCGATGTTCAGCGCAACCACCGGGGTTTCCACCGGCGCCAGCGTCACCCGCTGGATCGATTGCAGCACCGACCAGGCACCGTAGCCGAGGCCGCCGAGCAGCGCCACCAGCGCCAGCGTCGAGGCCACCGCGCCGGGACGGATCTCGGCGAAGGCGGAGCCGTTCGGCCGAGCGGGCCTGCGGACCGGCGCCGCCGTCGCACGCGCCCGGCGCCATCCAGACGAAGCGGCTGCCGCTACGGCCGGCCATGCCGGTGCAGACCTGCACGGAGGCACCGGATGTGTCCTGGGTATTGCCGGAGATGCCGCTGCGGCCGGGACCGCGCCAGTAATCGTGTGCCATTTGCTACCCGCGGACCAAAGGCCCGCGTCCTCCCCTGGGCTCCGGCACAAACGGGACCATCTCCGCCCGGTCTGATGCCAGGCTGGATCCGGTCCGGCCGGAATGTCATGTGTCCAATACTGCATGTATTGCCGACCCAGGCAAATCAATTTCCCTTAAAAACACCGACTTTCGTCGCCGCGTCTGCAAAGCCCGGAACGCCGCGGCGCGGCCCCGGGAATTGATTAGGATCAAAGTCCTCAATTCCCGGATCGGGCAGACTGCGCCCGAGATCTTCAGCCATACCCAGGGAGCAAGGCAGACATGAGACTGACGCTACGCACGAATCTGGCCATGCGGACGCTTATGTTCTGCGCCGTCAATGACGACCGCACGGTCCGCAAGGCCGAAGTGGCCCGCGCCTGCAACGCTTCCGAGAATCACCTGGCCCATGTCATCGTGATTCTCTCGCAGCTCGGCGTGATCCAGACCACCCGCGGCCGCAATGGCGGGCTGCGCCTCGCGCGCCCGGCGGAGGAGATCGATATCGGCGAGGTGATTCGCGCGCTGGAAAGCACGGTGCCCTTCGCCGAGTGCTTCGAAGGGGCCGAGAACCACTGCCCGATCGTCGATCACTGCCGCCTGCGCGGCGTGCTCGCCAATGCGGTGGAGGCCTTCTACAAGGCGCTCGACGGCATCGCGCTGTCGGATCTGACCCAGGCCAATCCCGGTCTGATCAGCGTGCTCGGCATCCACGCCGAACAGGCCCTGCCCCGCGTCTGCTGACGCCTCAGGCTCCGGCGGGTTCGGAGGGCAGCTCGACCACGTCGACGCTGTGGCCGGTCCCGCCCACCCCCGACATCCGCGTCACGCCCTTGACCGGCGACACGTCGGCATAGTCGCGGCCATAGGCGACGACGACATGGTCCTCGCTGGCAGCCATGGCGTTGGTCGGATCGTATTCGACCCAGCCGATCTCGCGCCCGCACCAGGCCCGCACCCAGGCATGCATCGCATCGGCGCCCTCGAGCCGCTGCTGGCCCTCGGGCGGAATGGTGCGCAGGAAGCCCGAGACATAGCCCGCGGGCACGCCCACCGCGCGCAGCCCGGCAATCATGATGTGGGAATAGTCCTGGCAGACCCCCTTGCGGCGCCGGAACGCCTCGGCCGGCGGCGTGTCGGCATCGGTCGCGCCCGGCAGGAATCCCATCTCTTCGTGCAGCGCCTCGCCGAGGCAGGTCACCGCTTCGAGCGCGGTCATGTCCGGCTGCACCAGATCGCGCGCGAAGGCGGCGATTTCGGGGATCGCGCCGACCCGCGGCGAGGGCGCCAGGAAATGGTGCGGCGAGCTGCCGCCGAGATCGCGGATCGCGGCCAGCTCCACCGGCAGGCGGGCCAGCGACGGGCTGATGTCGAGGCCGGGGCGCTGGCTGCGCCGCTCGACCCAGGCCTTCAGGCGGAACTCGATGCCGGTGGCGGCACGCCCGCCGAACCCGACCGAGACCACGCGGTTGCCGAAGAAATCCGTGCGCTCGGTGCGCTCGGTCGGGCGCGGCCAGATCTCCAGATGGCGGATCGAGACCCGCTGGCGCTTCGGCAGCTCCAGAGGCTGCATGCGGATCACGTGATGGCCGAGGCTCGTCGACTGGCCGTAGGTGTAGAAGATCTTCAGGCGGATGTCGTAGCGCGTGGGCATTGCGGCCCCTCCCCTTGCCTGCCTTACCTGAAATAGTGCTGCGTCAGGAGGTTCGACACCTCCATCAGCTCGCCGCGGGTCTTCCACAGCGCCTTCGTGTCCAGCGTATGCGGGCGCTGCAGCTCGATATCGGTCTGCACCCGGATCACCGCGCGGTAGAAATCCGCCAGCCGGCCATGCTCGTCGGCCCCCGGCAGCCTTTCGCAGAGCGTGCGCATCCGGTTGAGCTGGTAGAGCAGCGCGCGCGGGTTGCGGCCGTCGAGCGCAAGAAGGTCGATGACGGTCTGGCGGTTGGTGGCGATCGTGTAGCGGCGGCGGTGGGTTATGCCGCTGTCGCCGAGCTCCACCGCCAGGTCGAGCCCGCCCTCGGGCGTGCCGTGATCGGCGAAGCGCGCCAGCATCGCGCAGATGTCCATCGCCCGCTCCAGCGCGCGGCCGATCGACAGGAATCGCCAGCCGGTGAAGCGGTACATGTTGTCCTGCACCAGCCCGGAAAACCCGGTGATCTGGCGCAGCAGCCCCGAGATCTCGCGGGCGATGTCGTCGCCGGAGCGGGGTTCGTCGTCGCTGCGGTGGTTCTCGGCCAGGAGCATCGCCGCCGCCTGCAGTTCCTTCAGCGCCAGCCAGCCATCGACCGAGAAGCGGTCGCGCACCTGCGCGGCGCTCTGCACGGCGGCGTCGAGCATGTCGGTCAGCGCCAGCGGCACCGGCTGGGCCACGTCGACCCCGGAAATCGTCAGCGCCTCGCCGATCGCGTGCTGAAGCGGCATGTCGGCGGCGGCATTCTCGGCCAGCCGGACATGGTAGGCGCGCAGGAGCCGCATCGTGCCCTCGGCGCGCTCGACATAGCGGCCGAGCCAATAAAGGTTGTCGGCGGCGCGGCTCGGCAGCAGGCTGAGGTCGGGACGGGTGCCCAGGACAGTGCGCGCCTCGGCGATCGCGGTCTGCGATCCCGGCGGGTCCGCCAGCAGCCAGACATCGGCGACCGAGCCGCCCTTCTGCAGCGAGATCGCGGTGGATTCCTGATGGCGGCCGATCCGGGCATAGCCGCCCGGCATCAGCGCCCAGCCCTTCTTGGTGCGCGCCGCGAAGACCCTCAGCGACATCGGCCGCGGCACCAGCTTCTCGCCGTCCCAGGCGGGCGTGGTCGAGAGCCGCACCGCCTCCTGGCCGACGAGATTGCCGGCCTCGGCATCGATCCAGTCGCCGATCGGCTCCTTGGCGGTGCCGCGGAACCTGCCGCCCAGAACGGTCTTGCCGTCGGTGTCGAAGGGCAGCCGGGTGGCCAGCGCAGGGGCGATCATCATCCGCTCGGTATTGGCCTGGACATGGGACCGCTCGGCCCCCTGCCCGCACCACCAGGTGGCGATGTTGGGCATCTTCAGCGGCTCGCCGGTCAGCGCCTGGCAGATGCGCGGGATGAAGGCCAGCATGGCGCGGGTTTCCAGCACGCCCGATCCCAGCGCATTGACCATGGTCAGCGAGCCCTGGCGCACCGCGTTCGCCATGCCGGGCGTGCCCAGCCGCGAGGCCTCGTTCAGTTCCAGCGGATCGGCCCAGGCGGCGTCGATGCGCCGCCAGATCACGCTGATCGGCTGCAGTCCGTTGACGGTCCGCACCATCACGCGGCCGTCGCGCACCACCAGATCCTCGCCCTCGAGCAGCATGAAGCCGAGATAGCGGGCGATATAGGCGTGCTCGAAATAGCCCTGGTTCAGCATGCCGGGCGTCAGCACGCCGACCCCGCCTTCGGTCTCGTCCGAGAGCCGTTCCAGCGCAGCGCGGAAATCGGCGAAGAAGCCGCCGATCTTGGCGACGGTCTTGTCGGCGAAATATTCCGGGAACATCCGGCTCATCGCGACGCGGTTCTCGACCGCGAAACCCGCGCCCGTCGGCGCCTGGGTGCGGTCGCCCAGCACCCACCAGCGGCCGTCGGGGCCGCGGCCGATCTCGAAGGCGATGAAATGCAGGAAATGGCCCGAGCGCGGCTCCACCCCCACCATCGGGCGCAGCCATTCGGGCATCGAGGCCACCAGCGAGGCCGGCAGGTGCCCGTCCGCCACCAGGTGGTTCGGCCCGTAGAGATCTGCCAGGATCTGCTCCAGCAGGTCGGCGCGCTGCACCAGCGCCTCGGAAATCGAGGTCCAGTCCTCTTCCGACAGCAGCACCGGGATATGGCTCAGCGGCCAGGCACGCTCGCGCGAAAACCCGTGGTCGTATTCCCGGTAATAGACGCCCGCATCGTGCAGGTACTGCTCCGCCCGGTGGAAGCGCCGCTCGATATCGGTGCCCGACAGGCGGCCGAACTGGTTGATGAAATCGCGCCAGGCCGGACGCATCGCGCCGGCCGGATCGAGAAGCTCGTCTGCCGTGTTCTCGGTCGGCCTGTAATCGCGGATGAACGCCGCGAGCCCGCCGCGACGTTCGGATTTCTCATGCGTGGTCAATCATCACATCCCGGCAAGGCGCCGAAGGTCGAGCGTCATCGGGAATTCCGGATGCGGCGACTCCATCGGCGGCACGTAAAGGCCCGGCGTGTGCCCGTGCGGCTGGAAGCGCGCCAGCCTGCGTGCCTCCGCCTCGTTCGAGTTGACCGGGAATGTGTCGTAGTTCCGTCCGCCCGGATGCGCAACATGGTAGACGCAGCCCGCGATGGCGCGGTTCGACCAGGTGTCGAACACGTCGATGGTCAGCGGCACGTGCAGCGGCACCACCGGATGCATCGCCAGCGGCGCCTGCCAGGCCTTGTAGCGGATGCCACCGACCGACACGCCGTTCTCGGCCGTCTTCTGCATCGGCACGATGCGGCCGTTGCAGGCCACGGTATAGCGCGACGGGTCCGAGGTGGTCAGCTTGACCTGGGCCCGCTCGGTCGAGCTGTCGGTATAGCGCACCGTGCCGCCGATCGCCCCGGTCTCGCCCATCACGTGCCACGGTTCGAGCGCCTGGCGCAGCTCCAGATGGATGCCCGGCCCCTCGACCTCGCCGCAGAACGGGAAGCGGAACTCGGCCTGCGCCTTGTACCAGTCGGGCTGCATCGGATAGCCATGCTCGTTCAGATCCGCCAGAACTTCGTTGAAGTCCTCCCAGAGGTAATGCGGAAGCATGAACCGGTCGTGAAGCGTCGTGCCCCAGCGCGTCAGCTTGCCGGACAGCGGGCTTTCCCAGAACCGCGCGATCAGCGCCCGGATCAGGAGCTGCTGCGCCAGCGACATGCGCGCATTGGGCGGCATCTCAAAGCCGCGGAACTCGACGAGGCCGAGGCGGCCGGTCGGGCCGTCGGGCGAATAGAGCTTGTCGATGCAGATCTCGGCGCGGTGGGTGTTGCCGGTCACGTCGACCAGCAGGTTCCGCAGCAGCCGGTCGGTCAGCCACGGCAAGGGCGGCATGCCCTCCCAGGGCGCCGGGATCTGCTGCAGCGCGATCTCCAGCTCGTAGAGATGGTCCGCCCGGCCCTCGTCGACGCGCGGCGCCTGGCTGGTCGGGCCGATGAACAGGCCGGAGAACATGTAGCTCAGCGACGGGTGGCGCTGCCAGTGCAGGATCAGCGAGCGCAGCAGGTCGGGACGGCGCAGGAACGGGCTGTCCATGATGGTCGCGCCGCCGATGACGACATGGTTGCCGCCGCCGGTGCCGGTATGCTTGCCGTCGATCATGAACTTGTCGGCGCCGAGGCGCGACTGGCGGGCCTCCTCGTAGATCGTCTCGGTGATCTCGCGCGCCTCGTCCCAGTTCGACGCGGGCTGGATGTTGACCTCCAGCACGCCCGGATCGGGGGTGACCTTGATGACGTTCAGGCGCGGGTCGGAGGGCGGCGGATAGCCCTCGATATGCACCGGCATGCCCAGCCGCTTGGCCGCGGCCTCGGAGGCGGCGACGAGTTCGAGATAGTCCTCGAGCCAGACCACCGGCGGCAGGAACACGGTCAGGCGGCCGTCGCGCGGCTCCACCGAAATCGCGGTGCGGACATGGCCGTCGATTTCATAGAGGCTCTGCGGCACCGGGCCGTCCTTCTCGGCGGTCTCGTAGGTGACGGTCGCGACCTTCTGGTCCAGCCACTCCTTGCCCAGCCGTTCGGCCAGCTCCTTCGAGATGTCCGGCAGCGGCGGCCGTTCCAGCGTGGTGTCGGCCTCGTTGACATAGGGATACTCGGCCGGGGACAGGTAGGGCAGCGCGCCGAGCGGCAGGCGGTAGCCCACGGGGCTGTCGCCCGGCACCAGGAACAGCTTGCCGCGCCGGGTCTTCCACTTTTCCGACATCCACTTGCGGCTGGTGGTGTGCTTCACCTGCCAGGGCTGCACGGGCAGGACATAGCCCACGGGCTTGGTCAGGCCGCGCTCGAAGACGCGCAGCATGCGCTGGCGCTCCTCGGGATCGTCGAGATGCGAATTCTCCGGGTCGACATTGTCCGGCAGCCGCCCCTCGCGGACCAGCCATTCGGCGGGGTCCTCGTAGGCGGGCTCGATGTTGCCGGTATCCACCTGCAGCGCCTCGGCAATCGCCGTGGTCAGCTGCGCGGCATCCCTGTAGGTCGGGCCGTCCTTCGGCTCGTGGTCTTCCTGCACCGGCAGCTCGCGGGCGATCAGGTCGGGATCGTTCCAGATCGGCTTGCCGTCGCGGCGCCAGTAGCAGGAGAAGGTCCAGCGCGGCAGGGTTTCGCCGGGATACCACTTGCCCTGGCCGTAATGCAGGAAGCCGCCCGGCGCGAATTTCTCGCGCAGCCGCCGGATCAGCACATCCGCGAGCGCGCGCTTGTGCGGGCCGACCGCGGCCGAGTTCCATTCATCGGATTCGAAATCGTCGATCGACACGAAGGTCGGCTCGCCGCCCATGGTCAGGCGCACGTCGTTTTCCGCCAGCTTGCGGTCGACATGGGCGCCGAGCGCGTTCAGCGCGTCCCAGCTGTCATCCGAGAACGGCTTGGTGATGCGCGGATGCTCGGCGACGCGGGTCACCTTCATGTCGAAATCGAATTCGGTCTCCAGGTCCTCGGGCGCCGAGAACCCGCCCGAGATCGGCGCGGCGTTGCGGTAATGCGGCGTGGCGGCCAGCGGGATATGGCTCTCGCCGGTCAAGAGGCCGGAGGTCGGGTCGAAGCCGATCCAGCCCGCGCCCGGCAGGAAGACCTCGCACCAGGCATGCAGGTCGGTGAAGTCGACCTCGGTGCCCGAGGGACCGTCCAGCGCCTTCAGGTCGGGCTTCAGCTGGATCAGGTAGCCCGAGACGAAGCGCGCGGCGAGGCCGAGATGGCGCAGCGCCTGCACCATCAGCCAGGAGCTGTCGCGGCACGATCCCTTGCCGTTCTCGAAGGTTTCCTCCGGCGTGTAGACGCCCGGCTCCAGCCGGACGACATATTCGACGGCCTCGTTGATGCGGCGGTTCAGGTCGACCACGAAATCGACCGAGCGCATCTTCTCCTTCGGCACGCCTTTGAGGAATTCCTTCAGATGCGGCCCGGCGGGCTCGGGCTTCATGTAGATCGAAAGATCCTCGAGCAGTTCCTCGGGATAGTCGAACGGATAGAACTCGGCGCGTTCCTCGACGAAGAAATCGAAGGGGTTGTAGACCGACATGTCGGCGACGAGGTCGACCTCGATCTTGAATTCCTTGACCGGCTCGGGAAACACGAAGCGTGCGAGCCAGTTGCCGTAGGGGTCCTGCTGGTGGTTCACGAAATGCGTGGAGGGGCTGACCTTGAGCGAATGGGTCAGCACGCGCGTCCTGGAATGCGGAGCCGGCCGCAGGCGGATGACCTGGGGGCCCAGAACCACCGGCTGGTCGTATTTGTAGTGGGTCAGGTGATAGATGCTGGCCTTGATCGACATGAGTAACTGCGCCCCTCGTACCCTTCTTTGGAGGGCACGCTTTCACAGAATATGTCGTCACGCCAGTGTCGCCACCGCCGCGCCCGCCTCCCCGCGCCGGGGCTGCCTAAAATTTAGACCGGTTTTCCTCGGGATACGGGATGGCCGCGGCCCCGATGCCGCAGTTCCGGTCATGCCGCGGCGCAGCGTGCCTTCGCGGCCACAGCGCCCCGGCGGACCGGCCGCGAAAGCAGCGGGGCCTCCGCGAGCAGCGCGCGCATCGCCTCCTGCCGCCCGTCGCCCTTCCCGGGGTCGATATTCGCCGTGCCGAGCAGCGCCACATGCGGACCGGGCGGCGGACCGAAGGCGCCGCCGAGATGCAGCTGCCAGAAGCGCAGTTCGTCGGCGGCGCGCAGCCCGTTGCGGTCCTCGGGACCGTCGAAGACCGGCGGGCTGGCATGGAAGGCCAGGACATGCAGCACCTGGCCGCCGATCTCGACCGGCACGTCCCAATGGCCGGTGGTCGGCAGCCGCAGGACATCGAGCACCTCCGCCCCCCAGAAGGGATCGCCCCCGGCCATCGGCAGCCCTGCATCGGGAAGGTCGCGCCAGAGGAAACCGGTGAAGTCGCGCGCCGCGCCGACCGGATGCCGCGACAGCAGCGCCATGCCGTTCTGCCCGGCGAAGTCTCCGTAGCTCTGGGCGTCTTCCGGCTCGCCCGTCCGGCCATTGCGGTCGAGATCGAGCCCGGTCGCGCGGCCCGTATTCGGCCGCAGCGCGAAAAGATGCGGATAGCGCGCCTCGCCGAAGAGATCGTTGAACGCCCCGAGCGCCGCCAGCCCCAGATCGTAGTCGAAGCGCGTCAGCAGCAGGATATCGGGCGACACCTGCGCCACCACCGCAGCCACCGCCTCGGCCGCCGGATCGCCGCGCAGGATGTCGCGCAGCAGCAGCCCCGGCCCGTCGCGGTCCAGTTCGACATTGTAGACGGCCAGCCGGACCGGATCCGCCGCAGCCGAAACCGCCCAGCACAAAAGCAGAAGAGCCCGCAGCATCATGGCTGCAGGCTCCTCAATCTTGGTTAACCAAATCTTTCCGAAAGCTGGAGCGGCCGGGTCAGACCCAGGGACGCTCCGCGGCGGCCTTGGCTTCGAACGCGTCGATCGCGGCGGCTTTCTGCAGGGTCTGGCCGATATCGTCGAGGCCGTTCAGCAGGCAGTGCTTGCGGTGCGGGTCGACCTCGAAGGAGACCGAGCCGCCATCCGGACCGGTGATGACCTGGTTTTCCAGATCGACGGTGACGACCGCGTTGGAGCCGCGCTTGGCGTCATCCATCAGCTTGTCGACGTCTTCCTGCGGCAGGACGATCGGCAAGATGCCGTTCTTGAAGCAGTTGTTGTAGAAGATGTCGGCGAAGCTCGTGGAGATCACGACGCGGATGCCGAAATCGAGCAGCGCCCAGGGCGCGTGCTCGCGCGAGGAACCGCAGCCGAAATTGTCGCCCGCGACGATGATCTTCGCCTCGCGGTAGGCCGGCTGGTTCAGCACGAATTCCGGGATTTCCTTGCCCTCGGAATCATAGCGCATCTCGTCGAACAGGTTCACGCCCAGGCCCGACCGCTTGATCGTCTTCAGGAACTGCTTGGGGATGATCATGTCGGTGTCGATGTTCATCAGCGGCATGGGTGCCGCCACACCGGTGACCTTGGTGAATTTTTCCATCATCGCCTCCTTGCGGCCAGCGCCCTGCGCCCGGCCCTGCCGTTCCATGAATGCTGGGGGTCCGATTAGCCGAGCCCGGGCCAAAGGACAAGCCGGCCGGACGCAAAGGCGGTCCCGGCGTCACCCGGGCACGGCAAAGCTCAGCGAGGCCCAGAGCGAAAGCCAGACCGGCCCGGCCCCGGGATCGTCATTCGGCAGCTCCTCAAGCGCCACCGCATCGGCGAGATACACGTGCCCCGGCTTCACCGGCAGGACCGCGCGGCCCGCGCCGTCGGTGCGGTGCAGCGTGACGGCGACCGTGCCGTCGGGGGCGCGTTCGAACAGCTCGAGCTGCGCACCGGCCCGTGGCGCCCCGTCGAGAAGCACCTCGACCGGCAAGGTGTCCCGCGCCCCGAGATAGGGGTTTTCCAGCGCCACGATCTCGGTCCGCAGCCCGGTTTCGAGGTCCGCCCCCTGCCCGTCCCCGACCGCGACCAGCGCCTTGGCATAGCGGACATAGCGTTCCCGGAACCCGCTTTCGGGCAGCCCGCGCGCCGCGTGCCGCTCGATCGCCTCCGGGAAATCCTTGTGGCGGAAGAACCGCTTCCAGGTGTCCGCGTCCTTGTAGGTCAGCACCACGGGACGGGTTTCATGGACCAGCACGGCCAGCCCGGCAGGCAGCTCCAGCGACAGCGGATCATCCCCCATCCGGCCGGCCACCGGCACGGTCCCGGCAGCGGTCAGCGCCTCGTAGCGGGCGACGGCCCCCGGCAGGTAGGGACGGGAGGGGGCCTTGAATTTTTCTCCGATCCGGGTCGTGACTTGCAGCGTATCTCCGGCAGGGATCTCGTACCTGCCGGGCGAGATCCAGAATTCGTGACCGAAGGCCCGGGAGGCCAGCAGCATGCAAAGGACGAGTGAAACGGGCAGTCGCATCGGCATCTCCTGGCTCCATGCCCTAGTTCTGGGGCTCGCGGCCGCGCTGTCAATCTGCGGGGCCGCCGCCGCGCATGAAGTCCGCCCTGCGGTGGCCGATGCGGAAATCCGCGATGACGAGGTGCTGATCCAGTACCGGATCGTGCTGGAACCGATTCTGGCGGGCATCGACCTGGCCGGGCTCGGCGACACCGACGAGAGCCCGCTTTCCGGGCTGAACGACCAGCTGCGCCGCCTGCCCCCGGCCGAGATCGAATCGCGGTTCCGCGCCGCCTGGCCACAGCTCGCGCAGGAATTCCGGATCGAAAGCGGCGGCACGGACATCGCGCCGGAGGTCGTCGGCCTGTCAGTGCCCACCGCCGGCGACCCGGACCTGCCGCGCGACAGCACGCTGATCCTCTCCGCCGCGCTGCCGACCGCGCCTGGATGGCCCGAGTCGTCGGCGGCGTAGCGGGCGCAGTCCTGCGGCGCCGAAAGCAGCGCCGCGGCGGGCAGCAGGGCGCGGAGCGCGTCGAGAAGCGCCAGATCGGCACCTTGTGTCGGGGCGGGCTGCATCTATGATCTTCCTTCCGTGTTTTCCTGTCCGTCCGCCGAGGCCGAACCATGCCGTCCAGTGCCCTTCTCGCCCGCCTGCCGAGCCTCCGGCATTTCGTCGAAGTCGCCGAACAGGGATCGTTCCGCGCGGCCGCCGAGCGGATGAACATCGCGCCCTCGGCCGTGTCGAAGCAGATCAGGAACCTCGAGGGCAGCCTCGGGGTCACGCTGTTCCGGCGCGAGCGCGGCCGCGGCGGGCTGGAGCTGACCGAGGCGGGCGAAGTGCTGCTCTACCGCTGCGCCTCGGTGATGAACGAGCTGACCATCGCCCGCGACGAGCTGAGCCAGATCAAGGGGCTGGAGCGCGGCCATCTGCGGCTCGGCGTCAACGAGGTGCTGGCCTCGGACCTGCTTCCGGGCATCCTCAGCGACATGAACCGCAACCATCCGAACCTGCAATTCACCGTGCTGGTCGAGAACACGCCCGCGCTCCTGCGCAGCCTGCAGGACGGCGACATCGACATCGCGCTCGGCTACAACTTCCCGCCCTCGGCCGAGCTCGACACGCTTGCGGTGCTGAACCGGCGCACCTACCTGATCACCGCGATGAGCCATCCGCTGGCGCGGCGCCGCAAGGTCCGCATCGAGGATCTGGCCGGCGAGAAGGTGATCTTCCCGCAGGCCACGGTGATGCTGCACCGGATGATGCGCGACTGGCTCGACCAGTCGGGGGTGGAGGTGCGCGAGGTGCTGTCGACCAACTCCTTCACGCTGCTGCGCCGCCTGGTGCAGGACGGGATGGGCGTCTCGATCGTGATCGGCCGCTTCCTGCAGCGCACGCCCGAGCAGATCGCCTTCATCGAGCTGGACCACCCGGCGGTGATGCCGATGCCGCTGAGCTGCTGCCGGGTCGCGGGACGCACCCCGACAGCCTCCTCGGCTGCCTTTGCTGCCGCCGTCAGGACGCTTTTCGCGCAATATGGCGGCTAGGCCCGTCATGCACGGGCCATCGGCGAGCGGTTGTAGTTCTTGCAGATGAGATAGCGCGAAGGCGTGCGGCCGAGCGCGCCGAACCATTGCGGCACATGCGGCCCCATCCAGATCGCGTCGCCCGCCTGCACCGGGTACCAGCGGTCGTCGAGCCGGTAGACCCCGCCGCCGTCGAGCATCAAGAGGCCGTGCTCCATGAAATGGGTCTCCACATAGGCCAGCGAGGAGCCGGGGTGGAAATTCATCACGTTGACCTCGAAATCGAAGGCCGGATCGGTCGGCAGCATCTTCTGCACCTTCAGCCAGTCGTCGCCGCGCAGCGGCTGGCCCTCGATCTGGGCGACCGAGCCGGTGACGATGCCGGGGATCCCGCCGCGCGCCAGGAAGCGCCATTCGAAGACCGCCAGCCGCGCGCCCTCGGGGGCGGAAAGGCCGATGCCGCAATCCGGCGGCAGGAAGGCATAGCCCTCATGGCCGAGTTCCGTGCCGTCGGAAAGCGTCGCGCCGCCTTCGAGCACGAAGACGAAGCGGGCCAGGCCCTCGGGGGCGGGCGCGGCGGTGACGGCGGCGGGACAGCGCACCAGCGCGAGGCTCAGCCGCGCCCCCATGTCGGGAGAGACGAGGACTGCCAGTTCCGCGCCCGGCCAGTCCGGCTGGGTGATCCATTCATGGCTTTCCGGCGTCAGCAGCGCATGGCGCGCGCGGATGTCGGAACGGGTCGCGCCGAACCGGGCGAGATTGTCGGTGGTCATTCGGTGTCTCCAAGAGGTCTGCGGGCGGCAAAGCCCAGGATGAGGCCGCGCAGCAACGCCGCGCGCCGGGCCAGAGGCGCGACAAGCACATGTTCGCCCGGCGAATGCCAGTGGTTTCCGACCGCGCCGAGCCCGTCGAGCGTCGGCACCCCGGCGGCGGAGGTGAAATTGCCGTCGCTGCCGCCGCCAGAGGAGGTTTCCGCCAGATCGTGGCCGAGGCCGCGGGCAATCCGGCGGGCCTCTTCGGCCATGGCGAGCGTTGCCGGCGTCCGGGCAAGGCAGGGCTTCTCCGTCTCGCCGGTGACATGCACCTGGGCGTCATCATGGCTGAGCATCGGGGCGCGCACCGAGCGCCCGGCGGCGGCGACGCGTCGGATCATCGGCTCGACCTCGTCGCGGCGGTCCCAGATCTGGCGCAGCCGGTAGAGGTATTCGTCCGCCGAAATGCCCGCGCGCCGCGCGCTGCCCTCGACCCGCCCGGCAAGGCGCGGGTCGTCGAAATGCGCCGCACGGAAATCCGGCCCGTGCTCGAAGGCGCGCTCCTGCAGCGGGGTGCCGAAATCGCGCAGCATGATCGAGGTATGGTCGTTGAAGGCGATCGCCGGCAGCAGATCGGCCGTCAGCGCCTGCTCGATCACCGGCACGGCCTCGAAGGCGAAGGTCTCCCAGCGCAGCTGCACGCGGTTCTCCACCGTCAGTCGGGACCGCGCAGCCTCGAGCGCCGCAAGGAAGGCCGCGGCCCCCTCGACCGAGCGCAGCCCCGGCTCCCAGCTCAGCGTCACCGCGTGATAGGCGGTGGCGATGCCGTTCGCGGCAAGCTGCCGGTCGGTGTCGAGAATCGCGGGGTCCGCAGGGAAGGCGACGCCCGGCCGCGGCATCACCTGGCGCTCGAAGGCGTCGCCATGCAGGTCGACCATCGCGGGCGCCAGCACCAGCCCGCGGCCGTCGATCTCGCGCTCCGCCGGTTCGGCCGTGCCGATCGCGGCGATCAGACCGTCGGCGATCACCAGGTCGGCCTCGGCCGGGCCGTCCTCCATCAGGACAGTGGCGCCGCGGATTGCGGTGGTCATTGCGGAAGCGGGGAGATCTTTCACGGGCGGACACCTTCACCGGGAACTGGACGGAACCATGTTAGCGGTAAAGCAGCTTTGCGTCTTCCCGGTGACAGCCCGGGCAGGGGCGGCAAAACGAAGCCTGCCTGCGGTTGCAGGGGCGCGTGGAGATATTGGCCTTAGGGGGAGGTGGCAGTCCGTAGGGGAATCGAACCCCTCTTTCCAGGTTGAAAACCTGGCGTCCTAACCGATAGACGAACGGACCGTGCTTGCGTAGGGCGGCTTCTAGAAAACCCGCGCGCCGGTTGCAAGCGGGAAATGCGCCTTGCCGCAACATTTTTCCGGGAGCTTCCGCCGCGGCGCCGCGGCGTCTTGCCCCCGCGGACGGAACACTTAGATTGCCCGGGTTTTCCAGCAGCCGGAAGTGAGCCACATGGACCCCCGCAAACTCGAAATGACCGTCCTCATGACCCCCGACATGGCCAACTTCTCGGGCAAGGTGCATGGCGGGGCGCTCCTCAACCTTCTCGACCGCGTGGCCTTCTCCTGCGCCTCGCGGTTTTCCAAGCGCTATGCAGTGACGCTGTCGGTCGACCAAGTGACCTTCAAGCAGCCGATCAACGTGGGCGAGCTGGTGAGCTTCAAGGCCAGCGTCAACCATGTCGGCCGCACCTCGATGGAAATCGGCATCCGCGTCGAGGCGCAGGACATCCGCTCGGGCGTCTCGCGCCACACGAATTCGTGCTATTTCACCATGGTCGCCGTGGATGACGACGGCAAGTCCGCGCCGGTGCCCGAGCTGCAGGTGCTCAGCGAGGAAGAGCAGAAGCGCTACCGCGCCGCCGAGGTCCGCCGCGAGCTGCGCCGCCAGTTCCAGGCCGAGATGAAGAAGGCCGCCGAAGGCAAAATCTGACGCGATCGCCGCCGGGCCCGCAGCGGCCCGGCGGCGAAAGATGATTCACTCCGGCGCCGAAACCGATTAGATCGGGCAGGCAGACAGGAGTTGCCCGAGATGACCGAAGAATTCGCCCGCGAGAAAGCCGAAGCCTCCGCCTGGTTCCGCAGCCTGCGCGACAGCATCGTCGCCGCCTTCGAGTCGCTGGAGGACAGCCAGGCCGCCGGTCCCTTCGCGGGCGAGCCCGCGGGCCGCTTCGAGGTGACCGAAACCCGCCGCGCCTCCGAGGACGGCTCGGATGCCGGGGGCGGGCTGATGTCGGTGATGCGCGGCGGCCGGGTCTTCGAGAAGGTCGGCGTCAATGTGTCTACCGTCTACGGCCAGCTCGGCGAGCGCGCGCAGAAGGCGATGGCCGCGCGCAAGGATCTGGACCTCAGCGGCGATCCGCGCTTCTGGGCCTCGGGCATTTCGCTGGTCGCGCATATGCAGAACCCGCACACGCCCGCCGTCCACATGAACACCCGGATGTTCTGGACGCCCAAGGCCTGGTGGTTCGGCGGCGGCGCCGACCTCAATCCCTGCCTCGAATACGGCGAGGACACCCAGCATTTCCACAAGACGCTGGAGGCGGCCTGCACGCCGCATGGCGAAGATTACTACGAGCGCTTCAAGCACTGGGCGGACGAGTATTTCTACATCCCGCACCGCAAGCGCGCCCGCGGCGTCGGCGGCATCTTCTACGACGACCTGAACACCGGCGACTGGGAGGCGGATTTCGCCTTCACCAGATCCGTCGGCGAGGCGTTCCTGCCGGCCTTCCTGCCGGTGACCGAGGCGCGGCGCGGCATGGCCTGGGGACCGGCCGAGAAGGAGGCGCAGCTGGTGCATCGCGGGCTCTATGCCGAATACAACCTGGTCTATGACCGGGGCACGAAATTCGGGCTGGAGACCGGCCATGACGCCAATGCCGTGCTGATGAGCCTGCCGCCGCTGGCCAAGTGGATCTGATCTGGCGCCATCTCTCCGGGCCTCTGGCCCTGTCCTTGCGGGCAGGGCCGTGCAGTCTGTGCGGACGGTGACGGAGCGCGTGCGATGACCAGAATCAATGAATTCGGCCAGCCGGTCGGCGAAGACGTGACGATCGCGCTGCCACGGCCGCGCCCGGAGCCGGTGATGCTGGAAGGCCGCCATGTCCGGCTGGAGCCACTGGCCATGGCCCATGCCGCCGGGCTCTTCGCGGAGGTGGGCGGGGCGTCTCGGGCGTCGCTCTGGACCTACATGCCGCAGGGGCCCTTTGCGGACATGCCGGCGTTCGGGGCCTGGATGCAAACCGCCGTCGAAAGCCGTGATCCCTTGTTCTCGGCGATCCTCGACCGTCAGACGGGCGCGCCGCTGGGCTTTGCCTCCTTTCTCCGGATCGCGCCCGAGATCGGTTCCGTCGAGGTGGGATTCATCATGTTCTCCAAAGCCTTGCAGGGCACAGTACATGCAACTGAGGCGATGGCGCTGATGATGTCCCATGTCTTCGATGGCTTGGGCTACCGCCGCTACGAATGGAAATGCGATGCACTGAACGCGCCGTCGCGGCGCGCTGCCGAACGGCTGGGATTCCGCCATGAGGGCATCTTCCGGCAAGCGACGGCCTACAAGGGCCGCAACCGCGACACCGCCTGGTTCGCAGCGACAGACGGCGACTGGCCCAGGCTCAAGGCCGGGTTCGATGCCTGGCTTGCCCCGGAGAATTTCGATGCTGAGGGGCGGCAGATCCGGAGCCTTGCGGCATGCCGCGGCTGAGTGCGGATCTCCCGGTTTTCGTCTACGGCACGCTGCGCCCCGGCGTGGCGCATACGCCCGCGGCGCGGCGGCTGAAGCGCGAGGCGCGGCTGATCGGCCCCGCGACCTTTCCGGGACGGCTCTATCTGGTGCATTGGTATCCCGGTCTCGTGCCCGGTTCCGCGCCGGACGAGCTGGTCCATGGCGAGCTGTTCGCGCTGCCGCCCCGGCGCGGGCTGATGGAGATGCTCGATGCCTATGAGCGCTTCCGCCCCGAGCGGCCGAAGCGCGGCGATTTCCGGCGGGCCGAGTGGACTGTGGCGGGGCCCGAGGGCGCGGTGCGGGCCTGGGTCTACACCTATCACGGCCCGGTCTCCGAAGACCGCCGCATCCGATCGGGGGATTTCATCCGCGGCGAATGACCTCCGGCTGCCGATGTCTTGGGGAGAGGTTTGAGGTCCCGGGGCTTTGCAGTGTGGGGGCTATGAGGCTCGGCCCCGGGACCTGTGGTCGCGTCGTTGCGATGAAGCCGTTCTAGCCGTGGCACATGGCAGGACGAGGGAGCCGAAATGGCGGTCCGGGGATCATTTCAGGGCGGAAATGCGGCGGGAACGCAAAAGGCCCGGACGGGGGAACCGTCCGGGCCTTTCCATGATGCGTACAGGGCGGCGTCAGGCCAGCAGGTCGCGGACCTTCTGGGCGGCTGCCTCGGCGGTGATGCCGAACTTCTCGTAGAGCACTTCGGCCGGGGCGGAGGCGCCGAAGCCCTCCATGCCGACGAAACCGGCCTTCTCGCGGCGGCCGCGCTCGTCGCAGAGCCAGCGGTCCCAGCCGAAGCGGACGCCCGCCTCGACGGCGACGCGGACCGGACCTGCGGGCAGGACCTTGCGGCGCCAGGCTTCGTCCTGCTGCTCGAAGAGCTCCCAGCAGGGCATCGAGACGACGCGGGTGCCGATGCCTTCGGCCTCGAGGATCTCGCGCGCCTTCATGGCGATGGCGACCTCGGTGCCGGTGGCCATCAGGATCGCCTGGCGCTTGCCGGTGGCCTCGGCCATGATGTAGCCGCCGCGGGCGGTCAGGTTCTTGGCCGAATAGGTGTCGCGCAGCGCGGGCGTGCCCTGGCGGCTGAGAGCCAGGACCGACGGCGTGGCTTTCTGCTCCAGCGCGGTTTCCCAGGCCTCTGCGGTCTCGGTGGCGTCGGCCGGGCGGAAGACCAGCGTGTTCGGCGTCGCGCGCAGCATTGCCAGATGCTCCACCGGCTGGTGGGTCGGGCCGTCCTCGCCGAGACCGATCGAGTCATGGCTGAGCACGTAGACCGCCGGGACGCCCATCAGCGCCGAAAGGCGCATCGCGCCGCGGGCATAGTCGGCGAAGCACATGAAGGTGCCGCCATAGGGCTTCACCCCGCCATGCAGCGCCATGCCGTTCATCGCGGCGGCCATGCCGTGCTCGCGGATGCCGTAATGGATGTAGCGGCCCTTGCGGTTTTCCGGATCGAAGACCTCGATGCCGCCCGCCTTGGTGTTGTTCGAACCGGTCAGGTCGGCCGAGCCGCCGACGGTTTCCGGCGCGACCGGGTTGATCGCGTCGAGCGCGGTCTGCGAGGCTGCGCGGGTGGCAAGCTTCGGCATGTCCTCGACGAACTTCTTCTTCAGCGCGCGGATGGTGGCGGCGAGCTTCTTCGGCGCTTCGCCGGCCATGACGCGGGCGAATTCGGCCTGGCGCGAGGCTGAGGTGGCCGCGAGGCGCTCCTTCCACTCGGCATGGTCCGCTGCGCCGCGCGCGCCGATGGCTTCCCAGGCGGATTTCACGTCCGCGGGCACCTCGTAGGGGCCGTATTCCCAGCCATAGGCTGCCTTGGTGTCGGCGACGACCTTCGGATCGGTCAGCGCGCCATGGCCCTTCGGCGTGTCCTGCGCGGCGGAGCCGATGGCAATATGGGTCTTGCAGGCGATCATCGAGGGCTTCGAGGATTTCTTCGCGGCGGTGATCGCCTGGTCGATATCCTCGGGGTCATGGCCGTCGCATTCGAAGACCGACCAGCCGGAGGCGCGGAAGCGGGCCATCTGGTCGGTCTTGTCGGCGATCTCGACGGTGCCGTCGATGGTGATGTTGTTGTTGTCCCACAGCACGATGAGCTTCGACAGCTCCTGCTTGCCCGCGAGGCCGATCGCTTCCTGCGACACGCCTTCCATCAGGCAGCCGTCGCCCGCGATGCAGTAGGTGTAGTGGTCGACGAGCTTCTTGCCGAAGCGCGCGCGCAGCACTTCCTCGGCGATGGCGAAGCCCACGGCGTTCGAGATGCCCTGGCCGAGCGGGCCGGTGGTGGTCTCGATCCCCGGCGCATGGCCGTATTCCGGGTGGCCGGCGGTCTTGGCGCCCCACTGGCGGAAATTCTTGATCTCGTCGATCGTCATCTCCGGCGCGCCGGTGAGATAGAGCAGCGAGTAGAGCAGCATCGAGCCGTGGCCGGCCGACAGGATGAAGCGGTCGCGGTCGGCCCAGTCCGGCGCGGAGGCGTCGAATTTCAGGTGCTTCTCGTAGAGCACGGTGGCCACGTCGGCCATCCCCATCGGCATGCCGGAATGGCCGGAATTCGCGCCTGCGACGGCGTCGAGGGTCAGCGCGCGGATCGCGCTCGCCTTCTTCCAGTGCTCGGGATGCGTCTCTTGCGCGGGCAGAATGGTCACGTGAGGTCTCCTCGTCCGGCTGTGTGGTTGGTCCGGCAAAGCGGTGGCTCGTCGCCACGGGGGCGTGTCGGACCGCGTCTTAGCAACACATCAGTAATGTGCAAGCGCTAACAAGGTCGGGATCGGCTGGTTAACGGCTGATTGCCGCCGGATGTGAGGGGGGCGGGCCTTGCTCCCCCCGGTCAAGTCTGTAGTCATGGGTAAAACAATACGAAACCGGGCGGCAACGCTACAGGACGGGCACATGAG
>NZ_QBKZ01000001.1:42500-80000 GCF_003056725.1 Mangrovicoccus ximenensis
CTTAAAATACAATAACTACCCTACTAAATTTCAAACTTACATAAAATCTATAATCCCTTTATTTTAACCAATTTCTCCCTTTTAAAAAAAAACTATTTATCCAACACCCATATCACTTTTTCATAAACATCAAAAATAATAACTAACTATAAAACAACGAAATATAATAAAATTTATAACAATAATATTTTTATTAAATACACAAATTCTAACTCTCAATAAAGTATACCCTAAAACTTTACACTCAACTCTCTTACTAAATATAACTACCCCCCTCCTTCCTATCTCCAAACCCCCTCCAACTAAACAACTAAACTACTACTCTACTATCTCTTTCATATTTATAAATACTCTCTCAAATCTACTCGGACCGGTGGCGACATGCTGGCTCACTCGTGCCTGGCCATGAGCTCGGACAGGTCTGTTCGTTCGGGTCATCGGGGCCTGCGCATGGTTCAGGCGGAAGCGCCGAACCTCCATCTCGATCCTGCACCGCGATGGCCACCCGGGATCACGCCGGCGGCGGCGCCGAAATTGCGCCGGACCCTCGGACACTATCGGAATCAACATGCGGTCAGCGACGACATGCGCCTGCCGGAGGGCCATCCAGCCGCCGGAGGGCATGCGGGCGGGATTGGCCAACGCGGCTTGGCGCAGGCCGGGACCGGCCGCAAAGCCGCGGGCCGTGCTTGGCGACGACGTGGCAAGGGGCGCGAGTTCCATGCTGTCCGCCCGGCGCCGGGCCCGAGTGTCCGGGCGCAGTCTGCCGATTTCGCCGCAAACGGTCCGAGCTGGCTTGCGGTTGGTCGCTGCCAAGTCTGCGGGGGAACGGCGCTGTTGCGCAAATCAGCTGACGACCGCATTGCAGGTCAACGTCGTCGGAGCCTATGCGGCGTCGCAGACGATGCACAGCCTGATGTCTCCGCGCGGGCGGGGCAGCATCATCCTGACCGGCGGCGGCCTCGCCCTTGATCCCCGCCCTTGGCTCGATGCTTTCTCCCTCTCTGCCGGTAAAGCCGCCTTGCGTAACCTTGCTTACTTCCTCTCGGAAGCGTTCGAGACGAGCGGCATTGCAGTGACGACTGTAACTATCGCGGGAAGGATCGAGGAGAACGGCCTGCCCGGATGCGGCCGCAGGCTGGCCTGCCGGGCAGCCGGGCGATCTCGGCCGGATCGGCAGGGAGACCGGGCGCAAGTACCTGAAGCAGGGGCTCGCCGCCCCGGATCTGATGCCGCGACATTTCCGGGCGGGAAGGCGCTGCACGGGGCAGCAATCAGCCATGGCGAGGGCCCAATTCCGGGGATGCGGCAATCGCGGCCGCGGGCCTGGCCCCGGCCGCCGCCGTGGCAATGCGCTCCGTGGAACAAAACGCAGCGTCTCAGCCGGAACCGGAGCAGGCACATGACGGTCGACATCATTCGGGACGGCAGCGCCTTCCTCGTGAGACATCTCGGCGAAGAGAACGAGACGCTTGGCTCGGTGCGGTTCCCGGCTGCGGGGCAGGCGGAGGAATTTGCCGGGCTCTGGCGCGAGTGGCTGCGCTCGGAAGCGGAGCGGCGGATGCGGCCTGCCGCCTAGCGCGCCCGGCCGGCGAAGCGGGCCGGGCTCTGGCCGGTGAGAAAGGGTGTTTATAAGTATTGTATAATAATTATATGAGAGATATTTATGTATAATTATATATATTATATAATATGTATATATAATTATATATAAAATTGTAGATATGTATAATTATTGAGAGAGATTATAAAAAGATATAAATATGTTTTTTAAATTAAAATATTTTATTATATATTTTAATGATTAATATGAAAAAATTAAATAATATATTTAGTAGGTTATAATGTTTGTTTAATATTATTTTAGAATATTAGCCGGTCTTGCCCGCCATCTGCCGGAACGGCGGAAAAGACGCCGTTCGCGCCTCGGCCGCAAGCCGCGGGACCGGGTCTTCCCTGCCGACCGCTCGATCCATGCACGTCCCGAGGAAATCAATGAACGCCAGGGGTTTGGGCACAGGGAAGGAGATCTCATGATTTTCCGCAAGACGCTCGGCGAAGCGAATGTCCTGTCCATGGTCGAGCGCAGGACACGGTTCGCGGTGCTGATCCGGAACAACGACCGCAAAACTAATCTAATAATTTTAAATAAACGAATAAATAAATAAATAAATAACCCAAACAAATCCCCTAAATCCTAAATAATAACTACGAAATCTAAACAACCTCTATATACAAAATAATAAAAAAAAAAAAAAACAACACAAACCAACCCCTCAAAAAACTTAAAATCTCAAAAAAAACAAACACACAAACAAATATTACCTAAACAACGTATAAAAATATAATATAAAAAAAAAAAACCCTACAAAAAAATAAAAAATATTTTTATACTAACAAATAACATAAAATATCATTAAAATATTACCCAATAAATATAAAACATTTAAATAAAAAAAAAAATCTTTCATATAAAATATAAAAAACTTAAATATTTAAAAAAATACATCATAAATTCACAAATCAACATTCCCCAAACTAATTTTCACATATACTCCTTATTAACAAAAAAAAAATTTTTATTATAACTTAACAAAATAATCTTTATTAAACCTTAAAATAATTCTAAAATACACCCTATTTCTTTCTTTATAAACCTATTTTATAAACGTTTTTCTATTTTTAATTTCTTTTATTTTTACTCTTTAAACTTTTTACTAAAAACTAAAACACACACACACACATCAACGTAAACCAACACGAAATTAAAATCATCAATATCACTATCTCCACCTCCCATCTTATCCCACTAAAAAATCTTCAAAAACAATAATATACAAAAAACTATTTTCTCCTATAATAACAATACCTTCTTCTAAAATACCTCCTAAAAAACCCTGCCGCCTGCCGGACCGTGGCTGCGGACGCCGCTGCATGGGTGGCAGGAAGGTCGGGGCGCGCTCTGGGAGGAGGCAGGTCCCTGGTTCCGTCCCGCTGCCTTCCCGCGTCCGGAGGAGAACCGGCAGGCGGCGCTCCTGCGCGAGGCGGCCGCGTTGCGCGGCGGGGCGGCGGTCGAGGATGTTTCGTCCGAGAGCCTGTTCCTGGTCGCCGGTCCCGATGCCGGTCCGTTCCTCGACTTGGTTTATGCCGGCCCCTTTCGCAGGCAGGCCCGGAGGCCTGCAGCGGCAGGCAAGCTGCGAGCTGGCCCGCGTTTCGCCCGTGACGTCCGGCGCGCCTTTCCCTCGCTTTCACGCCGCTGCAATCCGCCGCATGCGGCGGGCGCGGGTCCTCGCCGCACCGCATCGGTCGCGCGCAGCTCAATTCAGCGCTGGGACAGGCGAAGACGGTGTCCAGCGGCCTTGACAGGGGTGTTTCCCCGACAAATGAGGCCGGGAAAGCCTCCGGGGCCACGGCCCGCCCGCGCGCCTTCCGCGATCAGCGCGCCGAGCAGCCGCAGCACCTCGGCCGCGGCGGCGTTGACCTCGTCCGTCGCCGCGATTTCCTTCCGGCGCTGTCCGGCATTGGAGGCGGCCATCGCGCGCAGATAGGGATGGCTCCAGCGCCCGGAAGCCGGCCGAGCCGAAGAGCTTCGCCAGAGTGCCTTTTTCCGTGCGGCAGCATCGGTGATCGGCAAGCGGTGCATCGGTTCCCCGGATCCGGAGTTGGAAAAACAAAATTCAATAACTTCTAAACCAATCCTATAATTTTCTTTTTTAATCCAAAATTACATTTACATTTTTCTATAAAAAACACTTCTACTATATTTACAAATAATCACATTCTTAAAACATTTAAATCATCACCTATATTTTTTTTCCTTAAATAAATCTAAATTTTCTATAAATTAACATTAAATTTTATAATAAATAAATTAAAAAAATTTTATATAATAAATTTCTTTCAATATCAAAATTATCTTAAAAATAGATAAGTTTAGTTGTAAATTAATGGTGAATAATTTGGTTTTTATATTTGGTTTGGGATAATGGAGTAGGTTATGTTGGGTGGGAGGAGGAGAGAGTATGGGTGGAGAATTATTTTTTTATTGTTTTGTGTGAGTAAATAAATTTTTTTAAGTTTTTGATATAGTATATTAGAGTGATTTGGGTGGTGTTTATATTAAAAAAAGAAAAAATTAGGTATTTTTTGAATATTTGTGATTTTATTAGTTTTTGTAGAGATGCCAAGCGTAAAGGCAAGCAGCGTGAATGGTGACGGGTCGTTCATGGCGGTTGAGATTTCGCCGATTGGAACGCCGTCGAGCGCCCGGTCCATGTGGTCCGTGGTGTTGATCACGGTGCCGCAGGTGCCGAGCAGCACCGGATCGACCTCATCGCAATCGATGCCGCGAAACCCGGAGCAGCATGGCAGGAGGCTGATCGCCGTGGCGCCGGCGTCGATGATGCGCCGGACGCGCTTGTTGTAGTCCTCGGGCGTGCCGACTATAAAAAAAAATTCAAACCTAACTAAACTAAACATAACATAAACACTATAAATCATACAAATCTATAATCAATACCAATTCTTCCGTTTATTAACCTTATAACCTTACTTAAATTTATTTCCATATTTACTAAATAAAACAAAAAAAAATAATATCTAATTCGTACGATCGTTATAAAAGAATAAAAACCACAAAACACACGTCAAACAATTTATACACTACCTAACACACACGTAACGAATACTCTATAAATAACGAACGAGAGTGAAATTTCGTTTTAAAAAGAAAAAATGGGTTAGGCGTGTTGGTTTACGTTTGTAATTTTGGTATTTTGGGAGGTCGAGGTAGGCGGATTACGAGGTTAGGAGATTAAGATTATTTTGGTTAATACGGTGAAATTTCGTTTTTATTAAAAATATAAAAAATTAGTCGGGCGTGGTGGCGGGTGTTTATAGTTTTAGTTATTTAGGAAGTTGAGGTAGGAGAATGGTTTGAATTCGGGAGACGGAGTTTGTAGTAATAAACCTCCTCTCTACCTTCTTTTACATTATTCTAAAACTCTAAAAAACCACAAAACATTTAATACTAAAATCAAAAATAATAATAATAATCATATTACATAAAATAAAACTTCCACAAATTTCTAAAAATTAAATTAATTCAAATCTTAATATAATATCATATTTATCAATTAACTAATCTCTATAAACCTAACATATTAACTACTCTATCCTACTTATAACTATAACAATAAATCATATTTTTTATATTCAAATCTACTCAATATATACAACATTTTAAAAAATATTAAACTTTAAATCATTTTAAAATAATAAAACACCTAAAATAAAAAAAATAAATATCATCTCCAACCATATCTTAAACCTCTCTCCATTTCATTAAATATATCTTCCTAAATTTAAAAAAAATATATTAAATTAATAATTATATCTATATAACTTTAACCAAACAAAAATAACACAATACAAATTTCCAATTTAAAACCATAAAAAATCAACAACTTCCACCCCCTATTCTAAATAAGTTTTTAGATTATTTGGGTAAATAATTTAGGAGTTTTATTGTTGTAGTATAAGTGAAGATTTTGTTTAGTTTTGTGAGAAATTGGTAAATTGTTTTTTAAAGTGGTTATATTATTTTGTATTTTATTAGTAATGAATGAGAGTGTTTGTTGTTTCGTATTTTTATTAGTAATTGGTATTGTTAATTTTTTAATTTAAGTTGTTTTAGTAGGTATTTAGTGGTATTTTATTGTTGTTTAAATTGTTATTTTTTAAGTGATAAAATTAATTAACACATTATTACCATTAATGAGTAGTGTGAGACTAATCACGAAAAACATTGCTCAACTCACCCATAACCGCGGGTACGGCTATTCGAATAGTTTAAACTCTGATCAGAGGTGTACCACTGTACCCACAAGACACAACCCCACATCATGTCACCATGTGCCTCAATACCACCACGGTACCTCGGAAAGGAGTTGTGACAATACCCCTTGCACAACATAACCCATTACAGCGCACCTTTCCTGGATCATAATCACCTTAAAAAAAATCTTTAAATTTCTCAATAAAAAAACATCATTCAAAATCTCCCTACATATCCTCCATAAATTTCCCAATAAAAAAAATCCAACAATAAACCTCAATAATCCAACATTCTATAACCTAAATAAATTTCTCCTATAATCTAACCGACAACCATAAATAAAAACAACTAAAAAAATATAAATAATATATACACCACATATTCTTTATTCACTCATTAACTAATAAACATTTAAATCAATTCCATATCTCTACAATTAACGCGATCAGGATGCAGGCCCAGCCCCCGGCAGCGCACCGACCGGAAAAGACATGCGGTCCTGCGGAGCGGCGGCGGCTCGGAATGACCGGCTCCGCCCCATGCCCGAGGATCGGGGCATGGCAGCGGCGGGCATCAGGGGCCCCGTCCGCCGTGACCGTCCCGATGTCTTGCCCGGCCGCGATCTGCCCCGCCAATTCCGGCAGGACGGGGCTGTCGCCCTACCGGACCGAGGGGACCTCGGGCGCGCGGATATCGCCGGCGGCGGGCTCCCAATTGCTTATCGATTTTGACGTCGAACTTGGGAAGCTTCGCTTTCAGAAGAGCGAGCACAAGCTGCCGAGGTGTTTCGTTCCCTTGTGGATCAGGTGACCCTTATCCCGGAGGACGACGAACTTGCCATTGTGCTGCGTGGAGATCTGGGTGCCATCCTGCGCTTTGCTGCAGGAAAGAAAAACCCGGACTTCCTTTCGGAGGCCGAGGCTCTGGACAACCTGCTATCGCAGGGATCGTTGGTTGCGGGAGCAGGATTTGAACCTGCGACCTTTGGCCGCTGACCTGCCCCCTGGCCGTCCCTCGTTCATAGCGAGAGTCCTCGGGGTTGATATTCGTCGGTTTCGGGTCGGGCAAGCGCGCCGGGCACGGAGCCCTCATATTGCTCAAGCGCCCGGCGCGCTTCTGCGGGCGTCAGGTTCCGCAGCGAGGAATGCGGCCTGACGTTGTTGTAGCCGTAGCGCCATAGCGCCAGCTTCCGGCGCGCATCGGCGATGCTGTCAAAGATTTCCTCATTCAGACATTCATCCCGCAGGCTGCCGTTGAAGCACTTGTGGCCCGCCGTCCCCCGCGGAAGACGCTGCGCGGCCCGGGGATGGCGGCCGCGGTCACCGCCCGGACCTCCCGCTCGGCGTGGCAGGCGCCGGAATGCGCGGGCGTTGAGCTTTTGCGGCCGGGGACGGTTCGAGCTGTTCCGGATGGCTTCGGCGGCCCTTCAGCCGGTGTCCGATAGTCGGCCGTCTTTGCCGGGAAGGTGGTGCGCGGCCCGGAGAAGGATTGTCCCGGCGTCCGGGAGCTATGGCTGAATTTAGGTGACGCGGCTTGATAGATCCTTTCGATGACCTATGTTGTGTTGAAGGGATATCTATATGATCCGATCGATTGCATAAGACCCGCGGTAGCAATAGAACGGGGAAAGTATACAGAAAAGACAGTTCTTTTCAATTTCGATTATCTATATATTAGTTCGTTTCTATTTCTAGATATCTATTTCTATATATTAGTATTAGTTAGTAGTACTATTCTATTAGTTAGCGATCCCGGCTCTGTGAGTTCTTTCTTCCGTGATGAACTGTCGGCACCAGTCCTCCATTTTTTCTCTGTGGATTGGCGACGCGGATGCCGGCGAGCCAGATGCGGTCGGGCGCGGCGGCCTTGAAATTTCGCCTCAGGAGGTTCGGCGCAATGCCGAAATTGTGTCGGCTGTCTGTCGTCTGCGGGACACGGCGTCCTTTTGTACGGCGGGCGGATATCGCTCGTCATTTCCCTCGGACCGATGGCGGTCAAAGGCTCGCTCTTTCTTGAGCTTGGGCACCGTCTTCCTGGCAACCCGGATGCCTTGGACCCCCAGTTGGTGGCCTTGTTGCACAAAGATGCTCCAGGATTCACCCGGCCGCCGCCGTGGCAATGCGCTCCGTGGAACAGGCGGGCGCTTCCGGAGCGAAGGGCGCAGGCCGCCTCCTCACGGGAGCGTCGCATTGCGCGGCGGGAGGAGCCGGATGTCATGGCCGGTCCCGGACAGATCGCGGCCCCGGAAATGGGCGCCGCCGAGGACCTCTTCCGCGATCTTGCAGGGCGCGTTTCGGGACATGAACCGCAGGAAGCGGTTCCGGGGCACGCGCTTCTTCGGAATGGCCCTGCATTCGGCATCTGCTCGGTGCAGCTGAAAGCCGCGGCCGCCATCGGCGAAGCCGATCAGCATCGGACCGGATCCGGTCTCGACCATCCGCGCGGCATAGCGGCGGCAGGGCAGCGCGCCGTCGAGGAACGGACCCGGCGCGATCGTCCAAGGCCCGCGCGGGTCGTCGGCCACCAGATGGTGCGAGCCGGTCACCGGCGCTTGCGGCGCCTGGCGGATATAGGCCTCCGACCAGTGATCGGCGGCGGTGCAGAACAGGCAGTGCCAGCGGCCGCCCAGCCGGAAGACCTGCGGCACTTCGAGCTGGCCGAAGCCCATGCCGCCTCCGGCGCAGCGGGCTCCGCCGGTCCCAAATGCACCTCGCAGTCCGGTCCCGCTTCGCAATGGACCGGGGCCCGGGGAGGCCCGGCCTGCCTTGCCTGTTCCGCCAGCGGCCTGATCTATGCCGGCAACGGCGCGATCCTCGACATGGACGCAACCCGGCCGGTCCGCCAGGCCGGGGCGGGATCGGTCCGGAGCATGATCGACCGGACAGGCGGCACCTTCGGCATCGTGCCGCAACGGCTGACCGCCGGCACGGCCCATGGCCCATGGCCCCGCATGCCGCCTCCGGCGCAGCGGGCTCCGCCGGTCCAAAATTCACCTCGCAGTCCGGTCCCGCTTCGCAATGGACCGGTGCCCGGGGAGGCCCGGCCTGCCTTGCCTGTTCCGCCAGCGGCCTGATCTATGTCGGCAACGGCGCGATCCTCGACATGGACGCAACCCGGCCGGTCCGCCAGGCCGGGGCGGGATCGGTCCGGAGCATGATCGACCGGACAGGCGGCACCTTCGGCATCGTGCCGCAACGCCTGACCGCCGGCACGGCCCATGGCCCATGGCCCCGCGACACCCCGCTTTTCACGCCGCATGGCCGCCATCTCGTCGCGGGCGAGTGGGTCGCCTCGGCGCAGACCTTCGCCTCCGATCCCGCCCATGGCCCCGCGCATGCGTTCTCCGCCGGCACCGTCGAGCTGGTCGACCGCGCCTGCGAAGCCGCCGAAGACGCGTTCTGGTCCTATGGCTACGCCAGCCGCGACCAGCGCGCCGCCTTCCTCGAGGCGATCGCCGGCGAGATCGAGGCCCGCGCCGCCCAGATCACCGAGATCGGCTGCCAGGAAACCGGCCTGCCCGCCGGCGGCCATCGGGCGAAACCCGGTGGCCGGCCGCCGCCGCCCCCGCGTGGCGCGCATGCCGGATCCGTTAACCCGGAAGGCATCGGCCAGACGGGACGTTGCCTCGCACGATGTTTCCGGAGGCAAGTGCGCGGTTGTCCCGCTTGGCCGGGCCCTTCCGGACGCTTGGCACATGCGGCCGCTGCGCCAAGCCCCGCCGGCGCAACATGTCATCGGAGCCCCCGCTGAGCGGACTGCCGGGCCGGACGCCGAGCTATGGCTGAAAATGGGTGATGGGGCCTGAGACCGGGGCGACCTCGGAGCGGACGGCGCAGGCGCGTCTCGGGCTGCCGGATCACGCGATGATCGACATGGGCGATTTCGCCGGCGGGATGCTGAAATACCTCGCCCGCCATCCGGTCGCGCGGGTCACCGTTGCGGGCGGCATCGGCAAGCTCGCCAAGCTCGGCCAGGGCGCGATCGACCTGCATTCCGCGCGCAGCCAGGTGGATTTCGCGGCGCTGGCGCAGCTGGCCGGACGGCCGGATCTGGCGCGATGCAACACCGCGCTCGAGGCGCTGACCCTGCATCCCCGGTCCTCCGTCGCCGCGAGCCGCGATGGATGTCCGCGGGCGGTCTCCTCAATGCCCCCGGGATATCGGCGGCTGCCGGGCCGGTCCACGCATCAGGTCCGGAAAGCGGTGGGCGCGCCCCTTTCGCCATCTCCAGCCAAGCTGCCGCAATGCCTCCGGGGCAAGGGCCGGCGTGACCGCCCGCGCGGTTTGCCTCGAGTCCCCGCCGCGACACGCGCCGGATCGCAGTCTCCGTCCCGCGCGGGACCCGGCCGGACGATCCTCGCGTTCCTGCCGGCCAGCGCGCCGACCGGACATCGATCCGGGAGATCGATTTCCCGAAGCACGCAGGCCACGGCGCGGGGGGCCGGTGCCATGCACTTGGCGCGCCGGAGCCTCCATGCCTCCGCCTGCTCCGTCAGGATCGCTCCTGCCAGCCTGCGGATCGCGGCCTCGCTGGGAAGTCGGGAGGACCGGACCTGTTAGCGGGGGACAGATTTCCCGGCCAACGCCGGCGACGTCCGTCCGCCGCGTGATCGCGCCGTCCAGCCGCTCGATCGGGATCGCGCAGGAGCGGGCGGGCCCCGTGGCGCCAGCGGCGCTGCCGATCGCCGACACGACCGGCGCCGGCGACTGCCTGGCGGGCTGGTTCCTGGCCTGCCGCGCCCGCGGGCTCGGCCCCGAGGCCGCCCTGAATGATGCGGTGACCGCCGCGACCCTGTCCTGCGGATCGGTGGGTGCCCAGGCGGGCTATCCGCTACCCCAGGATGTCGACACGTGCAAAGGACGAGAAACGACATGAACGCACCCGTGGTGATGCCCCCGAAGGGCGATACGCTCGGCCGCCTCTTCGCCAAGAGGAAGCCGATCATCGGCGTGGTCCACCTGGCCGCGCTCTGCCGCGCGGGGCGTCGTTCTGTCTGCGACCGTCCAGGGTGGCCCCGCGCCTGGCCGCGGTGCAGGCCTGCAAGCGCACCGGGGTTTTGTCGCAGTCCGCCACCGCGGATTGCCCTGTAGGGTCGTGCCGGAACTGGCAGGGAGCGGGCGCGTGGCGGCAGGACGGCAGGAGGCAGAGGTCTGGGCGGACGAAACGCAGCGGGTGGCGCTCTGGCTCGTTCCGGGCGTGGTGCCCGACCGTCTGGCGGAGGCGTTCCGGCAGGCCTCGGGGCGCTCCGGCCGGCTTCTTTCCAATTTCCGCGGGCTGCGCGCCGTCGCGGGTCAGCGCCAGGAGCCGCTGGCCCGGGGAGAGCAGCGGCAGGATCTGTTCGGCAGGGCGGCCATGGACGGTCAGGGTCTCGGCATCGGCGAGCCCCCAGCCCATCCGCGCCGCCGCCCATTGGAAGGCCGAAAGCTGCGGATGCAGCGTGATGTCCCCGCGCGGGAATGCCTCGAGGAAGCGGGTGCCCGCGGAGAACCAGAGCGGATCGCCGGTCACCAGCACGGCGACGCGGCGCGGCGCGAGGCCGGCGATCTCGGCTTCGAGCCGGGGAAGCCGCCGGATCCGGCTGGCCGAGCCGCGCCGCCAGCGCCTCGCCGAACGGGCGCCAGCGGCGCAGCCGGTCCAGTTTCCGGGGGGCCCAATCGTGATCTTCCGCGCGCACCGGAGTGATCGCCGGGGGCGGTGCCACCGGCGCGAGCGGATGCGCAATGTTCCAGGCATCCACTGCCTCGTGCAGGATATCCGTCACGACTGCAGCTTCGGCCGCGCTGCTGACGCGCCGCCGAAGCTCCTGGCGCATGGCCTCGATCATGGCATCCGCTTCCGGCGGCGGAGGAGCCCTGCGCAGCCAGATTTGGCCCGGGGACGGCACGTCTTGGCCCGCGGACCTTGAGGCCAGCCGGGCCTGGATGCCGCTGACGCTCAAGCCCGGCGAGACGCCGGTCAAGGCGTTGGCGCTCGCCTTCGCGCGCAGCTGGCTCGAGGATCCCGCCGACCGCGAAGCGCAGGCGCTGAAATGGGCGGAGAATTTCCGCAACGGATCGCGGCTGGCCGATCTCGCCGCCGCCGCCCGGGAGGCCATCGCCGGGGCCGCGCAATCCGCGCCGCCGGAGCGGTTCCTGCTGAACATCGACCACCGATGCTGATCGGCTTCGCCGATGGCGGCCGCGGCGCCTTCGGCGGCTGGATCATGGACCCCGAGCCGCTCTGCGTGACGCCCGACGGGCAGCTCAGGCTGGCGGCGGAAGCCAAGCCCTGACCTATCAGCTCCGGCTGCCGCCATCTTTCCGGCGGCGGCGCGCCCCGGGCATGCGGAGCAAGACGGAAAGTGCCGGGACTGCGGCTGCTCCCGAGGGCCAGCTTGCGGCTCCGGGCCAGCGGAACCATGTCCGGGCGTCCCGCCCGGGCTGGGGAAGGCCGGGACCGGTCAGGCCCGAGCGGCAGGATGGCGTCGGCGACATGGCCGACCAGCGCGGCATCGTGGCTGACCAGCATCACCGCGCAGCCGCCGCTGCGGGCGGTTTGCTCCAGCAGGGCGATCACCCTGGCCTGGGTGATCGGGTCGAGCCGCGAGGTGGGTTCGTCGGCGAAGATCACCTTCGGCCCGGCGAGCATCAGCCGCAGGAGCGACAGCCGCTGCAGCTCGCCGCCCGAGACCGCGCCGGGGGTCCGCTCCAGCAGTTGCGGATCGAGGCCGAGCTCCGCGGCAAGTTCCGCGATCCGGCCCGGGGAAAGGAAGAACATGAAGAGCATCTTCGTCTAGCTTTAGAGAAACTACGTGAGCATCAGCTTTATGCCAAGTTCAGTAAATGTGAATTTTGGTTGTCCGAAGTGAAGTTTCTTGGTCATGTCATCTCGTCTGGAGGAGTGGCAGTAGATCCAAGCAATGTGGAGTCAGTGTTAAGTTGGAAGCAACCCAAGACGGTTTCAGAAATTCGTAGTTTCCTTGGACTTGCAGGGTATTACCGCAGGTTTATTGAGAACTTTTCAAAGATCGCCAGACCAATGACTCGTCTGCTTCAGAAGGAAGTGTTGAGAGACTTGCCCTTAGGGCAAGCCGGGGCGGGACAAACGATCTTTGCCAGATCCACTCCCGACCATCCCATCCTCCATCCCGCCGTCCTCTCCGCCTCCGTGGCTTGCATCACCACGACCTTGGCACATCGCGATGCCGTCCGGGGAGGGCGGCAACAATCCCATCTCGGGGGCAGGCAGCGCCGCCGGCCGGGGCGGAGCAGGCGGACAGGGCGCCGGAGAAATGGCCCGCCGGCTCCCCCGTCCAGAGCCAACCCCGCAGCGCTGCTCCCAGGCGATCGACGGCGGGACCGGCACCCGGACCGGACGGCGTTGCCCTGCGCGTCTTGTGGCCGGTGCCCGACCGGAATAGCGCGCCATTCCGGAGCCGCACCCCTGGAGGCTCCGGTTCCGTCGTCCCTGCCTCGATCTGCGGCACGGGCCGGAGGGCGTCTCCTGTCTCGGCCTGCCCCGGAACGGGCGCCCGGCCTTGCGGGACCGCCCCGCCATGCCCCCCCCTGCAGCCGAACCGTCCTCGGAGAGATTTCCGTCCGGCGCGGGCGCTGGAGGCGCGGCAATCCTGACGGGGACAACGGGCGGAGCCGCCCCGTTCCCGGCCGATCGACGGGATTCCACCAGACCGCATCCTTCTTCAGCCACTGGCCGACGATGGCGCCGTCGGCGACGCCCATCAGGGTCGGCACCTGCTCGGGGTTGAGGCCCGATCCGACGATCACCGGCAGATGGGTGCCTGCGCGGACCTGCTCGACCTCTTCGGGCTGCGTCGGCGAGCCGGTGCGCTGGCCGGTGGCGATCAGCACGTCGGCGCCGAACCATTCGGCATCGGTCGCCTGCTCGGTGATGGTGCGGTCGGCGGTGATGGCGTGGGCGCCGAATTTCACGTGGACATCGGCCAGGATCGGGACGGTCCGGCCGGGTCTCGGCGGCAGCCATGCGTCGGGGGGGCGGGAAGGAACCCGGACCGCGCCCGCCCCGCTTGCGCGCAGAGCTTCGGTCCGGAGGCCGCCAAGCATGGCCCATGGCCCCGAATGTTGCCGCAAGCCATCCGCCACGGCAGATCGGGACGCAGTGCCGGTCCCTGAAGGAGCCGACAGACCCGCCGACTCCGTCCGGCCCGGCGGCATAGCCCTCGCGCTCCATGCGGTGGCCGATGCGGGTGATGCGGCCGTTGATCCAATGGGATGAACTGCCTTCCCGCCAAACCCTCGCTCTCCCTGGCGGTTGCCGCCGCCGGCTGGGTGGGTGTCCGTTCGCCCGGAGATTGCCCCGCCATCCAATTTCCGCCACCTCCGAGACACGACCATGCCGGTGCCGCCATCGGTCCGGGGCCGATGGCGGACGGCATCCGGTGCGGGCGCCGGCCCTGCGGAGGGGGGCATCCCAACCTCGCCTGCCGCTGGCTTTGCCGCCGCGATCCGACGGGCCGCGGTCCGGATCATCCGTCCTTCCCGAAGGCCCGTCATGGCCGCTTCCGCGATGGCGGTCCGGTGCGCCGTCGCTTCGGGAGCGGCGGGTCAGCGGATCGACCCAGAGCCGCTTGATCTCCGCCGTCTCGCCGCCCGTGCCTTTCACGCCGACGCAGCCCGCGGGCAGCCCGTCCGAGAAGGCGATCAGGAAGCTGCCGCGCGGCGGCACCATGTCCGCCGCCTGCGGGTCGCGCGACAGGTTCACGTCGAAGCCCTGGGACAGGCGGCGGCCGAGCTCCGCGTAGTATTCGCCGAGGCAATGCAGCGCATCCGGCCCGCGAGGATCGGCCTCTGCGATCCGGACATGCTGCCGCCCCAGCGCCAGCGCCACCCGGTCCATCGCGTCGAGCACACCTGCGCAGCATCGGCGTGCCGGTCGTGCATGACCTGCCGGGCGTCGGGCAGAACCTGCAGGACCACCTGGCAAGCTCGCTGAAACAGCGCCTGGTCAAGCCGGTCTCGCTGCTCGGCGCCACCAAGCCCTATGCGGCGGCGCTGGCGCTGTTCCGCTACTACACCACCGGCACCGGTCCGGTCGCGGGCCATGGCGTGGAGGTCATGTCCTTCCTCAAGACCCGCCCCGATCTGGTGGCACCGGACGTGCAGTGGCACTTCAACAACATCATGTATCGCGACCATGGCCGCGAGATCATCAACGAGGCCAATCGAAACTTAAGAAACTCCAACCAGACTTTAAGAAACAACAATCGGAACTTAAGTTCCGATTGTTGATGTTTTATTCGAAAGGGCCAGACTATATATAAAGAAAGTAATCCAATTTAGATTCTTGGGTTTGTTATAAGAAAGAACAATGGGGAAGAAAAAATAGTTTTTTTATTTATTGCAACATGCTCGTTGATTCCTACCACTTAATCTTAATTTATTGTATCTTCCCGGAGTTACCTCTCCGGGAATTCTTTTTTAATTATTCCTGTATATTACTTTTTTATCCCTTTAATTGATAATCTTTAATGGTGGCCGGGGCGCTGGCGAACACGGCGGATTTCGTCGCCTCGACCTACCGCCCGGTGGCGCGGGTGGCGGCGCGCGGCGGCACGCTGAAGGAGGCCTGGGACGCGGTGCGCGCGGAATGCGATCCGAAATTCGGCGATTACGCGATCTACGAGCATTGCCTGCCGTTCAACGTCGCGCGCGCCTGGGACGAGGCCCGCGGCATCGACACGCCACGGGTCTGGACCGCCGCCCGCGACCGCGACATGTGGGACGCCCTGCAGGGGTGAGCCCTGTCCCGCGCCGGACTTGATCCGGCGCCTCCCGGCCCGGGACAGAGCCAGCCGTCCCCGCCGGGCATTGCCAAGGTTGCGCCGCTGGTCCGGGCCATTGGCGGCGCCGATGCCGACCGGCCGGATGCGGCCGGGCGCGACGGCAGGGTCTGTGCGATGCCGGATGTCCCCGCCATCGTTCTCGAGCCAATGGCAGACAATCGCCTGGTCTTCCATGAGCTTGGCCACCGTCTTCCGGGCCACCCGGAGACCTTGGCCGCGCAGTTCGCCGGCCTCGGAGATTGCGCGCATCCCGGGACGACGGCCGTCCCCCACGGCCTTGCGCGGAACCCGCTCGTGCTGACCAAGAGCCAAATTCCGGCTTCCAAGTGTCGAAGTTCGGGGAACGCAACGATACCATGACGACCGCATCCCTCGCATCCCGACCCTTGTGACGGGATGCCGGCAGCGCAAACCGCCGCATCCGGGCCGGCCCGCCGAAGACCCGCGCACGCATTCGCAGGTCCAAGAAGGCAATCCGGCCCTGAATGCCCTGCCGGAGGGCATCGCAGCTTTCCTCGAAGCGGCCGGAAAATTACGACCCTTCGACCGGTGCTACCGCATTTCACGGGCGCGAGGCGTGAGGTCCCCTTGTCCCGCTGACGTCATGCCGCGCGGCCGATCCTTCGCCGCCCGGACCGTCCGGGGCTGCTGAAAGCGCAGTTCGCGGGGAGGCCCCATGCCGTCGATGCCGCCGCCGGGGACAAGCCCATCTCGGTCCAGGTCATCCGGTTGCGCCGGAAGCGGGGCAGCGCCGTCATGGGGACGGAGCGGGGCATGGGCTGCAGGCCGGGCGGACCGTGCGGTTGGCACAGCGCCGGCAGGCATGGCCGGGGCGGCAAATCGGGCTGGTTCCGGCGATGCAGGGGCTGCGCGCTGACGCGGTCACGGCGGAGATCCTGCGGGGCAGGCCGGACGGAATTTTCCCGTCGTCCAGCGCCCCGGCATAGCGCCGGTCGCGGCGATTGCGGCGGCGCTTCAAACCGCGCGGGCCCGCGCCGGAGACCTCGAGATCATCGAGCTGATGGAGGCCTTTGCCGCACAGGCGATTGCCTGTGCCGAAGGCGCCGGTCTCGCCCCGGAGCGGACGAATGTCTCCGGCGGAGCGCTGGCGCGCGGCCATCCGATCGGCGCATCGGGCACGGTGCTCGTCTGCCGCGTCTTCCACGAGATGCAGGGCCGCAGCGGCCTGGCGCTCTGCGCGATCGCCGCGGCGGGAGGGATCGGCAGCGCGATGGTGCTGGACGCGGTCCGGGCCGGCAAGGCGGATTGCGGTGCCTGCGAACCGCAGGCCCGCGGCTGTCCCGGGGCGCTTTCGCGCAAGCTGGCGCGATCGATCTGCGGGCCGTCGCGGGATCGGGCGACCGCAGGGACAGCCGGCGGCGCGATCTCCTGCAAACTGCGGAAGAAGGCGGAGATGCCCTTCGCGCATCTGACACGCATTCCGGGCCTCAGCCGTCTCGGTTGCGCGGAGCGAACGGCGCACGCGGCGAATTCCGCCTCGCCGCCGCCGCCCGGAACCTCCGGTAGCGCCTTCCTGTCCCGCAGGCGGCCTGCCGAGGAGGGACGTGGCGCCCCCTGCCCAGTGCGCGACCTGCACCGCCATCCCGGCGCCATCCCCGGGGGCGGCCTGCGCGGCCGGTGGGCGGCGAAGATCGCGCTGGTGCTGAGGCTGTTGCACCGGAAGCCGAAGGGCCGCGGCAAGATCCACGCCCTGCATGAATTCGGCTGCAAGGTCAGCCTGGCCACGACCATCGACGAGGGCTTCGTGGCCGGCGCGCGCGCAGCTTCCCCGGCAACCCGTATGACGGCCACGCGCTCGGCGCTGCGCTGGAACAGGTCGAGGTACCGACCGGCGAGATGCCGAGCCTGGCCGTGGTCGACCACCCGGACGGTTTCCGCCTCGTCCGCGCGGGCATCGGCGATCACGCGCAGGCCGCGCTGATGCGCCAGCGGCACGGCGAGACTGGCGAGATACCCGGCACCGCCGCTGACTGCGAGGGTGCCGCCCGGTTCGAGCCCGGCGATCTCCAGCGCATAGAGCGCCGTCAGCCCGTTCATCGGGAGGGTGGCGGCCTCGTTCATGTCCAGCCCGGCGGGAATCTTCACGGCGGAGGCCGCTGGCACAACGATGCATCCCGCCTGCGCGCCGCCCTCGGGGCGCTCCGGCAGCACCGCGGCCATCACCCGGTCGCCGGGCACCTCCGCGGCGGCCATGTCCTCGGGAGAGCGGGCGCGAGATGATCGCGGCTGGCGTTTCGCGCCATCTGCGCAGCGCCCGCCCGGTCCTGGCTGGCCCAGCACCGAACCGCGCTTCCGGTCGCGCCGTGCTGTCCTCGGACGGCAGGCACCCGATCATGGAGCGTTCGCAGCTCATCTCCAAGGCGGAAGGGCCGGGAGCTGGCAGCCGGTCCCTCCCGGCAGGTCCGCTTGGCGCGGGGGAGGCCGGGGACGGGTCAGCTGTCCTTCTGCGATGCGGGCGGTCTGCCTGCGCCCGCCTTGCCGGGGCCGTTTCCGCCACCGGCGCAACGTCGCGTCTGCGGCGCCTCAGATCAGGCCTTCGGCGCGCCATTCCTCGAGCTGCTGGCGGCTGACCTCGAAATGCATGCTGTCCTCGCGGCGGAAGCCCGCGCCCCAGACCCAGCCTTCCTCGTGGAAATAGTCGGCGATCAGGATCAGCCCCAGCTGGGTCCGCCCGTCGGCGAAATTGTCGAGCTGGCCCGCGATGTTGACATCCAGCGCCAGCCCGAAGGCATGGGTCGAGGTGCGCCCCACCGTGCCGCGTATCTGGCGCACGCAGAGCGAACCGGAACTGGCGATCAGCCCGTAGAGATCCGGGTCCCGGCATTCTCCTCGCGCCGAGACCCGCAGATCTCCGCCGCGCGGACCGGCGGCCAGGGCAGCCTCGCGCTCGACACCGCGCCGCCGCCGCCGAAGCTGACCGTCGGCGATTTCATCCAGGCGCTGAACTTCCCGGAGGACCCGGACGACACCGACGGATTCCGCGCGCTCCGGCTGGCGCTGAAGGCACCGCAGGCCGCGCCGCTGATCCGGGCCGCCCAGGACGTGCTGACGCTGATGTCCCAGAACGGGCTCTACATGGATGACCTGGAGCCCGACCACCCGAAGCCCGAGCTGTGGCGCCGCTTTGCCGCCGGCGAGGCAAGGTGCTGCGCGGCTCGCGCGATGCCGCGGAGGATGGCCGGACGCGGATGATGGTCTCGGCCTATGCCGCGCGTCTGCGGCTTACGCTGGCTACGGTGCCCGCCGAACGGGGCGGCGAGCTGGAGGCCGCGATCGAGGCGCTCGGGCTCGTCGCGCTGAAGGGCAAGGTCGTCACCGGCGATGCGCTGCATTGCAACCGCCGCACGGTCGCGGCGATCAACGCGGGCGGCGGCGACTGGTGCCTGGCGCTGAAGGCGAACCAGGACTCGCTGCTGTCGGACGCCAGGGCGTGCTTCGGCAAGGTGAAGGGCGACCACCATGGCATTGCAGCAGGCGGTCAATGACCCAGATCCGCCGCCCCGGCAGATGGACGCGCAGGTGGTCATATGTCCTCCCGTTGCCGAGCCCGAGCTCGGCGACATCTCCCTCGAGTCCGGCAATGTTCCGGATCGCCCAGTCGAGGCCGTCCCGCTGGGCGGCCAGGCGTCGCAGCATGCTGTCCAGGCGGCTCATTCGGCGTGTTCCTTCCGTGTTTGGCCAGGGCCGTGGCGGCCCGGCGGGACGGTGCCGCGGTCCGGACGGCAGGGGGGTCGCCGGATGCTCCGGTGCGGGCCCATGGCCGGAGGCAGCGGGCGGAGCGCTCCTGCTGAACATCGACCAGGGGGAGGAGCTCTACACCCGTGCCGCCCGGGCCGAAGCCGAGCACTTCTCCGAACTGATCGCCGGGGCAGCCGGAACGCCGGGCCTGTCCGTCATCGGCAGCATCCGGTCCGACTATTACGGGGCGCTCCAGGACGACAGGGCCCTCTTTCCGCTCACCAAGCGTATCGACGTGCCGCCGCTCGGCCGGGAGGCGATCGAGGCGGTGATCCGCAAACCCGCAGCGCTCCTCGGCGCCGAATTCGACATTCCCGAAATCGTGCCGATGCTGGCCGAGGTGACCTCGCACGCGGCGGGTGGCCTGCCGATCTTGCGCGCCACCGTCACGCCGGACTAGCCGCCGCCCCGCTGGCTGGCGCCGGTCCTCGCGTTGACCGGCAAGGTCGTGCCGCAATTTGGCGCGCCGATCAGGCCGATCCCGGTGATCCGGCCGCCGGTCTCTTCCGCAGCACTGTCCATGGGCTCGCTCCGCCAGAATGGCCATCGCGTCGCGGCGGCGCAGCGCCACCTTGGCGCCGCCAACCCGGACCGCGATCGGATCGCGATCGGATCGGGTCCGAACGGGCCGTCATGCAGGACCGAAACCTCGACTCGGCGCTGTTGCGCAAATCAGCTGACGACCGCAGTTCAGTTATTGTTTTCATCAGGCACAATGTCAAGTAAGGTCACATTTCAGATAGTTCACGGTGAAGGAAATATTAGATTTGGTCCAGATGGTGTTGATCTGTCAGATTTTGTAATGACATCTAAGGGCATCGATAGGCCTGCGGAGAGAACATTTCAGTCAATTTATAGTTGGTTGTTGAGAGGATTTAGAATAGACCAAGAAGTCTACACAATGTCAGTATCTGTTGTAATGAGTCGTGTAATAGAAGGTTATTTTTAGGAACTAATGCCGATGGACAGCACTGCTGCTTGGAGACGGTATGTGGAGATGGCTTTTGAACGGTCATGCGGCGGCACAGGCCTTCGCCGAGGTGACCACGCTCGACCCGCAGCATGTCGATGCCTGGGTGATGCGGGCGCGCCTGGCGGCAGCGCTCGACGGCCCCGATGCGGCGCGGCAGCTGCTGGAACAGGCCGTGGCCGCCAATCCCGGCGATCTCGGCCTCTCGACGCTTCTCGCCGAGCTCGGCGGCCCGGCACCGGATCTGACGCCGCCGAGATAGCCCATCCGGCCGCCGACGGCGTACGGATCATTTTTGCATGTCATAACGCAGCCTATCGATCCCAAAGGGTGTAGACGGGTACATTCTATCCTGGCTTGCGACATCTCCACTAGATGCCCGGCCGGAGTTCGCGCGCCGCCTCCCCCCGACGGGGCTGGGTGAGCGGAAAACCCCAGACTGAGGGTTTGGGCATCATGCGGCGGGCAGAGTTGCGCGGGTCGGCGGCCCTGGCGTGCGGATCCTTTCCGGCATGGCCCAGGGCCACAGCCTGCCGCTTTCCGCATGGGCCAACCGGCCGGGACGCTGCCGGAGCGACAGGCAAGCTCCCGGGAAACGCAGCACCGGAAACCGCGCCGACCGAGGCGGACCGGACGGGACCGGGGACTCGTCCCGACCCCGGTCGATGGCCCATCCGGCGCCTGCAGCAGCCCGCACAGCGGGCCCGGCTGGGCGCGGTGCTGGCCAGCCATGACGACACCACGGCGGAGCAGGTCGCGGACTCGCGCGGCAAGGGCGTCGCCTTCGCCGAGTTCCCGACCACGCTCGAGGCTGCCGCCGCCTGCCGCGCGCAGGGCATCACCATCATGATGGGCGCGCCCAACATCGTCCGCGGCGGATCGCATTCGGGCAATGTCTCGGCGCTGGCGCTTGCCGAAGCCGGGCTGCTCGACATCGTCTCCTCGGATTACGTGCCCGCGTCTCTGCTGCTCGCCGCCTTCCGGCTTGCCGAGGTCTGGAACGACCTGCCGCGCGCCGTGCGCACGGTCACCGAGTGACGGCCGAGCGAAGGGCGCAGCGCCGCCGATGACGGAAAACCGGCAAAGGCACGCCTGCGCCGGGCGCCCGGGCGCCGCGGCTTCCGCCATATCCTGCGAGCGCCGCCGACACGAAACAGCGGCGACGCATCGCGGCGGATCCTGCCCGTCCCTGCTGGCAGAACTTGTCTTTGCAATGCGACCAGCTGCCCGGCAGCCTCCGCAGCGCGCTGTACCGGGCACAAGGCGCAGCGCCCATCCGCGGATGGCAATGCATCGGGCCCGCGCGCCTTGCATCTGGGCATGCCCCGGCCCTGCGCTCCGGTTCGCCATCGGCACGGCGCCGTTCGCCCCGGCCGCCGTGCCGGTCCTCCCGGCTGGCGCCGCGCTGGCCTCCGCACTCGCGCTGGCCGCGCTCTTGCGGCGCCGGTCCTAGGCCCGGCCCGTCCTCAGCATTCGCCGTGCGGCACCATGACGACCGAGGCATAGACGCCGTCCGACGCCTCCATCCGCGCGCAGGCGGCAGTCATCGGGTTGTACCAATAGCTGGCCTGGCCGGAGCTGCGGGTCCTTGCATAGCCCAGTTCCGACAGGCGCGCATCGGAGCCGTCGACCGACCGCCCCCGGAACCCGGTGAGGTCTGTGGCCTCGCCGCCCGAGGCCTGCACGGTGCCTGCGCCGCCGCCCGCATCAACGGGAAGCCACAACTCTGGATAAGACAAGCTACGCGGATATGGATTTCGGCGGTCTGGCGGCCAGGCCCCCCCGAGGCAATCGGTTCGCCGAAGGACTTGAGGTTCCTCGGGTGCTGGCCTCGATCCGGCTCCGGATGTTGTAACCGGACACTTCTTCCAGATTGTCTGGCCGAGGCGCCGGGCTGCCCGCAGGATGTCGCCACGGGCCAAGGCCGCAGCGCAGTCCTCCTTCCGGAGGCGGCCGTTTCTGCGGATCGGAATGACTCCCGTGCCTCCATGCGCCAGGATTGCCGAGTGGCACCTGCGGATGCCGAAGGCGTCGCCAGCGGTGCTTCGGGCGGCGAGCAGCAGCGCGTCGCGCTGGCGCGCGCCCTGGCGAACCGGCCGAGCCTTCTGCTCGCCGACGAGCCGACCGGCAATCTTGACCCGGAGACCGCCGACCAGGTCTTCGAGGTGATGATGCGCGTCGTCCGCGACAGCGACACCGCGGCACTGATCGCCACCCACAACCCCGAGCTGGCGGCGCGGATGGACCGGGTGATCCGGCTCGACCAGGGCCGCATCGCCGAAGCGCCGCGGCTCGCCTGAGGCTGATCCCCGGCACGCATGGACCGCAAGCCGCGCCGGCAAACAGCCGATCGCCGGTGCTGCGGCAGACGGGACAGCATCGACGATCGCGCGCGGCGCAAATCTGCCCGGCCGCGTCCGGTGATGCCCTGCATCCGGCGCAGCCAGCCGCCATCGCGATCAAGGCCGGGTACCTCCGCGGAACCGCGCTGCGTCCTCCCGTCATGGCGGCGCCGGGTGGGTGGCGATGCCGCGCAGGAACTTCGGGCGTCCGACGCTGCGCCGTCGCAGCTTTCAGGCCTTGCGGTTTCCGTCCGGCTGGGCGTGCGCCGGGGAAATCCGGCAAGCTGGATCCTGCGTCGGGGGCGCCCGGGAAGCATGCGGCTTTGCGGGAAATGATGCAGGCGATGGATCGTGTGCCATTGCTTGGTGTAGGAGGCCGCGCCGGGCTCGCCGCCCCGCATTGGGACGGCTCGGCGGCGGGGCTGTTCATCGGAATGACCGGGGCGACGACGCGGGCCGACATGGCGCAGGCGCTGATCGAAGGCATCGCGCTGCGCGCCGCCGAGATCGTCGCGCGGATGGCCGCGGACGCGTCCATCAAGCGGATTTCCGTCGATGGCGGGCTGACCCGCTCGGACTATCTGTGCCGCTTCCTCGCCGATGTCACCGGGGCGGAAATCGTGCTGCCTGCGACGGAGGAGCTGACCGGCTTCGGCGCGGCGCAGCTGGCGGCGCTTGGCCTCGGTCTCGACCTGCCCGCCGCACCGCCGCGGGCCGTGATCCCTCGGCCCTGGCGGCGCGCCTGGCGCAGGCGGGGGTCGGCCATGGCGACACCGCCCTGGTGCAACTGCCGAACAAGGCGGAATTCTTCATGGTTTTCCAAGCGCTGCTCAAGGCCGGGATCGTGCCGGTCAACGCGCTCTGGAGCCATCGGCAGGCAGAGCTCTCCTCCTATGCCGCGCAGATCCGCCCGCGCCTGCTGATCGCCGACCGCAGCCACCCCGTGCATAGCGACGACCGCTTCGCCGCCGGCATCGAGGGGCTGGCACTGACGCTCCATCTCGGCGGACCGGACCCGCGCCGCGATCTCGCCCGCTGGCTCGCCCCGGAAGGCGCGCCGGCCAAGGCGGCCATGCGCATGGCGCCGCAGCTCGGCATCTGCCTGCCCGGCCTGCGGCACGCCCGCCGGGCGGCGCCGGGACCACTGATGCCGCGCCGCAGAAGGCCGGGCTAAGGCGCTCAGATCCCGCGGATTTCCGCGCATCGGCAAAGAATTTTGCACATTTTCACTGATGATCGTCAAATTCTTTACAAGAAAATCGCGCCTCCTCAGACATTTATTCAGATCACGAAAGCGCGTGTTAATGTCCTGACCAAGGGATGAGGCGGCTTGCCTGGCCGACGCGAAACGCGGGCAAGGCGCCGGGAGACGACACGGGAGAGACATATGCTCGATAAGGTGGAGGCCCGGTGGCGGTCCCGGCGTTCCTGCGCGCCGCCGCGGGGCAGGGCGCATGACGGCGGGCGCAGCCCTCGAGGGCCATGTCCGCCAATGGGAGATCGACGCCAACCGCCACTGGAGCACGGTCTTCTATCTGCGCGCCTTCGAGGATGCCGCCGCGCGTGCCGTGCCCGGTGCAGCGGCTCCCGGGGCGCTGCACCTGCGCTTCTTCCGCGAACTGGGCGCCAATGCTGTCTTCCGCATTTCCTCCGAGCCGCTGGCGCCTGCGCGCGCGCCCTACGGCCTTGTGCATGTCCTGCGCGACGGGGTGTCGGGCAAGGTCTCGGCGGCGGCGTTCGAGCGGCGCTCGGGCAAGGGGCCGATCCCTTGCCGGGCGCGCAGGCCCTGGCGAGCCGTGTCCAGTCCCACGCCGTGGCCGGGAGCTTGGCCGCGCCGCTGCGTGACCGGCCCGACCGGAGATTCCGCGCGTCCCCAGCTCCGGCATGCGCCGGAGCCGCATCGCGCAATGCTGCCGGATGGCAGGGGCGGTCTTCCGCCCCGTCCGGCCGTCATGGACCCGCCTCCCGATGACCGAAAAGCCTGGCCATGGGGCCGAAACCCTCCGCGCCCGCCGCTTTTGCCCGGAACCTTTCGACGGCAGGCCCGGCCTTTGCGCGGCGCGGTGTCATGGCAGCTTGGACCGGAACGCCGCGCGGCGTCACATGGCGGGCAAGACCGGCGGCCTGGCCGTCCTTCGAGTAGACGAAGGCGTAGATCGTCTCGTGGCAGACCCGGACGGCCAGATTCTCGTGACGCATCCGGCCTGCAATCTGCTCGGGCGACCAGCCGGCCGCGAGACGATCGATGACCGCCGCCTGCAGCTCAGGGTCGCGCAAGAGCTTGGCACGGCGGCGGCGGCGATCAGCGGCAAATCCATGGGCGATCGAGCAGTAATACCCGTTCAACTCGGGTTCATCCTCGAAGCGGCACCGGTTCCGCGTGAGTTCGCGGTAGATCGTGGAACGGTGGCGACCGACCTGCTGCGCGATCTCGGCCACGCGCAGGCCCTGGCGGGCCGTGCTGCCGCTCGGCGAAGCCGTGCCGGACAGCCTCTGGCACGGCCACCGGCCCTGCCTGCCGGACATGGTGCCGCTGGTGGGCCCGGCGCCGCGCCACGACGGTCTGTGGTTCGATTTCGGCCATGGCCATCACGGGCTGACGCTGGGGCCGACCACCGGGCTGATCCTCGCCGAGATGATGGAGGGGCGCGACGACGCGCTCGCGCGCGCCCTGTCGCCGGTTTCACGGGTGAACTGACATTGCACGGGGCGCATGGCGGCACTGGGCATTGTTGCAGAACTCGTGGGCTTCCGGGATTCACGGTTTGGATCCGGTGGGTTGAGAGCCTTCCATGACGAAGCCGGATCCGGCCCTGCGCCGCGCCATCGCCCGCCATGCCGTCTACCTGTCCCAGAGCTGGCGCAGCGCCCCGCCCGGCCTGCCGACCTTCGAGGCCGTCTGCGGATTGATCCAGTCCGGGCTGGCGCTGAAGGGCATGGAGCCGCGCGTCCGCCCCGCGGTGAAGGTGCTCGAAGAGCTCTGCCGCCGCGAGATCGGCGCCGATGGCGGGCTGCCCGGCCGCAACCCAGAGGAACTGCTTGATCTCTTCGCCCTGCTGGTCTGGTGCGAGGCCGCGCTCGAAGGGGCCGACCTGATGGCCCAGCCGCAGCACCGCGCGGCGATCGCCCGGATCGCGCCGGTGCTGCGCGCGACCCAGACCGAGGCCCAGTTGCGCATGCCGGTCGGCGTGTTCGCGGAGCCGTCGCCGCGCAGGAAGGCGATGTCCTCGCGCAGCGCCATCACCCGCAGGATGTCGTCGCGCACGATCATCGCGATGCCCATGCCGGACTGGCGCAGGAGCGTGTTCGACACCGGCACCAGCGCGGTCAGCTTCTTGTAGCTCTGGTCGAGCTTGTCGAAGCTCGGTTCGCTCTCGGCGATCTTCGCCAGTTCGGTGCCGTAGCTCGCGGTGGCGCTGCCGGTCTGGCGGGCATGGCGCAGCTGGCCCGCGGGCATCGGGATGGAGCGGGCGCCCGCACGGCGGACCACGACGCGCGGGCGCAGCCGATCTCGCGGAGCGCCCCGGCGAAGCCCAGCCCGTGCACCAGCCCGAAGCCGAAGGCGACGAGCGCAGGCGCCCGCATCGCCAGCGGATCTCGGCGCTCGGGCGGAAGCGACAGCTCCCAGGCAAGGAAGACGATCGACAGCGCGATGACCACTTCGACGGGCGCGGAGGGCAGCGACAGCCAGCCCAGCGAGGCGGCGGCCAGCGTCAGGCTGTGCGCCGCGGTGAAGGCGGTGACCGTCCAGAGCAGGCGCCGCGGATCGCGGATCAGCAGCAACAGCGCGAAGACGAAGAGCAGATGGTCGGCGCCTTCGAGGATCTGGATGACCCCAAGCCCGGCGTAGCTGGCGAGGACACAGCTGCCCGGTCCAGTGCATCGGCGCGAAGACCGATCCCGGCGCCATCCGCCCGGTCACCACCAGCCGCAGAACGGCGCGGCCATGCGGGCTGGTGACCTCCGCCAGATCGGCGGCTTTCAGGCCGCGCGCCGCGGCATCGTCGGGATGCATTTCCAGGAAGGGCTCGGCGATGTGCTGGCTCAGCCGCGGCGTCATCGCGGTCCGGGTCATCGTGTGCCAGTGATCGCGCACCCGCCCGGTATTCAGCCGCAGCGGGAAGGCCAGCGACACCGCGGTGGCCGGGGGCTTGGCCGCGACCGGCAGCATCCGTCCGCGCCCGTCGGGCGTGAAAAACCCGCCCGCGCCGAAGAACCGCCACCCGCTCTTCACGGCGCCGAACCTGATCGTGACGCCGCATGCCGCGGGGCTGACGCCGGGCGCCGAGCGGGCGATGGCCACCATGGCCGCGCAATTCATCATGGATGCGATCGAGGGGCGCGACGTGCCCGCCGCATTCCGCGCCGAGGCGGCCGCGCTCGGCGGCCTGACCGAATAGGAGACGTGAGATGAGCGAAGGATTCCGCATCCGCCAGAGCTGGACGCGCGCCCGCGCCGAGGACGTGGCGCTGGCCCGGACGCTGCCGGTGTCGAATATCAGCGACGTGATGTCCCGCCGCATCGGCGCGCCTGCCGATCTGCGGCCGATGCATGGCGGCGGCCAGATGGCCGGGCCCCTGCCGATCGTGCTGGCCTGGCTGGCCGGCTGGTGCTTCGCGCGGCGCTATGCGGTGCTCATCGCGGTGGCGGTCACGGTGGCCGTCGTCGCCATGACGACCGACCTGCCGCCCGGTGCCGCCGCGCTGTCGCTGCCTGCGCCGGAATTTGTCCGGCCGGTGCTGGATCTCGTCCCGGCGCTCGGCATCGCGGTGCCGCTGTTCATCGTCACCATGGCCTCGCAGAACGTGCCGGGCCTCGCCGTGCTGCGCTCGAACGGCTACACGCCCGCGACCGGCGAGATGTTCGTCTCCACCGGGCTGGCCAGCATGGGGGCGGCGCTGATGGGCGGGCACGGGCTGAACCTCGCGGCGATCAGCCCTCCGGGCAAGCCGGGGCGGGTCACACCCAGCGATCATGGGGTCTAAGAGCCGTCCGAGGCATCGCCGCAGGGGAAACCCGTCCCAGCTTCAGGCAGGACCGTTCTGGGAAGCGGCGGAGTTCTGGCCGCATTGCGGCCATTCCAGCCAGCCTTGGCCCAGCCTCTCCAGCTGCCCGGACCTTTTCGGCGCCCGGCTCTCCTGATCTCCGCCCCCCTTGCTTCGACCCGCCTCCCCGAGCGCGGCGCATCGGCGGGCCGGGGCAAGGGCCTTTGTTCCACGCTTTCCGCAGCTGCGCATCGGCCGGGGCTGCCGCCGCCATCCCTGCGACCGCCCGGAGGTCGCCGGCCATGTCGCGGCGATTTCCCGCCTTGCCCGCCAGTCCCGGTCGCGGCACCCGTTGCGCTGCGCCGGCGGGCGCCGCTCTGCTCGCCATGCTCGGCGCCGGCCTCATTCCCGTAGCAATCGATTCCCCGGATCGATTGCCGGGCGCCCGGCGGCAAAGCCGCCCACCTCGCGCAGCATGCCGGCATCGCCGCCATGCCATCGGCCACGGGGCATTAGCAGGGTGCTGAAATAGTCGGGCGAGCGGAATTGGCTTCCGTCCTGCGGGGCGTGATGGCGCGATCTTCCATCCGTTCGTTGCCACTTGGCGCAAATGGCGCCGTGGCCGCCGTCTTCAGATGGCGTTGTTGGACAAATCAGCTGGCGACCGCAGTCCCGGGGGCAGAGCACCGGGCGCATGACGGCCCGAACACCCGCATCCAAGGGGCCCGCCGGCCAACCCGGAAGCGCGGGAAGCGCATGGGCAAGCTCACGCCGCCAAGGCAGGCGCAGAGGTTTCCCGCCGCGCATGCCCAGATCAACATGATCTTCCGGCCCCGCCGAAATCCAGATCCGCCATATCCAGCCGCCACGCCGGATCCGACCGCCACGACCTGCGGGCCGGATGCGCCCAAGCGGCATGGCCGATGACGCTACGCGGGAAGCGGAAGCCTTTGATCCGGGACAGGTCTTCGAGGTCCGGCGCCAGTGAAGGCGACCGTCATGCCGCGCGGCCGGCAACCTGACGGTGAATATGCTCGCCCTCGTTGGCGACATAGGCATTGGCCCATTGGTTGACGCGCACCCATTTCGCGCCCACTGCCTTGGCGACCGCGAGGCCCGGGATCGCGCCGTTCGCGACGCAGCAGATGCCGATCGGCGTGTCGATCGCGCCGCGGATCTCCTCGCAGGCGGCGGTCAGGCAGGCGACGGTTTCCATGCCGATGTCCTCGGGACGCGCGAAGGGCATGTCGCCGGCATTCTCGATCATGATGCCGTCGACGCCGCCTTCGGCGAGGGTCTTCGCGTCGGCGGCGCCGCGGGCATAGATCTCGCGCACGGGGGTGCCGTCATAGCGCGGCGCGCCGGGCAGCGCGGCCAGGTGGACCACGCCGATGATCGGCTTCCTGGGCGCAAAAGGGAGACCCGCCATGACCACGCCCCCGATCGCTCCGCTCGCGGATGCCGACTGGCCCGCCGGAATCGCCGACCTGCGGGACGGCTTTGCCGGCGCGCTCGACGTCTACCGCACCATGGCGCATCACCCGGCGCTGCTGCGTGCCTGGGCGCCGCTGCGCCAGCATGTGGTGAAGGACACGGCGCTCGGGCCCGAGCGCTCCGAGGTGGTGATCCTGCGCACCGGGGTCCGGCTCGGCTCGGACTACGAATGGGCGCATCACGTCTCGCGGGCGCGGGCGCTTGGGTTTTCCGATGCACGGATCGCGGCGGTCCGGGACATGCCCGGCGGCGAGGACGGCCTCCTGGTGCGGGCCCCTGATGACCTCCGCCGGTCGGCGGCCGATCCCCGGCGGAACCGGCCTGCCATAAGGCCGCGGTCCCCCGGGGCAACGCGTCGTCTGCTCGGCTCACTGAAAGCCGGGAGGCTCCGGGAGGCACCCGGACTGCTGGCGCTGCCCTGCCCACGTTTGCCGCCGCGACCGCGGCAAGCTTTCCCGGCTGCCGGGCCAGCCCCTTCGAAAGCCAGTCTCGATCCGCGGGTTTCCCGCCCGCATCGCGATCAGGGCGCAGCTCGGCACCGCCGACCGCCTGCGGATGCAGCTGTCGCCCCACCTCGCGACATGGCCGAGGCGGGCCTTTCCTCACGTCGCATTCCGCAGCGCAATGCGCCCCGGCCATGCCGACCACCGTCTGCGTTCGTTATGCTCCGTCCGCTGCTGTCGCGCGGCGACCTGCTGGATTTCCGCCTGCCGGAGGAGGAGACCTTCACCGGCGAATACGTGGTCTCGCGCGACGGCATGCTGAAACTACCCTACCTGCCGCCGATCCGGGCCGGCGGCCGCAGCACCGAAGCCGTGCGCACCGACATCGCCAATGCGCTGCTCGATGGCGGCTTCTACGAGCTGCCGCCCGACATCTCGCTGCTGCTGCTGGATTTCGCGGGCATCCGCGTCGCGGTCTCGGGGGCGGTGTTCGAACCGCAGCCGGTGGAAATCGGCGGGGTCGCGGGCGATGCGGTCGACGGGCGGCGGCAGGCCGCGCTCGGCGCCTCTGGACGCCGGACCCCATGCGCGCACCGGGAGCCTGGGGCGCCGATGCATCCCGGGCGGGCGCTCCGCCGCCCTGGACCGCGCCTCGCCGCCGAAGCAGGGAGGGGCATGAGCCGGGCCGGGAAGAAGGCCAGGGCCTTTTCCCGGAGACCGGATGACCTGCGCGAAGCTGTCCGGACCGCGGCGGATGGCCCTCCGGCATCTTCCGCGGATCAATGGAAGCACGATGCCTCGCCTTCGGCCGCCACGGGGCAGAGCTCCGGCTCCGTCGCAGCGGCGCGCGGAGCGCCGTCCATCCGGCACGGACCGATCGGGCGCCGAAGACCGGCCGCTTGCCGCCCATGCCTGAACCGCTCGGCAGTCCCCGGCATCCGGGTCATCAGCGCGCTGTGGACGGCGGGGCTGGCGCAGACCAGCCCCGGATTGTGCCGGTCGAGCGTGTTGAACCACAGCGCCTGGCCGAAGCCGTCGGTCACCGTCGCCCCGGCCTCGGCGGCGATCAGCGTGCCGGCGGCGATGTCCCAGTCCCAGGTGTCGCGGAAGGTCGCCATCGCATCGAAGCGGCCCTCGGCGACCAGCGCCATGCGGTAGGCCAGGGACGAGCGGAACTCGCGCCGGATCTGCGGCACGCCGCCGGGCCAGTGCACCGGCTCCATGCTCAGGCGGTTGGCCAGGATGTCGGCGCTCTCCAGCGTCGCGGTGTCGGTGGCCGACAGCCGCAGCTTGCCGTTCAGCCAGGCGCCCGACACCGTGCCCGGCGAAGCGGGCCTGCAGCGCATGCATCAGCCGGGTTCCCTGCGCGGCCAGCAGGTCACCGGCACGGCGCGCATGCCCGGCCGTTGCGTCCTGCACCTTCCCTCGGTCCCCCGGCTCGATGGATTGCCGTGCGGGCGGCTTCATCAGGCCCCCGCAGGTCGCCGCAGCGTCATTCGCATCGTCCCGGAGGCGGAACAGTCCGCCGGACGGTTCCGGCCCCAGCTTCATTATGGCGCTTCACGAAGGGCTCGGACGGGGAGGGACGGATCAAGCAGAATCCATCAACTCGACGGTCTCTCTCCCCCTGGCTTCCCCTGCCATGGCTGTCAAACGGCATCGAAAACTGCCTCCCTGTTGGAGCCAGCGCCTGCTGCCGGTCCCAGGTCAGCCGCGCCAGGTCGAGCTGGGCGGCGAGCGCGTCCCGCCCGGCACGGGCCTCGGCCAGCTCGGTGTCGATCAGGCTGGTGTCGAGCCGGGCGAGGATCTGGCTCTCTGCCACCGCATCGCCTTCCTCGACGGTGATTTCGGTCAGCGTGCCGCCGATCTCGAAGCCCAGCCGGCTGTCCTGGCGCGGCTCGAGCCGGCCGATGAAGTCCTGCGGCACCGCATAGCTGTCCTGCAGGACGACCGCGGTCACCGACACGGCCAGCGGCGGGTGCTCCGCGCCGGTCTCGATCCGCACGGTCGCGGCGGAGATCAGGCCGGAGGCCGCCGCCACCGCGCCGAGCGACAGCGCCGCGCGGGCCGCCAGCCGTGCCGCGCCGCCATGGCCGACCCCGCCCGCAAGGACGAGCGCATGGCCGTAATCGTACTTGTGCCGGTCCCCCCGCTTCGCGAGACGGGCCAGCAACGCGGGGGAGATCCCCTCCGTGGAACTGTTCATAGGCCGATATCCACCACCTTCACCTCCCCGCACAAGTCCGGCCGCAGCCCGTGCGCGGGTTTCCGGCAGTGGAAGGTGACGGTCAGGTCGGCAGGCAGCACCGCGCCCATCGCTTCGCCGCTGTCGGTCTCCAGCCCGGACGGCAGATCCACCGCGACCCGCAGCGCCCCGGAGGCGGCCGCCGCTGCGGCGATCTCTCCGAGCCGGTCGCCGAGCGCGCCCATCCGAAGCCGGCTGGCGCGGCGCTTCCCGTGCCGAGAGGCGGGGACCGGCGGGAAGATCGCGCCACGATGCCCAACACGGCGGAAAACCGTTCCGGCCCGCCTGCCCTCATGATCGCTGCCCTCCCTTGGTCCAAGGCGGATCCTCCGGTGGGGCCGGGCGCGGCGTGTTGGAGAAGCGCGAGGCTGGGGACGGAACCGGGACGACGGCCGGGCAAGCCCTCATGCGCGGGCTGGCGACCGCCGGGCCGGGCGCCCGGCAGGATGCAAACGGCGCTTCGGGGGATTGCCGGCAGGGCAGCCATGGCGAAAGGCACCGATGCGGAACATATTTCCGCTTGCGCCGCGGCGGCGTGGCCGGACCTGGTGCTGCACCGTCGCGGGAACAAGCGCAACACGCCGCTCCCCAACCCCGCGCTCAACCAAAAATCCAAGTCTCACCTGGTCGTCTCCTCGTCTCGCATCGGCGCTCCGCCGCGGCCCGGCGGACGGACCGGCAGCGCCGGAATTTGCAGACCCAAATGCAAATGCCGGGCCAACCCGGCCCGGCACGGCAAAAATCGGCCACCAAAAGGCGGGTCAGCGGATATCGGCCCCGCCCGGCGCGGCGACGGCGCGCCGGGCCATCACCGAAACCAGATGGGCGCGGTAGGTCCCGTCGCCATTGAGGTCCGCCATCATCCCGCCGGGGTCCGGGCGCAGGCCCTCGAGCGCGGCGCCATCCCAGCGGAGCGACAGCGCGGCTTCAGGGTGAAATTGCCGAGATTGATGCGCTCGAATTCGACGCCCTCCGCGGTGCTGCGGATTTCGAAATGGTCGCCTGCGGTCTCGGCGCCATCCACTTCGGCGGTGTCATGGCCGTAGCCGCCATCCATCACGTCGGAGCCGTCGCCGTTGTCCCATTCCATGATGTCGTTGCCGAGCCCGCCGCGCATCGTGTCATTGCCCTTCTCGCCCTCGAGCACGTCGTCGCCCTTGCCGCCGACCAGCAGGTCGTCCCCGGCGCCGCCGATGAGGAGGTCGTCACCCTCGCCGCCATCGGCCTTCAGCGCGATCGCGCCCGCTTCCAGCGCGCCGCCATCGACCGTGTCGTCGCCGCCGAGGCCGTCGACCTCCAGCACCGCTGCCCCCGGCCCCGCCGCGTCCGCCGACCCCGAGGGTGATGTTCGCCGTGCCCTGGCTGCCTTCGGCGGTGGAGCTGCCGCCCTGGCCGCCGCCGCCGCCGATCGATTGCGCCACGATCCCGTCCGACCAGTCGCCATGCGTGTTGATCTGGCCGGCATGGGTCATGGTCACGGCGTTGCCGTCCGCAGCCGTGCCGCCGCTGCCTCCGTCGTCGATTTGGGCCCCGACGCTGACATTGAAGCAGTAGCCGGTGTTGTCCTCTTCATCCGCTTCGTCGCAATCGCTGTCGCCGCCGTCGTCATGGTCGGAGCCGTCCGCCGAGGAGGCCTGGCCGACCGAGCCGCCGAGCCCGCCGCCGCCGCCGATCGACCGGCGCTGCGGATCTCTTCGCTCTCGGCGCTGGTCGCGGCCGCCCTGTCGCCGGTCTGGGCCTGGGCGCTCGGGCGGGGCGACATGGCGCTGCTCTGCGTCGTTCTCGCGGTTCTGGTCTTCCTCCGCCACCGTCCGAACATCGCGCGCATCCTCGCCGGGACCGAGCCGAAGATCGGCAGGAAATAGCGCCCGACCGGCGACGGCAACCTGGCCGTCCCGGCCCGATGCCGGTGGCCGCCCGCCATGCATGCTTCCGGGCCGGCAGGCTGGCCGGCGGCAGTCATTGCGGACCTTCGCCTCGGAAGACGGCAGGCGCCCTCCCCGTCAATCCCCCGCGGGCCACTGCGGGAAGCGCCGCCTGACGGTTCGGTCCCCGAGGCCGCCAGCCCGCCGGGCCGGGCATGGGGCTGGGTTGCCATGGTCCGGGCCATCAGGGCGCGCGACAGCATCTGCGCGGCAAGCCAGAGGCCCCAGCCCTGCATCCCGAGCGGCAGCGCCAGGATCAGCGCCTGCCAGCGCAGCCCCATGGCGAGGATCAGCGCCAGCACGCCATAGGCGCCGATCCGGCTGTCCTTCATGATCTCCAGCCGCCTTGTCCGGGTCCAGCCGCCCCAGAACCCGTCGGCGCAGTCCGCAAGCCCGTCCTCGTGCATCGCCCCGGTCATCATCACCTGTACCAGGAGGGCCAGCCCCGCCGCTGCGCCCGCAGCCAGTCCAGCCGCATGGGCGCCCCAGCCGGCCGCGCCGGAGCCTCGACGTGCTGGCCGAGGGCGCCTCGGCGGCGGTGGCGCGGTTCTGCACCCAGCATGGCGTGCCGCTGGTGACCACCTACAAGGCCAAGGGCGTGCTGGAGGAAGCGCATCCGCTGGCGCTCGGCGGCGCCGGGCTGTCGCCGCTTGCCGACGGCACGCTGCTGCCCCTGGTGGCGCAGGCCGATCTGGTGCTCTGCCTCGGATATGACCCGATCGAGATGCGCAGCGGCTGGCGCCATCCCTGGGACCCGGCAGAGACGCGCGCGATCGAGATCAGCCATCTGCGCAACGACCACGGCATGCATGCCGCCGGGATCGAGATCGTCGGCGGCATCGCGCCGAGCCTCGCCGCGCTGTCGCGCGACCTGACCCCGCGCCGAATTCCGCATCCCCGAGCGGCAGGCAGGCGCACATCCGGGCCCGGCATTGGAAACAGGACGGCGGCGCAGCCAGCTGCTGCCGCCCCCGAAGCCCCCTCTCAGCCCCGCACGATGAGCAGGTCGGCGGGCGCGCTGCGGATGAGCTCTTCGGTGAAGCTGCCCAGCAGCGTCGGGGCGAAGTTCGCGCGGGCATGGGCGCCGATGGCGATCAGGTCCGGATCGGAGGCCTGGCGGGCATGGAGGAAGGCGGTCGGGACCGCCTCGGCCACCGGCTCGGGCTTCGGCAGGGCCGCGGGCAGGACTTCCTCCTGCCACCAGACATCGATCCGCGCGCGGGCATCGGCGAGGAACGGCGCCAGCGCAGCCTTGTCGCCGCAGCTCGCCCGAGCTGGACCAGCGCGCGCTCGGCGGCGACGCCTTCGTGCTGGCCTGCCATGAAGACCACCGTTTCGCCCGGGCCGGCGGTCCCGCGGCGCCGGAAGAGATCGACCCGGAAGAGCTGATCCATCTCAGCACCGATACCGGCACGGCACGGCTGCTCGCCGAATGCCCCGCCCTGCCTGCGCGCCTGAAATCCGGAGCGCTGCGCTGCCATTCCACCATTGCCCAGCTCTGCCTCGTCCGCGCAGGCGCCGGGATCGCCATCCTGCCGCGCAACGCCGCCGAGCTGTTCGGCGATCCGGCCATCCGGCTTGTTCCGCTGGCCGGGCTGGCGCTGGAGCGGCGGCTCTGCCTGATCCTGCCGAAGCGCCGCCTCCGGCTCTGGGGCATCGACCGCAGCCTCGCGGTCGATGCCGCGCCCGAGGGCTTCGAGGGCCCCTGGGACACCTTCGCGCGGATGCGCACGCTGCGCTCGCCGAAGGGCCTGACCGGCCCGGCGCTCGACCTGCCCGCCCTGACCTTCCGCGCCTGGTTCACCGCGCAATGGGGCAAGGGCGCCTGGAACGCGCTCGGCAAGATCCCGAAGGGCCAGTGGATGGACTACCTGCGCTGGTACCGCAAGGTTCTGGCCCTGCCGGTCCGCAACCGCACCCGCCTGTCCGGGCTGCGCGGCGAGGGCGAATTGCTGCGGGTCGAGCTCGCCACGCCCGAGGGCAGCGAAAGCCTGCTGGCGCGGCGCGTGGTTCTGGCGACCGTCGGAGAGGGCCAGCGCCATCTCCCAGTCGGCACGCCGGTGCGGCCAGCCTTCCGCCCGGGACAGCGCCAGCGCTTCGGGCAGGTGCCCGGCGCCGAAGGGCGACAGCGCCACCGCCGCCTGCATGGATCAGCCCTGTCCGTGCACCAGGAAGGCGCGGAAATCGTTGACATTGGTGCCGGTCGGACCGGGCGCGAAGAGGTCGCCGACGGCGGCGAAGGCGCTCCAGGCGTCATGGCCCGAGAGATGCGCTGCCGGGTCGATCCCCGCCGCGCGCATCCGCGCCACCGATCCGCCATCGGCGAAGGCCCCGGCATTGTCCTCGGAGCCGTCGATCCCGTCGCTGTCCGCCGCCAGCGCCGTGACGCCCTCCGCCCCGTCGGTCGTGGTGCTGGAGAAGGGCTCCGAAGTCGGCGCGCATATCCTCTCGGGCGCGGTGCTCGACCCCTGCGGGCTCGACAAGCTGATCCCCGACTGGAAGGACAAGGGCGCGCCGCTGACCGTGCCGGTGAAGGAGGACAATTTCTACGTCCTCGGCGAGGCCGGCAAGATCCGCATGCCGAACATGGCCATGCCGCCCTTGATGAACAACCACGGCAACTACATCGTCTCGATGGGCAATGTCTGCCGCTGGATGGCCGAGCAGGCCGAGGAGCTGGGCGTCGAGATCTTCCCGGGCATGGCCTGTTCGGAACTGGTCTATGGCGAGGACGGCCGCGTCGCGGGCGTGGTCGCGGGCGAATTCGGCAAGGAAGCCGACGGCACTTCGCCCGCAAGCCTGAGCCCCAGCGCGCGGGCATCGAAGCCGCCGCCGCCGGTGTCGAGCTCGATCAGCCGCGGCAGGGGCAGGGTGTCGAGCGGCAGGTCGGTGCCGAACCACGGCTCCAGAAGCGCCTGCTGCTCCAGGTCCGGGATGATCCGGGCCGAGGCGATGCCGGGGGTGGTGCGCAGCACCTCGAGCGCGGCTTCGGTATCGGCATCGCGCGCCTCTCCGGCCGAGGTGATCCGCACCGTGGCGGTATCGGCCAGCTCGGTGCGCCAGCTGTCGCCGAGCCGGAACAGCATTGCCGCCAGCGCGATGGCGAAGACCGCGAGAAAGGCCATGGCGGCGGTGCCGAGCCCCACCAGCCGCGTCGTCGTGCCGGCAGGGCGCTGCGCCGCATCGGCGCGCCGGCCGGATCCGGCACCGGCCTGCCTCGGGCAATGCCGGGCGGAGCCCCCCGCAACTTTTCTCCTGCCAAGAAAGGCCGGGCAGCCGCGCTCCGTAGAGGCTCCGGATTGTCACCGGGGCCGTGGCTGGTGCCCCGCCGGGCCGAAGGTCTCCGGCAAGGCTATGGTCCGGGCGCAGGTGCCATGCCGCTGGCGGGCCATGCCGCTGGTCCATGCCGCTTCGGACGCGGTCGGTTGCCGCCATCCGGCAGCGGAGATGCCGGAGGCCCGGGGGAGGTCTGCCGCGCTCCTTTTGCGTCAGGACCCGGGCGGATTGCCTCTTCGGCAGCGCTGCGCAAGCCTGCCGATCCGGCAGCGCCTGCCGAGGGCGGTGGCGCAGATGCAGGCCTGGGGGTAGAAACCGGTCTTCCAGATCCTGCCAGACACGCCGGGGCTCGATGCGCTGCTCGAGGGCGAGGGCTGGACGATCAAGGACCCGTCGATCCTCTATGCCGCGCCGCTGGGGGCCTT
>NZ_QBKZ01000001.1:85000-1157771 GCF_003056725.1 Mangrovicoccus ximenensis
CCTATGGCGCGCGCGAGGTGATCATGTCGGACACCGCCCGGGCCATGGTGGCCGAGCGCGGGCAGGAGGACTGGGACAGCGAATTCGGCCGCTTCCCGCGGCTGTTCCAGGGCCATGAGGAAATCCCCGGCCTGACCTGGCCGACCACGACCTTCTCGGACAGCATGACGGTCTATCTCGGCAAGCGCCGGGTCGACATCCTGCATCTGGGCCGCGCCCATACCGCGGGCGACGCGGTGATCTGGGTCCCGGACCAGGAGGTGATGTTCACCGGCGACATCGTGGAATACCAAATTCCGGCTTCCAAGTGTCGAAGTTCGGGGGGCAGGAAGGCTAACTGGCGGACGGGGTGCGGCTGACCATGATGTCTTGCGGTTGCAGCCGCTCCGTGTTGGTTTCCGTTGTCGCGAGTGCCATGCGAAGTTCGGAACATCGTGAGATGTCGTGCAGTCCTGGTTCGCCGAATCGCTGCGGCGAGGGCGTGATGCTTCTTTGGAGCTGCAGGCCGCACCATGGAGGTTCTCGCTGCCGCTGTTCAGGCGGCGGCGGGATCAGTGCATCCGGGTCGCTTTGCGCAATGGGCGGCGCCTCACAAGTTTTCCCTTTGTTCATCGTGTGTTCCTGTGAGCCAATTCGGCTAAGGTCTTTTTTTGTGCAAATTCGTTACACGGCTTAATTTCGCATCGCGGCGCAGGCATTGGCCTGCCGCCAGAGCTCGAGCCCGGCGAAGATGTCGCCCTGCGCCAGCGTGCCGTTGCGGAGGTAGCGGCCTTCGAGCGGCACCGTCATGTCGCCCCAGCCATGGGTGTGGAACAGCCGCACCGGACCGGCGCAGGCTTCGGGCAGCGGCCGCCAGAACCCGCCCGAAACCGGGGCGAAGCCGCGCACGATCCCCGGTTCCGCACAGGCGAGGTAGCTGGTCATGAAGCCCCCGGCCGAGAAGCCCGCCATCAGGATGCGGCCGCGCGGCAGGCCGTGGCGGGTCTCCAAGAGGCCGAAGAGCTCGGCGAAATAGCCCGGCTCGTCACGGCCGCCGCCGCGGAAGGCCCAGGAATTGCCGCCGCCCTGGCCTCCCGCCGGCCGCGATGACCCTGCCATCGCCCAGCAGGGCGGCGGCCTCGGCCAGCACCTGCCGGACGGCCGCGCCGAGCGCCGTCGGAGCGATCATCCGGAACGCTGCCCTGCGAGAGACCCGGCAGGCCGGTGCTTCGGGACGTCTCTGAAAAGATGGCCCTTTGCCTGGCCGAAAGCCGCCATCCCGGCGCAGGAGACCGCGCCGCAGAGCACCGGGACGACGGCGATGAGGCACAGGTCGCCGAGGTCGCGGCGGGCATTGCCCGGGCGGGGATCGGGGGCACCGTCGAAGGCGGGGAGGAACAGATGCATGGCGTCTGCCTCCGGCGGCGGGTGTCCGCCCTCCCGACGCTGCAAGCGCGGCGCCTCGGGACCTCAGGGCCAAATGCTTTGCGCAACAACGCCGCTTTCATCCAACAGGGAAGCTAAGTTGACGCAATGTCAGCGCGCCAGCACCAGATCGGCGCGCAGCCCGCCATGTGCGGCACTGCTGCCGAGCCTGAGCTGGCCGCCATGGCTGCGCGCGATATCCGCGGCGATCGACAGGCCGAGCCCGACGCCCGGCAGGTTCTGGTTGCGCGCGGGATCGAGCCGCGCGAAGGCCTTCACCGCCTGGTCGCGCTCCACCTCCGGGATGCCCGGCCCGTCATCCTCCACCCGGATCGTCAGCGACCGCTTGCCCGCCTCGAGGCTGATCCAGGCATGGCGGCCATAGCGCACCGCATTGCCCACCAGGTTGTCGAGCGCGCGCTGCACCGCCATCGGCCGCATCTGCACCTGCCCCGATGGGCGTCGTCACGGCGACAGGCACGGCCAGCGAGGTCAGCGCCAGCGCGCCCATGCCGATCGCGGCGCCGCCCCAGACCGAGCGGTCCGCCAGCTTGCCGCCGATCCAGTTGCCGAGCGTCAGGCCGATGCCGATCAGCACCAGCATCAGCGTGACGGTGCCGGCCCCCGCGCCGCCGATCTCCTGCAGGATCGGCGCGACATAGGTGTAGATCGCGAAGAAGCTGCCGGCGAAGAGGATCGTCGCGGCGACGGTGCGCAGCATCTGCGGCCGCAGGAGCGCCCCGAGTTCGCGGGCATTGGGACGGCTGCCGCTGCCGGTCTTCGGCAGGGTCGCGGCGATCCCGGCAAGCGCCAGGAGGCCGAGCAGGGCAGTGCCCGCGAAGGCGCTGCCCGGGCTGCGGCGGCACGGCAGCAGCCCGCCAGATGTCGCGCGTCGCGCCGCCCGGCAAGGCCAAGGGCATTCTGGCCTCGGCCCGCAAGCAGGCCGCGCGGGAGGGCCATTTCAGCAATTATTCCGCCTCGGAGCGCAAGGCAGCGCTGAAATAGCCCGCCACGGGGCTCACTCCGGCAGGGCGAGCAGCTCGGCCCTGCCCGGCGCGAAACCGGCAGAGATCCAGGCGTCCTTCAACGCCGCAAGCCGCTGTCCCAGCGCCGCGCCCTCGTAGCCCTGTGCAATCAGGTCCTTCGCCGTGACCGGGAAGCGGGCTGCGGCGCCGCGGGCGATCGCCGCCTCCAGCCCTTGCGGCAACGGCTGGCCGGTCAGCGCCGCCTGGATCAGCACTACACAAAATCATTCTCAACAACTACTTTATAATATATACATTCAACTCACAAAATTTAACCTTTCTTTTCATAAAACAATTAAAAAACACTCTATTTATAAAATCTACAAATAAATATTCAAACCTCCTTAAAACCTTCGTTAAAAACAAAATTTCTTCATATTATACTAAACAAAAAAATTCTCAATAACTTCCTTATATTATATATATTCAACTCACAAAATTAAACAATCCTTTACACAAAACAAACTTAAAACACTCTTTTTATAAAATTTACAAATAAAAATTTCAACCGCTTTAAAATCAATAATAAAATAAAAAATATCTTCCTATAAAAACTAAACAAAATAATTCTCAAAAACTCCTTTATAATATATACATTCAACTCACACTCGATGCCGCGCTCGCTGCGATGGCTCCGGGGCGGCCCTGTTCGGCGGCACATGACGCGGCGCAGGCGGTGATCGATGCGGCCGGGCACACGGCCGCCTTCCGCAAGCGGATCGGCTATTCCATGGGCGCCGCCTTCGCGCCCGACTGGGGGGAGGGCGCGATCCTGTCGCTCTTCTCCGGGGTGGAGCGCGCGCTGGAGCCGGGCATGGTCTTCCACCTGCCCGCCACGCTGCGCCGCTACGGCGCTTTCACCGTCGGCGCCTCGGAGACCGTGATCGTCACCGAAACCGGCATCGAGGTGCTCTCCTCCCTGCCCCGCGGCATCACCCGCTGCTGACCCCGCCGCCCGGCTGCCCCGCCGCCGTCCCGGCGCAGAGGTCCATGAAGCGCCCGTCCCGCCGCAGCTGATGCATGTCTTCATCGCGGTGTTCTGCGTGATCGGCGCCTTCGCGATCCGCAACGACATGAACGACGTCTACGTGATGGCCGCCTTCGGCGTGGTCGGCTTCGTCTTCTCCCGGCTGTCGCTGCCGGTGACGCCCTTGGCCTTCGGGCTGATCCTCGGCCCGATCCTCGAGGAGAACCTGCGCCGCAGCCTGATGATCAGCCGCGGTTCCTGGTCGATCTTCCTCGAGCGGCCGATCTCGGCGGCGCTGATCGCGGTCTGCGCGGTCCTGGTGGCCCTGCCGCTACTCGCCGCGATCCGGACCCGTCTGCGCCAGAGAGCCGACGCCTAGCGCAAAACCAGGCAAGTTCACGGACGGAGCGACGGTGGCGCCGTCTTGATGGATGGGGCTCTTCGACGGCGCGCCGCCCGAGGGGCGCGGTGCCTCCGCCGATCTGGCGCGGCTCTTGCGGCTGCCGGTCGTTCTCGTGGTCGATGCCCGCTCGATGTCCCAGTCCGTCGCGCCGCTGGTTGCGGGCTTCGCCCGGCACGATCCGGAAGTGGAAATCGCGGGCGTGATCCTGAACCGGGTCGGCAGTGCGCGCCATGAGACGATGCTGCGCCGGGCGCTGGCGCCGCTGGGCATCCCCGTTCTCGGCGCGGTACCGCGCGATGCGGGCATCGCCCAGCCCTCGCGGCATCTGGGGCTGGTGCAGGCCGGGGAGCATGACGATCTGGAGGCCTTCCTCGGCCGGGCCGCCGCGCTGGTTGCCGGGCATGTCGACCTCGACGCCTTCGCGCCGCGCTCGCGGGGATCGTCGATGCCGAGGCCGGGATCGCCCGCTGGTCGCCCGCGCTCGATGCCCGCGACCTGCCGTTCCGCGCCGCGCTGCAGTCCGCCTCCGGCCTGCCCTGCTTCATCGACAACGACGCCAATCTGGTCGCCATGGCCGAACTCTATTTCGGCGAGGGCAAGGGGATCGAGGATTTCCTCGTGGTCACGGTGGAGGCGGGCGTCGGGCTCGGCATCGTTCTGGGCGGCCGCATCTACCGCGGCACCCGCGGCTGCGGCGCCGAGTTCGGCCACATGAAGGTGCAGATCGACGGCGCGCTCTGCCGCTGCGGCCAGCGCGGCTGCCTGGAAGCCTATGTCGCCGATTACGCGCTGCTGCGCGAGGCGGCGCTGCGCCCCGGCACGCAGCAGCAGCCGCCTCCGGCCCGGGCAGCGGCGACCGCCCGGGCTTTTCCTGCGGACCGGACATCTGCCGTGCCGGGCAAGCCGGTACCCGCGCTCTGCCTGCTTTTCCGGATCAGAACGGCCCGGAAGCCGTCCAGACAGCCCAGCGGCGCCGCACCCGCATGAAAACGGGTCCCGGCAAGCCTCCTCCGGGCGGGAGGCCCTGCCGAAACCGGCCAAGCGCGGCGAACAGCTTGCCCGTCCCCCTGCGGCGCCTGTGCCAATCCGCCCGGGGCAGCACGGGCGGAAACAGCCCGCGGCCGGAGGATGCCGGAGCGTCCTTGAGGCAGGGTCGGCAGGCTCCGGAAAAGCCGCCGGCCCGCGTCACCGCTGCCATGACCGGCGCCGACGTCCTCGCTGGCAGCCGCCTGCGGCGACCGCGTGCCGCTCGAGGCCGAGCGCGGCTACCATGTCGAGCTGGCGGGCGATGCTCCCGAACTGCCGGTGCCGGTCATGCCGCAGGACCTGAAAGCCGGGATCGTCCGCACCAGGAGCGGCTTCCGGATCGCGGGCCAAGTCGAATTCGCCACCGCCGATGCCGCCCCCGACTGGGCGCGCGCCGAGATCCTGCGCGAAGCGCTCGGTTCCTGCTTCCCGGCCCTGGCGGACTGGACGGGCGAGATCACCCGCTGGCAGGGCAACCGCCCTTCGACGCCCGACGGCCTGCCGGTGATCGGCCCGGCCAGCGGCTGCAAGGGCGTCATCCACGCCTTCGGCCATGGCCATGTCGGGCTCTGCACCGCGCCTGCCACGCCCGGCACATGAGCCGGCGCTGAAGCGGCTCCTCGCCTACCGCCTTGCCCATGTCCCCAAGGAGGGCGAGCCGGTCCGGCGCAGGGCCCATCGGAGCGACTGCACGGAAGAGGAATGGACGCTGGCCGCCGAACTCGCCGGTCCGGACTGGCGGCTGCTGGCCACGGGCCTGGACGACGACGGCGCGCCGGTGGCCGAAGTGGCGCATGAGGCCCTGATGCGCTCCTGGCCCAGGCTGTCCGGCTGGCTCCAGGCCGAGCGGGGCTTCCTGATCTGGAAGGGGACGCTGGAGGCCGCCAGGCAGGACTGGGATGCCGCGCCGCCGGATCGCCGCGACGATGCCCTGCTGATGGGGCTGCCTATGGAGACAGCGGGCCAGTGGCGAAGCACCCGGGGCGAGGCGGTCCGGCCCTGCCGCTGCAGCTGGCGGGGAGGTTGGGGGCAGGCTGGCGGAGACCGCCGCGCGCGGGGTTTCCGGCGTCGGCAGCCCCGCGGAGCGGACCTCGATCAGCGGGTTCCGTTCGGCCTGCTCCTCGAGGTAGCTGGACAGGTCCTGCTGTCCCAGCCGGAGCATCCTGAGCGCCTGGATGGTCTGCGCCGAGATGTGCAGGCCCTGTTTCTGCCGAAGGTGAATGGTGCGTTCCAGGAACATGGCAGTCCTCCCCTGCTGCTGTGTCACGAAGATCTTTTTCCTCAGTCCCGCGCCGGACGTCGCCGCGGGTACGGCGGGCCTGCGGTGCCCGCCGCGGGGACGGCGCTGTCCGATCCGGCTGGGGCCAGCGGATCCGGCGCGGAACCCCCGCGAGGCCGAGGCCTATCGCGCCGCGCTCGACGCCCGAGACCGGGCTGCCGCCGGGCTGGCCGCGAGCTATCCGATGGACCGGCTCGACACGCTGCCGCTCGACACGCTGGATGCCGACTGGCGCCGGGCGCAGGCGAAGTTCTGGCCATTCTCGTGGTTCGCGAAATCCTCGGTCCGCCGCCTGCTGCAGACCTATGCGACCGGCGGCAAGGCCGATCCGGCGCGCGACATTTCCGGGCTGGCCGAAGCCCGCCGCCAAAGCGACGCCATTGCCGCCTCGCCGCTGTCCGATGCCACCGATGCCGAACGGCTGGAGCGCTGGAGCAATGAGGCGAGCGCGCTGCGCGCCGCCACAGACGCGCTGGCCGCGGAAGCGGGGGACCCCGCCCGCTGGCATCTGCCCCCTCCCGGCCTTGTCCGGCAATCAGCCCGCCTGTCCGAGCAGCTTCAGCGCGTTCTCCTTCAGGATCAGCGGCCGCACCTCGTCGCGGAACTCCGCCTTGTCGAAGGCCGCCAGCCACTTCTCCGGCGCGATCATCGGCCAGTCCGACCCAAACAGCATCTTGTGCTTCAAGAGCGTGTTCGCGTAGCGCACCAGGATCGGCGGGAAATATTTCGGCGACCAGCCCGACAGGTCGATATGGACGTTGGGCTTGTGGGTCGCGACGCTCAGCGCCTCCTCCTGCCAGGGGAAGCTCGGATGCGCCAGGATGATCGGCATGTCCGGAAAATCCACCGCGACATCGTCGACATGCATCGGGTTCGAGTATTTCAGCCGCATGCCGTTGCCGCCGCGCTGCGCAAGGGCGCGGCGGCCGCCGACGCGGCGCTGGCCTCCGGCGCGGAGCTCGGTCCGCTGCACGGGCTGCCCTTCGGCGTGAAGGACATGATCGACGTCGCCGGACTGCCGACCACCTTCGGATCGGAGCTGTTCCGCAACAACATCGCGACCAAGGACGACGCCATCGTCGCCGCCATGCGCGGCGCCGGCGCAATCCCGATGGGCAAGACCAACAACCCTGAATGGAGCGCGGGCGGCAACACCCGCAACCGCGTCTACGGCGCCACGGCCAACCCGCATGACCTGACGCGCACCTGCGCCGGGTCCTCGGGCGGCTCGGCAGCGGCACTGGCCGCCGGCTATTTTCCGCTCGCCACCGGCTCGGATACGGGCGGGTCGCTGCGCAACCCGGCCGCCCCCGCTCCCGCCGCACGGCCAGCGCCGCCGGATGGGAGGGGCCGAGATGGCAGGCCAGCTGCGCCTCTGCCATGTCGTAGAGCCGTTCCGCCTCCGCCGGGTCGCCCAGCTCCTGCCGGATGATCGCGGCGCGATGCGCGGTCAGGGCCAGATCCTGCGCTCCCGCGCCTTCCGAGAAGAACAGCCGCCGCGCGCGGTCGTTCGACAGTTCGGCCTCGGCATAGCGCCCACGCATCAGTTCCAGCTCGGCGCGCAGATAGGCGGAATGCCCGTCCGGCGCGCCGGACGGCGCCTCCAGCACGGCGATGCCGGCCTCTGCCGCGGCGAAATCTCCGGCGGCAAGGTCGAGCTGGGCCGCGATATGGCCCTGTTGCCGCAGTGCCCCGCCGGGACAGGCAGCCGACCTGGTCGTTGCCCCCGGCCACCGGCTGGCGCTCAGCGATCCGGCACTGCTCCGGCACTGCCGCTCGGCCACGGTACTGTTCCCGGCCGCCGCCCTGGCCGATGGCGAGGCGATCGCGCCGCTGCCGCCCAACCGCGGCTGGACCTTCCTGCAGCTGCTGCTGCCGCATCATGCACTGCTCCTCGCCGAAGGATGCGCTTCGGAAAGCCTGTCAGGCAACGATGTGCAGCAGGCCGGGGGCGACATTCCGGTCCGGATCGACGGGCTGCCGGTCACCCGCGGCGGCCATCCGCTGCCCGCTCCGGAACTGGGCGAAGCCCGCCTGATCTGGCGCAGCCTGCGGGACCGCGACGGCAGCCTTAGCGCCCCGCCGCTGCAGCACCAGCCCCGGATCGGCAGCCGGATCGGCGGCACCACCGCCATGTCGGGCGCGGGGCTCTGGGTGCCGGGCAACCATCTTGCCGTGGCCTCTGGCCTGCAGGACAGCGCAGAGGAGGCCGCCGCCTATCTGGCCGCTGCCGCGCCGCCGGGCTGGGCGGAGACCGAAGCCCCCCGCTGGCATGCCATGGCGGAGGCTGCGCCGCGGATGCTGCGCTTCCTCGAAGAGGCGACGCCGCTCAGATTTGCGCTTTCGGATGACAGCGATCCCTATCCGGACCTGCCGGGCGGAAAATCCCGCGGGCGGATGGTCTCGACCCGGCCGCTGCGCAAGCTGCGCGCGCCCGATCTGCAGCCGCCGCATGTGCCGCATGTCTTCACCTATCAGGAACCCCGCGCCCTCGATCCCTGGCACCGCCCGGCCCGCCGTCCGGCGCATGGCCGCGATCATGCGCCCGCGCCGGATTTCGCGCACCCCGACGGTGCGCCGCCCCGCTGGCCCCGCGGACCGGCCTTGCCCGTGTCCCGCCATCGTCCCGCCCTGAAAAGCGGAAGGCCATAACGGAGGACTGTCTCCGGCGGCCTCCGGGACCAGCGGCATCGCGCCTTTCCGATGACAGGCGGCGATCAGGTGGCGGGCAGCTCCGCCTCGCGCATTCCAGAACGGCGCCGCAGTCTCTTGCCTTGCGACCCCGGAAGCGGGAGGCGGCCATTCGCGCAGGCATCCGGCTCCGGCAGGACCGGATGCCTGCCGCCGCCCGCCGCCGACAGAGCCGGACGCAAGGGCGATAGCCCGGCGCGCGGTGCCGACCGCGTCTCAGGTCCATGCCACATAGAGCGTTCCTTGAGCGCGTCATGCGCCAGCCGGTGATCGCGGCGCGGGCGCCGGGGCGGACCTGCACGGCGTCGCGCGACAGGAGGTCGACGGCGATCTCCAGATTGGCGAGGTCGCCGATTTCGAGGATCGGCGTGCCGGGCAGCACCACCTGCTCGTCCTCGGTCGCCACCCGCAGGATGCGGCCCGAGACCGGCGTGACGATCTCGGTGCAGCAGCTGGCGGCGGCATGGCCGTTGCCCTCGGCCAGGAGCGCCCGGGCGCTGTCGAGCTTGCGCTCCTGCACCGACAGGTTGGCATGGGCGCTTTCCACCGCGGCGGCGGCGGTGCGCTGTTCCAGAACGGCATTGTCGAGCACCTGCGCCGGGATCGCGGCGCGGTCGAAAAGCCGCTGCGCCCCCGAAGACAGGGACCATCGGCCATCCGCGGGGAGGCGCGGCCGCCGCGGCGGCGGGCCGGGGGCAGCCAGCTACGGACCGGGCTCCGGCTGTGCCTCTTCCAGCGGATAGCCCCCGAGCTCCCAGCCATCGGTGCCGTCGGGAAACCAGTGCACCGCGGTGTAGCCGTAGCCCACCGCGCGCTTGGCGGCGTTCCAGGACATCCAGCAGTCCATCTGGCAGAAGATCACCAGCGGATGCGCATAGTCGCCGCCTGCCGCGCGCGACAGCCCCTCCCGCAGGTAGCGCTCGGTTTCGGGCGCCAGCGCGCCGTAGCCGGTATTGGGCAGCCAGATCGTGCCCGGCACCGAGGGCCGCGGCTGGTCGCGCCAGATCGTGCCCTCGGGCAGGTTGGCCGGCTTCGGCCGCGATGCTGGCCCGCGACCGCGACGACCCGGCCCTGACCCTGGCGCGGGCCGAGGCGCTGCTCCGGCTCTGCCGCGACACCGGCATCCCGTTCTGGCAGCCCTATGGCAAGATCCTCGCCGGCTGGGCCATGGCGATGCAGGACGATCCGGCCGGCCTGGAGCGGCTGCAATCCGGCCTGGACGCCATCGGACAGATGGAGGTCCGGCTGATCCATCCCTACAATCTGGCGCTCCTTGCCGAAGCCGGCGCCCGGCATGGCCGGACAGCCGAGGGTCTGGGCCTGCTCGCCCGCGGATTGCGGCTGGCGCGCGCGACCGGCGAACGCTGGTACGAGGCGGAAATGCTGCGGCTCTGGGCGGAGCTGTCACTGAGGCTCGGACGCGGGTCCAGCGCCCGCCGCGCGCGGGATGGACGGGGGTGTCCGCTTGCCGGGACCGCAGCGGCCGCAGAGCATTGGGCATGCGGTGCTCCCATGCGTCCCGGGACGGGCCGCCCTCCGTCTCGTCCCGCCGTCTTCCGTCCCCGGAACGGCGCGGGGTTGGCGGCCTGCATCGCGGTCCAGCGGGACGGCCATTCCGCTGCGACCTCGGGAAGCCTGCCTCGCGCAGCGCCGTGCCATGGTCCATGGCCGCCTGCGCGCCGGAAATCGCGGCATATGCGTTTGCCATGCCGGAGGGTCTCGCGTCCGGCCAAGCCAATCCGAGGGGCAGGGACTTCCGCAAGCCGCTTCTGCCGGAGGAGGGTTGCGGTCCCGGTGCGGTGGCGGACCGGGACCGCCCAAGCGGTCCGCGTCCGGCGGGAGCCCTCGGGCTGCGCGCCAACCTGGCGAGGATTTCCGCCGCGGAGCTGACCGGGCGGCTGGCCGGGCAGGGCATCGAGACGCGGCCCGATCCGCGCAGCCCCGCAGCGCTGATCGCCGTGGGACGGCCGCGCGGGATCACCCAGCTGGCGGAGTATCACGACGGGCTCCTCGAGCTGCAGGATGCCGGATCGCAATGGATTTCCGACCTCGTGCCGCTGGAGCCGGGCCAGGCGCTTCTGGATTATTGCGCCGGGGGCGGCGGCAAGACGCTGGCCGTGGCGGCGCGGGTCAAGGGGCGGTTCCATGCCCATGACGCGCATCCGAAGCGGATGGCGGATCTGCCGGTGCGCGCGGAGCGGGCCGGGATCCGGGTCGCGCTCTGTCCGCCCGGCTCCGCGCTGCCGGCCACCCGGCCGCGGGCGATCGCGGCGGTGACCAGCACGCCATGGGCGAGGCCGGGCAGATCGTGCTCGGCGGCATAGGGGGCGCGGCCGGTGACCTTGAGCAGCCCCTCGGGACGGTCGAGCGGGCGGCCGATCACGCCCTGGCCGGTCTGGTCCAGAAGATGCGGCTGCGGGGCGTCCATGCGGAATTCGAGGGTCATGCGAAAGCCTCCGTGCGGTCGGTTCCGGTGCTGGCAGGGGCGGTGCCGGTCAGTTCGCGCAGCACCGCCTTCATCGTGCGTGCGAGCAGCGGCACCTTGAAGGCGTTGCCCTCCTCGGTCCGCGCGCCCGCGAGCACGATCCGCGCGGCTTCGTCGAACAGCGCGTCCGCGGGCCGCGCGCCGGTCAGCAGCGCATCTGCCTCTGCATCCCCCCGGCGCTGTGGCAGGCGGGATCGAGGCCGGGCGCCTCGAGCCGCGTGCCCATCAGATCGAGCGCGCCGCTGCCCGCGTCATGGCGGGCAGTGAACAGGTTGTTGCCGCCGATGAAGCCCGCGACGAAGGCGCTGGCCGGGGCGGCATAGAGCTCGCGCGGGGTCGCGAGCTGCACGAGCCGGCCCTTGTCGAAGACCGCGATGCGGTCCGACATGGCATAGGCCTCCTCCTGGTCGTGGGTCACGTAGAGGAAGGTCACCCCGGTTTCGCGGTGCAGCCGCTTCAGTTCCTGCTGCATGGTTTCGCGCAGCGTCCGGTCGAGCGCCGAGAGCGGCTCGTCGAGCAGCATCAGGCGCGGCCCGAACGACAGCGCCCGCGCCAGCGCGACGCGCTGCTGCTGGCCCGCAGCTTCGCGGCCCGTGCGGGCGGCTCGGTCGGCATCGCCGCCTGCATCTGCCGCGCCCGCTGCGGCGCGGTGCGGATCAGCTCGGGGATCAGCTCGGCCTCGGGCAGGTTCTTCCAGTATTTCCGCGGCATCTCCGACGTCATCGCCGAGACCATCAGCCGGGCCGGGTTGAAGATATTTGCGAAATAGGTCCGCCACAGATCCTCGGCCGCGTCGGCGGGCGGCGGCGCGGCGCCGTCGGGTTCGGAAAAGCTGAGCTGCCCCGTCTCGAAGCGCGCGGTCAGATGCGGCGTGGCGATCACCCAGTCCATGTCGCCGAAGCGCCTGGCGAAAAACGGCGCGGCCGCCTCCGCGATCGGGTGATCCGGTTCGAACCAGGCGGCGAAGGCGCGGCGCGCCGCCCCGGTGACGCTGGCCGTCGGCCGCCATGTCCGCGCGCCGCGGCGCTACCGCGGCCGGGAGGTCTTCGAGCTGCTCGCGGAGAGCGGCTTTCTGGAGGCCCTGCGCCCGGAACATGCCGACCCGGCTCATCTGATGGCGCTGCCCTCTTTGCAGCTCACCGGCTCCGGCGAGGGCGGGGCGCTTGGCCTCGACCGGTTGCAGGCCATGGGCCTGAAGATCGTCGGGCGGGCACTCGGAGCGGAGGGCGGGACCCTGCACCTCGATCCTGCGCTCGGCGCCGAAATCGACGCAGGCGAGCGGCGGCGGCGCAAGTTGCTGACCCATATCGAGACCCATCTGGCCGCAACCGGCAGCGCGCTGACTGCCGACCCAGGGGCCTGGTGCGCCCCGGAGCTGCCGCGCGTCGCGAAGCCGGGCGGCAACCGCCCGCGCCGCTCGCGCAGCCGGCGCCGCCCGGCCAAGGCCTCGGCTGCCTGATCGTCACTGGTCCATCCGGACAAAATGCACAGGGGGGGCAGGCTGCAAACGCAGCCTGCCCTTCGGCTTTTCGGCAGGCAACCTGATCAGCGAACCCGCGTTCAATTCTGTCCCTTGCTCGATTTCGATGCAGGCCGCGCCGGGGCGGCGGCTATCTTTTCCGGCGCACGTTCAGACGGATAACCACGATGCAACAGACCCGTTTGGCGCCATGGCTGCCCAGGGCGGAACGGGAACGGTGCGGCGGCTGCGGGAACGGCGCCGACCTCCGGCGCCGCCTGCCGTCCAGGGACGTCAGGGGCAGCCTCCGCGCCGCTTGGAGACGGCTGCCCGCCGTCGCCGGTGCCGAAGCCGCGGAAGGCGAGGGAGAGCCGCCAGGGCGGCGCCCCGCCGGCGATCTGCGCGCTCCATTCCGCCATGCCGTAGCGGGCCAGCGCCATGTCGATGGCCGCGCAGAGCGCGATGCCGAGGACGAAATGCGCGTATGTTGCCGCGCGCGCGGCCCGCGCGACGCCCAAGGTGGCGGCCATGATCAGGAAGGCGGAGGACAGGCTCAGATATGATGTGAGCACGATCCCGGCATCTTCCAGCCGCGGCGCGAGGCTGCGCGCGCCGTAGCCATAGGCATCGGCCATGTCGCGGAAAACCGAGACCCGCAGGCAGCAGACCAGCAGGAGCGGCACGATCCAGCGCAGCGGCGGCGCCCAGGCGGCAAGCAGCCTGCAGCCGCCGTCGGCCGCCCATCGACATCGAGCCCGGCCGCCGCCGCAGCCTCGCGAAGCCGCGTGAGGTGCTGCACCGGCACCGACCGGTCGCCGAGCGCATAGGCGAGGAACAGCGGCACCTGCGGCACGCCATGGGGATGCGCCGCCAGCCCGACCGGCCAGGCATCGTAAAAGGCCTGCTTCTCGGCCGGCGGATAGTCCGGCTTGCCCTCCGGAAACTTGTGGTCCCGGTGATTGGCGTTGAGCGGCGCATAGCCGATCACCGCCCCGGCCGCCTGCGGTGCGTGGCAGGCCAGCACCCCCGCCAGATGCCCCCCCGAGGAAAGCCCGACGATGAAGAGCGGCAGCGGCGCCATCGCCCCGAGATGCCGCAAAGCCGCCAGCCCGTCCTGCAGCGCCGCCTCGGCAGGCCAGGCGCCGCCCCGCGGGTGCCGTCAGGCGGTCGGCAGCGGCACCGGCCGGCCGCCTGCGCGCAGGCTGGCCTTCAGATCATGGGTGCGCAGCAGCTCCGGACGGCCGAGCGCCACCAGCAGCCAGTTGATCCCGTAGAACAGCAGCACGCCTCCGGCCTTGGTGAAGGACGTGCCCGGAAGGATCTCGCCGGCCTCGTAGCTGGCCTTGCAGGGCTCCAGCTCGGGCGCGGTCAGGTCGCGGCACATCAGCGGCCGCACCGGATGGGCGCGGCAGGCCTTGGTCCCGGGATCGAGCGCGGGGCAGGCGTCTTCGTGGAACGTGGCCGGCGGCAGTCCGGCGATTGCCTCCGCCACGGCGGCGATCTCGGCTTCGGTGGCCGAGACGCGCGGGACGAAGACGCAGCAGAAGAAGCAGCCTCGCTGCGCAGCGGCAGCGCAGCAACAATCCGGCGGGCATGGAGATGCCCGTCCGGCAAGGGCCGCGCGCCCTCGAGCCCCGGCCAGTCCGGCACCACCGAAGCCCCCGCCCCGCTTTTCACCAGTGCCGAAATCGCTTCCAGCCCGTCGAGCGCGCAGAGCCGCTGCGGCGCCAGCTCGCGATCCGCGAGATAGCGCTCGGCGATGCGCCCGCCCCAGCTCTGCGGATCATAGGCGATCAGCGGCAGCCGGGCGAAGACCTCTTCCGGCGGCAGATCCTCCATGCCCGGCGGCGCCAGCAGCACGAGCGGTTCCTGGCGCAAGGGCAGGAACCGCATCTGCGCCGGGCTGTCGCCGGGCGGCGCCACGATCAGCGCGGCATCGATCCGCCCCTCCGCCAGCGCGGCGCGCCGCGCGGCCGCCGCGCCTCGATGGCCGCAAGGCTGCGCCTGGCCGAGGCCGCCGCCCGGATCTGACCACCACCACAACCCGGAACACAGGACTTCCCGGCGCCCGGCGCGGCGGGGACACGGCCGCGCTTTGCGGCAGACAAGGAGAACAGGATGAATTTGGACGATCTTCGCCGCGCCCGGCAAGCGGCCCTCGACAGCATGAACACAGCCTATGCCGCGCTCACCGCGCTCGAGGACAATGCCGAGGCCACGGACGAGCAAATTGCTGCCGCCCAGGCGGCCTTCGAAGCCGCGGATGCGGAGTTCAAGACGGCGGACACGCGGGTCAAGCGCGGCGAGACCGTCGAGCGCGCGGCCGCTGCGGCTGCCTCCGGCGGCGATCTCGGCGCACCGGCGGCACCCCCGGTCGCCGCATGCTCCGCGCTGCCGCCGCCCGGATCGGCGATCCGCGTGACCGTGCCCTTCAGCAGCACCACCGCCTGGGCGCGCTCCACCGCCTGGAACAGCAGCCGCCGCTGCGCCAGGCCGGTCCTTGCCGCGCGCATTTCATGCGCCTCCGCCGGAAACAGCCGGGCGAATTCTCCCATATGCGGCGTCAGCACCACCCGCCGGTGCAGCATCGAGAACAGCCTCTCGGGATCGTCGGCAAAGACGGTCAGCGCATCGGCGTCGAGCACCGCGGCACGCCCCGTGCCCAGCACCGCCGAGACCAGCGCCCGGGTCCGTTCGCCGGTACCGAGACCCGGCCCGAGGCAGATCGCGTTGATCCGCGGATCGGCCAGCACGCCGCGCAGCGCCTCGGCATCGGCCAAAGCGGCCCTCGAGCCGCGACAGTTCGGCGGCCTCGTCGGACAGGCGCTGCGCCAGTGCCGCGAATTCCGTGTCGGCATGCAGCCGCAGCGCCGCCGCCGCCAAATCCGGCGACAGCTCCAGCGACAGTTCGAGGGTGCGCACGGCCTCGGATTTCTCGGCCAGCGTCGCCTCGAGGTCGCGCAGCCGCTCGGCGAGCGCGTCGGTTTCGGTGACCAGCGCATCGTATTGCCCTGCCGAGATCAGCCCGGTCTGGCGCTGCAGGCGGGAAATCTCCGCGCGTGTGGCCTCCACCGAGGCCTGGTAGTCGCGGATCGCGGCGCCGGCCCCGGCCTCGCGGGTGGCGATCTCGTCGCTGCGCAGCGTGTCGATGCCGTCGAAGAAGGCCGCGAGCAGCGCCGCGGCGCGGTCCAGCGGCAGCGCCCCGAGCTGCGCCAGTCCCGCGAGCACGGCCCCGAGCAGCGCCAGCCGCCCCGCCTGCAGGAGGACCGCCCGCCCGGCATGGGTCCCGCCGAGATACATCTGCGCGATCCGCCGGAGCGTCAGGAAATGCAGCAGCCCCGCGCCGAGACCGCAGGCGAAGCCGATAAGGGAGAGAAGCCAGTCCGTCATTGCCGGTGCATCCATTTCCAGGCGGCGCGGAGCCCCAGCCCCGCGCCGATCATGATCGCGGGCGCGGTGAAGAACACCCCCGTGCCGAGCTGCCGGTCGGCGAAGCGGCCGAGCAGGATGCCCAGCAGGATCGGCGTGACCACCGCCCAGCCGAGAAAGCCGATCTGGCCGAAGCGGCGGCCCAGCGACGGCTCGGGCTCGTCCTCGCGCACCCGCCGCCACGGTTCCGCCGCTGCCGGATGGACCGGCCATCGCCCCGGGCATGTCCCGCGTCAGGCATGGGCGGCAGCCCCGATGCCTCGCCCGGGGACGGGCGGAACTGCCCCGCCTGTCCCGCGCTCCCGGCTAGAACCAGACGGTCTGCGGCCCGTCGAGGATGTGGTCGATGGCCGAGAGCGAGGTCGCGCCCGCCTCCACAGAGGCCTCGGCTTCGGCCTCCAGCGTCCTGACGGTCTCGAGCGCCGCGATCACCGCGTCGATGCGCTCGAAGGGCACGACCACCACGCCGTCGCGGTCGGCCACGATCATGTCGCCGGTCGCGACCTGGCGGCCGCCGATCATCAGCGGCTCGCCGACCTTGCCCGGTCCCTTGGCCGAGGGCGAGGCCGGGTTCAGCCCGGCGCCTTGACACCCGGTCCGAAATCCCGCGACCACCTCTCATGGTGCTGGCTGCCGTGCCGGAGCGGCTCTGCCGGCAGGGACGTGACGGATCGGCTGCGGCGCGGAACTGGCTTGCATCGGAGGATCGGCAACATGTGGCGTTCTGCGGGCGCAGCCGTGCTGTGGCGGGATTGCTTTTGCCGCTTCCTGCCGGGGGGCATGATCCGCTATCCTCCGGCCTCTCTCGGCCGGTGGCCGGCGCGCGGGATGCCCCGACGGCCGCTGCCGGCATCGCAAGAGGCGATGCTGCTCCGGCATCGCGCACCGGGAGCAAGGGAATGACCTCCCGCACCCATGTCGGGACCGATGCGCAGCTCCCGCGCGCCACTGCCGGGTGCGCCCGCATCCGCTGCCCGATCAGGCGGGGGCGGTGCGGGCCCAGTTGCGCGCCGCGGCCGAGCGCGACATGGCGGCGGCCGAACTGGGCGACCGGAGCCTGCGCGCGCCCTTTTCCGGCGTGGTCGGGCTGACCTATCTGTCGCGCGGCCAGATGGCCGACACCTCCACCGAGGTCACCACGCTCGACGACATGGGAACGCTCGAGGTGGCCTTCAGCGTGCCCGAACGCTTTCTCGCGCGGCTCGATCCGCGGCAATCCGTGACGCTGCTGTCCCCGGCCTATCCGGGCGAGGAATTCGCCGGGCGGCTGGCGGCGATGGACACCCGCGTCGACCCGGCGACCCGCTCGATCGCGCTGCGCGCCGAGGTGCCGAACGGCGACGGCAAGCTCCGGCCCGGCATGTTCCTGCGGGTCTCGCTGGTGCTCGACGAGCGCACCGCACAGGCCCCGGCGCATGCGGGCAGCCGGGCCGGCGCCGCGCTCAGCTTGCGCAGCGGATCAGGGTCTTCAGCCCGGCCACCTCTCCCGCCAGATGGCGGCGATAGGCCCCGGGCACGTCGTCGAGCGCGATCTCGGCATCGATCAGCGGGTCGAGCGCCGGGCCCAGCTCCGCGATCAGCCCGCCGATCCGCTGCAATTCGTCTCCGAAGGCATGGCAGCCGACCAGCGCCATCTCCTTCTCGACCAGCAGCACCGGGTCGAGATCGAGCACGCCATGGCCGATCCCCACAAGCCCGACCGCGCCGCCGGGCAGAAGACCCTCGGCCAGCGTCCGGATCACCCCGGGCGCACCGGTCGCATCCAGCGCGTGGCGCGCATCGGGCAGCGCATCGAGCGATGCCACCGCCGCCCCAGCGGCCTCCTGTTTTCACGAAGAATAGTGGAGATGTCGCAACCCAGGATGGAATGTACCCGCCTACAAGACCTCCACTCGATAGGCATGGTTATGAAAAGTTATATGTAGAAAATCCGGTGGAATGGGGCGTTTTCCGGAGCCGCCGGTTTCAGCCGCATTTGGCCTTGCCACATAACGGGATCAGGAGTCACCAAGAGACTTCAATGCAGAAGCCGGATGGCATGGACAGACCTCCGAACATGGCGTGCAAGACCGCCAATTGGCACTCTTGCAATCGGGCGCTGAGGCAGCGAGGGGCGCTGACCGTTTGGTTTGATCCCCCGATGCAGCGGACGCGGCGCGTCCGGATGGCGCTGCGACACGAGCCAACCATATCCTCAGGGGGCGCTGTTGCGCAAATCAAGGGGATTCATCTCGACCGGCGACAATGACGCGACCAGCGAAAGCGATGCCGGGTCGGGCGGCGCGGGCGGCTTTGCCGGGTCGCGCCTGGCGGCGGAGGTCGGCGGCGGCGTCCATGCGTCGATGGATGGCGATGTCAGCGGCGGAACGGACTCCGTCTCGGTGACCGCAACCGGTGCCAATGACGCGATTGCCAATGCGCTGACCATCACCGTCGGTCTTGTCGGCGGGGCGGGGGCAAGCTCCGAGGCGATCGTCACCTCGGCGGCGGATGTCGAGGCCAGCATCGGCGACACCGCGACGCTGACAGTGCCGGGGGCGCCGATCACCGTCACGGCCACCGGCGACAACAATGCCGAGGCCGAGGCCAATGGCGGCGCGGCCGGGCTCGGCCTGGCGATTGCCGCGATGCTGCCGACGGCGGAAGTCGGATGGCGGAGCGCGAGCGGCTGATCCGCGAGGTGCCGGAACTGGTCACCGGCATGGTGCCGGGCGCCGACGCGGCGGCCGCCGAGCTTCTGGACACTGTTCTTGCCGAGCTGGCGGGCCATCCGGACTTCCGCGTCGGTGCGGCCGAGGTCGCCTGTCCGGACGGCCGCATGGTGGCGATCGACCGCGCGGAGCCGATGGCGACGGCAGGGCGGCTGGTGCAGGAGGATCTGTGCCTGATGCAGCGCCCCGAGGGAGCGGAGGAGCATCTGCTGGCCGCCGCCGTGCTGTGCTTTCCGGCGAATTGGACGCTGGCCGAGAAGCTCGGCCGCCCGATGCTGCGCATCCACGCGCCGGTGGCGCAGTATGGCGACGGCGTGGCGAAGCGGGTGCAGCGGCTGCTGGACGGGGTGCAGCCCCGGAGGGTGCCGGATGTGCATCCTGCCGGGTCTGCGGGGCCCGGAGCACCGGCATCCGGCTGGTGCCGGGCGAGGAGGTCCCGGTCTCCGGGCGGAGCCCGGCCGGCAGTCCGCCGGGACTTGGCGGGCGGCGGGCGATCCCCGGCTGCAATGGACTTGTCGAAATGAAATCAATTTCTTGGCGGGCCGTGATCCGGCCCGGCCGTCAGGCAATGCGCAGATCGGGTGCCGCTGCGGGGCTGCGCTCCTGGCTCTCGGCGAGGATGGTCCGCGCCTCGGAAAGCAGGGCGATCAGCACTTCCAGGTGGCGCGCGGGCGAATAGGCGGCCAGCCCCGCGCGGCGGGCCTCTTCATGGCCCTGCTCGAGGCAGACGAGCTGCATCGCGGCTTGGCGCGGGCCGGGCAGGGCGGGGTCATCGAGGGCAGCACCTTCTACGGCGATGCGGGCGACAACCTGATCGCCGGCAGCACGCTCGGCGATTATCTCGAAGGCGGCGGCGGCGCCGACACGGTCGGCGGCGGCGCGGGCGACGACATCTTCGGCGATATCGCGGCCGATGGCGCGGTCGACAGCCTGACCGGCGGGCCGGGCCGCGACACCTACCGCTTCCTGCCGGTCTTCTCCGCCGAGGGCATCGCCGAGGATGTGATCACGGATTTCCAGCCGGGCGAGGCGGGCGACGTGATCGTGCTGGAATCCGCGATCCCGAACCCCTTCGCCAATGGCCGCCTGTCGATCCTGCAGGACGGGGCCGACACGCTGCTGCGGCTGGACGGCGGCACCGGGGGCGCTTCGGTGCTGCGGCTCCGCGGCGTGACGGCGGCGGCGCTGCGCGGACCGAGCGGCCGCTCTCCGGACGGGTCGAGCTGATCTCGGCGGAGCTGAGCACGGCCCCGGCGGATGCGGCTGCCGAGGGCGAGCGCAGCTATGCCGTGCGGATCGCGCTGGCTGGTCTGCCGCCCGGGCAGCGGCTGGAACCGGGCATGCCGGTCACCGCCGTGGTTGCGACCGGCGAACGGACTGCCCTGCAATACCTTGTCTCGCCGCTCTCCGATGCCATGTCGCGCGCGATGCGGGAGGAATAGCATGGGACAGCACCGGCAGATGCCCGCCCGCCGCGAGATCGCCGAGGATCTGTTTCGCGACCATGTCGATCTCGGCAAGCTGCGGCGCGCCCTGGCAAAGCAGGCCGCCGCGCCGCCGACGGTCGCTGCGGCAGACTGTGGCTCCGCCCCGCCGGTCGCGGGCTCGGTGGGCGGCGCGATGAGCTGGGGCGCGCCGAAGACGCTGATGCCCTTCGGCGAGGAGTCGCCCTTCTACGGGCTGGCGGTTCCCGAGGAGGTCACCGTCACCGCGCAGGTGCTGGCCCAGCCCGATCCCGAGCTGGCCGGGCGGACCATCGCCGCGCTGCGTGACGGCACGCCGCTGGTCACCCGCAAGGCCCTGGGCGAGGGGCAGGTCGTGCTGGTCCATGTCACCGCCAATGCCGAATGGTCGAACCTGCCGCTTTCCGGGCTCTTCATGTCGATGCTCGAACGGCTCGCCGTCGCGGCGGGCAGCGCTCGTCCCGACGCCGGCGCGCTCGAGGGCACGACCTGGGTGGCCGAGGAGCTGATCGACGGTTTCGGCGCGGGGCGCGAGGCCGGAACCATGGCGGGCGTGCCCTTGGGCCCGGAGCAATGACACGTCAATGGCGGCCGTTCACAGGCGCGCCCGCCCGGGGCGCAGACTCCGGGCGGCCGGCAGGCCCGGGGCAGGACAGCGGCGTGCCGATCGGAATGCGGGCCAGGCCGGGACAGCCAGCCAAGCGGCACCGGAACACCCAGGCTGCCGTCCCCCGGAAAGGGGCAGAGCGCCCAAAGGTCCCGGCCGGAGCATCATTGCTGTCCGGATGATTTGTGCGATGGTGAAGCTGTGGAGCGGGACCGCCCCCGGACCCCGGGCCCGTCCGGAAGCAAGTGCCCTCCGCGTCGCCGCCACGAATCCGGACGCATGGACAGAAACGATCGTCATGCCAATGCGCGTCGTCGCCGGCAGCCCTGCGCGCCCCCGGCCCGGCACCCGCAGCCCGTCCGCCGGCCCATCGGCGAGGGCCCGCTCTGCGCCCGCTACGCGCAGGCCTTCCGCCAGCTTCTCGGACGCGGCCCCGCCGCGCAGCCGGGCAACACCGCCCCTGCCGGGCTGTTCGGCTTTGCCGCAGCCGCGGGGCTTCTCGACGGACCTATGGAGACCGGCCATGACTGACCTTCCTGCCGCGCAACGTTTCGAGGCGGCCATGGCCGCGCTGCCGCTGGTGGCGATCCTGCGCGGGATCGCCCCGGACCAGAGCGTGGAGACCTGCCGCGCCCTGGCGGAGACCGGGTTCCGGCTGATGGAAATTCCGCTGAACTCGCCCGATCCCTTCGACAGCATCGCCCGGGTGCGCGCCGCGCTGCCCGCCGAGGTGATTGTCGGCGCGGGGACGGTGACCTCGGCGGCGGCGGTGGCGCAGCTTGCGGCGGGCGGCGCGCAGGAACGCCGGGACCGCCACCGGGCGGCGGGTGCCGAGATCGATCACCAGCATCAGCTGCTCGATCGTGGCCAGCGCCTCGCCGGTCACCGCATCCGCCAGGTCATGGCGCGCCGCGAAATGGCGCGGCCCCGCCTCGGAGACCCGCGAGGACACGTCGAGCAGCGTTCCGGCGCGGCAGGGCGCATGGACCGTCGCGGCCATCTCCACGGCCATCCGGTTGCAGTTGGTCTCGTTCACCCAATCCGCGGTCAGGCCGATCCGGCCGAGGAAGGCATAGGAGGCCGCCGAGCAGAAATTCGCCATCGCGTGCCATTGCAGCAGGCCCTCGTGATCGACATCCGCAGGCCGCACCGCGCCGACGGAGCTCGCCCCCCCTGCCGCCGCCGGCAGATGCGGCCGTCCGGACCCGCGCGCTGTTCCTGATGTCGGCCGAAGGCGGGCGGCTGATGGCGGCGGGCGATGGCACCGGCGCGGACGGGATGCTGCGGCTGGCCGGGGCCGAGAACGTCATGGCCGGCGCCTTCGACGGCTACAAGCCGGTCAATGACGAGGCGCTGCTGAGCGCGGCGCCCGAGATCGTGGTGATGATGCAGCCCCAGGGCGATCATGGCGGATCGGCGGAGGATGTCCTCGCCATGCCCGCCCTGGCAGCCACCCCGGCCGGACGGGACGGCGCCTTTGTGACCATCGATCCGGCGGCGCTCGGCTTCGGACCGCGGACCGCGGAGTTCGCCCGCGGTCTGCACGACGCGCTCTATCCGGCCGGGGACTGAGACCGATGGCGGCGATTTCTGCCTCCCGGCCGGTCTCCGCTCCGGCGGGCGCGCGGCGCGGGCGATCCCGAGGAAGCCGTCGCGCAGCCTTTCCTGGAAGGCGAGGCCGAAGCCCTCGAAGCGGTCCTCGGCTCCGGCGCGGTCCGGCGCGGCGGTGCGCGCCAGCGCGGTGGCCGGATCCATGTCGAAGATCAGCGTCACGTCGGGCTCGCGCCCGATCATCATGTCATGCAGCCGGTCGACCAGCGCGCGCAGGTCGCCCCGCGTGCTGCCCTGGTAGACCCGGGTGGAATCGGCGAAGCGGTCGGTGATCACCGTCTCGCCGCGTGCGAGCGCCGGGTCGATCAGCCGTTCCAGATGGTCGCGCCGCGCCGCGGTGAACAGGAGCAGCTCGGTCTCCGCCGACCAGCGGCCGGGCTCGCCGGTCAGCACGAGCTGGCGGATCTCCTCGGCGCCGGGCGATCCGCCCCCGGCAGCCGACGGGTTCGGGGCCGGGACCCCCGAGCCCAGCCCTCAGAGCCAATCCTTTTCCCGAAGTTACGGATCCGTTTTGCCGACTTCCCTTGCCTACATTGTTCCATTGGCCAGAGGCTGTTCACCTTGGAGACCTGATGCGGTTATGAGTACGACCGGGCGTGGACGGTACTCGGTCCTCCGGATTTTCAAGGGCCGCCGGGGGCGCACCGGACACCGCGCGACGTGCGGTGCTCTTCCGGCCGCTGGACCCTACCTCCGGCTGAACCGTTTCCAGGGTTGGCGGGCCGTTAAGCAGAAAAGATAACTCTTCCCGAGGCCCCCGCCGGCGTCTCCGGACTTCCTAACGTCGCCGTCAACCGCCACGTCCCGGCTCGGGAAATCTTAACCCGATTCCCTTTCGGGGCACGCGCGCGGCCGGGCGCCAGGCCCGCCACGCCGAAGGCCGGGATTTGCGTGCCGCCGACCGAGGCCAGCATCCGGCCTTCGGGGCCGGGCGCGATCCCGGCGCAGGCCAGCACGTTCGCCTCGCCGGTGAAATCGGCGACATAGCGTTCGGTCGGGCGCTGGTAGATCTCGCGCGGGGTGGCGAATTGCGCGACGCGGCCCGCCTTCATCACCGCGACCTTGTCCGACATGGCCATCGCCTCGGACTGGTCATGGGTCACGTAGAAGGCGGTGATGCCCGATTGCTGCTGCACGTCGCGGATCAGCCAGCGCACCTCGTCGCGCAGACGCGCATCGAGGTTCGCGAGCGGCTCGTCGAGGAGCAGCAGCCGCGGCTTGAGCACCAGCGCGCGCGCCAGCGCGACGCGCTGCTGCTGGCCGCCCGACAGCCGTCGGCCCCGGCATCGCCCGGCTGCAGGCGGCGTTTCCGCAGGCCCGGCAAGCTCAGGCCGCGCTGATCCCTTCGGCCGGTTTCGGTGCCGGATGGCGGCAGGGCAGGAAGCGCACGCCTTCGATCGCGGCATCGAACATCCGGTCGGGCTGCGCCCGCAGATAGCCCGGCAGCAGCGTCTTCACGATCCGGTCGACCCCGGTGAGGAACTGCACCGTCGCCTCGGGCGAGGCGTCGCGGTCGCGGACCAGCGCCAGATAGCCGCCCAGATGGGCCTCCAGCCAGTCGCGCAGCGCCATCGGGCTGGCCTCGCGCGGCAGGTCGCGCGGGAGATCGCGGTCGATCACCACCAGCCCGCCGTCGAAACAGGCGATGTGGAACTGTCCGGCGCGGTGGCCGGTGGCGCGGCAGGCCTCCGTTGAACCGCGCCACCGTGGCCTCGAGCACCGCCGGGTCGAGCCCGCATTCCGCCGCGAGCCCCGCCAGCGTCGGCGCTGATTTCAGGTAGCCCGCGCGGCGGTAGGGGGCGAGCGGGAAGGGGAAGGGCTTGGCCCAGCCGAGCCCCCAGCGGCGCTGCGCCTTGTGGTCGGCGATCAGCCAGCAGCCGGGATCCTCGCCCTCGGGGGTGGTGTCGAAGAGGGTGCGGACGAAGGCGTGGTAGCTTTCGGCCTCGTTGACGAAGCGCGTGCCCTTGCCGCGCACCGCGATGATGCCGGGCTTGGCGCGGTCGACGAGATGCGGGAAATGCGTGGTGCCGCCCTTGCCGTCCGGGACCAGCGAGACCGGCGCCCAGGCCCCGGCATTGGCGAGGTCGCGGCAGAGCTGGCCGCCGGCCTCAGCGGCTGGTGCGGCTGCCGCCGGAGCGGCTACGCGACATTGACACTCTCGGCGACCTCGCGGCCGCGCAGGGCGGCTAGCGGGGCCAGCCGGGCGCGGGCCTCGCCCGGGGTCATCGAGGTCCAGGCCTGGAAGGCGCGGTAGAAGCTGTTCGGGTCGCGATAGGCCAGCAGGTAGCTGATCTCGGGCACCGACATCGAGCTGTCGCGCAGGTATTGCAGCGCCAGCGTCTCGCGGGTGCGGTCGAGCACGCCGCGGAAACTCTCGCCTTCTTCCTGCAGGCGGCGCTGCAGGCTGCGGCGGCTGAGCCCGAGCTGGGTGCAGACATCGTCGGCGCCGGACTTGCCGGAGGGCAGAAGCTCCGCGAGGGCGGCGGCGACGCGGGCGGAGATCGGAATCGCGGCGGCGCGGTCGCGCAGGCGCGACGGCGAGCCACAGGAGCGCCAGGCCCGCGGCGGCATCGCCGAGCCCGTCCCGGCCGGCCGCGGCGCCCGCCACGAGGCACAGGATCATGCCGGTCTGAAGCGCGGCGGAAAACGGCAGGACGGCATGGCGGAAGCTGGCGGTCGCATCGCTCATCGGGTCGGCTCTCCGGAAACGGCCGGAATTCGGCTGCCGACCCTGAATGGTGCCGAGCATAGGGCTTCCGGGGCGGCGGAGGAATGCCCGATGCCGCGCCTGGCGCCGGTGACGCAGGGGGCGGCTACGGAATCGCGGACCCGTGTCATGTGCTGCGCTCCCGTCACGTCCACGGACCCGGCGCCCCGCAGGCAAGGCGGTCGGCACTGGGGCTGCAACGGGGCAGCCCGCCGGTGTCCCCGGCTCCGGCTCGCAAGGGCTGGCCCGGCAGGCGCGTCGGCAGCGGCTCGGCGGCGAAGCCGGGCGCGATGCCGCCGGTGACGCCCATCGCCATCTCTGCGGCGGCGATCCCGGTCAGCGTGCCGCGCACCGTGCCCAGCCCGTTCTGCACGCAGGCAGAATAGAGCCCCGGCTCCAGCTCGCGGCAAACCGAGACATGGTTCATCGACAGGCAGAGATGCCCGGCCCAGCGATGCGCCATGCGGGTTCCCGCGAGCATCGGGAAGCGGTCGTCGAACTTGCGCTGCATGATCCGGGCGGCGCGGGCCATCTGCGCAGCGGTCGTCTCCATGCTGGGACGGAACTCGGCCGCCGCGCGGATGACGATGCGGTGGCCGCCCTGGCCGGGATCGATGCGCCGCACGGTCGTGCCCATCGGGTCCGACGGCGTCAGCGCCCAGCGGGGGGCCGCGGGCGTCGTCGTCATGCTGGCCACCGGCTCCATCCGCACCCGCTGCGCCCGGCCCGCCGCATCGGTGAAGGTCCAGGACGCCGGATCGGCCAGCGCGGCATTGGCGACCAGCGGCACCCCGCCCAGATCGGCGGGGTCCTGCGGAACGGCACGGCCCTCCATGAGCTCGCGCGCCACCACCAGATATTGCGCGAAACTGCCGACCCGCCGCGATTTCAGGCTCGAGTCCGACAGCCAGCCCAGCCGCACCGACAGATCCCAGTCGCCGCTCTGCAGGTCGACGATCTCGTCGCGCAGATCCAGCACGACCCTGCAGTCGGGGTGGCGCCGCCGGAACTCGGCGGCCAGCGGCACCAGGACCGCCTGGCCGTAATCGAGGGGCGCCGTGACCCGCAGCACGCCGCGCGGCGCGTCCTGCGCGCCGACGGGCCGGCGGGCCGCCCAACCTGCCCGCGGACGGCACCGGGATCAAAGTCCCCGGCGAATGAAGAGGGAGCGGGGCGCCAGCAGCGCCGCAGAAGCCCGATGGCCGAATGGCTGGCGCGCAAGCTCGGGGGCCTGCGCCAATGGCGCAAGCTGCATCCGGCGATGGGTCCGGCCGCATCCGGCATCCCTGCCGCCGAATTTGCCCATGGCCGTGACAGCGGCAGCCCTGTGCCCCCGACCTGCTCAGCCAAGTCCCCGGGGGTGGGCAGACCGGCACCGTGACCGTCTGCGGTGCCCAGGACACGCGGCGGTGCCGCAAGGCCATGAACGGACGCGATGCCGTTCCGATCCTCCCGAGCCGCAGGACCGGACGCGGCCGGCAAGACGGCTGGCCTGCTGCGCGCCGGACACGGCCTCCCGCCGCCGCGGCCGAGCCGCTCCATCGTCAGCCGCGCGGCGTCGCGCTGCGGCTGCGGATCGGCCAGAACGTCCAGCAGCGCCGCGGCGATCGGGGCCGGACGGCACTCCTCCATCAGGAATTCCGGCACCACGCGGGTATCGGCGACCAGGTTGACCAGCGTCACCGTGTCGATCAGCGCCATCCGCTTCATGATCGCATTGGTGAGCTTGGTGAAGGTATAGGCGATCACCATCGGCGTGTCGGTCGCCGCCAGCTCCAGGCTGACCGTGCCCGAGGCAGCGAGCGCGGCATCGGCGGCGGCGAAGGCGCCGGCTTTCTCGGCCAGCGTGCTGCCGCGGGTCGGATCGAGGATCAGCGGCTTCACCGGCCAGTCAGCGGTCAGCTCCCGCACCAGATCGGCCACCGGCCCCGCAGCAGGCAGCACGAAGCGGGCAGGGGGGTGCCGCCCGGACCGCGGCCCTGCGGCGGGGTCTCGCCCGCGGCGAGGTAGACCAGCGACGAGGCCCAGGGATAGCTGATCACCACGCCCGACAGCGCCAGCACGAAGAGCGGCACCAGCGCCCAGGCGCCGAAGACATGGTGCCAGTTGAAGTCCCGCGCCTGCGCCGTCGGCAGGCCGCGCCGGAACAGCAGCCGCAGCTTGACCTGCGACCAGCGCATCACCGGCGGCAGCCAGAGCCATATGCCGGAGAGCACGAGGAACAGGAAGCCGAGATTGGCCGCGGCGTTCGCCGCGCCGCCCGTCGCCGAGGGGCCGGAGAGGCTGAGCCAGCGGTGCAGCCCGGTCACTTTGCGGAAGAACGCCCCGGTTCCGGCGGCAGCCTCCGGCATCGGCGCGCCGGACCAGGGATCGAGCCGCACCCCCACTGCGGCGGGGGGAGCCGGGATGTCGGGCCGCATCGGGGGAGAAGGGGGGGCGGTGCCTGGCCTTCTCGGACCGCCCCCTTCGAGGTCCGCTTGCTGCCCGGGCGATCCCGCGCGGGGCGCGGGCTCGCCGGATCGGGACAAGGCCCTTGCGGCGCGGAGATGTGCCGACGGGGACGGTGCCGGACATCCAGAGGATGACCTGGGGTCGAAGTCTGGGCGCTGGCGCTGTGCCGGAGCCGCCTTCGGCTGAGGGTCCTGGCCGCGTGGTGCCTGAGGGGCCTCGACGGAGTGCCGTGCCTGCCTTCGAGGCCCCTCCGGCTGGCTTCGAAGACAATCTCCGCGGCAGCCCCCGTGGAGCCTGCGGAGCTGCCGGTGCGCATCGGGCGCATGCGGGAGCGGGGTGCCCGGCCCGTTGCCGCAGTGAATCCTGGAGCATCTTTGTGCAACAAGGCCGATCGGTGCCTTCCTCTTCTCGACCGACATAGCTTCTGTCGGAGACAACCTCCGCGAGCTAGGCGCTCTCCTGCTCGGCCTCGTCGGCGCCCCCTTCATCGTCTGGCGCGCCATCGTCGCCCAGAAACAAGCCGATATCGCCGAACAAGGCCTGATCACCGACCGGATCAACAAGGCGGTCGAGGGATTGGGTGCCGAAAAGACCGTCAAAACAATAGTCAGCCGGGAAGATGCTAACGGCACCGCGATAAAGCACACCGAAGAAGAGTCCCGAGCGAATATCGAGGTACGCATCGGCGCGATTTATGCGCTGGAGAGGATCAGCCAAGACAGCCAGCGCGACCATATCCGCATCATGGATTGAACCGCCGCGGGTCTGTCGGAGGCTTTGACTCGCGAATGCCCGCGCCTTCACGGCGGCGTTTCCCGGGTTGGCAGACCGCGCCTGACGGCCGGCATCGGCAGGACAGGGCACGCGATCCGGCGGAACGGGCATGGATCGGGCTGGGCGATGCGCGCCGGCTGGGTGTCCGCGGCCGTTTCGGACAGAGCCTGTCCCCGGTGATGGCTCCGTTCCCCGAACGGGAATGGCAGGCGCCTGCCGGGGCAATCTGCGCTTCGGGGGCCGGAGGCCGGGCGGAGGCCGCCGTTCGGACCTCCTGCTCCGGCACGCCGCGGAAGATGCAAGGGAAGATTGCGCCTGAGGCCCGCCGCTGAAGGCAGCATTGGCTGTGGCGGTCCGGCGATCTGGCGCAGATGCGCCGACCGGCGGGATGGTCCCGCCGGGCCTGGCTCTGGCACGGGCCGCGGGGGCGCTGCCGCTTCGGATCCGGCCGCATCGTGCCGCCGCCCGTCCATGCCCTGGGGACCGCACCAGCCGCCCCCCGCCGGACCGCAACCCAAAATGGCGGGCCGCCGGCAAGCGGGCGGCGCAAAATGGCGGAAACAGGCCGCCACCGGGCGGACGGACCGCTCCCTGCCTTCCCTCCGGCCTGCCGGGCGCCTAGATGTCAGCGGAACGCATATCGGCGCAGCGGAGACGGAACATGGCGATGGGCAACACGCAGCAGGCAGGCACCGGCCGCAAGGTGCGGGAACGATGAGTGCAGCGCCCGGCATGATCGGCCCCGTCCTCTTCCTCGACGATCTCGGCGCCGCGGAGATGCATCTGGCGGCGCTGTTCATCGCGCCGGCGGGCGCCGAGCCCGGCGCAGTGGAGATCGGCGGCACCGCGGCGCCGCCGCAGCTCCTGGCGCCAGCGCGGCGCCGGCCACGTCTCCGGGGCGGCTCCAGAGCCAGCGCGGCACTGCGACCTTCTCCACCGTGCCGCCCGCCGCCGCCTGGAAGCCGGTCTCGGTGAAGCCCGGGCAAACCGCCGAGACCCGCACGCCATGCGGGCGCATCTCGGCATGGAAGGCCAGCGAGAACTGCAGCAGGAAGGATTTGACCGGGTAGTAGAGCGTGCCCCCGGCATGCGGCGGCAGGAGCGCCGAAAGCGAGGAGACATTCACGATCCGGCCGCGTCCCCCGGCCATCATGGCGGGGGCGAGCAGGTGGCAGAGCCGCACCGGCGCGGCGGCCATCACCTCGAGGCAGGCGCGGTGCCGCTCCCAGGGCACGTCGCAGAGCATCCCGGGCACGCCGAAGCCGGCATTGTTGACCAGCACTTCGGCCTGCAGCCCGCGGTCCGGCATCGCGGTCGTGCCCGAAGGCCATCGCGTGCTCGGCCGGCTCAGCGTCGACGAGAACCTGCGCGTGGCCGGGGCGCTGCTGCCCGCGGCCGAGGTGGCGGGCGTGCTCGGCCATGTCTACGCGCTCTTTCCGGAGCTTGCGCAGCGCAAGGGCCAGCAGGCGGGCACCATGTCGGGGGGGCAGCAGCAGATGCTGGCGATCGGCCATGCGTTGATGTGCCGGCCGCGCTACGTGGTGATCGACGAGATGTCGCTGGGGCTCGCGCCGCTGATCGTGCAGCGGCTGGTCGGCACGCTGCGCCAGCTGATGGCGGAGGGCGTCGGCATCCTGCTGGTCGAGCAGTTCACCGAGATCGCGCTGTCGGTGGCGACGCAGGCGGTGGTGATGCGCCGCGGCCGGGTCGCCTTTGCCGGTCCCGCCGCGGAGCTGAGGATGCCCTCGCCCGGCACCGGTTCCAGCCCGCCGCACGCGCTCGCGAGCAGCGCATCGAGGTCATCGCCGAGCGCCGCGGCGGCCCAGCCGGGATCGGTGCTGCGGCGCAGGAGCGCCTTGGTGCTGTCCATCTCCGCCTCCTCCGCAGGGCGATGCCGTCGCCCCGGAGTTTGTGCAGAGACATGGTAAAGGAACGGTCAATCCCGGCGCGGGATCACCAGTTCTCCTTGAGCCATTTCACCGCGCGGCGCAGCGAGCGGCCCGGATAGCGTTCCGCCGGGATCTCGAAATCCCACCATTCATCCTGCGGATGGGCGGCGAACATCGACAGCCCGACCGCCGCCGAGAAACCCGGCCCGGTCGCCGCCTGCGGCAGGCCCTGCACGCGCAGCGGACGGCCGAGGCGCACCTGGTGGCCGAGGAGCCGCGCCCGGGCGGCGCATCCGGGCGAAAATCGGCGCCCCCCCGATGCGGATGTCCGGCCGATGCTGCCAGCCGCTTCTGCCGGAATGGTCTCGGATCGACCGGCCGCGGAGCATGATCCGCGCAACCTGCCGGTCCCGGCCTTCGAGAGGCATTCGCCCGCTCCCATATGCGCCGCGACCGCCGCCGAGGCACTCACAGAGACGGGCCGCCTTCGGAAAGGCCGCCCGCAGGCCGCGCCCTGCAAGCTCGGCGGCAACCGCCCGGAAGCACTTGAGCTTCGGCCGCAGGGCCATGCCACGGCCCGGCCCTGCACTCTCCTGCAGCCGCACCGCCATCCGATCCGGCAGCGAGGGGGCGCATATCGGGCATGGCGCAACCCGAACGGCCGCTTGGACGGATTTCCTGCGGATGCCGTCGCGCGGCAGGAGCGCCTCCAACCTGAGATCCCGTGAGCCCGGAGCACCGCTTGCCAACGGTCGGGCATGGATGCCCGGCTGCCCCGCCGCGCTCGCCATGGCCCTCGGACCAATGGCGGACAATGGCTTGCCCCGCAACGAAACCTTGCGGGCGGCACGATGCCTGGGGCGGCCGATCCGGAAGATATGGGCGGCTGTCACGCGCGACGCCGCGTCGAAGCCCGGATGAACCGTCTCGAGCAGTTCGCCGACCGGATCCTGTCACGAGCCCCCGGCCGCCAGGCTGCCGACATGCAGATCCGCATCATTCGCAGCCGCGCTCGGACCGGTGGCGCCTGCCGCGCATTCAAGGACCGCTGATCGGCCCTCGGAAAGGCCGACATCGACGCCCCGACTGAAACCGGGGGAAAGGGGCTCAACCCCCGCTCGCTCGAATGGCGCAAATAGGTCGATGCTGCGCGCCGCGCCGTGCGGCCGCGCACCCGCGGCGACAGGCCGAAGGCCAGATTGTCCCCGACCGAGAGATGCGGAAACAGCACCGCCTCCTGGAACATCAGGCCGATGCCGCGCCGCTCGGCGGCAATGCCGGACAGGTCGCGGCCGTTCAGCATCACCGTCCCGGCCAGGCGGAAGCCGCCGCCCAAATGGCCGCCGACCGCCGCCAGCAGCGTGGATTTTCCCACCCCGGAAGGACCGGTGATGCAGGCCACCTGGCCGGGCGGAACCGCCAGGGACAGCGGCGCGAACAGCGGCCGACCATCCGGCGCCAGCACGGAAACCGCGCCGAGATCGAGGCTCATGCCGCGCCTCCGAGACCGCTGCGGTTGCGGTGCAGGACAGCCGGAACGGCCAGCGCGGCGAGAAACACGCCCCAGGGCAGCAGCGCCACGGCGGAGGCCCCGGCACGCGCCCGCGCCGCATCGCTGCTCGGGCGGCTGAACGTTCCCGAACGGCTCTGGGGGCTCTCGCCCACCACCTTCTCGGGCGGCGAGCAGCAGCGGGTCAACATCGCCCGCGGCTTCGTCCATCCCTATCCGGCGCTGCTGCTCGACGAGCCCACCGCCAGCCTCGACCCGGCGAACCGGGCGGTCGTGCTGGACCTCATCCGCGAGGCCAAGGCGCGGGGCTGCGCGATCATCGGCATTTTCCACGATGCCGCGGCCCGCGACGAGATCTGCGACCGGGAAATCGACATGACCGCCTTCTCGCCGGAGCGGGCGCAATGAGCGGGCCGGGACGCCTCGTCGCGGTGGTCGGCGCCTCTGGCGTCGGCAAGGACAGCCTGATCCGCGCCCTGGCCCGCGCCGCGCCGCATCTGGCGCAACCGCGAACAGGCTGTCCCCGCGCCGCCAGGTCCCGGCGCAATGGTCCGACCAGCGGCACTGGCTGCACTCGGCGCAGGGGACCGGCCGGGTCGCGGACGGATCGGCAAGAAAGGCCTCGAGCCGCGCCCGCGCGCGGCGCGCATAGCCCGCGTAATCCGCAAGCCGCAATGTCATGCGGCTGCCGTCCGCGAGCTCCAGGAGGACCTGATCCGGAACCGCGCCCTGCACCCCGGCCAGCAGGTCGGACAGGAGCATCAGCTGCAGGACATCCTCCGGCTCGGCGTGCGGTCCGGCCCCGGTGCAGACAACCTCGTAGCTGAAAGCGCCGAGCGCTGACGGCCGCTCCCGCCGCTCGAGGCGGCCGACACGGCCGCCCCAATGTCCGGCCGCCAGCGCGGCAGGCCGGATCACGTCCTGCCCGGCGGCAAGCCCGAGCCGGTGTCGCAGATCGTCGGCGAGCGCGCCTTCTTCGGCCGCCGCTTCCGCGTCACCCGCGACGTGCTGGACCCGCGCCCGGAAACCGAGGCGCTGATCCTCGAGGCCTTGCGGGCGCCCGCGTCGCGGATCCTCGACATCGGCACCGGAACGGGCTGCATCCTTTTGACATTGCTGGCGGAATGGCCGGAGGCAACCGGCGTTGCGACGGATGCTTCGGAGGCCGCCCTTGGCGTGGCGCGCGGCAATGCCGCCGATCTGGGCCTCGCGGCGCGCGCCGAATTCCGCCATGGCGACTGGGCAGCGGCGGCGGAGGGGCCTTTCGACCTCGTGGTGTCGAACCCGCCCTACATCGCCGAGGACGAGCTGGCCGCGCTGGAACCGGAAGTGACCCGCTGGGAGCCGGCCATGGCGCTGTCACCGGGGGCGGACGGAGCCGGGGCTGCCCGAGGGCTCGGCGCGGCATATCCTGGCGGAGGCCGACCAGGCCCGCTACGGTGCGGTCGGACAGCTCCGCACATCGCCGCAGGGCGTCCATTGCACCGCCACGCTGGTCGCGCCGGATCTGGTGCTGACCGCGGCCCATTGCGTGTCGAACCCCGAGAAGGATTGGGTGGCGCCGGCCTACCGGGCGATCTTCAGCCCGGATTACCGCGAAGGCCGCCAGGGTGCCGCTGCGATCGGCGCGGCGCTGGCGATCGGCCGCGGCTATGCCGAGACCGGCCATGTCAGCGGCGACCTGGCGCTGCTGCGGCTCAAGGCGCCGATCCCCGAGCGAATCGCCCGGCCGATCCCGGTGGCCGGGACCATGCTGCTGCGCGGGCGGGAGCTGGCGACCTATTCCTACGGCTACGACGCGCCCTTCGCGCTGGCACCCGTCCGGGTGCCGGGGCAAGCCCGGCGGCGGCCGGCACAGCGCGGGTGCCTTCCGGGAAGTTGCGTATCTTCGCGGACACGCCTGCGGCCGGCCGTGCCGCCTTGACCCGTTTCAAACTCCGGCTCACCTGCTACTCCTGTGCCCGAACCCCGGCAGCCGGAGGACCGCCATGACCCTGACCGACCTGATCCGCCGCCATCCGCGCCCGCATGATCCCGCACGGGCGGCGGATGTCCTCGCCAAGCTGCCCGATCCCGGCGCGGCGCGCGATCTGTTGGAGGGCGTGGCGGGCTGCAGCCCCTATCTGGCGGGGTTGATGGAGCGCGAGGCCGCCTGGCTGGAGGAGGCGCTGGTCCGCGATCCGCAGGAGAGCCTGGCCGGGGTGCTCGACAGCCTGGCGCCCGGCCCGGTCAAGGAGGCGGGGGCCGATCTGCGCCGCGAGGATGGCGCGGCCGCGCGCGGCATCGCCGAGCTGGGACGCGCTCGGCGCGCTGCGGGTCATCGGGCCCTTCGGCGCGACGAAGTCCGGCAGGAACTCATGCGCGCCGCGGATGCGGAAGCCGTTCTCCTCGAAGATCGCGATGACCAGCCGCAAGAGCGCGTCATCCCCGGCCTTCAGCCCGCGGAAGATGCGCGGCACCAGCCGCAGGGTCTTCAGGTCGAAGCGGCGGGGATCGAAATCGGGACGGTGCAGGATGCCCGCCATCGCGACCTCTTCGACGCCATGGGCGCGAAGGCCTCGGAACAGCGCGCCGAGGCGCTCGACCCGGAAGGGCACCACCGGATGGCCGCCCGGCACGCCGGAGGGATGGCCCTCCATCTCGGCCAGCACGACGCCGCGGCCCGAGGCGGCGACCGCTCCGGCCAACGCCGTGATTCCGGGCCTCCTCTGGAGGTGCATGGGGAAAGACCTGTTCCGGCTGGCCGAGGCCCGTATGGACCGGATCCGTCCGTTTCACTCAAAGTCTCACGGACGCCCGCGGGGCGATGACCGGCGCGTGCTCAGCGGCATTATCTTCATCAAACGCAACGGCTTGAGATGGAGAGACGCTCCGGCTGGGCACGGCCCCCGCAGTTGAAGGAGACCGTGGCGCCAGTGGCGCCGCGAAAGCCCCGGCAACACTCTGCAGCCGCTGGCTCGGCTGGAGCCGAAGGGGGTGTTCGCCCGCATCATGGACGGTTTGGCCTCCGCAGGCCGGGACACGAAGCCCGTCATGATCGATGCGGCCTGCCTCAAGGCTCACCGGACGGCGTCCAGCCTCCGGGTGGGTAAGGCGGGCGCGGAAGGCTGACCGGCCTGAGTTCGGGGGCTGGCGGATGGCCGGATGCGGATGATCTGCCATGACCGCCCGGCCGCGATCCATCCCGACCTGGCGCTGCTGCCCAGCACCTCGGGCAGCACCGGGCAGGGCCGCGGCGTGCGCCTGTCGCGGGATGCGCTCGCGGCCAATGCCGCCTCGATCGCAGAATATCTGGAGATCGGCGCGCAGGACCGCGCCGCGCTGGTGCTGCCGCTGCATTATTCCTATGGGCTGTCGGTGCTGCATTCGCATCTGGCGCGCGGCGCCAGCCTCTGGCTCGCGGGCGGCACCGTGCTCGATCCCGAGTTCCTGCCGGAGCTGGCCGCCTCCGGCGCGACCAGCCTGGCCGGGGTGCCGCATCATTTACGCATGCTCGAGACCGCGCTGGCAGGGACGGAGCTGCCCGGGACGCTGGACTGCCTGACCGTGGCCGGCGGCGCCATGCCGGCCCCTGCGCTGGCCCGACTCGGCTGCCCTCCGGTCCAGAGTGCCAACCGCAGCCGGGTCGGGCCTTGCTTCACCTGCCGGCCGCGCGGCGCAGGCGGAGGGCGTTCGTCAGCACGAAGACCGAGGACAGCGCCATCGCCCCCGCCGCCAGCATCGGCGACAGCAGCGTTCCGTTCGCCGGATAGAGCAGCCCCGCAGCCACCGGGATCAGCGCCACGTTGTAGCCGAAGGCCCAGGCCAGGTTCTGGCGGATGTTGCGCAGCGTCGCGCGGCTGACCTCGAACGCCGCGGGCACGCCGGCCAGGCTGCCGGACATCAGCACGACATCGGCGCTTTCGACCGCGACATCCGTGCCGGTCCCCAGCGCCACGCCGATATCGGCCGCCGCCAGCGCGGGCGCATCGTTGATGCCGTCGCCGACGAAGGCGGTGCGGCCCACGGTTCCGCCGCCGCACCGTCCGAGAGCGGCGCCGCCCGTCCCCCCAAGCTGCCGTCATCCGGTCCCGTCCCCTGCCTGGTCCTGCGACAGGCTGGCTGTCGCCAGTTCGACGATCTCGCCGGTGATCTCCTCCTGGCGCAGCCGCCGCGCCAGCCCGGTCAGCGCCTCCAGCGTCTCCGCCGTGTTGTCCCGCGCCGCCACCATGGCGCGCATCCGCGCCCCGTTCTCGGCGGCAAAGGACAGCATCACCGCTTCGGCCAGCTCGGCGAAGACATGCTCTTCGGCCAGCCGCTCCAAGAGGTCGCGCGGCGGCAGCGCGATCCGCGGCGGGATCGCCGAGGGGCGCAGCGGGAAGCGCGCATAATCGAAGGGCGCCAGCCGCTTGACCGCGATCTCCGGCACGCCGCCGGGGCGCGGATCGGCATGGACCAGCGTCACCGCATTTCGACCGCCACGAGGCCGCGCCGCTTCGGGAAGCGCGCCGCGAAGCGCACCGCGGCGGCGGCAAGCGCGGAATAGCTGGTGACGCGGCCCCGGAAGAGCAGCGCCGGGGCCTCCCCGAAGGCGCTGAGGGCATCGGACGTATGGAACATGGTTACCCGGATCTTGATGGCGGCGATCCGGGCTACAATATCAGAGCATTTTAGTCAAGCATAGGTGGAGCCATTGCGCGGCAAGTCGCCGATGGCGCGACTTCGTGGCCAGCCCGGAACGCGGAAGGCCCGCCGGTGGCGGGCCTTCGGGAACGGCGGACGCGATCCGGCGGGGATCAGGCGCAGGCGCCCGAGGCCATCGGCGCGCCGCGGATGCCCAGCTCCTCGGGGAATTCGGCCTTCAGCACCGTGCCGGTATCGGATTCGGTGATGAAGAGCGTGCGGAAAGCCTGCCTGCGCTGCGCGAGGAAGAGGCGATCGCCGCCGCCGTCCTCCAGCGCGCGCTGGTCGAACGGGACTCGCTGGCCGAACGCCGCCGCGCCGCCGAGGCCGAGATTGCCCGGCTCGATGCCCGGCTCGCCGAATATGCCGGCGAGGCCGAGCGCGAATCCGGCCTTTCGGAGGACGCCGAGGCGATGCAGGCGCGGCTCGTCGAGGAAGCCGAGGCGATCAAAGAGGCCGCCGAGGGCCATGACGAGAAGCTGGAGCTGGCCGCCGAACAGGCCGAGGAAGCCGCCGAGGCACTGGCCGAGCGCGAAGAGGCGATGCAGGTGCTGAACGAAGCCGTGGCGACACTGGCCGCGCGGCACCAGGCCGTCGCCAGCCTGGTCGCCGACAGCCGCAAGGTGCTGGACCGCGAGACCGCCGAGGCCGCCCGCGCCCGCCGTCGAGGATCACGCCGTTGCCGGGCCGCGAGCCGAAATCGAGCCCGGTGACCTCCGATCCGGAGCCGAGCGCCACCTGCGGGTCCGCCGCGGCGCTGACCACCGGGACGAAGGCCATGGCGCTGTCTTCCGCCGGTGCGGAGACCGTCAGCGCGGCGTTGCCCGCCCCGTCGGCAATCCCGGCCACCGCTGCGGCGATGCCCTCTAGGCTGCGGTAATTCAGGGCGATGCGGCCGTCCTCGTGGAGCTGCACCTGGAAGCTCGCCGATCCGCCGCCGCCATAGGGCGCGACATCGCGGTATTCGATCACCATCCGGGTGCCGCCCATGTCGCTCCAGGACCGCACCTGGCCGGCCGATGCGTCGAGATCGCTCCAGAGCGCGGCGATCATCGCGCCGGGCAGGCCGGGCCCGTCCAGCGCCCGCGGCTCTGCCGCGCCCGCAACCTCTGCCCGGCAACGGGCGCCGAAACCGCGGCCCGGCTGCCGGGCCCTGTGCGCCGCCGGGCCGCGGACCGGTTCGCGGTTTCTTCATCCCTCGGCCGCTAGGCTCGCACAGGCATGGGAGGCCGCCTTGGAGATCGTCTACCAGACCCGCTTTTCCTATCGCGGCCTGTCCGGCTGGCGCAGCCCGGCGGCGGGCGATCCGGTGCTGCTCTATGATGCGGAGCGGCTTGCGCACCGCTTCGCGCTGTTCGAGCGGATCACCCTGCCCTCGCTGCTGGCACAGGAAGACGCGGCTTTCCGACATGTCGTCCTGGCCGGATCCGGGATGCCGCGCCCCTGGCGGCTGCGGCTGCGGGCGCTCTGCCTCGACACGCTGGGAGCGGCCCGCGCCACGGTGATCTTCGCCCCGCCCGGCCGTGCCGCACGGCCCTTCAACCAGGCTTCCGGTTCATCCCGCATCGCCAGTTCTGCTTACCAAAAATGGCCCACTTGGAGCTCCCGATTCCGTGGCGCGGCTCACCGGAGCAGCCGCGCCGTCCTACCTATTTAAAGTTTGAGAATAGGTCGAGGGCGTTGCGCCCCCGATGCCTCTAATCATTGGCTTTACCCGATAGAACTCGTAATGGGCTCCAGCTATCCTGAGGGAAACTTCGGAGGGAACCAGCTACTAGATGGTTCGATTAGTCTTTCGCCCCTATACCCAAGTCAGACGAACGATTTGCACGTCAGTATCGCTTCGAGCCTCCACCAGAGTTTCCTCTGGCTTCGCCCCGCTCAGGCATAGTTCACCATCTTTCGGGTCCCGACAGGCGTGCTCCAACTCGAACCCTTCACAGAAGATCAGGGTCGGCCAGCGGTGCGGCCCGTGAGGGCCTCCTTACCTCGGCCTCGCGCAATCTCGGCCGCGCCGGGGTCGACCGGATTGCCGCCGCCAGTGCCGAGCTCGGCACGCAGTCGGATGCGGCCGGCCGGAAGATGTGGGCCGTCGCCGCTGCCAGCGGGCTGATGGTGGTGCTGGCCCCGGTGGCGCTCTACCTGCTGCTGGTCGGACCGCTCGGCAAGCTGATTGCCGCCACCGGACGGCTGGCGGAAGGCGACACCGCCGAGGTTCCGGCCTTCTCCCGCCATGGCGGCGAGATTTCCAAGCTGGCCGCAGCGCTGCAGGTGTTCCGGCAGAACCTCCTCGACGGCCGGCGCATGCAGGAAGAAGAACGGCTGCGGGCCGAACAGCAGCGCGAGGAAGACGCCCGCCGCGCCCTCGAAGACCGCGAGCGGGAGGCTGCGGACCGCGAGCGGGAGGCGGCGGCCGAGGCGGCGCTACGGGGCGGAGGCGCTGTCCTCCTGGCTGGCGGGCGATCCCGGTCCCGGCGACCGGCCCGAGCCGCAGGCCGAAATGGCGTTCGGCCATGGCTTCGGCGCCGAGACCAGCCCGTTCCGCCGCGGCGCCTCGATGATCAAGGTCTCGCCCGACGGGCGGTTCCTGGCGATCTCGGGCAGCGTCGGCACCCCGGCGCAGAGGCTCTACCTGATCGACATCGCGGCCTTCAACGGCGGCGGCGTGACGCCCGAAACAGCGCGGGTGGCGGATCTGGCGATGCCGGGAAGCGAGCGGCTGGCGGCACTCGACTGGTCGCTCGACGGCAGCTATCTCTACCTGCTCAGCCAGGAACCGGCGGGCGGCGGCACGGTCTTCCTGCGCCGCTTCGCGCTGACCGGCGACGGCAACGCGCTGGAGCGCGCGGGCCAGGGGGTCCGGCTCGCGTGCCGTCGGCAAAGGCGATCTCCTCGATCCGGGTGTCGCGCGGGCTGGCGGCGAAGAAGTTGCGCAGCGTGACGCGGTCCTCGCTGCCCGCGACGCCCAGCACCAGATCCGCGGGCCCGACGGAAAGCGCGCGGATGTCCTCCGGCGCGATCCCGGCGCCGAAGCGCAGCCGGTCGGGCGCCGTGCCGGAATTCTCCGAAACGTCCTCGATCGTGTCCTGCCCGTCGCCCGGGGCGAAGAAATTGGTGTCGCCGCCGCCATGGCCCAGGAGCAGGTCGTTGCCGGTGCCGCCGGTCAGGATGTCGTCGCCCGCGCCGGTCTCGATCCGGTCATTGCCGCCGCGGCCGAAAGCGTCGGTTCCCGCCCCCGCAGTGCTCGGGATCAGGATGCGGTCGTCGCCTCCGGTGCCCGGAATGCCGCGCGCCACCGCCGCCAGCGCCAGGCTGGGTGGTCGAGGGGGCAGGGGTCCGGCTCTATGCGCCCGACCTGCGCTCGCAGCGCGGCCGCCGCCAGGTGATGGGCCCGGAAGGCTGGGACATGGCCGAAGCGGTGGCCGCGCGCGCCCATGCGGGCGACGGCCACACCTTCCTGCTCTCCAGCGTGCCGCTTCTCGGGCCGCGCCTGTCCCTGCTGGAATTCGCGATGATGGCCGTGCCGCACATGCAGAAATACGAGGACGACCTGCGCGACCAGTGGCAGAGCCGGGCGCATCGCGGCGAATGGCGGCGGATGCTGGGACTGGCGCGCGACATGGCCGCGGCCGAGGGCCATGACATCACCGCCGTCTCGGGCGAGATCCACCTGGCCACCCGGGCGGTGATGGAGCTCGGCGGCGGGCGCGTGCTGAACCAGCTCGTCGCCTCGGGCATCGCCCATCGCGCGCCAGATCGCCGAGCCGCGGCAGCGCCGGGTCGGCCGGCAGGGCGGCGAAGGCCGCGCGGGCAGCCGGGTCCAGCTTCGACGGGTCGAGCACCGAGAAGGAGCCCAGCACGTCGATATCCTGCATGTGCGCCTGCACCTCCGGATCGAGCAGCAGGTTCGCCACGACCTGCGCGCCCTCGGGATGCGCGGCGTTGAAGGGGATGGCGACGAAACTGACATTGCCGATGCTGCCGGCCTCGGGGACGTGGATGCGCACGCTCGGCGGCAGCAGCCCGTCGCGGATCGCCGCGGCGGCCGAGGCCGGGTCGAAGGACATGGCCAGGTCGATCTCGCCGTCATTCAGCAGCTGTCTCTGCGCGAACTGGCTGGCCGGAAACGACGTGCCGCCGCGCCAGAGGTGCGGCCGCAGCGCGTCGTACCACTCCCAGAGCGGCGCCGCGGCGGCGCATGCCGCTCATCACCCAGGCCTGTTCGGACGCCGTGAGCCCGAGCCCGGCGGTCATCGCGTCGAGCGTGGTCAGCGGAGCGGTGAAGACCACCAGCGCCAGCATCGTTGCCAGCGCGACGATCGCCAGCGGAGCTTGGGGCGGGCGGTTGCCCGGGGCGGGAAGGGGGCGGGACGGTGCCATGGCTGTGGTCCTCCTGTCGGGCCCGCCGGGCGGGCTCAGCCTGCGGATTGGGGGCGGCGGACGAATCGCGCCCGGCCGGACACCCCGACAATAGCGCTTTGCAGATGCAGCATTAGGCCCGCGGCACGATTTCCGGTCATGACGCATTTTCATCAATCGGCCATCCTTGCAGAAAACGCATGGCGGTGATGCACCCTTGCGCGACCGGCGGTCCCGTGCGGCACCGGTCCGGCGTCCGGCGTCCGGCGTCCGGCGTCCGGCATCCCGCCGGCCGTCCGGCACCTGCCGGGGAGGCTGCCGGAGGCCGCTCCGGGTTGCGCTCTGGGCAGGCGCTGCGGCGCGCTGCCAGTCCCTGATGACGGAGGTCATCCAGCCGCCTCTTTTGCCGGTCATCGGGCTGGGCCCATGCTGCAAGCGGGACCCGGAACGGGCGGCAGGATCGCGCGGCCCGCTCACGGATGGGCGGGACTTGCCGACCGCGTCCGCCAACGGTCCCTTTGCCGGCGTCTGTCCGGGAAGGCCCGCGGGAAAGCAGGGGAGGAGCGCGTTGTCCTGCAGGTCCGCCGCGAGGGTCTTCTATGCGTTTTGCGGATCACGCCGCGCGGCCACGGCCGCGGATGGCGCGCAGGCCGGTGTTCCGCCGGACGGCGCCGCGCCGCAGGGCAGGCCGTTCAAGAAGGTTCTGCTCCAAGTTCGGTCCCCGATCGCGGATCATGGCTGCACCGGCGCGGTTCCGCCGGGTGCAGGGGCTGCCGCAGGGCGGGGCGCCGCGGCCTGCATCTCCCGCGCATGGATGCCCAGCAGCAGCAGGCCCGGCCAGAGCATGTAGGCCTCGATCTCGAGATTTTCGCCGAAGGACAGCAGCACGATGGTCATCACGCTCCCCAGGGGCAGCCTGCCGCGCGGGCCGCGCGCCGCATCGGCCAGCACCAGCGCGGTCTGCCACAAGAGCGGCACGAGCAGGGCGCAGAACCCGGCCACGCCCTTGACGAAGAGCAGGCCCCACCAGGTGTGATGGCTGCCGATCGGCATGTATTCGACCACATGCGCGCCGGGCTGCACCGTGCCGTGGCCGGTCCAGAAGGCCTCGGCCTGCCAGCGCTCTCCGGCGATGCGCTGCAGCGTCTCGCGGACCCGGGTGCTGTCGGCCCTCCGCGGCGCGGCCCGTGCCGACCATGATCGAAACCGGCGTCGCCAGCCCCATCGCGCAGGGACAGGCGACGATCAGCACCGCGACCCCCGCGACCAGCGCATGGCTCAGCCGCGGCTCCGGCCCGAAGAGCAGCCAGGCGGCGACCGTCAGCGCCGCAATCGCGAGGATCGCCGGGACGAACCACAGCGTCACCCGGTTGACCAGCGCCTGGATCGGCAGCCGTGCGCCCTGCGCCTCCTCGACCATGCCGATAATCCGGCTCAGCACCGTGTCGGCGCCGACCGCGGTGGCGCGGATGACCAGCGTGCCGGTGCCGTTCACCGTGCCGCCGGTGACCTTGGCGCCCAGGCCCTTCTCCACCGGCAGCGGCTCGCCGGTCAGCATCGCTTCGTCGACATGGCTCGCGCCCTCGGCTACCTCGCCGTCGACCGGCAGCCGCGCTCCACGGCGGGACCGGCACGGCCGCCGGGTCGACGTGCTTTCCGGCGCGTCGGAGATTGGCGCCGCCGCCGGAGGCGCGGACGGGCTGGCGGGCTATGGGTCCAAGGCCGCAGCCTGCCCTCCGGTCTCCGGCACCGGAACCATGCCCTGCAGCGCGGGCTCGGCTCGGATATGCGCCTCCATGTAGTCGCACAGCACCCGCGCCCGTTCCGACAACAGCCGCCCCGAGGGCCAGACCGCGAAGATCTCGCGCTCGGGCCCGCGCCAGTCCTGCAGCACATGCACCAGCCTTCCGGAGCGCACCGCATCGTCGATCTGCGCGACGGGCAGCAGCGCCAGCCCCAGCCCCGCCTCGGCCATATGCGCCCCGAGCCCGATATCGTCGAGCACCGTCGACGCCCGCAGCCCGGGGATTGCCTCGCGCCCGCCATCGAGCGGCCTGAGCAGCCAATGCCGCGCGGACCGTCGACGCGCGGTCACGGCCTGTCCGCGCAAAGGCTGGACGTGCGGAGAACCTGCGCCTCCTGTGCTGCCATGCGCAACGGCCTCCGAGGACGGCGGACGGCGCAAAGCAGCGCCTGCCCCGCCCCGGACGGGACTGCTGTCCTGCGCAGCCATCCGGGTCGGCGGCTGCGGGATCATTGGCCGCATCCGCAACGGCGGCAACGCGGCAGCCGTGCTGCAGACGGCAAGGCCCCCGATCCAATGGCGACTGAGCTTCGCCAACATTGCGGAAAGGCCGCACATGCGTCCTGATCGCCCGCCGGAGCCTCCGCCGCAACAACCGCTCCTCCACCGGACCGGATCGCGGGGCCCACCGAGATGGCGGTGCGGCCGCAACCCGGAAACTGCCCCCGGGGGCCGAAGCCCGACCGGGGCAGCAGCCGGTCAGGCGGCGGACGGCCAGGCGCGGGTCCGGGGCCGCAACGCGGTCACGCCGGTGCTGGAGACCGAAAGCGAAGGCCGCAGCGCCGCGCCGAACCTCTACGAGACCGATGCGGACTCCTACCTGCAGGACCACGCGCTCGGCGAAGAGGTCTTCGGCCCGCTGGGCCTCGTCATCCGCACCGGCACGGCGGAGCAGATGGTGGCGCTGGCCAAGGGCTTCGAGGGCCAGCTGACGGCGACGCTGCACATGGACGCGGGCGATGCCGGGCTGGCGCGGCAGCTCCTGCCGGTGCTCGAGCGCAAGGCCGGCCGGGTGATGGCCAACAACTTCCCGACGGGCGTCGAGGTCTGCGACGCGATGGTCCATGGCGGGCCCTATCCGGCCTCGACCAATTTCGGCGCCACCTCGGTCGGCACCCTCGCCATCCGCCGCTTCCTGCGCCCCGTCTGCTTCCAGACCCGACCGCCCGGCGGCTGCTGCGCGGCGGCCGCATCCGCGATGCCGGGCGGCTGCCGCGCTACCTGCTGGTCTTCCTGTTCGGCGCCGTGGCGCTCTGGGCGCCGGTCACGCTCTACCTGACGAAGATGCCGCCGAGCTACCGCTCCGGCCTGTCGCTGATCCTTCCGGGATCCGGCGCGGCGGCCTCGGTAAATCTCGACCGGATCGGCCAGGCCTCCTCCTCGGCCAGCTCGCCCTATGCCAGCAGTTCGGTCAGCCCGACCGAAACCTACAAGCGGCTGATCGGCGCCGAACGGATCCTCGCCGCGGCGGCGCAGTCGCTGGGGCTGGAGCCCGAGGAGTTCGGCAAGCCGCGGGTCGAGCTCGTGGACCTGACCGGGCTGATCCATGTCTCGATGACCGGCCCCAGCGCCGAGGCCGCCCGCGACCGCGCCGCGGCGCTGCTCGCCGCCGGGCTGAACGGCGCGAGGCCGTCCGGCCCCGCCACGCCGAACAGCGGACCCTCTGCCGGAAACGCCGCGCGCCGGTCCAGCCAGGACCGGAACACGGACGCCTCCTCCTCCGTCATGAGCGCGAAGGGCCGGACCCCGCGCCGCGCCCAGGCCGTCTTGTTGCCGCCGAAAGGCGTCCGGACAATGAACAGCACCGGATCCCGGTCCGTCCGTTCGAGATCCGTGGCCCGGGCCTTGCAGGCTTCCCCGATCCGCAGCCCGGCCCGCCATTGCAGGATCAGCAGCGCCTCGATCGCCAGGCGCTCGTCCGCGCCGAGGTCCGGATGGGTCCGGATGGCGCATCGGACGGCGAGGATCGCTGCGGCCGGAACGATCAGCGCCCGAACCCGCGTGGCGACGCCCTCCGCCTCGAACACCTCCGGCGGCACGGCGCCGGACACGCGGGAGCGGCACATCCCGTTCCGCGACAACGACCGGCCCGGCATCCTGCTGGCAGGCGCGCTGCGCGCCTATGCCAACCGCTGGGGCGTGACTGCGCAGCGCCGGGCCGCCGATCCGGTGGCGGTCTTCGCCGCCAATGATGACGGCCACCGCACCGCGCAGCAGCTTGCCGCGAAGGGCGTGCCGGTTCTGGGCGTGATCGACCCGCGCGAGGATGCGCCGAATTTCGGCGGCTACGAGACCTTCGCCGGGGCAACGGTTACCGGCACGAAGGGGCGGCACGGGCTGACCGCGATCCAGATCACCCGGAACGGCCGGTCGGACTGGCATGGCTGCGGCGTGCTGGGCGTCTCGGGCGGCTGGAACCCGAATGTGCATCTCGCCTCGCATCACCCGATCATGGGCAATGGCTGTCATGGCGCCTGATAGGCAGAGGCCGGTCCGAGTTCAAGTGCCCGCGTCCCCGGGCCCGGGCGGTTTTTCGCGGGGCGGGCCCGGGCCCTTCCGCCACGGCTGAGGAGCGCGGCTTCGACGCGCCGCTGGTCTGGGCGGCCGGGCAAGGCTGGCATCCGGGCGTGGTCGGCATCGTGGCGAGCCGCATGAAGGAGGCCACCAACCGCCCGTCGATCGTGATCGGGCTGGATGACGGGATCGGCAAGGGCTCGGGCCGCTCGGTTTCGGGGATCGACCTCGGCAGCGCCGTGCAGCGCGCCGCGATCGACGGGCTGCTGGTCAAGGGCGGCGGCCACAAGATGGCGGCGGGGCTCACCGTCGAGGAAGGCAAGCTGGAGGAGGCCATGGCGGCGATCTCCGAAGCGCTGGCGCGCCAGGGTGCCGCCGAGCTCGGGCCGAAGGACCTGACGCTCGACGGCGTGCTGATGCCCGCTGGCGCCACCGTCGATCTGGTCGGCGCGATCGAGGCGGCCGGTCCCTTCGGCGCGGGCGCCCCTGCACCGCGCTTCGCCTTTCCCTCGGTGCGCATCCAGAGCGCGCGCCAGGTCGGCGAAGGCCATCTGCGCGTCACCGCCACCGATGGGCACAGCCGGATCGACGGCATCGCCTTCGGCGCCTTCGACACCGATCTGGGCCGTTTCGTCTGCGAAAGGCAGGGCATGACTGCCCATTTGGCGGGCCGCCTGGACCTCAATACCTGGAACGGCCGCACCACCGTGCAGCTCCGTCTGGAGGACGCTGCGGAAGGCTGAAAAAACGCAAGATATCCACAGCTTTCCTGTTGCGCTGCCCCGGCTCTTTTTCTAAATAGCCCCTCACGCAAGCACGGTCCGTTCGTCTATCGGTTAGGACGCCAGGTTTTCAACCTGGAAAGAGGGGTTCGATTCCCCTACGGACTGCCACTTGCGGGCGCTGCCACCAGGCTGCGGTCCGTTCGTCTATCGGTTAGGACGCCAGGCTTTCAACCTGGAAAGAGGGGTTCGATTCCCCTACGGACTGCCATCTGGGGCGCCGCCACGAAGCTGCGGTCCGTTCGTCTATCGGGTAGGACGCCAGGTTTTCATCCTTGAAAGAGGGGTTCGATTCCCCTACGGACTGCCACTTCCTCCCTTCCCGGAAATGTGCCCCTCATCCCGCAGCAGGCCAGCCGTTACGTGCTGCATGCGGTCCATCCGCTGCCGCGTTCCTGCCTGCGGATATGGAAAGGCCCCGCCTTGCGGCAGGGCCTTCGCGTCATTTCAGCAGGGCCGACCATGCCGGATCCGAGGCCGAGCCCGGCGTCGGCACGCGCTGCAGGTTGCGCCCGGTGATGTCGACCGAATAGATCTGCGCCGCGCCGCCCGAGCCGGGGGTCTCGCGGGTGAACATCAGCACCCGGCCGTTCGGCGACCAGGTCGGCGCCTCGTCGAGGAAGGCCGCGGTCAGCAGCCGCTCTTCCGAGCCGTCGGGACGCATCACGCCGATATGGAACCGGCCCTGGTTCTGCTTGGTGAAGGCGATGTAGTCGCCCTTCGGCGACCAGACAGGCGTGCCGTAGCGCCCGGCGCCGAAGCTGATCCTCTTCGGCTCGCCGCCGCCCGCGGGCATGACATAGAGCTGCGGCGCCCCGGAGCGGTCGCTCTCGAAGACGATGCGGCTGCCGTCGGGCGAAAAGCTCGGCGCCGTCTCGATCGAGGCGGCATCGGTCAGCCGGGTGCGGCTGCGCGAGCCGAGATCGAGCTTGTAGAGGTCGGTATTGCCGCCCTGCTCGAAGGAGAACAGGATCGACCGCCCGTCCGGCGCATAGCGCGGCGAGAAGGCCATGGACCCCGGCTGGTCGTCGATCGCGGTGACGCTCAGCGAGTTCAGGTTCATCTCGTAGATATGCGGGAAGCCCGAGGAATAGGAGGTGTAGAGCACCCGGTCGTTGTCGCGCGAAATCCGCGGCGCGATCACCAGCGCGCGCCCGTCAGTCAGGTACTTCACGTTGGCGCCGTCCTGGTCCATCACGGCAAGCCGCTTGACCCGCGCATCCTTCGGCCCGGATTCAGACACGAAGACCACCCGGCTGTCGAAATACGGCCCCTCGCCGGTGATCCGGCTGTAGATCGCGTCCGCAACCTTGTGGGCGATGCGCCGCCAGCCCTCGGGGCTGCCGTTGAACTGCAGCCCCTCGCCGAGCTGCTGCTCGGAGAAGATGTCGAACAGCCGGAACTTCACCGAGATGGAATTGCCGCTGTAGTCGAGCTCGCCGGTGACCAGCGCCTGGGCGTTGATCGTCTTCCAGTCGGCATAGGCGACCGGACTGTCGAAATTGGTGACCGGCGAGATGAAGGCATCGCGGCTGATCGTGCGGAACAGCCCGGTGCCCTCCAGATCGTTGCGGATCACGCCCAGCATGTCCTGGGCCATGGTCTGGCCCTGCATGGAGGAGGTGACGAAATCCGACAGCGCGATCGGCACCGGCTCGATCACGCCGTCGGTGATCTCGATCCGGAGCGGTCCGCGCGGGGCATCCTGCGCGGCGGCAAGGGCCGGCAGCCCCAGGCACAGGGCGGCGAGGCAGGCAGTGGTGAGGCGTCTCATCGGAGGCGCATCCTTTCGGGGTTGAAGACCAGTTCGATCTGACGCCACTGGTCGTATTTGTCCACTGGCAAGGGATAGCCGGTGCGCTGGCATTGCAGGATTGCCCGCCGCGCGACCTCATAGGCCTGCTCGGCGGCGCTGCCGGTGCCTCCGGAATAGTCGGCCATGCGCATCGAGGCGGCAACCGGCTTGCCGTCCGGCGCCATCTCCATCGCCACCGTCACGGTCACCTGCGCGGCCTCGGTCGAGAGCGCGTTGAAGTTCCAGCATTGCGACACGGCCACCATGAAGGCGTCGCGCTCGGAGCCGGTCATCGGCGGGCCGGAGCGCGGCTGCGCCTGCGGCGCGGGCGTGGTCTGCGCCTCGGTCAGAGCCTCGGCAATGGCATCGGCGATCGGGTCCGCAGGCGCGGGGATCGCCGCGACGGCGCGGCGGGCGGCGACCTCGACGGCGACCACGTCCATGCCGTCCACCGCCTGCCCGGCAATGCCGTAGCCCGCCACCTTGCGGGCGATGTCGGTTTCCGCCTCGGTCCGCTCCAGCGCCGAGCCCATCGCATAGCCGTTGTTCTCGCAGACGAAGAGCACCGGCAGCTGCCAGAGCGCGGCGAGGTTCACCGCTTCGTGGAACTCGCCCTCGGCCACCGCCCCCTCGCCGAAGAAGCAGGCGGTCACCGCGTCCCGGCCCTGCATCCGGTCGGCCAGCGCCAGCCCTGCCGCCAGGGGCAGCCCGCCGCCGACGATGGCATTGCCGCCGTAGAATTTCGCCGCCGCGTCGAAGAGATGCATCGAGCCGCCGCGCCCGCCCGAGCAGCCCTCCGCCTTGCCGAACATCTCGGCCATCACCGCGGTCATCGGCAGCCCGCGCACCAGCGCATGGCCGTGCTCGCGATAGGTGGCGACCACCCGGTCGCGCGGCTCCAGCACCGGGATCACCCCCGCCGCCACTGCCTCCTCGCCGTCATAGAGATGCAGGAAGCCGCGGATCTTCTGCTGCGTATAGAGCTCGGCGCAGGCATCCTCGAACTTGCGGATGCGGATCATCTGGCCGAGCAGCCCCAGCACATGGGCGCGGTCGAGTTTCGGCTTGGCGGTCGCGGTCATGACTCGTCGGTCTCCAGCGTCGAGATGTCCCCCTCGGGCAGGCCCAGCTCGCGCGCCTTGAGGAGCCGCCGCATGATCTTGCCCGAGCGCGTCTTCGGCAGGCTCTGCCGGAAGGCCAGCTCGCGCGGCGCGACTGCCGGACCGAGCACGCGCCGGGCATGGCCGCGCAGCTCGCGCTCCAGCGCCTCCGAAGGCGCATAGCCGGGGTTGAGCGTGACATAGGCCTTCACCGCCTCGCCCGCGGCCGGATCGGGAATGCCGATCACCGCCGCCTCGGCCACCGCCGGATGCGCAACGAGCGCGCTTTCCGCCTCGAAGGGGCCGATGAGGTGGCCCGCGCTCTTGATCAGGTCATCGGCGCGGCCGACGAACCAGAAATACCCGTCGGCATCGCGCATCGCCAGATCGCCGCTGAGATACCAGCCATCGGCAAAGCATTTCGCATAGCGCGCCTCCTCGTGCAGATAGGCCCGCATCATCGACGGCCAGCCGGGACGCAGCGCCAGCTCGCCGGTCTCGCCCGGGCCCAGCTCGCGCAGGTGCCCGCCCTCTCGGGCGACGATCCCCGCCTCGATCCCCGGCAGCTGCTTGCCCATCGAGCCCGGGCGCAGCTCCATGCCGGGACGGTTGGCGATCATGATCCCGCCGGTCTCGGTCTGCCACCAATTGTCGTGGAACGGCCGTCCGAAGACCTTTTGCGACCAGATCACCGCCTCGGGGTTCAGCGGCTCGCCGACGCTGGCGAGGAAGCGCAGCGACGAGAAGTCGTGCCCCTCGGCGGCTGCCGCGCCCGCGCGCATCATCATGCGGATCGCGGTCGGCGCCGAGTACCACACCTCCACCCGCTCGCGCGCGATGGTCGCGTACCAGCGCCCGAGGTCGAACTCCGCCTCGTCGACGATCATCCGCACCCGGTTCGCCAGCGGCGAGATGATCCCGTAGGACGTGCCCGTCACCCAGCCGGGATCCGCCGTGCACCAATAGACCCTGCCGGGTGCCAGCCCCAGCGCTTCGCGGCCGGACCGGACATGATAGCGCACGGCGGCATGGACATGGACCGCGCCCTTGGGCCGCCCGGTCGTGCCGGAGGTGAAATGCACCAGCGCCGGATCCTCCGGAGCGGTCGCCGCGGCCGGGCGGTCCGGCGACGCCGCCTCCAGCGCCCCATGCCGAGGAGCCGGGCCACCGCGTCGCCGCCAATCAGCGCCGCGGCGCGGTCATTGACGAAGAGCATCGCGGCGCCGTCGATCGCGTAGCCGAGGCTGTCGATCCCGCCGGAAAAGGTCGACGGCTCCAGATCCAGCGACCAGCCCGCGCCGCGGCGGCGGGCCTCCGCGATCAGCGCACGCGCAGCCGGGCCGTAGATCGCGGTATGGACATGACCGATGCCGTCCCAGCCGATCAGCGCCAGGTCTTCCTCGGCGGGATAGAGCGAGATGCCGGGATAGAGCAGCAGGCGCTTCTCGCCATGCGGCTCGATCATGGTCACGACCCGGCAGATCGAGCCCTCGCGCCGCGCGAGAATCGGCGCGACGCCAGCCGCAGCCAGGGCGGCGGCGGCGGTTCCGGAGAGCGCATCGGTCCCGGCCGCGCCGAGAAAGCAGCTCTCCGCTCCGGCGCGCGCCGCCGCGACGGCGGCGTTGCAGGCGACGCCGCCCGGGCCTTCGAGATAGCCGTCGGCATGGACCTTCTCGTCCGGGCCGGGGATGGCCGGGGTCAGGAAGGACATGTCCCAGCTGACATCGCCTGCGAAAAGTATCCGGTGCATTGCATCTCCTTTTGATGCTTCATTTGATCTATTGTCATGCCATTTGTGTCAAGGGAGAGGCGGTGTTCGGGCGAGGTCGCGATGACGCCCGTTTTCCGGAATCGCTTTATGTGGCCAAATTATGTGCGGATAATTCCAGATATGATCGCAAAATAATCAAAGATGGGCGCAAGGGTCCCCTAGGTTGTGCGGCGCCTCCGCAGTGCATTTGTAATGATAATTTGACTGTTCCCGCCAGCCGCGCGCCGGATGGGGCGCCCGAAGGCAGCCGGATTGCGGTGTCCGGCTAGCCGTCGAGGTCGGGCAGCGCCCGCCAGTTCCGGCGGCCGCCGAGCACGCGGTAGATGGAGATGCCCTCCGCCTCGATGCGGTAGAGGATGACATGCTGGCCGCTGGGATGGATGCGGATCGCGGGGCTGAATTCGCGGTGCTCCCGGCCGATCTCGGGCATGGCCGCGATCGTGTCGAAACTGGCGGCGAGCGCATCGATATAGCGCTCGGCCTGCGCCTCCGACCAGGTGCGCGCGGAATAGAGCCAAATGTCTTCCAGATCGGCCGCGGCCGCGGGCGCAAGCCGGTAGCCGGACATCTCAGTCCGCGGCGCCGCGCCCGCGCATCCGGGTCTTGAAGGCGCCGAAATCGAAGGGCTGCGGCGCGCCGCTGGCCAGCGCCTCGTCCAGCGCCTGCTGGATCTCGCCGATCGCTTCGCTGCGCTCTTGGTCGCGGCGGATCAGGTGGCGGACGTAATCGCTGGTATTGGCGAACTTGCCGTCCTTCATCCGGGTCTCGACCCAGTCCTTCATCGTGTCGGGCAGCGAGACATTCATGGTCGCCATGGCAGGGTCCTCCATGGGCCGACTCTAGGGCAGCCGTTCCGCTGCCGTCAACGCCGTTGGCAAAGATTGGCAAGACACCCCCGCCGCGGCCCCGACCGCGGCGGGGGCGGGATCAAGCGGGCTCGGCCTGCCGCGCGGGCAGCGGAAAGCCGTTGCGGCCGGGGAATTCCGGCGCCAGCCGCCTTGCGCCCGGCATCTTCAGCCAGAGCCGCAGCAGCTTGCGCCGCTCCTCCGGGGCGTCATGGTCCTGGAAGGCATTGCGCGAATGCAGCACCGCGTAATTGTTGGCGAATTGCAGGTCGCCGGGTTCCAGCATCATGTCGAGCCGCAGATCGGGCCGGGAGATCACGCTGTCGAAAATGTCGAGCGCCTCGATCTCCACCTGCGAGAGCGGCGCGCCCATGATCTCGTGGCCCAGCTCGGCATATTGGCGCAGGTAGCGGCAGCTCAGCTTGCCCTCGTGCAAGCTGAAGATCGGCGACAGGCTGGGCTGGTCCTCGCAGAGATGGGCGAAATGCCAGCGCTTGTAGAACAGGCCCAGGTGATGCGGATGGCTGGCCAGGATCTCGTTGTGGATCGCCGCGGCGCTGACCAGGCTGCTCAGCCCGCCGGACCGCGCCTTGCGGATCGACAGCAGTCCGACCACGTCGGACGGATCGGAGTGATAGGGCAGGTAGAGATTGGTCTCGTAGACGCGGGTCTCCTTCTTCGCGGCATCGCCGACATGCATCACCTGGCCGATCAGGTCGCCGCGGGGATTCTGGCCGACCGGCTGCCCCAAGTGCAGGCCTATGCCGTAGTAGAGCGTCTCGATCTGCGCGTCGGAATAGCGCTCGACCGGCAGGCCGCGCAGCAGGCAGAAGCCGCGACCGTCCTCGAGATCGCGCGCGCAGGCAGCCAGCACCGGCTCCAGGGGGCCGAGCGGGAAATCCGCCGCGGCGAAATCCGGCATCTGCAGCCCGCGCGCCTCGAGCCCGGCAAGCGCCGCGTCGATGGCGTCGATGTCGGCAGCGGAGAGCACGCGCAGCCAGCTGTCGTCATGGTCGAAATCGGCGCCCTTCCAGGCTGCGGGGGCGGGGATCGGCCGGGTCATCATCATCGTGGCGGAGGGATCGCGGGTCATGGGGGCTCCTGTCGTGGCAAGGCGGTGGCGGCGGGGAGGACCGGGGTCGGCGAATCTCCATACCATAAGGTACAGACATGACGGATCGGCGGTGCCGTCAATCCCTGTTGCAAGGCGCGGCACTGCGGATGCGGCGGCGGGATTGAGACTGCCTGCGATTTCAGCGAAACAGGGCGCAGCTCCGGAAGGCGGGGGCAGGGGGCGGGGAATGGCTGAGATGGCAGGTCCGGAGAAGGCAGCGGCTGCGGCGGGGCGTGGCACCGGGCGCGTCAAGGAGGACCGCCTGTCGCGCGGCGACTGGCTGGAGGCCGGCATGGCGATCCTGGCCCGGTCCGGTCCGGGCGGGCTGCGGATCGCGCAGGTCTGCGAGGTGGTCGAGGCGAGCAAGGGCAGCTTCTACTGGCATTTCCGCGACCGCCGGGATTTCCTGGTCGGGCTGTTCGGGCATTGGCGGCAGCGCGAGACCTCGGCGCTGATCGCCCGCACCGAGGCGGCCCATGACAGCCCGCGCGACCGGCTCTGGCATGTGATCCAGTTCGTGACCCTCGGCAGCTACGATGTCGGCTGCGAGGTGGCGATGCGGCAATGGGGGCAGGGCGATCCCGATGTCCGCGACGCGCTGGCCGAGGTCGATGCCGAGCGGCTGGAGTTCTTCGCCCGGCAGTTCCGCGACAGCGGCTTCGCCCCGGAGGAGGCCCGGCTGCGCGCGCTCTCGGTCTATTCGCTGACGCTGAGCTGCGGCTACATGCTGACCGGCGAGACCCCCGCGGAGCTGGAGGCGCGGCTGCGGACCAGCCTCGACATGCTGCTCGCACGGCGGGACTGATCCCCGGCAGGCGGCATTCATGAGCCGCGCTCACGATGGTGATCGGAATTCACTGGAAGCGGCGGGCCATGATGCCAGATAGAGTGCTCCGATCCCCGCCGCAGGTTCCGCGGCCGCTGTTCCGTGAAGGTATCCCTTGTCCCTCTTCCAGTTCATTTCCGTCGTTCCCGGCCTCTATGTCGTGCTGCGCCTGCTCTGGCCGATGCGGCTGCCGCTTCCGGCTTTCCTCGCGCTGGCCCTGGTGGTGCTCGTCGTCTCGCAGCACCGGCTGATCACCATCTGGCTCTGGGGCAGCATGATGTCCCCGGAATGGCCGCGCGCCGTCGCCATCGCGGTGAACTGGATCTACGGCGCCATCGTGATCGGCGCGGTGGCGGCGCTGCTCCTCGATCTGGGCACGCTTCTGGCCTCGGCCCTGCGCTGGCACTGGAGCCCGGTCTCCCCGGGCGTGCGGACCGGCGCCGGGGTGCTGGCGCTGGCGGTCTCGGCCTGGGGCGTGTCCCAGGCGATCCGGGTGCCGCCGCTGAAGGAGATCGAGATCGCGCTGCCGGGGCTGGCGCCGGGCTTCGACGGGTTCCGCGTGCTGCACCTGACCGACCTGCATCTGAGCCGGATGTTCCAGCGCCCCTGGGCGGAACGGACCGTGGCGGCGGCGCAGGCCCAGGGGGCGGACCTGATCCTGGTGACCGGCGACCTGATCGACGGCACGATCCCGGACCGGCGCGAGGCGGTCGCGCCGCTCGCCGGGCTGTCGGCGCCGCATGGCGTCTATGTCACCTCCGGCAACCACGAATACTATTTCGGCCATGACGGCTGGATGGCGCATTACGCGTCGCTGGGGATGACCGAATTGGCCAACGGCCATGTCGTGCTGGAGCGGGACGGCGGGCAGCTGGTCGTCGCCGGGGTGCCGGATGCGCAAGCGCGGCGCTCGGGCGGGCAGGGGCCGGATGTCGCCGCGGCGCTGATGGTCTGCGCGCGGCGGCCGAGGCGCTCGGCGATCTCGGTCTGGCGGCGGCGGCGGTCGATCTGCCCGCGGCAGAGGACGAAGCGGCCGGGCAGGCGGCGTTCTGGCATGTGCCCGGCAAGGGCCGCGCCTGGGTCGATTTCCAGAACGACGTGACGGTGAAGGACGTCAAGCTGGCGCATCAGGAAAACATGCGTCCGGTCGAGCACCTTAAGCGCTGGACCACGCTCGGCATGGCGACCGATCAGGGCAAGACCGCCAATGTCACCGCGCTTGCGGTGATGGCCGAGCTGGCCGGGCAGTCGATTCCCGAAACCGGCACCACGATCTTCCGTCCGCCCTACACGCCGGTCTCGCTCGGCGTGCTCGGCGGCGGCGACAGCGGCNCGCGATTTCCGCCCCGTGCGGCTGACGCCGACGCATCGCTGGGCCGAGGCGCAGGGCGCGGTGTTCACCGAGGTCGGCCCCTGGATGCGGGCGCAGTACTTCCCGCGCCCCGGGGAAACCCACTGGCGCGAGACCGTCGACCGCGAAGCCAGGGCCGTGCGCTCGGCGGTCGGGCTCTGCGACGTGACCACGCTGGGCAAGATCGACGTGCAGGGCGCCGATGCCGGGGAGTTCCTCGACCGGATCTACTGCAACGCCATGGCTTCGCTGAAGGTCGGGCGGGTGCGCTACGGGCTGATGCTGCGCGAGGACGGCCATGCCTGGGATGACGGCACCTGCGCGCGGATGGGCGAGACGCATTACATCGTCACCACCACCACCGCGAATGCCGGGCCGGTCTACCGCCACATGGAATTCGCCCGCCAGTGCCTCTGGCCCGAGCTCGACGTGACGCTGATCTCGACGACCGATGCCTGGGCGCAGATCGCCGTCGCCGGACCCCGGTCGCGCGCGCTGCTGTCGCGGATCGCCGATGGCGCCGACCTGTCGAACGACGCCTTCCCGTTCATGGCCTGCGGCGCGATCACCATCTGCGGCGGGCTCAGGGCGCGGCTCTTCCGGATCTCGTTTTCGGGCGAGCTGGCCTACGAGATTGCGGTGCCTGCGCGCTATGGCCATGCGCTGATGGAGCGGCTTATGGCCGAAGGCGCCGATCTGGGCGTGACGCCCTACGGCACCGAGGCGCTCGGCGTGCTCCGGATCGAGAAGGGCCATGCCGCCGGCTGCCGGGTGATCGGCGGCATCCTGGCGGAGGAGGCGCGGCGGCGCGCAGGCTGAGCGCGGCGTGGCCGATGACGGCGCGGCGCGCCCGACCGCCAGCGCGCAAGGCCCGACCGCGGGCACCGTGTTCCTCGATGCCGACGGGGCGGGCATTGCCGCGGGCGATCTCGTGCATGTCGTGAATGGCGGGGATGACGAGTACGGCTGGATTGCCGCCGTTGCCCAGAGGGTCAGCATTGCTGACCCTCTATCCGAAACCCACGCTGCGGGCACTGCCTTGATACCCGCCCAGGTTGTCCTGGGCATCCATGCCATGTGGCCGGGGGATTGGGGGGATGACCTGCGCGTGACCGTCGAGCGGACGCCGATTCTCGAAACGTCCTCCGTCGGGCTGGCCTCGGCCGGGACCTCGACCCTGACCCTGGCCGCCGCCTTCGGCCTGTTCCCTGGCTCGGTGATCGAGGCGGGGGGCAGGCTCCTGACGGTTGCGGAGGCCGAGACCGACAGCGGCGTCGTCACGCTGGCGGCACCGCTCGGCGCCGACATCCCGGACGGCACGCTAGTCGCCAGCGTAGAATACCTGCTGCTGGTCGAGCGGATCGGGGCCGACGGCAAGGTGGCCGAGGACGAGGTCTTCGACCGGCTGGCGCTGGCGCCGGGGCATCCGCGCTACATCGGCAACATCGTCGGGCTCTGGGATGCCGGAACCGGCACGCCGAGCGAGAGCGGCGGCTCGGTGCTGGTGCGGATCGAGGACACGACCACCGAGGCGACGCGCCGCCTGCCGCTGGTCACCGGCGTGACCCGTTTCCTCGACGGCGGCACCGATGATGCCGGAAATGTCACCGATGCCAGCTATGTCGGGCTCTCGGCGCTCGATCCCGGCGACCGCACCGGCATCCAGGCGATGGAGAACCGCGCCGACATCTCGATCTGCGCGGTGCCGGGCCAGGTCTCGGTCACGGTGCAGAAGGCGCTGATCGCGCATTGCAACAAGATGGCCTACCGCTTCGCCGTGCTCGACACGCCGCTGGGCTCGGGGCTGGAGGCGGCCAAGACCCACCGGCAGAATTTCGACACGACCCGCGCGGCGGTCTACTATCCCGGCCTCGTCATCGCCGACGCCTTCGGCGCGCCGGGCGACAGGCGGGTGATCGCGCCGTCGGGACATGTGGCCGGGATCTACGCCCGCACCGACATCGCCCGCGGGGTCCACAAGGCCCCCGCCAACGAGGTGGTCCGCGGCATCCTCGGCTTCGAGACCGTGCTGTCGAAGGGCGAGCAGGACGTGCTGAACCCGGTCGCGGTCAACTGCTTCCGCGACTTCCGCGCCGAGTTCCGCGGCCTGCGCCTCTACGGCGCGCGGGTGGCGACTTCGGATCCGGAATGGAAATACGTCAACGTCCGGCGGCTCCTGCTGTTCATCGAGAACTCGCTCGATACCGGGCTGCAATGGGCGGTGTTCGAACCCAATTCCGAACCGCTCTGGGCCAGCGTGAAACAGTCGGTCTCGAACTTCCTGACCACCGTCTGGCGTTCCGGCGCGCTCGAGGGCACGACCCCCGAAGAGGCCTTCTTCGTCAATATCGGCTATGACGTGACCATGACGCAGGACGACATCGACAACGGGCGGATGATCGTCGAGATCGGCGTCGCCCCGGTCAAGCCTGCCGAATTCGTCATCGTCCGCATCAGCCAGAAAACCCGCGAGGCGACCTCCTGAGGGGGGCCGTAGCCAAGGAGACATCCCATGCGCAACGATCCCTATGCCCAGTACAATTTCCTTCTGGAGATCGACGGGCTCACCTCCGCGGGCTTCACCGAGGTCGGCGGCATCACCATGGAAAGCGAGATCATCGAGTACCGCGAGGGCTCGGAGGCCGCGCGCGCCCGCAAGCTGCCCGGCATGTTGAAATTCGGCAACATCACGCTGAAGCGCGGCTACACGCAGAACCGCGAGCTCTGGGAATGGCGCAAGACCACGCTCCGGGGCATGACCGAACGCAAGGCCGGGGCGATCATCCTGCTCGACGAGGCGCGCGAGCCGCAGCTGCGCTGGGAATTCCGCGAGGGCTGGATCTCGAAATACGAGGGTCCGGCGCTCAATTCCACGGCGAACGAGGCGGCGATCGAGTCGATCGAGATCGTCGTCGAGGAAGTCGAGCTGGTGGACTGACGCCATGACCGCCGACCGGCCGGAGTTCCGCGCATGACCAGCCTCCTGACCCCCGGGCTCTACCGCCAGCCGGTGGAGCCGGTCCGCCCCGTCGGCAGCCTCGCCCGCGGCGACATCGCGGTGTTCCTGGGCTATGCGCTGCGCGGCCCGGTCGGCGTGCCGGTGCGCATCCACTCGGCCCGCCAGTTCGCGGAGATCTTCGGACCGGCGCCCCTTCACGGCTTCCTCTGGCATGCGGTGAAGGGCTTTTTCGAGACCGGCGGTGCGGCGGCCTATGTCCTGCGGGTCGCGACCCCCGCTGCGCAGCCCGCCGAGGTGCTCCTTGGCAGCGGCCCGCCTGACCCGCGAGCCGCTGGAGCTGCCGGCCTGCCGCGCGCTGCGCCTGCAGGCGCTGGCCCGCGCCGACGAGGGCTTCCTGCTGTCGCTCGCCTATTCGACCCAGCGCGGCTATGCGCGCAACCATGCCTTCGTCGGCGAGCTGCGCATCGGAAAGGTCGCGGTCGAGATGGACATCCCCGAACTGGGCTTCGCGGTCGAGATTGGCGAGGTGACGCTGACCGAATGCGAGACGGTGAACCAGTTCAAGGGCTCGAAGACCGCGCCGCCGCAATTCACCCGCGGCTACGGTCTGGTCTTCGGCCAGACCGAGCGCAAGGCGATCGCGATGGCGCTGGTCGACCGCGCGCTGCGCTGGCAGGAGCTGGGCGAGGAGTTCACCGGTGCCCCGGCCCAAGATGCGGAATTCGTGCTGAGCCATGCCGACAACGTGCAGGCCACCGGGTTTCTCGAGCATATCAAGCTGCCGCATTACGTGGATTTCCAGTCGGAACTGGAGCTGGTCCGCAAGCTGCGCGCGGAAGCGGAGGCAGGCGCATGACCTGCACCGCAGGAGCCCCCCTCACCCCAACCCTCTCCCCGGCGGGGAGAGGGAGCCGTCCAGCTTGCCGCCCGTCCGCGTTAATCTTCCGTTTGCCAATCTTGCCGAACCTCCGGTCGTCCAGCGGCCTCCCTCTCCCCGCCGGGGAGAGGGCCGGGGTGAGGGGAAAGCGGCAAGTGAAAAACCATCCCGTCGACATCCACAATGCGCGCATCCAGCGGCAGGCGGCATCCCCGGCCGAAGCCTGGCTGTGGGAGCGGCTGCGGTCGCGCCGGTTCCACGGCCTCAGGTTCCGCCGCCAGCCCGTGCTGCGCGGCCTCAGTGCCAGCTTCGCCTGCCCGGAGCGCCGGACCGTGCTCCAGATCGACAGCCCCGACCCTCGGACCGAAGCCGCATTCGCCCGCCTCGGGATCGCCACGCTCCACCTCACCGAAGCCGAAATCCTGGAGGCTCCGGACGCCGCCCTGGACCGGATCGCGCGAAAGCTCCTGCCATGACCGATGCCGCCTACAATTTCGCCTATCTCGACGAGCAGACCAAGCGGATGATCCGCCGCGCCATTCTCAAGGCGCTCGCCATTCCGGGCTACCAGGTGCCCTTCGCCAGCCGCGAGATGCCGATGCCCTATGGCTGGGGCACCGGCGGCGTGCAGCTCTCGGCCGCCGTGCTGCTGCCCGAAGACCGCTTCAAGGTCATCGACCAGGGGGCGGACGACACCACCAACGCCGTCTCGATCCGCAAGTTCTTCGAGCGCACCGCAGGCGTCGCCACCACCACCCGCACCGCGGACGCGACCGTGATCCAGACCCGCCACCGCATCCCCGAGACGCCGCTGGCCGAAGGCCAGATCCTCGTCTACCAGGTGCCCATTCCCGAACCCCTGCGCTTCCTCGAGCCGCGCGAGACCGAGACGCGGCGGATGCATGCGCTCGGCGATTACGGGCTGATGCATGTGAAGCTCTACGAGGACATCGCCCGCCACGGCCATGTCGCCACCGCCTATGCCTATCCGGTGATGGTGGAGGGCCGCTATGTCATGGACCCGTCGCCGATCCCGAAATTCGACAATCCCAAGCTGTCCGGCTGTCCGGCGATCCAGCTCTTCGGTGCCGGGCGCGAGCAGCGCATCCACGCCCTGCCCCCCTATGCCGAGGTGGTCAGCCTCGATTTCGAAGACCATCCGTTCGAGGCCTCGAAGCCCGACCATCCCTGCGCGCTCTGCGGCGCGACGGAAAGCTATCTCGACGAGGTGATCACCGACGACCGCGGCTCCCGCATGTTCGTCTGCTCGGATACCGATTATTGCACGTCCCGCCGCGACGCAGCCTTGGAGGCCGCCCAATGACCCCGATCCTGTCGGTCCGCGCCCTCGCCAAATCCTACGGGCCCCGGCTCGGCTGCCGCGGCGTCTCCTTCGATCTCTGGCCCGGCGAGGTCATGGGCATCGTCGGCGAGAGCGGCTCGGGCAAGTCGACGCTGCTCGGCTGCCTTGCCGGCCATCTGGCGGCGGATGAAGGCCAGGTGATCTTCCACACGCGCGATCTCGGTCCGCGCGACGTGCTGGCCATGGCCGAGCCCGAGCGGCGGGCGCTGTCGCGCAGCGACTGGGCCTTCGTCCACCAGCATGCCCGCGACGGGCTGCGCATGGGCGTCTCGGCGGGCGGCAATGTCGGCGAACGGCTGATGCCGCGGGTCCCCCGGCGGGAGCGCAGGCGGGCGGCGGCCCGGCAAGCTGGTGCCTGTGATGTCTTACGTCCGGGCGGCGGCTGCCGCAATCTCCACGATGCGTCCGGCGCAAGTTTCCGGAGCGAAACCGCGGGTTTGCCTAGCGATGCGTCACGCCATTGTGACCGCCGTACCGCCGGCCGCGACAAGTCGCGGGCTGGGCGCCCGCCGGGCGGGCCGGGAAGGTCCGCGCGTATTTTTCCCCTGGAAGGAGGAGCTTCATGGGTCTTGCCGGAATTGTGCTGTCCCTTTGCCTGCTGATGTATCTCGCGTATCGCGGCATCAACGTCCTTATCCTCGCGCCGCTCCTTGCGATGCTTGCCGTTCTGATGTCCGGCGGGCTGCCGGTGCTGGCCACCTACACCCAGGTCTTCATGCGGTCGCTCGGCGGCTACGTGATCACCTATTTCCCGCTGTTCCTGCTCGGCGCGATCTTCGGCAAGGTCATGGCCGATGGCGGCGCGGCGCGCACCATCGCCGAGCGCATCGTCGACTGGACCGGGCCGACGCGGGCGATCCTCGCCGTCGTGCTGGCTTGCGGTGTGCTGACCTATGGCGGCGTCTCGCTCTTCGTGGTGGCCTTCGCGATCTACCCGATCGCCAATGCGCTGTTCCGCCGGGCCGACGTGCCGAAGCGGCTGCTGCCTGCGGCGATCGCGCTGGGGTCCTTCACCTTCACCATGACCGCCTTCCCGGGCACGCCCGCGATCCAGAACGCCATCCCGATGCCGTTCTTCGGCACCAACGTGTTCGCCGCGCCGATCCTCGGCACCTTTGCCGGGCTCGTCATGCTGTTCGGCGGCACCGCCTTCCTCAACCTGCGCGCACGCAGCGCGCAGGCCGGGGGCGAGGGCTACGGCACCCATGGCGCCACCTCGGCCGACAGCTCGCTGCCCGAGGATGCGGCGCTGCCGTCCTTCGCGCTGGCCATCGCGCCGGTCGTGGCGGTGATCGTGCTCAACGCGGTCTTCACCTATCTCGTGATCCCGAACATGGAGGCCGCCTATCTGGCCGAGCCGCAATACGGCGAGACCACGCTGTCGCGGGTCGCGGGCATCTGGGGGATCATCGTCGCGCTGACCGTGGCGATCCTGATGGCGGTGGCGATCAACTGGACGCGCTTCACCGACGTCAAGGAAACGGTCAACGCGGGCACGATGGGCTCGCTGCTGCCGATCTTCAACACCGCTTCCGAGGTCGGCTACGGCGCGGTGATCGCCTCGCTTCCCGCCTTCGCGGTGATCCGCGACGCGGTGCTGGCCCTGTTCCCGGGCAATCCTGTCGCCTCGCTCGCGGTCGCGGTCAACGTTCTCGCGGGGATCACCGGCTCGGCCTCGGGCGGCATGTCGATCGCGCTCGGCGCGCTCGGCGAGCAATTCGCCGAGATGGGCCAGGCGCAGGACATCTCGATGGGCCTGATGCACCGGGTGACGGCGCTCAGCTCCGGGGGCTTCGACGCGCTGCCGCATAACGGCGCGGTGATCACGCTGCTGGCGATCACCGGGCTGACCCACAAGAAGAGCTACGGTGACATCTTCGTGGTGGCCGTGGCGATCCCGGTTGCCGCCACCGTCGCGGTGATCCTGCTCGGCACGCTCTTCGGCTGAGCCCGCCCGCGCCCGGGGCCGCCCACGCGGTGCGGCCCCGGGCAGCCCCCTTGCACGCGCGTGCGTTCCCCGGCATTCCGGGAGGACGGAGCAAGAGGGGAGGCACCGCCATGACACGCCGCTGGAGCGAGGCGCCGGTCCATCGCGACTGGCTGGAAAAACAGGCCGCGGGCCTGTGGGATTTCTTCCAGGCAGGCTTCGTCGATCCCTCTGGGGGCTTTTTCGACCTGGCGCCCGACGGCCGGCCGCTTGATCCTGCGGGCCAGGTCCATCCGCTGCACATCTCCGCCCGCGCCGTGCATTGCTATGCCATCGGCGACCTTCTGGGCCGTCCCGGGTCGCGGGCCGTCGTCGATCACGGCATGGAGATGCTTTGGACCCGCCACCGGGACACCCGCCATGGCGGCTATGCCTGGTCGGTCGCGAACGGGACGGTGGCCGACGGCAGCAAGCAGGGTTACGGCCATGCCTTCGTCCTGCTGGCGGCCTCTTCGGCAAAGCTCCTCGGCCATCCGCTTGCTGCGCCGATGCTGGCCGACGTCACCGAGATCCTCGAGACCCGCTTCTGGGAAGACGGCCCCGGCGCCATCGCGGAGGAATTCACCGCGGATTGGGGGCCGGTCGATGGCGGCCTCTATCGCGGCCAGAATTCCAACATGCACCTGACAGAGGCGCTGATGGCCGCCTTCGAGGCGACCGGAGAGGCGACTTACCTGCACAAGGCCAGACGGATCGCCGAGCGGGTGATCGACCGGGGGGCGCGCGCCGAGGGCTGGCGCGTGCCCGAGCATTTCGGCCCCGACTGGACCGTCGACCGCAGGTACTGCCACCCGAACGAGATGTTCCGCCCCGCAGGCACGACGCCGGGCCACTGGCTGGAATGGGCGCGGCTGATCCTGCAGCTCTGGGTGCTCGACGGCCGCCGCGAGGCCTGGATGCCCGAGGCGGCGCAGGGGCTGTTCCGCCAGGCGATGGCGCTCGGCTGGGACGCGGCGCGGCGCGGGTTTTTCTACACGCTCGACTGGCAGGACCGGCCGGAGAAGCGGATGAAGCTCTGGTGGCCGCTCTGCGAGGCGGCGGGCGCCGCGCATTTCCTGAACGAGCTTCTGCCTGCGCCGGACTGGGAAACCGCCTACCGCCAGATCTGGGACGTGCTCTCGGCCGGGTTCGTCGACCGCCGCAACGGCGGCTGGCGCGAGGAGCTGACCGAGGACCTCCAGCCCGCCTTCACGCTCTTTCCGGGCAAGGGCGACATCTACCACGCGCTGCAGGCCTGCCTGATCCCGCTCTATCCTGCCACCGGCAGCCTGACGCGCGCGATCCTGCGGGCCTCCCCGCCCGGCGACGCCGCAGGTCAGTAGGCGGCACAGGGTGTCTTCGCTCAAGTCTAGCGGCTGTTCAGCAGTTTGCACAGGATCTGCGTGTTGACGCATTTGGCATCGAACAGGAAGGGCTGCGGGATGATCTGCGACAGGGGCTTGGCATTCGCTGCATGGAGGCCGAGCATCGTGGTCTGGATGACGGGCCAGGACTTCTCCGCGACGGGCAGCTTGTTCAGGTCGCCCCATCCCTCTTCACCCGTGTTGACGTAGCGGTGCCTTGTTTGGCGGGCCTTGTCTTTCAGGCTCGCCTTTCCGTCTGCTGTAAACCGGCGGTTGGAGTTGTCCCGCAGCGCCTGATTTCCGAGAACGGTCCTGGATTTGGAGGGATAGGCGGTTCCGTGGTGAAGGCAGCGGCCTCCAGCTCCGCCAATGTGTCCGGTTCGACCGTGGCCCTGCCCTTTTCGCCAAGCCCGTTCAGTTCGTGGATGCAATCCAGAAGCGTCTCAGGTTGATAGACTAATCCGGTTCCTTCCAGAAATTGCGCGTAGCGGCAACTTGCACGCAGGCTGGCCCCAAGGCGGCGCGTGTGATGCTGCGCTCCTGGCTCAGCGGTTCCCCGCCTATCGCGCGGTGGGTCCATTTCAGCAAGCGCAGCAAGGCTGCAAATTCGAAGGGAATGCCGTCGACGCTGGCCGAAGCCATCATCCCGTCTCAGCGCCGGGCATTCGGCTGCTCCCGCTGCGTCCCGATCCTCTCCCGGCTGGGGTATTTTCCGCAGGGCGTCCTCACTGCGGTCTGCACGAAGATCTTCGCGATCTTCGACGTGTTGGTCCGCAATGCCGCACCGGCGCTCTGTGCATTTGGACGCCGCCGGGGTCTTCGCCGCAGCTTGCGGAGGGCGGGAATTCGACGGTCTGCGCTCCGGCATGGATGTATCCGGCTCTGTCCGGGGCGTCCTTCGCTTCCAGCTAGACCGTCAGATGGATCGGCTGGCCGCCTTCCATCGGCGGATAGCGGGTGAAGATGAGGTCCCAGTCTTGAAGCTGTCGCGGCATGCGCCCAGGTTGGCCATGGGATCCTCTTCCTGCAGGTGTCTTCCTGGATCAATGCCGCCAAAGCGGGACAGCGCCCGGTCGCCGACAAGGGGCTGCCGCAGCAGCAATGTCCGCTGAATCGTGGTGATGATGCCAAGTTCCGGGAATTGCGGAAAACATCAAGCGTTCGTTATGCAAGCCGCGCGCCCGCGGCCAGCGGAAGCGGCGGAACGCCAACCCGGGACCGGACGGGCCTAGCGCCGCAGGTCCGCCATCGTGCAGCCCAGTAAGCCGGCCAGCGCCTCGGGGGCGATGCGGATCTGCAGCCCGCGCTGGCCGCCATTGACATAGATCGCCGCAAGCTGACCAGCGCTGGCATCGAGCACCGCCGGCACCGCCTTGCGCTGGCCCAGCGGGCTGACGCCGCCGACCTTGTAGCCGGTCTGGCGCTCGGCATCGGCGGGCTTCATCATCTTCGCCGACTTGCCCCCGAAGGCGGCGGCCAGCTTCTTCATGTTGACCTCGGCATCGGCGGGCAGGATCGCGCAGACCGGCTTGCCGTCGAGCTCGACCATCAGCGTCTTGAAGACCTCGCCCGGATCGGCGCCCATCGCCTCGGCGGCCTGCAGCCCGGCGCGCTCCGCCCCCGGATCGTAGTCGTAGCTTTGCAGCTCGAACGCCACCTTGGCGCGGGTGAGCGCCTGCGTGGCCGGGGTGCTCTTGGCCATGTCCTGTCCTCTCGCAGCGGGCGGCGGGCCGCGCCCGGACCGGGTCTAGCCCTCCGCCCGGCGAGGGGCAAGCCGTTGACACAGGCCCCGTCCCGGTCATTCTCGGCCTGGCTAGGGAGGCAGGCAGAGGGAGGCAAAGCTTTGCAGAAGAACGAATTCAAGGCGGCGCTGGCGGAGTTCCGGCGCCAGGACGGGCTGTGGTGCATGACCGGCGATCCGCTGGCCATCGAGATGATGTCGGGGATGGGCTTCGACTGGATGCTTTTCGATACCGAGCATTCTCCGGTCGACGCGGTCTCGGTGCTGCCGCTGCTGCAGGCGGCGGCAGCGTCGCCGGTGCATCCGATCGTGCGGCCGACGCATCTGAATGCGGCCGAGATCAAGAAGATCCTCGATCTGGGCGCCCAGACGCTCTTGATCCCGATGATCGACAGCGCCGAGCAGGCCGCCCATGCGGTGGCCTGCATGACCTATCCGCCGAAGGGCATCCGCGGCGTCTCCGGCCTGTCGCGCGCGACGCGCTTCGGCACGGTCCAGGGCTACCATGCGCGGGCCTCGGAGGAACTCTGCCTGCTTGTGCAGGTCGAGTCCGTGGCCGCAGTCGACCAGATCGAGGCGATCGCCGCCGTGCCGGGGGTCGACGGCATGTTCGTCGGTCCCGCCGACCTCGCGGCCTCGATGGGCTATCCCGGCGAGCCCTCGCATCCTGAGGTCAAGGACGCGGTGATCGCTGCGATCCGCCGGATCCGCGCGGCGGGCAAGCCGCCGGGCGTCCTGGCGGTCGATCCCGACCTGCATGCCCGCGCGGCCGAGGCTGGGGCGGTGTTCATCTCCGGCGACATCGACATGATGGCGCTGCGCAAGGGGCTGCTGTCCGGTCCGGGGCTCGCCGCGAAGCGCTGATCCGGGATCAGGGTGCGGGGTGCTCGGACAGGCATTCGCCATGGTCGCGCAGCACCTCGAGCACCCGGCACTCCGACACCGCGCCGCCGGAACAGGCGCCGATCATCCGTTCGAGCTCGCCGCGCAGCGCCTCGAGCCGGACGATCCGGTCCTCGACCGCGCGGAGCTGGCGCCGCGCGATGGCGTCGACATCGGCGCAGGACGGCAGAGGCGCGGGGTGACCGCCTGGGTGGAGCGCGAGGGCGTGCTGTCGCTGGGGGAGACGCTGCGCCTGCACATCCCGGTCCAGCCCGCCTGGCCGCATCTGCAGGCGGCGCGGGGCGCGGCACGGTGATCGCTTGAATCCGCCCGCCGCGGGCGTCATTCTTCGCGCGTTTTTGTGTAGGAAGGGGACGCCATGAAAGCGCCATCCGATTGCCGGTCCATGTCCGAGCTCCGCGGGACCATCGACGCGCTCGACCGCCAGCTGATCGAGCTGCTGCGGCTGCGGCAGGACTGCATCGACCGGGCGATCCAGCTGAAGCCCGCCGAGGGGCTGCCCGCGCGGATCGATGCGCGGGTCGCGCAGGTGATCGCCAATGTCCGCGCCTCGGCCGTTGCGAAGGGCGTCGACCCGGATCTGGCGGCATCGCTCTGGCGCAGCCTGATCGAATGGTCTATCGCGCGGGAGCAGGCGGAGCTGGGCCATGGCGATGCCGCAGGGCCTGCCGCGGGTGCGGCGGAGACCCCGGCACCCGGGCCCGGAGCTGCCGGCACGACGTGATACGGCAACGGAGAGCTCCGAAATGACGGCGGAACTGATTGACGGCAAGGCATTCGCGGCGGGGCTGCGGGCCCAGATCGCGGAAGAGGTGTCCCGGCTGAAGGCCGAGCACGGGCTGACCCCCGGGCTGGCGGTGGTGCTGGTGGGCGAGGACCCCGCGAGCCAGGTCTATGTCCGCTCCAAGGAGAAGATGACCGTCGAGGTCGGGATGAACTCCTACGCGCACCGCCTGCCGGCCGATGTCAGCCAGGGCGAGCTGATCTCGCTGGTGCGGACGCTGAACGCCGACCGCGCGGTGAACGGCATCCTGGTGCAGTTCCCGCTGCCGAAGGGCTTCGACCAGCAGGAGGTGATCGAGACGATCTCGGCCGCCAAGGATGTCGACGGCTTCCATCCGCAGAATGTCGGNCCGCCTGGTGGCGGGCATTCCGGCGCTGGTGCCCTGCACGCCCTTGGGCTGCATGATGATGCTGAAGGACCGGCTGGGCGACCTGTCGGGGCTGAACGCGGTGGTGATCGGCCGCTCGACGGGTGTAGCCCAGGGCTTCGGCATGCTGCGCCAGGTCGAGGGTGTTGCGCAGCGCATCTGCCGGCGTGCCGCCCTCGGGGATCGGCGAGAGGTCGAGAAGCGAATAGGGGAGCATGGGGGCCTCGTCATCTGTTCCCTTCCGACATAGGTAGCTGGCGCAGAGATGGAACCCCGAAAGGGCAAGGAGGCCGCGATGGCAAAGATGATCCACAGCATGATCCGGGTGCTGGACGAGGCGCGCTCGGTGGCGTTCTACCAAACCGCCTTCGGGCTGGAGATCGCCGACCGGCTGGATTTTCCGGAGTTCACGCTGGTCTACATGTCGAACCCCGAGACCGGCTTCGAGCTGGAGCTGACCGTCAACAAGGGCCGCACCGAGCCCTATGACCTCGGCGACGGCTACGGCCACCTCGCCGTCAGCGTGGCCGATCTCGACGCGGAACATGCCCGCTTCGAAGCCGCGGGCCTGGCGCCGCGCAAGCTGGTCGAGTTCGCGCCCGCGGGCACGAAAGTGGCGCGGTTCTTCTTCGTCGCCGATCCCGACGGCTACCAGATCGAGGTGCTGGAACGCTCGGGCCGCTTCGCCTGAGCCGCATCTCCTGTTCATTTCGGCCCCCCGGCGCGCTACACTCGCCGCGAGGCAGAAAAGAGCAGGAGAAGACCATGCGCAGGGCAATCCTGGCCGCTCTTGCGGCAATCGTGGCGGGCAGCGCGCTGCCCGGCCCGGCAGCGGCCGAGGAACGCGGCCGCTACGAGGTCTACGGCGTCGAGGGCGAGGACATGCTCAAGATGCGCGCGGGCCCCGGCACCGGCTACAACATCATCGTCGGGCTGCCGAACGGCACGGTGCTGCGGATGGGCACCTGCGAGCAGACCGGGCCGACGCGCTGGTGCCAGGTGACGCTCGACCGGGCGCGCGGGCTCAAGGGCTACGTCTCGCGGGCATATATCCGCAAACTCTGATCCCGGTCCGGGCAATATCCGCAAAGACCCGGGCGGTCCGGGGGCGTCTTTCGCGCGCCCCCTTCCTATTTGCCGCAGTTTTCGGTATGGCGGCCCCCGTCGAACCAAGGAGAAACCCGAAATGGGCTATAAAGTCGTCGTCTGCGGCGCCACGGGCAACGTGGGTCGCGAGATGCTCAACATCCTGGCCGAGCGCCAGTTCCCTGTTGACGAGATCGCAGCTCTGGCATCGCGCCGGTCGCTGGGAACCGAGGTGAGCTTTGGCGACAAGACCCTGAAGACCCAGGATCTGGAGCAGTTCGACTTCGCGGGCTGGGACATCGCGCTTTTCGCGATCGGCTCGGACGCAACGAAGGTCTATGCGCCGAAGGCCGCGGCGGCGGGCTGCGTCGTGATCGACAACTCGTCGCTCTACCGCTATGACCCGCTGGTGCCGCTGGTCGTTCCGGAAGTGAACCCGGAAGCGGTGCACGAGTACAAGAACAAGAACATCATCGCGAATCCGAACTGCTCGACCGCGCAGATGGTCGTCGCGCTGAAGCCGCTGCATGACCGCGCCAAGATCAAGCGCGTCGTGGTCTCGACCTACCAGTCGGTTTCCGGCTCGGGCAAGGAAGCCATCGACGAGCTGTGGAACCAGACCAAGGGCATGTATGTCCCCGGCCAGGAAGTCGAGCCGACGGTCTATCCCAAGCAGATCGCCTTCAACGTGATCCCGCATATCGACGTCTTCCTCGAGGACGGTTCCACCAAGGAAGAGTGGAAGATGGTCGCGGAAACGAAGAAGATCATCGACAAGAACATCAAGGTCAGCGCCACCTGCGTGCGCGTTCCGGTCTTCGTCGGCCATTCGGAATCGGTCAACATCGAATTCGAGGAGTTCCTCGACGAGGACGAGGCCCGCGAGATCCTGCGCGAGGCGCCGGGCATCATGGTCGTCGACAAGCGCGAGGCCGGCGGCTACGTCACCCCGATCGAATGCGTCGGAGACTATGCCACCTTCATCAGCCGGATCCGCCAGGACTCGACCATCGAGAACGGCCTGAACCTGTGGTGCGTCTCCGACAACCTGCGCAAGGGCGCGGCACTCAACGCCGTGCAGATCGCCGAGACCCTCGGAAACCGCGTCCTCAAGAAGGCGTGACTTCCGGGGCGGCGGCGCCCTCCGCTATGTGATCCGGGCCGGAGCAGCAGCCGCTGCTCCGGCCTGTTTTGTTGTGCGGGGATTGCGATGGCGTGCGGAAAGGGCGGCCCGGCGGCGCTTGCGGCCGGATGGATGGTGCTGGCCGGCGGGGCCGGGGCGCAGGGCTGGGACTCTGCCCTGGCGGCCTTCGGCGGGCGGATGACCTGGGGGGATTACGGCACCATCGCCTACGAGCCCGGCGACATCGAATGGGCCGACGAGCGGCTCTGGGGCCTTGCCTGGTCGCGGGACCGCGCCACGGCCATGGGCGGGCTTCGGCTGGGCTGGGAGGCGCAGCTGGTCGTGCATGAAGGCGTCTCCGACCATGTCGCGGTGAACATTCCCGCCACCATCCGCTACCGCTTCGCCGATCCGGTGATCCCCTGGCAGGGCGCGGCCTTCGGGCTGGGCGTCTCGGTGGCCAGCGCGGCGCCGGAGCTCGAGAAGCAGCGCAAGGGCCGGAGCCAGGCGGTGCTGCCCTATTGGCTGATGGAGCTGGAATTCGGCAAGCCGTCCTGGGGCTTTTCCCCGTTCCTGCGCATCCATCACCGGTCGGACGGCTTTGTCTTCGCACCCTTCGACACCGGATCGAACGCCGTCGTGGCCGGGGTGCGCGTGCCGTTCTGACCGGGCTGCCGCTCGACGGGGCCAGGCGCGGCAATTTGTTCGACTAGCATATTAGCAGAGGAGAATCCTTGCCGTCGGGCCGGATGCTGCCCAGACTGGCGCAAATCGCAGCCAATCTGGGAGGAAACGGCCGTGACTCATGCCAGGGGCGCCTGCAGGCGCCTGATGACCCTTGCCCTATGCCTGACGATCGGAGCGCCTGCCATGGCCGGACCGCTGAGCCACGAAGCGACGCTGAGCCTCTGGGGCGGCCGCGCGCCGGGCGCGCCCGACGGGCTGGAGCAGGTGATCGTCGAGCGGTCGGACAGCCTCTACCGCGCCGACCGGGCGCTGACGGGCATCGCCGATCCGAGCCTGACCGTCTTCCTGCCGGACGAGCCGAACGGCGTTTCGATGATCGTCGCGCCGGGCGGCAGCTACCGCCGGGTGGTGCTCGACAAGGAAGGCATCGAGATCGCCAGGGCGCTGGCGCCGCAGGGCATCACCACCTTCCTGCTCAGCTACCGGCTGCCGGGCGAGGGCCACGAGAACGCGTCGCAGGCGCCTCTGGCCGATGCGCAGCGCGCGGTGCGGATGGTGCGCCGGAACGCGGCGGACTGGGGGCTCGATCCGGCGAAGGTCGGCTTTCTCGGCTTCTCCGCCGCGGGCCATCTGGGCGGCTCGATCGCCACCATGCATGACCGCGCCGTCTACGAGCTGGACGATGACGAGGCGGGCGTGTCGGCACGGCCGGATTTCGTCGCTCTGGTCTATCCGGTGATGACGATGGAGGACGGTCCGGTCCATGCGGGATCGCGCGAGGCGCTCCTCGGCGCGGCGCCGGCGCCGGAGCAGATCGCCGCCTGGTCGCCCGAGCGCCATGTCACCGCAGAGACGCCGCAGACCTTCCTGCTGCATGCCGATGACGATCCTTCGGTCGATGCCGAGAATGCGCTGCGCTTCTACATGGCGCTGCACCGGGCGGGCGTTCCGGCCGAGATGCACATCTTCCGAGACGGCGGCCACGGCTTCGGCATCCGTGCGGCGGGGGAGCAGCCGGTCGGCCAGTGGCCCGCGCTGCTGTCGGACTGGCTGGGCGCGATCGGCATGGCCGGACCGGCGGAATGAGGGGGCTGCTCATGGCAGTGGCGGCAGCTGCAGCGACCGGGGCCGGGGCGGCCGATTACGAGACGCAGGTCGTCGACGGCATGAACCTTCCGGCCTTCCACGCGGCGCTGAAGGCGCGGATGACCTATCCGCTGGCCTATGGCGGCGGCGATCCGGCGGAATGGCACGAGCAGGCGATGGCGGCGGCGGCCCCCCTGATGCTGCCCTACGAGGCGGAGGCGCCCTTTGCGCCGGAGGTGATCGACGAGGTGGACCGCGGCAGCTACATCGCCCGCCGCATCGCCTTCGGAGTGACCGATGAAAGCCGCGTCGCCGCGCTGCTGCTGGTGCCGAAGGGCGAGGGGCCGTTCCCGGCGGCGCTGATGCTGCACGATCACGGCGCGCGCTTCGACATCGGCAAGGAGAAATGGGTTTCGCCCTGGTATGACGGGGCCCGGGCGGCCTCGGCGGAGGAATGGGCGGACAAGTATTTCTCGGGCCGCTATCCCGGAGAGGAGCTGGCGAAGCGCGGCTATGTGGTGCTGGCGACGGATGCGCTCGGCTGGGGCGACCGCGCGGGCAACGGCTACGAGGCGCAGCAGGCGCTGGCGGCCAATCTGTTCAATCTAGGCTCTTCGCTGGCCGGGCTGATGGCGCTCGAGGACATGCGCGCGGCCGAGTTCCTCGCCGGTCTGCCCGAGACCGATCCGGCGCGGGTGGCGGCGGTGGGCTTCTCGATGGGGGCCTTCCGCGCCTGGCAGGCCGCCGCGCTGTCGCCGCATGTGACGGCGGCGGTCGCGAATTGCTGGATGGGCACCTCCGAGGGGCTGATGGTGCCCGGCAACAACCAGCTGAAGGGCCAGTCGGCCTGGTACATGCTGCATCCGGGCCTGCCGCGGCTGATGGACTATCCGGATGTCGCCGCGCTGGCCGCGCCGAAGCCGATGCTGGTCCATGCCGGGGCCGAGGATCCGCTCTTCCCGGCCGCCTCGGTCGAGGCCGCCTTCGCCAAGATGCACGGGGTCTGGGATGCCTATGGCGCGGATGCGGCCCTGGCCACCCGGATCTGGGAGGACAAAGGCCATGTTTTCACCGCCGACATGCAGGACGCCGCCTTCGACTGGCTCGGCGCGGCGTTCCGCTGATCTCACGGGCCGGAGGCAGGCTCCTCCGGTCCGGTCCGTTTCCGGGGCAGCTAAATCGAGGTGAACTCGCCGGTTTCGGGCTCGTACTGGCTGAGCGTGCCCGAGCCGATATCCATGTAGAGCCCGTGGATCGAGAGCAGCTCGTTGTCGAGCGCCTCGTGCACGAAGGGGAAGGTCATCAGGTTTTCCAGCGACACCACGACGGTCTGCTTCTCCATCGCGACGCGCAGCTCCTCGGGATCGTCGAGCTCCTTCACCCGCTCGTAGCCCGGGCGCAGCACGTCGAGCCAGCGGCCGAGCATGCTTTCCTTGACGTCGAGCTCGGGCGCGTGGCCGCGGCACATTTCCTTGCAGCCGGCCGCGCCGCCGCAATGCGAATGGCCCATCACGATCAGGTTCGACACCTTGAGCGCGGTCACTGCGTATTCGATGCAGGCCGAGGTGCCGTGATGCTGGCCGTCGGGCTCGAAGGGGGGAATCAGGTTGGCGACGTTGCGGTGCATGAAGAACTCGCCCGGCCCGGCGCCGAAGAGATTCGTCACGTGCACCCGGCTGTCCGAACAGGAGATCACCATGGTGCGCGGGCGCTGGCCCTCTTCGGCGAGGCGGCGGTACCAGGCCTTGTTCTCCTGGTGATCCGTGGCGCGCCAGCCATGGTATCTTTCGCTCAGATAGGACGGAAGCTTGCTGATCTTGCCAAGCTGCGGACTGGGTGCATCCATGATCGGTCTCCACGCTGCGTCTGCCGCTTAATAACCATGAATGATCCGAAACTTTAGCGGAAAATCCATGGATTTCGCCTCTTGGCTTCAACGGTTTCTTGAGGCTGCCGGCGCTAGAAGGTCCGCACGCTGTGGGGGCGTTCTATCGACGGGGTTTGAGACTTTGGCCGTTATTTCCATGAAGTTCGACGAAGCTGTCCGCTTCGAACCGCGCAGGCTTGCCGATCTGTACCGCACTCTGGGCGAGATCGGTGCCGAAAATGTCCTGTGCGACACGATGGAGGAACTGACCATCCAGCTGGCACGCATCGAGAAGCTGGGCCGCCGCGCCCGGTTCGACGATGTGCGCGAGATCGCGGAACGCATCGCGCCGAAGGCCGAGCAGATCGGCCTGTCGGGGCTGGGCGGCGTTGCCCGCGCCGTGGCCGATTGCGTGCGCAACGGCGACCTGGCGGGCTTCTCCGCCACGCTGGCGCGGCTGACGCGGATCTGCTCGAGGCGGCCCGGAGCTGCCGCCTGCCGCCCCGCGCCAGCCGCAAGCTGCATGGCCGGATCGAGGCCCTGCCGCAGGAGGGCGCGGCATCGCCCGGAAGGGGCAGCTGCGGATGTGCCAGGGGTATCGCCGCCTAGGTCATGTTGACAAAAAGCGGAGCCAGATGCGGACGGATGCAACGTCAATGAAACCGAGGAAACCCAGCGCGGTCTTGTCATGGCGCGTTGCCACCCGGCGCCACTGCTTGAGCTTGGAAAAGCAGCGTTCGACCAGGTTGCGCCAGCGGTGGAAGCCGCGGTCGACGGCGCGCCATTCCCTGCGGTTCCGCCGCATCGGGATGACGGCGGCGATCCGGCGTTCTTCCAGCTTTTCCCGTATCTTGTCAGCGTCGCAGCCCTTGCCGGCCAGGAAATGCGCGGGGTCCGGCAGCTCCTTCGCCATCACCGGGCCGACCCCTTTCGCGTCAGCCGTCTCGCCGCCGGTGATCTTGCTGCGCATCGGCAGTCCCGCGCCGTTCGCCCGGAGGTGGATCTCGGTCGTGAAGTGGCAGGCGGATCGGAAAACGATCCGGGGGACCGTTTTCCCTCCGGACAGTCGAGAACGGCCGAAACCTTCCTTTTGAGTCCTCCCCCTTGAGCCCGCTGCCTGCTGACGGGCGCGAATTGTCATTCGGCTCTGCGCTCGGACCAATGGCGCTTGCGCCTCGTTGTCGATCATCTGGACCCGGGCGGGCACGAGGTCGCTGTCGTTGAGAAACAAGAGGATGGTCTCCCATAATCCGGCTTCCGTCCAGCGTCTGACCTAGCGGCAGACGGACCCCCGTTTTCCGAACTCGCCGGGCAGGTCGCGCCACGGGGCACCGGTCCGCGTTCGGCGTGATGCCCGAACCAATGGCGCATTCACGCCTCACTCCGGAATATGCCGTCCAGAACAAGGCGATGGTTGACAGGTTTGCGGCCGTTCGGAGCACGGACGGCAGTGATGAAACGCTCGGAAAACCGCCATTCCTCATCGGTCATCGGATTTCGCGCCAAGGTCACCTCCGTCGCAACGGTGATCTTGAATCACACAGACGGCCAACTGCGGATCCCTTTTGTCAACACGGCCCAGTCATGGCAGGGACGCCGAAAGTCGTCGGGACCACGGCGATCGACCGGGAAATGGTCGGCTTCATCTGGGGCATGGCTCGAGCCGTCACGCCTGTTCCAGGCCCTGCGGTCCCGCAGTCGGCTTGGAAAAGGCACGCTCTTGCGGCCCGCCGATGCGCAAGGCCGGGGACGGAACGCGGCGCCCCCCCGCGCCCTGTCCCGGGCCGGAAACGGCGCTCGATCCCTGGAGCGGGGCAGCCCGGGACGACACCACGGCCATGCGGTCGCCCCCCCGCGCATGGGACCTTGCCCTCCGCCGCAACGGTCAAGGCAGCACGCGCCGGATCGCGGCCGGGGTGGCCGGACGGTCGCGAAGGCCCGTGCCCCGCTCTGGCAGCCCCGTTCGCCGGAGCCGGCCGCTCCAATTTCACGGCGAGATTGACGGAAGCGGTCCGGACATCCGGACGGCCTGCGACCGGATCTTGGCAACGCCATCCAGCCGAAGCCACGCCATGGCCCGTGACGCAGGCAAGACGGCCGCCGCTTGGCCCCGGCTTCGGCGGCGCGGACCATCCTGGCTCCGTTCCGCCAGGCCGTCCTTTGCACCCGCCGGCTGCAGGACCGTTCCGCGGGAAAGATCGCCCGGGTCCCCGGCTCCATGGCCGGTCCCGCGGCGGCGGCACGGATCGCAAGGCGGTCCGCCTCCGGCAGCAGCATGGCCCCAGCGGCGCCGCACAGACAGCGCTGCAATCGCGGGCGGCAAGCGTATCGGCCACTGTCGGCACGGCGGCCGACTGCCGTTTAGGCGCTCCCGGCGTCCTCCCGGTGGCTGTCCCCGCCCGAACACCGGATGTCTCCCTCCGCCATGGCAGCGGCAGAGGGAATGATCCCAACTTCGGCAGGCGGGGACTTTTCCGGCGGCCCGCTGAGCCAAGCTCCCATGATCGCGGCGGGAGGACTCTCGCGCGGCAGTCTGCTTCGGCGATTGCGCCTGACGGCGCTGAGCCAACGTGAACGGAGGCGCGGCCAAGTCCCGGGCAAGATGCTCATCGGGCGGGATGGTCCGGCATGCATCGATCAGCGCCGCGGCTTCGCGGGACGAACGGCGCGGCAAGCTCCGCCACCGGGCATCATCACGGCCCGGGAGGAGGAGGTCCGGAAACAGGTCGCTTGCGGCAGCGATCTTCATTTCCGGCGCGAAGCCCGGGCCTGCAGCCAAGGTCTCCACCGCAGCTCGCCGGAACGGGCCATGACGGCATGTCGTTCTGCCAGACTTCGCAATCCCTCCCGCCCCATGGCATGCGATCGCTTGCGGACGATGGAGGCAAAGAAGAACCAAGGCCGAAATGCGCCCCGCCTTGGTCCGGGCAAGCTGGCGGCCGTCTGCGGGGCGCGGGCACCGCGATGTACCTCCCCGGCAGGGACGGGCAGCACCGGAATGGATTTCTTCCTTTCCACGGCCTTGTCTCGCCCGGAGCCCGCACCGGCGGAACAGCCTCCCGGGAAGGCGCCGCGAGGGCGGACAGGAGGGACGGCAGCCTGAGGCTGCGGGCTGTCGACCGGCACCCGCCGGTTCATGCCGCAGGAGCGAGGACGGCCAGCGATCCGTCCGGAGGACCGGTCGCCCGGCGGGCAGTCCTGTCCTGGCGGAGACGGGGCGCGGACAGACCCGCTTGCGGAGAAGGTTGCCGTCAAGCTGCCGCGTGTCCGGCGCGGCGCGCGGCTCCAGCCTGCCACGTCGAAGCGCAGCCCGGCCAGCGCCGCCGCGCAGGCGGCGCCGAGCTGGCCGAGCCCCAGCACGGTCACCTTGCGCTGGCGCGCCAGCGGCGGAACGACCTTGTTCCACTCCGTGGCGCCGAGGAACCGGTCGATGTCCAGATGGTGGCGCAGAACATGGCCGGTGACGTATTCGACCATGCCCTCGGCCAGGCTGCCGTCCACCAGGCGCGCGAGCGGCTGGGTCAGGGTCGGGTCGCCGGTGATCGTCTCCACCCCGGCCCAGAGGCTCAGCACCGCCTTGGCCTTCGTGAAGGGCGTGAAATCCGGCACGGTGCCGGGCAGGTAGACGAGGTAGTCGACCTCGGCCGGATCGGGGCAGGTGGGCGACAGCACCGCGGGGACGCCGACCTCCTTCAGCGCGACCAGCAGCGGGCCCTTGTAGCGGCGCCAGGCATCGTGGCCGCCGGTGAAGTAGATGTTCGCAGTCATGGATTACCTCGGTCGGTGGACATGGGCGCTCTGGACCAGGCCGAAGGCGCCCAGGAGCACCATCATCGCCGAGCCGCCGTAGCTGACCAGCGGCAGCGGCACGCCGACGACCGGCGCCATGCCCATGACCATCGCCATGTTTACGGAAAAGAACAGGAAGAAGGTCGCCGCGATCCCGAGGATCAGGAGCGACGAGAACCGGTCGCGGTTGGCCATGGCCGAGACATAGCAGAAGACCAGCACCAGCGCGTAGAGCCCGAGCAGCGACGAGGCGCCGACGAAGCCGAATTCCTCGGCCAGCGTGGTGAAGATGAAATCGGTATGCTTCTCGGGCAGGAAGTTCAGCCGCGACTGGGTTCCCTGCATGAAGCCGCGCCCGGTCCAGCCGCCCGAGCCGAGCGCGATCGTCGCCTGGGTGATGTGGTAGCCCGCGCCCAGGGGATCGGTGGTCGGGTCGAGGAAGGTGTCGATGCGGCGGAACTGGTAGTCCTTGATCAGCTGCCAGTCGGTGCCGCGCGAGGCCATCACCGCATAGACCAGCGAGGCGCCCGAGGCGATCACGGCCAGGAAATAGGCCCAGTGGACGCCCGCGAGCCACATGATGAAGCCGCCGCCCGACAAGAGCAGGATCGCGGTGCCGAGATCCGGCTGCTTCAGCACCAGCGCGGTCGGCACCAGGATCAAGAGGATCGGCGGCAGCATCCAGAGAGGGCGGCTGACCTTGTCGACATCGAGCCAGTCGTAATAGGCCGCCAGCACCATGATCAGCGCGATCTTCATCAGCTCGGAGGGCTGCAGCTGGAAGAAGCCGAGATCGATCCAGCGCTGCGCGCCCATGCCGATCTCGCCCATCACCTCCACCGCGACCAGCAGCAGGAGCGACACGCCGTAGGCCACGAAGGACACGTTGCGCCAGAACCAGATCGGCACCATCGCGACGACGAACATCGCCGCCATGCCGGCCGCGAAGCGCTCCATCTGCGGCTCCATCCAGGGCTGCGCCGAGCCGCCGGCCACCGAATAGAGCATCATGAAGCCGACCGAGCAGATCGCGGTCAGCAGGAACACCAGCGGCCAGTTCAGGTACAGCACCTTGCGGATGCCCGAAGGCACCGTCTTCACCGCGTATTCGAGATAGCTCATGCCCGGCTCTTTCCGCTCCCGCTGCGGAACTGGTCGCGCATCGGCATGGCGTCGAAACGGGCGGCGATGTCGTCGCGCTGCGAGGCGGGATAGGCATCGAGCGGCGGTACGCCGCCGGTCATCGCGGCCAGGAGGACATCCCGGGCGATCGGCGCGGCGGCCGAAGAGCCGCCGCCTCCGTGTTCCACGATCACCGCCACGGCATAGCGCGGCGAGGGCACCGGTCCGTAGGCGACGAACAGCGCGTGGTCGCGGCGTTCCCAGGGCAGCTGGTCGTTGCGGGTCACGCCGCGGGCGCGCTCGGCCTTGGTGATGTTGCGCACCTGGCTGGTGCCGGATTTGCCGGCGATCAGCAGCTGGTCATCGACCACGCGGCTGCCATAGCCGGTGCCGCGGCGCGAATTGCTGACGGCGTCCATCGCGTCGCGCACGGTGCGCAGGTGGCGCGGATTCAGCCCCAGCGGCTCGGCGCTGACCGGCTGCTCGAACCCGTCGACGGTCTTGATCAGCCGCGGCATCACCGCGTTGCCGCTGGCGATCCGCGCGGTCATCACCGCCAGCTGCAAGGGCGAGGCCAGCACGTAGCCCTGGCCGATCGAGGCGTTCAGCGTGTCGCCGACCAGCCATTCCTGGCCGTAGCTCTTGCGCTTCCACTCCTTGTTCGGCGCGATCCCTTCGGACACCGCCGACATCGGCAGGTCGAAGCGCGTGCCCAGCCCCAGCCGCTGCGCCATGGCGGCGATCCGGTCGATCCCGACCTTCTGGGCGATCTCGTAGTAATAGACGTCGCAGCTCTGCTGGATCGAGCCGACCAGGTTGACATGGCCATGGCCGCCGGATTTCCAGCAATGGAACCGCCGTCCGCCCGCCGCCAGGTAGCCCGGGCACCACTCGGTGCCCTCGGGGGTGATCACCCCGGCCTCGAGCGCGGCCAGCGCCACCACCATCTTGAAGGTCGAGCCGGGCGGATAGGTGCCCTGCACGGTCTTCGAGGCCAGCGGCCGGTACTTGTTGCCGGTCAGCGCCTTGTAGTCGGCCACCGAGATGCCGCGCACGAAGAGGTTCGGGTCGAAGCTCGGCGAGGAGACCGCCGCGACAATGTCGCCATTGGTGCAGTCGACCACCACCACGCCCGAGCTTTCGCCGTCGAGCCGCGCCTGGGTGAAGTTCTGCAGCTGGGCATCGACGGTCAGCTGCAGGTTCTTTCCCGAGGTGCCCTCGGTGCGCGACAGTTCCCGCATCACCCGTCCGACCGCGTTGACCTCGATCTGGCTGTTGCCGGCCTTGCCGCGCAGCAGCTCCTCCATCCGCGCCTCGACGCCCGACTTGCCGATCTGGAATTTCGGGATCTGCATCAGCGGATCGGGGTCTTCCATCTTCGACAGGTCGTAGTCGCTGACCGGGCCGACATAGCCGGTGACATGGGCGAAATCCTGGCCCATCGGATAGCTGCGGGTCTGGCCGACCTCGGGGCGCACGCCGGGCAGGGCGGGGGCGTTGATCGCGATCCGCGCCAGGTCTTCCCAGGGCATCTGGTCCTTGACCGTGACCGGGACGAAGGCCGAGCGGCGGCCGACCTCGCGCAGCGTGCGTTCGATTTCCTCGGGGGTCAGCGGGATCAGCCCGGCCAGCCGGTCGAGCACTTCGGCGACGTCGCCGGCATCCTCGCGCACGATCACCACGCGGTAATTCTGGTCGTTCTGGGCCACGGGGCGGCCCTGGCGGTCGAAGATCAGCCCGCGCTGCGGTGCCAGCAGGCGCACGTTGATGCGGTTCTCCTCGGCGAGGGTGCGGTACTCGGCGGCCTCTTCCACCTGCATGTGGCGCAGCCGCAGCCCGAGCGCGCCCATCATGGCGAACTGCAGCCCGCCCAGCACCAGGCCGCGCCGGGTGATGATCCCCGCGCTCTTCTCGACATCTTTCTCGGAACGTCTCATGACCGGGTCCTTCGGATCACCCCCTGAGGGTAGTCGAGGCGGCGGATCCCGGCAAGCCGCAGCACCAGTGCGGGCAGGGGATATGCCGCGATGGTGACCGCGGTCGCGGTCAGCATGTGCAGCAGCGGCGCATGCGAGGCCAGCGTGACGGTCAGCAGCACCCAGTCGGCCAGCGACATCGCGCCGACCAGCAGCGCCACCAGCGCCCATTCCGTCGCGAAGGAGAGCGGCTGGGGCGACCGGCGGCGGCCGCGCAGCACCTCGGAGCCAACCAGCGGGACGCCGGCCACCACCGCGGCAAAGCGCGCCTGCCAGTCCGCCGAGGCTTCGGGCGCCTCGACCGTGGCGAAGACCGTCAGCGCGAAGCCCAGGCGCTCGGGATCGACCACCGCGACCTGGCCGCGGATCACGCCCGCCGCCTTCAGTTTCTGCACGCGCTTCCAGCAGGGCGTCTGGCTCAGCCCCACCTCGGCGGCCAGCCGCGCGACCGGCACTGTCGCATCGGCCATCAGCCGTGCCAGGATCTTGCGGTCGATCACGTCGAGTTCCATCCGGCAGTCCTCCCTGGTCCTGTCTCCGCGGCCGTGCCCGACTCGTGGCACGGCATATTACACGATAATGTCTATCGTCTTTGACATGTAAAGACAGATTTCTCTGGCGCCGCCGGACGGATGGCGTATTCTTGGTCTTGGAACATGATCACGCAGAAGACGAAATATGCGCTCAAGGCACTGATGGTGCTGGGCGATGCCGGCAAGGAGGCGCTGACGATCGAGCAGATCGCGCAGCGCTCCGGCGCGCCCAAGCGGTTCCTCGAACATATCCTGATCGATCTGCGCAAGGCGGGCTATCTTGCCGCCAAACGCGGCAGGGCGGGGGGCTACCACCTGATCCGGGACCCGAAAACGATCGCGCTCGGCGCGCTGCTGCAGCAGATCGACGGGCCGATCGCGCCCTTGCCCTGCCTGTCGCGCCGCTCCTACCAGCGCTGTGCGGACTGTCCCGACGAAGCCGCCTGCAAGTTGCGCCAAGTGTTCGGACAGGTGTTCTACAGCTATCTGGTGCTGATCGATTCCCTGTCGCTCGACGATTTGCTCGTCCGCCCGGCCGCGGCCGCGGCGCTGGAGCTTCACGCCCTGCCCGAGGCGCATCCGGGAGACTGACGTTCTCCTGCGGGACAGAAGAACGCTGAAACCGTTCCCTCGATTAAACACGATAATCACGGTAGATATTATCGTATTGGTAGGGCGATCCCCGTCCCGCCGCTTCGACGGAGACCCGTGATGACAGACCTTCCGAAGTCCCCGCGCCGGCTCTGGAGCCTGACGCTGATCCACCGCGCCACCGGGCGGCCGCATCGCTGCGGCGATGCCGTGCTGACCGTGCTGGCCCGCGACCCGCAGCTTGCCGCGGCCGAAATCCTCGAAGGCCGCAATCTGGCCGACTGGCGCGTCGAGATGCGCCCGGCCTGATCCCCGGGCCTCGTCCGGCCCCAACCACAATCCCGACCACAATCCCGGCACCTGCACCGGGCGGCGCGCGCCGCCCGGACGGTGCCCTGCACCCAGAGGAAACCCGAATGATCCGACTGATCCGCACCTTCCTTCCGCCCGGCCGCGGCCTCGCCGCATTCTGGCTTGCCGCCACCGGGGCCGCGCTTGCCGGTCCCGGCGCAAGGGCCGATGAGATCCTCAATGTCTCCTACGACCCGACGCGGGAATTCTACCGCGACTACAACGCGCTCTTCGCCGAGCGGTACGAGGCCCGGTCCGACGGTGCGCTGCGCATCGAACAGAGCCATGGCGGCTCGGGCGCCCAGGCCCGCGCGGTGATCGACGGGCTCGGCGCCCAGGTCGTCACGCTGGCGCTCGCGCCCGATATCGACGCCATTGCCGCGGCGACCGGCAAGATCGCGCAGGACTGGCAGGCGCGCCTGCCGCATGGCTCTGCGCCCTATACCTCGACCATCGTGTTCCTCGTCCGCGAGGGCAATCCCGAGGGCATCCGCGACTGGCCGGACCTGATCCGCGACGGCGTCGAGGTCATCACCCCGAACCCCAAGACTTCGGGCGGGGCGCGCTGGAACGTCATGGCCGCCTGGGCCTGGGCCATGCGCCAGCCGGGCGCCACGCAGGAGACCGGAGAGGCCTATCTGAAGGACCTCTTCGCCCATGTGCCGGTGCTCGACACCGGCGCGCGCGGCGCCACCACGACCTTTGCGCAGAGAGGCGTCGGCGACGTGCTGATCGCCTGGGAGAACGAGGCCTTCCTCAGCCTCGCCGAATTGGGCGAGGACAAATTCGACATCGTCGTGCCGTCGGTGTCGATCCGCGCCGAGCCGCCGGTGGCGCTGGTCGAGGGCAATCTCGCGGATGACCGCCAGCGCGCCGCCGCCACTGCCTATCTGGAACAGCTCTACAGCCCCGAGGCGCAGGCCATCGCCTTCCGCCACTACTACCGCGCCTGGGACAGCTCGCTGGCCGACCCGGCGGATCTGGCGCGCTTTCCCGAGGTCGAGATGGCGACGATCGCCGAGTTCGGCGGCTGGGACGAGGTGCAGCCCGCCTTTTTCGGCAGGGGCGGCGTGATCGACCGCGTGCAGGGGGAGTGATCGCATGCGTGCCCTGCTGCGCCGCCCTTCGCCGCTTCCGGGCTTCGGGCCCTGTCTCGGGCTCGCGCTCGCGGCGCTCGGGATCGTCGTCCTGGTGCCGCTGGCCGCGCTTCTGGGCCGGGGCATCGCGATGGGACCGGAAGCGCTCTGGGACCATCTGGCCCGGCCGCGCGTGCTGGCCGCGCTCTGGCTCTCGTTCCGCGCCGCCATCGGCGCGGCGGCGATCTCGGGCATGCTGGGACTGTTGCTGGCCTGGGTCCTGGCCCGCTACCGTTTTCCCGGCCGCCGCCTGCTCGATGCGGCAATGGATCTGCCCTTCGCCCTGCCGACGGCCGTTGCCGGGATCGCGCTGACGGCGCTCTATGCGCCCTCGGGGGCCTTCGGCCGGGTGCTGGAGCCTCTCGGCCTGAAGGTCGCCTATGCCGAGGCGGGCATATGGCTGGCGCTGGTCTTCGTGGGGCTGCCCTTCGTCGTGCGCACGCTGCAGCCGGTGATCGAGGATCTCGACCCGGCCGTCGAGGAGGCCTCGGCCAGCCTCGGCGCCTCGCGCGGCCGGACCTTCGCCCGCGTGGTGCTGCCGGTGCTGATGCCTGCGCTCTCGACCGGCTGCGTGCTCGCCCTGGCCCGCGCCGCCGGGGAATACGGATCGGTGATCTTCATCGCCGGGAACCTGCCGAAGCTGACCGAGATCGCGCCGCTCCTGATCGTGATCCGGCTCGAGGAATTCGACTACGACGCGGCCGCCGCCATCGGCCTCGCCATGCTGGCCATCGCGCTGGCCCTGATCTTCGCCATCAACGCGGCCCAGGCCTGGAGCCGCAGGAGGACCGGACATGCCTGATTTCAGCGACACTTGCCCTTCCCGGATCCTGCCGCGCGGCGGCGGCATCCTGCTGGCAGGGGGCTCCGGCCTCGCCGGGCTTCTGGCCGCCCTCGGACTATGGGCTGCCGGGGCAGGGGCCGCCGCCGCGCTGGCCGGTGCGCGCGGTGGCGCGGGCGAACGGCGCCAAACGGATCGCGGTGATGATCCCCTGCCACCGGGCAATCGGCGCCGACGGATCGCTGACCGGCTATGGCGGCGGGCTCTGGCGCAAGCAGCGGCTGATCGGGATCGAGGCGGAAACGGTGGCAGGCTGCCGCGCCTGACGCGAAAACGCCCTGTCCGTCCGGAGACGGGCAGGGCGCCGGGAGGCCCGCGCCGTTCCGGCGCGGGATGCAGACGCGGCGATCAGCTGCGCGGCTTGGAGTTTTCCGGGTCGTAGAGCGGAGCATAGCCGACACCTGCGACTTCGACCGGGTAGGTCTCGTCGAAATAGGTGACGTTCAGCTTGCGCCCGACCTGGCAGTACTCCCAGGGCAGGTAGGCCAGGGCGATGTTCTTGCCGATGGTCGGACCGTAGGCCACCGACGAGGTGTAGGAGCGGCGGCCTTCGCTGTCGATCAGCACTTTGCCGGTTTCCGGATCCATCACCGGCATGGTGGTGTTCGGATAGCGCTTCACGCCGTTCTTGTCGGTGTTCTCGGTCATCACCAGCGTGCAGAGCATCGCGGGCTGGTGCTCGCGGGCCTTGAACTCCAGGTGCTTTTCCTTGCCGCGGAAATCGGCCTCTTTCACCTTCGGACGCGCCAGGTCTGCTTCCAGCAGGTTGTACTGGGTGTGCAGGTCGGCGTTCTGCAGGCGCAGCGACTTCTCGAGGCGGCGGGAGTTCGCGTAGGTTTCCACGCCGACGGCGATCACGCCGGTGGAGCGCAGCGCGTCCCAGACAGCGAGGCCGTCTTCATAGGCCATGTGCAGTTCCCAGCCCTGCTCGCCCACATAGGAGATGCGGAACGCGCTGACCGACTTGCCTGCGATCTCGATCGGACGGATTGCCGCGAAGGGGAAGTTCTCGGCGTTCAGGGCCTCCGGATCCGCGACGACCTTCTTGAGGTTCTCGCGGGCGTTCGGGCCCCAGATGCCGATGGTGGTGAACTTCTCGGTCGTCTCCTCGATGGTGACGTCGAGGCCGCGGTCCTGCGCCACGCGCTTCATGTAGATCAGGTCGCGCGGGCCGGCATCGGCACCGTTCACCAGGCGGCAGCGGTCCGCCATGCGGAAGACGGTGAAGTCCGCCCGCACCATGCCTTCGTCATCGAGCATGTGGGTGTAGATGCCCTTGCCGATGTTCGCGTCGCCGCCGATCTTGGCTGCGCAGAGCCATTCCATCAGCTCGACATGGTCCGGCCCGGAGATGTCGGTCATGTGGAAGTGCGACAGGTTGATGATGCCGCAATCCGCGGACATCTCCAGCTGCTCGGCGTTGGAGACGCGCCAGAAATGGCGGTTGTCCCACTCGGCTTCGCGGACCGGAACCTGGTCGGCATATTTTTCCAGCAGGTGCTCGTTCGCGGCATAGCCGTGCGCGCGCTCCCAGCCGCCGAGTTCCATGAAGTAGCCGCCCAGCTCGACTTCGCGCTCGTAGAACGGCGAACGGCGGACGCCCCGGCCCTTGGAGAAGGGTTCGCGGACGTGGACCGGCGGGTTGTAGATCTTCTTCGCGGTTTCCCAGCAGCGGTCCTGGATGAACTGCTCTTCCAGCTGGAAGTCGGAGAAGCGCGAGTAGTCGATGCCGTGATGGTCGACATGCGTGCGCCCGTCGGTCATCCAGTCTGCGATCAGCTTGCCCATGCCGGGCGCGTCCTTGACCCAGATCGCGACCGCGTACCACAGGCCGCGCACCTTGCGGCTTTCGCCCATCGAGGGGCCGCCGTCGGTGGTGGTCTGCAGCAGGCCGTTGAACGAGTGGCTCTCGTTGAAGCCCAGCTCCGCGAGGATCGGGGTCAGCTCCATCGCGCGCTCGAGCGGCTCGATGACGTCTTCCAGCGCGAGGTCGCGCATCGACGGCCCGAGGCGGGCCTGGCCCTTCTCGAGGATGTCGCGCGGATGCACCATGCGCGGCTCGTCCTCGTAGTAGTAGCCCCATTCCATCTGGCCGCCCTCGGTGGTGGCGGGGTCGCCGGTGTCGCGCATGTAGGCGGAGTTGCCCTGGTCGCGCAGCAGCGGACGGCCGATTTCGAGGCCGGTGCCTGCGAATTCGTCATACGGACCGAAGAAGGTCAGCGGGTGGTCGACGGGCATGACCGGCAGGTCTTCGCCCACCATGCCGGCGATCAGGCGGCCCCAGAGGCCGGCGCAGACGACGACGTGATCGGCCATGATGGTGCCGCGGTGGGTCTTCACGCCGACGACGCGGCCGTTTTCCTGGATCAGCTCAAGCGCCGGGGTGTTGGCGAAGGCGCGCAGCTTGCCGGCTTTCTCGCCCGCATCCACGAGCTTGCCCGCGACGGTCTGCGACCGCGGCACGACGAGGCCTGCATCCGGGTCCCACATGGCGCCCTGGATCTGGTCTTCCTCGAGAAGCGGGAATTTTTCCTTGGCTTGGGCCGGGGTGATCATCTCGACGCGGGTGCCGAAGGCACGGCCGGAGTCGCAGCGGCGCTTCAGCTCTTCCATGCGGATGTCGTCGCCGACGCGTGCGACCTCGATGCCGCCGATGCGGCTGTAGTGACCGAGCTTCTCGTAGAAGTCGACGGAGTACATCGAGCTCCAGGTGCTCAGCAGGTCATGGCCGGTCACGTAGCAGAAGTCCGACGCGTGGCCGGTGGAGCCGATATCGGTCGGGATGGCCGACTTGTCGATGCCGACGATGTCGTCCCAGCCGCGCTCGATCAGGTGGTGCGCGACGGACGCGCCGACGATGCCGCCGAGACCGACGATGACGACATTGGCCCTTTCCGGGAAAGCTGCCATTTCTACATTCCTTCTTCGCGAGATGCCCGCTTGATACTCAGCATGCGGCGATGGTTGAGGGCAACGGCCTTGCCGGCCGTGAAACGAAATTTGCCGCGCGGCGCGGGGGACGGCACCGCGCGGCCAGTGCTGGGGCCGCAAGGGGGGACGGGGCGGCCCCGCATGGTCAGAGTTCCGGGACGGACAGGTCGGCGCGGCGGAAGGCGGCGACCAGCGTGTTGTGCATCAGCGTCATGATCGTCATCGGACCGACCCCGCCCGGAACCGGCGTGATCGCGCGGGCGCGGGTCGAGGCGCCCTCGAAATCCACGTCGCCCTTGAGCAGCGTCTGGCCGTCGCGGATCACCCGGCTGGTGCCGACGTCGATGACGGTCGCGCCCGGCTTGATCCACTCGCCCTTGACCATCTCGGCCTGGCCGACGGCGGCCACGACGATATCGGCGCGGCCGACTTTCTCGGCGAGGTCGCTGGGCGAAAGCTGCACCGTGACCATGGCGCATTCGCGCACCAAGGACCGCGCGGCCCGACAGCGTTCGAGCGGCCAAGCGGGGAGGCGGCTCATGTCCCGGCTCTCCCGTGCCGGGCGGAACATTCTCCTCATTTTCCGGCCTGCCCTTTCCTCAAGGAGGAAAATGGACCAGATGAAGCGGAAACCTCGGGGAGACACCGCATGATTCAGTTCAAGGCACCGATCCTGGCCGGGCTTGCCGCGCTCGGCTTCGCCACCTCGGCCATCGCCGAAGACAAGCTGGCGCTCGAAATCGGCTACATGCCGATCCTGCCGGATGCGCAACTCTTCGTGACCCTCGAGGAGGGCTGGATGGACGAGGCCGGCATCGATCCGGAGCTGGTGCAGTTCCAGAACGGCCCGGCGATGGTGCAGGCGCTGCTGGCCGGGCAGCTCGATGCCGCCTATTTCGGCATCGGCCCGGCGATGGTCGCCCGCGGCAAGGGCGCCGACATCAAGGTCGTGGCCTCGAACATCGTCGAGCAGATCTCGGTCGTCGCGCTCGGCGATCTCGCGCCCTATTTCGACGGGGACGCCGCCACCGCCTTTGCCCGCTTCGCCGGAGACAAGGGCCGCAAGCCGGTCCTCGCCACCTTCCCGACCGGCTCGGTGCCGGAAACCGTGCTGCAATACTGGCTGCAGAACGGGCTGGGCGCCGGTCCGGATGCGGTGGACATCGTCTACCAGGGCGCGGCGCAGGTGCAGCAGGCGCTGCTGACCGGGGCGGTCGACGGCGCGGCGATCCTCGAGCCGGTGGTCAGCTCGGTGCTGGCGCGCGATCCGGAGGCCAAGGTCGTGGCGGCGGGCGGCGACGATGCGGTGGTGCGCGACCGCGCCGAGGATGCGGCGGCGCGCGAGGCCGTGCGGGACGCCTTCGGCGAGGCGGGGCTGATCGAACTGGCGTATGCGATGAACGGCGCGGCGCTGATCCCCGGGGTCAGGCGCGCGATGGGCTTCGCCGGGCTCGGCGAGGCACAGGTGCTGCAGAGGCTGGCTGGCAACGAGGGACGCAGATGAAGGACATGAAGAACAGCGTGAAGCGGATCAACCTGGCGCTTCAGGGCGGCGGCGCGCATGGCGCCTTCACCTGGGGCGCGCTGGTGCGGCTTCTGGAGGACGAGCGGATCGAGATCGCCTCGATCTCGGGCACCTCGGCGGGGGCGCTGAACGGCGCGGCGCTGAAGGCCGGGCTCAGCTGTCCCGAGACCGACGATCCGCGGCAGAACGCGATCGACATGCTCAACTGGCTCTGGACCCAGATCGGCGCGGTGCAGGACCTGCGGATGAGCGCCTGGATCAATGCGCTGGGGCCTCTGGTCGGGCTGGTGCGCGACGCCTACCAGGCCTCGCCCGCCTACTTGATGGCCGAAGCCGCCACCGGCTTCATGTCGCCCTACATGTACGGCCCGGCCTACCGCAACCCGCTGGAGCGGATCGTTGCCAAGCTGATCTTCGACAATATCTGCTGCACCGACCGCGGCCCGGATTTCTTCGTCTGCACGACGCGGGTGCGGGACGGCAAGTCGCGGATCTTCCGCGGCGGCGAGATCACCGTCGACACGATCCTGGCCTCGGCCTGCCTGCCGACGATTTTCCAGGCGGTGAAGATCGAGGATGCCGAGACCGGGCGCGAGGAATTCTTCTATGACGGCGGCTATACCGGCAACCCGGCGCTCTATCCGATGTTTGCCAGCCACCTGCCGGATGACATCGTGATCATCAACATCAACCCGCTGGAGCGCGACGAGCTGCCGACCTCGCCCCAGGAAATCGGCAACCGCATCAACGAGATCAGCTTCAACTCCTCGCTGCTGCGCGAGCTCAGGGCGATCTCCTTCGTCAAGCGGCTGCTGAAGACCGGGCAGGTGCCCGAGGGCTCGATGCGCGACGTCCATATCCACATGATCGCCGATGACGAGATGATGACCCAGCTGTCGGTCGCGACCAAGCTGGTGCCGTCGCCCTATGTGCTCGGCAAGCTGCACAAGGCGGGCTATGCCGCGGCCGATGCTTTCGTGACCGATCATTTCGACAAGATCGGGGCGCATAGCTCGGTCGACACGGTGCGGATGTTCAGCTGAGGCGCGGCGCGGCCGCTCCCGGTCCGTCGGGACATGGCGGCTTGAGCGGCAGGAGGCATGTTCGGACTTGTCTGCCGCAGGGAAAGGTCGTTCAGGGATGCTGAGCTTGCCCCCGGATCCCGGACTGGGAGTTGCAGTACTCTCAGGAACAAGGGCGGCCCGCCCCGTTCCCCTCCGCGCTGCGGGCCTGCCGCGCGCGCTCCATCGCGCGGGAAAGCCTGTCGGCCATCCGGTCCGCGCCCGGCGTCTCGTCCTCGTCAGACATCGGCCAGCGCCTGTCCCATGTAGACCTCCTGCACGATCTCCGACTCCATCACCTCGTCCGGCGGCCCGTCCGCGACCAGCGCGCCGCCATGCAGCACGATGATCCGGTCGGCGAGCGCGCGGATCACGTCCAGCTTGTGCTCCACCAGCAGAACGGTGCGCCCCGCCTGCCCCTTGAGCCCGGCCACCAGGTCGAGCACATGCGGCGCCTCGTCGGCGCTCATCCCCGCGGTCGGCTCGTCGAACATGAAGACCCGCGGCTCGAGCGCCATCAGCAGCGCGACCTCGAGCTTCCTCTGGTCGCCATGCGGCAGCGCCGTCACCGGCATCTCGGCGAGGCTCAGCAGCCGGACCTGCTGCAGCAGCCGCTCGGCCCGGTCGAGAAGCTCCCAGTCGCCCATCGCGCGCGACAGCATGCGGAAGCCGCGGCCCTCGCGCGCCTGAATGGCAAGCCGCACGTTCTCCAGCACGGTGAGCCCGGGGAAGAGGTTGGTCAGCTGGAAGGCCCGGCCCATGCCGCGCCGGGTCCGCGCCGAGGCGCTCAGCCGCGTGACGTCGCGCTCGCTCCGGCTCGAGCGGATGGGGCTCGAGGTCACCGCCGCCGCATCGGGCGACGAGGCGCTGGCGCTCTTCCCCGGACTGCGCGCCGATGTGCTGCTGACCGACATCGTCATGCCCGGCAGCCTGCAGGGCCCGGCGCTGGCCGAGCGGCTGCGCAGGCTCATGCCGGGCCTGCGGGTGATCTTCATGTCGGGCTATCCCAACGAGAGCACCGCGCATGGCGAGCGGATCGACCTGCAGGACATCAGCCTGATGAAGCCGATCAGCCGCAGGGACCTGACCAGGGCACTCTGCGCAGCGCTGGGACAGCCCGGAACCGCCGCGACAGCCGCGGCGGAGTGACGGGGCCGCCCGGCGCCGCGGATGCATTTCGGCTTCCTCCGCCCCGCCTTCGGCGGTAAAGCTGCGCCCGAAACCATCAAGGAGGCCCGACATGTCCGGTCAATTCGAGTCCCGCCTCGCCGCGCTCGGCATCACCCTGCCCGAAGCCGCTGCGCCCGCCGCCAACTACGTGTCCTACGTGCAGGCCGGCGACCTGCTGCATGTCTCCGGGCAGCTGCCCAAGGCCGAGGACGGCACGCTGGTCACCGGCAAGCTGGGTGACGGCATGGACGTTTCCGATGGCGCAGCCGCGGCGAAGCTCTGCGCGATCCACCTGCTGTCGCAGGTCAAGGCAGCCTGCGGCGGCGATCTCGACCGGCTGGTCCGCGTCGTCAAGCTGGGCGCCTTCGTCAACTCCGCGCCCGATTTCGGCCAGCAGCCCGCGGTCGTGAACGGCGCCTCCGATTTCCTCGTCGAAGTTCTGGGCGATGCCGGGCGCCATGCCCGTTCCGCGGTCTCCTCGCCGTCGCTGCCCTTCGGCGTCGCGGTCGAGATCGACGGCGTTTTCCAGATCCGATGACCTTTCCGGCCGGGCTGCTCGCGCAGCCCATCGCCCATCGCGGCCTGCATGACCTGGCCGCCGGGCGGCCCGAGAACAGCCTCGCGGCGGCCAGGGCCGCCATCGAGTGCGGCTACGGGATCGAGCTCGACATCCAGCCGAGCCGCGACGGCGTGCCGATGGTCTTCCATGACGACAGGCTCGACCGCCTGACCGGCGAGACCGGCCCCGTCACCGGCCGCAGCGCCGCCGAGCTGGGCCGGGTCTCGTAATGGCCGCTCTTCGCCTCGAGCCGCCGTGCCACGGCGAGCTGCCGTTCCAGCTCCGGATCGCCGGGCCGCCGTCCCAGTGCAGCCTCAGCCGCCGCAACCTTCGCCGCGGCATGGCCGGGCTCGCCGATCCGCGTGGCGCCGAAGACGACGATCGCATGGGCAATGCCGTGTTCCTCCAGCAGCGTCTCCGCCTTCTGGTAGTCGAGCAGCAGCCGCGTGCCGCGCATCGCGTCGCGGTGCAGGAAGTCCATGTCCTCGTCGGCGCGGCGGTAATTCGGGGCGGCCATGATGCGCTGCACCAGATCCGGTGCCTTCAGGTCTTCGTGCCGGGGCTTCGGCGCGCATCCGGGCAGGTCGACGGAACGGCGGATCTCGTGCGGCGGAAGCGGCTTCCGTCCTGCCTCAGGAATGCGCCGGGCCATGTCAGAACCTCCGGGTCCGGATCGGTGCGGGAACCGATGCAGGCGGGGAAACGCTCCGCCACTCTGGACGCCGCATCTGCGGCCACTCTGGGCAGTCTGCGCCGGCAGGGGACTTGAGGGCAAGCATCGTCATGCGGCCTGTCTTTCCCGTGCCTTCTGCCTCAGGCTGGCATGGACGAGGTTGTCCAGATCAAGCTCGCCGCGCATCCAGCGGTCGGTGAGGTTGCGGAGATAGCCGCCGGGATTGGCGATCCTTTCGTGCCGCTCGAGCACCGTGCCGAGCAGGATGGCTGCGGGCCCGGGTCCCATCTTGTCCGAGCTTCTCTGCCAGGCGCGCCGTATGCCGGGAAGCGCGAGGGCAGCATCGTCGAGCTGGCGCTGCAAAGGGGTCCTGGCAGAGGGGCTGAGCATTGCCGTTAGGCTGGGAAAGGCGCGGGCGATGTCGGTTTCGTCGACAGGGTCGGTTCGGGGTTCGGGCTTATCAAGGGTATTGGAAATTTGGTGCTTTGAGTGCTGCTCATTCCGGTCGCCGCTGCCGCCCGGAATGGCCGTGTTCAGACAGGCGGCGATGTCGCTGCCGAGACGGATCAGCGCGTCTTCGGTCGGTTTCCGGCGCAGCCGCCGCTGGAACTCCGCGATCCGCTCCGGACAGGTGCCGGGCTGCTGTTTCAGCTTGGCCAGCAGGTCGGCGCAGTCCCGGCGCAGTTCTTCCGTGCGGGCGGCCTGGGCTTCGACCTCCGCGAGCAGGCCCATCAGCTGGCCATGGGTTTCGGCGAGCGGGGCGAGGTCGATGCCATAGGCGCGTCCGGCGCGTGCGTAGCGCTTGCGGTTCGGCGACATCACGCGCCGCACCAGCCCGCGCTCTTCCGCCCTGCGGATGCAGCGGTTGACCGTGCTGTCGCCGGAGCGCCCCATGCGTGCCGCGATCGTGGCATTCGCGGCGAAGACGATGCACTCTCCCCTGCGGTCGAGGGCGAGCCGTTCGCCGGGGACGAAGCTCAGCAGGACGTCGAGAAAATGGATGTCGGTGCCGTTCAGGCCCAGCTCGGCCGCACAGGCCTTGAGCGGGTCCATCAGGTCGCGCCACTTGTGCAGGGCAAGCGCGGTCTGCGCTCCTGTCACCGGTGCCGCAGGCAAGCCGGTGCCGTCCCGCCGCGCGGCAGGGTCTGGAAAATGGGTCATGGCGATGTCACGGGACCGGGAGATCAGGCAAAAAGCCGCCACGCGCCCGACAGGCGTTGTTGACTTTGGGATCTCCGGGGGCCATCTTGAGGGTGCAAAACATCAGATGGGGCGTCCGGAGAAATCTGGCGCCTCTTTCTTTTCCGGCCTGCTGTGCCTCCTTGCTGCTGCTCGTTGCCGTCAATGACCGAGTCGGTTGTCCCGATTCTTGCGTCATGCGGGAAGTTTAGGTGCCAATCCCGGATTTTGTCAAACATCAGTGAATATCGGGACTGGATCTGTGTTTCGCGGGTCCCTTCCCCAAGCTCTGGTGGCTTTTCCCATGGAATTGCAATGGAATTGGCGAAAAGCAACAGCTCGGACCAAATCCCGGTATTCCGGAATTTCCGGGTTTTCTAATCCGGAGATCCCGATATTCTCCCGGCAACGAAAATGGCGGGATCAGGGCAATGGATGACCATACCACACTTCGCATGATGAACGAGGCGAGCCTCCTGCAGCAGCAGGCAGTGCGCGAGCAGACCTTCTCTCCGGACGATACCAAGCAGCTCCGGCGCTTCTCCACCTGGGAGGTGGCGAATTTCATTTTCGGCGTGAACCAGGACACGTTCCGCAAGCGGCTGATGGACCAGCCCGAGCTGCCCCAGGGCATGGTGGAAAAGTCGAACGGCCAGCGCTGGTTCACCATCGACGAGATCACCCGGCTGCGCCGCGGCCTGAAGTTCAAGAACAAGTCGCTGATGCCGCCGCGCCCGAAGGGCCGCGCGCTGCGGATCGGCGTGTCGAACTTCAAGGGCGGCGTCGGCAAGACCGTGGTGGCGCAGCACCTCGCCCATGCGGCGGCGCTCGACGGCTACCGCGTGCTGGTGATCGACTTCGACCCGCAGGCAACGCTGACCCATTCGATGGGCCTGACCGCGGTCAGCGAGGACCAGACCGTCTGGGGCATCATGTGCCGCGACCTTTGCAAGGAAGCCGACCGGATCGTCGACACCTATGACGATCCCGACGACTGCCCCTACCCCGCCAGCTACGAGCTGCCCGACGACGTCCAGTCGATCGGCCGCCAGAAGTTCTCGGACTTCATCCTGCCGACCTGCTGGGGCCGTTCGATCCACATCATCCCGAGCTGTGCCAACGCGGCCTTCGTGGAATTCGCCTCCGCGCAGTACCGCAACCTGCATCCCGGCTGGACCTTCTTCGGTTGCGTCTCGCGCTATCTCGACGAACTGCCCGAGGACGACTACGACCTGATCATCTTCGACTGCCCGCCGGCCATCGGCTACCAGTCGCTGAACGCGGCCTTCGCGGCGGACGTTCTCTATATCCCGTCGGGCCCGGGCTACTGGGAATACGACTCGACCACCTCCTTCCTCGGCCAGCTCGCCACCGCGATGGAGGACATCTCGGCGGGCTATGCCGGCCATGCTGACGGCGCGCGGCTGAGCCTGCCGAAGGAGTTCCTGGCGATCCGGGTTCTGATGACCCGCTACGAGGCCTCGAACGAGCTGCACGAGGCGATGAAGCGGGCCTTCCACAATGTCTTCGCCGGCCGGGTCTGCGAGCATGCGATCGAGATGACCCGCGCGGTCGAACAGTCCGGACGGTTCCAGAACTCGATCTACGAACAGGACTACCGCGAGATGACCCGGGATACCTGGAAGCGCGCGCGCAAGAGCTTCGACGAGGCCTACGAGGAATTCCGCGAGACCATTCTTTCGGTCTGGCCGCGCGACGGCGAGCTCAAGCGGAAGGCAGGCTGAAATGGTGAAATCCAAGTTCGACATCACCCCGGGCGCCGCCCGCCGACCCGTCGCGAAACCAGGTCCGGAGGCCAAGCCCGGCCCGATGAGCGCCGCGATCCGCGAGACCGCCCGGTCGCTCGACCGGTCCGAGGAGGACCTGAAGCAGCAGCGCCGCCGCAATGCCGAGGAGGCCCGGCAATGGCGTGACGCGATGGATGCGGGGCTGGTGCTGCTGCGGCTGCCGCTCGAGATGATCCGCGCCGACGATCTGGCGCGGGACCGGGCCGATCTGGCGGACGAGCTGAAAAGCCCCGAGATGGAGGAGCTGAAGCAGTCGATCCGCGCGCTTGGCCAGAAGGAGCCGGTGACGGTCCAGCAGGACGGCAGTGGCTATTCGCTGACCTCGGGCTGGCGGCGGCTGCACGCGCTGAAGATGCTCTTCGAGGAGACCGGCGACGCGCGGTTCTCGCTGGTCACCGCCAAGATCGAGACCCAGGCGACAGGCCGCATGGACCGCTATGTCGACATGGTCACCGAGAACGTGGTGCGCAAGAACCTGTCGCTGTCGGAGCTGGCCGGGCTTGCCATGGCGGTGGCCAAGGATCCCGAAACCGGCATGGCCGATGCGCGCGCCGCGGTGAACCGGCTCTACCACGCGCAGAGCCCGGCGCAGCGCTCCTATGTCAACGCCTTCGTCCGTCTGCTCGAGGAATTCGGCGGCGTACTGATCGACCCGCGCGATATCTCGCGCGACCTCGGCGTGCAGGTGGTGCGGGCGCTGGAGGACGGCGATGTGGCGGCGCTGCGCGAGGGTCTCGCAGCGACCTCCGGAACGGAGGCGCAGCTGCGGCTGCTGCGCGATTTCGTCGAGCGCACCGACCGGGCGCCGGACCCGCGCGGCTCCGGCCGCGGCTCTGCGGTCAAGACCGAGTTCCGCATGGGCGCCGCCAAGGTGACCGCCCGCAAGGGCGAGGTCCGCATCAAGTCGCCGGTCGACTATTCCGAGCTTTCCCGGGATGTGCTCGAAGAGGCCTGCCGGGCCTTCGAAGAGGTGCTCCGCCGTAACGGGCGGGGCTGAGTTTAACGGCCGTTAAACCGACCGGGCGGGCCTGCCGCGGAAGTTTAACGGCCGTTAAATCCGTCGGGCCCGCCGCTGCAGGCCGACCTCGAAGCCTTCCTTTTTCATCGTCCTTGCCGTTATGGACGGCGCTCCCGGAGCGGCGGCGCCGCCGGGCATGACCGGTCGTCATGTTGTGCCGCGGAGCCTCCGGCACCTGATGCCTTTTCCGGGACGGCGGCTTGCAGCGCAGGGGCAGGCGCGGCACCGTTTGGGCGTCGCTGGCGGAGATCGCTTCAGGAAAATGACAGGCGTTCGGGGCGGCGCCCTTGGGCCTCCGCTCTGCCGCCATGTCTCGGAGCTGCACCGTCCGCGACGAGCGGCCGTGTCCTCCGAAGGTGAGGGCCGCGCGGAGCCGTGATGCCGTTTCGTGCGAGACGGTGGCCGGAGACCTCATGAAGCGGCGCCTCAAGACCGGACCAAAAACCCGCCTGTGCGCCGATGCGGATGTCCGGCGCTTCCGGACCCCTTGCGGTGTATGGCTAGCGGAGGTCTTGACGCCCGTGCCCGTGCCCGTGCCCGTGCCCGTGCCCGTGCCCGTGCCATACGGCGAGGCGCCGGGAAGGGAAACGCGGCAACGGGATGAGGCGGATGCAGGACTGTGGAATGTCCTTGTTGCAGCGCGCCGGCGGGCAGGCGATAGTGTCGGTGTGATGCCAGGGCCACCGCGGCCGAACCTGTCACGGAGACTGCGCCTCGGCGCATGAGGGCAGGGCGGTCAGACGGAGATCCGCGGTATCGGCCGGGGCATGGCGGGCTGCGGGCACGCCGCGCAAAGTGCCGGGGCCGAAATGGCGCCGCCGGTCGGCTGACCGAAGACAGCGTTCCATTACCGGACATAAGTCGCGGAGGCAGAACTCGGCGCTTTTATCCGGAAAATGCGCAAAGAACCGCCGCTTTGTTTCCTTCGAACCTGCGGGAACCGCGGGCTGCAAAGCGGGGCGCAGCGCGGTCCATTGGCGCGGGGACGGCCGGGAGGCGGCCGTCCCGGCCGGAGGCATCCGACCGGCCGGGCGCCTGCGAAAGGGGCGCGGAGATTGCGGGACCGCCGCTTTCCCGGCAAGCTGGAGGCCCGAGGCAGACAGGCAGGATGCATGGAACCAGATCTGTTCGAACAGACCGCGAGCTACGGGCTCGACCTCTACCACTTCCTCCGGATCCAGCTGGGCGCGCTGCTGCGGCCCTGGGTCGGCTACCAGCTGGCCATAGCGGTGTCGCTCTTCGCGGTGGCGCATGTCGCCGCGCGGATGGCCGGGCCGCGGGTCCATGGCTGGCTGCGCGCCCGCGAGGGCTGGCCGATGTGGCGGATGCGCACCGCGCTGGTGCTCCACCGGCGGCTGCGCGGGCTGATCTTCGTGCCGATGATCTGGGCGGCGATCTGGGTCCTGCGCGAGACCACCTGGCCGAGCCGCTCCTTCCTTCTGGCGATCATCGGCAACCTGGCGCTTGCCTGGCTGGTGGTCGCGCTGGCGGCGCGGCTGATCGCCAACAAGCCGCTGCGCGCGGCGGTGCAATACGGCGCCTGGATCTGGCTGACCCTGACGGTGCTGGGCCAGACCGAGGAATTCGTCGCGCTGATGTCGCGGATCACCGTCGACATGGGCAGCCTGACGATCTCGGCATGGATGGTGGTGCAGGCGGCGGTGGCGGTGACCGTGCTTCTGGCGACCGCGCGCTTCCTGTCGCGCACCTCCGCGGCGCGGATCAACGCCAACGAGGAGATGAGCCCCTCGATGCGCGTCCTGTCGATCAAGGCGGTGCAGGTCGCGCTCTACGGCTCGGCCTTCCTCTTCGCGATGAAGGCGGTGGGGGTGGACCTGACCGGGCTTGCCGTGCTCTCGGGGGCGATCGGCGTCGGGCTCGGCTTCGGGCTGCAGAAGGTCGTGTCGAACCTGGTTTCGGGGATCATCATCCTGCTCGACAAGTCGATCAAGCCGGGCGACGTGATTTCCCTCGGCGAGACTTTCGGCTGGATCAACGCGCTCGGCGCCCGCTATGTCTCGGTGGTGACGCGGGACGGGCGCGAATACCTGATCCCGAACGAGGACATGATCACCGGGCAGGTGGTGAACTGGTCCCATTCCAACGAATTCGTCCGGCTCGACATCTTCTTCGGCACGGCCTACGCCAACGACCCGCACGAGGTGCGCCGGATCGCGGTGGAGGCGGCGCTGTCGGTCAAGCGGGTTCTGGAGAGCAAGCCGCCCGTTTGCCACATCGTCGGATTCGGCGACAGCTCGGTCGACTACATCCTGCGCTTCTGGATCACCGACCCGACGGCGGGCCTGACCAATGTGCGCGGCGCCGTCTACCTGGCGCTGTGGGATGCGTTCAAGGACAATGGCGTGGCGATTCCGTTCCCGCAGCGCGAAGTGCGGATGCTCGGCGGCGCAGAGTCTGAACCGGCGGCAAGCTGACGAAGGAAAGGAAGGCGGCGGTCCCGGGGAGGAGGAGGGGGACCGCCGCCGATTTCCCGGGCTCAGGGAGGAGGAGGAACCCGCGGAAAACTGGTAACTTGGTCACTCGTGACTGTGTTAACGCTAACTTAACGGCCGTGCCGCATCGCGGCAACCGCCATTCCGTCAGGTCCGCCATGCACTATGCGCAAGGCTCCGGGCCGGAGCTGCGGCGGAAACAGGGGGCGCCATCCGGAAGAGAGCCAGTCGGGGGGCAGGACGGAGCGAGGTTTCTGCAGAGGCCTGCATCCGGCGCCCGGCCGAACGGGAAGGTCTTTCGACCCGCCGCTGCCGATGGCCCGCGCTGCATGAAGGCGTGCCGCGGTGCGGAGGGGGAGGACCCGTGCCGCCTCCGCACCGGCAGTTGGCTGTCCGGGCCAGAATGCGGGGCGGCGGCGGGCGGTCCCGGCCGCGCGGGCAGCCGGGACCAGGGACGTCATCTCACGCGATCAAGGTGAAGACCGTGCCGATCGCGATGCCCGAGATGGCCAGCCAGATCAGCAGGTAGCCCATGATGTCCCGCGCCGACAGGCCGGCGACGCCGAGCAGCGGCAGGGCCCAGAAGGGCTGGATCTGGTTCGTCCAGCCATCGCCCCAGGCAAAGGCCATGATCGTATGCGCCGGGTTCGCGCCGAGCGCGGCCGCCGCCTGCATCATCACCGGGCCCTGGATCGCCCATTGCCCGCCGCCCGACGGGATGAAGAAGTTCACCACGCCCGCGCAGAGGAAAGTCAGCACCGGGAAGGTCTGCGGCGTGGCGATCGAGATGATCGCGTCCGAGAACTGCGTCACCAGCCCCGAGCCGGTCATCATGCCGGCGATACCGGCATAGAGCGGGAACTGGATGATGATGCCCGCCGCCGCCTTCACCGCCTTCTCGGTCACCGCCACATAGGCGGCGGGGCTGCGGTGGAGGATCAGCCCGAGCGACAGGAAGATCAGGATCCAGCTGTTCAGCGTCACCGAGAAGGTGCCGGTGACGATCTGCATCGCGACATAGGCGCCGGCCAGCAGGCCGAGGATCAGGGTCGGCAGGCGGCTGTGCTCCAGACGGTCCGAGGGGGTCATCTCCGCGGGGGCGGGCCGGGGCGCGATCTCCTCCTCGTCATCGCCTTCGAACTGGACGATCTTCGCGGGCTGTTTCTGCAGCATGAAGAAGCCGACCAGCAGCGCCAGCAGCAGCAGCGTCAGCAGGATGTTCCACCAAGCATAGAGCGTGTCCGTCACCGGCACGATGCCGATCGCCTGCTCCATGAAATGCCCGGGCGTGGCGATCACCAGCGGGATAGAGGAAGACGGCCCGCGCACCAGCTCGCCGCCATAGGCGGCTGCCACGATCAGCGGGAAATGGATATGGACGCGGCGGCCCATCTCGCGGGCCAGGATGGCGCCCGCCACCATGCCGAAGCCCCAGTTCGCGTAGTAGCAGACGAAGCTGGTGACGATGGTTATGGCCAGGGCCTGGCGGGCGGTGCCGGCCTTGCGGGTCAGCGCCGAGAGCATCGCCTGGACCGGCGGGGTCATGGCCAGGACGTAGCCTGTGACCAGCACCAGCACCATCTGCATGGCGAAGGTGAAGAGCTTGGCGAAGCCGTCGCCCCAGTATCCGGCCATGGCGGCGGGCGACTGCTGCGCCAGCCCCATGCCGAGGGCGAAGACGATGAAGGTCAGCATGAGCGCCAGAACGAAGGCGCTCGGCAGGTAGCGTTGTACGACGCGCACCGAAAAATTTGTAATGGCTTCCACGGGGCAGGGGTCTCCTCTGCGGTTACGGGCCGGTCCGGCCGACGGTTTGCGCCGCCGCCGGGCCTGCTTGCCGGGCAATGCCCTGATATCGTTGCCGTCACAACGAGTTGGGGCCGAGGTTTGCATCCCAGGGTATGATGCGAGATCCGCGCGGCATGGGCGCCGAGGGGGGTGCGGCCCGTCGTGGCATGGGCCGCGTCAGGCTATCGGTGCGGGGGAGGGAGAGGCGCTTCCGGTGCCGCGCTTGCCGGATGGGCAGGCCGCCGGGCGAATCTACGGCGCCGCGGCAAGGCAGGCAGGGATGCCGGGCCGCGGCAGGCTAGCCGGGGGTCATTTCCGGGCGCCTGCGCGGGACAGCAGCGCGATGCGCTGGAACCGGCCGTGCCGCGTATGGCGGCGCATCGCGTCTTCGGCGGCGACGCTGTCGCCGTCTTCGATCGCGCGGTAGATCTCCTCGTGCTCGGCGAGCGACCAGGAGTCGTAGTCGTATTTGCCATGGGTCGAGCCGCGGATCATCCCCGCCGAAACCAGGAGGATGCTGGCCGTCCGCTGGACGTAGCGGTTCGCCGAAATCCGGTAGATGCAGCCGTGGAAGCGGTCGTTCACGTCGAGGAATTCGGTCTCGCCGGCGGGGCCCGCGCGCTGCTCGTCGAGGATGGCCCGCAGCTCCAGAAGGTCTTCGGTGGTCGCCTTGCGCGCGGCCAGCCGCGCGGCCAGGCATTCGACCGCCTCGCGCATGTCGTAGATCTCTTCGGCGGCGGCGATGTCGATCTCGGCGACGCTGGGCCGTCCGCCGCTGCCCTGGGTCAGGAACCCCTCGTTCAGCAGCCGGTGGATCGCTTCGCGTGCGGGGGTGCGGCTGACCTGGAACCGGTCGCACAGCTCCGACTCGCTCAGCCTCTGGCCCGGCGCGAGCTCGCCCTGGCGCAGCAGGTCGCGCACCTGTCCGTAGACGATGTCGGCAAGCGGCAGATCCGGCTTGGAGGCGTCGTTCTTCATAAGTCGCTGATTTTCCCAGTTTCTGACAATTGCAGGGTACGGCATCGCCGTTCTCGCAGCAAGAGGTATACACTTATTGACCTTACATTGTCATCCGTATACCAAAATAGCAGATAATGAGAGTTCGGGATACCTAATGAGCATGGAGAACCCCCTCCGCAAAGTCCTCGTCACGCGGGACCGCATCGACGGGGCAGCTGTCGAGCTGCTCGGCCGCAACGGATACGAGTGCATCTTCTCGCCGCCCTACACGCCGCCCGAAGAGGTGGTGAAGCTGGCCCGCGACGCGCAGATCTCGGCGATCATGGTGTCCCAGGGGCGGATCACCGAAGAGGTGATCGCCGCCTCGCCGGCGCTGAAGGTGATCGCCAAGCACGGCAGCGGCGTGAACAACATCAATCTCGGCGCCGCCGAGGCGCGCGGCATTCCGGTATACAGGGCCGTGGGGGCGAATGCCCGCGCGGTCGCCGAGCACGCGGTCACGCTGATGCTGGCGCTGCGCAAGTCGCTGCCGAAGCTCGACGGCGCCACCAAGGGCGGCGAATGGCTGAAGGGCGCCTTCATCGGCCAGGACATCCTGGGCACGCGGCTGGGGCTGATCGGCATGGGCGTGATCGGCCGCGAGACCGCGGCGCTGGCCCGCGCGCTGCCAAGGCCGCGGCGCCCGCGCCATCGGCGGCCATGATCGCCGGGGCCGAGCCCTGCGGCACCAGCGGGGTCTGCCGCGGCGCCGATATCCTGGTGGCCGCCGTCGGCCGCCCCGCGATGATCCGCGGCGACTGGGTCAAGCCCGGCGCGACGGTGATCGATGTCGGCATCAACCGCATTCCCGCGCCCGAGCGCGGCGAGGGAAAGACCCGGCTGGCCGGCGATGTCGATTTCGCCTCCGCCGCCGAAGTCGCGGGCGCGATCACCCCGGTTCCGGGCGGCGTCGGCCCGATGACCATCGCCTGCCTGCTGGCCAATACCCTGACTGCCTGTGCGCGGATCCACGGCCTCGTGCCNGCCCGCCGACCTGACCGTTTGACCCCCGAGGGAGAGAGAAAAGTGAATATCCGCACCCCCAAGATCGACCCCGCCGCCGCCGCGCCCGCCGGGGCCGCCGCCCGCTNACGGCCTGACCGTCACCTGCGGCTCGACCCGCGGCGTGGTCGCCGCCATCGCCGGCTTCCTCGCCGAGAATGGCTGCAACATCACCGACAGCGCGCAATATGATGACATGGAGACCGGCAAGTTCTTCATGCGGGTCAGCTTCGCCGCCGAGACCGGCGCGGCGCTCGACGAACTGGAGCGCGGTTTCGCCGAGGTCGCGGCCGGAAAGGACATGGATTTCGCCTTCCATGACGAGACCTCGAAGATGAAGGTCGTGATCATGGTCAGCCGCTTCGGCCATTGCCTGAACGACCTCTTGTACCGGGTCCGGATCGGCGCGCTGCCGGTCGAGATCGTCGCGGTGATCTCGAACCACATGGATTACCAGAAGGTGGTCGTGAACCACGACATCCCGTTCCACTGCATCCCGGTCACCAGGGACACCAAGCCCGAGGCCGAGGCGCGGATCATGAAGGTGGTCGAGGATGCCGGGGCCGAGCTGATCGTGCTGGCGCGCTACATGCAGATCCTCTCGGACGAGATGTGCCAGAAGATGAGCGGACGGATCATCAACATCCACCACTCCTTCCTTCCGAGCTTCAAGGGCGCGAACCCCTACAAGCAGGCCTATGCCCGCGGCGTGAAGCTGATCGGCGCGACCTCGCATTACGTGACCGCCGATCTCGACGAGGGCCCGATCATCGAGCAGGACACGGTTCGCATCACCCATGCGCAATCCGCCGAGGACTACGTGTCGCTCGGCCGCGACGTCGAGGCCCAGGTGCTGGCGCGCGCGGTCCATGCCCATGCCCATCGCCGCGCCTTCCTGAACGGCAACAAGACGGTGGTCTTCCCCGCCTCGCCGGGCAGCTATTCCTCCGAGCGCATGGGCTGAGTCCCCGCTGCCCGCGGCCNGGCCCTGCTCCCGGCCNAGCCGCGGGCAGCGGCACGGGACCAGTCGGGGCGCGGGCAGCGGCANCTGGACCAGTCGGGCCGAATTGGTCTATTGGATCGGAAATGCCGAAACGGGTTTCCGAAGGGTCCTTCTGNTGCCGAATGCAACGCTGCCTCCCGCCGGCGCGTCCCTGCCGGGGGCGACGCTGCGCTATGTGATCGAAACGCTCTCGACCCGGATCGCGACCCAGGAATACGCCACCGAGGAACGCCTGCCCTCCGAGCGCCAGCTGGCGCAGGATCTGGGCGTGGCGCGCAACACGGTGCGCGAGGCGCTCGACCAGCTCGAGGCGCGCGGCATGATCCGCCGCCGCGCGGGCTCGGGCTCCTTCGTCACCTATGATCCCGACGGCGCCACCGATGCGCTCTCGCCGGTCGCCGCCGATACCGGGCCGCTGCACCTGCAGGTGATGCGCGGCATTCTCGAGCCCGAGATGGTCCGGCTCGCCATCGTCAACATGCCGCCCCGCCAGATCGAGGCGCTGTCCGGCGTGCTCTCCCGGATGGAGGGCGTGCAGACCGACGCCGCCGCCTTCATCCGGCTGGAGGAGGAATTCCACCGGCTGATCGCCGAGGGCACCGGCAATCCGCTGCTGATCGCCTGCTACAACCTGGTGCTCGACGCCCGCCGCCAGTCCTTCCGTACCGCCATGTACCGCCGCCACCTGACGCCGGCGCGGATCGCGATCTACCAGCGCGGCTATAACGGGCTGTTCAACGCCATCGCCGCCCGCGACATCGAGGAGGCCAGCGAGTTCATGAAGCTCGCCCTCGTCGAGGACCAGCGCCTGCTCCTGCAGGAAGACTGACCGCCGCGCTTCNCCCCCCCCGTTCGCGCCTGATTCCCCCCGCAGCCTCCGCCGCGGGGGCTTTGCGTTGCGTCATGCGGAAAACCTGCAGTTCCGATCCGCGTTCAGCCGTTTTTGCCCGCAGCGCGGCCCATAAATTGGTCGTTCTCCGCCGCGGCTGGCGCGGAAGCAGGCAAAAACCGCGAAACAAAAATTCCCCGCAAGAAAAAAGTTTGACCAACGGTGAGTTTGGTCNCCTCCACTCGTTTTGAGTGAGCCAATCTTGATAATTGGTCCAAACCAAACGGCGGCCCGCTCCCGACTGCAGCCAAGTCACAACAGGACGAGGAGACGACCTTGGAACCGGATCTTGCATCCCTTGCCGCCGCCGTGGCGGAGCTCAAGGACAGCGTCGCCGCCACGAACGGCACGTTTTCCGAGACATTCTACTATCTGACCATCCCGCTCATGGTGCTGATCCATGCCGGGTTCCTGGCCTACGAGATGGGCGCCTCGCGCTCGAAGAACGCGCTGGCCGCGGGGATCAAGAACATCCTCGCCTTCGCGATGATCGTGCCGTTCTTCTATTTCGCCGGCTGGTGGATCTACTGGGCCTTCCCCACCGGTCTGTCGCTCTCCGAAGGCGCGATGGGCATTTCGGGGCTGGCCTATGCCAACGAGGTGGCGCTGCCCTGGAGCCAGTACATGGGCCCCAATCTCGACGACCGCGCCTCGGGCGTGTTCTGGGGCGCCTTCGTGCTTTTCGCCGCCACCACCGCCTCGATCCTCTCGGGCGGCGTGATCGAGCGGATCAAGCTCACCGGCTTCGTCGTGCTGGCGATCGTGCTCGGCGCCTTCGTGTGGATCCTCGCGGGCGCCTGGGGCTGGCATGCCGACGGATGGCTGGTCACGAAATTCGGCTACCATGACTTCGGCGCGGCCGGCGTCGTGCACATGATCGCGGGCTTCTTCACGCTCGGCGTGCTGATCAATCTCGGGCCGCGCATCGGCAAGTTCAACGCCGACGGCTCGGCCAACCACATCGCGGGCCATTCGATGCCGATGACGCTGATCGGGCTGATGCTGATCATCGCCGGCTTCTGGGGCTTCCTGATGGGCTGCGTGATCGTGCCGGGCGAGGCCTGGTCCTGGGGCAACGCGATCGAGGCGTCGATCTACGGCACGCCGATGACCATTTCGGGGATGACCTTCAACACGCTGATGGGCTTCGCCGGCGGCATCATCGGCGCCTGGATGGTGACCCGCGATCCGTTCTGGATGATGTCGGGCGCGCTCGGCGGGATCATTTCCTGCGCGGCCGGCCTCGACCTCTGGTACCCGCCGATGGCCTTCGTGATCGGCTTCCTCGGCGCCTCGGCCATGCCCTTCGTCGCCTCCTTCATCGAGCGGCGCGGCATCGACGACGCGGTCGGCGCCTTCGCGGTGCACGGTTTCCTCGGCATGTGGGGCCTGATCGCGGTCGGCATCGCTGCCCAGGGCTATCCGGCGCTGTTCGGCGAGGACGTGATCGAGACCTCCTTCACCGGCCAGCTCGTCGGCGCGGTGGTGATGGGGCTGATGGGCTTCGTGCCGGGCTATGCGGTGTCGTTCCTGCTGAAGGTCACCGGCCAGCTGCGCGTGCCGCCGGAGGCCGAGATCCTCGGGCTCGACGCGGTGAAGGTGCCCGCCTCCGCCTATCCCGAAGGCCTCTACCCCTCGGCCAGCCCGGCCGAGTGATCCCCTGACCCCGAAAGGACAACGCGATGGAAGCTCCCTTTGACGCAACCACCTGGGACGGCATCACCGGTGCCATCTATGCCGGCTACGGCTCGGGCGAGGGCCTCTGGCTCGCGGGCTGCCTGGCGCTGGTGGTGATCGCCATCTTCTTCGGCTGGAAGCACGAGGAACACGCCTACAAGGCGACCGAAAAACGCTGAGGCNCGCCGCGGCGGCCGGGCCGTCCGGCCGCCGCCCCCCGCACACGTGACACGACTGACGGAAAGACACGGAGGAATACCGCNGATGATCGCTTCCTGGAGATTTTCGGCCCTTGCCGACCGCCACCGCGCGCTGGGATCGCAGCTGGAAGACTGGAGCGGGATGGGCACCGCCTGGAGCTACGACAAGGACCAGACCGAGGAATACCTGGCGATCCGCACCAAGGCGGGCGTTATGGACGTCTCGGGGCTGAAGAAGGTCCACCTGATCGGCCCCCACGCGCAATACGTGATCGACAAGGCCACGACGCGCAACATCGAGAAGCTGAAGCCCGGCCGCTCGACCTATGCGACGATGCTGAACGACCAGGGCAAGTTCGTCGATGACTGCGTCATCTACCGGATGGGACCGCACAGCTTCATGGTGGTGCACGGTTCGGGCGCGGGCCACGAGCAGCTGTCGATGTATGCCGCGAACCGCAATGTCGCGATGGTCTTCGACGACGACCTGCATGACATCTCGCTGCAGGGACCGCTGGCGGTCGACTACCTGGAAAAGCACGTGCCGGGCATCCGCGACGTGGTCTATTTCAGCCACATCCAGACCGTGCTCTTCGGCAAGCCGGTGATGATCTCGCGCACCGGCTATACCGGCGAGCGCGGCTACGAAATCTTCTGCCGCCGTCAGGATGCCGTCGAGATCTGGGACACGATCGTCGCCGAAGGCGCCGGGATGGGCATCATTCCGACCCGCTTCACCACGCTCGACTGGCTGCGCGCCGAAAGCTACCTGCTGTTCTTCCCCTATGACAATTCCGAGATGTACCCGTTCGAGGCCGAGGGCCCGGGCGACACGCTCTGGGAGCTGGGGCTCGATTTCACCGTCTCGCCGGGCAAGACCGGCTTCCGCGGCGCGGAAGAGCATTACCGGCTGGAGGGCAAGGAGCGGTTCAAGATCTACGGGCTGAAGCTCGAGGGCACCGATCCGGCCCCCGAGGGCGCGGCGCTCCTGAAGGACGGCGAGACGGTCGGCGTGGTCACCATCGGCATGAATTCCGAGCTGAACGGCCACAATGTCGCCATCGCCCGGATGCCGGTCGCCTGCGCGGTCGAGGGCACGGCGCTCAGCGTCGATTTCGGGGACCGCCAGGTCGCCGCCGCCGCCCATCCGATGCCGTTCTACGACATCGACAAGACACGGCGCACCGCCAAGGGCTGAGGCCCGTCCCCNGCGGGNCGCGCCGAGCCGCGCGCCTGCGGTTCCGGCAGGAAGGAGAAAAGGCAGGACACAATGCCCCAGACAGAGTTCACCCCCTCGATCGACAGCCGTCCGACCTATGCGAATGCCTCGAGGATGCGCCGGGCGGGCTCAGGCTCGAGGGCGGCAAGATCGCCATCGGCGCGGAGGGGCGCAGCTCGCGGCCCCGCCACGATCAGCACGTCCGGGCGCGGCAGCGCGCCGCCCGGCGTCAGCCGGTTGAAGCCCTTGATCGCGTTTTCCACCTCGCGGGCGCAGCGCTCGCCCTGCACCGCGACCGGCCAGACCAGCACCTTGCGCGGGAAGCGGTCGCGCAGCCGGTGGAGGATGTCGCGGATCACCGCGCCCGAGGGCGAGGTGACGACGCCGATGATTTCCGGCAGATAGGGCAGCGGCTTCTTGCGCTCGGGCGCGAACAGGCCCTCGGCCTCGAGCTTGGCCTTGCGCTTTTCCAGCATGGCCATCAGCGCGCCGACGCCTGCGGGCGCCATGTCCTCGATCACCATCTGGTACTTGGACTGGCCGGGGAAGGTGGTCAGCCGGCCGGTGGCGATGACCTCCATGCCTTCCTCGGGCTGCATGGCGAGCCTTGCGGCCTGGCCCTTCCAGACCACGCCGGCCAGGACCGCGCGGTCGTCCTTCAGATCCAGGTAGATATGGCCCGAGCGCGGGCGCGAGATGCGGCCGAGCTCGCCGCGGACGCGGACATGGGAGAAATTGCCCTCCACCGTGCGCTTCACGGCACCCGAGATTTCGGACACGGTGAATTCAGGGGCATTGCCGCCGGGCTGGGGCTCGTCTTCGAACAGGTCCATTTTCGTCTCCGCTGCGCGGCTGGACCCTAGCCGAGCGGCGCGCGGAGGAAAAGCCGTCAGGCGGGCTGGAGGGCGCGGGCAAGCGCCTGCGCCGCGTGGCAGGCGGGACAGCAGCCGGCACAGGCGGCGACCGAGCTGCCGCGCGTCGGCCCGGCGCGCTTCGATCTGGCGGCACACGGCATCCGGACGATCGTCTGGGCCACCGGCTTCCGGCGCGCCTACCCGTGGCTGCGCCTGCCGGTGCTCGACGCCGCGGGCGAACTCGAGACGGATCGCGGCCTGACTGCCGTTCCCGGTCTCTATGCGCTCGGCCTGCCGTTCCTGCGCCACCGCGCCTCGGCCTTCATCCATGGGATCGGGCGCGATGCCCAGGACCTTGCCCCGCTCATCGCCGCCGGTCTGCGCCGGGGCATTCCGCTTGCCGCCTGATCGAGTTCAAGAAAGGAAATTCGACATGACCAGAGAGACTTACGACGCAATCATCGTGGGCGCCCGCTGCGCCGGAGCCGCGACCGCCCTGCAGCTCGTCCGGACCGGGGCGAGGGTGCTGCTGATCGACAGCGCGCGCGCGGGAAGCGACACCATGTCCACCCATGCCCTCATGCGCGGGGCGGTGATGCTGCTGGAGCGCTGGGGTCTCGGCGCATCCCTGCGCGCCGCCGGCACGCCGCAGATCTCCCGCACCAGCTTCATCTACGGCACCGAGGTCTTCGACATCGACCTGAGCCCCGAGCATGGCGTCGAGGCTCTGATGGCCCCGCGCCGCATCCTGCTCGACCGGATGCTCGCCGAGGCTGCCGCCGAGGCCGGGGCCGAGCTGCGCTTCGAGACAAGCTGCGTCGGGCTGATCCCGGATGCGCAGGGCCGCACTGCCGGCGCGCGCCTGTCCTCGTCCGACGGCACCGTGCGCGAGGTTTCGTGGAGGCCGCGCGCCGCGCATTGGCCGAGGAAGCCGTGCTGGTGGCCGAGGCCGCGCGGATCGCAGGCTATGGCAGCGCGGCGAATTTCGCCACCGCCTACCGCAGGGCCTTCGGCGAGCCCCCCTCAGCCCGGCGGCGGGGCGGGCTGCGTTGACCGGTGGTGTTATATGCACTATATAGAAGGAATGAGATAGCACGGATAGGAGATCCGATGTCTGCCCCGCTCCGCCCCCTTTCCCCGCAGGACCCTGCCGCCCGGCCGATGAAGGACCGGCGCCTGAGCGCCCGGATCGCCGGGGCGACGGATGTGCATGTCGACGTGACGCTGAGCGCGGCCGACCTGCCGCCGGAGCTGGCGGAGACGCTGGCCGGGGCGATCGGGTCGCGGCTCTCGGCGGAGCTGGAGCGGGAATTCGACCTCTTGGTGGGCGCCTACCGGGCGCGGCTGGAGGAAAGCCTGGTCAAGGGCCAGGACGCGGCGCTGCGCGAGGCGCTGAACCGGGCGCGGCTGCAGACCCGGCTGCTGGCCGGTCTGCCGATGGCCGACCAGGCGGAGGCCTGCGAGCTTCTGGGCCTGTCGCTGGCCAATCCCTCGGCGACGATGAAGCGCAAGGAGGCGCGCGGCGAGATCCTGCGCTTCTCGGTCGAGGGCCGGGCGCGCTATCCGCTCTTCCAGTTCGACGTGGAGGCGCGGCGCATCCATCCGGCGATGGCCGCGATGCTGGCGCGCCGCCCGGACCATTGGAGCGATTTCCGGCTGCTGCACTGGCTGACCCGGCCGCATGCAGCAGCGGCAGGCGCTGGTCGGGCACGCTGTCGTCCCAGGGCAGGCGGGCGAGGGCGGAGTGGATGGCATTGAAGGGCGAGAGCGGCGCGGTCGGCCAGTCGGTGCCGAAGGCCAGCGCCACGCCCTCCCGCGCGATCGCCGCCCAGGGGAAGGTGTCGCCCCAGCGGGCACGCCCCATGATCGAGACGGTCGGTTCCAGAGGCAGGCCGCTCGAGCCCGGCGGATGCACGGGCTGCATCGAAGCGGTGGCGCCGAGTTCCCGCAGCCGCGGCAGGTCATCGGGATGCAGCATGTCGATATGCTCGACCCGGTGGCGGGCATCGCGCGGGCCGTTCGCCGTCTGCGCGGCCTCATAGCCGTCGAGCACCGCCCGCACCGCGCCGTCGCCGACCGCATGGGTCTGGAGCTGCAGGCCGCGGGCATCGGCGGAAATGCAGATCTCGGCGAAGCGGCCGGGCGGGAAGAGCGGTTCCGAGCGAAAGCCGGGACGGCCGGGATAGTCGTCGGTGCGCAGAGCGGTCCAGGTGTCGAAGACGCCGTCCATGAACATCTTGATCCGGCCGAAGCTGAGCCGGCCCACGGGCGGGCGTCCGGCGGCCTCGATCAGCGCGGCGATGCGGGCGTCATCGTGGTCCGGCGCGACGGTCATCGGCAGCGAGACGCGGACCGGCAGGTCTCCGGCCCCGGCCATCTCCGCCAGCAGGTCGGCCAGATAGAGGCTGCCATCCATCATCGCGACCGAGGTGATCCCGAAGCGGGCGCATTCCGCCATCGCGGCCGCAAGCGCGGCGCGACGGCGCGATCCGCGGCACGGCGGAGGACTGGCTCGGCCGCGTCGAGATCGACCCGGGACGCATCGACGACCGGCCCTCGGCGTTTTCGGGCGGCATGCAGCAGCGGCTGCAGATCGCGCGCAACCTCGTCACCGGGCCGCGGCTCGTGTTCATGGACGAGCCGACCGGCGGGCTCGACGTCTCGGTGCAGGCGCGGCTCCTCGACCTCCTGCGCGGGCTGGTGCGCGACATGGGGCTCTCGGCAGTGATCGTCACCCATGATCTCGCCGTGGTGCGCCTGCTCGCCGACCGGCTGATGGTGATGAAATCCGGCGAGGTCGTCGAGCAGGGCCTGACCGACCAGGTGCTCGACGATCCGCAGCACGGCTACACCCAGCTGCTGGTTTCCAGCGTGCTGGCCGCCTGAGGGGACGGACATGGACGGAAACGGACAACAGATGATCGAGATCGCGGGCGTGTCGAAGCGCTTCGTGCTGCACAACCAGGGCAGCGCGGAAATCCCGGTGCTGGCCGGCGCGGGCTTCTCGGTGGCAAGGGGCGAATGCGTGGCGCTGACCGGCGCCTCGGGCGCAGGCAAGTCGACGCTGATGCGGATGATCTACGGCAACTACCGCACCGACGAGGGCCGCATTGCCATCGGCGGGATCGACATGGCCGGGGCCGAGCCGCGGCAGGTGATCCGGCTGCGCCGCGAGGTGCTGGGCCATGTCAGCCAGTTCCTGCGGGTCGTGCCGCGGGTGCCGACCATCGAGGTCGTGGCCGAGCCGCTGCGGCTGCTCGGCACGGCGGAGGCCCCAGGCACCGTCTGACGTCCCGGGCCGCGCCCTTGTCCCGGCCCCCGGCGCCGCATGGCGGGACCGAGTTGTCTTCCTTGCCGGAACGCCGGGCTTGGGCAGGCCTTGCCGGGGACGGCACCGGGACGGATGCCGGCCGCCATGCGCCGGTGGCTGCGGATCGGCCGCGTTTCCGGGACGTCCGTTCCGAGCGCCTTGGTGCCATCGGCAGGCCGGACCGGACTCCTTGCGTTGCTGGGTCTGACCGGGAACGGTGTTCTTCGCAGCGTGCAGTCTTGGCCATTTCGGAGCATGGCCTCGAGGAGGGCGGGGAACTGGCGCCCGGCTGCGATCAGGATCTTTCCGGCCGCCTTCCCTGCGCGCCGCGTCCCGTCGCGGAGGGGCCTGCGCGCTGGCCCGTTGCGGGAAGCGGAGTGCGCAGCGGTGCAGGGAGTCTCGCGCCCCTTTCGCCTGCCACGCCGGACCCGGCAGGGGCCGCGCCAAAGTCCGCTTTCGCGCGCGCAAGGCGCAAGGCCCAAGGCGATCCTGCGGCGTCCGGTTTTGGCGGATTCCGGCAGCTTTGCGGCCGCGTCGCGGGCACGGCGATGGTGCGGCCGAGAGAGGTGAAGCGGGCGTCCGGATCACGGCTGGAGCTTCGATTCCTGCCAGCAGACCGGGCCGGACCGGGCCGTCGCGGCGGGCCTTCCCGGCCTTGCGAATTCCGGCCAAGGGCTTGCGGCGGCGGAGAAGATCGGTGCCGCACCGGCGCGCGTGCCGATGTACAGTCGGAGGCCCGTCTCGGCCAGGATGCGGGCGCCGGTCGCGGATCGCAAATGTCGAAGTTAGGGGCGCAGCGTCCAAGCCAGGCCCGTTCGCACCGATCCGATGTCGACACTCCAAGGCCCGAAGCGGCGCGGTGCCACAAGGCAATCCGCGCGCGCCTTGCGGCGAGGAGACGACGAGTGCAGCAGGCCGCATCATGCAGGGCCGCCCCCGCCGAAAGCCAGTTGGGCCGGACATGCCACGCGTCGCAGCGCCGGACGCCGCGCCATGCCTTGCGGGACCTTGCGGCACCACCTCCCGCAATCATCGGGACCGCCCTGCCGGTCCGCGCGACATATCCCCGGCACCGCGGACTCCGTGAATGGCAGTCTGCGCCGAAGCTCGGGCACCCGCCGAGCCTCCCAAGCGCAGCCTCTCCTTTTTCCGGCCGCGGCCTCCCCCTGGGCACCGCTGTCACGCATCCGGCGGGACGTCAGGAAGGCTGCCGGACCCGCGTCCCGTGACATGACCTCCGGCAGGCGGATACCGGCTTTCCTGCGACGCTGTCGCCCGGTCCCTCCCCGGCCTGCCGCCAACCGGATCGCGGCGGCCCGAGCCATCTTGGCCGGGCGCCCATGCCGATGGAACGCAGGGCATCCAAGCGGCTCGGACAGACGAAACGCACCGAGCCCGCCAGCCGGGCGCGGCAGACCATTGCCGCAGGGATGACCAGTGGCTCTCGCACCCGATCCAGCCCGCGCCCGGGCGCCGGTTCGGCCATGCAGTACAGCGGGCCCGCCGCACGCCGAAGCTTGCTCAGAACAGGCTGAGCTGGTCGCCGGGGCGTGGCGGGACGCGGAACGGCGGCGGCGGGCCCGACAGCGCGGATGCAGCGGGCGAGCGGCACGGAAGGACGGGCGCTGCGATGCGGCCCCGTTCCGGGCGCGTCCCGCTGAGGCTGCCGGAAAGCGGCGCCGCATCCATGAGTCCTGTTCATGGGCGGTTTCATTTTCCCGGCATTCTGCGGTGCGGCATGCCAGGCTAGATTGCAGTCAATTCGATGCCGCACCCCGCGTTTTCCGGGCAGTGCGGCCAATCCGGTCCGATTGCGGGAGCGGCGGTCCTCCCCGTCCCGCCGGACCCCGGACATCCAAGGATGACTGCAATGACCCAAGTTCCGGGCAGGCCCGCCCGCATCCCGCTGCCGCTCCTCGCCCTCGGCCTCGGCGCCTTCGGCATCGGCACCACCGAATTCGCCCCGATGGGGCTGCTGCCTGCGATTTCCGGGGATCTCGGCATCTCGATCCCGACCGCCGGGCAGATCGTCACCGCCTATGCGGTCGGCGTGATGGCCGGGGCGCCGGTGATGACCCTGCTCCTGGCGCGGTTCGGCCATCGCACGGCGCTGATGCTGCTGATGGCGCTCTTCGTGATCGGCAACCTCGCCTCGGCGGCCGCGCCGGACTACTGGACGCTGGTCGCGGCGCGGGTGGTCACCAGCTTCTCGCAGGGCGCTTTCTTCGGCTACGGCGCGGTGGTCGCCACCAGCGTCGTGCCGCCCGAGCGCCGCGCCAGCGCCGTCGCCACCATGTTCATGGGGCTGAGCATCGCCAATATCCTCGGCGTGCCGGCCGCGACCTGGGCCGGGGAGGCCATCGGCTGGCGCGGCCAGCGCGTCCTGGCCGGGCGCAGACAGCAGGAACCGCAGCAGCCGTCCCGCCGCTTCGGGCCGGGCTGCGCCGCGATGGACGAAGCCGCTGCGCGGGACGGCCAGGTTGTAGTCCTCCATCAGCAGGATCTCGGTCCGGGGATCATGCCGCGCCAGCGCATCGGCATAGGAGCCGAGCACGCCGGTCGCGATGAGCACCTCGCCCTCGGCGGTGGCGCGGAACATCTCCGCGCTCGACGTGAACAGGCGCGTCCCGGTCCGGCCCATGATTTCGGCCAGCCGCGCCTGGCCGGGCCCGATCCCGGCGGCCTGGCTCGACAGCAGGTAGCCGATGCCCGAGCGCCGGATGTCATAGGTCGCCAGCCGCCCGGCCAGCATCTCGCCCCGATCGCGGATCAAGGTGGCCAAGGCGGCATGGCTGCGCGGATGCGGCAGCCCGGCAAAGGCCGCGCGGTTCAGGAGAACGACCTCGGGTTCCAGCGTGAAGCCGAAGAGTTCGCCGCGCCAGGAGGTCCCGGAAGGCACGGCCGGAGCGCGTCCCGGCAGCGGCTGCGCGAGCCCGCGGTTGACCAGCGCGACCTGCAGATCCAGCGCCGGGCTGATCACCAGGTCGGGCAGGGGCCCGGTTCCCGCGGCAAGCCGACGGTGCAGGGCCTGCGTTCCGATCTCGTGATAGTCGACGGCGATGCCCGGATGGAGCCCGGCGAAGGCGTCGAGGATGCGGGCGAAGACCGCGCTGTCGGTGGCCGACCACAGGACCAGGGGCGGGGCAGCCTGCGACCGGGAGGGAGCCGCCAGCCCCGCCATCGCGCTTGCCTGCAACCGGGCGATGTGCCTGCGGCGGGGCGAAGCCTTCCTCCTCGGCGCGGTCCTGCTGATGGGCGCCGCCATGCATCTCTGGGGCCTGGGCGTCCTGCTCCACCGTGCCGATCGATCCGGCAGCCTCGGACCCGCGCTGCCCTGGGCCATCGCGCTTTTCTGGCTCCATGCCTCGGCCGTGCTCGCCCTGTCGGGCTGGCGCACCGGCCTGCGCGCCGTCACCGCCCTTGCCATCCTGCCCTTCGCGCAGCTCCTCGCCACCGGCGCCTTCTATGCCGGGAGCGCCTATGTGTTCGTCTCCGAGGAACCGACGCTGAGCATCCTGCAGATGTCGGCCCTGCTGGCAGCCTGCCTCGTGCTGCAGCGGCGCGCCCCGCCCCGCATCGCGCGCCATGCCGCCATCCTGGCGATCATGGCCTTCGTCACCGCCAATCTCTGCGCGCTGGTCGGCTCGCTCGGCGGCGACGTGATCGGCTCCAGCTGGACGGCGCCGCGGCTCGCGGATTTCCAGACCGCAGCTCCCGGCACCGCCACGCGGGAAGAGATCAATGCCGCCTTCGATGCCTTCCTCGAGGCCCGCCAGGCTTTCTACGAGACGGCGCGGCGGATCCCGGCCGGGACCTATGCCCTGGCCTGGGCGGCGGCGCTGGCTGCGCTCGGCATCTGGTCGGCCGCGACGCTGCGGCGCGGGCTCTTCAACACCGCGGTCACCTTCGCGGCGATCCACGCCTATACCCAGCTGATGGAAACGCTGGACGCTGCGCCGCTGGCCTGGCTCCTTGCCGGGCTCTCCGACGCACAGCCGGGCTGTGCCTCGGGACAGCGGCTGCGGAACGGACAGCCCGAGAGCCGCGCGGTGGCGGAGGGCAGCTCGCCCTCGAGCTTCTGCCGTGCCGGTGCCGCGCCGGGCTTCGGCGGCAGCACTGCCGAGAGGAGCGCCCGGGTATAGGGATGCTGCGGCGCTCCGAAAACCGCGTCGCCCGGGCCGAGTTCCACAAGCGTGCCCCGATACATCACCGCGACCCGCTGCGCGATGCTGCGCACGATGCCGAGATCGTGGCTGATGAACAGCAGCGCCAGCCCCAGCTCCGCCTGCAGGTCCTGCAGCAGGTTGACGATCTGCGCCTTGATCGAGACGTCGAGCGCCGAGGTCGCCTCGTCGCAGACGATCAGCTCGGGCTGCGGCGCCAGCGCGCGGGCGATGGCGATGCGCTGTGCCTGGCCGCCGGAAAACTCGTGCGGCCAGCGCTCGGCGCTGTCCACCGGCATCCGCACGAGCCGCAGCAGCCGCGCGACCTCGTTGCGGATCTCCTGCGGGCCCAGCTCGGGGCGGTAGTTGCGCAGCGGCTCGGCCAGGATCGCGCCGATCTTCATGCGCGGGTTCAGCGAGGTCAGCGGGTCCTGGAAGATCATCTGGATGCGCCGCGCATAACCCTGCCGCGCGCCCCGGCGCAGCGTGTCGATGCGGGTGCCGCCGAAGCGGATCGCGCCGCCGCTGACGCTTTCCAGCCCGACCACGCATTTGCCGAGCGTCGACTTCCCGCAGCCGGATTCGCCGACCAGCGCCACGGTCTCGCCGCGCCGCACGGCGAGGCTGACAACGCGGCGCCTATGTCGCGCGGGCCGCCGATTGCGCGCCCTGCCATACCGCCCCCGGCGGCGCGCCCTTCGCCGGCGGGCTGGTGCTGAAGACCGCCTTCGGCGAGATGACCAGCCCGAACATCACTCCGGATCCCGGGACCGGCATCGGCGGCTGGAGCCGCGACGCGTTCGCCCGCGCTGTCCGCGAGGGCATCGCCCCGGACGGCTCGAACCTCTATCCGACCATGTCCTTCACCTCCTATGCGAAGATGTCGGATGCGGATATCGACGCGCTCTATGCCTACATCATGTCGCTCTCGCCAGTGCGGGCCGAGTTCGAACCCGCCGCTCTCGACTTCCCCTGGAACCAGCGCATCCTGCTGAACGGCTGGCGCAAGCTGTTCTTCGACAACGCCGAATTCGAGCCCGATCCCGGCCGCAGCGACGCGGTCAACCGCGGCGCCTATCTGGTCGAGGGTCCGGCGCATTGCGGCGAATGCCACAGCCCGCGGAACGCGCTCGGCGGCTTCGAGCCCGGCAAGGCACTGACCGGCGCCGCGATCGAGGGCTACTGGGCGCCGAACCTGACCCCCGATCCCTCCACCGGCCTCGGCAGCTGGAGCGAGGAGGACCTCTACGCCTATCTCTCGGGCCGCGACACGCCGCATGGCGGCGCCTTCGGGCCGATGCATGACGTGGTGGCCGAGGGCACCTCGCATCTCGACGACCCGGATCTGCGCGCGATGGCCGCCTATCTGCACCAGCTGGCGCCGCAGCGGAACCCGGACGGCCGCGCGCTGGAGCATGCCGAAGCCACGGCCTCGGTCGCCATCGCGACGGTCCACCGGTTTTGCCGCGGCGGGGCGTTCAGGTGCCGGAGGGGGCGCGCAGCGACGGCGGCCCGCATCCTCCGGCAGGGCGGCGTCAGATGCCGGCCTCGGCCAGAACTGTCTCGGCGGCTTCGTGGATCGTGGCCATGCCCTCGGTCCGCTCGGTCGGGAAGAACCGCGCGCGGGTGGCGGTCGGCATCGGCGGCGGGGTCAGGATCTGCACCTTCGGGCCGGTCTTGACGGTCTCGGCTGCCCAGGACTGCGCCAGCGCGATCTGCCCGGCCTTGGTCGCGCCGTAGCTGCCGTAGAATTTCGCGCCCTTCGCCCCGGGGTCGTCGAAGAACAGCGCGCGGCCGGTCTCGCCCAGCAGCGGGGCGACATAGACGATCAGGCGGCGGGTCGCGTCGACATTGATCGACAGGCTCTTGTCCCAGTCCTTGTCGGCGATCATCTGCGCGGGGGTCAGCGGCGCGGCGTGGATCGCGGCATGCACCCAGAGCGACACCCCGCCCCAGCGGTCATGGATCGAGCGGCACAGATGCTGCATCGCGCCGTCCTCGGTGATGTCCATGGGGGCCAGCGTCGCCGAGCCTCCGGCCTTCTTGATCTCGTCATCGAGCTCCTCGAGCCCGCCGATGGTGCGGGCCACGGCCATGACGTGGTGGCCCTTCGCGGCAAGCGCACGGGCAATGGCGAAGCCGAGCCCGCGGGAGGCTCCGGTCACGAGGGCGGGGAGGGCGTCTGTCCGGGTCATGGCGCGACTTAGGCAGCGCCGGCGGGGAAAGGCAAGAGGCGGCGCGGTCGCGCGCGCCCGCGGCGGCGCGGCGGCGGGCGGCGCTCATGGCGCTGGAACGCCCGCGCACCCAGGCCGAGTTGCGCGATCTCCTCGGCATGAGCAACAGCGGCGTCCTCAATCTGCTGCGGCGGCTGGAGCGCGACGGGCTTGCCCGGCCGGCGGAAAAGGTCGGCTGGACCCGGATCTGGGAAAAGGTGGGCCACCGATTCTGATCCCGGCTGCGGGCCGCCGTTTCCGGAGAGGACCGGCCAAGGGACTTGACATGCTGCGGGGGCAAGCTTGAATTCGTGCCGCGCCGCCAGCGGTCCGGCGCGGGGTGCCGGGGGCGGCTTGCGATGGCGACGGAAATCGAGCGGAAATTCCTCGTCACCGGCGAGGGCTGGCGGCAGGCCGTGACGCGCAGCGTCGCGCTGCGCGACGGCATCCTCGCGCTGAGGGAAGGCCGCAAGATCCGCATCCGGTTCTATGACGGGCGCGCGACGCTGACCGTGAAGGGGCCGCGCAACGGCATTTGCCGCGACGAGTTCGAGTACGGGATCCCGGCAGGCGATGCGCGGATCCTGCTGGAGAGCCATTGCACCAATATCCGGGAAAAGATCCGCCACCATGTGTTCCATGGCGGATGGGAGTGGGTGGTTGACGTCTATGGCGGGGCGCTGGCCGGGGTCGTGCTGGCCGAGATCGAGCTTCCGTCGGACCAGGCCCGGTTCCCCTGTCCGCCCTGGATCGGGCGCGAGGTGACCGGTCTGCCGGACTTCCGGCCCGACCGCATCGCCGCGCGGCTGCGGCAGGCCGGAGACGGCGCCTAGCTCAGGCGGCGAGCGCGGCTGGGCGATGGCTCGGGTCCACCTCCGAGAGAGGCGCCACTGGTGGGGTCTTGCTGTCCCTGACCGGAGCCGCAGGTGCCGCTTCGCCGTGCTCTCCGGCGGCTCCGGCCGATTTGCCCGGCGGACCTTGCCCCCGGAACCCGGACTGGGAGTCGCATTGCTTCTTTGGAGAGGGCTCCCGGATGACCAGATGGCGTGGCCGCCGGTCCGGACGATCTGCGCCGCGGGAGCTGATGCCTCAAGGAAGAGGCCGCGGCCATGCGGAAGGCTTCGGCGCCGCCCTAGCCCCCGGACCGGTGGCGTGGCTCGGTCGGCTTCGCGGAATATGCTGCGAAGCAATGGGCGCGAAGCTGGAGTTCACTGCCGTCCGCCACCCGCGCAGGCCATCCGCCTCATGTGCCGGAGGCTTCCGGCGAGCATGAGCGGGTTCCGCGCCAAGCCGCCGGGGACGGAAGTCGTCCCGGGATGCGCGCGATCTCCGAGGTCGGCCACCGGCGCTGCGGCCCCCCTCATCCATGCCGAACTGCGCGGTCAAGGCCTCCGTTGGGCGGGAAAGCGGTGGTCATGCTCATTGAAAAAACCGTTCCACCGCGCAAAGGACGCCGCACTCCGCGAGCGACTGGCAGCCGACCCAATCCCGGCATCGCGCAGACCCTGCCGGGGCGGATCGTCCGGGCCGCATCTGGCTGGCGGGCATCAGCACCGTCAATGGCCCGGACCTGCGGCGCAACCTTGGCGGCGGCCCGCGGAGGTCGGCTGGCTCTGTCCCGCGGTCGCGCAGGACATGGCGAGGGTGGAGAGCGCCGGCCGCTTCCGGTTCGCCGCGCAATTCGCCCTGAGCCATGCCTGCTGACTCCTCGCCTATCCGCTCTCGGGCTGGCTGATGACCGCGTTCGGCACCGCCCCCGCCTTGGCGGCGCTCGCCGCGCTCGCCGGGATGGGCATCCTCCTGGCCCGCGCCCTCTGGCCCCGGAAAGACGCGGAAACGCTGGAGCACACCCACGACGATCTGCCCCTCGACCACCCCCATGTCGCGGGCCGCCGCACCCACAGCCATCCCTTCGTCATCGACGACCTGCACCGCCATTGGCGCAGGCCCTGAACAGCCCCCAAGCCGCAGTAGCGCTCCGGGCGCTGCAAGACCCGCCTGCCGTTTTCCTGCAGCTCCGCGCCGGCCTCCGGGCGCAGGCCCCGTGACAGACGCGGCTCCGGAGCGCATGCTTGCCGGGGAAACGCGCGCAAACGAGGACAAGCATCATGAAACTGTTCCCGACAGTCCTGATTCTGGCGGCCTGCTCCGGTGCCGACGTAGCTGCGCATGAAAATGCCGTTGGCGTCGTCAAGGAACGCATGGAGCTCATGGAGCGCTTCGACGAACTGGCCGACCGCATCTTCGCGATGATCCACGGCGAACTGGCCTATGATCCTGCAGCCGTCCGGCGCGCCGCGGAGGAAATCGCCGAAGGGGCGGGCCGCCACCTCACCGCGCTGTTCCCCGAGGGCTCCGGCGGCGCGCCGAGCGAGGCCAGCCCGGCGATCTGGCGCGAGTCCGGCACGTTCGGACATTACGCTGCAATGCTCGAGGACTGGTCGCGCGAGCTGGCGGCCGAAGCGGGAAACCAGCCCCGCGGCCGCCTTCCCTTGCCTGCAGCGGCGGCGCTGCCTGGCCGGGCCCGGATCGTCATTCACCATCCCCGGTCCTCGGGGAGCCGGGCGTCGCGCCTCCTCGCCGGGCAATTGCGCCGGGCCGGGGCGGGCGAGGTGGAGATCCGCGAAGTCGGCTTCGCGGTCCGGAAGCCCAGTGTCCGCTACTTCCGGCCCGGCGACCGGGCGATGGCAGCGGCAACCTGCGGACTAGCTTTCGGACCTTGCCGGGGCGCGCTCGGCGATTTCACCGGCTACCGCCCCAGCCCGCGCAGGGGCACCGTCGAGATATGGCTGCCCTGAGGATCGTGCCGGGTCGCGGGAAAACTGCCCGGCCGGATATCCCGCCGCATGCCGGTGAAGCAGGTGCCTCCGGACCGCCGGTCCGGCCAGCCGCGCGCGCTGTGCCGGTGCCGCGAAGGACCCGGTGCACCGGAGTGACCTGGGCTGCCGCCTTCGGGCGGGTGTCCTGCCCGCGACGCGTCTGCTCACCGCGCGCCCCGTCCGGTCATCGATCAGGGCGCGGGAGGTCCCGGCACGCCGCCGCTCTGCCGCCGCATCCGAAAATCTTTGAGTGAACGGCATTTCGGCGAGCGCAGACCTGTGTCCTCCGCGATGGCTGCCCCACGGCCCGCGGTCCGGCACCGCATTGGCGCCGGGAGGCGCTTGCTCCGCGGATTGCGCCGGCCCCTCCGTCGTTGCGCAGCAATCGGGAGGCAGCTTGCGCGGGTGACCGCGGTCGCGTCAAAGACCGCCGGCGGGGACTGGAATGCTGGCCTTACGGACCTCGCGCAGAATGCCGGCCCGCAACGGCGGCTCGGCGAATCCGCCGCCCGGGGCAGGCGCCGCGGCGGCGCCGGAGATGCTGGTGCTCGATCCCGAACGGCGGGCGCGGCTCGTCGCCTTCGTCGAGGCGAGCGATGCCATGCCGGGCGAGATGAAGTCCCGCCTGCTGGCCCAGCTCGCCGCGGAGCAGGTCCCGGCGCAGGTGGTCGAGCGGCTGGAAAGCCGGATGGGCAGCTGAGATGGGCGGCATCCTCGGCTATTTCACCCGCCACGCGACGGCGGCCAATCTTGTCCTCGTCCTGCTGGTGGTCTTCGGCCTCGCGGCGCTGCCGCAGATGCGGGCGCAGTATTTCCCGGATGTCGTGGTCGATGCGATCGACGTGGACATCGACTGGGACGGGGCCGGGCCCGAGGATGTCGACCGCGCGGTGATCGAGCCGGTGCTGCCCGCGCTGATGGCGGTGGAGGGCCTGTCCTCGGCCTCCAGCCGCGCCTCCGAGGGGCGGGCGCGGATCGAGCTGGAATTCGAGCCGGGCTGGGACATGGAGCGCGCCGCTGCCGATGTGCAGGCGGCAGTGGACGGGGTGACGACCCTGCCCGAGGATGCCGACCCGCCCGAGGTGACCCGCAGCGTCTGGCGCGACCGGGTGACCGATGTGGTGATCTCGGGGCCGGTGGGGGTGGACCAGCTGGCCCGCTTCGCCGACGAGTTCAGCCAGCGGCTCTTTGCCGAGGGCGTGACCCGCACGACGATCCGCGGCGTCGCGGCGCCGCAGACGGTGGTCGAGGTCCGCACGCTCGACCTGATGCGCCACGACATCACCATGGCGGAGCTGGCCCGCGTGATCGGCGCGGCGGCGGCGACCACGCCCCGGGCGCGCTCGCCCGCCGCCGCCGCGCCGATCAGCACGACGAAGCCGGTGAGCAGCGTGGCGCCTGCCGCCCAGCTGGTGGCGGCGGCGATGCCCGAGAGCACGGTGGTGACGTTGTCGATCGCGTCGCGCACCCGGATCGCGGTGATGTTCGGATAGGCATTGGCAAGGTCGCGCAGGATCGCCGCCTCGGCCTCCTCCTCGGCATAGACGGTGGCGATATGGGTATGCGGCGCACCGGCCAGAGCCGCGGGGTTCATCGACAGCACGAAGCCGATCCCGGCGGTGGAGAAGTCGACTACCCGCAGCGAACTGATCGTCGCGGTGATCTCGCGGCCGAGGATGTTCATGGTGATGGTGTCGCCGATGCCGACGCCGATCTCCTCGGCCTCCTCCTGGGCGAAGCTGACCAGCGGCGGACCGTCGTAATCCTCGGGCCACCATTCGCCTTCGGCCATGGTCACGTTGTCGGGTTTCGTCGCCGAATAGGTCAGGCCGCGGTCGCCGCGCACGACCCAGTGATTGCCCGCGACCTCGCGGGCCGGGCGGCCGTTGATCTGGGTGACGACGCCGCGCAGGTTCGGCGCGGTATCGACGCGGCTGACTGCCGGATCGCCCTCGACCCGGTCGAGGAAGCCCTCGAGCTGGTCGGGCTGGATGTCGACGAAGAAATAGGACGGCGCGCGCTCCGGCAGGTCGTCCTGGATCGCATTGCGCAGGTTGCGGTCGATCTGGCCGACGGCGGCCAGCACCGCGAGCCCGAGGCCCAGCGACAGCACAACCGAGGTCGTCTCCTCGCGCGGGCCGCCGATCGCGGCGACCGCCCAGCGGAGCCACGTCCGGCGCCCGCGACGCCTCCGCGGCAAGGAGGGCCGGTGGGACACGGCCGCACAGGCCCGGTCTGCCGCTCTGGACAAGCCTTGCGGCGCTTGGCAGTCAAAGCGGGGGCACAGGCGCCCCGGGAGCTTGCCGATGACCGACCTGATCCTGTCGAATGTCCGCCTGCCGCTGGCGGGCCGCCTGGCCGAGGGCCATCTGGTGATCCGGCATGGCTGCCTGCATGCCGTCGAAACCGGTCCGGCGGGGGTGGCGGGCGCGGTGGATTGCGAGGGCGACATCGTCGCGCCCGGGCTGATCGAGCTGCATACCGACAATCTCGAGCGCCATATCACGCCGCGCCCGGGGGTGGACTGGCCGCACCATGCCGCGGTGATGGCGCATGACGCCGAGCTGGCCTCCTGCGGCATCACCACGGTCTTCGACGCGGTGCGGGTGGGGACGCTCAGCTATCCGGGCCGCGATACCGGATACCGCGAATATGCCCGCAAGCTCTGCGACGAGATCCTGGCGATGAACGATGCGGGCGCGCTGAAGATCAGCCATTTCCTGCATCTGCGCGCCGAGATCCCGACCCAGACGCTGCTGGCGGAGCTCGACAGCTTCGGCCCTGCCGACGGCGTGCGGCTGATCAGCCTGATGGACCACACGCCGGGGCAGAGGCAATTCGCTGATCCGGAGAAATTCGAGATCTGGACCAAGAAATACATGGGGCTCGACCGCGACGGGTTCGAGCGCTACTGCCGCTTCCTGGTCGAGCTGCGCGACGGCATCGGGCCCGGCAACCTGGCGGGCGCGGTGGCGCGGGCGCAGGCGCTCGGCGCGGTGCTGGCAATGCAGCTCCCAGGGCTGCTGGCTGCGGTCGAGGGCGCAGAGCTGCGACAGGAAGGGCGTGATGCCGATCCCGCCGGCGATCAGGACGTGGCGGCGCGCCCGGCGGTCGAGCGCGAAGAGATTGGCCGGCGGGCTCACCGCCAGCAGGTCGCCCTCCGATACCTTTTCGTGCAGGAAGCGCGAGCCGCCCCTGCCCCGGTCCGGCTCCGAAGGGCTGATCGGCCAGGTCTCGGCGCTGGCGCTCGAAGCCGGCATGCTGCCCGGGGCGATCCAGGCCGAGCATCGCGGCACGGTCGCGCGGCGGATGCAATGCGTCCATTGCAAGGGCATCACCGAGGAGGTCGCGACCGATCCCTTCGCCTGTGCGCATTGCGGGCTGACGCTCTTCGTGCGCGACCATTTCTCCCGCCGCCTCGGCGCCTTCCAGGGGGTCTGCGTCGATGCCGAAACCCCCGGCCAGATCCCCCCGGCACAGGAGATCCGCCCATGAGCCGGATGATGCTGAAAGTCGCCGAGACCGAGATGCTCGCCCCGCTGGTGCGGCGCCTCCGCCTGGTCCATCCCGAGGGCGCGATGCTGCCGGTCTTCTCGGGGGGCGCGCATGTCACCGTCGAGATGCCCGACGGCANAGGTGGNTCCGGCGCAATTCCTATTCGCTGATCTCCGACCCGAATGACGGTTCGGGCTACGAGATCGCCGTGCGCCGCGATCGAGGCGCGCAGCCAGAACCATGCCGGATCGCTGGAGCGCGACCTTCTGGCGGTCAATGACCTGATGTCGCCCTTCTTCGCCGCCGGGTTCTACTACAAGACCTTCATGTGGCCCGCCGCCTTCTGGGAGAAGCTCTACGAGCCGATGATCCGCCGCGCGGCGGGGCTCGGCACGCTTTCGGGCCTGCCCGACCCGGATGCCTATGGGCGCGGCTACCTGCATCCCGACCTGTTGGTGATCGGCGGCGGCGCGGCCGGGCTTGCGGCGGCGCTGGCGGCACCGAGAGCATGAGCTTCTCCGCCCGCGCCGCGCGCAGCCGCGCGACGGTCTCGGCCGGGTCTGTGGCGACGCAGGCCGGACAGGCCACGGCGCCGGGCAGCTCCTGCGTCTCGGCCAGGGCCATGGCTCAGCCTTGCCCGTTCGAGATCAAGAGCGGAATCCGCCGGGTGAATTCCGCGCCGTTGCCGGCCACGGCCTTCAGCCGGATGTTCCAGTTGCCGTCGGGCAGGTCCAGCGGCGTGGCATAGACCGCGCCGTTGCGGGTGAATTCCGGCGTGACGTCGTCGCGGGTCGAGGTCGCCCAGCCAACCAGCGCCACCATCGAGGCGACCTCCGCCGGCGCGCCATCGGGCCCGGTCATCTCGATTTCCAGCACCTTGCCGGCATAGCGGGCCTCGACCGTCCAGCCGAGCGCGTCCTGCGCCGCCTTGTGGGCGTCGAATTCCTGGCTGGCCTCGTAGCTGTTGCGCACCTCGATGCCGGGGAAGGTGGCGACCGCCTGCCACGCCATGATCACGTTCACCCCGATCACCACGCCGAAGAAGGCCAGCGCGATCATCAGCACCTTGAAGCCGGTCAGCTCGCCCATCATTGCGCTTCCTTTCCGTTGAACACCGTCGATTTCTCCGTCGCTTCCCGGCTCACCGTATCCTCCACATGGATCCACAGGTCGGTCCGGTCCGAGACCGCAGCCTCCGAGCCCGGCGCCGCCATGATATAGACCCGCTGCAGCATCGTCGAATCCGCAGGCACCATCACCGTCTGCGTGTCCGAGCCTTCGAGCGCAACCGCGAAGGGCTCGTCCGCCTCGACGGTGATCTCGTAGGGCCGGTCCTCGCCGTGCTTGTTCCTCAGCCGCACGTCATAGGTGTTGCGGATCGTGCCGTCCGACAGCGTGATGAAGACCGGGTTGCGAATCGGAGCGACCGTGACCGAGATGTCCTCGCGCATGAAGAGCGCGGCGACGAGGCCGATGCCGACGCCGCTCCAGAGCACGGTGTAGAGGATCGTGCGCGGCCGCAGGATGTGCCTGAGCACCGGGACGGGCGTCTGCCCGGATTTCTCGTGCTCTTCGTCGGTCAGCGCCATGTAGTCGATCAGGCCGCGCGGCTGGCCGATCTTGTCCATGATCTCGTTGCAGGCATCGATGCACAGCCCGCAGGTGATGCATTCGAGCTGCTGGCCGTCGCGGATGTCGATCCCCATCGGACAGACGTTCACGCAGGCGTTGCAGTCGATGCAGTCGCCCATCACGGGCGCGTCCGCCGGCGCCTCGCGCTGGCTGATCGCGTCGGCGGTGCGGGTGGTCTCGGCGACCTCGACATGCTTGCGGCGGTGCTTGCCGCGCGGCTCGCCGCGCCAGGAGCGGTAGGCGATGGTGATCGTGTCCTCGTCCATCATCGCCGCCTGGATGCGCGGCCAGGGGCACATGTAGATGCAGACCTGTTCGCGCATGAAGCCGCCGAAGATGAAGGTCGTCGCGGTCAGCAGCCCCACCGTGGAATAGGCGACGAAGGGCGCCTGGAAGGTCACGAGGTCATGCAGGAGCGTCGGCGCATCGGCGAAATAGAACACCCAGGCGCCGCCGGTGGCGACCGCGATGGCGAACCAGGCGGCCCATTTGGTGATCCTCAGCCGCGCCTTGCGGGCATCCCATTTCTGCCGCAGCAGCCGGATGCGGGCGTTGCGGTCGCCTTCGACCCAGCGCTCGACCAGGATGAAGAGGTCGGTCCAGACGGTCTGGGGACAGGTATAGCCGCACCAGACCCGGCCCAAAGCCGAGGTGAACAGGAATAGCCCGAGCCCGGCCATGATCAGCAGGCCGGCGACGAAATAGAATTCATGCGGCCAGATCTCGATCCAGAAGAAGAAGAACCGGCGGTTGGCGAGATCGACCAGCACCGCCTGGTCGGGCAGCTTGGCGCCGCGGTCCCAGCGGATCCAGGGCGTGACGTAGTAGATGCCCAGCGTGACGATCATGATGATCCATTTGAGCCTGCGGTAATTCCCCGAGACACGCTTGGGGAAGATCGGCTCGCGGCTGGCATAAAGGGAGGGGGGCTGCTCGCTCGCGCTCATGACATATTCCGATTCGACTGCACTTGTCTTATTCGTGTATCTGCCATGCGCGATTGGCTAGGGACTTGACGTGGATCAATAGCGCCAGATGGTCGCAAATCCCTGCCCTCCGAACAAAAAAACACCGGCACCCCCCAAGGAAACGCGCGAACAGGAAGGGGTGCCGATGTTGAGCGGATCCGAACGAGGTTCAGCACCGTCGGACCTTGCAGTCGTTCTATCCCGCTGATCCGGCTCCGGCTTTGACACAGGTCAATCCCGCGATTCAGGTTGGGCCGGCGCGCGCTTCTGTCCGATACTGGGGGCAACCGGACGCAGATTCGGCGGAAGACGGAGGGGGAAACATGGCGCAGCCAGAGGCGCAGCCGCGGACGCATGCGGCCGCGAAACGGGAATTCACCCCGGCGGAGATCGGCGCGATCGCCCATCTCTACCGCGGCGAGGTCTATCGCAGCACGATCTGGCGAACCCGGCTCGACACGACGACGAACTGGTCGGTGGTGACCCTGGGCGTCGCGCTGTCGATCGCGTTTTCCTCGCCCGGCGCCTCGGAGCTGCCGCTTCTGCTCGTGGGCGTGCTGATCGGGCTCTTCATGGTGCTAGAGGCGCGGCGCTACCGCTATTTCAACGTCTGGCGGGCGCGGGCGCGCTGGATGGAGACGCATTTCTACGCGCCGATGCTCGATGACGGCGACCTGCATACCGAAGAGAACTGGCAGAAGACGCTGGCGAAGGATTACTGGCGGCCGGAATACCATGTCAGCATGTCGCGCGCGATGGGGCGGCGGATCCGGCGCAACTATCTGTGGATCCTGTCGATCCAGTTCCTCGCCTATCTCGGCAAGCTGATCGTCCACCCGGTTCCGGCCGGCAGCATCGGCGACGTGATCGCCCGCGCCGCGATCGGTCCCGCGCCGGGCTGGGCGGTGCTGGGCTTCGGCCTGTGCTATCTGGGCAGCTGGCTCGCCCTTGCCGAATGGGTCCGCCGCAAGGACGCCTCCAGCGCGCGGAAGAAAGGCGGCGGCCGGTCGCTGGGATAGCCCCCGCCCCGGCTGGGACGTGGCGCTTGCCGGGCGCCGCCGGGACGCGCTGGAGGACACCGCGCGGGGCCATGCGAAGGCGCTGATCCTGCCCTGCGACGTCACCGACGAGGCCTCCGCCGACGCGGCCTTCGACAAGGCGGCGGCCGAATGGGGCCATCTCGACGCGCTCTTCAACAATGCCGGCGTGTCCCTGCCCGGCGCGCCGATCGACGAGATCCCGGTGGCCGACTGGCGCCACCTGATCGACGTGAACGTCACCGGCGCCTTCATCGCGGCGCGCGCCGCCTTCCGCATCATGCGCCACCAGGACCCGCAGGGCGGGCGGATCATCAACAACGGCTCGGTGTCGGCCTATGTGCCGCGCTGGGGATCGGCGGCCTACACGGCGTCGAAGCACGCGGTGCTGGGCCTGACCAAGACCGTGTCGCTCGACGGGCGGCCCTTCAACATCGCCTGCGGCCAGATCGACATCGGCAACACGCTGACCGACATGGCCGAGAAGATGACCAAGGGCGTGCCGCAGGCCGACGGTTCGATCGCGGTGGAGCCGGTGATGGACGTGTCGAATGTCGCGAAATCCGTGCTGCACATGGCGTCGCTGCCGCTCGAGGCGAATGTGCAGGTCATGACGGTGATGGCGACCGCCATGCCCTATGTCGGACGCGGCTGACGCGCCGTCCCGGGCGGGGGCGCCTCAGCGTCCCCGCCGTGCCGCGCGCTCGCGCTGGATGATGTACCAGCTCGAGCCCGCAATGATCGCCCCGCCAAGGAGCGTCCATTGCGTCGGCCAGGTGCCGAAGACGAGGATGCCCGCCACCGCCGCCTCGACGATCTGCACATAGACGACCGGCGCCAGGATCGAGGCATCGGCATAGCGGTGCGCCACCGTCGCCAGCGTGTGGGCCGTGCCGCCGAAGACCCCGACCAGCACCAGCACCAGCCCGGTGCCCGCGGTCTCGGGCCAGGCCCAATGCGCCAGCGCCACCGGCGCGAAGGCCAGCGTCGCCAGCCCCGTGCTCCAGACTTGGCTGGTCGAGATGCTTTCCGACCCGGCGATCATCCGGGTGACGATGTAGTAGACCGAGGCCGAGAGCATCGCGCCGACCGACAGGAACACCGCCGGATCGAACTCCGCCCCCCAGGGCTGGACCACCACCATCACGCCGAAGAAGCCGGTGCAGACCGCCGCCAGCCGCCGGAAGCCGACCGTCTCGCCGAGCACCGGGATCGCCAGCAGCGTCACCGCGATGGGGCCGGCGAACATGATCGTCGTGGTCATGGTGATCGGCAGGAACTGCAGCGCGGCGAAGTTGCAGACCGTGCTGCCCAGGAGCGCCAGCGAGCGCAGGAACTGCAGCCCCGGCCGGCGCGAGCGCAGCACCGCCGTCCCCTCGCGCGGCAGGAACCAGCCGAGCGCGAGGACCAGCGCCACCGCGTAGCGCATGAAGACGATCTGCACCACGGGCACCCCGGCGAGCAGAAGCCACTTCGCCGAGGTGTCGATGCAGGTCATGAAGGTCACGCCGAGCGCCATCAGCCCGACGCCGAGCGCGGTGCGCTCCTCTTTCGGCGCGACCTGGGCCTGGCTCACGCCGCGGCCCAGCCGCCGTCGATGATATGTGCCTGTCCGGTGGTGAATTTCGACTCGTCCGAGGCCAGGTAGACCGCCAAATGCGCGATCTCCTCCGGCGCGCCGATCCGGCCCATCGGCTGGCGGGCGACGAAGGCCTTCATCGCCGCGTCGTAATCGCCGGTGGCACGCAGCCGCTCGTGCAGCGACGGGCTGTCCACCGTGCCCGGGCAGATGCAGTTCACCCGCACGCCCTTGGTCACGTAATCCACCGCCACCGATTTCGTCAGGCCGATCACCGCCGCCTTCGACGCGCCGTAGACGCAGCGACCGGGCGCCGCGATCACCGAACTGGCCACCGAGGCGATGTTGATGACCGAGCCGCCACCGCGCTCCACCATCCCCGGCAGCGCCGCCTGCATCGCATGAAACTGCGCCCGGACGTTCAGGTTGAAGGCGAAATCGAAATCCGCATCCGTCGCCTCGGCGATGGTGCCGGCATGGACGACGCCCGCGCAGTTCATCAGGATGTCGGGCTGCGCCGCGCCGATCGCCGCCGCCAGCGCCGCCTTGTCCATGACGTCGAGCGCGAAGGCATGGGCAACCTCCAGCCCGTCCAGAAGTTCGGGCTTCAGGTCGGTTGCCGTCACCTCGGCGCCCTCGGCGGCGAAGGCCTGCGCCACCGCCCGGCCGATCCCCTGTCCGGCCGCCGTCACGAAGGCCCGCTTTCCTTGAAGTCTCATCACTCTCTCCTCACATTACCGCGCCGACCAGCCAGGGCACGAACTCGTAATCGCCCAGGCCCTGGGCTTCGGATTTGGACATCTCGCCCGAAGCCACGCGCAGCCACATTTCGTAAATTTCCCGGCCGACCTCCTCGACCGCCGCCCCGTCGCTCAGGATGCGTCCGGCATTTATGTCCATGTCCCCTTGCATGCGCAGGAACATTTCCGTGTTCGAGGCAATTTTCACCGTCGGCGAGGGTTTCGAGCCGAAGGCCGAGCCGCGCCCGGTGGTGAAGCAGACCAGGTTGCAGCCGCCGGCGATCTGCCCGGTGACGGAGGCCGGATCGTAGCCGGGGCTGTCCATGAAGGCGAAGCCCTTCGCGGTCACCGGCTCGGCATATTTGTAGACACCGGCCAGCGGCGTCGTCCCGCCCTTGGCGGCGGCGCCCAGCGACTTCTCGAGGATGGTGGTCAGCCCGCCCTTCTTGTTGCCGGGGCTCGGGTTGTTGTCCATGTTGCCGCCATTGCGCGCGGTGTAGTCCTGCCACCAGTCGATGAGCCCCAGAAGCCGCCGCCCGGTCGCCTCGTCGACGGCGCGCGCGGTCAGCAGGTGCTCGGCGCCGTAGATCTCGGGCGTCTCGGCCAGCACGCCGGTGCCGCCCTGCGCCACCAGCAGGTCGCAGGCATGGCCGACCGCCGGGTTCGCGGTGATCCCCGACCAGGCATCCGAGCCGCCGCATTGCAGCGCGACGGTCAGCTCCGAAACCGGGCACTCCTCCCGCCGCGCCTTGTCGACCTCGGGCAGCATCGCCTCGATCATCTCGATCCCGTGGCGGATGGTGTTCTGCAGCCCGCCTTCCTCCTGGATGGTCATCACCTGGAAGTGCGGGCCGGGCGTGATGCCGTAAGCTTCCAGCAGCCAGCCGATCTGCATGCCCTCGCAGCCCAGGCCCGCCATCAGCACGCCGCCGACATTGGGATTGCGCGCATAGCCCCAGAGCACCCGCTGCAGGAGCTCGAAGCCGGTGCCGTCGCCGCCCATCGCGCAGCCGGTGCCGTGGACGAAGGCGGTGACGCCGTCGACATTGGGATAGGCGGCCAGCCGCTCGGGGGTGAAATGCTCGGCGATCCGCCTTGCGGCCGTGGCCGAGCAGTTCACCGAGGTCAGGATGGCGATGTAGTTGCGCGTGCCGACCTTGCCGTTCGCCCGGCGGTAGCCCCGGAACGTGTCCTGCGCCGCGGGCGCGGGCGCCGGGCGCAGGTTCGAGGCGAAGCGGTGCTCGTGATCGACATTGCGGAAGTCGCAGTTATGGGTGTGGACATGGGCGCCCTCGGCGATGTCCAGGGCGGCATAGCCGATGATCTGGGAATATTTCACCACCGGCGCGCCCTTCGGGATCGGCCGGGCGGCCAGCTTGTGGCCGCGCGGGATCGGCTCGGCGGCGCCCGCCTCGCCCGGCTCCAGAGGCCGGATGGCGGTGACGACATTGTCGGCTTCGGACAAGCGGACGGTACTCATTGGCGCGGGGCTCCGGGATGGGCGGCAGGGGGGTGCAAGGGGGGAGCTCTGTCCCCCCTTGCCTTGGTCACAGGAAGACCGACACCATCGGCGGCCAGATCAGCAGCACGGCAAGCGCGGCGAGCTGGAGCGCGATGAAGGGCAGGAACCCCTTGAAGATGTCGGTCAGCGAGATATGCGCCGGGGCCACCGATTTCAGGTAGAAGGCGGCAGGCCCGAAGGGCGGCGACAGGAAGCTCACCTGCATGTTCATGCAGAACACCACGCCGAACCAGATCGCGACATGCGCCGGATCGAGGCCGCCCAGGAGCCCCAGCTCCTCGACCGGCAGCTTCAGCACGATCGGCAGGAAGACCGGCATGATCAGGAGCACGATGCCGACCCAGTCCATGAACATCCCCATGACGAGGAAGATCGCCATCATCACCAGGATGATCCCCATCGTGGGCAGGTCGCTGCCGACGATCGCGTTGGCCACATAGGTCGGCCCGCCCGCCAGCGTGTAGGCGGCCGCCAGCGCTGCGGCGCCGATCGTCACCCAGATGATCGTGCCGGTCGAGCGCAGCGTGCGCAGCAGGCTGTCCCAGACGATCTCGAAGGTCATCTCGCGGCGCACCAGCCCCAGCACGAAGACCGCGATCACGCCCATGCCCGCTGCCTCGGTGATGCCGGTGATGCCGCCGTAGATCGAGCCCAGCACCACGCCGATGACGATGATCGGCGCGACGAGCCCCTTGCCCATCTCCCAGCCGGTGGCGGTGCGCTCGCGGCCGACCACGAAGAGCATCAGCCCCACCGCGAGGATCACGAAGCCGCCGAGCCAGGGCAGGTGCGACACCATCCCGAGGAAGATCGGGTCCACGCCCTCGCGGATCTCGTTGGCGCCGGTCAGCGTGAAGAACACCGCGCGCAGGAACAGCACGCCGCCGATCCAGGCCCCGAGACGGCAGAGGAAGCCGAGGAACATCAGCGCCTTATCGCGGCCCGCGGGCGCATCCGGATCCTCCGGCGGCAGCGGTGCCATCTCCGGGTTCAGCCGGGTCCGCACCAGGATGTAGATGATGAAGAACGAAGCCAGCATGAAGCCCGGCAGGAAGGACGCGGTGAACAGCGCCTTGATCGAGGTCTCGGTGATCAGCCCGTAGAAGATCAGCACGATCGAGGGCGGGATCATCGTCCCGAGCGAGCCAGAGGCGCAGATCGTGCCGATGGCGAGGTTCTGGTTGTAGCCGAGGCGCAGCATTTGCGGCAGCGCGATCAGGCCCAGCAGCACCACCTCGCCACCGATGATCCCGGACATGGCGGCCATGATGACGGCCATGATCGAGGTCACGATCGCGATGCCGCCGCGGGTGCGCGACAGCCAGACGTTCAGCGACGAATACATGTCCCGCGCGATGCCCGAGCGCTCCAGGAGCGCCGCCATGAAGATGAAGAGCGGGATCGATATCAGGACGTAGTTCGTCATCTGCCGGTAGATCGCCTGGCCCAGCACCGCAAAGGGGCCGCGCCCGAAATTCGAGAACAGCAGGTCCGGGCCGAATTTCATCACCAGCACGGCAACGGCGAGGAAGGCCGAAGCGAAGCCCAGCGGCATGCCGAGCGCCAGGAGCACGAACATCATGCCCAGCGTCACCAGCGACAGCGTGCCGACATCGGCCACCTTCATCCAGGCGAAGAGGTCGAGGAATTCCATCTCAGTCTTCCTTCAGGGTCCGGCGGATGTTTTCGATCTCCGCCTCGTCGATGTCGTCCATGGGCGAATGATGCTCGGGCGCCTTGTTCCAGTCGGCGATCAGGTTCGACACGGCCTGCACCGCGACCATCACCACGGTGATCAGGATCGCGGCCTTGATCGTGGCGGGAATGGGCGGATCCCAGGCGGTGCCGAAGGTCTCCATCCGCGCCAGCTTGGTCACCACCTCGTTCCAGCCGCCCCAGACGAGGCAGAAGGCGAAGAAGCACACGAGGAGAACCGACAGCACGTCAGACGCCTTCTGCACCGGGCGCGGCAGCAGGTCGTAGATCACGAAGATGCGGATATGGGTCCGCTGCTGCATGGCGTAGAGCCCGGCGAGCAGGAACACGAAGCCCGCGATCCAGAGCGAAAGCTCGTTGGCCCAGAGCGTCGGCTTCTCGAAGACGTAGCGGGCCACGACCTCGTAGAACATCGACGCCACGATGCCGGTGATGCCGATCATCGCGATCCGCGCGCAGACCAGCGACAGGATGTCGAACGGCCCGGTCGGCGGGGTCTCCAGCGGCGCCACCGTGTCCGACAGCCAGGCCGCGCCGAGAAGCACCGCGGCGAAGAGCGACCAGAGCATCAGGAGAACCGAGAGCCGGCCCGCCGGGCGCAGCATGTCGTACATGCCGATCGGTTCGGCGGCGGTGAAGTGCTGGAGGACGAGCCAAAGGAAGGTGAGGGCGGCGACGGCGCAGGCGGCAAGCGCGCCGAGACCGACCGGTCTCCGCAGGGGACCCAGCCAGATGCTGTCTTGCGTCATGGCAGTATGCTCCGCTGGCGGCAGGACGGGACGCGCCCGCCCTGCCGGGGATGGACGGGATTACTTCGCGATCAGGCCCAGCTGGGTCAGATATGCCTTGTGGCTTTCCACCAGCTCGCTGGCTTCGGGCGATTTCCCGGCCCAGACATCCCAGGCCGCCTGCGCCGCCTGGCGGAAGGTGGCGCGGTCCTCGGCCGACCAGTCATGCAGCGTGACGCCGGCTTCGGTCAGGCGCGCCGAAGCCTCGGCATTGGCCTTCTCGAAATACAGCGCCGAACGCAGCGCCAGCTTCTCCATCGCCACTTCGATGATCCGGCGCTGCTGGTCGGTCAGGCCTTCCCAGACGGCCTGGTTGCAGGCCAGGTGGTCCGACGGCATCGAGTGGAAGCCCGGATAGGTCGCATGCTGCGCGAGATCGAAGAGGCCGATGGATTCGTCGTTGGCCAGGCCCGAATAGTCGGTGCCCTCGATGATCCCGGTCTCCATCGCGGTGAAGACCTCGGTGAAGTCCATCACGATCGGCGAAGCGCCCAGATTGGCGAAGATCTCGGTCTCCATGCCGGGCGGCGAGCGGAATTTCCAGTCCTTCAGATCCTCGGGACCGGCGATCGGGGTCGAGGAGACCAGCGATTCCTGGCCATAGACCCACCAGCCGATCAGCTGCATGCCGAACTGGTTGTAGAGGTTCTGGGCCTGCTCCATGCCGCCGCCGTAATAGAGCCAGCTGAGCTGCTGGTAGGGGGTGTCGTAGCCGCCCATGATGTCGCCGACGAACTGGAAGGCGGGGTTCTTGCCGGTCTGGTAGGCGCCGCCGGTCATGTCGCAGTCGATGATGCCGTTGGCCGCCGCGTCGAAGGTCTCCACCGTCGCCACGACGGAGGAGGCATAGAACATCTCGATGTCGATGGCCCCGCCCGACATGGTCTCCACGTCCTCGACGAACTGGGTGGCAAGCTGGCCCGAGGTCTGTTCGGGGTTGTAATGCGTCTGGATGCGCAGCGTGACTTCCTGCGCCTGTGCCGTGCCGGCCGCCATCAGGGCAAGCGCCGTGGTTCCCAGAATCCTGGACAGGGTCATGTGTTCTCCTCCCGGACGGCCCGCAGCCGCCTTGTCGCCTTTTTTCCGGCGGACCTCCTCGTCCGCCGCGAATGGTATACCATTCTGCAGCCAAGCTAGCGCGGCGGCGCTCGACAATCAACTCCTTTTGGTATACCAAAACGCACAGACCCGCCGGCGCGCCGGAAGGACGAAGAAAGACAGGGACATGACCGACAAGACTCTGCCCGAGACCATCGCCGACCAGATCCGGCGCGACATCCTGCGGGGCCGCTTCGCTCCGGGGGCGCCGCTGAAGGAACGCGAGACGGCGCTGGAGATGGACGTGTCCCGCACCCCGATGCGCGAAGCGATTCGCATCCTCGCCAAGGAGGGGCTGGTGCTGCTGCGGCCGTCGCGCAGCCCGGTCATCGCCGACCCGTCGATGCGCGAGATCGGCGACGCGATCGACGTGCTGCGCGCGCTGGAGCTGCTCTCGGGCGAGCTGGCCTGCCGCCGCGCCACGCCCGGAGATCTCGAGCGCATCGCCTCGATCCAGACCGACATGGCCGCGCGCTACGACATGCTCGACACGCTCGACCTGTTCGAGATCGACATGGGCTTCCACACCGCCATCGTCGAGGCCGCCCATAACGAGGCGCTGCTCGGCACCTACCGCGCCTATCTGGAACGGCTCTGGCGCGCCCGCTATCTGTCGGCCAGCCAGCGGCGCAGCCGCGACCGCGTCCTGCGCCAGCACGGCGACATCGTTGCCGGGCTGCAGGCGCGCGATCCCGGAAAGGTCGCCGACGCGATGCGCGCCCATCTCGAGGCGCTCGAGGACAATATCCGCGCCAAGTACGACCAGGATGCCGACGCAACCGGCGCCTGATCCCGTTTCCGCATACCAGTGACGATCACCCCAAGGGAGGACACCCCATGAAACTTCTGCGCTTCGGCCCCGAGGGCCAGGAACGGACCGGCATTCTCGACGCCGACGGCAAGGTCCGCGACCTGTCCGGCACGGTGCCCGAGCTGGCCGGCAAGGCCGTCTCGCTGGAGGCGCTGGACGCGCTGCGCGGCCTCGACCTCGCGTCCCTGCCCGTCGTCGAGGAGCCCGGCCGCATCGGCTCCTGCCTGGCCTCGGTGCCGAATTTCTACTGCATCGGCCTGAACTATGCCAAGCACGCCGCCGAGTCCGGCCTGGCCGTGCCGGACCACCCGGTGGTCTTCAACAAGGCGACCTCCTGCCTGTCGGGCCCCTATGACGACGTCATCATCCCGCGCGGCTCGGAGAAATCCGACTGGGAGGTCGAGCTTGGCGTGATCATCGGCAAGGAGGCGCTCTATGTCTCCGAAGAGGACGCGCTGTCCCATGTCGCGGGCTACTGCACGATCAACGACATGTCCGAGCGGACTTTCCAGATCGAGCGCTCGGGCCAGTGGGTCAAGGGCAAGTCGGCGCCGACCTTCGGGCCGATCGGGCCGTATTTCGTCACCGCCGACGAAGTCCCGGACCCGCAGGCCCTGCGCGTGTCGCTCGACCTCAACGGCGTGACCGTGCAGGACGAGTCGACCGGCGACATGATCTTCACCGTCGCCCAGATCGTCTCGCACCTGTCGCAGTTCATGAAGCTGGTGCCGGGCGACATCATCTCCACCGGCACGCCCTCGGGCGTCGGCATGGGCATGAGCCCGCAGCGCTTCCTCAAGCCCGGCGACGTGATGGAGATCGAGGTCCACGGCCTCGGGCGCCAGCGCCAGACCGCCGTCGCCGCCGCCTGAGGCGCCCTGATCCGTCCGGCGGCATCCCGCGCCGCCGGACCCCGGACAGGGCGGCGAAGACGGGCTGACCGCCGCATTCCAGCTGGCCCGCGCGGGCATGGCGCTCGGCGTGTCGCTGAGCGAGCTCTGCGAGATCCACCAGGCCGCCGCGTCCGGACTGGCCGCCCCCCCAGCCCGCGCGCGGGCGGAGGAGTTCCTGCTCGAAGCGCTGACCGTCTACGACATGGCGCTGCGCGGCCATCTCGACACGATCCGCCAGCTGCGCCAGGAGGTCGAGGAGCGGCAGCGCATCGAGGAAGACCTGCGGCTGGCGACCTTCGCCCTGTCGCGCCAGCGCGACACGCTGGAAACCGAAGTCCAGAAGCGCACGCAGCAGGTCGTGGACATGCTCGACGACCTGCGCCGCTCGAACACGGAACTGCTCCAGAACAACCAGGAGCAGGCCGAGTTCACCTATGCCATCTCGCATGACCTGAAATCGCCGACCAACACGATCCGCATGCTGACGAGCGCGCTGGTCGAGGATTTCGGCAGCGCCATGCCGGAGGGCGCGCGCGAGCTGATCGCGATGCAGTCAGCCACGGTGGAACGGATGCTGCGGCTGATCGACGACCTTCTGTCCTATTCCCAGACGGTCGAGGCCGAGCTGGAACCGGGCCCGGTGCCGCTCGACCGGCTGCTCGCCTCGGTCGTGGCCGACCTGCTCGCCGAAATCGAGGAAAGCGGTTCCGAGATCGTGATCGCTCCCCTGCCGCAGCTGCATGGCGACGAAACCCAGCTGCGCATCCTGTTCCAGAACCTGATTGCCAACGCGATCAAGTTCCGCGCGCCCGGCCGCCCCCAGAAGATCGAGATTTCCTGTGCCGATCCCGGCGCCGATCCCGCGGTGATCCGCGTGCGCGACCGCGGCATCGGCATCCCGCCCGGCCAGCGAGAGCGGATTTTCGGCCTGTTCCAGCGGCTGCACGCCCATGACGACTATCCCGGCTCCGGTCTCGGCCTGGCGATCTGCAAGCGGATCGCCACCCGCCATGACGGCACCATCGAGGTCGTCCCGGCAGATGGCGACGGCACGGAATTCCGCGTGACCCTGCCGCGCCGCGGCCCGGAGGCACCGCCATGACGATCGGGCGGCTCATGGTGATCGACGACGAACGCTCCGACCAGATGATGCACGAACGCATCATCCGGAAAACCGGCCTGGCCGCCGAGGTCGTCACCTTCACCTATGCGCCCGACGCGCTCGGCTACCTGCGCGGCCCGGAGGGCGCAGCGGTCGACGCCATCTTCCTCGACATAAACATGCCGCGCATGACCGGCATCGAGTTCCTCGAAGCGCTGCGCGCGGAATTCGGCGACCGGGCCCGGCCGGTGATCATGATCCTGACCACCTCGATGAACCCGCGCGACCGCCGCTGGGCCGAAGGCTTCCCGCAGGTCCGCGGCTTCGTCAGCAAGCCGCTCTCAGCTGCCGATCTCGACGCAATGGCACGGCATGTCGCCGGAGCGGGCTGAGCCATGCAGGGAGAGACCGCAGACGAGGTGCTGCTCCGGCGGGCCGCGCATGACATCCGCGCCAGCCTGCGCGCCCTGCACGCGCTGCCCGGCTGGGTCTCGGAGGATCTGGAGGCCGCGGGGCTGGCGCTGCCGGCGCAGGCCGGGCGCGACCTCCCCGCCAGCAGCGGCGCAAGCTGCACGGTACGACCACGATCGAGCGGCTGGACGGCGCGATCAAGCGGCGGACGGACGCCGCCGGCGTTGGCCGGGAAATCTGTCCCCCGCAAAGAGGTCCGATCCTCCCGGCTTCCCGGCGAAGCCGCGATCCGCAGGCTGGCAGGAGCGATCCTGGCGGAGCAGGCGGAGCCATGGAGGGTCCGGCGCGCCAGGCGCATGGCGCCGGAGACGCTCGCCGCGGCCTGCGTGCTTCGGGAAAGCGATCGCCGGGATCGATGTCCGGTCCTCAGCCCTCCCGCCGTCAGCCTGCCTGCAGCGCAGAGCGGCGGCCCAGCTCGGCCCGCCCGCCAGCGCGAGGCCGATCGCGAACGGCACCGCCACATGGGGCGGGATCGCAGCAAACTGCCTTGCGGATTTGAACAGCTCCGGTGCAGGCGCTTTCATCGCCAGCAAAACCGCACCGATCGGCCCGACGTCGGGGAGGGCTGCGGGGACGACGGCAGCATTCGTCGCTGCGGCACCAAGTCCTCGGCCTCGCCTTTGTCTCCTTGAAGGGTTCCCGCCACTGCGCGCATTCATCGGCGAGCAACGCAAGCAGATCGCGCGTCACATCGGAACTGTCTTCATCAGCCATGATGCGTGCCAGAAGGAGCGGACGATGAGACACGACCTTGGCCGCGGTCAGCCCGGATTCGGCCGCATGGACCCGGATCGCATTGGCAAGCTGCCTCTGTGCGGCGATGGCACGCTCACCCATGCCGCCCAGCCTCAGTGCCATGTGCAGCTCGGCGCTCTGCACGGGCAGGAACCGCATGGTCGGACGGCTCATCGCCTCGCATGGCGCCCCGGCATCCGCCGCATCATTCTTGCCGCGCTTGACGACGGGGTCACATGAGGAGGATTGGATCAAGCGGGTTTCATTGGGGCACCGGTTTCTCTCCCCCGAGGTTTCGGTTCCGGGGCCCCGGCTGCAGGATGCCGGGACAGTGCAGCCGGAAGTGCCGGCGACCGAATGCGGGCTTGGGCGCGCTGGCCGCCGGCGCGCTCCGTCAAGGGGCCGGACCAAGAATGCCGGGCAGAAGGACAGCCAGTGAGCCGGTGGACCCTGCTTGATCCGGCCCTCCCCGTCTGAGCTTCCGTCAGGCGCCGGAGCAAGGCGGGTTCCGGAACCGTCCGGCGGATCGTCCCGCCGCCGGGCCGGTGCGAATGGCGCTGCGGCGATCTGCGGGGGCCTGATGCCGCCCGCACGGCGATCCATCGGGCGGGGGAACCGGGGGAAGGCGCAGGACGCAGCGTCCGGACATGCGCGCCGTGCCGGTGCAGGGCGGGGAAACGCGGAGGGCGGCACCCGTCTTCGGCATGCGGGAGCGGCCGGTCCGCCAGAACTCCCACGCGCTCAACGCTCGGTGGACATCTGGGAGAATCCGGTCGGTTGGTGTCGCGGGGCGCCACGAATCTCCGGCGGCTGGTGGTGCTGGCTGAGGCCGAGGAATCGGGCCTGCCCGTCGCGGCGCAGCCATCCCGTGAAGTGCAGGCCGCGATGCCTGTCCAACCAGAGGGGCGGCACGCTTCCGGGGGCGAGATCGGCTCGCCGCGCTTGGGAGCTTGCCGGCGCCCGTCCGGTGCGCAAATGCTCGCCCGGAGGAACTGGCGCCGCCGCAGGCCGGCCCGAATTTCCCCGGCCCGTCTGCCGGTCCTCCTCGTTCGGGGCTGACGGGCGGAGGCTGCCGCTTTCCTGCCTTCGGTGCGCGCCAGTTCATGCTCCGGTCTGGCTGGACCGGCGGCGATCCCGGCCGTTCCAGGCATGAGGGCAATATTTCCATGTCGTTCTACGGTGGCGGGACGGTTCCGGCGTCGCCTTGGCGGGCGCCTGGCCCAGCGGATTTGCAACGGGATTCCAGATCGCAGCCCGGGACCGTGCTTGGGCGGTGGCCGGGCCCGAAGAGCTGTGCAGGCGGCTACGGATCGATGGGGCTTGGCCAGGGCAAGCGCTTCTCTCCGGGAGGCCGCGCGAGGTCTGGCTGCGGAGCGGCGGCGGGGCGGGAACGGGGCTTCGGCCGTCGGCGGGACGCCGTGCCCCTGCGGAAGAGACGTTTCGGATCCTGCGGCGACCGGGCGGCGCTAGTTCCGCAGGACGGTGCAGACGGACCCGTATTGGCGGACCTGGTTGCACAGGTTGACCGCTTCGCTGCGGGAGGCAGCGCCGATCTGGGCGGTGTATTGGCGGCCGCGCATCGAGGCGAGCTGCACCCGCGCGATCACCGGGGAATGGCGCTGCAGCACCGGATTGCGGCGGGCGGCGGAGCGGTAGCGCTCGGCGGCCACGCTGCGGCTGGTATGGGCGGCGACGATGACCGCCCAGGGGGCGATCGGGTCTGATCCCACGAACTCGGCGCCCTATTAAGACTCGCTTTCGCTGCGCCTACACCTAGCGGCTTAAGCTTGCTCGTGAGACCAAGTCGATGACCCATTATACAAANTCCCAACCAGTTCCAGTCACTCATCTTGCTCGGCTGGTCCGTGTTCGCTCGCCACTACTAACGGAGGCTCTATTGATGTCCTTTCCTCCGGGTACTTAGATGTTTCAGTTCCCCGGGTTTGCTCTATAATCCCTATGTATTCAGGAAAATAGTACCTGGTTCAGCGACCTGTTAACTGCAGTGCAATAACAGGAAACTGTCAGGTGGGTGCGCCGCCAGCTCGGCGCGGTCCTGGCGCTGGCGGCGGCGGATCGCGCCGGTGATGCGGGCCTGCAGGCGGTCGTCGGCCTCGTCGCTCAATTCCTCGTCCTCGTCCTCATACATGTCGTCCGGCCCGGGTGCCGGTTCGGGGGCAAGCCGCGAGCCGATAACCGGGATGCGGCTGAGGAAACTGGTCCGCGGCGGCGGCGCGGGCTCGTAGGCCTCGCCGTCGTCATAGCCGTCCTCGTCCCAGCGCCCGCCGTCTTCCTCATAGGCCTCGCCGGCATAGGCGGCGCGCTCGTCCTCGGTCTGGAACAGCGGATCGCGGGTCCAGTCCTCGTCCTCGTCGAGCACCGCCATGTCGTCATCGGGCGCCACGGCACGGCGCGAGCTGCGCGGCTCCGCCCGCTGTGCGGCGCGGAGGCCGGCCTTCGCCGGTCGATGCCGGGTCCCGGAACCTCTGCGCCGGGCTGCTCGCCAAGCGCCAAGACACGACCTGCCGACCCGCGCCTTGGACGCCATTGCCGGGATCGGCTGCCCCCCGCATCGTCGACAAGCGGCATGATCCCGGCACGGCGCCGCGCTGGCGGCCCTGAACCGGGAGGCCACCCGGCAACCGGGCCGATCTGGCCGGTACGCTGCCATATGCCGGGCAGCATGTCTCGGGCCGGCTGCGGAACCTTGAACCGATGACCATGACGGCGGCGCCTCCGGCGCGGCCCCGGAAGTCCCCGATCACATCCATCTCTGCATGGCCATTTCATCGCAAGACCGGCCCCCGGATCGCAGCGCGCCGCATCTCCGGCATCACTTCGAGGCTGCCACGATGGCCGGAGCGGCGGCTGACAGGCGCGAGCGGCTGATCCGGAACACTGTCCGCCGCTGCCTCCGGAAGAACGGCAGCCCCGCGCCCTGACGGCCGCGGCAGCAGGCGTTGCGGCTTCGTGGAGAACCGGCACTGCCCGTCGGCCGCGCGTTCTCCCGCCATTCTCCAGTCCGGCGCCTGCCGAAGCGCAGGCCCTCCGCCGGGCCGGATGGCTCGCCCGCCATGGCCGCGACCTCGCGGATTCCTTGGCCAGTGCGCAGCGCGTAGCAGAAGACATGGCCTTCCCCCACATCGGCCGCGCCGGCCGCCAGGCCGGAATAGTCACCCAGCAAGATCGTCGGATCGGGCACCCAGGCCGTCGGGCGCTGCGCCAGCGCCTCGACGACCTCCACGCCGCTCTTCTCGCGCGCGGAAAGCCCGTCGAATCCTGCCAAATAGCCCGCCACTTCCGTTTCATAGGCCGGATCGAGCGTGGCCCGGCCGAAGCTCGGTGCGTAGGAGATGCGCCGCGCGCCCTGCGCGCCGCCCGGAAAGTCCAGATAATAGACCGGATCGATCCCGTATTGCTGGGAAGGCGCCCAGATCTGGTCGGAGCCGCAGATCAACATGTCGAAGCGGCCCGCGGGCGAGGCAAGGAAGGCATCGACCTCTTCCGCCGTGCGCAGGACCGGCCCCGACACCCCGAGCGCCCCGCTCTGGAAGCGGTGGAACATCTCGATCTGGTCGCGGTTTCCGAAGAGCTTCCGCTGCACGGCCGAGAGCTTGAGATAAACAATCTTCGCCTTTGATTTGAGGCTGCCGGATTTCAGCAGGTCTGCAATGCTTCCACCGGCTTCAACATGTTCGGGATGGTAATTGACGAACTCTACTTCACAGCCTTGGTCCATCAGCCATTTCCGTAGCCCGTAGGCCTGCATCAGCGCGCCGAAATTGTCGCTGAAATGGTACGTGAAGATGCCGATCCTCGGGATGGTGGCTGACTTGGACATTGGGGTTCCGGTCATTTTTGCTCTCTGTCTACGCACGCCCCGTGCGGGGAAAGATCATCATTTCGAGCGCGCCAGCGCCGCAACAACGGCACAGCGGATGGCTCAGGAGCAGGCGGACAATATCGTGCCACCACCGGAAACCGATGCAGAAAAAGGCCGGTCGGCGCCTGCCGACGTGGCTTTCGCGGTCCTGACGGACACGACTTTAGTGAAAAATGCGGGCGGCAGATCCTTGGGATCAGCGGAGATGGAAGACACACGGTTACCTTTTACTGATCAGATGGCAGCGCCCGGAACATGCGGCCGCTCATACATGCAATCGAAGGTAAGCATACCCAACTCAGGCATCGCATCATAGTGTTTCCAAGCATGCCAGACTGTCCCGGAATGCCGCAGCCCTTCGTATCCATCCGGCGAGTGCGGCGCGACATTGCAGGTGACGACTCAGCGGATGCCGTTCCGAGACGCGCGCCTCGGAATCGACATAGCTGAACAGCGGTCCGCTCGTCTCGTCTGCACCGCGCATGCCTGTCTCCGCCGTTGATCCGCAGCGGATAAAGCTAGTGTCCCATCGCTTGGTGTAGGAGGCCGCGCGCGGAGCCTTCGGCGCAGCGCAGCGCGCGGCCGGGGATGACGCTGCCGGGCAAAAAAGAAAGGTAGATGGCAAAAGGGATCGACAGGATCCGCCGCAGCCAGGCGCGGCGGCTGAATCCGGCAGGCCAGAGCTTCCCGAGCGCAGATAGGGGCACTGACATTGGCCAGATCCGCATGGAAGCCACCGGGGAACAACCGCCCCCTTCCAGAGAAAACTTCATTCCGGCACCGGCGCGAAAACGGCCCGGACGCGGCCCAGAACCGTCACGCCTGCTCCCGCCGCCGCACGGGGCAGGACCTCGGCCTCGATGGACGGGTTGTCCGGACGCAGGAGCAGCCAGTCCTCCCCCACGCTCAGCCGCCGGATCAGCACGCGGCCGTTCCGCCGGAGTGCGAAAATGGCCGCAGCCGCGCCCGGGCGGCGATCCGCCCCGTCAGCCAGCACCGCCCCTCCCTCCGGCAGAAACGGAGACATCCCCGCGTCGCCGGAGCACAGAAGCACCGGCTCGCCCACGCCTTTTGCCTCCAGCCAGCCGCGCGGCAGGCCAAGGGAAGCAGGCCCAGGTCCGGCAGACTCCGGCATGGGAAGCACCAGCAACTCGCCCTGCTCCGCTGACGGCGGAGCCTCCACGCGCGGCGGTCCGACATAGAATTCCAGTCCCAGCGCCGCGCAGATCGCCTCCGCCCGCTCGAGCGTCGGGCTTGCCTCCTTGGCATCCTGCCGCACCGCGCTGCGCAGGTATCCTGTCCGGAACCCGTAAAGCGTCTCCGCCTGGTTCACGTTGAGCCCCAGCTCGGCCAGTCTCTGTCTCACGATCTCGGAAAAGCGCATCGTCACCCCTGGCGCGGGATATTTCCCGAACCGGAGACTTGCAATTTGGGCTTATCCCGCATTACGTAGGGATTATCCTATTCCTGCTTCGGGAAAGTCCCGATGGTTTGTGCACCGACGCTGCAAGCCAGTTCATCCCGATTTTCCCTTCCCTGCACTCCCGAGAAAGGAGGCCCCAATGCCCAGACGCTTCTCCCGCGACGCCTTCGAACACCTGCTCTTCCCGCTCCACCCAAGCCTCTACGCCGCCATCGAAGGCAAGCTCGCCGAGATGGAGCGGCTCCAGCCTGGGCTGCTCGACGGCGCCGCCGCGCTGGCGCGGGTCTCGAACGCCATGGGCTCGCGCGAGACATTCGGGACGGACCGGCTCGGCGGCGCGCCCCTGCCCCGCCACGACCTGCGGCTGATCGTAGTCCCGGATGACGGCCGCCCGCTGCGCAAGACGCAGGCCGCGCGCCTCGACATCCTGCCCCATGCCGCCCGCCCGGCCGCGGGCTATACCGGCTGCCACCTGATCGTCACCGTGGTCACCGGAAGCATCCAGACCGGACACATCCTGCCGCTCGGCTACGCGCTGCGCGAGCTCGAGGACATCACGCTGCGCCCGGGCGGCTACCAGATCTACCGCCATCACCTCTATCCCAGCGCCGCGCCGATGCCCGTCGCGCCGATGCGGCCGGGCGCGGACCCGGTCCTGCCCTGGGCCGCCCATGCCGGGACCGGCCTCGTCTACACGGGTCTCACCAGCCGCAGCTGGGCCAAGCGTCTGGCCGAGCACCGCCGCACCGCCCATGCAGGGAGCGGCACGCTGTTCCATCAGGCCTTGCGTGGGACGTTCTTCCCGGTCGCGAAGACCGAGCACGAGATCCTGCGCGCCGGGGTCACCCGCGCCGAGGCGATGCGGCTGGAGGAGATCGAGATCGAGGACCGCTCGCTCTTCCCGATCCATGCGCGCGGGCTGAACATGATCCCGGGCGGCGAGGCGGGGATGAAGTTCATCGCCCAATGGCGGCGCGGCCCGGGCGCCCCACCCGAGCCGGGCGCGGTCGAGGAGGCCTATGACGCGGCGCTGAAGGAAATGCTCGCGGCGCGGCTGGAGGGCTGCGTGCCCGATGCCTCCGCGATCGCGCGGCTCTGGGCGGAGAACTTGGCCTACCGCATCGGCGTGACCTGCGGACGCGGGGACCGGCTGTCGCAGCTGCAGATCACCTTCGCGCGGATTTGGCATGCCTGCGGCTGGAGCGAGGAGAAGATCGCGGCGAAGCTCGACGGCGTCGACCGCCGCCGCGCCAAGCCGGAACAAGTCCGCCGCCTCCTCGCCGGAAAGACCTATGCCGATGTCCCGAACCTGATGCCCGGCAGCGCGGAACAATCCGGCCGCTGAGCCGGGCAACCAAGCCGCCCCGGAGAGCGCCGGTGAAGAAGCTCGCGAAAAGTCTTGCCACGTGGCAAGACTTGGCAATGCCCCGGTCCATGGGCACAGGCAGCGCCGTTCCATGCAGGCACTGTCCATGCCAGCCTGCGATCTGGTGGCGGACGCCCTAGCGGCCGAGCGCCTGCTCCAGATCCTCCGGGCCGAGCGCGAGCGCAATCGCCAGGGCATGGGCGGCCGTCACCGGCGCACCCGACGCGTAGTCTCCGGAAATGCGCGCGAGCCCGGTCTCCCCGTCCTCGAAACCCGGCCGCGGCAGCCGCAGCACGGCAATGACGGAGTGGATGCCCCGCTTGGCACGGCAGGGAACACCTTCCCCGGCCACCTCCAGCCAGGGGTCCATGCCGACAACGCCCGCCGGCACTTCCAGATGCAGGCTCCAGCGCCGCTTCCTCGGCAGCCGCTCCAGAATCTCCAGGCAGCGCCGGAGCTCTTCCGGGGTGCCGAGCCGGATGCCGGTGTTGGACCGGGTGGCCGACAGCAGGACCTTTGCAAGCCACCAGGCAAGATCTGCGCCGAGACTGCCGCGGAGGTTCCAGAACTCCTCCATGAGCAGACGGGCCTCGCGCCTTTCCGCCCGGCTACGCGGCCAGTGCGGCGCGAGCCTGCCTTCCGCGCCGGGCGGCAGAAGCCGCGGGCTCCCCTTCCGCGTCTTCAGCGCGGCGAGCGCCCGAGCCGCCGCGGGGACCTCCTGCGGCGCGGCCTCCGGCAGCGCGAGAGCGGGCGGCGCGGCCGCGAGGGCCAGCAGCAGGGTCGTCGCAAGGGCAGGTCTCATCTAGGACTCCTCGACTCCATCGCGGCAGTATCGCCGATTCGCGCCGTGCCGCGGCTGCGGCGCAATGGCAGGGATGCCCAAGGCGTAAGCTCTGCTTACGCATTTGGTCGATGGGCGGCCGGAAATCCGGCGCCTGCCCTTTTCCGCGGCGCTCGTTTGACCTATCTTGAATATCAACCGAAGAGGAGTGTTCCATGCCGCATCTCGTCCGCGTCTATATCCGCCAGGTCATCATCGGTTTCGGGGTCGCTGCGGCCTTCGTTGCGGGGCTCCTCTGGCTGAACGTGGGGAATCTCTGGCATCTCGTCACGCATGACAGTGCCGGGTGGATCGCCGTGATGATGCTCTGGGTGTTCAACGGCATCGTCTTCGCGGGCGTGCAGTTCGCCCTTGCGCTGCCCTCGGGGCGCAATGACGGCGAGGGCGGCGGGCGCCGCGACGCGCTGCCGGTGATGCTGGCCGAACTGGTGCCGGTCCGCTCCGAAGAGCCGCGCCGCCGCTGAGCGGCGCCCTCTCCGGCTGACATTCGCAGCCACAATCCGGAAAGCCGCGCTCGCGCGGCTTTTTTCATGTCCGGCCCAGAGGCCGGGACCGGCAGGCGGCAGGGAAACTTTTCCGCAGGATGTCCGGGGGCAGGGCGGCATCGCCGAAGGGCGGCGCATCCCGGCGGCATCGGCCTCCGGCCGTCTTGCCGGGCGGAGAGGCTGCCATGATCGGGACTGCATCTTGCATCCTCCCCGATGGGGAAGGGAGGCGGGGACCGCGCGCAACCGTGGAGGCATGCATTCCCGAGGACCTGTATATACAGGTGGGCGCCAGGTAACCGAACCAGGGTCCGGCCAGAGCCAGCTCCCTCGGAGTTGCTTAAGGCCACCGGAATTTTGCCACAGACACGGGAAGGGCAGATCCGCCAGCCGTCTACCTAGGGCCGCGGCGGCGCCGGCGCAAGGCCCCGTTTGCGGGAATCGTCAACGCCTGCGTGATTGCGCCGATCCGCCCCTTGCCGGATGTTCACGGGGTGTTCATGATCGGGCCATGCCTGCCGATCCGCTTTCCCTCACTCCCGGCCAGCAGCTGGCCCGCGGCACCTGCCGCCACCTGCGCGACATGGGCTTCGCCACGCTCGAGGAATTCGTGCCCGAACGGGGGCTGCGCGTCGACGTGATCGCGCTGGGACCGAAGGGCGAGATCTGGATCGTGGAATGCAAGTCGGGCCGGGCGGATTTCGCCGCGGACCGCAAATGGCAGGGCTATCTCGGCTGGTGCGACCGCTATTTCTGGGCGGTGGATGCCGGGTTTCCGGCAGAGCTGCTGCCGCAGGAGACCGGGCTGATCTTTGCCGATGCCTGGGACGGCGAGATCCAGCGGATGGGGCCGGAAACCAAGCTGGCCCCGGCGCGGCGCACGAAGCTGGTCCGCAGCTTCGCGCGCCAGGCCGCGTCCCGGCTGCAGGCGCTGCGCGATCCGGGCGCGGCGGCCTTCCTGTCGGCCGGAGACGCGGGCTGAGCCTCAGCGTTTCATCTGTTTCGCGGCATCCGCGGCGGCCAGGATTTCCTCGGCGATCTCCTCGGCCTCGTCGGGTTCGAAATCCATCGAGATTTCCTGCCCCTCGGCGGCCACGAAGATCCGCACCATCCCCAGCGAGGTCGGCCCGATCTGCAGATCCGCGGAGAGGTCGCTTTCGTCGTTGATCCCCATGATGTGCTCCTTTCTCTTGAAGCGCGTAGCCAAAGCTGCGCAGGCTGGCAAGCGGAGGAGATCATGGATGATGCATGGCGGCTGCGCGATCCGGCGCCGGGGGATCTCGGCTGGATCATCGGGCAGCATGGACGGCATTTCGTCGGCGAGCTGGGATTCGACCCGGATTACGAGCGGCTGGTCGCCGAGGAGCTGGTGAATTTCCTCGGCCAGCGCGATGCCGCGCGCGACCGGATCTGGATCGCCGCCCGCGGCGGCACCCCCGGCGGATCGATCCTGTGCATGGGCGAGGGCGAGGAGGCGCGGCTGCGCTTCTTCTACGTGGCGCCCGAGGCCCGGGGCCATGGCGTCGGGCGGATGCTCCTGCGCCAGCTCATCGACCATGCCCGCGACCAGGGATTCGAGCAGGTGATCCTGTCCACCCATGCCGAGCAGGAGGCGGCCTGCCGCCTCTATGCCCGCGCGGGCTTCGCCTGCATCGACAGCGCGCCCTCGCATACCTGGGGCCGCAAGCTGACCGAACAGACCTGGAGTCTGCCGCTCGGGACGTGACTTCGCGTCAGTTGCGAATTTCTTTGCCGAACCCGCTTGCAATCCGCGGCACCGCTATGTAGAGGGAGGCTCCGGGCCGCCTTAGCTCAGTTGGTTAGAGCGCTGGATTGTGGATCCAGAGGTCCCCTGTTCAAGCCAGGGAGGCGGTACCATATCAACTCTTTCGGGGTTGAACGAAAAGGCTCCGGACGCTCGCCGCGTCCGGAGCCTTTCGCGTTCCGGGGTGCCGGTGCCTGCGGTTTTTCACGGGAATGCCGGGACATTTGCCGTCCGCGCGTGGCTGGCGGCAGGGCGCCGCCGGTCCCGGGCGGCTGCAACCGGCTTTGCCTCCATTCCCTCCGCGCTGCCCGGCATCTGCCATGGCGCGGCTCCGTCCCGCATTGCGCGCAGCCGCACCGGTTCGGGCGACGCGCTCCATCTGTTCGGCTTCGGCAGGCGGCGGGGCGTTGCGCAGCGTGGGGGCGGTGCCGACGAAGAGCGGCGCGGGATCGGCCATCTGCCGGTCTTGGCGGCGGTGCAGCGCGGCCTCCCAGTCCGGGTGCCGGGCGAGCCATCGCAGGATGGCCTCGGGCAGCGACATCTGGAAATTGAACCGCGGACGGTAGCCCCGGATCACCGGCAGGCCGAGGCTCAGCGCGGCGGCGGAGAGATTGCAGAGCTTGAACTCGATCGACCCGCGGCTGCGTCCGGTTGCCACCTGCAGCGCCCGGTTTTCCACGGCCTTGTTATAGGGGCGTCCCGACAGCTCGTCGGTGAGCATAGAAATCCAGGACGCGGTGACCGCATCGTTTTCCGCATCTGTCCAGTCTTCGCCCGCCATGGCGGCACGATAGGGCGGTTCTGCGGAAAGGTCATTCGGAAACAGGCGGTTGGAGGCGGTGTGCGGCCGTGGCGTGCCGCCGCAGGACGGAGTCGGCGGGGAGATGTCCCCCCGCCGCCGGGCCGTCAGATCGCCACGCAGATCTTGCCGAAATGCGCGCCGCTTTCCTGGTGGCGGAAGGCGTCGGCCAGCTCGGCCAGCGCGAAGCTGCGGTCGATCACCGGGCGCAGGTCGAGCGCGTCGAGGGCGCGGACGAAATCCAGCTGGTGCCTGCGCGAGCCGACGATCAGCCCCTGCAGCCGCTGCTGGCGGCGCATCAGCTCGGCCGTGGGGATCTCGCCGCCGATGCCGGTCAGCACGCCGATCAGCGCGATATGCGCGCCCGGCCGGCCTGCCACGATCGACTGGGACAGCGTTGCCGGGCCGCCGACCTCGACCACGATGTCGACGCCGCGCCCGCCGGTCAGCCGCTTCATCTCGGCGCCCCATTCGGGGGTGCTGCGGTAGTTGATCACGTGATCGGCGCCAAGCTCGCGCAGCCGCTCCAGCTTCGCATCCGAGGAGGAGGTGGCGATCACCGTCGCCCCCATCGCCTTGGCGAGCTGCAGTGCGTAGATCGACACGCCGCCGGTGCCGAGGATGGCCACCGTGTCGCCCGCCTTGATCCCGGCATCGACCGCCAGCGCGCGCCAGGCGGTCAGCCCGGCGGTGGTGATCGTCGCGGCCTCTTCATGGCTCCAGCCCTCGGGCGAGCGGGTGAACCAGCTCGCGGGCAGGGTGACGCGCTCGCGGGCGAAGCCGTCGATGCCGTCGCCGGGCGTGCGCGAGAAATCCGACGGCCGCTCGTCGCCTTCCTGCCAGTCGGGGAAGAACACCGAGACGACATTGTCGCCGACCGCGAATTCCGTGACGCCGGGACCGACTGCCTCGACCTCGCCCGCGCCGTCGGCCATCGGGATGCGCCCGTCCGGCAGCGCGCCCTCGACGGCGCAGACGCGGTAATCGTGATAGTTCAGCGAGCTGGCGCGGATGCGCACGGTGATTTCGCCGGGGCCGGGCGCGGCGGGCTCCGCCGCATCGGCCAGGGCCAGGTTTTGCAGCCCGCCCGGGGCTTTGATCGTGACCTGTTTCAAGGCGCCACCTTTCTCGTTCCGTTTCCGCCCGCGGCCATGGCGCCGCGGCACCGCCCTGACTTAGGCCCCGCGGGCCGGGATGTCATCCTCCCGGCCATGACCGCAGCGCTGACGTCACGGCGGTTTGCGCTGCGCCGCGGCGGGGTGACGTCTTCGGATTTCCGAAAATGTCATTGATCCGACGGCATTTTCTGCGACAGTTTCCGGATTGATGATGAAATTTCCGGAGGGGGAAATCATGCGCAATGCAACAGCCGTCGCCGCGGGGGCCGTGTGCGCGCTCCTTGCGGGCGCCGCCGCCGCGCAGGAGGCTGAAAAGCCGAATATCCTGGTGATCTGGGGCGACGATGTCGGAATGTGGAACATCTCGGCCTATCACCGCGGCATGATGTGCTGCGAGACGCCCAATATCGACCGCATCGCCGCCGAGGGGATGCTGTTCATGGACCATTACGCGCAGGCCTCCTGCACGGCAGGCCGCGCGGCCTTCATCACCGGGCAGTATCCGCTGCGCACCGGGCTGGCGACCGTCGGCCTGCCGGGCGCGCCGCAGGGGCTGAGCGCCGAGGACCCGACCCTGGCCGAGATGCTGAAGCCGCTGGGCTACCGCACCGGGCAATTCGGCAAGAACCACCTCGGCGATCAGGACGAGCACCTGCCGACCGCGCATGGCTTCGACGAGTTCTTCGGCATCCTCTACCACCTGAATGCCGGCGAATATGCCGAGCAGGCCGATTATCCGGCCGAGGCCTTCGAGGAGGCCGGGCTGGCGCAGCGCGGCATCATCCATTCCTTCGCCGCGTCCGGGGGCGGCGAACAGCAGATCGAGGATCTGGGCCCGTTCGGTGCCGAGGTGCAGACGCATCTCGACCAGGACGTCCTGGAGGAGTCGAAGCGCTTCATCACCGAAGCGGTGGAGGCCGGCGAGCCGTTCTTCGTCTGGCACAACACCACGCGGACCCATTACAAGACCCATCTCGACGACCATTACGACGGCATCACCGGCACCGGCAGCGTCTATGCCGACGGCATGGTCGAGATGGATGACGACGTCGGCGAGCTTCTCGACCTGCTCGACGAACTCGGCGTCGCCGGCGAGACGGTGGTGATGTTCTCCACCGACAACGGCGCGGCCTCGAATTCCTGGCCCGACGGCGGCAACCAGCCGTTCCGCGGCCAGAAGGGCGTCGGCGGCTACGAGGGCGGCTTCAAGGTGCCCGCGATGATCCGCTGGCCGGGGCTTGTGCCCGCAGGCACGACCACGGGCGAGCTGGTGACGATGGAGGATTGGGTGCCGACCATCATGGCGCAGCTCGGCCAGCCCGGCCTGAAGGAGGACCTGCTCGACGGTGCCGAGATCGGCGGCAAGAGCTACCGCGTCCATCTCGACGGCTACGACCAGAGCCCGGTGCTGACCCAGTCCGGCCCGTCGAACCGGCAGGAATTCTTTTTCTTCACCGAGACGACCTTCCACGGGATGCGCTACGGCGAGTGGAAATTCCTGTTCACCCAGCAGGACAAGTGGTTCAACGGCGTGCAGGACAGCCTGACCTCGCCGCTGATCACCCGGCTGGATCTGGACCCGTTCGAGCGGTTCCACGACGCCCGCGGCTTCGACGAATGGCAGGAGAACCGCTCCTGGGCGCTGGGGCCGGCCTCGGCGATCACCCAGACGTTCTTCCAGTCCTTCCAGGACTATCCGCCGCGCCAGGCGAGCCTGGATTTCGACATGGACAAGATCATCGACGACATGATGGATCCGGGCGCGCGCTGAGCGCCGCCTGTCCCGGCGCGGCCGCCAGGCGCCGGGACGCTTGCCTTTGCGGCAGGCCGCCGGTTAGGCTGCGCCCGGGAGCCAGACAAAATCTGCAAGAGGGGATCTCCGGGCATAGCGCTTGATGGAGGATGCCATGCAGAGTTTCGTTCTGGGCCTCGCGGCCGCCTGTGCAGTTCCGGTTTGCAGCCAGCCCGCAATTTCCGCGGAAGAGACGCTGAGATTCCGGCTCGTCGTCCACCATATCGAGACCGACACGATGCGGAACCCGGCGGAGACCGGGCCCGAGCTTTCGGCCTCGCATTCGGTCGGGGTCGCGGTGATGGAGGACGGCCGCCTCGCCTGGAAGGAATTCGTCTGGATCGGCTTCGGCGGCGATGGGGCCGTGCCGTCGCAGGGCTTCTCCTCCTATGTCTTCGAGAATGGCGATGGGCTGGACGTGCGCTTCTCTTCCGGTCCCGGAGAGGGCGGCTATTTCGTCGATTACGAAGTGCTGTCCGGCAGCGGCGGCTATGCGGGCGCAACCGGCACCGGGCAGCTGAAGCTGGTGCCCACCGACTGGGACCACGCCACGCTGTTCGAGGGCTCGATCGACGTCACCACGCCCTGAATTGCGCTGGCGCGGCCCGCCGGGGCCGCGCCGCAGGGGTCAGTTGCTCAGTTCGGCGTCGATCGACGACACATCGGATGCGAGCCGCGCATAGGTGTCCTCCAGCGACAGCTCGCCGACGATCAGCTGCGACATGCGCTGCACGATGGCCGACTGCACCGCCTGGATGCCGGGGAAGGCCGACCAGTCGCGGATTTCGTCGGTGACGTTCGGCGCATTGCGGGCGAAGACCTTCATCGCCGCCGCCGCGCTGGGATCGTCGATCTGGTAGTCGAGATCCGCGATATTGGCGCCCGGAATGATCACGAAGCGTTCGGCGAGCTCGCGCACCACCTCTTCGGAGCCGAGGAATTCCACCAGCTTGGCGACCGCCTCCGGGTGGTCGGTGGTGTTGAAGGCCGCCAGGAACGTGCCGCCCGGCATCGGGATGCAGCCGCCCTCGCCGCAGGGTGCGTCGAGCACGGTCCATTCGAAATCCTGGCCGATCTTGGCCATGAACGGGTTCACCATCCAGTTTCCTGCAAAATAGGTGGCGACATTGGCATCGACGAATTCGTCGCCCATGTTCTTGTAGCGCGACCCGCCCGCGGCGCCCCACATCTCCTTCGGGAAGGCGCCTTCCCGGGTCCAGCGGTACATGTCGGCGATATAGGCCTTGGCCGCGTCGTCGGGGAAGGTCAGCGTGCCGTCGACCGCGTAATGCGCGCCGTAGGAAAAGGCCGGGCCGGTGAAGCGGTGGCCGGAGCGGTCCATGGTGAAGGGAATGTCGATGCCGGTGGCGTCGGCGACGCGCTGCGAGGCCCGGACGATCTCGTCCAGCGTTGCGCCTGCCTCGGGCAGCGGTTCGCCCGCCTGCTCCCAGAGCGTCTTGTTGACGAAAGGCAGGTTGAGCGTCTGCGACAGCTGGAAGCCGCCGATCTTCTCCGCAGGGGCGCCGGGGCTCTTCAGCAGGTTGAGCGAGCTGCCGTGCAGCGCCGCGAAGCCGTCGGGATCGGCCATGTAGGGGCGCAGGTCCAGCGTGTAGCGCATCAGCCCGTGATCGGCGATCTTGGCCAGATCCGGGCCTTCGCCGACCGCGAGCTGCAGCGGCAGCTGTTCGACGATCTGCGAATAGCCCGCGGTGATGAACTCCACCTCGATATCGGGATTGGCGGCTTCGAATTCCTCCAGAAGCGCGCCCATCCGCTCGATATAGGCCGGGTCGTCATCGGTGAAGGCGAAGCTGATCGTGTCCTTGGCCTGGGCCGCCCCGGCGATCAGCGCCAGGGTGCTCGCGGCCATCGCAAGCTTGAGCATTGTGTTCCTCCCTAGTGTGCAAAAAGTTTCGCAACACATCTGGACAATTGTGCAAAGCTGTGGCTGTGTCAACGCCAATAAGGCGCATGATTGGTGGAAATGTCCCGATGTCGAGCGCTGGGAGGAGGAAAATCTTGCAAAGTGCAGAGCAAAAAGTTGCGCAAACATTGCCCGAGCCGGTCTGGTGGGAGCTGGATGAAGGGGCGTCGCTGAATCGCTGGCTGGTCACCCCGGCCGACTCGCGGGTCTTCCCCGGCGAGGCGCGGCCGCATCCCGACCAGGTGGATTACCGCTTCGTCAACGGCTGGGTGGCGACTGGCGACCTGCCCTGCCGCGAGGCCTACCGGAAGATCCTCCCCGGCCTCGATCCTCGGATCCCCGCGGCCGATGCCTTCTCCGAGGTCTATCTCGGCGGCGAGAACCCGCGGGTCGACTTCACCACCTTCTGTTTCCAGCCGACCCGCATCGCGCGCTTCGCCCGCGCTCTGCTGCGCTCGGACGCACCGCAGAGCGCCGCCTTCGAGATCGAGACCTGCGGCGTCGTCCATCTGTGGCTCGACGGCCGCCCGGTGGCGGTGCATGCGCCGCTCGACCGCAACATCCCGCACAAGGCACGGGTCTCGGTCGCGCTGCCCGCGGGCGTCTCCGAGCTGACCGTGCGGCTCGAGGATCTGCACGAGCGCGACACCAGCTGCTTCTTCCGGCTGGGCCTGGCGGCCGGGCAGGGGATCGAGGCGGGGCTGCGCGCCGATGTCGATCCCGCCCGTCTGAAGGATGTCGAGAAGACGCTGGCCGCGCTGCGCACGACGCGGCTGTTCCATGAGGGCGGCAAGCTGGCGGTGGTCTGTGATCACAGCCCCGCGGAGCCGGTCGAGGTGGTGCTGCATGACGGGCAATCCGCCGACGGCAGCGCGACGATGAACGTGCTGGCCGACCGGCTGCCGCTCGCCGAACCGCTGCGCTTCACCGTCACGCGGGCGGGCGAGGTGCACGAGCTCTTCGATGTCGCGGGCATCTCGCCGGGCTGCTACGCGCTGGTCTTCTCGGTCGGGGCGGGGGCAGTGCGGCTCGACGCGTCGCTCGGCACGACGATCATGGGCGCGGTCGGTTGGCCCCGATATAGCGCCGCCAGGCCTCGGCAGTGGTGGCGAAGCCCGGCGGCACGCGGATGCCCTGCGCGCCCAGCTTGGCCACCATCTCGCCAAGCGAAGCGTTCTTGCCGCCCACCTCGGGGACGGCCTCCTTCGACAGATCCTCGAACCAGATCAGGCTCTGCGTCCGCTCCCCGGCTTGCTTGTCCATGTCGGCCTCCTCTCCCTTTGGTTGCAAGGCTAGGCCGCGGGCGGGTGCGGCGCCTTGATTGCGGTCAAACCCGCAGCGGCCCCGAGTCGCCGTCACTCCCCCGGTATTACGTGGCGGAACCTATGCGCCCGCAAATCAGGCAAGCCGCCCTCGCAACCGGCAAGCAGCGGCACATCCGGCCGTTAAGCAGGAGGAAATCCGGTATTTTCGGGACTTTTTGTCGTGATTTCGAGATTTTCGATCCTGTCAACTGCTACTTTTGGCGAATACCCGGAGGACTTTCGCATGGAGCTTTTGATCGACGCGCTCTTGGAATGGATTTCGGCCGAGACTGGCCGCACGGTCGCCGGCGTCCCGCCACCACAGGTTGTGGCGATGACCCCGCAGGAGCTGACGCAGGAATACTATGCCGACCATCCCTACCTGATCCCCGAGGACGGCAAGGACGAGCGCATCCAGGCGCTCTATGCCGCCAGCGACGGGCCGGACGGCACGATCTACATCCTTGCCGCCGAGGCCTTCGCCGACGCTCCGGAATTCGAAAACCCGCAGGACAACCCGGTCTGGCGCGAGGTGCTGCTGCACGAACTGGTCCACCACCTGCAATGGCAGAACGGCGAGCCGGACACCTGGCAGTGCCGCGGCCATGGCGAGCGCGAGGCCTATCTTCTGGGCGGGCGCTATCTCAGGCGGACCCGCACCGCCGATCCGATGCCGAACCGCAATTTCTGGGCGCATGCCTATTCGCGCTGCTGAGGGAGGCCGCCATGATCGAACTTGTCTTCATTGCCTGTTTCGCCGCCGGCGACGGCCAGTGCGAGAACCGCAGCCTGCTCTATCAGGATATCGGCATGATGGCCTGCCTGCTGCACGGCCAGACCCAGCTGGCGGCCTGGGCAGACAGCCATCCGGGCTGGCAGATCGACAGCTGGAAATGCCGGGTCCTGGACCGGAGCATGGCAGAGCTCTGATCCCGGACCCGGCAAGGGTCAGGCAGTGCGGGCCCGGCCTGCGCCCGCAGCTGCCCGGCAAAGCCCGCCGACAGCGCCAGCATCGCCGCGGCGGTGCCGAGGACCAGCGGCAGCCCCCCCGCCTGGTAGGTCAGCCCCGACAGCAGCGTCCCGAGCAGCCGCCCGCCGGCATTGGCCATGTAGTAGAACCCCACATCCATCGTCACCCGCTCGGATTTCGAGAAGGCGTGACCGCGAAGACCGCGCCGAAGGCCAGGAGCCCCGCCACCAGCAGGGCGGTCAGCCAGGCGGCCGGAGCGGGCGAGACGAGCACCGCCAGCGCCAGCGCGGCAGGCACCAGCGCTGAGATGGCCACGCCGGAATTGCACAGAACCAGCATCATGTCGGCAGCCGCCGCGCTGGCCACGGAGCGACGCATGCACCCCGGGACCCCCTGCAGCGAGCCGACGATCCAGGGACGGAAAGCGACCTGACCTGCTGAAATCCCGCTCCGGCGGACCTGGCCGCTTGGCCGAAAACGCTTGACGAAGACGGCCCCGACACCGAAGTCAGATCCGGAGCAGATTGACCGACAGCCCGCGAATTCGAAGATCGCCCATGACAGCGGCATGCCGCGCAGGCATCGACGGCACGGCACGGCACGGAACTGTGGCACATCCACGGGCGGCAACGATCCGATATGCTCCGCAGGCGATGGCTGCGACGCCGGGTTCGGCAACCCAGGCTGTCGCCACCTCGGATTCGCCTGAATTCCGCTGACGGGATGTCATCGGTACAAACCTCCGTGCAAACACCGACCCTTGGGCGGAACTTGATCCCGATGCCTCCCTCGCCCCCCGTCAGCACCAATCGGTTCAGCCGTTGCCCGGAAACCAAAACGGCATGAACATATCGACATCGGCATGGCGAAAGCACAGCACTGGCCCGTCGAAGAAAACCGGTCGCAACAGGCGCGCCGTCAGACGAATTCGGACGTTCAGCGCCAGGCGCAGCTGGACCGCATGCGACGGGCCTGCAGTCCCCGAACTGCGGACGGATCGCCCTCCTTCGGCAAAACCTCTAGGTGGCCACCTTCCCACGGCCCTGCCCGGCACGCGATTTCAGGATCGCGCAAATTCGCAGGCAATCCCCGGCATTTCACGGCGCGCGCGCAGCTGGACCGCGGACCGTGCCGCGGAGACCGGCAGGCCGCGGCATCCTGCGCCGGCACCCCTGTCCGTGGCAAAGCTGCGCCGCCTGCAGCGCACGATGGCTTTCGCAACGATTAAGCCTCTCTCACCAGAATGCCCCCGTGCCGCTGCCTGCATGACCAGCCCGGGGCCCGGCACACCCACCCCAATGCCTCCCGCCCTCGCTGAGCGCGGGTCCGCCGCAAGGAGCACATGATGTCCGACAAATTCGACAAGCATTCCCCCAGCCTGACCTCTCCCGCCACCTCGGGCCAGAGCGTGACGCCGAACGACAGTACGGACCTGCAGACGCATTCGCGCGCGCTGTTCATCGGTTCCGGCGGCAGCCTCGCCGTCGACTTGGTGGACAGCGCCGAGGGCGACACGCTGATCCTCCAGAATGTCCAGGCCGGCATGATCTATCCGCTGCGCGCCCGAAGGGTCCGGTCAAGCGGCACGACCGCGAGCGGCATCATCAATCTCTGGTAACGGGACGGGCGCCCCGGACAGGACGGCACCCCAGGCACCGATTGTGCAGCGGCCCCCCGCGATCTGCGGCGGGGCCGCTTTGCTTTGCGCCGCCCGTGTCATCCGCGGCGCTCAGTGCATGCGGTTGGCGAACTGGGCCTGCACCGTCCGGGTCAGGTCATTGAGCGAAAACGGCTTCGGCAGGAAGACCGAATTCGGAATGCGGCTCTTGTGGTCGGCAAGCGCGTCTTCCGCATAGCCGGAAACGAAGACCACCCGCGTTCCCGGCCGCTCCTTCAGCGCCTGCGTCACCCAGCTCGGCCCGTCCATGCCCGGCATGACCACATCCGTCACGAAGACATCGACCTCGAGCTCCCGGTCGGAGAGCGTCTCCAGCGCTTCTTCGGCGCTTTCGGCCTCGAGCACGGTGTAGCCGCGCAGGCGCAGCGCGCGGGAGGCAAAGGCCCGGACCGGCGCCTCGTCCTCGACCAGGAGGACCACCCCCTCGGCCTGGATGCCCCGCTCCTGCTCTTCCGGCTTGGCCGGTTCCGGCAGCGGCTGTTCCTTGAGGCGGTGGGACGGGAAATAGAGGATGAAGGTCGTCCCGATGCCGATCTCGCTTTCGACGAATATGAAGCCGCCGGTCTGCTTGACGATGCCATAGGCCGTGGAGAGGCCGAGCCCGGTGCCCTCGCCGGTGCGCTTGGTGGTGTAGAAGGGCTCGAAGACCTTGGTCACCTTGTCGGACGGAATGCCGATGCCGTGGTCGATCACCTTCACCACGGAATAGTCGCCGGCCGGAATCGCCGCCCGGTTGCGCTTGATCTCGCGGTCGAGCGTCTGGGCCTCGGTTTCTATGGTGATCTCGCCGCCCTCCGGCATCGCGTCGCGCGAATTCACCACGAGATTCATGATGACCTGTTCCAGCTGCCGCTTGTCCGCGCGGATCGGCGCCAGCGCCGGATCATGGCGCAGCTTCAGCGTGATCTTCTCGCCCACCAGCCGGTTCAGCAGATGGGTCAGTTCGGACAGCGTGTCGCGCAGGTCGACCATCTCGGGCTGCAGCGTCTGCTTGCGCGAGAAGGCCAGAAGCTGGCCGACCAGCGAGGCGGCGCGGTTGGTGTTCTGGTGGATCTGGACAAGGTCGCCATATTCCGGATCGCCCTGGTCATGGCGCAGCAGCAGCAGGTCGCAATGGCCGGAAATGGCCGTCAGCAGGTTGTTGAAATCATGGGCCACCCCGCCCGCCAGCTGGCCGATCGCCTGCATCTTCTGGCTCTGGACGAATTGCGCCTCGAGCGTCTTCAGCTCGGTCGCGTCGTTGAGCACCGCGACCAGATCGGCCTCCTCGTGATCCGGCAGCGGCTTCAGCGTCACCTGCACGAAGACATCCTTGGCCTGCTTGGTCACCTGCAGGAATTCCGAGCGGTTCAGCCCGCGCCCTTCGGTGGCGTCCTGCAGCCACTCGGTGACCGAGCGGCCCAGCCCCGAGACCAGTTCCGACAGGCGGCGGCCGGGCGGAATGTCGTCCTCGAGCAATTCGCGGGCGCCGCGGTTCGCGAGCACGATCTCGCCGAGGCTGTTGAGCTTCAGCAGCGGCACCGGCAGGGTCTCGAACAGCCTTGCATCATCCGAAACGGCGGTTGCGACGGCGGGCACGAGATAGACATCCTTGCCGATCTTGGTCTCGTTGAAGAACACCTGCATCGGCAGCGGCCCGTCGGCAGTGCGCACCATGTGGACCGAACCGGAGACCAGCGGCAGGTCTCCCATGATCTGGTCGAGCCGCGACACCTGGCGGTCAAGCAGCGCCTGCATGGCGCGGTTCGCCGAGACCACGAGCCCCGAGCCGGAAAGCCGCATCACCGGAATGTCGAGCGTGTCGAGCCCGGCCTCCTCCTGGGTGCAGGCCTCCTCGACCCGCCACAGGAAGCTGCCGTCGCCGCCGCGCAGGACCGAGACATGGACGATGCGCCCCAGCGCGGCCCGGGTCTCGCGCGCATGGCCGTGCATCGCGGCCCGCGCCTGCAGGTCGGAGACGAATTTCGCATGGTCGGCCACGATTTCGCGCAGCAGCGGCGACAGCCTGCCGCTGTCCTCGGAGGGATAGACCAGCATGGCCTCTTCGTTGCGCCACAGGATGCGCCCCGCCGCGTCGGTGGTGAAGGCGGGCACCGGGTCCCAGGACAGCATCCGCCGCACGGTTTCGAAGACCTGGCCGCAGATCCTGGCCTGCTGCGCCGCCCGCAGGATCACCGCCAGGGCCAGCACGCACAGCGTCGCCGCCGCCGTTCCGGCGAGTATCCAAAGCGGACCCGGATGGAGCCAGGCCGCGAGCGCGAGGAGGGCAAGCCCGCACAGAAGCAGCGGCAAGGCGCCGCCCCGGACCCGGCTGCAGGCTTGCCGGAGCGGCCCCGGCAATTCGAGTGACGTGGCGCTCACCGCCCCCTCCGTTTCCGATTCCTTCACCCCACTAAGGCGGGTGAATGGTTAATGGCACCTTACAGGCGGCCCCGGCCGGAAAGGTTAACGGAAGCTATATGGCGCAGATTTATTTGGCTTTCGCGAAAACAGCCGCGAAATAGCCGTCCGAGCCCTCATCCGGCAGCAGCGCGGCGCGGCTGACCGCCGAGAACTCGGGATGGCGGGCCAGGAAGGCATCGGCCTGGGCCCCGTTTTCCTCGTCGAAGATCGAACAGGTCGCATGCACGAGATGCCCGCCGGGCCGCACCAGCGCCGCCGCCGCGTCGAGGATCTCGGCCTGCAGCGCGGCGATCTCGCCGAGATCGGCGAGAGAGAACCGCCATTTCGCGTCGGGCGCGCGCCGCCAGGTGCCGGACCCGGAACAGGGCACGTCGGCCAGAACCGTGTCGCAGGCCGGCAGCGCGGAGCCGTGCTGCGCGGCTAGCATAATGGATTCACGAGATGACTCCCCCTGATTTGCGCAACAGCGCCCATCGACTACTCTGCCTCCCATGCGGGCGTGACCTTCACGCTGAAAGACAGCGCCGTTGCCGGCTCCGGCGGCCAGGCCGAGGGAGACACGTTCCGCGACATCGAGGATGCCGTCGGATCGGCCTTCGCGGATGGCATCACCGGCAGCGGCGGTGTGAACGTGATACTCGCAGGCGATGGCGACGACACCATCGATGGCCAAGGCGGCAACGACGCGCTATCCGGCGGCGACGGCGCCGATGTCATAATCGGCGGCGACGGACTGGACCGGCTCCGACACCTTCGTCTTCGGCGGCGGCGGCGATGACGTGGTGACCGACATGGAGGGCACCGACCGCATCGACCTGTCGTCCTACGGTGACCTGGACAGCTTCGGCGACCTCGGGATCGCCTATCTCGATGGCGGGTCCGCCGTGATCGATCTGGGCAACGGCTCCATCATTCTGCAGGACCTCGATTTCGAGCTCGAGGCGGTGCATTTCGTCTTCGGCTGATGCCCATCGCCGAATACAGGCTCAACGGGAGCTGGCCGTTGTCCGGCCAGCTCCCGTTCTTGTCCGGTCCGGCGCCGCAGCTGCAGTTTGCCTTGATCCTCTCCTCCTGCATCACCCGCCAGCAGCCGGAGACTGCCGCGCGAAGGGTGAGCGGCTGCTCCGGGAGACGCCGCAATGCTCAAGCGCCCAAATTCGGACTGCTGGACTGGAAGCGACAGTGCGAGCCTCGACCTGCCGGCCGCTGACTGCCGCCGGCCGGCAGCCGCGCTCTTGATCAGTCCAGCCGAAGACGATGAGCGGCCGGACTTGAGTACATCCCCCCGACCAGCTCCGGCGAAGCGCTGACCGGCACGACCGGCCGCCATCGCCGGATCGCCGACTGGGCTCCGCGATTCCGCTTGTCGTGGCCGTCGTCAGCGGGACCCCTGACCACGACGCTACCAAAACTGGCCGGTAAGGGCTGAACTACGCCTTGGCGGCGCAGCGCGATCGACACCACGTTCCGCCTTGCGTCACGCATGCATTTTGAGATGCTGCGCGATGGTCAATGTCCCTTTTCGCTGACGTGTCGGCAGCACACGGAATGCGACTTCGATCCAGCAATAGATGCCGAACGCGAGCATGCCGAACGCCACGAAGCCCAGCAGATAGAGACCATAGGCCTGGCTGCGCAACAGATCAAAGGCTTGGGACAGGCCACCCGCCTGATCCGGATCCGACTGGACTGCGGCGAAAATGAAGAAACCCCCGATTATCGCGACGACCATGCCGCGCGCCATCAGCCCGAGACGGATCGGAAGCGAGAGTTTTTCGAGGATCGGCGACCAGCGCAGGTTCTCGCGGTATTTCTCGGACCACCCCTTGTGGAGATAGGCCAAGCCTGCACCGATCACGGTCAGACCCACAGCGCCCACGATGATCTGCCCGAAGGGCATTGCCAGGAGTTTCGAGGTCAGCGCCTCCTTGCCGTCTCCACCGCTGCCATTCCCGAGGGCCAGCCGCGCAATCGAGAAGGAGAGGCCCAGATTCGCCAGTCCGCTGACACCCTGGCCGACCCGCGCGACCAGACCTTTGGTTTCGCTGCCCTCGTCTTCCAGATCCATGTAGCCGCAGATCAGGCGCCAGATGCCGTAGCAAAAGAGCCCGGCAGCAATCGCGAGAATGATGACCTCGCCAAAGGGTTGGCCGAACAGCGAACTCAGAGCCCCCTTCTTGTCTTCGCCCGACCCGCCATGCCAGGCCGATAGCAGCGCCAGACCACCGGTCAAAAGATAAACCACGCCGCGTGCAGCATATCCTGCCCGCATCACGTACTCGACCCAGGCCGGTGCCCGCTCTGCCATTGGAAGATCCTCTTTGCCGATGGAGACCCAAGAGAAAATCACGGCAATTTGTTCCCGCCAACCTTGGCGAGATGGAGAGGCTTCCGCACGCACCGGGCGGCATGGCAACGCGCCGGCATGATGTTTTCAGGCTCAGGTCTCCTCAAGACGATGCCCGCTACCCGCGCATTGCGCCAGTAGGGTCAGTCACGATGAGCGGCCGGACTTGGTCGGCGCGTCTAGCTTGGTGCCGTTCGCACGAAGAACACGGCGAGCGGCCGCTTCCGCCTGATCGCCGACTGGTCTCCGCAGCGCCGCCGCAAGTCCGCTTCCCCTAGCCGACCACAGCCGGTCTCTCGTGCCCGACGCCGTCGCGAGCGGCCGAAAAGGGCCGACCTTACCAGTTGGCCGCGAGCTGGCGAGCGTCCGTTCTGTGCGCTTCTCCGTCAGCCAGCAGGCGGAGAATGCTGCGGCTACGGCTGAACGGCTGCTTCAGGGAAAGTCGCAGCGCAGCCGTGCCGCCGGGCGAAAGTCCCGACGGCGGGCGCCATGCGCCAGGGATCATGGACCATCAGCTCGCTGCCCGCGCCGGGAGCTGCTGCCAGCCCGCCATCGCCGATCCTCGTGGCGGCGCGGCCCGATCCGCACAGATAGGCCGGGGCGACGGCGGCCGGGATGGCGGCATGGCTGCGCCAGGTCTTCTGTCCGAGATCGAAAAGCTGCACCCGGTCGGCAGTGCCGAGCGTGCCCTTGCCCTTCAGCACGGCATCGAGGAAGGCGATCTGCGCGCGGTCGGTATCGGCGGCGGCTTCGGGGCCGAAATCAAGCCCGAGCGCCCGGCGCTCCCAGGGGAAATGCACCCAGGGGCCGACCATCAGCCGCATCGCCGGGTCGTCTTCCCGGTCGAGATCGGCAAAGGCCTGCAGCGTCGAATGCAGGTGGCCGTCGAACCAGCCGCCGATGAACAGCATCGGCAGCTTGCGCGCCCGCAGCCGCTCCAGCGAGGCGGCGGGGGAAATCCGCTGCCATTCGGCATCGTCCGCGCCGCGCGCGACCCAGTCCGGGTAATGGCCGATATCGCCCGAGCCCATCAGCCCGTCGGGATGGCCGGGGACCTCGCCCGAAAACAGGCTGCCCGCCGCGGCCTTCAGCCCGGCATAGGCGGCGGCATCGCCGGCGCGGCGCGCGCCTTCGACGGTGATCTGCGTGCCCCAGCCGGCCATCTGGCCGAGCTTGAAGGCGCCGCCCTCGTAGATCCAGGTCTTCGCCGGATCCCAGGGCCCCATGGCGGGGATCAGCGCGGCCAGCGACGGGCTGTCGCCGGTCGCGGCGAGGAGCTGGTCATAGGCCTGGTAGGAAAAACCGTACATCGCGACGCGTCCGTCGGAGCCGGGCAGCCGGGCAGCCCATTCAACCGCCTCGGCGCCGTCCGCCGCCTCGTGGCGGCCCGGCCAGAAGCGGCCCTCGGAGGTGCCGCGCCCGCGCACGTCCTGGACCACGACCATGTAGCCCTGTGCTGCGTACCAGGCGGGATGGGCATAGCAGATCGTGCAGCCGATCCGGCGGCCATAGGCCTGGCGCTGCAGGAGCACCGGCCAGGGACCGTCGCCCTCGGGGCGCCAGATATCCGCGTCGAGCCGCGTGCCGTCGGCGGTGGTCATCGCCGCCGTCTCGACCGGCTGCACCCCCGCGACGGGGGGCAGTTCGACGGTCGGGGCGTGCGGGTCGAAGGCAGGGGTCAGGTCAAGGGTCATCCGAGCCTCCGGTCCCATTTGTCGGTCGGCAGCTCGACGGCGGAGACGGCGGCGTCATCGGCCTCGTCCACCTCGAAGCGGCCCGGGTTCAGCAGCCCATGCGGGTCGACCATGCGCTTGAAGGCGATGTCGGCATCGGTGATTTCCTTCTTGCCGACCGCGCGCACGTTCGAGGTATGCGAGTTCGACACAACCGCGCCGGCCTCCTGCATGTCGCGCACCATCTGCGCCATCTGCTCGGGGCTCTCGTAGACGAAATAGGGCGAGCCCGAACCGACGATCTGCCCGCCGATGCGCAGAAGCTCCATGCGCAGCGGCCCGTAATGCTTCACCTTGTCATGCACCCGGTCGATCAGGCCGACGAGGTCGTCGGCGCGGAAGAAGCCCTCGATCACCGAGCGCTCGGGATGCGATTTCTGGATCTGGAACAGCATGTGGCCGAAGATGAATTCCCAGAGCGGCTGGCCGTAGGGGCCCTCGCCCTCGCGGGATTGCGTCACGATGGTGCCGCCGGCGCGCTCGGCCATCTGGGCGAAGCTTTCCCAGCTCTGGTCGGCGATCATCGTCATCAGGATCGACTTGCCCTCGGGCAAGATGTCCCGGAACGGCTTGACGAAGGAGGGCGTCGGCCATTCATGGACCGAGACGAATTTCCGCGTGATCCCGGCGGCATCGGCAAGCGTCACGCCGAAGCGCACCGCGTCCATGTAGTCGTCGAAGGTGACGATGCATTCGTTCCAGGCCCAGGCGGGCGCGAGCGGCAGCTCCATTTCGGTAATGACGCCGGTGGCGCCGTAGGTGTGGTGGGCGAATTGCGCGTCGAGGCCGCGCAGCTCCAGGAGCCGAGGCTCCTCCTCCATGGTCATGACGGTGCAGGAAATGACGTTGCCCGGATCGCGCCAGGTGCCGTAGACGGTCGAGCCCGGCCCGCCCTGTCCGCCGGCGAAATGCCCCGCGACTGTGGCGATCCGCGCGGTGGTCGGCGGGAAGCGCAGCTCCTTGCCGTGCTGCCTCAGCTCCTTCTCCAGCTCGGCGACGATGGTGCCGCCGCGGACCCGCACCCGGTCTTCGGAGATCGAGACGATCCCCTTCATTCCGAGGCAGTCGAGCACGATCCCGCCCTTCAGCGGCACCGACTGGCCGTAATTCGCGGAGCCGGCCGCGCGCACCGTCACCGGGATGCGGTGGCGCACGGCTGCGGCCAGAACGGTGCGCAGCTCGTCATCGGATCTCGGCGAGACGACGATATCGGCGGTCTTGCCGGCCAGCGCTTCCTTCAGGATCGGGCTGACGGCATAGCGGTCGCGGCTTTTGACGCGGATGCGCTTCGGGTCGACGGTGTGCTCGATGCCGCCGATCTCGGCCGAATAGGCGCCGAGCGGATAGGCGGGGCGGGTCATGTCGTTCATCGGGTCTGCCTCACGCGTAGGAGGGCGATTTTTCCAGTTCGCCGAGATCGAAGGCCGAGATTTCGCCGATGAGCTTGATCAGCCCGTCGACGGCGCGCTCGAACACGATCCCGCCGCGTTCGGCATCTGCCGAGGCCGCGTCGCCGGCCGCGCCCGAGGGATGCAGGTCCTGCGCCTGCCAGCCGAAGCCGACCGCGCCTTCGGGGGTCAGCATGCCGCCCTTCTGCTCGAGCGCGATCGAGAGCGGTTCGAAATTGCGGGCGTGCTGCATGTCGATCAGGTCGGGGAAGAGATGCAGCATGACGCTGGTTTCCACCTCGCCGGCATGGATGCCGTGGCGGCGCTCGAAGTCCGAGAACTGGTCGGACATGTCGGTGAAGCGCGACCACATCGAGGAGACGGCGAACATGCCGAGCTCGATGCGCAGGCGGCGGCAGACCATCTCCATCACCTGCGGCTGGCCGCCATGGGCGTTGAGGAACAGGATGCGGCGGCAGCCGGCGCGGTGCACGGATTTGGCGATCTCGAACCAGTACTCGGCCAGCAGCGGGCCGGGAATGGTCAGCGTGCCGGGATAGGCGAGATGCTCGTCGGACTTGCCCACGGCGCTGACCGGCAGGACGAGGGCCGGGAAATCCGGGTCCATCTTGGCGACGGCGCTTTCGCAGACCGCCTGGGCGATGGAATAGTCGACCTTCACCGGCAGGTGCGGGCCGTGCTGCTCGGTCGCGCCGACCGGGAAGACGGCGACCATGTCCGACATGTCGAGGGTCTTGAAGTCGAGCGCGGTGAGATCGGTCCACCAGTGAGATTTCAGCGTCATGGGAGGTCTTTCTGTATCAAGGGGCTGCCGGGACGGAAGGGGCGCCGCCCCGGCAGCAAGGACTGTCCGCGGAAGAGAGGGGACGCGGTCAGTCCAGGAACTCGAGCGTGTAGGCGGAGGCGTAGTCGAACTCCGCCGGGAAGAGGCCGTATTCGACCAGCGCGTCGAAATGGGCCTTCCAGCGCGCATCGGTCATCGCGCCGATGCCATGGGCGGCGGTGTCCTCGTTCTCGACCAGGCCCAGATCCTTCATCACGCCGTAGGAATAGGCCATCAGCTCGTCGGAGTTCTCCGGGTTCTCGGCCTGCACCGCGGCGAAGCCCGCCTCGGGATCGGCCATGAACTCGGTCCAGCCCTTGACCGAGGCGGAGACTAGGCACTGCACCTGCTCGGGATGGCCGTCGATCAGCGCCTGCGGCACGACGACGACCGAGGTGTAGGGATCATAGCCGTGATCGGCGAGCAGGAAGAAGGACGGGTCGAAGCCGGCCTGCTCCTTGATGCGGAAGGGTTCGTTGGTGACGATGCCCTGCTGGATCGAGTCCTTGTTCTGCATCCAGACCGCGATCTGGCCGTTATAGCTGCGCAGCTGGTCGTCGGTCAGGCCCCACTGGTCCTTCATGAACGGCCAGAAGGTCTGGCGGTTGCCCTGGCTCAGCATGATCGGCTTGCCGGCCATGTCGGCGGGTTCGGAGATCCCGGCTTCCTCGTGATAGAGCAGGATGGTCGGCAGCTTCTGGAAGCCGGCCATGACGGCCTTGGACGCGAAGCCCGCCTGGTTCATCCGCATCGCGCCGTCATTCTGGCTGACGAGGATCGCCTCGACCGCGCCGGTGACCAGAAGCTGCGTGGTGTCGATGCCCGGCCCGCCCGAGCGGACGGTGACGTCGAGGCCGCACTCCTCGTAATAGCCCTCGGCGGCGGCCAGCCAGTAGCCGCCCTGTTCGGCCTGCGCCTTCCAGCTCATCTGGAAGGTCATCGGCACCAGGTCCTGGGCCATTGCGGTGCTGCCGGCCAGAGCGGCAAGCAGCGCGGCGGAAACGGTCTTCATCATGAATGTCTCTCCTGTCGGTCGTTTGTCGCCCTTTGCGGGCCGTGTTGTTCAGCCGGGCTGGCGGTCGAGCCAGCCGTCTGTGTCGAGATGGCGGTCGATCACGGTGTCGGCGGAGCCCTCGGCCTCGAACCGGCCCGGGTTCAGCAGGCCCTTGGGATCGACCTCACGCTTGAAGGCGATCTCGGCCGGGCCGATGGTCTTCTTGCCGACGCCGCGCACGTTCGAGGCATGCGGGTTGGCGACCTTCAGCCCCATGGCGCGCATCGCGGTGACGACCGCGTTCACTGCCGTCTCGTCGGTGAAGGTGACGAAGGTCGAACCCGAGCCGACCAGCTCGCCGCCCCAGCGGCGGATCTCGATCCGCATCGGGCCCGAGGCCTTGATCGCGCCATGCACGTCGAGGATGCGGGCGGCGAGGTCGGGCGCCGAGAAGAAGCCCTCGATCTCGGTGATGTCGGGGCGGGTCTTCTGCGCCTGGAGCGTGGTGTGGCCGAAGGCGAATTCCCAGATCGGGCGTCCGTAGGGCGCCTGCCCCTCGGGCCCGCCCGCGACGATGGCGCCGCCTGCCTCCGCCACCATCTCGCGGAAGAGCGGCATCGAGGCGGCCTCGATCATCGCGATGACGATGGACTGGCCTTCCGGCACGAAGGGCGCGAAGGGCTTCAGCCACTCGCCGACCGGCCATTCATAGGCCGAGGCCAGCTTCTTCTCCAGCCCCGGCTCCTTGCCGATGGCGACGGCGAGGCGCACGGCTGACGGATAGTCGGGCAGGGCGACCAGGCATTCCTCCCAGTCGCGCAGCGGCGCCAGCGGCATCTCCACTTCGGTGACGATGCCGAGCGTGCCGTAGCTGTGCTGGACGATCCGGGTTTCCATGCCGGAAAGCTCGATCTCGCGCGGGGTTTCCTCGACCGTGACGACGCGGGCGGAACGGACATTGCCGTGATCGCGCAGCACGCCGTAATTGATCGACCCGACGCCGCCGGTCCCGCCGGTGACGAATCCGCCGATGGTGGCCTGCTTCTTCGTCGTCGGGAAAAAGCGCAGCTCCTGCCCGCTGGCGGCGGCGGCGGCCTCCAGATCGGCGATGCGGGTGCCGGCATAGGCGCGGATGAAGCCGCTGCCGACTTCGATCACGCCCGAGAGCTTCGACAGGTCGAGCATCGCCCCGCCATGCAGCGGCACCGACTGGCCGTAATTCGCCGTGCCGGTGCCGCGCGGCGTCAGCGCGACGTCATGGGCATAGGCGGCGGCCGCGACGGCGCGGACCTCTTCGGCGGTTTTCGGCGTAACGACGGCCTCGGCGACGAGCCCGTCCAGCGTCTTGGTCAGCAGCGGCGAGATGAAGTGCCAGTCGCGGCTTTTCGCCTTGACCAGCTTCGGTTCGGTGGTGGCCTCGACCGGCCCCAGCGCGGCAAGGAAGGCGTCGAGGGCCATCAGTGGGTCTCCGCCATCAGCGAGACATGCGCGGCGACGACCTTCCAGCCCCCGGGCGTCTTCAGCCAGGTCTGGCTCTGCCGCCCGGTCTTCGTGCCGCCGACGCGGCGGAACTCCAGGTTGCAGGTGCCCATCGCCTCGCCATAGGTGACGATCTCGCGGCGGATCACCTCGCGCTGCGGGCTGCCGCCGGGCCGCGCCTTGCGGAAGTCGCGGATCTCGTCGATGCCGTAGAGATTCTCGCCCACGCCGTAGCGCAGCGTCAGCGGGCTTTCCCAGAAAAGCGCATCCATCGCCTCGAGATCGTTCGACATCAGCGCCGCCTCGTAGGCGTCGCAGGCCGCGGTCAGTTCGGCCAGCGGGCCCGGCAGGTTCAGCGCGGGGATCATGCCTCGGCCTCCAGTTCCGCCTTCAGCCCGGCGCCGTCGCAGACGAAGCCGTAGCATTGGCGCACGTTGTAGAGCGTCGCCTCCATGCAGAACTCCGGCGAGGAGGTCGCCGAGCAGTCCTCCAGCAGCACCGCGTCGAAGCCCTTGGCGACCGCGTCGGTCAGGGTGTTGAGCACGCATTGGTCCGCGTTCACGCCGGCGAAGAGCACGGTGGTGACGTCGAGATTGCGCAGGATCGTTTCCAGTTCGGTGTCCTGGAAGCCGGTCATGCGGTATTTCGAGACCGAGATGTCGCCCGGCTCGGGCGCCAGCTCGTCGACCACCGCGGCGGCCCAGCTGCCTTCCTCGAGCACATGCGCGCCATTGCCGGGAAGCGGCTTGCCGATGCCGGTCGAGCGCCCGTCCGGATCGTAGACATGCAGCACCGAGGGCGGCAGGTTGGCGCGGTCGGGACGGTTGCCCCAGTTCAGCCAGATCACCGGCAGGTCATGGGCGCGCAGGGTCGGCAGCAGCGCCCGCAGCGGCGCGATCGGCGCGCGGCAGGGGGTGACGTCGACGCCGATCGAGGCCAGCCAGCCGTCGGGGTGGCAGAAGTCGTTCTGCATGTCGACGACGATGATCGCGGTGCGGCGCGCGTCGATCACGACCTTGCGGCCGCGGTCCGACAGGGTCACCGGACGGGCGCGGTCGCGGGCCCGCACGAGGCTGACCTCGGCGGCGCTGACCGACCAGGCATTGCGCGGATAGGCGCCGAGCGGGAGCAGGTCGCGGTCCGTCATGCCGTCCATCACGCGGCCTGCCCGGCCAGGATGGCGAGGTCCTCCTCGTCGAGCGCGACCCGCTCGCCCGAGCGGATCAGCTGCGAGAAGTCCTGGTTCGGCACCATCACCGTCAGGGTGTAGAGCTTGGTCTTGCCGGTGTTCTTCACGACATGGACGGAGCCCGGCTCGAGGAGCAGCGCGTCGCCCTTCGAGATCGGCAGCTCGTCGCCATCCGAGGAGGCAATGCCCTCGCCATGCAGCACATAGAAGAATTCATGCGCGTCGGAATGGCTGTTCGGCGGGGTGGCGCCGTCGACATTGAAGATCTCGATCACGAAGATGGCGTCGGTCGCGGAATTCGCCGGGTCGAAGAGGATCGCGAAATAATTGGTGTCCGTCGGAGCGATCCGGAACACCTCGGCCTTTCGAAGTTGCTCATAGGTAAAGGATTTCTGCATCCGTTCTGCTCCGTTGGTCGTCTGCTGCGCGGTCGGCCGCGCTTCTTGTTTTCCAAGGAAGACGATTGACGGGTGAGTTAAAAGCATCAATTTTGCATTGGAACGTTCCAATTACGGCAATACCCTCCCATGCATGCACGCATCCTGCGTTATCTCGACGAGGTGGTCCGCTCGGGCTCGATCCGGGCCGCCTCGGAAAAGCTCCACGTCGCGCCCTCGGCCATCAGCCGCCAGATCAAGACCCTCGAGGAACAGGTCGGCGCACCGATTTTCCATAGGGGTGCCAGGGACATGACCCTCACGGCGGCGGGCGAGCTGCTGATGGTGCATGTCCGCGAAACCCTGCGCGAAGAGAGCCGCACCCTGGCCCAGATCGAGGACCTGAAGGGGCTGCGCCGGGGCGAGGTGTCGCTGGCGATCATGAGCGGCCTGGCCGGAAACGTGATCCCGCGCAGCCTTGCCGCGTTCCGGAAGGCGAATCCGCGGGTCTCGATGAAGGTTCAGCTTCTGCCTACCGGAGAGGCGATCATGGAGGCCGTTGCCTCAGGAGACGCCGATTTCGGAATTGGCTTCGATTTTCCAGAACGCTTCGGGCTGAGAATCCATGTCACCTCGCTGGCGCAGCTCGGCGCGGTGATGGCGGCGGGCCACCCGCTGGCGGCGCGTTCCAGCCTGCGCCTGAGCGACTGCATCGCGTATCCGCTGATCCTTGCCGACGCGTCGATGGTGATCCGCCCCTATCTCGACCGGGCGCTGGCGCCGCTGCGCGGCAGCCCGGAAATCCTGGCGGAAACCAATTCGATAGAGGTGATGCGGGTGATGGCGGCGGGCAGCGACGGGATCAGCTTTCTGACCCGGTTCGACATCGAGCGCGAGGCGGCGGCGGGCACGCTGGTGCTGGTGCCGATCCAGGAATTCGCCGACCGCACCCAGAAGCTGATGGTCGTCGGCTCCGAGCGCTATGCCAATGCGATGGCCAATGTCTATCTCGAGACCCTGAAGCCGATGCTGGCGGGGAAGTAGCCGGATCGCATTTGGCAGTGTACATGTGATGGCGACATGTATACATATTGCGCGGCAAACGGGAGCGCCGCCATGTCCGAAGGGTCCGCCGCAAAGATCCATGCCGCGCTGATCGCGCGGATCGCCGGGGGCGCCCTGCCGCCCGGCACGCCTCTGGCCGAGACCGCGCTGGCGGAGGAATTCGGCGTGTCGCGCACGCCGGTGCGCGAGGCGCTGCAGCACCGGCTTCAACGGCATGCCGCGGCTGACCGTGCCGATGGTGGCGCGCGTCCAGGGCTTCCCCGACGACTGGACCTTCGTCGGCCGCAAGACCCCCGCCTACCGCCAGGTCGGCAATGCCTTTCCGCCGCCGGTCTCGGCCGCGGTGGGCCGCCGCATCGCCGAGGCGCTGATCCGCACCAGCATCCTGATCGCCTGACATGGCCGTCCTGGCCCAGGCGCGCACCGCGTTCCACGCGGCGCTTCTTGCCGGTCCGCTGACCGTGTCGGAGCGCGGCATTCCCTCGAATGCCGACAGCTCCTCGGCGCCGAGCAAGCGGATCGCCCAGGGCATCCTGGAGCGGCTGGGCCCGTCGCGCACCGCGGTGAAGCTGCCCGGCCAGACCGCGGGGGCGAATTTCGAGACGCTCTGCGCCGCCTTCCTCGACGACATCCTGCCGCGCCTCTCGCATCTGCGCCCCGGCCGCTTCGAGATCGCCAAGGGCGGCGCCATCGCGCGCTTCGAGCAATACGCCCATCTCGACGAACTGGAGGCGATCGCCCGCTCGAACCGCGACATCGCCACGGCGCTCGGCTCGGACTACCTGATCAAGCCCGACATCGTCATCGCCCGGCGTCCAGAATCCGACCGGGTGATCAATGCCGAAGAGGAGCTGGTCGACCAGAGCGTCGCCCGCTACGCCTCGATCCGGGCCTGGGCACAGCCTTTGGACCTGCTCCATGCCTCGATCAGCTGCAAATGGACGCTGCGCTCGGACCGGGCGCAGAACGCGCGCTCCGAGGGACTGAACCTGGTGAGGAACCGCAAGGGCCGCCTGCCGCATATCGCGGTCGTCACCGGAGAGCCGCTGCCCTCGCGCATCGCGTCGCTGGCGCTCGGCACAGGCGATATCGACTGCGTCTACCATTTCGCCCTGCCGGAGCTGCGCGCCACGCTCGAGGACACCCATGACGAGGGCTATCTCGACACGCTCGACATGATGGTCGAGGGCAAGCGTCTGAAGGACATCTCCGACCTGCCGCTCGATCTGGTGGCCTGAGCCGCTCAGGCGGTCTCCAGCCGGAACTTCAGGAAGCGCGCGCCGCCATTCTCCGCCTCGCCGAGCGGCCGGGCACCGAGCCTGCGCAGCGCACCCAGGTGCCGGCGCGAGGGCGGCAGAAGGAAGGTGACGAAGGGAATGCGCGGATCGGCGGCGGCGAAGGCCAGCGCCCTGCGCGTGATCGGCAGGCCGAGCCCGAATTGCGCGGGACGCAGCACCAGGCCGAAATCCCACTCGCTGCCCTCCTTCTGGAAGCCGCCCCAGCCGGCATAGCGGCCATCGGCGACGAAGGCCCAGTGCCCCAGTCCGTCGCGCTGCCAGCACGCCTCCTTGGCGGCGACGAAGCGCATCGCCGCCGCCGCGTCCCAGGCCCCGGTCCCGGCCAGCAGCGGCATGTGCTCGGCCAGCCGCGGATCGGACATATGGGCGGCGATCTCGGCAGGCGCGATCTCGGGCAATCTGGCAAAGGCGATTTCGGGCATGCGGAGAACCTCCCGTTCCGGCAGCCCGCCCCGGATGCCGCCGCAAGGCGCGCCTGACCAGCCGGAACGCGCCGTGCGACGTCAATCTCACCGCGACGTGATCCGCCCGGAGCCGGACGGGCCGATTGTGTCAGACCGCAGCCGACGCCGCATCCCGCGCGGCGAAGACCTCCCGGCGGCGAAGCGCCCGTTCAACGCTGCCGGAAACCCGGCATGGACCGCCATCTGCATCGGGATCCCGGTAATCTCCCCGGGGGTCAGCCCGCCATTCAGCCCGGCCTCGACATGCACCTTCCACTGCGGCTGCGCCGTCCCCATCGCGGCCAGCGCGGCAATGGGGGTGATCTCCCGGCGGCGCAGCGGCCGGCCCGGGCGGGACTGGATGTCGCCGAAGGGAAACTCGAAGAGAGAGAGCCGGCGAAATCCGGCGCGATACCCTCGAGTGCCGCGATCACCTTCTCCCCGGCTGCGCCGTTGATCGCGTCAGGCGCGCGGCCGCCGCGCTCCAGCCGGGTTTCCGTTTGCATGGCCATGGTTCTGCGTCCCTTGCTCCGTTGCGGCATAGCTGCCGATCTTGGCGTCGAGGACGACAAGGCTGGCCCGAGGATCGGCCAGATGCGCACGCCCCCTGCCGCAGTACCGCTCCGGGAGCGCGCGCTGCTCGGTACCGGCATGGTCCCCCTCGGCGCGGAGCCGCGCATGGCGCAGCATTTCGCGGATCGGCATGCCGGTGATCTTCAGCCGGTCGAGGCAGGCGATCCAGACGAGGATCGTCTCATCGCAGTCGCGCCAGCTGCCCGCATCGCGATCCGCTCGCAATGGCGGATGGCATGGGCCGACAGGCCGGTGCGCTCCGCACGCTCGCCGATCTTCATCTTGCCCTGCTTGCCATCGAGACGCCGCCGGCCCTGGGGAGGCGAGCGCGCTCCAAATCAAGGGCCGCCGACGGGACGCGGACATGAAAAAGGCCCCCGAGGGGGCCTTTGACGCGCGGTGCCGTGCGGGATCACTCCTGCGGCACGACCCGGATGTTCAGCTCGCGCAGCTGCTCGTTGGTGGGCTCGTTCGGGGCGCCCATCATCACGTCCTCGGCGCGCTGGTTCATCGGGAACAGCATCACCTCGCGGATGTTCTGCTCGTCGGCCAGCAGCATGACGATCCGGTCGATCCCCGCCGCGCAGCCGCCGTGGGGCGGGGCGCCGAAGCGGAAGGCGTTGACCATGCCGCCGAAGCGCTTGCGGACTTCATCCTCGCCGTAGCCGGCGATTTCGAAGGCCTTGAACATGATCTCCGGCTTGTGGTTCCGGATCGCGCCCGAGACCAGCTCGTAGCCGTTGCACGCGAGGTCGTACTGGTAGCCGAGCACGTCGAGCGGATTGCCCTCCAGCGCCTCCATCCCGCCCTGCGGCATCGAGAAGGGGTTGTGCTCGAAGTCGATCTTGCCGGTTTCCTCGTCCTTCTCGTAGACCGGAAAGTCGACGATCCAGGCAAAGGCAAAGCGCTCCATGTCGGTCAGGCCAAGCTCCTCGCCGATCACGGTGCGGGCCTTGCCCGCGACCTTGACGAAGCTCTCCGGCTTGCCGCCGAGGAAGAAGGCCGCGTCGCCGATGCCCAGGTCCAGCTGCTGGCGGATCGCCTCGGTGCGCTCGGGACCGATGTTCTTGGCAAGCGGGCCCGCGGCCTCCATCGCGCCATTCGCTTCGCGCCAGAAGATGTAGCCCATGCCCGGCAGGCCTTCCTTCTGGGCAAAGGCGTTCATCCGGTCGCAGAACTTGCGGCTGCCGCCCTTCGGCGCCGGGATCGCGCGGATCTCGGTGCCGTCCTGCTCCAGCAGCTTGGCGAAGATCGCGAAGCCCGAGCCGCGGAAATGCTCGGAGACGTCCTGCATCTTGATCGGGCAGCGCAGGTCCGGCTTGTCGGTGCCGTACCATTTCATCGCGTCGCGGTAGCCGATCTGCGGCCACTCGCTGTCGACCGCGCGGCCGCCGCCGAATTCCTCGAAAACGCCCTGGATCACCGGCTGGATCGTGTCGAACACGTCCTGCTGCTCGACGAAGGACATCTCCATGTCGAGCTGGTAGAAATCGGTGGGCGAGCGGTCGGCGCGCGGGTCCTCGTCGCGGAAGCAGGGCGCGATCTGGAAGTACTTGTCGAAGCCCGAAACCATCAGCAGCTGCTTGAACTGCTGCGGCGCCTGCGGCAGCGCGTAGAACTTGCCCGGATGCAGGCGCGACGGCACCAGGAAGTCGCGCGCGCCTTCCGGCGACGACGCGGTGATGATCGGCGTCTGGTGCTCGCGGAAGCCCTTGTCCCACATGCGGCGGCGCATCGAGGCGACAACGTCGGAGCGCAGCTTCATGTTGTCCTGCATCTTCTCGCGGCGCAGGTCGAGATAGCGGTATTTCAGCCGGGTCTCTTCGGGGTACTCCTGCTCGCCGAAGACCATCAGCGGCAGTTCCTCGGCGGCGCCGAGCACCTCGAGATCACGGACGAAGACCTCGATCTCGCCGGTCGGGATCTTCGGGTTGACCAGCTCGGGATCGCGCGCCTTCACGGTGCCGTCGATGCGGATGCACCATTCCGAGCGGACTTTCTCGACATCCTTGAACGCGGGGCTGTCCGGGTCGGCAAGGACCTGGGTCATGCCGTAATGGTCGCGCAGGTCGATGAAGAGGATGCCGCCATGGTCGCGCACCCGGTGCACCCACCCGGCAAGACGAACGGTCTGACCGACCTCGGCAGAGGTCAGGGCGGCACAGGTATGGCTGCGAAAGGCGTGCATGTGATCCTCGGGCGGATTGGAGGCAGGAATTCTGGGTTCGCGGCGTTCAAGCCCGCCAGCGCCCCGGTGTCAAGCCTTGCCCGTTGCGCAGCGCCCCCGCGGCATCGCCCGGCAGCGCTTTGGACCGCGCGGCAGGGGCGGCAATCCCGCGCCCTGCACCGGAGGTCCGCGCCCCCGGGAAGACGCTGTCGGGCGGCGCGGTGCCGTCGCGCACCCAGTCCTCGAGCGCGACTTCGAGCGCCCGCAGCACCGGCGCCGCGCTCAGCGGGTTCTTCGGATAGACGCAGGTCGCGGTCTCCGACGGCGCTCCGCCCCAGGCGTTGAAATGCGGCGCCCCGGCCAGGTAGTAGAGCCGCACGTCCTGCGGCATCTCCAGCGGCGTGCCGTCGGGCGCGGTCGAAACCAGCGCGGAGCGGCCCTGCCAGAACTCGGTATCGGTATCGACATGCATCAGCTTGGGGCAGGTGTCCGTCGCCTCGCAGGCCTCCAGGATGCTGCCGGTCCGGCCGGTCAGCGGGTCGGTGGCCTCGGCATAGGAGAACGGGAACTGGTCGCCGGGATAGTCGTGATCCTCGTGCTGGCGCGAATAGCGCCCGGCGAGCGCGAAGGGATAGTTGGCGAAGGTCTTCCGCGAGCCGGCGATATGGGCGATCATCCCGTCGAAGACCTGTGCGCCCGTGCCATCCGCGTTGAAGCCCTGGTAGAGGAAATCGCGCAGGAAGCGCCCGGATTGCGAGATGCCGATCCCGAGCGCGTGCTCGGCCGGACCGAAGGGGGGCTCCGCATCATGGCCAGGGCTGCCGCGCAGGAAGGACACCACATCGGCGGTCGCCACGAAGCCGAGCCCCGCCGGAACCGCCTCCGTGGCCGGATAGGTGAAGTCGTAGATCGCGCCGCCGTCGAAGCCCTCGGGGCGGCTGATCTCGACGGTCGTGTCGTCGACGTAGCGGAAGCCCAGCCCCTCCGGCGTTTCCGGCGCGGCCTGCGCCGTCGCGCGGACGGTCAGGGTCGCCTTCGCCGGATCCATGTCCGCCGCCGGATAGGTCAGCTTGATCTGTCCGTCCGCCGCGCCGTCATCGAAGATCGCCTGCTCGCGCGACAGGCCGGTGACGCCCTCGGCGACCGGCAGGTCGAGCTGGAGCAGGTCCCCGCCCAGATGGGTCTGCCAGCCGCTCCAGACCAGGGTGTGGCCGCGCTCCATCAGGAAGCCGTCGCCCGGCTGGCCGATGTCGAAGCCCTTGCCCGCGGGCGACAGGTTCAGCCCCATGAAGGACAGGTTCCGGCCGCGGTTGGCGACCTCGTAGAACAGCATGCCCGAGCCGGTGCCGGTCGGCCGCAGGATCGAAACCTCGCTGCGGAACTCGACCAGGCCGTCATCGTTCAGCGGCACGTCGCCGATATGGACGATGCCCGCGGCGCGTTCGGATGCGGGGTCGATGGTGATCGTCGCCAGCGCGTCGATGCGTTCGTAGCTGCCCGCGGCGCCGAACTCCCGGCCGTCGAAGGCCGGGGCGGCCGCCAGGATCCGGAAATCCGTGACTTCCGCGGATGCGATTGCCGGGGCCAGGGCCAGCAGGGCCGTGCCGGCCAGCAGGGCTGGTCGTTTCATGGTGTCTCCTCCTTCAGGGACGCGGTTTCTCCGCTCCGGACCGTTCTCCGGCCTCTCGCGTGCGGCCGCCCTGCCGGGCGGCGTGCCCCTAGATCTAGCCGGAACATGTTTTTCAGGTCAACCTTCTTGTATACAATACCCTATAGGTTGTATCTCGGCGGGACGCTGGAAAGACGGCACGCCGGAAAACAGGGATTCTGCTTGGCGGACGGCCTGGGCGGGCGCAGACTGGGGCCATGTCCACCGCAGGCCAGAGCCACCGCGCCTATAGCCGTGCCGAGCGGATCAGCGACGGCATCGTGCATGTCGCCGGCGTCGTCCTGGCGCTGGCCGGGGTTCCCCTGCTGATCGGCCTGGCGGTGCTGCGCGGCGCGGAGCCCGCCGCGCTGGCCGGCGCGGCGGTCTATGGCGGGGCGCTGATCCTGATGCTGACCTGCTCGGCGCTCTACAACATGATCGACAGCAAGCGCTGGGGCGGGCTGCTGCGGCGGCTCGACCATTCGGCGATCTACGTCAAGATCGCGGGCACCTACACGCCCTTCGTGCTGATTTCGGGGGTGCCCGCGACCGGACTGCTGGCCGGGCTCTGGGGCTCGGCGACGCTCGGCACCGTGCTGAAGATCGCCGCGCCCCACCGGTTCCGCTGGTTCGGGCTGGGGCTCTACCTCGCCATGGGCTGGGCAGCGGTGCTGGCCGGGGGCGGCCTGCTGGCGGGGCTACCGGCCCCGGTGCCGGGGCTGATGATCGCCGGCGGGCTGGTCTATACCGCCGGCGTGGCCTTCCATCTCTGGGAAAGGCTCGCCTTCCACACCACCATCTGGCACGTCTTCGTGCTGGTCGGCAGCGTGCTCTATTTCGCCGCCGTGCTGCAGATGCTTGCGGCCGCGCCTTCGGCCTAGGCGGGCAGCGATGCGGCCTTGCCGCCCCGGCGCAGCGCGGGCAGCGAGACCACCGCCCTCCGGCGCGGCTGGAGGAGGGCCGGGTCGTCACGCCGCCTGGTTTCGCCGAAGGCTACCGGGCGATCGCGGAGGGCGGCTGGGTCGGCATGACGGCGGCGCCCGGACAGGGCGGCATGGGGCTGCCGGTGACGCTGGCCATGGCGGTCCAGGAGATGATGTCGGGCGCCTGCCTTGCGCTGCAGCTCTGCCCGCTCCTGAGCCAGGGCCAGATCGACGCGCTGGAGCATCACGCCTCCGATGCGCTGAAGGCGGCCTATCTGCCGAAGCTGGTTTCGGGGGCCTGGACCGGCACGATGTGCCTGACCGAGCCGCAGGCCGGCTCGGATGTCGGGGCGCTCGCCACGCGGGCGGAGCCGGCGGAGGATGGCAGCTACCGCATCACCGGGCAGAAGATCTTCATCACCTGGGGCGATCACGCCATGGCCGAGAACATCTGCCATCTGGTGCTGGCGCGGCTGCCGGAGGCGGCGCCGGGGACGAAGGGGATCAGCCTGTTCCTGGTGCCGAAGCTCCTGCCCGGTGCCGATGGCCGCCCCGATGCGCCGAACGCGGTGGAGACGGTCAGCCTCGAGCACAAGCTCGGGCTGCATGGCTCGCCCACGGCGGTGCTGCAGTTCGAGGGCGCCACCGGCTGGCTGGTCGGCGCGCCGCACAAGGGCATGGCGGCGATGTTCACCATGATGAACAATGCGCGGCTGGGCGTCGCCATGCAGGGGATCGGCGTTGCGGAGGCGGCGCTCCAGAAGGCGGCCGCCCATGCAGCGGAGCGGCGGCAGGGACCGACGCCCGAGCCGGGGCAGGCGGCGATCACCGCCGACAGCGCCGCCGCGAGGCTGTCGGAGCCCGTGTAGAACGGCGCGAGATCCGGGCCGACCGCGACCCGCGCCGCGCCGGTCAGCGTCGCCATCGACACCATCAGGTCGGGGCTTTCCTCGCCGCCATAGGCCAGCGCATCGGCGAGGACCAGCCGCCCCTCGGCATCGGTGTTGTTGATCTCCACCGTCAGCCCGGCGCGCGAGGTCAGCACGTCGCCCGGGCGGAAGGCCGATCCGGCCACCGCGTTCTCGGCCACCGGCAGGAGCACCCGCAGCCGCACCGGAAGGACCGAAGCCATGATCATGTGGGCCAGCCCCAGCACCGTCGCCGCCCCGCCCATGTCCTTCTTCATCAGCGCCATCGAGGAGGACGGCTTCAGGTCGAGCCCGCCGGTGTCGAAGACGATGCCCTTGCCCACGAGCGTCAGCGACGGACCGGAGCCGCCCCAGCGGATGTCGATCAGCCGCGGGCTGCGGTCCGAGGCGCGCCCGACCGCATGGATCATCGGGAAGTTTCGCTCCAGCAGGGTGTCGCCGTCGATCACTTCGATCGAGGCGCCATGCTCGACCGCCAGCGCCTCGGCCGCCGCCTGCAGCTCGGCCGGGCCCATCAGGTTCGCAGGCGTGTTGATCAGCTGCCGGGTCAGGCATTCGCCGGCGGCAATCGCCGCGATCCGCGCGGCATCGACGCCCTCGGGCGGCACCAGCGACGGCATTTTCGGCGGCTCGGCACCGGATTTCAGCGTGTGGCTGTAGCCTGCCAGAAGCCAGGCCAGCGCCGCTTCGTCGCGCTCTTCGGCATCGAGCGGCGTGGCGATCTTCCAGGCGCCCATCGCCGCGTCAGGCGCGCGACGACCACGAAGAAGACCGGCACGAAGAGCACGCCGAGCACCGTGGCCGAGATCGTGCCGCCGAGCACGCCCGAGCCGATCGCGGTCCGCCCGCCGGAGCCCGCGCCGGTCGACAGCACCAGCGGCAGCACGCCGAGCGAGAAGGCCATCGAGGTCATGATGATCGGGCGGAACCGTTGCTTCGCGGCCTCGCGCACCGCCTCGAAGAGCGGCTCGCCGTCCTCGAACCGTTCCCGGGCGAATTCCACGATCATGATCGCGTTCTTGCCGGTGAGGCCGATCACGGTCAGCAGGCCGACCTGGAAGAACACGCCGTTCTCGAAGCCGCCGACCCAGGCGCCGGTCAGCGCGCCGAGCACGCCGATCGGCATGGCCAGCATCACCGCGAAGGGGATCGACCAGCTTTCGTAGAGCGCGGCGAGCGACAGGAACACCGCCGCCAGCGACAGCGCGTAGAGCATCGGCGCCTGGCTGCCGGATTCGACTTCCTCCAGCGACAGGCCGGTCCAGGCAAGGTTGTAGCCTTCGGGCAGCTGGGTGACGAGCCGCTCCATCTCGGCCATCGCCTCGCCGGTGGTGATGCCCGGCGCGGGCGAGCCCTGGATCTGCATCGAGGGGACGCCGTTGTAGCGCACGACGCCCTGCGGCCCGTAGGTCCAGCTGCCGGTCGAGAAGTTCGAGAACGGCACCAGGCCGCCGGAGTCGTTGCGGACCCGCCACTGCTCGATATCCGAAGGCGCCGAGCGCGAGTCGGCCTCGCCCTGGACATAGACCCGCTTGATCCGGCCGTTGTCGAGGAAGTCGTTCACGTAGCTGCCCGCCCAGGCGACGTTCAGCAGGTTGCCGACATCCGCCGCCGAGATCCCCATCGCCCCGGCCTTGCGCCAGTCGATGTCGAGATTGTACTGCGCCGCGTCCTCGAGACCCGAGGGCCGCACCGAGCCGATCAGCGGGCTTTCCCCGGCCATGCCGAGAAGCTGGTTGCGGGCGTTCAGAAGCTGTTCATGCGTCTGGCCGCCGCGGGCCTGCAGGTAGAAGTCGAAGCCCGAGACGTTGCCGAGCTCGATCACCGAGGGCGGCACGATCGGGAAGACCATGGCGTCCTGGATGCCCATGAAGGCCGGGAAGGCGCGACCGGCGATGGCCTGGGCGCTCTGGTCCGGGCGCGGGCGGTCCTCCCAGTCCTTCAGCCGCACGAAGGCGATGCCCATGTTCTGGCCCTGGCCCGCGAAGGAGAATCCGGTGACGCCGAACATCGCCTCGACATTCTCGGATTCGCTGTCGAGGAAGAAGTTCTCGACCTGGCGGACGACCTCCTCGGTGCGCTCGGCGGTGGCGCCGGTGGGCGCCTGGATCAGGGTGAAGAGAATGCCCTGGTCCTCGTCGGGCAGGAAGCCGGTGGGCGTGCGCTGGAACAGCGCGACCACGCCCGCGCCGATCAGCAGGTAGATGATCCCGACGCGGAGCGGCCGCCTGACCAGATAGCCGACGAAGCCGCCATAGCCGTTGTTCACCTTGTCGAAGCTGCGGTTGAACAGGCCGAAGAAGCCCTTCTTCTTGTGCGGGGTGTTCTTCAGCATGGTGGCGCAGAGCGCGGGCGTCAGGGTCAGCGCGACCAGCACCGACAGCGCCATGGCCGAGACGATGGTGACAGAGAACTGCTGGTAGATCACGCCGGTGGAGCCGCCGAAGAAGGCCATCGGCACGAACACCGCCGACAGCACCATGGCGATGCCGATCAGCGCGCCGGTGATCTGGTCCATCGACTTGCGCGTCGCCTCGACCGGGCTGAGGCCCTCTTCGTGCATGATCCGCTCGACGTTCTCGACGACCACGATGGCGTCGTCGACCAGAAGGCCGATCGCCAGAACCATGGCGAGCATGGTCAGCGTGTTGATCGAGAAGCCGAGCGCCGCCATCACCCCGAACGTGCCGAGCAGCACGACCGGCACGGCGAGCGTCGGGATGATCGTCGCCCGCAGGTTCTGCAGGAAGAGGAGCATCACGAAGAACACGAGGATGATCGCCTCGACCAGCGTCTTGACCACCTCGTGGATCGAGATCTCGACGAAGGGGGTGGTGTCGAAGGGAATGACGTATTCCATGCCCTCCGGGAAGAACGACGCGAAATCCTCGACGCGTTCCTTCACCCGGGCCGCGGTGTCGAGCGCGTTGGCGCCGGGCGCCAGGCTGATCGCCATGCCCGAAGACGGGCCGCGGTTGTAATGCGCGATGGTCGAGTAGTTCTGGGCGCCGATCTCCACCCGCGCGACATCGTCGAGCAGCACGAGGCCGCCATCGGTTTCGGCGCGCAGCACGATCTGGCGGAAATCCTCGGGCGTCGACAGCAGCGACTGGGCCGTGATCGTGGCGTTCAGCATCTGGCCCGCGGGAGCGGGACGGTCGCCGAAGGCGCCGGCCGAGATCTGGGCGTTCTCTTCGGAGACTGCGCGGACCACGTCCGACGGCGTCAGCTCATAGGCGGCGAGCTTGGCCGGATCGAGCCAGATCCGCATGGCGTACTGGCCGCCGAAGACCTGCACGTTGCCCACGCCCTCGACCCGGCTGAGATCGTCGACGAGGTTCGAGACCAGGTAATCCGACAGGTCGGCCTGGTCGAAGGTCCCGTCGGGAGAGACGAGGCCCACGACCATCAGGAAGCCGGCCGAGCTTTTCCGCACGGTGACGCCCTGGCGCTGCACCGTTTCCGGCAGCAGCGCGGTGGCCTGGCTGAGCTTGTTCTGCACCTGGACCTGGGCGATGTCCGGATCGGTGCCGGTCTCGAAGGTCAGGGTGATCTGCGAGGAGCCCGCCGAGGTCGAGCTGGAGGACATGTAGCGCATGCCGTCGAGCCCGGTCATCTGCTGTTCGATGACCTGGGTGACGGTATTGGCGACGGTCTCGGCCGAGGCGCCGGGATAGGTGGCGCGGATCTGCACCGAGGGCGGCGCGATCTGCGGATATTGCGAGACCGGCAGCGAGAAGATCGACAAGAGGCCGATCCCCATGATGATGATCGAGATCACCCAGGCGAAAATCGGGCGATCAATGAAAAAGCGGGCCATGGCGGCACTCCGGAAAACTGGGGATCAGAACGGGCCGGTCAGGCTCATTCCGTCATGGCTTGGGTTGACTCGTCTTCGGCTTCGCGTTCCTGCGGGGCGACGGTGGCGCCCGGCGCGGTCTTCTGCAGCCCTGCGACGATCACCCGGTCGCCCGGGTTCAGCCCGCTCTCGACGATCCAGGAATTGCCGCGGTCCTGGATGATCTCCAGCTGGCGGGTCTCGACGACATTGTCGGCATTGACGACCATCGCGGTCGGGTTGCCGCGGCGGTCGCGGGTCACGCCTTCCTGCGGGACCATGTAGACGCCCGAGACGGCGGCGGTCGGCATCTCGACCTGGACATACATGCCCGGCAGCAAGAGCTTGTCGGGATTGTCGAAGGTCAGGCGCAGCACCACGACGCCGGTCTGCTCGTCGACATGCGGCTCGGCCGCGGTCAGCATGCCGGTCTGCTCGTAGATGGTGCCGTCGGCGAGCCGCAGCTGCACGGTGTGGTCCTCGACCCCGGGCTCGGCGGCATCGCCGCGGCGGCGCCAGCGCAGCACGTCGGCGGCCGATTGCGTCACGTCGACATAGACCGGGTCGATGTTGCGGATCACCGCCAGCGCCGAGGTCTGGCCGGTGGTCACCAGCGCGCCGGAGGACACGTCGGAGCGGCCGATTTCGCCCGAGAGCCGGGCATGGATCGTGGTGCGGTCGAGCTCGATCTGCGCGGAGGCCAGCTGGGCCTGGGCGACCAGAAGCTGCGCTTCGGCCTGCTCGCGCGCGGTGCGGGCGTCGTCGGGCGCCTTCAACCCGCTCATGTCGCCGCCTTGCGCCGCGATCCGGCGCTTTCGGCGGGGACGGAGGCCGGGTCGGCGTCGCGGATCAGCCGTTCCTCGCCCGCGAGGCAGACGAAGCGCTGGCCGCGCATCCGGCCGATCAGCGTCAGCCCGACCTGGCGGGCGATCTCGACGCCCCAGGCGGTGAAGCCCGAGCGCGAGACCAGCACCGGAATGCCCATCTGCGCTGTTTTGATCACCATTTCCGAGGTCAGACGGCCGGTGGTGTAGAGGATCTTGTCCTCCGCCGCGACGCCGTGCCGGAACAGGAAGCCCGCGATCTTGTCGACCGCGTTGTGGCGTCCGACATCCTCCATGTAGACCAGCGGGCGATCGCCCTGGCAGAGCACCGTGCCGTGGATTGCGCCGGCCTCGAGATAGAGCGAGGGCGTGGTATTGATCTCCTTCGCCAGCGCATAGAGCCAGCTGGTCCGGACCTCCGCCTGCGGCAGGACGAGATCGCCGAGCCCCTCCATCATGTCGCCGAAGACGGTGCCGACCGCGCAGCCAGAAGTGCGGGTCTTCTTCTGCAGCTTCTCCTCGTAGGAGGTCTCGCGCTCGGTGCGCACCACGACGGTCTCGATTTCCTCGTCGTAATCGATGCCGGTGACGGTGTCGTCGGCGCGCAGCATGCCCTGGTTGCGCAGGAATCCCAGCGCCAGGTATTCGGGATAGTCGCCAATGGTCATCGCGGTGACGATTTCCTGGCGGTTGAGATAGATCGTCAGCGGACGTTCCTCGACCACGGCGATCTCGGCCGCGGCGCCGGTCTGGTCGGTGCCGGAGATGCGCCTCGTCAGGCGGGGATTCCCCGGATCGGGAAGCAGCGGCAATTCTGGCATGGACGGTTCCGGCGCCTCCTCTGGCCTTGGGCAGGGCGCATTTTGTCTCCGGAACCGGGCAGTTGCAAGGGCAGGCGGCCCGCCCCGGCCACCCTCTGCGTGCCGACCCGGCCGGTCGCGGCCGGGCCCGCCGCTCCGATCATCTCTCTACCGGTGGCGCTCATCTCCATGTACAGCTGATGGAACTTGTACATTTGTGTGGGTAGGGACTGCAGCAGCTCAGGCTTGACAAGCGGTTTACCGAGTTCGTACATGTATTTCACTTCCGCCTTTTCGATTGGTGCGACTCCTAGCAATTGATCCGTAGTTAGACCGGTGTCAGTAATAAATTGTTCTATCGTCATTTCTTTACCGGTCACCAACGGGGCCAGCCCGCCGGGTTCCGCAGCGCGCGGCCCGCCGACCTCGATGCCGCCGCCCAGCGGGTTGTCGCGGCAGCTGTCGAGGATGACGATCCGCATCCGCCGCGCGCCATCGACCGTGCGCAGGAAATCCTTCAGCGACACCGACTGCGCCTGCACATCCTCGTTGGTCTGCGCATCGGCATCGACCGGCAGCAGGAAATTCTCGCCCGCGACCTGCACCCCGTGCCCGGCAAAATAGATCAGCGCCAGATCGGCGGTCTCGGCCTCGAAGGCAAAGCGCTGCATGGTCTCCCTGAGCCCAGACAGCGGCATGTCGAGCGCCCGCGTCACGTCGAAGCCGATGCCCTCGAGCGTGTCGGCCACCGCCGTCGCGTCGGGCACCGGATTGTCGAGCGCATTGAGCGTGGCATAGCCCCCCATGCCGATCACCAGCGCAACCCGGTCGGGCGCCGCCTGCAGGCCCGCCGGCAGCAGCAGCGCCAGAACCAGGGCAAGCCGCCCCGCCGCCGCGGTTTCCGGTTCGGCTCCCGCCGGGCGACAGCCCGCTCGGCGCTTCGGCCCGGTAACGCTCGCCCTTCGCCAGCACGGCCCAGGCAATGCGCGCCGCGCGCGGTTCGCTCGGGCCGGTGGCGCATCACCGCACGCCGTTGGCCATGGCAACCGCCGCGACATTCACATGCGCGCGCTCCTTCCGCCCGTCTGCCCAGGCCAGTATCGGCGACGTCCTGTCCCGCACGAGAGGCAGCACCGTCCGGGCCCCATGAATGAAGAGCTTGCGCAACTGGCTCGCCCCCGGCCGCCGGATATCCGGCCGGTTGCGGTCCGGGCCAAGTAGACCGGCGCCCAGCTTTGCCTGACCCTGCTGCCTGCCGGGGCATTGCCCCGGGAGAGATACTGGAGCCTGCGGGGGCCGCGGACCAATCCCAGTGCCGTGATGCCGACCCCGCCGCAGGCCGGTCCGGCCCCGTCTCGCCGGGGGGGCGCGCAGGAAGCCATGCCATGCCGGGACCGTCGCCCCGAGGCAGGCAATTGCCGCTGATCGATCTTTCCAGTCCCGCCGCGGCGTCGGCAGCAGTCCTGCCCTGGCCGCGGCAGGCCCTGTGAGCCCCGGCCCCGCCAATGACCTGCCGCCGGTGGCTGGGGCTGGCTGACACTGGCTTTGCGTCCGTCGGAATTCGTCGAGGTCGTTTGCCAGCACGAGCTTGCCGTCGTAGGGCGCCTCGATTTCGCTTTTCGCGGTCCCGATCTAGGCGCCGCAATGAAGGACATGGGGCGGGGCCAGGACGCCATGGCGTGCCTCGCTGGCAATCTGCGCCAATTCGCTGGTCAGCGTGTGCGAGGAATGCTGACAGGGCTGCCAGTCCGGGCTGAGCGCCTTCCTGCCCGCCTCGCTGATCCGGCCATGCACCACCACGTCCGCGCCCTTCGCCGTTCGCGTCGAAGATCCCGCCGAGGTCGACCTGGGAGATCGTCGGGTCCTTCACCGGCTGGTTGCCGCTGGTGCGCAGGTTGATGGCGAGCGCCTGCATCGCGCAGTCGGCGCCGGTCACCGCCCGGAGCGCCGCGGCAGCGCAGGCATTCAGCGTCTCCCGGCGCCGCCGCCAAGAGCTATGGCTGAAAATGGGTGATGGGGCCTGAGAAGGCGGCGTATCGTGGCGGGTGTCGAAGCCTGCCAGAACTTCCAAAAGGAACGATACGCCTATGACCGAAGATACCACGATCACCCCGCTCCGCCAGCCCGGAACCATCCTTGATCCGCTGACCGAGATCGCCCGCGAGGGTGCCCGCCAGATGCTCGCTGCCGCCCTGAAAGCGGAAGCGGCGAGTTTCGTCGCCCAGTTTTCCGGGGAGCGGCTGCCCGACGGCCGCCAGCGTGTCGTTCGGCATGGAGCCGGGCCCGAGCGCGACATCCAGACCGGGATCGGACCGGTCCCGGTGCAGCGCCAGAAGGTCCGCGACAGGGCAGCCGGGGTGCCCGACGAGAAGAAGATCCGGTTCACTTCGAACATCCTGCCACGATGGGCGCGCCGGTCGCGCAGCCTCGATGCGCTGCTGCCCGTACTCTACCTGCGCGGTGTTTCCACCGGCGTTCGGACATTCCTTCGAACCAATGGCAGTCATGTCCTCACTCCAGGAAGCGCTCGGCGCGCTCCTCGGGTCGGATGCGCCGAACCTGTCGCCGGGTGCGATTACCCGTCTCACGGCCGGGTGGCAGGAAGAGTACGACCGCTGGCAGCGACGGGACCTGTCCGCCCGGCGCTATGTCTACATCTGGGCGGATGGCGTCTACCTGCAGGCTAGGATGGAGCCTGTGGCCGAGTGCATGCTGGTCGTGATCGGGGCGACACCGGAAGGAAAGAAGGAGCTGGTGGGCTTCCAGGTCGGGGTCCGGGAAAACGCCCAGAGCTGGCGCGAGCTGCTGGTCGATCTCAAGGCCCGAGGACTGGCGGTTCCGCCCGAGCTGGCCGTCGGCGACGGTGCCTTGGGCTTCTGGAAGGCGATGGACGAAGTCTTTCCCGGCACCCGCCATCAGCGCTGCTGGTTCCACAAGATGTCAAATGTCCTCAACCACTTCCCGAAATCCGGGCAGCCCGCCGCGGCCGCTGATCTGCGCAACATCTCGCATGCGGCAACCCGGGCAGCGGCCCTGGCGGCCATCGAGACCTTCAAGGAAAAATACGCCGCGAAATACGCGAAAGGCGTGGCCTGCCTGACAAAGGACACCGACGCGTTGCTGGCCTTCTACGATTTCCCGGCCGAACATTGGGACCACTTGCGGACCTCGAACCCGATCGAAAGCGTGTTCGCCACCGTCAGGCATCGCACCGTCAGGACCAGGGGCGCGCTCTCGCAGAAGACCGCGAAGCTGATGGTCTTCACCCTGGTCAGGGCAGCGTCGCAGAAATGGCGCAAGCTCAACGGGCGGAACCAGTTGCCGCGCGTCATCGAAGGTGTCACATTCACCGACGGCGTCGCCCAAACCGATGCCAACGAAAGCCGCGCCGCCTGATCAAGCCGCGTCACCCAGTTTCAGCCATAGCTCCGCCGCCAATCGGTCGCGGCAATCTCCGGATCGTCGCGCGTGCGGTCGCGGTGCAGATGCGGCGGGAAGAGCTCCCGGACCTGCGTCGGTTGGACTTCTTCCGCTCCGCCCTCTGCCAGGTTTCGGCCATCCCGTACGCCATGCCGCCCCGGCATCGAACAGACAGGCCTCGCCATTGGCGTTCACCGCAAGGCCGGGGCCGGTGCCCAGCACGATCACGCGGATCCCGGCCGTGGCGGGTGCCGGCAGGCCGCGGAGCGCTGCCGCCACGGCAAATATTCCGAAAATCGTCTTCATGAGCGTGTCCTGCCGGACGTCATGAGTGCCCGGCTGCGCTCCTGCGGGAGGCGGCCGTGCCTCCCGATGATGCGCCGGCGGCCGCGGGCAGCGCCACGCCTTCGCGGCCCTCCACCATGAGCAGGGCGTCCCGCGGGCGGGCGATCCCAGGCTCCGGCAGCGGCACCGACCGGGGAGCGCTCGCCCGCTGGCATCGCGGCCGGATCCGCCGGCGCGAAAGCATCCCCTTGCCCTTTGAACCTGCGTGGCCAGCGGCGGCGTGATCGGGGCAGCCGCCAGGAAGACTGCGCACGCCGGACCAGATTGAAGGCAAAGGGCTTCCGGCGGTCCGCCGGGTCCTGGTCCGCCGCGGAGGTTCCGGGCCGAGGGACCGGAGCAGGGCAAAGCCCCGAAAGCCGCAATCACCGGAGACAGCATGCAAGCTTGGGCGTGCTGGCCTTCGGCACGCGTTCCGTCAGCGTTCCGGCCCCGGGGATCCGGAACGTCAGGCGGAAGGACGCCGGTGAGCCGATGGAACCCGCTTGATCCGGCCCTCATCATCTGCGCCTTCCGTGAAGGCCAGAGTGAAACTGGGGCCGAAACCGTCCGAAGCAAGGTTCTGCCGCCGAACGTCATGGCCGATGCCGAGGCGATTGCCGAAGCGGCCCGCCGTCCGAGTTCAAGCAGGTCCGCACCAGCGGATCGGACGATCCGGCGGAGCGTTCAAAGGCGCAGAACCCGCTTCGTTGGGATCAAATCACCCGGGCAGCTTGGCCTCGGCATGATCATCAGGCTGCGGGGACATCTCCCGGAGTTCGGGAACGTCGCAGGCAAGGGCCGGGAGACCGCCGCCGAGCTGCGCCCCGCGCCGGAGACGGGGGACGCCCCGAAGAGCATGTCGCAGCTCTGCCTCGGTCAGATCGACGGCCTGTCCACGCGGAACTCCGAACTCGACGGGCAGATACAGGCAGCAACCAAGCGTGCTCCGCTTTCCGCCCGGCTCCGGATGATGCCGCGAGTCGGCCCGGCGACGGCGATGGCCGTTGCCGCCTGCGACCCGCCGATGGAAGCCTTCGGTCGCGGCCGTGATTTCCCGGCATGGCCCGCCATGCGGTCCGTCTCCCGGACGGATCGCATTCCGGCCCGCCCTGCCGGGACGGCATTCGGGCGCCGGCAAGCAGCGGCGGGGCGGAACCAGAAAATCCGGACAGAGCGTTGCCAATGGCCGCTCGGACCGGCGGCTCGACCATCGGCACTCCGGCGCGTGAAGATCACCGGCGCGATGCGCGATGGCAGTGATTTCGGCGAGCAAGGCGCGGATGCTGGCGGCAATTAAGCGGGCCATCCGCGAGCGGTCCCCGCCACCGGTCCGAGAGGACCGCGAACAACCGCCTGCTGTGGGCGATGATGGCAAAGGGCGAAGGGGGGCGACGCGGTCCGCAGCTGGCGGGGCGACGTGGCCCGGGCTCGGCTTCGGACATGCGGGAGAAGCCGAAGCGGGCATGATATCGACCGGAAAGATCGGGGTTTGGGAAATCCGCGTTGAACGGTGAGCTTAGGACCCGGCTTGATGTCTTGATCCTGACCCGCGGTTCCCGTGGCGGCCAGGGGCGCGAGATCCGTGGAACGGCTTGGCATATCGACCGCGTTCGATCGCATCGTGCCAGCCGAGGCGGGCGACATTGAAGCCGGAGCTGGCCATACATGCTCCGACCGCTGCCGCAGCGGACCCGCCCGGCCGCCATGACGGTCCCGTCCCGCTCGGATGGCATCGGCCGTGCCGGAGAGAGAGCAACGCTGCGCCGCCGGGCCGCAAAGCGCGGCTGCCAGAGCGCTCATGTGTCGATGACGTTGCGGCCAAGTGGTTCCGCTCCCCGGCGATCGCCCCCGTTCGTCCTTCCCCCGGGCCTGCATCGCAAAAGGCCGCCCGGCCGAAGCCGGGCGCCGCTTTCCGCCGATGCGGGCGGGCGGCCCCGGTGGGACCGCCGGCTATCTGCCACCGGCCGCGGCCTGCGCGCCCGGCGACGTTTTCCAATGACCGGCTCAGAGCACGAACCAGCCTGCCTCAGCCGGATCGGCGCCAGCAATCTCGATCGCGAAATCGGCCAGGCCGTCGCCGTCGACATCGCCCTCGATCCGCTGGGCGCCGCCCAGATCGGCTGCGCGCAGCTCCCCGGCGGTTGCCGTGAAACCGGCATAGCCGATGAAGGCAAAGGCATCGTCCGCCGCGGTCGCCGTGTCGGCATCCATCTTGTCGAGACGGATGATGTCACCCTCGACCGCGTCGAAATCGGTGATGACATCGACATGGAGGGGATCGGCGATCCGGAAGAAGAAGCTGTCCGCCCCGTCCCCGCCGGTCAGCATGTCTGAACCGAAACCGCCCGACAGCTGGTCATCGCCGTCGCCGCCATCGAGCGAGTCCGCGCCCAGGCCGCCGAACAGCCGGTCGTTGCCGAGCCCGCCGAACAGCCGGTCCTTGCCCATGCCCCGCAGCAGCAGGTCGTTGCCCATGCCGCCGCGCAGCTCGTCGTCGCCCTTGCCGCCTTCGAGCGTATCCCTGCCGAGATTGCCGTAGAGCGTGTCGTTGCCGTCGCCGCCGTCGATCCAGTCCGCGCCTTCATAGCCCATCACCAGATCGTCGCCGCCCCAGGCCGCGATGTAGTCGCCCACCGAGCTTCCCGCGATCACGTCGTCGCTGTCTTCCGGCGCATCGATCACGGTGGTGCCGATATACTCGTGCATCACGTAGATCGCCTCGCGGGCATCCTCGACCGACTGCGCCCAGTCATTAAGCCCGGCATTGGCGCCGTCGGCCATCACGAAGCTCAGCCCGTCCTCCGAGAGCGCCATGTACTGGTCGGTCCAGCCCTTGCCGCTGCCGACATCGTTGATGCCGTCGCCATTGGCGTCGGAGCCCCAGATCACGTCGAGCAGGGTGCGCTGCACGGCTTCGAGGTCGGACGGATCGCCGTCCATGTCCTGGTACCATTGCACCCAGGTATCGCCATAGGCCGCGGCCCGGTCGTAGTCGAAGGCTTCCGTGCCGCCCTCGGTGAAGCCGTAATAGCCGATGTCAACGGAACCGCCCGCTTCGGTCACCTCGTTCACCTCCATCAGCGTATGGGCGGTGATCACCGCATCCATGCTGATCGGGTTGAACTTGGAGAACACACCGGCCAGGAGGCCGGTCGGGTTCCAGCCCGCGGCCACCAGACCGGCCAGCGCCCCGGGAAGGTTGTCCGCGGCATTCGCCTTGGCTTCGGTCCAGCTGGTTGCGCCGCCGGCCTGCATGACCAGCTTGTAGAGCGCGAGGCATTCGCGCGGCGAGTCGATCAGCACCCCGTCGACCATGATGCGGCCCGACGGATCGGGCTCGATCACCGTCCCGCCCTCGATCTTGGCGAGGGCCTCGGCAAGCGCGTTCTCGACCACCTGGTCCGGAGAGCGCATGATGTTGGCGCGCTCCAGCTCGACTTCCTGGATGTATTGAAGCTGGTCTTCGGGGACTTCGTAATCCCCTTCCGTTCCTTCCACGAGGGTGATCGGGAAGTATTCCCCGGTCACCGCATCAAATCCCACCGGGATGATCTGGCCGTTCCCGTCCAGAACCGGCTCCCCGTTCCCGCCGCCATCCGTCGGGTCGAGGTCCCGGGCAAGCACCCACAGGTCGCCGTAGAGGTCGCCCTGGATGCTGCCGCCTTCATGGATCACTGTGTCGGCCATGGCCGCCTCCTGCGTTGGCCCGCACTCGCGCGAGTGCGGGCATCTGCGGCAATCTTATCCTGCGGCGGCAGCGGCCGGATTGATTTGAATCACCATTTTGGAATGTTTTGTTTTCGGCTTTCCCGCCGGGCCTGAGAAAAGGTGGCGGCCGGGGCCGGACAGGGGTCGCAGCCGTGACGCCCGGCCGCCTCGCTTGTCCGGGCCACCCGCGAGGGAAGCTGCATCGCTTATTTCAACGGGCTTGTCACCGGCGTCTGTTCTCAGGCGGCGAACTGTCCCCGTCCGGCCAAGGGGCCGCCGCCGGCTGCTTGCCCGTGGAGCGCATCGGCGGCGCCTTGGCCTTTTGGCATCTCGTCGGGCCGGTCCAGGTTGAGCAAGACCGAACCGTTTGCGGTCCAGCAGCGGGGGCGGCTGGACCGGCGCTCGGGACCTTTCTCGCGGGCCTGCTCTCAGACCTTGCCGCGCAGTGTTCAGGCGTCGCGGAGCGGAGCGCGCTGTGGCGATGCTCACGGTCGTGCCAAGCGACGAAGACCTGGACCCAAATGCGCGCCGCATAGATGGCGCCAAAGCCGCACGGCAGCAAGCCGCGGCGGGGAAATCGCCTCGGAGAAGGCGTTGTCATTGCTCACGCGCGGGCGGCTGAAGGCGGCCGTGATGCCGGGCCGGTCCATCCCCGCCTTCCCGGTCGCGCTCTTCACGCGCTGCCCGGCGGGGGCTCATTGCACATATCGGCGAGAGGGACTCCGTTCGGGTATCCCGCGGGTTGGATCGGCGGCATGCCAAAGCCTGCCTCCCCGAACTGCCGCACGGCGAACTGGTCCGGCTGCAACGCTTCGCTGAAACCGCGTGGTTCGCTCGCGATCTGCGTCGGTCCCGAGATGGAGTGGAGGGCGCATGGCCGGGGCAAGCGGGGCCCCCGCGAGACCCGTTCCGAGTGAGGCGGGTCAGGGAACGGTCGGGGACTGTTTCCCCGGCGGCTGCCGTCCGGACCTGCCTGGCATCGAAGGCCCGGTTCAGCACGGCCGGGCGCGGCGTGATCGCCAGCCGGGAAACGGGCCGGAAACGGGCCGACCGATTGGGCCGCCCTTTCGCCACCGGCGCCCGGCGCGGCAGGGGGCGCGCATTGAGCATCCGACTCTGACGCCTGTGCCGCGCGGCTCGATGCCGGGCAGGCTCTGATGCAGCCGGGGCCGTCAGTGATCTGCCTTCGTTACCGGGGGCCGGGGGCCGCCAGCCCGGTCTCAGCCCAGGATCTGCAGCCAGACCCAGGCGGTGACGACGCAGAGCGCGGTGCCGAGCAGCAGCCCGGTGGCCGCGACGCGGCGCGCGCGGCCGTACATGTCGGCGAAGAGATAGGCATTCACCCCCGGCGCCATCGCGGCGGTGACGACGGCGTTGCGCAGCGTCTCGTGCGGGACATGCAGCAGGTTTCCGAGCCCCAGCGCCACGGCCGGATGCAGGATCAGCGACACCGCGACGACGAAGCCCGCCGTGGCAAGGTCGCCTTCGGGGCGGTAGCGCACCAGCACCCCGCCGAGTCCGAACAGCGCGGCCGGCAGCGCGGCGCGGCGCATCAGCTCCAGCGCCTCGGTCATCACGCCGGGCATCGGCAGGCCGGAGAGGTTGAAGACCAGCCCCAGCGCGATGCCGATGATCAGCGAGTTCGAGAACATCGCCTTGAGCACCGAGCGCGCGGTCTCGGCGCGGGTGCGGCCTGCATTGCGCACCATCTCCATCGCGGTGATGCCAAGCAGGTAGCAGAACGGCGAATGGATCGAGATGATGGTGAAGTTCGCCGCCAGAGAGGCCTCGCCATAGGCGCGCTCGCTGATCGGCAGGCCGAGCAGCAGCGAGTTCGAGAACAGGCAGCAGAAGCCGATGGCGATGCAGTCTTCCCACGGCCGCGAGAACAGCAGCCGGGCGCCCAGGATGCCCGCCGCGAAGCCGGTGACCGCGCCCGCATAGAAGCTGAACAGCAGCCGCGGATCGTAGGACATCGACAGGTCGAGCTGCGAGATCGCCAGGAACAGCAGGCAGGGGATCGCGAATTTCTGGCTGAAGATCATCAGCCCGTCGACCGAGGACGAGCTGATCCACTTGCGGTAGGCGGCCAGGTAGCCGAAGCCGATGACGAAGAAGACGGGAAGGACGACCTCGATCAGCGCGCCCATCAGAGGTCGAAGCTCAGCCGCAGCCCGTCATGGGCCGGGATCACATGCGCAGGCGTTTCCGCCGCCACGTCGTCATAGTCCAGATCGTGATGCATGTTGGTCAGAACCGCCTGTTCCGGCTTGACCTTCCCGATCCAGTCCAGCGTCTTCTCCAGATGCGAATGGCTGGGATGCGGCTGGCGGCGCAGCGCGTCGACGATCCAGAGCCGCAGCCCCTCGAGCGCGGGCCAGCTGTCTTCGGGAATGTCCGAGACGTCGGGCAGATAGGCGATGTCCTCGAAGCGGAAGCCCTTGGCGTCGATGCTGCCGTGCTCGACGTCGAAGGGCACCAGCGTGATCGTGCCGCCGGCGCCGACGACCGAGAGCGGGCCCTTGATCGGATGCATGTTCAGGATCGGCGGATAGGGCGAGCCCTCGGGCGCCTCGAAGGCATAGGCGAAGCGCACCAGCAGGTCCTGCTGCGTGGCGGCATCGGCCCAGACATTCAGCCGCGACCGGGTGTTGAAGACGATCTGGCGCAGGTCGTCGAGCCCGTGGACATGGTCGGCATGGGCATGGGTGTAGACCACGCCGTCAAGCGCGCCGACGCCCGCATCGAGGAGCTGCTGGCGCATGTCGGGGCCGGTGTCGATCAGCACGCGGGTGGTGCCTTCGGGACCGTCCTTCTCGATCAGCAGCGAGCAGCGGCGCCGGGTGTTCTTCGGATTGTCGGGATTGCACTCGCCCCAGATGCCGCCGAGCCGCGGGACGCCGCCCGAGGAGCCGCAGCCGAGGATCGTGACATGGAGCGTGCTCATGCGGTTTCCCAGGCAGCGGCGCGGGCGAAGAGCCGGTCGAAATTGGCGGTGGTCGCGGCAGCGAACTCTTCCGGAGACAGGCCGAAGACCTCGGCGCCGACAGCGGCGGTCTTGGCGACATAGGCCGGTTCGTTGCGCTTGCCGCGATGCGGCGGCGGCGCCAGATAGGGGCTGTCGGTCTCGACGAGGATCCGCTCGAGCGGCGCCTTGGCGAAGATCGCGCGCAGCTCCTTCGAGCGCGGGAAGGCGGCGATGCCCGACATGGACAGGTAGAAGCCCAGCTCCAGCGCGGCATCGGCCAGCGCCTCCGAGGACGAGAAGCAGTGCATCACGCAGTCATAGGCGCCCGCGCGGTGTTCCTCGGTCAGGATCCGCGCCATGTCCTCGTCGGCGTCGCGGGCATGGATGATCAGCGGCAACCCGGTGCGGCGGCAGGCCTCGATATGCAGGCGCAGGCTCTCCTGCTGCTTTCCGGCGCTCTCTGCAGTGTAGTGGTAGTCGAGCCCGGTCTCGCCGATGCCGACGCATTTCGGGTGCTGCGCGACTTCGACCAGCTCCTCGACCGTGACCAGCGGCAGGTCGGCGACGCTCATCGGGTGGATGCCGTAGGCGAAGAACACCTGGTCATAGCGCTCGGCGATGCCCGTCACCTTCGCCAGCCCGGCGGGCTTGGTGCAGATCGACACCATCCGGCCGATCCCGGCCTCGCCCGCGCGGGCGATCACCTCGTCCAGTTCGCCGTCGAAATCCGGGAAATCGAGATGGCAGTGGCTGTCGACAAGATGGGGGCGGGAGGGGGCAATCATTACACGGATCCAGTCTGGAAGAGCGCCTGGGACGCCGTTGCGTCGAGGGTGTGTACCATATCGAGGATGAGGCTCGCAGGGTCAAGGTTCACCGCCGTCCCGTGCGCCATGCGCCCGGCGATGCGCGACTGCGCCCCCGCCCAGGCCTGCGCGGAGGCGTGGTCCGGCGACAGGCGGCAGAGCGCGGCCTGCATCTCGGGGGCCGCAGCACGGCGGGCGCGGCGAGCGGCGCGAAGCTGCGGTACTGCGCCTGATAGGCGCTGCCATCCGCCGCTGCCTCGATGTTGCGCGCGCCGCGCGGCGCCGAGCAGGCGGACAGCGCCGCAACCATTGCTGCACCTGCACCTAATTGTCCGATAAGACTTTTCGCCACGTCCGGCCGCGCTCCTGCCCGTTTCCGGAGCAGGCTATAGGCCACCGAGGGCAGCCGTCCATTCCCCCTTTGGCCGCCGCGGCAATCCGTTCGGATATATGGCTCTCCTGTTGCGCCGGTGCCCTGTCCCTGGGGGACGCGGACCCGGCCGGCGCGCTGCGCTACACCCTTCCGGACACAGCCATTGCCGGAACGGAGCCATCGGGATGATCCGCATCAAGACAAGGGAAGGCAGCTTTGCGCAGCATCTGGCCGCCTATTGCCTGTCGGGCATGGCGGCCAAGGCGTCGCGCCTCTTCGTCGTGGTCGCGGTGGCGCGCAGCATGGATGCCGGTGCCATCGGCCTCGCGGCGGCGGCCATCGCCGCGGCGGACATCCTCAAGGCGCTGACCGAGAACGGCATCGGCCAGAGGATCATCGCCGCGCCCGAAGACGAGCTCGAAGCCGCCTGCCGCACCGCGCGGCAGCTGTTCCGGCTCTGGTGCGGCGGGCTCTTCCTGCTGCAGCTCGCGGTGGCCGCGGCGATGCGGCATCAGGCGGAACGTGCCCCCGGGCGGCGTGACGGCCGGGCTCGGTCCCCGCAGCACCTGTGTTGCCGTTTCCGCCGGGATCAGCGGCGCAGCCGCACGGGTGGCCAGCCCGTCGGGCAGACCGCTTTGCAGGATGGCGGCAAGCTGTCCCGCCGGGCGGTCATTCCGGAGCTGACCGGGCGGCAGGTCGCCGCCATCGATCATTGCGTTGCACTCCTCGATGGTCCCGGCATTTTCTTCCTTCCGGGTCCGCCCGGATCGCAGCTCCCAGCCCCTGTTCCGCGGCCTGCGGCAGGTTGATCCCCGGTGCCCGCGCCTCGTCGAGCGCGCCGCCGCCGAACGTCTTTCTGGCGGGGTTCCGCTGCGGCCGTGCCTTGTGTCTCTCCGTGTGAAGATGCCGCAAACCATCCAGGTTCCTGGCTTTGCTGCCGGGCCTCGCGGCGCGGGCCGCTACCGGATGTTGCAAACGTGGAATTTTTGTTCCAAGTTTTTGGCTTGGCGGAGCGCGCAGCGAGGGAGCCGGGATGGCCAGCGAAACAGGGGCGATGGCGCCACCGCAGAGCGTCGAGGAATTCCGGGAGCGGCTGCGTGAGCTCGGTCCGTCTCTCCCTCGGCGGATGCGCGACTGCGCCGCCTATCTCGAGGCGAATGCGGACCGTGTCGCGGTGTCAACCGTCGCGCAGCTGGCGGACGGCGCCGGGGTGGCGCCCTCGGCGATGATGCGTTTCTGCCAGGTTCTGGGATTTTCCGGATTTTCCGAGATGCAGCGGATGTTCCGCGAGGCCTACAATCCCGGCCTGCCGGATTATTCCACCCGGCTGGAGCTGCTGCGCGAGGAGGGGCGGGACAGCCCTTCGGCGCTGTTGGCGGAATTCATAGACTCCGGGCGGAATTCTCTAGAAAACTTGGCGAACTCCATCGAGCCGGCGGCTCTGGAGGCGGCGGTGCGGGTGCTGGCCGGGGCAGGGGTGATCCATCTTGCCGGGCTGCGCCGCGCCTTTCCGGTGGCGGCCTATCTGGCCTATGCCTTCGAGAAGATGCAGATCCCGGCGATGCTGCATGACCAGACCGGGCGGCTGGACCATCGCCACGCCATGCGGCCGGGCGATGCGCTGCTGGTCGTTACCTTCGCCCCCTATACGCCCGAAACCGTCGCCATGGCCGAAGCCGCCGCCGCCGCCGGCCTGCCGGTCGTGGCGATCACCGACCGCACCGATGGCCCCTTCGCCCGGCCGGGCATGCTGCCGCTGCTGGTCTCCGAGGCGGATTTCGGGGCGTTCCGGGCGCTTTCCGCTACCATGTCGCTGGCGATTGCGCTGGCGGTTGCGGTCGGAACGCGGCGGAATGACGGCTGAGAATGGAATTTAGCAGTTGATTTTTTCCGAAATGGAATGTTTATTCCATTTTGAGGAGGGGCCGCGCAGCGCGGTCCGGGGAGGACAGGATGCGGCGCCGGGCAGGAGGCCTGCCGCATCGCGGGCTCCCCCATGGAGCGAGGCATGACATGAAGACGCTGGATGTCATCACCATCGGCCGGAGTTCGGTCGATCTCTACGGAACGCAGATCGGCGGGCGCCTGGAAGACATGGGCTCCTTCGACAAGTATATCGGCGGCTCGCCGACCAACATCGCCTGCGGCGCGTCGCGGCTGGGGCTGCGGACCGCGGTGATCACCAAGGTCGGCGACGAGCATATGGGCCGCTTCATCCGCGAGCAGCTGGAGCGCGAGGGCGTCGACACCACGGGCGTCGTCACCGATCCCGAGCGGCTGACCGCGCTGGTGCTTCTGGGCATCCGCGACGAGGACCAGTTCCCGCTGATCTTCTACCGCGAGAACTGCGCCGACATGGGGCTGGCCGCCGAGGACATCTCCGAGGAGTTCATCGCCTCGGCGCGCGCCGTGGTCGCCACCGGCACGCATCTGAGCCACCCGAAGGTCGAGGCGGCGACGCTGAAGGCGCTGGAACTGGCGCGCAAGCACGGTCTGAGGACTGCGCTCGACATCGACTACCGTCCGAACCTCTGGGGCGTGGCCGGCCATGGCGACGGCGAGAGCCGCTTCGTCGAAAGTGCTGCGGTCACCGCCAAGTTGCAGTCGACGCTGCATTTCTTCGACCTGATCGTCGGCACCGAGGAAGAGTTCCACATCGCCGGCGGATCCACCGACACGATCGAGGCGCTGAAGGCGGTCCGCAAGGTCTCGGGCGCGACGCTGGTCTGCAAGCGCGGCGCGCAGGGCGCCGTGGCGATCACCGGCGAAATCCCGGACAGCCTCGACGAGGGCGAGGCCGGTCCGGGCTTCCCGATCGAGGTGTTCAACGTGCTGGGCGCGGGCGACGGCTTCTTCTCCGGCCTGCTCAAGGGCTGGATGGATGACGAGAGCTGGCCGGTCGCGCTGAAATACGCCAATGCCTGCGGCGCCTTCGCGGTCAGCCGCCATGGCTGCACCCCGGCCTATCCGTCGCTGAAGGAGCTGGAGTTCTTCCTCGGCCGCGGCATCGTCCGCCCGGATCTGCGCAACGACGCGGAGCTGGAGCAGGTCCACTGGGCGACCAACCGCAAGGGCGACTGGCCGACTGTGCGGACATTTGCCTTCGACCACCGGATGCAGCTCGAGGAGATGGAGGGCTACACGCTGGCGAAGGGCGGCGCGTTCAAGGAGCTTTGCCTGAAGGCGGCGCTTCAGGTGCAGGGCGGGCGGCCCGGCTGCGGCATCCTCTGCGACAACCGCATCGGCCGCAAGGCGCTGCACGCGGCCTCGGGCTCCGGTCTCTGGATCGGCCGTCCGACCGAATTGCCGGGATCCCGCCCGATCGAATTCGAGCCCGAGCTCGGCCCGGATCTCGGCCAGTTCCGCGAATGGGCGCGGGAGAACGTGGTCAAGCTTCTGGTCTTCTGCCACCCGGATGACGATGCGGCGACCCGCGCGCTGCAGGAGGAGCGGGTGCTCCGCCTCTTCACCGCCGCGCGCCGCAACAACCTGGAATTCCTTCTGGAAATCATCCCCTCCAAGGTCGGTCCGGTCGATGACATGACGACCGCCACGCTGATCCGGCAATTCTACGATCTCGGCGTCTATCCCGACTGGTGGAAGCTCGAGCCGCTGAAGACGCCCTCGGCCTGGGCCAATGCCGTCGCGGCGATCGAGGAGAACGACCCGCATACCCGCGGCATCGTGGTGCTGGGTCTCGATGCGCCCGAGGCCGAGCTGGCCGCCAGCTTCGAGGTTGCCGCCGGTTTCGACCTGGTGAAAGGCTTTGCCGTGGGGCGGACCATTTTCGGCGATGCCGCCCGCGCCTGGATGAAGGGCGCCATGACCGACGCGGCGGCCGTTGTCCAGATGGCGGAGCGCTATGCCCGGCTCTGCGAAGTCTGGGACGGCGCCCGTGCCAATGCAACGAAAGAGGCTGCGGAATGAGCCCGAAGGACATGACCGCGCCTGCGACGCGCGAGGGAGGAACGGAAATGGGCCAGACGATCCGGCTGACCGCAGCCCAGGCGATGGTGCGCTGGCTGTCGGTACAGATGACCGAAGAGGGCGAGCGCTTCGTCGACGGTATCTGGGCGATCTTCGGCCATGGCAACGTGGCGGGGCTGGGCGAGGCGCTGCACGGTATCGGCGATGCCTTCCCGACCTGGCGCGGCCAGAACGAGCAGACCATGGCCCATGCCGCCATCGCCTATGCCAAGGCGAAGAAGCGGACCCGCGCGATGGCGGTGACCACCTCGATCGGGCCGGGCTCCACCAACTTGGTGACGGCCGCCGCGCTGGCGCATGTCAACCGGCTGCCGCTGCTGATCATCGCGGGCGACGTGTTTGCCAACCGCCGCCCCGATCCGGTGCTGCAGCAGGTCGAGGATTTCGACGACGGCACCGTGTCCGCGAATGACTGCCTGCGCCCGGTCAGCCGCTATTTCGACCGGATCACCCGGCCCGAGCATATCCTGAGCGCGCTGCCGCGGGCGCTGCGCGTCATGACCGACCCGGCGAATTGCGGTCCGGCGACGCTGGCCTTCTGCCAGGACGTGCAGGCCGAGGCGTATGACTATCCGGCGGAGTTCTTCGCGCCGCGGGTCTGGCACATCCGCCGCCCGCAGCCCGATGCGCGCGAGCTGGACGAGGTCGCGGCGCTGATCCGTTCGGCGGAGAACCCGGTGATCATCGCCGGGGGCGGGGTGATCTATTCGCAGGCCGAGGCCGAGCTGGGGGCGTTCGCCACCCGCCACGGCATTCCGGTGGCCGAAACCCAGGCCGGGAAATCGGCGCTGGCGCAAAGCCATCCGATGAATTTCGGCGCCTCCGGCGTCGACGGCGCCGAAAGCGCCAATGCCGTGTCGGCCACCGCCGATCTGGTGATCGGCATCGGCACGCGGTTCCAGGATTTCACCACCGGTTCGCGGGCGCTGTTCCGCAATCCGGATGTCCGCTTCGTCAGCCTGAACATCCATGGCTACGATGCGGCCAAGCATGGCGCTGTCAGTCTCGTCGGCGATGCCAAGGTGACGCTCGGGCTCCTGTCCGGAGCGCTCGGGGACTACAAGGCGGCGGCCTTCGATCCGGCGGCGCGCGCGGCCTGGCTGGCCAAGGTCGACGACCATTGCCGCGACCGCAAGCGGACCGGGGGAGAGCTGCCGATCGATGCCGAGGTGATCGGCGCGGTGCAGCGCACCGGCTCGGAGGCCACCGTCGCCATGTGTGCCGCGGGCACGATGCCCGGCGCGCTGAAGCTGCTGTGGCAGCCCTCCCAGGGGGGCTATCACATGGAATACGGCTATTCCTGCATGGGCTACGAAGTGGCCGGCGCGATGGGCATCAAGCTCGCCACGCCGGAGCGCGACGTGGTCTGCTTCGTCGGCGACGGCTCCTACATGATGGCCAATGCCGAGCTGGCGACGGCGGTGATGCGGCGCATCCCCTTCACCGTCGTGCTGACCGACAACCGTGGCTATGGCTGCATCAACCGGCTGCAGCAGGGCTGCGGCGGGGCGGAGTTCAACAACCTCTACAAGGACTGCAACATCGAGCAGCAGCCCGAGATCGACTACGTCGCCCATGCCGCGTCGATGGGGGCGCATGCCGTCAAGGCGGCGGACATTGCCGACCTCGAGGCGAAGCTCGCCGAGGCGAAGGGCCGGGACATTCCCACGGTCATCGTGATCGAGACCGATCCGCGTCCGGGCCCCGGCGAGAATGGCGGCGGCGCCTGGTGGGACGTGGCGGTGCCGCAGGCGGGCGGTCCGGAGCGGCTGGAGCAGGCGCGCGGCAGCTATATCGAGAACGTGCTGAACCAGCGCGTGCTGAACTGACGGCAGGCGGGGAGGGGGCGTGCCCCCTCCCCGCGGCCCCTCCCCCGGGCGAGGCCCCGGCGCCTGCGGCCGGTTCCGGTCGGCCTGCGCCGAACCCATCCTTCCAACAGGTCACGCGACCGGCTAGTGATCCCCCATGTTCGACCTCAACCATCCGTTCTTCCGCCCGCTGTGGCGGCGCGTCCTGGTCACCGGCTTCTGCCTTGGCTGGGCGGTGTTCGAAGCCGTCATGGGCAATGGGTTCTGGGCCGTCCTCACGGCCGGGATCGGGATCTATTGCGGCTACGGCTTCTTCGTGACCTTCGATCCGAGAGACGACCCATGAGCGACCTTCTCTGCAAGCCCTTCGGCACCCATGGCAAGGTGCACCAGATCACCCCGGAAAGCGCCCGCTGGCGCTATGTCGGCTTCTCCCTCTACAAGCTGCGCCCGGGCGAGACCGTGGGCGAAGCGACAGGCCCCAACGAGGTCATCCTCGTCATGGTCGAAGGCAGGGCCGCCTTCACCGGCGCGGGGAAGGACTGGGGCGTGCTCGGCGAGCGGATGAATGTCTTCGAAAAGACGCCGCCGCATTGCCTCTACATCCCGAACGGCCAGGAGTGGCAGGCCACCGCCGAGACCGGCTGCACCATCGCGGTCTGCGCGGCCCCCGGCATGGGCGGCCACGAAGCACGCCGGATCGGCCCGGACGGCATCACCCTGACGGAGCGCGGCAAGGGCACCAACACGCGCCACATCAACAACATCGCGATGGAGAACGAGGATTACTGCGACAGCCTGCTGGTGACCGAGGTCTTCACCCCGGCGGGCCATTGGTCGAGCTATCCGAGCCACCGCCATGACGAGGACGACTTCCCCCGGATCACCTATCTGGAGGAGACCTACTACCACCGGATCAATCCGGGCGACGGCTTCGGCATCCAGCGGGTCTATACCGAGGACGGCGCGCTCGACGAAACCATGGCGGTGGCGGACGGCGATGTCGTGCTGGTGCCGCGCGGCCACCATCCCTGCGGCGCGCCCTACGGGTTCGAGATGTACTATCTGAACGTCATGGCCGGGCCGCTCCGGAAATGGCGCTTCGTCGCGCATCCGGCGGTGGTGCCGATCATGGAGCGCGACGCCTGAGTCGCGGCCCGCGCTGCCGGGCGGCAAATCACCTCCGTGCAAGTCCCCGTCCCCGGCAGGCGCAAATCCGCCTGCCGGCGGGCGCGGGAGGCTTTCCGTTCATAAACAGCGCCTTCTTTTGCCGATATCCCGGGCCGACCACACCATATCGTGGCGAAGCGCCGCCCCCTGTGCCTATTTTGCGTCATTCCGATGGACCGGCGGGTGCAAATGCGCTACCGTTTCGGGAAAGCGCCGCATCAGACAGGCGCATCAGGCAGCACAAACACAGGCATCGGATCGGGCGTGAATTCACTCACATCGGACACCACCGCCGCGGACCCCGTCGCGTCGGTCAAGCCATTCCAGATCAGGGGCCGGTTCTTCACGGCCGTTGCGCTCCGGCTTGCCGGACATCCGGACCAGGCGTTCTACAAGGCGCTGGATGCCGAACTGATGCGGATGCCGCATTTCTTCGACCACGCGCCCTTCGTCATCGATCTGGGCGAAGTGGGCGGCGGGCTCAAGGGCGATGCGCTGACCCAGCTGATCGAGGCGCTCAAGCGCCGCAAGCTGTCGGTCTTCGGCATCCAGAACGCCACCACGGAGCAGACCGAGACCGCGAAGAAGGCCGGGCTGCTGCCGCTGCCGGGCGGGCGCGATGCGCCGCTCGACCGGGTCGAGACGCAGCGCCGCGAGGCCGACCGCATGGTCGCCGAACGCAAGGCCAAGGCCGAAGCGAAGAACGGTGACAACAACCCTGCACGAGGGGGAGGGCGCGTTCCGGACACTTGCGGGGTTCCGAACATCCCGACCGGGCGCTCCAGCGCCGCTGGACCGGCGATCGCCGGCGGAGCCGGGGCGATACGGATCAGGAGCAGGCCTGCGGGGGGCCTTTTCCGGCGATAGGACACGCGGCGCAAAACGTGCCGGCCAGAGACTGACGTTACAGGAGCCCGGCCGCCAAGTGTCCGAACGCCGGAGCCCGAAGGCAATCCTGAGCCGCGTCAGCGCCTCGGCAGGCCGGTCACCGCAGCCGCGGGACAGGCTGTCCGGGCCGATGACGCCTGCGGATGCCGGGCGATTTTCGCATCCCGGCGCTCCCGCCGTCGGAGGCTTGGGTCCGCCGCCATCTCCGCCGGCCTGCTGGTTTCATCTTCCAATGCCATCCGATGCTGCACCCCGACCGGTGGCAATCCAACATGAGTCCTCCTGAAACCGCCGTGCGACGCCAGGCGGTTTCCGTTTCGATACGAAACTCGGCGACAGGCGAAGCCTGCCCCCTTGCTTCAGGGTGACCAGGCCGACCCGGCGATACCTTGGCCACGGCCGTCCTCCGCACCAGGCGCATCGATGGCATCCTGCAGTCCCCTCCGGTCGAAACCCTGAAAGCGCGCCCGCCTGCCCTGATGCTCGTGTGGAGCCGGGCGGGCAGAGCAGCCACTCCGCGTGCCACCCGCCCCGTGCCCGGACCCTCCCGGGCGCCCGCTTGCGCTCTGGCCTCTGCCGCCGGAGCCCGGGAGGCGGGCGCGCCCTGCCAGGCCGGAAGATCCGGCGCGTAGCGGGCCCGCAGGTAATGGGCCAGCTCCTCGATCTGCGGCTCCGACAGTTCCGCACCGAAGCCCGGCATGTCGCGCAAAGGCAGCGACAGCGGCGCCTCGATCCCGTCGCGGATCACCGTTTTCAGGCCCTCCGCCGAGGGCGCGCGGATCGCGGCAGACCGCGACAGCGGCACCTGCGCCGCCGTGAAGGTGTCGGCCAGCCCCGGCTCGTGGCAGCTCGAACAGGCCGACCGGAAGAGCCGCGACGAAGCGTCGGGCAGCAGCTCGGCCTGTTCCGGCACCTGCGCCGGCGCGACATTCGGCGCGGCGAGACCGGCCAGATAGACCGCCATCGCGCGGATATCGGCATCGGGCAGCGCGGTCAGGCTGTCGACCACCTCGCCCATCGGGCCCGAGGCGCTGGCGGTGCCGGGAGCATGGCCCTCGCGCAGATAGGCATAGAGTCCCGCCTCGTCCCAGCCGCGCTCGGCCATTGCCGATCCAGCCAGCGGCGGCGCATACCAGCCGTCGATCACCGCGCCCGACAGCGCCTTCGCCCCGGTCGCCTCGGCGCCCAGCAGATTGCGGGGGCTGTGGCAGGCGGAGCAATGACCGGCGGCCTCGACCAGGTACTTTCCGCGGTTCCACTCGGCCGATTGCGCGGCATCCGGCACGAAGGGCGAAGCGTCGTGGTAGATCGCGTTCCAGACCGCATTCACCGGGCGCAGGTTCACCGGCGCCAGCATCTCGGATTCCGGCACCTCCGCAGTCACCGGCTCCANGCGTCTGGAGGTAGGCATAGAGCGCCTGCATGTCCGCGCCGTCGATCTTGGCGAAGGAAGTGTAGGGAAAGGCCGGATAGAGATTGTGGCCATCGCGCGAGATGCCCTTGCGCATCGCCCTGTCGAAGGCGGCGAAGGACCACAGGCCCAGCCCGGTCTCGGGATCGGGCGTCAGGTTGGTGGTGTAGACCGTGCCGAAAGGCGTCTCCATCCCGCGCCCGCCGGCATTCGGGATGCCGCCCTCGGCGGTGTGGCAGACCGCGCAATCGCCCGCGGCGAAGACCTGGCGGCCGCGTTCGATCGTCTCCGCCGAGAAGGTCGAGGCGGCGGGGGCGGGCTGCGGCGGGATCGAGCGGGCCATCGGAATGCCCACGGCCCCCAAGGTCAGCATGCCCGCAACACCGCCGGCGACGCGGGAGAGCCAGCAGATCACCGTCCAGATCCAGTGACGGGGTGCAACCCATGATAGCCAACTATCCATGCATATGGAAATTTTCGACTGCCCTTCACATGGCCTCGAAATGCGCCGCCCTCTCGCCGGAAAGCGTCAACCAATCCCGGCTACGGTCGTGTCGCGAATGTGGTGGAAATTGCCGAGCGGCGTGCTCCGGGCATGTGAACTTGGCTCCGTTCGGGCGGCGAGGTCAAGGGACATCGGCTCGAGGGGCTGGGAGAAGGTCTCCCAGCCGTCGATCTTGCGCATCTGGATCTGCCCGGAGGCCAGCAGCGCCCAGAGCAGCATCGGCACCGTCTCGGCGCAGCGCAGCACGGTCTGGGTCTTGATCCTGCGGCGGAACTCTTCGTTCAGTCGCTCAATCGCGTTGGTTGTGCGGGCCGATTTCCATTGCGGCGGATCGAGCCGGGTGAAGCTGAAGAGCCGGTCGCCCGGCTCTTCCAGGCTGTCCGCGACGCCCGCACTTCAGGCGCCACTTGCGCGAGGCAACATCTTGCGCCTGAGCTCCACCCCGGCGTCGGTGTCGGCATAGATCATGTCGCGGCAGTCCTCGGCCAGCTCGTCGTGGAGGCGCTTGGGGGCATGCGCCAAGAGATTCCGGTGCTTGTGGACCGTACAGCGCTGGATCGGCAGGTCCTCGCCCCGGAGCGCCGTCGACGACGGCGAATTCGGGCCGTCGCAGGCCGCGGGCATCGAGATCGGCGAGGAACTGGCCCCAGGCCGCGGTGCTCTCGCCGCCCATGTTCTTGATGGATAACAGGACCTTCTGCCCGTCGCGGCGCACGCCCCCTCTCGGGACAGCGCTGCGCAATCACCTGCCGGTCAACGGGTCCGGTCCGATCGTCTCCGTCTTGTCCATGTTCTGTGGCCCTCATTTCAATGAATACGAAACCCCACCATGCCCCAGGGGCGCGAGGGTGGAAGGACCGTCCACCCTATCACCTCACATCTCGCCCGCTGCCGGGGCAGTCTGGTGGTCGACACGTCAGTGCAATGACACAAGGTTAATCAAGTTGCGAGTCAGGCCACCAGACTGCCCAAGCATATTCACAGCCAGGTTGTCATCCGTTTCCCAAGGACGGCTGCTCAGGCCGCTTTTCATGCGGTGAGCCCGGCGGTGCATGCGTTCCGCAGATCGAAGGCATGTGACCCGGCGTGGCGGCAGGACGTGGCGGAGAGGCGATGGCGCTTTGGCCTCGACAAGGCGGCTGCCTGATCATGGACCGAGAGGAGCCGTTGGGCCTCGCCCGCCGACTTGAACCGGCCCATGATCTTCCCGCAGCGCCTCGCATGGCGATGGCTGGCTTCGGCGCGGTTGTTCAGCCCCTTGTGCCTGCGGCGGCCGACGCCCGGCGCGATTTCGGCTTTCGCCGCCGCGCAGGAACCGAGTCTGCCGGTCACCAGGACATGTGCCATGCCCCAGCGCGGGAAAAGCTTGCGGAAAGGCGCTTTTCGGCATCCTTGTCGCGCCGCGCCCGGACCAGGATATCGGGAGATGAGCCGGAATGCGCCATGCGTTCAAGCATGCTGGCGAATGCCGTTCGCATCCACCGCACGCCACAGCCAATGGGGCTTGCCGTTCATCCGGATGACGACCTCGCCGAGATGCCAATTGTCCGCAGGAGCCGGACGGCCCCGCCGGATGCTTGCGGCAAATTGATGGCCGAAGCGGTCGACCCAGCCGCGGATCGTCTCACGGGGATACCGTGATGCCGCGCGCGGCCAGGAGAACCCCGACGTCGCGCAGGCTCAGGGCGAAGCGGTGATACGCCCGCACGGCGTCGATGACGACATTTCGGGGACGCGGAAGCCTTTGATCCGGGACAAGTCTTCGACGTTCAGCCTGAGATCAGGCTGCCGCCATCTGGAGTGCCCGGCAACTTGACTGTGCCATCCCGAACGAGTTGGCAATGCCGGCGGGAGGCCGAGCGAAAGCCCAGAGGTCATATGTACCTGTTTGCCGGACGTGGCAGGCCGAGGTGGTCCCGCAGGGTCGTACCGGAGTATTCGCGGCGGAACAGCCCCCGGTCCTGCAGCACCGGAACCACGCGGTCCACGAAATCGGACAAGGTGGAGGGCAGTACCGGGAAGGTGATCATGAACCCGTCACAGGCCCCGCGCTCCAGCCATTCCTGCATGACATCGGCAATCTCCTCAGGCGATCCGAACAGCGTCACCTTGGAGCGGGTGTATTGCTGGCAGATCTGCCTCAGGGTCAGGCCGCGCCGGATCATGCCGGAGATTTCGTCGAAATACGCCCGGTGATGGCGGGCCTCTGCCGGAATGCGGTCAAGCGGGACCGGCTCGTCCAGCGGCAGGTCCGACAGGTCGGCCTCGATGTCCTGCCGGATGCGCATCAGCCCGACCTCCGGGTGGATCAGCGACTGCCACTGATCGAAACGCGCCTTGGCTTCCTCTGCGCTGTCGCCGACCACGATCGTCGCGCCGGCCAGAATTTTCAGGTGGTCGGGATCGCGGCCATGGGCGGGCATGCGGCCCTTGAGATCGTCATAGAATGCGATTGCCGCCTCGATTTCGGTGGCGACGCCGAAGACCGCCTCGGCGGTGCGTGCGGCCAGCTCTTTTCCTGCTTCCGAAGCGCCGGCCTGCAGGATCACCGGGTGGCCCTGCGGCGGGCGGGCAATGTTGAGCGCGCCATGGATGCGGAAGAACTCGCCGTCATGGTCGAGGGCGTGCTGCGCTTCCGGACGGAAATTCAGCCCGGCCTCCTTGTCGTAGACGAAGGCGTCGTCTTCCCAGCTGTCCCAGAGCGCGGTGACAATGCCGTGGAACTCGGCAGCCTTGGCATAGCGCCGGTCATGCGGGGGCAGGCGGTCCGCGCCGAAATTCCGCGCGGCATAGTCATTGGCCGAGGTCACGACATTCCAGCCCGCGCGGCCGCCGGAGATATGGTCGAGCGAGGCAAAGAGCCGGGCGAGGTTGTAAGGCTCGTAGAAGCTGGTCGAAGCCGTCGCGGCAAGGCCGAGCTTCTCGGTCGCGCCGGCCAGCGCGGTCAGCAGGGTGATCGGCTCCAGCTGGTTCATGTACATCGGCGAGCGCGCCCAGATCTCCAGATCCGAGGTGCGGGCGGCGGGCGTATCAGCAAGGAAAAGGAAATCGAATTTGCCCTTCTCGCAGATCTGCGCGATTCGCTTGAAATGGGCGATGTCGGTGGGCGCGCCGGGCTGCGCTTCGTCGCTGCGCCAGGAAGCGGGGTGAAGCCCGTAGGCGTCGATCAGGGTGCCGATGGCAAGCTGTTTCCGGGTCATGGTCCGATCCTTGTGGGGAGGGGAGAGGCAGGTCAGGTAGCGGCGCAGAAGCGCAGGGCCGCCGCGTCGAGCATCCGGTCGCAGGCGGCGAGCTGGGACAGCTCTATGAACTCGTCCGGGCGGTGGGCCTGGGCGATCTCGCCGGGACCACAGACCAGGACGGGAACGTCGAGCCCGGCGGCATAGAGCCCGGCCTCGGTCCCGTAGCTCAGCAGGCAGGTCGCGGTTCCGGCAGGCAGGCAGTCCCGCAGCGCCGCCAGGGCGGGCAGATCGGCGGGCATCGACAGGCCGGGATAGCGTCCGGTTTCCTCCACCGTGATCAGCGGACCGGAGAAGCGGCTGGCATGGGGCCGTGCGGCTTCTTCCGCCACGCCGCGGATGCGCGCGGCCAGCGCAGCGATGTCCTCGGCGCCGACCGGACGGACCTCCATCAGGATCTCGGCGCTCTCGGGGACCATGTTGACGACTGTGCCGCCCGACATGCGCCCTGCATGAAGCGTCGTGCAGGGCACCGAATAGCCGGCCTCCTGCGGACCGTTCGCGGCAAGGTCGTCCTGCAGCCGCCTGAGCCCCGCGAGGAAATCGCCTGCCAGATGCAGCGCGTTCAGCGCGAGCGGCGCCTCGGAGGAATGGCGAGGTTCGCCGCGGCAGGTTACGGTCAGGCTCATCTTGCCCTTGTGGCCCAGCCCGATCTGCATCGCGGTCGCCTCGCCGACCAGCACCAAATCGGGGCGGAGGCCGCGGGCCGCCATGCCCGCGATCATCGAGGGAACGCCGCGGCAGCCGGTCTCTTCGTCATGGGACAGCGCCAGCCAGAGCGGGCGCTCCAGCCGCGACGGATCGAGCCGGCCGGCGAGGGCCAGCGCGCAGGCGACGAAACCCTTCATGTCGGTGGTGCCGCGGCCGTAGATGCGGCTGCCGCGCGCGGTGGCGGCGAAGGGCGGGACCGTCCAGTCCTGGCCCTCCACGGGCACGACATCGAGATGTCCCGACAGCACCAGCCCCAGTTCCGAAGGCCATGTCCCGGCCGAAGCGCTGGAATGGCTGCCGGGGATTGCCGCGGTGCTGAGCTGGGGAGGCGAGGCCACCGCCCAGGCCCGCGCGCTGGCGGCCCGTCCGGGGCCGATCATCGCGCTGGTCACGGCGATGCCCGATGCGGCGCATGTGCTCCATGAACGGCACCTGTGCATAGACACGACGGCGGCAGGCGGCAACGCCATGCTGCTGGCCGGCTGACGGCCGTCCTCCTGCCGCCGGAAACGGCAGGAGGGCCCGACCCGGCTGCCGTTGGTCATCGTCCCCAGGTCCGCCGAGACGGGCCTTCCCTCCGCTGCTGGCCACGCGCCGCAGCGCGTTCCTGGGGGTGGACAGGCCGGACCGGTTCACCTGACGGCTCTCGGGCATTCCGAGGACGACAGCCGTCATCCAAGAGCCCCCTCAGCCACAGCCCGAGTGCCGCGCGAAAGTTGGCGATGGCCTGGGGGGCGGCATATCGAGGCGGTGTTCAGACGCCGTCAATTCCCTGCCGCGCGCGACCGCGAACGCCATTGGTCCGGGAGAGCGGTCGAACATGTGCCACATGCCGGAGACGGCCATCGCCACTCTGCCCGATCCACCGAGGTTTTCGCCGGATCCGTTGACGGGCCTCATCCGCCAAGGCGCGCGCAAGCTCATCGAGCAGGCGCCCGAAGCCAGACTGGCCACGCTTCCCGCCGCTTTCGCCGGTGACTGGTCCGAGGACGGCCGGGCCAGGCTGGTGCGGGACCGCAAAGCGGGGGCTGAGGAAGGCCGGGTGCAGGGCGGAGATCATCGCGACGGATGTCGCAGGCTCGGCGACCTTCGGCGACACGGCGGGGCTCCACGTCGTCCCGAGGCTCGGGAACAGCTTCGTGCCGGGGAACCGGTATGCATCGCTGATGGCGGCGGAGAACTGCATATCCAAGCCGGAGGCGGTGGCCCTGTCCCGTCGGCTGGCGCTGGTTCAGGACATCCTGGTCGGCGGGGTCACCGGCTTGGCCGTGGCCGGGGTGCTGCGTCGCGTCCCGACGCATCCGCTGTCGGCAGGCACCGGTCCGGCGGTGGTGATCTCGGCCCACATGGTCAACACTTGCTTGGGAAATACTCGGGACAGATCCGGCACGTCGCTTGGATCAGGTTCAGCTGGGAGCCTGTCCGCCCTGCGTGCGGCCGAAACGGCTTTCGGCACGGTCTGAGATCGCAGCTGCCGCCGCCGGTGTTCCCTCGTTCAGCAGGAAATGCATGCCGTCCGGAGATTCTCAATCAGATGAGGCCGCCCTGTCGCGCAAATCAGCTGACGGCCGCAGGTTCCCCTTTCCGGGACACGCCTATCCCAAGGCCGCGGTGACCGGAATGCCGGGCGGGGGCCGTGAAGCGGGTGAGGATTGAGCGGCACGCGCCACCGGTCCGAGCGCCGCCGCGAAGGCGTGGATCGCCCCCCACCCGAGCTTTTCCTGTTCCGACTGATGTCCCGGACCTGCTCTGGCGGTGATGCCCGCTCCGGTTCCGCAGCAAAGCCCGGCCGGAGCGCTTCGTTGCCCTCAGGAACGCGTTGCGCGCTCGCACCCCGCCCGTGTCCGGTTTCCATAGCCTGGCGTTCCCGCGGGCATTGTCGCAGGGCGTTGTTGGACTAATCAGCTGGCGACCGCAGTCCCCCTTTCCCCGGACACACCTATCCCATTGCCACAGTGACCGGGCTGCCGAGGGCGGTGAAGCGGTTCAGGATGGCCGCGCGGAGCTGGACCTCCGCCACCTGGCGGTCGAACTCCCGTGACATCAGCCGCTGGCCGAGCTGCTTCACGCAGTTCATCTTCGTCTCGACCCGGCTCCGGCGGTGATACCCGCTCCAGTTCCGCCACAGGTGCTTCGACGCCCGCAGGATCTCGTTGCGCGGGGCGCGCGTGGCGCAGGCGCCATCGGCAGGGACCGTGGGCATTTCCCGATCCGGGCCGGTCTGCTTCAGGAGTTCCGGCAGCATCCCTCGCCGGTTCGCTCGGACCGGTGGCGCTCGCCGGCTCGACGTCGCCGACATTGCTCGAGGTGACCTCGATGGCCCGGATCTCCAATGTTTGCTCGTCGACCCCGAGGCGCCGCGATTGCCGAGGCGACGGCGGCGGGCGTGCGCGCGGGCTTCGTCACCGGCGGGCTGATCTCGCTTGCGATGATCGCGGCAAGTTTCCTGGTGCGCCGCCCGCGCGAGCTGCGCAGCCTCTGACGCCGGGCCGTCCGGATTGCGATTGATGAGCCCTGTTCATGGGCGCCTTGGCGAGCGGGGGCATTAAGCTTTCCCTGCGGGAGGCCAGATAAGGGCCGTAACCGAACGCAATCCGGAAGGATCCAAGATGAAGACGCATCTCGCCGCCTCGGCCCTCGCCCTCGTCACCGGCACCGCAGCCGCGCAGGAGGCCTCCTCCACCCTGCCCGACGCCGTCGGCCGCGTCGCGCCTGCCCTTGATGCCTATGCCTCCGACAACATCTTCGGGGAAGTCTGGGCCGGCGAGGAACTGTCGATGCGCGACCGCGCGCTGGTGACCTTCGCGGCGCTGATGACCCGCCACGAGACCGAGAACCTCGGCAGCTTCGTCGAGCTGGCGCTCGATGCCGGCGTGACCCCGGCCGAGCTGAGCGAGACCATCACCCATCTGGCCTTCTATACCGGCCTCGGCAACGCGACCGCCGCCGCCGAGGCGATGGCCCCTGTCTACGAGGCCCGCGGCATCGCGGCCGAGGACCTGCCCGGCGCCGATGTCGAATTCCTCGATTTCGACCAGGAGGCGGAGGATTCCCGCCAGGAATTCGTCTCCTCGACGTATGGCGATGTCAGCCAGGGCGTGGTCGACACCACCCAGAAGATCCTGTTCCTCGACCTCTGGCTGCGCCCCGACCTCGCGCCGCGCGACCGCAGCCTGGTGACCGTCGCCGCGCTGATCGCGGCCGGCCAGCCCGAGCAGATGACCTTCCACCTCAACCGCGCCATGGACAACGGCTTGACCCAGGAAGAGGCCGGCGCGATGCTGTCGCACCTTGCCTTCTATGCCGGCTGGCCCAAGGTCTTCTCGGCGCTGCCGGTGGCCAAGCAGGTCTTCGAAAGCCGCGGCGAGTAACCGGCCAGGGGGAGTGGAGCGATGAAGATCGGCATTCTGGGAAGCGGCCTGATGGGCGGCAAGCTCGGCACGATCTGGGCGCGCTGCGGCCATGACGTGACCTTCGCCTATTCGCGCTCCGCCTCGAAGCTCGACCGCCTGTCCAAGAGCTGCGGCGCCCGCGCGGGCAGCGTCGCCGAGGCCGCCGCGGAGGCGGATGTGCTGCTGCTGGCAGTCCACTGGTCGCGCGTCCCGGACGTGCTGGCGCAGGCGGGCGATCTTGCCGGCAGGACCGTGCTGAGCTGCACGCTGCCGCTGAACGAAAGCGACTCGGAACTGGTGGTCGGCACCACCTCCTCGGGGCTCGAGGAACTGATGCGGATGCGCCCCGAGGCCCGCTGGGCCGGGGGCTTCTCCACCACGCCCTCGGAGAGCTTCTTCCCGGTCCACGAGCGCAAGGGGCAGGCAGAGCCGCCCCATGTGATGATCTACGGCGACGATGCCGGGGCCAAGCAGGCCGCCTTCGGGCTGGCCCGCGACACCGGCTTCGAGCCGCAGGATACGGGCGGGGCGCGCAACGCGCGCTTCGTCGAGCCATTCGCCATGGCCACCGTCGAGCTGGCCTATGTCCAGCCCGGCGGCGCAGCCTGGACCTACCGCTTCACCAAGCTGCGCTGAGGCGCAATACGAAAGGAAAGACCATGAAAATCATCCGTTCCGGCAGCGCGCCGTCGATGAAAGGTCCCGAGGACTGGTTCACCGGCACCGTCCGCGTCGATCCGCTTTTCGCCGCCGACGAACCCGGCCGCACCTCCGGCGCCCATGTCACCTTCGAGCCGGGCGCGCGCACCGCATGGCACACCCATCCGGCGGGCCAGACCATCATCATCACCTTCGGCCGCGGCCGCGTCCAGCGCGAAGGCGGCCCGGTGGAAGAGGTCTCCCAGGGCGATGTCGTGTGGTTCCCGGCCGGCGAAAAGCACTGGCACGGTGCCAGCGCCGAGACCGCGATGAGCCATATCGCGATCCAGGAAAGCATCGACGGCTCGCCGGTGACCTGGATGGAGAAGGTCGCGGACGAAGACTACAACGGCTGAGCGCCCGCGCGCCCGGCCGGACGGCACTGACACGGGCCCGTTCCCCTTGCCGGGGGGCGGGTCCTGTTGTCCCCAAGAAGGAGGCTGCCCCATGACCCGCCCCGACATCATCTGCCACATGATCGCCTCGCTCGACGGACGTCTGCTGGCCGATCGCTGGCCCTGCACCGAAGACGCCCTTCTGGAGGTCTATGACGGCGCCGCCGCGCGGCTGGAGGCCGATGGCTGGATCGCCGGGCGCGAAACCATGGGGCATTACCTCGACTCCGGCGATCCGGCGACGGACGGCCCCCGGGCCGAGCCGCGCGACCGCATCGCAGGGCATCGCGGTCCCGGGCTCGGCATCGCCTTCGACCGCAGCGGGCGGCTGCGCCCGGAAAGCGGCGATCTCGACGGCGACCACCTGGTGATCGTGCTGTCCGGACAGGTATCGGAAGCCCATGTCGCGGATCTGGCGGCGAAGGGCGTCTCGGTCGTCTTCTCGGGTCCCGGCGGGGCCGATATCGAAGGCGCGCTGGCGCGGATCGGCGCGGCCTTCGGCGTTTCGCGGCTGCTGCTCGAGGGCGGCGGCACGCTCAACGGCGCATTCCTGGCGGCAGGGGTAATCGACGAGACCAGCACGCTGATCCACCCGGTTCTGGACGGCCAGCGCGGCATCCCGGCGATCTATGACGGCGACGCCCCGCGCGGCGCCCGCGCGCTGGAGCTGGTCTCGGCAGAGACCCTGCCCGGCGGCACGGTCTGGCTGCGCCACCGTCTCGGCAAGGCCTGAGCCCTCAGGCCGTTCCTTCGGCCTGCGCCCGCGGCTGCAGCTGGCGCGCCTCCTGCGACGGCGGACGGCCGAAGGTGCGGGAATAGTCGCGGCTGAACTGCGAGGCGCTTTCATAGCCGACCGCATGGGCGGTTCGGATGACATCGCGGCCCGACAGGAGCAGCCGCCGCGCCGCCTGCAGGCGCAGGATTTTCTGGAACTGCACCGGGCTCATGCCGGTCGCCACGCGGAAATGGCGGCGGAAGGTGGCTTCGGCCATGCCCGCGCAGGAGGCCAACTCCGCCACAGGCACGGTCTCGGCGACATGGCTGCGGATCCAGTCGATCGCGCGGCGCACCTGGCGGATGCGGGGATCGGAAGCCACGGCCTGCAGCAGCGCAGGGCCATGCGGCCCGCGCAGCAGCCGGTAGAGGAGCTCCCGCCGCAGCATCGGCCCCAGCACGGCGGCATCCTCAGTCGCGCGCGCGCCTGACCCTCAAGGTCCTGCTCGGCCTGCCGCTCCGGCAAGCCACCGGTTTCGTCGCGAGCCTGCTGGAACTGTCAATCGACGAGCAAACATTGGAGATCCGGGCCGTCGAGGTCACCTCGAGCAATGTCGGCGACGCGCCGGTGCTGCCGGACCTGCTTGCCCAGATACCAGCGGACGAGGAGATCGCCACCGTCACCGCCGACGGTGCGTATGACACCCGCGCCTGCCATGACGCCATCGCGGCGCGCAGAGCAGCAGCCATCATCCCTCCGAGGCGGAATGCGAGGCCATGGAAGGCGGACACGGCAGGCGCCCGGGCGCGCAACGAGAGCCTGCGGGCATCGAAGCACCTGGGCCGCGCACTCTGGCGGAACTGGAGCGGGTACCACCGCCGCAGCAGGGGCGAAACGAAAATGAACTGCGTGAAACAGCTCGGCCAGCGTCTGATGTCACGGGACTTCGACCGCCAGGTAGCCGAGGTCCAGATCCGGGTGGCGGTCCTGAACCATTTCACGGCCCTCGGCATCCCGATGACCGTGGCCGCAGGATAGGTGTGTCCGGGGAAAGGGGGACTGCGGTCATCAGCTGATTTGTCCAACAACGCCAGATGATGGACAAGCAAAGCGAAGGCCGCACGATCTTCGGCGGGGTGGATGCGCACAAAGATCTTCACGTCGCGGCGGTCGTCGACGACAAGGACCGCGTCATCGCGGGCGAGAGCTTCCCGACGACACGGCATGGCTACAGGCTGATGCTGGAGTGGATGCGGTCCTTCGGCGATCTCCGCCGCGCCGGAATCGAAGCCACCGGAACCCATGGCGCCGCGGGGCTCCGCCACTTCCGGAAGGCGGGTGTCCAGGTGCTGGAGGTCACCGGTCCGGACAAGCACGGCCGCCGGGCACGCGGAAAATCCGGCACCTTCGATGCGGAGGCTGCGGCGCATGCCGCCTTCTCCGGGAAAAGGACGGTCACGCCCAAGTCGCGGGATGGAATGATCGGGGCATTGCGGGTGCTCAGGGCCGTTCGGAAGACAGCGGTGCAGGCCCGCAGGATCGCGCTCCAGATGATGGGGAACACCATCGTCGCCGCCCCGGACGCGATGCGCGACAGCATCCGGCACATGACGCGGATGCCGCTGATCCGCACGCTTGCAGCCTGGCGCCCCGACATGACCGCCTGCCGGATCTCGCTGAAGTCCCTGGCCCGGCGCTATCTCGAGCTGCATGGCGAAATCGCAGACCTCGACAAGATGATCCAGGCCATCGTCGACGAACTGGCACCCGGGCTCGTGGCCCAGGATGCCATCGGGTATCATTCTGCAGCTCAATTGCTGATTGCGGCGGGCGCCAACCCCGACCGCTTGAAATCCGAAGCGAGTTTCGCGGCGTTGTGCGGGGTGAGCCCCATCCCGGCATCCAGCGGCAAGATCAACCGCCATCGCCTGAACCGGGGAGGTGACAGGGCAGCCAACAGCGCCCTGCACATCATCGCAGACGGCCGTTCGAAACGCGAAGCGCTCCGGTGCGTCAAGCGATGCATCGCACGCGAGGTCTACAGGTTGATCCGGGCCCGTTACGATCAAATCAACCAGACCCAGATCGTCGCTTGACAAACAGAAGGGCGTCCGCGGATCCCAGCATGCGCCGGAGCTGCATCGAGGCATGCTCGCCGAAACGGCTTCTCCGGATCGATGAGCCGCTGCGGCACCCCGTACGAGTTCAAGCCGGTCCGCGCCAGCGGATCGAACGGTCCGGCGGACCGTTCGAAGGCGCAGAACGCAAAGGCAGAGAGCTTCATGAAGACCCTGAAGGTGGAGGACGCTTGCCTGATGGAGCATGAGGCTTTCCACGACGTCGCCACCGGCTTGCCCCGGTTCATCGAGGCCTGCAACACCCGCCGCCTGCATTCAGCTTTGGGCTATCTCAGCCCTGCACAGTTCGGGGACGGCCACGCCCGCGCCATGGTCAAAGCCGCCGCCTGGGAATGTCCGCCCGCAGGAGCGCACTCCAGTCTTTGCTGCGGATACACTGTTTGCGAGGCGGGGGCTGAGATCTCATTCCCGGCAACGAGCAGGGAGTGACTTTCTCGATGAGCGCACATTTCGAGGTTCTCGCCAACGAGCGCGAGACGTGGTGCAGGAACCGGAAGTGGCCGGACGGGCTGAAGGCTGAGATCGTCGCCGAGACGTTGCGCCCGGCGCGACGGTGAACGACTTGGCCGCGCGGAACGGGCTGGCGTCGAACCAGGTTTCGGCCTGGCGGCAGAAGGCGCGCAGCGGCAGGCTGGTGCTTCCCGCGCCCGAGGACGCGACGGAGTTCGTGTCTCTGATGGCGGCGACGCCAGAGCCCGCTGCGGCGCCGCCAACGGGCGGCAGCGTCGAGATCGCCGTTCGCGCGGTGACGGTGCGGCTCGAGCCCGGCGCCTCGGCCGAGCGGCTCCCCGCCGTGGTCCGGGCGCTGGCATGGCGCTGATCATCGACGCCCATTGGCGAAGCTAGGGAAGTAGCGGCAATCATTATTATTCGTGTACCAACATTGTGGCTGACAGCTGGCAGGGTCTGGATTAGGGTCCGGGGCGTTCCCGGTCCGAATGCAGCAAGGCGTCCCGATGTCCGATCCGATACCGCCCGGCGGCACGCGCCTCGACGCCTACTGGTTCTGGTCCGGCCTGCCGGAGGAGCCGGAGATGCGCCGCCAGCTGGCGGACTTCCGCGACCGCGGCTTCGGGCGCATCTACATCCAGGCGCGGCTCTCCATGCCGCGCGAGGTCTATCTGTCGGAGGCGTTCATTGCCGCCTATGTGCGCGCCGTCGGGCTCATGGCGGAGCTCGGGCTGAAGGCGGGGCTCTATGACGACTATGCCTGGACCAGCGGCCAGGCGGGCGGGCGCACCGTCGAGGGTGCCGACCATCTGCGCGAGCGGCATCTGTTCTGGGCTTCCTCGACGGAGCGGACGGCGGCGGTGACCGGCATCCGGGCAACGCTGGCCGCGAGCCTCGGCCGGGCGGCGCGGGACTGGATCCACGAGGGGGGCACGCCGCGGTTCCGCTGCCGGGCCCGCTGCCAGCGGACCGGCCGCGACCGAGAGCCAGCGCTGCACCTCCGCCGCCCCTGCGGGAACCGCGGGCAGACAGCCGCCGTCGGCGCCGTTACGCTTGGCAAGGCAGACGAGGATCGCGCAGCTGTCCCAGAGCACCGTGCCTCCATCCTCGATCGCAGGGATCTGCCCGAAGCGGCTGATCTCCAGGTAGTCCGGCGCCTTCTGCGGGCGGGCGGCCAGGTCGATGCGGATGGTCCCGCAGCGCAGACCGCGCAGCGACAGCATCCGTTCGGCGCGGTGGGCATGGCCGGATTTCCCGTGCCAATAGAGCTTGATCGGGCGGCCGGGCAGGCTCATGGGCGGTTCTCCCCGGGACGCGGTCGGACAGGAGCGGGACAGGCGGCGCGCAGCATGTCGCCGAAGGCGCGGGTTTCGAAAGCGTCGCGGCGGCGCACCAGCACCGTGTCGACGAAGATGCCCCCGGCGCCCATGCGGTGCATGTCGATCTCGGGGGGGCGGTTGCGGCCTCGGCCACCGAGCGCGCATCATCGACATGCCGATATCGGATTCGACGCAGCCGAGAATGCCGTCGAGCGTGCCGAATTCCACCCTCAGCGCCTGGCCGACCGCGCATTCCGACAGCGTCCGCAGGAAGCGCGCGCGGTCGGAGCAGCCCTCGCGGAACATCAGCGCAGTCGGCTCGGGATGGGCGGCCAGACAGGCCTCGAGCGTGTCCCGGCCGCGGGCGGTGACCATCGCCAACTCCTTGCCCAGCACGGTTTCCCCGCGGAGCACGGGCTCCGAAACCGGCCCGGCCGCCAGCGCGCAGCCGAGCCGCCCGTCGAGCACCTGCTCGACCATCTGCCGGGCCGGTGCCGATCTCCAGCGCCATCTTGGGGCAGGCGGCGCGGTAGGCGACCAGCACCGTCGGCCGACGGATCGCCATCGCCGTCTCCATCGACCCTATCCGGAGAGGCTCCGAGGGCTCGCGCGAGACATCGCGCACCACATGCTCCGCCTCGCACGCCAGGGCCGATATCCGCGGCCCTTGGGGTGCGGCGCCTCGCCGGTATCGGTCAGCTCCATCCCGGTGCGCTTGCGCACGAAAAGCTGCGTGCCGATCGACTGCTCCAGCGCCTTGATCCGGTTGGTCACGTTGGGGAGTTGTCACGTCAAGCAGCGCTGACAGCCGGGCGGATGATTTGAACACGCCCGTTTCCGATGCAGATGTCGTCCGGCATCAGCTGCAGGCGGCACCGTTGCCCGGACATGACCGTCTACCGGGCCGTCTGGCTCCACGTCATGCCGCTCTGGATCTTGACCGGACTGCAGCCAGCCAATGCGATGTTGGTGGCCATGGCGGCTGCGGAGGGGGGCGCGCTCCACGGTGCGGTCCGGTTCGGCTTGGCCTCGAGCTGCGTGTCGGCTGCCGGAACTTGCAACGCATTTCCGATTTTCCCCGGGCTGTTTCTGTCGGCAGTCGGCGCCCTTGCGCTCTGGCCGGCCATCCGGGCACGCGCTGGAGATGAAGGAACCGGTCAGATATCTCGAGTGCGTTGCGGAGTGTCGCCAAGCGGTCATGCCGAGGATGCCGGCATGACCGCAAGCCGCCGGACATTGTTTCGCCCGCATTGCTGCTGAGGGGCTGCGCGCCCGGGCAGCGACGTCATCCCGGGACAGGCCGATCCCGCCGTTTGGCCAGAAGGAGCGCCATGCACGCGGCAGGGACCGTCATGAACGGCGCTGCAGGTTTCTCTGGCGGCGACTCGGATGCGGTCGGGAACGTGGCCCGCCACAGGTCGCTCCGCGTGAGTTCGGGGCGTTTGCGTTCGGCAGACTGGGCCGCCATCTCTTTCTGTGTGACGCAACTGCGCGCCATTGGCCTATTAAATATGCATTTGATCTGTCGGTGGGCTTGGAGAGGCAAAAAATGCGCGTGTCGTGACTGCGAGCATGGTGCGCAAGTTGCAGTCAGCCCATTCCGGTGATGTTCTCTGAGAGATCCGGGGCTGGCGCCGAATGCGGTGCCTGTCCCTTCGAGAAAACCGATGGAGGCTCATCATCAACGCTCATCTGCTTGCGGCACTGATCATCTCGCCCTTCGTCCTGGCCTTCGTGTATGCGGCAATCCACGAGTGCCTCAGATACAATTCGGAAGGGCGCGCGACCTACGGGCTCGCCTTCGACGGTGCGACAGGTTCTTCCTATGTGAAGAGGATTGGCCGCGGGGAAGAGATGTTCAAGCCGGAGGAATTCGCTCCGAAGCCCACAAAGGCTTGAAAGTCATCTTGATGGCAGGCCGAGAGCGGATGAGGCCGGGCTGCCCGTTTCGTTTGTGCCCCATCCGCCCGCGGGCTTCGGCGACGGAGTTCTCAGGTTAGCCAGCTCCGATTTCCAGGCGGATGATTTGGACATGCCCGTCTTTGATGAAGACCGTGTCCGGCATCCGCTGCCAGTGCCAGCGCCTCCCACCCGCGATCGTCCACGCGGCCCGGCTCTGCGTCCGGTTCAATCTCGGCCGCCGCGCGGCGGAGGAGATGCCGATGGAGCGTGGCATCGACCTGTCCCATGAAACCATCCGGCGCTGGACCGTCAAATTCGGCCCGCAGATCGCGCGGAACCTGCGGCGCAGGCGATGTCGTCCCGGGGACGTCTGGCATCTGGACGAAGTCGCGGCGAAGCGCGAGGCTGCGCCCGGCCTCGGCAACCGGGCCGCAAACAGCCATCTGCCATTCCGGAAGGTGGAGCGCGCCATGCAGGGATATCGATCGCCCGGTGCCCTGCAACGGTTCGCCTCCGTCCGCTCCGCCATCCGCGACAGCTTCTCCGATCCAGCCCGCCGCCCGACTGCGCTGGCCTTCCGCTGCCACCGGATGGAAGCCATTGACGCGTGGAGATCGGCCGTCGGCATTGCCTGAAGCGATCTGCGACACCCTCGTGCCCACGCGCGCGAGTTAACGTGGCAATTCCACCGAGACTGTCCGCAAATGGCCCCTGCGCCTGGGCCGGGGCCAGCGTGATGCGCCCGCGCGCGGTCCATGCCGCTTCGAAGTCCCGCAGGGGCTGCGGCGGCGGCAGGACGAGCGGGGCGACGACCGGCATGTACCGGGGCCGCGGCGCGAGCCGCTGCAGGATGCGCGGGTCGCCGCCGGTGACATAGAGAGGCGGCAGCGGGCGCTGGCGCGGATGCAGGAGCACCGGGGTCTCAGGCAGGCCGAGCGCGGCGGCCTCGGGGCCGATTTCCCCGCCGGTCAGCGCCGCCTCGACCACGTCCCAGTATTTCAGGAAGGTATCGGCGCGGGCGGCGACGTCGGCACCGTAGCGCTCGAACTCGAAGGGCTGGTAGCCGGTGCCGACGCCGAGCACCAGCCGGCCCTCGGAGAGCTGGTCGACCAGCGCGATTTCCTGCGCCGCCCGCATCGGCTGATAGAGCGGCAGGACGATCACCGCCGTGCCGAGCCGGATGCGCGAGGTGCAGCCCGCGAAATGCGCCGCCAGCATCAGGGGCGAGACCGAGAGCGAATAGTTGGTGAAATGGTGCTCGGCGAACCAGGCGGCGGAGAACCCCGCCTCCTCGGCCAGCCGCACCATCACGCGGGTGTCGTCCAGCACGCCCGGCACGCCGCCGGGATGGTCGCGCAGCGACATCAGGTTGAACAGTCCGAATTCCATGGCAGGGGCTCCGATTGGTCAGGAGGCGCGCGGGCTGTGGCCGCGGTTGTAATGGCGCTCGATCCGGGCCTGGACCATCGACAGGAGCGTGGTCGCCACCAGGTACCAGGCACAGGCCACCAGCAGCATCGGGATGGTCTGGAAGGTGCGCGAATAGATCGTCTGCACCGAATAGAGCAGGTCCCAGAGCGCCACGATGGAGACGATCGAGGTGTTCTTCAGCATCCCGATGGTCTGGTTGCCTGTCGGCGGCACGATGAAGCGCATCGCCTGCGGCAGGATGATCAGCCGCATGGTGCGGGAGCGGCTCAGCCCCATCGCGGCAGCGGCCTCGCGCTGGCCGCGGCCGACGCTTTCCAGCCCCGCGCGGGTGATTTCGGCCATGTAGGCGCCCTCGTTCAGCCCGAGCCCGAGGATCGCCGCCGTGTAGGGCGTGATCAGGTCGTTGAAGGAGCCTTCGAAGAAGGTCACGCCGGTGAAGGGAATGCCGAGCGCATAGCGCGGATAGAGCGCGGCGAGGTTGTACCAGAAGATCAGCTGCACCAGCACCGGCGTGCCGCGGAAGAACCACAGATAGGCCGCCGAGAAGGCGCGCAGCGGCATCACCGAGGACACCCGCATCACCGCCAGCAGGATGCCCAGCACCACGCCGATCGCCATGGTCACCACCGTCAGCCACAGCGTGGTGGCGAAGCCGCGCAGCACCACCGGATCGAACAGGTAGCGCCCGAACACGTCCCATTGGAACCGTTCGTTGGTGGCGACGTCCTGGACGATGGCGGCGGCCAGCAGAAGGAAGGCAGCCCAGCCGATCAGCTGGCGGCGCGGGAAATGCCGCTTGCCCTCGGGCTTGGGCGGCGCCTGCTGCGGCAGGAGCGCGTGGCGGACATAGGCGGTCTGGCTCGTCATGTCGGGTCCCGGTCAGGTCGTGGCGGCCCGCCCCGGCAAGGGGCGGGCGGATCAGGTCAGTCGCGCGGATTGGTGGTCGTCATGTTGATGCCGAACTCGTCGAGCGCGGCATGCGGGATGCTCCATTTCTCGAAGATCGCGTCATAGGTGCCGTTCTCGCCGAGCACCTTCAGCGACGCGAGCAGCGCCTCGGCCAGTTCGGTATTCTCATGCGCCACGATCGCGCCGAGATAGTTCTGCTTCTCCAGCGGATTGGAGATGGTGGCGACCTCCACCGGGTTGTTCTTGCGGATCTCTTCCACCGAGGCGGCAGCGCTCAGCGTGAAGTCGATGCGCCCCGCGAAAAGCGCCAGAAGCACGGAGGATTGCTGCGGATACTGGCCGATCTCCAGCGGCTCCAGGTCCTGCTCTTCGCACCAGGCCGAGAGCTGCTCGAGCTTGGAGACGAAATCGGTGCCGGTCTGCCCGGCCGTGGTCAGCCCGCAGAGCGAGGAGGCGTCGCCTGCGGTGATCGCCTCGTTGTCGGCCAGGAAGTAGAAGGCATTGCCGTAATCGAGGCTGGTATTGACGAAGGTGACGACCTCCTCGCGCTCGGCCCGGTCGGTGATGCATTCCATCGCCATGTCGTAGCGGCCGCCCTCGACGCCGGGGATCAGCCCGCCGAAATCGATCGAGACCGGCGCGATCTCGGTGCCGAGCACCTGCGCCATGGCATCCCAGAGATCGACCTCGAAGCCGACCATGGTGGTGCCGTCCTGGTCGAAGGACTGGCAGGGCGGATAATTGGCATCGGTGGCGAGGTCGATCCGGCCCTTCTCGCGGATCGAGGCGGGCAGCATCTCGTGCAGCTCGGGCACGGCCTCCTGCACGGGGATGTCCTGCGCCAGGGCGGGAGCCGTGGTTGCGAGGGTCAGGCCGAGGCCCGCGAAGGTGGCCGCTTCGGTCAGTCTGCGGGAAATCATGTCAGTCTTCTCCATGCTGGACGGGGGGCGCCCGGCTGCGATTTGCGCGGGTCTTTTTGAATTATGGTTCAATGTCTGCCGAGATCCGGTTTTTTCCGGCAAGCCTTCAAAAGCCCTGCCCAGCCCGAAATGACGATCTTTCCCGCATTGCCGAAAACTTCAACTGAAGAAAATGCAGGAGGTCCAAAAACTGTGCGAAACCCTGCGGAAATTCAAACACATACGTTGCACTTATGGGATTGCGAATTTTTTTTATGAGGTTTCAGGATGGATTCGCAGGGCTGACCGAAAAAATTCCAGCCGGATACATTTGCCTAAAATTCAATCTCCAGTTCAGAAAATCCCTTTGTCAAAAGGTCATTTCGGCCAGCCCCCGGATCAACTTTCGGCCTCCAAAATCAACGAAACGACACAGCTTTCCGTTTTTTGTTTGAATAGTTTTTCAAATCCGCCCTATCACTTCGGCAAAGGCGCGCCGCTGGCAGCGCCTGCAGGACACCACCGACAAGGAGACCGAAATGACCCTGGACGAGGCCATTGCCCGTTTCGAAGCCGAACGGGAGAAGATCTGGTTCGAATCGCCGAAGGATGTCGAAGCGCTCGGCCGCGGCGAGGTTCCGCGCGGCACCGGCGCGCGCGGCCAGTACCTCTCGACCATCATCTTCGCCGAGGGCGAGGCGCGCACCTTCGCCGACGAGATGCTCTGGGGCATCATCCGCGTCTGCGAGGATACCGAGGCGGACCTGAAGACCCTGCAGGCCACGATCGACCAGATCATCGGCTACAAGGCGTCGTTCTTCGACTTCGTCTCGATCCCATCGGCCGCCGAGATGACCCGGCTCTATGTCGACGCCTCGAAGCTCTGCGAGACCACCGACGACCTCAGCCGCCTCAGCCAGGCCGCGCTCGGCTATGCCAACCGGTTGCACATGTGGGTCGACTACATCCTGCCCTGGGGCCTGGGCAACGCCTTCCCCCGCCAGAAACCTGCCACTGCCTGAGCCCGAGGACGACCCATGCACCTGATCCTTAGCATCGACGACGCCGACATCTGCAAGATCGAGGTCTGGGAGGACAAGGTTCCCCAGCTCTGCCAGCAGTTCCGCGAGAAACTGCCGATGACCTCCATGCTGCAGCATGGCAAGCTCCTGGGCGACCTGATCTTCTTCACCATGCCGATCGTCGCGCCCTGGGAGAACAAGTACCTGACCGAGGAAGTCGGCGCCGAGCGCAAGGCGAAATACGGCAGCCCCGCGGGCGGCGTCTGCTTCTACTCGCCGCGCCAGCAGTTCTGCGTCGTCTACGGCGACGAGGCCTCCGACGAGCCGCTGCCGATCTCCTATATCGGCGAGGTGGTCGAGGGCTCGCTGGAGCTGAAGGTCGCCGGGCTCGAAACCTGGTTCGACCAGAGCCGCCGCGTCACCCTGCGCATCGCCGCCTGAGCCGCAACCGAAATCCGGGAGAGAACCGAATGACCGCGCTGAGCGACGCCGAGCTGAACGACCTGCAGACCGCGCTGGAAGCCAAGGGCATCCGCTACCTGATGGGCGCCTATGTCGACATCCACGGGGTGCAGAAGGGCAAGGTCGTGCCGATCGGCCACCTGAAGCACATGGCGCATGGCTCCGAACGCTACACGGGCTATGCGCTCGACGGGCTCGGCCAGGCGCCCTCGGACGACGAGATCACCTCGGTCCCGGATTTCAGCCACATCATCCAGCTGCCCTGGGAGCCCAAGGTCGCCTGGATGCCGGCCGACAACCATTTCCAGGGCGCGCCCTACCCGCTCTCGCCGCGCAACGTGCTGAAGCGCGTGCTCGACGAGGCGGCGGGCATGGGCTTCGGCTTCAATCTCGGGATCGAGGCCGAGATCTTCCTGCTGAAGAAGGAGGCCGACGGCACGCTGTCGGTCCCCGCCGGGAACGACACGCTCGTCAAGCCCTGCTACGACCTGCGCAGCTTCATGGACAATTTCGGCTGGCTCGACCGCATGGCCGAGACCATCGACGCGCTCGGCTGGGACCTCTATTCCTTCGACCACGAGGACGCCAACGGCCAGTTCGAATTCGACTTCCGCTTTGCCGATGCGCTGACCACCGCCGACCGCTTCACCTTCTTCCGGATGATGGCCAAGCATTACGCCGAGGAGCGCGGGCTGATCGCCACGACGATGCCCAAGCCCTTCGCCGACAAGACCGGAAACGGCGCGCATTTCAACATGTCGCTCTTCGATCTCGACAGCGGCGCCAATGTCTTCGCCTGCGATCCCGCCGATGATCCGCGCGGGCTGGGCCTGACCGAGACCGGGTATCATTTCATCGGCGGCATCCTGCGCCATGGCCGCGCGCTCTGCGCCACCTTTGCGCCGACGGTGAACAGCTACAAGCGGCTGGTGCGCCAGGGCGCGATGGCGGGGTTCAGCTGGGCGCCGGTCTTCAACTCCTTCGGCTCGAACAACCGCACCAATTCGGTCCGCATCCCGCAGGGCGGCGGCCGCTGCGAAAGCCGCAATGCCGACGGCGCGGTGAACCCCTATCTCGCCGCCGCGATGGTGCTGGCGGCCGGGCTCGAAGGCGTGCGGGAAAAGATCGACCCGGGCAGCCCGAACGAGGACAATCTCTACGAGCTGAGCGATGCCGAGCGCGCCGGACGCGGCATCGAGTTCCTGCCGCAGACCCTTCTGGAAGCGGTCGAGGCCTTCGATGCCGATCCGCTGGCCGCCAGGGTTCTGGGCGATGAGCTGAAGGCCGAATTCATCCGCTACAAGACCGCCGAGTGGAACGAGTACCACCTCTCCGTCTCCGCCTGGGAGACGGCGCGCTACAGCCACATGTTCTGATGCTGCCCCCCCTGCAGCATCTGGAGCTGGGCGCCCTGCCGCTCCCGGGCGGCGGCACCCTGCCGGGGGCGGTCCTGACCTACAGGGCCTGGGGCCGCCCCGCCCCCGGCGGCGGCAACGTGGTGCTGATCCCCAGCCACTATACCGGCACCTCCGCCTCGCCCGCCGCGATGATCGGCCCGGGACGCGCGCTCGATCCGGACCGCTTCTGCATCATCGCGCCCGACCTGTTCGGCAACGGCAACGCGACCTCGCCGAGCCATCTGGGCAATCCGACTGCCCGGCTCGGCTTCCCGCAGGTCTCGATCGCCGACAATGTCGCCGCCCAGGCCCGCCTGCTGGCGCATCTGGGCATCGACCGGCTGCGCCTCGTCTATGGCTGGTCGATGGGCGCGATCCAGGCCTGGCACTGGGCGGCCTGCGGCCCGCTTCCGGTCGCCGCGATCCTGCCGGTCTGCGGTGCCACCGGCTGCTGGCCGCTGAACCGGGTGTTCCTGGCCGGGCTAAAAAAGACATCGGAGCGGTGCTCCCGGCCCCACCTGTTTGTGCGGCGGCGGTTCCGGGATCTGGTTTCCTGCAACGTGCAGGGAGCGGCTTTCCCAACGAGCGCATGTTTCGAGGGTCCCGCGAACGGGCGCGCAACGCAGCGCGGAACCGGAAGGGGCCGGACGGGCTGAAGGCGGAGATCGTTGCCGGGACCCTGCGTCCCGGCGCGGCCGTGAACGAGGTTGCCGCCCGGACCGGGCTGCAGGCCAGCCAGGTTTCGGCCTGGCGGCGGATGGCGCGGGACGGCCGCCCTTGCCAGCGCGACGGCCAGCGCCGCGCCGATGCCGCGGCTGGCGCCGGTCACCATGGCGCGGCGGCCGGAAAGAGAGAACAGACGGCCCAGATAGGCCTCGGCTGCGTCGGGCATGCATGGTCCCCCTGCGGTCCTGTATTGCCTAGACAATTGCCGCAGAGCCCGCCGGAGGCAAGAGGCTCAACCGCCGCGGCGCTTGCGGGCCGCGCCGTGCCGCTCCAGCAGCTTGTCCACGACCTGGTGCTTGCCGACGGATTGGCGCGCCACCTGGCCCTGCTGCTCCAGATCGGCCGAAAGCTGGGCGATCCGCTGGCGGATTTCCCGGGCGCGGCCCGTCCGCCATGCATCCCACAGCCCGTCGCGCCCGGCGAGCTGATAGGCCGTCGGCTCCCCCTGCCCGGACAGCCAGTCGATCGAGATCTGGTCCAGCATCCGGATCTGCTGCTCCAGCGCCGCGATCTCCGCGCGCAGCCGCTGCATCGCCGCGACATCGGCATCGCGCTTGACCCCGGCCAGGGCCTTCAGCTGCGAGAGGGCCTCAATAGGATCCAAAGGGGCTGTGCCTCTTCTTCCTGCGCAGCTCGTCGGCGAAGCGGATCGCCGCCGCCACGGCCTTGTAATGCTCGCTGCCGATCTCCTCGCCGATCTCGACGGCGGCATAGAGCGCGCGGGCGGTGGGCGGCTCGCTATAGACAGGCACGCTGTAATCGGCGGCAAGCCTGCGGATCACGGCGGCCATCTCGTCGACGCCCTTGGCCACGCAGACCGGCGCGGACCGCTTGGTCCGGCTCCATTTCAGCGCGACGGCGAAATGCTCGGGATTGACGATGACCACGTCCGCTTCCTTCATGTCGTGCAGCATCTGCGTGCGGGCGATGTCCATCGCGCGCTGGCGGCGCTTCTGCTTCATTGCCGGATCGCCTTCGGACTCCTTCATCTCGTCCATCAGCTCGCGATGCGACATCCGCAGGTTGCGCTGGTGTTCGGCATTCTGGAACAGGTAGTCGACCACGCCCACCATCGCCGAGATGCCGAGCGACACCAGCAGGAACAGCAGCGCGACATCCATCATCAGCACCGCGACCTGGCGCGCCTCCAGCATCTGCGAGATGAGGATCTCGTCCTGGCGGTTGATCAGGAACCAGATCAGCGCGCAGGTGTAGAGCATCAGTTTGACGAAGCTCTTGAAGAACTCGAACAGCCCGCGGCGGCCGAATTTCTTCTTGAAATTGCTGATCGGCGAGAGGCGGGACAGCTTCATCTCGAGGTTCCCGCCATAGAAGATGAAGGCGCGCTGCACCCCCAGCGACAGCAGGACCCCGAGCGCCGGCATCAGGAAGATCGGCAGGATCGACACGGCGATGTCGATGGCCGGCCCGAGCAGCAGCGCGCCGTTGCCGTGCCCGGGCTGCATCGCCGCGCGCCACAGCCGGTCCGAGAAGAAGCCGGTCAGGAGCCCGCCGAAGCTGCGGATCATGTCCTCGCCCCAGATCAGCAGCGACAGCGCCAGACCGCCATAGGCGGCTGTCGTGTTCAGATCGGTGGACCGCGCGATATTGCCCTTCCTGCGGGCATCCATGATCTTTTTCTGGGACGGCTCGTACGGCTTGTCCTCGCTTTCGCCCTGCTCCGCCATCAGCGCAGCCCGCGCAGGAGCGAGAAATCCTGCAGATGCCCAAGCCAGACATGCAGCAGGACCGGGGCGGAAACCATCAGCAGGAAGAGGCCCAGCCAGGAGATCGCCGGAGCGCCGACGAAGGCCACCATGAGCTGCGGCATCGCCTTGTTCACCACGCCGAGACAGAGGTTGTAGAGGACCGCGACCACGAGAAACGGTCCCGCAAGGGCCACTGCGATGTCGAAGAGCCGGACGAAGGTGTCGACGCCGATCCGCACGGCAGTTTCGGGTGCGACGCCGGCACCGATCGGGATCAGCTGGTAGGATTCGATCAGTGCTTCGACCACCTTCAGATGGAATTTCATCGCCATCGCCAGCGCAAGCGCCGCGTAATAGAGAAACTGGCCGATGGCGCCCTGCGGCTGCTCGACCTGGTTGCCGAGGATCTGCGCCAGGGAAATCGCCTGCGCCGCCATCGTGCCTGCGATCTGGATGCTCCAGAACAGGCTCCGGCACAGGAAGCCGATCAGGAAGCCCGCAAACACTTCTCCGACGCAGGCGGTGATGTAGTCGCCTTGCGTCATGTCCGCCTGCATCGGGCCCGAGAGCGGCGTGACCGCATAGGTCAGGACAAGCGCCATCATCAGGCGGACCTGAGCCGACACGGTACGGGAGCCCAGAACCGGAAGCAGGGCCATGGTGGCGCCGATCCGCAAGAGCACCAGAAAGGCCTGCGTCAGCGGCAGGATCTCAAGCAGCGCGGCGACCGCCCCGTTCATGCCTGGACGATGCCGAGCACCAGCGGCTGGGCCTGCATCCCGAGTTCCTCGTAGGACACGACCGGCGCCGACAGGCCTTTCGCCATGGCGACCGTCTTGATGAACCGCCGCCGCCGCGCCGAGGTGACCAGCACCGGCTCGGCGCCGGTTTCCGCCGCCTCGCGCAGGGTTTCGGCCATGCGTTCGGCCAGGCGGTTGAACTCGTCCGGCGGCAGCGCGATCTCGGTGCCGCCCTCCGTGCCCACCTGGTATTGCAGGAACCGCTTTTCCCATTCGGGCGAAAGCTGGACCAGCGGCACACGGCCGTCGGCCTGCTTGAGCGCCGAGACGATCTGGAACCCGAGACGCTGGCGGACATACTCGCAGATGTTCTCCGCCCGGCCGACCGCGGGCCGCGCCTCGGCGATCGTCTCGAGGATCAGCGGCAGGTTGCGGATCGAGACCCGCTCCTCGAGCAGCAGCCGCAGCACCGTCAGGGCCAGGTCCATCGGCACCTTGTCGGGAATCAGGTCGTCGATCAGCCGGCGGTTGGCATCGGCGCGGCGCTTGTCCGAAAGCCGGGTCAGCTCTTCGAGCAGCCGCGACAGCGATTTCAGCGACAGCAGCCGCGACAGGTTTGCCTTGACCACTTCCAGAAGATGCGTCGCCAGCACCTCGGCCGCGCTGACCACCGTCGCCCCCGAAAGGACGAGCGAATCCTGGTTCTTTCTGTCGACCCAGCGGGCCGGCGCCCCGTAGACCGGCTCCTTGACGTCTTCGCCGGGCGGAAGCGAAGCGGCGGCGGTCTCGTCCTTCAGCACCATCACCTGCCCCAGCCGCAGCTGCGCCTCGGCCACCGCCACCCCCTGGATCAGGATGCGGTACCGGCCGGCGCCAAGCTGCGCCTGGTCGGTCAGGCGCACCTCGGGAAGGATCATGCCGAAGGCGGTGGCGACATGCTTGCGCATCCCGTCGATCCGGACGTCGAGCCCGGTGCCGGGATCGAGTATCATGTTGACCAGATCCGGCGCAAATTCGATATGGATGTCGTCGAGATCGATGAGGTCGCCGATCAGGGTCTGGTCGCCGCGCATCTCGGCGGCTTCGACCTCGACGGTCTCGACGGCCTGGCTGGCTTTCCGCCTGGCAGCCCCCGCCAGGAAGGCCAGCCCGCCGAGGCCCGCAGCGGCGAGCAGGAAGGGCAAGAAGGGGAATCCCGGCACGACCGCGAAGACCAGCATCAGCCCCGCCACCGTCGACAGCGCGGCGGGATGGCGGCCGACCTGTTCGGCAATCGCGGTGTCAGTGGTGTGGGTCAGCCCGCCCCGCGACAGCAAGAGCGCCGAGGCGACCGAAATGATCACCGCAGGCAGCTGCGTCACGAGGCCGTCGCCGACGGTCAGCACCGCATAGGTCGTCATCGCCTCGCTCAGCTCGAGGCCATGGGCGAAAATGCCGATCGACAGCCCGACCACGAGGTTCAGCAGCGTGATCAGCAGCCCGGCAATGGCATCGCCCTTGACGAATTTGGAAACGCCGTCGAGCGAGCCGAAGAACGTGGCCTCGGCCTGTTCGCGCTCGCGCCGTTCCTTGGCCTCCAGATGGGTGATCGCCCCCGAGGACACGTCGGCATCGATCGCCAGCTGCCGCCCCGGCATTCCGTCCAGCGCGAAGCGCGCGCCGACCTCGGCCATCCGCGCCGCGCCCTTGGTCACCACCACGAAATTCACGATAAGCAGGATGAAGAAGATCACCACGCCGAGGAACGGGTCGCCGCCCATGACGAACATCGCGACGCCCTCGATCACGTTGCCGGCGGCGTCCGGGCCGGTATGGCCCTGGCCGATGATCAGCTTCGTCGAGGAAATGTTCAGCGACAGCCGCAGGATCAGCGAGGCGAGCAGCACCGTCGGAAAGGACGAGAAATCGAGCGGCCGTTCGATGAAGAGCACGATGGTGAAGACCAGCGCCGCCATGCCGAAGCTCAGCACCAGCCCGACATCGAGGAGCCAGGCCGGGACCGGCAGCAGCATCATGATGATCATCGCCATCAAGCCGAGCGCAAGCGCCGTGGACGGGCTCAGGACCCGCCTGATGCCGAACCCGCTGCCCAGGCCGCGCCGGACAGCATCCCCCATCGTATCCGCCACCGTCCGTCCCCCTGTTCAGTTGTCCTGCCGGATCATGTCCACGATCAGCACGGCGTTCACGATCGGCCCCAGCACGGCCTTTGCCGCCTCCGTCAGGTCCCGGCGGATCAGCTGCAGGTTTTCGGCATCGAGATAATTGCCGGAGAAGCCCCCGAACGAGGAATAGCCGAAGAGGATGCGCAGGAACTCGTCGCGCAGCTTGGGCCCCTTGGACAGGACCGTTTCGCGCGATCCCAGTTCGATCTCGAGGCTGAGCGACATCACCAGCATGCCGGTGACCTCCTGGCCTTCGAGAATGGGCACGACGAACTGGCCCTCCATGTCAACATACTCGAACTCCCGGCTGGCTTCGGCCGGCGGGGCGCCTGGATCTGCCGGCGCGTCTCCTTCCGTTGCGGCACTNGACATACTCGAACTCCCGGCTGGCTTCGGCCGGCGGGGCGCCCGGATCTGCCGGCGCGTCTCCTTCCGTTGCGGCACTGCAATCGCATTCCGGCGCAGCCGGCGGCTCCGGCGCAAGGAACCAGCCCAGGCCGCCGCCGATGCCGATGCCTGCCAGCACGATCACGATCGGAATGAGGAACTTCTTCATCTGCGGCACCTAGTAGGGCAGGAGGATGTCGGAGAGCTGCTGGCCGTAGCGCGGCTGCTGGACATCGGTGATCTGGCCGCGGCCGCCATAGGAAATGCGGGCCGACGCGATTTTGTCATAGGGCACCTCGTTGAGCCGCGAGATGTCCTCGGGGCGGACATAGCCGGTCACCAGAAGCTCGCGGATCTCGAAATTGACGCGGATTTCCTGCGACCCCTGGATCCGCAGCACCCCGTTCGGCAGCGCATCCGTCACCGTCGCGGCAATCCTCAGCTCGAGCTTTTCGTTGCGCTTCACCGATCCGTCGCCGGAATGGCTGGAGGAACTGTCCACCGAGACCGGCGCCTTGGCATCCGAGCCCGAGGGCATGACCCTCTGCAGGTTCTCCGGCAGGCCGAACAGCGCCCCCATGGTCAGGCTGTCGCTGGCAGAGCGCGACCGGTCGGTCGTGTTGGAAATTTCCGCCTTCTCGTCGATCTCGATCACCACCGTGAGGATGTCGCCCGGATCACCGGCCCGGCGGTCGCCGAGGAGGGAATTCCGGGACCCGCTCCAGAGCGATGCCTGATCCACCGGCTTCACCTTTTCCAGGCGCTGCGGCAATCCGGGAACCGACATGGCGAGATGCTCGCGTCCGGTATCGGCATCCGAGAAGCTCGGCGGCTTGCCGAAATGGTCGAAGCGTCCGCAGCCTCCCGCCGCAAGGACGCAGGCCAGCAGGCTGCCCGCCAAGATGTGAGTCGCATGTTTCATTCGGTTGTCCCCGAGACCGCAACGCTGCCATCGGGCAAGACCTTGCCGGTGACCGTCTTGCGGGAGCTGATGTTGATGACCCGGATCGTGTCTCCGATGGCACCGCCGTCGAGGGCCCGGCCCTCGGTGGAGATGCTCAGCGCTCCGTTCACGAAATGCATCATGACCGGCTGGTTGCGCTCCACGAGATGCGGCCGCTGGAGATCACCGGGGCCGATCGGGCTGCCCGGAAACAGGTTGCGGATGGCCTGCATCCCGATTGCATCGCCGGGATCCGTGAGCGCTCCGCCGATGTCGCCGTCCTGAAGCAGGATGTCGGAGGGACCGAGGACCGTGCCTGCCCGCACGGGCCGCGATGTCACCAGGACATCTGCCGCGAGCGGCGGCGCAGCGGCAATGAAAACGGCGGCGGACAGCAGGCGGCGCAACATGGCGTCAGCGGACCTGGGTCGTGGCGGCCAGCATCTGGTCGGCCGCGGTCAGCACCTTGGCGTTCAGTTCGTAGCCGCGCTGCGCCTCGATCAGTTCCGTGATCTCGGCGACGGCATCGACCGAGGAATCCTCGAGGAACCCCTGGCGCAGCGTGCCGAGCCCGTCGAGTCCGGGCGTCGTCGCGTTCGGCTGGCCGGAAGCCTCGGTCTCGACGAACAGGTTGCTGCCGATCGCCTCCAGCCCCTTCGGGTTGGCGAAGCCGACCAGCGAGAACTGCCCCAGCAGCTGGGCCGCGACCTGGTCGTTGAAATAGGCATAAACCTCGCCGTCGGCATTGATCGAGATCGAGCGCGCATCCTCCGGCACGACGATGTCGGGCACCAGCGGATAGCCGTCGGAGGTCACGATCGTCCCTTCGGCATTGAGCTTGAGGCCGCCGTCGCGCGTGTAGCCGGAGATGCCCGACGGCAGGGTCACCTCGAGATATCCCTTTCCCTCGATCGCGACATCGAGATCGTTCCCGGTCATGTCGAGCGACCCCTGCTTGAGATCGAAGGAAATCGCCGAGGGCCGCACGCCGAGGCCGAGCTGGATGCCGGTCGGCAGCACTGTGCCGTCCGCGGCATTGATCGAGCCGGGCCGGGCAATCTGCTGGTAATGCAGGTCCGCGAACTCGGCGCGGCGCGCCTTGTAGCCGGTGGTGTTCATGTTCGAGAGGTTGTTGGCGATCGTGTCGACCCGCATCTGCTGGGCGCTCATTCCGGTCGCGGCTATCTTCAGGCTTCGCATGGTTGCTCCTGTCAGGCACCGAGGGTCCGCAGCACGCCGCGGATCCGTTCGTCTTCGGATTTGTTGAGGTTCGCGCCCTGCTCGTAGGCGCGGTGGACTTCGATCATCCGCGCCAGCTCCAGCACGGCCTCGACGTTCGAATCTTCCTTGAAGCCCTGGAGGATGACGGGGTTTTCTACGGGCACCGGCGGCTGCTGGGTGGTGAACATCGTGCCGGCCACGCGGACCGGATCGTCCCCCTCGGCAGGCACCACCGGCGCGATGGTCGAGATGAAGTTGCCGTCGGCACTGAGCGTGCCGTCCCGCGACAGCATCAGGTTGCGGGCATCGGGCGGAATGGCAATCGCCGCGCCGCCCGCGTCGAGCACCCGGTGGCCGTTCTCGGTGACGAGCTCGCCATTGGAGTTCTGGCCGAAATTGCCGGCGCGGGTCAGCGCCTGGCCGCCATTGTACTCGACCAGGAAGAAGCCCTCGCCGTCGATCGCGAAGTCGAATTCGCTGCCCGTCTGGGTCAGCGGTCCCTGGCTGAAATCGGTGCGGCGGACCTCGGCATCGGCCATGGACAGCGAGTGGTCCCGGTCCTCTGTCGCCACGATGAATTCCGAGAAGATCACGCCCTCGCGCTTGAAGCCCGGCGTCGAAATGTTCGCAATGTTGTTCGCAATGACCTGCAGCTCGGCCTTGAGGCCATCGAGCCGGGTCAGGTTGGTATAGATTGCGTTGTCCAAATCAATGCTCCGCGATGAGCGACAGGATGGTATCGTGGAAGAACGTCACGAGCGTGTTCGACATGAAGGCCATGCTCACCCAGAACACCGCGAGCATGGCGGCCATCTTCGGCACGAAGGTAAGGGTCATTTCCTGGATGGAAGTCAGCGCCTGCAAAAGGCCGATCACGATCCCGGTCACCAGGGCCGCGCCCAGGATCGGCGTCGAGATCGCCACCCCGATCCAGAGGGCCTCGCGCACCACGTCGAAGACGGTTTCCTCGTTCATGTCAGATCTGCATCCGCATGATTTCCTGGTAGGCTTCGATCACCTTGTCCCGGATCGTCACTGCAGTCTCCACGGCCAGCTGGGCCTGGGCCAGCGCCTCGACCATGGATTGCGGGTCGCTCTCGCCCATCATGGTTGCGCGCGCGGCATCGTCGGCACGCTGCAGGGTTTCGCTGAAGTCGCGGGCAAAGCTCTCGAGGCTCTGGCCGATAGTCGGCCCGGAGGCCGCCCCGGGATCCGCGAGGCGGCCGATCTTTCCGAAGGCCCCTGCCGCGAGCGATGAACTGATATCCATTCTGGATCTCCTGTTTCCGGCGGTTAGCGGCGAAGAATATCAAGCGCGGCACTCGCCATTTTCCGCGCCTGGTCGAACATCTGCAGATTGGCTTCGTAGCTGCGCTGCGCCTCGCGGGCGTCGGCAATTTCGAAGATGAGCTTCACGTTGGAGCCGTCATAGCTGCCCGTGCCGTCCGCCAGCGGATGCGCCGGATCGTAGACCCGCTGCAGGTCGGTCTGGTCCAGCTGGACGCCGCCGGTGCGCACGCCCGAAAGGCCGCGATCGAGGCGCTGCACCTCGAAGGGGACAAGCTTGCGGTGGTAGCCGGGCGTGTCGACATTGGCGACATTCTCGGTCACGTGCCGCAACCGGGTGGCCTGGGCCTTCAGGCCCGTGGCCGCGACGGACATGGAATCGATCAGGTTGCCCATGCTCAATTCCTCCCGAGGGCGCTGCGCATCAGGTTCAGCCCGCTGCGGTAGACCGTCAGCGCCACGTCATGCGCATATTTGGTTTCGGCGGCATTCAGCATTTCCCGCTCAAGCGAGACCGTGTTGCCGTTCGGCGAGGCATCGCCGGGGCGTTCCACCGCGTTCTGCGAGAACTCATGGGGCCCGCCCGGGGTCCTGACATGCACGGCCCGTGTCGTGCGAAGACGGAACGGTTCCGAGCTGCCGGGGTAGCTGTCGGCAAAGGACCGGACGTCCCGCGCGCGGTAGTCCGGCGTGTCGGCATTGGCCATGTTCTGGGAAATTATGGTCTGGCGTGCGCTGGCATGCGCCGCCAGGGCGGACGCTGTCCTAAAGATTTCCAAAGACGAGAACATGCGGATTCTCCACAGAATTTCTTCAACCTTGGATTAACTGCGATTCGTTTAGAAACGGTTTGCGCAAGAACTCGGGAACCAAGATGACCGATCCGCCAATCGGATACTTCGACACCACGCCGATCGACCGCCTGGAGCGGACCTTCGAGCGGATGTACGCGGCGCTGAGCCAGGTGAAGACCGTCTTCCATGTCGGCCGCGTCGCCTCGCTGGGACAGGCGGGCATCTCGGTCTCGGGCCTCACCAGGGTGGCGTCCATCGGCGACAGGGTCGAAATCCGGTGCCGCGGCGGACGCATCCTGCCCGGCGAAATCCGGGCCATCGGGGCGTCGGACGTGACCGTGCTTGCCGACGGGCCGCTGACCGGCGTGTCCCTCGCGGATCCGGTCAAGCTGCTCGGCGAAGCGCTGCTGTCCCCGGACGAGGACTGGCTCGGCCGGGTGATCGACCCGCTGGGAAACCCGCTCGACGGCAAGTTTCTCCTGCCGGGGGTGACGCCCTGCCAGGTCGACACCCCGCCGCCCGCGCCGGCCCGGCGCAAGGCGCTCGGCGACCGGCTGGACACCGGCCTCTGCGCCTTCAACACCGTGCTGCCGATCGTCCGCGGCCAGCGGGTCGGGCTCTTTGCAGGCTCGGGCGTCGGCAAGTCGTCGCTGCTGGCCAGCATGGCCAAGGGCATTTCCGCGGATGTCGTGGTGCTGGCGCTGATCGGCGAGCGCGGGCGCGAACTGCGCCATTTCGTGCAGGACGTGCTGGGCCCCGAGGGGATGAAGCGGACCGTCGTCGTGGCCGCGACTTCGGACCAGTCTCCGCTGACCCGCCGCCGCTGCGCCTGGTCGGCGATGTCCGTGGCAGAGCATTTCCGCGACATGGGCAAGGATGTGCTTTTCCTTGCAGATTCGATAACCCGCTTTGCCGAGGCCCATCGCGAGGTCGCCCTCGCGCTCGGCGAGCCTCCGACCCTCGGCGGCTATCCGCCCTCGCTGGCCCATGCCATCATGACGCTTGCCGAGCGCGCCGGCCCCGGCGAGGACGGCCAGGGCGACATCACCGCGGTGTTCAGCGTCCTCGTTGCCGGGGCGGACATGGACGGACCGGTGGCCGACATCCTGCGCGGCGTGCTCGACGGCCATGTCGTGCTGGAGCGCCAGATCGCCGAACGCGGCCGCTACCCGGCCATCAACCTTCTGAAATCGGTGTCGCGCAGCCTGCCTGCGGCGGCCGGCCCTGCCGAGAACGTCTTGATCCAGGAAACCCGCGAGATGCTGGGCGTCTACGACCGGGCGGAGCTGATGATCCAGTCGGGCCTCTACACGCAGGGATCGAATCCGGTGATCGACCGGGCTATCTCGCTGTTTCCGAAACTCGATGCGTTCATTTCGCAGGAAGAGGACGGCACTGTCGCGGACAGCTTCGCCAGACTGGCCAGGTGTCTCGGAAAGCCCGGCTGACGCATCGGGCAGGCCTTCATGCCGCCTGGTCGGGGCTTGTTGCAGAAACTATCTTCTCGCGTGAGGCACGCCGCGGTGTTTTTCAAGGTTGTTGTCACCGGTGTCTATTTTCAGGCTGCGCACTCGAACCAGACGGTCAGCGCTCCACGCTGCCTCAGCGCCTGATTATACGCTTGCCAGTTGGTGGTCTTGCAGGTCGGCTTCGGCGGTCTGCTAATCGCCGCCGGCTATCATGCTGGATTCGCGCAGTGAATCCCCAGCCGCATTTACGCAACAAGGCCGTTCCGAGGCAATGAGCCGGTTGTCCTGGCAGCCGGTAGCGTAGCGGCGTTCGGCCTGCGACGCGCCGTGCCGGGCCTGCTGCAGTTCCCTCTCGAGAACCGTGCGCTTGTCCTCCAGTGCCTTGCCCAAAAGGGCGCACACCTGCAAGGCGGCCTCGATCGCGAGCGGCGCCACGGCCTCCGAAACCGCACCGGTGACGAGCGTCCCGGCCCTGAGCCCGCCGAAGGGGAGGCAGCGCTTCCGGCCCGGAATCAGGTTGGGCGACCGGCGTTGCTGCATTTTCCGGGCGCGAGGCGTGAGGGCGGTCCTGGCGGCGGCGTGCCGCGGATCGATAGCCGGTGCCGGCTTGGTCGAAGCAAAGGCTCGGTGCCGGGGCGCAACCGCCTGCCGCCTCGGGAGCACGAAGACCCAGCGGCATGTCTGCCCGAGCGGCGGCCAGGTCGCGGCTCGCGGTGGCCCGGACATGGCGAAGACGCTCTGGCGGAAGTCCGGAGCGCGTTCCGGCCGGAACCCGGCCAGGTGCCGCAACGGCATCCCGGATGACACAAAAGCTTCATCTGCCTGACATGAAACTTCAGGACTCCCGTGACAGGAGAGCGCCGACTCGGCCATGGGCCGGAACCAGCAAGCTGTCAGCCAGAGGAAACGCCGCCATGGATAGCCGCGACACCGTTGAATTGTCCTGGGACGAGTTCGACGAACTCCGCGACCCCCGCCCCGCCGAAAGCGATTTCGACCGCGTCGTCGAGCGCGCCATGTCGCGCCGCGGCTTCCTCGGTTCGGTGCTGGCCTTCGGCTCAGGCGCAGCCGTCTTCGGCTCGGGCCTGATGTCCTCCACCACCGCGGCGCGTGCCGAGACCGGCGGCTTCAAGTTCACGCCGATCGGCATCTCCACCGATTTCGACGTCCATGTCCCGGAAGGCTACCAGTGGAAGCCGCTGGTGAAATGGGGGCAAGCGCTGTTCTCGGAAGCCGAGGGCGCCTACAGCCCGGAAACCGGCGTGCCGACCGCGATGTCCGACAAGGTCTTCGGCGAGAACACGGACGGCATGGAAACCTTCGAAGCCGACGGCCATGTGCTGCTGGCGATCAACTCGGAATACGTGAACCCGAAGATCAACCTTCCCGCGGACTCCGAAGGCATGCCCAAAAATGCCGAAGAAGTCATGCTGCTGAAGAACATGCAGGGCGTCACCGTCCTCGAGATCGCAGCGCAGGACGGCGCATGGGAGGTCGTGGCCGACAGCCCCTACAACCGCCGCATCACCCATGAGACCCAGATGGTCATGGACGGCCCGGCGGCCGGGTCGGAGCTGGTCAAGACCAATGCCGATCCCGAGGGCATGAACCCCAAGGGCACGATGAACAACTGCGGTTCGGGCAAGACGCTCTGGGGCACGTATCTGACCTGCGAAGAGAACTTCAACGGCTATTTCGGCGCCACCGGCGAGATGCCGGAAGGCGAAGGCTACGGCCGCTACGGCATCGGCGGCGAAGGCCGCTATGCCTACGAGAAGTTCGACGCGCGCTATGACCTGACGCAGGAGCCGAACGAGCCGCACCGCCATGGCTTCGTGACGGAAATCAACCCCGCGGATCCGGAAAGCACCCCGGTCAAGCACACCGCGCTCGGCCGCTTCAAGCACGAGAACGCGGAGATGGTGCAGGCCGCCGACGGCCGGATCGTCGTCTACATGGGCGATGACGAGCGCGGCGAGTTCATGTACCGCTATGTGTCGAACGGCACCTGGGCCGAAGGCCAGCCGACCGACGGGCTGCTGTCCGACGGCACGCTCTATGTCGCGAAGTTCAACGACGACCAAACCGGCGAATGGCTGGCGCTGACGCCCGAGACCACCGGCATGCCGATCGAGGAAATCCTGGTCTTCTCGCGGATGGCAGGCTCCAAGGTCGGCGCCACCACCATGGACCGCCCCGAATGGATCGCGGCCAACCCGCTGAAGGCCGAGGCCTATTGCGCGCTGACCAACAACAAGAACCGCGGCCTGAAGCCGAATGCCGGCGGAGACGAGACCCCGGTCGGCGGCCCGAACCCGCGCGAGGCCAACAATTACGGCCAGATCGTGCGCTGGCAACCCGAAGGCGGCGACCACGGTGCCGACGCTTTCGCCTGGGACCTGTTCGTCATGGCCGGCAACCCGGAAGCTGCCGAAGGCGCCTACAAGGGGTCGGAGAACGTCACCGCGGGCAACATGTTCAACTCGCCCGACGGCATGGCCTTCTCTTCCGACGGGATGCTGTGGATCCAGACCGACGGCGATGACAGCAACGAGGGCGAGTTTGCCGGCATGGGCAACAACCAGATGCTGGTCGGCAACCCGGAAACCGGCGAGATCGCCCGCTTCCTGACCGCCCCGAACGGCGCCGAAGTCACCGGCCTGACCTGGTCGCCGGACGGCAAGACCGCCTTCGTCGGCATCCAGCACCCGGGCGGCTCCTGGCCGGACGGCGCGGGCAAGCCGCGTTCCGCCGTGATCCAGGTCTGGCGCGAGGACGGCGACGTGATCGGCTGACCCGGCTGACGGACAAAAGGAAAGGCGCCCCGCGGGGCGCCTTTTTTGCGTCTCACCCCTGCCAGGGATCGAGCAGAGCGGCACCGGTCGCGGCGAAATCGGCGGTGTTGCGGGTCACCACAGTCAGCCCGTGAACCAGCGCGGTGGCAGCGATCAGCGCGTCGCGCTCGGATTTCGGGTCGGGGACATGCAGCCCGGCGCAGCGCAGCGCCACGGCGGCATCGACGGGCAGGCAGCGGGGGACGAATTCCGGCAGCACATGGTCCTGCATCCATTGCCGGAGCCGCGCGCCCTGCGCCGGATCGCGCCGCTCCACCCGCAGGATGCCGATCTCCAGCTCCATCAAGGTCAGCGCCGAGACGTGGCAGGCCTCCGCCTCCACCCCGCCGACCCAGGCGGCGACATTCGCATCCGCGCGGCCATCGCCGAGCTTGCGCAGCTCGGAGATCACGTTGGTGTCGAGCAGGTACATCAGGAGAAATCGGCGGGGCGGCTCGCCAGGCCGGATTTTTCCGGCTCGAACTCGATCTCCGACAGGCCCGGCATGGCCAGCGCCTGGCCCAGCGTGCGCCCTGCCCCGGCCAGCCGCCGGTATTCCTCGATGGTCAGCAGCACATGTGCCGGGCGGCCGCGGTCGGTGATGAAGACCGGCCCCTCCTGCGCGGCGCGCTTGGCACGGCCGACATCCTGGTTGAGCTCGCGGCTGGTCAGCGTGGTGATCGTCATGGCAGGCCCTCCGGCTGATGTAGCAACGTTACTACATATGGGCGATCCGGGCAAGATGGCAAGGGCCGGAACGGAAAGGGCCGGTCCCCCGCGGAACCGGCCCTGTCGCGGGATCGCCCGCGGATCAGATGACGACGACGGCCAGCGGCGGGAAGCCGTTGAAACCGATCGAGGAATAGCTGGAGGTGTAGGCGCCGCAATTGCGGATCATCACCTTGTCGCCGCAGGCCAGGCCGAGCGGCAGCTGGACCGGGCGCTTTTCGTAGAGCACGTCGGCGCTGTCGCAGGAGGGGCCTGCGAGGATGCAGGGGCCGGTCTCCTGGCCGTCCTTCGCGGTGGCCAGCTGGTAGCGGATCGCCTCGCCCTCGGTCTCCGCGAGACCGGAGAAGCGGCCGATATCCAGATAGACCCAGCGGTGCAGGTCGTCCTCGGACTTGCGCGACACCAGCAGCACTTCGGCAGCGATCGCGCCGCAATCGGCAACGAGGCCGCGGCCCGGCTCCGCCATGATCTGCGGGACGATGCCGAAGCGCTCGCGGATCAGCTCCATGACCTTCGACGCGTATTCGGTCTTGCCGTCGACTTCCTCGCCGTAGAAGGCCGGGAAGCCGCCGCCGATGTTCAGAAGGGTCAGCACGAAGCCGGCCTCGCGGGCCGCCGCCCAGGCACCGGCCACGTTGTCGAGGACGCCGGTCCACATGGTGGCGCGCCGGGTCTGCGACCCGACATGGAAGCTCAGGCCGCGCGGATCGAGGCCCAGTTCCTGCGCCAGGCCGAGCAGCTCGACGACTTTCGACGGCGCGCAGCCGAACTTGCGGCTCAGCGGCCAGTCGGCTTCGCAATTCTCGACGAGGATACGGATATAGACCGAGGCGCCGGGCGCGTTGGCCGCGATTTTCTGAAGCTCCTCCTCGCTGTCGGCAGCGAAGAGGGTCAGGCCCGCGGCATGGGCGAAGGCGATGTCGGCCGGACGCTTGACGGTGTTGCCGAAGGAGATCGTCTCGGGACGGGCGCCGAGCGACAGGCAGAGCTCGATCTCGCCGCGCGAGGCCGCGTCGAAATGCGAGCCGAGCCCGACCAGCGTCGCGATGATCTCGGGCGCCGGGTTCGCCTTCACGGCATAGTGGATGTCGGCATGGCCGAGACCGGCCTTCAGCGCGCCGTAGCTGTCGGCGACGATCGAACGGTCCAGCACAAGGGTCGGGCGGTCGAAGGACGAGGCCGCGATGAAGGTCTCGAGGCGGGAAGCGGACAGGTCGAATGCGCCGACGACGTCGGGGGTGGCAGCGTTCATGGTCATCTCCATCAGGATCCCGGACTCGGCCGGAAGGGTAAGGGAGACGTTTCCGTCGCTGCATCGCTTGCCGGGAAGGGTCCCTCTGGGCCAGAGGCGCGTGCGTTGGCGTCTGTTTTTGCGCATATGCATAGAAGCGGGATTCGCTGCAAGACCCCATTTGACCCAAGTCAAAATAATTTTGCGCCGCTCTCGCCGGACCTGGGCAAGCCCTTGGGGCCATGGCGGAATCCGGCGATTTTCTGCGAGGGCTCAGACCGGGATTTCGGTGGAGGCCTTGATCTGCTGCATGGGGATTTCGGTCTTGACGCTCTGCACCCCCGGCAGCCGCGTCAGGTGATGCGCCTGGAACTGGCGGTAGCTCTGGATGTCATGCACCACGACCCTGAGGAGGAAGTCGCAATCCCCGGCCATGAGGTGGCATTCGACCACTTCGGGCATCTTGCGCACCGCCGCGGCGAAGGCGTCGACGCTGCGCCCGTCCTGGCCGGTCAGCCAGATCCGGGTGAAGATCGTCATCCCCAGCCCCAGCGCCGCCGGATTCAGGATCGCCACGTAGCGGTCGATGGCGCCGCTTTCCTCCAGCCGCCGCACCCGCCGCAGATAGGGGGTCTGCGACAGCCCCACCTCCTCGGCGATCTCGCTGCTGCTGCGCTTGCTGTTCTTCTGCAGGGCCCGCAGGATCTTGCGGTCGATCTCGTCCAGCTGCTGCATCTCTGCCTCCTTCCGTCCGGTCATGAGTGCAATGCACCACGATTTTACGAAATGCTAGTGCATGACCCTGAAATTTGAGCGAAAGAGGCGGCAGTTTAGCGCATATTGTTCATCTTCCTGCGCTAGAACCCCATCACGCGGCGGGACAGCGAGTCCCGCCGCAGGATATCAAGGATAGTGACATGACTGGACGAGCCGAATTCGCCTCCTGGCTGGAGGGTACCAATGATCTGACGAGCCGCTTCGTCGGTTCGGCGGGCATCGCGGATCTCGTCAATGTCGCGGGCGGGCTTCCAGATGCCTCGCTATTCCCTTCGGACCGGCTGGCCGAGATTGCCGCCGAGGCGATCCGCACCCGGCCGGGCGTAGCGCTCGGCTATGCGCCGACCGGCGGCCTGCCCGAGCTGCGCGAGGCCATTGCCGCCCGCTACCGCGCCCGCGGCGCCGCCGTCGATGCCTCCAACGTGCTGATCACCGCCAGCGGCACCCAGGCGCTGGACCTCGTCGGCAAGGTGCTGATCGAGCCCGGCCGCCGCATCGCTTGCGATTTCCCGACCTATGCCGGAGCGATGGATGCCTTCCGCCCGCGCGAACCGCGCTATCAGCATGTCGACCTGAGCCGCCATGACCGGCTGGCAGACGCGCTCGGCAAGGCCGACCTGGCCTACATGATCCCGAATTTCTCGAACCCGACCGGCAAGCTGGTCGACCTGCCGACCCGCCGCGCGCTGGTCGAGGCCGTCCATGCCACCGACACCTGGCTGATCGAGGACGACCCCTATGGCGCGCTCTATTACGACGGTCCGGCCCTGCCCGGCCTGCTGGAGCTGTCATCGCGCGGCACCGAGGCACCCTATCGCGGTCCGGTGATCCACATGGGCAGCCTGTCGAAGCAGCTGGTGCCGGGGCTGCGGGTCGGCTGGGTGATCGCCGACCCCGAGTTGATCGGCAAGCTGAGTTCTGCCAAGCAGGCCACCGACCTGTGCTCCAACGCACTGTCGCAGCTGCTGACGCTGGCCGCGCTGGAGGAAGGCATGATCGAGGAGATGCATCCCAAGGCGATCGCGCTCTACCGCGAGCGGCGCACCGCGCTGGCCGAGGCGATGGAGCGCCACATCTCGCCCTGGTTCGACTGGGAAGTTCCGGTCGGCGGCATGTTCTTCTGGGCCCGTGCCAAGGACCGCTCGCTCGATGTCGACCGGCTGGTCGATGCCGGGATGGAACATGGCGTTCTGGTCGGGCCGGGCAATGTCTTCGACCCGCTCGGCCTGTCCGGCCCGGCGCTGCGGCTGAACTTCACGCTGAACGATGCCGAGAAGCTCGACCGCGGCATGGCGCGGCTGGCAGAGGCGCTGGTCGCGATCGGCGCAGGCACCGGACAGCAGCGCGCACCGGCCGCCGCCGCGGTCTGAGCCGCGGTTCAGGCGGCGCAGCAGCTCTGCGCCACGTCCTCGAGGACTTCGGGGCCGAAATCGGACTTGTCGAGCACCAGGAGCTCCGGGCGGCCCTTACCCAGTTCCTGCTCGGCATGTTCGCGAAGCCCGGTCAGGATGGCGGCCCGCGTCCAGCGCGGCACGCCGCCTTCCGCCATCTCGACCAGGAAGCCCGCGCCGAAACCGTCGGGCAGGTGATGGTCGAGCAGGACGAGATCATAGAAGGCCGACATCAGTTTCTCGCGCGCTTCCGCGAGGCTGGTCGCCGTTTCGACGGTGATGTCGAGCCGCGTCTTCTCGATCGCGCGCTGCACCATCATCCGGCAGAAGGCATCGTCATCGACCAGCAGGCAGCTGAGGCAGCACGCCTCTGCATCCGGCCGGATGATCTTGTCGCTTCCCAGCATCGCCACTGACCCCATGTCTCCCCTGACCGCCGACGGTAGGGGCTCTTGCTTTACAAAAGCGGAAGATGCACGGGCGAAACAGTTCGAATTAGATCGATTGCAGCTCCGGCAGGTCCGGATGCAGATGCTCCATGTCCGCGCCGAGCCGCCGCGAGATCCCGGCGCACATCTCGACCAGCGCATCGCGGCAATATTCCGCCGGGAAGATCGACGTCCCCGACAGGCGCTGGATGAACGGGATCGTCACCGAAGCGACCGCCTGGCCGGTGAAATCGAAGATCGGCACGGAGATGTTCACCACCCCGGCGATGGTGTGCGAGGGACTGACGCAGAAGCCCTGGCGGCGCACCGCGGGCAGGTCTGCCTCGAAATCGGCGCGCTTGGGCGACTCGCGCCCGGCCTCGCCGATCAGCCTGTCGAGCGCGTCGCGCTCGAGCCACGCCGCCAGAACCCGGCCCGAGGCGGTGTCGTAGACCGGCACATGCGCGCCGAGCCGCACCGAAGTCAGGTTGTTGTCGGGGCAGTCGACCTGGGCGATCACCAGCATCTCGCCGCGGTGCAGGATGCCCAGATGCATCGACTGGTTCAGCCGGTCGGCAAGGCGCTGCATCGGGTCGCCCGCAACCGCGGCCAGCCGCTTCACCGGCGGATGGCGGTGCGCCATCACGAACATCTTGGTGGTCAAGTGGTAGCGGTCATTGTCGATCTCGACATAGCCGCGCTCGCGCAGCACCATGAGCATGCGGAAGATCTCGGAAGAGGTCCGTCCCAGGGTCTTGGCGATCTCGGCCTGGGTCATCCCGTCCGCCACGGTCGAGAGCAGCTCGAGGATGTCGAGCCCCTTGGACAGGGCAGGTGCCCGGTATTTCGCGGCCTCGCCGCCTTCGTCGCTGATCGCACTCATCTGGTCACTCCGAATTCACTGGCCGGACGCAACCGCAGATAGGGTCAGACCCCCGAGATTCCATGCCCCAGCCGCAAAAACCGGGCCGGACATGCATCACATGCGATCAAGGAAACGTCCCCGGGACATCCCGGACGCGCTGCAGACCTCTGGCCGCACGCGCTGCGGGCCCCGGATAGCAGAGGCGCGCGGCATTTCGCCAGCGGCATTTTTGATTTTCAGTAAATTTTCTGCAGCTGCAGCATCGCCGGTGTCAGACAGGCGCCCGCTGACCGGAAAGGACGCCGAGGAAGGCAGCGAAATCCTGCCCGAGCATGGCCGCTGCCGCCGGATCGGGGCTCAGGGTTTCGGTCTCCGGCGCCATGCGGGCCAGAACGGCCCGCAGCGCCGGGGCGCCGCCGGATGCCGCGGCCCGCAGCCACCTCGCCGCCCGTGCCGCGCGGGGCCGGCGCGATGACCCCGGGCATGACCGCGATGCTGGCCGACGGCGCACTGCGCGTCTTCGTCTCGCGCGTCTCCCAGGAGGAGCAGGCCGCACGTCTTTCGGTCCAGGGACAGCTCGCCTCGCTGGCAGTCGGCGAGACCATGCTGACCATGGCCGGCAATGACTACTGCATGGTGACGCTCGACGGCATCGCCGCCGGCGGTGCCATGCTCAGCGGCGCCTGCGGCGACGACCTGCCAGAGGCCGAAGGCGCCAGCCCCGGCAACACGGTCGTTCTGGGCGAAGGCGGCATCCGCGTCTTCGTCTCGCGCGTCGAGGACTGGCCGCAGCGCGCGCGGCTGTCGATCAACGGCGAGATGAAGGAGATCGAGGCCGGGCGCACCGCGCTGGTCTCGGTCGACGGCACGCTCTGCGGCGTCAGGCTCGACGCCGTGGGCCGCTGGAGAAGCGGCTGCGCCGGCCCGGCTTGCTCAAGCGCTTCGAAAACATCCTGATCGAGCCGGCGGGCGGCAAGGCTTGGCCGTCCGGTCCGGTCTGGCCCGCGGCGGAAGAGGGCGGCGAGCCCGGCCTGCACCGGCAATGGGTCAACGGCCATCCCGATCCGAAGCAGCCCGCCGCTTCCGGCCGCACGCCGGTCGTGGTGGAGGAGCCCTGCATCTGGGCGGGTGCGGCCTCGATCCATTTCGGGCATTTCATGGCCGAGCACAGCCAGCGCCTGCTGTTCTCGCGGCTGGCCATGCCGGAGGCCCGCCTGGTTATTACCGTGGCGCGCCGCAAGGGCGCGCGCGAGGTGCCGGGCTATGTTTTCGACCTGTGCGACTGGCTGGAGATCCCGCGCGACCGGCTGCTGTTCGTCAAGGACCGCCCGCTGCTGGCACGGGAACTCTATGTCATGCCGCAGGGCGAGCAGCTCGAGAAGGTCAATCTCGGCCTGAGCGTCGTCAAGCACCGCTGGTGCGGCCCGATGCCGGAATACATCGAGGCGCTGAACGCGCTGCAGGCGAAGAAGGGCATCGTGCTGGCGACGGGCGGCACGCTCTACGTGTCGCGTTCGCGGCTGGCGCCGGACATGGTGCGGATCCCCGGGGAGGCCTATCTCGAGGACCGGCTCGCCGCGCTCGGCGTGACCGTGATCTGGCCGGAGACCATGAGCTTCGACGCGCAGATGACGGCCTATGCCAAGGCGGAGCGGATCATCTTCGCCGAAGGCTCGGCGGTGCATGCGCGCCAGCATCTCGGCCATCTGCCCCAGGACGTGGCGATCCTCGTCCGCCGCAAGCGGGTCCGCCTCGCGCAGGAACACATGGAGCCGCGGGTCCGCAAGCTGGCCCATATCGACCCGGTGGAGTGCAACATCCTGTTCTCCGAAGGGCCGACCGGCGGCACCGGGCGCCAGGGCTCCATGCCGGTCTACGACCAGGACCGCCTTCTGGACCTGTTCGCGGAATTCGGCATCGACCTTGCGCCGGTCTGGGACCGCGCCGAGTACCGCAAGGCGCATGACCGGGACTTGGACGAGTGGCTGCTGGCCAATCTGGCTGGTGCTACGACGTCGGTCGAGCGTGCGGCGGGACTGGCGCGGATGAAGGCCAGCCTGATCGGCTCCGGCCTGGTCGAGCAGTTCGTCCGGCTGAACCAGGTCGCCGCCCGGTGGAAGAAGGACCAGCGGGAGGCCGCGCCGTCGGCCGGTGCACCGCCCTGACGTTTCCATGACCGGCCCCGCCAGGGACCGCGTCCCGCATCTTTCCCGCCGGCCGCCCTGCGGCCGGTTCCGACAACAACTTCGCCAATGCGCCCAGAGCCTAGCCAGATAGGGGAAAAACGATGGTTCAGTTCACCCTTCCCAAGAACTCGAAGATCACCACGGGCAAGACGTGGCCGAAGCCGGAAGGCGCGACCAATGTCCGGAAATTCCAGATCTACCGCTGGAACCCCGATGACGGCCAGAACCCGCGGGTCGACACCTATTTCCTCGACATGGACAAATGCGGTCCGATGGTCCTGGACGCGCTGATCAAGATCAAGAACGAGATCGACCCGACCCTGACCTTCCGCCGGTCCTGCCGCGAAGGCATCTGCGGGTCCTGTGCGATGAACATCGACGGGATCAACACGCTGGCCTGCATCTACGGGCTCGACGAGATCAAGGGCGACGTGCGCATCTACCCGCTGCCGCACATGCCGGTGGTCAAGGACCTGATCCCCGACCTGACCCATTTCTACGCCCAGCATGCCTCGATCATGCCCTGGCTGGAAACCAAGACCAACCGCCCGGCGAAGGAGTGGAAGCAGTCCATCGAGGACCGCAAGAAGCTCGACGGCCTCTATGAATGCGTGATGTGCGCCAGCTGCTCGACCTCCTGCCCGAGCTACTGGTGGAACGGCGACCGCTATCTCGGCCCGGCGGCGCTGCTGCATGCCTACCGCTGGCTGATCGACAGCCGCGACGAGGCCACCGGCGAGCGTCTCGACGCGCTGGAGGACCCGTTCAAGCTCTATCGCTGCCACACCATCATGAACTGCACGCAGACCTGCCCGAAAGGCCTGAACCCGGCCAAGGCGATCGCGTCGATCAAGAAGATGATGGTGGAACGCCAGGTCTGACCTGCGCGCCTGCCGCTGAACGAGGCCCCGGCACAGCCCGGGGCCTTTTCCGTTCCGGAGCCTGCCCATGTTCATCTTCCTCATCGTCCTGATCGGCGTGCTTGTCTGGATGGCCGTCACCTTCCGCGCGCGCAAGGCGGTCAAGAACTGCCGCTGGCGCGAGAACCGCGGCAAGGACAGCGGGGCTGGGCGCTATTTCATTTGCATGAATTGCGGCGCCGAGACCCATACCCGCGACGGCAAGCCGCCGGCCGCCTGCCTGCGCCCGCCGGAGCAGCCCTGACGCCCGGCCTTGTCGGCGCCCGGCCCGGGGGATATGCCGCCGGGACAGGCGCAAGGACAGGCAGGGGGATCGAGATGGACCGCAGCGGCAATCCGGCAGGGGCGCTGCCCGAGGGCGAATTCCGCTTCGTGGTGCTCGATGTCGAGACCGCGAACGGCGATCCGTCGAGCATCTGCCAGATCGGCCTGGCCTTCGTGCGCGAGGGCGGCGCGATCGAGACCTTTGCCGCCTATGTCGATCCGGAGTGCCGGTTCTCGTCCTTCAACATCCAGCTGACCGGGATCCGCCCCGAGACCGTCCGCGGCGCGCCGCGCTTCGCCGAGCTCCAGCCGCGGATTGCCGGCCTCCTGGCGCGCCAGCCGGTGATCCAGCACAGCAGCTTCGACCGCCGCGCGATCCATGCCGCCTGCGACCTGGCCGGGCTGGCGCATCCCATGTGGACCTGGTTCGACAGCGTGCCGATGGCGCGCCGCTCTGCGGCCTCTGGCTCGCCGTGGCGGCGACGGCGGCGGCCTTCTGGCAGGTGGTGCCGCTGGCGGGGGCCTTGATGCTGCCCTATCTCGCCTGGGTGACGGTGGCCGCGGCGCTGAACCGCGCGGTGATCGCGCGGAACCCGGAGGCCGCGGCCTGGAAGCTCGGCTGAGTCCGTCAGGCCTCGAGCACGATCCGCGCGGCCTCTTCGCCGGTCTCGACGAAGCGGAAGAGGTTGAGGTCGTCGGCCCCGATCGTGCCTGCGGCCTCCAGCGCCTCCCAGTTGATGATCGAGCGCCAGAACTTCTCGCCGAAGAGCAGGATCGGCACCGGCGCCATGCGCTGGGTCTGGATCAGGGTCATCGCCTCGAACAGCTCGTCGAGCGTGCCGAAGCCGCCGGGGAACACGGTGATCGCCTTGGCGCGCATCAGGAAATGCATCTTCCGGATGGCGAAATAGTGGAAGTTGAAAGAGAATTCCGGCGTCACATAAGCGTTGGGCGTCGCCTCGAACGGGAGCACGATGTTCAGCCCGATGGATTTGCCACCGGCCTGTTCCGCGCCGAGATTGCCGGCCTCCATCACGCCCGGACCGCCGCCGGTGACGATGATGTTCTCGGTGCCGCCGGATTTCATGCTTTCCTGCGTCACCAGCCGCGCGAATTCGCGGGCTTCCTCGTAAAAATGGCTGAGCTCGCCGAGCGCCGGGGTGCGGGCCTTGTCCTTCTCGGCAGGCGAGGGGATACGGGCGCCGCCGAACATCACCACGGTGGAGGTGATCCCGGCCTCGTCCATCATCATCTGCGGCTTGAGAAGCTCCAGCTGCAGCCGCACCGGGCGCAGCTCCTCGCGCATCAGGAAGTCGGAATCGTCGAAGGCCAGCCGGTAGGTCGGCGACAGCGTCTGGGGCGTCTGGTCCTCGATGAGGCTGCGCCGGACATCCTCGCGCGCGTCGGGGAAGGGATGGGCCTTGGAACCGGTCATCTTGGTGTCTTTCATATGGATTGCACCCTCCGACCCTTAGCCGTATAGCCCGGGGAACCGCGACGCCAGAGCAAACCGTTCGGAGGGGCCCCATGTCACACGCAGAGCTGGAAACCGCAATCGAGGCCGCCTGGGAGGTCCGGGACACGATCACCCCGGAAACCAAGGGCGAGACCCGCGACGCCATCGAAACCACGCTGAACGCGCTCGATTCCGGCAAGATCCGGGTGGCGGAAAAGCAGGCCGACAATTCCTGGCACGTGAACCAGTGGGCCAAGAAGGCCGTGCTGCTGGGCTTCCGCCTGAAGGACATGGAAAAGCAGTCCGGCGGCCCGCAGGGCGGCGACTGGTGGGACAAGGTCGACAGCAAGTTCGCCGACTGGAAGAAGAAGGACTGGAAAGAGGCAGGCTTCCGCGCCGTGCCGAACTGCGTCGTGCGCAAATCGGCCTATATCGCGCCGGGCGTGGTGCTGATGCCGTCCTTCGTCAATCTCGGCGCCTATGTCGACAGCGGCACCATGGTCGACACCTGGGCGACCGTCGGCTCCTGCGCGCAGATCGGCAAGAACGTGCACCTCTCGGGCGGCGTCGGCATCGGCGGCGTGCTTGAGCCGATGCAGGCCGGCCCGACCATCATCGAGGACAACTGCTTCATCGGTGCCCGCTCCGAGGTTGTCGAGGGCGTGATCGTCCGCGAAGGCTCGGTTCTGGGCATGGGCGTGTTCCTCGGCCAGTCGACCAAGATCGTCGACCGCGAAACCGGCGAAGTCACCTATGGCGAGGTCCCGGCAGGCTCCGTCGTCGTCGCGGGCACGATGCCCTCGAAGAACGGCGTGAACCTCTATTGCGCGGTGATCGTGAAGCGCGTCGACGAGAAGACCCGCTCCAAGACATCGATCAACGAGCTGCTGCGCGACTGATCTGCGGCCAGACGATTTTTCCGGAGGGCTTCCCCGCGGGGAGGCCCTTTGCATGTTCGGACTCCCCGCGGTCCGGCAGAAAGTTGCCCTCAGCCCCACCTTTGCCTTGGATGTTTCGTCCCAGGGTGTAGTGGTCTGCCATTCTGCGATCATCGGAAGGATGACCCATGGGACATGCTCTTCGCGGCAGCGCCACGATCCGTTGACCGGAAGGCGAATGCGCGCCTTCGCCGGGAGCGGCGCACGCCATCCGTGCTCCCATGCAGCGATCGAAAGCTTCGGACGCGGCGTCCCGGAATCGATCCGGGGGAACGATTTCAGCGCGGAACCGCCTGCATGCCTTGCAGCCCTCGATCCCGCACCTGACGCGCCCGTCCCTGCACCGAAGCCTGCAGCGATGAGCCATCGTGGCGCCATCGGTTCGAGCCCGATGGCGCAGGGATCAGCCGGCTGCCCGATGTGGAGGGCGGCAAACCGAAGCGGAAATTCAAGGCTTGCCCGATCGGAGGCTTCCGCATCGACATTGCGGACGTACGTTCGGGAGAAGGCAAGACATGCCTGTTCGCGGCGATTGGCCGGACCTCGAAATGAGGTGGTCGCCGAGCTGCGCCGGAAGGCCGGGAAGATGGCGGCCGCGCAACGCAGGGGCGCCATGCCCCGCGCCGCCGCGCGGTCATGCGGCCGAGCACCGCCTGCCCTGCCTCGTCGAGCCAGCCCGGATCGCGCTCCGTACGTTCCGGATAGAAGCGCACCAGCGGCGCGGCGAAGCTCTGGGCGGCGGGCATCGGCATCGCTGTCAGCTCTGGTAGCCCTCGTATTCAGGCTCGGGCGCCGGATCCGGCTCGGCCATTTCGGGTGCCGGCGGCGGGGTCTCGGCCTGCTGCAGCGCTTCGCCGAAATTGTTCAGCATCGACTGGAAGTGCCGCATCGAGAAGAGATGCAGGAAGGTGCATTCCAGTTCGTCGGTGTCGAACATCAGCCGCAGCTGGTCATCCGGGATCTTCTTCAGCGCCTCGCGGTCGACCGTCATGAAGCCCGACAGCGAGCGCTGCGCGCCGCCCGGCAGCTTGAACTGCGCCTGCATCGGCTTGAGCAGATCCAGCTCCTGCAGCCGCCGGCAATAGGCCTCGGTGCGGCGGAACTGGCCCTGGTATTCCTGGAGGAAGCGCAGGATGTTCTGCAGGTAGATGGTCTGGCGCCCCTCGGAGTCGAACAGCCTTTCGCCGCGTCCCTCGCGGTTGCAGCCCTCGTAGCCCTCGTCGATGTTCAGGATGAAGTTCTTGTTCTCCGCATCGGTCGAGAAGACGAAGGGATAGCGGCGCACGAAGGCGGGGATGTAGCTGCCCTGCCGCCAATGGCCCTCCTCGCTGACATGCAGGTTCTGGTCGGCCGTCACGCCGAGGATCACCGCCGGCATGACCTTGTCCTGCGTCCCCGCGAAGACGATCGGGTAATGCCCCGCCGCCGAAGCGAACTCGATCGCGGTCAGCGGCACCGAGTTGACCTTGCGCGCGAAGGCATACTGGCCGCCGGTGCGGACATAGAGGTCGCCATGCGCCCTGGCGGTGACGGGACGGGCATTTTCGTAGAACAGAAGCTGGGTCAAGTTTCGGGTCCTCCATTGGTTGTCTCTTTGGTGGCTCGGCTGCGCCTCATGCGGTGGCATCCCGCGAGACGAAGTATTTCAGGAACACGCGGGTCGCGGCGCGGGCAATGCGGCCCGCGAGCGGCGCGGGATCGTGGGCGAAGCGGACATGGACCCGCGCGCCGTAGACCGGCACCTCGGCCGCGTCCTCGAGTTCGAGATCGAGCTGGTACATCGGCTCGAAGGTCTGGAGCCGCGCGCGCGGCTGGCCGGGATCGAGCGAGGCCTGCCCGCCGGTCCACCACCGCCTGCCGGACCGCATCCGCGCCCGTGCCCTCACCTGCTTCCTGGCGCTGGTCCTCTGCCGCGTCAAGCGGATGCGGCTGAAGGCAAAGGGCCATTCCGCCAGCCCGCGCACCGCGCTCGACCTGCTCGCGCGCATTCAGAAGCACACCGCCCATATCGGCGAGCGAACCTTCAACGGCACCAGCAAGACCACCCCGGAGCAACTGGACCTTTTCGATGCATTGAGCCTTCCGAAATCCGCCTGAGCCTTCGCGCAGTCACACAAATGCCATTTCGGAATGAACAATATCAAGTACTTATCGGATTAACTGTCGAACTTGGGAGAGCCGGGTGAAGCCGTCGGAGGATTTCATAGCCATCGCCCAGACCACCTCGAGGCAGCCGGCGATGGCGAGCAGGATCCAGGGCATGGCGGTCATCCCTCGGGGAAGATGCCCGGCGATGTGGGCGCGCCGTCATCGGCCCCGGCGAGGTAGTCGACGATCATGCCGCGGTTGACGGCGAAGCCCTTGTACTCTGCCAGATCCGGGTCGAGATCGCGCAGCACCCGGTGCAGGCGGCGGCCCCATTTCGGCTGGGAGCAGAGGTCCTCGAGGCTCGCCAGGTAACAGCGACCGCCTGCGACGGCCGCATCCTGCATCACGACCACTGGCTGAGCGAGGAGGAGCGCGCGCTCCAGACGCGGATCATGCCCTGCATGTCGCGCTTCAAGGGCGCGCGGCTCGAACTGGATCTCTGAGGAGGNCGTTCCATGACCCTGCAATTCAACGACGAAACCTTCCGCGGCGACTACACCTATTTCAACTCGCCTGCCGCGATCCGCCGCTTTCCCTTCCCCTTCGACCGCGACAGCTACATGTATTCGGTCAATATCGAGCCGCATCCCGGCGGTCCGGCGGGTTCGCCCTTCGAGCATGCCTTCGATGTCGACGAGCATTACGTCGCCGAGATGCGCGACCGGGCGATCACCCTGGCCGAGGATCCGATGCGCTGCCAGTCGCTGCCGCACATGGAGCTGGCGGGCTGGGACCTGCTGGAGCTGATCATGGTGTCGAAGGCGCGGGACTATCCGGCGCTCTTCTCGCTCGCCCGCGACGGCGACCGCTGGCACTGGATCAACCGGCCCCTGGGGATCGAGCAGCGCTTCACCTTCCTCGATCCGGCGACGCTGCCCTGCGGGCCGCTGGAATACATCACCCGCCAGGCCCAGGGCGATTTCGCGCTCCTCGACGCGCGCGGCGGCAACCTGTGGCTCGATGCCGGCATGATCACGTCGCAGGCGGACTGGTCGCTCGATTTCGATGTCGGCATGAACTTCTTCGAATGGCACGCGCCGGTGCCGAAGGCGCGCAAGATGGGGGTCTTCGACAAGGCGCTGAAATTCCTCAATGCGGTCGATCAGGGCCAGGCCTATCGCCGTCTCAACTGGACGATGACGGTCAATCCGCGGCTCGATACCAGCCCCGAGACCTACCACAGATGGGGCCCCGAGAAACGCACCGTCACGCCGGAGAATGTCGGCCGGAAGCAGTTCCTGCGGGTAGAGCTGCAGAGCTTCTGGCGGCTGCCGCGGTCGAACGCGCTGGCCTTCCCGATCAGCACTACACCCGCCTTCTGGGCGAGGCGCAGCGCGATGCGGAGGCCCGCCGCGAGCAGCAGGAATCCCAGCAGAACCGCGACGGCGGCCAGCAGCCGCGCCAGCGCGACCGCAATGACGACCAGCGCGGCCAGCAGCGCGACGACGACCAGCGCGGCGTCGGCGGGCATGTCGGCCCGCAGCGGCGCGGCGAGGCCGCTGTCGCGCGACCAGAAGGCCGGAAGCGCGTCCTGGCCATAGGCGAAGACCGGCACGCCGAGGGTTTCGAGCACTTCCAGCGTCTTCGGCAGGTCGAGGATCGCCTTGGCGCCGGCGCAGACCACGGTGACCGGCGTCTGGGCCAGCTCCTGCAGGTCGGCGGAGATGTCGAAGCTGTCCTCGGCGCCCTTGTGCACGCCGCCGATGCCGCCGGTGGCGAAGACGCGGATGCCGGCCGCGCGGGCGGCGATCATGGTGGCGGCGACGGTGGTCGCTCCGGAGATGCCGGTGGCCATCGCGACGGCGAGGTCGGCGCGGCTGAGCTTGGCGACGTCGGAGCGCTGCGCCAGGGCTTCGAGTTCGGCGCCTTCGAGGCCGACATGCAGCACGCCGTCGATCACCGCGATGGTCGCGGGCACGGCGCCCGCGGTGCGGATGTCGTTTTCCACCGCGCGGGCGGTCTCGAGATTGCGCGGATAGGGCATCCCGTGGGTGATTATGGTGCTTTCCAGCGCCACGATCGGGCCGCCGAGCTCGCGGGCGGCGGCAACCTCGGTGGAATAGCGGATGTCGGGGGTCATGAGATGTCTTCTCCGGCAACGTAGCGGGCGGCGGATTGGGTGGCGTGCATCAGCGCCTCGCCGCGGCCCATGCCCTGGAGCTCGGCGGCGATGTGGACGGCCATCAGCGTGTCGCCCGCCCCGGTGACGCGCTTGGGTTCGACGAGGGGCGGGGTGGCGCGGTAGCAGTTGGTGGCCGAAAGGTCCACCGCCTCGCCGACGCCGTCGGTGACGATGCAGCGTTCGGCCCCGGCCTTGAGCAGGCAGCGCGCGGCCCCCCCGGCATCGGGAGCGTTGCAGCCCGAGAGCAGGTTTGCCTCTTCGCGGTTAACGTAAAGTGTGCCGCGGCCGCTTTCGAGGAAGGCCTTCAGCCGGTCGGCCTTGCCCGGGCTGGCCGGCGCGATCCGGAGATCGGCGGCGGCGAAGAGCGGGCTGGCGGCGATCTCGGCCAGGAGCGCCGTGGTCAGGTTGCCGTCGAGCGCGATGGTCCCGCCATAGGGGTCCGCCGCGCTGCCCAAGATCGGCGCGGCGCCCCGGCGCGACGAGGCCCAGATCGGGGCGGCCGATGCGGCTTGCCGCGTTCAGCGTGGCCGCGCGGTAGGCCCAGAGCGGCGGCAGCCCGCAGGAGATCAGCACCCGGATCACCCGGTCCAGCGCGCCCCTTTCCAGGAGGTCGTCCGGGAAGATGTCGTCGGTGCAGAGCGTGACGGTCTGCGGCAGCTCGCCCAGCTCGAGGAGCGCGGCGGCGAGTTCCGGCAGCAGGTGCTCGTGCGAGCCGCGCAGCTCGATGGTGAAGCCGGCCTCCAGCTTGGCGATCAGGTCATCCGCGCCGGTCAGCTCGTGATCGGTCTCGACGCCCGCCGCCGCGAAGCCCGCGAGATCGCCGCCCGCAAGGCCGCGGGCATGCCCGCAGACCCCGCTCCTCCCAGACGCCTGCCATCCGGGACCGCGGTCGGACATGCCCCTGCGCCTGCCCCTTCCCGAAGCTGCGCGGCGGCCCGTCCGGGCCGTGCCCCGTTCCGTTAACCGGAATAATGGGCTTTTCGCCCATTTTCAGGTGATGGCCCGCCGGGGAGTTCCCTGTCAACAGGAAATGGGCTAAATGCACATTTGACGGGGAGGCTGCCTGCGACGTGACGGACGAGACTTTCAGAGCCGCGGTTGACCGCATCCTCCGTCCGCTGGTGCGCGCGATGATCGGGCGCGGCCTGGCCTATCCGCAGCTTGCCGAATTGCTGAAGCCGCTGTTCATCGAGCAGGCCCTTCGGCATTTCGGGCTGCCGGGGCGGCGCATGACAGATAGCCGGATCAGCGTGCTGACCGGGCTGCAGCGGCGCGACATCCGCAGCCTGCGCGAGGCGAGCGAGGCGCCGCGCGCGGCGGAACGCGGCCACGGCCCGATCCCCCGGCGCAGCTCTCCGGCGGCCAGCGGCAGCGCGTGGCGCTGGCGCGTGCGCTGGTGCGCGACCCGGCCGCCTTCCTGATGGACGAGCCGCTGTCGAACCTCGATGCCAAGCTGCGCGCCCATATGCGCGAAGAGCTGGCCGAGCTGCATGGCCGGCTGGGCACCACCTTCGTCTACGTGACCCATGACCAGGTCGAGGCGATGACGATGTCGGACCGGATCGCGCTGATGGAGGGCGGGCAGATCGCCCAGCTCGGCACGCCGTCCGAGCTTTACGAGCGGCCCGCGAACCTGACCGTGGCGCGCTTCATCGGGACGCCGCAGATGAACCTGCTGCCGGTCGAGATCGCCGCGGACGGCACGGTCGAGATGTTCGGCTGGCGGACGCTGCTGGCGGCGCGCGGGGAAACGGGGCCGGCCACGCTGGGGCTGCGCGCCGAGGATATGCGGCTGGCGGCGCATGGCTGGGGTTCTCGCCAGCGCCGGGCGCGGCCAGCTCGGGGCGGACGCCGACCTGCACGGCGGTGCCGGGCACGAAGGCGCCGGGCGCGGTCACCTCGCCATGCGCGGTCTCGACCACGCTGACATGGCCGTCGCTATGGGTGACGGTGCCCGAAAGCCGGGTGGAGAGGCCGACGAAATCCATCACGAAGGGCGTGGCGGGGCGGGCATAGAGCGTCGAGGGATCGGCGAACTGCTCGATCCGCCCGGCATTCATCACCGCGATCCGGTCGGAGACGCCCATCGCCTCCTCCTGGTCATGGGTGACGAAGATCGCGGTGATGCCGCGGTCGCGCAGCAGCGCCTTGAGTTCCACCTGCATGGTTTCGCGCAACTTGCGGTCGAGCGCCGAGAACGGCTCGTCGAGGAGCAGCAGGTCCGGCTCGACGACCAGTGCGCGGGCGACGGCGACGCGCTGCTGCTGGCCGCCGGAGAGGGCCGAGACCGGGCGGATGGCGAAGGCGTCCATGCGGACGAGCCGCAGCGCCTCCTCCACCGGCCCGGCGCAGGCGGCTTTCGCGGTGCCGCGGGCGCGCAGGCCGAAAGCGACGTTCTCGGCCACGGTCAGATGCGGGAAGAGCGCGTAGTTCTGGAACACCACCGAGATGTTGCGGCGATGCGCGGGCAGGCGGGTGATGTTGCGCCCGCCCAGCACCACGTCGCCCTGGTCGGCCTCCATCAGCCCGGCGATGATCCGCAGCAGCGTGGTCTTGCCGCAGCCCGACGGACCGAGGAGCGAGACGAGCTCGCCCCGGTCCATGCGGAAGTTCATCTCCGACATGACCCGCGTGCCCCGGAAGGACTTGGCCACGCCCCAGACGTCGAGATAATGGCGCTCCTGCGCGGTGCGGGTCATGCCGGGCATGATCAAAGCGCCATCAGCTTGTCGAAGCGGTCGATCCAGGCGCGGCGGTTCGCGGCGACGAAGGCCCAGTCGGGCGAGTAGATCTCCACGCCGTCCGGAATGGCCGCGCCCGCGGTGACGGTGGTGTTGGCCGGAACCGACGAGGCGAAATCGGCGATGGCGGCCTGCATGTCCGGCCCCAGCATCTCGTTGACATAGGCCTCGGCCAGTTCCGGGTTCGGACCGCCCTTCACCAGGCAGATGCCCGAGGGCATGGCGAAGATGCCTTCCTTTGGCGCGGCCAGGTCGACGGGCACGCCTTCGGCCTTGCGCGGCAGCGTGTAGGACGAGAAATTGCCCGAAAGCAGCGTGATCTCGCCCTGTTCCAGCAGGTTGAAGGCCTGGGACATGGTCGAATAGACCGACAGCAGGTTCGGCTTCAGCGCCTCGAGCTTGGCGAAGGCGGCGTCGATTTCGTACTGCGCCTCGGCGAAGGGCTTGCCCGAACCCAGCATGGCGGCGGCAAAGAGCGTCCACATGCCTTCTGTGTTCTGCAGCGACGGGATGATGACCTGCCCGGCATTCTCCGCCGCCCAGAGCGCCTCCCAGCTCGGCACGCCGCCGGGGGCGAAATCGGTGTTGTAGGCGATGCCCGCCCAGGGCTGGACGTAGTTGCACCACATCCCGTCCATGTGCACGGCATCGGGGCGGAGGTCTTCCATGTTCGGCACGGCATCCGGCGTGATCGGCGCCAGCAGATCCGCTTCGACCGCCTGGATCATCACCGGGTCGTCCATCTGCACGACCGACAGGTAGGGCCGGTCCTTGTTGGAGGCCATCTTCTCGAGGTTCACCGAGGATTTCGTGCCCTCGAACAGGATGTCGGCGCCGATCGCGGCTTTCATGTGCGGCGCGACGATCTCCTCCATCCAGGCGGTGTGGCTGCCGGCGCAGCCGATCACGATCTCGGTGGATTGCGCGCGCAGGATCGACGGCGCGGCCAGCGTGCCGAAAGCGGCGGCGGCAGAGCTTTTCAGCAGCCTGCGGCGGGTCAGGCCGGTGGCGGCGATGCGTGTCATGGGTGGTCCTCCTTGCTGTCCCCCGGTGTGCGACCGGTTGCTCCAGAATGGAATGCCATTTGACAGAAGCGGAGAATTGGTTCCTGTATCTAGTGAAAATCAAATTTCACAAAATACCAATCGTGAAATGACGTGAAAAACGGCACTCCGGAGATGGAATGCCATTAGACTAGGCGAGGTCTGGACGAAAATGGAATGCCATTTGGTGAATCTCTCGCTGCTCTGCGCCGATGCGGGGCTGGAGCGCGACTCGGAACTGCTGGTGGGGGCGGATGGCCGGATCCTAGCGCGGGGGCGCGGGCTCGGCGCGCCGCCGGGCTGCGCGGGCTCCGCGGCACCGTCCTGCACGAGGTTCTGGAACAGGTGGTGCCGCACTTCCCCGGGCTCGACCGCGCCCGGCAGAAGGCGCTGCTCCTGTCGACCGGCGCCGAGGTGCTGGACCGGATCGTGCCCTGGCCGACCGCGCGGCGGTTCTGGCTGGCGCGGCTGCAGCGCATCGCCGACCATTTCATCGCCGAGGAAGAGACCCGGCGCGCCCGCGGCGCACTGCTCAAGACCGAACAGGGCGGCGGCCATGTGCTGCCGACGACCGGGGTCGAGCTGGTGGTCAAGACCGACCGGATCGACCGCACGCCCGAGGGCGCGGTCTGGCTCTATGACTACAAGACCGGCAAGCCGCCGACCGAGAAGCAGCAGGCGAAATACAACAAGCAGCTGCACATCACCGCCTATCTGGCCGAGACCGGCGCCTTCGGCGAGCTGGGACCGCTGCATGTGGTCGGCGCCGAGTATATCGGCCTCGCCGCCCGCCCCGAGACCGTGCCCGCCGATCTGGAGAAGATCCCGGTCGAGCTGGTGCCGGAAAGCCTGCACCGGCTCTTCACCCGCTTCCTCGACCCCGCTACCGGCTTCACCGCGCAGGTCGCGCGCGAGAGCCAGGGCGAGTGGTCGGATTACGACCATCTCAGCCGCGGCGGCGAATGGGACCTGACCCAGCATGCCGAGACGCTGAAAGTGGGGGACCACGAATGACCGCCCCGACCGCTACCCCCGTGAACCTGGCGACCCAGCGCCAGATCGAGGCCGCGCGGCCGCATGAATCGACCTGGCTCGCCGCCAATGCCGGATCGGGCAAGACCCGCGTGCTGACCAACCGGGTGGCGCGGCTGCTGCTGTCGGGCGTGGCGCCGCAGAACATCCTCTGCCTGACCTATACCAAGGCGGCGGCGAGCGAGATGCAGAACCGGCTGTTCCAGACCCTGGGCGAATGGGCGATGCGCCCCGATGCCGAGCTGCGCGCCGATCTGCAGAAGCTGGGCGAGACCGGGCTCGACGAGGACCGGCTGCTGCGCGCGCGCCGCCTGTTCGCCCGCGCCATCGAGACGCCGGGCGGGCTGAAGATCCAGACGATCCACTCCTTCTGCGCCGCGCTCCTGCGCCGCTTCCCTTTGGAGGCCGGGGTCAGCCCGCAGTTCACCGAGATCGACGAACGCACCCAGGCGGCGATGATCGAGCGCGTCGTCGAGGAGATGGCCGACGGGCCGGAGGCGCATCTGATCGACGCGCTGGCCTTCCAGATGGGCGGCGAGGACATTGCCGGTCTCTCGGCGCAGATCCTGCATGCCCGCGCCGATTTCGCCGCGCTGCCGGACGAGGAGGCGTTGTGGGAGGCGATGGGGCTGCTGCCCGGCCAGTCCGAAGCCGACCTCGTCGACCTGGCCTTCGCGCCGGGCGACCGGCGGCTCCTGGAGGCGCTGGTGCCGGTGCTGCAGTCGAAGGGCGGCAATGACGGCAAGGCCGGGGCGGCGCTGGCGCGGCTCGCGCCCTTCGAGCCGTCGATGGGCCTCCTGAAGGGGCTCGAAGGACCTTTCCTGTTCGGCGCCACCGCCAAGACCCCCTTCGGGCCGAAGACCGACAGCTTCCCGACGAAACCCACCCGCCAGGCGCTGGGGCCGGATCTGGTCGAGGCGCTGAACGGGCTGATGTCTCGGGTCGCCGATGCCCGCACGCTGGGGCTGGCGCTGACCGCGGCGAAGCGGACGCGCGTGCTGCACCGCTATGCCGAGGCCTTCCTGCCCCGGATCGAGGCGGCGAAGCTCGCGCGCGGCTGGCTCGATTTCGACGACCTGATCCTGCGGACCCGCGCACTGCTGATGGATCCGGCAGTGGCGCAATGGGTGCTCTACAAGCTCGACGGCGGCATCGACCACATCCTCGTCGACGAAGCGCAGGACACCAGCCCCGAGCAATGGGACGTGGTGCGCCTGCTGGCGCAGGAATTCACCGCCGGCGAAGGCACAAGGGGCGACGTGCCGCGCACGATCTTCGTGGTCGGCGACAAGAAGCAGTCGATCTATTCCTTCCAGGGCGCCGATCCACGCGAATTCGACCGGATGCGCGGCCATTTCGGCGAGGGGCTGGCATCGATCGGCGCCACGCTGCATTCGCGCGAACTGGCGCATTCCTTCCGCTCGGCCGCGGCGGTGCTGACCGCGGTCGACCGCACCTTTCCCGAGGTCTCGGGCCTCGGCGATCCGCCCGAGCATGTCGCCTTCCGCACCACCTATCCCGGCCGGGTCGATCTCTGGCCCGCGATCCTGCCCGACAAGGAGAGCGGCGAGGAGGAAAACGCCGATGGCTGGGACCCGGTTGACCGGCTCGACCCGGAAAGCCCGGTGGCGCAGCTGGCGCTCGCCGTCGCCAAGGAGGCCCGCCAGCTCGTGGACACCGCGCATCTGCCCGCGGGCAACGGCACCGGGCGGCGCATCCATGAAGGCGACCTGCTGATCCTGTTCCGCCGCCGCGGCGACCTGTTCTTCGAAACCATGCGCGCGCTGAAGGCCGAGGGGCTGGAGGTCGCCGGCGCCGACCGGATCAAGCTCGGCGAGGAACTGGCGGTGCGCGACCTGCTGGCGCTGCTGTCGTTCCTGGCGCTGCCCGAGGACGACCTGTCGCTGGCCGCCGCCCTCAGATCGCCGGTCTTCGGCTGGACCGAGGACGATCTCTTCCGCCTCGCCCATCCGCGTCCCGCCGGCAGCTATCTGTGGACCGCGCTGCGCCAGTCGGAGGCGCATCCCGACACCTACGCGATCCTCGACGACCTGCGCCGCCTGGCCGACCTGCGCCGTCCCTACGACCTCCTGGACCGCATCCTGACCCGGCATCGCGGCCGCTGCCGGCTGATCGCGCGGCTCGGCCCGGAATGCGAGGAGGCGATCGACGGGCTCCTGCAGCAGGCGCTCGATTACGAGCAGTCCGAGATCCCCTCGCTGACCGGCTTCCTCGAATGGATGGCCGCCGAGGATGTCGAGATCAAGCGCCAGGCCGAGGCGGCGGGCCGCGCCGTGCGGCTGATGACGGTGCATGGCTCGAAGGGGCTCGAGGCGCCGGTGGTGATCCTGCCCGACTGCGCCGCCTTCCACAATTCCGGGCAGGATGTGCTTTTGCCCCGCGAAGGCTCCTGGCCGGCCTGGCGGGTCTCGCGCGACGAGCTGCCCCCCGCGCTGCAGGAGGCCGCCGAAGCGGTCGCCCATGCCGAGGCCGAGGAGCGTGACCGGCTGCTCTATGTCGCCATGACCCGCGCCGAACAGTGGCTGATCGTGGCCGCGGCCGGAAAGCTCGGCAACCAGACCACCTGGCACGGCCAGGTCAGTGCCGGGCTGAAGCTGGCGGAGGCGAAGGCGCTCGGCACGCCGACCGGACAGGGGCTGCGGCTGGAGACCGGGGACTGGGAAATCGCCGAGGCGCGCGAGGCGCCCGCGGAGGAAGAAACCCGGCGCCCCGCTTTGCCCGGCTGGCGTCCGCCACGGCGGCGGCGGCGGCGCTTCGGCTGGTCGTCGCCGTTTTCGGCGGCCTCGGCACCGTCCTCGGAGGACGCATCGCTGTCATCCTCCTCGTCCGAAGACGTCTCGGCACTGTCCTCGCCGTCACCGGAGGCGCTGTCGGCCTCGTAGCCATTGTCGTCGCCATTCGGACGGCCCTTGCGGCGGCGGCGGCGGCGGCGGCGCTTCGGCTGGCCGTCATCGTCGGTGTCCCGCTCTTCGGCAAGCTCGGAGCGGCCGGTTTCCTGCGGCTCGTCTTCCTGCTCCTGCACGTCCTCTTCCTCGATCTCGAGTTCGGGGAGATCGGAGGTGTCAACCGAGATGACCGGCGCGGAAGGCACCGGAACCGTGCGCGAGGCCGTCTTGAACCGCTCGACGGTGAAGTCGGGGTTGATCAGCGACGGGTCCGCCTCGATCCGGACCGACAGGCCGTAGCGCATCTCGATATTGGCGATATGCACCCGCTTGTTGTTCATCAGGTAGTTGGCGATGCCCACCGGACATTTCACCAGAACCTCGCGGGAGCGGCGGCGCACGCCCTCTTCCTCGATCTGGCGCAGGATCGACAGCGCCAGGCTGTCATCCGAGCGGATCAGGCCGGTGCCATGGCAGTGATGGCAGGGCTGCGTCGTCGCCTCGATCATGCCGGGGCGCAGGCGCTGGCGCGACATCTCCATCAGGCCGAAGCCCGAGATGCGGCCGACCTGGATGCGCGCGCGGTCGGTCTTCAGCTTGTCCTTGAAGCGCTTCTCGACGGCAGCGTTGTTCTTGCGCTCTTCCATGTCGATGAAGTCGATCACGATCAGGCCCGCGAGGTCGCGCAGGCGCAGCTGGCGCGCCACCTCGTCGGCGGCCTCCAGGTTCGTGTTCAGCGCGGTCTGCTCGATCGAGCCTTCCTTGGTCGCCTTGCCGGAGTTCACGTCGATCGCGACCAGCGCCTCGGTGACGCCGATGACGATGTAGCCGCCGGATTTCAGACGCACGACCGGATTGAACATCCCGTCGAGATAGCTTTCCACCTGGTGCCGCGCGAACAGGGGCAGCGGGTCGGTGTATTGCTGCACGTTCTTGGCGTGGGACGGCATGATCATCTTCATGAAGTCCTTGGCGTTGCGGTAGCCCGCCTCGCCCTCGACCAGGACTTCGTCGATCTCGCGGTTGTAGAGGTCGCGGATCGAGCGCTTGATCAGGTCGCCTTCCTCGTAGATCTTGGCGGGCGCGAAGGATTTCAGCGCCAGCTGCCGGATCTGCTCCCACAGCCGCTGCAGGTATTCGTAGTCGCGCTTGATCTCCGACTTGGTGCGCTTGGCGCCCGCGGTGCGGATGATCAGGCCCGCGCCTTCCGGTACGTCGAGCTCGGTCGCGATCTGCTTGAGCTTCTTGCGGTCTGCCGCCTGGGTGATCTTGCGGGAGATCCCGCCGCCGCGCGCGGTGTTCGGCATCAGCACGCAGTAGCGGCCCGCCAGCGACAGGTAGGTCGTCAGCGCGGCGCCCTTGTTGCCGCGCTCTTCCTTGACCACCTGGACCAGCATGATCTGCCGGACCTTGATGACTTCCTGGATCTTGTAGCGGCGCGGACGCGGCTTCTGGCTGCGCGGACGGCGCGCCTCCTCGACCTCTTCCTCGATGTCGTCGGTCTCGACGTCCTCGATGGTGTCGTCGTGCTCGGCCTCTTCCGGCTCGTTCTCGTGGAGCGGAACCTCGGACTCGGTCTCATCGGACTCGGCCGCTGCCTCGGCAGGCTCCTGCGAGGTCACGAAATCGGACGGACCGGAAGCCGCCATGTAGTTCGGCGGCGTCTTGTCGCCGGGCGTCTCCGCATCCTCTTCGGACCCGGTCTCTGCCGGGGTCTCTTCGGCTGCGTCCGCGGTGTCTTCGGCCGGAGCTTCCCCGGCAGCCGGAGCGTCCGGCTCGGCCGGAGTTTCCGCGGTTTCGATCGGGATCTCGACCGCTTCGGCGGGAACCTCGGTGGCTTCCGCTTCGGGCGCGACGGCTTCGACCGGCGCCTCGGGCGCGGCCTTTTCCTCGTCCCGGTCCGCCGGAACGTCGATCACCGCCATGGAACCGTCATCGGAACCGACCGGCGACAGCAGCGGATCTTCCTCGGGGGACAGGTCCACGACGTCCATGCCGGCGATGTCGCGGCTGCGGCCCTCTCCGGAGGATTTCCGCGATTTCGACGGCTTCGCATCGTCGCCGTCGCGCGACTTCGACCGGGTGCGGCGGCGCGACTTGCGCTGGCCTTCGCCCTCGCCGTCCTCGTCGTCGCGGTCCTTCAGCGATTCCGCATAGGCGCGTTCCTCGGCCATCAGCGCTTCGCGGTCGGCCACCGGGATCTGGTAGTAATCCGGGTGGATCTCCGAGAAGGCCAGGAAGCCGTGGCGGTTGCCGCCGTAATCGACGAAGGCAGCCTGGAGCGACGGCTCTACGCGCGTGACCTTTGCCAGGTAGATATTGCCAGCCAGCTGGCGCTTGTTTTCGGACTCAAAGTCGAATTCCTCGACTTTGCTGCCGTCGACCACGACGACCCGGGTCTCTTCCGGGTGCGTGGCATCGATGAGCATTTTCTTTGCCATTATAACTCTTGTCACCGCCCGGATGCCGGAGGCTCTGACGCCTGGACGGCGCACGGGCGTTATGTGGGGTAGAAGCAACGGCCGGAGCGGTGGATCGGGATACAGGGACAAGCGGCGTTCTCGCCCTCGCCTGTCCTGCCCTCAACCGATCCGGTTCCATCGCGTTTCATCCTTGGCCCGTCATCGGGGCCGGTTCGTGGCCCGCCGGTCCAGGCCGATGCGGGCGTTTGGATCCCCGTAAACGGGGAGTTTCGACTGGTCCGCGCCCCGCACCGGGTTTCGGCGCCAAGGGCGTTCCAGGGAAATCTATCATCGGGACACAGGCCCGGTGTCCCACTTAAACTGCACTTTGCACGAATGACAACGACAATTTGCGCGGGACCTGCCGCAACGGCCAGGTCCCGCTCAGGAAATGGGCTCAGGACATGTAGTCGGAGCGGGCCAGGCCGTATTTCTGCATCTTCTCGTTCAGCGTGCGGCGCGGCACGCAGAGCTCTTCCATCACCTTGGCGACCGAGCCCTTGTGGCGGCGCATGGTGTTGTCGATCAGCATTTTTTCGAAGGATTCCACGTATTCCTTCAAGGGCTTGCCTTCCTGGGTCATGGCCGGGGTCAGCGCCTCGTTATCCGCCATCAGGAGCGAGGTCAGCGTGCCCTTCTCGCGCCGCGCCTGCAGGACGGCACGATCGGCCATGTTCGAGAGCTGCCGCAGGTTGCCCGGCCAGGGCGCCTGCATCAGCTGCGCGGCATCCTGTGCCGAGAGATCGGGCACCTCGCAGCCGTATTCCTCGGCGGCGCGGCGCATCATCTGGTTGAACAGCGTCAGGATGTCGTCGCCGCGGGCGCGCAGCGGCGGCAGCGACAGCCGGTGGCAGCTCAGCCGGTGGAACAGGTCCGGGCGCAGACGGGCCTCGAGCGGCTCGGACAGGTCCTGCAGGTTCGAGATCGCGATCACCCGCGGCGCGGTGGATTCGTCCTCGGCATCGAGCCAGGCGACGAGCCTCACCTGCGCATCGGGATCGAGCGCTTCGACATCCTCCAGCACCAGCGTGCCGCCGCGCGCCTCGGCCAGAACCCCGGTGCCGCCCGCTTCCTCGTCGCCGAACAGCGCGGCTGCCTGCTGGGCGGGCGAGATCGAGGCGCAGAAGAACCGCTGCATCGGCTTCGCGGCCCGCGGACCGACCGCATGGAGCGCACGCGCGACAAGCGTCTTGCCGGTCCCGGTCTCGCCCTCGATCAGCACCGGCAGCGGCGACTGGCCGAAATCGAGGATGTCCTCGCGCAGCTGCACCATCTCGGCGCAGTTCCCGGCGAGCTGGCCGACCGGCGCCGAGCCGTCCGACAGTTCCTCGCGCAGCGCGCGGTTGTCGAGATTTGCGCGGCGCGCCTCGACGCCCTTGCGCACCAGCTCGGTCAGGCGCTCGGGATCGAAGGGCTTCTCCATGAAGTCCATCGCGCCGATCCGCATCGCCTCCACCGCCATCGGCACGTCGCCATGGCCGGTGATCATGATGACCGGCAGGCCGCTGTCGAGATGCATCAGCCGCTTGAGGAAGGCCATGCCGTCCATGCCGGGCATCTTGATGTCGGTGACCACCACGCCGGGCCAGCCGTTGCGGAGCACCGCCAGAGCGTCGAGCGCGCTGGGGAAGGTTTCGGTTTCGAAGCCCGAAAGGCTCAGCCACTGGCTGATCGACTGGCGCATGTCCGCCTCGTCGTCGACGATGGCAATCTTGATGACCTGCTTGCTCATGGCTCTACTCCGCCGCGGCGTCCGGTTGGCCGGACCTTGTTTGTGGTTCAGTTACGTCGGGATCCCCGGCCAGCGGCAGATCCATCTTGAAAATCGCGCCGCCGCCCGATCCGTTCCGCGCCGTCAGGCGGCCGCCGAAGGATTTGACGATGGTCGAGGAAATCGCGAGCCCCAGCCCGACCCCCTCGCCCGGCGGCTTGGTGGTGTAGAAGGGCTCGAAGAGATTGTTCAGGTCCTTTATCCCGGTGCCGTTGTCGCGCACCGAGAGCGTCGCCACCTCGCCCTCGCTCAAGACGATGTCGACCATCGGGTCCTCGGCCCCGGCCGTGGCGTCGAGCGCATTGCGCAGGAGGTTGACCAGAACCTGTTCGATCCGCACCGGATCGGCCATTACCACGACCGGATCCTCGGGCACGGTGCGGCTGACGCGCGCCGGGCTGCGGCTGAGCTGCGGCGCCATCATGTCGAGCACGGAATTGACGCAGTCGCGCAGGTCGACCTCGGTCAGGTCGTCGGTTTCCTTGCGGGCATGGGCCTTCAGCTGGCGGGTGATCGAGCCCATCCGGTCGATCAGCCCGTTGATCCGGTGAAAGGAGGACAGCGCCTCCTCGGTGCGCTGGCGCTGCATCAGGAGCCGCGCCCCCGCCAGATAGGTCTTCATCGCTGCCAGCGGCTGGTTCAGCTCGTGGCTGACCGCCGCCGACATTTCCCCCAGCGCCGCCATCTTCGAGGATTGCGCCAGAGACTGTTCCGCGACCTGCAGGCTGCGCTCGGCCTTCTCGCGCTCGGCGATCTCGGCCTGGAGCCGCTGGTTCAGCCGCCGGAGACGGTCGGATTCGCGCGCCAGCCGCGCCGAGCGGCGGTTCGAGGATTGCGACACCAGATAGAAGAGCAGCGCCAGCACGATGGCAAAGCCCATGACTTCCATCGCCAGCACCGCCGCCACCCGCTCGCGCACCTGGGCGAAAGAGGTGTAGGACACGAGCCGCCAGCCCTGGAAGGGCACGCGTGTCTCCTGCCGCATCATCGGCTCGCCCTCGACGAAGCCGTCGCCGGTCGCGCCCGCGAAGCCGCGCAGCACGCTGCCGGGCGAACCGCTGGAGGACTCGAGGAAATCCGTCTCGGTCAGGCCGGTCCAGCGCGGCGCGGTCGACAAGACGACCCGCCCGGTGCTGTCGACGACGAAGACCGCGTCCGACAGCCAGGCCCAGCGGGGCAGGAACTTCTTCAGGTCGACCTCGACCGCGATCACCCCGAGCGTGTCGCCGGCCTGCGCGACCCGGCGGCTGTAGAAGAAGGCCGTCGCCCCGGCCTCGGTCTGCACCGAGGTGTAGATCGTGTCGTTCGAGCGAAGCGCCTCGATGAAATAGCCCGCCGAGCGCTGGTTCTGGCCGAGGTTGCTGCGGTCCGAAGAGGCGACCACCCGCCCCGAGCTGTCGAGCAGCAGGAGCCGCGCGGCGCCGATCTCGTCGCGGTACTTGATCAGGAGCTGCGAGGTCTGGACGAAATCCTGCGACGACAGCGCGCCGAGCAGAAGCGGATCGCGCGACAGCAGCAGCGGCACCACTTCCTGGCGTTCGAGCTCGCCGATCAGGTTGCCGGAATAAAGCGCCAGCCGCACGTCCGAACGCGCCCGGCTGGTTTCCGAAAAACGCTGGCTGAGGATCTGGTTGGTCACCCAGATCATCCCCATGGCCGCAACGAAAAGACCGAGCACTGCGGCGCGCAGTGCCCAGGTCCGGTTGGGGCCCAGCGACGGGCGCAGCTTTTCCAGTTTCCGTGTCACGCGGGGAACGTAGGCGCGCATGCGGGAAAATCCAAGCACGCCTGCGCGGCGGGCCGCCCGGTAGGCGGAGCGCCGCGCGTGCCGGGCCGCGTCAGGCCGAGACCAGCGACTCGGCCAGGGCCTTGAACATGGCCACGCCGTCGGTGCCGCCATGCAGCGCGTCGACCGCGCGTTCGGGATGCGGCATCAGCCCCAGCACCCGGCGGTTCGACGACAGGACGCCCGCGATGCGGTCGTCGGCGCCGTTGATGTCCTCGGCATAGCGGAAGGCGATGCGGTCCTCGTCCTTCAGCCGGGCCATCAGGTCGCCGGCGGCCCGGTAGCTGCCGTCATGGTGCGCGACCGGGATCTCGATCTTCTGGCCCTTCTCGTAGCCCGAAGTGAAGATGCTGTCCGCGGTCTCGACCACCAGGTCGACCGGCTTGCAGACGAATTTCAGGTTCGAGTTGCGCATCAGCGCGCCGGGCAGCAGCCCGGTCTCGGTCAGCACCTGGAAGCCGTTGCAGACGCCCAGCACGGCACCGCCGGCCTTGGCGAAATCGACCACGGCGCGGCAGATCGGCGAATTCGCGGCAATGGCGCCGCAGCGCAGGTAGTCGCCGAAGGAGAACCCGCCCGGGATGCCGACGATGTCGACATTGTCCGGAAGGCCGCTTTCGCCGTGCCAGACCATGGTGGTCTCGGCGCCGGTCACCTCGCGGAAGGCCACCGCCATGTCGCGGTCGCAGTTCGATCCGGGAAAGACGATGACAGCAGCGCGCATCACAGGATCTCGATCTGGTAGCTTTCGATCACGGTATTGGCGAGCAGCTTCTCGCACATCGCGGTCACGCTGTGGCGCGCCGCTTCCGGATCGGTTTCGGCGAGGTCGAGCTCGATCACCTTGCCCTGGCGCACGCCGCCGACGCCCTCGAAGCCGAGGTTCCCGAGAGCGGTGCGCACCGCCTCGCCCTGCGGATCGAGCACCCCGTTGCGCAGCATCACCATAACCCGTGCTTTCATGGTCGTCCCTTGTCTCTTAGTCCCGGTGCGGGCAGTCGCGCCCGCCTCTAGGGGGTAGCCCGAGGGGAATCAACTCCCCTCTGAGGCTTTCCGGCGGAACTGGATGACCGTCCCGCCTCCCGGCTTTCAATTGATCAGCGTCGGCTTGATCGGGGTGGCCTGCGCGGGCAGCACGCCGAGACGCTTCGCCACTTCGGAATAGGCATCCGTCAGGCTGCCCAGATCCTGGCGGAACACGTCCTTGTCCAGTTTCTGGCCGGTCTTGACGTCCCACAGGCGGCAGCTGTCGGGGCTGATCTCGTCGGCGACGATCAGGCGCTGGTAGTCGCCGTCCCAGACCCGGCCGATCTCGATCTTGAAGTCGACCAGCTGGATGCCGACGCCATGCATGACGCCCGACAGGAAGTCGTTCACCCGCAGCGCGAGCGCGATCATGTCGTCGAGGTCCTGCTGCGAGGCCCAGCCGAAGGCGATGATGTGCTCTTCGGTGACCAGCGGGTCGCCCAGCTTGTCGTCCTTGTAGCAGAACTCGACGATCGGGCGCGGCAGCGCGGTGCCTTCTTCGAGGCCGAGGCGCTTGGCGAGGCTGCCTGCCGCGCGGTTGCGCACGATCACCTCGAGCGGGATGATTTCCACCGCGCGGATCAGCTGCTCGCGCATGTTGATGCGGCGGATGAAGTGAGTCGGGACGCCGATCGCGGCCAGACCGCCCATGAAGAATTCGGACAGGCGGTTGTTCAGGACGCCCTTGCCTTCGATCACGTCTTTCTTCTGCGCGTTGAAGGCGGTGGCGTCGTCCTTGAAGTACTGGACGAGCGTGCCGGGCTCAGGACCTTCGTAAAGGATCTTGGCCTTTCCTTCATAGATTTTCTTGCGACGTGCCATTGCGTAATCCACCTGGGAGAGAGGCGCGCTTCTGGCGCCGGGTGGGCGTCATATACGGCAAGGCCACACATCCCGCAAGGACGCGGGGAAATCCCTTGTACGGCCCATCAAAACAGCCAAATATGTGATTGGACGCGCACTAGAAGGGAGATGGTGCCATGACCACTTTTGATCAACGAGAAATGGCCTTCGAGGCGATGTTCGTCCGCAGCGAGGAGATGACCTTCAAGGCAATCGCCCGCCGCGACCGCGCGCTGGCCCGCTGGGCCGGCAGCCTGCTGGGCAAGACCGGCGACGAGCTGGCGGACTACGTCGTCGAGGTCGTGCGCGCCGATATTGACGATCCGCGCCATTTGGCCGTCCTGATCAAGATCCGCGAGGATCTGGGCGACCTGACCACCGAAGAGCAGATCAAGGAGAAAATGGTCGAGTTCTTCGCCCAGGCCAAGGCCGACATCGCCGCGGAGACCTGATCTTAACCCTCTGTAAGGGCTGATCTCCCCGAAGCCGCGCCCCGCGCGGCTTCCGTTAGGCTTTCCTTTGTACAGCCGTCCTATCGTCTCCCCGGGTTCGGGGAACAGAGGGGACGACCATGCCACCGATCATCACGGATGCGGGCCGCATCCGGCTCGCCTCGCCGCGCGCACTGGCGCGCGCCCTCGTCGCGCCTGCCATTACCGTTCTGCTTCTGCTGGCCTTCCGAGACAAGCTCCTGTCGGTCGATTTCGCCGAGACCCGCGCCGCCTTCTCCCGGATCGCGCCGGCTGCCTGGCTGCAGGCTGCGGCGCTCGCAGGGCTCGGCTACTGGGCGCTCGGCCGCTTCGACGCCATCGCCCACCGCATGTTCCATACCGGCGTCGGCCAGAAGCTGGCCCGCCGTGCCGGCATGGCAGCCATGGCGGTATCGCAGACCTTGGGGGTCGGCATCCTGACCGGCGCGCTGGCGCGCTGGCGGCTGATTCCCGGGCTCAGCCCGGCCCGCGCGCTGATGCTCTCCACCGTCATGGCGGCCGGGTTCTTCGTCATCTGGGCCTGGCTCAGCATGGCCGCGCTGATGCTGCATCCCGAGCTGGAGCCCGACACCGCCGCCGCCGCCCGCGCAGGCTTCTGGATCACCTCCCTGCTCGGCGCGGCGCTGGCCTTCTGGCCGAACGGGCTGGCGCGGAAGGCACGGCGGCGGCTGCGCAGCAGCGGCATCGGCATGCGCAGCATCGCGGCGATGACCTTCTATGCGGTGCTCGACATGCTGGCCGCCGCCGGGGTGATGCATGTGCTGCTCGACGGGGCGGCGGCGGTGCCGCTCCATGTCATGGTGCCGGTCTTCCTGCTGTCGCTCGGCGCCGGGCTGATGGCCGGAACCCCCGCAGGGCTCGGCGCCTTCGAGCTGACCATACTGTCTCTGCTGCCGACGGTCGACCCCGCCCTGCTAGTCGCGGCGATCACGGGCTACCGGCTGGTCTATTTCGCCATTCCCGCCGCGTTGGCCACCGTCGCCCTGGCTGCGCCCGCGCTGATCCGGCCGAAACACGGCGCGATCGAGCTGGAATGGCGCCGCGGCGCCGAAGTCGGCTGCGCGAATACCGAACTGGGCCGGGCGCTTGCGGAATGCTCGCTTGCCGAGGCGCATCTGGTGCGCCAGCCGGGGCTCGGGCTGCTGTGGTCGGCCTCGCTAGCTGCCGCCGGCAGCGGCCGGAGGCGGCGCGGAGCTACCCTGGCCGGGGACGGCGGCAACCGCCCCGCCGCCGTAGCTCTGCGCAGCCGAGGTCAGGCCGGCCTGCATCGCGAGGTCATATTGCCGTTTCTCTTCCTCCGACGCTCCGGCATCGGCCAGGCCGCCGGACCCGTCCTGCTGCGGTTCCCCGTCAGCAGGACCGGCGCGGCCGTCGAACAGCCGGTACGGCGCATACCAGACCTTCTCCCAAGCCTGGCGGATCCGCTCGCGCTCCGTCGAGTTCAGCGACGCCCGGTTGGTCAACACCATGCTGCGCTCGCTGAGTGACACCAGCGACGAGAAGGTCGTGTTCAGGAACTCCTGGTCCCGCTCGGACACCACATCGCCATTGGCGTAGATGTCGTAGACGCCGATCGCCAGATCCGTCATCCGCCGCAGCGACGCTTCCTGCTGGAACCGCTCGATATCTTGCAGCAGCAGGCTGGTCTTGTTGTAGAGGTTCGTCAGCATCCCCGTCACGCCGACAAAGAAGATGATGACCACGACCAGGACAAACCTGCTGAAGGTGTTGCGGTACATCGCCAGCTTGCCCGACCGGAACTTGCGGATCTGCTGCAGCGTGTATGGCTGCACCAGCTTCAGCGTCCGCACGACCTCGCTGTGCAGCGCCTGCGCCTCGGGACTGTCATAGCTGAGCTCGTCCTCGTCATCCTTGCGCTCCGCCGCGCCGAGCGCCTTGATCAGCCGGTCGTCCTTTATGGCCCCGGTTTCCACCCCGACCTGGTTGAGCTTGCGGGCGTCCTTCAGAAGCTGGTCAAGTTCCGGTGCACGCGCCATCTGGGTCGCTACCCCGCCGTCCCGTAGACCCAGCCGGCCTGCTGGTGGAAGCAGGCGCAGGTCGTGCCGACCGGCTGCGGCGCCGGCAGCCAGCACCAGAAATACGGCGTGAAGCAGACGGTTCCCGGCGGATGCGGCGGCACCTGCGCCTCGGCCGGACGCCGCGACACCTGCAGGAGAGCCGCCGCCAGCGCGAGGATGGCGAGCAACGGCAAGACCGCTTTGGCCGGACGGACCATGTTCCCCCCCGTTACATGAAAAAATTCACATAAACGAGACAGGAGAAGCTTCCCCTATGTCAAGCCCCTCGCGCAGGGGCTCCGCCCCCGCCGGCAACCGGCAGACCCGCCGCGGCGCGGAGCGCGGCCCGGACAAGGCTCCGGGCAAAGCGGGGTCAGAAAGGCGCGGGCACCGAGAAGGTCATGCCCTGCCCGCCTTCCGGATTGCGGAAGCGCAGCCGCTCGGCATGCAGCATCAGCCGGGGATATTCCAGCGCCGGGCCGTCGGCGTAGAAGGGGTCGCCCAGGATCGGATGGCCGAGGCTCAGCATGTGGACCCGCAGCTGGTGGCTGCGTCCGGTCAGCGGGTTCAGCCGCACCCGGCTCTCGCCGTCGCCGGCCTTGATGCGCTTCCATTCGGTGACCGCGTTGCGGCCGGTCTCGTGGCAGACCTTCTGCAGCGGCCGGTTCGGCCAGTCGACGATCAGCGGCAGATCCACCACGCCCTCGGCTTCGGCCATCTCGCCCCAGACGCGGGCGACATAGGCCTTCTTCACCTGCCGCTTCTCGAATTGCAGCCCCAGATGCCGCTGCGCATGCTTGGTCAGCGCGAAGACCATGACCCCCGAAGTGTCGCGGTCGAGCCGGTGCACCAGCAGCACTTCGGGGAAGATCCCCTGCAGCCGCGAGATCAGGCAATCCGCCAGATGCTCGCCCCGCCCCGGCACCGACAGGAGGCCCGAGGGCTTCTCCACCACCAGCAGGTGCTGGTCGTGATGCAGGATGTTCAGCGGGTCGGTCGGCGGGTCGTAGGGCGCGGTGCCCGGAACGAATTTCGGCATCGGAAGGACCTCGGCAGCGGCGGTCAAGGGCCGGACATGCCCGCTTGCCCCGCCGAAGACAAGTCCGGGCCGCGTGCAAAATGCCGAAAAACGTGGCACAAGAAAGCGTACCGCACGAATCCGGAGCATTCCGGCCCGGATTTCCGGCCGGTCAAATTGAATTCACGCAAGCGCGACCCGATATCGGTCGGGAAGCGGGCGCCGGGCGACCATGACGCCCCGCTTGGCATGTTCAATAGCTAGGAGTTATGGCCGTGAGCAAGGCGATGGAACGCCTCGACAATTTCCTTCACAAGGACACCAGCGCGGGCATCGTGCTGATCATTGCGACCATTCTGGCCCTGGCTGCCAGCAATTCGGGTCTGGCGGAAGCGTACAACCACTTCCTCCACATGCACATGAGCATCGAGATCGGCAGCCTGGTCATCGACAAGGGGCTGAGCCACTGGATCAATGACGGCCTGATGGCGATCTTCTTCTTCCTCGTCGGGCTGGAGATCAAACGCGAGCTGGTGCAGGGCGACCTGTCGAGCTTCGACAAGGCGATGCTGCCGCTCCTCGCCGCGATCGGCGGCATGGCCGGCCCGGCGCTGATCTACTGGGCGATCAACATGAACTCGCCCGAGACGATCCAGGGCTGGGCAATCCCGGCGGCGACCGACATCGCCTTCGCGCTCGGGATCCTGGCGCTGGTCGGCGCGCGCGCGCCGGTCTCGCTGAAGATCCTGCTCCTGGCGATCGCGATCATCGACGATCTCGGCGCGATCATCATCATCGCCGCCTTCTACAGCTCCGACATGTCCATGGTCGCGCTCGGCGTGGCGGCGATCGGCGTGGTGGCGGCGATCGGCCTGAACCGGCTGGGGGTCAACCGCGCCTTTCCCTATGTCGCCTGCCTGATCTTCGTCTGGGTCTGCGTGCTGAAATCGGGCGTCCATGCCACGCTCGCGGGCGTGCTGATCGCGCTGACCGTGCCGCTGACCACCAAGGACGGCGAGGAAGGCCTGGCCCCGAAGATGGAGCACGGGCTGCATGTCTATGTCAGCTTCCTGATCCTGCCGATCTTCGCCTTCGCCAATGCCGGCGTGGACCTGTCGGGCATCACCGCCGACATGATGCTGAGCCCGGTGCCGCTCGGAATCGCCGCGGGCCTGTTCTTCGGCAAGCAGGCGGGCGTGTTCCTGATCGTGCTGGCGATGGGCCTGACCGGGCTCGCGCGGCTGCCCAAAGGCGCCAACTGGGCACAGATCTACGGCCTGGCCTGCCTGACCGGGGTCGGCTTCACCATGAGCCTGTTCATCGGCAGCCTCGCCTTCACCGGCGAGACCCTGATGAACGAGGTGCGGCTGGGCGTGCTGGCGGGCTCGATCCTGTCGGGCGTGGTGGGCTTCGCCGTGCTCTATCTCAGCGGCAAGCCCGCCGAGGCGCAGAGCCCGCGGCGCCAGGGCCACGCCGCCTGAAGCAGCCGTCCGGACAAATGCGGAAGGCGCGGGGACCATTCCCCGCGCCTTTTTTCATGCGTGCCCGCCAAAGGGCGGCCGCTCAGAAATCGATGGCGATGCCCTTCTTCTCCCAGTCGCCGTAGCGCACGGGCTCGGGCCCGTCGCGGCCGCCCAGCTCCTTGGGCAGCGCCGCTGCCGCCTCGGCGGCCTTGCGGCGTTCCTCGGCTTCCTTCAGCGCGCGGAGCGCGTCAGCGGATGCCGCGGCGCGGGCCCGGCGGCGACCTGCAGCTCCTCGAACACCGCCGGCGGCACCATCTTCGGCGGCTCCGGCTGCTTCGACCGCTCGATCTGAAGCGCCGCCACCCCGAGCAGCAGCACCGCCGCCGCCAGCCCGAAGACCAGCCCCGCCAGCATTCCCCGCGTCATCCGTCCCAACGATTCCCGCCCCGTTCCATCGTCCAACCCCCATTCGTCCTGCCCGCGCGCCGAGCATAGCAGATCGTCCTTTGCCGGCGCCATCCTCGCCCCCGCCCCTTGACCATGGCCGCGCTAAGGGTGCAACTGCGTCCCAGACCGAAGGACCCGCCATGCTTCTGCTCATCGATAACTACGACAGCTTCACTTACAACCTGGTCCATTATTTCGGCGAACTCGGCGCCGATGTGGACGTGCACCGCAACGACGCGCTGAGCGTGCAGGAGGCGCTGGCGAAGCGCCCCTCGGGCATCGTGCTCTCGCCCGGCCCCTGCGATCCCGCGCAGGCGGGCATCTGCCTCGAGCTGACCACGGCCGCCGCCGCCGCGGGCGTGCCGCTCTTCGGCGTCTGCCTCGGCCACCAGACCATCGGCGAAGCCTTCGGCGGAAACGTGGTCCGCGCGGGCGAGATCGTCCACGGCAAGATGGGCACCATCCATCACGAGGGCAAAGGCGTCTTCGCCGGGCTGCCCTCGCCGCTCATGGGCACGCGCTACCATTCGCTGATCGTCGACCGCGCCACGCTTCCGGACTGCCTCGAGGTGACGGCATGGCTGGAGGACGGCACGATCATGGGGCTGCGCCACCGCGAGCTGCCCGTCGAGGGCGTGCAGTTCCACCCCGAGAGCATCCGCAGCGAGCATGGACACCAGATGCTCAAGACTTTCCTCGACGGGCTGAAGGAACCGGCATGAGCGACGACATCAAACCCCTGATCGGCAAGGCCGCCGACGGACCGTTGACCCGCGCCGAAGCCGAGGCCGCCTTCCTCGCGCTGTTCGAGGGCCGCGCGACGCCCGCGCAGATCGGCGGCTTCCTCATGGCGCTCAGGACCCGCGGCGAGACGGTGGACGAGATCACCGCCGCCGCCAAGGTGATGCGCTCGAAATGCAGCAAGGTCACCGCCCCCGAGGGCGCGATCGACATCGTCGGCACCGGCGGCGACGGCAAGGGCACGCTGAACATCTCCACCGCGACGGCCTTCGTCGTGGCAGGCGCGGGCGTGCCGGTCGCCAAGCACGGCAACCGCAACCTGTCGTCGAAATCGGGCTCGGCCGACGCGCTCGGGCAGATGGGCGTGAATGTCATGGTTCCGCCCGAGGTCGTGCAGAAGGCGCTCGATGCCTGCGGCATCGCCTTCATGATGGCGCCGATGCACCACCCGGCGATGAAGCATGTCGGCCCGTCACGGGTCGAGCTCGGCACCAGGACGATCTTCAACATCCTCGGGCCGCTTTCGAACCCCGCCGAAGTGAAGTTCCAGCTGACCGGCGCCTTCACTGCGGCGCTGATCCGGCCGATGGCCGAAGTGCTGGGCCAGCTCGGCACCACCCGCGCCTGGCTGGTCCACGGCTCCGACGGCACCGACGAGCTGACCATCACCGGCACCTCCGAGGTCGCCGAGCTGAAGGACGGCAAGGTCGCCGAATTCCAGATCCACCCCGAGGAGGCCGGCCTGCCGGTGCATCCCTTCGAGGACATCGTCGGCGGCACGCCCGAAGAGAACGGCATCGCCTTCCGGGCGCTCCTGAACGGCACCAAGTCCGCCTATCGCGATGCGGTGCTCCTGAACTCCGCAGCCGCCCTGCTGATCGCCGGGAAGGCGTCCGACCTGAAGGACGGCGCCGCCATGGCCGCGGAAAGCATCGACAGCGGCGAGGCCTTCTGCAAGGTCGAAGCCCTCGCCCGCATTACTTCGGAGGTGACGGCATGAGCGAGACCGTCCTCGACCGCATCAAGGCCTACAAGCTGGAGCATGTCGCTGCCTGCAAGCAGGCCGTGCCCCTTTCGGAAATCGAAGCGCGCGCCCGCGCCGCCTCGCCCGTGCGCCCCTTCGGCCGCGCGCTGCACGAGGCCAGCCAGCAGGGCTACGGGCTGATCGCCGAGGTCAAGAAGGCGAGTCCCTCCAAGGGGCTGATCCGCCCGGATTTCGATCCGCCCGCGATCGCCGCCGCCTATGAGGAAGGCGGCGCGACCTGCCTGTCCGTTCTGACCGACGGGCCGAGCTTCCAGGGCGCCGACGAATTCCTGGTGGCGGCGCGCGGAGCAGTGTCGCTGCCGGTGCTGCGCAAGGACTTCATGTACGACACCTACCAGGTGGCCGAGGCCCGCGCGCTCGGCGCGGACTGCATCCTGATCATCATGGCCAGCGTCTCCGACGCCCAGGCGCAGGAGCTCGAGGCCGCCGCCGCCGACTGGGGCATGGACGCGCTGATCGAGGTGCACAACCAGGAGGAGCTGGAGCGCGCGAGCGCCCTGAAATCCTCCCTCCTCGGCATCAACAACCGCAACCTGAAGACCTTCGAGACCTCGCTCGACACCACCCGGACGCTGGCCAAGCGCGCGCCGCTCGACCGGATGCTGGTCGGCGAAAGCGGGCTCTTCACCCGCGAGGATCTGGCGGACATGGCGCGCTACGGCGTGCGCTGCTTCCTGATCGGCGAAAGCCTGATGCGCCAGGACGATGTCGCCACCGCGACCCGCACCCTGCTCTCGCAGCCGCTGACCTCGGGCGGAGGCATGTGATGCTCACCCATTTCGACGCCAAGGGCGACGCGCATATGGTCGATGTCTCGGAAAAGGCGGTGACCTCGCGGGTCGCCGTGGCCGAGGGCGCGGTGCGCATGTCGGCCGAGACGCTTCGTCTGGTGACCGAGGGCACCGCCAAGAAGGGCGACGTGCTGGGCGTGGCGCGGCTGGCCGGGATCATGGGGGCGAAGCGCACCTCCGACCTGATCCCGCTCTGCCATCCGCTGCCGGTGACCAAGGTCGCGGTCGAGCTGGCCCCGGACGAGACCCTGCCGGGCGTGCGGATCGAGGCCACGGTGAAGACCACCGGCCAGACCGGCGTCGAGATGGAAGCGCTGACCGCCGTCTCGACGGCCGCGCTGACCGTCTATGACATGCTGAAGGCGGCGCAGAAGGACATGGAGATCCTCGGCATCCGCGTGATGCTGAAGGAAGGCGGCAAGTCCGGCCGCTACGAGGCAGCCCCGTGATTTCCGTGGACGAGGCGCTGGCGCGGATCTTCGCGCTGGTCACGCCGATGCCGACCGAGAGCGTCCCGCTGCTGCGGGCTGCCGGACGGGTCCTTGCCGAGCCCGCCATTGCCCGCCGCACCCAGCCGCCCTTCGCCGCCTCCGCCATGGACGGCTACGCGGTCCGCGGCGAGGACCCGGGCGCATAGCCGTCGGGCAGGGCGTCGAGCGGCGCGAGGGGCCGGTGAGAGGCGGCAAGCAGCGTATTGGCCAGGCCGCGCGCGCTGACGGGCCCCTGCACCGCGTCGACATGCGGATAGAGGTCGCGCAGGATCGCGTGGATGCCGCGTTCCAGCCGGCCGCCGGGGCTGTCGATCAGGTTCACGTAGACCGGCCCGCCGGTGATCTCGCGCAGGCGCCGGTAGGTCTCGGCCGTCGCCAGATGCGCCGGGACCGACGAGGACGAGAACGCGTCCATTACCGCGGCATCGAAGCGGCGCCCGGTTTCGTTGATGAAGACGCGGCCGTCGGCATGCACGATCCCGAGTCGGCCGGGACCTCCGGCATCGCCGGGGGCGGCCTCATGGCCCGTCCGTTCGATCATTGCGGCGGCGGCTGGCAGGTGCCGGCGCACGACTTCGGTGACGAGCGGATCGATCTCGACCGCGACGGCTCTGGCCTCCGGGCGCGAGGCCAGGAGGCGGGCGGGCAGGGTATATCCGCCGCCGCCGACGAAGAGCACGGCGGCTTCCGGCCCCAGATCGCGGTCCATGCGCGCCCAGACCCATTGCGCGTAGGGAGGCCACCTTGCAGCCCGCCGCGAGGAAGCCCTCGAGGCAGGCCCGCCCGATGCCGCCGGCCCCGCCGGTGACGACCGCGACCTTGCCGTCAAGCGCCAGCCAGTCCGCGCCGCTCATGCCGCACCTGCCAGATGGCGGCCGGTGATGTAGCCGAAGGTCATCGCCGGACCCAGCGTGATGCCCGCGCCGGGATAGTTGCCGCCCATGATCGAGGCCCGGTCATTGCCGACCGCATAGAGGCCGGGGATGGCCGCGCCCTGCCGGTCGAGCACCTGGCCCTCCACCGTGGTCTCGAGCCCGTCGAAGGTGCCCAGATCGCCCATCACCACCTTGACCGCGTAGAACGGCCCGGCCTCCAGGGGCGCGACGCAGGGATTGGGGGTGTTCTCGGGATCGGCGAGATAACGGTTGAAGGCGGTCGAGCCGCGGCCGAATTCCGGATCCTCGCCCTGCCGCGCCGTGGCGTTGTAGCCCGCCACCGTGGCCTCGAGCCCGGCCGGGTCGATGCCGCAGGCCGCCGCCAGCTCCGCCAGCGTCTTTCCGCTTTTCAGATAGCCCGTCCGCTTGAACAGCTGCGGCGGCACCGGCGAGGGCTTGGCAAAGCCCAGCCCGTATTTCGCCAGCGCCCGGCGGTCGGCGACCAGCCAGCAGGCGGTCTCGGCCTCGCCCTCGCAGGCCCGGATCAGCGCCGCGCCGACATCGTGATAGCTCTCGCTTTCGTTGGTGAAGCGCCGCCCGTCCTTCAGCACCGCGATGATGCCCGGCTTGTAGCGGTCCAGAAGATGCGGGAAGGCGATCGTCCTGCCCTTGCCCGACGGCACCTCGGAGACCGGCATCCAGGCCGAAGTGTTGGCGAAGCGCAGGTCGAACTTGCCGCCCGCCGCCACGCCCAGATCGATGCCGTCGCCGGTATTGCCCTCGGGCACCGGGGTGACATGGGTGCCGCCGCGCCGCAGATGCGGATAGGCCTTGCGGATTTTCTCCAGATCGCGGGCGAAGCCGCCGGCCGCCAGCACCACGCCCTTGCGCGCCCGGATCGTGACCTTGCCCGACGGCGCCGCCACGACGGCGCCGGTCACCCCGCCCGGCCCGGACAGGAGTTCATCCGCGGGCGCCGAGGTATGGATCGGAATGCCCAGATCGAAGCAGCTTTTCGCCAGCCGCGCCGCCAGCGCGTTGCCCGAGGTCACCTTGGTGCCGCGGCCGTAGCGCAGCACCTCGACGAAATGCGCCGCCAGCCGCCGCGCGACATAGGCGAAGGACGTCACCGACTTGGTGGCGTTGAAAAAATGCTTGATGTCGGCATTCGAGGAATTGAACATCATCCCCATGAAGGTGATGGTCTTCAGGGGCGGGCGCAGCCGCGCCATGTCCTTGCCGAGCCCGGTCGTGTCATAGGGCGCGGCCAGCACCGAGCGGCCGGTCTCGACCCCGCCCGGAACCGTCGGGTGATAGTCGGGATAGAGCGTCGGCACGAAGGCGACCTCGGTCTCGCGCTCGAAGAAATCGAGCATCTCCGGCCCGGTCTCCAGATAGGCCTCGACCGCGGCGGCGTCGTAGAAATTGCCGGTCTCTTCGCGCATGTAGCGCCGCGCCTCGTCGCGGCTGTCGGGGACGCCGCAATGGCGGTTGCCGGGAACCCAGAGCACCCCGCCGGAAAAGGCGGTGGTGCCGCCGAAGACCGGCTCCTTCTCGATCACGACCACGTCGAGCCCGTGCTTGGCGGCGGTGACCGCCGTGGCCAGCCCGCCCGCGCCCGAGCCGATCACCAGCACGTCGCATTCCTGCCCGTCTCGGAGCATCTCTTGCATCTCGTTCCTCCCGGAATTGGCGGCACGCGGCCTCTCCCCGGCGCGTGCCCATGGCGGCAATCTGGCCTCGGCGGGCCACGGAAGGAATGGACGGCGGCTGCCGAAAATTGCATATTTGCCGCGCGGAATTCACGGTCCGCAGGCGCGGGAGGCGCCGGCACGGAGGAGGACACAGATGCTCGATCTCGAAATACCCCTTTGCTTTCTGTATGGTGACCCGATTTCGGATGTCGAGATGGACTTCCTCCATATCGAGCCGATCCGGGAACGATCCGGGGCGCATGATTGGATTATTCAGGAGCATTCCCATCCGGAGCATGTGCAGATCCTTCTGGTCGAGCATGGCGGCGGGCTCTACCGCGTGGAGGGCGAGGAGATCGCCGTGCCGACCGGCAGCCTGATCCTGGTGCCCGCGGGGCTGGTCCACGGCTTCGAGTTCTCGGCAGGAACCGACGGTTTCGTGATCAATGCAGCGACCGCCTATCTGCGCGCGGTGGCGGGACAGGACATGCGCCTGCTGGAGCCGCTGTCGCAGCCCGCGGTGCATCCGGTGGCCGAGACCGACCCGGCGACCTCGATGATCCCGGCGCTGTTCCGCGGCTGCTACCGCGAATATGTCTGGTCGGCGCCGGGGCGGCGCGCTGCGATCCGCGGCCAGGTGCTGCAGATGCTGGTGGCGCTGATGCGCGCGGCGGCACAGCCGCCGCATCGGCGGCCGACTGGACCGAGGCCGGGCCGGTTTCCGGCGAGACCACGCGGATCCCGCAGCCCGGCGCCCAGGCCTGGAGCATCGCCTCGCGGCGCGCGATCTCGGCCGGTCCGGCGCTCCGGTGGAGCGGACTGGCCAGCTGGTAGATCAGACGTATCCTGTCCGGCATGTCCGACATGACGGGTCCTTCCTGTCTTGAGGCGGTCCGGAGGATCAGAACGCGCGTTGCAGTCCGACGAGTTTCTGCACCAGCCCCACGCCGACCAGCGACAAGAGGATCGAGATCGTCGCGGCGGCCGCAGCCGTCGGCTTGAACTCGTAGGTGAGGAAGTCGAAGAGGGCGAGCGGCAGGGTGTTGCCGCCGATCGGCTTGAGCAGAAGCGAGATCGTGTAGAGGTCGAAACTGTTGATGAAGGCGAAGATCCCGCCCATCGCCAGGCCCGGCATCACCAAGGGCAGCGTCACCAGCCGGAAGGTCTGCCAGCCGGTCGCCCCGAGGCTCGCCGAGGCCTCGTCGAGCGCCCGCGGCACCGGCCGCATCGCCGCCGAGATCGACACGTAGGCATAAGGGAAGGACATCAGGATATGGCCGATCTGCAGCCCCAGCCCGGTCTTGCCGAGACCGATCTTGTAGAGGAAGAACAGGAGCCCCACCGCGGTCAGCAGTTCCGGCACCAGCAGCGGCAGCGTCATGCCGAGCTGGAACCAGCCGCCGAGCTTGCCGGTGATCACCTGCCCCGCCAGCGCCGCCATCATGGCGATCGCCATGGTGACGACCGCCGTGACCGCGCCGACCTTCAGCGACAGCAGCAGGCCGTCGATCAGGTTCTTGCGGCCGAGGAACTCGGCATACCATTGCAGCGAGAACCCCTCCGGCGGGAAGGCCATCAGCTGGCCCGAGGTGAAGGAGGCGCCGATGATCGTGACCAGCGGCATCAGCAGGAAGACGTAGAGCAGGACGATCAAAAGGCCGAAGCCGAGCGTGACAGGCCCCTGGTTCGCGAAGGCGGAGCGGTTCATGCGCGGGCCCTTTCCATCCATTTCCAGGTGAAGAGCGTGAAGGCCAGCACCACGCCGAGGGTCGAGAGCGAGAGCACGATCGCCAGCGCCGAGCCGAGCGGCCAGCGGAAGGTGCCGGTCAGCTCGCCGATGATCAGGGTCGGCATGTAGGTGACCATCTGGCCGCCGAGCAGCGCCGGGGTCACATAGGCCGCCACGGCCAGCACGTAGACCAGGATCACGCCGGGCTGGATGCCCGGGAAGCTGAGCGGCAGGATCACGTCGCGGAACGCGGCGACCCGGCTGGCGCCCATCGAGGCGGCGGCCTCCGACAGCTCCGGCGGGATGTTCCTGAGCGCGTTGTTGATCGGCAGCACCATGAAGGGCACGAAGACATGCACCAGGGCCAGGATGACCAGCGTCTGGGTGAACAGGAGCCTGAGCGGCGCGTCGATGATGCCCATGGCGATCAGCGTGTCGTTCACCGGCCCGTCGAGGGCGGCGGCGATCATCCAGCCGAAGTTGCGCACCAGCACCCCGGTCATCAGCGGCGAGGCGATGGCGGCGTAGAGCAGCACCGCCTTCATTCCCTTGGCCTTCGACAGGTGCCAGGCGATCGGGTAGCTGACGATCAGGCACAGCAGCGTGACCAGCGCGGCGGTCCAGAGCGAGCGGAACAGCACGCCCCAGTAATAGCCGTCGCCGAAGATGCGCGCGTAATGCATCGCGGTGTAGTCGTCGCCGAACGGCTCGGACGTGCCCGGCGTGCGGAAGCTCATCTCCACCATGTTGGTGATCGGCAGGATCATGAAGACGAAGATCAGCGCCACGGCCGGCAGCGCCAGCCACAGCTTCATGCGGGCGGAACGGGTCATGCCGCGACCTCGGGCATGATCCAGGCATGGTCCAGGTCGACCGCGATGCCGACCTCGTCGCCGGTGGCGACCGGGGCGTTCGGCGGCGCGGTCAGCTTCAGCCGCGCGCCGTCGGGCAGCGCCACCTCGCAATGCTGCGTGCGCGGCCTCGACGCCGGGCAGGAGCCCGCGCCGCGCGAGGACAACAATGTCGGGAGCGGCGCACGGGCCGCGATCCCGCCGGACTGGCGGCAGATGATCGAGGCCTTCGAGGCCAGCCCGCTCTGCGCCGCGCTGTTCCCGGCCGAGTTCGTCGCGATGTTCTCGGCCTGCAAGCGGCAGGAGCTGGCGGTGTTCGAGGCCGAGATCTCGGCGCTGGAATACCGCAGCTATCTCGGCACGGTGTGATCCGGCCATGACCCAGCCCCACACCACGTCCTATTACGCGGCCAGCGCCCGCAGCTATGCCCCCTTCCCGGCGCTCGAAGGCGACACCGAGGCCGATGTCGCGGTGGTCGGCGGCGGCTTCACCGGCATCAACGCGGCGATCGAGCTGGCCGGGCGCGGGCTCCGCGTCGTGCTGCTCGAGGCCAACCGGATCGGCTGGGGGGCCACCGGGCGCAATGGCGGACAGATCACCGGCTCGCTCTCCGGCGATGAGGCGATGGCGCGGCAGTTCCGCCGCTCGCTCGGCGCGGGAACGGCGGATTACATCTGGGACCTGCGCTGGCGCGGCCACCGGATCATCCGCGAGCGCGTTGCGCGGTTCGGCATCGATTGCGATCTGAAGCACGGCCACCTTCAGGCGGCGATGACGCCGAAGCACGAAGCGGCGCTGAGGAAGCTCGCCCGTACCGCCGAGGCCCAGGGGATGGGGGACGAGGTCCGCTATGTCGAGGGCGACGAGCTGCGCAGCCTGATCGAGGTGCCGCTCTACACCGGCGGCGTGCTGAACATGCGCAACATGCATGTCCACTCGCTGAACCTTGCCATCGGCGAGGCAGAGGCCGCGGCCTCGCTCGGCGTGCGGATCTTCGAGCGGAGCCGCGTCACCGGCATCCGCCACGGCCGCCGCCCCGTGCTCGATACCGCAGCCGGCCGGGTCACTTGCGACACCGTCCTGCTGGCCGGAAACGCCTATCACCGGCTGGCCGAAGGCCGCATGAAGGGCGCGCTCTTCCCGGCGGCGCTCGGCATCGTCGCGACCGAACCGCTGCCCGAGGAGGTGGCGCTCACGATCAACCCGCGGGACATCGCGGTCTATGACGACCGCTTCGTGCTCGACTACCACCGGGTGACCGCCGACCGGCGTCTGATCTTCGGCGGCGGCACCAACTATTCCGGCCGCGCCACCCGCGATATTGCCGCCGAACTCCGGCCCGCGCTCGAACGCACCTATCCGCGTCTGAAGGGCATCGGCATCGACTACCAGTGGTCGGGACAGGACGGGATCATCCCCAACCGCATCCCGCATCTGGGACGCATCCGGCCGAATGTCTTCTTCGCCGAGGGCTATTCCGGCCACGGCATCGCCACCAGCCATATCGTCGCCGGCATCATGGCCGGGGCGATCACCGGCACGATGGCCGAATTCGACGTGTTCGACACGGTGCGGCGGCTGCGGCTGCCGGCCGGCCAATGGGCGGCCCATCAGGCCCTGGCCCTGGGCATGTGGTACTACACGCTCCGCGAAAGGTTGGCCTGAGCGGGGCGGAAACGACGGAAAGAGTGACAGAGCCCCCTCGAGAGGGGCCGTGCAACAGCGAGGACGACCATGACCGACCAGAAACGCCCCGGTGCCGTTCCGGCACGCCCGCGCGCCATCAGCCGCCGCGGCCTCCTGCAATCCGCCGCCGCTTTCGGCCTCGCCTCCGGCGCGGGCGGCCTCCTGCTGCCCGGCGGCGGCGGGCCGCGGTTCGGGCCGCGGCAGGACGAGGCTGCCGAGCGCGGCAGGGCCTGCAAGCGCGCCGAGGAGCGGGATCGTGTCCTGGATCATCCGGTGCCTCCCCCAGTCCATGTGCCAGCCATGGGATGCGACCAGCGGCTGCCCGGTCAGCGCGTTGGTCGGAAAGGCGGCGAAGAAATGCGCCACCGCGGCGATGTCGGCGACGGTGGTGAATTCGGTATCCACCGTCTCGCCCAGCATGACCTTCGAGATCACCCCGTCCTCGGACAGGCCCAGATCGCGCGCCGGTTCGGGGTTCTGCTTCTCGACCATTGGCGTCCTGACGAAGTCCGGGCAGATCACGTTGGTGCGGATGCCGTGCCCGCCGCCTTCCTTGGCGATGACGCGGGCGAGGCCGAGGAGGCCGTCACGTAGGGCGCCTTCAGCGCCGAGGTTTCCTTGGAATGCACCGAGCGCATGAACAGGATCGCGCCGCCGCCCTGCGCCTTCATGTGCGGGATCACCGCCTTCGAGGCCAGGAAGGCGCCGCCGAGATGGATCGACAGCAGCTTCTTCCATTCGCCGGAGGGGAAGCCCTCCGCCTTGCGGAGGATCTGCATCCCGGCATTCGATATCAGCACGTCGAAACGGCCATAGGTGTCGGCGACCTTCTGCATCCCGGCATTGACCGTGTCCTCGTCGGTCACGTCCATTTCCACGGCCATCGCCTCGCCGGGCGTCTGCGCCGCGCTCTCCTCGGCGGCGGCGCGGGCCGCGTCGATCTTCAGGTTGGCGATCGCCACCTTGGCGACATCCCCGGCATAGCGTTGGCGATGGCCCTGCCGATGCCGGAGGCGGCGCCGGTGACGATGCAGACCTTGTCCTTGAGCGTGCTCATGTCAGTCTCCCTTCGGGGTCGGCGGCCCGGCCTCATGCAATCGTGTGCCGGACGGTGCGCCCGGTCAGGCCGAGGACCCGAAGCCCGCCACGGCGGCGCCCGCGCTGCGTCCAGCGGGGATCGGCCAGGGAGGTCCCCGGGTCGCGCGCGCCCGGGGCCCTGTGCTGCCGCATCGAGAACCGCTAGAAGGCGCAATCCTTGGCCGGGGCCGCGCGGCATAACCGGCCGGGATCGGAGCCGTCGCGCAACGCTGCGGGCAGGCGGGTGCGGATTGGGAACTGGATGCCCTTGCTGCGGCTCTCGACATCGGCCAGCGTGCCGGGGCCCGCGCTGCGGGTCAACGTGGAGTCCCGTCATCGGCTGCGCGCCATGCTTTTCCGGCACGTATTGCAGCTTGGTGCCCGACACCCTCCCGCCAGAGCCGCCCCTCCGCTTCGGCGCCGGGAAAACCCGGCGGCAGCGCGCTGGAGGCCATCACGTGCCCGGGGCCGATCTCTATGGAGGGATGCGCGAAATTGCCGGTTTCGCCATCGACCGCCCCGGCCGGGAGCCGCGGGCCATGGGCGTTAGCCAGCTGAAATTCGCCAGCTCCTCCAGCGTGACGCGCAGCATGGCGGTGCTGTAGGCGGCCAAGGCAGCCGGGGCCGGAAGAAGCCGGGCACGCCCGAGGCGACCACCGCCGCGGCATTTTCATGGCCGAGCCGGGCGATGCCGGGCTGGGCGCGGGGGGCAAGCGGCTTGAAACCTTTTCCCGGAAGGCCGGGAGCCGTGCCAGGCGCCGCTCCGGGGGATTGCCGCTGACCAGCGGCCGCCAGGGGCAAGCCCGGGCCAAAGACGGAAGGTGTTATTCGGCCGCCGCAGACAACCGGCTCTCTCCGGACATCCAGGCCTGGAGGGCCGCGGCCTGCGACTCGTCGAGGCGCAATCCCAGCTTGCCGCGCCGCCAGAGCACGTCTTCGGCCCGGCGGGCGAATTCGCGGTCCATCAGCCAGCGGACCTCGCGCTCGGTCAGGGTGCCGCCGAAATCGCGGCCGAGATCGCCGATCTCCCGCGCGCCATCCAGAATCTCTGCCGCTTCGGTCCCGTAGGCCCGCACCAGGCGCAGCGCCCAAGCGTCGTCCAGGAACGGGAAACGCGCGCGCAGATCGGCAACCAGCGCCGGGACGCCGTCCACCGGGAAGCCGCCGCCGGGCAGCGGTGCGCCTGCCGTCCAGGCCGGGACCTCGAGCTCCAGCACATCGGCGATTTTCTCCAGCGCGTGTTCGGCCAGCCGCCGGTAGGTAGTGATCTTGCCGCCGAAGACATTGAGCAGCGGCGCGCCGGACTGCTCCAGCTTCAGCGTGTAGTCGCGGGTGGCCGCCGTGGCGGAGCTGGCGCCGTCGTCATAGAGCGGGCGCACCCCGGAATAGGTCCAGACGACATCCGCGCGCGCCACCGGCTGCTCGAAATATTGCGAAGCGAAGCGGCAGAGATAGGCGGCCTCCTCCTCGGTGCAGACCGGACGCTGGTCCGGATTGCCATGCTCCTGGTCGGTGGTGCCGATCAGCGTGAAGTCGGTCTCGTAGGGAATGGCGAAGATGATCCGCCCGTCCTCGCCCTGGAAGAAATAGGCGCGGTCATGGCCATGCAGCTTCGGCACCACGACATGGCTGCCGCGCACAAGCCGCACCCGGTCCGGCGTCTCGACACGGAGGACGTCCTTCAGCGTCTCGCCGACCCAGGGCCCGGCGGCATTGACCAGCATCCTCGCGCTGACCTGGCGGGTGGCGCCGGTGTCCCGGTCCTCGAGCGTGGCGATCCAGTGATCGGCATGGCGCTCCGCCCCCGTCAGCTTGGTGCGGGTCCAGATATCGGCGCCCTTCGCTTCCGCATCGCGGGCATTCAGCACGACGAGGCGCGAGTCCTGCACCCAGCAGTCGGAATACTCGTAGGCCTTGGCGAACTTGTCCTTCAGCGGCTTGCCGGCCTCGTCGGTCTTCAGGTCGAGATTGCGCGTGCCGGGCAGGATCTTCCGTCCGCCGAGATGGTCGTAGAGAAACAGGCCGAAGCGGATCAGCCAGGCCGGGCGGCGGCCCTTCATCCACGGCATGACGGTGGACAGGAGCTTCGAGGTCGGCGTCTGGCTCTCGAAGCGCATGTCCTTGTGATAGGGCAGCACGAAGCGCATCGGCCACGCGATATGCGGCATCGCGCGCAGCAGCACCTCGCGTTCGATCAGCGCCTCGCGCACCAGGCGGAACTCGAAGAACTCGAGGTAGCGCAGCCCGCCATGGAAAAGCTTCGTCGAGGCCGAGGAGGTCGCCGAGGCCAGGTCGTCCATCTCCGCCAGCGCGACCGTCATGCCCCGCCCTGCCGCGTCGCGGGCGATGCCGCATCCGTTGATGCCGCCGCCGATGATCAGGAGGTCGTAATCCGGGGTCATGTGCAAAGGCTCCTTGGTGCTGTCCCTTGCCGCAGGAGATGCGCCTGATGCCCGAGTCTGTCAATTCGGAATTTTCGTTTGTTTTCGTTTGTGGCGATTTCGCGCTCGTTTTTCGGTCACACTTGCGGGATCGGGCGAGGTCGGCCTAGAGTCGCACACTTGCGAAACCCGGAGTCCCCATGTCCCAGACCTTCCGCCACCCCCAGATCCTCGAAATTGCCCGCATCGAGGGAAAGGTGACGGTCGAGGGGCTGGTGGCGCGCTTCGGGGTGACGCCGCAGACCATCCGGCGCGACCTGAACGACCTGGCGGAGGCGGGCCAGCTGGAGCGGGTGCATGGCGGGGCGGTGCTGCCGTCCGGCACGGCGAACATCGTCTATGACGAACGCAGCCGGCTGAACCGCGAGGCGAAGGAGGCGATCGGCCGGGCCTGCGCCGCGCAGGTGCCGCAGGACGCCTCGCTGTTCCTCAATATCGGCACGACGACCGAGGCGGTGGCGCGGCACCTGCTGACGCATCGCGGGCTGATGGTGATGACCAACAACCTGAACGTGGCGAACATCCTGATCGGCAATCCGGAGGCGGATATCGTGGTCGCGGGCGGCAGCTTCCGGCGCAGCGACGGCGGGCTCGTCGGGCCGCTGACCCAGGCCTCGGTGGAAAGCTACAAGTTCGACCTGGCGGTGATCGGCTGCTCGGCGATCGATTCCGACGGCGACCTGCTGGATTTCGACGCGCAGGAGGTCGGCGTGACCCAGACCATCCTGCGCCGGGCGCGCAAGGTGTTCCTGGTCGCCGACCATTCGAAATTCGAGCGCACCGCGCCGGTGCGGATCGCGCCCTTGGCGCAGGTCGACCGGCTCTTCACCGACCGCGCCCTGCCCCCTGCCCTGTCGGGGATCGACCTCGACGTGACGCTGGCGGGCTGAGGCTCAGGCGGTTTCCAGCGCCGCCTTGCCCGGTGCCGGACGGTAGACCAGCGGATCGTCGGCCTCGGCCCAGAACGCCGCCTGGCGCGCCAAGTCTTCATGATGCGGGGACTTCACGCAGACCGGATCGGCGGCAGCGGCATCGCCCGCCAGGGCCAGCGCCTGGCAGCGGCAGCCGCCGAAATCACGGGTCTTGCGCTCGCAGCTGGTGCAGGGCTCCTGCATCCAATCCGTTCCGCGATAGGCGTTGAAGGCCGGGCTGCCGGTCCAGATCTCGGCCAGCCCCTGGTCCATGACGTTCCGGAATTCCAGATGCGGGATAGACTCGGCGGCGTGGCAGGGCAGCACCTTGCCCTCGGGCGTCACGTTCAGCCCGGTCGAGCCCCAGCCGCCCATGCAGGGCTTGGGATAGCTCGAATGGTAATCTGCCGGGACGTAGTCGATGACCAGCACGCCCTTCAGCCGCGCACGCGCGGCGCCGACGATCGCCGTGGCCTCCGCCGCCTGCGCCTTCGACGGGATCAGCGCGCCGCGGTTCCGCTCGGCCCAGCCATGGACCTGCACGGTCGCAACCTCGATTCGGCGCGCGCCCATCTCCACCGCCATCTCCAGCGCGCGCGGCAGCTGGTGCATGTTGCGGCGGTGCATGACGAAGTTCAGCGTCAGCGGGAAGCCGACCGACCGGATGATCTCCGCCGCCGCCATCTTGCGCTCGAACCCGCCCTTGTAGCCGCCGATCTGGTCAGCCATCTCGGCATCCGTGCCCTGCAGCGACAGCTGGATATGGTCGAGACCGGCCTCGTCCAGCTCGCGCGCCCGCGCTTCGGTCAGGCCGATGCCGGAAGTGATCAGGTTGGCATAAAGTCCCGCCTCCCGCGCCGCCCGGACCAGCTCTGGCAGGTCGCGCCGCGCCAGCGGCTCGCCGCCCGACAGATGCAACTGAAGGACGCCCAGCTCCGCCGCCTCGCGGAACACCCGCGCCCAGGTCTCCGTGTCCAGCTCCGCCTCCTTGCGGATCAGGTCCAGCGGGTTCGAGCAATAGGGACAGGCCAGCGGACAGCGATGGGTCAGCTCGGCCAGCATGGCGATAGGCGGCTGCGTCATGGCCTTGTCTCCAGGATGCGGCGTTCGTGCAGGGCGCCGAGATAGTCGATGCAATCCGACAGGATCGCCTCCGCCGGAGCCTCGTAGCGCGCCGCCAAGTCCCCCGCGATCTGCCCGAGGCTGCGCGTGCCGTCGATCTCCGACAGGATGGCGAGCCCCGTGCCGTCCAGCGCCAGCGCCCGCTCGGGTGCCAGCAGCACCCAGCGGTCGCGGACCTTGTCTTCGTGGAGCCGCACGCCGCGCGGCAGGACCGGGACGGATTGCGCGTCGAGGCTCATGCCGCCGCCTGCGCCATGCCGGTTCCCGGCTGCCAAGCCCCGGGCGGGATCCGTGCAGGCTCCACATAGGCGCCCCAGAGCGCATCGAGCTGCGACCAGAGCACGTCGGTCTTGAAGATCAGCGCCGCGGCCGCCTGGTCCTGCTTTTCCTGCGTATCGGCATGGTCGAGCACCCATTGCAGCCCGAAGGCCACATCCTTCGGCGCCTCGGTCAGGCGGCGGCGGAAATAGGACAGGCTCGAGTCATCCGCGAAGGCGTAGTTCTGCAGCAGCCCCTCGATCCGCGCAGCATGGATCTTCGGCGCAAAGAGTTCGGTCAGCGAGGCCGCGACCGCCTCCAGCAGGGTCTTGTCGCGGACGAAGCGGACATAGGCATCCACCGCGATTTTCGTCGCCGGCAGAACGCCGTCGCAGGTGGCCACGTAATCCGGGTCAAGCCCGACCGCCGAGGCAAGGCGCAGCCAGCGGCGGATGCCGCCCTCGTTGCCGTCGCTGCCGTCATGGTCCTCGATCCGGCTGCGCCAGGCACGGCGCAGGGCCGGGTCCTCGACGCGGCTCATGAAGGCGGCGTCCTTCATCGGGATGCGGCTTTGATAATAGTAGCGGTTGATCACCCAGGCACGCACCTCGTCGGGGGTGCATTGGCCGCCATGCAGGCGGTGATGGAACGGGTGCAGGTCGTGATAGCGTTCCGCCCCGATCTGGCGCAGCCGCGCCTCGAACTCTGCCTTGCTCTGGGTCATGCTGTCAGCTCCATGCCGTCCCGGGCGATGATCCAGCCCGCGGCCTCTGCCTCGGCGCGTTCGCCCGCATCGGGACGCAGCACCGGGTTGGTGTTGTTCATGTGGACGAAGACGCGGGCGCCGATCTCCAGCCCCGCAAGCCCGGCAATCGAGCCGTCGGCTCCGCTCATCGAGATATGGCCCATGCGCTTGCCGGTCTTCCGGCCCAGCCCTTCGCGGATCATCTCGTCATCCTGCCAGAGCGTGCCGTCGAAGAAGAGCATGTCGGCCCCGTCGATGCGCTCCGCCAGCGCCGGCGTGATCCGCGCGCAACCCGGGATGTAGAGCATCCGGGTCGCGCCCGCGGCCAGCTCCACGCCGACGGTCTGTTCGCCCTCGAGGTCGGTCTCGACCGTCTCGCCCTCGAGATAGAGCGGCACCTTCCCAGGCACCGGGAAGAGCCGCGCCTCGAGGCCGGGCAGCAGCTCGAAGGGAGTCTCGAGCGAAATGGTGCGGCGCGGCACCAGTTGCCGGTCTACCGCCGCCATCATCGGATTGCCGGACAGCGCCGCCTGGATCTCCGCCGTCGCGAAGAGATCGAAGGGCTGCTTCTCGCGCAGGGTGAGGAGTCCGGCCACATGGTCGATATCGCCATTGGTGACCAGAACCGAACGCAGGGGGGACACGCGCAGATCGGTCGGCGCCAGCTGCGGCACGCGGGCGAACTGCTCCCTCAGGTCGGGCGAAGCATTGAGCAGCGCCCAGGAGGTCCCGTCCAGGCTCACGGCCACCGAACTCTGGCTCAGCGACGGTATGGTGCCCGCCCGTGCCAGGTTGCAATTGGTGCAGCCGCAGTTCCATTGGGGGAGGCCGCCTCCGGCTGCCGCCCCCAGAATGATGGCGCGGATCGACATCCGCTGCCTCTCCGCGCCGGCCGTCCGTCAGAGCCAGACGTCGCGGTCGTCATCCTCTGCCGGGCTGTACATGTTGATTTCCATCCCGCAGGTGATCTCGCGCAGGGTCGGCTTGGTCCATGCCATGATGTTGTCTCCTCCTCAGGTTCACATCCATCACCTTACTGCAGCTTGCCGGAGTCGCAGCCCGCAAGTTCTAAGAGGATTCTAAGAGCCAGCGCCGCGCAGCTCGAAGCCGCGGCTGCGGATGGTCACGATCTCAAGCCCGAATTCCGGCCGGGCGGCCAGCTTCTTCCTGAGATAACCGATATAGACATCGACCACGTTCTCGGCGCCGGGCGCATCGCCGGTCCAGAGCCGGTCGAAGATCCCGCCGCGCGGAAGCGGCGCGCCGCGGTGCTCCCACAGGAGCTGCAGGAGCGCGAATTCGCGTTCGGTCAGGTCCAGTTCCGCCGCGCCCTTCCGCAGCCGCCGCGTTCCGGCATCGAGCACCGGCCCTCCGGGCCGGATCTCGGCTGCGCGGCTGATCTGGACATGGAGCCGGGCGGCCAGCTCGTCGAGATCAAGCGGCTTTACGACGTAGTCGTCCGCCCCGGCGCGCAGCCCGGCCGTGCGGTCGGCGATCTCGGTCAGCGCGCTGAGCATCAGCACCGGCAGCCGCAGCCCTTCCGCGCGAAGCCCGGCCACCAAATCGAGCCCGCTTTCGGTGCCGATCATCACGTCGATCACCGCCGCGTCGAACGGCTCCGCCCGCAGCCGGACGGCCGCGGACGCCGCCGAAGGCTCCGCCACGACCGCAAACCCCTTCATCCGCAGCCCGCGCGCCAGCACCGAGGCAATGTCGGGATCGTCATCGACGACGAGCACCCGCGGAGTTCCGGACGTGTCCTCCAGCGTGCGCCCTCCCCTTGCGATCAGGCCGCGATATCGGACAGGACGCCGAGCGCCCAGGCCTCCATCGCCGCCGCTTCGGCCGGGACGGGTTCGGCGAAATCGCCCGCGAAATCGAGGAAGGCCGCCATGTTGCTGGCGCCGACGCCGACGATCACCGGGGTTCCGCCCGCGACCGCCCCGCCGATCAGCTCGCGGAAGCCGCGGCCGTCAGCCTCGTGCTTGCCGAACTTGTTGACCATCAGAAGATCGACCGGCGCGGAAAGCGAGGCGGTGACCATGCCGACCGCCTGTTCCAACGCGCCGGCGTCCAGACGGCAGCCCGAGGAGCCTGCGCCCAGAGACTGGGAGATCCGTACCAGCGGGCCGTCGGGCAGGACGCGCACATCCATGTCGCAGCCGCAATCGTCGTCGCGCTCCGTGTTCTGCTGCACCACGCCCGCCAGCCGCACGCCGCGCGCCGCCAGCTGCGCGGCTAGCCCGCTGAGCAGCCGGTCGCCGTCGCCCCTGCCATCCGCTGTCACATATCCGATCCGCATTGCCGACTCTCCGTACTGCCAAGGGGCAAGATAGCCCCGGCGCGGCCGCATCGCCAGCCTTCGCGGGGCCGACATTCGTCGGTGCCGTTGCCATGCACACAGATCAGGGCAGATCTTCCATACCAGCCATTGCGGCCGCCGGTCCGATCCCCTATTTTGTACTCAACGGTACATTGCGTACCACTGAATTTCCGAAGGCTCCTCCTCCTCCCTGAGCCTAGGAAATGTGCGGCGACCCCCTCCTCCTCCCTGGGGTCGCCGCTTTTTTGTCCGCCGCATCGCCAGCCGCCGTCAGCGCGCCCCCCGGCTTATGCCGCGCTCGGCGCTATCCAGGTTGCCGTAATCGATCAGGCCGGGGCCGGTCAGGATCTCGCGCATCGGGACTGCCAGGCCGAAATTGACATGCGCATTCAGGATCGTGACCGCCAGGAACCCCTGCAGATAGCCCTGCTGGTCGATGGCGAAAATCTGGGAGCCGGAGCGGATCCGGTCGATCGTGGTATCGTCGAGATCGATGCTGCCGATCTTCACCCGGCCCGCCTGCCCCGCGCGCTCCACCGCTCTCACCGAAGCATTGGTGCTGTAGCTTCCGATCGACAGGATCGCGGCCACGCCGGGCGTTCCGATCAGGTATTGCTTGACCGCGTCCGACGCCGCGTCCAGATCCTCGATGCTGCCCGGCGGCAGGTCGAGCGTTTCCGCTTCGCCCCCGGCCTCGGAAATCGAGTCCTCCAGACCACGGCACATCGCGGCGATGTTGTCGAGATCGGGCAGGGTCGTGACGCAGACCGCCCGCAGGAGCCCGTTGGCAGCGAAATAGCTGCCGGCAGCGCGGCCGTTGTCGTAGCCGCGGCTGCCGATATAGGTCAGCGCTCCCAGCCGGCGCACCGCTTCGAGCCCGCCGGCGTTGTAGAGAATGACGGGAATCCCCGCCGCGACCGCCTCCTGCACCGCGGCTTCGATCGGTTCGGGGTCCCAGAGGCCCGTGACGATGCCGTCGGCACGCCGCGCGATCGCCTTGCGGATCAGGGCAGCGGCATTTCCTCCGACATCGTCGTAATCCTCGATCTGCAGCCAGGTGACAGATCCCAGCTGCGCCTCGACCACCATCCCCGCATCCTCCGCCCCGCGATGCACGATCGACCAGAACGGGTGCCCGGTATTGCCGCCGACCACGAAAATGTCGGCAGCAAGCACGGGCCGGACGCCGAGCATGCAAATGATCGAGATCAGGGCGGCGGCAAGGCACTGGCGCGGCATTTCGGAACCCTCCTGTGAGGGCAGGCTAGGGCCGCGGAGGTTACCGGACGCTGAACATATTCCGGTTCAGGAAACTTTCCCCAGCTTGGCCGGTTCCGGCCCGCCCCAGGCCCAGTCGAGCAGCTCGACGGTATGCACCACCGGCACGCCGGTCCGCCCGCCGATCTGCGCCATGCATCCGATATTGCCGGCCGCGATGACCTCCGGCGCCACCGCCTCGAGCGTGGCGGCCTTGCGGCGGCCGAGTTCTCCGGCGATTTCGGGCTGCATCAGGTTGTAGGTCCCGGCGGAGCCGCAGCAAAGATGCGGATCGGCAGGCGTCGCGACCTCGTAGCCTGCCGCCTGCAGCAGCGCCTTCGGCGCGGCGGTCACCTTCTGGCCGTGCTGCAGCGAACAGGCGGCGTGATAGGCAACACGCATCCCCTGACGCGCCGGCGCGGGCAGCTCCAGCCCCGACAGGAACTCGGTGATGTCCTTCGCCTTGGCGCTGACCTCCGCCGCTGCCTCGGAGAGCGGATCGTTGCGGAAGATATGGCCGTAATCCTTCACCGTCGTGCCGCAGCCCGAGGTGTTGACGATGATCGCGTCGAGCCCCTCCATCTCGGCCATCCAGGTGCAGATGTTGCGGGCGGCGAAGTGCTTCGCCTCTTCCTCGCGGCCCATGTGGTGCACCAGCGCGCCGCAGCAGCCCTCTCCCTTCGGGATCACCACCTCGATGCCCAGGCGGGTCAGCAGCCGGATGGTCGCCGCGTTGATGTCGGCGTCGAGCGCCTTCTGGGCGCAGCCGGTCATCAGCACGACCCGGCCGCGGCGGTCTCCTTGCGCCTTGTGGACCTGCGGCTCGTCGATCCGTGACGGCGCGGCGATCGGCGCCTTGGCCATGTCGAGCATCGCGCGCGCCCGCGCATCCGGCACCAGCCTGCGGAACGGCCGGGCAATCTTGGCGCCGAGCAGCGCCCAGCGGAACCGCCCCGGATAGGGCAGGATCCGCGCCAGCGCGCCGCGCAGCAGCCGCTCCTGCCAGGGCCGCTCCCAGGTCTTCTCGATATGGGCGCGGGCATGGTCGACGAGATGCATGTAATGCACGCCCGAGGGACAGGTTGTCATGCAGGCCAGGCAGCCGAGGCAGCGGTCGACATGGCGCACGGTCTCCTCGTCCGCCGGGCGGCCGGACTCCAGCATGTCCTTGATCAGGTAGATGCGGCCGCGCGGGGAATCCAGTTCGTCGCCCAGCACCTGGTAGCTCGGGCAGGTCGCCGTGCAGAAGCCGCAATGCACGCAGGCGCGCAGGATCTCGTTGGCGCGGGCAATGCCGGGATCGGCAAGCTGCGCGTCTGTGAAGTTCGTCTTCATGTCTCAGCCTTCCGGAGCGAACAGCCCGCGCGGGTCGAATTTCTGCCTCAGCCCGGCCGCCAGCGCGGCCACCGGGGCGGGATCGGGATGCAGCGCCGGGACAGGTCCCTGCCCGCGCAGCCGGGTGGCATGGCCGCCGAGATCCGCCATCCCGGCGCGCAGGTCGGTCCTCCCGCGACAGGCGCGGCAGCTGCGCGACGAAGACCAGCGCGCAGCCGAGCATGAGATAGGCCAGCGCCCGTCCCTCATGTTCGGGCAGCGCCAGCCGCCGCCGGACCACCTGGCCCGGACGGCGGTAGCTCGCCAGGATGTCCAGCGTGACCGAGGACATCAGCCGCGGCGCCGGGCCAGCCAGCCGTCCAGCCGCTCGCGGATCTCGTCCGCCAGGCTGTCATCCTCGATCTCGTCCAGCGCCTCGGCGAGGAACGCGAGCGTCAGCAGATCCTGCGCCTCGCGCAGCGGCACGCCGCGCGACCGCAGGTAGTAGAGCGCCGTGTCGTCGATCGCCCCCGAGGTCGAGCCATGCGAGCAGGCCACGTCATCGGCGTAGATTTCCAGCTCCGGCTTGGCGAGGAACTGGCTGTCATCGTCCAGAAGCAGCGACTGGCTGATCTGGTAGCCGTCGGTCTTCTGCGCGTCCTTCTTCACCAGGATCTTGCCCTGGAAGACGCCGGTCGCGCCGTTCCGGAGCACCTTCTTGAACACCTGGCGGCTTTCGCAATTCACCGCGTCATGGGTGATGAAGACGGTGTCGTCATGGTGGAAATCGCCGTCGCCCATCGAGGCGCCCGCGACATGGGCCACCGCGTCGTCGCCGGTGAACTCGATGACGCATTCGTTGCGGGTCAGCACGCCGTTCGCCGTCATGGTGAAGGACTTGAACAGGCTCTCCTCGCCCAGCCGGGCAAAGATATGCGTCGCCGCGCGGCGCTCATGGTCGCGCCCCTGGGCACGGACATGATGGAACTTGCCGCCATCGGCGACATCGACTTCCAGCACCTTGTTGAACCGCGCCGCCGCCGGACCGTTCTCCAGCAGGGTGATCTCGGCGCCCGTCTCGACCTTCACCGCATGGTGCAGGATCGCGTCGGAGCCTTCGTCCTTGTGGATATAGACCAGCGAGACCGGCTTCGACGGCGTGCCGGTGACGTGGATCAGGATCCCGTCGGTCGCGAAGGCGGTGTTCAGCGCCGCCAGCGGACGCTCCACCGGAGACTGTCCGCGCGCTTCAAGAACGCCGTACAAGTCCTTGGCCCAATGGATATCCTTGGTGCCCGCCTCGGCCAGGCGCTCGATGGCGATGCCTTCGAGTTCCAGCGCATCGGACTGCTCGGGATCGAAGACCCCGTCGACGAAGGTTATCTTCAGCCGGTCGCGGCCGGAAAAGATCGGCGTCTCGGAGGCTTCGAACACCGCCGCGGCGGGCGCTTCCCGAGCGACCAGCGTATCGGGACGGGTGTATTTCCAGTACTCGTCGCGCGCATTGGGCAGGCCCGTCGCGCCGAGACGTGCCAGCGCGTCCTGGCGCGCCGGAGCGCTCCAGCCGCCTTCCGGCAGGCTCAGCGACGCGAGCCGCGCTTCCAGCGCGTCAAGCTTCGGCTTCAGCTGCGCTGCCATCACGCCACCTCCGACAGGATGTCCGCGTAGCCGTTCTTCTCGACTTCGAGCGCCAGCTCCGGGCCGCCGGTCTTGATGATCCGGCCATTGGCCATGATGTGGACGACGTCCGGCTTGATGTGGTCGAGCAGGCGCTGGTAGTGCGTGATCACGAGGAAGGCCCGGCCCTCGTCGCGAAGCGCGTTGACGCCGTCCGAGACCAGCTTCATCGCGTCGACATCGAGGCCGGAATCGGTCTCGTCGAGGATGCACATCTTCGGTTCCAGCATCGCCATCTGCAGGATTTCGTTGCGCTTCTTCTCGCCGCCGGAGAAGCCCACATTGACCGGACGCTTCAGCATCTCGGCATCGATCTTCAGGTCCTTCGCCTTGGCGCGCACCAGCTTGAGGAAGTCGGCCGAGCTGATTTCCTCTTCGCCGCGCAGCTTCCGCTGGGCGTTCAGCGCGGTGCGCAGGAAGGTCATGTTGCCGACGCCGGGGATTTCCACCGGGTACTGGAACGCCAGGAACAGGCCCTTGGCGGCACGCTCTTCCGGCTCGATGTCCAGGAGGTCCTCGCCGTTCAGCGTCGCGCTGCCGCCGGTGACCTCGTAGCCGTCACGGCCCGACAGGACATAGGACAGGGTCGACTTGCCCGAGCCGTTCGGGCCCATGATGGCATGGACCGATCCTGCCTCGACCGACAGATCGACGCCCTTGAGGATCTGCTTGTCCTCTTCTTCGAGTTTGACTTCGAGCCCCTTGATTTCCAGCATGTTACATCCTCTTCTTGAACTAGGTCGCCCGAAGCTCGGGCGGAAAGCTGTGCTTCAGCCGCGCTTTCGCGGCCGCGATGCCCGAGGCATGGGGCAGCGCCCCCTCAGGCAGGTCGTCAAGCCGCGCCGGGATCTCTTCCGGCTGGATCGGCTCTCCGAGATTTCTTTCAATGCCAAGGGCATAGTCTTCGAATTTGAAGTGCGGCTCGGCATGGATCCCCGTCGGATCGACCCAAGTCGAGGCGATCCCGCAGGCATCGGCCGTCACCAGCCCGTGCAGCGACGAGCTGAAGACATGCCGCGCCGTCGCGATCAGACGGACGGCCTCCAGCGGATCCTTGGCGCGCACATCGACCAACCGGATGCCCGGCCGCTCCGCCAGCGCCTGCCAGACCGGCAGGTCTGCATGGGAAAAATGAGGAACAACAGCGACTTCTTCGCAGATCTTGATGTCCTCTCCCAGTGCCTCGCCGATCAGCAGTCCCGGATCGCCATAGGCTTCGACCGCAAGATGCAGGACCTCCGCCGTCTTCGGCCCCCTGACGGCGGCAAAGTCGACATTGGCGGTAAAGCGGCGCCCGACCGGCTTCATGCAGCCGGAACCCCAGACCACCGGCCGGTGCGCCCGCGGCTCGCGATAGGCCTTGGCCACCGGACGCAGGATCGAGCCCAAGGCAAAGATCTCCGCCTCTTCCGGGGCGGCCCATTCCACCGGCCGGCCGGACGCATGCGCCACGATCAGCGGAGAAATGCCATCCCCGAAATTCGGCTTCTTCCGCCACCAGAAGAGCCGCAGAGGCGGACGCGCCCCCATCAGCCGACGGTCACCGAGGTGCCGGAGGCCGAGACCATCAGCATGTTGTTGATGACCTCGTAATCGATGTCGACGCCGACCACCGCATTGCCGCCCGCGGCGCGGGCGCGCTCCTCCATCTCGCGCAGCGCGGTTTCCCGCGCCTCGCCGAGCGACCGCTCATAGGCGCCCGAGCGGCCGCCGATGATGTCGGTGATGCCCGCGAACATGTCCCGGAAGACGTTCGCGCCGAGGATCGCCTCGCCCACGACGATGCCGTGATACGCGGTGATCGACTTGCCTTCGATGCTGGGGGTGGTCGTGACGATCATGGATGCGCCTTTCGACTTGCTCCAGGGGTTGCTCATGCCAGTCTCCAACGGCCAGGACGGCCAAATCCGATCCGAACGGCAGACCAAGACACTTCAACGCCTTGGCCGCCGGTTTTCATGTGCAACCGACCAAGATCAGCCGACCGAGCCCTCGAGCGAGATCGCGACGAGCTGCTGCGCTTCCATCGCGAATTCCATCGGCAGCGCCTGCAGGACCTCGCGGCAGAAGCCGTTCACCACCAGCGCGACGGCCTCTTCCTCGTCCATGCCGCGCGACCGGCAGTAGAACAGCTGGTCGTCATCCACCTTCGACGTGGTCGCCTCGTGCTCCACCCGGCTCGAGTTGTTCTTCACCTCGATATAGGGGACCGTGTGCGCGCCGCACTGGTCGCCGATCAGAAGGCTGTCGCACTGGGTGTAGTTGCGCGAGTTCTTGGCCTTCGGATGCATCGACACGAGACCGCGATAGGTGTTCTGCGCCTTGCCCGCCGAGATGCCCTTGGAGACGATCCGCGACTTGGTGTTCTTGCCCAGATGCACCATCTTGGTGCCGGTATCGGCCTGCTGGTAGTTGTTGGCGATGGCGATCGAATAGAACTCGCCCTGGCTTTCGTCGCCGCGCAGGATGCAGGACGGGTATTTCCAGGTCACGGCCGAGCCGGTTTCGACCTGGGTCCACATCACCTTGGCGCGCGCGCCGCGGCAGTCCGCCCGCTTGGTCACGAAGTTGTAGATGCCGCCCTTGCCGTTCTCGTCGCCGGGGAACCAGTTCTGCACCGTGGAGTATTTCACCTCGGCGTCTTCCTCGACGATGATCTCGACCACGGCCGCGTGCAGCTGGGTCGTGTCGCGCTGCGGCGCGGTGCAGCCTTCGAGATAGCTGACATAGCTGCCCTTGTCGGCGATGATCAGCGTCCGCTCGAACTGGCCGGTGTTTTCCGCGTTGATGCGGAAATAGGTCGACAGTTCCATCGGGCAGCGCACGCCCGGCGGGACATAGACGAAGGAGCCGTCGGAGAACACGGCCGAGTTCAGCGTCGCGAAGAAGTTGTCGGAGACCGGCACGACCGAACCGAGGTACTTCTTCACCAGCTCCGGATGCTCGCGGATCGCTTCCGAGATCGAGCAGAAGATCACGCCCGCTTCCTTCAGCTCCTTCTGGAAGGTGGTGCCGACCGAAACGGAGTCGAACACCGCGTCGACGGCGACCTTGCGGTCGGAGCCTGCGGTCGCCGCCAGCTCGCCCACGGCGTCCTTGGCATCGGCAGGCGCGGCATCCGCCCCTTCGACGCCCGCGAGGATCATCTGTTCCTTCAGCGGGATGCCGAGCTTGTTGTAGGTCTCAAGCAGCTTCGGATCGACCTCGTCGAGCGATTTCGGCTTGGTCTCCATGGATTTGGGACGGGCGTAGTAATACTGGTCCTGGTAGTCGATCTTCGGATAGTCGACCATCGCCCAGGTGGGCTCTTCCTTCTGGGTCCAGCGCTGATAGGCGGCCAGACGCCATTCGGTCATCCATTCCGGCTCTTCGTTCTTGGACGAGATCAGGCGGACGATGTCCTCGTTCAGCCCCTTCGGGGCGTACTCCATCTCGATCTCGGTTTCCCAGCCGTACTTGTACGTGCCCATGTTGCGGACGGCATCGACGGTCTCCTGGTCGACGCCTTCCTTGACGCCCTGATTGTCCAAAGCTGCCATGGCCTAGCCTTTCCCTCTGCGGGCCGCGCGGCCCGCAATCCCCTATGATGCCCGCGCGAGGCGCCGGCGGTTCTGTGCGCTCCAGGCCTCCACGAAGCGGAGCACCTGATCCTCGTTTGTCTCCGGCCCCAGCGACACGCGGATGGCGCTTGCCGCCGTCTCCTCATCGTATCCCATGGCCGTCAGCACGTGGCTCGCCTTCACCTTCCCCGAGGAGCAGGCGGATCCGGCCGAGATCGCGAACCCGGCAAGATCCATCTGCATCACCTGGGTCTCGCCCTTCCATCCGGGAGTGGCGATCATCGAGGTATTGGGCAGACGCGCGCTATCTTTCCCGACAAAAATAGTCGAAGTATTTTCCGAGGCCAAGCCGCTTTCTAGAATTTTTCTAAGTTCAAAGACTTTTTCCCAGACGCCATCGGCAAGGTCCCGCTGGGCGGCCTGGGCCGCAGCGCCGAACCCCATGATCCCAATGACGTTTTCCGTTCCGGAGCGGCGCCCCATCTCCTGTCCGCCGCCCTTGATCCGGGCGGTGACGTCGAGTCCGCGCCTGAGCACCAGCGCACCGATGCCCTTGGGTCCGCCCAGCTTGTGTGCCGAGATGAAGCCCATGTCGATGCCCATCCAGTCGAATCCCAGGGGCATCTTGCCGAAGCCCTGGGTCAGGTCGCTGACCGCCAGCCCTTGCGGCAGGTCCTGGATCACGCCGGTCTCGCTGTTCGCCAGTTGCAACGTGCAACCGCCCGGATCGGCCGGCATCTGCACCTTGCCGCAGCCATCGACGGACAGGTCCTCGCGGCACCAGGCGCGGACCGCATCATGCTCCACCCCGGAACAGAGCAGATCCCGCCCTTCGAGCGCCAGCGCGGCCGCCTCGGTCGATCCCGACACGAAGACGATATCGGCCGCCATCGCGCCGAGCGCCTCGGCAATCTGCCCGCGCGCCCGTTCGACCAGCGCCTTGGCGGCACGGCCTTCGGCATGGACAGAGGACGGGTTCCCGGCCACGTCCATCGCCGCGATCATCGCCGCGCGCGCTTCGGGGCGCAGCGGGGTCGTTGCGTTCCAGTCGAGATAGGCCCGGTCGCGTCTCATTCGTCGATGATCGCGAAGAGGTTCGGCACCGCCGGACAGGGCGCGAGATCGTTCTTCACCACGTCCGACAGGCGGGTCTGGTGGAGGAAGACGTAGACATGGGCCGAGAAGCCCTCCCACAGCCGGTTGGTCAGCGACTGCGCGCGCGAGCCCGACAGCGCCCCCGACGCGGCCGCGCCCTTGTGCAGCGCGCTCACGGTTTCATCGACTGCTGCCAGGATTTCCGACACCCGGATTTCGGTCGCGGGCCGCGCGAGGCGATATCCCCCGCCCGGACCGCGCACGGATTCCACCAGCTTCGCGCGGCGCAGCTTGACGAACAGCTGCTCGAGGTAAGCCACGGAAATGTCCTGACGTTTCGCGACATCGGCAAGGCTCACCGGCTCCTCGCCCTTCTGCAGCGCAAGGTCGGTCAGCGCCACCATCGCATAGCGGCCTTTCGTGCTGAGCTTCATGCAAACCCTCCGTTGCCATTGACCCGTGGCCGATGGATGTATACCTGCCTCACGATGCCGTCATGCCCGTGACGGCGCGAGACACGTCTAAGGACCGGTGGAGACTCCGTCAAGGAACAGCGCCGGTCAGCTGGAGAGCTGAGCAGCCGATGCCTGAGGTCATTTTCCCCGGACCCGAAGGGCGCCTCGAGGGGCGCTACCACCCGCAGAAGATCAAGGATGCCCCGATCGCGATCATCCTGCATCCGCATCCGCAATTCGGCGGGACGATGAACAACCGGGTGGTGTACAACCTCCATTACGCCTTCTTCAACATGGGCTTCACCGTGCTGCGGTTCAACTTCCGCGGCGTCGGCCGGTCCCAGGGCGAATACGACCAGGGCATCGGCGAACTGTCCGATGCGGCCTCGGCGCTCGACTACCTGCAGTCGATGAACCAGAACGCCAAGCATTGCTGGGTCGCGGGCTTCTCCTTCGGGGCCTGGATCGGCATGCAGCTGCTGATGCGCCGCCCCGAGATCACCGGCTTCGTCTCGGTCAGCCCGCCCGCCAACATGTACGACTTCTCGTTCCTGGCGCCCTGCCCGTCCTCGGGCCTGATCATCAACGGCACCAATGACCGCGTCGCCCCGCCTGCGGACACCCGGTCGCTGGTCGGCAAGCTGCACGAGCAGAAGGGCATCACCATCACCCATACCGAGGTGGAAGGTGCAGGCCATTTCTACGAGGATCCTCACATGGACACCCTCACCGGTTCGGTCACCGACTACGTGAAACGGCGGCTCACCGAGAACACCCGGTGACCCGGCTCGACCGGCAGATCGCCTTCCTGATGGAGGCGGAGCGGCTGCGCCAAGTGACCCGCTCCACCCCCATCGGCGACGGCTCGCGGCCGGAGAACTCGGCCGAGCATTCCTGGCACCTGGCGCTCTTCGCGCTGGTGCTGGGCGAGCACGGGGCGGAGGGCATCGACCTCAACCGCGTGATCCGCATGCTGATCCTGCATGACATCGTCGAGGTGGATGCGGGCGACCACCCGATCCACGGCAAGGTCGACGAGGCCGCCAAGGAGGCCGCCGAGCTGCGTGCCGCAGACCGGCTCTACGGCCTGCTGCCCGAGGACCAGGCCGCCGAGCTGCGCGCGCTCTGGGACGAGTTCGAGGCCGGGGAGACGCCGGAGGCGCAATTCGCCAAGGCGCTCGACCGGTTCCAGCCGCCGCTGCTGAACCTCGCGACCAACGGGGTGAACTGGAAGCTCTACGACGTCGATGCCGAGAAGATCGAGGCCCGCGTCGGCCGTCCGATCGAGCGCGGCGCGCCGGGTCTCTGGGCCTGGCTCTGGCCGAAGGTCACGTCCTTTTTCGCGCGTCAGGCCTGATCCGGCCAGCCGCCCTTCGCCAGCCCTGCGAGCTGGGCCGGGCGGTAGGGCCAGCCCGCGCCGCCAGCCGCGCGGCGGCCCGTGGGAGACGGCGGCTGCCGGTCTGGCGCGGGCGCATGGGATCGCGCTGGTCTTCGGATGGGCCGAGCGGGACGGCGCGGATGTCTGGAACGCGGCCACGGCGCTCGGGCCGGAGGGGACAGTGCTGGCGCATTACCGCAAGATCCAGCTGTTCGGCGAGATGGAGCGCGCGAGCTTCCGTGCCGGGGAAGACCTGCCGCCGGTCTTCGAGCTGGGCGGGCGGCGCTTCGGTCTGCTGATCTGCTATGACATCGAGTTCCCGGAACATGCCCGCGGCCTCGCCCGGCGCGGCGCGCAGGCGATCCTGGTGCCGACCGCGAACCCGTCGGGCTATGAGCACGTCCAGCGCTTGCTGGTCCCGGCGCGGGCCTGCGAGAACGGGGTCTTCGTCGCCTATGCCAATTACTGCGGCACCGACCAAGGCCTGCGCTTCGGCGGCGGCTCGGTGATCGCCGGGCCGGACGGGGCAGCGCTGGCATCGAGCGGGACGGCGCCCGCGCTGCTGATTGCGGATCTGCCGGAGCTGAGCGCCTATCCCGGGGAGATGCTCTCCGCCCAGCTCGCTGATCTGCGGCTGCCGGGCGGAGACTGAGGCTCAGGCGAGGGTCGTCAGCATCCCGGCCATCATGCGGGTGCGCGGGACGATGAAATCCTCGTCGATATGCTCCTCGAGCGTATGCAGCCCGTCGCCCTTCACGCCGAGCGAGCAGAGCGAGGGGATGCCGAGCGCGCCGGTGAAGTTCGCGTCCGACCCGCCGCCCTGGCTGCGGTGGGGCATGTCGAAGCCCAGGCTTTCCGAAATCGCCTTCGCGTGCTCGTAGAGCGCCATGGTCCCCGGCAGGCCCGGTTCCCAGACCGGGCGGGTGACGCCGCGGGTGACGGTGAAGCGCACGCCGTTGCGTTCGCCGCTGAGCGCCAGCATCCGTTCGATCCCGGCATCCAGATCGGCCTGCTCCTTGGCCATCGACAGGCATTCGGCCGAGGCGAAGGAGGGCACGCAGTTCACCCATTGCCCCGAGGCGATGTTGTTGCAGGAGAAGGTGCAGTCCTCGCCGGTCATCTCCTCGATCTCGATGATCCGCTTGGCGAGTTCGCGGACCGCGGAGATGCCGCCCTTGACGTTGGCGCCCGCATGGCTGGGCTTGCCCTCCGCCGTCAGGTTGAACCGCGCGATGGCATAGCGCCCGGTGCAGACGCCGTTGTCGGGATGCGCGGGCTCGGGGCAGAGCACGTATTTGGCGCGCTTTGCCTCGGTCTCGATCAGCGTCCGCGTCGCGGGCGTTCCGATCTCCTCGTCCGGAGTGAAGAGCGCCGTGATCGGCAGCGGCGTCTCGATGCCCGCCTCGATGATCTTGGCGATGGCCTCCAGCGTGATGTAGTTGCCGCCCTTCATGTCCTGGATGCCGGGGCCGTAAACCTTGCCGTCCTCGCGGCGGAACGGGTTCTTCGCCAGCGTGCCGACGGGATGGACGGTGTCGAAATGGCCGGTGATCATGATCCCCGGCTCGCCCATCTTCGGATGCGGGAAGCGCGCGCGGACCGAACCGCCGAGCCCCATGACGCCGGGAATGCACTCCACCGTGGCGCCAAGCTCGGCGCATTTCATCGCGACGAGGTCCATCATCTTGTCGACGGCGCCGGCATCCCAGGTCGGGCTTTCGCACTCGATCCAGGGTTTCAGTCCGGCGATGATCTCGTCGGTGTCGAAGGCAAGGTCTTTCCAGGTGGTCATGCCGCTGCGCCCCGCTGGGTGACGAGATTGGCGTAGATCGAGGCGCCGACCGGCAGGATCGCGTCGTCGAGGGTGAAGCCCGGATTGTGCACCGGGATGCCGCCGGAATGGCCGATGGTGCAATAGGCGCCCGGGACGGCGCGCAGCATGTCGGCGAAATCCTCGGAGCCCATGACCAGCTCGGTGGTCAGGCCGGACATCTCCTCGCCCACGACCGCGCCGGAGGCGGCGAGGATCGCGTCGGACAGGCTGTCGTCATTGACCAGCACGTCGAAGACGTTGCGGATGTCGACCGCGATCTCGACGTCATAGGCGGTGGCGATGCCGGCGCAGATCGCGCGCATCCGCTCGGAGATCATCTCGCCCACCTTGGTGTCGAAGAAGCGGATCGTGCCGCCGAGTTCGGCGGTGTTCGGCACGACGTTATAGGCGTCGCCCGCATGGATCTTCGTCACCGAGACGACGGCCGGGCTGGTCGGCGCGACGTTGCGCGAGACGATGGACTGCAGTTGCTGCACCAGTGCGGTGGCGATCACCACCGGGTCCTTGGAGTCCTCCGGCCGTGCGCCATGGCTGCCGCGGCCGGTGATCTTGATGTCGAAGAAGTCCGATCCGGCCATGGCCGGGCCCTTCTTGACCTGCACCAGATCGGGCTGGTGATGCGGGGCGTTGTGCATCCCGTAGATCTCGTCGCAGGGGAACTTGTCGAACAGCCCGTCGGCCAGCATCGCCCGCGCGCCGCCGAGGCCTTCCTCGGCCGGCTGGAAGATGAAGACCGCCGTTCCGGCGAAGTCGCGGTTCTCCGCGAGGTAGCGCGCTGCGCCCAGCAGCATGGTGGTGTGGCCGTCATGGCCGCAGGCATGCATCACGCCGGGGGTCCTCGACGACCAGGGCAGGTTGGTTTCCTCGTGGATCGGCAGCGCGTCCATGTCGGCGCGCAGCCCGATGGTCCGGCCGGGCTTCGTGCCCTTCAGCACGCCGACCACGCCGGTCTTGCCCAGGCCCTTGGTGACCTCGATGCCCCATTCGGCCAGCTTCTCGGCGACGATGCCGGAGGTGCGGACCTCCTGGAAGCCCAGCTCGGGGTGCTCGTGGAAGTCGCGGCGGATCGCGGTCAGTTCGTCGGCGAATGCCGCGATATCCTCAATGACCGGCATCTGCGGTCTCCTTCGTGTCGTGGTCTTGGGTTTGGAACGCGGGGCCCATGGCCCCCATGCGCAGGCCGTGGCGGAGCCGTTCCCAAGGCAGGTCCTTGGGATCGACGGCCATCGGGCCCGGCGCGGCGCAGGTCAGAAGCGCGGCGGCGATCGGCTCGAAATCGGCGCGGAAATGGACGGAGCTCTTCACGATCAGGATCGGCTCCTCTTCGGGGGCGATGCCGACCTGGCGGAACATGGCGCGGTCGGCCATCTGCGCCTTGGCCGAGACCACGGCGATCTTCAGGTCGCCGAGACGCAGGCAGGCCGAGGGCCCCATGCTCATCTTCTTGCCGCGGTAATAGGGACCATGGGCGGTGAACTCGCCGTCGGACAGCGCCTCGACGGTGAACTCCGCCTCGAAGGGCGCGTCGCCGGGCACGCCCGACTGGCCGCCGATGGCGAGCGTCACGGTCGCGCCTGTCCCGGCCTCGTGGGCGGCAGCCGCGGCGGCCCGCCGCAAGCGGTCTGCCGCTTCCGCCCGCAAGCCCCCGCAGCAGCTGCTGCGCGGCGCCGGGAATGGGCCGACGGCCCGTGATCAGCGGAACGCGCCGCCCGGCCCTGACGCCGCATGGGACTTGAGCTGCACGGCAACGGTCTTCCCGGCCCGGAGCTTTCCATCATGGCACCATCGGGACCGGCCGGATGGCCGAAGGCGCTCCGCAGGGACGGAGGCCGTACCTCACAGCCTGGCACGCCGCCGTCCCGACAGGGGCGCGGCCGGCATGAAAGCAATCCGGGCCGACCGGACCAACGCGGCGGAGCGCGGGTCCGGGCGAAGAGGCACGAAAGAGAACAGGCCCGAGCTTCGCGCGCAGTGTTCCGCCCCCCTGCGCGACGCCAATCGGGGTCACCTGACCGGCGCCGATACCTTGCGGATCGCCCCCGCGTCTTCGCGGGAACGGCGGAACTTCCGGCGAAGACCTGTCCATCGGGGGGCTGCACCTTGCGGATCAAGGCCCGGGTCGGCGATGCCGGCGTTTGACCGGCACGGCCCAGTGCCGGCTGCCATATGCGGCGTTCGCGCTGCGGTCCTTGGCGAGATGCGCGGCAGTGCGTGCGGGATCGAAGCAGCGCGCCCCGGGCGGATTGACGGACAGGAGCGGGCTGCCGGGCGCCCCTTCCTTTCGATCATCATCGTTTTGCCCGCTGGCCTCTGCCTATGGAAAGTCCGGCGGATTCCATGGTTCGGACCGGACCGTGGCAGCCTCCCGGCAGGCCCCTCCCCGGACCATGAGGACCCAGGAGAACCGGGCGCGCTTGTCGGAGCCCCCACGGGCGGCGGACCCGCATGGCCGGCCTCCAGGGCCGGTGCCCGCTCCGATTTCCCTGCCTGGAGATTGCACCGGGCACAGGGGCCGGCCCCAAGTCAGCGTTCCCCCGTTCAGACATGGGACCGAGCCCGCCCTGGCCGCCGCTGGACACGGGGGCGCGGGGCCAGCCCCGGCAGGCCGCAACAGCGCTTCCGCAGCCCGGTCACGCAGGGAGGCTGCGCCCCCCTGCCCGCCGACATTTGCCGCCGCGACGCGCAGCGCTCCGGCAACGGAAAACGGCCGGGCTTGCACCCGGCCGTCTGTTCCGCCTTCGGGGAATTGTGACGCGCAACCCCTCCGGCGGAAATCTTCAAGGATCAGCCGCGGCGGCGGCGGGCCGCGACGCCGGCGCCGACAAGGGCGGTGCCGAGCAGGAGGCCTGCTGCCGGGACCGGAACGGCGGAGGCTTCGTAGGAATAGGCGAAGGACACCGAGCCCGGGGCCGTGTCGGACACCGAGGCGATCAGGCTGAACGCGCCGGTCGCGATGTAGGAGAAGGTGACGCCGGCACCGACCAGGGAGCCGACGCTGTAGGACGGGGTCAGCTTGTAGGGCTCTTCGCCCTCGATGCCGACCACGGTCAGTTCAATCGACTTGCCGAAGTCGGTATCGGTGCCGAGGACGAGGAAGTCGACCTTCAGGGATTCGCTGACGTCGAACTCGGCGGTCGCGGTTTCGCCCTTGTTGACCGTGACATAGGCCAGATCGCTGCTGTCGCCATCGGCGAGCAGGGTCGCGGCATGGGCCGCGCCGGACAGCGCGATGGTGGCTACGAGAGGCGCGAGGCTGCGGAAGAAAGTCATGTTTGAAGCTCCGAAATGGATTTTTTGCCCCGTCTAGTTCACGCAGCTGATTGCTTTATTCAATTTATACTCAAGTAAATGGTTAATAGGAGAGGTATATTGCGGCGCCGTTGACAGCGGCCCTCCAAAATGACGCAGGGCGGCGCGCCGGAACGCACCGCCCTGTCCGATTTCCGCTGCCGGCCCCGGAGGGCCGGTCCCCGCGTCAGCCCCGCGACTCGGCGATCAGCTTCAGCACTTTCGACGCCGCATCCGGGATGTTGGTGCCGGGGCCGAAGATCGCCTTGACGCCGGCATCGTAGAGGAACTGGTAGTCCTGTGCCGGGATCACGCCGCCGCAGACCACCAGGATGTCGCCTGCGCCCTGCGCCTTCAGCTCCTCGATCAGCTGCGGCGCCAGCGTCTTGTGGCCGGCCGCCTGGGACGAGATGCCGACGACATGGACGTCGTTGTCGATCGCGTCCTGCGCGGCCTCGGCCGGCGTCTGGAACAACGGCCCGACATCGACGTCGAAGCCGATATCGGCAAAGGCCGTCGCGATCACCTTGGCGCCGCGGTCATGGCCGTCCTGGCCCATCTTGACCACCAGCATGCGCGGGCGGCGGCCCTCCTTCTCGGCGAACTCCGCGATCTCCTTCTGGATCGCCGCGAAGCCCTCGTCGCCCTCGTAGGCCGACCCGTAAACACCAGCCAAAGTCTTCACCTCCGCTCTGTGACGCCCGAAGACCTCTTCCATCGCCATGGAGATCTCGCCCACCGACGCGCGGGCGCGCGCGCATTCCACGGCCGCTTCCAGCAGGTTGCCGCCCTCGGTGGCGCGCCGCGTCAGCTCGGCCAGCGCCGCCGTGCAGGCCGCGTCGTCGCGGCTGCCGCGCATCGTCTCCAGCCGCGCGACCTGCGACTTGCGCACCGCCGTGTTGTCGATGTCGAGGATGTCGATCGGGTCTTCCTTGTCCTTGCGGTACTTGTTGACCCCGACGATCACCTCGTCGCCCTTGTCGATCATCGCCTGGCGGCGGGCGGCGGTCTCCTCGATCCGCAGCTTCGGCATGCCCGAGGCCACGGCCTTGGTCATGCCGCCCATCTCCTCGACCTCCTCGATCAGCGCCCAGGCCTTGTCGATCAGTTCGGCGGTGAGGCTCTCCACGTAGTAGCTGCCGGCCAGCGGATCGATCACGTTGGTGATGCCGGTCTCTTCCTGCAGGATCAGCTGGGTGTTGCGCGCGATCCGGGCCGAGAACTCGGTCGGCAGCGCGATCGCCTCGTCGAGCGCGTTGGTATGCAGCGACTGGGTGCCGCCGAGCGCCGCCGACATCGCCTCGTAGGCGGTGCGGATGACGTTGTTGTAGGGATCCTGCTCCTGCAGCGACACGCCCGAAGTCTGGCAGTGGGTGCGCAGCATCAGCGACTTGGGGTCCTTCGGCGCGAACTCCTCCATCACCCGGTGCCACAGCGTCCGCGCGGCGCGCAGCTTGGCCGCCTCCATGAAGAAGTTCATGCCGATGGCGAAGAAGAAGCTCAGCCGCCCGGCGAACTTGTCGACATCCATGCCCGCCGCGATGGCGGTGCGCACGTATTCGCGGCCGTCGGCGATGGTGAAGGCCAGCTCCTGCACCAGGTCGGCGCCGGCCTCCTGCATGTGGTAGCCGGAGATCGAGATGGAGTTGAATTTCGGCATCTCGTTCGAGGTGTACTCGATGATGTCCGCGATGATCCGCATCGAGGGCTCGGGCGGATAGATGTAGGTGTTGCGGACCATGAACTCCTTGAGGATGTCGTTCTGGATGGTCCCCGACAGCACCTTGCGGTCATGGCCCTGTTCCTCGCCGGTGACGATGAAATTCGCCAGGACCGGGATCACCGCGCCGTTCATGGTCATCGAGACCGAGATCTTGTCGAGCGGGATGCCGTCGAACAGGATCTTCATGTCCTCGACGCTGTCGATCGCCACGCCCGCCTTGCCGACATCGCCGACCACGCGCGGGTGATCGCTGTCATAGCCGCGATGGGTGGCGAGGTCGAAGGCAACCGAAACGCCCTGCTGCCCAGCGGCCAGCGCCTTGCGGTAGAAGGCGTTCGACTCCTCCGCCGTCGAGAAGCCGGCATATTGCCGGATCGTCCAGGGGCGGCCGGCATACATCGTCGCCCGCACGCCGCGGGTATAGGGCCCCTCGCCCGGAATGCCGCCCATATGCGGCAGGTCCGCGGTGTCGGCCTCGGTATAGAGCGGCTTCACCTTGATGCCCTCGAGGGTCTCCCAGTCGAGGTTTTCCAGAGGCTTGCCGCGCAGCTCCTTCTCGGCAAGCGCCTTCCATCGGTCCAGCTTTCCGGTCATTTTCCACCCTTTGATCGCGCGCCGGGCGCCTGCGGCCCCGGGCTGTGACGGTCCGTCGGCGCAGGGCCCGTCGCCGGGCCCCGCAAATCGCGGAAAGCCCCGCCGCAGCGCTCCGGCAGGAGCGCCGCCCGCAGGGCCGCGATGACATGAATTCGGGAGGCGCCCGCAGCGGCGCGGGCGCTCAGACGTTGCCGCGCATGAAGACGGCGAGCCGCTCCGGCGGATAGACGAGGATCAGCGCATTTCCGTCGGGCTCGTAGAGCATCCGCGCCGATTTCGACACCAGGATGCGGTAGACACCCTTGCGGATGCCGTCCCCTTCGGCACAGTCCAGAACCGGACCGATCCCGCTGGAGAGCAGTCCCAGCCCGCGGGCCAGGTCCTCGGTCATCAGCGTCTCGGAAATCTCGGTGGGGCTGCGGCCGGGGAACTCGAAGAGCACCGGCGTGCCGGCCTCCACCAGTTCCAGCGCCGTCTTGCTGTCCGATGCGCGCGTCAGCCCGCCCTCCATCGCGACGGAGGGCTGGTCGATATGGAACACGGCCAGCGTGCAGCTCGATTTCGACACGAAATTCCGCGTCCCCGCCAGCGAGAACCATTGCGACAGATGCTGGCGCAGCGCCTCCTCGCTGTCGAGCGAACAGCCCGCCAGCAGGGCGGGGACAAGCAGCCCCGCAGCCAGAATGAGTGCCGGACGCAGCCGCATCCTTCCGTCCTCCCCGACGGTCCGAGTCGGCCGCGAGGCTAGCGGGCGAAGATTGACAAATGTCTTCGCGGCGCAGGCAGGTCCCGGCCCGCAGCGGCCGGAACGCGCCGGGCGCGCGCGCCCCGCCCGCCCAAGCCGGCATGCGGGCCGCGCCGGTCATTCGAATTCCATGATGACGTCGTCGACCGCAAGGCTGGCACCGGCCTCGCAGTTGACCTTCTTCACCACGCCCTGCTTTTCGGCGCGCAGGGTGTTCTCCATCTTCATGGCTTCCACGACCGCCAGCGGCTGGCCCTCCTGCACCTCGTCGCCTTCGGAGACATTGATGCGGACCACGAGGCCCGGCATCGGGCACAGCAGCAGCTTCGAGGTGTCCGGCGGCAGCTTGACCGGCATCAGCTTGGCAAGCTCGGCCGCACGCAGCGACCGCGGCACGGCCTTCAGGTCGGCCCCGCGCCAGCGCAGGCGGAAGCCTTGGCTGGCCGGATCGACCTTGACCATCACGGTCCTGCCGTCGATCTCGGCCTGCGCCACGGTCTGCCCCGCCTTCCAGGCAAGCGCCATGGTGACGCCGTCCTCGAAGGTGATCCGGCCGCCGTCGCGCACCGAGATGGTCAGCGGCACATGCGCCTCGCCGATCGCGACTTCCCATTCATCGGCGAAGATCTGCGGCTTCGCGCGGAGCTGGCCGGAGATCGCCGACTTCCGGTCGAACTCGATGGCCGACAGCCCAAGCGCGACGCGCGCGAGCATCTCCATGTCCGCTTCGGGCAGGGTCACGCCCGAGAAGCCGTCGGGATATTCCTCGGCGATGAAGGCCGTGGAAATCTCGCCCGACATGAAGCGCGGATGGTCCATCACCGCCGCGACGAAGGGCAGGTTGTGGCCGATGCCCTCGACCTCGAACTGGTCGAGCGCGTTGCGCATCGCCTCGGTCGCCTCTTCGCGGGTCTCGCCCCAGGTGCAGAGCTTGGCGATCATCGGGTCGTAGTACATCGAGATCTCGGCGCCCTCGTAGACGCCGGTATCGTTGCGCACGATGCAGCCATCGGCGGTGTCGCCCTCGAACGGCGGCCGGTAGCGGGTCAGCCGGCCGATCGACGGCAGGAAGTTGCGGTAGGGGTCCTCGGCATAGAGGCGGTTTTCGATCGCCCAGCCCTTGATGCCGATGTCGCTCTGCTTCATGGCCAGCTTTTCGCCATAGGCGACGCGGATCATCTGCTCCACCAGGTCGACGCCGGTGATCAGCTCGGTGACCGGATGCTCCACCTGCAGGCGGGTGTTCATCTCGAGGAAGTAGAAGTTCTTGTCGCCGTCAACGATGAATTCGACCGTGCCGGCGGAGGCATAGTCCACCGCCTTCGCCAGCGCGCAGGACTGCTCGCCCATCGCCTTGCGGGTGGCCTCGTCGAGGAACGGGCTCGGCGCCTCTTCCACGACCTTCTGGTTGCGGCGCTGGATCGAGCATTCGCGTTCGTTCAGGTAGAGGCAGTTGCCGTGCTTGTCGGCCAGCACCTGGATTTCGATGTGCCGCGGCTGGGTGACGAATTTCTCGATGAAGATGCGGTCGTCGCCGAAGCTGTTGGCGGCCTCGTTCTTCGAGCTCTCGAAGCCTTCGCGCGCTTCGGTGTCGTTCCAGGCGATCCGCATGCCCTTGCCGCCGCCGCCAGCGCTGGCCTTGATCATCACCGGATAGCCGATCTCCTTGGAAATCTTCACCGCCTCGTCGGCATCCTCGATCAGGCCCATGTAGCCCGGAACCGTCGAGACGCCTGCCTCCTGGGCCAGCTTCTTCGAGGTGATCTTGTCGCCCATCGCCTCGATCGCGCCCGAGGGCGGGCCGATGAAGGCAACGCCGGCCGCTTCGAGCGCCTCGGCGAACCCCTTGTTCTCGCTGAGGAAGCCATAGCCCGGATGCACCGCTTCGGCGCCGGTCTGCTTGATCGCGTCGAGTATCTTGTCGATGATCAGGTAGGACTGGTTGGCCGGCGGCGGGCCGATATGCACCGCCTCGTCGGCCATCTGCACATGCAGCGCATTGGCATCGGCATCGGAATAGACCGCGACGGTCTGGATGCCCATCTTGCGCGCGGTCTTGATCACGCGGCAGGCGATCTCGCCCCGGTTGGCGATCAGGATTTTCTTGAACATGTCTCACTCCGCAGGACAGAGGAAACCCGCCGCGGCACCGGGCCACGACGGGTTCGATTGGTGTCGGTCGCGCGGAGGGTCCGCGCGCGGATCAGTCGGGCCGCGCGCGAGGTCGCGCGGATCAGTTGTTCGGACAGGTCCCCAGCGCACGGCAGCTTGCGCCCGCCGCACCGCCGATCAGCGCCCCGGTCACGGGATCGCCCGTGATCACCTGCCCCGCGGCGCCGCCGATCACGGCGCCCGTCGCGGTACGCTCCAGGTCGGTCTGTCCGCAGGCAGTCAGGGCAAGCAGGCCGCAGGCCGCCAGCATCAACGTCACTTTCTTCATCATGCGCCTCATTCGCTTTGGTGGCGGTGCCGGTCCGGCACAGCGTCGCGATGATAACGCAAGAAAGGGCGGAAAGGTTTCCTTTAATTGGCGACGTTGCGGAAACAGGCGTCCCTCCGCTCACGCGGAAGGCGACCGGCACAACCGGTGCGGTTCCTTCGCTGATCTGGAGGCAGGCCTGCATGTCTGGCGGTTCCCTGGCTGTCGGTTGACCTTGCCCCGGCGCCTGCCCCTCCCAAGGCGGCGCCGGGTTTCCCTGCTCGTCAGAGCGGGATGTTGTCGTGCTTCTTGTAGGGCACCTCGACATGCTTCGTGCGCAGTGCGGCGAAGGCATTGGCGACCCGGCGGCGCGTCGAGCGCGGCATGATCACCTCGTCGATGAAGCCCCGTTCCGCCGCCACGAAGGGGTTGGCGAAGCGGTCCTCGTATTCCTTGGTGCGCGCGGCGATCTTCTCGGGATCGCCCAGTTCCGAGCGGTAGAGGATCTCGGTGGCGCCCTTGGCCCCCATCACGGCGATCTCGGCGGTCGGCCAGGCATAGTTGACATCCGCGCCGATATGCTTCGACGCCATCACGTCATAGGCGCCGCCATAGGCCTTGCGGGTGATGACCGTGACCATCGGCACGGTGGCCTGGGAATAGGCGAAAAGCAGCTTCGCGCCGTGCTTGATGACGCCGCCATATTCCTGGCTGGTCCCCGGCAGGAAGCCGGGCACGTCGACCAAGGTCAGGATCGGGATGTTGAAGGCGTTGCAGAAGCGCACGAAGCGCGCCGCCTTGCGCGAGCTGTCGATGTCGAGGCAGCCCGCCAGCACCATCGGCTGGTTGGCGACGACGCCGACGGTCGAACCTTCGAGCCGCATGAAGCCGGTCAGGATGTTCTTCGCGAAATCCTCCTGGATCTCGTAGAACTCGCCGCAATCCGCGATCTTCCCGATCAGTTCCTTCATGTCATAGGGCATGTTGGGATTGTCGGGGATCAGCGTGTCGAGGCTTTCGTCCTGGCGCTCGGGATCGTCGATCACCGGCAGCTTCGGCGGATTTTCGCGCGCCGAAAGCGGCAGGAAGTCGACAAGGCGGCGGACCTCGGCCAGCGCCTCGACGTCATTGTCGAAGGCCTTGTCGGCGACGGAGGATTTCTTGGTATGGGTCGACGCGCCGCCCAGCTCCTCGGCGGTGACGATCTCGTTCGTCACGGTCTTCACCACGTCGGGGCCGGTGACGAACATGTAGGAGCTGTCGCGCACCATGAAGATGAAGTCGGTCATCGCCGGCGAATAGACCGCGCCGCCCGCGCAGGGGCCCATGATGACGGAAATCTGCGGGATGGTGCCCGAGGCGATGACGTTGCGCTTGAACACGTCGGCATAGCCCGCGAGCGAGGCCACGCCTTCCTGGATGCGCGCGCCGCCCGAGTCGTTGATACCGATCACCGGGGCGCCGTTCTGCACCGCCTTGTCCATGATCTTGCAGATCTTCTGGGCATGGGTCTCGCTGAGCGAGCCGCCGAAGACGGTGAAGTCCTGGCTGAAGACGTAGACCATGCGTCCGTTGATCGTGCCCCAGCCGGTGACCACGCCGTCGCCGGTGATCTTCTGGTCCTGCATGCCGAAATCGGTGCAGCGATGGGTCCGGTAGGTGTCGTATTCCTCGAACGACCCCTCATCCAGCAGCAGCTCGATGCGCTCGCGCGCGGTCAGCTTGCCCTTGGCGTGCTGCGCATCGATGCGGCGCTGGCCGCCGCCCAGATAGGCCTCCTCGCGGCGTTCCTGCAGCTTCTCGAGTATCTCTTTCATCGTGACCTCTTGCGCGATGTGTCAGACGGAGCGGCGGGCAAGCGCCCAAGCGCCGAAACCGGCGATCAGGGACTTGAAGATGCCGCCGAAGATGAACGGGGTCAGGCCGAGGGCCAGCACCGGCTTGTCCCAGCCGATGACATTGCCGAGCTGCCAGAGCCCGGTGGGGAAGACGAGCGCCGTGGCGATCAGCGCGGCCGCGACCGCGCCGGACAGCGACCGCGTCCAGCCGCGGTCTCGGGCGAACCCCGCAAAGAGCGCGGCGATCACGAAGCCCGCGATATAGCCGCCGGTCGGGCCGGTCAGCGCGACCAGACCGGCCTTGCCGCCCGAAAAGACCGCCGGCCCGCGCGGCCCGGCGATGCCGCGGCGGTGACCGGGCGGGTCAGCCTCTGCGAAGTCGACGGCTCGGCAACCTTCGTGCATTTCGCCTGCGGCGGCCAGGACTGGGTGATGAAGCGCGACGGGGTCCATGCCTGCCCGGGCGGCACGCCGGTGAGCGTGCGGATCGACCCCGATGATTTCTTCCTCTTCGACGCGGAAGGCCGGCTCGCCGCCACGCCCGCGCCCCGGCACAGGGAGGCCGCGTGATGGCCCAGATCGTGATCGATGCCCTGCGGCATTCCTATGACGGCCGCCTCGACGACCCGGACGCGCTGGCGCTCAAGCAGGTCGACCTGACCTGGGAGGATGGCAGGGCCTATGCCCTGCTCGGACCTTCGGGCTGCGGCAAGTCCTCTATGCTGAACATCATTTCCGGCCTGGTGCGGCAGAGCACGGGACGGGTGCTGTTCGACGGGCGCGACGTCTCGGATCTGGCGACCGAGAAGCGCAACATCGCCCAGGTCTTCCAGTTCCCGGTGCTCTACGACACCATGACGGTGGAGCAGAACCTCGCCTTCCCGCTGCGCAACCGCGGCACGGATCCGGCCCGCATCCGCAAGCGGGTGGACGAGGTGGCCGGGATGCTCGATCTCGGGCCGCTGCTGAAGAAGCGCGCGGCCGGGCTCGGCGCGGCGGAAAAGCAGAAGATCAGCCTCGGCCGCGGGCTGGTGCGCGAGGACGTGGCGGCGGTGCTCTTCGACGAGCCGCTGACCGTGATCGACCCGCATGTCAAATTCGAGCTCCGCCGCAAGCTGAAGATGCTGCACGAGGAACTGGGCCTGACGCTGATCTACGTCACCCATGACCAGAGCGAGGCGCTGACGCTCGCCGACGAGGTCGTGGTGATGGCCGAGGGCGAGGTGATGCAGGCAGGCACGCCGGAGGCCCTCTACGAGCGGCCGGACCATGTCTTCGTCGGCAATTTCATCGGCTCGCCGGGGATGAATTTCCTGCCCTGCAAGGCCATCGGCGAAAGACTGGCCTTCCGCGGCGGGAGCCTGCCCCTGACCGGGCGGGCCGCGGCGGGCATCGCGCCCGGGCAGAGCCTCTGCCTCGGCATCCGCCCGCAATACCTGCGGCCCGCGCGGCCCGGAGAAGAGGCGGTCGAGGCGGTCCTGGGCGAAATCCAGCATCGCGGCGACTGCTTCATGGCGGTGCTCCATATCGGCGACATGGCCCTGTCGGTGCGGCTGCCCGACAGCGCACCGCCGCCCGGGGGGACGATGCGCGTGCATTTCCCGCCCGACCGGACGCTGCTCTATGCCGACAACCGACTGACCGGAGATCTCTCATGAACCGGACCCATGACAACCGCGCCTGGTTCCTGATCTGCCCGTCGTGGCGCTCGTCGCCTTCTCGGCGGTGATCCCGCTGATGACCGTGGTAAACTACTCGGTTCAGGACATCTTCGGACCAGGCCAGCGCTATTTCATCGGCGTCGACTGGTTCCGCGAGGCGCTGCGCGATCCCGAGGTGCATGGCGCCTTCCTGCGCCAGCTGGCCTTTTCCGGGATCGTGCTGGCCATCGAGATCCCGCTCGGCGTGGCGGTGGCGCTGCTCCTGCCCAAGGCAGGGTGGAAATCCTCGCTGGCAATCGTGATCCTGGCGCTGCCGCTGCTGATCCCGTTCAACGTCGTCGGCACGATCTGGCAGGTCTATGCCCGCCCCGAGATCGGCTTCCTCGGCCGCGTGCTCAACGACATCGGCATCGACTTCAACTATACCGGCGACGCGGTTTCGGCCTGGGCGACCATCGTGCTGATGGATGTCTGGCACTGGACGCCGCTGGTCGCGCTGCTGGCCTTTGCCGGGCTGCGCTCGATCCCCGACGCCTATTACCAGGCGGCGAGGATCGACGGGGCCGGACGGCTGGCGGTGTTCCGCTTCATCGAGCTGCCCAAGATGAAATCGGTCCTGACCATCGCGGTCCTGCTTCGCTTCATGGACAGTTTCATGATCTACACCGAGCCTTTCGTCGTCACCGGCGGCGGTCCGGGCAGCGCCACCACCTTCCTGTCGATCCGGCTGGTGAACATGGCGGTGGGGCAGTTCGACCTCGGACCCGCGGCGGCCTTCTCCCTGATGTATTTCCTGGTGATCCTGCTGATCTCCTATGTCTTCTACACGATCCTGCAGCGCGCAAGCGCCAGCTGAGGGACGACACATGACCTATCCGACCGAACCCCTTGCCGGACCGGCGGCGCCCGCCTTCGCCCGCTTCCGCGGCATCGCGCTGAACCGGCGCCTCGCGGCCCCGCTGCTGCTCGGCCTCTATCTCGCGTTCCAGATGCTGCCGATCTACTGGCTGATGCGCATGTCGCTGATGACCCCGGGCGACATCATGGCCAGCGCGGAGTTCCTGCCGACGGCGCCGAGCCTCGGCAACTACCGCACGCTCTTCACCGATCCGGCCTGGTACATGACCTACCTGAACTCGCTGTCCTACGTGATCCTCAACATGGCGATCACGCTCTCGGTGGCGCTGCCTGCGGCCTATGCCTTCTCGCGCTACCGCTTCCTCGGCGACAAGCACGTCTTCTTCTGGCTCTTCACCAACCGCATGGCGCCGCCGGCCGTCTTCCTGCTGCCGTTCTTCCAGCTCTACTCCGCGGTCGGACTGTTCGACACGCCGCTCGCGGTGGCGCTGGCGCACTGCCTCTTCAACGTGCCGCTGGCGGTCTGGATCCTCGAGGGCTTCATGTCCGGCGTGCCGCGCGAAATCGACGAAACCGCCTATGTCGACGGCTACTCCTTCCCGCGCTTCTTCCTGACCGTGTTCCTGCCGCTTATCCGGGCAGGCATCGGGGTGACGGCCTTCTTCTGCTTCATGTTCTCCTGGGTGGAGCTGCTCCTGGCCCGCACCCTGACCTCGGTCGAAGCCAAGCCGATCGTGGTCGCGATGACGCGGACGGTCTCGGCCTCGGGGCTCGACTGGGGGCTGATGGCGGCAGCGGGCGTCGTGACCATCCTGCCCGGCGCCTGCGTGATCTGGTTCGTGCGCAACTACATCGCCAAGGGCTTCGCCCTGGGCCGCGTCTGAGGAGGACGGAAGATGGATTTCCAATGGATGGCCTGGACCACGCCGACGGCGGTGTTCTTCCTGGTGATCGCGGCGATCCTGGTCGCCATGACCCTGGCCGAGATCCGCTTTCCCACCGCAGAGCGGCGCGGCTTCCTGCCGATGCCGACAACGCGGGGAGACCGGCTGTTCCTGTCGCTGATGCTGGCCGCCTTCATCCATCTGGGCTTCGTCGCGCTGAGTGACGCCCAGAGCCTGGCGGTGCCGCTCGGCATCTCGATCTTCGCCGGAGCGCTGATGATGCGCTTCGGCTGAGGCCCCGCCCCGCAGAGGGGCGGAGAAGACCAACGACAAACCGACGACACATCCCCGGCGGGAGGAGCCTGGCCGGGCAACGGAGGAGGAATGACCGATGAGAACCGGAACCGGACGGGCAGGGCGGCTGAGCCTCGGCGCGATGCTGATGGGCGCCACGGTCCTGCATGGGGCAGCCGCGCTGGCCCAGGATTACCAGGCGGCCGCGCAGAAATGGATCGGGGAGGAGTTCCAGCTTTCGGTGCTCTCGAAGGAGGAGCAGGCCGCCGAGCTGGATTGGTTCACGAAAGCGGCCGAACCCTATCGCGGCATGGAGATCAACGTCGTCTCCGAGAACATCCCGACCCACACCTACGAATCCCAGGTGCTGACCCGGGCCTTCGAGGAGATCACCGGCATCAAGGTGCGCCATGACCTGCTGCAGGAAGGCGACGTGATCGAGAAGCTGCAGACGCAGCTGGCCTCGGGGCAGAACATCTATGACGCCTATGTCAATGACAGCGATCTGATCGGCACGCATTTCCGCTATGGCGCCGTGATGCCGCTCGACGATTTCATGGCGGGCGAGGGCGCGGACGTCACCTCGCCGACGCTCGATCTCGACGATTTCATGGGGCTGAGCTTCACCACGGCGCCGGACGGCAAGGTCTACATGCTGCCCGACCAGCAATTCGCCAATCTCTACTGGTTCCGCGAGGACCTGTTCACCGATCCCGACCTGATGGAGCGGTTCAAGGCGAAATACGGCTACGACCTCGGCGTGCCGGTCAACTGGTCGGCCTACGAGGACATTGCGGAATTCTTCACCAACGACGTCAAGGAGATCGACGGCGAGCCGATCTACGGCCACATGGATTACGGCAAGAAAGACCCGAGCCTCGGCTGGCGCTACACCGATGCCTGGTTCTCGATGGCCGGCAGCGGCGACAAGGGCCTGCCGAACGGCAAGCCGGTGGACGAATGGGGCATCCGCGTCGAGGACTGCCACCCGACCGGTTCCTCGGTCACCCGCGGCGGCGACATCAACGGCCCGGCGGCGGTCTATGCGCTGTCGAAGTCGATCCAATGGCTGAAGGACTACGCCCCCGCCGAGGCGCAGGGCATGACCTTCTACGAATACGCCTCGGTGCCGACCCACGGCAACATCGCGCAGCAGGCCTTCTGGTACACCGCCTTCACCGCGGATTACGCCAAGCAGGACATCCCGGTCGTCGACGATGACGGCAACCCGAAATGGCGCGTAGCCCCCTCGCCGCACGGCGCCTACTGGCAGGAGGGCATGAAGCTCGGCTACCAGGATGCGGGCTCGTGGCTCCTGCTGAAATCGACGCCCACGGACCGCGCCAAGGCGGCCTGGCTCTATGCCCAGTTCGTCACCTCGAAGACCGTGGACACGCAGAAGTCCCATATCGGGCTGACCTTCGTGCGCGACAGCACCGTGCGCCACGAGAGCTTCACCGAACGCGCGCCGAAGCTCGGCGGCCTCGTCGAATTCTACCGCTCGCCCGCCCGCGTGATGTGGACGCCGACCGGCACCAACGTGCCCGACTATCCGAAGCTCTCGCAGCTCTGGTGGCAGAACATCTCCACCGCGATCTCGGGCGAGACCACGGTGCAGGAGGCGCTCGACAACCTCGCGCGGTCCCAGGACCGGGTGATGGAGCGGCTCGAGCGCGCAGGCGTGATGGCCGAATGCGGTCCGAAGCTGAATCCGGAAACCTCCGCCGAGGACTGGTACGCCAAGGCCGAGGCACATCCGGACTGGCTGGCCCCGCAGCGCAAGCTGGAGAACGAGAAGCCGATGGGCGAGACCGTCGCCTATGACGCGCTGCTCGACGCCTGGGCCAGCGGCAAGGCAATGCCGGACAACATGTGATCCGGTTCCTCCCCGGGGCGCGCGCCTGCGTCGCGCGCCCCAATTCCCCCAAGACCGAGAGAAGGAAACACGATGGCCCATATAGGTGACCTGGTTGCCGAGATGCTGGCGCAATACGGAACCGAGCTTGTCTTCGGCATGCCCGGAGGCCAGACCACGGCGCTGCATGACGGGATATCGCGCCGGTCGGACCGGATCCGCCACGTCCTGATGCGCGACGAGAGGAACGCGGCCTATGCCGCCGATGCCTATGCGCGGCTGACCGGCAAGCCCGGCGTCTGCGACGTCACCGTCGGGCCGGGCGCGAACCTGCTGCCCGCGGGCTTCCTCGAGGCGCTCAATGCCTCGATCCCGATGATCGGAATCATCGGCGAGCTGCCGCTCGACTGGCTGCCGCTGAAGGAGAAGGGCATCGCCAGCCAGGGCTTCGACCAGCTCTCGTTCTTCAAGACCTGCACCAAGGATGCCTGGCTGGTGCCCTCGGTCACCGCGCTGCCCGAGCTGATCCGCACCGCCTACCGCACCGCGACCGGCGGACGTCCGGGACCTGTGGCGCTGATCATCCCGCATGACATCTTCGATGCCGAATGGGACGAAGACTTGGTCAAGATCACCGTCGACGACCGCGCCATGCAGGTGCCGTTCCTGCGCTCTGCCGCGCCTGCCGCATCGATCGCCGAAGCCGCCGCGCTGATCCGGCGGGCGAAGCGGCCCGCGCTGGTCTGCGGCGGCGGCGTGCATGGCTCGGATGCCGCCGCCGAGGTCACGGCGCTGGCCGACAGGTTCGGCGGGCTCGTGGTCACCTCGCTTTCGGGCAAGGGGGCCGTTCCAGAGACGCGGGACTATGCGGCGGGCGTGCTGAACCCGCTCGGCTCCTGGGCCGCGATCGAACTGGTGAAGGAGGCCGACCTGATCGTCTGGTGCGGCTCCAAGGTCAGCCAGAATACCGGCATGAACTGGACCCTGCCGGGGCCGGAGCAGGCGACGATCACCATCGATTGCGACGCGATGGAGCATGGCCGCACCTTCCGGCCGACCGTGCCCCTGCTGGGCGATGTGCGCGAGATCGTCAGCCAGCTAGACGCCGCGCTCGGCAAGCCGGTGGCGCGCCCGGACTGGATGGCGCGGATCGCGGAAGTGAAGGCCGAGGGCGAGGCTGCGAAGGCCGCCGAGATCGCCTCGGACGCGGTGCCGGTGCAGCCGCCGCGCGTGATGGCCGAACTTGCCAAGCGGATCGGGCCGGACGACATCGTCGTGTCGGACGCGTCTTTCTCGGCGGGCTGGATCGCGGGCTACATCCCGGCGCAACAGCCGGGGCGGCAGTTCCTCTATGCCCGCGGCCAGGGCGGCTTGGGCTATTCGGTGCCGGGCGCGATCGGCGCGGCGGCGACGCGGCCCGGCGCGCGGATCGTCACCGTGGCCGGGGACGGCGCGTTTTCCTACACGGTCGGCGAACTCGCCACCCAGGCGCAGCAGGGCCAGCGCATCGTCAATGTCGTGCTGAACAACGGGCGGCTCGGCTGGATCCAGCTCTGGCAGGAGATCTTCTTCAAGAACGTGCAATCGGCGCTTCTCGAGACGCAGAGCGTGGTTCCGGGCTTCGCCGGGGCGGCAACCGCCCTGGGGCTCAAGGGCATCTACGTGGAGAAGCCCGACCAGATCGCGGCGGCGCTGGACGAGGCCTTCGCCCATGACGGCCCGTCGGTGGTCGAAGTGCGCGTCGACGACCTAGCAACGCCGATCCACTCCTTCAAGCGCCGCATGAAGGAAGGGGCCGATGCACCGCGCCCGCGCCCCGGGACGGTCTACAAGCTGCGCGACTACAAGATCTCGCCCGACCTGCCCGAACCGGCAGAGGCCGGAGCCGACCTGCATCCGCGCACGCCCGAACAGGTGGACTGACGGCACGGCCTGCGGCGGCAGCCCCGTGCCGGGCATCTCCGCAGCTTAGGCGGCTTGCGCACGGACCCGGCGTCCCGAAGGCGCGAGGCCGGTCCGGAGCGCAGCCCTGGTGGCGGTGACCGGTGGGATCGGCTTTGTCGGCATCGTGGTGCCGCATCTGCTGCGCCTCGTGCAGGGGCCGGACCATCGCGGGCTCCTGCCCAATGCGGCGCTGGCCGGGGCGATCCTGCTGCTTCTGGCCGATGCCGTCAGCCGCAGCGTCGTCGCGCCCGCGGAGCTGCCCATCGGCATCGTGACCGCCTGCCTCGGCGGGCCGTTTTTCCTGTGGATCGTGCTGCGCAACCGCGCATTGCTGGAGGCCTGATCATGGAGCTGCGCGCAGAGGATATCCGGATCGCGCTCGGCGGGCGCGACATCCTCGGCGGGGTCGATTTCGCGGCCCGCGCCGGGCAGGTCTCGGTCATTGCCGGGCCGAACGGGTCGGGAAAGACGACGCTCCTGCGGGTGCTGACCGGCGAGCTGGCCGCCTCGGGCGGGGTCACGCTCAACGGCCGCGACTGTGCCGCGATGCGCCCTCGGCCATGGCGGTCGCCGAGCGCGCGGAATGGGCGTTGAGGACCGGCTCGCGCGCGTCGATCCGGGCGAGGGTGGCGGCCATGACTTCGGCCGGGTCGGCCTCGCCGGAGGCGAAGGCGGCGAGCAGGGCGGTTGCGTCGCGTTCGAGCATCAGAACAGGTTCCCCGGCAGCCAGAGCGCCATGCCCGGCCAGAAGATCAGCAAAGCGGTGAAGAGAAGCATCAGGAGCGCATAGGGAATGGCGCCATGGACGACATCCGAGAACGGCCCGCCATCGCTGCGCACGCCCTGCACGACATAGAGGTTCATGCCCACGGGCGGGGTGATCATGCCGAGCTCGCTCATCAGCACGACGAAGATGCCGAACCACACCGGGTCGATGCCCGCGGCAGTGACGATCGGCACGACGACCGGGATGGTAAGCACCTGCATCGACAGCACGTCCATGAACATGCCGAGGATCAGGTAGAAGACCATCAGCGCGAAGAGGAGCGCGGTGGGCGACAGCCCGAGCCCCGCCACCCAGGCCGACATCGTGCCGGTGATCCCGCCGAGCGCCAGCGTGACGTTCAGCGTGAAGGCCGCGCAGATGATCAAGAGGATCATGCCGGTGGTCTTGGCGGTCTGGCGGAAGCAGGTGTCGAGGAAGCCGAAGGTCAGCCGCCCCTCGCGCCAGACGAAGAGCAGCGCGACGATCACGGCCAGCGCGGCACTCTCGGTGGGCGTGGCGATGCCGAGATAGATCGAGCCCATCACGATCAGGAACACTGTCGCGGCGGGGATCAGATGGAGGAGCGCGCGCAGCTTTGCCTCCAGCGGCACCTCGGCCTCGGGACGGGAGGCGTCCGTGAGGCCGCGGCGGCGCAGCCAGAGGCTTTCGCCCGTCACGAAGGCCATGAAGAGGAGCGTCAGCAGGATGCCGGGGATGACGCCCGCGACGAAGAGCTGGCCGACCGAGACCGAGGCGAGCGAGCCATAGACCAGCAGGTTGACCGAGGGCGGGATCAGGATGCCGAGCGTACCTCCGGCGGCCAGCGATCCCAGCGACCTTGCCGGGCGGTAGCCGCGCTCGCCGAGCGCCGGGAGCGCCACCGTGCCGACCGTCGCAGCGGTGGCAACGGAGGAGCCGGAGGTCGCGGCGAAAAGCGCGCAGGAGCCGATGTTGGTGTGCAGCAGCCCGCCGGGCAGCCGCCCGAGCCACAGCGACAGCGCGCCGTACATGCGGTCGGCCATGCCCGAGCGCAAGAGCAGCTCGCCCAGCAGGATGAACAGCGGGATCGCGGTCAGGACGCTCTCGTTCGAGACGCCCCAAAGAACCGGGCCCATGCTGTTCAGCAGGACCGGACCGTAGAGGATCATGCCGCCGGCGACGCCGAGCGCGACCATCACCACGGCGACCGGCAGGCCGATCAGCAGGAGCCCCATCATCACCGTGAAGCCCAGAAGGATGTCTATGATCGTCATGGAGGGGTCCTCAGCGGGCGCGGAGCTGGTCGAGTTCCTCGGACAGCTCCTCTTCGGCGGATTTCGGATTGAACTCTGCGGCGACCTCGCGGATGCGGCCCTTGGCGACCAGCAGGGCGGCGCGGAGGGCGAGCCACAGCGAGGCGGCGGCGAAGAGCGCCAGCGCGCCGTACCACGCGGATTGCGGCCAGATCAGCGGCGTGCGCCAGGGCGTGGCGGCGGTGGACTTGTAGGCCAGCGTATCGGCGATCACGCCCCAGCCGACATGGAGGAAGAAGACGCCCAGGAGCCCGAGGCTGAGGACCGAGGCAAAGTCGATCCAGGCCTGCACGGCCAAGGGAAAGCGGCGGTGCAGCACGTCGATGCGCACATGCGCGCGGTCGACCAGCGCGACGGTGAAGGCGGCGGCGGCGCCGAAGGCCAGGATGTAGCCGCCGAGCTCGTCCGCGCCCTGCAGCGAGGTGTTGAAGGCCTTGCGCAGCACCGTTTCCAGCGCGACGAAGCCCGAGAGGAAAAGGAGCGCAGCGCCGAAGAGGCGGCTGATCCAGGTGGCGAGGCGGTCCATGGCGTCATCCTTGGCGAAGGCCCGCGCCGGGACAGGCGCGGGCAAGGGGGATCAGAACTGGTAGTTCGTGCCCACGGTCTCCATCCAGGAGGCCGAGCAGCCATCATTCACCGCGTCGCAGGTTTCCTTCCAGGCGGGGAAGGACACTTCGGTCACGGCGGTGCCGATCAGCTCGACATCGGCGTCGGAGGGCTCGACCAGCGTCAGGTCGTATTTGGTGCCGGTCTCGCAGGTCTCGCCGCCGGTATTGCAGCTGACCGCATCGACGAAGAGCTCCTCGGAATAGGCCCAGATCTTGTCGGAAAGCCCGTCGAAGGCGCCCTGCAGCTTCTCCTGGTCTTCGGCGGAGAGCTTGTTCCATGTGTCGAGATTGATGCCGTAGCCGTTCATCGCCAGCTGGAAGGCGATCGGCATCATGTAGGAAGTGACCTCCGGCCAGCCGGCCGAATTGGCCGAGGACGGGCCGGTAATCGCGCAATCGACGACGCCGCGGGCCAGCGACTGCTGCACTTCGGGGAAGCTCAGCGGGACCGGCGTGCCGCCGACCAGCGAGATGAAATTGGCGAGGTTCTGGTCATAGACGCGGACCTTCAGCCCCTTGAGGTCGGACAGCGAGGCGATCTCGGGTTCGCAGAACAGCACCTGCGGGCCGAAGGGCCAGACGCCCAAGAGCTTGGTGTTGAATTTCTCCTGAAGCTGCGCATCGACCATCGGCGCGAATTCCTCCACCGTGCGCTTGCCGGTGGCGTAGTCGGGGTTGAGGCCCACGAGGTCGAGCCCGAGGATGGTCGGCTCGTCGCGGCTGACCTGGGAGAGACGCAGCGAGACGATGTCGAAGAGCCCGCCCTTGAGGATGCGCAGCTGCTCGGTATCCTTGATGCCGGTGACGTCGACGGGCTGGTAGTCAGCGGTGAAATCGAGCCCGGTCTCCTCGGCGAAATTCTCGAAGAAGGGTTGTTCGACAGTCTTCTGGATCAGGCCGGTGGCGACGGGCTGGCCCATGACGCGCAGGCTTTCGGCGCTTGCGGGCATGGCAAGGGCGGTCGCGGCCAGAGCCGCGGCGGTCAGGGTGAGTTTCATGTGGGTCCCTCGTTGGTTGGTGGTGGTCAGTCGATGTCGGAGAACAGCCGGAACACGGAGCCCCAGCCGGTGACGCGGGCGGGGTCGAGCCCCATTTCCCGCATGGAATGCGCGGCGGTGACGGAGATGGAATCGAGCACGGGGATGCCGGTCTCGGCCTCGATCTCCTCAGCGACGGGGGCGCCGCGGAAATTGGTGCAGACGACGGCGATGGCGTCGGGCTTCGCCTTGGCGACCTCGCGGATCATCCCGGCGACCTGCGCGGGCGGGTAGGTGGCGAAGGAATAGTTGCCCTTGTCCTCCAGCCGCGCCTCGGACACCGTCTCGATGCCTTGCGCGGCGTAGTTCGCTTGGATGAGGCTCTGGATCTCGCCCAGATAGGGCGTGACGAGGCCCAGCCGCTTCACCCCGAGCCCGCGGAAGGCGCGGTCGAAGGCGAGCATGGTGGAGGAGGCCGCGATGCCGGTGCGCGCCTTGATGGCCGCGCAGAGCGCGCGGTCCTTGTCGAGCCCGAGCCAGGCTGCCGAGGTGCCGTTCCAGCAGATCAGCCGGGGATGGCATTCCGCCAGCCGTTCGGCGGCTTCGAGGATCGGGGCTTCGGTGAACTGGGTCTGCGAGGCCTCGGACATGGAAATCTCCACGACGCGGAAGCGGCCGAAATGCGCGCTGGCCTCCTCCCCGAAAGGGGCGAACATGGCCGAGGTATAGGGCTCCAGCGCGGTATTGGACGAGGGCGTCAGCATGCCGACGCGGGCGCCGTCGATCAGGGGGAAGGTCACAGCAGGGTCTCCGGGGAAGTGCGTTCGAGATGGCGGCCGAGGGGGGCGCCGACGGGATCTCCGCCCAGCATGACGGTCTGCCCGCGCAGGAAGGTGCGGACCGGCCAGCCGGTGACCTCGAAGCCTTCCCAAGGCGTGTAGTCGGAGCCGTGATGCAGGTCGGCCTGGCGGATCGTGCGGGTCAGGGACGGGTCCCAGAGCGTGATGTCGGCATCCTTGCCGACCATGATCGCGCCCTTCGTGGCCAGCCCGTAGAGCCGTGCGTGGTTGGAGGAGGTGATCGCAGCGAAGCGCTCGAGCGAGATCCGGCCCTTGATGACGCCCTCGGAGAACAGGATCGGCAGCCGCGTTTCGACGCCGGGAATGCCGTTGGGGATGTTGCGGAAGCTGGCCCGTGCGCCGGGCGCGTCCTTGCCTGCGGTGTCGGCGAAACGGAACGGGCAGTGGTCGGAGGAGAAGAGCTCGAACGTGCCCTGCTCGATCCCGGCCCAGATATCGGCCCAGTTCCCGCGGTCGCGCGGCGGCGGCGAGCAGACGTATTTCGCGCCCTCGAAGCCCGCGCGATCGAGATCTTCGGCGGTCAGGGTGATGTATTGCGGGCAGGTCTCGGCAAAGACCTTCGCGCCCCGTGCGCGGCCCCGGCGGATTTCCTCCAGGCTCTCGCCGTTCGAGACATGGACGATGGTCAGCGGCACATCGGCGATCTCGGCCAGGGTGATGGCGCGGTGGGTGGCTTCGCGCTCGACCGGGACGGGGCGGGTGCGGGCATGCCAGACCGGCGCGCCTTCGCCCTCGCGCGCGGCCCTGTCGCGCAGGAATTCGATGGCGTCCTCGTTCTCGGCATGGACCATCACGAGCGCGCCCTGCTCCTTCGCGACGCTCATCACGTCGAGGATCTCGCGGTCCGTCAGCGCCAGTCCCTCGTAGGTCATGAAGACCTTGAAGCTCGTATGCCCGGCAGCGATCAGCGCGGGCAGGTCCTGGCCAAGCGTGACCGGGTCCGTGTCCTTGACGATCAGGTGGAAGGAGACGTCGCACATGCAGTTGCCGTCGGCCTTCGCGTGATAGGCGGCGACCGCCTCGCGGAGCGTCTGGTCGCCCTCCGGCAGGCAGAAGGGCAGGACGGTGGTGTTGCCGCCCGCCACGGCCGCGCGGGTGGCGGAGGCGAAATCGTCGGCCATCTCGATGCCGGGGCCGGAGGGCTGCGAGATATGCACATGGCTGTCGATCCCGCCCGGCATGGCGATCAGCCCGGCGGCGTCGATGATCTCGGCCGCCGCGGGGACGTCCTCGCCGAGAAAGGCGATGCGCCCCGAACGGAGGCCGATATTGCAGGCCGTGGTTCCTGCGGGAGTGACGACGCGCGCGCCTGCGATCAGCGTGTCGAGCATCAGGGCCGTTCCATCGCAATGGCCCGGGTCAGGGCGGCGGGAAGTCCGGTGGCCGCCTTCGCGGCAGGCTTCCAGGCGCGTCCGGAGAAGCTGGCGCCCAAGGCGGCGAGGCTCAGCGCCTGCGCAGTGGCGGCTGCGATCGGATCGATGACCACGGCGCGCACCTCGGGGGCGATTTCGGGGGCGAGCCCGGCCAGCGCCCCTGGCTGCCCGGCAGTCGATCACCTTCGACCGTGGATTCGAGTTCGGCGCCTGGCGCGAACTCGGCACCGGCATGGGAACCGAGAGCTGGTTCTGCGATCCCCAAGCGCCTTGGCAGAAGGGCCAGGTCGAGAACCTCAACCGCCGCGCGCGCCGCTACCTGCCCCGCGACACCGCGGTGTCGGCGCTCCCAAATCGATCCATGAGGTCGATTTGCGACCGCCTCAACGCCACGCCGAGGAAGTGCCTTGGCTACCGGACTCCGGCCGAAGCTTTCCGCGAGGAACTCGCCAGGCTAATCTAGCCTCGAACCGGTGTCGCAACCGGGTTAGAACTCACCAGGGGTGCGCGCTGCCTCGAAGTGCGGCTTCCATTGTAAACCAATGCGTTATCAAATGGGGAGAGCCGGAATGGGAACGGTCTGCATGCAACTGGCGGCACGCCAAGGTCCCCGTCAGAGAGATGGCACGCATCCTTGAGCGGCACAAATGACCATCTTCCGGGAGGTCGAACGCAACTTCCGGGCCGATGGCGCGCTGCCGAAGACGCATGTCGGCAACTTCGGGCAGGCCGCACAGCTGCAGCCCCGGAAACGCCGGACGGTGCAGCGCAAGCTGATCCGGCACCCGGACCTGCGCAAGAGCATCGCGGCCGAGATCAAGCTCGGGCGGACGTCCGGGCAGACCGGCAACCGGATGATCCATGGGGGCGCGGAGCGGCGCGTCTGCCGGGATCGGCTGCGGCAGCGAGTTCGCCAACCGGCCCCGCCTTCAGGCCGGGACCGGCCTGGAGGCGCGATTCTGCGATCCGTCCCCGCCCTGGCAGACGGGAACGGCCGGGACCGCCACCCGGCGCGCGGGAAAGCGGCTGCCGGGGACACGCGGCATCCCGGCAGCCGGTGACCATGATTTGGAGAGGAGTGCCGGCCGCCTCGGCGCCACGCCCCGGAAATGCCTCGGCTGGAAGACACCGGCCGAGGTGTCCCGCGAAAGGATGGCGGAAGAAATGGGACGGGCCCGCTGCCCTCAACGGCAGGAGCCGCGCAGCAAAGAGCGCTCACAATTCCCGGGCGGAGGAGCGCACGGGGCCTCCGTTCCCTTCATGGTGCATGGGCGCGAGTGCCAGCTCCGGAAGCGGCCATCGCCTGCGGCGGGTGCGGTCAGCCGGGCTCTGCTGCCGGGGCTGCCTGCGACACGCGGAAATTCCAGGCGATGATGGCGTTCAGCACGATGGCGCCGATGCAGGAATGCAGGATGCTCTCGACCGGCAGGATCAGCAGCGCCACCGCGAAGATCACCGCGTCGAAGCACATCTGGAACCATCCGGTCCGGAAGCCGGTCCTCTCCTCGACGATCAGCGCAAGGATGCCGAGACCGCCGGCCGAGGCGCCATGCCGGAAGAGCGCGATCAGCCCGACCGCACAGCAGGCACCTGCCAGAACCGCCGCCAGGAGCGGCGGCAGCGCTTCGAACCGGATCAGCGAGCCGAGGACCGGAGATGCCGCGGAAATGCCCAGCACGGCGGCGATGGTGCGCAGCGTGAAGCCGGCGCCGCGCCGCACCCAGGACAGCCAGAAGAACGGCAGGCTGACCAGCACGAAGAAGGCGCCGAAATCGAGCGGCAGAACGTAGGAGAGCAGCACTGCCGCCCCGGCGGTCTGGCCGGTCACCAGCGCTGCCGCTTTCAGGAAGGTCACCCCGAGCGAGGTCATCAGAACGCCGAAGGCGAGGCCTTGTGCGTCATAGAGGGAAATAGGCGATTTCAGGGCCATGCTGTCAGGTCTCCGGTCGGGCGCGGCCCGCGGCGAGCACGGCGTCGAGCGCGTCGAGGAAGCCCCCGGTCTCGGCCTCGCCCAGCGGGAAGGACAGGGCGATCAGTCCCCGCGCGGCAAAGTAGAAGCCCCGCTCCATCATGCGGAACTGCAGAAGGCGCAGGCGGTCGCGGCGGATGGCGGCGTCCGGCCCCGTGCCGTGGATGTTCATGACCGATCCCATGCCAGTGACGTGGAAGGCCCCGCCATGGTCGGCGAAAAGGTCGTTCAGCGCGGCGCGGAACGCCTCGCCCCGCGCGTAGAGCGCCGCCAGAGCGGCGGGCGTCAGGTGATGGCGCACCGCCTCGAGCCCTGCCGCCATGGTCAGGCGGTTGTTGTTGAACGTGCCGGCATGCGGGATCGGATCGGCATGGGCCGGATCGAACCGTTCCATTGCCGCCTTGCGCCCGCCGAAGGCCCCGAAGGCCAAGCCGCCGCCGAAGATCTTGCCCAGCGTGGTCATGTCGGGGGTGATGCCCAGGAGTTCCTGCGCGCCGCCCGGTGCCATGCGCGCGGTCTGCACCTCGTCGAAGATCAGCAGCGCGCCGCTGCCGTCGCAGAGCTCGCGCAGCGCCTGAAGGAAGGCGGGCGTGCCCACCGTGCAGCCGCCCGCGCCCTGCATCGGCTCGACCAGGACGGCGGCGATGCTGTCGCCCGAGGCGGCGAATTCGCGCGCGGCCGCTTGCGGGTCGTTATAGGGCAGGATCGCGAAGTCCAAGGGCAGGTTCACCGGCGCGTTGCCCTGGCCGAAGGTCAGCACGCCGCCGTGATAGCCGCCCGCGAAGACGACGATGCGGTCGCGGCCGGTCACCAGCCGCGCGGCGGCGAGCGCCATGACATTCGCCTCGGTCCCGGAATTGGCGAAGCGCAGCAGCTCGATCGAAGGGAAGCGCGCCGCCAGTTCCCCGGCCAGCTCGGTTTCGTAGGGCGTGTGCGAGGACAGGCCGAACCCGCCGCGATGCGCCGCCGTCAGCGCCTGTTCCAGCGCCGCGCAGGTATGGCCGAAGATGCCGGCGGTGAACTCGCCGAGGAAGTCGACATAGCTGTGGCCGTCGGCATCGGTGATGCGGCAGCCCGCGCCGCCGGTGATGGACAGCGGATAGGGCGCAGCCCAGAGCGAACTGCGGGTGTTGCCGCCGGGCAGGACCCGGGCCGCACGGGCGAGCGCCGCGGCGCTTTCCGGCGTCCGCATGGCGTCGACATCGGCGCAGGACCGGTCGGGCGTGTCGGCGAGGCCCAGAAGCTCGCGGACCGCCTCCAGCGGGAAGCCGAGCTGCCGTGCATGTCGGATGAAAGCCAGCCGGTCGCGTGCCGCCTCGCCATAGCGCCGCTGGCCGCCGGCGCTGCGTTCGGGCGCGGGCATCAGCCCGATCTCCTCGTAATAGCGGATTGTCTGGACCTTGGTGCCGGCATGGAGGGCCAGCGCGCCGATCGTGTGCATCGGAAGCTCCTTGCTGCGTGGCGGCCACATTAGCGCGGAACCCCCCTTGAAGCTACAGTGGCTGTAGGTCCTATCTTCTGTCCCGACTCGGAAACCCCAGAGACGGAGCGGCGGAATGGCGGACGGAGCCCGCAGCATCGAGGAATGGCGCGTCACCGGCATGGATTGCGGATCCTGCGCGGCGAAGGTGCGCGGCGCGGTCGAACGGCTGCCCGGCGTGTCCGGCGTCGAGGTGGCGCTGATGGCCGAACGGCTGCGGCTGGAACTTGACAGCGGCCAATCCAGCCGGGCCGAGGTGGAAACCGCGGTGCGCGCGGTGGGCTTCGGCATTTCGGCCCCGGACGGCCCGGCGGAACGCGCGAAGGGCGGATTTGTCCTGCCGGAGGCGGCGCAGGCGGCGCGTGGCCTCGGCGGCCGCGGCCTCGCTGCCGATCAGCACCGGCACGATATGCACCTCGCTGCCGAGCGTGTCATAGCCGAGCGCCCGGACCTCGCGGCGGAAATAGGCGGCGTTCTCCAGCGCCTTCTCGCGGCGCCAGGGCTCGCGCTCGGCAATGTCGATGGATTCCGCCACCCCCGCCGCTATGGCGGGCGGCAGCGGCGCCGAGAAGATGTAGGTCCGCGCCGAGATGCGCAGGAAGTCGATCAGCCCGCGATCGCCCGCCACATAGCCGCCGACCCCGCCGAAGGCCTTGGTGAAGGTCCCCATCTGCAGGTCGATCTCGGCGGGCGGCACGCCCAGATGCTCGAGGCTGCCGCGCCCGCCCGCGCCGAGCATTCCGACGCCATGGGCGTCGTCGATCATCAGCACCGCGTCGTGTCGGCGCGCCAGCCGGGCCAGTTCGGGTACCGGGGCGATGTCGCCGTCCATGCTGAAGACACCGTCGCTGACGATGAATTTCGAGCGCGCGGCCGAGGCGTCGAGCCGTGCCGCGAGCCCGGCCATGTCCTTGTGGGCATAGCGGCTGACTTCGGCGGCGGCGAGCCGCACGCCGTCGACCACGCTGGCGTGGTTCAGCTCCTCGCTGAAGATTTCCCAGGAGGGGCCGGCGGTCCCGGGCTGCGGCGGGGCGAGCGTCCGGACCTGGTCGATCTGCATGTAGCGGTCGAGCTTCATCAGCGCCGGGATCACGCCGACATTGGCCATGTAGCCCGCGGCGAAGCAGATCGCGTCCTCCTGGCCGAGGAAATCGGCGATGCGGTGTTCCAGCGCGCGGTGGACGTCGATATTGGCCGCCATCTGGCGCGAGCCGCCCGAACCCAGCCCGTAGCGCTCCAGCGCCTTGGCGGCGGCGGCGCGGACTTCGGGGTGGTTCGACAGGCCGAGCAGGTTGTTCGAGCAGAACAGCAGGTGGTCGCGCCCGTCGACCCAGACCACCGGCTCGGTGGTGGCGCTGTTGACGATCGGGTTCTGCGGATAGAGCCCGGAGTCCCGCACGGCGCGGACGAACTCCTTGATGCGCCTTGCCGGGGAATGTTCGGTTGCAGTCATCACGGCCTCCCTCCGCGCGGCCCGCCGGTCGCAGGGCCGATGCGCCGACCATGCTAGGCCGGGCAGCCGGGCGTGCCTTGACCTGTGTCAGGCAGGCCCCGGGGCCTGCCGATGCCGCGCTCCGTCCGGGCCGCATCCGCCCCCCGTGAACAGCGACCGGACGTTCCATCCTGCGGCGGGGCCCCGGACCGGGGCGCGGAGGACCCTGCCTGCAGAGCTGCGGTACCAGCCGCCGGAAGGATCGCCGCCGCGGAGGCCAGCGGAACAGCGGATCCGGCGCGCCGCAGCCGGGCGGCATCTGTCGACGGGTCCGGACAACTCGAAGCGCGGCACGGAACGGCGTCCGGTTGGAAACTTCGGGACCCGTTGTTTCCGCCGATCCGGGCGAATGATTTGGCCAGTCCCGACGGAGGACCGCATCTTGGCAGCCGGCCATCGCCCGAAGATGCCGGCCGTCTGGCGCAACTCCGGCCAAGCGCGCTGCTGCATGACCGCCAGCCGGCGCATCCGGCCCGAGTTGCCGGCAATTTCGGCCAGGCCGAAAGTGGCCTCCGCGCGGGCCGGGCCGATCCTCCGGACGGCCAAGCTCCTCCGATCCTGCCATCGGACGGAGACAGCCGCGACCGGCAACCGCAACCGGGAGCCCCCGGGCGCCCGAAAGGTCCTGCCCTGCACCAGATTGCCTTCCAGCTTCCGGCGAGCCGCCTCGCCGCGGATCATGCCAGCCGCGGTCAGCTGCTTTCCGCCATCCGGCAGGCCATGCCTGCGCAAGCCTCCTGCCCGGCCTCCGACGTTTCCGCCAACCCTCCGCGCAGGAGCGGCATGCGGCAAGGCATCGGCGATGCCCTGGCGCCCCGGATGGCCGGAGCGGACCCTCTCCGCCATCGGGATTTTTCATGATACCGAATCGTACTATTTAGGGCATATCGGTATGGAATCGGCCATACAGGCTGCATCCCCCCTTCGAGAGAGGTTCCATGACACTTCCGCCCAAGACCGCGGCCGCCGCCGCCACCATATTGTGGGGCTTCACCTACATCCTCACCACCACCATGCTGCCCGCCAATCCCTGGTTCATCGCCGCGGTGCGGGCGATCGGCGGCGGGCTGCCGCTGCTCCTGCTGGCGCGCGACCTGCCGCCGCCCGGCTGGTGGGGCAAGCTCGTCATTCTCGGCACGCTGAACAACGGCCTGTTCTTCGGCCTGCTCTTCGTCGCCGCGATCCGCCTGCCGGGCGGCGTGGCCGCGACCTTCCAGGCGCTGGGGCCCGGGCGGCGCTGGCCGTCTCCTCCGGACAGCCGGCCTCGGGCAATGCGGAGCCGGGGCACGGCCCCGTCCGGGAAAGCCGGCGGCCGGTGAGCCGGCCTCTGTGGCCCGGCTGCTTGCGCGTCCGCCGTTTCCGTTTCGCCGGATCGGATTGCCATCTTGGGTTGTGAGGGCTCGGGCGGATTCGATCTTGGAGGGCGCGATGGCCAGCTATCGCATTGCGGTGCCGGGCGGCGGATCGGCTGGGCTTTTGCCTGGCGGCGAATTTTCCCTGGCCGGGGCGGAGGTCACGTCGCTGGTGCGCGGCGGCAGCGTGGCGAACGGCCTCGCGGTATCGGGCCTGCTCGGCGGGCATCGCATCCCGCCGGGCGCGATCCGCGTTGCGGAGTCCGGCGCGCCGGATGCCGAGACCCTGTCCTGCGGCATGCTGCCGGTCGCGGCCAAGGCCCATGATCTTGCCGCGGCGCTCCGGCCCGATGCCGGGCGGTTCGGCGGGCGGAGTTCGGTGCTTCTGCTGCAGAACGGGCTTGGCACGGCGGAGCTGGCCCGCAGCATTCTGGGCGGAACCGTTGCAATCTACCCGGCCGAGATGATGATCGGCATGGCCCGCCGCGGTCCTGCGGAGGCGGAGGTGAGGACGCATGCCGGTCCGCTCCGTTGCGGAGCGGGCTCGGAGACGGCGAGGCGCCGCTCGCGGCTTTTCCCGAGCTGGCCAGTTCGGGCTTCCTTCCGGTCGCGCAGGATCCGGCAGTCGGCGAGACCATTTTCTTCAAGGTGCTGTTCAACAGCTGCATGAACCCGACCGGTGCGCTGACCGGCCTGAGCTATGGCGGAGTTCTGGAGACCCCGCAGTCCCGCCGGCTGATCGCCGATCTTGCCCCAGGAGGCGCTGGCGGTCTTCGCGGCACGGGCCTACCGCCCGGAAGACAGCGGGCGCGCCCATGTCGACGGAACGCTGAGCCGCATCATCTTTCCCGGGGCCGACGGACACCAGCCTTCGATGCTCCGGGCCATCGAGGCCGGGCGGCGGACCGGGATCGATTTCCTGAACGGCGCGATCGCGGAGATGGCGAGGACGTCGGGGGTTTCCGCCCCCAAGCACGAGGCCGTCACCAACCTCATCCATTCGCGCGAGGCGCTGCGGGCGTGCCCCCGGCCTTGCGCAAGGCTGCGGTCCCGGAGGCGGGGGCCGCAGGTGCGAATGCGGCGCGCGGCGGTCCAGCAAGCGTGCCGGGCCAGGGCAAGGCGTCCGTTTCGGGCTTTGCGGTCCTCCGGACTGCCGGTACGCCTCCGGTGCTGCAGTTCCGCGCGACGGGAAAGGTGCCCCGGAACCGCCGGTCCCGGGGCACGGGGGATCATGCGGGCAGCATGGCGATCTCCGAGGCGCGCTGCAGGGCCCGCGCCTGGTCTCCGGCCGGATCCGCGGTCATCAGCGACGGCTGGAACCGCACGGTTTCGACCTCGGTCACGCCGATGAAATCGAGCCACCATCCGAGATAGGACGAGTGGTGGTCGGTGCCGTATTTTGCCGGTGCGCCGGGGGCAAAGACCCCAGCCGTGTAGAAGACACGCGCCGTCTTGCCGGTCAGCAATCCGCGGTATCCCTCCTGCGGATCGAAGCCGAACAGCAGCCCCGGCTGGGTGACGATGTCGATATACTGCTTCAGCTTGTAGGGAATGCCGCCATTCCACATCGGCACCGACAGCACGTATTCGTCCGCGGCGGCGAAGCGGTCGGCGATGGCGACGACCTCGTCCCAGGCGCTCCGGCGCGGCGCGTCCATTTCGCCCTGGCCGAAGAAGGTCATCTTGGCGGCTGCCTTGTCGCCGTCGAATTCCGGCAGGGTCTCCTGCCACAGGTCCAGCCGGTCGATCGCGACATCGGGCTCCGCGGCGCGGCGCGCGCCGAGATAGGCATCGGCCAGCTTGCCGGACTGGGAGGCCGCGCCTCGGGGGGAGGCGGCGATGTAGAGGATCTTCTGCATTCTGTCGTTCCTTTCCGAAAAGAGTGGTCCGGCGCGGGCATGCCGCCGGGCCAGGCGGTCCGGCTGGGGATCGTCCGGGCGGTCCGGCGCGCCGCGGGCGGCCCTGAATGTGGTGGTTGCTTCCGGGATAACCGGTGAAATGCCTGTTTGGCAGGTGATTGAGTAACCGCTCAAAATATACTTAGCCAGTTACTTTAACGTGACCGCAAGAAACGTCCCGTGACTCGCGAAGCGGTCTTTCAAGGGTTAGTCTGGCAAGGTTGCGCCCCCTGCTTTCCCGCCCGGATGGATCAGATGCCCCGCGAAGCCAGACCTGCCCCTTTCTTCGTCGGGGAAAGCCCCGCCCTGGATTTCCTCAACTCCGTGGCAACGCCGCGCGCCGTCCGGTTCGACTGGCTGGAGACCGGGGCGGACCTGCTGGATTGGATGGTCGCGGCAGGACTGGCCGCCGAAGCGGAAGTGGCCCCGTTCCGCGGCAGCGGCGCGCGGGACGCGCTGGAGCGCGCGCGCTGCGAGGCCGTGCAGTTCCGCGCTTCCTTCAGGTCCTTCATCGAAGAGCGCAGCGGGACGGAGCTGACGCAGGCCGACCACCCGGTCCTCGGAGAGATCAACCGGCACCTGGCCCGCGCCCGCCGCTACCTGCAGCTCGAGGCCACCAGCGCGCCGCGGCCCTCGACATACTCGGCCTCGGCGATGCGCACCGGCCAGAGCGTCACGTCATGGGCGGTGCGGAACTCGCAGCGCGTCGAAGCCCCCTCGGCCGGGAGCGCGTTGAGCCGCGTGCCGCGCGCCAGCAGATGTCCGTCGGCCAGCGCGGCATTCTCCATGTCGGGCACGAATTGCGCCACGGCCATCGACGGCACCGGCGCCAGGAATTGCGGATAGACGATCTCGAAGAGATGGCTGGCAAAGGCCGGGTATTGCAGCTCCAGCTCCAGCTGGACCCGCGCGGCCAGGAAGGCCGAGCCCTCGAGCAGCCGCTCGACATAGGGGTCGAGCACCTCGGTGCCCTCCATCCCCAGCCGGCCGGCGATCTTCGGATAGGCCTCGGCGAATTCGGCGCCCATCCTGCGCAGATAGGACAGCTCGGCTTCGTAATGGCGCAGCAACCGGGTATCCATCGCGGCTCAGCCCACCACGTCGAGATTGAGCGCGCCGGTGGTCAGGTCGACCTCGGAGCGCAGGTAGAGGCTCTGCGGCACCGGCTGCGCCCACATGTCGGCGCGGATGTCGTAGCTGATCACCGTGACGCGGGCATGTTCCTCGCTGCGCAGCTCCACCGACAGGGACGAGGGGTCGATGCGCGGCTCGAACGCGGCGATCGCCTCCCGGATGGCGTCGCGGATCAGGCTGGCGCGGGTCTTGACCGAAAACGCGCCCGCCACGTCCGACACGCCGTAATTCAGCACCGAGGCCGCCGCCTCGGGCCAGTCGGCGGCGTCGATCCGGTCCTCGAGGTTGCAGGTGTTCAGGAGCCAGCCCAGATCGCGCTGCAGGATGTCGCGCAGCCGCCGCGCATCGATTGTCCGCGCGCCGCGCGGCTCGGTCCGCTCGCCCGGCGCGTCATCGGTCAGCCGGTCGAGCAGCGAGGGCTGCAGGCGGTCCTGGAGTGCTGCAGCGGCGCGGCCTTGTCGGCCTTGACCAGGAGCCGCACCCTGTGGCGGCCGCGGATCCGCGCGATCGGCGCCGGGGCCGGGCCGTAGACCTCGGCGCCGATCTCCTTCAGCGGCCCGGCATTGCGCGCCAGCGCCTGGCCGAAATCGAAGACCTGCGCCACGTCGGGCGAGCTGAGGATGATCCCGGCCATCCGCCCGAAAGGCGGCATCGAGATCCAGCGGCGGCCTTCCGCCTCGGCCCTCCAGAACGCCTCCTCGTCGCCCGACAGGATCGCCCGGATCACCGGATGCTCGGGTTCGTGCGACTGCAGCAGCGCCAGCCCGGGCTTCTCGGCGCGGCCCGCGCGCCCCGCCACCTGCCGCATCTGCTGGAAAGTCCGTTCGGCGGCGCGCAGATCCGAGCCCTTCAGCCCCAGATCGGCATCGATCACGCCGACCAGCGTCAGGTTGGGGAAGTTGTGGCCCTTCGACACCAGCTGCGTGCCGATGATGATCTCGGCATCGCCGGCCGCGATCTCCTCGATCCGCTCCTTCAGCTCGCGCGCCGAGGCGAAGAGGTCCGAAGACAGCACCGCGAGCTTCGCCTCGGGGAAGAGCGCCTGCGCCTCCTCGGCGAGCCGCTCGACGCCCGGGCCGATCGGGGCGAGCTTGTCCGCTGCGTCGCATTTCGGGCAGGTCTCGGGCTTCGGGATCGACAGCCCGCATTGATGGCAGATCAGCCGCTTCTGGAAGCGGTGCTCGACCAGCCGCGCGTCGCAATGCGGACAGCCGATCTGGTCGCCGCAGGCGCGGCAGACCGTGACCGGCGCATAGCCGCGGCGGTTGAGAAAGAAGAGCACCTGCTCGCCGCGCGCCAGCCTGGCCTCGGCCGCGCGCTGCAGCGTCGGCGAGATCCAGCGGTTCGAGGGCAGGCTCTCGCGGCGCATGTCGATGGCGCGCATCTCGGGCAGCACCGAAGGACCGAAGCGCGACACAAGGTCGAGGCGGCGGTACTTGCCCTGTTCGGCATTGACCCAGGTTTCCAGGCTGGGCGTCGCCGAGGCCAGAACGACCTGTGCCTTGCAGAGCGAGGCGCGCAGCACCGCCATGTCGCGGGCGTTGTAGAGGACGCCGTCCTCCTGCTTGTAGGAGGTGTCGTGTTCCTCGTCGACGACGATCAGCCCGAGATCGCGATAGGGCAGGAACAGCGCCGAGCGCGCGCCGATCACCATCTGCGCCTCGCCGGTCGCGGCCATGCGCCAGCAGCGGCGGCGCTCGGTCATGGTAACGCCGTGATGCCATTCGGCGGGTTTCGCGCCGAAGCGCTTCTCCACCCGGGTCAGGAACTCGGCGGTCAGCGCGATTTCCGGCAGCAGCACCAGCGCCTGGCGTCCCTGGGCGAGGCAGGCGGCGACGGCTTCGAGATAGACCTCGGTCTTGCCCGAGCCGGTGACGCCCTTCAGCATCGTCGTGCCGTAGCGCCCCGAGCGGATCGCCTCGGCCAGCGCTTCGGAGGCGCTGCGCTGGTCCTCGGTCAGCGCCTTGCCGGGCAGCGCCGGGTCGAGGGCCGGATAGGGCGTGTCGCGCGGCGCCTCGATCTCGGCGACCGCGCCCTGTTCGACCAGCCCCTTGATCACCGAAGACGAGGTGCCCGCCTCGTCCGACAGCTCCTTCATCGTCACCGGCTGGCCGCCGAATCCGTCGAGCGCGTCGAGCACCCTTGCGCGGGCCTCGGTCATCCGCGCAGGCTCTTCGGCGCCGCGGATGTAGAGCGTCTTCATCGATGGCGGGTCGGTCAGGCCGGGCGCGCGGGCGGCGAGGCGCAGCATGGCGGGCCAGGGGGTCAGCGTGTAGTCGGCGGCGCGGATCAGGAATTCCTGCATCTCCCCGCGCATCGGCGGCACGTCGAGCACGCGATAGGCGGCGCGCAGCTTCGATTCCTCGAAATCGCCGCCGCCCTCGCCCCAGACCACCCCCAATATCTTGCGCGGGCCGAGCGGAACTTCGACGAAATCCCCCGTCCGGCAGCCGCCTTCGGGCGCCTTGTAGTCAAGGAGCCGGTCGAGCGGCTGGGTGGTGAGGACGGAAATGCGCGCGCCTGCTGGGAACAAGGGGGATCCTGCCGGTCTCGTGTGTCAGGCCCGAGCCGTAGCGGAGGAAGCGGGCCGAGGGCAAGGGCCGGAGCCGCGCGGCGTCAATGTGCCGAGGAGAGCTTCATCAGCACGAGGCCGCTGGCGATCAGCGCGGCGGCGGCCAGCCGCAGCGGCGTCAGCGCCTCGCTGAGCAGCAGGATGCCGGCGAGGAAGGCGCCGAGCGCGTGCGCAGCCTGCCGCTCGGCACCGCCTACATGGTCTGGACCGGGATCGGCAGGCCGCCAAATCGCGCCGGATCCTTCCGGCGGCGGAATGACCATGAAGCCGGCGCGCAGCCTTCCCGGATGCGCCCTGCGCGGCAACGGCCAGGCCGAGATCACCCGGAGCCTGCCCGAGGAGACCCCCGTCGCGATCACGTTCGACGGGGCGACCCAGGCCGTGATGATGGCGACGCCCTCGGATATCGAGGATTTCGCCATCGGTTTCGCGCTCAGCGAAGGCATCCTGCAGGGGCTGGCGGACATCGCCAGCTTCGAGGTGCTGGAGCACGAGACCGGCATCGAGGCGCGGTTCTGGCTCGCCGCCGACCGCTCCGCCGAGGTAAAGGCGCGGCGCCGGGCGATGCTCGGCCCGGTCGGCTGCGGCCTCTGCGGCATCGACAGCCTCGACCAGGCGCTGCGCCCCCTGCCCGGTGCCCTGCCGGAAGCCGGGCTGACGGCGGCGGAGGCGGCGCGGCGGCTGGAGCTGCACGGGCCGAACCGTCTGGACGAGGCGGCGGCGGAGCCCGCCTGGCGGCTGTTCCTGCGCCAGTTCCTCAATCCGCTCCTGCTGATCCTGCTGGCCGGCGCCGCGATCTCGGCGGTGACCGGGCACATGATCGACACCGTCGCCATCGCCGTCATCGTCTTCCTCAACGCCGCGATCAGCTTCTGGCAGGAATATTCCGCCGAGCGGTCGCTGGCCGCCCTGCGCGAGATGGCCGCCCCCGAAGCGCTGATCCTGCGCGGCGGGACGTGGCAAGACGTGCCGGCCGCGCAGATCGTGCCCGGAGACATCGTCCGGCTGAAGGCCGGGGACATCGTGCCCGCCGACCTGCGGCTGATCGAGGCGCACCGGCTGCAGATCGACGAGGCGGCGCTCACCGGCGAATCCGAGCCGGTCGACAAGCATGACCGCGCCATCGCCGATCCCGATCTGGCGCTGGCGGACCGGCTGAACATGGGCTTCATGTCGACGGTCGTGACGGGCGGCACCGGCATCGGCCTGGTGACCGGCACCGGGATGGCGACCGAAGTCGGCCATATCGCCGGGCTGATGGCCGCCGCCAAGGAGCCGAAGACGCCGCTGCAGCAGAAGGTCGAGGCGCTGTCGCACGTGCTGATCGTCATGGCGCTGGTCACGGTCGCGATGGTCGTCGGCATCGGCGTGATCAAGGGCATGCCGCTCGACGACATGCTGGGCACGGCGATCTCGCTTTCGGTTGCGGCGATTCCGGAGGGCCTGCCGACCGTGGTGACGATCCTGCTGACGCTCGGTTCGCAGAAGATGGTGCGCTCGAACGCGCTGGCGCGCAGGCTGTCCTCGGTGGAGACGCTGGGCGCGGTCTCGGTGATCTGCTCCGACAAGACCGGCACGCTCACCCAGAACCAGATGCAGGTGATGCAGCTCTGGGCCGGCGGGCGCCACTGGAAAGTTACCGGGCAGGGTTTCTCTCCCGAAGGCGCCTTTCTTTCCGAGCACGGCCACGAGGCGGCGATCGGCGAAGAGAAGGACCTGCGCCACATGCTGATGAACTCGGCGCTTTGCAACGATGCGGTGCTGGCCGAGGCTGATGGCCGCCCGGCGATCCAGGGCAACCCGACCGACGGCGCGCTGGTCGTGGCCGCCGCCAAGGTCGGCATCACGCGCCAGGCCATGCATGACGGCGGGGTCGAGAAGCTGGCCGCCTTCCCCTTCGACAGCACCCGCAAGATGATGAGCCTGCATATCCGCGTGCCGGACGGCGGCGAATACCTCTCGGCCAAGGGCGCGCCCGACGTGATCCTGTCGCGCGCCACCCATGTGCGGATCTCGGGCGCGGAGCTGCCGCTCGACGGGGCGCTGCGCGCCGAGATCGAGGAGGTGATCGCGGGCTTCGGCCGCGACGCGCTCAGGACGCTGGCCATCGCCTATCGCCGGATCGGGCCGGAGGGGCTCGACCATGCCGATCCCGAGCAGCAGATCGTGCTTCTGGGCATCCACGGCATCATGGACCCGCCGCGCCCCGAGGTGAAGGCGGCAGTGGCCGAAGCGAAGGCGGCGGGCGTGCGCACGGTGATGATCACCGGCGACCATGCGGTGACCGCCAGCGCCATCGCCGAGGCGATCGGCATCCGCCATTCGCCCGCCCAGACCGTCCATGCCGGCGCGGATCTCGACCAGATGGACGATGCCGCGCTGGAGGCCGCGGTGCCGAAGGCCGCCGTCTTCGCCCGCGTCACGCCCGAGCACAAGCTGCGGATCGTGCGGGCGCTGCAGAAGACCGGCGAGGTCGCCTCGATGACCGGCGACGGGGTGAATGACGCGCCCGCGCTCAGGACCGCCGATATCGGCGTCGCGATGGGCATAGCCGGCACGTCGGTAGCTAAGGACAGCTCGGCGCTGATCCTCTTGGACGACAACTTCTCCACCATCGTCGGCGCGGTGCGCGAAGGGCGGCGGATCTACGACAACCTGCTGAAATTCATCCGCCAGGCGCTGACCGCCAATGTCGCCGAGGTCTCGGTGATCCTGCTGGCCTTCGTGCTGATGGGCGACCATCCGGTGATGCCGGTCACGCCCTTGATGATCCTCTGGGTCAATCTCGTCTCCGACGGCATGCCCGCGCTGACGCTTGGCTTCGAGGCGGAGGAAGGCGACATCATGGCCCGCCCGCCGCGGCCGCGGTCGCATTCGATGTTCGGCGACGGCATGAAGGAGCGCATCCTGATCCGGGGCCTCGCCATCGGCGGGACGACCTTCTGGGTGTTCCAGACCAGCCTGTCGCTCGGCGGCAGCGAGGCCTATTCGCAGACGCTGGCCTTCGCCACGCTGATCTCGGGGCAGATCTGGCATATCTTCGACGCCCGCACGGTCTCGACCCTCTTCCGCCGCTCGCCGTTCGGCAACCGCCAGCTGCTGATCGCGGTGGGCGCCTCGGTCGTCCTGTCGCTCGGCGCGATCTACACGGGCTTCGGCAACCTGGTTCTGGGCACGGTCCCCGTGGATCTGCCGCATCTTCTGGGGGCCGCCGCCATCGCCGCGCTGCCGGTCTTCGCGCTCTCCGGGATCAAGGAACTCACCGGCGCCAAATGGCTCTGACCGCGCGCCCGTCCTGACGCGCCCTGCCCTCCGGCCGCGCCGGTCCGGTCCGGCACGGATTTTGCGTCTCCGGCTGCGCTGCCGATGTAAGGGCCGCGCAGACCGGCACCCCGGACCTCCGGACAGGTGCCGGCAGGATTGCGGCCCGGCGGCAGCGACATGCAGTGGGGAGGACACTTGAATATGAAGACCGCAGTATTTGCCGCGCTTGCCGCGGGCACCGCGCTGGCCGGGCCGGCCCTGGCAGAGCGGGCCGGCGCTGCCGACGGAACCGTGAAAGTCGGTGTTCTCGTCGACATGTCGGGCGCCTATTCCGCCCATGGCGGGCCCGGGGTGGTCGAAGCCGTGAAAATGGCCGCCGAGGATTTCGGCGGCACCGTCGGCGACCGGCCGATCGAAGTCCTGGACGCGGACTACCAGCTCAAAATCGATATCGGGCTGTCCACGGCGAACCGCTGGCTCGACACCCAGGGCGTCGACGCCATCATCGAAAGCACCGACAGCGCCACAGCCATCGGCCTGTTCGACCTGAGCAGGGAAAAGGACTTCGTCGCGCTCGGCGTGGGCTCGGCCTCGACCGAGCTGACCAACGGCCACTGCTCGCCGAATGCCGTCCATTACGTCTACGACACCTGGGCTCTGGCGGCGGGGACCGGCGCTGCGATGGTGGCCGAAGGCGGCGACAGCTGGTACTTCCTCACCGCCGACTACGCGTTCGGCCATTCGCTCGAAGAGAACACGTCGAAATTCGTCGAAGCCGCGGGCGGCGAGGTGCTGGGCGCGCTGCGAGCGCCGCTCGGAACGTCGGATTTCTCGTCCTTCCTCCTGCAGGCGCAGGCCTCCGGCGCCAAGGTCGTGGGCCTGGCCAATGCCGGAACCGATTTCGTCACCGCCGTGAAGCAGGCAGGCGAATTCGGTCTCGTTGCCATGGGGCAGAAGCTCGGCGGCATGCTGGTCTTCATCAACAACGTCAAGGCGCTGGGGCTCGAGACCGCCGAGGGGCTGACCTTCACCGTCGGCTACTACTGGGACCGCAACGACGAGACCCGCGCCTTCGCCGAGCGGTTCTTCGAGCGGACGGACCAGTATCCGTCGATGGTGCAGGCCGGCGCCTATTCGGCCACGATGCATTACCTCCATGCGGTCGAGGCAACCGGCTCGGAGGATGCCGCGGACGCCGTCGCCTGGATGAAGTCCAATCCGGTCAACGACTTCTTCGCCGAAAACGGGACGATCCGGGCGGACGGGCGTATGGTCTACGACAACTATCTCGTCGCGGCGAAAGCGCCGTCGGAAAGCTCCGGCGACTGGGATCTGATGAAGGTGCTGCGGACCATTCCCGGCGAGGAGGTCGTCATGCCGCTGGAGCAATCCAGCTGCGACCTGGTGACCGGCAGCACGCAGTAACCGGCCCCGGCGCCGGTTTCCCGCGGTTTCCGGGCGCAGACCGCTCTGCCCCGGACATGCGGAGGCGCCCCGCCGGGGCGCCTTCTGCAGTCCCGCAGGCCCGGAAACAGAGGCTGTCGGCAGCGGGTCCTCCGATGCAGAGCGCGGCGGGAGGGGGCGCCGCCTGTGCGGCTCGTGTCTGTGCCACCGTGGAGAGAGACACCCGGAACTCCGCCATCAGGTCTTTCCGGGAATTTACCTGCACGTCCTGCATGACTGCATTCATCGCTGGCCGCCGCGCGCGCCAGGCGACGGCCAGCCCGCAACGAAATTGCCCCGGCAACCGAAGTTACCGGGGCTAAGCATGCTTCAAATGCGTCGCGGGCTGCTCCATCGGAACCTTCCGCTGGCCGAACCGTAACACGGGCCGGGGATAGCTTCCAGAAGATTATCATCTTGATAATTTCCGGAAAACCATTCCCCGTTGACCCCGCATGGCCATTCGGGGATTATGAGTCATGGACAGGCTATCTTCCATTTTCGAATTGCGGGAAATGCTCGGCCAGCTGGAGCGCGATGTCGGACTCGACCGCCTCAGCCGGATCGAGCGGGATGTCCTGCTTGCGGCCCACAGCCTTGCCCCGGCTCCCGGCTCCGTCGTGAATTCCGATCAGATCCGGGCGCATCCCATGCTGGCCGCGGTGACGCAGGCGACCTATTACCGGGCGCTCCGCAGCTTGCTGAGCGCCGGTTTCCTGGAGCGCGCCCAAGGCTCGAAAGCCAAGAGCTATACCGTGCGCAGCGACCGCATGGAGCAGACCGCGACGGCTCGGCAGGGGCCCGGAGCCGCCCCCGCGGGCGACTGAACCGGCCGGGCAGAAGCGAGCGGACCTTGAAACTCCTCCAGACAGAAGCAATCGTGATCCTGGCCTACATCCTGTGCCATGGATTGACCGCATTGCTGGTCACGCCGCTGCAGTCCCAGATCTCGCCGCATGTCACCGCCTTCGCCAGCCTGCTCTACCTTCCGCACGGGGTGCGGGTGCTTTCTGCCTGGCTTCTCGGATGGCGGGCGGTGCTTCCGCTGTGCGTCGGCGCCTTCCTGTCGGAGCTGATCTTCACGCCCGCGGGGATGTCGGGCGCGGCGAGCCCCGTGATCCTGGCCTCCATCGCGGTCGGCGCCGTCTCTGCCCCGGTTGCCTTCGAGCTGCTCAAGCTGATGGGCCGGAACCTCTATGCCGGCACCGGGATGCGGATCCACTGGAGCGCGCTGCTTGTCGCGGGCATCCTCGCATCGATCCTGAACTCGATCGGCCAGGCAGAGGTGTTTTCCGGCCTGATCCTGCCCGGCAGCTCGATGGCGGTTCTGGCGGTCTATGCCATCGGCGATCTCGCCGGGCTCGTTGCGGCGACGCTGGTGCTGATGATGGTCTTCCGCTGGATGCGGCTCGCTGCCCGGCCGGGCGCGACGCGCTGACGCCGGTCGCGTTGCGCCAGGCAGCGCACGGGACCGCCCGTTCCCGATCGGGCTGCCGAAAAAGTCCGTTCCGCCGGAGAGACACGAACCAAGACCGGGAGAAGAGCCTCAAGGCGGCCTGGAATTATCTGCTTCCGGAGCCGGTCTTGCCTGGCTCCGGAACGGTTTCGCCACCGAAGGCGCCCGGCAGCCTTTTCCGCAGCCAGCACCCGCTCCTGGTCGGTCCTTCGGGGAACCGGCGGCCCCCTGAGCGGTCTGTCTCCCGGATGGTTGCCGCGCTCGTCGCCGCATGTCGCTTGACGCGGAAATCGGCATGCTCCGGACTGGCCGCAGCCGGTCAGTCGCTGCGATTCAGGCCATGCATGGCCGTTTTCCCGGAAGGCGTCCGCAGCGCGCTGTCCAGTCCGAGGGCCGTGCGGAGGATCCGCCAAGCCGGTGGCGTATCCGTTGCGCATATCTCCCGCCGGTCCCGTCTGTCGCTTGGCGGATGCCACGGTCGGCCGGCGCCTTGGCAGGCTGGAGCCGCTCCACCTCGCTCCGTGTCAGCCGGTTCCGGTTTTGCGGCTTCGGCGCCGGTGGCGATGTGACGGGCCTGTCGATCGCGGCCAGCCCGGTGCCGCCCATGCCGATGGCCGCAAGCCCGCCCCACCGGCCTGTCCCTCCGTGGCGCGTGGCGGCCGTAGATCTGCTGCGGATGAATCATGTTCTGCAGACCACGTCGAGGTCCGACTATTTCAGCACCCTGCTAGGGTCGGAAAGCTTCGCCGGAAGCGGCGCACCGCGGATGGGCGGCGCCAATGATTGAGGTCCCGCAGCAGACGGGGCCCGCAAGCGCGCGGCGCGGACGGCATCGGACAGACGCGGCGGCGAACCGGAGAAAGCTTCCCCGATCCGGGCCGCCGCGCCGAAGACCGGCCGCCGCGGGGGGGGGGACCCGGGCCCGGAGAGGACAGGAGAGGAGCATCCGCGCCCCTCGCGGGGAGATCTCCGGTCCAGAGCGCAGGAGCCAAGGCCCCAGGAACGAGCAAAATCCAGGGATCACCTCCACGGCGAACCCGGCGCCGGACCAAGCCGATTGCCCCAGCCCCATCTCTCCAGAAGCGCTTCGGCGCAGCCAGAGCATGACACGATGGTTTGCAAGGACAAGTCCGATTGCATTGATGCCCTGCAGATTTCGGTCCCGGCGGCGCCGCGCCGGACCTTGCGTCGCAGCATCTGTGCCGGTCCCGGGCGCTGCGAGGAGCAGCGCGCGTGGGGGGCTCCCCGTCCTCCCGGCAGGCATGCCGGATGCAGGCGTGGATCATCCCGGTCCTCGCGGCCTTGCGCGCCCCGGTGCCGCTCCTTCGCATATCCACGAGGCTCCAAGTGGGCGTTCCCTCTTTTCCGGCTGGCATTTTCGGTTGCGGGCGGGGGACGTTGCCATCCCCATGATGTCCGGTCGGCCTCTGCCTGACGGGCGCCGGTCGCGGCTGCCGCGCTTGGCGCTTCCGTGCCGCAAGGGCGGATCCGGGCGGATGCCTGCGGCTGCAGCACCGGGATGCCCGGCGGGCGAGTCCCGTTCCGTCGAGGCGCGGCCGGGAACGTCGCGGGCCTCGCGGGCGAGCGTCAGCCGCAGCCGGCCGGAGCCGCCCATCGCCTGCGCCGCGTTGAGGATCAGGTTGATCGCCACCTGCTGCATTTCCCCGGCTTCGATTGCGGCGGGGGGCAGCGCGGGCAGCTCGGTGTCCACCTCGATCCCGGCCCTGCCGAGCGCGTGGTCGGCCAGAAGCAGCGAGTCCTCCGCCACCGCTGCCAGATCCGCGGTGCCGCCGCCGTCGGAGAACTCGCTCGGCCGGGCGAATTTCAGGAGCTTGCCGACGATCGCCTCCATCCGCATCACCTGGCGGTCGATCAGCGCCAGCTCGGTCTCGACCCGCGCCGCCTCCGGTCCGAGTTCCAGCCGGATCACGTCGACATTGCCCTGGATCACCGCCACCGGATTGTTGATCTCATGCGCCACGCCGGCGGTGATCTCGCCGATCGAGGCGAGCTTCTCGCTCGTCACCAGCTGGCGGAAGGTCTGCTCCAGCCTTGCATTCGCGTCGCGCAGCTCGGCGGTGCGGCGGTCGACCCGGTCCTCCAGCTCCTCCGCCCAGGCGCGCAGCTTGCGGTCGCGGTCCTGCACTTGGTCGAGCAGCCCGTCGAGATGCGCCGCGACCTGGCCGATCTCGTTGCGGCTTCCGACCGGGCCGATGCGCGCGGCAAGCTCGCCTTCGCCTACGCGCGTCATGGTCTCGGTCATCCGCTCCAAGGGCGCGAAGATGCCCTTGGCGAGCCAGAGGAAGACCGGCGCCGAGATCGCCAGCACCGCGGCGAAGGCCGCCATCATCCACAGATAGGCGTCGCGCTTGGCGGCGGCAAAGGGGGCTTCGAGAATGCCGACATAGAGCATGCCGACGCGGTTCCCGAAGCTGTCGTCGAGCGGCAGATAGCCCGAGATGTACCAGTCATTGACCACGAAGGCGCGGTCGAGCCAGGTGCGGCCCTCGTCCAGCACCGCTTGGCGCACCTCGGCCGAGACCCGGGTGCCGAGCGCGCGGACATCCTCGAAGAGCCGGACATTGGTGGAGATCCGGACGTCCTCGAGGAACAGCGTCGCAGTGCCCTGCCGCGTGCCGCCATTGACCGGGTTGAGGTAGACCAGCGCGTTGATCGCGTCGATGAAGTCCAGATTGGCATTCAGCAGGATGCCGCCCGCCAGAACGCCGTCTGCGCCGGGCAGCTCCACCGGAGCGGCAGCCTGCACGACCATGCCGCGGTCCTCGGCCGAGCGGCCGGTAGGCAGCGCGGCGCGGGTCTCGATCAGCTCGATCCGGGCGCGGGAACCGGCCGACCCGGCCACGCCGCAGCTCGACGAGGCCTGCTTCCGGACCGCCGATGCCAGGCAGCTGGAGGCGGCGGAGGAGATCGGCCACCGGCCGCGGATCCTGCTGCTCTACGGCTCGCTGCGCGAGCGGTCCTTCTCGCGGCTGATGGCCGAGGAAGCTGCGCGGGTCCTGCACCGGCTGGGCGCCGAGACGCGGATCTATTCGCCTGCCGGCCTGCCCCTGCCGGACGATGCGCCGGCGGAGCATCCCAAGGTGGCCGAGCTGCGCGACATGGTGACCTGGTGCGAGGGCATGGTCTGGTCGAGCCCCGAGCGCCACGGCGCGATGACCTCGGTGATGAAGGCGCAGATCGACTGGATCCCGCTCAGCCTGGGCGGGGTTCGGCCGACCCAGGGCAAGACGCTGGCGGTGATGCAGGTCTCGGGCGGCTCGCAGAGCTTCAACACCGTGAACCAGCTGCGCATCCTCGGGCGCTGGATGCGGCTGCTGACGATCCCGAACCAGAGCTCCGTGCCGAAAGCCTGGAGCCAGTTCGGCGAGGACGGGCGGATGCTCCCCTCGCCCTTCTACGACCGGATGGTCGACGTGATGGAGGAGCTGGTGAAGTTCACCCTGCTGACCCGCGGCCGCGGCGGCTACCTGCTCGACCGCTATTCCGAGCGCGTGGAGAGCCGCGAAGCGCTGTCGCAGCGGGTCAACCAGGCGGATATCTGAGGGAGGGATTCCGGGACCCGGCGCGTTGCGGCGTGGGGGCTATGAAGCAACCCGCCGGGTCCCGATAGCCTGTGTCTAGCGCTGCCATGCGGCGGCGGCATGGACCTCCTTGGACGTCCGCGGGGTCTTTCCGTGGCCGGAATGAGGCAGCGACACCGCGCGAGCCGACCCGGCGCTGCGCCGTCGGCGGAAGCGATCCCGAAACCGCAAGACGGGCCTCAGCCTGCACGGCCATGCGGCTTTCCGGGATTTCGGCGGCCGGTTCGGGACGAGACCGCCGGGGCGCCGCGCTGGCGGAGAGGCCGGAGCACGGATGTCCGGGGGCAGGCATCTCGCGGACCAGCCCATGAAAGGCATGACGACGCCTGTCGGCACGCCCCTTGAAAGCAGGGAGCCTTCACGGGGCACCTCCCGCAGACCGGCCGCCCGCGCCACACGCCCGAACACAGCGCGCGGATCGCCCTTCGCCCTGTTTCGTCGCCACCCCTGTCTTCATCCGGTTTCCGGGGAAGGACCCTGAAAGGCAAATTCGATGTTTGCCGTCCACTTCGGCAAACATGGCAGGCCAGAGCCCCGAGCCCGAATTGCTCCTCCTCTCCGGCCGCGGCAGCCGGACATCGGCAACGCCATCTAGCGCCAGCTCGAGGCCGATCCGGAGCTTTTCCCGGGCGACCCTCTCCGGTCTCCTGCAGCCGTGATCCCTGCACGGCCCCTGCCGGACGCCATGCCTGCCGACTGGACAGATCGGGGCCCTCCCCGCTCGGCATGCCGCACTTGGACCGGCGGAGCCTGGCGCTCCGGAGCCATGGTCCCGGAATGCAGAAAGGGCCGCCCGAGGGCGACCCTTTCCGTAGTTCCTGGCGGAACGGCTGATTACATCATGCCGCCCATGCCGCCCATGTCGGGCATGCCGCCGCCGGCCGGTGCGTCCTTGACCGGCTTGTCGGCGACCATGGCTTCGGTCGTGATCAGCAGGCCTGCGACGGAGGAGGCATCCTCCAGCGCGGTGCGGACGACTTTCGCCGGGTCGATGACGCCGAACTTGAACATGTCGCCGTACTCTTCGGTCTGCGCGTTGAAGCCGAAGGTCAGGTCGTTGGATTCGCGGACCTTGCCGGCAACGACGGCACCGTCGACGCCTGCGTTCTCGGCGATCTGGCGCAGCGGCGCTTCGATCGCGCGGCGGACGATGGCGATGCCTGCGTCCTGGTCTGCGTTCGCACCCTTGAGGCCTTCGAGAGCCTTGCCGCCCTGGACCAGGGCAACGCCGCCGCCGACGACAACGCCTTCCTGCACGGCTGCGCGGGTTGCGTTCAGGGCGTCATCGACGCGGTCCTTGCGCTCTTTCACTTCGACTTCGGTCATGCCGCCGACGCGGATGACTGCGACGCCGCCTGCGAGTTTCGCAACGCGCTCCTGCAGCTTCTCGCGGTCGTAGTCCGAGGTGGTCTCTTCGATCTGGGCGCGGATCTGGGCAACGCGTGCCTCGATCTCTGCCTTCTCGCCTGCACCGTCGACGATGGTGGTCTCATCCTTGGTGATGGAGACTTTCTTCGCCGAGCCGAGCATGTCGATGGTGACGTTCTCGAGCTTCATGCCGAGGTCTTCGGAGATGACCTGGCCGCCGGTCAGGATCGCGATGTCCTGCAGCATGGCCTTGCGGCGGTCGCCGAAGCCCGGTGCCTTCACGGCTGCGATTTTCAGTCCGCCGCGCAGCTTGTTGACCACGAGGGTCGCCAGCGCTTCGCCTTCGACATCTTCCGCGATGATCAGCAGCGGCTTGCCGGACTGGATGACCGACTCGAGCAGCGGAACCATCGGCTGGAGCGAGGAGAGCTTCTTCTCGTGCAGCAGGATGATGCAGTCGTCGAGTTCCGCGATCATCTTGTCGGCGTTGGTCACGAAGTACGGCGACAGGTAGCCGCGGTCGAACTGCATGCCTTCGACAACGTCGGTCTCGGTGACGAGGCCCTTGTTCTCTTCGACGGTGATGACGCCGTCATTGCCGACTTTCTGCATCGCGTCTGCGATCTGGCGGCCGATTTCGGCTTCGCCGTTCGCGGAGATGGTGCCGACTTGGGCGACTTCGTCGCTGTCGGTCACGTCGCGGGCAGCGGATTTGATCGCTTCGACGACCTTGGCGGTTGCCATGTCGATGCCGCGCTTCAGGTCCATCGGGTTCAGGCCGGCAGCAACCTGCTTCAGGCCTTCCTTGACGATGGCCTGGGCCAGCACGGTCGCGGTGGTGGTGCCGTCGCCGGCTTCGTCATTGGTGCGCGAAGCGACTTCGCGGACCATCTGGGCGCCCATGTTCTCGAACTTGTCTTCCAGTTCGATTTCCTTCGCCACGGACACGCCGTCCTTGGTGATGCGCGGTGCGCCGAAGGATTTGTCGAGGACGACGTTGCGGCCTTTCGGGCCCAGCGTGACCTTCACGGCGTCTGCCAGGATGTTCACGCCCTTGAGCATGCGGTTGCGGGCGTCGGTGTCGAACTTGACGTCTTTTGCAGCCATGGGAATAGCTCCTTAATTTCGGTGTTCGGGAAAGGTCTCAGGCAACCGGCCGCTTACGCAGCTTCGGTGATGCCGAGGATGTCGCTTTCCTTCATGATCAGCAGCTCTTCGCCGTCGATCGAGACTTCGGTGCCGGACCACTTGCCGAAGAGCACCTTGTCGCCCGCTTTCACGGTCATCGCGATCAGCTCGCCGGAGTCCTTGCGTGCGCCTTCGCCGCAGGCGACAACCAGGCCTTCGGCCGGCTTTTCTTTCGCGCTGTCGGGGATGATCAGGCCACCTTTGGTTTTCTCTTCGCTCTCGACACGCTTGACGAGAACACGGTCATGCAGCGGCTTGAATGCCATCTCTGACTCTCCTGTCTCAGAGTTTATGACGCTTTTAGCACTCACTCCCCGCGAGTGCCAACACCGGGGAGGTAGTCACCGTCTCCCCCGCCTGTCAAGTCCGGCGTCCTGCAAATTTGCAGCTCTCCCCCGGATTTTTCCGCCGGCGCCGAAGATGGCAGCTGGCGGCGGCGGACGGAACCGGCCGCCCCTGCCCTCCGCAGGTAGGAAGGCCGCTCCGGAGGCGCAACCCGTGCGCCTCCGCCGCAGCGATTCTCCGCCGGCAGCCGGCCTGCGGACCCGCCGCCGCGCGCTCAGAACAGGAAATCGGCGTTCGACAGATCCGCGGCGGCCACGCCGTCGAGCAGGATCGACAGGCCGTAGGTCCCGGACAGGTCGATCAGCACCCCGCCCGCCGTCTCGGCGACATGCGCGGACAGGCTCGCGCCGTAGCCGGTCAGCCTCAGCGCCGTCAGGTCGATCAGGTCGGTGCCGTCCTGGAAATCCGCCACCGTGTCGAAGCCGTCATTGGCGCGGAACACGAACGTGTCGGCGCCGCCGCCGCCCTCGAGCAGATCGTCGCCCTTGTTGCCTTCGAGCACATCCGCACCGGCGCCGCCGCCGAGCGTGTCGTCGCCAGCGAAGCCGCGGAGCCGGTCGAAGCCGAAGCCGCCATTCAGCCCGTCATTGCCGCGCCCGCCGATCAGCAGGTCGCTGTTCAGCCCGCCCTCGATCACGTCGTCGCCGTCGCCGCCGCGCAGCTCGTCATTGCCGGCACTGCCCGAGAGCGTGTCGTCGCCCAGCCTCGGGCCTGCCGCCGCTGGCCGCCGATCCGCTCTGCGAGCGCGCCGCCCAGGCCCATGCCGCCGACCAGGCGCAGCGCCAGGTGCTGACCCATGGCAGCGGATTCGAGAACCGCGACACCGCCGCCAACCGGATCGCCCAACAGGGCTACCAATGGAGCTTTGCCGCCGAGAACGTCGCCTTCGGCCAGAAGGACGCGCAGGCGGTGCTGGAGGCCTGGGCCAGCTCCCCGGGCCACCGCGAGAACATGCTGAGCGGCAAGGCGGTGCATTACGGCTTCGGCGGCGCCTCGAACCGGCTGGGACCCTATTGGGTGCTGGTGCTGGCCGCGCCGCTGTGACCGCTCAGCGGTAGCGCGCGTCGAGCGCCCGCTCGACCTGGCCCGCGAACTTGGCCGCCGCCACCGGCAGCGCGCGGTTCCTCAGCTGGCAGAGATAGAGCCGCCTGCTTCTCCATCGCGGAGTTCCTCCTCTCCATGGGGCAGGACGGGCCGCCGCGCAGGGCCGCAGGCGCGGCCCCTCGGGGCCGTGGCGCGGTCCGGACATGCGGCATGCCTCCCTGCCGGGCAGGCCCGAGACCTGCCGTTCCTCCTAGTTGTATTTCGTATATGCCAAATACATATGTCAATAAAAAATCTTGTTCCCATCCCGCGGAACGTGCGATCACTTCGGAAACAGGCAGATGGCGGGAATACGGGATGGGCAGTGAAAGCCGGAGCGCGCGGGGCATCCAGTCAATCACGGTGGGCGGACGGCTGTTGCAGGCATTGATCGACGGCGCGCGGCCGATGACGCTGCGCGAAATCGCTGACCGGGCCGAGATCGCGCCCGCCCAGGCCCATGCCTATCTGGTCAGCCACCGGCGCACCGGCATGGTGGTGCAGGAATTCGATTCGGGCCCCTATCTTTTCGGCCCCTTCGCGCTGAAGCTGGGGCTGGCACGGCTGCGCGCCCTGCCGGTCTATGGCCGCGCCGAGGCACTGCTGAAATCGCTGTCGCAGGAGCTGAACGTGATGTCGGTGCTTGCGGTCTGGGGGCCCGGCGGGCCGAGCGCGGTGATGGTGGTGCAGGCCAGCGACAAGCGCAGCGACCTGAACATCCGGATGGGCACGCGGTTCTCGGTGCTGAATACCGCCACCGGACGGATCTTCGGCGCCCATCACGACCCGGCGCAGGTCGAGCCCCATGTCGCGGCGGAATTCGCGCGCAGCCCCGCGGCCTTCTACCCGACCGACGTGGCCGGACCGGAGGATTTCGCGCAGCGCGTGGCCGAGGTGCGGGACCAGGGCTTTGCCTCCATCCGCGGCGCCAGGGTGCCCGGGATCGACGCGATCGCCGCCCCGATCTTCGACGAGGACGGCCAGTTCGCCGGGGCGGTGACCTGCATCGGCCATGCCGAACATATCGACACCGGACCGGAGGGCGCGGCCGTCCGCGCGCTTCTCGGCGGCGCCGCCCGGCTCAACGCCGCCGACGCCGCCTCCGACACCTGACCTCCTGCCGCAGCCGCCAGAACCGGACCGATCCCATGACAGCCAAGACCAGCAAATCCGAGGGCCGCGGAGTCCAGTCGATCGAGATCGGCGCGCAGCTTCTCGAGGCGCTCGCCGAACGCGCCGCGCCGATGATGCTCAAGGAGCTCGCCGCCGCCGCCGGCGTCGCCCCCGCCCAGGCCCATCCCTATCTGGTCAGCTACCGCCAGATGGGCATGGTCGAACAGACCGCCTCGGGGCGCTACCGGCTCGGTCCCTTCGCGCTCGATCTCGCGATCATGCGGATGCGCACCATCGACCCGATGCAGCTGGCCTCGCAGGCGGTGATCGCGCTGTCGCTGGAGACCGGGCTGACCGGGCTCCTGTCGGTCTGGGGCGCCTTCGGGCCGACCATCGTTCTGGTCCATGAAGGCACCGACCAGGTCCACATGAACACCAAGGTCGGCACCGTCTATAATCCCGTCACGACTACCCGACGCATGGTCTGCTCCCGTTCTCATTAGCGCTTTTGGGCCTGATACCGCGTGGCGCGCGATGCGGCAAGCGCAAGACCCGCACCGGGCGGGGCAATGCGGCCCCGCCGCGCCAAACCGGCGGGAAACCGCAAAGCCGCCGCGCCGCCCTCGGCCAGGGCTCGGCCGGGCCTTCGGCGGTGCCGGGCGGGACGATCTGCGCGATGCGCCCCCGGTCGATCACGATATCGGCCGTGCTGCCGCCGGGCAGGGCGGCGCCGGAGAGAACCAGCCGCTCAGACATCGGCCATCGCATTGTAGCGGTAGGACCGGTGCGCGGCGTCCGGCGCATGCCGGTGCTGGAAGTCCTCCAGCACCGGCATGGCCGCCTCGACCATCGCCCGCATTTCGGCCTCCTCCGCGGTTTCCGGCGCCGCGAGCCGCGCGGCGATCTCGGCCAGCACCGCCTCGCTGTCGATCGAAGTCACGCGGCCGTTCTCCACCACGCGGCGGCCCTCGACGAAGACGCTGTCGACCGCGCCCTTCATCGCGCGGTGCAGCACGGTTTCGGCGACCGGCGTGTGCGGCGAGACGACGGGGCGCTCCACCTTGGCGCGGTCGAGCAGAAGGATATCGGCGCGCCGCCCCGGCTCCAGCCGCCCGACCTCTGCGCCGAAGCCCGCCGAGCGCGCGCCATGCTCCGTCGCCATCGCGATCACGGCGCCCGCATCGGGACGGTCGGTCCACATCGCGGTTTCACGGTGGAGCGCCCAGGCGAGCTTCATTTCCAGGAGCATGTCCCGGTCATCGGCGATGTTCGACTGGTCGATGCCGAGCGCCACCGGAATGCCGCGGGCGCGCATCTCGTTGACCGGCGCGATGCCCGAGCCCAGCCGCAGCCCCGAAGACGCGTTGTGGCAGATCATGCAGCCGCATTCCGCCAAGAGGTCGAGATCTCGGCGGCTGGTCCAGTTGCCATGGCCGAGCGTCAGCTCGGGACCGAGGCAGCCCAGCCGGTGCAGATGCTCCACCGCCGAGCAGCCATAGGTCCTGTGCGCGAAGGCGGCCTGCCGCGCGGTCTCGACCAGATGCATGTGCAGGTTGGCGCCTTCGGCCCGCGCCGTTGCGGTGATCTCCTGCAGCGCCGCGTCCGAGCACCAATGCAGGTTCGCCGGCGCCAGATGCATCCGCACCATGCCGGGCGCGCGCGCGGCCCAGTCGGCCTTCATCTGCCGGAAGAAGGCCATGTAGTCGCCGATCGGGGTCGCCGCCGCCGAGAGCCGCGGCTGCCACCAGGCGGCGATCTCCGCGGGCAGCGCGGCGAGCACCTCCGCGTCCGGGTCGTAGCTCAGCACGTTGCGGTCGCGGATCATGAAGGAGAAGCCCGCCCGCATGCCGATCTCGCCATAGGCGCCCAGCACCGCATCGGCCCCGGCCTGCCAGTCCTGCGGCGTCCCGGCCAGCCCCGAATGGATGTGGTGGACGGTGGTGGTGCCGCTTTCCAGCATCTCGATGGCGGAATAGAGCGTGTCGAGCCGCGGCCCGATCTGCCGCATCGCGCGGAACCGCGGCAGCCAGAGTTCCAGCGGCGCGAAGGGCACCCCGCCCATCAGCGGCGTCACCCCGAAATGATGGTGCGCATTCACCAGCCCCGGCATCGCGATCATCCCCGGACCGCCGAAACGCGGCAGGTGGCCGTTGCCGAAGCCCACCGCCTCGGGGGTGCCGATATGGGCGATGCGGCCCTCATGCACGCGGATCAGCACGTCATGGCGCAGCTGCATCTGCCCCGCGCCGTCCAGCCCGCAGAGAACCACGCCCGCCTCGATCAGGCAGTCGGAAGGATGTGTCATTGCCGGTAGTCCCTGATCAGTCCCAGCCGCCGCGCCACCGAGATGCGGTAGAGCGGGTCGGGATATGTCCTGTCTTCCTCCGAGGCCGAGAAGGCCACGGAAATGTCGTGCTCGTCCTCCGACAGCCGCGCCGCGGCGAAGATCGCGGGCCAGTCCGGGGCCTCCGTCCGGCGCCAGCGGACGAGATCGGCGGAAGACGGCAGGGCGGGGAAGCCCATCTCGCCGCCGAGCGCGGCGATGCATTGCCAGAAGCTGCGCAGCATCGTTTCCTGTGTGGCCGCATCGCAGAAAGGCAGCACGATGCGCAGCCAGTGGCAGCCGGTCACGGCATGCAGCGCCGAGAAATCCTGGGTTGCGGCGAAGAGCGCGATGGAGGCGGCGGCCATGCGGGCCAGCGTGTCCGGTCCGATCTCAAGCCAGTCGACGACCGGGACGAAATCCGGGCAGCGGCCGCTTTCCGCCATGTTCTGCCAGAGGAGCCCGTGGAGCGGCAGGCCGCGCAGCGCCTCGATGCGGAAGGCCCGCGCAAGAACCTCCGCCGGATCGGCCGTGACCGGGGCGGCGCCGGTCGCGGGCGGCAGCGCCAGATAGGACCAGTGCCAATAGGCCAGAGCGATGGCGATTTCCTGCGGGTCTTCGCGCAGGATGCCGTAAGCGGTGCGCATCAGCGCATGCAGCGCGCTGGCACCGGTTCCCGGGGCGAAGCCGGGCAGGTGCACGGCCAGCGCCTGCTGCCATCCGAAGCGCTCAACCTCGGCAGCGAAGTAACGGCGCAGATCGGCTTCGCGAGCGCGCCGACCCAGAAGCGCAGGCAGATCGCCGGAGGCAAGCGGGGCGGTGGCCGGACCGACGGGAAGCAGCCCTTTGTAGTCCCGGTAGCTTGCAAAGAAATCTTCCAGCCGCGCCGTCCCGCCGATCCGGTCGAGCGCCACGAGGACCATGGGCGCGTGATTGGCGAAGGTCGCCTCGAATTCGGTGCTGTAGGCGGGCATCTCGGCCATGATGACGTCGATGTCCTGCTGTGCTGCGAGCCTGTCCATCGGAACTCCTTCACGCTGCCCGGTTTTTGCCGGTCGCGCGATGATAGGAAGGCTGCGCCGCATGTACAGGCCTTCCCGGGCGCCACGGCGGTTCAGGCCCTTCCCCGATATGTGCTGTCATGGAAAAGCGGACAAAAAAACCGCTTTCCGCGTGGCCGGACCGGAGCGCGCATCGGGGAGGACGTCCGGCCGCAGCGCAGCGCCGGCCCCCTCGGAGACCAGCGGACCGGCACCGGACGGCCGGCCAAGGGGGCAGCACCGGACGGAACGCGCATGGATGGCAGCCTGCCGGACCGCGCCGGGATGACGGCGGAGAACGGGACAGGCGGCATCGCTTCGGAGCAAGTCACCGGGCCGGGTCCCGCGTCGCGGCGACCTTCTGCGGTTCAACTCTCCGCCCCCGGAAACCGGCCTGACCCATCGGGTCCGATGGCGCTTCCCTGATTGCGGCATTGTCACGGATTGGCCCCGTATGGCCGTCGGGGGCAACGGTCTCTCCGGGACCGGGCCTGCGCGCGCCTCTTGACGGCGTGCTGTGGAGGGTCGCCCCCAATGTGCGGGCAAGGTCGCGGAGCGCAAGAGACCTCCGCGGGACCGATCCCGCCTCCGTCCCGCCGGGACCTCCGCAATTGGCGTCTGCTTGGCCGGGCATCTCGGCGTTTCTTCAGCCAGCGCTCCCTGCGGCGGACCATCCGGCATCCGCTCCTGTCTTCCAGAGGGCCTGCATCAGCTCGGCAGTCTTGCCCCGTTTGGGCGCCGTGCACGCAGCCGGCGGGAAGGGCCCATGAGTTGGACGGCAGGAACCGCCCGACCCGGCAGTTCCTCGCGGCCGCGGTCTCGGCCAGCAGGCTGCGCAAGGCGGCCTTCCCGCATTTCGATATGCGCCCCTCATCAATTGTCTCTCCGAACTGGTCGCAAGGCGGGGCCGAAGACCGTTCCGATGCTGCAGGCTGCCGGAACCGGTCTGCGCTGTCCAAGACGGCGATGACGGCGCGCACGGCACTTGCTCCGGCACCGGGGACGGCCGTCAAGCGCCAGGCCCGCTCAGCCCTTTCGCAACGGCCCGCGATTGCGGCGCAATCGGGCACGGCTTGGCATGGACGGCCATGAAGCCCTCGGAACTCGCGCCGAACTCCGGTTCCCGCCGTCGCCGTCGGCCTGCTGATCGCGAACGATTTCCGGAGCCAAGCCTGACGAATGCCGGTCATCCGGATGCCGACCGTCTGGCCCATCTGGCGCGGACCGGCCGGATCACGCCTGTCCAAATCCGCAGCGTTGATGCGGGCCGGCTGGGAATGCCGACCGGGGCCCGGGACCGGCTGCTTCCGCCGCGCCATGACCTCGAACGGCAGGTCCCTGGCAGCCTGGAGACTTAGGGAACCGGAGTTGTTCCGGCGCGGACAGGGCCTTGCGGTCACACTCCCATCGACGCAGGCCACATGGCCACGTCCGGCTCGCCCAGCGGCCGCGGCTGCCGGATCGAGAGCAGATCGCTTTCGCGAACGGTCAGGACCTGTGCGGTCTGCTTCCCTGAGAAGACCTTGTCTCGGCCTCGGGCGCGCAGGGGACGGTCGTTCCGGTCCGGACGGCCGCGGTCTCGCCGACCACGCGGATCGAAATTTCTCCGAGGGATGCATCGCGCCCGGCATGGTGCTTCATGGCGCCTGTGCGGACCGGCGGCAATGCCGGCAAATCCGTTCCGAGCGGGCGTGTCCAAGTCTTCTTTCGAGGCCGCGGCGCCGACGTTTCGCGGCCTCCGCCGCCGCCAGCCGGGCCGCGATGGCGCTTGGCGGTGCAACAGGGGCTGACCCCCGGTCTCGCCGCCCTGCGCCGGGAAAGGCTCCGGGGATGTGCGGCCGGCGCCGCTGGATCCGGCTTTGCGGTGGCTGTGCCTCCAGCGGACGCCGACTCCCATAAGCCGGTCACCGCTTGGTCCCAACCTTTCCTGACAGCTTGGCGCCAAGTGCGGAAAGGGGCGGTGGCCTGCCGCTGCAAGGGAGATGCCCCGATCCGTTGCCTGCTCCCGCAATGCGGACACGCCCGCCGGAGGGGCGGGCGATGCATGCGGCGACCGGCTTGCGGATGGTCGGCGAGCGATGCGGAGCCGCTCCGGCGGCTCCGTTCGGCGGGAGCAGGCTAGAACTCCCTGGCCAAATGCCGGTCCACCGAGAAGTAGCCGCCGCCGAAGGCTGCAATGAGGGCTGCTCCCGCTGCCCAGAAGAGCGATGCGTAGATCGCCTTTTCCTGGATGCGGGCGCCGAATGCCATCCCGCCATCCCCCAGCAGCGCTGCCTGCGCGGACGGCGTCAGCAGGTCCGGATTCGCGCTCAGATAGGCGAGGCCCTCGGCCGTCAGGAACGGCTCGGGATAGGGGTTGGCGACATGGAACCAGAGCGTGATCAGGAGCATGGCGGCGTTGGCCAGGGCAACCGGCCGCGTCAGGAAGCCGACGGCGATCAACATGCCGCCGAAGAATTGCATGGCTGCCAGCAGGGGCGACCAAAGCCAGCCCGGATACATGCCCAGCGACTCGACGAAGCCTGACTGGGCGAGCGGCGCGACGATCTTCGGCCATCCCGCAACGACGAGGCCGAGGCCGACGGCCAAGCGGAAACCGAGCCATCCGACGGGCTCGGCGAATTTGGAATAGACCGGGCAAAGGAAAGGGATGATGAGGCGGTGCCGCGCCGGAACGAAGATATCGGACATTCTTCTGTCTCCTCTGTGGGCGCCAGTCGGCGCAGCTGGACTCTATTGCGGGCCCCTGTCCGCATAAATGCCGGCGACCGCACCGGCCATGTGCGTGAATGGCCGTCAATCCATTGATTTGGATCATTTTCGAGGCTGCAGGTGCCGTTCGGGGCGGGCCATTACCTGCGCCGGCCGCCGTCATCGGGAAGGCCGGGAGGCAGAGCTCCGGATCGGCCGCATGGCGCATCGTCGCCGAGCCGTGCCTGCCCGGCCATCCCGGCGCGGGCAATCTTGACCGGCCGGGCCGGATTCCGGGGGGCTGTTTCCGCCGGCGGCCGCGTTTTCGGTCTTCTCGGGCCCTGGCACCGGGGGTTCGCTCGGCGCGGGCCTGGGCCCGCATTGGCCAGGCGCCCATCTCGGGACGTCCTGCCCCGGCAAGCGGCAATGGAGAAAACGGCCGGCGGGGCCAAGCGGCGCTGACCGGGGCTGCTGCCGAAAGCGGCGGAGGCCCGGGGCCGGACCGGCGCCCGCGACGCTCGGGAAGCGGCGCAAACCAGCATATCCGCAGCCCGCGGCCGACCTTTGCGGCCGCCGCAAGGCCGGGTCCGGGATGGCCGCTCCACCGCCAAGGCAACAGGCATGGCAGCCTTCCGAAACCGGCAGGTGCCTTGGCATCCCGGGCGCCGCGTCCGCGTCGGCGGGCACTCCATGGACCGCCACAGGACTCCATCATGTGGCACGCCCCCGACCTCGGAGAGAACCATGCCCCCGAAGGAAAAACCAGACCTCCGCTTGACAAGGCTGCAATCAGACAACCGCCTCTGACGCCTGTTCCGTCCACACGCGGAGATGCCGCCAAGCTTACGGAAACTCGCCATGCCAAGGCCCCCAAGGAAGCGGGTCGCGTAGTGCGCGAACTTGGAAAGTCCACGCAAGGAACGATCCCGAAGCCAGGACGAATCACGGCGCCGAAGCCACCCAGACCGCGGTCGTCCAGAACCAGTCGGCCGGAGCCAGCCCGGAAAACCATCCACATGATTGCAGAGTCCGGCGCCCCGAGACCAATACCGGACCAAGCCAAGGCAGCCAGCGGGATTCCTACCATCATTGCATTGCCGCTTGTCCCGGCGGGCTCAGCGACACGCTGCCCAGCCGGGGCGGGATCAGCCGCTGACGCGCAGGATCCGCTTGACCGGCGCCCGCGGCCGGCCCGCCGAAGGCGGAACCGGGCTCCCGGCCGCCGTTTCCCCGTCGGGTTGCGCCGTCTGCAGCAGCCGTCTGGCCGCCATCCGGGCCGCCTCGGACCTGGCCGAAACCGGCGGACGCATCAGCGAGAATTCCTTGCAGGGATGGCGGATCTCGCTGATGTAGCGCATCTCCGCCGGGTAATCGGCGCCGACCAGCATGTCGCGCGGATCATGGTCGATATGGATCGTGGCCAGCTTTGCCTGGGGCACGGCCTTGACCATGTGGCCCGTCACCATGCCCTGGCCCAGGACCAGGACGCCGAACTGGACCTTGCATCTGATGGCTTCGTCGAGGAGCCGCTGGGGCCAGTCCTCCATGGGCGGAAGCTCGCGCCCGTATACCTGATCGATCATGTCGAACCTCGCTCAACCGTCATGAGACAGGAGAGCTATCGCCGGACAAGGTTTAGATTGCCTCAACATTTGCGGCCGGGCCCGGGTCCGAATGCGGCGGATTTTACCGAACCATGGCGAAACCAGGGCCGAATTGCGGCAGCGCGCGCGCAACGCCTTTTCAAGCCGCCTCCGGCACCCTATATCCCGCTTCCCATGGCAAAAGCGAAATCAGACCCGAACTACAAGGTGATCGCGGAGAACCGCCGCGCACGCTACGACTATGCGATCGAGGACGATCTCGAGGTCGGAATCATGCTCCTGGGGTCCGAGGTGAAGTCGCTGCGCCAGGGCGGATCGAACATCGCCGACAGCTACGCCAATGTCGAGGACGGCGAGCTGTGGCTGATCAACGGCTACATCGCCCCCTATGAACAGGCCAAGACCTGGGGCCACGAGGAACGCCGCAAGCGCAAGCTCTTGGTCTCCAGGCGCGAACTGGCACGGCTCTGGTCGGCGACCCAGCGCGAAGGCATGACGCTGGTGCCCCTGGTGATGTATTTCAACCACAAGGGCATCGTGAAGCTGAAGATCGGCATCGCCAAGGGCAAGAAGACCCAGGACAAGCGCGCCACCGAGGCCAAGCGCGACTGGAACCGCCAGAAGCAGCGGCTGCTGCGCCACGGCTGAGCGCCCGGCGCCGGTTTTGCCTGCAACTTCGGCGCCCTGCCCCGGCCATCGGCGCCGGGGCGCGCGATAACGGATTGTTTCTGCGCTGCAGCGTTTCCGGGGCCTTGTGTGCGGCGGGCCATGCCGGTACGCCTTGCGAGAGGCGGAGTGTGGAAGGCGGACATGGCTGAGAGCGACCCCAAGACCCTGGTGACCACGGACTGGCTGGAGGACCATCTGCGCGATCCGGATCTGAGGATTCTGGATGCCTCCTGGTACCTTCCGGGCGAGGACCGCAACGGCCGGGCGGAATACGAGAAATCCCACATTCCCGGAGCCCGGTTCTTCGACATCGACGAGATTTCCGACCTGCGCTCGGAAATGCCCCACATGGCGCCGCCGATCGAGAAATTCATGTCGCGGATGCGCAAGATGGGCGTCGGCGACGGGCACCAGATCGTGATCTATGACGGCTCGGGCCTGTTCTCGGCCGCGCGCGTCTGGTGGCTGTTCCGGCTGATGGGCAAGACCGATGTCGCGGTGCTGGACGGCGGCTTCCCGAAATGGCTGGCCGAGGGGCGCGAGGTCGAGGACCTGCCGCCGATCGTGCGCGACCGCCACATGACGGTGAGCCGCCAGAACCACATGGTCAAGGACGTGACCCAGGTGGCCGCGGCCTCGAAGCTCGGCGATTACGAGATCGTCGATGCCCGCGCGCCGTCGCGCTTCGAGGGCAAGGAGCCCGAACCGCGGCCCGGCCTGCGCTCGGGGCATATCCCGAACTCGAAGAACCTGCATTACCGCCTGGTGCTGAACGAAGACGGCACCATGAAGGACCCGGCCGGGCTGCGCGCGGCCTTCGAGGCGGCCGGCGTGGACCTGTCGAAACCGGCGATCACCACCTGCGGCTCCGGCGTCACGGCGGCGATCCTGAGCCTGGCGATGGAGCGTATGGGCAAGACCGACCACGCGCTCTATGACGGGTCCTGGGCGGAATGGGGCATGTATGACGGGCTGGCCGCGGCCACCTGCTGATCCCTGCCCGATCGGGGAAAATCCCTAGATTTCTAGGCATCTGGGCGCGGCTACACGCACCCTTAACGCCCGCCCGCCAGTGTGCAGCCACAGTGTGGCAGTAAGCGGTTGGTCTGGCATGGGCAGGTTGCTGGGGGCTTTCAGAGGCCCCTTCCGGCATTCACGCGATCCCGTGCGGATCGCTTTCGAGGGCGGCTTCCGCGACGCGGCGCTGGACCTGTCCGGCGCCGATGTCATGACCGAGGCACGCGCCCTCCGGGGGTTCGGCGCGGTGTCGCAGATGCGGCGGAATCTGGCCCGCCGCGACGGCTTCCTGCGGGGCACCGGCGATCCCCTGGGCGACGCGGCCTTCCATTGCGTGCTGCATGACTACCTGATGCCCGACCCGCTGCTGGACAAGCCGCGCTGCGCCGCGGCCTCCACCGCGGCCGGGCACGGCGCGCTTTTCATGGCGCTGCGGATGCTGCGCCGCCTCAATCCCGAAACCACCATCTGGCTGCCCGGACCCGGACGCGGCTGGCAGGCCGACATGGTGCGCCGGACCGGGCTGAACCTGCGCAGCTACCCCTATTCCGACGGGCGCACCCTGCTGCTCGGCGAGATGCTGGCCGTTCTGGAGGCGGCGGCGCCCGGCGACGTGCTGCTGCTGCAGGCCTGCGGCCACGACCCGACCGGGATCGACCTGCCGCACGAGGCCTGGGGCGCGCTGACGGCGCTGTGCATCGAAACCGGCGCCGTGCCCTATGTCGACCTGTCCCATGCCGGGCTTTCCGCGGAGCCCGCAAAGGACACCGACGGTCCCGGCGGCCTGATGCTGGCGGTTCCGGAGGCCTTCCTGGCGATCAGCTGTTCGCGGAGCTTCGCGCTTCACGCCGACCGGACGGGGATGCTCGTGGTACAGGCGGAGACCCCGGACGAAGCCTCGCGGGCCCGCGACATGATGGCCGGGCTGAATGCCGACATGCTGGGCGCCCCGCCGCGGTCCGGCGGGCTGATCGTCACCGGCGTGCTGTTCGGCAGCGAACTGCGCACCTCATGGGAGGCCGAGCTGCGTCAGCTGCGGATGCAGCTGGGCGAGACCCGCGCGAAGCTGGCCGAGGCCCTGGCGGCCAGCACCGGCGAGGCGCACTGGGAGGCGCTGGCTTCCCAGGCGGGGTCCGCCCGGCGCATCCCTTCCCCCCGGCGCCGGGCGGTGATCCCTTCGGCCGCGGCGGCCTGTCCCGCGCGGCAACCGGCATCCCCAGCCATTCGCGGGACCCTCTCCGCAGCGGACCGTCGCAGCAAGCCCGATGGCACGGGCACAATGCCGACAGGCACGGGACGCAACTTCGCCCGGAGCGACCCGCCACGGCAACCGGAAAACGGGTCCGAAACGCAGGGCGGCGGGTGCAAGAGGGCTGTGCCGCCAGAAGCGGCGTTCGGTCCGGACGAAGATCCCATGGAACATGCCGACGGCAGCGGCGGGCTGAAACCGCCGTTTTCCAGACCCGCGACACCCGCTGCCGCGAAAGCCCGCTCCTGTCCTTGAAGCCGAGGCTGATCAACCTCCGATTCCGCCCGAAACTGCAGTCCGCGACCTGTCCGGGCGGCGTCCCATGCCATCGATGTCCGGCTTGACCGGTTGTGCTGAACGCTTGCTGGACCGCATGCCTCCGCCTTCCGGCCTTGGGACGCCGATCATCCGCGCAGGGCACCGGCATCGCCTCCGGGGCGGGGCGGCAGGTACCGAATGGCGTCTGCTGCACAGTTTGCGCAGCCCCAGGGGCCGGACGGGACCGCCGTGCTTGGAATGGACAGCCCGGCAACGGAGGACCCGGACACGCATGGCGCAATGTGCGGCGCACCCGGCTGCAGGCCATCGCAGGCATGCTTGAAAGACATTGAACAGACCTGTCCGCCGCAGGTGTTGCCATGCAGCGCCTGCACCAGCGCCAGGGTGTCGCCCCGACGGCAAAGGGCCCGGAGCAATTCTTGACCCACTCCTCCGTCTCGCCCATCTGCACCTTCACGGTGACTCCCGCATCGGCGGACATTGCTTCCATCACCTCGGTCACATCTGGGACATTGCCCAAACGGCCCAGCATCGGGGGGGCCGTCCCAACCGGCACGCCGTCGGCCTTCACCTTCTGAAAGAGCTTCCGCGTGCCGTCGGAGTCATGGGCCGCCCCGCCAGGTCCACGTCCGCGCACGGCGTCGATGGCACCGTCATGAAGCTGGCGATCAGCGTGCCGGGGAAGACCTCGTCGACCCGCGCAATTGCGGCGCGCACCGTCGCGATCTGAATGCGCCGCGTGGTGTCCCGCGATATCGGCTTGCCTACGGAGGTCCTGCAGCCAGACCGCCACCCGGCGATGCAGCCGAAGGCGTCCGGTCCGCTGATGGCCGGGAACTGCCGCGCGGAGGTCCCCGGCCGGGCACTTCGGGGCGGGAAACGGACGAGGCCCCGGCCTGCGCCGGGGCGGGCGTGTCAGCGGTTGTTGGCCTTGCGCCATTCTTCGAAGAGCGGCAGGTACTTCTCTTCGTTGACGCGGGGATAGAGGCCGATGATCGGCTCGCCTGCCTTCACCTGCTCGACCACGAAATCCTCGTAGGCGGTCATCTCGACGGCCTCCTCGGCGATCTCCTCGGCGATCTCCGCCGGGATCACGATCACGCAATCCGCGTCGCCGACGATGATGTCGCCCGGGAAGACCGGGGCATCGCCGCAGCCGATCGGCTCGTTGATCGCGATCGCTTCGTTGGTCGTCAGGTTGGTCGGGCTCGAGGGCCGGGCATGATAGGCCGGGATGTCGAGCTCCGCGATCGTCGCCGCGTCGCGGAAGCCGCCATCGGTGACCACGCCTGCCCCGCCACGCTTCATCAGCCGGGTGATCAGGATGTCGCCTGCCGAGGCCGAAACCGGGTTCTTGCGGCTGTCCATCACCATCACGCTGCCCGGCGGGCAGGTCTCGATCGCGACGCGCTGCGGATGCCCGGGATTGCGGAACTCCGCCAGCGTGTTGCGGTCCTCGCGCGCGGGGATGTAGCGCAGCGTGAAGGCCGGGCCGACCATGTTCTCGCCGGTCCATCCGAGCGGGTGCACGCCCTGGATGACCTGGTTTCTCAAACCGCGCTTGAAGAGCGCCGTGGCCAGCGTCGCCACCGACACGCCCTTCAGCTTCTCGCGGGTTTCCTCGTTCATGCGGGATCCTCCCATGGATGCCGGCCGGCTGTCCCGGCTCCGGCTTTGGTCTTCTGGTTCAAGGGGCTGGCGCGGGCCGGTCCCGAGCCCCGCCCTGCGGCTGCGGACCGCGGAAGCGGGACCGCCCGGGGCCGCTCCTCTTCAGGCGATGTCCTCGGGCAGTATGCTGCCGGGGGCTGTCATCGCCGGGGCAGCGCGCGATCAGGCCTTCCAGCGTGGCTTCGAGCCCGCGCAGCTCGGCGATGCGCGCGCGCACCGTGTCGAGATGGCCCTGCGCGACCTCGCGCACCTCGCGGCTGGCACGGCCGTCATCGGAATAGAGCCCGACGAGACGGCGGCATTCCTCGAGCGAGAAGCCGAGCGAGCGTGCCTGGGCGAGGAAGCGCAGCCGCTCGACCTCGTCCCGCCCGAAATCGCGGTAGCCGTTGGCGGTCCGCGCCGGCGCGACAAGGCCGATCTCCTCGTAGTAGCGGATGGTCTTGGCCGGCAGGCCCGAGGCCTGCGCCGCCGCACCGATATTCATCGCGGCCTCCCTTTCCCGGCGGTTCAGCCCGGCAGCTCGGTTGCGGCATAGCCCGCATCCGCGAGCACGGCGGCCAGGGCCGGCGCGGCGAGCGTGCTGCCGATCTCGACCTGGCGGCTGTCCTGGTCGAAGGCCAGCCGCGCGGCCGGATCGGCGGACTTCACCGCGGTTTCGATGCTTGCGCGGCAATGGCCGCAGCTCATGTCGGGAACGCTGAACTTCATCGCGACTCTCCTGTGGTTGCCTCCCGCATTTGGGGCTTCCAGCAGCTGGAAGGTCAAGGGGGGAGGGACTGCGTGCTTGGCAGGGCCGCATCTTCGTGCTGATCTGGACCCGTCCTGCATTGGAGCCCAAGATGACCTCACCTCTCGACCGGCTGGCCCGGCGGATCCGCGACCTCGAGCAGGAGCTCGAGGACGAGCTGGGAGAGAAGCGCAGGATCTTCCGCTACCGGCTGGAACGGCGCCGGGTGGTGTTCGAGGCCGATGTGCTGGCGCGCCACCGCGCCGCGCGGGAGAAGCTGTCGGGCTTCCTGGCGCGGACGCGCCTCCTCGTGCTGCTGACGGCGCCGTTCATCTATGCGCTGGTCCTGCCGCTCGCGCTGCTCGACCTGTCCGTCATGCTCTACCAGGCGGTCTGCTTCCCGGTCTACGGCATCGAGAAGGTGCCGCGGCGCGACTACATCATTCTCGACAGGCGCCATCTTCAATATCTCAACGGCCTGCAGAAGCTGAACTGCGTCTATTGCGGCTATGCCAACGGGGTGATCGGCTGGGTGCGGGAGGTGGCGTCGCGCACCGAGGCCTATTGGTGTCCGATCAAGCATGCCCGCCGCGTGGCCGAGCCGCATCTGCGCTATCCCGGCTTCGCCGATTTCGGCGACGAGACGGATTTCCAGGAGGGCCTGGCGGCGCGTCGTGCAGCCCTGCGCGGCGAAGACGGAACAGGCGGCTAGCCCGCATCGATCCGGCCCGGTCCGCGCGGGTCCCATAAGGTTCGGCGGCGCGCTCCGTTCGGGGCGAGGGTCAGGACCGGGCGACGCACCGGGGTGCCTGCCGGAGCTGGACGGGCAGGTGGCGCCCTGCCTCGGAATGCCTGACCGGATGGCCCCGGAACGCGCACGCCGCCGCACGCCAGATCGCCGTGCTGATGCCGACGCTCTCGAAAACGGGCACGGAATTCCGATGGCCCGAGGAGGCCGCAGCCTGAAGACACATGGAAAGGCCAGCCGAGATGTCCCGAAGGGACGGAGGCATGCTCTTGGCGACATCGAGCTCCCGGCTGGCCAGAACTGCGGCAAGGCCGCGCTCCTGCACCAGCCGCACAGCCTCGACCTTGAACACCTCGCCGAAAGTTCGTCTCTTCATCTGATGTCTCCAGTGACATGGTCACGATCTTATCTTCGTGCCCGCGAAACCGGCCGAAGGCCAATCCTCGAAACCGGCACAGAGAGCTGGCGCTTCAAGAACCGCGCCTGAACTCAAGCAAGCTGGCCCGACACGGCTGCTCCACCTGAAGGCTGCGCCGCATCGGGCCAGCTCGAGACGCAAAAACTGGGAGACCGCCACGGGGCCTGCGTCGCCAGCCGCCGGCATCTTGCGCTTGCCCGCCGGGCGGGCGGCTGGCGACGCTCCCGCATCTGTTCCGGCAGGAGGAATGCGGAATGAAGCTGTTCATTGGCCTCGACGTCCCATGCGCGAAGACGGCGGCCGGCGTGCCCGGCGAACATGGCAGGATCGTCAGGGAGGCGGGGGCCGCCAGCGATCCGGAGGCACTGGCGGAATTCTCGGAAGACCAGCCCGGCGAGATCAGAGCACGTACGCGCCGGTTCCGACCTTGCCTGCGGCCAGCGCATCCGGCGCCCCCGCTTCGGCCCAGCTCGGGCGCGGCAAGGCCCCGGCGGCGAGAAGTCCGGTCAGGAAGCTGCGGCGCGACGTCATGGTCAGTCTCCGTCCTGCGAATTGAAGCCCTGCGCGAGCCCCAGCGGCCCGCCCACATGTTCGCGCACGTCCTCGCGCACGTCGTCGATCCGCTGCTGCACGGTCTCGACGCGGAACCGGCCCATCGGGTCGGACACCTCGCCGAGCGTCGGGTCGCCGAGCCGGTCGAGCGTGACGAAGGCGCGGTCATAGGCGCTGCGCACCGACTCGGCATCCTCGGGGAAATCCATCGCCAGAATCAGCGCCAAATCCCGCGTGCCGTCGAGCGACAGCCGCACATGCGGCACCGAGCGGGCCGAGCGCCAGGCCTCGGCGCGGGTCGGGCGCGGCCGGTCGAACTCGCCCATCGGGCGGCCGAGCCGCGCCTCGGAGGTGAATTGCAGCCCGGTCGTCACCGCAGTGAAAAGCGCGCCGAGCGCCTCGGTCTCGGTGCGGTAGGGCGCATCGGCATCGGGATGCACGAACTGCTCGGCATAGGACCCGTGCCAGTCATCGGCGATCAGCCGCGCGGTCGCGGCGATGTCAGCGGCGATCGCCCGCACCAGCTTGCAGCCGTAATCGCCCGCATCGGCGAAGTCCGGATCGTAGAGCAGGAATTCCAGCGCGGTGAAGCCATGCGCCGCGATCGACACGTCATGGAAGGCCCCGGGGCTGTCGACCGCCGGATCCCGGTCCGCGATCAGCCCCTGCAGCGTCTTCGGGATGAAGCCCCGCGCATCAGGCCAGAGCCCGAAGGAAAACGCGCGGTTGTCGACCTCGCTCGGCCCGAAGCGCAGGTGGCTCATCCGGATCCAGGCATCCCAGGCATCGTTGAAGGCGCGGCGCAGGTGGCCGTCCTGCGGATCGCAGGTCTCCGCGGCCGCCGCGACCAGCGCCTCCGCGCGCCCCGCGAGCGCGTCGAAGCCCGGCTGGACATGGCCCGCCACCGCGGTTTCGAGGGTCTCCTGCGGCGTGGCCGCCGCCCAGAGCGGACAGGCGGCCAAGCAGGCGGCGAGGAAGAGGTGTCGCATCAAAGGCTCTCCAGGAACGCGATCAGCGCGTCTCGGTCGGGTTTGGGCATGGCGATCACGGCCGCGCTGTGCGGCGCCGCCTCGCCGCCATGCCAGAGAATGGCTTCGAGCAGGCTACGCGCGCGCCCGTCGTGAAGGAAGCCGGCCTGCGGATTGACCTGCTGCGCCAGGCCGATCCCCCAGAGCGGCGGGGTCTTCCACTCGCGCCCCGTCGCGCGGCCCTCGGGCCGGTGATCCGCCAGACCCTCGCCCATGTCATGCAGCAAGAGGTCGCTATAGGGCCAGATCAGCTGGAAGCTCTGCTCGGGCTGGTCCTCCAGCCGGGCGGTGACGAATTTCGGCACATGGCAGGAGATGCAGCCGGTGTCGTGGAAGACCTGCTTGCCGCGCAGGGTTTCGGGATCGCCGGGATCGCGCCGGGCGGGCACGCCGAGATTGCGCACGTAGAACGTCAAGAGGCCGAGCCCGCCCGCATCGATCTCGAAGCCGCCCTGCCCCGGATCGCCGCCATCGGGGGCCGCGCGGCAGGCCGACTGGGCCGCGGTGCAGTCGCCCCAATGATCCGGCGAGAGCGGCGAGGAGATGCCGATGTCGTTCGACAGCGCTTCGGCCGTCTGCTGGCGCACCGTCGGCGAGCCGGCCTTCCAGCCGAACCGGCCGAGCATCGGGCGGCCGGTCTCCGCCGAGGGCACGATCGCCGCCCGCCCGGAAATGCCGTCGCCATCGCTGTCATCGGGATCGGCATGGGCGAGGATATCGGCTTCGGGAATCGCCTCGAGCAGCCCCAGCCCGATCATCGGCGGCGCGACCCGCGGGCTCAGCATGGCGTCGGGATGCAGCGGGCCGTAGCCCAGCTCCGCCGCCGCATAGGACGGGCGGCGCAGGCTGGCCGTCTCTCCGCCGGACAGCGCGACCGGCACCTCTTCATAGGTGACCTGCATCCGGTACTCGGCCGCCATGCCGCGATTGCCCTGATCCTGAAGCTGGAAGCCGTAGACCGGGTCCGGCGCGGTGGCGATCCAGCCTTCGATATCGTTCGCGGCCTCGCCTGCCGGGATCGAAACCCGCAGGAACATCGACACGCCATGGGCGCCCGGTTCCGCCGGCGGATGGCCGCGCCCGTCCTCGACATGGCATTGCAGGCAGGAGCGCGCGTTGAAAAGCGGCCCCAGCCCGTCCGAGGCCTTGGTCGAGGAGGGCGACGCCACCCAGAGCTTCTCGAACAGCGCCTTGCCGGTCATGAAATCCAGCTCGCGCAGCGCGTCCATCCCGGCGGAGGGCTTGGCTAACGCCTTCTGCGTCGCCAGCGCTGGCACGGTGGATGCTCCGGCAGGATTGCCCTCATAGGGTTCTGCCCGGTCGAAGCTGGCCGCGGGCGCCGTCACCTCTGCCACCCGCGCCGCCTCGGCATCGCTGCGGGGCAGCATGGCCAGAGGATCCGCCAGGGCGGGCGCTGCGACCAGAAGCGGCAATACCAGAATCTTTCTGTCGGACATCTTCTCAACCCGGCTTTTTCCTGATAAATACAGTCGGAATTAGCCGGATGCCACCGAAATGGCACAGTCAAAGCAAGGATGGAACGGCCCGATGCCCCAGACCGCCCGTGTTTTCAGCGATCTTCCCGAAGCCGCTGCGGCCCTGCCCGCGCGCGCCGAGGAGCGGCTGGACCTCTTGCGCCGCGAGGCGGCCCGCGCCCGGGTCGCCCGGCCCCGCGCCGCCGCCCGGCCCTCCGGCACGCTTGCCGCCGGGTCCCGGCCCCTTGCCCGGACCGCCGGGTCCCCGTTTCGCAGGGCCGGGCTTTCCGGAAATCACCTCAGGCGTGATCGCGGAGTCGTCTTGCTTGCCCTGCCGGGCCTCGGTCTGGTTGCCGCTCTTGGCGGCTCGGGGGCTGTTCACTTTGGTCCACGCTCTTGGTTCACGGTTCGAATTAGGCCCCGCCCGGACGAGCCTGCGCAACCTGTCATGACCGCGCATGCCATCCGGAGGAACCGTTCCGCGGCCGGAGCCGCCGGGCCGCTACAGCTCGTGGAGGATAACACGGTAGTAGCGCTTGAGGAAAAAGAGTCCCGCCATGGCGGGGATAGCTGCAAAAAGGAAAACATACATGACCGAAACATAGGATGCATCGTACTGGTAGTAGACGCCGGACCGCATCAGGCCGACAATCTGGAGGATCGGGTTGAACCACAGCCAGTCCTGCAGGAAGTCCGGCATCGACTGGTAGGTGAAGAACACCCCCGAACAGATCATCAGCGGCCGCGTGATGATGCTCCAGAGCTGCTTCCACAGCGGGAAGAACGCGAACAGGAAGCAGTTGAGCAGCCCGACCCCGGTCGCGAGCATGATGACAAGCGCCAGCGCCAGGGCGATTCTCGGGATGTCGAGGATCATCTCCGGCTGGTAGACGATCATGATCCCGCCCAGCACGATATAGAACACCAGCACCTGCATCAGCGCGTTCAGCAAGAGCCGCGCCAGGATCGCGTCGATGAAGGTCACCGCCGGATAGGCCAGCAGCGATTTCGAGAAGGTGATCGTGCCCGAGATCTTCGCCTGCAGGTTGCTGTACATCATGAAGGGCAGGATGCCGGTCGCGTAGAACAGCATGAAGTTGTCGCCCACCGGCGGCACCCGCATCAGCAGCGAGAAGCCGAAGGACAGCACCACGATCCCCAGGGTCGGCTCCAGCACGGCCCAGATGTAGCCGCCCGGCGACTTGCCGTAGGTGGTGGCCATCTCGCGCAGGACCAGCGCGCCGACGACGCGCGGCATGCGGGCAAAGGCGTTCATCAGGTTCACGGCGTTTCCTCTCCGTCCTCTGTATGGCGCAGGCAGGGCATCGTCACAGCGTCTCCAGGAGCGCCATCAGCTCCTCCGCCTGGTCCGCGAAGCTGCGGCAGGGCACCGGTTCGGGATGGGCGCCGGGATTCTGCAGCTCCTGCCCGAGCAGCCGGGACAGCTCTTCGGGGCTGGCGCCGATCGGCAGCCGCCGGGACTTCGCGCGGTGCTCGGTCGCGCCGCCGCCCTCGGTCTGGATCACCCGCACGCCGCGGCTGATCGCTTCGCGCACCACGAGGCCGAAGGTCTCGCGCCATTGCGACAGGAACAGGAGAACGTCGATCGAGGCATAGAACTGGTCGAGACCGGCGGCCTGCTCGAAACGCGGATGGATCACCCAGCGGCCGCTCATCCCCTGGAACATGCTCGGCCGCCACCAGCTTCCGTCGAGCGATCCGTCGACCACGAGGCCGCGGAAATCGGTGCGGTCGAGCCGCTTGAAGGCCTCGCGCACCAGGGGCCAGCCCTTCACCGCCGAAGGGCCGCCGACGAAGCCGAAGGTCAGCTCGGGCGAGGCGGCACGGCGCTGCGCCTGGTCGTCGAAGAAGCCCGGGCCGGGGCGGTTGATGCCGTTCTCGAGAATCACGCTGCGCCGCGCGGGCAAGCCCGAGCGCATCGACAGCCCATGGGCGAAGGCGCTTGGAAAGGTCACCAGATCCGCCTGGCGGACGGCCGCGAAGAGCTTGCCGTTGCGCTCGCTCAGCTGCGCGCGGTTCGAGACGCAGCCGACGCACTGGCCCAGCCGCACCGGGTCCTGGCCGCAATAGCGCCCGTCGGGCTGGACCATGAACTGCCGCTGGCAGAGCCACCAGAAGTCATGCACCGACAGCACGACCGGCAGGCCGAGCCCGCGCAGCCCCGGGATCAGCCCCGCGCCCAGCCCCTGCAGGCAGTGCAGATGCGCGACCTCGGCACCGGTCTGCGCGGCGATCTGCACCACGCGGGCAGTCATCTGGTCGTCCCAGTAGCTCAGCGTCGGCGCCGGCCCCGGCGGCATGTTGATCCGGAAGGTGTCGATGCCGTCGCGGTGGCTGCGCACGACGGCATAGGCCGGCAGTTCCTCGGCCTGCATCGTCGCAACCGCCGTGACCTGGATGCCCGCGGCCAGAAGATGGCGCGCCACCTCCTTGGCGACGATCGTCGCGCCCCCGTAATTGTCGGGGTCGAAATGCACGTTGACCACGAGGACGTGGCGGAAACGGGCGGAGGTCACGACGCGAGCCACTCCCTGAGCCCGGCATCGGTGACGCGCGCCGCGGCCGGGTCGCTCCATTCCCGGAGCAGTTCCGCCTTGGCCGCGCGGCCGAGTTCGCGGCCGCGGTCCTCCCGCTCGGCCAGCGCGCCGAGAGGGCCCGGCAACCCAGCCGGCATTGAGATAGAGGTCGCGCCGCGGATCGCCGCGCGGGAAGCGGAGGTCGAGCGTCGGACCGCGGCCAGTGCCCGACAGCGCGAAGACCGCATCCCAGATCGCCCCCCGGTCCGGCCCGTAGGGCGGCGGCTTCGGCCAGGTGTCGCGCACCCGGTCCGAGGCCGAGGGCCAGCTGCAATCAATCTCCGGCAGCGGCCCGAGCACAAGCATGTCGCTGTCGAGGAAGAGGAACGGCCGCCCTGCGGGCAGGGCCGCCAGCGCCTCGATCTTGTTGCCCGGCGGATAGGCGGCGCCGAAATGGCGGCTCCCGAAGGGCAGGAGCGTGGCGCCGAGCGACAGGCATGCATCGCGCAGCCCGTCCTCCATCCGCGGATCTCCGGGCCAGAGCGGCCCCGGCTGCGGTTCTGCCAGCCAGACGGTTCCTGCGAAGCCCGGATCGCGCGCGCGCAGCGAGGCAAGGCACAAGAGCGCCTCGCAGCCGACCCGGCCCTTCTGGCCGACCAGCACCAGATCCGGCGCGCTGCGCCCCGCCATTGTCTCCTCCCGTCTGCGGCTGTCCAAGCCTTACGCGCGAGCGGGTTAACAACGGCTGTCGCTGCGTCGGACCGTCGTCATCCTGTTGACCCTCCGCCCGCTCCGCGCCTAGCCTGAACCGGGAGGCGCGTTCCGGCGGGGGCCGGGCGGATCAGGGAGAGAGAGCATGAAAACGGGACTTGCGGCCGGGCTGGTCGCCGGGCTCTCGGCAGGCGCGGCCATCGCCGACATCACCATCGCGCATGTCTACGGCAAGACCGGCCCGCTCGAAGCCTATGCGAAACAGTCGCATGACGAGCTGATGCTGGGACTGGAATACGCCACGGGCGGCACGATGGAGGTGAATGGCGAGAAGATCGCGGTGATCGAGAAGGACACCCAGCTGAAGCCCGAGCTCGGCCGCGCGCTGCTGGAAGAGGCCTATGGCGATGACGGGGCGGTTCTGGCCGTGGGGCCGGTCAGCTCGGGCGTGGCGCTGGCCATGCTGCCGGTGGCGCAGGATTACGAAAGGATCCTGATCGTCGAACCTGCGGTGGCGGATTCGATCACCGGCGCGAACTGGAACCGCTACATCTTCCGCACCGGGCGGAATTCCTCGCAAGATGCCATCGCCAATGCGGTCGCGATCGGCGGCGATGGCGTCAAGGTGGCCACGCTGGCGCAGGACTATGCCTTCGGCCGCGACGGCATCGCCGCCTTCCGAGAAGCGCTGGAAGCCACCGGGGCCGAGATCGTCCACGAGGAATACGTGCCGACCGGCACGACCGATTTCACCGCCGCGGCCGAGCGGATCTTCACCGCGATGGACGGGCAGGAGGGGGCGAAGAAGCTGTTCCTGCTCTGGGCGGGCGGCGGCAATCCGATGGGCAAGATCAACGCGATGGAGCCCGGCCGCTTCGGCATCGATATCGCCACGGGCGGCAACATCCTGGCCGCGCTGACCGCCTACAAGGAGCTGCCCGGCATGGAGGGCGCGACCTACTACTATTACGGCATCCCGCGGAACCCGGTGAATGACTGGCTGGTGGAGACGCATCGGCAGCGCTTCGGCACGCCGCCGGATTTCTTCACCGCCGGCGGCATGGCGGCCGGGATCGCCGTGGTCGAGGCCGTCAGGGCGGCCGGTTCGACGGAGACCGAGGATCTGATCGCGGCGATGGAGGGCATGAGCTGGGAGACCCCCAAGGGCACCATGACCTTCCGCGCAGAGGACCACCAGGCGCTGCAGAGCATGTACCATTTCCGCATCAAGGCCGATCCGGAGGTCGACTGGGGCATCCCGGAACTGGTACGGGAGCTTGGGACGGACGCGCTGCCCGTGCCGGTCCGCAACTGATTGCCACGAGGGCGCGCGGGCCGCGCCCCTTCAGCCCGGAGCGAGCGTGCGCCGAGACGAGACAGAGACCGCCCTTCTGGAAACCCGCGGGCTTTCCGTGCGCTTCGGCGGCCATGTTGCCGTCGACGGCGTCAGCTGCCGCTTCCGCGAAGGCGAGCTGACCGCCATCGTCGGGCCGAACGGCGCGGGGAAGACCACCTATTTCAACCTGGTCTCGGGCCAGCTCCGCGCCAGCGCCGGCCGGGTGCTGCTCGGGGGGCGCGACGTCACGCGGCTGAGCGCATGCCGAGCGCCTCGCCGAGCGGGGCCTCCTGCAGGCGCGCGCCCGCGGCCAGGCTGCCGTCGAGGATCATGCCGATGATGCGGCGGTGCGCTTCGGCGGCAAGCCCGCCGGAGGCGTTCAGCTCTGCCATACGACCTCCTCGGGGGACCAGATGCCGCCCACCAGGTCGCAGGACAGGAGGTAATGCGAGCTGAGCGCTCCCTCGGGCTTCGGCCGCAGCGCTTCCAGCCGGGCGCGCAGGCGGCGGCGGCTGTCGATCCAGATCTCTTCGGCCGCGTCGCGGGCGACGGGAACGAACCGGAACCGACTGCCGGTCGGCAGCTGCGCCAGCCGGGGCAGGTCTGCGCCGATCACGGTGGCGATCTTGGGATAGCCGCCGGTGGTCTGCGCTTCGGCCATCAGCACCAGCGGCCGCCCCGATCCCGGCACCTGGACGGAGCCCGGCACGGTACCGTCGGAGACGATGTCATGGCCGCCTTCCGCCGGGAGCGCGGGTCCGTCCAGCACCATCGCCATGCGGTCGCGCTGCGGCGTGACGGTGAACTCCTCCGCGGCGAAGCGGTCGAGGGTCGCCGCGGAAAAGCGGTCGTCCTGCGGGCCGGGCACGACGCGGATCTCGGCGGGGCCGTCCTTGTCGTCAGGCGCGGAGACCGCCGGGGCGAGGCAGGGATCGAACGGGTCGAAGTCGCCGAGCGGAAGCGCGTCTCCAGCCTGCAGCGCCCGGCCGTGCAGTCCGCCGAGCCCGCTGCGCAGATGGGTGGCGCGCGATCCCAGCGTTGCCGGGATGGCGATGCCGCCCGAGATCGCGAGATAGCCCCAGGTTGCGCCTGCGATGGCGCCGATGCGGACCTCCTCGCCTGCGCGGAGCCGGTAGGCTTGGCCCGCGACGCCCTTGTGGCCGGGCAGGGCGATGTCGATCCGCCCGCCGGTGACAGCGATTCGGCAGTCGGTTTCGGCGCGGAAGCTGCCGCCGAAGCCTGCGAATTCGATCGCCGCTGCACCCGGATCGTTTCCGGCCAGCGCATTGGCCAGCATCATCGCGGGCGGGTCCATCGGCCCGGCGGCCGAAACGCCCTGATGGCGCAGCCCGGCGCGGCCCGGATCCTGGATCGTGGCCAGCGGTCCGGGGGAAAGGATGGTCAGGGTCATGCGGCCTCCTCCGGCGCGATCAGGGCGGAGCCGGCCTCGGCGCCGGGTTCCCGGCCAGCACCTCCAGCCCCTCGGGGCCTTCCAGCGCCGCCGGATCGATGCCGAGCTCGGCGGCCAGCGCGCGGTTGACCTTGATCAGCCCCGGCGCCCGCACCGGCACCGGCGCCTGGCGGACATGGAACCGCTCGGGCAGGCGGCCATAGCTGTTGTCGAAGGGGATCTGCAGGGTCATGGTCGGCTCCGTTTCTGCTCCATCATATGGGCAATCGGGCCGCCGGTTCCAGTGCGGCCGGGGCGCGCGCGCGGAAGCCCGCGCCCCGGCGGAAGATCAGTAGTCGCGCTCGTAGGAGAAGCCGAGCCGCGTGTCGCCTTCGCTGTCGAAGCCGCCGCGCGCGGTGAAATTCGGCGTGATCTTGTAGTTCAGCCGGATCCGGCTGGTGCCGGCCGCGCCGACGGTGACGTCGGTATAGACATCCTCCGACAGGTACTTGCCCGCGGTGACCTCGGTATTGCCCTCGTCATCCGCCCCGACATTGAGCTGGTCGACGCCGACGCCCTGGCGGATCTTGCCGAAGAGCCCGCCGCCGCCGCCGGTCAGCGTGTTGATCGCGCCGAGCAGCTGCGCGACCTCCAGCGGCGACAGCTCGCTGATCGGGCGGCCGAAGAACAGATGCGACAGCACCTCGTCCTCGGGCAGGTCCGGCGAGGAGGAGAAGTCCAGCTCGGGGCTGTTGACCGGGCCCTCGATGATGATCTGGGCGTCGATCGGCGCGTCCTGGGAGGTCGCGACCATGTAGACATCCGGCACCAGGTCGCCGCCCAGGCGGATCTCGGCGGTGTCGAGATTGAGCACTTGGGTCAGGATGTCCATGCGGCCGCGGATCACCTCGAACTGGCCCGAGGGGATGATCCGCTGCGTGGTGCCGCCGATGGTCAGCTCGCCGCCGAACTCGGTGTCGAGGCCGCGGCCGCGCACGAAGAGGCGGCCCGGCGCCGAGATGGTGATGTCGAGCGGATAGGCCACCGGCGCCCCGGTCGATCCGTCGCCGTTGCCGGTCTGGATCAGCCCGGCCCGGTCGCGGGTGCGGTAGCTGCCGCGCGGCTCGCCGACATGGGTCATGTCGGGAATCGGCCCGCCGCCGCCCATCGCCGAGGGGATCTGGATTTCGGCGCGCGCAATGTCGATCTGCCCGTTGATCGAGGCACCCCCGGCCAGCGGCCCCGACAGCTCGATCCGGCCGCCCAGATCGACGTCGTAGAGGTTCGGATCGATCAGCTTCAGCTCGTTCAGCGCAACCGCGATGTCGCCATTGAAGGGCGCGGTCAGCGCGACCGGGCCCGAAACGGTGACGGTGCCGCCGGTATTGAGGTTGCCGCGGAAATCGACATTGGCCTGCGACTGGGCGAAGCTGAGGTTCAGCCCCATGTTCTCCAGCACGATGCGGCTCGCGGGATCGACGAAGCGCGCCCCGCCGAAGGTCACCGACCCCGACAGCGCGTCGAGCCCCGGCGCACCCGCGAGCCTGAGATCGATCCCGGCATTCCCGGTCAGCGACATCGGCGCGATGAAGGCATTGGCCAGCGCCAGCGGAATGCGGCCGGTGATGCCCAGATCCGACGTGCCGTCCGGTCCCCAGGCGCGGCCGTCGACATCCGCGGTCAGCCCGCCCGGTCCGGTGGCGGTGACATCGGCGTAGAAATCGGTGCCGTTGCCCGAAACCTTGCCGGAAACCGAGGCCGGGCCGGGGATCTGGGGCACGAAGGCGCCGATATTCGACAGCCCGGCATCGATGTCGATGTCGAGATTGGTCGGCGCCACGTCGCCGGTCACTGCTGCGCGCAGCCCGGCCGGACCGTTCGCGTTGAGATCGACCGTCCAGTCGCTGCCGGCGCCCTGGGCATTGCCTTGAAGCGTCAGCGGGCCGGAGAGCTGCGGCACGAAGAGGCCGAGATCGGCAAGCCGCGCCGAGATGTCGAGATTGCCGCCCTCCGGCGCATAGGTGCCGCCGCCATTGACCTGCACATCCGGGTTGTCGACGGTCAGCCGCTCGATGGTGATGGTCCCGTCCTCGCGGCGCGCGGCCGCGTCGATCCGGGTGGTGCCGTCGAGCAGCTGGTCGACCTGCGGATTGCCCATGGCGATGTCCTGGCCGTTGCCGGCCAGCGCGCCCGAGAAATCGCCGGTGGCGGTGTCGTAGGCGCCGGACAGATCGGCCGAGAGCGTGCCGTCGAGGGGCAGGCCGGTCAGGCCCGAGAGCCGCGACAGGTCGCCGGTTTCGAGCACCAGCTCGGCCGAGGCCGAGAGCGCGTCGTTCAGCCCGGCAAGCGCCGCCTCGCCGCGGGCCGAAAGCTCGCCCGCGCTCAGATGCAGGTCCGGAATGCCGAGCGTTCCGGCCTCGGCTTCATAGACCAGATTGGTGTCGAGGCTGACATTCGCGCCCAGCTTGTCGGTGATCGCCGCGCCGCCGGCATCGAGGGACAGGGTGAAATTCGGCGCCGTGCCCTGGGCCGAGGCAGCCAGTTCGACCGGGCCGTTCAGATGCGGCACGAAGGGATTGATCTCGGCCAGTTCCGCAGCGATGTCGAGATCGGCGGCCTCGGGCGACAGGCTGCCCGCGCCGCGCAGCGCCATCGCCGGGTTGTGGATGTCGAGCCGCTCGATGTCGAAGGAGAGGCCGCGGCCTTCGGCGGCGACATCGATGACGGTCCCGCCCGCCAGCAGCGGATCGACCTGCGGATTGCCGATGGCGATGTCCGCGCCGGTCCCCGAGAGGACCACGCCGAAGGAGCTGTCGAACGCGTCGAAGCGCGCCTCCAGGTCGGCATCGAGCGCCCCCGCCAGCGGCAGGCCCGATAGCCCGGCAAAGCGCGACAGGTCGCCGGAGCGCAGCGCCAGTTCGCTGTCGGCGGCAATCGCGACAGCACGGGCGCGGCAGTGCCCGTTCCGGCCAGCGGCGGCGGCAGCAGCCCGCTCGATGCCCCGTATGACTATGCGCAATGGGGCTTCTTCTTCGGCGACACCGTCACGCGCGAGGGCGCGCGGCGCCATGTGCATCTGGGCACGTTTGCGGCCGCGACGCCGATCGACCGCGCGGTCCTCGACACCGCCAGCGGCACCGCCACGTATCGCGGCCATGCGGCCGGCAACGTCATGAACGGCGGCGCAGTCTATTCCGCCATCGGCACCTATTCGGACACGTTCGATTTCGACCGGCGCCGCGGCAGCACGATGCTCGACTTCGACAGCCGCCGCTATGGCGGCAGCAGCAGCCTGGACAGCGCGACCTACCGCGCGCGGCTCTCCGGCGGCGACCGGCAGGCAGCGCTGCAGGGCCAGTTCGGCGGCGGGATGGAAAATGGCAGGCCGCGGGCGGTGACCGGCGGCTTCGAGATCTCGAACGGCCGCTCGGGCGGCAGCGCCTATCGCGCCACCGGCATCTTCGCCGGCGAGGCGGGGCGGTGATCCGTGCTGCTTCTCGACCCGCTCGACCCGGACTCGCCGCTTGCACTGATGCTGAAGGGCTGGGGGCCGCCGCTGGTCAGCATCGTCATCGGCGGGCTCTTCGCCTCGATCCTGTTCCCGCGCTGGCAGGACCGCTTCTCGCGCAGCCGGGCGGGGCTCGACAAGCGGATGGAGCTTGCCGAATGCATCGCCGCACAGCTGGCACGCTACCTGACGGCCTGGCGCCGCCTGATCGACATCGCCCGGCTCGAGGCTGCGCGCCGCGCCGGAGGAGCCGCGCTTGCCGAAGCCGAAACAGCCCGCAAGCTTGGCTTCGTGGCTGACCGCAATGCCGCCCGGGACGAGCTGCTCGATCTCTGCGCTCGGGCACAGCTCTATTTCGGCGAGGCCGCGCTGCGGGAGATCGCGGGCTTTGCCGCCTGGGACGAGAGCCAGGCGGCGAAGCAGCTCGACGACCTGCCACCGATCGAGGAGTGGAGAACATGGGAAAGACGCGTCCTCGGCGCCATGAGGCGCGACCTGGGCATCTCGCCCCGCTGATCGTCGCGGCCCTTCTGGCACACGGCCCGGCCCTGGCGGCCTGCCAGGGCGCTTCATGCCATGCCATCCGCTTCGGCGCGGCCGGGCTCGACGACTGCCCGGGCGCCGGCTGCCCTGCGCTCCGGGACGCGATCGAGGCCCAGCAGCGCTATCTCAACCTCTTCGGCGCGCTGCAATCCGCCCCTTCCGCATCGCGCCCCGCCGAAGCCGCCGCGCAGGCGCAGCCCGACGAGGCCCGCGCCGCCGAGGCGGATCTGAGCATGAACATGCCGCCCGAACCGGACGATCCGGAGCTGCTGGCGCGGATGCAGGCGGGGCTGTCCTATGTCGGCGCGAACCTCGTGCCGCTCCTGCGCTACCAATCGGCCGTGGGCTCCGAGAAGGACCGTGCCGCGGCCTCCACCTGGCTCTCCCTGCGCGGCATGGTCCCGCGGCTCGAACGCATCGCGGTGACGCCGGGCGCGCATGCCACCATGACCGCGATCCTGACGCTGCTGGCGCGGCCCGGCGACCGGGTGCTTTGCGAGCGGATCACCTATCCGGGGCTGCGCAACATCGCCGGGCGGCTGGGGATCGAGCTGGTCGGCGTGCCGATGGATCTCGACGGCATGCTGCCCGATGCGCTCGACGCCGCGATCCGCGGGACGGCGCCGCGGGCGGTCTACATGAACCCGACGCTGCAGAATCCGACGACGCTGACCGTGCCGCTGGAGCGGCGCCTGGAGCTGTCGGAGGTGATCAACCGCCACGGCATCCCGCTGATCGAGGACGATGCCTACGGCTTCATCCCGTCCAAGGCGCCTGCGCCGCTGGCGGTGAGCGCGCCGGAGCTGACCTGGCATATCGGCGGGCTGGCGAAATGCATCGGCGCCGGGCTGCGGCTGGCCTACACGGTGGCACCCTCTGGGCGGGAGGCCCATGCGCTGGCGCAGGCGCTGCGCGCGGTCTCGGTGATGCCCTCGCCGATCAACATGGCGCTGGCGACGCAATGGATCGAGGACGGCACCGCCGACAGCATCCGCCGCTTCATCCGCGCCGAGAGCGCCGCGCGCCAGCAGATCGCCGCCGAGGCGCTGGACGGGCACCGCTACTGCTCGGAAGAGAACGCCTTCAACATCTGGCTGGCCCTTCCGGACGGCATCGGCCGTGCCGACATTGTCGCCCGCATGGCCGGCCGCCCGCTCGGCCTGATGCCCGCCGATGCCTTTACCGTGGCAGGTCCGGTCAGCGACAAGCTCCGCGTCTGCCTCGGCGGCGCCATTTCCCGGGACGCGCTCCGCGAACAGCTCTTCTTCCTCGCAAACGTGATGGCCCCGAACGCCTTCATGGGCTGAGCGGGCGCCGCGGGGGGAGGACCGGCCGCGGCCCTCCCGGACTGCACGGCGATGTCCGGCGGCGCCGGGCCCGGCGCTGAATCCGAAGCGGGGGCGTGCAGGACGCTCCGCGCCGATCGGTCTGCGTGCACAAGTTTCGGGCAGGGCAGCCGGAGGCCAGCAGGGCATGGCGATGCCGTGACTTGTCCACAGGGATATCCCCGCGGGATGGGGAGAAGCCGGCCGCGCTCTTCGGAAAGCCGGATGCCGTCCGCGCAAACGTCTTGACCCGGCAAGCCGCTTCCGGGCGTCTCGCCAAGGGTGTATTCCGAAATTAAAATGCAATTTCAGGGTGAATTCGTGGTATCCTTTTCCCATTCAACGATCATTCGGGGAGGCACCCAAAATGGTGGAGTGGGAAGTTCACGGACAGGAGCTCGCCAATTGCAATTGCGACTCCGGCTGTCCCTGCCAGTTCATGTCCCTGCCGACCAAGGGCCATTGCGAGGCGATTGCCGCCTTCCGCTTCGACTCGGGACATTACGGAGATGTCGATCTGGGAGGCACGGTGGCCGCCATGGTGGTCCAGTGGCCCGGTCCGATCCATGATGGCAACGGCACGATGCAGATCATTGTCGACGAGGGCGCCAGCCCGGAACAGCGCGATGCGATCGCCAGCATCATGACCGGCGGGGATACTGCCGAGATGGCGACCATGTGGTGGGTGTTTTCGGCGATGGCGCCGAACAAGCTCGAGACGCTGAGCAGGCCGATTTCGCTGGAGATCGACATGGAGGGCCGCACCGGACGCTGTTCGGTGCCCGGCGTGTTCGAGACCTCGGCCGGGCCGATCCTCAACCCGGTGAGCGGCGAGCCGCACCGTGCGCGGATCAACCTTCCCCAGGGATTCGAGTTCCGGGTCGCCGAGATTGCCCGCGGCACCACCCGGACCAGCGGCGCCATCGCGCTGGACGGGGTGACGGACAGCCATGTCCATATCGTCGACATCCATCTGTCCGGCGGCGGCGTGCTGGACGCGGCCTGACGGGGGAGGGGACGCATGGCACAGGCGACGGCCGTGGAGCGCCTGCTGCGCCGGGACCGGGCGCTTCTGGCCGCGGCGATGGGCGCGCTCTTCGTGCTCTCGGCGCTCTATACCGTGCTGGGCGTCGGCATGGAGATGTCGGCGCTTGAAATGACCGGCGCGCCCGGCATGGCCGGAATGCCGGAGATGGCGCAGGGACAGGCGGCCATGCCGGAGATGCAGGCGCCGGGCGGCTGGAGCCTGTCCCATGCGGTCCTCGTCTTCCTCATGTGGTGGATGATGATGATCGCGATGATGCTTCCGGGCGCGGCGCCGGTGGTGCTGCTGCACGGCGCGCTGATGCGGCAGGCCGGACCTGGCTCGGCGGCGGTTCCGGCGGCCTTCCTGTCGGGGTATCTGGCGGCTTGGGCGGGATTCAGCCTGGCGGCGGCGGCGGCGCAATGGGCGGCGCAGTCCGCCGGGCTCGTCTCCGGGGCGATGGTCCTGACCGGTCAAGCACATCCTCCGCGCCCGCGGAGCCGCCGGGCCGCACCTTCCCGCTCCGCGCCGCCGGCTGCATTGTCCGGCCCGGCCGGTCGGGGTCCCCGACCGGCAGTTCCGGCCATGTTTCACGGTCGTTTTTTCTTACCGAACCTATAATTCATATTACTTTACTTAACCCGCCCAACCGGGACATCCTGCCTCCGAGGAGAAAGTTCAGCCAGCGTTTCAGTCCATGTTTCCAGTGCATTGCGCATGCACCGGGACTGTTTCCGGCTGCCTGGCGAACCGGCCATCGGAGGAATGTCCATGTCGACACCGCATGTCGAACTGCCCTTGGCGGGCATCAAAGTCGTAGAGCTGGCCCATCTGGTCGCCGCCCCCCATGCCGCCATGCTGATGGCGGAGGAAGGAGCGGAGGTCATCAAGGTGGAACCGCCGCAGGGAGAGCTGTCGCGGTCCCGCGAACCGACCCGGAAGATGGGCCCGCACCGCGTTTCGGGACATTTCGGCGCCTGCAACCGCGGCAAGCGCAGCATCGCGCTGGATCTCAAGGCCCCGGCCGGGCGCGAGGTCATGCGCAGGCTACTCGGCCGGGCGGATGTCTTCGTCACCAACCTGCGCGCCGAAGCGCTCGGGCGGCTGGGACTGCATCCCGACACGCTGCACCATGACTTCCCCCGCCTCGTCATCGTGGTGATCAGCGGCTTCGGCTACCGGGATGCCGGTCCCTATGAAGGCCGCGCCGGACTGGCCATGGTCGGCGAGGCGCTGTCGGGATCGACCGGGCTGGCGCGCGACCACCAGGGCAACCCCGTCTGGTGCGGCTTTGCCCTGGGCGACGTGGCGGCCGGCATGACCGCCCATTCCGCCGCGCTGCTGGCGCTGCGCCTGCAGGAGAGGACCGGCAAGGGCCGCGTCCTCGACATCACCCTCGCCGAGAGCATGCTGCCGATGGTGGCCTCGGCGATCGCCCGGGTGCAGCTGGCGGATGCGGAGGCGAAGGAAAGCGCCGGTCCGAACAACTATCACGGCGTCCCCTACGGGACCTTCCGCGCCAAGGACGGCCATATCAACATCGGCGTCAACAACGACAGGCTCTGGCGCCGGTTCTGCGCCGCCATCGGCCGCCCCGAGCTGGGCACCGACCCGCGCTATGCGCTCTACATGGACCGGGCCGCGCGCATGGCCGAGGTGCTGCGGATCACCGAGGACTTCACCTCGCAGCGGACCCGCGACGAGCTCACCGCGATTTTCGAGCGTGCGGATGTGCCGGTCGCGGCGATCCTGAGCATCCCCGAGTCCATGGACAACGCCTATTACGCCATGCGCGGCGCGTTCTGCACCGCCGATGACGGGCTCGGCGGCGAGCTGAAGCTGCCGGTCGACCCCACCCGCATGTCCGGCCCGGCGCGCAGGCTGTCGCTGCCGCGGCTCGGCCAGCACCGCGTCGAAATCCTCGCCCAATGCGGATTTGCCACCGCCGAGCAGGAGCGGCTTGCCGCCGGCGGCGCCTTCGGCCCCGCCATGGCGCCGGCCGGCTGAAACGACCCCAGCAAGGAGAACACCCAATGATGGAAGCTCTTGATCCGCCTCTCGAAGGCACCCTCAAGGACGTCCTGGAGGCCACCAAGAACGTCACCCGCCAGTTCCCGGAAGAATACTACCGCGAACTCGACCGCACCGACGGATATCCGCACGACTTCATCAAGACGGCCATGGAGGCCGGGCTCGGCGCCGTCATGGTCCCCGAGGAATACGGCGGCATGGGGCTCGGCGCGCGCGAAGCCTCGGTCGTGGTCGAGGAGATCCACCGCTCCGGCGGCACCGGGTCGATGATCCACGGCCAGCTCTTCATGATGGGCATCCTGGCCCGCCACGGCTCGGAGGACCAGAAGCGCAACATCCTGCCGAAGGTCGCGGATGGCAGCGTCCGGCTGCAATCCTTCTCGGTGACCGAACCCAACGCAGGCACCGACACCTCGAAGATCCGGACCCGCGCCAGGCGCGGCGGCAAGGGCTGGATCATCAACGGCCAGAAGGTGTGGACCTCGCGGATGGACCACACCGACTATTTCATCGTCTTCGCCCGCACCAGCGACGCGCCCGAAGGCAAGCCGTTCCGGGGCCTGTCCTGCTTCCTGGTCGACAAGCGCGAGGTCGATCCCGAGCAGCTGACCACCCGCAAGATCCCGGCCATGTTCAACCACCACACCTACGAGGTCTGGTACGACAACATGGAAATTCCCGAGGACGCGCTGATCGGCGAGGAGGGCAAGGGGTTCTACTACCTGCTCGACGGCCTGAACGCCGAGCGGGTGATGATCGCCGCCGAATGCATCGGCGACGGCAAGTGGTTCATCGAGAAGGCGGTGAAGTACTCGCAGGAGCGGGTCATCTTCGGGCGCCAGATCGGCCAGAACCAGGGGGTGCAGTTCCCCATCGCCCGCGGCTATGCCAACCTGATGGCAGCGGATGCGCTGCGCTGGAAAGCAGCCGAGCAGTTCGACGCCGGCGCCGACGCCAGGGCCACGGGCGCCAATGCCAACATGGCGAAGATGCTGGCCTCGGAGGCCTCCTGGGATCTGGGTTTCCATTGCCAGCAGACCCATGGCGGCTTCGGCATCGCGGTGGAATACGACATCGAGCGCAAGGTCCGCGAGAACCGCGTGTTCCAGATCGCGCCGATCTCCACAAACATGGTGCTCAACTATATCGGCCAGCACGTGCTCGGCATGCCGCGGTCCTATTGAGCGCGCCATGGAAACCGGCCTTTATTTCGAGGACTACACGCCGGACTGGTCCTTTGCCAGCGCCTCCCTGGAGGTGACCGGCGAGATGATCGGACGCTTCGTCGAGCTGTGCAAGTTCACCTCGCCGACCTTCACCGACCGGCACTATGCCGACCGGCACTATGCCGGGCGCATGGCGCCCGGGATCTTCATCCTGTCGCTGGCCGAGGGGCTGGTGCTCGATGCCGGGCTGACACGGCGGCGCGGCATCTTCCTGATGGAGCTGCAGCCCCGGTTTCTCAGGCCCGTCCATGCCGGGGACAGCATTTCCAACGCCGTCACGCTCAAGTCGAAGCGCCTGACAAGCAAGCCCGACCGCGGCGTCGTGGTGACCAGCCACGAGGTCCGCAACCAGGCCGGCGAGCTGGCGGTCTCCTACCTGTCGACACGGATGATCCGGACACGGGATTTCGCCGAAGCGCAATGAGCCGGAGGGGGCAGCGCGGGCTGCCCCGCTCCGGACCCGCCGGCAAAGGCCGGCCGCGCACCCTTCCGGGCGCCGCAAGAAACACCGGGACCGCCCATGCCAGACGTTTTCATCGCGTTCCGTTTCCCCGCGCTGCCCCGGCGGCCTGCCGGCATTGCCGCCGCGCTTGCCCGGCGGCCCGCGCCAGCGCGACGCGCTGCTGCTCGCCGCCCGACATCTGCGACGGGTAATGGTCCAGCCGGTGGCCGAGGCCGACGGCCTCGAGTTCCTCGGCGGCGCGCGCGAAAGCATCCCTGCGCCCGGCAAGCTCAAGCGGGGTCGCGACATTCTCCAGCGCGGTCATCGTCGGAATGAGGTGGAAGGACTGGAAGACCACCCCCATATTGTCCCTGCGAAACACGGCGAGCCGGTCCTCGTCCATCGCGGAGAGATCCTGCCCCATGCAGGCGATCGTCCCGCCGGTGGCCCGTTCCAGCCCGCCCATCAGCATCAGGAGCGAAGACTTGCCCGATCCCGACGGCAGCGGGGTGAAGGCGGTGCCGGTCGGGATGTGGTACTGCAGCGACAGGGTCGGCGGCAGCTGGCTCAGCGCGGCGACCTTGCCCAGCCCGTCCAGATCGACGTCATGGCGGAACGGGGCCGCGGCCAGCAGCTCGATCCCGACATTGTCCATGACGAAGTATTCCAGCGTCAGCGTCGGGCTCGTGGCGTCGCTGGCATCCAGATCCAGCCCCAGCGCATCGCCGTTGTCGTCCTTCGGCATGACATAGCCGAGGCCGAGGCCAATGGTGATATCGCCTGCCTGCTGCGCCATGGCAGCAGTCGCACCGAAGGCGGTCATCGCCGCTAGCGCGGCCGGAATCATCACGTGTTTCATGTCTGGTCCTCGTTCATGCGTGTTTTGCGCCATCTACGCCGGACGGGACCGTCCCGGCCTTGACCGGGATCACGGAATTTATTGATCGAAATCAGAAACGCAAAAATTATCCGAGCATCATGTTTTGCGCTGCCGGCGCCGCGTCCGCAGCCCGGCAGGCAGGAGCTGCGGACGGATCAGGTGGCGCCGCCGCGGCGCTTGGCCAGCAGGTAGCCGAGCTCGGTGACCGCGAAGCCCATGAGCCCGGCGGCAATCATGGCGGCATTCTCGCTTGCGGCGATGCCGGTGCCCAGCTGGGGCGACACCGCCCCGGCCGAAACCAGCGCGCCGGAGGCGTATCTGAGGAGGATGCGAGCGATGGGAAGCATGTTCATGGCCTGTCCTTTCGGGCTCTGACGGTCGGCGCTCCGCTGCGGCGGCCGCGCTGCCGTCCTTCCTGCCAGCCAAAGGTGAACGCGCTCTCCCGGCACCGTGCGGCGCCCGTCAGCGTCCGGTCAGCTTGCCCGGATGCAGCGACAGGAGCCCGCGCCGCGCGCCCGGCATCTCGGCATCCGTCCATTCCGCGCCGTTCAGGCCCGCCACCAGCCGCCCGGGCCGCGGCCCCGCAGCATCGCCGACCAGACCCCGCGCGCGCATCATGCCGTCGAGCACCGAACTGCCGCGCCGCTTGATCCCGCGGTTCCACAGCCGGAACGCCACCAGATCTTCGGCCAGGTCGAAGGCCGCGACAGTCTCCGGATCAAGCCGGCCATAGCCCTCGAAAAAGCATCTCCGGTCGGTGTCCGCATCGCCGTCCCAGGGCGTGCCCTCGGCCTCGGCCTCGGCGCGGCGCATGCCCAGATCGACCAGGAACTTGGCCAGGTCGTGATGCGCCGGGCCATGGACATCGTATTCGCGGTCGAAACCCAGCATCCGCCCGTCGCGGACGAACAGGTTGCCGGCATGGAAATCACCATGCAGCAACGTCGCCGGTCCGGCCGCGCCCGCGGCCCGGAGCCGCCGCCGCCGGAGCCGCGCCAGGCGGGCGCGCAGCCGGGCGGGGTGGTGCGATCGGGTCGCGCGGAGGTCTGAAAACATTGCTGTCTCCATCTTGTGCGGGGGCGCTGCCCCCAGGGGGTCCGGACCTTGGCGAGGCCCGCGCGGAGGGTCCGGGGTCGCGCGGGGGCCTGGGCCTCACTCCGCGGCGCGGAGCGAGGGATACTTGTCGAGCAGCCCCTGAAAGGGGATGCCGCCCTCGCGGGCGTCGAAATCATAGGTGATGGTCGCGCCGAAGGCGGCCGGGTCCTGCGGGTCCCAGCGCGGCTTGTCGAAGACCAGAACGCGGTCGCCGAGCTTGAAGCCTTCGCCGAGGTCATGGGTGACCATGAAGACGGTCATCGGCGTCTCGGCGCGCAGCTCGGTCAGGAAGTCATGCATCTGGATCCGCGTGCCCGGGTCGAGCGCGCCGAAGGGCTCGTCGAGCAGCAGGATGCGCGGCCGCGCGGCCAGCGCCTGGCCGATGGCGAGCCGCTGCTGCATTCCCCCCGAGAGCGTGGCCGGAAAGTTCCGCGCAACATGGGACAGCCCGATCCGCTCGAGGATGGCATCGGCCCGGGCGCGGGCCTCGCGCAGGCGCTTGCCGCGGAACCGGCCCCAGGGCGTCTCGAAGGCCTCGCCCGCGACGATGTTGTCGCGCACCGTCATGTGCGGAAAGACCGAGTAGCGCTGGAACACCACGCCGCGTTCCCGTCCCGGCTCGCGGGCGCGGGGGCCGTTCTCGATGCGGATGGCGCCGCGGGTCGGCTGTTCCTGCGCCAACAGCAGGCGCAGGAAGGTGGACTTGCCGCAGCCGGAGGCGCCGACGATGGAGACGAACTCGCCTTCCTCGACATCGAGATTGACCCGTTCGAGGATCGGACGGCCGTCATAGGACTGCCAGAGGTCGCGGACGGTGACGAAGCTCATCGACGGGTCTCCTCTCCTGTGCAATCCAGCGCCGGGGGCCGCGCCCGGGCCTCGGAGTGCGTGCCGGACGGATGGCCTGCGCGGGCGCCCCGGAGCTTGGATGGCGCACCGGCTGCGGGCGGCGTCGCCCTGCCCCCTCGCGGGGCGAGGTTCGGACGCGTCCCGGGACGGGATGCGGCTGCGGCGGGATGGCATTTTGCGGTCACAGGCCTGCTCCCAACCAGGGGAAGGCGCGCTGCGACAGGCGCTTCAGCGCCCAGTCGATCACGAAGGCCAGGAGCGTGATCCAGATCACGTAGGTCAGGATGATGTCCATCGCCAGGTAGCGGCGCACCAGGAAGATGCGGTAGCCGAGCCCGGTATCGGCAGCCACCGCCTCGGCGGCGATCAGGAAGAGCCAGGCCGAGCCGAGCGACAGCCGCACGGCCGAAATCAGCCGCGGCAGCACCTGCGGCAGCGCCACGCGGGCGGCGACGACGAAGGACGAGGCGCCGAGCGTCTGCGCCTTGACGATCTGCTCGGCGGGGATGTCGAGCACGCGCTGGCTGAGATCGCGGATCATGAAGGGGGTGATGCCGATGACGATCAGCACGACCTTCGAGGTCTCGCCGAGGCCGAAGACGATGAAGAGGATCGGCAGGAGCGCCAGCGGCGGCACCATCGACAGAACGGCGACGGCGCCGGTCAGGCTTTTCCTGGCATAGGGCAGCAGCCCGATCGCCATGCCGGCCGAGAGCGACAGCAGCGCCGCGATGCCGACGCCGAGCACCAGGCGGCGCAGGCTGGCGAGCGTGTCCTGCCAGAGCAGGATCTCGCCCGAGCGCCGGTCGGCCTCGGTGAAGAGCCGGACGGCAGTGGCGCGGACGGTGTCGAGCGCGGGCAGCAGCTTGTCGGCGGGGTTGGCGGCGAGGCGGATTTCCGAGCCGATGACATAGGCGGCCAGGATCGCCGCGAAGGGCAGGGCGCCGAGCAGCAGGCCCACCGGCCGCGACGGCACGCGGTTGATCAGTCGCATGGGGCAGTCCTCCGGGGAAGCGGGGAGGCCCCGGCTCAGGGCCGGGGCGGGACAGGCTCAGAGGGCGCCGTCGGCGGCCATCTGCATGTAGGTCGCGTCGAAGCGGAACTTCACGTTGTCCGTGTTGCCGGTGACCGCGCCGTCGGGATAGGCGATGCCGACGAAATCCGCCGAGGGCGCGCCGACGCCGAGGATGCCCTTCTCGAAGAGGAAGGTGGCAACGTTGGTCATGGTGTCGGGCAGATCCTCCGCCTCGGCCTGGGCGACGGCCGCGGCCGGATCGTAGAACATCTCGGTCGCGGCGAGCTGGGCCTTGTAGCCCGCGAGATCGGTGCCCGAGGCCTCGGCCATGGCGCTCAGAACCTCCTCGTCGCCCGAGGCCATCAGCCCCATCAGCTCGTACCAGGCCCCGGCCAGCGCCTTGCCGAAATCCGGATTGTCGGCCAGCGTTTCGGTGTTCACGACCATCAGGTCGAGGATCTCGCCCGGAATCTGCGAGCTGTCGAACACGTTGTTCGCCTCCGGGTCGGAGGCGAGGATTTCCGAGACCAGCGGGTTCCAGGTCACCACCGCCTCGACCTCGGGGGCGGCGAAGGCGGCGATCATGTCGGCATCGGAAGTGTTCACCACGCCGTCCAGGTCGGCCTCGGCCAGCCCCGCGCTGTCGAGCCCGCGCGCCAGCAGGTAATGCGAGACCGAGAGCTCCACCAGGTTGACCGGCTTGCCCGCCAAGTCGGCGATCGTGCCCTCGCCCTTGAGGATCACCGCGTCATTGCCGTTGGAATAGTCGCCGATGATCAGCGCCGTGGTGTCCACCCCGCCGCCCGCGGGGATCGACAGCGTGTCCATGTTGGTCGCCGAGACCCCGTCGAAGGCGCCGGCCGTGTACTGGTTGATCGACTCGACATAGTCGTTGATCTGCACGATCTCGACGGAGATGCCGTATTTCTCCGCCCATTTGTCCATGATGCCCGAGTCCGAAAGATAGCCCCAGGGCATCCAGCCGACATAGATCGACCAGGCGATCTTGAAATCGGCCTTCTCCGCGGCCGAGGCCGGGGCGCCGAGAGCGGCGGCAAGGATCGTCGCGGACAGAATCGTCGTTTTCAGCATCTTCCAGCTCCCTGTCGTTCCGCCAATGTCGTCGGATGGCTCGCGGGCGGAACGGAGAGATGAAGCGCGGGCGAACCAACACAGTACTCTCCCGGGATTTTGGCCCGCCGTGTACCTGCGCGGAATTTGCCGCGCGGGCGGGGCTTCTCGGACCAGGCATCGGCGAACCGACCGGAACCCTAAGCCCCCTGCACGTTCAGGAAACCCGCCCGCCCCGCCGCCGGGCAAGCCGCTTGGCCGCCGCGACAGCGCTTTCGCCGCGGGGTGCCGCGAATTTGGGCGCAAAAACCCGCCCATGGCTGGCCGATTGGGCGGCGCCCGTGCCGCTCAGCGTTGGATGGGGCATCCACCGCATCAGTTCATTTTCGCTCAAGGTGGCTCTCGAAGATCAGCTGCCGCCAGACGGCCTGGGCACGCAGTTTCGCGGCCAGAAATCCTCGTGCACTCGGCCGCGATCGGGCCAGGAACATCCGGGTCGCGCGCGTCCGCTCGGGCGGGGCGTACGGCCCCCCGATATCTTCGTCACACATAGGCTGTTGCTCCCGGCACCGCAGGCATGCCTGCCGATGCAAAGGGGTCCTCTTTCATGGAGACACGGAGCCCCGGCCCGCAGAAGTCTCTGCACGCTTGACCGGGGCCGAAAGTTGGGTCATGAATGAGGTGTATCGGGCTTCAACTTGATACACCTGAAGGGCCTCTGGAGCTGCAACTCCGAGGCCTTTTGCTTTTCTAGGTCATGTTCGCTCCTTCCTCCTGGTCCGCAGGAAACAACGCCTCCGGCGGCATCCCGACGGCCAGGGCCAGCGCTTCTTCAATGCGCTTGGACCGACACATCCGCTTACCGACCAAGGTCAGCGCAGAGTCACTGACTCCAAGTTCTCGCGATATCTGCGCCAGTGACGTTCCCCGGATTCTGAGTTCCGCCTTCAAACGCTCGTGGGCGTCCAAATCTGCTTTCGTCGGGGTGCGCATCGAGGCGATCTCCAGATTCCGGAAGAGCAAGGGCAGCCGGATTCGCTCCCAGCTAAGGAACTCCATCTGGCAGCGTCAACGACGCAAGCCATTGCCACAGAATAAAAATATGACCGGACCATTTGGTCCGGGCGGACCGAATGGTCCGTTCGCCTTGTTTTCCTGGGCGCGCGCACGCTTTCCCGGCTAAGGTTCCTGAGTCCCCCCTCGACTCCGCAGTTCCGGGATCGCGCCCCATGCCCGCTGAGCCTGAAGACCACGACTCGATTGCAAGGCAGGTTGGCGCGGCCAGCCTGCGTGCGCTCCGCGAGGACACCGGGATGAGCCAGTCGCAGCTTGCCGAGGCGCTCGACCTGTCCGAGCGGGCGCTGCGCCGGTACGAACGGGGCGAGCGCGCGCTGCCGCTGCGCACGCGGATCGCCTTCATCCAGCGCTTCCGCGTCGACCCGCTCCCCGGTGGAGCGCTGGCTGCCAGGCTGGGGCTTGGCAGCGCGGATCTAGCGCCGGTCCCTCATGCCCGCACAGCGGCGGCGGAAAGCTTCTGGAAGGGCCTCCGGCAGGAGGGACGGGAGTTCAGGCTGAAAAACTATTCTCCGGCGGGTCAGGTGGCCCTGAAGATTCGCGACTGCGCCTATCTGGCCGCGACGACGTATTTCACGATGAAGCATGCCGCCCTGGCGCTCGGGCTTCCCTCAGGCTTCGAGAGCGGCGGAACCGACTGGATCTTCCTCGCCTCTGCCGGGGTGATACTGCTGCTGTTCTCTTCCTTCACCGCAGAGCTGCCCCTGCTTAAGATCGCCCGGCACCTGCTGAAGAGAAAATCCGCCCAAGGATAGGCCCCGGCGACCGCGCGGGCCCGCGCGACGGCGAGGGGCAGTTCGGGAAGGCCTGAACCAGATTTATGGGGAAAGTTCCGGAGGAAGCGCGTCCGGCGGAGAAGCCGCAGATCAGGTTCCACCTGATGTCGCTATCTGATGCTCAGCTGGGCAACGCCATCTCCCTTCCGGGAGCCCCCGTCTGCTGGGTCAGAAAACTGACAGAAAAGTCAGCTTTGCTTGACACCCCACAGAGAGGTTATGGCGCGCTGGGGAGGATTCGAACCCCCGACCCCTTGATTCGTAGTCAAGTACTCTATCCAACTGAGCTACCAGCGCCTTGTGGAGTGCGTCCTAAAGTGAGCGGCGGGTGGCTGCAAGCGGAAAATTCATGCCGGAGCAAAATTTTCCAAAATTTCCGATTTCGGCAGCCAGATGGTGAAGACCGTGCCCCGGCTGTCGGTGCGCGTCAGCTCCAGACGGCCGCCATGGCCGCGCACCAGTTCGGAGGCGATCGCAAGGCCGAGCCCCGAGCCGCCCTTGCGCGCGCCGCCCTGGAACGGCGTGAAGAGATGCTCGCGCGCCTTCGGCGGCAGGCCCGGCCCGCTATCCTCGACCGAGATCATCCAGGCCGCCTCGTCCTCCGAGGCGCGCACGGTGACCGCGCCCTCGGTTCCGGTGGCCGAGATCGCCTGGCGGGCGTTGCGCACCAGATTGCCCAGCACCCGGTACATCTGTTCGGGGTCGCAGCGCACCAGCAGGCCCGGCGGCACCTCCGCCACCAGCCGGCAGGATTGCGCGTCGGGCGCCAGCCGCTCGCTTTCCAGGACGTCCTCGACGATCGTGCAGACCTCCACCCGGGTCAGGCTGGGCGGCGGCTCCTCGGCGCGGCCGAAGGCCAGGGTCGACTCGCAGAGATTGACCGCCCGCGAAATCGATCCGACCAGCTTCGGCGCGATCCGCTGGATCCGCGGGTCGTCGCTGTTCTCCATGCTGTCGGCGAAAAGCTGGGCCGATGTCAGGATGTTGCGCAGGTCATGGCTGACCTTGGCAACCGCCCCGCCGAGCTGCGCCAGCCGGTCCTTCTGCTTCAGCGCCGCGGTCAGGTGCTGCTGCATCGAGCGCAGCGCCTCCTCGGCGGCGCGCAGCTCGGTCAGCGAGGCATTCGGCTCGATGATCCGCCGCACATCCTCGGGGGCGGCTGCATAGCTCTGCATGTGGCCGACCACCTTGCGGATCGGCACCACGAGGATCCGCCGCACCGCGAAGAACAGCAAGGCCGCCGTCACCGCCGAGATCATCGCCGAGAGCACGAGGATGCGCTCGCCGTAATCCAGCATCGCCCGGCGCAGCGGCTGCGATTCCATCGTGACCTCGATCAGCAGCCCGGCATCCTGCGTGGGCGCGCCGATCACCCGGATGATCGTGTCATCCGTCTCCAGCAGGCTCTGCAGCGCATCGCCGATCAGCGTCAGCACCGACGGGTTGCGCAGGTCGAAGGTCTCGGCCACCGGCGCCGGGATCGGCGAGGACAGCATCAGCTGCCGCATCTCGTCCCGCCGCAGCACGACGTTGAAGACCCCGGCATTGTTCAGCAGCTCCTTCTCGAGATCCTGGTCGAGCGCATCGTCGGCCAGGAGCGCCAGCGAGGCGATCTGCGCCCGCTCGAGCCTGGCCAGAAGGTAGTCTTCGCGGAACCGCGCCACGGAGGGCACGAAGATCAGGATTTCCGCCAGCATCACGAAGATGACGGTCAGGACCAGGAAGCGGCCGGAGAGGGAGTTGAGGAACGGCATTGTCGGGTCAGGGCACCACGCGCTGGATGAAGCGGACAACGCGCTTCACGGTGGCGCTGCCGAAGAGTCTCGGGGAGAAATAAGCGCCTGCGGCCCGTTTGTTAAGCTCTCCCAGCGTCGGATAGGGCAGAACCGTGCCCGCCACGGCCTTCAGCTTCAGCCGCGCGGCGATGGCCAGCGCCCAGGGACCGATCAGCTCGCCCGCCTCCGCACCGGCGATCCCGGCGCCGACCGGCCGCCCCTTGGCCACCATCAGCTTCAGCAGACCCTGCCCCGCCGCGCCCGCCAGCGCGCGGTCATTGGATGCATAGGGAATGCGGATCACCTCCAGCCGGCCGCCATGCGCTTCGCGGGCCTCGGCCTCGGTCAGCCCGACCTGCGCCAGCTCGGGCTCGGTATAGGTGACGCGCGGCACATGCGAGGTCGCGGCTTTCGCGGGCAGGCCGAACAGGATCGGCCGGATCACCACCCCGGCATGATAGCCTGCGAGATGGGTGAACTGCCCCTGCCCGGCCACGTCGCCCACCGCATAGACCCGCCGGTTCGTGCTGCGCAGCCCGGCATCGACCTCGATTCCCTTCCGGCCGGCCGCAATGCCCGCCGCCCCGAGACCGAGGTCCTCGACATTCGGCAGCCGCCCGGTGGCGCAGAGCAGGTGCGAGCCGGCAATCTCCGTGCCGTCCGCCATTTCCAGGACCGGACCGGGCCGCACCGCCTTCACCGCGGCATCTTCCAGGATCCGCACGCCCTCCGCAACGAGCCGGTCCCGCACCACTGCGGCCAGCTCCGGGTCCTCGCGCGGCAGCAGCCGGCTGCGAACGACCAGCGTCACCTCGCGCCGGGATGGCCCTGGTCGAAGGCCAGCGCGCGCAGCGCGTAGCGGCCGGGCGGACCGCCCTTGACGATCACCTCGGCGCGCTGGCCCGGCGCCAGAAGGAGCGTCTCCAGTTCGCGCGCTGCGGCGAGCGGCACCCCGTCCTGCGAGATCTGCCACAGGCTGTGGCCATCGAGCTTCAGCTGGAAGAACCGGTGCGGCCCGGCCGCCAGGATGCGCCAGCGCTGGGTTTCGCCCGGGTGGATGGCGATGTCGGGCTGCAGCACGCCGTTCACCGGAAAGAGGATGTCCATCGGCATCGCGGGCACCGAGGTGAAGGGCACCGGCCCGACCGTCGGCACGATCGTCGCGCTCGGCACTTCGCCCGCGGCATTCACCAGGATCTCGTTGAGCACCATGACGCGTTCGCGCGCCGCCGCCACCTCGGGCACCGCGTCGATATCGCCCTCGATCACGATCGGCCCGGCCAGCCCCTGCCAGCCCTGATGCGAGGTCGAGCCGTGCTTGTGGGGATGGTACCAATAGAGCCCGGCGGGCTGCGGCCGCCCCGTTTCCGGTCCGGGAATGTCGTAGCTGTAATCCAGCGTGTCGCCGGGCTTCACCACCGCATAGACATTGTCATGTCCGTCGCCCGGCGAGACCTGCAGCCCGTGGACATGGACATTGGTGTAATCAAGCGCTTTTTGCGCCTGCGTCGGGCCGCCCTGCTGGAAGGGCGGCAGGCCGGCAGGCTCCATGTCGTTGGCCAGCGTCCATTCCAGCCGGTCGCCCGGACGCAGCCGGTAGAGCGTGCCCGGGACGGTCCCGTTATAGGCGGCCACCTCGATCACCGTGCCGTTGCCCAGATCCCAGGCGACCGGCGCCATCCGCAGCTCGGTCTTCAGCAGGCCGTTCTCGGCGCGCATTTCGGGCAGGTCGCGGAAGGGCGGACCGCTTTCCGGCACGGCCTGCGCAACGGCACGGACAGGATGCACCATGCTCAGCGCAAGCGCAGAGCCGGTGCCGAGGAATTCCCGGCGTTTCATGCGGAACTCTCCCTTGGGGTGCCGCATGATGGCACGTGGCTTCCCTTGCGGCAAGACGAGTGTCCCGCCGGGTCAGTCCTCCCGGCCCGCTCCGCCGAAGGTCTCGGGGGACGGCGTGGCCCGCTCGAACTGGTCGAACTGGCGGGCATAGAGATGTCCGCCAAGGCGGCCGATGCCGTCGAAGCCGATCTGGTCGACATGGAGCGTCTCCGCATCGAGGATGCGACTCCCGCAGGACCATCCGCTGCACCTGTCCCAGCGCGATCACCCGCGCCGGGCTGGCTTACAGAGACTGCACCAGGCGGCATTCGAAGGCGGCCGCAGCGCGCATCCTGCGCGGCCTGCGGGCGGTTTCGTCCGGCGCGAACTTGACCGAACAGACCTCCAGCTCGTCCACCATGGCATGGTCGGCGATGTGGATGGTGAATTCGCCGGTATCGAGGATGTCGCGCCCGGTATCCTTCGGGCTGTCGTCGGTCTTGCACTCGATGCCGACCGCGATGATCGCCGGGTCATGGGTCAGGATATTGAAGAAGCCGAAGGCCCCGGCATTCGGCACCCCGTCGGCCGAAAGCGTGGCGGCCAGCGCGATCGGGCGCGGGATCACCGTGCCGATCAGCAGCTTGTAGCGATCGCGCGGGCTCAGCGCCCCGCAATCAAAAGGAGACCGAGGTCATCCGGCGCCTCGGAGGGCAGAGCGGCCGAGGCGGGCTGTCGTGCCGGTCGTCATCCTGGTCTCCATCCGGACGCGGGTCAGGAGGTTCAAGCTGCCAGCCTGCGCCGTCTCCTTCCAATCGGACCGATTGTCCGGAGCGGCGATTGACTTCCCTGGTGAAAGCAGGATTTCTTGCGGGAACCAGGAGAATGCCCATGTCCGATCCCAGCTTCCTCGACCGCGTCCGCAACAGCCTCGACGGGCTGCATCCGGCCGAGCGGCGCCTGGCGGTGTTCCTGCTGAACTTCCCCGGCGAGCTGGCCGCCTATACCGGGCAGGAACTGGCCGCGCTGGCCAATGTCTCGGCGCCCACCGTGTCACGCTTCGTCAAGCGGATCGGCTATGCCAATTACGAGGAGGCGCGACGCCATGTGCGCACCGCCAGGAAAACCGGCGCGGCGCTCTACATGGTGGCCTCGAGCGAAGACGGTCCGGACAAGATGCTGCAGACGCATCTGCAGCAGGCCGAGGCGAATATCGGCCAGACCTTCCTCACCCTGCCCGCCAGCGAGATCGAGGCGCTGGCCGCGGCGGTGCTTGCGGCGCGGCGGGTCTGGATCATCGGCTTCCGGAGCAGCCATGCCCTTGCCTCCTATCTGCACTGGCAAATCTACCAAGTCTGTCCGCAGGCCACGCTGATCCCCTCGGGCGGCCATACCATGGCCGAGCATGTCGCCGCAATCGGCCCCGGGGACTGCGCCATCGTGATCGGCATGGCGCGCAGGCCGAAATCCCTGCCGCCGCTGATCGAAGCGCTGAAGCAGCGCGGCGCGCAGATCGCCTATGTCTCCGACGAGGGCGAGGAGCGACGGACGGATCTCGGCTGGCACATGCAATGCGCGACGCTGGCGCCGGGGCCGCTCTACAGCCATGTCTCGGCGATGCTGCTGATGCAGGTGCTGGCAACGCGAATCCTGCAGCTTTCGGGCCAGGACGGGCGGCGGCACCTCTCGGTGATCGAGGAACTGCACCGCGACTTGGACGAACTCTGACCATTTGGCAGGCAGTTTTCCCCTGCCCTTGCCCAATCCGGACGCAGCGGAAGGCCGATTTCAGAAATGACAGATTTATTTCTTTACATGCTTCTATGAAATTGCAATTTCATACCTCCAGTAGCAACGCATCCCTGCTGGAGACCCCCAATGACCCATCCCATCCTGAAGGCGCCGCGCCGCGCGGGACTGCTGGCCACCGCCGCGCTGGCACTGGCGCTGCCCTCGCTGGCGACAGCCGGCGGCACGCTGCGCATCGCCATGACGGCCGCCGACATCCCGCTGCCGAACGGGCAGAGCGACCAGGGCGCCGAAGGCATGCGCTTCATGGCCTACCAGGCCTTCGAGGCACTGATCGGCTACGACCTGAGCTCGTCGGACAAGCCGGTCACGCTGGTGCCGGGCCTTGCCAAGGACTGGTCCGTCGACCCCGAGGACCAGACGAAATGGACTTTCACGCTGCGCGAGGGCGTGAAATTCCATGACGGCTCGGATTTCGATGCCGAGGCCGTTGTCTGGAACTTCGAGAAGATCCTGAACCCCGACGCGCCCCAGTTCGACGAGAAGCAATCCGCGCAGGGCAAGGGCCGCATCCCCACCGTCGCCTCGGTCCGCGCCGTCGATCCGATGACCGTCGAAATCACCACCAGCTCGCCCGACGCGCTCCTGCCCTTCAACATCGCCTGGATCGTGATGTCCTCGCCCGCCGCCTTCGAGGCCGCCGGAAGCTGGGACGCCTTCCTGCAGGCGCCGTCCGGCACCGGACCGTTCAAGGTCGAAAGCTACACGCCGCGCCAGAGCGCGCATCTGGTGCGCAACGATGCCTACTGGGACGAGAGCCGCATTCCGAAGCTCGACGGCCTGGAGCTTCTGCCGGTGCCCGATCCCTCGGCCCGCGTCGCGGCGCTTCGCTCGGGCCAGGTCGACTGGATCGAGGCCCCGCCCCCGGATGCGATGGACAGCATGAAAGCCGCGGGCTTCCAGATCGTCTCGAACGTCTATCCGCATGTCTGGCCGTGGCATTTCTCGATGCTCGACGGCAGCCCCTGGACCGATATCCGCATCCGCAAGGCCGCGAACCTCGCCATCGACCGCGAGGGCATGAAGGCGCTGCTCGGCGGCATGATGGTCCCGGCCGAGGGCTTGGTCCCGCCGAGCTCGGACTGGTTCGGCGATCCCGAATTCGAGGTGGCCTACGACCCGGAGGCGGCAAAGGCGCTGATGGCCGAAGCAGGCTATTCGCCGGAGAATCCGGTGCATGTGAAGACCATCATCTCGCCCGCAGGCTCGGGGCAGATGCAGCCGCTGCTGATGAACGAGCTGATCCAGCAGAACCTGGCGGCGGTCGGCATCGAGGTCGAGTTCGACGTGCGCGACTGGAACGCGCTCCTGGCCAACTGGCGGGCTGGGGCGACCGATCCGGGCACCGACGGGGCAACGGCGACGAATTCCTCCTATTTCAGCCAGGACCCGTTCACGGCGCTGATGCGCCATGTCGACAGCCGCCTGGTGGCGCCGAAGGGCACCAATTGGGGCCACTATGCCTCGCCCGAGGCGGACCAGCTGATCGACACGATCCGCACCACCTTCGACCCCGCCGAGCAAGCCACGGCGGTGCAGGCACTGCACGAGCACTATGTCGACAACGCGCTCTTCCTCTTCGTCGCGCATGACGTGGCGCCGAGGGCGATGGCCCCGGAGGTGACCGGCTTCGTGCCGCCGCAGAACTGGTACATCGATCTCACCAGCGTCGATCTCGAGTGATCCGGAGGGGCCGTCCATGTGGAACTATGCCATCCGGCGCCTTCTGGCGGCCCTCCCGGTCGCCTTCTCGGTCAGCCTGATCTGCTTCTTCCTGGTGCAGCTGGCGCCCGGCGACCCGCTTTCGCTGGTGCTGCCCGCCGATGCCACGCAGGAACAGATCGACGACACCCGCGCCCGCTACGGGCTCGACCGGCCGCTGCCGGTGCAATACGCGCTCTGGCTCGGCAACGTGCTGAGCGGGGATTTCGGCNAACTCGNATCGCCACCGGCCGCCCGGTGGCGGCCGAGATCGGCCAGGCGCTCGGCTATTCGCTGGCGCTGGCCGCGCTCGCCTCGGTGATCGGCGTCGCCCTCGGGCTGGGGCTGGGGCTGATCGCAGGCTACAATATCGGCGGCTGGGCCGACCGGATCGCCTCGGTCGTGGCGATCTCCGGCGTCTCGGTGCCGCATTACTGGCTGGGGATCGTGCTGGTCGTGATCTTCTCGGCCAACCTGAACTGGCTGCCGGCCATGGGCGCCTCGCGCAGCGGCGCGCCGCTCGACCAGCTCAGGCACATGATCCTGCCCGCGCTGACGCTGGCGGCGATGCCCGCCGGGATCATCACCCGATCGGTCCGCGCGCTGGTCGCCGAGGCGCGGGCGCGCGACTTCGTCCCGGCGCTGATCGCCCGCGGGCTGTCCGGGACGGAGGTCTTCCTGCACGTCCTGAAGAACATCGCGCCGACCGCGCTTGCCGTGATCGGCGTGCAGATCGGCTATCTGATGGCCGGCTCGATCCTCGTCGAGACCGTCTTCGCCTGGCCCGGCACCGGCACGCTCCTGAGCCAGGCCATCCTGCAGCGCGACCTGCCGCTCCTGCAGGGCACCATTCTCGTCCTGGCGCTNGATCTTCGTGGCGTTGAACCTGGCCGTGGACCTTGTCCAGCCGCTCTTCGACCGGAGGATCAGCCGCAAATGACCGCCATGACTGCCACTGCCGCGGCCGCCGCCGTCGCCGCCGCGCAATCCCCGGGCTACTGGGCCCGGGTCTGGAGCCGCCTGCGCCGCGATCCGGTCGCGCTCATCTGCATCGCCGTGCTGTCGGTGCTGTTCCTCGCCTGCGCNCTTCGCGCCGCTGCTGACCCCGCACGATCTCTGTCCCGATCCTATCCCGGGGCCGGATCCGCGTCATGCGGGTCCGGCCCTTTTCTTTTCTGACGCAGGAGCCTGCCCGTGACCCCAGCCGCCCGCATCGCCGCCGCCATCGACATTCTCGACCGGGTCCTCGGCGGGGAGCCCGCCGAGAAGGTGCTGACCACCTGGGGGCGCGCGAACCGCTATGCCGGGTCCAAGGACCGCGCCGCGATCCGCGACCATGTCTTCGGGGCGCTGCGCCGCAAGCGCAGCCTGGCTGCGCGCGGCGGGGCGGAAACGGCGGCGGCGGCTACGGCCCGGCCGCGGAGCGGACCGAAGCGGACAAGGCGCGCGACGCCCGCGACGGCATCGCGGCCGCCTGAGGGCATCAACAGGACAAACCGGACGGGGCCGCCAAAGGCCCTGCCACATCCCAACAGGAGCGACAGAGATGACCTTGAAGATGAACCGGCGCGGTTTCCTCAACACCGCCATGGCCGCCGGCACGCTGACCTTTCTCGGCACGGCGGGGCTGCGCGCGCAGGAAGGCGGCACGCTGCGCTTCGGCCTGTCGGCCTATCCGCCCTCCTTCGACATGTGGGCCTCGACCGGCACCGCGGCGGGCACCGTCAAGCTGATGATCCACCGCGGCCTGACCTCCTTCGACCCCGAGGGCGCACTGCGCGGCGAGCTGGCGGAAAGCTGGGAGGTCGACGATGCGGGCGTCTGGACCTTCAAGCTGCGCGACGCCACCTTCCATGACGGCAAGCCGGTCACCGCGGCGGACGTGAAATACACCATCGAGCAGGTCGCCGCCGAGGACAGCACCGCCTTCCGCCGCGCCCAGATGGCCTCGATCACCTCGATCGAGACGCCGGACGACAAGACCGTGATCCTGACCACCGCCGATCCGACCGCGGTCGTGCCGGAATGGTTCGCGCATTACCACATGCCGATCCTGCAGGAGGGCGCCGAGGCGACCTCGATGGTCGGCGCCGGTCCCTTCGTCTTCGACAGCCTCGAGCGCGGCGTGTCGCTGCGGGTCACCGCCTTCGACGGCTACTACAAGGACGGCGAGCCGAAGGTCGATGCGATCGAGGTGATCGTCTATTCCGACGAGAACCTGCGCGTCGCGGCGCTGGAAGCCGGCGATGTCGACATCATCGAATACGTGCCCTGGGCGGCGATGGAGCGGATCGAGGAAAACGATGCGCTGACGCTCGACACCGTGCCGGGCCCGTTCATGTACCTGACCTTCAACGGCACCAAGGCGCCCTTCGACAATCCGCTGGTGCGCAAGGCAATCGGCCATGCGATCAAGCGCGAAGACGTGGTCGCCGCCGCCTTCTACGGCCATGGCGCGCCGCTGGCGCATCTGCCGCTCGACGAGTCCTCGCCCTACTACAACGAGGATCTGGCGAATGGCTGGGAATACGATCCCGAGAAGGCCAAGGCGCTCCTCGCCGAGGCCGGCTATCCCGACGGCTTCAGCTGCACCATGCTCTCGACCGCGCAATACGGCATGCACCAGTCGACCGCCGAGGTCGCGCAGGCCTATCTGATGATGATCGGCATCAACGTCACGCTCGACCTGCCGGACTGGTCGACCCGCGTGCAGAAGGGCAACGAGGGCCAGTACGACATCGCCGTGATGGGCACCTCTGCCGACAGCAACGATCCCGACGGGCTGACCACCGTGCTCGACGGCTCGGCCAAGCCGAGCTACGTGCGCAGCTTCGGCATCGAGACGCCGGAGATCACCGAGGCGCTGAACAAGGGCCGCGTGACCTTCGCCGAAGCCGAGCGCCAGGCGATCTACCGCGGCATGGAAGAAGCGGCGATCGAGCAGTCGCCCTGCGTCTTCCTGTGCTCGCGTGCCCAGGGCTATGCGATGGCGTCGAACGTCACCGGCTTCTCGAATCTCCCCGGCCAGCTCACCTTCTATTCCGGCATCTCGCTGGAAGAGACCGCGCTGAGCTGAGCCCCTCCGCCCCCGCCCGTTCCCCTGCGGGCGGGGGCGCCTGACCTTTCCGAAAGGGACACGCTGCCCCGATGCTCCGATATGTCGCCCTCCGCGTGCTGATCGCGCTCGTGCTGGTCTGGCTGGTCTCGACGCTGGTCTTTCTGGTGCTCCATCTCGTGCCCGGAGATCCGGCCGAGCTCCTGCTTTCCGCCGGCAATTCCGCGCCCGATCCCGTCGCCGTGGCCGAGCTGCGCGCCCAGATGGGGCTCGACCGGCCGGTTCTGGCGCAATACGCCTCCTATATCGCCGACCTCACGCATCTGGATTTCGGCGTCTCGCTCAGGGACCAGAACCCGATCGCGCCCGAGCTGGCGCTGCGCCTGCCGCGGACGCTGGAGCTGATCCTCGCCGCTGCCGTCATCGCCTGCCTGATCGGCGTGCCGCTCGGCACGCTCGCGGCGATGCGCGACGGCGGCTGGTCCGAGAAATTCGTGTCGCTCCTGGCCTCCGCCGCGCTTTCGACGCCGGTCTTCGTGGTCGGCACCACGATGATCCTGGTCTTCGCGCAATGGCTGGGCTGGATTTCCGCGGGCGGCTACGTGCCCCTGGCCGAGGATCCGCTGCGCCACCTGTCGCTGCTGGCCATGCCCGCCGCCACCATCGCGCTGCCGCTGACCGCGGTCATGATCCGCATGACCCGCGCCTCGGTGCTCGAAGTGCTGGAGAAGGACCATGTCCGCACCGCCCGCGCCAAGGGCCTTGCCCGCGGCCCGATCATCCGCCGCCATGTGGTCAGGAACGCGCTGGTCCCGGTGATCACCGTGCTCGGCCTCGAAATGGGCACGCTGATCGGCGGCACCGTCCTCGTGGAGTACGTGTTCAACTGGCCGGGGCTCTCGGGCTATCTCGTCCGCGCCGTCGAGGCCCGCGACTATCCGGAAGTGGTCGGCATCGTGCTGGTGATCTCCTTCCTCTTCGTGCTCCTCAATCTTCTCATCGACATCACCTACGCGGTGCTCGACCCAAGGGTGAAACTGGCGAAATGACCCGAGCTGAACGTTCCCTCTACATCTGGCTGGGCGTGGCGGCGATCCTGATCGCCTTCCCGATCCTCGCCCCGGTGCTGCCGCTGCAGCCGACCATCGGCATGGACATCCCCAACCGCTTCGCCGGGCCGTCGGCCGCGAACTGGCTGGGCAATGACGAATACGGCCGCGACGTGCTGTCCCGCATCATCTGGGGCGCGCGCGCCTCGCTGGCCGTCGCCTTCGGCTCCGCCTTCTGCGCCGCGGTGATCGGCACGATCCTCGGCCTGCTCGGCGGCTATTTCCGCGGCATCACCGAGATCCTCGCCGTCCGCTCCACCGAGATCGTGATCTGCCTGCCGCCGCTGCTGCTTGCCATGCTGGTCATCACCATCCTCGGTGCCGGCGTGCTGACGCTGACCGTGGCGCTGACCATCCTCTTCGTGCCGAACTACACCCGCGTGGTCTATGCCGCGACGCTGCAGACCGGCGGGCTGGATTTCGTCAAGGCGCAGGAGGCGATGGGGACCCATCCGCTGAAGATCCTTGCCCGCACCGTGCTGCCGAACATCGTGCCGCCGCTCCTCGTGCAGTTTTCGCTGACCGTCGCCTCGGGCATCCTGCTCGAATCCGGCCTCTCCTTCCTCGGCCTCGGCGTGGTGCCGCCGGCCCCTTCCTGGGGGCTGATGATCCGCGCCGCCCGCGCCGCGATGGACCAGCAGCCGCTGCTCCTGCTCTGGCCGTCGCTGTCGCTGGCGGGGACCGTTCTGCTTCTCAACGTGATCTGCGACCGCCTGCAGGACGTGCTCAGCCCCAAGACCGCCGCCCGCGGCGGGGCGGCCTGGCTGCGCCGCCAGATCAAGCGGACGCCGGACGCGCCCGCGCCCGACGTGCCGCTCCTGAAGATCGAGAACCTGTCGGTCGGCGTCGATCTGGACCATGCCTCGCTGGGCCTGACCAAGGAGATCGCCTTCGAAATCAAGCCCGGCGAAACCATGGCGCTGGTCGGCGAAAGCGGCTCGGGCAAGACCCTGACCGGGCTGGCGATGACCGGGCTGCTGCCGAATGCCCTGTCGGTCACCGGCGGCCATGCCTGGTTCCGCAGCTCCGGCGGCGCGGTCGATCTGGCGCATCTTACCGAGGACGAGTTCGGTCCGCTCAGGGGCAACGAGATCTCGATGGTCTTCCAGGATGCCGCCGCCGCGCTGAACCCGGTGCACCGGATCGGCGACCAGCTCTGCGAGATCATCCAGCGCCACCGCCCGATGCCGAAGGCCGAGGCCGAAGCCGAGGTGGTGGAGCTCCTGCGCAAGGTCGGCATCCCCGATCCCGAGCGCCGCATCCGCGCCTATCCGTTCGAGCTGTCGGGCGGCCAGCGCCAGCGCGCGATGATCGCCATGGCGGTCGCCAACGCGCCGAAGCTCCTGATCGCCGACGAGCCGACCACCGCGCTCGACCCGACGATCCAGGCGCAGATCCTGCGGCTTCCGCCGCCACGTCGAGCGGGCGGTAGGGGTCGAGCTTGTGGGTGTATTCCCAGGTCAGCCAGCCCAGCACCACGATGATGGCGATCGGGCCGCCCCACACGATGGCTTCGAGCTTGTTGGAATGGGCGAATTCGGGATCGTAATCGGACTTGTCCTCGCGGTCGGCACGGTACTTCATGGGGAAGTAGACGGCCATGTAGATCACGGGGACGATCACGATCAGCATCAGCAGGGTGGAGATCACCAGCAGGTTGCGTTGCTGTTCCCCGACCCATCCGGCCGGGAGCAACACGTCGTACTGACACCCTGAGAGGGCAGCGGCCGTTACGGCCAGCAGGACGGTTTGCAGGAGAGTTTTCACACGTACCTCTCGGTTTTGGGTCGAGAGGTCATCGCTGGTGATCCTCTCGCAAGGAAACACAGACACCCCCCGAAGGACATGCCAGGAATGGGCGCGGCGATACGCGTGGCCCGCGGGTGGCCGTAGGTGTCACGGCGTCGCATTTGCTGCAACCGCAAAACACATTCTAGTCCCTTGACGCAAATTCACTTTCGCGGGACTGTCGGCGCAGCACCGCGCTGCGGTGGCCTTGGAGCGGAAAAGTTTCCAAGGTTAACAAAGTACAAACCGGCCAAGCAGGCTTGATGCCGCGGGCAGGGTTTCGTGCGCCAAACTTTCCGTGACTGCCCTTCCGGCCTTGCCGCCGCGCACCTAGCCAACCGCCGAGTGCATGGCGGATTTCCGCTCAGCGCAAGGCTCGCCGGAGCCGGGACATTGAACCCCGCCGCCGCCGCGCAGGTCGAGTCGCATTTCTCCTCCCCCGGGCCCCTGCATCCGCTCCGCCGACGCGCCCGTTCGAGGGTTTTGTTTCCGGCACAATTTGTTGATTGACAGAACAATCATTCAGGGCAATTGTTTTGGCCAAGAGGGAGGAGACTCGATGCAGATCGACGGAGCTGTGGCGCTGGTGACAGGCGCCGGCAGCGGTCTCGGCGCGGCCACCGCGAAGAGGCTTGCTGGGTGCGGCGCGAAAGTGGCCGTTCTGGACCGGAACCAAGAGGCCGCGGATGCGGTCGCCGCGGAGATCGGCGGGCTGGCCTTCGCCGCCGACGTCACCGACAGCGCCGCGCTGGAAGCGGTCTTCGCCGAGCTGGCCGAAACGTGGTCGTCGCCCCGCATCGCCGTCTCCTGCGCCGGGATCGGCACGGCGAGCCGGATCCTGCCGCGCGACGGCAGCCTCACCCTCGACCTGTTCGAGAAGACAATCAAGGTGAACCTGATCGGCACCTATGCGGTGACGAACATCGCCGCCCGCGCCATGGCCGCGCTCGATCCGCTCGATGCCGACGGTACGCGCGGCGTGATCGTCAACACGTCCTCGGTCGCCTGCGAGGACGGGCAGATCGGCCAGGCCGCCTATGCCGCCTCGAAGGGCGGCGTCGCCTCGATGACGCTGCCCGCCGCGCGCGAGCTCGCCCGCTTCGGCATCCGCGTCATGGCGATCGCGCCCGGGCTCTTCGAGACCGCGATGAGCGCGGGCCTGCCCGACGACGTGCGCGCCGAGATCACGAAGAACGTGCCCTTTCCATCCCGGATGGGCCTGCCCGACGAATACGCCCGCCTCGTGCAGTCGATCGTCGAGAACCCCATGCTGAACGGCTCCGTCATCCGCCTCGACGGGGCAGCGCGGATGCCGCCGAAATGAAGAAGGAAACCCCCATGGCCGATGACATGCTGAAGGTCGGGATCGACGGCCCCGTGGCCACGCTGACCATGAACCGCCCCGCCAAGCGCAACGCGATGTGCGACGAGCTGATGGAGCTGATCGACGGTTTCTTCCGCAAGCCGCCCGAAGGCGTGCGCGTGGTGATCCTGACCGGCACCGAAGGGCATTACTGCTCGGGCCTAGACCTCAGCGAGCACGTGTCGCGCGATGCCGAAGGCACCATGCGCCACAGCCGCAACTGGCACCGGGTGATGGAGACGATCCGCTATTCCGGCCTGCCGGTGATCTCGGCGATGTTCGGCGCGGTGATCGGCGGCGGGCTGGAGATGGCCTGCGCCACCCATGTCCGCATCGCCGAGCCGTCGACGATCTTCCAGCTGCCGGAGGGGATGCGCGGCATCTTCGTCGGCGGCGGCGCGACGGTCCATGTCGGCCGCATCATCGGCGCCGACCGGATGTGCGAGATGATGCTGACCGGGCGCAAGTTCGGCCCGCAGGAAGGCTTCATGCTGGGCCTGACCCACTACACGGTCGGCGAGGGCGAAGCGCTTCCGCTCGCGCGCAAGCTGGCGGCGAAGATCGCGAGGAACGCGACGCTGTCGAACTACATGATGATCCAGGCGATCAGCCGGATCGACGACATGAGCCGCTCGGACGGGCTTTTCGCCGAAAGCCTCTGCGCCGCGGTCAGCCAGACCAGCCCGGACGCCGAGGAGGGCCTGAAGGCCTTCCTGGAGAAGCGCGCCCCGGCCTTCCGCTAGGATCAGGGGACCGTCCCGCCGGGAGGAGAGCGGCAGGGCGGTCCATCGAGACAGAGACGGTCGTTTTTCAGGGAGGAAACACAATGACCAGACTGACCCGCCGTGCCGCGATGACCGCGATGGGCGCCGCCCTTGCCACGCCGGCCTTCCTGCGCCGCGCGCAGGCCGCCGAGGTGACGCTCAGGCTCCACCATTTCCTGCCCGCTGTCGCGCCGATGCAGAGCCAGTTCTTCGAGCCCTGGGCCAAGGAGATCTCCGACGCCTCGGACGGCGCCATCGACATCCAGATCTTCCCCTCGATGCAGCTCGGCGGCAAGCCTCCGCAGCTGGCCGACCAGGTCCGCCAGGGCATCTGCGACATCGCCTGGACGCTGCCGGTCTACACCCCCGACCGCTTCCCGGTCGCCGAAACCCTGTCCCTGCCCTTCATGGTCCGCAATGCCGAGAAGACCTCGGTCGCCATGCAGCAGCTGATGGACGAATTCGGCGGCGGCGAGTACCGCGGCATGAAACCGCTCGCCTTCCACGCCCATGACGGCGGCAAGCTGCATACCCGCGGCAAGGCGGTCACCAGCCAGGCCGACATGCAGGGCATGCGCCTGCGCGCCCCGAACCAGGCCACCGGCGAGCTCCTGGCCGCGCTTGGCGCCGAGACCGTGTTCTTCCCGGTGACCGAGATGGTCGTGGGCCTGTCGAACGGGCTGATCGACGGCTGCTGCCTGCCCTACGAGGTGGTTCCGGCCTTCAAGCTCCAGGAACTGACCCAGTTCTCCGCCGCCCCGGCTCCGGGCGCGCGCGGGCTCTATACCAACACCTTCGCGCTGCTGATGAGCGAACGCAGCTATGACCGCATGTCTCCGGATCTGCAGAAAGTGATCGACGGCGCCTCCGGGGCGGCGCTCAGCCAGCGGATCGGCGCCCAGTTCGACGCGTTCGAGGCCTTCGGCAAGTCCAAGGTCGAGGAGCAGGGCAACACGATCGCCGAGATCCCGGCGGAGGAAATCGCCAAGTGGCAGGAGATGGCGCAGCCGATCTACGACAGTTGGGCGGGCAAGCTGGGCGATGACGGGCTGGACGGCGCCGCGGTCCTGAAGCGCGCCAACGAGCTCCTGGACGCGGCCTGATCCGATGGCCGGGAGCCTGCATTCCGCGCTGGGACAGGGGGGGCGCTCCCCCCTGTTCCGCGGCCTCCACGCGCTCTGCACGGTCTCGGCGGGGCTCGGCGGCGTGGCGATCTTCGGGGCGGCGCTCTTCGTTACCCTCTCGGTGATCCTGCGCACGCTCGGGATCGGCGGCTTCCGCGGCGATTTCGAGCTGGTGGAGCTGGTCTGCGCCGCCTGCGCCTCGCTGTTCCTGCCGCTCTGCCAGCTGACGCAGGGCCATGTGATGGTCGATCTCTTCACCTCCTGGCTGCCTGCCCGCGCGCAGCGGCGGATCGACGGGCTGTGGATGGCGGTCTTCGCGCTCGGCTGGGGGCTGATCTGCTGGCGCCTGTCGCACGGGCTGTTCGAGATGGCCGATTACGGCGACCGCACCATGCTGCTGAAGGCCCCGCTCTGGTGGGTCTATGTGCCCGCCGTCTTCGGCACCGCGCTGGCGGCGCTGGTCGCCCTTCTCATGGCGCTGCCGCGCCTGTCCTCCGCGTTCCGCGTCCTGGAGTCCGGCTGATGGATCCCGTCACCATTGCCCTGATCATGGTAGCCGTCCTCCTGGGACTGATCTTCCTCAGGATGCCGATCGCGCTGGCGATGGGCGCCGTCGGCGCCGCAGGCTACATGGTCCTGGCCTCGCCCTTCGCGCTGATGGCCTACATGAACACCGCCTGGGTGGACAAATTCATGTCCTATGAGCTCGCCATCGTGCCATTGTTCATCCTGATGGGCCATCTGGCCACCCGCACCGGCATCTCGGGGGCGATCTTCTCGGCGTCGAATGCCTGGATCGGCCATCTGAAGGGCGGGCTCGCCATGGCCTCGGTCATGGGCTGCGCGATGTTCGGCTCGATCTCGGGCTCGTCGCTGGCCACCGCCTCGACCATGGCCAAGGTGGCGCTGCCCGAGATGAAGAAGCACGGCTATTCCGGCGCGCTCTCCTCGGGCTCGCTCGCGGCGGGCGGCACGCTCGGCATCCTGATCCCGCCCTCGGTCGTTCTCATCATCTATGCGCTGCTGACCGAGCAGAACATCGTCAAGCTGTTCCTTGCGGCCACCATTCCGGGCACGCTCGCCGTGATCGGCTTCTGCACCGCCATCGCCATCTATGTCCGGCTCTTCCCCGAGGAAGGCCCGACCCATGAAAAGGCCGGCATGGCCGCGCGGCTGCGCGCGCTGAAGGACATCTGGCATGTCGTCGCCATCTTCGTGATCGTGCTCGGCGGCATCTACGGCGGCATCTTCACCCCCGCCGAGGGCGCCTCGGTCGGCGTGACGCTGACGCTCGTCTTCGGCATTCTCAAGGGCGGGCTGACGCCTAGGATCGTCATGGAATGCCTGATCGAGACCGCCGCCTCGACCGCGATGATCTTCGCCATCGTCTTCGGCGCGGACATCTTCAACGTGGCGCTGGCGCTGTCGCGCATGCCTGCAGAGGTCGCCGCCTATTTCTCGGCTGCCGACATCGCGCCGATGGCCATCATGCTCGCCATGATCGCCTTCTACCTGGTGATGGGCTGCGTGATGGACAGCCTGTCGATGATCCTGCTAACCGTGCCGGTCTTCTTCCCGACGGTCATGGCGCTCGATTTCGGGCTCCTGCCCGAGCAGCAGGCAATGTGGTTCGGCATCATCACCCTCGTGGTGGTGGAGATCGGGCTGATCACCCCGCCGGTGGGGATGAACCTCTTCGTCATCGCGTCGATGGCACGGGACATCCCGATGAAGCAGATCTTCGCCGGCACCATCCCCTTCATCATGGCCGAGGCGGTGCGCATCGCGCTCCTGGTCGCGGTCCCGGGCTTCAGCTTCTGGCTGGTCGACCTGGTGGCAGGATAGGAACGAGACATGGCAACCCCCACCCCGATGCCCCGCACGGCAGAGATCCCCACGGACGAGAACCTGCGCCAGTTCGCCGGGTACAACATGAAGCGCGCCTACATCCTGGTGCGCGAGGACATGATGCGCACGCTGGAGCCGCTCGGGCTGCGGACCACGACCTTCTCGGCGCTGGCGATCATCGTCGGGAACCCGGACATCACCCAGACCCAGCTGAGCCAGGCAATGAGCATCGACCGATCGGGCGTGGTGGTGATCGTCGACCAGCTCGAAGAAGCCGAGCTGATCTCGCGGGGGCGGGTGCCGGGGGACCGGCGCTCCTACGCGCTGCGCGCCACCATCCAGGGGCGCAAGACATGGAAGGAGGCGGAGCAGGCGGTTCGCGCACATGAGGCGCGGCTGTTCTCGGCGCTGACCGAGGAGGAACGGTCGGTGCTGGCGGATCTGCTCCGGAGGTTTACCGACAGCAACCGCGAGGGCTGAGGGAGGACATGATGAAGGACATGGCAACGGGGCTGAGCATGGTCCCGCATGACGTCGCGATGGAACGCCGGGGCGGCGACATCGTGCTGAGCACCCGCGTCCCGATGGACGAGATCGTCTCCCATACCGGGGTCTGGCTGCACCGCTGGGCCGCCTATACGCCGGACCGCATCTTCCTGGCCGAGCGCGCGGGCGAAGGCTGGCGCGAGCACGGCTATGCCGAAGTGCTGGAAATGGTGCGGTCGCTGGCCTCGGGGCTGCTGGCCCGCGGCCTCGGGCCCGGCACGCCGATCGTGATCATGTCCGGCAACGGCGTCGACCACGCGCTGCTGAGCTTCGCCGCCCAGTATGTCGGCATCCCGACCGTGCCGCTAGCCGAGCAGTATTCGCTGATCGAGGAGGCGCATGGCCGGCTGGTCTACGTGCTCGACAAGATCCGCCCCGCCATGGCCTTCGTCGACAGCGCGCGCCGCTATGCCAAAGCGCTCGAGCTGCCGCAGCTCGCGGGAGTCGAGATCGTTGCCGCCGATCCCGCAGGCGCGCCGCGCCCGGTGACGCCGCTGGCCGAGCTGATGGCCGGGGACGCCTCGCCCGGCCTCGAGGAGGCGCATCGGCGGGTCGGTCCCGACACGGTGGCCAAGGTGCTCTTCACCTCCGGCTCCAGCTCGGACCCGAAGGGCGTGCTGACCACCCAGAGGATGATGTGCGCCAACCAGGCGCAGATGTCCTCGGTGCTGCCCTTCCTGAAGGACCGCCCGCCGAAGATCACCTGCTGGCTGCCCTGGAACCACGTCTTCGGCGGCAGCCACAACGTCAACATGATGCTCGCCCATGGCGGCACGATGCGCATCGATCTCGGCAAGCCCACCGCGCGGGGCTTTGCCACGACGCTGGAGAACACCCGCGCCCATCCCGGCACGCTCAGCTTCAACGTCCCTGTCGGCTATTCGATGCTGGTCCAGGCGATGGAAGACGACCTGGCGCTGCGCGAGGCGTTCTTCCGCGATCTCGACCTGATCTTCTATGCCGGCGCCTCGCTGCCGCAGCCGGTCTGGACCCGGCTGGAGGAGATGGCGATGGAAATCCGCGGGCGGCTGCCCTTGATGATCTCCTCCTGGGGAATGACGGAAACCGCCCCGGCGACGATCATGCTGCATGAGAATGTCGGCCGCTCCGGCATCATCGGCGTGCCGCTGCCCGGCACCGAGATCAAGCTGATCCCCGATGCCGGGATGCGCTGCGAGCTGCGCGTCAAGGGGCCGAACATCATGCCGGGCTACTGGGAGGACGCGAAGAAGACCGCGGAGGCCTTCGACGCGGACGGCTACCTTGTCACCGGCGACGCGGTGCGCTTCGTCGATCCCGCCGATCCCGACCGGGGGCTCGTGTTCGACGGCCGCGTCTCGGAGGATTTCAAGCTGACCACCGGCACCTGGGTGCAGGCCGGGAAGCTCCGGCTCGACGCGCTGGAGGCCTTGCGCGGCCTGGTGCAGGACGTGGTGATCTGCGGCCATGACCGCGGCGAGATCGGGCTCTTCATCTTCCCGCGCCCCGAGCAGGTCCATGGCGACAATACCTCCGAAGGCGCGGTGATCGACGCGCATCTGCAGGCCGGGATCGAGGCCGTGATGCGCGAGATGGAGCGCAGCGCGACCGGCAGCGCGAAGAAGATCACCCGCGCGATCATTCTCGCCGAGCCGCCCTCGCTGAAGGACGGCGAGGTGACCGACAAGGGCAGCCTGAACGTGCGCAAGATCATCACCCGCCGCGCCGGGCTGCTGGAGCGGCTCTACGACAACGAGGACCCGGGCCTGATCCGCGTCTGACGCGAGTCCCGGGGCCCTGTCCCGCCCCGGGCCCGACCCGGGGCCTCCTCTCTGACCGCCAAGACCTTACTTCCAGGAAAGACACGACATGGTCGATTTCTCCACCATCCGCGCCATCGACTTCCACACCCATGCCGAGGAAGCCTGCGGCTGCCATGACGATGACGGCTATGACGAGCTGCAATCGACCATGGCAAAATATTTCGGCGCGCCCTGGGCGCATCCGCCGACCATCCCGCAGACCGCCGCGCATTACCGCGAACAGAACATCGCCGCCGTCATCTTCCCCGTCGATGCCGAGCGCGAAACCGGCTACCGACGCTATTCGAACTACGAGGTCGCCGATCTCTGCGCCGAGCATTCCGACATCCTGATCCCTCAAAAAGTACTGTTGCAGGGATTGAGTTAACAGGAAACGTACCCAGTACGACCTCTGGTGCTGCTTGTGCCTCTTCTGCAGACGCGTGGTTGACACGAGCCTGGATNGGCCTGACTGTGCCGGTGCCATTGGTGGGCGTGGAGCTGCACCGCGGTTGGGCTGGCCTCCATGGTGGTTCTGACTGCCACTGGTCAGGCCCGCCAGAACAGCGCAGCGTCGGGCTGCGCCAGGCGGGCGGTGGCAGCGGTGGAGCGGAGGCCGTTCCGCACCGGGTCGAAGTCGATGGCGATGCCCCAGCTATGCAGGCTGTAGCGGTTCGCGCCGCGCATCAGCCGCGGGGCATAGTCGCCGCCGAACAGATCGAGCCCGAGGTCGCGGATTTCGGCCTCGGTGTAGCTCGCCGCGATCCGGCCGAGCGCGCGGGCGGCGCTATCCGCGGCCCGCTCGTGGATCCAGAGGAAGGACCGCGTCGCCGAGGTGTCCCAGGCAAGCCGCATGACCCACGGCACCGGCACCTGCACCAGCGGCGGGCGGTAGCCGCCCTGCCGCCCCGGCAGCCCATAGAAGGCATCCAGCTCCCGCTGCCCGCGGGTCTCGACGGGGAACGGCGCGGGCTGGATGGCGTCGATCCTGTCACGCCAGAGCGGATCAGCCACGCCCATCATCACCTCGACCGCTGCCTCGGTGCGCGGCCCCCACCAGCCGTCGACCGGCCCCCATCCCAGCGGAGCGACAGCGCGGCTTCGGCCTCCGCCCAGCGGAACACCCCGTCGGACCCGGCGCCCGTGACCGCGACGCGCACATCCCGGCCCGTGCGGCTGGCGAACACCCCCGCCACCGCATAGCGCGAGGCCTGGCTGCACAGCTTGGCATAGCCGGCCGCCTCCGGAACCGGAACCGAGATGCGCAGGACGATCTCGCCGTCCTCCAGAGCGGTGGTGAAGAGGCCCTCGAAGAAATCGTCCGCCGGGACGCTCCGCCGGTCGGTGACGATCTCCGCGCCGAGGCCCAGAAGCGCGGCCGGATAGTCGGCGGCGGGATCGTTGTTGGCGACCGAACCGCCGATCGTGCCGACCCGGCGGACCTGCGGATCGGCGATCGAGCCCGCCAGCGCCGCCAGGGCGGGAATGGCGGCGCGCACCTCCGGCGAGGCCGCCACCGCCTCATGGGTCGAAGCCGCACCGATCTCCAGCCGCCCGCCCTGGTGCCGGATGCCCGCAAGCTCGGGGATTGCCCGCAGGTCGATCAGCAGGTCCGGCATGGCCAGCCGGTTCTTCATCGTCGGCAAGAGCGTGTGCCCCCCCGAAAGGAAGGCCGGGCTGTCGGCCCCGGCGAACAGCGCCGCCGCCTCGGCGAGCGTGGCGGGGCGCCGGTAGGTGAAGTCGTACATGTACATCTAGGCCCCCTCCCCCTGCGCCGCGCGGTACTCCGCGGCGGCGGCCAGCACCGCCTTGACGATGTTCACGTAGCCGGTGCAGCGGCAGATGTTGCCCTCGAGTTCGCCGCGCACCATGCGCTCGTCGACCTGCCCGCCATGGCGGCGGATCAGGTCGGTCCCGGCCATCACCATGCCCGGCGTGCAGAAACCGCATTGCAGCCCGTGATGGGTGCGGAAGGCCTCCTGAAGCGGCGACAGCCTGCCGTCCGGCGCGAGCCCCTCGATCGTGGTGACCTCGGCGCCCCCGATGGCGACCGCAAGGATCGTGCAGGATTTCACGGCGCGCCCGTCGAGATGCACGGTGCAGGCGCCGCATTGCGTCGTGTCGCAGCCGACATGCGTGCCGGTCAGGCCGAGATGGTCGCGCAGCAGATGCACCAGCAGCGTGCGGTCCTCGATCTCGCAGCGATGCACGGTGCCGTTCACGGTCAGGGTGAGTTCGGTCATGCCGGTTTCCCTCCCGCGGCTCAGGACGAGGCCTTCGCGGCGAAGCAGTCGAAGAACTGCCGCGCCAGCTTGTCCGAGGTCGACTTGATCAGCCGGGAGCCGAGCTGTGCCAGCTTGCCGCCGATCTTGACGTCGACCTTGTAGCTCAGGACCGTCTCGCCCCCGTCCTCGGCCAGATGCACATCCGCCGCGCCTGCGGCGAAGCCCGCGACCCCGCCCTTGCCCTCGCCCGAGATCCGGTAGCTTTCCGGCGGCACAAGGTCCGACAACGTCACCGCGCCCGCAAAGGTCGCCGAAACCGGGCCGATCTTCAGCTTCACCGAGGCGGCGAACCCGTCCTCGGGGCTGCCCGACAGCTCCTGGCAGCCCGGGATGCAGCCGCGCAGCACCTCCGGATCGTTCAGCATGTTCCAGACCTTCTCCCGCGGCGCGGGAATCCGGTAGTCTCCGGTCAGTTCCATATCCGTGTCTCCTCGCCTCCACCGCCCCTCCGCGGGCGGGCGTTGCCGGAAGCACCGCAAATGACATGCCAGAAAGACATAAATGTCCTGACATAATCTCGCCCCTGCCCCGCGGCGGTGGCACGCCGATTGCACAAGGCGGTCATGCAACATGGATGCGGCGGCCCTCCCCCGCGGGTCGCGGCCCCTGCGCGCCGCAGCCGCCGCATCGACCCGCCCGCCGCGAGAGAGTACGAGAACAGAAAGACCGAGACATGAACATGATGGACAGCAAGACGCCCGCCTATGACGGCATCACAGTCCCGCCGCTGGACAAGGTTTTCCGGGCCGAGAGCGTTGCGATCGTCGGGGCCTCGCCGAAGCCCGGCGCCCGCAACCGGATCGTCAAGGTCCTGATCCAGCACGGCTTCGAGGGCCGCATCTATCCGGTTTCGCCCTCCGCCGACGAGGTCGAGGGCCACAAGGCCTACAAGACCCTCGCCGACCTGCCCGAGGTGCCGGACGTGGCGCTGATCATCACGCCCGCGGCGACCGTGCCGGGCCTGATCGCGGAATGCGGCCAGAAGGGCATCACCTGCGCCATCGTCTATTCGGCCGGTTTCGAGGAGATCGAGTCCGGCAAGGAGCTGGCCCTGGAGCTGAAGGCCGCCGCCGAGAAGCACGGCGTCCATGTGCTCGGCCCGAACGGCCAGGGCGTCTGGTCGGTGCAGGCCAAGACCATGCTGACCTTCGGCGCGGCGGCCTTCGGCCTGAGGGACCTGCGCCATGCGCCCATCGCCATCGTCAGCCAGTCGGGCGCCCTGATGGGGGCGATCGGCGCGCATCTGCAGCGCTCGGGGCTCGGCTGCTCCTATATCGTCAGCGTCGGCAACGAGACCTGCATGGACGCGCTCGACGCGCTGTCCTGGGTGGTGGAGCAGGACGACGTGCGAGTCGTCGGGCTCTATCTCGAGGGGCTGAACGACGCTGCCCGGCTCTTGCCGATCGCGGCCCGGGCGCGGGCGCGCGGCATCCAGATCGTGGTGCTGAAGGCCGGGCGCTCGGCCTTCGGCCAGGAGGCGACCGCCTCGCATACCGGCAAGATCGCCTCGCCCCACGCCATCTATACCGACGTGCTGGAGCAGGCCGGGGTCATCATGGTCGAGAGCCTCGGCGAGGCGATGGCAGCGGTCGAGGCGCTGTCCTACATGCCCGATCCGCGCGTCTCGGGCGATCCGCTCGGCGGCATCGCGGTGCTCAGCTCCTCGGGCGGCGCAGGCGCGCTTCTGGCCGACCACAGTGACGAACGCGGCCTGCCGATGTGCACCTTCAGCGACGCCACGATGGCCAGGCTCGAAGAGACGCTGCCCGAATTCGCCCGCAAGGCCAACCCGGTCGACCTGACCGGCCAGATCCGCCAGTACCCCAACCTGTTCCGCGACACGCTGGCGGTGCTCGCCGCCGAAAGCCGCACCGAGGCCATCGTGATCCAGTTCGCCTCCTCGGGGATGAAGGACCTGATCGACAATGGCGAGGCGTTCAAGCAGGCGGCGAAGGACAGCGGCCTGCCGATCGTGATCACCTTCGCCATGGAGAAGGTCTCGCCGGAAATCCGCGCGGAATTCGCCGAGGCGGGCATCCTGATCTCCGACGACCCGTCCAACACAATGCGCGCGCTGCGCTGGCTCTATGACCGCCGCCGCTATGCGGAGCTCGAGGTCGCGCCGCCGGTCGTCGGCGACGCCGTGGACGTCCCGCAGAGCTGGGGCGGGATGATGGACTACCTCGAAGAGGCCGGCGTGACCCCGGCGAACTGGACGCTGGTCCAGCCGGGCCAGTCCGCCGCCGAGGCCTGCGCCGGGCTGAACTGGCCGGTGGTGGTCAAGGTGCTGCCGGACGCGGCCGAGCACAAGACCGAGCTGGGCCTCGTCAAGCTGAAGTTGCAGACCCCCGAGGAGGTCGACGCCCATGCCGCCGAGTTCCGCCGCATCCTCGGCCAGCCCGACATGCCGGTTCTGGTGCAGGAGATGGTGACGGACGGCGTCGAGGTCGTGCTGTCCTGCCTCGGCAACACCGATTTCGGTCCGGTCCTGTCGATCGGCTCGGGCGGGGTGGCAATCGAGCTCTACCGCGACGTGACCTACCTGGCGCTGCCGGTGACGCCCGCGCAGGTCGAGGCCTCCTTGAGGAAGCTGAAGCTCTGGCACATGCTCGAAGGCTTCCGCGGCGCGCCGAAGGCCGACATCGCGGCGCTCGTCGATGCGGCGGTCGGCTTCGGCAACATGATCCTGCGGACCCGCAACCTGGCCGAGGCCGAGATCAATCCGGTTCTGGTGCGCCCCGAGGGCCAGGGCCTGGTTGCGGTCGACTTCCTCGGCACCGCCCGCGACGCCCACTGACCCTTCCGCGCCCGGGGCGGTCCCGGGCGCGGCCTTCCCCTAGCGCGGAGCCCCCATGCCCACCCTTCCGCGGGACGCCTCCCGCCCGCTCCTGGCCGTGGGCATCGCCGCCCTGGCAGTGATGGGCTTCGCGCTTGGCGATGTGCTGACCAAGACGCTGGCCGGGCGCTATCCGGTCATCTGGCTGATGCTGGCGCGCTACGGCCTGAACCTCCTGATCCTTCTGGCGGTGCTCGGCCCGCGCCACGGCCGCGCGCTGTGGCGGACGGAACGCACCGGGCTCGTCTGCCTGCGCGCCGCTTCGCTGGCCTTCGGCTCGCTTGCCATGGCCTTCGCGCTCCGGGTGCTGCCGGTGGGCGAGGCGGTGGCGATCCTCTACATTTCGCCGGTCGTGGTGATCCTTCTGGCCCGGCCGGTCCTCGGCGAGCCGCTGACCGCCACCGGCCTCGCCTGCGCGCTCGCAGGGTTCTGCGGCGTGCTCGCGATCGTGCGGCCGGGCACCGGGCTGGTGCTGGAGGGCGTGATCTTCGCCTTGATCAATGTCGGGCTGGCGGCCGTCTATCACCTGACCACGCGGCTGCTGTCGCGCACCGAGACCGCGGCGGCGATGCAGGTCAATTCCGCCGCCATCGGCACCGCGATCTTCCTGCCCTTGGCGCTGGCCGGTCCGCCGGGGGCTCGCGCCGCCCGAGCGCGTGCCTCAGCCTGCCCCGGTCGTCGGCTCGCGCGCCCGTCTGCCGCGCGAGCTCCTGCGGCTCGCCTTCGCGGAATTGGCGCAGGACATCGCGGAACTCGGGGCGCTCTGCAGGGACGGGCAAGGTCCCGGTCTTGCCGCAGCCGCCGAGGCGCATAACCTGTTCGCGACCTACACGCTGGAACTCCTGATGTTTGCCACCGGGCACCGGCCGGTCGGCGCGCCCTTCGAGAGGGCAGGGGACTACGACCTGCCCACGGCCATGATGTGGATCTCCGACAAGGCGACCCGCGGCGGTCCCTCCTCGCGCATGGTGGCGCTTCCGCCCGCAGCGGTTGCGCAGCTCGGGCACTGGGAGGCGCATCTGGGGGCGCTTGCGGAGGTGCTTTCGCCGCTCTGTCCCGGCTTGGTGCGGGACCGTCTTGCGCCGCTTCTCAAGGAGCGGTCCGGCGGGTCCCCGCCGCCGCTCTTCTTCTTCCTCGACGGGACAGGGCAGGTTGTCGAGCCCGATCACGCGGCGATCCTGAAGCACCGGGCCACGGTGCTGCCGGTCCAGGACAACGCTGCGCGGCATTTGCTGCGCAGCCATCTGGTCACCGCGGGCGTGGCGCCGAATGCGATCGACGCGGCTTTCGGCCATGCGAGGCTGGGAGAGGAGGCGCTGAGCGCAAGTTCGGCCTTCCGGATCCGGGAACTGCGCGCCGTTGCGTGATCGGCGCGGCGGCGGCGACCACGCCCGCGGGCGATGTCACCGGCGCCAATGCCCGGGTCCGCACCGGCACCGAGCGGCGTGCCGCGGATCAGGTGGCGGAGGTGCCGATCAAGATCCTCGATGACGGCTCGGCGCTGACCGTGGGCGACGTGGCGACGGTGCTGCAGGAAGGCCCCGACCGCAACCGCAGCTATTTCGCCGGGGACCATCCGGCGATCTCGATCCGGGTCGACCGCTCGCCGCAGGGCGATGCCATCGCCATCCAGCGCCAGGTCGAGGAGGCCGCCGCCGAGATGAAGGCCGGGCTGCCGCCGGAGATGGAAATCGACCTGATCCGCACCCGCGCCGAGCAGATCACCCAGCGGCTGGAGATCCTGGTCTCGAACGGCCTGCAGGGGCTGGCGCTGGTGCTGGTGCTGCTGTTCCTGTTCCTCAACGCGCGCACCGCCTTGTGGGTGGCGGCGGGCATTCCGGTGTCGATGCTGACCGCGCTGGGGCTGATGTGGGCGGGCGGGCTGACGCTCAACATGATGTCGCTTTTCGGGCTGATCATCACGCTCGGCATCGTGGTCGACGATGCCATCGTGGTGGGCGAGCATGCCGATTACCGCTACCGCCAGCTCGGCGAAGGGCCCTATGGCTCGGCGGAACGGGCGGCGCGGCGGATGTTCCTGCCGGTCCTGTCGGCGACGCTGACCACGCTGATCGCCTTCTTCGGCCTGACCGCGATCGGCGGCCGCTTCGGCGAGCTGATCGGCGACATCCCCTTCACCGTGATTGCCGTGCTCCTGGCTTCCCTTGCCGAGTGCTTCCTGATCCTGCCGAGCCACATGGCGCATGCGCTTTCGGCCTCGGCGGGCGGGCGCGTGCCCTGGTACGACCTGCCCTCGCATTGGGTGAACAAGGGTTTCGGCCGGCTGCGCGACGGTGCCTTCCGCCGCTTCGTCGCGCTGGTGCTGCGGGCGCGCTACCTGGTGGTGTCGGGCGCGCTGCTGCTCCTGGCGACGCAGGTCGTGCCGCTGATCTCGGGCGATCTCAGGTGGCGGTTCTTCTCGCCGCCGGAACAGGCCTCGGTCGACGGCAATTTCGCGATGATGCCGCTGGCGACGCGCGCGGACACCGTCGCGCAGATGCGCGAGCTGCAGCGCGCGGTCGAGAAGGTCGGCCGCGATCTGGAGGCGGAGACCGGCGTCAACCCGGTGACCTATGTGCTGACCGAAGTGGGCGGCAATACCGGGCGCGGGCTGCAGGGGGTGGAGAACACCGATGCCGACCTGCTGGGCTCGGTCGCGATCGAGCTGGTCGACCGCGACGCGCGGCCCTTCGATGCCTCGGTCTTCGTGGCGCGGCTGCAGGAGGAGGCGCGCCAGCTGCCCTTGACCGAGACGCTCAGCTTCCGCTCCTGGCGCTATGGCGGCGGAGACGACAACCTCGATATCCAGCTCTCCGGCGCCGATCTGCGGCAGCTGAAATTCGCCGCCGAGGCGCTGAAGGCGCGGCTCGCGCAATATCCCGAGATCAGCTCCGTCCAGGACAACCTGCCCTTCGACAAGGACCAGTACGTGCTGGACCTGACCTCGAAGGGGAGGGCCCTGGGCTTCACCACCGAGGAGCTCGGCCAGGTGCTGCGCAACCGGCTGAACGGCATCGAGGCGGCGACCTATCCGGCCGGGCTGCGCACCGGCGCGATCCGGGTCGAGCTGCCCGAGGGCGAGCGCGCGGCGGATTTCCTCGAGTCGATGATGCTGCGCGCGGGCTCGGGGCAATACGTGCCGCTGACCGATCTGGTGACGGTGACGCGCGAGGGCGGCTTCGGCACGATCCGGCGCGAGGACGGGCTGGCGGTGCTGTCGGTGACCGGCAACCTGTCGGATGACGACCCGGCGCGGGCTTCGGTGGTCGAGGCCGAGCTGCGCGACGCGGTGCTGCCCGGCTTCGCCGAGGCGCAGCAGGTGAACTACCGCTTTGCCGGCATGGCCGAGGACGAGGCGCGCTTCCTTGCCGATGCCGAGACCGGCTTCGTGCTCTGCCTGCTCGGCATCTACCTGGTGCTGGCCTGGATCTTCGCCAGCTGGACGCGGCCCCTGGTGATCATGGCGATCATCCCCTTCGGGCTGGTCGGCGTCTTCTGGGGGCACCGGCTGTGGGACATGCCGGTCTCGATGTTCTCGGTGATCGGGCTGATCGGCATGACCGGGATCATCATCAACGATTCCATCGTGCTGATCTCCTCGATCGACGAGCGGGCGCGGGCGCGCGGGCTGGTGCCCGCGATCCTCGACGGCACCGCCGAGCGGCTGCGCCCGGTGCTCTTGACCACGCTGACCACGGTGCTGGGGCTGGCGCCGCTGATGTATGAAAGCTCGCGCGCGGCGGAGTTCCTCAAGCCGACGGTGATCACGCTGGTCTACGGGCTGGGTTTCGGCATGGTGCTGGTGCTGATGCTGGTTCCGGCACTGCTGGCGATCGGCCAGGACCTGTCCCAGGCGGCGGCCAGCCAGCGCCGCGCGCTTGACCGGCGGTCGGGGCCGGCAGCAGGCGTTCGTCCATCGGCTCGCCCGTGGAACCGGTCCAGACGGCGGCGGCAAGGTCCAGCGCGGCGCCTTCGCCGGGCAGGCCGTTGCCGAGGCACAGCATGTTCTCCGCTTCGAGATGCCCCGCCCAGCCGCGCGCCATGCTGCCGGTATGGGCCGCCGCCTGGCCGTCGGCGCGGATGATCCCGATCTGGCGGTAGTCGAGCCAGCGGTCATGCTGGCGCAGCGCCTCCAGCACCTCCTCGCTGCTCAGGCCGCAGCGGATCAGGTCCAGCGCCAGCGGTCCGACCTTGAGATTGGTGAAGCCCTGGCTGGCCAGCACGGCGCGGCCGGTCTCCAGATGCGGACAGCGCGAGCCGATCGCGATCGAGCTCGAGGCCAGCGCTATCCCCAGCGTTCCGGTCGCCGGATCGCAGGCCAGCACCGACAGCATCGTGCCCTTGTGCGCGAGATCGATGTTCATGCGCCCTTCTCCCTCTGCCGCGCGCCGAGGAAGCTCTCGATCACGTCCTCGGCCAGCTTGCGGATCAGTGCCTCCATCCGCGCCTGCGCCGCCGGGTCCTGCAGGTCGGGCACCGCGATCGCCAGCCCGCCATGGGTCTGGGCATAGAGATCCGGCGCCCGCTCGGGATGCGCCGCCAGGTAGGCTTCGAGGAACACCCGCTCCTCTTCCGGGGTCAGCTCGGCGATCCGCACGATCGCCCGCGCCTGCGCCGCCGGGATCGCCATGTCATAGGCCGGGCTGGTGATCTGGGTGACGAAGCTGCGGGTATGCCCGAGCCCCTCGGCAATCGCCTGCCGCGCGCCCGGTCCGCGCCGCTTGAGGAAGGTCTGCAGGAGCAGCTTGTAGCGCCGCACCGGCATCTGTTCGTCGAAAAGTTCGAAGGACCGGCCAGCCGATCCCGGGGATTTGCGCGCTTTCGTCATGCCGCGACTTGAGCCGATTCAGCGCCCCCGCGCAAGCGATTTGTTTAGTAGGTGAAAACCCACCGCTAAACTTCAAGGCCGTTTCAATGGCCCTGGCCCCGGACCCAATCGCGGCAGCGCCTCTGTCGTCGGAACCAGAAGAATCGGCCTTTTCTCGATTTAATGGCTACTTTACCGGCACATTCTGCAAGAAATCTGTAAATTCTGCCCGGTTTTTCGGCACCTCTTGCCGGAGCGGCAAGACTTGCGTCGCGATTGCGCATTTTTCGTTTTGAGCTGCACCAGATTTAATTCCTAAACTTTTTACATGAGGCGCCAGACCTCGCCCCCAACAGCCTAGGAGACCCCCATGAAGAGACCCGTCCTTCTCGCCGCCGCCTTTCTCGCGGCCGGTTTCGGCACCGCCCTGCAGGCCCAGTCCGACGATCCGGTGGTGATCGGCGTCTTCGGCCCGATGTCGGGCGAGCGCTCCGCCCTCGGCGCGCGGTTCCGCGAGGCCGCCTCGCTCTTCGCGGAAGGGGTCAATGCCGATGGCGGCATCGGCGGCCGCCCGCTGGAACTGATGGTCGAGGACAGCCGCGGCAACCCGCGCGAGGCGGCCAACATCGCCCAGAAATTCGCCTCGGACGACAGCGTGCTGGCGGTGATCGGCGGCCAGACCTCGACCGAGTCGATGGCGGCGGGCCCGATCCTCGCCGAGGCGCAGCTGGCCCAGGTCGCCCCGACCGCCGGCCATCCCGACTATGTCAAGATCAGCCCCTACCAGTTCCGCACCACCCCCACCCATGCCGCGCAGGTCGAACCGCAGACCGTGATGCTGATGGACAAGATGGGGATGACCAGGATCGCCATCGTCTATTTCCGCGACGACTGGGGCATGATCACCAACGAGATGATGACCGAAAGGCTCGAGGAACGCGGCGCCGAGGTGGTGCTGTCCGAGGCGATGATCCCCGAGACCCGCGCCTTCCGCCCGCTGGTCACCAAGGTGCTCGCCGCCGCACCCGACGGCGTCTTCCTGGTCAGCCATTACGCCGNCCGCTGGTCACCAAGGTGCTCGCCGCCGAACCCGACGGCGTCTTCCTGGTCAGCCATTACGCCGAATCCGCCCTCTTCATGCAGCAGCTGCGCCAGGCAGATCCGGAGCTGAAGGTCGCCGCCACCGACACGCTGAACGATCCCAAGTTCATAGAGCTGGCCGGGGGCGCCGCCGAGGGCGTCGTCATGCCCACGCCCTTCCTGGCCAGCGCTCCCGCCGCGCAGGACTTCACCGCCGCCTACAGCGCCGCCTTCGACAAGGAGCCGAACTACTATTCCGCCTTCACCTGGGACGCGATGCTGATCGTCACCAGCGCGATGGATGCGCTCCTCGAAGCGGGCGAGCCGCTGACCCGGCAGGGCATCCGCGACCGGATCGCCGACGCGCCGCCGATCAACGGCGTCAGCGGCGCGCTGAAATACGAGGGCAGCGGCGATCTCGGCCCGCGCGAGATCAACTACATCGTGGTGCGCGACGGCGGCTACGTGCCCTTCGACTGACCTCCGCCGCGGCGGCCATCCAGCAGGGATCCCCCCATGATAGAACTCTTCAGCCAGATCCTGAACGGGCTGGTGATCGGCAATGTCTACGCCCTCGTCGCAATCGGCTTCGCGCTGATCTTCGGCGTCACCAACCTGATCAACTTCGCGCAGGGCTCGCTCCTGATGCTCGGGGCCTTCCTGGCCTATACCGGCACCATGATCGGCCTGCCGCTGGTGCTGGCCGCCGCACTCTCGGTCGTCGCGACCACCGGGCTCGGCATGCTGATCGAGCGGGTCGCGCTGCGCCCGCTCGAGAACGCGCCCTTCATCGCGCCGCTGCTGTCGACCCTGGCGATCACCTTTATGCTCGACCAGGCGGCCGAGATCGTCTGGTCGCCCGAGGCCCATCCCTTCCCCAGCCCGCTGTCGCAATACAGCCTGCGGATCGGCGCGGCCTATGTCACCGGCATGGACGCGGCGATCCTCGGCGTGTCGCTGGCGGCGATGGGCGGGCTATGGCTGTTCCTGACCCGCAGCTGGCACGGCCGGGCGCTGCGCGCCATGTCGCAGGACATGGACGCGGTGCGCCAGATGGGCGTGCGCACCGAGCGGCTGCGGCTCCTGGCCTTCGGTCTCGGCGCCGCGCTCGCCGCGGTCGCAGGCATCATGGTGGCGATGTACTACCAGACGGTCTATCCGCAAATGGGCATACCCTTCGGCCTGAAGGGCTTCGCCGCGGCGCTGCTCGGCGGGCTCTCCAGCATTCCCGGCGCGGTGGTCGGCGGGCTTCTGCTCGGCATGTTCGAGGCGCTGGCGGTCGGCTATGTCGGCGAGGGCTTCCGCGACATGGTAGCCTTCGGCCTCCTGCTCCTGATCGTCACCTTCCGGCCGCAGGGGCTCCTGGGCGACCGGCGGCTCGACGCGCTCGGCGGCTCGCGCGGCGCCTCGGGCGTCATGCCCTCGACCAGCATCCTGATGGGCCAGGGCGGCCAGCCGCTTCCGCGCGGGGACGGCCGAGGATCTCCGACAGGCCGGTGACCGACACCGCCTCGGGCAGCGCCGCATCCGCCGCCGCCAGCATCTCGTCGAACAGCGCCATGCTGCGCCGTGCCGACAGCTCCGGCGCCGCCGCCATGTCACCCCAGAAGGACAAGGCATCCGCCACCAGGTCCGGCGCCATCTGCAGCAGGCTGTCGCTGGCATGGCCGGACTCCACGCTGCCCAGAAGCGACAGCAGCCATTTCGCGGTCTGCGCCTGCGGGTCATCCGCCAGCCGCGCGGTGCCGCGCAGCCCTTCGGGCATCCGGTCGCGCGGCAGGCCGACGATCAGCGCATCGAAGCCGCCCTCCGCATAGGCCCGGTGATCGCGCCCCGCGCTGAACATCAGCGGCTCCCAGGGCGCCAGCGGTCCCAGATCGGTGTTGAACATCTTCGACCCCGGCAGGTTGAACCCCACGACGACCGTGTCGCCCGGCACGCGGAACTCGTTCTCGACGCTGGCCTCGACCCGCTCGCGCTGCAGGCTCATGCCGCCGAGAGCCAGGCTCTCGACCCGGCCCTCGAACCGCCCCGCCGAGAGCTGCCGGTAGGTCTGCTCCCAGCCGTCGAGGGCATGCTCGTGCTCGAGAAAGCTCTTGGTGATCCGGCGCGACAAGCGCACCGCCCCGCGGGCCGGGCCCGCAGATTGCTGCATGTCCATGAAGATGTTCCCCTTTCCGCCCCATATGGCGGTCCAAGGATATGATTAGACATTAATCGGCAGGCACCAGAGGACCCTCACGGCAACGTGGCCTCATTTTCGTCATTTGCAAATTTTTTAAGCACATTTTCCGGCCGGGCGCGGATAGCGGGCAGGATAGCGGCGCGGCTAAGCCGGGCCGAGACCCCGTTGAGGAGACTGATCCATGAAAGCAACCTATGCCGTCACGCTGGCCTCTGCCGTGGCCGCAGGCCCGGCCCTGGCCCAGGACAGCGCCGCGGACTTCGTTCCCGAGACGCTGACCATCGAGGAAACCATCTCCGAAGGCCCGAATGTCTTCGTGATGGACCAGGCCTGGGCCGGCCCGAGCAAGGTCAACGTGCTGGGCGCCGAAGACTTCGCGATGAAGGGCAACATGGGCCCGGGCACCACCGCGCAGATGGTGCTGTCGGCCGATGGCAGCACGCTCTACACGACTTCGGTCTACATGGAGCGCTATACCTACGGGCCGGTCACCGCGGTGATGCATGAATGGGACGTGCAGACCCTGTCGGTGCGCCGCGAATTCGAAATCTCGAACCGGCTGGCCCATGTGGAATCGCAGAACGCGCTGCTGGCGCTGACCGCGGACGAAGGCTATCTGCTGGCGCAGAACGCGACGCCCGCCACCTCGATCACCGTGGTCGACCTGGGCGCCGGCGCGGAGCTGGCCGAGATCCCGACCCCGGGCTGCTGGGGCGCCTTCCCGGCCGTCGAAGGGATGAAGTTCACCACGATCTGCGGCGACGGCACGCTGGCCAGCTACAGCTTCGCCGCCGATGGCAGCTTCGGCGACCCGGCCAAGTCGGAAAAGATCTTCGACGTCGACGAGGACGCGCTGTTCACCAACGGCGTGCGGATCGGCAGCGAGCTGGTCTTCGTTTCGTTCAACGGCAACCTCTATTTCGTCGACGACTCGGGCGAGGCTCCGGTGCTGACCGGAACCGCGGCGCTGACCGAAGGCGTGCTGGGCAACTGGGCGCCGTCGGGCTCGGAACTGATCGCCTACAACGCGCCCACGAACACTGCCTTCGTTCTGATGCATTCGGGCGCCTATGACGGCTCGCACAAGGATGCCGCCACCGAGATCTGGTCGGTCGACATGGAGACCCGCACGGTCACCGGCCGCTCGCCCGCGCATCACGAGAACGGCCTTGCCGTGACCCAGACCGAGGAGCCGGTGCTCTACGGCGCGACCGAGGAAGGCAACGTCGTCCGCTACGACGTGGCGATGGGCGACGAGGTGTCCCTGAGCATGGCCGAAGAGTTCGAGACCGCCGCCGGCTTCGTCACGCTCCTGAAGCTGGACCGGTAAGATGGAGGCGCTTGTCCCCTACGCCTCGGCGACGGTGACGGGTTTCACGGTGCTCGTCCTGGCGCGGGCCGCCTGGCACAAGCTGGCCGCCTATCACGAGACGGTCGGCTTCGCCCAGGGCTACGGTCTGGTCCCGGCGGCCTGGACCTATCCGCTGGTGCGGGCGCTGACCGCGGCGGAGATCCTGGCGATCGCGCTGATGTTCCTGCCCCAGACCCGCGGCTTCGGCGGGCTGATGGCGGCAGGGCTGTTCGGCGGCTACGGCTTGCTGATGGTCCTCGCCCTGCGGCAGGGCCGCAGCGAGATCGACTGCGGCTGCGGCGGCGCCCCGCAGATCGTCTCGGGGCTGACGCTGGGGCGCAACGCGCTCCTCGCGGTCCTCGCCCTCGGCATCGCCCTGATCCCCGCCGGTCCGGTGGGGGTGGCGGGCGCCCTCGCCAGCCTCGCGGCCGGCCTGACCCTCTTCGCCGTCTTCGGCGTCGCGGAAAAGCTGGCCTCGCATCTCCCCAACATCCGGCGGACCGCCTGACCGGAAGAAGGAACCAAGACCATGGAACTCCTGATGTTCATGAACATCGCCCTCTGGGTCGTCGTGCTGGTCCTGATCGGGGTGGTCTTCGCCCTGGCCCGCCAGATCGGCATCCTGTTCGAGCGCGTCTCGCCGGTCGGCGCGATGATCTCGGACAACGGTCCCGAAATCGGGGCGCCGGTCCCGGCGCTCACCCTGCCCAACCTCAATGGCGCGAGCCTGCCGCTCGGCGGCGGCGAAGGCCGGGCACAGCTCGTGTTCTTCCTCTCCACCACCTGCCCGATCTGCAAGGCGCTCCTGCCCGCGATCCGCTCCATCCGCGATGACGAATCGCGCTGGCTCGACGTGGTGCTGGCCTCCGACGGGCGCGAGGCGGCGCACCGGCGGCTGATCGAGGCCGAAGACCTCGGCAGCTTCCCCTATGTGCTCAGCTCCGAGCTCGGCATGGCCTTCAAGGTCACCAAGCTGCCCTTCGCGGTGCTGATCGGCCCGCATGGCACGGTGCTGGCCAAGGGGCTGGTGAACTCGCGCGAGCAGCTCGAGAGCCTGTTCACCGCCTCCGAGACCGGCATCCCCTCGCTCCAGGCGGCGATGTCCGCCCCCGTCACTGCCTGATCCGGATTCCAGACAGAAAGGATCCCCAACATGCCCAAGTTCTTCGACCACCTGCTCGGCAGCCTCGACAAGGCCGTCGAGAAGACCGCGCGCGGCTCGGCCCGCAATGTCGGCCGCCGCAGCTTCCTGTCCAAGGCCGGGATGGCCATGGTCGGCGCCGCCGCCGCCACGCCGATCCTGCCCTTCGACCGCCGCGCCTCGGCCGCCGGCGCCGCCGATGCGGACGAGTGCAGCTACTGGCGCCACTGCGCGCTCGACGGCAATCTCTGCTCCGCTTCGGGCGGCTCGCTGACCTCCTGCCCGCCCGGCTCCTCGGCCTCGGCAGTGTCCTGGGTCGGCACCTGCACCAATCCCGAGGACGGCAAGGACTACCTGGTCAGCTACAACGACTGCTGCGGCAAGCCGACCGTGTCTTCGGCAACCTTCTGCTACACCTCCGAAGGCGAGCGCCCCGGCTACCGCATGGGCCTCTACAACGACATCAACTGGTGCATGGCCAATACCGACAAGGGCTATCACTGCACCGTGTCGGTCGTCGTCGGCCTGGCGGAGTGACCCGGATGACCACCAAGCTGAAGGCAGCCCTCGCGGGCTGCCTCCTCTCCGCCGCCGCCCTGCCCGCGCTGGCCGCCGACGGCGCGGAGATCTTCTCCGCCGCCTGCGCCGCCTGCCACAACGAGGGCGGGATCGGCAATCCGGGGCTCGCCCCTGCGCTGAACCGTCCGGGCTTCTGGTCCGCTCTCGGCAATCAGGCCGTTCCCTATGTCTCGGGCGTGCTGGTCTCCGGGCTGGCGGGCAAGATCGAGGCTGCGGGCCAGAGCTATATCGGGCTGATCATGCCCCCCGTTGCGGGCTATGACGATGCCGACCTGGCCGCGGCCGCGAGCTACGTGCTGCAGGACCTCGGCGGGCTGGAGGCCGCGGCCACGGAGGCCGACATCGCGGGCGCCCGCGAAACGCGCCCGTCCCATGCCGATCTGCGGGCGATGCGCCCCGAAGGCGAATGAGGAGACTGCCATGCTGCGCTGCCTTGCCCCCCTCCTGATCCTCGCCCTCCCGGCCGCGCCGGTGCTGGCCGCCGACAGCAAGGCGCGCAGCGACTACATCCTGCGCTGTGCCGGCTGCCACGGCATGACCGGCGAAGGCACGGTCGAGGGCGGCGTGCCCGCCTTCCCCGACTCGGTGAGCGCGATCGCCAACCTGGACGCCGGGCGCACCTACATGATGCACGTCCCGGGCGTCACCGGCGCCTCGCTCGACAATGCCCAGATCGCGCAGGTGATGAACTACGTGCTCGAGGAATGGGGCGACGGCAGCAGCACGCCCTTCACCGAAGCCGAAGTTATCCGCCGCCGCGCCGTTCCCGTCGCCGATGTCGTCGACGAGCGCCGCAGCGTCGCCGATACGCTGGCCGCCGAAGGCATCTACATCGCCGAGTACCCCTGGCCCTGAGCCGGGCCTTCGGCACCTTTGACCTTCCCCCGGTTCCCGGACCGGAGCGGCATTCACTCTGCGGCCATCTTGGCGGTCATGTCGATCCTTGCCTGCTCGGGCGTGCGGTGTCCCATGGTCGAGAGGCGGCGGCGATTGCAGAAGATGGCAATGCATTCGAACAACTCCGCCTTGGCCACGCGGCGCGACCGGAACCTGGCGCGGTGCACCGGCGCGGACCTGAGCGATCCGAGGACCCTCTCCATCGGCGCGGTCTGCGCCTTCGCAGGGTCCCCCGGATTATCCGGTCCGCTGGCGCAGTCCAGCTTGAATTCCAAGCAGTTGCCGTTGCGGCTCATCGAGGCGACGGCCGTCCAGGCATAGGGAAGCCGCCGGAAATTGCCGCTGGCGCATTGAACTCCGCGGTCGGAGCGGCAGATCAGCCCCGGGCCGGCCGGTAGTTCTGCGGCACCATCCGCATCGCGTCGACGGCCAGGCTGCTCTTGAGCCGCCCGGACATCGACCCTCTGCCCTCCCGGCGATCTCCATCGCCGCGTTCGCCATCCGTCTCGGAGTTGCCCATCGCGGCGCCATCGGTCCGAGCCCGATGGGCGGCGGGGCATCAATGGCGACGGCGCGCCGCGCCGCAGCGCCTGCGGCTGGCCCCGAAGATCGCCCGCAGCCCAGGAAGAAGACCGTCCCGCGCGGCCTGCCGCGCTGCCCTTTCCGGGGCGGCGGTGCGCCAGAATTGGAACCAGCTCGGCTAACAGAGAGCACCCGTCACGGCGCCCCCGAGCGCGATCCGCCCGAGCGAAGGGGCCCGTGTGCAGCGATGACGACGCGCTTGTCCTTCACGGCTCCGCCGCCCACTGCGCGACGCCGGTCAGGTCACGCCGTCGCCCATCGGGCTCGGACCGATGGCGCCGCGATGGGCAACTCCGGGTGACAAGACCGGCGACGAAGCCTTCCGCATCACCTTCCGCCTCTTCCCTGAGACGGCGATTCCCGCGACCTCGGCCTGCTGCCTGCGGATCGCCTCGGCCGCCGCTACAGCCGCTGCAGCCGCCAGCCTTTCAGCTGCGAGCGCGTCACGCCGAGTTCCCGGGCGACGCTGGTCTGCGTGGCGCCGGGCTCGGAAAGTCGGGCAACAGCCTGCTCCTTGAATTCGGCGGTGAAACTGCGGCGGGGCTTCTGCTCATGTGGGGTCCCTCTCTCTGGAAGTACTGCAACTCCCAGTCCGGGAGCCGCGGGCGAGGTCAAGGATAGGTCTGGCGAAGATGACGGATCATGCCATCGGCATCGATATCTCGAAATCCCGTCTCGATGCCTTCCGCCTTGAGGATAGCGCGGCGAAGCAGTTCGGGAACACGTCCCGCGGTTTCCGGGCCCTGATCCGATGGCTGGGCAAGGCACCGGTGGCGCGCATCGTCTTCGAGCCCACCGGCACGTATCACCGGGCCTTCGAGACGGCGCTCCCGGGCAAGTTTCCACAGCGCCCCCGGGTTCGACAGCCAAATAGGGATTTCGGCGGGCCCCACCCATCCGCGCACAAGGAAAACAAGATAGCGTCCGTCAACGAGGTGTAATTTCCCGGGGTGCCGCTCGGACCGGTGGCGCGGCCCGCTCATGGTGCAAGCGCCACCTCGGCATAGACGAGATGGAGGAGGATCGGGAAACGGTCCGGTGGACCGTTTCCCCGACGACGGTTGGAGATCCGGGCGGTCGAGGTCGCCTCCGGCAATGTCGGCGATGTCGAGCCGGTGAGCGCCACCGGTCCGGGCGAACCGGCGAGGGATGCTGCCGGAACTCCTGAAGCAGATCGGCCCGGATCAGGAGATCGCCACCGTCACCGCCGAGTTGCCAGCGGATGCGCCGTCGTCCATCGGGCTCGGACCGATTGCGCCGCGATGGGCAATTCCGGGCACCGCTGGCGCCACCTGCGACAAAAGGCAGCGCCATTCGGCGATCCGGTCGCGCGGAGGCATGGCGGTCGTCCCATTCGTGAGAACGGCCGTCTCTCGAAAAGGACTGGCCTTCCGCCTTGGCCCGAAATGGCATCCTGCGGGCGCCCCGGCGCCACGTACGGGCGATCTGGAAGAAGTGGTCCGGCGACCATGTCCGGAGCAGGATCGAGGCTGGGATGAGAAGCCTCAAGTCCTTCGGCGAGCAGATCGCATCAAAGATCCCGATCGCCAGACCGCCGAGATCCACATCCGCGCCATTCACCGCTGTGCTCGGCCGAGGACGCGTGCCGCTCTGTCTTGAACAGCTTCGGCGCTGCGGGCACCGCCGAGATCCGACATGTGGGCTGACCTCAACTCGGGAAAGAGGCATCACGTCCAGCCCGCGGCGGCTGCAACGATGCCGTCACTATCCCCATGCCCTGCCGATCCACGGCGCAAGGCGATGTCCGACAGCAAATTCAGGTGCAGCGTGAAGCCGCCCAGGCTCCAGGCGCTGGTCGGACGGCGGCCGGTCGATGTCGCCTCCGGCCTTGCCGCCCGCTCCCAGTCCGGGAGCGGGCCGTCGCCGGGCTTTCCGGCGAGGCGGGCGGAGCGCAGGCGGGCCGCGATCGCCGCGCCGACCGAGGTGGTCACCACATCGGCATCGCCGCGGGCCGAGATCGTCGTCAGGCCGGCGCCGGTCAGGTCGATCTGCGAGGCCGAGATCACCGCACGCACCGAGCTGTCATAGGCGGCGGTGGTGATCGCCACCGCACCGGTCAGCGAAACCGCCGCCGTGCCGCTGGCCGCGACGCTGGCGGCGGCGGCGACGGTGGTGGTGCTCAGCTCCGCCTTGTCGGTGGCGGTGACAGACAGCGACCGGACATCCAGATCGCTGCCGCCGCTGACATCGGCCTGGATCGTGTTGTCCATGCTGACATTCACTTCGGCGCCTGCCCCCGCGCCGCTCAGCGCGAAATCGCTGCTGGCGGAGACCGAGAGCGCCGCGGAGACGCCCAGCGTGGTGACGCGCGCCCGGTCGCTGCCCTCGAAATTCTGCGCGTTGACGATGACATCGGCAGTGCCGTTGACCGAGCTGTCGATCACCGAATCCGAGATCGAGGCCAGGACCGTCTGGGTCACCGCGGTGGTTGCTGTGCCTGCGGCGATGGCGACGCCGACGGCGACGCTGGAGGAGGCCGAGACCGTCAGCGCGGCCGAGACATAGGTCGTGTCGATCTCGCTGATGTCGCGCGCCTCGACGGTGACGGAATCCGCCTCGGTCAGGGTCGAACCGTCGATCACGGCTTCGGTGGACCCGCCGGCAACGGCATTGGTCGCGACCACCGCCGCGGTGACGCCGAGCGCGAAGGAGCCCGAAGAGGCCGAGGCCGACAGGCTGGCCGCGACCGCATCGGTCTGGATGTCGGTGTCGTTCCAGGCCTGGACGGTGACCGCGCCCGGATCGGTGATCTCCGAGTCGGTGATGTTCGCCGAGGTCGCGGTCTGCATGTCGAGATCGGCGGTGACCGCCGAAATCGCGATGGAAATCGCCGCGGTGTTGCCGAAGGTCAGCGAGGCCGAGGCCGAGACGGCCGTCGTGTCGATCTGCGCCTCATTGTCGGCGATCACGGTGACCGCGCCGGCATTGACGATCTCCGAGCCGGAAATCGTCGCCTCGACCGTGTTGTTCAGCACGTTGTCGACATCCGAGCCCGACCCGGTCAGGCCGACCGCGATCTCGCCGCCGCCGGCCGCGGAAATCGACACGGCGACCGCATTGGCATTGATCGTGGTGTCGTTCAGCGCATCGACGCTGACCGCGCCGCCCGCATCGACATTGCTGCCGATGATCCCGGCCTGCAGCTCGGTGTCGATCTCGTTGAGGCTGACCGAGACGGCGATGGCCGCGGCGATCGAGGCCGATCCGCCCTGGCTGATCGCCAGCCCGACGGCCGCCGCCACCACGGTGGAGGTGATCGAGGAGCTGTCCTCGGCATGGACGGTCACGCCGCTGCCGCTGGTCGCGTCGCTGTCCTCGATCAGGGCCGCCACGCGGTTGTCGAGGTCGTTGTCGGCCCCGGCGCCCGAGCCTGCGCCCGCGAAGGAGATGTCGCCGCTGCTGGCCGAAACGCTCGCCGCCACCCCGGTGGCGGTGATCGAGGCATTGCCGTCGGCCGTCACGTCGATGCTGGAGCCGCTGACCGTCGAGCCGAAGATCCCCGCCTCGGTCTCGGCGTCGAAATCATTGATCGCGACGATGATCGACACGCCGATGGCGAAGCTCGCCGAGCTGCCCAGCGACACCGCCACCGTGGCCGCGACCACGGTCGACTCCAGCGTCGTCGTGTCGGCGGCGTCGATATCGACCGCCCCGCCCGCGCTGACCCCGCCCTCGGGGACGCCCATCACCAGAACCTCGGGCGAATCCTCGATGACCGCGCGCGAGATCCCGCTATGGGTGTTGGTCGCGCCCGCCCCGGCACCAGCGATCGTGCCCGAGACATCGCCCGAGGCGCCGACGCTGACGCTGGCGGCATAGGCGATGGCCGTGGCCTCGACCGAGGAGGTCACGTCGATATCGATATGGCCCGGCGTCGTCACGTCGGAGGAAATGATGCCCGAGGTCGTGTCGGTGCCGATCTCGTTGGTCGCCGCCGCGGCGGTCAGGTCCGCGCCGAAGGCGATCGAGCCCGAGGCGACGGTGACGCCGACCGCGACCGATCCCGAGGTCGCATGGATCACCGTGTCATTCACCGCAGTGATCTCGACATCCGAGGTGCCCGAGACGGTGCTGTTGCGGACCACCGACTCGACCGAGCCGTTCACGGTGTTCTGCACCACGGCCACGGTCACCGAAACGCCGACCGAGATGTTGCCGCTGCTGGCGGTCACGCTCAGCGTCGCGGCGGTGCCGGTCACGTCGATCGTGCCCGAGGAATTCGCATCCATGTCGAGCAGGCCGCCGCCCAGCACGCTGCTGTTCTCGACGAGCGCCGAAGTGTCGGTGGCAATCACGTTGTCGGCGGTCGCGACGGTGACCGTCAGCGCGATCGAGCCGTCGCTGCTGCCTGAGACAGAGGCCGAGGCCGCCGTCACGGTCGCGTCGATATCGGAATTGTTGTCGGCCTGGATGGTCACCGCCCCGTCGACATCCGCCGAGGCGCCGTTGATCAGGCCGGCGGTGATCGTGTTGCCGCCGTCTCCGCCGATGCTGTTCTGCGCCCCGGCGCCGGTGCCGGTCCCCGAGAGCGAATAGGAGCCGCTGATCGTCACCGCGATGGACGCAGAGGTCGCCACCACATCGACCGAGGCATTCGACTCCGCCGTGGTCTCAAGCGAAGCGCCATGGACCTCGGACCCGTCGACCACTGCGCGCAGGTCGCTGTCGATTTCGTTCTTCGCATTCGTCGCCGTGATCGACAGCCCGCCGGCGCTGCCCGAGCCGCTGACCGCGGCACTGATGCTGGCCGCCGTGACCACCGCCGTGACCGAGGAATCGTCGGTCGCCGTCAGCGCCACCTCGTCATCCGCCGTCACCACGGCGCCGCCCTCGATCACCGCCTCGACGACATTCTGGATGTCGTTGAAGGCCAGCGAGATATCGGCCGAGAAATTCGCCGCCGTGCCGTTCGAAGAGCTGGAAATCCCGATCGAGGCGGAGGTCGCCGTCGTCGAGATCGACGAGGTCGTGGCCGCATCGAGCGTCACCGCGCCCGCGGTGCTGGTCACCGCGATGTCGTTGATCGCCGCACGGACCGTGTTCGAAATGTCGTTCAGCGTCACCGCGACGCCCAGGTCGCCCGACACCGAAGTGCTGTCCGAGCTGATCGACAGGCTCAGCGAGGCCGCGATCGCATCTGCGGTGATCACGGTGGAATCCGAGGCATCGAGCGTCACGTCGCCCGACACCGTGACCGTGGCGCCGGAATCTGCGGTGTCCTCGATCACGGCAATCGCGGAATTGGCGACCAGGTTGTCCGCCGCAGCCCCGGTGGCGGCGACGCTGATCGCGGAATCCGAGCTTTGGGTGACCGCAAGGGCGATGCCGAAGGCCAGCGAGTCGATCACCGAAGCGGTGGAAGCGGTCACATCGAGGCTTGCCGCCTCCACCGTGGTGGAGGTCAGGCTGGCCTCGGTATCGACCTCGATCTCGTTGACCGTGACCGAGACGCCGAGCCCGACGCCGACCTTGGCGCCGTCGCCGCTGCCGACATTGAGCGAGACAGCCACGGAGCCCGCGATCGCCTCGATCATGGTTTCATCGCTGGCCGAGACGCTGACCGCGCCCGCGGCGTAGATCGTGCTCGGATTGATCAGCGCGTCGACCGTGCCGGTGACGTAGTTGCCCGAGCCGGAGCCCGCGGCGCCGAAGGCCAGGTCGCCGCCGGTAGACAGGGACCCGGCGATGCCGAGCGTGAAGGCGTCGATGCTGCTGGTCGTGGCCGCGGAGACGGTGACCCCGCCCGAGATGGCGCCGGTGCCGCCGTCGGAGGAGACATGCGCCCCCTGCAGCGCCGCCGTCGTCGCGCGGGTGATCTTGTTCTCCGCCGCCGAGGCGCCGGCCGTCACGGCCCCGAGCGCGCTCGAATCCGCCGAGACGCCGAGTGCCCCGGACCCGGCATCGGCCGTGATCTCGCTGTTGTCGGAGGCCAGGATCTCCACCCCGCCGCCGGTGACCGTCACGGCCTGCGTGCCGGAGGGATTGGCGATCCGCGCTTCGGTGGTGGCGTTGATGTAGTTGCCGGAGCCGGCGCCGGCCCCGGCGAAGGCCGAGCCGTTGGTGCCGCCCGCGAAGGAGCCCGCGATGGTCAGCGTGTCGATCTCGGCATCGTTCATCGCCGTGACCGAGACATCCGCCGCCGTCACCGGCGTGTCGGTCGCCGTCGCCCGGATCGTCTGGGTCAGGTCATTGACCGCGACCGAGGCGCCGAAGCTTCCGGCATTGCTGCCGTCGCTGGCGGTGAAGGCCAGCGCCGCGCCGCCCGCATCTGCCACCAGGACAGACTCGTCCTGGGCCGCCAGCACGAAACCGCCGGTCGTGTTCACCGTGCTGCCCGCGCCGATCGTGGCCTGGGTGTCATTGGTGACGACATTCACCACCACCGCGCCGACCCCGGCAAAGGCGATGCTGGAGCTGTTGTTGTTGTCCTGCGAACTGCCGGTGTCGATCACCCCGGCAACAGCGACGGTGAAGCTCTCGGGATCGGTGTTCACCGCGGTCTTCTGGTGCGCGTCGAAGCGGATGCCGCCGTCGCGCGCGTTCAGCACGTTCTGCCCGAGCGCCCGCGCCCAGGTGGCCTGGTCGATCACGCTGACCGAGACCGAGCCGGTGATGCCGCCGCCCGAACCGAGCACGAAGGACAGCCCGCCGATGGTCTGGTCGAGATTGGTTTCGTCCGAGCCGATCACGGTGATGCCGCCCGCCCCCGCCGGAAGCGGCGCGGTCTGCGCGTTGACATCGACCCCCTCGGCCAGCACCGCCTTGGTCTCGCCGGTCATCACCGCCACGCCGACAGACCCGGCGATGCCGACATTCGAACCGCCGCCCGAAGAGCTGGAGCCGCCGCCGCCCTCCTCGCTGCCGCTGCTGTCCGAGCCGAGCGAGGCCGAGGCCGCGATCGCCAGGAGCTTGACGTCGTCGAAGCTGGTCGCGGTCAGCACCACGCCATTCGCCGTCTCCGCCGCCTGCGTGCCCTCGTCGTCGGTGAACTCGCCGGAATTGATCGCGACCGCCGTGCCGATGCCGCGCGCTTCGATCGAGGCGCCCTCGCCGACGATGGCCGTTGTGCATCCAGATCGACCACCACGCCGACGGAGATCCCCACCGAGGAGCCGCTCAGCGACACGCCCGCCGTGCCGGCATAGCTCTCGATATCGGTGTTGCTGTCCGCCGCGATCACCAGGGAATTCCCGGCATTCATCGTGACATAGGACGGATCTTCGGCTTCGAGATCGCCCGCAACCACCGCGTTGGTGTCGGTGATGTTGACCAGCACATTGAGCGAGCCGGCTCCCGAGGTGCTGTCGCCCGCGCCGATATTGGCGGTGAGCTGGAAGAATTCCTCGGCGGCATCGGCCTCGACACGGATCGAACCCGAGCCTGCCGTGACCGTGGTCGGAGCGCCCATCGCATCCGAGCCGGCAACCAGCGCCTCGGTCGTGCCGGTATGCACCGTGACGTCAAGCCCGATGCCGACGCCCGACGCCTCCTGCGACAGCGCGAGCGTGCCGGCGAAGTCGAGCAGGGTGAGGTCCGAGGCGGCCAGGACGGACACGTCCTCGGACGCCTCGACGGTGGCGCCGCTGCCGATCGTGGCACGGGTGTCGTTGAGGAAGATGTTGACGATGGCCGAGCCCGCGCCCGCATCGCTGCCGGAGCTGCCCGAGCCGCCGCTCTGCGTGCCGCCCTCGCCGAGTTACGATCTGAACGGAAAAAGAATCTGGGTCGCCGGGCATCGCGGCATGGTGGGCGGCGCCGTTGTCCGCCGTCTTGCGCAGGAGGGATGCGAGGTCATTACCGCCGGCCGCGATGCCGTTGACCTGACCCAGCAGGCCCAGGTCCGGGACTGGATGGCTGAAGTGAAGCCCGATGCCATTGTCATGGCGGCTGCCAAGGTGGGCGGCATTCTTGCGAACAACACCCGTCCGGTCGATTTCCTGCTGAACAACCTGCAGATCGAGACCAATATCGTCGAGGCTGCGCATGAGAATGACGTTGAGCGTTTCCTCTTCTTGGGGTCGTCCTGCATCTACCCGAAGATGGCGCCCCAGCCGATCCCGGAGGATAGCCTGCTGACCGGGCCGCTGGAGCCGACCAACGAATGGTATGCCATCGCCAAAATTGCCGGAATCAAGCTTTGCCAAGCCTACCGCAAGCAGCATGGCCGCGACTGGATCTCCGCTATGCCCACCAATCTCTACGGTCCGGGCGACAACTATGACCTGACGAGCTCGCATGTGCTTCCGGCGCTTCTGCGCAAGTTCCACGAGGCCAAGGAAGCCGGGGTCAGCTCTGTCGAGGTCTGGGGCTCGGGAACTCCGCTGCGCGAATTCCTGCATTGCGACGATCTTGCCGATGCACTGGTTTTCCTGCTGAAGGAGTATTCTGGCTACGAGCACGTCAATGTCGGCTCAGGCGTCGAGGTTAGCATCCGCGAGCTTGCAGAAACCATCGCTCGGGTTGTCGGATATGATGCCGAGTTGGTTTTCGACAGCTCCAAGCCGGACGGCACGCCCAGGAAGTTGATGGATAGCTCGCGCCTGCATGGGATGGGCTGGAACAATGCGCGTAGCTTGGAAGACGGGATCCGGGAAACATACGAGACCTTCAAGGGTATTGTCGCAGGGGAAAGGAAGGTGGGCTAGGCTCTGCCATCCGGCCCGCTTTCGTGAGGCGGTATGTGCCGAAGGCATGCCTTATGCTGGCAGGGACATCCGTTAGTCCCGGGCGTCTGGAGCACCGGAGCGGCTAGGGCCATGCCGAGACATAGGCGGTGCGGGCCACAGGATCCCGGCTGCCTGTTCCCGCATGATCATCTGCCGAAATGCTGACTGGCCGGGCAAGTAACGAGTGTGGAACCCATGAGAGTCCTGAGGATCATTGCGAATACCAACCTGAATTCAGGTGGGCCGATTGAAGGTCTGCTGCGCAGCGCGGAAGTCATGGCTGCCGCCGGACACCATACTGAGGTCCTGTCCTTGGATGCTCCTGGTGCCCCCTATCTGCGGGAGTTTCCTCTTCCGATCCACGCATGCGGCACAGGCAGGACCGGGATCAAGGCCTATACACCGGCCATGGAGTGCTGGCTTAAGAAGGAACGGAACCGTTTCGATGCCGCGGTAGTGCATGGCCTGTGGAACTGGGGAGTCATCTTGGGAGGTCGCGCTGCGCGCAGTGCGAAGCTCCCCTATGTCGTCTTTACGCACGGCATGCTTGATCCGTGGTTTCGGGAGCAATATCCGGCCAAGCATCTCCTGAAGCAGGTTGCTTGGTCGGCGCTCCAAGGGCCGATCTTGGCGGATGCCCACCGAGTTCTGTTCACCACGGAAGAAGAGATGCAGCTCGCCCAGGGAGTCTTCAAGGGCCATCCGTTCCGCTCCCAGACCGTCGCTTACGGGGCTCCTGAATTTCCCAGTGGGACAGAGATGCAGACAAAGGCCCTCGAGACTGCCGTTCCCGGCCTCCAAGGCAGGCCCTATCTGCTCTACCTGAGCCGCATTCACCAGAAAAAGGGTTGTGATCTGCTGATCGAGGCTTTCGCCAAGGAAGTTGCCACCGCACCGCCCGATCTCCAACTGGTGATGGCGGGTCCCGATGCCCATGGGCTGGGAGATACGCTTCGTACTCAGGCGGATGCGCTCGGGATCGGTGGTCGCATCCATTGGCCCGGCATGCTGAAAGGGGAAGCCAAATACGGTGCCTTCAGGAATGCCGAGGCCTTCGTCCTTCCGTCGCACCAAGAGAATTTCGGGATCGTGGTCGCAGAGGCCCTGTCCGTCGGCACACCGGTCCTGACGACCCGGAAGGTCAATACTTGGCGCGAAGTGGAAAATGGTCAGGCAGGCTTCGTTGCCGAGGACACTATCGATGGCATCCGAGCCGTTCTACGCAGCTGGTTTACTCTGCCTGAAAACCAGAGGGGCGGAATGCGTGAAGCAGCGCGGATGGTCTATGATAGGAACTTCCGCATCGATGCCGCGGGACGGGATCTCGCTGAAGTCTTGGGCGCCGCTGCTGCTGGCTGACTGAAAACTCGAGCCAGTCCGGCGATCGACTTGTGCCGCCGGACTGGCTCTCGCTTCGTCTCTATTGCGCGATAGAGGTCGCTGTATTTCCGCCATAGGTGAGTAGCGAAGGTACAATCTGGTCAACCACACGGTTCCAGCGCGTCACCGGCTGCTCCGCGACGAAGATGATGTCATCGGGGCGCAATTCGAATTTCGTGGCCAGGACCACGTTTGCGGCATTGCGTCCGTTAAGCTGCCAAGCGGTGACGGCGCCCATGGCCTGCGGATCCGCGGAGCCGCGCAGCACGTAGATCTGTGCTACATTGGCGGTAGATGTCGGCACGCCGCCCAAGTCATTGCCGTAGAGTGCGTCTGCCAGCGAGGCCCGTCGGTCATACGGCAGGGCGATTCGTCCCTGCCTGCGCAATTCTCCGGTAAGATAGACATAGTCGCGGTCGACAGCATCCAGCGCAGTCCGAGTCTGGAAATTCTCTCGTGCTTCCGTTAGCTCGTTCCGCCGCAGGTTGATCTCGGTCGTCAGCTCGGTCAGCGCAGCTTGGCGAGAGGACTGGCGGAATTCGGCCAGCTGGATCTGCTCCTGAAAATAGGCTGCAGCCTGGTCGAGCGCGTATTCGGTATCGACGAAGATGCTGTCGCCATCAACCAGCCGGATCCGCTGCAGGCCGCGCCGCGCATAGAGCTCGTCGAGCGGGATCTGGTAGAGCGTACCGTCGCGGTAGATCCGGACCGTCGCATAGGTCCGGTCGGCCACGGTCGTGCCTCCCGCTGCCGCCAAGGCCTCATCGAGATAGAGCGGTGTCAGCGTGATCGGCGCCACGGCGGGTTGCGCGACGGCCCCGCCGATCGTCACCTTCTTCGAGTTGAATTCGGCGATCTCAAGGCTGAAGGTCGGCTCGATGCCGCTTTCTACCAAGCGCTGGAAGATCTCGGCCTCGGCATCCTCGAATGTCCGACCGGACAGCTGAATGCGGCCGACATTGGGAACGGCGATCGCACCGTCATCCTGCACGGTATAGCCCTGCCGCTGGGTCTGCGCAGCCAGAAGGCCCGAGAGTTCCTCAACGGTCGAGCCTGCCTGCGGCGTGGCGAGCAGCACAACGTCGCCGATGCCGATCCGGTAGGGGCCGGGATCGGCGGGCGGTGGCACACGGGTTTCCATTTGGGCGGGGCGCGATTCCGGTGAGAAGGCTGCATCGGGAAGGGCTTCCATGCCCCGCATTCCGGCAGGGCCGCCCGAAGTCATCGAAAACACGGCCGGCAGCGTCTTGGGCTGGTAGGCTGAACGGTTCGCCAGAAGCACGTTCTCCGCTGTCACCGGCAGCACGCGCACCGCAGTGCCGGAACTGTCCGTGCCGCGCTGGACCGACGGGCTCATGTAGATGGCGCCGCAGCCGCCAAGAGTGAATGCCAAGCTGAACGCTAACAGGATACGCACGGGGAACTACCTTCTGTCTCGGGCTGCGGGGGAACCTGGCCTCCAGTATCCTGAAGCAGGGGCGGCAAGCTAAGCGCAAATCGGAAACTGTGCGCAATCATCGCGGGATCTGCCGGATCGCGATCGGGCCCAGCCGGGGGCTGGCCCATTGGCGGGACTGGCGGACTTCGCCGGTCCCGTCATCCACCCAGTAAAGATTGACGAAGGACTGGTCCGAGGACTTGCAGTCCTCCTCCATCAGTCTCGTCCGGGCTGTAAAGGGACCCAGATCGACCTCGCGGGCGCCGCGCGAGGCGACCTTGCAGACGAAGCTGCGGATCACGACCTGGTTCTCGCCGTCAAGATAGCTCTGGAAGCGCGGATAGTATCCCGGGAAATCGAACAGGATGGCTGCCTGGACCTCGCCGACATCCGCAGACATCATGTCCCCGCCAAGCCCCCTCGTCGCGACCAGGAAGCCGTTCCTGAGGCTCAGGTTGACATTGTCGATCGATACCCAGCTGCCGATCCCGTTGCGCTCCTCGGCCTTCAGGAAGGCAGCGAAGCGGTCCTCCTCGTTCTCGACCCCTGCCAGAACCGCCGGGGCTCCGGCCTGGGCGAGTCCTTCGTAGCGACGCTCCGAAGGGGTTTGCTCCTCGCGCGCTCCGAACACTGCGGAAACCGGATCGGGGATCGAGCAGGCTCCGGCCAGCAGCGCGCCGAGCAGCGGCAGAAGGAGGGGCAAGCGGATCATCTCCAGAAGCGCCCCCAGCTGTCGCCGAGCTTGGGCTCCTGATCGCTGCGCACCAGGTCGTGGAGCCGGTTGCGGACATCGAGCTGGGCGCCGCCGTCCCGGGTAACCGGACGCAGGGTGGTGCTGAAGCCGCTCTTCGACGGCTGGCCCGAGAGCCAGCTGATCGGAATTTCGACCTCGATCCCCTTGTCGAAGGAGCCTTCGCCGAATTCGTCGTAGGGCACGTCGGTCAGCGTGAAGAAGGCGCCGACCCGCCAGCCGTTGTCGAATTCACGGTCCAGGCTGAAGGTCGCGCCCCAGTCGCCAGCCAGATAGCGCCCGGCATCGACCTGCCCGACATAGCCGTTCTGGAAATCATAGTAGACCGAGGCGTGGCCCAGGGTCATGTCATAGTCCTGGAAGCCGAACCCCATGTCGAAATCGCGCTTGCGGGCATAGTCGAGCTCGAGGCCCAGCCCGACCCGGCTGTCCACCGGCTTCCACAGGATCTCGCCGGAGGCACCGCCATACATGCGCTCCAGATAGCCTGCCGTGACCCGGCCATAGAGGTCCTGCCCGGGACGGAAGAAATACTCTGCCGTCAGGTGGGTCATCTCCAGATCTGTCTCATCGTAGTAGCGCAGCGAATCCGTGCGCACATGCGGCAGCTCGGAATTCGGCGGCCGGTCGGAATCGTCGATGTTCCCGGCGATTTTCTGGCGCAGGTTGCCCGAGAAGATCAGCCCGGGGGCAGCTTCCAGCCCGGCGCCGAGCTGGAGCCCGACCTCGCCGCGCACGGGCTCGTCCACATCGAAGAAGAGCGGAATGGCATAGAGGCCGAAACTGTAGCCGAAATCGGGATATTGACCCGGCCCCGGCACGCGCGGCGCAATGCCTGGCGCCTTTGCATCCTGGATCTTCGCGCTGGCATAGCTCTGCCAGGAGCCGTCGAGTTCGTGTTCCAGCCGTTCGAGCTCGCTACGCTCCAGCGTCACCGCGGTGACGGGCATGCCCTGCGTCTGGGTGACGACCGTGATCCGACCGATCTCGGGCGGCAGCACCCGGGTCATGGCGCGTGCCGCGCGGCCGATCGCCTCGGCACTGGCGGGATAGCGCTCGTTGACGATGTAGAGCGTTGCCGCGCTGCGTGTCATCGTCAGGGATTCGAGCCGGAGCCCCTGCTCGTCGAGTAGCGCGGCGGCCCGGTTGCGCAGCGTCTCCGGCGCGGCGACCGGGGAAGCGGTGCTCGGCGCCCAGCCGCCTTCGATGCGGGGCGCGGCCTGGCGCGGCAGCACCGGCAGCGGTGCCGCTTCGCGGTCGATCGGGCCGGGCGGTTCCTTCACGTTGAAGCTGTAGCTGAGCATTCCGCTGACGGTCGTCCCGCCGCCCAGCACCGCTGCGCTGAGGCCGATGCCGTTCTCGAAGCGGTACTCCGCCGAAACATTGAGTGGCCCGGAATAGTCGAAGATTCCGGCATCTTTTTCCGCGGCATAGCCGTCGGACGAATATTCGAAATTGAGCTTGATCCGGTCCGTGGCCTGCCATTCGACCCCGCCGAACAGCGCCGCCGGACCGCGGAACCACTGGTCGAACTGGACCTCGCCGGCCTCGCCGTTGATCCCAGGGCGCGTCTTGAAGCTGTCGCCGAAGATGCCCAGCGGATTGTCGAAGCTGTCATGGCTGCCAAGGCGGCCCCAGCCGATTCCGCCGGTCAGCCGGACGCGGTCCACGACAGTCTTGCTGGCCACGACATATTCGCTGGAATAGACCCCTGTACCGGTGAAATCCTGCAGGCCGATGGTGAAGGCGGGGCGGTATTCGCCTTCGTCGATGAAGCGGTAGCTGATGTCGAAGCTGCGGTCATATCGCGTGCCGTCGAAGAAGCGTGCCTCGTCAAAACCGTCGAGGATCGAGTAGCGGAAGGTGCCCGAGAGCCTGTCGCTCGCCTGGAAGGTCAGGCTGGTCCGCGACACGTTGTCGAACTGTGCATAGCCGAGCGACATCTGCGCATCCGGCTGGGAGGCCGCGGTCGGCATCTCGACGATGCCCGGGCGTCCCATGAAGGACATGTCACTTCGCGGCTCCATGAGATCCTGGGCTTTGCCGGATACCGCAAAGCCCAGACATGCGGTGCTGCCTGCAAGCCATGCAGATGCCGTGAGCTTCCGTCGTTTCACGTTCTGTTCTGTCCCGAGCGGGGGCAAGCCGGGAGGCTTCTTCCGCACATTGTTTCCGTTTTTGTTCCCCGAAAACTAACATGCGCCAAGAGGCAGGACAGAGGCGAATGCCCGCATGCCGATTTCTGCCGGAACGTGCGGCACGCAGGCAACAAATATGAAAAATCAAGTCTGTAGGTGCGGAGGTCGCAGGCAAGCGCTTCTTAAGCAATGCGTGCTCAAGTCGTCTTGGGAGACGGTTTGGAGCGATTTTATGTGGAGAAACCGGGAGATTTACCTTGCTGGGAGCGCCCTCAGCGCCGCGGTCCTTGCCGTCTGCGTGCTTGGATGGGGGATGGGGCCTGCCAGTTCCGACACGGTTGTCCCGCAGGACAGTGCGCTCGTGATCCGCAACGACCGCGGCGGCAATCTTCGGGAACGGATTGCCCTGCTCGAAACCCTGCGCCGACAGGGGCGGCGCGCCGAAATCGGCGGCGCGGAATGCCTCTCAGCCTGCACGCTATATCTGGGGCTTCCCGGGTCTTGCGTTCATCGCAGGACGGTCTTCGGCTTCCATGGCCCGTCGCATTACGGTGCCCCGCTGCCGCCCGGCCAGTTCGAATTCTGGTCGCGCCAGATTGCCGATCAGTATCCGGAACCGCTTCGCAGCTGGTATCTGGAAACCGGTCGCACCCGCATTGCCGGATTTTTCCGGCTGAGCGGAGCGGTGCTGGTCCAGATCGGAATCCCCCCCTGCTGAAGCAGGAGGGGGAACCAGCGTTACTTGGTCGTGGTGGTCGTGGTGGTCGTGGTCACGTCCAGCGCGGTCAGCAGCCCGCCGGCGCTGGCCTGGACCCCCATTTCGGAGGCGGACGCGGTCACCTCGATCGGGGTGGGGAGCTGCAGGGTCTCTTCGGAAGACTGGGCAGAGGCAATGCCGGCAGCCAGGACGAAGGGCAGGGACAGTACGAGTGTTTTCATCTTACGGAACTCCATTAACTTTCCCGAGGGTACAGAATTTCTGGTTGCAAAGATAGATGCTGCATCCGCGAAGTGATGGATGCGGCGGAGTTTTGCGCCCTTGCCCGGGGCCGGAATGAGCAGCCCTGCGCGCAGGGTGCCACGGAAGCTGCGAGAGGGACGGAGCCGGTTGCGAACAGCCGCCCGGAGCGGAGGAAGATGACTTTTGGCGGGTCGACTGATTCCCTGCCTCTGCGGCGCAAGGGAGGACAGATGGGCGCGGCTTCCCGGACTGGCAGCCGCGGTCCCGGCTGCTATAGTTCCGCACTTCGGATCAACCGGCAGCTGGGACCGATCGGCCCCAGCTGCCACACCTGAGGATGGCAGAGATGAGGCTTCTGAAGAAAATTTTCAGGCAGTCGGAGCGCACGGCGCCTGCTTGGTTCCCCGAAGCCCCGCTGTCCCCCGACGAGCCCTTCTACGCGATCGGCGACATCCATGGCTGCGACCGCCTGCTGGATCAGCTGCTGCAGCAAATCCGCGAAGATGCCGGAACGGAGGCTCCGCGGATCATCTGTGTCGGAGACTATATCGACCGCGGCGACGGCTCGCGTGCAGTGTTGGAGCGCCTTCGCCAGCTGCAGCAGAAGCACGGCTCTGCGCTGATCTGCTTGGCTGGAAATCACGAGGACATGCTTCTGCGGTTCCTCGACCAGCCGGAAAGCGGCGCCTCCTGGCTGCGCAACGGCGGCCTGCAGACGCTGGCGAGCTTCGGCGTCGGCCTGCCCGGCGGGACATCAGGCGAAGCCCTGAAGGACATCAGCGCCCGGCTGGCGGCAGCAATGGGGCCGGAACTTGTCACCTGGCTGCGCAGCCTTCCGCTGCAATGGCAGAGCGGCAATGTCGCAGTTGTGCATGCCGGGGCAGACCCGGGCCTGCCGGTTGCGCTGCAATCGCGCGAGGTCCTGCTCTGGGGGCATCCGGATTTCGGCCGGAAGCCGCGCAGCGACAGTGCTTGGGTCATCCATGGCCATGTCATCTGCGGGCAAGTCACGCAGGCCGGAGGCTGCATCTCGATCGATACCGGAGCCTATGCGTCGGGCTGCCTGAGTGCAGTGCATGTTTCGGCCGACGGGTTGCGCTGCCTCGATACGCGCAGGCGGCTGATCTGAACGGGCTGCCGCGCCTGCCTGCTGGCCAGTTGCGTCAGTGATCGGAAAACCTGTCGTTCTCCGCCCGCGGCTTGCGGTCGGGGCCCGGGCCGAAACTTGACATCAATGCGGCAATTCCCACACCGATCAGCGGCCCGGCGACGAAGAACCAGACCAAAATGATGGCAGGTCCCGCTCCCATGATCCAGAGAACGAGACTCCCGAGAATGGACAGGAGCGGAATTACCAGAACCGAACCAGCCATGCCTTACCTCCGGCAACCGAAGGTTGAATCCTAGAAGGCTCGGGGCCGGATTGACAGCCGAAACCGGCCGGACCGGCGGAGGCCGCGCGGGACCTCCACCCGCTGGGCTTCAGCAGGCGTTCTTGCTGTCGAAGAAAACGCCCAAGGTGCGGGCGCTGATCGCGAGGTCGCGGCCCATGCTCCAGGACTCGACGTATTGGGCATCCATCTGAACCCGCTCCTCGAAGGACAGGTTGCTGCGGCCGGAAACCTGCCACAGTCCGGTGATGCCCGGCCGGGTGCGTTCATAGGCCTGGATATGCACGCCGTAGACGTCGATCTGGTCGAGCATGATCGGGCGCGGCCCCACCACGCTCATGTCGCCGCGCAGCACGTTGATGAACTGGGGCAGCTCGTCGAGGCTGGTCTTCCGTAGGAAATGTCCGATCCCCGGAACGATGCGCGGGTCGTCGCGCAGCTTGCGCATCACCTCGTATTCGGCGCGTGCCTCGGGGTTCTCCGCCAGATATTTCTGCAGGCGCGCATCAGCATCCACGACCATGGTGCGGAACTTGAGGCATTTGAACCGGCGGCCGCCGAAGCCGACGCGTTCCTGGACGAAGAAGATCGGGCCGGGGCTGAGGATTTTCAGCAGCGCCATGATGGCCAGGAAAGGCAATGCGCTTGCTGCCAAGGCAAGAAGAGAGAAGCCGACATCGAAGGTCCGCTTGGGCCAGTGGCCAAGCGGAACGCTGCGCTGTTCGGCGACACGCGTCTCTGCGACTTCGGAAACCTGCGGATATTTTGCAGAAGCAGTCATTGCACCCCTTACCCTTGAGGCCGGGCGGCCATCCGAAAGGGCCGCATTCCGGGTTAACTTTACGAACTGGCAAGGCGGGCCCGCAGAACCGTGAGGGTGACACTTGCCTAAACAACTCGCTTTAGTTTTCCAAAACTTACCCGATTCGTTAACCATTCTGTTCGCCTTAGGTCCTTTTGACGCGGAGGTGGCGCAAATTTGCGCAAGCCCGGCGCGTGCGCCCGTGGGGTGCGCAGGAACAGGCCGACGCCAGCCGTTCAAATGCCGGGGAGGTCCGGCAGCGCGCTGGCGCCGCCGATCAAGCCGGTTTAAAACGTCGCGCTGACAGACCGGAAGCTGCCGGGATATGGTTCGGCGGTGGCGGCGAAGGCCGCCGGGTACAGGCGTAATTGGCAGGGGGCCGCTTCGAGCGGTAAGTTTTCATGAAAATTGTCATGCTTGGCACCGGCTATGTCGGTCTGGTCTCCGGGGTTTGCTTCTCGGATTTCGGCCATGAAGTCGTGTGCGTCGACAAGATGCCCGCCAAGATCGAGATGCTCGAGCGCGGCGAGGTGCCGATCTACGAGCCCGGCCTCGATGCCGTCATGGCGCGCAACGTCCAGGCAGGCCGGCTGAGCTTCACCACCGATCGCGCCGCCGCCATGGAGGGCGCGGACGCGATCTTCAGCGCGGTCGGCACGCCCACCCGCCGCGGCGACGGCCATGCCGACCTGACCTATGTGATGGCCGCCGCCGAAGAGATCGCGCGCAACCGCAAGAGCTTCGCGGTGGTCGTCACCAAGTCGACCGTGCCCGTCGGCACCAACCGCAAGGTCGAGGAGGTGATCCGCCGCGCCGCTCCCGATGCCGAATTCGGCGTCGCCTCGAACCCGGAATTCCTCCGCGAAGGCGCCGCGATCGACGATTTCATGCGCCCCGACCGGGTCGTGGTCGGCGTCGAGGACGCGCGCGCCAAGGAGATCATGGGCGAGGTCTACCGGCCGCTCTTCCTGCGCGATTTCCCGATCGTCTATACCGATCTGGAATCCGCCGAGATGATCAAATACGCCGCCAACGCCTTCCTCGCGACCAAGATCAGCTTCATCAACGAGATCGCCACGCTCTGCGAGAAGGTCGGCGCCGATGTGAAGGCGGTGTCGAAGGGCATGGGGCTCGACGGCCGGATCGGCAACAAGTTCCTGCATGCCGGCCCCGGCTATGGCGGTTCGTGCTTCCCCAAGGACACCTCGGCGCTGGCGCGGATCGGCCAGGATTATGCGGTGCCGATGCGGATCACCGAGACGGTGATGGCCGTCAATGACGCGGTCAAGCGGCGGATGATCGACAAGATCGTCGATCTCTGCGGGGGATCGGTCAACGGCAAGGTAGTCGCCGTGCTGGGCGTGACCTTCAAGCCCAATACCGACGACATGCGCGAGAGCCCCTCGCTGACCATTGTGCCTGCTCTGGTGGGCGGCGGCGCGACGTTGCGCGTCGTCGATCCGCAGGGCCGCCGCGAAGGCGAGGCGCTGCTGCCGGGCGTGGCCTGGGAGGCCGATCCCTATGCGGCTGCCGAGGGCGCCGACGCGGTGATCCTGCTGACCGAGTGGAACGAGTTCCGCGCGCTCGATCTGTCGCGGATGGCCGCGGCGATGTCGACGCCCGTCATGGCGGACCTGCGCAACATCTACGACCGCGGCGACGTGCTTGCTGCCGGTTTCGCGGAATACGCGGCCGTCGGCCGCTGATACAGAGCCCGCCCGGCGGAAATCCCGCTGGGCGGCACGGAACGACCAAAAGCAGAAGCGGAAGACAATGCCTCGCGCCCTGATCACCGGCTCGGCCGGATTCATCGGTTTCCACCTTTCAAGGCTTCTCCTCGAAGAGGGCTGGCAGGTCTGGGGCTATGACGGGATGACCGACTACTACGATGTCGCCCTCAAGGAGGCCCGCCATGCCGCGCTGGCCCAGCATCCGGGCTTCACCGCCCGCAAGGGGATGCTCGAGGATGCCGCCGGGCTCTCGGGCTTCGCCGCTGCCGCGAATCCTGACATAATCGTCCATCTCGCCGCGCAGGCCGGCGTGCGCTACTCGATCGACAACCCCGCTGCCTATGTCGATGCCAATATCGTGGGCTCGTTCAACGTCATGCAGGTGGCGCTGGAGCAGCGGGTGCAGCATCTGCTGATGGCCTCGACCTCCTCGGTCTACGGCGCCAATACCAAGATGCCCTATGCCGAGACGGACAAATGCGACACGCAGATGTCCTTCTACGCGGCGACAAAGAAGGCCAACGAGGCCATGGCCCATTCCTGGGCGCATATCCACGGGCTGCCGATCACCATGTTCCGCTTCTTCACGGTCTACGGGCCCTGGGGACGCCCGGACATGGCGCTGTTCAAGTTCACCAAGGCGATCCTCGAGAACGAGAAGATCGACATCTACAACCACGGCGAGATGTACCGCGACTTCACCTATGTCGAGGATCTGGTGCGCGGCATCCGGCTTCTGGTCGACGCGGTACCGCCTGCGCCCGATGCCGGGGCTGAGCCGGTTGCCGGCGACAGCCTGAGCCCGGTCGCGCCCTGGCGGGTGGTCAATATCGGCAATTCCCGCAAGGAACGGCTTCTGGATTTCGTCGAGGCGATCGAGGCCTCGACCCGGCGCAAGGCGATCCGCAACTACATGCCGATCCAGCCCGGCGACGTGCCGGCGACCTGGGCGGACGCCAGCCTGCTGCAGGCCCTGACCGGCTATCGCCCCGAAACCGACATGCGCGACGGCGTCGCGAAATTCGTCGAATGGTACCGGGACTACTACCAGGCCTGAGCGTCAGGCAGCCCCGTCGCCGGGGCTGCACAACGGGGTGTCAGGCCAGTTCCGCCCCGAGCTTCTCCAAAACCTCCGCGACCAGCTTTTCGGCTGCGGCGCTGTCGGCCATCTCGGCATAGCAGCGGAATTCCGGCGCATTGCCGGAGGGCCGCAGATGGATCACGTCGCCGCCTTCGAAGGTGACGCGCAGCCCGTCGGTCAGGTCAGTCCCGGTCTCGGGCGGCATGCCGCCGAAGAAGGCCGCGCGCGCGGCCGCATCGCCCGTCATCCGGGCAATGAAGCTGCGCGACACGTCCGGCTCGATCCCGGCGATCCGGTCAGCGGCGGTGAAGCGCGGCGGCAGCGTCGCGACCAGACCGGCAAGATCGAGCCCCCGCGCCTTGGCCAGGGCCAGCGGTGCGATGATCGGCAGGAGACTGTCGCGCGTCATCAGCGGGCCAAGCAGCCCGGCGGGGCCGTCCGCTTCGAAGCCCAGCAGGAAGCCGCCATTGGCCTCGTAGCCCACGACCTTCGCCGCCGGGTTCCCGGACAGGACCTCTTCCATCGCCGCGATCACGAAGGGCGAGCCGATCCTGGTGCGCAGGACTTGGGCGAAGCCCATCGCGTCCACGGCCGTGTTCGACGAGACCGGCGTGCAGAGCACCTCCGCGCCCAGGAGCTGCGCAGTGAGCGGCCCCAGGATGTCGCCGGGCACGATCCGCCCGGCGGCATCGGTGACCATCGGCCGGTCGGCATCGCCGTCGGTGGAGATCACCGCGTCGAGCCCGTGATCCGCGCACCAGGCCGCCAGCATGCTGCGGGTGTCCGGGTCCACGGCCTCGGTATCGACCGGGACGAAGATGTCCGAGCGCGCCAGCGGCACGGCCTCGGCGCCGAGTTCGCGCACGATGTCGGTCAGGAAGTCCCGCGCCGCCGAGCTGTGCTCGTAGACGCCGATCTTCAGCCCCGAAAGGGCCTCGGCCCCGAAAGCCGTGCGATACCGCGCGACATAGGCTTCGGCGATGCCAGCCGCCTCGGAGACCGGGGCTTCCAGCCCCGCGGACGGACGGCCGAGCGCGGCATTGATCCGCGTCTCGTCCTCCTTCGAGACCTCGCCGCCGGGCAGGTAGAATTTCAGCCCGTTGCGGTCAGCGGGGATATGGCTGCCGGTGATCATGATCGCCGCTGCACCGGCCTGCATCGAGGCGAGCGCCAGCGCCGGGGTGGGCAGCATGCCCGCCCGGGTGACGGCGATGCCCTCGCCCGCAGCCGCCGCAATCACTGCCTCGGCGATTTGCGGCGAGGACGGGCGCAGATCCCAGCCGACGAAGACATGGCCGCCGTTCGGGCAGGCGGCCAGGAAAGCGCGGGTGTAGTCCGCGACCAGGTCATCGGTCAGTTCCGTGACCAGGCCGCGCAGCCCGCTCGTGCCGAATTTGGGCGCCATGGATCAGCTCCGCGCGTAGATGTCTTCGTAGCGGATGATGTCGTCCTCGCCGAGATAGGCTCCGGTCTGGACTTCGATCAGGACCATCGGCACCTTGCCGGGGTTCTCCATCCGGTGGATCGCGCCGAGCGGGATGTAGACCGACTGGTTCTCGGTCAGCAGCTTCACCTCGTCGTCAACGGTGACCCGTGCAGTCCCCGCGACCACGATCCAGTGCTCGGAGCGGTGGACATGGGACTGCAGCGACAGCGAGGCGCCGGGATGGACATGGATGCGCTTCACCTGGAAGCGGTCCGACAGGATCAGCGTCTCGTACCAGCCCCAGGGACGGTAGTCGCGCGGCAGCTGCTCGGCTTGGGACGCGCCCTGTTCCTTGAGGACGGAGACCGCCTTCTTGACGTTCTGGCTGTCGGACATGTCGGCCACCATGACCGCGTCCTTCATCGCCACGGCAACCACGTTCTTCAGCCCGATGCCCACCAGCGCGATGCCCTCGTCCTCGGAGCGCAGCAGGCTGTTCTCGCAATCGAGCGCCGTGGCGTTCTCGCTGAGCCCGTTCCCGGCCTCGTCGGTTGCCATCTCCTTCCAGACGGCTTCCCAGGAGCCGAGGTCGTTCCAGTGGCCCTTGAAGGGAACGACGGAGACGTTGGCGGCTTTCTCCATCACGGCGTAGTCGATGGAATCCTCCGGCACGAGCTGCCACAGCGCCTCGTCGATCCGGGTGAAGGACAGGTCGGAGCGCGCGGCTTCGAAGGCGGCGGCGGCGGCGTCGTGGATCGCCGGAGCGTGGGTCTTGAACGCTACGACCAGCGCGTCGGCGCGCGCCAGGAAAATCCCGGCATTCCACAGGTTCTTCCCGTCGGCCAAGAGCTTGGCGGCGGTCTCCGCATCCGGCTTCTCGATGAAGCGCGTAAGTTCGAGCGCCCCGCCATGATGCGCAGCCCCGGCTTCGAGCCAGCCATATCCGGTCTCGGGATGGTCGGGCTGGATGCCGAAGGTGACGATCTGGCCGGTTTCGGCAGCGGCTACGCCTTCGGCCACGGCGGCGCGGAAGGCTGCCGGATCCTCGACGGCATGATCAGCCGGGGTCAGGAGAACAAGCGCAGAGGGATCCTGCGCCGCGACATGCAGCGCGGCAATGATCGCGGCCGGCGCCGTGTTGCGGCCCTGGGGCTCGATCAGGACGGCGCCCGGGGCCATGCCAATTTCGCCGAGCTGTTCGGTCACCACGAACCGGAAGGCATCGGCGGTCACGACCACTGGCGCGGCATAGCCTTCGCCGGAGAAGCGCAGGGCCGAGCCGTGGAACAGGCTCTGCTCGCCGAGAATGCCCGCGAATTGCTTGGGGTAACTCTTGCGGGACAGCGGCCAAAGGCGCGTGCCCGACCCGCCGCAAAGAAGAACTGGATAAATCACTGACAGACCTGCCTGATAAGTTGCACGTTTCCGCTCGGAAAGTTGTGGCATGCCGGAACCGCGAAAAACAGTCTCGCGGACCGGTCTTGACGTCGCAGCCCAAGCGCTCCGCTCAGCGCGCATAGCCGGGGCGCTGGTGCCAAGCCCAGGCGGTAGCGATCATCTCGTCGATCCCCGAATGTTCCGGCGCCCAGCCCAGCACCTCGCCCGCCCGGGTCGATCCCGAGACCAGCGCTGCGCAGTCGCCAGGCCGCCGCGGCCCGTCCTTCGCGGGGAGCGGCAGGCCGGTCACCCGCGCCACCGCCTCGAGCACCTCCTTCACCGAGAAGCCCCGACCGGTGCCGAGGTTGAACACCTCCGATGCACCGCCCGCCTGCAGGTACCCGAGCCCCAAGACATGCGCCGCAACCAGGTCGGTGACGTGGACATAGTCGCGCACGCAGGTGCCGTCGGGCGTCGGATAGTCCTGCCCGTTGATCGTCAGGAGGTCGCGGCGCCCCGCAACCGCGTCCAGAGCCAGCGGGATCAGATGCGTCTCGGGGCGGTGGAACTCGCCGATCTGGGCATCCGGATCGGCCCCGGCGACATTGAAATAGCGGAAGAAGACATGGCTCAGCGCCAGGTCAGGCGCGGCTGCCAAATTGCGGATCAGGTCTTCGGCGGCGCGCTTGGAGGCGCCGTAGGCATTGAGCGGATCCTGCGCGCAGCTTTCGTCCAGCATCACGCCGTCCTGCTCGCCATAGGTGGCGCAGGTCGAAGAGAAAACCAGATGCGGCACCCCTGCCCCGGCCATCGCCTGCACCAGCCGCAGCGTGCCGATCACGTTGTTGTCCCAGTAGAGCCCGGGATCGCGGCGGGCTTCTCCGACATTGGAGAGCGCCGCGAAATGCCTCACCGCCACCGGCCTGTGGCGCGCCAGAACCTCGTCCACCCGGCCGCGGTCGCGCAGGTCGCCCTCCTCGAGGGGTCCGTATTTCACCGCCTCGTGCCAGCCCGTGGAAAAATTGTCGAAGGTGACGGGCTCGTAACCCGCCGCGGCCAGTGCCTTGCAGGCATGCGAGCCGATATAGCCGGCACCGCCGGTCACCAGAACTGGGCCACTCATGAAAAACTCCCGAAACCGCGTCGCAACAGTCCCGTCCGCTTGCGGTCGGGACCCCGTCTCGGAGAAATTCTATTGGTTTGGTCCGCCGGGAAAAGGAGCCATGACGTCACGCCAGCCGGCATGCACCGCACAAGCCCGGCGGGCCGCCTGACATGGCCCGCCAGAGATTGGTCTCAGCCTGTTACGGGATCAACCGCGCGATGATGAGATCCGCCGCTTCTTCCGGGGTCATCTCGGTGGTGTCGATGCGCAGCTCCGGCGCCTCGGGATGCTCGTAGGGGCTGTCGATGCCGGTGAAGTTCTTCAGCTGGCCCGACCGCGCCTTGGCATAGAGACCCTTCACGTCGCGGCCCTCGGCCACTTCGAGCGGGGTGTCGACGAAGACCTCGACGAATTCGCCCGGCTGCATCATCGAGCGCACCATGTCGCGCTCAGAGCGGAACGGCGAGATGAAAGCGGTGATCACGATCAGGCCCGCATCGGTCATCAGCTTGGCGACCTCGCCGACGCGGCGGATGTTCTCCACCCGGTCAGCCTCGGTGAAGCCGAGATCCTTGTTCAGGCCGTGGCGCACGTTGTCGCCGTCCAGAAGGAAAGTGTGGCGGTTCATCCGCGCCAGCTTCTTCTCGACGATGTTGGCGATGGTCGACTTGCCCGAGCCCGAGAGACCGGTCAGCCAGACCACGGCCGGCTTCTGGTGCTTCATGTGGGCATGGTGCTCGCGGCCGATATCGGTGGCCTGCCAGTGGATGTTCTGGGCGCGGCGCAGCGCGAAGTTGATCATCCCGGCGGCAACCGTGTGGTTGGTGATCTTGTCGATCAGGATGAAGCCGCCGAGGTCGCGGTTCTCGGCATAGGGCGCGAAGGGGATCTCGCGGTCGAGCGTGATGTTGGCGACGCCGATGGCGTTGAGGTCGAGCGTCTTCGAGGCCAGGTGCTCCTGGGTGTTGACGTTGACCTCGTATTTCGGCGCCTGCACCGTCGCGGAAACGGTCTGGGTGCCGATCTTCAGCCAATAGGCCCGGCCCGGCAGCAGCTCGTGCTCGTCCATCCAGACCAGCGTGCTCTCGAACTGGTCGGCCACCTCGAGCGGCGCCTGCGCGGCGGTGATCACCTGGCCGCGCGAGCAGTCGATCTCGTCGGTCAGGGTCAGCGTGACCGACTCGCCCGCCACCGCCAGGTCGCGGTCGCCTTCGAGCGAGACGATGCGCGCGATCTTCGAGGTTTTGCCCGAGGGCAGCACCCGGATCTCGTCGCCCGGACGCACCTGGCCCGAGGCGATCAGGCCCGCGAAGCCGCGGAAATCGAGGTTCGGGCGGTTGACCCACTGCACCTGCATGCGGAACGGACCGGCCTGCTCGCGGCTGTCCTCGACCTCGACTTCCTCGAGATGCGGCAGGAGCGAGACGCCGTCATACCAGGGGGTGTTTCCGCTCGGGCCGGTGATGTTGTCGCCCTTGAAGCCCGAGATCGGGATCGGGGTGAACTCTTCGATGCCGATCTCCGCGGCGAAGGCGGTGTAGTCGGCGACGATCTTGTCGAAGACCTCCTGGCTGTAATCGACCAGGTCCATCTTGTTGACGGCCAGCACCACGTGGCGGATGCCCAGCAGCTTGACCAGGTAGCTGTGGCGGCGGGTCTGGGTCAGGATGCCCTTGCGCGCGTCGATCAGGATGACGGCGAGATCGGCGGTCGAGGCGCCGGTCACCATGTTGCGGGTGTACTGCTCGTGGCCGGGGGTGTCGGCGACGATGAACTTGCGCTTCTCGGTGGTGAAGAAGCGGTAGGCGACGTCGATGGTGATGCCCTGTTCGCGCTCGGCGGCGAGGCCGTCGACCAGCAGCGCGAAGTCGATCTCCTCGCCCTGCGTGCCCGAGCGCTTGCTGTCGGCTTCGAGCGTGGCCAGCTGGTCCTCGAAGATCATCTTGGAATCGTAGAGCAGCCGCCCGATCAGGGTGGACTTGCCGTCATCGACCGAGCCGCAGGTGATGAAGCGCAGCATGGTCTTGTGCTGGTGCGTCTCGAGATACTGTTCGATGTTCTCGGCGATCAGCGCGTCGGTCTTGTAGATGGGTTCTTGCGTGTTCATGGAATGCGTACCTTGAAAGGGGAGGACGGAGGGCTCTTCGGCGCGGCGGCGCTCAGAAATAGCCTTCCTGCTTCTTCTTCTCCATCGAGGCGGCCTGGTCGTGGTCGATGGCGCGGCCCTGGCGTTCGGAGGTGGTGGTCAGGAGCATCTCCTGGATCACCTCGGGCAGGGTCTTGGCCTCGCTCTCCACCGCGCCGGTCAGCGGGTAGCAGCCGAGCGTGCGGAACCGCACCGAGCGCATCACCGGCTCCTCGCCGTTCAGCGGGAAGCGGTCGTCATCCACCATCAGGATCAGCCCGTCGCGCACCACGGTCGGGCGCGGTTCCGAGAAGTAGAGCGGCACGATCTCGATGCCTTCGAGATGGATGTACTGCCAGATGTCCAGCTCGGTCCAGTTGGAGATCGGGAAGACGCGGACGCTCTCGCCCTTGGCCTTGCGGGCATTGTAGAGGCGCCACAGCTCGGGGCGCTGGTTCTTCGGATCCCAGCGGTGGTTGGCCGAGCGGAAGGAGAACACGCGCTCTTTCGCGCGGGCCTTCTCCTCGTCGCGGCGCGCGCCGCCGAAGGCGACGTCGAAGCCGTATTTGTCGAGCGCCTGCTTCAGCCCTTCGGTCTTCCACATGTCGGTATGCAGCCCGCCATGGTCGAACGGGTTGATGCCGCGCTCTTTCGCTTCGGGGTTCTGGTAGACCAAGAGCTCCATGCCGGCATCCTTCGCCGCCTTGTCGCGCAGCGCGTACATGTCCCGGAACTTCCAGGTCGTGTCGACATGCAGCAGCGGGAAGGGCGGCGGCGCCGGGTAGAAGGCCTTCTTCGCCAGGTGCAGCATGACGGCGCTGTCCTTGCCCACGCTGTAGAGCATGACCGGGTTCTCGGCCTCGGCGACGACTTCGCGCAGGATGTGGATGCTTTCCGCCTCCAGGCGCTGCAGGTGGGTAAGGGTCTTGCTGTCCATCGGGGACCTCTGTCGAATGGCACTCTACTGGAGATCGAAGCTATCCTTGCCGCGGCGCCGAATAACCCCCCATATGGGGGGTGATTTGACGGAAATGTCCGGAGGGAGCAGATGTCGCAGGAAGACGGGATCGTGGCCGCGCTGTTCGCCGCCGCCATGGGCGCCTCCGGCGGGCAAGCGGAGGCCGGAGGCGACGGGCTGTGGCAGGCCTTCCTTGCCCGGCTGGCGGAGGCGACGCAGGCGGATGCCGCGCTGCTTGCCGGGCGATCGCAGCGGCGGCGCGCGGTACCGCTCCGCCGCCTGCAGGCGGCCCGGCGGCTTCTTCGCCAAGTCACTTTGCCCTCCCCCGGCACGGTCTATCCGCGAGACCTGCCGCTCCGAGCGACTGGAATGACCTGCGGCCATCTTCGCGGGCATGGGCGGAGAGAGTTGCATCTGATGGACATCAAGGGGTTGGGGGCCAATCCGGGCAAGCTCAGGTTGCAGCCTCGCGGGGCTGGACGGAGCCGGGGCGGCCGTGTTTTGCGGAGCTCTCCGGCGGCATCGCCTGCCCGATGTTCCGGACGGGCCTCCGCGCTGCGTAGTTGCGATGGAGGCTTGCGGCGGTGCCCATCGCATCGGGCGCTTCCGTCGCGGGAAAGGGGACGCGCCGCGGCGGATGCCCCCGCGGCATCCGGCCTTGTCCGAAGGTTCACGGCGGGACGGATCACGGTTTCATCCGGCAGATGACATCCCCCGCGGCCGGGACGATCGCCGAAGCCGTGACGCATCGGCGACGCCCTTCGCCGCGATCAAGCCGGAAGAGCCGCTCGATCTTCCTCCCCTGCGCCGGGCGCGGCTGGTCCAATCCATGGCCATGATCGCGGCTGGCGCCAGTCGGCTGAGCGCATGGCCGCATGGATCGGCGGAACCGGCGCTGATGATGGGTTGGGTCGCCCCTCCTGACGGCACTTGTGCCAGGGTGATCCGGATAGGATCGGGAGGTTTGGATGAAGAAGGACGTCTCCGTCATCGGCGTGGATCTGGCCAAGCAGGTCTTCCAGCTGCACGGGGCAACCGGGACTGGCGAAGTGGTCTTCCGCAAGTATCTGTCGCGTCGCCAGTTCGAGGAATTCATGAAGGCCCAGCCGCGATGCCGGGTCGCCATGGAAGCCTGCGGGACGGCGCATCATTGGGCGAGGCTGCTGCCGGCGCTTGGCCATGATGCCTGCCTGATTTCGCCGAAGGTCTTGAAACCCTTCGCGAAGACCCAGAGCGAGGCGGGGTCCGGAACCGTCCGGGGGACGGTTCCGCCGCCGAGCGACATGGCCGATGCCGAGGCGATTGCCGAAGCGGCGAGCCGACCGACCATGCGCTTCGCGGAAATCAAGACGCCCGAACAGCAGGGGCTTGGCATGATCTTCAAGCTGCGGGACATGTTGGCCGGGCCGCGAACCCAGATGATCAACAGCCTGCGGGGGCATCTGCCGGAATTCGGGATCGTTGCAGGCAAGGGCCGGGAGAATATCGCCAAGCTGCGGCGCGCTCTGGAGGCGGAGGACGCTTCGGAGGGCCTGCCCGCCCCGGTTCGGGCCATGCCGCAGCTCTGCCCCGGGCAAATCGACGGCCTGTCCAAGCGGATCTCGGACCTCGACGCGCAGATACAGGCGGCAAGCAGGCGAACCCCGCTTTCTGCCCGGCTCCGGAAGATGCCGGGGATCGGGCCGGTGACAGCGATGGCAATTGCCGCCTTTGCCCCGCCGATGGACGCCTTCGGGCGCGGCCGAGATTTCCCGGCGTCGTGCTGAAAAGCACGCCATTGGCGTGACGCCCGGCCTGCGGTCCGTCTCCCGGACGGACCGCGTTCCGGTCCGCACTGCCGGGACAGCATTCGAGCGGCGGAAAGCAAAGGCTGGGCCGAACCAGCAAGTCCGGGCAGAGCGTTGCCGACGGCCGCTCGGACCGGTGGCGCGGCCATCGGCAACTCCGGCGCCTGCTGATCATCGGCGCGATGGCGGTGATTTCCGGCACCAAGGCGCGGCCGCCTGCCGGGAGTTCATGGCTCGGCCGCATCCTTGCGCGCAAGCCGCGGATGCTAGCGGCGATCGCGCTGGCCGACAGTGAGCGGGTCCGCGCCACCGGTCCGAGCGGCCCGCGAACGGCCCGCGTTCGCCCGCTCGCTCGAACCATGGCGTTCGCGGGCTCACTCTGGGCGATGATGACGAAGGACGAAAAGTTTCGGGACGGCCCGCAGCTGGCGGGTTGACGCGGCCAGGGCACTGCCTCGAAAATGCGGGAGAAGCTGAAGCGCGCATGATATCGATCGGAAAGATCGGGGTTGGGAAATCAGCGTTGCATGATGAGCTTCGAGCTCGGCTTGATGTTTTGAACCTGACCCGCGGATCCCATACCGGCCAGGGGGGACGAACTCCCGGAAAAGGCCTGACACATGGACGCCTTCGATCGCATGATGCCAGCCGAGGCGTGCGCCCGCTGAAACCGGGGCTGCCCACACATGCTGCAACCGCCCCCCGACGGCATCGAGGTGCCAAGGTGGGATCGCAACACTCCGAATTAGGAGGCGGTCATGTCGGAGATTGTCACGGTCGGGCTCGATCCGCTGACCGGCAGGCGAATGCAGAGCAATTGCCGGGAGGTTGGCGAAGAATGCGGTCCAGGTCCATGGCGCTGGCGCCAGGGGGGCTGCGGTTCTGCGCAGGAAGCTCCGGAGAGCCGAGGTGCTGGAGTTCTTCGCGAAGCTGCCGCCCTGCCTGGTGGCGATGGAGGCCTGCGGCGGCGCCCATGTCCGGGGGCGCGAACTGTCCAGGCTCGGTCACGACATCAGGTTCGTCCCGCCTGCCTATGTGAAGCCTTTCGTCAAACGGCAGAGAGAGGCGGGGTCCGGAACAGTCCGGAGGACTGTTCCGCCGCCGAACGGATGCCGCCGACGCCGAGGCGATCTGCGAGGGTCCGAAGCCGCTCGCGCAGCGATCCGGGGGATCGATGGAAGGCGCAAGACGCAGCGGCCTGGCATGCGCTTCGTTCCGGTGAAGAGCGAGGAAACGCAGGGGGCGGCCAGCGCCTTCCGCGTGCGGGAGCTGCTGATCCGGCAGCGCACCCAGGCGATCAACGCGCTCCGAGGACACCTGGGCGAGTACGGCTGGGTCGTGCCGCAGGGAGCAACCAATGTCCGGCGGCCCGTCGCGATACTGGAGGACAAGGAGTCGGACCTTCCGGCAACGGCGCGGGCCTCCCTGACGGTCCTGGCCGCAACGCTCGCGCAGCTCGACGGGCAGATCGGCACGCTGGATGCCGAGATTGAACGCCGCGCCCGCAGGAGCGCCGTCGCCCGCCGCCTCATGACCATTCCGGGCATCGGCCCGCTGATCGCAACGGCTCTGGCCACAGTTTCGCCGCCGCCGGAGATGTTCCGGAAAGGCCGTGACTTCGCGGCCTGGCTCGGCCTCACGCCAAGGCAGCACTCGACGGGCGGAAATCAGCGGCTCGGCGCCACGACGACCCTCTCGGGACATTGCGTTCCGCAATGCCCTGCCGGGCAGCGGATGGGCGAGCGCTCGCTGAGGCGGCTGCTGATCATCGGCGCCAACAGCGTCATCATCAAGCGGCACTGCCACGCCTCGGCGCACCCGGGCACGTGGCTCGCGCGGATGCTGGAGCACAAGCCGCCGACGCTGCTCCGCGTGGCGCTCGCGAACAGCGAGCGGTGACGCGCCGCCGGTCCGAGCGCACCGCGAGCGGCGCGCATCGTCTGGGCCTTGATGAAGAGCGGAGAGACCTGCCGGGCTCCCGCCACGGCCGCGCAAGCCGTCATCGGCCGCGAGACGTCGGAGCGGAGGAGGGCTGGGAGCAGCTTGGCGCAACGGTCGTGAGACGGGGTCGGAAAACCAGGGCGCAACAGAGTGCCATCGAGCACGCGGCGTTGATTTGGACGTTCGGCATTTCTCTCGGACCAATGGCGTTCGATGCCTCACTCCGCGAACACCATGCGGGCCCGCGGCATAGAGAAGGCCGCACCATGAGGCCGGATACATGTCAGCACCCGGCACCGCGCCAAAATGCTCCGAAAACCCTCTTGCGCAAGGGGCGGTTATGCATGTTGCGCAAATCAGCTGGCGACGGCAGGTCTCCTTTCCCCGGGCACACTTGTCCCTTTGCCACGGTGACCGGGATGCCGAGGGCAGCGAAGCGGTTCATGAATGAGCGGCAAGCGGCATCGGTCCGGGGCCGATGCCGAACGGACATCAGCCTTCGGCCGAGCAGCTGCACGCAGGTCATTCAATCGCCGGGGACATTCAATCGCCGGGGAAAAGGTCCCCCGGACCTTTTCCCGGTCCGGCACATCTCTCCATCCTGCCGCGGCGGCGGTAGCCGCTCCGGTTCCGCCAGAGCGCCCGGCCCAGATGCTTCGAGGTTCTCAGGATCCCGTTGCGCGCCCGGGCTCCCGCCGTGTCCGGCTGCCATGGCCTCGCGTTGCTGCGGGCCAGGAGTGAGTATCCGTCATGCGCAAGTGGCTTTTGGGGTCCACAACCTGTCGGCCTTGACCAGCGCGTTGGCGGTGAGCATGAGCTTTCTCATGAGCGCAACGATGGCAACCTTTGCGGGTGTCCCGGCCTCTCGGAGCTGGGCGTGCTTGACCTTGAGATCGGGGTTGAAGCGCATTGCGAGGAGTGCGGGCCTGCAGAGCGCATCGCGCAACGGCTTGCGGCCGCCGCTGATGAAGGACCTGCCTGTCCACTGGCCGGATTCTCGGCTGAAGGGGGCGAGCCCTGCGAGGCTTGCGGCCTGCTTGCTGTCGAACCTCCCGATTTCGGGCAGGAAGGCCGGGATCAGCGCCGTGGCGACGGGGCCGATGCCGGGAATGGAGCACAGGATTTCGCGGGCGCGTGCCATGGCACCGTCTTCGGCGGCCAGCCTGGCAAGCCCGGCATCCAGCTCCGCAATCTGGCGCTTCACCAGAGCGTGGATCTGGACGTGGCCGCGGTTGCGCAGCCTGGTCCGCCCGGTGGCCAGGGCGCGGCGGGCAACCTGCAACTTCTCGAGAACCTGCAGGTCCGGCGATACGGGCACATCGGGTTCCAAGGCCAAGGCTGCGCCCATGCGGGCCAGAATGCGCGCATCCGCGGCATCGGTCTTGGCTTGCGCACCGCAAGCCTCGGCGAAGCGCCGGGCCTGCAAGGGGTTGACCTTCACCAGTGGAAACTTGCCCGAAAGCGCCGCCTCGAAGGCCCGGTGATGCGGGCCGGTGGGCTCGAAGACGATGCAGGCCACCCGTGCCTTGCCCAGCCATCGGATCAGCGCCCGGAAACCACGGGACGTGTGCCCGAACGGCTTCGCCGCGCCCTCCCCGAGGCGGAAAGCATCGGGACGGGATTTCGAGATATCGATGCCGATGGCATGATTCGTCATTTTCGCCAGTCCTATCCTTGTCATGCCCGGCGCAAACACGCGCAGCCCCTCCCGCGACGTTGCTCCGCAACGCGCTGCTGGGCGGCAGTGCAGGCCCATGGTGAAGACGGCGGCCGGCCCTGCTCACTCGCGGTACGGTCGACCCAGGAGGATACGATCCGACCGCCGCCGTCTGTTTCCCGCCATGCATGGCGGGAAACAGACGGCCCCGAACATGAACGACGGACCCGGAAACTCATGATACAAGGGCGTGACTGCCACTGGTCCGAAGGAAGGCCCGAACGCCGGCGGCGTCGCGGGCAGCGATGGCGTCATGGCAAGCGCGGGTGTCATAGGCGTCGCCAGCGGTGCTCGGACCAGTGGCGCATCCGCTGGAAACTCGGCCGTGACGGTGGCGATCACCTCCTCCGACGGGATCTGGGCAAGCAGGTCCGGCAGCATCCCTCGCCGGTTCGCCCGGACCGGTGGCGCTCACCGGCTCGACATCGCCGACATTGCCGGAGGTAACCTCGACCACCCGGATCTCCAATGTTTGCCCGTCGATCCCGAGGTGGATCTTGCGCAATGAGCGGGCCGCGCCACCGGTCCGAGCGGCACCGCGAACGCGCCGTTTCGAGCCGTCATGCTTGCGGCTGTGCCGTGCTGCGCGCTTTCGCGGTCGGCCAGGTCCGCGGTCTCGGCCTGCTGCCGACGGATTGCCTCTGCTGAGCCCGCGGCGGCAAGGTCGAGCTGCCAGCCTGCCAGCTGCGGCGGCGCAACGCCGCGTTTCCGGGCAAAGCTCGTCTGCGTGGCGCCCGGCTCGGACAGGCCCGCGACGGCCTGCTCCCTGACCCAGGAGGTGAACTGTCGGCGGGGTCGTCTGCTCGTCGTGGTGCCTTTCCCCGAGAGCAATTGAACTCCTGGTCCCGGTTCCGGGGGCAAGGTCACGGTCGTTTGGGCGCGATCAAAGGACATGCTGTCCTGCCTGTTTGGCAGGAACTTGCCGGGTTTCGGCGGTTTGCCCTTGCAAAGTGGCCACCCGCCACGGGAGACAGGAAGGGAACGGAAAGGGATCTGCAGCCCGCGCTCACGCGCGGACGGTCGATCCCGGGACGCTAGCCCGGGGGAGGAGGGCTTCCATGTCCGAGGGGAAAGAACCTGCAGCCGCGGGACCGGCCTGCGGCACTGCCTCACCCGAGGATGCAGGCTGGTGGCGCGGAGCGGCCATCTACGAGGTCTATGTCCGCAGCTTCCTTGACAGCGACGGCGACGGAATCGGCGATCTCGGCGGCGTGGCGCAGAAGCTCGACTACATTGCCGACCTTGGGGTCGATGCGGTTTGGCTATCGCCCTTCTACAAGTCGCCGCAGAAGGATTTCGGATACGATGTATCGGACTTCCACCTGGTCGATCCTTCGGCGGGGACGATGGAAGACTTCATGACCGTGCTGGACGGGGTGCACGCGCGCGGCATGAAGCTCCTGCTCGATTTCGTGCCCGGCCATACCTCAGACGAGCATCCTTGGTTCCTGGAAAGCCGAGAGAGCCGGGACAACGCCAAGTCCGACTGGTATGTCTGGGCAGACAAGGCGCCGGATGGAGGTCCGCCCAGCAACTGGCTCAGCTCTTTCGGCGGTTCGGCATGGCAATGGGAGCCGCGCCGCGGCCAGTACTACTACCATCCGTTCCTGCCTTGCCAGCCTGCGCTGAACCTGCTCCGGCCCGAGGTTCTTCGCCACGTCACCGCCCAGATGGGATACTGGGCTGATCTGGGCGTCGACGGATTCCGGCTGGATGCGGTGCAATGCCTGGGCCATGATCCGGATTTCCGTTCGAATCCGCCGCTCGGCCAGGCGGACCATCGGATTCTGATCGGCGGCGGCCGCGGCAATCCCTTCGGCGACCAGTGGCATGTCTTCGACCGCAACGCCCATGGCACGGCGGAGGTGCTGGCACATCTGCGGGACTTCGCCGAACGCAGCGGCTGCATTCTGATCGGCGAACTCGCGGATGTGGATTCCTCGGCCATAGCAAGGGACTATGCCAACGAGGGGCGCAATCTCCATGCGGTCTATGATTTCGACCTGATCAACTGCAAGGCGGAGACCGAGGCCCTCAACGCCATGCTGGAAAAGCGGGCCGGCCTGCTCGAGGATGCCTGGCTGATGAATGTATTCACCAATCACGACAGCCGCCGCTCGGTGTCGAACCTGACCCGCTTCGCCTCGCTGGACAACCGCGCAGAGGCGGCGAAGATGCTGATCTTCCTGCAGATGACGCTGCGGGGCGGATGCGCCGTCTTCCAGGGCGAGGAGCTGGGGCTGCCGCATCCCGTGCTGACCTGGGAGGACATCCTCGATCCCTGGGCCAAAGCCTTCTGGCCGGTCTTCGACGGAAGAGACGGCGCACGCACGCCCTTTCCGTGGAGCGACGGCCCGAATGCGGGCTTTAGCACGGCCGAGCGCACATGGCTGCCGGTCCCGCCTGAGCATCTGCGCCTCAATGCAGCTGCTCAGGCCGAAGATCCGGATTCGGTGCTGTCCTTTTTCCGCGGCTTCTCCCGCTGGCGGCGCGGGCAATCCATCCTCAGGACCGGCCGGATGGAGATGGGCCGCCGCGACAGAGCGCCGCTGATCTCGTGGTCGCGCCTCGCCGGCGACACGATCTGGCGCGCGGCGGTCAATTTCAGCGAGGACCAGGCCTTCTTCGCCCTGCCGGAGAGCGCGCAGGCCATCAATGCGCCGGGCTGTGCCAGCGAGGTCACACGGCATGGCATCGCCTTGGACCCGTTCGGTCGGGCGCTGGTACGCTGGCCCAAGAGGGCATGACAGCGGGCCCCTCAGCGGCCGTCGATAGTGTCCGTCAAGCTGGCGTACTTTCCCGGATAGCCTGAGGTCATGGTCAGGCGGCCTTCGTGGCCATGCCGAGAATGGGGTCGATCTCCTCCTCGCCGATCTGGACGAAAGCCTCGACCATCATGTAGCGGCTCGCCGTCTGCCATTCATCATTTTGCCCGAACAGGACGGCGCCGATGAGGCGCGTGATGGAGGCCTCGTTCGGGAGCTGGGAGGATCAGAAATCCTTCCGGGGAAGGATTTCCCGGCCGACGCCCACGGCGCCGACCCGGCGCTTCATCTCTTTGTTCAACCTTTCCATGGGGTTGGCAGAGTGCAGCCTGGTGCGGTGCTGGCGGGGAGTTCGCGCCGGTCCGCGAAGCGGCGAACCGTCCGGCGGACGGTCCGAGGCAAGACCGGGCGGCGCCCCATGCAGGCAAGGACATCATGCTCGCCGGCATCCACCAGGTCCGCCAGTTTCGGCCATCCGGACCGCAGCTGCTCCGCCACCTTGCGCATTCGCCATTGCCCCCGGACCAATGGCGAGCGGCCGCGACGACGGTGTGCTGGCCGCGCGAGACATGGGCCAGGGCGTTGCGCATCCAGCGGAGTGAGACAGTGGCCGCCATCGCTCCGGGACCGCTGCCGGACGCAGCGCTGCCAGGTTGCCCCGAAGACCCGCGCGATCGCGGCCTCCAGGCCGGCATGGGCGTCGCTGATCACCATCCTGATCCCATCCAGGCCGCGGGCCTTGAGCGTGCGGAGGAGTGAACGGGAACCGTGGCGCCAGTGGCGCCGCGAAAGTCCCCTGAACGGTCCGGAAGGTCTCGGACTCCGAGGGTCCCAGTCCCAGGCCGATGATCTCGCGCCGCCCCTCGGTATTCGCGGCGACGGCGGTCATGGCCGCGACGGGAACGATCCGGCCGCCCTGGCGGACTTTCAGGTAGGTGGCATCGAGCCAGAGTGAGCCGGCTGGTCGCCACCGGTTCGGGACCGTCGGCGATCGAGTCACTCGCCGGTGGGCGGACGGTTCCGAACCTCGTTCGCGCGCTCGTCATTCGCCAATGCCACTCGCAGTTGCCCATCGCGGCGCCATCGGTCCGATTCCGATGGGCGACGGCGCTGATCGGCTCATTCCTTGCAAAGCTTGGACACCGTGCTCTTGGAGATGCCGGACAGGCCCATCGCCTGCACCAGCTCGTTGGCGCGACGTGTCGAGACGCCGCCGATCCAGGCCTCCCGGAACGAGCCATGTCGCGCCATTGGTCCGAGCGGCAATGGCGGGTGCCACCAGCGCTTGCTCCGAGGTTTTGCGGGCCTCGGGGACGCCCGGGAAACAGCCGCCCTGGCGCAGCTTCGTCACCCGCAGGTTCAGCGTCCCGAGGCGGGTGCCGAGCGACCGGTCGCGGCAGCCGCTCGCGGCGAATGCATGCATTCGCCTGTCGGCAACGGTTGCGCCAGGCCGTACATTCGCCGCTGCGCTCATGGCGGCAGGCGCCGATCGGCCTTCGACATCGGCCTCCATGATCAGCTGAAGCACGGCCTCGGCGATGCTGCGATGCTTCGCAGCAAGTCGCCGGTCGCCAGCAGTCTCGGACCGGTGGCGACAGGCTGGCTCACTCGTGCTTGGCCATGAGCTCGGACAGCTCCATGTGCGTTTGGGTCATCATTCGCCATTGTCGCTCGGACAAATGGCGCGACATGGCTCGTTCCTCTGTGGCCTGCGGTTGACGTCGCCAAACTCCACCTCGACCATGCACCTCAGTGACCACCCGGGATCACACCGTCGACGGCGCTGAAATTACACCACGTGCTCGGACACTATCCGCCCGCGGAGACGCCGCGCAGGTAGAGCACCGGCAGCAGCGCATCCAGGCTGCGCGACCGGCGGGCCCATCGCGGCAGGATGCTCGAGCCGAACCGGATCTTCCTGTCCTCGGGCACACCGGCCGCCCGGTCGCGGACCTTCTGGCGCTGCACCGGGATCGACACGCTGGCGGCCGTCCGGCACCCGCCACGATACGCCGCCTTCTCAGGCCCCATCACCAAATTTCCGCCATAGCTCGCGCCGCTTGAACGGAGCCAATTTCACATGCCCGGAGCACGCCGCTCGGCATTTTCCACCACATTCGCGACACGACCTTATTGCGCGTTTCGCGGGCACAGCGGCCACGACCGTTTCCAAGCGTTGAGCTTTGCAGTGTATTCAGTCCACAGACCGCGAGTAACGCGCGAAAGTTGGTGATGCCCTGAGGGGCGGCATATCATGGCGGTGTCGACGCGCCGTCAATTCTCTGCTGAGAAAGGGATATGCCACATGTCGGAGACTACCATCAGCACGCTGCCCGATCCATCGGGGTTGTCGCCAGATCCGTTGACGGACCTTATCCGCGATGGTGCGCGCAAGCTGATCGAGCAGGCGGTCGAGGCGGAGCTGGCCGCACTGCTTGCGGCATTCGCCGAAGACAAGCTCGAAGACGGTCGGGCCAGGCTGGTGCGGCACGGACATCTGCCGGAGCGCGAGATCCTGACCGGGGTCGGTCCGGTCGCCGTGAAAGTCCCGCGCGTGCGGGACCTCAAGCCAGGCGAGGACAAGATCACCTTCACGCCCAGCCTCCTGCCACGGTACCTGCGCAAGGCCAAATCGGTGGGGGAGCTGTTGCCCTGGCTCTCCCTCAAGGGCGTGTCCACGGGCGATTTCAGCGAAGCGCTTTCAGCGCTTCTAGGGCCCGGCGCCAAGGGCCTGTCGGCCAAGACGATCACGCGGCTCAAGGCGGACTGGTGGAGCGAGCACGAAGCCTGGGAGAAGCGTGACCTCGGCACCCGGCGGTTTCTCTGCATCTGGGCCGATGGCGTCTACTTCAAGCCGAGTATGTCCGAAGATAAACGAATATAAACAATGTGTTCTGGTGATTGTCGGCGCCGACGAATACGGCCGCAAGGAGCTTCTGGCCATGACCGACGGCTTCCGAGAAAGCGCCGGGAACTGGCGCGCCGTTCTGCTCGATCTCCGGCGGCGCGGCTTGAAACAGGATCCGAAACTCGCCATCGGCGACGGCGCCCTGAAATTCTGGACCGCGCTGCGCGAGGTGTTCCCCACGACACGGGAACAAAGATGTTGGGTCCACAAGACCATGAATGTGCTGAACGCGCTGCCCAAGTCGGTACAGCAGAAGGCCAAGGCGCACCTGCACGACATCTGGCAGGCCGGGACACGCGCCGAGGCCGAGCAACCATTCGATCGCTTCGTCGGAACCTACGGCGTGAAATGGGACAAAGCGGTGGCCAAGCTGGTCAAGGACCGCGACGTGCTGCTGACCTTCTACGATTATCCTGCCGAACACTGGAAACACATCCGGACATCAAACCCGATCGAGAGCACTTTCGCCACCGTCCGGCACCGCACCCGGCGCACCAAGGGCTTCCTCAGCCGCAAGACAGGCCTCGCCATGGCCTTCCGGCTCATGATGTCGGCACAGGCGAAAGGGCGAAAGCTCGACGGCCGGAACCGTCTGCCGGAGATCATCGAAGGGGGTGAATTCCGCGACGGCGTCCGCCACCTTCAAACCGCCGCCTGATCAAGCGTCACCAACTTTCGCGCATATCTCCCAGGCGTGGCGGCAGGATTCTGCGGAGAGACGATCGCGCTGCGATCCGGCGAATGCACGGTCCCGCTACTGGTCTGTTTTCCAGCCAGTTTCGCGGTCAGGCAGGCACTCCGCGGAGCGTGCAAACTGAGGTGGGTTCCTGCTGCGCCGCCGCGTGCCGCATGACTACCGCCGCTCGGTGGCCTTCCTGCTGCACGGGCTGGTCTCGCGCCCCGACCGCCCGGCCTGAGCCCGCAGGACGGGCGCCGCTGCCGCGCCCGAGCAAAAACCATACCATTTTCCTCGGGCTACGGCGCAGCATAAGCGCCGGAGAAAAAAGGGATTTTGTCAGGTTTTTTAGGCCTTGCATCCTGCGCGATCTGGAATAGTTCTAAGCCACGACAGCGAGCCGCAGGCCAGCCAGATCGACCGGATCAGCCAGCCCGCCAAGATGCCAGCTCGCACAGCCAGCCAAGCGCCAGCCAGAACGGTTTTCCTGTATCTTGACGTGAGAGGCCCGAAATGACCCAGACCGCCGCCGCCCTCGGAGAAGACGCCCAGACCGCGATCTGCACCGCATTGAACCAATGCGTCGCCGAGACCGCCGTGACCACCATGCTGGCCCAGAACTTCCACTGGAACGTCAAGGGCATGGCCTTCGGTCCGCTGCACGCGCTGTTCCAGGACATCTACGAGGACCATTTCGAGGGCCAGACGAGCTGGCCGAGCGGGTCCGCATGCTGGGCGGCCATGCCGAGGGCATGCTGGCCGGGATGGTCGAGCGCTCCAAGGTCAAGGAACATGACGGCCGCGCCGCCGACCGCGAGATGATCGCCTACATGCTCGAAGCGCAGCGCACCGTGGCCGAGACCCTGGCAGGCGCAGGCGAGCTGGCCGCCGACAACGGCGACACCCTGACCGAGGACCTCTGCATCGCCCGCGGCCAGAAGCACGAGAAATTCGCCTGGATGCTGAAATCGCACCTGGAGTGAGCCCGCGGGCCCGTCCCGGTCACGCAGATTGCTCGAAGGGCGCCTCGGCGCCCTTTTTGCTGCATTTGCGCAGATAGGCGCGCCGCCAGCCTTTCGCCGATTTCGCCACTTCCTGCTGGCCGAGCAGCTCGAGCAGGAACCCGCGGCGGTGCTTGTCCTTCGACAGCTTCTTCCAGCCCTTCTTCTGCTTCTTGGTCATCGCGCAGGCGATGCAGCGCCCGCCCTCGAGGCGGAACTTGCAGACATCGAGACAGGGAGAGGGAAGCTTCTGGCCCATGCGTCGGCCTCCTGTTGACGGGCGGGAGACGCGCCCCCGCCCGGATACTCGTTACTGGAACACCGCGGAGGGGTCATCGAGGCTGTCGGAGCCCTCGAACTCGCCCGCATCCAGCGACAGCACCGACACCACGCGCTCGATCGAGCGGGTCTGGTCGACCAGGCCGTTCACGCCGCCCATGATCAGCGCCTCGCCCGCTTCGCTGCCGCGCTCGAGCATCATGTCGTACTTGAAGCCGGCATCGCCCGCGATCTTCATCTGCAGGAGCGCATCGACCGTCGCGTCGAGTTTCGCGCGCAGCTCGGCATCGAGCTCCGGATCGGCTTCGGCGACCAGCTCGGACAGGGACGGCCCCTCCACCTTGGTGCCGTCGACGCGGGTATAGCTGCCGATATAGGCCGAGCGGATGCCCACGCCGTCGTAGAAATGGCTGTTGTAGGTATTGTCCGAGAAGCAGTCATGCTCTTCCTCGGGATCGTTCAGCATCAGGCCCAGCCGCATCCGCTCGCCCGCCTGCTCGCCATAGGACAGCGAGCCCATGCCGGTGACGATCGCGACGATCCCGGCATCGACATCGGCCTCGAGCGCCGCGCGCGCCTCGCCGCCCTCCTGCCACTGCGACGCCATGAATTCGAGGTCGCGCACCAGAAGCGCGGCCGCCGCCTTCAGGTAATCGCCGCGGCGGTCGCAATTGCCGTGGGTGCAGTCGTCGCCCGCAGCGTAATCGGTCCAGGGACGCTCGCCCGCGCCCGCCTCGTGGCCGTGCAGATCCTGGCCCCAGAGCAGGAATTCGATCGCGTGATAGCCCGAAGCCACGTTGGTCTCGACCCCGTCCGCCTCGTGCAGCACGCCCTCGATGAAATCGGGGGTGATCTCCGAGGCATCGATGGTTGCACCGCCGACGGTGAATTCCGGCGTGGCGATGACATTGAGTGCCGCCAGCTCGTTCTCGTCGGTCGGCCCGCCATAGCCGTCGTCGACATAGTCGATCAGCCCCTCGTCCAGCGGCCAGGCATTCACCTTGCCTTCCCAGTCATCGACGATCGGGTTGCCGAAGCGGTAGACTTCGGATTGCTGGTAGGGAATCCGCGCCGCCAGCCAGGCCTGCCGCGCCGCGTCCAGCGCCTGCGGCGACGGATCGGCCACCAGCGCATCGACCTTTTCCTGCAGGACCTTGGCCGTGGACAGGCTGTCCTCGAACTTCGCCTGGCCCATGTCGATATAGGTGGCGAGAACATCGGTCTTCTCGACGGCGAAGGCGGGCGCCGCCAGCGCAGCGGCCAGGGCGGTCGAAGTCAGGAAAATCTTGGGCATCGCAATGTCCTTGGTCGTTGTCTGCATGGCAGCGGCGCCGCGGCGCCGGGGGCTTCAGGGGCCGGGCCGGCTCACTTGGTCAGGATCAGCTTCGAGGACCGGGTGATCCTGAGCGTGTAGATCTGGCCGTCGAGCTCCAGCAGCGCGATCTGGCCGCCATCGGTCAGGCCGCGCGCATCATAGAGCGGCGGCATGCCGTCGCGCTTGATGACGGTTTCGGGGGAAGGAGTGGTTTTGGTCATGTAGGTCATTTGTGCGTCTCCAGCCAGTCAAGCAGCGCCTCCAGCGAAGGCAGGGTCAGGAAGCTCCGGTTTCCCGCGTCCCAGGTCTGGGGCACGGGCATCGGGGCTAGCCTTGTCATGGGCTGGGCTCCGGTATGGGTCATGTGCATCTCGGGTCTCCGGTGGGATCCATCGGCTTCCCCAAGGCACGGCGAGGGGTGGCTGTGACAGAAGTTACTCTGACAAGTTTTGTCAGGATTGGCAATCCGAGTTTTTTACTCGGATAAGATTTCCCGTGCCCTTGGGCGACAGGCCGCCGCGACCGCCCAAGAAACAGGCCGAAGCCGCCGGAATGCCCGGCAAACCGGCCGCCGTAGGTGCCCACAGGACCGGCGGCGATGCGGAAAACTCTCCATGTGGCAGCGCTTGTCGCAAAGGAATGGAGTAGTGTCGCGCATGTCGCAGCCGGCACGGCGCGAATCCGGACACTCGCAAAACCACAACCTGCACGGGAGCGTTGACGCAAGGGCCATGGGAAACGTTCTTCTGGGGATCTGGGCGCTCCTGCTCGGGATCGTGCTGATCATGCTGGGCAACGGCATGCATTTCACCCTGATCGGCCTGCGCGGCGGAATCGAGGGGTTTTCCGCGGCCGAGCTGTCGGTGGTGACCTCGGGCTATTTCATGGGCTTCCTGTCGGGCGCGCGGATCACGCCGCTCCTGATCCGCCGGGTCGGCCATGTCCGGGTCTTCGCCGCGCTCGGCAGCTTCATGTCCGCCGCGCTGATCGCCTTTCCGCTGGTGCCCGAGCCCTGGACCTGGACCCTGCTGCGGATCCTCATCGGCTTCTGCATGTCCGGCGTCTACGTCACCGCCGAAAGCTGGCTGAACCATGCCGCGACCAACGAGACCCGCGGCAAGGTGCTTTCGGCCTACATGATCGCCCAGACCCTCGGGATCATCGGCGCGCAGGGGCTGCTGACCCTCGGCGATGCCGGGACCTCGGTGCTGTTCATCTGCGCCTCGATCCTGGTCTCGGTCTCCTTCGCGCCGATCCTGCTCTCGGCCACGCCGGTCCCGGCGGTCGAGGTTGCCCGGCCGATGCCGCTGCGCCGCCTCTTCGCCGCCTCGCCGCTGGGCACGGTGGGCATCTTCCTGCTCGGCGGGGTCTACGCCACGCAATCAGGCATGGCGGCGGTGTTCGGCACCCAGATCGGCATGGGCACATCGGAGATCGCGCTCTTCGTGGCGATGCTCTTCGCCGGGGCGCTGGTGCTGCAATACCCGATCGGATGGCTGTCCGACCAGATGGACCGGCGCGGGCTGATCTTCGGGGCGGCCGTGCTCGGCGGCGCCGCCTGCCTGGCGGGCTGGACCACCGGCGGCAGCCTGTGGATGCTGATGGCCGCGGCCTTCCTCGCCGGTGGCGTGACGACGCCGCTCTACGCGCTGTTCCTGGCCTTCACCAACGACACGCTGGCCGCCGAGGACATGCCCGCCGCCTCGGGCGGGCTGGTCTTCACCTTCGGCCTAGGCGCCATCGCCGGGCCGCTGGCGACCGGCTGGGCGATGGAGCGCACCGGCCCGGATGCCTTCTGGCTGGTCCTCGCCGTGACCTTCGCAGCGATTGCGCTCTATGCGCTCTACCGCATGACCCGCCGCGCCGCGCCGCCGGTGGAGGAGACCGAAAGCTACCTGAACGTGCTGCCGACCAGCTCTCCGGTCGCCGTGGAGGCGGCAGGCGCCTGGGCCGCGGAGAATGCCGGAGAGATCGAGGACACCGAGGAGGAGGAGCCGGAGGAAGAAGAGCCGCGCCCCTGACCCGTCGCGTCCCGGCGGCGGGCCCGGCCACGCCGCGGGGCCTCCGCAGGCGGCCCTGTCCCAAAGGAACGGGACGTTCCCGCACCGCCCCGTCCCCTCCGGCCCAGCCCGAGGCAGAGCAGCGCCAGCCCGAGCTGGGCCTCGCCGAGCCCGTGCCGCTCCTGGACGGCGGGGACCCGCGCGGCCCAGCTGCCCAGCAGCATCCCGTTGAGCGCAAAGGCTGCGGCAACGCCCCGCCAGGGCGTGCGGATATCGTGCATGTCAGGTCTCCGGTGTCTTGCGGTCCCGTTCTGCACGACGCCCGGGCGGCCGTCACGCGGCTTTCCAACGGGCTCTCCGGGCCGGCGGGAACCGAATGTTATGACTCTCCGTGTGAGAAGAGGGTGTTCTGTTTTGGCCAGGTAGACGGATGATGTTCGGGATTTTCGGAAAGAAGGGCGCCAAGCCCGTTGCGCAGGCCCAGGCCGAAAGGACCCTCGACGGGGTCATGTCGATGTTCATGGTCGCCCGCATGGCGCCGGACGGGACGATCCGCTCCGTCAACGGCAACTTCGAGAAGATCACCGGCTATCCTGCGGAAGAGGCCATCGGCCAGAATTTCGCCTTCCTCATGCGCGGCAAGGACCGCGACGATCCCAAGGTCCGGGCGCAATGGGACGCGCTGCGCCGGGGCGAACCGATGACATTGATCGCGCCGCTGCAGTCGAAATCGGGCGGCGAGGTCTGGCTGACCAAGACCTACACGCCGCTGGCCAACGCAGCGGGCGAGATCGACGAGATCGCCTTCTACGGCCAGGACATCACCGAGTTCCACCTTCTGCGCAGGGACAACCGCAGCAAGGTCGATGCGATCTCGCGCACGATGGCGGTGATCGAGTTCGAGCTCGACGGCACCATCATTCATGCCAACAAGCACTTCCTCGACGCCACCGGCTACAGGCTGGACGAAATCCGCGGCAAGCATCACCGCATCTTCATGCCGCCCGGCGAGGCGGAGCGCGCGGAATACAAGGCGTTCTGGCAGCGTCTGGGGGCGGGCGCGTCCGAAAGCGGACAGGTGCGCCGCGTCACCAAGGATGGCCGCACGCTGTGGCTGGAGGCGACCTACGAAACGCTGGTCGATCCCGAGGGGCGGCCGTTCAAGGTGGTGAAATACGCCTTCGACATCACCGGGACCAAGAACCGGGAGGCCGAGGTGGCCGCGCAGCTCTCGGCGATCCAGAAGGTGCAGGCGGTGATCGAATTCGACAGCAAGGGCCATATTCTCACCGCCAATGACAAGTTCTGCGAGGTCATGGGCTACGATCTGGACGAGATCCGCGGCAAGCATCACTCGATGTTCGTCGAAGAGGATTACGCCGGGAGCGGGGAATACAGGGCGTTCTGGGACAAGCTTCGCAGCGGCGAGGCGATGATCGGCCGGTTCCGCCGGATCGGCAAAGGCGGGCGCGAGGCCTTCATCGAAGCGAGCTACAATCCCATCCCCGATGCCGAGGGCAAGATCGTCAAGGTGGTCAAATACGCCGTCGACACGACCAATTTCCAGATCACCCTGCGCGAGACCGGCGCGGCGCTGAGCCGGCTGGCCGAGGGCGACCTGCGGACCCGGATCGAGCGGCATCTGGGAAATCTCGACGAGATCCGCGAGAAGTTCAACGGGGCCGTGGGCAAGATCGACATGGTGATCGCCGATGTTCTGGGGCAGTCGCAGGAGCTTGTTGCGGACTCGGCCGCGATCCGCAGCGCGAGCGACGACCTGTCCCGGCGCACCGAGCGGCAGGCGGCGACGCTGGAGGAAAGCGCTGCGGCGCTGGAGCAGCTCAACAATTCCGTGCATGGCACCGCGCAGCAGAGCCAGGAGGCGCGCGACCGGGCACGGCAGGCAAAGGATGACACGCAGCGTTCCGCCGCGGTGGTCCAGAATGCGATGGAGGCAATGGAGCGCATCGCCAATTCGTCCGAGAAGATTTCGAAGATCACCAATGTCATCGACGACATTTCCTTCCAGACCAATCTCTTGGCGCTGAATGCCGGGATCGAGGCAGCGCGTGCCGGCGAAGCTGGACGCGGCTTCGCGGTGGTGGCCTCGGAGGTGCGGGCGCTGGCGCAGAGATCCTCGGATGCGGCCCAGGAAATCGCCCAGCTGATCTCCGAATCGGGACTGGAGGTCCGGCAGGGGGTTGAGCTGGTCGGCCAGGCCGGCTCGGCCTTGGGCGAAATCGACGGCCGGGTCAGCGAGATTCTCGAACTGAGCCTCTCGATCGCCTCGGCGGCGCAGGAGCAGTCCGGCGGGCTGAGCGAGATGAACCGCGCCATTGCCGATCTAGACCGTGTCACCCAGCAGAATGCGGCGATGGCCGAAGAGACCAATGCGGCTGTTCATGGTCTCGGCGCCAAGGTCGAAGCCATGCAGGAAGAGGCGCATTACTTCAAAACCTCTCCATCCGGCGAGGTCGGGTTTGCTGTTGCGGTCCGGGATCAGCGAAAGGCCGGGTGACTGGCTGGAGACCGTCCCGCCCCTGCGTGACGGCGTCCATTGGAGGATGGCGGTCATGCCGAGAACGGGCCGCGGGAGCCTTCGCCAGATGGCGTGGCTTCGGTGCCGTTGCGGCCCGGCCGCAGCCGGCAGGGCCAAAGGCTTTCCGGCGGCCGGTCCGCTTGCCAGTGCAAAGGAGGCGGGTTGGTGCGTATCCGGTCAGCTGGAAACGTTCTTCCGGGCCTGCCCCGATGCCTGCTCTGCCCATTTTCCGGGGCGGGAAGCGAGATGCCGGTTGGCGCCGGGGCAGCAACGGCGCGCGGAGAAGGGGAGTTCTTGCACTGCGGTGTCCCTGTCCGAGGTGCCCCTTGCCTGAGGTCGGGGCCGTGCGCGGCGCGGATGTCTGCGCAGCGGGGGCGCGTCCATAGCGGATTGAAGGCGCTGCAGGCGAGAGGTCTGGTGCCGCCGGGCGGAAAGCCGGTCAGGGCAACTTGGCCGACGGAGCTTCGGCCCGGTTTGGTGCCTGCCGGTTGCCCTTTCCGCACGGGCCGTCATGGCGCAAAGGCCGTGGCCGACGCTGCGTTGCGTCATCGGGCATCCGGGACGGCAGGCGGAGACGATGCCCACTGCCGTCCCGCTTGGTCAGAAGTCGAGATTTTCGACGCTGAGGGCGTTCGACTGGATGAATTCCCGACGCGGCTCCACGACATCGCCCATCAGCTTGGTGAACAGGTCATCCGCTTCGGCCAGGTCCTCGACCCGCACCTGCAGCAGCGTCCGCGCCTCGGGGTCCAGCGTGGTTTCCCAGAGCTGGTCGGGGTTCATTTCGCCTAGGCCCTTGTAGCGCTGCAGCGTCAGGCCTCGCTCGCCCTCGGCGAGGATCGCCTTCAGCAGGTCCAGAGGCCCGTGGATCGGGATGCCCTTGTCGCGGCGCAGCAGCGTGGCGGAGGTGGCGTAATTGTCCTGAAGCGCTTCGGTGAAGCTGCCGAGGCGCCTTGCCTCGCCCGAGCGCAGCACCGGGCCGTCGAGCGTGCGGACCTCTTCGACCCCGCGCAGCAGCCGTGCGAGGCGGATGCCGTGATCCTGGGTCGGGCGGCCCTGCCAGCCCTTTTCGTATTCCAGCGCGATCAGGTCGAGCCGCGCCGCGACCGTATCGGCCAGCGATTGCAGGTCGCCATCGGCCATGCCCGGCAGGAAGGCGCCGGCGATCGCCGCCTGTTCCAGGATATGCGCCGGGTAATGCGTCGGGAAGGCTTGCAGGATGCGGCGCACCTGGCGGGCCTCGTCGACCACGCGGGCCAGGTCGGCGCCGGTGATTTCCTCGCCCGAGCCCAGCCGCAGCGCCGCGCCGTCAATGCCCTGTTCGATCAGGTAGTCGTCGAGCGCGCCCTGGTCCTTCAGGTAGACCTCGGACTTGCCGCGCGCCACTTTGAAGAGCGGCGGCTGCGCGATGTAGAGATAGCCGCCCTCGATGATCTCGGGCATCTGCCGGAAGAAGAAGGTCAGGAGCAGCGTGCGGATATGCGCGCCGTCGACATCCGCGTCGGTCATGATGACGATCTTGTGGTAGCGCAGCTTGTCGATGTCGAACTCGTCGCGGCCGATCCCGGTGCCGAGCGCGGTGATCAGCGTGCCGATCTCCTGGCTGGACAGCATCCGGTCGAAGCGGGCGCGCTCGACGTTCAGGATTTTCCCGCGCAGCGGCAGGACGGCCTGGTTGGCGCGGGCGCGGCCCTGCTTGGCGGAACCGCCGGCCGAGTCGCCCTCGACCAGGAAGAGTTCGCGCAGATGCGGGTCGCGTGCCTGGCAGTCGGCCAGCTTGCCCGGGAGAGAAGCGACGTCGAGCGCCGATTTCTTGCGGGTCAGTTCGCGGGCGCGGCGGGCGGCCTCGCGGGCCAGCGCCGCCTCGACGATCTTGCCGACGATGGTGCGCGCCTCGGCGGGGTGCTCGTCGAACCATTCGGTCAGACGCTCGTTCATCAGGCCCTCGACCGCCGGGCGGACCTCGGAGGAGACCAGCTTGTCCTTGGTCTGGCTGGAGAATTTCGGGTCCGGCACCTTCACCGACAGGACGCAGGTCAGGCCTTCGCGGGCGTCGTCGCCGGAGAAGGTGACCTTCTCCTTCTTCGCCAGGCCCGAGCTGTTCGCATAGAGGTTCAGCGTCCGGGTCAGCGCGCCGCGGAAGCCCGCCATGTGGGTGCCGCCGTCGCGCTGCGGAATGTTGTTGGTGAAGGGCAGGACGGTCTCGTGATAGCCGTCGTTCCACCACATCGCGACCTCGACGGTGATGCCGTCGCGCTCGCCGGTGATGAAGATCGGCTCGGAAATCAGCGGCGATTTCGAGCGGTCGAGATAGCGCACGAATTCCTGCACGCCGCCTTCGTAATGCAGCTCGCTTTCCAGCGGTTCGGCCGGGCGCTCGTCGCGCAGGATGATGCGGACGCCCGAGTTGAGGAAGGCCAGCTCGCGCAGGCGGTTTTCCAGCGTCTTGAAGCTGTAGTCGAGATTGGAGAAGGTCGAGGTCGACGCCAGGAAGCGGACCTCGGTGCCCTTCTCGCCGGGGGCGTCGCGCACGACGCGCAGATGTTCGACGGTCTCGCCGATCTCGAACTTGGCGTAATGTTCCTTGCCGTCGCGCCAGATGCGCAGCTCCAGCCAGTCGGAAAGCGCGTTCACCACCGAGACGCCGACGCCGTGCAGGCCGCCCGACACCTTGTAGCTGTTCTGGTCGAATTTCCCGCCCGCATGGAGCTGGGTCATGATCACTTCGGCGGCCGAAACGCCTTCTTCCTGATGGATGTCCACCGGGATGCCGCGGCCGTTGTCGCGCACCGAGACCGAGCTGTCGGCATGGATCGTCACGGTCACACCACTATTTCCCCGAGATGCTGCGGCTGGAGCCGCGGCTGGAGCGCGGCTTCGCGCTGCTCGATGCCGACCATCATGCGCTCGATCCCTGGCTGGAGCAGCTCGCGGCCGAGGCCAATGCACTGATCGGGGCGTCTTCGGACCGCGAGGCGGCGGCGCGGCTGCTGGGCTCGGTGGAGCGCTTCGCGCCGTTTCTCGAGCGGCATCTCGAGGATGAGGAAGACCTGATCGTGCCGGTCATCCTGCGCCACGGCATGGGCTAGTGGCTCAGCCTTCGGGCAGCATCAGGAGCACCGCGGCCAGCGCGCAGGCCAGCCCCGCGGCCTCGCGGACCGAGAAGGGTTCGCCGAAGGCCACGACCCCGACGGCGCAGGCGCCTGCCAGGGTGAAGCCCGAATAGGCGACGGCGGCGGGGCCGAGCGGGATGTGGCGCATCGCGAGGAACCACATCAGCGCCGAGACGACATAGAGCAGGCAGCCCCAGGTCAGGTAGGCGCTGCCGCGGGCGGTGCCGCCATGGTCGGCGGCGAGCTTGATGACATAGTCCCCGAGGATCACCACCAGCGCGGTTGCCAAAGAAAATCCCAGTCCGGTCAATGCGCTTTGCATCCGAAATACCCCGTGCCATCCAGTCTTCCCAATGCAGCGATCCTGCCGCTGCGGCAGGCGGGGCGCTAGGCAGGGGATCCTGACCCGGACATGTCCTGCGATGCATGGGGCTTGCGGCGCCCACGGATATCCGCACGTCGGCGGCAGGATTGCGATCCGCGCGCTATCCGGAGCGGGCCGTGGCACCGCCGGCCCGCCTCCTGGACGGGTCCAGGGCAGGCCGGCCCGCATCCGCAGCCGTCAGGAGCACAGGAGGCGGAAATCGGCCGTCGCCTTGCTGCCCTTCAGGTTCTGCAGGTTGAAGACGTCGAGAAAGCAGGTCTTCTTGTCCTCGAACATCCCGCGGATGTAGTACGGCCCGTTCCCGAGGGATTTCAGGTTGAGCCGGTCGCCTTGCGCAACGCAGCCCGTTCCGCGGTTCATCCGCACGGCGATGCAGCCCTCCTTGCCGCGGACCAGCGTCAGCAGGAGATGCTCGTCCGTCAGGTCGATCGACTGGCCCTCCTCGAGCGTGAACACGCCTTCGGTCACCTGGTAGAGGCGGGCGCCGGCAACCGGGACGGCATCGCTCGGCGCGGCCGGGGATTGCGCCGCGGCGGGGCAGGCGAGAAGGATCAGTGCAAATGCGAGGTGCCGCATGGTCTCAATCTCCCGATACCAGATAGGGTGTGCCGTTCATCGTCCTCAGGGTGAAGACCGGGCTGCCGTCCCAGCCGAAGCTGCAGCTGTCGCCCTCGTAGCAGGAAACGGTCTGTCCTGCGGCGCTGCTGTAGACCACCACGCTTGGATCGGCCCTCTTGATCAAGGCCAGGCCCTTTCCCGCGATGCCGGTCAGGCACATGTTTCGCCGGACGGGCAGCATCATCTCCGCCCCGGGGGCGATTTCGATGCAGCGGGCGCCGTACTTCCCGTCCGGCTGCGCCGGAGCAGGTGCGGGCGGCGGCGCCAAGCTCTGGCGGCGGGACTCGTAGTCGATGAGCATCTGCATCATCTGCTGGATGCAGGCGTTTTCGTCGAGTGACTGCTCCAGCCGGTGTTCCCGGAGAACTTGCTCCACGCCCTCCCAGCGGCTGGCCGAGATCTCGGCTTCCCCGCCGATGTCGCCGCCTGCCAGCCGTTTCAGGATGCTGGCCCTGGCTTCCGCGCTGAGGGTCCCGTCGGCCTCCAGGCGGTAGCCGCTTCCCGACCTGTCGCAGGCCCGTGCCGCGACCTCGGCCAATTCCGCGCCGCTGGGACCGGCCGGAACCTGTCCCGCCGCAATCACGGCCGGCAGCACAGCGACTGCCTGGAACAATCTGCGCATCTGAGCCACGCCTCCTCCGTCGCATTCAGATGTGTATCATGGAGGCGCCGCTTCTCTACTTCTTTTTCCGCCGCTTCACGTTCCCGCCGCGCTGGCCGGGGCGGCCGGCGGTCGAGCGGCCCGAGGCCTTGGCGGAGGCTTCCACCGCTTCCTCGACCGCCGATTGGCGCGCCAGCGGGTCTTCGTGGACGGCGAGATCCACCGCTTCCAGCCGCTTGACCTCGTCGCGCAGGCGCGCGGCCTCCTCGAATTCCAGGTTCTCCGCCGCCTTGCGCATCTGCTCGCGCAGCCCGTCGAGATGGGCCGCCAGATTGGCGCCGACCATCGGCTTGTCGACCGTCGCCGTGACGCGGTTCATGTCGGTATCGCCCTCGTAGAGCCCGGCGAGCACGTCCTCGACATTCTTGCGCACCGTCTCGGGGGTGATGCCGTGCTCCTCGTTATAGGCCATCTGCTTCTCGCGGCGGCGGTTGGTCTCGCGCAGCGCGCGCTCCATCGAGCCGGTGATCTTGTCGGCATACATGATCACCCGGCCGTCGGCATTCCGCGCCGCCCGGCCGATGGTCTGGATCAGCGAGGTTTCCGAGCGCAGGAAGCCCTCCTTGTCGGCGTCGAGGATCGCCACCAGCCCGCATTCCGGGATGTCTAGCCCTTCGCGCAGGAGGTTGATGCCGACGAGAACGTCGAAGGCGCCGAGGCGCAGGTCGCGCAGGATCTCGATCCGCTCGATCGTGTCGATGTCCGAATGCATGTAGCGCACGCGGATGCCCTGTTCGTGCAGGTATTCGGTCAGGTCCTCCGCCATGCGCTTGGTCAGCACGGTGGCAAGCGTCCGCATGCCCTTGGCGGCGACTTTCCGGATCTCGTCCAGCAGGTCGTCGACCTGCATCTCGACGGGGCGGATCTCCACCGGCGGATCGAGAAGGCCGGTCGGGCGGATCACCTGTTCGGTGAAGACGCCGCCCGCCTGCTCCAGCTCCCAGGCGGCAGGCGTCGCCGAGACGAAGACGGACTGCGGCCGCATCGCGTCCCATTCCTCGAACTTGAGCGGCCGGTTGTCCATGCAGGAGGGCAGGCGGAAGCCGTGTTCGGCCAGGGTGAATTTCCGCCGGTAGTCGCCGCGGTACATGCCGCCGATCTGCGGCACCGAGACGTGGCTTTCATCGGCGAAGACGATCGCGTTGTCGGGGATGAACTCGAAGAGGGTGGGCGGCGGCTCGCCCGGCGCGCGGCCCGTCAGGTAGCGCGAATAGTTCTCGATGCCGTTGCAGACCCCGGTCGCCTCCAGCATCTCGATGTCGAAATTGGTGCGCTGCTCCAGCCTCTGCGCCTCCAGGAGCTTGCCCTCGCCGACCAGCTGGTCGAGCCGCTGGCGCAGCTCCGCCTTGATGCGGATCACCGCCTGCTGCATCGTCGGGCGCGGCGTGACGTAGTGGGAATTCGCGTAGATGCGGATCTGGTCGAAGTTCTGCGCCTTCTCGCCGGTCAGCGGGTCGAATTCGGTGATGGCCTCCAGCTCTTCGCCGAAGAAGCTCAGCCGCCAGGCGCGGTCCTCGAGGTGGGCAGGCCAGACCTCGACCACGTCGCCGCGCACCCGGAAGCTGCCGCGGGAGAAGGCTTGGTCGTTGCGCTTGTATTGCTGCGCCACGAGATCGGCCATGACCTTGCGCTGGTCGTACTCGTTCCCGGCGATCAAGTCGACGGTCATCGCCGAATAGGTCTCGACCGAGCCGATGCCGTAGATGCAGGAGACCGAGGCCACGATGATCACGTCGTCGCGTTCCAGGAGCGCCCGCGTCGCCGAGTGGCGCATCCGGTCGATCTGCTCGTTGATCTGGCTTTCCTTCTCGATGAAAGTGTCCGAGCGGGGCACATAGGCCTCGGGCTGGTAGTAGTCGTAATAGCTGACGAAGTATTCCACCGCGTTGTCGGGGAAGAAGCCCTTGAACTCGCCGTAGAGCTGCGCGGCCAGCGTCTTGTTGTGGGCGAGGATGATCGCCGGGCGCTGGGTCTCCTCGATGATCTTGGCCATCGTGTAGGTCTTGCCGGTGCCGGTCGCGCCGAGCAGAACCTGGCTGCGCTCGCCGTCGCGCACGCCCTGGGCCAGTTCGGCGATGGCCTTGGGCTGGTCGCCTGCCGGCTTGAACTCGGTCTTCATGGCGAAGCGCTTGCCGCCCTCGAGCTTCTCGCGGCTGCCCGCGGGCATCGGGGCATGCAGGACGGGCAGGCGGTCGGGGGCGTTGTTGTGCATCGGGCAATCCTCGGCGTGTCCTGCCATTATGTGAAGCTGGATGGCCCGGGGATCAAGGCGGCGGCGGACATGGCGCGGCGGGTCCGCTGCGAGCGGGGGAGTCGCGGCGCCGGCCGCGGCAAATTCCGGGTGCAAGTGCTTGACCGAATTGCTTTGCAACCATAGGTGGAAAATTGGCTTGGAAAACAAGATGACCCAAGGTAATCTATGGGCGCAAGCAGTGGCAATGGATGCCGGCGATGACCGGCAACCCGCCCACCCCTCGCTCCCTATCGGTTGAGCCGGCATCCATCCTGCTTGCGGACCGCGCAGCCCCGGACCGCATCGGTCCATCCCGAAGCCGGGCAGGCGGCGTTTCTTCCCTTCAGCGGATGTCGGGCTTGGATGTTCTCCGGCATGATCGGCGTTGCCCGGAGCGGGTCCGCGCCCTATAGATTCCGTGACTTTGCGGAGGACATGATGCGCGCACGAATCTACCAGCCGGCAAAAACCGCGATGCAGTCGGGTCTGGCGAAGACCAAAACTTGGATTCTCGAATTTCCGTCTGCTTCGGCGCGGGAAGTCGATCCTCTGATGGGCTGGACTTCGTCTTCGGATACCCAGGCACAGGTCCGGCTGAGCTTCGACAGCAAGGAAGCGGCGCTGGCCTATGCAGAAGCAAAGGGGCTGGAGGTTCAGGTGAGCGAGCCGCACAAGCGCAAGCCGAATGTGCGCCCCCGCGGCTATGGCGAGAATTTCGCGCCCGACCGCCGCGGCGCATGGACCCATTGATGCTGTAGATCGGGGCAAAGTTGTCTCCACATTGCCTGAAATACTAAGTGACTTCAATGGGTTATTCTCGGTCACTTCCGACTGGGAGCAAAGATCCCGCGAAAATCCGGGTAAGATCCCGCGAAGTTTTGGAAATAAAAAAAGGAAAAACCCGCCGAAGCGGGCTTGATCATCCGTTCTGCGGGGAAGGATCAGGCTGCAGACTTCGTGGCAACCAAGGGCCGGACCTCGACGAGAATGGACCCGATCCCGGTCCTGTCGGATGTCGGACCGCCGGGATCTTGCCTTCGATAATGTCGATGAACAGGCGTTCGAACCGGCCCGCGCCACGCTGGCACTCGTAGGAGATGGGGTGAAAGCCTTCGTCGTTCGAAGGCTGCAACATCGGCAAGCAGGCTATCTTCTTCAAGAGGTCGTCTAGGTGGGAGCGGGCGAAGACGACGTGGCGGACCGATCCGCGGCCGGACCTCGGAACCAAGGGCAACACGATACCTTCGCGATACAGGATTTCGACTTGCCGCTTTGTCGTCCCCAGGTAATCCGGGAGATCTCGCAGGGGAACGGCCGTCTGAAACGCTTCGATGAGCGGGACGCTTGTTGCTGCGTCAAACACCATGTTCCCGCTTTCGACCTCAGTCGCCTCATCCGGGATTTCACCAAGTTTCTTGAGGAGGCGCGCGAGTCGCGACCGATCGATGCCAACCGCATCGGAGAGGCTGTAGAGGGTGTGGAATCGCCGCTCGGTGATCTCGACACCGAGGACCGTCGTGCCGGGTTCCACAGCCGAATGCTTCACGATGTGGTCGCGCAAGATATCACGGATCGGGCCGGATGGAGTTGGCCCGGCGGTCGAGCCAATCGAAAAGCCGACCGTAATAGGCGAGAGGCCCAGCCTGCACCGCCGTGGCAGGAGACGTCCGGCGGATTGTGTCCACCGCTTCCGGTCCCTCGCTGTAGATGGAAAACCCGATGTCGGTGGCCTCTTCGGACTCGGCGGAAGACAGTTTCGTCAGGGTTACTTTGTGGCCGTACTGCAAGATGCCACCGATCATCTCGGAGGCCGCCAGAACCTGCTCCAGCGTCTGGCTTGCCATCCAGTGGGGCTCCGAGACACCACCCCCATGAACGCGGCCGCGGAGCCACGAGAGGTACTCTGGGGCTTCAGCATCAGGCTCCTGCACTGTTGCCAGGGGCACGTCGTTCAATGCGACCCGAAGACTCGTCCCAGTGCCCTCGGGTGTCGATGACAACCACAGTCCGTGCCGGTCGCAGCGATGAATGTGACGGAAGCCCCACATCAGGCGGAAACGCCACTCGGTGGGGCCGCCGTCTTCCGCGAGGCAGGCGGGGCAGTAGCATTTCGCCTGCGGCGTCAGGAAGGTCTTCGAGATCGCTTCCCCGCGGAACGTGCCGCCCCGCGGGAAAACGCGAATGGCATTTCGTTGCAAATCGGGCAATGCGTGCCCGGTGGCTTCGGCGAACTGTGTGATGGCTTCGGGCCGCCCGGCCTGAAATGCTCGTGGTGGATCCCGCAGTCACGCAGAAGCTGCTCCATGCCGCGGCCGGTATGGAACACCGACAGACGGTCGGCGTAGGAGGTCAGGGTCTCTGTCGGGTCGAACTGAAGTATGGGACGCAACATTGTCATGCCTGCCATCCGATGGCTTCCAGTTCCCGCTTCACGGTCCCCCATTCGGCCGCATGAAAGGGGGTCATGTCGGCACCCTTCCGATCCTTGCGATAGACGGCTTCGGCGCGTTCAAGCGACAGCATTGGACGCCGCCGGGTGACTGCATCATGCAGGATCGCCTTGGCCAGTGAGACGCTCCGTCCGATCTGTCCATTCCTGGCAAACAGGATGCGGTCAACGAAGGCGTCCTCCTCGGAGACTTCGATGCCGAGAACCTCCGCGGACTTTCGGAAATTCGTGGCAAAGATTTTGGTTTCTCGGCTTCCGGGGCGAATGTCGTCGAGGTCCAGCTCCTGAAGGCGACGGTAGGTTTCTCCCGAAGTTTCCGAGAGGATGGCTTCGCGCAGGTCTGCCACCCCGGCGATGATGAGGGATACGCCGCCCGCCGACTGGAGAATGTGCTTCATGGACTGGATCGCACCAAGCTTGTCGCGACCGGCCCCGGGGCGAAACAGGTGGTGGCACTCATCAATCACCACAAGCTGGACGCCGACTAGGGACAGGCGATGCATGACCATTTCCCAAGCATCTGCAGAGCGGAGCTTGGCATCGACGCGCTGATACCCTGTCGCGGCGAGGCCTGGATGGCATTCGCCGGGCAGGGCTCCGCCCGTCCGGCCCTCCGGGGCTCCGACCGGTCCTTCCCCAAACTGTCCGCGGGGACAGTTGCCTCCTGCGGAGGACCGGAGTGACCCCCGCCGGAGGATTTGCCGCTGGCGCGGACCGGCCCGACCTCCCCCGGACGATTTCCTGGGCCTCCTCATACGCCATAGGCCTGCTGGCGGCCGCGACGCCCGGACGGCACCGCGTCCCATTGCATCGAGCGATCGGACCAGACGGTCAGCGATCCACGCTGCTTCAGCGCCTGGTTATGCACTTGCCAGTTGGTGGTCTTGCAGGTCGGCTCCGGCGGTCTGCTAATCGCCGCCGGCTATCATGCTGGATTCGCGCAGTGAATCCCCAGCCGCATCTACGCAACAAGGCTTCCACGCGCAGCTTCCAGCGACAGGCGGCGCATGTCTCCCAACAGCGCGTCCCGGCGCTTGCGGGCTTCGGGCAGGGAGCGGGTCGTTAGGCCGCGTTTGATCTCCTTGCCGAGCAGCTTGCCGTCCCACGGCTTGGGCATGCCGATCAGATGCGGCGGCGTGAGCATCCTGAAGACCCATGACTTGCCGGGTCCCCGCGGCTGGGTGAGGTACTGCATATCGTCCTGATCCACCGTTTTGTGGTCCATAATGGACAACGCCTTGATGGATGTTATGCGGATTTCTTGTTGAATATCAGCATCTTGCGGAAAATGGCGACCCCTTCAGGACTCGAACCTGAAACCGCGGACTTAGAAGGACCGTGCTCTATCCAGTTGAGCTAAGGGGCCGTATGCCCTTCGTTACACCAGCCGCCATGACGGGGCCAAGCCGATTCTTCCCGTTCCGGGACCCGGGTTAGCGGCCGCAGGCCGCGAGCAGAGGCGCTTCCGGAACGGCGCTGTCTTCGGGCTGGTTGGTGAAGCTAAGGCAGGCCCTGGCCGCATCGACCCAGTATTCCTTCAGGTCGACCGCCTCGCCGTCGCCGGTCTCGATCAGCGCCATCGTGTGCAGCACCGGGCCCGGATCGACCTGGCCGAGCCGCCCGGCCATGGCGGGGTCGGGCGGATCGACGCAGACCCGCACGCTGCGCATTGCCGGGGCCGCCACGCCGCAGCGTTCCAGCACGCCGCGCATCGACAGCTGGCCTTCCAGCACGTCCGAAATGCCGGGCAACCGGTGCTCGGCCAGAAGGTCCCGGCACAGGCAGAACGGATTTCCGTCGACCAGGAGCAGGGTCTCGTAGCACAGCAGTTCCTGATCGGGGGCGCATCTCAGGGCGGCCGCCTCGGCGCCGCTTGCCCCGCGGCGCCAGAGCCTTTCGCGGCGCCGCTCCAGCACATGCCCGGCACGGGCCAGATGGTCCGGCAGGTCCAGCCCGCCGGTGATCGGCAGGGTGATCGGGCGGGGCTTCACGAAGATGCCCGAGCCGCGCTGGCTGCGGACCAGACCGGCCTCTGCCAGTGCCGCGACCGCCCGGCGCAGGGTGTGGCGGTTGACGCCGAAGCGGCGGGCAAGGTCGGTCTCGGTCGGCAGCTTCTCGCCCGGCCGGTAGCGTCCGGCAAGAATCTCCGCCTTCAGCTCCTCGGCGATCCCGCTCCAGATGCTTGTCCTGCCCATGCAAAATTCCAGCCCGAAGCTGCTCCCCGAAACCCCCGGAACTCATGGGTTCCGCCCCCTGATCCCAAGTAGCATGCCGCGCAGGCGGGGTCCTTGCGACAAGTCAACCCCAGGCGCCCAATGCCTGCCTCGGCGGCCCAGGCACGGATAACGGAGGTGCATTGGGAGCGGTGCCGCCTGCTCCCGAAGGGCGCTCTCCCCGGGATTTGGGCGCGAGCCGGCACTGACCTTTCCCCCGGTTCCCGGACTGGGGCGATATTCACACTGGCCGGCGATGTCTGCGTGCGCGGAGCGGAGGCCGCCGCCCCGGACATGATGCTGGCAGGCGACAGCCATGCCGGCGCGCTGGCACAGGGCTTCTTCGAGGCGGCCGCCACGGCGGGGCGCGCCGGCTACCAGTACAGCTCGAACGGCTTCCGTCCCCTGCCGGGACTGGAGCAGCGCGGCGATCCGCAATGGGGCCGGCAAAGCGATGCCTTCACGGCCTTCCTGCGCGACCATCCCGGCATCCGCACCGTCTATCTTGCCGTCTACTGGCAGCACCAGGTCTCGGGCTCCACCTACCGCCACAGCGGCGATGTCTGGACCGATGCCGACTATGACGGATCCGGAACCGCCTACAACCCCGTGGCCATGGCCAACGGCTTGGCCCGGCTGGCCGGGATGTTCCCCGACCGCCAGTTCGTCCTGCTCGACGATGTCCCCACCGGGCACATGCAGGACCTGCGGACCGCGGTCCGCGCGATCCGCTTCGGCCATGTGGACGACTGGTCCCGGACCGGAATCGGCGCCGGGGAGGAAAGCGCGCAGCGCGCGCTCTACGAACCGGTCCTGACCGCCGTGGCGGCGGCGCATGCCAATGTCACCTACCAGCCGGTCTTCGCCGGGCTGTGCGGCGAACGCACATGCCCGCTTTTCGACGGGACGACTCCCCTGTACCGCGACGGCGACCATCTCGGTCCGGCCGGATCGCTCCGGATGGCCCCGGTGCTTCTCGAACTGCTGTTCCGCAAGGCAGACGCCGCCGCGCCGTGAGGCATCGCGTGCCTGCAGGCACTTGCCCCTACGAAGCTTTTGCCATCGGCAGGACATGTTAACCCCATCGTGCTAACGCGGAGCGATTTAGAGAGAATCGGGAGAGCCCCCATGGATGGCCAGTTCACAGAGATGCCCCGCCTGGAGGCCGCGCAGGCAAGCAAACCCCTCGAGGGCCGCAAGGTCCTCATCATCGTCGAGAACCTGCCCCTGCCCTTCGACCGCCGGGTCTGGCACGAAAGCCGCACCCTGACCGCGGCAGGCGCCCAGGTGGCGGTGATTTGTCCGACCGGCAAGGGCTACGAGGCGCCCTATGAGGAAATCGACGGGGTCCACATCTACCGCCACAAGCTGCCTCTCGATGCCAAGGGGGCCAGCGGATACCTCCTGGAATACGGCGCAGCGCTCTGGCACGAGACCCGGCTCGCCTGGAAGATCCTCGGGAAACACGGGTTCGACACCATCCAGGGCTGCAACCCGCCGGACCTGATCTTCCTGATCGCCTGGCAGTTCAAGCTCCTGGGCAAGCGCTACATCTTCGACCATCACGACATCAATCCCGAGCTCTACGAGGCCAAGTTCAACAAGCGCGGCTTCTTCTGGAAGCTGATGGTGCTGTTCGAGCGGCTGAACTTCTGGACCGCGGACGTGGTGATTTCCACCAACCAGTCCTACCGCCAGATCGCGATGGAACGCGGCAAGAAGAAGCCGGAGGACATTTTCGTGGTGCGTTCGGGGCCGGACCTGAACCGGCTGCACATCATGCCCCCGAACCCGGAGTGGAAGAACGGCCGCGAGGCCATGGTCGGCTATGTCGGCGTGATGGGCGACCAGGAGGGCATCGACCTGCTGCTGGAGGCCGCGCGCGAGATCGTCTTCGACCGCGGCCGCGACGTGCAGTTCGTGCTGGTGGGCGGCGGACCGGCGCTCGGCGACCTGAAGGCGCTGACCGCCAAGCTGGGGCTCGAGGACCATGTCACTTTCACCGGCCGGGCGCCGGACGCGGAGCTCTTCGAAGTGCTGAGTTCGGCAGATGTCTGCGTGAACCCGGACCGGGTGAACCCGATGAACGACAAGTCGACGATGAACAAAATCCTCGAATACATGGCGTTCTCGAAGCCCATCGTGCAGTTCGAGGTCACCGAGGGGCGCTACTCGGCGGAAGACGCCTCGCTCTATGCAGCGCCCAACGACACCTCCGACATGGCCGGCAAGATCCTGGCGCTGATCGACGATCCGGAACGCGCCGCCGAAATGGGACGGACCGGCCGCGCCCGCGTCGAGAGCGAGCTGAGCTGGGACTATCAGGTGGATTCGCTGATCAGCGCCTATCAGCGCGCCGCAGGCTGAAACAGGGCGGCGGAACATCGTGCGCCGCCGCCTTTCCAGACGCAGTTCACGCGCCCCGGAGCGCCTGGCCCACCATCCACAGCGCCCGCGCGCTGCGCAGCCTCAGCAGCGTCACCGCGGCACGGCGCCTTTCGGTGCCGTCCCTCAGCTTCTGCGATCCGAGAACCTTCGGCAGATGCGCCGGCCCCGAGACCGCCACTGCCAATGCCCGCAGCGCCCATTTCGAGCGGGCCGCCGCAGAAGTCCCGTTGCGATGGAACCCTTCGAGGGTGGTGCGCCGCCATTTTTTCGCCAGCGCCGGCCAGTCCTGCCGGGTCGGATGCGGCACGGCCAGTTCGCCGCGATAGACGAGGGCATGGCCTTTTGCCCTGGCACGGAAACACCAATCCATGTCCTCCGACAGGCCCACGACCATCGGCCCGGTCCGTTCGAACACCGCCCGCGAGGTCACCAGGTTCGCCGTGACCGAGAAGCCCTTCTCCTCGATGTAGCTTTTCTGCCAGAAGGCGAAGACCGTCTCGAAGGCCTCTGCCCCCGAACGCGGGGACGGGGTCTCGTCGAAGGTGTCGATCCGCCCGCCGATCACGTCCGCGCTGCCCGCCAGCCTCCGCGCCGTTGCCAGCCAGTCCGGACCCGGCACGCAATCGCTGTCGAGGAAAGCCAGATGGGGGGCACTGGTCTCGGCCACGCCGCGGTTGCGCGCGGCAGCCGCGCCTTTCATGGATTCCGTAACGAAACGTGCCCAGGGGCAGCCTGCCTTCAGCGCGCCCAGATCGGCAGGACTGTCATTGTCGACAACCACCACTTCGACGGCCGCCCCCGCATCGGCCGCCTGCGGTGCCAGGGCGCCAAGACATTTCCCGAGCCGGGCAAGATCGTTGTAATGCGGGATGACCACGGCCAGTTCGGGCGGGGTCGCGGGGGAGGAGTCGGTCATCGGGTTCTCGGAAATCTCCGCCGGGACAGGGACCGGCGCGGCAGGGTTGCACACAGGGGCAATCTGTCAAATCCCGTTCCCGCGGCAAACCCCCCATTATGCCGCCGACATTCCCCGCAGCCCGTGGTCAGATGTCCCCGCCAACCGCCGGGGCGGGTCAGCGGACAAGTGCAAGGGACAAGAGATGGACGAGATTTCCGTCGGCGTGGTGATCGTAGCCTTCAATTCCGGCCAGGAAGCAGTCGACTGTGCCGAGTCGGTGCTGTCGGCCGCGCGGGCCGCCGGGCTGGGGCTGAGGGTCGTCGTGGTCGACAATGCCTCTGCCGACGACACGGTGGCGCGGCTGCGCGGCTGGGCCTCGGGCCAGGTGCCCTATGCGCCGGGCACGCCCCTGCCCTTCCCCATCGCGCCGCTGCCCAAGCCCCTCGCCCTGCCCGAGGGCGGACCCGGCATGGCCCCGGTGGAGGAGGCGCCGGTGGCGCTGATCCATTCCGGTGCCAACCGCGGCTTCGCCGGCGGGGTGAATGCCGGGCTCGCCTATCTGGCACAGTTTCCCGCCATCCGCCACATGTGGGTCCTGAACCCCGACAGCGTGGTGCCGCCCGAGTCGCTCGCGGCGCTCAGGACGCGGCTCGAGGAGGGCGGAACCTACGGGCTGATGGGCGGAAGGGTCACCTATCTCGATCCGCCGGACATGATCCAGATAGACGGCGGCGGGCGGGTGGACCCGCGCACCGGAGTCACCGCCAACGCCAATCTGGGCGCCTCCCATGCCGCCACCCCGTCCCCCCGGACGGAGGAAATGGATTTCATCATGGGCGCCAATGTCATCGCCAGCCGCGCCTTCTACGACCGGGTCGGCCCGATGCGCGAGGACTACTTCCTCTATTACGAGGAGGTGGACTGGGCGATGCGCCGCGGCGACCTGCCGCTCGCCTATTGCGAGGGCCTGCGGGTATACCACCTGGCCGGAACCTCGATCGGTTCTCCGACGCTTGCGAAGCTGGCCTCGCCCTTCTCGCTCTATTTCAAGCATCGCGGGCGGATGAAGTTCGTGCGCCGCTTCCTGCCCCGGGCCAGGGCAACGGCCTATGCCTATACGCTGGCCTATGCGGCGCGCTGCCTGATCCGCGACCGCCAGCCGACGGCGGCCCTGGCCGTTCTGCGCGGTGCATTCGGACTGCCTGCCCCCCGGGCGATCCGCGACCGGCTCGCTCCCGAAGCCTGCCGCATCGCCTTCGGCAAGTGAACGCTCCCGCTTGGTGCAGATGCCGGGCCTCTGGCTGCAAGGCCCCGAACGCAGGGAACGCCCATGCGGCAAGCCTTGCCTTTGAGGGAGGCTCTCAACGGCAAGGCAGCCCGGGGGATTGCCGGAACGCCGCCCGCGTGCGCAGTCCGGTCCCGGCGGCAGGCCACGGCACGGGGCCGCGCGCCGATCTGACGCTCCGGGGGGAATTGCCCGCAGGTGCGTTCCGCAGCTACATGATTTGTGCGCTTCGCCCGCCGCAAGCCGTATCCGGCCCTGCCGTTCCGACAGACCATTGCCCGGCCGGATTGCCGCGCCGTACCGAGGGAGCCCCCAGATGAACACCATGGCAACCCGCCGAGGGCGCGCCAGCGCGATTGCCCAGGCCCCGGACGACAGCCTGTCCATGCCGATCGTGCTGGGGCTGTTCGTGTTCTCGATCACACAGCCCTACCTGTTCAATTTCGGCGGCTTCATCATGGCCCCCTACCGGCTGCTCCTGCTGATCATGCTGGTGCCGCTCGGGATCAACTGGCTCATGGGAAAGTACAACGGCTTCATCCTGCCCGACTTCCTGGTGATCGGACACATGCTGTGGATGCCCGTCAGCATGGCCGTCAACGGCCAGATGTCGGGCATGCCGGTCTATGTCGGCTCCCAGTTCACCGACATCGTCGGGGGGTACCTGCTTGGCCGGGCAGCCATCCGGAACAAGGAAGACCTGATTTTCTTCACCCGCTGCCTGTTGATCGTGCTGATGATTCTTCTGCCTTTTGCCGCCATCGAGAGCTTCGGCAAGGTGATGATCCTCAACGACATCGCCCAGAAGCTGCCCTTTGCGGAAGCGCACAAGCGCACCACCCTGGACTACCCGCCGCGCTTCGGGATGCAACGCGCGCAGACAGCAACTCCACACCCGATCCTCTACGGCATCACCTCGGCGCTGGCCTTCTCGCTGGGCTGGCTTGTGCTGCGCCATGGCAGGAAGCCGGTCAACGGGATATTCGGACGGCTTGCCTGGAGCAGCGGCAGCCTCGGAGGCGCCTTCTTTGCCCTGTCGGCCGGCGGCTGGATGAACATCCTGATGCAGATCGGCTATCTGAGCTACAACCGGATATTCCGCCAGATCGGCGCCCGCTGGAAGCTGCTGCTCTGGGGCGGCGCGGCCTTCTATGTGTTCCTGATCTTCTATTCCGAACGACCGCCCCTTGTCGTGCTCTCCCGCCTTGTCGCGCTCAACCAGGAAACCGCGTGGTTCAGGTACCTCATCTACGAATACGGCAGCGCGGAAGTCGCCCGTCATCCCGTCTTCGGCATGGGCCTGTTCAACGACTATATCCGCGCGCCCTGGATGATCCCCTCCGTTGACAACCACTGGCTGCTGCAAGCGATGCGATGGGGCTATCCCGGCTTCCTCATGCTGGTCGTCGCCGCCTTCTATCCGATCGTGAAACTCGGGCTGAAGAACTTCCGCGGCAACGAGATGCTGTCGGATTTCCGCTATGCGATGATCTTCTCCATGACGTCCTTCTATATCAGCATGGCGACGGTTGCGGTCTGGAACATCCAGTATTCGCTGATCATGCTGATGATCGGCGCCACGGCCTGGCTGATCAAGATCGATCCCCCCGCCCCCGCAGGCGGCGGCAACGAGGCGGACACCCAGGCCGAAGAGCCTGTCCGGAAAGGGCGCTACACCCGGTTTCCCGGACGGGCGTCCGCAGCCGGCAAGGCCTCTCCTGCCCGGGAAATCCCATCGGACACCCCGGCAGCGGCCGCCAGGCGCCCCCGGAGTTCCCGGTGATTTTCTCCTGACCTCCAGCGCCGTGCCGGTCCCGGGCACGGCCTGCAGGCGGCATCCCCTGGCCTCCGGCACGGGTGCCGGGCACTCCAAGCCGGAAGGCGGCACGCCCGGAGACGGTCACGGCAGCGCCGGTGCGGCCGGCCTTCCGCTCAGCCGCCGAGCTCCTCGCGCAACACCCTGCGCAACCGTTCCAGCAGCGCCTCGTCGACCTCCTCGCCGCGAAGCGTCAGGGTGATCTTCCGGCCCTTGCAGGCGGCGCGCATCTCCAGCCCGTCCCGCAGCTTTTCTTCCGGCTCCTGTTTCGCACGCGAAACGCCCTGGACAGACGGCTGCAGGAAAGCTTCGAGAATCCCGAGCTCATCGGCGGCCTCTTCGGGCGGGGCTTCGGCCAGTCGCCGGCGCAGCTCCGCGCCGCCTCCGTCCCGCAGCTTCGCCACCAGCGCCAGTCCCAGCCGTTCGGGAATGTCGACCGGGAAGCGCAGCACATCGCCCAGCTCCTCGTAGAGCGCCACGAAGCTGCCGATCTTGGAACGCTTGGCGCGGCTCGCCGTGGCGAAGAGGCTGCGCAGCGCGGTGGCCTGGTCGGGAAAGACGCCCCGTCCCGCGGTTTCGGCGACCACCCGAGCGCGCTCGTAATAGCTCAGTCCGACCCGGATCTCGTTTCCCTCGATCATGGCGACATAGCTCTGCCCGGCTTCGCCCGCCGGACGGATCAGCGCGCGCAGCCGGGCGAAGCGGTTCTCGCCGGTCTCCTCGTGCAGTTCGCCCAGGGCGCGCAGCCGCCGCCAGCCCGAGATCAGCCCGTAGCGGGCACCGCTGGCATCCTCGGCGGCAAGAGGGGTCACCTCCGCAGGGCTGCGCTGGCCATGGCTGCGGATCGAGGCCTTGAGCGCGTCGAGCTCTTCGCGGTCGAGATGCACCCGGTCGCGCAGCAGGTATCCGCCCGCGATTTCGGCCAGCGGCAGCTCGACGATCATGCGGCCTTCGGCGCGGGCCGTTTCAATCCCCTCCGCCAGTTCCCGCAGCGCGGCCGCTTCGGCCGACTGGCCCGAGACCTTGGCGATCGGCGGGGCAGCGGCGAAGGACAGGCCCTTGGCTTCGGGCGCTGCTGCAGGAGCCGAGGCCAGATGCCCCGGCTGGGCAGGGGTCAGGCGGCGGCGTGCCATGGGCGGTCTCCTTTCGCCTCGCTGTCCGCAGGAACCGGATAGGATGTTTCGCGCGCGAAACGCGCAGGCCAAACGGGCAGTGCCACAGCGGAGGGGGTCCCCCTGCCCTGCCCGGTCATTCTGCGGCCTCCGCCTCTGCGGCGAGCTCGTCACGCCGCCAGGCACCGACCAGCAGACGCTTGAAGGCGGCATAGGTCGCGTCGAAGGTTTCCCGCCCGCGGATATAGGTCTCGCGGTTGAAGTCGCGGTAATCGGCTTCGTAGATGCCGTTCACCTGCTCCCCGGCCTGGCCGACCAGAGCGGTGAAATCCTGGCGGTAGGGCGAGATGAACGGCGTGATGTAGGCCTGCATCAGATTGGCCATCTCCATCTGCTGCGCGGCATCGAAGCGGGTGACCACGGCGCGCACTGCATCCCATTCGAAGCGCAGCTCCGGCGTTCCCAGCGCCCGCGCCGCCAGGTTCTCGCCCTCCTCGATCGAACCGAAGGTGGCATGGAGCATGTCGAAGAACCGCCCCGTGGAATCGAATTCCAGGAAGGAGGCCCCGAGCGGCACCAGCAGGATGTCCGCGGCAGCCAGCGCGTTGATCGTCAGGTAGCCGAGGGCAGGGGGCGTATCGAGGATGATGACGTCATAGGCTTGGGTCACGCCATCGGCCTCGAGCCGGTCGAGGAGCGCGTCCCAGAGCTTCCAGCCCTTGTGGGCCATCCGCCAGACCGGGATCTGGAACTCGGCCCAGTAGAGGTTCAGCTGTGCGCCGATCAGGTCGATATTCGGCCAGTGGGTCTTCTGCGCCAGATCCGGGGCCCGGATCTTCAGCGCGTCGGCCAGCATGTCGTCCAGCGGCAGGGGCGTCTCGCCGCGGCTCATCCGGATCCGGTTCTCGGCCTGCAGGCTCTCGGCATAGCCGCGCGCCAGGAGCGGAAAGACGGTCTGCCATTCATCCTCGACCTTGCCGCCGAAGATCGAGGTCATCGACCCCTGGCTGTCGAGATCGATCACCAGAACCTTGTAGCCGTCGAGCGCGGCGGACATGGCGAGATGCGCGGCCGTCGAGGTCTTGCCCACGCCGCCCTTGAAGTTGGCCACGGCGGTGATCTTGGCGGGAAGTCCCTTCGGACGGTAGGGAAGGTAGGGCTTTGCCTTGGAGCCTTCCGCCGCGAAATGGCTGCGCAGTCGGAGCACCTCGTCGAGAGTGAACCACTTGGCGCCGCCCTCGGTTTCCGAACGCCCTTGGGGGAGGTCGGGATTGGCTTTCAGAACGCGGCGGAAATGCGGCGTCGCGACCGGGATCAGGTATTTGGTGATTTCCCATGTGGAGAACAGCCGCAGGTACTTGCGGCCTTCCGGGTCGAGCCCGCGGGAGATCAGGTCCTGGCGCCCTTGGGCGGCCATCCGTGCGGCTTCCCCGAAGCCGGCGGTTCCGACCGGGGAGCCAAGCTCTTCGAGGGCTGCATCGGGCGAGATGTTCATATAGGGGGGAAGCTCGGGGCCGGGCGGTTTCGGCGGGGCCTTGCGTGCGGGGCGCATGCGGAGTCCTTCCTGGGTGTTGGAGATCCGGATCGCTTTCCGGGATGGTCTGGCTCGATATCGGCAGGGTTGGAATCCAACCACATGCTCTTTTTTTTCCAAAATACACGAAAACGCAGCATGTCAAAGCAAAACCGATATGCGGTCTAATTTTTTATTTTAAATCATTGTGTTGGAGAAACAGGGAATTGCCTCTGCAAGGGCTGCTTCAAGCTTTTCCTGTTAGAATATGAGTTAATATAGTAGTTACGAGAATAGCAAGAATTCCATTAAGAGTTTGTTTTAAAAAAATAAATTCATTTTTTCTTCTGTCCTTGCGATTCCAGAACCACGATACTCCGACTCCAATCAGGCCCCATCACCCATTTTCAGCCATAGCTCTGCTTCAATGGGCATCTGCCAGTACGAGCAAGTTGCAGGTCTGTTCGTCGCGCTCGCCTTGGGCTAGGTTCACCTTGTCGTTCTAGGATAGGAACGTCGCCAAGAGGCTACAAGCATGACACATGGACCCAAGCGGAGCTCTCCTATTGGCGATCACGCCGAGAAGCGGGCGATCCCCAATCATCCCGACCAGCACGATTTAATCGACTGGGGGACCTTCGGACCGAAAGACCGTCGGATCGAACAGTTGGTATGGGAATTGGCGCAGGATTACGGGCTCCGCCTTGTCCAAATTGAAGCGAAAATTCTAAAATCCCTCTATGATTATAAAGAGGAGTTGGCAGAAGCAAGGCAAGGCCAATCAAGTTCCGGCGCTTCCTCAGATCTCCACTCGGAAAGATAGTGAGATTTAGCGCGGAAAATTAATCTACAGTAGGTATGTCGGCTGCCCTCGCCTCAATCCAAGCTATAACTTCATCGCGTACGGGAGCCGATAGATTAATCTCATGCTGATAGTACGCATGCAGTAGGCGTATTCTGTCAAACACCGTAATTTGGCCACTTAGTCCTGCACGTCGAATTTCCTCGGTGCTGATGACGAAAGGAGCAAGTATCCCCGTACTCGGCTGAACTGCTGAGTCCAGATATTTCATCCAAGACACGGCGCTCGGCGTGTGTATCTTGCTCCTCCAATTGGTCCCACTTGCACATTGCAAAAAATACGTGGGAGTAGCCTCTCGGGAATCTGAGAACTCTCGGTAGCAAACGATATCAAGGCCTCCATCGTTGGCTGAATCTGAGGTCCAAGCGTCCAAACGTAGGCTGCCAAGTGTGTTTAGCCGCCCGCAAAGATTCTCAACAATCATGTCAATGTTGACCGCATTGTCCGGAGACCAACCAGCTCTTACCGTACTCCATCCAGGAAGCAACCCCGGGCAGATTTCTTCCGAAACTTTCTCAAAGAGCTCACCTTGCACCGAAAAGTTTTTGTGCCTTTCGGCCCAGTCCGGGTAAAGTTGAAGAATGGAAAGCATCACAAAAAACGCATGAATTGGCTCTGCGCGCCAATCATCATCAAGCTTCAGTCGGGTTGGTCCAATGACTAAACTCGGGGGGGTGCCCCCCCAAGACTGCCTCAGCCTTATTTCAGCCCACCCTTGATCCGCAATCTCGTTGGCTAAATCTTGATCCCCATCGTTACATATCTGCTCTTCGATAAGCAGATCAACCACGTCACTCTTTGACACCTCGGCTTCATCAAAAAGTACCGTAGCCTCCAGCCAATCCGCCAAAGTACATGTCGCGACATTAATTTTATTTACGGATCTTGCAAAGTTTTTACCGGGAATTTTGAGCATGATTAGATTTCAAAAATCTTATTGAGTTGGGCTACGTTCGAAGAAAGTCGCTGCACAATCCTGATAAGTTTTTCATCGCCAGCATAGTGGTGAATCGAAGAAAGAGCCTCCTCGACGTTGTATGCCGCAGTTGTCATCAACTCATAGAGCTCTTCTTGATCGCCTCCCGCAATCACGAATGCCTTCTCCAAGCTCGGTCGCCTAACCGTTCGGAGGTAATCAAGCCCCTCATCGCTAGCCAACACTTTAGAGAACTTATCTACCTGTCGAGAATCAGTAACGACAGGTGCATTCTCATCATCTCCAAACAGCCATCTAGAGTACTCTTTGAGCCTCGGAACAAATTCCTCAGAAATAGGTGGCTGAACTTGCTCAGGAGGGACCTCAAACTTCTCCCTTAGCCCAAGGAAATTTCTTACATCTGTTCGTGCAAGAGATAGGAAAAGGACACTAAACTTGTCCTCAACCTTTCCGACGTCTAGACCTTCCGTTTCCTCCATTTGCATAAGGATCGAGTAGGCAATGTAATTTCTCTGAACAGTAGGGGTTTTACTCCCAATCTGCCTCATTACATCCCGATAGCTAAGGCCGTTTTGATCGATCAGCTTTGCAATGAATTGAGCTTTCTCTGGGGGCGCCCATTCCTTGATTCCGGTAACGTGGCGAAACCCTAGGAATGCATCTACCTCGCCCCTCTCCTCCAGGCGAATGAACGGCACTTCGGAGAAGAGTTTCTCAGGTTCTTGGATGCCTTCGATGATTTCGAGCCATTTGCGAGAAGTTTCATCCCCGTCATATGCTTTTTTTAGCCTTTTCAAGGCTGCTATCCGACGGTTACCCTCGATCACAACCAAGCGGTCGTCACCATGAATCTCTTCTTCAACGCAAAGAACTGCTTCGTGCGCCCAGAAGCCGCTCTCCAAGAACGAGGTTGCAAGTTCTTCAAGAGACCAATCTCGCATCAAGTCGAAGATTTCGTCCTGCGCCAAGTTTTTCTGATGGGCTGATCGACCTAGGCGCGGATTCTTGGGATCCAGTGCGATATGTGACAGATCAGCGTATTCAATTTTTCTCTGTTTCATAGCATTCCTCTCAGCCCAACCCAGCTATCGGCGCTGTATTTGTAGGGTTCTGGCTGCATTTTAGCTCCTCATTTGGAGAGGTTGCTGAAATCAAGTTTGCCGCCACCGCAGAAATAACATCAACGTTAACTGCATTTCCCAAAGCTTTGTATGCCCTAGTTTTACTCGAGGGCAACTGCTTCAAGCCCTCCATGCTTTGCAAGCGCGCACACTCTCTCATAGTCATATATCGTTTTTCCCAAGGAATGACTGGAACCTGACTCGTGGTTAAAGCCACCAAGGACGGTGCGGTTGCTGGGTTTTTAACACGGATGCCGGAAGCTCTGAATTGAATGACCTTGTCCCATAGGGTTCTACTACCTTCCCTCCAATTCCATTCGAACTTTTGGAAGCTAGGCGCAAACTGTCGAACCTTTGGCAGCCAAAGGTCCAATTGATGTTTATTCTGGTCGTAAAATTCCCGATTTTGAAGAATGAATCTTATCTTCCACCTGGGGAACTTAGTTTCACTTCCTCTCGCATACGAAGGGATGCTCGCAAGCTGCTGTCCTTTTGTTTTCCCTTGAAGGCTTGCGCCGAAGCTTCCGGTAAATCGGGATAGACTGTCTTTCGAGGAGGACTTAGGCGTTGTGTCCTCAACAGGATAGTTCGCTCCGAATTCCATGGCCCAAATCGGAAACGACGGCAGTTTCTTGTCTTCAGGGATAATCTGAAGAAACTCTTCCCAGACCTCTAGGTATTTCAAATAATCATCTGGAAGTTTATCTGAACCTACTGGGTTGACATCCAGGATGGAAGACAAGTGTAGTTCTGATGAGGTAACCTCAGGCCAATCGAAAGCGCTGAGGTCTCGCGCAGCAACGATCAAGGCGCGAGGCCTAACTTGAGGAACGCCGAATTGATGCGGCGAAAGCTCGCTAGCTTTCACATCATAACCACGCAATGACAGGCTATCTTGGATTTTCCTCCAAGTCCTACCTTCGTCGTGCCTAATTATATTTGGTACATTTTCAAAGATTAACATCTTGGGCTGATGACGATCCACTACTTTCAGAATGTAGTCGAATAAATCTCCAGAGGTTTCACACTCAAAACCTCTTTGCGACCCCGCCTTTGAAAAGGGTTGACAGGGGAAACCAGCGCACAAAATATCGTGCTCAGGGACATCCTTCCACGCGAAGCGAATATCTGATGCGGGTCGAATACCGTGATTTATGACATAGAGGTCTTGGAGTCCCTTATCCACTTCGCAAGCAAATACGCATTCGCAGCCAACACGGCTCAATGCGAGATGAAATCCGCCGAGACCGCTAAACAGGTCCACAAACCGAAGTTTCTTATTTTCCATCATTTATACGGACCCCCGGGCCATCGTCATTTGGGGCCAGGAACGTTGCACCCATGTTTTCAAGTGCGGCGCGAATGTCTCGTACGGTTCGATCATACGGCTCACGCTTGCCTGCCTCGAAGTCGGCGAGCGTAGCTACTGAAACTCCGGAAAGCTCGGCCAGCTTCGCGCGGGACAGACTCGCACCAACTCTAGCCATCTTGCACTGGATCGGTGTGAGTGCCACGAGATCGATCACCCTGAACATTTTGCCCTTATGTTAGTTCTTTTAACTCATGTTGTATGATCTGCAAGTGGACAATTCGGTGTCGGGTCCCACCGTCACCGATTTGTCTCGGCGCGGTGCTGCCAATCTGCTTGCGAAAAGCCGACACTGCGACGCGTCTGCGCCGGACATGTCGCGTCAGTCTCTCGGAAGCTCAGGAGCCTCTTGCAATCACTGTTGCGGGCCTTTACCGCCAGCACTCCTACCCCAATGCTTGTCGGCTTGCTGCGCGCATGTGGTTTAAAGAGTGGTATGACACCATGAGTGTAGATTTTTGTAGTTATAAAACAATATAGTAGCCAAAAAGTTCGCCACCCTTCGTCTCCGCCATCATGGCTTTATAATCCTGAAATATCAGGCCCTTGCGGGGCGTTGCGTAAACCCCGTCAGTCAGGGTTTACAATTGTGTTTCGTTTCTCGGTCTCCAGGAGCGATGCAATCGCCCGTTCGGCCAGCTTTGCACGGCTCGCCGCAACTGTATAGCGCGTGACTTCCGCCAGGGAGGTATGCCCGCTGATCGCCATGATTTCATGGGCCGTACATCCGGCCTCCGCAAGCCGCCGGCAGGTCGCCTTCCGCAGCCCGTGCGGCGAGAGACCGGCGGGCAGTTTCGCTTCCTGCACCATGTCATGGAACCAGTTCGTGAAGCCCGGGCCCGTGAAGGGGCGCTGTTGCGCAAATCAGCTGATGACCGCATTTCCCCTTTCCCCAGACACACCTATCCTGCGGCCACGGTCATCGGGATGCCGAGAGCCGTGAAGCGGTTGAGTACCGCCGCGCGGATCTGGACTTCGGCAACCTGGCGGTCGAAGTCGCGCGACATGAGCCGCTGGCCGAGCAGCTTCACGCAGTTCATTCAATCGCCGGGGAAAAGGTCCCCCGGACCTTTTCCCGGTCCGGCTCATATCTCCACCCTGCTGCGCCGGTGGTACCCGCTCCAGTTCCGCCAGATCGCCCGGCCGAGGTGCTTTGACGCCCGCAGGATTTCGTTGCGCGCACGGGCTCCGGCGGTGTCCGGCTTCCATGGCCTCGCCGTCCGCCTCGGCGGAATGACTGCCGCCGCGCCGCGGTCGGCGATGGCGTCGTGGCAGGCGCGCGTGTCGTAGGCGCCGTCGGCAGTGACCGTGGCGATTTGCTGATCCGGGCCGATCTGCTTCAGGAGCTCAGGCAGCATCGGCGCGTCGCCGACATTGCTGGAGGTGATCTCGACGGCCCGGATCTCCAGCGTTTCCTCGTCTATGCCGATGTGGATCTTGCGCCGCGAGCCATGTCCGCCATTGGTCCGAGGACAATGGCGAGCACGGCGCTTCGAGGCGCCGTGTTTGCGGCTGTGCCACTCGCCTTCGCCTTCCACCTTGATGCCGGTGCTGTCCACGAGCAGGTGCAGCTGCCCCTTGGATCCGCGATACGGGATGGTCACGTCCAGGGTCTTCTGGCGGCGCGAAAGGGTGCTGAAGTCAGGCACGGACCAGCCAAGCCCGGACAGTTCGAGCAGGCTCGCCACAAAGCCGATTTGGGGTATACCGGCTGGAGCAAAATGAACTGATGCGGTGGATGCCCCATCCAACGCGAAAATTAGCCTCCGGCAAACCCAGTGCGGTTCAAGGCTTGGAGGACAAGATGGGCGAGACGCAACGGACCGGAACCATCGTCGGCGGCGTGGATACGCACAAGGACCTGCATGTTGCCGCCGTGGCCGACGATCAGGATCGCTTCCTGGCCAGCGGGAGTTTCGCGGCGACGCGGCAGGGATATCGGCTGATGCCGGCATGGATGCAGTCGTTCGGGAGTATCCAGCGGGTCGGAGCCGAGGCGACCGGAACCTATGGCGCCGGCGTGCTGCGCTATTTCCAGAAGGCCGGGGTTCAGGTCCCCGAAGCCGCCGGTCCGGACAAACATGGTCGCCGGGCCCGGGGAAAGTCCGATGACCTCGATGCAGAGGCGGCAGCACATGCGGCCTTCGCTGGCAAGAGAACCGTCACCCCAAAACCCGCGACGGAATGATTGAAGCATTGCGGGTGCTTAAGGCGGTCCGGAGTGAGGCGGCCATGCGCCGCCGGTCCGAGCATGCCGGCGAACGGCGGTCCAGGCACGGCGGATCGCGTTGCAGATGATCGGCAACACCATCGTTTCAGCGCCTGACGCCTTGCGGGACAGCATTCGACACATGACCCGCATGAAGCAGATCCGCACATTGGCTGCCTGGCGCCCGGACATGACCGGCTTCCGTGAAATGGACACTGCCTACCGGATTTCCCTGAAGTCGCTGGCCCGGCGATATCTCGAGCTGCATGATGAAACCACCGATCCCGACGCCATGATCGAGGCCATCGCGGATGAACTGGCTCCAAAGCTCCTGGATCAGAATTCCATCGGCTATCAGTCGGCGGCGCGGCTGCCGGTCACGGCAGGAGACAATCCCGGGCGCCTCAAGTCCGAGGCCAGTTTTGCCGCCCTGTGTGGCGTCAGTCCGGTCCCCGCATCCTCAGGGAAGATCAATCGCCACAGACTGAACCGGGGCGGCGACCGGGCAGCCAACAGTGCGCTGCACATCATCGCCATAGGCCGTCTGCGATGCGACGAGCGGACCCGGAAATACGTCGCGCGGCGGATCGCAGACGGCCTGTCGAAACTCGGGGCCATCCGCTGCGTCAAGCGCTATATCGCGCGGGAAGTCTTCGCCATCATTCGAGACCGGTACAAGGAGATCAACCAGGCCCAGATCGCTGCTTGACAAACGGAAGGGCGTCAAAGGCTCCCAGTACCTGTCCATCAAATACACGGAGCGGCTGGCGGAAGCGGGTATCGAGCCGTCGGTCGGGAGCATCGGCGACAGCTACGACAATGCTTTGGCCGGGCGTTGTTGCAGAAGTCTGGGTTAGGACGTGATTACTTCGAGCACCGCTGGCGACGCCTGCGACACGCGTGCCTGCCACGACGCCGTCGCCGCCCGTGGCGCGGCGGCGGTTCGCCGGGCAAAAGGTCCCCCGGACCTTTTGCTGAACCTCCTCACTTCCGCCCCGCCGAAATGCGCGGCCATGGAAGCCGGACACGGCCGGAGCCAGGGCGCGCAACGAGATCCTGCGCGCGTCAAGGCACCTCGGCCGGGCGCCCGTTGGATGGGGCATCCACCGCATCAGTTCAGGCCAGCTTGAACGCGAGGCAATCATCCTTCCTGCTCATGGAAGCGTTGGCCGTCCATGCATCCAGAAGCCGCCGATAGTCTCCGCTGGCATATTGGATTCCGCGATCGGAATGACAGATCAGCCCCGGCACCGGCCGCCGGTTCTGCAGCGCCATGCGCATCGCGTCCATCGCGAGGCTGCTCTTCAGGCGCCCCGACATCGACCCGCTGCCCGGCTGGCGATTGCGTGCAACCGCCGGATGGGACCGGCGATCTCCATGGTGGCGTTCGCCATCGGTCCCGGAGGTGCCAGCGGCTGCGCCGCCGGTCCGAGCCCGATGGGCGACGGCGCATCCATGACGACTGGGGGGGGGGGGCGCCGCAGCGCCTGCGGCAGGCCCCGAAGATCGCCCGCATCCCGGGAAGAAGCTCCACGCGGCGGCAGGCCTGCCCGCAGACATCGCGGAGACGCTCGGGAGACTGGCGCAGGCAGGGGACGTGGCCGCCGCCTGCGCGCCGCTCTTCGCAGGGTTCGGCTGAGCGCTCAGCCGAAGCGCAGCGGGTCGTAGGGGGCCATGTCGATCCCCGGATCGCCGCCCGTGGCCAGCTCGGCGATCACCTCGCCGGTCTTCGGCGCCATCATCAGCCCGTGATGCGAATGGCCGAAGGCGGCGAAAAGGCCCGGATGAGCCGGGAAGGCGCCGAGCGCGGGCAGGCTGTCCGGCAGGGTCGGACGGCGGCCCATCCACATCCTTGCCGGGCTGTCGGCGACATCCGGGCAGATGCCGCGGGCGATCTTGCGGAAGATCGCCTCGCGCGACGGGTCCGGCGCCGCGTCGATCCCGCCGAATTCGGCCGTGCCCGCGACACGCAGCCCGCCCTGCATCGAGCTAGCCACGACCGTCGCCTCGACATCGGTGAAGGAGTTGTTGAGCGTCACGCCCGGATCGGAGATCTCGATATGGTAGCCGCGCTCGGCCAGGAGCGGCAGGCGCAGCCCGAGCGGCGCCAGGAGCGCGCGCGACCAGGCCCCGGCCGAGATCACCACCTTCTCTGCCTGATGCGTGCCGGCGGAGGTCGTGACCTTCCAGCCCTCGCAATCGCGCGCCAGCCCGGTGACCTCGGCGCGCTCCACGCCGCAGCCGCAATGCCGAAGTGGATTTCCGAGGCGGGAAACGCTCGAACGCGACGCATGCCTCGACGACCGATCCGGAGGCGCGGCTCTGCCGGAAATCGCCCGGCACCGGCGCAATGCTGTGCTTCCTGGGGCATGCGCTGATGGATATGAGGCGTCGTCCGCCATCGGTCCGAGGACCGCGCCGATTGCGCAGCGGCCTGGCCGTCCAGGGCGACCTGACGCAAGCCGACGGACATGCCGAACGCAANGGCGGCGCTCGACATGCTGCACCGGCAGTCGCCGGGATCGACGCGGCGGCTGACGCTCGGCATGGACAAGGCGTACGACGCGGCCGGGGTCGTGGCGGCTTGCCGGCAGGCCTGCCTCCCCCCGCATGTCGCGCAGAAGGCGCGGGTCTCGGCCATCGACGGACGCACCACGCGGCACAAGGGCCATGCGCTGTCGCAGAAGCACCGGAAACGCATCGAGGAGCTTTTCGGCTGGTCCAAGACCGTCGGCGGGGCGGCGCAGACCGTCTATCGCGGCGTGGAGCGGGTGCGCTCGCGATTCATCCTCACGCTGGCGGCGGCAAACCTTGCCCGGCTGCCGCGGTTGCTGGCCATCTGAAGACGGTGGCCGCGGCGCCATTTGCGCCGAGTGGCAAGGAACGGATGGAAGATCACGCCATCAAGCCCAGAAAGACGGAAAACAATTCCCTCCCCCGACTATTTCAGCAGCCTGCTATGCCTCCTTGGCAATGAGCGGAAATACCGGGGCGCCATTGTCGCTGTCGGTCATGCGGGCGGAGCGCCGCCGACTCGGGGCCAGGCCGTTCTCCTTCCTCCGCCGCCGGACCGTTTTCGGGGCCACGACCATGCGCCTGTGGCGGTTCCCGGCATCGGCGCGGCGGCAGCCATGGCCCTCGACCTCGCCGGTAGCCGCCCTGATTTCCGCGATGAGGACGGCGTCTCCTGGCTTGGGGCCGGGATCGCCATGGACGCTGGACCGCGCGCCCCGCATAAGCGCCCGTCCCCGGCGGATCGGGAGCCCCCTTTGGAAACTCGGTCTCGAGCGCCTGGCGTCCGGAACGCTGCTCGAACGCGGCAATCCGGCTTTCACGCTCGGCCATCAACTCGGCCGCCGCCAGGTCGTCGTCGAGCGCGCCAGACTCCACCTGTTCAATCCAGATTCTGATCAGAGCGCGCGACAGGTCGGGGCGGCGGCCTGCTCCGGGGAAGTCATTGCCATGGCGGCAACCGGGAGCAGAACCTCAACCGCCCGAACTCGCCGCGATTTCCGCATCCCCGGAATTGGGCCGCTCACCCTGGCTGATGGCGGCCCTTGCGGCACCTCTCGGCCCGGAGATGCCGCGGCACCAGGTCCGGAGCGGCGATGTGCCGGAGCTGATGATGCGCGTCCCGGAGCCGCAACATTCTCTCCGGCGCCAGACCGGCCAGGCCGTCCCCGCGATCGCGACCCCGGCCGGGGGGACCGAGGGAAGCCGCAGGACGCAGCGGCCGGGCATGCGCGCCGTGCGGGCGGCCTCGGCCACCCGGCTTTCCCAGGCGCTCTGGGCGGCGCAGGCCGATCCGGCCGACAGCGCGGCCATGGCGCAGGCCGCAAGGGCAAGGCGTCGCGGGCTCAATTGATCAGCGACTTTCCGGTCATCTCGGGCGGCGTGTTCAGCCCCATCAGCTGCAGCACCGTCGGCGCGAGATCGGCGAGGATGCCGTCATGCAGCGTGGCGCCTTCCGGCCCGCCGACCAGCGCGACCGGCACCGGGTTCAGCGTATGCGCGGTATGCGGCCCGTTGGTCTCGGGGTCCCACATCTGCTCGCAATTGCCGTGATCGGCGGTCACCACCATGGCGCCGCCGGCCTTCTCCAGCGCGGGCAGCACGCAGGCCAGGCCGCGGTCCACAGCCTCGCAAGCCTTCTTGGCGGCCTCCAGATCGCCGGTATGGCCGACCATGTCGGGATTGGCGTAGTTCACCACGATCAGGTCATAGCCCTTTTCGATTGCCTCGACGAACTTGTCGGTCACCTCGGCCGAAGACATCTCGGGCTGCAGGTCATAGGTCGCGACCTTCGGCGATTGCGGCATGAACCGGTCCTCGCCTTCCTCGGGCTCTTCCTTGCCGCCGTTGAGGAAGAAGGTGACATGCGGGTACTTCTCGGTCTCAGCGAGGCGGAACTGGGTCAGTCCCTGTTTCGCGACCCAGGCGCCCAGCGTGTTTTCGATGGCGCGCTTGGGGAAGACCGTCTGCATGAACGCGCCGTGCTTCACCGAGTAGTCCACCATGCCGAGCATCGCCGCGAATTGCGGGCGCGGCATCGGGTCGAAGCCGTCGAAGCCCGGCTCGCCGAGCGCCGACAGGATTTCGCGGGCGCGGTCGGCGCGGAAGTTCAGGCAGAAGAAGCCGTCGCCGTCCTGCATGCCCCGGTACTCGCCGATCACGGTGGGCTTGATGAACTCGTCGGTCTCGCCGGCCTCGTAGGCTTCGGCCACCGCGGCTTCGGGGTTGCCGGAGCGGCGCGCTTCGGCGGCGGTCCAGGCGCGGTAGGCGCTTTCCACGCGGTCCCAGCGCTTGTCGCGGTCCATGCACCAGTAGCGGCCCGTCACGGTGGCGATCTTCGCGTCGTTCTGCAGCCCCTCGACCAGCTCGGACATGAAGCCTGCCGCCGAGGAGGGCGCCACGTCGCGCCCGTCGGTCACCGCATGGATCGCCACCGGCACGCCGGCATCGCAGAGCACCCGCGCGGCGGCGAGGATGTGCTGGAGATGGCCATGCACGCCGCCGTCCGAGACCACGCCCATCAGATGCGCGGTGCCCCCCGAGTCCTTCATCTTCGCGATGAACGCCTTCAGCGTCTCGTTTCCGGCGAAGCTGCCGTCTTCGATGGCCAGGTCGATCTGGCCCAGATCCATCGCCACGGTGCGGCCCGCGCCGATATTGGTGTGGCCGACTTCGGAATTGCCCATCTGGCCCTTCGGCAGGCCGACGACCGGGCCGTGGGTGGTCAGTTCGGCATTGGGGCAGGTCGCCATGATGCGGTCGAAGACCGGCGTGTCGGCCAGCGCGGGCGCGTTGTCTTCGGTCCGGGAGCTCTTGCCCCAGCCGTCGAGGATGCAGAGGACGACAGGTTTCGGTGCCATGGGAGGGCTCCTCGGTCTTGGAACAGGTTGCGGGATATCTAGCTCATCATGCCGCGCAGGAAAACGCGCTCTTTGGCCTCTCCCGCCGGACGGCGGCAGGCGGCCGTAAACCATGACCTGACTCCGCGCGGGCAGCTGGGGGCAGTTTGAGATAAACATGGGCCAACAATCCGGGGATGCTGCGCGTCCCTTCCGGACAGCCACAGGCGAACAGGACAGTTGCGTGCAGGTACGAGTACGAGACGGCGTTTTTGACGAGATGCTGCGCAGGCCGGCCCCGCTGGCCTGTGCGGAGCGCGGGCTGTGGTCCGCGCAGGCGCCGGAGAACAGCGTTCCGGCGCTGGAGGCGGCCATCGCGGAGGGGTGCGAGCTGGCCGCCTTCGACCTGCGCCGGTCCCGCGCCGCCAATGGCGACGCCCGCAGGAAGCTCGGCGGCAATGCCCCGGTCCGCGGCCGGTGCCTCGACGACCTGCCGGGGGTCGAGCTGCCCGACCGGCTGCGCAACGAGGCCGGGACCGCCTTCCTGACCGGCCGCCCCTATTCGTCGATCTACACCTCGCAACGCCCCGATGGCGGGCTGGTTCTGATCCAGTGGGACATCTGGCCGCTGCACCGGCAGAACGGCCGCATCACCCATTGGATGGACCGGCGCCGCCGCACCTTCGCCGCCTCCGGCCGCCAGGATTCCGACATCCGCTGGCTGCAGCTCGCCGCCGATGCGCTCCGGGCGACCGATGTCGGCGTCTGGCACTGGGACCTGCGCAGCGGCCACATCACCTTCTCGCCGCGGCTGCTGCGCCAGCTCGGCTACGATCCCGCCGAGGCGGAGGGCAGCGAGACCTTCCTCGCCGGGCTGCACCATCCCGACGACCTGCCCAAGATGCGCGCGGCGATCGACGAGGCCATCGCCGGCAGCGGGCATTTCGCCCATGTCGTCCGGCTGATGGACCGCAAGGGGCGCTATCACTGGATCGCCGTGCAGGGCCAGGTGATCATCGATGGCGACGGCACGCCGGTGCGCATCCTCGGCACCGAATCCGACGTCACCGAGGAAACCCTGCTGCGCGACCGGCTGCTGCGCGCCGAACGGATCGCCAAGATCGGCAACTGGTCGCTGAAGCTCGATCCGCCCGGCATGTACTGGTCGCCCGAATGCTACCGCATCCACGGGCTTGACCCCGCGCGGTTCACGCCCACGCTGGCGCAGATCGGCTATCTGGTGCATCCCGAGGACAAGGCCCTGCTCCAGGACGCGCTGCGGCGCACCCTGAAGGACGGCAAGATGAATTGCGGCGACCATGACCGGTTCCGCGCCCGCATCATCCGCGGCGACGGCGAGATCCGCCATTGCGAATGGAACACGCTCCTGGAACGCGACAAGGCCGGCAAGCCCGCCGGGCTGACCGGCACGGTGCAGGACATCACAGATGCGGTCGATACCGAAAAGCGGCTGGTCCAGGCCCAGAAGATGGAGGTCGTCGGCCAGATGGCCGGCGGGGTCGCGCATGATTTCAACAACCTGCTGGCGGTGATCGTGGGCAATCTGGAACTGCTGGAGGAAACCAGCCAGCTGCCCGGCGGCGCCGACCTGATCCGCTCGGCGATCGACGCCGCCAAGAAGGGCGCCGGGCTGACCCGCAACCTGCTGAGCTTCGCCCGCAAGGCCACGCTGGAACCGACCCGCATCGAAATGGGCGAGCTGGTCGGCGAGCTGAACGGCATGCTCAGGCGCGTGCTGCCCTCGACCATCGAGGTGGAGCTCCGCTGCGGCGCCGACACCTGGCCGGTCCATGCCGACCGCAACTCCTTCGAGAACGCGCTGCTGAACCTCGCGATCAATGCCCGCGACGCGATGGACGGCATCGGAAAGCTGACCATCGAGACGCTGAACGTGGCGCTTGACGACCCCTTCCTCGAGGAGGGCCAGGAGGATCTGGCGCCCGGTCCCTATGCCGTCGTGGCGGTCACCGATACCGGCATCGGCATGAGCAAGGCGCAGCTGGCCAAGGTCTTCACGCCGTTCTATTCGACCAAGCCGCCCTCGAAGGGCTCGGGGCTCGGCCTGCCGATGGTGCAGGGCTTCGCCAAGCAGTCGGGCGGCGGCGTGCGGGTCTATTCCGAACCCGGCATCGGCACCACGGTGAAGATCTTCCTGCCTGCCTCGGACGCCGATGCCGCCCGGGTGCGGCGCGCCCGGGCCGCCGCGGAAACCGAGGTGCGGCTCTCGGGCCGGGTGCTGCTGGTCGAGGACGATCCCGGCGTCGCCCGCGTGCTGTCGCTCCGCCCGAACGTTCAGCGTGTCGCCCGCCGGGACACCGGTGACGGCCCACCAGTCGGGACCGCCCGACAGCCCGTCGGCATAATCCGCCGCCGGGGCCGTCTGCGCCGCCCCGCCGATCGAGACCGACAGCGTGTAGCCCGCAGCCTCGCCGCGCCGCGCGGCACTGCGCATCAGGTAGACGCGGATGCGGTAGTCGCCATCAACGGGCAGCACGCCGCTGAACCGGTTGCCCGCCGTCGAGCCGACATGGATTGCTGCCGGATCGCTGCCGCGCATCAGGTTGAAATAGGCGGCGGGGTTGTCGGTCTGGAACTCGACGGTCATGACCTGTCCCGCCCGTGCGCCGAGCAGGTAGTCGGTCATGTCTTCGCCGCTGATCCGGTCGCGGATCGTGGCCCCGGACGCCCCGGCAGCAAAGGTGACACGTTCTTCGGTGATCGGCTGGGCCGGCGCGGCCGCCGGGGACAGGCTCAGGCAACAGAGGAGGACGAGGCTGGAGATGCGCATGGGGCCATCCGTTCGGTCGGGAAACGCTCGGCGGCCCGATGCCGGGCCGCTCGTCGGACTCTCTTTCCGGACCGTCTTGCGTTCAGGCCGGGGCATCGCCGAAACCGCAGCTTGCGGTCCGATATTACCCCGCAAGGCCGCCCTGTCCACATGATGATTTTTTCATGTGACCGGATGTCCGCCGCGGCGGGATCGCCGCCCACCCCCTTTTTGCGGATCAATCGGAAACAATTGCCGGGCCGTGGTGACAATTCGCCCCGAAAAATCGCTCGCAAAGCCGTCCCGGCAACCCTACGCTGAGATCACGGAACCGTGTGCGCTTCCGCATGCGCAGCCCAGAGGAGAAGACCCATGACGACGCGCATCTTTCCCCGGACTTTCCTGCAACGTGCCGTTCCGGCCGCCGCGGTTTCGGCAGCACTGCTCGCAGCAGGCTGCATGGAGACCACATCCTCGGGAAGCATGTCCTCCGGAAGTGCCAGCTTTTCGGGCTCGACCCGCGACAGCGGCGGCGAGAGCGTCGATGCCCGGCTGAACCCGCGCTCCGGCGGCGGCTACACGCTGGTGCTGAAACGCGGCGAGGTGCTCTGCACCGGCGTGTTCGATGACGCGGCCGTGGCAGGCGGCACCGAGCTTGCCAGCCTGAACTGCACCGGCGATCACGATGGCACGGCCACCGTCGTCTATGGCGGCGATGCCGAACCGTCCCGCGTGGTCTTCTCGGTAATCGGGCTCGGCGGCGGCACCGTCTATGTCTGAGGCATGACGGCCGGCATGGCCGGGGCCGCGCGACGGATGCCGCGCGGCCCCGGCAGCGGCGGACCGGACAGGAACCCGGCCGGAAGCGCGCTGGACAAGCCGTCTTCCCGATCGCGCCGACTCGCGGAACTCGACATTGCGCGCAGCGCCGCGCTGGCCGCGATGGCGGTGTTCCACCTTGCCTGGGACCTGACGATGTTCGGCTTCCTGCCCGAGGGCACCATGCTGTCCCCGTTCTGGACCGGCTCTGCCCGCGCCATCGCAGGCAGCTTCCTGTTCCTGTCCGGCGCAAGCCTCTGGCTGGCCCATGGCACCGCCATCCGCTGGCACCCGTTCCTGCGGCGCCTCGCCCTGCTCGCCCTGGCTGCGGCGGCGATCTCGGTCGTCACGTGGCTGGCCATGCCCGGGGCCTGGATCCGCTTCGGCATCCTCCACGCCATCGCGGTCTCGAGCTGCATCGGCCTGCTCTTCCTCCGGGCGCCGCTACCGCTTCTTGCGGCAGCCACCGCGGGCATCCTCCTGCTCGCGCGGCTGGAGCTGCCCGGCTTCGGCGGACCGCTCTGGCTCTGGTCCGGCCTCGGCTCATCGCCGCCCCGGATGCTCGACTACGCACCGCTCGTGCCCTGGCTGGCCGCTTTCCTCGCGGGACTGCTATCGGCAAGGGTCTGTGCGAAGCGGCTGTCCCCGCGCCTTGATCCGGCCGTCCGCGCGGTGCAGGTCCTGTCCTGGCCGGGCCGCCACAGCCTCGCGGTCTACCTCCTGCACCAGCCTGTCCTGTTCGGCGCTGTCTTCCTCGCCAGACGCGCGACGGATCTGGCCATGGGATAACGTCTTCCGTTGATCCGACCGGCAAAGGCGGGAGCTCCCGGACCGGGCTGACCGAATTCTGTTGAACCGCAATGTCGAACGGCTGCTTCCTTGCCGGACTTGCGGCCGTGCCGCTACTAAGCGGCAGCTAGATTTGCACTGCGTGTACAAGATTGGATAATCTGCACCGGCAGAAAAGGGGCTCTCGCCAGCCTTGCGGCGGCGCGGAACCCGCTCTGCCTGTGCCGGACTCGGAACCCGTCATCCGAAACCATGCCATTCTCCAGCTGTCGGCGCGGTGCCGTCGCCGGGGTCGGGAGGGCCGGATGGAGACTCGTCATGTCGAAGATCCGATTGCCTGCCGTGCCCCCCGAAACGCCCGCCCTGGAACAAGGGCCGCCTCATGGGCCAGAAGCGCGCTTTCCTGCCCCGCCATTTCTGGGCCATCCGGGCGCGGCTCGAACTTGCCGGAAACCTGCGGGACCTGGCGCTTCTGAACCTCGCGATCGACAGCAAGCTCCGCGGCTGCGATCTCGTCGGGATGAAGGTGTCAGACGCGGCAATCGGCGACACGATCAAGGAGCGCGCCACAGTCATACAGAGCAAGACCGGTCAGCCAGTCGAGTTCGAGATCACAGAAAACACGCGGAAATCCATTTCCGTCTGGATCGACGCACCGCAGATGGCTGGCTGCGCCTTCCTGTTTCCGAGCCGGAGTCGTGCGTCCGACCACATCTCGCTGCGGCAGTACGCCCGCATGGCGAAGGACTGGGTCAAGATGATCGGGCTGGAGCCGAGCGGCTACGGCACCCATTCGCTGCGTCGGACCAAGGCCTTGCAGATCTACCGCAAGACCGGGACCCTGCGGGCGGTCCAGCTGCTTCTCGGGCATGCGAAGATGGACAGCACGGTGCGCTGTCTCGGCGTCGAGCTGGAGGACGCGCTGACGATTGCCCAGGGCATAGAGCTATGAGCGGCTGCCGGCGCCCGGCATCCTGAAGCTGCCGTCGCCGGTCGCAGGCCCGGCGGCGGATCGCAGCCCAAGGACGAAGCCGCTCACGCGGCATTGGCGCGCTTGGCAGCGGAGCGCGCTGATCGACCGCCTGTCCATTTGGGAATGCGGGCATCTGCCTGACGATTGGGGCCTCTCAATCGACAGACAGGAGGTTCCCATGACGGAGGAGAGAATATTGCCGCTGCGGGCGCGGATGATCGAGGACATGCGCATCCGGGGGATGGGCAAGAAGGCCCAGAAGTCCCACATCCGGGCGATCAAGGGTTTCGCCCGGTTCCTCGGGCATTCGCCGGATGCCGCCACTCCGGAAGAGCTGCGCGCCTACCAGCTGCACATGACCGACACCGGGGTCACGGCCAGCACGTTCAACGTGCGGATCGTGGCGCTCGGCGTTTCCGGGGCTTTCGCGGCGCCACTGGCGCCACGGTCCCCTCCAACTCTTCGGGATGACCAGCGGGCGCGATGAGAGTGAAGCGGACCAGGAAAGGCGCCAGTGGCGCGTTTCCCCGCTGAACGCGGTACATGCAGTTCCGCACGCTGCCGAGGAAGCTGCCCGTCGTGTCCAGCGTCGAGGAAGTCTCCGATATCCTGATGGCGGCGCCGGGACCCGGGCTCAAATGCCGCGCCGCGCTCAGCATTTCCCACGGCGCCGGACTGCGGCGCCGAGGTCTGCAACCTCAAGATCGGCGACATTGTGCCGGAGGCGCGTCTTGGACACGACGACAGCGACCGGGGGCTGGAGGCACGCCGGGAAGGATGGCTGTTTCCCGCTGCCCGGCAGGCGATTGCCTGCAATCGCCGAGAGAGGGCAAGCCGAAGATCAATCCGATCTCGCCGCGCCAGTTGAACCGCGCGTTCACCTCGGCCAAGGCCATGGCCGACATCAGCAAGCCGGCGACACTGCATACCCTGCGGCACAGCTTCGCCACCCATCTGCTGGAAGCCAGCACCGACATGCGGGTGATCCAGGTGCTTCTGGGCCATGCCAAGCTGACGACGACGGCGCAATACACCCATGTCGCGACCAAGACGATCCGCCATCGAACACCATCATGAGGCGCATCAGCGACCTCGGAGAAAACCATGATCCCGGACGGACACATCGCTCATCCGCTTGACAAAGCCGCAATCAGAGAACCGTGCTGCCCTGCGCCGGGACCGTGCCGATGCTGCTCTGGGCGCTGCTGGCCTCCGGCCAGATCCCCCTTCTCGCGGTTTGCAGGCAAACCGCTGCCGGGCAGCGGATGCGCAAGGCCGCCGGCTGGGAGACCCTTTCGCAGCCGCTCGAGCCGATGTCCCTTGGCCCCGCCGCCTGAACGGAGCCGGGTTCACAGGTCCGGAGCACGCCGATCGGCATTTTCCACCACATTCGCGACACGACGCGACATGACGGCGGCGGACTGGAAACGGACCTTGGACGTGACGCTGACCGGCGCCTTCCTGCTGGCCGTTTCGGGCTGCCGCATCTCCGCGAGACGCAGGGAGTGACCCTGAAAATTGCCCTGCAGCTGGTATATGCCAGGGCGCGCGGCTTCGCAGCCCATTCCGCGACCAAGGCGGGACTGATCTCGCTGACCCGGACGTCGGCGCTCGACCTCGCCGTGGACGGCATCCGCGCGGTCAGCCTGTCGCCGGGCGCGGTGATGGCGTCCCGCCTGATCCGGCGGGCCGGCAGCGAAAAGGAAGCGCAGGCGCAGCACGCTCCGCGCCACCCGATCGGACGCATCGGACGCATCGGACCCACGGCGAAGATCGCCGAAACCGCGTTGTTCCTGGTCAGCGACGGGGCCGGATTCATCCCCGGCAGCGATCTGCCCGCCGATGGCGGGTATGCGCTGAAGCAGACATGGGCACTGCCAGATTGCCCCGCCTTGCCCGAATGCTGCCGCGGCGGCCCCTTCGCCAGGCAGTGAGCCTGTCAACGCAGGCTGCCCGGCATTGCCAGGTAGCTTGCCGGGCACTGGCGGCACCGGGCCTCGTTCAAGACGGCGTCCGCGCAGGCTATCCCGGGGAAACGAGCGACGGCGGCGGATGCTCGCATCCGTCGAGGAGCAGTGCAGCGCCTGTGGTCGACCCAAGACGCAGCTCGAGGAGCGGCTCGTAGTCCGCGGAGGAGTACCAAGCGTCGAAGGCAATCCTTGACAGGAATTCCAGAAGGACCGGCGTGCCGAACGTCCAAGTGCCCTCGACGGTCTCGGCAGGTCCGCCGAGCACGAGATAGCGTCCGCCATGGGCCTCGACGGTCGCGAGAACCCCCGACCTGTAAAGGGCGAGCTTGTCGCCATCGGTAACATCCCGGATGTCCACGAGAAAATATACGGCCAATTCCGGCTCCTCCCTTCCCTGCGGGCGCGCGGCCCGCCTTCCGGCGCCGATGGCTCCGCTCCGGCTGCCGCAGCCCATGCCGCGCGGCCGGAACGGCGTCGCCGTCATTCATCCCCGTACGGCGCCTCCTGCCGCGGCTCGATCTCCGGGGGCCTGTGCGCCCTCACCTCCGGCGCCGGCCCGCCGAAGCGCTCCGCCTCGACGAGACAGGTCATCGCAGCCGAGCCCTGGGCGATCTCCGAGGTCAGCACGTTCGGGTTGCCGTGCCGGCAGAGCGTGGGATCGCCTTCCAGGTCCGGATCGTGCCAGGCGCCGGTCGGCAGGCTGATCACCCCCGGACGGATGTCGCGGCCGAGCCGGGCGACGCTCAGGCAGGCGCCGCGATGGTTGAACACCCGCACCATGTCGCCTTCGGAAATCCCGCGTTCCGCCGCGTCCTCCGGGTTGAGGCGGCAGGGTTCCCGGCCCAGGCGCTTGCCCGCCAGGCTTGCCGCGCCATGGTCGAGCTGGCTGTGCAGGCGCCCCTCCGGCTGGTGCGAAATCAGGTGCAGCGGCAGGGCGGCCGAAAGCGCGCTGCCCAGCCATTCCCGCGGCGCGCGCCAGACTTCGGCGAGGAACCCCGGCGCGGCAGGCGGCTGCTCCGGCATCTCGGTGCCGCCGAGCAGCGCCAGGCCCGCGTCGGTCCAGACCAGCAGCCCGCCTGCAAGCGCGACCTGGCCGTCGAACGTGTCCAAGAGCGCGAACGGCATCTCGGCAGCCTCGCCGTCCTCGATAACCGCGCCCTTGCCGGGATCGACCCCGCCGAGGCCGGGCCAGTCCGCCCCTGCCGCGCAGAGAACGCGCCTGTCAGTTCCGCTCATGATCAAAGTCCACCCTTCAATTCCGGCACCCGGCTTGCCTGCGGGTGAGCCGTCACGATTGCCATGGAAAACCCGGATATATCAAGCATGTTCCCCGGCTTTCCACTCAGTCTTCCAGCACGTCGACCGCCGCCTCGCGGCGCGGACTGACCGGCGCGCGGCCCTCTCGGATCAGCACCATGTGATGGCCGATCCGCCACAAGTGGTAGCTGACCCGCTGCAGCCAGCGCATTGCCTCCAGCCGCTGGGCCAGCGCGTCGCCGCCGATGCCGCCGCGGCGTGCCTCGGCCAGCAGCCGCGCGCGGCGAGATCCCCGGCCTCGGCGCCACGATCGGCGATCTCGCGCCGCGGCTCGTGCCTGCGGGGGCCGATCCGCGGGTCGCGCGGCTGACCGTCGAGAACCTGATCACCATGCAGGCCGGGCTGGAACGCACGTCCGGCGCGAATTACGGCGCCTGGGTCTCGTCGCGGAACTGGGTAGCCGACGCGCTGTCGCGCCCCTTCGAGGCCGAGCCGGGCACGCGGATGCTCTATTCCACCGGCAGCTACCACGTGCTGGGCGCGCTCCTCGCCGAAACCACCGGGCAGAGCCTGCTGCAGCTCGCGCGCAGCCGCCTCGGCGCGCCGCTCGACATGCCCTTCGCTCCCTGGGTGGCCGATCCGCAGGGCTACTACCTGGGCGGCAACGACATGGCGACGACGCCCGGCGGACTGCTGCGCTTTGCCGAAATGATCCGCCAGGACGGCAGCTACGGCGGCAGCCGGGTGATCGCGCGGGACTGGATCGAGGACAGCTTCCGGCCGCGCACACGCTCGCCCTGGTCGGGGCTCGATTACGGGCTGGGCTGGTTCCTCGGCCGCGCGGGCGGCACGCGCTACGCGCTGGCGCGCGGCCCGGCCGCCTCTGCGCCCGGTGCCAGCGGACCGCGTGCCGACGGCCCCGGCCCGGCCGATTCCGGCAGCGGGACGGCCATCCCCGTGACGCCGTCCGTCCAGGAAGACCCGCCGACGGCAGAGGACCGCCTCCCGGATGACAGCGGGGATGTGCCTGCCGATGATTTTCCGTCGCCGGGTCCGGCTCCGGACGACCCTTCCGTGCCCGGCACCACCGGGGACACAGGCCCCGGCGGCCCCATCATTGACGGGCCGGAGCCGGAAGAACCGGAGGCTGATCCCGTCGATCTGGAACTCCCGCTCGACCTGATCGACGAAGCAATCGGCGACATCGACCTGTCGCTCGGCGGCGGCGACGCGCCCGCGGCCGATCCGGCGGACGAGGACATCGCCCTCGAGCTCGGCGGGCTCGACCTCGAGATCCCGCTCGATCCCGCCGAGAGCCTGGCCGGCGACATCGACCTGTCGCTCGGCGGCGGCGACGCGCCCGCGGCCGATCCGGCGGACGAGGACATCGCCCTCGAGCTCGGCGGGCTCGACCTCGAGATCCCGCTCGACCCGGTCGAAAGCCTGGCCGGCGACATCGACCTGTCGCTGAGCGCGGACGGGCTGGGGCTGGACGCGGATCTGCTCTCGGACGCCAACGGCTCAGAACTTGATCTGCTCGGAACAGACTCCGGGCTGCTGTCCGGCAACCTTCTCGCCGACGGATCGGGCAGCCTGGCCGACGGGCTCGATGGCGGCGACATTCCGCTCTCCACCGGAGACCTGACCTCGGGAATCGACCAGGTGATCGTCAGCGACAGCCCGGATTCGGGCGGCAGCCTCCTGGGCAAGGTCGGCGGGTTCGGACTGTTCTGAGCGGCCATGATCCGCCAGCACACCAAGCGCGCCTCGGCCCGGGTCATCGCGGTCGCGACCTGCTGCATCGTCCTGCTGGAGCTGGTGGTGCCGCTGACCGTGCTGCAGACCTATGACCGCTTCATCCCGAATGGCAGCGCCGCCTCGCTGGCGGTGCTGCTGTCGGTGGCCGCGGTCTGCCTGGTCGCGGAATACATGCTGCGCCAGTCGCGTTCGGTCCTCTTGAACCTGCGCGGCAGCAGCTTTGCCCACCAGGCCGGCTGCCATGTCATGGACGAGCTTCTGCGCGGCGACATGGCGCTGGCCGGCGGGCAGCGGACAGGCGAGAACCTTGCGCTGCTCAATACCGTGCGGGGCATGCGCGAAATGACCAGCGGGCAATGGCTGTCGAGCCTGGCCGAACTGCTGCTGGTGCCGCTGTCGCTGGGACTGATCGCGCTGATTGCCGGGCCGCTGGTTCTGGTGCCGCTGGTGCTGATCGGGCTTTTCGCGGGCTTCTCCTGGATGGCCGGAAAAGGGCTGGCGGCGGACCGGGCAAGGCGCCAGGACACCGACGCGCACCGGATGAACGCGATGGTCGAGATGTTCCAGGGCCTGCCCACGATCAAGGCGCTGTCGGTCGAGCAGATCATGCGGCGCCGCTACGAGGCCGCGAAATACGGCAGCAGCCTGGCGCATATGAGCGTGATGCGGCGGATGACGGCGCTGTTCGATGCCACCACCAGCTTCGGCACGCTCCTGGTGATGAGCCTGATCATGGCGGGCGCCTTCCTGACCGTGACCGGACAGATCACCGCCGGCGCGATGATCGCCTCGGTGATCCTGTCGGGGCGGACCATGGCGCCGATCCAGAAGGGGCTGAGCCTGATCAACCGGCGCCAGGAATTCCTGATCGAGAAGCGCCATGTCGATGCCCTGCTGGAGACCGGGAAAAGCGCCGCGGCCGGGCTGCCGCTGCTGGAGCCGGCCAATGAGGGCCGCCTGGCGCTGCGCGGCGCCGCGCTGTCGCGCCCCTGGCGCAGGAGCTGGGCGGCGACCTGCCGGAGGCGCTCTCGGCGCTGGCCCGAGATCTGGAAACCGAAGCCGGCGTCCAGACCGAACTGGAGGCCGCTCTGGTCGCCGAGCCGCCGCATCTGGCGCGCGACGGCGGCTTCGTCGCGCCGGGCTTCCACGACGACCTCGACGCGGCGCGCCGGCTGAGGGACGAGGGCAGGGGCTATATCGCTGCCCTGCAAGGGAAATATGCCGAAGCCACCGGAATCAACGCGCTGAAGGTCAAGCACAACAACGTGCTGGGCTATTTCATCGAGACACCCGCCACCCATGCGCAGAAGATGCTGGCCGAACCGCTGGCCGGCCTCTTCAAGCACCGCCAGACCACCGCCAACGCGCTGCGCTTCACCACGCCGGAGCTGAGTGAGCTGGAAAGCCGCATCCTGAATGCCGGGGGCGAGGCGCTGGGGATCGAGGCGCGGATCTTCGCGAGCCTGCGCGAGGCCTGCCTGGCCGAGGCGACCGCGATCTCCACCGCGGCGCGGGCGATGGCGGAGCTCGACCTGCATGCCGGTTTCGCCGATCTGGCCGCCGAGCGCCGCTGGTGCCGCCCGCAGGGGGACAGCGCCAAGGGACTGGCGCCCCGGCGGGGACATCTTCGCCTCGGCCCGTTCCGGGCATGGCGGCCGGAAGGCCGTGGCCGGGCGGCAACATATCTGGTTCGGGCAGCGGCGCGGTCCGATTGCCTGGGGTCCGGCGCGTGGCAGCCCCGAGGCGCGGCCGGGCAGGGACCTGGCTGGCCTCCGCATTTCCCGGCCAAGCACAGTGCGCGTTTCGCCTGGTCCGAAGAAGGCCCTCCCGTGGGCTCTGCCCGGTCCCAGCGGAGCTTCCCCGGGCGGAGGAAGGGGATGGCGGGTGGCGGCGAGGGCCATGTCCCTGTCCGGCCGTCTCGGGCCATCCTGCGCCATGCCCTTCCGGGCAGCGTACCGCGCCGCGCCGGAGGCAAGCTGGCTTGTGTCTGCAGGTTTCATGTCCCGGCCTCAGTCGAACTGCGATGGCCGGAATGCCGTGTCCGGTCTGAGGGGAAGCGCCCCGGAGCCCATGCCGATCCGCCTCATGTTCCGGGCCTGCGCCGACCGCGATCCCCCGGCCAGGGCGCGTCAAAATGGGCGGAGGCCGACGCGCGTCCGGCTGCTGGCCGATTGCCGCCAGCTCTCGCGGCAGGCGGTCTCCGCGGTCCATTCCGGGGGCCGGAGGCGGCCATCGGATGGTCCCGGGAACTCCGGCGCGGCGGGTGGGGCGGCCCCGGTTTGCCTGTCCTGGCGTCAATGTCCCCGGGGCAGCTATCTCCGGCACGGTTGCCTGAACCGCCAATTCCCTATGGTTCGCCCGCCTGTCGCGCCATGGGGCCCGACGGCGAAGGACGTCTCGGGGTGCCAATGCTCGGGCGTGCCATGTTGCCGGCTTCCGTTGTTCCGAGGCGCCACGCCGCACTTGCCCGTGACGGGCACTGGTCATGTCCGCGGTCTTCGGCGCCCGCGCCACGGGGCGTGGCGGCGGAGAGCCTGATCTCCGCTCGCGGGCCTGCCCGCCCGGCCCGGACAGCTCGGGCAGCCACGCGGACCGCACCGCGCCGACCTGCGCGCCGTCTATGCCGCCAAGGGCGTGCCGGCCGCGCAGAGCTCCACCGGCGAGCAGAAGGCGCTCCTGCTGTCGCTGATCCTCGCCAATGCCCGCGCGCTGGCCGAGGATACCGGCGCGCCGCCGCTGCTGCTGCTCGACGAGGTCTCCGCCCATCTGGACAAGGACCGCCGCGCGGCGCTTTATGCCGAATTGCAGCACCTCGGCGCGCAGGCCTGGATGACCGGCACCGGCGCGGAGCTGTTCGAGCCCGGCGAGATCGACGCCCAGAGGTTCGAGGTGAAGGACGTGAACGGGACCAGCCTTGTGGAGGCCTTGCCATGACGCCGCAGCGCGTGACGCTGATCACCCTCGGGGTCGATGACCTCGCCCGCGCCAAGGAATTCTATGCCGCGCTCGGCTGGACGCCCGCAGAGGAGCAGGAAGGCGTCGCCTTCTACCAGATGAACGGGCTGGCGCTCGGCCTGTTCGGCCGCGCCGCGCTGGCCGCCGACCAGGGCCGGCCCGGCGCGGACCTGGGCACGGGCGCAATGACGCTGGCGCAGAACTTCGCCACCGAATCCGAGGTCGACGCCGCCTGGGCGCAGGCGCTCGAAGCCGGGGCCACGCCGCTGAAGGCGCCCGGGAAGGTGTTCTGGGGCGGCTACTCGGGCTATTATTCCGATCCGGACGGCCATGTCTGGGAACTGGCGATGAACCCGTTCTGGCCCCTGGGCGAAGACGGCTCGCTGACCCTGCCCGCATGACCGTCTCCATCGCCGACCTGGCGCTCTATGCCGGAGCGCTCTTCATCCTGTTCATGACGCCCGGCCCGGTCTGGGTGGCGCTTCTGGCGCGCGCAATCTCCGGCGGCTTCGCCTCGGCCTGGCCGCTGGCGCTCGGCGTGGTGGTGGGCGACATCCTCTGGCCGCTGCTCGCGATCCTCGGCGTCAGCTGGATCGTCTCGGCCTATGGCGATTTCATGGCCGTGCTCCGATGGATCGCCGCGGCGATCTTCTGGATCATGGGCGTCGGGCTGATCCGCCATGCCGGGCGCCGGATCGGCCAGGACAGCCGGCTGACGCGCCCGGGCATGTGGGCGGGCTTCGCTGCCGGGATCGCGGTGATCCTCGGCAACCCGAAGGCCATCCTGTTCTACATGGGCGTGCTGCCCGGCTTCTTCGACCTGGCGGCCGTCACCCCCTGGGACATCGCCGCGATCACAGCCCTGTCGGCGGCGGTGCCGCTGGTCGGCAACCTGATCCTCGCGGGCTTCGTCCACCGGATGCGCGCGATCCTCGCCTCGGGCGCGGCGCTGGCGCGGATGAACCGGATCGCCGGCGGCCTGCTGATCCTCGTCGGCTGCGTGATTCCCTTCACCTGAGACCCCGGAAAAAATGCCCCGGATGCGTGACATTTGCGCGCCCGCTTCGTATAAGATGGCAGAATTGAGAAGGACCCGCGTGAATGGCAGACGACGTGCAGACCCCCTCCGAATACGGTGCGGAATCGATCAAGGTTCTCAAGGGGTTGGAAGCCGTGCGCAAACGCCCCGGCATGTATATCGGTGACACCGATGACGGTTCCGGCCTGCATCACATGGTCTACGAGGTCGTCGACAACGGCATCGACGAGGCGCTGGCGGGCCATGCCGACCGCGAGCTCCGCCCGCCGGAATCTTGATCGGCGGGGCCTGCAGCCCCGGCAGGCCCGCAGTCCGGTTATCATTTCCACCGGCGCAGGGTTGCGCTATCCCGGGACAGGCATCGAGGAAGGAACGCACCATGCGGGCAAGCGCAGACATGCCCGGACATCTGATCCGGCGGCTGCACCAGATATCGACCCATATCTTCCACCAGCGGATGCAGCAGGCGGGATACGACCTGACGCCGGTGCAGTTCGCCGCCCTCGACGCGCTGGCGGACCGTCCCGGGATCGACCAGGCCGGGCTGGCCGAGGCCGTGGCCAAGGACAAGGCGACGATCGGGGCGGTGGCAGACCGGCTGGCGCAGAAGGGGCTGGTGGCCCGGGGTCCCAGCAGCCGCGACCGCCGGGCCAAGACGCTGAGCCTGACGCCGGACGGCGCGGCGGTTCTGGCGGCCGTCCTGCCTGTCGTCGAAGCGCTGCAGCGCGAAATCCTGCCCGGCCTCGACGAATCGGAATACCGCCAGTTCATCGCCCTCGCCGCCAAGGCAATGCCGGAAGCGGATCCGGACAGCCCGGGACGCGCGATGTAGCGCCGCCACGGCACCCGGACAGGCCGCCGTCCTTGCCGGAGCTCGCAAGACATGTCGCAAAATCGCGGAAACCGGCCGCTTTCTTCCCTTGGGGCAACGGTTCTCCCCGCAGCCATGCGCCTGGGTCAGAACAGCTTTGCATGAAAACGACTTGCTGCATCGCAGCGCATTCTCTATCTTCCATACCAGACGTTGCGAGTACACAGAGTAACTAGCGAGTGTCTTGAGTTTACAGTTTCCGGCGGTTCCTCCTCCTCCCTGAACCGCGGAAATCGGCGGCGATCCCCTCCTCCTCCCTGGGATCGCCGCCTTCTTTTTTTCTGCATTGCAGCATCGCCCGTCAGAATCCGATATCGGATCCGTCGAAGGCATCCGTCCCGATGCCGCGCAGGGTGATCTGGTCGAGCGTCGCGAGCACGCGGATCACCGTGTCGGCGCCCGAGGCGGCAATCTCGACCTCCGCCAGGCTGCCCGCCGCGCTGCCGGAGAGGTCGATCCGGTCGAAGCCCGGCTCGTAGCCGAGGATCTCGTCGGCGCCGCCGTCCTCCGCGAAGACGAGAACATCCGCCCCGGCGCCGCCCGAGAGGGTGTCATCGCCCGCGCCGCCCGCAAGCGTGTCATCTCCGGCGCCGCCCGCGAGGCTGTCCGCCCCGGCCCGGCAGCTGCCGCGTCGCCGCGAGCAGCACCAGCCCGGCAGGCAGCGCCCGCAGCACCGCGTCGGTCAGCGGGTAGCCCGGCGGCAGCAGCTCGGTGGTGACGATGTAGGTGCTCCCCCAGACCGCCGGGGCGGAGGCGGCCAGAAGCATGTCGAGATTGCGTGCCATCGGAGGCTCCTTTTTATCTTGATGTCGAGATAAAATCGCGAAAGCTTGACGTCAAGATAAAATCCGGCTAGCTGCCGGGCATGGATCAGGTGGACCGGATACTGGAGCAATGGCGCCGCGAGCGCCCGGATCTCGACGTCGGGCCGATGGGGCTTCTGGGGCGGCTGAAGCGGCTGCATGACCGGCTGTCCGAGGAAACCGCGCAGGTCTTCAGGGCCAACGGGCTGACCGCGGCGGGGTTCGACGTGCTGGCGACGCTGCGCCGCGCGGGGCCGCCCCATGCGCTGACCCCCTCGGCGCTGATCGACTGGACGATGGTGACGTCGGGGACGATGACCAACCGGCTCGACAAGCTCGAGGCGGCCGGGCTGATCGAGCGGCGGCCCAATCCGGCGGACGGGCGCGGCGCGCTGGTGGCGCTGACGCCGGAAGGCCTGGACCTGATCGACCGGGTGGCGAGCGCGCATGTCGCCAACCAGCACCGGATGCTCGAAGGGCTGCCGCCCGAGATGCGGGCGCGGCTCGATGCCGACCTGAAGGCCTGGCTCGGGCTCCTGGGCGGCGCCTGATCCGGTGGTTCGGGCTTACCGATACTAAATACTGAATTGATCGGGGCGCGCCCCGCCCGCAGACTCCCTCCCGATGGCTGGCCAAAAAAAAATTCAACAGCCGCATTGGGAGGAAAGAATGGGATTTTTGTCGAAGCTCTTCGGGGGCGGCGATGACGCGCCTGCCGCCGCGTCCGCGAAACCGGCCGTGCCGACCAGCGGGGTGAAGATCCACCCGGCGGTCGACAACGGCGTGAAACCAGCCCAGCCGGGGTTTTCCGGGGGCACGCTCACCTGCAAATGCGGCTCGGACAAGGTCGAGGTCACGCTGACCGGCCAGACCGCGCACAACCATGTCTGCGGCTGCACCAAGTGCTGGAAGCCGTCGGGCGCGATCTTCAGCCAGGTCGCGGTCGTGCCGCGCGACCAGCTCAGCGTCTCCGCCCATGCCGAGAAGCTGTCGATCGTCGATCCCTCGGCGGCGATCCAGCGCTATGCCTGCACGGGCTGCGGCGTGCACATGTACGGCCGCATCGAGAACCAGGAGCATCCGTTCCACGGGCTCGATTTCGTCCATACCGAGCTCAGCCCGCAATCCGGCTGGTCGCCGGCCGAATTCGCCGCCTTCGTCTCCTCGATCATCGAGTCGGGCGTCGATCCGTCGAAGATGGACGGCATCCGCGCGCGGCTGAAGGAGCTGGGGCTCGAGCCCTATGACTGCCTCTCGCCGCCGCTGATGGACGCGATCGCCACGCACATTGCCAAGAAGAGCGGGGCCCTGCCGGCCTGATCGCGGCAGGCGCGGGAGAATGTTGCGTCATGCCCCTCTTTGTTGTTTGGTCGGGGGAGGGAGGAACTGAACATGAAGCATGACCGATTGATTTCGGAGGGCAGGCCCGTGCGGTCTGTCCTCGTTATCGACGACCATCCGCTCTATGCCTATGCGCTGACCACCGCGCTGACGCAGGTCTTCGAGGGCTGCAAGGTGGAGACCGCCACGACGCTGAAGGACGGGCTGAAGGCGGCCGGGACCGGCGCCGGGCCCGATCTGGTGATGCTGGACCTGCGGCTGCCGGATGTCTCGGGCCTGTCGGGGCTGATCCGGCTGCGCGAGCGGCTGCCGGAAACGCCGGTGCTGATCATCTCGGCCCAGACCTCGGCCGACGTGGTGCAGTCGCTGATGGACATGGGTGCCGCGGGCTTCGTGCCGAAGGACCTGCCGCTGCCCGAGATCGAGGCGGCGCTGTCGGAGGTCCAGCAGGGTCGGCGCTACCTGCCGGTCGAGTACCAGAACGCCTTCCGCCGCCGCGCCGCGCCGCCGACGGATCTGGAGAACATCAGCCGCAAGATCGCCGAGCTGTCGCCGCAGCAGATGCGCATCATGAAGCTGATCTGCGCGGGCAAGGCCAACAAGCAGATCGCCTATGAACTGTCGCTGGCCGAGGCCACGGTGAAGGCGCATGTCACCGCGCTCTTGCGCCGTCTCGGGGTGCAGAACCGCACCCAGGCGGCGGTGATGATGGAAAGCGTCAGCCTCGAGGACGAGACCGGGGAGACGCTGAGGGCGCGTGGATAGCCGATGGGCAACCTGATCGCCGATCCCGTCGCGCGGCCCCGGGGGGCCGCGCCCGTTGCCGTTGCCGTGTCGCGCGACCCCGATCCCGGCCGGGCCGTGGCCGATCTGGCGCGCCAGCTTGCCGGAACCGACATCTGCTTTCTTCTGGTCTTCGCTCCGGCGGCGCTCGACCGGGACGCGCTGGCCGAGGCGCTGAACGGCGCCTTTGCCGGTCTGCCGGTCTTCGGCTGCACCTCCGCGGGGCAGATCACGCCCGAGGGCTACGAGACCGCCGCGCTCCTGGCCATCGCCTTCCCGAAGGCGCATTTCCGCTGCGCGTCCCTGCTGATCTCGCCCTTGAAGCCGCTGGCGATCAGCCGGATTTCCCGCGACCTGCGCCGCCTGGCCTCGCGCTTTCCGCGCACCGCCAACTGGAACCGGCTGGCTCTGACCTTTGCCGACGGGCTGTCGAAGCAGGAGGACATGCTGGTCGCCACCATGGTCACCACGCTCGAGGATCTGCCCTGCTTCGGCGGCTCGGCAGCCGATGACCACGAGTTCTCGGAAACCTTCGTGCTGCATGGCGGGCGGTTCCTGACCGATGCCGCCGTCGTGCTCTTGATCGAGACCGACATGGAATTCGCGGGGCTCGGCTTCGACCATTTCCTGCCCTCCGACCAGCACATGGTCGTCACCCGCGCCATCCCCGAAGAGCGGATCGTCGAGGAGCTGAACGGCGCGCCCGCCGCCGAGGAATATGCCCGGCAGCTCGGCCTGTCTGTGGACGAGCTGACCCCCAAGGTCTTCGCCGAGAACCCGGTGCTGGTGCGCAACAACGCCATGTACCACGTGCGCGGCATCCAGCAGGCGCTGCCCGACGGGTCGCTGTCGTTCCTGTCGGCGATCGAGGACGGCATCCTGCTGACGCTGGGCGAGGGGCAGGACCTGATCGCCAAGCTGCGCGCCGGGCTCGATGTCGCCGACACCAGGGGCAGGCGGCCCGATTTCATCCTTGGCTTCGACTGCTACCTGCGCAAGCTGGAGCTCGGCCAGAAATCCCTCACCGGCGCGGCCTCGCGGCTGCTCAAGGAACATCGTGTCATCGGCTTCAACACCTATGGCGAACAGCATTGCGGCGTCCACGTGAACCAGACCTTCGTCGGCGTCGCCTTTTTCGGACCGTCATGGACCACCCTTCTCTGATCAATCCCCAGGACCCGCCCGAGCTGCAGGTGGAAAAGCAGGCGCGCATCATCGACGCGCTGCTGCGCCGGACCGAGCGGCAGCACACGGTCGGACAGTCGGCCTATGCCGCCTTCCAGTCCGCGGTGACGCTGCAGGAACAGGTCTGGGCCAAGACCCGCGACCTGGAACGCGCCTCGACCGAGCTCGAGCAGCTGCGCTTCGACCGCGAGAAGAGCCGCAAGACCCTGACCGAGGCGCTGTCGGTGATGGAGGGGGGCTTCGCGCTCTTCACCGACGGGCAGCTCGACATCTGCAACGACCTGTTCGAGACGCTGCTGCCCGACGTGTCCCACCGCATCCGCGCCGGGCTGACCGTGGCCGAGTATTTCGACGCGCTGCGCGGCTCGGGCCATGTGCTGAACCATGACGGCCGCACCCGCGAGGCGCTGGCGCGGGCCCGCGACATGCCGCGCGGCCAGACCGTCAACACCTTCGTCGTCGGGCTGATCGGCGACCGCTGGTACCAGTTCTCGCTGCAGCGCACCTCGAGCGACAACCAGATCATCCTGCAGACCGACATCTCCGACATCGTGCGGCGAGCGCGGCGCGAGAAGGACCACCTGATCGACATGCACGCCCATTACATGCAGGCGGCCTTCGATCACATGTCCTCGGGGCTCGGCACCTTCTCCCGCGAGGGGGCGCTGCTGATCCACAACGACCGGTTCCGCGACCTCCTCGGCCTGCCGGTGCGGCTGGTGCAGTCGGGGACCTGCTTTGCCGAGATCCTCGATTTCATCCGCACCAGCTACGACATCCATGTCGAGGACCTGCTGGATTTCTCCAATTGGCGGCAGGTGCTGCGCGACGAGGGGCGCATCCGCAAGCGGCTGCGCCATCCCTCGGGGCGGGTGCTGGGCCTGCATGTCCACCAGCTGCCCGACCGCGGCTTCCTCGCCGACATTGCCGACATCACGCTGGAGGTGCAGGCGACCGAGCTGCTGGAGCGCCGCGTCGAGGAACGCACCGCCGAGCTGACCGCCGCGCATCAGGCGCTGCTGGAGCAGCACGAGCACCAGGCCAAGGTGAAGGAAGAGCTGAAGCATGCCAAGGAGCTGGCCGAAGAGGCGGTGACCTCGAAGACCCGGTTCCTCGCGGCCGCCTCGCATGACCTGCTGCAGCCCGCCAATGCCGCCAAGCTGCTTCTGTCCTCGCTGGCCGAGAAGGCCCGCGACAGCGAGCTGATCGGAATGGTGGAGCGGCTGCAGGGCTCCTTCGCCTCGATGGAGTCGCTGCTGCAGGCGATCCTCGACATTTCGCGGCTCGACAGCACCGGCGCGGATCTGAACGCCTCGCCGGTCTGTCTCGGCCCGCTGATGTCTTCGGTGGTCGAGGACCAGCTGCCGCTCGCCGCGCAGAAACGGGTGAAGCTCTCGGTCGTGCCCAGCTCCGCCTGGGTGATGAGCGACCAGCGCTACCTGTTGCGCTCGATCCAGAACCTCGTGGTCAACGCGATCCAGTACACCGCCGAGGGCCGGGTGCTGCTCGGCTGCCGCCAGCGCGGCGGCGAGACCGTGCTCGAGGTTTGGGACACCGGCATGGGGATCAGCCCCGAGGACCAACAGAAGATTTTCGAGGAATTCACTCGCGCGGGCGGGGCGAAGGCGGGGCCCGGCATGGGGCTGGGGCTTTCCATCGTCGACCGCACTTGCCGCCTGCTCGGCCACCGGCTGTCGGTACGCTCGACACCGGGCGTCGGCTCGGTCTTCTCCATCGCCCTGCCGCGCATCGATGCCCCGCGCGAGACGCAGCCAGCGCCGATGGCCTGCCCGGACCTGCCGGGCGAGGAACTCGACCTGCTGGTGCTGGTGATCGAGAACGATCCCGACCTGCTCTTCGCCACGGTGCAGGTTCTGGAAAGCTGGGGCGCCTCGGTCTTCGGCACCTGCTCGGCCGAGGAAGCGCTGGCGGTCACGGCCGATATCGGCATTCCGCCGGATCTGATCCTGGCGGATTACCATCTGGATGACGGGGCGACGGGCGTCGACGCGATCTCTGCCGTGCGCCGCGCGACGGGGGCGTCGATCCCGGCGATCATGGTCACCGCCGACCGCTCGACCGAGCTTCTCTGGACAGCCCGCTCGATGGGGGCGGAGGTGCTGACGAAGCCCGTGGACCTGCACAAGCTGCGCCGCCGCATCGCCGCCGCGATGCGCGGGCGCGACGTCTTTTCCGCGATGACCGCCTCCTGAGGCGCATCGCGGCTGACTTGAGGGAGGAACCGATGAAAACTGGCCTGAAGGCTGCGGCACTGGCCGCTGCGCTGGCGCTGGGCGCGCCCTTCGCGGCAGCCGCCGCCGAGACCGCCGCGCCCTATGCGCTGATGTTCCGCGAGGGCACGCTGGATGCCGTCGCCCATGACAGGGTGCTGACCTACAGCCGCAAGGTCGAGCTGCCCGCGGATGCGGAATTCGCGGCGCGCAGCAGCGGCGCGCTGCGCCTTGCCTTCGCGGAGGAGGCGGAGGACGAGGTGCGGCTGGGCTTCGGTCCCGACCAGCAGAGCACCCATGTGGTCGGCGCCTTTCCGGCAAGCGTCGGCAACCCGCTGGCGATGTACCACATGGAGACGGTCACCCGCGACATGGCGCGGCTCACCGGCGGCAGCCAGTTCTACATCCGCAACCGCATGAAGGACGCGCTGACCCGTCCGGCAAGCGTCGAACAGCTCGAACTGGACGGCGCGGCGGCGCAGGAGGTGGTGTTCCGTCCCTTCGAGGGCGATCCGAATGCCGCCAAGATGGGCGGCTTCGGCGCGCTGGAAATCCGCGCGGTGATGAGCGAGGCGGTGCCCGGCTGGTACCGCAGCCTCTCGGCCGTGGCGCCGGACGGCAAGGGCGGGGTGCTCTACAGCTCGGAAATCGTCTTCGACGGACGGGAGGCCGGGCAATGAGGCTGCTGCTCGCGGCGGGCCTGCTGGCCGGGAGCGCGGCGGCCGCCCAGGGGATCGACGAGCGGTTCAACGATTATCCGACTTCGGCGCGGGCCGATTACGTCTTCGGCTGCATGGCGGTGAACGGGCAGGGGCGCGACGTGCTGGAGCGCTGTTCCTGTTCGGTCGACCAGATCGCCGCGGTGCTGCCCTACGAGAAATACGTCGAGGCCGAGACAGTGCTGTCGCTGCGCCAGGTCGGCGGCGAGCGGATGGCGATCTTCCGCTCCTCGCCCTCTGCCGAAGCGCTGGTGGCCGACCTGCGCCGCGCGCAGGCCGAGGCGGAGATCCTCTGCTTCTGACCGTCCCGGGGCGCCGCAACCCGGAGTCGGCGGCAGGGCCCCGGATCGACCTTGCGGGACTGCGCTTCGGCAGCTCCTGCCGGACGGCGCAGCCTTCGGGAAACGTGCGGTGACGGTCGCAGATGGCGGTCTTGCGCTGTCGGCGCCATGCCGGTCGCTGCCGGCCGATGCCGCGCTCGAACCGCGCCGCCTTGCCCGGCCCGATCTGCGGCATGGCGATGGCATGGAAGCCGTGATCGGTCTGGAACCGCCCGGAATGGCAAGCGCTGCAGCCCGCGCGCCCCTCGAACAGCTGCCGCCCCGCCTCGGCTTCGGGCGGAAGCGGCGCGCCCGCGAGGAAACGGTCATAGGGGCTGTCATCGGCCCGCCATTCGACCGCGATGAAAGCGCCGAGCGCATTGGCGATATCGGTGAAGCGCGGCGGATCGGCGCCGATCTCGGCAAACCGGCTGCGGTAGTCCGGGATCCCCGCGACCCGCGCGGTGATCCGCGCCCAGGCGCCGTCCGGGCCGGTCAGCAGCCCCTGGCGCACCGCGGTCGAGACCTCGTTCTCGCCGTAATGCCCGGCCATCTCGTCGGGGCTGAGCACCGGGAACATGGTCTGCGCCGCAAGAACGCCGTCGAAGCCCGCGACCATCTCCGCGCCCAGCGGCGTGCGGATTCCGCCGGGCTGCGCCGGGTCCGCCTCCAGCCGCCCGTCATGGAACATCACCCGGAATTCGGGGTAGCCCAGATTGAACAGCGCGGTGGCATTCCGCGGCACGCGCTGCTCGGGCAGGTTCTCGGGGTCCGGATGCCGCTCCGGCCCCAGCCCCGCGCCGCCATCGCCCAGCCCGAGGCTCACCCCGTCCGAGGTGCCGAAGCGCGGATGGTGGCAGGTGGCGCAGGCCACCTCGCGGTTGCCGGACAGGACCGGGTCATAGAACAGCAGCTGCCCCAGCGCGGCCTCCGCCGGATCGAACCCCGGGAACTCCCCTGCCCCGGCAGGCAGGGCGAGGAGCAGCGCCGCCAGGACCGCGGCGCCCCGGGCCTGACCCGGGGCCTCCCGGAGCCAGCGCCCCGATGTCAGACGAAGCGGTTCACCCAATTCTCCAGGATCTCCTGCCGGCCCGATTTCGGTTGCGGATCGCAGCCGCGGGCCAGTGCCGCCGCGGCGATCTCCTCCAGCGGCTGCGCCAGCATCGCCTCTGCGCCGGGTTCCTGCCAGCCGCCATAGCGCGTCGCCAGCTCGGCCTCGAGCCCGCCGTCTTCCAGCATCGCCGCCGCCGCCTTCAGCCCGCGCGCGCAGACATCCATGCCACCGACATGCGCCGCGATCAGGTCCTGCGGATCGAGCGACTGGCGCCGGATGCGGGCGTCGAAATTCGTCCCGCCGGTGCCGAGGCCGCCCGCCTTGAGGATGATGTAATAGGCCAGCGCGACTTCCGGCACGTTGTTGGGGAACTGGTCGGTGTCCCAGCCCGACTGGTAGTCGTTGCGGTTCATGTCGATCGAGCCGAGCATTCCGTCGGCCGCCGCCACCGCCAGCTCGTGCTCGAAACTGTGCCCGGCGAGGATCGCATGGCCCTGCTCGAGGTTCAGCTTCACCTCGTTCTCCAGCCCGTATTTCCGCAGGAAGCCGATGCAGGTCGCGGCGTCGAAATCATACTGGTGCTTCGACGGCTCCTGCGGCTTCGGCTCCACCAGGATCGTGCCCTTGAAACCGATCTTGTGTTTGTATTCGACCACTTTGGTCAAAAAGGCGCCCATATGGTCAAGTTCCTGACCGATATCCGTGTTCAAGAGCGTCTCATAGCCCTCGCGCCCGCCCCAGAGCACGTAGTTCTCCCCGCCCAGCCGGTGGGTCGCGTCCATCGCCGCCTTCACCGTCGCGGCGGCATAGGCGAAAACCTCCGGGTCCGGGTTGGTCGAAGCCCCGGCCATCCAGCGGCGGTGGCTGAACATGTTGGCCGTGCCCCAGAGCAGCTTGGTGCCGGTCTCCTCCATCTTCGCGGCGAAGATGTCGGTGATCCGCTCGAGATTCGACACCGACTCCGCAAGGCTCGCCCCCTCGGGCCGGACATCGGCATCATGGAAGCAGAAATAGGGCTGGCCGAGCAGGCGGAACATCTCGAAGGCCGCCTCCGCCTTGGCCTCGGCATGGGCCATGTCGCCGCCTGCCTGCCAGGGCCTGAGGAAGGTGGCGCCGCCGAACGGATCGCCGCCCTCATAGGCCAGGCTGTGCCAATAGGCGACGGCAAAGCGCAGGTGGTCCTCCATCCGCTTGCCCAGGACGATCTCGTCGGGATTGTAGTGGCGGAAGGCCAGCGGGTTCGCGGTTCCGGGTCCCTCGTAGCGGACGGGCTCCAGCCCGGCGAAGAAATCCTTGGTCATTTCAGTACCTTCAAACTGGGATAGAGCGCGCGCCAGGCGGCATAGGCGTCATCATGGGCGGGGATCAGGTCGGCGCGCGGCAGCACGGTCTCGCCGATTTCCGGCCGGGTCATCACCGCATCCGGATCAGCGCCGGTGACGCCGCAGATGGCAAGCCGCGCCGCGCCGAGCGCCGCGCCGAACTCGCCCTTGGCCGGCAGGTCGAGCGGCTGGTCCAGCACCGTGGCCAGCAGTTCCACCCAATAGCGCGAACGGGTGCCGCCGCCGATCGCCAGGCATTGATCCAAGGCGGTTCCGGTCGCCATCAGCGCCTGCTGGCAGTCGCGGAGCGCGAAGCTGACGCCTTCGATCACCGCGCGGGCGAGGTCCTCCGGACCATCGGCGATATCGAGCCCGGTGAAGCCGCCGCGGACCCGGCTGTCATTGTGCGGCGTGCGCTCGCCGGAAAGATAGGGCGCGAAGCGGACCTTGCCGGGCACATCGAGCGCGCCGAGCCCGCCGAGCAGCTCGCCCGGTCCCTTGCCGGTGATCCGCGACAGCCAGTTGAGGCTGTCGGTGGCGGCGAGGATCACGCCCATCTGGTACCAGCGGCCCGGCACGGCATGGCAGAAGCTGTGCACCGCGCTGCCCGGATCGGCCCCGAAATCGTCGCGCGCCGCCAGAAGCACGCCGGACGTGCCGAGCGAAACGAAGCCCTGCCCCGCCTTCAGCGCGCCGACCCCGCAGGCCGATACCGCATTGTCCGCCCCGCCCAGGACGGGCCCGCGGCCAGCGCCAGCCCGGGCAGCGCTGCGGCGCCGGCGGCCAGAAGGCCGGCGGTCAGGATGCGGTTCATGGTGTCTCCTCCCTTGGTGACGGTCAGTTCGGCAGGCTCTCCCTGCCGGTGACGAAGCGGGCGCAGCGTTCGGCGATCATCATCACCGGCGCGTTGGTATTGCCCGAGACCAGCCGCGGCATGACCGAGCAGTCGGCGACGCGCAGGCCGCGGGTGCCGCGCACCTTCAGCTCGGCATCGACGACGCCCATCGGATCGGTTGCCGGTGCCATCTTGGCGGTGCCGGAGGGGTGGTAGACGGTCTTGGCGGTCTGGCGGATGAAGCCGCGCAGCGCCTCGTCGTCATCCACCGCCGCGGCCGTCGGCAGCACGAACTCGCGGCAGAGGCTGGCCAGCGCCGGCGCGCGGTAGATCTCGATCGCCTTCTTCACGCCGCGCAGCATCACCTCCATGTCGTCCGGATCCGAGAAGCTGCCCGCGTCGAACACGATCCTGTCCTTCGGGTCCTTCGAGCGCAGCCGCACCTGGCCGCGCGATTTCGGACGCAGCACGCAGGGATTGATCGACATGCCGTGATCCTCGATCGGATCGCGGTCGATGAAGCCGACGAGCGCGGGAAGGACATGGAACTGCACATCCGGCAGGCCCGCGCCCGACACGTCGGCGAAGCCGCCCGACTCGACCACGTTCGAGGTCAGCAGGCCGGAGCGGAAGGCGAGGTACTGCGCCATGTGGCGCGCCGCCTTCAGCCCCTTGTCCTCGCGGAACAGCGAGATCGGCGCCTTGGTCGCGCATTGCACGTTGGTTTCCAGATGGTCCTGGTAGTTCCGCCCGACGCCCGGCACATCCGCGGCCACCGCGATGCCGTGGCCCTTCAGCGCCTCCGCATCGCCGATGCCCGAGAGCATCAGCAGCCGCGGCGTCTCCAGCGCGCCCGCGCAGAGCACCACCTCGCCCAGGGCCCCGATCCGGCGAGGGCGCGCGCGCCGGAGTGCCCGCCTCGGTGCCGGAACTCAGCTGCGGCAGCGCCGAGGCATCGCCCTGCCGCGCATCGGCCACGATCTGGCGCAGCGCCGCGGCGTCGAGCCGGTCCTCGAGAATGCCGGAGCGCAGGATGAAATCCAGCCGCGCGGCCCTCTCCTCGACCACCGCAGTGCTGTTCAGCTCGCTGCGGATCACCTCGAAGCGGAATTTCTGCCGCTCCAGCTCGACCGTCGCATCCTGGCTCTGCCCGGCGCGGAACGTGTCGAAGACGAAGGTCGCCGCCAGCGTGATCAGCCCGCCGAGCGCGATGCTGACCGGCGTGCGCAATTCCCGCAGCCAGGCCCGGCCGCCCTGCGGCGAGGCCATCCGGTCCGCCCGCTCGATCAGCAGCGTCTTCATGGCGTCCGACAGCCCCGCATCCGCCGCAATCTCGGCGACGCGCCGGTCCAGATCGCCGTCTCCGTTCCTGCCTGCCATGCACCGCTCCTTGCCGCCCGCTCCGAAAATAGCACGGAACTGCCGCGGCAAGGTGCCGGTTTTTCAGACCCTTGCCCGCAAAAATGGCGCCTGTGCCGCAGCGTGCCGGGCTCGGGACTGGCGAAGCCACCCCAGATTGCCTATCAAACCCGGAGGAATGCGGCGCCCGCGCCGAAGAAGGAGACCGATCCATGTCCGAGACCCTGTCCGACCTCGCCGACGCCCTGCTGGCGGCGGCGCGCGCCGCCGGTGCGGAAAGCGCGGATGCCCTGGTGACCCGCGGCGCCTCGGTGTCGATCGGGCTGCAATCCCGCAAGCTCGAGGAAGTCGAGCGCTCGGAATCCGTCGATCTGGGCCTGCGCGTGCTGATCGGCAAGCGCCAGGCCTGCGTCTCCGCCTCCGACAGCCGTCCCGAAACCTTCGCCGCGATGGCCGAACGCGCGGTCGCCATGGCCCGCGAGGCGCCCGAAGATGCGTGGATCGGGCTCGCCGATCCGGAGCAGCTCTCGACCGGCTGGCAGTCGCTCGATCTCGATCTCTGCGACCCGGAACCCGAACCCGATCCCGCCGCACTGGAAGCCGCCGCGCGCGAGGCCGAAGCCGTGGCACTCGACACGCCCGGCATCTCGCAGGTGGAAAGCGCCAGCGCCGGCTACAGCCGCCGCGCGCTGCATCTGGCGGCGACCAACGGCTTCTCGGCCGGCTACGAGCGCACGGACCATGGGCTCTACTGCGTCGCCATCACCGGCACAGGCGGCGGCATGGAGCGCGACTACTACGGCTCCCAGCGCACCCATGGCAGCGATCTCGAAAGCGCCGCCGAGATCGGCCGCCTCGCCGCCGAGCGCACGCTCGGGGCAGGGCGGCGGCAGCGGCGATGGCGAGGAAGCGGCGGCGGGTCAGGGTCATTCCGCGGCTGTCCCCAGCTCGCGGCGCTTCGCGGCCAGCACCAGCGGCACGCATTGGCGCGGGTCGTCATGGATCGTCACGCAATCGAGGCACTGGAAGCATTCGTCATAGGCGATCTTCCCGGAGCGCTCGATCGCGCCATAGCGGCAGCGCACCTTGCAGAGCTGGCAGGGCGAGCCGCAGGCTTCGCGCCGCGGGATCCAGCGCCGCAGCCGCAGCATCCCGCCCACTGCCATCAGCGCGCCCAAGGGGCAGACATAGCGGCAGAAGCCCTTGAAGGTGACCATGGCCAAGAGCAGCCAGAAGGCCGCATAGGCGGCGTAAGGCCAGTCGCGGAGGAAGAAGGTGGTGATCGCGGTCTTGAAGGGCTCGACCTCGGCGGCCTTGTCGATCTGTCCGGGGGCGAGCACGGCAGTGGCGAGAAGCGCGGCGAGGATGACGTATTTCACGCCCTTGAGGCGGCGGTCCCAGGCGGCGGAGGGCTCGATCTGCGGCAGGCGCAGCAGGCGGCCGAGCCGGTCGGCGAATTCCTGCAGCGCGCCGAAGGGGCAGAGCCAGCCGCAGAACAGCCCGCGCCCCCAGAGGAGGAAGCCCGCGATCGCCGCCGCCCAGATCAGGAGCGAGAACGGATCATAGGCAAGAAAGGCGAGGCTGCCACCCTGCAGCGTGGCCGAGAGCACGGCAAGCGGCGTGACGATGGAAAGCTGCCCTTGGCCCCACCAGCCGACGAAGCCGAGCACCACGGCCAGCACGCCCAGCCGGATCGCGCCGAAGCGGGGATGGGCGGCAAGGCGGCTCTGGCCGAAGCCGAGGACGGGGAGCAGCACCGAAAGTCCGAGGCCGAGCGCGATCAGGTCTCCCTGCCGGTTCTCGGCCGCCACGCGCCAGGGCGGCAGCGACCGCGGCGCCTCGGGGCGGAGGAAGAACCGGGCGGGGGTTCCGTGCTCCAGCGACAGTTCGGCGGTGCCGGTCTCGGGCTGGAACATGCCGTGTTCGCGCACCGCCTCGACGGTCAGGGTCCAGGGGCGTGCCGGGTCGAAGCCGAGGCGGCGGTCGGTGCGCAGGATCATCGCCGTGGCATCATGGAGCGCCGCGGGAACCCCGTCGGCCAGCTCCACGAAGAGATCGGCATCGCGCAGCGCCACCGGCAGCCCGTCCTGCTCGGCCGTCAGCCGGTCCGGGGCGGTGTTGCGGACGAAATCTTCGCTGACCAGCCCGTGCCGCCCGGCATCGATCACCAGGATCGGCTCGTCATCGGGCGAAATCGTGCGGAAGTTCTGCAGCTCGCGCGAGGTGTCCCCGGCCAGAACCGCGCGGGCGATGGCGGGCGGGCCGAGATCGACCACGTAGAGATCGAGATAGAGGCCCTCGGGATCGGCGGCGGCCTCCGGGTCGTCATCGGCCCAGACCGTGCCGGCGAAGCGCGCGTCGATTTCGGCATTGCTCACGGCCAGCCGCCCGACGATGCCCTCGGCAACCATGTCTTCCCAGCCGAGCGGCTCGTCATGCGCCATGTCGGGATGGGCGGGCGGCTCGGCGGCGATGCCCTTCATCTTCTCCTGCGCGACGGCGCGGGTTGCGGCCAGCAGGCTCTCATGCGCGATGCGCACGCTCGCCGTCGCCTTGGTCACCCCGTCGAGATAGGTCAGCGGCCCCTCGGCCTTGCCATAGGGGCTGCCCACCACCATCGGGGTGGCGATCGAGAGGCCGCGATATTGCTCGAAGAAGGCATGGAACGGCGCCTCGCCGAGGCCCGAGACGAAGATCGGCTCGTTATGGCGCAGCAGCGAGACATCGAGGAAGCGGCCTTCGAGATCGATCATCACCAGGATGTCGACCGGCGCGCCGGAGAAGCCGGGCAGCGGCGCCAGCGGCTCGGTCTCGAAGACGTAGCCCGCCAGCGCGCCGCCGGAATTCAGCAGCTCGTGGACGCCGCGGTCATTGACCGCCTGCCCGAGCGAGAAGGGGGGCATGATCCGGGCGGCGAGCGTTTCTGGGGAGAGCGGCTCGGAGGCGCGGGCAGGGCCTGAGAGGAAACAGGCCAGCCAGATGAATAGCGCAATGGTTGCCCCCCGGATCATGCCTCCAGATTGCCCGAGCGGCCTGCGCCCGGCCATTCGACCATGGTCGGGCCGGACGATCCGAAGGTCGGTCTAGGCGCGGGAATCGGCGCGGATCATCTCGGCGGCCTTCTCGGCGATCATCACCACCGGCGAGGCGGTGTTGCCGCTGGTGATCGTCGGCATGATCGAGGCATCGACCACGCGCAGCCCCTGCACGCCATGGACGCGCAGCCGCTCGTCGACCACGGCCAGCGGATCGCGGCCCATCTTCGCCGTGCCGACGGGATGGAAGATCGTCGTGCCGACCGCGGCGGCAGCCTCGGCCAGCGAGGCCTCGTCGGCATAGTCCGGGCCGGGGCGGACTTCCTCCGGGCGGAAGGCGGCCAGCGGTTCCTGCGCCACGATCCGCCGGGTCAGCGCGATGGCGCGGGCGGCGGTGCGGCGGTCGCCCTCGGTCGACAGGTAGTTCGGCGCGATCTTCGGCTTGTCCTCGATCCGTTCCGAGCGCAGCCGCACCGTGCCGCGGCTTTCCGGGCGCAAGTGGCAGACCGAGGCGGTGAAGGCCGGGTAGGGGTCGAGATCCTCGCCGAATTTCGGCAGCGACAGCGGCTGGACATGGTATTCCAGATCCGGCGTTGACACCGAGGCGTCGGATTTGGCGAAGGCGCCGAGCTGCGACGGCGCCATCGACATCGGACCCGAGCGCTTCAGAGCGTATTCCAGCCCGATCTTCGCCTTGCCGAACAGGGTCGAAGCGCGCGCGTTCAGCGTGTCGACGCCGCTGACCCGGTAGGAACAGCGCAGCTGCAGATGATCCTGCAGGTTGCCGCCGACGCCTTCCAGCGCCTGCCGGAGCTCGATGCCGTGCTCCGCAAGATGCGCGGCCGGGCCGAGGCCGGAGAGCATCAGGATCTTCGGCGAATTGATCGCGCCCGCCGACAGGATCACCTCGGCGGAGGCGGCGATGTCGCGGACCGCCCCGTTCTGCCGGATGCGGAGCCCGGCGGCGCGGGACCCGTCGAACAGCACCCGCTCGACCTCGGCGCCGGTGATCACGGCGAGGTTCTGCCGTCCCTTCGCGGGCTTCAGGAAGCCTTTCGAGGTGTTCCAGCGCCAGCCCTTGCGCTGGTTCACCTGGAAATAGCTGACGCCCGCGGTGCTGCCGGTATTCAGGTCGTCGACCTTCGGGATGCCGGTCAGCGCGCAGGCGTCGGCGAAGGCGTCGAGGATGTCCCAGCGCAGCCGCTGCCGCTCCACCCGCCACTCGCCGCCCGATCCGTGCAGCTCGGAAGCGCCGCCGAAATGGTCCTCGGACTTGCGGAACCAGGGCAGCACGTCGTCCCAGCCCCAGCCGGTGTTGCCCATCTGGCGCCACTGCTCGTAATCCTCGGCATGGCCGCGCTGGTAGAGCATGCCGTTGATCGAGGAACAGCCGCCCAGAACGCGGCCGCGCGGGTAGCCGATGGCGCGGCCGCCGAGCCCTGCCTCGGGCTCGGTCCGGTAGCACCAGTCGGTCCGCGGATTGCCGATGCAGTAGAGATAGCCGACCGGGATATGGATCCACGGATAGGTGTCGCGGCCGCCGGCCTCGATCACCGCCACGCGGGTTTTCCCGTCCGCGCTCAGCCGGTTGGCGAGCACCAGCCCCGCCGTGCCGCCGCCTGCGATCACGTAGTCGAACCGATCGGTCATGCCGTCCTCCCTGTCTCCTCGGCAGGGACTTTCCATGGCGCACCGCCGCATGTACATGAACGAATATGAACGACAGCTGTGCGGAAACGGACGATGCTCTATCACTGGGACGACATCCGGTTCTTCCTCGAAATCCACCGGGCGGGCAGCCTCACCGGCGCGGCGCGGCGGCTGAAGGTCAGCCACACCACCGTGGCGCGGCACCTCGCGCGGCTGGAGCGCGACCTCGATGTCGAGCTGGTGGAGAAATCCGAGGACGGGCTCCGGCTGACCCAGGCGGGGTTCGACATGCTGGGGCTTGCCCGCGCCATGGAGGATACCGGCACCTCGATCGGCGACCGGATGGCGGCCAAGGGGGCGGCGGTCAGCGGCACGGTGCGGGTCGGTGCGCCGGACGGGGTCGGCAACGCGGTGCTGTCTTCGCTCCTGCCCGCGCTGCGCAAGGCGCATCCGGGGATCGAGCTGGAGCTGGTGCCGGTGCCGGTCACGCACAAGCTGTGGCGGCGCGACGTCGACATCGCGATCAGCCTCGACCGCCCCGAGACCGGCCGCCTGGCGATGCGCAAGCTGGTCGATTACGACCTGCGCCTCTACGGCGCGGCCGAGCTGCTGGCCGGAGGGATGCCGCAGGAGATCGCCGATCTCGCCGGCTTCGATTTCGTCGGCTACATCCCGGACCTGCTCTATACCGAAGAACTGAATTTCAACGCCCAGATCGCGCCCGGGCTTGCCGTGCCCTACCGCGCGGCGACGGTGCAGGCGCAGCTCGACGCGGTGCGGGCGGGCGCGGGGCTGGGGGTGCTGCCCTGCTACATGGCCGACGGCACGGGGCTGGTGCCGGTGCTGCCCGACAGGGTAGGGTTCTCGCGCACCTACTGGCTGCTGATTCCCGAGGAGATCCGCGACTGGCAGAAAGTGCGCCTCGTCGCCGACCACATCGCCGGAGCGCTGCGCCGCGATGCCGGGCGGTTCCGCTTCCGCCGCCCTCCGGTAGCGGAAACCTGAGCGCGTTCCTGCCAATCTGCGCCATTTGCGCGGTTTCCCTTGTAATGTGCGCAACTGCCTCTATGTTCGTGGGAGCTACGTTATTCCGACCGCAACCTGTCTCCTTCACGGCTTCAGTCTGCTTTTCGATCTGACACAGCCGGGCTGCCGCAATCTCGTGGGCAGCATAGGACTCAGGAGATATCACGATGGCCAATGGCACCGTGAAATGGTTCAACCAAACCAAAGGCTTCGGCTTCATTCAGCCGGATGATGGCGGCAAGGACGTGTTCGTCCACATCTCCGCCGTCGAGCGCGCGGGCATCCGGGATCTGCCCGATGGACAGAAAGTGTCCTTCGAAATCGAGACTGGCCGCGATGGCCGCCAGTCGGCACGCGACCTGGAACTCGCCTGATTTCCATCCCGAATCCTCCGGCCGCGCCGGGGGAACGTCAGGAAGGTCCATGACCACTAAGAAATCGTCTCCCGGCTTGTTCCGGGAGACCGGCAAGCCGCTGACCCCGTTCGAAAAGACGGCAGCGGCAGCCAAGGATATCATCGACACCGAAACGCAGAAACGCGCCGACCGGACCGCAGCCCTCAGGGCCGCCCGGATGGAGCGCGACGCCGAAGCGGAGCAGGCCGGGGAACCGGCCGAGCCTTCCAAGGACCGGCGATGATCAGGGGACGGCGGAAACGCCGTCCCTTTTTCTTTGCGCCGATGGCCGCGGCGCTGGCGCTCTTTGCCGGAACATTGCGAACCGGCGGTTCGGCGAGGCTCCGCCGCTGGCCGGTCCTTCACCGCCCGGTGTGTTGCCCGTGAAAACCACCTGACCACATCCTTTCGGAAGTATCCGTGTGTTTCCAGGAGGTTCCCGTGCCGTTCCGCAACCGTTCCCTGCGCATCATGTGCCTGTCCACCGCCCGGCGCCGCGCGCCGGAGGCCGATCGCTGGCTCGGCCTGACGCTCGCCCTGATCGCCGGGTCGCTCAATGCCGGCGCCTTCCTGATGCTGAGCCAGTATGCCTCCCACATGACCGGCCACCTGTCGCAGGTCGCCGGTGCGCTGGCCGGACGCGACTTCCGGCTGGTGGCGCTGAGCCTCGCCGTGCTCGCGCTGTTCGTCTCCGGGGCGGCGCTGGCCTCCGCGATGATCGCCCGCGGCAATTTCCCCCGGGCGCGCGGCACCTATTGCGCGCCGCTGGCGCTGCAGGGGCTGCTGCTCGGCTGCCTGGGATTCGCGGATGCGGTGCCGCAGGCCTGGCAGGGCTGGGCCGGCCTGGGGCTTCTGGCCTTCGCGATGGGACTGCAGAACGCGACGATCACGCGGATCTCCGGCGCGCGGATCCGCACGACCCATGCCACCGGGCTGCTGACCGACATGGGAATCGAGATCGGCCGCGGGCTGTTCGGGCGCGGTGCCGACGGCTATGACCGCGCGCGGCTGGTCCTCTTCGTGCAGCTGGTGGCCTGCTTCGTCCTCGGCGGCATCGCCGGCGTGCATGGCCAGCAGGACATGGGCTGGCGCTTTGCGCTGGTGCCCGCCGCCGTGCTTCTGGCGTTGGCGGCCGCGACCGCGCCCAGGGTGTTCACGGTCTCGATCCCGTCATAGGCGCCGATGATGTCGAGCTTCGGCTGGGCCAGGTCGGCGACGATCACCTTGGCGCAGCCGCCGGCCAGCGCGGCCAGCGCCACCATCATGCCGATCGGTCCGGCACCGGTGACGACGGCGATGTCGCCCGGCTGGATGCGCGCGCGCAGCGCCGCCTGCATGCCGATGGCGAAGGGCTCGACCATCGCGCCTTCGGCAAAGCTCACGCTGTCCGGCAGCTTGTAGGTGAAGGCGGCCGGGTGGATCACCTCGGGCGTCAGGCAGCCATGCACCGGCGGCGTCGCCCAGAACCGCACGGCCGGATCGACATTGTAGATGCCGAGCTTCGACGCCCGCGAATCCGGATCGGGAATGCCCGGCTCCATGCAGACCCGGTCGCCCGGCGCCAGCCCGGTCACCTCGGCGCCGCAGCCGATCACCGTGCCCGAGGCCTCGTGGCCGAGCACCATCGGCGCCTCGACCACGAAATGGCCGATCTTGCCATGCGTGTAGTAGTGCACGTCCGAGCCGCAGATCCCCACGGTATGGGTGGCGATGCGGACGTCCCGCGGGCCGAGCGTGCCCGGAATGTCGAAGTCCCGCAGCGCGAGCCTGCCCTTTTCCTCCAGTACCAATGCCTTCATGCCGGTCTCCTCCCGTCTGGCTGCCCTCCCGGATGGCGGGCCGGGCGGCGGATGTAAACGGAAACCGCCGAACCGGGGCAAAATGCTGCGGCAACGGGAAAATTCGTACCGGCCCGGCGGCGGGCACTGCACAGGCGCCGGGCCCCGGGCCCTCCGCGGCCGCCGCGATTCGACGGCGCCGGACGCGGACGAAGCCGCCGGCCGCGCAGCTCGACGGGCGGGACATGCCGCCGCTGCCGCCCGCGGCCACCGCCCTGATGCAGGCGCTTCTCGAGGCGCTTGCCAACGAAACCGGCAGCAGCCCCCTGCCGGACCGCCCCGCCACCCCGTCCCCGGAGGACCTCACATGACCGACCGCGTCTTCGTCTCCAATCTCTGCCTGCATGCCCATCACGGGGTCTTCCCCGAGGAGAAGCGGCTGGGCCAGAAATTCTATCTCGACATCGACTGCGGCATGTCGGTCGCGGGCGCCGCGAACGAGGACGATTACGGCCAGACGGTCTGCTATGACGGCCTGTGCAAACTGGCCGAGGAAGTCTCCCAGGCCGGGCCCTTCGACCTGATCGAGACTCTGGGCGACCGCATCGCGGGCACCATCCTGGAACGCCATCCGCTGGTCTCCTCGGTGCGCGTCGCGATCCGCAAGCCCGCCGCGCCGATCGCGGCGATGCTCGACCATGTCGGCATCGAGGTGTCGCGCCGCCGCCGCTACCGCGTGGCCTTCTCGCTCGGCACCAACATGGGCGAGAAAGAGCACAACCTGCGCAGCGCGCTGGCGCATCTGGTCGCCCAGGACGAGGTGGAAATCGACGCCGTGTCGAAATTCCACAAGACCGCGCCCTGGGGCAAGATCGACCAGGACTGGTTCCTCAATGCCTGCGCCACCGGCTGGTCGACGCTGGAGCCGCTGAAGCTGATGAAGCTCTGCAAGCGCATCGAGCTGGTCGTCGGCCGGGTGCCCTCGGACCGCTGGGGGCCGCGGATGATCGACATCGACCTGCTGCATGCCGACAACCTGGCGATCGACACGCCCGAACTGACCCTGCCGCACCGCGAGATGTTCAACCGCGCCTTCGTGCTGGAGCCGCTGGCCGAAATCGCGCCCGAGCTGGTGATCTGCGGCCGTCCGGTCGCCGCCGAGGCCGACCGTCTGGTGCAGGCCCAGATCTGACGCGCGGCGCCCTCCCTCTCCCCGCCGGGGAGAGGGCCGGGGTGACGCCGGGACAAGCGGGGCAGGAAACGGCTGCGGGATCGCCGGTGCGCAGCGATGCCGGCCCTGGCCGCTTCTGCCCTGCGCAGGCGCAGCTCTGGCGCCTTGCCGTGGGGATTGTGCAGGCTGCAGGACGCCGCGCCGGATCAGGAACGCGACGTCCTGCCAAAGCGGCGCGGCAGCGGGGCCGGGCCGTGGAACTGCCGTGTCCCGGACGCTTTCCGCCCGAGCTTCCCCCAAATTTCCCGCGGTGTATCCATGCTGGCCGATGCCCGGGGGCTTCCTTCGGCGACGACAGGCCGGAGACATGCCTGTCCTCCATCCGCAACCCGGCCGTTCCGGTGTCCCTGCCGGGTCCGCTTTCGGCCTGGCCATTCAGCAGCGACCTGGCGGCGCTCTCTGCGTCAAGGCTGTCGGACTTGCCATGAAGATAGCGCAGCTGCCGGTTCGGGCGCATGACATCCAGAACAATGTGTCCCGCAGCGGGCAACTCCCGGGACAGCCCGGCACCATCGGAGCCTGTCCCCTCGATGCCGAAGGCTTTGACAGGGCCCAAATCGGCGGCCCATGCCTCGACCTCGCAATAGCCGCGTCGCGTCGCAGGGATTGTCGTGGTGCCGAGACGCGCGCCATGGGCATTGATCGCGACAGCGGCGTGATCGTCGGCTTTGTGCGTGTCCACGCCGATGATGATGTCTTCCATGTCTGCCGTCCCCCCGAGATGGCCCGGGGAGCGATCAAAGAGGACAGGACTGCAAAGATACGCGACCGTCAGGCTCCTGTGACGTCACATCTTGCCCGCTGCCGGGGCAGCCTGATCGCCGACCCGTCAACGCAATGAAACCAGGTCAATCAAGGCATGGGTCAGGCCATCGGACTGCGGTCCCGCACCCCCAGTCCAGGCGATGTCCTGCACCTCGGCTGATTGGTCCCGCAGGATGAAGAGTTTCCCGGCGCCTGGCTTGGCAGGCAGCCGACAGGTCCGGGCCCCGTCCAAGAGCTTGTGGCGGACACGGGAATTGCCCGCGCGGGTGATCGCGCCGCGCCGTGCGGTCTTGCCCGCGGAACATCCGCCGGGCACGGGCCCCGGATCTGCCGTCAGCGTCACCGGGCGTTCGAACCGCCGCACATCCCCGATCCCGGCCAGGAAGCGGACGGCACCGGGAAAGGCGGCGGCGCGCAAGGCCCGGAGCACATGCACCCCGGGGGCGCGGTCCCGCTTTGGCACCAAGGCCTCGATGTGCCTGGCAAGCCGGGCCGCGCCTCCGTGGCCTTGCGCTCGTCCTGCAGCAGGTCCTGCAGGACGATCTGACGGGCGGGATGGCCGAAGCGTCGGCCCTGCAGCCATTGGCGGCAGCGCATCGTCCACGGCTTGGTCCCATGGCAAACCCGCCCTTGGCGCCGCAGGAACGCCGGCACCGGCTGGCGCTTGCGGCGCTGATCTTCCGCGGCCCTGTCCCGGGCGCGGACGAGTTCCCGCCTCGCCCCATGCGTCTCGCCGGGACCGCAGATCGGCGCCAATTCCCCGGCACGCAGGAGCCGCACCAGCCGGATGGCATCCAGCCGAGCGGTTTTCATCCGGGCGCCAGAGTGCACGGCGGAGAGGCAACCACGCATTCGAAACCGACTGCACGCACCTGCCGGCACAGCCCGTAGCCTGCCGGCCCTGCTTCATGGCAAATGCGGACGGTCCTGCGGCGGCCCGCCCGCCTCCCGCGACGCCGCTCCATGCTGGCGCGTGTTCGCGGATGCCGCGGGGCTGCGCACATCGCTTCCCGTGCCGCCAGCGGCGATCGAGGCCGCGAGCTTGTCCTTCGGCACGTCACTGCCGGCGCAGATCACGGTTTGGCCTAAGGTCATGCTGTCCTCCGGCGCAAGCCAGCGGCAAGTGCCGCGACGCGATCCGGATACAGGCTCGCCCCCGGCAGCGCGCCGCTGGAAAAGACATCGGGCCTTACGTGGCCAGATGGATCGGCTCTGCCGCGGCGCCGCGGCGGGGACGCAGCCCGGCCAGCGCCAGGAGGGCCAGCAGGATCAGCAGCCCGCCGGTCAGCGCGAAGGTGACCGGATAGCCCTGCGCCGCGATCAGCGGGGTCGAGACGAAGGGCGACAGGAACTGCCCGGTGAAGACGCTGGTCGTGATCGCCCCCGCCGCGAGGCCGCGACCCCGGCTGGGTCGTGCCCGTCGGGCCGCAGGTGCGTCCGGCGGGCGCTCCCCTCCTTGACCGCGCCGCGCGCGCAGTGGACCGTACGGGGTCCTCGCTGTCAGCCGACATGGATTGCCGAAGACATGCCCCCGCCGCCGCGCAGCCGGGACGGTGCCGGCGGACCTTCCCGCCCGGATTGGCGACCGGCGTGACCTTGAGGCGGCGCAGGTCTTCTGTCCGGCCGTTGGAGGAACCGATGATTTGGGTCTGGTCTTGGCCGAAGAACTGGCTCTCCGGCATGGATATGAGCTTGGTGCCGGTTCCGGCGCATCCGGCCGAAAATCGGCGGGACCGCGTCGTCACGGCGGGCGCCCCCGGAGAAGCTGCACGCATCGATCCGGACCCGCGCGGGCCGTCCTCTGTCGCGATGAGGTCGCATTCGGCAGCCCGGGCTGGTCTCGGTCGGGTCGCATTTCAGCAAAGACATTCCGGCCTCCCCGAAAGGGGGCGAAGGATCACGTCCCCCCTCGGATGGCCGCGTGCCCTTCGCCAGCGCCGCGCCGGGCAGGCCGATCTGCGCCTCTGTCCATCCGGCGGCCATGCCTGCCCCCCCCGAACGGAGAAACCCCGGCCGCGATGGCCGGGGTTCCGAGTCTGTCAGGGCTGTCCGGGATGCCGGACCTCAGCGGTCCTCGACATTCACGTAGTCGCGCTCCGCGGCGCCGACATAAAGCTGGCGCGGACGGCCGATCTTCTGTGCCGGATCGCCCAGCATCTCTTTCCACTGCGAAATCCAGCCGACGGTGCGCGACAGCGCGAAGATCGGCGTGAACATCGAGGTCGGGAAGCCCATGGCCTCGAGGATGATGCCCGAGTAGAAATCGACGTTCGGGAAGAGCTTCTTCTCGATGAAGTAGGGGTCTTCCAGAGCGGTCTTTTCCAGCTCCTTGGCAACCTGCAGCAGCGGGTTGTTCTCGACGCCGAGCAGCTCGAGCACCTCGTCCGCCGATTCCTTCATCACGGTCGCGCGCGGATCGCGGTTCTTGTAGACCCGGTGGCCGAAGCCCATCAGGCGGAAGGGGTCGTTCTTGTCCTTCGCGCGGGCGATGAATTCCGGGATGCGGTCGACGGTGCCGATTTCCTTCAGCATCTCCAGGCAGGCCTGGTTTGCGCCGCCATGGGCCGGGCCCCAGAGGCAGGCGATGCCGGCCGCGATGCAGGCGAAGGGGTTGGCGCCCGAGGACGACGCGAGACGCACGGTCGAGGTCGACGCGTTCTGCTCGTGATCCGCGTGCAGCGTGAAGATCCGGTCCATCGCGCGCGACAGGATCGGATTGACCTCGTATTCCTCTGCGGGCACGGCAAAGCACATGCGCAGGAAGTTGGAGGCGTAGTCCAGGTCGTTGCGCGGATACACGAAGGGCTGGCCGGTGTGGTACTTGAACGCCCAGGCCGCGATGGTCGGCATCTTGGCGATCAGGCGGATCGAGGCGACCTCGCGCTGCCACGGATCGGAGATGTCGGTCGAGTCATGGTAGAAGGCCGACATCGCGCCGACGATGCCCACCATGATCGCCATCGGATGCGCGTCCCGGCGGAAGCCGGAGAAGAAGTTGCGCATCTGCTCGTGCAGCATGGTGTGCTTGGTGACGCGGTTCTCGAAATCTTCCAGCTGCGCACCGGTCGGCAGTTCGCCGTAGAGCAGCAGGTAGCAGACCTCGAGGAAGTGCGATTTGCCCGCCAGCTGGTCGATCGGGTAGCCGCGGTGCAGCAGGACGCCTTCTTCGCCGTCGATGAAGGTGATCGTCGACTCGCAGGAGGCGGTGGAGGTGAATCCGGGATCGTAGGTGAAGACGTCGCCCTGGGCGTAGAGCTTGCGGATGTCGATGACATCCGGGCCCAGCGTGGGCGACATCATCGGCAGTTCCACGGTCTTGTCCCCGAAGGTCAGGGTCGCGGTCTTCGCCGGTTGCGCAGTATCAGGCATTGGCATCCCTCCTTTGCCGACCTGTCCCCCCGGAGCGGGTGGGACAGGCGATGGGTATGTCTTGCGCCGGCCGGGTCAGTCCCGGCCAGTGGATAATACGTCTTCGAGGCGGGCGAGAGTCTCCTCTCGGCCCAGTACGAGCATCATATCGTAGACGCTCGGCGTCACCGTGCGACCTGCCAGCGCGGCCCTGAGCGGACCGGCAAGCTTGCCGAACTTGAGCTCCCGAGGGTCCATGAAGTCGGCGATCACCGCCTCCAGATCATTGCGGGTCCAGCTAGCACTTTGCAACTGCGGCGTCAATTCGCACAGTATACCAATGGATACAGCGTCAAGCGCCTTGGTTGCCTTCTCATCCGGCCGGATCGGGCGGGATGATAGCGCAAATTCCGCCTTTTCAAGCAGATCGGGCAAGGTCTTCGCACGGTCTTTGAGGCAATACATCGCAGCGGAAAGGCGTTCGCGCTGGGTTGCATCCAGTTCCGGCTGTGCGGTTGCAGCAAGAAATCCGTCGATTTCCGCGATCAGCGCCGCGTCGTCCATCATCGCAATGTGATGGCCCGACACATTTTCCAGCTTCTTGAAGTCGAAGCGGGCGGGCGCCTTGTTCATGCCGTCGAAGCCGAACCACTCGAGCGCCTGCGCCGTGGTGAAGACCTCGTCGTCGCCATGGCTCCAGCCGAGCCGCGACAGGTAGTTCCGCAATCCCTCCACCGGATAGCCCATCGCGCGGTATTCCTCGACGCCGAGCGCGCCATGGCGCTTCGACAGCTTCTTGCCGTCGGGGCCGTGAATCAGCGGGATGTGCGCCCAGACCGGCAGGTCCCAGCCCATAGCGGCATAGATCTGCGCCTGGCGCGCGGCATTGGCGAGGTGGTCGTCGCCGCGGATCACATGCGTCACGCCCATGTCGTGGTCGTCGACGACGACAGCCAGCATGTAGGTCGGCGTCCCGTCCGAGCGCAGCAGCACCATGTCGTCGAGCTGGTCGTTGCGGAAGGTGACCTGGCCCTGCACCTGGTCCTCGATCACCGTCTCGCCGTCGCGCGGCGCCTTCAGGCGCACGACATAGGGCGCGTCCGGCCAGTCCGACGGATCGGCATCGCGCCAGGGCGAGCGGTAGAGCGTCGAGCGGCCTTCGGCCTTCGCGGCGTCGCGGAAGGCCTGGATCTCGTCCTGGCTTGCATAGCAGCGGTATGCATGGCCGTTCGCCAGCATCTCCAGCGCGACCTCGGCATGGCGCGGCGCGCGCTCGAACTGGCTGACGATCTCGCCGTCATGGTCGAGCTTCAGCCAGTTCATGCCCTCGATGATTGCGGCGGTCGCCTCGGGGGTGGAGCGGGCGCGGTCGGTATCCTCGATCCGCAGCAGGAACTTGCCGCCCCGGCCGCGGGCATAGAGCCAGTTGAACAGCGCGGTGCGGGCGCCGCCGATATGCAGGAATCCGGTGGGCGAGGGGGCGAACCTCGTCACGACGGGGGCATCAGCCATGGATCGGACCTCGTGTCTTGCTCGATTGAGCGCCGGTTTAGTCGCTGTGCCCGACCGGGTAAAGCGGCAGCCGGTGCCCCCGCAGTCCCTGGTAACCGAGCGACCTTAACCGGCTGTAAACCACGGATCGGCGATGCCGGTATGGTTAACCCTCTGGCAAGGAACCGCGCCGGTGCCGCTCGATGCGCTGATCGCCCCGCAGCGGGGCCATCTTTTCCCCTGGGTGCCGGTGATGCTGGCGCTCGGCATCGGCGGATATTTCGCGCTGCCTGCCGAGCCGCCGGGCTGGGCGGCGGCGCTTGCGGCGGGGCTGGCGGGCCTTCTGCTCCTTGCCAGTCTGCGCGCGTCCGAGTCGGCGGCGCCATGCCGCTGGCGCGAAGCAGGTCGCCGATCCGGGGCCGTCCCTGCGGCGGGGCCCCCTGCGGCGCCTCCGTGCCGGGGCGCCCGGCTGATCTGATCGGCACCGGGTCCATCACTTCCCGTCCAGTCGCTAGGATGGACGGGATTTGGCCTGATCTTGGTTAAATCCGGTTTAACTCAAATTGCCAGCTTCACGATCGCGGTCCGGAACCGACGGATTTCCGGACCGCGGGGGGCCTCCCGCGGGGCGGGAGGCGGCAGGCTCAGGCGGCGGGCGCCGGTTCCATTGCGGCGCGGAAGCGCTCGAACAGGTAGAAGCTGTCCTGCGGGCCCGGGCTCGCTTCGGGGTGGTACTGCACCGAGAAAACCGGGCGGTCGGCCATGCGGATGCCGCAGTTCGAGCCGTCGAACAGCGATACATGGGTCTCCAGCACGCCGTCCGGCAGCGACTGGCTGTCGACGGTGAAGCCGTGGTTCATCGAGGTGATCTCGACCTTGCCGGTTTCCAGATCCTTCACCGGATGGTTGGCGCCGTGATGGCCGTGGTTCATCTTCACGGTCTTGGCGCCGAGCGCCAGCGCCAGCATCTGGTGGCCGAGGCAGATGCCGAAAACCGGCAGGTTCTTCTCGAGCACGCCCTTGATCATCGGCACGGCATATTTGCCGGTCGCCGCGGGGTCGCCCGGGCCGTTCGACAGGAAGACGCCGTCGGGGTTCAGCGCCAGCACGTCCTCGGCCGTCGCGGTCGCCGGCAGCACGGTCACGTCGCAGCCCGCATCCGCAAGGCAGCGCAGGATGTTGCGCTTCGCGCCGTAGTCGATCGCCACGACCTTCGGCGCCGCGCCTTCGCGCGTGCCGTAGCCGTCCGGCCAGGCCCAGCGGGTCTCGTCCCAGCGGTAGGACTGGGCGCAGGTCACGTCCTTGGCGAGGTCGAGCCCTTCGAGGCCGGAGAACTCGCGGGCCTGGCGGACCAGCGCCTCGATGTCGAAATTGCCGTCCGGATCATGCGCCAGCGCGACATGCGGCGCGCCCTGGGCGCGGATCGCGCGGGTCAGGCGGCGGGTGTCGATGCCGGCGATGCCGATGCGGCCCTTGGCGGCCAGCCATTCGGACAGGGTCTGGGCCGAGCGCCAGTTCGACGGCAGGGTCGGGTCCCATTTGACCACGAGGCCCGCGGCCACCGGATCGCCGGATTCGTCGTCTTCCGGGGTGCAGCCCACATTGCCGACATGCGGGAAGGTGAAGGTCACGACCTGGCCTGCATAGGAGGGGTCGGTCATGATTTCCTGGTAGCCGGTCATGGCGGTGTTGAAGCACAGCTCCGCCACGCAGGTTCCGGTCGCACCGATCCCGTGTCCATAGAACAGGGTACCATCGGCAAGGGCGAGACAGGCGGTGGGCGTGGGCATGGGCGACTCCTATCGGCAAATCCGTGGTCAGATAAGCGTAACGGCAAGCCTCTGCAAGCAGGGTTGCGCGGCGAAGCTGCAATGCAGTATAGGCCCGCGGACCACAGACATCAGGGGATGGACGATGGGCAAGGACCTCAAGGCCCGCGTAGGCGAAAGCCTCAAGCAGGCGATGAAGGACAAGGACGCCGTACGGCTTTCTACCCTGCGGCTGATCAATGCCGCGATCAAGGACACGGAAATCGCAGTACGCTCGGCCGCGCCGGGCGATGCGGAGCCGGAACCCCTGTCGGATGACAAGGTGCTGGCAATCCTCGGAAAGATGGTGAAGCAGCGCCAGGAAAGCGCGCGCGTCTACGAAGAGGGCGGGCGGCTGGAGCTGGCCGAGCAGGAACGCGGCGAGATCGAGATCATCGAGGAATTCCTGCCCGCGAAGCTCTCGGCCGAGGACCAGGCGAAAGCGGTCGAGAAGGCGATTGCCTCGACCGGCGCCGAGGGCCTGCGCGACATGGGCAAGGTGATGGCCGTGCTGAAGGCCAAATATGCCGGCCAGATGGATTTCGGCGAAGTCGGCCCGCTGGTGCGCGCCAAGCTCGGCTGAGCTTTTTGCGTCACACGCAGTTCAAGGCGCCCGCGGTCCTGCCGCGGGCGTTCTGCATTCCGGGCCGCCCCCTGGGCGGGGCGGCCAGCTGCGCCGGTCCCGGGGCAGGCACCGTCTGACGTCCCGGGCCGTGTCGCTGGCGGACCGGGTGTTCGAGGCGGCTTTCGGGCGGCAGGTCTCCTTCGATGCCGATGCGTTGCCGGTGCTGGCGGGGCATGGCTGGCCCGGCAACCTGCACGAGCTGGGGCAAGTGGCGCGGATGATGGCGGCCTCTGCGCCTCCGGCGATGTCGGGCAGCCGGCTGCGTCTCGGCCGCGCGGATTTCCCGCCGCAACTTCAGGCGGCGCGCGACGGCGGCGGGGGCGAGGACCGCATCCTCGCCCGCCATCTCCACGATACCGGCTGGAACATCTCGGAGACTGCACGGCGGATGGGCGTCAACCGCTCCACCATCCACCGGCAGATCCAGCGCCACGGGCTCAGGCGGCCCTGAGCCCGCGGCCGGGGGTCAGAGGCTGATCCCGAAGGCCAGCCCGCCGAGCAGGTAGACGAAGGCGGTGATCAGCGCGACGCCGACCAGGTTCAGCACGATGCCGCCGCGCGCCATCTGGCCGATCGTCACCGCGCCCGAGCCGAAGACGATGGCGTTGGGCGGCGTGCCGACCGGCAGCATGAAGGCGCAGGTCGCCGCCAGCGCGGTCGGGATCAGCAGCGTGGTGGCGTCGACGCCGATCCCCGCCGCGACCCCGCCGAGGACCGGAATGAAGGTCGCCGCGGTGGCGGTGTTCGAGGTGACCTCGGTCAGGAAGATCACCAGCGTGACGACGCAGACCAGGATCGCGGCCAGCGGCAGGGTGCCGAGGCCCTCGACCTGCGTGCCGAGCCACATGTCGAGCCCGGTCGCCTTGACCGAGGAGGCCAGGCTGAGCCCGCCGCCGAACAGCAGCAGCACGCCCCAGGGCAGCTCGTCCTGCGCGGTCTTCCAGTCGAGGACCATGTGGCCCTGCCGATCGCCCGGCAGCAGGAACAGCGCGATCCCCGCGGCGATCGCGATGGCGGTGTCGTTGAGCGCGCCGAGCGCGGCGATGCCCGTGATGTCGGACAGGAGGCCCGGCACGATCCACAGGAAGGCGGCGCCGAGGAAGACCGCGGCGACCATCTTCTCGCCCTGGCTCATCCGGCCGAGCGCCGCGACCTGGTCGTCGATCATCTTGCGGCCGCCCGGGATCTCGTCGAGTTTGAAGCGGTAGAGCAGCTGGGTCATCAGCACCCAGGCGACCAGGATGAAGACCAGTGCCAGCGGCGCGCCGAGGATCATCCACTGCACGAAGCCGACATCATGGCCCAGCTCGTCCGACAGATAGGCGGCGACGATCGCGTTGGGCGGGCTGCCCAGCAGCGTGCCGAGGCCGCCGATCGAAGCCGACCAGGCGATGGCCAGCACCAGGCAGACGCCGAAGGCGCGGATGTCCGGATCGGCGATCACGCTCGAGATCGTGCCGCCGCGCTGCAGTTCGGCGCCCACCTCGGCGCCCTGATCCGTGGCGCGGCTGCGCTCCACCACCAGGGTCAGGATCGACAGGCCGATCGGCAGCATCATCAGCGTGGTCGCGGTGTTCGACACCCACATCGACAGGAAGCCGGTGGCCAGCATCATGCCGAGCACGATGCGCTTCGGCTCGACGCCGACCCGGGCCAGCGTCATCAGCGCGATCCGGCGGTGCAGCTGCCATTTCTGCATGGCGATGGCGATCAGGAACCCGCCGAGGAAGAGATAGACGATCGGACTGGCATAGGGCGCCGTCGCCTCGCCGACCGAGCGCCCCGCGAGCAGCGGCAAGAGGACGATCGGCAGGAGCGAGGTGGCCGCCAGCGGGATCGCCTCGGTCATCCACCAGATCGCCATCAGCGTCGCGATCGCGGCCACGGCGCGGCCTTCGGGCGACAGCGCCTCCTGCCCGCCGAGCAGCAGCCAGACAATGGCCGCGCCCGCGATCCCGGCGGCGCGCAGCCCCCAGGTCCATCGCGGGTCGCGTACCGCCTCGACAATCGGGACCGGCCCGTCCTGGTCGTTTTCCGTCACTGGGCACTCCTTGGTAACCTGCATGGATTCCGCGCGGCAATGGGTCATCCGCAGGCAGAAGGCAACAGGTCCCGGCAGCCCCGCCCGGGGACCCGCAGCATCCTGCGCCGCCCGCCAAGGCCTTGCCGCTCAACGGCATTCCTGCATGTGACGCCGCTTCGGTCAAAGCGCCCGGTTGTCCCTTGCGGGCCGGGCGCGATCACTCTTGGGTGAACTCAGAGCTCGAGTTCGATGTCGCTCAGCGGATGGCTGCAGCAGGCCAGGATCTTGCCCTGGTCGATCTCGCGCTTGCGGATGCCGCCGCCGTGGTTCATCTCGACCTCGCCCGAGACGAGCCGCGTCTTGCAGGTGCCGCAGATGCCCCGCTGGCAGGAGGAGAGCGGCCGCAGACCGGCCTCGCGCGCGGCCGACAGCACGGTCATGCCGGGGCTGCATTCCACCACCTTGCCGGATTTGGCGAAGCTGACCCGGAAGGTCTGGCCGCTGACCTCGGGGGCGGCCTCGGGTTCGCCCTCGAAATTGCCCGCGGTCTCGGCGCCGAAATCGAAGCTCTCCTCGTAATACTCCGCCATGTCGTAGCCCGCCTCGCCGAGCATGGCGCGCACGCCTTCCATGAAAGGCGCGGGGCCGCAGCAGAAGATCCGGCGCTCCGTGAAATCGGGCGCGATCAGCTGCAGCATCGGCAGGCTGAGCCGCCCGGTGAAGCCCGCCCAGGCCTCGGCGGCAGGCGCGGTGCCCGAGATCAGCGCCAGCTTCAGCCCGTGGTTGCGCTGCGCCAGAAGCGACAGTTCCTGGCGGTAGATCATGTCGGCAGGGCTGCGTGCGGCATGGAGGAAGGCGAGGTCGAAAGGCGCGCCGAGGTCGCAGGCAGTGCGGGTCATCGACATCATCGGGGTGATGCCGCTGCCGGCCGACAGGAACAGGAGCTTCTGCCCGGCGGTGGCGTCGGTGGTGAACTCGCCCATCGGTCCGGTGACGGCGATTTCGCGCCCGGGCGCATGTGGTCGTGCAGCCAGTTCGAGCCCGGGCCGCCCGGCACGCGCTTGACGGTGATTTCGACCCGGTAGGGCCGCGCTGCCGAGCCCGAGACGGTGTAGCAGCGCTGGATCATCCCCTCGACGGGCAGTTCGAAGGTCATGAACTGCCCCGGATAGAAGCGGAAGGCGCGCGGTTCGCGTCCCGAGAAGACGAAGGTCTTCACGTCATGGGTTTCCTGGCGCACCTGGCGGCAGACCAGCGTGTCGTCGCGCTCCGGGTCCCAGAGCGGAATGCGGGTGGCTTCGGTGAAATTGCCGTCCATGCTCACTCCGCCGCCATCGCGCTGCTGCCGGGCTCGAGGAATTCTCCGAGCCGGTCGATGTACCAGGCGGCGAAGGCCTCGACCATCGGCTCGGTGAAGGGCGAATAGGGGCCGGGACGGTAGGCGGGGTCCGAGACGCCGAGCTGTCCCAGCCGCACGAGGTCGGCATCCTCCTGGTTGGTCATGGTCCAGACCGTCGTCAGGTGGTCGGTCTTGTAGTCCTGGCCCTCGATGGCGTCCTTGTGGACGAGCCAGGTGGTGCGCACCAGCGTCTTGTCCGGGCCGAGCGGCAGCACCGAGAAGGTCACGACATGGTCGGACATGAAATGGTGCCAGGAATTCGGCTGGGTCCAGAAACTCAGCCCTCCGAGCGCCGCCTCGCGGAACCGGCCCAGCAGCTTCTTCGAGGCGACCTTGGTGTCGAGCGTGTGCGACTCTCCGGCGCCCATCAGCGGCAGGCGCATGGCGCGGAAGCCGGTGACCTCGCGCAGCCGGTTCACCTCCGAGGAGGGCAGGCCGCAGGACTGCCAGTGGGCGTGGCGCTCCTCGATGGCGGCCATGTAGGCGGCGGCCTCGTCGGAGCGGCGCTCGTCCAGCTCGTCGGGCGAGAAGCCGAAGCCGAATTCCGACAGCGGCACGGTCAGCTGCGGATGGTTGGTCTCGCAATGGTAGCATTCGCGGTTGTTTTCCAGCGTGAGCTTCCAGTTGCCCTCCTCGACCAGCTCGGACTGGTGGGCGACCTTGCAGTTGGCCAGGTCATGCGGCAGCAGGTAGGGCTCCATCGCGGCGGCCATGCCGTCGATGTCCTCGGGCGGCTCCCCGGCGAGGCAGATGAAGACCAGCCCGGCGATGTCGCGGACATGGACCGGGATCAGCCCGTGGCAGGAGCGGTCGAAATCCTCGCCCATGTGCTCGGCATGGATCAGCTCGCCGTCCTCGCTGTAGCTCCAGCCGTGGTAGCGGCAGACGACGTTGCCGACGGTGGTGCTGCGCGCCTCCACCAGCCGCGCACCGCGGTGGCGGCAGACATTGCGGAAGCCGCGCACCGCCATGTCCTCGCCGCGCAGGAGCAGCACCGAGGCCGCGCCCACCTCCAGCGTCACGCAATCGCCGGGTTCGGGCAGCTCGGGGCCGGCCGCGGCGAAGATCCAGTGGCGGTGGAAGATCGCCTCGATGTCGAGATCGAGGATGCCGGGATCGGTGTAGAACGTGGCTTCGAGCGTGTGGCCCGGCCTGCGGTTTCGGACGAGGGCGGAGATCTCTTCGGGACTTGGCATCGGCACTGCTCCGGATGGGGGAACTCAACGTCATCCTTCCAGCGTGACGCTGCGGCAGTGTCTGAACCTGCGAAATGCGACACTCCGGGGCATGTTTTCGGCGTTTCGGGGCATTTTGCGGTGCCACGGGCCAGAAATGGCCAAGCCTGGATCGCAAGATGCTTAACAGAGCGCCCAAAATGTGTTCGTTTGTGCAGTATCGAAGCAGATTCCCTGGTGCCTTGGTAGTGCTTCCCGCTTCGATGCCTTGCGTTCTCGACAGCCCCGGCGAATGCGACAGGCTTCTGGAAGGGGCGCGGACGGGCCGGGACAGGTCCGCCGCCCATCTCGACAGGGACAAGACCGAACGGAGGTCACAACATGTCATCAACCATCGTCGTCGCCTATGACGGCAGCGGCAGCTCCGAGCGCGCCATGGCGTTTGCCGTGGAGCGGGCCAAGGCCATCGGCGGCAGCATCTTGATTGCCCATGTGCTGGAATGGTCGCCCTATTCCTTCCTGACCGCGGAGGAGCTCGAGGAGCGCCACATCCGCCGCAAGGAGGAAATGGCGCGCGCCAAGCAGGCCCTGGTGGATCCCGAGCTTGCCAAGATCGCCGCGGGCGGCGTGCCGGTCAGCGCGGATATCCGCTACGGCCATGTCGCCGAGACGCTCATCAAGATCGCCGAAGAGGCCGGCGCCATCCAGGTCGTGATCGGCCGCCAGGGCCAGGGCAGCTTTGCCGCCCGCTTCTTCGGCTCGACCGCGGGCACGCTGGTGCAGACCTGCCCGGTGCCGCTGACAATCGTGCCATGACCTTCATGCAGGGGATTGCAATGAAAGATACGTTACGCAAGTTGCCGCTGCCTGCAGCGCTGGCCGCGGCCAGTGCCACGCCGGCGCTGTCGCAGAGCCTCGACGAAACCATCAACAACGCCTTCGCGGCTTCGACCGGCTGGTTCGTCAACCTGATCTTCGCGCCCATCCCGGGCACCGCCTTTCCGTGGATCGTCGCCTGGCTGGTGGTCGGCGCGGCCGTCTTCTCGATCTATTTCGGCTTCGTCCAGTTCCGCGTTCTCGGCCATTCCATCGGGCTGGTGAAGGGCGACTATGCCGACCCGAACGATGCGGGCGAGGTCAGCCATTTCCAGGCGCTGGCGACGGCGCTGTCCGGCACGGTGGGGCTCGGCAACATCGCGGGCGTCGCGGTGGCGGTCGGCATCGGCGGGCCCGGCGCGACCTTCTGGATGATCCTCGCGGGCCTTCTGGGCATGGCGACCAAGTTCACCGAATGCACGCTGGCGGTGAAATACCGCAACGAATACGAGGACGGCCGGGTCTCGGGCGGGCCGATGTACTACATGGTCAAGGGCTTCAAGGTCCTCGGCAAGCCCGGCGGCAAGCCGCTGGCGATCCTCTTCGCGGTCTTCACCATCCTCGGCAGCCTCGGCGGCGGCAACATGTTCCAGGCCAACCAGGCGCATGCGCAGCTGGTCAATGTCTTCGGCGATTTCCCGGGCGTGATCACCGGCGTGGTCTTCGCGGCGATCGTCTTCGCCGTCATCGTCGGCGGCATCAAGTCGATCGCCCAGGTGACCGAGAAGGTCGTGCCTTTCATGGGCGTGCTCTATGTCGGTACCGCGATCGTCATCCTGCTGCTGAACATCGACATGATCGGCTGGGCCTTCGGCCAGATCTTCGCCGGTGCCTTCACCGGGCTCGGCGTCGCGGGCGGCATGGTCGGCGCGCTAATCCAGGGCTTCAAGCGGGCGGCCTTCTCCAACGAGGCCGGCGTCGGCTCCGCGGCCATCGCCCACTCGGCGGTGCGCACCAAGGAACCGATCACCGAGGGCTTCGTGGCGCTGCTGGAGCCGTTCATCGACACCGTCGTGATCTGCACCATGACCGCGCTGGTGATCGTCATCACCGGCCAGCTGATGGTCGATCCGGCCACCGGCCTCTACATCGTCGGCGAATCCGGCGCGATCCAGACCGTGGACGGCAATACCGGCGTGGCGCTGACCTCGGCGGCCTTCTCGCAGAGCATTCCATTCTTCCGCTACATCCTGGTGGTCGCGGTGATCCTCTTCGCCTTCTCGACGATGATCTCCTGGAGCTATTACGGGCTGAAGGCCTGGACCTTCCTCTTCGGCGAGGGGAAGACCACCGAGCTGGTCTTCAAGGTGATGTTCTGCTTCTTCGTGATCGTGGGCGCCGCGGCCAGCCTCGGCCCGGTGATCGACTTCTCGGATGCCGCGCTCTTCGCGATGGCGGTCTGCAACATCATCGCGCTCTACATCCTGATGCCGATCGTGAAGCAGGAGATGAACAGCTATCTCGGCCGGCTGAAATCCGGCGAGATCCGCAAGTTCGCCTGATCTGATCCCCTCCCGGTCCGGCTGCTGCGCCGGTCCGGGACGCTGCCGCCCGCGACGGCATGGCGGCTATGACTTGCCCCGGGACTGTGAGAGCTTACCTTCGTGAGCGGTAACAGTGCAGGAGCTTTCCCCATGACCCCGATCCACGCCATCGGCGACATCCACGGCCAGCTTGCGCAGCTCGAGACCGCGCTGGAGCTGATCGAACGCCATGGCGAGCGGGGCGCTCCGGTGGTGTTCTGCGGCGATTTCGCCGATCGCGGCCCGGACTCGCGGGGCGTGATCGAGCTGCTGATCGAGGGCCAGTCCGCCGGCAATCCCTGGACCTGCCTGATGGGCAACCACGACCGCTTCCTGCTGCGCTATCTCGAAGACCCGCTCTACCAGGACCCGAATGTCTCGCGTCCGCTGTTGTGGACCGACGCTCCCCTGGGCGGACGGGCGACGCTGGCCTCCTACGGGGTGGACGTGTCCGAGGCGCGCGCGCTCGCGGACATCCATGCCGATGCGCGCGAGGCGGTGCCGCAGGCGCATCGCGACTGGATCGCGGGCCTGCCGCGCACCCATGAAACCGGCGGGCAGATCTTCGTCCATGCCGGACTGCGCCCGGGCGTGGAGTTGGAGGACCAGGCCGAGGACGACTTGGTCTGGATCCGCGGCGGCTTCCTCGAAAGCAGCTTTGACTGGGGCCGCCTCGTGGTGCATGGCCATACCGCGCTGGAGCACCCCGAGCTCTACCCGAACCGGCTGAACATGGATGGCGGCGCGGGCTATGGCCGCCCGCTGGTCCCGGCGCTGGTCGAGGGCCGCAAGGCCGCCGTGCTGGAACCGGCCGGCCGCCGGGCGCTCGGCATCAGCGAGCTGGCCGGCGTCTGATCCCGCTCCGGCCGGAGCGATTTCAGCACCGATACCGGCGCGCCCCGCCGCAAGGGGGGTGACATGGCCGGAAGCCCTGCACCGGGATCGGCAGTGCCGGAAGGACTGTGTCCGGCGGCGGCGAGGAGGCCGCCCCGCTTCGGCGCCCTCCGGGGTCTCGATTTTCTTCCGCCATATCGCATCGGCGCTGCCTTGAGCGCCTCTGCGACCGAACCGGACTCCGCGACGATCCGTGTCTCGGTGCTGAGGGACGCCAGCGTCCGGGCCAGTGCATCCGGGCCGCCCGCCATGCGTGGGGCGGCGCAGGGCGCACCGCAGGCGACAGCCCGTCCGTTGATCGCGGTCTCGCCGCAGGACGTGCCTTCAGCGGCAGCGCTCGCCGAAGCTGCCGTCGGAGCAGGGCTCGGGGGCCGAGCCGCGCGGACCAGGCCTCCAGCCGTTCCCGCGGCGGCGGCGTCTCGCGCAGGTCGACGAAGGCGGGCTCCCGCCCGGCATCGGCCAAGGCGCGCCTAGCTTTTCGGCATGTGTCGCAGGTCTTCAGGCCATAGAGGATCATGTGGGGCAGATTCCTTCACATTTGCTGCCTTGCGGCGAAAGATTTTCCAATATTCCTTGCCTTTTTTCAGCCTTGCTTAACCCTTGGGTACAGGGAGCACCATCCCTGGCCCGGCAAGGCGACACCGGGTCCTCGACAGCGGGGCCAGTCCGCGCGGCCCCACAAGTGCAAGGAGATACCGGATGCCCACTGGCACCGTGAAATGGTTCAACACTACCAAAGGTTATGGCTTCATCGCCCCCGATGACGGCGGAAAGGACATTTTCGTCCATATTTCAGCCGTCGAAAGGGCCGGCATGACCGGCCTGGCCGACAACCAGCGGCTCGAATACGAGCTGCGCGAAGGCCGCGACGGCCGGGCTTCGGCCACCGAGCTCAAGAACGCCTGACTCAGGGCTTTCCGCTTCAGGCGCGTCAGTCCCTGATCAGCGCCTGAAACTCCCGCCATTCCCCGGCGCTCATCCCCGACGCGTCCTGGCTGACCTCCTCGCCCTTCAGCATCCGGCGCAGGCAATCGAGCCCCTTGCCCGAAAGATGCGCGCCGTTCATCCGGTAATCCTCGAAGGCGGCATAGGCGGCGGGCACCCAATCCTTGACGATCTCGCAGATGATGTCGGCATAGACGCGGATTTCGTACTGCGCATGGGCATCGGCGCGCAGGCGCAGGAAGTGGAACAGGTTGTGGAGATCCACCTTCCAGTACCACTGGGTGTAGATGTTGGCGGGCAGGTTCATCCGCGCCAGCTCTCGCGCCAGCCCCTGCTGGCCGTCCTGGCTCAGCATCGCCTCGTAATTGTCGTAGGAGCGCATGGAATCGTGGCGCAGGATTTCCAGCACGCGCTGCGCCTCTTCGCCTTCCAGAACCTGGCCGCGGCCCTGGTTGTTCGTGGTCGACTGCGCCGCCAGCTGTTCCGGCGCGGGGATGTAGAATTCCCGGTCGAGGATCGAATAGCGGGCGGAGTATTCGTTGACGTTGGCGGTGCGGTGGCGGATCCACTGGCGCGCCACGAAGACCGGCAGCTTGACGTGCAGCTTCAGCTCGCACATCTCGAACGGGGTAGAGTGCCAGTGGCGCATCAGGTAGCGGATCAGCCCGGCATCGTCGCGCGCCTGCTTGGTGCCCGCGCCGTAGCTGACGCGCGCCGCCTGCACGATCGCGCTGTCATCGCCCATGTAGTCGACGACGCGCACGAAGCCGTGGTCCAGCACGGGATGGATGCTGTAGAGCCGGTCCTCCATCGCGGGGACAGTGGCACGCAGCGTCTGGCGCGGGTTGGCGCGGCTCTCGGCGATGGCTTCCGAAATCGGATCGGTCACGGCTTGGTCCTTCATCTGGCGCACTCTCGCTGCATATTGGGGGTCGCAGACCTCTTAACCCAATATGCAGTGCGTGCAAAGCGAGTCATGGTGTTTTAGCGCAGCCGCGCGCGGATGTCTTCCACTCCTCGGAAGGGGTGGCAATTTCCGGCAGGGCGGTTACCTGTTGGGACGCTAACACCGCGAAACGGGAAGACGCCAATGCACGTGAAGTACCTGCACACCATGGTCCGGGTGAAGGACCTCGAGAAATCGATGGAGTTCTACAAGCTGCTCGGGCTGGAAGAGACCCGCCGGATCGACAATGACAAGGGCCGCTTCAGCCTGGTCTTCCTGGCGCCTCCGGGCCAGCCGGAATGCCCGGTGGAACTTACGTACAACTGGGACGGCGACGAAGGCCTGCCCTCGGACAGCCGCCATTTCGGCCATCTCGCCTATGGCGTTGAGAACATCTACGAGATGTGCGCCAAGCTGCAGGACGCGGGCGTGACCATCAACCGGCCGCCGCGCGACGGGCACATGGCCTTCGTGCGCTCGCCGGACAATGTCTCGATCGAGCTCCTGCAGATCGGCGACGCCCTGCCGCCGGCGGAGCCCTGGGCCAGCATGGAGAATACCGGACACTGGTAATCCGGACATGCGAAAGCCGCGGCGGTCATCCCTTCGGGGATGGTCGTCTGCGGCAACCGGATTGTCTGCGGATATGGGGAGTGTCTGGGGCGCGGAGCTTTGCCGCGGAGGGGCGTTCCGCCCGATGGCCTTCTGCCATTTTCGACACCGGAGGGTTTCCCGGTGGCCTCCTGCCTGAAGCGCGGACCGCTTCGAGAGCCTTTCAGTAGATGTAGCGGATCTGGTCGGTCCAGTACCGCTCCACCCGTCGCAGCGACGTGTTGATGTCGTTGATGCCATCGGGCCCGAGAATGCCGCGGGCTTCCAGCCCTTCGGCGTGGCGCTGGAACAGGTCCTCGACGATGTCGCGGATCTGCTTGCCCTTCTCGGTCAGGCGCACGCGCACCGACCGCCTGTCGATTTCGCAGCGGTTGTGGTGCATGTATCCCATCTCGACGAGCTTCTTGAGATTGTAGGATACGTTCGAGCCCTGGTAGTAGCCGCGGGATTTCAGTTCCCCCGCCGTGACCTCGTTTTCGCCGATGTTGAACAGAAGGAGCGCCTGGACAGCGTTGATTTCCAGGATGCCGACACGTTCGAACTCGTCCTTGATCACATCCAGCAACAGCCGGTGCAGGCGCTCCACCAGGGCCAGCGAGTCGAGATAGGCGGAAATGAATCCCCTCTCCTGCGTCTCGCCGAGTCCGGGGTGTACACTCATACAGTTCCCTCCATGATGAATTTCACATGAAGGGAATGTGAGCAGAATACGGAAAAAAAGCTTTAATGGATACGGTAGCTTATTCCGTTATTTTCCTGAACTTGGTTACTTTTCGGCGGCAATTCGATTCAACTCGGCGATCCGCGTGATCAGGTCGAGATAGCGCGCCGGGGTCGGCTGCTGGCCGGACACCCATTGATAGAGATCGTGGTCGTTCTCCGCCAGCATCGTGTCGTAGAGGTCCAGATCGCCCTCGGGCAGCTGGCGCAGGCCGGTTTCGGCGAAGCGGCCGAGGATGATGTCCATCTCCTTGATGCCGCGGCGGATCGAGCGCATGTGCAGGCGCTTCAGTCGGTTCTCGTGGGTTTCCATGGTCCTATCCCAGTTCCTGCGCCGCCTGGCGCAGCCGTTTTTCCAGCACGCTCACGCGGTTCGCGAAGCGCAGCATCTCCGCCCGGATCTGGCGCATCTCGGCCAGCATCGGCTCGATGTCGTCGGGCCCGAACGCGTCGTCCCCGGGCGGGGCGACGCCCTCGCCCTCGCCGGTCAGGAGCCAGGGCAGCGAGACGCCCAGGAGCTCGGCCAGCATGTTCAGCCGGTTGGCGCGCGGCTCCGCGAGGTCGTCCTCCCAGGACTCCACCGTCGAGAGCTTGACCCGCAGCCGCTTGGCCAGATCCTGGCGCGACAGCCCGCGATGGTCGCGCGCGGCGGCCAGACGGTCGCCGAAGGTGCTGGCCTCGGCGCCGTACCAGTCAATATCAGGCAAGTCGCCCGCCATGGTCCGCTCCTTCTTGCGCCGCTTCCGGCGCCAACCTAGAGAGGTCCGCGTGCGCTTTCAACATGAGGTTCCGCCGATGTCCTTCCTGTCCGATACCCTGTCCCGCGTGAAGCCGTCCCCGACGATCGCGATGACCACCAAGGCACAGGAGCTGAAGGCCGCGGGCAAATCCGTGATCGGCCTCTCGGCCGGCGAGCCGGATTTCGACACCCCCGACCATATCAAGGCCGCCGCGATCGCCGCGATCAACGCGGGCAAGACGAAATACACCGCCCCCGACGGCATGCCCGAGCTGAAGCAGGCGATCTGCGGCAAGTTCGCCCGCGAAAACAGCCTGTCCTACGAGCCCGCGCAGATCAGCGTCGGGACGGGGGGCAAGCAGATCCTCTACAACGCCCTGATGGCGACGATGAACCCCGGCGACGAGGTGATCATCCCGGCGCCCTACTGGGTCAGCTATCCCGACATGGTGCTGCTCGCGGGCGGCGTGCCGAAGCCCCTGCCCTGCGGTCCGGAGACCGGCTACAAGCTGACCCCCGAAGCGCTCGAGGCGGCGATCACGCCGAAGACCAAATGGCTGATCTTCAATTCGCCGTCGAACCCGACCGGCGCGGGCTATGCCTGGGACGAGCTGAAGGCGCTGACCGACGTTCTGCTGCGCCATCCGCATGTCTGGATCATGACCGACGACATGTACGAGCACCTCGTCTATGACGACTTCGCCTTCTGCACCCCCGCCGAGGTCGAGCCCGCGCTCTATCCGCGGACGCTGACGGTGAACGGCGTCTCGAAGGCCTATGCGATGACCGGCTGGCGGATCGGCTATGCCGGCGGCCCGGTGGAGCTGATCTCGGCGATGCGCAAGATCCAGTCGCAATCGACCTCGAACCCCTGCACGATCAGCCAATGGGCCTCGGTCGAGGCGCTGAACGGATCGCAGGACTTCATCGCGGCCAACAATGTCGCGTTCAAGCGCCGCCGCGACCTGGTCGTGTCGATGCTGAACCAGGCCGAGGGCATCGACTGCCCGACGCCCGAGGGCGCCTTCTACGTCTATCCGACGATCGGCGGCTGCCTCGGCAAGACCTCGAAGGGCGGCAAGCTGCTGACCACGGACGAGGAGTTCTGCAACGCGCTCCTGGACGAGACCGGCGTGGCGGTGGTGTTCGGCGCGGCCTTCGGGCTGTCCCCTGCCTTCCGCGTCAGCTACGCGACCTCGGACGAGGCGCTGGCCGATNGCCTGCTCGCGCATCGGCGAGTTCTGCGCCGGCCTCCGCTGAGCCCCGCAGCCCCTTCCGGAAACTGAAAACGCCCGGCCGGAAGGCCGGGCGTTCCCAACTCCGGGAAGGGAGATTCCTCAGGCGCCGAAGCGGCCCGCGACTTCGGCCACGCGCGCGCCATAGGCTTTCGCGGTTGCCAGGTCGCCCGACGGGATCGCGTCATCGCCGGCATCCGACGGCGACTGCACCAGAACGCCGATCGAACCGCCGAGGTTGTTCATGTCCTCGCGGGTGGCCGCCAGCGTGTTCGAGGGCAGCATGCCCAGAGAGACCCAAACGCCGCCATGCTGCGACGCCAGGGTCTGCAGGTAGGCCAGGGTGTTCTGCTTGTCGCCGTTGAGCGATGCGGAGTTGGTGAACCCGCCGAAGACCTTGTCCTTCCAGCCCATGCCGAACCAGATCTTGGAGGTCGCATCGGCGAATTTCTTGAACTGCCATGCCGGGCCGCCCATGTAGGTCGGCGCGCCGAAGATGATCGCGTCGGCCGCGTTCAGCGCGTCCCAGGCTGCCTCGGGGATGTTGCCCTCGGCGTCGACGGCGACCAGCTCTGCGGCGGCGCCTTCGGCGACATTCTCAGCAACCAGTTTCGTGTGGCCGTAGCCGGAGTAGTAGACGACGACAGTCTTTGCCATGTCATGCCTCTTGCGTTTGCGAATTGAACCGTTGAGCCAGGAGATAGGGCACAAGCCGCTGCATTGCAGCGGCAATTTCGGACCGTCCGCGCACGGCCAATGTGCATGGGTGCGGAGACCGGCCTCAGGCGGCGGCCAGCTTGACCTTCCACAGCCGGTGCCACAGCAGCACCGCCGCGCAGCTCAGCCCGCCGGCCAGACCCGCCCAGACGCCGACCGCGCCGACGCCCGCGACGATGCCGAGCACATAGCCCAGCGGCGCCCCCACCACCCAGTAGGAAAACGCCGCCAGCCACATCGGCACGCGCGTGTCCTGCACGCCGCGGAGCAGGCTGATCAGGATGACCTGCGCGCCGTCGGCGAGCTGGAAGATCGCCGCCATGTAGACCAGCCCCACCCCGGTGGCGAGGATCGCATCGCGCATCGGGTCGGCGGCATCGACGAAGAGCCGGATCAGCGGCTGCGGGATTGCCGCGAGGATCGCGATGGTCAGCGCCGCGACCGACAGCGACACCACCAGCGAGGCGACCGAGATGCCGCGCTTGGCCTCCTCGTCGCGGCGGCCATGGGCGCGGCCCATCAGGACGGTGGCGGCCTGCGACAGGCCCAGATGCATCATGAAGGTGACGGTGGCGAGCTGGAGCGCGATGCCATGCGCGGCCAGCTCGGCCACGCCGATCCAGCCGACCATGACCGCGGCAGCCGAGAACAGCGCGGTTTCGGCCAGCGTCGCGATGCCGATCGGCCAGCCGAGCTGGAACACCTGGCGCAGCTCGGCCCAGTCCGGTTTCCAGAGCCGCACGAAGAGCTGCTGGCCGCGGAAGCTCCATTCCGCATAGACCGCCAGCGCCGCCGCCGAGGCGACATGCACCGTCACCGAGGCCGCCGCCGCGCCGCGGCCGCCGAGCTCGGGGAAGCCCCAGTTGCCGAAGATCAGGAGCCAGTTCAGCCCGGCATTGAGGAAGACCGCGCCGATCGTGACCCACATCACCACCTGGGTCTTCGCCTGCCCTGCCAGATAGGCGCGCAGCGTCATGACGGCGAGCGCCGGGAACACGCCCCAGCCCGCGATGTCGAGATACTCCCCGGCGATCCGCGCCATCTCGGGGCTCTGGCCGAGCGCCAGGAAGAGCGGCTCGGACCACAGGAAGACCGGCAGCGCCAGCGCGCCGTAGCCCATCGAGGCCCAGAATCCCATCCGCGTCACCCGGCGCACCCGCACCAGGTCGCCCCCGGCCGAGGCCGCCGCCACCAAGGGCGTCACCGCCCAGGAAAAGCCCGCGCCGACGATGAAGACGGAGAAGAACAGCGAGGTCGCCAGCACCACCGCCGCCAGCACCTCGAGGTCGTAGCGGCCCAGCATGAGCGTATCGATGATCTGGATCGAGACCTGCGCGATCTGCCCGCCGACAAGCGGCAGGCCGAGCACCAGCAGGGCACGGACATGGGGGCGGAGATCGGCAAGCTGAACCATGCATGCCGATTAGACCATATGCGTGCCAACGGGAATGCCCCGCCGCCGCGGGCAGCCGGGGGGTTGCCCGCTTGCCTCAGCCGGCCGGCGGCTCGCCGCGGCGCTGGTCGGGATGCAGCGAGGCGCCGAGGATATGGTCGGAGCGGTCCACCACATGCGAGGCATGGCCGACGATCAGCGGATCGGGCCGCCCGACCACCGCCTCGTCCTTGCCCGGATAGTCGATGCCGGACAGGAAATGCCGCATGCAGTTCAGCCGCGCGCGCTTCTTGTCGTCGGATTTCACGATGGTCCAGGGCGCGTCGGCGGTGTCCGTGTAGAAGAACATCGCCTCCTTCGCCTCGGTGTAGTCGTCCCATTTGTCTAGGCTGGCAATGTCCATCGGCGACAGCTTCCACTGTTTCAGCGGATCGGTCTTCCTCGCGGCGAAACGGCTGCGCTGTTCCTTGCGGGTGACCGAGAACCAGTACTTGTAGAGCCTTATCCCCGAGCGCACCAGCATCCGCTCCAGCTCGGGCGTCTGGCGCATGAATTCGAGATATTCGTTCGGCGTGCAGAAGCCCATCACCCGCTCGACGCCCGCGCGGTTGTACCAGGAGCGGTCGTAGAACACCATTTCGCCGTTCGTGGGCAGATGCTCGACATAGCGCTGGAAGAACCACTGGCCCTTCTCTTCCTCCGTCGGCTTGTTCAGCGCCACGACCCGCGCGCCGCGGGGGTTGAGATGCTCCATGAAGCGCTTGATCGTGCCGCCCTTGCCGGCCGCGTCGCGCCCCTCGAACAGGATGACGAATTTCTGCCCCGCCTGCTGCGCCCAGAGCTGGACCTTCAGGAGCTCCGCCTGGAGCGCCGCCTTCTCGGCCTCGTAGGTGCGGCGCGGCATCTTGCGGGCATAGGGATAGGCGCCGGTCTCGAAGGCGTGGCGGATCGCGTCCGCCTCGACCCGAGGAAAGCCGCGCGCCAAGGTCGGCGCGGCGGGCGCGGGACGGGCCCCGGTCGACGGCTGTCCGGGCTGCGGATCTGCGGGGCGGTCATCTAGGCTCATCGGCAGGGTCCTTTCCCGGTGTCGCTGCCCCTCCGCTAGCAAAGGCCGGGCGGCGGCGCCTTGATCCCTGTCATGAAACCGTCACAAATTCCTTTGCGTCAACGGAAAACCCGGTCAGCCGCGCAGGTTGTCCGAGACCCGGAACCCCTCGGGGATGCGGTCATGGCCGTCGAGCACCAGATCGGCCATCACCCCGGCCACCGCGGGCGCCATGCCGAAGCCGATCTTGAAGCCGCCATTGGCGATGAAGGTCCCATCGCGCCCCGGATGCGCCCCCAGCATCGGCGCGCGCGAGCGCGCCCGCGGCCGGACCCCCGCCCAGCGCTCGATCACCGGCGAGGCGCCGATCACCGGCGGCAGGCGCAGCCGGTCGCCGTCGAAATCGGCTTGGCACGCCTGCTCGCGCGGCGTGCCGATCCGGCGGATGCGGTCGGGGCGGTGATCGGACGTGGCCAGTGGCGCGGCGCAGATTTCCACCCCGGGACTGCCGCCGAGCGCCCGGAACAGGGCCCCGGCAGAGCGCTGCATCTCCTCGACCGTTACCTCGCGGTCCTTGTCGCTGTGGGCCCGGCCCCAGCGCGAGGCCGCGTCATGCCACAGGTTGCCGACGGTTTCTTCGGGCTCCATCAGATCGAGGACGTGCAGCATGGCGGTCACCCATAGATCGCCGCGGCGAGGTCGCGCAGCGCACGCTGCGTGTCCGGCTCGTCGCTGAGCGGTTCGACGATCGCGGTCTCGATCGACCGGTCCACCGGCATGCCGGCCGCGATCATCGTCGCGGCATAGATCAGCAGCCGGGTGGAGACGCCCTCTTCGAGATCCATGCCCGACAGCGCCCGGATCTTTCCGGCCAGGCGCACAAGTGCGGTGGCCCGCGCCTCGTCCAGCCCGCTTTCGCGCATCACCACGGGCGTTTCCACCTGCGGGGACGGGAAATCGAAGCCGATCGAGACGAAGCGCTGCCGCGTGGACGGCTTCAGCTTCTTGAGGATGTTCTGGTAGCCGGGGTTGTAGCTGGCCACGAGCATGAAGCTTGCCGGCGCCCGGAGCTCTTCGCCCGTGCGGTCGATCACCAGCCTGCGGCGGTCGTCGGTCAGCGGATGCAGGACGACGGTCACGTCCTTGCGGGCCTCCACCACCTCGTCGAGATAGCAGATCCCGCCCTCGCGCACCGCCCGCGTCAGCGGCCCGTCGGTCCAGACGGTTTCCCCGCCCTTCAGCAGGTAGCGCCCGATCAGGTCGGCCGCGGACAGGTCGTCATGGCAGGCGACGGTGTGCAGCGGCAGGCCCAGGCGGGCGGCCATGTGCTCCACGAACCGGGTCTTGCCGCAGCCGGTGGGCCCCTTCAGAAGAAGGGGCAGACCGTTGGAATGGGCTGTTTCGAAGAGCTCGCATTCGTCGCCAGCGGGCTGGTAGAACGGCAGGCCGGAGGTTTGCAGGTCTCTCATGGGTCACTCTCCCGGGGCGGCCAGGGGGCCGGGCTTGACGACTTCGCGGCGCACCACGAGCATGGAATAGATGAACAGCAGGGCGCCGAGGACCACGGCCACGCCGGAGCCGAAGCGCATCAGGTAGAACAGTCCCAGCTGGTCCTGCACGTCCATGTAGTAGTCGCCGACGATCCGCTGCATGTGCGTCTGGATGGTGCCCGCGAAGGTCAGCGTGAAGGTCATGAAGGCCATGCCGCCGGTCATCAGCCAGAAGGATGCCATGTTCAGGACCTGGTTGTAGGGATCGCGGCCACGCAGATGCGGCATCGCATAGGTGAACATCGCGAGGTTGAGGGCAACATAGGCGCCGTAGAAGGCCAGGTGGCCATGGGCGGCGGTGATCTGCGTGCCGTGGGTGTAGAAGTTCACCCCGTGCAGCGTGTGCAGGAAGCCCCAGACGCCCGCACCGAAGAAGGCGACGGTGGAGGAGCCCAGCGACCACAGCAGCGCGGCCTTGTTCGGATGGTTCCTGCGGCCCTTCCAGACCATCACGAAAGCAAAGGACATCATGGCGAAGAACGGGACCACCTCGAAGGTCGAGAAGACGGAGCCGATCCATTGCCAGTATCCCGGCGTGCCGATCCAGTAGAAGTGGTGCCCGGTGCCGAGGATCCCGGAGAAGAGCGCGGTGGCGACGATGACATAGAGCCATTTCTCGATCACCTCGCGGTCGACGCCGGTCAGCTTGAGCATCAGGAAGCCCAGGATCGCGGCCATGACCAGTTCCCAGGTGGCCTCGACCCAGAGATGGACGACGAACCACCAGTACATCTTGTCGAGCGACAGGTTGTCGGGGTTGATGAAGGCGAAGACCCAGAGCAGGCAGAGCAGCCAGAGCCCCGTCATCAGGATGTTGGTGATCGCCGTCTTGCGCCCGGCCAGGAAGGTCAGCGACACGTTGGCGAGGAAGATCACCGCGGCGACGAGGATGCCGAACTTGACCCAGAGCGGCTGTTCGAGGAACTCGCGCCCGCCATGGATGCCGACAAGGTAGGAGATCACCGCGCCCAGCGTGCCTATCACCAGGATTGCCAGCTGCAGATAAGCCAGCTTGACCGAGAAGATCTCGCGCTCGCTTTCCTCCGGCACCAGGTAATAGGCGGCGCCGAAGAAGCCCAGCAGAAGCCAGACGATCAGCGCGTTGGTGTGGATCATGCGGATCACGTTGAAGGGCAGGATTTCGGACAGGGTATTGGGCGAGACATAGATCCAGCCCGCCAGCAGACCGCCCGCCACCTGGATGCCGAACAGGGCCATTGCGACGAGAAAATACGCGTAGGCGACCTTTTGCGATTGGTATTTCATGGGGTTTCTGCTCCTCGGTCAGCCCGCGTCGTTCGGCGGCCAGTTCTGGGTGTCGGTCTGATCGGCCCAGCGGAGGAATTCGGACAGCGCCCGCATCTCCTCGTCGGTGATCTCGAAATGCGGCATCTGGCGGCGGCCCTCGATGCCCGAGGGCTGCGCCTGCATCCAGCCGTCCAGGATTTCGTAGGCGCCCTGGGGGTCGTCCGCGACGCCCCAGCGGGTCATCACGTTGCCCAGCTCGGGCGCGAAATAGGCGCCTTCGCCATGGAGCGTATGGCAGTTGATGCAGGAATGGCGCTCCCAGACATGCTTGCCCAGCCGCACTTCGTCGGTCAGGGGCATGCCCGCTGTGGCTTTCTGCGTGATGTGGCGGTGGCTCTGCACCGTCAGGGCCGCGAACACGGCCACGAAGAATATGGATCCTCCGTAGAACACGTTCCTGGCCCGCGATTTGGTGAGTAGGTCTGACATGGCGCGGTCCCGGTGCCTTGTTTGCGATGGCCCAGCTCTAGCGGGGCGTCCGGGGTCGCTTTTTGCGCAATCGCAAAGAACGGGGCGAAAGATGCGCGCAGCATGCGGCTATGAAAGGAAAGCCCATGTCCAAGCCGGATTTCGACGACCCCGACCTGCCGCTGCCGGATCTCCTTGCCGAATGGCCGGAGGCGGCTGCGGTCTTTCTGGAGCGCAAGATGCTGTGTCCGGGCTGTCCGATCTCGCCCTTCCACACGGTGGCGGATGCCTGCCTCGAATACGGTCTGGACGAAGGGGCGTTCCGCGCCGAGCTGTCATTGCGCCTGCGCAGGAGGGCGCCGTGAGGACGGAGCCCTGCCGGTGTGCCGTGCCGGGGGGCGGCCGCCTACCTGTTCCGCGAGGGGCCCGAGGGCGTCCTCGCGGCCAGTTTCGGCCCGGCGAGCCAGGGTCCGATCTTCCAGCACAGCAGGCCGAAGCCACAGACCCAAAGCGCGGCCGACAGATCGATCCCGTCGAGCGGCCCGATCCGCAGCGAGGACCCTGCCACGCGGGCCATGGCGGCCGCGAGGACGAAGGCGAAGGCGGCGGTCAGGGCAGGTCTGGCCGCGGCGGAGCCCTTCCTGGACCGGCATGCGGCCTTGTTCCAGGGGGCGCCGATGCGTCCTTGATCCATGGAGCGGCTGCCGCGGTCCCGGCGGCGCCGACCGGACTGCGGCAGGCGCGGGCACGGGGCCGTGCAGGTCCGGCGCATGTGACGGGGACTGTCCGAGGAGGCCCCTGTCCCGGGATTTCTCTGTGCTGCGCTCGGCGGGCCAGCCGCAAATCCCGCCCATGGGGCGATCTTCGGCCGGGGTCGCCCAACCTGCGCCAAGGGCGCGGAGGGTGGTCCATTGCAAAAGAAAATGCCCGGCGCGGGGGCCATCGGGCCTTGCGCCGCAACCGCGCCGCAGGCCCGTTTGCGGCTCCCGCGGCTGTCCCCGGGATATCGGGCTCACCGGGCGGGGGCGCCCGTCTGTTGCGACGGAGGCCTCCCGGGAGGCGGAAGGACCTAGCGCGCGGCCTTCTGCTCGGCCACGGTGCGTGTGACGAGGTCCTTGTAGAGGGCGCGGATGCGTTCGGTGACCGGGCGCGCACCATCCCCGATGCTGCGGCCGTCGATCTCGGCCACCGGGGTCTGCGCTCCGAAAGTGCCGGTCAGGAAAGCCTCATCGGCCGAATAGGCCTCGTAGAGCGAGAAGTTCTTCTCGAAGACCGGGATCCCCGCTTCGCGGCAGACCTTGATGACATTGGCACGGGTGACGCCGTTCATGCAGTAGTCGCCGGTCGAGGTCCAAACCTCGCCCTTGCGGACGATGAAGAAATTGCAGGCATTCGTGGTGTTCACGAAGCCATGCGGGTCGAGCATCAGTGCCTCGTCCGCGCCCGCCTCCTCGGCCTGCAGGCAGGCGATGATGCAGTTCAGCTTGGAATGGCTGTTGAATTTCGGGTCCTGGCTGTGCGGCAGGCCGCGCACCTGCGGCACCGAGGCCAGGCGCAGCCCCTTCGACAGCGCCTTGGCGGGGACCGAATGCTCGATGATCGCCACGATGGTCGGGCCCCATTTCGACAGGCCCGGATGCTGGAACGGCTTCGCCTTGCGGCCGCGGGTGATCATGAGCCGGCAATGCGCGTCGCCGGTCATGCCGTTCGCTGCCGCGGTCTCGTCGAGGATCGCGCGCAGCTCCCCGCGGGTCTTGCCGATCTCCAGCCGCACCGCCTTGCAGCTGTCATGGAGCCGGTCCATGTGCGCGTCGAAGAAGGCCCATTCGCCGTCGTAGAGCCGCATGCCCTCCCACATGCCGTCGCCCAGCATGAATCCCGAGTCGTAGACCGAAACCACCGCCTGGTCCTTCGGCACGATCTTGCCGTCCACGTAGATCATCACGTGATCGTTGCGGTCGTCGGCTTCGGCGGTATGGGTGGTGGTGTCGGTCATTTCAGGCCTTCAGCGCAAAGGGTTTCAGCGCGTCGTAATGGGGCAGGGCGGCATCGCAGACCGCCTGCAGGTCATCGGGCAGCGCGGGCAGCGGCCCTTCCGCGCCGGCGAAGCCCGTCGAGCGGTGCACCGCGTCGTACCAATGCGGCGCCCAGACCCCGTCATCGGCATGGCCGCCCGCAGGCCAGCGGATCATGCCGGGATCGCGCGGGATCCGCAGCGCGTCGCAGAGCGCGTCCATCATGCCCGCGGGATTGTCGCGGATGTCATGCGAGTCGATCACCACCGGGGTCTGGCCTGCGGCGCGTACCGCCTCGAAGATCTCGGATTGCTGGCGGAAGCCGATATCGTCGAGCACCGGATTCTCGCGCTTCTTGGCATAGCTCGCCAGCACCCGCGCCGGATGGCGGATCAGGAAGAGATGCGTGACCGAGGAGAACCAGTCCCGCGACACGCCCTCGATCATGTGATGGGTCATGTGCTTCTGGTAGAAGACCGGCCTGCCCGAGGGGTGCGGCGCGGCGCAGCGCGCGGCGACCTCGTCCGGGTCGCGCGGACCGGCGGCGATGATCTCGGCGCCCATCGGGTGATCCAGCCCGGTCATCTCCAGATAGGCGGCATAGAAGGGCTCGTCCCAGACAGCGGCATCGCCGCGCGCGCCGAAGGCGTACATCATCGCGGTCGAGAGGTTTCTCGGTCCGGACCAGGCGGCAATGTTGATCGGGGCGGTCATGCGGGGTCTCCGTCAGCTGGATGTCCGCGCCACCCTATGCCGCTGGATCCGGCCGGAGAAAGGCCTGCCGTCGCGTTTCCCGCGCTATGTCGCAGGCCTCAGGGCGGGCACAGCCGCAGGGCGATGAAAGAGAGGGCGAAGCCGCAGGGCAGCGCGGCCAGCAGCGTCCAGCGCGCGGTGCCCGCGCCGATCAGCCCCGCGCCGAGGCCGAGCGCGATCGCAAGGGCGGCAAGCGCGCCCAGCATCACGGCCAGCACCGTGCAGCGGCAAAGATGGATCAACCGGCTCATGCTGCCAGACTGCGCGCGCCCGGGTTGAAATCGGGTAAATCCTAGTCGGTCAGCGCCGTCGCCAGGTTGTAGTCCTGCAATTCCGCCTCGGTGAGGATGTAGATCGCCTCGGGCGGGGTCTCGAGCGCCGGGATGCGCAGGAGCGGATCGACGCCCATCTCCTGCAGGAAGCGCATCGCTTCGGCTTCGCCCTCCTGGATGGAGGATACGCCGACGAAGAGCGGGAGATAGGCCGAGCGGTCGTAATAGGACTGGTGGACGCCGACCCGCGCGCCGCGCGAGACCGTGCGTTCGGGCCCGCCCGCCAGCATGTAGGGACAGGCCGAGAAGCAGGCCGCGCCCGCGACCATCCGGGTCCCGATCCCGCGCGCGCGCAGTTCGCGTCCGATTGCCAGCGCCTCGGCGACCAGCCCGCGCCGCGTGCCACGTTGATCAGGTGCCCTTCCGGGCCGAGCGCGTCGAGAACCGCCGCATCGACCAGGTGCCGGCTCTCGGCGGTGGCAGGCGCGATCACGATCAGCCAGTCGGCCTCGCGGGCCATTTCGCGCAGGTCGCCGTAATAGCGATAGGGCACGCCCTCCTGTTCGCGGCGGCCGTGATAGGCGATCTCCATCTTGAAGACCTCGAGCCGCCGGGCGATCTCCTTGCCGATCCGGCCGAGCCCGAGGATGCCCGCGCGCTTGCCGGTCAGCTCGCCGGTGAAGGGATAGCGCCCCTCGGCCCAGCGGCCCTCGCGCACGAAGCGGTCCGAGGCGATCACCTCGCGCGCCAGCGCCAGCATCAGCGCCAGCGTCAGCTCGGCCACGCAGTCGTTCAGCACGTCGGGCGTATTGGTGACCTGCACGCCCTGCGCGGCCGCGGCCGCCACGTCGATGCCGTCATAGCCGACCCCGAAGGAGGAGATCAGCTCCAGCTTCGGCAGGGCGCGGATCAGCCCGGCATCGGGTCCGTCATGGCCGGTCGTCGAGATGTAGCGCAGCCCGTCCGAGAGGCTTGCGACCAGCGCCCGCGGATCGGCGGCCTCCCAATAGCGGTGCAGCCGGAAATCGCGCTCCAGCTCGGCGGGAATGTCGGGATGGGCCGGCGGGCCCATCAGCAGGATGTCGGGTTTCGTCATGTCACCTCCCCGTTGCGGGTCTTGCCGCGGACGAGCCGCAGGATCAGCGGCAGCATCCAGACCGCGATGGCGGCGATGCCGAGCCCCGCGGCGATGGGCCGTTCGAAGAAGGCGAGGAAGCTGCCGTCCGCCTTGATCATCGAGTTCACGAAATTGTCCTCCAGCATCGGTCCCAGCACGAGGCCGAGGATCGCGGGGGCCAGCGGGATGTTGTTTTCCTCCATCACGAAGCCGATCACCCCGAAGGCCAGCATGATCAGCACGCCCGCGACCGAGTTGTTGATGGCGAAGGCGCCGGTGATGCAGAACACCAGGATGATCGGCATCAGCACCCGCTGCGGCACCGACAGCAGCGTTCCCGCCGCGCGGATCGCCAGCCAGCCTAGGGGCAGCATCATCAGGCTGGCGATCATGAAGACGATGAAGACCGCGTAGATCATCTGCGGGTTCATCAGGAAGATCGTCGGGCCGGGATTGAGGCCCTTCACGTAGAGCACGCCGATCACGATGGCGGTGATCGAGTCGCCCGGGATGCCGAAGACCAGCGCCGGGATCCAGGCGCCCGAGACGGCGCCGTTGTTCGACGCGCCGGCCTCGACCAGACCCTCGACATGGCCGGTGCCGTATTTTTCGGGGGTCTTCGAGAATTTCTTCGACACGGCATAGCTGATCCAGGCCGCGATGTCGGCGCCCGCACCGGGCAGCGCGCCGATCGCGGTGCCGAGGAGCGAGCCGCGGACTGCCTGCGCGGGATAGCGCTTCAGGTTGCCGAACTGCACGCGCAGGATGCTGCCCTTGACGCCGGGCGTGCGCGGGGTGCCGCTTGGCCGGACGTAGTAGCGCAGCACTTCCGAGAGCGCGAAGAGCCCGATCATCGCCGGCACCAGCTGGATGCCCGCGAGCAGCTCGACCGACCCGAAGGCGAAGCGCGCTTCGCCCGCCGGGTTGTTCTGCCCGACCAGCGCCGCGGCCAGTCCGATGAAGAGCGAGACGAGGCCGAGGACCGGCGGGCCGGGCGAGACGAAGACCGCGCAGCTGAGCCCGAGCAGCACCAGCCAGAAATATTCGAAGGACGAGAATTTGAGCGCGATCTCGGCGAGCTGCGGCGCGGCGAGGCTGAGCACGACCGTGCCGACGATGCCGCCGATCACCGAGAAGAAGAGGCACGCGCCGAGCGCTTCGGCGCCGCGCCCGGACTTTGTCATCCGGAAGGCATCCTCGACATAGGCGGCGGAGGCCGGCGTGCCGGGCATGCGCAGGAGCCCGCCGGCGATGTCGCCCGCGAAGATCGCCATGCCGGTGGCGGTGACGATGGCGGCGATGGCCGGAAGCGGGTCCATGAAGAAGGTCAGCGGCACGAGAAGCGCCGTCGCCATGGTCGCGGTCAGCCCGGGAATGGCGCCGACGAACATGCCGAAGGCCGCCGAGAGGAAGATGACCAGCAGCACCTGCGGCTGCAGGACCAGCATCAGGGCGTCGAAATAGAGGGACATGGGCGCGCTCCTACCAGAGGAAACTCAGCAGGCCGCTGCGCGGCAGCGGCACCAGCAGCAGCCGTCCGAAGATCTGCTGCACGGCAATGGCGGCGATCGCCGCGAGCGGCAGCGCGGCGAGGACCGGGGTCCGGTGCAGCAGCATCAGCCCCAGCATGGCGGCGAAGACCAGCGGCACGAAGCCGGTGAGGCCGGACAGCAGGCAATAGCCGAAGCCGCAGGCCAGAACGGCCGCGGCCCCGGCCAGCAACAGCACGGCTCCGGACCGCTCGAGGCTCAGCCAGCCCGCCTCGCGCCGCAGCACCGCCCGCCCGGCCGGAGTCTCGAGCGGTCCCAGCACGCAGTCCGGACCGTTCGCCAGCACCCAGCCGGCCCAGGGCGAGATCCCGCAGGCCTCCTCCACCCCGATCAGCGGCAGGAGCGCCGCCCAGGTGTAGAACGGATCGGCATCGCCCTGGTCGAGCGCTTCTCCGGTTTCGGCATTGAAATTCTCGCCCGCCACCCGGTCCTGCCAGTTCCGCTCGAAGAGATCGCGGCTCCGCGCCGCCAGCCGGGACGCCGCCGCGTCTTCGCCCGCGCGCTTCAGCCCAAGCCAGACGAGGTAGGTCACGTTCGGCCAGATCCGCCCGCGCCAATAGACGTTCTCGGCATAGGCAGGCTGGCACGCGGGGGAAGCCGGCAGCGGGAAAGGCGTGCCGAACATCTCCGGGTCCCCGAGATGCGCCAGCAGATGCGCGGTCTGCGCCGCATCCGCCGCACCGCACAGGAGCGGGTAGAAGGCCGTCGGCGCCAGCGCCTCCACGAAGCCGCCCGAGCGCTGGCGGTTGGCGAAGATCTTCCGCTCCGGATCCCAGAGCCTGTCCCGGATCAGGGCGCGATGGGTCTCTGCCAGCGCCGCCATCTCCGCGGCCGTCTCCGCCTCGCCCAGCTCGGCGGCAATCAGCGCCAGCATCTCGGCATCGAGCGCCACGGCGCAGTTCAGCCCCAGATCCCAGGTCGAAAGGCAGCCGGTCGCCGGGTCGAGCACCGCCTCGTCATGGGTCGCGGAATTGTCCATGCCGGTCTCGTTGCGGGCGGCGAAATGGGTGCCCTTGTAGAGCGCGGTGCCGACATCGGACGTGCCGCAGGAGACCAGTCCGCTGCCTTCCGGATCACGCGCGGCGCGCCACCAGCGCTGATGGCGCAGCAGTGTGGCGAAATGTGCCGCAAGCCCGGCCCGGTCGCCCGAGCGAAGATAGATCATCCAGGCGATCAGCGCCCCCAGCGGCGGCTGGCTGCGATCGGTCCAGGCGTCATGCGAGGAGACCAGCGCGGCAAGATTGCCCTGCGGCGTCGCCGTGCCGAGCGCGATCGCCAGGTTCTCGCGCGCCAGCACCGGGTCGAGCGGCGCGGCGAGCAGCGCCGCATAGGCCTGGTCATTGGCGAAAACGGCGTAATCGCCGAGGTTCCAGACCCGCGACACCGCCGTGTAGCGGCGGCGGTTGGTCCCGTCCCAGACGGTGTTCCAGCCGAGGATGTCACGGATCGCGCCGAGCCCGCCATCGTCTGCGGCAAGGGAAGGTAGAGGCGCCGGGTCGAGCCCGGCGCGGGCCTGTTCCAGCGCCGGGCCGGGCGCATCGGCCACGGCGGCGCACCAGCGTCCCTCCGGCATCATGTCGAGATTGAAGCGCAGCCCCAGCACCGGCGCCGTTTCGGCACGGGTGGCGAGGCTGAAATAGCCGTTCTCCTCGAAATCGGCGGCGAGCGCATCGAGGCTGTCATGGCCGGTGACCTGGATCGCCGGGTCAGAGGTCGCCAGCGCCGCCCAGCGGCTGCCGCAGCGGATCATCACAGCCCCTGCGGCGGGATCGTAGCGCAGCTCGTCCGCCGCCTCCGCCGAGACCGCCAGCGTCACCCAGAACCGCGCGCCCCATTCGCCGGGCACGAGCCGTCTGGCTGCCCGCCGATGCCCGCGGCCCCGAGCGGATCGCGCCGGAATGGTGGCTCGACGATCCGGCCTGGCGCAGCGGCACGCGCGACTACTGGGAAGTGACCACCGCGGACGGCGTGCGGCTGTGGCTGTTCTTCGCCCATGGCGGCGCGCTCTCGCCCGGCTGGTTCTGCCAGGGCAGCTTCGACTGACGCGCCGCGGGCCCCGCCGGTTCCATCGCAAATCCGGCAAATTCTCCGCTTGCAAAATCGACATTCACAAATGAAAATGGACACACCATGGCGGGATTTGTCCCGCCGGGCCGGTTTGCCTCGATGTGCGTGCGGTGGGGGCTGCAAGACATCACATCGGGGCAGACCGCCGAAATTCCCGTGCATCATTTCCGGGGAACACGCCGCCGTCGCGGCCGTGCCGCAGGATCGCCGGAAAAAGCGTCCGGCACCGGCTGCTTTGGGGGCACACTTTCCGGCACCGGACGGGGCGGAGCGCCGCCCTCACCCTCCTTCGCACGCGACTGCGGCGGTTTCGGGGAGCCAAGACGGCAGGAATGCGGCATCCCGGCCCGCCGCCAAACCCCCGCTTGATTTGCCGCCACGGCGCGCCCAAGATGACAGGATGACACTGCAACCTCCCCCGTTCCCGGTCTCCGGAGCAGCCCCCGATGCGGTGGCCTTCCAGCGGGACGAACTCTCGGTCATCCTCACCCTCTACGGCCGCATGGTCGCGGCCGGGGAATGGCGCGACTACGGCATCAGCACGCTGCGCGACCGCGCGGTCTTCTCGGTGTTCCGCCGCACCGCGGAGCACCCGCTCTACCGCATCGAAAAGCAGCCGAAGCTGCGCAACCGCCAAGGCATGTACTCGGTCACCGCGATGGACGGGCAGGTGCTGAAGCGCGGGCATGACCTGCGCCAGGTGCTGCGCGTGCTGGAGCGCAAGCTGATCCGCCCGGTCGACTGAGGGCTCCGCCTCAGCCCTGCTTGAACAGGTTGATCCGGCGCCGCCCGGTCACCTCGCCGCCGCCCTGCGCCTTGATCCGCTCGAGCGCCCTGCCCAGCGGCTCCATCACCACGGCCATGTGATGGGCATTGGCATGCAGCAGGCGGTCGGGCCCGGCCACCCAGCCGACATGTCCCTTCCAGAACAGCGCATCGCCGCGCCGCAGCTCCGCCTCCGCGGACAGCTCGTCTCCGAGCTGGGTGCGCTGGTCGCCGCTGTCGCCCGGGCAATGCAGCCCGCAGGCATGCGCGGACACCTGGACGAGCCCCGAACAGTCGATCCCGAGGCGGCTGTTGCCGCCCCAGAGATAGGGCGTGCCGATGAACATCTCGGCCACCGCCACCGGGTCGGGAAAGCGGCGGTTGGCCAGGCGGCAATGCACCGCCGGAACGAAGCCGCCGCCGACCAGCTCGAGGAAGCCCTTGACCGGATCCGCCTCGGTCGAGAGGCGCGATCCGAAGGACAGGCTCATCAGCTCCGGCGACTTGATGTCGGGTGCGGAATAGACATGGGTCGCCAGCGCCGAGACCCGGTAGCTGAGCGGATGCGGCTCGCCCAGATCGGCGCGGGCCATGATGCCGCGATAGCCGTCGCGCACCGCCTCGATGCCGACATGCTCGCCCTTGTCGCGCAGCACCTTGACCGGCTCGCCGTAAAGCAGCTGGCGCAGCCGCGCGCCGCCGGGCTTGCTGCGGATATCCGCGACCGGCACGGCGACCTGCAGCAGCTCCGGCAGCTTCTTGTCAAACAGCATCTTTTCCGTCCAATCCAAGCACCTGCGGCAAGGCCGCGAAGAGCGCCCGCGCCCCCTGCCCGGCGCCGCCCAGCGGCCGGGCCGAGCGGCCCCGGACCGGCTCCGTCTCCATGGCGTCACGCATCGCCCCCGGCGCGGGATCGTTGGCCCGGCCGCGGACAGTGATTGCGCCCGGCGGCATCCGGGACCGGACCGGCTCCTGCCGCAGCGGCCGACATCGGTCTCTTCCTTGGACGCACGATCCGCTCCCTGCCCTGCGTGGCGCCAAGCTTCGGGCCGCCGCGGCACGCGACCCCCGGAAATCCCTGCCCGAAAGGCATAAGCGCGCGCTTATAAGCCCATGCTTAAGCCGCAAGCCAATGGGAAACCGCCGCCCGCCCCGGCAGATGTCGCCCAGCCGGCAGCGATCCCTGCTGCGGCGCAAACCGTCCAAACAGGAGCTACACATGAAATTCGCCGCAGCCGCCCTCCTCGCCTCCCTTGCCGCCGGCGCCGCCCTTGCCGAGGACCTGACACCCGCCTCGATGCTCGGCCATACCGAGGACGAGGTGAAGGCCACGCTCGTCTCGATGGGCTACGAGGTCCGCAAGATCGAGGAAGAGGACGGCAAGATCGAAGCCTATTTCGTCAAGGACAAGACGATGGGCGAAGTCTATGTCGATCCCGCCTCGGGCATCGTCTCCAAGCTCAGCATGAAGTGAGCCGGCCATGGCCGTCACCGACACCTCCGGCGGGCGCTCCGGCGCCCGCGACGTCCGGGTGTGGGACCCGCTGGTGCGGGCCGTGCACTGGAGCGTCGCGCTGATCGTTCTCGCCAACGGCTATCTCGACGATCCCGAGACGGATCTGCACCACTGGCTGGGCTACGCCGCCGCGGGGCTGGTCGCGCTGCGGCTGGCCTGGGGGCTGGTCGGCAGCCGCCATGCCCGGCTCTCGGCCTTCCCGCCCAGGCGAAGTGAAACCACAGGCATCAGAGGGCTGCGACAGGATCCGGGCGCAATCGCCCGGGGAACGATCCCCCGGATCGCTTCCAGATCCCCCCCATGCCCCGAAGCCTGGCGCGCCCTGGCTCGTCAGGTCCTCCACCAGTCACGCCGTCGCCCGTTGGGCCCGGAGCGATGGCGCTGCAACGGGCGGCCGTGCCTGCGGCACGACGCCATGCCGGACATCTTCAGGCTGCACGGGCCATGACGGCAATCGCGCCGCTGGCCGGATCATGACGCATGGCACTTCTCCTGCTCCCTGCCGCGCAGCCCGTCATGGCGCCCGGCACCTGCCTTCGCCTCCTGCGACAGCGCCGGCGCCTCCGGGGGCATGACCTCGGGCAGGCTGGGCACGGCGTCGGTCAGCCGGTGCAGGAGGTCCAGGACATGGGTCTTGGCGGGGACGTCTGCCTCCAGTGACCATTCCCCTGGCTCCGGGACTGGCCCGACGGGATGGTGGCACTGCTCGGCGGACCGCTGCCGCCGGGCGCGCGCTGGACCGTTTTCGCCGCGGCGCGGGCGGTGAATTCGCGGATCGTCAACTACCTGATGCCCGAGGCCGGGGTGCGCTTCGCCGAGGTCGGGCTGGAGCCGCTGGCGGGGGCGCTGGGACCTCTGGTTCCGGACACGCTCGACAGGGTGTTTTTCGACCAGCCCGCCCCGGGCCTCTACGACTGGGATGGGCGGCACGGCAACCTGCTGAACAGCCTGCCCTGGAGCGGCGGGCTGCGCGACGCGATCGCCGCCCGCGGACCGGTCGCGCTGCAGCTTGTTGCGCTTCTGGAGGAGTGCGGTCCCGGCACCGGCGCCACCCGCAGCTTCGTCTACCGGACCGTCACGCGCCTGATGCAGGACGGGTTCCTCGGAGCGCTGAGGGACTTCTGCGACCGGCGCGGACTGATGCTCTCGGGCCACGAGATCCTGCCGCATGTCGGCAGCTTCGCGCTGAACGGCGGCTTCCGCAGCATCGATCCGCGGGTCTCGCTGGCGACGGATTTCTTCGGCACCGACCGGTTCCGCGACGTGACGGCGGTGGATGCCAACAACCTCGTGCCGCAGCTCGCGCCGCTTCTGGGGCGCAGCGTGGCGCAGGCCTCCGGCCGCACCGGCTGCGAGGCGGAACTCTACATCACCTCGGAGCGCAGCGAGGCGCGCGCGGCAGGGCAGTGGGAGATGGCACCTGCGGCGCTCAGGGCGCAGCTGATCCGGCTGCACATGCTGGGGGCGTCGCGGGTGATCCTGCATGCGCTCTTCGCCGATGCCGGCGATGCCCGGCCCGAGCCGCTCGCGAACCTGCGCTTCGATTTCGCGCCCGGCTACAACCTGCAGCCCTGGTGGCCGGTCATGGGGGAGATGGCCCGCGAGGCCGCCGCCCTGGCGGATTTCGCCGAGGCCGCTGCGCCGGTCCGGCAGGTGCTGGTGCTCTATCCGCTGGAGACGGCGCTGCGGGAGGGGCCGCGCCACGTCCATGCGGAAGCGTTCGTGGCCGCGCGCTGGCCCGAGGCGCGCTTTGCCGAAGAGCCCGGCCGCGTCGGCGCGTTGGCGACGGCGGCCTTCGAAGGCCGCGGCGGCAAGCTGCACCTCATCGGCGCGCCGTTCCAGATCAAGGTCTGGGAGGCGCTGCTGCAGATCCCCTCGGGCCATGTCACAACCTATTCCGATATTGCCAGCGCCATCGGTCATCCGAAGGCGGTCCGCGCGGTCGGCACCGCGGTCGGCCGCAACCCGGTCAGCCTGTTCATCCCCTGCCACCGGGCGCTGCGCAAATCGGGCGGGCTGGGCGGCTATCACTGGGGGCTGACCGTCAAGCGCGCGATCCTCGCTTGGGAGAGCGCCCGTTCGGATGCACACGCAGAGGTCAACTCGGAGTGATTTCGTTTTCCGTCCGTCCGGCTATAGTGACGGCAAAACGACCAACGAGGCGATCCATGATCCGAGCGACCCTTCTGCTGACCACCGCGGCCCTGGTGCTGACGGCCTGCGACCCGGCGATGATGAACACCACCGGCAACCCGAACCAGAACCGCAATGCCGGCGCTCTGACCGGGGCGGCCGCAGGCGCCATCGCCGGCGTTGTGGCGGGCGACCGCGACCCGAAGGCGGTGGTTTTCGGAACCGCGGCGGGCGCGATCCTCGGCGCGGGCGTCGGCGAGTATCTCGACCGCCAGGCGGCCTCGCTGCGCAACGACCTGGGCAATGACGCGATCACCGTCACCAATACCGGCGACAGCCTGCTGGTCAACTTCCCGCAGGACGTGCTCTTCGCCACAGACAGCGCCTCGGTCTCGGCGGCGAGCCGCAGCGACCTGCAGGCGCTGGCGCGCAACCTTCAGCAATATCCCGACACCTCGGTGCAGATCATCGGCCATACCGACAATACCGGCGCGGCGGGCTACAATTTCGATCTGTCGAACCGCCGCGCGGGCGCGGTCGCAGGCGTTCTGGTGAATGCCGGCGTCGCGGGCGGGCGGATCACCTCGACAGGCCGCGGCGAAGACCAGCCGGTCGCGTCGAACCTGACCCCCGAGGGCCGCGCGCAGAACCGCCGTGTCGAGGTCATCATCCGCCCGACCGCCTGATCCCGGCAGGTCCGGTCAGGAAATCGGAGCGGTTCGCGCGGCAGGCGTTGCCCCCGCGGCCGCTCCGGTTATAACATCTGACCAGATCGGGGGCAGGCAAATGACATTCAGACGCATCGAGCCGGAGAAGCTGAGCCAGGCGGTGGTCCGCCAGATCGAGGACCTTATCCTGCGCGGCGTGCTGCGCCCGGGCGAGCGCCTGCCCGCCGAGCGCGACCTCAGCGAGAAGCTCGGCGTCTCGCGTCCCAGCCTCCGCGAGGCCGTGGCGCATCTGCAGGACCAGGGGCTCTTGACCGCGCGGGCGGGATCGGGCGTCTTCGTCGCCGAGGTGCTGGGCTCGGCCTTCTCGCCGGCGCTGGTGCGGCTGTTCTCGACCAACGAGGACGCGGTCTTCGACTATATCGACTTCCGCCGCGATCTCGAGGGGCTGGCAGCCGAGCGCGCCGCGCGGATGGCCTCGGATACCGACCTCAAGGTGATCGACACGATCTACCGCCGGATGGAGCTGGCCCACCGCAAGCGCAACCCGGCCGACGAGGCGCGGCTCGACGCCGAGTTCCACCTGTCGATCGTCGAGGCCAGCCACAACGTCATCACGCTGCACATGATGCGCTCGATGTTCGAACTCCTGCGCGAGGGCGTGTTCTACAACCGCCAGATCATGTTCAAGCAGCGCGCCACCCGCGACACGCTGCTCGGTCAGCATGGCGACATCAACCGCGCCCTGCAGGAGCGCGATCCGACCGCCGCGCGCGAGGCAGTGGCGGCGCACATGGATTTCGTCGGCCGCTGCCTCAAGGAGCAGCAGAAGGCCGACAAGCACGAGGCGGTGTCGCAGCAGCGGCTGGAGCATGAGGAAGCCCGGCGGCTCTGAGCCGTTGACAGCCGGGCCGGGCGGGCGTAGCCCGGAGACAGGTTCCGGCACCTGCCGCCCGCGGCCTTCCGGCCATGGTGAAGTCCGGCTCTGAATGTCCATGCTCCCGACGCTTTTGCGCCCGGACGGCAAGGCGGGCCCTGTCCATCCCGAGGCGCAGTTTTGCGAAAGGACAGGCCATGTCTGCTCTCCCGACCCTCGAGGTCCTGAAATACGAAGCCCGCGCGCTGCGCGCCGAAGCTGCCGCTTCGGGCCGGTCCCTGACCCAGTCGGCGGCACTGGAACAGGTCGCCCGCCGCCACGGGCTGCGCGACTGGAACACCGCCGCCGCGCTGGCGCGGCGCAACGTCGGAACCGTGCTTCGGCGGTTCCCGGTCCAGCGCGTGGTGCTGGTCGCCGACCGCGGCCTTCTGAGCCAGGAGAATATCGGCGAGCTGACGGCCCTGGCTGATCGCGACGGCCGCAAGCTGGCGTTCATCCTGGCCGTCCCCGCGCGCCGCAATGCGGAGCTTGCCGAAACATTCCAAGAACTTGACTTCGATGCCGACGGCCTCGCCGAGGCGGGCTTCGCCGGGCACCGGCTGATCGTCGCCCATGACCCGCTGCGCGCCGGGGAGCGGTCAGACCGCCGCCGCGCCCGCATCCGCGATCTCGGGGACATGGCCGAACGGCTGGCCGGAAAACTGGACAGCCAGGAGTTCGGACCGGACCGCGCAGCGGCAAATCCTCCGGGGGGATTTGGGGCCGAACGGACAGACGGCCCGGGGAGGCCGCGCCTCCGACCGCGGGGCCTGCAGCCGCTTCACCCGCGCCGTCGCCGAAGCCGAGCTCACCCACTTCATCAAGCCCGACCTGCAGGCCGCCCTGTTCAGCTGGAGCCTCGACGCGGCGGCCATTGCCCGCGCCGAACTCTTCGACGGCAAGCCGGCGCAGCGAAGGGCCATTCCGCAGGCCCGCGCAGCGCGCCGGACCTGCCCGCGCGCATCCAGAAGCACACGACGCATATCGGCGACCAGACCTTCACCGGCCTATCGAGGAGCATGCCCGAACAGCTCGATCCATTCGAAGCCCTGGGGCTCCCAAGGCCCGCCTGACAGCCAAGTTATGGCAAATCTCGCAATCCAGGGGGAGCAATATCAATTGCTTATCGATTTTGACGTCGAGCTTGGCGGTGCCACCTTCTGGACGGCGAACGGGTTCCTGCTGGCGGTGGCCGCCCTGCTGGTCCCAATGGTGCTTGACGATGATGCGTCGGCCTGGGCGGAGCGCTGCCTGATCGGAGCCGCTCTGCTCTGGGCGCTTGCGGTCATCAGCTGCGCCGCCTCCGCCCATATCGCGCCGCCGATCCTCGGGCCGCTGGCACGGTTGCAGGAGCTGGGCAAGTCGCGGCTGGGGCGGCGGGCAGTGATGGGCTGGCTCGATCCGCGGATCAAGCCGCGGGACGGGCTGGCGGGCTAACTGACCGCCGGGGTGCTGGACAAGGCGCTGCTCTTCGCAATGATCTATCCGATCCTTCTACCAATCTGCGGTTGGGCTATCTTAGATCATCAAATCACGGTCGGAGATTTTGTTTTCCTCTCTTCGGAATCGCCTATTTGGAAACGAGTACTGCTTTTGGTCACCATATCCGGATCAATGATTTTATTGATCCAAGAGGCGCTGTTGCGCAAATCAGCTGACGACCGCAGTTCGACGAATTGCGGCCGGACCCGGCGCAGCGCGTGGTCTTCGCCTGCGCGACCGGGCTCCGGGCATGGCGGGCGGCGCGGGCGCTGGAATCGGCGGGACACGGACGCACCGCCATCCTCGCCTGACACAGGGGCAACCGGCGCCTCCCGGATGGCGCATGGCCGCCATGTAGCAGAGGCATTTTTCGGCAAAAGCGTGCGCAAAATACGTACGCAAAAATTTTGCACCGCCGCAGCCCTCCCAGCCCCGGCCCGCTGGGAGGGCCCCGCGCCGCAACGCCCTAAAATAAGAAGATTTTCTCAAACCGCCCGCAAAATATGCGAATTCATGCAGGCGGGATGCCAGCTTTCCGGGCAGCCTGGAAACCGCGATTTTCCTGTTTCCGGACCGCTTGTCCGTCCGCATAGTGAGGGCATCGAGTAGAAGCGGTCTGGAGCCATCTCCTGGGCATTGCTCGACAGACCCCTAGCGGATCCCCTGTCGAACGGAGCTGACATGACACATCTGCCCCACCCTCCGGCCCTTGCCATTCCCGGCACCCATCCCTGTCTCGGCTGCCTCTCCGGTCCCGATGCCGCGAAACGCGCCTGTGCCCGGATGCGCCTTCTGGCCGAAGGCCATGCGTCCGAGGTGATCGAAGCGATCGACCCCACCCTCACCTAGACCCGCCAGACCCCGAAAGGTCCCTACCATGCAAGAACGACTGCTGGGCGCCTGCGCCCTCGGCGGCCTGATGGCTGCCTCCTCCGCAATCGCCGCCGACAAGGTCGCCTACCAGCTCGACTGGCTGCCGGGCGGCGACAAGGCGCCGATCTATGTCTGCATCGAAAAAGGCTTCTGCGAGGCCGAAGGGCTCGACGTCACCATCGTGCCGGGCCGCGGCTCCACCGACGCGATCTCGCGCCTCGCGGCAGGCTCCTCCGACATCGGCATGGCCGATATCGGCGCGCTCATGGCCGCGAAGGCGCAGGAAGGCGTCGGCGTCACCGCCGTCATGTCGGTCTTCAACACTGGCCCGCATGCCTTCTACACGCTCGCCGGATCGGGCTTCGGCAGCGTGGCCGACGTCAAGGGCCGCACCATCGCCACCTCGCCCTTCACCTCCTCGAATGTCTACCTTCCGCTGGTGCTGGAGGAAGTGGGCGCCACCGAAGACGACCTCACGCTGATCAAGGCCGATCCCGGCGCGCTGGGGCCCATGCTGATGACCGGGCAGGCCGACGGCATCATCGCCTGGATGACCGACCTGACGCGCTACGGCAACCAGGCCGCCGAGGCAGGCAAGGAAATCGTCGCGCTGCCCTGGTCCGAGGCCGGGCTGGAGCTCTATTCCGCCGCGCTGATCGCCTCCGACGGCTTCCTGGCCGAGCGCCCGGATGTCGCCGCCCGCTTTGTGAGGGCCTTCCGCGCCTCGGTCGAGTTCTGCCGCGAACACCCCGAAGACGCCGCCGCCTCGGTCGCTGCCATCGTGCCGGAACTGGGCGCCGAGGATGTCACCGGCTCGCTCAAGGATGCGCTGCCGCTGATCTTCAACGAGGTCACCGGAACCCACGGCCTCGGCACCTTCGACGCCGACCGGCTGGCCGCCACCTGGGCACGGGTCGCCGAGGCGCAGGGGCTAGATGCCGCCGGGTTCGATCCCGAAACCGCCGTCGCGCGCAGCTATCTGCCGGAGAGCTGAGCCATGGCCCCGCCTCCCGCCATCCGCTTCGACCGGACAGGCCAGGTCTTCTCCGCCCGCTCCGGGCGGGTGGAGGCCCTGCGCGATGTCAGCTTCGAGGTTGCCCAGCACGAATTCCTCGCCGTCCTCGGCCCCTCGGGCTGCGGGAAATCCACGCTCCTGCGGATGATCGCGGGACTGCTGGCACCCACGAGCGGCTCAGTCGAGGTCTATGGCAGGCCGGTGACCGGCCCGCGCGAGGATATCGGCATCGTCTTCCAGAAGCCGACCCTGCTGCCCTGGGCGACGGTGGAGGAGAACGTGACCTTCCCGCGCCGCCACAAGACCGGCCGGGTCAGCCGCGCCGACCGCACCCGGGCGCAGGAGCTATTGGAGATGACCGGTCTGGAGGGCTTCGGCAAGCGCCTTCCCGACGAGCTGTCGGGCGGCATGCAGCAGCGGGTCGGCATCGCCCGCGCCCTGCTGATGGACCCGGAGATCCTCTTGATGGACGAGCCCTTCTCGGCGCTCGACGCGCTGACCCGCGAGGTGATGGGCTTCGACCTCTTGAAGATGTTCGCAGACCGGCCAAAGACCGTGGTCTTCATCACCCATTCGGTCACCGAAGCCGCGCTGCTGGCCGACCGGGTGCTGGTGATGACCGGCCGCCCCGGAACCGTCCAGACCGAAATCGCCGTGCCGCTGGGCCGCGACCGCGGTCCCGAAACCCTCAAGGAGCTTGCCGTCAATGACCTCGCCTCGCATCTGCGCGACCTCCTCATCGGCAAGCGGGCAGCCTGAGATGGCGCAGGAAAGCTGGCCCGCCCCCGCCGTCACCCCCTTTCGCGACGCGCTTGCCGCCGCGCTGCGCCGCGCCGGACAGATACCCGGACTGGCGACGCTCCTGACCCTCGCAGGTACCGTCGCGTTCTGGGAAGTCGCGGTGCGGCTCTTCGCCGTGCCGTCCTACCTCCTGCCCGCGCCCTCGGCGATCCTCGGGACCTTCGGCGTGATCGGCTGGGACCGCTGGGCAACGCATATTGCCGCCACGCTCCGCGTCGCGCTGATGGGCTTCGGCCTGTCGATCCTGATCGCCATCCCGCTCGCAGTGCTGATGATGCGGGTGCAGATCCTCAGCCGGACGCTCTATCCGCTGCTCGTCGTGATCCAGTCCACGCCGGTCGTCGCCATCGCGCCGATCATCATCGTGGTGCTCGGCGCAGGCGACGCGCCGCGGATCGTGATCACGACGCTGATCACCTTCTTCCCGCTTGTGGTCGCCACCGCAACGGGCCTGGCCGCCACGCCGCCCGAGCTGATCGAACTCAGCCGCTCGCTCCGCGCCCCGGGTTTCCGCGAAATGACCCAGATCCGCCTGCCCTTCGCGGTGCCCTACATCTTCTCGGCCCTGAAGATCTCGATCACGCTGGCGGTCATCGGCGCGGTGGTGGCGGAGTTCTGCGCAGCCGAGGCCGGGGTCGGCTATTTCATCCAGGTCTCGACCTCGCTCTTCAAGCTGCCGCAGGCCTGGGGCGGACTTCTCGTCCTCGCCGCCATGTCGCTTGCGCTCTTCCAGACGGTGATCCTGGTGCAGCGGCTCCTCTTCCCCTGGAGCCTGCCGAAATCCCGCTGAACACCCACCGGGCCGTCGCGGCCCGGTCCCCGAAACCCGGAGCAGAAGCGGAAGGGGCACGCGCCCCGGTCATTGCTCCATTCCCCCGCCGGGACAACCGGCCCATGAAATGGAGACTGACATGACCCCCAATGACTACGCCCTTGCCGAACTGAACAAGGAAAGCGCCATCGGCGGCGCAGGCACCACCGTGGCGCGCGCCGTGCCGGTGATCGACCTGTCGGATTTCGAGACCCGCAAGCAGGAGATCGCAGATCAATTGTGGCAGGCGTCCACCGGGACCGGCTTCTTCCAGGTGACCGGCCACGGCATTGCCGAGGAAGACATCGACCTCGCCTTCGACACCGCCTGGGAGTTCTTCGAGCTGCCGAAGAAGGTGAAGGCGCAATATCCGATGCCGAAGGGCACCAATGCCGGCTGGGAATTCAAGGCGCAGGTGCGGCCCTCCACCGGCACGCCGGACAACAAGGAAAGCTACCAGATCACCCGGCCGGACATGGAGGGCCTCTGGCCCGCCGAGGCGGAACTGCCGGGCTTCCGCGAGAGGATGCTGCGCTTCGAGCGGCAGAACTGGGAGCTGGGCATGCGGATCCTCTCCTGCTTCGCGCTGAAAATGGGAATGCCCGAGCATTTCTTCACGCAGGCGCATGACCCGTCCTCCGACCAGTACCAGTCGACGCTGCGGCTGATCCACTACATGTCCATGGAAGGCGCCGATGCCGAGGACTTCAAAGCCTGGCGCGCGGGCGCGCATTCGGATTTCGACTGCCTCACCATCCTGCACCAGAAGGAAGGCGAAGGCGGGCTGCAGGTCTGCCCCGGCAAGGACGCGGCCTCCGGCCAGTGGACCGACGTGCCGCCGAAGCGCGGCCACATCACCTGCAATATCGGCGACATGCTGATGCGCTGGTCCGACGACCAGCTGCAATCGACGCTGCACCGCGTGCGGATGCCGGCGCCGGGCGAATACATGGGCCGCCGCCTGTCGCTGCCCTTCTTCTGCCAGGCCAACCGCGACGCGGTCATGCAGGGCCCCTTGGGCAAGTACGAGCCGATGACCGCGGGCGACTACCTGACCATGCGGATCAACGCGAATTTCGCCGCCGCGAAGTGAACCGTTGATCGGACACGCCGCCCCCGGCAGGATCGGGAGCGGCTTTCCCGCAAAGGATAGGACATGCTGCACGGACGCGCGCTGCGCTATATCGACGAGGTCGCCCGCCAGGGCTCGATCCGCCGCGCCGCCAAGGAGCTGAACGTCGCGGCCTCGGCGATCAACCGCCACATCCTCGAACTGGAGGAGGAGATGGGCGCGCCGCTCTTCGAGCGGATGCCGCGCGGGCTGAAGCTGACTTCGCCGGGGGAAATCCTTGTCGCGCATATCCGCGAGACCCTGCGCGCCCATGAGAAGATGAAGGCCGAGATCGCCGGGCTGCGCGGCCTCAGCCATGGCCGCGTGGCCATTGCAACGATGGCGACGCTGGCCTCGGGGCGGCTCGCCGAGGTGGTGGCGGATTTCCGCGAGGCGCATCCGCATGTCGAGCTGGAGCTGACCGTCTCGGACCGCGGCGGGGTCATGGATCTGGTCGCGGGCGGCGGGGCCGAGATCGCGCTGGCCTACAACCTGCCGCAGGATCCGCGCCTGGCCCGCGTCGCCGAGTACCAGCACCGGCTGGGCGCCGTGGTCGCCCCCGACCACCCGCTGACCGCCAAGGCCAGCGTCCGGGTCTCGGACTGCCTGCTCTACCCGATGGTGCTGGCCCCGCGCGGCATCTCGCTGCGCGAGGCGGTGGAGACCCTGGCCCCCGCCCATGCCGCCATCGAGCCGATGGTGGAGACGAATTCGATGGAGCTGATGAAGCGCCTGACCCGCCGCGTGCCGCATGTCACCTTCCTCAACCGCGTCGATGTCGACCAGGAGCTGCGCGACGGCGACCTCGCCTTCCTGCCCTTGCAGGGCGCGGCCGGACGGCAGCGGCTGACCCTCGTGCACCGCGCGCGCGGCACGCTCTCGCCGGCCGCCAGCCGGGCTGTCCTGCGGCTCCACCGCCACGTCGCAGCCCAGCTCGCCCAGCAGCGCCGCCATCCGCTCGGCCGTTTCGGGCGCCAGCCCGTCGACCAGGATGCGCGGCGCGCGGTAGAGGGTTTCCATGACGCTCTGGACCGGCACGCCGAGACCCAGCGCGATGGAGGCGGCCCGTGACGGCGTGGCGGTTCCGATCGACCGGACGGCCACGCGCATGCCTGCGGTTCCGGACGGCAAAAGTGCGGATGCGAGCGCACCTGGCATGTGCAACCCCCCCGATTATCCGATGTCTGCGATGTACCCGATTTAACCCGAGCCGACGCCGCTGCCTCCTACACGGCGCGGCCCGGACTCAACCCTTGAGGGAACGTTATCATGGATTTGCGCTGGGGCAAGCACTGTTCCGCCAGGGAAAGGAATACCCCCAGCGGACCGGCCGGCCCGGGCTCAGTCCGGCAGCGAGGGCAGCCAGAGCGCCAGCTGGGGAAAGGCCGCGACGATGGCAAGCGTGGCAAGCTGCATCGCCACGAAGGGGATGACGCCCGCATAGATCTCGCCGATCGAGGCGCCGGGCACCGAGGAGCGCAGGTAGAAAAGCGCCATGCCGACAGGCGGCGTCAGGAACGAGGTCTGCAGCACCAGCGCCAGCAGGATCGCGATCCAGACCGGGTCGAAGCCGAAGCCGGTCAGCACCGGCATGACCAGGGGCGCCACGATCAGCACAATCTCCATCCAGTCGAGGAAGAAGCCCAGCAGGAACACCACGCCGATCACGATGGCCAGAACGCCATGCGGCCCGAAGGGAAGCCCGGTCAGCGCCGCCTCCACCGCCTCGTCGCCGCCATAGCCGCGCAGCACGACCGAGAAGCACGACGCGCCGAAGATCAGCATGTAGAGGAAGGCGGTGTGCGCGCCGACTGGTGGCAGACCTCGCGGAAGGACTGCCAGCCGAGCCGCCCGTTGGCGAGCGCCAGCACCGTCGCCCCGGCCGCGCCGATCCCCGAGGCCTCGGTCGGCGAGGCTATGCCCGCCACGATCGAGCCCAGTACCGCGACGACCAGCGCCAGCCGAAGCGCTCCGGCACTCGCCGGGACGACGGAAAATTCCGCAGGGCCCGGATCGGTTCCCGCCTGTTTCCGGGTCCGGCTGCGGCGGTCTTCCGGGCTTCATCCAGCAGGCGACGGGCATGCCGGTCCCGGACCCTCGGCAGCGAAAGCCGGCCGTGCGGACGCGATGGGCTCTTCACGGCCTGATGGGCTGGCCAATCCGGCGCATTGCCTTGAGGAGCGGGAGATGCAGCCCGGCGGAAACGGCAATCGTCCCTGGGGTCTTCGCCGCGCTGCGCATCCTGTTGCACGGAGATCCGGATGGCGGCGCGCGGCTTTTGCCGCGGCCTCGGGCAGTGCTTCGGGCTGCACCGCGGAGACCGCATCGAGCGGGCAGGCCTGCCGTCCCGTCCCTGACCTGCGCGCTGCCGACGGCCCGCGTTCCGCCCGCAACGGCCGGACCTGCCGCGCAATGGCACGGTTATTGCAGCTCCGCCGCCATCCGGGGATCGGGCGGGGAGCTGCCCCGCCCGCGGAATTGGGAGGACATTGCCTTGAAGAACATGTTGATCGGCTGCGCTGCGCTCTTGGCCACGGCGGCCGTCCCGGCGGGGGCGGAGACTTTCCGTGCCGCGGGCTGGGTGAACGGAGAGTCGCCCAGCGGCGTCTTCATCAAGTATTTCGTCGATTTCGCCGAGGAATATTCCGGCGGCAGCCTGGAGTTCGAGGGCTTCACCGGCGGCGTGCTGTTCCCCGCCGAGGGCGAGGTCGCGGGCCTCTCCTCGGGCGTGGCGCACATGTCGAGCGTGACCTCCTCCTACGCACCGTCGGACATGCCGAACGACACGGTGATCACCGACGTGTCCTTCCTGGCCGAGGACCAGCTGGCACTGGCCTTCGCCGCGACCGAGCTGCGGTTCCTGAACCCGGCGCTGCAGGCGGAATATGACGGGCACGGCATCGTCTTCGCCGGCTCCTATTCCCAGAGCGTCTACAACCTGATCTGCGATTTCGTGGTGACGGGGATCGACGACTTCAAGGGCAAGAAGATCCGCATCACCACCAGCTCGCATGGCGACTGGGTGCGCGATGTCGGCGGCGTGATCGTCAGCGTGCCGGGCGGCGAGATCTATACCGGGCTGCAGCGCGGCTCGCTCGACTGCGCCTTCGGCACGCCGCTCTTCCTCACCGACTATTTCAGCCTGATCGAGGTCGCGGAGTCGGACTATCTGCTGCCGATGGGGTCGAATTCCAACGGCGGCTACTTCTTCAACGCCGATTTCTGGCAGGACCGCACGCCGGAGGAGCGCCGCATCCTGCTGAACGCGATCTCGAGCGCGCTGGCGATGAACATGGCGGAATGGGGCGCCAAGGCGGTCTCGGCGCTGGAAGAGGCCGGAAAGGCCGGCGTGACCCTGGTCGAGCCCGAGCCCGCTGCGGTCGAGAAGCTCGACGCGATGAAGGCGCATTTCCTCGACGGGCTGGCCCAGACCGAGATGGACAAGCGCGGCATCGAGGATCCGACCCCGATCATCGAGGGACTGCTCGAGGGCATGGAGCGCTGGAAGGTCCTGCTGGCCGATGTCGACACCACCGACTGGAAAGCGCTGGACGCGCTGATCCAGCGCGAGATCTACAGCAAGGTCGATGTCGAAACCTACGGCATGGGCTCCTGACCTTCTGCCCGGGCGGCCGGGCGGCCGCCCGTTGCGGCAAGGGGCAGGGGATCGGGAGACGACATGAACGAGCATATCTTCGCCACGGTGATGGCGCCTGACGACCGGTTTCTGGCGCTGGCGCCCGAAGAGCCGGTCCTGGAGCCTGAGCTGCCGGTCATCGACACGCACATGCATCTGTGGCACCGGCAGCCGGACCCGCCGTACTTCGTGCCGGAATTCGCGCAGGACATTGCCGCATGCGGCCACAACGTGGTGGGCAGCGTCTTCGTCGAATGCCACACGATGTACCGCAATTCGGGCCCCGACCACCTGAAATGGATCGGCGAGACCGAATTCGCGGCCGGCCAGGCCGCCATGTCCGAAAGCGGCGCCTATGGCGCGCGGGGCATCGCCTCGGCCATCGTCGGCTTTGCCGACCTGCGGTGCGGAGACCGGCTGCGCGACACGCTGGAGGCCCATGTGGCCGCCGCCGGCGGCCGGTTCCGCGGCATCCGCCAGCGGGCGAAATGGGACGCGGACCCCAAGGTCAAGGGCAGCTGGAGCGCCGACGCGCCGCATCTCTATCTCGATCCGGCCTTCCGGGACGGGTTGAGGACGCTGGCCGCGATGGGCCTGTCCTTCGATGCCAGCATCTACCACCCGCAGCTTCCCGACGTGGTGCAGATGGCGCGCGACACCCCGGAGGCCGAGATCGTGCTGATCCATTCCGGCAGCCCGGTCGGGCACAATTCCTACCGCGGCCGCGAAGCCGAGAACCATGCAGTCTGGCTCGACGGGATCAAGGCGCTGGCGGACTGCCCGAACGTCTCGGTCAAGCTGGGCGGCATTCTGATGAACCTGGGCAACTACGATTTCACCGCTGCCGCACGGCCGCCGGGGTCGCAGGAGCTGGCCGATCTGTGGCGGCCCTACATCGAGCCCTGCATCGAGCATCTGGGGGCGGGGCGATGCATGGTGTCGTCGAACTTCCCGGTCGACAAATGCGGCTTCCCGTACCGGACCGTCTGGAACATGTTCAAGCGGATCACTGCCGGATGTTCCGAGGCCGAGAAGGCGCTGCTCTACAGCGGCACGGCGCGCAGGGTCTACAAGATGGCGCCGCAGGACGGCTGAACCGCAGGGCGGCCGGACGGGCCGCCCGCCGCGGCGGACGCAGGCTTGGCTGCCGTGACTGCCCCGCGCTCCGAACCAGGCTCATCCGGCCGCCGCCTTCCGGCGGCCTGCTGTGTTCCGGCTGCCCGGCTTTTGTGCACCCGTTGAACCGGGCTCGCCGGATCCTGATTAAACGTTTAATTCGCCGTTGACCCCAAGGCGAGTCGCTGCTTAATCGTTTCACCAACGAGGGGGCGGCATGGCCAGCATCAAGCAGATCGCACAGGATATCGGCGTTTCGGCCGCGACGGTCTCGAACGCGCTCACCGGCAAGGGGCGGGTGTCGAAGGATCTGGCCGGGCGCATCCGGGCCCGGGCCGACGAGCTGGGCTACCGCCCGAGCAGCGCGGCGCGCGCGCTCAAGACCGGGCAGAGCGGCATCATCGGCCTCGTCATGCCCGATCTCACCAACCCGCTCTTCCCGCGCATCGCGCAGGGCCTGTCGATCGCCGCCGAGGCGCGCGGGCTCGGCATCCTGATCGCCGACTCGCGCACAGGCGGCGCGCGGCGTCCCATGGCGAGAGATCGCCCAGGTCGCGGGTCAGCGGCGGGCGGGCGGCGCCTCCGGGGCGCGGATCGGACAGGCTCGATGCGGCGGTCATGGCAGCGGCTCTTAGGGCGGAACGGGCGGCGGATCAAATGCTGCCTGCGGGAGGCCGGCCGATTCCGCGGAAATCCGGGCAGAGCCCCGTGCCCGACGGGGCTCTGCCCGGATTTTCGGCGCGCCGCGACGGCAACTTGTTATTGCATGAACATTTTCCTTCCCCGGCCGGATTCGCCTCTGCTAGCCTGAATGTGACATTGCCGACGGAGCCCCCCTTGCACCCGACCCTCCCCCCCGTCTTCGACGGTCACAATGACGTGCTGACACGGCTCCTGCCCCATGGTCCGGCTGCGGCGGCCGCGCGCTTCGCCCAAGGCGGCGAAGGCGCGATCAACCTGCCCAATGCCCGCGCGGGCGGTTTCGGCGGCGGCTTCTTCGCCATCTGGATCGCCTCGCCGAGCGACCCGGCGGTCAAGTTCGACCAGATGACCCGGGCGAGCTACGACATGCCCCTGCCCGAGCCTGTGCCCTTCGAGGCCGCCCGCCGATCGGCAGAGGACGAGATCGCCGTGCTGGAGGCTCTGGAGGCTGCCGGAAGCCTCGCCATCTGCCGCAGCGTGGCCGAGATCCGCGCCGCGATGGCGGCGGAGAAGATCGCCGCGATCTTCCATATCGAGGGCGCCGAGGCGATCGGACCGGATCTGGCGGAGCTCGACGGCTACCACGCCCGCGGGCTGCGCTCGCTCGGCCCGGTCTGGAGCCGACCGACGATCTTCGGCCATGGCGTGCCGTTCCGCTATCCGTCCTCGCCCGATACCGGCCCCGGCCTGACCGGCGCGGGCGAGCGGCTGGTCCGGCGCTGCAACGAGCTGAAGATCATGATCGACCTGTCGCATCTCAATGCGGCCGGGGTGGCGGATTGGCGCGGATTTCCGACGCGCCGCTGGTCGCGAGCCATTCGAACGCCCATGCGATCTGCCCGCACAGCCGCAACCTGACCGACGACCAGCTGCGGATGATCGCCGAGAGCGACGGCATGGTCGGCCTGAACTTCGCCGCCGCCTTCCTGCGGGAGGACGGCAAGATGCTGGCCGACGTGCCGGCGGAGATCTGCCTGCGCCATCTCGACCACATGATCGGCATCCTCGGCGAGGACCGGGTCGGGCTCGGCTCGGACTATGACGGGGCGGTGGTGCCGGAGGCGCTGGCCACGGCGGCGGGCCTGCCGGTGCTGCGCCAGGCGATGCTCGACCACGGATACGGAGCCGAGCTTGTGGCGAAGCTCTGCAAGGACAACTGGCTGCGGGTGCTGGAAAAAACCTGGGGGGCGTGACCCGCGCTGCGATCCCCCGGAACCGACAGAGAGGATACGAGATGACAGCGTTCAGCCGCCTGATGGCAAGCGCCGCCCTTGGCGCCGCGGTTCTGGCAGCGGGGATGCCCGCGGCACTGGCGGAAACGCCGCCCAACATGCTGGTGATCGCCAACCGGATCGACGACATCACCTCGCTCGACCCGGCCGAGAGCTTCGAGTTCTCGGGCGCCGACGTGATCCGCAACCTCTACCTGAAGCTCGTCAATCTCGATCCGATGGACATGGAGGCGGGCTACAAGCCCGAAGTGGCGGATAGCTGGGAGGTTTCGGAAGACGGCCGGACCATCACCTTCGAGATCCGCGACGGGCTGAGCTTCCAGTCGGGCAACCCCGTCACGGCGGCGGATGTGGAATTCTCGCTGCGCCGCGCGGTCGTGCTGAACAAGACGCCGAGCTTCATCCTGACCCAGTTCGGCTTCACCGCCGAGAACGTGGCCGAGACCATCGTGGCCGACGGCAGCACCGTCTCGATCACCACCGACAAGCCCTATGCGATCTCCTTCGTGCTGAACTGCCTGACCGCCACGATCGGCGCGATCGTCGACTCGAAGCTCGTCATGGAGCACGAGGCCGACGGCGACATGGGCAATGGCTGGCTGAAGACCCATTCGGCGGGCGCCGGCGCCTATTCGCTCGACGGCTGGACGCCGAACGAAAGCGTCATGATGACGGCCAACCCGGAGTTCTACAAGGGCGAGCCCGCGATGAAGCGGGTGATCGTCCGCCATGTCCAGGAAAGCGCCAGCCAGCGGCTGATGCTGGAGCGCGGCGACATCGACGTGGCGCGCAACCTGAACCCCGAGGATGTCGCCGGCATCGCCGATACCGAAGGCCTGCGCATCGACGAGGAGCTGGGCGGCCAGCTGATGTATCTCAGCTTCAACCAGAAGAACCCGGAGCTGGCCAAGCCGCAGGTCCGCGAGGCGATGAAATACCTCATCGATTACGCGGGGATGGAGGCGTCCTTCCTGAAGGGCCAGTGGGCGGTGCAGCAGAATTTCCTGCCGCTGACCTTCCAGGGAGCGGTCGAGGAAAATCCCTTCAGCCTCGACATCGAGAAGGCCAAGGCGCTCTTGGCCGAGGCCGGCGTGCCCGAGGGCTTCACCATCGAGGCGGGCGTGCGCGAGGCGCAGGAGCGCATCGAGATCGCCCAACGAGCTGAACGGCCAGACCACCGCGACGATGCTGGGCATGGCGCGGATGGTCAGCGCGAAGAAGGACTCGATCGGCGCGCTCATGAGCCGCCGCGGCGGGCTGGCGGAAGACCGCCGCCGCCTGGTCGGGTTGATTCCGGTCGATGCCGCCGATCCGGTGGTGGCGGGAAGCCATCTGCTGGCGCCCGGCGCGCCGCAGGACATGGCGCATGACCAGGGCTGGATCACCTCGGCCTGCTTCTCGCCGCATCTGGGGCACATGATCGGGCTCGGCTTCCTCGAGGACGGCGACAGCCGTCTTGGGCAGGAGATCATCGCCGCCAACCCGCTGGAAGGCCGGAACGTGCGGCTGCGCGTGGCCTCCGCGCATTTCATCGACCCCGAAGGAGGGCGCCTGCGTGACTGACCTGACCCCGATCACGGCGCTCGGCCGCCATGCCCCGCGCGAAGCCTGCCATGGCACGCTGGCGCTGCGCGAACAGCCCGGCCTGGCGCTTGCCTCGCTGGCCCCGGCCCCGTCGGCGAGGCTGCGCCCGTCGACGCCAAGCTTGGCCCAGGCATTGCGCGCGCGGGTCGGGCCGAGGTCGGGGCCGCCATGCTTCAGCGAGCCGCCGACGATGGTCGGGGCGATCTGGTTGGCCTTTTCGGCCCAGGCATCGGCGCCTTCCCAGCCACCCTCGGCCATCTGGTCGCGCAGCAGCTGGCCGACCGACGGGGCGGTGTCCTTCTGCGGCTCGGGCCATTCGAATTCGGCGCCTTTCGACATGCCGACGATCACCACCCGCGGGCGCAGCTGGCTGACGCCGAAATCCGAGGCCGAATAGAGCCGCCAGCCAACCGTGTAGCCGAGCTTTTCCAGCGCCTTGCGGAAATCGTTGCGGAAATCCTCGAAGGTCGGGTCGAGGAAGCCGCGGACGTTTTCCACCATGATCGCGCGCGGGCGGCTTTCGTCGACGGCGCGCAGGAAATCGGGGAAGAGGTTGCGTTCGTCCTCGGCGCCGAGCTGCTTGCCGGCCTTGGAGAAGGGCGGGCAGGGCAGGCCGCCGGCCAAGAGGTCGATGCCGCGATACGGGCGGGCGTCGAAGGTCTTCAGATTCGCCTGGTCGCCCGACAGCACCCGCCATTCCGGGCGGTTGAAGCTGAGCGTCTTGCGGCAGACGGCCTCGACCTCCACCAGGGCTTCATGCGCGAAGCCGGCGCGTTCCAGGCCAAGGGCCTGTCCGCCGGCTCCGGCGCAGACCTCGACTGAGGCAATCTCGCAATGCATCGGGGGGCTGCCATCCATTTCCGTCACTCCGCCGCAATCGCCGAATTATGGGCGTAGGTCTTCCAGTCCGGTTTGTAGTCTGCATCGGCCTGGTTGCCCCAGACCGTCCAGCCTTTCCGGACGCCGCGGCCGAAGAGCTCCAGATACGGCCCCCACGAGCAGGATTCAATCAGTTCGTACTGCTCATCGGGTTTGCGCGAGTGTTCACGCTTGCGGGTTTGCAACATGTTCACCTGGCTGCGCGCCGGGGCGAGGGTGCGGGCATTGCTGCCGCGCGTGCCGAAAAGCAGCAATTCCGTCACGTTGCGGAAGTAGAAGCCGACGCCGCGCCCGTCCGAGCCGCCATCCTTGCGCACCTTGTGCCAGACGATGTTCGACTTGTATTCGAATCCCCAGGCGGCCAGCACCTGCAGTCCTTCGGGCAGCAGCGCATTCGGCACCCACATGTAGCAATGCGCCCGGTCGGCGAGGAAATCCGCAACCGGCAGGGCGCAGATGTCCTGCAGCTCCATCGTCGGATAGCGGGTCAGGCGCCGATGCTCGGGCGCGACCTTGCCGGTGCGGTTGGCAAACCGCCAGGGCGGGTCCGCGAGAACCGTGCCGAAGCGGTCATTCCCGAGAAATTTGCATAAATCTAGGGCCGCTTCATTGGTCATGCGCCAGATGTCGTCCTGCTTGTTCGTGGGTCTTCACGAACACTAAGCGAACACCGGATCCAAGGCAACGCTTTCGTCCCCGCCCGGGCGGCTCAGATCGCGATCTGCTGGTCGAGGCGGCTCTGCACCATGTTGCGCAGCCGCGCAAGCGCCGTGGGATTGGCGGCGCCGCGCGCCTGGGCGCGCAGGATCGCCTCGGCGGCGGCGCAGAGCGGGCCGTCCTCTGCCAGCTGGCCCCGCCATCCTCCGACCGCCAGACGCCCGCGCCGAACCAGCCGCTGCCGCCCGCCGCCCAGATCCGGCCGCCCAGCCCGATCGCATGGTTGACCGGCCAGCCGCCGCAGAACGGCCCGGAGACCCGCCAGCCATCGCCGCCGTCGATCAGGAATAGACCCTTGGTGGTTCCGACCAGAAGACCCGTCCCGGCCATGCCGCCCTCCCTGGTTGCCCCAGGGGAATCATGCCACAGCACGCGCGTCCGGCGAAGCTCAGTCTTCGCCGAGACCGGGAATGGGCAGCGAGGTGGTCGCCTTGATCTCTTCCATCGACAGGAGCGCGGTGACGTTGAAGATCCGCACCTCCTTGATCAGCGCCTGATAGAATTCGTCATAGGCCCGGGCATTCGCCACGCGGACCTTGAGGATGTAGTCGATGTCGCCGGCCAGCCGGTGCGCCTCCAGAACCTCCGGTCTTTCGCGCAGCGTTTTCAGGAACTTCTGCTGCCATTCGGCCTCGTGCTCGGAGGTGCGGATCAGCACGAAGAAACAGGCCTCCAGACCCAGCGCCTCGGGGTCGAGGATCACCGTGTCGGCGGTGATCACCCCGGCCTCGCGCAGCTTGCGGATGCGGTTCCAGACCGGGGTCTTCGACGCGCCGACCCGGCGGGCGATTTCGTCCAGCGACTGGCTGGCATCGCGTTGCAGAGCGTCCAGAATTCTGCGATCTACGGCGTCGAGCTGAACAGCCATGGCCAATCCCTCCCTGAAAGAGCAAGATTATCCTAGCATGCGACATTGCGCGGGACAAAGTTCTTATTTGGAGGGGAACCTAGCGTGAATCGGGGAATTTGTTCTATATAACCCCCAACCAGAGACTGAAGGACGCCCCATGGCCCGTGCATTCACCCCGAAGGTCGTCACCGCCAACGACCTGATCGAAGGCGACGTGATCTATCTGACCGAGACGGATCAGTGGACCCGCCACCACAACGAGGCGGAACTGATCGAGGACGAGGCGCATGCCCAGCTGCGCCTGCTCTTCGCCAGCGGCCAGCCCGCAAAGGTCGTCGGCGCCTATCTGGCGGATGCCAAGGCCGGTCCGGACGGACCCGAGCCCGTGCATTTCCGCGAAGCCTTCCGCGCCAAGGGGCCGTCGAACTACGCCCACGGCAAACAGGAAACCCGGGCCTGAGCCCGCGCAAGCCCTTATCAGGAGCCCGCTCATGTACACGTATTCCGAGTATGACGACGCCTATGTCCGCCGCCGCGTTGCCGAGTTCGCCCAGCAGGTCGAACGCCGCATCGACGGGTCGCTGACCGAGGACGAATTCAAGCCGCTCCGGCTCATGAACGGGCTCTACCTGCAGCTCCACGCCTACATGCTGCGCGTGGCCATCCCCTATGGCACGCTCGACAGCGCCAAGATGGACCAGCTGGCCTATATCGCGGAGAAGTGGGACAAGGGCTACGGCCATTTCACCACCCGCCAGAACATCCAGTACAACTGGCCGAAGCTGCCGGACGTGCCCGCCATCCTGGAGGCGCTGGCCGATGTCGGCATGCATGCGATCCAGACCTCGGGGAACACGATCCGCAACGTGACCGCGGACCATTTCGCCGGCGCCGCCGCCGACGAGATCGAGGATCCGCGTCCCGTCGCCGAACTGCTGCGCCAGTGGTCGACCGACCACCCGGAATTCCAGTTCATGCCGCGCAAGTTCAAGATCGCCATCACCGGCAGCCCGAACGACCGCGCCGTGACCAAGGCGCATGACATCGGCCTGCGCATGGTCCGCAACGAGGCGGGCGAGCCCGGCTTCGAGGTGATCGTCGGCGGCGGCCTCGGCCGCACCCCGATGGTCGGCAAGGTGATCAACGAATTCCTGCCGAAAGCCGACCTGCTGCCCTATTGCGAGGCGATCGTCTCGGTCTGGAACACGCTCGGCCGCCGCGACAACAAGTACAAGGCGCGCATCAAGATCACCGTCGCCGAGAACGGGCTCGACACGTTCCGCGCGCTGGTCGAAGAGCGCTTCGCCGAGATCCGTCCGGAATTCACCGGCGTCGACCAGGAGATCTTGGCCTCGATCGAGAAGGAATTCACGGCACCGGCCTTCCGCAACGCGACCGCCGAAGCCTTTGACGCCGCCTATGGCGCCGACCCGGTCTTCCGCTCCTGGGCGGATACCAACCTGGCCGAGCACCGCGTCGACGGCTATGCGATCGTCACCATCTCGCTGAAGGCCCACGGCCAGACCCCGGGCGACGCCTCGGCCGACCAGATGCGCGTGATGGCGGATCTCGCCCGCCGCTACGGCCATGACGAGCTGCGCATCAGCCACGAGCAGAACGTGATCCTGCCGCATGTCCACAAGTCGGACCTGCCGCTGGTCCATGCCGAGCTGCTGCGCGCCGGGCTGGCCACGGCCAATGTCGGCCTGATCTCGGACATCATCGCCTGCCCGGGCATGGATTACTGCGCGCTGGCGACGGCCCGCTCGATCCCGGTGGCCGAGCAGATCGCGACCCGCTTCGACGAGCTGAAGCTCGAGCACGAGATCGGCGAGATGAAGATCAAGATCTCGGGCTGCATCAATGCCTGCGGCCACCACCATGTCGGCCATATCGGCATTCTCGGCCTCGACCGCGCGGGCGTGGAGAACTACCAGATCACGCTGGGCGGCGACGGCACCGAGACCGCAGCCATCGGCGAGCGCACCGGACCGGGCTTCGCCTATGACGAGATCGTCCCGGCGATCGAGAAGATCGTCGAGACCTACCTGAAAGAGCGCGAGAGCGCCGAAGAGCGCTTCCTCGACTGCTACCGCCGCGTGGGCATCAACCCGTTCAAGTTGGCCCTCTACGGCGAAGACGCGAAAGGCCGTGCCCGTGCCGCTTGAAGCCGTCCCCCTCCCCCCCACGGAGGACCGGGTTGCCTACCTGAACGACAGGTACCGGCACCACTCGGCCACCTCCGTGCTCGAACGCGCGCTGTCCGACCCCCAGGTCGGACGGATCGCCATGGTCTCCAGCTTCGGCGCCGAATCCGTGGCGCTCCTGCACATGGTGGCGGTGATCAACCCGGAGACCCCGGTGCTGTTCATCGACACCCACATGCTGTTCCAGGAAACCCTCGACTACCAGACCGAGGTGGCCGACAAGCTGGGCCTGTCCGACATCCGCCGGATCACCGCGACCCAGGTGCAGCTCGAGGCGCATGACCCCGACGGGCTGCTGCACACGCAGGACACCGATGCCTGCTGCAACCTGCGCAAGACCGTGCCGCTGGAACATGCCCTGTCGCGCTTCGACGCCTGGATCACCGGGCGCAAGCGGTTCCAGAGCTCGACCCGCGCGGCGCTGGAATTCTTCGAGGCCGACGGCCCCAACCGGATCAAGGTCAACCCGCTGGCGCATTGGGCGCCGCAGGATGTCCAGGATTACATGGTCAACAACCGCCTGCCCCGCCACCCGCTGGTGGCCCAGGGCTATCCCTCCATCGGCTGCGCGCCGTGCACGTCCAAGGTGGCGCCGGGCGAAGACCCGCGCTCGGGGCGCTGGCGCAACCAGGAGAAGGAGGAATGCGGGATTCACTTCATCAACGGCAAGATCGTGCGCGGTCCGCTGCCGAAAGGAGACGCAGCATGAGCGTGATCGTCACGGACAGCGGCTTCGCCGCCGAAGACTGGACCGCCGGCTTCATCGCCATGGGCGAGCTTCCGGCCGAGCATGACGGCCCGCTGGCCGTGGATGTGCCCTCGGACGGCAATGTCGCCGAGCTGAAGGACCGGGTCGGCCAGATCGACCTGATCCGCATCGACTTCCCCAGCTTCGCCGACGGGCGCGGCTTCACCCTTGCCGGCCAGCTGCGCCGCATGGGCTTCCAGGGCCGCCTGCGCGCCAAGGGCCATGTCATCGCCGACCAGTACGCGATGGCCCGCCGGATGGGCATCGACGAGGTGGAGATCTCCGAGGAGCTCGCCGCCCGCCAGCCCGAGGACCAGTGGACGTTCCGCGCCGACTGGAGCGCGTTCCACCACCAGGCCCGCCTGCGCGGCTGATCTGGATCAAGGAAAGATGTAACGGCTGTGCGCTTTATGCTGCTATGCAGCAGCGCACCCCCATGCGATGAAGGCCGAGAGTATGACGATTCAAGAAAACATGACCGATTCCGCCATCACCTCCAAGCCGGTGACCCTGCCCGACGCACAGACCGTGACCGAGGTCCAGCATTACACCGACCGGCTGTTCCGCTTCCGCTGCACCCGGCCTGCCAGCCTGCGCTTCCGCTCGGGCGAATTCGTGATGATCGGCCTGATGGGCGATCCCGACCCCAAGACCGGCAAGCAGAAGCCGCTGCTGCGCGCGTATTCCATCGCCTCCCCCTCCTGGGACGAGGAGCTGGAATTCTACTCGATCAAGGTCCAGGACGGCCCGCTGACCTCGAAGCTGCAGCACCTGAAGGTCGGCGACCAGATCATCCTGCGCCCGAAGCCCGTCGGCACGCTGGTGCATGACGCGCTGCTGCCGGGCAAGCGGCTGTGGTTCTTCTCCACCGGCACCGGCTTCGCGCCCTTCGCGTCGCTGCTGCGCGAGCCGCAGACCTACGAGGATTACGACGAGATCGTGATCACCCATACCTGCCGCGACGTGGCCGAGCTGAGCTATGGCGCCGAGCTGATCGAGAGCCTGAAGACCGACGAGCTCCTCAACGAGCTGATCGGCGAGGGCTTCTGGAAGAAGATCCGCTACTACCCGACCACCACCCGCGAGGAGAGCCCGAAGATGGGCCGGATCACCACGCTGCTGAAGGACGGCACCGTGTTCCGCGATCTGGGCATCGACGCAGGCAAGATGGATCCGGCGATCGACCGCGCGATGATCTGCGGCTCGATGGGCCTGAATCTCGATCTTAAGGAAATTCTCGAAGGCTATGGCCTCGAGGAAGGCGCCAATTCCGACCCGCAGCAGTTCGTGGTCGAGAAAGCCTTCGTCGGCTGACACGCCGGCAACAGCCGCAAACGCAGCGGAAGCGCGATTTTCCCCTGAAAACGGGGCAGATCGCGCTTGAAACGCTGCGTTTGCGGCTCTATCTTTACGCACCAATCCCGACCACCATCGAAGGAACGTCGACATAGCTCGCAGACCCCATAACGCGCCCCCGACGCGTGACACCGGCCCCCGCATCAATGGACGGATCCGGGCGCCTGAAATCCGGCTTATCGGTGCAGACGGCGAAAACGTCGGTCTCTGCACGCCCTCGCGCGGCATGGAACTTGCCGAGCGCGCAGGTCTTGACCTGGTGGAAATCTCGCCCAACGCGACGCCGCCGGTCTGCAAGATCATGGATTTCGGCAAATACAAGTACGAGACCCAGAAGCGGGAAAGCGAGGCCCGCAAGAAGCAGAAGATCATCGAGGTCAAGGAAGTCAAGTTCCGTCCGGGGACTGACACCCACGACTACGATGTGAAGATGAAGAACGTCTTCAAGTTTCTGGAAAAGGGCGACAAGGTGAAGGTCACCCTGCGCTTCCGCGGCCGCGAAATGGCCCACCAGAACCTCGGCCGCGAACTTCTGGAGCGCGTCGCCGACGACGTGAAGGAAATCGGCAAGGTCGAGAACATGCCGAAGATGGAAGGCCGCCAGATGGTCATGATGATCGGCCCGACCGCCAAGTAAGCGGACCGGAACCGGAGACGAGGGGCGCCTGGCGCCCCTTTTTCTTTGCCTGATGGCTGCCCGTCCGGCCTATTGACGCAGCGGAATGCACGGAGTTCCGCGCAATCCGCCCCGGTCAAGCCAAGTTCACTTTTACCTTCGCCCGCTCCCCCCTATCTATGAAGGGGTCCGGTCCCGCCGGAGGCAGGGTGCGGGCCGGAACGACAGGCGGAGACTCATTTGCAACGGATCGCATTCTTCCTTCTGCTGGCGCTGATCGTCTACGTGGCTTTCGGGGGGGCTGGCTGATGGCGCGGCGCTACGCTGGCAGCTACAGCCCCGACCCGGCCGAAAAGGCAGCGCCCCGCGCCCACCCCTGGCAGGGCAAGGTCCCCACGCGTCTCGGCGCGCGGGTCAACATCCTGTTCGCCCTGCCCTTCCTCTTCGTCATCCCCGCCTTCTTCTCGCCGCCGATGGAGATGGCCGCCGATCTGGCCGCCTTCGGCGCGATGATGCTCTCGGCCTGGCTGACCCGCGAGGGCATCCGCGCCGAGGCCGCCTATGACGCGCGCACCGTGGCGCGGCGTCCGGCGATCCCGCGCAAGCTGTTCGGCTCGGCCGCGATGGGGCTGGGCTGATCGAGCCGGAAACGCCGCCGCGGCGGCCGCTCTGGATCTTCGGCGCGGGCCATGTCGGCCGGGCGCTGGTCGAGGTGCTGCGCCCGCTGCCCGATTTCGCAATCACATGGGTCGATACCGGACCGGAGCGCTTTCCCGCAGCCATTCCCGGGGGCGTCACCGCCCTGCCCGCCCCCGATCCGGCGCGCGCGCTGGCGCTGGCCCCGCAGGATGCCGAAGTCCTGATCCTGACCTATTCGCACGAGCTGGACCTGGCGCTCTGCCACGCGGCGCTGGCGCGCGGACAGGGCCGGATCGGGCTGATCGGCTCGGCGACGAAATGGACGCGGTTCCGGTCGCGGCTGGCGCAGCTCGGCCATGCACCGGCCACGGTGGCGCGGATCGCATGTCCAATCGGCAACCCTGCCCTGGGCAAACATCCGCAGGCGATTGCCGTGGGCATCGCTGCCGCGCTACTGACGGAGCAAGGCGAGGAAATCACAGCAAGACAGGACCGTACCGGGTGACATCGACAGACGACCTGCTGGTCATCGAAGGGGTGACCAAGGCCTATCCCGGAGTGGTGGCCAATTCCGACGTGTCCTTCCGGATCCGGAAGGGCGAGGTGCATGCCCTGCTGGGCGAGAACGGCGCCGGAAAATCGACGCTGGTCAAGACCATCTACGGGCTGGTCACGCCCGATGCCGGGACCATGGTGCTCGACGGGCTGCGCTACGCGCCGTCCGAGCCCTCGGCCGCGCGCCAGGCCGGCGTCGCGATGGTGTTCCAGCATTTCTCGCTCTTCGATGCGCTGACCGTGGCCGAGAACATCGCGCTCGGCATGGAGACCCCGCCGAAGCGCCGGGTGCTGGCGCGCCAGATCCGCGAGGTCTCCGAGGCCTACGGCCTGCCGCTCTCGCCGCATCGCCGGGTCGGCGACCTCTCCGCGGGCGAACGCCAGCGGGTCGAGATCGTGCGCTGCCTGCTGCAGGACCCGCGGCTCCTGATCATGGACGAGCCGACCTCGGTGCTGACCCCGCAGGAGGTGGAGATCCTGTTCCGCACCCTGCGCCAGCTGAGTTCCGAAGGCACGGCGATCCTCTACATTTCCCACAAGCTCGACGAGATCCGGGCGATCTGCGACACCGCCACGATCCTGCGCCACGGCAAGGTGGTGGGCGATTGCGTGCCCAGCCAGACCTCGGCGCGCGACATGGCCGAGATGATGGTCGCCGCCAAGCTCGACACGCCGGTCAAGCATCCCGGCACGCCGGGGGCCGAGGTCCTCTCGGTCGACGGCCTGTCGCTTCCGGCGGCCAGCCAGTTCGGCACCGCGCTGAAGGAGATCGGCTTCTCGGTCGCCAAGGGCGAGATCCTCGGCATCGGCGGCGTCGCCGGGAACGGCCAGGACGAGCTTTTCGCCGTGCTCTCGGGCGAGACCCGCACCGCGCCGGATGCCGTCACCTTCGACGGCAGGCCCGTGGGCCGGCTCGGCCCGCACGAGCGGCGCGCGATCGGCATCCTCTCGGCGCCTGAGGAACGGCTCGGCCATGCCGCCGCCCCGGACATGAGCCTGACCGACAACGCGCTGATGACCGCCGCGCTCCGGATGAAGCTGGCGCCGGGCGGCTGGATCGACTGGGCCGGCGTGAAGGGCTATGCCGAGACCGTCATCAAGGCCTTCGACGTGCGCACCCCGGGCGCCCATACCGCCGCCGGCGCGCTGTCGGGCGGCAACCTCCAGAAATTCGTCGTCGGCCGCGAGGTGATGCAGGCGCCGCAGCTGCTGATCGTCAACCAGCCGACCTGGGGCGTCGACGCCGCCGCCGCCGCGCATATCCGCAAGGCGCTGATCAAGCTGGCCGAGGACGGCGCGGCGGTGATCGCGATCAGCCAGGACCTGGACGAATTGATGGAGATCAGCGACCGGATCACCGCGATCTGCGACGGCCGCATGGTGCGGCCGCGACCGGCGCAGGGACTGACGATGAACGACCTCGGGCTCATGCTGGGCGGCCGGGACCCCGAAGAGGAGGCCGTGGCATGATCCGGCTGGAACGGCGCCCGGCGCCTTCGAAATCCTGGACCTATCTCGCGCCGCTGCTGGCGGTGGCGGCCACGATGATCGCCGGCGCGATCATGTTCGCGCTTCTCGGCAAGGACCCGGTGCTGGCGATCAAGACGATCTTCTGGGACCCGGTCTTCTCGCCGCAATTCGGCAGCTATTCGCGGCCGCAGCTCCTGATCAAGGCCGGCCCGCTGATCCTGATCGCGATCGGGCTGTCCTTGGGCTTCCGCGCGGGCATCTGGAACATCGGCGCGGAAGGCCAGTACATCATGGGCGCGCTGGCGGGCGCCGGGCTGGCGCTGGCGCTCTACCCGATGGAGCTGCCGGTCCTCTTGCCGCTGATGGTGCTCGCGGGCGCCCTGGGCGGCTGGGCCTGGGCGATGATCCCCGGCCTCCTGCGGACCATGTTCAACACCAACGAGATCCTCGTCTCGCTGCTCCTCGTCTATGTCGCCGAGCAGATCCTCTCGGCGGCGGCGGTGGGCTTCCTGCGCAACCCCGAGGGCGGCGGCTTCCCCGGCTCGCGCAACCTGCAGTCCTATCCGTCGGCCCACAATGCCGAGATCATCGCCAATACCGGCATCCATTGGGGCGTGGTCGCCGCGCTGATCGCGGTGATCGCCGCCTATGTGCTGCTGCAGCGGCACATCCTCGGCTTCCACATCAAGCTGGCGGGCGAGGCCCCGCGCGCGGCGAAGCTCGCCGGCGTCAACCCGGCGCGGCTGATCCTGTTCTGCATGGGCGTCTCGGGCGCGCTGGCCGGCATGGCCGGGCTCTTCGAGGTGGCCGGTCCCGCAGGCAAGATCTCGATCGATTTCGGCGCGGGCTACGGCTTCACCGCGATCATCGTCGCCTTCCTCGGGCGGCTCCACCCGGTCGGCATCCTGCTCGCCGGGCTGCTGATGGCGCTGACCTATATCGGCGGGGAACTGGCGCAGCTGATGCTGAGCCTGCCGGCCGCCGCGATCCAGGCCTTCCAGGGGATGCTGCTGTTCTTCCTGCTCGCCTTCGACGTCTTCAGCCATTACCGGCTGCGCATCGCCACCGGGAGGGCCGCGTGATGGACATTTCGCTGATCAACCTGATCCCGCTCCTGATGGCGGCCTCCACCCCGATCCTGCTGGCGGGCCTCGGCGAGCTGGTCGTCGAGAAATCCGGCGTGCTGAACCTCGGGGTCGAGGGCATGATGATCACCGGCGCGATCACCGGCTTCATGGCCGCGGTCGCCACCGGATCGCCGACGCTGGGCTTCCTCGGCGGCGCGGCGGGCGGCGCGGCGCTGGCGCTGGTCTTCGGCGCGCTGACCCAAGGGCTGATGTCGAACCAGGTCGCCACCGGCCTGGCGCTGACGCTCTTCGGCCTCGGGCTCTCGGCGCTGCTCGGCCAGGCCTTCGTCGGGCTGAAGCCCCCCGTCACCCCCGACCTGCCGATCCCCGGCCTGTCGCAGCTGCCGGTCATCGGGCCGATGTTCTTCGACCATGACCTGATGGTCTATTTCAGCCTCTTCGCCGTCGCCGCGGTCTGGGCCTTCCTGCGCTATTCGCGCCCCGGCCTGATCCTGCGCGCCGTCGGCGAGAACCATGCCGCCGCCCATGCGCTCGGCTACAAGGTGACCCGCATCCGGCTGATGGCGATCCTGTTCGGCGGCGCCATGGCCGGGCTCGGCGGCGCCTATCTGAGCCTCGTGCGGGTGCCGCAATGGACCGAGGGCATGACCGCGGGCGCGGGCTGGATCGCGCTGGCGCTGGTCGTCTTCGCCGCCTGGCGGCCGTTCCCTCTGCTGATCGGCGCCTATCTCTTCGGCGGGATCACGGTCCTTCAGCTGAACATGCAGGCCGCTGGCGTCAACGTGCCGGTGGAGCTCTTGTCGATGTCGCCCTATCTGGTCACGATCCTGGTGCTGGTCGTCATGTCCGCCGCGGGTGCCGCGGCCGGCGCGCCCGGATCGCTGGGCCGGCCTTTCCACGCATCGCGCTGAGCCGGGGACGGAACCATGACGAGAGCCGAAATCCTAGAGGCGCTGGAAGGCGAGCACCCCCGTCTGGGGCGGCTCGTCGCCTTCGCGCTGAACGGGGCGATCGTGCTCTCGGCCGTCGCCATCACCCTGGAGACCATCGACGACCTGCCGCCCTTCCTGCGCGAGGTGATGGCGGTCTTCGAATGGGTCATCCTGGCGGTCTTCACCGCGGAATACATCACCCGCATCATCTGCGCGCCGCGGCCGCTGCGCTACATCTTCAGCTTCTGGGGCATCGTCGATCTGATGGCCTGCCTGCCGGCCTTCGCGCTGCTGCATCCGCAATGGGCCGCGCTCAGGACCCTCAGGATCGTGCGGCTGTTCCGGCTGCTGAAGCTCCTGCGCGCCGCGCATGCGCTTGACCGGCTGATCGAGGCGCTCTCCTCGGTCAAGGGCGACCTGACGGTCTTCGCGCTGCTCGCGGGCATCGTCCTCTACATCGCCGCCACCGGCATCTACATCTTCGAGCATGACGCCCAGCCCGAGGCCTTCGGGTCGATCCCCGAAAGCATGTGGTGGGCGGTCGTCAGCTTCACCACCGTGGGCTATGGCGACAGCTATCCGATCACCGCCGGGGGGAGGCTCTTCACCTCGGCCATCCTATTCGTCGGGCTGGGGGTCATTGCCGTCCCCGCCGCCGTGATTACCTCGGCGCTCATCGAACAGTCCCGGCAAGAACGCAGCAGGAAGGAAAGACATGAGATTTCCCAGCATTTCCGCCATGGCCACCAGCCTCGCCCTCGCCATGGGCGCGGCGACCGGGGCCCTCGCCCAGAACGGTGAGCCGGTCAAGGTCGGCTTCGTCTATGTCGGCCCGGTCAATGACGGCGGCTGGTCGCAGCACCATCACGAGGCCGCCGTCAAGCTGAAGGAGCATTTCGGCGACGCGGTCGAGCTGATCGAACAGGAATCGGTGCCCGAAGGCCCGGATGCGGAGCGCGTCCTGACCCAGATGGCGCTGACCGGCGCCGACATCATCTTCGCCACCTCCTTCGGCTACATGGACCAGGTGGAAAGCGTCGCGGCCAAGTTCCCGAACGTGAAGTTCGAGCACGCGACCGGCTTCAAATCCGGCCCGAACTTCGCCAACTACTCGGCGCGCTTCTACGAGGGCCGCGCGGTGATGGGCACCATCGCCGGCATGATGACCGAGACCGACAAGATCGGCTATCTCGCCTCCTTCCCGATCCCGGAAGTCATCCGCGGCATCAACTCGACCTATATCCACGCCAAGAAGGTGAACCCGGATGTCGAGATCCGCGTCGTCTGGCTGAACACCTGGTACGACCCGGCCAAGGAAGCCGACGCCACCCAGGCGCTGATCGAACAGGGCGTCGATGTCGTTCTGGCGCATACCGACTCCACCGCGCCGCTGGCGACGCTGGAGAAATCCGGCGGCTACGGCTTCGGCCAGGCGGCGGACATGGCGCAATACGCCCCGGCCCCGCGGCTGAGCTCGATCATCGATGACTGGGCGCCCTATTACGAAGAGCGCGTCCAGGCGGTCATGGACGGCAGCTGGGAAACCGCGGCCACCTGGTCGGGCATCGCCGACGGCATGGTCGGCATCGGCGCGTTCTCCGACGCCATGCCCGAGGAGGTGAAGGCGGCCGCGCAGGAGGTCATGGACTCGATCGTCGACGGCTCCTACCACCCGTTCACCGGCCCGCTGAACAAGCAGGACGGCACGCCGTGGCTGGCCGAGGGCGAGGTTGCCGATGACGGCGCGCTGGCGGGCATGAGCTTCTATCTCGAAGGCGTGACCGGCGAGATCCCGAACTGATCCCGTCCCAAGGACCGGAACCGGAAGCGCGCGAGGCCCCTCGCGCGCTTTTTCCGTTTCAGAGCAGGCGGTAGCCGCGCTCGCCCAAGGGCCGCGGACCAGCCTGGGCCTGGGCGAAACGCTCGGCCATGTAGCGGTATTCGGTGGGGATGTCGCGCATCGACAGGATGCCGATCACCATCGCGCCCTCGAGCACCGGCAAGTGGCGGAACCCGCCCTGGTGCATCGCCTGCAGCGCGGCGGCGACGCTGTCGGCCGCGTCGATCACCTCCGGGCCGCGGCTCATCACGTCGCTGACCGGCGTGCCGTCCATCGGCAGGCCTTCGCAGACCGCGCGGTGGATCACGTCGGTCTCGCAGAGAATGCCGCAAAGCGCGGCCTCCTCCATGACCGCCAGCGCCCCGTCCCCGGCCTCGCGCATCGCGCGGCAAGCCTCGCGCAGGCTCTGCCCCGGCAGCACCCTGCCGAAGGGTCGGTCCCGCACCACGTCTCCGACAGTTCTGATGACCATCTGCTCCTCCTCCCGAATTCCGCGGCAAAACGGTCTGTCATGCTCCCGTTACAAACTAGTCCGGTTTCCCGTTAAGTCTCTCCTAACGCCCGCGCTGCTGCACCCCCGGCGCCGGCGCGGTTTTTCCTGACTTCGGGATGCGGAATTTAGCTTGGATCAAGTTATTGCAATCTGTGACGCGCTAGAGACGTCTTCGTCAGCAACCATTCCCGGAAAGGGGCCGACGATGACCTGGGCCGACAAGCTCGACGAGATGAGAACCAACCTGCGCAGCCTCAACCAGGCGGCCCCCGAGATGAGCAAGGGCTTCGGCGCCCTATCGAAGGCCGCCAAGACCGGCAGCGCGCTCGACAAGAAGACGCTGGAGCTGATCGCGCTGGCGATTGCCGTCGCCGACCGCTGCGAGCCCTGCATCGCCTTCCATACCGAGGCGCTGGTGAAATGCGGCGCCACCCGGGAAGAGATCTCGGACATGCTGTCGATGTGCGTGCAGATGGGCGGCGGCCCGTCGCTGATGTATGCCGCCAAGACGCTGGCCTGCTACGACGAGCTGTCGGCCGCCTGAGCGCGGCCCCCGCAGCCGGGGGCCGGGCCTGTCCGGTCTCAGACCAGCATGGTGACCCGGTCATCCGCGCCGAGCGCGCTGTCTCGGAATTCCGAGAACCGCTCCACCAGAAGGCGGTACTGGGTCGGGATGTCCCGCATCGACAGGATCCCGACCAGCTCGCGGCCGAGCATGACCGGCAGGTGGCGGAAATCGCCGTCGGTCATGATCCGCATCGCCTCGGCGAGGCTCGCCGATACGTCGATGCAGCGCGGATCCGCGGTCATGATCGCGGCGACCGGAGTTTCCGTCGTCGGCCGCTCCGCGCAGATCGCGCGGGCGATGACGTCATGTTCGGATACGATGCCGACAAGCTCCCTGCCGTCCAGGACCGCAACCGCCCCTTCGGGCGCGACGACGAGCTTGTGGCAGGCCTCGCGGACAGTGTCGTCCGGAGATACGGTCTGGAGCGGGCGGGCTGTCACGATCGTGGCGATGGACTGATGGATCATTCGGGTCCTCCCTGCGCTGTCCAGATGGATGCAGGGCCAGTCTATGCGGAATCCGCCGCGGAACCGCGCGCTTCCTGCCGGGGCGGTTAACGAACCCTAACCTTCCGCAGGGGCATTGCGGACTGGACATGCGGAAACCGGAATGCTTGGATTTCCGCGGGAGCCGCGCCGCGGCCAGGGAGGAGACCGGAAATGCCCGCCATTGCACGCGATTACCTCGAAGTGGCGAAGGAGCTGGACCGCTACCGCCCCGCCATGCTGGCGCGGCAGATGGTGTCGGGCCTCGCGGATGTCTCGCGCGACACCAGGGCCGAGGCTGCGCTGACGCGGGGCGGCACGTTGCTGATCACCGGATCGAACGGGCTCGGCGACTATGTCGATTTCAACCTGCGACCCGGCCGCCGGCTCGCCGGCTCGTCGCGGCTGGCGGCGCTGACCGGCCCCCTGCCCGTCACCCAGTTCCATGGCGGCTTCCTGCTGCATGCCCTGAAGGTCCACGCCTTCCTGCGCGGGCGCAGGCCGTCCTTCATCGCCGGCCATTCGCTGGGCGCGGCCTCGGCGCAGATCCTCGGCACCGCGCTGCGGGTGCCCGCCATCGGCTTCGCCTCGCCGCAGGTGATCCGGGACGACCAGCCGCAGGTCGCGGGCGAGGGCTGGGTGATGAATGTCGTCTGGAAGCAGGATTTCGTCACCGAGGGCTACAAGCTGAGGAAGCTGCGCTGGCTCGGCTCGGTGCAGGAGCTCGACAGCGCGCGGTCGCATTTCGGCATCGACCATGTGGTGAAGGACTACATCTCGCTCTTGGAATCCGACCGGAGGGCAGCCGCGCCGAAGCTGACCGCGATGTGGCCGCGGCCGCGGGGCGCAACCGCCCTCGCCTGACGCGCGCGCCTTGCCTGTCTCCCTCCGGTTTCGTAGGACAGCCGCGAGAGCCTGGAGGGGTGGCCAATGGAAATCTGCCGAAGCAAGACCGAAATGCGCCGCGCCGCCGCCACGATGCGGGCGGGCGGCGCGCAGAGGATCGGCTTCGTGCCGACCATGGGCGCGCTGCACGAGGGCCATCTCGGCCTTGTCCGGCTGGCGAAATCGCAATGCGACCGGGTGGTGGTGTCGGTCTTCGTCAACCCGACCCAGTTCGAGGATCCCGCCGATCTGGAGAAATACCCGCGCGACGACCAGCGCGACCTCGACCTGCTGCGCTCCGAGGGCGTCGATGCGGTGCTCCTGCCCGCGGTCGAGGAAATGTATCCGCCGGGCGCGCAGACCGTCGTCGAGACCACCGAGCTGTCGAAGGTGCTGATCGGCGCGCTGCGCCCGGGGCATTTCCGCGGCGTGACCACGGTGGTGACCAAGCTCTTCAACATCGTGCAGCCGGATGCCGCCTTCTTCGGCCAGAAGGACTACCAGCAGCTTGCGGTGATCCGCACCATGGTGCGCGATCTCGACGTGCCGGTGGAGATCGTCGGCCATCCGATCGTGCGCGAAGCCGACGGGCTGGCCATGTCCTCGCGCAATGTCCGCCTGGCGGAAGAGCACCGGATCGAGGCGCCGGTGCTGAACCGGGCGCTCGACCGCGCCGAGGAGCTGGCCAAGAAGCCGGTGACCATCGGCGAGCTGCGCGCCGACATCGCGCTGACCCTCGCCGAGGCGCCTTCGGCCGAAGTCGATGCGATCGACATCCAGGACGCCGGAACGCTGGCCGATCTGGACGGTCCGCTCGACCGCCCGGCGGTGATCCTGCTGGCCGTCCGCTTCGGCCCCATCCTGCTGATCGACAACCGCGTCGTGACCCCCGCCTGAGGAGACAGACATGAGCACCCAAGCCCCCATCCGCCGCATCACCGTTCCGCAGATCGCCCGGCGCAAGGGCGGCGAGCCGATCGTCTCGCTGACCTCCTACCACGCCCATACCGCTGCCATCGTCGACGAGGTCGCCGATTTCATCCTGGTGGGCGACAGCCTCGGCATGGTGATGCACGGCATGGAATCGACTCTGGGCGTGTCGCTCGAGCTGATGATCATGCATGGCCGCGCGGTGGTGCGCGGCACCAAGAAGGCGCTGATCGTCGTCGACATGCCGTTCGGCACCTACGAGGAGAGCCCTTCCGAAGCGTTCCGCAACGCCGCGCGGATCATGAAGGAAACCGGCTGCGGCGCGGTCAAGCTCGAGGGCGGCAAGCGCATGGCCGAGACCATCCGCTTCCTGACCGATCGCGGCATCCCGGTGATGGCGCATATCGGCCTGACCCCGCAATCGACGAACGTGATGGGCGGCTTCAAGACCCAGGGGCGCGACGAGGAAAGCTGGCCCGCCCACGAGGAAGACGCCCGCGCGGTGGCCGAGGCCGGGGCCTTCGCGATCGTGCTCGAAGGCATGGTCGAGCCGCTGGCCCGCCGTATCACCGAACAGGTGGCGATTCCGACCATCGGCATCGGCGCCTCGGCGCATTGCGACGGCCAGGTTCTGGTGCTCGAGGACATGCTGGGCCTGAATCCCTGGACGCCGAAATTCGTCAAGGTCTACGGCCAGCTCGGCCCGATGATCAAGGAAGCGGTGCAATCCTATGCCGAGGAGGTCCGCGACCGGTCCTTCCCCGGCGAAGACCAGGTTTACCGGTGAGATCAATTTGCTTGACCTTGCAAAGCCAAAGAGGTTCCATCCGCACGTTGAATTCAGGATGAATGTTTTGGCGGACGGATCATGTCTCTGCTGAGCGCGCTTGCACAGTACAGTCTTGTGAACAGCCGCATCGACTCGCTGCTGATGCGGGACGAGCCGGATACCGCGGACCTGTCGCTTCTGCTGCGCCAGGCCCGCGACCTGCGCGGCGCGCTTCTCGAGACGGAGCCGCGCGACCCGCAGGAGGCCGCGCAGAAATTGGCCTGCATCGTCAACCTGATCCAGCGCGACGCCCAGATGCAGGGCTTCGCGCCCGAGCTGGCCGCGCTGCTGGATGCCGCCCAGGAGGCCTGCGGCGCGCTCAGCCAGGGGCCGCCGCGGCCCCGGCCGCCGCGCTGGCCGACCGCCCCGAGGAGGTTCTGGCCGCCTTCGATCTGGCCACGGAGCTGCCGGATCACGGCTGATGCGGTTCGACATCACCGTGCCCCACCCGTCGCGGCTGCGCGCCGCGAAGGCTGCCTTCGTCACCATCCCCGCCGGAACGGTCCTGCACCGCATCCATCCCGCGCGCTTCGGCGCGGCCGCCTTCAACGATACCGAGCGCGGCAATGCCCGCTTCTCGCCGATCCGCGATCCGGCGGGGCGGATCATCCCGACGATCTATGCCGCCGAAAGCTTCGACTGCGCGGCGGCCGAGATCATCCTGCGCAGCCCGGACGTGCCCGAGACCGATCCGGTCACCGGGCAGCCGCCGCTGACCATCGTCTTTCCGTCGGATTACGCGGGCCATGCCCATAGCACGGTCGCCGTTGCGGAGCCGCTGCTTCTGGTCGACCTGACCGTGGCGGGGCAGCGGGCGCTCGGCGTCGAGCACAATGCGCTGATTGCCGGGCCGACCGCCAGCTATCCGGCCGTGCGGGCCTGGGCGGAGGCGATCCATTCCGCGCTGCCGCAGGCGCAGGGGCTTTTCTACCACTCGCACCAGCTGGGCCCGGCCGGGGCGCTGGTTCTGTTCGGCGACCGGGCGGCTGCGCTGCGGCCCGGAGACACCCGCGCTGTCGCCGATCCGCCCTGCCACCGCGAGATCGTCGCGCTCGCGGACCGGCTGGGCATCGACTACATCGACATCTGAGCCGTCAGGCGGCGGCCTGCTCCATCGGCGCGACGACGCTGCTGCGGAACTGGTCCATGCGGCTGCGCAGCTCGGTGGCGTCGAACTGGCCCAGTTCCAGCCGGCAGCTGGTCTCGGCCCATTCCTCGGCGATCAGGTCCGGCGCCTCGCCCAGCTTGCGGCCGTAGCTCGGCACGATGCGGCGCAGCTTCTCCTGCCAGTCCGGGCTGGCGGCGCGGTCCGGGAAGATGCGCTCCAGCAGGTCCAGCATGATCGGCGCCGCGGTCGAGGCGCCCGGAGACGCGCCGAGCAGCGCCGCGATGCTGCGGCCCGCATCCGAAACGATCTCGGTGCCGAGCTTCAGCTCGCCGCCATGGCCCGGCTCCTTGCGGATCACCTGGACGCGCTGGCCGGCCTGCCACAGGCGCCAGTCGGCATCCTGAGCTTCGGGATAGTAGTCGCGCAGCGCCGCCATCCGGTCCTTCTCGGTCAAGCGCAGCTGGCCCGCGAGATATTCCACCAGCCCGAAATTGCGCACGCCGACCTGCAGCATCGGCAGCAGGTTGCGCCCGGTGATCGAGCCCGGCAGATCCCAGAGCGAGCCCTGCTTCAGGAACTTGGTCGAGAAGGTCGCGAACGGCCCGAACAGCAGCATGTCGCGGCCGCCGATGCAGCGGCGGTCGAGATGCGGCACCGACATTGGCGGGCTGCCGGCCTCGGCCTTGCCATAGACCTTGACGCCGTGCTGGGCGACGATCTCGGGGTTTTCGCAGACCAGGAACGAGCCGCCGACCGGGAAGCCCGCATAATTGCGCGCCTCGGGGATGCCCGACATCTGCAGCAGCGGCAGCGCCCCGCCGCCCGCGCCGAGGAAGACGAAGCGCGCATCGACGCATTCGGTTTCGCCGCCATGGGTCGCGGTGCTGGTCACCCGCCAGCCGCCCGCCGGAGTCCGGCGGATGCCGGTGACGGTGCGGCCGGTGCGCATCGCGAAATTCGGCCGGTCCGCCAGGGCGGCGACGAATTGCCGGGTGATCTCGCCGAAATCGACATCTGTGCCCTGCGGCGCCCAGGTCGCGGCGACCGGCACGTCGGCGGCAAGACCGCGGGTCATCAGCGGCGCCCAGTCCTCGATCTGCGCGCGGTCGTCGGAGAAGCGCATGCCGGCGAAGAGCGGGCTCTTCACCAGCGCCTCGTAGCGCTTGCGCAGGAAGGCGACATTCTCGGCGCCCCGCACGAAGCTCATGTGCGGCGCCCGGCTGATGAAGGATTTCGGGTTCTTCAGGACGCCGGTCTCGACCTGGTGCGCCCAGAACTGGCGCGAGACCTGGAACTGTTCGTTGATGGAGACGGCCTTGGAAATGTCGACCGAGCCGTCGGCGCGCTGCGGCGTGTAGTTGAGCTCGCACAGCGCCGAATGGCCCGTGCCTGCGTTGTTCCAGCCGTTCGAGCTTTCCGATGCCACGTCATCGAGGCGTTCGGTCAGTTCGATTGACCAGCCCGGCTCCAGTTCCTGCAGAAGCACGCCCAAAGTCGCGCTCATGATGCCTCCGCCCACCAGAAGCACGTCCACCTGCCGGTCAGCCCGCCGTTTCCTGAATTCCATCATGACACCCTTTCGTCCAGGGCCTCCCCGCCGCGAAATTATCTTGCGCGGGGCTGACTGCAAGCGCTGCAATGCGGCACGGACACACGCCAGGGTTGCGCACGAAAAAGTGACGCAGGCATGCGGATTTTCAATGCATTGTTTTCCATGATGATTTTTTCGGGAAAGAACACGACCGCCGAAAATTACACGCGAGTGAACCGTCAATGATGCAGATCAAATATGCATCCACCGTATGGCTATGCCGCGGAGCGGCCAAGCGCTTACCCGCCGCATGGTCAGGTTTCATGACCAATTGAGGGAAAAGACGCAGCCTGGCCTCCGTCCGCCGGACCGGCGAGCCGGCCGCAACGCGGCGGACCATCTGGCAGGAATTTGGTCATCTGCGGCCATCCGGGCCGCATCCCGCGGACCGGATGCATGCTTCGCGGCGTCATGTCGCTGGAAAGGCCGGAAAACTCTTGACTGTCCCGGCCCGTCAAGGGAGTGCTGGCCTATATGGGGCACCTGCCCGCGGCACGGCCCTTCCGGCCGAAGCGGCGCCGCGGATCGCCCTTCGGGGAATTGCATGGCGGGGCTGCGGACCGCCGGTTCCGGACAGGACCGGCCGGAGCAACGCGGGGTTTGGTGATTTGATGACGACAAGCGGACGCCCGGACGGGCAGCTGGCCCTCGAGGTCACCGGCATTCGCAAGACCTTCGGCGACCAGGAGGTCCTCAAGGGCATCTCGCTGAAGGCGCATGAGCATGACGTGGTGGCGATCCTCGGCTCATCGGGTTCGGGCAAGTCGACCTTCCTGCGCTGCATCAACCTTCTGGAGACGCCCACCGCGGGCGAGGTCCGCGTCAAGGGCGAGCTGATCGAGATGGGCATGCGCAACGGCGCGCCGCATCCGTCGAACCCGAAGCAGGTCGACCGCATCCGCTCGAAGCTCGCCATGGTGTTCCAGCAGTTCAACCTGTGGCAGCACATGACGATCCTGGAAAACGTCACCGCCGCGCAGATCCACGTGCTGGGCCGCCCGAAAGCCGAAGCAACCGAGAAGGCCGAGGCGATGCTGGCCAAGGTCGGCGTCGCCGACAAGCGCGGGCACTATCCCAGCCAGCTGTCGGGCGGCCAGCAGCAGCGCGTCGCCATCGCGCGGGCGCTTCGCAAAGCTCAAGGAAGACAATCCCGGCATGGGCGTGATCTTCGTCACCCACAACCTCGCCGTGGTGAAGGAAATCGCCACCCATGTCTCGGTGATGTATGCGGGCCAGGTTGTGGAGCAGGGCACCGTCGCCCAGGTCTTCGCCGATCCGCGCCACCCCTATACCAAGGCGCTGCTTGCCTCCGTGCCGGAGAGCGACGCCGCGCGGCTGGAGAGCATCCCCGGCACCGTGCCGCAGCCCGGCGCCATGCCCGAGGGCTGCCGCTTCGCCCCGCGCTGCGGCCATGCCGCGGCCGCCTGCGCCCATCCCCAGCCGCTTCTCGATACCGGCGAGGGCCGCACCACCCGCTGCCTGCGCTGGCAGGACCTCTGGAAGGACGTCGCATGAGCCCGATCATCGAAGCGCAGGAGCTGACCCGCAATTTCCCCTCCCGCTCGGGGCTTCTCGGGGCGAAGCGCGATGTCTGGGCGCTGCGCGGCGTCACCCTCGAGATCGCCCGCGGCGAGACTGTCGGCGTGGTCGGCGAGTCCGGCTGCGGCAAGTCCACGCTCGGCAACATCCTCCTGGGCCTCGACAGCCCGACCGGCGGCGGTGTCCGCTTCGAGGGGAAGTTCCTGCATGATTTCAAGGGCACGCATCGCCGCCAGATGCGCAAGCGGATGCAGCTCGTGTTCCAGGACCCGTTCGGCAGCCTCGATCCGCGCCGTTCGGTCGGCGCCCAGATCGCCGACGGGCTGAGGAACCACGACGTGGTGCCCGGCCCGGAGATCGACGCCGAGGTCGCGCGGCTCCTGACCCTCGTGGGTCTCGACCCCTCGGTCGCGCCGCGCCGCCCCTCGCAATTCTCGGGCGGCCAGCGCCAGCGCATCGCCATCGCCCGCGCTCTCGCGCCCCGGCCTGATTTCATCGTGGCGGACGAGCCGGTCTCGGCGCTCGACGTGTCGATCCAGGCGCAGATCGTCAACCTTCTGGCCGACCTGCGCGAGGAACTGGACCTCGCCATGCTGTTCATCAGCCACGACCTGCATGTGGTGCGCCATCTCTGCACCCGCGTCGTGGTGATGTATCTCGGCCGCATCGTCGAGGAGGGCCCGGCGGAACAGGTCTTCACCGATCCGCGCCATCCCTATACCCAGGCGCTTCTGGCGGCGACGCCCTCGCTGAAGCGTCCGGTCGGCGAGATGGGCGAGGTGCTCGACGGCGAGCTTCCGAGCCCCGCGAACCCGCCCTCGGGCTGCGCCTTCCGGACCCGCTGCCCGCTCGCGGCCGAGGCCTGCGCGTCGGGGGTGCCGCGAAGGGCGGGCAGCTGGCCGTCGCGGCCTTTCCGGCCCGCTGCCTGTCCTTCGCCATCTCCGACGTGCCGGGCGACGCGCCCGAGACCATCGGCTCGGGTCCNCGCCGTCGCCGATCCGACGACCCAGGCCGAGGCGCGGGCAGTGCTCNGGCCGCTACGGCATCGTCCCCGGACCCGGCATTGCCGCCGTCCTGGACAATCCCGGGTTGGAGACGCCGAAGCCGGGCGACTTGAAACTGCTTCGGTCGCACCAACGCCTGATCGCCTCGCCCCAGATGATGCTGGAGGCTGTACGTGCCGCCTCCCCCCTGCCCTGCCACCTGCTGGGCGACGCGATCGAGGGCGAGGCGCGCGAGGCCGGGCGTGTCATGGCCGGCATGGCCCGCGCCGTGTCCGAAGGACGCTCCGCCTTCGACGCGCCCTGCCTTCTGGTCTCGGGCGGCGAGACTACGGTCACTCTGCCGTCTGGGGCGGACGGGCGCGGTGGGCGCAATGTCGAGTTTCTGATGGGGCTTGCNCGATGCGATCGCGGGGNGTTCCGGGCATCTCCGCCCTGGCAGCTCGTCACTTCGATCTCGGCCAGGCCGCAGTCCGACAGGGCGTCGACCAGCCGGATCTTGTCCGAGGCGGCGATCATCGCCGGTTCGTTCTGCAGCCCGTCGCGGGGCGAGACCTCGACGATCGTCACATGCTCAGGCATCGGCCGCCTCCATCGTCAGGAGCAGCATGCCGTCCGACACCTGGTCCAGTTCTGCCACCAGCACTTCCGCCACGGTGCCGTCGCGGGCGGCGGCCAGAGTGTGCTCCATCTTCATCGCCTCGAGGATGATCAGCGGATCGCCCTTGCTGACCATGGCCCCGGCGGCGGCCATGACCCGGGTCACCAGCCCCGGCATCGGCGCCGCCAGCGTGTCGCCCGCAGGCCCGCCTGCGGCCAGGTCGGCCAGATAGATCATCCGCTCGGCGCGGGAAATCGCGTCGAGATGCGCGTCCTCGAGCTCGGTGACCAGCGTGCGCGGCCCGAGGAAAGGCAGCGCCACGCGCCGCGCCGAAGACAGCGTGCGGAGCAATTCGCGGGCCGGACCCGGCGCCTGCCGCCCGGCGGTCTCGTCGAGGAACCGGTCGAGATGGGCCTGCGCCTCGGTGGCCACCGGCCCTTCCATCAGCACCTGCACGTCATGCCAGGTGTCGGCGGCCGGACGGCGGTGCTCAAGCGTGTCCCAGCGCCGGTCGTCGAGGTCGAGCCCGCCGATATAGAGCCGCGTCCGGTCGAACACGGCGAGCTTCTGGTGATGTGTGCCGGGCAGCACTTCGGGCAGGATCAGCCGCTTGACCCGGAGCTTGCCGCCGCGCTCCTCCAGATGGCAGGCCACGCCGGGCAGGTCGCGCAGCGCCTCCTCCCGGTCGGCGGCGGACATCTTGTTCAGCTCGTCCGCCTGTTCGGCCAAATGCTTGCGGATCACCGGCAGGAGCGCGAGCCGCGGCAGCAGCCCCATCCGCGCCGGATGCGGCGCCAGACGCACGGTCAGCCGCCCCGCCCCTTCGGGCAGCCGGTCGCGGAGCCGCTCGAAGGCGCGGGCATGGGCATTGGCCATGCGGTGCAGCTCCGGACGGGCGATCGCATCGAAATCAGACAGGACCAGCGTTACATGCACGCCGCGCCCCAGGACATGCGCGACCAGATCCGCCCAGGTTTCGCCCACCGCCCGCGCGTCGGGCCCGCGCAGCCGCGTGGAAGGATCGAAGACCCGGAAGGATGCATGGATCTCGCGCGCGGCGCCGAGGAACTGCGCCTCCAGCGCCGGATAGGCTTCGGCGGCCGTCAGGCAGACCTGCCTGACGCAGGTCTCCTTGGCGGGTCCCGCGGAGGGACCCGAACCAGGCGCCTCCGGGGCGCGCGCGGCGAGAGCATCCATGGGATCAATCGGCGCTGGCGAGTTCGAGCGCGCCGAAGCTCTCGAAGCTGCGCATCTGCTCGGTGGCCCAGGCCTCGACGCTGTGGCGGTGGGTCGCCGCGCGGATCGACGCCATGCGGTGGCGCCTTGTCTCCTCGTCCATGGCAAGCGCCCGCTCGATCGCGGCATCCATGGAGCGGTGCGAGAACGGGTTGGTGAGCACCGCATCCGACAGCACCACCGCGGCACCGGCGAATTCCGACAGCACCAGGCAGCCGTCGCCATCGGTGCGGGCCGAGGCGTATTCCTCGCAGACCAGGTTCATCCCGTCGGCCAGCGGCGTGATCCAGGCCACGTCGGCCACCTTGTAATAGGCGATCAGGTCCTTGAACGGCACCGGGTTCGAGATGAAGGCCAGGGGCTGCCATTCGAAGCTGCCATAGAGCCCGTTGATGTGCCCGGCGAGCGACTCGAGACCGGACTGCACCTCCTGGTAGGCGGTCATGTTGGCATTCGCCATCACCGAGACATGCATCAGCCGGACCTTGCCGCGCAGGTCGGGGCGGCGTTTCAGCAGGCGTTCATAGGCCTGCAGCTGCTCGATCCCGCCCTTGGTGTAGTCGGTGCGCCCGACCGACAGGATCAGCCGCTTGCCGTCCAGCTCCTCGCGGATCGCGGCGACCTTGGCCCCGGTCTCCTCCGAAGCCGAGAGCTCCTCGATATAGCTCACGTTCACGCCGACCGGCGAGGTCGCCACGGTGATGTCGCGGTCGCGGTAGCGCAGGCTGTGCGGCACCCGGCGGTCGGACAGCGCCCCGCCATCGGTCATCAGGCTCTCGGGCACGTCGCGCCGCCCCGTCACCTCGACGTCCAGGAGCGACTGCGCCGCGCCGACGAAGTTTTCCGCATAGCGCGGGATGTGGAAGCCGACCACGTCGCAGGCGAGAAGGCTCTGCATGATCTCCTTGCGCCAGGGCAGGACGTTGAACATGTCCGCCGAGGGGAAGGGCGTGTGGTGGAAGAAGGCGATCCGCACATCCGGGCGCAGCGCCCGCAGATAGCCCGCGACCAGCCACAGGTTGTAGTCGTGGATCCAGACGATGGCGTTCGGATTGGCCTCGGCGGCGGCGGCCTCGGCGAATTTCCGGTTCACTTCCTGGAAGGTCGGCCAGTCGACGGGGTCGTAGTTGTAGCGTTCCTTGAAGTTGTGGAGGATCGGCCAGAACGCCTCTTTTGAGGTGATGTGGTAGAAGCTCGACACCTGCTCCTTGGTCAGCGGCAGGCGGCTGACGCGGTACTTGCCATAGGCATCGTCGATCTCGATGACCTGCTCGAAGCCCGGATTCTCGGGATCCTCGGCCTGCTTCCACGCAACCCAGGCACCGGTCGGCACCTTGCCGAACAAGCTTTTCAGCGTCGGCACGATCCCGTTCGGCGACTTGTTCTCGCGGTATTCGACTTTCCCGTCGACCTCGACTTCCTCGTAGGGCTGGCGGTGATAGACGATGACAAGATCACTTGGCATGGGCGGTCGCTCCCGTCGGATGAAGGTCGAAATGGGTGATGGCCTCGGCGATGCCCGCGCAGCCATGGCGTTCGGCATGGTGCAGGTTCGGGTGGTCGCCCTTGGCCAGAGCCTCTTTCAGCGGGGCCTCGGAATTCCCGACCGCGACCGCAGGCACCCCGGCCGTCAGCAGCGAATAGTCGTTCAGCGTGTCGCCCGCCGCCAGGACCTTGCCCTCGGCGATGCCCAGATGGGCCAGCAGCCGCTTCAGCGACGGCCCCTTGGAGATGCCCTTGGGCAGCACGTCGAAATAGCGGTTGTCCGAGATCAGCCAGTCATGGCCCATCTCCTCGACCGCCGCCTTGGCGCCGTGGTCGAACTCGCCGGCGATCAGGTCGTAGCTGACGCGGTAGCGGAACGCCGTCGGCTGCAGCCTGAGCCCCGGCCAGCCGTCGAGCCGCGCGCGGACGCGCTCGCCCGCATCGCCCCAGATCTCGGCGATCTGCTCTTCGAGCTCCTCGATCGGCTCCACCCCGGTCTCGGGCGAGACATGGGCGATGGTGGTGCCCACGTCGCCCACAGCATAATCCGGCCAGGGCGTGCCCTCGGCCTCGACCAGGCCCGCAATGAATTCCGGATCGCGGCCCGTGACGAAGATCAGCCCCACGGTGTCGCGGTTGTCCTCGATCCAGTCATACAGGGCGCGCCGCTCCTCCGGGGTGCCGCCCAGGAAGGTGCCGTCGAGATCGGTGGCAAGAACCATCGTCTTCTCGGCAATGTCGGGCAAGGTCACTCGGTCTTGGATGGTCATCACGCCTCCAGGCTTACAGGATGGGGGATTTCGACGGACATCGCCGCCGGTTCGGCTTCGAGCGGGCTCGACCAGAGCGCCGCGAAGCTCTCGCGCAGGTCGGCACCCTCGTGGAGGATGCGGTAGACCGTGTCGCAGATCGGCAGGCGCAGGCCCAGCCGCTTGGCCAGGTCATGGACGGAGCGGGCGTTGCGCTCGCCCTCGACCACCATGGGCTTGCCGTCGAAGCAGTCCTCGCGCGCCATGCCCTGCCCCAGCTGCAGGCCGAGGCTCATGTTGCGCGAGGTGGACGAATTGCAGGTCAGCGTCAGGTCGCCGACGCCGCCCATGCCCAGCACCGTGTCGGTGCGCCCGCCGAGCGCCAGCGTCACCAGCTGGATCTCGCCCAGGCCGCGGGCAATCAGCGCCGCGCGGGTGTTTTCCGCGAAGCCGACGCCGGTCATCATCCCGCAGGCGATGGCGATCACGTTCTTCATGGCGCCGGCCGTTTCGAGGCCCACGAGATCGTCGGACAGGTAGGGGCGGAAGCTCTCGCAGCCGAGGGAAACTGCCAGCCGGGCGGCCGGGCTGCCCTCGGGATTGATCCGGTCGATGGTCTTGAAGTCGAAGGCCAGCGTCGCGGCGGTATAGTCGCCGCGCGCTGCTTCGGCCGCGAAGGTCGGACCCGACAGCGCGCCGACCGGATGGCCGGGCAGTTCATCTTCGACCAGCGAGGACATCAAGAGGCCGGTCTCGGCCTCGATCCCCTTGGCGCAGACCACGATCGGGGTCAGCCGGTGCAGCAGCGGATTGAGCTGCCGTGCCATGCCGCGGATCGAATGCGACGGGGTGACAAGGAATATCGCCTCGGCATCCCTGACCGCACCCGCAAGATCGGTATAGGCCATGATCCCCTCGGGAAGAGGGATGCCGGGAAGATATTTCTCGTTGCGGGCGTTGTCGTTGATGTCCCGGGCGACGTCCGGATCTCGGGCCCAGATGGCCACCTGGCGGCCTGCACGGCGGGCGATTGCGGCGATCGCGGTTCCCCAGGAACCGCCGCCGAGGATGGCGACACGGGAATAGGGACGTATCGCGGCCAGGCTGTCTTCCGGGTTCGGAAGGTCATGCTGCATTGGTGTCTCCTTTGCCATGCGCAAACGCTGCACTCGCGAAAGAGTTCCGGCCGGGACGGAGATTTCCGACGATCCCTCTACCGCAGAGATGCGGGAGCGACCGGATATTGTGCGTTTTGCGCATGCAACGGAGGTAAGCACTCCCCCCCCTCGGGTCAACGGAACGGCCCGCCCCTGCGGCGTTAGCGCATAACATTTGCCCATTTTGTGAGCAATAAGCCTGTTTTATTGCCACCCGGGGGCGGTTTCAGCCGCGATCCGGGCCCGGTCCGGCAGCCGCGTCGCGATACTCATGCCCCGCGCCATGGCGGTCGCGCAGCCGGTAGCAGCCGTCTTCCTGCCCGAGAATCCAGCTGCGCGCGACCGGCACCTTGCCTGCTCCGCCCGGCAGGTCGAGCACGTAATTCGGCACGCAGACGCCCGAATGGCTGCGCCGCAGCGCGTCGATCAGGTCCTGACCCTCGGCAATCGAGGTGCGGAAATGGCCGGTCCCGCGCGCCATGTCGGCATGGTGCAGGTAATAGGGCTTCACCCGGTTGCGCACGAGCGCGCGGAAGAGCCGCCCCAGAACCTCGGCGGAGTTGTTGACGCCTTTCAGGAGCACCGACTGGCTCAACAGCGGAATGCCCGCATCGACGAGCCGCGCGATCGCGGCGCGCACTTCCGTGGTCAGCTCGTCGGGATGGTTGACATGCAGCACCACAAAGGCGGTCGGCCCGGAGCGCAGCGCGGCCAGAAGCTCGTCCGTGACCATCTCGGGCGCCACGGCCGGCACGCGGGTATGGAAGCGCACCACGCCGACATGCTCCACCTGCGCCAGCTCCTCCAGGACCGCGCGCAGCCGCCGCGGCGACAAGGTCAGCGGATCGCCGCCCGAGAAGATCACCTCCCAGATGCGCGGCTCGTTCCGGATGTAGTCGAGCGCAGCCCGCAGCTCCCCCGCATCGAGCCCGCGCGATCCCGGACCGACCATCTCGCGGCGGAAGCAGAAGCGGCAATAGACGGCGCAGGTCTTCAGGAGGTTCAAGAGCACCCGGTCGTCATAGCGGTGGACCACGCCCTTGACCGGCGAATGCGCGCCGTCGCCGATCGGATCGTCGAGCTCGGCCGCGGTCTCCTGCAATTCCTCCGCGGCGGGCAGGTATTGCCGCGCCACGCCGCCCTCGGGGTCGGCGCCGCGGATCGTCTCGATCACGCCCGGCGTCACCGAAACGGCATAGCGTTCGGCCACGCGGGCCAGCTCCGGCGTGACCCCGGCGCCGAGAAGCCCAGCGGCCTGCAGGTCACCGAGCGTGCGTGCGCCCTTTTTCGCGGCCGCCATGGCGGTTCCTTCCCGTGGATGCAGAGATGCCGCCGCCCTTCCGCGTCTCCGGACGGGCGGGCGGCGGACTCTAGCGCCGCGGCAGGATTCCGCAAGGCCCGCAGGCCCTGCCTCAGGCGAAGGCGACGCCGTTCTCGGCCAGCGGCAGCTCGGTCACCAGCCAGCCCCTCCTCGGCCGACAGCTTCGCCGCGCCGTAAAGCGTGTCCGGCCGCGGAACCAAATCCTCGGCCAGCAACGTCCCCGGCGGATAGGCGCCATAGACCGCGCGCGAAGACAGGAACACCGCCGATCCAACCCCGGCCTCGCGCGCCGCCCGGAACAGCGCCAGCGAGCCCCCGGCATTGCGCCGCCGGAACCCCTCGGGATCGTCGCCCTCGCCGCCGCGGTAGCGGCCCGGAACATGGTCGAACGCACAATGCACCAGCCGGTCCACCCCCCGCAGATCCGTCTCCGCCGCGCGGTCCAGCAGGAAGGGCCGGACCTCGGCCGGCCGGGAAAAGGGCGGGTCGGGCTGCCGGGCCCGGCTCAGGACCACGACCTCTTCTCCCGCTGCCAGCAGGTCCTCGACGATGAAGCGGCCGACCAGCCCGGTGCCGCCGGTGACGGCCCAGACGGTCATGGCCGGGGCAGATCGGCCAGCGGCGGCATGTCGCCTCCGGCGGCGATCCGCTGCCAGAGCCCGATCAGCGGCGCCAGCTCCGCCGCTTTCGGATGCGGCTCCTGCCAGGGCTTCTCGTACTGGAAATGCAGGATGCGGATCCGGGACCAGTCCCAGAGCTCCGGCATCGCGAACCAGACATATTGCAGCATGTTGAAATAGATCGGCAGCCCATGCCAGTCCGGGAAGAAGCTCTCCAGGAAGGTCTGGTCGGTGCGCCTCCAGAAGGCGCCGGGCGCATCGAGCGCCTCCATCATCGCGGCGAAGGTCGCCTCCGAGGGCCGCGCGGTGAAGACCCCGGAATTCATCCGGCCGAAATCGGCAAGGCTCTCATAGACATTCGGCGCCGCGCAGAACTCGGGGAACCCGAAGAGCTTGTCGCAAGTCTGGACCGCGATGGCATCGGCATCGATGAAGACGACCGCGCTGTATTCCGTCAGCTGCCAGAGCCGCAGCTTGGCGAAATTGTCCAGGGGCGTATGGAAGGACGGCTTGCCGCCCTTGGTGAAGGGCGCCGCGCCATGCAGCGCCGTCCTCGCATGGGCGGCATTGAAGGCCTCCGAGGTCTCCAGCAGCTCGGTCCGCACCAGCCGCGCGCCCAAAGACCGCAGCTCGGCCAGATCGGCATCGGCCACGCCGCCGGTGAACAGCACGACGCAATCCGCCTGAGTGCCGGTCAGCCTGAGCGAGCGGACCAGCGCCGCCGCCCCGCGGGCGTAATCGGCATTGGTCACCAGCGTCACATAGGCATGCTCGCTCAGCGCAGGCGTACCCGCCAGAAGTCCCGACACTCAGCCGACCTCGCGCAGCGCCTTGCCCTCGGGATCGCGGTCGACCCGCGCGCCCAGCTCCTTGGTCCAGCCCGAGACCGCAGGCACCCGCGAGCGGTCGACGCGATGCGCGAATTTCTTCGCCACGTCCACGACTTCCTCCAGAAGACCCTCGGCCAGCGTGATCGGATCGAGCCCCAGCGCCAGGAACTGGTCGTTCTTCACGATCAGGTCGTTTTCGGCGGCTTCCTTGCGTGGATTCGGCAGGTAGGCGACCTTGGCGCCGGTCATCTTCGAGATCATCTCGGCCAGATCGCGAACCCGGTGGGTCTCGGTCATCTGGTTGAAGATCTTCACCCGGTCGCCGCGCTCCGGCGCGTCGCCGAGCGCCAGCTCGATGCAGCGCACCGAATCCTGCACATGGATGAAGGCGCGGGTCTGGCCGCCGGTGCCGTGCACGGTCAGCGGATAGCCGATCGCCGCCTGGATCAGGAAACGGTTCAGCACCGTGCCGTAATCGCCGTCATAATCGAAGCGGTTGATCAGCTGGTCATGGCGGCGGGTCTGGTCGGTATGGGTGCCCCAGACGATGCCCTGATGCAGGTCGGTGATCCGGAGGCCGTCATTCTGCGCGTAGAACTGGAACAGGATCTGATCGAGCGACTTGGTCATGTGGTAGACCGAGCCCGGGCGCGTCGGATAAAGGATCTCCTGCTCGACCTTCTCGCCGTCGAGCTTGGCGATATCCACGGGCAGATAGCCTTCCGGGATTGCCGCGCCGATCGTCGAATAGCCGTAGACGCCCATGGTGCCGAGATGGACCAGATGCGCGTCGACCCCGGTTTCCACCATCGCCGCCAGCACGTTATGCGTCGCGTTGACGTTGTTGTTGACGGTATAGACCTTGTGGCGGTCGGTCTTCATCGAATAGGGCGCGGCGCGCTGCTCGGCAAAGTGGATGATCGCATCCGGCTTGTTGTCCGTCAGCCAGGCCTTGAAGATCTCGTAGTCCTTGGCGACGTCGATCAGGTGGAAATGGATCCGCCGCCCGGTGACCTCGTGCCAGATGCGGCAGCGTTCCTGCACGCTGTCCATCGGGGTCAGCGACTGCACGCCCAGCTCGGTATCGATCCAGCGGCGCGACAGGTTGTCGATGATGTGGACGTCATGGCCCGCCTCGGACAGGTGAAGCACCGTCGGCCAGCCGACGAACCCGTCTCCCCCCAGAACTGCAATGCGCATGACATGTCTCCCCGATAGTCGCTTGCCGGTTTGCGGCCTAATGTAGCCTCGACGTGACGGTTTTGCGACGGTCCGGGCGCGACATTTTCGTCTCACTCCGCCGGAAGCGGGGGCGGCAGGCCGGTTTCCGCCGGAACCGGCGCCGCTTCGGGCGCAGCAAGCGCCCGGACGGCGTGGCGCCGCCCCAGCACCGCCGCCGGATTCCAGCTCAGCATGATCGCCGAGCACGCCGTTGACGATCGCCACGTCGCCGGGCCGGATCCGCTCCGCCGCCAGCTCCCGCCCCGGCGGGATCGCGCCGACCCCCGACGTGGTGACGAACACCTTGTCCGCCGAGCCCCGCCCGACCACCTTGGTGTCGCCGGTGACGATCCGCACCCCCGCCTTCGCCGCTTCCTCCGCCATCGAGGCCACGATCCGCCGCAGCAGCGCGATCTCCGTGCCCTCCTCGATGATGAAGGCCGCCGAGAGCCACAGCGGCTGCGCCCCGCCCACGGCCAGGTCGTTCACCGTGCCGCAGACCGCGATCTTGCCGATATCGCCGCCGGGAAACTCCACCGGATCGACCACGAAACTGTCGGTGGTGAAGGCGAGCCGCGCGCCCGGCAGCTGCAGCGCCGCCGAACTCAGCCGCGCCTGGTCTTCCATGCCCGGCGGTCCGAAGGCGCTGGCGAAGACGCTCTCGATCAGCTCGCGCATCGCCTTGCCGCCGCCGCCATGGGCCAGCGTGACACGCTCGTCGCGAAAGGCCGTATCCTTGGGCATTGCTTGCTTCCTCTGCCGCGGGGCCGGGGGAGGGGGCCGGGGAGGGGGCGCGCCCCCTCCCCTATTCCGCCGCCGCCCGCGCGCCTCCGTATTGGTAATAAGCCGCGCAGGCGCCCTCGCTCGACACCATCAGCGCGCCGAGCGGCATCCCGGGCGTGCAGCCCTTGCCGAAATGCGGACAGCCCGTCGGTTTCAGCCGCCCGGTCATCACCTGGCCGCAGGCACAGCCCTCGGGCTCCTCGACGACGCGGGCCGCCGCGCCGTAGCCGATGCCGAATTTCGCCTCGGCATCGTAGCCGCGATAGGCCGCCCGGATGCGCAGCCCGCTCTCGTCGATTTCGCCCAAGCCCCGCCATTCGAAGCTCGGCCGCATCTCGTAGACATCGGCGATCGCCGCGATGCTGACCGGATTGCCATGCTCGGGCACGACGCGGGCATACTGGTTTTCGACCTCGGCGCGGCCGTCGCGGATCTGCTCGACCACCATCAGCACGGATTGCAGCAGGTCGAGCGGCTCGAATCCCGCCACCACGATCGGCTTGCCGAAGTCTTCGGCAATGAAGTCATAGGGATGGATGCCGATCACCATGCTGACATGGCCCGGCCCGACGAAGCCGTCGAGCACCATGTCCGGGTCCGACAGAAGCGCGCGGATCGGCGGCGGCACGGTGATGTGGTTGCAGAAGACCGAGAAATTCGCCAGCCCTTCGCGCGCCGCCGCCTGGATCGACAGCGCGGTCGAGGGCGTCGTGGTCTCGAAGCCGAGCCCGAAGAACACCACCTCGCGCTCCGGATTGCGCCGCGCCAGTTCCAGCGCGTCGAGCGGCGAATAGACCATGCGGATGTCGGCGCCCTCCGCCTTGGCCTGGATCAGCGACTTCTGCGTCCCCGGCACCCGCATCGCGTCGCCGAAGGTGGTGAAAATGACCTCGGGCCGTTCCGCGATGGCGATGCATTCGTCGACCCGGGCGCGCGGCAGCACGCAGACCGGGCAGCCGGGGCCATGGATGAACTCGATGCCGGGATGGGTCAGCTTGTCGAGCCCGTAGCGGAAGATCGCATGGGTGTGCCCGCCGCAGATCTCCATGATGTGCAGGGGCTTTTCAGCCGTCGCGCCGATCTCGTCCACGACCGCCGCGATCTTGGCCAGCACCGCCTTCGCCGGTTTCGGGTCGCGGAATTCCTCCATGTATCTCATGCGCGTTCCCCCAGCGCCGCGTCGCCGGCCGCCATCGCCTCGAGGGCTTCCTGCGCCTCGCCGAGCTCGCGCAGCGCGTCGAGCGTCGCCGCCGCCTCGTCCTCGTCGATCAGCGCCATGGCGAAGCCGACATGGATCAGCGCCCATTTGCCGACCAGATCCTCCAGCGGAGCGCTCGCCACGCAGGCGACATTGACCTCGCGGCGCACGCCCGAGACCTCGGCCATCGCCATCTGGCGCGCAGCGTCGGTCACCGCCACGATCCGGCCCGGAATTCCAAGGCACATCTCTTCAGTCCTCCTCGATCCGGTTCGGTTCCGGGATGCCGTAGCGCTCGATCTTCGCCCGGAGCCCCACGCGCGACAGGCCCAGCTCGGCCGCCGCGCGGCTCTTGTTCCATTTCAGCCGTGTCAGCGTCTCGCGCAGGATGCGCATCTCGATCTCCTCGACCCGGTCCTTCAGCGTGCCGGTCCCGGCCAGCACCCGGTCGAAGGACGGGTCCGACCCCTCCCGCGACGGCGTCGCCTGCAGGATGTGCCGCGAGATCAGCTCGGGGCCCAGCACCGTGTCCTGGCTGAAGATCAGCATCCTGAGCATCTCGTTTTCCAGCTCGCGCAGGTTGCCCGGCCAGTCGTGGTTGCCGAGAAACGCCAGCGCATCGTCCGACAGCCCGTGCACGATCTTGCCGTGCCGCGAGGCCGCGTCGAACAGCGCCTCATGCGCCAGCATCCCCAGATCCTTCAGCCGCGCGCGCAGGGGCGGCACCGACAGCGACGCCGCGGCCAGCGCGTAATACAGGTCCTCGCGGAACGCGCCCTCGCCCACCGCCGCGCGCAGGTCGCGATGGCTTCCGGCAATCAGCCGCACGTCGCAGCGCTGCATCTCGGCCGCGCCGATCGGGCGGAACTGCTGGCCGAGCGCCACTGGCAGCAGCTTCAGCTGCATCGCCGGGCTGAGGCTGTCCACCCCGTTCAGGATCAGCGTGCCGCGCTCGGCCTTCTGTATCAGCCCTATCTTGTTGACCTGCAGCCCGGGCAGCGCGCCGCGCCGCGCGCCGAACAGCTCCAGCTCCAAGAGGTCGTCCTCGACGCCCACCAGCGTGATCTCGTGGCAGGGCCGGTCCGAGCGCAGCGACGCATAGTGCATCGCCCGCGCCAGCGCCGCCTTGCCGGTCCCCGGCTCGCCCGAGATCAGGACCGGCACGTCGAAGCTGGCGAATTGGCGGGCCTGCTCGACCACGGCGTTCATCGGGCTGTCGGGGCCGCGCAGCACCTTCTCGAATCCGAGGCCCTCGCGCAGCGCCTTGCGCTGCTCCTCCAGCTTGGTTTCCACCGAGCGGCTGAGATAGCGCATTTCGAGGCTGAGCTGCTCGTGCTCGCGGTTCAGCCGGAACAGCTGCGCCGCGTTCTTGGCCACCATGATCAGCTGGTCCGGGTGCCAGGGCTTTGTGACGATCTGGTAGATGCCCGCCTCGTTGATCGCCGCGATCATGTCGGCGGTCTCGGTATAGCCGGTGATGATGATGCGGATCACGTCCGGCCAGCGGTCGCGCACCTCCGAGAGGAACTCGACCCCGGTCTGGCCCGGCATCCGCTGGTCGCACAGGATGACCTGGACGAACTGCTCCTCCATCACCTTCATCGCCTCGGCGGCGTTCGGGGCGGTGAAGCAGTCGAACTCGTCCTCCAGCGCCATCCGCATCGAATGCAGCGCGTGATCCTCGTCATCGACCAGTAGGATGCAGGGCAGGCTGGTCATCCCGCCAGCTCCGCCTTCTCGGCGAGACGGGCGCGCAGCCAGCCGGTCCAGCCCGCCATGCCCTCGCCGGTCCGCGCCGAAACCCGCAGGATCTCGATCCCTGGATTCACCCGTCGCAGGTTCTCTTCGTAGAGGTCCAGATCGACATCGCAATGCGGCGCGAGGTCGGTCTTGTTCAGGACGGCGAGCCGTGCGGCGGTGAACATGTCGGGGTATTTCAGCGGCTTGTCCTCGCCCTCCGTGACCGACAGGATCGCCACCTTGGCATCCTCGCCCAGATCGAAGGCGGCCGGGCAGACGAGATTGCCGACATTCTCGATGAAAAGCAGGCTGCCCCGCTTCAGCTCCAGATGCTCCAGCGCATGGCCGACCATGTGGCCGTCCAGGTGGCAGCCCTTGCCGGTATTGACCTGCACCGCCTGCGCGCCGGTGGCGCGGATGCGCTCGGCATCGTTGGCGGTCTGCTGGTCGCCCTCGATCACCGCCAGCGGCTGGTCCCCCAGCGCCTCGATCGTCTTGCACAGGAGCGTCGTCTTGCCCGAGCCCGGCGAGGAGACGAGGTTCAGCGCAAGCACCCCCCGGCCGGCGAAAAACGCCCGGTTCACGGCGGCATAGCCGTCATTCTTGGCGAGGATCGAGGTTTCGACCTCGATGATCCGCTCCTGCGTCATGCCTGCGACGGCAACGCCGGCGGCGCCTTCGCCGAAATGCAGGTCACCATGGCGGTGATCATGATGATGGTGGTGACCATGCTCATGGCCGTGATGGCCCTCGACCGTGGCATCTCCGCATCCGCAAACCGTGCACATCAGGCGACCTCCAGATCCTTGATCCGCATTTCATCTCCGCCGACCGGCATCAGCTTGCCGCCGCCGCATTCCGGGCAGGGGTCGAGCCGCTTGGCAATCTCCACTTCGGCCATGCAGTCGAAGCACATCGCCCGGCCCGGCAGGTCGATCATCTCCAGCGCGGCGCCCTCGGCAACCGTGCCGCGCATCACCACCTCGAAGGCGAATTCCAGCGCGGGCTTCTCGACGCCCGCGAATTTTCCCAGTTCCACCCGCACGCGGCGCACCTCGCCGATGGCATGGCGGCGGGCCTGATCCTCGATCACCTCGCGGATGCCCTCGCAGAGCGACATTTCATGCATCATGGGCCTCCTTCAGGGCGACAGGCTGGCACGGGTCCAGGAGCGCAAGCAAGACCTGCGCCTGCCCCGGCGGGCAGGTGGCAAGCGATTGTTCCAGAATGCCGCCGGGCGCAAGCAGATGCCCGGTCGGCGTCCAGCGGCGGAACCGGGTCACCCGGCCGTCCTGCCGGGCGGCCTCGACGGCATAGAGCCCGCGCGAGGCGGGAACGACAGCCACGCCCTGGCGCGGCCTGGCTGGTGCTGGCAAGGCGGAGGAGAGAGCCAGCACCCGCGCAAGCACGCGCCAGAGCGGTCCCCGCCCGAACCGGGCGGAGACGTGGCGCAACAGCGGGAAGGGAGGGAGCTGCGCGACCACGGTGTTCTCGATTGCGGCAGAGGCGGTCATCCGCTCTGCCGACGGCAGCGGCAGAGCGCCGGTCACCGCCGTGCCCGCGGGAAAGCGGGCAATGATTTCGGCCAGAACCCGGGAAACCGGGCAGGCATCGGTCAGAAAGCCCTCGAAATCCGGGCAATCCTTGACAAAGTCTTTAACCTCGCCCGCCAAGGCGAGCGGGTCGGGATGCGGCGCGAGGCCGAGCGCCTTCGGCAGCAGCACGCCGAGAAACAGCGCATGGTCGCGGGCAATGTCCTGCTCCAGCGCACTCCGGTCGGCTTCTGCCACCGGCAGGTCCAGCGCCATGCGGATCGCCAGCCGCTGCGAGGCGCGGCAAAGCGAGAAGATCCGCGGCAGCAGCTCCGCCGCCGCCTCCGCCGGTTTCCCGACAAGGAGCCGCTCCACCGGCAGGGATGCCGGGGTCTCGAAGCGGAGGGCTGCCGCGGCCATGGTCACTCGCCCATGCCGCCGGTGATCACCGCGCGGCGCGGGGGCATAGCTGCCGCTGCGCGCAGCCAGCTCCGCCGTGGCCAGCGGCCCGAGAATCTGGCCGGTGCCGTAGAGCAGCGTCATCCGTGCCATTTCCTGGCCCGAGGCGCCGGGCATGCGCAGCCCGGCGAGCAGCAGGGACAGCGCCACGACGACCACGAAGGCGGCCCCGAAGAGGATCGCCGAGAGATAGGCGAAGACGATGCCGCCGCCTGCGGCGAGCCCGGCCAGCGACAGCGCCTGCAGCGCCATCGCGCCGAACAGCACCGGCGCCAGTCCGAACCAGCGGGAAATGACCGAGCCTGCCATCGCGCCGGCCGCGTTTGCCAGTCCCAGGATGATCCAGGCCGCCGCTGCCGTGCCGCCGCCATGGCCGCTTGCCGCCAGGATGTCGACGCAGAAGGTGGCCCCGACGGCATAGCCCCATCCGGCCGCGAGGTAGCCCGCTCCGAACAGCCAGAACCAGCGCCTTGCGCCGGGGGCGGGGCGGGGTTTCCGCTGTCCTGCGGGGGGCGCCGCGTCGGCTTCGGGCTGCGGCGTGAGCGTCCAGGCAACGGGCAGGAGGAGGGCGGCGAGCCCGGCGAAGACGCCCCATAGCCCGGCCCAGCCGAGATGCGGGCCAAGAAGCAGCACCACCAGCCCGCTGAGGCAGATGCCGAGGCCCAGCCCCATGAAATGCGGTCCCAGATCGGGCCGCGCGTCGTTGCGGCGCAGCCATCCGAGGATGAATTCCGCGGCCAGAAGCATGCCGCCCGCGCCGCTCAGCCCGCCGAGATAGCGCGACACGGCCCAGAGCCAGGGATGGCTGGCCAGGCCCATCATCGCGGTGCTGAGGACGGCGAGCACCAGGCAGGCCCGGAACACTGCCAGCCGCCGCATCGGGTCGCGCAGGCCCGCCAGGAGCAGCACGGCCGAGAGGTAGCCGGCATAGATCAGCGCCCCGAGCAGCCCGGCGCCCTGCTGGGTCAGACCGGCCTCGGCCTGCATCGCGGGCAGCAGCGGCGTATAGGCGAAGCGGGCAATGCCGATGGTCAGCAGATGCGCGGCGATGCCGCCGAGGAAGCGGGCTGCGCGGCGACGCGGCGCTGCGCGATGGCGCGCGGGTCGAGATCCTCGCACCGATGCAGGGGGGCTGAGCCATGTTCTACGGCACCGAGCTGGCGAACCGCCTGATGCTGGGCACGGCCCAGTACCCCTCGCCGCAGATCCTGTCCGAGGCGATCGCCGCCTCGGGCGCCGAGGTGATCACCGTCTCGCTGCGCCGCGAAGGACGCGAGGGCGGCGCCTTCCGCGAAATCCTGAAGGAGGCCGGCCGCCGCATCCTGCCGAACACCGCGGGCTGCCACACGGTCAAGGAGGCCGTGACCACCGCGCAGATGGCGCGCGAGCTCTTCGAAACGCCCTGGGTCAAGCTCGAGGTGATCGGCCATGCGGACACGCTCCAGCCCGATCCCTTCGCGCTGGTCGAGGCGGCGCGCATCCTCTGCGCCGAGGGCTTCGAGGTCTTCCCCTACACGACCGAGGATCTGATCCTCGGCGAGAAGCTGATCGAGGCGGGCTGCCGGGTGCTGATGCCCTGGGGGGCGCCGATCGGCTCCGGCCAGGGGCTGCGCAACATCGAGGGGCTGCGCACGATGCGGGCGCATTTCCCGGGCGTGCCGCTGGTGGTCGATGCCGGGATCGGCGCGCCGAGCCAGGCCGCGCAGGCGATGGAGATGGGCTTCGATGCGGTGCTCCTGAACACCGCCGTGGCCAAGGCGCTCGACCCGGTGGCGATGGCGCGGGCCTTTTCCGGCTTTCGCGCCGTCGCGCAGCCGGCCGAAATCGCGCGCAGGCATGGCGTTCAGCGCATGGTCCAGCGTCTCGGCGCGGGCGATGCAGGCCTCGGCCAGCTCCACCGGCGAGAGCTTGCGCCGCGCGATCAAGCGGCGCGCCTCGATGGCGCCCAGATCGGCAGGGTCGGTTGCATCCGTCATGCGGTCTATTGGTATTCCGCGCTGATCATCGCCTCCGCGGCGCGCGAGCTGGCAGAGGACCCGGATGCGGCGGCGATGTTCCTCGAGGATGGCCAATGGCCGAAGATCTTCGGCTGGACGGCGCTGGCGGATGTGCGGCTCGACCAGTCGGGCATGGCGGCGACGCTGCAGCGGCTGGCCGAAGCCGGGGCGGAGGATTTCTACCGCGGCGACCTGGCTGCCGCGCTGGTGAAGGACGTCACCGCCAAGGGCGGCTTCCTGACGGCGGAGGATCTGGCGGAGTATGCGCCCGACTGGGCCGACCCGCTGGAAATTCCCTACCGCAAGGGCCGCATCCTCGCGGTCCCGGGCCTGACCGCCGGGCCGACGCTCGCGGATTCGGCTGGGGAATGGCAGGCGCTCTATGCCGCCGCNCGAGGCGGACAGCCCCGCNCGCCCATGTCGCGCGGGCCGCTGCGATGCGCNGAGGCTTATNGCGCGGCGGCTGTCGCATATGGGCGACCACGACTNCGGCAAAGGCGCCGGGCTGCACCACGCATTTCTCGATCGTCGATCGCGCGGGCAACATGGTGTCGATGACCCAGACGCTGCTGTCTGTCTTCGGGTCCCGGACGGTCTCGCCCTCGACCGGTCTGGTGCTGAACAACGGCATCATGTGGTTCGACCCCGAACCCGGCAAGCCGAACTCGCTGGCGCCGGGCAAGCGCTGCCTGATGAATGTCTGCCCGGTGCTGGGCGAGACCGGCAACCGCCGCTTCGCGCTCGGCGCCTCGGGCGGGCGCAAGATCATGCCGGCCGTCGGCCAGATTGCGGCGCAGCTCCTGGAAACCGGCGCCAGCCTGCAGGAGGCGGTCGAGGCGCCGCGGCTCGATGTGTCGGGCGGCGATCTGGTGGTTGCCGACGAGCGNGCTGGCCGGGCCGGTGACCGAGGCGCTCGGCGCGAAATGGACGGTCGCGACGGCGAAGCGGCTACCCTTCCCCTTCGCCTTCGCCTGCCCGGCGGCGGTGCTGCGCGAGGACGGGCTGAATTCCGGCACAACCGAAACCCTGTCGCCCTGGGGCGATGCCGTCGCCGAGGAGGGGCACCCAGGCCAAGCGCCGCGCGTCGGCCGTGATCATCGACCACCTGACGCCGCCGCTCACGCGGGCCGAGACCTACGGGCCGCTGCGCGAGCTCGAGGCGTTGGTCGACGAGTATTACCAGGCGGCCGGCGTGGACGCGCGGCGGATCGGCCATCTGCGCGGGCAAATCCTGTCGATGATGTCGGTGACCGGGCTCGACGAGGATGCCGGGCTGGACGGTCTCGACGATGATGCGCGGCTGGCGCGGCTCGATGCCTATCTCTGCGAGCTGAAGGAAAGCCAGATCCGCGACGGGCTGCACATTTTCGGCGCCGCGCCCGAGGGGCGGCTGGCGCGCGACCTGACGGTGGCGCTGGCCCGCGTGCCGAGGGGCGACGGCAAGGGGCGCAACGCCTCATCGCGACCGGACGGACCGGAAGCCGGTGCCGCGGCCGGAAGCGGGCCCGCAAAAGCGCAGGGGGCAGCGCCGGCCCCCGGCGCTGCCCCCTGGAATGTTCCGGTCATGCCGGACCCGGTGCATGCCGCTCCGGACCCGGCCCCTGGCCGTCTCAGAAATGGACGGAGTTGGCAGTCGCCGGTGCGGCGGCAGGCGGCGCGAACTTGGTCAGGTCGATGCCTTCCACCGCGGCCTTGTACTCGTCCGCGGAGGGCGTGCGGCCGAGAATGGCCGAGAGCACCACCACCGGGGTCGAGGCGAGCAGCGACTCGCCCTTCTTCTCGGCGCTGTCCTCCACGACGCGGCCCTGGAACAGGCGGGTCGAGGTCGCCAGCACGGTGTCGCCCTTGGCGGCCTTCTCCTGGTTGCCCATGCAGAGGTTGCAGCCGGGACGCTCGAGATAGAGGATGTTCTCGTACTCGGTGCGGTTCTGGGTCTTCGGGAACAGGTCGTCGAACTCGAAGCCCGAGTACTTCTGGAGGATCTCCCAGTCGCCCTCGGCCTTCAGCTCGTCGATGATGTTGTAGGTCGGCGCGGCCACGACGAGCGGGGCCTTGAATTCGACCTTGCCGTTCGCCTTCTCCAGGTTCTTCAGCATCTGCGCGACGATCTTCATGTCGCCCTTGTGCACCATGCAGGAGCCGACGAAGCCCAGATCCACCTTCTTCTCCGACCCGTAGTAGGAAATCGGACGGATGGTGTCGTGGGTGTAGCGGCGCGACGGATCGGCGTTGTTGACGTCCGGGTCCGCGATCATCGGCTCGTCGATCAGGTCGAGATCGACGACGACTTCGGCGAAGTACTTGGCATTGTCGTCGGGACGCAGCGCGGGCTTCTCGCCCGAGCGGATCTCGGCGATGCGCTTGTCGGCCTTGGCGATCAGGCCCGCAAGCGTGCCTGCCTCGTTGTCCATGCCCTTGTCGATCATCACCTGGATGCGCGATTTCGCCAGTTCCAGCGAGCCGATCAGCGTCTCGTCATTGGAGATGCAGATCGAGGCCTTGGCCTTCATCTCCGCGGTCCAGTCGGTGAAGGTGAAGGCCTGGTCGGCCAGCAGCGTGCCGATATGGACTTCGATGATCCGGCCCTGGAACACGTTGTCGCCATGCTGCTGGAGCATCTGCGCCTGGGTGGCGTGCACCACGTCGCGGAAGTCCATGTGCGGCGCCATCTGGCCCTTGAAGGTGACCTTCACGGATTCCGGGATCGGCATGGTTGCCTCGCCGGTTGCCAGCGCCAGCGCCACGGTGCCCGAGTCGGCGCCGAAGGCGACGCCCTTCGACATCCGGGTGTGGCTGTCGCCGCCCACGATCACGTCCCAGTCATCCACGGTGATGTCGTTGAGCACCTTGTGGATCACGTCGGTCATCGCGTGATACTGGCCCTTCGGGTCGCGCGCGGTCACCACGCCGAAGTTGTTCATGAAGGACATGAGCTTCGGAATGTTCGCCTGGGCCTTCTTGTCCCAGACCGACGCGGTGTGGCAGCCCGACTGGTAGGCGGCATCGACGGTGGAGGAGATCACGGTGGCCGCCATGGCCTCCAGCTCCTGCGCGGTCATCAGGCCGGTGGTGTCCTGCGAGCCGACGATGTTCACCTTCACGCGCACGTCCGAGCCGGCATAGAGCACCTTGCCCTTCGGCACGCCCAGAGCGTTGCGGTTGAAGATCTTCTCGACCGCGGTCAGGCCCTGGCCCTCGGCGGTGACTTCCTTGTTCGGCGCGAAGACCGGGGTCGGCTCGACGCCCAGCGTCTCGGCCGCGAACGTCTGCAGCTTCTTGCCGAACACGATGGCGTAGGACGAGCCCGCCTTCATGAATTCGACCTTCTGCGGCGTGAAGGCCGAGGCGACATCGGCCAGCTCTTCGCTGCCATCCTCGGATTTCAGCTTCTTGGCCTTGGTGTCGATGGTCAGCACGGTGCCGGTGGCGACCGAGTATTTCTGCTCGAGGACCGGGTTGCCCTCGTTGTTCAGCACCGGCTTGCCGTTGTCGTCGAGCTTCTTGACCCAGTTCTTCAGGTCGAGACCGATGCCGCCGGTGACGCCGACGGTCGTCAGGAAGATCGGCGAGATGCCGTTGGTGCCCGCGACGACCGGAGCGTAGTTGACGAAGGGAACGTAGGGCGAGGTCGGCTTGCCGGTCCACAGCGCCACGTTGTTCACGCCGGACATGCGCGACGAGCCCACGCCCATTGTGCCCTTCTCGGCGATCAGCATGACGCGCTTGCCGGGATGCTGCAGCTTCAGCGCCTCGATTTCCTTCTGCGCGGCTTCCGAGATCATGCACTTGCCGTGCAGTTCGCGGTCGGACCGCGAATGCGCCTGGTTGCCGGGCGACAGCAGGTCGGTCGAGATGTCGCCTTCGGCGGCGATGTAGGTGACGACCTGGATCTCGTCCTCGACATCGGGAAGCTTGGTGAAGAACTCGGCCTTGGCGTAGCTCTCCAGGATGTTCTTGGCGACGGCATTGCCGGCCTCGAAGGCATCCTTCAGGCGGGCCATGTCCGCGTCATAGAGGAACACCTGGGTCTTCAGAACCTCGCCGGCCTGTGCGGCGACGGCGGCATCTTCGCCGAGCGCCAGGTCCAGCAGGACGGCAACCGACGGGCCGCCCTTCATGTGCGACAGCAGCTCGAAGGCGAAGTCCGGCGTGATTTCCGCGACCTCGGCTTCGCCCAGGATGATTTTCTTGAGGAAGGCAGCCTTGACGCCCGCGGCGCTCGTGGTGCCCGGCAGCGTGTTGTAGATGAAGAACTGCAGCGAGTCGGCGCGGTGCTCGTTGCCGGCATCCTCGATCTGCGCGATCAGCTCCGCGACCAGGGCGCCATCGTCGATGGGCTTGGGATGCAGGCCTTCCGCCTTGCGGGTTTCGATTTCGTTTAGGTAGTCGGTGTACAAGCTCATGACGATCCCTGGTTCCGGTGCTGACTCGGCTCGAGGCACGGCGGCCCCGCTGGCCCCCGCACGCATTGTGTACGTACGTATACCGAGAACGGCGCGGCATCAAGCGGAACAGCTCCCCGAGGTTGCCATCCGGTTGATGCCTTCTCGCCGCAGGCGCTCTGTGCCGCCGGTTTCCGCACCGGGGCGCCCATCATCATGCGGCCATTCCGGCGCTCATGTCGATCCCATCCTGCCCAAGCGGCCAGTCCCCGGGGCGCGGCGCCGGCTTCCGGCGATGGCGCTGCGTTAAAAATGCGCAGCCTTGGCCCCGCGGCGGGCATCGCCCCGCGGCGCAGCGGACCGGCCCGGTGATCACGGGGACGCAGACGCTCTTCCCCGGCACGTCCGCCCTCTCGAGGCGCTCCCCCGGATCATCCGCTCCCCTGCCGCGGACCGGCATGACCCCGTGGCGATCCTCCTTGCGGCTCGACAAGACGGCCTCCGGCAACCGCCGCGGCCATCCAACTTTCAGATCGGGCCCGGCGCCGGCTGCCGCCCCGCCCGTCCGCTGGGCTGGCAGCGATCTGGCGCCCGGCAGGCAATGGCCTGCAATCGCAGGGAGGCGCGTGGTGACCTCCATTCCCGCCTCCGCCCCCTCCCGGAGCCGCCATCGCTTGCGAACCGGTCCGAGCGGCGACGGCGACGCAGCGCCGGCAGGCGGGCGAGGCCGGGCGCGCGCAGGGGCGGCGCGGTGATGTCGTGCAGGCTCATCTGGCGCTCCGGAGCCGGGGATTGAAGGCGATCGCCAGCATGTCCGCGGCCATGTTGAGGAAGATGTAGGTGGCGGCGAAGATCAGCCCGCAGGCCTGCACCACGGTGATGTCGCGCTTGGCGACGGAATCGACCATCAGCTGGCCCATGCCGGGATAGGCGAAGATCGTCTCGACGATGATCAGCCCGACGACGATATCCGCCAGCGTCATCACCACCACGGCCGAAACCGGCGCGGCCACATTGGGCAGGATGTGGCGCAGCACGATGCGGCCGCGCGGCAGGCCTTTCAGCATGGCGGTGCCGACATAGTCCTGCTCCATCGCCGCGACGATCGCGGCGCGGGTCATCCGCGCGACATGCGCCGTCGAGGTGACGACGAGCGTCAGCACCGGCAGGACCAGCACCTGCAGCACCTCCCAGGGGCTCATGCCCGGGCGCGGAATGGAGATCGAGGGCAGCCAGTTCAGCTCCACCGCCAGAACGGCGATGGCGACATAGGCGAAGAAGAACTCGGGCGTCGCCACGGTCACCATGGTCAGCACCAGCACCGCGCGGTCGATCCAGCTGTCGCGGAAGACCGCCGCCAGCGTTCCGAGCGCCAGCGCCAGCGGCACCGCGACCGCGGCGGCGAGCCCGGCGAGCATCAGCGTGTTGCCGAGACGCGCGGCGATCAGCGCGCCGATCTCGCGGCCATTGGTCAGCGACAGGCCCAGATCGCCCTGCAGGAGCCCGCCGAGCCAGTCCAGGTAGCGCGCCAACGGCGAGGCATCGAGCCCGCGCGACAGGCGCAGCGCCTCGACGGTCTCGGGCGTGGCGGAGGCGCCGAGCAGCTTCGAGGCGAAATCGCCCGGCATCATCTCGCCCGCGAGGAAAAGGAGCAGGGTGGAGGCGAGGACGAGGAGCACCCCCGTCCCGCTCCGGCGGAGCAGAAGCCTGCCCATCAGGCGGCGAGCCAGACGCGCTCGGTGAAGCGCGCGCCCATCAGGTACCAGGAGGGCGTCGGCATCAGGCCGCGCACACGCGGGCTGTAGGCATCGATGAAATCCGCGAAGACCGGGATGACATGCCCGGCATCGGCATGGATGATCGACTGCAGCTCCCAGTACATGTCCTTGCGCTTCGCGGCGTCGAGCTCGGCGCGGGCCTCGACCAGGATGCTGTCGAACCGCGGATCCGACCAGAAGGCCTCGTTCCAGGGCGCATCGCCGGCGAAGATCGTCGACATCAGCATGTCCACCGTCGGCCGCCCCATCCAGACGCCCGAGGTCATCTGCCGCGACGGGTTCAGCCAGATCTGGTCCCAGTAGCCGTCGGCGGGCTGGCGCATCACCTCGATGCCGATGCCCGCTTCCTGCGCCGCCTGGCGGAAGAGCTGGCCGACATTGGCGGAGCCGGCATAGGTCGCGTCCGAGGTGTCGAGCTGGAGCGACAGGCCGTCGAGCCCGGCCTCCTTCAGGTAGTGGCGCGCCTTTTCCGGATCATAGGGGGTCTGGGCCAGCTCGGTGTTGTAGAGCGGATCGGTCGCCGCCACCGGCTGGTCGTTGCCGATCCGGCCGTTGCCGCGCAGCACGATGTCGAGGATCTTCTGCCGGTCGATGCCGTGCTTCAGCGCGCGGCGGACATTGACGTTGTCGAAGGGCGCGAGCTTGCAGTTCGCGGCGTAGCTCCAGAACTGGCCGCCGGCGCTGTTGACGACCTGGGCGGCGCCGCTGCCCTTGAGCATCTCCACCGCGACCGGATCGACCAGGCCGAGCGCGTCGATCTGGCCCGATTGCAGCGCCGCGATGCGCGCCTGCGGGTCGTTCAGCACCAGGAACTCGACCTCGCCGACATGGGCGCGGCCTTCCTTCCAGTAGTTCGGGTTGCGCTCCCAGGTGGCGCGGACGCCCGGTTCGAAGGAGGTCTGGACATAGCCGCCGGTGCCCACGGGATTCATCCAGTCGTCGAAGCCGTCGGGCACGATCGCCATGTGGTCGCCCGAGAAGTTCCAGGGCAGGTCGGCATTGCCCGAGGCCAGGCGGATGCGGATCTGGTGGCTGTCGAGCTTCTCCACCTCCTCGACCGCCGCCATCAGCGCCTTGGCGCCCGATTGCGAGGCCTCGCCGCGATGGCGGTTGATCGAATAGATCACGTCATCGGCGGTCATCGACCGGCCGTCGTGGAATTCGACGCCCTTGCGCAGGTTGAACACCCATTCCTTCGCGCCCGGCGCGGCCTCCCAGCTTTCGGCCAGTTCCGGGGCCAGCGTCTTGTCGGGCGCGATCTCGACCAGGTGGTTGAAGGTCGTGTAGGCGGCCATGACGCCGAATTCGTCCTGGCGCAGCGCCGGGTCGTTGGTGTTGGAACTGGCGCCGAGGGTGCCTGCGCGCAGCGTGCCCCCCGATTGCGGCGCCTCCTGGGCGCGGGCTCCGCCGGGCAGCAGGAGGCCGCCCGCGCCGCGATGCGCTGGCCGGCCTGCGCACCGGCCGGCTGCTGACCGGCTACCGCGGCCGCAGCCCGGCCGATCTGGACGCCGTGATCGACGCGGTGATGTCCGTCCAGGAGCTGGTCGGCGCCCATGCCGGCCGGCTCCGCGAAATCGAGATCAACCCGCTGATGTGCCTGCCCGAGGGCGCGGTGGCGGCGGATGCCCTCATCCGGATGGGAGAGATGGAATGAACGAGATGACGAAACCGGCCTCCGCGGTCCGCACCGAGCGCCGCGGCGCCGTGCTGGAGGTGACGCTGGACCGGCCCAAGGCCAATGCCATCGACATGGCGACGAGCCGCGAGCTGGGCGAGACCTTCCTGGCCTTCCGCGACGACCCCGAGCTGCGCGTCGCGATCATCACCGGGGCGGGCGCCAAGTTCTTCTGCCCCGGCTGGGACCTGAAGGCCGCGGCGGAAGGCGAGGGACCGGATGCCGATTACGGCGTCGGCGGCTTCGGCGGGCTGCAGGAGCTGCGCGGGCTGAACAAGCCGGTGATCGCCGCCGTCAACGGCATCTGCTGCGGCGGCGGGCTGGAGCTGGCGCTGGCCGCCGACATCATCCTGGCCGCCGACCACGCGAGCTTCGCGCTGCCGGAAATCCGCTCGGGCACCGTGGCGGATGCCGCCACCATCAAGCTGCCGAAGCGCATCCCCTACCACATCGCGATGGAACTGCTCTACACGGGCCGCTGGTTCGACGCCGACGAGGCGCATCGCTGGGGCCTCGTCAACCGCATCCTGCCCGGAGGTGAGCTGATCGAGGCGGCCCGCGCCCTGGCCGACGAGCTGGCCTCGGGTCCGCCGCTGGTCTTCGCCGCGATCAAGGAGATCGCCCGCGAGGCCGAGGACATGAAGTTCCAGGACGCGATGAACCGGATCAACGGCAGCCAGTTCGAGACCGTGGAGCGGCTCTACCGCTCCGAGGACCAGAAGGAAGGCGCCCGCGCCTTCGCCGAGAAACGCGACCCGGTCTGGAAGGGCCGGTAAGGAGAGACGAGAATGCCGCTTCGCATGAACCGCAGGCCCTTCATCACCGCTGCCATCACCGGCGCGGGCGCCACGCAGGACAAGAGCCGCCTGGTGCCCCGCTCGCCGAAGGAAATTGCCGGGGCCGCGATCGACGCCGCCAAGGCCGGCGCGGCCATCGTGCATTGCCATGTCCGCGACCCGGAAACCGGCGCGCCCTGCCGCGACCTCGCGCTCTACCGCGAGCTGACCGACCGGGTGCGCTCGGCCGATGTCGATGTCGTGCTCAACCTGACTGCCGGGATCGGCGGCGACCTGACCTTCGGCGCGCCCGAGACGCCGATGCAGCTGGATGCGCCGAATACCGACATGGCCGGGGCCACGGAACGGATGGCGCATGTCCGCGCCTGCCTGCCCGAGATCTGCACGCTCGACTGCGGCTCGATGAATTTCGGCGACGGCGACTACGTGATGACCAACACCACGAACATGCTGCGCGCCATGGGCCGGATGATGACCGATCTGGGCGTGAAGCCCGAGATCGAGGCCTTCGACACCGGCCATCTGTGGTTCGCCTCGCAGCTGGTGAAGGACGGCGTGCTGGACGATCCGGCGCTGGTGCAGCTCTGCATGGGCATCCCCTGGGGCGCGCCGAACGACCTGCACACCTTCATGGCGATGGTGGCGAACGTGCCTGCGGGCTGGACCTGGTCGGCCTTCAGCCTCGGCCGGGACCAGATGCCCTATGTCGCCGCCGCCGCAATGGCCGGGGGCAATGTCCGGGTCGGGCTGGAGGACAACCTCTATCTGGAGAAGGGCGTGCTGGCGACGAATGCCCAGCTGGTCGAGAAGGCAGCAAGCCTGCTGGAGAACATGGGGGCCTCGCTGATGGGACCGCAGGAGGTCCGCGACCTCTTGGGCCTGACCAAGCGCGCGCCCGAAGGGCTGGCGGCATGAGCCGCGCCGCGATCATCGGCGGCGGGCTGATCGGCGGCGGCTGGGCGGCGCGCTTCCTGCTGAACGGCTGGGATGTCGCCGTCTTTGACCCCGATCCGGAGGCGGAGCGCAAGATCGCCGCCGTGCTGGAAAACGCCCGCCGGTCGCTGCCCGCGCTCTATGACCGGGCGCTGCCCGAAGAGGGCAGGCTGACCTTTGCCGCCACGCTGGCCGAGGCCGTCGCGGGCGCGGACTGGGTGCAGGAAAGCGTCTCGGAACGGCTGGAGCTGAAGCACCGGGTTTATGCGCAGATCGCAGAGGCGGCGCCGGGGACGGTGATCGGCTCTTCGACCTCGGGCTTCCGCGCCGCCGATCTGGCCTCGCAGGGCGCGCCGGTCGTGGTCGTGCATCCGTTCAATCCGGTCTACCTGCTGCCGCTCGTCGAGATCGCCGGGGACCCGGAGCTCTGCGCGAAGGCCGAGGCGCTGGTGCGCTCCGTCGGCATGGCGCCGCTCTTGCTGCGCAAGGAGATCGACGCCTTCATCGCCAACCGCTTCCAGGAGGCGGTCTGGCGCGAGGCGCTGTGGATGATCCGCGACGGCATCGCCACCACCGCCGAGGTCGATGACGCGATCCGGCTCAGTTTCGGCCTGCGCTGGGGCCAGATGGGCCTGTTCGAGACCTACCGCATCGCCGGCGGCGAAACCGGCTACCGCCACTACCTGGAACAGTTCGGCCCGTCGCTGGCCTGGCCCTGGTCGCGGCTGACCGACGTGCCGGAGCTCGACGGCGCGCTGGTCGACGCGATCTGCACCCAGTCCGATGCCCAGACGGGGGACCGCACGACTGCCGACCTGGAACGGCTGCGCGACGACAATCTCGTCGGCATGATCCGCGCGCTGCGCCAGAGCGGGTCGGGCGCGGGCGGCGTGGTGCTGGAGCACGAGGCGCAGCTCGGCACGGGGGGCATGCTGCATGGCCTGCCGGTCACCGCGGCGCGGCAAGTGCCGCCCGGCTGGGCCGACTATAACGGCCACATGAACGAGGCCGCCTATCTGGAGGCCGGAACCTGGGCCACCGACGGGCTGATGCAGCTGATCGGCGCCGATGCCGGCTATGTGGCGTCGGGGAAAAGCTTCTTCACCGTCGACACCCGCATCCGCTATCTCGCCGAGATGCATGTCGGCGAGCGGCTGGCCGTCACCACGCAGGTGCTGGAGGGCGCGGGCAAGAAGATGCGGCTTTTCCACCGCATCTTCCGCGCCGACGGCACGCTCTCGGCGACGATCGAGACGCTGCTTCTGCATACCGACCTGACAACGCGCCGCGCTTGCCCGCCGGAGGCACAGGTGGCACGAGAGCTGGACAGGCTTGCCGCGGCGCATCGGGACATTCCCGCCGAAGGGGCCGGACTGGCCGTCGGGCAGCGCGCCGCCCCGGCGAAGGAAAGGGACATCGCATGAAGGACATCGCCATGACCGAGGCCGAACGCAAGGCCCGCGAAGATCTGGCCGCCTGCTACCGTCTGGCAGCGCTGCACCGCTTCACCGACCTGATCTACACCCATATCACCGCCCGCGTGCCGGGCGAGGACGGGCATTTCCTGATCAATCCCTATGGCTGGCGCTGGGAGGAGATCACTGCATCGTCGCTGGTCAAGATCGACGTGAACGGCAACAAGGTCGACGGCAGCCCGCACCGGATCAACCCGGCGGGCTTCACCATCCATTCCGCAGTCCACATGCACCGCCACGATGCCGCCTGGATCATGCACACCCATACCCGCGCGGGCGTCGCGGTGTCCTGCATGGAGGAGGGGCTCCTGCCGCTCAACCAGATCTCGCTGCAGTTCCACAACCGCACCGCCTATCACGACTTCGAGGGGATCGCGCTCGACCTCGAAGAGCGCGAGCGCATCGTCGCGGATTTCGGCAATCACCCGGTCATGGTGCTGCGCAATCACGGGCTGATCGCCACCGGACGCAGCGCGGCCGAGATGTTCTCGCACATGTTCTACCTGGAGCGCGCCTGCGAGATCCAGATCGCCGCGCTCTCCACCGGCCAGCCGCTGCGCCAGGTCGACGAAGAGATCGCCGCCCATGTCCATGGCCAGTACGCCCAGATGCTGGAAGAGGACGGCGACCTCGCGCTGGAATGGGACGCGCATCTGCGCTCGATCGAGGGGCTGGGCAGCGACTGGCGCGCCTGACGCCCCGAGGGGCCGCTCCCGGCGGGGCGGCGCCCGCGGCGATCGGCAGGCCGCCGCTGCCCGGTCCTGCTCCCTGCGGCCATGGCGGTTCCGTCCCGTCCGGGCTGCGGCGTGGCTGCATTTGAAACCCGGGCGGCTTTGGGCCAATGTCGCGGCAGCAACGGGAGATGCGGATGGTCACTGACGCGGGCCGGCAGGATGCCGGCGGAGCGGCCTTGCGGATGGCGGCGGGCGGCGCTGNCGGGGCGCTTCCATGGCTGACATCGTCCTGCGGACCGAGGGGGCGGCCGGGCGGATCACGCTGAACCGTCCGGACAAGCTGAATGCCCTGACCCATGGCATGTGCCTGGCGATCGAGGCGGCGCTCGACGGCTGGAGCCGGGATGACGGCATCGCGCTGGTGCTGATCGATGCGGCGGGCGAGAAGGCGTTCTCGGCGGGCGGGGACCTGCGCTTCATTCACGACGCGGCGGTCGCGGGCGACTATGCGGTGCCGCGGGAGTTCTGGCGCGACGAGTACCGCCTGAACCTGAAGATCGCGGAATATCCGAAGCCGGTGGTCAGCCTGATGCAGGGCTATGCCATGGGCGGCGGGGTCGGGATCGGCTGCCATGCCTCGCACCGCGTGGTCTGCGAGACCAGCCGCCTCGCGATGCCGGAATGTTCGATCGGGCTGGTCCCGGATGTCGGCGGCACCTGGCTGCTGAGCCAGGCGCCCGGGCATGTCGGCGAATTCCTGGCGCTGACGGCCGGGCGGATGGGGCCGGGAGATGCGGTCTTTGCCGGATTTGCCGATCACTACCTGCCGCGCGACCGCTGGCCGGAGCTTACGGCGAAGCTGGCCAGGGGCACGGTCTCGGCGGTGGCCGACATGGCGGAGCCCGCCCCGGCCGCGAGCCTGGAAGGGGACCGCGGCTGGATCGACAGCGCCTTTTCGCTGGGCGGCACCGGGCCGATCCTGGAGGCGCTCGGCGAGATGGACTTCGCCGCGCCGCAGCGCGGGCGCTGTCGCCGCCAGGACGGCAACGGCTGCCCGGCTTGCTCCGCATTGCCCTCCGTCAGCAGCCAGGCGAATGGTGCTCCGGCGGCGCGCTTGTCCAATGGGTTCCCGGCGGCACCGGTCCATGCGGGGTTTCGCGGCGCCTGTCGGGCCGAGACTGCGGCCGCGCTCCCCGGTGCAGTCCGGCGAGCCGAAGCCACGGGAAATGCCGCGCAGGCGCCTGCGCCGTCCGTGCCTCCGGAATGACCTTGAGGACAAAATCAATTCTTATCACCATAAGCTCATCGGCGCGCCGTTCCCGCCGCGACGCGGATCGCCTATCAGAACACCACCCGTTTCCCCTTGGCCCTTCTGCCGAAAGGATTTTCCCCGATGCGCCTTGCCCGCACTGCCCTCTCCGCCACGCTGTTCCTCGCCGCCACCGCGGCATGCGGCACCGCCTTCGCTCAGTCCGCAGAGCGCGATTACGCGGCCGAAGAGGCCAACCGCGCCCTTGTCGTCGAGTTCTACGAGGGCGTGTTCCAGCGGCACGAGGTGGAGAAGAGCGCGGAAGTCCTGGCCGAGGACTACATCCAGCACAACCCGCACGTGCCTGACGGCAAGGCGCCCTTCGTGACCTACTTCACCGGCCTCTTCGCAGAGAACCCCGACGCGCGCTCGGAAATCAAGCGCAGCGCCGCGGATGGAGACCTCGTCTGGCTGCATGTCCATTCCACCGCCGGACCCGAAGACCGCGGCCGTGCCATTGTCGATATCTTCCGCGTCGAGGACGGCATGATCGCCGAACATTGGGACGTGATCCAGCCGGTGCCGGAAAGCTCGGCCAACGACAACACCATGTTCTGAGGCGGGGCCGCAGCCCTACCTGACGCACAGCACATGGCGGGCATTCCGGGAATGCGCGGCTCGCAGGCTTGAGCGCCCGGCCGATACATCATAAGTGTACACATGAAAGCGGCGCCCGGGAAACTTGGCGCCTTTTTCAACCTCCCTGTTGGACTTCGGCCGAGCTTTGTCTCGGCCTTTTTTTTGCCCGAAGCCTGCGCCCGGCGGGCGGCCCGTCAGAAGGCGACCAGCAGCGCGCCCATCAGGGCCGTGGCGAGCGCGGCATAGCCGCCATCCAGCAGCACCAGCTGCAGCGAGCGCCGCTCGGCAAGCGCCAGCATCCTGAGCCAGGGCACGACGAAGAAGAGCCCGCCTTCCAGCCCCGCAACCGATCCCAGAGCCAAGTTGGAGGTCAGCCCCGACACGAAGAAGATGTGCCGCGGAAGCCCGCCGACAGCAGCATTGCCAGCGCGGAGGCAAGGAGCGCCGCCGGGCTGTCCGCCCGGACCGGTGCCACAGGCCTCAGCTTGCGGGCGAAGGGCGCGCGGTACCACAGCAGCCCCGCCGCCCAGGCCGCAGCAGCCGCGGCGATCACGTTCCAGAACCCCATGGCGTTTTCCGCTCACGTGCCGTTGGGGAAATCTGTGCGCATCGTCAGAGGCTTGATCGCCTCGATCTGGCCCTTCAGCTCTTCGAGCCGGTTCGACATGACGCCATGCGCATAGGAGACGAGCGGCAGGCGCAGCGGCGGCTCGGCCTCGGCGGCGACCTCTGGCAGGATCGCGGCCGCGCGCACCGGATTGCCCTTCTGGGTGCCCCAGAGTCCTGCTGCAGGATGCGGCGCAGCCGTCACCGGAGGCCATGGCCCGAGGCCGCCGCGCTTCCCTGAGCCGGTTGCGCCCATTCGCAGCCGCCCACCCTGTCCTGCGCGGACGGCACTGCGTCCTGCTGAACCTGCGCCCCGGTCCGCTCCTGCGCCGCCGCGCCGCCTGACGCGGGAAAGCGGGCCGCCCCTCCCCTGGCGGCCCCGCCCCTCCCCGGCCTCAGCCGAGGATGTTGAAGCCCGGCCCGTAGGGATAGCCGGTGATGTTCTCGGCGCCGTCTTCCGTGATCACGAGGATGTCGTGCTCGCGGTAGCCGCCCGCGCCGGGCTGGCCTTCGGGAATGGTCAGCATCGGCTCCATCGAGATCACCATGCCGGGTTCCAGCACGGTGCCGATGTCCTCGCGCAGCTCCAGCCCCGCCTCGCGCCCGTAGTAATGCGACAGCACGCCGAAGGAATGGCCGTAGCCGAAGGTGCGGTACTGCAAGAGGCCGCGCTCGGCGAGGAAGGCGTTGATCTTCTCCGTCACCTCGTCGCAGCGCGCCCCCGGCACCAGGAGCGACATGCCGAATTCATGCGCCGCCACATTCGCCTCCCAGACCTTCAGGCTGGCAGCGTCCGGTTCCCCGAGGAACAGCGTGCGTTCGAGCGCGGTGTAATAGCCCGAGATCATCGGGAAGGCGTTGAGGCTCAGGATGTCGCCCTGCTGCAGCACCCGCGCCGTCACCGGGTTATGCGCGCCGTCGGTATTGATGCCCGACTGGAACCAGACCCAGGTGTCGCGGTACTCGGCCTCGGGAAACCGCCGGGCAATCTCCAGCTCCATCGCGTCGCGCCCGGCCATCGCCACGTCGATCTCGCGCACGCCCGCCCGGATCGCCGCGCGGATCGCGTAGCCGCCGGCATCGGCGACCTGCGCGCCCTGCTTGATCAGCGCGATCTCGGCCGGGGATTTGACCATCCGCTGCCGCATCGAAGCGGGCGCGATGTCGATGCAGGCGGCGGGCTTCAGGAAGCTGTCCATCAGCCCTTTCTGCGCCAGCGTCAGGTGGTCCGCCTCGTAGCCGATCACCTGCCCCTCGCCCGCCACCGAGCGCACCGCGCGCCAGTAGTTGTTCCGCGCCCAGTCGGTATAGGTGATGTTGTCGCCATGGCAGCGCCGCCAGGGCTGCGCCGCGTCGATCCCGGCGCTGATCGTCACGCTGTCCGCCGCCGTCACCACCAGCCCGTAGGGGCGTCCGAAGCTGCAATGGAGGAAGCCCGAGTAATAGGCGATCGCCTGCATCGAGGTCAGCACGCAGGCGCCGACGCCCTCGGCCGCCATCGCGGCGCGCAGCCCGGCAAGGCGGGCGTCGTATTCGGCAGGGGCGAAGGGCAGCACGCGGCTGCCTTGGTGGAAACGGTAGAAGTCGGGGCGCTCCATGCGGATCATCCTTGGTCGGGCCGGAGCCGCGGACCGGGGGGATCTCCCCCTGCCGCGGCGGCGGCAAAGCAAGATCCCGGCGTGCAGGACGGGGTGACGGGCCCGCTTCGCGCGGCGGCGACGCCATCGCCTGCCCTGCGCGGGATATTTGCCGAGTCCCGCCGCCCGCGCAAGCGCGAAACGCGCTACCCGTCCGGCTCCGCCGTGCCTTCCGGGCGCAGGACCGGACAAGATGATAGGCCAGCTCGCGCAGGCCGCCCGAGGGCGCGGCATTGGGATCGCCCGGAAGACAGACCGGGTACCGGCGCAGCAGCACCTCCCAGGCCAGCTCGAACCGGTCATGGCCGCGCCCCGCCTTCCGGCTCGGGCAGGGCGATGGCGGAGCGCCGTCCCCCGTCCACCTCCCAGGCCAGCACGTTGCCATGGCTGCCGCTGCCCGCGGAGGCAGCAAAGACCTAGAGTTCCGGCACGCCGTCGGCCCCGGGATCGGCCACATCCGGCTCTGGGCCCCATCGCCGCTGTTCATGCAGGCCGGAGACGGGCTCCGCCTGCGCCGCGAGGACCCGAGCGGCGCGCTGCCGGGCATGGTGGACGAGCTGTGCGAATGGCGCGAGGCGCAACCGGCTCCCGAAAGGCAAGCCGCCGAGAGCGGCGCGGGCTGGCAGACCGCGCCGGAACTCTGGCGCGAGTACATGCGCGAGGACATCCCGCGGCTGTTCGGAACCAGCTTCAGCCCGGGCAACTGGAATTCGGGCATCGTGCGCCTCGGCGCCGACCTCGTCCTGCTGACGACCCTGAAGAAAGCGAACATGACGGCCGGCAACCACTATGATGACGGCTTCCTCTCGGCCTCGCGGATGCAGTGGCAGAGCCAGACCCGGACCCGCCGCGACAGCCGGATCGGCCGGATGCTCAAAGGCGCGGAACCGGGAAGCCGCGTGCACCTCTTCGTCCGGAACGGCAAGCTGCGCAGCGGCAGGGCGGCGCCGTTCCTCTATTGCGGCCGTCCGGTCTTCGAGGGCTGGGAGGGCGAGACCCCCATCACCGTCACCTGGCGCCTGCCCGAAGACGTGCCGCCGCACCTGCGCCCTGCGCTCGGGATCGGGACGGCGGTCTGATCGCCGGCTCCCGCCGCCGGCCCCGGTCGTGGCTGTGCGGAGGCCGGTGGTATTTCTGGCGCAGTTGCTCTGTTCAGTTCGAATATGTGAACCCACATATTGACCGCAATGGAGGCTGGCGCCGATGATCTTGGGGTAAATTGGAAGACCGCAGGAATGGAAGCCCCTCAGCACATGACCCGGATGCCCGGCCCGCTTGCTGAGCGCTGCGTCTCCGTCGATCTCGAAGTCGACCCGAAGGCCGCGCGGATCTTTGCCATGGCGGCCGTCTGGCCTGGGGACCGCCGTCCGGCGCTATCCGTCAAGGGCGACAGCCCGGCGGCGCTGGACCGGCTCGAGGCCGCGCCCATCGACACGCTCTGGCTGAACCCGCTGGCCTTCCCGCGCAACCCGTACCACCACCTCGTCAAGCACTACCATGACGGGCGGCTGCAGGCGGGGCATGTGAACGATCCCGAAGAGGACGCGCGGCTGGTCTTCGCCGTGCTGGAGAACCAGATCGCGGCGCTCGGCGAGATGGCCCGCGCCGCGCCGGACTCCGTCGCCGCCTATCACTATCTCGCCACGCGGATGGAGGAGGCCGCCGGCTTCGACGCGGTGTTCCGCGAGCTGCGGCAGGCACCGGTGCCCTCGCCGCAGGAGGCCGAGGCCGCCGTCCGGTCGCGGCCGTCGCGAGAGAGCCCGCGCAGGAGCTTCTCGACGATGTCCGGCCGCACCCCGGCATGGCCGCCATCGCGCAGCGCCTGGCAGGTCTCGGCCAAGTTCAGCGGCAGCGGGTCGTTCTTTTCGGCCTCCGGGGCGGCCTCGCGCATCGCCGCGATCAGGCCGGTTTCCAGCGAGGCGGCTTCGGCCAGCCGGTGCGGCGATTGCCCGGCGACCCCGGCATGGACGAAGGCGGTCACGGCCAGGTCGTTGCGGGCAAGCCCGAAGATCTCCAGATCGGCCATCGCCTTTGACAGCGCCCCGGCCGTCAGCCCGCTGGCCCCGGTCAGGTCGTCGGTGGAGATGCCCTCTTCGGGCGGGGCGTTCATCAGGTGGCGGACGATGTCCAGAAGCTGCCGCCGCCGCGTGCCGGTGATCGCGGCGGTGCCAAGGAGCCGTTCGGCCTCGGCCATGTCGCGGATGCGCAGCGAGGAGGGAAAGACCTGCACCCGGTTCTCCTCGCGGCTGAGCAGCGTCGCCTCCTCCAGCCAGGAGATCGCGGTCTTGACCCGCGTGTCGTCGGTCGCGTCCTCGCGCTCGAATTCGCGGTCCTTCTCGTCGCGGACGATCTCGCCCGTGGTGGCGATGACGGTGCCGCCCTGCTTCATGCGCGTGTCGATCCGGCGCAGCGCCTTCAGGATCGCGCCGATCTCGCGGCGTTCCAGCCGCGACCGGGCCGAGAGCCTGAACTGGCGCTCCACATCGTCTTTCGCGAAAAGCAGCACGCAATCGGCATGGTCGCGGTCCCGCCCGGCGCGGCCCGCCTCCTGCAGGTAGTTCTCCAGCGATCCGGGGATGTCGCCATGGACGACGAGCCGGATGTCGGGCTTGTCGATCCCCATGCCGAAGGCATTGGTGGCGGCGATGATGCGCAGGTCGCCCGTGCGGAACCGCTCCTGGATTTCGCGCTTCTCCTCGGGCGAGCGCCCGGCATGGTAGTGCTCGGCGGCGAGCCCCTGGCTCTTGAGGAACTCGGCCACCTTCTCGGTGGCGGCGCGCGAAGCGCAATAGACCACCGCCCCCGAGGCGCCCTCGGCGGGCAGCTTGGCTTCGATCACGTCGAGGATGTCGCCCATCTTGGTGCCTGCCCTGGTCTCCCGCACCTCGAAGGCGAGATTGAACCGTGCCGCGCCGCCGTCGAGCAGCAGAAGGTCCGTGCCCAGCCGCGCCCGGAAATGCTCGCGAATGTCACGGATGACCTCGGGCTTGGCGGTGGCGGTCAGGCAGAGCACCGGGGCAGGGGGCTCGCCGCCGGAATATTCGCGGATGAAGCGGCCGATATAGCGGTAGTCGGGCCGGAAATCGTGGCCCCATTTCGACACGCAATGCGCCTCGTCGAGCACCCAGAGCCCGACCTCGCGCTGCGTCAGCACCGAGCGCACCGAGGCGCTGCGCAGCTGCTCGGGCGAGATCAAGAGGATCGCGGCCTCGCCCATCCGCACCCGGTCGAGCGCCTCCTGCCGCTCGGGCATCGACAGCATCCCGTTGATGGTGACGCCCGAGGAGATGCCCGTGCGTTCCAGCCCGGCGACCTGGTCGGCCATCAGCGCGACAAGCGGCGAGATCACCACCGTCAGCGCGCCGGTGCGATCGAACTTCGACAGCGCGGGCACCTGGTAGCAGACCGACTTGCCGGTGCCGGTCGGCAGGATGCCGAGCACGCCGGTGCCCTGCATGGATTCCGCGACGATGCGCTCCTGCAGCGGGCGGCCGGTCTCGTCGGCGGGTTCGGGCCGGAAGGCGCCGAAGCCGAACCAGCGCTTCAGCGCGGCACCGGGGTCGGCCTTCTCGCGGCACCAGGCGCATGTGGCAAGGCCGCAGTCGCTGTCGCCGCGGGTCCGCGCCCGAGGTGAAGGTCTCGGACGTGGCGATGGATCACGGCTTCCTGCATTGGGGCCGGTTCTCGCAGGCCTACCGCAAGATGTTCGGCGAGCGCCCCTCGGACACGCTGCAGGGGCGCGGTCCGGCGGTGCTGCCTGCCGGGCCGGCCTATGCCTGAGCGGCCTCAGCGGCGCTGCGGCACGCCGGGCAGGGCGCAGAGCATTTCATAGAGGAAATTCGCGGCGATCACCGCGGTGTTCCCGGCCATGTCATAGGGCGGGGACACCTCCACCAGGTCGCAGCCGACGAGGTTCAGCCCGGCGCAGCCGCGGATGATCTCGAGCCCCTGCATCGTGGTCAGCCCGCCGACCTCCACCGTGCCGGTGCCGGGCGCGAAGGCCGGGTCGAGGCTGTCGATGTCGTAGCTCAGATAGACCGGCGCATCGCCGATCTTGGCGCGGATCTCGGCCATCAGCGGCTTCAGCGAGGTGTGCCAGCACTCCTCGGCCTGGATCACCGTCCAGCCCTGTTTCCGTCCCCAGTCGAAGTCGTCCGCGGCATAGCCCGAGCCGCGCAGCCCGATCTGGAACACCTTGTCGTTCTGCAGGCAGCCCTCTTCCCACGCCCGGCGGAACGGGCAGCCATGCGCGGCGGTCTCGCCGAACATCTCTTCGTTGGTGTCGGAATGCGCATCGACATGGATCAGCGCGACCGGCCCGTGGCGTTCCTTCATCGCGCGCAGGATCGGCCAGGTCAGCGTGTGGTCGCCGCCCAGCGTCAGCGGCACCGCGCCATGGGCCAGCACGCCCCGGTAATGCTCCGCGATGATCTCCACCGATTTCTTCAGGTCGTAGAGATTGACCGGCACGTCGCCGATATCCGCGACCTGCAGATGCTCGAAGGGCGCGGCCCCCGTGGCCATGTTGTAGGGCCGGATCATCCGGCTCTCGTCGCGGATCTGGCGCGGACCCAGCCGCGTGCCCGGGCGGTTCGAGGTGCCGATATCCATCGGAATCCCGAGGAAGCAGGCATCGAGCCCCTCGGCCGTCTCCTGCGCGGGCAGGCGCATCATCGTCGCCGGGCCGCCGGTGCGGGGCATCTGGTTGCCGCCGAGCGGCTGGTTGAAGCGGTGGTCGCTCATCTTGGGTCCTTTCATGGGCAGGCCGACACCGCGCAGGCGCGCGGCGGGGCCGAAAAGAGGGAAACCGGCGGAACCATGCCGTCCGACGGGCCGTTGGCCCTCGCGATATCCGGATTTCGCAACGTGGAGCCAGTCATTTGGAACAGCTCGCCCGCCGCCTCGGCCTGAGGACCGACCCGACGATCTTCTTCCTGTCCGCCGGCATCACCGTCGCCTTCGTGCTGGCGCTGGTGCTTTTGCCCGGCCCGATCGGCGCGGCCTTCGCCGCCGGGCGCGCCTGGATCGTGACCAATCTGGGCTGGTTCTTCGTGGCGGGGGTCAATCTCTGGCTCGGCTTCCTGATCTGGGCGGCCTGCTCGCGCTACGGCCATGTCCGGCTGGGCCGCGAGGGTGCGCGTCCGGACTATTCCAACCTCAGCTGGTTCACCATGCTCTTTGCCGGGGGCATCGGCACGGTGCTGATGTTCTGGGGCGTGGCCGAGCCGGTCAGCCATTTCGCCGCCCCGCCGCTGCCGGGGGTGGAGCCCTTCACCGAAGAGGCCGCGCGCGACGCCATGTCGATCGCGATCTACCATCTCGGGCTGCACACCTGGACGATCTTCACCCTGCCCGGGCTGGCCTTCGCCTATTTCATCAACCGCTACGACCTGCCCGTGCGGGTCAGCTCGGTCTTCTACCCGCTCCTGGGCGAGGGCATCCACGGCCCCGCCGGCAAGGCGATCGACATCGCCTCGATCCTCGGCACGCTGTTCGGCGTCGCGGTGTCGCTGGGGCTCGGCTCCAGCCAGATCGCCGCCGGGCTCGACGCGCTCTTCGGTACCGGCGACGGCGTCGCGGTGAAGGTCGCGATCCTCGCCGTGCTGACCGTGGTGGCGGTCGGCTCGATCGTTGCCGGGCTCGATGCCGGGGTGAAGCTGCTGTCGAACATCAATATCGGCCTCGCCGTGGCGCTGATGGTCTTCGTTCTGGTGACCGGCTCGACGCTGTTCCTCTTGCGCGGCGTGGTCGAGACCTTCGGGCTCTACCTGTCGAACCTGCCGCATCTGGCCTTCTGGAACGACATGCTGGCGGATGAAAATCCGTCGAACGAGGCCTGGGGCTGGCAAGGCAGCTGGACGGTGTTCTACTGGGCCTGGACGGTGACCTGGTCGCCTTTCATCGGGCTCTTCGTGGCGCGGATCTCGCGCGGCCGGACGATCCGCGAATTCGTCTTCGGCGTCCTGCTGGCGCCGTCGCTCTTCACCCTCGTCTGGTTTGCCATCTTCGGCTGGCAGGCGATGGAGTTCGACGGGCTGGGCCTCGCCGCGCGCGAGGCGATGGGCGCCTCCGCCGGCCAGATCAGCGATGCGGTGGCCGAAAGCGTGCCCCTCGCGATGTTCGCCTTCTTCGAGAACCTGCCCTGGACGCCGCTGATCCAGGGGCTGGCGGTGGTGATCGTCGCGATCTTCTTCGCCACCTCCTCGGACTCGGCGTCGCTGGTCGTGGACATGCTCTGCACCGGCGCGGCCGAGCCCGGCCCGGTGCATCAGCGGGTGTTCTGGGGCGCGGCCGAGGGGCTGGTCGCCGCCATGCTGATCGTGCTGGCGGGCGAGGCCGGGCTGAGCGCGCTGCAGGAGGTGATCACCGTCGTCGGCCTGCCGATCTTCGCGCTGGTCTGCATGATGATCCCGTCGCTGATCCGGGGCTTTGCGCTCGAGGACATCGACCATGTCACGGTCGGCCAGCGCCCGGCTCTGGAGGAGTTCGGCCATGGCGCGGAGTCAGGCGCCGCGGTCCGCGAGCCAGTCGGTGATCAGGGCGCGCAGCCGGTCCCCGGAGAATGACTGGAAATGCCCGCCATGGACGGTCCTGACCGGCAGGGCCAGGAGCCGCTCCATGGACCGTACGTAATCCGCGGCATCGGCATGGTAGGTGTCCTCGATCAGCGGCCCGTCATAGACGATGTCGCCGGAGATCAGGATGCCGGTCGCCGCCTCCCAGAGCGCGATGCCGCCCGGGCTGTGGCCCGGCGTGTGGATCACCTCGAACTGCCTGTCGCCCAGGTCGATCACGTCGCCATCCCCGAGAATGCGCGTCGCGGGCGCGGCCTTCACCGCGTAGGTCGCCGATTGGTAGGGGACATCGGGCAGCGCGTCGAAGATGTCGTCGGTGACATAGGGATCGGCCAGGGTCGAGGCGCGGGTTGGGTTGGCCAGAATGTCCGCTTCGCAAGCGTGGCAGAGCCGGTCGGGAAATTCGTGGTGGCAGCCGACATGGTCGAAATGCGTGTGGCTGGCGACGGCATCGAGCGGACGCTCGCTGACCAGCGGCACCCATTGGCGCAAGCTGACCACGCCCATGCCGGAATCCACCATCATGTCGCGGTCGCGGCCGCGGACATGCCAGATATTGCAGCGGTAGAATTCCTTGATGAAGGGCTCGTCGATCCAGGTGATGTCGTCGCCGACCTTGCGCAGCCGGTACCAGTCCTTGGGGGGAATGCGGGTCATGCGGCCTCCGGCAGGATGACGGGATCGCGGCCGAAGAGCTCGACCTCGGCGCCGATCTCGGGATGGGACCCTTGCGGCAGATGCGCGACGAGGCGCATGTCGGGCGCGGCGAGCGGCGCGAAACGGCAGCGGTGATGCGCGCCGAAGAAGGCCGCTTCGGTCAGCCGCGCCCGGCCGAGGCTGAAGCTGCCCGACAATCCGACGCTTTCGGGACGCAGACAGAGGATGCCCTCTGCCGGAGGAACGGGCAGGGGGCCGAGCGGGCTGGCGACGCCTTCGCCTGCGGGACGGACCGGCAGGCGGTTGAGTTCGCCCATGAAATTCGCGGAAAAGAGCGTCCGGGGGCGCAGATAGACCTCTTCCGGCGTGCCGCAATGCTCGATCTGCCCGGCATTCATCACCACGATCCGGTCGGCGATGGCCATCGCCTCTTCCTGGTCATGGGTGACATGGATGAAGGTGGTTCCGACGCGGCGTTGGATCGCCTTCAATTCGTCCTGCATCTGGCGGCGCAGCTTCAGGTCGAGCGCGCCCAGGGGCTCGTCGAGCAGGAGCACGTCCGGCTCCACCGCCAGCGCGCGGGCCAGCGCCACCCGCTGCCGCTGTCCGCCCGAGAGCGCATGGGGTTTCCGCCCCGCCTTGTCGTCGAGCCCGACCATGGCGAGCATCTCCACCGCCTTCGCGTCGCGCGCGCGGCGGGACTGGCCGCGCATCCTGAGGCCGAAACCCACGTTGTCGCGCAGCGTCATGTGCGGGAAGAGCGCGTAATCCTGGAACATGGTCGTGGTGGGCCTGAGCTTCGGGCCGACATGGGTCATGTCGCGGCCGCCGATCAGGACCTGTCCCTCCGATGGCGTCAGGAAGCCGCCGATCAGCGAGAGAAGCGTGGTCTTGCCGCAGCCCGAAGGGCCCAGGAGCACGACGAATTCCCCCGCCGCGATCGACAGGTCGATGCGGTGCAGCGCGGTGAAATGGCCGAACCGGTGCTCGACGCCCCGGATTTCCACGTCTGCGGTCATTTGGATGCCTTTCGGAAGAGAGTCAGTTCCAGCGTCACGACCAGCAGCACCGAGACGAGGAAGACCAGCGAGCCCACCGCATTGGTCTCGGGCGAGAGGCCGGAGCGGAGCATGGACCAGATCTCCACCGGCAGGGTCACGTCGAAGCGGGTCAGCAGGAAGGCGATGATGAACTCGTCCCAGCTGAAGGTGAAGGACAGGAAGAAGGCCGCGGCCAAGGACGGCGCGATCATCGGCGCGAGGATGAGGAGCAGCACCTGCGCCTCGCCCGCGCCGAGGTCCCGTGCCGCCTTCAGCGCGGATTTCTGCGGCGCGCCGATTGCGGCAGAGAGGATGGCGAAGCACAAGGGCAGGTTGATCACGACATGGCCGATGCCGGTCGCCATCAGCGAGGGGCGGACGCCGGCCCAGTTGAACATCTGCAAAAGGCCGAGGCCGATGATCAGATAGCTGACGGTCATCGGCGCGATGATCAGCCCGCGCATCAGCGCCCCTCCAGGCAGGCGCGCTTGCGCGAACCCGGCGGCAGCGAGGAAGCCCAAGGTGAGCGCCACGGCGGAGGACGCGAGCGCCACCAGCATGGAATTGCCGAGCGCCGCCATCAGGTCGCGGTCGCCCAGCACCTTGGCATACCACTCCGCCGTCGGCCCGTTGAAGGGCGGCACCGGCAGCCGACCGTCCTGGAAGGAGAACACCACCAGCACCGCGACGGGCAGCAGGATGAAGCCGAACATCGCCGCCAGATAGGCCCAGGACAGATAGCGCATCAGACCCGCTCCATCTTCAGCCAGCGGGCGCAGCCGGCATAGGCGAGGGTCACCATGACCATGAGGACCACCGACAGCCCCGAGGCCAGCGGATAGTCGCCGCGCCGCCCGAGCTGCAGCATGATCAGCTGCGGCAGGCTCAGCTCGTTGTTGCCGCCGAGAATCTGCGGCGTGATGTAGTCGCCGATGCACAGAACGAAGGTCAGGAAGGCGCCGGTCATCACGCCCGGAAGCGTCAGCGGCAGGATCACCAGCCGGATCACCTGCCAGCGCGAGGCGCCGAGGTCTTCGGCGGCGCGGGCATAGTTCGGCGAGAGCTGCACGAGGTTGGAATAGATCGTCAGGGTCAGAAGCATGACGAAGAAATGGGTGAAGCCGATCACCGTGGCCGCGCGCGTCGCCATGATCTGCACCGGCTCCGCCAGCAGGCCCAGCCCGGTCAGCGCGTTCATGATCACGCCCTTCTCGCCCAGAACCAGCGCCCAGGAATAGGAGCGCACGACATAGGAGGTCCAGAAAGGCAGCACCGCCAGCAGGAGCGCCAGCCGCCGCCAGCGGGCAGGCACCCGCGTGGCGATGATCCAGGCGAGCGGCCAGGCGAGCAGCACCGAGAGCACCGTGACCGTGAGCGTGATCTCCAGCGAGACCCGGATGCCCTTGGCCAGAGATGGGTCGGTGAAGATCCGGGCATAGGTCTGCAGGTCCGGGCCGGGGAGGACCGCGCGGCCCTCCATGTGGCCGAGGCTCATCCAGACCATCGCCGCGAAGGGCAGGACGAAGAAGGCTGCCGTCCAAAGGAGGGCCGGGGCGGCAAGCGCCGCGCCCAGCCGTTTCTCGCTGCGCTCGATGCTCATGGCGTCAGTTCTGCAGCATGTCCGTCCAGAGATCCTGCATCGCCATGTCCGTGTCCGCGTCCGGCACCGGATAGAGCTGGGCGCGCGCCAGATAGGCCTCCTGGTCGTTCCAGCGCAGCACGGCCTTCTCGTCGTCGGTCAGGACCTCGCCCGCGGCCTTGTTGGCGGGCATCCCCCAGTAGCAGGAGGAGGTCGCCAGCCGCGCCTGGCCTTCGGGCGACAGGATGTACCGGATGAATTCCAGGGCCAGTTCGGGCTTTTCCGTGCCCTCGACCATCGCCATGGCCTGCGCCCAGACCAGCCCGCCCTCTTCGGGGATGGTCCAGTCGAGATCGGGGTTCTCGGAATGCAGCACCGCGGTCAGCCATTCGCCGCCGCCGATCAGGATGTCGACCTCGCCGGTAGCGAGCGCCGTCTGGCTGCCGACCACGTCCGAGACCTGGCGCGATGCGGCGCGCAGCCCCATCAGCGGGTCGCGCAGGGTCTCGAGCGCGGCGGCGTCGAGATCGGCCGTATCCACGCCCTCGGCCAGACCGACGAGGCCCAGCACCGGCAGGTAGTAGTCGTAGATCGCGATCCTGCCGTCATATTTGCCGGACCAGAGCGATGCCAGGCTCGCCATGTCCGCCGGATCGACCGCCGCCTTGTTGAAGGCGATGGTGTTGTAGCCGAATTTCTCGGTCACGCCGTAGAGCTGGCCGCCGACCGTCATCGCATCCGTCAGGGCGACCTCCGGGAAGGTGGCGGAGGTGTCGATTGCGCCCCCGGGCAGCGGTGCGAGGAACCCCGCCTCGGCGGCGCGGGCAACGTCGACGCTGTCGATCACCATCACGTCCCAGTCGCCCGGGCGGGACTGTTCGAGGATGGTCAGCCCGGCGGCGGTGCCCTCGTATTCCTTGACGTTGACGCGCACGTCATGGGCCGTCTCGAACGGCTCCAGCAGCGCCGCATCGGCATGGTCGCACCAGATCAGCGCGTTGAGGTCTTCGGCCGCCTGCAGCGCGGTGGTCGACAGGAGCCCGCCGGCAGCGGCAAGGCCCAGGGTCTGCATCCTGAAGGTCATCTGTGGTCCCCGTTGAGCGTATTCTTGGCGTTTTTCTGCCTTCAGCTTGACCAGCCGAATTTCTGTAGTCAATCTGAACTTGAAGTCACTACAGGTTTTTCGGATATGGCAGGTCTGCGGGAGCGGAAAAAAGCGGCAGCGCGGAAACGCATCCTCGATTGCGCCGCACGGATGTTCCGCGAGGATGGCTACGAGGCGTCGCGGATCGAGGATATTGCCGCGGCGGCCGAGCTGTCGGTGGCGACGTTCTACAACTATTTCGGATCGAAGGCGGATCTGCTGCTGGCCGCGGTGCTGGAGGAAACCGCGATGGTGATCGCCTCGGTGGAGGAGTGCATCGCGGCGCCGGAGCCGACGCTGGAGCAGGCCTTCGGCGCGATCATCGCCACCTATTTCGGCAAATCCTTCCAGTATTCCTCGCGCGAGGTCTGGCGGATGGCGCTGGCGCGGACGCTTCTCGATCCGGAGGCGGAATTCTCGCAGCGCTATATCGAAATCGACTGCGAGCTCAGCGACCAGCTCTGCCGCTTCCTGGCGGAGATGCAGCGCTGCGGACTGGTGCGGGAGGGGGCGGATACCGGGCCGGCCGGGCGGCTCCTGTTCAACAACGTCAACATGAACTTCATCGAATTCATGCGGAGCTCCGCCATGACGGCGGAGCAGGTGCGCAACAAGGTGATGGCGGAAAGCGCGCCGGTGCTGTCGCTGCTGGCGGCCTAGACGGCCGCCGCTTCGGCGGCGCGGGGCAGGGGCTGCGGCGCCGGGCCGAAGTGGCGACGCCGGTGCTGCGCTGCGACGGCGCGGCGCTGCAGGGCTTCCGCGACGACCGCAAGGCAGGCCGCGTCGGCGGCACCACCGCGGTGTTCCGCGCCGACGGCATGGCGCTCTATTTCTCCAAGGAAGTGATTCCCTATTCCGACGGCGTGCCGACGGACGGGCCGGAAACCCCGGTCTTCCACCATGTTGGCGTCTATGCCTACCGTCCCTCCGCGCTGGAGGCCTATGGCCGCCTGCCGGTCGGCAAGCTGGAGACGCTCGAGGGGCTCGAGCAGCTGCGCTTCCTCGAGCATGGCCACCCGGTGCTCTGCGTCGAGGTGGAGGCCCGCGGGCGCCAGTTCTGGGAACTCAACAACCCGTCCGACGTGGCCCGGATCGAGGCCATGCTGGCGGCCGGGTCCGGCGATTGACCGCGCGGCGGGGCTGCGTGCGCGCAGTTCCGCCGGGTTCCTCACCTGCGGCGCTGCGCCCGCAGCCCAGCGTTGCAAAACTGTTGCCTAGAGGCTTTAGTTCCAGCACGATGGTCGCGCGGCCGGAAATAATGGAACTTATAAATCGCGGTCCGCGTTGTTTATCTGAGTGCAGTTGCGTGTAAACAAGGGCAAGGTCATGAAACACAAGGTTACCAAGGCAATTTTCCCGGTGGCAGGCATGGGGACCCGGTTCCTTCCCGCCACGAAGTCGATCCCCAAGGAGATCATGACGCTGGTGGACCAGCCTCTGATCCAGTACGCCATCGACGAGGCGCGCGATGCCGGGATCGAAGAATTCATTTTCGTCACCTCCCGCGGCAAGTCCGCGCTCGAAGATTACTTCGACGGCGCGCCCCAGCTCGAAGCCACGCTGCAGCGCAAGGGCAAAACCGCGCTGCTCGACCAGCTCAAGCGCACCGACATGGAAAGCGGCGCCATCGCCTATGTCCGCCAGCGCGAGGCGCTCGGCCTCGGCCATGCGGTCTGGTGCGCCCGCCGCCTGATCGGCGACGAGCCCTTCGCGGTCCTGCTGCCCGATGACGTCATCAAGGCCGACAAGTCCTGCCTGGCGCAGATGGTCGAAGCCTATGGCGAAACCGGCGGCAACATGGTCGCGGCCATGGAAGTCCCGATGGACAAGATCTCCTCCTACGGCACGCTCGCCATCAAGGAAGACATGGGCCACATGGTCTCGGTCTCCGGCATGGTCGAGAAGCCCAAGCAGGAAGAGGCTCCCTCGAACCTCGCCGTGATCGGCCGCTACATCCTCGACCCGAAGGTCCTGTCGAATCTCGACGAGATGAAGATCGGCGCCGGCGGAGAGATCCAGCTGACCGACGCGATCGCAGAGGAAATCGAAGGCACCGGCGTCTACGGCTACCGCTTCCGCGGCGAACGCTATGACTGCGGCTCCAAGGCCGGTTATCTGCAGGCCACCGTCGCCTTCGGCCTCGAGCGCGACGACCTGCGCGACGAGTTCACCGAATTCCTGCGCGACTTCACCGCGATCCGCAGCGCCGCCGAGTAACCGCGCTGCACTTGACCTGATCTTGGTGCGCCGCCCGCGAGGGCGGCGCTTTTTTTGCGCGTCAACCGGGCTTTAAGCAGAAGCGCCGTAGCAACTGGACAGGAGGTTCCCGTGTGCGGCGACTCGATGGATGCCTGTATAAGCTGGTCCTGCGGACCCGCCGCCAGCGGCTGTTCCTGCGCAATTGGCGCAAGGGGCTCGACCTGGCGCCGGTGACGCCGCCGGCATGCCGGGACGGGATCCTGGCCTTTGCCTGCCTGCGCAACGAGGCGCGGCGCCTGCCCGAGTTCCTCGCCCATTACCGCCGGCTCGGCGTCGCGCAGTTCTTCATGGTCGACAATGCCAGCACCGACGGCACTGCGGCACTGCTCGCCGCCCAGCCCGACGTCGCGCTCTGGCGGACCTCGGCGTCCTACCGGCGGGCGCGCTACGGGATGGACTGGCTGGCCGCGCTGAAGCGGCGCCATGGCTGCGGGCGCTGGTGCCTGACCGTCGATGCCGACGAGCTGCTGGTCTATCCGGACTGGGAAACACGGCCGCTGCCGGCGCTCTGCGCCTGGCTCGAGGCCCGCAGCCTGCGCAGCTTTCCGGCGCTGCTGCTCGATCTCCATGGCGGGCCCGGTGCGGCCGGTCCGGAGGGGCGGATCCTCGACCAGGTCCCGTGGTTCGATCCGGGAACCTACCGGGCGCAGCGGGATCCGCGCTACGGCAATGACTGGATCCAGGGCGGCCCGCGGGAGCGCGCTTTCTTCGGCGCCGATCCCTGGCAGGCCCCTGCGCTGAACAAGGTGCCCCTGGTCAAATGGAAATTCGGCCAGACCTATGTCAGTTCCACCCATCACCTGCTGCCGCGCGGGCTGAACCAGCGGCGGGAGGAGGCGCCGACCGGGGTGTTGCTCCATACCAAATTCCTGCCGGGGTTCGCCGAGCGTGCCGAGGAGGAAACGCGCCGCCGGGAGCATTACGGGGATTGCGTCGAATACCGCGCTTACCTGGCGCGGGCTGCCGGGCCGCAGGGGCTCTGGCGGCCCGGCTCGCGGCGCCTTGCCGGATGGCGGCAGCTCGAGGCGCTGGGGCTGATGTCGCGCGGGGTCTGGATATGACGGCCGGCTGCGTGATGCTGTGCCATGGCAGCGAACCGCGCAGCGCCTTGCCGTCCGCCGCGATGGCATTGCTCGCGCCGAGCAGGGCGGCGCCCTCGGCCAGAAGCTGTCCGAAGGCGGCGTCAAGCGCCCTGGGGCCGATCATGCGGAACGCCGCCGGGAAGGTGCCGTGCGGGGGCACGGCATGGCGGAGCTTCGGGACGCCCCTGAAAACAGGTTGCTTTGCCTGGCCGAAGGCTGCCGGCCCGGCGCAGGACGTCGCGCCGCAGAGCACCGAGACCAAGGCAATGACGAGCAGCGCGCCGAGGTCGTGGCGGGCAATGTCCGCGCGGGGATCAGGGACGTCGTCAAAGGCGGAGAGGAACCAATGCATGGCGGCGGCGGACTCCGGCGGCTGGTGTCCGCCATCCAGACTCCATCCTCGCCGACGCGGCAAGGCCGGTCGTTCAGGATCTCAAAGCCAAATGCGATTCTCCTGCGCCGCGACCGGCGGTGGCCGGGGCCGCGCCATGGACGGTCTCCGGTCCGATGGCCGGGCGCCGGGGCAGAACCGTCGGCCGGTTCCGGCGGCGCGGACGGCGGCGACGGGTGCCCGGGCCGCTGAAGGCGAACCGGCACCCGCTGCTCTCCGGCGCCCGGGCCTGCCTGGACGAGCTCCGCGAAGGTCCCCCGTCGCGGTCGCCGCAGACAGCGGCCACGGCCGCACAGAGCCCCGCAGGGCCATGGTCGTTAAGGCCAGGGGACTGGCGGAGCGTCATGACGTCCCCGGGCTCAAGGCCTTCGGCCAGATCGAGGCCACGCGCGCCGCCGACGGCAGAACCACATCGGAAACCTGGATTTCCGCGCTGTCCTGGCTGCCTGCGACCGAGGTCCTGACGGACCCCCTCCGCGCCTACTGGGCAATCGAAATGCGCTGCACTGGCAGCTCGGCATGTCCTTCAGGGAGGACGCAGACCGCAACCGCACGGGTAACGGCCCGGCCGACATTGCCGTCCTGCGCCGCCGCGCGCTGGACATGTGCGGAGGGACACCTCGAAGGGATCGCTCTCCGTCAAGCTGAAGCGGGCAGTCTGGGACGACGAATTCCCCTTCTGACTTCTCCGGCTTTCCGGAAAGTTACGGGATGCGCAGCTCCAAGCGCGATAGCCCTGCGTCGTGGCCGCGCGGGCCGACCGGCGCGCTGCCCTCCGACAGGGAGTGAGGGCGGCCACGGCCTCCGCAAGGCCGCCGCCGCCCATCCCGGAAGCGGTCCCGGCCGTCCCCTCCCTGAAGCAGCCGCTCAGCCCGGCTCGCAGCATCCTCGCGCCACCGAATTCACCCTTCGCGCACTGAGCGGACGCTCGCCGTTCCGCAACCAACTGCTAGGATCGGCCCAAAGCCGCCATTTGCGCGAACAAAATTTTACACTCAGAGCAGACCTTGATGTCGGACGCAGCATCCTTACTGTCACCACATGGGCAGCAGGAACTTCAGATGAGCACCCTTTTTCATTTTGTCGGTCGGGTAGTCCCAGACCACATCCCGCTTACGGTAGCCTATTCGCCAAAATTCGAACGAACTCCATCTCAGCAAGGCGAGCCGAAATGCATGATTGAAGTATCGATTTATGATGGCGAGTTTCGGGTTTCGTTGGAGGTAGCAGAGTATTCTGATCGCGTGGCAATGAGTCTATTTCAGGCGGCCTGGGACGCCGCACAAAACCTGGCCAACACTGTCGGTTTCATTCACGCGGTACCGTATCAAATCATCGTGGATTATTTAGAGCAACCAGATGGAACGATCAAAGCATTAGCATTAGGTGATGAATATCTAAGAAACCTATCAACTTTCACACCAGAAGACATCGAAAACATCTCGGATCTCCTCATTGCAGATCATGCTCTTGGCCAAGCTATGTCAGACCTTCTTTCCATGCTTAGCAAGACACACTATGCGCCGATCAGCTATGGTAGAGTTGCGGAGAGCATAGCGCGCTTGGTCGCACCTTCGGAAAAACCAAAGTCAATGTGGAGCACGACCCGAAACGAACTTAAGGTAAGTGAGGGTTTTTTGAGGCAGCTTACCGATGTATCAACGGATCCGCGACACGGCACGCGGACGCCTGTAAGTGCCGCATCAAACAGACGTTTGAGTGAAATGAGCTGGAGACTGATGGATCGCTACCTGCACTATCGATTGAAGAATGGTGATCTCGACGGCGATAAGTTCCCCATGCTTACCGAATAGGGCTTGGGTATCTGCCTACAATTGTTCGCCCTTAGATCTAAAACGGCCCTAAGCGGACGGTCGACCACGAAATATGCTGCTTTGCAGTATTCCCGGTAGCTGCCGTTCGTCTTGAGCCGCAGCGAACACCGTAACCACCCGATTTGGACCGCCTTGCAATTTTAGAACAGCGGCGATGGGGCCCAGAGCCGGATGCCTTCGCCGAGCGCGGTGCCGCCCGCCAGCATCGCCGAGAGCGCCCGCAGGTCGGAGCCGGCCAGGGACGTTTCGCGTTCCAGCTGGCGCAGCAGCGATCCGTGGCTGTCGAGCACCCGCGTGTCGGGCAGGTCGCCCATGTCGCGCACGAAGTGAAACCAGCCGCCGTGACCGGTCCGGGCCGGGTCGAAGCCCATCTGCGCGATCTCGGCGGCGCGCGGGCGCTTGCCGTTCCTCAGCCGGAAATCGCGGTACTGCGCCTCCAGATCCTCGGCGCCGGATTTCGGGCGCAGCATCTCGCGCAGCATCTCGACGACCTCCAGATCATAGGTGACCGAGCAGCCATCCGGCAGGGACGCGGTACCCGCGAGGATCGCCTCGAGCCGCATGGCGAGGGAGCCGTCGCCCGGTCCGGCCTCCAGGAGCGCCCGGACTTTGGTCAGGAAGATCCGGTGGTTGCCGATATAGTCGATGACGCGCAGGATCTTGCCCTCGATGCGGCGCAGTCCCCGGCCCAGCTGCTGCAGCCAGAGGATGACGCTCTCGGTCGGGCGCAGCATCATGACCGTGCCGATCTCGGGCACGTCCACGCCCTCGTTGAACATGTCGACGGCGAAGAGGATGTCGATCTCGCCCCGGCCGAGCCGCTCCAGCGATGTCGCGCGCGGGGCCGAGCTGGGACCTGAATGCACGGCGACGGCGCGGATCCCGCGGGCGGCGAAGAACTCCGCCATGAAATCTGCATGGCGCTTCGAGCAGCAGAAGCCGATCGCCGGGCCGCTCCGATGCGCTAGGAACTGTTCCAGAGCGTTGGCCGCGCGGGTCCCGGTGGCAAGCGCGGCCTCCAGCGCCTCGGGATCGAATTGCGCGGAGCGCCAGGGGATCTGCGCGTAATCGACCTCGTCCGGCACGCCCATGTAGCGGAAGGGCGACAGCAGCCCTGCCTCGATCCCCTGGAAGAGATCGCAGCGGAAGACCTCGCGATCGTCGCAGAGCGCCAGAAGGTCGGCCCCGTCCGAGCGGTCCGGCGTCGCGGTCAGGCCCAGCAGGAAGCGCGGGGTGAAATGGTCGAGCAGCTTGCGGTAGCTCGCGGCCGAAGCGTGGTGGAACTCGTCAACGACGATGTAGTCGAAGGCATCCGGCGCGAAGCGGCGCAGGTGCCCGGCGCGGCCGATGGTCTGGATCGAGGCGAAGAGAATCTCGGCGCCCTCGTCCTTCTCCTCGCCATCGAAGCGGCCGAAGCGCGCCTCTGGCCGGATGCGGCGGAAGGCGGCCATGGCCTGCGCCAGGATCTCGGCGCGGTGGGCGACGAACAGCACGCGGGCGAAGGGCGCGCTGTCGAAGGCCGCAAGCCAGGTCTTGCCGAGCCCGGTGGCCAGCACGACCAGCCCGCGCAGGGCGCCATCGTTGCGGGCGGTTGCCAGTGCTGCGAGGGCGGAGCGCTGGATCTCGTGCGGTTCGGGCGGCGGGGCAGGGGGCTCGGTGGCCACGATCTGCTGTGCGCCGGGTGACAGCGGAGCGGCCCGGCGGCGTTCGGCATAGGCGGCAATGCGGTCTTCGGTGAGCACATGGGTGCGGGGATCGGACAGAAGCGCTTCGAAGGCAGCGTCGACTTGGTCGGCGGCGCCTTCGGAATGCAGGTTCCACTCGACGCCCGTGGTCAGTGCGGTCCTTGACAGGTTCGAGCTGCCCACCACGGCGGCGCCGGTGCGGTCGGCGGCCCGGAAGAGCCAGGCCTTGGGATGGAAGCTGCCGGTTCCGGTCTCGTGCAGGTGCACTTCTGCGCCGTCGAGATCGAGCAGCAGCCGCAGGGCGGCCGGTTCGGTGACGTCCATGTAGTCGCCGACCACGACGCGGAGGCGGCCTTTGCGCTCCAGAAGTTCCTCGAACCATGGCTTCAGCAGGGACACGCCCGAGCGCATTGCGAAGGCGACGGCCAGATCGACCCGCTCTGCCCGGTCGATGTCGCGGGTCACGAGCGGCAGCAGCGGATCGGCGCCGCCGGTGGTCAGGCGGGTCGCGGCCCCTGCGCTGCCGTCGATCGGCCGCAGATGGAAATGACCGTGCACCGAGGACGCTGCGATGCCCTGCGCTCCCGCCGTGAGGACTTCGCCGATCCGGACGAGCAGCGCGAACTGCTCGGCGGCTGTCAGGTCGGCCCAGTCCGGCACATGGCGCGGGGCTGCAATCAGGGCGCCGGGATCGCGGCAGAGCGGGCAGTCAGTCGTCATGGCGGGCCTTCGGAAATACCTCCCGCCTGTTGACCAGGTTGCAGTGGCCCTGTCCAGGTCCGGACCCGCCGCTGCGACGGCCAGTCGGTCATCTTGGGTCCCGCCGCTGTCCGGACAGGCGCGGCGAGCGCCATCCCGGTGCCCTTGCCGCCATTGCTGCAAGGGCCTCCCCGGCTCAGCGTATCTGCCCGATGACCGGCGGGAGGAGGCCGGAACGGACGATGCCGGGGTGGTTGTGGAGCTCGTCAAGCAGGCCGACATGCCGTGCGAATGTCAGGGCGAGGTCGGCGCGCCCGTGCGGGGGATGGATGACTGTCGAGCGCAGCTGGCGGTCGACCCGCTGCGCCCAGGCGAGGTCGAGCTCCTTCGGCTCGAGGTCTTCCGCGGCCAGATGGCGGAGCAGAAGCGGGACCGGGTTGCTCTTCCGGGGAATTTCCGCTGCCACGATCGCAAGCTGCAGCCGGAACCAGCCATTCGACCAGGGCAAGAGGAGGAAGGCACGGAACGAGCCGAAGGCTCTTGCGACGTCCTGCTGCCTTGCCTGGTCGCCGGGCCAGGCGATATCCGCAGGATCAAGCTCGAGAATCTGGCGGAGCGTGATCCCTTCCGCCCTGCTGGCGCAGACCGTGCGGATCGCGAACCGGATGCTGCGCTCCGTGGAGGCGGACAGGCCCATGGAGGCGAGAAGGGGCTCGAACTGGGCGCTGACGGTTTCCGGGAGCGGGTCGTCGCGCGTCGTGGCGCGTACAGTGCGGCTCTCCAGATCCGGCAGCGCGAGCTCGGTGGTCTTCCGGAGCTGCCGCATTTCTCCCACGGCGGCCCGGATCCGTCCCCTGTAGCGGTCCGGAACGGCGGCAAGCAGCTGGTCGACCCAGGACTGCGTGACGCCGGTCGGGCCGAGGCCATGTTCCAGCGCGAATTTTTTCAGGGCTGACAAGTTATTGAACGCGTTTCCGCCTTCCCAGCCGAGGGATCGCAATTGTGCATAGAGCTCTTTCCAGGCCGCTGCGGCAGCTTCCCTTGCGGGGTCTTTCGGCGGGGCGGGCGGCTTGGCGCGGACGGGCTTTCGGCGGACGCCGAGGGGTTCCGGCGGCAGCAGATGCGCCGGAAGGACACCCCGCATTGCGTCGAGCTGTTCGCAGGCGATGAGGGCGCGGTGCCGCTTGTCCGGGGCCGTCAGGTTCGCTGCAAGCTCCTCTGCTGCGGGCCCGGTCACGTGGCAGGGGGGCATGGCGCGCTCGATGGCGAACCGGGCGAGCACCCAGAGGCAATCCGTGGCGAGCCCGGCTTCTCTGGCTGCCTTGCGCAGGGCGTGCCAGGCCTGCTCGGCGAAGGGCAGGCGGGGGTCGGAGATGCCGAGGGCGGAAATCACGGCGGTGAAGTAGATCCGGCGCGTCTCCTGGCTGGTGGCCGGCATGGGCGCGACAGGTTCATCCGGAAGAAGGGGAATTGCCCCGGCAAGCGTTTCGAGCGTGTCAGTCCAGCCGTCGAGACGGCCCGCTAGTACTCCCAGGCGGTTGACATAGGCAATCGCCAGCCTGGTTCTCTTGTCGACGCGGCTCGCCCGGAGCGCTGCAATGGCGGGCGCCATCCGTGCCTTCCCCGCATGGTGACGGCTTGCCGGCAGCGCATCCGGGCAGTGCAGGGGCAGAAGACCGGCCGCCCGGCAGAACCGGCCCTTGTAGAGGCTGCGGAAGGCGGAAGCCTTCTGCCGGACTGCCTGCCTCCGGCGCTGTGGCACCGCGTCTGCCGCAGCGGACAGGAGCTCCGCGGTGACGTCCCCGGGCCGGGTTCCGGGGGGCAGGACGTTTTGCAGGTCCGCTGCGTATATGCCTTTGTTCCTGTATGGACGGAAATCCAGGTCTGCCGCGCGCTTCAGCGACCGCCAGGGATCACCGTCGGTGTCGCCCGGCGCGGCCTGCATCTGCAGGTCCAGGATGCAGTTGCGCCAGGTGCGGTAGCGTCCTGCCCCGATCACCGGCTCTAGGCGTTCCGGCAGCTCGGCCGGATAGGCGCGGGCGAAGCCCGGCGACGCAAGGCCGAGCCGGGGCACGGCCAGCCCTTCGAACAGGGCCAGCTGCTCGACAGCCGCCAGGGCGGCGATGGGCGCGATGGCCACGGGCACGAGATCGCCGCATGCGATGGCGGCATGGATGTCAGCAATCCGCATCGCCGTCCTCCCCGGTAGTCCGCGCCGGAAGATGGCGGCCGAGTCGCTCGAGCCGGGCCTCGAGACCGGGATCCACGGCCTGGCCGCGGCGGGCGGAGACCTTCCGCTGGACATGCCTGGAGGCGGCGGCGCGCGCCTCCCGCGTCTGGTACTTGGAGGCGGTGCCGGTGGAGGTCTGGTGCTCCACCCTCATCGTATCGAGCGTGCCGTCCATGCCGCGTGCCTCTGCCTGGTCGGTGTGCAGCATTGTCCTCGCCGTCGTGAAGCTGTTGCCGGTGAACTCTTTGAAAAGCCTGGGGATGTATGTCGGACTTGGCGTCGACCCGTCGAGATGCAGGAAGAGCAGACGCTGCTGGCGCAGGGCCCGCTCGCGGACCTGGGGCAGGAAGCGGGGCGGCCGGTTGCCAAGCAGAACCGCGTCGACATGGGCTCCGAATTCGGCAATGAGCTCGATGACGAGTGGCTCCGGATTGTGCTCCAGGGTCTTCCTTATCATGGTGTCGATCACCCAGGCCTGCCCCCTCCAGAAGAGCGTGTGCCCGAGCCGGAGAGCGGCAGAAGCATTGCGCAGGGGCACGATCGAGAAGAGCCCGAGGACGCCGCCGCCGTTGCGCAGCTTGTGGGCCCTCGCGGGATCGGACTCCAGCGCTGCCTCGGCGAACAGCGCATCGGCCGTGTCGGAGACGATGAGCGTCGTGTTCCCCGTCTGTCGCAGGGCTGCGAACTTTTGGGCCTCCTGGCCGTCCTCGAGAAGCTGGTAGCGGTCGCGCTTCTGGCCGAGATGGCCGACGAGGGTGCTGTCGAGCGCCATGCAGCGGGCCAGACGGTGCAGGTCCTCGGCGGTTGCCCGCAGCGTTGCCCAGCGGACCCCGTTCGGCCGCGCCCGCAGGCGCTCCTCGAGCGCACCGAGATAGAGGTCGGCAGCTGCTTCCGAGATATCGTCGGACAGTCCCGCCCGCCGGACGCTCCAGACGAACTGGCACGCCTTCTCCGTCATCCGGTGCACGATGCCGGTGGCCGGAGCGCGGGTTCCGGCGCAGGGCAGGCCCTTCGCAAGCCGGCGCAGAACGGTCTGGATCGCCTCCGGGAGCTGCCAGGGACGGACGGACACTCTCCGCGGGTAGGTCCTCCTGACGTTGGCGCAGGGGTCCCAGGCGCCGGGATGCCGGGCGGGGGCGGGGCCCGGCGGCGCCATGGCTTCGGCGCGGAGCAGCTGTTCCGCTGCGCGGATGTCGCCGGTCCTGCCCGGCGCAATGACCGCAAAGGCAGCCAGGAGCCAGCCCAGGCGCTGCGCCGGGTCATCCTCCGGATCGCCGTCCGCCCAGTAGCGGAAGTCGCGCGGACCCGGATCGGCGAGGCCATGCGCCCGGGCGTGGCGGAGGAAGTCGTCCGCCGTCTCGAGCACGGCCATCGGCAGGTCGTGCAGGCCTGATAGATGCAGGAACGGCATCCAGTGGGGCCCGTCGAGGAGGCCGGCCCTGGCGCTCATGGCCGGTCTCCCTCGATGTAGCGGCGGCGCCTGGAGATGCTCTGCTGGAGCCGTTTCGCCGAACGGTCCCGGTCGACGAAACCGTAGTAGACAGACACGGTCCGCTCGGTGTCGCCCAGGAAATCCGCCAGTTCATGCATCGTGCATTCCCGGTACAGGAGGGCGATGGAACAGCGGCCGTGCCGGAATCTGTGGCTGGTGAGCGGGAGGCCGATCTCGGCCGAGCATAGGGCGAGCCAGGAGTCGAAGGTCTGGGGCACGAGATGGTCCAGGGGCCGGGGGGAGGCGTTGGTGGCGGGCGGGAACAGCGTCTCGGTGCCGCCCGCCCCGAGGAAGAGCGGCCGGACCGTCTCGAGGTACCAGGCGAGGATTTCCGGACCGAAATCCCGCGCACCGTCGTCCCAGGCGCGGATCTCGATCCTGGGCAATGTCTTGCCGCGGATGTCCAGGGAGTCCCGGTTCTTCAATTCGCAGTTTGGGATCTCGATGGCGAGGTAGGGCGGATGTTCCTCCAGGTGGCAGAAGAGGGTCCGGTTGCCGCCGCGATGGCGGAGGCGGAGGATGTTCGTCCGCCGGTAGGGCGCGCCCTCGAGGGCGATGGCGGCATAGGCGGCGGCCGTGCCGAACATGCGCACGCGGCGCAGGAGGCCCTTCGCCCTGCCGCGTTCGCCAGGCGCAAGGCCGGCCATGCGGTTCGGGTCGCAGAGATCGAGCAGATCGAAGCCCAGAGCCGCGGCTTCCTGCTGCGCCTCTCGCGCGATTATGTAGTATTCGACATGCTGGCGTTCGAAGCGCTCGATCCGGGCCGGATCGGCAAGGAGGTCCATGCACCAGCGGACCGTCCCCGGGCTCATCCTCCTTCCGGCGTCGCGGCCCGCCCGGAGCCCGCGCATCTCCTTCAGCCCTTCGAGGAACTCCGCTTCCGGCACGGCATCGTTTCGTCTCAGGATCCGGCAAAGGCTGTCCACATAGGAGAAGTCGGTCTTGTCCTCGCGCTTCGCCTCTGCCGGTGCATTGACCCAGGCAGAGACGACGCTCTCCATCGTTTCTTCGGAAAAGAGGGACAGGAGGGTATTGGCGCCCGCCAGGTCATGGCCGAGCTCGCCCGCGGTCACGGCGTAGCAGCCGAGGGCCGAAGACATGACCTGGCGGGAGCCGGCGGAATAGGCCTCGCCGATGCGCCTCCGAGATTTCCTGCCGGCGAGTCTCGCGGCCCTGTCGACCCAGTCTGACCGTTCGGCTTCCAGATGCGGGGGCAATGCATAGGCCTTTTTCCGCAGGGCAGTGACGCTGGCCAGGGAAACGTTCGGCCGGTAATTTTCCAGTGGCGGCAGGTCGGGCAGATTTTCCATTTTCCGGAGCCCGGCCAGAATGGCGCCCCTTTCTGCCGGGGTCCCGCCGCAATCGAGGACCGGACCGGCATTTTCGCAATCCAGGTCTCGCGGGCCGAGACCCAGCTTGCGGCTGGCATCGGCCAGCCTGGTCATGGCCGTCCTGTCGGACTTGGAAGTGACGCCGGCGGTTTCGAGGATCTGCAGGGTAGCGAGTAAGCCGGTCCATCCATCGGTGCGCGAATTCCGCTCCTCTGCCGCTTCCGTTTCTCCGCTCAGGTAGTCTATGAGCCGCTTCGCAGCCCGCCAGTTCTGCTTGTAGGTGTCGGGCTTTATTCCGGCATGTGCCAGCCGTTCATTGAGCTTCACGTTTGATTTGGCATATTTCGGATACCTGCCTTCCAGGGCGGCAATATCCGCCGGAAAGTCCCGGAACTCCTCGCCGCATCCGTCCATCCGGAAAAGGTTCCTGGCCTTTTCCGCATCCTGAAGGCGCCTGGAATTTCCGTCCCGTTCGGCTTTCCGGACGGCGTGTAGCATGGTGAGGGGCCGGGCCGAAGGTCCGGGCGGGGATTTCGGGCGCATGGCGTTATCGGGCGTAGATGGCGTTACAGGGAGGTCCATAACGTTTCCTCCTTGTCTTTCGGGAACCGAAAGACTGCTGGTTTTCGTTATCCTGCCATTGCAGGGATTATAGGAGATTACAGGGACTTATCCGCAAAATTCCGTTATTGGAGCGGATTCTGCCCTGACAGGCGAGGACTGAACGGTCGCGTCCTGGGAGAAGGGCGGCGGCCGTCCCTCTACAAGCGCTTCGATCTCAGCCGGGATCCAGCGGCGGTCCCTCGGAAAATCAGGGCCTTTTCTCCGCCGCAGAAGCTGCACGGAGGCGGGAAATGAAGATTCGGCATCTCTTGCCTTTTTGCCGAGGGCGGAGACACTTTCTCCCGTGGTGCGGGAAACCCAGGACGCTCGCTGGAGAGGTTTTAGGAGGAGATGGAACTCCTCTGGAGATCCGGGAACAATCTTCAGAACCGCTCGGAATATGGCCAGCGTGGAGTATTTCCTGTTCCGCGCGTTTCCTGAAATGTCCTTCAGGTCGTGTTGCCGGATGAAGTCCGAAACAGAGTTCTTTCCGAGCTGTGTCCATGCTTTCAGTTCCGCCGCGGTCATGACGGTCTTGTTTTCAATCAGTAGCGGCGGAATCTTCCATTCGTCTATTTTGTCGTTGGGCATCATTTTCTCCATCTCGATGCCCAATCCATTTGTACGAATAAAATCGGCATGTCTAACAGTTTCAAAGCCGGGCTAAGAAAGAAAAACAGGATGGTTTTGTTTGATGTTATGTTCAGTATCAACAGTTGACATATTGCTGAAGTTCTGAATGCAAAAAGAGTATTTGATCTGCGAATCTTTGACTTCAATCACACGGCGGAAGGCCGAACTCGGCGCCGTTACCCGGTTCCCAATAAGGGAGCGGTTCGCAAGGGCGCCGACATAGTCGATCCTGAACAACGGGTTCAGGCGGCGGCACGGGCCTGCTGCGGGCCTTGGTCTCCGGTCATGAACACCCACAATGGCGGCGATGAAACCGGCCCAAACGACCCGCAGGTGGGCGAGGACCTTGCGGATGTCCTGGCCGCAGCCGCAGAGCACGGCAGAGATCGCGTCGCCCTCCGTTCCCTTCAACGGACACCGCGCCAGACGGCCATCCTTTTTCACGTGCCCGATCTCGGGCTCGATGGAACTCCGGTGCCATACGTCGGCGCCAGCTTCGGCGTCACGCTGCGGCGCTGGCTGCCGATCAGGATTCTCGCCGTTGTCACCTGGTGTCCGCGGTAGCCGCGGTCGAGCACCACCAGGCTCGGCATCCCGCCGGTCAGCACTTCGACCTGTTCCAGCGCAGCGCCGAGCGTGTGGCCGTCATACGGGTTCCCAGGAAAGCTCCGGGCGCCGACCACGAAGCCCTCGTCCAACGTGGTGGCCAGGCTGTCCTTGCAGCCGAACTCGTAGCGGATACGGGCTTTGCCCTTGGAGATGCAATTCACCGCGGGCTCTTGCAGCGCGTAGATCTTGCCGCGGCTTTTCGGCTTCTGATGCAGCAGCCGCTTCCATATATGCGTCTGAAAACCGTTGCATAACCGAAAAACATGGGAAGTTCGCTATGTAGCGCATTTCGGACCGTGACGTGGTGGCGGGACCTCCGGAGCAACGGGTGTCCCGGCTGAGATCGGCCACGGAATGGAAGCATGATAGCATGCGCAATGCGCTGCGAGCTGGAACTTCCGTGAAAATCCGCGGCACGGCGGGCATCTTGGGCACTTTCGTAAGTCCTTATGGTTCTGGCCAGCCGGTTTTGCCGGGCCCGCGAATATCGCAGGTCGCGCACATCATTCCAATTCCGTCCCGTCCCTGAACGGGGTGGCGGGTGGCTTCGATTGGGAGGCCGGGACGGAGGGAGGCGCCTTCGGCGCAGGGAACTGCACCGTTCCGGCTCAGCGGGCCGTGCCCGGGCGGAGCGAGCTTGCGATGGGCCATTCGCGGCAGTGGAAGATCCCCTGTGTCGATCGGGGGGGACGCTGCGGCGGGGCAGGGCCTGGAGGCTGCGGTCAGCGACCGTGAGAGAGAATGCGGCCTCGCCGGCCGACGGGGGCTCCGCGTGCGTCATCGTGCATGGCCGTCCCGGCGAGTCGCCCGGTTCTGGCACCTGCACCTGCTTGCGCGCCGAGCGCGAGTGACGGATGCCCTTGCCTCGGTCCGGCTGTCTTCGGCGCGTGCCGGGACAAGGGTTTCCCGGAGGCCGTCCTTGCCGAAGTTGCCCGGGCAGCCGGGATCTGCCAGAGCGTAACTCTGACCGCGTCGCGGCCTCCGGCACTTGTCGGCCGATCCGCTTGCAGCCCTCCGGCACCGGCTTTTTCGGCTGCGGCGTTCCGGCATCTCTCCCCCAGCTCCGCCAGGGCCTCGCCGAGCCCGGCGAATCTGCGTCTCTCCGCCTCGGCTTCCGCCTTCTGCGCGGCCCTTCGGCCCGCCCAGCCAAGGACCAGCGCGGCGCTGGCAAGTGCGGCACCTGCGATGGCGATCGGGTCGATTGGCATCATCGTCTCCATTCGTGAACCGGCACAGTCCGCGGGGCGGGGCATCGCTCAGTCTAGCCGCAATCCGGTCTTCCGGGAACCGGCTGCTGCGGCGTCCGGGCCGGAAGGGAGGCCCCCGCGCGTTCCGGGGCGGTCCAGGCGTGGGAGCATGCGGTGATCTCCGGGCATTCGCAGGGGGGCGGACTGGTATTCCCGGGAAAGCGGTTGCCGGGTTGAACCGCTCCGGCTGCGCAGTCCGCCAGTGGGGGATTTTCGAATGCATCTTGCCAAGTTCGTACCGCTATCCGCGGGTCTTTTTCTCGTTCTGGCGTCGGCGGCATCGCCAGCGCCGCAGCTGTCCGGCACGGGAGGTACCTGGCCTGCCGGTCCGGTCACCGAGGATGCGCCCGCTGCAGCCGGGTCCGCGGCCATTCTCGACCGCATCCATGCGCTGATGCCCGGCGGGGTCGAGGTCGCGGCTGCCTGCTGCAAGCGGTGCAAGAAGGGAAAGGCCTGCGGAGACAGCTGCATTTCGCGGGACAAGAGCTGCCACAAGGGGGCCGGATGCGCCTGCGACTGAACCTGCTGCCGGTCGTTGCTCTTGTCCTGGCAACGGCTACTTCTCCGGCCCTTGCCGCAGGTCCGTCCGAGATCTCCGGTGCCGTCCGGCTCAGGGACGGAGATACGCCCGTCGTCGGCGGCGTGCCGGTCCGCCTGGGCGGTCTGACCTGTGACGAGCGGGGCAGCAGGATGGGCGACCGGGCGACAGCGAGGCTTTGGGACATCGCCGGCAAGCGGCACCTGACCTGCTGAGGTGGTCCCCGTTTCCCGGACAGTTTTGCGGAAGGCAGTTCATCCCATTAGGTCATCCGTCAGTCCGATAGGCGCATCGCGCCTGCGGCGGTCTTTTTCATGCGTCCTTATTGCTTTTCGCCCTACATTGCTCCGCGCGGAGGAGTGTGCCATGTGTTTCCCGTATCCGCCCAGCAGCCCGGGGAGAGCTCTCGCAGATGACCGATTTTGCCCATCGCCGCACTCTGATGGTCGATACCCAGGTCCGGCCCGCCGATGTGACCAGGTTCCCGATCATCGAAGCGCTGCTGCGCGTGCCGCGCGAGATCTACGTGCCGGAGGAGCTGAAGGACGCCGCCTATGTCGGCGAGAACCTGCCGCTGGGCGAGGGCCGAGTCCTGCTGGAGCCGCGCACCTTCGCCAAGATGCTCGAGGCCGCGGCCGTCCGGCCCGCCGATCTTGTGCTCGATGTCGGGCCCGGTCTGGGCTATTCGGCCTGCGTGCTGGCGCATCTTGCCGAAGCCGTGGTCGCGGTCGAGGAAGATCCGGACATGGCCCGCGAGGCGGCGGCGAACCTCTCCGAACACGGCGCCGACAATGTCGCGGTGGTCGAGGGGCAGCTGGCCGAGGGCATGGCCCAGCACGGGCCCTATGACGTCATCGTGATCGAAGGTGCGGTAGAATCCATCGGTGATGCGCTATTAGCACAGCTCAAGGAAGGCGGTCGCATCGTCGCGCCGTTTGTGGATGGCGCGCTGGGGGCCGTGCGGGTAGGGTACAAGCTGAACGGATCGGTTTCGTGGCGGTTTGCCTTCAATGCCGGCGCGCCCGTCCTTCCCGGATTCGAGCAGACGAAAGACTCGCGCTCTGAGGGACCGCCTTTTCCGGCGGCGGAGCGCTGCAGGAAAAAGAACGAGGACCCAAGGTGCGCAAGATCAAGACAACCCTGCTGGCCTGCGCGGCGGCACTCGCGGTCACGGCCGCGTCGGCGGAAACCCTGACGGACACGCTGGTTTCCGCCTACAACAACTCCAATCTCCTCGAACAGAACCGCGCCGTGCTCCGCGCCGCCGACGAGGATGTCGCCATCGCGGTCTCCGCGCTGCGGCCGATCTTCGCCTATTCGGCCTCGCGCAGCTATTTCTGGGACCTCGATACCGACGTCATCCAGACCGCCGCGGGACGGGTGCGCGAGAACAGCCAGTCGATCACCAACACGCTGGAACTGACCGCGCAGATGAGCCTGTTCGAGTTCGGCCGCAACCGGCTGGCCGTGGAGGCCGCCAAGGAGGCGGTGCTGGCCGCGCGCCAGGCGCTGGTCGCGCAGGAGCAGGACGTGCTGTTTTCCGCGGTTCAGGCCTATACCCAGGTGCGCCAGGCCGCAGCCTTCGTCGATCTGCGCCGCAACAACGTCCGCGTCCTCGAAGAGGAACTGCGCGCCGCCAATGACCGCTTCGACGTGGGCGAGGTGACCCGCACCGACGTTGCCCAGGCCGAGGCCTTCCTCGCCTCCGCCCAGGCCAGCCTTGTTGCGGCGAACGGCGATCTGGAAACCGCGCGCGAGGCCTTCAACCTGGCGGTCGGCCGCTATCCGGGCGACCTTGCGCCGCCGCCGGCCTTCTCGAACCGCCCGGCAAGCCTGCAGGCGGCCCGCGACGTCGCCGTGCGCGGCCATCCGGCGATCCGCCAGCAGCAGTTCCTGGTCTCCGCGCAGGAGGTCAATGTCGACATCGCCCAGCGGGAAATCCTGCCGGCGCTCAGCGCCACCGGCTCGATCGGCTATTCCGACTCCGCGCAGAGCTCGAACACAAACGACCTGGAGCCGGTCGCCAGCGTCGGCATCGAGTTCGGCGGCCCGATCTACCGCGGCGGCCAGATCAACGCGCTCTACCGCCGCGCGGTCGCGCAGCTGGAGCAGAACCGTGCCGGGCTGCTGCAGACCACGCTGAACGTGCAGGAACGGGTCGGCTTTGCCTGGGCCAACTTCCAGGTGGCGATCGCCAGCCTCGAGGCCACCGAGCGCCAGATCGAGGCCTCGCAGGTCGCCTTCGAGGGCACGCGCGAGGAGGCCACCCTGGGCGCGCGCACCACGCTTGACGTGCTGAACGCCGAGCAGGACCTGCTCGACGCCCGCGGCAGCCGGATCGAGGCGCTGACCGTCGAGCAGGATGCCTACTACTTCCTGCTGTCGACCATGGGCCTGCTGACCGCCGACGATCTGGGTCTCGATGTCGTCGCCTATGACGAGAATGCCTATTACGAGAAGGTCCGCACCGCACCTTCGGTCGTTACCTCGGAGCAGGGCATCAAGCTCGACAAGGTGCTCAAGGCGCTCGGGAAGTGACGGCATGGCAGATAGCGGAAAGACGGAGGCGCAGATGAGCGCCTCCCGCGATCCCGAGGAGGTCCTGGCCTCCATCCGGCGGCTCGTCGCCAAGGAAGTGCAGCACCAGCAGGAGCGGGAGGCCGCCGAGCGGCCGGACCGCGACATGCCGGTGGTCAGCGAGAAGGCCAGCGCCGCCGCGCGGCGGCTGGTCCTGGGCACGGGCGCCCGGATTGCCGCCAACGGGGAACGGCGGCGGCGTCTGACGCGAGGACCGGCAGGAAGGCCTCGGCGCAGCGGGACCGTCCTGTCCGGGGCGCAATGCCGGTTTGGCCGTCCGCGCTCCCGCAGGTCTCCTTGTTGCCCGTTGCCGGTGCAGGGCAGCCGCTCGGAACCGGCGGGAGGGTCAGCGGCTCCAGGTCGCCGGGTCGGTTCGCCGGCGGCGGTTCCGGAAACGGAAAAGGGGCGCCCGGAGGCGCCCCTTCTGGTCTGCGGATCTGCGAAGGATCAGCAGCCGTAGTACATCTTGTACTCGATCGGGTGCGGGGTGTGCTCGTAGGCATAGACCTCGTCCCACTTGAGCGCCAGGTAGCCTTCGATCTGGCCCTTGGTGAACACGTCGCCTGCCAGCAGGAACTCGTGATCGGCTTCCAGCGACTCGAGGGCTTCGCGCAGCGAGGCACAGACGGTCGGGATGCCTGCCAGTTCTTCCGGCTCCAGGTCGTACAGGTCCTTGTCGGACGCTTCGCCCGGATGGATCTTGTTCTTGATGCCGTCGAGGCCGGCCATCAGCAGGGCCGAGAACGCCAGGTAGGGGTTCGCTGCCGGATCGGGGAAGCGGGCTTCGACGCGCTTCGCCTTCGGGGATTCCGCCCACGGGATACGCACGCAGCCGGAGCGGTTCGAAGCCGAGTAGGCGCGCAGCACCGGAGCTTCGAAGCCCGGGATCAGGCGCTTGTACGAGTTGGTGGTCGGGTTGGTGAAGGCGTTCAGCGTCTTGGCGTGCTTCAGGATGCCGCCGATGAAGTACAGCGCCTCGTCCGACAGGTCAGCATATTTGTCGCCTGCGAAGAGCGGCTTGCCGTCCTTCCAGATCGACATGTTGACGTGCATGCCGGTGCCGTTGTCGCCGGAGATCGGCTTCGGCATGAAGGTCGCCGACTTGCCGTAGGCCTGGGCCACGTTCTGCACGACGTACTTGTACTTCTGGATCTCGTCGGCCTGCTTGGTCAGCGTGCCGAAGATCAGGCCCAGCTCGTGCTGGCAGGACGCCACTTCGTGGTGGTGCTTGTCGACCTTCATGCCCATGCGCTTCATGGTCGAGAGCATCTCGGAACGGATGTCCTGGGCGTCGTCGATCGGGTTGACCGGGAAGTAGCCGCCCTTGATGCCCGGGCGCATGCCGGTGTTGCCCATCTCGTACTCGGTGTCCGAGTTCCAGGCCGCGTCGACCGCGTCCACCTGGAAGGAGACCTTGTTCATCGCGACCGAGAACCGGACGTCGTCAAACAGGAAGAATTCTGCTTCCGGACCCATGTAGGCCGCGTCGCCGATGCCCGAGGAGATCAGGTAGGCTTCCGCCTTTTCCGCGGTGCCGCGCGGGTCGCGGTCATAGGCGTCGCCGGTGTCCGGCTCGACGACCGAGCAGTGCAGACAAGCGGTTTTCTCTGCATAGAACGGGTCGATGTAGACGGAATCGGTGTCCGGCATCAGCTTCATGTCGGACTGGTCGATCGACTTCCAGCCGGCGATGGAGGAGCCGTCGAACATGAAGCCCTCTTCCAGGAAGTCCTCGTCGACCAGGTCTGCCAGCACGGTGACGTGCTGCAGCTTGCCGCGCGGGTCCGTGAAGCGGATGTCGACGTATTCGACGCCCTCGTCTGCGATCAGTTTGAGAACGGCTTCTTTACTCATTTGACCGTTTTCCCTTCTCTCTTACGGTTGTTCCAGTGGTTTCCGGGGTCAGAGGGCGGTTTCGCCGTCTTCTCCGGTACGAATGCGAATGGCCTGCTCGACAGGGCTGACGAAGATCTTGCCGTCGCCGATCTTCTTGGTGCGCGCGGCTTCCATGATGACGTTGATCGCGGTTTCGACCATGTCGTCGGAAAGCACAACTTCGACTTTTACTTTGGGAAGGAAATCAACAACATATTCAGCGCCGCGATAGAGTTCCGTGTGGCCCTTCTGACGTCCGAAACCCTTGACTTCGACGACGGAGAGACCTTGGACACCGTTTTCCTGAAGCGCCTCCTTCACTTCATCAAGCTTGAACGGCTTGATGATCGCTTCAATCTTCTTCATTCACCGACTCCTTCGCATCGTCTGGCGTTGGCAACGGACAGATCACTTTCAAACTTGCTCCACAATTGACTAGGGTCGGGCGGCTGCCCGATGGTGGATCGCGGGCGGAGCAAGGCCTTAAAAATGTGCACTGCGCAAGGGAAATAGGCGAAATGAAAACCCCGGGATCCAAAGGGTCGCAGGAGGTGCTCCCGGCTGCGGCGATGCGCCAGCTCGAACAGGCGGCTTTTGCCGCCGGGCGGGCCGACAGCCGCGCGGCGATGGAGCAGGCAGGGCAGGGGGTCGCGGCGGAGATTCTCGCCCGCCGCCCGGTGCCGGGGCGGGTGCTGGTGCTCTTCGCGCCGCCGGCCGGGCCATGCCGCCGCGGCTTTCCCGGCACAGATCGAGGGCGTGCGGCGCCATCCCGCATTCTGCCGGGAGAGCCGCGGCGACGGACCGCCGCGGTCCGGGCTAGCCGAATCCGTCCGTCCCGGCGAGGATCGGGCCAGACGGAGAGGAGACGACCGATGCGCAGACTGCCCGACCGCGAGAAGCTGCACATTGCCGGGTCCCCGGCCTGGCCGCTGGTGACCGCGCTCTTGTTCCTGGCGGCCTCGCTGACGCCCTCGATGATCCCGCGCGGCTGGCTGGTGCAGGGGGCGCTCTCGGGGCTGCTGATGGGGCTCGGCTACCTGATCGGACGGTTCCTGCTGCTGATCTGGCGCAGCCTCGGGCTGACCGCGCTGCCGGGGCGGCTGGCCTGGGCGATCCTCGACGCCGCCCTGGTCGCGGCGCTGGCGGTGGTGGCCGTGGCCTTCTGGCAGCAGGGTCTGTGGCAGGATGACGTGCGGATGCGCATGGAGATGCCGCCCGCCGAGGGGGCGCATCTGCTGCGGATCGCCGGGCTGGCGCTGGCCATCTTCCTGGTGCTGATGCTGCTCGGCCTGCTGGTGCAGCGGGTCTTCGACATGGCGCGCCGCCGCCTGACCCATGTCATGCCGCAGGGCGCGGCCAATGTGCTGGGGCTGGTGGCGGTCGGGCTCGGCATGTTCTTCCTGACCCGCGACGGTCTGGTCGATGCCTTCGTCACCGCGATGGACGAGTCCTACGAGACGGCGCAGCAGCTCTTCGACCCGGAACGCCCGGCGCCTGCCGACCCGCTGAAGACCGGCAGCGCCGAGTCGCTGGTCTCCTGGGGGGCGCTCGGCAAGCCGGGGCGAGATTTCATCGCCGGCGGCGTCGATGCCGCGCGGATCAGCGAATTCACTGGCCGCCCGGCGAAGCAGCCGGTGCGCGTCTATGTCGGCCGCGCCCAGAACGACGATCCCGAGCTGCGCGCCCGCCTCGCGCTCGCCGAGCTGATCCGCCAGGGCGGCTTCGAGCGCAAGATCCTGGTCGTCGCCAGCCCGACCGGCACCGGCTGGCTCGATCCCGGCTCCTTCGACGCGCTGGAGATGATGCATGACGGCGATGTCGCCTCGGTGGCGGTGCAGTATTCCTTCCTGCAATCGCCGCTGGCGCTGATCTTCGACACCCGCTCGGGGCTCGACCAGGCGGCGGCGACGATCCGGGTGATCCACGACTACTGGCGCGACCTGCCGCCCGAGACCCGGCCGAAATTCTACATCCACGGGCTGAGCCTCGGCGCCTGGTCCTCGATGTACGGGGTGAACGGCTTCCGCATGGCGAACGACCCGATCGAGGGCGCCTTCTGGGCCGGGCCGCCGTTTCCCTCGGACATGTGGACCCGCGCCACCCGCAACCGCGACGAGGGCAGTTCCCATGTCCTGCCGGTGCTGGCCAAGGGCGAGGCGGTGCGCTTCGTGTCGCATTACGGCGGCTTCGACCGCGACTACGCCCCCTGGCGCAATGTCCGGGTGATCTTCCTGCAATATTCCACCGACGCGATCGTGTTCTACGACCCGGCCTCGACCTGGCGGCCCTCGGACTGGATGCGCGAGCCGCTCTCGCCCGACATCTCGCCCTCCTTCCGCTTCATTCCGGTGGTGACCCAGTTCCAGATGGCGATGGACATGGCGATCGCGCTGTCGGTGCCGGGCGGGCATGGCCATGCCTATTACCTGCCGGATTACGTGCTGGCCTGGGCCGAGCTGACCGATCCGGAGAACTGGAGCGCGGAGGAAAGCGCGCGGCTGACCGCCTTCTGCGACGCGGAGGTCCAGGAAGGGTGCGCCGGAGATTGATCTGGGCCGGCGCGGTCCTCCTGCTGCTTGTCCTGCTGGCCGGGGCGAACACGCTGCGCAACCGGGCGGGCATCGCCTTGGGCGAGGACACGCTCGACGAGCGCATCGCCGAGCTGGCGCCTGGGGCGCACATGCTGCCCGAAGACGGCGCCGGGCCGCATCCGGTGGCGATTCTGCTTTCGGGCTGCGACGGGGTGCATGACAACATGTACTGGTGGGCCGAAGAGCTGGCGGAGCAGGGCCGTGCAGCGCTGATCCTCGACAGCCACGGGCCGCGCGGGCTCGACCGGCTGGAAAGCTGGCGGCTGGTCTGCGCGGGGCAGGTGATGCCCGGCGCCGAGCGGGCGGGCGACCTGGTGGCGGCGCTGGAGGCGATCAGCCCAGTCCGGGATCCGGGGGAAAGGTCAGTTCTGGAAAGCCGACGCGTCGACGAGCCCTGAAGGCGACTGCCTGGAGTTCAAGCTGCTCCGCGCCGGTGGCTCTGATGCTCCGAAGAGATCAGCCGAAGGCGCAGGCCGCGCCGATGGACAGCGTCTCCGGACCGCCGAAGCCCGAGCTGGTCCACAGCAAGAGGTTCCGGTCGCGCCGCGAGGCCAAGGCGGCGCTGTCCGAATGCCTCGCGATCTTCCGCAACCGGGAGCGCCGTCACGCGAGCATCCGCGACCGGACGCCCGGGCAGGCAGGGACCGGCAGGGCCGCTGCAAGGGCCGCATGGTGAATACCGAACCAGTCCGGGATGCGGGGGGCAAGATCAGCGCGGGACCTATGCCTCCGAGACCGCGAATTTCCACGCGTGACGAAGAATGAACCTCAGCTCTTCGTGCGGGTCTGCGGCACGATCGGGGACCTGCACAACCGGGCCTATCCGCAGGCCCTGGGAGATTTCGCAACCATCCTGCGATTTCCCCGGATCGGTTTCACGTGGGACCGGGATCCGGACGCCCCGCGGAGCGCCTTCCGCAACAAGGACACCATCCCGCCCCAGCGCCTCGAGGGCCGGACCACGGAAGGCTGGGTGAAGATCATCCGGCTCGCCGGGCTCGGCCGGGCGCGGGCCGCCCGCAATGCAGGCGCGGGCCGCCATTCACGGGATCGCGCCCGGCGCCCCCTTCCGCTCGGCGCGCAGCGGGTCTAGGCTCTGCCGGAACAAAGGAGTCCCCGATGCGCGATGCCGCCCCCCAGTCTGCCGCGGAAACCGTCTACCTGAAGGACTACGCGCCCTTCGGATATCTGGTCGACAAGGTCGACCTGGTGTTCCGCCTGCATCCGACCGCCACCCGGGTGGTCAGCCGCATCGCCTTCCGCCCCAATCCCGCCGTGCTGCCGAAGCCGAAATCCGAGTTGCTGCCCGGGCGCACGGCCGACAAGCCGAAGCTCCAGCTGCATGGCGAGAAGCTCAAGCTGATCGGCGCGCGGATCAACGGCGAGAAGGCGGAGCCGCGGCTGACCCGCACCGGTCTGGAATGCACCGTGCCCGAGGGTCCCTTCACCTGGGAGGCCGAGGTCGAAATCAACCCCTCGGAGAACACCGCGCTCGAGGGACTCTACATGTCGAACGGCATGTATTGCACCCAGTGCGAGGCCGAGGGCTTCCGCAAGATCACCTACTATCCCGACCGCCCCGACGTGATGGCGCCCTTCTCGGTCCGCATCGAGGGCGACCTGCCGGTGATGCTGTCGAACGGCAACCCGGGCAAACGCGGCGAGGGGTTCGCCGAATGGCATGACCCGTGGAAGAAGCCCGCCTACCTCTTCGCGCTGGTCGCGGGCGACCTCGTCTGCCATCCCGACAGCTTCGCCACCCGCTCGGGACGCACGGTCGAGCTGGGCATCTGGGTGCGGGAGGCGGACTTGGGCAAATGCGCCTTCGCGATGGATGCGCTGAAGCGCTCGATGGCCTGGGACGAGCGCGTCTATGGCCGGGAATACGATCTCGACGTGTTCAACATCGTCGCGGTCGACGACTTCAACATGGGCGCGATGGAGAACAAGGGGCTGAACATCTTCAACTCCTCCGCCGTCCTGGCCAGCCCCGAGACCGCCACCGACGCGAATTTCGAGCGCATCGAGTCGATCATCGCCCATGAGTATTTCCACAACTGGACCGGCAACCGGATCACCTGCCGCGACTGGTTCCAGCTCTGCCTGAAGGAAGGCCTGACCGTCTTCCGCGACCAGCAATTCTCGGCCGACGAGCGCTCCGCGCCGGTGCAGCGCATCAACGACGTGCTGGCCCTGCGCGCGCGGCAGTTCCGCGAGGACAACGGACCGCTGGCGCATCCGGTGCGCCCCGAGAGCTTCGTCGAGATCAACAACTTCTACACCGCCACCGTCTACGAGAAGGGCGCCGAGCTGATCGGCATGCTGCGCCGCCTCGTCGGCGACGGAACCTATTCCAAGGCGCTCAGCCTCTATTTCCGCCGCCATGACGGCCAGGCCTGCACGATCGAGGACTGGCTCAAGGTCTTCGAGGATGCCTCGGGCCGCGATCTGACGCAGTTCAAGCGCTGGTACAGCCAGGCCGGCACGCCGCGCGTCAAGGTCGAGGAAAGCTGGGAGGACGGCACCTTCACGCTGACCCTCACCCAGAAGACCCCGCCGACCCCCGGCCAGCCGGAGAAGCACCCGCTGGTCATCCCGGTCGCCGTCGGCCTCCTGGCCCGCGACGGCAGCGAGATCGTGCCCACCACCGTGCTGGAGCTCGCCGAACTGCGCCAGAGCTTCCGCTTCCCGGACCTCGCCGACCGGCCCGTGGCGTCGGTGCTGCGCGGCTTCTCGGCACCGGTGATCCTCGAGCGCGGCACGGGCGCGGCCGACCGGCTGTTCCTGCTCGCCCATGACACCGACCCGTTCAACCGCTGGGAATCCGGGCGGCTTCTGGCACGGGACATGCTGCTGTCGATGATCCGCCAGGGCACCGAGCCGGACCCGGCCTATTTCGATGCCCTCTCCGACCTGATCCGCGACACCGAGCTCGATCCGGCCTTCCGGGCGCTCTGCCTGGCGCTGCCCTCGCAGGACGACATCGCCCAGGCGCTGCATGATGCCGGAACCGTGCCCGACCCGGCGGCGATCTACCAGGCCCGGCGCGAGTTCTCGCGCATGATGGCCAGCGCGATGCAGCCGCTCCTCGCCGCGATCTTCGAATATGCGCGCCCCGAGGGCCCCTACAGCCCGGACGCCGCCTCGGCGGGCCAGCGCGCCCTCCAGCGGCACGCCGCTCCCTGCGGGCCGGCTGCAGGCTCTGGCGGAGGTTCCGGGCCTGACCCTTGCCGAACGCCGCCGGTCCCGCTGGGGCGGCTGGGACCTGGTGGAGGCAACGCTGGCCGCGTCCCTGGCGCTGCTCGCCCGGCATCCCGGGCTAACCCATGTCTGCCTGATCTCCGGCAGCTGCCTGCCGCTGCGGCCGATGGCCGAGCTCGACCGCTTCCTTGACGGCCATCGCGGCCGCGACTTCATCGAGTCGGTGCGAATCTGCCGGGCGGACTGGGTGGTCAGCGGCCTGCAGGAGGAACGCTTCCGCTTCCGCTTCCCGTTCCGCTTCCGCGAGCAGCGGCGGTTCTTCGATCTGGCAACGCGGCTGCAGCGGCATCTGCCCGAGGGGTGGCTGCGGGCCCTGCCGGGCGGGATCGATCCCTGCCTCGGCTCGCAATGGTGGTGCCTGAGCCGCGAGACCCTGGAGGCGATCCTCGCCGATCCGGGCCTGCCGCGGATGGCCCGCTATTTCCGCCGGGTCTGGATCCCGGACGAGGCCTTCTTCCAGACGATGGCGCGGCGCCATGGCCGCGACCTGGCCAGCCGGACGCTGACCTTCGCGCCCTTCGACCGGACCGGACGGCCGGTGACCTTCTATGACGACCACATGGCGGAGCTGGCCGCCATCGGGCCGGACCATTTCTTCGTCCGCAAGGTCTGGGAGGGGGCGGAGCGGCTCTATGCCGAGTGCATGGGCAAGGTGCCGGTGCCGTCCGCATCCCGGCAGGGGGCGGCGCGGCGGATCGCGGCGCGGGCAGCGCAGCCGCCGCCGGTGACAGGATCGCCCGCGCCGCGCCGCCGGCCCCGAAAAGCGCCACGGGACCGTCCGCCGCCGCCCAATCCGGCGCCGAACTCGCGAGGTTGGCATAGAAGCCGTAGCCGTCGGTATTGTCCGCCTCGTAGCCGCCGCCCGGCAGGAAGGTCAGCGTGTTCGCGGCACCGATCTCCCGCGCCCTGGGCGTGACGCGCCGCGCGCCGGCCAGGGCAGCCTCCTTATGGGGAATGGTGACATTGGTGCCGACGAACCCCATCCGCGGCATCGCCGACAGGACATCGGCCAGATCCGCGGCCTCGACCTCGAGCGGAACGTAATGGCCCGACAGCGACTGCACCCGCAGCCAGTGCCCGTGCATCCGCGGCGACTTGCTGTGGCCGACCGGATTGCCGATCACGCCGGCGAGAGGGACATGCTTGCTCATCCGTCGATATCCCCGCGCAGGGACAGCCAGTTCAGCAGCTCCAGCAGCGGCAGGCCGAGAATCGTGAAATTGTCGCCCTCGATCCGCGCGAAGAGGCGGACGCCCTCTTCCTCCAGCTTGTAGCCGCCGACCGAATGGCGGATGCTGTCCCAGTTCCGCGCGAGGTAATCCCTGGCGTAGCTATCCGAAAATTCCCGCATCTGCAGCCGCGCGGTTCCGACATGGCGCCAGAGCGGTTCGCCGTCGCGGCAGACCACCGCCGCCGAAAGCAGCATGTGCCGGTCGCCGCACAGCCGCGCGAGATGCTCCGCCGCTTCTTCGGGCGTCTTCGGCTTGCCCAGCACCTCGCCGCGGTGATCCAGTACCTGGTCGCAGCCGAGCACCAGAGCCCCCGGCCGCTTGGCGCTGATCTTCATCGCCTTGGCTTCCGCCAGCGCATCCGCCATGTCGCGCGCGCCGATGCCTTCCGCTTCGAAGGCCGCCCGCAGCGCTTCCTCGTCTATGCGGGCCGGGATAACCTCGACCTCCAGCCCTGCATTCCGCAGAAGTTGCGCGCGTATCTCGGACCCCGACGCGAGGATCAGGTTGTTCGGCATGTGGATAACCCTGTGACTCCTGTTTTGGAGAATCTGTGGCCGGATACCGGATAAGATCCGGCATGGCCAGACGGGGATAAAATCCACCGGGCTGTCCGCGATTCCCACACTGATTCTGCCGGCTGTGAATTGTCTGCTCCGAGATGTGTGGATGCCGGATCTTGCCGGCGATCATCCCCGGACTTATCCACAGGTCTGGGTAAATTCTGAAAATTAACCCCCGGATAACACGATCAAATTTTCTTAATCGTATCTTAACCCGCCGAATTATCCAAAGTTCTCCACATGTGGAGAACTGCGCGGACAAAATGGCAATCCCCATTATCCACAGGGCCTTAAACAACCTCTTCCTTATCTTTCTCTTTATTTCTATTAGGAAGTTAGGAGGCCCCATGATCGCCGAGTTTCTTGCTTCAGCCTACCCGTGGACAAAGTCCCTGCACGTGATCTCCGTGATTACCTGGATGGCCGGCTTGTTCTATCTTCCCCGCCTCTTCGTCTATCACGCAGAGAAGGTCGGTGCCGGCAACGACACGGACGCACTTTTCCAGACCATGGAATACAAGCTGCTCCGCTTCATCATGAACCCGGCAATGATTTCCACATGGGTCTTCGGCCTCTGTCTGGTCTTCACGCCCGGCATCATCGACTGGAGCATGGGCTGGGTGCACGCAAAGGCCGTTGCAGTCCTGGGGATGACCTGGTTCCATCACTGGCTTGGCAGGCGCCGCAGGGACTTCCAGGAGGGCCGCAACACGCGGACTGGCCGGACCTACCGGCTGATGAACGAATTGCCGACCGTCCTGATGATCGTCATCGTCGTCGCGGTGATTGCCCGTCCGTTCTGATTTGACTCGGGGCGTCTATTTGTATATTTGCGCTCAACAGGCGTCCGCCTGCTGATTCCCCTTATCTATACGGTTGATCCCGCCGAAGCGGTCGATCTCTGAGAGAGCATCCATCTTAATGACCGAAGAACGTCTCAACCTGGCCGATCTCAAGGCACAATCCCCGAAGGCCCTGCTTGCCATGGCCGAGGAACTGGAAATCGAAAACGCCTCCACGATGCGGAAAGGCGAAATGATGTTCCAGATCCTGCGCGAACGCGCCGAGGATGGCTGGGAGATCTCCGGTGACGGCGTGCTCGAGGTTCTGCAGGACGGATTCGGCTTCCTGCGCTCGCCCGAGGCGAACTACCTGCCCGGTCCCGACGATATCTATGTCAGCCCGGACATGATCCGCCAGTTCTCGCTGCGCACCGGCGACACGATCGAGGGCGTCATCCACGCGCCGCGCGACAACGAACGCTATTTCGGCCTCGTGAAGGTGTCGAAGATCAACTTCGAAGAGCCCGAGCGCGCCCGCCACAAGATTGCCTTCGACAACCTGACGCCGCTCTATCCCGACGAGCGCCTGAAGATGGAAATCGAGGATCCGACGATCCGCGACCGCTCGGCCCGGATCATCGACCTGGTCGCCCCGATCGGCAAGGGCCAGCGCTCGCTGATCGTCGCGCCTCCGCGGACCGGAAAAACTGTTCTGTTGCAGAACATCGCGACATCGATCGAGCGCAACCATCCGGAATGCTATCTGATCGTCCTGCTGATCGACGAACGCCCCGAAGAAGTCACCGACATGCAGCGCTCGGTGAAGGGCGAGGTCATCTCCTCGACCTTCGACGAGCCGGCGACGCGTCACGTGGCGGTCTCCGAAATGGTCATCGAAAAGGCCAAGCGCCTGGTCGAGCACAAGCGTGACGTCGTTATCCTGCTCGATTCCATCACCCGCCTCGGCCGTGCCTTCAACACTGTCGTCCCGTCCTCGGGGAAAGTGCTGACCGGCGGTGTCGATGCCAACGCGTTGCAGCGGCCGAAGCGCTTCTTCGGTGCCGCGCGGAACATCGAAGAGGGCGGGTCGCTCACGATTATCGCGACCGCGCTGATCGACACCGGATCGCGCATGGACGAAGTCATCTTCGAAGAATTCAAGGGCACCGGCAACAGCGAGATCGTGCTCGACCGCAAGGTCGCGGACAAGCGCGTCTTCCCGGCGATGGACATCCTCAAATCCGGCACCCGGAAAGAGGACCTTCTGGTCGACAAGGCAGACCTGCAGAAGACCTATGTCCTGCGCCGCATCCTGAATCCGATGGGCACGACTGACGCCATCGAGTTCCTGATCTCGAAGCTGAAGCAGACCAAGTCGAATTCCGATTTCTTCGACTCGATGAATACCTGACACGGAGCCGGCCATGGATACCATCTATGCCCTGGCCAGCGGCCAGGGAAAGGCGGGCGTGGCCGTTCTGAGACTTTCGGGGCCGGACGCGCATCGGGCATGCCATGCGCTTGCCGGTCGCCTTCCGCCGCTGCGCCAGATGAGCCTTGCCATCCTGCGGGACCGGAAAGGCGATGTTCTGGACCAGGCATTGGTTGCCATCTTTCCCGACAAGCAGAGCTTCACCGGCGAGCCGGTCACCGAGCTGCATCTGCATGGCAGCCCGGCGGTTGTGTCCGCCGTGATGCGTGAAATCTCCGAACAGGGGCTCGCGCGCCTAGCGCTGCCCGGGGAATTTACCCGCCGCGCTCTGGAAAACGGACAGCTTGACCTAACGGAGGTTGAGGGCCTCGCGGACCTGATCCAAGCCGAGACCGAAGCACAACGGAAACAGGCCCTGAAGGTCATGTCCGGTGCGCTTGGCGACAAAGTCAACCGTTGGCGCGAAGCGCTTGTGCATGGCATGGCGCTTATTGCTGCCAGCATCGATTTTGCCGATGAAGAGCTTCCTGCTGAGATCGTCGCGGAAGCGCGCCGCATCTTCGAAGAGGTGCGCACAGAGCTGTCCGCCGAGATTGACGGGATCTTCGCTGCGGAACGCATCCGGGATGGCTTTCTCGTTGCGATTCTCGGTCGTCCCAATGCAGGAAAGTCGACGCTCCTCAATGCGCTTGCCGGTAGGGAAGCCGCGATCACGTCTGATATTGCCGGAACGACCCGCGACGTTATTGAAGTTCGCATGGACATCGCCGGCCTTCCGGTAACGATGTTGGATACCGCCGGTCTTCGCGAGGGGGGGGACGAGATTGAGCGGATCGGCATCGAACGGGCGCTGATCCGGGCTGCAGATGCGGATCTGAGGATCGTTCTTGTCGATGACAGGGGGCTGCCGCCCGGACTCCAGCTTGCAGAGGATGATCTCGTTCTTCGCTCGAAATCTGATCTTGAGGGGAGTTCCGATGGGATTTCCGGAAAGACGGGGCAGGGCATCTCCGAACTCCTCGATCATGTGGCAACGCGCCTGGTTTCTGCCGCATCCCAAGCCGGCTCCGCAAGCAATGACCGGCACCGCTTTGCCATGTCTGGCGCGAAAACGGCTTTGGAATCAGCGCTTCTTGAGCTAGAGCATGGAGAGGAACGGACGGAGTTTCTCTCGGAACATCTGCGGCAGGCGGCGCGGCACTTGGACGAGTTGATTGGCAAGGTTGATGTCGAGGACATGTTGGATGATATCTTCCGGAATTTCTGCCTCGGCAAATAGGAGTGTTTCACGTGAAACATGGCGAGTTTGATGTAGTCGTGGTCGGCGGTGGCCACGCCGGAACCGAAGCCGCCTATGCCGCGGCGCGCATGGGGGTCCGGACGGCGCTTGTCACCCTGAAATTTGGCAACCTCGGCGTTATGTCCTGCAACCCCGCGATTGGCGGTCTGGGAAAAGGGCATCTCGTTCGGGAGATTGATGCCATGGATGGCATCATGGGTCGCGTTGCCGATGCGGCCGGCATACAATTCCGACTCCTTAACCGCCGCAAGGGGCCCGCCGTCCAGGGTCCGCGAGCCCAGTCAGATCGGAAAATTTACCGCGAGACCATGCAGGCGATGCTGTCTGCGACGCAGAACCTCGAGATCATCGAAGGCGAAGTCACGGATTTCCTGATGCAGGGGACCCGTCTCTCTGGCGTGATGCTCGCTGATGGAAGCGAATTGCGATCGACTTCCGTGATTTTGACGACCGGGACGTTCCTGAACGGGATCATCCATATCGGAGACCAGCGGCAGTCGGCAGGACGCATGGGCGAAAAACCCTCGATTCCGCTGGCAGAACGACTGAAATCCTTCGATTTGCCGCTCGGTCGTTTGAAGACGGGCACGCCGCCACGTCTTAACGGAAAGACGATTGCTTGGGAAAAGCTGGAAAGTCAGCCGGGCGACGATCAGCCGGTGATGTTCTCCTTTCTCAACCGCAAACCCCTGGTGCGTCAGATTTCTTGCGGCATTACGCATACAAATGAGCGGACCCACGAAGTCATCCGGCAAAACCTGGCACGCTCCGCGATGTATGGGGGGCATATTGACGGAATCGGACCGCGGTATTGCCCGTCGATCGAGGACAAGGTCGTGCGCTTCGCCGACAAGACGTCTCACCAAGTTTTCCTTGAACCGGAAGGCCTGGACGATGATACGGTCTACCCGAACGGAATTTCGACGTCTTTGCCGGTGGACGTCCAGGAACTCTATGTCCGTTCGATGGAAGCACTTGAAAACGTGGAGATTTTGCAGCCAGGATATGCGATCGAATATGATTTCGTCGATCCTCGTTCTCTTGATCTCACCTTGGCGCTCCGCGATGTTCCGGGCCTGTATCTTGCGGGGCAGATCAATGGGACAACCGGCTATGAAGAGGCCGCGGCCCAAGGAATGGTTGCAGGTCTGAACGCAGCCGCTCGCGCTCAAGACCGTGAGAAAATCCTGTTCTCCCGTGCTGAAAGCTATATTGGCGTCATGCTGGACGATTTGACGTCACGCGGCGTAACTGAGCCATATCGAATGTTTACATCTCGTGCTGAGTTCCGCCTGAGCTTGCGTGCGGACAATGCCGATCAGCGCCTGACACCGAAGGCGATGGCGCTCGGTTGCTGCAGCGAAGGCCGCAAGGCAGCTTTTGAACGCAAAATGGAGCAACTTTCCGAAGCCAAGACGCTTTTGAATGCGAAATCTTGGACCCCACGTGAATTGGCCGAGCACGGCTTCGATGTCAGCAAGGATGGCAACAAGCGGACGGCTTATGATCTTCTGGCTTATCCTGGCGTGACTTTCGAGAAGGTTCTTCCGCTTGCGGATGGGGCAGAGAACTTGAAGACGGAGATCCGTGTTCAAGCTGCGACAGATGCTCTTTATGCTCAGTATGTCGAACGGCAGAAGAAGGACGCAGCAGCGCTGAAGAGAGATTCCGAACTGGAGATCCCCGATGGGTTTGATTTCGAGGGCCTGTCGGGCCTGTCTTCGGAACTGAAGGGCAAGCTTGTGCGCCAAAAACCTCGGACGCTGGCGCAGGCTGGAAATATCGAAGGAATGACACCAGCTGCTCTGGTGCTCCTGCTGTCCAAGTTGCGCCAGGCCAGTGTGAAAAAGAAGGTCGGCTGAAGTGAAGATATCGTCTTCGGATCTTGCTGTTTCACGTGAAACACTGGAGTTGTTGCAGCTCTATCAGGAGCTTCTTGAGAAATGGAACAAAAAAATCAACCTGGTCGCTCCCGCGACCATTTCTGACAGCTGGAACCGACACTTCCGTGACTCCCTGCAGGTTTTCGGAATGATCCACTCTCCGCCCCAACAGTGGTGTGATTTGGGTTCTGGCGCAGGTTTTCCGGGATTGGTTGCGGCAATTGCAGCAAAAGGGGAAGGATGGACGACAAAATTCATTCTGATCGAGTCCGATCAGCGAAAATGTACGTTTCTAAGAACTGTTTCACGTGAAACAGGCGTGCCGGTGGAAATCATTTCTGACCGCATAGAGCTCTCGCCGCCTCAGTATGCTGACGTCGTTTCAGCTCGTGCTCTGGCTCCGCTTCCAAGACTTCTGCCTTGGGTCAAACGCCATCTTTCAGGCAATGGAACTGCGATCCTGCCGAAAGGCCGGACGTATCTGCAAGAACTTGATGAAGTTCGGGGCAATTATGCTTTTTCTCTTGAAATCCATCCGAGCGCGGTGGATTCAGAGTCTGTCCTCCTGAAGCTCGAGAGTATCCGTGATGTCTGAATTTACCAAACCCCGCATCATGGCCGTGGCCAACCAGAAAGGCGGGGTGGGCAAGACGACGACGACGATAAACTTGGCTGCGGCCTTGGCGCGTCTCGGACAGAATGTCTTGATCGTGGATCTTGACCCCCAAGGCAATGCGTCGACCGGATTGGGAATTGATCCTGACCGTCGGGCCATGTCGACTTACGATTTGCTCATTGAAGGAAAGAGCGCCTCCGAAATCGTGGTCCCGACCGAGGTTCAGGGCGTGTTGATTGCTCCGGCGACAACTGATCTCAGCTCCGCGGATATCGAGTTGGTAGCGAATGAGCGGCGCAGCTTTTTGCTGAAGGATGGCTTGTCCGATCCGGCCATCGATCGATTTGAGCTCGATTATATCCTGATTGATTGCCCGCCATCTCTCAATCTTCTGACCGTGAACGCGATGGTTGCAGCCGACAGCATCCTCATTCCGCTGCAAAGCGAGTTTTTTGCGCTCGAGGGGCTGTCGCAACTGATGTTGACGATCCGTGAGATCCGCCAGGCGGCGAACCCGGGGCTTCGCATCGAGGGCGTCCTTCTTACCATGCACGACAACCGGAACCGTCTGGCACAGCAGGTGGAGCGGGATGCCAGGGATACTTTGGGTGAACTTGTGTTCACAACGATCGTTCCGCGGAATGTGCGGGTCAGCGAAGCACCATCCTTTGCGATTCCGGTCATCGACTACGACCCGCAATCCAAGGGCAGCTTGGCCTATCAGGCTCTGGCTGACGAAATCATTGCACGCTATCAAGGCATGACTGCCGCCCCAATCGAGGCTTGAGGAGAAACCGGATGGAAAAGCGCGGACTGGGACGTGGGTTGTCTGCTCTCATGGCGGATGTAGCGCTGCAGGAGCCAGCGAGAAACGATGCCGGGCGCAATGCCGAGACCATGGTGCCTGTGGAAACGGTTGCTCCGAATCCCGATCAGCCGCGGCGCCAGTTCCGGGAAGAGGATCTGGCTGACCTCGCCGCTTCGATTGCGGAAAAGGGGGTTCTCCAGCCGCTGATCGTGCGGCCGAATCCCGGTGGCTCGCCCAAGTACCAAATCGTTGCAGGCGAACGTCGCTGGCGTGCGGCGCAGCGGGCGCAGGTTCATGCCATTCCGATCATCGTTCGGAATTACACCGACACGGAGATGCTGGAAATTGCGATCATCGAGAACGTGCAACGCGCGGATCTGAACGCAGTTGAAGAGGCTTTGGGATATCGTCAGCTCATGGACAAGTTCGGTCATACCCAAGAGCGTCTGGCCGAGGCTCTCGGCAAGAGCCGCAGCTATATCGCGAATCTGTTGCGGCTGCTGCAGCTTCCTGACGATGTGCTGGGCATGTTGCGTGACGGGCTTCTGAGCGCGGGCCATGCGCGCGCGCTGATTACGTCCGAAAATCCGAGTGATTTGGCGAAGATCGTCGTCGACAAGGGTTTGTCCGTTCGGGATACCGAACGTCTCGCGAAGATGACGGCGGAACAGGCGCAGCGTCCGAAACCAGCCAAGGCTGAAAAGGATGCCGATACCCGGGTCCTCGAGCAGGATCTGTCGAATACACTGGGCATGAAAGTCAGTGTCGATCACAAGCCCGAGGCAAAAAATGGCCAAATGGTGATCAAGTACAAGTCTTTGGATCAGCTGGATACGCTGTGCCGTCTGCTGTCGATGAGCTAAGGGCTTAGCGGCTCGGACGGCTCGGACGGCTCCACAGGAAGAGCATGACGAAGCAGAGGACGACTGCCTGCAGGATCAATGCCCGGACGGGAATGGACAAGGCGATCGAAATTGCGAGGCTTGCAACGATGGTTAGCGTTGCAAGCCTTTTTGCTTTGAGGGAAATCGCGCCGTGCTCGTTCCAGTCACGGATGCTGCGCCCATAGGTCGGATGGGTGATCAGCCAGTTGTGCAGCCGGGGCGAGGATCGGGCGAAACAGAACGTCGCCAGAAGCAGGAAGGGCACGGTCGGCAGCAGCGGCAAGGGAACGCCGAGCATTCCCAGAGCCATGAAAAGCAGGCCTGCCGTGAACCAGATTGCCCGCATCAGCCGGTCATCAGCCTCCGCAGAATCTCGTTGAGAACGAGACGGCCGGAAGCTGTGCAGGCAAGAATATGGTTTTTACAGGAAACCATTCCCATCTCTTCCAGCTCGGACAGGATTCCCGCGTCGAGATGATGGCCGAGCCGCTCCAGGCGGCGCAGATCGGTGCCCTCGGCAAGACGCAGGCTCATCATCAGATACTCTTCCGCTGTCTCGGTCATGGTGAGGACGCTCCGCGCCGTCTCGCCGCTTCCGGTCTTGTTGACCATGTCGAGCCAACGCGCGGGAGCAAGTTCGGTTTCCGTTGCCGTGCGGCCTTCTGAAAGTCCGAGCCGTCCATGGGCGCCGGGACCGATCCCGACCCAATCGCCACCTTGCCAATAGATGCGGTTGTGGCGGCTCTCGCTGCCCGGCCGCGCATGGTTGGAGATCTCGTAGGCCGGCAGGCCGGCCGCGTCGCAGATCTCCTGCGTGGCGTCATACATGTCGGCAGCGGTGTCGTCTTCGGGCAGGTCCCTTAGCCGGCCGGCGGCGAAGCGGTCGCCGAAGGCGGTGCCCGGTTCGATCGTCAGCTGGTAGAGGGACAGATGATCAGCCGCCATATCTAGTGCTTGCTTCAACTCATCACGCCACATGTCGAGAGTTTGGCCCTGACGCGCGTAGATCAGGTCGAAGCTGACGCGGTCGAAGTTCTGGCGTGCGATATCGAAGGCCTTGCGGGCTTCGGCGGCACTGTGAAGCCGTCCCAGCCGCCGTAGATCGTCGTCGTGGAGCGACTGGACGCCCATCGACAGCCGGTTCACGCCGGCCTGGGCATAGCCGGCAAAGCGGCTGGCTTCGACCGAGGTCGGGTTGGCTTCCAGCGTGATTTCGGGGTCGTTCACCATGGGCCAGAGCCGGCGGATCTCGTCGAGGATCGCGGCGACGGTCTCGGGGTTCATCAGGCTGGGGGTGCCGCCCCCGAAGAAGACGGTCGACAGGATGCGCCCGGGGGTCTCGGCCGCGGCGCGGCGCAGCTCGCTCAGATAGGCGGCGGTCCAGGCGCTCTGGTCGATGGTGGCGGCGACATGGGAATTGAAGTCGCAATAGGGGCACTTGGCGGCACAGAAGGGCCAGTGCAGGTAGAGGCCGAAGCCGGCCTCCTGCCATGTTTCGAGTTCAGCCAAGGGCTCCGGCCTTCAGTTTGGCGAAGGCATCGGCGCGGTGGCTGATGCGGTTCTTCTCGGCTTGGTCCATCTCGCCAAAGGTAATATCGTACCCTTCCGGGATGAAGATCGGGTCATATCCATGGCCCTGCTCGCCGCGCATCGGCCAGTCGAGCCGACCTTCGGCCTTGCCTTCGTAGAGTTCGTCATGGCCGTCCGGCCAGGCGATGCAGAGCGTGCAGCAGAAGCGGGCGGTGCGGGGATGCGCGGCGCCTCGCTCCTCCAGCAGGTCCCAGGTCTTCTTCATGGCCATCGGGAAGTCGCGGCCGTCCGGGGTCTCCGCCCAGTCGGCGGTATAGACGCCGGGTGCGCCGTCCAGTCCGTCGACGCAGATGCCGCTATCGTCGGACAGGGCCGGCAGGCCGCTTTCCTTCGCGGCGAAATGGGCCTTGATCCGGGCATTGCCGGCAAAGCTGTCCTCGGTCTCGGCCGGCTCGGGCAGGCCGAGATCGCCGGCCGAGACGACCTCGATGCCATAGGGCGCCAGCAGCGCCGCGATTTCCTTCAGCTTCCCCCTGTTGTGGGAGGCCAGGCATATCTTCTTTTCGGTCAGCTTCCGGGTCATGCCAGCGCTGCCTTCTGGGCGTCGACCAGCGTCTTGCAGCCGGCTTCGGCCAGGTCCATCAGCGTGCTCATCTGGTCGCGCGAGAAGGTGGCGCCCTCGGCGCTCATCTGCACTTCGACGAGCCGGCCCGCGCCGGTCAGGATGAAGTTGCCGTCGACGCCGGCTTCGCTGTCTTCCGGGTAGTCGAGATCGACGAGCGGCTGGCCGGCATAGACGCCGCAGGAGACGGCGGCGATATGGTCGAGCATCGGGTCGGAGGTGCAGATGCCGGCCTTCATCAGCTTGTTGAAGGCGAGGCGCAGCGCGACCCAGCCGCCGGTGATCGACGCGCAGCGGGTGCCGCCATCGGCCTGGATCACGTCGCAGTCGACCACGATCTGGCGTTCGCCGAGCGCGACCCGGTCGACGCCGGCCCGCAGGGCGCGGCCGATCAGGCGCTGGATTTCCTGGGTGCGGCCCGACTGGCCTTTCTTGGCTTCGCGCTGCATCCGGCTGTGGGTCGCGCGCGGCAGCATGCCGTATTCGGCGGTCACCCAGCCCAGTCCGGTGCCTTTCAGGAAGTGCGGCGGGCGGTCCTCGATGGTCGCGGTGCACAGCACATGGGTATTGCCCACCTTGATCAGGCAGGAGCCCTCTGCATGGCGCGTCACGCCGGTTTCGATCGTCACGGGGCGCATTTCGGCGAGCTGTCGGCCAGAGGGTCGCATCGGTCTTCCTTTCCTGGGTTGCCGCAGCCATATCTGCGGCACATATGTGATTTCAAGGCCGATTGACGCCTCATCACGGAGCCGGCAAGCTCGACCAGACATGAAGACCGACATGACCTCAATGCCCGACATGAATGCCCGCTCGCGGGAAGTGTTCCGACGCGTCGTCGAGGGCTATCTCGAAACCGGCGAACCGGTCGGATCGCGCACGCTCACCCGCTCGATGGAAGAGAAAGTCAGCGCGGCCACCATCCGCAACGTGATGCAGGACCTCGAGTTCATGGGGCTCCTCAACAGCCCCCATATCTCGGCCGGGCGGATTCCGACCGAGCTGGGGCTGAGGATGTTCATCGACGGCTTCATGGAGGTCGAGAACCTCACCGACATGGACCGCATCGCGATCGAATCGACGGTGGGCGAGGCCAAGGGCGATGTCGGCTCGATGCTCGACAAGATCGGCTCGGCGCTCTCGGGGGCGACGCACGGGGCGAGCGTAGTGCTGGCGCCCAAGCAGGAGGCCCCGGTCCGCCATATCGATTTTGTCAGCCTGGCGCCCGACCGGGCGCTGGTGGTGCTGGTGATGGCGGACGGCCATGTCGAGAACCGGCTGTTCAGCCCGCCGGCCGGCGTGACGCCGAGCGCGATGCGCGAAGCCGCGAATTTCATCAACGCGCTCGCGGAGGGCCGCACCTTGGCGGAGCTGCGCCAGGTCATGGAAGCCGAGATGAAGCTGCGCCGCCGCGAGATCGACGTGCTGGCCCAGGCGCTGGTCGAAAGCGGCCTGGCGGTCTGGGCGGACGAGGGCTCCGACTCGGAACGGCTGATCGTGCGGGGCCGCTCGAACCTGCTGGACGGGGACGCAGCCGATCTCGACCGCATCCGCACGCTGTTCGACGACCTCGAACGCAAGCGCGACATCGCCGAATTCCTCGAGCTGGCCGAACAGGGCGAGGGTGTGCGCATTTTTATCGGGTCCGAGAACAAGCTTTTCTCACTTTCGGGTTCCTCTTTGGTGGTCTCTCCTTATATGAACGCTGATCGGAAAATCATCGGTGCGGTCGGGGTCATCGGGCCCACGCGTCTCAACTACGGGCGCATCGTGCCGATCGTGGACTATACGGCACAGCTGGTCGGGCGCATCTTGTCCGGCCGGGGATAAGAGGAGAGATCATGGCGGATCCGAAGAAGGACAAGGGCGCGTTCGAGGACATGTCCGGGACCGGAGACGGCGACACCATCGACATCGAGGCGCTGGCCCGCGAATACGAGCGCCAGGCTGCGGCGTCTGATGCCGACGATATGCCGGCCGAGGAAGAACCGGCCGAAGAGGCCGTTTCGGGCCCGAACGTGGATGCCGTCATCGCCGAGCGCGACGAGTACCGCGACCGGATGATGCGTGCCCTTGCCGAGGCTGAGAATGCCCGCAAGCGCGGCGAGCGCGACCGCAAGGATGCCGAGATGTACGGCGGCACCAAGCTCGCGCGCGACCTGCTGCCGGTCTACGACAACATGAAGCGCGCGATCGAGTCGATCACCGAGGAGCAGAAGGCCGAACATGCGGCACTGATCGAGGGCGTCGAGCTGACCATGCGGGAGCTGGTCAACATCTTCGGCAAGCACGGCATCACCCGCGTGGCGCCGGAAGTGGGCGAGAAGTTCGACCCGCAGGTGCATCAGGCGATGTTCGAGGCCCCGGTGCCGAACACCAAGGCAGGCGACATCATCCAGGTCATGGCCGAGGGCTTCATGATCCGCGACCGCCTGCTGCGCCCTGCGCAGGTCGGCGTGTCCTCCACGCCCGCCTGATGGCGGAGGGGCGCCGCGCCGGTTGCGGGGCGCCCGACGACAGGCAGGCCGCCATCGTCATCCTCGGCGCGGCGGTCTGGCTCGGCGAGCTGCACGCCTCGGGCTTCCCGGCCACCGCCGACACGCTGCACCGGAGCCTCGCGGAGGCGGTCGCGCCATGGACGCAGGAGCGTGGCTTCGACGTGATCTGCGAGGCGGCCGGCGCGCTCCGTCGTGCCCGAGGCGCTTCAGGATCCCGCAAAGCGCGGCTGTTTCGCCATCGTCGGCATCCATCCGGCCCGGCGCAGGTCAACCTCGCCCGGCTGGTGCGCAACCGCCAGCAGATCCGCGGATACTGCCGGAATTCGGAGGGCACCTGGCCCGAGGTCCTGGCCTTCCCCGCCGGGAATGCCGAGCGCGTGCGCGGGCTGATCCGCCACCGCAGCTCGCTGCGGGAGGCTGCGGCCGCAATCCGCCTTGCCGGTGCCAAGCGGGCATCGAAGGTCATGGTGATGCAGGAAGGAACGCCATGCGGCTGACCGGAGAGGCCCTTCTCTGTCAATGGAACGACTCCGAGGAGTCTCGCATCGAGAGATTCTCGCACTGGCACAGCTTCGAGCACGTGCCTGAGCGGGTCGCGGCCTCCGTTTTCCTTTCCGGGCGCCGCTATGCGGGAAAACTGCTACATGACGCTTGGCGGCATCGACACGCTGGCGGCGCTGCAGACCCCGGAATACGCGGCGCTGCAGGCCAAGCCGACCGTCTGGTCCGCCCGGATGCGCACCGGCTTCCGCAGCTTCCTGCGGATGCCCCGCCGGAGGCCCGCCTCGGAGGGGGCGGGCAGCAGGCGCGCGGCTACATGATCCCGGCCAGTGCCGCCCAGCCGGAGGCAGCGGCGGCGCTGCTCGACTTTCTGCTTTCTGGCGCGGGCCAGGCTGAGCTGGCACGGGCCGGGCTGATCCATGCCGCGGCGCCGTCCGAAAGCGGGCTGCAACAGAGCGCCATGCGCCCGATCGCGCTGTCGCCGACCCTGCTTGTCGGGCTCGACCAGCAGCGCCGCGCGCAATTCGCCGCGCAATGGCGCGCCGCCTTCGGGCCGGGCGAGGGGCTGCCGTGAGCGCAGCCCGACGCCAACGGCGCCCGCGGGTCCGGCCCGCCGAACGCAGGCGGCAACCCGGAAAGTCTCCGGCCGGATGGCAGCTGGCCAAGCGCCGCAGCATGGCGAGGCGCGTGCTTCGGCAGCCGGAGCCGCCCCCCCGATGCGCATCCCCCCGGGCATGACGGATCGGTGTCATGCAACGGACGGGATGCGGGCTGCAGAACCTCCGCCTCGCTTGGATCATGCCACGGCCTGACCGGACAAGACTGCCGGACACGGGGCGGATCCAGATGGATCACCGGCCCGCGCTGCGGCGGCCACCCCGGGAAGGACGGAAGACGCGCCCCACAGGCGAGAAGCTCATCCGGGCCGGTCGCTGTGCAGAAAGGACTGTCCGGAAAGCGCTGCGCACCTGCGCCGGCCGTTCAGCCGATGGCGTGGCCCTCGGGCTTGGCCATTTCCTCGGGTTCGACATGGATGGTGATCCGCGCGCCCCGGTCTTCCATCCGCAGCGCCTTCTCCACCCGGTCGCAGATCACGTGGCTGTCGCGCACCGTCATCTCGCCCGGCATGATCAGGTGGAATTCGATGAAGGTGACCGGCCCCGAACGCCGCGTCACCAGGTCATGGACCTCGAGCGCCCCGGCCGCGCTGCGCTCGATCACCGCCAGGATCCGCTCCTGCTCCGGCTCTTCGACGGCCTCGTCGAGCAGGCCGGCGAGCGACCCGCGGATCACCGACCAGCCCTGCACGACGATATGCGCGGTCACCGCCAGCGCCAGGAGCGGGTCGAGCAGCGGCCAGCCGGTCGCCCAGGCCAGGCCCAGGAGCTGGCCGATGCCGAGACCGCCGCCCTGGCGGGCCGCAGCCTGCCGCCCGAGCAGCTGCGCAGCCTGCGGAACCTCTGGGCGGAGAGCCGTGCCGAGCTGGAGCTCTGGATCGGCGAGACCGGGGTCGAGCTCAGGGCGCGAGGATGACCACGGCCCCGGCCAGCCCGAGGATCTGCAGCAGGTCGCGCAGGTTGGTGACGCTGCTGTCATAGCACGCGATGGAATCGCCGGGCAGCAGGTAGGGATCGTAGTCGTCGCGGTCGGGGCGGGTGCGCATCACCTCCACCGGGCGGTCGATCACCACGGAGACGCCGGTTTCGGGATTGCGCGAGAACAGCGCGGCATAGCGGTCGGCGCTGGTCGAGCGCGTGCCGCCGACGCAGTTGGTGTTGACGACAGCCTGCATGAAGCGCGTGCCATAGGGGTATTCGCGCACTGACTGGCCGACCGCCGAGGGCGCGTTGCCGGTCGCGGGCACGGTCAGGTTCGACAGGTAGACCGAAATGCCGGGCGGGCTGATCGGACCGGGCGCCATCAGCTCGTCCTGGAAACAGCCGCGGGACGGGACATGGACGGCATCCCCGGCGATCAGCATCACGTCCTGCGCGGCGCTGCCGCTGGCAATGCCGCGCATGTCGACCGCATAGGTCTGCCCGCCGCGGGTCAGCCGCACCGAGGACAGGTCGGCATCGGGCCGGACGCCGCCCGCGTTGCGCAGCGCGACCGAGAGGTTGCGCCCCTCGGTCGAGGCCGCTCCGGCGGCGCTGATTGCGCGGCCCCGGCGATGGCCTCCCGGGCGGCGGCGGCGAGATCGGCCAGCCGCGATCCGTTGCGGAAGTTATCCGCCCATTTCAGCGCCTGCGCTTCGCGGTCGGCGGGATCCTCGAGCCAGCTGCGCGCGAAGGCGAGCGCCAGCGCCTTGACCGGCGTCTCGCCGGGCTTGAGCGTCAGCGGCATCCAGGCCCGGCTGGCCTCAAGGTCCGCGGGCCAGGACGTGCCGTCCCCGGGCCAAATCTGGCTGCGCAGCGCCCCGACCACCCCGGCATTGACGATCGACGACTTGCCGACACCGGAATTGCCGACCAGCATCAGCACTTTGCCTGCCTCGCCGCGGAGCCCGTCGAGCAGTTCCGCCGTCTTGGCCTCGCGCCCGAAGAAATAGGCGCTGCTGCTGGAGCTGCGGGAATGCAGGCCGGAATAGGGATTGGTCTCCCGCCACATTGGCTCGATGTCCGGCGGCAGGTCCGATCTGAGCGCCTGCAACAGCCGGCCAGTGCGGCCGCCAGCGGCGCAGGCCGAGGATCGCGGCCACCGTCGCCAAAGAGACGCCGAGCGCCGCCGGCGAGAGGCTGTCGCGCACCGCCCAAAGCGCCGGGATCTTTTCGGCCAGAGGTCCCGGCTCGGCGTCGAGCGCGAGGCCCAGGAGCTCCTTGGCCTGGCTGGCGAAGATGATCGCCGCGATCCCGGCGGTGAAGCCGACGGTCACCGGGAAGGGGATGAACTTGACGAAGCTGCCGAGCCGCAGGACCCCCGCCGCGGCCAGCATCAGCCCCGACAGGAAGGTGGCGAGGATCAGCCCGTCCGGCCCGTGCTGCGCCACGGTGGCGGCGACGAGAACGATGAAGGCGCCCGCCGGACCGCCGATCTGGAAGCGCGAGCCGCCGAGCAGCGACACGAGGAAGCCGCCCACGACGGCAGTGTGCAGCCCCTGCGCCGGGGTCGCGCCCGAGGCGATGGCAATTGCCATCGACAAGGGCAGCGCCACGATGGCAACGGTCAGCCCGGCCATGGCGTCGGCGCGCAGATGGGCAGGCCGGTAGCCCTCGCGCAGCACGGTGGCGAGCTTCGGGGTGAAAAGCGCGGCGAAGCCCGGCGCCGTGCCGTCTGGTGATGTCGTGTCGGTCATGCGCAGCCGCATCCTAGACAGGAAAGGCCGCGGGCCTGCCGCGGCCGGGAAGGTCAGGGGCCGGTCGGCCCGGATTTGAGGCGGACGCCGCGCCCGCCCTCGAAACTGCGGGCGCCCTCGCCGATCAGCTCCACCCCGGCGCGCTCCAGCGCCTCGACCACGCTGGTCAGGCTGGCGACGACGCCGCGGACATTGCCGGGGCTGGCCTCCATGCGCTGGATGGTCGGCACGGAGAGGCCCGACAGCTCGGCCAGGGTCTTCTGGTCGATCCCGAGCAGCGCCCGTGCAGCCCGCATCTGGGCGGAAGTGATCATGGGTGATGTCCCGGATTGCATTGATGCAGACTTAGACTAGCATATTGATGGCTGAGATATCAAGAGTGCTGCAAATACCGTAAATCCGGTCCATCGGGACGCCCCACGCAATCAGGCCCGCCGGAGCGGCCCCGGCAGGCAATGCGCGGACAGGACGCGTGACGGTCAGGCGACGCGGATGCTGCGGGCGGCGAGACGCCGGCGGGCGGTGTGGAATTTCTCGCGCGCGGCCTCGAACTGCAGCAGCGCGTGCATCCGGCTTTCGTAGATCTGGCGCATGCGCGACCCGGGCTCGCCCATTGCCTCGGCATTGGGCCGCTCGCCCGCGGGGAACCAGCGCTGCACCTCGCCGAGCGCCTCGGTCCATTCCCGGTCCGCTTCGATGTAGCGTTCATAGGTGACGACGAGCACGCGCCGCCGGGTCGCGAGTTCTGGCTGCATGGTCTCCTCCCCAGGAACATGGCTGCGACACAGTGTACCATGTCCGGCGCGCGTTTCAAATGCCGCGCGCCGCCGGGGCATTCACGGCTTCAGGAGGGCAGCACCGCATCGAGCGCGGCGGCGAGCTTGCCGGTGATCTCCGCGACATGCTCCGGCCCGATGATGAAGGGCGGCGCCAGCAGCACATGGTCGCCGACCTGGCCGTCGCGGGTGCCCTGCATCGGATAGCAGATCAGCCCGGCCTCGAAGGCGGCTTTCTTCAGCTTCGGCGCGATCCCCGCCTTGCGGTCGAAGGGCGCCCTGCTCTCGCGGTCCGCGACGATCTCCAGCCCGCGGAACAGGCCGCGGCCGCGGATGTCGCCGACATGCGGATGCTGGCCGAAGCGCTCGGACAGGGCCGCGGCAAGCGCCTCGCCCTGAGTTTGCACATTCGCCAGCAGATCGCGCCCGAGGATCGCATTGACCACGGCCAGGCCGGCGGCGCAGGCGGTCGGGTGGCCAATATAGGTATGGCCGTGCTGGAAGAAGCCCGAGCCCTCGGCAATCGTGCCGTAGATGTCACGGGTGCAGAGCATGGCGCCGATCGGCTGGTAGCCCGCGCCGAGGCCCTTGGCGATGCACAGGATGTCGGGCGCCACGCCCTCGGCCTCGCAGGCGAAGAGATGCCCGGTCCGCCCCATGCCGCACATCACCTCGTCGAGGATCAGCAGCACGCCGTATTTGTCGCAGATTTCGCGGATCCGCCTGAAATAGCCCTCGACTGCCGGGACCGCGCCCAGCGTCGCGCCGACCACCGGCTCGGCCATGAAGGCGATGACCGTGTCGGCGCCGAGCGCCAGGATTTCGTCCTCCAGCTCCTGCGCGACGCGCTGGCCGTAGTCGAAGCTGCTCTCGTCGGCGCGTTTCTCGGCATATTCGTAGCAGGCCGAAATGTGGCGCATGTCGGCGAGCATCGGCTCGAACTGGGCACGGCGCCACTGGTTGCCGCCCGCGGCGAGCGCGCCCAGCGTGTTGCCGTGATAGCTCTGGCGGCGGGCGATGATGTGGCGGCGCTGGGGTTCGCCGCGCTCGACATGGTATTGCCGCGCCAGCTTCATCGCGGCCTCGGTGGCCTCGGAGCCGCCCGAGACGAAATAGACCCGGTCGAGCCCGCCGGGCGCCTTCGAGATCAGCAGGTCGGCAAGCGCCTCCGCCGGTTCCGAGGTGAAGAAGCCGGTATGGGCGAAGGCCAGCGTCTCCACCTGGGCCTGCACCGCCGCGACGATCTCGGGGTCGCCATGGCCGAGGCAGGACACGGCCGCGCCGCCCGATCCGTCGAAATAACGTTTCCCGACCGCATCGACGAGGTAGCAGCCCTGGCCGGTGACGGCGACAGGCGGGGGAGATTTGATCTGGCGTGGGAAGACATGGCTCATCTGGCGCGTCCTTGGAATGGGCCCGGCGGCTGCGGAACGCCGGGATCCGCCCGGCACGGGCCAAGCCAAGCGGATAACTGCACCGGCTGTCAAATCCGCGGAAAATAACATATGTTTTCCCGCGACGACCGGAGAAGCCCATGGACCCCACCCGCAAGACCCGCATCCTGGCCGACCTGAAGGACGGGATCGCCGAGATGACGCCGCAGCTGCGGCAAGCCGCGAAATACGTGATCGACCACCCGTCGGATGTCGGGATCGACCCGATCCGCGACACCGCGCGCAAGGCCGGGGTCAGCACCTATACACTGGTCAAGCTATCGAAAAGGCTAGGCTTTTCCGGATACCAGGGCTTCCGGGAGCCGTTCCGCCAGGCGCTTCTGTCCTCGCCGGAGGCCGGACATGACCAGATCTGGCTGCAGGCCAAGCAGGACCGCGGCGATCTGGGACAGGTCTATGCCGCAGCAGCGGGGAACGCGCTGGGGATCGTCGCGCGCTCGCTCGAGCACCAGGACCTGGAAACCGTCGAGGCGATGACCGCGATGCTGATGCAGGCCGACCGGGTCTATCTGACGGCGGTGCGCGCAAGTTACGCGATGGCCTACTATTTCCATTACGTCGGCCGCATGGCGCTGCCGTCTCTGGAGCTGATCCCGCGCCACCAGAACAGCGCCATCGACGACCTGAACGACGCCCGGCCGGGCGATGTGCTCCTGGCGATCGCGGTCACGCCCTATTCCCGCGAAACCGTCGAGGCCTGCGAGTTCGCGCAATCCAAAGGTCTGAAATTGCTTCTAATTTCAGACTCCGAGGTAATTTCCCCGCGGCTCCGCCCCGAGCACGTGCTGGTCACCTCGGTGCAATCGACCCATGATTTCGGCTGTTTCGCGGGCATGGTGGCGGTGATCGAGGTGCTTCTGGCGATGCTGATGCATCGCGGCGGCGCCGCGGCCCGGGCGCGAATCGCGTCCTACGACAAGCTCCGCGAAGCCAGCTCCGCCTACTGGACAGCCCCGAAAAAACAATAGTTTGGGGATGACACCGCCGCCAAGTTGGTGAACCCTTCCTTCACGCACGCGCGAGCGTACACGTGACATTCAAGGGGAGACCTTCCATGCAGTTTCGTTCCATCCTCGGTGGCCTTGCAGCCGCTGCGGCCATCGCCGTCGGCGGCACCGCCCAGGCGCAGGACACGCAGTTCATCTCGATCGGGACCGGCGGCGTGACCGGCGTCTACTACCCGACCGGCGGCGCGATCTGCCGCCTGGTGAACAAGTCGCGCAAGGAACACGGCATCCGCTGCGCCGTGGAATCCACGGGCGGCTCGGTCTACAACATCAACACCATCCAGGCGGGCGAGCTGGAATTCGGCGTCGCCCAGTCGGACTGGCAGTACCACGCCTATAACGGCACCTCGCAATTCGCGGATCACCCCTTCCCCGAAGAGCGCGCGATGTTCTCGATCCATCCCGAACCCTTCACCCTGCTGGTGCGCGGCGACAGCGGCATCACCAGCTTCGAAGAGCTCAAGGGCAAGCGCGTCAATGTCGGCAACCCGGGCTCCGGCCAGCGCGCCACGATGGAAGTCGTGATGGATGCCTTCGGCATCGGCATGGACGATTTCGCGCTGGCGACCGAGTACAAGGGCTCGGAAATGGCCAAGCAGATCTGCGACGGCAACATCGACGCGATGATCTACACCGTCGGCCACCCGGCCGCGGCGATCCAGGAAGCCACCACCACCTGCGACGTCAAGCTGATCAGCGTCGTGGGCGAGCCCATCGACAAGCTGGTCGCCGACAACCCCTATTACCGCGTCGCCACGATCCCGGGCGGCATGTATGCGGGCAATGACCAGGAGACGACCACCTTCGGCGTCGGCGCGACGCTCGTCACCTCCTCGGCCGTTCCCGAAGAGGTCGCCTATGTCGTCGCCAAGGAAGTGATGTCCAATCTCGACGATTTCCGCGGCCTGCACCCGGCCTTCGCGAACCTGAAGGCGGAAGAGATGGTCAAGGACGGCCTCAGCGCGCCGCTGCATCCGGGCGCCGAGAAGGCCTACAAGGAACTCGGCCTGATCGAATGACCGTCGGCGCGGTCCGCGCCACATGACCTTCCGGTGCGCCCCTCGCGCGGCGCACCGGATCTGACCGACGAGCAGCCAACCGCAGTGCCGGGGAAAAGAGCATGAGCGACAAACCGCAACTATCCGCAGAGGAAATGGTCGCCGCGGCCGATACCGGCGCCCGGCAGGCGGGACCGGCCGTGAGCAAGCTGATCTTCGCGCTCTGCATCATCTGGTCGCTGTTCCAGCTCTACATCGCCTCCAAGCTTCCGGGCGTGCTGGCGCAGATGACCGGCGTGTCGGAATTCGCCAACATCGTCGCCCAGGCCCGCTACGTCCATCTGGCTTTCGCGCTGCTGCTGGCGACGCTCGCCTTCCCGATCATGGGCCATCGCGACCGGGTGCCCGCCTATGACTGGGCGCTGGCGGTCCTCGGGGTGGCGGCCTGTCTCTATCTCGTGGTCTTCCGCTTCGAGATCGCCCAGCGGCCCGGCCTCTGGAGCATGACCGACATCGTCATGTCGGGCATCGGCATGGTTGTGCTGATGGTCGCGACCTTCCGCTCGCTCGGCCTGCCGCTCGTCATCATCTGCTCGCTCTTCCTGGCGCTCGCCTTCTTCGGCGGCTATTCCGCCTGGATCGGCAACCTCACCAACTATGGCGGCGCCTCCTTCTCGAAGGCGATGGGCCATTACTGGATGCAGACCGAGGGCGTGTTCGGCGTCGCGCTCGGCGTCTCCACCACGATGATCTTCCTCTTCGTGCTCTTCGGAGCATTGCTGGAGAAGGCCGGGGGCGGCAACTGGTTCATCAAGGTCGCCATCGCGCTTCTGGGCGCGCTGCGCGGCGGTCCGGCCAAGGCCGCCGTCCTGTCCTCGATGATGACCGGGATGATCTCGGGCAGCTCCATCGCCAACACGGTGACCACCGGCACCTTCACCATCCCGCTGATGAAGCGCATCGGCTTCTCGCCCGAAAAGGCCGGCGCCGTCGAGGTGGCCAGCTCCACCAACGGCCAGCTGACGCCGCCGGTGATGGGTGCCGCGGCCTTCCTGATGGTCGAATACGTCAACATCCCCTATATCGAGGTGGTCAAGCACGCCTTCCTGCCGGCCGTCATTTCCTACATCGCGCTGCTCTACATCGTGCATCTTGAAAGCCTGAAGATGGGGCTGAGGGGGCTCGACAAGCCCGGCCGCGCGATCGGCGTGCCGATGATCCTGATCCTGTTCCTGACCGGTTTCCTCGGCATGGCGGCGATCACCATGGCGGTGATCGGCATCCGGATGCTCTTGGAACCGCTGATGCCCGGCGAGACGATCTATGCCGCGCTGGTGCTCTTGGGGCTTGCCTATGTCGGGCTGGTTTTCGTCGCCTCGCGCTATCCCGATATCGAGGTCGACGATCCGAACGCGCCCGTGGTCTCCGCGCCGCGCCTGACCCCGACGCTGCTCGGCGGCGCCTATTACGCCCTGCCGATCTTCGTGCTCGTTTGGAACCTGATGGTGCGCACCGACACGCTGGAGCGGCTCTCGCCCGCCCTTTCGGCCTTCTGGGCGACCATCGCGATGATCATCGTCGCGCTGACCCACCGCCCGCTGAAGGCGATGTTCCGCGGCGGATCGGCCATGGCCGGCGAAACGCTGGCAGGCTTCGCCGACTTCGTTTCCGGCCTCGTCGCGGGCGCCCGCAACATGATCGGCATCGGCGTCGCCACCGGCGCGGCCGGCATCATCGTCGGCACCATCTCGCTGACCGGCGCGCACCAGATCATCGGCCAGGTGATCGAGACGATCTCGGGCGGCAACCTGATGATCCTGCTGATCCTCGTCGCCATCCTGTCGCTGATCCTCGGCATGGGCCTGCCCACGACGGCGAACTACATCGTCGTCTCCTCGCTGATGGCGCCGGTGATCATCTCGGTCGGCGCCCAGTCCGGCCTGATCGTGCCGCTGATCGCCGTCCACATGTTCGTCTTCTATTTCGGCATTCTCGCCGATGACACGCCACCCGTCGGCCTCGCGGCCTACGCGGCGGCGGCGATCTCGCGCGGGGATCCGATCAAGACCGGCCTCGTCGGCTTCAGCTACGACATCCGCACGGCGCTCCTGCCCTTCATGTTCATCTTCAACACCGACCTCCTCTTGATCGACGTGACCTTCTTCCACGCGATCCTGGTCTTCTGCGTCTCGCTGGTGGCAATGCTGCTCTTCGCCGCCGCGACCCAAGGCTATTTCATCGCAAAGAGCCGCCTGTGGGAAACCGCGGCGATCCTGCTGATCGTCTTCACCCTGTTCCGCCCGGGCTTCTGGCTCGACCGGATCGAGCCCGAATTCCAGGGCTACGAGGGCGCTGCCGCAATCGAGGCGCTCGGCAGCCTGCCGGTCGGCAGCCCGGCCCGGATCGAGGTCGAAGCCCCGGATTTCGACACAGGCGAGCTGGCCTCGACCACGATCGAGATCACGCCGGAAAGCGACGGCGACGGGATCGCGCGGCTCGACGCGGCCGGGCTGACCGTGATGGAGGAGGGCGGCACGCTGCTCCTCGAGGAGCCCTTCCCCGGCACGCCCTTCTTCGAGACTCTGGCGAACGGCTTCGACTTCTACGGCGACGAGCCCGCACGGATCGTTTCGGTCAAGGTCGAGAACGACCGGATGCCGAAGGAAGTGTTCTTCATCCGACGTGCAGCTTGGCGTCCCAGCAGGCGCAGGTCTCGGCAGCCGCCTTGAGCAGAGNCCTGCGTCTCGCCGGGAACCGTGANCATCGACGGNATACCANGAACGGACTTGNAACATCTCCTGTCTCCCCTCAGAANGGCCGGCTGTTTCGCCCGCGGCCGCTGGATCATCACGATNCAGCGCCAGGAGCAGGAAGGCCGGACGGCGCGGCGGGCAGGTCCGGGATCTCGGCGGCGGCCAGCTCGGCCTCGCGGGCGGCGCGGATCTCGGCGCTGCGGTCGGTCTCGGCGCGGTGTTCCTCCTGGAAGAGTGCGACCATCACGGCGCGGGCGACCTCGACGGCATGGGCCTGGCTGGGGAAATCGCCCATCGGCGAGAACAGCGAACAGGCCTTGTAGCCGCCGAGCAAACCGCGGGTATTGTGGAGGAATTCGTACTCGCCCGAGGGGAAGGACAGGACCTCCTTCTCGCCCGCCGCCAGACCTGACCAGTCCTCGCCTTCGGCAGGCAGCAGCACGAGGTTCATGAACCAGGGCGAGATCAGCACGCCGAGCGGACGGCCCTCCCAAAAGCGGAATCCCACCGCCTCGACGCGCAGGAGCTTGTTGACCATCGGCACGTCGCGCATCTTGCCGTGCCAGATCTCGGTGAACTCGTCCTCCAGCCGCCGCGCCAGCGGCGCGAGGCGCTGAGCCTCCAGCACGGCCGCGGCACCGGGATCGTCCTGGACGATGAACTGCTCCTTCGGCGCCCCGCAATTCGGGCAGGACCAGTCCTCGGGCAGCGCCATGAAGGGCGTGCCTTCGAGCACCTGCCGCGTGTCGTCGCCCTCGGCCGGATCGTAGGGGGTCCAGCAGATCTTGCATTCCATGATCGCCAGCGGGCTGATCTTGTCATTTGCCCCGAGATAGGAGCCCTCGAAGCCGCTCACCGGATCGCCTCGATCACGTCGCGGATGCGCCGCGCGCTGTCGGCCAGGTCCTCGGGCGCGGCGATGGCGACCTCGGGCATCTCGGTCACCTCGAACGTGTCGAGGATCAGCGTGTCCATAGAGTTGAAGAACTGCACCCGCCAGACCCAGGGCAGCGCCGTCGCGGTGACCCGGCAATTGCCGTAGCCGCGCGACAGGATCTCGGCCGAGCCCAGCCCCAGCGCCACGTCGAGCCAGGCGAGGTCTTGCTCGGTATGCGGCAGCAGCGTCAGGTTGACGACATGCGTTTCGGTTCCGGCAGTCCAGTTGCGCGAGCGGTCGAAGAGCTCCACCGCCAGCGGCGGCGCGTTGACGACGCCCGGCGCCATCGGGGCCTTCGGGCCCTCGGCCTCGCGGCGCGGATCGAAGGCGCGTTCCCGCGCCTCGGTCGGCATTTCGACGCCGTGCCGTCGCGCACGCTGCAGCCGGGCATGTCGCCCTCTGCCGCGGGCAGCTTCGACACGTTCCAGCGGCGCCAGCAGGCCGCCGCCTCCGATCCCGCCGACATGGCGCAGGTGACCGGCAGCAACGTGAACCTGCGCTCCGGCCCCTCGACCGGCAATGCGGTGGTCGGTCAGGCCCGCGAGGGCGAGCGCGTCGAATGGATTTCCGAACCGGCGCCGGGCTGGGCTTTGATCCGCCATCCGCGCTATGACGGCGACATGTACATGTCCTCGAACTACCTGCAGCGGATCTCCGATTGACCTCACCGACAGGCGGCCGCGGCCGCATCCTGATCACCGGATGCTCGTCCGGGATCGGCCTCGACGCCGCGCGCACGCTCCATGCGCGCGGCTGGACCGTCTATGCCACCTGCCGCAGCGAGGCCGATTGCGCCCGGCTGAGAGACGAGGGGCTGACGAGCTTCCGGCTCGACTACCAGGACGAAGCCTCGATCGCCTCGGCCATGGCCGAGGTAGAGGCCCGCGGCGGGCTCGACGCGCTGTTCAACAACGGCGCCTACGCCATTCCCGGCGCGGTGGAGGACCTGCCCCGCGGCGCGCTGCGCGAGATCTACGAGGCCAACCTGTTCGGCTGGCATGACCTGACCGCGCGCGCCATCCCGCTGATGCGGGCACAGGGGCATGGACGGATCGTCAACTGCTCGTCGATCCTCGGCTTCGTCCCGGCGAAATGGCGCGGTGCCTATGTCTCGACCAAATACGCGCTGGAGGGCCTGACCGACGTGCTGCGGATTGAGATGGCCGACACGCCGATCCATGCCGTGCTGATCCAGCCGGGGCCGATCGCCACCGAGATCCGCCGCAACTCCCGCGCGCCCTTCGAGCGCTGGATCGACTGGCGCGCCTCGCCGCGCGAGGAACAGTACCGCACCAGCCTGCTGAAGCGGCTCTATGTCGAGCCGCCCGCGCCGACGCCCGGCGAACTGGGACCGGAGGCGGTGACCAAGGCGCTGATCCACGCGCTGGAAAGCCCGTCCCCCCGCGCGAAATACCGCGTCACCTGGCCGACCAAGGCGGCCTGGGCGTTCCGGCGACTGCTTCCGGTCCGGCTGCTCGACCGGCTCTGCGCCAAGGGCTGAAGGCCGAATCAGCTTCCCTTCCGCCCCGATATGGCGTAAGGGCGCCTCTCTCAAAGGCCTTGCTGGACGACATCCCGGCTCGTGCCGTTCACTCCAGACACGAAGGAGACACCCGATGTCGATCACGCCCGAGGAAAAAGACCGCCTCATCAAGGAATACGCGACCAAAGAAGGCGACACCGGCTCCCCCGAGGTGCAGGTTGCCATCCTGAGCTCGCGCATCGCGACCCTGACCGAGCACTTCAAGACCCACGCGAAGGACAACCACTCGCGCCGCGGCCTGCTGAAGCTCGTTGCACAGCGCCGCAAGCTGCTGGACTACGTCAACGCGAAAGACCCGGCACGCTACAAGTCGCTGATCCAGCGCCTGGGCCTGCGCCGCTAATCGCGCCAGCCGCGATTGTCTTCAGAACGCCCGCCGGTTCCGGCGGGTGTTTTCGTTTGCGCGGAACCCTGCCGGTTGCCTCCCGTTGATACGGGACCGCAGTGACAGGAGACCGCCCCTTGCCCGACCTCGCCCAAGCCCCCTTCGCCGCCCTGATCCTCGGACTCGCGGCGGCGGCGGCCGTGATCCTGGGCGGAGGCCTGCGGATGACCGACTTGGCCGACCGCATCGCCGACCGCACCGGACTGGGCGAAGCGCTGGTCGGCGGCGCGCTCCTGGGGGCAGCGACCTCGCTTTCCGGCGTGGTGGTCTCGCTCTCGGCGGCGATGGACGGTCGCGCCTCGCTGGCCTTCTCCAACTCGGTCGGCGGCATCGCCGCCCAGACCGCGTTCCTCGCGCTCGCCGATCTGCTGTGGCGCAAGGCCAATCTCGAACACGCCGCCGCCGAGCTGACCAACCTGTTCCAGAGCGCGCTGCTGCTGCTCCTCCTCGCGCTGCCGGTGCTGGCCTATGGCGGGCCGGACATGACGGTTTTCGCGGTCCATCCGGTATCGATGGTGCTGCCGCTGCTCTATGCGCTGGGGCTGATCGGCACGCATCGCAGCCGCCAGGCGCCGATGTGGCAGCCGGTGAAGACCCGCGAGACCCGCGAGGATGTCGACGAGGAGGATGGCAAGGACGATACCCCGACCTGGCGGCTCTTCGCGGTCTTCGGCCTGCTGATGGCGGTGATGGGGCTGGCGGGCTACGCGATCTCGCAGCTTGCGGGCGAGCTCGCCGACCGCACCGGCATCTCGGCCTCGCTGGTCGGCGCGCTGCTGACTGCCGTGATCACCTCGCTGCCCGAGCTGGTGACGACGCTCGCCGCCGTGCGCCGCGGCGCGCTGCAGCTGGCGCTCGGCGGAATCATCGGCGGCAACACCTTCGACACGCTGTTCCTGACGCTGTCGGATATCGGCTACCGCGACGGCTCGCTCTATCACGCGATCGGGCAGGACGACCTGTTCTGGCTGGGCACCGGCATGGCGATGACCTGCATCCTGCTTCTGGGCCAGCTCTACCGCCAGAAGGACGGGCCCGCGGGCATCGGCCTGGAAAGCGTCGCGATGCTGGGCCTCTATGCCGGGGCGGTCGGGCTTGCCGCATTCGCCTGAGTTTCAATCCGCGTGACAGGCCCGGCCGGGCCGGAAGCGGTTCCCGCCCGGGCGGTAGCTTTGGTCCGTTGGCCTTTGTCCCCGCCCCGAATGCCGCCATCGGCTGGGTGACGCCCGGCCGGCGCCGCCTGCATGGGGAGCATTCGCGGCCACCTGCTGTTCGACCACGCCCAGCCCAGCTGGCCGAACGTCTTCTCCCCGGCATGGGCCGCAATCGTCCTGCAGAGGATCGCCGGATCGTTCGCAGCGAAATTGGCCCCGGGGACCATGGGATTCCGGCTCCGGTGATAGCCGGTGCCCCCATCTCCCAGAGCGATGGGAGACCGTTTCCGGAAACTTCCCCTGCACGTATCCGGGGTCCGTCTGCACCGTTTCGCGCCCGGCATTTTCGGGGACCGCGCGGTCCTGCGTGATGTGCCCGAAGGTCCTGACCGCGCCGTTCATCGGGAAATGGACGGCCGGATTGGCGTTCGGCCGGCCGGATTGGCCGATGATGCTGCCGGCGACGCAGAAGCCGTCGCGACAGCCGATTTGGTTGCCCTCTTGCGACCGGGGTGCATCCGCCAAGGCCGATCGGCCGGACGGCAGGGGGCCCCGGTTCAAAATCTCGCAGGGCACCGGCAGGACGGGCCAGGCGGCCCGCCCCGGAAGACAGCGGATCAGGCCGGGCGCTTGGCCTTGCGCAGATAGGGCAGCACGATGTCGAGCTCGCCGAATTTCGCCTTGGCCGCGTCATCGTCGAGGCTCAGCGCGACGATGACGTCCTCGCCGGTGGTCCAGTTGGCCGGGGTGGCGATCGGGTTGCCATAGGTCGCCTGCAGCGCATCGAGCGCGCGCAGCACCTCGGCGAAGTTGCGGCCGACCGACATCGGATAGGTCATCGACAGCTGGAGCTTCTTGTCCGGGCTGATGATGTAGACCGAGCGCACCGTGGCGGTGTCGGCGGGCGTGCGGCCGTCCGGCAGGTAGGCGTCGCCCGGCAGCATGTCGAAGGCCTTCGACACGGCCAGCCCCTCGTCGGCGATGATCGGGAAGGGCACGCGGCAGCCCGCGACCTTCTCGATGTCGCCGATCCATTTCAGGTGCTCGTCGACGCCGTCGACCGAGACGCCGATCACCTTGGTTCCGCGCTTTTCCCATTCCGCCGCTAGCTGCGCCACGGCGCCGAATTCGGTGGTGCAGACCGGGGTGAAGTCCTTGGGGTGGCTGAACAGGATTGCCCAGCTGTCGCCGATCCAGTCATGGAAGGTGATCTCGCCCTGGCTGGTCTGGGCGGTGAAATCGGGAACGGTGTCGTTGATGCGCAGAGCCATGTCTCGCCTCCTGTCTTGACGGTTCCCGTCCTATGTGGCGCGGGGTCCCTGCGGACTCAAGCGGCCAGATCGTCCCGGCTCTTGGCCGCGCCGGCGGGCCTCTCCCAGCCGGCGATCCATCGCTGGGCCATCGACACGATGCGGTCGAACAGCGCGAAGAACACGTCGATGGCGAAGCCGCAGAGGAAGGCCACCGTCAGGAGGGTGATGCTGATCCCGGTCGCGCCAGAGAATTCCTCCATGCCGGTGATGTCGAGCGTGCTGTCCGGCGCAAGGAAGAAGCCGATTACCACCCCGGCGAGGCTGCCCATCGTTGCGCGGATCAGGGTCGCCTGGAAATCCGGATCGGGCAGCGACGGGTTGAGATAGAGGCGCATGGTGAAGACCAGCGCCCCGAGCAGCCCGTAGAGCGCCGGCAGGTACCAGCGGCCATAGAGATAGCACCACTGGCGGATATTGATCTTCTGGGCATCGACGCTCTGGATCGACACCTTGAAGTTCTCCTCGAACTGCTGGTCGCCGAAATAGCAGGACAGCTTGCCGCGCAGCACCGTGGCGACGAAGGAGGCCTTGCTCAGCGCGCTCTTCAGGTCCTGCTCCTGCCAGTATTCCGGCACGCCGACCGTCTTGGCATCGGCGACCTGCCCCTGGAGCAGGGGCGGGGCCGGGTCCGCATCGGCCGCGGTGCCGTCCGCCCCGCCCGCATGGGCCTGCCCGGCGGCGGAATGTCCGGCAGCAGTCCCCTCCCCCGGAAGGCTCGACCCGGGTCTGCCGCCGGGGCTGCGACACGAAGAGCAGCTGGCCTGCCCCCGCGCTGCGCTCGGTGCCGTCCCCGGCGGCGACGGTCACCTTGCCCGAGAGCGGCACCAGCAGCGTGACCCCCGAAGGATCGGTGACGGCGGTGTCGTGCCCGGAAGAGCGCACCCGGCCGACGCGCAGCGCCCCCAGATCGCAGCTGCCGACATCGATTTGCACGGTGCCCGCCTGATGCGGCACGAGCTGCCCGGGACCCGAAAACAGGCCGCTGCGATGCAAGTCCGGACCTGAGCAGTCAATTTTGCGGATCTGCTGGTAATGGCTCATGTCTGCACTGCACTGTCTTCGATAAAATCATCTCGATGCAGCTGTTATTGTACCGCAAATCCGCCAGGTCAGGAGACAGGTCGCCGCAGACCATGCTGCGGCAAACCGCGCGGCGGCCGCTTCCGGCGGATCTGCGCCGCGCAATGCCGGTTGCGGAGCCGGTCTGGCCGCCCGCCATCCCGGCGCTTGCAGCCGGCTCAGCATGGCGGTTCCGTGGCCTTGAAGGATTTGCGCGACGCGATTTCTGCATGCCAAGCCGCGAGCGCCGGATGGCCGTCGCGCCAGCCGAGTCCGGCGAACCGGAAATCGAGATAGCCGAGGGCGCAGCCGAAGGCGATCCACCCGGCATCGATCGACGCGTAGCCCGCGACATCCCGCTCCATCACGTCGAGCGAGCTGCCGATCTTGTCCATCTGGCCGATGAGCCACTCCTCCCACTGCTTTTCCTTCGGGCGCAGCATGGTCTCGTAGCGGGCCAGCACCGCGGCATCGAGCAGCCCGTCGGCCAGGGCTTCGCGGCGCAGCACGTCCCAGACGGCCTCTCCGTCGGGATACATTTTCGGGCCGTCATGCCTTGTGTCGAGCCAGCGGCAAATCACCCGGCTGTCATGGAGCGCGCTGCCATCGGGCAGCAGAGCGGTCGGCACCTTGCCGGTAGGGTTCTGCGCCACGACGCCCGGGTCCCGGTTCACCGGGTTTGCGGCGGAGGCAAGCGTCTCGACCGATTGTCCGGTTTCCGCGGCAAGCACCAGAACCTTGCGGACAAAGGGAGACGTTGCGGAATGAAAAACCTGCACCACTGGAATTCCTCGATCTGTTTCGGTCATTTGTCGGCGCGGAGGCTCACGTCCGCCCGATCTCGATATGGAACGACCTGCCGGATGGATGCGACGGTTTTCTGAAGGACGGGGCGTCGATGCCGGTTCCGGCAGCGTTCGCGACAGGGACACTGCCGCGGAAATCCGCACAGGGCGGGGAGGTTCGGACAGAGGACGACAGCCGGTTTCCCCGGTCGCCGCGCCTCATTGCGCCCGGACTGCCTGCCGAAGCCCGGCCTGAACCATCCGGGTCAGGAAGTGCCATCGCGCCCGGCTGGCATGGGCTGGCGGGCGGGGGCGAGGGCGTCAGGGGAGAGCGGCAGGCCGGTGCGATGCCTTCCGGTGACCTGTCGGCGCCGGACCGGGCTGCCGCGCCTCCGCCGCCGCTGCCAGTGCCGCCTGCCTGTCCATCGCCCTGCCCTCCTGCCTTGCCCGCAGCCTGCGCCCTGCGCGCCGCGGCGTCAATTCCGCCGGCCCGGCGGGTTGTGCGGAGCGCCCCGATGGACGTAGAAGGCCCGGAGCGGCCGAAGGCCGAGTCCCCAGTTCCACCGGAGATCTCCGATGACCCCTACCCGCCTGCTGCCCGTCCTGGCGCTGCTGATGTCCTCCGCCGCCGCCAGTGCCGACACGCTGTATTTCTCGGCCATCCCCGACGAGGACGAGACCGCGCTGGTCGAGCGCTTCTCCAAGGTCGCCGCGTATCTCGGGGAGACGCTGGGCGTCGACGTGCAGTTCGTGCCGGTGAAATCCTATGCCGCCTCGGTCACCGCCTTCCGCAACGACCAGATCCAGCTGGCCTGGTTCGGCGGGCTGACCGGCGTGCAGGCGCGGCTGATGACCCCCGGCGCGCGCGCCATCGCGCAGGGCGTCGAGGACCCGACCTTCATCACCTATTTCATCGCCAACACCGACACCGGGCTGGAAGCGTCCGACGCCTTCCCCGAGGCTGCGCAGGGGCTCAGCTTCACCTTCGGCGCGCAGACCTCGACCTCGGGGCGGCTGATGCCCGATTACTGGATCCGCGAGGAGACCGGCGAGGCGCCGGAAGAGTTCTTCTCGCGCGTCGGCTTCTCGGGCGACCACTCGCAGACGCTGCGCCTCGTCGCCTCGGGCGCCTGGGACGTGGGCGCGCTGAACTATGCCGTCTATGACAAGGCCGCCGCCGAAGGCGCGCCCGAGACGGAGACCGCCAAGGTGATCTGGCAGACCCCGCCCTATCCGGACTACAACTGGACGATCCGCGGCGATGTCGATGCGCGCTTCGGCGAGGGCTTTGCCGACAAGGTGCAGGCCGCGCTGATCGCGATGGACGATCCGGACCTGCTGGCCAGCTTCCCGCGCGGGGGCTTCATCCCGGCGGCGAACGGCGATTACGCGCCGATCGAGGCAACGGCCAAGGCGCTCGACCTGATCGAATGACGCTTCTCCGCCTCCAGGACGAAACGCTGGGCCATGGCGGCCGCGCGGTGCTTTCGGGGGTCAGCCTGACGCTGGCCCCCGGAGAGCGCGTGGTGCTGCTCGGCCGGTCCGGGGCGGGGAAATCGACATTGCTGGCCGCCGTGCATGACCGGCTGCGGGCGGAGACGCGCGTCGCGCTGGTGCCGCAGGAACACGGCCTGGTGCCGCAGCTTTCGGCGGAGAAGAACGCGCTGATGGGGCGGCTCGACGACCACGGGGCGCTGCGCAATTTCCGCACGCTGGTCCGTCCGTGCGCGGAGGACCGCGCCGGGGTCGCCCAAGTGCTCTCGGCGCTGGAATTGGAGGCGCAGGCACGGCAGCGGGTCGAGACGCTGTCCGGCGGCCAGAAGCAGCGCGTCGCGCTGCCGGCCAGCGCGGGCGGGGCCGCGCGCGGCACCGGCAATCTTTCGGAGGCCGCCCGGGAGGCCGATCTGGTGCTGCTCGATGCCTACGGCGTGCTGAATGTCGGCGAGACGCCGATCCCCGGCGCGGCCGAGCGCGTCGCCGCACTGCGGGCCGCGGGAAAGCGGGTAGCGGTGGTTTCGAATTCCGCGGGCTATCCGAAACGCCACATGATGGCCCGCTGGCAGCGGCTGGGCTTCGATTTCTCGGAAAGCGAGGTCACCTCCAGCCGCGAGGCGCTTCTGGAACGGCTGCGCGGCGATCCGCGGCACTGGGGCATCATGCTCGGCACCGGGCACGGCACCGAGGATCTGGGCGATCTGAAGGTCAGCTTCCTCGGCGACGATCCGCGGACCTATGCCGAGGCCGAGGGATTCCTGCTGATCGGCGCCTCGGACTGGACCGAAGCGCGCCAGAAGCTGCTGGAAGCCGCGCTTGCCGCCCAGCCGCGGCCGGTCTTCTGCGGCAATCCCGATCTGGTCGCCCCCCGCGAGAACGGGCTGTCGCTCGAGCCGGGCTACTGGGCGCACCGGCTTGCGGATGCAACCGGCATTGCCCCGGTCTTCTGCGGCAAGCCGTTCCCGGAGATCTTCGATCTGGCGCGCGCCCGGAACGGCCCTGCCCTCCCGCCCGGGCGGGTGCTGATGGTCGGGGACACGCTGCATACCGACATCCTCGGCGCGCAGGCGAGGGGCTTCCGCACCGCTCTGGTGACCGGCCATGGCGCGATGAAGGCGCTCGGCTGCGCGCAATCCTTCGCGCAGGCGGGGCTGCGGCCGGATTTCGTGATGCCGTCAATCTGAGCCGGTGCCTCTGCGGCTCCGGCCGCTGCCTCGCGGCGCGGCATCGCGGGCAGGCCGGGGACGAGCAGGGTCCGCGGAACGATTCCCTGGCGGATGACCGAGAGGAATTCGGCAAAGCGCTGATTCTGCGTGGCTTCGGCGATCGCGAAATGGAACTCGAAATCGAGGTCCCGGGTCGGTTCGCCGAGCGAGACCAGGTTCACCAGCCTGCGGTGGATGTCTATGAGCTTTTCCAGCTGCTTGGCCGAGCGTCGTGCGGCGGCAAGCCCTGCGGACCGGATTTCGACCGCGCTGCGCAGTTCCAGAAGTTCGATCGCGCTGGAGACGCGGGTGATGTCGAGATCGGAGAACGGCTGTTTCTCCTGGTCTGACCGGTCGAGGACGAAGACGCCTGATCCCTTGCGCGCTTCGACGAGGCCCTCTGCCCGGAGCACGGCAACCGCTTCGCGCACAACGGTGCGGCTGACGGAATATTCCCGGGTCAGCGCGGATTCGCTGGGCAGTCTGGCGCCTGCAACATATTGGCCGGACAGCACTCTTTCCTTCAGATCGGTGATGATCCGCGACACGAGCGGGGAAATCTGTCTGGTAGGCATCGGTCTTGTCCTTCCTCTTCGCGCAACCTGTCCGGAATCTTGCGCATATTCTCATATAACCCGGTTCGGCCGACCATTCCACATGGCGGAAAAGCGGGGGTGCGCCCGGGAATTCCTGCGAACATGTATGACTGATATTGACAGAAATAGACAAGATGGATAACCAGTCAGACAACATGACGATACGACCGGGAAATGCGGAGGAGACGCGGTGATCATCAACGACGTGAAGGTGCGGGTCTTCCGCCATACGACGCGGCGCCATTCGGATTCGGCGGGCCATGCCCATCCGGGTCCGGCGCATCAGGTCGAGCAGGCAATCCTGACGATCACCACCGAAGACGGCCATGAGGGCCATTCCTTCACTGCGCCGGAAATCGTCCGCCCGCACGTCATCGAGAAATTCGTCAAGAAGGTGCTGCTCGGCCAGGACCACCGCGACCGGGAACGGCTGTGGAACGACCTGGCGCACTGGCAGCGCGGATCGGCGGCGCAGTTGACCGACCGGACGCTGGCGGTGGTGGATTGCGCGCTTTGGGACTTGGCCGGGCGCACGCTGGACCAGCCGGTGCACAAGCTGATCGGTGCCTATCGCGACAAGGTGCGGGCCTATGGCTCGATCATGTGCGGCGACGAGATCGAAGGCGGGCTGGCGACGCCCGAAGACTACGGCCGCTTCGCCGAGAAGCTGGTCGCGCGCGGCTACAAGGGGATCAAGCTCCATACCTGGATGCCGCCCGTGAGCTGGGCACCGGACGTGAAGATGGACCTCAAGGCCTGCGCTGCGGTGCGCGAGGCGGTCGGGCCCGACATCCACCTGATGATCGACGCCTTCCACTGGTATTCGCGCATCGACGCGCTGGAACTGGGCCGCGGGCTGGAGAAGCTCGGCTTCGACTGGATCGAGGAGCCGATGGACGAGCAGTCGATGTCGTCCTACAAGTGGATGGCCGACCAGCTCGACATCCCGGTGATCGGCCCGGAAAGCGCGGCCGGCAAGCATTGGGGCCGTGCCGAATGGGTGAAGTCCGGCGCCTGCGACATCCTGCGGACCGGCGTCAACGATGTCGGCGGCATCACTCCGGCGATCAAGACCATGCGCCTGGCCGAAAGCTTCGGCATGGAGTGCGAGGTCCATGGCAACACCGCGATGAACCTGCATGTCGTGGCGGCCTCGAAGAACTGCCGCTGGTACGAACGCGGGCTCCTGCACCCGTTCCTCGAATACGATGACGGCTTCGACTACCTGCACCAGCTCTCCGATCCGATGGACGAGCACGGCTATGTCCATGTTCCCGACCGGCCCGGGCTCGGCGAGGACATCGATTTCGACCATATCGAAAACAACCGCGTGCGTTGAGGAGCGCGCGCAATCCCAGGGAGGACCGAATGAGACATCTGATGGCATCGGCGGCGCTGGCCGCCCTGGTGGCGGGCACGGCCGCGGCGGAAACGCCGAAGGACCAGCTGATCGTCGCCTTCAACATGAACAACGTCCTGACCATGGACCCGGCGGCGATCACCGGCGGCGAAGCGGTGCAGATCCTCAACAACGTCTACGACGCGCTGCTGCAGTTCGACGACGAGGGCCGCAACCTCGAGCCGCGCCTGGCCGAGGCTTGGGAGATCGCGCCCGACAACATGTCGGTGACCTTCCATCTGCGGCCGGACATGGAATTCGCCTCGGGCAATCCGGTCACGGCGGAGGATGTCGCCTGGAGCTTCAAGCGGACGCTGACGCTGAACCTCGCGCAGGCCTCGGGGCTGAAGAGCCGCGGCTATTCGGCGGAGAACGCGGACGAGATGTTCGTGGCCGCGGACCCGCAGACCTTCGTGCTGAACCTGCCCGAGCCGGGCGACCCCAAGATGATCCTCATGTACCTCACCCAGGCGGGGATCGGCTCGATCCTCGACAGCAAGCTGGTGATGGAGCATGACGACGGCGGCGACATGGGGCAGGGCTGGCTGACCAACAACTCGGCCGGTTCTGGCGCCTTCTCGCTGCAGCAGTGGCGGTCGAACGAATACGTGCTGATGACCCGGAATGACGAATTCTGGGGCGAGGCGCCCGCGATGAAGCGGGTGCTGATGCGCCACCTGCCGGAAAGCCAGTCGCAGCGCCTCGGCCTGGAGCAGGGCGATCTCGATGTCGGCCTGTCTCTGGCGGCCTCCGACCTGAAGGCGCTTGAGGCCGATGACGACATCACCGTGAAGACCGAGACCAGCGCGGGCTTCTACTATCTGGCGGCCTCGGCGGCGGACGAGAAATACGCCAATCCGAAAGTGCGCGAGGCGCTGCGCTACCTGATCGACTACAAGGGCATCAACGCGGCGATCATGCCGTATTTCGGGGTCGAGCGTCAGCGCGTGGTGAACTCCAAGGCCTTCGGCGCATTGTCCGATCCGGGCTACGCTCTGGATGTCGACAAGGCCAAGGCGCTCCTCGCGGAGGCAGGCTATCCCGACGGGTTCGACACCTCGATCCGGGTGATCTCCACCCAGGAGTTCCTCGACAGCGCGACCGCGATCCAGGGCACGCTCGCCCAGGCCGGGATCAATGCCGAGATCATCACCGGCGATGGCGGCCAGATCTACGGCGCGATGCGCGCCCGGGAGTTCGAGCTCCTGGTCGGCCGCGGCGGCGGCGGGCAGCAGCCGCACCCGGACAGCAACCTGCGGGCGCTGGTCTACAACCCCGACAACGCCCAGGAAGCCGGGCTGACCAACTACCAGGGCTGGCGCACGAGCTTCTTCGACCCCGAGCTGAACGGCCTGATCGAGGAGGCGCTGGTCGAACCCGACCAGGCGAAGCAGACCGAGATGTACGAGACCATCCAGCAGATGATCGACGAGAAGGTGATCCCGATCCAGCCCTTCTCGGAGCGCGTCGTGACGGCGGCCTTCCAGGACAATGTCCAGGGGCTGATGGTCGATCCCTGGACCACCCGCTTCGAGGGCGTCACCAAGGGCGAGTAAGTCCTCCTTCCCGCTTCCTCCCCGGAAAGCGCGGTCCCCTTGCGGGGGCCGCGCTTTTGCATTGCGGGCCATGCGGATCGCGTGCCGGCCGGCATGCGGCGGCAAACAGGGGAGGACGGAGATGTCCGGGAGCCATGATCTTCAGTGCAGCTGCGGGACGGCGGCGATCCGGCTGGAGGGGGCGCCGCGGGTGCGCGGGCATTGCCATTGCCGGGCCTGCCGGGTGCTGCTCGGCGTGCCGTTCCATTCGGTGACGGCCTGGAACCCGGAGCAGCTGGCGGTCACGCGGGGCGGCGGCCGTCTGCTGAGCTTCCAGCACCCGTCGCTGAGCATGAAGAAGGTGTCCTGCCGGGAGTGACGCACGTTCCTGTGGAACACCAATGCCATGGACTGGCGGGTCATGTCGCAGCGGCTGATCGAAACCTGCCTTGGCGCGCTGCCCGAAGAGCTGCAGGGGACGAGCCATTTCCACTATGCCAGCCGGATCCCCGACATCGGTGACGGGCTGCCGGAAAAGCACTGGCCCGGCACCTGCGGGGCAGGGCCGGGCCAGTGTCGTGCCGGAAAGGCGGGGCGCCGCTACATGGCGTTTTCGTAGGCCAGGGACGCCTCGATCAGCTGCCTTGCATAGGGATGCGTGGCGGTGCCGCCGAGGATGGCGTCGCGGCCCAGAACTTCGGTCACCTCGCCGCGCTGCATCACCGCGAAGCGGTCGCACATGTGGTCCACCACCGCCAGGTCGTGGCTGACCATCAGATAGGTGAAGCCCTTCTCCTCGCGCAGCCGCTGCAGCAGGTTGAGGATCTCGGCCTGGACCGAGACGTCGAGCGCCGAGGTCGGCTCGTCGAGAAGCAGCACATGCGGCTCGAGGATCAGCGCCCGGGCGATGGCGACGCGCTGGCGCTGCCCGCCCGACAGCTGATGGGGGAAGCGGTCGAGGAACGACACCGGCAGGCCGACATCGGTCATCGCCTGCGCCATCCGGTCCTCCATGTCGCCGAGCTTGTGGATGCGGATCGGCTCGGAGAGCGCGGTGCGCACCGACTGGCGCGGATGCAGCGAACCGTAGGGGTCCTGGAACACCATCTGCAGGTTGCGGCAGCGCTCCATCACCGACATGTCCCGGACGGACTGCCCGCCGATCGAGATGCGGCCGCTCCATGCGGAGAGCAGCATCGCCACGCAGAGCAGGATGGTCGACTTGCCGGAGCCGGATTCGCCGACCAGCCCGAAGCACTCGCCCGCTTCGACCTCGAAGGACACGTCGGGCAGCACCTTCACCGCCGCCTCGCCCATGCCGAAGCTCATCGACAGGTTTTCGACCTTGACCGGTTTCATGCGCTCGTCTCCATCGGTTGCGACCATTCCGGGCGGCGGTCGAGCACCGGCAGCGGCTGGCGGTTGCCGCCGATCCGGGGCTGCGCGGCCAGCAGGCCGCGGGTATAGGGATGCTGCGCCCGGTCCAGCTCGGCGGCGTTCAGCGTCTCGACCACGCGGCCGGCATACATGATCAGCACGCGGTCGCAGAAGTTGCGCACCAGGTTCAGGTCGTGGCTGATCATGATCAGGCCGATGCCCTTCTCGCGCACCAGATCGTCGAGGATCTTCAGCACCTCGAGCCGCACGGTGACGTCGAGCGCCGAGGTCGGCTCGTCGGCGATCACCAGCCGCGGTTCCGCCAGCAGCATCATCGCGATCATGATCCGCTGGCCCATCCCGCCCGACACTTCGTGCGGGTAGCGGTCATAGACCAGATGCGGGTCGCGGATCTGCACCGCCTCCAGCATCGCCAGCGCGCGCTCCTTTGCTTCCCGCTTCGAGCAGCGGAAATGCGTCAGGTACGCCTCGGCGATCTGCTCGCCGCAGCGCCGGATCGGGTTCAGCGAGAATTTCGGATCCTGCAGGATCATCGACATGCGGTTGCCGCGGATGTCGAGCATCTGCTTTTCCGTGGCGGCCTGCAGGTCGGTCTCGCCGAACTGCATCCGCGTCGCCGTGATCTCCGCGGTGGGCAGCAGCTTCAGCAGCGCCCGGCCGACGGTCGACTTGCCGGAGCCGCTTTCGCCGACGATGCCCAGCCGCTCGCGGCCGAGGGCGAAGCTGACATCCTGCACGGCAGGCTGCGGCGCGCCGCGGTAATGGACGCGGAGGTCCTGGACGTCGAGGATCGGGGTTTCCATGGTCACCTCCGGTTCATCTGCTTGGGATCGAGCGCGTCGCGCAGCCCGTCGCCGAGAAGGTTGAAGGCCAGCGAGACCGTCAGGATGGCGAGGCCCGGGAAGGTCACCAGCCACCAGCTGTCGATCATGTAGCGCCGGCCGGTGGCGATCATCGCGCCCCATTCCGGCATCGGCGGCTGCGCGCCGAGCCCGAGGAAGCCAAGCCCGGCGGCGGTCAGGATCACCGTCGCCATGTTCAGCGTCAGGCGGATCATCACCGAAGGCAGGCACATCGGCACGATGGATTTCCAGATGATCCGCGCCGAGGACGCGCCCTGCAGCCGCGCCGCCGAGATGTAGTCGGCCTTGCGGAAGGTCAGGGTCTCGGCGCGGGCCAGCCGCGCGATCGGCGGCCAGGCGGTCAGCGCGATGGCGATGATCGCGTTGTTGAGGCTCGGCCCCAGCGCCGCGACGAAGGCCAGCGCCAGGATCAGCGAGGGGAAGCTGAGGAAGATGTCGGTTATCCGCATCAGCACGGTATCGACCCGGCCGCCGAAATAGCCCGCGATGGTGCCCACGGCCATGCCGATCGGCCCGACCACGATGGTCACGAGGAAGATGATCCTGAGCGTGATCGCCGCGCCGAAGAGGAGCCGCGAGAGGATGTCGCGGCCGAGCTCGTCGGTGCCGAACCAATGCGCCGTCGACGGTGCTTGCAGCGTGTTCTGCAGATCCTGCGCATAGGGATCGTATGGCGCCAGCAGCGGACCCAGCAGCGCGGTCGCGATGAGGAAGCCGAGGACGATCAGGCCGAAGGCCGAGGTCGGGCTCTTCCACAGGAATTTCAGGATGTTGCCGAAGGCGCTCAGGCCCTGCGGCAGGCGGAGCCGGGCGCCTGCGCGGCCGGTCTCGGAATGAAGCATGGTCATCGTGTCCTCGGGTCGAATACGCGGTAGAGCAGGTCGGAAAGCAGGTTCAGCGCGATGAAGATGACGCCGACCAGCAGCACGCAGGTCATCAGCGCGTTCATGTCGCCCATGCGCAGCGTCGAGGTCAGGTACTGGCCGAAGCCCGGCCAGGCGAAGACCGTCTCGATCAGCACCGCGCCTTCGAGGAGCGCGCCATAGGCCAGCGCCACGATGGTCACGAGCTGCACCTTGATGTTGCCGAAGGCATGGCTCCAGATCGTCTTGCGCTCGCTGAGGCCCTTAACCCGGGCGGTGGTCACGTATTCCTGGTTGATCTGGTCCAGCATGAAGCTGCGCGTCATCCGGGTGATGTAGGCCGAGGAGGAATAGCCGAGCAGTGCCGCGGGCAGGATCAGGTGGTTGACCGCGCTGCGGAACACCTCCCATTCGCCGGCCAGCGCGCTGTCGATCAGCAGGAAGCCGGTGCGGTCGGGGACGAGGCCGATATAGAACTGGCTCATCCGGCCTGCGCCGCCGACCCAGCCGAGCGCGGCGTAGAAGACCAGGAGGCCGATCATCCCGGTCCAGAAGATCGGCATCGAATGGCCCATCAGGCTGAAGACCCGGATCGCGTGGTCCTGCCAGCGGTCCTTGTTCACCGCCGCCAGCACGCCCAGCGGAATGCCGATGCCCGCGCCGATGACGATGGCGAAGGTCGCCAGCTCGATGGTGGCGGGCAGGACATGCAGGATGTCGTCCAGAACCGGCTGGCCGGTCCTCAGCGAGGTGCCGAAATCCAGCGTCGCCACGTCGCGCAGGTAGAACAGGAACTGCTGCCACATCGGCTTGTCGAGGCCGAGCTGCTGGTAGACGTTCATGTAGACCTCGCGGGTGGCCTCCTCGCCGACGATGGCGCGGACCGGGTCCACCGGCATGATCCGTCCGATCACGAATGTCAGGATCAGCAGCCCCAGAAGGGTCACGCCGATCGTCGCCGCCTGGTTCAGGGCGGCGGAAAGCCATCTGGGATTGCGCAAGACGCCTCTCCTCCCTTGATTGCTGCGGGACGCCCGCCCCCTCCGGCGGGATCGTCACAAGTTGTATGACAAGTAGCATACAGAAAGTGATAACAGGATCAAGACGGATTCGGATCCGTCCGGCAGGTAGCGCGGCCTGCCGGAACGCAAAAGCCGCCGCGCCCGGGAGCAGGGGCGCGGCGGCTCACCGCCGGAGGAGGGCGGAACCGTCAGCTCAGGTGGTGCGGGGCCTCGAGCCCCCAGACCGGGGTGTCGATCCCGGCATGGCGCGCCTTGAGCTGCAGCGAGAGGTAGCGGGAATAGTGGCGCGACTGGTGCAGGTTGCCGCCATGGAACCACAGGCCCTCCTGCATGGTCGGCTTCCACATGTTGCGTTGTTCGCCTTCCCAGGGACCCGGGTCCTTGGTGGTGTCGGAGCCCAAGCCCCAGCATTTGCCGACCTTGTCCGCGACCTCCTGGCTGATCAGGTCCGCCGCCCAGCCGTTCATCGAGCCGTAGCCGGTGGCATAGACCACCAGATCGGCCGGAAGCTCGGTGCCGTCGGCGAACTTCACCCCGGTCTCGGTCAGGCAATCGACCGCAGCACCTGCCCCGGATTTCAGCTTGATCGAGCCGTCGATCACCAGGTCGCAGGCGCCCACGTCGATATAGTAGCCCGAGCCGCGGCGCAGGTACTTCATGAAGAGCCCGCTTTCGTCATCGCCGAAATCCAGAAGGAACCCGGCCTTCTCCAGCGCGGCATAGAAGTCTTTGTCCCGCTCCTTGATCTCGTCATATTGGGGCACGTGGAACGTGTGCATGATCTTGTAGGGGATCGAGGCGAAGATCATGTCCGCCTTGTCATGGGTGATGCCGTTGGCCACCGCCTGTTCGGAATAGAGCCCGCCGAGGCAGACCTCCATCAGGCTGTCGGACTTGACGATATGGGTCGAGCTGCGCTGCACCATCGTCACGTCGGCGCCGTTTTCCCAGAGCGCGGCGCAGATGTCATGCGCCGAGTTGTTCGAGCCGATCACCACGACCTTCTTGCCGCGGTACGCGTCGGGGCCGGGATGCTGGCTGGAATGCTGCTGTTCGCCCTTGAACACGTCCTGTCCGGGGAAGACCGGGATGTTGGCCTTTCCGGACATGCCGGTCGCCATGACCAGCTGCTTCGGACGCAGCACGACCTCCTGGCCGTCGCGTTCGACCACCACGGTCCATTCGCCCTTGGCCTCGTCGTAGCTTGCGGATTTGGCGACGGTCGAGGACCAGTAGTTCAGCTCCATGACCTTGGTGTACATCTCCAGCCAGTCGCCGATCTTGTCCTTCGGCGCGAAGACCGGCCAGTTGTCCGGGAAGGGCAGGTAGGGCAGGTGGTCGTACCAGACCGGGTCATGCAGGCAGAGCGACTTGTAGCGGTTGCGCCACTGGTCGCCCGGGCGAGGGTGCTTGTCGATGACGATGGTCGGCACGTCGAGCTGCCGCAGGCGCGCGCCGAGCGCGATGCCGCCCTGGCCGCCGCCGATCACCAGCACATAGGGCTGGTCCTCGTAGCCGAGCCGCCGCGCCTCGTCCTCGCGTTTCTCCTTCCAGGTCCTGCGGTTCGGATCATGGCCGTGCTCGGCGCCCATCGGGCGGCGGAACTGGCGCGGCTCCTCATGGCCCTTCAGCTCGTGCAGCGTGGTCAGGAGCGTCCAGACCTTGCCGTCCTTCATCCGGACGTAGCCGACGCCGCGCCCGGCCTCGGTCTCCAGAACCAGCCAGCCTTCGGTCACGCCGTCCGCTTCGCCGACCTCTTCCGACGGATCGAGCGCCAGCGATTTCGGTGCGATCTGCGGCAGCTGCGCGGCGGACATGGCCCGGATCTGATCCTTGCCCTCGCAGGTCTTCAGGTTCCAGGTGAAGGCGGCCAGGTCGCGCCAGAAACCGGTCTCGAGGAAGCACTCCGCGACGGCATCGGGGTCCTGTGCCACGAGCGCGCGTTCGAGATCGGCAACCAGCGCCTCGAGCGCGCCGCGGGGTGTGGTGTCAAGCATTGGGTCTCCTCCCATTTGACGGTGTTCGGGGGGCGCGGCACGGCGGACCCTCCCCGGTCCCTCCGTGCCGCGCCGCGTCAGGTCAGCTCAGATCGATCAGGATCTTCAGCTGCGTGCCGGCCGGGTCGAGCAGGGCGTCGAAGCCCTCGGTCACCGCCTCGTCCAGGGTGATCTTCTTGGTGACGACAGACAGCGACGGGATCTTGCCGGTGGCGATCAGGTCGATCACCCGCGGCCAGATATGGGTCGGGTAGGCCCAGGAGCCGCGCACATCGACATCCTTGAAGGTCACGTTGTGCCAGTTCAGCCCGGAATTGCCCGGATGCAGCCCGACCTGCACGATCACGCCCTGCTTGCGCACCGCGTCGAGGCAGGATTGCAGCGCCTTCTCGTTGCCGACGCATTCCAGCGCCACGTCGCAGCCGGCGCCGCCCTCGGTGGCCGCGCGGATCGCCGCGCCGATATCGTCGCGCTTGGGGTTCAGCGTGACCAGCTCGGGGATGATCTGCCTGGCCAGCTCCAGCCGGGTGTCGTTCAGGTCCGACACGAAGAGCTTGGTCGCGCCGAAGGCCTTGGCTGCCAGCAGCGTCAGGATGCCGATCGGGCCCGCGCCGGTGACCAGCACCGACTGGCCGGCCGCGACGCCGCCGCGGTCGCAGGCATAGACCGCCACGGCGGTCGGCTCGACCAGCGCGGCCTCTTCGTCGGACATCCCGTCCGGGATCTTCACGACGTTGTAGTCGTTCAGCAGCGCCTCTTCGGCCATGCCGCCCGAGATCCAGCTCAGGCCCGCCAGCGCCAGCTCCTCGCTGAGGTGGAACAGGCCGCGATCGGCATAATAGTCGCCCGAGCGCGGCATGATCAGCGGCTGGACCGAGACCCGGTCGCCGACCTGCACATGGGTGACGCCGGCGCCGACCGCGGTGACGGTGCCGCCGAATTCATGGCCCAGCACCTGCGCGCCCGAGGCGCCGGTGAAGGGATGCGGCTCGGTCGGCACGAAGATCGGGCCATAGGCATATTCATGCAGATCCGTGCCGCAGATGCCGACGAAGCGGTTCTTGATCGCGACCTGGCCGGGACCCGGCACCGGAACGGCGTCGATATCCTCGACCCGCAGGTCCTTGGCGGCGTGAAAACGCAGGGCTTTCATTGGGATCTTCTCCTTGTTCTTGCCGCACCAGCGTGGCGCGGCAGGCAAGGATCCAGAAGCGCGCAAATGCGCGATCAATTGAATCAATTACTTGAGGCAACGCCCTGTTGCACTGCGGTGCACAGTGTTGCATTGCGCTGCAACAGGTTCGCTGCGCTGCGGCGGCAATTGCTGCACCACGCAGACTGCCCGGTTCCCCAGCAACCTCTGGTTAAGCTAGTCTTTGCGGATGCTTGCAGGACGATGGGAGGCGGAATGCAGCGCGATATCGACCATATCCGCGAGATCGAGGCGATTTCCCGCGGCCGCGGCGCCAGCCCGCGCGATCCGAAGGTGCTGCAGAGCTGGCTGCGCTGCCTCGAAACCCACGGGCTCGACCCGACCGACCGGCGCGAGGCCTATATCCTGCCGGAGTCCGAGCTGCGCCTGCACCGCCAACGCTCCGAGGAGCTGATCGGCATCGCGCGCTCGGGCATCGACAATCTCTACAAGCTGGTCGCCGGGCAGAGCTATGTGCTGCTCCTGTCGGACGCGCAGGGCGTGACGGTCGAGTATCTCGGCCAGCAGAAGCACAAGGAGGATCTGCGCCGCACCGGGCTGTTCCTCGGCGCGGAATGGTCCGAGGCGCGGGCCGGGACCTGCGCGGTCGGCGCCTGCATCGAGGCGGGCGAGCCGCTGATCATCCACCAGAGCGACCATTTCGACGTCACCCATGGCGGGCTCTCCTGCACGGCGGCACCGATCTACGACACGTCCGGGCAGCTCTCGGCGGTGCTCGACATCTCGCTGCTGAGCTCGCCCGCGCCGCGCGAAAGCCAGGTGATGGCGCTGAACCTCGTGCGCCAGGCGGCACGGCGGATCGAGATGGCCAACATCATGGCCGAAAGCCGCCGCGACTGGGTGCTGCGCCTGTCGGACAGCCCGGAATTCCTCGATGTCGATCCCGAGGCGGCGCTGACGCTCGACGGCAGCGGCCGGGTGATCGGCATGACCAACGGCGCGGCGCGGCTGATGGCGCGGACGCTCGGCGTCGACTGGCGCGAGGCTTCGCTGCTGGTCGGGCGCCATGTCGAGGATGTCTTCGATCTCGATCTCGACATGCTGGGCGGGCTGACCCGGCAGACCTCGGCGCGGGACCGCTTCATCCAGACCCGCGACGGCTATCGCCTCTTCGCCCATGCGATCGAGCCGAGGCGCAGCCCGGCGCCGCGCCCGGTGCGGGGTCGGCCTGCACCGCGCCGAAGAGCAGGCTCGCCGTCTCGGTCCGCCCGGCGCCGAGCAGGCCTGCCAGCCCGATCACCTCGCCTTCGCGGATCTGCATCGAGACCGGCTCGATCATGCCGCGCCGCCCCAGCCCGTCAATCTCGGCCAGCAGCGTGCCACCCTGCCCGCCATGGCGCTCATGGACCTCCGATTCCAGCTGGCGGCCCAGCATCAGGTGGACGATGTCGCGCGGCGCGCTCCCGGCGAGCTCCCGGGTGCCGACGACGCGGCCGTTCCGCAAGACCGTCGCCCGGTCGCAGATGGCGAAGACCTGGTCGAGGAAATGGGTGATGAAGACGCTGGCGAGCCCGCGCTCCTTCAGCTTGCGGATCACCGAGAAGACCAGCTCCACCTCGTCGCGGTCGAGACTGGCGGTCGGCTCGTCGAGGATCAGCACGCGGCCCGACATTTCCACCGCGCGGGCAATGGCGATGACCTGCTGCACTGCGACCGGGTAATGCGACAGAGGCTCGCGCACATCTATATGCAACCCGTATCCCGCCAGCACTCCGGCCGCCTCCGCCGCCATGCGGCGGCGCGAGACAAGGCCCCAGCGCAGCGGCTGGCGGCCGAGGAACAGGTTCTCGGCGACCGTCAGGTTCGGCAGCAGGTTCACCTCCTGGTAGACCGTGCCGATGCCCAGCCGCTGGCTCTCCTCGGTCGATCCCGGCGAAACCTCGGCGCCGTCGAGCTCGAGCGTGCCGCCGTCGCGCGCATAGGCGCCGGTCAGGCACTTGATCAGGGTGGATTTCCCGGCACCGTTCTCTCCCAGCAAGGCATGCACCTCGCCCGGGCGGAGCGACAGGTCGACATCGGCGAGCGCGATGGCACCGGGAAAGAACTTGGTGATGCCGCGGGCCTGCAGCACCGGCCGGACCTCGTCGGTCATGGCAGCGTCCTCCGAAAAAAGGCCCCGCGCGGACCAGCAGCCGCGCGGGGACGGGGCGGGAAGGGCCCCAGGGGATCGGATCAGTAGCCGAGGCTCTTCTTTTCCTCGTAGACGGCCTTGTTGTCGTCCGCGGCGGTGTAGAGCCGCGACTCCGTCTGGATCCATTTCGCCGGCTCTGTGCCGTCCTGAAGGAAGGCCTGGAGCGCATCCAGCGCCGGGCCCGCCATGTTCGGGGTCAGCTCTATGGTCGCGTTCATCTCGCCGTTGGCGATGGCCAGATGCGCATCCGGAACCGCGTCTATGGCGACGATCCGGATGTCCTTGCCCGGAGCCAGCCCGGCCTCCTTGATCGCCTGGATCGCACCCACCGCCATGTCGTCGTTATGGGCGTAGAGCGCACAGATATTGCCCGCGCCCTCGGCCTTCAGGAAGCTTTCCATCACCACCTTGCCCTGCGAGCGGGTGAAGTCGCCGGTCTGGCTGCGGACGATCTCCAGGTTGTCATGGCCCTCGATGCCCTGCTCGAAGCCGGCCTTGCGGTCGATCGCGGGCGAGGATCCGGTCGTGCCCTGCAGCTCGACAATGCGGCAGGGGGCGCCGTCCATCTCGGCGGCAAGCCATTCGCCCGCGACCTTGCCTTCATGCACGAGGTCCGAGGTCACCGCGGTCAGGTAGAGGCTCTCGTCGGCATCGACCATGCGGTCCATCAGGATCACCGGGATCTCGGCCTCCTGCGCCTCCTCCAGCACATCGTCCCAGCCGGTCGCAACCACCGGCGCCAGCAGGATGCCGTCGACGCCCTGGGCGATGAAACCGCGCAGCGCCTTGATCTGGTTTTCCTGCTTCTGCTGGGCATCGGCGAATTTGAGGTCGAAGCCGCGGGCCTCGGCCTGCTGCCGGGTCACTGTGGTCTCGGCCGCGCGCCAGCCCGATTCAGAGCCGATCTGCGAAAAGCCGATGGTCAGGTCGTCCGCCGCCGCAGCCAAAGGGGCAAGGGCGACGGCGCCCGCGAAGAGCGTCGCCTTGAATGTCATGTGTTCCTCCCTGGTATTCGTCTTTTTATGGGATTCAGTTAAGTATTACTTTATGACTTTTTCAAGCAATTTCTCGAATGCGTGTCACCGGCAATGCGCCCCCTTGCCCTCCAGGTCGTGGGAACCGCCCGGTCGATGCATTCCGTGCAGCCGACGGACTGCTTCTCTCCAGAAAATTGCAGGAGCCAGCCGCGGCTCCGGAGTCAGCACGACCAAGGCCCGGCCAGCTCCGTATCGGCGGCAATCCGGCCCACCAGATCCTCTGGCCGTCGGGATTGCCGCCGCCGGGAAGGACCTTCGCGCCGGAGGCTTCGAGCGCAACCGCCCCGGCCAGCCAGGGGCAGGCAGCGGTTCGGCCGCGCGGATATCTCTGGGATAAGTGCCATTCGCCACGCGGACCGGGCGGCACCAGCAGGCCCTCGGGGTGCTTCCGCCGCCCGCCTTCGAAGACACTGAGGCCGCAATGATTCCGCACGCCAAGGAGCATTGCGCGACCGCCGCCCGCCGCAATGCAGAAGGGGTTGCCTCCTCCGGAACGGCGGCCAGCAGGATGCGCGCAGTTCCGGCATGACATCCGGCCAGGCGGGCATCGCCAGCCTTGCCCCGCTCCCGGGATCGCGCTGGCCATCCTGCCCTGCCTTCCTTCTCAGTCCTCCGGATGGCCCATCTCGCAGAACCAGCCCCCCAGATGCAGCGTGCCCGGTGCCATTGGGTCGGCGGGCGGATGCGCCGCCTCGACCGCCGCCCGGAACGGCTCGGCGCTGTCCTGGGGCACGAAGCCCAGATGTCCGGCCAGCCGGTTGTCGACCGGCTTCACCGCATTGTCCGACAGGCCGAAGGCGATGCTGTGCCCGATCCGCGGCGCGGTCAGCGCCGCCGCAGCAAGGCGCACGCAATCACCGAAACTCAGCCAGGACCAGAGGTTGCGGCGGTCCTTCGGCTCGGGAAAGGACGAGAAAATGCGCAGGCAGGCGGTCTCGATGCCGAACTTGTCCCAATAGAGCCGCGACAGGGACTCGGCGAAGCATTTCGACACGCCGTAGAGACCGTCGGGACGCAGCGGCGCCGCCGCGTCGATCTGGTCCTCCATCCGGTGGAAACCGACGGCATGGACCGAAGAGGCATAGACGATGCGCGGCACGCCGTGTTTCCGCGCGCCTTCGTAGATGTGGTAGGTGCCGCGGATCGAGCTGTCGAGAATTTCGGCCCAGGGCGCTTCCACCGGGGTGCCGCCGAAATGCACGATCGCGTCCACCCCCTCGCAGGCGGCCAGGCAGGCCGCCTCGTCGGCAAGATCGAAGGTCATGGCAGTCTCGTTCGGCGCGAGATCCCGGATCTCCGCCCGGTCCGCCAGCCGCAGCTCGCGCGCCAGCGGCGCCAGGCCATGGCGCAGCTCGGTGCCGAGCCGCCCGACTGCAGTCATCAGCTGATTTGTCCAACAACGCCCTTCCGCAGGCTCCCGAGGAAAGGAACGCATCCATGGAACTTCCGCATCGCGCGACCGCTCCGGTCCGGACGGACGGCGCCCCGGCCTGCGCCCCGGGCGCGGGAGGCCGGACGTGACCGCCCAGCCGATCGTCTCTTCCACTCCGGTCCCGCAGGCGCGCCGCGCCTCCCGGCTTTCGCGCTGGTCTCTGTCGATGCGCATCGGCGCGGCCCTCCTCATGGTCTATGCGGGAATCGCCGTGCTCTCCTTCTTCTGGACGCCCCATGATCCCTACATGCCCGGCGCCGGGCCGAGCTATGCCGCGCCGAGCTGGGCCTTCCCGCTGGGCACCGACCGGCTGGGCAACGACCTGCTGTCGCAGATCATGATCGGCACCCGCTACGACCTCGGCATCTGTGTCGCGGCGGTGTTCATCTCTGTCGTGCTCGGCGCGGTCCTCGGGACCATCGCCGGCTATTACGGCGGCGCGGCCGATCTGGTGATCATGCGCATCGTCGAGATCTTCCAGGCCTTTCCCGGGCTGCTCTTCGCCATGCTGATCGTCCAGGCGGTCGGCGCCGGGGTGCCCAACGTGATCGCCGTGCTGGCCTTCGTCGGCACGCCCGATTTCCTGCGGCTGGCCCGTGCCGAGGTCCGCTCGCGGCGCGACTGGCAATTCGCCGAGGCCGCGCGGCTGGTCGGCAACCGCGGCATCGTGGTCGCCTTCAAGCATCTCCTGCCGAACAGCATGGGGCCGCTCCTGGCCTTCACCTCGGTCAACGCCGCCTTCGCCGTGCTGATCATCGCCAGCCTCGGCTTCCTCGGCATCGGGCTCGACGCGGACACGCCGGAATGGGGCAACATGATCGCCCGCGGCCAGGACGGCATCATGACCGGCCAGTGGTGGGTCTCGCTGTTCCCGGGCATCGCCATTCTCGGCATGACCGGCGCCTTCTACCTGCTCGGCGACGCGCTCTCGGACCTCTTCGATCCGCGGAGGCGCACATGAACGGCCCGATCCTCGAAATCGACGGCTTCAGCGGCGGGTTCGTGTCGCGCGCGGGCGAGTTCACGCCGGTTCTGCACGATGTCAGCTACAGCCTTGAGCGCGGCGCCGTCACCGCGGTGGTGGGCGAGACCGGCAGCGGCAAGTCGGTCACCGCGCTCTCGGTCCTGCAGCTGCAGGCGCCCGGCTTCCGCCGCACCGGCGGGCAGATCCGATTCGACGGCACCGACCTCCTGTCGCTCGACGCGCAGGCCCTGCGGGCGATCCGCGGCCGCCGGATCAGCATGGTGTTCCAGGATGCCCGCGCCGCGCTGAACCCGGTCTTCTCGGTCGGCCAGCAGCTGGCCGACACCTGGCGGCTGCACAATGGCGGCTCGCGCGCCGCGGCCATGGAGAAGGCGGTCGACGCGCTGCGCCAGGTCCAGATCCCGGAACCGGAGCGGCGGGCGCGGCAGTATCCGCACGAATTCTCCGGCGGGATGGCGCAGCGGGCGATGATCGCGCTCGCCGCGCTGATCTGCACGCCCGAGCTGCTGCTCCTCGACGAACCGACCACCGGCCTCGACGTGACCACCCAGGCCGACATCATGGAGCTGCTCCTCGATCTGGCACGCAGCCGCGGCCTGACCGTCTGCCTGATCACCCATGATCTCGGCGTCGTCGCCGAAACCTGCGACCATGTCGTGGTGATGAACCGCGGCCGCGTGGTCGAGACCGGCAGCGCCGAGCGCATCTTCACTGCGCCGCAGGACCCCTACACCCGCAGGCTGCTGGCCGCGAGCGTTCTGACGGAGGATGCCGGATGAAGACCTATCCCGCCAATTACCCGATCCTGCGGGTGCGCGGCCTGCGCAAGCTGTTTCCGGTCGGGCGCGGCCAGAAGCTCCACGCCATCGACGGAGTCGATTTCGACCTGCATCCGGGGCGCACCCTGGCCCTGGTCGGCGAAAGCGGTTCGGGCAAATCGACCGTGGCGCGCTGCCTGGTGCGGCTGATCGAGCCGACGGAGGGCGAGGTCGTGCTGCACGGCAACGATGTCGGGCGGCTCGACGCGCGGCAGCTCTCGGGCATGTACCGCAGCCTGCAGATGGTGTTCCAGGACCCGAATGCCTCGCTGAACCCGCGCATGACGGTCCGCCAGGTGCTCGACGAGCCGCTCCGGCTGCACCTGTCGCTGTCCGCCGCCGACCGGGCGGCGCGCATCTCGGAACTGCTGCGGCTGGTCGGGCTCGGCGACGAACATCTCGGCCGTTATCCGCACGAGCTCAGCGGCGGCCAGCGCCAGCGCATCGGCATCGCCCGGGCGATCTCGATCAATCCCGAGGTGGTGCTGCTCGACGAGCCGACCGCTTCGCTCGACGTCTCGGTGCGCGGCCAGGTGCTGGAGCTGCTGCGGGAAATCCAGCGCGAGCTGAACCTGGCCTATCTCTTCATCAGCCACGACCTGCAGGTGGTGCGCCATGTCGCCGATGACGTGGCGGTGATGTATCTCGGCAAGATCGTCGAGCAGGGACCGGTGCGCGAGATCTTCGAGCACCCGCGCCATCCCTATACCCGCGCGCTGATGTCGGCCGCGCCGGTGGCCCGCTGGGGCGCGAAGCGCGAGCGGGTGCGGCTCGCAGGCGAGATCTCCACCCCGATCGACCCGCCCGCCGCCTGCCGACTTGCGCTGTCGATGCCCGCGGCCTCGTGGCGGCGGGTCGGGTCGAGCCGGTGGCGGTCATGGCAGCGCTGCCAGGACGCGGCGATCTTCGAGCGTGCGGCCGCCTGTCCGGAGGCCACGGCGGCCAGGACCCGATCGGCATGTGCTGTCTGCATTCGTCCCTCCCCGATGCGCGCCGCCCTGGCGGCCTGTTTCCGGGGGAGGACACATTTTCCGGGGCCGGATTGGAAGTCCGACAAATGTCCTGTCCGACCAATGTCGCAGGCCGGACAGGCGGTCTCAGAAGGCGGGCGCGGCGCTGGCGGCCGGGGCGCGGCGGCGGGTCTCGATCCGCTTGCCGGAGGCGATGTCGAAGAGGTGCAGCGCGTCCTGGTCTGGGAAGAGCCACAGCTCGGGCCCGAGCTCTGCGGAGGAGGGCAGGGCGGCGACCAGTTTCTGGCCGTCGATCTGGCCATGGACCAGCCGCTGCGCGCCAAGCTCCTCGACATAGAGGATCTGCATCGCCGCGGCGCCGGGGCTCCAGGGCTGGGCGGGACGCAGGCTTTCCGGGCGGATGCCCAGGATCGCGGGCCCGTCGGGCGCGCCCGGGAGCTGGACCTGGGCATTGCCGAGCATCGCCTTCCCGCCGCGGATTCCCGTGTCGATCAGGTTCATCGCGGGCGAGCCGATGAAGCTGGCGACGAAGGCCGAGGCCGGGCGGTGGTAGAGCTCCAGCGGCTTGCCGATCTGCTCCACCTGGCCGCCGTTCAGCACGACCAGCCGGTGGGCCAGCGTCATCGCCTCGAGCTGGTCATGGGTGACATAGACCGAAGTGGTGCCGAGCCGGTTCTGCAGCTGCTTGATCTCGCCGCGCATCTGCACGCGCAGCTTGGCGTCGAGATTTGAGAGCGGCTCGTCGAAGAGGAACACAGCCGGTTCGCGCACGATGGCGCGTCCCATGGCCACGCGCTGGCGCTGGCCGCCCGAGAGCGCGCGGGGCTTGCGGTCGAGGAACCGGCCCAGTTCCAGCATCCGCGCGGCCTCGTCCACGCGGGCGGCGATTTCCGCCTTCGGCACGCGGCGGTTCCGCAGGCCGTAGGCGAGGTTTTCGCGCACGCTGCTGACCCCGGTCTCGAAGGGCACCTACGAAGAGGCGCTGGCCTCCGGCATCGCGGGCTTCCGCTCGGGCGAGCAGCCGAACATCCTGCAGGTCTTCGACGCCGGCGCCGCCACGATCATGAACGCGCCGGGCGCGACCATCCCGGCCGAGGACCTGATCAAGGACGCCGGCTACGATTTCGACCGCGAGGCCTTCATCAACGGCGTGCGCTATTTCTACGCCGATGCGGACGGCAAGTTCGTCGGCATGCCGTTCAATTCCTCGGCGCCGATCATGTACACCAATACCGAGGCCTTCGAGGCCGCGGGCGTCGAACCGCCGAAGACCTGGGAAGAGTTCGAGGAAATCGCGCCGAAGCTGAAGGATGCGGGCTACATCCCGATGACCGCGTCGCAGCTGACCTGGATGTTCTTCGAGAACTTCTTCTCGCGCAACGACATCCAGATGGCGACCAACAACAACGGCTACGACTCGGTGCAGGACACCCAGATCAACGCCACCGACCCGAACCTCGTCATGATGTTCGAAAAGCTGAAGGAATGGCATGACGACGGCCTGTTCGGCTTCTACGGCGCAGGCTGGGCGGACAACCAGACGCCCTTCGAGCAGAACAAGGTGGCGATGTGGGTCGGCTCCTCGGGGTCCTTCGGCGGCCTGCAGAAGACCGCGGAAATGCCGTTCTCGGCGACCTTCCTGCCCTACTGGAATTCGATCGAGGGCGCAGGCACCAACAGCTTCATCGGCGGCGCCGCGCTCTATGCGATGGCCGGCCATGACGACGCGCAGAACAAGTGCACCGCCGACTTCTTCCAGTTCCTGACCTCGCCGGACGTGCAGGTCTTCTGGCACGAAGAGACCGGCTATGTCCCGATCACCAACGCCGCCTACGAGCAGGCCAAGGCCGAGGGCTGGTACGAGAAGCAGCCGGTCGCCGAAGTCGGCATCCAGCAGCTGAGCCTGCCGGGCGGCGAATGGTCGAAGGGCTACCGCCTGGGCTTCTACCCGCAGATCCGCTCGGTCGAGGAGCGCGAGTTCAACCGCATCTTCTCGGGCGAAACCTCGGTGCAGGACGCGTTCGAGACCATCAAGGAAGAGGGCGACGCCCTGCTGGCGCGCTTCGCCAAGACTTCGGGCTGAGCCTGACCTGATCCGGGACCGGGGCTGCCGCGAGGCCGGCCCCGGTCCTTTCCGTTCCGACTCCGTTCCGACGCCCCTCCACCCGACCGGGAAGACCGACTTGGCCGNAGATCACCGACACCTCCGTTTCCGGCGGCTTCCTCCGCCGCAAGCCCCGCGCCGCGGCCCAGCCCGCCGAGCCCGCGAAGCGGGTGCAGTTCGACCGGCCGCTGCTGCCCTGGATCTTCCTCGCGCCGCAGCTGCTGGTCGTCGCGATCTTCTTCTACTGGCCCTCGGTGCAGGCGGTGACCTCGTCCTTCTACATCGAGGACCCGTTCGGCTTCGGCGCCACCTTCGTCGGGACCGACAACTATGCCGATGCGCTGGCCAGTTCCGAGTACCACCGCGTGGCGCGCTTCACCGCGATCTTCACCGTCGCGGTCACCGCGCTGTCGCTGGGGCTCGGGCTGCTGCTCGCGGTCAAGGCCGATACGGTAATCCGCGGCGCGTCGAGCTACAAGACGCTCTTGATCGCGGTCTATGCCATCGCGCCCCCCGTGGCCGGGCTGATCGGCATGATGTTCTTCGACATGCATATCGGCCCCTTCGTGACGGCCGCGTCGTGGGTCGGCTGGGACANTGCAGGTCGGCATCGACTATTTCGACACCGCCTTCGCGATGGTGACGGTCGCGGTCTGGAAGCAGATCCCCTACAACTTCATCTTCTTCCTTTCGGGGCTGCAATCGGTGCCGGTCTCGGTGCGCGAGGCAGCGGTGATCGACTGCCGCAACGGCTGGCGCAGGTTCCGAACCGTGACGCTGCCGCTGCTGGCGCCGACGGCGTTCTTCCTGCTGATCATCAACATCACCTACGCGCTCTTCGACACGTTCGGGATCATCGACGTGATGCTGAAGGACAAGCCCGCGAACAACCCGGTCACGCTGGTCTACAAGGTCTACAATGACGGCTTCCGCGGCAACGACATCGGCGGCTCCTCGGCGCAGTCGGTGATCCTGATGGCCGTGGTCTTCGCGCTGACCCTCGTGCAGTTCCGCTTCCTCGAGAAGCGCATCCATTACAGCTGAGGCCGTCCGATGCACCGCACCCGCCCCTTCGACCACCTGATCCTGATCCTCGGCGCGATCTTCCTGATGGCGCCGGTGCTGATCGCCTTCACCACCTCGACCCATACCGCCGCCGAGATCCATTCCGGCGGGCTGACGCTGATCCCCGGCGGCAATTTCGCGGAAACCTACGGCACCGTGCTGACCCAGAAGGGCGGCTTCACCGGGCAGGTCACCGGCACGCGGATGCTGATGAACTCGATGATCCTCGGGCTCGGCTTCGCGGTGGGCAAGATCGCCTTCTCGATGCTCGCCGCCTATGCGCTGGTCTATTTCCGCTTCCGCTTCGCGACCTTGCTGTTCTGGATCATCTTCACCACGCTCTTGCTGCCGCTTGAGGTCCGCATCGTGCCGTCCTTCCAGGTGATGGCCGATCTGGGACTGATCAACACCTATCCCGGGCTGATCGTGCCGCTCCTGGCCTCGGCGACCGGCACCTTCTATTTCCGCCAGTTCTTCAAATCCGTGCCCGACGAACTGCTCGAAGCCGCGCGGATCGACGGCGCCGGACCGGTGAAGTTCTTCTTCGACATCCTGCTGCCGCTGTCGCGGACGATGATGGCGGCGATGTTCATCATCATGTTCGTCTATGGCTGGAACCAGTATCTCTGGCCGATGCTGATGACCACGGACGAGGGCATGTTCACGCTGATGCGCGGCATCAAGTCGATCCTGCAGGTCTGGGTCGGCAGCCAGATCCCCGAATACAACCAGGCCTTTGCCCTCGCGGTACTGGCGATGGTGCCCCCGGTGGCAGTCGTCGTCATCTTCCAGCGCTGGTTCATCAAGGGCCTGACCGAGAGCGACAAGTAAGGAGCCGCCCCATGGGAGCCATTTCCGTCCAACANGGTCGGCAAGACCTATCCCGGCGCCGCGAGCGCATCGGTCTCCGGCGTCGACATCGAGATCGCCGAGGGCGAATTCCTCGTCCTCGTCGGCCCCTCGGGCTGCGGGCAATCCACGCTGCTGCGGATGATCGCCGGGCTCGAGACCATCACCGAGGGCACGATCTCGATCGGCGGGCGGGTCGTCAACGGCGTCGACCCGGCCGATCGCGACATCGCGATGGTCTTCCAGAACTACGCGCTCTACCCGCATATGCCTCTCCGGAGGACATGCAAAACCCGGCCGTCAGGCCGGGTTTTTGCGTTTCTCCCTCTCCCCATGGGGGAGAGGGCCGGGGTGAGGGGGATCAGAGCCCGCCCAGATAGGCCGCGAGGATCTCCTCGGCCGCCGCCAGGTCGCTCTTGTGGATCATCTCGCAGACCGTGTGGATGTAGCGCGTGCCGACCACGATGCCGACCGCCCGCGCGCCCGCCGCCGCCTGCTGGGCTGCCGCTCCGTCCTGGCCGCCGGCGCGCAGCATGGTGCGCTGGAACGGGATGCCGCGGCTTTCGGCCAGCGCCGCGATTTCCCCGGCCAGCGCCTTGTCGGCGATGAAGGACGAATCGCGCAGATGCAGCCCGAACCCGTCGCCCTGCTTTGTCACCCGGTCGACCTCGCCGACGCCGGGCGTGTCGCAGGCCAGCGTCGTGTCGACGCCGATGCCGATATCGGGCGCGATCGCATGGGACGCGGTGCGCGCGCCGCGCAGCCCGACCTCCTCCTGGCAGGTGAAGGCGACATGGATCTCGGCCCCGGGCGCCTTGCCGGCGAGGCTCTTCAGCGCCTGGATGCCGAGATAGCAGGCGATCCGGTTGTCGAGCGCCTTCGACACGATCTTGTCGCCCATCTCCAGGAAAGGCTCGTCCATCACCACCATGTCGCCGACCTTGACGACATCCTTCGCCGCCTTGCCGAGGCCGAGATCGACATAGAATTCGTGGACCTCCGGCACCTTCTTGCGCTCCTCGGGCGAGGAAATGTGCAGCCCCTTGCCCGCGGGGTTCATCACGCCCTTCAGGTCGCCGCTCTCGGTGCAGACCATCACCCGCCGGGCGAACAGCGTCCGCGGATCGAAGCCGCCGACCGGCAGGACATGGACCCAGCCCTCGTCGGTCACGTGGCTGACGAGGAAGCCGATCTCGTCCATGTGGCAGAGCAGCATGACCTTCTGCGGCGCCTCGCCCCGGCCGTCCTTGCGGCACAGCAGCGAGCCCATCGCGTCCACCTTCACCTCGTCGCAGAGCGGCAGGATCTCGGCGCGGATCAGGTCGCGCACGCGCTCCTCGCTGCCCGGGACGCCGGGGGTTTCGCACAGCCGTTTCAAGAGATCGAGATCGAGGGGCATCGGGGACTCCGTTTGTCTTTCCGCCCCAGTATCTAGCCGTCCGCGCGGGAAATCCACGTCTGCCCGCGCGGCAGATGGTCAGGCCAGGTGCAGCCCCGGCGCGCCCTGGGACACCCGGCCGATCACCCGCGCCTCGCCGCCCGCGGCGGCAATGGCAGCAACCGCCTCCATCGCCGCCATCGGCGGCAGCGCGGCCAGCAGTCCGCCGCAGGTCTGCGGATCATGCAGCAGCTGTGCCTTGGCCTTGCCGGTCTTGCCGGTCATCTTCCAGATCGCGGCGGCGCGGTTGTCCTCGAAGATGGTCGAGCGGATGCCCGCCTTGCAGAGCTCCAGCGCGCCTTCGCAGAGCGGCACGTCCTTCAGCTTCAGCTCGATCGCCGCGCCCGAGGCCTCGGCCATCTCCAGCGCATGCCCCGCCAGCCCGAAGCCGGTCACGTCGGTCATCGCATGCGCCCGCGGCGCCAGCGCGGCGGCGGCCTCCGCCTTGGCCGCCACCGTCATCTTTTGGCTTTGAGGCCTCAGCCTGGGTCCTGTCCCGCCGCGGCGCAGGCCGCGGCCTCCTCCTCCGGCGGAATGTGCCTGCATTTTGTGCAACCGGACTGCCGGAGGGTCGCGGCGCGGCGCCGCAGATCGCCGCCGCCAATTCCGCCTTGCGCCGTTTTTTTCCGTGTCACAGCAGCGTGAAGCCGAAACTTGGCGTATTTTTCCGCGCCAACCCCTATATGTTGCAGAATGATGAAGTTTCGCCGCGCCCTCTTGCCAGCCGGGCCGGAGCGCGGCACGCTTCGAGTCAGGCCCAAGCCGAAGGAGAGCTGCTTGCCGCACGAAGTCCTGTCCCCGCCCGCTGACCATGACGTGCCGGAGATCGTACTGGAATATCCCGACAACCGATTGCTTGTCGAACTTTGCGGCGAATTCGACCGCAACCTCTCCCAGGTGGAACATGCGCTGCATCTGCAGATCATCCGCCGCGGCAACCAGCTGGTGCTGATGGGCGAGCCCCAGGCCCGGCTGAAGGGGATGGAGGTTCTCGATACGCTCTACCTGCGTCTCGAGAAGGGCCAGCACATCGAACCCGGCGATATCGACGGCGTCCTGCGCATGGGCCAGCAGCCTGCGCGCGAAGCCGGAAACGGCCAGATGGAGATGTTCGCCTCCAGCGGCGTCGAGATCGAGACCCGCAAGAAGACCGTGCGCCCGCGCACCGACGCCCAGAAATCCTATGTGAAGGCGCTCTTCGACCACGAGCTGGCTTTCGGCATCGGCCCGGCGGGCACCGGCAAGACCTATCTGGCCGTCGCGGTCGGCGTGAACATGATGATCTCGGGGCATGTCGACAAGATGATCCTCAGCCGTCCGGCGGTGGAGGCGGGCGAGCGCCTGGGGTTCCTGCCCGGCGACATGAAGGACAAGGTCGATCCCTACATGCAGCCGCTCTATGACGCGCTGAACGATTTCCTGCCCTCCAAGCAGGTCCAGAAGATGCTGGAGGAGAAGAAGATCGAGATCGCGCCGCTGGCCTTCATGCGCGGCCGCACCCTGTCGAATGCCTTCGTGGTGCTCGACGAGGCGCAGAACGCCACCACCATGCAGATGAAGATGTTCCTGACCCGCCTCGGCGAGGGCTCGCGCATGGTGATCACCGGCGACCGCAGCCAGATCGACCTGCCGCGCGGCGTCCAGTCGGGCCTGCGCGAGGCGGAAAGCCTGCTGCCGGGGGTCGAGGGCATCTCGTTCAATTACTTTTCGGCTAAGGATGTGGTGCGGCACCCTCTGGTGGCCCGGATCATTGAGGCGTATGACGCTGCGGATGCAAAATCCGGTTGATATCGTCATCGAACACGAAGCCTGGGAGGCGGTCGGGCTGGACCGCCTCGCCCAGGAGGCTGCCTGCGCGGCGCTGGCCCATCTGGGTCTGGACCCGGGCGAATTCGAACTCTGCGTCATGGCCTGCGACGATGCGCGCATCGCCGAGCTGAACGGCACGTTCCGCGACAAGCCCCGGCCGACCAACGTGCTGAGCTGGCCCGCGGTCGACCTGCAGCCCGACGCGGCCGGAGAGCCGCCGGACCTGGCGGAAGCCGATCCCGAACTGGGCGACATCGCCATTGCATGGGAAACCTGCAACGCCGAAGCGGCCGCGATGGGCAAGCCGCTGGCAGACCACGTGCGCCACCTTTTGGTTCATGGTATCCTGCATCTGCTCGGATATGATCATATCCGCGACGAAGACGCCGCATTGATGGAAGGCCTCGAGGTGGCGATACTTGGTGAAATGGGCCTTGCGAACCCCTATCTGCTCGATGGGGCATAAGAGGCTTTTGACGGATAGTGACAATGTCTGATGCAGAAGGGGCGCATCTCCCTTCAAATGACCAGAGCGGGACCGACCCGGACGAACCCGGGGTGCTTGCCCGCCTCCTCAATCGCTGGCGCAAGGGCGAGGAGGAGGAAGACGAAACATCTGCGCAGGATGGCCCGGCCAACGGCCATCACGCGGCGCATCTGACGCCGGGCCTGTCCAATCTTCGCCGCATGCGGCTGGAGGACGTGGCGATTCCGGTCGTGGAAATCGTCGCAGTCGAGGTCGGCGTCGCGCTGGACGAGCTGATCCGCATCTTCCGCGAAAGCGGCTTCTCCCGGCTTCCGGTCTATGACGGCACGCTCGACACGCCCCTCGGCATGGTCCATCTCAAGGACGTGGCGCTGCATTACGGCTTCAACGGCCACCGCGACGAGGATTTCGACCTGCGCGCCATCCTGCGCCCGATCCTCTACGCGCCGCCCTCCATGCCGATCGGGGTGCTCCTGCAGAAAATGCAGAGCCAGCGGCGCCACATGGCGCTGGTGATCGACGAATACGGCGGCACCGACGGGCTGGTGACCATCGAGGACCTGATCGAGCAGGTGATCGGCGAGATCGAGGACGAACATGACGAAGTCGAGGCCGATCCCTGGCGCCAGGAATCCCCGGGCAGCTACATCGCGCTGGCGCGCGCGCCGCTGCCGGAATTCGAGGCGGCTGTCGGGCGCCGCCTGACCGGTCCGGATTTCGAGGAAGAGGTCGACACGCTGGGCGGCCTGGTCTTCGTGCTGACCGGACGCGTGCCGGCGCGGGGCGAGATCATTCCCCATGCCGAGGCGGCCGTCGAATTCGACATCCTCGATGCCGACCCGAGAACGATCAAGCGGATGCGGGTGCGGCTTCTCGATGATGCTCCGGGCGAGGACTGAGCTCGCGGACATTCTCGAACTGATCGACCGGCGGCTCTGGCTTGCCCGGCTCGTGATGCTTTGGCTGGGCGGCATGATGGCGCTCGGCCTGGCGCCGTTCAAGCTGCCGCTGGTCACCGTGCTGGCGCTGGCGCTGGCGCTCCGGCTGCATGCCCGCGCGCCGAGCCGCCGCCGGGTGCAGTCCGTGCTGGAGCTGTTCCTCGCCACGCTCGACGGCCAGATCCGCGCCACCACCGGGCGGGACCCGGCGCCGTTCCGGGCGCTGATCGGCACGATCTTCCTCTTCGTGCTGGCGGCGAACTGGTCGGGGCTGGTCCCCGGCATCGAGCCGCCGACCGCGGCGCTCGAAACCGATGCCGCGGCGGCGCTGATCGTCTTCGCCGCGACCACCGGCTACGGCATCCGCTACCGCGGGCTCGGCGGCTACCTGAAGACCTTCGCCGAACCCAGCTGGGTGATGATCCCGCTCAACATCATCGAGCAGATCACCCGCACCGTCGCGCTGATCGTGCGGCTGTTCGGCAACGTGATGAGCGGGGTCTTCGTGATCGGCGTGGTGCTGTCGCTGGCCGGTCTCTTCGTGCCGGTGCCGCTGATGGCGCTCGACCTGCTGACCGGGGGCGTGCAGGCCTATATCTTCGCCATCCTCGCCACCGTCTTCATCGGCGCGGCCGTGGGCGAGCCGCCCGCCCGGCCCGCGCCTTCCTCAGAGATACAGGAGGAGACATCCCCATGACCGGAAATCTCGTCGAAATCATCTCGATCCTCTCGGCCGCGATCGCGGTCAGCTTCGGCGCGCTGGGGCCTGCCCTGGCCGAGGGCCGGGCGGTCGCCGCCGCGATGGACGCCATCGCCCGCCAGCCCGAGGCCGCCGGGGCGCTGAGCCGCACGCTCTTCGTCGGGCTCGCGATGATCGAGACCACCGCGATCTACGCGCTGGTGATCGCGCTGCTGGTGCTCTTCGCCAGTCAGCACCGGACACCCGCAGGCAAGGGCCAGCCGCCGCGCCGCGCCCTCATGCGTCGCCGCCGAGCAGAAGGCCCAACCGCCGCCATGGACATGCAGGATCGCCTCGGCGCCGCCGTCATTTTCCGGCACGACCAGCCGCGCGGGAAGGCCGGCATGCATCACCGTCCGCGCCTCCGCCACTTCCGGCAGATCGGCATTCCAGCGCAGGTTGGTCAGCGCCGCCAGCGCCCGCCCGGATTGCGGATCGAGCAGCGTCGGATCGCCAAGCCCGGCATCCTCCGCCGCCAGGCGGTCCAGCACCGCGCGCATGCCGTCCGTGGGACCGCTCATTGCGCCTCCTCCGCGCCGGTCAGGTCAGGCCCGAAGTCGACGATCGTCGCGATATGGTGCGCCAGCAGCGCCTGAAGCCGCTCCACGTCGCGCGCCTCCAGCGCCGCCAGGATCGGCACATGCCGTTCCGCGGTTTCCTCCAGCGCGCGGTTCGGCTGCGAATTCAAGATCTTGTAGCGGTGGGCATGGATCAGGCAGCGGGTCAGGATCGGCGAGACCAGCGGCAGGTCCGCCGCCTCGAACAGCCGCGCATGGAAGGCCCGGTCCTGCACCGACAGCAGGTATTCGTCACCGTCACGCGCCGCGTTGCGCATCGCGTTGAGATGGCCGTGCAGGCCGGACATCAGCCTTGCATCGCTGCGCTCCACGACCCGGTCCAGATGGCGGCACTCGATCTCGCGGCGCAGCTGCAGGAGCGCGCGGGCATCCGCGGCATGGCAGGGCGCCACATGGGTGCCGCGGTTCGGCAGCCGCTTGACCAGCCCCTCCTCGTTGAGCTGCATCAGCGCCTCGCGCACCGTGCCCTGGCTGCAGCCGAAGCGCTGCGCGAGGTCCAGCTCGGTCAGCGCCAGGCCCGGCGCAAGGCTGCCCAGCACGATCTCGCGCTGCAGCGCCACGAAGACCGCATGGCTCCGGCGGCTCGACTGGCGCGGCACGAAATCGGCCAGCGGGGACGTGCTGAAGCTTTCCACGGCCATCTGCCGGATGATCCTCCCTGTGCCGCTAGATGCGGGCTTGTTTCGCGTTGTCATTATCGATAACGTGATCATTATCGATAATGCAAGCCCAAACTTCCGCGGGCAGCAGGGAGGAGACCCCATGGCCGATATCCGTCTGGACGGGATCGTGAAGGATTACGGCGCGCATCGCGCGATCCACGGCATCGACCTTTCGGTGCAGGATGGCGAATTCGTCGCCTTCGTCGGCCCCTCGGGCTGCGGCAAGTCGACGATGCTGCGGATGATCGCCGGGCTCGAGGCGATCTCGGGCGGGACGCTGAGGATCGGCGGCCGGGTCGTCAACGAGGTCGAGCCCAAGCACCGCGACGTGGCGATGGTGTTCCAAGATTACGCGCTCTACCCGCACATGACGGTGCGCGAAAATATTGGCTTCGGCCTGAAGATGCGCGGCCGGAAGCCCGCCGAGATTGCCCCGCGCGTCGACGAGGCCGCGGCAATCCTGCAGATCGGCGATTTCCTCGACCGCAAGCCCGGCCAGCTCTCGGGCGGCCAGCGCCAGCGGGTCGCCATGGGCAGGGCGATCGTACGCGAGCCCTCGGTCTTCCTCTTCGACGAGCCGCTGTCCAATCTCGACGCCAAGCTGCGGGTGGAGATGCGCACCCAGATCAAGCGGCTGCACGCGATGCTGGGCACGACCACCGTCTACGTCACCCATGACCAGACCGAGGCGATGACCCTCGCGGACCGCGTGGTGGTTCTGCGCGGCGGACGGCTGGTGCAGGAGGGCCCGCCGATGGAGCTCTACAACCGGCCGAACTGCCGCTTCGTCGGCGAGTTCATCGGCTCGCCGCAGATGAACATCTTCCCCGGCACGCTCGATCGCAGCGGCACCATCCCGCAGCTGCGCGTCGGCAACCTGGCGCTCGATCTCGGCGAGGTCGCCGCGCGGGACGGGGCGCGGCTCGATGTCGGCATCCGGCCCGAGCACCTGCTCCCCGCCGCGCCCGGCGCGGTGCGGATGAGCCCGGTGGTGGATGTCTGCGAGCCTCTCGGCTCCGACACGCTGGCAATCTGCCGGTTCGGCGGACAGGAACTGACCGCGCGGCTGGCCCCGGACGTAGCGCTGCAGCGCAACCAGGAGATCCCGCTGGGCTACGACACCGCCGACCTGCACTATTTCGACGGCGATACCGGCCAGAGGCTGGAGGCGGCCTGACCCCTGCTCCGGTCCGCCCGGCCAGCCACATGCGCGCGGCGGAAAGATACCGGCAACGGCCGCGATGACGGGCAACAGGGAGCGCCGGCTGTCCGGCGGCTCCCGCCGCGGCCGGGTCCTGACCGGCAGGCGGACGCTCGCCCTGCACGATGCGCCAGACCGCGTCCGAGGCGCGCGCCGCGCCCCATTCATAGGCGGCGATCTGGTGCACGTCGACGACGGCGCGCAGGCCGGTCTCGGGGTCCATCAGGATCGGGGTCGCTTCGGTCACGGCGCCGTCCGGCCCGGCGATCGCGCGCAGCGTGTCGACCNCCGTCGCATTCCGCCTCGGAGAGGTATTTCCAGCCGACGAGGCCGAAGCTGTCCCCGGCCTTCAGGCCGATGCCGCGCAGCACGGCGGCGAGCGAGGGGGCGTCGTCGCGGGCCTGGCCAAGCAGGCTCAGGCTCTGGCACAGCACCCGCTCGGCGCCGGGCAGCGGCGAGAGCGGCGCGTAGTCGATGCTTTCGTTGCCGCAGACCAGCACGCGGCGGCCCTTCGGTCCGAGCACCAGCAGCGCCTCTTCGAAGCGCGGCTCGAAGCCCGTCAGGAAGGCGATGTTCGCCAGATGCTCGCGGTCGGCATAGACCACGGTCCAGTCGGCGCCGGCGCGCTCGAACAGCGTGTCGCAGCGCCCGGCATAAACCTCGGCGGGGATCGCCGGGCAGAGGGTCGGCGTGCCGAATTCGGGGACGGTGAGTTCCTTGAGGACGATGGTCATGCGGTGGCCTTTTCGGCGGGGGTGGTGGCGATGTCGGCGGGGGAGACGTCCCACTCCATGCCGCGGTCGAGCGGATAGGCGGGGCGGTTCAGCTGCGTGTAGTCGAGCCGGGTGACGTCCAGATTGGACGCGCCGTCGGACAGGAGCAGGATGAAGCGCGCGGCGATGTCCTCGAGCTGCGGGTGCAGGTAGCCCAGCTTGACGACATAGACGGCGTGCTCCGTCGGGTGGATGCCCATCATCTCGTAATGGGCGGGGGTGGTGATGCCGATCGAGGCGTCATGGAAGGTCGCCAGCACATGGCCGATGCGGACCCGCGCCCAGGCGCCGCCGCGGCGCAGGTAGGGCTGGAAGCCCGAAGGCTTCAGCTCGCGCCCGCCGGCCTCGACCGTGGCGGTGACCTTGCGGGTCCTGCCGTCGGCGGGCTGGTGCTCGGCGCCCAGCTCGATCTCGACGGTCGCGCCGATTCCGGCCGCGAGGCAGGCCTCGACCGTTTCGGGCGCGGTGATGCCCGCGACGACCACGTCCTTGAGGCCGGGGCGGTCGAGGATCGCCTGCAGCACCCCGGTCGAATAGCCCGCGGCGCCGGCGGTGGTGTTGTCGCCGGAATCCGAGAGGAACAGCGGCGCCTCGGTCACGGTGGCGGCCAGGTCGAGCCCTTCGGCCACCTCGGCATGCTCCATGCTCAGCGTGAAGTTCCCGCGCTCGGACCAGACGCGGCGGGCGAGCTTCGTGGCCATCTCCAGCGCCTGTTCGGGCGACTGCCAGGACTGGCCGATGCAGCTTGCCGAGATCCAGGGCTTGTCGTTCCAGGCGAAGCCGACCAGCAGGTTGGCCTCGGCCATGCCCTCGACCGCGTCGTATTCGGGCAGCGAGCCGTAGATCTCGCGCGCGGGGCTGGCGGTGGTCACGCAGAATTCGCCGGGCAGAAGCATCGGCACCGAGACGCGGGCGATGTGCTGCTTCGTGCCGGTGCGCAGGATGTGCAGCAGCTGGTCGGCGGCGCGGTAGCCGGTGGATTGGTCGTCGCGGTGCGGCGCGGTGCGCAGCACCGAGAGCGCGCTGATCCGGTCGATCATGCCCTGGGTCACCTGGCCGTGCAGGTCGAGGCTGAGCGCGATCGGCACGTCCTTGCCGACGGCTGCGGCCACGTGGTCGAGGAAGTCGGTGTCGGGATTGGCGTCCATGCCGCGGACTTCCATCGCGCCGTGGTTGACCACGACCACGCCGTCGAGCGGACCGGCGGCCTTCAGCCCGGCCACCGCCTCGTCGCGGATCTGCTCGTAGATTTCGCGGGTGAAGCCGCCGCCCGGAAGCGCGGTGCCCCAGAGGATCGGCACCAGCTCGACATCGGTTTCCTCGGCGAAGCGCTCCTCGATGCCGCGGATCATCCACAGGCCCAGGCCGATCATCTCTTCGCCGCGCTGGACCTCCATCGTGGTGGTCGGCACGGTCGAGCGCAGCAGCGCCTCGTAGGAGATGCCGGTGACTGCAATGCGCATTGTCTTAACCTTTCAATTCTGGCGCCCCGCCCCGCGGGCCGGGCGCATCGTCTTGTCTTTACTTGGAGCTGCCGCCGAGCAGGCCGCGGACGAAGGCCTTCTGGAACATCAGGAAGGCGACGAGCATCGGCAGGACGGTCAGCACCGCGGAGGCCATCAGCGGCCCGTGCTGGACCTGGATCGCGCCGACGAAGCCGTTGAGCTTGGCGGTGACGGGCATGGCGGCGTCGCTGCTGGTCAGCGTCATCGCGAAGAGGAGGTCGTTCCAGACGGACCGGCTCTGCACGATCGACAGCGCCGCGATGCCGGTGATGCTGGCGGGCATCAGGATCTTGAAGAAATACGCGGCAGGTCCGCAGCCATCGACCTGCGCGGCCTCGTACATCGAGCGCGGCACGGAGGCGAAATAGTTGCGCATGAAGAAAGTGCAGATCGGCACGCCATAGGCGACATGCACCAGCCAGAGCCCGTAGATCGTGTCGTAGAGCCCGAGCGTCCGGATCACGAAGAAGGCCGGGATCTGCACGATCTGGAACGGCACGAACATGCCCGAGAGCAGCAGGAAGTAGATCCAGCGGCTCTTCTTCGGGTCCATCATCGACAGCGGATAGGCCGCCATCGAGCCGATCAGCACCGACAGCGCCACCGAGGGGATGGTGATCAGCAGGCTGTTGATCACCGAGGGACCGACCTCGCGGATCGCGATGCGGTAGTTTTCGAGGGTCGGCGTCTGCGGCAGCGACAGGATGTCGGTCAGCTCGGAGGGCACCTTGAAGCTGGTGTTGAGCGTGACCAGCAGCGGCACGAAGAAGACCAGGCAGGCCAGCGCGGCGATGCCGTAGCGCAGCACCCGGGCGGGAGAGATGGGATGGGCCGTCATTCGGGCGCCTCCTCGATGCGGCGGGTGATGTAGATGATGTAGGGAAGGATCAGGATGGCCGCGAGGATCAGCTGGACGATGCCGATGGCGCTGGCCTTGCCCATCTGGAAGGTCGCGAAGGCCACGTCGTAGAGTTGCGTCGCCAGCACTTCGGAGGCGCGCGACGGTCCGCCGCCGGTGGTCGACCAGACGATGTCGAAGAGCCGCATCGCCTCGATGCCGAAGAGGCCGAGGACCAGGACCGTGGACGGCCACAGATGGGGCAGGGTGATCTTCCAGAAAATCGTCCAGGCATTGGCGCCGTCGACGCGGGCGGCCTCGAACAGCTCCTGCGGGATCGAGCGCAGGCCGGAGAAGAACACGAGGAAGGAGAAGCCCGCGGTGCTCCAGAGCGCGGCCATCATCACCGAATAGGTGGCGATGTCGCGGTCGCCGAGCCAGTTCTGGGTGGCGCCGGGCAGGCCCATGTCGGTGAGCAGCGTGTTGAAGAGCCCGCCATCGGGCAGGTAGAGCCAGCGCCAGACGGCCGCCACGGCGACGGGGGCGATGATGTAGGGCAGGAAGATGAAGGTCTTGATCGCGCCTTCGCCCTTCAGCTTGCCGTCGACCAGCAGCGCCAGCAGGAGCCCGGTGACGCTCGGCACGACGAGGTAGAAGACCAGCCAGCGCAGGTTGTTGGCAACGGCATGCCAGAAGCGCGATTCGCCCATCAGGCGTTCGTAGTTGCCCAGGCCGATGAACTGCATGGTCGGCGAGATGCCGTCCCAGCGGTGCAGCGACACGAAGCCGGTATAGCCCACGGCATAGACATAGGCGGCGAGGAAGAACGCGATCGGCAGGGCGAGGAACGCGGCGAAGACCAGGGTCTTCTGCAATTTGTGGGTGCTGCGAGCGTGCATGGGCATGTCCCGGCGGCTCCTTCTTGGGGGTCAGGACGGATGCGGGCGGGGGCGCCGCCCGCATCCTCGACGGTCGGCGGGCTTACCAGCGCACGAATTCGCCGGTCTCGAGCATCTCCTGGCGCATGTCCTCGAGGGTCTCGAGGATGCCGTCCAGGTCGTCGGCATCGGGCGCTTCGGCATAGGCGGCGATCAGCGTGCCGAACTCGTCGCCGAGACGCACCGGCAGCAGGTTCTTCAGGTTCGGGATGACCGCGGCGGCCGAGCCGATCTCTTCCGCGGCAGCCTTGCCATAGGCGGAGTAGCCGTCGGTGGCGGCCAGCGGGTTCGGCGCGACCGAGACCTTCACGTTGTTGAAGGCGGCCTGGCCCTCGGGCGAGAGCGACGCGCGCAGGAAGTCGGCGCCTGCTTCGGCGGCGGCCTCTTCGATGCCGCTGGTCATGGCCATGACGTCCATCTGCATGACGACGCTGCCATCCATGCCCGGCGCCGGGAAGAAGCCGTACTGGTCGCCGTAGTCCCAGCCTGCATCGGCCAGATAGGCCGACAGCCAGTCGCCGACCTGGTACATGGCCACGTCGCCATTGGCGAAGACGCCGCCGGTGTCGGACCAGGTGTAGCCGGTCCAGTCATCCATGAAATGCTCGGCATAGGTCTCGGACCATTCGGTCAGCGCGGCCTTCACGGCCGGGTCGGTGAAGGCCATCTCGCCCGAGCCGAGCGCGTAGTAGCCGTCTTCGCCGAGGCCGCCATAGAGGAAGCTGTAGGTGGTGTACATCGTCCAGCCCGGGCCGCCGGCATTGCCCATCGCCTGGTAGCCGGCCTCTTCGATGGCGGCGGCGACGGCCTGGAATTCCTCGGCATTTGCCGGGGCTTCGAGGCCCAGCTCGTCGAAGATCGCGCGGTTGTAGAAGACGTTCGACACGACATGCATGTTCAGCGGCACGCCGTAGAGCTGGCCGTCCACCGACACCACGCGGCGCACGCCGTCGGGCAGCTCGGCGGCGCCTTCGACGCCTTCGACATAGGCGTCGATCGGGGCGATGCGGCCGGCATCCACGAAGCTCTTGAGTTCCTGCGCCATGCCCGACTGGTAGACGGCGGGCGGCTGGCCGCCGAGGAAGGCGGTCTGCAGCGCGCGGCGCATCTCGGCGGTGTTGCCGGTGATGACGCGGGTGGCCAGCGGCGTGTCGGGATACTGCTCTGCGGTGACGCCCATCAGCGCGGTCAGGGCGTCGGCCTCGGCGCCGCTGGCCCAGTAGGTCCAGATTTCCGCGTCCTGCGCCTGGGCCGCACCTGCGAGTCCGAGGGCCGTGGAGGCGGCGAGGATACTTTTTGCGAGGGGCTTCATAAATATTCTCCTGTTGGGGCCGCAAGTGCTGCGGACAAGGCCTCTGGAACCTTCCCCCGTCCGGATTCGCAATATTTATGATTGGAGTCGGAATAAAATATGGGCCTCAAACAAAAAAGGGCGCGTAAATAATCAGAAATGGAATAATAATGGTTAAAAAATAGTCATATAAATCATATTAATGTGGGGTGTCGGAAAAATAACAGGGCGGATCTGGTGCCGGCGGGAAGTTTCCGTATGACTTTTGACGACCCGCATCAAAAAGGCCGTCCCCGTGCACCCGTCCTATGTCAGGAAGTACAACGCATCCCGCATCTTCCATGCGCTCCGGTCCAATCCGGGGGCGACGAAGCGCGAGCTGAGCGAGCTGAGCGGCTGCGACAAGTCCACGACCTCCCTTATCCTGCGCAGCTTCGAGGAGATAGGCCTTGCCGTCACCGAAGCGGCGCAGAGCGGCGCGCGGCGCGGGCGGCCCTCGGTGGCCTACCGGCTGTCCACGGTCAACGGGCTGCTGATCGGCGTGCATCTCGAATTCGAGCAGATGGTGATCGTCGCGGCCGGAATCGACGGCCAGCCGATCGGCAAGTTCGAGCAGCCGCTGCCTGCGGAGCCCGCCGCGCTCGGCAAGGACCTGCGCCGCGGCATCCAGGCGCTCTGCACCGATCTGGGCCGCGACCTGGCCGAGATCCGCGCCATCGGCTTCACCCTGCCGGGCCTCGTCGGCGCGGCCGGCGGGCTGGCGCAGTCGCCCAATCTGGACTGGAACGAGATCGACGTGGCGGCGATGCTGCGCGAGGAAATCGGCGCGCCGGTCCATGTCGACAACGACACCAACGCCTCGGCGCTGGCCGAGTACCTGTTCGGCGCCTGCGGCGACATCAGCGATTTCGTCGTGATCGACGGCGGGCTCGGGCTCGGCGGCGGGCTGTTCATCGACGGCCGCCCGTATCGCGGCGCGTCCGGCTTCGGCGGCGAGCTCGGCCATATCAAGGTGGTGCCCGACGGCAAGATCTGCGGCTGCGGCGCGCAGGGCTGCCTGTCGGCCTATCTGGCCGCCCCGCCGCTGCTGGCGGCCGCGCAGCGCCATATCCGCATCCGCACCATCGACGAGCTGGTGCGCGCCGCCGCCGACGGCAACGAGCCGATCCTCGAGCTGCTCGACGACTCGGGGCGCTATCTCGGCCGGGCGCTCGCCGACATCGTCAACATCTTCAACCCGTCTGCCATCGTGCTGGGCGGGATCGTGGGCCGCATCTGGCCCTATGCCGAACGAACCGCCCGCCGCGAGCTGGGAAAACTCGCCATGCGCGCCTCGCTGAACGACGCGGAGATCCTCCTGTCCCAGCTCGGCGCGGACGGAATTCCGGTCAGCAGCATCGCGCTGGCCCTGGACGGGTTCACCTCCCTCGACACCCAGGAAACCAGCCCCTGGTAATCCCCCAAACGCACGGACACACGGACACGCCCCATGGCCACACTCTCCCTGAAAGCGGTCAACAAGACCTATGAAAGCTACCACGCGGTGCGCGGGATCGACCTGGAGATCCCCGACAAGGCCTTCGTCGTCTTCGTCGGCCCCTCGGGCTGCGGCAAGTCGACGACGCTCAGGATGATTGCCGGGCTCGAGGACATCTCCAGCGGCACGGTCGAGATCGGGGACAAGGCCGTCAACCATCTCAGCCCCGCCGACCGCGACATCGCGATGGTGTTCCAGAACTACGCGCTCTATCCGCATATGAGCGTGCGCAAGAACATCGCCTTCGGCCTGCAGCAGCGCAAGGTGCCGAAGGCCGAGGTCGACCGCCAGGTCGAGGAAGTCTCGCGCCTGCTGGAACTCGACGCGCTGCTGGAGCGCAAGCCGCGCGAGCTGTCGGGCGGCCAGCGCCAGCGCGTCGCCATGGGCCGGGCCATGGTGCCTGACCTGATCTCCCGGGACCGGCGCAAAGGCGCGGCACCCGCTGGGAGCTGTCCTGCGATCGACCGGCGCCCTGTGCCGGTCCGGGATGCGGCAGCAAGCGCGGCCGAGGACGCTCTCGAGACAGGGGAACTGCCCATCACCGGCCCGGCGGAGGACATCCGCCCGCCGGGCGTCGCAGCCCGGCGCTGGCGAGAACACGATCGGCCTGCGGCTCGCGGATGTCATGGTGCTGGGCTCGAAAACCGTGCTGCACGGCGCCGTCCATGGCGAGGACCGGGTGATCTGCGAACTCCCCGGCATCCGCACCGGGTTCCGCCGCGGCGAGGCGATAGAGCTCGGCTGGCCGGTCGCCGACACGCTGATCCACGAGACGGCGGCATGACCGGGCGCCTCGACCGGATCGGGCTGCTCGCGGTCCCGGCGCTCGGCGTCCTCGCGGCGGTCTACGCGCTGCCGCTGGCGATGCTGCTGGCGAAATCGGTGCAGACCGCCGACGGCTTCAGCCTCGCCGAATACCGCGCCTTCTTCGCCGACGAGTACAATATCCGCGTTCTCGCCCGCACGCTGCGCGTCGCCGCGCTGACGACGCTCCTGGCCTTCGTCATCGCCTATCCGGCCGCCTTCGCCATGTCGCGCGCCAAGGGCATCTGGCTGACCGTCTTCCTCGTCGCGCTGGTGCTGCCGATGTCGCTGGGCGTGGTGGTCAAGGCCTTCGCTTGGTCGATCCTGTTCCGTGCCAACGGCGTTCTGAACTCCATCCTGATGGGCATCGGCCTGACAGAGCGTCCGGTGCGGATGCTCTTCACCGAGACCGCGCTGATCGTCGGCGCCGCCAATGTCTTCCTGCCCTTCATGGTGCTGCCGATCTATTCGGTGGTCCGCCAGCTCGATGCCCGGCTGCCCGAGGCCGCGGCCAGCCTCGGCGCGACGCCCTGGTTCCGCTTCACCCGCGTGACCCTGCCGCTGACCCTGCCGGGCGTGGTCGCCGGATCGGCCTTCGTCTTCTCGATGTCGGTCTCGATGTACGTGATCCCCTCGCTGATCGTCGGCGAGCGGCAGCAGAACCTGCCCATGCTGATCGCGCGCTCCTTCCTCTATCTCAGGAACGAGGCGCTCGGCTCCACCATCGCCGCCATCCTGCTGGCCATCGCCATTGCCGTGGTGCTGCTCTCGGGCTGGGCGGCCTCGCGCCTCGGAGCCCGCCGATGACCCGCGCCGACCGCTTCGCCCTCGGGCTCGCCTGGACCATGGGCTTCGCCTGCATCGCCTTCCTGATGCTGCCGATCGTGATCACCGTCGTGGTCAGCTTCACCGACTCGCCGGTCTACACGCTGCCGCCGCCCGGCTGGTCGCTGAAATGGTACGCCGAGGCCGCCACCCGCCAGGGGCTCTGGGATGCCGTCCTGTTGTCGCTGAATCTTGCGGCCGTCTCGACCGCGGCCTCGCTGGTTCTCGGCACGCTCGCCGCCATCGCGGTGGCGCGCGGCCAGTTCCCCGGCCGCGAGGCGATCGCCACGTTCGCGGTCTCGCCCCTGATGATGCCCGGCCTCGTCGTCGGCGTCGCGCTCCTGCAGTTCTTCCGCGAGATGGGGCTGCGCGATGCGTACTGGTCGCTTCTGCTCGGCCATGTGGTGATCACCCTGCCCTTCGTGATGCGCACGCTGCTGGCGGCGATGAACGCCTTCGATTTCTCGCTGATCGACGCGGCGCGGACCCTGGGGCTGAGCTATCCGAAATCCATCCTCAAGGTGATGATCCCGAACCTCGCCCCGGCCTATCTGACCGGGGGGCTCTTCGCCTTCCTCGCCTCGATGGACAACTACCCGATCTCCATCTTCCTGACCGACGCGCGCAACAAGACGCTGCCGATCAAGATGCTGCAATATCTCGAGGAACAGCCCGACCCATCGCTCGCCGCGATGTCCTCGGGGCTGATCCTCCTGGCCATTCTGGTGCTCGCCTTCGGCGCCCGCACCGTCGGCCTCAACCGCATGATCCAAGGATGACGACCATGACCGACCGGCGCGATTTCAAGGGATATTTCGGGCAGGAGCCCGCCCCCTGCTGGCCCGGAGGCGCGAAGCTCGCCCTGTCCTTCGTGGTCAATGTCGAGGAGGGCGCGGAGCTGTCGATCGGCGACGGCGATCCGAGGAACGAGGACACCTACGAGATCCGCGAAGAGGTGACCGGCGCCCCCGATCTCTGCATGGAGAGCCATTTCGCCTATGGCACGCGCCAGGGCTATGCCCGCATCGCCCGCCTCTTCGACCGCTACGGGGTCAAGGCGACCTTCTCCGCCTGCGGCCGCGTGGCGGAGCGCGCGCCCTGGCTCCTGAAGGATGCCGCCGGACGCGGCCACGAGGTCTCCTGCCATGGCTGGCTGTGGCAGCGGCATGCGGGCATGGAGCTCAAGGCCGAGGAAACCGCCATCGCCCACACCCATGGCGCGATCACCGATGCGACCGGCATTCCCCCGGTCGGCTGGCACACCCGCTCCTCGCCCTCGGCCAATACCCGCGGATTGCTCAGGGCGCGCGGCGATTTCCTCTATGACAGCGATGCCTATGACGACGACATCCCGCGGATGGAGGGCGACCACGTGATCCTGCCCTATGCCTTCGACACCAACGACATGCGGTTTTCCCCCGGCGGCGGCTTCGTGCAGGCGCGCGACTTCTCGGACTACGTGACCGGCGCCTTCGAGCGGCTGCATGCCGAAGGCGCAGCGGCCGCGCGGATGATGTCCGTGGGCCTGCATCTGCGGATCATCGGCCGTCCCGGCCGGATCGCCGGGCTCGAGACGGTTCTGCAGCACGTGACAGCCCGCGGCGATGTCTGGATCGCGCCGCGCCGCGACATCGCCCGCCACTGGGCGGACACCCATGGGGGCGCCGCATGACGCCCGCAGAAGAAGACAGGAAGGACCGGCCGATGCGCCTTCTGCTCGTGAACCCCAACATGACCGCCGCTATGACCGACTGCATGGCCGGGATCGCCCGCGGCATCGCCGGCAGCCGCGCCGAGATCGTGCCGCTGACCGCCGCGCGCGGCTTCCCCTATATCGCCTCGCGCGCCGAGGCGCAGATCGGCGGCGCCATCGCGCTGGAGATGATCGCGGACAATCTCGAGGGCATCGACGCGGTGATCATCGCCGCCTTCGGCGATCCGGGACTGGCCGGCGCGCGCGAACTCTTCGACCTTCCCGTGGTGGGCATGGCCGAGGCCGCCGCGATGTCGGCGGCGATGATGGGCGACCGCTTCTCGGTCGTCACCTTCTCGCCCTTGATGACGCGCTGGTACGACGACTGCATCCGCGCCACCGGCCTGGGCGGCCGCTTCACCGGCGTCCGCACGCCGGAAGCGCGGGAGGTCGACGTCGCCAATGTCCGCACCGGACTGCGCGCTGAGCTGATCCGCCTGGCCAACCGCGCCGCCGAAGAGGACGGGGCGGACGTGGTGATCCTGGGCGGCGCGCCGCTGCGCGTCGCCGGTCGCGGCGGCGGCGCTTTCCTCGATCAGCCCGGCGCCCATCAGCTCGGCGGTGATCGCCGTCACCGTCGCCTGGCTGAGCCCGGTGCGGCGCGCGAGATCGACCCGGGCGATGGTTCCGGCACGCCGGATCTCGCCCAGGATGGCATGCCGCCCCTGGCTGCGCTGGTCGCGGATCATCGGCCTTCCTCCCCTTTGCCAAGATGGCGGGATTCCGCGGCGGGAGCCAGAATTTATTTTGCCTGCCGAATTTAACTCTGCTAGCGATAGTCATGGCGTTCAACCGGAGGGGAGTCCGGGCGGCGCCGCAACGGGAGGAAATCATGAACACCATCAGGATCACCGCTCTGGCGGTGCTTGCTGCGACTGTCTCGTCGGCAGCGCTGGCGCAGGACATCACCGTGGGCGTGAGCTGGTCGAATTTCCAGGAGGAGCGCTGGAAGACCGACGAGGCGGCGATCAAGGGCGCTCTGGATGCGGCGGGCGCGGCCTATGTCTCGGCGGATGCGCAGTCGTCCTCGGCCAAGCAGCTCAGCGATGTCGAGAGCCTGATCGCCCAGGGCGTCGATGCGCTGATCATCCTGGCGCAGGACAGCCAGGCGATCGGACCGGCGGTGCAGGCGGCGACGGACGAGGGCATCCCGGTCGTGGGCTATGACCGCCTGATCGACGATCCGCGCGCCTTCTACCTGACCTTCGACAATGTCGAAGTCGGCCGGATGCAGGCCCGCGCGGTGCTGGAGAAGGTGCCCGAGGGCAATTACGTGATGATCAAGGGCTCGCCCACCGATCCGAACGCGGATTTCCTGCGCGGCGGCCAGCAGGAGGTCCTGCAGGAGGCGATCGACGCGGGCAAGATCACCATTGTCGGCGAGGCCTATACCGACGGCTGGCTGCCCGCGAACGCGCAGCGCAACATGGAACAGATCCTGACCGCCAGCGACAACAAGGTCGACGCGGTGGTGGCCTCGAATGACGGCACGGCGGGCGGCGCGGTGGCGGCGCTGACCGCGCAGGGCATGGACGGCATTCCGGTCTCGGGGCAGGACGGCGACCATGCCGCGCTGAACCGCATCGCGCTCGGCACCCAGACGGTGAGCGTCTGGAAGGATGCGCGCGATCTGGGCCGCGAAGCCGCGGAGATCGCCGTCGCCATGGCCGGGGGCACCGCGATGGCCGATATCGAGGGCGCCGAGATGTGGAGCTCGCCTTCGGGCCAGGAGCTGACCGCGAAATTCCTCAAGCCGGTGCCGGTCACCGTCGGCAACCTTACCGCGGTCGTCGATGCGGGCTGGATCAGCCAGGAGGCGCTCTGCCAGGGCGTCACGGCCGGGCCCGCGCCCTGCAACTGACCGGGCCGGGCGGGACAGGGGAGGGTCCCGCCTGAAGCCCCTGCCGGGCGGTGCGCCGCCCGGCCGCATTCCAGAGCTGCCGGAACGGGAGGACGGTCATGGCCGGAAGGACGGGCGCCGCCGCGGCGCCGAAACAGGGTTTCCTGAAATCGCTGGAGATCGACACGCGGCTGCTGGGCATGATCGGCGCCTTCATCGCCGTCTGCCTGGTCTTCAACCTGATGACCGACGGCCGGTTCCTGACCGCGCGGAACATCTTCAACCTGACGATCCAGACGGTCAGCGTGGCGATCATGGCGACCGGCATGGTCTTCGTCATCGTCACCCGCCATATCGACCTGTCGGTCGGCTCGCTGCTGGCGACCTGCTCGGCGGTGATGGCGATGATGCAGACCCGCTGGCTGCCGGACATGCTGGGGCTGGAGATCGGCCATCCGCTGCTGCCCTGGCTGTCGATCCTCGCGGGCATCATCACCGGCGGCGTGATCGGCGCCTTCAACGGCTGGCTGGTCGGCTACCTGACCATTCCGGCCTTCATCGTGACGCTGGGCGGGCTCCTCGTCTGGCGCAATGTCGCCTGGTACATGACCAGCGGACAGACCATCGGCCCGCTCGACCCGACCTACGTGGCCTTCGGCGGCATCAACGGCACGCTGGGGCCGTCGCTCAGCTGGATCCTCGGGCTCGCCGCCACCGCGGCCGCGGTTTTCGCGCTGATCTCGGCACGCCGCGCCAAGGCGGGCCATGGCCAGCCGGTCAAGCCGCTCTGGGCCGAGGCGGTGCTGGCCGGGCTGATCGCGGCGGCGATCCTCGGCTTCGTCGCGGTGCTCAACGCCTATGACATTCCCTCGGCGCGGCTGGCGCGGATCTTCGAGGCCCGCGGCGAAACCATGCCCGAGGGCTACGCCGAGGGCTACGGCATTCCCTATTCGGTGCTGCTGCTGATCGTCATCGCCATCGTCATGACGGTGGTGGCGCAGCGCACGCGGCTGGGGCGCTACATCTTCGCGACCGGGGGCAACCCGGATGCGGCGGAGCTGTCGGGGATCAACACGCGGCTGCTGACCGTCAAGATCTTTGCCATCATGGGCGTGCTCTGCGCGCTCGCGGGCATGGTCGCCTCGGCGCGGCTGGCCAACCACTCGAACGACATCGGCACGCTCGACGAGCTCAGGGTGATCGCGGCGGCGGTGATCGGCGGCACGGCGCTGTCGGGCGGTATCGGCACCATCTACGGCGCGATCCTCGGCGCGCTGATCATGCAGTCGCTGCAATCCGGCATGGCCATGGTCGGCGTCGACGCGCCCTTCCAGAACATCGTGGTCGGCGGCGTGCTGGTGCTGGCCGTGCTGATCGACATCCTCTACCGCAAGCGCACGGGAGCCCGCTGATGAGCATCGACCGCACAGGCACGCCGCTGGTGGAAATGGACGACATGTGCATCGCCTTCGGCGGCGTCCATGCCGTCGACCATGTCAGCGTCAATCTCTGGCCCGGCGAGGTGGTGGGGCTGCTCGGCCATAACGGCGCGGGCAAGTCGACCCTGATCAAGATCCTCTCGGGCGCCTACCGCGCCGACAGCGGCACGATCCGCATCAATGGCGAGGAGGCGCATATCCACAATCCGCGCGACGCGCGGCGCTACAACATCGAGACGATCTACCAGACGCTGGCGCTGGCCGACAACCTGAACGCCAGCGCCAACCTGTTCCTGGGGCGCGAGCTGGTGACGGCGACGGGGCTGGTCGACGATGCAAGGATGGAGGCGGAGACCGCGAAGATCATGGCGCGGCTCAACCCGAATTTCCGCAAGTTCCGCGATCCGGTCAGCGCGCTCTCGGGCGGGCAGCGGCAATCGGTGGCGATCGCGCGGGCGGTGTATTTCAATGCGCGCATCCTGATCATGGACGAACCGACCGCCGCATTGGGGCCGCACGAGACCCAGATGGTGTCCGAGCTGATCGAGGAGCTGAAGCGCCAGGGGATCGGCATCTTCCTGATCAGCCACGACATCCATGACGTGATGAAGCTTTGCGACCGGGCGAGCGTGATGAAGAACGGCCAGCTGGTCGGCACCGTGGATGTCGCGAAGGTCACCGATGACGACCTCCTGGGGATGATCATCCTCGGCAAGCATCCGGGCGAGCATGCGGCGGCGTGACCGAGGCAGGGGGGAACCGAGGGTTCCCCCCTGACCCCCCTCCTGCCGCCGGCTGTCGACCTTCCGGCCGCGGTCGGGTAGGGCGGGGCGAGCCCCGACGGAGGACGCCCCATGACCAAGCTCTACATTGATGCAGATGCCTGCCCGGTGAAGGCCGAGGCGGAGCGGGTGGCGACACGGCTGAAGGTGCCGATGCTGCTGGTATGCAATGGCGGGCTGCGGCCGTCGCAGAACCCGCTGGTGGAGCTGGTCATCGTGCCCGACGGGCCGGACGTCGCCGACCAGTGGATCGCGGAGCGCTGCGGCCCGGGCGATGTCGTGGTGACCGCCGACCTGGTGCTGGCCGACCGCTGCCTCAAGGCCGGTGCGGCGGTGATCCAGCATGACGGCGAGGTGCTGAGCGCGGCCAATATCGGCGGGCGGCTGGCGACCCGCGACCTGATGGCGGACCTGCGTTCTCGCGGAACTGCCGGCGCAGTGCAGCGGCGTGCTCGCCGCTCCATGACCGGCATGATCAGGGCCGCCCTGGCGGCGGCCGCGCTGGCTTTCGGTGCCGGTCCCGCCGCCGCCGCGCCGAAGCTCGACCATGTCGGCAACTTCGTCTGGAAGAACCCCGAGGCCACAGGGCTCTCGGGGATCGAAGTGTCGGATGACGGCAATACCTTCATCACGATCTCGGACCGCGGCAGCCGCATCGACGGCAATTTCCGCCGAGAGGACGGCCGGATTGCCGCCGTCATCGCCCGTCCCGCGGTGCCGCTGCGCAAGCGCAACGGCGAGCCGGCGACCGAAAACGCGATGGATGCCGAGGGGCTGGCCTGCCGGGTGGTGGAACTCGGGGCGGCCTGCAACGTGTCCTTCGAGATCATCCACCGGGTGGTGCATTTCGACGGGCCCGACGCGGCCGCGCGGAACTGGCCGCGGCCGGAGGCCTTCCGCGAGCTGCAGAGGAATTCCGGGCTGGAGGCGCTGGCCCTCGACCCGCAGAACCGGCTGGTGGCGATCCCGGAGCGCTCGGGCGCGCTCGACCGTCCGTTCCCGGTCTACCGGCTGGAGAACGGCGCCTGGACCGTGCCCTTCACCCTGCGCCGCGATCCGCCCTTCCTGCCGGTCGGCGCGGATTTCGGCCCGGACGGCAAGCTCTACGTGCTCGAGCGGCATTTCACCGGCTTCGCCTTCCAGAGCCGGGTGCGGCGGCTGACGCTCGACGGCGACCGCGTGGCGAAGGAAGAGACGCTGATGTCCACCTTCCCGTTCCAGCACGACAATCTCGAAGGCATCGCCGTCTGGCGCGAGCCCGGAGGCGCGATCCGGCTGACGATGATCTCGGACGACAACGAGAACGTGTTCCAGCGCACCGAAATCGCCGAATACCGGCTGGTTGAATGAGGCGGGCGGCACCTTGCGCCGCTTCGCGCGTTTCCCTTGGGGCCGGCTTGGCCTAGGAAGGGACACGGAAAGGCAGGGACCCGGACATGCTGCACGTCACCGACAAGATCGCGATCCAGGACTGGGAGATGACCGAGGTCTTCACCCGCTCCTCCGGGCCGGGCGGGCAGAACGTCAACAAGGTCTCGACCGCGGTCGAGCTGCGCTTCGAGGCGGCGCGCAGCCCGTCGCTGCCGCAGCCCGTGAAATCGCGGCTGAAACGGCTGGCCGGCCGGCGCTGGACGCTCGATGGCGCGGTGATCATCCGGGTGGAGGACACCCGCAGCCAGGCGCGCAACCGCGAGATCGCCAAGGAACGGCTGGCCGAGATGATCGAGAAGGCCACGCATGTGCCGAAGCGGCGGATTCCGACCAAGCCCACCAAGGGCAGCCAGCGGCGGCGTATGGATGCCAAGACCGCGCGCGGACAGGTCAAGAGCCTGAGGGGAAGGGTGGCCGACGATGACTGAGACGCTGGCGGAGCGCCGCGCGCGGCTGATGGGGCCGAACGTGCCGACCTTCTACGAGGACCCCGTCCACATCGTCCGCGGCGAGGGCGTCTGGCTCTGGGACAATCATGGCCGCCGCTATCTCGACTGCTACAACAACGTCCCCCATGTCGGGCATTGCCACCCGAAGGTGGCCGAGGCGATCGCCCGGCAATCGGCGCGGCTGAATACCCATACCCGGTACCACCACACGCTGATCCTCGACTATATCGAGCGGCTGACTGCCACGATGGGGCACGGGCTGGGCCAGATGATCCTGACCTGCACCGGCTCCGAGGCGAATGACGTCGCGCTCAGGATGGCGCAGGCGGTGACCGGCAAGCGCGGCATCATCGCCACCGACAACACCTATCACGGCAACACGCTCGCCACCTCGCAGCTCTCGACCCGCCGTCCGCCGATCGGCGGCTATCCCGGCCATGTCCGGCTGGTGCCCGCGCCCAGCTCGACCGATCCGCTGGGCGGCTCGATGGAGGCGCAGCCGCAGGCCTTCGCCGACGGGATCGCCCGGGCCATTGCCGAGCTCGAAGCCGAGGGCTGCGGGTTCTCCGGCATGATGCTCTGCCCGTCCTTCGCCAACGAGGGCCTGCCCGCGCTCGCTCCCGGCTTCTTCGATCCGGCGGCGGAGGTGATCCGCAAGGCGGGCGGGCTGATCCTCTGCGACGAGGTGCAGCCGGGCTTCGGCCGGCTCGGCAGCCATTTCTGGGGCCATGAGCGGATGGGCTTCGCCCCCGACGTGGTCACGCTGGGCAAGCCGATGGGCAACGGCTATCCGGTGGCGGGCGTCGTGGCGCGGCCCGAGATCATGGCCGCCTTCCGCGGCGCCTTCGGATATTTCAACACGTTCGGCGGCAATCCGGTCGCCTGCGCCGCCGCGATGGCGGTGCTCGACGTGATCGAGGAGGAACGGCTGATGGCCAATGCCGCCGCGGCCGGGGCGCATGCGCTCGACCGGCTCGAGGAGCTGTCGCATCCTATGATCGCCGAGGCGCGCGGCACGGGGCTGTTCTTCGGGCTCGAGCTGGCACAGCCGGACGGCAGCCCGGCGACGGCCTTCGCGGCGGCGGTCACCGAGGAAATGCGGCGCCGCGGGGTGCTGCTCAACCGGATCGGACGCGACATGAACATCCTGAAGATGCGCCCGCCCATGCCCTTCACCCCCGAGCATGCGGATATCGCGGTGAACGTGCTGGGCGAGGTTCTGGCGGAGCTGCCCCATGACGGATGAGCTGATCGCACAGGCCGTCGCGGCGGCCGGGGCCTGGGGCGGACTCGCCGGCCCGCCCGAGCTGATCCAGGCCCGCGAAAACGTGGTGTTCCGCGCCCGGCTGGCCGACGGCACCGAGGTCGCGCTCCCGTCGCCGCTGCGGTGCCTGCCGCCCCGGCCACGAAGCGCGAGCGGCGGATGATGCGGCGCGGGCTGGCCTTCGTGGCGCCCGCCGCGCTGCTGATGCTGGCGATCTACATCGTGCCGGTTCTGGTTCTGGCCGGGTTCAGCGTCACCGACTACCGGCTGGGCGCGCTCGACTGGGGCTTCGTCGGCACCGGCAATTTCGCGCGGGCCTTCTCCGATCCGGTCTTCCTGCGCGCGCTCGCGAACACGCTGATCTATGCGGCCATCGTCATTCCGGCGGGGGTCGGGCTGGCGCTCGGCGTGGCGCTGCTGGTCCATGGCACCAAGCGCACGCGCGGGTTTTGGGAGGTCGCGTATTTCCTGCCCGTCACCGCGACGCTCGTCGCCATGGCGACGGTCTGGCAGTTCCTGCTGCATCCCTCGCTCGGGCCGGTCAATGCCGCGATCCGCTGGCTCGGCTTCGAGCCGGTCTCCTTCCTCGCCGATCCGGCGCTGCTGATCCCGACCATGGCGCTGATGGGGGTCTGGCAGGTGCTGGGCTTCAACATGGTGCTGTTCCTCGCCGGGCTGACCGCGATCCCGAAGGACCTGACCGAGGCCGCGCGGCTCGACGGCGCGAAGTCGCCGATCGACCGCTTCCTGACCGTGACCTGGCCGATGCTGGGGCCGACGACGATGTTCGTCGTGGTCACCACCTCGATCTCGGCCTTCAAGGTGTTCGAGCAGGTCGCCGTGCTGACCAAGGGGCGGCAGGGCTCCGAGACGCTGCTCTACGCGATCTACCTCGAAGGCTTCGAATACGCCGAGACCGGCTATGCCGCCGCGCTGACGCTGATCTTCCTCGCCCTCGTGCTGATCCTCTCGGTCGGCCAGACCTTCAAGCTCGACCGCAAGGTGCATTACTGATGGCCCGCTACCTTCCGCATGTGGTCCTGGCCCTCGGGGCCTTCCTGATGCTGCTGCCCTTCTACTGGATGGGACTGACCGCGATCCGCTCGCCGTCGGAGATATTCGACATCTCGCTCTGGCCGGTCCCCGACCAGTTCTCGGCGGCGCGCAATTTCGGCAAGGTCGGCGAGCGCGTGCCGATGGGGCGGTTCATGCTGAACGGCGTGATCGTCTGCGCGGGCATCCTGATCGTGCAGATCCTGACCGCGGTGCCGGCCGCCTATGCGCTGGCCAAGCTGAAATTCCCGGGCCGCGGCGTGTTCTTCGCGCTGGTGGTGGGGGCGCTCTGCGTGCCGATGCAGGCGCTGGCGCTGCCCCTTTTCGTCGGCCTGGCGCAGCTGAAGCTGCTGAACACCTATTTCGCGCTGATGGTGCCGTTCTTCCTGTCGGTCTTCGCCATCTTCCTGTTCCGCCAGTCCTTCCGCTCCTATCCCGACGAGATCATCGAGGCCGCACGGCTCGACGGCTTCTCGGAATTCGAGATCTGCTGGCGGCTGGTGCTGCGCGGCTCGCTGCCGTCGCTGGCCGCCTTCTCGATCTTCTCGGTGGTGGCGCATTGGAACGACCTCTACTGGCCGCTGATCGTGGTGCGCGACACCGCTCTGGCGCCGCCGCCGCTGGGGATGCTTTATTTCTCCGACGCGGAATCCGGCGCCGATTACGGCGCGCTGATGGCCGGCGCGGCGCTGGTCACCGCGCCGATGGTCCTGTGCTTCCTGCTGGCGCGCCGCCAGTTCATCGCCGGCATCACCATGACCGGGGTCAAGTGACCCCGGCCCGCCTTTCCCTCTCCTTCCCAACGACGAAACGGAGCCTCCGCATGTCGATCCTTTCCCGCCTCCTGACCGGCGCCGCCGTTCTGGCCGTGCTGCCTGCCGCCGTCTCGGCCGAGCAGGTCACGCTCAACGTCCTCTACAACCTGCCGGGCTTCACCCGCTTCCACCAGCCGATCGCCGAGGCCTTCATGGAGGCCCATCCCGACATCAAGATCGAGTTCCAGGCGCCCGCCGTCGCCTATAACGAGGGCCACCAGCAGGTGCTGCGCTCGGCGGTGACCGGCGACATGCCGGACGTGTTCTTCTCGGGCTACCACCTGCTGAGCGAACTGGTCGAGACGCTGGAGCCGCGCGGCCAGATCACCCCGATCGAGGGCTTCGTCGCGCAGGAAGACGCGGCCTGGGTCGACGAGAACTACTCGCCGAAGATGTATGCGCTCGGCAATATTGGCGGCACCCAGTGGGGCCTGCCGGTCAACGCGTCCTCGCCGATCATGTACGTGAATGCCGATCTCGTCCGCCAGGCGGGCGGCGACCCCGGGCACATGCCCGATACCTGGCCGGAGCTTCTGGACCTCGCCGTCAAGATCAACGCGCTCGGCGACAACATCGCGGGCATGGCCTATGACATCGGCGGCTGGCCGGATGACTGGCTGTGGCAGGCGATGGTCTACCAGCAGGGCGGCCAGCTGACCGATCCCGAGACCGGCCGCGTCGCCTTCGACAACGAGATCGGCCTGAACGCGCTGAACTATTTCCGCGCCTTCGTCACCGATGCCGGCCAGCCGGTGCTCGACTGGGACCAGTCGCGCCAGCAGTTCGGCGCAGGGCTGACCGGCCTGATCTTCTCGACGCCGGCGCATGTGCAGACCATCGAGGAACTGGTCGGCGACCGCTTCGAGCTGGCCACCACCACCTTCCCGATCGACGACAAGGAAAACGGCGGCGTGCCGACCGGCGGCAACGCGGCGGTGATCCTGACCCAGGACGCGGCCAAGCAGGATGCGGCCTGGGAATACCTCAAATGGGTCACCGGCCCCGAGGCGCAGAACATGATCGTGCGCATCACCGGCTATCTGCCGACCAACAAGCGCGCCACCGGCGAAGAGTTCCTGGCGCCCTATTACCGCGAGCACCCGAATGTCGAGACCGCCTCGCACCAGGCCGACCGCTCGCAGCCCTGGGCCGGCTATCCCGGCGGCGACAGCGTCCGCATCTGGCGCACCCAGCGGGACATCATCGCCCAGGTGATGCGCGGCGAGATTTCCTCGGAAGAGGGCCTTGCGCAGATCGTCTCGGCGACCAATGGCCTGATGAACTGACCCTGCGCTCCGGGCGGCGCCCTGCCGCCCGGAGCCCCTGCCGCAGCCGCGGCCGACCAACGGACCTCCTCCCCCATGCCGCTTTCCTCCCGCCTTTCCGCCGGCGCGCTCGCGCTCGGCCTGGCCACGGCCGCCCAGGCCGAACCCGTCGCCCTCGAGGTGCTCTACAACCTCCCCGGCTTCACGCGCTTCCACCAGCCGCTGGCCGAGGCCTTCATGGAGCGCAATCCCGACATCAGGATCGAGTTCCGCGCCCCCGCCGTCGCCTATAACGAGGGCCACCAGCAGATCCTGCGCTCGGCGGTGACCGGCGGCCTGCCGGATGTCTACTTCTCCGGCTACATGCTGCTCGGCGATCTCGTCGCCACGCTCGCGCCGCGCGGCCAGATTGCCAGCCTCCAGCCCTTCCTCGAGGCCGAGCCCGCCGGCTGGGCCGCGGAGAACTACGCCCCGTCGATGCTGTCGCTCGGCCAGATCGGCGGCGAGCAATGGGGCCTGCCGGTCAATGCGTCCTCGCCGATCATGTACGTGAATGCCGATCTCGTCCGCCAGGCCGGGGGAGATCCCGAGGCCATGCCCGACACCTGGCCGGAGCTTTTGGACCTCGCCGTCAGGATCAACGGGCTCGGCGACAGCATCGCGGGCATCGGCTACGACGTTTCGGGCTGGCCGGATGACTGGCTGTGGCAGGCAATGATCCTGCAGCAGGGCGGGCAGATGACCGATCCGGTGACCGGCCAGGTCGCCTTCGACAACGAGCTCGGCCTGAAGGCGCTGACCTATATCCGCGATTTCGTCTCGGAGGCGGGACAGCCGGTGCTCGACTGGGACCAGTCGCGCCAGCAATTCGGCGCCGGGCTCACCGGCATCATCTTCTCGACCCCCGCCCATGTGCAGACCGTCGAGGAGCTTGTCGGCGACCGGTTCGAGCTGGTGACCGACACCTTTCCGCTCGATGACAAGGAGGCAGGCGGCGTGCCCACGGGGGGCAACGCCGCGGTGATCCTGTCTGAGGATGCCGGAAAGCGCGCGGCCGCGTGGTCATACCTCAAATGGGTCACCAGCCCCGAGGCGCAGGACATGATTGTGCGCATCACCGGCTATCTGCCGACGAATGTCCGCGCCACCGGCGAGGACTACCTGGCGCCCTACTATGCCGAGCATCCGAACACCGAGACCGCTGCCCGCCAGGCCGGCCGGGCGCGGCCCTATCTGGGCTATCCCGGCGGCGACAGCGTCCGCATCTGGCGCGCCCAGGCGGAGATCATCGCCCGGGTCCAGCGCGGCGAGCTGAGCCCCGAAGACGGCTTGGCCGAACTGGCCGCCGCCACCGGCAGCATGATGAACTGACCCAGAATTCCGGCCGCCCGGCTGCGGGCGGCCGCGATGCCACGGAAGAAAAAATGAAAATCATCCAGATCACCGACACCCATCTCGTCCCGCCGGGCGAGAGCCTCCACACGCTCGATCCGGCGGAGATGCTGCGCCGGGGCATCGCCCATGCCTGCGAGCACCATGCCGATGCCGACCTGCTGGTCGTGACCGGCGACCTGTGCAACGACGGCGACCCGGAAGCCTATGCGCTCCTGCGCGAGATCCTGGCGCCGGTGCGCTGCGGGATCCGCCTGCTCCTGGGCAACCACGACGCGCGCCCGGCCTTCCGGGAGGCCTTCCCGGACCAGCCCGTGACCGCGTCGGGCCATGTCCAGAGCCATCTCGACACGCCGCACGGGCGGCTCCTGTTCCTCGACAGCCACGAGCACGGATTCATCGGCGGCCGGTTCTGCGAGGCGCGGCTCGGCTGGCTGCGCGAGGCGCTCGCGGGCGCGGGCGACCAGCCGGTGACGGTCTTCATCCATCACCCGCCGGTGCATCACGGACTGGCGCATTTCGAGCATATCGGCCTGCATGACGCGCCCGCGCTGATGGACTGCCTCGCCAGCCATGGCCCCGGCGTGCGCCACATCGTCTTCGGCCATATCCATGTGCCGCTTTCCGGCACCAGCCCCGAGGGCATCGCCTTCAGCTCCGGCCAGGCGATGTCGCACCGTTTCATCACCGCGATTGACGAGCCTGCCCCCTGTTGGACCGGCGGCAACCCGACCTACCGGGTGATCCAGATCGACGCAAACGGCTTCCGCGCCTATGGCGCCGAGGCCGGGCAGGAGGTCCTGGTCCGGGCCGAGGCCTGCGCGGGGCCGTGACCGGGAAAGCGCCGGGCCTGCATCCGCGGGCCCGGCACGGCCGTCATTTGATGGCCAGCGGCGTGCCCGGCGAGCCGGTCGCGCCGGCAAAGGGCACCGGGCTGAAGATGTAGGTGAAGACATAGGTGCGGTCCTCGGACAGTTCCGAGAGGACCATGCTTTCCTGCGCGACGATGCCGTGGCGGGTCTGCAGGAAGGAATGCACGCAGACCGAGCAGTCCGGATCGGAGGACGGATAGGCCTCGATCGCTAGGTTGTCTGCGCCGGTCAGGCCGGCCTGGACCTCCTCGGCGACCCAGCGCGCCACTTCCATGCCGATCCCCGGCGAATGCCCGCCATAGCTCTCCGCGTCGGTCCAGTGCCGTTCCCAGCCGGTGCGGAACAGGAGCGCGTCGCCCGGCTGGAATTCGAATTCCGCCATGTCCTGCGCCGCCAGCGTGTCGCGGATGTCGGCCATGGTGATCTCGTAGCCGTCGGGCAGGGGGCCGCCCTTGGCGGCGGCGACGTCGAGCAGGACGCCGCGCGCGACGATCGGGTGCAGCTTCTCGATGCCGAGCTTTTGCAGCCCGTAGGAGCCCTTGCCGCCATCCCACATCTCGGCAGAGGTGAAGCCGTTGTAGAACCGGGTCTCGTTCAGGTCGCCGGCCTCGCCGATCTGGATGCCGCTATGGGCCAGGCCGTCGAACTGGGTGCCGATCTGGCCGAGCTCGCCCGCGACGTAGTCGTCGTTGTAGACGAAGCCGTTCGCCCCCGAGGCACCGATCGTCGGCATGCCGGGCACGCGCATCACGAAGCTGCGCGCCCCGAAGAACGGCATGTCGGGCGAATAGGCATGGCCGAGCCGGTAGACCTTCTCGCCGGTCGAGGCCGAGAGCGCGCGCTGCAGCACCTCGGGCTGGGTGTACCAGTTGGTCGAGCCCGCCTCGTCTTCGCCGCCCCAGAGCGGGTTCGGCCACCAGGCCGAGCCGATCGGCGTCTCCATCGTGTCGCCGTCGACCCAGGGCTTGCCGAGGCAGCCGTCCCAGCTGCCCGGGCCGCAATCGGATTGGGCCTGGGCCAGCGTGCCCGCGGCGCAGGCCAGCACGCCCGCGACGAGGGCGGCAAGCCGGGAATTGCTTCGGTGAATCGGGCACCTGCGCGGCGGCCGCGGCGGCGGAGACCGCAAGCACCGCGGCTGCCGCGCGGATCACTGGCCGGACTCCAGCAGGGCGTCGCCCATGTCGTTGACCAGCGGCACGCCCGCCCCGGCCAGGATGGCGTTGATCTCGCCCTGGTTGCGGCGGATCAGCGAATTGAGCTTGTGCTCGAAGGTCTTGTCGCCCGGCCGCACGCCCATGGTGATGCGGAAGAACAGCCGCGGCGGCAGGGTCTCCCCGAGCAGCGGAATGACCTTGAGGCCGGGATGGTCCGACTTGGCCAGCGGTCCCCAGAGCACGGCGGCATCGGTTTCGCCCGCATCGACATCGTCGAGCATGTCGAGCGCCGGAGATTCCACCCGCCGGTCAACCGTCAGGTTATAGGCCTTCGCCTTGCCGATCAGCCCGTTGCGGGCCATGTGCGTGGCCGGCGGGCTGCCGGCGATCACGCCGATCCGCAAGCCCTGCAGCCGCGGGTCCGAGAGCGTCGCGACATCGGCCAGCGGGCCGTCCGCGGGCACGGCCAGGGCGTAGGCCGAGGTCATGTAGTGGTTGGTGTTCTGCACCAGCTCGTGGCCCTGGGCATAGCCGATCACCACGTCGCATTTGTTGGCGCGCAGAGTGTTGCGGATGAAGCCCGTCGCCATCGGAAACCAGGCGTATTGCACCGGCAGGCCGAGCTCCGCGGCGAAGAGCTCCGCCAGCCGGTTCTCGTAGCCCTCGCCCCTGTCATTCGACATCGGCAGGTTGGCCGGATCGGCGCAGACCCGGAAATGCGTGGTCGAGACCAGGTCCGTGACCTGCCCCTGCGCCGCCCCGGCCGCGAGGGCCAGGCCGAGCGCGGCGGCGGCAAGCGGCTTACATGCCAAGGCAGGCCTCCTCGGCCGCGCGGATATCGTCGGATTTGTCTTCGCGGCCGCCCGGACGGCCGCGCGGAACGACATCGGCACCGCGCGCCTTCAGGTAGACATAGATGTCGTCGATGTAGCACATCACGTTCGGGTTGTCGCCGAAGGCGGGCATGACCGAGTTCTCGGCCGCATTGACCTTCTGGCGGCCATTGGTGACCACGTCGAGGAAATCGTAGTAATCCATGTCGACCGCCGATTCCTTCAGCGCCGGGGCATAGGACGAGCCCTCGCCCTCGGGGCCGTGGCAGACATGGCATTCGGAATGGTAGCGGCGGAAGCCGGAATAGGTCAGCCAGTCCACCGTTCCGTCCTCGCCCACATTGTAGGTCGGGACGTCGTCCTCGGTATAATACCGGCCACCCTCTTCATAGGCGGCGGTCAGGTTGTCGACTTCCTGTGCGGCAGCCGGTCCGCCCAGGGCGGCCACGGCAAGACCGGCGGCGAGAACGCTTACGGTAAACTTCATGATGCGATCCTGTGTATGGGGGCTGGCCGGCACGCGCGATGGCGTGCCGGCCGACTGAAGGGGCGTCGCCCGCGATCAGTCCGGCAGGGCGAAGACGGTCAGCTGTCCGCCGAGCGCGGTGTAGTCGCTCAGCGAGGAATAGCCGCCCACGGCGCCCAGGCCGTCATTCGGGTTGGTGAGGCCTGCCGCCAGGCCGATCCCGGCCCAGCCGCCGACGCCCGAGAGCACCGCGACATACTGCTTGCCGTCCTGCTCGTAGGTCATCACGTTGCCGATGATGCCCGACGGGGTCTTGAAGCGGTAGAGCTCGTCGCCGGTCTCCGCATCGACGGCCTTCAGGTAGCCTTCCAGCGTGCCGTAGAACACCACGTCGCCCGCGGTGGCCAGGGCGCCCGACCAGACCGAGAACTGCTCGGGGATCGACCACTTGATCTCGCCCTTCAGGTTGTCCCAGGCGATGAAGTTGCCCATGCCGCCATGGCTGTCAGGCGCCGGATACATCGCGAGGGTCGCGCCGACATAGGGCTGGCCCGCAGTGTAGCTCACACGGAACGGTTCGTAATCCATGCAGACATGGTTGGTCGGCACGTAGAACATCTGGGTGTCGGGATGGTAGGCCGCCGGCTGCTGGTCCTTGGAGCCGAGCGCCGCCGGGCAGATGCCGGTCGAGTTGACGTCCTCGCCGTTCTGCTCGGTCGAGTATTCCGCCACCACGGCCGGACGGCCATAGGTCTCGGAATTCGGGTCCATGTCGACGCCGCTGGTCCAGTTCACCGCCGGATCGTATTTCTCGGCCAGCAGCAGCTCGCCGGTGACGCGGTCCATCGTATAGGCCAGGCCGTTGCGGTCGAAATGGGTCAGGAGCTTGCGCATTTCGCCATCAACTTCCTGCTCCGTCAGGATCATTTCGTTGATGCCGTCATAGTCCCATTCGTCATGCGGGGTCATCTGGTAGACCCACTTGGCCATGCCGGTATCGGCGTCGCGGGCGAAGATGGTCATCGACCACTTGTTGTCGCCGGGACGCTGCGCCGGGTTCCAGGTCGAGGGGTTGCCCGAGCCGTAATAGATCAGGTTTTCCTCGGCGTCATAGGAATACCAGCCCCAGGTGGTGCCGCCGCCGATCTTCCACTGGTCGCCTTCCCAGCTGTTGAGCGAGCTGTCGGCGCCCACAACCTTGCCGAGTTCGGTGGTCGTCTCCGGGTCGAACAGGATCTGGTCGTCCGGGCCGGTGGAATAGGCCCGCCAAGCCATTTCGCCGGTTTCCATGTCATAGGCGGTGACATGGCCCTGCACGCCGAATTCGCCGCCCGAGATGCCGACGATGATCTTGTCGCCGACCGGCATGACGGTCGCGGTGTTCGTCTCGCCCTTGGCCGGGTCGCCGTTCATCACGCCCCAGAGTTCCTCGCCGGTCTCGGCATCGAGCGCGACCACGCGGGTATCGGCCTGGTGCAGGAAGATCTTGCCGTCGCCATAGGCCACGCCACGGTTGACGGTGTCGCAGCACATCACGCCGATCACGTCGGCATTCTGCTTCGGCTCGTATTTCCACTTGATCCGGCCGTCATTCGCCAGGTCGAGCGCATAGACGATGTTCGGGAACGGGGTGTGGACATACATCGTGTCGCCGACCACGAGCGGCGAGCCTTCGTGGCCGCGCAGGACGCCGGTCGAGAACGTCCAGGCGACCTGCAGGTCGTCGACGTTGTCCTTGTTGATCTGGTCTAGCTTGGAGAACCGCTGGTTCTTGTAGTCGCCGGTCTGCAGCACCCACTGCTCCGGCTTGTCGATTTCGGCCTGCACGCTTTCGCTGGCCATAGCTGCGCCGGCCGCGGTCATCGCGAGCACGGACGTCAGGGTCATGAACGTCTTCATTGCTACCTCCCAAAACGGTGTGTCCCTGCGTGCCGGCCTTGGATGCCCACCATAGCATCGTCTGCTCTTGTTCGGCGCGAGGGCTCCCCCAATGCAGGCTCCTCTCCTGCGGGCGGGGGCATTAAGAAATCGTGACTGTCCTCCTTGGTGCGGGTCCCGGCGGCTGTCGGAGCCGCCGGGAAGGTTAAGCTTGTCCTGCGGCCTTACTGGAAGGTCGCGAGATAGGCGATCACGTCGGCGCGCTCTTCATCCTTGCGCAGGCCGGCGAAGGCCATCTTGTTGCCCGGGATGAAGCCCTTCGGATCGGCCAGGTAGGCATCGAGCTCCTCGACCGTCCAGACATGGCCTTCGGCGCCTTTCGCGGCCATGGCGTCGGAATAGTTGAAATCGGCGACGGCGGCAGTGGTCCGCCCGACGATGCCGTTCAGTTCCGGCCCGACCTTGTTCTTGGCGCCCTCGCCGACGGCGTGGCAGGCCATGCACTTGCGGAACACCTTCTCGCCCTTGGCGGCATCGCCGTCCTGGGCGGCGGCCGGCAGGGCAAGGCTCAGGGCTGCAAGGGAAAGGGCGAAGATCTTGGCTGTCATGGTCAAGTAGTCCTTTTCTGGCTCAGACCGCTCCGAGACGCTCAGCGTGCCACTTCACGTGGTCCTCGGCAAACGTCGAGATGAAGTAGTAGCTATGGTCGTAGCCCGGCTGCAAGCGCAGGATGCCGGGCTGGCGGCGGCGGCCCATCGCGGCGGCAAGCGCCTCGGGGCGGAGCAGGTCCAGGAACTGGTCCGAAGCCCCCTGGTCGATCAGCAGCTCGCCCTTCCAGCCGCGCTCCTCGAGGAGGATCGAGCTGTCATGCATGGCCCATCCCGCTTCGTCCTCGCCCAGATAGGCCGAGAGCTGCTTGCGGCCCCAGTCGGACTGGGTCGGGTTGGCGATCGGCGCGAAGGCCGAGAGCGAGTCGTAGTTGTCGGGGTTCCGCAGCGCGACGGTCAGCGCGCCATGTCCGCCCATCGAATGGCCGGTGATGCCGTGGCGGCCGTTCACCGGGAATTCCTTCGATACCAGGGAATATAGCTCGTCGGTGACGTAATCCCACATCCGGAAATGCGGCGCCCAGGGATCGCGCGTCGCGTTGACGTAGAACCCTGCGCCCTGCCCCAGATCATAGGCATCGTCATTGGCCACCCCCTCGCCGCGCGGCGAGGTGTCGGGGAAGACGACCGCCAGCCCGTGCTTCGCGGCATGCTCCTGGAAGCCGCCCTTGGTCATGGCGTTCTCGTGGGTGCAGGTCAGCCCCGAGAGATACCACAGGCACGGCACCGGCCCCTGCTTGGCCTGCGGCGGCAGGTAGACCGCGAAGGTCATCTCGCAGGAGGTGGAACTGGCGGCGTGCTTGTACACGCCCTGCACGCCGCCGAAGCTCTTGTTTTCCGAGACGATCTCGAAAGCCATCAGTACTGCACCACCGCGCGGATGGATTTGCCGGCATGCATCAGGTCGAAGCCCTTGTTGATGTCTTCCAGCGGCAGGACATGGGTGATCATCGGATCGATCTCGATCTTGCCTTCCATGTACCAGTCGACGATCTTCGGAACGTCCGTGCGGCCGCGCGCGCCGCCGAAGGCGGTGCCGCGCCAGGACCGGCCGGTGACCAGCTGGAACGGACGGGTCGAGATTTCGGCGCCTGCGGGCGCCACGCCGATGATGATGCTCTCGCCCCAGCCCTTGTGGCAGGCCTCGAGCGCGGTGCGCATCACGTTCACGTTCCCGGTCGCGTCGAAGGTGTAGTCCGCGCCGCCCTTGGTCAGGTTGACGAGATACGGAACCAGGTCGCCCTCGACTTCCGCCGGGTTGACGAAATCGGTCATGCCGAAGCGCTTGGCCATCTCGACCTTGGCCGGGTTCAGGTCGACGCCGACGATCTGGTCGGCCCCTGCGAGGCGCAGGCCCTGGATCACGTTCAGGCCGATGCCGCCCAGGCCGAAGACGATGGCGCGGCAGCCGATTTCCGCCTTGGCGGTGTAGAGCACGGCGCCGATGCCGGTGGTCACGCCGCAGCCGATGTAGCAGATCTTGTCGAAGGGCGCGTCTTCGCGGACCTTCGCCAGGGAGATCTCCGGCAGCACGGTGTAGTTCGAGAAGGTCGAGCAGCCCATGTAGTGCAGGATCGGCGTGCCGTCGAGCATCGAGAAGCGCGAGGTGCCGTCGGGCATCAGGCCCTGGCCCTGGGTCGAGCGGACCTTCTGGCAGAGGTTGGTCTTCGGGTTGAGGCAGTATTCGCACTCGCGGCATTCCGCGGTGTAGAGCGGAATGACATGGTCGCCGGGCTTCAGCGATTTGACGCCGGGGCCGACCTCGACCACCACGCCAGCGCCCTCATGGCCCAGGATCGCCGGGAACAGGCCCTCGGGATCGGCGCCGGAGAGCGTGAATTCGTCGGTGTGGCAGATGCCGGTGGCCTTGATCTCGACCAGAACCTCGCCCTCTTTCGGGCCCTCGAGGTTCACGTCCATCACTTCGAGCGGTTTGCCGGCCTCGATGGCCACGGCTGCTTTGGTGCGCACGTTTCTCTCCTTCATGGCCGCTAGGGGCGGCCTTTACTGATTGACCAAGACGGTAGAGCCGCGGCTTGGCCGGAACAATTCATACCTTCGGATGTGCCATGGCATACAAGCTGCCGATGGACACGTCCCTGCAGCTTGGTATCCTCTGCGCGGGGGAGGCAAAAGAATGATTGCGAAATATTTTCCGAGCTTTGCGACAGCGGCGGTGCTGGCGGCGGCAGGCGCCGCGACGTCAGCCCAGCCCGCCGCGGATCCGGACTGGCCCTGCATCCAGCGCAAGGTGGAGCAGCTCTCGCCGGGGCTGATGTGGCCGCATCCGATCCCGGAGATCAAGCTCGACCCGGCCACGGCCGAAGCCGCGCAGGAGGTGATCGACCGGCTGGTGCTCAGGCGGATGCCGCTCGAGGAGGCGCAGCCCGCGCTCGACAGCTTCGCCGAAGCCCATGGCCGCAGTCCCGAGATGATGTCCCATCTCTTCGGCGAGAGCTTCGGAACCCTGTCGCATCTGCGCACGCGGATCATGAAGGGGATCGAGGACTACGCCCGGAGCCAGATCGCGCTGTCGAAGCGGATCGACGCGGCGCGCAGCGAGATGGACGCGCTGATGGCCGCGGACGATCCCGATTTCGACCGGGTCGACGCGCTCGAGGTGCAGATCGACTGGGACGAGCGCATCTTCACCGACCGGCAGCGCTCGCTGACCTATGTCTGCGAGACGCCGGTCCTGCTGGAGAAGCGGCTCTACGGCATCGCGCAGATGCTGCAATCCGAAATCGAGAGCTGAGCCCGCGGGCTCACTCCCATTCCAGCTCGGCATAGGCGACGGTGGCGTTGCGCGGATTGTTCAGGCCGAACATCTCCCAGTTCTCCGCCTCCGAGGCCGCCACCGTGGCGGTCGCCTCCGCCATCCGCAGCCCCCGGTCGATCGCCGCGCGGGTATCCGCCGCCAGCACGTCGAGATAGCGCATGAGCGGCGCCGCGCCGCCGGCGGCCTGACCCTCGCCGACCTCGCCGAGCCCGCGCCGCTCGAGGCGCCCTTCCCCGTCACCTGCCGCGCCGCCGACATCACCGACCGCGCCGCGCTCGACGCGCTGGTGACGCCCGAGACCCAGGTGATCTTCCACCTCGCCGCCGTCGTGTCCGCCCATGCCGAGGCAGATTTCGACGCCGGCATGCAGGTCAATCTCTTCGGCACGCTGAACCTCCTGGAACGCTGCCGCGCGCTCGGCACCTGCCCGGTCGTGGTCTTCACCTCCTCGCTGGCAGTGTTCGGCGGCGAGGTCCCGGATCCGGTCACCGACTGGACGATCCCGAACCCGCAGACCTCCTACGGCGCGCAGAAGGCAATCGGGGAACTCCTGCTCAACGACTATTCGCGCAAGGGCTATGTCGACGGCCGCGGCTTCCGCCTGCCGACCATCGCGGTGCGTCCGGGCAAGCCGAACCGTGCCGCCTCGTCCTTCATGTCCTCGATCATCCGCGAACCGCTGAACGGCGAGCCGGCCGTCTGCCCGGTCGATCCCGACTTCGAGCACTACTATCTCAGCCCGCGCCGCTGCGTCGAAAACCTGATCAAGGGCGCCGAGCTCGACGCTGCCGCGCTGGGACAGCAGCGCTGCATGATCATGCCCGGACAGCGCCTGTCGATCCGCCAGATGATCGACGCCATGACCGAAGTCGCGGGACCGGCCCCCGCCAAGCTGATCCGCTGGGAGAAGCAGCCCGAAATCGAGGCCATCGTGAAGGGCTGGCGCTACGACTACCGGCCGCAGAAGGCGCTGGATCTGGGGCTTGCCGCCGATGCCGGTTTCGCCGAGAACGTGGGCTTCTATCTCGAGGACGACACGCCCGCCCCATGACCGGCCTGCCCCGCCTGGACCCGATCGACCAGAAGCCGCGCTACCGCCTCGTCGCGGAGCGCATCGCCGCGCGCATCCGCGCGGGCGACTACCCGCCCGGCACCAAGATGCCCGCCGACAAGGACCTGGTGGAGCAGCTGCGCGTCAGCCGCACCACCATCCGCGAGGCGATGATCGCGCTGGAGCTGATGGGGCTCGTTGTGACCCGCTACGGGGCCGGCGCCTTCGTCGCGCAGGCGCTGCCGCCGGAACCGGCGGAGACCGCGACCCTGCCGGGCTTCTTCGAGCTGGTCGAGGCACGCCATGCCTTCGAGCCCGAGATCGCCGCCATCGCCGCGGGGACGCTCGATGCCGGGCAGATCGACCGGCTGCGGGCCTGCATCGAGGGGATGTGCGACGAGGCCGCCACGCTGGCGGAATGGGAGGCGCAGGACCGCGCCTTCCACCTGACGGTCGCCGAAGCCACCGGCAACGCCTTCTTCGTGCAGATCGTCGGCGAGTTCTGGCAGGCCCGACAGCAATTCCCGGAATGGACGCGCCAGAACAACCGCCAGGGGCCGGACGACATCGCGCAATTCTCGCGCGGCGAGCACGAGGCGATCGTGCGGGCGCTGGAGGCGGGCGATGCTGCGGCGGCGCGGGCGGCGATGCAGCTGCATTGCCGCAATTCCGGACTGCCGCTGCTCGAGCGCTGGCGCCGCCTCGAAGAGGCCGGCACATCCCGGCGCGGCGCAATCCGGCGGCAGTGGCGCGGGTCAGGCGGGACAGGATGGGGGCGGCTTTGTCCAAGGGACGGCTCCGGTCGGTGGCGGCGGCTGGCGACAGATGGGCCGGATGGCGGGCAAAGTGCAACCCCGGCCCGGGGTCTGCCTTGCCGCACCGGCCCGGCGGGGCGGCTTGCATTGGCCCGGCATCTTGCCCAAGATGCATGCCGGACAGAAGATCAGGACCCAAGCATGCGCCCAGCCGACCGCAAGCTCGACGATGCCGCCCGCGCGGCCTGGCTGGCCTATATCGGCGGCATGAAGCAGGACGAGATCGCCGCGGTGATGGGGATCTCCCGCCAGTCGGCGCAGCGGCTGGTCAGCCAGGCGATGAGCGCGGGTCTGGTCAAGGTGCGCATCGACCATCCGGTGGCGCGCTGCCTGGAACTGGCCGAGCGGCTGCGAGACCGCTTCGGGCTGGGCCTTTGCGAGGTCGTGCCCACGCTCGGGCCGGGCGAGGGGGCCGGGCGAGGCGTCGCCCATGCCACGGCGGATATCCTGGAAAGCTGGCTGACGCGGGAGGCTCCGGTCGTGATCGGGCTCGGCACCGGGCGGACGCTGCGCTCGGCGATCGAGGAGCTGCCGCATCTCGACTGCGCCCAGCACAAGATCGTGTCGCTCACGGGAAACATCTCGCCCTCGGGTTCCACCGCCTATTACAACGTGCTCTTCACCGTCTCCGACAAGGTCAGCGCGCCGACCTATCCGCTGCCCCTGCCGGTGATCGCGGCAACGCGGGAGGAGCGTGACCTGCTGCTCGGCCAGGCGACGCTGCGGGCCAACCGCGAACTGGTGCGCGAAACCGACGTGCGCTTCGTCGGCATCGGCCAGATGCTGGAGACGGCGCCCCTGGTGCTCGACGGCTTCATCACCGGAGCAGACCAGGCGCGGCTGGTTGCCAAGGGCGCGGTCGGCGAGATCACTGGCTGGGTCTATGACCGCGACGGGCGGCTGGTCGAGGACGAGACCAACGGGCGGGTCAGCTCGGCGCCGCTTGTCGCGGGCAGCGACGCGCCGATCATCGCCTGCGCCTGGGGGCCGGGCAAGGTCGAGGCGATCCGCGGCGCTCTGACCGGGCGCTTCGTCAACGGGCTCGTGACCGACGAGCGGACGGCCGAGTCGCTGCTCTGAGCCCGGACCGGGCCGTCTCGCGGCAGTTTTAGCCAGATCTCAACAAACTGATTTCACAAGGAATCCGGTGTTTTCGCACCGGAATTGCCGCGCTGCGGAGAGTTTTCCCTGTTGACCGTTCGTCAAACCGTGTGAATAAATGCCCACAAGCAAGGCAAAAGCTCATTCTTGGGAGGAGAGTAATGACTGCTTCGATCCGCGCCCTTCTGGGGGCCACGGCGCTCTGCGCTGCGGGCCTTCCGGCGGCAGCCGAAACCACCCTGACCATCGCAACCGTCAACAATGGCGACATGATCCGCATGCAGGGGCTGGCCGCCGACTTCACGGCCAAGCATCCCGACATCAAGCTCGACTGGGTGACGCTCGAGGAAAACGTGCTGCGCCAGCGCGTGACCCAGGACATCGCCACCAAGGGCGGACAGTTCGACGTGATGACCATCGGAACCTACGAGGTTCCGATCTGGGCCAGGCAGGACTGGCTCGAGCCGCTGACCGGGCTCAGCGACGACTATGACGCGGGCGACATCCTGCCGGCGATCGCGGGCGGGCTCAGCATCGACGGCACGCTCTATGCCGCGCCCTTCTACGGCGAAAGCTCCATGGTCATGTACCGCAAGGACCTGATGGAAGCGGCCGGGATGCAGATGCCCGAGGCGCCGACTTGGGACGACATCGCCAAGGCGGCCGAGGCGATGACCGACAAGGACGCGGAGATCTACGGCATCTGCCTGCGCGGGAAAGCGGGGTGGGGCGAGAACATGGCCTTCCTGACCGCCGCCGCAAACTCCTTCGGGGCGCGCTGGTTCGACATGGACTGGAAGCCCCAGTTCGATGGCGAGGCCTGGAAGACCACGCTGACCACCTATCTGGACCTGATGAACAATTACGGTCCGCCCGGCGCCTCCTCGAACGGCTTCAACGAGAACCTGGCGCTGTTCCAGTCGGGCAAATGCGGCATGTGGATCGACGCCACCGTGGCGGCCTCCTTCGTGACCAACCCGAACGACTCCACCGTCGCCGACAAGGTCGGTTTCGCGCTCGCGCCCGATGCCGGGCTCGGCAAGCGCGGCAACTGGCTCTGGGCCTGGACGCTGGGCATTCCGGCCGGCACCGATGCGCCGGAGGAGGCCAAGACCTTCATCGAATGGGCGACCTCCAAGGCCTATCTGGAGCTCGTCGCCGAGAAGGAAGGCTGGGCCAACGTGCCTCCGGGAACCCGCACCTCGCTCTACGAGAACCAGGCATATCTTGAGGCCGCGCCCTTCGCCGAGATGACGCTGAAATCGATGGAAGCCGCCGACCCGACCAATCCGGCGGTCGATCCGGTGCCCTATACCGGCGTGCAGTTCGTCGCGATCCCGGAATTCCAGGGCATCGGCACCGCCGTCGGCCAGCAGTTCTCGGCTGCGCTCGCGGGCCAGGTCACGGCCGAGCAGGCGCTGGCCAATGCCCAGGCCCTGACCGAACGCGAAATGAAGCGCGGCGGCTACATCAAGTAAACCGCGCCACCTGACCCGCATCCGGGGAGCGGCTGCGCTCCCCGCGCCCCGGGAACCCCGGCGGAGCCCGCCTCCAAGCGCTCCGCCTCTTCCCGGAACCGGCCCCGCGCCCCGCGGCCGGGCCGGTTCCCCCACGCCACGCGAAGAGGCAAGTCCCATGTCGACGAAAGCGTCCCGTGCCGCTGCGCGGCTCATGATATCGCCCTCGGTCATCCTGCTGCTGGGATGGATGCTGATCCCGCTGGGCCTGACCCTCTACTTCTCCTTCCTGCGCTACAACCTGCTGATGCCGGGCGACAATCCCTTCGTCGGCTTAGAGAACTACAGCTACTTCCTGACCGATCCGGGCTTCACCGCGGCGATCTGGAACACGCTGGCCCTCGTGCTTGGCGTGCTCGTCATCACCATCGGCGGGGGCATCGTTCTGGCGCTGCTCTTGGACCAGCCGATGTGGGGGCAGGGGATCGTCCGCATCCTGGTGATCGCGCCCTTCTTCGTCATGCCGACCGTTTCGGCGCTGGTGTGGAAGAACATGTTCCTCAACCCGGTGAACGGCCTCTTCGCGCATCTCTTCAAGGCGCTGGGGCTCCAGCCCTACGATTTTCTCGCCCAGGCTCCGCTGCTGTCGATCATCGGCATCGTCAGCTGGCAGTGGCTGCCTTTCGCCACGCTGATCCTCCTGACCGCGCTGCAGTCGCTCGACAGCGAACAGCTCGAGGCCGCAGAGATGGACGGTGCCAAGCCGCTGTCGCGCTTCTGGCATATCATGCTGCCGCACCTGGCGCGGGCGATCACCGTGGTCGTGCTGATCCAGACGATCTTCCTTCTGTCGGTTTTCGCCGAGATCCTCGTCACCACCAATGGCGGACCCGGATACGCCTCGACCAACCTGACCTACCTGATCTACGTCCAGTCGCTCCTGCAATACGACGTGGGCATGGGCAGCGCGGGCGGCGTCGTCGCCATCATCCTCGCCAATATCGTCGCGATCTTCCTGATGCGGATGATCGGCAAGAACCTGGAGGCCTGAGCCATGGCGCGTGCCGTCAAGACGCAGCGCAAGGCGCTGAACACCGCGATCGCCTGGGGCGTGGGCCTGCTGATCTTCTTCCCGATCCTCTGGACCATCCTGACGAGCTTCAAGACCGAGGCCGAGGCCATCGCCGATCCGCCCGTCTGGTTCAACTTCTCCTGGACGCTGGAGAACTACTTCACCGTGCAGGAGCGCTCCAACTACTTCCGGCATTTCTGGAACTCGGTGGTCATTTCCGTGGGCTCGACCCTGATCGGGCTGATCATCGCCGTTCCCGCCGCCTGGGCCATGGCCTTCGTGCCCGGCAAGCGGACCAAGGACGTGCTGATGTGGATGCTGTCGACCAAGATGCTGCCGCCGGTGGGCGTGCTGGTGCCGCTCTACCTGATCTTCCGCGATCTGGGTCTTCTCGACACCCGCATCGGGCTGGTCTTCGTGCTGACCATGATCAACCTGCCGATCATCATCTGGATGCTCTACACCTATTTCCGCGAGATCCCCTCCGAGATCCTCGAGGCCGCGCGGATGGACGGGGCGGGGCTGAGGGAAGAAGTGCTGCACGTGCTGATGCCGATGGCGGTGCCCGGCATGGCCTCCACCGTGCTCCTGAACATCATCCTCGCCTGGAACGAGGCCTTCTGGACGCTGAACCTGACCGCCGCCAAGGCCGCGCCGCTGACCGCCTTCATCGCCAGCTATTCCTCGCCCGAGGGGCTGTTCTACGCCAAGCTCTCGGCCGCCTCCACCATGGCCATCGCGCCGATCCTCATCATGGGCTGGTTCAGCCAGAAGCAACTGGTCCGGGGGCTCACCTTCGGCGCCGTGAAATAAGGGGGAACAACCCATGGGAAAAATCACGCTCTCGCAGGTCACGAAAAGCTTCGGCGACGTGCAGGTCATTCCGCCGCTCGACCTGGAAATCAACGATGGCGAATTCGTCGTCTTCGTCGGCCCCTCGGGCTGCGGCAAGTCCACCCTCCTGCGGCTGATCGCGGGGCTCGAGGACGTCACCTCCGGCCGCATCGAGATCGACGGCGCCGAGGCGACCGAGCTGCCGCCCGCGAAACGCCGCCTCGCCATGGTGTTCCAGAGCTACGCGCTCTATCCGCACATGTCGGTCCGAAAGAACATCGCCTTCCCGATGAAGATGGCGAATGTCCCAGAGGACGAGCAGGCCCGCCGCATCGAGTCCGCTGCCAAGGCGCTCAACCTCACCGACTATCTCGACCGCAAGCCGGGGCAGCTCTCGGGCGGCCAGCGCCAGCGCGTCGCCATCGGCCGCGCCATCGTCCGCGAACCGGCGGCCTTCCTCTTCGACGAGCCACTGTCGAACCTCGACGCCGCCCTGCGGGTGGGGATGCGGCTGGAAATCAGCGAGCTGCACGAACGCCTCGCCACCACGATGATCTACGTGACGCATGACCAGGTCGAGGCGATGACCATGGCCGACAAGATCGTGGTGCTGCGCGCGGGCCATATCGAGCAGGTGGGCTCGCCGCTCGACCTCTACCGCGCGCCGCGCAACCTCTTCGTCGCGGGCTTCATCGGCTCGCCCAAGATGAACTTCATCGAAGGCCAGACCGCGGCGGCCCATGGCGCCCACACGATCGGCATCCGGCCCGAGCATATCGAGGTCTCCGCCACCGAAGGCCTCTGGCAAGGCCGCGTCGCAGTGTCCGAGCATCTGGGCAGCGACAGCTTCTTCCATGTCCATGACACCGGACTGGCGGATGTGATCACGGTCCGCGCCTCGGGCGAGATCGGCTTCCGCCACGGCGACACGATCTTCATGACCCCGCGCGAAGACCAGCTGCACCGCTTCGGGGCCGACGGGCTCCGGCTGTGACCGCGGGCGGAGCCTGCCTCCGCCGGACAATCCAGGCGGCGCCTGCGGGAGCCGCGCCAATCCATAGATGGGACCATGCCCATGCCGCTCCGTCTCTCGAATTCCGCCCTGTCCTCGCTGCCTGCCAATGTTGCGGGTCCCGGCTATGACCGCGCCCGGCTGACCCCCGGCATCCTGCATTTCGGCCTCGGCAATTTCCACCGTGCGCACCAGGCCGAGTATCTCGACCGGCTCTTCGCCATGGGCGAGGGGATGGACTGGGCGCTGGTCGGCGCCGGGGTCTTCGAAGGCGAGAAGCGTGGCCGCGACATCCTCGCGGCGCAGGACTGGATGACCACGCTTGTCGAGCAGGAGGCGGAGAGCAGCCGCGCCAAGATCATCGGCTCGATGGTGAACTATGTCGAGCCGGCCAATGCCGACGCGATCATCGAGCGCATGTCCCGGCCCGACATCCGCATCGTGTCGCTGACCATCACCGAGGGCGGCTATTTCCTCGACAGCGAAGGCCGTTTCGATCCGGCCCATCCGGCGATGGCGGCCGATGCCGCCACGCCCGAAGCGCCGAAGACGGTCTTCGGCATGATCCTCGCCGCGCTGGAACTCCGCCATGACCATGGTCTTCCGCCCTTCACCGTGATGTGCTGCGACAACATTCCCCATAACGGCGTCGTCACGCGGAACACGCTGACCGGGCTGGCGCGGCTTTCCGATCCGGCGCTGGCGGACTGGATCGAGGCGAATGTCGCCTTCCCGAATTCCATGGTCGACCGGATCACCCCGGCCACCACCGAGCGCGAGCGCGGCATCCTGCGCGATGAGTTCGGGCTTGAGGACGGCTGGCCGGTCTTCTGCGAGGGCTTCACCCAATGGGTGATGGAGGACAACTTCCCGCTCGGCCGCCCGCCGCTGGAAAAGGCTGGCGTGCAGTTCGTCCCCGATGTTGCGCCCTACGAGCTGATGAAGCTGCGCATCCTCAACGGCGGCCATGCGGTGATCGCCTATCCGGCCGGGCTGATGGACATCCATTTCGTCCATGAGGCGATGGAGCATCCGCTGATCCGCGGCTTCCTCAGGAAGCTCGAGGAGACCGAGATCATCCCGAACGTCCCGCCGGTCCCGGATACCAGCCTGGCCGGGTATTTCGATCTGATCGAAACGCGGTTCTCCAACCCGAAGATCGGCGACACGGTGCGCCGCCTCTGTCTGGACGGCTCGAACCGCCAGCCGAAATTCATCCTGCCGACGCTGCGCGACGCGCTCGCTTCGGGCGGCCCGATCGAGGGGCTGGCACTGGAATGCGCGCTCTGGTGCCGCTACTGTGCCGGGGTGACCGACAGCGGCGCCGCGATCGCGCCGAACGATCCGAACTGGGACAGCCTCGCCGCCGTCGCGCAGGAGGCGCAGTCCCGACCGCAGGCCTGGCTCGGCCAGAAGGCAATCTACGGCGATCTCGCCGGAAACGCCCGTTTCGCCGAGGCCTTCGCCCGCAATCTGCAGGCGCTCGGGAAGGACGGCACTGCGGCGGTTCTGTCCCGCTACCTGGAGGGCTGAGCGATGCCGGAGCGGCTGGTCATCTTCGATTGCGACGGGGTGCTGGTCGACAGCGAACCGATCTCGCTCAACGTGCTGGTCGGCTATCTGGGCGAGCAGGGCTGCGATCTAGATCACGACACCGGCTACCGCGCGCTTCTCGGCCGCTCCATGGCCTCTGTCGCGGACTGGCTGCGGCGCGAGCGCGGCTTCGAGCTGACCGACGGCATGCTGGCCGGGATCCGCGCCCGGCTCTTCGAGCGCTTCGATGCCGAGCTGAGGCCGATCCCCGGCATCGCCGAGGCGGTCGGCGCCATCGGCGGTCCGGTCTGCGTCGCCTCGTCGAGCCAGCCCGAGCGCATCCGCCGCTCGCTGACCCTCACCGGATTGCTGCCGCTTTTCGAACCCAACGTCTTCAGCGCCACCATGGTCGCGCGCGGCAAGCCTGCCCCCGATCTTTTCTTCTTCGCTGCCTCCCGCATGGGCGCGGACCCGGCCGCCTGCGTGGTGATCGAGGACAGCCCCGCCGGTCTGGCCGCCGCCAGGGCGGCGGGCATGCGCGCCGTGCGGCAGGAAGGCCCGGCCCGGCGGGGCCCGGGACGACAGACCAACGGAAGCCGGGTCGGGCCCCGGCCCGCAAGGAACGGCAGCGCGGGCTGGCAGGCGTCATGCCGGGGGCAGGAGCACGCCCGGGTTCATCAGGCCTTCCGGATCGAAGGCCGCCTTGATGCCGCGCAGGATCTCCAGCCGCACCGGATCGCCGAGGCGGGACATCTCCGTCGCCAGCTTGCGCCCGATGCCGTGCTCGGCCGAGAAGCTGCCGCCATGGCGCGCGACCACGTCGTGGATGGCGGTCTCGACCTCCATCTCCTTCGCGATCGGATCCGCATGTGCCGCCCAGGCATCCTGCGGGAACATCACGATGTAATGGACATTGCCGTCGCCGATATGGGCGGTGATGGCGCGTTCCGCCTCGGGAAAGCGCGCCTCGGTGACCGCATCGGCATCGGCGATGAACTGCGCGATCCGGCCCGGACGGACGGAGGTATCCATGACCACGCCGACGCCCTGGCGGGCATTGGCTTCGGTCACCGAATGGCGGAAATGCCAGATCTCCGCCCCCTGCCCCGCGCTCTGGGCGATCACCGCGTCGCGGATCAGCCCGTCCTCGAAGGCAGATTCCAGCGCGCATTCCAGCAGCCCCTGCATCCCGGCATCCGCGCGGGTAGAGGCGAGTTCCACCATCAGCGACCAGGCAGGCGTTTCCGCGAAAGGCATGCGCGTGCCGGGGATGTGGCGCTGGACGTAAGAGACTTGCGCGCGGTCGAGAAGCTCAAGCGCCTCCAGCACGTCGCCCGCCTCAGCGCGCAGGCGGGAGGCCAGCTCCAGCGCCTGCTCCGCGGTCTCCACGGCAAGCCAGGCGTGGGCGCGGTCCTGCATGGCAGGGGACAGCCGCAAGGTTGCCGCCGTCACCAGCCCCAGCGTGCCCTCGGCCCCTGCCACCAGATGGCGCAGCGGATAGCCGCGGTTGTCCTTCGGCAGCGCCGCGAGATCATCGAGCACGCGGCCGTCGGCCAGCACCAGCTCGACCCCCGCCACGAGATCCCGCATCGCTCCGTAGCGCAGCACGCCGGTGCCGCCGGCATTGGTCGAGATCAGCCCGCCGATCTGCGCCGTGCCCTCGCTGCCCAGGTGCAGCGGGAACTGCAGGCCTTCCCGGGCTGCGAATTCGTGCACCTCCGCCAGGGTCATTCCGGCCTCGACCGTCAGCAGCCCCGAGGCCCGGTCGAAGCCGCGCACCGTCCGCATCCGCGACATCGCCACGACCAGCCCGTCCCGCGGCACCGCGCCGTAGCAGAGCCCGGTATTGCCGCCCTGCGGAAAGACCGGCAGCCCGGTCGGCTCGGCGGCGGCGATGGCGGCTGCGGGGCTCTGCGCGGCGCTCGGCGGCACCAACGAACAGGTGGAGAACGCGGCGGAGATCGCGCTCGAGCACCATCTGGGCATGACCTGCGACCCGGCTGCGGGCCTCGTGCAGGTGCCCTGCATCGAGCGCAACGCGCTCGGCGCGATCAAGGCGGTCTCGGCGGCCTCTCTGGCGCTGCGCGGCGACGGCGAGCATTTCATGCCGCTCGACAACTGCGTCCGGGTCATGCTGGAGACCGGCCGCGACATGAACGAGAAGTACAAGGAAACCTCGCAGGGCGGCATCGCCGTGAACCTGCGGACGAGATCGCGCGCAAGGTCGCCGAGGCGGCGCGCATGGTCCATATCGACCACCTGCTCGGGCGGCTGCCGCAGAACCTGTCCGGCGGCCAGCAGCAGCGGCTCGCCATCGCGCGGGCGCTGGTCAAGGGCGCGGGGCTCCTGCTGCTCGACGAGCCGCTGGTCAATCTCGACTACAAGCTGCGCGAGGAGCTGCGCGCCGACCTGCGGGGCATCTTCCGCGACGGCGGGGCGACGGTCGTCTATTCGACGACGGAACCCGACGAGGCACTGCAGATGGGCGGCACCGCCATCGTGATGGACGAGGGCCGCATCCTGCAGTCCGGCCCCGCCGCCGAGGTCCATGCCGCCCCGGCCTCGGTCAAGGTGGCGGAGATCTTCTACGACCCGCCGATGAACGTGATCGGCGGCCGGATCGAGGACGGCCAGCTCTCTTTCGGGGGCAACCGCGTGGCGCTGCCGGCGCATATGGAGGGCCGCCTCCGCGGCCCCTGCCGTCTCGGCGTGCCGCCGCACCGCATCCGGCCCGCGCGATGCCCCGTCCCGCGCTACCCCGTGCAGGTGGCCAGTCATAGGGGGACCGCCCGTGTTCCAGAGCTTCACCTCCACCGCAAGCCCCGACCAGGGCCCGCCGCGGCTCGCCGCCTTCCGCAGGGCGCTGGCCGAAGACGGGCTCGACGGCTTCATCGTGCCGCGCGCCGATGCCCATCAGGGCGAGTATGTCGCCGGCCATGACGACCGCTTGGCCTGGCTGACCGGCTTCACCGGTTCGGCGGGCTTCGCCATCGTGCTGCCGGAGATCGCGGGCGTCTTCGTCGACGGGCGCTACCGGCTGCAGGCACGGGCGCAATGCGATGCCGAGGCCTATACCCCGGTCGACTGGCCCGAGACCCGGCCCGCCGACTGGCTGAAGGACCAGGTCGCGGACGAGGCGCAGATCGGCTTCGATCCCTGGCTGCACACGGTGCAGGAGATCGAGACGCTGCGCGCGGGGCTGGCCGGGACCGGCATCACGCTGGTGGAATCGCCGAGCCCGGTCGACCGTCTCTGGGAGGACCAGCCGCCGCCGCCGATGGCCCCCGCCACCGTCTATCCCGCCGATCTGGCCGGCAAGCCGCAGGACGAGAAGCGCCGCGACCTGGCCGCGGGGCTGGCCAAGGCAGGCGAGGATGCGGCGGTGCTGACCCAGCCCGACGGCATCTGCTGGCTGCTGAACATCCGCGGCGGCGACATTCCCCGCGTGCCGGTCGCCCATGGCTTCGCCGTGCTCCATGCCGATGCCACGCTCGACCTGTTCATGGCCCCGGAAAAGCTCGCCGGACTCGGCAACCATCTGGGCAGCGGCATCCGCATCCATGAGCCGGACAGCTTCGGCCCGGCGCTGGCCAAGCTGTCCGGCAAGGTGCGTCTCGACAAGTCGAGCGTGCCGGTCGCGGTCCATGCCGCGCTGGTCTCGGCGGGCGCGGAGGTGGCCTTCGGCCGCGAACCCTGCCTCCTGCCCAAGGCCTGCAAGTCGGAGACCGAGATCGCTGCCGCGCGCGGCGCGCATTCCCGCGACGCCGCCGCAGTGGTCGAGTTCCTCGCCTGGCTGGAAAAGGCCACCGACCGGCTGGCCGCGGGCGGCGAGGCCCTGACCGAGATCGACGTGGTGAAGAAGCTCGAGGCGTGCCGCGCCGCCACAGGCGCGCTGCGCGACATCTCCTTCGACACGATCTGCGGTGCCGGGCCGAACGGCGCGATCATGCATTACCGCGTCACCGAGGAGACCAACCGCCCGCTGAAGGCCGGCGAGCTGGTGCTGGTCGACAGCGGCGGACAGTATCTTGACGGCACCACCGACATCACCCGCACCATGGCCGTCGGCAGCGCAGGGGCCGAGGAGAAGACCTGCTACACCCGCGTGCTGCGCGGGCTGATCGCGATCTCGATGGCGCGCTTCCCGAAGGGCGTGGCCGGGCGCGACCTCGACGCGCTGGCGCGGATGCCGCTCTGGCAGGCGGGGCAGGATTTCAACCACGGCACCGGCCATGGCGTCGGCCAGTACCTGTCGGTCCATGAAGGCCCGCAGCGGATCTCGCGGGCGAGCACCGAGGTGCTGCAGCCCGGCATGATCCTGTCGAACGAGCCCGGCTACTACCGCGACGGGTCCTTCGGCATCCGGCTGGAGAACCTGATCGTTGTGCAGGAGGCCCCGGCGCTGGCGGGCGGCGACGCGGAGCGCGGCATGTTCGATTTCGAGACGCTGACCTATGTGCCCTTCGACCGCCGCATGATCCTGGCCGACATGCTGACGCCGCCCGAACGCGCCTGGCTCAACGCCTACCATGCCGAGACCTGCGACCGGCTGGCGCCGCTCGTCAGCCGCGGCGCCGCAGCCTGGCTGGAACGGGTGACCGAGCCGCTTTGACCTAGCGGTAGGGAATACCGCAATACCGCGGCGGGCCGGGTTGGGGTACTCAAGCTGCGTGGACCATGGACCTGCCAGTCCGGACAGTCCCCTCCCTCTTTCATTGCGCAAGACAGGCCGGTTCCCAGGAACCGGCCTTCTTTTCTCCGCTCAGAAGGCGAGCGCCCGGAGCGGCAGGCAGGCCGCGCCGATCGCCGGGGTGTCGCCGCCGAGCCCGGAGACCACAAGTTCGGGCAAGGGGTTCAGATGGCCGTGCCGCGGCCGCGCGAAGAACTGCGCCCGGGCGATGAAGGTCTCGGCCAGGGCGCGCGGGATCTGGCCGCCGAAGACGATGCATTCGGGATCGGCCACCGCCGCCAGCGCGTTCAGCACCCGGTCGAGCTGCGGCATCGCCGCGCCGAGCACGGTTTCGAGCAGCGCACCGTCCAGCTCCGCCGCCAGCCGCGACAGCGTCTCCGCCTGCGCACGGGCCAGTCCCTCGCGCGCCGCGAGCCGCTGGAACTGCCGCGTTTCAAGCAGAACCGACCCCGCAAGACCCGCAAGCACGGCAGCCAGCAGGGCCGCCGACAGGAGCGAACGGGACACCGGCCTCATTGCCGGCCCGCGGGAGAGCAGGATTGCAGCTTCATGCAGCCATGGAAATCGGCACGTGAACCTGCGTCAACACCCCTTTCGTCTGCATCTTTCATGGCCTCGCGCGGAAAAAGCGTTCCTGTCAGGTTTGTTGCGCTTGCCCCGCCGCGAATTGCGCGCAAGAATTTCCCCGAAAGCCAGCTTCCGCCAGCCGCACGCAGCCAGCCCGGGCCAGCCACGCATCCCGAAGGGAGCGCAGCAAGCCGGAGCCAGCGACGCAGGCTCCGGCCCTATTTCGTCAGGATCAACTTTCCCATCCGCGTGATGCGCAGCGTATAGACCTGCCCGTCGAGATGGATGAGCGCCGTCGTCCCTTCCGCAACCAGGTCGCGCGCCTCGTATCTGGGCGTCTGCCCGAAGCTCTCTGCCGTACTGCCGCCATCCTGCATGTCTGTCTCCTGTCGAAAGCCGCTCCTGCGGCGGATGGGATTGCCGGGCCAGCCGGTCAGGCGCCCCGTGCCGGAATGCGGCCGATGCTGTCGAGGAACTGCCGCGTGTCGTTGCCTTCGCAAAGCAGGAACGCATGGCGGGCGGCCAGGTCAGGCTCGCCGCGGCGGACATGCCGGAGGCAGGCCATGAACTGGCGCTCATGCGGGGTCAGCTTCGCGGCGCAGCCGGGGCAGTTCGGGTTCGAGAAGCGGAAGACCGAGCGGCGCGACAGGCACATCGCCTCGACCGCTTCGACCAGCGCAGTGAGCAGCCCGGGCGGTCCGCCGAGCCGTTCGGAGGCCGCAATCGCGTGGCGCCAGGACTGGCTGCCGGGTCGGCCGAACGTGTCGAAGAGATGCCGCGCGATGCCGAGGATCGCGGCATCCTCCTCTGAGAGCACGTGATCAGGCGGGCGGCGGGAGGGGCGCTGCTTCGCGCGGCCGCGGTTGGTCGGGGTGCGGGGCCAGATGCTCATCGTCGGTCTCCGGATCTGTTGCAGGACTGGCTCTGTCCGGACGACGGCAGGACACGCTGGCGGGTGGATTGCGCCGGAACGGGGCTTGTCCAGCTATTACCTGATTTTTTATGTCGGATATCTTGCCGGTGCAAGCATGATCGGCTTCGGCACTCCGCTTCAAGTGGATGGCCGGGCCAGTCGCTTGGTCAGGCTTGCAGAATAATTCAGTATATTGACGGAACTTCGATCATATAGTCTATATGTAGGTGCTTCGGTTCCTGCGGCGTGAGTCGCGGGCTAAGAGGGAAGCCGGTTCGATGCCGGCGCTGCCCCCGCAACTGTAAGCGGCGAGCGATGGTCGCGAATGCCACTGGGTTCTCCCGGGAAGGCGCGGCCGGAGCGGTGACCCGCAAGCCAGGAGACCTGCCGCAGCCAGACAGGATGACCGCGAACGGAGGGTTCGGGGCGTGCACCGGCAAGGCAGGGCACCCCCCTGCCCGTCCCGCGCGTCCTCATGCCCCGCAAAGAGGATGCAGCAATGACCGTAACCGTCTATTCCAAGCCCGCCTGCGTGCAATGCACCGCCACGACCCGCGCGCTCGACGCGAAGGGCATCGCCTATGCGCTGGTCGACCTGACCGAGGATGCCGCCGCCCTGCAGCGCGTCACCGGGCTGGGCTACCGCCAGGCGCCGGTGGTGATCGCCGGAGAGGACCATTGGTCCGGCTTCCGCCCCGACCGGATCGCCGGGCTGGCCGCCTGATCCCTTGGCCGGCCTCGTCTATTATTCTTCCGCCAGCGGCAACACCGCCCGTTTCGCCGCGCGGCTGGGACGTCCGGCCGTCCGGATTCCGGCCAGCCCCGGCGATCCGATGCCGGAGGCGCCCGGCCCCTGCCTGCTGATCTGCCCGACCTATGCCGATGGCGCAGGCCGCGGCGCGGTGCCGAAACAGGTGATCCGCTGGCTGAACGGCCCTGCCCGCCGCGCTGCGCTTTGCGGCGTGATCGGCACCGGCAACCGCAGCTTCGGGCCGACCTTCGCGCTGGCGGGGCGGATCATCGCGGAAAAATGCAGCGTCCCGCTGGTCCATTGCTTGGAACTGGCGGGAACCCCTGACGACATCGCCCGCGTCTCGGCCGGGCTCGACCTCATCGAGGAGCGGACATGCTCGATACCCCTGATCACGGCCTGAGCGCCGGGCTCGACCACCACGCGCTGAACGCGATGCTGAACCTCTACGATAGCGAGGGGCGTATCCGTTTCGAGGCGGACCGCATGGCCGCGCGGCAGTATTTCCTGAGCCACGTCAACCAGAACACCGTGTTCTTCCACTCGCTCGACGAGAAGCTCGGCTATCTGGTCGACGAGGGCTATTACGAGACGCAGGTGCTGGAACAATATCCGCGCGCTTTCCTGCGCCGCATCTGGGAGGCCGCCTTCGCCAAGAAGTTCCGGTTCGCGACCTTCCTCGGCGCCTTCAAGTACTACACCAGCTACACGCTGAAGACCCGTGACGGCGCGCGCTATCTGGAACGCTACGAGGACCGCGTCGTCATGGTCGCGCTGGCGCTGGCGCGCGGCGACGAGGCGCTGGCGATGTCCTTCATGGAGGAGATGCTCGAGGGCCGTTTCCAGCCCGCGACCCCGACCTTCCTGAACGCCGGCAAGAAATCGCGCGGCGAGCTGGTCTCGTGCTTCCTGCTCAGGCTCGAAGACACGATGGAGTCGATCGGGCGCGGCATCAATTCGGCGCTGCAGCTGTCGAAACGCGGCGGCGGCGTGGCCTTGATGCTCACCAACATCCGCGAGCACGGCGCGCCGATCAAGGGGATCGAGAACCAGTCCTCGGGCGTGATCCCGATCATGAAACTGCTGGAGGACAGCTTTTCCTATGCCAACCAGCTGGGCGCGCGGCAGGGGGCGGGGGCGGTGTATCTCAATGCCCATCACCCGGATATCCTGCGGTTTCTCGACACCAAGCGGGAGAATGCCGACGAGAAGATCCGCATCAAGACGCTGTCGCTGGGCGTCGTCATCCCGGACGTGACCTTCGAGCTGGCGCGGCGCAATGCCGAGATGCACCTGTTCTCGCCGCATGACGTCGAGCGGGTCTACGGCCTGCCCTTCTCGGAAATCTCGGTCACCGAGAAATACGGCGAGTTGGTCGACGACAAGCGCATCCGCAAGACGAAGATCAACGCCCGCGCCTTCTTCCAGACGCTGGCCGAGATCCAGTTCGAATCCGGCTATCCCTATATCCTGTTCGAGGACACGGCGAACCGCGCCAACCCGATCGCGGGCCGCATCACCATGTCGAACCTGTGTTCCGAGATCCTGCAGGTCGCCGAGGCCAGCAAATTCAACGACGACCTCAGCTACGCGCATCTGGGCACTGATATCTCCTGCAATCTCGGCAGCCTCAACATCGCCCGCGCGATGGATGGCGGCGATCTGGGCCGCACGGTGGAAACCGCGGTGCGCGCCCTCACGGCGGTCAGCGAGATGTCCGCCATCGACTCGGTCCCCTCGATCCGCCGCGGCAATGACGAAAGCCGCGCCATCGGCCTTGGGCAGATGAACCTGCACGGCTTTCTCGCCCGCGAGTGCATCCATTATGGCAGCAAGGAGGCGATCGACTTCACCTCCTGCTATTTCGCCGCCGTGGCCTACCACGCCCTGCGCGCCTCGAACGCGCTGGCCCGCGAGCACGGGCGGAGCTTCGCCGGTTTCGCGGACTCGGCCTATGCCGATGGTTCGTTCTTCGCGAAATACGTCACGCGCGACTGGCTGCCGGAGACGCCGGAGGCGGCCGCCCTGTTCGAGCGCTTCGGCATCGATCTTCCCTCCCGCGGCCACTGGGCAGCGCTGAGGGACGCGGTGATCGAGGACGGGCTCTGGAACCGCTACCTTCAGGCGGTGCCGCCCACCGGTTCGATCAGCTACATCAACAACGCCACGTCCTCGATCCATCCCGTCGCGGCGCGGATCGAGATCCGCAAGGAAGGCAAGATCGGCCGCGTCTACCATCCCGCGCCCTACATGACCAACGACAATCTCGGCTACTACCGCGACGCCTACGAGATCGGCCCCGAGGCGGTGATCGACACCTATGCGGCGGCGACCGAGCATGTCGACCAGGGGCTGAGCCTGACGCTGTTCTTTCCCGCCGAGGCCACGACCCGCGACATCAACCGCGCCCAGATCCATGCCTGGAAGAAGGGCATCAAGACCATCTACTACATCCGCCTGCGCCAGGACGCCCTCGAGGGCACCGGGGTCGAGGGCTGCGTCTCCTGCACGCTGTGAGAATTGCCATGAAAGACATGACCGGAACCCGCCCGCTCCGCGCGGTCAACTGGAACCGCGTGGCCGACCCCAAGGATCTGGAGGTCTGGAACCGCCTGACCGCGAATTTCTGGCTGCCCGAGAAGGTGCCGCTGTCCAACGACGTGCAGAGCTGGGCCCAGCTCAGCGAGGCCGAGCAGCGGCTGACGATACGGGTCTTCACCGGGCTGACGCTGCTCGACACGATCCAGGCCGGAACCGGGGCGCCCGCGATGATGGCGGATGCGCAGACCCCGCACGAGGAGGCGGTGCTGGCCAATATCGCCTTCATGGAGGCGGTGCATGCGCGCAGCTATTCCTCGATCTTCTCGACGCTCTGCCCGATGGCCGAGGTGGACGAGGCCTTCCGCTGGGCCGAGGAAAACCCGCATCTGCAGGCCAAGGCGCGCGCGGTCAGCGACACCTATGCGCCCGGTGCCGACCCGCTGAAGCGCAAGATCGCCAGCGTCTTCCTGGAATCGTTCCTGTTCTATTCCGGCTTCTACCTGCCGATGCACTGGTCATCGCGGGCGCGGCTGACCAACACCGCCGACCTGATCCGGCTGATCATCCGCGACGAGGCGATCCACGGCTACTATATCGGGCTGAAATTCCAGCAGGCGGCGGCCCGCGAAAGCGACGGCCGCCGGGCAGAACTGAAGGACTACGCCTTCTCGCTCCTCTTCGACCTCTACGGCATCGAGGCGCTTTATGCCGGGGACCTCTATGACGGCAGCGGCCTGACCGAGGAAGTGAAGGCCTTCCTGCACTACAACGCCAACAAGGCGCTGATGAACCTGGGCTACGAGGCGCTCTTCCCGCCCGAGGCCTGCCAGGTGAACCCGGCGATCCTCGCCGCGCTGGCCCCCGACAGCGAGAACCACGATTTCTTCTCCGGCTCCGGGTCCTCCTATGTCATCGGCCGGGCCGTGCCGACCGAGGATGAGGACTGGGCGTTCTGAACAGGCAGCGGCGGCCCGTTAAGGCCGCCGCTGCCCCTTTCAGGCGGCGCGCAGCCGGCGCTGCGACAGGGCGACAGCGATCTCGACCGCCGCGAGAACGGCCATTGTCAAACCCACCAGCGGAAAGAAGATCCCGCCCGCCACGGCCATCGCCAGCAGCGTGCGCGGGATGCGCCAGCCGGCGGGGACCTGCGGCACGCCGAGCGCCCCCGACGGACGCCGCTTCCACCACATGACTGCCGCCGAGACGCAGAGCGCCACCATCGCCATGCAGGCGATCAGAAGCACGATCTGGTTCGCCAGTCCCCATTCCTGCCCCATGTGCACGCTGATCCCCCATTCCGCCCAGCGGCCGAGCGTGCCGAGGTCGGCAAAGCCCGCATCGTAGAGCACCTCGCCCGTATACTGGTCGAGATGGATCACCCGCTCGTCATGGATGTCGTCGGGATAGACCGAGGCAGTGAAAACGCCCTGCGGCCCGGATGGCATGGAAACGGCATAGCCCGGCACGATGCCGCGCGCTTCGACTTCGGCCACCACCCTGTCCAGCGCCACCGGCAGGCCCGACGCGGCTCCGGAGAGCGGCACGGGCTGCTTTTCCATGATCCACGGCACCCGATCGGCCACATCGGCGGCAGGGACCGTCGAAACCGGCTTGCCGGACCAGTAGCCTTCCGGCATTCCGAGCCCCAGCGCGTAGGAATAGTCATAGAACTTGCCGCCCCAGACCGAGGACCAAGGCAGGCCGGTCATGGCGAGAAAGACGATGAAGGCGCCGGCATAAAGGCCGGTCACCGCATGCAGGTCGCGCCACCACGGGCGGCCCTTCGCGGCCTTGATCGCGACAGTGCCCAGACCGCGCCCGCGCGGCCACCACAGGTAGATGCCGCTGGCGACCAGCAGCACCATCCAGCCGGCTGCCGCCTCGATCATCCGGTTGCCGAGCCAGCCCGCATATTCCAAGGAATGCAGCTTGCGCACCACATGCATGGCCGGGCTTCCGGCGGCGGCGCCATCCCACAGGCTGCCGAGTACCGTTCCGTCATGGGGATTCACGTAGATCGTGTCCTTCAGCCCGTCCGGCCCGAGGATATCCACCTCGGCCGAGCGGTTCGGAGCGGCGGGCGGCGCATAGGCCTTCAGCTCGCCGGGATGCGCCTCCAGCGCGGCGGCGGCGATCTGCGACGGCGCGAGCGCTGCTGCCGCGGGCTCGACGAAGCGGAGTCTTGCATGGGCCGCGTCGTTGATCTCGTCCTTGAAGAGATAGATGCCGCCGGTGACGGCGAGGATCAGGACGAAGGGCAGGACAAGAAGTCCCGCGATGAAATGCCAGCGCCAGACGGCGCGGTAAAGCGCGGCCTCCGCCGCGCGTCGGGTCGTGTCGGTCATGAAACCATTTCCTTGGGCCCGCCGAGGCGGGCACGTGCCGAGGGGCCGGGCGGAAGCCGCCCGGCAGCGTGTCCGGATGCGGGACGGCGGATGCCGTCAGGCCGCGGCCGGGGGCGCCCTCGGGGAATGGTTGAGATCGCGCGCCTGCGCTGCGCGCCAGAGGTCCCTGCCCCGGCGCCAGCCGTCATGCGGCACCAGCAGGAATTCGATCCCGGCATGGCCGGTTACCGGGGTTTCGGGCAGGCCGTGGCAGAACGGACAGTGATGCTCCGGCGCCGCGTCTCCGCCGCAGAGATCGCCGTGCTGAATGGCATGGCCGTGCATCATCGCGCCGATGGCCAGACCGGCCCGGTCCGGCGCCATCATCCGCGCCGAGGTCACGCTGGTCGCGGCCAGAGCTGCCGCCAGCAGCACACCGAGGAGGGGAAGAAGGACACGGGCCGTCATGGCCCGCCCCATGCCATGACGGGCGCGGACAGGGAAGGCCCTGTTTCGGCGCTCCGCCGGAGCACCGCTCAGGCAGGCCGGATCAAGCGGCGGACGCCTGCGCGGCCCTGCTGCCGCCGAGCCCCGGGATGTCATCGGCTTGACCCGCACGCGGCATCGTGGCTGACCAGCATGACGGCACAGCCCTCGGTCTCCGCCAGCAGCCCCATGACCTCGCGCTGCGGGATAGGCGCGAGAGCGCGCCCGGTTCCAGCCCGGCGCGCTCCACCAGCCGCGACAGGACCGCGGGCGGCGTCACGTCCCGGAGCGACAGCGCGATGTCATAGGTCGGCTGCGCCGCCTCGGTCCGGCGCATCGCCAGCTGCAGCGCAGAGGCCGAGGCCTGCCAGTCGAGCGTCGAGGCCAGCCGGATGTCGCTTCCCTCGATGGTCGTGCGCTGGATCGCCATCCTGGCCAGCGGGTTGACGATCAGGCTGCCGCGCAGGTCCGATGTCGCCATCGTGACGGTTTCCAGCGGCGTCGACAGCCGCTGCTCGTCCGGCCAGACCGCGATGATGTGGTTCGGCTTGTAGCTCAGCGACAGCAGCTGGATGAACTCCGCCGACCAGGCGACGCCGGTCTCGGGATCGGCCAGCTCGGGCGCGGAGATCGTGGTGTCGAAGCGGTTGGGAAAGCCCGCGGTGTCGACGCTGTCGTAATTGGCGACCCAGGCCTCGGCCTCGCGGTCGTCGAACCAGGTGCGGATCGCGTTCTCCGTGGCATGCGCCCCGTAGAGCCAGTAGCCGCTCCAGCCGATGGCGGCGGCAAGAATTGCGGCGAGCAGATATTTCATGGGGCTCCCTTCCATCCCGGTTGCTGCCCTGTGTACAAGTCGGGGCAAAGGAGGGCCAGCGCCATGGCGACACGCGATCTCTGGGTTTTCGGCTACGGCTCGCTCCTGTGGAGCCCCTGCTTCGATCCGGCGGAACGCCAGCTTGCCCGGCTCGACGGCTGGCACCGCTCCTTCTGCATGTGGTCGGTGCATTACCGCGGCACGCCCGAGACGCCCGGGCTGGTGCTGGCGCTCGATGCCGCCGAAGGCGCGTCCTGCCTCGGCGTGGCGTTCCGCGTGGCGCCGGAGGGACGCGAGGCGGCGATCGAAGCGCTGCGCGAACGCGAGCTGATCTCGTCCGCCTATCGCGAGGAATGGCTCGACGTGTCGCTGACCGACGGCCGCTCGGTCGAGGCGGTGACCTATGTGGTCGATCCGGCGCATCACCAATATGCCGGCGGGCTCAGCCTGGAGGAGCAGGCGGGAATCATCGGCGGCGCCACCGGCGAGAAGGGGCCGAACCGCGACTACCTGGCGAACACGCACCGCCACCTGATCGAGCTGGGGCTCGAGGATGCCGACATGGCCTGGCTCGCCCGTGCGCTTTCGGTGTGACAAAATTGTAGTTCGGGGCGCCGGGGCGAAGGTCGCGATTCTCCGGGCGTCCGCAATCGGCTAGACCGGAGCCATGGCCATGTCCGAACAGAGTTCCGCGCCCCAGTTTTCCCAGCCGGTCCGCCAGATCTTCATGATGGTGACCGTCTCCGCCGCCTTCGGGGCCGGCGCCTGGCTCCTGCTGCCGCGGGTCTGGAGCGTGTTCTCCGCCAATCCCTATCTCAACGGCGCCATCGGCGTGGTCTTCGTGATCGGCGTGCTGGCCTGTTTCTGGCAGGTCGCGCAGCTGATTTCCTCGGTCCGCTGGATCGAGGGCTTTGCCGCCGAGCGCCCCGGCATTGACCTGGCACGGCCGCCGCGGCTCCTTGCCTCGCTCGCCGCGCTGATGCGGTCGCGCCGCGGCCGGATGCAGATCAGCGCGGCCTCGTCGCGCTCGATCCTCGACACGGTCGCCACCCGCATCGACGAGGCGCGCGACATCACGCGCTATCTGGGCAACCTTCTGATCTTCCTGGGCCTCCTCGGCACCTTCTACGGGCTTGCCACCACGGTTCCGGCGGTGGTCGACACGATCCGCTCGCTGGCCCCGGCCTCGGGCGAGGATTCCGCGGCGGTGTTCGGACGGCTGATCTCGGGGCTGGAAACCCAGCTCGGCGGCATGGGCACGGCCTTCGCCTCCTCGCTTCTGGGGCTCGCCGGGTCGCTGGTCGTCGGCCTGCTGGAGCTGTTCGCCAGCCACGGCCAGAACCGGTTCTACCGCGAGCTCGAGGAATGGCTGTCGACCATCACCCGGCTCGGTTTCGCCGGCAATGACGGCGAGGGCGGCAGCGACGGGGCGGCGATCGCCGCGGCGCTCGACCAGGTCGCGCTTCAGATGGGCGAGCTGCACAGCGTGATCCGCGAATCCGAGGCGCACCGCGTCGCCATGGACAGCCGCCTTGCCGGGCTCGGCGCCGCGCTCGACAGGCTGCGCGCGGGTCTCGCGCAGGTCCGGCATGCCGTCCTCCAGCGCCATGACGCCGCCGCGCGTGCCCTCGACCAGCGGCGCGATCGCCTCCCCCGAGGCAATGGTCTGCTCGAATTCGCGCGGCGCCGACGGCCCCAGCGCGATCACCGCGTCGAGATCGCCATCGGTGATCCGGTAGAGCCCGATCTCGGGCGCGTCGAACTCCGCCTCGAACCGGCCCGGGCTGACCTCCCCGGCCTCGAGCTCCCAGCTTTCGCCGCCGGGCCCGGTCACGGTGATCGTGCCGATCCCGTCCTCCAGCGTGCGGCGGATCACGGTCATCGACTGGCCCTCGGCCTCGGCCCAGAGCGCCTCTTCCTCCAGTTCGGGCTCCTTCATCATCCAATGCGCGAGGCGGCGCAGCAGCTCGAGCTGCGGCCCGCCGCCCTCGAAGCCGCGGTTCCACAGCCAGGCATGGTCGGAGGCCAGCAGCGCCACGCGCCCCTCTCCGACCCGGTCGAGCACCAGCAGGGGCTTGTCCTCCGGCCCCGACATCACCGTCTCGCCCGATTTCGGGTCGAGATCGATCATCCGGAACCAGCGGCCCCAATGCGGCGCCGTCTCGCCCTCGGGCGCGTTCTCCGCCCCCCAGGCATCAAGCCCCTCGGTCACCGGATGCCGCCGCCCCAGATCGGTCAGGAGCGGCTTGAACCCCTCCTCGTAGACCCGCGCGGTCGGCTCGGCCGGGATGATCTCGCTCAGCGGCGTGCGGTAGATCGAGGTGGCGCCCGCGAAATCCGGACCGGCGGCGACCAGCACCGCGCCGCCATCCATCACGTATTGGCGGATGTTGTCGAGATAGATCACCGGCAGGATGCCGCGCCGCTTGTAGCGGTCGAAGATGATCAGGTCGAACTCGTCGATCTTCTCGAGGAAAAGCTCGCGCGTCGGGAAGGCGATGAGGCTGAGTTCGGTCACCGGCACGCCGTCCTGCTTCTCGGGCGGGCGCAGGATGGTGAAATGGACGAGATCGACCGAGCTGTCGGATTTCAGCAGGTTGCGCCAGGTGCGCTCGCCCGCATGCGGCTCGCCCGAGACCAGGAGCACCCGCAGCCGGTCGCGCACGCCGTTGATCTGCAGCACCGCGGAATTGTTGCGGTCGGTCAGCTCTCCGGGCGCATCCTCCAGCGTGAACTGGATCACGTTCATCCCGCCATGGGGCAGCACCACCGGCAGGTCGATGTCCTGCCCGACCGGCACGCGGTAGGTCTGCGGCTCGCTGCCATCGACCGACAGCGCAAGGTTCGCCGCGCCGCCGATGCCCTCGGGCACGTCGCCCTGGTCCTCGATCCGCAGCGTCAGGTGGAATTCCTCGTTCAGGATGGCGAAGGCTGGCGCGTTCCTGACGATCAGGCGGCGGTCCCAGTCGGTGTCATGCCCGGTCATCAGCAGATGCACCGGCGCGGGCACCGCGGGCATCTGCGCCATGTCGTGGATCTGGCCATCGGAAACCACGACGATCCCGGCGACCCGGGCGCGCGGCTCGTCGGCCAGCGCCTCGGAGACCGCCTGCATCACCAGCGACCCCTCGTTGCCCTCGGCATCGCGCACGGTGACCTCGCGCAGCTCGGTATTCGGACGCGCGGCGACCTCGGCGCGCAGGCCTTCGAGCGCGGCCTCCGTCTGGGCGAACGGGACAAGTGGCCGCGCCGGACCGGCGGCGACTATGTCCGCTCCGAGCGCCAGGTCCTGCGGCGCCTGCCGCGGAGCCGCGCGGTGGTGTTCTCGATCCACACGCTGGTGCTGCGCCTGTGCGACATGCCCGAGCCCTGGCGCAGCAGCCTGCAACAGGAGGCTCCGGCGCCCGGCTGAAGGGACGGTCCGCCCTTGGCGGTTTCAACGGGGGCGGTGCTGGCGGCAGCTGCACCCGGTCCTCGAAAGCCTCTGGCATGCCGGAGCGGTCTCCCTTCCCGGGGCCCGTGCCGCAGCCCGGAACTTCCGGCGCAACCGGGGTGCTCCGCCTGCGCGGAGACTGCCGGAAAACCGCCCGTCTGCGGGAAAAGGGCGGCTGCTGCGCATTGGCGCTCCGGAAGCCGAGCTTGCCGCCAAGATGGAGAAGGCCGGTGCCGGGCGGCGGCGGTGGCACGCAGGCAGGGGCGCCCGGCGTCGCGAACCAGACGGTCAGCGCTCCACGCTGCCTCAGCGTCTGATTATACGCTTGCCAGTTGGTGGTCTTGTAGGTCGGCTTCGGCGGTCTGCTCATGCAAGCCCGCTACTACATTGGATTCACGAAGTGAATCCCGGAGCCTCTTTGTGCAACAAGGCCGAATGGTGCGATGCAGCCAATTTGCCGCTCTGTGCAGCTCACGGTTTGCGCAAGGCCATCTGCTGCCCGATCGCAGAAGCGGGCGGGCAGCCTCACGAGATCATGTCGGTAAGCGGCCATGGCACCTTGGCCGAAGCGCAGCGATACACAGTGGACTTCGGCCGGAAATGTCTGGCGGATTCCGCGATTGGTCGCCTCCCGCATGGGGCAAAAGGCGGACAGAGTTTGGTGAACCACCCTGGCAGGTTCGCCAGGAAAATCCGTAACTCCTTGGCGGATAAGGAGAAATAGATAGGGTTTGGTAGGCCCGGAGGGACTTGAACCCCCAACCAAAGTGTTATGAGCACTCTGCTCTAACCATTGAGCTACAGGCCCGCCTGCCGAATGGCTAGCAGACCGGTGCCCGGCGTCAAGGGGCCGCAGGCCGCGAGACGATTGCACTGTTGCCGGGACTGCTATAGGCGGAGCCCGCGCAGCGAAGGATCACAGACATGAGCGACGGAAAGAACGGGCTGACCTATGCCGAGGCAGGGGTCGATATCGCGGCAGGCAACGCGCTGGTGGAGCGGATCAAGCCCGCGGCCAAGGCGACGGCCCGTCCGGGAGTTATGTCGGGTCTCGGCGGCTTCGGCGCGCTTTTCGACCTGAAGGGCGCGGGCTACCAGGATCCGATCCTGGTCGCAGCCACCGATGGCGTCGGCACCAAGCTGCGGCTGGCGATCGATACCGGCCACGTGTCCACCGTCGGCATCGACCTTGTCGCCATGTGCGTCAACGACCTGATCTGCCAGGGCGCGGAGCCGCTGTTCTTCCTCGACTATTTCGCCACCGGCAAGCTCGAGCTCGATGCGGCCACCCAGGTGATCGAGGGCATCGCCAAGGGCTGCGAACTGTCGGGCTGCGCGCTGATCGGCGGCGAGACCGCCGAGATGCCGGGCATGTATCCGGCGGGCGATTTCGACCTCGCGGGCTTTGCCGTCGGCGCGATGGAGCGCGGCGCGCATCTGCCGGCGGACGTGGCCGAGGGTGACGTGCTGCTGGGCCTCGCCTCGGACGGCGTCCACTCCAACGGCTATTCGCTGGTGCGCAAGATCGTCGAGTCGGCCGGGCTGTCCTGGGAGGACCAGGCGCCCTTCGTCGGCGAGAGCCTCGGCAAGGCGCTGCTGACGCCCACCCGTCTCTACGTGAAGCCGCTCAAGGCGGCGATCGCGGCGGGCGGCGTGCATGCGCTGGCGCATATCACCGGCGGCGGGCTGACCGAGAACGTGCCGCGCGTCCTGCCGGAGGGGCTGGGCGTGACCATTGACCTGTCGAGCTGGACGCTGCCGCCGGTCTTCGCCTGGCTCGCGGATGCGGGCGGGCTGTCGCAGGCCGAGCTGCTGAAGACTTTCAACAGCGGCATCGGCATGGTCGTCGCCGTCGCGGCCGGCCGGGCCGACGAGATCGAGGCGCTGCTGAAGGCGGAAGGCGAGACCGTCACCCGCATCGGCACCGTGACCGCGGGCGAGGGCGTGACCTACGAGGGGACGCTGGCGTGACCAAGCGCGTCGCGATCCTGATTTCCGGCGGGGGCTCCAACATGGTGGCCCTCGTCGATTCCATGACCGGCGACCATCCGGCGCGGCCCTGCCTCGTGCTGTCGAACAATGCCGAGGCGGGCGGGCTGGAAAAGGCCGCTTCGCGCGGCATTCCGACGGCGGTGGTCGACCACCGGCCCTTCGGCAAGGACCGCCCGGCCTTCGAGGCCGAGCTGACCCGCGTGCTGGAAGCGGCCGAGCCCGACATCATCTGCCTCGCGGGCTTCATGCGGGTGCTGACCGAAGGGTTCTTCGCGCGCTGGCAGGGCCGGATGCTGAACATCCACCCGTCGCTGCTGCCGAAATACCGCGGCCTGCACACCCATGCGCGGGCGATCGAGGCTGGGGATGCCGAACATGGCTGCACCGTCCACGAGGTCACGCCCGAGCTCGACGGCGGCCCGATCCTCGGCCAGGCGCATCTGCCGATCCTGGCCGGAGACACGCCCGATAAGCTCGCCGCGCGGCTGCTGCCGCTGGAACACCGGCTCTATCCCGAGGCCCTGCGCCGCTTCGCCTGCGGAGACCGCAGCCGCTTCACCTTGGCTTGACATCGCACGGGCCGGGGCCTCATCTTTGGCCATCGCGCCAAACCTACGGAACGCAAAGAAGAAAAAACTGATGAAGACCCTGACCACGACGGAAGAGCTGCGCGAATTCTGCAACCGTGCCGCCCAGCACCCCTACGTGACGGTGGATACGGAATTCCTCCGCGAGCGGACCTATTATTCCAAGCTCTGCCTCTTGCAGATCGCCTATCCGGGCGAAGGCGAGGAAACCGCCGTGCTGATCGATCCGCTCGCCGAGGGGATCGACCTGCAGCCGGTCTATGACCTGTGCAGCAATACCAGCGTGGTCAAGGTCTTCCATGCCGCCCGCCAAGACGTGGAAATCTTCTACCATGACGGCGGCGTCATCCCCGAGCCGCTGTTCGACACCCAGGTCGCGGCGATGGTCTGCGGCTTCGGCGAGCAGGTCGGCTACGAGACCCTGGTCAAGCGCATCGCGCGGGCCAGCCTAGACAAATCCTCGCGCTTCACCGACTGGAGCCGCCGCCCGCTGACCGATGCCCAGCTGAGCTATGCTCTGGCCGACGTGACCCATCTGCGGGTGATCTACGAATACCTCTCCGCCGAGCTGGAGAAGGCGGGCCGCAAGGCTTGGGTCGAAGAGGAAATCCAGGTCCTCACCGATCCCGAGACCTATATCTCCCGTCCCGAGGAGGCCTGGAAACGGGTCAAGACGCGGACCAACAGCGGCAAGTTCCTCGGCGTCGTCGCCGCGCTGGCCGAGTTCCGCGAGCGCTATGCGCAGGAACGCAACATTCCCCGCAGCCGGGTCTTCAAGGACGATGCGCTGGTCGAGCTTGCCTCGACCAAGCCGCGCAATGCCGCCGACCTGTCGCGGTCGCGGCTGCTGCTGCGCGAGGCCCGCAAGGGCGAGATCGCCGACGGCATCCTGGCAGCGGTCGAGAAGGGGATTGCCACCCCGCCCGAGGCCGTGCCGCGCAAGGAAGAGGCCGACAAGTCGAATGTCAGCCAGGCGCTGGCGGAACTGCTGCGGGTGCTGCTGAAGGCCAAGGCCGAACAGTCCGGCGTGGCGCAGAAGCTGATCGCGACCACGGCGGAACTCGACGCGATCGCCGCGGGCGAGCGCGACCTGATGGCGCTGAAAGGCTGGCGCCGCAAGGTCTTCGGCGAGGATGCGCTGCGGCTCTGCGAGGGCGGCCTTGCGCTTTCGGCCGACGGCGGCGCGATCCGCATCGTCGAGCTCTGAGCCCGCAGCCCCGGGATTGCGGCCGCGCAGCTGCGGCCGGGTCCGGGGCAGGCCATCGCCCGCGGCGCTCCCCGGTGCGGGAAGGAGGCAGGGCAGTCCCGGATTTCCCCATCGGAACGCCAGCCGCCCGGCCAAGGGGGCGGAATGGGCTCTCCCTCTGCGCGCTGCCGTAAAACGGTCCGGTCGCTTGAGCACGCCAAGTCGCCAGGCAAACGGCGCCGCAAGGCATGGCGGAGTTCGGCACCGTGGCCGTCTGTCCGGCAGCGGCTGCATCATGCGCTTTCGAAGGAAAATGCCCGCGGCGCGGCCATCCGGTCCGCCAAGGCAAGCGGAACGGCGCTTTGGCGCCGCCCCGCTCGGGGTCAGCGGCGGCTGGTGCGGCTGTTGGTGGCGCCGGTGACGGTGATGCTGCGCACCCCGGCCAGTTCCGGCGCGGGAATGAATTGCGCGGCAGTGACCTGCTGGCTCGGCACGCCGCCCGGCGCGGGCGTCTCGAGCGGCGGGCGCACACGGAATTCCAGGACGGCTTCGGCAGGATTTTCGCGCTGTCCGGGCGGCGGAACAAGGGCAATGTCCCAATAGCCGGGCGGCACGCGGCCGGTGGCGGTGACGATGATGCCGCCGGGGGTCGGCTCGACCGACATCGTGTCGACCGTCTGGATCAGCGCGCGGTCATCGGCGCGCAGCACCGGATAGCCGCCTTCGGGCTCCAGCGTCTTCGGGGGCTCGCGCCCGCAGGCCCCGGCCAGGCCGAGGGCGGCAAGCGACAGGATGGCGGCGCGGCGGGTCGTCAGCATGCGTGTCATGCCCGATCCGATAGCCCAAAACCGGGCACGGGGGAAGCCGCTTCGGCGCCCGGGATGCACTGGACGCTGCGGCGGAAAACCCCTACCTGTCAGGCGATTGAGATGGAGGCCACGATGGCGAGCGAAGCGTTCGAAGAGATAGCGGAAACTTTCGAGTTCCTCGATGACTGGGAAGACCGCTACCGCCATGTGATCGAGCTGGGCAAGGCGATGGAGGGTCTCGACCCCGCGCTGCAGGTGCCCGCAACCAAGGTGGACGGCTGTGCCAGCCAAGTCTGGCTGCATCCCGAGATCGCGGGGCAGGGGCCGCAGGCGGTCTACAGCTTCAAGGGCGAAAGCGACGCGATGATCGTGCGCGGGCTGATCGCGGTGCTGCATGCGCTCTATTCCGGGCTGCAGGTGGGGGACGTCCTGAAGGTTGACGCCCATGCCGAATTGGCGCGGCTCGGCCTCGACGAGCACCTCTCGGCACAGCGCTCGAACGGCGTGCGGGCCATGGTGCAGCGGATCCGCGAACAGGCGGCCGCCGCCGCAGGCTGAGTCTCAGCGCCGCGGCACGGCCGCTGCCGCTGCGATGGCCAGCGGCAGCGCGCGCGGCGAGGACCCCGCCTGCATCAGCACCGGCTGCCCCTGCGGGCTGCGCGGAATGCCGAGCGGCCCCTTCACCCGGACGAAGGGCCCGTCGTGATCGGCCGCCCGGATGCGCGACGTGTCGGCGAAGACGCCGCTGCCGCGGTCCATCACCAGCGCCTCCGCGTCCCAGCTGTCCCACAGCTTGGTGCAGGCCTCCAGCACGTCATCGGCCCGGTCATAGCGGGTCTCCTTGTCCGGCATCGCCGGGAGCCCGAAATTCCGCGCCTCGCAATCCATGGTCGAGGACACGATGTTCCAGGCCGCGCGGCCGCCCGAGACAAGGTCGAGCGAGCCCAGGCTGCGCGCCAGGTGGTAAGGCTCGTTGAAGGTCGTCGACAGGGTCGCGCCGAGCCCCAGCCGCGTCGTCGCCGCTGCCATGATCGGCAGCGCGATCATCGGATCGAGCAGGCTCGCCTGCCCGCCGCGGCCGATATAGTCGTCGATCCGCCCCTTGTAGAGATCGGGCAGCGCCAGGTTGTCGGCGAAGAAGCCCGCATCGAAGCAGGCGTTCTCCAGCAGCCGCGCGAGGCTCTGGTAGCGCTCCGGCGACCAGACATCGTCCAGCGGCGCCGCCGGATGGCGCCAGCCCCCGGCATAGCTGGCAGTGGAATTGGTGCGCAGATAGGCGACCAGATGCATCTTCGGGCGCCGTGTCATGGCTGACCTCCGCTCCGGCCCGGCAAGCGGGCACTCGTTGACTGCCCGGACCCGGCACATCCGGGTCCGGCCTGGCGGGCCGCGGGAAGGACAGCCGCCTAGCGGCTTGCCTTCAGGCTTTCATAGGCCCGTTCGATATGATGGCGCAGCGCCGTCTCGGCTGCCTCCGGATCACGCGCTGCCACTGCCTCGGCAATCCCGCGATGCTCGCGTCCAGCGCGGCGGCTGGCCTCCTCGTCGAGCCGGGACAGCCGCTCCGCATCGAGGAAGAATTCCTGGTACTGCGCGATCATCGCCACCAGCCGCGGGTTGCGCGACATCTCGCGGATCAGGTCGTGGAAGCGCGCATTGTTCGCCGAGCGGCCCTCGGCATCGGCGATCTCCATCGCCTCGCGTTCCTCGACCAGCACGAAAAGCTGCGCCAGTTCCTCTTCGGTTGCCCGCGCAGCCGCAAGCCGGATCGCCACGCATTCGAGCCCCACGCGGATCGCATGGATGTCGTCGCGCTCGCTTTCGACATCCACCACCTCCACGCCGCCCTTCGACAGCGGCGTCAGCAGCCCGTCGCCCGCCAGCCGCGACAGCGCCTCGCGCAGCGGCGTGCGGCTCGCGCCGAGCATTTCGGCCAGCTCGACCTCGCGCAGCCGCGTGCCGGCGGCGATCTGCCCGCCGATGATCGCGCTGCGCAGGTTGCGGTAGATCTGCTCGGCCAGCGATATGCCCCTCTGGGCCGGTTTCATGCCTCCGCCCGCTATCTCCATGCGCTCATCCGCTCCCTGCCGAACCGCCCCTTGATTTTCTGTATACAGCATGCATTCCTGCGGGAAGCTGTCAAGACCAGGTCCGCAGGCAGCCTCCCCAGAAGCAGCGGACCGCATGCGGAACGACCGAACCATGAGCACATTCGCCCTCCCCTTCGACCATCCGGCGGCCCTGCCGGAGCGGACATGACCGGCACGCTGGCCTGGCTCGAGCGGCTGGTCGCCGAGCCCTCGCTGAGCCCCGCCCCGAACCTCGCGCTGGTCGGCGCCATCCGCGCGCAGCTCGAAGCCGCCGGAGCGGACTGCACGATCTTCCCCGATGCCACCGGCACCAAGGCCAACCTTCTGGCCCGGCTCGGCCCCGACCGCCCGGACGGGCCTCGGCGCCGAGCCGCCGGTGCGCCTGCGCCATCTCGGCGCCGACAGGTCCGCCGCCGAGGACCAGCAGGTGACGCGGGCAGTCGCGGAGCCCGAAGACGGACTCGTTGGTCAGCACCTCGACGGCATCGATGCCGGGCAGGTCCGGCACCATCGGCCGCGAGCCGGTGGCAATGACGAAGCGGCGCGCCGTGATCTCGTGGCCGCCCGCCTGCATCCGGTCCTTCGCGACGAAGCGGCCGCTTTCGCGGATCACCCGGACGCCCAGGCCCTCGAAACGGTCCTGGCTGTCATGCGGGGCGATCTGCGCGATCACCGCGGCCACATGGTCCTTCACCGCCGCGAAATCGACCCGGGCCGCGCCCGGCGCGATCCCCATCCCGCCGGTCCGGTGCGCCTGCGCCAGCTTCGCCGCCGCCAGCAGCGCTTTCGACGGCACGCAGCCGGAATTCAGGCAGTCGCCGCCCATCTCGCCTCGCTCGAGCAGGACCACATCGGCCCCCATCTGCGCTGCACCGGCCGCAAAGGACAGGCCGCCCGAGCCGGCGCCGACCACGCAGACATCGCATGTGATCCGTTCCATCAGAGCGGCTCCTTTCCCCGCAAGGCGCGGATTGCCATCGGCAGCGCCGCCAGCGCGGCGAGGCCGAGCAGCGGCAGCAAGATGCGCGGCTCGAAGATCAGCCCCAGATCGGGTGTCTCGCCGCGCGCGAAAATCTCGCCCAGCCCCGCCCCGAGCGACGTATAGACCAGTGCGCCGGGCAGGATGCCGAGCCCGGTGGTGACGGCAAACCGCGCGAAGGGCACGCCGACCAGCGCGGGCAGCAGATTCGCAACGAAGAACGGAATCACCGGCACCAGCCGGATCAGGAACAGCATCTCCCACTGGTTGGCGTCTATTCCGGCCTTGATCCGGCGGATGCGTCCTTCGGAGGCATCCATCTTGGCCGCCAGCCGCGCCCCCAGCCCGGCACGCGCGGCGAGGAAAATCGCGCAGGCCCCGGCGGTGGCGCCCGCGATATTGAAGAGGACGCCGGGAAAGGTGCCGAAAAGGAATCCCCCGGTCAGCGTCGCCACGGTGGCACCGGGCAGGCTGAAGGCCACGGCCAGCGCATAGAGAAGGACGAATCCGGCCGCCGCGGCTGCATAATGGCTGTCACGCAGCGCCAGAAGCGCCTCCCGGTGCTCCGCGAGGCTCTCGAAACTCAGCCGGTCGCCCAGCAGGACAGTCCCGGCAATGCCGCCGGCAACCAGGAGAATCAGCGGCAGATGCCTTGCGGCCGACCGGGAAGAAGTGTTCTGTGTCACGCGTCGGGCTCCTTTCCCCGCAGGCAATAGCCTAGCACGGAGCGCCGCCGCAGCCACATGACAGGCTTGTCACGGCCGCTTGATGCCCGGTGACCCGGCGGATCTGACGGGAACCGGCCTGCTGTTGCGCAAATGCGGCAGATTCACTGGACAGGCAATTGACTCGCTGCCGATGACGGCTTATGGGCGGCGTCTCATAAGAATTCGGCGCCGCCTGCTGCGGGGCCTTGCCGGAGTAGAACACATGAAACGCACTTTCCAGCCGTCCAACCTGGTGCGCAAGCGCCGTCACGGTTTCCGCGCGCGCATGGCCACCAAGGCCGGTCGCAAGATCCTGAACGCTCGCCGCCTGCGTGGCCGCAAGTCGCTCTGCGCGTAATGGCTGCCGGGCTGTCCTTTGAATACAGAGGCGCCCAGCGGACCAACCCTGCCGCATCCGCAGATCCTGCGGAAGCGCGCTGACTTCCTGCGTGCCGCCCGTGCCGGGCGCGCTCACACGGATGCCTTCACCCTTCAGGCCCGCCAGCGGAACGACAGTTCCGGGGCGGGCTTGGTGCGTGTGGGGTATACCTGCTCGAAGAAGGTCGGCAATGCCGTCGCCCGCAACCGTGCCAAGCGGCGCCTGCGCGCCGTTGCCGCCGAAATCCTGCCGGCACTCGGCCGCCCCGGCTGGGACTATGTCCTGATCGGGCGTCCCGGCATGACCGCGACGCATCCTTTCGATTCGATGCTGGCGGATCTGCGGCGCGCCCTCGAAAAGGTGCATCGCCCGCGCGAGCCGAAGCGGTGAGCCCCGCCGCGCGCCTCCTCGCGCTGCCGGTGCGCGCCTACCGCCTGCTGTGGTCGCCCTGGGTCGGCCATGGCTGCCGCTTCCAGCCGACCTGCTCGGCCTATGCGCTGGAAGCCCTTGAAAAGCATGGCGGCCTGAAGGGCGGCTGGCTGACGATCCGGCGGCTGCTGCGCTGCCATCCCTGGGGCGGCTCGGGCATCGACAACGTCCCTGACTGACGCTCCGGGCAGGCCCGCATCCGCCGGGCGCCCGCCACCGCCCCACGGAGGCCCTGCCATGTTCGACGACGACGCCGACGACATCCATCCGCTGTTCCACGGCGCCCCCTCGACCACCGAGTTCAAGAAGCTCCGCAAGCGGATCGTGCGCGACACCCGCGAGGCGATCGAGCAATACGGCATGGTGGAGCGCGGCGCGCGCTGGCTGGTCTGCCTGTCGGGCGGCAAGGACAGCTACACGCTGCTCGCGGTGCTGCATGAGCTGCAATGGCGCGGACTGCTGCCGGTGGAGCTGCTGGCCTGCAACCTCGACCAGGGCCAGCCCGGATTCCCCGCGACCGTGCTGCCGGAATTCCTTGAAAAGATGGGCGTTCCGCACCGGATCGAATACCAGGACACCTATTCCATCGTGATGGACAAGGTCCCCGCGGGCCGGACCTTCTGCGCGCTCTGTTCGCGGCTGCGGCGCGGCAATCTCTACCGCATTGCGCGCGAGGAAGGCTGTTCCGCGGTCGTTCTGGGCCATCACCGCGACGACATCCTGGAAACCTTCTTCATGAACCTGTTCCACGGCTCGCGGCTGGCGACGATGCCGCCGAAGCTGGTGAACGAGGAAGGCGACCTGTTCGTCTACCGCCCGCTCGCCCATGTCGCCGAGGCCGATTGCGAACGCTTCGCCAAGGCAATGGACTATCCGATCATCCCCTGCGATCTCTGCGGCAGCCAGGACGGGCTGCAGCGCCAGCAGGTGAAGGCGATTCTCGACGGCTGGGAAAAGAACGCGCCGGGCCGCCGCCAGAAGATGTTCCGCGCCCTCATGAACACCCGGCCGTCGCACCTGCTTGACCCGAAAATCTTCGATTTCGCAGGGCTCGAGCGCCGTTCGGTCGAATTGAGCGAAGATTCCGCAGAGCCGGGCGTTCCCAGATTAACGCTTGAATGACGTCCTGTCCCTAGGCTGCCCCTGCGGCACCGATGGGATGGATGAAGACAGATGAAGTGGCCCCTGCCCGGCCTGCGGCGTGACTGGCGCGCCGAGGCGCTGACCTTGCCGAATCTGCTGCTCGCAGTTCCGGCGCTGACGCTCGGTGCCTACTGGCTGTCGGGCGAAGCGGGGCTCTATCTCGCGGCGCTCGGCCTGCCGGCCGCCGCAGCGCTCCTGTCGATGTCCCGGAACGGGGCATCGGCCGCAACCGGTCCCTGGCAGACGCCGTTCGACATCGAACGCACGAGGCTCGAGGAAGCCGCCGAAAGGATCCTGCGCGACAGCGCGGAAACCGGCCGCACCACCGCCTGCATCCTGGTATCCATCGATGATTTCAGCCGGATGCGCGACCGCATGGGCATGCGGGCCGCGGAAGAGATCCTGGCCCAGATCGCCAGGCGGCTGCAGGTCGGCATGCGCCGGAACGACACCGTTGCCAGCTTCGGCGACGGCATCTTCGGCATCGTCCTGACGCCGACCGCCCGCGCCGATCTGGAATCCCTCATGCAGATCTGCGCCCGGCTGCAGAAATCCGCGGCTGATCCCGTCCTGTTCGAAGGCGCCCAGCTGCATGTCTCCGTCTCGGCAGGGTTCAGCCAGCCGGACCGCCTGCCCGACGCAACCGGCCACATCCTGGTCGAGGCCGCCGAAGCCGCCTTGCGCGAAGCGCATTCCCGCGGCCCCGGCACGATCCGCGCCTATACCGAGGAACTGCACCGCCGCCGCGTCACCCAGTCCAAGCTGATCGACGAAGTGCGCGATGCACTCGAAGCAGGCCAGATCCGCCCGTGGTTCCAGCCACAGATCAGCACGGATACCGGCCGGATCACCGGCTTCGAGGCGCTGGCGCGCTGGTCGCATCCCGAACGCGGCCTGGTCCCTCCGGCGGAGTTCCTGCCTGCGCTCGAGGCCGCCGCCCTGCTGGAGCGCTTGGGCGAGGTGATCCTCTACAACAGCCTGTCGGCCCTGAAATCCTGGGACCGCGCGCAAGTCGAGGTCCCGTCCATCGGCGTCAATTTCTCGCTGGCGGAACTGCGCAATCCGACGCTGGTCGACCGGATCGCCTGGGAACTCGACCGGTTCAGCCTCGCCCCGGAGCGGCTGACGGTCGAGGTCCTGGAAAACGTGATCTCGGAAAGCGCGGATGACAGCATAAGCCGCAACATCACCGGGTTGTCGCGGCTCGGCTGCCGGATCGACCTCGACGATTTCGGCACCGGCCATTCCTCGATCACCAATATCCGCCGCTTCACCGTGAGCCGGCTGAAGATTGACCGCTCCTTCGTGCAGCGGGTCGACGAGGACCGCGAACAGCAGCGCATGGTGGCCGCGATCCTCACGATGGCGGAACGGCTCGATCTCGACACCCTCGCCGAAGGTGTCGAAACCGTCGGCGAACACACGATGCTGTCGCAACTCGGCTGCGGCCATGTCCAGGGCTACGGCATTGGCCGCCCGATGCCGTTCGAGGATACCATCGGCTGGCTCGCAGAGCACAATGCCAAGCTCGTCGCCCCGCCTGACATAGGCCGCTGGACCGGCTGACTCTCATCTCGCGGCTCCGCCCGCCGCTCCCTCGCCGGACGGTCGGCTTCTGGCCGTTCGCACACCGGACCAAGCCTGTGCGGGAAGTCTGCCGCACATCCTCGGCTCATCTGCGGCAGGAGCGCGCAAGGCTTCTGCAATGGCCACAGGCCCGGACGGATGGCGGCGCGGCACGCGCCCTGCGGCAGCGTCAGAACGGACGTTTTCCGGGTCCACCGGACGTCGGTGCAGACCCCGCCACGGGTCCGGCTGCACGCCTTCAATCCGGTGGCTCAAGACTCGCCACAGCGGAGGCGGCGCTGCCCGCCACCACACCGCCAACGGGACCGCCCGGGGCGGCCCGACCCCGCTCCCGACAAAGGGACTCGCGCCGCCGTCCCGCCGATGGCCGGGCTGCACATGCCTGCTTCCTCCGCCGGAAACACTGCCGCGCAAGCCCCCCCACAGGGGCGTCATCCGGTCAAATCCGGCTATATCCGCTTGACCTTTGGCCCTCCCGCCTGTTGAACCGGCCCAACCTGGTAACCCCAAAGGCTGCGTGTGGGATGGATGATCAAAACAAGAACCTGATTCTAGCAACGGTGCTGTCCTTTGTCGTTCTCATGGGCTGGTTCTTCCTGTTCCCGCCACAGGAGACGCCGCAGACCGAGACGCCGGTCGCGGAACAGACCGCCGATGCCGCCGACGACGGGGTCGCTCCCGCGCCGCCCGGTCTGCAGGAAGGCAGTGCCGCCCAGAATGTCGATGCCGCCGCGGCCGCCGTCTCGGAGGCCGCGCGGGTCGAAATCGACACGCCCAGCCTGACCGGCTCGATCTCGCTGGCCGGCGGCCGCATCGACGAGCTGTCGCTGCGCAACTACCATGAAGAGCTGGACCCCGAGAGCCCGCTGGTCGAGCTGCTTTCGCCGGTCGGCCGCACGCAGGCCTATTACGCCTTCTACGGGTGGACCCCGGCCGGCACGCTGGACTTCGACCAGGTTCCCGGCGCGACCACGCCCTGGACCGTGGAAAGCGGCAGCAAGCTGGCGCCCGGCCAGCCGGTCACGCTGGTCTGGGACAATGGCAACGGCCTGATCTTCCGCCGCACCATCTCGGTCGACGACAAGTTCATGTTCTCGGTCACCCAGAGCGTCGAGAACACCACCGATGCCGCGCTGCGCCTCGCCCCCTACGGCCTGGTCGCGCGCCACGGCGAGCCGGACAGCCAGAGGTTCTTCATCCTCCACGAGGGCGTCGTGCGCATGAGCGACGGCGCGCTGGAAGAGGTGAAGTACAACAAGATGCCCGACCTCGATGTGGTGGCGAACGAAGGCGCTCCGGCCGAAGTCCTGCAGGTCGCCGACAAGGGCTGGATCGGCTTCACCGACAAGTACTGGATGACAACGCTGATCCCGGCACAGGGCAGCGGCTTCACCTCCGTCGCGAAATACGTGCCGGGCTCCGACATCTACCAGACCGAGGCACGGATGCCGACCGTCACGGTCGAACCGGGCCAGACGCAGGAAGTCACCTCGCAGCTCTTCGCCGGCGCCAAGGAATGGGAATCCATCAAGGGCTACCAGGAAGCCGGCGTCGACCGCTTCGTCGACTCGATCGACTGGGGCTGGTTCTTCTTCCTGACCAAGCCGATCTTCTGGCTGCTGCACAACCTGCATGCGATCTTCGGCAACATGGGCTGGTCGATCATCGTCCTGACCCTGATCCTCAAGGTCATCCTCTTCCCGCTGGCCTACAAGTCCTACGCTTCCATGGCGAAGATGAAGGAACTCCAGCCGGAGATGGAGAAGATCAAGGAAACCGCCGGCGACGACCGCATGAAGATGCAGCAGGCGATGATGGAACTCTACAAGAAGGAAAAGGTGAACCCGGCCGCGGGCTGCCTGCCGATCCTTCTGCAGATCCCGATCTTCTTCTCGCTCTACAAGGTGATCTTCGTCACGCTGGAACTGCGCCACGCCGCCTGGCTCGGCTGGATCCGCGACCTCTCGGCGCCCGATCCCTCGTCGATCCTGAACCTGTTCGGCATCCTGCCCTGGGGCGTGCCGGACCCGGCCAGCTTCTTCGCGATCCTGTCGCTCGGCATCCTGCCGATCCTGCTGGGCATCTCGATGTGGCTGCAGCAGAAGCTGAACCCGGCGCCCTCCGACCCGACGCAGCAGATGATCTTCGCCTGGATGCCTTGGGTCTTCTGTTCATGCTGGGCAACTTCGCCAGCGGCCTGGTGCTCTACTGGATCACCAACAACACGCTGACCTTCATCCAGCAATATGCGATCATGCGGCGGCACGGATACAAGCCGGACATCTTCGGCAATATCAAGGACAGCTTCAAATTCCTGAAGCGCAAGAAGAAAGGGGCCGAATGACCCTGACGCTCGCCCATATATGGCGGCACCCGATCAAGGGAATCGGTACCGAAGGACTGGACTCGGCTCATCTTGAGCCGGGTCTTCCTGTTTCTGGGGACCGGGCATGGGCGCTTCTGCGCGAAGGCTGCGAGGAAACCGGCGGCTGGCAGAAATGCTCGAACTTCCTGCGCGGGGCCAACGGGCCGGCGCTAATGGCGATCGAGGCGACCACGACCACACAGGGCATCGACCTGCGCCACCCCGGCCGCGCGCCGCTCAGCTTCGACCCCGCCACCGAAGGCGGTCGGCTGATCGACTGGCTCGGCGATCTCTGGCCCGAGGGCATGCCGCGCCCCGCCAAGCTGGTGAAGGCGCCACCGGAGGGCATGTCCGACATGGATTACCCGTCGGTTTCGATCCTGAACCTCGCTTCGCTGCGCGAACTGGCGCAGAAGCTCGGCGTGCCCGCGCTCGACATGCGCCGGTTCCGCGGCAACCTGTGGATCGACGGGGCGGATCCATGGGCGGAATGGGACTGGGTCGGCCGCCGCATCGCGATCGGCTCGGCCGTGCTGGAAATCGTCGAACGCAACACCCGCTGCCTCGCCACCCATGCCAATCCCGAGACCGGCCGGCGCGACCTGGACGTGCTCCCGGCGCTGAAGGAGGGCTGGGGCCACCGCGATTTCGGCGTCTATGCCAAGGTCGTCTCCCGCGGCGAGATTTCGGCCGGCGACGCCATGGCGGTGCTATGACCGGTCCCGATCCGGACGTCCTGCACCCGATGCCCCATGCGCCGGCGGTCATCTTCCTGGCGCCGCTGGCAAAGGACCGGCCCAATGTCTCGGCGGGCCGGTTCAGCTACTGGGACGACGCCGGGGGCCATGGCGACTTCTTCGGCCGCCAGGTACTCTACCACTATGATTTCATCGGCGACCGGCTGGAAATCGGCCCGTTCTGCGCGATCGCGGCCGGGGTGCAGATCGTGATGAACGGCGGCAGCCACGCCATGTCGGGTTTCTCGACCTTTCCCTTCAGCATCTTCGGCCATGGCTGGGAGGAAGGGTTCGATCCGGAGACCTGGACGGCGGAACGGCGCGGCGACACGGTGATCGGCCCGGATGTCTGGATCGGCCGCGGCGCGGTGCTGATGCCGGGCGTGACCATCGGCGCGGGCGCGGTGATCGGCGCAGAGGCGGTTGTCACCGGCGACCTGCGCCCGTATGCGGTCGCGGCGGGCAATCCGGCCCGCGAGATCCGCCGCCGCTTCGGCGACGCCACCGTCGACAGGCTGCTGGCCGTCGCCTGGTGGGACTGGCCGGCGGACAAGATCACCCGCAACCTGAACGCCATTCGCGGCGCAGACATCGAGGCACTGGAGGCCGCCACATGACGCAGCTCCCCTTCCCGCTCGCCGAGGAACCGGACGACATCTCCCGCGAGGCGGGGCGCAAGCTCTTCGCCGGCGACACCAATTTCGTGAAGGGCGTGGTCGCGATGTCCGGCCTGCCCCCCGCGGACCGCGTCGAAATCTGCTTCGCCGGCCGGTCCAATGTCGGAAAATCCTCGCTGATCAACGCGCTCACGGGCCGCAAGGGGCTGGCCCGCGCCTCGAACACGCCCGGCCGCACCCAGGAGATCAACTATTTCGAGCGCGACGCGCTCTACCTGGTCGACCTTCCCGGCTACGGTTTCGCCAATGCGCCGGTGGCGACGGTGGCGAAATGGCAGGAGCTGATGAAGAACTACCTGTCGGGCCGCCCGACCCTGCGCCGCGCCTTCGTGCTGATCGACAGCCGCCACGGCGTCAAGAAGGTCGATGACGAAATCCTGTCGCTGCTCGACCGCTCGGCGGTCACCTTCCAGGTGGTGCTGACCAAGGCCGACAAGATCAAGGCCAGCGAATACCCGAAGCTGCTCGATCAGGTCGCCAAGGCGCTGTCGAAGCACCCGGCCGCCTATCCGGAACTGATCCTGACCTCCTCCGAGAAGGGCGAGGGCATCCCCACCCTGCGCAGCACGATCAACGGCCTTCTCGCCGACTGATCGCGCCCCGGGGGAGAGGGTGCGGGAGAGGGGGGCTCCCCTCTCCTGCCCGGCTCAGGCCCCGAAGGGTTCGGCCGCGTACTCCGCCTGATCCGCCGCCACCGCCGCTTTCAGATCCTGCATCAACGCAGGGTCTGCCGCATGGACGCGGCTCCAGTTCGGCATCGACGGGCTGCCATGCGGGCTTTCGAGGAAAATCTGCCCGGCCCGGGTGATGTTGTCGGCGAAAAGCTCCACCGTCAGCTCCTCGCGGTGCCGGTCGAGGCTCAGCCCGTTCATCTTGGCGTCATGGGCATAGACTTCCACCATGTCGAGCGCGCGCCGGTAATAGACCGCCTTCAGCGTCCGGAACGTGTCGGTGGTGAAGACCGTGCCGTCGACCGCGAGCTTGCGGAAGATCGCCTTGCAGATATCGGTCGACATCCGGTTCAGCCCGTCGGTCGCGACATCGGCGCTGACGTCCTGGTGCTTGTGGTCATAGGCGTCGGAGATCTCCACCTGGCAGACCGCGCCGGGCCCCAGGTTGCGCCAGGCCTCGGAAAGCACGCCGATTTCCAGCCCCCAGTCCGAGGGAATGCGCAGGTCGGGCAGGATGCCCGTGCGCAGCGCAAATTCCCCCGACAGCGGATAGCGGAAGCTGCGCAGGTAATCGATGTAGTCGCGGTCGCCGATCACCTTCTTCAGCGCGATCAGCAGGGGCGAGACCAGGAGCCGGGTCACCCGCCCGTTCAGCTTGCCGTCGCCGATCCGCGGATAGAACCCCTTCGACAGCTGGTAGGGGAAATTCGGATTGGCCACCGGATAGACCAGCCGCGCCAGCATCTCCTGGTCATAGGTGACGATATCGCAGTCATGCGTCGCCATCACCGAGGAATCCGCGCAGGCGATCAGGTAGCCCATCGAAGTCCAGACATTCTTGCCCTTGCCCGGCTCCGGCGGCGCGAGGCCGAGCGCGGCGAGCCGCTCCTCGATCTGCAGCATCCGCGGCGAGCTGTTCCAGATCACGACGTGGTTCTGCGGCAGGCGGGCGAAGAAGTCCTTCGCCATCCGGTACTGGCGCTCGTCGGCACGGTCGAGCCCGATGATGATCCGGTGCAGATAGCGCACCTTTCCCAGCTCGGCGAGAATGTTGGCCAGCGCCGGGCCTTCGAGTTCGGAATAGAGCGACGGCAGGATCAGGCTGATCTTGCGGGTCTGGGCATAGGTCTCGATCTCGTAGACCATCTCCTCCAGCGGGCGGGAGCGGAGGTTGTGGAACTGCGCGATGTTGCCGTTCTGGTGGAAGTCAGCCATGTCAGCTCTCCTGCGGCGCAAGGCCCGCGGTCAGATCCAGGATTGCGGCGTTCCAGCCTGCGGGGCCTTCGGCCTCCGTGCGCCGGATGCGCCCCTCTGCCTCGCCTGCCAGCTCGGGCAGGCCGGGGCCGTGGTCGTTGCGGATGATCACGCCATGGGTGGCGGCCTCGATCATTTCCCGGTCATTCGGCGCATCGCCGAGCGCCACCACCGTCTTTGCGCCGTAGCGCGCCGCGATCTCCGCCATGCGTCCGGCCTTGGTCGCGCCGAAGGACAGGGTCAGGAACCGGCCGCCGGAGCGCGCCGAGATCCCCAGCTCGCCGAGCGCCCCGAGGAAGGCGCCGCGCTCCGCTTCGGTTCCCTGCCACAGGCCCGGTTCGGAGAATTGCCGCCGCGTCGACGGTCCGCGCGGCATGGGCCGCTTGGCAAAGCCGCAGCCGGGCCCGCGGCGATGCCGAGGCGGGCATCCCCGGCAGCGGGGCAGGTTCGAACCCGCGAGACCATGGCGGGCCAGGACATGTCGCGCATCCTCCCGAACTTGCGCCGGAAACATCGGGCTGGCCCAGGCGCGGCCTGCACCGGACTGGGCCAGCCCCAAGTTTCGTCGCCGTTTGAAAGGCATGCCAGAGCGCACATCGTCCGGATCGGTTCATCTGTGCGCCGCACGCCTTCTGACGGCTGGATATGCGTGCTTTGGGGGTATGCGTCTCGGAGATCGTCGGCTCAATGCCCGCGCTGGGAGCAAGCACGCGGTCTCGGCAGTCATTGCGCCGGGGCCGCTGCACGGCAAAGCTCCCGGATCGTTTCCGGCCAAGAGCCCGGACCGCTCCGTGCGTCTCCACTGCGCTCGATGCAGCTGCGGTCCCATGCCCGATCCCGGTTTTCGGAGCCGCCGTGGCCTGCAGGTGCATTCGTCAAATCTCGGATCGTACCGTCGGCGGCGGCCGAATTTCCTCCCTTGCACGGCGAGGATGCAAGGGGGGCGGAGCTTCCCGGCGCATGGCCGGCGCCCTGCCTTCCCCGGAAGGGAGCATTGCCGTAGCGCAGCGGTTTCATCCAGCACAGGAACCTGAGGCAAACGGCAAGGCCCTGTGCTTCTGCCGGACGGGACGGTGCGGATCAGATGCCGACTGCGCCGGTCACGGATGCGGCGCCCTGTCTCCCGGCGGCGGTTGCGCGGCGGCTGCGGCGGGGCGGGGCGCAGGGACGGCAGCTGGAAGCGGCGGTTCGGTGGGCTCGATCTCGATCCCTTCGGGCAGATGGGCGCGGATGCGTTCGAGGATTTCGGGGCGCCGGAGCGGCTTGGTCAGGTAGAAATCCAGCCCCGCCTCCAGGATGCCCTGGTCGTCGCCGTCCATCGCATGGGCGGTCAGCGCGCAGATCGGCGTCCGCTCCAGGCCTTCCGCCTGTTCGATCCCGCGGATTTTCCGGGTGGCTTCTTTGCCGTCCATCCGCGGCATCGAGATGTCCATGAAGACGAGATGCGGGCGCGTGCTCTGGAATTTCTCCACCGCCTCGATCCCGTCATTGGCGAAGGTGATGTCCAGATCCAGCTGCTTGAGCATCTTCGAGAAGACCAGCTGGTTGGTCTTGTTGTCCTCCGCCGCCAGAATGCGCATCCGCTGGCGCGGCGGCAGCACGGCCACGGCGGCCGCCGCCTGCATCGCGGCGGCGAGTTCGCGCAGCTTCATGTGCAGGTCGCGCCGCAGCAACGGCTTCTGCACGACGGCGAAGATCGCGCGGCTCTCCTGCTCCTGCGCAGCGAGATGCGAGGGGTTGGCCGTCATCAGGATCAGCGCGCTGCCGCTTCCCTTGGCGCGCATCCGCTCGGCAAAGGCCAGCCCGTCCATTTCCGGCATGTCGTTGTCGAAGAGCACCAGATCGAACCGGCCTGGATCGTCGTTCAGCGCGGCCCCGGCGGAGCGGTAGGTCGCCACCCGCAGCCCCATCGCGCTGAGCTGCTTCTCCAGGATCATCCGGTTGATCGGGAGGTCGTCGACCACCATGGCCGAGCGCAGCCGCTCGGGCAGGGAGAAATCCTGCGGCAGAGGCGGCTCGACCGCGTCGATCGACAGCTGGAAGCCGAAGCAGGAGCCTTCGCCGGGTACCGAGTCGACCCAGATCTCGCCGCCCATCATTCCGACCAGCTGCTGGGTGATGGCAAGGCCCAGCCCGGTGCCCTCGAACTGGCGGTTGCGTTCGTCCTCGACCTGGCTGAATTCGCCGAAGATCAGCTCCAGCTTGTCGGCGGCGATGCCGATGCCGGTATCCTCGACCGTGACATGCAGGTTGAAGCGGGGGCTGCCCTCCTCGGCATAGCCGGTGACCCGCACCAGCACATGGCCAGCCGGGGTGAATTTCACCGCGTTGCCGATCAGGTTTGTCAGGATCTGGCGGATGCGGCCGGGATCGGCGACGAAGCGGGTCGGCAGGAACATGTCGTAATCGACCAGCAGGTCGATGCCCTTGTCGGCGGCGCTGGATTGCAGCAGCACGAGGATCTCGTGGATGGCGCGCTCCAGATCGAAGGGCTCGGGGTGGAGCACCAGCTTCTCGGCCTCGATCTTGGAATAGTCGAGCACGTCGTTGATGATGACCAGCAGCGCCTCGGCCGAGTTCTTGATCGTTTCGGCATAGAGCCGCTGCTCTTCGTCGAGATCGCTTTCGATCAGCAGCTCCGACATGCCGACGACGCCGTTCATCGGCGTGCGGATCTCGTGGCTCATGTTGGCGAGAAAGGCGGCCTTGGCGCGCGCGGCGGCCTCGGCGCGCTGGCGGGCATCCTCGATGTCGCGCTCGTAGCGGATCGTGTCAGTGATATCGAGCACCAGGCTGACGAGGTCGCCGTCCTGTCCGCGCCGGTCCATCAGCTTGACATAGGTGTCGTTCCAGAGCCTCAGCACCACCGGCTCGATGGTCTCGCCGGTCCAGCGCGCCAGCATCGCGTCATGCCAGGCGCCCGCGGCCTCGGTGCCGGTATCGACGACGCCCTCGTTGAGCAGAAGCTGCAGCAGCTCGCCATAGGTGATGCCGGGGCGGATGCCGTCGAGCCCGTCGAACAGCGACAGGTAGGAGCGGTTGGCGATCAAGAGCTGGTCGCGGCGGTTGAACACGGCGAAGCCGTCCTGGATGGTTTCCAGCGCGTCCCAGAGCCGCCGTTCGGCGACGGTCGCCTGGCGGTGGGCGCGTTCCAGATCCTTCTGCGCCTGGCTGGCCTGGCCCTTCAGCGCCTCGGCCTCGGTGCGCACCTCGCGCACCTGGCGGCGCTGCTGGATGATCTCGTCGGTCAGCTGGCGGGCATGCAGTCCGAGGCGCCGGTTGGCGCGGGTCAGCTCGGCATGCTTGGTCTCCAGGAGCTGTTCGGCGGCAAGCCGCGCGCGCCGTTCGGCAGCCAGCAATTCCTGCAAGCTGGGGCTCTGCTCCTTCGTCATCCGCATCCTCGGGGGCTCTCCGCAAGGATGCTTAATCGAGGGGGATGAACAGAGGCTGAACGGGGGCGGGGGCTGCCCCCGCCCGCCGGTCTCAGAGCCGTTCGATGGCCAGCGCGATGCCCTGGCCGCCGCCGATGCACATTGTGGCGAGCGCGCGCTTGCCGCCGATCCGCTCCAGCTCGTAGAGCGCCTTGATCAGGATGATCGCGCCGGTCGCGCCGATCGGATGGCCGAGCGCGATCGCGCCGCCGTTCGGGTTCACCTTGTCCGGGTCTAGCCCCAGCCCGCGGCTGACCGCCAGCGCCTGGGCGGCGAAGGCCTCGTTCGACTCGATCACGTCGAAATCCGCCGCGGAAAGGCCGGTGCGCGCCAGCAGCTTCTCGACCGCCGGAACCGGGCCGATGCCCATCACCTCGGGGCGCACGCCGGCATGGGCATAGCCGAGGATGCGGGCCTTGGGCGTGAGCCCGGCCTTCGACGCCGCTTCCGCCGAGGCCAGCACCACCGCACCCGCCCCGTCATTGAGGCCCGAGGCATTGCCTGCGGTGACCGAGCCGTCCTTGCGGAAGGCGGGGCGCAGCCCGGCGAGCTTCTCGGCCGTGGTGGCCTTCGGATGCTCGTCGGTGTCGAAGGCGATTTCCTCGCGCTTCACCTTGACCATGACCGGCACGATCTGGTCCTTGAAGCGCCCGCCCGAGATCGCCGCGGCCGCGCGGGCCTGGCTCTCGGCGGCGAAGGCGTCCTGGTCCTCGCGGCTGATCTGGTGCTCGGCGGCGACATTCTCGGCGGTGATGCCCATGTGGCCGGTGCCGAAGGGGCAGGTGAGGGCGCCGACCATCATGTCCTGCATGCCCATGTCGCCCATCTTCTGGCCCCAGCGCACCGCCTGGCTGGAATAGGGCGCGCGGCTCATGCTTTCGGCGCCGCCCGCCAGCCCGAATTCCGCGTCGCCCATGGCAATCGACTGGATCACCGAGATCGTCGCCTGCAGCCCCGAACCGCAGAGCCGGTTGACGTTCATCGCCGGCGTGCCCTCCGGGATGCCGGCCTCCATCGCCGCGGCGCGGGACAGGTACATGTCGCGCGCTTCCGTGTTGATCACGTGGCCCATCGCGACATGGCCGATCTGCGCCGGGTCCACGCCGGAGCGCTCCAGCGCCGCCTTGGCCGCGATCGCGCCGAGCGCGATCGGCGTGGTGCCTGCGAGACTGCCGCCGAAGCCGCCGATCGCCGTGCGCGCGCCGTCCAGGATTACGACGTCCTCCATGGGATTCCCTCCTCGTTCTACCCCAGCTCGACGATAGCGATTTCGGGGGGCACGCCAATCCTCAAGGGGAGGCCGGAATAGCCGATGCCGCGGCAGACGATCAAATGATTGCCGTTTTCGCATATGTGCCCGCCGGCATAGCGGCTGCCGAACTCCGAGGGCACGGCCGGGGTCCGTCCGATGAGCTTGACCTGGCCGCCATGGGTATGGCCGCTGACCTGGAGGAAGGCGCGGGGATCGGCTTCGGCGAAATAATCGGGTTCGTGCGCCAGATGGATCGCTGGCGCGCCCTCGGGAACCGCGGCAAAGGCGGCATCGGCGTCGAGATGGCTGACATAGCGTGTCCGGCCGTCCTGCCGGATCTTGCGGGCGCGCTGGCTGTCGGTGCCGACCAGCCAGAAGCCGCCCCCGCCATGGGGGATGTGCCGTGCCTCGTTGCGCAGCAGCGGAAGCCCCTGCGCCCCATGCGCCTCGATCACCGAATTGCGCAGGTGGTCCGTGTCGCGGGACAGGTCGCAATCGCCCCAGTCATGGTTGCCGAGGATCGACCAGACTCCCAGCGGCGCCCGCAGGCCGGCGAGCCGCCCGACGATCCCGGCGGCCGGCTCGAAGCGCGAAAACGGCCACATGTTGCGGTCCAGAAGCAGGTCGCCGGCCAGGAAGGCGATGTCGGGCGCCAGCGCATTGATCTGCGCGACGATGCGCTCGAGGAGCGCGAGGGAAACCCAGGGCGCGCCGACATGCAGATCCGACAGCACCGCGGCGCGCATCGGGGGCAGCGTCCAGCGGGGATCGGAGATGCGGTGGGTGACCACGCGGGGCAGGCGCCGGATGGCGCCCCAGCCGCGGGCGGGGGCAGAAGAACGGAACATGGCGGCACCTCGGAACTCTGTCCCGACTGTCCCCGTTCCGCCCCGCCGAAACAAGAGGGCCCCGGCGGCCTGCAGGGGAAGTCCCGCAGGCCGCCGGGGCCGGTCAGGTCCGCAAGGGACCGGTCAGGCTCAGGCGACGTCGAAGGCCAGCGGCTTGACCGCCTGGAACTTGCCGAGCGCCTCGAGCTTGCCGACCAGCTCCGGCTTCACCATCTCGTCGAGATGGATCAGCGCGATCGCGTCCTCGCCGTTGGCGGTCCGGCCCAGCGTGAAGTTTGCGATGTTGTAGCCCGCCTCGCCCACGGTGATGCCCAGCGAACCGATGACGCCGGGGACGTCCTTGTTCGTGGTGTAGAGCATGTAGGGCGCCACTTCGGCGTCGATGTTGATGCCCTTGATCTGGATGAAGCGCGGCTTGCCGTCGGAGAACACGGTGCCCGCGACGGTGCGGGTGCGGCTTTCCAGCTCGACGGTCAGCTTGATGTAGCCGTCGAACACGCCGGACTTGTCCTGCTTGGTCTGGCTGACATGGACGCCCTTCTCCTTGAACATCACCGGCGCGGAGACCAGGTTCACGTCCGGCGTGGTCGGCTTCAGGAAGCCCGCCAGCACGGCGCAGTCCAGCGCCTTGAGGTTCATCTCGGAGGCGACGCCGTCATAGGTGATGTTGATCGACTTCACCGGCTCGTCGGTCAGCTGGCCGACGAAGCTGCCCAGATGCTCGGAGAGCTTGATCCAGGGGCCCATGACCTTGGCTTCCTCGGCGGTCACCGCGGGCATGTTCAGCGAGTTCTGCACGGCGCCGGTCATCAGGTAGTCGGACATCTGCTCGGCGACCTGCAGGGCGACGTTTTCCTGCGCTTCGGTGGTGGCGGCGCCGAGATGCGGGGTGCAGACCACGTTCTCGAGGCCGAAGAGCGGGTTCTCGGTCGCCGGTTCCACGGAGAACACGTCGAAGCCAGCACCGGCGACATGGCCGGATTTCAGCAGTTCGGCCAGCGCGGCCTCGTCGACCAGGCCGCCGCGGGCGCAGTTGATGATCCGCACGCCGGGCTTGGTCTTGGCCAGGTTGTCCTTCGACAGGATGTTGGCGGTCTTCTCGGTCTTCGGAACGTGCAGCGTGATGAAGTCGGCCTTCGGCAGCAGCTCGTCCAGCTCGACCTTGGTCACGCCCAGCTCGGCGGCGCGCTCTTCGGACAGGAAGGGGTCATAGGCCAGGACCTTCATCTTCAGGCCGAGGGCGCGGGAGGCGACGATCGAGCCGATATTGCCGCAGCCGATCAGGCCCAGCGTCTTTCCGGTGATCTCGACGCCCATGAAGCGCGACTTCTCCCATTTGCCGGCCTGGGTGGAGGCATCGGCGGCGGGGATCTGGCGGGCGACGGCGAACATCATCGCGATGGCATGTTCGGCGGTGGTGATCGAGTTGCCGAAGGGCGTGTTCATCACGATCACGCCCTTCTTGGAGGCCAGCGGGATGTCGACGTTGTCGACGCCGATGCCGGCGCGGCCGATGACCTTCAGGTTGGTCGCGGCTTCCAGCACGTCGGCGGTCACCTTGGTGGCCGAGCGGATCGCCAGGCCGTCATACTCGCCGATGATTTCCAGCAGCTTGGCCTTGTCCTTGCCGAGCTTCGGCATGAAGTCGACCTCGACGCCGCGGTCGCGGAAGATCTGGACGGCGGTTTCGGAGAGGGCGTCGGAGACGAGAACCTTGGGCATGGTCTTAGTCCTTGTGGCAGGTGCCGGGCACGGGGCATCGGGCCGCCGTCCGGCTGTCCGGAGCGGGACCCCGCCGGAGGCGGCGGGGAGCGGTATTCAGGGGGAATGTCCGGGGCGGGGCGCGCCCCGGAAGGCCGGTTACGCGGCTTCGGTCAGCGCGGCGATTTCCGCTTCGAAGGCATATTCCAGCCAGGGCAGCAGCGCCTCGACATCCGAAGTCTCGATCGTGCCGCCGCACCAGATGCGCAGGCCGGCCGGCGCGTCGCGATAGGCGCCGACATCGAGGGCGACGCCCTCGGCTTCCAGGCGCTTCTGCACGGCTTTCGCGAAGGCGGCGCCGTCGGTGATGCGCGGATCGGTGAACTTCAGGCAAACGCTGGTGTTCGAGCGGGTCGCCGGGTCGACGGCCAGGTTGTCGATCCAGTCGCGCGCTTCGCAGAAGTCCCAGATCGCCTGGGCATTGGCATTGGCGCGGGCCTGCAGCCCTTCGAGGCCGCCGACGGATTTCGCCCAGTCGAGCGCCACCAGGTAGTCCTCGACGCAGAGCATCGACGGGGTGTTGATGGTCTCGCCGACGAAGATGCCCTCGATCAGCTTGCCGCCCTTGGTCATGCGGAAGATCTTCGGCAGCGGCCAGGCGGGGGTGTAGGTCTCGAGGCGCTCGACGGCGCGCGGGCTGAGGATCAGGATGCCGTGCGCCGCTTCGCCGCCCAGCACTTTCTGCCAGGAGAAGGTGACGACGTCGAGCTTGTCGAAGGGCAGGTCCTGCGCGAAGGCCGCGGAGGTCGCGTCGCAGATGGTCAGGCCCTGGCGGTCCGCCGGGATCGCGTCGCCGTTCGGCAGGCGGACGCCCGAGGTGGTGCCGTTCCAGGTGAAGACGACGTCGGTGTCGAAATCGACGGTCGCGAAGTCGACGATCTCGCCGTATTCGGCGGTCTTCACTTCGGCCTCGATCTTCAGCTGCTTGACCACGTCGGTGACCCAGCCGGCGCCGAAGGATTCCCAGGCGACCATGGTGGCCTTGCGGGCGCCGAGCAGCGACCAGAGCGCCATCTCGACGGCGCCGGTATCGGAGGCGGGCACGACGCCGATGCGGTAATCGGCAGGCACGCCAAGAATTTCACGGGTGGTTTCGATCGCGGCTTTCAGCTTGTCCTTGCCGACCTTCGCGCGGTGCGAGCGGCCCAGGGCAGCATCGGCGAGCATGTTCAGCTCGAAGCCGGGGATCTTGGCGCAGGGGCCAGACGAAAAACGCGGATTTGCCGGGCGCGTTGCCGGGGCATTGATAGCCATTTTTGGTATCCTTCCAGATAGCCGCGCTGCGTTGGGGCAGCGTGTCCCGAAGCCGCCTTTAAGGGATGCTCCGGGGTCGGGCAAGAGGGAAAATGCGTCGTTTCCGGCCTGTCGCAAAAATTTCCCGTTTCGGCTGCCGCGCCGGGAAATGCGCCGCGATGCGGTGGCCGCTCGGCGCGGCAGCTATCTGTCCACGAACGGAAAAAGCGGCCTGCGGCCGCCCGGAAGTGTCGCAACCTCTGCCGCAAAAATTCTCTGGCAAAATGCGCCAAATTGCCGGTTTCGGCATGCGCGGCAAGGGGTTCCGCGGGGTGCGCAATGGGATTCCGATGCCGGTCGCGCGGCTCTGGCAGGGCAGGGTCCGGCCTGCGGAAAGAGGGAGGGCGCCGGGGCCGGCGCCCCCGTCAGCGGCGCACCATCGAGATGGGCGTGTAGAAGCGGCTGGTCAGCTCTTCGCCGAAGATCCGGACGAGGGCGTCATAGGTGATGCGGGGCACGGGCATGGGACTCTCCTTGGTCACGTGTACCGTCGTTGGTTTTTTGTTAACGGTTCAAATGAAATAAAGTTTCTATGTAAGCGCAGTCAATAATACTAAAGTTGCTTAGATAGGGCGCGTAGGGATTTCCGGTCCGGAGTCCGGTGAGGATTCCGGACCACTGCATGCCCAAGTTGTTGAATTTGCGGCGCCGCCGCGCCGCGTCACGCCGGGACTGGTTTTTCCCTTGCAGCCATGGGATAGGGGCGCCGAACCGATCCGGAGGCCTCCCATGTACATCGCCACGCTCCTGACCAATCCCGCCGCGCCCTGTCTCGATGCCGCGACGGCCGAGTCGCTGGCGGAGGCCTGGGGCGGCGGCGCGCTGCGCTGGCTGGCGCCGGGCGAGGCCGCGGAATTCGCGCTCGGGACCCTGCCGGAGGACCTGTGGGACCGCTGGGAGGCGCTGCAGGCACAGGGCATCGACCTGGCGGTCCAGCCGGCCGATGGCCGCCGCCGCCGGATGCTGCTGGCGGACATGGACAGCACGATGATCGGCCAGGAATGCATCGACGAGCTTGCCGACATGGCGGGCGTGGGCGAGCGGGTGAAGGACATCACCGCCCGCGCGATGAATGGCGAGCTGGATTTCGAGGGCGCGCTGGCCGAGCGGGTCGGGCTTCTGGCCGGGCTGCCGGAAAGCGTGATCGCCGAGGTATATGACGCGCGCATCACCATGGCGCCGGGCGGCAAGGTGCTGATCGCGACGATGAAGGCCAATGGCGGCCATGCCGCGCTGGTCTCGGGCGGCTTCACCGCCTTTACCGAGCGGGTGGCGGCCGAGCTCGGCTTCGACGAGCACCGCGCCAACACGCTGCTGGCCGAGGGCGGCAAGCTGACCGGCGATGTCGGGCGGCCGATCCTCGGGCGCGAGGCCAAGGTCGAGGCGCTGCACCAGATCAGCGCGCGGCTGGGCTTTTCTGCCGCCGAAGTGATCGCGGTTGGCGACGGTGCCAATGATCTGGGCATGCTGCACGAAGCGGGGGCAGGCGTGGCACTCCATGCCAAGCCGTCGGTGGCTGCACAGGCCAAGCTCCGGGTGAATCACGGAGATTTGACGGCGCTGCTGTTCCTGCAAGGCTATTCCAAGGCGGAATTCGTGCTGTGAGGGCTGCTGCCCGGGGTCACATCCCGGGGGCTGCATTTGGAATCGGTTCGAAGCTGCGCTATCGTCGCGGCGACTGAGGCAAGTGCCGGGCAGGCCGCCGCCAAGAGCGGGCCGTTCCGGTACGGAAGAGGTTTAGGAGGCGGAATTGATCAACCGGCTGGTTCTCGGACTGGGGATGGGGCTCGGCATGTGGCTGACCCCCGCCGTGGCGCAGGTTGCCAACAATCCGGTCGGGGCGAAGACCGACTGGACGATCTATGTCGAGGATGATCCCAAGCAATGCTGGGTCGTCGCGGCGCCCGAAGCGGGCAAGTCCACTGCCACGCGGGGCGGCCGTCCGGTCGCGGTCCAGCGCGGCGACATCTTCCTGTTCGTCTCGTTCTGGCCGAAGGATGCCAGCGGCGGCGGCATGGGCGAGGTGTCGTTCATGGGCGGCTACGACTTCGCAGATGGCGAACCGGTGGTGCTGGAGATCGGCGACTCGAAATTCGACCTCTTCGCCGAGGGCGACGTCGCCTGGGCGACCTCCGCCGAGCAGGACCGCCAGATCGCGGCCGCGATGAAGGCCGGGGCCGAGGCGAAGATCACCGGGCTGTCGCAGCGCTCGGGCACCACGACGCAGGACACGTTCTCGCTGATGGGCTTCACCGCCGCCTACGAGGACGCGGAGCGCCGCTGCGGCCAGTGAGCCGCACCAGGGGGGCGGCCGGATGCGGCCGCTGCCTTCCCGCCGTATCTCAGACCTTTACGAGTGTCCCGAAGATCCGGTCCTTGTGCTCGTCCATGTAGATCCGCAGCCAGGGCGTGAACCGTGCCGGGCGCCGCGCCACTTCGGCGGCGAGGTCGTAGATGCCGATCCATTCGACCTGCATCACTTCCTCGGGATTGGGCCGCACCGGGATCTGCCGGTTGGCATGGGCCAGGAAGATGTCCACGACCTCGTGCTCGATCATGCCGTTGCCGACATCGGCACGGTATTCGACCGTGTCGCGCAGCGCCGGGTAGAGCCCGGTGATGCCCAGTTCCTCGCGCAGGCGGCGCACCGCGCAGTCAGAGGATTTCTCGTTCCATTTCGGATGGGTGCAAACCGTGTTCGCCCAGAGCCCCGGCGTATGGTATTTCGACATCGCGCGGCGCTGGATCAGCACGTTCTGCCCGTCCATCACGAAGACGGATACCGCAGGGTGTTTCAACCCGTTGCGGTGCACCTCCAGCTTGTCGAGAGGCGTCAGCTTGCCATTGACCCATGCCGGGATCTTGTCTGTCATGCGTCGGTCTTGGTTGCGGGACTCTGTACTGGTCGGAGGGCTTTCGGCCCGGGATTCCGCGCGGGGCGGGTGTCGTGCGGACCGCCAGCCGGCGGCCTGCGAGCAATCTACGCGGGGTTGGACCGGCTTTGCACGCCGACAACATGACACAGGCGGGGCCGGATTGCGCGACGGGGGCGCGACGAAGGTGCCGCCGCCTCATCTGGGTGCGCTGCTTTCGTCGGCGTTTGCCCATTCGCGCGGCGATTGGGCTGGTCCGGGCGGAGATCATGGTTAAGTCTGCGCGGCGGCGCAGCCGCGCCGGTCCGTCATGCCGCATGCAGGAGAGAGTTGCCATGTTCCACCGTACCGTTCCCCCCCTTGCCGCGCTGCTGCTTTTGGCGGCGCCTGCCCTTGCCGACGGCGATCCTGCCGCGGGCGAGAAGGCGTTCCGGCAATGCCAGGCCTGCCATGTGGTGCGCAATGATGCGGGCGAGGTGCTGGCCGGGCGTACGGCGAAGACCGGGCCGAATCTCTACGGGCTCCACGGCCGGGTGATGGGCGCGGAACAGGATTTCGCCTATTCCGAGGCCTTCGGCGAGGCACATGGGAACGGCCATGTCTGGGACGAGGAGTCCTTCGTCGCCTATGTCCAGGACCCGGCGGGCTATCTGGAAGAGGTGATCGGCCACAAGGCGCGCAGCAAGATGACCTTCCGGCTGCGCAAGGAGCAGGATGCCCGCGACATCTGGGCCTTCATCGGCACGCTCGACTGACCGGCGGCCGGGCCCGCCGCCTCAGCGGGTCCTGTCGGTGCCGTAGCGGGCGAGGAACATGTCGACCGCCGAGGTGATGATCCGCTCGACATCCTCCTCGGTAACCTCGGAAATCATGTTGAACATCAGCCGCGACCACAGATGCGCCTTGCACAGCTCGGTGAACTGTTCGGCGGCGAAGTCGCAATCCTCGATCTCGAGCTCGCCCGCCTCGACGGCGCTGCGGAAGAAATCGGCGATGCTGCGCCGCGCCTGTTCCGGCCCCGAGCGGTAGAACTCGCGGCCGAGCTCGGGGAAACGCTCCGCCTCGGCGACGCAGAGCCGGAACACGCTCTGGCCGAATTCCGACAGCACGAAGCCGGTCAGCCGCTGGGCGATGTCGGTCAGGGTCTCGCGCACCGAGCGGCCGGTCTGCGCCAGCGCGCGGGCCTGTTCGCTCTGGCGCTGGCATTCGCAGCGGGCAACCTCGAGGAACAGCTGCCGCTTGTCGGAGAAATAGCTGTAGAGCGTCGCCTTCGACACCCCGGCGGACTTGGCGATCGCGTCGACGCTGGCGCCTTCGAAACCTTCCTGCATGAAGATCTCGCGGGCGCCGGCGACCACCTGGTCGTATTTGCGGCCGCGTTTCACCTCGGGACTGAGATCGTTCACGCCTGGTCCTCCTGGGCATTGCTGTGCTCGGCGGGTCCGGCATCCCCTCCGGTCCTGTCTTCCAGATAGTATGCCGGGATGGCCGCGGGAAGTGAACCATGCGGTTCAACCTGCCGGGACCCGCGACCCGATGCCCGGTGCTCCGGCGCGGCGCCCGCGCTATCACGGGGGCGCCAGGGCGATGCAGGAGACGGCGATGACAGTGGATGCGGTGATTTTCGACATCGGCAACGTGCTGATCGAATGGCAGCCCGAACGGTATTACGACCGGACCGTGGGCGAGGCGCGCCGCCGCGCGATGTTCGAGGCGGTCGATCTGCATGCGATGAATGACGAGGTCGACCGGGGCGGCGATTTCACCGCGACGATCTATGCCGCCGCCGAGCAATATCCCGAGTTCCGCGACGAGATCCGGCAATGGCACGACAACTGGATCGAGCTGGCGAGCCCGGAGATCCCGCGCTCGGTCCGGCTGCTGCGGGCGCTGCGGGCGAAGGGCGTGCCGGTCTTCGCGCTGACCAATTTCGGCATCGGCAGCTTCGACTATGCCGAGACGCAATACCCGTTCCTCGGCGAGTTCGACCGCCGCTACATCTCGGGGCACATGCAGGTGATCAAGCCCGATCCGCGGATCTACGAGATGGTGGAGCAGGATTGCGGCCTCGCGCCGGAGCGCCTGCTTTTCGCCGATGACCGCGCCGACAACATCGCCGCGGCTGCCGCGCGCGGCTGGCAGGTGCATCATTTCACCGGCCCGGAAGGCTGGGCGGAGACCCTTGTCGCCAAGGGGCTCCTGAGTGCGGCGGAGGCGGCCTAGGCCACGGCCACGGAGCGCTCGCGCACCGGCAGGTGAACGACAACGCTGAGCGCTCCGACGACGACCCCGACCCACCAGACGGCGGTATAGTCGCCGGTCAGGTCGTACATCCGCCCGCCCAGCCAGACGCCGAGGAAGCTGCCCAGCTGGTGCGAGAAGAACACGATGCCGTAGAGCGTGCCCATGTAGCGCAGCCCGTAGAGATGCGCGACGAGGCCCGAGGTCAAGGGCACGGTGGCCAGCCAGAGCGCGCCCATCACCACCGAGAAAACCAGCACGGTTGCGGGGGTGATCGGCATCAGGATGAACCAGGCCGAGATCAGCGTCCGCCCGGCATAGATGCCCGAGAGCAGGTATTTCTTCGGGAATCGGTTGCCGAGCCAGCCCGCGGTCAGCGTGCCCGCGATATTGGCCATGCCGATCACCGCGATCGACACCGCGCCGAGCGCCGAGGTGGTGCCGATGCCCAGGTTTGCCAGCAGCGAGCCGTCGAGGATCGGGCCGCACATCTCGGTGACCAGCGCCGGGAAATGCGCGGTGACGAAGGCCAGCTGGTAGCCGCAGGAGAAGAAGCCGATGAAGATCAGCCCGTAGGACGGATCGCGCAGCGCCCGGCGCAGGATCTGGCCCAGCGTTTCCTCCAGCTCGGCGCGCGGCGCGACCGGCGCGCGCATCATCGGCAGCGCGAAGAGCGCCAGAAGGATCGCGGCGGCGAAAACCAGGAAGACCTGCTGCCAGGCCATGATGGACAGCAGCCCCTCGGCGACCGGCGCGCCGATCACCTGGCCCGCGCTGCCCGCGGCTGTGGCGATGGCCAGAGACATCGAGCGGTGCTCGGGCGCGGCGGCGCGGCCGACCACGGCGAGGATCACGCCGAAGCCGGTCCCGGCGATTCCGAAGCCGACGGCGATTTCCAGCAGCTGGTGCTGCAGCGGCAGGGTCGAGACCGAGGACAGCACCAGCCCCGCGGCATAGAGCAGGGCGCCCATGACGATCGCCTTGCGGTCGCCGATTTTCTCGGCGACGGCGCCGAAGATCGGCTGGCCGATCCCCCAGGCGAGGTTCTGGATGGCGATGGCCAGCGAGAAATCCGCCCGCATCCAGCCGAACTCCTCGGCGACGGGGATCTGGAACACGCCGAAACTGGCACGGATCGCGAAGCTCACCAGCATGATGATGCAGCCTGCGACCAAGACGGGGGTAATCAGGGGGGCACGGGTCATGGGTCAGCAATGGCGACGTTCCCGAAGCCCGTCAAATTCCATTTGCTGATGGCCGCCATCACGCCGGGCGATGGACGTCAGCCGGCGTCGCGCTGCCGCTCCGGCGCAGCGGGCACGTCATGCAGCGGTCCGACCTGGCCCTGGCTCCACTTGGTTTCCAGCAGCCAGGCGATCTGGTCGGCCGGGATCGCCTTCTCGAAGAGGAACCCCTGTCCCAGCGAGCAGTCGAGCGATTGCAGGAAGCCCAGATCGGTTTCGGATTCGATGCCCTCTGCGGTCACGTCCAGCTCCAGCCCGTTGGCGAGCGCCATGATCCCCGACACGATCTTCTGGTTCTGCGGCTCGGCGGCGATGTTGGTGACGAAGCTGCGGTCGATCTTGATCCGGTCGAAGGGCAGCTTGCGCAGGCTGGCGAGGCTGGAATAGCCGGTGCCGAAATCGTCGAGCGCGACCTTGATGCCGAGCGCCTTGAGCGCGTCGAGCTTGGCGCGGGCCATGTCGAAATCGTGGATGATCGAGCTTTCCGTCACTTCGATGGTCAGCCGGGCGGGATCGAAGCCGCACTCCTCCAGGATCTGCTTGATCTGCTCGACCAAGGTGGCATCGCGGAACTGGAAGGGCGAGAGGTTGAAGGAAATCGACAGCTTCGGGTTCCAGCTCCGGGCCGACTGGCAGGCCTCGCGCAGCAGGCCGAAGCCGAGATTGCCGATCTGCCCGCTGTCTTCGGCGATGCCGATGAAGACATCCGGCGGGATCGGACCGCGGACCGGATGGGTCCAGCGGGCCAGCACCTCGAACCCGGTCAGCGTGCCGGTCTCGATCTGGATGATCGGCTGGAACCAGGGCTGGATCTCGGATTTGGCGATGGCCTCGCGCAGGTCGGCTTCGATCGCGGCGCGTTCATGGGAGCGGCGGTCGAGCTCGGCATCGTACCAGGTGACCTGGCCGCGCCCGGCGCTCTTCGACATGTAGAGCGCCTTGTCGGCGCGGCGCAGTGCTTCGGACCAGGGGCTGTCGGTCCGCCAGGACACCAGCCCGATGCTGCAGCCGACGAAGATCCGGCTCTGCCCGAATTCGACCGGGCTTTCCATCAGGTGCAGGATTCGCCGCGCCATGCGTTCGGCCAGACGCGCATCGACCTCTTCCGAGAAGATCACCGCGAATTCGTCGCCGCCGAGCCGCGCAAGCTGGCCGTTGCCGTCCAGTTCCGTGCCGATGCGCCGTGCCACCGCCTGCAGCGTGGCATCGCCCGCGGCATGGCCGTAGAGATCGTTGACCGGCTTGAACCGGTCGAGATCCATCATCGCGATGATCCGGTCGCTGCGGCACGGCCGGGCCTGCCCGATCTCTTCGAGCGCCCCGGAAAAGGCGCGGCGGTTCATCAGGCCGGTCAGCGGATCGTGGCGGGCATTGGTTTCCGCGCGCTGCTTCAGCCTTTCGCGCTCCGCGTTGAGCAGGTTCAGCCGGCGCCACTGGTAGATGCTGGTGAAGGTCAGCGCGGCGGTGAGGTTCAGCACCAGGAGCGCCAGCTCGTCGAGCTCCATCTCCTCGTGGGCCCGGCTGAAGTCGTAGAAGTGTTCGAACAGCTCGAACTGCGTCAGCAGCGGCCAGCTGCCGATCGCGGTGGCAAAGGCCAGGATCGGGACGGCGTGGGTCCTGGCCGTCTCCCGCAGGTTCTGCAGAACTTTCCACCGCATGCCGTTCCCCTGGCGCCGCTTCAGGGCCGTGGCGTAGCCGGGAAAGCCCTATCGGGCGGTAAAGCAGCGCCGGGAAAGTGCCTCCCAGTTTAATCCAATTGTCGGGAAACCGGGGGGGCAGCGGGCCGTCAGCCGGCGTCGGCGGCGTAGCGCAGGCCGATCTCGCCGCGGATCCGGTCCATGGCCGCCATGACCGCCACCGTGTCCGCGGGGCTCATGCGCGGGTCGGCGCGGCGGCCCGCCCGAGCACCGCTTTCCCTGCGAGGCCTGCGGCGCCACGATGCGCTTCGACCCGCGCCAGGGCGCGCTGGCCTGCGACCATTGCGGCCATGTCGCCGAGATCGACGACCGCAACGGCCCCTGGGGCCGCCCCGGCGCGATCCGCGAACTCGATTTCCGCGCCGCGCTGGCCAACCAGCTCGATGCCGCGGACCTGGAGGAAACCCGGGTCTTCCATTGCCGCTCCTGCGGGGCGGAGGTCGAATTCAGCCCCGGCGTCCATTCCGGCCAATGCCCGTTCTGCGCCACGCCCGTCGTCGGCGACAGCGGCCCCAGCCGCCATATCAGGCCCAAGGGCCTCGTACCCTTCGCGGTCGGCGAGGCCGAGGCGCGCGAGGCGATGACCCGCTGGCTCGGGCGGCTCTGGTTCGCGCCCTCGGGCCTGCAGCAATACGCCCGCAAGGGCCGCCGGATGGAGGGGATCTACATCCCCTACTGGACCTTCGACGCCCAGACCCGGTCAAGCTATTCCGGCCAGCGCGGCACCGTGCATTTCCAGAGCCGCCGCCGCAGCGACGGCAGCATCGAGCAGGTCGCCAAGGTCCGCTGGAGCCCGGCGCGCGGCCGGGTGGCGCGGTTCTTCGACGACGTGCTGGTGCCGGGCAGCCGCAGCCTGCCCGCCGAGATGATGGCCGGGCTGCCGCCCTGGGACCTGTCGCGGCTCGAACCCTACAAGCCCGAATACCTCGCCGGGCTTCGCGCCGAGGCCTATGGCATCGAGCTCGACGAGGCCTTCCACGAGGCCCGCGCCCATATGGACCGGACGATCGCCCGCGACGTGCGCTTCGACATCGGCGGCGACCGCCAGCGCATCCACCAGATCGACACCGAGGTCAGCGCGGTGACCTTCAAGCATGTGCTGCTGCCGGTCTGGGTCGGGGTCTACCGCTACCGCGGCGAGGCCTACCGGCTCCTGGTCAACGCCCAGTCGGGCCGGGTCCAGGGCGCGCGGCCCTGGTCGGTCTGGAAGATCGCCGTGGCGGTGGCGCTCGGCCTCGCGGCAGCGGCGGCCATCGGCTATGTCATGGCGGTCAGCGAGGGCCTGTAGCCCGCCGCCATGCGGCAACGCAGCGCAATTTCGTCCCGACGTCCGTCCGGATCGTTCAAGACCGGGCGGCGCCCTGCCCCTAGCCTCTTCCCGATGCCGGGCAGAACCGCCCGGGGACCATTCCAGGGAGGAACAGGATGGCGAGGAAACTCGATGCATTGGTGATCGGCGCCGGCGTGGCCGGGCTCTACCAGCTCTGGCAGCTGCGCCGCGACGGACTCGACGTGCATGGCGTGGAGGCCGGGACGGATGTCGGCGGCACCTGGTACTGGAACCGCTATCCGGGCGCGAAATTCGACTCCGAGAGCTATATCTACCAGTATCTCTTCGACGAGGCGCTCTACAAGGACTGGACCTGGAGCGAACGCTTCCCCGCCCAGCCCGAGATCGAGCGCTGGATGCATTACGTCGCCGACCGGCTGGACCTGCGCCGCGATTTCTCCTTCGCGACCAAGGTCACCAGGGCAGAGTACAGCGAGGAAACCGGCCGCTGGCGGGTGGAGACCGACACCGGCGAGACCTATGACACGCAGTTCCTGATCGGCTGCACCGGCATGCTCTCGGCGCCGCTCGAAAACCGCTTCGAGGGACAGGGGAGCTTCGCGGGCACCATCCTGCACACCGCGCGCTACCCGAAGGAGGGGCTCGACCTCGAGGGCAAGCGCGTCGGCGTGATCGGCATCGGCGCGACCGGCATCCAGGTGATCCAGACCATCGCCCCGGCGGTCGGCTCGCTCAAGGTCTTCGTGCGGACGCCGCAATATGTCCTGCCGATGAAGAACCCGAAATACGGTCCCGGCGAGGCGCAGGGCTACAAGGCCCGCTTCGACGAGCTGAAAGGCACCCTGCCCGGCACCTTCACCGGCTTCGAATACGATTTCGTCCATAAATGGGCCGACCTCACGCCGGCCGAGCGCCGCGCGGTGATGGAGGAAATCCATGCCGACGGCTCGCTGAAGCTCTGGATCGCCTCCTTCGCCGAGCTGTTCTTCGACGAAGCGGTCAGCGCCGAGATCTCTGCCTTCGTGCGCGGGAAGATGGAGGCGCGGCTGAAGGATCCCCGGCTCATCGACATTCTGGTGCCGAAGCCCGGCGATTACGGCTTCGGCACGCACCGGGTGCCGCTCGAGACCAACTATCTCGAGGTCTACCTCCAGCCCAATGTCGAGGCGGTCCCGGTCAGGGACAACCCGATCGCCCGGATCGTTCCCGAGGGCGTCGAACTCGCCGACGGCACGGTCCATGCGCTCGACGTGATCATCATGGCGGTGGGCTTCGACGCCGGCACGGGCGCGCTGGCGCGGATCGACATCTCCGGGCGGGACGGCATGACGCTCGCGGGCGAATGGGCGAAGGACATCCGCACCACGCTCGGGATGCAGAAGCACGGCTTCCCCAATCTCTTCATGACCGGCGCGCCGCTGGCGCCCTCGGCGGCGCTCTGCAACATGACCACCTGCCTGCAGCAGCAGACGGAATGGATCACCGGCTGCATCCGCCACTTGCGCGAGACCGGCGCCACGGTGATCGAACCCACCGCCGCAGGCGAAGACGCCTGGGTGCAGCACCATGACGAGGTCGCCAACGCCACATTGATCGCGAAGACGAACTCCTGGTACACCGGCTCGAACGTGGCGGGAAAGCCGCGCCGCGTGCTCAGCTATACCGGCGGGGTCGGCGCCTACCGGCAGAAATGCCGCGAGGTCGCCGAGAAGGGCTACGAGGGCTTCGCGCTCGGCCGTGCCCCCGCCGCAGCCGAGGCCGCCGAGTGATCCGGCGCGGTCCGCCCCCGGACCGCGTCCTCCCCAGGCGGCGGTCTCGGGCCAGTCCGCGGCGCGGGCCAGATCCTCGATGCTGGCGATGCCGCGCCCGGCCGCCTGCAGATGCGCCAGCAGCAGCCCCAGCGCCGGACGGCGCGCGGATTCCTCCGGCGTGAAGATCATGCCGATCTCGCCGGCATTGCCGAAGCCGCCGCGCAGCAGGTCGCCCTCGCTGACGATGCCGGCGCCGAAGCCGTAGTTGAAGGACAGGTAGGCGAGGTTGCGGTGGCGCCGCCCTGCCCCGAACATCGCCTCGCAGAGCGCCGCCGTGTTCGCCGTGTTGTCCGTCCAGCAGGCCAGGCCGAAGCGCTCGGAAACCGTCCGCGCCAGGTCGATCTCCGACCAGTGGACCAGCGGATCGGGCGGGTTGTAGCGGCCCGATTTCATCAGGTAGCCGGCGATCGCGAAGCCGATGCCCAGCACGTCGCCGGGCGCGAAGCGGGCCTGCTCGAGAAGGCCTTCGGCTTCGGTGCCGATCCGGTCCAGCACCGCCGCCACGCTGTCCCCCGCGATCGGGAAATGCCGGGTCAGGTGGCCGCCGGCGAAATCCATGCAGGCCAGCCCCACCCGGTCGGTATCGAGCGACACGCCGAGCGCGCAGCCGAAGCGCGGGTTCAGCAGCACCTGCGGGCTGGGCTTGCCCTTGTGCTTCGGCGGCACCAGCGGCCCGAACAGGATCATCCCATCCTGCTGCAGCCCCGACAGCAGCCGGTGCACCGATTGCTGCGCCATGTCCATCCGCGCGGTCAGCGCGGCACGGGTCTGCTCCGGCGCCTGCCAGAGCAGCGACAGGAGCCGCCTTTCGCTGGGGCTGGCAGGGCTCCCGGCGGCGCGGCGGAGGCGCGGCGCCAGCAGCGCGGAGGGATCGGGCGGAAAGGTGCGGAACGCGGCAGTCATGTCCTCACATCCCATGGGAGATGAACATGCTTCAAGCAATATCGGGCCGGAGCCGTTTCGTCACTTCTTTGTCACACATAATGTGTAATGAAAGCGCCATGCCGATCCCGGCCTCCCTGTCCCTGCTCTCCGAGGACCCGTCATGCTGAAGACAACCGCCCTTTCCGCGCTGGCGCTGAGCGCTGCCGCCGCCCATGCCGCCGATATCGACTTCTGGTACGGCAATACCGGCACCGGCGAGGCCGCCATCCAGGCCGCCTGCGCCGCCTTCAACGAGGCCCAGGACGACCACCGCGTGACCTGCATCGGCCAGGGCGGCTACGAGACCGGCATGCAGAAGGCGATCGCCGCCTACCGTTCGGGCCAGCATCCGGCGCTGATCCAGTTCTTCGACGCGGGCACGCTCGACCTGATGCTCTCGGGCGCGGTGATGCCGGTCGCCGAGTTCGCGCCCGATGCGGATTGGGACGGCTACATCACCGGCGCGCGCTCCTATTACGAGACCTCGCAGGGCGCGCTCTATTCGCAGCCCTATAACGGCTCGACGCTGATCTTCTACGGCAACCGCGCGCTGCTGGCCAAGGCCGGGATCGAGGCGCTGCCGCAGAGCTGGGAAGGCGTCGCCGAGGCCGCCCGCGCGCTGAAAGCGGCAGGGGTCGATTGCCCCTTCGTCACCGATGGCCATCCCTGGCGCGTGCTGGAGCAATTCGCCGCCCGCCACGGCCTGCCGGTCGCCACGCGGAACAACGGCTATGGCGGGCTCGATGCCGAATACGTCTTCAACCAAGGGCCGGTGGCGCAGCATCTGCAGAACCTGGCGGACTGGCGCGACGACGGCCTCGTGAAGCTCGACGCCGACACGGCCGCGGGCAACTACGCCACCGCCTTCAATACCGGCGAATGCGCGATGATGGAGGGCTCGACCGGCTCCTACGGCGCAGCCCACGCCGCGCTCGGCGACAAGGTCGAGATCGCCATGGCGCCGATTTATGACGGCTACGCGCGGCACAACACCCTGATCGGCGGCGCCTCAATCTGGGTGATGAAGGGCCATTCCGAAGCAGACTACGACGCCGCCCGCGCCTTCCTGGATTTCCTGCGGCAGGACGAACAGCAGATCGAGTTCACCCGCGCCACCGGCTATGTCCCGGTCACGGAAAGCGCGCTGGCCGCGCTTCAGGCCTCGCCCGAGGCGGCCTCGCTGGAATTCGCCACCGCGGGCGTCGGCGTCGACAGCCTGAACCAGCCCGGCAATCCCGACAGCCGCGGCATCCGGCTGGGCTTCTACGTACAGTTCCGCGACATCTTCATGGAAGAGACCCAGAAGGCCTTCACCGGCGGGCAGAGCATGCAGGCGGCGCTCGACAACGCCGCCGCGTGCGGCAACGCGCTGCTGCGCCGCTTCGAGCAGACCTATCAGGGCGTCGCGCTGCCCTGATCCCGTTCCGGCCGGTTCCCCCGGGGACCGGCCGCCCCTTCCTGACGAAAGGCCCTGCCGATGAAACAGGCCATCTTCCGGTCGCGGCTGCTGCCCTGGGCGCTTGCCGCGCCGCAGCTGATCGTGCTCTTCCTGTTCTTCTACCTGCCGATCCTCCTCGCCTTCTTCTGGGCCTTCCACCTCGAGCAGCCCTTCGGCGGCGGCTCGCAATTCGTGGGGCTGCAGAATTTCCGCCGCGTGCTCGGCTCGGCCGAGTTCTGGTCCTCGGCGGGGGCGACGCTGCTCTACATGGTGCTGGCTTCGGGCAGCTCGATCCTCGCCGCGCTGATCCTGGCGCTGGCTGCCGACCGGGCGCTGAAGGTCTCGCCGGTGGCGCGCAATGTCTTCCTCTGGCCGAAGGCCGTCGCCTCGGCCTCGATCGGGGTGGTCTTCGTGTTCATCCTGAACCCCTATCTCGGGATCCTCGCGCCGCTGAACGACCTCTGGCCGGGCATCTGGAACCCGCGCACCAATGCGGTCCACACTTGGATCATGCTCTTCGCGGCGAATGTCTGGAGCGCGATCCCGTTCAGCTTCATCATCCTGCTGGCCGGGCTGCAGGCGATCCCGCAGGAGCTTCACAAGGCGGGCGCGATGGACGGGGCCGGACCGTGGCGGCGCCTGCGCGACATCCAGCTGCCGCTGCTGACGCCGCAGCTCTTCGTGGTGATCGTGCTCGAGGTCGCCGACAGCCTCTCGGGCAGCTTCGGACTGATCGACACGATGACCCAGGGCGGGCCCGGCGGCGCGACCAACCTGCTTGTCTACAAGATCTATGCCGACGGGTTCAAAGCCTACGACCTGTCGGGCGCGGCCACCCAGACGGTGATCCTGATGGCGCTCGTCGCCTGCGTCACCGGCCTGCAATACGTCTTCCTCGAGCGCAAGGTGAAGTACGACCGATGATCGAGAACACCCGTTCCATCGACCGCGCGGCGGGCGCGGTCCTGATCGCCGGCCTCGCCTTCGTGCTGGCGCCGCTCGCCATCGTCGTGGTCACCGCGACCCAGAGCTACGAGGATTTCCTGGCCCGCAACTTCTCGCTCGTTCCGGGCACCCACCTGATCGGCAACCTGCGCGAGATCTGGACCCGCACCGACCTGCCGCGCCAGACGCTGAACTCGGTGATCGTCGCCGCGATCGTGGCCACGGGGCGCGTCGGGCTGGCGCTCTGCACCGCCTATGCGGTGGTGTTCTTCACCGGGCGCGGCCGCGGGCTGGTCTATGCGGCCGCCGTCGCCTCGATCATGCTGCCGCTCGAACTGATGATCATCACCGCCTATCAAGTCACCGCCAATGTCGCGCTGCCGGTCAATGCGGTGGCCAACATGGGCGGCTGGTGGGCGGCGCTCACCGGCGGGCCGCTCGATCTGCACTGGAACCTGCTCGACAGCTATGCGGGCATCTCGCTGCCCTTGATGGCGCAGGGCTCGGCCACGCTGATCCTGGTGCAGTTCTTCCGCACCCTCCCGCCGCAGCTGGCGCGCGCCGCGATCATCGACGGCGCCGGGCCGCTGAGGTTCCTGCGCGACATCCTGCTGCCCTTGTCGAAGGGGCCGCTGACCGCCTTGGGCATCTACATGTTCATCGGCGCCTGGGTGCAGTACATGTGGCCGCTGGTGGCCGCCTCCTCGCCCGCCCGGACCATGGCTGTGGTCGGGCTCGCCCGGCTGCAGGAAGACGGCGAGCGCATCCCCGATTTCCCGCTGCAGATGACCGGCGCGATCCTCGTGACCCTGCCCCCCCTGATCCTGATTGCCCTGTTCCAGCGCCGGATCGTGCGCGGGCTGGCCCTGTCGGAGAAATGACCATGCACGACCCCAGACCCACCGCCGGGATCGGCCTGCACGGGCTGTCCAAGTCCTATGGCGGCGCCCCGGTGATCCCCGGCCTCGATGCCGAGCTGCGCGCGGGCGAGTTCACCGTGATCCTCGGCCCCTCGGGCTGCGGCAAGTCCACCCTGCTCAACTGCATCGCCGGGCTGGAACGGATCAGCGCGGGCCGCATCACCATCGGCGGGCGCGAGGTGCAGGAGGACGAGCCGAAGGACCGCCGCCTGGCGATGGTGTTCCAGAGCTATGCGCTCTACCCGCACATGACCGTGGCGGAAAACATCGGCTATGCGCTGAAGGTCGCCCGCGTGCCCAGGGCCGAGCGCATGGCCCGCATCGCCGCAGCCGCGAAGCTGGTCGAGCTCGGAGATTACCTCGGCCGCCGCCCGGCCGCGCTTTCCGGCGGACAGCGCCAGCGCGTCGCCATCGCCCGCGCCGTGGTGCGCGAACCGGAGGTGCTGCTCTATGACGAGCCGCTCAGCAATCTCGACGCGAAGCTGCGCCAGGACATGCGGATGGAGCTGGCCCGGCTGCACCGCCGGATCGGCGCGACCAGCGTGTTCGTCACCCATGACCAGGTCGAGGCGATGACGATGGCCGACCGGATCATGGTGCTGAACAAGGGCCGGATCGAGCAGTTCGACACGCCCGAAGCGATCTACCACCGCCCGGCCTCCACCTTCGTGGCGGGCTTCATCGGCTCGCCGGCGATGAAGGAGATGACGGCGGGACGGCGGGCGCCGGACGGCGGGCGCTGGCCGGCGGCGCCGGCGGCGATCTGCTGGCCGCGGGGGAAGGCGATGACAGCCTCGACGGCGGCGTCGGCGACGACATCCTGATCGACGGGGCGGGCAGCGACACCCATGACGGCGGTGCCGGGCGGGACGCGGTGATCTTCGCCGCCGGCATCGCGGAGGCCGAGTTCGTCTTCCACGCCGACGGCACGATGTCGGTGGTCCATGGCAACGCGACCGACCGGCTCCACGGCATCGAGACGCTGGTCTTCGCCGATGCGGCCTTTGACGCCGTCCGTGCGGAACATGTCGACACCATCGACTATGCGGGCGGAAACCGCGATCTCGGCGGCACGGCCGCCAACGACGTGCTGGCCGGCGGCGCCGGGGACGACGCCATCGAGGGCTTTGCCGGGGCCGACCAGATCTTAGGCGGGGCGGGCAACGACAAGCTGCGCGGCGGGCTCGGCCGAGACACGATCGGCGGCGGCAACGGCGACGACCGCCGGGAAAAAAACCGGGAAAAAAAGACATCGGAGCGATTCAGGATCGCCACCCGGATCCGGACCTCGGCAACCCGGCGGCAGACGTGGCGGAACATCGGCCGCTGGCCAAGGAGCTTCACGCAGGTCCTCCGGATACTTTCCTGTTCCGGCGCATATGTCCCGCCCCTGCTGCGGCGCTGATCCCCGCTCCAGTTCTGCCAGGGTGCCCGGCCGAGTTGCTTCGATGTCCGCAGGAACCCGTTGCGCGCGCACTCCGGCCGTGTCCGGCTTCCACGGCATGCATGTCCGGGGGGGCGGAAGCGGGGAGGACATGCAAAAGCTCCGGGGGGACCCTTTTGCCCGGCGAACCGCGGCGGCTCCGCGGGCAGAGATGGCGTCGCGGCGATCTCCCCGTCCGCCGGGAACCGGGCAAGCAGGTCCGGCAGCATGCCTCGCCGGTCCGCGCGGACCGGCGGCCAGACATCGCCGGCATTGCCGGAGCTGCCTCGACGGCCCGGAGCTCCGGGCCGTCGATGCCAAGATGGATCCTGCACCATGAGCGGGCCCGCCACCGGTCAGGGCGGACCCGCGACTGCGCCGCTTGGCGCGCCGTGCTTTCGCCTGCCGCCTCGATGCCATTCGGCATCGTCCCCGGACCGATGGCGGTCGATGCCCCAGTGTCCGCGAGCAGGTGCGGCCGTCCCTTGGAACGGCATTGTTGCAGACCTCATCGGTCAGGCGGATACACCTTGGGAATGCGGTAAGTTAATGGCCTCGCATGACGAAGCCCGAGCCAGCGCGCTACCGCACGACCAACCGGAAATCCTGCAGTGAGCCGTTGCTGCGTCCTTGGTCCGAGCGCAAGGGCGAACGTGCTCAAGCGGCGCGGCTCGCTGCTCGTCTGGCCGGACAAGGACATGGCCTGGTTCGCGCCGAAAACCGGCAAGACGGGACGTCCGCGGGTGTTCCCTGAATCAGCAGGATCAGCAGACGGTCCCCGGGGGGAGGTTCGATCTGCGCAAACGGCAAATCCTCCGGGGGAGGATTTGAGGCCGAACGGGCGGAGCCCTGCCCGGCGAATGCAATCCAGTTCCGCCTGATGGTGAAGGTGCTTTTCGGCCTGCCGATCCGGCAAGCGGCGGGCATGGGGTCCGGCATCCCCGAGAGGGCAGGGCTGGACTGGCCGTTTCCCGGCTTTTCCACGCTCAGCCGGCGCCGAAGCGAGACGGGACCGTGGCGCGAGCGGCGCGGCGAAAGCCCGATGAATGAATGGCTGGCGAGGACGCATGGCCCCCGCCGCCGCCAGCAACGCAAGGTCCATGCGGCGATGGACACGGCGGCGGACGACTTCAGGGCGGTGGAAGTCACCTGCAGCCGCTAGGGCGACCGTCCGGTTTTGCGGGAACTCCTCGACCCGATTCCGCAAGACGAGGAGATCGGCACTGTCATGGGCGAGTTGCCAGCGGATGCGCCGTCGCCCCTCGGGCTCGGACCGATGGCGCCGCGATGGGCAACGTCGAGCACCGCTGGCGACGCTTTCGGCACCCACAGGTGCCATTCGGCGATGCTGGTACGTGGCGGCACGGCGGTCATTCCCATCCGCAGTAACGGCCGTTTCCGGAAGGAGGACTGCCCTGCCGCCCTCGCCCGCAGCGGCATCCCGCGGGCAACTCGGCGCGTTGGCCGGACTTTCGCGGCGCGACTGGCGCCACGGTTCCGGCTCGCTCGGCAGCGATGGCCGGGCGACAATGTCCGCAACCGGATCGGGGTCGGAATGAGGAACCTCAAGTCCTTCGGCGAACGGATTGCCTCGAAGGACCCAGACCGCTGAAATCCACATCCGAGTTGCCCTGACGAACCGCTTCAACGTCCTCGGCACCGCCGGGATCGAACGCGTGGCCTGACCGCAGCCGGGTCAAGGGGCATCGCGTCCCGACGCCGACTTCTGCAACAATGCGCAGCCTGTCTCCCCCCATTCCCGGGGCTCTGCACCGGTCCATCCGGCGCGCCCTTCGAACGGAGAATGCCGCGGGACAGATCGCTGGCCGAGTCACCTCAGTCCGCGATCATTGGGGCTGCGCGCATGCATTCACGGAAGGGCACCCTTGCAAAATCGGCGATTGCGCTAACGGGCCATTCGTGGTGCCTTGCGGATGCCGCATTGCAGCGGAGCCTCCGGCATGCCCGGGGCCTTTCTTGCGATGCGTTCCCGCAATGACCAGTGATTCAGTTGGGGTTTTCCCATGACCTATCCGGACGCCCAGATCCGCCGGACCATCCTTGCGCTCGCCCTCGGCGCCTTTGCCATCGGCGTGTCCGAATTCGCGACCATGGGGCTGCTGCCCTACTATGCACGCGATCTCGGCATCTCCGAGCCTGTCGCGGGCCATGCCATTTCCGGCTATGCCTTCGGCGTGGTGATCGGCGCGCCGGTGCTTGCCGTGCTGGGCGCGCGGCTGCCGCGCAAGCTGTTCCTCGTGCTGCTGATCGCCTTCTTCGCGCTGGCCAACGCGGTGGCGGCGCTGGCGCCGACCGCCAACCTGCTGATCGGCTCGCGCTTCCTGTCGGGGCTGCCGCATGGCGCCTATCTGGGGATCGCGATGCTGTTTGCCGCCGACATCCTGCCCAAGGGCAAGCGCGCGCAGGGCGTGGCCAAGGTGCTGATGGGGCTGACCATCGCCAACGTGATCGGGGTCCCGGCCGCGGGCGCGATCGGCCAGAGCTTCGGCTGGCGCTGGTGCTTCGTCATCGTGACGGCGATCGCCGCGGCCTCCGCGCTGTTGATCAAGCGGGTCGCCCCGGTGGAACCCGCGGATCCCTCGGCGAGCCCGCTGCGCGAGCTGGGCGTGCTGCGCAGCCGGGCGATGTGGCTGACGCTGATGGTCGGCTCGGTCGGCTTCGGCGGCGTCTTCGCGGTCTATTCCTTCTTCTCGGCGGCGATGATCGATGCGGCGGCGGCGCCGTCCTGGGCGATCCCGCTGGCGCTGTCGGGCTTCGGCCTCGGGCCGCGCGGCGAAAGCACCGAGAACTTGGCCTTCATGGCGGCCATCGACCGCCAGTTCCTTGCAACGCCGTGGTACGGATCACGGCAGATGGCCCGCCACATGCAGAGAGAGAGGCACAAATGCGGGCGGCACCGCGTCAGGCGGCTGATGAAGCTGATGCGGCTGGTGCCGATCCGCGGCCCGGCAGGGCATTGCGCAGCAATGTCCCGAGAGGGGACCAGGAACCGGAGACCAGCAGGAAGCACCCTGAGAACAAGATATACCCGTATCTTCTGAAGGACTTGCCCATCACCCGGCCGAACCAGGTCTGGTGTGCCGACATCAGCGTTCGGCATCTCTCTCGGACCGATGGCGTTCGATGCCTCACTCCCGATGCGCCGGGGATTCCTGTACCTCGTGGCCGTCATGGATTGGCACAGCCGGAAGGTGCTGAGCTGGCGTTTGCCGAATTCCATGGACGCGGCGTTCTGCGTCGAGGCGCTCAAGGAGGCACTGGCGAAATACGGCACGCCGGAGATCTTCAATTCGGATCAGGGATCGCAATTCACCAGCACCGACTTCACCGGCGTGCTGCACGACGCGAAAGTGGGGATCTCGATGGACGGCCGGGGGCGCTGGACCGACAACCGGACGATCGAACGTTTGTGGCGGTCCTTGAAGTACGAGTGCGTCTACCTGAACGCCTTCGAGACCGGCTCGGAGACACGCAAGGGGATCGGCGCATGGATCTCCTATTGCAACGAAAGACGCCCGCACTCATCGCATGGGCTGCTGACCCCAGACGAGGCCTATGGTACCCGGACTCCGAACCTGAAAATTGCCGCCTGACGTGAAACCAAGGCTATAGCTTAGCCCGGCGGCAAACTGGCCGGAAAACCGGGACCACCGCTGATCTCGGCATCGAGCTCGGCAAGCTGACGCTCGACCAGCGTAAGCCGCACTTTGACCTGACGTTTCAGAACCGGGTTGATTTGCACATGGCTGCGGTTGCGCAGGCGCGTGCGTTCCTTGACCAGCGCTATACGTGCTGCGCGCACGGTCAGCGCCGCCTGCGCGCCCTGCGGCACCAGCAGGCCCAGCGTCATCGGCCGCACCGCGCCGGTCAGCGGCACGAAGCGCAGCCGTCCGCCATCGGGGGCCATGTCGGTCACCGGGCGGATATTGGCGATCGAATAGCCGAAGCCGTTGGCGACCAGCGAGCGCATCACCGCCATGTCGCGGGTCCGCTCGGCAATGTCCGGGGTTACCCCCGCCGCGCGGAAGAAGGACAGGAAATACTCGGCGCTCAGCGGCAGGTCGAGCAGGATCATCGGGAAGCCCGCCAGCATCTCGGGCGTGATCTCGTCGAGATGCGCCAGCGCGTGGTCCTCGGGCAGCAGCACATAGGGCGGCAGCGACACCAGCGGCACGAAGTCGAGATCGTTCGGGATGTCGAGGTCGTAGGTGACGGCGAGGTCGAGCTTGGCCGAGCGCAGCCCGTCGAACAGCTCGGCCTGGTCGCGCTCGAACTGGCGGAAGACGACATCCGGGTATTGGTCGACGAAGCCGCGCCGCACCTGCGGCAGCACGATCTGCGCGAAGGTGACGAGGCAGCCGACATTGAGCGGGCCGCGCACCTGGCCGGTGATGTCGTTCGACAGGTCGCTGAGCCGCCGCGCCCGGTCGAGCACGTCGCGGGCATGGTCGAGGAAGCGCTGGCCGCCCTGGGTCAGCGACAGGCCCTGGGCATGGCGGCGCACGAAGAGCTGCAGGCCGAATTCGGCCTCGAGCTGCGAGATCGCGGCCGAGATCGAGGGGGAGGACACGTTGACCTTCTCCGCGGCGAGCGCGATCGAGCCGCATTCGCCGACGGCCACGAAATATTCGAGCTGTCTCAGGGTGAAGCGCAACGCCATGCCGACCCCGTCCCACGGTTCAGAAACGCCAACCAATGTCGGTGCGGGACGGGGCAAGGTCAATGGCTCCGGCTCAATACGTGATCCAAACCGTCTTGAGCGCGCTATATTTGTCGAAGGAGTGGATCGACAGGTCGCGGCCGAAGCCCGACTGCTTCATCCCCCCGAAGGGCGTCATCGCCGAGAGCGCATCGACCGTGTTGACCGAGACCGTGCCGGCGCAGAGCCGGTTCGAGACCTCCATCGCACGGCTGAGATCGCGGGTCCAGACCGAGGCGGCCAGGCCGTAGACCGTGTCATTGGCGATCTCGACGGCCTCGTCATCGCTGGCGAAGCTCTGGACCGACAGGACCGGGCCGAAGATCTCGTCCCTCGCGATCTCCGCGTCGCGCGGCACGTCGGCGAAGATGGTCGGGCGGATGAAGGCGTCCGAGTCCCCGATGGTGACGCGCTCGCCGCCGGTGACGAGGCGTGCGGAGGCGCAGCCCTTATCGAGGAAGCCCGCCACGCGGGAGGCGTGATGCGCATCGACCATGGCGCCCATCTGGGTCCTTGGATCGAGCGGATCGCCCAGCCGGATCGCCTCGGCCTTTTCCTTCAGCCGCGCGATCATCTCGTCCGCGATGCTTTCATGGACGAGGAGCCGGGAGTTGGCCGAGCAGACCTCGCCCTGGTTGAAGAAGATGCCGAAGGCGGCCTTCTCGGCGGCCTTGTCCAGATCGGCATCGGCGAAGATCAGGTTCGGGCTCTTGCCGCCGGTCTCCAGCCAGACCTGCTTCATGTTGCTCTCGCCGGCATAGCGCTGGAAGAGCTTGCCGACCTGGGTGGAGCCGGTGAAGACGAGGCAGTCGACATCCATGTGCCGTCCCAGCGCCTGTCCGGCATCCTCGCCGAATCCCGGCACCACGTTCAGCACGCCGTCGGGCAGCCCGGCTTCCTTCGACAGTTCCGCAAGTCGCAGCGCCGACAGCGGCGACTGCTCGGCAGGCTTCAGCACGACCGAGTTGCCCGCGGCCAGAGCGGGCGCCAGCTTCCAGGTCGCCATGTCGAGCGGGAAGTTCCACGGCACCACCGCGCCGATCACGCCCAGGGGCACGCGGCGGATCAGGGCGATGTCGCGCCCGCCGGTCGGAGCCACCTCGTCATAGAGCTTGTCGATGGCCTCGGCATGCCACTGGAAGAAATGGGCGGAGCCCGGCACGTCGACATTCACCGTCTCGGAGATCGGCTTGCCCATGTCGAGCGTGTCGGTCAGCGCCAGCTCTTCGAGGTTCTCGCGGATGAGGGCGGCGAGCCTGAGGATCACCTCCTTGCGCTCGCCCGGCGTCTTGCCGGACCAGCGGCCATCGGCAAAGGCGGAGCGGGCGGATTTCACGGCCAGGTCGATATCCGCAGCGCCGCCGCGGGCGACCTCGGCCAGCACCTTGTCGGTCGCGGGGTTCACCGTGGCGAAGGTCTCGCCCGACAGGGCGGGGCGGAAGGCGCCGTCGATCCAGATCCCGGTGCGGAACTCGATCGCCTCGGCGGCGGCCCGGTAATGGGCGTGGCTCTGCATCATTCGTCTCCCGGCACGCCGTAGGAGGGCGCGTCCGTCGGGTTCAGGGCACGGGTGACATAGGCCTCGGCCTGGGGCTTGTAGACCTCCCAGGCGGCGGCGATGGCGGCGATCGGACAGTCTTCGGTCCAGTCGCAGCGCAGCTCGGTATAGGGCCAGGCCTGCTTGTCGGCGACCAGCATCCCTGCCGAATGCACGGGGCCGGCCTCGCCGCCGGCGGCAAGGCCGGCCTGCATCGCCGCGATCAGCCGGTCGCCATCGGCCCAGTCCGCGATCCGGGGGCAAGCTCAGTGTCCGGGGAAAGGGGAAATGCGGTCGTCAGCCGATTTGCACAACAGCGCCGGCTCCATAGCTAACTTGACCACTTGCCGGATCTTCCGCAGCGGATGCCGGGCGGGGATACGCGCCTGCAGATCGACATAGCTGAACAGCGACCCGCTCGTCTCGTCGGCACCGCGCATGCCTGTCTCCGCCGTTGATCCGCAGAGGGTGAATCATGTTCTGCAAACGGCGTCGAGGTCCGACTATTTCAGCAGCCTGTTAGCTGATTTGTGCAACAGCGCCCCTGAACAGATAAAAATATTTATTTATAAAACGAAACTGAGGCCGCAGCCAAATAAATCCATCCATTAGCAACTGAAAAAAAAGCTATCTTAAAAGGCAACGAAACCACAGCGGGCGGCACCATCATCATGCCCATCGACATCAAAACTGCTGCCGTCACCAAATCAATAACCAAAAAAGGAAGAACAACAAAAAATCCGACGGCAAACGCATGCGAAACCTGCCCTAACAAGAACGACGGCAGAAGGATATCGACTGATACTTCATTTCCAGACGATCTCCATTCCAACCCAGACTTAGCGTCACTGAGAAGAATTAAATCTTGTTCATCAACATTATTCCTCATAAAATCAATAAATGGTTCACTAATCAATTTCAACGAGTCCCCAAATGAAGATTGCCCATTAATGAAGGGTATAACACCATTGCTCCAGGCCTCTTCTAGAACTGGCGACATAACAAAATACGTAAGAAAAATACAAAGGAAAATTAACAATACATTAGGAGGTGACTGCTGTAGGCCAATGGACTGGCGACAAATCGAGAAAACAATAATGAAAAACGGAAAACATGTGCAGCACAGAACCAATACCGGAAGAATCGCGGCAGCACCAATTGAAACCGCCGCGATCTGAAAGGAATGAACCACCTGCGCTTCCAACGGAAAAGCGCTTTGCGCAAACATTTCCAAAGGCAATACCGAGAAGTAAACAAAAAAAGAAAAATTTTTCTAATCATTTTTAAAGATCTCAATTATTCTTACGCCCAGCATGCCCTCACCGGTGCATTCTACCTCTTCCAGCTCTCCGTATCCAATAAGCCGATCACCGACATACAAATCCACAGGATCCCGCAAATTTCGGCCGAGGGGAACAATCGTGTCCTTTGGAATATCTATCATCTCTGAAAAAGTGAGGCGCCCAATTCCAACGACGACTTTCAACTCTAAAATAACACCCAAAACACCAAACTTCGCCTTAGCGGACGATACATCAGTCTTCATCCGTTTTTTCCTCCGAAAGATTTACTGTATAAAGATGCTTCATTTTCAAAATAAGATCACTTAATGAAAAGTGTATCTCCTCATCCGAAAATCTAATAACTGCAGCTACATCAGTATCCCTCATAGACTCCTCGTATCGTTCCTGTGATGGCTGCGAAATCATATCGAATAATTCTGACGAAGACGAAATATCGAAATTCTGTAGAACCATTTCACCATGCAGATGCTCAATCTGCTCCTTTATCTCCTTCAAAATCGCCTCATTTTCAATTTCACCGAATATTAAAGATAATACTTTCAAGGTGAAATCTGAGCTAAGAATCGATAGATTTCTGAGTGCCCTCCGAAACTCAAAAATTACGTCATCCACAGATGGAATGCTCGGTGACAATTCGACTTCTCCAGCTTTTGATCTTATGGCATCCTGCCAGCCGGATTTGTACCCCTTCTCAAATGCTAGAATTTCGACCACAGCCTCCGGCTTATAATTACTTTTTGTGCATGGCGGGTCAGAGAACTTCTCATACAGCTGCGAAAACGTTATCTTCCTCACAATTTTATCTCATCCGAGCCAATGCTATCCGGAAACAAAGCGGTCAGTATCTAGCCAATCTCTTAAGATTTCCATTGCATCTTCCTTCCTCGACTCAATAGTCTCGACTAACTTTCCAACCGGCGAAATATTCAGTTCTTCGTTTGCAAAATCAAATGTTTCAAATTTGGGCATGGATTCGCCATCAGATATACCGTCTGATATCTTCGGCAACCCAAGATTATCGGCCACATCCATTAATCCATCGCCCCTGCCGTTCTGCTCCATATTGTTTTCAAAAATACTTTCAGAAGGTTTCGCTCCTAACGAGTAAATTCCACGATCTAAAATTGCTGGCTTGAGAACAAAGAAGGCAAGAAGTGTAGTTGTTACTGCAAATACCGCTGTTTTAAAATGCGTGAAAATTGAATTTCTTAAAAATCCACCGTGGACTGCATTCGAGCTTTCGGACGCATATGGACTAATAGCAAACTGCATAGACCTAATAGTCAGCTGATCTCCTCTCTCTTCGTTCACTCCTAAAGCGGATGCAACGAGAGCCTCGAGATCAGAAATTTCAGTGTCCGTTCGTGCTCTCCAAGTAGTAGTTCCGATATCGTTCTCTTCCCAAACTCCATCGACAAGAACAGCAACGGACATTCTCTTTATGCCACCAGGCTGTTTTTCGACTTCCCGTCTTACTTCAGAAAACTCATAATTCTTCCGTTCAATATTTTCGTTTTCACTTTTCGTACTGATTATTTGGTTCTCGCCAACTCCATTTCCACTCGGAAGATTTGATGAAACTGTTACGCCGCCATTATCTGTATCTTCTGATGAATTCGCCACCTCACGAGTTTCAGAGCTAATCTCAACCTTTTGAGCGGGATCAACTTTTCTTTCAACTAATTGCTCAACCTGCCTTTCGGATTCTATAGAAATTTCTACGCGACTTTTTCCAAATCCTAAATAGGCATCGAGAATCCGCTCCGCACGAAGTTTTAATTCACTTGTGTCCGAAATTGAATTCATTAGGTCATTCGTTGTATCATCAGCAATGATCCCCGTTTTAGCGTTGACTACTGTGACATTTTTTTTGTCTAAACCGGCCATTGACGAAGCTACCAAGTTCTTAATTGCCTGCGCTTGATCGTTATTGACACTCGGGCCATTTGGATACACCAGAACAGACGCTGCGCCGCGATCTTTAGGTCCCCATGAAGGATTGTCTTGAAATGATAAATGCACTCGTGCCCATACAATGTTCTGATTAGACGTGATAGTTCTAGAAAGCTCACCTTCTCGAGCTCTCAAAAATGCTGCATCAAACATTTGTGATGTGGTTCCAAATCCGTTTATCGAATCCAGTATCTCGTAGCCTTGCGGCAACCGCCCTGGCGTCGAATCTAAAGACATCAAAATATTTTCGATTTCCCTAGACGGAACGTAAACAGTCCCATCTTTGAAGTCATATTTAATTCCCCAGTCGTCAAGCTCTACGATAACATCTCGTATTTCAGCGGCTGTAAGGCTGGAATACAAAGGAGTCATCCTCGGTGAGAAAAGCAAATGCAACATTGAATATAGAATTGCTGATATTGCAAGTATTATTCCAATTGACGAAAGCAGCCGGAAGTTTATTATACGTCCCCACCCGTCAAATAGACGTTCTTCTTTCATTGTCTTACCACAATAAATTTTTATGTCTTTTCTAAAATACTGCAGTTATCTTAACGAATAGTTAGCTGAAATTTTCTATCTAAAGACAACCTGTGAGGTAGCAATGACTGACGAAGCCACCCAATACCAAAAAAACTTTACAGTAATTTCATTGGGAATTGCTAGTGTTTTAGGTGCTGTATCATTTGGAGTTTCTTTCGTAATAGGTGGAAGTGAAATTCTTTCGGAGCCTTCTCGTGAATTAACCGCCACGAATCATCAAAGTGAAGCTACCGGTATAACTACTGAATTTTTTCCATTAAACTCCTTGCAAATTTCGTTTGGTTCCAATTCCACTGAAAAACAAGTGAGATTCGAAGGATACATCGAAATATCTTCTGCGCACATCCAAGAGGTACAGCGTCAGGTTCCTAGAATTGATGATGCTTTAAACACATATCTAAGATCACTAGCATTGGAAGATTTCAATGAACCCGGTTCAATATTCAAGATTAAACTACAAATGCTTCGTAGAATTCAATTAATTATTGGAGAAGATATCGTGAAAGATCTACTAATATCAAAATTTTTAATCGTATAGTTATGTCTAATATTAGCGGAATTGATACTATTCTACTTATAGGCATTGCATCGTCTATTTTACTTTGCATCAACATTGGAATCCGATTGGTAAACATCAAAAAACACGAGAGGAAATCCGAGAGAAACATTTATATACTTACCTCTCATGTGGAAGAATTGTATCGAGCCTTGAAAGAAATTGACGCAAAGATTAGCATTGGCGAACTTTCCTTGAACGAAAAGATAGATGTTGCATCGAAAGTTTGCGAGAATTTGGATGAATTGCTTTTGCCATTATCGAAGTCGCCCCAATTGAACGATCAACGAAAATCTGAGATTGATAAACACAACACAACACTCCCGAAATTTGTACGAAGAAATCAGCGAAAAAGAAGAAGTTGATATGGCATTAATGACGAATCGTTCCGTTTTGACAAACTCTGTTTTGACTTCAGTAGCTATTTTATCGATGAGTTCAGGTTTGTTCGCAAAGATTACTACGGCGTCTGCACAAAATGCAGATCGGTCTGGCATAGATGAAATACAGTCAAATGAAAACTTACACTCATCTAGGTCTAGCGAATACGATTCATCCTTTGAGACACTAAAAGTAGAGCTTGAAAGATTGAGGAAAAAAGAAGCTGACCTCCCAAGTTCGACGTCAAAATCGATAAGCAATTGACAGGAGACGTCTTCGCTCCGCAAGGTCATCGGCGGCCCCGCGTCCGCCAGAGCAGCAGGGCGAAGACCGGGGCGCCGACCAGCGCGGTGACCACGCCGACCGGCAGCACCTGGCCCGGCAGGACCAGGCGCGACAGCACATCCGCGACCACCATGAAGACCGCGCCGGCCAGCGCAGAGGACAGGATCAGGCGCCCATGGGCCGGGCCGACGAAGAAGCGCGCGGCGTGCGGGATGACCAATCCGACGAATCCCACCGCGCCGACGATGCTGACGACGCTGGCGGTGAGCAGGGCGGTGAGCGCCAGCAACTCGATCCGCACCCGCCTGACCTCCACCCCGAGCGATGCGGCGGCATCCTCGCCGAAGGCGAAGGCGTCTAGGGCGCGCGCCCGGTAGAGGCAGAGGGCCAGCCCGGCCAGCAGCATGGGCAGGGCCAGCGCCGCGTCCGGCCAGCGCACGCCGCCAGCTGTTCAATGCCGTGACATCCTTCGTCGTCACCTCCTCGGCCAGCGCCGAACAGACCCGCGGCATCCTGTTCTGGCTGCTGGGAAGCCTCAGACCTTGCCGCCATTCTGGAAGGTCCGCACCTCCGGGTCGCGCCCGAGGTTGCCGATCAGAATGACCTTGTTCACAGACCCCGCCATGGGTTCTCCCTTCCTTGTCTTGGCTGCGGCTATCCTGTTACTTCAGCCGGCCGGAGGCGGCAAGCCGATGGGCGGGCATATGGGCCGGGTTCCCCGGTTCTTCTGGATCTTGAGGAAAGTTGAAGATATAAACCCGGCAAGAAAAACGGCAGGGGTCTTGTGCATGCAGGCTGGATTTCGGACGAGCGCGGCCATCGCGGCTGCGGCCATAGGTTTGATTGTTTTTTCGGCGGCGGCGCAGGCACAATCGGTGTCCTCTGACCGCGGGCAGCTTTTCCGGCAGCAGACGAGCTTTCTCGACAAGCGCGGTGCCACCCAATACGCCTATTCCGAGCGGCTGATGCCGCCGTCGTCCTGGGACGGCAAGCTGAGCCTGCCGCCCGCCCGCGGCGGCAATTCCAAGTACCGCAAAATCTACATGCCGATGGCTTCCGAGGCGGCGCGGCGCCACGGGATCCCCGAGAGCCTGTTCACCCGCCTGGTGCAGCAGGAAAGCGGCTGGAACCCCAATGCGCTGTCCCACAAGGGGGCGATCGGGCTGGCGCAGCTGATGCCGGGCACGGCCCAGTATCTGGGCGTCGATCCGAAGGATCCACGCCAGAACCTGGAAGGCGGGGCGCGCTACCTGCGCCAGCAGTACAACCGCTTCGGCTCCTGGCGGCTTGCGCTGGCGGCCTACAATGCCGGGCCAGAGGCGGTGAGCCGCCATAACGGCGTGCCGCCCTACAACGAAACCCGGAAATACGTTCAGGCGATTCTCGGCGGCCTCGGCTGACGGCGGGCAACCGTCCGCCGACATTTGCAGGCCCCCGATCGCGGCGGGCCTGTTCGACGTTCTCCATGACCGCTGATTGACGGCAGTCGGATCCCGGTGACATCCGGCAGCTCAAGCCCGTGCCTGCGCGGCCGGGTTGCCGCCGTGCGGGGCCGGGCTTGCCATGCCGGGTCCGCCCTCTCTGATTCTGTCCGCCAGCGCCCGGAGCATCGCTCCGGGAGCCGCATCCCGCCCATGGATACGGATTGTTCCATGATTTGGAAACAAAACATGGTTAACGGATGCAATTTAGTAAAATTATATATTAATAATTTGTTACAGATATTAGTTCGCACTTTAAGTAACTTTTGAGGGATTGTATTTTGAGCCGTGCAATTAAAGGGAGAGTTGTAATGAACTGCATTTCGAGTGTTTTCGCGGCCGCTGCCCTCAGCCTGGCCGCTTCGGGTGGCGCGCTGGCGGCCACCTGCTCCGCCAGCGGATTTCCCGGCATCTCCGACAACGTCGTCGCGACGCCGAGCGGCACGAACAGCGGCTGCTGGCTGGGCGGCGACAGCCAGGACGGGGTCGGCGGCAGCGTGCTGGATGTCAACGCCGACGGGATGTTCGGCGTGTCCACCTGGGAGTTCCTGGGCAAGAACTTCTTCGTCTCCGGCGATGACGAATCCGGCACCTGGAACGTCGGAAGCACCATCTTCGACACGTATCTGGGCTTCATGATCGTGCTCAAGAGCGCCAACGAGAGTGCCAACCCGACGCCGGACAAGTATGTCGGCTATGCCTTCACCGCGCCGGACGGAACCTCCGGCACCTATGCGACGCCGTTCTCGAAGAGCGGGCCGATGGGCATCAGCCACTACTCGCTCTACGCGGTCAAGAGCGGCGGCTACGTTCCGCCGGAATGGCTGCGCAGCGAGGTGCCGCTGCCTGCGGCGGCGTGGATGCTGATCTCGGGGCTGGGCCTTCTGGGCGCGGCCTCCGCACGGCGCCGCAAGGCCTGACGCGCCTCCGGCCGTCCGGTCCGGTACCGAACGCCGTCCGCAGCTCCTGCGGGCGGCGTTCCCTTTTTTGCGGCAGCGCGCCCGTCCGCAGGCTCCCGCGTTTTCCGGGTCTCCGACTTCTGCCGCCTTGACAGGAAGTTATGTCGCGGCGACGCTTGGTGCGGGAGTGTCATGCGCCGCGGGGGCGGCGCATCAAACTGGAGGAACGGAATGCAAGTCGGACAGATCCTCAAGTCCAAGGACGTGAGCGGCGTCATCACGGTGTCGCCGGACCAGAGCGTGGCAGAGGTGGCGGCGCTGCTGTCTGTGAAGAAGATCGGCGCCGTCATCGTCTCGGCCGATGGCAGCAGCGTCGACGGCATCCTGTCCGAGCGCGACATCGTCCGCGAACTGGGCCGCCGCGGGGCGGGCTGCCTCGAGGACCGGGCGCGGCAGATCATGACGGCCAATCCGTCGAGCTGCAGCAGCGCCGAGAACAGCGACGAGATCTTCGGCAAGATGACCGAGGGCCGGTTCCGCCACATGCCGGTGGTCGATGACGGCGAGATGGTCGGTTTGATTTCGATCGGCGATGTCGTCAAGGCGCGGCTCTCCGAGATGGCGATGGAGAAGACCGCCCTCGAAGGCATGATCATGGGATTCTGACGGCCGGGGACCTGCGCGGCTCAGCGTTGCCGCGCGGTCCTGAACGCGACGATCCAGAGCACCGCCAGCGCCAGCGAGATCAGCGCATTGTAGTTCGGCATGGTCAGGCCGAACATCTGCCAGGCGATCTCGTCGCAGCGCACCAGCGGCGCGGCCATGATTTGGTCCATCAGCTGGTCCGGGCTGAGCGCGCCGATCGGCCCCGAGGTGCAGGTGTTCGGACCTTCCCACCAGCCGCGCTCCACCCCGGAATGGAACACGCCCAGACCGGCGCTGACCGTCATTGCGGCAGCGCCGATCAGCGCGGGCAGGCGGGTGATGCCGGTGGCGGCGACGGTCAGCCCGAGAACCGCCCCGAGCGCATGCGGCCAGCGCTGCCACAGGCACATCGGGCACGGACTCAGCCCGCCGATATGCTGGAAGGCGAAGGCCCCGAGCAGGAGCGCGAGCGATCCCGCTCCGGCGGTCTGGGCGGCAAGGCGGGAAATCTTGGTCGTCATCGGGCTGTCCTGTTGGTCGTCACAGGTACTTCACTACGGCAAAGCCGCCGACAAGCAGAACGCAAAAGACGGTGAACATCAGTCCCAGGCGCTTTTCGATGAAATCCCGGATCGGCGGCCCGAACTTCCACAGCAGCCCGGCGACGATGAAGAAGCGCAGGCCGCGCGCCACGATCGAGGCCAGCACGAAGATCGCCAGCGACAGGCCGGTGGCGCCGGAGGTGATGGTGATCACCTTGAACGGGAAGGGGGTGACCCCGGCGATCAGCACCGCCCAGGCGCCCCATTCATTGTAGCGCGCCTTGAACTCGTCGAAATATTCGAGCTTGCCGTAGAATTCCAGCACCGGGCGGCCGACCGTCTCGAACAGGCCCCATCCGATGTAATAGCCGAGCAGCGCCCCCGCCACCGAGGCAATGGTGCAGACTGCGGCGATCCTCCAGGCGCGGTGCGGCGCGGCGATGATCATCGGGATCATCAGGATGTCGGGGGGAATCGGAAAAACGGAACTTTCGACGAAGGAGACCGCTGCGAGCGCCCAGAGCGCATAGCGGGTTTCGGCCAGGCTCAGCGTCCAGTCGTAAAGCTTGCGGATCATACTCGGCACCCTGTTGAACGGATCCTCATTGCCCTTGCTTCCTGCCGCGGTCAATCTTGCTGCCGCGGCTTGTGCCACGCTGTCGCAGAAGGCGGCCGGAGGGGGCCGAGGCAGGGGAATCGCATTTGGCCCTGAGGTCCCGAGGCGCCGCGCTTGCAGCGACACCGCCACCGCCCGCCCGGTGGCGCAATGGATCGTCGACGGCGCCGACCCGACCATCGGCGCCGCGCTGAAATCGCTGCGCGCCATGCCGCTGACCGAGCTCTTCCGCCGCCCGCAGAATGCCGCCGTGCCGACCTTCGAGGTGGCGCTCTTCTACAATCCCGAGCAGCGCACCGAGGTGAACATCGTTCCCGGGCTGGTCGGCATCATCCTGACCATGACCATGGTGCTCTTCACCTCGGCCGCCATCGTCCGCGAAAGCGAGCAGGGCAACATGGAGATGCTGATCAACACCCCCGTCCGCCCGGCCGAGCTGATGCTGGGCAAGATCGTGCCCTACCTGCTGATCGGGCTGATCCAGGCCAGCCTGATCCTCGGGCTCGGCCGGATCATCTTCGGCGTCTCGATCGCCGGAAGCCTGTGGCTGCTGTTCTGGGGGATGCTGCTCTTCATCGCGGCGAGCCTGTCGCTCGGCCTCGTGTTCTCGACCATCGCGAAGACCCAGCTGCAGGCGATGCAGATGACCATCTTCGTGGTGCTGCCCTCGGTGCTGCTCTCGGGCTTCATGTTCCCCTACGAGGGCATGCCGGAGCCCGCGCAATGGCTGTCCAACCTGCTGCCGGTCACCCATTTCCTGCGGCTGATCCGCGGGATCGTGCTGCGCGATGCCGGGCTCGCGGAGATCGCGCCGCAGATGCTGTGGCTCGCCGGCTTCGCGCTCGCCGGGCTGGCCGCCGCCTCGGCGCGCTTCCGCAAGCGGCTGGACTGAGCCGTCCGGGACCGCGTTAACCCCGCGGTCAATCCGCTTGCGGCGCGGTCCGCCTCAGGGGGCGGTGAACCGCCAGCGCGTCACCTGCTCCGCGGCGCGGCCGCCCCTGACGAGGATCGACGGGAAATTCGGGTGGTTGCAGGCATCCGGCCAGCCCTGCGGCTCGATCGCCAGGCCGCAATAGGCGCCGTTGCGGCGGCCGTCATGGCCGGGCGCGCCGCCATCCCTGAAATTCGCGCCATCGTAGATCTGCACGCCCGGCTCGGTGCTCGACACGGTCATGGTCACGCCGGAGCGTCCCTCCAGCGTCAGGATATCGGTCAGCGGGCGGCGCTGCTCGGCCAGGCAGAGATTGAGGTCGATCTGCGGATCCTGCCCGGGATGCAGCACGGTGCCCTGCCGGAAATCGAAGAAGCTGCCCTCGACCGGCGCGATCTCGCCGGTGACCAGCGAGCCCTCGCCCATGACGCAGCGCCGGTCCGCGGCGACGGTCAGCTTGTGGCCGTCATAGGTCTCGCCGCCATCGAGGTTCCAGTAGCCGTGATTGGCGAAATTCACGATCGTCGTGCGGTCGGTGGTGACCGCGAGGCGCATCTCCAGAACGCCCGGCGCGACCAGCGCATAGCGCACCGCAACGGCACGGTTGCCGGGAAAGCCGCCCTCGCCATCCGCAAGGCCGAGCTCGAGCGTCACCGAGATGTCGTCGAATTCGGCGATCTCCCACAGCTTGTTCTGCGTGCCCGCCGCCCCGGAATGCCGTGTATGCCGGCCGTCTTGGTTGCGCTCGAACGCGAAGGCCTCGCCGTCGATCACGGTCCGTGCCCCCGAGATGCGGTTGATCACCGGCCCGATCAGCGACCCGCAGGAGCGCATCTCCGCGAGATAGGGCCCGACCGTGTCGGTGCCGATTGCCAGGCTGCGGTCGACGCCCCTGAGCCGCACCTCCTGCAGGATCGCGCCCTGGGTCAGGACCGCCACGCCCAGCGTGCCGTCGGAGAGCACCACGCGTTCCACCGCCCGGCCGTCGGGGCGCGTGCCGAAGGGATAGAGGCCGGGGATCATCGATGCCATCATGGTCTGCGCTCCGCTTGCATGGTCCGGCCCCGGTCTCGCCCGGAGCCGTCAAATTGTCCAAGAGCCTTGGCGCCGCAGGCTCAGCCGAGCCGCTTCCACGCGGCGGCAAGCCCGGCCACCGTCATCGCCGCCTCGTCGGCCTCGAGCGCCGGAACGCCCTGGGCCGCCAGCGCCGAGAGCTGCCAGCCGGCCCAGCCCGAGGATTTGAGCGCGGCGCGGGCGGTCTCGACCGCGCGGTCGACCAGACCGGCATCCGCTTTCGGGATCGGCGGCAGGGCGCGTCCGTCCGAGGGGGCCGCGAGATCGAGCGCGGCTTCGCCGGCGACGAATTCCCCGCCGATGAAATGTGCGGTGGGCAGGGCCAGGTCGGCAGGGTCGAAGGCGAGGGACATCGGGCGCTCCGGTCTCGTGGTTTCGGCTGGCTCCGTCCTAGCGCCCGGGCAGGGGCCGCGCCTATCGGCGGGGCGTGCTGGTCCGGTGGAAACCGCAGGCTGGACCTAAGGCGGGAGGGATTTGCCCGCGGCTTGGGCAGGACCGGCGCGGCGGAGGCCCCGGCTCTTCGGCCGGGGCGGGACAGGGCTTGCCTTCGGCGGTGCGGTCTGGTCAGTCATGTCTATACATTAAGAGGTGCCCGATGCCCGACGACTCCCTGCTGCGCCCGGAACTGGCCGCGCTTGCCCCTTACAATGCCGGCCTGACGATCGCGGAGATCGCCGCGCGGCCGGGCGTCACGCGGGTCGCCAAGCTCGGTTCGAACGAGAACCTGCACGGGGCCTCGCCGAAAGTGGCCGAAGCGCTGGCGGCGGCGGCGCAGGCGACGCATCTCTATCCCGATCCGCAGGGGCGTGCGCTGGCGGCGCGGATCGGCGGGCTGCTGGGCGTGCCCGCCGATTGGGTGGTGCTGGGCGACGGCTCCGAGGATCTGCTGAACGTGCTGGCCCGCGCGGTGCTCAGGCCCGGCGACAAGGTGGTGACGCTCTATCCCTCTTTCCCGCTGCACGAGGATTACGCGCTGATGATGGGGGCGGAGGTCGTGCGGATCGGCGTGACGCCCGAGGGCCGGGTCGATGCCGATGCGCTGGTGGCGGCCATGGCGGAGCCGGTGCGGATGGTGCTGATCGCCAATCCGATGAACCCGGCGGGCGCGTGGCTCGACCCGGCGGCGCTGGAACGGGTGCTGGCGGCGCAGCGGCCCGGCACGCTGCTGGTGATGGACGAGGCCTATGTGGAATATGCCGCCCATGGCGATTTCCGCTCGGCGGCAGAGGTGCTTGGCACGCATAAGCTGCCGCTTGTGGTGCTCAGGACCTTCTCCAAGGCCTGGGGGCTGGCGGCGCTCAGGATCGGCTTCGGCGCGACCAACGACGCGGAGCTGCGCCGCGGCCTCGACCTGGTGCGGACGCCGTTCAACACCAGCCATCTGGCGCAGGTCGCGGCGCTGGCGGCGCTGGACGACCCTGCCCATATGGAGGCGGGCGTCGCCGCGACGGTGGCCGAGCGGGACCGGCTGGCGGCGGAACTGGCAGGCAGGGGCCTGCGGGTGATGCCGTCGCTCGGGAATTTCCTGTTCGTCGATGCCGGGCAGCCCTCGGCAGCGCTGGCGGCGCGGCTCCTCGATCACGGCGTCATCGTCAAGCCGTGGAAGCAGCCCGGCTATGACAGCTGGTTCCGCGTCTCGGTCGGCCTGCCCGCGGACAGCGCGCAGTTCCTCGAGGCGCTCGACGCGGTGCTCTAGCCCCCTGCAGCGGCCCGCCGGACCGGGGAAGGCGGCGGCGCGGCGCGGCCGGCTGGCCAGCGGCGCGCCGGTACGGAAGGGCAGGCCGGTCGGATCGGGGATCACGGGCGGGTCTCCTTGGCAGGCGGTCAATGAACGGGGGCGGCGGCGCCCCCGCAGTCTTGGACAGGGATCAGTTGGCCAGATAGGCCGCCATGCTGTCGTCGAGCGCCTCCTTCCAGGGCGTGTGATGCACCGGCGCCATCGTTCCGGTGATCACCGAGCGGTAGGAATTGTTGCGGAATCCCATGATGTTCTGGGCCTTGTGCTTCTTCCATTCGAAGAACGCCTCGCAGGCGCCGTCGATGTCGAAGCTCGGATAGTCGGTCTCGGCGACCAGCTCCTTCACGTAATCGGCCTGATAGCGGATCGCGTATTTGGTGTCGTCCGAAGCTTCCTCGCGCGCCTCGCGCTCGGCCACGTCGGCCATCAGCACCTGCTTGTCGGCGGGCACCTCGATGCGGCCGAGGATGATGTCGCGGACATACCAGGCCTGGGCATCGAACATGTTGAAGGTGAACCACTGGTCCTGCATCCCGAGATAGAACAGCGCCGGATTGTGGACATAGGCCACGCCCTTCCACAGGTCGGCGGTCGCCAGCCGGTTCGCCGTCTTCAGCCGCAGGTCGTCGGGCAGGAACGGGAAGTAATGGCGGTAGCCGGTGCACAGGATGATCGCGTCGACCTCCTTGCAGCTGCCGTCGGCGAAGAAGGCGGTGCGGCCCTCGACGCGGACCAGCCCCTGCTTCTCCTCCCAGTTTTCCGGCCAGTCGAAGCCCATCGGCGCCGAACGGTAGCAGGTGGTCACCGATTTCGCACCGTATTTCCAGCATTGCGAGCCGATGTCTTCGGCCGAGTAGGAGGCGCCGACCAGCAGCACGTCCTTGCCCTCGAATTCGCGGGCGTCGCGGAAATCATGGGCATGGACGATGCGGCCGTTGAACTGGTCGAAGCCCGGATATTCCGGCACGTTCGGCGAGGAGAAATGCCCCGAGGCGACGATCACATGGTCGAAGGTCTCGCGGTACACCCGGTCCTCGGCCATGTCATGCACGGTGACGGTGAACAGCCCGGTCTCCTGATCATGCTCGACCCAGCGGATCACCGAGGAGAAGCGGATCCAGCCGCGCACGTCGGCCTTCAGCACGCGGCCCTCGATATAGTCGAAGAGCACCGCCCGCGGCGGGTAGGAGGCGATCTGCTTGCCGAAATGTTCCTCGAAGGAATAGTCCGCGAATTCGAGGCCTTCCTTCGGTCCGTTCGACCAGAGATAGCGGTACATCGAGCCATGGACCGGCTCGCCGTGCTCGTCGGTGCCGGTGCGCCAGGTGTAGTTCCACAACCCGCCCCAGTTCGACTGCTTCTCGAAGCAGACGATCTCGGGGATCTCGGCGCCCTTCTGGGCGGCGGACTGGAAGGCGCGGAGCTGGGCAAGGCCGGAGGGGCCGGCACCGATGACGGCAACACGTTTCTTCATGGAGTATCTCCCTGCATTCTGTCGGGTTCTGGTTTGGACCAATATTAGAAATTGGTTCCTCTTATTGGTTTTGGGTGGTCCAAAATTTTCTGGTGGTCAACGAAATTTCTTTCGGGGAATATGATTCCGGACCGGGCGGAAGATTTTTGACTATTCGTTGGGCAGGAGGCGGGAATTTGGTCACGACATCATTGGCGCAGCGGCTGCTGGCCACCGGAAACCTGCCGCGGCTGAGCGTGCGCGACCGTGCGCCGGTTCGGATCGGGGCGCTGGTGCCGCTCTCGGGGCCGCAGGAACCCTGGGGACGGCCCGGCCTCGACGGCTGCCGGATCTGGGCGGATTCGATCAACCAACATGGCGGCCTGCTGACGGGGGGCACCCGCCGCCATGTCGAGCTGATCGCGGCGGACAGTTCCGGCGGCGAGGAGGCGGTGCTCGAAGCCGTGCGCACCATGGTCGAGACCCAGCGGGTCCGGCTGGTGCTGACGCTGGGCGGCGCCGGCATGGGGCTGGCGCTGGCCTATCTGATGGACCGCCGGGTGCTGACCGCGACGCTGCTGCCCTCGGATCTCTCGCCCGACCACCCGTTCCTGATCGCGCCGAGCGAGGTGCATCCCTTCTTCAATGTCACCGGCGTCGAGTGGCTGGCCGAACGCCGCCCCGGGGCCCGCCGGGTCGCGCTGTGTTCCCAGGACGACCGGCTGGGCCTGCCCTCGCTGGCCACCTACCGCGCCGCCTTCCGCGTCGCCGGGCGCGAGATCGTCCACGAAACCCGCTATGATCCGGCCGAAGCGGATGCCGCCGCGATCGTCGCCGGGATGATGGCGGCGGAGCCGGACGTGCTTTGCTGGTGCAGCTCGGCGCCGCCGATGGTTGACGCGCTGACCGCCGCTGCCTTCGACGCGGGCTTTGCCGGGGAAATCCTCTCCTGCACCTGCGACGGCTACGAAAGGCTGGTGGCGCGCACCTCGGCGGCGTTCATGGAACGCTTCACCTTCCAGTTCCCGGATTTCGACGATCCGGCGCTCGAAGATGCGGAATTCTTCTTCCGGCGCCCGCGCGCCTTCTACGATGCCTATTGCCGCCGCTTTCCCGGCCAGTGGACCGCGGTCAGCTGGGAATACGCGGCGATCCTCGACATGTGGCATGCCGCGGTCGAAACCGCCGACAGCCTGGCCGCGCCCTCGGTGCTGGCGGCAATGAAACGCGGACGGCAGATGCCGCACGCTTTCGGCATGGCGAAATGGTGGGGCACCGAAGTCTACGGCATCGACAATGCGCTGGTCGGCGACTGGCCGGTTGTGGCGATCCGCGGCGGCAAGGCGCGCATCCAGGGCTTCGGCTCGGTGCTCGGCTGGCTCGAGGCGCATGGCGCGGTGCTGATGGAGGAACTCGGCGCGGTGGACCAGCTCTGGCACCAGCGCCACAAGCCCGATCTCGACCGCGCGCTGAGCGGCACATGACGGCCGGGCAGGACAGGACGGAGGACGGCGCATGAAGGCACCGGCAAAGACGGCATCCGGACAGAACCCTCACGCTGTTCGCGATGTTCGCGAGAACGCGCCGCCTGCCACTTCGCGTCCCGGCAGCTCGGGGAGGCCTCTGCCAGACAAGTGGCCTGACCCCCGTCCCCGTTTCCGCCGCGCTCCCCCGCGGCTTCCCCTTCCGGCCCGCGCCCGGCGCGGCCGCTGCTTCCACGGAGTATCCATGTCCTATCGTGTCGGAGTCGATATCGGCGGCTCGTTCACCGATTTCGCGTTCTTCAATGACCAGACCGGCGACCTGAAATCGCTGAAGGTCTTTTCCCGCCCGGACGAACCCGGCGCCGAAGTCACCCGCGGCATCGCGCGGGCGGGGGAGCTCTACGGCATCGCGCCCGGCGACATCAGCTATTTCACCCATGGCACCACGGTCGGCATCAATACCGTGATCCAGCGCAAGGGGCTGCAGCTCGCGCTCTTCGCGACCGAAGGCTTCATCGACGTGCTGGAGCTCGAGCGGCTGAAGATCCCCGACATGTACAACATCCTGTCGAAGCGCCCCGATCCGCTGATCACCCGCGACATGGTCTGGGGCATCCCCGGCCGGCTCGACGCGACAGGCGCCGAGAAGACGCCGGTCGATGCCGAAGCCGTGCGCGCCGCCGCGCTTTCGGCCAAGGCGGCAGGCGCCGAGGGCGTGGTGATCGCGCTGATCCATGCCTATCGCAACCCGGCCCATGAAGAGCAGGTCGCGCAGATCGTCGAAGAGGCGACCGGCCTGCCGGTGTTCCTGTCTTCGAAGACCTGGCCGATCATCCGCGAATACGAACGCACCATCACCGCCGTGATCGGCGGCTATGTCCAGCCCCGCGTCGCGCATTACCTGACCCAGCTGCAGGCCGCGCTGAAAGGCGCGGGCGTCACGCCGGAGCCGCGGCTGACCAAGTCGAATGGCGGGCTGATGACCGCCGAGGAAGGCAAGAGCCAGTGCGTCGACATGATCCTGTCGGGCACCGCCTCGGGCGTGATCGGCGCCTCCTATGTTGCGGGGATCGCGGGCATCGGCAATTGCATGAGCCTCGATATCGGCGGCACCTCGGCCGACGTGGCGGTGATCGAGGACGGCAAGCCCGCCTTCGGCACCGGCGAGCAGATCGGCGATTTCCGCATCTACATCCCCTCGGTCTCGGTCAGCTCGATCGGCGAAGGCGGCGGCTCCATCGCCTGGGTCGACCGCCAGAACGTGCTGCGCGTCGGCCCGGAAAGCGCAGGGAGCACCCCCGGCCCGGCCTGCTACGGCAAGGGCGGCACGCGGGCGACGATCACCGACGCCTTCGTCGCGCTCGGCATGGTCGGCCATTCGGGGCTGGGTTACGATACCGTCACCGTCGACCGCGCCCTCTCCGTCGCCGCCATCGAGCCCCTGGCCGGGGCCACCGGGCAGAGCGTCGAGGACACCGCCGAGGCCATCATCGAAATCGCCGTCTCGTCCATGTTCGCGGGCGTCTCCGGCCTGGTCTCGCGCTTCGGCATCGACCCGCGCGACTTCTCCATGCTGGCCTTCGGCGGGGCCGGCCCGATGCTGGCCTGCTTCCTCGCCCGCGAACTCGGCATGCGCGAAGTCGTCGTGCCGACGACGCCGGGCGTGCTCTCGGCGCTCGGCGGGCTGATTGCCGACGTGAAGAACGACTTCCTGCGCACGGTCTATGCCGACCTGACGCCTGACGTGCTCCCCTCTCTGGCGGAGGCCTTCGCCGAAATGGAAACCGCCGCAAAGCAATGGCTGGTCGAGGATCAGGGCCATGCCGGGAACTACACGATCCTGCATTCCGCCGAGATGCGCTACCGCGGCCAGAGCTTCGAGATCGAGACGCCGCTGACGCCGGAAATGCTGGCCGGTGACGGCGCCGCGCTGGCCGAGGCCTTCCACGAAGAGCACCGCCGCCTCTACGGCCATGCCGATCCTGAAGCCACCGTCCAGGTCATCGCCCTGCGCCTCGTCATCGCCGGGACCACGGCGAAGCCCGTCCTGCAGACCGCCGAACCGGTCGCGGCCGAGGCCGCGCCCATCGGGCAAACCACGATCCGCGTCGATGGCGCCGCCCGGGAGGTCAGCCTCTACCGCCGCACCGAGCTGAAGCCCGGCCACTGGCTGAAGGGCCCGGCCATCGTGCTGCAGGACGACACCACCACGGTGATCCCGCCGGGCTTCCGGCTGGATACCGACCGCTTCTCCAACCTGCGCATCTCCGAGGAGGCCTGAGCCATGCCCCGCGACACCCAGGCCCGCGCGGCCAATATCCAGGTCCTCGCCAATTTCTGCGCCGCCGCCGCCGAAAGCATGGGCTACACGCTCATGCGCACCGCGCATTCGACCTTCGTCAAGGAGACCGAAGATTTCTCCTGCCAGATCCTCTCGCCTGAGGGCCTGACCGTCGCCTCGCCGACCACGATGGGCGCGACCTGGTACACAGGTCTGGACTATTCCGGCGTGATCGACCGCTTCGACTACCGCGAAGGCGACATCTGCGTCGTCTCCGACCCCTATAGCGGCTTCGTCGCCACCCATGCGCCCGACCTGCACATGTGGCGGCCGGTCTTCCATGAGGGCGAGCTGGTCTGCTTCGTCGGCAACCACATCCACAACACCGATGTCGGCGGCGCGGTCCCGGCCTCTCTCAGCCGCACGCTGACCGAGGTCCATCAGGAGGGCCTGCGCATCCCGCCGATGCGGCTCTTGCGCGACGGCAAGCTCAACGAGGACCTGCTGGCGCTGATCGAAACGAACGTGCGCCTGCCCGAGCAGAACCACGGCGACCTGCAGGCCCAGATCGCCTGCACCGAGGTCGGCGTCCGCAAGATGCAGGACATCGTCAAGCGCTTCGGTCCCTCCGGCTTCAAGGCCGGTCTGGCGAAGCTGATGGACTATGCCGAGCGCCAGAGCCGCGCGGTGATCTCCGAACTGCCCGACGGCGAGTATTTCTTCGCGGATTACGCCGACGAGGACCAGACCGGTGGCTATCCGGTCCGCATCTGCGTGACGCTCCGGGTCAAGGGCGACGAGCTGGAGGTGGATTACACCGGCTCCGACCCGCAGCTTGTCTCGTCGCTCAACATGCCGACGGGCGGCAACCCGCGCCATTCGCTGGCCATGGTCGGCGTGATGTATGCGCTCTATGCGCTCGACCCGACGATGATGCTGAATTACGGCCTCGTGCGTCCCGTGACCGCGATCCTGCCCGAGGGCTCGGTGGTGAACCCGGTGAAGCCCGCCGCGGTCGGCATGCGCTCGCTGCTGTCGAACCTGGCGCAGACCGCCGTGCTGGGCGCCTTTGCCCAGATCGTGCCCGACAAGCTCCCGGCCTCGCCCGGCAACGGCGTGTCTATCCTGAACGTGCGCACCTCGACTAGGGACGGCCGCTCCGTCATGGCCTCGATTGGACCCGTGGGCGGCGGCGCGGGCGGCGGCCCCTTCGCCGACGGCGCAGAGGGCTGCGGCGCCAACATGTCCTTCCTGAAGAACACGCCGGTGGAGATCAACGAGGCCGAGGTGCCGATCGAGATCCTGCGCTACGGCCTCGTGCCCGACAGCGGCGGCCCGGGCCGCTACCGCGGCGGCTCGGCGCTGGAGATGGAATTCTCGCTGGCCGCGCCGCAGTCGATGGTCACGGCGCGGAACCGCGACCGCTCGCGCTTCGCTGCCTGGGGTCTTGCAGGCGGACAGGCCGGGCGGCCGTCCCGCTTCACCCGCAACCCCGAGGGCGACAGCCCCGAGGAGCTGGGCTCGGTCGACATCGTCCATTGCGCGCCGGGCGACATCATCCGCCTGCAGGGTCCGGGCGCCGGCGGCTATGGCGACCCGCTGGAACGGCCGATCGAGGAGGTCGCGGCGGATGTCGCCAAGGGCTTCGTCTCGGTGGAGAATGCAAAGCTGCAATACGGGGTGATCGTCAATGCGGAGGGAGAGGCGGATCTGGCTTCCACCGCCACCTTGCGCGCCGAGATCGCGGCGTCCCGGCCGCCGGAAACAGGCTATGGCCCGGCCCGCGAAGCCTATGAAGCAGTTTGGACACGTCCGCGCTATGCGGCACTGACCACGATCCTCGCGGGCATTCCCGTGAACTGGCGCTACTTCGCCAAGCACGCGATCTTTGCCGAGGTCGGCGACACGCTGCCCGCAACGCCGGAGGACATCTCTGCGGTGACCGGGGCCTATGCCAAGCTGCGCGCGCGCTTCCCCGAACTGCCGGAGGTGGCGCTGTGATCCTCGCCCCCGGAAGCCTCGCCGACCGGACCTTCCTCGTGACCGGCGCCACCGGCGGAATCGGGCAGGCCATAACGGCCTGTCTCGCCGCAGCAGGCGCGAAGGTCGTGATCCACTACGCATCGAACCGGGAGCGGGCCGAAGGGCTGCTGTCGGAGATCGGCGGCGCGGGCTGGATCGTGCAGGGCGATCTCGCGACCCGCGAAGGACCGACGCAGCTCTGGGACGACGCTCTGGCCGAAGCCGGACGGATCGACGGCATGGTGATGAATGCAGGCCTGCGCACCGAAGCGCTGATCGGCGGCGATCACGGGCCGTGGCGCGGTGCCTGGGAGCTGGAGATGGCGGTCAACCTGCTCGCCCCCGCCGACATGCTGCGCGCGGCGCTGCCGCATTTCCGCGCCAATGGCGGCGGGCGGATCGTCTCCATCGCCAGCCGCGCGGCGCAGCGCGGCTACATGGAGGACTACCTGCCCTACGGCGCCTCCAAGGCCGCGCTGATCAACCTGACGAAATCCGTGGCGCGCAACTGGTCGAAGGACGGGGTGATCGCCGTCACCGTCTCGCCCGGCTTCGTCCATGCGGGCATGGCGGAGGCCTACATTGCCGAGCACGGCTACGCGGCCACGGCCTCGGACATCCCGACCGGACAGCTGGTTTCGGCGGAGGAGCTGGCGGCAACGGTCGGCTTCTGCCTGATCCCCGCCAACATGGCCGTGAACGGCGCGACCATCGACCTGAACGGCGGCAGCTACATCCGCTGACCTGCCGTCCTGCGGAAAGGGCGCCCCGGTTCCGCCGGGGCGCCCTCCGTCATTCCGCGGCCTCGGCCAGAGCGATAGACGGGAAGTCCGGGAAATCCGCCCGCACCGCGCCGAGCGCGGCCAGAACGTCGCCCTCCATCCGGCGGAAGATCTCGGTCTTGGCGAAGAAGCGCCAATGCAGCGGCAGCGCATCGAGAATGGCAGTCAGCTGGTCATAGGCGGCAGGGGTCCAGACCGCCTCGAAGGCCTCGCGCTCGGGACCGAAGCGGAAATGCCCCTGCCCCATGCGCGGGGCCATCGCCCGGCGGCGCTCGGCCGTCGCCTCTTCGTCCACCGCGCCGCCGCGCAGGACCACGCCGTAATCCGCCAGCGCCGCGCTTTCGGAGACATAGCCACGCTCGACATCCAAAAGCACGCGCCATGGCTCCCGCTCCAGGGGCGAGCCGCGCCCGCCGCCGCCGGCGGAGTGGATATGCAGCACGTCGCCGGGCTGAAGCACGGCGATGTCGGTATTGCCCAGCGGCTGCTCGTTCGGCTTGCCGGGGTTGATCATCATGTCCGACGGCCCGGCCGCGCGGCCGCCGAGGATCCCCCAGGGCCGGAAGACCGAGCGGTCGCGGTTGCGCGCGGTGATCCGCGTGCCCGGCGTGAAAACCCGGAACTCCATGACGGTGGCCAGCCCGCCGCGCCAGCGCCCGGCGCCGCCCGAATCCTGCAGGAGACCGTAGCGCTCGAACCGGACCGGGGTCTCGGTCTCGGTGATCTCGATCGGGGTGTTCTTCAGGTAAGCGGCATCCGCGCCCGAGCCGTTCGAGCCGTCGCGATGCGGCATGCCGCCGCCGCCGCCGACCACCGGGTTGATCGCCGCAATCACGGATTTGCGCGTGCGCTCGTCGGTGGTCATCACGTTGACGATCGAGGAGGACCCGGCCGGCGCGGCGGGCATCCGCTCGGGGATGGCCAGACCGAAGGCGCCGAAGATCAGCGAGCGCAGCCGCGCGCAGGTCAGCGAGCGCATGCCGACCGCTGCCGGGAAGACCGGGTTCAGGACGGAGCCTTCGGGCGCGATGCAGGTGAAGGGCCGCGTCAGCCCGGTATTCAGCAGGATCTTCGGGTTGAGCGTGTAGAGCACGTAATAGACTCCCACCATCAGGAGCGTGTGGCGCGGGTCCGATCCGGTGGGCACGTTCAGCGAGGAGGCAAGCTGCGGGTCCGAGCCGGTGAAATCGAGCACCGCCTCCTCGCCGCGGATGGTCAGGGCCAGCTTCAGCCGCACCGGGTTGCCGCCCTGCGCATCCTCGTCGGCATAGTCGCAGAAGGTGTAGGTGCCATCCGGGATCGAGCCCAGGATCTCGCGCGCCTGCGCCTCGGCATAGTCGAGCATGCCGTCGAGCCCGGCGCGGAAAGTGTCCACGCCGAACTTGGCGATCATGCCCTCGACCTTCTTCGCGCCGGTCTTCAGCGCGCCGATCAGCGCCTTGGTGTCGCCGATGTTCAGGTCGGGCTTGCGCACATTGGCGGTCATGATGCGCATGACCTGCTCGTCCATCACGCCCTCGTTCACCAGCTTCATCGGCGGGAAGCGGATGCCCTCCTGATGGATTTCGGTCAGGGATCTGGACAATGAGGCCGCAACGGCCCCGCCCATGTCAGTATTGTGGATGTGGCCCGCCGCATAGCAGACGATTTCGCCCTCGTGGAAGACCGGCATCCACAGATGCGTGTCGGGCGCATGGGTGGCGACGAAGCCCGAATAGGGATCGTTGGTGAAGCCGATGTCGCCGGGCCGGTAGTCCCCGATCATGTCGATCGCGCCGTCATAGGTGATGCCGACATGCCAGGTCGCGCCCAGATCCATCGGCACGGCGATGGTCCGGCCCTGCGGATCGAGGATCATCACGGTGAAATCCTCGGTCTCCTTGACGAAGGTCGAATGCGCGGTGCGGTAGAGCGTGTGCGCCATGTTCTCGGCGGCGGCACGGCTGTGATTGGCGAGGATCTGGAGGGTGACCTTGTCCAGCATGGCGCTCACGCCTCCTGTTCCAGCATGATGTTGAGATGGCCGTCGACGCGGGCGAAGAAGCCCGCCGGGATGGCGAAGGTGGTGTCCTCCTGCGCGACGATGGCGGGGCCGGCGAAGCGGTGCCCGGCTTCGAGCGCCTCGCGCAGGAACAGCGGCACCTCGCGCCAGGCGCCGTCGAGCCAGACCTCGATCAGCCGCTCGGGCAGCGCCCCGGCCTCCGTCAGCGGCGCGGGCGGCGTTTCCAGCCCCGGACGCTGGCCGATCTTGACCAGCCGCAGGTTGATCAGCTCGACCGGCGTGCCCGGATCGTTGAATTCGTAGACCTCTTCGTGGCGCGCATGGAAGGCGGCGGCGATGGCGGCATGGTTGCCCCCGGCGATCCATGCCGGGTCGAGCGCAGTTTCCAGCTCGAAGCTCTGCCCGGCATAGCGCAGGTCGGCGGTGACCTGCGACAGGGCCGGACCGTCGAATCCCTGCCCCTGCCGCAGCCAGGCCTCCCCCTCGGCCTCCAGTTCCGCCAGGGCGCGCTTGAGCCGCGGCATGGCGCCGGATCCGACCTCCTCGAAGACAGTGCGGATGAAGTCGCTCTTCAGATCCGCCACCAGCCCGCCGAGCGCCGAGACGACGCCCGGACGGCGCGGCGCCATGACCTTGGCGCAGCCGATCTCGCGCGCCAGGAAGGCCCCCATCAAGGGCCCGGCCCCGCCGAAGGGCACCAGCGTGAAGTCGCGCATGTCGATGCCGTAGCGCGCGGCCATCTTCTCGACCTCGACGAACATCTCGGAAACGGCGATCTCGACGATGGCCTCCGCCGTGGCCTCGATGCTGCGGCCCATGGCATCGGCCAGCGGCTGGATGGCGGCGCGGGCGGCGCCGACGTCCATGGAGAGCTGGCCGTAAGCGATGGCCGAGTGTCCCAGAATGCCCATCACGGCCATGGCGTCGGTGATCGTCGGCTGCGTGCCGCCGCGGCCATAGCAGACCGGCCCGGGGGTGGAGCCCGCGCTTTCCGGGCCGACCTTCAGCACGCCGAACCCGTCCACCGAGGCGATGGAGCCGCCGCCCGCGCCGATCGAGCTGACGGAGACGGAAGGAACGTGCAGCGGGAAGTCCCCGATCATCTCGCCGGTGCCGAATTGCGGCTTGCCGTCGATGATCACGGCGAGGTCGGCCGAGGTGCCGCCGATATCCAGCGTCAGGATGCGGTCCTCTCCTGCCTGCCGCGCCAGCCAGGCTGCGCCGATGACGCCGGAGGCCGTGCCCGACAAGAGCATGTTCACGCAGGCCGTCCGCCCCTCCTCGGCCTGCATCAGCCCGCCATTCGACTTGGTCAGCAAGGGCTGCGCGGGGGCGCCAAGCTCGTCCAAGGTCGCGTAGAGCCCGTCGAGATAGCCTGCAATGCGCGGATGGACGTAGCCGTTCAGGATCGCCGTGGTGGTGCGCTCGTATTCGCGGATCACCGGCCAGACCTCGGCGGAGGCGAAGGCATAGAGATCGGGGGCGAGCCGCGCCAGTTCCGCCTTCACCGCCTGTTCCTGCGCGGGGTCGCGATAGGCGTGGAGCATGGCGACGATGATGCCGTCCGCCCCCTTGGCGCGGATCGCCTCGACGATCCCCGGCAATGCCGCGAGATCCGGCGCGGTCTCCTCGCGCCCGTCCGACAGCATCCGACCCGCGATGCCGAAGACCATGTCGCGGGTGATCAGCTGCTCGGGGCGGGTGCAGAACAGCGAATAGACCTGCGGCATCCTGAGCCGCGCCAGCTCGATCACGTCCTCGAACCCGGCATTCGTCACCAGCGCCAGCTTGGCGCCCTTGCGCTGGATGATCGTGTTGATGCCGACCGTGGTGCCGTGCATGAAGCCGTCGATAGACGCGGGATCGACGCCGTGGCGGTCCTGCAGCAGGCGGATGCCGGTGCCCAGCTCTTGGCCCGGCGCGCCGGGCGTGGTCAGCACCTTCAGCGTGCAGATCCGGTTGGTCTCCGCCTCGAAGGCGCAGAAATCGATGAAGGTGCCGCCGATATCGACGCCCAGTTTCCAGCTCATGGGGCTCTCTCTCCTGCTCGTCCCCAGACTGGCCGGGACGGGCGGCAGAGGTCCAAGCGGAAAAAAGCGCCAGCCGATAACCCCAGCTTATCGGTTCTGCGCCTCCTCCAGCCGCTTGCAGGCGGCGCGCAGGTGGTCGCGCATCATCTTGTGGCTGGCCGAGAGCGGCCGGTCGGCATTGCTCAGGATGGCGATCGGCATGCGCGTCACCGGCCGGAACGGCCGTACCGCGATGCCCGGGAAATCCGCCCAGGGCACGAGCCCGTCGAGGATCGCGACGCCGAGCCGCTGGCGCACGAAGGGGAAGGCGGTCATCGAGACGTCGATCTCGATGGCGGGAGCGTAGCTCATGCCCTCGGCCGCCGCGACCCCGGCCAGCGCCCGGCCCGGCAGCGTGTTCACCCGGTAGGAGATCAGCGTTTCCTCCGCCAGGTCGGGGAAGCGGATCTCGGATTTCGCGGCCAGCGGATGGTCCTGCGGCATCAGGCAGACCATCTCGGCATGGCCCACCGTCTCGACCTCCAGATCGTGCACCGCCTGGTTGTTCATCGCCACGGCAAGCGTCGCGTCGTTGTTCCGGAGCATGTCGACGATGTTGAGATAGGGCGCGATCAGGGACCGCACGATGATCTCGGGATGCTCGTCGCGGAAGGCGGCCATGGCATGGGGCACGATCGACAGCGAGGGCGGCGTCGAGGCGGCGAGCCGCACCAGCCCGGTCCGGCCATGGCGCATGTCCTGGGTGCGGCGGCGCAGCGCACCGAGCTCGGAAAAGATCCGCTCGGCCTCGGGATAGAGCTCCTCGGCCTCCTGGGTCGGCACCAGCCGGCCTTTCACGCGGTTGAACAACTTGAAACCGAGTTCGTCCTCGGCATGCAGCAGCACCTGGCTCAGCGCGGGCTGCGAGATGTTCAGCATCGCCGCCGCCCCGGTCACCGTGCCGCAGCGCATGATCATGCAGAAGACTTCCAGCTGGCGTGCGCGCATGGGAGGACCCTCATAGTTTTGCCTTATAGGCTATTAGCCAGCCTGTCTTGGACATGGCAACCCGCCCGGCCGAAGCTCGGGCCGAACTGCAACCGGAGACCGCAAGATGACCGCCCCCCTGCCCAAATCGGACCCATATTGGTGGGAGGCCGCGCGGCCCGCGCCGCTGCCCGAGGCGCCGCTGCCGGAAACCGCCGACGTGGCGATCATCGGCGCCGGCTATGCCGGGCTGGGCGCGGCGATCCCCTCGATTTGCGCAACAAGGCCCATCTCCGGTCACCTCCGCCCGGCGCCACGCGCTCCAGCCCGCATCATGAAAGCGGCCCGCCCGCCCCGTTGGACGCTGCCGCGCATCCGCCGGCCGCAGGCGCCCTGCTCATGGGGGCCGGGCAACCTCCGCGCCATCGCCATGCACCGGCATCATGCCGGATCTGCACCCCAAGCGATTGCCGCGACGCAGCGCGCCGGCTATGGTAGCGCTATCAGTTGACGAGTTCTTCTGCGGTTCCTCCTCCTCCCTGAACTGCGGAATTCGGCGGCAGCCCGCTCCTCCTCCCCTGGGCTGCCGCCATCCTTCCCTTCCCCGGAATATCCTCCTGCCGGACGGCCGCCAGGCCGTGTCCGTCCCCCCGGGCCCCTCCTGCAATGCAGCGCGATGGCAGGGCCGGCGCGCTCGCCTTCGGCTATGCCCGCGGCATCAGGGCGCTGAAATCCCGCGTCCGGCCCGAGAACCGCGACCCCGAGCCCGTGCCGGATCCGGAACCCGATCCGCAGGCGCCGCTCTCCGATGCCGAGCTCGACCGCTACATGCGCCAGATCCTGCTGCGCGAGGTCGGCGGGCCGGGACAGATGAAGCTGAAGCGCGCCCGGGTGCTGGTGATCGGCGCGGGCGGTCTGGGCGCGCCGGTGCTGCAATACCTGGCCGCCGCGGGCGTCGGCACGATCGGGGTGGTCGACGACGACACGGTCGATGTCTCGAACCTGCACCGCCAGATCATCCACACCGCCGACCGCCTCGGCATGCCCAAGGTCTTCTCCGCGCAGATGGCGCTGAAGGAGATCAATCCGCATGTCCTGATCCGCCCCTATCACCGCCGCCTCGACGAGGACATCGCCGCCGAGCTGATCGCCGAGTACGATCTGGTGCTCGACGGCACCGACAATTTCGCGACCCGCTACCTCGTCAACCGCGCCTGCGCGGACACCGCGACGCCGCTGATCTCGGGCGCGATCACCCAGTGGGAAGGCCAGCTGAGCCTGTTCGACCCGGCGAGGGGCGGCCCGTGCTATCAATGCGTCTTCCCCGAGCCCCCCGCCCCCGGGCTGGTGCCGACCTGCGCCGAGGCCGGCGTGATCGGTCCGCTGCCGGGCGTCATCGGTTCGATGATGGCGGTCGAGGCGCTGAAGTTCCTCGCCGACGCAGGCCAGCCGCTCAGGGGCGAGATGGTGCTCTATGATGCGCTCTGGGGCGAAAACCGCAAGCTGCGGCTGAAACCGCGCGCCGATTGCCCGGCCTGCCAGGGCCGTGGCGCCTGAGCGCGGAAAATTCCGCGCGCCCTCTCGCCATTGGCAGGATCACGGCTTAGCTCTTGGGGAAAAGGAGTCCCGCAATGAGCAACGCGCTGACCGAAGACTGGACCACCGAGTTCGACCTGCCGCCTTTCGACCGCATCGAGGACGCCCAGTTCCGCCCGGCTTTCGACGAGGCGATGGCGCAGTCACGCGCGGCAATCGCGGCAATCGCGGAGAATGACGAGCCGCCCAGCTTCGCCAACACGATCGAGGCGCTGGAGCTGGCCGACCGGCTGCTGAACAAGGTGCTGGGCGTGTTCTACAACATGGCGGGCGCCGACTCGAATCCCGAGCGCGAGGCACTGATGCGCGAGTTCTCCCCGGCGCTGGCGGCCTATTCCTCCGAAGTCTCGATGAACCGGCGGCTCTTCGCGCGGGTCGATGCGCTCTGGCAGCAGCGCGAACGGCTCGACCTGACGCCGGAACAGGCGCGGCTGCTGATGCTGACCCGGCGGGGCTTCGTCCGTTCGGGCGCCGAGCTCGAAGGCGCCGACCGCGAGCGGCTGGCCGAGATCACCGCGCGGCTCGCCGTGCTCGGCACGCAATTCACCCAGAACCTGCTGGCCGACGAGCGCAGCTGGTTCATGCCCCTGTCCGAGGACGACCTCGAGGGCCTGCCGGACTTCGTCACCGCCTCGGCCCGGGCGGCCGGCGAGGAGAAGGAGCAGGACGGCCCCGTGGTGACGCTGTCGCGCTCGCTGATCACGCCCTTCCTGCAATTCAGCCCGCGCCGCGACCTGCGCGAAAAGGCGTTCCGCGCCTGGGTGGCGCGCGGCGAGAATGGCGGCGAGACCGACAACCGCGGCGTGGCGACCGAGATCCTGAAGCTGCGCGAGGAACGCGCGCGGCTCCTGGGCTATGACAGCTTCGCGGCCTTCAAGCTGGAAACCGAGATGGCCAAGACCCCGGCGGCGGTGCGCGACCTGCTGATGCAGGTCTGGGCGCCCGCCAAGGCCCAGGCCGAGGCCGATGCCGCGAAACTCGCGCAGATGATGCACGAGGACGGGGTGAACGGCGACCTGGAGCCCTGGGACTGGCACTACTATGCCGAGAAGCAGCGCGCGGCCGAACACGACCTAGACGAGGCGGCGCTGAAGCCCTACTTGCAGCTCGACCGGATGATCGAAGCGGCCTTCACCTGCGCCAACCGGCTGTTCGGGCTCGAATTCGCGCGTCTCGACGTGCCGCTCTACCATGCCGATTGCCGCGCCTGGGAAGTGACCCGCAACGGCCGCCACCTTGCCGTCTTCATCGGCGACTATTTCGCCCGCGGCTCGAAGCGGTCGGGCGCCTGGTGCTCGGCGATCCGCGACCAGCAGAAGCTGGCCGGCGACATCCGCCCGGTGGTGGTCAATGTCTGCAACTTCGCCAAGCCGCCTGCCGGGAAACCGGCGCTGCTGAGCTATGACGACGCGCGGACGCTGTTCCACGAATTCGGCCATGCCCTGCACCAGATGCTGTCGGACGTGACCTATTCCTCGGTCTCCGGCACCTCGGTGGCGCGCGATTTCGTCGAGTTGCCGAGCCAGCTCTACGAGCACTGGCTGGAGGTCCCGCAGGTGCTTCAGGAATTCGCCACCCATGCCGAGACCGGCGCGCCGATGCCGCAGGACATGCTGGACCGGCTGCTGGCGGCCAAGAATTTCGGCCAAGGCTTCGCCACGGTGGAATATGTCGCCTCGGCACTGGTCGATCTCGACTTCCATTCCGGCACGGCGCCCGAGAACATCATGGCGCGCCAGAAAGAGGTGCTCGACGGGCTCGGCCTGCCGCATGCGATCACCATGCGCCATGCCACGCCGCATTTCGCCCATGTCTTCTCGGGCGACGGCTATTCCAGCGGATACTACAGCTACATGTGGTCCGAGGTGATGGATGCGGACGCCTTCGAGGCCTTCCTCGAACAGGATGACGCCTTCCACAACGACACCGCCGCGAGCCTCGAGCGCAACATCCTCTCGGTCGGCGGCTCGGCCGATCCGGCGGAGCTCTACAGGGCGTTCCGCGGCCGGATGCCGGGCCCGGAGGCGCTGCTGAAGGGGCGCGGCCTCCTGCCCGACGCGGCCTGATCCTGCGGGGCGCCGGCCTGCCTCAGGGCAGGTGCGGCACCGCGTTGCGCAACAGCGTCCGCCAGCCGGCGTAATCGATGTTTGCCGGATCGGGATCGCGCAGCCACAGCTTCCGGAGGCGGCCCAGGAACAGGTTGCCCCCGGCATGTTCCACCGTGCCGACCTGGTCGGGCTGCTCGGCCGCGACCACGTGAAGGACCCGCCCCGGACCGCGGGAGGCAACCGCCGCCGCGATCTTGCGGATATGGGACCCGGCCAGGCCGGCGTTGTCCTTGTAGACGAACATGTGCCGCCCCGAGGCCAGCTGCCGCAGCAGCCGGTCGCGCATCGCCAGGATCTTGTCGCGCTCCTCGAGATGCAGCCTGCGCCGCTCGGCCTCGTCATGGACGAAGGCGCCCCCGGCGGACTGCATGGCGCTGTGGAAGCCGAGGCCGGTCGCCTGGTCGGTCACCATCTTTGGATTGCGCGGCTGGAGATTGGCGAAATCATAGATGCCCTCGAAGCCGCTGGCTATTCCGCGCAGAAGCGGCTCGGGCTGGACCAGCGCCCATCTCAGCAACCCGCCCTGACGCCAGCCGCAGTCATGCTGCACGAAGCCGAATTCGCAATTGAAGCCCAAACTCTCGAACTGGGAGGCCAGCTCCCGGTCGTCAACACATACACTTGTGCCCACAATCAAACACCCTGAGCGATATAAAAACACTTAAGAGGTTAACATGGGTCACGGGTGATTCCGCGCCCGATGGCGGAGGCGCGGCAAGATGGCGCAAAGTGCAAGTTTTCATGGAAAACCTATGGGAGCCGATTGCTATTTTCGGCCAGCTTGGCGGCGTTGGCGCATTTCCCGGGCATGAGGCGTTACGTCCCCTTGCCCCGGTGACGCCATGCCGCACTGACGATCCCGAGGATGCCGGGGGCGTTCAAGCGGGTCAAGACCGGGCGGCAAGCGTCCTCGCTCCGGGCGCGGCCGCGACGGATCCGGATATGGAGACCGGCGGTCCGGCGGCCGGGGTCTCTTGCCGCGATGCGTTTGCCGGAGGATTCCAGGCCGCGCCTCTCCGCCCCGATCCGGCTGCGGGCGCGGCGTCCGGTCCAGCGGTTCCAGAACGCCCGGCCATCGCGCCGACTGGCGCCGGAGCGGTTGACCGCGATCACCTCCATGCCGCGCTCCGCCAGAAGCCGGATCGCCGCGCCGCCGATGGCGCCCGAGCCGAGCACGACGGCGCGCTTGCCGCGGAGCGGCCGGACGAAATCCGGGGCCCAGTCATGGCGGCGCTGCTTTTCCTGGAAGGCGGGAATGCGGTAGTTCAGCAGCAGCACCGATGCCAGCACGAATTCCGCGCCCTTCTCGGCATGGACGCCCGAGGCGTTGGCGAGGATCAGGTCGGCAGGCAGCGTCGGCAGCAGGGTCTCGACCCCCGCCGAGATGATCTGAACCCATTTCAGCGCCGGCGCCCGGGCGCGCAGCGCGCCCAGATCGGTCTTGGTGTTGGTATAGAGGATCTCCGCATCGCCGATCTCTTCGGCCAGCTTCGCGAGGTCATGCGAGACGGCAACCTCGAGCCCGCCAGCCTCCTCCAGCCGTGCCAGGAGCGCGTCCTCGTCGAAGGTCAGCGTGCCGGGCGCGTTCAGCACATGCAGCCGGGTCATGCGCCGCTTCCCGGCCGGTAGGCGGTGGCTTCGGCCTCGATCAGCAGGCTCGCGGGCTGGAGCGCCACGATCAGGGTCGAGCGGCAGGGATACGGCTCGGAGAAATAGCTGCGGTAGATATCGTTAAGCTCGGCGAAATCCCCGGCGCGGGTCAGGAACACGGTGACCTTCATCACGTCCGACATCTCCATCCCGGCATTGGAAAGCAGCGCGCGAATGTTGGCGAAGGCCCGGTGCGCCTGTTCGGCGAAGCCCGGCCCAACGATTTGGGCTGTGTCCGGATCGATGCCGACCTGGCCCGAAGTCATGACCCAGTCGCCGCGGCGGAGCGCGGGTGTCAGGGGCGCCGGGCCAAGCGGCCGCGACTCCGGCGGGTGGCCGGGATAGTTGACGATCTGCACGTGTGTCTCCTGAATGTATACGATCATACAATATGGCAATCCATCCGGGCTACAACCACGAAATTCAGGAGAATGTGCAGGGCCGGAAGGCGCGGCGGTCGGCACGCCGCGGCGCGAAACGTCACTTTGCCCGGCTTCGGGTGCCGGGGATCGCCACCGGCATTTTCGGCAGGCGCGTAGGGGAAAAGGGCAGGGGGACCGGCTTGCCGCCTGCCGGGAGCCTGCGGCAATTCCCGCGGAAGGCTCCTGCCAAGGAGGTGCCGATCACAGCGGCCCCGTCACGGTGCCCGTTGCTCCGGAGGAGCTCTCTGCGCATCGCCCGCTGCCCCGGAGGTCGCGGTGTTCCGGCACCGCGCTCGGAGTGCCGCGCGGGCGACCTGAACATGCTGGCTCTCAGGCGGACACCCTTGCAGCATCGGGAACAGGCGCCGCTGCATCCAGTGCGCCACGCTCGCCTGCGCGCTCGGGCTATGCCGCCGATGCAGTCCCAGTCTGGGCAGCGCGGAAAAACGCTGCCGGGCGGGGCAGAAGGCGATCCGGCGCTGGACTGCCGAATTCGGGGACAGAACACGCAGCGATCCGCGCCAAAAGTGCCGTCCCGGCGGCGAAGGTCGCGGGCAGCTCCTTCAGGCTCCGGCGTGCCGTTGATCATCATGGCGCCGTGCTCCGCGATCACCTCCAGCCAAGGCGGAGCAAGCGGGCCGCGCAACAGGGTCCGGGGGGATGCAGGAGCGGGCGGATCGTCACCGGCACGCTCTGCGCCTGCGGCGCCATGCCAAGGGGGGGCGGATTCATCGGCATGGCCAAGCCGCCCCTGATGCTCTTCGCGACAGGGCCTGGCAGTTGCCGAACGCGGGGCGGCTGGCGCGTCTGCCCCGCCGGGAAACCTGCTGCCCCGCCGGGCAGAGACATGTGATATCCGCGTCCGGCTCGGCGGCAGCCAGGTCTTGCGTGGCGACGGGCAGGGCGGCCTGCAATGCCGGCCCGAACGGCTCGGGAAAGCGCACGGCACCGCATGGCCCCTTGGGCGATCTTTCCCGTGGCGGAGCACCCGCCAAGAGATTGCAGGCAGGCCGTCTTGGCGGATGCCACGGTGCGCGGCGTGCCGGGGCGGGCTGGCACGGCCATCTTCGCCTTTGCCCTGGCCAGGATCGCCGGGAGGGGAGCGCGACGGGCAGGCCGCCGGACAGACGGAGACCGTGTCCTGCGCGTTTGCCGCGATCGGGTCCAGCGGGACCGGGCCCCCGACAGTGCTGCCGGACATGCCCGGCTGCCCGATCCGCCGCAGGGGCTGATCCTCGGCTATGCCGCCTTCGATGAAGACCTGCTGGCACGCGCGGCGGAAGAGCTGGCCGCCCTCCTCGTCCGCGCGGCCGGCTAGCGGGTCACTCGGCGGCGAGGACCGGCGCGGCGCCCTCCACGTATTCTTCCTCGCCATTGTCGTGGAAGACCTGCAGCAGGCGCTTGCGCATGATCATGCCGGGCCGGTCGGTGACCATGTGCAGCTCGGTGCGCATCTTCAGGTCGAGCACCACCTCGGGATCGGTGCATTCCAGCATGTCCTTGTCCTCGCGCACGATCGCCTCGTCCCAGGCGACCAGATCGGCGGCGGGGCAGTCCTCCTCGGTGTCGTTGCGGAACAGGATCTGCGTCAGCTGCATGTTGCCGTCGTCGATCGGCGTCGCGCAGTTGAAGATGATGTGGCGCAGCCCCGACGGATACTCGATGTCGAGCCGCCGGTAGAACGGCACGTACCACTTGTTGACCATGTTGCGCATGGTCTTGCCCGCGGGCTCGCCGGTGATCTTCTGCGCGTGGGCCGGGTTGACGACCTCCTGGCGCACCGAGGCGGTGAAGCCCTCCGCGGTTTCCTCGATCTTGTACTGCTCGGGCACCGGATCGTTGATGTCGCCGAAGGTGTTGCGGTGGACGAAGGCGATATGGGCGGCGTCGAAGGAGTTCTCCATCAGCCGGAAGGGCGAGGTCTTCCAGTGTTCGTAGAACTGCGGAATGCGGCGGAAGCCGGCATCCACGTCCTCGGGCACGTCGGGGATGTCCGCGATCGGGTCGTCGAGCGCGACCCAGACCTGGCCGTAGCGTTCCTGCGCGTGGAAGCCGCGGGTGCGGGCATTCGGCACCGCCTGGCGCTCGGGGAATTGCGGGACCATCACCAGCTTGCCGGTGCGGTCATATTCCCAGCCGTGATAGCCGCAGACGATATTGCCGTCCTTGCACCACCCCGTGGACAGCTTCGCCGTCCGGTGGCAGCAGCGGTCTTCGAGCGCGGCCGGCTTCCCCTCGCCGTCGAGGAAGAGCACGATCTTCTCGCCCAGAAGCGTGAAGGGCTTCGGTCCGTCGGCGAGATGCTCCATCGGCATGATCGCGTACCAGAAGCGGCGCAGGGTTTTCTGTTTGGTGTTCAGCATGGTCTCAGCCTTGGGTGCCGCTGGCGTCTAGGAACTCCAGCGTGTAGGAGGTGGTTTCGTCGAAATCCCCGGCCAGCAGGCCTTGCGATTTCAGCATGTCGGCATGAGCCTTCCAGGCCTCGGGACTCATCTGGCCGATCTCGGACGGATCGGCTTCGTAGAGCAGGTGCTCGCTGACCATCTTCTCCAGCGCGAAGCGCATCTGCCCCTCGGTCTGGTTCGGGTCGCGGGCGGAGATGCTGGCCATCGCCGGGGCGGGGTCTTCGATGAAGTCCTGCCAGCCCTTGACCGAGGCGCTGACCAGGCATTGCACGGCCTCGGGCTGCGCTTCGATCAGCGTGTCGGGCACCACCACGAGCCCGCCGAGCGAGACATAGCCCATGTCGGCGATCAGGAAGTAGCGCGCGGCCTCGCCGGTCTGCTGTTCGTAGCGGTAGGGTTCGGAGGAAACATAGCCCTGCTGGATCGCGTCCGGGTTCGACATCCAGACCGCGATCTGGCCGTTATAGGCGCGCAGGTCGTCATCCGAGAGGCCGTATTTCGCCTTCATGAACGGCCAGATCGTCACCCGGTTCGACTGCGACAGCAGCATCGGGTGCCCCGCCATGTCCTCGGGCGTCTCGATGCCCTCGCCCTCGTGATACATCAGGATCTGCGGGATCTTCTTGAAGGAGGACATCACCGCCTTGGCGCCGAAGCCCGCCTCGTTGAGCCGCATCACCCCGTCATTCTGCGAGACCAGCGCGATATCGACCGCGCCGGTGGTCAGGAGCTGCGCGGTGTCCATGCCGGGGCCGCCGTCGCGGATCGTCAGGTCGACGCCGCAGTCTTCGTAATAGCCGCGGGCGAGCGCCTGGTGATAGCCGCCATGTTCGGCCTGGGCCTTCCAGCTCATCTGGAAGGTCAGCGGAACAAGGTCCTGCGCGATGGCCGGGGCGGCGCCGAGCACCGCTGCGGCGGCGAGGGTCGAAAGCTGGGTGAGGAAGCTCAAAGCCTTGCCTTTCTCCTGTTGGAAACCGGGTTTTCTGATTGGGGGCAGCGGCCCGTCCGCAGGCGCGGCGGGTGGGCGGTCTCCGGCATCTCCGGGTGCTTTGGCGGACCGGCCGAGCCCCGCCATCGGCGGGCCAGCATGGCCGGTGCGCTACCTGTCCGGGAGGTCCGGGGCGCTGTCATCTTGCCCCATGGACCGAGACTGGCACGAAGGGCCGGGACGGAAAACCATCATTTTTGCCGCCATGGATTGCCTTTCCGGCAACGCTGCCGCGCGGAGGAACCGGCCGGGCCGATGGCGGGTCACGACTGGCCGCCCGGCCGCGGCGCCGGACCTGCGCCCCAAGTCATCAACGGCACAGGACGTTCAGCATGGCCGAAGCCTCAGGCGGCGAAAGCCCCGTCACGGTCATCGGCGCCATCGTGGCCAACCTTGCCATCGCGGTTGCCAAGTTCGCGGCCGCGCTCGTCACCGGCAGCTCCTCGATGCTGGCCGAGGCGATGCATTCGGTGGTCGATACCGGCAATGAGGGCCTGCTGCTCTTCGGCCTGCGCCGCAGCCGCAGGCCCGCCGATGAAAAGCACCCGTTCGGCCACGGGCAGGAGCTGTATTTCTGGTCGCTGGTCGCTGGTCGCTGGTCGTTGCGATGGCGCTCTTCGCGCTCGGCGGCGGGCTCTCGTTCTACGAAGGCGTCGCGCATTTGCGCCATCCCGAGCCGATCGAGCAGCCGGTCTGGAACTATGCCGTGCTCGCCGTCGCCTTTCTGGCCGAAGGAGCGTCGTGGTTCATTGCGCTGAAGGCGTTGCGCAAGGCCAGGAAGGATGGCGAGAGCTACTTCCGCGCCTTCCGCCGCAGCAAGGACCCGTCGGTCTACATCGTGCTGGCCGAGGACTCCGCGGCGCTGGTCGGCATCGTCGCGGCGGCGGCGGGCGTCTGGCTGTCGGTGACCTTCGACAAGCCGTATTTCGACGGGCTCGCCTCGATGGTGATCGGCGCCGTGCTGATCGCGGTGGCGGCGATGCTGGTGCACGAGACCCGGTCTCTGATCATGGGCGAGGCGGCCGATCCCGAGGTCGTGGCCTCGGTGCGCAGGATCGCGATGGAGGAAGAGGCCGTCGCCGGGGCCGCGCATCTCTTGGCCATGCATCTGGCCCCGGACCAGGTTCTGCTGACCCGGGAGCTGCGCGTCCGGCCCGGCGTGCCCGCGGAGCGGATTTTCTCGACCGTCGGGCGGGTCGAGGCGCGCATCCGGGCGGCGCATCCGCAGATCGGGCGCATCTTCGTCGAAGCCGAAGCCTTCCGGCGGGGCGATCCGCAGGCGCTTCCGCAAACCGCCGGGTAGATACGTGAAAGCCCCCGGGAGTTCCGGGGGCTTTCAATTTGCGGCGGTGCCGGGGTCAGGTCGCGACCGGCTCCGGCGCAGTGGTCTGCCGCGAGGTGGCGATGCCGAAGACCATCATGGCCAGTGCGCAGATCACCGCCGGGATGGCGAAGAGCAGGAAGTTCTGCTGCAGCGGGTATTGCTGCGCCAGCAGCAGCCCGCCGAAGGTCGGCCCGACGATGGCGCCGATCCGGCCCACGCCCGAGGCCCAGCCGAGCCCGGTGGAGCGCACCGACAGCGGATAGAGCTGCGCGACGGAGGCATAGAGCAGGATCTGCGTGCCGATTGTGGTGGCGCCCGCAACGAAGACCAGCGCGAAGAGCACGAGGTCGGGCGGGGTCGAGCCGATCAGCGCGATGGACGCTGCCGCGGCGATGAAGAAGCCGACCACGACCTTCGGCAGCCCGAACCGGTCGCCCAGCCGTCCGCCGAGGATCGCCCCGGCCATGCCGCCGAAATTCAGCCCGAAGAGGTTGAGGAGGCTCGCACGCTCGGCATAGCCCGCTTCCTGCAGCACCTTGGGCAGCCACGAGGACAGCAGGTAGACCAGCAGCAGGCAGCAGAAGAATGCGCTCCACAGCATCAGCGTCGGCAGCAGGCGGCGGTTGCGGAACAGTTCCGCCATCGAGGTCGAGCCGCCCTTGGCCTCGCGATAGCTCAGCTCGTCGGCGGCGCGCAGCTCGAGCGCGGGATCGACTTTGGCGAGGATGGCGCGGGCCTTGTCCTGATGGCCTTCGCGGATCAGGAAGCCGAGGGACTCGGGCAGTTTCCACAGGATCACCGGCAGCAGCATGAGCGGCAGGACGGCGACGAAGAACATCGGCTGCCAGCCATGGGCCGGGATCACCCAGATGCCGAGGATCGCAGCCACCATGCCGCCGACCGAATAGCCCGAGAACATCAGCGCCACCATGGTGGAGCGCAGCCGCTTCGGCGCGTATTCGTTCATCAGCGCCACGGCATTCGGCATCAGCCCGCCGCAGCCAAGCCCGGCGATGAAGCGGAAGACCTTGAACTGGGCCGGGGTCTCGGCAAAGCCGGTCAGCAGCGTCGAGACGGTGAACAAGAGGAAGCTGATCGCGATGCCCTTCTTGCGGCCGATCCGGTCGGCGAGCGGGCCGAGGATCAGCGCGCCGAACATCATGCCGAAGAGCGCCCAGGCCTGCAGCGCGCCGGCTTGCGGTTTCGTCAGCCCCCATTCCTGGATCAGCCGCGGCAGCACCGTGCCCGCGACGAAGACGTCATAGCCGTCCACGATCAGCAGGAGCGCGCAGAGCGCCACCACGGACCATTGGAACCGGCCGAAGGGTATCTTGTCGATGTGATCCGTCACGTCGATCTTGCGCATGGGGTCTCCTCCCTGATGTGTCGTTCGCGCGTGGAGAAATCTGAGGGGCAGGCCGCCTCCCGCGGCCTGCGGCGGGGCGTCAGCCCGTGTCGCCCCGGCGGGGCGCTAGCCGGTGTCGCCGCCCGCAGCGCAGGAGACGCGCGGCACCTCAGCGCCCCCGAGGCGGACCGCCGGAGGTCCGCCGAGCCATGATGGCCCCAGAGCGGAACAGCCCCGGCGGAACAATGCGGAGGGACAGCCCGACCATACGCCACACGCACCGCTTCGGCACGTGCCACGGGAGCGCCGCGCCGGAGGTGCCGCGTTCGCCGACATGCCTGCTGAGAAACGCCGGTTCCGGGGCCCGGGGGCGAACAGGCGGCCGGTTCCGTGCGGTCCGCACGAAAGGTTGCAACCGAGGCCAGACAATTGCGCCCCCCCCCCCCGGTTGGCTGTGTCCGGCGCCGCCTTGCCGAGACCGGGACCGTATGCCCCCGGTGCGCCCCCGGGAGCTGCGACGCAACCCTGCTTTTGCTCAAGCATTTGTTCCACGGCCTTTGTTCCGGCGGCACTGGGCGCAACACAATGCAGATGCGAAGGAAAAGAACGGACCTTGAGATGGCGGCCGGGGACGTGTCCAAGCAGGAGTTGGCGACACCATGGCCGCAGTTGGGCCTCGGGCCTGCGCCGCCCCGACGGACATGCGCCGCTTCCGGCTCGTGACAGGGCCTGCGTCTCCTTCCCGCGGACAGCCCCGATGCGCCGAGCAGCTGGATCGACGCGCCTTCCCGGACTGCGACCGACATCCGGCGGCGCCCGGCGGCGCGGGCTGGGCAACCGCTCGGGCGCGGCCAGCACGACGCCGACGGCGCTGGGGGGATAGCCCTGCCCCGACGCAGGGGCCGCGACCGCCAAGGCGAACGCAAGATGCAGGAAGGGGAACCGGCCGGGATGCCGGGCGGGGGACAGGCGCATGCGCGGCCTCCTTGGCGGCGCCGGTCCTGCCGGTCCGCGATGTCAGATGGGGGAAGCTCCGGTCCCGGACGGGAACCGGAGCGGCGCGTCAGCCCAGATTGGCTTCGGCGAACTCGTAATTGGCGAGATTGTCGAGGAAGTTCGTCACGTAATCCGGGCGGCGGTTGCGGAAATCGACGTAGTAGCTGTGCTCCCAGACATCGAGGCCGAGCAGAGCCTTGCCCTCGCCGGTGGCCAGCGGGTTCGCGCCGTTCGGGGTCTTGGTCACGCCGAGGCGGCCATCGGCCTTCTGGATCAGCCAGGCCCAGCCCGAGCCGAACTGCCCGACCGCCGCCGCCTTGAACGCATCCTTGAAGTCCGCAACCGAACCGAAATCCTCGATGATCTTCGCTTCCAGCGCGCCCGGGATGCCGCCGCCCTTGGGCGACAGGGCGTTCCAGAAATGGATGTGGTTCCAGTGCTGGCCGGCATTGTTGAACACCGCCTGGCGCGCATCGTCGCCATAGGCCGCGGCGACGATCTCCTCGAGGCTCAGGCCCTTGAGGCTGTCATCGGCCTCCACGAAGCCGTTCAGCGCGGTGACATAGGCCTGGTGGTGCCGGTCATGGTGCAGCTCCAGCGTCTCCTGGCTCATGCCGCGCGCGGCGAGGGCTGCATGGGAATAGCTCAGGGCGGGCAGATCGAATGCCATGTCGCGTCTCCTTCATGCGCCGGGCTTGCGGATCGCGGCCCGGGGCGTTATTAAAACAAGCAGGTGCTTTGAAAAACATCCGGACGAATATGTCAAGCGATCACTTGGAAAAAGAAGGGCGGCCTGCGCAGAGCCCGTCCGAGCGCGTTCTGATGGCGCTGAAGATGCACGGCGCCCAGACCTCGGCCGAGACCGGCCGCCGACTGGGCATCACCGGCGAGGCGGCGCGCCAGCAGCTGCAGAAGCTGGCCGAGCAGGGGCTGGTGACGGAAGAGCGGCGCTCTTCCGGGCGCGGGCGGCCCTCGGTGCACTGGCATCTGAGCGAGGCCGGACAGGCGCGGTTTCCCGATACCCATGCGGCGCTGACCGTGGGGATCCTGCGCTCGGTGCGGGATCTGCTGGGCGAGGAGGCGCTGGACCGGATCATAGGCGACCGCGAGCGGGCGGCGCGCGAAGACTACGCCGCTGCGATGCAGGGCTGCGCCAGCCTGGCCGAGCGGGTGGCGCGCCGAGCGCCCGCCCCGCTCCGCCGCCTGAGGGCGGCACCCGTTCCGCCCTGCCCCGCCGGACCCCGCCGCACCCCTGATCCGGGTGCCGACCGGGACCGGTTTCCCTTGGATTCAGGACAGGCATGCGAGGCAATTTCCATGCGCGGACGCTATCAGGCCCTGGCGATGCTCGCCCTGGGCGCAGGCCTCGGGGGCGGCGTGGCCCTCGAACGGTACCACCTTTCCGCCCCTGGGGCACAGGAAGGCGGACCTGAAATTCTCTACTGGGTCGCGCCGATGGACCCGAACTACCGCCGGGATGCGCCCGGCAAGTCGCCCATGGGCATGGACTTGGTCCCGGTCTACGAGGGCCAGGAACCGGCGGGCGATCCGGCGGAGGTGAGGCTCTCGGCCGCCGAGATCAACGCCATCGGCGTGCGCACCGCGGTGGCGCGCAGCGAGGAAATCGCGCGGGAGATCCGCACCGTCGGCTATGCCGGCTGGGACGAGCACCGCACCGCCCATGTCCATACCCGCGTCGAGGGCTGGATCGAGCGGCTGGACGTGCGCGCGATCGGCGACCGCGTGGAAGCGGGCGACCTGCTGTTCGAGCTGTTCTCGCCGGAGGTCGGCGCCGCCACGGCGGAACTGGTGCGTGCCATCGAGGACAGCCCGCGCGCCCGCATCGTCGAGATCGCCAAGAACCGGCTGCGCAGCATCGGACTGTCGGATGCCCAGATCGAGGAGATCGCCCGGACCCGCGAACCCGCGCGCAACATCCGCATCCATGCCCCGCAGGACGGGGTCGTCGTGGCGCTGGAAGCGGCGGAGGGCATGTACCTGAAGCCGGATGTCCGGGCCATGACGCTGACCGATCCCGGCCGGATCTGGCTGATCGCCGAAGTGTTCGAGCGCGATCTGGGACGGCTGTCGCCCGACATGCGGGCGGAGGTGCGGTTCGACCACCTTCCCGGCGAAGTGTTCGAGGGGCGGATCGACTACATCTATCCCGAGCTCGACAGCGTGACCCGCACCCTGCCGGTGCGGCTGGTTCTCGGCACGGCGGAGGGGCGGTTGCGCCCCGGCATGTTCGGCTCGGTCCGGCTGCTGCCTGCCGCGGCGCATGCGGCGGTCACCGTGCCGTCGGAGGCGCTGATCCGCACGGGCCGCCAGACCGTTGGCCCTGGCCCAGAGGGTTGCGGCGTCCGACGGCGGCGCGTTCAGGATCGGGGCACGGAGCATGCTGGTCATGGCCCTTCTGCAGCACGCGCCGCCGCCGCCGCCAAGGAAAATGCGCGCCGCGCCCGGCCTTCCCCTGCGCCACGCCCGGAATGCCGCAACCGGAGGCTTCACCGGCGCCCGTTCCGGCAGCATTGCGCACGCCTCCGTGCGCTGCGCTCCGCAAGTGTCACTGCCGCGTGTCAATGGTTGCAGCGGGGTTGAGTTTGCCGCGGCTGGGCGGCATCTCTGGGAACATTCCCGCCCCGAGCCAGCCAGCAGGAGTCGCGCCGATGGTGCCCGAACGTTTCAGCTTTCCCGGCCATGACGGAGCAGAGCTGGCCGCGAGACTGGATCTGCCCGACGGTCCCCGCCTTGCCACCGCCCTGTTCGCGCATTGCTTCACCTGCGGCAAGGACATCGTGGGCGCGCGCCGGATCGCCTCGCGGCTGGCGGCGATGGGCATCGCGGTGCTGCGCTTCGATTTCACCGGGCTCGGCCATTCCGCAGGCGAATTCGAGAACACCACCTTCACCACCAATGTCGCCGACGTGATCGCCGCCGCCCGGGCGCTGGAGGTCCGCGGCATGGCGCCCGACCTGCTGATCGGCCATTCGCTGGGCGGCTCTGCGGTGCTGCGGGCCGCAGCCGAGATCCCTTCGGCCCGCGCCGTGGTGACGATCGGCGCCCCCTTCGATCCCGGCATGGTCACCCGCAACTTTGCCGAGGCCCTGCCCGAGATCGCCGCCGCGGGCGCGGCCGAGGTCAAGCTCGGCGGGCGGCCGGTGCGGATCGGCCAGGGCTTCGTCCGGGACGTCTCGGAGGCACAGCTCGAACCGGCGATCCGCGATCTCGACAAGGCGCTGCTGGTGCTGCACGCGCCGCGCGACGAAGTGGTCGGCATCGACAACGCCACCCGCATCTTCCGCGCCGCGCGCCACCCGAAAAGCTTCGTCACGCTCGCCGATGCCGACCACCTGCTGAGCAATCCCGAGGATGCCGAATATGCCGCCGAGGTGATCGCCGCGTGGGCCGGCACCAAGATGCGGTTGCGCCAGCCTGCCCCGCCGATCGGCGCCCCCGAGGGCATCGTGCGGGTCTCGGAGGCCGATTCCGAGGGCTTCCTGCAGGACGTGACCAGCGGCCCCTACCACCATGCGCTGGCCGACGAGCCGATGGCCTATGGCGGCACCAACAAGGGCATGTCGCCCTATGGCTTCCTCGCCGCGGGCCTCGGCGCCTGCACCTCGATGACCATCCGGATGTATGCCCGCCGCAAGGGCTGGCCGCTCGACCATGTCTCGGTCGACGTGACCCATGACAAGGTCCATGCCCAGGACTGCACGCCCGAGATCGCGTCGAAAATCGACCAGTTCAAGCGCACCATCCGGCTCGAGGGCGACCTGAGCGAGGCGCAGCGGCAGAAGCTGATCGAGATCGCCGACCGCTGCCCGGTGCACCGCACGCTCGAGGCCAGCTCGCGCATCCTGACCTCGCTGGCGGAGTGACGCGCATGCGCGCTTTGCGCTTCTGGACCTGCCGGCCCGTTCTGCGCTAGGCCAAGGACGATCCCTCGTGACCAGTATCCTCCCGGAGACCGCCAGTCCCATGTCCAGCAAGCAGACCGAAACCCTGTCCCTCCTGGGCAAGGAACTGGGCCAGTTTCTCCTGATCTGCGGCCTCGCCTTCGGGCTGATGCGGCTGACCGAGCATTACTGGCAGGACGTGCTGACCATGCTGGGCAGCAGCGCCGCGATCATGGCGGCGATGCTCCTGGTCAAGCGCAGCTTCGCCGTGGCCGTCACCGGGCTGGCCGCTGCGGTGCTGGGTCCGACCTTCGCCATCCATGCGGTGAAGGCCGGGGCGCTCAGCTTCGCCGCGCCGCATCTCGAAGGCATCCCGGCCTGGCTGTTCCCGGTCTGGGGCGCGGGCGGCATCTTCTTCGCCAGCCTCTACCAGTTCCTGCGCGTGCTGATCGCCCAGGCCGAAACCCTGCGCGCCAATGATCCCGGCTCAGAGGACAGCTAGGCTCGCCCTCCTCCTCGCCGCGCTGGCGGGTCCGGCGGCCGCCGAGCCTGCGATGCTGCCGCCCGAGGCCCATGCCGGCTGGCAGGCGATCGGTCGGCTGAACACCCTGGGCTACCGCAACCGCGCGATGTGCACCGCGACGCTGGTCGCCGCCGATACCGCCGCCCGCGAGGCGATGGGCTGGACCGCCGCACCTTTCGACGTGCCCGAGGAGATCCGCCGCGCCTGGGGCCGGGTCACCGAGCGCGGGAATACGCTTCGCGCTGCCTGGGCCGCCCGCGTGAAAGCGAGCCCCAAGGCCGAAGCCTTCGCCGCTTCGCTCGCCCGCCCCGATGCTGGCACGCTCGATGCGGCCATCACGGCCTACAAGGCGCGGCTTGCCAAGGACGCGCCCAAGGTCGCCACCCGCAAGGCCAGCGAGATGGCGCTGGAAGTGGTCAACGACACGCTTCCGAACAGCATCGGCGGCTCGGCCGACCTGACGGGGTCGAACAACACGAAGACTGCGGCGATGCGGCCGGTCACCCGCGACGACTATGCCGGCGACTACCTGCATTACGGCATCCGCGAACATGCGATGGCCGCGGCGATGAACGGGATCGCGCTGCATGGCGGGTTCTTCGCCTATGGGGGAACCTTCCTGGCCTTCGCCGATTACTGCCGCCCGGCGATCCGGCTCTCGGCCCTGATGGGCGTACCGGTGGCCTATGTGATGACCCATGACAGCATCGGCCTCGGCGAGGACGGTCCCACCCACCAGCCGGTGGAGACCATCGCCTCGCTCCGGGCGATGCCCAACCTGACCGTGATCCGCCCCTGCGATGCGGTGGAGACGGCGGAGGCGTGGCAGATTGCAGTGGTGTCCCCTGCCACGCCGACGCTTCTCTGCCTGTCGCGCCAGAACCTGCCCACGCTCCGGACCCGCCATATCGACGCCAACATGGTGGCGAAGGGCGCCTATCTGCTGCGCGATCCCGCCCGCCGCGACGTGACGCTGATCGCCACCGGGTCCGAGGTCGAGCTGGCCATGGCGGCGGCAGAGCAGCTGGCCAGCGAAGGCGTGCAGGCCGCCGTGGTCTCGGCGCCGAGCTTCGAGCTCTTCGCGACGCAGCCGGAGGAGTACCGGCGCGAGGTCCTGGGCAAGGCCCCGAGGGTCGGCTGCGAGGCCGCGATCCGCCAGGGCTGGGACCTGATGCTGCGCCCCGAGGACGGCTTCGTCGGCATGGCGGGCTTCGGCGCCTCCGCGCCTGCAGAGGAGCTTTACCGCCATTTCGGCATCACGGCAGAGGCCATCGCCGATGCCGCCCATGCAAGACTGTGAGGGGGAGACCATGACGACCAAGGTTGCCATCAACGGCTTCGGACGGATCGGCCGCAACGTGCTGCGCGCCATCGCCGAAAGCGCCCGCAACGATATCGAAGTGGTCGCGATCAACGATCTCGGACCCGTCGAAACGAACGCGCATCTGCTGCAGTTCGACTCGATCCACGGCCGCTTCCCCCGCGAGGTCACGGTCTCGGGCAACGCCATCGACATCGGCCACGGTCCGATCGAGGTCACGGCCGAGCGCGACCCGGCCAAGCTGCCCTGGAAGGACGTGGACGTGGCGCTGGAATGCACCGGCATCTTCGCCGAACGCGCCAAGGCGGCGCTGCATCTTGAGAACGGCTCGAAACGCGTGCTGGTCTCGGCCCCCGCCAATGGCGCGGACAAGACCATCGTCTTCGGGGTCAACCATGAAAGCCTGACGGGCGGCGACCTCGTCGTCTCGAACGCCTCCTGCACGACGAACTGCCTCAGCCCGGTGGCCAAGGTGCTGCACGCGGCGGTCGGCATCAGGCGCGGCTTCATGACGACGATCCACAGCTACACAGGCGACCAGCCGACGCTCGACACGATGCACAAGGATCTCTACCGCGCCCGCGCCGCGGCGATGTCGATGATCCCGACCTCCACCGGCGCGGCACGGGCCGTGGGGCTGGTGCTGCCCGAGCTGAACGGCCGGCTCGACGGCGTCGCGATCCGCGTGCCGACGCCCAATGTCTCGGTCGTCGACCTGGTCTTCGAAGCGGCCCGCGACACGACGGCGGAGGAGATCAACGAGGCGATCCGTGCCGCCGCCACGGGGCCCCTTCAGGGCATCCTCGGCTTCACCGAACGCGCCAATGTCTCGATGGATTTCAACCATGACAGCCGCTCCTCGGTTTTCCACATGGACCAGACCAAGGTGATGGACGGCAACATGGTCCGGATCCTGTCGTGGTACGACAATGAATGGGGCTTCTCGAACCGCATGGCCGACACCGCCGCCGCGATGGGGAGGCTGATCTGATGGCCGTTCCCTCGATCCTCGATGCCGATGTCCGCGGCCGCCGCGTGCTGGTGCGCGCCGACCTGAACGTGCCGGTCGAAGACGGCCGCGTGACCGACGCCACCCGCATCGAACGCTTCGCCGAGGGCATGCGGGTGCTCTTGGAGCGCGGCGCGCGGCTGGTCATCCTGACCCATTTCGGCAGGCCCGATGCGGGCGAGCGCAACCCGGACTTCTCGGTCGACAAGCTGCGCCCCGCCCTGTCGAAGGCGCTCGGCGTGCAGGTGAAATTCTCCGATGTCTGCGCCGACGAAAGCGCGGTGATCCTCAGCCGCTCCCTGAGAGACGGCGAAGCTCTCCTCTGCGAGAACCTGCGCTACAACGCGGGCGAGACCGGCAACGATCCGGGCTTTGCCGCCGAACTGGCGCGGCTCGGAGACCTCTACGTGAATGACGCGTTCTCCTGCGCCCACCGGGCGCATGCGTCGACGCATGCATTGGCGGGCCTCCTCCCCGCCTATGCCGGGCCGCTCCTGATCGGGGAACTCGATGCGCTCTCTGCCTCCCTGGACGCGCCGGAGCGGCCCGCCTGCGCCATCGTCGGAGGCGCCAAGGTCTCCACCAAGATCGCGGTGCTGAAGAACCTCGTGACGCGGCTCGACCACGTCATCATCGGCGGCGGCATGGCCAATACCTTCCTCGCCGCCCGCGGCGCGCCGATGGGCCGCTCGCTGCACGAGCCGGGCGAGCTGGAGACGGTGCAGGAGATCTTCGCCCTCGCCCAGGGCCATGGCTGCCGCCTCCACCTGCCGCTCGACGTGGTGGTGGCGCGCGAGTTCCGCGCCTTCGCCCCGGCCGACACGGTCGCGTCCTTGCGGGCGCGGCCGGCGGGCTGCTTGCGGGCAGCCTCGGGCTTCTCGACGCGGCGACCTTCCGGGCGCCGGAGTCGATCATGCTCTTCGCGCTGGCCGTGGTCGGCGGCGCCGGGTCCTGGCTCGGCGTGGTGATCGCGGGCATCCTCTACCGGGTGCTGCCGGCGCTGTTCAATAACTGGGGGATAGATGCCGACCTGACGCTGGTGATTTTCGGCGCGGCGCTGCTGCATGCGCTGATCACCGCGCCCGAGGGCCTGTCGGGGCAGATTCTCGCCCTCTTCCGCCGGAGGGCGAAGGCATGATCGAGATCTCGGACCTGACCGTCAGATTCAGCGGCGTCACGGCCATCGACGCGCTGAGCGTCGCCTTCACCCGGCCGGTCAACGGCATCATCGGCCCGAACGGCGCGGGCAAGACCACGACGATGAACGCGATCTCGGGCTTCGTCGCCTGTTCCGGCAGCCTGCGCCATGACGGCGAGGAGATCGGCCGCCTGCCGCCCTACCGGCGCACCCGCTGGGGGCTGCGCCGGTCCTTCCAGCGCGAGCAGATCGCGGGCGATCTGAGCATCGCGGAGAACCTCCAGGCGATCCTCGACGGCCTGCCCATGTCCCGCGCCGAGAAGCGCCGCGCGCTCGCCGAGGCGCTGGAGGCGACCGGGCTCCGCGCGGCTCGCCCAGGGCAAAGCCGCCGCGGCCGCCGGGCTCGGTCTGGCGCAGCGCGTCGATCGTCACGCGGAATTCGCCGAGCGCGCCCTGCGCCTTGCGCAGCCGTCCCTCGATCACGTCGAAGGCGCGGCTGTCGGGCAGCTCGCCTGCCTGTTCCAGAAGCACGGTGACGCCCAGGTGCGGGGCAAGCTGCGCCGCTGCTTCCAGCGCGGCTTCCGCCTCGCCGAGGATCAGGCAGAGCCCTTCGGACACCACGTCGAGCGACTTCTCGGGCGCGGCGGGCAGCAGCGCCTCGGCGACGAGGGCGGACATTTTGGGTAGTTTCGACGCCGGATCGGCGCTCCACCCGGCCCGGTCGCGGAGGTCTAGAAGCGGGGCCGGCTCCACCCCAAGCTCTTCGGCGAGGGCCTCGAAGGTGCGCGACTCCTGGGTGCAGCAGATCACCGCTTCTCCCTGCGTCAAGGCCTTGGCCGCGAGGTCGATCTGAGCGGTGCAAAGCGCCTTGCAGGGGGTCCGGACCGCCACGCCCGCCGAGTCGGCCAGGGCCTCTGCCCCGATCGTCTGGGTTCCCATGCAATCACATGTTATCAGGGTCTTGGTCACGCTTTCCTCCCTGGCGGGCAGGCCTGATCGGCGCCTGCCGTCGCTCGGCTAGACCCCCAGCTATCCTTGATTCGCCCCGGTCCACAACTCAATTTCTGCGGGCGCTGGCGCCTGCGGGGGCGGCCTGCGCGGCGCGGATGGCCCGGGTGATTCGGATGCCGCGGCGCAGCACTCCGATCCGCCAAATCGCCGCCCCGGACAGATTGTCCTTGATACCTTCAGCACCCCCTTGGGGCAGGACAAAATGTCCAGAGTTCGCCCAAGAATTGAGCGCGTTGCGAATTGGCCCTTTCTTGCGGCGAATTACCTGCTTCTATCGGGAGCGGAGAAGGACGGGATATCGTGACAGGCCATCCGAGCAACGACCAATACATGCCGGTGGGCGTCGTGATCCGGCGCACCCCGGGCGTCACCCGCTGGGCGAAATGGGCCTGGCAGGCGGTTGCCGTGCTGCCCGGCGCCGGGCCGGCGGACTGGCGCGAGCTGCGCCGCGAGGGCGAAGCCGTGGAATACCATGCCGCCACCGTGCCGCTCGAACTCTACCGGGCCGAGACCGAGGCCTATCTGCACGGCATCACCGCCCGCACGCCCAGCGTCTATGTCGTGATGCGCCATTGCACCGGAGACCATCCCTTCGAGATCGCGCTGATCACCGCTTCGCCCTACGAGGCGCAGGACTACTGCGACAGCGGCGAGGACATCGTCGAGAAGGTGCCGATGCCCGCGGGGCTTCTGGCGTGGGTCGGCGATTTCGTCGAGCGCCACCATCACGAGGAAGAATTCGTCAAGCGCCGCCGCGACCGCGCCAAGGTCGACGGCAAGCAGGACGGGATCGGCGATCCGCGCATCGCCAAGCCCGGTGACATCTACGCCTCGCCCGCGCTCAAGCGGGAGCGGCTGCAATGAGCGATTTCTGGTCCCGCCGCCGCGCTGCCGTCGAGGCCGAGACCCGCGCCGAAGAGGCTGCGCAGGAAGAGCTGCGCCGTGCCGAGACCGAGGCCGCGCTGGACGAGAAGACCGACGAGGAACTGCTGGAGGCGGCGGGGCTGCCGCTGCCCGAGGAGATCACCGGCGGCGAGATGGCGCGCCGGTTCCTCGAGGCGCAGCTGCCGAAGCGGCTGAAGACCCGCGCGCTCAGGGCGCTGTGGCGGTCGAACCCGGTGCTGGCCTGCCTCGACGGGCTGAACGACTACGACGACGATTTCACCTCCGCTGCCGCGCAGCCGCTCCTCGACACGACCTACCGGGTCGGCAAGGGGCTGCAGGCGCATCTGGACCATATCGCGAAGGCGGCCGAGCCCGCGGAGCTGCCCGAGGCGGAACCCGGGGCGGACCAAGACGCCGCCGCGGTGCTGGCCGAGGCCGGGACAACGCCCGCCTGGCCGTCATAGGCGCCGCCCTGGCCGACGGTGTCGAGATGCGAGCCGACATGCAGCGCTGGCGCGCTGCGGTCGGCGCCGGCCATGCGGGCAAAGAGGTTGCCTGCCGCGTCGGTCGAGATCTCCAGCCCGAGCGCGGCCGCCTCGTCGCGGATCACGTCATGGGCGCGGCTTTCGAGGTCCGAATAGGACGGCCGGGTCCAGCCGGGTCCGTCCCGGCCGATGTCATTCACCCGGGCGAGCACCCGCTCGACGGTCTCGCGGATCGCGCTCATGCTCCCGCCGCCTCCGTGCCCAGCCGGTCGGCATTCACGCAGGTCGCGGGCAGTCCGCCCTTCAGCACGGTGACGACATTTGCGGCCGCGCCGCGGGCGACGCGGATCAGCGCCTCCTCGGTGGTGGCGCCCAGATGCGGGGTGAAGATCACCTGCGGGAAGGCCGCGAGCGGCCCTTCGGGCGCACCATGCTCGTAGACGTCGAGCCCGGCCGCCGCGACCTGGCCAGAAGCCAGCGCGCCGGCCAGCGCTGCCTCGTCCAAGATGCCTTGGCGCGCGGTATTGACCAGGATCGCCCCTGGCTTCATTGCGGCGAAGCGGGCGGCATTCATCATGTGGCGGGTCTCGGGGCGCATCGGCGTGTGCAGCGACACCAGGTCGGCGCGGGCGAGCCCCTCCTCCAGCGTCGCGACACGTTCGTAGCCGCCGGTTTCGGGCGCGCGCGGCGAATGCACCAGAACGGTCATGCCGAGCGCCAGATCCAGCATCGCGGCAAGCTGCCGGCCGATATTGCCCCAGCCGACGATCAGCGCGGTCTTGCCCTGCAGCTCCATGAAGGAGGCGCTTTCGCGGAAGCCCTTCTGTCCGGCGCGCTCTGCCCGGTCGCCTCCGGCGATGCCCCGCGCCGCTGCCAGAGCGAGCCCCAGCGCGATTTCCGCCACCGAGCGGGCATTGGCGCCGGGCATGTTGCAGACCGGGATGCCGCGGGCCGAGGCGGCATCCTTGTCCACCGCGTCGTGGCCACTGCCATGGACCGAAATCGCGCGCAGCTTTCCCGCGGCGGCGATCGCGTCGCGCGACAGCCCGGCATCGCGGGTGATGACGGCATCGCAATCGCCGATCAGCCCGGCGACGGTGCCCATGTCGGCGGCCGGACAGCGCACCGGCTCGATCCCCTCGGCACGCAGCAGCGCGTGACCTTCCTCGTGAATCGGCTGGATGATGAGACATTTCATGAACGGCGGGCCTTCTGGTCTTCGAGCGCGTCGAGCCGTTCGAGGACGGCATCGCGGGCATGGGAAAGGTGGTCGGTCATCAGCCGGGCGGCGGCATCGCCGTCGCCCCGGCCGAGGGCGTCGAGGATCGCGAGATGCTCCTCGAAGCCGCTGAGATAGCGTTCGGGCACCTGGGAACGGTCGAACATGCAGGTGCGGCGGCGCAGCCCGGCGACCACATCGATCACCGCGCGGTTGTTCTGCGCGTCGAGCATCATCGCGTGGAATGCGTCGTCGAGCTCCCACTGGCCGCCATTCCCGCGGCCGGCGATGAAGGCGCGGGTGCGCGCGGCCATCTCCTCGATCCGCGCGGGGGCAAGCGCCGTGGCGGCGGCCCGGGTGGCTTCGGGCTCCAGCTGGAGGCGGAGGAAGAAGATTTCCTCGATCTCGGCACGGGGCAGGCGGCGCACCTTGAGGAAGCGGCCCTCCTGCACGGCGAGCCCCTCGCTCTCGATCCGCTTGATCGCCTCGCGCACCGGCGTGCGCGACATGCCGAGCGCCTCGCCGCCGCCCGGCAGCTCCGCCGCGCGAACGCCGGATGCGGGACCAACCGGCCCGGCCGCGGCTGCTGCGCCCCCCTCCGGACAGAGCCATGCCGATTGAGGGACGGACGCTCGCAGGAGGGACGCACCAGCCCGGCGCCGGTGCTAGCCCGCGACTTCGACGCTGAGAACCGTGGGCAGGTGGCGGGCGATCTCCTGCCAGCTCTCGCCCTCGTCGGCGCTGGCGAAGACCGAGCCGGTATTGGTGCCGAAGAACACGGAGGCCGGGCGGCCCGGCCCGACCGCCATCGCCTGGCGCAGCACGGTGAAATAGCAGGCCTCCTGCGGCAGGCCCTCGCGGCAGGCGCGCCAGCTTTCCCCGGCATCCTCCGATTTCCATACCGCCGCCTTCGCCCCGGGCGGAAACCGCCCCTGGCTGTCGCCGTTCAGGGGCAGCACCCAGAGCATGTCCGGGTCCCCGGGATGGACCCCCACCGGGAAACCGAAGGCCGAGGGCAGCCCCTCGGCGATGTCGTCCCAGCTGCGCCCGCCGTCGCGGGAGCGGAAGACGCCGTGATGGTTCTGTTGATAGAGCACCCCGCCCGGCCCCCGGCCGATGTTGTGGACGCAATGGCCGATCTCGTCCGGCGCCCCGAAAGGACTGCGCGGCGGCGCGGCGGTGTTCGAGCGCCGCACGCGCCGTTCCCAGCTGGCGCGGCCATCCTCGGTGGCGAAGACCCCGGCGGCGGAGATGCCGACCCAGAGCGCGGCGGGACTGTCGGACGCGCCCGCAGAGGCGCTGCCCCCCGCCGCGGAGCGGCTGCCGCGCAATCCGCGGATCATCGATCTCGCGCGGCTCGGCCATGTGCCCGGTCGGCAGGGCGGCGAGCTGCGCATCATGATCGGCAGCCAGCGCGACATCCGGCTGATGCCGATCTTCGGCTATTCGCGGCTGATCGGCTATGACCGCAACCTGGATTTCGTCGCCGACATCCTCGAATCCTACGAGATTTCCGAGGACCGGGTCTTCACCTTCCGCCTGCGCGAAGGCCACCGCTGGTCGGATGGCAGCCCGCTGACGGCGGAGGATTTCCGCTATGCCTGGGAAGACGTGATGATGGACCCGGACCTGCCCGGCGTGCCGATCGAGCTGATCCCCGACGGCGTCCCGCCGGACTTCTCGGTCATCGACGCGCGGACGGTCCGCTATGAATGGCCGGTGCCGAACCCGGGCTTCCTGCCGGCGCTCGCGGCGCCCTCGCCGCCGCAGCTCGTCGCGCCCTCGGCCTATCTCAAGCAGTTCCATGCAAAGTACCAGACCGTGGCGGCGCTCGAAACGGCGGTCGAGGCGAACCGGGTCGATGACTGGCGGGCGCTGCACACCAAGATGTGCCGGACCAACCGGCCGGAAAATCCCGACCTGCCGACGCTCGAACCCTGGCGGCCGCGGACCGCGCCGCCCGCCCAGCGGTTCGTGTTCGAGAGGAACCCCTATTTCCACCGCACCGACGAGACCGGAGTCCAGCTCCCCTATGTCGACCGGGTCCTCCTGGATGTCAGCTCCTACGAGATCATCCCCGCGAAGGTGGCCGCCGGGGACAGCGACCTGCAGGCCACGGCGATCAGCTTCAACCACTACACGGTGCTGAAGGAAGCGGAGAAGCGCGTGCCGGTCAACGTGCTGCTGTGGAAGGGCACGCAGGGCTCGCGGCTGGCGCTCTATCCCAACATGACCTGCCAGGATCCGGTCTGGAGCGTGCTGTTCCGCGATGTCCGGGTGCGCCGGGCGCTGTCGCTGGCGATCGACCGCACCGAGATCAACAAGGCGCTGTTCTTCGGCCTGTGCACCGAAAGCGCCAATACCGTCCTGCCCGCGAGCGCGCTGCACCGGCCGGAATATTCCGCCGCCTGGGCCTATCACGATCCAGACCAGGCGAATGCGCTGCTCGACGCGGCGGGGCTGTCGCGGCCCGCGCTCGACGGGCGGCGGCGGCTGCCGGACGGGCGGGTTGCCGGGATCATCGTCGAGACGGCCGGCGAAAGCTCCGTCGAGACCGACGTCCTGGAACTGATTACCGAGCATTTCCGGCGGATCGGGCTGGCGCTGTGGACCCGCAGCTCCCAACGCGACATCTTCCGCAGCCGCATCCTGGCCGGGCAGGTGCTGATGTCGGTCTGGGTGGGGATCGACAACGGCATTCCCACCAGCGAGATGCCGCCCTCCGAGCTGGCGCCGACCTCCGAGGACCAGCTCCAATGGCCGGCCTGGGGACTGCACTACATGTCGGGCAGCCGCCAGGGCACGGCGCCCGAGCTGCCGGAGGTGCAGCGGCTCGTCGATCTGATGAAGGCGTGGAAGCGCACCCGCTCGGCCGCCGAACGGCGGGCGGTCTGGGGCGAAATGCTGGCGATCCATGCCGACCAGGTGTTCTCCATCGGGACGGTCTGCAACGCGCCGCAGCCGGTGCTGCGCGCGCGCGACCTGCGCAACGTCCCCGAAGAGGCGTATTTCGGCTACAGCCCGACCTCGATGCTGGGGATCTACAATCCCGACACCTTCTGGCGCGACACGGACGGGAGCTGAGGCGATGCTGAGATACATAGCCTGGCGCATCCTCGTCATGGTGCCGACCCTGGTCCTGATCTCGATGCTGGTCTTCGCCATCATCGAGCTGCCGCCCGGCGACTATTTCGAGAGCTACATCCAGGAGCTGCGGGTCCTCGGCGAGCAGGCCGACCTGCAGGAGATCATCGAGCTGAAGGCGCGCTACGGCTTCGACGACCCGCTGCCGCTGCGCTATTTCAACTGGGTCACCGGCATGCTGCACGGCGATTTCGGCTATTCCTTCGACTACCGGATGCCGGTCAGCGACGTGGTCGGCGACCGGCTGTTCCTGACCATCCTGGTCTCGGTGCTGACCATCGCCTTCACCTGGATCGTCGCCTTCCCCATCGGGCTCTACTCGGCCACGCACCAGTACAGCTGGGGCGATTACGGCCTGACCTTCCTGGGGCTGATCGGGATCGCGATCCCGCAATTCATGATCGCCATCATCATGATGTATTTCGGCAATATCTGGTTCGGCATCTCGATCGGCCACCTGATGGATCTCGAATATCTCGGCCAGCCGATGAGCTGGGACAAGGCCGTGTCGATCGCCGAGCACATCTGGATCCCGGTGATCATCATCGGCACGGGCGGCACGGCGGCGATGATCCGGCGGCTGCGCGCGAACCTGCTCGACGAGCTGCGCAAGCAATATGTCACCACCGCCCGTGCCAAGGGGCTGTCCCCGGCCAAGGTCGTGGTGAAATATCCGCTGCGCATGGCGCTGAACTTCTTCATCGCCGATATCGGCTCGCTCTTGCCGGCGATCATCTCCGGGGCCGAAATCACCGCGATCGTGCTGTCTCTCGAGACCACCGGGCCGATGCTGATCCGGGCGCTGCAGGCGCAGGACATGTATCTCGCGGGCTCCTTCCTGATGTTCCTCGCCTTCCTGACGGTGGTCGGGGTGCTGATCTCGGATATCGCGCTGGCGCTGCTCGACCCGCGGATCCGGCTGGACGGGACGCGCCGCGGATGACGAACCCCCTTCCCCGCCCCGGAGCCCCGCTCGAGCACTATGTCTCCGCCAGCCCCTTCGAGCCCGCCGAAGAGCAGGGCGCCGGCGCGCTGTCGCAGAATTCCCAGATGCGCATCATGTGGCGCAAATTCCGCCGCCACCGGATCGCGCTGGCCTCGGGCATCTTCCTCTTGATCGCCTATCTCTCGCTGCTGGTCACCGAGTTCCTGGCGCCCTACACGCTCGAACACCGCGATCTCGACTTCATCTACGCCCCGCCGCAACAGGTGCACCTGTTCCACGAAGGCAGCTTCGTCGGTCCCTTCGTCTACGGGCAGTCGATGACGCTCGACATGGACGCGCTGCGCCGGGTCTACACGGACGACACCGCCGACGTGCAGAAGCTGCGGTTCTTCTGCCGGGGCGAGAGCTACGACTATTTCGGCCTCTTCACTGCCGACCTGCACCTGGTCTGCCCGGCCGAGGGCGGCCGGATGTCGCTCCTCGGGACCGACCGGCTGGGCCGCGACGTGCTCTCGCGCATCCTCTACGGCGCCCGGATCTCGCTGACCATCGGCCTTCTCGGCACCGCCGTGGCCTTCGCGCTGGGGATCACCATCGGCGGCATTGCGGGCTATCGCGGCGGCACCTTCGACATGGCGGTGCAGCGGCTGAACGAAGTGCTGCAATCGATCCCGTCGATCCCGCTCTGGATGGCGCTGGCCGCCATCATTCCGGTCTCCTGGAGCCCGATCCTGGTCTATCTGGGCATCACGCTGATCCTCGGCATGCTCGACTGGACGGGCCAGGCCCGCGCGGTGCGCTCGAAGATCTTCGCCCTGCGCGAGGAGGATTACGTGGTCGCCGCCGAGGTCATGGGGGCAAAGCCCGCGCGGATCATCTCGCGCCACCTGATCCCGGGCGTCTTCTCGCACCTGATCGCCAGCGCCAGCCTCAGCATCCCGGCGATGATCCTCGGGGAAACTGCTTTGACGTTTCTCGGGCTTGGCCTTAGACCGCCGATCACGAGTTGGGGAATTCTGCTGACGGAAGCGCGGGGCATTGAGATCATCGTCCTTTATCCATGGCTCCTGTGGCCGGTGGTGCCGGTGTCTCTGGTGGTGCTTGCATTCAATTTCCTCGGTGACGGATTGAGAGACACGGTGGACCCTTACAGATGACCCATGCCGGAGAACCCAACCCTCCCGTCCAGTCCTTCGCGGATGCGAAGATCCTGATCTACAGCCACGACACCTTCGGGCTCGGCCATCTGCGGCGCTGCCGCGAGATCGCCCATGCGCTGGTGGCGGCCTATGGGGGCATCTCGGTGCTGATCATCTCCGGCGCCACCATCGCAGGCGCCTTCGAATACCGATCGCGGGTGGATTTCGTGAAGATCCCCAGCGTCATCAAGCTGCGCAACGGCGAATACACGTCGCTGGCCGAGCACATCCCGCTGGCCGATACCCTGGCCATGCGCGAGACCATCATCCGCAACACCGCCGAAAGCTTCGCTCCGGACATCTTCATCGTCGACAAGGAGCCGCTCGGGCTGCGCGGCGAGATCGAGGGCACGCTCGCCATGCTGAAGGCGCGCGGCACGCGGCTGGTCCTCGGCCTCCGCGAGGTGATGGACTCGCCGCGCCTGCTGGCTGCCGAATGGGCCGGGACCGGCAAGCTGGAGAAGATGCAGCGCTATTACGACACGCTCTGGGTCTACGGTCCCAAGGGGTTCAACGAGCCGCTGAAGAAGATGGACGCCCCGCCCGAGCTGCTGTCGCGCATGCGCTATACCGGCTTCCTGCGGCGCAGCGCGCGCCCGGCCGGCCAGGCCGGCAGTTCCGCGGACGGGCGCGGCGGCTACATCCTGGTGACCACCGGCGGCGGCGGCGACGGCGAGGAGCTGACCCGCCAGGTTCTGGCCGCCTACCAGACCGCAGCACCGCCGCAGCACCGCGCGATCATCACGCTCGGCCCCTACCTGCCCGCGCGGGCGCGCGAGGAGATCAAGGCGATCGCCGAAGGCATTCCCGCGGTCGAGCTCCTCGATTTCGACAACCGGCTGGAAGACCTGATCGCGGGCGCCGCCGCCGTCGTCGGCATGGCGGGCTACAACACCTTCTGCGAGATCCTGTCCTTCGACAAGCCCGCGCTTCTGGTGCCGCGCACGCAGCCGCGCGAGGAACAGCTGATCCGCGCGCAGCGGGCCTCGGCGCTGGGGCTCGCGCGGATGCTGCTGCCCGAGCAGGCCAATGACGCGGAGGTCCTGGCCGAGATGCTGCGCGACCTGCCCGGCCAGGCGCCGCCCTCGGCCTCGGGCACCATGACGGCCGGGCTCGGCGGGCTCGACACCATCGTCTCGGATGTCGGCGGATGGCTGAACGAGCGGCATTCCCGGGCGAGATCGGGCACAGATGGCTGAGCGTCCGGACTGCCGCGCTCCGGCCGCGGCGGACGGGTCTGCCGCGGGCAAGCTGGTGATCGTCCTCAAGGGCTATCCCCGCGTCTCGGAGACCTTCATCGCGCAGGAGATCCTCGGGCTCCAGCAGGCGGGCGCCGATATCCGCATCGTGTCGCTGCGGCCGCCCTACGACGCCTTCCGCCATCCGGTCCACGCAAAGATCACCGCGCCGGTCCTCTACCTGCCCGAAACGCTCGGCGACGGGCCGCGACGGGTCGCGGCGGCCCTGGCAAAGGTCCGGCGCCGCCCCGGCTTCCGCCGCGCGCTCGGCCAGTTGGCAGCGGCGGCGCCAGCCGCGCCGGAGCGCCGGGCCCATCGGGCGGTCCTCCTCGGGGCGGAAATCGGTCATGCGGGGCCTCCTCTCCCGCGCGGGTCCCGGTCGGGGACGAGTCGCGCCTCGGCCGCTTATAGCAGGCATGCGGAAAAAATTGCAGGCCTGCGACGGAACCCGCGCCAGCCGCCGTTTATGGGATGAACGCGGCAAGAAGCCTCGCCGCGTCGCAGTCACACGAAAGGCATGACCGATGACCAAGAAGATGATCGCCCTGACCGCCGCAATCGCCGCCGGCCTGGCGCTTCCGGCGCTGGCCGAACGCGGCCATGACGGTCCGCACGGCATGATGGGGCCGGCCGGGTTCGGCCATGGCGAGCGCCCCGCGTTCTCCGAGCTCGACGCCGATGGCGACGGCACGGTGACGGCCGAGGAATTCAAGGCCCACCGCCAGGCGCGCTTCGACGCGGCCGATGCCGATGGCGACGGCCAGCTGAGCGCCGAGGAGATGACGGCCGCGGCCATGGCGCGGATCGAGGCCCGGATGGCCGCCCGATTCGCCAACATGGTGGAGTTCCGCGACCAGGACGGCAGCGGCGGCCTGACGCTGGCCGAGATCGAGGGCGAAGACCGTGGCGCGCGCATGGAGCGGATGTTCCGCGCGATGGACCGCAACGGGGACGGCGTGCTGAGCGGGGAGGAAATGGCGCAGCGCCCGATGATGCACGGCCCGGAAGGCGGGCGGCATGACGGCAAGGGGCCGCATGACGGCAAGGGCATGGGCGGCAACTGACGCCTTGACCGGTGTTCCTCGGCCCCCTAGCCCGGTCGGCGATGACGGCTGACACTGCGCCCGGCACCTCTGCGGAGGATGCGGAGCTGCTCGCGGCCTATGCCGCGGGCGACCCGCAGGCGGCCCGCATGCTGATGCTGCGGATCGCCCCGCGGATCCATGCCCTGGCGGTGCGCATGCTGGGCGACCGGGCCGAGGCCGAGGACGTGACGCAGGAGGCCATGCTGCGGCTGTGGAAGATCGCGCCGGACTGGCGCCACCGCGCGGCGGCAGGCCCGGGCGGCACCGGCTGGAGCGTGCCCGAAGCGGTCGACGTGCCGAACAACAATTCCTCGATCGCGGCTGCCCGGCTGGCCTCGGGCGAGATCGCGATGATCTGCAATCCGGTGAATGCCGCCATGTCGCAGAGCCGCCGCGCGTCGCTCTATGACGAGCTCGGCGAGGAGGATGACCGCCCCGATGCCGACACCGCGGGCGGCTGCGTGCCGGTCTGGGGCGTGGAGCGCGCGCCGGTGGCGCTGTGCCTCTCGGGCGACGACGGGCGGAGCTTCCCCGAACGCTACCTCGTCGAGGACGGGCCGGGGACCTGCCTGAGCAACAATTCGGTCGACGGCAAGAACCGCGAGCTGTCCTATCCGTGGCTTCTGGAAACCCCCGACGGCTGCCTGCATCTGAGCTACACCTTCCACCGCCGCGCCATCAAGCATGTGCGGCTGGCGCCGGGCTGGCGGAACCGGCTGCCGCGGCTCTGAGGCGCGGGGCAGGGCGGCCGGATGCCTCCGCCGTCCTGCCATGTCCGGCCGGGCCATGGCCTGCAATCCTGATCAGGGTTGAGGCAGGTCAAGGCGCTGCACGCTCTGCGGGCGCTTGATCGGACTGTCCGCCGGCCGGGAGAGGAGACCCGGCCGCGCGGGCGGCACGATCATCAGGGGAGGCAATCATGACTGCAATCAAGGGTATCCTGACCGCCATTCCGGTCCTGGCACTCGCCGCCGCGGCCGCGTGGGGCGACGAGATGGGAAAGCAGGACTACATGCAGGGCTGCGCAGGCTGCCATGGCGAAAGCGGACTCGGCCAGGGGCCGGTCGCAGATCTTCTCAATGTCCCGGTGCCCGACCTGACGCACCTGTCCGCCGCCAATGGCGGTGAGTTCCCGATGCTGAAGGTCATCCATATCATCGACGGGCGCACCGGCATGCGGGCGCATGGCGGCCCGATGCCGATCTGGGGCGCGGTCTTCAAGGCGGAGGCCGAGGGCGCCAGCGGGCTCTATGGCGGCGACGAGGCGGTGACCCGCGGCCGCATCCTGTCGATCGCCTACTATCTGGAGTCGATCCAGCAATAGCACCTGCCGCGCCGCCCGTGCCGGTCCTGCCGCTTTGGCAGGCAAAGCGCGGGCGGAGACGCATGAATTCTGGCCGTCCGGCGCTGCGCAGGGGCGGCCCGGCCTGTCGGCTGGACGGGAGGCTTGCCCGCCGGCCGGAGCTCCGCTGCAATCGGACTGAATATACGCAACGTATATTTCATGGGACGGCCTCCGGGCGGTCCGGTCCGGAGGGCCCCGCAAGAGGGTTCAGGACATCGAAGGTACCTTTCGGTCCAACAGCAAGGAGTCGAGGCCATGACCTCACGCAAGACCATGCAGACCAAGACGGCGGGGCTCCGCCGGATCCTCGCGGCGACCGCCCTGGGCAGCACCCTGCTCGGCGGGGCGGCAACGGCGGCGCTGTCGGCGGAGACCGAGATCCGCGCGCTCGGCTACACCTCGAACCTCTACCTGTGGAACATGGAAGAGGCGTTCTACGGCACGGCCTTCCCCGAAGCGGCGGGCGACCTCGTGTCGATCGAGGCGGTGCCTCATGACCTGGCGGGCCTCAAGGGCCCCGAGGTGCTGTCGATGCTGCAGGACGGCACGCTGCAGCTCGCCGTGCAGAACATGAGCTACATGGCCGGCGAGGATCCGCGTTTCGAGGCGCTCGATCTGGCGGGCGTCACCCTGACCAATGCCGACGCGAAGAAGGCCACCGAAGCCTACAAGCCGGTGCTGGCCCGCGTCATGGAAGAGAAGTTCAACACGCATCTGCTGGGCATTGCGCCGCTGCCCTCCCAGGTCTTCTGGTGCCGCGAGGAAATCTCGGGGCTGAACGATCTCGACGGCAAGAAGGTCCGCGTCTTCAACTCGACCCTGTCGGATTTCGTCACCGGCGCGGGCGGCACGACCGTGACCATTCCCTTCGTCGAGGTGATCCCGGCCTTGCAGCGCGGCGTCGCCGATTGTGCCGTCACGGGCACGTCCTCGGGCAATACCGCGCGCTGGTTCGAGGTGACGGACTACCTCTATCCGATGAACGTGGGCTGGTCGATGGTGTTCTGGGCCGCCAACAAGGACCTCTGGGACAGCCTCTCGGAGGAGCAGCAGGCGCTGCTGGCGGAGCAGTACGGCAAGCTCGAGGCCGAGGCCTGGGCGGTGCAGGAGGAGCAGGATACCGATGCAGTGTCGTGCTCGACCGGCGGGGCCTGCGAGCTCGGCGTCTCCGCAGACATGACGCTGGTGCCGGTGTCGGATGCCGACATGGACAAGCATGCCGCGATCATCTCCGACTACGTGCTGCCGAACTGGGCGGAGCGCTGCGGGGCCGAGTGCACCGCGGAATGGAACGAGACCGTCGGTGCCGTTCTGGGCATCGAGGCGCCGCTGCCATGAGGGCAGGCGCGCAGGCACTGGCGCAGGGTCTCGACCGCCTCCTCGCGGTCCTGCGCGCCGTCTCTTCCGCCGGGGTCTGGGCCGGCGGGCTGATCCTCGTTGTGCTGGCGCTCGGCGTCGGCGCCGAGGTGCTCCTGAGGAAGCTTGCCGCCACCAGCATTGGCGGGCTCGACGAGCTCGGCGGCTATGCGCTGGCCATCGTCGCGGCGCTGGCCTTCACCGAGGCGCTCTTCGCCCGCAGCCATATCCGCATCGGCCTGATCCGCGACGCGCTCGGGCCGCGGCTTCGGGGGCTGATGGACATCCTGTCGCTCGGCGGGCTGATCTGGTTCCTGTCGCTGCTCCTGTGGTTCGCGGGCAAGCTGGTGCTGCGCAGCGCGGTGATGGGCACGAAATCGATGACGCCGCTGGCCACCCCGCTGATCCTTCCGCAGGCGCTTTGGTATGCCGCGCTGGTCCTCTTCGGCCTTTCGGCGCTCGCGCTGCTGCTGCGCGCGCTGCTTTCCGCGGTGCTCGGAGACTGGGACGGCATCGCCGCCCGGATCGGGCTGCGCGACGCCGAGGAGGAACTGCGCGACGAGCAGATCCTCTCGGCCGAAGCCGCGGGAGAGACCCTGCCGGGCCAGCCGACACGGGAGATCCGGACATGATCGCCACCACCCTCGCCGTGCTTTTCGGCCTGCTGCTCCTGTCGCTGCCGGTCGCTGCCGTGCTCGGCCTGACCGGCGTGGTGCTGAGTTCCTCCTACAGCTTCATCCCCGCCACCCGCGGCATCGGCACGATCAGCTGGAGCGCTCTGAATGACGGGGTCCTCGTCGCCGTGCCGCTCTTCGTGCTGATGGGCGAGCTGCTGCTGCGCTCGGGCCTCGCCGCGCGGATGTACGGCGCGATGGCGGCCTGGCTCAACTGGCTGCCCGGCGGGCTGATGCATGCCAATATCGCCACCTCGATGCTCTTCGCCGCCACCTCCGGCTCCTCGGTCGCCACCGCTGCCACGGTCGGCACCACGGCGATCCCCGAGATCCGCCGCCACGGCTACAACGAGCGGCTGTTCCTCGGCTCCATCGCCGCCTCCGGGACGCTTGGCATCCTGATCCCGCCCTCGATCAACCTGATCATTTACGGCGCGCTCACCAACAGCTCGATCCCGCAGCTCTATCTCGCGGGCTTCCTGCCGGGCATCGCGCTGGCGGCGATGTTCAGCCTCGCGGTCTGGATCGCCTGCCGGATGCGGCCCGACTGGGGCGCCTCGCCGATTGCCGTCAGCTGGCGCCAGCGCATCGCCGGGCTGCCGCACCTGATCCCGCCCGCAGGCATCTTCCTCCTGGTCGTAGGGTCCATCTATGCCGGCTGGGCGACGCCTACCGAGGCGGCGTCGCTCGGCGTGCTCGGCGCGCTGGCCATTGCCGCCGCCACAGGCAGCCTGACGCGGGCAATGCTGCGCTCGGCCTTCGCCGGAACGATGCGCACCACGGGGATGATGATGGCCATCGTCATGGCGGCCTATTTCCTCAACTACGTCTTCGGCAATATCGGCCTGACCACCAAGGTCGTCGCCTTCTTCAACGACCTCGACATGGGCGCCTACCAGACGCTGTTCGTCATCATCGGCTTCTATCTTGTGCTCGGCCTCTTCATGGAGACGCTGTCGCTGATGGTCGCCACCGTGCCGATCTTCACCCCGATCATCGTCGCCATGGGCTTCGACCCGGTCTGGTTCGGCATCCTCGTCATCATGCTGATCGAGACCGCGATGATCACGCCGCCCGTGGGCATCAACCTCTTCGTGGTGCAGGGCGTGCGGCAGGGCGGGGCGCTCTCGGATGTCGTCCGCGGCGTGCTGCCCTTCCTCGCGGCGCTTTTGCTGGCCATCCTCGCGCTGGTGCTGGTGCCCGGCATCGCGCTCTGGCTGCCGGGGTGGCTGGCATGAGCGCGCTGGCCGATCTCGGCACAAGCGGGCTGCGCGGCCTCGATCAGAGCGCCCGGTGGCCGATGTCGCGGCGGCAGAAGCCCTCGGGCCAATCGAGCGCGTCGATCAGCGCATAGGCGCGGTCGCGCGCCTCCTGCAGCGTCGCACCGCGCGCGGTCGCGTTCAGAACCCGCCCGCCGGTGGCCAGCACCTTGCCGTCCTGCGCGGTGGTCCCAGCATGGAACATCACGCGGTTGCCGTCTTCCTCCAGCGCAGAGAGGCCGCGGATTTCCGTGCCCTTCTCGTAGCTGCCCGGATAGCCCTTGGCGGCCATCACCACGGTCATGGTGCAGTCATCGGCCCAGTTGACCTTCATGCCGGCCAGGCGGCCGTCGACGCAGGCCTCGATCAGGTCCAGCACCTGGCCGCCGAGCCGAAGCATCAGCGCCTGGCATTCAGGATCGCCGAAACGGGCGTTGTATTCGACCAGCCGCGCGCGGCCATCCTCGATCATCAGCCCGGCATAGAGCACGCCGACATAGGGCGACCCGCGCCGCGCCATTTCCTTCAGCGTCGGCTGGACGATTTCCGCCATGGTCTGCGCCACGACCGCATCCGACAGGACCGGCGCCGGGGAATAGGCGCCCATGCCGCCGGTATTCGGGCCGGTATCGCCTTCGCCCACCCGCTTGTGGTCCTGCGCCGTGCCGATCGGCAGCGCGGTCTCGCCGTCGCACATCACGAAGAAGGACGCTTCCTCGCCGGTCATGAATTCCTCGATGACCACGGCCGCGCCCGCGGAGCCGAAGGCGCCGCCGAAAATGTCCTCGACCGCATCCAGCGCGTCCTGCAGCTCCATCGCCACGATCACGCCCTTGCCCGCGGCCAGGCCGTCGGCCTTGATCACGATCGGCGCGCCCTGCGCCTTCACGTAGTCGAGCGCGGGCGCGGCCGACTCGAACCGTGCATAGGCCGCGGTCGGCGCCGCGCAGGCATCGCAGACCGCCTTGGTGAAGGATTTCGACGCCTCGAGCTCGGCCGCCGCCTTCGACGGGCCGAAGCAGCGCACGCCCGCCTCGCGCAGCCGGTCGGTGACGCCCGCCACCAGCGGTGCCTCGGGACCCACGATCACCAGGTCCACGGAATTTTCCTGGGCGAACTCGACCACGGCGCCGCCGTCATTGATGTCGAGCTGCGCGCATTCCGCAATCTCGGCGATCCCGGCATTGCCCGGCGCCACGATCAGCCGGTCGCATTTCGGGTTCTGCTTGACTGCCCAGGCCAGCGCATGCTCGCGCCCGCCGCCACCGAGAATGAGAATGTTCATGCCGCCTCCGCTGCGTGTTGCGCCTGCGTCCTAGGCAGGAAGCGCCCCGGAGGCAAGCGCGTTGCCCCCGGGACCGCCGGGAACCTGTGGCTCCGGCGGCGGTTTTCCCCTCAGGAACCGACGAAAGGAGAGACCCATGTCCGGCCTGCGCCCCGCGGCCTACTTCCTGGCCCCCGCCCCCGCTGGCGGCACCGCCTGGGTGCTGCATAGCGACCGTTGCCATGGCGCGGCACTCGACGGCCCGGCCGAGCTGGTCGGCCGGTTCGACCGCTGCGCCGACGCCATTTTGCCGAAACCGCGGTCGCGGAACCGGAGCTGGCGCCGCAGGCGCTCTGCGCCGCGCTCGACGACCTGGATGCCGGAAAGGACAGGCTGGCCGACTGGACCCGCTGGATCGCCGCGCGCGGCGCGGCGGTGAATGCAGGCCTCGCACCGCTGGCCGACGCGGTCGAGGCGGACCTCCTGGACCTGCCTGCGGAGGAGGCTTTCGAAGCCGCCTATGCCGCTTGGTGGCTGCCCTTGGCGATGGATGCCGAACCTTGCCTGCGCGGTTTCACCCATTGGGCGCACGAAGACGCGATCAAGCGGTTCCGCGCACTCGACGGGGCGGCCGCCGGCATGGCGGCAGGCCAGGTGATGGCACGCATCAACCACGGCCTGCCCGCGCGGGACCAGGTGCCGCGCAAGTCCGAGCTGGGGGTGCTGCGCCACCAGCTGGGCTTGACCCGGCCGAGCCTGCCGATCCGCGCGCTGATCGCCGAAATGCCCGAAAGCTTCGCCCGGCTCGCGCCCTGCGTGCTGATGTCGCCGCTCTCGGTTGCGCAGTACCTGCCGCCCGGACAGGCCGCCTTCGACCTGGTGATCTTCGACGAAGCCTCGCAGATCACCACCTGGGACGCGATCGGCGCCATCGCCCGCGGCCGCCAGGCAGTCATCGTCGGGGACCCGAAGCAGCTGCCGCCGACCAATTTCTTCGGCCGCAGCGACGACGGCGACGAGGACCTGCCCGAAATGGAGCGCGACCTCGCCTCGATCCTCGACGAGGTGGCCTCGGCCGGGGTGCCGACGCAGCAGCTCAACTGGCATTACCGCAGCCGCGACGAGTCGCTGATCGCCTTCTCGAACTGGCACTACTACGGCGGCCGGCTGGTTACCTTCCCCTCGCCCGATCCGGGCGCGGGCGCGGTGCGGCTGCATCGGATCAAGGGCACCTACGGGCGCGGCCGCGGCCGCACCAACGAGGCCGAGGCGCGTGCCGTGGTCCAGCTGGCGGTGGAGCGGCTTGCCGCTTGGGCGGCGCTGCCCGAGGAGGAGCGCCCGACGCTCGGCGTGATCACCTTCAACGTCCAGCAGCAGGAGCTGATCCTCGACCTGCTCGACGAGGAGCGCCGCCGCAATCCCGATCTCGAATGGTTCTTCGAAGATGCCCGCGAGGAGCCGGTGATCGTCAAGAACCTGGAGAACATCCAGGGCGACGAGCGCGACGTGATGCTGTTCTCGGTCACCTTCGGACCGGATGCGGCCGGAAAGCTGTCGATGGCCTTCGGCGCGCTCAACAGCGAGGGCGGCGAGCGTCGGCTGAACGTTGCGGTGACCCGCGCGCGCGCCGAGCTGCATGTCTTCGCCTCGCTGGAGGCTTCCCAGATCGACCTGAGCCGCACCCGTGCCACCGGCGTCGCGCATCTCAAGGCCTTCCTCGATTTCGCCGCCCGCGGCCCCGAAGCGCTGCCCGCGCAGGACGAGGGCTCCCTCGGCCCGGTGGAGAACGGCTTCGAGGCGGCGGTGATGGCCGCGCTCGAGGCGAAGGGCTGGGAGGTCCGTCCGCAAATCGGCGTCTCGGGCTTCCGCATCGACCTTGGGATCGTCCATCCCGACCGCGCCGGGGCCTACCTGGCCGGGGTGGAGTGCGACGGCGCCAGCTACCATTCCTCCGCCACCGCGCGCGACCGCGACAAGATCCGCCAGGCGGTTCTGGAAAATCTCGGCTGGACCATCCTGCGGGTCTGGTCCACCGAATGGTTCCGCAGCCCTGCCCCGGTGATCGGGCGGCTGCACGACGCGCTGTCGGCCCGGCTGGCCGAAGACCGCGCTGCCGCAGCTGAAGACGCAGCCGAAGAGCCCGCGGAGGAGCTGCTCGACTGGGAAGACGCCGCGCCCGATCCCGGGCCCGCGGACAGCCTGCCCGCTCTGCCTGCGCCGGAGGTGCTCGAGGGCACGGATCAACGAGGAAGGCTGCATGCCCTATTTCAACGTTTCGCGGCCGCAGAGCCGCGGGACGGTCATGGCGAAATCCGGCGACCCGGGCGAGCTGCCGGAGCTGGATCCGAATTTCCTGTCGGCGCCGGATGATCTGCGGGTCCTGCGCGAAGGTCTGCGGATGATGCGGGACATCCTTGCGCAGCCGGCTTTCGACGGCATCCGCGGCGAGGAATACGCCCCCGGAAAGGGCGTGGTGTCGGATGCCGAGCTCGACGAGTACATCAGGAACGACTGCAACAGCGTCTACCACCCGGTCGGCACCTGCAAGATGGGCTCGGACAGCATGGCGGTCGTCGACGACGAACTGCGGGTGCACGGGCTCGGAGGGCTGCGCGTGGTCGATGCGTCGATCATGCCGACGCTGACAAGCGGCAACACCAATGCCCCGACCATCATGATCGCCGAGAAGGCTGCCGACATGATCCGCGCGGCCGCCTGACCTGTCCGGCCGCCGCAGACTGCGGCCGCAGGGCCGGAAAAAACTCAACCAGACGCGGCGCGCGAACCGGCACGCTGCCTTCGCCAAGTATCGGGAGGTTCCCATGAACAAACAGTTTTCCTTCGACAATCCGCTTGACCAGATCAGCCCCGAGACGCGCTCTTTCCTCGAGGCCAGACACCGGCTGTTCATCGACGGCGCGTCCGTCGAGGCCGTCGAGGGCGGCCGCCGGGATGTGGTCGATCCGGCCACGGGAAAGGTGATCTCCAATGTTGCGGATGCGACGCAGCGCGATGTCGACCTGGCTGTGGCAGCGGCCCGCAGGGCTTTCGACACCGGCCCGTGGCGCGATGCGAAGCCGATCGATCGCGTCAAGCTGCTGTGGCGGATCGCCGAGCTGATCGACCAGCACTCGGTGCAGCTGGCCGAACTCGACACGCTCGACGAGGGATCGCCCTACGGCGTGGTCAAGAACGGCTACATCGCCGGCGCGGCGGAACATTTCCGCTATTTCTCGGGCTGGGCCAACAAGATCAACGGCGATACGCTGCCGGTGAGCCTGCCAGGCAGCTGGCACGCCTACACGACGCGCGAACCGGTCGGTGTCGTCGCGCAGATCCTGCCCTGGAACGTGCCGTTCCTGATGATGGCCTGGAAACTGGCCCCGGCGCTGGCGGCCGGCTGCACGGTCGTGGTGAAACCGGCCGAGGACACGCCGCTCTCCGCCATGCTCTTTGCCGAGATCTGCCGCGAGGCCGGGGTGCCCGAGGGGGTCGTGAACATCGTCACCGGCGACGGCCGCATCGGCGCGGCGCTGGTCGACCATGCCGGGATCGACAAGGTCGGCTTCACCGGATCCACCGCGACAGGCCAGGCGATCGTGCGTGCGGCGGCGGGCAACCTCAAGCGCGTCAGCCTCGAGCTCGGCGGCAAGAGCCCGGTCTTCGTGTTCCCCGATGCCGACATCGAAGCGGCGATCCCGCAGGTGGCGGAGTCGGTCTATCTCAACAGCGGCCAGGCCTGCAGCGCGGGATCGCGCCTCTATATCCACGAGGACGTCTATGACCGCGTGATCGAGGGGGTCGCGGCCTATTCCGAAGGGCTGAATCTTGGCCATGGCCTCGACCCCGCGACCAACATGGGCCCGATCATCTCGGCCAGGCAGTTCGAGCGGGTGAAGCGGCTGCTGGAGACCGGCGTCAAGGAAGGGGCCAGCATGGTGACGGGCGGCGATGCCGGCATGGAGGGCTTCTTCGTGCGGCCGACCCTGCTGCGCGACGTGACGCCCGAGATGTGCGTCTACCGCGAGGAGATCTTCGGTCCGGTCATCAGCGCCATGAAGATGACCACCCGCAATATCGAGGAACTCGCCCGCGAGGCCAACAATACCGAATACGGCCTGGCGGCGAGCATCTGGACCAATGACCTGAAACTGGCGCACCAGCTGTCCGGCCGCATCCGGGCAGGCACGATCTGGCTGAATGCGCATAACATGATCGACCCGTCCATGGGCTGGGGCGGCTTCAAGCAGTCCGGCTGGGGCCGCGAAATGGGCCGCTCGGCGATGGACATCTACACCGAGCAGAAGACCGTGGCGATGAAAGTCGGCTGAACGGAGGGGATGGCGTTCCCCCGGGGCGCCATCCCGGGCCTCCTTGTGCGCGCGGCCGGAGAAGGGCGCAGGTGCCGGCCGGTTTCGCCCTGCTCGGCGGCCAGGAGGACATGGCGCTGATTTGCGGACGGAAGATGCTGCGCGTTGTTCCGGCGGGGTGCCGAGATGGCCGTGTCAGGCGGCGCAGTCTCCATGCCGACGGACGCCGCCGGGATCACCCGTGGGGCCTGGCGTTGCAGATCAAGGCGGGCAGGCCGGGGACGGCGATGCGCGCCATCCAGCCTGAACGTGCCATTTCCGCGGACGGGGCCCCTCGGCGAAGGGGCGGCGCTGCGGACGTTCGGGGCGGGCAAGCGAAGGCGATCGGGCAGGAGAAGCCGCCTGCTGCCTGAGTTCAGGAAACCGTTTCCCGGGACAGCATGGGTCTTGCGGAACAGACCGAGGAAGGATCAGGACATGAACAAGGCATTTGCATCTGCCGGGGACCTCGAGGAGAAGGCCGTCAGCTTCACGCAGGTGGGGGAGGGGCTCTATGCCTTCACGGCCGAGGGCGACCCGAACACGGGCGTGATCATCGGCGACGAAAGCGTGATGATCGTCGAGGCCCAGGCCACGCCGCGGCTGGCGCGCAAGGTGATGGAGTGCGTGCGCTCCCCGAGGCCTGGGCGGCGGTGGCCTATGTCGGGCTCTTCGCGGCGCTCGCGGCCTTCATCCTCTGGGGCTACGGCGTGCGGATCAAGGGGCCGGACGCGGCCGGGCTCTATATCAACCTGATCCCGGTCTTCTCGGCGGCGCTGGCCTGGCTGCTGCTCGGCGAGGCGCTGACCCATGGCCAGGCGGCGGGGGCCGCGCTGATCCTGCTGTCGCTCTGGCTGGGGCGCGAGCGGCGCCGCCGCTAAGATTTCCGTTGCGGAAATCTGTTCGGAAATCAACCTCCGCTTGCTAGCATCGGGCGAATCCATCCGCAGGGAGGGCCGCCGTGAAACTCGCAGCACTGCTCGACAGCTGGCAGAAATGGCTGACCTTCATCGTCGCGCTGGCCTCGGCCTATTACGCGGCGGGGAATTTCATCTCGGGCCGCTTTGCCACCAGCAACCAGGCGATCCAGGCGGCCGAGAGCCGGATGGACCTGTTCCGTACCCAGCCGGGCTATGTGCTGACCTATCTGGAGAACGCCTATCCCGGCTATGCCTATTGCGCGGCGCTCTCGGCGGTGCAGGCCTGCATGAGCGCGATCGGCACGGCGACCGATGTCAGCCCGAGCTGCCACCAGTCGGCGAACACCTTCACCGGCGAGCAGGACGGCACCGCCGCCGACGGCACCGACCGGGTCACCACCTCGCCGATGGCCGGCGAGCTGATCGCCCAGGAGATCGACGCGATCGCCCGCAAGGTCGGGCTGAGCGAGGCAGTCCTGGCGGAGAAGGCGCGGAAGATGTCGGAGCAGCCGGAAGGCGGGGGCGCCGGCGCGGGCTCGGGCTGTTCGGGGGACCTGCTCGACGATGGCCTCGCGGTCTGGGAAGCGGGGCCGCCGCCGGCAAGGCCGCACATTCCGGCGCCAACGACCAGCACGTCGGTCACGCCGTCGCGCCGGGGCACCCAGGACTTGGCGGGCAGCTCGAGACAGGCCAGGTCTTCGGCCAGGCGGTCTTCCAGCGCGGCGAGGCTCATGCGATCGCCTTCGCCTCCGAGACATGGCGGAAGCGCGCGGTGCCCGGGTCGCAGACGTAATCCGCGGCGCGGGTCCCGGCCTCGCGCGCCAGCGACGCGACGCCCTCGAGGATGCGGGCGACCTCGTCCCCGGAATGCAGCCAGCTGAGGTTCAGCCGCACCCAGCCGGGCTTTTCCATCTCGTGGCCGGCGCTCAGCCGTCCGAAGAGCTTGTCCGAGCCCTCCTCGTCTATGCCGAGCAGCTGGTGGGCATAGGGGCCGGCGCAGGCGCAGCCGCCGCGGACCTGGATGCCGTGGACGTCCGACAGCATGCGGGTGAAGAGCTGGTGATGCACGTAGCCCTGGCTGCCGCGGATGCGGAAGGACAGGATCGGCAGGGCTGGCGCCCCGGCCGGGCCGAGGAGCTCGATCTGCGGCACCTGCCCCCAGGCCTCGAGCGCGCGGGCGCGCAGCTCCCCGTCGATCGCGTGGAGCCGGTCCGCGGAGCGGCCAGCGGCGGGCTCCGCGTCTCACCTGACCGTGCCGATGTCGAATGCCGGGACCTCGTCGCGGGTGAACCAGTCCGGGCGGTCGTTGCTCCAGCAGAGGCGCCGACCGCCGCCGCCGCGGCGGGCGCGAAGCTGGTAATGCGCGCCGTAGAGCGGTCGGACCGCGCCGTCTCCCCCCGCCGTTCCGGGATGATCCGCCCGACGATCATCCGGGCATGGCGCCCGTCGCCCTCGTCTTCGATCGCGAGGACCTCCGCGAAATACCGCCGGAACGGGGCGCGCTGGCGGAAGCGCTTCAGCTGGCCGAGCACCGTGTCGCGGCCCTCGAAATGCCTCAGGGGCGCGCAGCCGCCCGAGATGTTTTCGGCATAGGTGGCGGCCCGCAGGCCCATGCCGTCCTGCTCGACCGCAAAGGCGTAGCGGACGCAAAGTTCGGGCGTCCCACGGTTTCGGGCGGCCCGGAAGGCAAGGAAGCCCTTGAACTCGCCGCCATTGTCGGCAGGGTCCCTGCTCAGGGCCCGCCAGAGTCTCGGGCCGCCGCGTTGAAGGAGCCGCCATGACCGCCCCCGCCCTCGATCCCGTCCTGCTTGCCCGCCTTGCCGATGTCGCCGTCAAGGTGGGCCTCAACCTCCAGCCGGGACAGGATCTGGTGCTGACCGCCCCCGTCGAGGCGCTGCCGCTGGTGCGCGAGATCGCCGCCTCCGCCTACCGCCATGGCGCCGGGCTGGTCACGCCGCTGCTGTCCGATGACGAAATCGCCCGTGCCCGGTTCCGCCACGGCGCGAGGCGAGCTTCGACCGTGCGCCGGGATGGCTCCACCAGGGCATGGCACAGGCCTTCTCCGAAGGCGCCGCTCGGATGGCGATTGCCGGAGCGGACCCGATGGCGCTGGCCGCCGAGGATCCCGAGAAGGTCGCCCGCGCCAACAAGGCCAATTCGATCGCCTACAAGCCCGCGCTGTCGAAAATCGCCAATTTCGAGATCAACTGGACGATTGCCGCCTTTCCGACGGTTGGCTGGGCGCGGCAGGTCTTCCCCGGCCTGCCTGAGGACGAAGCGGTCGCCAAGCTGGCCGATGCGATCTTCGCCGCCTCGCGGGTAACCGGAAACGACCCGGTCTCGTCCTGGGAAGCGCATAATGCGGCGCTCCGGACGCGGACCGAATGGCTCAACGGCGAGCGTTTCGACGCGCTGCATTTCACCGGGCCGGGCACCGACCTGACCGTCGGGCTGGCCGACGGCCATGAATGGCAGGGCGGCGCATCCGCTGCGCAGAACGGCGTGACCTGCAACGCGAACATCCCGACCGAAGAGGTCTTCACCACGCCTCACGCGCATCGCGTAAACGGCACGGTGCGCGCGACCAAGCCGCTGTCCTACAACGGCGCGCTGATCGAGGAGATCGAGATGCGCTTCGAGGACGGGCGCGCGGTCGAGGCCCGCTCGGCCAAGGGCGCAACGGTGCTCGGGCGGATGCTCGACAGCGACGAGGGCGCGCGGCGCCTCGGCGAGGTCGCGCTGGTGCCGTTCAGCTCGCCGATCTCGCAGACCGGGCTGCTGTTCTACAACACGCTGTTCGACGAGAACGCAGCCTGCCATATCGCGATGGGGCAATGCTATTCCAAGTGCTTCCTCGACGGCGCCTCGCTGTCGCCGGAACAGGTCGCGGCGCAGGGCGGCAACAGCTCGATGATCCATGTCGACTGGATGATCGGCGGGCCGCAGACCGACATCGACGGAGTTCGGGCCGACGGCACGCGCGTGCCGGTGTTCCGCAACGGCGAATGGGCGCGGTAACCCCGCGGGCGGGTCGTCTGCGGACATGATCGACGGGAGGGCGGCGACCGTCCTCGAGGCTGGCGTCGGCCGTGCCCCGCGATCTGCGCAGGGCCTTCGGAAGCGGCCCTGCCGGTCCGGGGCGCGGGAGGACTGGCCTGATGCTCCGAGCCGCGCTCGAGGGCGGCGGCCAGCGACAGCAGCTCGCCCGCCGCGACCCCCTCCGCCGGAACCGTGTCGGTCAGCGCAGGCTTGCCCTCGGTCAGCGTCCCGGTCTTGTCGACGACCAGCACCCCGACCTTGGAGAACCGCTCCAGCGCCTCGGCATCGCGGATCAGCACGCCCGCCTGCGCGCCGCGCCCCGTGGCCACCATGATCGACATCGGCGTCGCCAACCCCAGCGCACAGGGGCAGGCGATGATCAGCACCGAAACTGCGGCAACGAACGCGTAGCTCAGCGCCGGGGACGGGCCGAAGAGCGCCCAGACCAAGAAGGCCAGCACCGCGACCGCGACCACAGCGGGCACGAAATAGGACGCCACCCGGTCGGCCACCGCCTGGATCGGCGCGCGCGAGCGCTGCGCCTTCGAGACCATGCCGACGATCCGCGCCAGGGTCGTCTCGGCCCCGACGCTCTCGGCGCGCATCACGAAGCTGCCGGACTTGTTCAGCGTGCCGCCGGTGACGGGCTCGCCCTCGGTCTTTTCCACCGGGACCGGCTCGCCGGTGATCATGCTCTCGTCCACGGCGGAGCGGCCCTCGGTCACCACCCCGTCGACCGGCACGCTCTCGCCCGGGCGCACGCGCAGCAGGTCGGTCCGGCCCGCCGAAGGCGCAGTTGGTGGTGCCGAGGCCGCGCGGCGAGCGCACGACGGCGACGGGACGTCCCAGCGCGTCATGCACCCAGACGAGCCCCATGCCGGTCTGGCAGACCACCACGCCGTTCGCCGCGGTCAGCGCCAGCCCGTCCGGCCCGGCACGGCCGCCCGAGAACTGGATGAAGAGCCCCGCCTTGTTCACCCGCCCCGAGGCCGCCAGCGGCAGCCGCCAGACCGCATTGGCGCGGGTCACGGCGAGGAACAGCACATGCTCGTCGAGATCGAGCACCAGCCCGTTCGGGCTCGGCACCTTGTCGATCAGGCAGTCGAGCCGCCCGGTCGCGGGCTGCCAGCGCCAGACCCGCCCCGAAGGGTCCTGAAGGCCGGTCTGGCCCTGGTCGGTGAAATAGAGCGCGCCGTCGCGGCCGAAATGCAGGTCGTTGCAGCCCTTGAAGCCCTCGGTATCGGCATCGCGCAGCGCGGCGGTGACCGCGCCGGTCTGCGGGTCGAGCTCCATGATGCCGTTCTGGTAGTCGGCGAGGAAGATCCGGCCCGACGCGTCGATCTTCAGGCCGTTCGGCTGGCCGTCGAATTCGGCGACCTGCGCCACCTGCCCCGAGGGATCGGCGCGGAACACCCGGCCGAAGGGGATGTCGACGAACCACAGGTTGCCCGCCCGGTCGAAGGACGGCCCCTCGATGAAGCTGTCCACGGTCGCGCCGCGGCGGTTGCGGTCCGCCCAGTAGGAGCGCTGTCCGGTGCGCCGCAGCGCCTCGGGCAGCTCCGCGAAAGGCTCCGCGTCGATCACCGCCGGTTCGGGGAAGGGATAGGTCTGCATGGGCGTCATCCGATGGTCAGCGAGGGCAGGAAGAGCGCGATCTGCGGCGCCGCGATCAGCAGGAGCAGGAAGCCCAGGATGATCGCGAAGAACGGCATCGTGCCGAGGATCACGTCCTCGATCGACACCTTCTTCGAGGCGCTGGCGACGACGAAGAGGATCACGCCGAGGGGCGGGGTCAGCTGGCCGAGCTCGACCAGGATCACCACGAAGACCCCGAACCAGATCGGATCGACATCGAAGGCCAGCAGCGCCGGGAAGATCACCGGCACGATGATCGCGATCATGCCGAGGCCTTCCATGAAGCAGCCGAGGATCGCGAAGACCGCGACGAGGATCAGCAGGAAGGTCAGCCGCGAGACATTGGCGCCCGCCAGGTAGTCGACCAGGTCCTCGCCCACCCCCGACAGCGCCGTCGCATAGGCGAAGATCATCGAGGTGAAGACGATGAAGAGGATGCTGCCGCTCATCAGAACGGTGCGGCTGACCGCGTCCGAGAGCAGCTTCAGGTTCAGCCGCCCGTAGAGCCCGGCGACCAGCATCGCGCCGATCACGCCGACGGCGCCGGCCTCGGTCGGGGTGGCGAAGCCGCCATAGATGCTGCCCAGCACGATGACGATCAGGATCAGGAAGGGCAGGATGTCGCGCAGCGCCGAGACGAGTTCCGCCGGGGTCGCCTTGCGGGTCTCCTTCGGCGCCAGCCCGGGGTTCAGGGTCGCGCGGACGGCGATATAGGCCATGTAGCACAGCGCCAGCAGGATGCCGGGCAGCAGGCCCGCCGCGAAGAGCCGCGCGATCGAGGTCTCGGTGAAGGTCGAATAGACGATCATCGTGATCGAGGGCGGGATCAGGATGCCGAGCGTGCCGCCCGCAGCCAGCGAGCCCGCGACCAGGCGGCGGCCGTAGCCGCGCGAGGTCAGCTCCGGCACCGCGACGGTCGACATGGCGGCGGCGGTCGGCGCGCTGCCGCCCGAGATCGCCGCGAAGATGCCGCTGCCGGCGATGTTGGTGTGGAGAAGCCCGCCCGGCAGGCGGCGCATGAAGGGCGCGACGCCGTTATAGAGCCGCGACGACAGGCCCGAGCCCAGCAGGATCTCGGCCATCAGCACGAAGAGCGGGATCGCCGCCAGGGTGAAGCTGTTGGCCGCGCCCCAGCTGACCAGGCCGAGCGCCTTCCAGCCTGCTGCGCCCTTCAGCAGCCAGATGTAGAAGAGCCCGGCGCCCGCCACCGCGAACTGGACCCACATGCCGCCGAGGATCAGCCCGATCAGCAGCCCGAAGGCAAGGATGGCTTCCATCTCAGCGGTCTCCGTTCTTGCGGAAGCTGACGATCAGCTTCTCGACCAGGAAGAGGCCCAGCACGGCAAAGCCCGCGGGCATCAGGAGCTGCGGGATCCAGACCGGCGTGCGCAGCACGCTGGAGGAGACCTTGCCGCGGTCGAGCGAGCTGGCCATCGTGCCCCAGGTCTTCCAGACCAGGATCGCGCAGATCGCCAGCCCCAGCAGCGCAAAGCCGCGCAGCGCCCATTTGCGGGCGCCTTCCGGCAGGGTGTTGTAGAGGAAATCGACGCGGAACAGCGCTTCGCTGCGCAGCGCCAGCGCCGCGCCGAAGAAGGTCAGCGCCACCACGAGATAGCCGGTGACCTCCTCGACATAGCCCAGCGAGTGGTTGAAGAGGCCGCGCAGCGCCGCCTCCCCGCCCACCAGGATGACGAGCACCACCAGCACCAGGCCGGTGGCAACGCGGACGGCCTTTGCCAGGCCGTCGAAGAAGGGACCGGCAGAGGCCGGTCCGGTCGCATCTGCCGGTATCATCGTCACTTCCCGATTGCGTTGCGCACGACCGAGAGCGCTTCGACGTATTCCGGGCCGTTCTCTTCAGCCCAGGATTCCCAGAACGGCGCCAGCTTGGCACGGGCCTCGCCGGCATCGCCGTCGCGCGCCTCGGTGATCGCCATGCCGGCCTCCTGCTGGGAGGCCTTCTGCACCAGCTCGTCTTCCGAGAATTCCCCGGTGATGCGCGGGCCTTCCTCGGCGACGATGCTGCGCAGCGCGGCCTGGCTGGCCTCGTCGAGATCGCCGAAGGCGTCCTCGTTGGCGATGATCACCGAGTTGCCGTAATTCACCGCGAAACGGTAGTTGTAGGGCAGGAATTCATGCCAGTTCTTGGCGCCGCCCGCGCTGGCCGTCACCACGCCGTCGATCACGCCGCGCTCCAGCGAGGTCGGCACTTCGCTGCCCGACAGGGTGATCGGCGCGCCGCCGAATTCCTCGACGAAGCGGCCCTGCTCGGGCGAAGTCACGCGGATCTTGTGGCCCGAGAGGTCCTCGAGACCGTCCATTTCGAAGGTGGTGAAGAACACCTGCTGCGGGTAGCGGTAGCCGCCGAGCAGCACCACGCCCTGTTCGCCGAAGGCCTCGGCCAGGGTCGGCTCCAGCGCTTCGTAGGCCTTGGCCCATTCCTCGTCGCTCTCGATCAGCATCGGCAGGTTCAGCACGCGCGCCACCGGCACGTTGCCCGAGAAGAAGAAATCGGCGGCGAAATCGACGATGCCGTCGCCGACTGCCTGGGTGATGTCCGAGGAGGCGATCTGCAGCGTCTTGCCCAGATGGATGTCGATCTCCAGCTCGCCGCCGGTTTCTTCCGCGACGCGCTCGGCGATGCGGTTCATGCCCTTCACGGCCGCCGTGGTGGAGACCGAGGAATAGGTGTAGCCGGTCCAGTCGGCGGCAGCGGCGGCGGAGACGGAGGCCAGCAGCAGCGCTGCGGCGGTCAGGGTGCGGGTCATGTCAGTCACTTTCTTTGATCTTGATGCGGATCCGGCGGCCGCGGCCGCCGGACGGGCGGATCAGTCGGCCGGAACGGCGGCCGGATCGAAACTCGCAAGCTGCGCGGCAACACAGTGGCGCAGCGCCGTCATCGCCCGGGACACGCCCTCGGTGCCGATGACGAAAGGGTTCGGCCCGTCGGGATCGTCGTCCATTTCGGCGATCTTGACGAAGGTCGAATCGAGGCTCGGGTGGTTCGACAGGAAGACGTCGATGCCCTCGGGCCCGGCCAGGCCGGCGAGGCGGCGCTGGCTCTCGATCATCGCGACGAAGCGGTCGGAGACGGGGCCGAAATTCAGCCCGTTGCCGCCCCAGATCACCGCCTTGTGCATCTCGTCGCCGTCGCGCACCGGCAGCACCGCCGAGATCGTGCCGTCGGTATGGCCGGGGGTGACGAGGATCTGCACGGAGGTGTCGCCAAGCGTCACCAGGTCGCCGTCATTGACCGTCACGTCGCGCTCGGGCGCCGGGCCCCAGAGCTCGTTGTCGAATTGCAGCTCGCCCGTCTCCATCGCCGTCCAGTCGATGTCCGACAGGATGATCTCGGCGCCGTATTTTTCCTGCAGGTAGACCGCGCCGCCGTAATGGTCGCCATGGCCGTGGGCGACGACGATCTTGCGGATGTCCGCCGGATCGCGGCCCAGTTCCTCCAGGCCGTATTCGACGAAATCGCGGATTTCCTCTTCGTTGTTGAGCGCGTCGAAGAGGATGATGCCCTCCGAGGTCTCCAGCGCCCAGGCGCTGACCCAGCCGGTGCCGAGATAGAACAGGTTGTCGAACACCGCGGTCGGCAGCGGCGCGCCCTTGCCGATCAGGCCGGTCAGCGGGTTGCCGCCATCGACCGGCTGCGGCGGCGTGAAGGACTTGCCGATCTTGGCGCAGTGGCGCAGTGCAGGTTCCAGGTCCTCGCCGGCCGCGGCCTCTGCGGCGGCGACATGGAACGCGGACAGCTCGGGATCGCTTTCGGCCAAGGCCGGGCCAGCGAAGGCCACCGTCGCGCCAAGCGCCGCGGCCCGCCAAGCGGATGCGTGTTTCATCGGTATTCTCCTCCTCGGGGTCTTCCATCGCGGCGGGATGTCTCCCCCGCCGCGGTCTTCTTCCCGGTTACTTCCAGGGGGTCTCGTTCCAGATGGACGCGGCCACTTCGGACTGCGCCGCCGCGATGGCCGCGTAATCCGCGCCCTCGGCGAAGACGATCGGGTTGCCCTGTTCGGCCATCATCTTCTGGAAGTCGGGGTTTTCGTTGACCGCGGCCAGCGCCGAGGTCAGCGTCGCCGCGACCTCGGGGTCGAGCCCGGCCGGCGCCACGACGCCGCGCAGCGAGGACATCGTCACGTCATAGCCGAGCTCGGCCGCGGTCGGCACGTCGGGCGCGAAATCGGACCGCTCCCGGCCCTCGGCTCCGGCCACGCGCTCGCGCCAGAGCGCCAGGCAGTCGAAATGCGCCGCGATGGCGCCGTCCGAGCCCCAGAGCGCCAGCATCGGCACGCTGCACTTTCCGGTTTCGGCATCGTCATGCGCGATGTCCTCGGTTGCCGCCGCGCGGTAATCCTCGCAGGCACCGCGGATCGCCGCCGGGTCGCGGAACGCGTCGAGATATTCCTCGAGCGCGGGGCGCGCGAAGGGCGCCATGCCCGCCGAGGCGCCGCCCACCTTGGAAAGCCAGAAGAAATCCGGGTCAGCCCCGATCAGCCTCTCCGGGAAGGGCGCCGGGCGGGTCAGCCAGTACCAGTGCCAGTAGTCATGCGCGAAGCCCGAACGCGCCTCGCGGTACATCTCGCGGGTCGGCGCGATGTCGAGCGCGACGAAGGCTGCGACCCGGTCGGGGTGGTCGGCGGCCATGCGGTGCGCCACCCGCGCGCCGCGGTCATGGGCCAGGATCAGGAAGCGGTCATGGCCGAGCCGGTCCATCAGCCGGAAGAGATCGCCGCCCATCGCCCGCTTGGTGTAGGCCCCCGGCCCGGGATCGGGCTTCCACGACCGGCCATAGCCGCGCAGGTCGGGGCAGATGACGCGGTAGCGGTGCGCCAGCTCCGGCGCCACGCGGTGCCACATCGCCGAGGTCTGCGGATAGCCGTGCAGCAGCAGCAGCGGCACGCCCGCCCCCTTGCTGCGGGCGAAGACCTCCACCCCGTGGCCGAGATCGTGCAGCGCCGCCTCGAAGCCCCGGAAGAACTCCGGCGCCTCCGCCCTGCGGGTCGGCGGCCCGGTTGGCGCGGCCGCGGGAGGTCTCGATATCCTCGAGCGCGCGCATCGCGGCGCGCAGGTCGCCGATCGTCATCGACTCTTCCAGCCCCGAGCCGTCGCGGCCGCGCCGGATCGCCGCCTGGGTCACCGCCAGAACGAAGACCAGCACCGCGGGCAGCAGGTCGATCGCGATCGCCCCGGCCCAGGAGGGCACGAAATTCCCGGCATAGCGGATCACCGCATCTGCCGAGCTGATCGGCGTATAGGTCGTCTCCACCGGCTCGGGCAGGGCCAGAACCTCGGCGGCGGCGGCCTCCAGGGACTGCGCCCTTGCCCCGAGCGCGCCGAGGATCTGGCCGAGCGTGCTCTGCTGGTCGGCGCGGATGTCGTCGGTGCGGCCGTCGAGCTCGGGCAGCACCACCGAGGCCGACAGATCCTGCGCCGCGCGCTCGACGAGGGGCGCCACCGACAGCTGCCTGAGCGATGTGATCACACCGGCAAGCCGAACGGATTCCTCGGAAAACGTGACCGAGCGCGCCTGCACCGAGCCCTGCTCGACCAGGAGCGAGCGCATCCGTCCGAGAATGGCGTTGCCCTCCTCGAAGGCAACGGCGATCGGTTCCTCCTGCGCGGCGATCTGCGCTTCGAGCGCGGCAAGCTCGGCGGATTTCTGGGTCAGCAGCCGGAACACCGCGCCGCGCCCGGCGGTGCCCGAGAGGTTGCCGGCCTGCTCCTGCGCGCCGAGGTCGTCGAAAAGCTGGCGGGCGCGGGCGACGTCGCGGCCGAGACCCTGGGCCAGCACGGCGTTTTCATGGGCGCGCTCCAGCGAGGACTGGTAGTCCGGCCTGGCCCAGCACCCGTGCGAGGAAGCCGCGCGTTCCGCCGCGGCCAACCGCCTCCAGTTCGAAGACCGCGGCCTTCCACAGCACCACCGCCAGCGCCAGCACCGACAGCGCCAGCAGGATCGCCACCACCGGCCCGCCAAGATCGACGAGCCCCGAAAGCCGCTCTGCCGCTGTGCCGATCATCCCAGAAGCTCCACGCCCTCGAGCCGCGACCGGACCTCCGGCAGGCCGCTGCAGGCCCCATCCGCCGCGGAGCGGCAGGTTTCCATGCCGTTGATAAGCACCCGCGGCAGCGACGCGCAGTCGAGCCCGGCCAGATCGAACTGGCGCACCCGCATCCGCCCGGCGGGCAGGTCGCGGAAATCAAGCAGCGTCATCTGCGCCACCGCGCCCCCGGCATCGAAGATCACGGCCTCGAGCACCAGTGCCTCGAGCCCCGGCGCGCTCTCGGCGGCAAAGCTGGCACGGCAGGCGCCCTCCACCTGCTCGAGCGCGTTCAGCTCCACCGTGGCAGGGGGCGTTCCGGCCAGCGCTGCCGACGCGGCCAGCAGAAGCGGGATCGGAAGCGTGCGGATCATCGCGGGTTCTCCGTATCGGTCAGTTGGCGTGGCGGCGCGCCCTCGCGGTCGGAGCGGCCGAATTTCAGCAGGCAGCCATGGGGATCGGAGAGATAGAACTCGTACATGCCCCAGGGGCGCAGCGTGAACGGCCGGAAGCCCGGCACGCTTTTCGCCTGCCATTCGTCATGAAGCGCGTCGATCCCCGCGCCGCGGATGTAGCAGCAGCTTTCCGTCGGGCGCCCGTCAGCGAAATCCGGCGGGCAGAAATGGAGCTCGATCGCGTCGCGGCGCAGGAGCAGGTAGTCCGGCCCCGCCGTCTCGGCGGAAAAGCCGAGCTCCCCTGTATAGAACTGCGCCGTGGCGGCCAGATCCGGCGATCTCAGGATCGGGATAGTGGTGATGTCGGTCATTCGGCGGCCTCCTCGGGCCGGTGAGCCGCCGCCTGGGGAAGGATCCAGGGCCCGCCCCGCGGCGGCGGCGTGTTGATCCGCAGGCGGCAGCCATAGGCGGAGGACAGCGCCGCATCGGTCAACACCTCGCCCGGCGTGCCCGCCGCCGCCACCCGCCCGCGATCCAGAAGCGTCACCCGGTCGGCATGCATGGCGGTCAGGTTCAGGTCGTGCAGCACCGCCACCACGCCGCCCCCGGCGCGGGCATAGTCGCGCGCAATGTCCATCACGACCAGCTGATGGCCGATATCGAGCGCCGAGACCGGCTCGTCCAGGAACAGCCAGCGCGGCTCGTCCGCCAGCAGCGGCTCCCAGATCTGCACGAGCACGCGCGCGAGCTGGACGCGCTGCTTTTCGCCGCCTGACAGGTCGTGGAACCAGCGCCCTTCGAAGCCGCCGAGCCCGACCCGGGCCAGCGCCCGCGCGGGCAGGCTTTCGGCTGCGGTGCCGTCGCCCGGAACACCCGCGGAGGACGGCGCGCGGGCGCAGGAGGCGGATGACGCAGCCGCGGTCGCGGCGACCGCCGAGGTGACGCTGGCCTATGTCCGCACCGGCGAGCCCCGCGTCGACGAGGTCACCCGGGCGGGGCTGGCGGGCCTGTCGGACGTGCTCTATGCGCGCACCTCGATCGAGCCGGCCGATCCGACCGAGGTCGATCTGGAGACCGACGAGCTGAGCTTTTTCCCGCTGATCTACTGGACGGTGACGGCGGACCAGCCGCTGCCCTCGGCCGGGGCCTATGTGCGGCTGAACCGCTACCTGCGGACCGGCGGCATGATCGTGTTCGACACCCGCGACGCCAATGTCTCGGGCTATGGCGGTCCCACGCCGGAAAGCCGCCGCCTGCAGGAGATCGCCGCCGGGCTCGACATCCCGCCGCTGGAGCCGATCCCGGAGGACCATGTGCTGACCCGTGCCTTCTACCTGATCCAGGATTTCCCCGGCCGCTTCGCCGGGCGCGAGGTCTGGGTCGAGGCGGCGCCGCCCGGCGCGGAAGCCGTCGAGGGCATGCCGTTCCGCGACCTCAATGACGGGGTGACGCCGGTGGTGATCGGCGGCAATGACTGGGCGGGCGCCTGGGCGACGGATGACCGCCGCCAGCCGATGCTGCGCGTCGGATCGGGTCTCGGCGGCGAGCGCCAGCGCGAGGTCGCCTACCGTTTCGGCGTCAACCTCGTGATGCATGTGCTGACCGGCAACTACAAATCCGACCAGGTCCATGTGCCGGCCCTGCTCGACCGGCTGGGGAACTGAGCCATGGACCAGATCGTCTTCGCCCCGCTGGTGCCGCTTGCCGTCGTCTGGGTGCTGGGCGCCGCCGCGCTGGCGCTGGTGGCCTTCGCCGCCGCGAACCGGCTGTCGGGCTGGTGGCTGGACATGGCGGATATCGGCCAGCCCGGCCGCGCGCCGCGGCGTCCAGCCCCCGGCCCCGATCAGCCGGCCGCCGCGTTCCATCACGTAATAGGTGCCGCAGGCCAGGAGCTTCGGCTGGGCCCGCGCGATCAGCGGCAGCGCCAGCACCATCACCGATGGCGGATAATCGCCGCGCAGCAGCCGCGGATAGCTCTGCGCCAGCAGCGCATCGAGCGCCGCGAGGTCATCGGGCCGCGCCACTCGCAGCGTTCCCGTGACAGCCATGCAAGGTCCCCCCGAAACGACAAGAGCCGCACCCGAAGGTACGGCCCTGTCATCCAGCGGGAAAGGCGATCTTACTTGATCTTGCCTTCCTTGTACTCCACGTGCTTGCGAACAACGGGGTCGTACTTCTTGATGACCATTTTCTCGGTCATGGTACGGGCGTTTTTCTTCGTGACGTAGAAATGCCCGGTCCCCGCGCTGGAGTTCAGGCGGATCTTGATAGTGGTCGGCTTCGCCATGTCATGTCTCCTTCGGGGGTGCGGGCGCAGGGCCTGCACCTTGAAAAGCTGAGGCCCGCAAATGGACCACGCGCCCGCCGGAGTCAAGCACGGAAATTTCAAAAACCTGCATCTTGCGGAGGAGGCCGCAAAATGCTGCCCTCTGTCAACAGGAACAGGGAGATCCGTGACCCATGACGCTCAGGGCTTTCGGCGGCGCCGCCGTGCTCATCCTCGCCGCTTTCGCCGCCTCCGCCCAGCAGGCCGCCGATGCAGTCGCTCCGGAACCGGCCGCCCCCGCCCCGGCGGCCTTCGCCGGGCTCGGGGCGGCGCCAGCGGCGGCGCCGGCGGCGCGGTCGATATCGCCCTGAGCGACAGCACCATCCGGACCGGCCAGGCCGGCGGCGATGTGACCGACGCTTTCGGCATCCTTGCCCAGTCGGTCAGCGGCGGCGGCGGGTCCGGCGGGTCCTCGGTGGCCGATGCATTCACCGTGGCCGTTCCGACCGGCGAAGACGTGTCGTTGGAAATGAACGTCACGACCGCCGTCGGCGGCAGCGGCGGCTCCTCGCATGACGCAGAGGCAGTCACGCTGACGCTCGACGGCAGCACGGCGGTCTCGACCAGGGGCGTCTCCTCCCACGGGATCATCGCGCAGTCGGTCGGCGGCGGCGGCGGCAACGGCGGCTCGGCCTCCACCATGTCCGCGACCGCCGGGGACGAGAACACGGTCAGCGCAGATATCGGCGTTTCGGTCGGCGGGTCCGGCGCGGGCGGCGGCGCGGGCGGCACGGTCGACGTGACGCTGGCGGATACGGCATCGGTCACCACCGCAGATGACTATGCAAACGCGATCATCGCGCAGTCGATCGGCGGCGGCGGCGGCAATGGCGGCGCGGGCAGCGTCAACAGCAAGCAGATCGGCAGCGGCTTCAGCCTGAATGCGAATGTCGGGGTCGGCGGGTCGGGCAGCGGCGGGTCGGACGGCAATGCCGTCACCGTCGCGATGGGCGATGCGACCCTGCTGCAGACGGGCGGCACCGGCGCGCCGGAAGGCTAGGAATGGCGGGTGGATCGCGCCACCGCGACCAGCAAGACGGAAAACCATTCCGGCAGCCCGACTATTTCAGAAGCCTGCTAGAGGCTCACCGGCGCGGAGGCAACCTCATAGGCACCCTCGTCCCAGTCATTGCGCAGATTCGCCTCGCCATCCGTGCGCCGGTCCTTCAACAGCTGCAGGGGCGCGTCGGCGATGACCCAGCCGGGCTTGTCCATCGCGCCGATCGCCAGCACGCCATCGGCCGGAAGACCGCGGTCCGGCGGGGTGTAGATGCCCGCCTGCCCGGTATTGACGTCGATCAGCGGGCAATAGGTCCGGCCCAGCAGCGTCGCATGGACGGTGACGCACTGGCCTTCGAGCGCGCGGGCCTGGGCGGCGATTCGCAGCCGCCCCTGCCCCGAAGGCGCATCCGTGCAGGAGGGAATCAGCAGCACGTCGCAGTCGAGCGCGCGCACCAGGCGCGGGAATTCGCTGTCATAGCAGATGACGATGCCGATCCGGCCCCAGGGCGTGTCGAAGGCGGCCAGGCTGTCGCCGGGCACCATCGCCGTGTTGCTGCGCTCCCAGGGCGTCAGCTTGCGCTTGTCGACCGGCTCCATGCGGCCGTCGGGCAGGCAGAACCAGGCCCGGTTGCGCAGCTCGCCGCCGACCCGCTCGGGCGCCGAGCCGGTCACGATGGCGATGCCATGCGCGCGGGCAAGCTTGGCGAGATGGTCGCGGTAGCCGGTCACCGCGTCGGCCGCGGCCTCCAGCCAGTCGGCGTGTTCGGGGCTGCCGACCATCGCGGGCTCCATCCCGGCATATTCGGGAAAGACCGCGATCTCCGCGCCCTTTTCCACGGCCTCGCGCACCCACGCGTCCAGCTTTTCATGCAGCGCCGCGGTGCTTTTCAGCGCCTCGACCGGATAGGCCGCGGCCGCGAGCCGGATCACAGCTTTTTCAGCCATACCTGCAGGTCCTTCACAGTTTCCCCGGTCTCGCCGAGATCGGTCCAGCTGAACCGTTCGATGGCGCCGTCGAGCGGGGCATAGCCGCGCTTGCGCCAGAACGGGTCGAGCGGGCGGTACTCCGCCGGCCTCATCGGGTGGTCCGCCGGGCGGATCACGCCCGCGAAGCAGGACCAGGCAAAGCCCGCCGCCCGCGCCTGCGCCTCGCGGTAGTCGAAGAAGCGGTGGCCCAGCCCCCGGCCGCGATACTCCGGCAGCAGCACGGATTCGGCACAGTAGAAGATGTCGTCGACCGCCGGCGCGCCCTCGGGCCAGCGTCGCAGCGCAGCACCGGCGTCGCCACTTCGGCGGCGGGCATCGCCCGGAGCCCGGCGATCAGGTCCTCGACGAACCAGGCCGGGGTCAGCGGCGCATCGCCCTGCAGGTTGACCACGATGTCATGGCCGCCGCCGAGGGTGGCGAGCGCTTCCGCGCAGCGCTCGGTCCCGTTGCGGCAGCTCTCGGAGGTCATCACCACCTCGGCGCCGAAGCCTTCCGCGTGCTCCCGGATACGGTCGTCATCGGTGGCGACGACGACGCGGTCCACGCCGGTGACGGCCATGGCCGCGTCCCAGGACCGGCGGATCAGGCTCTTCGGCTCTCCGTCCGGGCCGCGCAGCTCGACGAGGGGCTTTCCGGGATAGCGGGTCGACGCGTAGCGCGCCGGGATGATGATGATGGAGCTCATTCAAGCCTGCTGAAGTTCGATCCCCGGCGCGTACGCGATGAAGAACGGGTTTGCGTAGTCTTCCTTGCCATATCCCAGCGGCGTGTGGTCGTCAAAGCGCACGACCTTGCCGCCCGCTCCCGCCAGCACCGCATGGCCGGCCGCGGTGTCCCATTCCATGGTGCGGCCGAGGCGCGGATAGAGGTCCGCCTCGCCGGTCGCGACCAGGCAGAATTTCAGCGAGGAGCCCGCGCTCTTCATGTCATCGACGCTGTATTTTCCGATATAGTCGTCGGTGGCCTGGTCGCGGTGCGATTTCGAGGCAACGACGCGCAGCGCAGCCACATCCGGGGTCGACACGCCCATCGGCACGGTCTCGCCGGCCGCGTCCAGGCTGCCGCCGGTTTCCTCGACCGACTGGCCGTCCGCCTTGGTGTAGAACAGCCGCTCCTTGGCCGGGGCATAGACCACGCCGCGGACCGGCACACCGGCCTCGACATAGGCGATGTTGACGGTGAAGTCGCCGCGGCGCTTGATGAATTCCTTGGTGCCGTCGAGCGGATCGACGATCAGGAAGTTGCCCGCCGTCTCGGTATGGGTCGAGGCCTGTTCCTCGGTCACCAGCAGCACGTCCGGGAAGGCCGCGCGCAGGCCTGCCGAGATATGCGCATCCGCAGCCTTGTCGGCCTTGGTCACCGGGCTTTCGTCATCCTTCGCCTCGACGGCGAAATCATCCTCGCCGTAGATGCCCATGATGATGTCGCCGGCCTCGAGGGCGAGACGGCGCATGACGGTTTCAAGCTTTTCGTAATCCATCCGGGGCACTTTCCACACTGCACAGGGTCACATGTCGAAGCGACCCTAGCGCCGCGTTCCGCGGCACGGCAAGCGCTTGCGCGCGCGCGGGACGACAGGTCGCGCTAAAGGAGAAACCACGATGCAGCCGCACCGCGCCGCAAGCCTGTCCCGCAGCCTCGGCCAGCTGCTGTCGGTGATCTTCGCCGTGACCGTCCGCAAGGTCCGCAAGAGCCATGGCAATGCGGTCATCGCGCTGTTCCTGGCGGTGATGCAGACGCTGATGCTGGTCGCGGTGTTCTACGTCATGTTCACCGTGATCGGCATCCGCGGCGCGCAGATCCGCGGCGATTTCCTGCTGTTCCTGCTGTCGGGCATCTTCCTCTACATGACGTTCAACTCGGCGATGGGGGCGGTGATGTCCGCCGACGGGCCGACCTCGCCGATGATGCTCCACGCGCCGATGACCACCATGGTCGCCATCCTCGGCAGCACGCTGGCCTCGCTCTACATCCAGATCCTGTCGCTGTCGCTGGTGCTCGGAGTCTACCATCTGGCCTGGGGCCCGGTCACCATCGAAGACCCGCTGGGCGCGGTGGCGATGCTGCTGCTGTCGTGGTTTTCCGGCACCTGCGTCGGGCTGGTCTTCGCCGGGCTGCGGCCCTGGGCGCCCTTCGCCGTCAAGCTGGTCCACCAGGTCTACAGCCGCGCCAACGTGATCGCCTCGGGCAAGATGTTCCTCGCCAACACCATGCCGGGCCATATCCTGGTCTGGTTCGACTGGAACCCGCTCTTCCACACGATCGACCAGGCGCGCGGCTTCACCTTCATCAACTACAACCCGCATTACAGCTCGGCGGCCTATCCCGTCGCAGTCAGCCTCGTGCTGATGGTCTTGGGCCTCATGGCAGAGTATGTTGCCCGCAGGAACGCCTCCCTCAGCTGGTCTGCCGGAACCTGACATGATCAAGACATCCATCGCGCTCGCTCTGGTCCTCGCGCCGGGCCTTGCCGCTGCCGAGACCGGGCCGCTGCCTGCCCGCTACGACGTGACCGAGGATGCCGCGCTGCATGCCGCACCCGATGCGGCGTCGCCGGAAACCGGCAGTGCCGGTGCCGGAAAGCGACTGGAAATCCTCGGCTTTTCCGAAGACGGCGCCTGGGCGCAGACCGGCCGCGGCGAAGGCGCCGCCTGGCTGCCTACGGGCAAGCTCGCCCGCGTCGAGGGGACGGCTGACGGGCTGCCGCTGCGCTGCCACGGGACGGAACCGTTCTGGGGGCTCAACCTGGCCTCCGCCTTCTTCGCCGAATACGAACGCCCCGAGCACCCCGAAGAGCCGCTGCAGGTCACCGGCCGGGACGACGCGCTGGCCTATTCGGGGCGCGCCCGGCTCTGGACCTTCGTCGGCGACGGGATGCGCGGCCACCTCGTCGTGCGCAACGAGGCCTGCTCCGACGGGATGAGCGACCGGCCCTACGGGTTCTCGGCCACGCTGTCGCTGGCCGAAACCGCCGGGGCGGTGCATCTGCGCCTCGGCTGCTGCACGCTGACCGGCAACTGAGCCCGCCCGCAAAGGGGCGCTGTTGCGCAAATCAACTGACGACCGCATTTCCCCTTTCCCCGGACACACTCGGGCGATGTCGCCGCAGCGCAGGACATGACCGACGGCGACCGCCAGGCGATGATCCGCGGCATGGTCGAGGGGCTGGCCGGACGGCTGGCCGACCAGGGCGGCAGCCCCGAGGAATGGGCGCGGCTGATCGGGGCGCTCGGCGTGCTGGGCGAGACCGAGCGCGCGCAGGACATATACGGAGAGGCCCGCACCGTCTTTGCCGCCGATCCCGAGGGGCTGGCCAAGGTGGACGCCGCCGCGCAACAAGCAGGTCTGGACCAATGATCACCGACGACATCGCCGAATTCGCCGCTGCCCTGCCGACCTTCGGCGCCGTGGCGGGGCTCGACCTCGGCACCAAGACGATCGGCGTCGCCGTCTCCGACACGATGCGCGGCGTCGCGACCCCGATCGAGACCGTCAAGCGCAAGAAATTCACGCTGGATGCCGAAGCGCTCCTGAAGATCATCCGGGCGCGCGACGTCAAGGGGATCGTGCTCGGCCTGCCGCGCAACATGGACGGCAGCGAGGGCCCGCGCGCCCAGTCGACCCGCGCCTTCGCCCGCAACCTCGCGCAGCTGACCGACGTGCCGATGGGATTCTGGGACGAACGGCTGTCGACCGTGGCCGCCGAGCGCGCGCTGCTCGAAGCGGATACATCGCGGCGGCGCCGCGCCGAGGTGATCGACCATGTCGCGGCCGGGTTCATCCTGCAGGGCGCGCTCGACCGGCTGCGCCACCTGAAAGGAGGCTTCGATGGCTGACAAGGTGAAATCCCCCTGCACCGGCGTCTGCACCGTGCATCACGAGGCACGGCTCTGCATCGGCTGCCTGCGCAGCGTCGAAGAAATCTCGCGATGGAAGTTCTTCAGCGATGCCGAGCGCGAGGCGGTGATGGCCGAGCTGCCGTCGCGCGCCGGACGGGTGCCGCAGCGGCGGCGCCGCCTGGACCGGCGCGGACCATGACCGCGCCTGCGCGGCGCTGGAGCAGGCCTTCAGCGGCGATCCGGCCGAGTTCACGGCGAGTTCCGGCGGCAGGCTCTGCGATGTCGGCCTGTTCCCGCTGGAGCGCTCCGGAGAGCAGGTCACCGCCGTGCTGGCGCTGACGGCGGAGCTTTCGGGCGATGCCGCCGCGGCCTCCGAGGCCGCCGCGGATGCGCTCCATGCGATTTCCAACCTCTCGGCAGTCAGCGTGTCGAGTTCGCGCATCCTGCGCCGCCGCGCCGACGATGATCCGATGGCAGAAGAGCTGGCCCGCGGGCTGGAAGACGCCGCGGCAAAGGCAGAGGCTGCCGTAACGGCGCTGAAGCGCGACATCCTGTAGGCCGTCCTGAAACGCAACGGACCGGAGGCACGGCCCCGGTCCCTGATCCTGGATTGCAGCCCCTGTCAGCGGGCGGGGCTGATCAGCGGGCGAGGCCGAGCGCGGCGAAATCGCCGCCCGTCGCCGCATAGAGATCTTCGGTCGAATCGTAGAGCAGCTCCAGCGCGTAATGCGGGTTGTGGACATGGATGCCGTGATCCGCGTTCACCGCCTTCCAGTTATAGGCCGCCTTCAGCAGCCGGGGCGTCCAGGCATCGTAGCGCACGGCGCGCCCGTCCTGCTGGTCGGCCAGCCCGTCGCCATTGGCATCGGCGAAGAAATACGGGTAATGCGCGCCGTCATAGACCACCGGGACGCCCGCCACCTCGGCGGCATAGCGTTCGATGGCAGCCATCAGCACGGCGGAGTTCGCCTTGATGTCCTCATAGATGCCCTTCGAGGTGTCGCCGCTGCCGTCATGGCTCTGGCGCGAGATGCGGATCGCCTTGTCGTCGCCGGTCTGGTGGCAGATCAGGCAGGTATCTTCGGTGACCTCGAGGCTGTGCGGGTCATGGCAGCTCAGGCAGTCGGCGACCGGCTTGGCGTGCAGGAAGCGGCCGGTATACTCCTTGCCGTCATACTGGTAGCCGAGCTTGCCGTAGCTGCCGAAATTCGAGGCCGCCGCGCCCGCGTAATGCGGATTGACGAAGCTCAGCTCGGGGTCGGCCTCGTCCTCGGGCAGATCGCCCACGGCCCGGGTCACGCTGGCGCCCGAGGTCCGTGCCTGGTGGCAGGTCACGCAGGCCGCCTCGGCCGAGGAGGTCACCGGATGCATCACCCCCGAGGGCAGCGCGACCTCGGTGATCTGCCCCATGCCGGGATCGTGGCAGGTGGCGCAATCGACCACGCCGCCGACCGGCACCGGGTTTTCCGGCAGGCCGGGCTCCGAACTGTCGAGTCCATGATAGCTGCGGAAGCCCGCGCCGGAATGGCAGACCGCGCAATTCGGCGGGATCGCGCCCTCCTCGTCCCAGTGGACGAAGGCCTCGGAGCTGGCATCGGAATGGCCCGAGCGGATCCAGGCGGCGATGGCGCGCGCATTCGGAATGGCGATCCGGTCGGGCGAATAGGGCCCGCTGCGCGGCATGACGAAGGTGGAGATGCCGGTCCCGGGGGCGGCCTCCGTCTCCTGCGCCGTTGCGGATGCGGAAACAAAAAACCCGGTGAGGGCGGCGGCAAAAAGCGGGAGAAAAAAGGTCCGGACCGTCATGGCAATATCGCTTGATCCCTCTCGGTTGGGAAGTGTTAACATGCTCGCATCGGTCCGGAGTCGTTTCAAGATGTATCTAAGATACGGATTTAACGTCGGAAAAGCCGAAGTTTGAATTTTGCCGCGTGGCCGGGGGATGTCTGTGCCGGGGTTTTGGCCAAAGGGTTTGACTGTCGCGCCGCCGGGCGTTCCCGGGGATGCCGAACCGGAAACGGTTCTGACCGAAGAGGCCTCTTTCCTGGCCTCGCTGTCCGAGGATCTGCGGGTCGAGCCGCTGGCCGCCGAGGGCGCTGTGCTGGCCCAGGGTGCGCCGCTGCTGCGGCTGCGCAAACCGGCGGGCGTGGTGCTCACCGCGCCGATGGCGGGGCGGATCACGGTGCGGGTGGGGACGCGGTCGGCCAGCATCCCCATCGCGATGCCGCCGAGCGCCAGCCCGGCCATCCCCGCGGTGTTGATGAAGGCGATGCCGCCGCGGCTCCAGCCCTCGGCACGCTCCAGCGGTTCGAAGAAGGCGGACAGCCCGTTGACGAGCTGTCCCATGGCGATGGCGAGCATGGCCGCGGCGGCGGCCGCGATCGCCCAGCGGCGGGAAGAGGTGTCAGCGGGCATGTCCCTGTCTCCTCACGCGGCCGGGCGGCGCGGATGCAGCCAGGCGGGCAGGAAGGCATAGGCATTGCCGATCCCGCTGCCGTCCATCTGCAGGCCGGCGGCGTCGAGCATGGCCTTCAGCCGCCCGTCATTGAAGGCGTCGAAGGTCTCGGTCGCGCCGCCGACATGGGTGCCGCCGACATAGACCTGCGGGATGGTCGCCGCCCCGGTCATTTCGGCCAGCGCCTTGCGCATCTGACTGCCGCGGTTGTCCTGGCGGTAGTCCGGCCCGTCCAGATCGACCGAGCGGAACGGGATGCCCGCCGCCTTGAAGAGCTTGCGCACCGACCAGCAGAACTCGCACCATTCCAGCGCGAAGAGCACCACCGGCTGGTCCGGGTCCGAGATGATCCGGCCAATCTCGGCCAGCGTCGCTGGATCGGCAGGCGCGGCCGCCGCTGCAGGCGCCGCCGCAGGCCCCGCATCGAAGCGGAAGCGCGGCGTCGAGGCGGCGATCGCGGTCTCCTCCTCGTTCATCGCCTCGCCGATATCGGCGAAGAGCGGCGTCGAGAGATAGCGCTCGCCGGTATCGGGCAGCATGGCGAGGATCTTCGTGCCCGGCGGCGAACGCCGCGCCACCTCAAGCGCGGCGGCGAAGGTTGCCCCCGAGGAGATGCCGCAGAGGATGCCCTCGACCCGCGCCAGTTCCCGCGCGCCCTTCAGCGCATCGGCGCCGGGCACCGGGCAGATCTCGTCGATATAGCCGGCATCGATCACGTCCTGCACCAGTTTCGGGATGAAATCCGGGGTCCAGCCCTGCATCAGATGCGGCCGGAAGGCCGGGTGGCTGGCGGCGGGCGAGCCGTCCGGATGGACCGCCTGGGCGATCCCGGAGCCGAGCAGCGGCGAGTTGTCGGGCTCGGCGGCGACGATCCGGGTGCCCGGGCTCTTCTCCCGCAGCCTGCGTGCGACGCCCTTCATCGTGCCCCCGGTGCCGAAGCCCGAGACCCAGACATCCGGGCCGGTGCCGCCGAAGGCCGCGAGGATCTCCTCGGCGGTGGTCTCGCTGTGGATGTCGGGCCCGGCCTCGTTGTCGAACTGCCGCGCCAGGAACCAGCCATGGGTCTCTGCGAGCTCCTGCGCCTTGGCGAGCATGCCCGAGCCCTTCTCCGAGGCCGGGGTCAGCACGACCTTCGCCCCGAGGAAGCGCATCAGCTTGCGGCGCTCGACCGAGAAGCTTTCCGCCATCGTCACCACCAGCGGATAGCCCTTGGCGGCGCAGACCATGGCGAGGCCGATGCCGGTATTGCCGGAGGTCGCCTCGATCACGGTCTGGCCGGGCTTCAGCGAGCCGTCGCGCTCGGCCGCCTCGATGATGCCGAGGGCGAGCCGGTCCTTCACCGAGCCCATCGGGTTGAAGGCTTCGAGCTTCACGTAGAGTTCGACCCCCTCGGGCACCAGATGGTTGACGCGGACGACCGGCGTGTTGCCGACGGTGGAGAGAATGTTGGCGTGGGTCATTGGGGTGGTTTCCTTGGATGATTGGCGTTCGGAAAGCGGGCCGCGGCATCGGCGCGATGCTGCGGGAAAAGCGTCGTTCAGGCGCTCCGGCGCGCGGCGGTTCCGGCCCCGGCCTGCATGGTCGCGGCGACAGCGGTGTAGGCGGCGATCCAGGCGGCGCGGGCGGCACGGCGGCGCTCGGGGTGCTGGCCGACGCCGCCGGCATCCGGCTGGTCTTCGGCCTCTGCTCGGTGCTGCCGGTGCTGGGCGTGCTGACCGTGTTCCTGCCGCGCCGCGCCGAGCTCGGCTGAGCCGGTCAGCGGGTCTTGCGGGGGGCCATCACGTTGCGGATCGAGAAGCTCGAATGGATCCGCAGCACCCCCGGCAGGCGCGACAGCACCTCCTTGTGGATGCGTTCGAAATCGGCGGCGCTCTCGGCCTGCACGCGCAGCAGGTAATCCGCGCCGCCGGTCATCAGGTAGCATTCCTGGATCTCGGGATGCCGCCGCACCGCCGCCTCGAACCGGTCGAAGACCTCCTCGGTCTGGCGCTCCAGCGTGATGTTGATGATCACCGCGATCGACGGCTCGCCGGTCACCGTGCCGGTGACGATGGTATAGCCGAGGATGATCCCCTGCTCCTCCAGCAGCCGCACCCGGCGCAGGCAGGCCGAAGCCGAGAGTCCGACCGCCTCGGCCAGCTCGACATTGCTGATCCGCGCATTCTGCCTCAGCAGCCTGAGGATCTTGCGGTCGATCTGGTCCATTCCCGACATGCGGAACCTTGCGTAAAAGCCGCACGATCTGCGGCCACGGCACGGTAATTGAAACGATCCGTCGAAGAAAGGCGTCTTCTGCCAAATCATCCGTCATAGAGTCCTCTTGTGCCGCCCGCGGGGCGGCGGGACCTCCCCGGTGCGCCGGGCTTCAGCGGGTGATGCAATGAAAGTCGCAATTCTCGGTGCCGGCGTGATCGGCGTGACCTCTGCCTATTACCTGGCCCGCGCGGGCCACCAGGTCACGGTCATCGACCGCCAGGACGGTCCGGCGCTCGAGACCAGCTTCGCCAATGCGGGCCAGGTCTCGCCGGGCTATTCCGCGCCCTGGGCCGCGCCGGGCATCCCGCTCAAGGCGATGAAATGGCTGATGATGCATCACGCCCCGCTGATTCTGCACGCGAAGAACGACCTCGCCACCCTGCGCTGGCTGGGCGACCTGCTGGCCAACTGCACCTCCGCCGCCTATGCGGTGAACAAGTCGCGCATGGTCCGCGTCGCCGAGTACAGCCGCGACTGCCTCAAGGAGCTGCGCGCCGAGCTGGACCTGCCCTATGACGGCCGCCAGCAGGGCACGCTGCAGCTGTTCCGCAAGCAGGCACAGGTCGAAGCGATGGCAAAGGATGTCGCGGTGCTCAAGGCCGACGGCGTGCCCTTCGAGGTGCTCGACACCGAGGGCTGCATCGCCGCCGAGCCGGGGCTGGCCGCGTCGCGCGGCAAGATCGTCGGCGGGCTGCGCCTGCCGGGCGACGAGACCGGCGACTGCTTCCTCTTCACCAACGCGCTGGCGAAGGAATGCGAGCGGCTGGGCGTCGAGTTCCGCTTCGGCACCGGCATCTCCGGGCTGGAGACTGCGGGCGACCGCGTCACCGGCATCCGCACCGAGGCCGGGCTGATCGCCGCCGATGCCGTCGTCACCGCGCTCGGCAGCTATTCGACCGCGCTGCTGAAGCCCTTGGGCATCGCCCTGCCGGTGCGCCCGGTGAAGGGCTATTCGATCACCGCGCCGGTCAAGGATGCCGCACGCGCGCCGGAATCGACCGTGATGGACGAGACCTACAAGGTCGCGATCACCCGGCTCGGCGACCGCATCCGCGTCGGCGGCATGGCGGAGATCGCGGGCTTCGACCTGTCGCTCTCGGCGCGCCGCCGCGAGACGCTGGTCCATTCGCTCGAGTCGCTGTTCGGCGGCGCGGCGGATCTGGCCAAGGCCGACCTGTGGAGCGGGCTGCGCCCGATGACGCCAGACGGCACCCCGGTGATCGGCCGCACGAAATTCTCGAACCTTTGGCTCAACACCGGCCATGGCACCCTGGGCTGGACCATGTCCTGCGGCTCGAGCCGCGTGCTGGCCGACATGGTCTCGGGCCGCCGCCCGGATATCGACGCCACCGATCTGGGGCTGGAGCGCTACCAGCGCCGCCGCACCCGCCGGGCTCCGGCCCTGCCGCAACAGGAAAGCCTGGCCTGAGCCCGCGCCCGGAACCGGGCGCCACGGAACCGCAACCTTTCCGCAGGGGCCGCTCCGGCCCCTGCCGTGTTTTCTCCCTCCGACGGAATGCTGCAGCGCGCCTACGACCAAAGTCGTAGTGCGACCTTCTGCCTGCGTCATTGTGCGACAGCCGATCCGTGATAGCGTTTCCGTGAGGGAGGAGAAAAACATGCTGAACTTCATCATCGGGCTCGGAATTGGCTTCCTGATCATCTCGCCGGTCATCGCCCTGGTCCTGATTGCCGGACTCATGTCCCGCAAGCCGAAGGACCTGCCCCGCAAGGCACCTGCGGACGTCCTGCAATTCGATCTGGCGCGCAGCCGCGCCAAGATGCACGGCAAGGCAGGCCTGACCGCCTGACCATCCTTTGCACCGCGGCCCCTGCCCGGAAACGGCGGGGCCGCGGCTGCGCGCATGCCGCCGGTCCAGTCCGCGCAAGGCCGCCCGGGGCGCCGCTTCGCGCGCCTTCCATCGTCAGGAAAACGGCCCGCACGGCCGTAAATCCGCTCTCCCTTTGCGGCAGCATTCAATCGACACGATTCACCTATGAGGGTATCCTCTGCCCTGCAGCCCCCTGCAGGACATCGAAGAGGAGGAATTCGCATGACCGAGGAATTGCGCCCGGGCTTCCAGATCAAGACCGCCGTGCTCCAGGCGATCGAGGACGACGATGCCGTCGCCGAGATCGTCCAGCGCACCCTTGCCCAGCTCGACATAGGTCCGCCGCGGGACCGGGGCACCGATGACCGCGCGCCCGATCCCGATGACTGCTTCGATCCGGGCTACGACACCGGCGGCGACGGCTGGAGCGACTTGTTCTGACGGCGTGACGGGCCCGGCGCTCAGGCGCCGGGCTGCCGCCACGCGCCGGGCAGGGCCGCACCGAACCATATCGGCCCAGTCCGCGATCCGGGGGCAAGCTCAAGCTGCGCGGCGGCGACGGCAACGACCTCCTCCTCGGCAGTGCCGGAGCCGACGTGATCGACGGCGGCGGCTGGCTGAACGACACCGTGGACTACTCGGCCTCGTCCGAAGGCGTGGTGGTCTTCCTGAACCGGGGGGACAGCGACGCGGGAACAGGCAGCGGCGGCGATGCCGAGGGCGACCTCATCTTCCGCACCGAAAACGCCATCGGCACGGCCTTCGGCGACGAGTTCTGGGGCTCCGACGGCGCCAACACGTTCCATGCCGGCGATGGCAACGACACGCTCAACGGCCGCGGCGGCGCAGACAGCGTCTTCGGCGAGGGCGGCGACGACCTGATCGTCCATGGCTATGGCGGCGGCCGGCTCTTCGACGGCGGCACGGGCAGCGACACCCTCCGTCTTGCCGGAAACACCGGGAATGACCTGCGCGACGAAACCGTGGTGTCGATCGAGAACATTGAGGTCGGGCTCAACACCGGCCGGAACGGCGGCATCCGCTTCAATGCCGACCAGTTTCCCGTGCTGACGTCGATCGCCTCCCTGAACGCGGCGAACTCGGTCTTCGTCGATGTCCGGACAGGCACGGAAACCCTGATCGATTTCTCGGCGGAGGCGGTCGAGATCCGGGGCTTCGACGACCCGGGCGACGAGTTCCGCTTCTTCGGCGATGCCGATGCCGAGACCTTCAAGGGCACCGGGATCCGCGACGAGATCTACGCCGGCGCCGGCGACGACACCGTCGAGGGCAATGGCGGCAACGACGTGATCGAAGGCCAGGACGGCAATGACATTGTCGACGGCGGCGATGGCGACGATACCGTGAGCGGCCAGAACGGCGATGATGTCGTGCAGGGCGGCGCAGGCAACGACCGCGTCTCCGGCGATGCCGGCAACGACACGCTCGATGGCGGGGCCGGCGACGACGTCCTCTCCGGCGGCGACGGCAACGACGTCCTCTCCGACGACGCGGGCACGAACACCCTCGATGGCGGGCGCGGCGACGACCTGTTCCTGGGCGACGGCGGCGCGAATGCCATGGCCGGCGGGGCGGGCACCGACAGGGTCGACTACTCTGCCTCCCATGCGGGCGTGACCTTCACGCTGAACGACAGCGCCGCTGCCGGCTCCGGCGGCCAGGCCGAGGGAGACACGTTCCGCGACATCGAGGACGCCGTCGGATCGGCCTTCGCGGATGGCATCACCGGCAGCGGTGGCGTGAACGTGATCCTCGCAGGCGACGGCGACGACACCATCGACGGCCAGGGAGGCAACGACGAGCTGTCCGGCGGTGACGGCGCCGATGTCATCATCGGCGGCGACGGCCTGGACCGGATCGAGGGCGGCGCCGGGGACGACGTGCTGACCGGCGGGACCGGCTCCGACACCTTCGTCTTCGGCGGCGGCGGCGATGACGTGGTGACCGACATGGAGGGCATCGACCGCATCGACCTGTCGTCCTACGGCGACCTGGACAGCTTCGGCGACCTCGGGATCGCCTACCTCGAGGACGGGGCGGCCCGGATCGATCTGGGCAACGGCTCCATCACGCTGCAGGGCCTCGATTTCGAGCTCGAGGCGGTGCATTTCCTCTTCGGCTGATGCGCATCGCCGAAAGCGCGCGACAGGGAGCTGGCCGGTGTCCGGCCAGCTCGCGCTCTTGTCCGGTCCGGCGCCGCAGCGGCAGTCATCCCGATCCTGCCCTTCTGCTTCACGCGCCGACGGCCGCAGAATACCGCGCGACGGGCCGGGCAGCTGCTTCGGGGAAAGCCGCAGCGCGGCGGCGCCGGAGCATGAACGACCGGAGCGGGGGCTGACGGTGCGACCCTCATGATGGCAGGGCTTGTCCGTCACCGGCCGCTTTAACAGGTTCACCGCCTGGGCTCCGCCGCGCCGCCGCAAGTCCGCTTCGCCTGGCCGGTCGCACCGGGCCCTTCGAGCGCGGCGCTGAAACGACCGGCAGAAAAGGGCTGGCTTGAGGCGCTGGGGGTGCCGGGGGCGACCGGCAGGTTGCGCCCCGAAGCCGGGTGTGGTGACGCGCATTGAATTACCGGTGCGAAGTCCGGGGTCCGCGCCACCGCATGGCTGGTGAGAGCTCCTAAGGAGCAACAGCTGTGTTGTGAAGTCCGATAAGTCACCTGCTAGGGCGTTGACTACTTGGTATACCCGCCCTCTCCAAATGCAGCCGGATCGAGAATGGCGAGACATGCGTACTCGCTGTCACATACTCCCAGTTTCTGGCAGATGTGCCGCGACACGTAATTGTCAGACCGCACGCCGGTATAAAACTCCTCCACGCCAAAAGCTTCGTGGATCTTGCAGGCTGCGAGCGCACCGAGAAACAATGATAGGTTTTGGCCGCGGTCCTGTTCGCGAGTAGCAAGCATGCCCCACCATGAAGTCTTGCCGAAGCGGCTGTCCGGGTGATTGCGCAGGCAGGCACCGGCGCAAGCCGCGACGCCGCCATCGGGGGCTTCAAGGCAGAAATACACTGCTTTGCGCCTCTGCCCGAACAAGACTGGAGACATGGGCGGAAGCACCCCGCTGGCCACCGCAGTTTCTTCAAGCGCATCGAGTATGCGCGCCGGAGTTTCTGGGCCAATCAAATGAAGGCGATACTGGTCCGGCAACTCGAACTCTGCGAGGTATTTCGAACAGATGGAAAGACACTGCTGTCCACCCATGAACTGATCCCATCGATCATTTGAGAACCCCCGCTCCGCATATTCTCCGGCAAACTTCGCTTCCTGCGACTTTGGCACATAGTGATTGGCCGTAGCCCCCTGGAGCGATGCCAACGCGGTCACCTTATCTACTTCGGCAAGGTCAGGCCCATCGATAGACCACATGCGACCTTCGGTACCGAATGCAGGATTATCCACCAACAGCGGGAAGAGGTCATTGGCAGACTTTTGCATGCGCCTTTGAGCGTCAGACCCGAAAAACCGAGGCTGCATCAACAATATTCTCCAATCAGGTAAAAAGGAGACTGCGGCCTTTTTGGATCCAAATCAATCCCAGCTGCGTTCGGCTCACTTTATGGCAACCGAAGTAACGCCAGACGGCAGTTATCTCCGCACCCCTGTCGGCCGCCGGACTGAGAATGCTGCGGAGGGGGGCGAGCGGCTGCTCCAGGGAAGCCGCAGCGCGGCGATGCTGGAGTTTGAACAACTGCAGTGGGGAGCGATCGCGCGACTCTCGGTTTGGCAGAGCCTGTTCGTTGGCGGCCGGAAACTGCGCTCTTCGCCAGTACGGCAGATGAAGATGATCGGCGGGACTTGGGAAGGCCCGGCCGCGGCAGCGTAAGTAACCCGCTCATCGCTACGACCGGCCGCTTTGGCGGTTCGCCGCCTGGGCTCCGCCGCGGCGCCGCAAGTCCGCTTCCCCTAGCCGACCACAGCCGGTCTCTCGTGCCCGACGCCGTCGCAACCGGCCGCAAAGGGCTGGCATGGGGCGTACGGGACGCCGGGGGTGATCGGCCGTTTGCGCCCCGTATGCCGCTATGGTGAGTGCGGAAACCTGTCGGCGCCATGGCTGGGTATTCTCGCTGTCGCAAGGCGGTTCGGAGCCCTCCCCGTTTCCGGCGGCGGCAAGGCCCGGCACCGCTTCCGGCCGGGCGGCTGGTCCCTGGCCGCGATCATGGCTTGCCGAGCCCGATATCCGTGCTGGGGTACTCGGCGAAGGTCGCGAGGTGCCGCTGCACCCTCCGGAGCGCCTGCGGCAGCCCCCATTCGAACCGGGAATGCCCCGAACTCGCCTGCTCCTTCGGGTCGGTATAGAGGTTGTAGACCCAGGGACTCATGCCGACATCCGTCACGGTCGTCTCGTCGAGATTGCGCCGTGCCGCATGCTGCAGCATCACCTTGAAGTGGACCTTGTACTCCATCCAGCGGATCGCCATCAGGGTGTTCTCGGAATACATGAAGACCGCGTCGCGCCGGGACTCGCCCTCGTCTGCCAGAAGGAAGGACGACTGGTCGATGCCGTCGATGAACCGCTCCGCGGGAATGCTGTCCGTCACCCCGGCCAGAGCCAGCGAGGTGTTGAAGAAATCGGTCAGGTCGAACAGGCCGTCGCTCTCGCGGCCGGGCGCGATCATGCCCGGCCAGTAGGCGATGCCCGGAACCCGAACGCCGCCTTCCCAGGTCGTCCCCTTGCCGCCGCGCCACGGCTGGAAGCCGTTGTCGGGGTAGAGGTCCTCGTTGGCGCCGTTGTCGGAGGTCAGGAAGACGAAGGTGTTCTCCAGTTCCCCGGTTTCCTCGAGCACCCCGATCAGGCGCGCGATGATGTCGTCGACCTCGAGGATGGCGTCCTTGTAGGGAAATCCCGCGGGGCTCCTGCCGGCATAGCCCTCGGCCGGGTAGCTGTCGTTGTGGACGCGGGCGAAGGCATGTTCGAGGAAGAACGGGACGTCGTCCGCAGCGGCGCGGCGGATGAAATCCTCGGAGAAGTCGGCGAATTTCTGGTCGATCTGCGCGAGCTGGCCGATCGAGGTGATCTCTTCGGCGACTTCCAGCGGCTGGCCCTTCAGGCCCCTGGTGATCGCCGCCTCGGAGAGCTCCCGGAGCGCGGCCAGCCGGTCCGGACGCAGCACCATGTCGGGATAGAGCCGCGCGTCGAGCTGTTGCGACATGTCGCTGATCACCGACAGGATTCCGTAGAACTCGTCGAACCCGGCCTCGTGCGGGCGCGAGCCCTCGGCTTCGCCGAGATGCCACTTGCCGGCGAGTGCCGTGCGGTAGCCCGCATCGGAGAGGAGCCCCGGAAGCGTCGCCTCGATCTCCCAGGGATTGGTGGTCGGGTTCTCGCCCGAAAGCGTGGGGCGCGTCAGGCCGCTGCGGGTCGGGATGCGCCCGGTGAGGATCGCGGCACGCGTCGGGGTGCAGGTCGGCTGGGCGTAGGTGGAGGTCAGCCGGAGCCCCTCCCGCGCCAGCAGGTCCATTTCCGGCGTCGGCGCACCGACAGCGATGCCGCCGCCGTAGGAGCCGGGATCGCCCCAGCCCATGTCATCGACGAGCAGCAGCAGGATGTTCGGCTTGCCGCCGGTCCGTTCCGCCAGCGCAGCGAGCTTCTCCGCCGCTTCGGCCTCCTGCGCGGGACGGGGAATGTAGGGCTCGAGATAGGGTTCGCCCTGCACGGTCAGGTCGAAGGCGTTGCCCGTCTCCTGCGCGGCGAGCGGCATGGCCAGGACGGCCAGGGCCGAAGCGAGCGGAAGAATGCGCTGGTGCATGCTGCACCTCCTCGAATCTGGAGAGTAACGTTCTGTCGCAATGAATTGATAACATGCGGAGATGACGTTTCGTCCAGAATGTCACGCGGCGCCATTGCTCCGCGTCCCCCGGGGAGCGTCGGCATGCGCCCGGAGCCAGGAGCAACAGCATCGCCGGCCGTCCAGCGCCGGGCGCAGCCGTTCCGCGGGCAAGCCGCCCGGAACCTCCTGGACGGCTTCCCCCGATGACCCCGATGATTCAAGAGATGGCAGTGAGCGCGGCAATACGTTGCGTGCGCGCTCCACCCGTCAGCGAACGGAAAAAGCTGCGGGCCGGCCCTGGCAGGCGCTGCTGCGGTAGCAGCGCGGCGACATGTGCCTTTGAAGGGCCGGACCCTGGAACAGAGGCCAGGCGGCTGACTGGCGGCTTTTGCGGTTTGCTACTCGTGCCCCGCCGCAGCGCTGCGAGTCCGCTTGAAGCAGCCAGCCTCACCAGACAATCCGACCAGTGCGCCGTCGCGACTGGCAGGAAAGGATGGCCAGCCATACGCAGCCCGACGGAGTACAGCTACCCCGGGCCGTTCAGCACGGCCCGGGGCGGGGATCAGGACGTGATCAGAGGAACGCCTGCGCCACGAGGGCCGAGCCCACGTAGGTGCCGGTCATCACCAACACGGCGACCACGGCGATCTTCCAGCCCGAGGCCTTGGCGATCTCGAGCTCGCGCTTGGCGATCGCGATGCCGGCATAGGCGAGGCAGGGCGTCGCCAGCGTCAGGAAATTCACGTGGCTGACCTTGTCGAGGATCCAGGCGCTGCCCGGGGTCCAGGGCATGGTGGCGACGATGCCGACGGCGGAAATCCAGGCCACCGAGGGCAGCTTGAACGGCGCGAACCTGGTCAGCAGCATGCCGGCCATGCACATCACCCAGAGGATGATCAGCCCCGCCAGCCCCTGCGGCACGGTGTTCTCGGTCGCCACGGTGTTGCCCACCAGCGCGATCACGCAGACCACCGCCAGCGCCGCGGCATGGGCGCCGAGGCCCAGCCTGGGGTCTTCGGTCAGATCGATGTCGTCAGTACGGATGTCGCTCATGGCTCAGGCTCCGGCTTTCGAGGGCTCTTTGCGGCCCAGCAGGTCGTAGAGTTTCTCGGTCAGGGGCAGCGCCACGAAGACGCAGAGGTAGAGACCGGTGGCATAGGTCAGCACATTCGACGCGCCGGCGAGCGCGAGGATCTGCTCCTCCATATCCGGCACCGCATGCACCAGCGCCCCCGAGCAGGCCGCCATCATGCTGCCCGAACCGATGCCGCAGGCCATGGCCAGCGCCTCGATCGAGAAGGCCCCGGTGGTTGCAAGGATCGAGGCGAGGATCGCGAAGATGAAGGTGCCGAAGAGCGTGCCGATCACGTATACGCCCATGACGCCCGCGCCTTCCTGGCTCTTCAGGCCATACTTGTCGGCGATGATCGCGATATTGGGCTCGCGCGCCACCGAGAAACAGGCACCGATGGACTCGCGGCCCATGCGCAGCACCAGCACGGCGACCGGGAAGGCCAGCACGATGGTGCCGAGGTTGCCCAGCTCCTGCAGGATGAGCGCGGGGCCGGCGTCGATGATCTTGTCCATGGACGGGCCGATGATCGTGCCGAACTTCGCGATGAAGGGCATGATCGCGATGACGATCAGCGGAGAGGCGGCATGCACCTCGCGGTCGCGGATCAGGGCGCGGGCGCCGGCGATGACATTGGGGTTGATCAGCAACCCCATGACGAAGGCATAGAGCAGCGGCAACAGCAGGATCGAGCCGATGCCGATGGGCACGGCGATGACCCCGACAAGCTCGGCAATCACGGTGATGGCCAGCACGCTGCCATGCAGCCGCCAGTCGAGAAGGATGTCTTTTGTTGGCATGAGGGGACCTCTCTGTTGTCGCCCCTTGGGGGCGCATTGGCCGGGACCGGGCGGCAGCCCGGTTCGCGGCGGAAGTTGAAGGCGGCAGTCCGCCGATCAGCCCGGCGCGTAGCCGAAGCCCTGCGCGGGGTTGGCGGCGGTCTCGACCCAGACCGACTTGGTCTGGGTGTAGGCGGCCAGTGCCTCGCGGCCGGACGAGCGGCCGTAGCCCGAGCGCCCGAAGCCGCCGAAGGGCGACATGACGTTGATCGTCTTGTAGCTGTTCACCCAGAAGGTGCCCGCCCGGACCTGTGCCGCCATGCGGTGCGCCCGGCCGACGTCCTGCGTCCAGACCGCGCCCGCCAGCCCGTAGGGCGTGGCATTGGCCAGCGCGATGGCCTCTTCCTCGGTGTCGAAGGGCAGCACCGAAACCACGGGGCCGAAGACTTCCTCGTTGGCGATGGTCATCTGCGGCGTCACCTGGTCGACCACGGTCGGCGCGAAGAAGAATCCGCCGCTTGCCGCCAGTGCCGCGGGCTTCGCGCCGCCGCTGGTGATTTCGGCGCCCTGGCTGACCGCCTCGCGCACCATCTCGTCGATCTTCGACCATTGCCGCAGGTTGTTCACCGGCCCGATCTGCGTCGCCGGGTCCATCGGTGCGCCGACGGGGATGTTGCCAGCCGCGAAGCTCAGCTTCTCGACCATTTGCGCATGCACCGAGCGGTGCACCAGCAGGCGCGAGCCCGCCACGCAGCTCTGGCCGCAGGACGCGAAGATCGCGGCCTGTGCGCCGGTGACGGCGCGGTCCAGGTCGGCATCGCCGAAGACGATGTTGGCCGATTTGCCGCCCAGTTCCAGCACCGAGGGCACCAGCCGCCTGGCCGCTGCGCCCGCGATCTTGGCCCCCGCCTCGGCAGAGCCGACGAAGACCACCAGCGCCGTCGCCGGGGTCTCGATCATCGCCTGGCCGGAGCCCGGACCATCGCCCGCGATGACGTTGACGAGGCCCGTCGGCGCGCCCGCCTTCTCGCAGAGGATGCCGACCACGATCGACGACAGCGGCGTCAGCTCGGAGGGTTTGATCATCACACCGTTGCCCGCACAGATCGCCGGGGCGACCTGCCAGCAGCAGGTGAAGAGCGGCGCGTTCCAGGGGGTGATCTGGCTGACCACGCCGAGCGGCTCATGCCGGGTGTAGTTGAGATGGGTCGAGGGCACCGGGATCACGTCACCGGTGATCTTGTCGCACCAGCCGGCATAATACTCGAACATCTCGGCCATGCGCGCGGGCTCGCCGGTGGTGTCCCGATCGGACGGCCCGAGGAGAGCGCCTCCAGCTCCGACAGCGCAGCGGCATTGGCACGCAGCTCGCGGCCGATCTCGAACATGATGCGGCCGCGCTCGGAGGCGGTTTTGGCGAACCATTCCTTCTGCGCGCGGGTCGCGGCCTCGGCGGCCTGTCCAACGACCTCGGCACCCGCGTCCCTGTAGCGGGCAAACACCTCGCCCGTCGCCGGATCCGTCAGCTCCAGTTCGTGCCCGGTGCCCGGCACCAGTTCGCCGCCGACCCAGGATTGCACCTCGGAGGAGCCCGTGAGGTCCTTCAGCAGCTCGGCCACGCGGGCCGCGGTATCGATGATGTCCTTGGCCATCACATCTTTTCCTTCTGGCTCAGGCGGTCCACTGCGGGATCGCCCATATGCATGAAATCGTCGCCGTCCTTGAGCCCCGAGTTCTCCTCGGCCCAGAGATCTGCCACGAGGTCGGCCACCGGCATGGCGCAGCCGACGCTTTGCGCCAGCTCGCGGGCGAGCCGCACGTCCTTGCGCATCAGTCCGGTGCTGAAACCGCTGTCGAAGCTGCGCGGCAGCACCCAGTTGGGGTAGTGGATTTCCGAGATGGCGCTGCGCCCGGTCGCAGAGTTGATCACCCGCAGCGCGTCCTCGGCGCCGACACCGGCGGCCTCGGCGAGCCGCAGCGCCTCGAGCGTCGTGACCATGTGGCTGGCAACCAGCATGTTGTTCACCAGCTTGGCGACATTGCCCGCGCCGCTGGGGCCGACATGCAGGATCTTCGACGCCATCGCCTCGAGGGCGGGCATCGCCGCGGCGACCCATTTCTCGTCGCCGCCCAGCATCACCGAAAGCTGGCCCGATGCCGCGCCCGACGGCCCGCCGCTGACCGGCGCGTCGAGGAAGCCATGGCCCGCCTCGGCGAGCGCTGCGGCGAGCTTACGGCTGACTTCGGCCTCGGATGTGGAGGTGTCGATGATGACCCTGGACCCGGCTTCCGCGCCCAGCAGGCCCGCGCCCCGTGCCGGCCGGGCCCACGGCCTGCCGCGCCACGCTCGCCGAGCTGATCGAGGCGCTGTCCCGGGCCGAGCGGCCAAGCCGCCTGCCCGGAAAAATCCGGTTCCATGCCCGGGCGCCGCGGCTCATCGCCGACGAGATCGGCTACCTGCCGATCATCCGCGGCGGCGCAAACCTTCCGAGGACTTTCGCGGCCGCACCGCGGCCGTCCGCCATGGGCTCGGACCAATGGCGGCATCATGGCGAACTCCCCCTCCGATCTTCCGGCTGGCCAACGCCGCTGCGGGAAAGGCGCGTTCGCCATGGCCTGCCCCCCCCCGACCGCGGCTTGGCCGAATCGGGCGACGTATGCTGCACCATGCCGCCGCCGCCCCGATCGCGGGCGCCGACTACTTTTTGCGCGCCCATGCGGACCTCGTTCCCGAGCATGTCCGCGCCAACGACCCATCATGCCGCCGCCGAATCGCAGGGGCAGGCCGCCGAACATCCGAAATGGAGCTGCCGGTCACCACCCACGGCCGATCGCCGCCCCCGCCAAAATGGGGCGCTTTGCTTCGCCACGCCCACCGAATCCCCAACCGGCAGCGACATTCGGCACATGAAACAGATGGCGTGCGCCGACGCTTGGGCGGCACCCAACTCCAGATTCGCGTCACTGTTTCGCCGTCCGCTGAGCGAAGGCGGCCGGATCACGCCACCGGTCCGGAGGACTTGGGCGGCGGGGAAGCCTTCCGCATCACCTCCGCCTCTTCGCAAGGGATGTCCCGGCAGGGCCTTGTTGCGCAAATCGAGGGGATTCATCTTGCGCGCGCCTCGTCCTCCAGCGCCCGCTCCGCCGCCGCGCGCAGATCCTCCGCGGGGGGCTCCTCTGCCGCCGCCCTGCCGCCATAGCCGCCCTTGATCGCCGCAGAGAGATAGCGCAGCGGGCTCTTCACCCCGCCCTGCCCCGCGACGAAATCCAGCCGCTCGGCGACGTAATCCTCGCCATGCTCGGCGATCCATTGCCGCGCCAGCCGGTCCTGCACGCCCAAGTCCCGCAGCCGCTGGTAGACCCCGCCCTGGCGCAGCCCCTCGCCGTCATCGATGTCGAGCATGGCGAGCTGCGGGTTCTCCTTGATCAGGAAGCGGATATCGGTGACCGCGCGGCCCTGCTTCCTCACCTCGGGCGTCACCAGGATGTTCGAGGTCCGGTTCACCTCTGCCACGGCCGGCTTGATGATCTTGGCGTTGAGCTGCTTGTAGACCTCGTAATAGGCGCTGCCCTCGACCCCCATCAGGCGGCGGAACAGGTCGAGCGGCCACCAGCCGGTCGAGCCGGTCCGCACGAAGCGGTAGCAGTTTTCGTAGAGCGCCAGCGCATGGCCGGAAGTGAAGCGCTTCTGGATGTTGAGGTTGATCAGCGCGAAGACCTTCGGGTCGTGCAGCTTCGCCGCCAGCGCCGGGGAATAGGCGTATTCGCAGACCCCGCCCTTCAGCTTGGCATAGCTCAAGAGCGCCGAGACCCCCCATTCATGCTCGCCATCCTCGGCCAGCATGTCCCATTCCGCGACCGTCTCCGCCAGCCCGCGCAGCGAGGCCTTCAGCGTGTCCATGTCGTTCGAGTTGTAGCCGATCATCAGGCACAGCGTCTTGGCGTCGATCCGATGGGTCTGCGCCGTGGTCAGCGTGTCATAGGCATTCAGCAGCAGCACGTTCGACAGCTTGCGCTGCAACAGCGTCAGCTTGCCCGACACGTGGATCGCCGCCACGTTCTTCTTCACCGAATCCCGTCTGAGGGATCCGGTCAGCCTTGTCCTGTCCGGCGCCATCTCTGCCCGTGCCATCCGTTGCCTGCGAGTCTTCCGCTCGAGCGGGCAGATTATCCCAGTCAGGCACCCGCACCAAGCCCTTCCTCAGGTACCCGTTCCCGGGACACGGGCGCCGCGCGTCGGCCCGCTCCCGCAACCGGGCACCTTTCGGGGGATCCGCCCCCTGCATCCGGGCACCTTTTGTCCTGCTTTCGGCACCGGAAACGGACACCTTTGGCGCTGAAACCGCCTGAAAGCGACTCGGAAAGGGCGTTTTCGGGCTCTCCCGCATCCGGATGCCCATGCCACCGGGAATCGGTTCCGATACTCCCGCATCCGGGTGCCCTTGCTCCCGCAAACAGGCGCCCTTCGTCCCGGAAGCGGACACCCGGACCCAGCTTCTGCCTTGGAATCACGCGACTTCTCAGAGCCAAAGACTTTATACAGAGTCAAAGATTCTACAGTTTGTCCTGCCTTGTTTTCAGCTGATCAGGGGGCCATTTCGCCGCGAAACCTGCCTTCCATGCCGAAGTTTCCCCGCGAAACCCTGCCGTGCATGCAAAACCGCACCGGTTTTTCCGAGTCACCTCAGCCTCTTGCCTGGTTCAGGCGCTTTCGAGGACCCGAAAGCTCCTTCGGGACAGGCACCGGAAACATGCAGGTGCCCGGATACGGGCTTCCCTGCGCGAAAAGATTCCCATGAGAGGCGTCATGTGCGATATTCACCGCAAATCGCGAGAAACAGCGCACATCCCGAGGCAGACGAGACATATGGCCAAGAAGCCCGATCTTCCGCCCCCGCCCTATCTGGGCCTCGATCCCGAGGCCGCGGCGGCGAAGCTCCCCGATCCTACCGACACGTCAAGATTCGCCAAGGCCGCCGCCTTTGCCGCCCGCGGCCGCGACGACCTGGCCCGCCGCGGCTACGCCCCAGACGGCAAGAAGCGGCTGCGCAAGTTCTCCACCTGGGAGATCACCCGCTACCTGATCCCGGTCGCTCCCGCCCATCTGCGCCGCGTTCTGAAGAACAATCCCGACCTGCCGCAGGGCGAAGGCATCGGCGGCTCGAAATGGTTCACCCTCGAGGAGGTGCTGCGTCTGCGCGCCCATCTCGCCGAGGGCGGCACCAAGGACTACCTGCCCTACCGCCCCGCCGGACTGCCTGCCAAGGTCGTCGCGGTGGCGAATTTCAAGGGCGGCGTCGGCAAGACCTCGACCGCGGCGCATCTGGCCATGTCGGCGGCGCTCGACGGCTACAAGGTGCTGGTGATCGACCTCGACAGCCAGGGCTCGATGACCTCGATCATGGGCGGCCAGGTGCCCGATGAATGGAAGACCGTCTTCCCGCTCGTCGCCCGCGACTATGCCCGCTCGGTCGCGCAGGAGAACGCCGTCCGCGAGGCCCGCGGCGAGGCCCCCCTGCCCCTCGACGAGACCCTCTCGGCTGCCGCGCAGACCAAGCCAGAGGATGTCATCCAGCCGACCCACTGGCCGAATATCGACCTGATCGGCGCGCAGCTGAACCTCTACTGGGCCGAGTTCCAGATCCCGGTCTGGCGGATGGCGCTGCGGCAATGGCCGCTCTGGGACGCGCTCGGCAATTTTCTCGCCGATGACGGCATCCTCGACAAATACGACATCATCCTGCTCGATACCCCCCCGGCGCTCGGCTACCTGACGATCAATGCGCTGGCCGCCGCCGACATCCTGCTGGTGCCGCTCGGGGCGAGCTTCCTCGAATTCGACTCCACGGGGCGGTTCTTCGACATGCTCTATTCCACCTTCGCCTCGATCGAGGACGGCGAGAACTCGGCGCGCCGCGCTGCCGGGCTCGACGAGGTGAAGTTCGAATGGGACGTGGTGCGCACCATCATCACCCGCTTCGACACCGGCCAGCAGGCCGACCTTGCGAACGTGATCCAGGCCTATTTCGGCGATTTCATGAATGCCCACCGCCAGGATTTCACCGCCCTGGTCGGCCAGGCCGGCGAGCAGGTGAACGGCATCTACGAGGCCGATTACCGCCAGTTCAACCGCGAGACCTATGTCCGCGGCCGCGAGGCCTTCGACCGCACCTATGCCGAGCTGAAGGAGATCCTGATCGGATCGTGGTGGCGAGACGCGCAACTGGCCCGCGCGGCCGAGTGACGGAGACTTAGCACATGGCAAAACGCACCCGGCTGACCGCCCCCTCCGCTGCCGAGCTCTCCGAGCTCGAGGCCGGTTTCGCGGCGAAACCCTCGGCTCCGGCCTCGCCGCGCGGCCCCGGCATGATGCCCCCGATCGCTCAGGTCGCCGCCGACGCGGCGGCCCGCACCGATCCGCGTAGGGCACGGCATTGACGCTGCGCACCAGCTCGCGCGCCGGGCGCATCGGCGCCTCGGCGGTCATCGCGCTCCGCAGCGCCGCGGCGACCTTCCAGACCGCCAGCGACAGCGCCCCGAAGCTCAGCGCCGTCAGCACCAGCCCGACCATGATCCTGCGCAGAAATCCCATCCGTCACCTTGTGCTGCGGCGGGCGGCGTCCCGGCCCGTCGTTTCCGTCCGAGGCGCGGAAGCCCGCGCCATCGCAACGCTAACGGATGATTCCATACATTCCGTCGCGGGTCGCGCCCCTTTTTTTGCCCTCTGCCCCCGGTTGCGGCGCAATCGCGTCAATTCCCCGGCTTTCCGGGCGCGGCGCCCCGCCCTACCCTTGCCGGGCGGCGAAGGAGACAGCCATGCAAGACGACCCCTGGGCGGGACTGCTCAATCCCGGCGAACGCATCCTCTGGCAGGGCCAGCCCGACGCGAAACCGGATTTCCGCGCGCTGAAGCCGCTGAAGCTGGCGGTCGGCGCGGTCTTCGCCGCGATCGGCATGTCGGTCTGCGGCATGGGGCTGGTGCGGATCGGCGGCGGCGAGGCGGCCGGGCTCATCCCGGCGCTGTTCGGCCTGGTCTTCGTCGCCGCGGGTGCGCAGGGGGCGGGGCAGGCGGTCGAGCTGATCGAGGAGGCGGCGCCGGAGCCGCTGCCCGAGCCGGTTGCCGACAACCGCCAGGCGGATGCGATCTCGGCGCTGGTGAACCTGGGCTATTCCATGTCCGAGGCCGCGACCGCCGTCGCCCGCGCCGCGCAGGACGATCCCGAGGCCGGCACCGCCCATCTGATCCGCGCCGGGCTGAAATCGCTGGCGCCGAAGGGATAGGGCGATGCAGAAATTCCTGACGCTGCCGGACATCTTCAGGCGCTGCGGCATCGCCCCGGCGGACGTGAATGTCATCCTGAATTCTCCCGGCGACACCGAGATGCCGATCCGGCGCGCGCTTCTGTCGGTCGCACGCAACCGGCCGGATGCTTTCCGCGAGTACCAGTCCTCCCATGGCGGCCCGGCAACGCGCGCGCTGCTGAACGGGCGGCGCCATGTGGCCAGCTTCGGCCTTTTGGACGAGAGCATGACGGAGCAGAGCGCGCGGCAGATGATACTGCTCGGATTCTACGAGAAGGGTGATCCGGAGATGCTGCCGGTTGACGAGATCAGGAATGCGCCGGAGATGCGCTGGTTTCAGGACGCGTATGGCTTCCGCTACGCGGAAGGTGTTTCCGGAGAAGAAATGGCGCGGTTCGACCTCCGTCCCGCGCCGCAGATGGACAGCTATCTGTTCCGCCTGATTTGTTTGGTCCGGTTGACGCCAAGCTATGTGCGGAAGGGTGAAAACCTGGAAGTGCCAGTTTCGGGCATTCTGGACGAGCCGGGGGCGGGGGCGGGATGAGCGATCCCCTCCAGATGACCCCGGAAGAAACGCCGGAGGACCGCGACCGCGCGCTCCGGCCGCGCCAGCTCGAGAATTTCATCGGCCAGGCCGAGGCGCGCCGCAACCTTGCGGTCTTCATCCAGTCCGCGCGGCAGCGCGCCGAGGCGATGGACCACACGCTGTTCCACGGCCCGCCCGGTCTCGGCAAGACCACGCTGGCGCAGATCGTCTCGAACGAGCTCGGCGTCGGTTTCCGCATGACTTCGGGCCCGGTGCTGGCCAAGGCGGGCGACTTGGCGGCGATCCTGACCAATCTCGAGTCCCGCGACGTGCTCTTCATCGACGAGATCCACCGGCTGAACCCGGCGGTCGAGGAGGTGCTCTATCCGGCAATGGAGGATTTCGAACTCGATCTGGTGATCGGCGAGGGGCCTGCCGCGCGCACCGTGCGCATCGAGCTGCAACCCTTCACGCTGATCGGCGCGACCACGCGGCTGGGGCTGCTCACCACGCCGCTGCGCGACCGTTTCGGCATCCCGGTGCGGCTGCAATTCTACACGGTCGAGGAGCTGACGCTGATCGTCAGCCGCGGCGCGCGGCTCCTGCAGGTGCCCTGCGATCCGGACGGCGCGGTGGAGATCGCGCGGCGCGCCCGCGGCGAGCTGCGCCGCGGCAAGGTCGAGGCGCGGCCGATCAAGGGCACGCTGCCGCGCCATCCCGATCCCGCCGAGGACCGCGCCGCCGCCGAGGCGCTGGCCGCCTCGGAAAAGGACCGCGCCGAGAACGTGATGATCGTCGACCTGATGCGCAACGATCTCAGCCGGGTCTGCCGTCCGGGCACGGTCGAGGTGCCGGAGCTCTGCACCGTCGAAAGCTATGCCTCGGTGCATCACCTGACCTCCGCCGTCACCGGCGAGCTGGCCGAAGGCGAGGACGCGCTGAGCCTGCTGGCAGCGACCTTCCCGGGCGGCTCGATCACCGGCGCGCCGAAGGAACGCGCGATGGAGATCATCCGCGCCATCGAGGCCCGCGACCGCGGCGTCTATTGCGGCGCGATCGGCTATCTGGGCTTCGACGGCGACATGGATCTGAACATCCCGATCCGCACGGTGATGATCGGCAACGGCCGCGCGATCGTGCAGGCCGGCGGCGGAGTGACGCTCCTGTCCGAGGGAATGTCGGAATATTCCGAGACTCTGGACAAGGCGGCCCGTATCTTCGACGCGCTTGCCCCCTTTGCCCGCGAAGACCGATGATCCTGCTTCTCGACAACCATGACAGCTTCACGCACAACGTTGCGCGCTATTGCGCGGAGCTCGGGCATGACGTGCGGGTTGTCCTCAGCGACCGGATCGCCCTTGCCGAGATCGAGGCGATGGCCCCGGCCGCGCTGATCGTGTCGCCCGGCCCGGGCCGGCCCGAGGATGCCGGCGTGTCTATGGCGGCGATCCGGCGGTTCTCGGGGCGGCTGCCGATCCTCGGCGTCTGCCTCGGCCACCAGGCGATCGGCGCGGCCTTCGGCGGCCGACCGCGGCCTTGCCGCGCTGGCCCGCGACGCGGCGCGCGCGCTGCAGGCGCTCTGCGGCTTCGGCAGCGTCATGGTCTACCAGTTCCAGCCCGACGCCTCGGGAAAGGTGATCGCCGAAAGCCGGCTCGACGGCGAAAGCCGCTATGACGGGCTGATGTTCCCGGCCTCGGACATCCCGGTCCAGGCCCGCGCGCTCTACAAGCGTTCGCTCCTGCGGCTGATCGCCGACGTGGCCGACGAAGGCAGCCCGGTCCTGCCCGGAATCACGCCCGGGGGCCGCCCGCTCGACCTGTCGCTGGCCGTCACCCGCGCGGTCTCGCCGATCCATATCGAATACCTGAAGAACATGGGGGTCGAGGCCTCGATGTCGGTCTCGATCATGAAGGAGGGCGAGCTCTGGGGCCTGTTCGCCTGCCACCATGACAGCCCGCGCTACATCGATTACGAACGCCGCACCGCGATCGAGATGTTCGCGCACATGTTCTCCTACGAGCTGATCCGCTTCGAGGATGCGCAGCGCAAGAAGGCCGAAAGCGACGCCTCGCGGCTGCAGACGCTGCTGATGGCGCAGATGGCCGACGGGCGCGACCTGGCGACAAGCCTGATGGCGGTCTCCGAGGAGATCGGAAACGTCATCCCGCATGACGGCATCGTGCTGTTCGAGAACGAGAATTTCCATGCCCGCGGCCGCACGCCGACCGAGGAGGAATTCCGCTCGCTGGCGCGCTTCCTCGACCGTTCGATCGGCTCGGGCCCGTTCTCGACCGACCGGCTGGGGGCGCTGCACGAACCGGCCCGCGACCATGCGCGGCGCTGCGCCGGCATTCTGGCGATCCCGGTGTCGAAGCGGCCGCGCGACTACCTCGTGCTCTGCCGCCGCGAGATGCGCGCCGCCGTCGACTGGGCCGGCGAGCCGTCGAAGCCGGTCGAGGTCGGGCCGAACGGCACCCGGCTGACCCCGCGGCGCAGCTTCGAGATCTGGACAGAGACGGTGGAGGGCCGCTCCGCCCCCTGGTCGGCCGAGGAACAGCACACCGCCGAGCTGCTGCGCGTGGTGCTGCTGGAGATCTTCCTGAAGATCACCGATGCGGCCAATCTCGAACGCAAGCGCGCGCAGGAGCGCCAGCAGCTGCTGATCTCCGAGCTGAACCACCGGGTGCGCAACATCCTCAACCTGATGCGCGGGCTTCTCGCGCAGTCGAAGAATTCGGCCCGGACGCTCGAGGAATTCACCGAAAACCTCGACGGCCGCATCCAGGCGCTGGCCCGCGCCCATGACCAGCTGACCTCGGAGCAATGGGAGCCCGCCTCGCTGCGCGCGCTGATCCAGTGCGAATTCGAGGCCTATGCCGCCTGCGCCGCGCGGGTCGAGATCGAGGGGCCGGACGCGCTGGTCGCGCCCGCGGCCTACACGACCATGGCGCTGGTGCTGCACGAGCTGGCGACGAATTCCGTGAAATACGGCGCGCTGCGCGAGGCCGCCGGAAAGGTTCTGGTGCGGCTGGAAGCTGCGGAGGACGGCGCGCTGCGGTTCTCCTGGACCGAACGTGGCGGCCCGCCCGTCAAGCCGCCCGCACGGCGCGGCTTCGGCACGATGATCATCGAGAACTCCATCCCGCACGAGCTGAAGGGCGAGGCGGAAATCGACTACCGGATCACCGGGATCGAGGCGCGCTTCCTGCTGCCCGCCTCCGCCATTGCCTCGATCGAGGGCGCCGCGGCGCTGCCGGCGGCAGGCGGCGCCGCGACGGAGGCCGGGGATTTCGCGCTCTCGGGAAGCGGTCTCGTGCTCGAGGACACGCTGATCATCGCCATGGATGCCGCCGGGATCCTCGAGGATCTGGGGGCGGAGGACGTCAAGATCTTCTCCGGAGTGAAGGCCGCACTCGATTATCTGGGCGGCACCGCGGTGGATTTCGCCGTGCTCGACGTCAACCTGGGCGAAGAGCAGTCGGTCGCCGTGGCCGAGACGCTGGCGGCGTCGGGCACGCCCTTCGTGCTGGCCACCGGCTATGGCGCCGCGCCCGAGCTGATTGCCGCCTATCCGCCCTGCGTCGTGGTGCAGAAGCCGTTCTCGGCTTCCTCGCTGCGCACCGCCATGGCCCGGGCCTTCGACGCACGAAAGTGAACGCTTTAACTCGCGGAGGCTCTTGGAAAGCCCCGCGAGTTTCAGTTAAAGTGTTCACGTTTCCGTGTGGGAGGGCTGACATGTCCGTCATCGACAGCAAGGCGCTGCTTGCCGCCCAGTCGGCGTCGGCTCTGCTGGGCTTTCTGGCGCGCAGGACAGGCCTGCGTGCTGACGTGCTGCACCGCGACGGTCTTGCCGTGGCGGCGGGTGGCGACCGAGCAGGCGCCGCGGCCTGGGCAGAGGCCTGGACCGGCGCGGACCATGACCGCGCCTCCCCTGCCCGCGCCGAAGCGCGCCGCGCCCGCCGCCAAGGCCGGGCCGAAGCCGCTCTCCGTCGACGGCACCCGCATCGGATCGCTGCGCCGCACGCCCAAGGGGGTCAGCATAGACCTCGGCGACGGGGCATTCGCGGATTGGGTCGAGGCAGAGGCGCCCGGCCTGGTCAAGGAGCTTCACGCGCGCTGGAAAGCGCACGGCGAAGGCTGAGGCAGAAACGACAGGCAGGAACAGGAGGCACGACAGAGGCAAAGAAAAGGTCCCGCAAAGACGACGCTCCACGAGACCCTGACTTGTTTTTCGCACTCTCAAGCTAGAGGTCGGAGCCCACCGCCGCAAGTCCAATCGGATTTGGGGAGCGGGCTTTTTTGTCTTCGTGACAGAAATCATGACTTACATGCCGATAACGCCCTTCCGGCGAAGGGTGGATGCTGTCCATTTGGACGCTCATCGCGAGGCTGCGGCCGCGCGCAACGCGGAAGCCGTGGACAAATGGGAAGCCCTGCGCACCCTCGCCGCTGCCCGCACCGATTACGGGCTCTCGGACCGCGACCTGTCCGTGCTTCAGGCCCTGATCAGCTTCCATCCCTCAGCGATGCTCGGCGAGACCGCCGAAGCGCCGGTGGTCTTTCCCTCGAACCGGGCCCTCTGCGAACGGCTGAACGGCATGCCCTGCTCCACCATGCGGCGGCACTTGGGCAAGCTGGTCTCCGCAGGCGTGATCCGCCGCCGCGACAGCCCGAACGGCAAGCGCTACGCCCGCCGCTTCGGCGCGGAGAAACTCGCCTTCGGCTTCGACCTCACGCCGCTGCAGCACCGCCTCCCCGAATTCCGCTCGGCTTCGGCCCGTCTGCAGGCCGAAGCCGAGGCGCTGGCACAGCTCCGCCAGACCGTCAGCCTGATGCGCCGCGACGCCGCCGAACTGGCCCTCTACGGCCCGTCCCAGTGCCCTGCCCCTTTCTGGGCCGAGCTCGGCGCGCTCGCCGATGAAACCGCCAGACTGCTGCGCCGCAAACCCGAAACGTCGCTCCTGCAGAGCCTGCATCGCCGGTTGTCCGACGCCCTGGCCCATGCCTCGGCCCTGCTGCATCCGCCTGCAACGGAAGAACTGAACACCAGCCACGCCCCTTATGAGCAGCACATAGAACCCAAAGATAGAATTCAGATAGAAACTGCTGCTGAGCCGGTCTGCTCGCACAGCAAACCTGCCGAGGTTTCAATTGCAGAGACATCAACGGACAAGCATGGCGACAACAGACCCCGATGCCCCTCGCCCCCATCGGTCACTCTTGACGACGTTCTTGCGGCATCGCCCGGCATGGAAACCTATGGCGGGACTCCTATCCGGAGCTGGCCGGATCTTGTCCACGCCTCCGAAACCATCCGCCCGATGCTCGGAATACCGCAAGCAACGTGGAACACCGCAAGATCGGTCCTCGGCGAGATCGGGGCAGCGATATGCCTTGCCTCCATCCTGCAACGCTTCGCCTCGATCCGCAGTCATGGCGCCTATCTCGCCAAACTCTGTGCGATGGCGTCAAAAGGCGATCTCTGCCTTGACGGAATGGTAACCTCCGGGCTCGCTTTGGCCAGAAGGCCGAGTTCACAACTGTGAACGTTGCGAGTAGACTCGTTTGGAACTCCGAGGTCATGTCCCGAATGCGGTAAAAATCCCCGGAAGCGGGATCCGGGCCTGTAGAATCGGCTCTGTTCAGGCCGCGAGATAAACGGACATTGCCGCGAGGGGCTGAGAGAGTTTCCCATCCGCCGACCTTGCGCATAGGCTGCCCCGCAGCGGTTTCCGCGCAAGGCAGCACCGTCCAGGTCTTGATCCGGCGGCGGAATTCCCCGTTCAGGGGCGCTATCACGTTGGCCGTTCCGGCAGATTTCCACTGCGACGGATCAAGCGGGTGAAACTGAAGAGGCGACCGCGCGGCACTTGGGCCGCCATTTGCGCAGGAACATCTTCCGCCTGGCTCGATCCCGGCGGCTGTGCCCGCGCAGCTCATGTCGTGGCAGTCCTCGGTCAGCTCGTCATGCAGGCGCTTGCGGGTATCCGCGAGAAGGTTCCTGTGCTTGTGGACAGTACAGCACTGGATAGGCGAATTCCTCGCCCCCCTCTCGGGACATTGCTACGCATTGCCCTGCCCGGGCAGCGGATCGCCGCCAGCACCAATATGTTCGTGGCCTTGCGACCCAAGCGCCTCTTGATGCCGGTGACGTCCAGGATGAGCCTGATGATATCTTCCTGGGCCAGTTCCCTGCGTACCAGGCGTCCCAATCGACCTTCACCTTCCTCCAGGGCCGGCTGACCACGTCCTTGCTGACGGCCCCTTCGAACAGGCCGAACAGCGCCGCTTCACCCGGCGAGTATTGGTCCCCGCCAGATACACCGCCGCGACCAGAGCCTCGGCCTTCTTCGTCAGCCGACTGTAGCGCGGCAGCGTCTTCGAGCGCCATTCGGTGACCTTGCCAATCTCGTCCTCAATTCTGGCGCGCGGAAGCTGCACCGTCTCGGTTCTGAATGTGCCAGTCAGCGGTCGGTCCCGGTACCCGTGGCGGTAACTCTTCGGCGCACCGTCGCCGCGGCCATAGCGGCAACTCCCGATGAAGGCCTCTCATTCTTCATCGAACATTGCCTCTATGGTGGCGCGGACGTTCGCCCGAAGGCTATCCTCGCTCGGGTCGAACCCGGCCTATCTACCAATAGCGCAAAGCTCCCAGCGTCGTAAGCTCGGTCATGGCGTTCTGGCCTGCCTTCGGACCGGTGGCAGGCAGGCGCTCACTCTCCTTGGGGGTTGCAGTCGCCGGTTAGGTGAGCTTCAGGTCACCCGGGGATTGCGCCGCCATCCAATTTTCACCACTTCCGAAACACGACCAACCCCGAAGGTCAAGTTCACAGCTGTGAACCCGGATCAACACTTTCAGACTATATCTCGCACAGGTTCTGCAACTTCGCAAAGCTACGCTGATATATGTCAGATTCATCAGGATGCAGCGGATCGACAGCGATCCTGAAACGTTCATAGCATTCCTGTGGGACCTGCCCTGTGGTCCGTCGAGGCAATCGGGCTGCCGACCCGCTGTCGCCGTGGCTTCTCCGCGGCCTAAGCGAGGCGGCCGTCGAGCTGATCCTGATGGAGATGCGGCAGGTCAAGGTGGTGCCAAAGGCGGCACACTACATAGAGCAGTCATTGCACGGAGCCCTGCGCAATTTAGGGATAAAGCGCGGTCCTGTCGGTAAGGCAGGGCAAAGGGCTCTACGAAGCACGGGGCCGCGAACTGATCGCGGAGAACTTCGCGCTTGAGACGTCCGCGTCGGCCATCCTGAAGGTCCTGGCGATGCTGCGCGACAGGCTGTCTGCACTGGAACTCCGGGTGCTCGAGTTTCCCTGGCAGGACGAGGCAGGCCGACTGAGGATGACGATGCGCGGCGTCGGCGCCGTGATCGCTTTTGCATGCGCGCGGCGATCAGCGACCCGGCCCGGTTCTGCTCGTCGCGAGATGTGGGGCCATGTGTCGACCTGACGCGCGGTGGGAACAATCCGGCGAGCGCGACATCGCCGAACGGATCACCAAGGCAGGGGATGCCGGATTGCCGACGGCACTCTTCAACGCGGTCACTGTGATGATGCACCACGCGAGGCCATTCTGGCCCAAGGCATGGGGCACCCGGGTTGCCAGAGACCGCGAGGCTTGAAGCGTACAACGGTAGCTGTGGCACAACGGATTGGGGGGGTGCTACATTGGATGTGGCTGGATGGCACCGAGTTCCGCCTGCGCGCGATCCGGTCCGTCTGCCCCCTAACACTCGAGCCTCCAACCGACAAAGGAAAAGGAACAATCCACCTCCTGGCGGGGTCCGCCCTGCCTCGACGAAGTTCAGACCGGGACGCGGCTTTCGGAGACGCCAGACATGTGCCTGCCACCGGACCTTCAGTCCGAGCGCGTTTTCCAGATGCGCGCTCGGGCACCGATCTAACCGACATCATGTAGGCGGCCTGCGCGCCGACCACGGACGGAAGCATTTCACCGGTGGGGGGCAGGAAACGATGGCGCTGCGGAAGGAGCACATGGAGCTGCATAAGACCAATGGGGCCGTCGGCGCGGGCAGCGCTCCGATGGTTCGTATCTCTGCGCCGCCCGCGCCTCGCGTTCCACAGCCAGCCTCGCAATTGCTGCAGCCTTGCTGCGCAGATTCTGGATTGACGTCCGGTGCCGCGAGACGGAAGCCTCATGTATCGGTGCGCGATGGCCCCTTCGTCGTTGCTCTCCAGAATGAGCGCGCCGACGAGGCGGACAATCGCAGCATCGTTCGGGAGTGAGGGGCCCGAAATTCACAAGACAAGGGCATGACGGCCACCCGTCCGAAGGAATGCCCGAACCCCGACGATCCCGGCGCGGCGCTTGATCTCGCGTTGCATTCGTTCCAGCGGGTTGCGGATGCGATCCGGTGCCGGTGCACCTTCGAGCGTTTGCGCCGGTCTGCGCGGCGGCGAACTGTCCTGGGCCAGAACGGACGGTGCCCCATGCAGTCCGCGACGTCCTTGCGGCGCTTCTGAGCAACCTTGCCGCCGCGCTTTTGGGGATGGCTCGCGATGCCGCATTCCAAATCTCTGTTACGGGTGCGCAGGAGAAGACCGCGCTGCTCTGGCAAGAGGCCGTGGCTGAAGCCCGCGGGCATGACGCGCCAACGCATATTCTGAAGACCCAGCCCGGCGTGCTGCCGAACGGCATCAACCTTTCGGACAGCGTCGAAAACGAGTTCTTCTGAATGACCTTCTGCCGCGAGATGAGCACCGGGACTGCGACGGTGGCGATTGCCGATTTCAAGGGCGTGTGCAGTCTCGTGGTGACGCGGTTTGGGCGGCGCTGAAGCGCGGACACGCGGCCTCTGCATGACGCCGCTGTACATTGTTCTGACGGCGCATAAAGCGATGCGGGCGGGGGAGACCGGGGAGCGCATTTGGCCGCGCTCCTCGAGGGGCTTCTTGAGGACTTGGCATCGGCGGAATTGGACGGCGTGCGCGAGCGGGTCAGGCTGCTTGAGCCTGGTCTCGGGGTCGGGCGGAGGGGGCCAGTGTGCGGGCCGCGGCAGTGGCAGTTACCGGACACTTTTCTGCGTGGCATAGGGCGGCGGTTCTCGGGGATATTTAAGGATATAGCGCCGCATCGAACCAATTGGCAAACATTCCCGGCCTGTCTTCGGCAGAAGATCTCGGCCTGCTTGGCGCTGGACCTGGCCCGGCTCCGGCGCGCCAAAGGCCCCGGGGAAGCGCTTGACATGCTGTCCGCGGACGGCAAATGTGCGCCTCACGTCAGGGGAGTCCCGCCGAGGGGACTGAGAGGCTGACAGGGGGAAACCCCGGTGACGCGACCCTTCGAACCTGACCCAGTTGATGCTGGCGTAGGAAGACCGGAGGTGCTTGTCCTGACCAGGGGACGGTCCTTTCGGGCCGTCATGGCCCTTCCAGGGGCGTGAAGGCCCCTTTCTGCTTCACGTGCCAATCGGGTCTCATCCGCAGGAGGAGACCGAGATGAAAGACACCGTTCCCGCAATCACCACCGGGCCGCTGCCCGGATCCCGCAAGATCCATGTCACGGGAGAGCTGCACAAGATCCGGGTGCCGATGCGCGAGATCGCCGTGACCGGCGAAGCGCCCCTCTGCATCTATGACAGTTCCGGCCCCTATACCGATGCCGGGGTGACGCCGGACATCGCCGCCGGGCTGGCGCCGCAGCGCAGCTGGCTCGCCGGGCGCGCCGATCTGGAGGAAACCGGGGGGCGCGCGGTCACCGCAGCCGATAACGGATTTGCCTCCGGGTCGCGGCTGGTGCCGGACTTCCCGGTCCGGCGGCCGGGGCGATCGGGCGCAATGCGCCGCTGTCGATGGCGGCGTCGCTGTCGATGATCCGCAGCCTGCGCAGCGGCGGCGGTCTCGCTCTGGCGCTGGCCCAGGAATTCCGCTTCGGCTACCGGGCGGTGATCGCCGGGGATCTGGCCGAGGGGATCCGGGCGCGCATCATCGACCGCGATGCGGCGCCGGCCTGGCAGCATGGCAGCCCGGGCGGGGTGCCGGATCTGCATGTGTCCGAGATGCTGGCGCCGCTCGGCGGGGACGAGCTGGCGCTCGGACAGGTTTACTGAGGACGGGCAGGGCCCGCGAAGGAACGGAAGACGCAATGGAGCACGTGGTGGTGATCGGGGCCGGACAGGCCGGGTTCAGCCTGTCGGCAAAGCTCAGGACCGAAGGATTTGCCGGGCGGATCACGCTGATCGGCGACGAGCCGGAGCCGCCCTACCAGCGCCCGCCGCTGTCGAAGAAGTACCTGCTCGGCGAGATGGAGAAGGAGCGGCTCTATTTCCGTCCGCCGTCCTTCTACCGGGAGCAGGGCATCGACCTGCGGCTGGGCGCGCCGGTCACGTCGGTCGACCGCAGCGCGCGCACCGTGTCGCTCGGGGAGGAGACGATCTCCTGGGACACGCTGGCGATCTGCACCGGCGCGGAGCCGGTCCGGGTTCCGGCGGAGCAGGGGGGCGGCCTGGGCGGCGTCTACGCGATCCGCAAGCTTGCCGATATCGACGCCTGCGGGGACGAATTCGCGGCGGGGCGGCGGCTGGTGGTGATCGGCGGCGGCTATGTCGGGCTGGAGGCGGCGGCGGTGGCGCGGTCGAAGGGGCTCGAGGTGGTCCTGCTGCAGCGCTCGGAACGGATCCTGCGCCGCGTCGCCTCGGCCGAGACTGCCGCCCATATCCATGCGCTGCATGACAGCCGCGGCGTCGATATCCGGGTGAATGCGCCGATCGCGAGGCTGACCGGGACGGGGCGGGTCGACGGGGTGGCGCTTGCCGACGGCACGCATGTCCCGGCGGATTTCGTGATCGCCGGGATCGGCGCCAATTGCGTGCCGCATCTGGCGGTCGAGGCCGGGCTGTCGGTGGCGGGCGGCATCCTGGTCGACGCCTTCGGGCGCAGTTCGGACCCGGCGATCTGGGCGGCGGGCGATTGCGCCGAGTTCGCGTTCCGCGGCGCGCCGACCCTGCTGGAGAGCGTGCAGAACGCGGTGGACCAGGCGGAGACCGTCGCGCGCAACATCATGGGGGCGGGGCTGGCCTACGAGCCTGCGCCCTGGTTCTGGTCGGACCAGTTCGACCTGTCGCTGCAGATCGCCGGGCTGAGCCGCGGCCATGACCGGGTGGTGCGGCGTCCGGGCGCCCGCGAGGGCTCCTGCTCGCATTGGTACTACAAGGGCGCCACGCTTCTGGCCTGCGATGCGATGAACGATCCGCGGGCCTACATGACGGCGAAGCGGCTCCTGGAGGCGGGGCGGAGCCCGGCGCCGGAGCTGGTGGCGGACCCGGCGGTGGAACTGAAGAGCCTTCTGCGCTGAGGCCCGGGCTTGCCCCTGGCGGCTTTCCGTCTGGGGCATCTTGATTTTGTGTCATGGCCTTGGGTTTGCGGCATATTTTGATGCTGCGGCGCGGCTTCCGCTGGGTCACGCTCATTTTTTGCGTTTTTCGTCGAGAATCGAGTTGCGGCAGCGGGTCCGGCGGGCCGGCACCCCTGCCGCGCAGCTACACCGGCACGCCCGGCGTGACCGACATCCATGCCCGGTTCGTGCCGCTTCTCGACGATGCCGAACCGCTGGCCACGCTGATCGGCTTCGAGCCCGGTGCGGGCGGCGACCGGATGGCCATCACGCTGGAGGAGGGCCTGTCCGGCCGGCTGGTGGTGCGCCAGGAGGGCGGCGATGCCTATGTCTATCTAGCTGAGCCGGGCGTCACCGACCTCGGCTTCGCGCGGCCGCTCTTCCGGCTTGCCGCCACGGATGCGGCGGCGCTGGTGGCGGAAAATTTCGGCGGTGCGGATTTCGACGCGGCGCTGGGACGGGATATCGAAGGCGGCGGCGATCCCGACCAGCTCGAGAGCGGCTGGGGCGATGACCGGCTCCTGGGCCGCGGCGGCAGCGACACGCTGGGGGGCGGGCCGGGCAATGACCGGCTTTCCGGCAACGACCAGAACGATGTCTACGACTTTGCCCCGGGCTTCGGCGACGACACGCTCGCGGATGACGGCTTCGCCTTCTATTCCGGCGCCGACCGCATCCGCTTTGCCGAAGGGCTGGCGGCCGCGGATCTCGAGGTGCGCGCCGAGGGCGAGGATCTGGTGCTGTCCTTCGCGGGCCAGCCGGGCTCGATCCGGCTGGAGCGCACGCTGACCAGTTCGCGCAACCGCGTCGAGAGCTTCGAATTCGCCGATGGCACGGTGCTCGGCCATGGCGAGGTCGCGGCCATGGCCTGGGTCCCCGATGCCTCGGACCAGGCCTTCCGCGGCAGCTACGATGGCGAGGTTCTGGCGGGCGGCGGCGGCAATGACAGCCTCCATGGCCGCGGCGGCAGCGACACGCTGGCGGGCGGGCCGGGCGCCGACCTGCTCTCGGGCAATGACGACAGCGATGTCTATGACTTCTCCCCGGGCTTCGGCCAGGACACGGTCGCCGATGACGGCTTCGCCTTCTATTCCGGTGCCGACCGCATCCGCTTCGCCGAGGGCCTGGACCTCGCGGATCTGCGGGTCCGCGCCGAGGGCGCCGATCTGGTGCTGCGCTTCGAGGGGAGCGAGGACCGCATCCGCATCCCGGCGACCCTGACCAGTTCGCGCAACCGCATCGAAAGCTTCGAATTCGCCGACGGCACGGTGCTCAGCCATCAGGAGCTGACCGCTCTGGCCTGGGTCGCGGACGAAGAGGACCAGCGCTTCGAGGGCAGCTACAGCGCCGAGCTTCTGGCGGGCGGCGGCGGCAATGACAGCCTCTACGGCCGCGGCGGCGCCGACACGCTGGAGGGCGGCACCGGCAATGACTGGCTCGCGGGCAATGACGACAGCGACCGCTACGAGTTCGAGGCGGGCTTCGGCCAGGACACGGTCGCGGACAATGGCTTCGCCTTCTATTCCGGTGCCGACCGCATCGCTTTCGGCGCAGGGCTCGACCCGGCCGATCTGCGCGTGGAGGCCACCGACCGCGACCTGATCCTGTCCTTTGCGGGCCGCGAGGACCGGATCGCGATCCCCGAGACGCTGGTCAATTCGCGCAACCGGATCGAGGCGGTCGAGTTCGCCGACGGCACGGTTCTCGCCCATGCCGATCTGGCAGCGATGGCCTGGATGCCGGGGGACGGCGACCGGGCGGTCTGGGGCGGCTACGATGCGGACGCGATCCCGGGCGGCAGCGGCAACGACACGCTGCAGGGGCGCGGCGATGCCGACACGCTGGACGGCGGCACCGGCAACGACCTGCTCGTCGGCGGCGATGCCAGCGACACCTATGTCTTCGCGCCGGGCTCCGGCCAGGACACGGTGTCCGACAACGGCTTCGCCTTCTATTCCGGTGCCGACCGCGTCCTGTTCGGGGCCGGGCTGGATCCGGCCGATCTGCAGGTGCGCCCCGACGGCGACGACCTGCTGCTGTCCTTCGCCGGGACCGAGGACCGGGTCCGGCTCGACCGCACGGTCAGCGGCGGGCGCTACCGGATCGAGACGGTCGAATTCGCCGACGGCACGGTGCTGGACCACGCGGCGCTGGTCGCCATGGCGGCTGCCGATCCCGGGGACGGCGTCTTTGCCGGCGGTCCGGAGGCCGACACGCATGACGGCGGCGCCCACCGGTTCCGAAACGGCAGACGGAAGGCCCGCGGCATGGCGCTACCCGACGCGTCCCGCGGCGGGCCGCCACCCGGGACCCTCCGCGACAGGAGACAGGGCGCAGGCACGGCCGTGAGCACCGGCGGGCGCTGCAACTCAATGCTCCGGAATGGCCGGCACATCAGGCTTCAAGGAACGCAGGTGCCCCCCGGAGCGCTGCGGCAACGCACCCGGCGACCGGGGGAACGTCCTCTGCCCGGCCCGGTTTGCGGCACAGCTACCCAGTGCCGCAACCATGCAGCCGCCGAATTTCCCGATCGGATATGACCCTTTCCCGACGCGGCAGACGCCGGGGGCAGCCGGAACCGGGATATCGGCCGCTTTCCTGTCCTGCCCGGCTGCGGGGGCGGTCCGCCGGGAGCGGGACCAAAGGACGCGATCCGCCGGGAGGCAGGCCGAAACCGCACGCCACAGCGCCGGACATTCCGGCCGGCCTGTGCCATCCGCCCGGCCTTGGAGCTCGCTTCGACCTGAAAAGCAGGCGCCATTGCTTCGCCGAAATCCCGTCCAAGCGGTCTCCGAGCCGCCCTCTTGCATCCGCCCCGAAAATCCGTCGCCAGGGCGGCCGGGGACACCGGTCCGCGCTCGCCGAACAGCCCGCGGCACATCGCCAAGGCAGAAGGCACGCACCCGGCGGCAATCTGGGGCAAGGCGCAAGGTTCTGGCGGCCCCGGCCGCGGGACGGGCCGGGGCGCCCGGCAACGGCGTCTGCCTGCAGTTTCCGCCACATCCGGGACCGGACCGGATTGCATGCAGGGCAGCGCCGTGACAGGGTCCGCCGCGCTCCGCAGCCAAGGACGCCATGCCCGGCTCTCGGCCTTCCCGCCCAGCCCGCGCCGCGCACTGCAGCACCTGCGCGAGCTGCGCCGCGGCAGCCGCCGCACCCACCTGTCCCACAACCCGCTGGGCGCCTTCATGGTGTGGAACCTGTGGTTGACGCTGGCCGCAATGGCCGCGACCGGCTACATGATGGGCATGCTCCGCTTCTTCGGCATGGATTGGGTGAAGGACATGCACGAGCTCGCCTTCGACTGGCTGATCCTCTCGGTGATCCTGCATCTCGCGGGCGTCGCCTTCGACAGCTGGCGCACGCGCGTGCCGCTGGTGCGCGCCATGGTCACCGGCCGCAAGTCGATTCCCCACGGGATCGAGGCCGAATGATCCGCGCCCTGGTCGCCAGGCTGGGATGCGACCGGCGGGCGGCAACGCTCGCCGCGATCATCCTGCTGCAGGCGCTCTGCGTGGTCTATTTCATCACCGACATCGTCGTCGACCTGACGGCCGGCACCGCGGAATCGCGCGAGCCGGTCCACATGGCGCTGGAAACGGTAGCCTCGCTGGCGATGTGCGCGGGAGTCGCGATGCTCTGGATGCAGCTCAGGAGCCTGCTGGCCGAGCTCGACGCGCTCGACCGCGGCATCCGGATGGCCCGCGGCGAGGTCGCCCAGCTGGTGGATGCGCATTTCGACCGCTGGACGCTGACGAAATCCGAACGCGACGTGGCGCTCCTGCTGCTGAAGGGGCTGGACAACAAGGCGATTGCCGACATGCGCGGTACCGCGCCCGGCACCGTCCGCGCCCAGACCGCGGCGATCTATGCCAAGGCCGGGGTGGAGGGCCGCGCCGATCTGTTCTGCCACTTCATGGAAGAGCTGATGTCCGGGAAATAGGCGCCGCCCGGCGGATGGCCCCCGGCAGGCTTGCCCCGGCACCGGAGGTCCAGAGCCGTCAGCCTCCGCCCGGGCCGTGTTCGGCCGGTCAGGCGGCCGGTGCGCCCGTCCCGTGACGCAGCCCCCCCCCTCGCCCGGCGGCGGAAACGGAAAAGGCCGCCCGGGGCAGTCCCCGCGCGGCCCGTGTCTCAGCTCGCCGAACCTGGGGTCAGGCGAAGAGGCGCTTGTTGAAGAACGGGGTCGAAGCCACGCCCTTTGCCGATTTCGCAGCGCCCAGCACGGCCAGATCGGCCAGCGGCTCGAGCAGGATGACCGACATGTAGGCCGCGCCGAAGGAGGCGACGGAGGCGATGTTCGCCGCGCCGAAACCCTGGCCGTAGAAGGCCCAGAAGGCGACCCAGGCGACCACGCCGCCCTGATAGGCGGTCGAGAGCTTCAGCGCCTGGCCGTAGGTCAGGTCGACATAGGCGGTATCCGGCGCGATGATGCGCTTGGCCAGCTCCGAAACCGCCCAGAGCGGCACCAGCAGCGTCGTCACGTTCATGCCGTATTGCGGCAGGTCGAACTGCGCGAAGAACAGCCCCTGCAGCAGCAGCGCCATCGCGAGGCCGATCGAGGCCGCGCCGCCGCCGAACATCAGGAACAGCGTGGAGCCGAGGATGAAATGGACCTCGGAAACGCCGACCGGGAAATGCGGCAGGATCTGGAAGAAGGAGAAGGCCAGCGCGGTGGTCGCCAGCGCAGGCCTGCTGGGCGTCGTTGAAGCGCTTGGAGATCTCGTTGATGACCTCCTGGTTCTTGCCGCCCATGCCGTGCCACCACTGGATCTGGGTGGCCTGCTGCGCGGTGGCGGAGGAAAGCGTGGCGATCAGGGCGATCGCGGAAACCGTGGCCTTGCGGATCATGTCTGTCCCTCGGAAATGCGGCCCCTGCGGGCCTCCGTTTGCTGTTCCGGCGGGACCTAGCGCCGGGCCATGACAGTTTTGCGTCGCCTGGTTGAGGCTTTTGTGACGTTTGCGTCCAAACGGTTTTCCGGGTCTGCATGGCGGGTCCGGCGGTCGGAAATGCCTGCATTTTGGGCGTTTCCCGCGCCGCCGCACGGCCGCGGCCGGAATCTGCCGTCCTGCCGCCCCTGCGTCCGTTGCGGCAATTGCGGGGCCGCCGCGCGGCCGCTAATCCGCTCTTCGGCCATTTCGAACCGCGACTCATTCCTGCCAAGCCATTCCGACGACCCCGGTCCGCGCCGAGACGGCGCCGCAGCCGGGTCCCATCCCCTCCATTCCGCTGCGGCCCTGTCATGTTCTTCGACCCCGGTTCCCTTGCTCCCTACCTGTCGCTCGGCCTCGTCGCCTGCGTCTTCGCCGCCTTCCTGGCCGAGCGCTGGCCCTCCGATGTCGTCGCCTTCACCGGCGCGGCGGCGGCGCTGGTTCTTGGCCTTGCCGGCCCCGATCAGGTGCTGGCCGCGATCGCCAACCCGGCGCCCGCAACGATCGGCGCGATGTTCGTGCTCAGCGCCGCCTTGGTGCGCACCGGCGCGCTCGAGGCGCTGGTCATTTCTCCTCGGCGGCGCGGCCCCGGCCCAGCGGATCGACATTGCGCGGCGCCTCGCCCCCGGCCAGCCCCTGCCAGTCGAGCACCTGCCGCATCAGCACCGCCTTGCCGACGCAGATGATCGCGGGCGGCTCCAGATCCGAGGCGGCGATATCGGCCTCGACGGTGGCGAGCCGGGTCTCCAGCACCTTCTGGCGCGGCGTGGTCGCATCCGTCACCACCGCGACCGGGTCTTCGGGGTCGCGCCCGCCTGCGATCAGCTCGGCCGAGATCCGGCCGATATGCTTGACGCCCATGTAGATCACGATGACCTGCGCGGCCTTCGCCAGCGCCTGCCAGTCGACCGATTGCGGCGTCTCGCCGGTCTGGTCATGGCCGGTGACGAAGGCGACGGTCTGGTTGATGTCGCGATGGGTGACCGGGATGCCGGAATAGGCGAGCCCGCCGATCCCCGCCGAGATGCCCGGGATGATGCGGATGTTGACGCCGTGCTGCACCAGCGTCTGGGCCTCCTCGCCGCCGCGGCCGAAGACGAAGGGATCGCCGCCCTTGAGGCGCAGCACCCGCTTGCCGTCGCGCGCGAGGTCCACGAGGCGCAGCGAGATGTCCTTCTGCACCGAGGACGGCTTGCCGCCGCGCTTGCCGGCATAGATCTGCTCGGCGTCCGCGCGGGCCCAGTCGAGGATCCGCGGATCGACGAGCGCGTCATAGACGATCACGTCGGCCTGGGAGAGCGCGTTGAGCGCATGCAGCGTAAGGAGCCCGGGATCGCCCGGTCCGGCCCCGCAGAGCCAGACCCAGCCGGGTTCCATTTCGGGCCAGTCGCCCGGAGGCAGGGGAAAGCGGTCGGTCATCCCGCCTTATTTGCGGGAAGCCCGCCGCTGCGCAAGGGGGAACCGTGCCGCGCCCGCGGGCTGTGCAGGAGCTCGGTCCGGCCGATCGCCCAGAGCAGCGGCGGGGCATCGGCCGTCTCCGCCAGAAGCGCGGGATAGTCGGGATCGCCGAGGCAGATCAGCCGCGCGCCGCATCTGCGCGCTGCCTTCATTTCGGCCCGCGCGGCTTCGGCCGGGCAGGGCTCGTATCCGGAGACGCCTGCCGCGCGGGCGACCTCGGGCAGGGCATCGAGCGCCGCTTGGGCGGTGCCGTGCTCCTCGATCAATCTGTGGAATGTCGCCACCCCGACCCGTCGGGATCGAAATAGGCGGAGCCACGATAACCTGTCTTCTTCCAACTTGGGTGGGGTGAGGGGTGTGGGGATGGAAGAATACAGTGTTTTGGTCATCGCAGCTCCGCCCGAGGGGTGAAGCCAACATGGCGGTCTTAAGGTTAACCGCGGGTGAACGGACGCGGGCCCAATCGAGAAAAAATGGAATCTCCTGCTTTTTTATGATCCCGCGCCACCGACCGTCAGGCCGCCCATCAGGAGCGTCGGCTGGCCCACGCCGACCGGCACCCACTGCCCGGATTTTCCGCAATTGCCAATTCCGGGGTCAAGTTCCATGTCGTTTGCGATCGCACGGATTCGCTTCATCGCCGCGGGACCGTCGCCGATCAGCGTGGCGCCGCGCACCGGCGCGCCGACCTTGCCGTCCTTCACCCGGTAGGCCTCGGTGCAGTTGAAGACGAACTTGCCGTTGGTGATGTCGACCTGGCCGCCGCCGAAGCCCACCGCGTAGATGCCGTCCTTCAGCTCCGACAGGACCTCGGCCGGGGTCGCCTCGCCGCCGGTCATGTAGGTGTTGGTCATCCGCGGCATCGGGATATGGGCATGGCTCTGGCGGCGGCCGTTGCCGGTGGATTTCGTGCCCATCAGCCGCGCGTTCTGGCGGTCCTGCATGTAGCCGACGAGGATGCCGTCCTCGATCAGCACGGTGCGCTCCGAGGGCGTGCCCTCGTCATCGACGGTGATCGACCCGCGGCGGTCGGGAATTGTGCCGTCGTCGAGCACGGTCACGCCCTTGGCGGCGACCTGCTGGCCCGTCAGCCCGGCAAAGGCGGAGCTGCCCTTGCGGTTGAAATCGCCCTCGAGCCCGTGGCCGACCGCCTCGTGGGGCTCAGCGAAGCGGCGGTCGCGGCGGCGCTGGCCGCGCTGAAGCCCTTCGGCCGCCTCGTCGCCAATGCGGTGACGCTCGAATCCGAGGCGCTGCTGCTCGATCTCCATGCCCGCCATGGCGGCATGCTGCGCCGCATCTCCGTCGCCCGCGCCGAGCCGGTCGGGCCGTTCCGGGGCTGGAAACCCGCCATGCCCGTCACCCAGTGGAGCCTCAGCACATGACCGGAACCCTGCATGGCGTCGGCGTAGATACATGAAGGAGCCGTAGAAGAACGGGTCGCCCTCGCAGAGCACGACGACATCCTCGCCGCTCTCCAGGATCGCGGCCAGCTCCGCGGCGGCGCGGTCATAGACCTCCTGCGCCGGGNAAGCGCTNCGGCCCGCATCGGGATGACGATCGGGATCTCGCGCACGCCCTCGGGCAGGTAGCCTGCCACGATCCGGCGGGCGAAGCTGTCGCCGCTGTCGGGCGCNCGGATAGGCGATGGTGGCGGCCGAGGAGATCAGCCGGTGCGCCTTCAGCGTCATCAGCTCGGGATCGCCGGGGCCGCAGACCTCGCCTTGCGCCGCCTCTTCGGCAACGGCGGCCGCCGCGGCGAAGTCGAGACCCAGAAGCGCCGCCATCGCGCCGATGCCGACCGGCACCGCCGCCTCTCCCCGGCATGGCCGCCGCCGATCAGCAGCCCGCGCAGCGCCCCGGCCAGCTGCAGGTGCATCGGCGCCGCCGCAGTCCGGTCGAGCCCCAGCCCGAACAGCGCCGCCTGAAAATTGGACCGATGCTTTTTGTCCGGATTGGCCATGTTACCATAGCCAATAGCGCGCTACCCCGCAGCGGTCCAGAGTTCGAAGGAGTCCCGCCATGAGCGACAGCCTCGCCGTCACCGACCGTTCCCGCCTGCGCCGCGCCCATGCCCGCGGCGCCTTCGACCGCGAGACCGTCCATGCCATCCTCGACGCCCAGCCGCTGTGCAGCGTCGGCTATGTCATGGACGGCACGCCCTATGTGACGCCGACCCTGCAATGGCGCGAGGGCGACCATGTCTACTGGCACGGCTCCTCGGCCAGCCGGGCGCTGCGCGCGGGCAAGGATGCCCAGGTCTGCCTCAGCGTGTCGATCCTCGACGGCTTCGTGCTGGCGCGCTCGGGTTTCCACCATTCGGTCAATTCGCGCTCGGTCACGCTGTTCGGCACCGCCTTCAAGGTCGAGGACCCCGACGAGAAGCACGCAAAGCTGATCCGCTTCGTCGACGGGCTGTTTCCCGGCCGCTACGGCACGCTGCGCCCGGACCATGCGCAGGATCTGAAGGCCACGACCGTTCTGGGGATGAGAATCGAGGAGGGCGCCGCCAAGGTCCGCACCGGTCCGCCCGGCGACGAGGAGGAGGATTACGCCCTGCCGATCTGGGCCGGGGTGATCCCGGTCGCCACCACGGTCGGCACGCCCGAACCCGATCCGCGCAACCTGCCCGGGGTGGACATGCCGGAACATGTGCGCGGGTTCCGCCTCGGCTGAGCCTCAGGCGCGGCGCAGCGTCTCCAGCGTCGCCTGCGCCTCCGCCGCGAGGCAATCGGCGACCTTCGAGGCGATGCGCGGCAGGCTGCGCCGCGCATTGACCGCCATCGAGATGCTCTGCGCCGCGATCTTCTGGCCCTCGACGGGGAGCGCCACGGCGCGGCCGTCGAGAAGTTCCGGCGCGGCGTCCATTTCCGAGGTCAGCGCGACATGGCTGCCCGCGGTGACCAGCTGCTTCAGCAATTGCAGCGAGTTGGTCACGACCGGCGGCGGACCCTCGGAGAAGATCCAGGAATGGCGCGCCTCGAGGATGCGGCGGATCGCGAGCGCCCGGCTCTGCACCACGATGGCATGCTCGCGCACCTCCTTCAGCGCGACCGCGCCGCGCGCCGCCAGCGGATGCGACGGCGCCACGACGCAGCAGAGCGGCAGCTCGGCCGACCAGAGCACGTGGAAATCGCGGTGCGGCCGCAGGTTGAAGGCCAGCACCATGTCGCACTGCCCCTCCTCCAGCGCCGCGGCGGCATCGTCCGGCGTCGCCACCTCGACATCGACCCGCACCCGCGGATAGCGCGCCGCGATCTCCGCAAGGAAGCGCGGCACCAGCCCGTTGACCAGGCTGTCCATCGTCGCCAGCCGGATATGGCCCAGATCCACCCCCTGCATCTGCTTGACGTCCGACAGCAGCTGCGCCTCGTCCGCCCGCCAGCGCTGCGCCAGCAGCACGAACATTTCGCCCGCCGCCGACAGCGCCATGCCGCGGGTCTGCCGGTCGAAGAGCTGCACGCCCAGCCGGTCCTCCAGCAGCTTGACCTGCCGGTCGATCGCCGAGGCCGCGATGCCGGTCGCGCGCGAGGCCGCCTGGATCGAGCCGTGCTCGGCCACCGCCTCGACATAGAGCAGCCCCCGCGGGACCAGATGGAGCGCCATGGTCATCATCCTAATTTCGAGAATGGATAATTGCCCACAATGTCATGGATGGCAATGATGTCCTGCGGCTAAGGTCGTGACGGAAGACAAGGAAACCGCCATGACCCCCGCCCTGAGCTGCCTGAACACCGCGCCCCGCGCCGATGCCCTGGCCATGATCGCCCCGCTTGCGGAGCGCTCGCCCTGGGTGGCGGAGGCGGCGCTCGACGCCCGCCCCTACGAGAATGACGAGGCGCTGGCCCGCGCGCTGGTCGAGGCGATCCGAGCGCTGATGGGCTGCGATGCCGGGCTGGTGGCCTGGCGGATCACCGCCGGCCGGCTCGAGGCCGCGCTTGTGCTGGCCCCCGAGGTCCCCTTGGGCAAGGCAATGGCAATACTGCCGCTCCTCGGCGTCGGCTTCCAGAACGCGCTCGGCGTGATGGCGCCTCCGGAGGTCGCGGTGCATCTCGGCTGGGACGGCGGCATCCGGGTCAACGGCGCCGCCTGCGGGCGGTTCCGCTGCATGGCCTCGACCGGCGATCCGGCAGCGGTGCCCGACTGGCTGGCAATCGGCTTCTCGCTGCCGCTCATTCCCGACAGCGACCGCCCCGGCGACCGGCCCGACCAGACCTCGCTCTATGCCGAGGGCTGCGCCGATGTCGCGCCCGCCGCGCTGATCGAGGCCTGGGCGCGCCACAGCCTGAGCTGGATCAACCGCTGGGAAAGCGGCGAGACCCGCGCGCTGCATGCCGACTGGCGCGCGCTGGTGCAGGAGATCGGCGAGGAGGTGGTGCAGGACGGGATCGGCGGCACCTTCCTCGGCGTCGACGAGGATTTCGGCATGCTCCTGCGCGACGGAGACACCACGCATCTAATCCCGCTGACCACCCTTCTGGAGCCCGCCCCGTGAAACTTGCCCGCGCCATCCATTTCGACGAAAGCGACACCCGCGTCTTCGCCTCGCCGGCGCGCACCGGCGAATGGTGCATCGCCGGCGGCTTCGAGTTCTCGGACTGGACCGAGGGCGACCTGACCGGCAAGGCGCGCCAGGCCTTCGCCAATGGCTGGCTCGGGCTCGAAACCTTCGGCCGGGTCACCTTCGTCGCCGTCACCGCCGTCGAACCGGCCGAGATCGAGGCGCTGGCCGACCTGCTGGCCGGACATTTCGTGACCTATTACGGCGCCCCCTCGGCCGAGGCCGCGCGCCCCGTCGCCCGCGAGGAACTGGCGCAGATGGCCGAGCTCTGCGAGGACCACGCGCCGAACACGCTGCTGACCGTCTCGCGCGAGCTGACCTCCGCCGGGGTCCGCGAGCAATACCGCGCGATCGAGCCGGGCGAGGCCGATCTGGGCCAGTTCGCCATTCACGGGTCGCTCGACGAGCCGCACGGACATTGAGGATCGCCCGTCGATCCGCTCGGGCATTCAGGCCGGGGGCCGACATGCCATGACGGCCCGGTCCCGCCCCGCGCCCACCGTCCGGTTGCGCCTGCTGATCCTGGCGCTGGCGCCGCTGGTGGTGCTGATGCCCTTCCTGCTGCTCCTCGGCATGACCCGCTGGACCAGCGACTACGACAAGGTGCTGGCGGCAAACGTGCAGAGCGACCTGCGCATCGCCGAGCAGTACCTGTCGCAGCTGCAGGCCCGGACCGGAGAGGAGCTGCACGGCGAGGCGCGTTCGCTGGACTTCGCCCGCGCGGCCGCCGGCGGGCTCCCCGATCCGGATTTCCTCGAACGGCGCCGCGCCGCGCTGGGGCTCGATTTCCTCTATTACCTTCCCGGGGAAGAAGCCGCCGCGTCGCGCTGGCCGGTGATCGCGGCGGCCGCGCAGGGCGCCAGGGCGCGCCGCGCCGTCATCGGCCAGCGCGTTCAGCGTGGAGGCGGCCGCGTGGTCGCGCACCAGCGGCGCGGCCAGCGTAACCGTCGTGCCGGCCAGGCCGCTGATCTCGACGATTTCGTGGGCGGCAATGTCGCCGCTGTCATCGACCAGCGCCAGCGTCATGCCCATCGCGAGACCCGTGGCATCTGTCACGTCGAACGTATCCGTCCCGGCCGCGAGATCCCCGGCCAGTGCTCCGGCGATCGGCGTCACGGTCTGCAACGTGACGTCCGTCCCCGCCGGATAGGCCAGCGACAGCCCGGCAATTCCCGCACGCGGCACGATCGGGTCCGCCGTCACGGCCGCCATCTCCGACTTGGCGCCGTCGGAAATCAGCACCGTGTCATCCGCCGCCAGCGCTCCGGGATCGTCGACCAGCAGCTCGGACGCGCCCTGCCCTGCCTGCGCCACCAAGGCCGGCGTGGCCGCAACAGCTGTTTCGGCCACCAGGCCCAGGACGGATTCCGCGGCAGCCGGGCCGACAATCCGGGTCACGTAGGCCCGCGCCCCGCCATTGCCGAAGAAGCCTTCGACCGCATAGGGCAGCGCATCGCGCCCGCCGGAATAGGCCAGCGGATCGAGAAGACCGCCGAAGCTGCGGGCGAAGGCGCCGCGGCTGGTGACCAGGGTCGGCCGGTTGACCGGCCCGCGCTGGGTCATCCCGACCATTCCCGCCGTCGACGTCCCCGCGGCCTGGATCGGCTTGTTGGCGGAAGGAACTTCCTCAACGTAAACCCCTGGGGCAAGATATTCGGGCATCTGAGACCTCCTGGTTATGCCCCGCCGAGCGAGAGCGTGACGCTGTTGACCCGACGCGCATAGTCGGGACGGAAGGGAATTTCGGTGATGCCACTGCCGCCATCGAGCGACAGGAGCATGGTTTCCAGCACCGGCAGTTCGGCGATGAAGAACTGCCCGGCGGCATCGGTGACGACCGGCAGGCCGCCGGGCGCCGAGACGCTCACACCGGGAAACGGGTCATCCGGATCATGGTCGCGGATCACCGTGCCCGACAGGGCAACCGGCAGCGGCGACAGGGAAAGGTCGAAGCGGAAGGGCGCACCGGCAATCCGCTCGACCTCGACAGCTGTTTCGCCGGCCTGCCGCGGTTCGGCAACGAGGGCAAGGTCTGCCGGGTCGACCGCTTGCGACACGACCACCGGAGCCCGCCCCGGCACCGAAATCTCGGCCTCGAGCGTCACCCCGGGAGCAGCCGGGAAGACCGGCCAGACCCGGCCCGGCGCCAGATGCGCCGCGTACCAACCTCCGGGCTTCATTGCGAGAGACACCGGCAGAGGCACCGTGACACCGTCCTGAACGGCGCGCAGCTCGACCCCGACACCGTCGAAGGATCGCCCGGTGATGGTTTCGCCGATGCGGCCCCGCACCAGAACCTGGCGGGCACTGAGACGGGCGGAGGCGAGCACGGCGCTCATGGCCGTTTCCCGACTGCGGCCGCCAGCTCGGTCACGCGCGTGCCGCGCAGCGGCGGCAGGCCGCTGTCGATGGCGACGGTTTCGACGAGGAGCGAGACGGCCACCCGGTAGGGCTGTGAAAATGCGTTCCAGATCTGCGACAGCTGTTCCAGCGTGAGCAGGTCCGGCCGCACGCGCAGCGCCGGGCTTGCCCCGCCGAAGCTGTCGCCGAGCGGCGTGCCCTCGAGAAGCGAGACCGTCGGGTGGTCGTGGAAATGCTGGATGATCCGGCCGAGAAGAAGCTGGTTGGTCTCCTCGTCCTCGCTGACCGGAGTGAAGAGATAGCGCAGCTGCAGCGGCAGCGGCGGGTTGCGGAACTGGTCCTCTGCCGTGCGGTCGGGCAGCGGCCGCTGGTTCCGCAGATGCTTGTCGACCTCGACATGGTAGAGATAGAGGCTGGCGACCACCGCCGCATCGAGTCCCTCGACGGGCGGCTGCAGGCTCAGGCGGGCAAGGACGCCCTCCAGCGCGAAATCGACATCCGGCGTCGCCTCCAAGGCGTCGAACACCTGTCGGCGAAGCTCCCGGCTGATGTCGCGGATGACACCGAACCCGGCCATGGATACACCCTCCCCTTCGCGCATGTTGCGCGTTGCGGCAGATCGAAACGATGACTTGATACGACGCTACGGTTCCCGGACGGGACAATCTTCGAAGGACAACACCAACCGCTTCCTTCCGCTCTTGCCCAGACACTAACACTAGGTAAAGCCTCCGGCAACGGGGAAGGAAGTCAGCTATAACCTACCAGAATCGAGCCGGTTTTCCGCGCGTGCCGCAGCACCGGCGATGGCTCAATTCGGCATTTCCCGACCTTAGCGACCGTCGAACAGACCAACCGCCAGCGAGCAGCCGGACACGGCGCCTGACCGCGCGCCCGGGGCCCAAGCGGGCAGAGCAGGCCGAGGCCGCAGTCCGGCCAGCCGCTCCCCGCCAGGTCACGCCGCGGCGTCGCGGAGGGCGCAAGTTAACAGCTGTTACAGCCGGCCCCGCGCATCCGCACGGCACGGCAGGCCCCTTCACGGCATCCGCAGCCGGACCCGCGCCGAGCCACGGGCCTTCGGATCACGCCATACTGCGTTAACAGCTGTTAACCCCGGGAATCGAATTCCCGGCCGAGCGCGCACCCAAGACGAAAAAAGCAAGCAATAGTTTGCACTTGACTTGGGCCAATGAATCACGGCCATAGTCGATCAGGTTGCGCAAATAAGCGCCAGTGAGCAGAGAAACGCAAACCATGATCGAGACGAGCCCCATACAGGCGGGGACACAGTCGGAGCTTACCCGCGAGATGGCCTCGCGTCTACAGACTGCGTTGACCACGCATCTGATGCAGGCCTATGCGCCGGACTACAGCAAGCAGCTGCGCTCCTTTTCGGCCACTGAGGCGGCAGACCTCCTTGGCGTGACCGGGCAGTTCCTGCGCAAATGCCATAGCGAAGGCAGCATTCCGGAACCGGCCGTGAACCGGGGCGGCCGCCGCTTCTATTCCGCCGAAGAGATCCGGGAGGCCCGCCGCATCCTCGAGGCCGGATCGCGCAAGCCGGGCAAGTACATCCCCGGGCGGCGCCAAGGCGACAAGTTGCAGGTGCTGCAGCTGATGAACTTCAAGGGCGGCTCGGCCAAGTCCACCAGCTCGATCCATCTGTGCCATTACCTTGCCCTGCAGGGCTACCGCGTGCTGGCCATCGACCTCGACCCGCAGGGCAGCCTGTCGGGTTTCTGCGGCATCCAGACCGAGCTGGAGTTCGACGGCGTCTCGATCTATGACGCGATCCGCTACGAGGACCCGGTTCCGATGGCGGATTGCATCGTCGAGACCTATTTTCCCGGGCTGCACCTGGCGCCGGCAAGGCTGATCCTCAGCGAGTTCGAAACCGAGACGGCGATCAGCGCCGGCCGTGGAGTCTCCTTCTTCGACCGGCTGACCAACGCGATCTCGACCGTCGAGGAAGACTACGACATCGTCGTGATCGACAGTCCGCCTGCCCTCGGCTTCCTGACGCTGACCGGTCTCTATGCCGCCACTGCGGTCATCGTGCCGATGACGCCCAGCATGCTGGACCTGGCCTCGACGCAGCAATTCATCGAGATGACCTCGGCCTATCTGGAAGTCTTCGAGAGCACCGGCGTGAATCTCAGCCACGACTTCTTCTCCTTCCTGATCACCCGCGACGATCCCTCGGACATCCCGAGCCAGCAGATCGTCAGCCTGATGCGGGCGCTGTTCCAGGATCGGGTGGTCCACGCGACCGGGCTGAGGAGCACCGCGATCGCGGATGCCTCGATGCTGAAGATGACGATCTACGAGGTCTCGCGGGCCGACATGACCCGCACGACCTATGACAGGGCCAGAACCAGCATGGACGCGGTGGGCGCGGAAATTGCCGGCATGATCCAGAACGCTTGGGGACGCTGACCATGGCGATGGGAAAGAACAAGACAGGGATCATGGCGGCCATCACCGCCGCGGCAGAGGCGAAGCCGGCCGCCGGGCGGGCGCATCATTCCCTGCCCAAAGGCACGATCGGCTCGGTCCGTGCGGGCCTCGGAGGCATCCAGGAAATCGATACCTCGCTGATCCTGCCTTGGGGACCGAAAGACCGGATGAATGTCGAGTTGACAGGTGTTAACTCTGACGAGGCGCAAAGCTCGATCGCGGAGCTGGCCGACAGCATCCGCGACTCCGGCCAGCAAGTGCCGGTACTCTTGCGCCCTTCGGGCCGCGAGGACGGCCATTTCGAGGTGATCTATGGCCGCCGCCGTATCCTTGCCTGCAAGGCCGCCGGGCTGCCGGTCAAGGCGCTGATCCGGACCATGGATGACAGCCAGGCCCTGATGGCCAAGGGCCTGGAGAACGCCTCCCGCTCCGAGCTGAGCTTCTACGAGCGCGCACGCTTCGCCCTGTCGATCGCCGACCAGGGTTATGAGCGTGCCGAAATCATGCAGGCGCTGGCGATATCGAAGAACACGCTCTCGCAGCTCGAACGGATCACCCGCCTGGTGCCAGCCGAGGTTGGCGACGCAATCGGCCCGGCGCCGGGATCGGGGCGGCCCAAATGGATGAGCCTTGCCCAGATCTTCGAGCGCGGGGTCACGGATGCGGACGCCGCCGTCGCGATCCTGTCGCGTTTTCCGGCTGATGCGACCTCGGACGAGCGCCTCGACGGGTTGCTGAAGGAGATCAGCCGCCGTGGAGCCCGCAGCGGAGAAACCGCCGAGGCCACGCCGGTCCCCGGCGTCACCATCCGCAGCGCACGCAGCGCCATCACCATGTCCGTGAAGCGGGCAGGGGAGAGCAAGGCCTTTTCCGACTGGCTCGACAGCCACCTGGAGGAAGTCATCCGCGAGTCCTACGAGAGGTTCCGTTCAGAGAACCCCGGGGAATGAACCCGAGTTGACAGCTGTTAACTCGACCATTGAGGCAGAAACAGAAAGGAGAAGGCGGGCAAAAGAAAACCCTCAGAACCGAAGTCCCGAGGGCTGTAAGCTGATCGCGTCCGGCAAGACGTGACCAAGTTTGACACCTAATCAGTAGCAGTCCCCCAAACTTCGAACAACGAAAAACGTCTTCGGGCGAACGGTTTTCTGCTGTCTGTTGACAGGACATGATGCATTTCAGGCAGGCCCCGGGCGGGGCAGGGCAACCGCAGGCAGCGGCGGCCGAGGGAAAGCATTTGCCGAAATCCGGCGGGAGCGGCTGGCGAAAGCAGGATGACGCCGTCCTGAGAGCCGAAGAGCTGGGCCGGGAAGGGCAGGCACTTGCCGTAGGGAAATCCGAAGCGCTGATTGCGCTGAAGCGCGCTGCGCCTCTCATTGGGCTGAAACCTGCGCAGGTACTGCTGATGGATACGCTCTGCGCATTTTCCCAGGCCCAGGACTGGGAAGACGGACAAAGCCCGATCGTCTGGCCATCCAACGCCCTGTTAACCGACCGCACCGGATTGTCGCTGAGCGCCTTGCGCCGCCATCTGCGCAAGCTCTGCGAGGCGGGCGTGCTGTCCTTCAGGGACAGCCCGAACGGCAAGCGCTGGGGACGTCGGCATGCCGACGGACAGATCGCGGACGCCTATGGCTTCGACCTTTCCCCTCTTGCCGCAAGGGCAAGGGAATTGGCCCGGCTCCATGCCGATCACGAAGCCGAGCGCCATGCCGCGTCCCGTCTCCGCCGCCAGATCACCGTGCTGCGGAGAACCATCGCCGAACGCATCGCACTGCTTTCCGATGCTGCTGGACAGGACCAGCGGATGAAGCTCGAGCAACTGGAGGCGGAAAGCAACCGCCCCGGCACCCTCGACCAACTTACCCGGAAGGCCGAGGCACTCGCCCGACAGCTTGCCCAGCTCGATGCCGAACTGGCACCCAAGGGCACCGGAAACGACACCCACATAGAAGATACAATCAATTCCCAAGAATCTAAATCTACAGGGGAAGTCATCGAACAGCCGTTAAGCCCTCCGGCGAGCCGACACACAAGCCACCGACACACATGCCGCGCTGAGGACTTGCACAGAGCCTTTCCAGCATTTGCAGCTTGGGGAGGACCTGCCACTGCGACATCGGACTGGGTCACCCTCGCAGGCCTCTGCAGAAGCCTCGCAACACTGACCGGTTTGGCCGACAGGCAATGGACCGAGCTCAAGCAGCAGATCGGCGATGTCGACGCCGTCAAAGCCATGTGCCTGTTGCTGGAAAAGACCGCGCAGGGGCAGATCCACTCTCCGTCCGCCTATCTCCATGGCATGATCCGCAAGGCCAAAACCGGCGATCTTCATCTGGACCGCTCGATCAGGGGGCATCTCCGCCGGGCACAAGCTGCCTGATGCTGCCATGAGCCACACATGCCCATGCGGTGAACTGTACAGACCGGTTTCAGAAATGCCAATATTCAGGGCACCTTGCGGGACTTGTGTGCATGCGTACATGAAATGCCACATCATTCCCAAAACGAAACAAATGTTCTTGAAAGGCAAGCGCCGGTCTTCTTCCCTCCTGCAGGCAACCCCGCGGCCTGCGCGGGGCGGAACCGAGAACCGACAGACAGGGACGACACCAAGATGAGTTTTCTGGCACGTTTCGCCGGCATGACCGCAGCAGCGCTTCTGGTCGCCAGCACCGCGGCAGCCCAATCCCCGACCTTCTTCCGCATCGGCACCGGCTCTGCCGGGGGCACGTATTTCCCGATCGGCGGCATGATCGCCAATGCGATCTCGGCGCCGCCCGGATCGCGGCCCTGCGAGGAGGGCGGCCAGTGCGGCGTCCCGGGCCTGATCGCCATCGCCCAGTCGACCACCGCGTCGGTCTTCAACTGCCAGGCCGTGCAGAACGGCGAGCTCGAGGCAGGCATGGCCTCGACCGACGTGGTCCGCGCCATGTATCTCGGCGAGGGCAAGTTCGAGGGCAAGCCGCATCCCAAGCTGCGCGTCGTCGCCAAGCTCTATCCCGAGGACCTGCACCTGGTCACGCCGAAGGGCTCCGACATCGCCTCCATGGCCGACCTCGAAGGCAAGCGCGTCGGCATCGCCGAGGCGGGCTCGGGCACGCAGGTCGCCGTGCTGCACATGCTGGAACAGTGGGGCATCACCCGCGACAACATGGACGAGGCCGAGCTGAACAACGCGCAGTCCGCCGAACGCCTCGCCGACGGCCAGCTCGACGCGTATTTCTACGTGGCCGGATGGCCGGTCGCCGCGATGGTGCAGCTCGCCTCGACCAAGGGCATGGACCTCGTAAACTTCTCCGACGAGGACATGGCGAAAATTGCCGAAGTCGAGCCGGCCTACATGCCGTCGGTGATCCCGGCGGGCGCCTATGAGGGGCTCGCGGAAGACATCCAGACCCCGGCAGTGACCGCCCTTCTGGTCGTCTCCGAGGATCTGGACGAAGAGCTGGTCTATGGCATCACCAAGGCGCTCTGGAACGACAACAGCCGCAACCTGTTCGACTCCGGCCATGCCAAGGGCAAGCAGATCACGCTGGAAACCGCGATCTCCGGCCTCGATGGCCTGGGCGTGCCGATGCATCCGGGCGCCGAGAAGTTCTACCAGGAAGCCGGCATGATGGAATAAGGGCCCCGGGTCCTCTTTCCGGGCGGTCCCCAGGGGCCGCCCTTTCGCATTCCACCACGACCTGACCGCGCGCAGCCGCGGCCCCATGCGGGAGCCTGACCATGACCCCCAGCCCCGAGTCCGATGCGCCGAGCGCGGAGGACCTGCGAGAGATCGAGCGCAAATACGACGAGGGTGCCGCCACCCGGGCCGTCGGCCCCGGCATGGCCCTGGCCCTGCGCGGCGTCGCGCTCTCCTTCGCGCTCTACCATTACCTGACCGCCGGCTTCGGCATGCCGTCCGACCGCTGGCACATGGGCTGGCATCTCGCCGGGCTCTTCGTGCTGATCTATGCCTTCTACCCGGCGATGCGCAGGAGCGGCGCCTATGCGCTGAAGACCGGGCGCTGGCGGATCGGCAACGTGCCGGTGCCGGACCTCGCGATGATGGCCCTCGGCGTGATCAGCGCGCTCTATATCGGGCTCGCCTGGCGCGGCATTCCGTTCCTGGGGATCGAGGAGCAGACCTTCCGGATGGGCAATCCCGACCCCTGGGACATGGCTTTCGGCTGCATCCTGATCCTCCTGGTGCTCGACATCGCGCGGCGCACGCTGGGCTGGATCCTGCCCGCGATCATCTGCGTCTTCATGGCCTACGCGCTCTTCGGGCCGCATTTCCCGGGCATCCTGCAGCATCCCGGCGTGAAATTCCGCACCTTCGTCAGCTCGATGTACTTCCCGTCCGAGGGCATCTTCGGCGTCACGCTCTGGGTGACCTCGACCATCGTGTTCCATTTCGTGCTGTTCGGCGTGATCGCGCAGCGCACCGGGCTCGGCAAGCTCTTCATCGACAATGCCACGATCCTGGCGGGCAAGTACCGCGGCGGCCCGGCCAAGGTCTCGGTCGTTTCCTCGGCCTTCTTCGGCACCATCTCGGGCAGCTCGGTGGCGAACACCGTCTCCACCGGCGCGCTGACGATCCCCAACATGAAGCGGCTCGGCTATCCCGGCCACTTTGCGGGGGGCGTCGAGGCTGCGGCCTCGGCGGGCGGACAGATCACACCCCCGATCATGGGGGCGGCCGCCTTCATCATGGCCGAGTTCCTGGAGGTTCCCTATACGACCATCGTCATCGCGGCGATCTTCCCGGCGCTGCTGCACTATGTCGGCGTCTTCGCCGTGGTCCACCTGATGGCGCGGCGGCTGGGGCTCGAGGGCATGGCGGCCGAGATGCTGCCGCGGCTGCGCACGGTCTGGGCCGAGGGCTGGGCCAACCTGATCCCCCTGGTCGGGATGCTCGCCATCCTCTTTGCCGGCTACACCCCCTACATGGCGGCCTTCTGCGGCATCTCGCTGACGCTGATCACCGGCATGGCGCGCTGGAAGGCCCCGGCCACCCTGGCGCTGCCTGCCGCCTTCGTCGCCTTCGTGCTGTGGAAATACGCCGGCGACGGCTTCGGCGCGGCGCATTCGGTGCTGCTGATCGCCGGCGCGATCCTCGGCACCTTCAACCCGCAGGCCCGGATCAGCCTGCCCGACATGGCCGAGACGATGGAGACCGGCGTGAAATACGCGCTCGCGGTCGGCGCGGCCTCGGCGGCCGTCGGCATCGTCGTCGGCGTGATCAACACCACCGGCATCGGGTTCCGGCTGGGCTTCATGGTGACCTCGGGCGCGGCCTCGCTGGCCTCGGACCTGCACACGATCTTCACCTTCGGCGCCTTCGAGCTCTTCTCGGTGCAGGACCTGACGCTCTTCCTGTCGCTGATCCTGATCGCGCTCGCCTGCATCCTGATGGGCGCAGGCGTGCCGACCACCGCGCTCTACATCATGCTGGTCTCGGTCGCGCAGCCGGCGCTGGCGCAGCTCGGCGTGCCGCCGATCGCCAGCCACCTCTTCGTGCTCTATTACGGGGTCGTCGCCGAGATCACGCCGCCGGTCTGCACCTCGGCCTATGCGGCGGCGGCCATCGCCAATTCGAACCCGTTCCGCACCGGCGTCTCGGCCTTCACGCTCGGACTCGGCAAGGTCGTGGCGCCGATGGCCTTCGTCTATGCGCCGGTCCTGCTGATCGTGGGGCAGGGCGGCTTCGAGTTCTTCCCGTTCCTCTACGCGTCGGTCTCGGCCATCGCCGGGGTCGTGGCGCTCTCGGGCGCGGTCGTCGGCCATCTGGCCGGGCCGGTCGCGCTCTGGGGACGGGTGCTGCTGGCGCTGGCGGGCGTCGTCTTTATCGCGCCGTCGCTGACCGCCGACCTGATCGCGGTGATCATCGCCGCGCCGGTGGTCCTGTCCCAGCTGGCGGCGCATCGCGCCCGCCCCGCGGAGGTCTGACATGGGCGAGACCGTCATCATCGGCGCGGGCGCCGTCGGCATCTGCACGGCGCTCTCGCTTCTCGCGCGGGGGCAGCAGGTCCGGCTGATCGACCGCGACGAACCGGGGCAGGCGACCTCCTACGGCAATGCCGGGGTGATCTCGCCCTTCTCGATCGCGCCGCATTCCTCGCCGGGCCTCTGGAAGGCGCTGCCCGGAATGCTCACGGACCCGCGGAAGCCGCTGCGGGTCCGGCCGGAATTCTGGCCGCGGATGGCGCCCTGGGGCCTCCGCTTCCTCGCCAACGGCACCGAGGCCAGGTTCCGCCGCAGCGCCGCCGCGATGCGCGCGCTCTGCGCGCCGTCGATCGAGCTCTACCGCCGCCACTTGGAAGCGGCGGGCCAGGGCGGGCTGATTACCGACAGCTACTACGTCCATGCCTTCCGCAACCCCGACAAGGCCAGCCTCGAGACCCTGGGCTTCAAGGTCCGTGCCGAACTGGGCGCCGAGCTGGAGCTGGTCGGATCGCAGGGGCTGCAGGCCGTCGAGCCGGCGGTGTCGAAGGACTTCAAGGCGGCGATCCTGATCAAGGGGCAGGGCAGGGCGCTGTCGCCCGGCCGGATCGGCGCGGTGCTGGCGGAGCGTGTCGCGGCGCTCGGCGGCATCGTGGAGCGCGCCGAGGTCACCGGGCTGCGCCCCGCCCGCGACGACCTGCACGCCCGCAGGCAGGCCCAGCTCGGCGGCCAGACCGGGACGCAGCGTGCCGACCACCTCGGAGCCCTCGACGAGATCCGGCATCTGGTCCGGGCGCATTCCGGTGGCCTCCAGCGCGGCCTCCGACCAGCGGCGCCCCGCCACGTCGAGCCAGGAGGTCCCGGCCGCATCCGACATGTCGGTCACCAGCCGCCCGGTCATCCACCAGAGCAGGTAGTCCTTGGGCAGGAGCACGGTCACCAGCTCGGCGAAAATCCCGGGCTCGTGGTTGCGCACCCAAGCGAGCTTCGGCGCGGTGAAGCCGGGGAAGACGACATTGGCCGAGGCCTCGCGCATCACCGGCATCGCGTCGAGCGCGGCGGCCTCCAGATGCGAACGGGTGTCGTTCCACAGGATGCAGGGGCGCAGCACCTGCCGGTCGGCGCCGAGCAGCACCGCGCCATGCATGTGACCGGAAAAGCCGATGCCCTTCAGCGCGGCCAGCACGCCGCCGTGATCCGTCCGCAGCTCCGCAAGCGCAGCGCGGATCGCGTCGATCCAGCCCTGCGGGTCCTGTTCGCTCCAGCCGGGATGCGGATGCGCGACATTGCAGGGCGCCTCCGCAGAGCCGATGACCCGCTGATCCCCGTCGGTCAGCAGGAGCCGTGCCCCGGAGGTTCCGAGGTCGATTCCGAGATACACGCGATGTCCTCCCTTCGCGGGCCCCTCTCGGGACCGCTCTCCTGCCGCGAGAGGACCACGCTTTATTTCGGCTGTCAAATTATATCTTGGCGCTCCGGGTCAGAGCGCCATGTCGAGGATCGTCTCCAGCTGGGCCTGGCTCAGCTCCACCGGGTTGCCCTTCATCGAGGACGAGCCCCGCGCCGCCTCGGCCACCATCGGGATGTCGGCGGGATCGAGCCCCATAGCTCCGAGCCGCGGCAGCCCCTGGTCGGTCACCCACTGGTCCAGGTTGGCGCCAGTGATCCCCAGCTTCAGCCGCTCGCCGATCATCCGCGCCACCCGGTCGATGCGGATATCCGCCGGATCGGGCAGGCCGACGCGCATGTGCACCGACATGACCGGCTGCAGCAGCCGCCCGCAGATCGCGCCATGCGGCGCGCCGGTGACGCCCCCTAGCGGGCCGGCAAGCCCATGCACCGCGCCGAGCCCGGCATTGGCGAGCGCGATGCCGCCGCAGAGGCTGGTCCAGGCCAACGCGTCGCGGGCCTCGGCATCCTCGCGCTCCATCAGCGTCGCCAGTGCCGACAGCCCGGCCGGGATCGCCTTTTCGCAGAGCGCATCGGTGGCGACGCTGGCCTTCGGGCTGAGATAGGGCTCGATCACCTGCACGATCGCGTCGAGGCCCGAGGCCAGGGTCACCCCGCGCGGACAGCCATCGGCCAGCGACGGATCGACGATCGCCAGCCGCGCCAGCATTCGGTCGTCGCGGAGACTGACTTTGCGGCGATGCCCGGGAACGCCGATCACCGCGTTCTTGGTCACCTCGGCGCCGGTCCCGGCGGTCGTCGGAATGGCGATGAAGGGCAGCAGCGGACCGGCCAGCTTGCGCCCGGTGCCGACGACCTCAAGGTATTCGGCCGCCGGATGGTCCTGCCCCGCCAGCGCCGCGACCGCCTTGCCGAGATCGAGCGCCGCGCCGCCGCCGCAGGCCACGAAGGCGCGGCGCTCCACCGGGTCGAGCGCCAGCCCGACATCGCGCAGCAGCCATGGCGGCAGGTCCTTGACGGCGCGCCAGTCGCGGCGCGCACGGCGCGCCCGGCGATGCTTCATCAAGGCGGCATGCAGGTCGTTGAGGTCTTTCATGGTCTTGCTCCGGGTCAGTGTTGAACGGCCTCCACTGTCGCCCGGACGCGTTTCGCGCCGATGTCTCCGCCGGGCGTGCCGTGTTTCCTTTGCATCGCGCTGCGGCCCAATGCTGAAACAATCGAAACACCCGGCCGCCTGCCGCGACACCGGACTGAAACGCGGAGGCGGCCTTATCGACCCGACAAGTCACGAAATCCTTGCCCCGGAGGACCGGTTTCCGCCATGCTCGACACCTGTTCCGAATGTTCCGACCAGTACCGCGTGATGGGATCGACCCGGCCCTGCCGGAAGGAGGACGCCTTGGAAAAATCGCTGTTCGACCGCTATGGCGGCTTTTCGACGGTCAGCAAGATCGTGCTGGATCTCTATGACAGGCTGCTGGACGACGACGATGTCGGACCGTTCTTCGACGAGATCGACATGGCGCGGATCGTCGACCACCAGACGAAATTCGTGTCCTCGCTGATGGGCGGCCCGGCTTCCTATACCGACGACCAGATCCGCAAGATGCACGCGCATCTGGCGATCGACCCCGAGCATTTCGAGCGGCTGGAGGAGATCCTGCGCGCCACGCTGTCCGATCACGGCGTCGCGCCCGAGGACATCGAGGCGATCACCGGCGCCTTCGCCGCGCGCCGCCCGCTGGTGGTGGAGAAGGAGCGGTGAGCATCGCCGCGATCAACGAACAGCTGCTGCGGGCGATCGGCGTCGGCGTCGCGCTCCTTGACCTCGACACGTTCCGCCTGCGGTTCTCCAACGACACGTTCCGCGAATGGTTCGGCGAGATCGAGATCGGCGGCGAGCTGCTCGACCGCTTCGCGGGCTTCGACGCGGCGGCGCTGCGGGCCGGGCTGGAGGCCGAGGGCCGCTATGCCACCGAGACGACCTTCCGGCTGCGCCGCCGCACCATGACCGTGGCGCTGGCCTTCAACCGCGCGCTCGACGGGGACGAGGCGGTCGCCGTGCTGGTCTGCCAGAACATCAGCCGGATCAAGGAGCTGGAGTCGATGATCGACTCCTATTCGATGATGGTCGAGCGCAACACCCGCGAGATCAAGCGCGAGAAGGAGCAGGTCGAGAAGCTGCTGCTGAACATGATGCCGCGCACGGTCTACGAGGAATACAGGACCTTCGGCGTCGTCACCCCGCGGCTCTACGATCCGGTCTCGGTGGTCTGCATCGATTTCGTCGGCTTCGCCGAGATGGTGGCCGCGCATGACCCGGCGGTGATCGTCAGCGAGCTGAACGACATCTACACCGCCTTCGACAGGATCGGCGAACAGTTCGACTGCGCCCGCATCCGCGCCGTCGGCGATCTCTACATCGCGGTGGCGGGCCTGCCGGACCCGGCCGAGGACCATGCCCGCTGCGCCGCCGATGCCGCGGTGCGCTTCCTGCGCTATCTCGAGCAGCGCAACAGCTCGCACCCGATCCGCTGGACCTGCCGGGTCGGCATCGCCTCGGGCGCGGTCGTCGGCTCCGTGGTGGGGGTCCAGAAATACATCTACGACGTGTTCGGCCCGGCGGTGATCCACGCGAGCCGCCTGCGCTACCACGCGCGGCCGATGAAGATCGTCGGCAACGGGCCGCTCGCCCGCGCGCTCGGGCCGGGCTTCGCCGTGACCGAGGCCGGGATGGCCGAGCTGTCGGATGGCGGCGAGGAGCCCGCCTTCCCGTCCCTGCCGCGCATGCCTGTCTCCGCCGTTGATCCGCGGCAGATGAATCATGTTCTGCAAACGGCGTCGAGGTCCGACTATTTCAGCAGCCTGCTAGGCCGGGGGCGGCGCGCAGCTTCCGCGCAGGCTGATCTGGCAGCCGAGCTCGATCCGCCGCGCCAGATGGCTTCCGGGGCGGCGCAGCGCCAGCTCCAGCTCCTCGAGCGCGGTCACCGCGATGTCGTCGAGCGGCGGCCGGATCGAGGTCAGCGGCGGGCTCGACATCTGTCCCGCGAAACTGTCGTCGAAGCCCATGACCGAGACATCCTCCGGCACGCGGTAGCCCGCCGCCTGCAGGACCTGCATCGCCCGGATCGCGATGTTGTCCGACAGGCAGAGCACCGCCGTCACCGGCAAGGTTCCGCCCTGCGCGGCGATCCAGGCGCCGAATTCGCGCTCGGCGATGTCCGGGGCGAAGCCCGAGAGCCGCAGGATGCGCGACTCGTCCGGCTCGATCCCCTGCTCGCGCAGCGCTTCGCGGAACCCGGCCTCGCGGCGGCGGATGGTGAAGCGCCCGCTCCAGGACAGCAGCAGGATGTCGCGGTGGCCGAGGTCCAGCAGGTGCTGGGTGCCGAGCACCGTCGAATAGGTGTTGCCGATGCCCACCGAGCTGATCCGCGAGCTGGGATCGAGCCCGAAGAGCAGAACCGACGGGCGCGGCTCTTCGGCCAGCCGCCCGATCAGCGCCGGGTTCTCGTCGAAATGCACGACGATCGCCTCGGCATCCGATCCGGCGATGCCTGCCATCACCCGCTCCGGGTCCAGCCGGTCGCCCGGAGAGATCACCGGATCGACGCGGATGCCCCGTCCGGCACATTCCGAGCGCAGCTTTTCCAGGATGCGCCAGGAGGTGAAGTTGGTCTCGGAGGCCTGCAGCATCGCCTCGGGCATGGCCAGCACGATGGATTGCAGCCCCGCCTGCGTCGCCTTGCGCACGCGGGTGTCGATATACCCTTGCGCGCGGGCGATCTCGAGGATCTCGCGGCGCTTTTCCTCCGAGATCCGGGAGCTGCCCTGCAGCGCCCGGCTGACCGTGCTGACCGACACCCCGGCCGCCTGGGCGATGTTCTTCAGGCTCACGTCATTTCACTCCGGAACTGGCCACCCCTTCGGTGATGTACCTCTGCAGGAAGAGGAAGATAAGGGTCACCGGCAAGAGCGCGACAACGGTCATCGACAGGATGTAGTGCCATTGCACCGTAAACTGCCCCTGGAAGGCGTTGAGACCGAGCTGCAGCGTGTAGTTCTCGGGGCTCGAGAGCACGATCAGCGGCCAGAGGAAGTCGTTCCAGCGCCAGATCACCGAGAAGATCGCCAGAACCGCCAGCGCCGGCGCCGAAAGCGGCAGGATGATCCGCCAGTAGATGCGGAATTCGCTCGCGGCATCCACCCGCGCCGCCTCGATCAGGTCGTCGGGGATGGTCAGCATGTACTGGCGCAGGAGGAACACGCCGGTCGGCGTCGCCACGGTGGAGAAGATCACCCCCCAGAGATTGTCGGCGAGGTTCAGCCCGACGATCACCATGAAGGCCGGGACCATGATCACCGACAGGGGCAGCATCAGCGTCGAGAGCATCAGCACGAAGATCGTGGTCGAGCCGCGGAAGCGGTATTTCGACAGGGCGAAGGCCGCCATCGAGTTCAGCACCAGCGTCAGGATGGTCGCCACCACGGTCACGAAGACCGAGTTCTTCAGGTAGGTGAGGAAGGCGAAGCGCTCGAGCGGGTCGGTGTAGTTCGCCCATTCCGCGCTGATCACCGTCTGCTTCTCGATGGCGCCGGCATCGACGCTCAGCCGCTCGCCGGGGCTTGCCGGATCGACCACGGTCGCCTTCAGCCCGATGCGGCGGACCAGCCCGACGGTGCGGGCCTCTCCGGTCTCGTCGGTCCACAGATAGGCGGGCAGCGGCTCGTCATAGCCTTCGATCACCAGTTCTTCGGCGGCGCGCGGCAATAGCGTCGGCGGGAAGCTGTTGATCTCGGCCTCGGGCTTGAAGGAGGACAGGAACGCCCAGCCGATCGGGATGGCGATCACCAGTGTGCCGAGGATCAGCCAGGCCCAGGCGAGGATGTCGGTGACGTCCATGCGGCTCTTGCCGCGGGTGCGGGTCAGGAAACCGAGCATGTCAATTCTCCGCTTTCTTGCCGAGCCAGAGCTGGACCAGCGTGAGGACGAGAAGCGCCAGCCCCATCAGCACCGAGGCGGCCGAGGCGAGCCCGTAGAGCCGCACATCGGTGGCAAAGGCGGTCTCGTAGATGAACTGGACGACGAAGGTGTTGGCCGTGCCCGGTCCGCCGCCATCGGTCAGCACCCAGGCCTCGTCGAAGACCTGCACCGAGCGGATCAGCAGGAGCACCAGCACCACCAGCAGGTTCGGCATCAGCAAGGGCAGCGTCAGCCGCCAGAACTGCCGCCAGCGCGAGGTGCCGTCGATCAGCGCGGCCTCGTAGATGTCGCGCGGGATTGCCTGCAGGCCGGCAAGGATGATGAGCGTGTAGAAGCCCATGTGGAACCAGATCGAGACATAGACCACCCAGAAGCGCGACCAGAGCACCTCGAGGAGGAAGATCGTCCGCTCGCCCATCATGTCGGCGAAGACCGCGTTCAGCAGCCCGTTGCGCGCCAGGAACCATTTCCAGACCAGCGCGACCACCACCGGCGACAGCAGTACCGGATAGAAGAAGATCGCGCGGAAGAAGGCCTTGCCGCGGGTCAGCCGGTTCAGCACCAGCGCAGTGACCAGCGACACCACGAGCGTGCCGGTGGCGTTGAAGGCGGTGTACCAGGTGGTGTTGAAGACCGCGGTCCAGAACAGGTCGAGTTCGCAGGTGGCGGGGTCGAGGTAGCTGCCGCAGCTCAGCAGCCGCGAGAAGTTCTCGAACCCCACGAAGGGCCGGTTCCACAGCAGCAGCTCGGTGCCGCCGGTGAAGGCATAGCCGATCGCCAGCAGCACCGGGATGAACACGAAGATGGTGAAGAGCGCCATGTTCGGCAGCACGAAGACCCAGGGCATCCGGCGCAGGCCGATCAGCCGCTGCAGCCGGGTGAAGGGCCATTCGACCACCCCCATCGCGGCCTCGAGCAGCCGGTCGCCGCGGTCGCCGGAGCTCACCGCCGCCTCGCGCGCGGGCCGTACGTAACCGTCATCCGTGGCGGCCATCTCACGCCCTCCCCAGGCTCTGGCCGCTGGCGGCGTCGAACAGGTGGACATGGCCCGCGCGCGGACGGACCGGCAAGCGGTCGCCCGGCGCCGCATCCAGATGGTTCTGGACATGGACGATGGTGGTCGTCTCCGCCCCGTTCAGCCGGCCATGCAGATAGGTCTCGTGGCCGAGGCTCTCGACCTGGTCGACATCGAGCATGAGGGGCGATCCTTCGGCCTCGGCGCCGACGGCGAAATGCGACGGACGCAGGCCGATCTTGACCGCGCGCCCGCTGGCGGCATGGCCGAGCGGCACCGTCAGTTCGCCGGTCTCGGGCGAGGCGACCCGCGCGGCGCCGCCTTCGGTCCCGACGATCTGCCCGTCATAGAGGTTCATCCGCGGGCTGCCGATGAAGCCCGCCACGAAGAGGTTCGCGGGCCGCTCGAACAGGTCGAGCGGTCGGCCCACCTGCTCCACCTTGCCGCCGTTCAGCACGACGATCTTGCCCGCCATGGTCATCGCCTCGACCTGGTCATGGGTGACGTAGATCATGGTGGTGCCGAGCTGGCGGTGCAGCCTCGTGATCTCGCCGCGGGTCTGGACGCGCAGCTTGGCGTCGAGATTGCTGAGCGGTTCGTCGAAGAGGAACACCTTGGGGTGGCGCACGATGGCGCGGCCGATGGCGACGCGCTGGCGCTGCCCGCCCGAGAGCGCCTTCGGCTTGCGGTCGAGATAGGCGTCGAGTTCCAGCATCCGCGCCGCCTCGGCGACGCGGGCGTCGATCTCGGCGCGCTTCATCCGCAGGTTCTCCAGGCCGAAGGACAGGTTCTTGCGCACCGTGAGATGCGGATAGAGCGCGTAGCTCTGGAACACCATCGAGATGCCCCGCTCCGACGGCGTCATCTCGTTGACAACCTCGCCGTCGAAGGCGATCTCGCCGCGGCTGATGCTTTCCAGCCCGGCGATCATCCTGAGCATGGTCGATTTCCCGCAGCCCGAGGGGCCGACCAGGGCGACGAACTCGCCTTCCTCGATATCGAGGTCGATGCCGTGGATCACCTCGAGATTGCCGTAGGCCTTGGTCAGCCCGTCCATCCGGATGGATGCCATTTCCGTCTCCTCCCTCGTTCGGTTCAGCGGGCCGTCTGCGCGGCGCGGTCGCATTCCATCAGGAACAGGCTTCCCAAAGCCTGCCCGTAGGGCGTCGGCAGGTTCGGGATCTGCCGGTAGAATTCCAGCGTGTCGCCCATCGGCGTGCCGTCCGAGACATCGCCGAGGAAGCCGTCGCCGTCGATCCGCGCCAGGATCGCGGGCAGCGCGCGTTCGACGATCCGGGCCTCCTCCGCCCCGATCAGCCCCTCGCGGCGCCCGGCCAAGACGCCATAGGCGATGCCGGCCGTTCCGGATGCCTCGACCGGGCTGCCGGGATCGTCGAGCAGCGTGTGGAACAGCCCCTCGCCGTTCTGCAGGACGGCCAGCGCGCGGACCTGGGTCAGGTAGACCTCGCGCAGGTAGCGTGCCACCGCGCCTTCCGGCGGGCAGATGCGGAACAGCTCCGGAATGGCGATCGTCACCCAGGCATTGCCCCGCGCCCAGAGCGCCTTGGCATAGCTGTGCCGTCCGATGAAGGTCCAGCCGTGGTAGAACAGCCCGCTTTCGCGGTCGCCGAGAAAGCGGACATGGGTCAGGTACTGGTAATGCGCGTCCTCGATCCAGTCGCGGCGGCCGAGGATCTTGCCGGCCTGCGCCACGAAGAGCACCGCCATGACCAGCGTGTCGTCCCAGAGCTGGCCGTCATTGTCGCGCTCCTTGACGGTATGCTGGTAGCCGCCCTCCTCGGTCTTCGGCATCTCGTCATGCAGCCACGCGGCCCAGTCGCCGATGATCGCGCGCCAGTCCCCGCGCGGGCGGCGTTCGGCCAAGAGCGCCAGCGCCAGCATCGGCGCGGTCGAATTGACCTGGCGGCGCGGCAGGCCGCGGGCGATCTGGCGGTCGTACCAGCGCGCCAGCCGGTCCATCGCGGCCTCGTCATTCTCGGCCTCGGCGCGGCGGAACTCGCCGTAGAGGCCGACGCCGACCTCCCAGTCCCATTCGTCGAAATCGATCTCGTCGCCGGGGCCCGCGCCCTCGTCGCCGATGCCCTTGAGCCTGCGGAACCCGCGCGACAGCGCGGCGATGGCCGAGGCAATGTCCAGATTGGCGTGATAGGTCATTCAGAACTCCACAGCTTGGAGGGGCGCGCCGTCGAAACCGGCATGCGGGGTGATCGAGAGAGGGGCGAAGGGCACCGGGCTGCCGTCGCGCAGCAGGCCGCCGGCGAAATCGGCGGCAAGCGACGCGTCCCCGGCCTGCCAGCCCAGCCGCAGCCCGGCGGCATCGAATTGCGGCGCCAGCGCACGGGCCGCGCCGCGGAAGTCATCGAAGCTGCCATGGGTGGCGGCGGAACCGGCCACCATCAGCCAGCCCGCCTGCGCGGCATGGGCCCGCCATTCCTGGCCCTTGTAGAGCCCGGTCTCCAGCCGTTCGAGCGGCGCCGAGGCCCAGAGCGCAGCATAGCCGTCGCCCGTCCGCTGGAACAGCCACTGGCCGTCCTCGATGCAGTCGTCGAGCAACTCGGCCGGGGCGAAGGCATGGGTGAAGCGCACCGGATGGCCGTGGCGGCCGAGATCGTAGACCAGCGCGGCAACATTGCCGTCCATGCAGACCCGCGGCACGGTGCCGTTCGCCATCCAGTAGGAGGGCCGCCCGCCGCCCCAGACCTTCAGTTCGCCGGGATGGCTGATCCAGGTCCGCGCCAGCGGATGGGCGGCGAACTGGATTTCCGCGACATGCTGCTGGTGGCCCGGATCGCCGGTGCGGTGGCCGGTCACCGCCGAGAGCTGGGCGGCGGCCGATTTCCACAGCGCAAGCTTGGCATTGCGGTTCAGCCCCTGGACATAGCGCGCCTCCAGCCGGCCATGGCCGCCGAGCCGGTGCAGCCCCTCGCAGGCGGCGGGCGGCATGTAATCCGACACCGCGAAGAGCGCGGCGGCGCGCTCATGGCCCGGGCACCAGATGCCGCCGAAGGCGACGGCGGCGACCGCGCCCAGCTCCGTGGCGGGCCCGGCGAACAGCTCCTTTTCATAGACCCGGCCCTGGCTGCCCACCGGCATGCCGTCGACCGAATGCAGCGCGGTCATCACGAAGATGCTGTCGATCAGCGCCTTTGCGCGCGCCTTCAGCGCCGCATCCGGGCTGCAGGCCTCCAGCGTGAAGAGCCCGAGCAGGTCGATCGGATAGTAGCAGGAGGAATTCCACTCGGCGAGCCCGTGATCCTCGACCGAGGCGAACCAGCGGCCCAGCCGGGCACGGGCGGCCTCGCGGTGCTCGGCGCCAGTGCGGCCGCTGTTGGGGAAGACCTCCTCGGGGAAGGTGTCGCCCGCGAGGAACTGCGCGACATGGAAGCAGAAGGCATGGTTCTCGCTCCAGAACCACATCACGTCATTGCCCGGCTCGTCGAGCCAGTAGCGGAAGCCGAGGATGGCGCGGCGCACCTCGGCCCAGAGCTCCGCGCCGATGCCGGTCCCGGCATGGCCGCGCCAGGCCCAGATCAGCGGCAGGATCCAGAAATCCGCGCAATCGTAGCGTCCGTCGATGCCGGTCAGCGTGTGGCGGACGATCCGCTCGATCTCATCCGCCGGGCCGCCTTCCTTCAGCAGGAGCAGGCCGCGCGAGATGCTGCTGCCGGGTTCGGCGGCGATGCGGGCGCGGGCTTCGGCCTTGCGCGCCTCAAGCGTGGCGCCGCCGAGCCAGAGCCCGAGCCGCGCGGCGTCCGCGCAAAGCGCCCTGAGCTTGCCGTCTCCCGGCCCGGAGTGGCCGAGACGGCCCGTCGCGGCCCGAGCGCGCCACATGGCTCCGGCCATCGCCTCTTCGGCCATGTACAGCCGGCGCAGCAGGCCGGAAGTCCCGGACCGGCTTCTTGCGAGGCGCGGCTTCTGCCATGCCGCGACGGGGGGGCGCAGCATGTCAGAAGACATCGAAACGCTTCATGAAAACCCGTCTCAGCTGACGGAAGGCCTGCAGGCCCAGCGGTTCCCGGCCGAGATCGAACCGCAGGAAGACGCGATCGCCGATGCGTTGCGGCCTCCACTCCGGCGGCGTCGCCAGACGGACATGGAAGATGTCTTCGAGCACGGTGAGGTCCTCCTGGCCTGCAGGAGAAAGGCTGAAGCGCCCGCCGCCCGGGACGGCAAGCGCGGCCGAGTGCAGCTGGCGGGTGGTTCCCGGCTCGATCAGCAGCACCTCTGCGTCGCTCACCTGCGCCAAATCCCATGCGGGCCGCGCCTCGGCGCGGCTGAGGCGGCTGCGCAGGATATCGAATTCGACAGCAGGCAGGGCCGCCTCGATCAGGGACGCGTCCAGCGTGCTGACGAAGCCCGGCGACTGGCCGCGGCCAATGAAGCGGCCGACAAGCGCGCCGGTGTCATGGGCCAGGAAGATGCCGCCTTCCCCGGCGCGCAGGACCAGCGATCCCGCCCGTTCCTCGGCACGCGCGAGACGGGCCTCTACATGCGCAAGCTCCGCCCGGAAGCCGCGGGTGCTGACCGGATCATCGAGCGTTGCGCGCAACAGCGCCCCCAGTTCCGCCGCCTGGGACCGCAGCACGGCGATCTCGGCATCGACCAGCGGCGCTTCGAGCCTCATCAGGACCTGCCCCGCTTCGACATGCTCGCCGGGCTGCGCCTCGATCGACCGCACAAAACCGTTTTCCCCTGCACGGACCGCGCTGTCCTCGGATGCCAGGATGACGCCTTCGGCGATGATGGCCGAGGGCGCGGGCACCAGGAGCAGCAGGCAGGCCAGCAAGGCAAGTCCGCCGCCGCTGAGGCCCAGGGCCCTTGTCCGGCGTCCATTGAGGGCCGGTGAGGCGGCAAGGAACCAGGCCAGCCTGGCGATCGGCAGGACGAACATCTGGAATGCCGCCCAGACCGCAAGCATGACGCCAATGGTGAAGAACCTGCTGGCGACGAACAGGATGATCGCCGTCATCACCGTCAGCCGGTAGAGATACGAGGCAATGGCGAAGGAGAACAGGATCTTGCGCTCGCCGGGGGAATCCGCGGTGCTTTGCGCCCGCTCCACCCCAAAGGCATGGCGCTGGACAAGATAGCCGATGTAGCGGTTCGCCCGGGGCCCGAGATTGGGCATCTGCAGGAGGTCCATCAGGATGTAGTAGCCGTCGAAGCGCAGCAGCGGGTTCCCGTTGAAGAGAACCGTCGAAACACCGGCGATCAGCACGACATTGTACATTGCCGACCGCGCCAGCCCCGGCTCCATTTCGGTCCAGAACCACAACGCAATGACGGCAAGCGGAAGTTCGGCGAGGATACCGCCGGCGCTGACGGCGACCCGCTGCCAGCGGGACGGGAATGCCGTGGCACTGGAGGCCTCGACATAGGGCACCGGCACGAACACCAGGAACATGATGCCGATCTCGTGCACCTCGCCGCCGCGGCACTTGGCGGCGTAGCCGTGGCCGAGTTCGTGGATCACCTTCACGGCCGGGAAAAGCATCCAGAGCAGGAGGAGGTTGTCGGCGCTGAGCACCCGGTCCGCGACGTCGGAACTCAGCTCGTTCCAATGCAGCGCTCCGAGCGATATGCCCCAGGCAACGAAGGCGAACCAAAGTACCGCGCCGAACGGCGAGAAGAACGGCCGGACGAGGAAGGCCGTCGCCTCGAGGAAACGGTCGGGATCGAAGAGCGGAACCCGGATTGCCAGCGGGCTGCGCACGCGCGACAGCCGGTTGCGGCGCGCCAAGTCGCGCGCGCGGCGGCCGATTTCGTCGAGATCGGGCGATAGTTGGCCCCGCATCACGTCGGCGCTGTGCAGCCGCCCCAGGAGGGCGATCACCTCGTCCTGGGTCGGGCTGGCCTCGCCTTCATGATGAACGGCATCGGTCCAGATGTCCTGCACCGTCCGGCGGCCGTCCATTCCCGCGACGATCCGGTAGAGTTCGGGGGTGATCCGGTGGAAACGGCCGTTCACCTTGTCCTGCAGAACGTACCAGACCTTGCCGCGCAGCACATGGCGGTGGATCTCCGCCTGGGGCCTCAGCCGCGGCCGCATTGCCGCGACATGGCGCCAATGCGCGCTCAGCAGGGGATCCGGCGTCCCGCCCGCGGTGTTTTCCGTCCCGGCATCGCGATCATCCTCGGCCATGGGATCAGCTGCTCCACCGCCACAGCTTCAGCCGCGCCCAATCGGCGATGCGGTGGGTCCAGATCCAGATCAGGCGGCGGTCCTCGATCCCGATTTTCGCCACGCCCTCCATCCCTGGACGCAGCTTGGCCTGTCCGGCTGCATCGCCAAGCACCGCGTCGACCTCGAAGAAATTCAGGCCGTCGGCCTGGGACGCGACCGGAGACACCCTTTCGACCAGGATATCGACGGGTGTCTCGGGAAAGGCCGACAAGGCGAGCTGGCCGGTCTGGCCCGGCGCTATCTGGTCGATGTCGCGCTCGTCGACCTGGACCCGGACGCGATACGCGTCGAGCGGGGCTATTTCATACAGAACCTCGCCGCGGCCCACGGCATCCCCGATGCGCTGGCTGAGATCGCCGCTGACGACCACGCCGTCCAGCGGGGAATGCAGACCGGTCCTTGCGATCTGGGCGTCAAGCAGCGCGATCTGCGCGTCCGCCTGGTCGATCCGCGCGCGCAGGACGTTGAGCTCGGCCCGGTTGCTTTCCGCCAAGGCCTCATCGTATTCTACCATGCTCTGGTTGCGCTCGCTCAGGCGCCGCAGCCGCTCTATCTCAAGGTCGCTCGCGTCGAGCTGCGCCAACAGGTCCCCCTCGCCCACCACGTCGCCGGCGCGAACCGCGGCAAGTTGCAGATACCCGTCGAAAGGCACCGTCACCACGCGCTCGACCAAGCCGGAAAGCCGCGCATCGGCGGTCACCCGATAGGGCCGCTGCACGAAGACCAGCGCCGCGAGCACGGCCGCGGCAATTGCCAGCACCAGCTTGCGCCCGAGATGGCGCGGTCCGAACAGGCGCACCAGCCCGCCCCGGAGCGCATCCGCCGCCTTGAACAGGAGCGGCCGGCCGTTCAGGCGCTTCTCTTCCAGCGCGGGCGCGGCCAGTGCCGCCACTGTCTCCAAGAACAGCGCATCTTCTTCCGAGAAGGGGGAGTCGCAGGCCCGTTCCAGCACGAGGCCGCCGATCGCCCGGTCGCGGACCGGAAGCGGCGTCGCGAGAATGGCCAGCCCGCCGCTCAGCTTCGCCAGTGCCGCCTGCGCCAGCCGAACCGCCCCGTCCCCGACGGGCGCCGGGGTGAGGATGGAGTGCCATTGGTCGATGGCTTCGTCCGAGACGTGTTCGATGGCCCGCATCAGATTGCTGCGCCGGTCGAAGGCCGCGCTGTGCGATACCGCGATGACGCGGCTCTGCCGGTGCCTCCAGCGCGTGACCGAAACCCGGTCGCAATCCAGTTCGGTCGCAAGTTCGGTGGCCAGGGTGCGGCAGGCATCTTGGAAACGCGTCTCCGACAGCATCGCCGCAAAGAGTTCCAGCGACAGGCGCAGCCGGTTCTGGCCCAGCCGGTCGCGCCTGCCTTCGCGTTCGCGGAAGGCGGTGGTGATCCAGGCCGAGCCCCATTGCAGATCGCGCATGACCAGCGCCAGCGCCTGGCGTGACCGCGGCGATATCTCGACCGACACGATGCCGATCGTCTCGCCGCCGGCCCGGATCGGTTGGGCGATGTCGACGGCATCCGGCGCGCGGGCCTCGCCGGCGCCGCCTGACCTGGCCGGGCTGCCGCCCGCGTTCCGTTCGGCCAGCGGGGCAGCCCCGGTCGCTGCCGGCGGCGTCCCGGCCTCCGGCGGTTTGCGGTTTTCGGTCATGCCACGCCTCCCGGGGTCTGGGCTGCCCTGATTTCATTCGCGTTCTTGACCATCTTGCCCAGCACCTCGTCGCGCGGCCCGAAGGCCTTGACGCTGCCGCCGTCCAGCACCAGCAGCATGTCGCATTCCTGGATCGCGGCCGGGCGGTGCGCCATGATCAGCACCGACTTGCCCTCGGTCTTCATCGAGCGGATCGCGTGGTTCAGCGCCTGGCTGCCCTCGTTGTCGAGGTTGGAGTTCGGCTCGTCCAGCACCAGAATCACCGGGTCGCCGTACAGCGCGCGGGCCAGGCCCACCCGCTGGATCTGGCCGCCCGAGAGCTGCGCCCCGGCCGCGCTGACGCGGGTGTTGTAGCCGTCGGGCAGGCGCAGGATCATGTCATGCGCCGCCGCCTTCTTGGCCGCCTTGATGATGTCCTCGTCCTTGGCGCCGGGCTCCAGCCGGGCGATGTTCTCGGCCAGCGTGCCGTCGAACAGCGTCACCTGCTGCGGCAGGTAGCCGACATAGCGGCCGAGCGCGTCGGCCTCGTACTGGTCGATCGTGGCGCCATCGAGGCGGATCTTGCCGCCCGCGGCGCGCCAGACCCCGGTCAGGGCCCGCGCCAGGGTCGACTTGCCGGCCCCCGACGGCCCGATCACCCCGAGCGCCTTGCCCGGCTCCGGAGGGGCTGGCGCGGCTCGGATTGCCGACCTGACACCCGCAAACGCGGGCGAACCTGCGGCAGGACACTCCGCCCCCGCGCCCCGTCGACAGCGCCATCGCATTTGCCTCTGGGATGGCAGCGGCTGAGCGGGCAGATAGGACACCCCAAGCGCCGCCCGGACCGCGGCAGGCAGCGCGCTGGCCGCCGCCAAGTTTTGCGAGAACTTCCCAAGCCGCGGCTCCTCCCGGCAGGAGCCGCAACGCGGTCAGCGACGGACTGGCGGACAGGCCTGTCCGCAACGGCGGGGAACACTGGATCGGCCTCCGGGGCCGGTGCAGGGAGCGATCCCGGACCGGGCTCCGGAGCCGCCGGAACCGACGCGCGATGACGTCGCCGGATTTATCCCCGCGGAACCGAAGCCATGGGCAACCTGCGGCATGGCCCGCAGACCCGGCCCCGTGGATCGGGCAATGCGTGATCCAGTGCGGGAAGCACCGACCTGCGGCACGGCAAGGAGCGGCAGCTGCCGCGTCTGGGATCGGCAGAACGGCGAAGGCCGGTTCGAGCCCCGCTCCGCAGATCTCCGCTGCAGGCCTGCGCGCCAGATTGGCGGGCCGAAGCAAGGCGCGGCGGAACCAGTGCCGCGCCCGTGGCCTGGGCACCCGGACGGGGCAGCACCACATCCGGCTTTTTACCGATCTCTCCCGGGCTGGATGCAGCGCCTGCGAGCGTCGGACGGATGTGGCGGAATGTGCGCAACTCTGCCGCCGCAAGCCTTCGCGGCGCCGGCGCCATGCATTCGGCTGCTGCCCGGAACGCTCTCTGGTCGCACCCGCCTCGGCAATTTTGGAGATAGGCGCGTCAAGGCCCCGCAGTCACTGGCCAGTGAAAGCTCCGGAAACACGCTTGCCGCGGCGATCCGGTACGGGCAGCCGCTCAACCGCCAAGCCGATGGCAGACAAAGAGCCGCCGAGCGCAGTCCGATGGCAGGGCGCCCGACATTGGCGGATGCCCTGACGGCCGGTCCGGCGCTCCCGTCCCCAAGCCAAGCGGCGGCGGTTCTCCGGCGATGCGCCGCATCCCGGACGGGAGCGGCCGCCCGCCCGGGCATGGCGCGGATCGCCCGTGCGCCGGTCTTCGGGCCGGTGATCTCGGCGCGCGTGCCGCTCGCGGTCTCCGAGGCCGGCCGGGTGCATGTCTTCCGCCCCGAGGATGGCGGCGAGGAACATTACGCGGTCGAGATCGGCCGTCCGGACCGCGCGAAGCCGGTGCTGGCGCGGCTGCATTCGGCCTGCTTCACCGGCGACCTTCTTGGCTCGCTGAAATGCGACTGCGGCCCGCAGCTGCGCGGCGCGCTGGAACAGATGGGCAAGGCCGGCGAGGGCGTGCTGCTCTACCTCAACCAGGAAGGCCGCGGCATCGGGCTGGCGAACAAGATGCGCGCCTATTCGCTGCAGGACCAGGGGTTCGACACGGTCGAGGCCAACCACCGGCTGGGCTTCGAAGATGACGAGCGCGATTTCCGGCTCGGCGCGCAACTCCTGCGGACGCTGGGATTCTCCAGGGCGCGGCTCATGACCAACAATCCGAACAAGATGAAGATGCTGGCGGCAAACGGCATCGAGGTCACGGAGCGGGTGCCGCTGAAGGTCGGGCGCAATCCGCTGAACTCGGCCTATCTCGACACCAAGGCCGCGAAATCGGGGCATCTGCTGTGAGCGCCGCCGACATCGTCGTGACCCGCTGGGGCGTCCGCGCCTTCGGCCGCCGCCTCCCCGCCGCGATCGGCAAGGGCGGCATCACCCATGCGAAACGCGAGGGCGACGGCGGCACGCCCGCGGGCATCCACCGGATCGAGGGCATGCTCTACCGGCCCGACCGGATCGCGCGCCCCGCCCCCTGGGCCGAGCCGATCCTGCCGGGCGACCTGTGGTCCGACGCCTCCGGGCAGCCCGACTACAATCATGCGGTCCGCGCGCCCTACCCGTTCAGCCATGAAAAGCTCCGCCGCGCCGATCCGCTCTACGATGCCGTGCTGGTGACCGACTGGAACTGGCCCGAGGCCGAGGCCGGCCGGGGATCGGCGATCTTCCTGCACCAATGGCGGCGGCCGCGCTTTCCGACCGAGGGCTGCGTCGCCTTCGGCCGGGACGATCTGATGTGGCTGCTGTCGCGGATCACCCCGGGGACGCGGCTGATCGTGAAGGGCTGAGGCCTCAGCCCGCCGCGGCGGGGACACGCTCGCCGAAGATCGCCGAGCCGACGCGGACATGGGTCGCGCCCATCGCCACCGCCTTCTCGAAATCCGCGCTCATCCCCATCGACAGGCCGGCAAGCCCGTTGCGCTCCGCCATTTTCCGGAGCAGCGCGAAATGCAGGGCCGGCTCCTCGTCGACCGGCGGAATGCACATCAGCCCGGCCATCGGCAGGTCGAGCGAGCGGCAGAGCCCGACAAAGGCGTCGACCGCCTCGGGCAGGACCCCCGCCTTCTGCGGTTCCTCGCCGGTATTGACCTGGACGAACAGTTCCGGACAGCGCCCTTCGGCCTGGGCGAGCTCGGCGAACTTGCGCGCCAGCTTCTCGCGGTCGAGCGAATGGATCGCGTCGAACATCTCGAAGGCGGGCCGGACCTTGTTGGTCTGCAGCGGTCCGAGCAGGTGCAGCTCGATGCCTTCGTAACGCTCGCACAGCTCGGGCCAGCGGCCCTGGGCTTCCTGCACGCGGTTCTCGCCGAACAGCCGGTGGCCCTCTTCCAGCACCGCCTCGATCCGGTCCCGCGGCTGGACCTTCGACACGGCGATCAGCCGCGTGGCGCCCTCGGGGCGGCCGGCCCGGCGCTCGGCGGCGCGGATGCGGTCAAGGATCTCTGCGAGTGCCATGGTGCGAACCCTCCGTCTGACGCGGCGGTTTGACCATGCATGCGCCCAAAAGAAAAGAGCGGACCCGAGGGTCCGCTCTCCGAAAAACCGATCCGAGTGGGATCAGAAGTTCATCATGACGCCGAAGGAGTACTTCTCGGTCTCGTCGTCGGAGTCGGAGATGTCCTGTGCGTATGCAGCGCGCAGTGCCAGACCGCCGCCCAGGTCGTAACCTGCGCTCAGAGCGTAGCTCTCGGTCTCGTCGACGGCCAGGTCGGAGTCGTAGTCGATGTAGCCGTAGGACGCTGCGACGGTGATTGCGTCGAAGGTGTAGCCGACGCCGACACCGTAGGAGGTGTAGTCGGTGTCGAGGCTTTCGCTGGTGTTGCCCGGCAGGTTGATCAGGTCCCGTCGATTTCGGTCTGCGACACGACTGCGTTGAACTGCAGGCCCATGTCGAGAACCAGCTGAGCCGAGATGCCGTAGACATCCAGGTCGCCGTCGAAGACGTTTTCGGCGGTGCTGTCGAAGGAGAAACCGGTGAACTCGTCGCTGTCGTCGTCGATGTTCGCGCCGACGGTTGCGTCATGCACGCCCTGGTAGGCTGCACCGACCAGAACCGAGCCGCCTGCGAAGGCGAAGTTGTAGGTCGCACCGATGCCCAGCAGCGGATCGCTTTCGAAGTCGTCGTCCAGTTCGGCCGACACGGCGATGCCGAAGCCGCCGAAGGAGTAGTCGTAGCGGGCAACTTGGCCGCCGAAGATGCCGTCCAGGCCGTCATCGAGCGGGTCGATGCCGTAGCCGCCGCTGTATGCGCCGTACTCTTCGACGTCGCCGATGGTGCCTTTGTGCGGGCGGATGTACTCGGCGATCGCGTAGTCGAACGCGCCGTTGGTGTCACCCATTGTGATGGTGCCGAAGTCGCCCGACACGAAGACGGACTCACCGCCCTGGTCTTCTTCGTTGGCGAACTGCGGGCTGCCGATTGCGTCGTCGAGCTCGATGGCTGCGCCGAAGGTCACGCCGCCGTCGGTTTCGCCGGACAGGACGAAGGTGACGTCAAGGTCGGACACGAAGGAGTATTCGTTGTCGTCGTAGTCGTCGCCGGCCTTGATGTAGTCGTCACCGCCGATGACGCCCATCGCGGCGTAGCCTTCCAGGGTCACTTCTGCAAATGCAGCACCGCCGACCAGGACCAGCGCGCTCGAAGCAAGGAGGATCTTTTTCATGTCATCCCTCGTAGGTTACAGGTGGTCCTCAAGCGGGAGGACCCGATTGAGTTGCCCCCTATCTCACGCCGGAGAGAGCGGATTACAACAATCCCGGAGGATGCCTTGAAAACTCGCCCCCCGATTGGTGCAGCGAAGACACAGTCCCGGACATGCCCTCCGGATGGCGCGTCAGCGCATCCCGGGACGGCGCGCTTGTCCGCGGAGGGATCATCCGGTAGACACGCCGCACCGGACGGGGACGGGGTCCCCTTTCCAATCTTGGAGGTCCCAATGGGCTGGGCAGCAAAGAGTTTCGCCGCCGCGCTTTGCGCGATCGTTCTGGCCGGGTGCGCCAACGAGGGCAAGCCGGTGGTCGAGGACCCCCGGGGCAACAACCTCCTGGACGAGGGCCGCGAGACCGTCTTCGACCTGTTCGGCGCGGACCAGGACCCGAACGTCACCCTCGAGGTGAACCGCTACATCTGGAACGCCTCGCTCGAGGTCCTGTCCTTCATGCCGATCCGCAGCGTCGATCCCTTCTCGGGGCTGATCGTCTACGATTACGGCACGCCGCCCGGCGGCGGCACCTCCTACCGCGCCACGGTCCACGTGAAGGATCCCGCGCTCGACGCACGCTCGCTGAACCTGTCGCTGGCCACCCGCTCCGGCCCGGCCGCGCCCGACACCGTGCGCAAGGTCGAGGACGCGATCCTGACCCGCGCCCGCCAGCTGCGCATCGCCGACAACAACCTCTGATCCTCCGGCGCGCGGCGCAGCGGCGGGCGGGGTCTGGACCGCGCCGCCGTCCCGCTCTATCACCCGCGCCAAGTTCCCAGAGCAGACATTTAGCCGGAGGCCCTCCCATGTCCCGCTACGATCACACCCAGGTCGAACCGAAATGGCAGGCCGCCTGGGCCGAGGCAGAGGTCTTCGCCGCCCGCCACGACCCGGAGCGCCAGAAATACTACGTCCTCGAGATGTTCCCCTACCCGTCCGGGCGCATCCACATGGGGCACGTGCGCAACTACACGATGGGCGACGTGATCGCGCGCTACAAGTCCTCCGCGGGCTTCTCCGTGCTGCACCCGATGGGCTGGGACGCCTTCGGCATGCCTGCCGAGAACGCCGCGATGGCGACCGGCGGCCACCCGAAGACCTGGACCTACAACAACATCGCCGTCATGCGCGACCAGATGAAGCCGCTCGGGCTCTCCATCGACTGGTCCCGCGAATTCGCCACCTGCGACCCGGAATATTACGGCCAGCAGCAGGCGATGTTCCTCGACTTTCTCGACAAGGGCCTGGTCTACCGCAAGAACGCGGTGGTGAACTGGGACCCGGTCGACATGACCGTGCTCGCGAACGAACAGGTGATCGACGGCTGCGGCTGGCGCTCGGGCGCTCCGGTGGAACGCCGCGAGCTGACCCAGTGGTTCTTCCGGATCTCCGACTATTCCGACGAGCTGCTCTCCGCGCTCGACGGGCTGGAGAACTGGCCCGAGAAGGTCCGCACCATGCAGGCCAACTGGATCGGCAAGAGCCGCGGCCTGCAATTCGCCTTCACCCTGACCGCACCGGTCGCCGATTTCACCGGGATCGAAGTCTACACCACCCGCCCGGACACGCTGATGGGCGCCAGCTTCGTCGGCATCTCGCCGGATCACCCGCTGGCCCGCCAACTCGAGGCCGAGCGCGAGGACATCGCCGAATTCTGCAACGAATGCCGGCAGATGGGCACCTCTGAGGCCGACATGGAAAAGGCCGAGAAGCGCGGCTTCGACACCGGCCTGACCGTCCGCCACCCGCTGGACGACAGCTGGGAACTGCCGGTCTGGATCGCCAACTTCATCCTGATGGATTACGGCACCGGCGCGATCTTCGCCTGCCCGGCGCATGACCAGCGCGACCTCGATTTCGCCCGGAAATACGACCTGCCGGTGAAGAACGCCTTCTTCGCCCCCGACGACGACACGCCCGTCGGCAACGAGGCGCTGGTGCCGATGAAATCCGAAAAGGTCCGCTTCGCGGATCATTTCGCGGGCATCTCGGAGGTCACCGGCGAGGAGGCCGTCGAGGCCACGATCCGCTTTGCCGAGGCCGAAGGCTGGGGCAAGGGCGTCGAGAACTACCGCCTGCGCGACTGGGGCCTGTCGCGCCAGCGCTACTGGGGCTGCCCGATCCCGGTCGTCCATTGCGCCGATTGCGGCGTGGTGCCGGAGAGGAAGGAAAACCTGCCCGTCCTGCTGCCCGACGATGTCAGCTTCGACGTGCCCGGCAACCCGCTTGACCGGCACCCGACCTGGCGCGACTGCGCCTGCCCGTCCTGCGGCAAGCCGGCCCGGCGCGAGACCGACACGATGGACACGTTCGTCGACTCGTCCTGGTACTATGCGCGCTTCACCGCGCCGCGCGCCGCCACGCCGACCGATCCGGCCGAGGCCGCCTACTGGATGAATGTCGACCAGTATATCGGCGGCATCGAGCACGCGATCCTGCACCTGCTGTATTCCCGCTTCTTCGCGCGGGCGATGAACATCTGCGGCCACCTGCCCGACTCGGCCCGCGAGCCCTTCGACGCGCTCTTCACCCAGGGCATGGTCACCCATGCGATCTACCTGACGCGCAACGCCGAGGGCCGACCGGTCTACCACTACCCGGAAGATGTCGAGCAGAAGGACGGCAGGACCGTGCTGAAGGCGACCGGCGCCGAGGTGGAGGTCATCCCCTCCGCCAAGATGTCGAAATCCAAGAACAACGTCGTCGATCCGCTGAACATCATCCGCGATTTCGGCGCCGATACCGCGCGCTGGTTCATCCTCTCCGACAGCCCGCCCGAGCGCGACGTCGAATGGACCGCCTCCGGCGCCGAGGCCGCCTTCAAGCACCTCCAGCGCGTCTGGCGCCTGGCGGACGACGTCCGCCAGCGGGCCGAGGAGGCGGGGGCCGCAGGCCCCTCCGACGAGGCCCGCCCCGAGGACGACAAGGCCCTGGAAAAGGCGACCCACCGCGCCATCGCCGACGTGACCGCCGGGATCGAGGGTTTCGCCTTCAACACCTCGGTCGCCAAGCTCTACGCCTTCACCAATGCCGTGGCGAAATCCAAGGCCTCCGCACCGGTCAAGGCGCAGGCCATGCGCGCCATGGCCCAGCTGATGTCGCCGATGACCCCGCACCTGGCCGAGGAAATCTGGACCATGCTCGGCGGCGAAGGGCTCGTCGCCCGGGCCGCCTGGCCGGTGGCCGATCCCGCCCTGCTGGTCGAGGACACGGTCACGCTGCCGATCCAGATCAACGGCAAGAAACGCTCCGAGCTGCAGGTGCCCGCGGACATGGACAAGGCCGGAATCGAAGCCCTCGCCCTCAGCGACGCCGCCGTGCAGAAGGCGCTCGGCGGCGGCCAGCCGAAGAAGCTGATCGTCGTGCCGGGCCGGATCGTCAACGTCGTGGTGTGACGATGGCGCGGGCGACAGGACCTTCCCCCGCCCGCCTCTCCCGCCGGGCGCTGCTCGGCGGGCTGTCCCTCGGCCTCGCGGGCTGCGGCTTCGCCCCGGTCTACGGGCCGGGCGCAGCGGCAGCGCGGTGGCCAGCACCAGCCCGGCGCTGCCGGTCAGGAAGCCGCGGCGCGACAGGTTCAGCGGGCGGGATTTCGGGAAGCTCATCTCGGTCATGGATCAGGCCTCCGACGCGGCGCGCACGGCAGCGCGGATCTTGTTGTAGGTCCCGCAGCGGCACAGGTTGACCATCGCGGCCTCGATGTCGCCGTCGGTCGGCGCGGGGGTGCCGGTCAGCAGGGCGGTCGCCGCCAGCACCTGGCCCGACTGGCAGTAGCCGCATTGCGGCACCTGATGCTCGACCCAGGCCTCGACCACCTTGCGGCCGGTCTCGGTTTCCTCGACGGTCTCGATCGTCTTGATCTCGGTGCCCTCGACCATCTCGGCCGGGGTGATGCAGGAGCGCGTCGGCTGGCCGTCGACCAGAACCGTGCAGGCGCCGCATTGCGCGACCCCGCAGCCATATTTCGTTCCGGTCAGCCCCAGTTCCTCGCGGATCACCCACAGAAGGGGCGTATCGGGATCGACATCGACTTCGCGGACCGTTCCGTTGACGTTGAGCTGCACTGCGGTTCTCCTGGTTGTCCTGGCAAAAAGCTGGGCGGCCACCGGCATGGCGCTATTCCCCACATCCATGATGTGGGTTCAACGGCGGCGGCGGGGAAGTCCGGGTTCCCTCATTGCACCCATGAATGGAACTCATGAGTCCGCCCTCGGTGCGTCTCAGCCGCGTTCGCGCAGCGCGTCGAGCACCACCTGGAAGGCCGAGGAGGGCCGCTGGCGGCTGGGATAGTAGAGGTGGAAGCCGGGGAAGGACGGGCAGTATTCGTCGAGGCAGGTGCGCAGCGTCCCGGCCTGGACATGCGGCGCGGCGAGCCGCTCGGGCACCAGCGCCAGCCCGTGCCCGTCGGCCGCCGCGCGCAGCACCGGGTTGATCGTGTTGAAACAGGCCTGGCCCTGCACCTTGACGCGGATCTCGTGGCCGTCTCGGTCCTCGAATTCCCAGGCATAGAGCGCACCATGGGTCGAAAGCCGCAGGTTGATGCAGCGGTGATGCGTCAGGTCCTGCGGCGTTTCCGGCGCGCCCGCCGTGTCGAGATAGTCCGGCGCGCCGACGCAGATCATCCGTTCGTCCGGGCCGATCCGCATCGAGATCATGCCCTCGGCCACCTGTTCGCCATAGCGCACGCCGGCATCGCATTGCGAGGCGGCGAGGTCGGAATAGCCGTAATCCATCACGAATTCGACATTCACCGACGGGTGCTGCTTCAGCACCGGCGAGAGCTTCGGCCAGAGGATCGACTCGATGGCATATTCCACCGCGACGATCCGCACCGTGCCGGTCGGCTGGTCGCGGGCATCGTTCAGCGCCGCCAGCCGCGCCTCGATCTTCTCGAAGCACGGATTGATCGTCGCCAGCAGGTCCTCGCCCTCGAGCGTCGGCGCGACCGAGCGGGTGGTTCGGGTCAGAAGGCGCAGTCCCAGCCGCTTCTCCAGCCCCTTGATGGTGTGGCTCAGCGCGGATTGCGACACGTTCAGCCGGGCGGCAGCGCGGGTGAAGCTGCGTTCCTCGGCGACGGCGGCAAGCGCAATGAGATCGTTGATGTTTTCGCGGAGCATGAGGGAGGCCCTGAGCTGGTGGTCAAGGATCATTGTTGTGGTCTCCCGACGATATATGAGCCCCGCTCATCATGTCCACTGCCTGCGGCTTCAGGGCGCGAGCCGGATCAGCCGGTCGTCCGACGGACCGTCGCGGCGCGGCGAGCGGGCGGTCGTGACGGCGAAGATCCCGCCGCCGGTGACCAGCACGTCGCGCAGCCTTTCGCCCGCGTCATGGGCCTCGCTGACATCGCCTCCGGGCGTGACCGCCAGCAGGCTTCCGCTGCGCAGCCAGGAAGGCGCTGCGCCAGGACCTGCCGGGGGTCGACGGGCTGATCGCGCGGGTGCCGGACGCGCTGCAATCCGATCCGGGGCTTGCCTTCGAGCGGATGGCCTGGCGGATGCGGCGCGGGCGCTACATGGACACCGCCGAACTGATGCAGGCGCAGTCCGCGACGGCGGCGACGCTGGGACGGCCCGACCAATGGGCGGATTACCGGCGGCGGCTGGCGCGGCAGCTGATGCGCGACAAGGAGTACCGCGAGGCCTATCTGATCGCCTCGGGCCACCGGCTGACGCCCGGCGCCGACTATGCCGATCTCGAATGGCTCTCGGGCTACATCGCGCTGCGCTTCCTCGATGCGCCGGGCGCCGCGCTCGACCATTTCCAGCGGCTGCGCGCGGCGGTTTCGACGCCGATCTCGCTGGGGCGGGCGGGCTATTGGGAAGGCCGGGCCTACGAGGCGCTGGGAGAGGAAGACCAGGCGAAGGCGGCCTATGCCTTCGGCGCGGAGTACCAGACGAGCTTCTATGGCCAGCTCGCCGCCGAGCGTGGCGGCATCGCGCCCGATCCACGGCTGACCGGGGGCGAAAGCTTCCCCGACGGGGTGCGCGCGCCGTTCCGGTCCTCGCCGGTCTACCAGGCCGGGGTGACGATTTTCGAGGCCGGAGACCTGCGGCTGGCGGCGCGGTTCTTCTCGCATCTGGCGGAAAGTCTGAGCCGCGAGGATATCGGCTCGATGGCGGCGCGGCTGGAGCTGCTGCGCTCGCCGCATGTCGAGCTGGAGATCGCCAAGCGGGCCCAGACCATGGGCTACGACATCCACAAGCCGTTGTTCCCGGTGATGCGGCTCGACACCCGCCAGACGCCGGATGTCGCGCCGGAGCTGGCGCTGTCGATCGCGCGTCGCGAGAGCGAGTTCAACCATGCGGTGGTCAGCCATGCCGGGGCGCGCGGGCTGATGCAGCTGATGCCGGGCACGGCGCAGCTGATGGCGCCGGTGGTCGGCGTCAGCTACAGCCCGGCGCGGCTGACCTCGGACCCGGTCTACAATGCGCGGCTGGGCAGCGCCTACCTGCAGCGGCTGCGCGACGAATTCGGCGGCAGCACGGTGCTGGTGGCGGCGGGCTACAATGCCGGGCCCGGACGGCCGCGGGACTGGATGGAGCGCTACGGCGATCCGCGCGATCCGTCGGTGGACGCGGTCGACTGGATCGAGCACATCCCGTTCCGCGAGACGCGCAACTACGTGATGCGGGTGATGGAGTCGCTGGCGCCCTACCGTGCGCGGCTGTCGGGCAAGACGGAGCCGCTGGGGCTGGAGGCGGCGCTGAAAGCGCGCTGACCCGGGCGTCCGGGAGAGGGCGCCCCCCCTCCCTGACCCTCCCCCGCGCGCTGCCCGGAAGCCGGGCTCGACAGGCTCGCGCGGCTGGAGCTGCCCCCGCCGGTGCTGCTGGCCGCTCCGGTGGCGCTTTCCGCCCTGGCGGTGGTCGTGGCGAAGCCGCAGGCGGCGGCGGTGGCCGGAGATGGCTACCAGTTCCCGTACTATCTGCTGTTCTTCCTGGGCGGGTTTCTTGCCGGGGCACGGCATGAGGCGGTGCTGGACTGGGCGCGGCGGCAGGCCTGGCGGCTGCTTGCGGCGGCCATGGCGCTCTTCGCCTGCAAGGTGGTGCTGCTGACCCTTGCGCTGGTCGAGGACACCGCTACCGGACAGGCGCTGGCCGCGGGGGGCTGGACTCCGGCGGGACTGCATCCCGAGCGGGCGGCGATCTTCTGCGTGACCGAGGCGCTGACCGCCTGGGCCTGGTGCCTTGCCGCGCTCGGCCTGTCGGCGCGGTATCTCGCCCGGAGCGGGCGGATGCTGCCCGAGCTGACCCGCGCGGTCTTCCCGGTCTATGTGCTGCATTTCCCGCTGACCCTGGCCGGGCTTGCGCTGGCCGCGCAGGTCCCGGCGCCCTGGCCGCTCGAATTCGCGCTCCTGCTGGCCTTCGTCTACGGTGCCAGCTGGCTGCTCTGGCGGCTGGCCGACCGTCTCGGCCCGGCGCGGTATCTCGTCGGTGGCAGGCCGCGGAAGACGAAGACATAGGCCGGGCGAGGCGCCGTTGTCCGCCCCGGTTTCGATATGCAGCGCGCCATCCGGATCTGGAATGTCCCCAGGATGATCTGCGGCTCTGGCGGCCATGAAAGCGCGTCGGTCAGGGTCCCCGCCGGCAGGACGGCGGCAGGAAGCAAGGCAGCGGACCGTGCCCCGGCGCCGGCAATCGGCTGCTGCTGTCCGAAGGCGCCCCGTGAGAGCGTCTTCCGGGAACAGGATCGCAAACCTCAGCGGAATGCAGGCCGGCAGGCGCCATGTCGCGGGACCTCTGCCCGGACCGATCGCCCCAACGGGACAAAGGAAAAAGCCGGGCAGTCCGGCGCCCTGACGGTCGTGCCTCCGCCCCGGGCTCAGCCCGTCTCCGGAACTCCGCATGGAAGGCGCTGCGCTTCGCGGCCATGTGCCCGGCCGCAGGGACCGGGCCGTCATTTCCCGTCATGCCGCCGCCCTGCGCCATCCCGGATCCCATGACGGCGTCCGCCCGTGCGACCAGTCGCCGAGCCTGTCCGCATGGTGCCCGGACACGCGGGTTCGCGCCCGCTCGCTGCCTTGGCCTCGCTCGGCGCGCCGGAGGGCGCCTCCGGGAACAGGGCTGCCAGACGGGTGCCAGCGCCTGCGGAGAGGTCGCCGGCCCGCTGCCGGATCTCGGGCGATCTCCCCGTGCATCATCGCGAAGATGCGGACGCCAGCTCGTCGAACCGCTCCATGGGCTCCTTGACGGCGCCGCTGGCGTGCTCATGGGCGGCAACGCCCCCGCCGACACACAGCGTCAGGACCGGGACAGTCCCAAAGACAGCCGATGGCAGGATCGTGCCTTGTTGCCGCCTTGCCGGGTCTGCGGTCCGCCCCATGCGCCTGCGGGGCGCCGCCGTCACCCGGGGCCGGACGCAGTGGCCGATCCGGGATGGTGCGCAGCACCCTTTGCCCGGCAATCCAAGGCAGTCCGGGGAAACTTCGGGCTTCGGCGGGTTCCGCACCGGGTCTGCGGCCCAGGGCAATGCCCGTCTCGCGGCGGTCTGTGCTATCGTCGGAAAATGCCGCCCGGACATTTCCCGTCCCATTTGTACGCAGGAGCATTCGATGACGTTCAAGCCCACGGACCCTGTCACCAGCCTTGCTGCGCTGCGCGAGATCATTCCCGACCCGGTCTCGGTCCGCGTCCGGAACAAGGACATGACCTTCCTGAACGGACTGGCGCGCGCCTTCATCGCGCTGTCCCCGCTTGCCGTGCTTGCAACCCGCGCGCCCGACGGATCCGTCGCGACCTCGCCGCGCGGGGACGCGCCAGGTTTCGCCAAGGTACATGACGAGCGCACGCTGTTCCTGCCGGACCGGCTGGGCAACCACCGCCTCGACAGCTTCCGGAACATCCTGGCCAACCCCGATATCGGCCTGCTCTTCATGGTGCCGGGTCACACCGAGACTCTGCGCATCGCCGGAACCGCGCAGATCCTCCGCGATGCGGATATCCGCGAAGCGCTTGCGCATAACGGCCGGGTGCCCGACCTCGCTCTGGCGGTCACGGTCGGGACGGTCTTCATGCATTGCTCCAAGGCCTTCGTCCGCTCGGCGCTCTGGAAGCCCGCGACCTGGCCCGGCCGGGGCAGCGCCCCGACGCTGGCCCAATGGGCTGCCGAGGCCGTCCCGTCGGATCTGGACGCGGGGCAGATCCAGGACATGCATGACAGGGATGCCGCGACGCGGCTCTACTGAGCGGGAGGGCCGGGCCGGAGGCGACGGCGCGGGTCACGCCGCAGGCGACAGTCCGGCCATTCCGTGATAGGGTGCAGGGGCAAGCTGACGGCACGACCATCCTCACTGGGCAGCGGAGGACAGTCCAATGGGAAGACCCGCGCGTGCCCCGGCCGGTCCGGCCGCGGGACAGCAGCACGATCCGCTCGTCGCAATGCATTGGGGCTCGTACCGGGCGGAATGCCGGGAGGGCAGTCTCGTCGCCCTGCGCGGCATGGAAGACGATCCGGACCCTTCGCCAATCGGCCAGGGGATCGCGGGCACGCTGGACGGGCCCTGCCGCATCCACGGTCCGATGGTCCGCAGGGGCTTCCTCGAGAACGGCCATCGCGGCAACACCGCGCTGCGAGGCGCGGACAGCTTCGTCGAAACCGGCTGGGACGAGGCGCTCGATCTCGCCGCCGCGGAGCTGGAGCGGGTGCGCAGCGGCCACGGCAATGCGGCCATCTATTCGGGCTCCTACGGCTGGGCCAGCGCCGGACGCTTCCACCATGCCAAGAGCCAGCTGCGCCGCTTCATGACCATGTTCGGCGGCAGCACCGTGTCGGTGAACACCTACAGCTGTTCCTCCGCCGAAGTGATCCTGCCGCATGTCGTCGGCCATTTCATGCCGCTGCTGGCCGAGCATACCTCCTGGGATGCAGTCGCTGGCGCAGGATCCCTGGTCGTCGCCTTCGGCGGGTTGGCGCGGCGCAACGGGCAGGTCAATGCCGGTGGCGTCGGGCGGCATGTGCAGCATGCCGCGATGATGCGCGCGCGCGGCGCCGGAGCGCGCTTCGTCAATGTCTCGCCGATCCGCTCGGACATCGACCCGGAACTGGAGGCGGACTGGCTTCCGGTGCGCCCGGGAACCGATGTCGCGCTGATGCTGGGGCTGGCCCATGAGCTGCTGCGCACGGAGCGGCATGACCGCGGCTTCCTGGAAAGCCACTGCACCGGCTTCGGCTCCTTCCTGCCCTATCTGACCGGCGAAGCCGACGGCCAGCCCAAGGATGCAGCCTGGGCCGCGGAGATCACCGGCCTTCCGGCCTCCGCCATCGAGGAGCTTGCCATGCGCATGGCAAGCGGACCGGCAATCCTGAATGCCAGCTGGTCGCTGACCCGGCAGCAGAATGGCGAACAGATCTACTGGATGCTGGTGGTGCTGGCGGCGATGCTCGGCGGGATCGGGCGCCCCGGCGAGGGTTTCGCGCTGGGACTGGGCGCCGTCAACGGCGTCGGCAACAGCTTTTCGCGGCTGTCGCTCGCGGCCCTGCCGATGGGCGAGGACCCGGCCGACAGTTTCATCCCGGTGGCGCGGATTTCCGACATGCTGCTCTCGCCTGGCGCGGCCTACCGCTATGACGGGCAGACGCGGCACTATCCGGAGATCCATCTGGTCTACTGGGTCGGCGGCAATGTCTTCCACCACCACCAGGATCTCAACCGGCTGCGGCGGGCCTGGCAGCGGGCCGGGACCGTGATCGTGCACGAGCCGTTCTGGACGCCGATGGCGCGGCATGCCGACATCGTCCTGCCCTCCACGCTCCCGGCGGAGCGCAACGACATCGTCGGCACCTTCAACGAGAGCCGGGTCATGTTCTCGTCGCAGGTCTCCGCGCCATATGGCGACACGCGGAACGATCACGACATCTTCGCCGGGCTCGCCGCCCGGCTGCGGCCCGGGGACGGCAACGGGACCGGCTTCGCCGAACGTTTCACCGGCGGGCTGGACGAGACCGCCTGGCTGGAGCGGCTCTACGAGGAGTCGCGAGCGGCGACGCCTGGCGGCGGAGACTGGCCCGGCTTCGCGGATTTCCGCGCGCAGGGATATCTCGATCTGCCGCCGCCGGCGCGGCCGCGGACGATGCTGGAGGCGTTCCGGATGCCCGCGACCACGGTCTGGACCCTGCCTCGGACGACAATGCCGCCGCCTTCGCCGCCGCCGTGGCGGCCACGCCCGCGGGCGGCACGCTGAAGGTGCCTTCGGGGCGCTATGTCACCGGACCGGTCTTCCTCAAGGCGGGGATCACGCTCTGGCTGACGGACGGTGCCGAGATTGCCGGCAAGGCGGACCGCACGGGCTGGCCGCAGCTTCCCGCCCGCGACGGGTCCGGTCGCGTCATCGGCACCTGGGAGGGCCTGCCCGAGACCTCTTTTGCCGCCGTCTTGACCGCGATCGACTGCTCGGGGCTGAAGATCACCGGGCGGGGCACCATCGACGGCGGCGGCGACCGCGGCGACTGGTGGTCCTGGCCGAAGGAGACCCGCGACGGCGCTCGCCGCCCGCGCACGCTCTTCCTCGCGCATTCGCCGGATGTGGAGCTGTCGGGCTTCACTGTCAGGAACTCGCCGAGCTGGACGGTGCATCCGTTCCGCTGCGACCGGCTGACCGCCGCCGCCCTGTTCATCGAGAACCCGCATGACAGCCCCAATACCGACGGGCTCGACCCCGAAAGCTGCGAGGATGTCCTGCTGGCCGGGCTGCATTTTTCGGTGGGCGACGATTGCATCGCGGTGAAGGCGGGGAAGCGCGCCCCGGGGCAGGAGGACCACCTCGCCCCGACACGGCGGCTGGAGATCGTGCAGTGCCACATGGAGCGCGGCCATGGCGCCGTGGTGCTGGGCAGCGAGATGTCGGGCGAGATCACCGACGTCACCATCCGCGCCTGCAGCTTCGACGGCACCGACCGCGGGCTCAGGATCAAGACACGCCGGGGCAGGGGCGGCAAGGTCGCCCGGGTGACGCTAGACCATGTCGCGATGACGGACGTGCCGACGCCCTTTGCCGCCAATGCCTTCTATTTCTGCGATCCCGACGGGCATGACGACTGGGTGCAGGCCCGCACGCCCGCGCCGGTGGATGCGACCACCCCGGTGATCGAGGACGTCACCTTCCGCGACGTGACCGCGACCGGCGTGACACTCGCGGTCGTGGCGCTGCTCGGCCTGCCGGAACAGCCGATCCGCGGCATCCGGCTGGAGCGGGTGCGGGCAAGCTTCGACCGGGACGCGCAGCCCGGCGTGCCGCTGATGGCGGCGGGCGTCGCGCCCGCCTGCCGCGAGACCATCCGCGCCGATTTCGCCGAGGTGACAGGCGATGTCGAGATTTTCGAGACGACGAAGGACCCAGAGCCATGCTGACCGACTATTTTGCCGCCTTCACCGCGGCCTACACGCCCTACAAGGGCGGGCCCTGGTGCTACGAGGACGGCTGCCTCTACCGCGGGCTGGAGCTTCTGCACCGCGCCACCGGCGAGGCGCGCTGGCTGGAGGAAATGCAGTCCCGCGTCGATGCGCAGATCGGCGACGGCAGCTCGCTCGCGGGCTACAACCTCTCGGACTACAACATCGACAACATCATGTCGGGCAAGGCGCTGCTCTATCTCGACGAGGTGACGGGCGATCCGAAATACATGAAGGCGGCGGCGATCCTGATCGACCAGCTGGCGACCCATCCGCGGACGAAATCCGGGGTCTACTGGCACAAGCTGCGCTATCCGTGGCAGGTCTGGCTCGACGGCCTCTACATGGGCGCGCCGTTCCAGATCGGCTACGGGCTGAGGACCGGCGACGCGGCGCTGGTCGAGGACGCCATCGCGCAGGTCTCCACCGCGCTCGAGATGACCTTCGTGCCTGCGACCGGGCTCTACGCACATGCAATGGACGAGGCGCGCAAGCAGCCCTGGTCGGACCGCGAAACTGGCCACAACAAGGCGCATTGGTCGCGCGCGCTCGGCTGGCTCGCGATGGCGCTGGTCGACATCGCCGAACTGGCAGGCCCCGAGCGGTTCCGTCCGCTCGAGGCGCAGACCCGGGCGCTGCTGGCACGGATCGCCGGGCTGCGCGTGCCGGGCGGTCTCTGGCTGCAGGTGATCGACCGGCCCGACCTGGCCGGGAACTACGAGGAAAGCTCGGCTTCGGCGATGTTCGTCTATGCGCTGGAAAAGGGCGCGGTGCTGGGCTTCGCCGACGCGCCGCCCGCCGATCTCTTCGACATCCTCGCCGCCAAGGTGGTGCGCAAGCGCGCGGGCGGCGGGCAGGAGATGGCCGAGATCTGCGAGGTGGCGGGCCTCGGCTATTTCGGGAACCGCTTCCGCGACGGCTCGGCCGAATATTACCTGACCGAAGCCCGGGTGTCCGACGACATCAAGGGCGTGGGGCCGCTGATGATGAGCTATGCCGCCCATCTGGAGCGCGGCAGCGATGCGGCAGAGGCGCGGGTCGCCTGATGCTGGACGTGTCTCCGGCACGGCCCGAGCTGAGCGCGGCACAGGCGGCCCGCTTCACCCGCGCGCGCGTCCTGGCGCGGGCGGGGTGGCTGCCTCCCGGCCCGATCAGCGCCGCCCAGAGCGTGCGCGTGCCGATCTCCACCTTCTGCCAGGCACAGCCCTCGGCATCGAGAAAGGAGCCGCCCGCCCCCCGCGGGGCATCCGCGCCCGGCTGGGCGGCGGCCTGCGCAGCCAGCAGCCCCAGAAGGACGGCAAGACGGGCGGCTCCGGTCATCTGGCGTTCTCCCTATCCCGCATCGGCACCCAGCCGTTTCAGCACACGCTCGCGGGTCGCGCCGTCGCAGAAGGCCGCCTCCGCCGCCACGCGGTTGATCCCGGCGAAGACCTCCTCGTCCCAGCCGAAGGCATGGGCCAGCCGGTCGTATTCGCCCGACAGCGTCGTGTGGAAGAACGGCGGGTCGTCGGTCGAGACCGTGACCTTCACGCCGCGTTCCCAGAGCTGGCAGACCGGGTGCCGGTCCCAGCGCGGATAGAGGCCCAGCGCGATGTTCGACCCCGGGCAGACCTCCAGCACGATGCCGTCCTCGGCCAGCCGGTCGACCAGCGCCAGATCTTCGATCGCCCTTACGCCATGGCCGATGCGGCTGACCCGCAGATCCTCTATGGCCTCGCGGACCGAGACTGGCCCGCCCCATTCGCCGGCATGCGCCGTCAGGCCCAGCTCGGCCTCGCGCGCCAGGTCGAAGCTCCAGGCGAAATCCTTCGGGCGGCCCATCGTCTCGTTGCCGGCAATGCCGTAGCCGGTGACGAAATCGCCCATCGTCTCGGCGGCGCAGAGCGCGGCGCGCTTGGCCTTGTCCGGGCCGAAATGCCGGATGCAGGTCACCACGCCGCGCAGGATCGGGCCGCCATGGGCCTCGGCGGCCAGCGCCGCCTCCTGCATCGCGGCCACGTAGTCGCGCCAGGCGGAGACATCGCCGCCGCCGCAGAAATCCGGGCTGAGGAAGGTCTCGGCATAGACCACACCCTGTTCGGCCAGCTCGCCCGCCACGGCGGTGACCAGCCGCGCGTAATCCTCGGGCGTCTTCAGCACCGAGGTCGCGGCCTCGTAGACCTCGAGGAAATGCGGGAAGTCGTCGAAGGCGTAATGGCCCCGCTCGTCGAAGACGCGGGCGATGTCGATCTTCTTCTGCTTCGCGAGGCCGGCGATGAAGGCAGGCGGCGCCGCGCCTTCGAGATGCAGGTGAAGTTCGGCCTTGGGGAGGGATTTCATGTCAGGGGCGTTCCGGGTCCGGTGTCATCGAGGCCGAGATGGCACGCCACGGTGGCGGCGACATCCACAAAAGCGCAGAGTCCCTTCGCGCCGGGCACAAGGCCGCGGCCCAGCACCGGCACGCGCTCGCGGGTGTGGTCGGTGCCCCGCCAGGTGGGATCGTTGCCATGGTCGGCGGTGAACAGGATCAGGTCGCCGGGGCGCAGCGCATCGAGCAGCCGCGGCACCTGCGCGTCGAACCATTCCAGCGCCCGCGCATAGCCCGCGACATTGCGGCGATGGCCCCAGAGGCTGTCGAACTCGACGAAGTTGGCGAAGGTCAGGCTGCCCTCGGGCGCCCCGCGGATGTCGTCGAGCAGATGCTCCATCAGCTGGGCATCGCTGCCCTTCCTGACCGAGGAAACGCCGCTCCCCGCGAAGATGTCCCGGATCTTGCCGACGGCGCGGACCTCGTGCCCGGCCGCCTGCGCCCAGTTGCAGAGCGTCGGCCGCGGCGGCCTGAGCGCGTAGTCGCGGCGGTTGACGGTGCGGGCGAAGCCCTCCTCCGGGCTGCCGAGGAACGGCCGCGCGATCACCCGGCCGACGCGCTTTTCATGCAGGTGGGGCGCCAGCCGCTCGCAGAGGTCGAGAAGCCGCGCAAGCCCGAAGCTTTCCTCGTGCGCGGCGATCTGGAAGACGCTGTCGACCGAGGTGTAGCAGATCGGCCAGCCGGTCCGCACATGCGCGGCGCCGAACCGCTCGAGCACGTCCGTGCCCGAGCCATGGGCATTGCAGAGCGTGCCCGCCACCCCGGCGATGTCGCGCACGAGCTTGAGGTCCTCCGGCGGGAAGGCCGGATCGGCATCGGGATAATAGGTCCAGTCGAACGGTACCGGCAGCCCGGCCAGCTCCCAATGGCCCGAGGGCGTGTCCTTGCCCGGCGACACCTCGGAGGCCGCCGCCCAGGCGGCATCGGGGCCGGGCGCGGGCCAATGGCCGGTGCCCTCCGCCGGCGGTCGGGCGGCCGCGGCGGGGCAGTCTCGGGAAGGCGGGCATCGGGGCTCCTCGCAGGGCAAACGGCACGGGCTGCACCCTAGGCCATCGCGCCCCCCGGGGCTTCGGCGCTCCCGGATGCCGTGCCTGCCTGTCCGGCCAGACGTCCTATCCCGACGGATAGGCCTGCCTGTCCGGGCCGGTGCGGCCGATGCAGTCGGCGGGAAAGGGGGGCGGTCCCGGGCGGACGAGACCGGGAAATGCGGCCGGTCCGCCAAGGCGAAGATCCGGGTCCGGAATTCGGGCGGTGCGGCGACTGTAGGCGGCGCTTTCAGCGGCGGCGGTTCAGAACAGGCCTTCCTGCTTGGCGATCAGCGCCGCCTGGGTGCGGTTGGTTGCGCCGATCTTGCGGTAGAGCGTCTTCATGTGCAGCTTCACCGTCGGCTCGCGCAGGTCCAGATCGCGGGCGATCTCCTTGTTGGACTTGCCCTGGCTCAGGCCTTCGAGCATCTCAAGCTCGCGGCTCGACAGCTTTCCGGCCAGCGGATGCGCCTCTGCCGTGCTGCCGCGCAGGAAGTCGAGCGGGGCGTATTGCTCGCCCATCGCCATGAAGCGGATCGCGTTCACCAGCGATTTCGCCGACAGCGTCTTGGGCAGGAACCCGGCCGCGCCCCGGGCCAGGACGTCCTCGGCGATCGCGCGGCTCGCCGTGCCCGAGATGATCGCCACCTGTCCGGTCCCCGGCGTGGCGCGCATCCGGTCGAGCCCCTCCAGCCCGTCCATGCCGGGCATCGAATAGTCGAGCAGGACGAGGTCGAAGGCCGGTCCGGCCTCGGCCAGCTGCAGGGCCTCGCCGAAATCCCGGGCCGTCACGGTCTCCATGTCCTGTTCCTGCTGCAGGAACACCACGAGCGTGTCCCTCAGCAGGTCATGGTCGTCCGCAATGAGGATGCGCATGGCCGATGCTCCGGTGCCGTGCCGGGGCCGGGACAACCCCGGCCGCCTGGGCACTCTGTTTCCGGAAGAGAATAAACGTTCCTTGCGGTTCCTCAAGCAGTTCGCGCCAAGCTGCGCCATTGTCGCACCGCCGGCCGGCAGTGCGGAGGCATGGCCGGGCGATCCGCAAGGATAGCCGCCGCTCGCCATCCGGCTGGCGGCCTCTCCGGACCGGCACTGCGCCATCCCTCCGGGCAGGCCGGCTGTCCTGACGCGGCGTTGAGCCGGAGGCCCCTGCCGGAGCATCGCTGGGTCAACATTCCGGAAAGGATTTCCCGATGACCCTTGCCCTGCCTGCCCGACTTTTCGCCAATCCGATGTCCAGCCCGTCGCCGCCGCTCCGGACCGAAACCGTGATGGGAATGGAGCTGGTCTCGGCCGCCGCCTCCGCGGTGATCGCGCATCTGCTCGCGCCCGGCCGCCGCAGCCGCGTGGCCTTCGTCAACGCGCATTGCTGCAATGTCCGGGCGCGGGACTCGCGCTATGCCGATGCGCTGGAGACGGCGGATCTGCTGCTGCCGGATGGGATCGGCGTGGAGCTGGGCGCGCGCCTGGCCGGGCGCCGCCTGGCGGAGAACCTCAACGGCACCGATTTCGTGCCGCTGCTCCTGCAGGCTGGCCTCCGCCGCGGCCGCCCAGGCTCGCTCGGGCGGCACGCTGAAAGATACGCTGGAGGAGCTCGAGGCGAAGCTGATCAACGACGCCATCATCCGCTACAAGGGCAACAAGAAGAAGGCGGCGGAGTATCTCGGCGTGTCGCGCTCCTATCTCTACAAGAAGCTCGAGGCGCTCGGCGCCGATCCCGAGTGAGCGCCATGGGCAGGGGCAGGGGGCGTCCCCCTGCCCCGCCGGTCACGGCAGCGCGATGCGGTAGACCCGCGCCGCGGTGCCGCTGTAGAGCGCGGCCTTTTCCTCGGCGGAGCAGCCTGAGGTGATCCGCTTCAGCGCGTTCCACAGCTCGACATAGCCGCAGGAGCGTGCATCGGGCGGGAAGTTGCTTTCCATCATCGCCCGCTCCGGCCCGAACAACTCGATCGCGGTCTCGACAAAGGGCCGCCAGGCCGCGGCCAGCTCTTTGCTGCCCGGTTTGGTCTCGCGCGTGTCGAAGCCGAATCCCCAGATCGGCATGCCAAGCCCGCCGATCTTGCAGACCGCGTTGGGCCGCTTCGCGACCTCTGCCAGCCCTGCCTTCCACTCGGCAAACAGCGCGGCGCGCTCCTCCGCAGTCATCTCCAGCCCCATCGCCACCGTCATGTGGTTGACGATGACCGGCGTGTCCGGGAAGTCGTCCGCAAGCGCCGCGATCTGCGGCAGCTGCAGGTGGAAGCCGGTCGCGTCATAGGTCAGCCCCCGCGCCGCCAGCTCGCGGAAGCCTTCGCGGAAGGCCGGGTCGCCGTAGATGCCCTGCGGCGGCCGCCCGGTGAAGAAGTACCGGAAGGGCACGTCGCTGGGATGGTCCATGACGATCTGGCGGATGCCGCGGAACCGATCGGGCGCGGCCGAAATCTGCCGGTCCAAGAGCTCGCCCACCGCCGCGCCGGCACGCAGATCCGCCTTGCCGACGATGGCGGCGCAGGCGCGCGGGCCCTCGAAGTCGGTGCCCGCGCACATCGCGCCGACGCCATTGGCGAACTCCACCTCGCCGAGGGGGCGCAGGATCTCGGGCCCCTCGCGGCGCAGGAAGGCCGAGGCCTCGACATAGACGGAGGCCACCACGTTGTGTCCCGCGCGCATGTCGGCAAGGAACTCGTCGATCATGTAGCGCGTGCCGTGCCGGTCGAAGAGATGGTGATGCGCGTCGATGATCGGCAGATCCGGCTCCAGGATCGGCTCAGACATCCTTGTAGCCCGGCAGCTTGTAGAGCGTCTCCTTCTTGCCGCGGATCTCGGGCAGGAAGACCTGCCCGATCCAGTCGGCGCGCGGCACGTCCTCGATGGCGACGGACAGGTCGCCCTCGGCCACGCCCATCGCCTCGACCGCCGCCCGCACCATGGCGTCGGCGATCTTCTGCTTCAGCGCCTCGTCGCGCCCCTCGATCATCTTGATCGCGATATGCGGCATGGGTTCCTCCTCAGCCCGCGGTGAAGGCGCCGTCGACGGCCAGGCACTGGCCGCTGACATAGCTGGCGCGGTCCGACAGCGCCCAGGCGGCCATCTGCGCCATCTCGCGCGGATCGGCGAGCCGCCCGAAGGGGATCTGGCCGAGGATCAGCTCGCCTCGGCGGGACATGGTGTCGGTCAGCATCGGCGTGTCGACATAGCCCGGGCAGAGCGCGTTGACCCGGACCTTCGGCGCGTATTCCATGGCCGCGGTCTTGGTCATGCCGACGATCGCGTGCTTGCTGGCCGAATAGCCCGTCGTCGTCGGAAAGCCCTGGATGCCCGCCAGCGAGGCAGTCGACAGGATCGCGCCGCCTGCCTCCTGCGCCATCATCTGGTTCAGCTCGGCCACCATGCAGAGCCAGGTGCCCTTGAGGTTGATGTCGATGATCCGGTCGAACGCGTCCTCGTCCCATTCCGCGGTCAGCCGCCCGCCCTGGCCGATCTGGCCGCCGGTGATCCCGGCATTGTTGAAGGCGCAGTCGAGCCGCCCCCATGTGTCCACCGCCGCAGCCACCATCGCGCGGATGTCGTCGCGGCTGCCGAGATCGGCCACCACCGGCACCACCTCGCCGCCCGCGTCCCGCACCAGCGCGGCGGTTTCCTCGACGCCCTCGGCGCCGATATCCGAGATCACCAGCCGCGCGCCCTCTTCGGCGAAAAGCTGCGCCGAGGCGCGGCCGATCCCGCCGGCCGCGCCGGTGATCAGCGCGACCTTCCCGTCAAGCAGTCCCGTCATCTCTCTCTCCCTCAGATGTTCACGCGGCGCTGGCTGATGGTCTTCGACACCGTGTAGGCGTCGAGCGTCTCCATCCCGCCCTCGGTGCCGATGCCGCTTTCCTTGTGGCCGCCGAAAGGCGCATCCGCGCCGGGGCTGGTGAACTGGTTGATCGCCACCGAGCCGCATTCCAGCGCGTTCGACAGCCGGTCGGCCAGCTCGACGTCATTGGTGAAGACATAGCCCGCCAGCCCGACCTCGATGTCGTTGGCGATGCGCAGCGCCTCCTCCATGTCCGCGACCTTCGCGCAGGGCGCGATCGGGCCGAAGGGTTCCTCATGCATCACCCGTGCGTCGAGCGGCACGTCGCCCAGCACGGTCGGCGCATAGAAGCAGCCCTTGTTGCCGACCCTGTTGCCGCCCGAGAGCAGCTTCGCGCCGCGCATCACCGCGTCGTCGACCATGCCTTGCATGGTCTCGATGCGGCGGAAATTGACCAGCGGCCCGACCTCGGCGCCCTCGGTGAAGCCGTCGCCGACCTTCAGCTTGGCAGCGCGCGCGGCGAATTCGCCGGTGAAGTCGTCATAGACCTTCTCGTGCACCAGGAAGCGCGAGGGCGAGACGCAGAGCTGGCCCGCCATGCGGAACTTGCCGCCCACTGCCAGCTCGGCGACCTTGGCGGGGTTCACGTCTGCGCCGATCAGCACCGGGGCATGGCCGCCGAGTTCCATCAGCGCGGGCTTCACGCCCTCGGCGGCAAGCCGCATCAGCTGCTTGCCGACCTCGACCGAGCCGGTCAGCGTCACCGCGCGGATCACCGGCGACAGGATCAGCTTTTCCGACACCCGCGCCGAGTTGCCGTGCACCACCTGCAGCACGCCCTCGGGCAGGCCGGCATCGAGGAAGCACTGCGCCAGGAGGCAGGTCGAGGCCGGGGTCTGGCTGGCGGGCTTGATGATCACCGAACAGCCCGCGGCGATGGTCCCGGCGAGCTTGCGGCCCGCCGCGCTGACCGGCACGTTCCAGGGGGTGAAGGCCGCGACCGGGCCAATCGGTTCGCGCACCACGAATTGATAGTTCGGATGCTGGGTCGGCACGATGCGGCCGCAATTGCGCAGGAGCTGCTCGGCATCCCAATCGAGGAAGCTCGACGAGCGCGACACCTCGGCCTCGGCATCGGCGAGCGGCTTGCCGTGCTCCAGCGTGATCGCCGGGGCGATCTCGGCGGCGCGCTCGCGCATGAGCTGGGCCACGCGCTTCAGCAGGGCCGAACGCTCCTGCGGCGGCACCTTGCGCCAGATCTCGAAGCCCTTCTGCGCGATCTCGAGCGCCCGGTCCAGATCGGCATCGGTGGCGCCGGGAACCGGGCCTAGGATCTCGTCATTGGCCGGGTTCTGCACATGGTGGCAGGGCGCGCGGTCATGGATCCAGTCGCCGCCGATCAGCAGCCCGACATCGGGATAGGTATAGGCGTGTGCAGGTCCGTCCATGGTCTCTTCCTGTCTGTGGGTCGGGACGGCCGCGCCGTCCGGAATTGTGGGAGGGCCGCGCTCAGGACGCGGCGGCGCTTTCGGCATGCTCGCGCATGCTCTGGCTCAGCCCCATCGGCTGGGGATAGAGATTGACCGAGAAGCCGCCGTCGACGGTCAGCACCTGGCCGGTGATGAAGGAGGCCGCGGGCGAGGCGAGGAACACCGCCGCATCGGCCTGCTCGCTGGGTTGGGACAGGCGCCCGAGCGGCACCTGCGCCTTGCGGGTCTCGATCGCTTGCGGGGACAGGTCGCGCACCAGCGCAGGCGACAGGATGGTGCCCGGGATCACGACGTTGACGCGGATCCCGTCCACCGCCCATTCCAGCGCCATCTGCCGCGACAGCGTGATCAGCGCGGCCTTCGACGGCCCGTAGGAGCCCGAGCGGGCATAGCCATGCGTTCCCGCCAGGGACCCGGCATGGACGATCGCGCCGACCGGGCTGGCCTTCAGATGCGGATGGCAGGCCAGCGCCAGATCGAGCGCCGAGCGGACATTGACATGGAAGGCCTCGTCCCATCGGGACTGCGCCTCCGGCCCGAGGAAGCCCGGCGCGACCAGCACGGCCACGTTGATCAGCACGTCGATCCCGCCGAAACGCTCGGCCACCGCGGCGATGCCCGCCTCGATATGGTCCGCGCGCCCGACATCGAGTTCCAGCGCCATGGCGGTGCCGCCCGCCGCCTCGATCCCGGCGGCCACGGCCGCGGCAGCCTCGGGATTGCGGGGCGATCACCGACCCGGCCGGCAACGGCCTGACCAACCGGCAGATCATCCGCGGCGCGGCGGCCTTCTCGGCGCTGCTGCAGGACTGCACCGGACCGGGAGAGCGGGTCGGCGTGCTGCTGCCCGGCGTCTCGGCGGTGGCGGTGGTGCTGATGGGGCTCTGGCGGGCGGGCCGCGTCGCCGCGATCCTGAACCCGACCCTCGGAGCGGCGGCGATGCTGTCGGCGGCAGAGACCGCGGCCATGCGCCGGATCATCACCAGCCGAGATTTCGTCGCGAAGGCCGGGCTCGGCGAGGTGATCGCCGCCCTCGAGGCCGCGGGGATCGAGATCCTGTGGACCGACGCTTTGAAGGCGCGGATCACCCCGGCGCGCAAGCTGAAGGCTCTTTGGGCCGCGCGCCGCGCCACCGACCTGCCGGTCGGCCCTTCCGACCCCGCGGTGGTGCTGTTCACCAGCGGCACCGAGGGCGCGCCGAAGGGCGTGGTGCTGACCCATGGCAACATCGTGGCGAACATCGCCCAGGTGCGGGCCCGCACCGATGTCGGATCGCGCGACCGGGTGCTCTCGGCGATGCCGGTCTTCCATTCGCTGGGCCTGACCGCCGGGCTGCTGCTGCCGCTGGCGGCGGGCGCGCCGCTGGCGGTCTATCCCTCGCCGCTGCATTACAGCGCCATCCCCGAGATGGTCTATGCGCACCAGGCGACGCTGATCTTCGGCACCAACACCTTCCTCAACGGCTGGGCCAGGAAGGCCGAGGCCTATGACTTCGCCACCGTGCGGGCCGCCATCGCCGGGGCCGAGGCGGTGCAGGACGCGACCCGCAGGCTCTTTGCGGACCGGTTCGGCGTGCGCATCCTCGAAGGCTACGGCGCAACCGAGGCCGGGCCGGTGATCGCGCTCAACACGCCGATGGAGGCGCGGGCAGGAACCGTCGGCCGTCCGCTGACCGGGATCGCGCTGCGCGAGGAAGAGGTGCCGGGGATCGGCGGGCGCAAGCTCTGGATCAGCGGCCCGAACGTGATGGCGGGCTACCTGCTGCCGGGCGGCGGCGGACGGCTCGTGCCGGTCGAGGACGGCTGGTACGACACCGGCGACATCGTCGAGCGCGATGCCGAGGGCTATATCCGCATCGTCGGCCGCGCCAAGCGCTTCGCCAAGATCGGCGGCGAGATGGTGTCGCTGGCCGCCTGCGAGGAACTCGCGGCCGCCTGCTGGCCGGAGGCGCATGTCGCCGCCGTCAGTCTCGCCGATCCGCGCAAGGGCGAGCGGGTGTGCCTGGTGACCGATGCCGAAGGCGCCGTGCGTGCCGATCTCTCGGCGCGCGCCGCGTCGAAGTGGTCACCGGCGCGCAAGCGCGCGGCATGATCGAGATCAGCAGCGGCCTGCCCGACGGCGCGCAGGTGATCGTCACCAACCTGCACCGCGTCTCCGACGGCACCGGGATCGAGGCCCGGCCGGCGCAGAGCGCGGAGCTGGCGCAATGAGCCTGCCCGACCTCGCCATCCGCCGTCCGGTCCTGGCCACGGTCGCCAACCTCCTGATCGTGCTGATCGGCACCATGGCGCTCCTGGGCCTGCCGGTGCGCGAGCTGCCGCAGACCGATGCCGCCCGGATCACCGTCCTCACCAGCTATACCGGCGCCGCTCCGGACGTGGTCGACAGCCAGGTGGCCAGCACCATCGAGGGCGCGCTCGCGGGCATTGCCGGGCTCGAGAGCATGGAGACCGAGAGCGAGCGGGGCCGGGCGCGCACCGTGCTGACCTTCGATCCCTCCGCCGATATAGAGGCGGCGGCGAATGACGTGCGCACCGCCGTCGACCGTGCCGCGCGCGACCTGCCCGACGGCGCAGATGCGCCGATCGTGCGCAAGAACGACGACCAGGGCGACCCGGTGCTGCGGCTGTCGCTGTCCTCGCCGTCGATGACGCCGCTGGAGCTGTCGGACTATGCCGACCGCTACATCACCGACCGGCTGGCGCGGCTGCCGGGCGTGGCCAATGCCGCGATCTTCGGCGAGCGCGCGCCCGCGATGCGGATCTGGCTCGATGCCGGGCTGATGGCCTCGCACGGGGTGACCACCGGCGACATCGCCTCGGCGCTGCAGGCCAACAACATCGAGCTGCCCGCCGGCGAGATCGAGACCGGCGCGCGGCAGATCCAGCTGCTGGCGCGCACCCGGATGGGCCGCGCGGCTGGCGGCCGAGACCGGCGCCGAGGTGCTGGGCCTCGCCGCGGACGTGACCGTGACCGAAGACGCGCAGGCGCTGGTCGACGGCACGCTGGCGCGGTTCGGACGGCTCGACATCCTCGTCAACAACGCGGGCATCGGCATCCATTGCCGCCCCGAGGAAATGACGATGGAGCAGTGGGACCTGAACGTCTCGGTCAACCTGCGCAGCGTCTTCCACCTGTCGAAGTTCGCCTATGACGCGCTGCGCGACGGCGGCGGCAAGATCATCAACATCGGCTCGATGTACTCGATCTTCGGCGCGGGCGAGGTTCCGGCCTATGCCGCCTCGAAGGGCGGCGTGGTGCAGCTGACCAAGAGCCTCGCCGTGGCCTGGGCGCAGGAAGACATCCAGGTCAACGCCATCCTTCCGGGATGGATCAATACCGGTCTCGGCGCGCAGGGGCGGCGCGAGATGAAGGGGCTCGACGAACGCGTGCTGGCCCGCACCCCGGCGGCGCGCTGGGGCGAACCCGGCGACCTGGCCGGCACGGCGGTGTTCCTGGCCTCGAAGGCCTCGGGCTTCGTCACCGGCGTCAGCATTCCGGTCGACGGAGGCTATTCGGTCTCCTGACCAGCCAGGCAAGGCCGGCCGGAGGAGGCCGGTCCCCCAGAAAGAGGAGGAAGACATGACGAACGGAACGCGCAAGAGGACCGGGTTCAGCCGGCGCGGGTTTCTGGGCACCGGAGCGGCCGCGGTTGCGGCCTCGGGCCTCTGCCTGCCGGCCTATGCGGCCGGACGGACCATCAGGATCGGCATGGTGATGCCGCGCACCGGGCCGCTGGCCTTCTTTTCCGAGCATGTCGATTTCGTGCTCGGCCAGGTGCAGCGGGCGACCGGCGGGCAGCTGTCGATCGACGGGCGCAGCGTGCCCTTCGAGATCCTGCTGCGCGACAGCCAGTCGAACCCGAACCGCGCCTCCGAAGTCGCGGCCGAGCTGATCCTCGACGAGGGCGTCGACCTGATGATCGCGGCGGCCACGCCCGAAACGACGGTGCCGGTCTCGGACATGTGCGAGCTCAACGGCGTGCCCTGCGTCACCAACGACACCCCGATCGAGCCCTATTTCCAGGCCCGCGGCGGCGATCCGGAGACGGGCTTCGAATGGACCAACCATTTCTTCTTCTCGGGCACGCAATCGGCCGGAACGAACCTCAACATGTTCGGGCAGATCGCCTCGAACAAGATGGTCGGCGCGCTCTGGCCGAATGACGGCGACGGCATCGCCTTCGCCGAAAGCTATCCGCCGCTCTTCGAGAAGCTGGGCTACGGCCTGTCGGATCCGGGGCGGTTCGACATGCCGCTGAGCTCCTACGCGGCGGCGGTCTCGCAGTTCAAGGCCGACGGGGTGGAGCTCATCTACGGCGTGATCCCGCCGCCGGAATTCACCACCTTCTGGAACGAGGCGGCGCAGCAGAGCTTCCGCCCGAAGCTGGTCTATGCCGGCAAGACCGTTCAGTTTCCGGCTGCGCTCGAGCCGTTCGGGTCCCGCGCCGAGGGCCTGCTGACCGAAGTCTGGTGGGCGCCGAGCTATCCCTATGCCTCGACCCTGACCGGGCAGAGTTCGCAGGAGCTGGCGGACGAATACGAGGACGCCTCGGGCCGCCAGTGGTCGATGCCGCTGGCCTACCGCCATTCGCTCTTCGAGGTGATCTTCGACGGGCTGAAGCGCGCGCAGGATCTGGACGATCCGTCCTCGATCCAGGCGGCGTTCAACGAGACCGACATGGTGTCGGTGGTCGGGCCGGTGAATTTCCGCACCGGGCCGCTGCCCAATACCAGCATGACGCCCACCGCCGGCGGGCAGTGGGTCAAGGGCGACAAGTTCCCGCTCCGGCTGGTGATCTGCGACAACGAATTCGCGCCGGAGGTTCCGGTCGAGGGCGAGGTCCAGCCGCTGGCCTACTGAGCCTGCGCCGGCCGGCCGCCGCTGCGCGGCCGGCGATCCGCGGAAAATTGGAGACAGTCTTGCAACCACTTCTCGAACTTCGGGAGGTCTCGAAGTCGTTCGGCGGCATCGAGGTCTTCCGCGATGTCAGCTTCGTGCTCGCGCCGGGGGCGCGGCTGGGCGTGCTGGGGCCGAACGGCGCGGGCAAGAGCACGATGTTCAACCTGATCTCGGGGCTGCACCGGCCGTCGGGCGGGCAGATGATCTATCAGGGGCGCGATCTCGGCCAGATGCGGCCCTGGACCGCCTGCCGCGCCGGGATCGGCCGCACCTTCCAGATCCCGCAGCCCTTCACCCACATGACGGTCGCCGACAACATCGTCGTCGCCTGCACCAGCGGCGCGGGGCTGGGGCTGCACGAGGCGCGTGCACGCGCGCAGGAGATCCTCGAGCTGACCGGGCTCGGCGCGCATGCGCAGAAGCTCGCCGGGTCGCTGGCGCTTCTCGACCTGAAGCGGCTGGAGCTGGCCAAGGCGGCGGCGATGCGGCCGAAGCTGCTGCTGCTCGACGAAATCGCGGGCGGGCTGACCGAGGCGGAATGCGGCACGCTGCTGGAGATTCTCGCGGCGGTCACCGGGCGCGGGACGGCGGTGATCTGGATCGAGCATGTCGTCCATGCGCTGACCCAGTTCGTCGACGAAATCGCGGTGCTCGCCGACAAGCGCATCATCACCCGCGGCAAGATCGACGCGGTGCTGGCCGATCCCGAGGTCCGCGCCCTCTATTTCGGAGCGGAGGCAGAGGCATGAGCGCCCTTCTGACGGTCAGCAACCTGCATCTGAGCTATGGCCAGTTCGCGGCGCTGCACGGGCTCGACCTGGAAATCGGCGCGGGCGAGATCATCGCGGTGATCGGAGCCAACGGCGCCGGGAAAAGCTCGCTGATCCGCGGCATCTGCGGCACCGAGGGGCAGGGTCGCGGCAGCGTCCGGCTCGACGGGCAGGAGCTCCTGGGCCTCGCCCCGCCGGAGATCACCCGCGCGGGCATCGGCCTCGTGCCCGAGGGGCGGCGCATCTTTCCCTCGCTCAGCGTCGAGGAGAACATCCTGCTGGGCGCGCAGCTCGGGCGGCCGCATTCGGACGATCCCTGGACGCTCGACCGGATCTACGACCTGTTCCCCGATCTCGTGGCGAAGCGGCACCTGTCGGGCACCATGCTGTCGGGCGGGCAGCAGCAAATGATCGCCATCGGCCGCGCGCTGATGACCAATCCGCGGGTCCTGCTCTGCGACGAAATAAGCCTCGGGCTGGCGCCGACGATCATCGGGCGGCTCTACGAACAGCTCGGGCGGCTCGCCGCCGGCGGGCTGGCCATCCTCGTGGTCGAACAGGCGATGCGCAAGGCGCTGCAGATTTCCGCCCGATACTACTGCGTTCTCGAGGGCCGCGTGTCGCTCTCGGGCCTCTCCGCCGAGGCCGAGGAAGAGCGCGTCGCAGAAGCCTATTTCGGGAGATAGCCGTGGAATTGCTCAATACCCTTGTCCAGGGCGTCCTGCTCGGCGGCCTCTTCGCGCTCTACGCGCTGGGGCTCAGCCTGCTCTTCGGCGTCATGCGGATCGTCAATATCGCGCATGGCGACCTGATCGTCGCCTTCGCCTATGCCGGGCTGATGGTGACCGAGTTCCTCGGCATTCCGCTCCCGGCGGCGGCGCCGGCGATCCTGCTGCTGGCGGCGGGCGCGGGCTGGCTGCTGCAGCGCGGGCTCTTCGAATTCGTGCCGCGCCGCGATCCGCTGATCCCGCTGCTCGTCGCCTTCGGCGTCTCGATCATCCTGCAGAACCTGATGCTGATGGGCTTCGGCGCCGATCCGCAGAAGCTGAGCCTCGGCGCGCTGGAACAGGCCAGCGTCGAGATCCTGCCGGAGCTGCATGTCGGGGTGTTCTCGCTCGTCGTCTTCGCGCTGGCGGTGGCGCTGATCGGCGGGCTGCAGCTGATGATCTACCGCACCGCCTTCGGCCGGGCGCTGCGCGCGGTCTCCGACAGCGAGGAGAACGCCGCGATGCTGGGGCTCGACACCCGCGCGGTGTTCCGCAAGGCCTTTGCCATCGTCATGGTCACCGTCGCGATCGCGGCGCTGCTGATGGCGGTGCGCGGCAATTTCGATCCGGCCAGCGGCCCGACCCGGCTGCTGACCGCCTTCGAGGCGATCGTGATCGGCGGGCTCGGCTCGATGTGGGGCACGCTGGCGGGCGGCATCATCCTCGGCGTCGCGCAGATGGCCGGGGCGCAGATCGACGCCTCCTGGCAGGTGCTGGCGGGGCATCTGGTGTTCCTCGTCCTCCTCGTCCTGCGTCCGCGCGGGCTGTTCCCCAAGCATGGAGGCTGAGGCCATGAAGATGCCGTCCCCCGCCCTGCCGCTGGCCTGCCTCGCGCTGGCCGTCGCCGTGATGGCGCCGCTGCCGTTCTTCGTCGGCAACGGCACCATGCGCTACCTGACCGACCTCTTCATCATCATCGCCGTCGCCCAGCTCTGGAACCTTCTGGCGGGCTTCGGCGGGGTGGTCTCGATCGGCCAGCATGCCTTCATCGGGGCGGGCGCCTATGCCTTCTACGGCTTCACCGCGCATCTCGGCCTGCATCCCTTCGCGGCGATGGCGCTGACCGTGCCCTTCGGCGCGCTGCTGTCGCTGCCGGTCTTCGCCATCCTCAGCCGGATGCGCGTCGCGTATTTCGCGATCGGCAGCTGGGTGCTGGCCGAGGTGATGATGCTGGCGGCGGGCAAGCTGCCGGGCTTCGGCGGCGGTTCGGGCATCAGCCTGCGGCCCGAGATCGTGCGCGCCTTCGGCGCCCGCACCCCCGAGCGGATCGAGAACATCTACTGGCTCTCCTTCGCGATCCTCAGCCTCGTCGTCCTGTTCATCATCCTGGTGATGCATTCCCGGCGGGGCTATGCGCTCCGGGCGATGCGCGACAACGAGAATGCCGCCATGGCGCTCGGCGTGAACCCGGTGGCGGTGAAGGCGATGCTCTTCGTCGCCTCGGGCGCGATGCTGTCGCTGCTGGGCGCGCTGAACACGCTGCAGAAGCTCAGGATCAACCCGTCGGGCTCGTTCAGCCTGACCGACTGGACGGTGTTCATCATCTTCATCGTGGTGATCGGCGGCATGGGGCGGATCATCGGTCCGGTGATCGGCGCCGTGCTCTTCGTGCTGCTGCGCGAGAACCTGTCCGATCTGGGGCCGGTCTACATGATCGTTCTGGGCGCCGCGGCGATCGGCATGATGCTCTGGGAGCCGGGCGGCATCGCGGCGCTGCCGCAGCGCTGGAAGGACCGCCGCGCCGCCCGTCGGACGGCTCCAGCGCCAAGGCTGTGGCGTCGAGCACTGCATTTTCGGGATGGCGCAGGTCGATGCGGAAGCGCACCTCGGCGGGCACGACCGACGGCGCGTTCGGGAGCACCTCGACCCGGCCGATGGTGAAGCGGATATCGGGTCCGGCCGCCAGCGCGGCGGCCTGCATGGCGGCCGCGATGCGGACGAAGGCCTGCACCGCGTCCTGCCGCCGCTCCATCGGTTCGGTCCCGGCATGGGCCTCGCGCCCGGTGATCGTGACTTGGAAGGTCTTCTTGCCCTGGATGCCGGTCACCGCGCCGATCGCCTTGCCGCCGGTCTCCAGCAGGTCGGCCTGCTCGATATGCGGCTCGACATAGGCATGGAGCGGAAAGCCCGGTTCGCGGACCGGCACGTCGGGGAAGCTCTCCGCCAGCCGGTCGAGCTCGGCGCCGACGGTGACGCCCCCGGCATCGGCGGCGGCGCGGATGTCGCCGAGGCTGCGGGTGCCGGCGAAGACTTCGGAACCCATCATGCCCGGTGCGAAGCGGCTGCCCTCCTCGTTCATCCAGGCGACCAGCGTGACCGGGCGCGGCGGCACGATGCCCGCGTCCTGCAGGGTTTCCAGCGCTTCGAAGGCCGCCAGCACGCCGAAAACGCCGTCGAAGCGCCCGCCGGTCGGCTGGCTGTCGAGATGCGAGCCGATCAGCACCGGCGCGCCCTCCGCTTTTCCCGCCATTTCCAGGAACAGGTTCCCGGCGGTGTCGAAACCGGGTGTGAGCCCGATGGCCCGCCCCCAGCCGATCAGCAGGCGCATCGCGGCGCGGTCCTCGGCGGAAAGCGCCTGGCGGTTGACGCCCTTGCCGCAGGGCAGGGCGCCGATCGCGGCCATTTCCATCAGCCGCGACCAGAGGCGGTCTCCGTCGATCCGGGGGCGGTGCTCCATGGTTCAGTCCGCCCGCATGACCTGGGCGGGGTTGGCGCGGGGATCGCGCAGCCCCCCGGCCCCGGCCTCGGCCTGCGCGATGAACTCGGCCAGGTGCAGGTTGAACAGGACCGGCTCCTCGAGGTTCAGCGTGTGGCCGGTTTTCGGCAGGATCAGCAGGCCCGAGGCGGGCATCGTCTTCTTGAGGTAGATGCCCGGCTGCAGGCAGTGGTCGTCCTCGTCGCCGACCATGACCAAGGTTGGCAGGGTGCAGGCCCTGAGCTTGTCTTCCAGGTCCCAGAAGGACGGCCGCCGTGCCTGCACGCCGCGCATCGTGTTGGCTGCGCCGACCTTGTCGTGGCGCGCGAGGCGCTCGACGAAGTCCAGATGCCCGCGCGGGTCCTTGTTCTCGAACTGCACCCTGCTGGCGCCGCGGCCGTAGATCTCGGCGAAGCCCGCCGGGTCCGCCCCGAACTTGTCGGCGACGGTCAGCGAGACGCCGCGGAAATAGTCCTCGGTCTCCTTCTCGCAGCCATAGCCTGCGCCCGCGACGGTCAGCGACAGCGCACGGTCCGGGTAGGTGAGCCCGAAATGCACGGTTGCAAAGCCGCCCATGCTCAGCCCGACGACATGCGCCTTTTCGATGCCGAGCGCATCGAGCACGGCGATGGCGTCATCGACGGCGATGGCCTGGGAATACTTCTCCAGATCCGCCGGGATGTCCGAGGGCGCGTAGCCGCGCGCCGCATAGGTAATGCAGCGGTGGCGTCGCGCGAAATGGCTCATCTGCGGCTCCCACGCGTCGTAATTGCCGCCGAACTCGTGGATGAACAGGATCGGCGTGCCGGTTTCGCCCGCCGTCTCGTAGTAGATCCTGGTGCCGTCCTTCGCGGTTGCGTACATCCGGCCTCTCCTCAGAACAAAGCAGGCACGTCGGTCAGGCCCCTGGCCGTCTCGACATAGGCTGCGAAATTGGCGGCGAGCTTGTCGGCCCAGGCTTCCGGGACCGTGGTCGACACTTTGATGAAGCGGTCGCCGAAGGCCGCGGTGTGATAGGCGCCCTGGCGGATCATCACCCCGTCGAGCCGTGCGGCCTCGACGATCGCCTCGGGGCGCACGCCCGCGGTCTCGACGATGATGAAGTTGCCGTGCGACGGCCAGACCGGCACCGACATGCCGACGGCTTCGGCGGCGGCCTTGATCTTCTGCTTGTTGGCCAGGTCGATGCGGCGGACGGTCTGCATCCACTCGGCCTTGACCTTCAGCCCGGCGACGGCGCCGCGCTGTGCCACGACATTGCCGCCCAGAACCGAGGTCGAGACCGCGGCCAGTTCGGCGATCAGCGCCGGGTTGCCGACGAGCGCGCCGATGCGCATGCCGGCAAGCCCCAGCCACTTGGAGAAGGAGAGCGTGCAGACGGCATTGTCTGCATCCACGGAGACCGCCGGCGTATGCCCGTCTGCGAAATCGCGATAGGTGCAGTCATGCACCAGAAGCGCGCCGTTCTCCTTGGCGATGGCGGCGAATTCGGCGATTTCCGCGGCGGTGTAGGTGACGCCCAGCGGGTTGTTGGGGTCGACCAGGTAGAGGATCGCGCAGCGCTCGTCGATATGGGCGCGCAAGAGCTCCGGGGTCAGCTTGTAGCCGGTCTCGGGGCCGTAGATCGGCGTCTGCACGATCTCGGCGCCCTGCTGCTCGGCGAACTGGCAGGGCCATTTCCAGGTCGGATCGGTGGTGACCAGCGTGGTGCCGGGCTTTGCCCGCGCCCGGCAGATCAGCGAAGCGCGTTGACGCCGCCCTCGGTCACCAGCGCCTCGAGCCCGGGCACGCCGACATCGGCGACGATGGCGTCGCGCAGCTCTTCGAAGCCCAGGGGCGGGGCATAGGCATTGAACTCGCCAGCTTCGATCGAGGCGGTCATCGCCGCGGTCACCGCCGGATGGGCCGGAATGTGGTTGGTGTTCTGCCCCATCCACGCCAGGTCCGGCGTGGAGAACAGGTCGTCGAAATACCGGTTGCGGACGGACAGGTCGGCCATCAGATCACCGAGCCCCGTGCCGCGATGCCGCCGTCGATGGTGACCACGGTGCCGGTGATGTAGCCTGCTTTCGGCGAGGCCAGGAAGGTGCAGAGATCGGCGACTTCCTCGGCGGTGGCGGGGCGCTTGCCCGGGTATTTCGCGTAGAGCTCTTCCCAGCGGCTCTCGTCGCCCAGCATGTCGATGGCCTTGCGCTTCATGATCTTCAGCATCCGGTCGGTATCGACCGGGCCCGGATTGACGCCGACGACGCGGATGCCGTCATCGAGCGACCGGCCGCCGATCGCCTTGGTGAAGGACATCAGCGATGCATTGCCGGTCGAGCCCGCGAAATAGGAGGCGTCCCAGTTCTCGCCGGAATTGCCGATCACGTTGATGATCACGCTGTCCGGCTTGCCCTTGCGCTTGGCGAAGAACAGGCGTGACAGGGTGATGTAGCCGAAGACCTTCAGCTCGAACCCCTTGCGGATTGCCTCGTCGGTGACCTCGTCCAGCGGGCCCGCGGGAATGTCGCCCGCATTGTTGATCAGGATGTCGTAGTCGCCGGCCGCGGCGTCGAGCGCGGTCATCGCCTCGGCAGAGCCGAGATCGGCGGGGTGGATCGTCACCTCGACATCGTATTCGGCGTCGAGCTCGGCCTTCAGCGCGGAAAGGGCGTCGGCATTGCGCGCCGCCAGGTGCAGGTTGCAGCCTTCCGCCGCCAGCGTCTTGGCGCAGCTATACCCGATGCCCTTGGAGGCTCCCGTGATCAGGGCGGTCTTGCCGGTCAGGTCCAGTTTCATCGCTGTCTCCGTTGGATGCACAAAGTTGCTTTCTGCATACAGAGAAGCGGCATCCTGTAAACCGATGATTTCACCGGACTGCCGCAAATGCAGCGAAAACCGTTCCGCTGGGAAGGGGAGTCGGGCTTGTGCCGCGAAATCCGGCATACACACATTGAGTGTGCAGGTATCTTGCCGGAAAACTAACCAAACGACAAATGACGTACATAAAATATCGCTGTGCATGCAGAACGAATGTTTACGGATGCGCATTTTCCGTGTGCTTTCGAGTCGTTCCCGGGGCGCGCATGCCGCCCCTGCATCCGCGCCCCGGGACACGGCGGAAGGAAAGGAGCCCCATGGCCCAGGTGAGCCTCGCAGGCATCGGCAAGACCTATGAAGGGTCCGGCGCCAACACGATCTCCGGTCTCGATCTCGACGTGCAGGACGGCGAGTTCCTCGTTCTGGTCGGGCCCTCGGGCTGCGGCAAGTCGACGACCCTGCGGATGATCGCGGGTCTGGAGGAACCGACGGCGGGCGAGATCCGCATCGGCAACCGGCGGGTCGACGGGCTGGAGCCGCGAGAGCGGGGCATTGCCATGGTGTTCCAGAACTACGCGCTCTATCCCCATATGACGGTGGCGCAGAACATGAGCTTCGGGCTCCGGCTGGCGAAGATGCCGCGCGCCGAGATCCGGCGCCGGGTCGAGGCCGCCGCGGAAACGCTGGGCCTCGCGGGATTCCTCGACCGGCACCCGAAGGCCCTGTCGGGCGGCCAGCGCCAGCGCGTCGCCATGGGCCGCGCCATCGTGCGCGAACCGGAGGTGTTCCTGTTCGACGAGCCGCTGTCGAATCTGGACGCGCAGCTGCGCGGCCAGATGCGCGCCGAGATCCGCCGCATCCATGACCGGCTCCGTGCGACCACCATCTATGTCACCCATGACCAGGTCGAGGCGATGACGCTCGCGGACCGGGTCGTCGTGCTGAAGGATGGCAGGATCGAGCAGCAGGGCAGCCCGCAGGAGCTTTACGACCGGCCCGCGACGCGCTTCGTGGCCGGCTTCCTCGGCTCGCCGCAGATGAACTTCCTCTCCGCCACGGTGCGCGGCGGCGCGCTCGACCTCGGCAATGGCGCCCTCCTGCCGCTGCCGGAGGGCCGGGCGCTGGCTCCGGGCTGCGCATCTCGACGAAGCCCGCGCCGCTCGCGGCGACGACCTCGCGCTGGTCGATCTTCTGCAGGTGCTGCGTGTCGCCCGGCGCGGTATCGCCGGCCAGCACGACCAGCGGGATCCCCGCCTTGACGCCCTCGGCCAGCGCGGTGACCGTGTTGGTCAGCGCCGGACCATGGGTGACGGTGGCGACCCCGGTGCGGCCAGTGACCTGGGCATGGCCGAGCGCCGCCAGAACCGCCGACGCCTCGTGCAGGCAGGCGGTGTAGCGGCCGAGCCCCTCATCGACATAGGCATTGACCAGGAACAGGTTGGCATCGCCCACCAATCCGAAGACATGGCCCGCGCCCAGCTGGGCCAGCCCGCGGGCCAGGGCCTGATGCACGGTGACGGTTGGGGAAGCTGCCTGGTTCATGGGGGTCCTTCGGGTTCGGCTCCTGTCGGCCGCTTGGATAGCCCAGCCGCTTTGGAAACAAAAACTCAGTTTAGTTTCTTTAAAAGTTCCCCAAAGTGTCTTTTCAGCCGCCGCGGGGGCACCGGCCCTTGTGCCGCGCGGCGGCACCCGCCAGAACAGGGGGAGACGCCCCGCCAGACGGAGACCCCGACCGCGTGACCCAAGCTGCCCGCCGCCCCGCCGAACCGCCTGCGCTTCCCGGCCTGTCCTCGAGGCTCGGGGTGATCGGCCGGCAGCTCGACTACCTCGTCAATCCCGATCCGGAGCGCGGCATCGCCTATGTCGAGACGCCGAAGGTCGCCTGCACCGCGATCAAGGGCTTCATGCTCCTGCGCACCGAGGAAATGGTCGACGCGCTCGCCGATTTCTTCGACCGCAAATCCGGGCTGGAGCCGGCGATCGAGAGCGACCGCGACTTCATCGACAAGGTGTTCAAGCATGTCCGCTACCATACCGGGCATGACTTCACCCATTACAAGCACTCGACGCTGATGCGGCGGCTGTCCCTGCGGATGTCGGTTCTGGGCGTCACCTCGCCCGCGGAATACGTCAAGAAGCTGATGCAGGACCGCGAAGAGGCCCGCAAGCTGATCCATGACGTGCTGATCAACGTCACCGGGTTCTTCCGCGATCCCGAGGCCTGGGACCGGCTGCGCACCGCGGTGCTGCCCGAGATCCTCAAGGGCCGCGGCCGCGACGAAGAGGTGCGGATCTGGGTGCCGGGCTGTTCCTCGGGGCAGGAGGCCTACACGATGGCCATGCTGCTCAGCGAGGAGCTGTCGCGCATCAACGCCCATCCGCAGGTGGTGATCTTCGGCACCGACATCGACGAGGAGGCACTGGCCCAGGCGCGGCGCGGCGTCTATCCGCAATCGGCGATGGACGAGATCCCTCCGAACTACCTGCAGGAATATTTCATCCCGACGCCGGACGGCTACGAAGTC
>NZ_QBKZ01000010.1 GCF_003056725.1 Mangrovicoccus ximenensis
GGCGCGGAGATCGCCCGGCGCGGCTGGCGGTCCTCGATTGCAACCATCGGCTATGACCTGGTGCAGCTGAACCACTACCCGCTGCGCTCGCAGGACGGCTTCCTGGTGAAGCGGCAGCGCGGCCGGGCACTGCATGTCGACCGGGAGATCGGGCGGAATTACTGGATCCGGATGGACTGGCAGGACCGCGAGGAGCGCTCGATCCTCCGCCACCTGCCCCGGACCGAAGCCGGGATCGCCAAGCTGATGGCCGACCCCGACATCGCGGCGGCGCATCTGGCCGCGCTGCACTGGCACCGGCAGCGCGCGGCCGGGCTGCGCCGGGACCCGGCCAATGCCGTGCTGATCGCCGAGATTTCGGGGTTGCGCCTGACCCAGTCGGAACGCGCGGCCTGGGCCATGGTGCTGGATCACGAGACCTGAGCAGGCTCCGGTTGCAGAACGAGACCGCCCTCGCGGACGAGGAAATCGACGATCTGCGCGACGCCCTTGCCGTGGCGCAGCTGAGCCATCACGAAGGGCCGCCCGGCGCGACCGCGTGCCGCGTCTTCCTCCAGAAGGTCGGTCGACACCCCGACATGCGGCGCCAGATCGGTCTTGTTGATGATCAACAGATCCGAACGCGTGACGCCGGGCCCCTTCTTGCGGGGGATGTCCTGCCCGGCCGCGGTGTCGATCACATAGAGCGTCAGGTCGGCCAGCTCCGGCGAGAACGTCGCGGCCAAGTTGTCGCCGCCCGACTCGATGAGGATGAGGTCGAGATCCGGGAACTGTCCGCGCAGATCGGCCACGGCAGCGAGGTTGATCGAGGCATCCTCGCGGATTGCGGTATGCGGGCAGCCACCGGTTTCGACGCCGCGGATCCGGTCGCCGGGCAGGACCTGCGCCCGCAACAGCGCTTCGGCATCCTCCCGGGTATAGATGTCGTTGGTAATCACCGCCATCGACAGCCGCGGCGCCAGCGCGCGGGCGAGCTGCTCGGTCAGGGTGGTCTTGCCGGCGCCCACCGGACCGCCGATGCCCACGCGCAGCGGGCCGTTCGTCGTTGCCATTTCCGTCTCCTTGGTCAGCTGCGGAACAGCCTGACCTCCTGATGTTCATGCGCCATCGCGGCGAGATCCGCGCCCGGCGCCGCGGACCAGAGGGCCTCCTGCCCGGACCCGGCGAGCTCTTGCGATAACCGGCCGATCAGCGGGCCGAGCGCGGCGATGACCCGCTGTCCCTCGGTCTGGCCAAGCGGGACCAGCCGGACCGCCCCGAGCACGAGGTTCGCGGCAAAGCTCTGCAGGTAAAGGCCGATCACGGTTTCCGGGGCAAGCGAAAGCCGCCGCGCCTGCAGTCCGACCGCCACCGGCAGGACCATCTCCGGCCAGCTGGTGCCGAGCAGCGCGTTGGTGGTTGCAATGAAGGACCTCCCCTGGGTCAGCGACTCTTGGTGCCGTTCCGGCGCGGCGGCCAGCGCGGCGGCCAGCGCATCGGTCTCCGCAGGGTCCGCGCCGCCGAGCACCATCGAAAGCAGCACGGCGTCGCAGCGGCCGCTTCCATGTGCAAGCAGGCCGGAGAGCCAGTCTTCCAGCCCGGCGCCGTCGCGGATCGTGCCGGTCGAAACCGCGTGTTCCAGCCCGTGCGAGAAGGCGAAACTGCCCAGCGGAAAGGCCGGGGACAGCCATTGCACCAGCGTCAGCAGGTCCTGCGCAGCTGCCGCTTCAGTGGTGATGGTGGCCATGGTCGTGCCCCATCGTGCGGCCATGGCCATAGGCCCCGCCCTCGGGACGGAACGGGGCAGTGACCGGCGTCACGGTCGCGCCGAGCTGGCGCAGCATCGCCACCAGCACATGATCGTCGAGGATGCGCAGGGCGTCCGGACCGATCTCGCAGGGCGTATGTCGGTTGCCGATATGCCAGGCCAGGCGCGGCAGGTCGCCGGTGATCTCGACCAGGGATTCCGGCGCCGCGAGCACCGCCACGCGGGTTCCGGAGGACAGCAGGAAGGCGTCGCCTTCGTCCAGGCCCCGCGTTTCGGGCAGGTCGGCAAGGAAGGCGCGCCCGCCATCCGAAGTCAGCCGCCGCCGCCGCAGCAGCCGGTCGTTATAGGTCTGGGAAATCGTGTCGTCCCCGGCTTCGGCGCGGGTCACGGCCTGCGCCAGGGGAAGGGTGTCGGTGGTCTCGCTCATGGCCGGAGATTGCGCCGCCTGCCGGGGGAGCGCAAGATCAACTGTTGGCCGAACAGAAGGCGAACCGGGCGGCGAAGGCGGAGAACGTGTCGCGCATCACATAGGCCGGGATTTCCGCCCGTTCGATGCCCAGCATCCCGAGGTCGAAATCGCTGAGCGTGTTGAGGCGCAGTGCCTCGCGGCGGTAGCGGCGGTGCAGGCCGGCCGGGTTGAGGCCGAAGCCCAGATTGGCGAGCGCGGTGTCGAAATCCTTGTCCAGATCCGGCGGGTACAGCACGAACACGTCTGCTGTCATTGGCAAAGCACTCCTGTCGCGGGCAGCCGGGCGGCGGCAATCCCGGGCCCGCCGCCGCGCAGCTCGGGCGCAGTTCGGTCCCGGACTATCCCGAAAAGATTAGGCAAAACTTTAGCCAGCTTCGGCAGAGCAGACCCTGTCCGAAAAAATGCCGCACCCGGCGGCGATGCCTGCGAAATTGGCGCACTTGCCCAGTTCGGCAGCGCTTTGCGTATCTGCTGCATACGGAAACCTCGCTGCGTGGTTTCCTCCCGTAGGACCAAGGTAGCGCGCCCTGCTCCGCCGTCGCGGACCTGCGGGACATTCGGGCCCGAAAGATGCTGCGACGCAGCATTGCTGCCGGATTTTGCCCGAAAGCTGGGCGGCGGGCATGAAAAAGGCGCAGCGGCGGAACCGCTGCGCCCGGAAACCGGACCGGCGGCGCCGGTCTCAGAACATGAAGTAGCGCTGTGCCATCGGCAGGACCTTGGCCGGTTCGCAGATCAGCAGCTCGCCATCGGCGCGGACCTCGTAGGTCTCGGGATGGACGTCGATCTTCGGCGTGGCGGCGTTCATCACCATGTCGGCCTTGCCGATGCCGCGGGTGCCTTTCACGGCCACCGTGTCCTTGGCGAGGCCGAGCGCCTTGCCGATGCCGTCGGCCTGGGCGGCCTGGCTGACGAAGGTGACCGCCGAGCGCGCGACAGAGCCGCCGAAGGCGCCGAACATCGGGCGGGTGTAAACCGGCTGCGGCGTCGGGATCGAGGCGTTCGGATCGCCCATCTGCGCCACCGCGATCGTGCCGCCGAGCAGGACCATTTCCGGCTTCACGCCGAAGAAGGCGGGCGACCAGACCACCAGATCGGCGCGCTTGCCGACCTCGATCGAGCCGATCTCGTGGCTGATGCCGTGGGCGATCGCCGGGTTGATCGTGTATTTCGAGACGAAGCGCTTGACCCGGACGTTGTCATTGTCGCCGGTTTCATCCTGCAACCGCCCCCGCTGGACCTTCATCTTGTGGGCGGTCTGCCAGGTGCGGATGATCACCTCGCCGACCCGGCCCATGGCCTGGCTGTCGGAGGCGATGATCGACATGGCGCCGAGATCATGCAGGATGTCCTCGGCCGCGATGGTTTCCTTGCGGATGCGGCTTTCGGCGAAGGCCACGTCCTCGGGGATCGCCTTGTCGAGATGGTGGCAGACCATGAGCATGTCGAGATGTTCCTCGAGCGTGTTCACGGTGTAGGGCCGCGTCGGGTTGGTCGAGGACGGAATGACATTGGCCTCGCCCACGACCTTCAGGATGTCGGGCGCATGGCCGCCGCCCGCGCCCTCGGTGTGGAAGGCGTGGATGGTGCGGCCCTTGATGGCGGCGACGGTGTTTTCGACAAAGCCGGATTCATTGAGCGTGTCGGTGTGGATCATCACCTGCACGTCCATGTCGTCGGCCACGGACAGGCAGTTGTCGATCGCGCCGGGCGTCGTCCCCCAGTCCTCGTGCAGCTTCATCGCGCAGGCGCCAGCCTTGATCATCTCGATCAGCGGCCCGGGCTGCGAGGCATTGCCCTTGGCCGAGAGCGCGAGGTTCATCGGGAAGGCGTCGAAGGCCTGCAGCATCCGCGAGATGTGCCAGGAGCCCGGCGTGCAGGTGGTGGCCAGCGTGCCATGCGCCGGGCCGGTGCCGCCGCCGAGCATGGTGGTCAGGCCGGAATGCAGCGCGTCGTCGATCTGCTGCGGGCAGATGAAGTGGATATGGCTGTCGAAGCCGCCGGCGGTGACGATCTTGCCCTCGCCCGCGATCACTTCGGTGGAGGGGCCGACGACGATGTCGACACCCGGCTGGGTGTCGGGGTTGCCGGCCTTGCCGATCGCGGCGATGCGGCCGTCGCGCAGGCCGATATCCGCCTTGTAGATGCCGCTATGGTCGAGGATCAGCGCGTTGGTGATCACCGTGTCGACGGCGCCGCCCGCGCGGGTCACCTGGCTCTGGCCCATGCCGTCCCGGATCACCTTGCCGCCGCCGAACTTGACCTCCTCGCCATAGGTGGTCAGGTCTTTCTCCACCTCGATGATCAGGTCGGTATCCGCCAGCCGCACCCGGTCGCCGGTGGTGGGGCCGTACATGTCGGCATAGGCGGCACGGGTGATCTTTGCGGGCATGGAGGGCTTCCTCGTCTCGGGTCTTGGTCGCGCCCACCTGACACGAAAGCCGAGGGGGTCTGCAAGGGGGCAGCGTTGCGGCAGGGTGCAGCCCCCGGGACTTGCCCGGAAATCAGGCAGATGCGCCGCCTTGGCCCGTTGCCGGGATGCCCGGCCCCGGCTAGGCTCGCCCGCGTACCGACAGACCGGAGCATTCGTCCATGTCCCTTCGCCCTGCCCTTTTTTCCGTTCTCGCGCTGGCTGCTGCCGGGCTGCTGGCCGCCTGCGATCCGCAGGCCACCACCGGCACCTCCTCCTCGTCCTCCGCTGCCTCCGGCGCCGCACAGAACGATGACCCGGTCACCGCCGAGGTCCAGCGCCGCGCCGCGGCGCTGTGCAATGCCGATCCCTCCCGCGCCCGCGACTGCGCGCCGGTCGTGGCCTGCTTCGGCGACAGCGGCCCGGCCCTGGTCGGCCGCAGCTACCAGTCCGAAGGCGGACGGCTCTATGCCGAAGGCCCCGGCGGCATCACCTGC
>NZ_QBKZ01000011.1 GCF_003056725.1 Mangrovicoccus ximenensis
AGCGGCGACTTCCTGCCGACGATGAGCCGGTCGGTGGCGCGGGTGCGGCTGAGCTGCTCGAACGGCCAGACGGCGGATTTCCAGTTCAGGACCGCGACCCCCGGCACGCTGCGCGGCGATGCGGTGACCCAGGATGGCACCAAGTTGACGGTCTGGTCGGGGCGCAACATGTGGTCGGCCTTCGATGCGCCGGGCAATGCCGCGGGCCGCGCCTGCGTCAAGGCGGGGCTCGGTCTCTGATCCGGACCGCCCGCGGGCTCAGATGACCGCGAAGCGCATGCCCGCCTGCCCCAGGCGGCGGGCATTTGCGGCGGTGCGGCTGCGCAGCACCGGCGGCAGCATCGCCGCGGGGCCTGCGGCCTCTTCCCAGGCGGTGTTCGCAGGCAGCACCAGAGTCGCGATCTGGCCGTTGCGCGCCCGCGCCGCACGGATCGCCCCTGCCCCGTCCCCGGCAACCGCGAGTGCGTCCGGCGACACCCTCAGCCAGTCCGAAACGCCGCGGGTGACCCCCTCGATGTCGCCCTTCAGCGGCGCGTCGTATTTCAGGTGGTAATCCGCATGGTCGCCGACCACGTTGATCATGCCGCTATGCGCCTTGCGGGCGTTGTGGATGCTGGCATAGCCGTTGCCGAAGCCCGGAGCCAGATGCAGGAGCGTCGCCGCCGGACTCCGCGCCATCCGGAAATAGCCGTCCGCGGCGCCTGTGACGACGCCCTCGAAGAGGCCGAGGATGCAGCGCATCCGGGGGTGGCTGTCGAGCGCGGCCACGAAATGCATCTCGGAGGTTCCGGGATTGGCGAAGCAGATCTCCACCCCGCCCGAAAGGAAGGTCTCCACCAGCGTCTCGGCCCCGTTCATGTCGCGCCCTCCCCGGCAAGCTGCGGCCAGCCTACCGGACGCAGCCGACCCGCTCCAGCCCGAACGCGCCCCGGTTGCCGCCCCTTGCCGAATTTCCCTCCCTGTTGGTCGCAGTCTGGAGTGCTGCCGTGGCGGGGCCCGGTTCCCGCATCGGTGGTTGGTCCCGATATCGCGAAGAGCGTGTTTCAGGGCCACGGCTTCCGTGACGGGGGACAGACCGTGTTCCGCCGGTCGCTCCGGCGCGCTGCTGCCCCGACGGTTTCCGGCGGCATTCCCCTTGCGTCGCGGGGATGGAGGCAGGCGCCCCGGCGCATCGCCGGGCACGGGAGCCGAGCGCGCTCGGACAGGCCGTTCGCCTGATGCCGCCGCACTGTGCGAAGCTTGGCGCCAAGCGCGGAAACTGATGCTGCAGGCGCCGAAGCGGTCGCGGAGGCAGCAGCGAGGCCCGGGATGCGCTTCGCCGGGATCAGGACAGCCGGGGCGCAGGGCTTGCCCATGCAGCACCGGGGGCGGGATCTGCCTGTCCGGCAGCGCAGGATGCCGGTCAATGCCCACCGCGCGCCTCCGGCGGAGGTTGGTCTCGCCGCGGCAAAGGGGACAGGCGGCGTGGCGGCATTGAAGGGAAAAGTCGCGGAACTGGCCGCTTAGGCCGCATGGCCGGAGCCCCCGTCCCGTCCCTCGCGGAGCAACCCGAGCCGATCGCGGCAGGGCTTGGCGGCCTCGGCGGCGGAAGCGAAATGCGTCATCGCGCCCGTGACGGAAGCCGCCGGTGGGCGGGCATTTCCGGCATCGGCCCGGCATCGGCCCGGCCCAGGCGGCCTCGGCCTCCGCCTCGCCATGCGCCACGGCCAGCGCGAGGATCAGCGAGCCCGACATCGCGACCAGGTCATGGAAGGCCGCCAGTTCGAAGGCCGTCAGCCCGCGCACCTCGGCCGCGAGCGCGGCGAGGCTTTCGGCAGGCTGGGCGACATGCATGATCCCCGAACCGGTGTTGAGCGGCGCACCGAAGCGTCCGGCCGACCAGATCAGCAGCGGGTCCCAGGCCGCGCGCTGCCGCGCGACCAGATCGGCAGGTGCTTCCGCTCGGTAGCACAGCAGATCCGTGCCGCCGTACTCCGCCAGCATGCCGGCCACCGCCGCGTGGTTCGGCGCGACATTGTCGATCGCCGAATTCGCGAGCTTCGTCAGCGGCATGATCGCCGGATTGACGGTCTCTTCCTGGGCGTCCCATTCCGCGGCCACGGCCTCGGCATAGGCCCGCGACGGCAGCACCAGCGCCGCCTTGGCCGGCGTCTTCACCGCGCGGCCGTCCAGCTGAACCGTCCAGCCGTCTCCGGCCTCCGCAACCGCAGCTTCCTTCCAGAAGCGTTTCGGCACCCAGCCCGCCATCTCAGTTCTCCCAGAGTTCGTTCAGCAGGCCCGGCACCTGTGCATAATCCGTCGCCAGCCGCTCGGCCCCGGCCTCTTCCAGCCGCGCCACCGGATGATAGCCCCAGCTCACGCCCAGCCGCCGCGCCCCCGCGGCCCGGCCCATCTCCATGTCGAAGGCGGTGTCGCCGATCATCACGGTATCGGCAGGCTCGACGCCGCAGGCCGCCATCGCCGCCAGCACCATCGAGGGATGCGGCTTCGACGGGTGGTCGTCCGCCACCTGGGTGGTGACGAAGCGATGCGCCATCGCGTGGGTGTCCAGCAGATGCGTCAGCCCGCGCCGCGACTTTCCCGTGGCGATGCCGATCAGCACATGATCATCCGCAGCCAGCGCGTCGAGACAGGCCAGCGCGCCCTCGTAGAGCGGCGACGACGCCGCCGCATCGGCGCCGCGCAGCGAGGCATAGGCGTCCTTGTAGGTTTCCACCATCCGGTCGATCCGCTGCGGATCGAGATCGGGGACGAGCTGGGCGATGGCATTCGGCAGCGACAGGCCGACGATCGACAGGATCTCGGGCACCGAGGGCGTTTCCAGCCCCTCGGCGCCGAAAGCCGCGGCCATCGACAGCTTGATATGGCCCTGGCTGTCGACCAGCGTGCCGTCGACATCGAAAAGCGCGAGGCGGAGGCGGGTCAAAACTCGGGGTCCTCGAACGGGTCGGCCGGAACATCCGCCGCATCCCAGCCCAGCGTCTTCCAGGTGCGCTCCATATGCTCGGGCAGCGGCGCGGTGATGGTCAGCTGATTGCCGGTGACCGGATGGGTGATGGTCAGGCTGCGGGCATGCAGGTGCAGCTTGCGGCTGATCTCGCCGCCGAGCTGCGCGCCCCAGCCGTCGCCCAGGTTCTCCTGGCCGGAGCCGCCATATTTGCCGTCGCCGATGATCGGATGGCCGAGCTCGGCCATATGCGCGCGCAGCTGGTGGGTGCGGCCGGTGATCGGCACCATCGCCACCCAGGCGCAGCGCTTGGCCAGCGGGCTGAGCACCGCGTAGTCGGTCGTGGCGTGCTTGGCGCCCTCGGTCTTCTCGACATCGCGGGGATGGATGCAGTGCATCTTCTCGCCCTCGCCGCCCTTGCCGTGGCCGCCGGCCTTCACCAGCCCGTACTTGATCGTGCCCATCGCCGGATGCGGCACGCCCGCCACGACCGCCCAGTAGATCTTGCGGGTCTCGCGCGAGCGGAACGCCTTGGTCAGCGCATCGGCCACCTTGCGGGTGCGCGCCATGATCATGACGCCCGAGGTGTCGCGGTCGAGCCGGTGGACCAGCCGCGGCTTCTCGTCGAGGCCGAAGCGCAGCGCTTCGGCCAGCCCGTCGACATGGCGCGTCTGGCCCGAGCCGCCCTGCGAGGCCAGCCCCGGCGGCTTGTTCAGCGCGATGACGTGGTCATCGCGGTAGAGCACCGCGCGGCGCATCATCTCGGCATCGGCCTCGGCGATCCGCGGCACCGGCGGCTTGTCCTGCTCGGGGCCCGGTTCGGGGATCGGCGGGATGCGCACGGATTGCCCGGCCTCGAGACGGGTCGCGGGCTTCACCCTTCCGCCATCGACGCGCAGCTCGCCCTTGCGGCACATCTTCTCGATGCGGCCCTGGCCGAGATGGGGGAACATCCGGCGCAGCCAGCGGTCGAGCCGCTGGTCCGCATCGCCGGCACTCACGGTTATGGTCTGAACGCCGCTCATTGGAGGATCATCCTGGTCAGGGCCAGCCCGGCGAAAAGCGCGGCCAGCGAAAGCGTGACGGACGCCGCCACGTAGAGCGCAGCCCCTGCAAGCTCGCCGCGCTCCCAGAGCGTGACGGCATCGAGCGAGAAGCTGGAAAAGGTGGTGAAGCCGCCGAGCATCCCGACGGTGAGCAAGGGCGCGAACTTGGTGCCGCCCTTCAGCGCCATCACCGTGACGAGCACGCCCATGGCGAAGGAGCCGACGATATTGACGAAGAGCGTGCCCCAGGGGAATCCGGGCCCCATCAGGCGCATCAGCATGACGCCCGAAAGATAGCGCCCCGAGGCGCCCAACGCGCCCCCGAGGGCGACCATGGCAAGCTTGTCGATCATCCGCCCCTCTTTTCCCGCCTCGGGCGCGGAGTCAACCGTCCTGCCGCCTTGCGCGCAAGCGCGCGAAATAGCCGGCCCGCTTGGCCAGATCGCGCTCGAAGCCGCGGTCGACCGGCTGGTAGAGATCGGGCCGCGCCATGCCCTCCGGGAAGTAGTCCTGCCCGGAAAATCCGTCTTCGGCATCATGGTCATAGGCATAGCCCGCGCCATAGCCCTGGTCCTTCATCAGCCCGGTCGGCGCGTTCAGGACATGCTTCGGCGGCGGCACCGACCCGGTCTTCTTCGCCAGCGCGCGGGCCGCCTTGTAGGCAACGTAGGCGGCATTCGATTTCGGCGCGAGCGCGAGGTAGATCACCGCCTGGGCCAGCGCCAGCTCGCCCTCGGGGCTGCCGAGCCGTTCATAGCTCTGCCAGGCGTCGATGCAGACCGCCTGGGCCTGAGGATCGGCGAGGCCGATATCCTCGACCGACATGCGGGTCAGGCGGCGGGCAAGGAAGCGCGGATCCTCGCCGCCCTCGAGCATCCGCGCGAACCAGTAGAGCGCCGCATCCGGGTCCGAACCGCGCACCGATTTGTGCAGCGCCGAGATCAGGTTGTAATGGCCGTCGCCCGACTTGTCGTAATTGGCAGCCCGCTGCTGCAGCCGCTGGCCGAGCTGCTTCGGATCGAGCGGCGCGCCGAGTTTCCAGCTGGCGATCACCTCGGCCATGTTCAGCAGGCTGCGCCCGTCGCCGTCGGCCATCGCCAGAAGATGCGCCCGCGCCTCCGGCGCCAGCGGCAATTCCGTGCCGAGTTCCGCCTCGGCCCGCGCCAGCATCTGCTCCAGCGCCTCCGCGCCGAGCCGGCGCAGAACCACCACATGGGCACGGCTGAGCAGCGCGGCATTGAGTTCGAAGGAAGGATTTTCGGTGGTGGCGCCGACCAGCGTGATCAGCCCGCTTTCCAGATGCGGCAGGAACCCGTCCTGCTGGGCCTTGTTGAAGCGGTGGATCTCGTCGACGAAGAGCAGCGTGCCCTGCCCGGCGCGGCGGCGCTGGCGGGCGTCCTCGAAGACCTTCTTCAGATCGGCGACCCCGGCGAAGATCGCGCTGATCTCCACCATGTGGAGCCCGGCCTCGCGCGCCAGGAGCCGCGCGATGGTGGTCTTTCCGACGCCCGGCGGGCCCCAGAGGATCAGCGAGGGGATCTGTCCCGCGGCCAGCATGGTGCCGAGCGGCGCGTCGGGGCCGAGCGCGGTTTCCTGGCCCAGCACCTCGGACAGCTGGCGCGGCCGCAGCCGGTCGGCGAGCGGACGCGGGCCATCGGGCATGGCGGACCGGGAGGGACCGGCATCGGGAAGGGAGTCGAAGAGATCGGCCATGTCAGGGATGTTGCGGCTCCGGCCGGCTTGCGCAAGCCCCCTCTCCCCCGAGGGGAGAGGGGAGGAACGCAAACGCAAAAGGGCGGACCAGACGGCCCGCCCTTCCGGAAAATCGCTGCGGAAAAGCTTACGCTTCCGCGGCGTCCTCGGCTTCGAGGCGCGCACGGTCGGCGGCACCCTTGGCATCGACGTCGCGGTCGACGAATTCGATGATCGCCATCGGTGCCATGTCGCCATAGCGGAAGCCGGCCTTCAGGATGCGGACATAGCCGCCCTGGCGGTCCTTGTAGCGCGGGCCCAGCACGTCGAAGAGCTTGGCGACCAGCGCGTCCTGCTTCAGGCGCGATGCGGCGTTGCGGCGGGCATGCAGGTCGCCGCGCTTCGCGAGGGTGACCAGCTTCTCGATCACCGGGCGCAGTTCCTTCGCCTTCGGCAGGGTCGTCTTGATCTGCTCGTGCTCGATCAGCGAGCCGGCCATGTTCGCGAAGAGCGCCTTGCGGTGCTCGTGGGTGCGGTTCAGGCGGCGGTATCCGCGGGCGTGACGCATGTGTCTATCCTTTCAGATGCTTTGTCCGGCCCCCATGCGTGCGGGGACCTCCTTTGTGGGGCGGAATTGCCCTAGTCTTGCGGTGCGGCGCCCCGGGCTTGACCCGGGGCCTCCTGTTATCTCCGGCAAGTCCCCGGATCAAGCCCGGGGCGCACAGGCCGGAAATCTCAGAACTGGTCTTCGAATTTCTTCGCCAGGTCTTCGATGTTGTCCGGCGGCCAGTCCTCGACATCCATGCCGAGATGCAGCCCCATGCCCGAGAGCACTTCCTTGATCTCGTTCAGCGACTTGCGGCCGAAGTTCGGAGTGCGGAGCATCTCGGCTTCGGTCTTCTGGATCAGGTCGCCGATATAGACGATGTTGTCGTTCTTCAGGCAGTTCGCCGAGCGGACCGACAGTTCCAGCTCGTCCACCTTCTTCAGGAGGAGCGGGTTGAACTCGAGACCGTCATCGTCGGATTCGGCGCGGGCCGCTTCCGGCTCGTCGAAGTTGACGAAGATCTGCAGCTGGTCCTGCAGGATGCGCGCGGCGAAGGCCACGGCGTCCTCGGGCGTGACCGAGCCGTCGGTTTCGATCTTCATGGTCAGCTTGTCGTAATCCAGAACCTGGCCCTCGCGGGTCGGCTGGACGTCGTAGGAGACCTTCTTGACCGGCGAGAAGATCGCATCGATCGGGATCAGGCCGATCGGGGCGTCCTCGGGACGGTTCTTGTCCGCGGAGACATAGCCTTTGCCGATATCGACCGTCATCTCCATGTAGAGATCGGCGCCGTCATCGAGATGGCAGATGATGTGGTCGCGGTTCAGGACCTCGATGCCTGCGGATTCGGAGATCTCGCCCGCCGTCACGGCACCCGGGCCGCGCGCCTGGATGGTGATCCGCTTCGGACCTTCGACATCCATCTTGATCGCGACGCCCTTGAGGTTCAGCACGATGTCGGTCACGTCCTCGCGGACGCCCGCCACCGAGGAGAACTCGTGCAGCACGTTGTCGATCTGGACGGTGGTGATGGCCGCGCCCTGCAGCGAGGACATGAGCACGCGGCGCAGCGCGTTGCCCATGGTCAGGCCGAAGCCGCGCTCCAGAGGCTCGGCGACAAGCGTCGCCTGGCGGGTGGGATCGTTGCCCGGCTTAACGTCGAGCTGCATCGGTTTGATGAGCTCTTGCCAGTTCTTCTGGATCATGCCTGTGGCCTCCATGCTCGCCGCCTGCCCCATGTCCAAAGGCCCGCGACACCCGAGGTTGTGAACGGATCGAACCGGCGGCCGGATGCCGCCGGTTCAAAGCTTGTCGATGCGGATCAGACGCGGCGGCGCTTCGGGGGACGGCAGCCGTTATGCGCGATCGGGGTCACGTCGCGGATCGACGTGATGTTGAAGCCGACGGCCGCCAGGGCGCGCAGTGCGGATTCACGGCCCGAACCGGGGCCCTGCACCTCGACCTCGAGGGTCTTGACGCCGTGCTCCTGGGCTTTCTTGCCCGCGTCCTCTGCAGCCATCTGGGCAGCGTAGGGGGTCGACTTCCGCGAGCCCTTGAAGCCCATCGTGCCGGCCGACGACCAGGAGATCGCGTTGCCCTGCACGTCGGAGATCAGGATCTTGGTGTTGTTGAACGACGAGTTCACATGAGCAACGCCTGCGGCGATGTTCTTGCGCTCTTTTTTCTTGCCGGCGGTGCGGCGGGTATCACGTGCCATGTTTCCGGTCTCCCCTTACTTCTTCTTGCCTGCGATCGGCTTCGCCGGGCCCTTGCGGGTGCGGGCGTTGGTGTGGGTGCGCTGGCCGCGCACGGGGAGGTTGCGGCGATGGCGCAGACCGCGGTAGCAGCCGAGATCCATCAGGCGCTTGACGTTCATCTGCACTTCGCGGCGCAGGTCGCCTTCGACGGTGAAGTTCGCGTCGATATGCTCGCGGATGGCCAGAACTTCCTCGTCGGAGAGTTCGTTGACGCGACGGGTCGCATCGATCTTGACGGCTTCGCAGATCTGCTGAGCGACATGCGGGCCAATGCCGTGGATGTAGGTCAGCGCGATCGGAACGCGCTTGGCCGTGGGGATGTTGACGCCGGCGATACGTGCCACGTGGTTTTTCCTTTCGTTGCGGTTCCGTAGTTCCAGAACCTTTTTTCACAACGCAAACCCGCCAAGCGGCAGGCAGCGCGGCGATCTTCGGCGAATCCGTTGCGCCGGAGCGCAATGCGGCAGCCGATTCTCAGTTGAGATGGCGTGAATTATGGAGAATCGCAGGCTAGGTCAAGGGTCGATCGCGACACCTCGCCCAGTTGTGGGATTAGTCCCCCCGGAAGCCCGGCGACCTTGGAAGTGTCTCACAAAAAATCCTGCGACGCAAACCCGGCTTTTCGGCCGTCCTTTCCGCCTTCGGGACATGAAAAAGGGCCCCGCAGGGCCCTTGATCGAACGGGTTTGCGACGGTTCAGGCCGAAACGGCCAGCGCGCCGAGGATCGCCGCCGTGACGTCGTCCATCGGCTGGTCGCCGTTCACCGTCTTCAGCTTGCCGGTGCCGCGGTAGTAGTCGACCAGCGGCGCGGTGTCCTTGTGGTAGTTCACCAGGCGCTTCTTCAGGGTCTCGGCATTGTCGTCGGCCCGGCCGCCGCCGGTTTCCGCGGCGCGCTTCTCGATGCGGCCGACCAGCAGCTCGTCGGGGACCTGCATCTCGACCACGGCGTCGAGGCTCATGCCCTTGTCGGCGAGCAGCTTGTCCAGCGCTTCGGCCTGGGCCGAGGTGCGCGGAAAGCCGTCGAAGATCACGCCGTTCGACGCCTGGACGTCATCCTGGTCGAGACGCTCGGAAACGACACCGATGACGATCTCGTCCGAGACCAGGTCGCCGGCATCCATGACCGCCTTGGCCTTGAGGCCGATCTCGGTCCCTGCCTTCACCGCGGCGCGCAGCATGTCGCCGGTGGAAAGCTGGACCATGCCCTGGCTGTCGATCAGCCGCTGGGCCTGGGTGCCCTTGCCCGCGCCCGGCGGTCCAAGAAGGATGATGTTCATTTGCGTCTCGTCCCTTTCTTGCTCCGCCTCTTTCCCCGGAGCTGTGACTTCTCGATCAGGCCTTCGTACTGGTGCGCCAGAAGGTGCGACTGGACCTGCTGGATCGTGTCCATCGTAACGGAGACGACAATAAGGACGGAAGTGCCGCCAAAGTAGAAGGGAATGCTCAACTGCGACCGCATGACTTCGGGAAGAAGGCAAACAAGCGCCAAATACGCGGAACCGAGGACAAGAAGTCGCACGACCACGTAGTCAAGATACTCCGCGGTCCGCTTTCCGGGACGAATCCCCGGGATGAAGCCACCCTGATTCTTCAGGTTGTCCGCGACGTCTTCGGTCTTGAATGCCACGTTCTGCGTGTAAAAGTAAGTGAAGAAAACGATCATCGCTGTAAAAAACAGTAAATACAGCGGCTGGCCGGGGCCGAAATAGGCCAGGATCGTCGACATCACCGGACCGGTCTGCGAACCCGAGAAGGTCGCGAGCGTGGTCGGCAGCAGGAGCAGCGAGGAGGCGAAGATCGCCGGGATGACGCCCGCCGGGTTCACTTTGATCGGCAGGTGGCTGGAGCCGCCGTCATACATCTTCATGCCGACCTGGCGGCGCGGGTACTGGATGTGCACCTTGCGCAGCGAGCGT
>NZ_QBKZ01000012.1 GCF_003056725.1 Mangrovicoccus ximenensis
TCCATGAAGACCACGAAGGCGATCGTCACGATGATCATCGCGATGACGAGGAAGATCGTCGCCGGGCTGACCACGCCGGCACGGCCCTGGGTGAAGAACTGCGCGAGGGCGGCGGGGATCTCGGCGATGATGCCGACGAAAATGATCAGAGAGATGCCGTTGCCGATGCCGCGGGCGGTGATCTGCTCGCCCAGCCACATCAGGAACATGGTGCCGCCGACCAGCGTGATCATGCAGCCGATGCGGAAGAACCAGCCCGGATCATGGGCAAGGCCGCCGGATTCGATCGACATCGCAAGGCCGTAGGATTGCACCAGAGCCAGCGCGACCGTGCCGTAGCGGGTGTACTGGTTCAGCTTCTTGCGGCCCGCCTCGCCCTCTTTCTTGAGGTTCATCAGCGGCTGCCACATCGCGCCCAGGAGCTGGACGATGATCGAGGCCGAGATATAGGGCATGATGCCGAGGGCGAAGATGCCCATCCGGCTGATCGCGCCGCCGGTGAACATGTTCAGGACGCCGCCGATCCCGGAGGTCGCCTGTTCCATGAACGCCCGCAGTTCCGCGCCGTCGATGCCCGGGACAGGAATGTAGGTTCCCAGCCGGTAGACGATCAGGAGACCGATGGTGAATAGGATCCGCTGGCGCAGTTCGGTGGCCTTGCCGAAGGCCCCCCAACTGAGGTTCTGCGCCATCTGTTCCGCTGCTGAAGCCATTGCGCCTCTCTATTAACGACAGCGCCGCCCAACCGGGTTCCCGGTCGGCGGCGCTTGGAAAACCTGTGGAAGTAGTAAGCGGGGCATGCCCCGCTCACAAGCAATTATGCTTCTGCCGCAGGGGCCGCCGGGGCGGTCACGGTGACGGAGCCGCCGGCCTGCTCGATCAGGGCCTTCGCCGAAGCGGAAACCGCGGTGACCTGCAGGTCGATCTTCTGTGCGAAGGCGGTCTCGGTCAGGTTGCCTGCCTCGTCCACGGTGCCGGCCAGCTTGCCCAGGACGCGGATGCCGTCGAGCTTGCGGCGCACCAGGCCCGATGCGACCAGGACGTCCTCGGTCACCGGCTGAGCGGAGTCGATCTTGCCGGCTTCGATGAATTTCTGCAGCACGCCCAGGTTGACGACGGCGAAGGACTTCCGGTTCGGCTTGTTGAAGCCGCGCTTCGGAAGACGCATGTAGAGCGGCATCTGGCCGCCTTCGTAGCCGTTGATCGCCACGCCCGAACGGGACTTCTGGCCTTTGATGCCGCGGCCGCCCATCTTGCCCTTGCCCGAGCCCGGACCACGGCCGATGCGCTTGGCTTTGCGGGCTGCACCGGGATTGTCGCGCAGTTCGTGAAGTTTCATGTCGCTTCTCCTTGCCGGACATGACCCCTGAAGCGGATGGATCAGCCACGGCTCTTCTTGTTTGTGGATTCGGATCCATGCGGACCACCGCGCGCGTATAGAGCCTGTGCCTGAAGGGATCAAGGGGCTTGGCGGCCTGCCCTCAACGGCAATGCACCGGCCCGGTCGCCGTCTCCATGTGGCAGCACTGGCCGGGCGCGAGGACCTGCGGCAGCCGCCGCCATGTCCGGGCGGCGCGGACGGCAGGATCAGCGTGAAGAGCCAGGAGCAAGAGTGCCGGCGGCAGCCATGGCGGAATTCCCTGAAAGGTCCCAGCTCCCAATGGCACCGGTCCGCCCCGCGGGCAACGCCGTGTTCAGCCGGATTTTCCGAGCATGCCGTAGAGCGGGCAGCCCAGCGTCACCTGCAGCGCGGAGATCAGCTGCTCGACCGTCTCGGCCGAGATGTACTCGCCGCCGGTCTGCTCCGCCAGGCAGCGGGCGGCCGACTGCGCGTCGGTATAGTCGTTGCTGCTGTCCTTGTCCCACAGGAACCGCTCGCCACGCACCTTGTAGCCGATGACATGGACCTTCAGCCCGGGATGCTCCGCCGCCAGATGCGCCGCCAGCTCGCAGGGCGCGCCGCCGCAGGTTTCCTTTCCGTCGGTGACCAGAACGACGTCGCCGGTGCCGCCATCCTGCGTCAGCAGCACCGCCGCCCGCCGCACCGCCTCGGTCAGCGGCGTCTCGCCATCGGGCTGCAGCTCCTCGACCGCCGCGATCACCGGGCCGGAGGCATCCGCGATCGGCGGGAAGCGCAGCTCGATGTTCTCGCAGGTCGCCCCTGCGCCCGGGCCATAGATCATCAGCCCGATCCGCCTGAGCCCGTCGAGCCGCGGCATCACCAGGCGCAGCGCCCGGCGGGCCTCGAAGATGCGCGGCTCGGACAGCTGGTTGAACCCCATCTCCGACATGGACCCCGAGCCGTCGAACACGACCATGGCATCCCGGCTGCATTCCTGGGCGGAAAGGGCAGCCGGCAGGATCAGGGCCAGGAGCGGGGCAAGGACCGGATACAGCATGCGCATTGGGAAACTCTGCGCCGCCCCCGGCCTCCGGGCAAGCGTGCTGACTTGCGACTTTGGGCGGATGTTTGACTTTGCCGCAACTTTTCGCGACGGACGCGCGCGGTCCCGGCGTTGCAGGGGCGGAGCAAATTGCGGGGACCAGCCATGTTTCGAAAATTCCTTTTCTGGGCGCATTTCGCCACCGGCGCGGTTGCCGGGGTGCTGATCTTCCTGATGTCGGCCACCGGGCTGCTGCTGGCCTACCAGCCGCAGATCACCGAAGTCATGGTCCGGGCAGCCGTGGACGCCCCCGCGGGGCAGGACCCGCTCGATCCGGATGCCCTGCTGGCCGCCGCGGTCGACGCCGGTGCCATGCCCGGCCAGACGCTGATGCTCCACGCCGATCCCGCCGTGCCGCCGGACATCACCGTCAACATCGTGGCGCCCGGGGCGACCGATACACCCATGCTGCGCGATCCAGCGCGCGCTGCCGAGCGGCCGAAGATGCCGCCGGTCGGGCGGATGGTCCGCCCGGAGGAGGTCGCGGGCACGGTCGCTTTCCTGCTCGGGCCGGATGCCGGCGCGATCACCGGTCAAAGCCTCGTGATCTGCGGCGGCGGGTCGCTCTGACGCGCGCCGCGCAGTGGTTTCCAAGTTGCGGACAAGTTTGCCGGTCCGCTAGAACGGGACGTCGGAAAAGTGCAGGCAGGAGAGTGCAATGGCTGAGGAACGCGCCCGGGCGAAAGGCACGCTGGCGGACAAGGTCTATCACCTGCTCTACACGCGGATATCGAACGGCGACTATCCGTCGAACCAGAAGCTGCCGGCCGAGACCGCGCTGGCGCAGGAATTCGGCGTGTCGCGGCCGGTGCTGCGCGCCGCGATGGACCGGCTGCGGGAGGAGTCGCTGATCTATTCCCGCCAGGGCGCGGGCAGCTATGTGCGGCTGCCGGTCTCGGCGCCGATGGGCTTCGCCAAGGTCGAGAGCCTGGCCGACATCCAGCGCTGCTACGAGTTCCGCCTGGTGATCGAAACCGAGGCGGCGCGGCTGGCCGCCGAGCGCCATGACGACAGGGCGCTGCAGGGAATCGAGGATGCGCTGCAGCTGATGCGCGACGCGACCGGCTCGCTGCAGCACCGCGAGGATGCCGATTTCGCCTTCCACCTGGCGATCGCGCGGGCGGCCAACAACCATTATTTCGAGGCGACCATGCGGGCGCTGCGCGAGCATATCAATGTCGGCATGAAGATGCATGGCCAGTCGCTGATGACCGACGGGGCCGAGGCGCTGCGCCGCGTGCTCGGCGAGCATAGCGGGATCAAGGCGGCGATCGGGGCGCGCGACGCGGACAAGGCCGAAATGCTGATGCGCGGCCATCTGACGGAGTCGCGCGACCGGCTGTTCGGCGGCGGCTTCATCGACCTGCGCATGCGGAATTACAAGTAGATTACGACTTTACAAATTTATTGACAAAGTGGCTCCGGCATGGGCAGATCCCCGGGAAAGAGGAGGATCGCCGATGCTGGTCGAAGAGATTGCCCGGGACATGACCGGAACGCTGCGCCTGGTCGAGGAGGGACGCGAGGAGGCGTTCCTGCCGTCGCCGGTTGTGCAGAACCATGCCAGTTTCCTCGCGGGCCTGGTCGACGGCACGGTGCTCTGCGCCTGGTTCGGCGGCTCGCTCGAGGGCAAGTCCGACATCTGCATCCGCGCCGCCGTGCTGCGGCCCGGCGCGCCGGCCTGGGGCCCGGTTGCCCAGCTCAGCGACGATGCCGCCCATTCCGAGCAGAACCCGGTGATCTTTCCGGCGCCCGACGGGCGGCTCTGGCTGTTCCATACCTCGCAGGCCTCGGGCAACCAGGACACCTGCCGGGTGCGGATGGCCGAGCTGCATCTCGACGGCGACCGGCTCCGCCCCGAAACCGCGAGGTCGCGCCAGCCCGCGTCGCTGCCATCCGAGAACAGCCCCTCGGCGGCGGCATCCCCGGCGAAGGCCTGCCATTCCAACCGGTCCGCCGCCGTGCCGGCATCGGTCGGGTTGGCGCAGCGCAGCGACGCCGGGCCCTCGACGATCTCTTCCGCCCCGCCTGCCGCTTCGTCCAGCACCTCGATCGTGTCGGCATGGAGCGCCAGCGTGCCCGCGGGCATCCGGTCCTCGGAATACTGGTCCATCGGCGGCTTGGCATTGGGGCGCAGCAGCAGCCCGACATACATCGCCGTCCCGACGGCGGCATCAGCGAGCGGGTCGAAATTGTGCAGCCAGGTCAGCCCGTCCTCCCAGGCGGTGACCAGCTTGCGCGCCGGCGAGAGCGCGCCCGAAGGCACGATCACCGCGGCGATCTCGGCATTGATCGCCCGCAGCGAGGTATCGGTCTCGAAGACCAGCTCCCGCTCCAGCCCGGGATCGTCCACCGCCACCCGCGCGCCGAGCGGCACATCGACCACCAGCGGATCGCCGGGCGCGCCGAGCTTGTCGAGCTCGGCCTTCAGCCGCGTCCGCGCCGGCCGCGCCGGGCGGCGGTCGATGCCGACGAGTTCGAGGAACTTGATGTAGTTCAGCTCGGGAACGCGGTTCAGCTCCCACAGGATCGTCTCGGTCATCCAGGCATGGAGCTTGACCAGCGTCATTCCGGGATCGCTGTCGTTGAAATTCGTCCATTCCGGCGTGAAGCGCGGGATGCGGTCGCGCGCCTCCTTCACCAGGTCGTCGAAGCTGCGGCTGTCGAGATTTGGAGGGGTCAGGGTCATGGTCCGGTCCTCATGCCGCGCCTTCGTTGATGTAGAAGGGATAGACGATGTTATGCGCCGCATTGTTGGCGCGGATGCGGTAGCTGACCTCGACGAGGAGCGTGTTCGGCGCGTCGCGGTGCTCGGTCGCGCGGACCGCCAGCACGTCGATGCGCGGCTCCCAGCGGATCAGCGCGCGGCGCACCTCGGTCTCGATCGCGGCCCGGGTGGCGGCGGTGTTCGGCGCGAAGACGAAATCATGGATGCCGCAGCCGAAATCGGGCTCCATGATGCGCGAGCGGCGCGGCGTCGACAGGATCACCCAGATCGCCTGGGCGACCGCCTCGGCGCCCGAGGCCCAGCCGAGCCCGCCGCGGCCGTTCACCCGGATCGGAAATTGCCAGCCGGTGCCGAGGAACTCCGCCATGGCTCAGCCCCCCACCAGCACGGTCGGCAGCCCGCCCAGCACCGTGCCGACCGCGTTGCCGTCATTCTGGCTGGTGGTGTCGCCCATGCGGACGACCGGCTGGCCGTTGGCGAAGACCGTGGCCGAGGCGGTGGTGAAGGTGCAGGCCATGTTGAAGGTGCCGGAGCTGACACCGCCCGACGTGCCAGGTTCGCCGCCCGAGGAGGTCGGGATCCGGCTCGATTGCAGCACCACCGGCTTGCCGCCCGCGCTGACCGTGGTTGCCGTGTCGACCGCCCCGCCGAGATCGGCGAGGTTGACATAGGGCAAGGGCACCGGCGGGCTGGCCGGGACCGGGGTCAGCAGGACATCGGGAAAGGCCATGCAGAGCCCCTCGGTCACGGTGATCGGCTGTCCCATGTCAGGTGTCCTCCAGGATCTGGATGCTGCGGTAGGTGGCGGGGTCCTCGGCAGCCCAGGGCCAGGCCGCGCGCCAGAGGATCTCTGCCGTGTCGTTGCCCGGGTCGACGATCAGCGTGTCCGCGCGCAGCGCGCCGATCTGGCCGATCCGCCAGTGCCGCGGCAGGTCGGGCCCGTGGCCGCACCAGACGCGGTAGCGTGCCGAGAGCGACAGCGCGGGAAGCCGGAAGGCATAGCCGTCATCGGACGCGTCTTCGGCCTGGTGCACCGCGACGACCGCCCCGGCCGGAAGGCCCGCGAGGTTGCGGTTTCCCGGCGTCGAGAAGCCCGCCGAGCGGCGGTAGAAATTCTGGAAGGCGGCCGTGTAATGCGCGGGCAGCGGCACCGGCAGGCTGTCCGTCTCCGGGTCCCATGGGTCGGTGTCCTCCGCCAGCATCCGTCCGGCTTCGGTCCGCGGGTGGAAACCGAACAGGTTGCGGCCGAGATCGCGCACCGGCAGGATCCCGGGGCTGCGCGCGATCCAGATGTCGCCCGCGACGGTCACCGCCCCCTCGTCCGTGCCGAGCCAGCCCAGCACGGCGATGTCGGTGCGCGCCTTCTCCGGGGCGATGTCGGACTCGCGGGTCACGTCGAGCACCTCGATATCGACCGGCTCGTCATCGCCGTCGATGTCGCCGTCATCGTCGGTATCGGCCTGGCCCTCGGCCACGTAGGTCATGCCCTCATCGGCCAGGACCAGCGCATGGCGGCCCGCATCCTCGTGCTCGGCCATCTCGCGGACGCTGCCGGCCGGCCCGGCCAGCCGGTAGGCGGACTTGACCACCAGAATGCCCGAGAACCGTTCGCCGCCGGCGACGGTGGTGCCCGCCATCGCCATCGCGCCCCAGGGGCGGCCGGAAGGGAGCTCGATCCTCACGGGTTCAGCTCCACGGTGGCGCCCTTGATGGTGGTGGTGGCCGAGGCCTCCAGCTCGACCGTGCTGTTGGCACTGACCGCGATCTTGCCCGCCGAGGTGATGGTGATCCCCTCGCTGTTCATGACGATCTCGTTGCCATGGGCATCGGCAATGGTGATGCCGTCGGCATCGTTGTCGGCCAGGACGATCCTGTGGCCGTTCGGGGTCTGGATCACCCGTTCCTGAACGTCCGTGACCGGGGGCGTCTGGGTCCCGGAATAGACGAAGCCCAGCACCATCGGCCGCGTGCCGACATGGGCGATCACCGCGACATCGTCGATCTCGGGCATGGTGACCACCCCCGCCCCGTCGCTGGCCATCGGCCGGACGATCTCCATCCAGTCGCTTTCGACGCCCGACGGCCGGTCCAGCCGCTGCACGCGGATGCGCAGCAGCCCCTCCGGATCCTCGGTGTCGATCACCCGTCCCAATGCCAGTCCCGCCTCAGCCAAACCCCGACCCTCCGTCCAGCACTTCCTTCCGCGCCTGGAAGCTCGTGGTGTAGCCCGAGCCGCCGAGCGCATGGGTCGCCTGCGTCACCTGCCAGGTGCCGTCGAAGCGCGCGCCCATCCCCCCCATCGTCACCCGCATCCCGGCCCGGAGCGTCGGCAGCCCGACGCAGGAGCCCGAGCCGGTGATCAGCGTCTCCGCCATCTCGCGCAGCGCCTTTTCGGCGGCCTTGGCGGCGCCCTCCTCGTTGCGCGCATCCGAAGGCTTGATCACCTTGACCATGCCCTTCACCGCGGTTTCCAGATCGGCCTGGCCGGACGGCCCCAGCGCATCGGCCGCCAGGCCGATATCCGACCAGGTCTTGGTCACGGACACGTTCTGCGCGTCGCCCGACTGGCGCGGATCCTGGGCGCGGGCCTCGACGGCGGAATACTGCGCGGCCGCCGACAGCGCCGGGGTGAAGCTGACCAGCGAGCGGCCCCAGACGAACTCCGCCACCGGATTGCTTGCGGCACGGGCGGCATCGAACAGGATCAGCATGTCGCTGCCATCCGCGCCGATGCCGGTGGCCAGCGAGAGGCCGTAGCCCTTGGCGCGCTTGGCGATCTCGTCATAGAGATAGCCGTCGACCTCGACCCTCTGGCGGGTCTCGCCCTCGTTCTCGGGGCTCGCCATGGACAGGCTGACGCCGTTGTCGCGGCAGAGCGCTTCGATGATTGCCTTGTCGGTGCCGTCGTAATTCTTGGCCACGTAGATTTTCTGCAGCCCGCGAAAGAACTTGTTCAGCGCGCGGATCCGGCAGGTGGGCGCGCCCGAGGCCGGGAAGCCCGGCGCCAGCGACACCACCTCGCCCTTCATCACCAGCGTCAGCTCGCCCTGTTCCAGATAGCCGATATGCAGCTCGACCTCGGCGCCCGGCTCGAAATTCGGCACGTCGGGGCCGCTTTCGGACAGCTTCAGCGGCTGGCCGGTCGGCCCCCAGGGCGAGGAGTATTTCGGCAGGCGCGCCACCGGGTCCCAGTCGTTGAGGACAAACTCGAAGCTGTCGACGTTTTCGAGATCCGAGGTGAAGGACACCTCCAGCACGTCGCGCAGCACCAGCCCGTCGGCGCGCTGGCCGTTCAGCACGATCTGGAAGGCGGGCGTCATGAACTTGACCTCGCCGATGAAGGTCTCGGCGGTCATCGCGGCACTCCCAGGGGCGGCAGCTCCAGCACCGCGCCGGGCGTCAGGGCGCGGGCATCGGACAGGTTGTTGTGATCCGCGATCACCCGCCAGGCGCGGGCATCGGCATAGGCGTCATGGGCGATCAGCGGCAGGGTCTCGCCTTCGGCCACGACATGGATGCGGGTGTGGTCCGCGCTCTGCGGGTTCACCTCCTGGTACTGGTCGGCGATGGTGACGTATTGCTTCAGGCTCAGCGAGACGACCGCGCGCAAAGGCTTGCCGTCGGGGTTGAAGAGCGTGAAGCGGCGGTTGACCGACAGCACAACGGCGCGGAAGCTCTGGGCCGGACGCTCGGTCGCGCCGAAGGCGGTGCCGGGAAAATCCTGGCCCCAGGCGACCTCGACCAGCGGCGGGGTATGGAGCGGACCGGAGATGGTGACGAGCCGGTGGAAGGCCTCGACCGTGTCGGTGACGGCGACCGCATCGGCGCCGGTGCCGTCCTTCGTCGAGTCGAAGAACAGCTCCATCGACAGGGTCTCGGCATCGCCGCGGACGAATTGCAGGAGCGGCTGTTCCAGCCCCGGAATGGCGACTTCGGCATATTGCGCGGCCTTGGCGAAGCTCAGTTCGGCGGGCGCATAGTCGATCTCCATCGGGTCGCCGATCTTGTCGCCCTTGAGGTCGATCTTCTGGAAGGAGAGCTTCGCCGCCATCTAGCGCCCCTCCCCTGCCTGCGCCGCCTGCCGATCGGCCATGCGGCGGCGGCTCTCCAGCTCTTCGCGGGCCAGTTCCTCCTTCACCGCTGCCACGACCTGGCGGATGAAGCGCGGATCGCGCAGGAGCTGCGGTTCCACCACGGTGACGGTCGAGACGATTTCGTTGATCTGCACGTCCATCTCAGAACCCCGCCATGGATTTCAGGTCGCCGAGCGCCTTGCCGGGGCTGGCCACCAGCGACAGTTTCTCATGCGCGATCTCGAGCTTCTCGATCGCCACGGCGGAGCTCGACGCGTTCAGCGCCGGACCCGACCACTTGACCGGGATGCCGTTCTCGAAGCTCCAGATCTTGATCGGCACGCGCAGCTCGTTGGCGAGGAAGATCAGCCCGTTCTGCCGCTTGCCCTCGCCCTTGAGGAAGCTCTCGTGCCAGAGATAGAGGTCCTCGCCGAAGCCGGTGCCGCGGGTCAGGGTGATGTTGGCAAAGCTCGCGCGGGTCGGGAACTTGTAGACCCGGTCATTCTGCCCGCCGGCGCGGTATTCCTCGATCTGGATTTCGCTTTCGAGCCCCGAGCATTCCGAGAAGCCGCCGAGCACGAAATCCATCGCGACCGAGGCGATGGCGGCGGGGCCGTCCGGGTCCTCGATCAGCGAGATGTAGAAGTTGAAGGCCGGGAGCGGCCCGAGATCGATCATGACGGGGTCTCCGTGACTTTGACGGCATCCATCGCCGCGCCGAGGCGGAACAGGATGAACTCGTAGGGCTCCGCAGGGGCGATGCCGATGTCGATCACCAGCCGCCCGGCCTCGCGGCCCTCGTCGGGGTTGTTTTCCAGATCGCATTTGACGCGGTAGGCGGCGGCGGGGGCGGCGCCCGCCAGCACGCCCGCGCGCCAGAGCCGGTCGAGGAAGCGGCTGGCAGATTGCTCGGCAGCGGCGCGGGTCATCACGTTGTTCGGTTCGAAGACCATCCATTGCAGCGCACGTTCGAGCGATTTCTCCACCGCGTCGAGGATGCGCCGGGTTGTGAGGAACCGCATCGCGGGATCGGCACCGAGCGTGCGGGTGCCATGGACGCGCAGGCCGCGGCCGGGGAAGGCGCGGATCGCATTGACGCCCGCGGGGTTCAGCCCGGCCTGTTCGGCGTCATTGATCGGGAGCGTCACGCCCTCGGCATGGCGCAGCCTCAGATTGGCGCCCGAGCGCTGGATCCCCTGCCCGCGCTCGGCGGCGGCAAAGGCGCCGCAGACATGGCCCGAAGGCGGAACGGCCAGCATGCCGTCATCGCCGGAGACGGTGATCCAGGGCGCGAAGAAGCCGAGCCGCGGCTGGTCGCCGAGCTGCGCCCGCCAGGTCAGGAGGGCATCGAGCCGGACCTCCGCCGAGACCGGATCGGCCATCGCCACCTTCCAGGCACCGACGATGGCCGGGTTGCCCATCGCCTGCTGCACGGCGAGGATCTCGTCCGGCCCGAGCGCGCGCGGCACGGTGATCCGGACCATGGCGATCTCGGCCGGTTCGGCGGAAGCGAAGGCGGTGGGCTGGACGCGGTATTCGAGCGGCTCGAAGCCGGCGCGGGTCAGGCGCAGGGTGACGAAGCTCATCGGCAGGCCGGTCAGGTGGAAGCCGCCTCCGGCATCGGTGAGTGCCTGCGCGGCGGAGCCCGAGACATCGACGGTCACGCCCGCGAGCGGCACGGTCTCGCCGGCCTCGGTCGTGCCGGTGACACGCCCGCGGAGCTGAAAATTGCAAGGCGGTCCAAATCGGGTGGTTACTCCGGGTGTGCCGGTGGCTTCAACTCGCTGACCTGCCCCCCGCGAGATCCCTCAGTCTGATGTAGAGTCTGCTCAACCTCGAAGGAGCAGACGAATGAGGAAGAGCCGTTTCACCGAGGCGCCCGAACTTCGACAGTTGGAAGCTCGAAATTGGCCTGTTCGCACAGGCGGGTCTTGTAAAATCAAAGGGTTGATCGGTCGGAATGGTGCCATTTCCGGAAGTGGTGTTGTGGCACGCGTCATCTCGAATGCCATTGATCGTATTTCCATGGCCATGATAGCGTTGCGGCATGTACACGAAGATCACCACGTCCGGCGGCCGCCGCTATCTCCAGCTCGTCGAGGGCTACCGCAACGAGGACGGAAAGGTGCGCCACCGCGTCATCGCCAATCTCGGCCGCATCGAAGAGCTGACGCCCCGCAAGCTTGATCCGCTGATCAGCGGGCTCAACCGCGCCCTCGGCCGCACCGGTAACACTGCCTCCGAAGTCATCTCCGACAGCGCCCGGGCCCATGGCGATGTCTTCGCGCTGCACGAGATCTCGCGCGGGATCTGCTCTCCGCACCGCCGCCTGAGGCGGCCGGAAGCGACGAGTATACTGCCCTTTCGTCGGCGTTCCGCATGTCGGCCGCGGAATTCGCGGCAGCCGCCCGTTCGGGCGACTTTGACCGGATCGTGGCGGCTGCAGAGGCCCTCAGGCCGGCCTATTCCAGGCTGTTCCTCGGCTACGGCTGACCGGGAAGGGCTGGGGACAGGGGCGCTTCGGTTCTGGCGGGACGATATCCAAGAGCTTCGGAAGCTTCGCGCGTGACCTCGAGAAGCAGCGCGACGTAGTCATGTTTCCGCGACTCGTCGAAGCGGAAAAGCGGAAAGGCCAAGGAAACGGCGGCGATGGAGCGGCCGCGATGGTCGAGGACCGGAGCGGCCATGCAGCGGACGCCTGCCTCGGCCTCCTCGATTTCTTCGGCATAGCCCTGTGCGCGGATCTCCGGAAGCTGTGCGCGCAGGATGGCGGCATCGGTGATGGTGCGCGGCGCGCGCGGCCCAAACTCCATCCGGGCAAGCCGCTCCTCGATCTCCACGGGATCGCGCCAGGCGAGGAGCGCCTTGCCGAGCGAGGTGCAGTAGAGCGGGTTTCGCATCCCCAGCGGCGCCTGCATCGACAGGGCATAGGCGGAATCGTAAGTGTGGATATAAGCGACGCGCTGGTCGCGGCTGTCCATCACCCCAAGGTTGACCGACTCGCCGAAGGCGCGGCTCAGTCGGCCCATGCCGCGATCGGCGACGGTCAGCAGCGCCTCCTGGCCCTTGAGCGTCCGCGCACCGAGGCCGAAAAGCTTCAGCGTCAGCCCGTAGCGCTCGGTGTCCGGCTCCTGTTCGACATAGCCCAGATCGACCATTGTCTGCAGCAGGCGGTGCGCCGTCGACTTGGAGGTCATGGCGGTCTGCGCGATCTCCGCCAGCCCGGCATGGCCGGTCTCGGCAAGCGTCTCCAGCACCGCGAAGACCTTCATCACGGCGGCGACATTCTCGGTTTTCGGCGGGCGTCCGGCGGTCATAGCTGTCCCGATAATTATGAAATCATGTTCCGGATTTTTTGCAGAATTTTTTCGCCTTGTCCAGTCTTCTGGGATAACTCTCCGTATCTGTTGGATAATGCGTGAACTGGTCAGGAAAAGAATCCAGTTGCATAATGAAGCTGACTATGGTTCCTTCATTTTCGAAACGCCGTTTCAGAAAAATTTACGGCGATCTGGAGGAGGCCCCGATGACCATGCACCCGCTGCTCATGCAGAAGACCCGCCGCCACAGCCGCGAGGAGGTCGCGGGGCTGATCGGTCGGCTGACCGACAACCTCGTCAATATCGAAGACACGACCGGCGAGTTCCTGCTGCGGCTGGAGGATGGCCGTGTCATCGACACCAAGGGCTGGGCCGGCTGGGAATGGACCCATGGCGTCGGGCTCTACGGACTCCACAAGTTCTGGCAGCAGACCGGCGACGCGGAGACGATGAAGATCATCCGCGACTGGTTCGACGCAAGGCTGGCCGAAGGCACGCCGACCAAGAACATCAACACCGTAGCGCCCTTCCTGACCATGGCGGAGCTCTACGCGCGCGACGCCAATCCTGTTTGGGTGCCCTACCTCGAGACCTGGGCGGAATGGGTGATGCACGAGATGCCCCGTACAGAAGAGGGCGGGCTGCAGCACATCGTCTACAACGACGTGAACCACCAGGAAATGTGGGACGACACGCTGATGATGTCGGTCCTGCCGCTGGCGCGGATCGGCCAGGTCCTGGGCCGCCCGGAATATGTCGAGGAAGCCAAGTACCAGTTCCTGGTCCACACCCAGTACCTTGCGGACCGGAAAACCGGCATGTGGTTCCACGGCTGGACCTTCGAGGAGCGCCACAACTTCGCCGGGGCACTCTGGGCGCGCGGCAACAGCTGGGTGACCATCGCGATCCCGGAATTCATCGAGATGCTCGACCTGCCCGAGGGCGACCCGATCCGCAAGCATCTGCTGTCGACGCTGGAGCGGCAGGCGCGGTTCCTCAAGCAGAGCCAGGACCGTTCTGGATTGTGGCACACGCTGGTCGATGATCCGGAGAGCTATCTGGAGGCCTCGGCTACGGCCGGTTTCGCCTATGGGCTGATGAAGGCGGTGCGGAAACGCTACCTGGCTCCGGAATATCTCGCCGTGGCCGAGCGTGCCATGGAGGGGGTGATTGCCAATATCGACGGGGATGGCGAGCTGAAGCAGGTCAGCTTCGGCACCGCAATGGGCGAAGACCTGCAATTCTACCGCGACATTGCCCTTACCTCGATGCCTTACGGCCAAGCCATGGCGATCCTCGCCCTGTCTGAATACCTGCGCAGCTATATCTGAGGCCGCGCGCCTGAAAACGAAAATCTGGGAGGAGTTTCAATGACCAGGACCATTCTGGGCGCCGCCGCGCTCATGGCGTCGACCGCCATCGCCCATGCCGATACGCTGCGCTTTGCCTATGCGTCGAACGCGACTCCGACGATCGAGGCGATGGAGAAATTCGCCGAGCTGGTCGAGGAGAAGACTGGCGGCGACGTCACCGTGCAATTCTTTCCCGACAGCCAGCTCGGCGGCGAGCGCGAGCTGGTCGAGATGGTCAAGGGCGGGCTTCTCGACATGACCAAGGTCTCGGGCGGCCTGATGGAGAGCTTCGCACCGATCTACGGCGTGTTCTCCATGCCCTACCTCTTCGACGGCGAGGACCATTTCTACGCGGCGATGGACAGCGCCGACGTGATGGCGCCGGTCTACCAGGCGACGGCGGACCAGGGCTTCGTCGGACTGACCTACTACAATTCCGGCGCGCGCAGCTTCTACCTGAAGGACGGGCCGGTGAAGAGCGTCGCGGATCTGGAAGGCAAGAAATCCGCGTCATGCAGAGCCCGACCTCGATCAAGATGGTGCAGATGCTGGGCGCCGCGCCGATCGCGATGGGCCAGGCCGAGGTCTATACCTCGATCCAGCAGGACGTTCTGGACGGTGCCGAGAACAACGAGTACGCGCTGACCATCGCGCGTCACGGCGAGGTGGCGAAATACTACACCTATGACCAGCACACCCGCATCCCCGACATCGTGCTGATCTCCTCGGCTGCGCTGAACCGGATGTCGGACGGCAACCGTACCGCAGTGGAAGAGGCGGCGAAGGAGTCGACCGAGTTCCAGAAACAGGTCTGGGCCGAGGCGATTGCCGCCGAAAAGACCAAGGCCGAGGAGATGGGCGTCGAGTTCTTCGAGACCGACGTGGCCCAGTTCCAGGAGGCCGTCGCGCCGATGTACGAGGAGCTGAAGGCGGAGCCTGCCAAATACGCGCTCTTCGAGGCAATCCGGGCCGAGGCTGACGACTGATGCGTGTCCTTCGCCGCCTGCTTGATGGGATCGTGGGCACGGCCTGCTGCCTGCTGCTGGCGGCGATGGTGGCCGTGCTGGCCTGGCAGGTCTTCAGCCGCTACGCACTGAATGACCCCTCGACCTTCTCCGAGGAAATCCTGCGCTTCGGCCTGGTCTGGCTGTCCCTGCTCGGAGCGGCCTATTCGACGGGGCGGGGCACCCATATGGCGGTGACGCTCCTGCGCGACTTCTCCGCGCCGGGGCTGCGCCGCGTGCTCGACATGGCTGTGCCCGCGGGCTTCCTGATCTTCGGCATCGTGGTGATGGGGATGGGCGGCCTCAGGGCGATGGAGATCGCCTCGGGCCAGACCACCGCCGTGCTGCAATTGCCGATGTCCGCGATCTACGCCGCGCTGCCGGTGTCGGGCTTCTGCATCTCGCTCTATGCGCTCCTCAACTTTGCCGACCTCCTGCTTCAGCGCCGCGAACGGCCGGGCGAGGTGGAGGCGGCGCTCAACTGGGGGGATTGACCCTTGGCCGGAACTGCAAGCCTCATCCTGCTCGGCGTCTTTGCGGGCCTGACCGCGCTCGGTCTGCCTTTGGCGCTGGCGCTGACCGCAGCCGCGCTGGCTGCCGTCTCGATGGTGGCGCCGCTCGATATGGCGCTCTTCACCAGCGTGCAGAAGATGTTCGCCGCGCTCGACAGCTTCTCGCTCCTGGCGGTGCCGTTCTTCATCCTGTCGGGCGTGATGATGAATTCAGGCGGCATCGCGCTGCGGCTCGTCAATTTCGCCAAGCTCATGGCCGGGCGCATCCCCGGATCGCTGGCGCAGACCAACATCGCGGGCAACATGCTCTTCGGCTGCATTTCCGGCTCGGCCATCGCGGCCTCCACCTCGATCGGCGGCGTCATGGTGCCGATGCAGAAGCAGGAGGGCTATGATCCGGGCTTCGCCGCCGCGGTCAACATCGCTTCGGCGCCGACCGGCATGCTGATCCCGCCGACCACGGCCTTCATCATCTATTCGCTGGTCTCGGGCGGCACCTCGGTGGCTGCGCTGTTCCTCGGCGGCGCAGTGGCGGGGATGCTCTGGGGGCTGGTGATCATGGCGATCGCCTCGCTCTACGCCTGGAAGAACGGCTATCCGACCACGCCCTGGGCCGGCGGGCGCGCCGCTCTGAAGATCACTGCCGAGGCGATCCCGAGCCTCCTGATGATCGTCATCGTGATCGGCGGCATCATCTTCGGCATCTTCACCGCCGTGGAAGCCTCGGGGATCGCGGTGATCTACACGATGCTCCTGACCTTCGTGATCCACCGCACCCGGCCCGTCTCCGCCTTCCCGGAATTCCTGCTGGAAACCGCGCAGATCACCGGCACGATCATGCTCTTGCTGGCGGCCTCGGCGACGCTCAGCTTCGCGATGGCGCTGACCGGCATTCCCGCGGCGATCTCGGAGCTCATCCTCGGCGTTTCCGACAACCCGATCGTGATCCTCCTGATCATCAATCTGGTGCTGCTGGTGATCGGCTGCTTCATGGACATGGGGCCGGCGATCCTGATCTTCACCCCGATCCTTCTGCCCATCGCCCAGAAGGTCGGCGTCGATCCGGTGCAGTTCGGCATCATCATGGTGTTCAACTTGGCGATCGGCACGATCACGCCCCCGGTGGGCACCGGGCTGTTCGTCGGCGCGAGCGTGGCGAAGGTGCGGGTGGAGCAGGCGATCCGCGGGCTTGCGCCCTTCTACATCGCGCTCTTCGCGCTTCTCTTCCTGGTCACCTACGTGCCGTCCCTGACCATGGCGCTGCCGCGCGCTCTCGGCTTCTGAGCCCGGAGATCAGGCGGAGGCCCGGCGGATCACCTCGAAGCCGATATCGGTGACGCGCTCGGGGTCTTCCTCGCCGCGGAATCTCGTCAGCATCGCCTTGGCCGCGGCCCGTCCCAGACGGTCGCGGTCGACGCGCACGGTGGTCAGCGCCGGGTCGGTGAAGGCGGCGTAATCCTGGTCGCCGAAACCGATCACCGCCACATCCGCCGGCACGCGCAGCCCGCGCACCCGCGCCTCGGTCAGGATGCCATGCGCCGACTGGTCGGAGCTGCACTGGATCACGCCGCCCGCGAAGCCGTGCCGCTCGATCAGTTCGGCCAGCGCGGCGCGGCCGCTCTGCCGCCAACGGTCCGCGCGAGCATTACATGCGCGCCACCCTCGGCCCGGACGGCATCGCGGCGCTGCCCGACCAGGATTCGAGCCTGCTTTCGGTGCTGGCCGCCGCCCAGGCGCTGCTGGTGCGCGCCCCGCGCGACCCCGCACACGCAAAAGGAGAGCTCGTCGACTACATATCGCTTTAGGAAGCGATGTTGACACAAACAGGGAACGCGCGTAGAACATTTGTCAAACTAAACCAGAACCTGGAAATGGCACCGGCAGATGTTGACCAAGAAGATGCTCGAGCTCCTCGAATTCATCCATGAGAGGCAGAGCCGCGACGGCGTCCCGCCCTCCTTCGATGAAATGAAGGACCATCTCGGTCTCCGGTCGAAATCCGGCATCCACCGCCTGATCACCTCGATGGAAGAGCGCGGCTATCTGCGCCGCCTGCCGCACAAGGCGCGGGCCATCGAGATCCTGCGCCTGCCCGACAACATGACCGCCCCGGGCTTCACCCCGCGGGTGATCCAGGGCTCGGGCGGCGAGGCCCCGTCGGGCGCCATGCAGGTCGAGCGCGGCGGCGCCTGGGACATCCCGCTGCAGGGCCGCATAGCGGCCGGCGGCCCGATCGAGGCCGTGCGCCAGGAAGAGGCCGTCACCGTGCCGGGCAGCATGCTCAGCCGCGGCGGCAATCACTACGCGCTGGAGGTCCAGGGCGACTCGATGATCGACATCGGCATCAATGACGGCGACATCGTGGTGATCCGCGAAACCTCGGCGGCAGAGAACGGCGAAATCGTGGTGGCCAAGATCGACGACGAAAGCGTCACGCTGAAGCGCTACCGCCGCCGCGGCCGCACCATCGCGCTGGAACCCGCGAATGCCGCCTATGTGATCCAGACCTATCCCGAAGAGCGCGTCCAGATCCAGGGCAAGCTGGTCGGCCTGATCCGCACGTACTGACCCGGGGCAAGCCGCTCCCCGAACATTCCGGCGGCTGGCGCCCTGCCGGCCGAACGCCCCCCCCCCCCGGACCAGAGGTTGCCCTGCTCCCCGAGCGAAGCACGTTCGGTCAGGAGATGCAGGGACGCATCTCCTGAACCGGCAGGTCCGTCACGCCCCGGGACCCTCTCCGGGTGAGGAGCATAGGGAAACTGATGCGGCAGACGCCGCCACCCGACGGCATCCCGCAAGCCATGAGGGTCCCTTCGCAAGGGCCGGGCGGAGGGCGCGGCCATGAGGAAGGCCATCGGCATGCGTGTCCCCGATCTGGCAACAGGCAGGGTCCAGGCCTGCGCCACGGGGCTGGACGGCACGGGTTTGCATCGCCGCCGCCTCTCGCGGATTCGGCAGGCCGCGCTGCTGGCGGAGCAGACCTCCTGCGTCGCCGCGACGGAGAATCGCTCCTGCCCACCGCCAGCGCGCTGGCGAAAGCCGGCAGGCTGCGGACCCCAAAACCGCTTGCGAATGACGGATGCTCGCTCCCGATCCGCAGCATTGGCCGAGCCTGGACGCCTTACGGCCCGGCAGATCCTGCGGACGACCCGGCCTCCGGGCCGCACGCTCCGGAAGAAGCGGGCGGGCAGTCACGCGCGAAATCGCGTCGAAGCCCGGATGAACCGCCGGAAGCTCACCGGAAAGCGGACAATGTCACGAGATCCCGACCGCCAGACTGCCAGACCGCCGAAATCCATGACCGCATCATGCGCAGCTGCGCCCGGACCGGTGGCGCTTGCCGCTCATTCATGAACCGCTGCCCGGCCTTGGGAAGGCCCGGGAGCGCAGTCCGTGCGTGTCGCAAGCGGCGAAAGGGGCACGAACGTCCAACCGTCGCTTGGCGCATCAAGGCCGCTGCGGGGGGCGGAAAAGGAAAAGGGCCGGTCCCTGCGGACCGGCCCCCTGTCATTTTCCTGTTCCGCAGGCTTACGCCGTCGGCTCGGGCTCCATGCCGGAGTCGGAAGCTTTCGGGCGGCCCTTGGTCTTCGGGATCGCCGTGACCGAGGGCGAGTTGCCCGAGGGCGTGCTGTCCTCGTCGTCGTCGCCGCGGTTCAGCGGCTCGCCGTTCATCACCTTGGTGATCTCGGAACCGGTCAGGGTCTCGTATTCCAGCAGGCCCTGCGCCAGGCGGTGCAGCTCCTCGTTCTTCTCGGTCAGGATGCGCTTGGCGGTGGCATAGCCTTCGTCCACCAGCGCGCGCACGGTCGAGTCGATGCGGTTCTGGGTCTCTTCCGAGTGGTCCTTGCCGCCGCCATAGCTGCCCAGATAGCTCTGCTGCTCGTTGGCGTAATCGACATAGCCCAGCTCTTCGGCAAAGCCGAACTGGGTGACCATCGCGCGGGCGATCTTGGTCACCTGCTGGATGTCCGAGGCCGCGCCGGAGGTCACGTTCTCCTTGCCGAAGATCAGCTCCTCGGCCACGCGGCCGCCCATCGCCATGGCGATCTTGGAGGTGTACTTCGTGTAGGTCACGCTGAGCTGGTCGCGTTCCGGCAGCGACAGGACGAGGCCGAGCGCCCGGCCGCGCGGAATGATCGTCGCCTTGTGGATCGGATCATGCTGCGGGACGTTCAGGCCGACCACGGCATGGCCCGCCTCGTGATAGGCGGTCAGCTTCTTCTCTTCCTCGGACATGACCATGGAGCGCCGCTCGGAGCCCATCATCACCTTGTCCTTGGCGTTCTCGAAGTCTTCCATCGTGACGAAGCGGCGTCCGACGCGTGCCGCCATCAGGGCGGATTCGTTGACCAGGTTCGCCAGATCGGCGCCCGAGAAGCCCGGCGTGCCGCGCGCGATGATGCGCAGGTCGACATCCGGCCCCAGCGGCACCTTGCGGGCATGGACCGACAGGATCTTCTCGCGGCCCTTGATGTCCGGGTTCGGCACCTGGACCTGGCGGTCGAAGCGGCCGGGGCGCAGCAGCGCCGGGTCGAGCACGTCGGGACGGTTGGTCGCCGCCACGATGATGATGCCCTCGTTGGCCTCGAAGCCGTCCATTTCCACCAGCAGCTGGTTCAGCGTCTGCTCGCGCTCGTCATTGCCGCCGCCGTAGCCGACGCCGCGGGACCGGCCCACCGCGTCGATCTCGTCGATGAAGACGATGCAGGGCGCATTCTTCTTGGCCTGCTCGAACATGTCGCGGACCCGGCTTGCGCCGACGCCGACGAACATCTCGACGAAGTCGGAGCCCGAGATGGTGAAGAACGGCACGCCCGCCTCGCCTGCGATGGCGCGTGCCAGAAGCGTCTTGCCGGTGCCGGGCGGGCCGACCAGCAGCGCGCCTTTCGGGATCTTGCCGCCGAGGCGCGAGAATTTCTGCGGGTTGCGCAGGAATTCGACGATCTCCTCGAGCTCGTCCTTGGCCTCGTCGATGCCCGCGACGTCGTCGAAGGTCACGCGGCCGTGCTTCTCGGTCAGGAGCTTGGCGCGGCTCTTGCCGAAGCCCATGGCTCCGCCGCGGCCGCCGCCCTGCATGCGGTTCATGAAGTAGATCCAGACGCCGATCAGCAACAGGAACGGCAGGAAGGTCATCAGGAGCGTGGTGAATCCGGACTGTTCCTGCGGCCGTGCGGTGACGGCGACATTGCGGGAGATCAGCTCGTCGGTGATGTCGGTGCCCTGCGGGATGATGGCGACATAGTCATTGCCGTCATTGCCGCGGATCAGCGCCTTCTCGCCGTCGAGGGTCACGCTGTGGACTTCGCCGGCTTCCACGGACTCCACGAATTCGGAATAACTGATGGATCTGGAGGACATGGTCGACTGACCGCCGCTGAACAGGTTGAACAGAGCGAGGATCAGCAGAAACAGGACCACCCAGAAGGCGATGTTTCGCGCGTTGCCCAAGGCAATTCTCCTAGTTATGGGCCGGCCTAGGCGGGGCCGGCACGTCCCCCCTAAGATAGCCATGCAGGCGTGATCTTCAATGAGATAAGAACGAACGGATGAACGCTTCCCTGTCGCGGCAGGGAACCGCACGCCATTCCGTGCGTTCGAGAGCTGGCGCGGCGACCAGTTTTGCGCCCCGCCACAACCCCGGGGTGACCTGCGCGGCCAGCCAGGGAAGGCCGGAATCACGCCAGCCGGGACATTGTGCCAGGCCCGCCTCGCCCAGGGCCGCGACAGATAGCCCCGGCTGCGCCGGGCCCTCGATTTTCCAGCCCGCCCAGTCTCCGGGAAGCTCCGCCGTGACGCCGCGCAGCGCCTGCGGCTCGGGCTGGATGCGCAGCCCGCCGCCCGGCGAGGGCGTGTACCTGCATGCCCGTCCCGGCGCGCTGCACCTGTTCTGCGCGGAGGGCCGCAGGCTCCCCGGTCCGCAGGACCGGACCGCATCCCCCGCGGATGCGCCTCTCCGCTCCCGCGCCGCCGCGGGGCCGGTCTGACCTCCCTTCCCTTCCAATCCGATAGGATCGCGACATGAAAACGACCCTGACGACCGCGCTCATGCTGACCTCGGCGCTGGCCGCCCCGGTTCTGGCCGAAGGCTTCGACGAGGCCGCGCTGCTCGCGGCGGCGAAATCCGAGCCCGCGCTGACGGTCTACGACTCGACCGGCAAGATCCGCGAGCAGGCCGACGCCTTCGCGGCGAAATACGGGCTCGAAGCCACCGGCACCAAGTCGAAGGCCGCCGCCACGATCAAGATCGTCGCGGGCGAGGCCCAGGCGCGGAACGTGCAGGCCGACGTGGTGCTGATCTCCGACCTGCCCGCCGCCACCGCGCAGCTGATCGAGACCGGGCATGTCGCGAGCTACCTGCCCGGCGACATGGCCGGCAAGATCGCGCCCGGCCAGCAGTCCCCGCTGATCGTCTCGAACGAGCCGGTGGTCTGGACCTACAACACGGCGCTGAACGAGAGCTGCCCGGTCGGCAACATCTGGGCGCTGACCGAACCGGAATGGCAGGGCCGGGTGTCGATGCCCGACCCGCTGGCCAAGGCGATGTATACCGACTGGTTCAACCAGCTCGCCATGCATCACGACGCCGAGGTCGCCGCCGCCTACGAGGCGCATTTCGGCCGGCCGCTGGAGACCGCCTTCGCCAGCGCCACCGAGGCCTTCGTCGTCGCGCTGGCCGCCAACCAGCCGCTGCTGACCAATTCCGACAGCGACGTCGCGCTGGCCGTGGGGGCGCCCGACACCACCGGCACCTTCCTCGGCATCATGTCCACCGCCAAGTACCGCGAGAACGAGAACGGCATGAAGCTCGGGATCTGCGCCTCGATGCAGCCGATGGTCGGGCTGCTCTATCCCAAGGCCATGCTGATCACCGAAGGCACCGACAGCCCGAACGCGGCCAAGCTCTTCGTGCATTACATGCTGACCGCCGAAGGCTGGGCGCCGCAGGCGATCGACGGCAAGATCTCGACCAATCCCGACAACCCCATCCCCGCCGACGAGCCTTCGGGCATGGCCGCGCATCTCGGCGGCTTCCTGACCTATGACGCCGCCAGCTCGGGCGATGACTGGGCCAGCCGCCAGGACTGGCAGGACATCTGGGCGCTGGCGCGCTCGGGCCAGCTGACCCATTAATCCCCGCTTGCGCGCGGGTCGGCCTTGCTCCGGCCCGCGCCCTGACCCCGAAGGACCGCACTTGACCGATACCGACACCCTGCCTGCCCGGCCCATGCCCCCCCTCGACCTCGATGCCCGCGCGGCATTCCTGCGCGAAATGATGCCGCGCGCCGCCGCCCGCGCCCGCGACGGCTTCCGGCGCTGGCAGCGGGGCATCCCGGGCCATGCGGCCAGCAGGACCGGCGCCCCCGGGATCGACCTGTCCGCCATCCCCGGGGAGCAGCGCGCCGCCGTCGCCCTGCTGATGCGGCGCGTCGGCGAGCTCGAGGAGGCGGCCCGCCGCCGGGAGCACCCGATCCGCTGCCCGGCAGTGCATTGCGCAGCAATGTCACGAGAGGGGCCGAGCTGAACCAGGCGCTCCACGGGAAGAAGTCCGAGAGGCTTTCCGGGGAGCAAGCCATTGATGCGCCATTGGTCCGAGCACAATGGCGGCCGCCAGCTGGCCTTCGAGGATCTCGAAACGGCCGTCGCCGGGGCCGGGGCGCAGAAGGCGGCGGAGTCACCCCCCCCCGGGAACGCTCCCCGCAAGAGCTCCGCCGCGAAGCGCAACCGCGGCAACCTTCCGGCCAATCTGCCCCCGATAGAGGAGACCATCGAGCCCGGCAGCCTCGACTGCCCCTGCGGATGCGGGGTTGCCATCGTCGCCCGGACCGATGGCGCTCCGATGGCAGCTCCACAAGATCCGCGGGGACCGGACGGAGCGGCTCGACATCGTTCCGGCGCAGGTCCGCGTCATCGTCACGATCCGCCCCCGCCATGCCTGCCGGATCTGCACCGGCGGCGCCATCCAGGCCCCGGCGCCCGCGCATCTGACGAGGGCGGGCTGCCGAGCGAGGCGCTGATCGCCCATGTGCCGGCCGGCAGGTGCGCGGATCACCTCCCGTTGCACCGCCAGAGCCGGATCTTCGCCCGCCGGGGCCTGTCCATCGACCGCAGCACGCTGGCCGGCTGGGTCGGCACCGCCGTTTTCCGGGGCCTTCGCCGTGCCACTGGCACGACGGTCCCCTGCGAACGCCATCTCGGACCGGTCGCCGACCGGCTGGCGGAGCACCTGAAAAGCTCATCCAAGCTGTTCCTGGAGTTCGCAGGGAAGCGTGGCCGCAATGCGGCCGCGAAAGTCCCGGAGACCGCGACCGCGCCGGTGCCGGTGCCGGAAACGGCCGGACCGGGACCCGCCGCCCGCGCCGACCGAAGCGCCCACGGCCAGCGCGGTGACGTCGATGCCGGTCTCGCCCAGGACAGGCGCGACGATTTCCAGCGGCTTCACTTCCAGATCCGCGGTGACCGCGACGCTGCCTGCCGCGGCCTCGACCGTGGCGCCCGCGCCGATCCCGGAGGCGGTGTCGGACTCCATCACGTTGACGGCAATCGCCGCGCCGACGCTGGTGCTGTCGCCGTTGAGCGCGATCGCCCCGCCGCCCGCGATGTTCTGCAGGCCGTAGACATCCTGCGCCGCGACCGTGGCATCGCCACTGGCCGCCGTGACGGAGGCATCCGCGCCGATCCCGGCTTCGGTCGTCACCAGCACGACATTGACCCCGGCCGCGCCCGCGATGGCGAGCCCGCCATTGGTGTCGGTGTCGCCCTCCTGGCTGCTGTTCGATTTCTGGTTCACCCCGGCGCCGGCCAACGCCAGCACCTTGAAATCGCTCTGTTCGCCGTCCGGCGTCCCGGCCTTCACGGCAAGCGATCCGGTCTCGACATCCGCCCCGGCGCCGATCAGCGCTGTGGTGTCGAGGATCGCGACATTGACGCCGACCGCCGCCGCGACGCCGGTCTTGCCGGTCGAGGTGTCGAGCGCAAGCCCGGTTGCCTCGATAGCGGAATCCGCCTGGCTCCCGGCCTTGACCGACATGGCGCCGGTCGCGCGCAGCGTCACGCCATCGGCCACCATGGCCGAGACGTCGGGCTTGATCACCATGGCGCCGATCGCGCCTGCGACGCGCAGGCTGCCGCCGCTGGTCTGGGTGGAGGCATCCTCGCCGGTGCCGCCCTGGCCGCCCGGATTGCCGGTCTGGCTGGCGGCCTCGTCATTGGCGCCCGCAATCTCCGCGCCCGGCTGCGGATCCGACAGGTCCGCGCCCGACTGGCTGCTGGCATGGTCGGCATTGGCCGCGGTCTGTTCGTCCGCCGTGGTGCCGTCGCCCTCGCTTTCCTGGTTCTTCGAGCCTTCCGAACTGCCGCTGACATAGCTCAGCGCGGCAATCGTGCTCTCGGCCTCGACGGTCACGTCATCGGCCGTGTCACCGGTGACCGAAACGTCGCGCGCCAGCAGAGCCGAGGTGTCGTCCTCGACCCAGCCCATCGACAGCGCGATGCCGACGCCGGTCTTGCCGCCCTTGGTGTCGGCATCGGATTTCAGATAGGCCTCCTGGCCATGGACCGCGCGGATCACCAGATCGCCATCCACCCCGAGCGCGCCGCCATCGCCGCCCTCGGCGAGCGCGCGGGTCTCGTTCAGCGTCACGGCAAGCGCCAGCGCGCCCGACACGACGGTGCCGTCCTCGGCCTCGGTGACGGACCCCGCCTGGGCCAGCGCCACGGTGGCGTGGTCGCCCGCCGCAGTGACCGACAGATCCGCCGCCCCGGCGACCTCCGCCCCGCCCGCAAGCGTCGCGATGGCGTCGCGGTCCTGGATGTTGATGCCGAAGGACAGGCCGAGCCCGAGGCTCTTGCCGCCGGTATCGGTCTTCGGCACCGCCTTGGCGATCGAATAGCTGGTCGACGCGGCATTCACCGCGCTCGCCCCCGTGCCCGTCACCGTGATCGCGGCCGCATCGCCGATCGTCGCGAAGCTGTCGTCGAAGGCGAAGTTCAGCGCCACCGACCCGGCAACGCCGACATCGCCGCCGCCCGCGCCCGAGCGCGCCACCGCGCCCGTCGCATGGTCGCTTTCCTTCAGCGCATGGCCGTCGCCGGACCCGACATTCTCCAAGGTGATCGTCTCGCCGTTCAGCGCCTTTTCGCGGGTTTCGGCCAGCGCCAGCTTGCCGTCGCCCTCGACCACCACGAAATAATCCGTGCCGCTGGCCAGCGGCGCGAAGGGATCGTTCGACCCGTCGCCCTTGTCATAGGTGACCTTCGCCCCGGTCACGAGCCCGCCCGGCTCCTCGAAATCGATCTCGAACCGGCTCTCGTCGGGATCGAAGGTGACATTCTCCTTGTCGGTCCGGTCCAGCACATGGCCGGTGCCCTTGGCCGACAGATCCTGGTCATCGTCGAAATCGACGATATCGCCGTCCTTCTCCAGCTGGATCAGCCCGTTCTCGCCGACCCGCACGATGTATTCCTCGTCATGGGTCAGACCCTCGATGTCGGGGTTGCCGCCATTCTGGTAGGTGACGGTCTCGCCATCCTCGAACGCGTCCTCGGGCGAGCCGACGAAAATCGTGTTGGCTTCGACATCGACGGTCTTCAGCTCGCTCACCTCGAAGCCGATCTCGCGCTCGGCCATCCCGGCCTCGACGGTCACGCCGTCGCCCTCGACCTCGGCCCGGTCGAGTGTCGCGAGGTTCCTCAGCGTCGAGACATTGATCGCCAGCGCCGCGCCGACGGCGGTGCCGTCATCGAAGGTCACCGCCGAGCCGTCGGCAAAGGCGTTCGCATCGGCATTGGCCGCGGTCTTCACGCTCACCGCGCCGCCTGCGGTGATCGTCAGGTCGGGATTTCCGTCCACCGCCGCCAGCGTGGCGATCACTTCGGTGGTCTCGATATTGACCGCGATCGCTGCCGCCACCGAGACATTGCCCGACGAGGTCGAGGCCTCGGGCGAGGCTGCCTCGCCATCGGTGCCGGTGCGGCCCGAGCGGTCATTGGCTTCGCCGACGCGCTGGTCGGTCTGGGCCTGGGCGTTCTCCTCCTCGCCCTCGCCGGTGCCCTCGTCGCCTTCCTTCTTGGCGCCCGCCGAGGAGGCGCGCGCATCGGTGCGGCTCAGCGTTACGCCGGTGGCCAAGACCGCCACAGCGCCGCCTGCGACCACGTCGCGCGCGATCAGCGCGCCGACCGTGTCGAAGACCACGTTGACGCCGATCGCGACGCCCACGCCGATGCTTTCGCCCTTGGCCGCGCCCTTGGCGAGCGTGACCGTCGCGGCTTCCAGCTCCGCCTCGACGCTCAGGTCGCCCGCGATCTCCAGCGCGTTGGCACCGAACGGAATCCGGGCGTGGACATCGTTTTCGGCCACCACGACAGCCACCACCGGCGCGACGGCGGTGCCGCCCTCGGTGCCGCCTTCGACCGTGGTCTCCATCTCATGCGTCGACTCGGCCGAGACCGTCACGTCACCGGCGCCCGGCACCCCGGTGCTGCCGATGGAAGCGCCGCCGAGGATCTCGGCGATCGTGTCCATGTCGGCGTAATGCACGGCAATCGAGGCGCCCACGCCCACCGTGTCGCCGCCGCCCTCTTCGCCTTCCTCTTCCTCGGAGGCCTCGCCGGCCTCCTGCTCGGCCACCGCCTCGACCTTGCTTTCGATCTCCGAGACCGCCTTGATCTCGACCGCGCCGATATCGCTGTCGCCATCAGCCGTGCCGTCGCGGGACGCGACCGTTGCGTCATCCGAAAGCCAGGCGCGGGTCTCCACCCGCGGCAGGCTCAGCACGAAGGAGCCGGCGATCGACAGATCGCCGCCCGAGGCGCCGGATTTCGCCTTGGCCGCGAATTCATGCGTGTCATCGCCGTCATTGTCGAACATGCCGGCGGTCACGGCCACGCCGTCGCCGGTGACATCGGCATCGCCCAGAGAGGCCAGGATCGTGCCCGTGCCGAAATTCAGCGCCACCGCCGCGCCGATGCTGGTCCCCGAGCCGGTCGTGGCCGAACCGTCGGCCTCGGCCGCGGAATCGGCATTGCCGAGCGCCGAGACCGCCACCGCGCCCTGCGCATCCACCGCGGCGCCGCCGTCGAGCACCTCGCGCAAGGGCCACCAGCTCCGCCAGTTGGCGTCATAGGCATCGACCGCCGCCTGCACCTCGTCGGTCAGCTCCACCGCGCCGCGGCGGATATCTGCGGGCAGCCCGGTGCCGGCGCGGTCGGTCTCCACCTCGATCAGCGCCTTGAGCCGCCCGGCCGGACGGCGCAGCCGTTCGACCAGATCATGCAGCAGCCGTTCGCGGTCGCGATGCGCCGACAGCTCGGCGGTCACGTCGCGCAGCGTCAGGACATAGCCGGGGCTGTCATGGGTCATGCCGAGATCCTTGCGGATCAGCCGGATATGCGCCGACAGCGCCCGCGCGCAGCCGGTGGTGGCGACCAGGAGCTCGGCATCGTCGTCATGGGTGCCGGTGGCGCGCAGCCGTTCATAGGTCTTGCGGATCGGCCCTTCGCGCAGGAGGTCGAAGACCGGGCGGCCGAGCCGCGGGCGGCCGGTCCCGGCCAGCATTTCGCGCGCAGGCGTGTTGTAGAAGACGATCTGGTGCGACGGGCTGACCACGATCAGCCCGACCGGCACGTCGGAGACCAGCGCCTTGAGCTTCTCGGTCTGCAGGGTCAGCGCGGCGGTCTGTTCCTCCACCGCGCGGGCGACAGAGCCGCGCGCCTCCGCGAGCGTCCCGGCCACCGCCGAGGCGGCAGGCGCGAGATCGCCCAGATAGCGCGCGACCTCGGGTTCCAGGCTGGGTCAGCAGCGCCCGGATCCGCTCGCCGCGGGCGATCTGCGCGCGCACCCGGGGCGAGGTCAGACCGCCGAAGCGGGTGAACATCTCCAGCTCCTGGAACTGCGCGTAATCGAGCCGCACCCGCCCCGAGACCGCCCGCAGCGCCGGTGTCTGCGCCTTGCCGCCGACCCGGCTGACCGACAGGCCGACATCGACGGCCGGCCGCTGTCCCGCGGAAAACAAATGCGTCGACAGCACGATCTGCCCGTCGGTGATCGAAATCAGGTTGGTCGGGATATAGGCCGAGAGGTTGCCGGCATCGGTCTCGGCGATCGGCAGCGCCGTCAGCGATCCGCCGCCGAGCTCCGGCGAGAGCTTCGCCGCGCGTTCCAGCAGGCGCGCATGCAGGTAGAAGACATCGCCCGGATAGGCCTCGCGCCCCGGCGGCTCGCGGGTCAGGAGCGCCAGCTCGCGATGGGTGGCGGCATGGCGCGTCAGGTCGTCGATCACGATCAGCGCGTCGCGGCCGCTGTCGCGGAAATGCTCGGCCATCGCCATGCCCGCGAAGGGCGCGATCCATTGCAGCCCGGGCGCCGCTGCCGCGGCGCCGACGACGAAAATGCATTGCTCCGGATCGCCATGCGCGCGCACCGCGGCGATCACGCGTTCCACCGCGCTGGTGCGCTGGCCGACGGCGACATAGACGCAGATCACGCCGCGGCCCTTCTGGTTGCAGATCGCGTCGACGGCCAGCGAGGTCTTGCCGGTCGCCCGGTCGCCGACGATCAGCTCGCGCTGGCCGCGGCCGATGGCGAAGAGGCTGTCGACCACCAGCACCCCGGTCTCCAGCGGCTCCGAGACCAGGTCGCGCTCGATGATCCCCGGCGCCGGACGGTCGGCCGGGATCATCGCCCCGGCCGTCGAGCCCGGCGGCCACCGCATGGGCGCCGCGCGGCGCGGCGATCTCGAAGGCGGCCGGGCGGCCCGATCCGGCGGCCTCCTGCAGGGTTTGGTTGACCTCGCGCAGGCTCAGCTGCGCCATGTCCAGAACGGTCATTCTCAGCGCTCCCAGAAATAGACGGTGGCGGGTTCGGGTTCCCAGACCCGCGCATCGGCGATGCCGGGCAGGTCGGCGAAGGCGCGGTATTCCGAGGCGAAGGCGACATAGTCTGCGGTCTCGGCCATCACCGCGGGCTTGCAGGCGATCGGGTCGCGCACCACGCCGAAGCCGGTCCGCGTGCCGGTGACGAAGGTGAAGAACCCGTCGAGATCGGCGAGCGTGCCTTCGAGCGCCTCGCCGAGCGTCGCGCCCTCGGCGATCCGCGACGAGATATAGGCGGCGCCGACTTCGGTGTCGTTCTCGGTGCGGGTGAAGACGCCCTTCTTCGCCAGCTTGCGGCGCATCTGGTTGTGGTTCGACAGGCTGCCGTTATGCACCAGGCACTGGTCGGCGGCGGTCGAGAACGGATGCGCGCCGAGCGTGGTGACGGCGGATTCGGTGGCCATGCGGGTATGGCCGATGCCATGGGTGCCGCCCATGGCGCGGATCCCGAACCGCGCCGCGACATCCTTCGGCAGCCCGGTTTCCTTGTAGATTTCCATGGACTTGCCCGCGCCCATCAGGCGCAGCCCGCGGGCCTCGAGCCAGGCCGTGGCGGCGGCTTCGGCTTCGGCGGGCAGGCGCAGCACCGCATGGGTGTCGGCGATGGCGATCTCCACCTCGGCACCGGTCTCCGCGGCCAGCGCCGCGTCAGTCGCCGCCGGGCTCGGACCGGGGCGCCTCGACGGCTCGTTTCCGCTGCTCTCCGCCTGCATCAGGACGTCACGCCGGAGGCGCGCCTTTGGCACGGCGATCCGCTGCGGCTCGTGCTGGCGCTACAGGGCGCTTGCGATGAAGCCGCCATGGGCGGCCGTTTCCGGCGGCCCTCGGACCGGTGGCGGGCGCGCCCTCGGTTCCCGCAGCGCTTCGGCTTGGCGATCACGTCCAGATCCTGCGTTCTTCCCTCGTCCTTTCCCGCATCAGGCAGTCTCTGGCGCCGAAGTCACGGGCGAGCTCGGCGGGCACCCGGTTGCCGTCCGGCATTCTCCCGGCGCCTTCTTGGTTCAGCTCCGGCAGCCAGACGTTGCGGACGCCCTTGCTCCGCGCCACGGGAATCCCCCGGACAGGTCTGCTCATCGCCCGTGACGTCAAGTTCACTGTGTCGGCCCCGGCGGCAGGGCGCCGCCGCATGGCGACTGGCACGCCGCGGCCCGGCCAAACAGGATCTCAACGCGAATCCCGACGCTTCCAACCGCAGTTCAGGGGGGAGCGGATGCGCCGCTTGCTGTTCCCTGCCCCGGCGGCGCAGTGCAGCGGGGACATCTGGCGGTTCGGACTCTGTTTCTGCGGAAGCAGGGCAACCCGGGCGCGCCAGCGGAGGGCAGGCCCTATCCCGCGATCAGCCGCTCGACGCTCTGCACGAAGGTTGCCATTCCGAGGCGCCCCTCCGCCGTTGCCCTCGCGGCCGCGCCCATCCGCGACACCATCGCCGGATCCGCGGCCAGATCCTCGAGAACCGCCGCCAGCCCCGGAACGTCCCCGGCATTGACGATGAACCCGTCTTCGCCCGGCGTCAGATAGCAGGCACAGCCGCATTGCCGCGACACGACCGGCACGCAGCCATGCGCCATCGCTTCGACCGGAGCGAAACCCAGCGGTTCCTTGCGCGCGGCCAGGACGCAGACATCCTGCGCCGCATAGACGCCCGTCATTTCCGCATAGGGCACATCGGCGGCGAAGCGCACCGCCGGTCCGAATTCCGCCGCCTGCTGCTTGAGCCCTTCGAGATAGGCGGTTTCGGCGCCCTTGGCCGAGCCGATCATCGAGCCGACCAGCGTCAGCTCGGCACGGCCGTCGCGCAGCATCGGCGCCATCGCCTCGATCAGCTTGTCCTGCAGCTTGCGCGGCTGCAGCAGCTTGCCGACGCAGACCACCCGCAACGGCCCCTGCCGCGGCACCCGCTGCAGGCCGCGCGGCGCCTCGACCCGGCGGCATAGGCGGCGACCGGCTGATCGGCGGCGCGGGCGACGACACGCTGAAGGGCGGTGCGGGCCCGGACACCTTCATCTTCGAAGCCGGCTTCGGCCAGGACCTGGTGCTGGATTTCACCGCCGGGGACCGGCTGCGCTTCGATGCCTCCCTGGCAACGGACGCCGCAGGGGTCGAGGCCGCCGCGGGCAGCGGCAGCGCCGGGCTGGTGCTGGCATTCGGCGCAGATGCGGTGACGCTGGCGGGGATCGGCGATTTCGCGGAAATCGCCGACCATCTGCTGTTCATCGCCTGACGGCCGGAAACCCGCCGCGGCGGGCCGCCCGGCTCAGATCACGACTTCGGTGAAGGCCTGGCGCAGCGCGTTCGACCAGGCCGTGCTCATCTCGCGGAAGGTCGGATCCTCCGCCTCGATGCGGCGGCTCTCGGTGACCTTGCAGGCATCCGCCTCGATCACCATCAGATCGAGCGGCATGCCGACCGACAGGTTCGAGCGCAGAGTCGAATCCATGCTCAGCAGCACCGCCTTCTTGGCATCGGCCAGCGGCGTGTCGGTGGTCACCACCCGGTCGAGAATCGGCTTGCCGTACTTGTGCTCGCCGATCTGCAGGAACGGCGTGTCCTCGGTCGCCTCGATGAAGTTGCCTTCCGGGTAGACCAGGAACAGCCGCATCTCGCCGCCCTTCCTCTGTCCCGCGACGATCATCGAGGCCGAGGCCGTCGCCTGGCTCATCCGCTCGAGCTTGGCGGTGATGTCGGCGCGCACGTCCGACAGGACCTGCCCGACCATCTCGGCCACGTCCAGCATGGTATTCGCCTTCAGGATCGAGGTCTTCTCATCCGCCTCCGGATTGTCGGCCGCCTCGCGCAGCCGCGCGATCGCCGTCTGGGTCACCGACAGGCTGCCCGCGGTCAGGATCGCAATGACACGTTCCCCGGGCACCTCGAAGGTGAAGCTCTTGCGGTAGCAGGCGATGTTGTCCAGCCCCGCATTGGTTCTCGTGTCGCTCAGAAGGACGATGCCCGCCTTCAGGAGCAGCCCCACGCAGTAAGTCATGTCACCCCCGCAGATCGTGATCCCGATCCCATGATCGGAGGCGTTCTACTGTTCCGTTCCCGCCACGTCCAGTGCCACGGCATGGGCCTCGGCCCCCATGCCCTGTGCAACCGCGCGCACCGGCATCGCGTCATGGCCGTCGCGGCCCGAGCAGAGCCGGACATAGGCCTCGTCCGGGCAGCATTCCTCCATCGGATCGAAGCCGACCCAGCCCATGCCCTCGACCCAGATCTCGGCCCAGGCATGCGCCGACCAGAGCGTCGAGACGGTGGCGCCGACCTGCGCCTCGGCCTCGATCTCGACCTCGAACTCGGCGCTGTTGCGCATGTAGTAGCCATAGACGAAGCGGGCCGGCAGGCCGAGCGACTGGGCGGCGGCGATCAGCAGATGCGCGTATTCCGCGGAACCGCCCTTGCCGGCCTCCAGCGCCTCGGCGGCGGTCAGCAGCTCGCGTCTCGGCTCCCGGCTCCTGCCCAGAGCGCCGGTCACCGCCTGGGCGAGGTTGTGCGCCCGGTCGAGCCCCTTTGCCTCGTCCACCCCGGCGACCGCCTCGGCGGCCAGCGCCGTGATCGCCGCATCGGGACGGATCATCCGCGTCGAGGTCTGGTAGGCCACCGGCGCGACCTTTTCCTTCAGGTCGCGCACCACGCCCAGCGTGTCGTAGGTCTGCACCTCGCCCTTGATCTCGATCACCGCCTCGGCGACCTCGCCCGGCGAGGAGAAGGTCACGGTGCGGTCGCCCGCCCCGTCGGTGAATTCGGCGCCCGCGAGGGCATCGGCAACGGTCACCTCCCAGCTCAGCACCTTCTGGCTGGCGCAATCGGTGGGATAGGTGCGCAAGCTCTGCAGCAGGCGGCGGCGCGGCGGGTCGAAACGGGTGACGATCCGGTGCGAAACGGTCAACTTCATGAAATGTCCCTTTTTCCGCTCACATCACGCTGCCGCGCAGGTAGCAGCTGTGCACCGCATTCCCCAGCGCCGCCATTTCGCGCATGTAGCGCTCGAGGAATTCGTGCAGGCCTTCCTCGAAAATGCCGGTGACGCGGGTCTCCAGCAGCTCCGAGAGAAGGCTGCGCGCCTTGGTCTGGGCCTCGGTGGAGCGGCCGTAGCCGCGCGCCAGCCGGTCGAGATGGTCGTTGATCCCCTGCACCGCGGACAGGATCGAGCGCGGGCATTGCGGGTTGAGGATCAGCATGTCGAGGATCTTGGCTGCGGTGGCCTCGCCGCCATAGGCCCAGTGGAAGGCCCGGTGCATCTGCATAGCGCGCAGGATCACCGTCCACTGGTAGTTGTCGAGCCCGGAGCCGACATAGCCGGCATCCGGCAGCAGCACGTAGTATTTCACGTCGAGCAGACGCGCGGTGTTGTCGGCGCGCTCGATATGGTAGCCGAGATTGAGGAAGTCGTAGCCGTCGTTCCTCAGCATGGTCGCGGACATCGCGCCCTGCACCAGCGCCGTCTGGCGCGCGGTCCATTCGGTCATCTCGGAAATGTCCAGGTCGCTGCGCGGCAGCCGCTGGAATTCCTTCATCTCCTGATAGGCGCCGTTCAGCGCATCCCAGACCGGCGCGGTCAGCGCGGTCCGCACGATCCGGGCATTCTCCCGCGCCTGCAGCAGGCAGGAGAAGACCGAGGACGGGTTCTCGCGGTCGAAGAACAGGTAGGAGACGAGGTTGCGCTCCACCGTGTCCTTGTACTTGCGCCCGAAGCCGTCGGCGGTGCCCGAGGCCTGCAGAATCGAATCCCATTCGTTGCGGTAGCCGTCCACCGCGTCAGGCATCAGCCGCATCCGCGTGCCCAGCTCGACAAGGCGCGCCATGGTGTCGGCGCGCTCGAGGTAGCGGGCCATCCAGTAAAGGTTCTCAGCCGTCCGGCTCAGCATTGGTCTTTCCTCACTCCGCCAGGACCCAGGTGTCCTTGACCCCGCCGCCCTGCGACGAGTTCACCACCAGAGAGCCTTCCTTCAGCGCCACCCGGGTCAGCCCGCCCGGCACCAGCTCGATCGTGTCGCCGACCAGGCAATAGGGGCGCAGGTCGACATGGCGCGGCGCCACCCCGTTGTTCACGAAGGTCGGGCAGGTCGACAGCGCCAGCGTCGGCTGGGCGATGTAGTTCTCGGGCCGTTCGCGGATCTTGTGGGCGAAGGCTTCGATCTCGCCCTTGGAGGCGCGCGGGCCGATCAGCATGCCGTAGCCGCCCGAGCCGTGCACCTCCTTGATGACCAGCTCCTCCAGATTGGCCATGACATAGGCGTAATCCTCGGGGATCGCGCATTGCCAGGTCGGCACGTTCTGCAGGATCGGCTCCTCGCCGAGATAGAACCGCACCATTTCCGGCACGAAGGTGTAGATCGCCTTGTCGTCGGCCACGCCCGCGCCGGGGGCCGAGCAGATCTGCACGCCGCCGGAGCGGTAGACATTCATCAGCCCCGGAATGCCCAGCATGGAATCGGGGCGGAAGCACAGCGGATCGAGGAAGGCGTCGTCGATCCGGCGGTAGATCACGTCCACCTTCTTCGGACCCTGCGTGGTGCGCATCCAGCAGAAATCGCCCTCGACATAGAGGTCGGCGCCCTCGACCAGTTCCACGCCCATCAGGTCGGCAAGGAAGCTGTGCTCGTAATAGGCCGAGTTGAAATGGCCGGGCGTCAGGATCACCACGGTCGGGTCGCTGTCGCATTTCGGCGGCGCCACCGAGGCCAAGGTCTTGCGCAGCAGGTCGGGATAGCGCTCCACCGGGGCGATGCGGTTGCCGCGGAACAGGTCCGGGAACATCCGCATCATGATCTCGCGGTTCTCCAGCATGTAGGAGACCCCCGACGGCGTGCGGCAGTTGTCCTCGAGCACGTAGAACTCGTCCGGGCCGGTGCGCACCAGGTCGATGCCGACGATGTGGCTGTAGACGTTCTTCGACGGCTTGATCCCGCAGACCGCCTTCTCGAAGGCTTCGTTCTGGTAGACCAGCCGTGCCGGAATCTTGCCCGCGCGGACGATTTCGCCGCGGTTGTAGACATCGCAGAGGAAGGCGTTCAGCGCCCGCGCCCGCTGCTTGATGCCGCGCTCCAGCCGCGCCCATTCATTGTGGGTGAAGACCCGCGGAAACATGTCGAACGGGATCAGCCGGTCCGGATCTCCGCCCTCGCCATAGACCGCAAAGGTGATCCCGATCCTGCGGAACAGCGCCTCGGCCTCGGCCTGTTTGAGGTTGCGCAGCTCTTGCGGCATGTCCCGCTGCCAGGATTCGAGATTGGCATAGGGCAGCCGGATCTGGCTCCCGTCATACATCTCGTTGAAATACGTCGTGCTCATCAGAACCCTCTATCCCTCGCTCAATGCGTGGCATGCGGGGCGGGAGAGGAAAAGCGGCGAGATTGCCTCATGTCGCCAAATCCCAACGGTTGCCCAAAATTTAATCATATGCTGACCCCTTCGGCGAAAGACCCGTGGAAAAGTGACATTAACCATTCCGGGATAGACGCTTCTCCCGGAAAGGAGACGCTGCGCATGGCCCCCAAGGCAAGAGAAAAGGCGAAGCGGCGGCCCGCAACCACTGGTCCCGAGGCGGCAGACCCCGCGGAAACGGTGCTGCGCTGCGCGGAAATCCTGGCCCGCGATCCGGCGAATTCCCGCGCGGCCGCCCAGCTTGCCGCGCTCTCCGGCGCGTCGCGCGGCAGGATCCGCGGACGCGTTCAACTCCCAGTCCCGGAGCCAGGGGAATGGTCAGACCTGCCAATGCCGATTGCCCGGAGGATCGCCGCCATGCCGATCTCGGCCAGGCATGTGGCCGGGGGCGAGGAGCAGGCCGTCAGGCGCCTTGCGGAACCCGGCCCCACCTCGGCCGCTCTCGTGCGGCAGCCCGGCGAGATGCCGACCCAGCTCGGGAACTGGCGGCTCGGACACGCCGCCGCGGCCGCGACGATGGGAATGGCACTGCAGAACCGGTGTTCCCGGCCCGATCCGTCATTGGGGCCGCGCAGCCCGATGGGCTGCCGATGGCTTCCGGAGACCCGGCGGCTCGATGTTCGGGGCGGGGGACGGCCTGGAGTGCAAGCTGCGGCGTGCCGGCTGATGGACCGGCGCGGGGGAACCTTCGAAGATGCGGGATGCACCGATGGAGCGTGTCCCCGGGTCTCCGGAGGCCGAGCTGGTCCGCTGCACGAGGGGCCGGTCACGGCGCATGGCGGCGGTTGACGCCCGGACCCGATCCGACGGAGCGACGTCACGATGGCTCAAGCCGCCGCCGCCGCAATTGGGGAATCGGCTGCCGGCTCCCGGACGAGGATCGGCATGACCGCTGCGGTGGCCGCAGGATGAATGCCGCACCCGTCCGGGAGCCGGGGGCTGGGCTCGGTCCGGAAAATCCGGCGCCCCGGCCGCCGCCGGGCGTCGGGCCCTTGGACATGGGCGGTGCGGATGCCGGCCATGACCGGTCTCCCGTTTTCCGGCGGCATCCGTCGTTGCGGGCGGGTTTGCGATCCCTTTGCAGCTTTCGCCGCCGGGCAAACGGCTGCCCGTCCCGGGCCTCGAGCCCGCCGTCCGGAGCAATGTGCTCTATGTCGCCGCGGTGCCGCTCCTCGCGCTGCTCTGGGGCGCGCGCTCGGCCGATCTGAGCGAGGTCTGGACCTCGGCGCGCACCGGCTTCAGCATGGGCGGGGTGCAGGTCTCGCCGCATCTGGTGCTGGCCTTCATCGCGGTCTTCGGCATCGGCTATGCGCTGACCCGCTTCGCCCAGGGGCTCCTGTCGCAGACCATCCTGCCGAAGACCCGGATGGAGATCGGCGCGCAGCGGGCGATCACCTCGGGCACCGGCTATATCGGCTTCTTCCTCGCGGGGCTCGCCGCCTTTTCCTCGACCGGGCTCGACCTTTCCAGCATCGCCATCGTCGCGGGCGCGCTCTCGGTCGGGATCGGCTTCGGCCTGCAGACCATCGTGTCGAATTTCGTCTCGGGCATCATCCTGCTGATCGAGCGGCCGGTTTCCGAAGGCGACTGGATCGAGGTCGGCACCCAGATGGGCTATGTGCGGGCGATCTCGGTGCGCGCCGTGCCGAACTCGGACCTCGTCTCGGGCGTGGTGACCAACTGGACCCGCGGCAACCTGATCGGCCGCGCCATCGTGCCGGTCGGCGTCGCCTATGGCAGCGACACCCGCAAGGTCGAGCGCATCCTGCAGGAGATTGCCGAGGCGCATCCGATGGTCACGATCTCGCCGCCGCCGCAGATCCTGTTCATGGGGCTCGGCCCGTCCTCGATGGATTTCGAGGTCAGGGTGATCCTGCGCGACATCAACTTCCTGCTGAACGTCAAGTCGGACATCAATCACGAGATCGTCCGCCGCTTCGTCGAGGAAGGCATCCAGATCCCGTTCCCGCAGCAGGATGTCTGGCTGCACGAGGCGGGCGGGCCGAACCGCCACCCGATCATGGCGGGCCGCGCGGCCGCCGCCCGATGCCGCCCGCAGCGACCCGCGCCGCGGTCTCGCGCGCCGAAGAGCGCCCGCCGCCGCGGTAGTCGCGGATGCCGTATTTCTGCCAGTAGGTGATGTCGGCATGGCCCGGACGGAATTTCTCGGCGATGTCGCCGTAATCCTTCGAACGCTGGTCGGTGTTGCGGATCATCAGCTGGATCGGGGTGCCGGTCGAGACACCCTCGAACACGCCGGAGAGGATCTCCACCTCGTCGGGTTCGCGCCGCTGGGTGGTGAACTTGTTCTGTCCCGGCTTGCGCCGGTCGAGCCAGACCTGCAGCGCCTCTGCCGTCACCGGGACGCCGGGCGGGCAGCCGTCGACGGTCGCGCCGAGCGCGGGCCCGTGGCTTTCGCCCCAGGTGGTGACGCGGAAGAGGTGACCGAAACTGTTCAGGCTCATGGGCGGGCTCCTTTGCGCGGGGTCTAGCCGGGACAGGCCCGCCGCTCAAGCCGGAACAGGCCGGACGCCGCCTCAGGTCCGGGTCAGGGAGGTGACGCTGTCGCCGCTGCCGACCGTGCAGCGGAAGGACTCGGCGCCGACGAAAACGTCGTAGGCGCCGGGTCCCGCAGGCCGCGCCGAGGTCCAGGAGAGATCGACATCCTCGCTTTCATGGACCCCCTCGCGGCAGGCAAGGGCGCCGGGATCGCCGGAGCCGGACTCCGACGGCCCGGCGGAGCAGTTGCCGAGGACGAGGAGCGCAGCGGCGGGCAGGCAGAGGGCGGCAAGACGGGGCATGGCAGGGTGTCCTTCGTGGAAACGCAATCGCATTCAGGAAAACATATCGGCCGGCGCCCCGGATGGCCGCGGATCGCCGCAGCCCGGCACAAAAAAGGCGCGCCCCGCAGGGCGCGCCTTCGTCCGTCAGCCCGGGCGGATCACTCCGCCGGGGTGTTCAGCGCCTTCTTGGCCGCCTTCTTGTGCGGCGCCCAGATGCGCTTGTTGGTCAGGTAGAGCAGCGCCGAGAGGATCACGAGGAAGACGACGGCCGTGAAGCCGGCCTCCTTGCGCGCCATCATCTTCGGCTCGGCGGTCCACATCAGGAAGGCCGAGACGTCCTCGGCCATGTGGTGCATGTCCGCCGGATGGCCGTCGGCATATTCCACCAGGTCGTCCATCAGCGGCGGCGGCATGGCAATCCAGCCGCCCGGGAAGGCGGTGTTCTCGTAGAACAGCGCGCCGGCCTGCTCGCGCTCCTCGCCGGTATAGCCGGTGAGGATGTTGACGATGTATTCCGGCCCGCCGATGCCGTTGAACAGCTGGCTGAGACCGGTGCCCAGCGGCCCGTGGAAGCCGGCCCGCGCCTTCGCCATCAGGCTGAGGTCGGGGGCATTGGACAGGGCCGATTCCGGGAAATGGTCGGTTTCGGTCCGCGGCCGGAAATCATCCAGCTCGGGGTCGAACACTTCCATCTGCCCGGCATAGGCGCGGACCTGGTCCTCGGGCAGCGCGGGGCCGCCCTCGTCTGCCAGCGTGCGGATCGGCACGAATTTCAGGCCGTGGCAGGCCGCGCAGACCTCGGTATAGACCTGAAGGCCGCGCTGCAGCTGCATCTGGTCATAGGTGCCGAACGGGCCTTCGAAGGAGAAATCCACGTCGTGGATATGGCCTCCCTCGGCGGCCATGGCCCCGCTTGCGGCAACGGAGAGCATCGCGGCAGCGGCGGTGAGCGTCAGTTTCCGGATCATTGGATCGACGTCCTTTCTCATTCGGCCGGGGTCGGGACAGGTTTCGGACCCTTCTTGGGCTCCTTCACCTTGCCGTAATGATCGATGAAGTCCTGCTCCACCGTGGCGACCTGGGGCAGCGGCTTCTCGAAGATGCCCAGGAGCGGCAGGATCACCAGGAAATAGGCGAACCAGTAGGTGGAGCCGATCAGGGCGATGATCGGGTAGATGCCCTCGGCAGGCATCGCGCCGGCCCAGGTCAGCACCACGAAATCCACGCAGAAGACGTAGAAGAAGCCCTTGAACATCGGCCGGTAGCGGCCCGAGCGCACCGAGGAGGTGTCGAGCCACGGCACCAGCGCCATGACGATGATCGCGCCGAACATGGCGATCACGCCGAAGAACTTGGCGTCGATGATCCCGAAGGAGATCCAGTTGGCGAACATCACCACCCAGACATCGGCGGTGAAGCAGCGCAGGATCGCGTAGAACGGCAGGAAGTACCATTCCGGCACGATATGCGCGGGCGTCGCCAGCGGGTTGGCCTCGATGTAGTTGTCGGGGTGCCCGAGGTAGTTCGGCATGAAGCCGACGATCGCGAAGAAGACGACCAGCACCACGGCGAGCGCGAAGAGGTCCTTGATCACGAAATACGGCCAGAAGGGCAGCGTGTCCTTCTTCACGGTGTCTTTATCGGTCGTGCGCACCGGAACGCCCGAGGGGTTGTTGTTTCCGGTGTGGTGGAACGCCCAGATATGGACGATGACCAGCGCGGCGATCACGAAGGGCAGCAGGTAATGCAGCGAGAAGAACCGGTTCAGGGTCGGATTGCCGACGGCCGGGCCGCCCAGCAGCCAGGTCTGGATCGGCTCGCCGATCCACGGGATCGCGCCGAACAGGCCGGTGATCACGGTCGCGCCCCAGAAGGACATCTGGCCCCAGGGCAGCACGTAGCCCATGAAGGCGGTGCCCATCATGCACAGGTAGATCAGCATGCCGATGATCCAGGTGATCTCGCGCGGCGACTTGTAGGAGCCGTAGAACAGGCCGCGGAAGATGTGCAGGTAGACCGCAACGAAGAACAGCGACGCGCCGTTGGCGTGCAGGTAGCGCAGCATGTGGCCGCCGTTGACGTCGCGCATGATGTGCTCGACCGAGGCGAAGGCCAGGTCGACATGCGGCGTGTAGTGCATCACCAGGACGATGCCGGTGATGATCTGCAGCGCCAGGCAGAAGGCAAGCACGATGCCCCAGATCCACATCCAGTTCAGGTTCTTGGGCGTGGGGATCATGATCGTGTCGTAGATGAGCCCGATGATCGGCAGGCGGGAATGGACCCACTTCTCGGCGCCGGTCTTGGGCTCGTAATGGTCGTGAGGAATTCCGGACATCCCGTCTCTCTCCCTTACCCGAGCTTGATCGTGGTTTCGTCTTCGAAGGCAGCGACCGGAACCGGCAGGTTCTGGGGCGCGGGCCCGCGGCGGATGCGCCCGGCGGCGTCGTAATGCGAGCCGTGGCACGGGCAGAACCAGCCATGGTAGTCACCGGCATTGGCGAGCGGCACGCAGCCCAGATGGGTGCAGACACCCATCATCACCAGCCATGCCTCGTTGCCGGGCATGGCGCGGTTCTCGTCCGTCGCCTCGGCCGCCGCATCCGCCAGGTTGGCATTGCGGGCATTGGTATCGGGAAGGTCGCCAAGCGGCACGCCCTTGGCGTATTCGATATCCTCCGGGGTGCGGTGGCGGATGAAGACCGGCTTGCCCAGCCACTGCACGGTCAGCTGCGTGCCGGTGGCAACCCCGCTGACATCGACGCGGATCGACGACAGGGCCTGCACATCCGCGCTGGGGTTCATTTGGTTCACGAGCGGCCAGACCGCGGCACCGGTGGCCACGACACCCGCTCCGGCGGTCGCATAATATAGGAAATCGCGGCGGGTGCCTTCGTGATCGTCTGCGTGGGACACGACTAATCTCCGAGTTGTTTAACGGACCACCACATTCGGATTTCTTGAGTCCCGTTGAGGCGGTGGTGCGTGAATATGCATCTGTCGCCAGACCGTCTAGCAGACAATCTAGCACGTTGGGTCGAAACGACGCAGGGGACTTGCACCCCATCGGCGCAGCCACAAGACACGCTCGCGGGCTATTTTGCAACATAGAGAAAAATGTCTTCGCGGATCGTGGACGCGCCTTTCGGATGCGGCGAAATCGTCATAGTTTGTAAACACCTTAGATCCCATTCTCGAATGGCCCAGATACCCGGACTGACCCCGATGACGCTCCGCATGCTCACAGCCTCCTTCGTCGCAATTTCCGCCATCGCAGCGGCAGGCGCCGCGCAGGCCGAGTTCGAGCTGAGCGTCTACAGCGGCTGGCAGACCTCGCCGCATTCGACCGTGAAGGGCGACGACCCCTCCGGCGTCGGCGATTTCGACTTCACCGCCGGCTGGGAAGGAAAATCGGGCAGCATGCCTCCCTACTGGGGCGTGCGCGGCATCTGGTGGCAGTCGGACGTTCTGGGCTACGGCCTCGACTACAGCCACAACAAGGTCTACGCCGACAAGGACACGCTGAAGGACAACGACTTCGAGACGCTGGAATTCACCGACGGCCTGAACATCATCACGGCCAACGTGTTCCGCCGATTCCCCGGCGTGACCCGCGACTGGACCCCGTATATCGGCGGCGGTCTCGGCATTTCGGTGCCGCATGTCGAAGTCGAGACCACCGGCAAGCGGACCTTCGAATACCAGTATGGCGGCCCGGCCGTGCAGTGGGTCGCGGGCGTCAGCTACCCGATCAGCGAGAACTGGAAGGTCTTCGGCGAGTACAAGGGCACCTATTCGCAGAACAAGGTGGATCTTGACGGCGGCGGCGAGCTGGAAACCAACATCGTCACCAACGCGCTGAACATCGGCGTCAGCTTCGATTTCTGATCCCCTGACCGGAACGCTTCTCTCCTTCGGACACGGCTATTCGGCGCGCGCCCTCGCGCGCCGCCTGATCCCTGTCGGCTGGCGCGTCATAGGCACGACCCGCAGCCCGGAGCGGGCCGCCCAGCTGGAAGCCCAAGGTGCCGAAGCGCGGATCTGGCCCGGCAGCGACCTGTCCCGCGACATCGCCGGAGCGACTCACATTCTGGTTTCGGCCGGCCCCGATGCCGAGGGCGACCCTGTGCTGCGCCGCCTCGCCCCGGAGATCGGCGCGCGCGGCAGCAGCCTCGCATGGCTCGGCTATCTCTCCACCACCGGCGTCTATGGCGACCATCAGGGCGGCTGGGTCGGCGAATCGACTCCGCTCGCGCCCTCGACGCGGCGCGGCCGCTGGCGGATGGAGGCCGAAGCCGCCTGGCAGGCATTGGCCGCGGAAACCGGCCTGCCGCTGCACATCTTCCGCCTCGCGGGCATCTACGGCCCCGGCCGCGGCCCGTTCGAGAAGGTCCGCCAGGGCACGGCACGGCGAATCATCAAGCCCGGGCAGGTGTTCAGCCGCATCCATGTCGAGGACATCGCCCAGGTTCTCGAGGCCTCGATCGCCCGCCCCAATCCGGGCGCGGCCTACAACCTGTGCGACGACGACCCCGCCCCGCCGGAGGACGTCATCGCCCATGCCGCCGAGCTGCTCGGCCTGCCGGTCCCGCCCGCAATCCCCTTCGACGAGGCCGAGATGACGCCGATGGCGCGCAGCTTCTATGCCGAGAGCAAGCGGGTGCGGAATGACCGGATCAAGAAGGAGCTCGGCGTCGACCTGCTCTATCCGGATTACCGCAGCGGCCTGGCCGCGCTCCTCGCCGAAGAAACATAGCGGCAGAGCCGGCCAATGCCCCAGAAGACCGGAATCAGCACCACGCCCCCGGCGAAGGTCGCCCCGTAGAATCCGGCCCGCGCGCCGGGCGCCATGTCGTTGAGGAACGGATAGGGCAGCCCGGAGGTGACGCTGCCGGCCGGCTCGGCATTGAGCGGCCCGACCAGCATCTCTGCCCAGCCGGTATAGAGCAGCACCATCGCCAGGAGCCCGCCCGCCACCGGCGCCATCCGGCGGAAGCCCCGCTTCAGCCGGAACAGGTCGACCCACATCAGCAGCGGCCCGACGAGATGCAGGTAGTATTCGCGGTAGGGCTTCGGCGCGGTCTCGCCATTGACCAGCGACGGGTCGATGAAGAACAGCCGCCAGTACGAGATGACGACCAGCGCGTTGAGAATCGCCAGCAGCGACAGCAGCGTGTCGAGCCGGCCGTCGGGCCGGCCCCAGCGCGGCACCAGCATCGCGGCAGCGGCAAGCAGGTTTCCGGTCTGCGCCCAGATCGTCAGGTATCTGAACTGGGCGCCGAAGGCGGCGTAATCTGCCGAGCGCGCGACTTCCCACGTGTAGAACAGGGCGAGGATCAGGACGAAGAGCCGGTAGCGGGACGCGCGGGACAACATGGCCAGTTCCAGACAGAGACAGATGGCAGCACATACCTAGCGCAGCTGCGCCCGCTTGCCAAAGCCCGCAAATGCCGTTGCCATTCGGGCCGTTGCCCGGACTCGCCCCGCTTGGCATCTTTTCCCAGGACACCCGGGCGGGAAGATCGACCGCGGTCCAGAGACGATACGAGAATTTCTCCCAGGGCCAGCGGTGAGATCCAACCCGGTTGCGACACCGGTCTTGGTTCAGATCAGCCTGGCGCGTTCCTCGCGGAACACCTCGGCCGGCGTCCGGTCGCCGAGGCATTTCCTCGGCGTGGCGTTGAGGCGGTCGCAGATCGACCTCATGGATCGGTTCGGGAGCGCTGCCACCGCGATATCCCGGGGCAGGTAGCGGCGCACGCGGAGGTTCAGGGTCTCGATCTGGCCCTTCTGCCAGGGTGCCTGCGGGTCGCAGAACCAAGTTTCCGTGCCCATGCCGGTGCCGAGTTCGCGCAACGAAGCAATCTCGAATCCGCGGTCGAAGGCGATCGACAGCCGGGCCGCCAAGGGCAAGGGCGGGAGGGCATCGATGATCGTGTCCGCGGGCCTTGCCAGCCTGTGGCAGACCGACCGGGCGCTGGCGCTGCTGGTCGCGGTCTTCGCGCTGGCGGCGCCCTACGGCAAGATCCTCGCTTCCGAAGCCATGGCGCGCGGCTGGCTGGGCCGCCGCGCCAAGCCAGCCGTGGCCGTCATGGCGCGGCTCGCCATCCGGATATTCGCCGGAGAAGCAGGCATCGCAGTAGCGCGGCGCCGCCGGGTTGCGGCCCTCGGCCTCGCCGACCGCGCGGTAGAGCCCATCGAGCGAGATGAATTTCAGCGAGTCGACGCCCAGATAGTCGCGCATTTCCTCTTCGGACATGCGCGCCGCCAGCAGCTTGTCGCGGTCGGGCGTGTCGACGCCGTAGAAGCACGGCCAGGCGGTCGGCGGCGAAGCGATGCGGAAATGCACTTCGGCCGCGCCGGCATCGAGGATCATCTCCTTGATCTTGCGCGAGGTCGTGCCGCGGACGACCGAGTCGTCGACCAGGATGATCCGCTTGCCGCGCACCAGCGCGCGGTTGACGTTCAGCTTCAGCCGGACGCCCATGTTGCGGATCTGCTCGGTCGGCTCGATGAAGGTCCGGCCCATGTACTGGTTGCGGGTGATGCCGAGCGCGAAGGGAATGCCCGATTCCGCCGAGAAGCCGACCGCCGCGGGAGTGCCGCTGTCCGGAACCGGGCAGACCAGATCGGCCTCGATCGGGGCTTCGCGGGCCAGTTCAACGCCGATCTGGCGGCGGGTCTCGTAGACCGAGCGGCCGCCGAGGATCGAATCGGGGCGCGAGAAATAGACATGCTCGAAGATGCAGAAGCGGCCGGGCACGCGGTTGAACGGGAAGTGGCTCTTGACGCCTTCCTTCTCGGAGATGACGACCATCTCGCCGGGCTCGATTTCGCGGATGAACTCGGCGCCGATGATGTCGAGCGCGCAGGTTTCCGACGACAGCACCCAGCCTTCGCCGAGGCGGCCGAGCACCAGCGGACGCACGCCCAGCGGGTCGCGCACGCCGATCAGCTTGGTGCGGGTCATGGCGACGACCGAGAAGGCGCCCTCGACGCGGCGCAGCGCGTCCTTCATCCGCTCGGGGATGTCCTTCTGCAGCGAGCGCGCCATCAGGTGGACGATGCATTCGCTGTCCGAGGAGGACTGGAAGATCGAGCCGCGCTCGATCAGCTCGCGGCGCAGTTCCTCGGCATTGGTGATGTTGCCGTTATGGGCGATCGCCGCGCCGCCCATGGAGAATTCGCCGAAGAACGGCTGCACGTCGCGGATCTGGGTGTTGCCCTTCGATCCGGCGGTGGAATAGCGCACATGGCCGATCGCGAGCGGGCCGGGCAGGCGCTTGATCACGTCCTGCGAGGTGAAGTTGTCGCGGATATAGCCGAAGCGGCGGTCGGAGTTGAATCCGATGCCGGGGGCGTGGGTGACGATGCCGCCGGCTTCCTGGCCGCGGTGCTGCAGCGCGTGCAGCCCGAGGGCGACGAAGCTGGAGGCATCCGCGGTGCCGATCACGCCGAAGACGCCGCACTCTTCGCGCAGCTTGTCATCGTCGAAAGGGTTGCTGAAGAAGACAGGCTCCGACGGGGTCTGTTCGCAGGAAAGACCGCGGGTGTTGTCGGCGCCGTGGGTCTCGGTCGCATCGCGCATGGGCAAGGGGCTCCGAATCCGGATTTTGGNGAGGTCGGCCTCCCTTAACCCGAAAGTTTCCGGGTGTCACGAAAGGATCANTATAGAAGCTCGCCCGAGCNAAACAATCGTGACGNGCTGGGCCTGGCTTGCGGTTCGCGCCAGCCGGNGTNGGCCGCGGGCGNGTGCCGGAGCGGCTCCCAGGCGGTCCGAGGACCTGCCGCGGGGNCTGTGGCGCGCAATGCCATGGCTGTCGGGGCCGCCCGGGANAGATGGCCCTCAATCCGGAATCGCTTGTCTGCGTCAGGCCGGAGATTNCGGCGCGGGGANTGCCCGGAGATCCGCCGGTATNGCCGTCGCCGCATCCGCAGNAGGGCAGCGGGATNCAGGCGCCGCAGGTGCCCACGAGGGTTTCGTAGCGGCCGAGGATCCAGCCGGGCACGTCGGTCGGGATGCTGGATTCCAGGTCCTGCTCGACCGCGGCGAAGACCCGCGCGGTGCGGCTGTCGTCGATNGATCGGGAAGGTCGAGGACACGACCACGCGGTCATAGACCAGCAGCGCGACCGCCACGAGCAGGATGCCGCGCAGCGCGCCGAACAGGAAGCCGAGCCCCTGGTCGACGCCGCCGAGCGCGGAGTTCTTCACCAGCGAGGCGAAGAGCGGGCTGAAGATCGACACCACGATCAGGCAGAGCGCGAAGACCACGCAGAAGGCGGCGATGATCGAGAGTTCGCAGCTGTCCTGCAGGAACTGGCCGACATAGGGGATCTCGCGGACCAGCGGCTCGACCTGGTGGGCGAAGAGATAGGCGACCACCGCGGCGGCAACCCAGCCGAGGATCGCCAGGGATTCATGGACGATGCCGCGCGAATAGGCGAGCAGGGCAGAGAGCAGGATGACGACCGCCACCCCCGCATCCAACAGCGTAAACCCGTCCATGCACTCACTCCTTCGANTGTCAGCCCGCGCCGAACTGCTCTCCGACGAAGGCGGGGAGGTCCGACACCTGAGAGACGCTCAGACCCGAGGTTTCGCTGAGCCGGCCGCCCGCAGGGGCCAGCGCGTTTCTGAAACCAAG
>NZ_QBKZ01000013.1 GCF_003056725.1 Mangrovicoccus ximenensis
TTTNCGCCGCCTCTTTCAACCGGTTTTCCATCTGTGTGACAGGACGCAGCGCTCCCGAGAGGCTGATCTCGCCGAAGACGACGGTGCCTTCGGGCAGGGCCTGGTCCTCGCGCGCCGACAGGAGCGCCGCCGCCACCGCCAGATCGGCGGCCGGTTCGCTCATCTTCAGCCCGCCCGCGACGTTGAGATAGACGTCGAGCCCGGCGAAGGAGAGGCCGCAGCGCGCCTCGAGAACCGCGAGGATCATCGCCAGCCGTCCCGAGTCGAGTCCGACGGTGGACCGCCGTGCCTGGCCCGCGGGCGCGGGCGCGACCAGCGCCTGGAGTTCGCAGAGCACCGGGCGGGTGCCCTCGATGCCCGCGAAGACCACCGAGCCCGGCGACGGCTTGCCGCGGCCGTCGAGGAACAATGCCGAAGGGTTGCGCACCTCGGCCAGCCCGCGTCCGGTCATCTCGAAGACGCCGATCTCGTCGGCGGGGCCGAAGCGGTTCTTCACCGCGCGCAGGATGCGGAACTGGTGGCCGCGCTCGCCCTCGAAATAAAGCACGGTATCGACCATGTGCTCGACCACGCGCGGCCCGGCGATCTGGCCTTCCTTGGTGACATGTCCGACCAGGATGACCGACGTCCCGCGGGATTTCGCGAAGGTGGTCAGTTCATGCGCGGCGGCGCGGACCTGGCTGACCGAGCCGGGCGCGGAATCGACCGTGTCGAGCCACATGGTCTGGATCGAGTCGATGACGGCAAGGTCGGGCGCGGTCTCCTCCAGCGTGGTGAGGATGTCGCGCAGGTTGGTTTCGGCGGCGAGCTGGACCCTGGCCTTGCCGAGCCCGAGCCTCTGCGCGCGCATCCGCACCTGCGCCGAGGCTTCCTCGCCCGAGACATAGACGACCTTCAGCCCGGAATGCGCGAAGGCCGCCGCCGCCTGCAGGAGCAGGGTGGACTTGCCGATGCCCGGATCGCCGCCGACCAGGATCGCCGAGGCCGGGACGAGCCCGCCGCCCAGCACGCGGTCGAGCTCCTCNGACGCGGGTCTCGCTGCGCGGCGGCGGGGCTTCCTCGGTGGCGAGGTCGAGAAGCGGCACGGATTTGCCGCGCAGCGCGCCGAGCGACTTGCCGNGGACCGGCGGCGAGGGGGCGTTCCTCGACGATGGTGTCCCAGGCGCCGCAGGCATCGCAGCGGCCCATCCACTTGGCATGGGCGGCACCGCAGGAGGAGCAGACGAAGGGGCGGGGTTTCTTTGCCATGATGGCTGGTTGCCCGAAGCCGGGGCCGGGGGCAAGGGGTGAGGGGCCGGGGGGGGGGGGGGGGGGGGGGGGGGGGGGGGGGGGCGCGCCCCCCCCCCCCCCCCCCCGATACCCCCTCTCCCGGCGCTCAGAACCTCCGCCAGCTGAGGAGCAGCGAGGCGAGCACGCAGAAGGTGAAGAGCCAGAGCCCCCAGGCGGTTTCGACATGGCCGATCCCGGTGCCCTTGGCGACGACGACGTAGAGCGCGATCAGGAAGATGTCGGCCGTCGAGCAGTTCCACCGCGACGGCTGGATCAGGGAACCGGCCGACATCTTCGCGCTGAAAGCGCGCTACGGCCAGGGCCTGCAGCAGCTGAAGAACCGCGAGGGATGGGGCGACAAATCGGCGGCGAAGCTCTTCGACGCGATCGACGAGCGCCGCCGGATCGAGCTGAACCGGGTGATCTTCGGCCTCGGCATCCGCCATGTCGGCGAGGTCGCGGCGGCGGATCTGGCGCGCCATTACGGCAGCTGGGACGCCTTCCTGCGCGCCGTCGACCTGGCGCGCCCCGCCGAGCAGCGCCACCAGCTGGCCGAAGTGGCCGTCGAGGAGGAGCGCCGTGGCCCCTGCGCGACGCGCGGCAGGTCGCCGGGCCAGACGCGGCTCTCCAGCCCCTCGCGGTCGGGGCTGACCGCCAGAACCAGATCCCAGCGCGGATCGCGCAGCCGCCGCAGCAGTCCCGCGCATTGATGGCGGAACCACCAGGCGGCCGGGACCGCGCCGATCTCGCGGCCGAGCCTTGTCTTCACCCGTCCCGGATGCGGTTCCTTGACCATCACGGCCAGGCGCGGCCGGATCATGCGAGGGTCAGCCACATGTCCTTGTGGGGGATGCCGGCGTCGTCATAGATCTCGCCATCCTCGGAGAAGCCGAGATTGCGGTAGAATCCCAGCGCGTCGACCTGCGAGGACAGCTTCGCCGTCGCGATGCCGTCGGTCGCGCGGATCGCGTCGAGCGCGGCGAACATCAGCTGCGCGCCGACGCCGGTGCCGCGATAGGTGTCAAGGACGCAGACCCGCTCGATCTTGGCGGTGTCGCCGATCACCCGCCAGCGCAGCGTGCCCGCGGGATTCCCGGCCTCGCGCGCGATCAGGTGGCGCGCCGTGCCGTCGAGCCCGTCCCATTCCAGCTCGGCCGGCACGTTCTGTTCTCCGATGAAGACGGCCTCGCGCAGCGCGCGGATATCGGCCATGTCCTTGTCGCCCTTGGCTTCGGTGATGGTCATTGCGCGAAATACTCCCTGAGGATGCGGGCGTAGATGGCCTTCAGTTTCGGGATCTGCGCGGTCTCGACCCGCTCGTCCACCTGGTGCATGCGGTGGCCGACCAGTCCGAATTCGACGACCGGGCAGTGGTCCTTGACGAAGCGCGCATCCGAGGTGCCGCCCGAGGTCGACAGCTCCGGCACGATCCCGGTCTCGGCTTCGGCGGCGCGCGCGATCATGTCGCTGAGCGGTCCCGGCGGCGTCAGGAAGCTTTCGCCGGAAACGGCGGTGGTCATGTCGAATCCGATGCCGGTCTCCGCCGCGACCTCCGCCATCTGCTCTCCGAGCCAGGCCGCCAGGCTGTCGGAGGTATGGATGTCGTTGAAGCGGATGTTCACCGTCGCGCGGCAGCTTGCCGGGATCACGTTGGTCGCCGGGTTGCCGGTGTCGAAGGTGGTCACCGCCAGCGTCGAGGGATCGAAATGGTCGTTGCCTTCGTCGAGCACGGCGGCGCTCAGCCGGTCGATCAGCTTCGCCATCGCCGCCACCGGGTTCGCGGCCTTGTGCGGATAGGCGACATGGCCCTGGATGCCGGTCGCGGTGAAGAACGCGCTGACCGAGCCGCGCCGCCCGATCTTCATCATGTCGCCGAGCCGCTTTGGGCAGGTCGGTTCGCCGACGAGGCAGAGCGCCATCGCCTCGCCCTGATCCTTCATCCAGTCGAGGATCGCCACCGTGCCGTCCTTGGCCGGGCCTTCCTCGTCGCCGGTGATGGTCAGGATCACCGCGCCGTCGGGCGGCGTTTCCGTCACCAGGTCGATCGCGGCGGCGGCAAAGGCGGCGACGCCCGATTTCATGTCGGTCGCGCCGCGGCCGTAGAGCCAGCCATCGGCCTCCTCGGCACCGAACGGGTCCATCGTCCAGGCGGCGGCATCGCCCACCGGCACCACGTCGGTATGGCCGTTGAAGCCGAAGGTCTTCGGATGGCCCCTGGCGCCCCAGCGGGCAAAGAGATTGGCGGTGCCGTTCCGGTCGACGCGGGTGCAGGCGAAACCGGCGGCGGAGAGCTCGGCGGCCAGAAGCTCCAGCGCGCCGCCTTCCTCAGGGGTAACGGAGGGGCAGCGCACGAGGCGGCGGGTCAGCTCGACGGGATCGGTGGTCATCGGCGGTCTCCTTCTGGGACGGGAGTACCGCGCGGGGCCGGGGGGCGCAATCCGCCCGCCGGGATCAGCCCTTGTCTTCGTCTCCGAAGAACGGGGTCATCTGCGCGACGATCACGGCGTTCTCCGCGAGCGCGCGGTCCATCAGCCCGGCCTCGTCCTCGTCGATCTCGTGGCCCATGTCTTCGCGTTCCGCGCGGGTGCCGTAGCCGGTGACGTCGAGCGGCGCGAGGTCGGCCTGCTTCAGCACGGCGACGGTCTCGCGCACGGCCTCGGCCTCGTCGACGCCGGAGGAGTAGCACATCAGCGCCGCCCCGGTCGCGCCATCGGGCAGCCCGTCCCCTGCCTTGCGGCCGATCTGGACGAGAAGGGTGAAGACCTGCTGGGGTTTCTTTTCCTTGGACATGGCCGCCAGATGCGCGGGATTGGATGCGGCGTCAAGCGGGTTGTTCGGGCGGGGCCACGCGGGCAGGGTGGGGGCGGATTATTTGAATGAGTTGCAACCTATGATCTTTAGCGGGAACGACGGCGCGGAAGAATTTCTTGGTCGCTACCCTGTTCGCATCCGCAACCTGATGGGAGTCAGATCGGCGCTGCGCGCTGCGCCGGTTATCGGCTATAATGGGGTTGCTAGCGCGCAGTTGATGGCACTTCCCCTAATGCGAGGTCTGCTATCTTGCGCTGCTGCGCACAACAGGTCTGAAGCTGCCCTCCGTGCCGCGACGAGATCTGCGTCAAAGCAGGCGTGGTCTCTCGGCGCCGAGCTTGAAATGCTAGAGGGAAGTGTTTCCGGCAATGTTATTGGCTCGGCAATTGGTGCGTTTCAGGCGACCTGCTGGGGCGCGAGCTTTTCGGAAATGGATGATGAGCCATCAACATTTTACCGGAACCCGACAAGGGCTCAAGCCATGGCGATATCCGGCTTCCTGGCGGGCGATCACCTATCTCGGGCTCTGCGGGTGTCCGCAGAAACAGATGCCAAGTCGCTGGAAGCGCGTTCGGGCGCGGTCTCTGACCTGCTAGCTTGTCCCCTATGGGCTATTGAAAAGGAGCCGAATGAACTCATCGACGGCAGGGTGCGGATCCTAGAGCAATTGAAAGCAGGATCTTCTCAGGAGTCGTTCTGGGATCGATGGTGGGCAGGAATGCTTGCCGGCGACTGGACCGACTGGGACCTCTGCCGCGACATCGCCCTGATCCCGGACGACACTTGGAAGGAAGGCCCGGCAGCGGTGGCCGATGCGATCCGGGAGATTGAGGCGAAACACGCCGAGCAGCGTTTCCCTGTTGCCGAACGCGTCGAGCCGACACCGGATGGGGACCGGCTGCGCATCGTGCCGCTGGACATCTCGAACGGGGACCTGCTGTCGACCGGGCTGGATGCCGTGGAGACGGCATTGGACCGGGCGCTGCGCCGGGGTGGCAACGGGCTGATGGACAGTTGCTACGAGGTCGAGATCCTGCGGGACACGATCACGCGTTTCGCCAACAACCCGCAGCGCGTCGAGATGGACCTGATGCTCGCCGCGAAGTCGCTGCACCGGCAGGTCGAGACGAAGGAATATGCCGACAGCCCGGAAGTGCTCGGCCTGATCGAGACCTGCCAGACCTCGGCGCTCGATATCCGCGCGACCCATCCGCCGATTGCCGAGGCGCGGGACTTGCGCCTGTCGCAGTCCCTGCGCGAGATGACCGACGAGCAGAAGGAACTGCTCGAAGTGGCGGAGCCAGTCATCGCGCCGATAGAGACCGACGAACTTCGCGAAGAGATGCGCGAGGATATCCGGAGGCTCGCCGCGCCGACTGGTCCCGTTCCGCGCCATGGAACGCTCGGCCCGGCGGAGCGGAACCCCGGATTGGTTCAGGTTGATGCCGCCAACCGCGTTTTCAGCCGTGGCGCGAAGATGTGGCGGCGGCTCAAGGAGGACGAGGCGTTGCGTGAAAAGCTTTGGAAACGCGGGGTCGATGTCGCGCAGGTGCTTGGTGCACTTTCTGGTGTGATCATGCTTGCCCTGACGCTGCTTGGCTGAGGCTTATGTCAGCATAGTTGATCCCGTGCTGGAACAGGACTAGCCAGAGCCTAGATGTGGCGGAGCGGTTTCCGGAAAGGACAGGACATGACGGACAATCCCACGGCGGCGATGCTGGTGATAGGAGACGAGATCCTCTCGGGCCGGACCCGCGACTCCAACATGCATTTCCTCGCAGGCGCGCTGACCCGCCACAACATCCCGCTGATGGAGGTCCGCGTCGTTCCCGATGTCGCCGCCATCATCACCGCCGCGGTCAGGGCGCTGTCGGAGGCCTACACTTACGTTTTCACCTCGGGCGGGATCGGGCCGACCCATGACGACATCACCGCCGATGCCGTCGCCGCCGCTTTCGGCGCCCCTATCGGTGTCCGCGACGATGCCCGCGCGATCCTCGAGGCGCATTACGCCAACCGCGGCACCCAGATCAACGAGGCTCGGCTGCGCATGGCGCGCATCCCCGACGGCGCGGGCCTGATCGACAATCCGGTCTCCGCCGCGCCGGGATTCACCCTCGGCAATGTCCATGTGATGGCGGGCGTGCCGACGGTCTTCGAGGCGATGGTGGCCTCGGTCATCCCGAAGCTCACCGGCGGCGCGCCGCTCCTGAGCCAGTCGGTGACGCTCTACATCCCCGAGGGAGAGCTCGCCGGACCGCTCGGCGCGCTGGCGCTGGAATTCCCCGAGCTCTCCATGGGCAGCTATCCGTTCCAGCGCGACGGCGCCTTCGGCGCGCAGATCGTCGTGCGCGGCACCGACGGACCCCGCATCGACGCAGCGATGGCGCGTCTGGGCGAGGTGCTTCCGCAGGTGGGCAAGTGAGCCTGCCGGGCCCCGAGGCGATGCGCGCGGCGCTGGCTGCGACCTGGCCTCGCGCGTCAGGTCGCGGGTGCGCCAGAGCGGCACCCGCGTCGACACCGCAGCGCGGCCGACCATGTGCGCCCCGATCGGCGCGGTCAGCAGCAGCAGCAGGATGATCGCCACGGCGCGGATCCAGACCTCCAGCGTGCCGGCATGCACCGCCACCGCCAGAACCGTCAGTCCCGAGGCCAGCGTGCCGATCTTGGTGGAGGCATGCATCCGGATCAGCACGTCCGGCAGCCGCAGCAGCCCGAGCCCGCCGAGCAGCGTGAAGAAGCCGCCGCCCAGCACGAGAAGGGCGGTGATCGCCTCGGTCATCGGTCGTCCTCCCCGTCGCCGGTCCGGTCCTCGTGGCTGCGCTCGGCATAGCGGGCGAGGGCGACGGTGGCGAGGAAGCCGACGATCGCCAGGACAAGCGCCACGTCGAGGAACTCGCCATGGCCGAAGCTGATCGCCGTCAGCCCGCAGAACACCACCAGCATCAGCGTCATCATGTCGAGCGCCACCACCCGGTCCGGCAGGCTCGGGCCCTTGACCAGCCGGAAGAAGGCCAGCACCAGCGATAGGACCACCATCGCGAAACCGGCGGTGAGCGCGTAGTAGAGCAGGGTCTCCATCAGGTTTCTCCTTCCACGGCGGCAATGACCTTGGCTTCCATGCCCTGTTTCAGGTCGCGCACCAGCGCCTCGGGATCGCGGGCGAACATGGCATGGATGCGCAGCGTGCGTCGGTCCTCGCTGATGTCGAGGCTGAGCGTGCCCGGGGTCAGCGAGATCAGGTTGGTCACCAGGAGGATCCCGGCATCGCTGCGGACATCGAGCGGCATGTCGATGATCGCGGGCTCGGCGCGGTGGCGCGGGGTCAGGATGTCCACGGCAACCGCGACGCTGGAGACCACGAGTTCGTAGAAGAAGAAGAGCACGAGCCTGATCCAAGCCAGCGCCCGGTCGGGATAGCGGCTCGGCCCGAGGATCGGGCGGACCAGCCACAGGACCGCGTAGCCCAGCACGAAGCCGATCACCAGATTGGCCAGCGTGACGCTTTCGGTCAGCGCGACCCAGGCGATCGCGAGGAGGAGATTGAGGCCGAACCCGGTCATCCTGCGTCTCCTTCCGCTGTCCGCAGGGGCGCGCGGTCGCCCAGCACCGCTTCGATGTAGTCGGCCGGGTCGAGAAGCTGCGCGGCCGAGCGCTCGGCGAAGGCCATGAAGGGCTCGGGCATCAGCCCGATTGCCAGCGTCATCGCGGCCAGCGCGCCGATGGGAAGGACGAAGCCCCGCGCCGTGCTCCGGTCGAGCGCCGCGAACGAGGGCTGGCGGCCGTCGGGATGCGGGCTCCAGAACGCCTCGGCCCAGATCTTGGTCATCGAGTAGATGGTCAGCAGACCGACCGCCAGCGCCACGGCGGCGATTGTCCAGGCCCCGATCTCGAGCGACGCCTTGACCAGCAGGAACTTCGCCCAGAACCCCGAGAGCGGCGGGAAGCCCGCCAGCGAGAAGGCCGGGATGACGAAGAGGAGCGCCAGAAGCGGCGCCGACCGGTAGAGCCCGCCGATCCGCGACAGCTCGGTGCTGCCCGTCAGCCGCTCGGCCGCGCCCGCGATCAGGAACAGGTTCGCCTTCACGATGATGTGGTGCAGGAGGTAGAAGACCGCGCCGGCGATCGCCAGGGGCGTCAGGAGCGCGAGGCCGAGGATCATGTAGCCGATCTGGCTGACGATGTGGAAGGACAGGATCTTGCGGATGTCGCTCTGGGCGGCGGCGCCGAGCACGCCGGTCACCATGGTCAGCCCCGCCACCCACAGCAGGATCTGGTGGGTATAGCCGGTGTCATGGTCGAAGATCAGCGTGAAGGTGCGCAGCAGCGCATAGACCCCCACCTTGGTCAGCAGCCCGGCAAACACCGCCGAGACCGAGAAGGCGGGCGTGTGATAGGCGGCGGGCAGCCAGAAGAACAGCGGGAAGACCGCCGCCTTCACCCCGAAGGCCACGAGGAACATGGTGGCGATGACGCTCAGCAGCCCCGGATGCACCCTGTCCACGGCGCCCGCCAGATCGGCCATGTTCAGCGTCCCGGTGGTGCCGTAGAGCAGCCCGACCCCGGTCAGGAACAGCGCGGTGGAGACGAGGTTCAGCGTCATGTACTTGACGCCGCCGTCGATCTGCGCGCGGCCGCCGCCCAGCACCAAGAGGCCGAAGGAGGCGATCAGCATCACCTCGAACCAGACATAGAGGTTGAAGAGGTCGCCGGTGACGAAGGCGCCGCAGACCCCGGCGATCAGCATGTTGAAGAGCGCGTGATAGCCGAGCCGCTCCAGCCGCGCGTCGATGTCGGAAAGCGCATAGACCGATACGGCGAGCGCGATCACCGCCGTGATCAGCACCATCACCGCCGACAGCAGGTCAGCGACCAGCGTGATGCCGAAAGGCGCGGCCCAGCCGCCCATCTGCCCGGCGACGACGCCCGCGGCCAGAACCTCGCGCATCAGCAGCGCGGCGGCGGCCAGCAGCGGTCCAGCCGGTCGGCCCCGCGCAGGCCGCGCACCAGATCGCCATGCTCCGTCTGCAGCGGCTCGCCCTCCGGGCTCTGGGCCGGCGTGATCACATCCGCCGCCGCCGTGCCGGTGACGGTGACCCCCGAGGGCGTGTCCGCGACATCCTCCACCTGCACCGACAGCGCCTGCCCGGTCTGGCCGGTGCCGTCGAACGCCGCGACCGTCACCTCGTAGAAATTGTCGCCATCGGCATCCTGCGGCGCCTCGAAATTGGGATGCATGGCGAAGGCCAGCGCCCCGGTCGCGGCGTCGATGGCGAAGAGCGCGGCATCCGCCCCGCCGGTCACTGCGTAGCGCAAGGGATCGCCATCGGCATCCGCCGCCGCGACCGTGGTCACCGCGCGGCGGTTCTCGGGCAGGACGATCTCCGCCGCCGCGCCGCCGCCATCGGTTGTGATCACAGGCAGGTCGTTGACCGCGGCAATTGCCAGCGTGACGCCCTGCACCGTCTCGAACAGCCCGTCGGCGGCGGAGAGCTCCAGCGCCACCTCGCCGTTGAAATCGGCAGGCGGCGTGCCGGTGATCCGCAGCGTCTCGGCGTCGAAGCCGATCCAGCCCGGACGGGCCGTGCCGCCCGCGCCGCGCAGCTCGATCAGCAGCGGGCCGCCATCCTCGTCGATGACCGCAGGCAGCGCGAAATCGAAGGCGGTGTCCTCGCGGCCCTCCAGCACGCCGATTTCCGCGATCACCGGCGGGGTCGGCACGGCGCCCACATTCACCGTGACATGGCCGATCGCCCTGACGCCCGAGGAGTCCCGCAGCTCGTAGTCGAAGCCGCCCACCCCGTTGAAGGCCGGGAGCCCGGTGACGGTGATCTCGCCCGCCTCCAGCGCGACCGTCACCCCCGAGGCGCCGAAAACCCGGGCCAGCTCGATGCCCTGCCGGTCGACATCGTAGTCGTTGGCCGTCAGCCGCGAGGCGAAGACCGCCAGCTCGGCCCCCTCGTCCATTTCCAGCAGGTCATCCACCGCGACCGGGGCATCGCCGACGGGCAGCACCTCGATCTCGACCGTGGTCGGCACCTCGAAGCCGGTCTCGTNATCTCGTAGCCCGCATCCGAGACCGCCACCGGCACGTCGAATTCCGGCATGACCAGCACGGTCGCATAGCCGATGGAGCTGGCGCCGTGTTCGTCCGTCACCCGGTAATGGAAGCCGCCATCGCCGAAATAGCCTGCCCGGCCGAGGAAGACCGCGGTCTCGCCCTCCTGCCAGGCGGTGCCGTTGTCGCCGTCGAAAATCTCGACGATGGCGAACGCGTCGTCCTCGACATCGCGGTCGTTGAACAGCAGATCGGCGAAATCGACGACGATCGGCATGTCCTGGTCGCCGAAGAAATGCCCGTCCTCGTTGGCGATCGGCGCGTCATTGACCGCCGCGATGTCGAAGGTGACCGTGCCGGTATCGCGCAGCCGCCCGTCGGTGACGGTGTAGCGGAAGCTGACCGGGCCGGTGACATTCTCGTCCGGCACGAATTGCCAGCGGTTGTCCGGCAGCTCCAGCAGACGGCCGTCGGCCACCTCGGTCTCCAGCGAGACGAAGCTCAGCCCGTCGCCGTCCGGGTCGGCGTCATTGGCCAAGAGGTCGGCAATGGTGAATTCGAAAGGCACGTCCTCGACCGCGGCGAAGACATCCGCGACCGCCTCGGGGCGCTGGTTGGTGCTGATCACCCGCAATTCGACCAGCCCCTCGCTCTGCCCGTGCCGGTCATCGGTCAGCTGGTAGCGGAAGCTGGCCTCGCCCGCGAAATCCGGGTCGGGGGCGAAGGTGATCACGCCGTCTTCGAAAGCCAGCGCGCCATGCTCGGCGCCGCTGACGCCGAGGAAGCGGATCGGGTCGCCGTCGACATCGTAGTCATTGGCCATCAGTTCGGCCGGGTCGATCTCGATGGAGCCGTCCTCATGGAGCGACAGCCGGTCGGTCACCGCCACCGGCGGGTCTAGCAGCGAGGCGATGTCGAGCACCACCGTGCCCGCCACCGCGCCCTCGGCATCGTCGGTCAGGGTGTAGGCGAGCAGATCCTCGCCCGCGAAGCCCGCTTCGGGCGTGTAGCGCACCTGCGCCGCCGCATCGCCGTCGAGCGTGACCGTCACCGTCTCGGTCAGGCTTTCGCTGGCATTCGCGCTGGCGAAGACAATGCCGTAGCTGCCCGACACCTCCAGCGGCACCAGCGCGGCGATCTCCCCCGTTGCCGGGTCGAGGCTCATCCAGCCGGGCAGCGCGGAGCCGTCCGCAAGGGTTGCGCTCCAGGTGCCGCCCGCGACACCGGCCGAGGCGGGCGCGATGGACCGGCTGCCGGGGATCAGCTCCACCATGCCATGCGCCGCGGCGCCGATCGCCGTGACGCGCAGCGCGTCGCCATCCTCGTCGCGGTCGTTCCGCAGCAGATCGGCGACATCGAAGACCACCGAGCCGCCCTCGAACAGCGCCACCCGGTCCTCATGCGCCACCGGCAGCTCGCGCGCCGCCAGCACGTTGAACACGATCAGCGCGGGCGCATCGGACTCGCCGCCCTTTTCGTCATTGGCCGAATAGGCGAAGGCGAGCGAGCCGTTGTAGTCGTCCGGCGTTTCGACATCGATCCGCTCGGGGCTGCCGGTGACGCGGACGCCGGCGCTGTCCTCCGGATCGAGGGTGAAGGTTTCGTCCACCACCGCCTCGGTGATCAGCGCCATGGCCGGCAGGCCGTTCGCCGCCGGGATCGCGATCCGCACCGGCACCGCCCCGACATAATGCGACGGCGGCATGCCCGAGAACGTCATGGTCGCCGGATCGAAGCTCAGCCAGCTGTCGAGCGGCGCGCCGCTTTCGCGGGTGGCCGTCAGACCGCCGGCACCGGAGAGGTCGAGGCCGAAACGGCCCTCTGCCTCCAGATCGGCGATCCCGGCCAGCATCGCGTTGACCGCGTCGAGCGGGTCATCGGGCGACAGCAGCAGCTCCAGCGCGAAGCCGCCATCGGTGGCGCGGTATTCGTGCTCCTCCAGCTCCGGCAGGGCCGCGGCATCGGGCGTGAAGGTGACGAAGATGCGCGCCGCGCCCGCCGCCGCGTCCGGCTCGAAGCCCGACAGCGCCAGTTGCCGTGACGCCCTGCCCGCCCGACAGCACCGGCGCGGCCGGTTCCGCCACCGGCTCCGCCGCGCGCAGGCATTCCACCACGATCAGGCCGAAGCGCTCGGCCGTCTCCTTCGGGACCGCCGCCCAGTCATCGGCCAGGAGCTGTTCCAGCGCGGGACCGTCGATGCCGGAGTCCTGCGCGGTCGCAACGGCGCAGTCGCAGTAGCCCGGGCTCGAATCCGCCGCTGCCGCGCAGACCTCGTAGGGATCTGCACGCACCTCCGGGGCAGCAAGTAATGCCGCCGCGATCGCCAGGGCCTGCCTCATCGTTCCGTCCGTTCCGGATGCTTGCTGGGGCCCGACAATAGCACATGGCGCGGCAGGGGGCCACGGAACGGGGCGTCCGGGGGCCTTCAGGCCCCGGCGGCCTGGGCTTCGGCGCCACAGCAGCCCGCTTCCGGACCGGTGATGGCGTCCAGCACGCTGCGGCAGGCGCCGGGGTTCCCGCCGCAGCAATCCTCCATCAGGAAGCCGAGCAGCCCGCGCATCCCCTCCATGTCCGCGAAATAGCGGATCGAGCGGCCCTCGCGGCGCGAGAAGACCATGCCCGCCTGCGCCAGGATCGACAGGTTGGCGGAAAGCGTGTTGGGCCGCACCCCGAGCCGGGTGCCGATCGCGCCCGCGGGCAGGCCCTCTGCCCCGGCCTGCACCAGCAGGCGGAACACATCGAGCCGGGTTTCGTGGCCGAGCGCCGACAGCGCGGCAAGGGTTCGATTCTTGTCCATCCCGCAGGAATATCGGAAAAATCCGCCGCCGTCCTCCCGTCTGGCCGCCGGTCGCGCGGCTGTGTCCCCGCGGCCCCTTGCGGCACAGGGCATTTTGCGGCAGGTCTTTGTCCGGGCGGCCTTCCGGGGCTTGAGTGCCCGTGACAACGTTAAGGGGTGCCATGGGACTGCTCTCGCCGATCGCCGCTCTGGGACGCAATGTCCTCTCCGCGCTTGCCTGGGTGGGACGGCTGTCCATCTTCGCCGCCGACACCGTCCGGCACATTTTCGCGCCGCCATGGTATCCGCGCGAAATCTGGCATGCGCTGATCGCCATCGGCTGGCTCAGCCTTCCGGTGGTCGGCATGACCGCGATCTTCACCGGCGCCGCGCTGGCGCTGCAGATCTATGACGGCTCGGCGCGGTTCTCGGCCGAAGGGATCAGCGCACCGCCGCGATCGGCCCCTCGGCGGAGCCCGACACGAATTGCGTCACGTAGGGGTCGCCGCAGGTATCCATCTCGGCGACCGGCCCGGTCCATCGGATCTTGCCGCCATGGAGCATCGCCACCTTGTCGGCGATCGCCCTGACGCTCGTCATGTCATGGGTGATGGTCATCGCGGTCGCGCCCATCTCCACCACGATCTCGCGGATCAGGTCGTTGATCACGCCCGACATGATCGGGTCGAGCCCGGTCGTCGGCTCGTCGAAGAAGATGATCTCGGGCTCGGCGGCGATGGCGCGGGCGAGGCCGACGCGCTTCTGCATGCCGCCGGACAGCTCGGCCGGGAACTGGTCGGCGACATCCGGGGTCAGCCCGACGCGGCGCAGCTTCTCGATGGCGATCTCGCGGGCCTCGGCGCGCGGCCGCTTGAGCTTGCCCCTGAGCAGCCGGAAGGCGACGTTTTCCCAGACATGCAGGCTGTCGAACAGCGCGCCGCCCTGGAAGAGCATGCCGAAGCGCGACAGGAATTCCTCGCGGTCCTGCTTCTCGACATCCTTGCCGTCGACCAGGATCGTGCCCTTNGTCGGGATGGATCAGTCCCAGCACGCATTTCAGCGTCACCGACTTGCCCGTGCCCGAGCCGCCGATGATCACCATGCTCTCGCCCTTCGGGATCGCCAGNGTCGACGCCGCGGAGGATTTCCTTGGACCCGAAGGCCTTGTGGATGTTCTGAAGCTCGATCATGCGGAGAAGAACANCCTCGGTCAGCAAGTAGTTGGAAGCCAGGATCAGCACGGAGGCGGCGACGACGGCCGTCTTGGTGGCCTTGCCGACGCCTTGGGCGCCGCGGCCCGACTGCATGCCCTGGTAGCAGCCCATCAGCGCGATCAGGAAGCCGAAGACGGCCCCTTTCACGACCCCCGAGAACACGTCGTCGAAACTGAGGATGTTGACGGTGTTGTGGATGTAGGTCGCGGCGTTGAAATCGAGCCGCTCGGTCGCCACCAGGTAGCCGCCCATGATGCCGATCACGTCGCCCACCGCGACGAGGGCGGGCATCGACAGGGTCGCGGCCAGCACGCGCGGCGCGGTCAGGTACTTCATCGGATGGGTGGACAGCGTCACCAGCGCGTCGATCTGCTCGGTCACCTTCATCGTGCCGATCTCGGCGGCGACCGACGAGGCCACCCGCGCCGCGACCATCAGCCCGCCGAGCACGGGGCCAAGCTCGCGAACCATGCCGATGGCGACGATCTGCGGCACCACGGATCGCGCCGACGCGCGCGGCGGCGGTGTGCAGGATCATCAGCCTGGCGCCCGCGGCCCCGCTCCAAGGGATCGGCACTCGGCGAAACGCTGGCGCTGGCCGGGCGCGGGCTGCATCCGCTCGTCGGCGGCGCCCGGGCCGGCTGGGACGACGCCACCGCGCTGATCGCGGAAAAGTTCCGCGGCACGATCGCCGAACACGGGCCGGACAGCGTCGCCTTCTATGTCTCCGGGCAGCTGCTGACCGAGGATTACTACGTCGCCAACAAGCTGATGAAGGGCTTCATCGGCTCGGGCAACATCGACACCAATTCGCGGCTCTGCATGGCCTCCTCGGTCGCGGGCCACAAGCGCGCCTTCGGCACCGACACCGTGCCCGGCCAGTACGAGGACCTCGAGGAGGCCGACCTGATCGTGCTGGTCGGCTCCAACCTGGCCTGGTGCCATCCGGTGCTCTACCAGCGCATCCTGGCGGCGAAATCGGCGCGGCCGGGGCTCAGGATCGTCAATGTCGATCCGCGCCGCACCGCGAGTTCGGACATGGCCGACCTGCATCTGGCCGTCGCGCCGGGCTCGGACGTGGCGCTGTTCAACGTGCTGCTGGCGCAGATCGCGGCGCAGGGCGCGGTCGACCAGAGCTATGTCGCCGCCCATGTCGCAGGCTACGAGGCGGCGCTGAACGCCGCCAGCACCGAGGATGCCTCTGCCACCGGCCTGTCCCGCGACGAGCTGCAGGCCTTCTGCGACCTGTGGATCCGCACCGAGAAGGTGGTGACGGTCTATTCGCAGGGCGTGAACCAGTCCTCTTCGGGGGCCGACAAGGTCAATGCGATCCTGAACTGCCACCTCGCCACGGGCCGGATCGGCAAGCCTGGCATGGGGCCGTTTTCCGTGACCGGCCAGCCGAACGCCATGGGCGGACGCGAAGTCGGCGGATTGGCCAACATGCTGGCCTGCCATCTCGACATCGAGGAGCCCGCCCACCGGCTGGCGGTCAAGGACTTCTGGGACGCGCCCGCCATCGCCGCAACGCCGGGGCTGAAGGCGGTGGACATGTTCCGCGCCGTCGGCGACGGCCGGATCAAGGCGCTGTGGATCATGTGCACCAACCCGGCGGTCTCGATGCCCGAGGCCGATGCCGTGGCCGCCGCGATCGAAGCCTGCCCCTTCGTCGTGGTCTCGGACATGTTCGCCGATACCGACACGGCGAAACTCGCCGACGTGTTCCTGCCCGCCACCGGCTGGGGCGAGAAGACCGGCACCGTCACCAATTCCGAGCGCTGCATCTCGCGCCAGCGCGCCGCCCTGCCGGTGCCGGGCGAGGCGCGCCATGACTGGCAGGCGGTCTGCGCGGTCGCGGCGCAGATGGGCTGGGGCGCGGCCTTCGACTACAGCTCTCCGGCCGAGATCGCATCCGGGGCCTCCGCCCGCCCGGCATGTTTTCCGCCTGCGGGCCATGCCGGGTCTCGGCTGTTCGGATGTCCCGACCCCGGCGATCCGGGTGCCGCGCCGAGGGCCGGTCTCCGGGATGGCCGGACGGCGCAGCGCATCCGGGCGGCGGGAATTCGGGAGAAATCGCGCAGATGCCATGTCCCGTCCGGAGGATCCTCCTTGCGGTCCGCTGCCGGCGCGGGGCCTGCTGGACTCCCCCGGACGCTTCGCTTGCGCGGGGCCTGCCGTCCCGTGCCTTCGGAAAACAGGCGTCTCCGTGGCCTTGCTGCACATATCGGCGAGAGCGATTCACCTCGGGAATTCCGATGTTTGGTTCGATGGCCTGCCAAGGCCTGCCACCTCCCGCCACCGCACGGCGAACTGGGCTGACCATAACGCTTCGCTGAAGCGGCGAGGATCGTTGTCCATCCGGTTCGATCCGGACATGTCCCGGCAGGCGGAGCGAAGCGGCAAGCGCGGCCACCCCGGGACCTTCTCCGAACGGGGAGGGCCAGGCCATGATCCGGGGGATCCTGTCCCCGGCGAATGCGATCCGGAGCTGTCTCACGCTGAAGGTCCCGCTCCGCCGGACCGTCGGCCTGGTCGCAAGCCTGATCGAGATGGCCGGGCGCGACTGGCCCGTGCCCGGCCATGCGGCGCTGTGCCGGCGGGCGCCCTGCCCCGCGCGCCGGTCGTCTTGGGCTTCGGCGACGCCGCCGGTCTGGCCCATGAGATGGCACGCCTGCATCCCGAACGGGTCAAGGGACTGGTAACGCTTGCCGAAGCACCGCCCGGCGCCTGCAACGCGCCCGCCGCGGAGGCGAAGGCCCCGGTCCGCTGGCATCTCGCCGGACCTGCCGGAACGCCTGCCTATGGCGACGGAATTCCCGGCACGCGGCGCTACGAACCGACCGGGCAGGACCCGGATCCGCTGATCCCGGCCTATCTGGCCCTCGCGGGCATGGACCACGCCTATGATGCGGGCGGAGACGGCGGGTTCGGCACCGGCCTGCCGGTCACCCTGCATCCCGCGCCCGAAGGCAGCCCTGGACGGCATTATGCGATCTTCCTCTCCGGCGATGGCGGCTGGGCGCGGTTCGACGACCGGATCTCGGACCTTCTGGCCGCCGAGGGCATGCCGGTGCTGGGCGTTTCCTCGCTGAAATACCTCTGGACCGCAAAAAAACCCGAAGAGATCGCCGCCGACATTGCCCGGCTCGACGGCGCGGCCGCCGGACCGCTCGGCCGCGACCGGCTGGTGCTGATCGGCTTCTCGATGGGGGCGAGCGTGCTGCCCTTCGCCCTGCCCCATCTGCCTGCCGGTCTGGCGCACCGGCTTGACGGGGTGGTCCTGCTCTCGCCCGAGGAACGCACCGGCTTCGAGATCGTGATCGGCGGCTGGCTCGGCAAGCAGACAGGCACCTCCGACGTGGTTGCAGCGCTCGGCGATCTGCCCGGCGGCCTGCACGTGCTCTGCCTCCACGGCGAGGAGGACAAGGCCAGCGCCTGCCCCGCCGCATCGGGCCATGGCATCACGCAGGTCACCCGCTCCGGCGGGCACCACATGGAAAACGACTACGAGGGGCTGGCCGGCCAGATCACCGGCTTCCTCGGTCCGTGATCTTCAGGCCAGTTCGATGCTGACGCCCGCCCAGGCCAGCCAGACCGCCGCGGTCCAGGTGAAGGACCCGCCGCCTGCGGGCGCGCCGTCGCGCGGATCGAAATACTCGGCAAAGCCGTGGCTGGCGATCAGCCGTCCGGTCGTCTGCCGCAGCATCTGTCCCTGCGGATGGCCGAAATCCTCCAGCCCCATGCCGACCAGCATGTTCAGCACGCCCCAGACCGGCCCGCGCCAGTAGCGCTTCGGGTCGAAGCGGGGATCCTGGAGCGCCAGGCTCGGCACGCCATAGGGCAGCGGCGCGAGAACCTCGGCCAGGGTCCCGGCCAGTTCCGGCCGGTCGATCCCGCCATACCAGGCCAGGAAAGACGCATTCGACAGCGTCCCGGAAAATTCGCCGTCGAGCGCGTTCCTCGAGTCGTAGGCCCGGATTTCGGGGTTCCACAGCGTCTCCGCCCCCTGCTCCAGCATCTGCAGGTCGTTCCACAGGCTCGCCGTCGGCAGCCCCTGCTGCTCGCCCAGCCAGATCAGGTCGCGCACGCCGCGCATCAGCGTGAAGGTCATGGTCGGATCGGCGACGAAGAAGGGCTGGTCCACCGCCAGGCTCGGCGCGTGCCAGCCCAGCCGCCGCCCGCGCTGCACCAGCCAGATATAGCGGTCGTAATCGTCCTTCGTGGGCCGCATCGCCGCGTGGACATGGTCGAGATCGCGCCGCACGTAATGGCCGACATCTGCCGGATCGATCGCCGCCATCGCCTTGTCCCAGTCGGCGGCATTGTCGCGCCCCGACTCCCAGGGATGGGCGATGCAGATCGCGCCCTCATGCTGGCGCCAGGCCATGAACCACTGCACCCAGCGGCGCATCGGGTCGAAAAGCATCCGCACCGGCACCGCCCCCATCGCAGGGTTCGCCTCGTAGAGCCGCCGCGCGAAGCTCAGCGACACCGGCGGCTGGGTGATCCCCGAGGACGGCAGCGGCCCGCGGCATTGCCAGACATCGGGGCCGGGGAAATAGCCGGGATCGGGGCGGTGGAACAGGATATGCGGCACCATCCCGTCAAGCCACTGGCCGGAATAGAGGATCTCCAGCTCGCGCCAGGCCCGCGCCGGATCGAAGGCGGCAAAGCCGAGCGCAGCGAAGGCGCTGTCCCAGTTCCACTGATAGGGATAGAGCCCATGGGTCGGGATGGTGTAGCCGCCCCGGTCATTGTCGCGCATGATCTGGATCGCGCGTCGGTCGAGTTCGTCCTTGATCGCCTGCATCACCTGCTCCGGCCGCGGCCCCCTGCACCGGACCGTCCCCCCGTGATGGCGTCCTTCGCGGCCGGGGACAAGCCGGCGGACGCGCGGCGCCGCAGAAACCGGCCGGGATTTTCGGCAAATGCCCGCCGATCGGGCGGCATCTCAGCAGATCCGGGGCAGCTGTTCGCCGACCAGCATGTCGACGATCCGCGCGCCGCCGAAGAGCGTGCGCATCGTTACCCGGCCCGGGCTGCCCCCGATGGCCCGGCCGATCACCGCGGTGCATGGTCTCCCGCGCGGCGTCCTGCATGGTCTTCCAAGGCCCCGGGCTGGTCGATGGCCTCCGTCCCGAAGAGGCCGGTGACGCTCCCGGCAAGCGCGTTCTCGCAGGACCCGCCGCCGCGTCCTGCGGACGGGTCGGCGTCCGCGCCGGCCGGGCGCCCGGTGCGCTTGAGGGACAAAGACTGCGGTCCGCGCTCCGAGTGCTGGGTCAAACCCCTGTTTCCAAGCGNATCCGCGCTCCGAGTGCTGGGTCAAGCTACTGTTTCCAAGCGTCTTTCCCTGCCGGATCGCCTGCTCCGGCGCATCGGGCGCGACCCGGGCCGTCCTCGAGGCCGGGCCGCGCCACCCGACGGGCCGCCGTGCGAACCCATCGATCCGCGTGCCATTTANTCCGACGGTCCGCCGTGCGAACCCATCGATCCGCGTGCCATTTAGGCGCCATCGGCGGTCCCCGCCCCGGGTGGCACCTGCGTGGAATCCGATGCCCGCAATTTGCCGGGCCGCCCGGCCCGGAAAGCCCGGTTGAGCTTGCCGTTTCCGCCCCGGAATGAGCCAGGTCGCGCCGTCGCCGATCGGGCTCGGACCGATGGCGCCACGATCGGCAACTCCGGGCGACAGTGGCGAATGCCCTCCAGGCCCGGCCCGCGCACACGCCACCCGTTTCAAGGCATGCCGGACTTTGCGCGCGCCGCAGGGTTTGCGGGTGCCGGACCGGGCCTTCCGGATCCCGTCCTGTCGTTCGGCATCGCGCCGCATGCGCGGCGAGGCCCGCGACGGGGCCCGTGCGGCGGCGCCGCTGCGCCGCGTCTGCGGGCTCGAGGGGCGCACCATGCTGGTCTGCATCGGCGCGATGAAGGCGGCGACCAGCTGGCTCTTCGCGCAGCTGCGGACAATGCCCGAGGTCGCCGTCTCGCCGCTGAAGGAGGTGCATTTCCTCGACGCGAAATTCGGCGGCACGGCACTCGCGGAGCCCGAGGCGCTGGCGGTCCGGCGGCTCGAATTCCACCTGCGCCAGCCCGGCGATCCGGCCGAAAACCTGCGCAGCCGCCCGGCCTTCCGCGCCAGCGTCGACCGGCTGCGGATGATCTATGACGACAGCGCCTATTTCGAGCATTTCGCCGGCCTTGCCGGGCCGCGCACGCAGGTTTTTGCCGACATCACCCCGGCCTATGCCTGCATCGGCGAGGCGGGCTTCCGCTACCTGCGCGACGCCTGCGTGCTGCAGGGCCTCGCGCCGCGGCTGGTCTTCATCCTGCGCGACCCGGTGGACCGGCTCTGGTCGCATCTGCGTTTCCTGCCGCAGCTGAACCGCGATCTGGACCCGGTCCGCGACTGGCAGGCGATGCTGGACGATCCGGCCGTGGCGGAGCGGTCGGACTACCGCGCCACGATCCGCGCGCTGGACCAGGTCTTCGCGCCGCAGGAGGTCACCGTGCTGTTCTACGAAACCCTGTTCGGGGACGGGTTCGCCGGGCTTTGCCGCGGGCTTGGCGTGCCGCTGCCCGCCGTGGACGCGGCGGCCCGGTTCAACCGCACCAAGCTCGAAGCCGAGATGCCGGAGGCCGCCCGCCGCGCGGCAAGCGGCGGCCACCGGCGCGGTGCCGGTGGGCAGCGAAGGCTGCAATTGCGCCGAGGCCGTGGCGACCGGCGCAACCTGGGTGGTGCCGCCCTGCCAGGCAGAGCAGCCGGCGAGGCCCAGCCCCGCGACGAGAAGAGCCAGGCCTTGCTTCATGTCACCACCACTTCTGCGGTTTGGCCGCGAAACCCGCGGCGGTTTCGAGGACCTGCGCCTGGTTCAAGAGCGCGCCTTCCTCCCAGGGCTTGCCGATCAGCTGCAGCCCCATCGGCAGCCCGTCGGCATTCACGCCGGTCGGCACCGCGATGCCGGGCAGGCCAGCAAGGTTCACCGTCACGGTGAAAACGTCGTTGAGATACATCTCCACCGGATCGGCATCGGCCATCTCTCCGAGCCCGAAGGCCGCGGTCGGGGTCGCCGGGGTCAGGATCGCGTCGATCCCCTCGGCAAAGGCCTGCTCGAAGTCGCGCTTGATCAGCGTGCGGACCTTGCGCGCCTGGTTGTAATAGGCGTCGTAGAAGCCCGCCGACAGCACGTAGGTGCCGACCATGATGCGGCGCTGCACCTCGGGGCCGAAGCCCTCGGCGCGGGTCTTCTCGTACATCTCGGTGATGCCGTCGCCCTGGCCCAGCTTGGCGCGGTGGCCGTAGCGCACCCCGTCATAGCGGGCGAGGTTCGAGGACGCCTCGGCCGGCGCGATCACGTAATAGGTCGGCAGCGCGTATTTGGTGTGCGGCAGCGAGATGTCGACGATCTCGGCACCGGCGTCCCGCAGCATCGCCGCGCCCTCGTCCCAGAGCTTGGCGACCTCGTCGCGCATGCCGTCCACGCGGTATTCCTTCGGAATGCCGATCTTCTGGCCGCGGATGTCGCCGGTGATCATCGCCTCGAAATCCGGCACCGCCAGATCGGCCGAGGTCGAATCCTTCGGGTCATGCCCCGCCATCGCGCCCAGCATGATCGCCGCGTCGCGCACGGTCTTGGTCATCGGGCCCGCCTGGTCGAGCGACGAGGCGAAGGCGACGATGCCCCAGCGCGAGCAGCGCCCGTAGGTCGGCTTCAGGCCGGTGGTGCCGGTGAAGGCCGCAGGCTGGCGGATCGAGCCGCCGGTATCGGTGCCGGTCGCCGCGAGGCAGAGATCGGCCGCGACGCGCGCCAGCGCGGCAACGACGGGCGGGAGCGCCCCTGTCCCGGAAACGGAAAAGGCCCCGGCGCTTGCGCGCCGGGGCCCGGGAAAACCGGATTACCGCCGGATCAGGCCAGGGCAGCCTTTGCCTTGGTCACGATGGCGCCGAAAGCGGCCGGCTCGTGAACGGCCAGATCGGCCAGGACCTTGCGGTCCACTTCGATCCCGGCCTTGTTCAGGCCGTCGATGAAGCGGGAATAGGTCAGGGTTGCATCTTCGGCGCGCACGGCGGCGTTGATGCGCTGGATCCACAGAGCGCGGAAGTTACGCTTGCGGTTCTTGCGGTCCCGCGTTGCGTACTGGTTCGCCTTGTCGACGGCCTGGGTGGCGGTCTTGAAGGCGGTGCTGCGGCGGCCGTAATAGCCTTTTGCAGCGTCCAGGATCTTCTTGTGGCGACGGTGGGTGACGACTCCGCCTTTGACTCGGGGCATCTGTGTAACTCCTTAGCGGGCGTACGGCATGTAGGTCTTGACGATCTTCTCGTCCGGCTTGCTCAGGACAGTGGTGCCCCGTGCATTCCGGATGAACTTGGTCGTCCGCTTGATCATCCCGTGGCGCTTGCCCGCCTGAGCGACCTTGATGCGCCCGGTGGCCGTCACCTTGAAGCGCTTTTTGGCGCCCGACTTGGTCTTCATCTTCGGCATTTTCTGCTCCTCGACTGGAGGTGATCGCCCGACTCGGCATGCCAGTTCACCGGACGGACGGGTAGAGCCGCGGTCTTTATGGCGCACGCCGCCAAATGGCAAGCCCTTTCCGCAGCCCCTGCGCCGACGGACGTATCGCAACCCGCCGCGCTGCGCCAGACTGGCTGCAGCACCCCCCGCAACAGGAGACGATTCGATGACCTATGTGACCGGAATGGCCGTGCCCGTGCCCGCCGCGAAGAAGGCGGAGTACATCGCGGGCTCCGAGCGCAGCTGGCCGCTCTTCCAGCGCGCGGGCGCGCTCGAGATGAAGGAATGCTGGGGCACCGACGTGCCCGAGGGCGTGCTGACCTCCTTTCCGATGGCGGTGAAGAAGGAACCGGACGAGGTCGTCGTGCTCTCCTGGATCCTCTGGCCGGGCAAGGCCGAGGCCGAGGCCTGCTTCGCCGCCATGGAGAGCGACCCCGCCTGGGCCGAGGTCTTCGCCGCAGGCATGCCCTTCGACGGCAAGCGCATGATCCATGGCGGCTTCGAGGTGGTCGTCTCGCGCTGAGGGAACCCCTGCGGCCGCTGCCCGTTCCCTTTCCAGCCCCGGAAGGAGAGACGCCATGCCCCGCGACACCCATGACACGACCGGCAAGGCCCAGCTCTGGCGCATGGCCATGCCGGACCACCTGTGCCCGTTCGGCTTGAAATCGAAGGCAATGCTGGAGCGCCACGGCTTCGACGTCGAGGACCACCTGCTGGCCAGCCGCGAAGAGGTCGAGCGGTTCAAGCACGACCACGCGGTCAGGACCACGCCGGTTACCTGGATCGGCGGCGAGATGATCGGCGGCCATTCCGAGCTGGCCGCGCATCTCGGCGAACCGCTGCCGGACCCGGATGCCCCGAGCTACCGCCCCGTCCTGGCGATCTTCGCCGTGGCCGCGCTGGCCGCGATCGCGCTGAGCTTCGGCGTCTTCGGCACGCCGCTGACGCTGCGGGCGATCGAATGGTTCGCGGCCTTCTCGATGGCGATGCTCGCGGTGCAGAAGCTGCAGGACGTGGAGAGCTTCTCGACCATGTTCCTCGGCTATGACCTGCTGGCGCGGCGCAAGGTCGGCTATGCCTATCTCTACCCCTATCTGGAGGCAGGTGCGGCGGTGCTGATGATCGGCGGCGTGCTGACTTGGCTCTCGGCGCCGGTGGCTCTGGCGATCGGCACGATCGGCGCGGTCTCGGTCATCAAGGCGGTCTGGATCGACAAGCGCGCGCTGAAATGCGCCTGCGCGGGCGGCAAGTCCAACGTGCCGCTGGGCTTCGTCTCGCTGACGGAGAACCTCGCCATGGTGGCGATGGGCCTCTGGATGCCGCTCCGCGCCTTCGGGGTGGTCTGAGGGTCCGGGCGGGGCTGCCCCCGCCCCGCCCAAATCAGGCCGGTGCGGCCGGCACGTCGGTCGGCGCCAGATCGTTGTCCTCGATCAGCGCACGCAGGCTGGCCTCGTCGGTCTTGGTCAGCGAGGTCTGGATCACCCGCCCCCTGGCGCGGAAGCCCTCGAGCCGCTCCAGCACCTTGTCGCCGGTGGCGCGGCGCACCAGCACGAAGACCATCGAGCCGCCGGGCTGCAGGCTGCCGCCCATCTCCTTCATGAACTTGTCGTTCACGCCGAGATCGGTCAGCGCGCCCGACAGCGCCCCAGCCCCGGCCCCGGCCGCGACGCCCAGGAGCGGATTGAGGAACACGACCCCGATCAGGAGCCCCCAGAAGGCGCCGCCGACGGCGCCGGCCGCGGTCAGGTTCACTTCTTGATGCAGCTTGACGTCGCCCGAGGCATCGCGCGTCACCACGACCGCATCCTCGATTTCCAGCAGGTATTCCTTCTGCAGCTTGATGAGCTCGGCGCGCAGCTCGAACCCGGTGGCTTCGTCATCGAAGCCGAGGACAATCAGATCGGACATGGCACTCCCTCCGGATGAAAAGAACGCCGCCCCGTGCGGAGCGGCGTTCAAAAGAGGTCGGCATCCCAAGACCTTCGGTCAAGCCCTTGCGGATCAACCCGGCTCGATCGAGAAGATCAGCCGCTCTTCGCAGGGCGCGACGCGCAGGATGTTCGTGGTGCCCGACTGGTTGAACGGCACGCCCGCGGTGACGATGATGCTGTCCTTCGACTCGGCGATGCCGAGCTGGCGCGCCGCGCGGGCGGCGTTGACCACGGCCATCTTGAAGCGGTCGACCTCGCCGGTGGTGGCGCAGGTCACGCCCCAGTAGAGACAGAGCCGCCGCGCAGTGGAGATCAGCGGCGTCAGCGCCACGACCGGCACGCGGGGACGTTCGCGCGAGACCAGAGCGGCGGTCGTGCCCGAATGGGTGAAGCAGCAGATCGCCTTGACATCGGCGGTCTCGGCCAGGTTCCGCGCCGCCAGCACGATGCCGTCAGCGACGGTGCGCCGCTCGATATGGCGCGAGGCGTCGAGGATCTGGTGGTAGTTCGAATCGCATTCCACCGAGATCGCCACGTTGTTCATCGTGGTGACGGCCTCGACCGGATATTTGCCGGCCGCGGATTCCGCCGAGAGCATCACAGCGTCGGCGCCCTCGTAGATCGCGGTCGCCACGTCCGAGACCTCGGCGCGGGTCGGCATCGGGCTCTCGATCATCGATTCGAGCATCTGCGTCGCCACGATCACCGGCTTGGCGGCGGCGCGGCAGGCGCGGATCAGCCGCTTCTGCACCGGCGGCACGGAATGCACCGGCAGCTCGACGCCGAGATCGCCGCGCGCCACCATGATGCCGTCGGAGGCGGCCAGGATGTCGTCGAAGCTCTTCAGCGCGGCGGGTTTCTCGATCTTGGCGATGATCGCGGCGCGGCCGCGCGCCAGCAGGCGCGCCTCGGCCACGTCTTCGGCGCGCTGCACGAAGCTCAGCGCCAGCCAGTCGACGCCCAGATCGCAGACGAAGGCCAGGTCCTTGCGGTCCTTTTCGCTGAGCGCGGCCAGCGGCAGCACCACGTCAGGCACGTTGACGCCCTTGCGGTTCGAGATCTCGCCGCCGATCACCACGGTGCAGTCGGCGAAATCGGGACCGCATTTCTCGACCTTGAGGCGGATCTTGCCGTCATTGACCAGGAGCATCGAGCCCGGCTTCAGCGCCGCGAAGATCTCGGGATGCGGCAGGCGCACGCGGGATGCGTCGCCGTCGGCCTCGTCCAGGTCCAGCCGGAAGGACGCGCCTTCCTCGAGAAGCTCGGAATTCCCGGCAAAGGTGCCGACGCGCAGCTTCGGACCCTGGAGGTCGGCGAGGATGGTGATCGGCGAGTTCAGGTCGGCCTCGACCTGGCGGATGATCCGGTGGCGCTCGGCGATCTCGTCATGGCTGCCATGGCTCATGTTCAGGCGGAACACGTCGGCGCCCGCCTCGTGGAGCGCGCGGATCCGCTCGTAGCTGGAGGATGACGGACCGAGCGTGGCGACGATCTTTGTGTTGCGTTGGCGTTTCACTTGCAGCCTCCCTTTCGGTACAGGGACGCTAATGACCCAAAACGATGTTAGCGGCAACAGTGCAGTACCGCGCAGTCAGGAGAGTGTGAAATGTCCACGGCCTTCGAAGTGACCGGAGCAGAGCGTAGCGGGGCATGGGTGGTCAGCTGCGACCATGCCACGAATATCGTGCCTGCTGCGGTCAATGGCGGCGATCTGGGCCTGGCCCCGAAGGACATGGAGCGCCACATCGCCTATGATGTCGGGGCCCTGGGCGTGGCGCTGGCGCTCGGCGAAGCCCTCGATGGCCCGGTGGTGTCGTCGCGCTTCTCGCGGCTGGTGATCGACCCGAACCGCGGCGAGGACGACCCGACGCTGCTGATGCGGCTCTATGACGGCTCGATCATCCCGGCGAACCGCCATGCCGGGCCGGAAGAGACCGCGCGGCGGCTCGATGCCTGTTACCGGCCCTATCACGGCGCGCTGGCCGAGCTGATGAGCGCGCGGCCCGAGCCGGTGCTGGTCTCGGTGCATTCCTTCACCCGGCAGCTCGCCGGGCGGCCGCCGCGGCCCTGGCAGATCGGCATCCTCTCGGCGGCGGACCGGCGGCTCAGCGAGGCGCTGATCGCCGCGCTCTCGGCACCGGATTTCGCGGATTGGGTCGAAGAGGTCTCGGGCGCGCCGCTGGCGATCGGCGACAACCAGCCCTATTCGGGCCATCTGCCGGGAGATGCGGTCGACCGCCACGCGCTGCGCCAGGGCCATCTGAACACGCTGATCGAGATCCGCAACGACCTGATCGCGACCCCTGCCCAGCAGGCCGCCTGGGGCGCGCGGCTGGCGCCGATGCTGCGCCGGGCGCTGCATGACGTCGGCGAGGCCCGCGATCCGCTGGGCTGACCACGGCGCCTCTGGACCCTGCCCGAAAGCCGCGCCAGACTGGGCGCAACCCTGAAGAGGAGACCGGCCATGAGCCTTCCCGAGATCGACCCGCAGACGCAGACCGAGCTGGAGGCCGCCGCCTTCCGCCGCCTGCGCGACCACCTGGCCGCCCGCACCGACGTGCAGAACATCGACATGATGAACCTGGCCGGGTTCTGCCGCAACTGCCTGAGCCTGTGGTACCAGGAGGCCGCCAACGAACGCGGCATCGAGATGGACAAGGCCCAGGGCCGCGAGGCCTTCTACGGCATGCCCTATGACGACTGGCGCGCGCAGCACCAGACCGAGGCGACGGCCGAGCAGAAGGCCGCCTTCGAGACCGCGCACAAGGCCCATAGCTGAGCCCGCAGCCGAGCCGCGGGCATCACGTTCAGGCGGCGTCGGCCTCGGGCTCGGCGCCGCCCTGCTCTTCCGCCCCGGCCTCGTCCTTGCGGCCGCGGCCCTTCAGTCCGGCCCAGAGCCCGACAAGGATCGCCGCGCCGACCGCGGCGCCCGCCACCCAGTGGCTGTGCCCTGCCAGATCGGCCAGATGCCCGGGATGCGCCAGAGCGGCGCCGGGCGCCGACACGAGAACGGCGCCAGTCAGGATGCGTGTCATGGGAAGAACCTCACCTTGCTGCGGCGCGACACTAGGGCCGCGGCAGGCGGGCTTCAATGGTTTTTCCCGGACCGCGGCCCGGATCAGGACGTCCCGTAATGGTCCAGCACCGCGTCGAGGTCTTCGGGCAGCGTGTCATGGCTCAGCATGGCGCAGGCATTGGTGGCGTGGCGGAAGATCGAGCCGTCGGAGAAGAAGCTCTGGCGGGTGACGAAGACCACCTTCATGTCCGGCCAGCGGTAGCCCGCCACATCCGCGACGGCAAAGGGGCTGCCTTCCTCCAGCAGGGCATCCAGAACGAGAATGGAGAAGCTCCGGCGGCTGAGCTGCTCGACGGCCTCCTCCTGGCTGTGGACCAGGGTGACCTGCTTGCCCGAACGCTCCAGATGGCGTTGCCAGAGCCGCCCGAGCTCGAGGTCGCTTTCCACGATGAGGACGTGCATGAAGTCTCCTGATGCTCCCTGATCCTTAGCTGGCGGCATGTATTTTGCGGCCCGGTTTCGCCGCCTCCAGATGCCGCCCAAAGAATTACCAAAGTCTTAAAATCGCCAAGTTTACGTTAACGGAACCGCCGGAAAACCGTCATTTTTTCTGCGCCGCAGCACAATGTCGCAATGCACGCATTGGTTGCACGTTAAGTCAAGTCTGCGGAGAAAACCACAGCGGCGGAGGAATGCCGGACTGGATCGCGCGTGCGAATCGGGTGGACACCGGCAGGGGAGGAAGGGATCACCGACCCTGCCCCGAAGACCAGCCGGATCCTGTAGGCATGATAACGACTCACGCCGCCTGCCTTGCTGCAGCGCTGATAATTGACGCCCTGATGGGCGAACCCGATGTCCTGTGGCGCCGCCTGCCGCATCCGGCGGTGCTGATGGGCCGCGCGGTGGCCTGGCTCGACCGCCGCCTGAACAGCGGGGCCGCCCGCCGGATCAAGGGGATGGCGGCGCTCGTCCTTCTGGTGGCCGGTGCCGTGCTCCTCGGCCTTGCCATCGAGGCCCTGCCCTTCGGCCCGCTCTGGTCGGTGCTCTGCGCCGCGGTCCTGCTGGCGCAGAAGAGCCTCTGCCAGCATGTCGCGGCCGTCGCCGCCGCGCTGCGGCAAGGGCTCCCCGAGGGACGGCAGGCCGTCGCCATGATCGTCGGACGCGACACCACCGCGATGGACGCCCCGGCCATCGCCCGCGGCGCGATCGAAAGCGCGGCGGAGAACCTCTCGGACGGCGTCGTCGCCCCCGCCTTCTGGTACCTGCTGCTCGGCCTGCCCGGCATCCTCGCCTACAAGATCGTGAACACTGCCGACAGCATGATCGGCTACCGCACCCCGCGCCACGAAGAATTCGGCTGGGCCTCGGCCCGCTTCGACGACCTGCTGAACTTGGTTCCTGCGCGGCTGACCGCGATCCTGATCGCCGCGCTCTGGTCGCTCTGGGGCGCCTGGCGCAGCATCGCCGCCGAGGCCCGGCGCCACCGCTCGCCAAATGCCGGCTGGCCCGAGGCCGCGCGGCCCGGCCCAACGGGAAGAGGCGGCCCGCGGCAGCGGGCCGTCCGATGACGGGCGGGAGCGCCCCGTTCTCAGCGGAGCTTGGCGGCCTTCTTCAGCAGCATGCTGCGCTTCACCTTGCTCAGGCGGTCGAAATACATCTTGCCGGCGAGGTGGTCGACCTGGTGCTGCACGCTGGTTGCCCAGAGGCCGATGAAATCGCGTTCTTCGGTCTCGCCCGCGGCATTGAGGAAGCGCACCGTCACCGCCCGCGGCCGGGTCACCCTTGCGGAGACGCCGGGCAGGTTGGGGCTGGCTTCCTCGTGGTCGCGCGGCTCGATCGAGCTGTGCAGGATCTCGGGATTGGCCATCAGCACGGCCTTGCCGCGCTCGTCGGAGGCATCGACCACGGCCAGCTGCCGCATCACCCCGATCTGGCAGGCGGCCAGTCCGACGCCCGGCATCGCATCCATGGTCTCGACCATGTCGGCCCAGAGCGCGCGCACCTCGTCATCCACCGCCGCCACCTCGGCGCAGGGCGTCCGCAGCCGCTTGTCCGGCCACATCACGAAGGGGCGGACGGTCATAGCGCCTTGCGCGCGCGGTCGCGCTTCAGCTTCTGCATCTTGCGGGTGATCATCTGGCGCTTCAGCGGCTTGAGGTAGTCGATGAACAGCTTGCCGTCGAGATGGTCGATCTCGTGCTGCACGCAGGTCGCCCAGAGCCCGTCGAATTCCTGGCTCCGCTCGGTTCCGTCGCGGTCCATCCAGCGGACCTGCACCAGCTTCGGACGGGTCACCTCGGCATATTGCTCGGGGATCGACAGGCAGCCTTCCTCGTAGACATTGGTCTCGTCCGAGGCCGCGGTGATTTGCGGGTTGAACATCACCGTTGGCTGCGGTTCGGCGCCTTCCTCCTTGACGCAATCCATGACGATCACGCGCTGCAGCACGCCGATCTGCGGCGCCGCAAGCCCGATGCCGGGCGCGTCGTACATGGTCAGGAGCATGTCGTCGGCAAGCGCGCGCAGCTCGTCGGAAATGTCCGGGACGGGCTCGCAGACCGTCTTCAGACGCGGGTCGGGATGGATGAGGATCGGACGGATGGCCATGACGGTCATCTAGGACAAGCCGGGGCGGGGCGCAATCGGCAGGACGCGCAAAAACGCCGGGCCGCAGGCCGGATTTCCGCAGGGACAAGGTGGCATCGTGCCGGGTCCTGCCCTAGCTTCTGCCTGTTGAGTTCAGGAGAAGGTCGGCATGGCATTCGATTTCGACCGCGTGATCGAGCGGCGCGGCAGCAACTGCGGAAAATGGGACAACATGGAGAAGATCTATGGCGTCCCGGCAGCGGACGGGCTGGCCATGTGGGTCGCCGACATGGATTTCGCCACCGCGCCGTCGGTGACCGATGCGCTGCACGCCATGGCCGATCACGGCGTCTTCGGCTACATCGCCTCGGAGGATGCCTATCGCGAGGCGGTCTGCTGGTGGATGCGCACGCGACATGGCTGGCAGGTCGCGCCGGAGACGATCTTCACGACCAACGGGCTGTGCAACGCGGTGGCGCTGGTGCTCGACGCCTACACGGCGCCGGGCGACGGCATCGTGCTGATGGCGCCGGTCTACCACGCCTTCGCCAAGACGGTCCGCAATGCCGGGCGGGTGGTCGAGGAACGGCTGCTGCGCCACGAAAACGGCCGCTACGAGATGGATGTCGACGCCTGGGACGCCCAGCTGACCGGCAGCGAAAAGGCGGTCATCCTGTGCTCGCCGCACAACCCGGGCGGCCGGGTCTGGAGCGTGGCGGAGCAGAAGGCGCTGGCGGCCTTCGCCGAGAAACATGACCTGCTGATCATTTCCGACGAGATCCACCAGGACCTGACCTATCCCGGAGCGGCGCATGTGCCGTTCCTGAAGGCCGCGCCCGAAGCGGCGGCGCGCACGGTTGTTCTGAACGCGCCGTCGAAGACCTTCAACACGGCGGGCATGCATTGCGGCCAGGTGATCATCCCGGATGCGGCGCTGCGCAAGGTCTTCGCGGCACGGATGCAGGCGCTGGCGCTGGCGCCGAGCTCGGTCAGCCTCGAATCTGTCCGCGCCGCCTATTCGCCGGAAGGCGCGGCCTGGGTCGATGCGCTGCAGGGCTATCTGGACGGCAACCGCCGGGTCTTTGACGCGGGCGTGAACGCGATTCCGGGGGTCCGCTCGATGGAGCTCGAGGCGACCTATCTGGCCTGGGTCGATTTCTCGGGAACCGGCATGGAGACCTCCGAGGTGCTTGACCGGGTGCAGAACCGGGCGAAGATCGCGGGCAATCTCGGCGCGACCTTCGGCGCCGGCGGCGAAAGCTTCGTGCGCTTCAATCTGGGCACCCAGCGGGCGCGGATCGAAGAGGCGGTGTCGCGGCTGCAGGACGCGTTCTCCGACCTCCAGTGAGTGCGGCGGGCAGGGCGCAGGCCCTGCCCGGACGGGTTCACTGCGAGGCGGCGACGATGTCGCCATAGAGCTTGCGGTCGGCCGATTGCAGCCCGCCGCCGATCACGATGTAGGAGGGCACGACATAGGCGTCGTTCTTCTCGTCGAAGAAATGCCCGGGCACCTCCATCTCGACGGTCTCGCGGGCATAGAGGCTCTTGCCGCGGAACTCCATGTCGTTGATGTCCTTGTCATAGAGCTCGCCCAGCTCCCAGCCGTCCTGCAGCAGGCCGATCACCTCCTCGTTGCCGGCCACGCCGACCATCAGCATCGCGTCGATCGCGCCCTGCTCGGCCAGGGTCCGCGCCAGCAGCGTCAGGTCATGCACCGGCTTCGCCGAGGCCCAGTCCGAGCCGTTGCCGTGGTCGCCGGTCTCGATCGAGACGATGGTGCGCCAGAACAGCTCCGTCCCCGAGCCGATCGTGTCGACTAGGATGCGGCTGTCCTCGTCGAGATCGCTCAGCTCGTCCATGCGGCTGTCCGGCGGGAACAGGATGAAGGCGTATTCGTCGCCGTAGCTGCCGACGGTCTTCAGGTCGCAGCCTTCCTGCTCGCGCGCATAGATCGCGTCGATCTGCATGATGCCGACCGTCGCCCGGTCGCCGCAGAGCGCCAGCGAGATCGCGTCGGAGCCCTCGTAATTGTCGATCCAGACCTCGTGGCCGCGCTGGCCCAGCCGCTGGGCGATTTCCTCGCCGCGCTTCTCGTAGCCGCGCCCCTGCTGGCCGACGGCGACATGCACGGCGTTCTCGCCGGGTTCGGACTGGGCGAGGGCGGGGGCGGCCGGGGCCGCCAGGGCCAGGACGGCCGGGATCAGGAAGTTGCGCATCGTCTCCTCCTCGTGGGTCAGGCCCCGCCGGGCGCGGCGCCGGATGGCATGTTCCGAGACATAGGAAAAACCCGGCCGCGATGCGACCCCCGCGCGGCCCCGGCGGTGGAATTCGATACTGTCTTGACGCCGCGCCCCGATCGGCGCAATTGCCCGGCCATGGCTACCGGACATCTGACAATCGATCTCGACGCAGTGGCGCGCGGCTCGTCGGCGCAGGCGAGATGCGACATCAGCAGCTCGGGCTTCGCCGCCAGCAGGCTGTCGCGCAGCCCCTGCCATTCGGCGGGCTCCATGCCGAGCCGGTTCATGCCGCTGTCGAGCTGCACGCCGAACCGGTGGCCGGGCAGCGCCTCCATGTGGCGCTTCGCCTGTTCCGCGCTGTTGAGCATCGGCACGAGGTTGTTGCCGCGGATCAGCTCGGCATCGCCGGCCATGTGGCCGGAAAAGACGCCGATCCAGAAATCGGGGCCGAGCGCCGCACGCAGCGCGGCGCCTTCCTCCGCGGCGGCGACGAAGAACTTCCGCGCCCCCGCCTTCGCGAGCGCCCCCGCGATCCGGTCGATGCCGAGGCCGTAGCCGTTGGCCTTGACGGTCGCCGCGGTGGTCGTGCCCTCTGCGGTCATTGCATTCAGGGCCCGCCAGTTGCCTGGCTGCGCGGCGCCAAGATCGCCCGGATCGGCGCGCCGGCCGACCTGACCTATGACGTGTCCGAGCTCGGCACCGGCCGCGACGCGCTGGTGAAGCTCGCCGCGGCGGACCATTCGGACAAGGCGGACATTCCCGGCATCGTGATCGTCGGGCAGGGCGCGCTGCGCGAGGCCGATGGCGAGGCGGTGCTGAGCCAGCCCTTGTCCGCGATCAGCGCGGCGGCGGTATTCCCGACCTTCGGCCGCCACCGGATGCTGCGCCGCGCCGCATTCCGGCAGACGTTCCTCCGGCCGGACTCCGCCAGCATTTCGAACCGCCGTGCCGCCAGCCCGGCATCCGCGGCCTCCGTCATCCCGCGGGCCGTCATCCGGACCCCGGTGCCGGGGCGACGCCCCCGCCTTGCACAAGCAGGGCGCGCTTTTGCGGACCTCTTTTCCGGCCGGGCATCCCATCAGAGGTCCGGTCGGTCGAAAGCGATCCTTGACGAAGCCCGCCGCGCTGCCGCGGCACGGAGGGGAAAGGATGGCCGAGCAATGTCGCGGGCGGTTGGCCCGACCGCGACGTGCCCCGGCGCCCGCAGGCAAACCGGAGCACTGTCTGCCGGATGGGGAGCTCCTCTCCGGCCCGGCGCTGCACCGGATCGGGCCATCGGACCGGACCGCGTGACCATGGCCGGGTGACCCAGCCTCCGGCATTCTCCGGAACCCGGGCAAGACATCGGAGCACGCACCGGCAGGGGTGAGCGCATCGACCAGCCCCACCGGGGGAAGAAGGCGCACCGCCCGGGACCGAGCTCCGCAGCCACCTCCGCCACCTCCGCCACCTCCGCCACCTCGAATAGATGAAATTTTCTTTCATCTTGCGCAAAAGGCGGATTTTGACCAGAAACCTGCATGCCGATCCTGCTGCGCAGTTCGCCGCGGCGCAGACCGGCCGATGCTCTGGGAGGACACCTGATGAAGACTCTTTCGACCAAATTCGCGATCCTGGCGGCCACCGCAGCCGTCAGTGCCGTCACCGCAGGCGCTGCGGATGCGAAGGTGCGGCTGAAACTGGCGAACGCGCTCGCAGAAGACCACCCGACCAGCGTCGTGCTGCAGCAATTCGCCGACGAAGTCGAGGAGCGGACCGATGGCGAGGTCGTGTTCCGCCTGTTCCTCAACGGCGTGCTGGGCTCGGAGCGCGAGGTGCTCGAGCAGCTGCAGAACGGAGCGGTCGACGTCACCCGCGTCTCGGCCGCGAACCTGGAGAATTTCAACCCGGTCTATTCCGCCTTCACCCTGCCCTACCTGTTCGGCAGCGAGGCGCATTTCTACAAGGTGATGGACGGCGAGACCGCGGACATGATCTACGAGGCCTCCGCCGAAAGCGGCTTCAAGGGCCTGACCTATTTCGATTCCGGCGCCCGGTCGTTCTATACCAAGTCGCAATGCATCGAGACCCCAGCCGATCTGGAAGGCCAGAAGGTGCGGGTGATCAACTCCCACACCTCGATCCGCATGGTCGAGCTGATGGGCGGCATTCCGACCCCGATGCCCTATGGCGACATCTACACCTCGCTGCAGCAGGGGGTGATCGACGGCGCCGAGAACAACCCGACGGCGCTGACGCTCGGCCGCCACGGCGAGGTCGCCAAGTGCTATTCGCTCGACGAGCACCAGCGCATCCCCGACTTCCTGGTGATGTCGAACCGGGCGCTCGACAAGCTGACGGACGCGCAGAAGGCGATCGTCAAGGAGGCCGCGGCGCATGCCACCGAAGCGCATCGCGAGATCTGGGCCGCCGCCGTCGACGAGGCCATGGAGCAGATCGCCGAGATGGGCGTGACCGTGGTCGAGCCCGATATCGAGCCGTTCCGCGCCAAGGTTGCGCCGCTGGTCGAGGAATACGGCAAGGACCCGCAGGTCAGCGCGCTGATCGAGGCGATCGGCAAGGTCGAGGCGGACTGAGCCCCCGGACCTCCGTCCCCCGGCGGAGGCCTCTCCGACATGACGGCCGCGGACGGAGCCCCGTCCGCAGGCCACCCGTTTCCGCCGCGGCGGACCGGCGCGGACAGGATGGCTGGCCGCGCCGCCCGTCCGGCCGTGCCGTCTTCGAAAGGATCAGACCCGTGCGTTCCACCCAAGAGCTCCGCAGCAGCATCGATGCGCTTGTCGGCGGCCTCGCCTCCCTCAAGGACGAGGGCAAGTTCGACGAGCCCAATCTCGACGGCAGCGCGGGCGACTATGTCAGCTTCGACTCCTGGGAATGGCCGCAGGGCGTCGGCCTCTACGGGCTGGCGCAGCTCTGGCGGCAGACCGGCGATGCGCGGCTGAAGGAAATGCTCGAGGGCTGGTATGCCCGCCAGCTCGAGGCCGGGCTGCCCGCGCAGAACGTCAACACCACCGCGCCGCTGCTCGGCCTGTCGCTTCTGTGGCGCGGGACCGGCGAGGACCGCTGGGAAGCGCCGATGCGCGACTGGGCCGACCGCATTCTCGTGGACATGCCGCGCACCGCCTGCGGCGGCTTCCAGCACAATGTCTCGGACAAGATCAACGACGACGAGCTTTGGGACGACACGCTGTTCATGGTGGCGCTGTTCCTTGCCAGCTATGGCCAGGGCGCGGGACGCAAGGACCTCGTCGAGGAGGCCACGCTGCAGTTCCTCGTCCATGTCCACTATCTCTGCGAACGCGAAACCGGGCTGTGGTTCCACGGCTGGACCTTCGACGGCAACCACAATTTCGCCCGCGCCCGCTGGGCCCGCGGCAACAGCTGGATCTCGGCCGGGGTGCTCGACCTGCTGGAGCTGGCCGAGCTCGACGGCGCGGTCGGCCGCTACCTGACCTGGGTGGTCCGCGCCCAGCTCGACAAGCTCGTCGAGTTCCAGGCCGAAAGCGGCGCCTGGCACACGCTGGTCGACGACCCGTCCTCCTACGAGGAGATCTCGGCCACTTCGGCGATCGGCTACGCGCTGCTGAAGGGCCACCGGCTGGGCCTCGGCCCGGACAGCTGGAAGGAAGCCGGGCTGAAGGCGCTCGACGCCACGCTGGCCAATATCGGCGCGGACGGCGTCGTCGGCAACGTGTCCTACGGCACGCGGATGGGCCATGACCTGCAATTCTACCGCGACATCCCGATCCAGCCGACCGGATACGGCCAGTCGATGGCCATCCTGCTGCTGGTCGAAGCGCTCAACATCGCCAAGGAGGCCTGAGCCATGTTCACCGAGACCAAGTACGGCGCCTCCCCGCGCGACATCCCGGGCTACACCAACGAGCGGCTGCGCGAGGAATTCCTGCTGGAGAACCTCTTCGCCGAGGACCGGCTGCAGATGGTCTACACCCATGTCGACCGGATGATCGTCGCCGGGGCGCTACCGGTGTCGCAGCCGCTGGTGATCGAGAGCGGCGAGGCGCTCGGCACCGAAAGCTTCTTCTCGGCGCGCGAGGCGGGGATCGCCAATCTCGGCGGGCCGGGCCTGCTGGTGGTCGACGGCGAGACCGTCGAGATCGCCCATCGCGACATCTACTATGTCGGGCGCGGCACCGGCTCGGTCTCGATGGCCTCGGTCGATCCGGCCAATCCGGCGGCCTTCTACATCAACTCGGTTCCGGCCGGCGAGGACCTGCCCGGCGCGCTGATCCGGCGCGAGGAGTCGAAGCCGGTCGAGATCGGCGAAGCGGCCCGCGCCAACCTGCGCACCCTGCGGATGTACATCCATCCCGAGGTCTCGCCGAGCTGCCTCTTGCTGATGGGCATCACCGAGACCGCGCCGGGCAGCGTCTGGAACACCGAGCCGCCGCATCTGCACGAACGCCGGATGGAGGCCTATGTCTATTTCAACATGGCCCCCGAGGACCGGGTGATGCATTTCATGGGCGAACCCAGCCAGGTGCGCACCCTGGTCGTCGCCGACCGCCAGGGCGTGCTGTCGCCGGCCTGGTCGATCCACATGGGGGCGGGCACCGGGCCCTACTGCTTCGTCTGGGGCATGACCGGCGAGAACAAGGCCTATGCCGATTTCACCCCGGTGCCGGTGAAGGACCTGCTGTGATGAAGGACGGCGGCATGGACGGGATGGCAGGGGCGCTCCGGCGCCCGCTCGGCAAGGGCGCGCCGGTCTGCTACTGGCAGCTTTCCGGCACGCGCAGCGCGGAATACGACGTCGTGCCGCGGCCGATGTCGGGCAGCATGGATGCGCAGTTCTTCCTGACCAAGGAGAAGAACTTCATCCCGCATGAATATCCCTGCCGCACCGAATTCGCGGCAGAGCGGCGCGGCCGCCGTCCGGTGGTGCATGACCCTGCGCCGGGCGGCCGGGTCTGGACGCCGTTCGGCTCGCCGCGCGTCGATCTCTCGGGCTTCTGGTTCCGCGCCACCGAGATCTCGACCTGGGCCGAGACCGTCATCGAGGCGGAAGCAGCGGGCACGGCGCGGCTGCGGCTGTCCTGCTGCGGCGGGGCGGTGCTCTGGGCCAACGGCACCGAGATCGGCCACATGAGCGCCTATCAGCGCAATTTCGAGACCGCCGCCGAGTTCGAGGTCCCGCTCCGCGCCGGCGCGAACGAGATCGCGGTCTATTTCGACGATCTCGCCGAACGCGATGCGCGCTACTTCTTCCAGCTCGACTGGCTCGACGGGCCCGAGGCCGCGATCCGGCTGCCGGTCGGCTGCGACGCGCAGACCGCCGACCGGATGGAGGAGCTGCTCGAGCAGATGCATTTCGAGCGCCCGGCCTATTCCTCCGGCATGGTCGCCTTCGCCTGTCCCGTCGCGATCGGCCGCGACATCGCGGTCGAGGTCGAGGTGGCGGGCGATTTCCTCGCCGAGGAGCACCAGCTCCTGACGCTCGGCCTGCCCGACGGCGCGACCCGCCTCGTGCTCGGCGAGGTGGAGGACTTCCCCAGCGATTTCCGCCATTTCGAGGTGAAGCTCCGCTGCGGCGGGCTGACCCTGGAGCGGCCCTTCACCGTCGAGATCGCCCATGCCGCCGCGCAGGGCACGCCGCCTGCCACGCTGGAGGCGCGGATCGACGAAGCGCTCGGCCATGTCGCCCATCGCGGCTATGCCGATTCCAGCTCGGCGCTGGCGCGGCTGGCGCTCGGTCTCGGCGGCGCCGAAACCGAGCGGATGATCGCCGCCTCGCTGCCGAAGATCGAGGCCTGCCATGACTGCGCCGATTTCCATCTGGTGCCCCTGCTTTTCGCCCGCATCCGCTTCGGCGGCCTGATCGGCGACGAAACGCGCGCACGGATCGACGCCGCCATCCTCGGCTACCGCTACTGGATGGACGAGCCCGGCAATGACGTGCAGTGGTTCTTCTCGGAAAACCACGCGCTGCTGTTCCACACCTCCGCCTATCTCGGCGGCGCGCTGCTGGCGGGCGAGACCTTCGCGCGCTCGGGCGTGACCGGCGCCGAGCTGTCGCTGCGCGGAGCGGAGCGCCTGCGCGCCTGGTTCGACCATTTCGAGGCCTGGGAGATGGCCGAGTTCAACTCGGTCCCCTATTTCCCGATCGACCTGAAGGGCCTGACCGCGCTCGCGGCGCTGGCGCATGACGCGGATATCCGCGCGCGGGCCGAACGCGCCGTCCTGCGCGCGGCCTGCGGGTCCGAAGAAGCTGCCGGGCAGCGCCAGCACCGCCGCCTCGTCCACCATGGCGCGGCAGAGATCGGCGGCGTCCATGGCAAACGGGTGTTCGACATAGGCGAAATAGGCGCCCGCACCGCGCAGCCGCCAGCCGGGAAGCTCCGTCATGGCGGCCTCGACCGCGGCGCGGCGGGCGAGGATTTCCCGGCGTTCGCCCTCGAGCCAGGCATCGAGGTTCTCGAGCCCCCAGAGCGCGCCGATCTGCCCCGGCTGCGACACGCAGATCACCATCGTGTCGAGGAACTTCTCGATCTCGGAGATGTGACCGGGCGCGGCGGCGATGGCGCCGACCCGGTGGCCGGTCAGCCGGTAGGCCTTGGAGAAGGAATAGAGCTGGATGACGGTGTCGTCCCAGTCCGGATCGGCCAGCAGGTCATGCGGACGGCCGTCGCCGGACATGAAGTCGCGGTAGGTCTCGTCGATGACCAGCGCGATGCCGCGCGACCGGCAGAGATCGCGGAAGGCGGCGATCAGCGCGGGCGGGTATTCGGCGCCGCAGGGATTGTTCGGGCTGACCAGCACGATGGCGCGGGTGCGCGGGCCGATCAGCGCCGCGGCTTCCTCGGGGTCGGGCAGCAGGTCGTCGCCGGTCTCCAGCGGCCGGGTGACGATGCCTGCCATGTCGAGCCACATGGCGTGGTTGAAATACCACGGGCAGGGCAGGATCACCTCGTCGCCCGGAGCGGCGAGCGAGGCGATGGTGGCGCAGAAGGCCATGTTGCAGCCCGCGGTGATCGCGATGTTGGCCGCGCCGACCGCGCCGCCGTAGATCCGCGCCACCCGCGCGGCCAGCGCCTCGCGCAGCGGGTCGTTGCCGAGCACCGGCCCGTAGAGATGGGCGGATGTGTCGGACAGGATTGCCTCGGCCATCGCCTGGCGCAGACCTTCTGGCGGGGCGGCGACCGGGGCGGCCTGGCTGACATTGATCAGCGGGCGGTCAGCCGGGAAGGCCCGGCCCTTCACCCAGGCGCGGGACTCGACGATGGGCGAGGCCATGCAGGCATGCAGCGCGGGGGCGAGGGGCAGGGTCATGTCAGCTCACTTGCGGTAGGGTTCGACGTATTGCAGCGCCATGTCCCAGGGGAAGAAGATCCAGGTGTCCTGGCTGACCTCGGTGATGTAGCTGTCGACCTGCGGCTTGCCCTTGGGCTTGGCATAGACGGTGGCGAAATGCGCCTTGGGATACATGCCGCGGATCAGCTCCAGCGTCTTGCCGGAATCGACGAGGTCGTCGACCACCAGGATGCCGGTGCCGTCGCCCATCAGCGACGCCTCGGGGGCCTTCAGCACCACCGCCTCGGCCTGGGTCTGGTTGTCGTAGGATTTCACCGAGATCGTGTCGACGGTGCGGATGTCGAGCTCGCGCGCGACGATCATCGCGGGCGCCATGCCGCCGCGGGTCACCGCCACCACGGCCTTCCAGGTTCCGTCGCCGGGACCCTGGCCGTCGAGCCGCCACGCGAGCGCCCGGCTGTCGCGGTGGATCTGGTCCCAGCTGATGTGGAACCCTTTTTCGTGGGGAAGGCGATCGGTCATGGCAGTGCCTTTCTCTTTGGTCAGTCGAGCGCGAGCGAGAGGCCGAACCCGGCGAGCGCGGCGCCGAAAACCCGCTCGATCCGGCCCTTGAGCCGCATATAGGCGGATCTGGACCGCGGCAGGGAGAAGATTCTGGCCACCAGCAGGTTCGCCGCGATCTCGTTCAGGGCGACGACGGCGAGGATCACCGCCAGCCAGGAGGCGGGCGCATGCGGCGGCACGAGGGTGATGAAGACCGCGCCGAAGAACACGGCCGGCTTCGGATTGGTCAGCTGCAGCACCAGCCCGAACCGGGCGGCACCGAGCGCCGAGAGCGGCCGTGCGGCCGCTTCGCCGGTCTCGAGCGGCGCATCCGCGGCGCGCCAGGTCATGATGCCGACATAGAGAAGGAAGGCGGCACCGGCGAGCTTCATCGCGAAGAACAGGCCCGGGACGAGCTGGAACAGCACCGACATGCCCAGAAGGGCGGCCGAGGCCCAGACGATCGCGCCGATGGCGAGGCCGACCGAGAACCCGGTGGCGGGGACCATGCCCCGCGACGCCGCCAGCCGCACCGTCATCAACACGGCCGGCCCGGGCGAGAAGGCCGCGGCCAGATGCGCCAGGAAAACCGGCAGCAGGACCGCGGCCGGGATCATTTCTCGATGTCCGGTGCGTCGACGGCCTTCATGCCGACGACATGGTAGCCCGCATCGACGTGATGGATCTCGCCGGTGACGGCGCGGCCCATGTCCGACAGCAGGTAGAGCGCCGAATTGCCGACTTCTTCCTGCGTCACGGTCCGGCGCAGCGGCGCGTTGTACTCGTTCCACTTCAGGATGTAGCGGAAATCGCCGATGCCCGAGGCCGCGAGCGTCTTGATCGTGCCGGCCGAGATCGCGTTGACGCGGATGCCCTGCTTGCCCAGATCCTCGGCAAGGTAGCGCACCGACGCTTCCAGCGCGGCCTTGGCGATGCCCATGACGTTGTAATGCGGCATCACCTTCTCGGCGCCGTAATAGGTCATGGTCAGGCAGGAGCCGCCCTCGGTCATCAGCTTCTCGGCGCGCTGGCAGACGGCCGTGAAGGAATAGACCGAGATGTCCATCGTGGTGCGGAAATTGCCCGGGGTGGTGTCGACATAGCGGCCGCGGAGCTCGCCCTTGTCCGAAAAGCCGATCGCATGGACGAGGAAGTCCAGCTTGCCCCAACGTTTTTCCAGCTCGGAAAACAGGGCGTCGATCGAGGCGCCGTCGGCAACGTCGCATTCGTACACCGCATCGGAGCCGATGCTTTCCGCCAGCGGAATGACCCGCTTCTTCAGTGCTTCCCCTTGATAGGAAAAGGCAATTTCGGCTCCGGCGTCGGCGCAGGCCTTGGCGATGCCCCAGGCGATCGACTTGTCGTTCGCGACGCCCATGATGAGGCCCCGCTTGCCGGCCATGAGAGCTGTTGACATTCTGGTTCTCCGACAGTCCTTGATTTCAGGTCCATTAGGCGATTGTGTAAAAAGCATCAAGCGCGGAGCCGGACGCTCCCATGGGCCAGTGCACCGCGACCACATCAGTTTCAGGCAAGACCGAGTGTATGAGTGACAGGGACGGCATTTTTTCGGGGGACGACCCCTACGCCTTGATGCGCAGCTGGCTGGACGAGGCCGGCAAGACGGAATTGAACGATCCCAATGCGATGTCCCTGGCGACGGTGGATGCGGACGGGCTGCCGAACGTGCGGATCGTCCTTCTGAAGGACATCGACGATGACGGGATCGTGTTCTACACCAATTACGGCAGCCGCAAGGGGCAGGAGCTGATCTCGGCGGGCAAGGCCGCGGCCGTGTTCCACTGGAAGAGCCTGCGCCGCCAGATCCGCCTGCGCGGCATGGTGGAGAAGGTCCCGGGCGAGCGCTCGGACGCCTATTACCGCAGCCGCGCCCTGCAGAGCCGTCTCGGCGCCTGGGCGTCGCAACAGTCGCAGCCGCTGGAGTCGCGCGGCAAGCTGATGGCCGAGGTGGCGAAACTGACGGTTTCGAAGGGGCCGAACCCGCCGCGTCCCGACTGGTGGGGTGGCTTCAAGCTGACCGCGGGCGAAATCGAATTCTGGGCTGACGGAGCGTTCCGGTTGCATGACCGTTTCCGCTGGACACGTCAAACCGGAGAGGAAAACTGGTCAGTTTCGCGGCTCTATCCGTGAGGTCAGGGCTAAAACAATCTAAGTAAACGGAATATTAGATTTTTCTCCTTGCAACCTATGAATGTGGTCTCCTAACGTGAAACCGGGGAGAGGATTGGAGGAAAGTCATTGCAGATGTACGTGAACCGCATGGATACAGAGCAAGACGGTCAGATCGTGCAGGGCCACGTCAAATGGTTCGACCCCGGCAAGGGGTTCGGATTTGTCGTGTCCCTGGCCGGCGGCGGCGACATCCTCCTGCACGCGAACGTGCTCAGGAACTACGGACAGAGCTCCGTGGCGGATGGGGCAGCGATCGAGGTGGTGGTGCTGGAAACGGCACGCGGCCGCCAGGCGATCGAAGTGCTGAGGATAGAGCCGCCCGCGACCGGAGAAGAAGATGAGAAGGCGTCGTTCCTTCCGGGCGGGTTCTCGCCCGAGGATGCGGGGCCGCTGCAGCCGGCAAGGGTTAAATGGTTCGACAAGACAAAGGGCTTCGGCTTTGCCAATGCCTTCGGCAAGCCCGACGACATCTTCGTTCACATCGAGGTGCTGAGACGCTCCGGGCTGGCGGATCTGCAGCCGGGGGAAGCGGTCTGCGTGCGCGTGGTGGAAGGCCGGCGCGGGCTGATGGCGACATCGGTCACCTCCTGGGAGAGCGCGCTGCACGGGGACGAGGACCAGATGCAGGCGCAGGACGAGGACCAGGAAGAGCAGCAGGACGCCTGACCGGGCTTGTCCTCGGACTGCTCTTCGCGGCGCAGGCGGCCGCGGCCGCCGGGTGTTCCGGCGACCGCGTCGATCTGCGCGGGGACTGGGGGCAGGCCTCCTTTTCGGTGGAGCTTGCCGTCTCGGCCCGCGAACGCAATGTCGGCTTGATGAACCGGGAGCATCTGCCGGCAAATGCCGGGATGCTCTTCGTGTTCGATCCGCCGCGCAGCGTCAGCTTCTGGATGCGCAACACGCTGATTCCGCTCGACATGATCTTCCTCGACCGCGAGGGCGTCGTGCAGACCATCCACGAAAATGCGGTGCCTCTGGACGAAACGCCGATCCCCGGCGGCGACGGCATCTATGCGGTGCTGGAGATCAATGGCGGCCTGTCGCGCGAACTGGGCATCGTTCCGGGCAGCGAAATGCGCCACCCGGTCTTCGGCGGGCGCGCGGAATGGAGCTGCGGAAAAAAAAAAAAAAAAATCGGGGCTTCCGTTCCGGCGGGAGCTGGGATAGGACCACTCAAATCGGGGCGTAGCGCAGCCTGGTAGCGCGACGGTTTTGGGTACCGTAGGTCGCAAGTTCGAATCTTGCCGTCCCGACCATCACTTGACAGCATGCGGCTGCATCTCCTGTCACAGTTTTCGTTCCCGCCTGTTCCAGTTTCGCGCCGGTGGCCGCAGCCATTGGCGGCTTTCGCGCGGCTTCGTGCTCTATGGTTGGGACCGCGGTGGCCACATTCCAGCCGGTGAACGCAGCGATCTCTTTCAGTTCGCAGTCGGCCATCGGAAGGCGGGGAATGGCGGTGCCCCGCGCGTCGTACAGGTGCAGTTCCCGCGCGTCCCGGGGCGGTCGCGCCCTTCCGGGACGGCACCCCGAGATAGTCTTCATGGCTCTGGGGCTGGTCCTGCGATGTGACCGGAAGGCCGGATTGTCCCTCCGGCGTGGCGTCGATCAGGCGGCCATGCGTGGCGTCGCCGGGATTGTAGCCGTCTTCTTCCGGCGGCCATTGCGATTTTCCGCGATGATGAAATGTCTGCCCCCTAACTTCGACAGCTGGGGGCGGGAAATCGATGGTCCCTGGAGGCCACGGGACGCATTTTCAATAAGTTACAGGGCTGAAATGGCCGGATCCGGCCCTGGCGCCGCAGTTGCACGCGGCGTTATGTAACCCATTTGGAAAACGACGGATTGCGGAATATCCTGCATTCCCTCCGGGGTCTCGCCGGCGCCCGCAGCGCGGCCGAACGGCGCGTCCGCGACAGCCTGGTCGGCCTCAGGAGCGCGGCCTGCCCCGGAGATGCCCCGCCCGACCTGTTTCCTTCCGAACGGAGGCTCTCCGCATGACATCCGACCTCGATCTTGCCGGCGTGTTCATCCCGGGCCTGCTGGTCCTCCTCGGGACCAGCTACGGGATCTACCGCCTGCTTCACCGGCTGCTCGCGCGCATCGGCGCCTATGCCCATGTCTGGCACCCGGCCCTCTTCGACATCGCCCTCTACTTTTCCGTCCTGGGCGCCTCCGTCCTCTTCATGGAGCACGTTTTGCCATGATCGCATATCTCCAACGAAACGGCGGCCGCGTCGCCATGACCGCCGCCATGATCGCCTGTGCCGGGGTGCTCGGCCACCATGTCTGGGACTACTACATGAACGCGCCCTGGACGCGCGACGGCCGGGTCAGCGCCGATTCCGTGCGGATCGCGCCGCAGGTCTCGGGGACCATCGACAGCGTGGCGGTCACCGACAACCAGTTCGTCCGCAAGGGCGACCTTCTCTACAAGATCGGTCCGGAAAGCTTCGAGCTGGCCGTCGAGCTGGCCCGGGCCACGCTGGACAGCCAGCGCGAGACCATGGAGTTCAAGGTCTCGAACGCCAACCGGGCGATACGCCTCAAGGATGCCGGAACGGTCAGCGCCGAGAGCATCGAGCAGGCCACCCGCGAGGCCGCCGCCGCGCGTGCCGATGTCCGCGGCGCGGAAGCGGCCCTGGCCATCGCCGAGCTCGACCTGAAACGGACCGAGGTCCGCGCGCCGGTCGACGGCTATGTGACCAACCTGCACCTGCGGCCGGGCGATTACGCGGTGGCGGGCACCCCGGCGATCACGGTCATCGACGCCGGAAGCTTCGGCGTGACCGGCTATTTCCGGGAAACCCAGTTCGGCCGCATCCATGTCGGCGATGCCGTGCGGGTGAAGCTCATGGGGATGCCGGGCACGATCACCGGCCATGTGGAAAGCGTGGGCCGGGGCATTGCCGACAGCAACATCGACCCCGATGCCTACGGGCTCCCGGCGGTCGATCCGGTTCTCGACTGGGTCCGGCTGGCGCAGCGCATTCCGGTGTCGATCCATATCGACCGGATCCCCGAGCGGATGCTGCTGGCCACCGGCATGACCGCGACGGTCCATGTCGACGAAGCCCCAAGCCGCGGCGGCGCGGCCGCGGCAGACCCGTCCTGAGCGGCCGGGCGCATCGGCCGGGCGGCGTCTGCGGGATGCAGTTCACGCCCGGCGGGCACCGGGCGTGGGCTTGAGCACCACGTTCACCTCCGAGCCTTCCTTGATGTAGAGATCGCGGTGGCCCAGCGGCGTGCGGATGCCGTGCGCCCGGTAGCTTTCCCAGATCGCCAGCAGCACCTGGCTGCGGACATTGATCACGCCGTTCACCGGATCGTCGATCCAGAACCGCATCTCCAGGTTGACCGAGCTGTCGCCGAAGCTCATCAGCCGGCAGACCGGCGCCGGATCGGCCATCACCCGCGGCGTGTCCCGCGCCGCCGCCTCCGCGAGCTCCATCGCCAGGCGCACGTCGCAGTCGAAGGAGACGCTGATCGGCGTCAGCAGCCGCAGCCGGCGGTGGTTGTAGGACCAGTTGACGATGCGGGTGGAGATCAGCTCTTCGTTGGGCACCAGCCATTCGGTGCCGTCGCGCGTCGTCAGCGAGACATAGCGGGCATTGAGCGCGGTGACCCAGCCGAAGAGCTGCACCTCGCGGTTCGACGGATCGGACAGCTCCAGCACGTCGCCCGGCTTGATCGAGCGGTCCGAGAGCAGCAGGAGCCCGCTGATCAGGTTCGACATCGCCTTCTGCATGCCGAAGCCCAAGCCCACGCCGAGCGCGCCGGTGAAGAGCGCGAAGGCGCTGAGATCGATGCCGATGCTGGCCAGTCCGACCACCACGGCCAGCGCGACCAGCGTGAAGCGCAGCAGCTTGCCGGTCAGCACGCGCAGCGACGGCGTCATCCCGGTCGCGGCATTCATCTGGGTCTCGAGCAGCCGTGCCGCGGCCAGCGCGCCCCAGAGCAGCACGGTCAGCTGCACGGCGCCGCGCAGCAGGTCGAGCAGCGACAGGCGGACCGTGCCCAGCCGGAAGCCGATCTGGTCGAGCCAGACGATGGCCGGTTCCAGGAGGCCCATCACGCTCAGCGCCGCGATGGCAAAGGCGCAGAGCGCGACCGTCCGCGACCAGAAGGCGTTGCGCACCAGCAGCGACAGCAGGCGCAGGCCGCACCAGAAGCCCAGAAGCTTGGCCGCCGCCGCCATCAGCGACGGCCCGCGACGCGGGCATGCCGCTGGTGCACGAGGACTTCCCCGGAAACGAGATCTTCGTCCACCGGATCGGCGACGCAGCGGCGGCGGAGGCCGCGCTGGCCGCCGCCCCGCATGTGATCGAGCGCCGGATCGTCATCAACCGCATCCACGCCAGCCCGATGGAGCCGCGCTCGGCCACCGGCCATTACGATGCGGAGCGGGACCACTACACGATCTGGGGCGGCGTGCAGCGCTCCTTCGCGGCGCGCGACATGCTGGCGGGCGATGTCTTCGGCATCAGGCCGGACCAGCTCGACGTCGTGCCGGGCGATGTCGGCGGCTCCTTCGGGCTCAAGGGCTCGATGAATGTCGAGATGCCGCTGGTCGGCTGGGCGTCGAAGCGGATCGGCCGCCCGGTGAAATGGACCGCGACCCGCACCGAGGTGCTGACCGGCGACGACCATGCCCGCGACATCATCGTCGATGCGGCGCTCGGCTTCGGAGAAGACGGCCGGCTGCTGGGGTTCCGCGCCGCCACCGTGTCGAATATCGGCGCGCATGCCGGTTATTTCGGCTTCGCCCCGGCGGTGATGAACCTCGGCTCGATGGCCGGGCCGTACACCATCCCGGCAATGCATGTGGAGGCGGTCGGCGTCTGGACCCATACCGCCCCGGTCGCCCCCTATCGCGGCGCGGGCCGCCCGGAGGCCGCCCTTGTGATCGAGCGCATGGTCGACGAGGCGGCGCGGCTGCTCGGCATGGACCCGGCGGAGATCCGGCGGCGCAACCTGATCCCCGAAGGCGCCTTTCCCTACCGGACGGCGCTGAGCTTCACCTATGACTGCGGCGAATTCGAAGCGGTGCTCGACAAGACGCTCGCCGCTGCGGATTGCGCGGGCTTCGCGGAACGCCGTGCGGCCTCCGAAGCGAAGGGGATGCTGCGCGGCATGGGGCTGGCCATGTGCATCGAGACCGCCGGCGCCGCCGGGCAGGAGAATGTCGCGCTGCGCTTCGCGCCGGATGGCCGCGTCGCGGTGCTGGCCGGATCGACCAATCACGGCCAGGGCCACGCGACGCTCTATGCCCAATATCTCGGCGACGGGCTCGGCTATGAAGGCGGCGAAATCGAGGTGATCGAGAGCGACACGCGCGAGGTCCGCACCGGGGTCGGCACCGGCGCCTCGCGCAGCGCCGCCTTCGGCGCGGCGGCGATCACCGATGCGATCGGCAAATGCGAGGCGCGCGGCCGCCGGATCGCGGCGCATCTCCTGCAGGTCGGCGAGGCGGAGCTGGATTTCGCGGACGGCGTCTACCGCTCCGCCGGGGCCGGGATCAGCTTCCGCGAGGTGGTGCGCGCCGCTTTCGATCCGGCGATGCTGCCTGCGGGCATGGAGCCCGGTTTCCACGAGGAGGGCCTGGCGCGCTTCGAAGCTCCGAGCTTCCCCAATGGCTGCCATGTCTGCGAAGTGGAGATCGACCCCGAGACCGGCACGGTCGAGGTGCTGCGCCATGTGCTGACCGACGACGTGGGCTTCGAGGTCAACCCGATGCTGGTGCGCGGCCAGCTCCATGGCGGGGTGCTGCAGGGCGCCGGGCAGATCCTGATGGAGGACATCGTCCATGATCCGGAGGGCCAGATCCTGACCGGCTCCTTCATGGATTACGCGATGCCGCGCATGTCGGATTACTGCATGGTCGAGGCCGGGAGCCATCCGGTGCCGACGTCCACGAACCCGGCAGGCGTCAAGGGCGCGGGCGAGAGCGGCACGGTGGGCGCGATGCCGGCGCTGGCCAATGCGATTGCCGATGCGCTGGCCTGCCGCGGCGCCGAGCTTCCGCAGATGCCGATGACCCCCGCGAAGATCTGGGCGGCGCTGCAGGCCGCTGGGGCATCCACCGCATCAGTTCAATTGGGCGTTGCCGCGGCAGCGATGTATTTGCCAAAATCACGCGTCATGCCGCAGGCCAGAGCCGCTTTCGCGGCCTCCTCCACTGCTTTCGGGTTGGTCAGCGCAAGAGCATCCTCGAACGTGCTGGGCGTGATGGCTTGGGTCTGCGTGCCCTGTGTCACCTCTTGCGGGATCTGATAGGAGACTGCAATGGTCTGGGAGGTATCGGTGTGGCAGAGTTTGTTTGCCGGCGCAGCCATCAGCTTGTCCACCTCTGTCATCTCGGGGAGCCAAGATTTCAGAGCGTGGTTCGTGGTTTCCTGAGCGGCCCCCGAGCGCGGCCGGGCCGATTTCCAGGCATTCCTTTCGCCTTTACCTTTGCCTTTCTTGACCTCGATTTTTACCTTCGTCGCGGCATCGAGATCGGTGATGATCAGCGTCGGCACCTCCAGCGCCTCGATCAAGGGCCGCATGCGGTGTGCGTGGCTGCCCCCCCAGCCGTAGGAAGGAAAGATAAGCCACTGCAAGGTCAGGGTAATGATGCTGGATCAGATGTGGCAGCAGGATCCGCTCTGCGGCGCCCTCGATCACGACGATGGCGTCGGCGAAGAATAGATCAAAATGTGTGCTCAGCAGATACCGCGTCACGATGCGTTGGGTTTCCGTATCCTCGCCAAAAAGCCCAGTCATATTCGCCACGGTGGCAGTGGGCACAACTCCGTGATCAGGCAGCTCGCGTTTAAAATAGCGCAGCTCCTCAAACGCCGCAGCGTGCGCGATATGGCCTGAATGGGTGCTCACGACCAACTGGGTGGCAAATGCGGCCTCTTTGTGCAACAAGGCCGATTTCCAGTTTGTAGTACGGTAGCGGGCAGGTCCGGGCTTCGTCATGGCAGGTTCTTAACCCACCGGATTCACCCAGTGAATCCCGGAAGCCGATGGGTTCTGCAACAACGCCGATCAGCGGCTTCGGCAAGCCCTTCACGTCGAACGGCTTCGGCAACCGGATGCGCAAATGGGCGGATGCGGCAGGGCTAAAGAATTGCAGCACGCATGGCCTGCGCAAGGCTGCCGCCGCGCGGCTCGCGGAAAAAGGCTGCACCGAGAAAGAGATAATGGCGATCACCGGGCACCGCACCAGCAAGGAAGCGACGCGCTACACCCGGGCGGCGAGCCAGAAGACCCTTGCCGACAGCGCCATGGCGAAGCTATCCCGGACGGCACAAGGGGAAGAGAGTGGCCCCACCCCACGAACGGCTAAATTTGAAAGGTGAGACCACTTCGGACCCCAGATGCCTGATAACGAAAGAAGCCTAGAAACTAGTGGTGCCCGGGGGCGGAATCGAACCACCGACACGAGGATTTTCAATCCACTGCTCTACCCCTGAGCTACCCGGGCACGGGCTTGAGCGGTGTGTTCCTCCGCTCGGGTTTCGGCTGTCTATTCAAGGTCGCCGGGGGTGTCCAGAGCCAAAATCAAAAAAACTTCAATGACGCTGCGGCAGGTCCTGTCCGCCATCGTCATCGGGCTCGTCATCCGCCGGGATCGCGTAGGATCCGGTCAGCCAGCGGGCCAGGTCGACATCCGCGCAGCGCCGCGTGCAGAACGGACGGTAGCGCGGATCGGCCGGTTTTCCGCAGACCGGGCAGCTCATGCCGGGATGTCGTGCAGCGGCAGGCGCTCGCGCTTGCGCTGCAGCTCGGCATGGCCCAGCGGCGTCCAGCCGACGAAGGCGGTCTCCACCGGATCGTCGCGCAGCGCCGCCTTCAGGACCTGCTCCCAGCGGGTGCGGTCCTTCTTCGGCATCGGCGCGAGGTCGAGCACGATCTGTCCCGACAGGCCCTTGAGCCGCAGCAGGCGCGGCAGGGCGCGGGCAGCCGCGATGTTTGCCTTAAGTCCGGCCGCCGGCGACGTGTCGCCTCCGGTATTGACGTCGACCGCGACCAGCGCGCGGGTCGGCTCGACATAGATCGACGCCCCGCCTTCCAGCTCGGCACGGGCCCCGAGAATGCCCTCGATCAGCTCCTCGGCCCCGAAATGCGCGAAGGCCGCCGGATCTTCGAGGACCTCGTCGGGCTCGGGCCAGTCGCGCCAGGCCAGATCCGCAGGCTCGGGACCGTCGACCAGCAGTTCGGGCTCGCCTGCAAGATCGGCGCAGACCTGCCCGGCAAGCTCGGCCATCGAGGCCAGGTCGTCGGCCAGCTCCTCGGCCGTCGCCTCGCCCGCGGCCGATCGCAGGATCGCGCCATGGCCGGGTTCCAGCTCGATGCCATGGGCCACCGCGGCAATCTTCTCGCGCAGCTCCTCGTCGCGGATCTGGCGCGAGATGTTCACCCCCGGCGCATTCGGGGTGACGATGGCATAGCGGCTCTTGAACAGCAGCTTGGGCGTCACCGGCACGGCCTTGCCGGGCTCGGCATAGCCGGTCACCTGCACCAGCAGGGTCTCGCCCGGAGCCAGGCCCTTGCCCTGCCGGAAATACCCCTTTTCCCCGCCGCCGAGGCTGAGGATCACGCCGCCCTGCCCCTTCAGCGGCCGGTCGACCCTGGCGCGGTAGATCGCGCCGATCGCCGGGCGGTCGTCTTCGGGCGCGACCAGCACGTCCTCGAGCACGCCGTCCTTCAGCAGGATGGCCGTGTGGCGGCCGCGCCATTCTCCGAGGAGAACCTGGTATCCGTTCATGCGGAAACTCCCATGACTGGGTAGCCGAAGCTGCGCAGCAGCGCCGCCGTCTCGGCAAGGGGAAGACCGACGATGCCGGTGAAGGAGCCCTCCATCCAGGCGACGAAGGAGGCCGCGCGGCCCTGGATGGCATAGCCCCCGGCCTTGCCTTCCCATTCGCCGCTGGCGACATAGGCCTCGATCTCGGCCTCGGTGATGCGCTTCATGCGGATCTGGCTGCTGACGACGCGGCCGCGCACAACCCCGTCGCGGCGCAGCGCCACGGCGGTGATCGCCCGGTGGCGGCGGCCGGACAGCAGCCGCAGGAAGGCGCGGGCCTCGTCGGCATCCGCGGGCTTGCCGAGGATGCGGCGGCCGACGGCGACGGTGGTATCGGCGCAGAGCACCAAGTCCCCCGCCTCCGCCGGAACGGCGGCAACCTTGTCGGTCACGATTCGATGGCAATAGACCCGCGGCAGTTCACCTGCGCGCGGGTCCTCGTCGATGTCGGGGGGAAGGATCGCGTCCGGGACGATGTCGAGCTGCGACAACAGCTCCCGCCGCCGGGGCGAGCCCGATCCCAATATCAGTCGCAAGGCTGGACCTTACTTGAAGCGGTAGTTGATCCGACCCTTGGTCAGATCGTAGGGGGTCATTTCCACCTGGACTTTGTCGCCGGCAAGAACACGGATCCGGTTCTTGCGCATCTTTCCTGCCGTGTGTGCGATGATCTCATGGCCGTTTTCCAGCTCGACCCTGAACGTCGCATTCGGCAGGAGTTCCTTCACGACACCAGGAAATTCGAGCATTTCTTCCTTGGCCATGGTCACTCCACGATTGATTACGATGGCATTCCGGGCCTGAGTCCGGAATGAGCGTGTAGATGCGCCGAAACACGGTGCAAATCAAGGGCACGAATCGTTCCGGCGGCGAATGTTACCGGGAATCCCCTGCAAAATCCCTGATCGGGGCCGCGACCTAGCAGGCTGCTGAAATAGTCGGGCCTCGACGCCGTTTGCAGAACATGATTCATCTGCATGCGGCCGTCGCGCGGCTGCTGCGGCAGCGACCGGCGGCAGGCCAACCCGTTGCACGGGGCTTGCTTTCCAGCCGCGGGCACGGCTGCCGCGGCGGAAGGAGCAAAGTTAATTTGACAGTTTTGTGACAGTTGCGCAGTCTCCGTCGGTATCAGACCGGATTCCCGACAGCCCCAAGGATTGCCCGATGACTTTGCGTATCAGCCGTTCCGTTTCCGCCCTTGCCCTCGCCGCCGCGCTGGCGCTGCCCGCCGCCGCGCCGGTCCTCGCGCAGGAGGCGGTGCCGCAGAACGACCTGATGAACGCAACCGTCTGGATGGAGACCTCGGTCGAGTACAAGGCGACGGTGATGCAGCTCTACAAGATGGCGCAGGCGCAGCTCGATGCCGCGCTCGCCGACAGCGCCTGGACCGCCGTGCCGGACAAGCAGGGCGAGGGCTATGAGGATCTGCCGGTCGCGATCATCTCCGATCTCGACGAGACCATGCTCGACAACGGCAACTACCAGGCGTCCCTGGTGGTCCGCGGCACCAGCTACAGCTCGTCGGAATGGGCCGATTACGTTGAAAGCCAGACCTCCGGCGCGGTGCCGGGCGCGGTCGATTTCGCCAATTACGCCGACGGCAAGGGCGTGAAGGTCTTCTACGTCTCGAACCGCAAGGAGCCGGGCAAGGAGGCGACCATCGCCAACATGGAGGCGCTCGGCTTCCCGATGGGCGGCAATGTCGACACGGTGCTTTTGCGCGGCGGCAAGGAGGAATGGGGCTCCGCAAAGGAGAACCGCATCGCCCATGTCGCAGAGAACTACCGCGTCGTCCTGCTGATGGGCGACAATTTCGGCGATTTCTCCGACGCGGCCGATGGCAGCCTCGAGGAACGCGATGCGGCGCTCGAGGCGGCGATGGATCATTTCGGCCATGACTGGATCGTGTTCCCGAACCCGGAATACGGCTCCTGGGAATCCGCGACCTTCGGCGGCGACTGGTCGCTTTCCGGCGACGCGCGGCGCCGGATGAAGATCGACGCGATGGAGGCCTGGACCCCCGCGCAATAGGTCCGTCCCGGACCGCAGGTTTCCGTCCGGCCGGGGAGGGCCGTGGACGGAGGACGCCCTTCCGGTCTTCCGGGAGGGCGTTTTGCTGCCCGCCCGGGCGGCGGCGTTGCGGCAGGGCCTCTGGACGGGACCGCCTCCCCGGATGCATTCCGCGCCGCGGGATTGCGGCGGACTGCGCGGATGCCCCGGCAGGTGCGGAACCGGGCCTTTCGGCGGTCTTGCGGAGCGCGCCGGCGCAGCCTAAGGGACCGGAAACCAACGGAGGGTCCATGAGCACCAAGGCCATCATCACCGCCTATTACGAAGCCTTCAATGCAGGCGACACCCAGACCATGCTGGATCTGCTGACCGACGATGTGGAGCACCACGTCAACCAGGGCGGCATCCGCAAGGGCAAGGATGTCTTCGCCGAATTCTGCGCGCATATGGACCGCTGCTATTCGGAAAACCTCACCGACATGGTGATCTTCGCCGAAGGCGACCGCGCCGCTGCGGAATTCACCGTCAACGGCACCTACAAGGCCGATGACGAGGGGCTGCCGCCTGCCAAGGGCCAGACCTACCGTCTGCCCGCGGGCACGTTCTTCACCCTGCGCGACGGCAAGATTTCGCGGGTGACGACCTATTACAATCTCGAGGACTGGATCGCCCAGGTCTCCTGAGACCGTCCTTCTCCGCCTGGCGCGGGGGAGGGGCCGGGAGGGGGCGCGCCCCCTCCCGGCCTTGTTCAAAGCGCGTAGATCGCGCCGAATTTTCCTTCCAGATAGTCCAGAAGCGGCCCGGCATCCGGCTCGAAGCCGCAGGCGCGGGCGATGGTCTCGCGCGGCAGGTAGCGGCTGCCATGCTGCTGCAGGTTCTCCGCCAGCCAGCCGAGCGCCGCCGACAGATCGCCCTCGGCCATCTGCGCATCCAGATCCGGCACCGCCGCGCGCAGCGCCTTGTGCAGGCAGCCGGCATAGACATTCCCCAGCGCATAGGTCGGGAAATAGCCGAACAGCCCCACCGGCCAGTGCACGTCCTGCAGCACGCCGTTCGAGGCCCGGTCGACCGCCACGCCGAAATCCCGGGCGAAGCGCTCGTTCCAGGCGCCGGGCAGGTCGTCGACGGCCAGCTCGCCCTCGATCAGCGCACGCTCCAGATCGAAGCGCAGCATGACATGCAGGTTGTAGTGCACCTCGTCCGCCTCGGTGCGGATATAGCCCGAATGCACGCGGTTGACGGCGGCGTGGAAATCTTCCGGCCCGCCGACCCGCAGGTCGCCGAAGCTCTCCTGCATCCGGTGGAACAGCCAGGAGGTGAAGGCCTGGCTGCGGCCCAGCTGGTTCTCGTAGATGCGGCTCTGGCTCTCATGCACGCCCATCGAGGCGCCCGAGCCCAGCGGCGTCAGCAGATAGGCCGGATCGACCTTCTGCTCGTAGGTGGCGTGGCCGACCTCGTGGATGGTCGAGTAGAAGCAGTTGAACGGATCGGCCGGATCGGTGCGGGTGGTGATCCGCACATCCGTGCCCGAGCCCGAGGAGAACGGATGCACCGCCTTGTCGATGCGGCCGCGGGTCAGGTCGTAGCCGAAGGTCACCGCGAGCGTTTCCGACAGGGCAAGCTGCGCCGCCTCGGCGAATTCGCCGGACAGCCTGGGCGGCGTCACCTCGCTGCCGAGGATGCGCTCGCGCAGGGCGACGAGCCGCGGGCGCAGCCCGTCGAAGAGCGCCGCGATTTCGGCGCCGGTGCTGCCCGGCTCGTAATCCTGCAGCAGCGCGTCATAGACATCGCCGCCCCGGGCCAGCGCCTGGCCCTCTTCCTGCTTCAGCGCCACAACCTGGGCAAAGCGGTCGCGGAAGGCGGACCAGTCATCGGCACGCCGCCCCGGCCCGCCGCACGGAACGCCTGCCGCGGCCAGGCGCGCCCGGCCGCCCCGCGGCAGAAGCGCTTCGACATTCCCCCCGGGCCCGTGGTATCGCCCGGGATGCAGTCCCCTTACTCCGACTGGCCATGACATGACCCAGACCGACGTCACCATCGTTCCGCTCGCAGGCTTCCGGCTGCCCGAAACCGCCCCGCTGCGCCGCGACTACACCCGCCCGCCCGAACGGCGCAGCGACTACTACATCGCGGAATATGACGACCGGACGCTGTTCTACGACTGCGTCCGTCTCGCACGCGAGGGCGGCTACCTGTTCACCGCGCCGCGCTTCCTGAATCTCTGGAAACCGTTCCGCGACGGGCTGCGGCTGGACGGCAAGCCCGTCGGCCGACTGCGCCGGGTGAAATGGCTGCGCTGCGAACAGGTCTTCCTCAAGGCGCCCGAGGGCCGCCTGACGCTGGACATCGCGGGCGAGACCGTCGAGATCGCGGCGCGCAAAGGGCTGGCGGAGGACTTCGCCGGGATGAACGCGCTGGTGGCGGTGTCGAAGAACAACCGGCTCGACTGGATCGCCAACTGGGCCAGGTTCCACGCGACCGACCATGGCGCCCAGGCCATGGCGCTGTTCGACAACGGCTCGACCGACTACGCGCCCGAGGATATTGCCGCCGCCCTCCGCGGCAGCGGCCTGAAGCACGCGGTGATCTACTCGGCGCCCTTCCCCTACGGCCCCGCGGACAAGTCCGGGCGCTTCGATGTCAGCCCGCGCTTCTTCCAGTCGGCGATGCTGAACCTGGCACGGCGCGATGCGCTCGACCGGACCCGCGCGGTGCTGTCGATCGACATCGACGAGCTGGTGCTGGGTCCGGAAGGAAAATCCGTCTTCGACATGGCGGCGGCGCATCCCGCGGGGATGGTGACGATCCAGGGCTCCTGGGTCTATCCCGCCGAGACCACCGAAGGCCCGGCGCCGCAGCAGGCCCATGTCTGGCGCGCGGTTCCCGACCGCAAGTGCAACCGCAAATGGTGCATGGCGCCGCGCGGGCCGATGAGCCGCCTGTTCGGCTGGGCGGTCCACCAGATCGGCGGGATTTCCCAGAACCTCTTCACCATGCAAAGCACGTTCCGGCTTGCGCATTGCCGCGCCTGCTCCACCGGCTGGAAGAAGAACCGGTTCCGCTTCCCCGACGAAATGGAGAAGGACCCCGCGCTGGTCGCGCTCATGACCCGTCACTTCGGCGGCGCGGACTGAGCGTCACCGAGAGCGGCGGCTCCGAGCGCAGCGTCAGCCGCGCGAAGGGCCGCGGCCGCGCGCCTGCGGGCCTGAGCATCCAGTCGCGGCAGATCATCGCCGAGAGCAGCACCAGCTCGGCCATGGCAAGCCCCGCCCCCGGGCCACTCGGCCTCGATCGCCTCCAGATCGACCGCCACGACCAGAACGCCGGTCGGCGCCGCGCCGCGCTGGCCGAAGACCGGCGAGGCGAAGGCGAAGCTGCGCCGTCCGGCCTCGGGATCGACGCCGGTGACGAGGCCAAGCGCCCCCTGGAAGGCCCGCTCCGCCGCCTCCTGCCACAAGAGCGGCAGCGTTTCGCTGCGGTTCTGGTCGCTGCGCGCGGTGACATGGCCGTCCCGGCGGTAGACCCCGATCCTGAGCGCCCCGGTCTTGTCGGCGATGGATTGCAGCAGCTCTTCGGCCTCGCGCAGCGTGACCTCCTGCAGCGTCTGGCCGAGCGCGGCGAAGCCCGGGCGCAAGAGCGCCTCGACCTCCGGATGGTCCGACAGCAGGACCGCCAGTTCGCGGTAGCTCTGCAGCTGGGCGATCAGCCGTTCCGAGGTCTGGGTCAGATCGGTCTCGGCCCGGGCGGCGACGAGGCGCAGCGCGGCCGACCAGCTGAGCTGCCAGGCGGCGAGCCCGACCGCGGCCGAGCCGCAGAGCACGAGGAGGAACAGCAGCAGGCGGCGGCGGATCAGCGTCATGCCCGGACCATAGGCCGCCCCCGCCGCCGGGCCAAGGCCCGCTTGGCAAGCCGCTGAGCCTGGCCTATCGGAAGGACATGCAGACCTTCCGCCAGCCGCCCGCCGATCCCGCCTTCGTCCAGGACCCCTATCCCGCCTACGAGGCGATGCGCGCCCTCGGCAGCATCGTGATGTGGGAAGAGTACGGCATGGCCGCCGCCGTGTCGCATGACGCGGTGCAGGCGATCCTGCGCAGCCGCGATTTCGCCCGGCTGCCGCCCGCCGGGCACGAAGCGGCAACGCCCTGGGACAGCCTGCCCGCCTTCCGGCGGCTGGAGGAGGCCTCGATGCTGTCGAACGAGGCGCCGCGCCATCCGGTGCTGCGCCGGTCGGTCGTGACCGCCTTCACCAATGCCCGCGTGCAGGCGATGGCCGAACAGATCGAGGCGCTCTGCCACCGGCTGATCGACGGCTTCCCGGACGGGCCCTTCGACCTGATCGCGGCCTATTGCACGCCGATCCCGGTCACCGTCATTGCCGAGATGCTGGGCGAGCCGGTCTCGCTGGCGCCACGGCTCCTCGACTGGTCGCATGCGATGGTGCGGCTCTACACCCAGGCGCCGGGCGCGGAGGACTCCGCGGCGGCGGAACGCGCCTCGGCGGAGTTCGCGGCACATCTCGAGGCGTCGCTTGCGGCGAAGGCGGCACGTGCCGACGGCGATCTGGCCCAGGCGCTGAAAGCCGAGGCTGAAGCCGGGCGGCTAAGTGCGGACGAAGTTCTGGGGACCTGCGTACTGCTCCTGAATGCCGGGCACGAGGCAACGGTGCATTCGATCGGCAATGCGGTGAAGCTCCTGCTGGCCGAAGCGGACGCGGCATCGCTGGCGGGACCGGAGGCGGTGGCGGCCAGTGCCGAAGAGGCGCTGCGGCTCGACCCGCCGCTGCATCTCTTCACCCGCTACGCGCAGGTCGCGACCGAAGTGGCGGGCGAACGATTCGCCCCGGGCCAGCAGGTCGCCTGCCTTCTCGGCGCCGCCAACCGCGACCCGGCCGTGTTCCCGGACCCGGCCGCCTTCCGCCCCGGACGCGCCAGCAAGGCACTGACCTCCTTCGGCGCGGGCGTTCATTTCTGCCTCGGCGCGCCGCTGGCGCGGCTGGAACTGCAGATCGCGCTCAGGGTGCTCTTCGCCCGCTGTCCGGGACTCGCGCTGGCCGAACCGCCGGTTTTCGCGCCGACCTATCACTTCCGCGGGCTGGGGCGGCTGATGGTCACGCAGGGGACGGCATAAAGCCGCCCACAATCCCTTGTGGACAGAATCCGGCCAGCCCCCTAATCTGGACGCGAGCAGTTATACAATCTTATCCACAGGATATCCGCCTTGCGCCTCACAGGCGCATGGGGCTATCCCGCCCGGCACGGGTGACAATGAGGCAGGAACCATGAACGACATGGGTCAGATCGGCGCGCAAAGCGCCGAGGAAGTCAGCGACGCGCTACCGCGCCATGGTTTGATGAGGTTGCCGAAGCGGGTGAAGCGGCCCTCGAAGCTCAGCTCCACCGTGCCGATCGGCCCGTGGCGCTGCTTGCCGAGGATCACTTCGGCCTTGCCGTGGCAGCGCTCCATCGTCTCCTGCCACTTTGCCATGGCTTCGAGATTGTCGTCTGCCGGCTTCTCGCGTTCCTTGTAGTACTCCTCGCGGTACACGAACATCACGGCGTCGGCATCCTGTTCGATCGAGCCGGATTCCCGGAGGTCGGAAAGCTGCGGGCGCTTGTCCTCGCGGTTCTCCACCTGGCGCGACAGCTGCGACAGGGCGATCACCGGGATGTTCAGTTCCTTGGCGATCGCCTTCAGGCCCTGCGTGATCTCCGAGACCTCGTTCACCCTGCTGTCCTTGGCGGAGGCAGGGCGGACCAGCTGAAGGTAGTCGACGAAGAGCACGTCGAGCCCGTGGGTCCGCTTCAGCCGCCGCGCGCGGGCCGCGAGCTGCGAGATCGGCAGGGCGGGCGTGTCGTCGATATAGAGCGGGCAGGATTCCAGCGTCTTCGCGGCTTCGACGAAGCGGCGGAACTCGGCCTCGGTCATGTCGCCGCGGCGGATCTGTTCCGACGGCACCTCGGAGGCTTCCGAGAGGACCCGCGCCGCCAGCTGCTCGGCCGACATCTCGAGGCTGTAGAAGCCCACGACGCCGCCATTGACCGCGCCTTCGGAGCCGTCGGTCAGGGTGCCCTTCTTGTAGGCCTTGGCGACGTTGAAGGCGATGTTGGTCGCCAGCGAGGTCTTGCCCATCGACGGACGCCCGGCGAGGATCAGCAAGTCCGAGCGGTGCAGGCCGCCGAGCTTCTTGTCGAGATCGTCGAGCCCGGTGGAGATGCCCGCCAGCCCGCCGTCGCGCTGGTAGGCGGCATTGGCGACGTTCACCGCCTCGGTCACCGCGCGCAGGAACGACGTGAANGCCTTTCGAGGCCTGGCCCTGTTCGCCCATCGCATAGAGCGCCTGCTCGGCCTGGACGATCTGGTCCTTCGGTTCGCTGTCGGTATCGACGCGGCGCGCCCGTTCGGAAATGTCCCGGCCGAGCTGCATCAGCTGGCGGCGCATGTACATGTCGTGGATCAGCTGCGCATAGTCCGACGCCGCGAAAGTCGAGATCGCCGCGCCCGCCAGCCGCGCCAGATAGGCCGGTCCGCCGAGTTCGCGCAGCCCCGGATCGTCCTCCAGGAAGGCGCCCAGCGTCACCGGGCTGACCAGCGCGTTCTTGGCGAAGCGGCTGGCCGCCACCTCGAAGATCCGCCCGTGCACCGGGTCGTAGAAATGGTCCGATTTCAGGATCGACGCCACGCGGTCGAAGACCCGGTCATTGGTCAGGATCGCGCCCAGAAGCTGCTGTTCGGCTTCGATGGAATGCCCAGTGCACGGTTTCGGCGGCGAAGCTCTCGAGCTTGCGTCCCGGGTGCAGCAGCCCCGGCTTCGGCTGGGACAGGGCCCAGAGGATGCGGGCGAGCGCGACGAAGAACACGGCCACGCCCAACGTTTTGTGGACCGAGAACAGCACCGCCTTGACGGCCAGCTCGTCTGCCGTGCCATAGGGCCATTCATGGGCGATCAGGCCGAGCGGCCAGAGCGACAGGATCAAGAGCGCGGTCAGCCAGTGGAAGCTCTTGGCGACGCTGCCATAGCGGTCGCGCGTGTTGCGCAGCGGAGAATCGGACATGGGAGGGCTCCGGGAGGTCTGGGTACATCTCTGGGTAGCGCGGATCGGACGGCCGCCCAATCCGCGCTCTGCGCACGGGCAGTCTGCATTTCCGCTCAGAGAGAAGAAATCGCGAGGAAAAGCAGGAAGTTGATTGTCACGAGCGAGGCCGCCGTCGCCATCACCTGCGCCGCCGAAGCGAGGGTCTCGCCGCCATGGCGGGCGGCGAAGAGCGTGTAGATGGTGAACATCGGCACTCCGGCATAGAGCATGCCGCCGATCACCGTCGCATGGTCCAGCCCGGGCAGCGCCGACAGCACGAGATAGGCGGCCAGCGGGTGCAGGAGCAGCTTGGCGAAGGTGATCGCCGCGACCGGCACGCCGGCGCCGCGCACGCTTTCATGGGCGATGAAGCCGCCGACCAGCATCAGGGACAGCACGGGCGCCGCCGAGACGATCATCGCCATGGTCCGCGCGATCGGCGCTGGCGGCTCCAGCCCGGTCACGGACACGGCGAGCCCGGCGACCAGCGCGATCATCAGCGGCGAGCGCGCCATCCCCGCCAGCACGCCGCGCAGCGAGGCGAGGAAGCTGCCCTCGCGCTGGTCGGCGCTTTCGGCGAGCGAGACGCAGAACGGGATCACCACCATGTTCTCGGCCAGCAGGATCCAGGCGAAGATCGTCGCCGCCTGGTCGGGCCCCAGCGCGATCGCCGCGACCGGCAGGCCGAAGAAGGCGCTGTTCGAGCTGCCGCAGCCGAGCCCGAGGATGATCGACCGTCCCGGCGGGTGGCCGTAGATCCGGCGCATCACCTGGGTCATCGTGCCGATCACGAGGAAGGAGGCGGCGGAATAGCCCGCGACGAAGCTCCAGTTCAGCAGCCTCAGCTCGCCGGGTTTCGACACCGCGGCGAAGATCAGGACCGGCAGGCAGACCTTCAGCGCGAACTGCCCGACGCCGCCCAGGTTTTCGGGGGGCAGGTAGCCCGACCGCACCGCGGCGAAGCCGCCGGCGATCAGCAGGTAGAGGGGAACGGCCAGCAGGAAGACGTCCAGCATGTCAGGACGGCCTTTCCGGCCGGAGGCAGCGCGCCGCAGCGGGGGGCAGGGTCATCGGAACTCGTCAGGCAGGGCGGGGCCGCACCCCGTCATCGAGCCATCGGTAGCATCCCCCGGCGGGCGGCGTCGATGGCGGGGCGCGGCGGGCGGCGGCTCTGGGGGCGGATCGCCGTTCGGCACGAAGGACAGCACGTCGTCATGGGTGGCGATGGACACGTCGCCCGGCACCGACAGCCCGGCCTCCAGCACCGCGCGGTGGATGCCGATCGCCACCAGCATCGACCCGGCGAGGAAGGCGGTCGGCTGCACCGGCTGCGCGCAGAGCCGCCGCGCCGTGCGGTAGCCGCATTCCTCGGTCATCTCGCCGTCGAGCATCCACAGCCGGTTCGGCACCAGGCCCTGCGCTTCCATCACCGACAGGAAGCCCGCCTCGCGCTGCCGCGCAAAATTCAGCCCCTTGGGGGCGTTGAGGAAGGCGATGCGGGAATGGCCCAGCCCGGCCAGATGGCGCGTCGCCAGCTCCGCTGCGGCGCGGTTGTCCAGCTCGACGAAATTGTAGCCCTCGCGGCGGCCGCCCAGCATGCCGTGCACGCCCCAGACCAGCTCCAGCCCGGCCAGCGCCTCGGCCCGCTCGTCCGCCTCGCGCGGCGCATGCAGCACCACCGCATCGACCATCCGCTGCCGGGTCAGCCAGCGGTAGTGCTCGGCCTCCCGTCCCGGTTCGGAGAAGGACAGGTGCACGCCGTAGCCGCGCCGCGTATAGACCGCGCCCGCGCCCGCCAGGAAATCCGCGAAGACCGGATTCGCCATGTCGGAACTTTCCGCGATCGGCAGCACATGGCCGATCGCCATGGCGCGCCCCGTCGCCAGGCTGCGCGCCCGCGGATTGGGCATGTAGGCATGGCGCTGCGCGGCGTCGATGACCCGCTGCCTCGTGGCCTCGCTGACCTCCGGATAGCCGTTCAGCGCGCGGCTCACCGTGGTCTGCGACAACCCCAGGAGCAGCGACAGCTGCTTGAGGGATATGCTCATTTCCGCGTCTCTCCTCCCAAAGAGCGCAAGGTCGCGTCCGGGCTCCTCCGCCCGGACCGAGTCCATTTCTTCAGACCGTAAAAAAAATGCCCACCCCCCGCAAGCGCGGTTTGACATGCAAGGCGACTCATCTAAGTGTTGCATTGGCCAAGGCGTTTTGAAAGCCTTCGGACCATCGCGGCGCGGGGAGCGGACAGGATCGCAGCTGCGGAACAACCGACTTGGGAGGGTCGCCATATGTCACGGATTCTTGGCAGCAGCGCGCTTGCGCTGGTCTGTCTGTCGTCCATTGCTACTGCCCAGGACCTGCCGTTTCCGCCCGGCGAGGGCGGTTTCCACTGGGACGCCTACGAGGCACTGAAATCCACCGATCTGAGCGGCCAGGTGATCACCGTCGCCGGGCCCTGGCTGTCGCAGGAGCGCGACTATTTCGAGACCGTGGTGGCCTATTTCGAGGCCGCGACAGGGGCGGATGTCCAGTACAACGGTTCCGACAGCTTCGAGCAGCAGATCGTCATCGACACCGCCGCGGGCTCGCCGCCCGACATCGCCATCTTTCCGCAGCCGGGCCTCGCCGCCGATCTCGCCGCCAAGGGCTTCCTCGTGCCGCTGCCGCAGGCGACTGCCGACTGGGTGGCGGAAAACTATGCCGCCGGGCAGAGCTGGGTCGATCTCGCGACCTTCCCCGGCCAGGACGGCTCGGATGCGCTCTACGGCATCTTCTACCGCGTCGACCTTAAATCGCTGGTCTGGTACGTGCCCGAGAATTTCGAGGATCTGGGGCTCGAGATCCCCGGAACGATGGAAGACCTCAAGGCGATGACCCAGGAGATCGTCGACGAGGGCGAGACGCCCTGGTGCATCGGGCTGGGCTCGGGCGGCGCGACCGGCTGGCCCGCGACCGACTGGGTCGAGGATCTGATGCTGCGGATGTATCCGCCGGAGGTTTATGACGACTGGGTGGCCAACCAAATGCCCTTCGACGATCCGAAGGTGATCGCCGCGATCGAGGAATTCGGCTGGTTCGCGCGCAACGACGACTTCGTCGCGGGCGGCACCGGCGCGGTGGCCTCGACCGATTTCCGCGACAGTCCCAAGGGGCTCTTCGCCATTCCGCCGCAATGCTACCTGCACCGCCAGGCCTCCTTCATCCCGTCCTTCTTCCCCGAAGGCACGGTCGTGGGCGAGGACGCGGATTTCTTCTACTTCCCGTCCTATGCCGACAAGGATCTGGGCAATCCGGTGCTGGGCGCGGGCACGCTGGTGTCGATGACCAAGGACAGCCCCGGCGCGCGCGCCTTCGTAGAGTTCATCCAGAACCCGATCGCGCACGAGATCTGGATGGCGCAGCGCGCCTTCATCTCCGCCCATCTGGGCACCAATGCCGAGCTCTACGGCGATCCGACCATGGGCAAGATGGCCGAGATCCTGCGCGGCGCCGACACGTTCCGCTTCGACGGCTCCGACATCATGCCGGCCGCGGTCGGCGCGGGCGTGTTCTGGACCGGCATGGTGGATTATGCCGGCGGCGCCGATGCCGCCGAGGTCGCCTCCGCCATCCAGGCCACATGGGACGGCATCAAATGAGCCCTGTCCGGCCCCGGACCTGATCCGGGGCCTCCCCTTCACTGGAACGGAGCGCCAGCCATGGGCCAGATCCTCTATGCCGCCGCGACCATCGTCGTCGGGGTGTTCCTGTGCGTCGCCTATTTCTGGGGCTCGAATGCGCTGCTCGACCGCGCCCTGCCGATGAAAGGGCCGAAGGCGGCGGCCAATGTCCGCAAGGCCAACGCGATCCGGCCCTGGCTCTTCCTCGGCCCGTCGATGATCGTGCTCGGGCTCTACCTGGTCTATCCGGTCTTCAATTCGCTCTGGCTGTCGCTGCACGGCAGCGGCGGCCGGGACTTCGTCGGTCTCGACAATTACGTGTGGCTGTTCGGCGACGCGAAATTCCTCGAAAGCGTCCGCAACAACCTCCTGTGGCTGGTCTTCGTCCCCGCGATGGCGACCTTCTTCGGGCTGGTTGCCGCCGCGCTGACCGACCGGATCAGATGGGGCAACCTCGCCAAATCGCTGATCTTCATGCCGATGGCGATCAGCTTCGTCGGTGCCGCCGTGATCTGGAAGTTCGTCTATGACTACCGCGGCGCCGACCAGGAGCAGATCGGCCTGCTCAACGCCATCGTGGTGGGCTTGGGCGGCGATCCGGTCGCCTGGATCACCGTGCCTTTCTGGAACAACTTCTTCCTGATGATCATCCTCGTCTGGATCCAGACCGGCTTTGCCATGGTGATCCTCTCGGCGGCGCTGCGCGGCATTCCCGAAGAGACCATCGAGGCCGCGATCCTCGACGGCGCCTCGCCGCTCCAGATCTTCTGGCGCATCAAGATCCCGCAGATCTGGGGCACCATCGCCGTCGTCTGGACGACGATCACCATCCTGGTGCTGAAGATCTTCGACATTGTCTTCGCCATGACCAACGGCCAGTGGGGCAGCCAGGTGCTGGCCAACATGATGTATGACTGGTCGTTCCGGGCGGGCGATTTCGGCCGCGGCTCGGCGATTGCCGTCATCCTGATGCTGGCCGTCACGCCGATCATGGTCTGGAACATCCGCAACGCGCGCAAGGAGGGCAACTGATGGAAGGCCATGCCGGACAGAAGGCGGCGCTGACCTGGGCCGTGCATATCGCCGTGGTCGTGCTTGTCGTGCTCTGGACCGTGCCGACCTTCGGCCTGCTGGTTTCGTCCTTCCGCGACAAGGACCAGCTTGCCGCCACCGGCTGGTGGACTTCGCTCGCGGCCTCGGAACAGACGATCGCTGCCCGCACCGACAGCCCCGAGGCGCAGGCGCGCGAGGGCAATCTCTGGGTGATCCGCGGCAATGTCTTCGAAAGGGGCGAGGGCCGGGTTGCCTCCTGGGGCACCTCCTCGCGCGCGCCGGCCGCTTTCGGGCCGGGCGAAACGGCCGATCTCGGCGACGGCGAGACGCTGGCGGTCGAGGAAGACGGCAGCTACCTGCTGAGCGCCTCGGCCGAGATGACCGGCAGCCGCGGCCAGCGCATCTATGTCCAGTCGCTGGTGCCGCCGCGCTTCACCACCGACAACTACGCGACGGTGGTCGGCGCCGAGGGCATCGGCCGCGCCTTCCTCAACACCTTCACCGTGACCATCCCGGCGACGGTGATCCCGATCCTCGTCGCCGCCTTCGCCGCCTATGCGCTCGCCTGGATGCAGTTTCCCGGGCGCGCGCTGCTGATCGCCTGCGTGGTCGGCCTGCTGGTCGTGCCGCTTCAACTTTCCTTGATCCCGCTGCTGCGGTTCCACAATGCAATCGGCCTCGGCAAGGGCTATTTCGGCATTTGGCTGGCGCATACCGGCTTCGGCCTGCCGCTGGCGATCTACCTCTTGCGCAACTACATGGTCGGCCTGCCGAAGGACATCATCGAGGGCGCCCGCGTCGATGGCGCCACCGACTTCCAGATCTTCCGCAAGATCGTGCTGCCATTGAGTTTTCCCGCGCTGGCAAGCTTCGCGATCTTCCAGTTTCTCTGGACTTGGAACGACCTTCTGGTGGCCAAGGTCTTCCTCGGCACCTCCGACAGCCAGCTGGTGATGACCGGCCGCATCGTCGAGCTCCTGGGCTCGCGCGGCGGCAACTGGGAAATCCTGACAGCCGCGGCATTCCTGTCGATTGCCGTCCCCTTGGTGGTTTTCTTCGCCATGCAGAAATACCTTGTCCGCGGGCTGCTTGCCGGCTCGGTGAAGTAACGACAGGAGAGCGTAGCGATGGGAACGACCCTTCCGGTGGCCACCGGACAAAGCATCGACAAGGACTGGTGGCGCGGCGCGGTGATCTACCAGATCTATCCGCGCAGCTTCCAGGACTCGAACGGCGACGGCGTCGGCGACCTTCTCGGCATTGCCGAGCGCATGCCGCACATCGCCTCCCTGGGCGTCGATGCGGTGTGGATTTCGCCTTTCTTCCCGTCGCCGATGAAGGACTTCGGCTATGACGTCTCGCATTACTGCGATGTCGACCCGCTGTTCGGGACGCTCGCGGATTTCGACTGGCTGGTGGAGCGGGCGCATGAGCAGGGGGTGAAGGTCATCATCGACCTCGTGCTCAGCCACACCTCGGACCAGAACCCGTGGTTCGTGGAAAGCCGGTCCAGCCGCACCAATCCGATGGCCGACTGGTATGTCTGGGCCGATCCCAAGCCGGACGGCACCGCACCGAACAACTGGATGTCCTTCTTCGGCGGCTCGGCCTGGCAGTGGGATCCGCGGCGCTGCCAGTATTTCCTGCACAATTTCCTGGCCTCGCAGCCGGATCTGAACATGCACAATCCCGAGGTGCAGGAGGCCATCCTCGAGATGGCGCGGTTCTGGCTCGACCGCGGCGTCGACGGCTTCCGCCTCGACACGATCAATTTCTACTTCCACGATCAGGAGCTGCGCAACAACCCGCCGCTCGAACCCGAGGAGCGCAACGACATCTTCGCCCCCGCGGTGAACCCCTACAACTACCAGCGGCATGTCTACGACAAGAACCGGCCGGAAAACCTGGAGTTCCTCGCGCGGCTCCGGGCGCTGCTCGACACCTATCCGGCCGCCACCCTGGTCGGCGAGGTCGGCGAGGCGCAGGGCGCGATGGAGCTGCTCGGCGAATACACCAAGGGCAACGACCGGGTGCACATGTGCTACGCCTTCGAGTTCCTCTCGGGCGAGTTTCCCTCGGCGGACCGGGTCGCGGACATCATGGATCTGGTCGACCGCGTCGCGTCGCAGGGCTGGGCCTGCTGGGCCTTCTCGAACCATGACGTCGAGCGCCATGTCAGCCGCTGGGGGCTCGACCATGCGGCGTCGCGCGCCTATGCGCTGCTGCTGATGTGCCTGCGCGGATCGGTCTGCATCTATCAGGGCGAAGAGCTTGGCCTGCCCGAGGCCGACGTGCCCTTCGAGGCGCTGCAGGATCCTTACGGCATCGAGTTCTGGCCGGAATACAAGGGCCGCGACGGCTGCCGCACGCCGTTTCCCTGGGACGGAAAGCTGCAGAATGCCGGCTTCTCGCCGGTGCTGCCCTGGCTGCCGGTGCCCTACGAACATCACGGCCACGCGGTGGCGCAGCAGGAGCTCGATCCGGGCGCGCTGCTGCACCACTACCGCCGCGTGATCCAGCTCCGCCATGACCACCCCGCGCTGCGCAACGGCAAGCAGTCGAAGCTGCATGTCGAGGGCAACGTGGTGATCTTCGAGCGCGAGCAGAATGAAGAACGCCTCTTCCTGGCCTTCAACCTCTCCGAGGAGCCCGCCGATCTGGCGGTGCCCAAGGGCGAGTGGCAGGCGCTGGGACAGGATGTGAACGGGGCGATACCGCTGGACGGCTGGCTGCATCTGGGGCCATGGCAGCCCTGCATCCTGTCCGCCGTCTGACCGCAGGGAGGGAGGAGACGGCGATGGCCGACCTGAAGCTGACGAACGTGGCCAAGGCCTATGGCGCGGTGGAGGTGCTGCGCAACATCAACCTCGAGATCGATGCGGGCGAGCTGATCGTCTTCGTCGGACCCTCGGGCTGCGGCAAGTCCACGCTCCTGCGGATGATCGCCGGGCTGGAGAAGATCACCGGCGGCACGCTGGAGATCGGCGGCCAGGTCATGAACGACGTCCCTCCCGCCCAGCGGGGGATCGCCATGGTGTTCCAGAGCTATGCGCTCTATCCGCATATGACCGTGCGGGACAACATGAGCTTTTCCTTGCAGCTCGCTGGAAAGTCGAAGGATGAAATCAACCGCGCCGTCGAGGAGGCGGCGCGGAAGCTTCAGCTGGAAAACTATCTCGACCGCCTGCCCAAGGCGCTGTCGGGCGGCCAGCGCCAGCGCGTCGCGATCGGCCGCGCCATCGTGCGCGACCCGCAGGTCTATCTCTTCGACGAGCCGCTTTCCAATCTCGACGCGGCGCTGCGCGTCGCCACGAGGATCGAGATCGCCCAGCTGAAGCAGTCCATGCCCGACAGCACGATGATCTACGTGACCCATGACCAGGTGGAGGCGATGACGCTCGCCGACCGGATCGTGGTTCTGGCCGGGGGCGGCATCGCGCAGGTCGGGGCGCCGCTGGAGCTCTACGAGCGGCCCGCAAACACCTTCGTGGCGCAGTTCATCGGCTCGCCCGCGATGAATCTCTTCGAGGCGGAGATCGCCGCAACTGGGCAGGAGACCCGGTTGCGTCTTGCAACCGGCACCGAGATCTCGGCCGCCGTGCCGTCGCCTGGGCATCTCGCCGGAGCCAAGGTCCAGTTCGGCATCCGTCCCGAGGATCTGGTGATCGCGGAGAACGGCGCCATGCCCTTCATCGAGTTCCGCACCGACATCGTCGAGAAGCTGGGCGATACCACCGTGCTCTACAGCAATGATCCCAGCCAGAATGACGGCCAGATGATCGCCAAGCAGCCGGGCATCGTGAATGTCGAGCCGGGTTCGGTGCTGCAGATGACGGCTGTGCCGCAGAAGATCCATGTCTTCCACAAGGGCAAGTCGCTTCGCTACCTGTGACCCGGGCCGCTGCGCTCAGCGCGCCATCCAGATGATCCTGTCGCCATCGACCGGCCCGGTGGGGCGCATCTTCTGCGGGTCATGCACCGATTTGTTCCGGCCGCCCGCATCCGCGCGAAGCCAGATCGCATGCCACAGGATCTCGTCGAAATCCGGATCGGTGAACATCCGCCGGGCATCGAACCCCTTCGAGAAATCATAGGAATAGGCCGCGCCGGCACGGCTCGTTGCCGGGATCATGGAGCCGCCCATGCCGGTGCAGACCAGGACGATGAATTCGGTTGCCTCCTCGAGGCCGGCGACCATCGCCTTGAAGGCCTTTCCGGTGCAGCCGCGCGGTGTCTGGGCGAAGCCGTGGCGTTTCGCCAGGATCAGGACCGCCTCGGTCTCGTCCGCGTCGATCCCGGCTGCATTCACCTCGCTGCCCAGATGCGCGCCCGCGATGCCGGTCGCCTTGGTGAAGCTGTCATAGATGCAGCGCTGCCTGGGGCCGAGCTCTGCGAAGGTGGTGGGCGGCATGGGCGGCACTCCTGTTCCTGCCGCTCCGGGGCCGGGCCCGCAGGCGGCGCATTCCCTCCTGACGCATGGGAATGCTGCCGGGGCGGGAGGCGGCCGTCAAGCCGCGCGTCGCCCGGCCGGTCGGCGACGATCACGCGGATGTTTCTTGCAAAGAGGCGATTATGCGGTTGCCCCGGTTCCGGGTCCATGCAAGAGGGACGTGCCAAACGCAAGCTCCAGGAGACCGAGCATGGAGATTCGTGAGGCACTGACCTTCGACGATGTTCTGCTGCAACCCGCCGCCAGTTCGGTGCTGCCCTCGACGGCAGACACCACCACTTTCGTGACGAAGTCGATCCGGCTCAATGTGCCGCTTCTGAGCTCCGCCATGGACACCGTGACCGAAGCCCGCATGGCGATCGCCATGGCGCAGACGGGCGGGATGGGCGTCATTCACCGCAACCTGACCGTGCAGGAGCAGGCCGACGAGGTCCGCCGCGTCAAGCGCTTCGAAAGCGGCGTGGTCTACAACCCCGTGACGCTGTCGCCGGACCAGACGCTGGCCGATGCCAATGCGCTCTGCGAGCGCTACAAGGTCACCGGCTTCCCGGTGGTGGATGCAGATGGCCGCGTCGTCGGCATCGTGACCAACCGCGACATGCGCTTCGCCGAAGACCCGCGCACCCCGGTCAAGGCGATGATGACCGCCGACAACCTGGCGATGCTGCGCGAACCGGCCGATCTGGAATCCGCCAAGAGCCTGATGAAGGCCCGCCGCATCGAGAAGCTGCTGGTGGTCGATGCCGCCGGCAAGCTGACCGGCCTGCTGACGCTGAAGGACACCGAGAAGGCGGTCCTCAACCCGCATGCCTGCAAGGACGAGCTGGGCCGCCTGCGCGTCGCCGCGGCGACCACCGTCGGCGATGCCGGCTTCGAGCGCGCCGAGGCGCTGATCGATGCCGGGGTCGACATGGTGGTGGTCGATACCGCCCATGGCCATTCCCGCTCCGTCGGCGAGGTCGTGGCGCGGATCAAGGGCCTGTCGAACTCCGTCCAGGTCGTGGCGGGCAACGTCGCGACCGGCGACGCGACCAAGGCGCTGATCGATTCCGGCGCGGATGCGATCAAGGTCGGCATCGGTCCGGGCTCGATCTGCACCACGCGGATCGTGGCGGGCGTGGGCGTGCCGCAGCTGACCGCGATCATGGATTGCGCCAACGCGGCCTCCGCTTCGGGCACGCCGATCATCGCCGATGGCGGGATCAAGTTCTCGGGCGATTTCGCCAAGGCGATCGCGGCCGGCGCAAGCTGCGCGATGGTCGGCTCGATGATCGCGGGCACCGACGAAAGCCCGGGCGAGCTGATCCTGTACCAGGGCCGCAGCTTCAAGTCCTATCGCGGCATGGGCTCGCTCGGCGCCATGGCGCGCGGCTCGGCCGACCGCTACTTCCAGAAGGACGCGGCCTCGGACAAGCTGGTGCCGGAAGGCATCGAGGGCCAGGTCCCCTACAAGGGCGCGGCCGGGGCGGTCATCCACCAGCTGGTCGGCGGCCTGCGCGCAGCGATGGGCTATACCGGCTGCGCGACCGTCGAGGAGATGCGCAAGAACTGCACCTTCGTGCGGATCACCGGCGCCGGGCTGAAGGAAAGCCATGTCCATGACGTGCAGATCACCCGCGAAAGCCCGAACTATTCGGGCTGATCCGCGGGGCTGACCCGACAAGATCCAAGCGCGCGCTTACACGACGTAAGCGCGTGCTTATGCGTTGCGGCAGGCCGCCTCCAGCAGCGCGACCTTGCGGCCGATGAGGCCGAAGACCCGCTCGGCCGCGGCCGACATATCCCGGTCGCGCCGCCGGATCAGCGAATAGGGCGCCACCGCCATGTCCGAGTCGATGTCGAGGATCTCGATATTGCCGCCCAGCGACTGGCTGCCGGCATAGAACTGGGCCACTGCGCGGGCGACCGGAGCGATGGCATTGGTCTCCGAGATCAGCGCCAGCGTCAGCAGCAGCGACGCGGTGCCGAGGATGCGGCCGGGCAGGGGCAGCCCGTGCTCCAGCAGGTATTGCTCGACCGTCTGGCGCTGCATGCCGCCGGGCGGCTGCATCACCCAGTCATAGCCGAGGCAGTCGCCGAGCGACGGCGGCGCGCTGCGGGTCAGCGGATGGCCGCGCCGCACGATCAGCGCCACCGGCTCCGGGCCGATCACCTGCATCTCGACCAGGCGGCTGTCGATATTCTCGTGCAGGCGGCCGATGTAGAAATCGAGCCCCCGTACCGACAGTCCCTCGGCGAGCTTGTCCGAGGTGTCGACCTGCACCGAGATGCGGATCTCGGGGAAGGTCACGCGCAGCTCGCGGATCGCGGGCAGGACCAGCTCCAGCGCGGGGCCGGTCACCGCGCCGATGCGCACCTCGCCCTGCGCGCCATGGGCCAGATCCTGCATCTCGACATGGGCGTCGTCGAGCTGCGCCAGCACCGCCCGGGCGCGCCGCGCCACGCTGCCGCTGCGATGGCCAGCGGCAGCGCGAAGGCAAAGGCCGAGCCCGGCAGCGGGCCGAACAGCGCCCAGACCGCGGCGATGGTGACAGCGGCCGCCGCGATGGCAAGGCCGAGAACGAACAGGAACTTTCCGAACGGCATGGCATCCTCCTGCATCCCATCTGGGGCGCGGCGGTCCGTCCTGCCAGAGGCGGTTCGCCGCCCTTGCCAATGTTCCGCAAATGTTCCATGCTTCGCGGCATGGAGACCGCCATGCGCAGACACGAGATCGCAACCGAACGGCGCCGCGGCCGGGGTGCCGCGACGAATGACACGCCCCGCTTCGAGGCGCTGGCGCATGTGCCGTTCAACGACGGCTGGGACATTCCCGAGGATCTGCCCTTCCTGCGCACCCATGTCGTGCACGAGGACGCGCGCAAGGTCCTGACGCGGAACCAGTCTCCGGACATCCCGTTCGACCGGTCGGTGAATCCGTATCGCGGCTGCGAACATGGCTGCATCTACTGCTATGCGCGGCCGAGCCATGCCTATCTGGGCCTGTCGCCCGGTCTCGATTTCGAAACGCGGCTGACGGTGAAGCCGAACGCGCCGGAACGGCTGGCGAAGGAGCTGTCGGCCAAGGGCTACGAGCCGCGCCCGATTGCCATCGGCACCAACACCGATGCCTACCAGCCGATCGAGCAGCAGCACCGGGTGATGCGCCGTCTCCTCGAGGTGCTGCTCGAATTCCGTCATCCGGTGACGATCACCACGAAGGGCACGCTGATCGAGCGCGATCTCGATCTGATCATCCGGCTGGCGGAGCGGAACCTGGTGCAGGTCGGCGTTTCGGTCACGACGCTGGACCCGGGGGTCGCCCGCAAGATGGAGCCGCGCGTGCCGGCGCCTGCACGGCGGCTCGGCACCATCGCGCGGCTGTCGCGGGCGGGCGTGCCGGTGCGGATCATGATGTCGCCGGTTATCCCGGCGCTGACCGACCACGAGATCGAGCGGGTGCTCGAGGCGGGCAAGGCCTCCGGGGCGAAAGCGGCGAGCTGGATCATGCTGCGCCTGCCGCTGGAGGTGGCCGGGCTCTTCCGCGACTGGCTGGATGAGCATTTCCCGGACCGCGCCGACCGGGTGATGGCCCGCGTGCGCGAGACCCAGGGCGGCCGCGACTACCGCCCCGATTGGGGCAAGCGGATGAAGGGCGAGGGCGTGCATGCCAACCTGGTGGCGCGCCGCTTCGACATTGCCTGCCGCAGGCTCGGGCTCGACGGCCCGCTGGCGCCGCTCGACGTGTCGCAGTTCCGCGTCCCGCCACGCCCGGCGAGGACGCGGCGCAGGAAAATGACGCCTCCGGCGAGGCCGCCGCCTCCGGTTCGGGGGACGGCGCCGCCGCCGAAGGCAGCGGCGATGGCGCGGAGGGCGGCGAAGAGACCTTTGCCGCGCCCGACATCCACGGATTTGCCCAGCAGGCCGCCGAAATCATGACCGATTTCGCCAATGACCTGCAGAACCGCAGCCTTGCGCTGCTGGGCGACGTGCAGCGGCTGGCCTCGCTCCCGGAAGTCCTGTCGGAGACGCGCCGCGAGCGCATCATGAACGAGGGCCCCGCGCTCCTGGCCACGATCGTCGCGACGGTGGCGATCTACCGGCTGCTGCGCATCCTCGCGCGCATGGCGGTGCGCCGCCCCGAGACACGCACCATCCGCCGCGTCGCCAAGGCGGTCGCCATCCAGTCGGTGCTGCGCCTCGTCGGGCTGGTTCTGGCCTGGGTCGCGGGCTATGCCATGGCCTCGGCCTTCGGCGGCGGCACGGTCGCGGTCGTCCAGGCCTATTATCTCAACGCCTTCCTCGTCGTCGGCGCGATCACGCTGATCCTGAGCCTCTTCGTGTCCTACAGCCCGCGCGACGTGACCTTCTCGCAGCTGCCGCAGGACATCGACACCACGATCTTCCGCAGCGTGAAACGGGTCTCGGGCCTGCTGGTCTACACCCTGGTCGCCATCGTGCCGATCGCCCGGGTCTGGTCGAACTTCACCATCGCCTCCTCGCTGCGCTCGGTGCTTCTGACGCTGACCATGATCTTCGCGCTTCTGGCGATCCGGCGGCTGCACCGCGAGCTGCAGGACTGGCTGGAAGAGAAGAAGGCGGAAGAGGATGCCCGCAACGGCAGCGCCTCCGGCGAGGACGAATTCGCCAATGTCGTCTCCGACACCACCCAGACCATCTGGAACAAGGCCTGGCCGCCGCTGGCGACGTTCTACGTGCTGACCTGCTACTGGATCGCGCTGACCCGGCCCTATGACATGGTCGACGTGCTGGGCAAGGCGACGCTGTGGAGCCTCGGCGCGCTGGTGCTGTTCCTCGGCTGCCTGCGCATCCTGTCGAAGGCCGGCGAGGCCGCCTTCCCGGTGCCGAAGGGCAAGGGGCGGCTGCTGCAGCTGTTCATCGAGCGGGTGAACGGCTTCCTGCCGACGCTGTCGGTGCTGCTCGGTCTCGCCGGGGTGATCGTCGCGATCATCTGGGGCCTCGCAGCCTGGGATCTCGCGCATTTCAGCAACCTGCTGCAGGCCGAGCGGATCTGGGGTCTGGCGACGGCATTGGTGATCGTGCTGATCGCGCTGGCGATCTGGGCAACGATCAGCGCCTGGATCGACGACCGGCTGACCTCCACCTCGCCGTTCCGCACCGTCTCGGCGCGGCAGCGCACGCTCCTGAGCCTGGCGCGCAACGCCATCACCATCGCGGTGATCGTCTTCGCGGGCATGATGGCGCTGAGCGAGCTCGGCATCAACATCGCGCCGCTGATCGCCGGTGCCGGGGTCATCGGCCTTGCCATCGGTTTCGGTGCGCAGAAGCTGGTGCAGGACATCATCACCGGCGTGTTCATCCAGCTGGAGAACGCGATCAACGAGGGCGATGTCGTCACCGTGGCGGGGATCTCGGGCTCGGTCGAGAGCCTGACCATCCGATCGGTCGGCATCCGCGACCTGTCGGGCACCTATCACCTGGTTCCGTTCTCGGCGGTGGACACGGTGTCGAACTTCATGCGCCGCTTCTCCTACCATGTCGAAGTCGCGGGCGTCAGCTACGGCACCGATATCGACCTGGCGCGCGACGCGATGTTCGAGGCTTTCGAGAACGTCAAGAAGGGCGAGTTCGGCGCCTTCATCCTGGGCGACCTGGAGATGCACGGCGTCGTCAGTCTGGGCGACAGCTCGGTCAACATCCGCGCCCGGATCAAGACGCTGCCCGGCCAGCAATGGGGCGTCGGCCGCGCCTATACCGAGGAGATGAAGAAGGTCTTCGACCGCCACGGCATCGAGATCCCCTTCCCGCACCGCGAGCTGAAGATGCCGCCCGAGCTGTTCGAGAAGCTCGGCGACATGGCGAAGCGGCGCGAGGCGGAAAGCCTGCCGGCCTCGGCACCGCCGCACGATCCGTCGCATGCGCCGAAGCCGCTCGGCCCCGAAGCCGGACCGGCCCGCGACGAAGGCCCAGACGCCGACTGATCCCCCGGCCGGGGCCGGGATCGCCGGTCACCTCGGTGCCGCCCGCCGGCGCCACCCGGTAGACCACCCGGTCGTCGGCCGCGAAGGCCAGGGTCGCGAAGGCCGAGGCGGGAAGGTCGATATCCGGTCCCTCCGGCCCGGCGATCGCGTGGTCGAGCATCGCCATTGCGGCGCTTTCCAGCAGACGGTCATAGGTCCGGTCGGCCCGCATCCCGGCCTGGACCCAGAAGAGCAGCAGGAGCAGGCTGAAGACCGCGGCGATCCCGGCGCCGAGCGCCGCGAAGAGCCGTCCGGAAAGAGACGCCGCGTCAGGCGTCCTCATCGAAGACCGCCATGTAGCCCAGCCCGCGGAAGGTGCGGATCGCCAGCGGCCCGCCCGCGGTCTTGCGGCGCAGCCGGGCGACGAACTGCTCGACCGCGTTCAGGCTCGGCGCTTCCTCGAAGGTGTAGAGCCGGTCGGCCAGCTCCTCCTTGGTCAGGACGCGGCCGAGATTGTCGAGCAGGATTTCCAGCAGCTGCAGCTCGCGCGCCTGCAGGACGACCTCGGCGCCGCCAAGCTCCAGCCGCCGCGCCGCGCGGTCATAGCGGAAGCCTTTCGCCTCGACGGCGTTGCTGGCCCGACCGGCCCGTGCCGAAGCGGTCCTCCAGCGCGCGGCGCAGCTCCGCCAGCGTCACCTGCCGGCCAAGCCGCTCCGCCATGACCGGCCCGAGCGCGGCGTTGACCTCCTCGGTCAGCCAGAGCGCATCGCGGAAATAGCCGGGCTGGCCGTCCGCGTCCCCGTAGCAGCTGCCGTGCTTGGTCCATTCATGGCGCTCGAGCTGGCCGCGCACGCCGGGCATCAGCCGGATGAGCTTCACGGCGGTCCCGCGGTCGAGCGCGACCCTCGGCAGATCCTCCCAGTCGCCGTCGCGGTCGGCCTGCATGTCGGTGCGGGAGATGCCGCAATACTGGGTCCCGCGCGGCTGCGGCCAGAGCCCGTGCAGGGTGAAGCCCGCCTCGGTCCAGGGCAGCTTGCCGTCATTGACGAGGCGGCATTCCGGCTTGCCGGGATTGCGGCCGAGATCGCAGAAGGCCGGCTGCCAGCTCAGCGCCAGCAGGTTCTCGGTGCTTTCCGCCTGGGCGGCACCGGCAAGGCAGAGGAAAAGGGCAAGGCAGCGCAGCATCGGGGGACCTCCTGGTCCCCCGTACCTAGCGCGGCGGCCGCCCGGCGTCACGCGTCGCGCAGCACCGATCCGGCAAGGTAGAGCGAGCCGCAGATCAGGATCCGCGCCTTCGGGGCCACGTCGTTCAGCGCGGCCAGCGCCGCCGGGACCGAGGCCGCGGCATTGGCGTTCATCCCGGCCGCTTCGGCGGCGGCAGCGGTTTCCTCGGCGCTGAGCGTCGCGGGCGCATCCGGGATGCCGACCGCGATCACGTTGCGCACATGCGCCGCTAGCGGCTTGAGGTAGCCGACCGGGTCCTTGGTGTTGAGCATGCCGCAGACCAGGATGGTCTCCTTCTGGGGCATGGTCGCCAGCGTTGCCGCCAGCGCCTCGCCCGCAGAGGGGTTGTGGCCGCCGTCGAGCCAGAGCTCGGCCTTCGGAACCAGCGCGTTCAGCTTGGTGTCCACCAGCGGCTGCATCCGGGCGGGCCATTCGGCCCCGGCCAGCGCGGCCTCGCAGCCTTCGGCGGAGACGCCCAGCTGGCGCAGCGCGGCGACGGCCATGCCGGCATTCTCGATCTGGTGGCGGCCGCGCAGGACCGGCTTCGGCAGGTCGACGAGCCCGGTGCTGTCCTGGTAGACCAGCTTGCCCATCTCTTCCCAGGCGTCGAAATCGCGTCCGCAGACGATCAGCGGCGCGCCGATCTCGGCGGCGCGGGCCTCGATCGCGTCCATCGCCTCCTCGGGCTGGCGCGCGACGATGCAGGGCACGCCGGGCTTCAGGATGCCTGCCTTCTCGCGGGCGATGTCGGCCAGCGTCTCGCCGAGGAACTGCTGGTGGTCGAGGCTGACCGGCGTGATCACCGTCAGGCGCGGCTGGTCGACCATGTTGGTCGCGTCGAGCCGGCCGCCCAGGCCGGTCTCCAGCAGGCACCAGTCGGCAGGCGTGCGCGCGAAGCCGAGGAAGGCGGCACAGGTGGTGATCTCGAAATAGGTGATCGGATCCGGGCCGTTGGCGGCGAGGCAGTCGTCGAGCAGGACGGTCAGCGCCTCTTCCGAGATCAGCTCGCCCGCCAGCCGGATGCGTTCGTGGAAGCGCACCAGATGCGGCGAGGTGTAGACATGCACCGACCCGCCCGCGGCCTCGAGGCCTGCGCGGATCATCGCCAGCGTCGAGCCCTTGCCGTTGGTGCCGGCGATGTGGATCACCGGCGGCAGCTTGCGCTCCGGGTGTCCGAGGGCCTCAAGCAGGCGCTCCACCCGGTCCAGCGTCAGGTCGATCACTTTGGGGTGCAGCGTCATCATGCGCTCGAGCAGCGCGTCGGAGCTCTGGGTCATTCTTTTGCCGGGGTCTCCGCCGAGGGCTCGCCGGGCGCGGGCAGGTCGCCCATGACCGCGGGGGAGAGGCCCATCAGCATGCGGGTGATGGTGATCAGTTCTTCGCGCATCTTGCCGCGCGGGGTGACGCGGTCGAGCATGCCGTGATCCAGCAGGTACTCGGCGCGCTGGAATCCTTCGGGCAGCTTCTCGCGGATGGTCTGCTCGATGACGCGGGGGCCGGCAAAGCAGATCAGCGCGTTCGGCTCGGCGATCTGCACGTCGCCCAGCATCGCGTAGCTCGCGGTGACGCCGCCGGTGGTCGGATGGGTCAGCACGACGATATAGGGCAGGCCCGCTTCCTTGAGCATCTGCACCGCGACCGTGGTGCGCGGCATCTGCATGAGGCTGAGGATGCCTTCCTGCATGCGCGCGCCGCCCGCGGCGGAGAACAGCACCAGCGGACGCCCGGTCTTCACCGCGGTCTCGGCGGCGGCGATGATCGCGTTGCCGACATACATCCCCATGGAGCCCGCCATGAAGCTGAAATCCTGCGCGGCGGCCACGATCGGCGTGCGGCCGATCTCGCCGGTGGCGACCAGCATCGCCTCATGCTCCTGGGTGGAGCGCTGCGCGGCCTTCATCCGGTCGGGATAGCGCTTCTGGTCGCGGAAATGCAGCGGGTCCGGCGTGGGCGCGGGGACCTTCACTTCCTGGAACAGGCCGCCGTCGAACAGCGCGATGAAGCGGTCGCGCGGCGTGATCATCATGTGATGGCCGCAATTGGTGCAGACATTCAGGCTGTCGCGCAGTTCCCGGTGGAACAGCATGGTGCCGCACTCGTCGCACTTGGTCCACAGGTTCTCGGGCATCTCCCGGCGGGAGAAGAGCGAGTTGATCTTGGGACGGACGTAGTTCGAAATCCAGTTCATGGGCCTGCCTGTGTCTCGGGTGGCCTCCAGATAGAGAGACCGCAGGGGAATTGCAATCAGCGCGCGGTCAGCGTCGCGTCGGGCGGGCGAGGACCGCCCAGGCCAGTGCCAGCGGCGCGAGGTCGAGCAGCGCCAGCCAGGGCGCCTCATAGAGCTGCTCCACCGGATAGGGCGCGTGCCACAGGGCGAGGCCCGACAGCTCGCTCTGGCTGGAAAAGACGAGGATCGCGAAGGCGTTGTTGGCGAGATGCAGGCCCCAGGCGGTGCCGAGATTGCCGCTGCGCCGGGTCAGGTCGGCGGCGACGATGCCGAAGGCCAGCGCATAGCCCATGGCGAGCGGCGACATCAGCCCCATGCCCGGCGCGTAATGCGCTGCGGCGAAGAGCAGGGGCGGCAGCCCGAACCAGACCAAGGGCCAGCGCGGCAGCCGCGCCGCCAGCTGCTGCATGAGGAAGCCGCGGAACACCAGTTCCTCGGCCAGGGTCTGCACCGCGACCAGCGCCAGCGTCGCCGAAGAAGGCGGAGCCGTCCTCGCGCCGCATCCACATCGGCACGAAGCGCCCGCCCGTCCCGGCCCAGTCGATCGGCAGCGGCCCGCGTCCGGTCGGCTCGGCGACCCCGTCGAGATCGCCTGCCTCGAAAAGCGGGCTGCCCGCGACATCGGTGCCCCAGATATCGACCCCGGCCGAGGACATCGGCATCCGCATTCCCCCGGCCATCAGCTTGGCGGCCTGCGGGGCGGGCAGCCGCTTGCCGCGGAACACGCCGTTCAGGTCGCAATGTGCGGCCAGCAGAAAAGGCGGGCGGAGCGGCGAAGTCTCGATATGCTCGTGAGCAGTCATGCGGACGGTCCCATGCGGCGGTCGTGTGTTATAAAACATGGGTCACGTGGTATAACATGTGGAAGCATGATATAGCACCTGTGGGAGGTATCTTTGCCGGGTGATGGAAATATGAGCGACTACAAGCCGAACACGTCAGCAGATGTGCTGCATGCGAAGCTGAGGCAGCGAATCTGGGAGGGCCGGTTCCTGCCCGGAGACCGCGTTTCGATCCGCGCGCTGGCCCAGGAAGAGGGCGTCAGCGTGATTCCGGTACGCGACGCGGTTCGGCGGCTGGTGGCCGAGGGGGCGCTGTGCTTTGCCGACAGCCGCACCATCGAAGTGCCGCGGCTGAGCCTCGCAAACCACCGCGACATCCTCTTCGCCCGGATGCAGCTGGAACCGGAGACCGCCAGCCGCGCCTTTCCCGCCCTGTCGCAGAACGACCTCGACACGCTGGTCAGCCATGACATGGCCGTCAACCGCGCGATCGAGGCGGGCGATCTGGACGCCTACATGGCCGCGAATTTCGATTTCCATTTCCATATCTACCGCAAGGCGGGCACGCCGGTGCTGTTCCGCCTGATCGAGATCCTCTGGCTGCAATCGGGCCCGTCCATGCGCTACATCGCCGGGCAGTACCGTGCCCAGGAGATGGCCGCGGATTTCCACAAGGAAGCGACGGACGCGCTGACCCGGCGCGATTGCGACGGTTTCGCGGCTGCGCTGCGCAACGACATCGCGCAGGGCATGGACTTCATCCGCAACGCCGAAACCTCTCCTGAAGGGCATCCGGCGCCATGATCGCGGAGCGGGCCGGCCGGGCCGGCGGTCTCTCCCGCTGCAGTCCCGGTTCGAGGGATGCGCCGCCGGAGCCGAGACACCGCTGCCCCCGTCGCGAACCACTGCTGCCCATATCCGGGGTCAAGGCCCCGAGCGGCTGCGGCCGCGCGCCGGGGAGGGCGGAGCGGGGGCCGCCGGAGAGCCCCATCCGAGTTCCACCCCTTGAACCACACGTTTCATGGCGCTATTTTGCGTCAAGAACAGCGAGGTTTCTGCATGGACTTCCGGACCCTGACCGATGACGGCGCCTTCAGCCCCGATCTGATCTCGGAGGCATTGCGCACCAACCGTGCCGAGATTGCCGCCACGCTCGGCCTCGGCCGCGATGCCTTCAGCCGCAAGGAGCGCGTCCTGGCGGTCAAGACCCAGACCCGGCTGCGCGAAATGGTCGAAATCCTCAACCGCGTCGAGAGGCAGGCGGGCTCGCCGCTGGCCGCCTATGCCTGGTTCCGCTCCGAGCCGCTGCCGGGCTTCGGCGGCATGACCGCCGACCAGCTGGTCCGCGACGGCCATGCCGATTTCGTGCGCGCCCATCTCGACCGGGTGATGGCGGGCGGATTTGCATGACGGAGCTGCCCGGGCGCCGGTTCGCCGGACCCGTTTTCCGCGCCCACAATCCCGAATGGGCCTATGATCCGGCCTCGGGCGAAGGCGCGCGGCGCCATGGCGGCCGGTTCAACCGCAGGGGCAGGGCAGCGCTCTATTCGGCACTGTCTCCGCTGGGGGCCATCCGCGAGGCCAGCCCGCTGGGGCGGCCGATGGAGCCGGTGACGCTCTGCGAATATGCCGTCGACTGCGCCGGGGTCTTCGATGCCACCGATCCGCGGATGCTGGCGGCGGAGGGCGTGGCGCCGCCGGAGCTGGACTGTCCCGACTGGGAATTGCGCATGCTCCGGGGCGATCCGGTGCCGCCGCAGGACCTTGCCGAGCGGCTGGTGGCCCGCGGCTATGCGGCGCTGATGGTGCAGAGCTTCGCGCGCGGCGCCGGTCCCTCGGATGTCAACCTGGTGTTCTGGACATGGACAGGGCGGCCGCCGCACCAGGTCCGGGTCGTGGACAGCATCCAGCGCCTGCCGCGCGACCGGAGCTCCTGGCAGTAGCCGGCGTCTCATGGCCCGGAATTTGCATGGACCCCGGCAGGCATCCTCCCGCCTGCCGGACGCCGTCCCCAAGAGGGGCGGCGTCCGGACGGGCGTGCCGCTTCCGAAATGCCTCGCAAGGAAAAGCAGGATGCTCGATCTCCATAAACTCTCCGCCTACAAGATTCCCGATACCGAAATGACGGTGACCCGGCGGGACACGGTCCTCTACAACCTGTCGGTCGGGCTCGGCGCCGATCCGGTCGACGAGGCGCAGCTGCGGTTCCTGCGGCCCGGCGACCTCTCGGCGGTCCCCAGCATGGCGACGATGATCGCCATGCCCTACGCTTGGATCCGCAAGGCCGATGCCGGCTTCTCCGGCAAGAGCGTCCATGCCGGGATCCGCTTCCGCCTGCATGAGCCGCTGCCGCCCGAGGGCAGCTTCGTCTCGGTCAACGCGGTGGGCGAAATCCTCGACAAGGGGCCCGGCAAGGCGGCCATCGTCTCGAACGAGCGGCGCATCCACGACAAGGCAACGGGCCGGCTGCTGGTCTCGATCCGCTCCACCAACATGTTCCGCGGCGATGGCGGCTTCGGCGGTCCCGGCCAGCCGGCCGAGCCGCCGGTCGAGCTGCCCGACCGCAGCCCGGATGCCGTGCACGAGATGCCGACGCTGCCGCAGCAAGGGCTGCTCTACCAACTCAACGGCGACTGGAACCCGCTGCACAACGATCCGGAAACCGCCCGCAGCCAGGGATTTCCGCGTCCGATCCTGCACGGGCTGTGCACCTACGGGATCACCTGCCACGCCCTGCTGCGCCATCTGTGCGGCTACGACCCGGCGCGCATCCGGATGATGACGGCGAATTTCACCCGTCCGGTCTATCCCGGCGAGACCCTGGCCGTGCGCATCTGGCACGCGCCGGGCGGCGTCTTCTTCCAGACAGCCGTTCCGGCGCGCGGCGAGACGGTGCTCGACCGGGGCTTCGCCGAGATCGGCGGCTGAGACCGCGGGCCGCCGCTGCCGGATAATTCGGAGATTCCGCACAATCCCCGGAAACTCCGCATGATCGGTCCAATGTTGCGTTGGCAGGACCGGGCCCGGCGGCAAGGATGGTCCCAGGTGGTGCCGCAACCCCGCCCTTCCGCCGCCGCACAGCGCTGCGGCCGGAGGCGGGCACGGGCGCTCCGGAGCGTTTGGAGGAGCGTTTCCGGGGCGGACGGACCGGGCGGCACATGCCTGCGCGACGCCAGGGCGGACGGGAGATCCGCGGCGGTTGGGAGGAAAAAGTGCTGGACCGAAACTACCGTGATGCCGCCGCCGGCATCGTGATCGCGCTGATGGGCACGATGATCGCGGCGCATGCATATTTCAACCTCGAGATGGGAACGGCGCGGCGGATGGGGCCGGGCATGGTGCCCTTCTGGCTGGGTCTGCTGATGCTGGCGCTCGGTGCCGCCATCGGCCTCAAGGGCTGGCGCGAAAGCGGCGGGCGCGACCTGGCGCTGCCGGTCAGGCCGCTCGCCGTCGTGGGACTGGCCATCGCGGCGTTCGCGCTGGCCGTGCCGCATGTCGGCGTGCTGCCGGCAGTCTTCCTGCTGGCTTGCATCGCGACCGCCGCCGAACCCGGCATGCCCCTGCCGCGGCGGCTGATGCTGGCCGCCGGGCTCTCGGCCTTCTGCTATGTCGTCTTTTCGCTGCTGCTGCAGCTGACGCTGCCGATGATCGATTGGAGGCTCTGATGGACATGCTCGCGAATGTCGCCCTCGGCCTCGAGACCGCGCTGATGCCGGTCAACCTGGCCTACTGCCTGCTCGGCGTGTTCCTCGGCATCGTCGTCGGGGTCATCCCCGGCATCGGGGCGCTGGCCACCATGTCGATGCTGATCCCCATGACCTTCGTGATGGAGCCGGCCTCGGCGCTGATCATGCTGGCCGGGATCTACTACGGGAGCTGCTTCGGCTCCAGCGTGTCGGCCATCCTGATCAACATCCCCGGCGCGCCGCACAGCGCGGTCACCTGCCTGGACGGCAATCCGATGGCGCGCAGCGGCCGCGCCGGAGTGGCGCTGTTCATGGCCTCGATCGCCTCCTTCGCCGGCGGCTCGCTCGGGATCGTCGTGCTGATGGCCTTCGCACCGGCCCTGGGCAAGTTCGCCCTCCAGATCGGCCCGGCGGAGTATTTCTCGCTGGTGCTCCTCGGCATGGTCGCGTCTTCCGCGATCGGCTCGGGGTCGATGCTCAAGAGCCTCGCCATGGCGGCGGCCGGGATCTGGCTGGGGCTGATCGGCACCGACCCCAATACAGGCAGCTACCGCTACACTTTCGGCGCGCTCGAGCTGACCGGGGGCGTGCACCTGATCGCCCTGGCGATGGGCTTCTTCGGCGTCACCGAGGTGATCTGCTCGATCGGCCGCCTGTCGCTGAGCCATGTCACGCCGGGCAAGGTCAATTTCCGTTCGATGCTGCCGACGCGCGAGGACCTGCGCCGCTCGGCCGGGCCGATCCTGCGCGGCACCGGGCTCGGCGCGTTCTTCGGCGCGCTGCCGGGGACGGGACCGACGGTGGCCGCCTACATCTCCTACGCGGTGGAACTGCGGGTCACGAAGACCCGCGCGCGCTTCGGCAAGGGCGCCGTCGAGGGCGTCGTCGCGCCGGAGGCCGCCAACAATGCCGCCGACCAGACCTCGTTCATCCCGACACTGTCGCTGGGTATCCCGGGCAGCGCCACCATGGTGCTGCTGCTCGCGGCGCTGATCATCCAGGGGATCACCCCCGGGCCGACGCTGGTGGCCAACCATCCCGACATCTTCTGGGGCCTGGTCATGAGCTTCTGGGTCGGCAACATCCTGCTCGTGGTGATGAATATCGGCCTCATCGGCTTCTGGGTGCGGCTGCTGCTGATCCCCTACCGCTATCTCTATCCCGCGATCCTGATGTTCGTCTGCGTCGGCACCTATTCCATCGCCGCCTCGCCCTTCGACGTCTGGCTGATGCTGCTCTTCGGCGTGGCGGGCGCATTCATGCGGCTGGCCGGCCTGTCGCCGACCTCGCTGCTGCTCGGCTTCATCCTCGGGCCGATGCTCGAGGAGAACTTCCGCCGCGCCATGGTCATTTCGCGCGGGGATTTCGCCTATTTCGTCGAACAGCCGATCAGCGCCGCGATCCTCGCGGCCACCGCGATGATCGTCCTGTTCGGCGCCTGGAGTTCCGTCCGGTCGGCCCGCGCCCTGCGCACCGCCTGACGCCCCCCATGCGGCCGCCCGCCCGGAGGAGGGGCGGGGCCGTTCGAAGCCCGGGCGGAGATCCGGGCACATCCCGAAGGAGGAGAACCGACATGAACCGCAGAACCGCCTTGCTCGGCGCCGCGTCCGCGCTTGCCGCCATCGCCGCTCTCGCCGGCGCCGCCGCCGCGCAGGACGATGATTTCCCGCAGAAGCCGATCACGCTGATCGTGCCATCGGCCCCCGGCGGCTCGACCGACGTCACCGCGCGCAAGACCGCCGAGCTGATGGGCGAGCATCTCGGCGTGACCATCGTGGTCGAGAACCGGCCCGGCGGCGGCACGCTGATCGGATCGCGCCATGTCGCCCAGTCCGATCCCGACGGCTACACCCTGCTGGCCCAGTCGAGCGCGGTCAGCATGTTCCCCTTCACCTTCCGCGATCCCGGCGTGTCGCTGGACGACCTGCGGCCGATCGGCGTCATGCTGCGCCAGGCCAATGTCTTCTCGGTCGGCCAGGCCTCCGAATTCACCTCGATGGCCGATCTCATCGCGCATTCCGAGGCGCATCCCGAGGATCTGACCTTCGGAACCGGCGGTCCGGCCAGCCCGATCAGCTACACGGTCGAGATGTTCAAGCACGCCTCGGGCGCCAACCTGTCGCCGGTGCAGTACAAGGGCGCCGGCGACACCTTCCCCGACGTGATCGCCGGGCGGGTGACGATGGTCTCCTCGGGCTATTCGGGGCAGTCGGGATTCTACGAACAGGGCCAGCTGCGCCCGCTCGCCGTCTCGGGGCCCGAACGGATCGCCTCGCTGCCCGACGTGCCGACGCTGCGCGAGGTCGGCGTGCCGCTCGACGTCTCGGTCTGGCTCGGCATCTTCGCCGTGGCGGGCACGCCGGACCCGGTGGTCGCGAAGCTGTCCGGCGCGCTGCAATACGCGCTGGAAGACGAGGCGCGCCGCGCCGAGATCATCGAACAGGGCGGCGATCCGGCCTTCCTGGCGCCGGAGGAATTCGAGGCGCTGCTGGCCAGGGAGGCCGAGACCTTCCGCGAACTGGCGGACGTGACCGGGATCGAACCGCAGTAACCTCCCGCCGGGCGGCCGCGGCCTGCCGCCGCCCGGTCCCTGCGTCGCACATGGGCCACAGCGCGCAGGCCCGATTGCGGAGCGCAAGGACGCTCCGCCGTCCCCCACCGCAGAGCGCGCGGGGCGTTTCGGTCCTTCGGCCGCGAAGCGGCCCCCGCTGCCTGCCATGAGCGGAAAGGCGAGCGGAGCGCGTGCCATGGCAAGCGGCCCTGCCGCCATGCAGAGGCGCCGCCAGCCGCCGCGGCACCGGCGGAGCGGAGAGCCGGAGAACCAAAGCGGCTCCCCGGTCCGGATCAGAGCAGGAAACCGATCTCCTCGGGGTCCAATCCGCCTGCTCCGCGCAGCAGCACCGCGCCGCCGGACCCGGCGAGGCCGATCACCAGGTCATCGCCTTCGCGGACCACGTCAATCGCTGTCTCGCCGTCCAGGGCGAAGGCAGCCAGGTCCAGAAGGTCGGCCCCGGCGTCGAAATCCGTCACCGTGTCGCGGCCGCCGCCCGGAGCGAAGACGAAGACATCCGCGCCCCCGCCGCCGGTCAGCAGGTCGTCGCCGGCGCCGCCCGCCAGCGTATCCGCACCGAAGCCGCCGTCGAGGGATGCCCGAAACGACAAAGGCGGCCCGCAGGGGACCGCCGATGGCATCCGCAGGCAGGCTGCGGGAGGTAGTCACGGTCCGTCCCCGGAGCTCCGGGGGCGCGCCGTCTCAGCGGGCGGCGCGCAGTGCGGCAGCGTCGATCTCGTCGCGGCTCAGGCCGATGTCGCGCAGGGTCTCGTCCGAAAGGGCGGACAGGGCGCGGCGGGTCTTCTCGACGCGGGCAGCCTTGGCGAAGCCGGCGGCAAGGGATTCGTAGACGCGCAGGGTGTAGGACGGCTTGCGCGCTGCAAGGGTAGCGGTGGTCATGGCAATGCTCCGAAGGTTTTCACATCGCAGAAACGGCAATCATTCCTGCCTTCGGGATGCACATATGTTGCGCAGTTTGAAAACACCAATGCCGGATCGGCCAAGCGGGATTGCACCGGACGCATGGCCCTGCGGGATCAGCCGAAGCCCTGCGACGCCAGCCCCCAGACCTTGCCGGACACGGGCACCGCTCCGCGCTGCATGACAGTTCCCTCATGCTCCCGCAAGAGCCCGAGAGCAGCCAGATCGGCCCCCAGCCCGGCGCCGTCCGGCACGTCGATCCGCAGGTAGCCGCCCGCCGCCAGCGCCGCGCCCTGCCGGATCAGCACCGCCGCTTCGGCGCGGTCCACCCTGGGCCGCTTCGGCCCGGGCAGGACTCGACGACGAGGCCCGCCATCTCGAGGCCTCCGGCCCCACCCTCGCGCGGTTCCGCCGCTTCTGACCGGCATGGCCCAAGGCGATATCCACCGCACCCGCGACGGGCGCGACCTGATCTGCCGCGTGCAGACCGATCTTGGCGTCGACACGCCCTATGTGCTCTGCGCGCCGGTGCTGCCGCGGGCCGAATGGGGCGCGCTGGTGCCGAAGCTGCACATCCCCGTCCGCCTCGGCGGCGTGCCGCATGTCATCCTGATGTCGCAGATGGTCGCCATCCCCGCGCGCGAAATCGGCCCCGTCACCGGCAGTGCCGCCGCCTGGCGGGACGAGATCGTCGCGGCGGTGGACCTGCTGGTCTCGGGGTTCTGATCACGGCTCCGGAGCGCCTGCAGCGCCCGGCCCGCGATACCTGTTTGCGTCACGCCCGTAGCGGACGTGACGCACCCTCCCTCCGAATGCGGTGCCTGTGCGCGTTGCGGCCAGACGGCAGGAGCCGAGCCGACGCCCCAAGCGACGGGCGGGCCGCGCAGGAAAGCGGCAGTTCCCGGCCTGCGCCAACCGGATCGCATCGGAGCAAGGCCCACCGGCGCTCCGCCGGTGACAGGGTCTTGGCTGTGCGGGCGGACTTTGCTGGACACAGGGGATCGGGGGCGCCCTGTGACTCAAATGCAGCAGCCGGATGGCATGGGCAGTTCTCCGGAGACGACCGACAGGACCGCCGACCGGCAGTCCTGCAACCAGGCGCTGGGGCAGCCAAGCTCTCCGACGGTCCGGTTCGCGCGGCATTGTTGCCGAAGTCATCTCCGGGACGTGATGCCGGCCCCGCGTTGCCCGAACCCGAAGCCGTTCGGGGCGCGGGCCCCGACATCCCCGCCAATGCGCGATCGCCCGGCCGGAGCACACCGTCTGGGCGCGGCCAATCTCCGCCTTGCAGCCCTTTTTTCCGGCCGCCGTTCCGCGGCGGCCGCAGCAACGCCCCGCGCAGCCGGAAGGGATCGGACGAGGCCGGCGCACAAGCGACCGCGACCCATGGTGCGCGGATACCCCGGAGCACGGGTCGGGCCATCAGCCGCATTCCGGCGGTCAGGCCGGACGTGCAAGCCGGAACCATCGCGATCGGGCGAATCCGCATCGTGACCACGAACCGGAAGGCATCCGGACGGTGCGGCGTTCCTGCCCCCCTCGGGACCGCTGGTCCGGAGACCGTAGCCCCGCGTCGCACGGCCCGGCCATGGCGGCATCCCGAGAGCCGGGCCGGCCGGGACAACCGGAAACGGTGGGCCGCCAAAGCGCGGCCCGGCGGCTGGTCCGTCCAGCGGGTCAAGGGGGACCCGGCACCGTCAGCGGATCCTGCCCCGCAGGACACGGCCTTTGCCCGCCTCAGACCTGAGCCGTCCCGGTCCCGCCCGCCAGCGGACAGCACGGCGGCCTGACCCTGCTGCGATGTCCGGCCGCTCTGCGCGCCCGCAGACGCAATGACGGCGGATAAGTGTGATCTTAGGCCAAATTTCCGCCGGATGGTGACCGGCGCATCAATGTCCGGTAACCTACGTCTCTCCCTGACTGTTGACGCAGGTCAGGGACAGGCCGACCATCCGGAGCGAGACTGCCCGGCGGGGGAGCGCTACATGGCGGCAGCAGGCGACATCATCCGGACCGCGGGGCTGGGCAAGACCTACCGCAGCGGCGCGCTGGAAGTGCAGGCGCTGCGCAGCGTCGATTTCGCGGCCTCCCCCGGCGAGTTCACCGTGATCCTCGGCCCCTCCGGCTCGGGCAAGTCGACCTTCCTCAACATCCTCGGCGGGCTCGACACCGCCACCTCCGGCCAGGTCTGGTTCCGCGGCCAGGAGCTGACCCGGCTCTCGGAGCGCGGCCTGACCCGCTACCGCCGCGACTATGTCGGCTTCGTCTTCCAGTTCTACAACCTCGTCCCCAGCCTGACTGCGCTCGAGAACGTGGCGCTGGTCACCGAGATCGCCCGCGATCCGATGCGCCCCGAAGAGGCGCTGGATCTCGTCGGCCTCGCCGCGCGCCGCGACCACTTCCCCGCCCAGCTGTCGGGCGGCGAGCAGCAGCGCGTCGCCATTGCCCGCGCCATCGCCAAGCGCCCCGACCTGCTGTTCTGCGACGAGCCGACCGGCGCGCTCGACAGCGCCACCGGCATCCGCGTGCTCGAGGCGCTGACCGAGGTCAACAGCGCGACCGGCGCGACCACGCGGCGCGTGCCGGGGACCCCATGCCCGCCCGCGTTTCTCGGGCCCGGGCGCGGACGGGGCGGCACCGCCTCCGCATCGCATGGCCCCGCCGACCCGGCCGAAGGGCAAGAAAATGTGAATGTATTTCAGCAAGTTGCATAAAGTTGACCGCCCAATCGGCAGACGCCGTTCCTGCCGAAAGGGTCATTGAAATGAGTGACTTCCACGAACGCGTTGCGCAGCTCTCCAGCCGCTCCAAGCTCGCCGGGCGGCAGGCCCTGAGGGAAGAGGCCACCAAGACCCCGGTCATCCTTCCCTTCCTGCAGGCGCTCGGCTTCGACGTGTTCAACCTTGACGAGGTCATCCCGGAATTCATCGCGGATGTCGGCACCAAGAAGGGCGAGAAGGTCGATTTCGCCGTCAAGATCGACGGAAAGATCGCCATGCTCGTCGAATGCAAGCCGGTGAACGCAAAGCTGGGCGACATCCAATTCAACCAGCTCTTCCGATATTTCTCGGTGACCGAGGCAAGGCTGGCGATCCTGACGAACGGGCGCGAGGCCTGGTTCTTCTCCGACACGGACGAACCGAACAAGATGGACGCGCGGCCGTTCTTCAAGTTCGATTTCCAGAATTTCGACAAGCCGCAGGTCGAGGAACTGGCCCGGTTCCAGAAGCCGAATTTCGCCATCGACGCCATCGTCGAGGCCGCGTCGAACCTGAAATACACCCGGGCGGCGGCAAACTACCTCAGGAAGCAGCTCGACGATCCCGATGACGATTTCATCAAGCTGGCCGGGCGCCAGATCCACGAGGGCTCGATCACCCGCAACGTCGCGGAACAGCTGAAGCCTGCCGTGCAGGCAGCGCTCGACGAGGTCATCCGCGACCGGATCCAGGACAAGCTCGGCGTGACCTTCAGCGGCGAGAAGAAGGCTGCCCCCGAACCCGAACCCGCCCCGCAGGAACCAGCCGCGGAGGACGATGACGGCATCGTCACCACCGAAGACGAGATTTCCGGCCATCTGATCGTGCGGGCCATCGCCGCGCGCCTCGTGCCGGTCGAGCGCATCGCCATCCGCGACGCCCGCAGCTACTGCGCCATCCTGATGGACAACAACAACCGCAAGCCGATCTGCCGCCTCTATTTCAACTCGGCAACCACCCGCCATGTCGGCATCTTCGACCCGGAAAAGACCGAGGCGAAGCACAAGGTGGCAGGCCCCGAGGACCTCTACCGCTTCGCCGACCAGCTGGAGGACGTCATCCGGGCCTATGCCTGAGCAGGCTGCGGAGGCGCCCCGCCGGATGCGGCCGGCCGGGCGCCAGGGGACGCCCGCCGCCCGGCCCCCTCAAACGTCGAGTTCCTCGACGAAGCGGGCGTTCTCCTGGATGTACTGGAAGCGCAGCTCGGGCTTCTTGCCCATCAGCTGCTCGACCAGGATGCCGGTCTCGCCCGGTTCGTCCTCGTCGATCGACACCCGGATCAGCTTGCGCGAGCCGGGATCCATCGTCGTTTCCTTCAGGTCCTTGGCGTCCATCTCGCCCAGGCCCTTGAAGCGCGACACGTCGATCTTGCCCTTGCCGCCGAGGCCTTTCGCCAGCCACTCGTCGCGCTCCGCCTCGTCGAGGCAGTAGACGCGCTTCGCGCCCTGGGTCAGCCGGAACAGCGGCGGGCAGGCGAGATACAGGTGGCCATGGTCGATCAGCGGCCGCATCTGCGAGAAGAAGAAGGTCATCAGCAGCGAGGCGATATGCGCGCCGTCGACATCGGCGTCGGTCATGATGATGACCTTGTCGTAGCGCAGGTCGTCGATGCTGAAGCGCGAGCCCATGCCGACGCCGAGCGCCTGGCAGAGATCCGAGATCTCCTGGTTCGCCGACATCTTCGAGCTGGCCGCGCCGAGCACGTTGAGGATCTTGCCGCGCAGGGGCAGCAGCGCCTGGGTCTTGCGGTCGCGGCCCATCTTGGCCGAACCGCCTGCCGAGTCGCCCTCGACGATGAACAGTTCCGTGCCGTCGCGCTGGGATTGCGAGCAGTCGACCAGCTTGCCCGGCAGGCGCAGCTTCTTGGTGGCCGATTTCCGCGCGGTCTCCTTTTCCTGGCGGCGGCGCAGCCGCTCTTCGGCGCGCAGGATCAGGAAATCGAGAATCGCGCCCGCGGATTTGGTGTCGCCCGCCAGCCAGCTGTCGAAGCGGTCGCGCACCGCGCCCTCGACTAGCCGCGCGGCCTCGGTCGTGGCCAGCCGGTCCTTGGTCTGGCCGACGAATTCCGGTTCGCGGATGAAGCACGAGACCAGCGCGCAGCCGCCGGTCATCAGGTCCTCGCGGGTGATCGAGGCGGCCTTCTTCTGGCCCGCCAGCTCGCCGTAGCTCTTCAGCCCCTTGAGGATCGCCGCCCAGAAGCCGGTCTCGTGGGTGCCGCCCTCGGGGGTCGGCACGGTGTTGCAGTAGGACTGGATGAAGCCGTCGCGCGACGGCGTCCAGTTGATCGCCCATTCGACCGAGCCCGGCACGCCGAACTTCTCCTGGAACTCGACCTTGCCCGCGAAGGGCCGGTCGGCATAGGTCGAGGCGCTGCCCAGCGTCTCGGCCAGGAAGTCGGCGAGGCCGTTGGGGAAGTGGAACACCGCCTCCTTCGGGGTCTCGCCGTCGTCGATCGCGGTCTTCCAGCGGATTTCGACGCCCGAGAACAGATAGGCCTTCGAGCGCACCATCTTGAACAGCCGCGCCGGCTTGAAGCGCTTGTCGCCGAAGATCTCGGCATCGGCATGGAAGGTCACCGAGGTGCCGCGGCGGTTCGGCGCCTGGCCGACCTTCTGCACCGGGCCCTGCGGGATGCCGCGGGCGAATTCCTGCGCATAGAGCTCGCGGTTGCGGGCCACCTCGACGCGCATGAAATCCGACAGCGCGTTGACCACCGAGGCGCCGACGCCGTGCAGGCCGCCCGAGGTCTGGTAGGCCTTGCCCGAGAACTTGCCGCCCGCATGCAGCGTGCAGAGGATCACCTCCAGCGCCGATTTGCCGGGGAATTTCGGGTGCGGATCGATCGGGATGCCGCGGCCGTTGTCGCGGATCGTCACGGAATAGTCGGCCTGCAGCTCGACTTCGATGCGGTTGGCGTGGCCCGCCACCGCCTCGTCCATCGAGTTGTCCAGCACCTCGGCGACCAGATGGTGCAGCGCCCGTTCGTCGGTGCCGCCGATATACATGCCGGGGCGCTTGCGGACAGGCTCCAGCCCTTCGAGCACCTCGATGGAGGAGGCGTCATAGGTATCGGTCTGGGTCGCGGAGAGGAGATCGTCGGCCATCGGTTGCCCCTAGGTCTTGTAGTTCGACGGTCAGGATAGGCTAATTGGGGGGGAGGGAAAAGGGGCCGCATTCCGCGGATGCAACCGAGTTCCGCAGATGCCGGTTTGGCAGGCGATTCCGTTGCGGAAAGGCCGGTCAGGCGGCAGGGCTGCGCAGCCGGATCACCGCCGCGGCGCCCAGCATGGCGCAGAGCGCGCCGGTCACGCCGGTCCAGCCGCCCTGCCCCCAGGCCATTTCAGGCGCGGATCGACACCGCGGCCCTGGCTGCAGGCCCTGATCGGGAGGCGCCCGGCAAATGTGGCCCCGGTGGCCGTCGCGCACAAGACGGCGCGGGCGCTCCGGGCCATGATCCGGCGCGAAGAGGCCTGCAGGCCTCCGGCGGCATTCATGGCCGCCGCCTGACTGGGATCAGCGCCGCCCGCATGGCGGCGCTGGCTTGCGAGGGAAACATGCGATGATGGCAGACCCGGGCAAAAGCGGGTCCGCAAAGGTCCCTGGAACGATGCGGGCCTGCATGAGATCGTCCATCTGACTGGCCGCCGAACCGCGGAAACCGTCAAGGCCGGCGGCGGCAACGCCGCGCAAACAGGCCGGATGCACGACGGCAAGCACCGGCATCCCCATTGTCACGGACATCCCTTGCAAGGACGAGATGGTCCATGCGCGCCGTTCTGCCCGAACAGGACGGTGCCGGTGAGGCGCATGATCGAGGCGCCATCCGGGAGCGAGGCCATGGCTGCCACCGGTCCGGGGGACTGCCCGAACGCCGGCGGCGTCCGCCCGGCGCTTCACCTCCCTGTTGAGGCGTCCGATCGGCTTGGCGCTGCGAAGCTTGGTGCGGTGCTGCCGTGGAGCTCGCGCCGCCGGGCCCGAACCGACGGCGCCGCGATGGCGCCGGTCCGGCACCGCCACGGCAGGATCAGCCCGGTCCGGATCGGTGCCTGGCAGACGGAAGCGCGTCCGCGGGTCCCGGCAAGCGCCGGTGCCGCATCGCCGCATTCCCGCCGGACATGGGGTCTCCGGGCCGGTGGGCCGCCGCGGCAATCCGCATGAGGTCACGCCGGTCCGCACTAGCGGATGGGCGGACCGCACAGGCCGGGCGCTTCATGAAGACGCTGCAGGCGGCGGATGCCCGGCTGATGATACTTGGAGGATTGCCGGAACGGCATGGCGTGTTGCTCGGGCGATTGCCGCTGCGGACAGCCGCCCGGACGATCCGGAGTGCAAGGCAGGGCGACCCTTGTGCGCAGCGGCCTGGTCCGAAAGAGGCCTCTTGCCGCGATCTTCGCGCAGCGTGACAGGACGGCCGGGCAGGGGCCCGGAGGGTGCGCAGGCCCCAGCCGCACCCGGCGGTTGTGGACATGGCGGCGGCGGGAGCCGTTTTTCGATCCCGTCGCGGCGCCGGCATGTCCGGCGCGGTCGCGATGACGGCGCCTCGCCACGCCCCTGACGGGTGACGGCCGCGATCGGTCCGTGCGGCGTTGAAACGGGATGGCTGGCATCGAATGCGCTCCGCCAGCGCGCGGGCGACTGAACCGCCGGGCACTTCCGGAGCGGAAATCGGCGGACAACATCCGATGACAGGCACCGGTAACAGGGCAGCGGTTTTCGGTCACGCCGAAGAAGAGCCGCGGGCGTCCTTTGACGGCATCGGGGCGGAGCAATGTCGCGTGATCCTCCGGCGCCGGCGGATAGCGTCCGTCAAGCAGCGCCTTCGCTGCAGCTTCCGCCAGGAAACGAGGCGCCGGGCTTGCAGACGGATGGCCAGACTTGGTCCCTCGTTTCAAGGCTGGCCGTGCGAACGCATTGCACCGTTCGGGGCGGCCAGGGTGTCGACCTGCGTCCGGGGGCCTTTCCCTGCGGTGCCCCGATGCCGACCAGTCCTGCTTGAGCTGCAACACCTCCGGCTGCTCGCCCGCCGCGCCGCATTCTTGGGGATGTCTGCGCCCGCGCGCCGCCGCTGTGGAGTGCATCCCGTGCTGCGCAAAGAGCGTTCTTTGCCTGCGATCGGCATGCCCGCCGGGCAAACGGTCAAGCGTGCGGCCGCCGAGACGGGCGTCTTGCCCGTTGCCTCTGGATCGGCAGTTGTACCCGCTGATGTCCGGGACTGCGTCTTTTGTCCCTGCCGATGAGGGCAAGCCCGTGGAAGTTGCAGACCGGAGGTTCCTGGAACGGCGCGTCCCCAGCCGACACTTGCCGCCCGACCGCCTGTCGCAGGCCGGAACCGTTTTGGGCGCTGCTTCGGCAGGCGCTCGTCTCGCTTAATCTCTGCGGGGGGACGCATTCCGGCCCGTGCATCGGCGGGAAACCGTCCGCAGCGAAGCAGTGCTGGGTTGTCTGCAAGGCGGTGGGGGTGTCCCGCTTCCTTGATGTGCCCCTCGGCTGCCGTGTGCGGGGGCGTTTGCCCCAGGCGGGCCGGTTCTTGCGGCGATGAGGGAGCTAGGGCCGCGCCGATTTCTCCGGAAGTCCGTGTGCCGTCGATGCACAGCCCGGTTTTGGCTTTCCGGCCCCTGACGCTGTCGCCGCGTCCGGCCGCCAGCGCCCGGCCTTGGGCGCGGCTGCGCCGGTGCCGACCTGGCAATCCGGCCGAGACACCCGGAGCAGAAACGGCATCCCGGACGCCCGGATCGGCTGCAGCCTCCGTCCGAGCCGGATTTCGGCCATTGCAGAGGCTTCCTCGGGCGTGTGCTGTTCCATGGCCACTGCGTCTGGGGCCGGCCCCGAATTGCCCTCAACTCCGCCCTTGGCGGAGACGGGACATCTGGGGCAGCCCGTCCGCCGGCCGCGCTGCCGGTCCCGGGACGGGGGAACTGCGGGGAATGCGCCGGGACCATGCCCCGCCCGTGCTTCGGCCGCGCGATCGCCTGATGCCGCTCCGGGCTGCCGGTGGCGCTCGCCCTGGGCGGCCAGCGCCTGGGCCCGGGTCGAGGAAAAGACCAGCTTGCCCACCGCCGCGCCGGGGCTGGCGGCGATGCCCCCGGCCAGCACGCGGCGCTCGGCCTCGGGATTGACCTGCCAATGCATCAGCTCGTTGAGCGAGCGCGGCGGCACGCGCAGGAGCGCCTCGTCGCGGGTGATGATCCGGTCCTGCGCCAGCCCGACGACGATTTCGACATTGGCGCGGGCGGTGCGGCGGACCCGGACGGCATCGATCACGCAGAGCGTGCTTTCCTGGATGACGAACTCGATCTGCATCTCCTCGCGCAGCTTGGCGCGGGCCAATTCGCCGAGGCCGACCAGCTGGTCGAAGATTTCGGGGGCGAGTTCCTCCAGCGACGGACCGCGCGGGTCGCGTGTCAGGTAGATCGCGGCATGTTTCAGCGCCAGTGCATCGCGGCCCTGGCTCTGGCTCATGTAGCGGCCGGTGATCTGCGCCTTGCCGGTGGTGGAATTGATGAACTGCATCACCCCCGAGCCGCTCTCGTCCTTGCCGACGCCGAGCGCCATGCGCTGGACAACGAGGCCGAGCCCGGCATTCTCCGGTGCGCCGCGCGCCTTGCGCAGCAACCGCGCCGAGGTGCCTTCCCAGGCCCGCGCCATCGAGCGCAGCACGCCTGCGAGCTGTTCGGCCGGCTCCTCCGGGAAGGGCTCGTCGGTCTCCATCTCGTAGATCCGCAGCGCCTCGGCCACGTCGGAGCGCGCCGGGCGCTGCACCGGCGGGAAGAGATCGGCATCGAGATGGGCGACCTGCACGGCATAGGTATGGATGAAGCGCAGGTAGATGGCATTGGCGGCATCCTCGCCGCGGCGCTGCACCATCACGGCATGGCGGCGCTCGTTCATGCCGATATTGAGGATCGCGCCCGGCCCGCCCCAGTCGGCGCCCTCGGCGGAGGGGCGCACCGAGACCAGCGGCGTCTCGCCGAAGAAATCGAGGATCGCCTCGACATCGGTCATCTTGCCCTGCGCGATATGGCGGACGGTCTCGAAGCTGAGCGCGACGGTCGTGAGCACCGGCATGTCGAGCCGGACCAGGCGCTGCAGGCATTTCGCGCGGCCGCCATGCTGGTCCACCGTGATCGTCGCCGTCTTGGTGATCTCGGTGAAGGCCTTGAAGGTCAGGTGTTTCAGCAAGGGCCCGGTCTCCTCCGTCGCGTCCCGGCCCGGAGGCTACACCGCGGCCGGGCGGAGGCCAAGCGCTGCGAAGGTCCCGGGCACAACATGGCCGGACCCGGCCGCCGCCGTGCCGGAATCCCGGAGGGCGCGCGGTCCGCCCCCGGCAGCGCGCCGATCGGAAAAGACATGCGGTCTTACCTTTCGGGCTCATGGCGAGCACATTCCCGACATGCGCAAAGCCCAGACCTTTTGGCGGCAGGCCGCAGACCAAGTCATCGGCGCGCTGGATGTTCAGGACCCAATGCCTGCCCTTCGGCCGCTCCGCCTTCTTGAACGCGCGGATCCGCTGCGTCAGCGGCGAGGCGAAACCGATCGTCGGCCCCACAGGGACGCCCCCACGATCTGCGCCGACGCTGCCCCCAGCGAGTGGCCGATGATCAGCTTGGGCGGCTCCGGCATGCCGGACACGGACGCATGGACCGTCTGCGCATGCTTGAGGAAGCCCGCATGCCATGCATGTTTTCCGCTGTCTCCCGTCGCGGCCTGTCGGACGCCCCTGTCGTCGGCATCCATGTTGATGCCAAGCCAGTCATGGACCTCGTTCGATCCATCGATCAGACGCGAGCCGCCGGACGTCGCTGCCGCCTGGACCCCATTGCTGTCCGGCCGTGCGACGATCTGGCCGTCTGCCCTGCCTCACGGACAGGCCGGCCAGAGCCCCTTGCCGCGGCCGGAGCCTGAAGCCCGCCCCGCCTTGCCACGTCCCGAAGTCCCTGCGCAATCACATGAGGCAAGGATTGCAGAAGGATGACCTTCTGCGGGACAAGGCTTCGCCTGCCCGTCCCGGCTCAGCCCGCCTGGCTCATCCCCATGCTGGCAAGCACCGCCTGGGCGCGGTCTTCCTCGACATAGAGCTTGTCGCAATAGGGGCATTCGACATAGCCGCGGTCGGGGTCGAGCGTCAGCCAGACGCGGGGATGTCCCAATGCGCCCTCGCCGCCGTCGCAGGCCACGCGATGGGCCGAAGTGATCTGGAACTCGGGCGGTCTGATGGCCATGGGGTGCACTCCTCCTGCTTGCCGGGGCGCGCCGATGCGCTTAGGTCGGGGTTACGGGAACGGTCCCTGCCGGGCAAGCGGTCCCTTCAGCTATACTAGAGGCCAGGATGTCACAGAACGCAATCGAGATCGAAGGACTGCGCAAGACCTACGCTGCGCAGAAGGGACAGCCGGCCAAGGAAGCCCTCAAAGGCGTCGATCTGAAAATCCCGCAAGGGTCCATCTTCGGCCTGCTCGGCCCCAACGGCGCCGGAAAATCGACGATGATCAACATCCTCGCCGGGCTGGTCAACAAGACTGCCGGGACGGTGCGGATCTGGGGCTTCGACCAGGACGTGAACCCGCGCCAGTCGCGCGCCTCGATCGGGGTCATGCCGCAGGAGCTGAACATGGACCCGTTCTTCTCGGCCCGCGGCGCGCTCGACGTGCAGGCCGGGCTCTACGGGGTGCCGCGCAGCCAGCGCCGGACCGACGAGATCCTCGAGCTGATCGGCCTGACCGACAAGGCGGACGCCTATTCGCGCACGCTTTCCGGCGGCATGCGGCGGCGGCTGCTGCTGGGCAAGGCGCTGGTCCATGCCCCGCATGTGCTGGTGCTCGACGAGCCGACCGCGGGCGTCGACATCGAACTGCGCCAGATGCTGTGGCGCAACGTGCGGCGCCTCAACGAGCAGGGCATGACCATCATCCTGACCACGCATTACCTGGAAGAGGCCCAGGACATGTGCGGCGAGATCGCGATCATCAACCAGGGCGAGCTGATCGTGCAGGACACCACGCCGAACCTGCTGGGCCGCCTCGATGCCAAGACGCTGGTGATCGAGCCCGAAGAGGCGCCCGCGGCCCTGCCCGCCATCGACGGCGTCGAGGTCACCACCCGCCCCGGCGGCGCCATCGCCTTCGACTACCGCCGCAGCCGCACCGCCCCGGGCGCGATCCTCGAAGCGGTGCGCAATGCGGGCATCCATATCCGCGACGTCCGCACCGAAGAGGCCGATCTGGAGGACGTGTTCCTCGCCCTCACCCGCAAGCCTGCCGCGGCCTGAGCCCCGGCCTTGCGCAACACCGTGCCGCACCGGAAGGGCTTTGGCTTTCGGCGGTACTGTTCCACGATCGTGGCATTGGCGCTTCCTTGCCTCCGGAAGCCGGTTTCCGGAAAGGAGCTCTGCGTGCCACGATTCCCGGAGATGTTTTCCCGCTCGCATGGCCGCGACATGCGGCATGGCCGAAGCCGATACGCTGGATTTCAAGTCCTCCTTCCGGGACAGTGCCTCGCCCGCCACAGTGGATCCGCGGCAGGAGCTGATCCATGTCGAGGGGGTCGTCCACGGGCGCCAGGACAATGCCGCCGGCCCCGCCGTCGGCGTGGAAATCACCTACAGCTCGGGCAGCCATGGCGTCGGCACCTATGACTTCGGCAGCTCCGGCGACCCCAGGTTCAACATCTGGACAGTCGCTGACGGCGCCGTGACGCGCGCCAATGCCGTGTCCTGGGGCCAGGACAACACATCGCCGGACGTGACATGCTGCACCTTGGGGGGCGCGACCTTCAACCTCAGCACGTCCCTGATCGCCGGCGCACTGACCGGCTCCCCGCGGAGCGTCGTTTTCAGCATGCGCTGCCAGGCAACCTTCACGCCGCTTGCGGAAGTGCCGCTGCCAAGGGCTGTCCTGGCGCTGGCAGCGGCACTCCGCATGCTGGGCGCCCCGTGCAGCCGGCGCGCGTTCCGCAGCCGCGTGGGCCTTGCCGGACCCTGATCTGCCCCAGAGGCCCCCGGAGCTAAATTGAACCGAAATTGAACTTGCCTGGCGCGCCATGGCAGGGGAGAGTTCCGGCACCCTCCGCAGGAGGCAAAGACCTCTATCCAAAGGACATTTCGATGAAGATGACACTCCCCCTGGCGGTTGCCGGGGTCGTTGCCCTGTGCGGCGGCGCCGCCCAGGCGACCACCTATACCTTCGGCTTCAGCTTCCTTGACGCGCTGACCGGCAACCAGGTCGAGGGCACGATCTATGGCCTGCGCGAGCACACCCATACCACGGTCGTGGATGCGACGCGGATCGAGGTGACGTTGAACTCAGGCGGCTACGGCCTCGGAACCTATACCGCCGGCGGCATCGAAAACCTGTGGATCGTCAGCGGCGGCCAAGTTGCCGCAGCCGATTTCAGGTCACATGGTCCGGACGGAACCGGCGCGGACGCCGGCTGCTGTTCCCTGATGTTCTGGACCACCTCGCATGACGGCATCTATGCCGGGCTGTCCGACGATGGCGATTACCACATCAGCCCCGCCTCCAAGGTGACCTTCACCCAGCTTTCCGCGACGCCGGTTCCGCTGCCTGCGGCCGGGCTGGCCCTGCCTGCCGCGATCGGCGCGCTGGCCATCACCCGCGCGCGCCGCCGCAAGGCCCGCGCGGCGTGAGCGCCCGCTAGAGTCCCTGGAAGGGAAACGGCGCGGCCGGGACGAAGTCTCCGGCCGCGTTGCCCGAGAAGGTGCGGTCCTGCTCCGGGCCGAGCTCGAGCCGCATCACTTGGCCGGTCTCCGCCGAGAAATCCAGATCGCCGAGCCGCACCCAGAAGGTGTTCGGCGTGCGGGCGCTCTCGAAGAAATAGAGCCCGCGCTTGTGGTCGACCACGGTGCGCCAGCGGGTGGAGCTGATCTCGGGCCGCTCGGGCGTGGCAATGCCGAGCGGCACCGAGACGTTGCGGATCACGCCGAAGACGCTGGCCAGCGCGCGGTCGGGATCGGTGTCCTGCGGGATCGCGTTGACGTAGAAGGACGCCCGGGCGAAGCGGTCCGCGGCCCGCGAGGTGCCGGGCAGCATCGCCGTGCCGCCGATCTCCTGCCAATAGGCGTCGAGCGCCAGCTGCCGGTCATAGCTCGGGGAATTGGTCATCACCTGGAACTCGCGGCCGTGATGGATGACCAGCTTGCCGCCGAGATACTCGAAGATCGCGCTGTCGCCGGACGCATCCGACAGCGACAGGTGCAGCGTCGTCAGCCGGTCCTGCCCCGGCACCGTGTCGGTGACGATGGTGAAGGGCTCCTGCTCCAGCGCCGCGACCGCCTCGGCCACGGTGGCGAAATTGTCGAGCGCATACTGCGCCCAGGCGGCGATGGTCAGGCCGGGCTTCGAGTCCTCGCCGAATTCCGGATACTCGGATTCCGCCAGCCACAGCAGGTTCGCCGCCAGCCCGGCCTCGTTCACCCCGTCGGTGGTCGACACGTCATAGCCCGTCGCCACGACCGAGCCGTATTTCGCGGTCCAGCGGATCGAGTTCGGCCCGGCCTCGCCCGAGCGCTCCATGCCGCGCGGCAGGATGTAGAGATTGGTCAGGATCTGGTCGCTCCAGTCCATCGAGCGTGCCGTGATCACCGTATCGCCGGCACCGAGATAGACCAGCCGCGTGCAGGCATCGGCCAGCGTGGCGCCGAGCGCCAGCGCGGCGGTGCAGGCCATCAGGGGGAAGCGGCGGAAAGAAAATGGGCGCGTCATCGGGAAACCTCCTGTCGCGCCGCCGGACGTCGCGGCGGCGCTTCCGGCTCCGATCATGGCGCGCAGGCAGCCGCAGGCCACCGGACCCGCAGCCGCAGGGCGCTCACATCCGCGTGAGCGCCGGGCGCGTCATTCGGCCAGGATGCGCCCCAGCGGGCGGCCCGCCACCAGATGCACATGCATGTGCGGCACTTCCTGGATCGCGTCCGGCCCGGCATTGGAGATCAGCCGAAAGCCGGTGCCGTCCTTGCCGGGCTGCACGCCGAGCTCCGCCGCGATCTTGCCGACGGTGCGGGTGAAATCGACGATCTCGGCCTCCGAGGCCTCCAGCGCGAAATGGTCATAGGTCGCGTAGGCGCCCTTCGGGATGACCAGCACGTGATGCGGCGCCTGCGGCGCGATGTCGGAGAAGGCCAGCGTGTGCTCGGTCTCCATCACCGTCTTGTTCGGGATCTCGCCGCGCAGGATCTTCGCGAAGATGTTCTGGTCGTCATAGGGATAGCTCATCGCGGCTCATTCTCCGGTCAGGTCAGGATCTGCGCACAGGTCTGTCGCGAGCTCCAGGGGGATGTCAAGCGCGCGGGCCATGGCGACCGCTGCGGCGCCCTGCCCCGTGCCGGGCAGGACCGGCGCGCACCCCAACCGCTACCCCCCCCCGGTCTTGCGGCGCGCCAGCCGAAGCTGGCCGCCGCCGCCGCACCGGCCAACAAGATGGCACGCGTCCGGAGGCTCTCCCGGACCATGGGGTCCGGGTGCTCGCTCCTGGCCATGGCGGGCGATCCGCGGGGGGCTGGCGGCACGGGGTTGGAAGATCAAGCCAGGAGAATTCAGGCCCGGGGCCGGAGCGCCTGCGGCTCTCTGACCCGGCCTTCCGGCCCGTGGCGCCATCGGAGGCCGCGCCAAGAGGCCGAGCGCATGTCCGCTCGAAGCCCCCGCCGCCGATCCGAAGATTGCGGCTGCCAAACAGGGGGCTGCCAAACACGCACGGGGTGCTTGGCACGGCCCGCAAGAACGGCACATCCTCCGGAAGAGGGTTGGAGGGGCGGACGGGCCGCATCCTCCTCCGCGACTGCAACCCAGGCCTGCCTGACCATCAAGCTCCCCTTCAGCCAGCAGATCCGCAGGGCATGTCTTGTTCCGCCGCCAGTCCGGGCAAGCCGCGAGGCATGCTGCGGAGTTGCTTGCCCGGACTGGCGGCGGGCGGGGAGAGCGCTGAGGCTGCCGCCCCTCTCGGCAAATAGCTCCGCAACCGCCTTCCAAGTCAGCGGATGGCGGTGCAGCGGTGCAACATCATCCCTGTCGCCCCGCCGCAAGGCACGGCACCCGAGACCGGAATCGCCGGACCCCTGGCGCGCGACGGACGCCTGCGGACATCAAGCCAACTCGGCCGGGCGCTCTGGCGAGACCGGAACGGCGATCCCCGTGGTGCAAGATCGAGATAGGAGCTGCATCGTGAAAACCTCCTCCGGATCTTGCCTCGGATGTCTGGACGAACCGGGCTGTCCCGCCTCCCGGTCTGTTGCGGCGTCCTGCTGCCATCGGTCCGAAGCCGTTCCCTGGCGGACATCACCCGCTGCAGAGGCGGCGTCGCGACGGTCATCCGGGCGCCGGAAAAAAGGCTCCCGGACTGCTTCCTGATCCGGCGCATCCCCCCACCCTGCCGCACCGGTGGCCCCCGCTCCGAGGCCGAGGCGCGTCCATTCCCGCAGGGCTCGCCAGCGGTGCCGGCGGCGATCCCCCGTCTGCCGGGCACTGGGCCAGCAGGTCCGTCCGTGATCCAGCCATTGCATTGGCGTCACGAAGGCAAGCCCACGGACCCTAGTTGTGCAAAGAAGCCTCTGCGCGCTCGGCCGGGAGGCTGCGCCTTGCCAGCTCCCGCCGCATGCCGCTGGCGCAATCCGCGCGTGTCGCCCGGTCGGGAAGGCCCGGCCTCACTCCCTGCCGGCCAGCTGGAGCGGCAGGTGAGGGTGCGGGAGAGGGTCTCCCTCTCCCGCACCCTCACCCCTCGGCGCCTCAATCAAGCCGGCGCGCTTCCCACTGGTTGCCCGCGCCGCGGCGCAATTCCAGGATCGGCAGCTCGGCGATCAGCTCGGTCAGCTTCTTCTTGCCATAGGTGCGCGGGTCGAAATCCGGGTTGGCCGCGGTGATGTGCTGGCCGATCTGGCCCAGCGAATACCACTCGTCATCCTGGTCGATCGCCTCCATCGCGCGCAGCACCAGCGAGCGCGCGTCATTCGGCGCCAGCTTGCGCTTCGGCGCGGGGGCGGGCTCTCCGCGCTCGGCCGCCAGCTCCTCGGAGGCCCCGTCATCGCCCAGGTTCTCGACATAGATGAAGCGCTTGCAGGCCATGCGGAAGGCTTCGGGCGTCTTCTGCTCGCCCATCCCGTAGACATCGAGTCCGTGTTCGCGGATCCGGCTCGCGAGCCGGGTGAAATCGCTGTCCGACGAGACCAGCACGAAGCCGTCGAACCGGCCCTGGTGCAGGATGTCCATCGCGTCGATCACCAGGCTGATGTCCGAGGAGTTCTTGCCCTTGGTATTCGAGGGCGAATGGATCGGCACGATGGCGAGCTTCGCCAGCTTCTTGGCCCAGGTCTTCAGCCCCTCCCGCGCAAAATCGCCGTAGATGCGCCGCACCGAGGCCTCGCCGAGCGAGGTGATCTCCTCGAATATCGCCTCGGCATAGCTGGCGGGCACGTTGTCGGCGTCGATCAGGACGGCGAGTAGCTTGGAACGGTCGTCTGGCATCGGGCTCTTCCAGTTGAGGGACGCCCCTGTCTAGCGCGCCGGCCCGGCGCTGAACACCCGCCCGCAGCCGCTGCCCTGTCGCAAATGCCACAGCCCGCACCGCACAGCGCGCCACGTCCTTGCGATTCCGCCGGGGCTGCCGCAATTTCGCTGCGTCGATCCGGAGTCCCCAACATGCGCCAGAGCCTCGTTCCCGCCCTCATCGCCTGCCTTTCCCTCGCTGCCTGCGATCCGGCCGGCTCCGCCTATTCCGACGGCAGCGCCTCGGGATCCGCCTCGGCTGCGGCAATCGGCGCCGCCGATTGCGGCGCGGAAGCCTGGCAACACCTGGTCGGCGGCCCGCTCGCCCCGGCGCTGGAGCTGCCCTATGGCGGGCCGAAACGCTATCTCGGCCCCGACCAGTCGGTGACCAAGGACTACAACCCCCACCGGCTGACCGTGACCAGCACCGACGGCGAAACCGTCGGCCGGATCATCTGCAGCTGACGGGGAATTCCGCCGAAGCAGTCTTTCGCAGGGAACGCCGGGACGGGGTTTGCGTTAACCATGCGCAACCTGCCTCGCAGCTCACTGACAATCGGAGGACATCCCCATGGCCGGACTCGGCTGGCTTCTCGCTATCATCATCGGCGCCATCGCAGGCTGGATCGCCGAACAGATCATGGACGCATCCCACGGGCTGCTGACCAACGTCATCCTCGGCATCCTCGGCGCCGTCATCCTGAACGCCGTGCTCGGCATGGTGGTCGGCTGGCAGGCCTACGGCATCATCGCCAACCTGATCGTCGGCGTGATCGGCGCCTGCATCCTGATCGCAGGCGCCCGCTTCCTGCGCCGCGCCTGACGCGCGAACCGGGCCCCGCGCCCCGATTTCCAGCGCCCCCGCCGCCTTCCGCGGCGGGGGCGCTGCCTTTTGCATCCGCGCTGCCGCAGCTTTGCGCGATTCTTCCCGCTCCCGGCCCGCCATGATGCCGCCAAGCCGGTCCGCCATGAGTTCCCGTCATGTCGAACCCAGCTTTTGCGGCGTTTCCAAACTCCGCGAGTTCTGCCAACGTCCCGGGACCACGCCGCCGTCCCGGCCCCGCGGCCGGACCGCGCGGAGAATGGCACAACGAGATGCGACAGAGAGGGAAACCATGAAACTCACCGCAGCAGCGATCCTCGCGCTTTCGACGGCCCTGGCCGGGGCGGCCTCGGCCGAGACCTGGGACATGCCGGTCGCCTATCCCGCCTCGAACTACCATACCGAGAACGCACAGGCCTTCGCCGATGCGGTGAAGGAATGCAGCGGCGGCGAGCTGGAGATCGTGATCCATGCCGGCGGCTCGCTGTTCAAGGGCGACGAGATCAAGCGCGCCGTGCAGCTCGGCGAGGCCCAGATCGGCGAGCGGCTGCTGTCGGCGCATGCCAACGAGAACGCGATCTTCGCCTATGACTCGATCCCCTTCCTGGCGACCTCCTTCGAAGCCTCCGAGAAGCTGCGCGCCGCGGCCGAGCCGACCCTGGCCAAGGTGCTGGGCGAGCAGAACCTGACCCTGCTCTATTCCGTGCCCTGGCCGGCCCAGGGGCTCTACTTCTCGAAGCCGGTCTCCAGCCCCGCGGACATGGAAGGCGTGAAGTTCCGCGCCTACAATGCGATCACCGCCCGTGTCGCCGAGCTGGCCGGCATGGTGCCGACCCAGATCGAGGCCGCGGATCTGAAGCAGGCGCTGGCCACCGGGCTGGTGTCGTCGATGATCTCCTCGGGCTCGACCGGCGTCGACGAGAGCGTCTGGGAAGACATGACCAATTTCTATGACGTGAAGGCCTGGCTGCCGCGCAACACGGTCTTCGCCAATGCCGATGCGATGGACGCGCTGTCCGACACGGCAAAGGCCTGCGTCATTGACGAGGCGGCCAAGGCCCAGGCCCGCGGCGCCGAAAAGGCGGCGGAGCTGGCCGGCGGCTTCGTCGCGACGCTCGCCGAGAACGGCATGGACGTGAACCCGCCCGCCGAGCCGGTGATGGCCAAGCTGGGCGAGATCGGCGAGACCATGACCACCGAATGGCAGGAGACCACCGGCGAGGACGGCAAGGCGATCATCGACGCCTACAAGGCCCAGTAAGCCCCGGACGATCCGAAGACAGGGGGCGCTCCGGCTGGTCCGGAGCGCCCCGCGCCCGTTTCCGGGCCACGGACGCAACTGCGTCCCCATACAGACAGGAACCGCCCGGCAGGCGCCGGGCCCCAAGCGAAGGTGTCCCGATGCGCCGCTTCCTCGACCGGCTCTATGCCCTTTCCGGATATGCGGCCGCCCTGGCCCTGCTGGCCATTCTCGGCCTCGTCGTCGCGCAGATGGTGTCGCGCTGGTTGGGCATCCTGCTGCCCGGGGGCGCCAATTACGCGGGCTACGCGATGGCCGCAGCCTCCTTCCTGGCGCTGGCCGACACCTTCCGCAAGAACGAGCATATCCGCGTCGGCATGCTGGTCGACCGCGCGGGCCGCTGGCGCCGCGGCGTCGAGATCTGGTGCTATGCCGTCGCCGCCGCGGTCGCGCTGTTCTTCGCCTGGCACGCGATCCAGACGCCGATGCTCAGCCACAGGATCAACGACATCTCCCAGGGCCAGGACGGCACGCCGCTGTGGATCCCGCAGCTCGTCATGGCCGGCGGCGCGACGCTCCTCGCGGTGGCCGTGATCGACGCGCTCTTCTCGCTGCTCTTCACCGAAGGCTACGGCGTCGACATGCCGAGAAAGCCGGTCCTGCAGGACGCGCTCTCCTCGGTGAAGGCGCGGATCGCGCTGGGGCTCGGCTGCCTTCTGGTGCTCTATGCCGCGATCCACCTGATGACCGGCTTCGACCGCGACGCGACGGGGCTCAAGATCGGCGTGTTCCTCTTCGTGATGTTCTTCCTTCTGGGCAGCGGCCTCTGGGTCGGGCTGGCGCTGATGGGCGTGGCCTATATGGGCATGATCGGCTTCACCCCGCGCAACCCCGGCAGCTCGATGTCGATCACGGTCTGGACCTCGGCCTCGAGCTGGACGCTGACCTCGCTGCCCTTGTTCATCTGGATGGGCGAGATCCTGTTCCGCACGCGGCTTTCCGAGGACATGTTCAAGGGGCTCGCCCCTTGGCTGGCGCGCTTCCCGGGCGGGCTGCTGCATTCCAACGTGGTCGGCTGCACCGTCTTCGCAGCCGTCTCGGGCTCCTCCGCCGCGACGCTGACCACGGTCGGCAAGATGTCGATCCCGGAGCTCCGCAAGCGCGGCTATCCGGAATTCATGATCGTCGGCACGCTCGCGGGCGCCGCGACGCTGGGGCTGATGATCCCGCCGTCGCTGACGCTGATCGTCTATGGCGTGACGGTGAAGGAATCGATCACCGGGCTCTTCATGGCGGGCGTCCTGCCGGGGCTGGTGCTGGCGGCGATGTTCATGGCCTATATCGCCCTCTGGTCGGTCATCCGGAAGGACCAGGCCCCCGCGCCCGAGCCGCGCCTTCCGCTGAAGGAAAAGCTGCGCGCCTCCACCCTGCTGATCCCGGTCGTGGTGCTGATCCTCGTCGTGATCGGCTCGATGTATGCGGGCATCGCCACCGCCACCGAGGCGGCCGCCTTCGGCGTGATCGGCGCGCTGATCCTTGCCGCGCTTCAGGGCTCGCTCAGCTGGGAGGCCTTCCGCGAGAGCCTCATGGGCGCCACCCGCACCTCGGCGATGATCGCGCTGATCCTGATGGGCGCCTCCTTCCTGACGCTCGCCATGGGCTTCACCGGCCTGCCGCGCAACCTCGCCGCGCTGATCGCCGGGATGGAGCTGTCGCCGATCGCGCTGATCGCCGCGCTGACCGTGTTCTACATCATCATCGGGATGTTCCTCGACGGCATCTCGGCGGTGGTGCTGACCATGGCGATCATCGAACCGATGATCCGCGCCGCCGGGATCGACCTGATGTGGTTCGGCATCTTCATCGTCGTGGTCGTGGAAATGGCGCAGATCACCCCGCCGGTCGGCTTCAACCTCTTCGTGCTGCAGGGGATGACGCGCCATGACATGACCTATATCGCAAAGACCGCGGCGCCGATGTTCCTGATCATGGTGCTGATGGTCGCCATCCTGGTCGCGGTGCCGGGGCTTGCGACCTGGCTGCCCGACACGATCCAGGCCGCGCGATGAGCCCGGTCGCGGCAGCGGGCCGCCATGCCTCGGTGCTGCTGCTCCTCGGCTTCCTGACGGTCCCGTTCCTGCCGGTCGATGCAGAGGCGATGCGCCCGGCGCTGCCGCTGCTGGTCAGCCTCGCCACCGCGCTGGCCGTCTCGCCGATGCGGGCGAGGGCACCGGGCTCGGCCTGACCTTCGTGCGCGCGGTGGCCGAACGGCATGGCGCCGAGCTGCGGCTCGGCGATGCCGGGCCGGGGCTGCGGGTGGACATCGCCTTTCCCGCCCGGCTTACGCATCTGTAAGCTTCGGCGCAGGACGGCGTAAGACCGGCCGCCCAAATGTCTTCCGTGACCAGGAAAAACCCATGGAGGACAAGATGGCACAGCGTTCGAAATTCGGCCGGAAACTCGCGGTTCTGATGGCCTCTGCCGCGATCCTCGCCTCGCCGATGGCGACCGTGGCCGTTGCGGCGGAGAACGCGAAGGTGGCCGAACAGTCCGAAGCGGCCAAGCCCGAGGCGGATTACGCCACCCAGGACGGATATCTCAAGGCATCCGAGGACGGGCTGCATGCGCTCCGGGCGGTCCATCAGGCGCGCGCCGAGCTGAGCGAGGGCCGGAACGACGCGGCGGCCGAGCTGCTCGACGAGGCATCCTCGACGCTGGGCGAGGCGAAGGGCGAGCTGGCGCAATTGCTGGTGGCGGACACGTCCGGCGGCTCGGACGAGCCGGTCTTCCTGCCGGTCGATGTCCAGATCGGCTATGGCGAGACCTTCGTGCCGGACGAGAGCAACCAGCAGGTGCTCAGCGAGGCCGGGGCGCAGCTTCAGGCGCAGGAGCCCGACAAGGCGCTCGACACCCTGCGCATGGCCGAGCTCGACATGCAGGTGATCGCGGCGCTGGTGCCCCTGGAGCAGACCTCGGCGCATCTGGCCGACGCGCAGAAGGCGATCGGCTCGGGCGACACCGATTCGGCCCAGGCCTCGCTGGCGGCGCTCGAGGAGGGCGTGATGGTCCAGGGCTGGAACATCGACGCGATCCCGCGCCAGGGCGACGGTTCGGTGCAGCAATCCTCCGCTGCGGGCAGTGCAGGCGGGCTTGACGGCGCGGTGCCGGGCGCCAGCCGCCAGGAGGCGCCCGCCGCGGTCAACTGATCCGCACGCGGATCTCCCTTGCTCAGGTGGCAGGCAACTTGCCCCGCGGTTTCCGCGGGGCCTTTTCGTGTCCGGGCAATGTTCACGATTCCGTCTCTGGAAAACCTGCTCCGGGATCAGTAGGTTGGGCCAGCCGAACGGACCGGAGCAGGAGGCTGGGCATGGTTCTGACGAAGCGCGCCGGGGTCATCGGCGCCGGGTTCCTGGCGGTGCTGGGGCTGCATGCGGTGATTTCCACGATTGCCACCTTCGTGCTCGCCGTGGCGCTGGCCGGGGCGGCAGGCTACCTGCTGCGCCGTGAGGGCTGGCGTCTGCGGCCGGTGGCGGAACCGGTGCAGGAGGTGCTGGCGCCGCCCGCGGATCCGGATTTCGCCGACGCCGTGGACGAGCTGCGCAAGCTGGCCGCGGGCATGGTGCTGCGCGCCGACGTGGTGAGCCGCGCGCTCGAGGTGGGGATGGCCGGAACCCCCGACGACCGCAGCGACTGGCCGCTGGTCTATCTCTCGCCGCGCGGGCGGCGCTTCAACCAGGCGATGGCGCGGCGCTGGTCGCAGGCACGCGGCATCACCATGCTCTGCGGCCGCTTCGAAGGCGTCGACCAGCGGGTGCTGGATGCCTATGACATCGAAGAGGTCAGCCTTGGCGATTTCGTGCTGACCGGCGGCGAGATCGCCGCCCAGGCGATGCTCGATGCCACGGTGCGGCTGCTGCCCGGCGTTCTGGGCAATGCCGCCTCCACCGAGGAGGAGAGCCACTCGAACGGGCTCCTCGAGCATCCGCAATACACCCGCCCGGCGGAATGGGCAGGCCGGGAGATCCCCGAGGTGCTGCTGTCGGGCAACCATGCGAAGATCGCCGAGTGGCGGCGGCAGCAATCCGAGGAGCTGACCCGGGCCCGGCGCCCCGACCTGTGGCAGCTCCATGCCGGCGACGGCGCCAAGGACGGCTGAGCGCCGCATTCCCCGCAGGCCGGTTCCGCGCTACACTGCGCCCCGGCACGGCACGGGAGGCAGGCGCATGGCCCGGACAGGAACGGAACCGAAGCTCTGCACCTCGACGGCCGCGGTGCCGGGCCGGAGATGGATCGTCGTTTCGCGCGCCTGCCGGGCGCCGCGAGCATGGTGTGCCGGGGCCGCGCGCCCAGCCCCGGCCTTCGCGCCTAGCGGGCGAAGAGGCCTTCGAAATCAGCGAAACCCTTGATCTCGATCGGATTGCCGGAGGGATCGAAGAAGAACATCGTGCGCTGCTCGCCGGGCTCGCCCTCGAAGCGCACCACCGGCGGAATGTCGAAGGCGACGCCTTTCTCCTCCAGCCGCGCGGCAAGCGCCAGCCAGTCGGGCAGCGCCAGCACCGCGCCCATATGCGGCATCATCACCATGTGCTCGCCGACCTTGCCGGTGCGGGTGACCGGGAAGGGCTCGCCCAGATGGAAGCTCAGCTGGTGCCCGAAGAAGTCGAAATCGACCCAGGTCTCGGTCGAGCGGCCTTCCTCGCAGCCCAGAACCTCGCCGTAGAAGCGGCGGGTCTCGTCCAGGTCGGTGACATGGATGGCGAGGTGGAAGAGGGATTTCATCGCGGTCTCCTGTTTGCGTTGCAGGCCTGCTAGCGGAAGTCTAGAAAAAGGAAAAACGCGTTATTTTTTCTCTCAGGAAAAGAAAAACCGATGGACCTGCGGTTTCTCGAAAGCTTGCTGGCAGTGATCGACGAGGGTTCGATCGTGGCGGCCGCCCGCGCGCAGGGGCGGACCCCCGCGGCAATCAGCCAGCGCATCCAGGTTCTGGAGCGGGATCTGGGGGTGACGCTTCTGGTCCGGCATGCCAATGCGGCGACGCCGACTCCGGCCTGTCTCGACCTGGTGGCGGACATGCGGACGCTGGTGGCGGGCGGCCATGCGCTGCGCCGGAGCGCGGCACCGGAAGAGCCGGCGGGCGTGCTGCGGCTGGGCGCGGCGATCGCGGTCGCTGCCAGCGGCACGGTCGCGCCGGCGGTCGCCTTCGGGGTCTCGACCGCCGACGTGACGAGCGACGGGCTGGTCGAGGCGCTGATCATCGGCGGATCGAGCTTCAACGCGCCGGGCGCGCTGACGCTCGACGCCTATGACACGTTGATGATCGACACCGACACGATCGCCGCCAGCGTCGCGGTCGGCGCCTCGGGCTCGGTGGCCGTTTCGGTGGCGCTCGCCGTCTCGGTGGCCGACAACGACTATGGCAGCACGGTGCGCGCGGGCATCGCCGGCTCCAGCGTCGATATCGGCGGCGCACTGTCCGTGCTTGCGGAATCCGAGGCCGATGTCGACGTGCTCGGCGTCGCGGCCTCCGTCTCGGTTGCGGCCTCCGGCGCCTTCAGCTTCGCCGCGGGCGTCTCCGCCGCGGTCGTGTCGAACACTGTCTCGGGCCTGACCGAGGCGGTGATCAACAATGCCTCGGGCGCGCATTCCGTCGAGGCGGGCGGCGCCATCCTGGTCCGGGCGATCGAGGACGTGACGGTCAATGCCGATGCCGGGGCGGCGAGCCTCGCGATCAGCGGCTCCTATGTCGGCGGCTCGGTGGCGGTCTCGGCCGCCGTGGCCGACAACATCGTCACCTCGAGGACCCGCGCCGAGATCTACACTTCGGCGGTGACCTCCGAAGGCAGCACGATCACGGTCGATGCCTCTTCGCAAAGCGATGTCGACGTGACCGTGGCGGCCATCGCGCTCTCGGCTTCGATCTCGATCGGCGTTTCGGCCTCGGGCGCGGGCGCCAGTGCCAAGAACACCTCGACCTCCGTGATCGAGGGCCTGGTCACCGGCGGCTCGGTCCTGACGGCGGCCGGCAACGTGACGATCCGCGCCGATGACGATGCCACGATCGATGCGACCGTGGTGGCGGTGGCGCTGTCGGTCGGCGTGGTGGGCGTCTCGGTCGGCGTCGCGATCGGCGAGAACGACATCCAGAACGAAGTGACCGCCGGCGCCTCGGGCGGCAGCATCACTGCCAACGGTTCGGGCGACATCCTGATCGATGCGGATGCCAGCCAGACCTACGAGGTGATCAGCACCGCCGTCTCGGTGACGGTCGCGCTGGCCGGGGCGGCCGGCGCCGGGGTGCGGGCGGTGAACGATGTCGACAGCGTGGTGACCGCCTATGCCAGCGGCACCGACCTGACGGCGTCGGGCAACACCGTGCAGATCGATGCCGACAGCGACCACCATGCGCAATCGACCGGCATCGGTGTGGCCGCCTCGACCGGGGTGGCGATTTCGGTGGTCGATGCCAGCGCCTCGATCGGCGGTGCGACCCGCGCCTATGCCGATGGCGACATGTCGGTCACGGCGGCCTCGATGGACGTCACGGCGGATTCCGTGGCCTTCGCCGATCCGGACGTGGTCACCGTGTCGATCTCGCTCGGCGGGGCGGGCTCGGGCTCGCTGGTCGGCGCGACCGTCGACCGGGTGACCGAGGCCTTCGTCGGCGCCGCGGCGGGCACCGTGCCTGCCGGGACGACCGAAGTGATCCTGACCGGCGGGCCGCTGGCCATTGCCGCGAATTCGGATTTCACCGCCACGGCCGATCCGGTGACGCTGGGCGTTTCGGGCGGCATTTCGGTGGCCGCGACGGTCACAAACGCCACGATCAGCGGCGCGACGCTGGCCTATGTCGGCGAGAGCACGACGGTCCAGGCATCGAAGATCGACGTCACCGCCGACAGCACCGAGACCGCGACCGCCAAGACGATTACCGGCGCCTTCGGGGCCGGGGCGGCGATCAATTTCGCCGATGCCGTGTCGGTTGTGTCGAGCGATACCGAAGCCTTCATCGGCGCCCGCGAGGGCGAAACGCCGCTCGGCGGCCAGACCTCGGTGACGGTGACCGGCGGCGGCGCGCTGCTGGTCCAGGCGACGGCCGACCGCAACGCGGTCTCCGACACGCTGGGCATCTCGGTCAGCGCCTTCGCGATCTCGGTCGGGGCGTCGCTGCCCTCGGCCACGGTCAGCGGCCGGACCAGCGCGGCGATGGATGGCGACGTGGTGGTGTCCGCGGGCGCCGTCACCGTGCGCGGCCAGGCCGAAAACTATGCCTATGCCAAGGCGCTGGCCGCCGATGTGTCGATCTTCGGGATCGGCGCCAACGGCGTGAACGCAGTGGCGGAAATCGCCGAGGGCGCGGATGTCGAGGCGGTGATCGGATCGGATGTCGAGATCACTTCGGCTGCCCTGCTGGTCGAGGCCAAGCATATCGGCGCCAAGAAGAACACCGCCGAGGCCCGCTCCGAGGGCGGCTCGGGCGGCATCCTGGGCGGCGCCTCGATCATGCTGGCCGAGGCCACGGTCGCGGGCGGCGTGCGCGCGCAGATGGATGGCGACGTGCTGGGCTCGAGCTCGGTCACCGTGACCGCGAATGGCCGCAACGTGGCGGAGGCCGATGTGCTGGCCCAGCCTGCGGATCCCGCTCGCCGCTCCCGGCGGCAAGCGGGCCTGGATCGGTGCCGGGCGGGTGTCCTGTCCGCTGCCGACGCGCGGAGCTTCGCCGCATTGGCGGCTCGACTGGGAGCTGCCGCCGGGCATTGGCGGCGAAATGGCGGGAGCGCTCGTTCTGCTCGGTCTCCAGGGCATCATGGAGGCGATGTCGCGGCCGCGTTGCGAACGTCCTGTCCTGCTGCGGCTCGATTTGGCCGGGCTGGGGCTCGACCGCTCCGGCATCCGGCGGCTCGAACATGCCGTCTCGGCGGAATTGCGGCGGTTTTCGCGGGCGACCGGCCGCAGTGCCCTGATGATCGGCGAGCTGGGCTTCGTGCAGGAATATGCCGATTGCAGCGTCCTGCTGCAGCCGGGCCGGGCGGCACGGATGGATCTGATCTTGCCGCCGCGCCGCGGCGCGCCGGTGTTCCTTGATCTGCGGCAAGCCTCGGCCCAAGGGGCCTGCGGTCCGCTCGCCCTGTCGCTGCAGGCACAGTCCGGCGAGCGGCTCGAGATCGCGACCGGCCAGCCGGAGGACGAGAGCTGCGGCGAGATCCGGGCCGGCAATGGCGGGCGGGCGGCGGTGGTCTGTCCCGATCCGCTCAGCGGCGGCCCTGTACAACGGCTGTCCCATGTCATCGGCTTCGCGCCGACCGTGCCGGTCGCGCTGTACGGCCGCAACCGCGCGGAGGCTGGCGAATGGAACCTGACCGTCCGCAATCCGGGGCCGGCTGCGGTGCGGCTGACCTTCAATCTGGACAATGCCATGCCGCTGCTGCCGGAGTGGCAGCTGCCCCGTGCCAGCCTGCGGCTGAGCCGGTCGCGGGACTGGGATGCCGAGGCTCTGGACTGCGTGCGCCCGGATTTCTTCGGGTTCGACAGCCGCTTCGAGGCGCTGGTCCGGCGGGCGGATCATGTGCCGCCGCTGGTCCTGCGCCGCTTCGTCGAGGTCGGCAGCTGGCCGGTCGCATCGGTCTGCTCGGGTGGGCGGATGCTGCTCCTTCCGATGCTCGGCACCAAGGCCCGCGCCGGGTTTCCGGCTCTTCCGCAGGCCGTGGCGCGGAGCGATGCCGATGCGGTGCGGGACTTGCTTCCTGAGTTCGTCCAGGACCGGCTGCTGGAGCTTTGCATCGGGCTTCTGGCCAGCAGCCCGCCGCTGGCGCTGGCGGAGCGGCTGGCCGAGGCGCTGGCCGCCGAAGGCTGAGCGCGATGTGGATGTCGGTCCCGCGGACGCTGGTGGCCTCGATGTCGGTCAGCACCTCGCCCGGTCCCGGCGCGGGCGGCGGCGCGATCTCGCGCAGCTCCGGCCCCCCCGGCACGGCCTGCGTCTCCTGCAGGGCCAGCACGGCCAGGACTTCCAGCCGAGGAAGCGCTGCTCGATCAGGCCGATGGCCCAGCCCAGAATCAGGCCCGGCACCGACAGGACCCTCACCCGGGCAAACGGCCGTTCAAGGTCGCATAGCGCGCCTGACTCGAGGATACGGGCCCCGATCCCGTGTTCCGCGCCCCGCAGTCCGGCGGCGACAAGCAGGATGACCGCGATGGCGACCGGCACCCGCAGGCCCGACAAGATGCGCGGAAGGACAATCTTGCGCACGATGGACCAGCAGGACAGGCCGAAGCTCTGGCCAATGCGGATCCGGGTCCGGTCGACGCTGCCCACGGCGCCGAAGGTGGCGAGCACAGCGGGGGGAAAGGTGCCGAAGGCGATCAGCGCATGTTTCGAGCTTTCGCCGGTGCCTACCCAGATCACGAAGGGCGGCATCAGGGCAATCTTGGGGATCGGGAAGGGCGCCGGGACCAACGGCATGAACGACGGAGCGAGATGCGGCCACAGAAGCCCCGGCACGGCGAGGTTCCGCAGTATCTCAAGCACGGCCGAGGGGCGCGGCATGGTCAGGTTCGAGATCGCGCCGCTGCGCGTTCCGGCCTCAAGCAGCGCGATCGGCACGACGAAGACGGCGACGGCGCCGCCTCGCACCGGGCGGGGCTGGAAGCCGCCGCCCCGGAACTTGGCCCTCGCGCCGCTGCAGGAAGCGGCCTCGCCCGGACTTGACCCCACCCCGGCGCCGGTCCCGGGCCGGCTGCGGCGGCAGCTCCAGCGGATGGGAGACATGCCCGGACGCGACATCCGCCGGCCGGTCGGCTTGGCCCCTGCGGGCAACCGGCAAGATCGGCAGCCAATCCCGCAACGCCCGGCAGGTCAACATCGCAGCACTTGCGGTGCCCCCGAAATGCCCCCGCCGACCGATTGCCGCCGACTGCGCTTCCAACTGCTTGCGGGGACCGAACCTGAGCGCCGGGAGACGGAGGAACCAGCGGCGGCTTGCACTGCGATGGGAGTTTGAGTGCGCCCCCTCGGGCGAACCCGGCGCAGCGGTTGAATTGATCCCCCGGGGGCTTTCGGAGGAAGACAGCCCATGCCCGAACGCCAACGCAGCCACAGCAACGCTTCCAAGCGACGGCTCATCGCCGGGGATCAGGGCAGCGAGACGCTCCATGAGCGCGGCCACTGCCCTGACCTGTCGCGCAACTGGATCGGAAAGGCGGGGCCGACGCTCTCGGCGAGGAGCGAGGGCTAGTTCGCCATCGGTCCCAGGCCAATGCCCGAGCACGGCGGCCGAGCTGATGGCCGGGCCCTCGGGATCGAATGTCCGGCGGGTCCGGCGCTCCGGAGGCCCGCAGTAAAGCGGGCCTGATCCGGGATTGCCGACCCCGCGGCTCCCGATCCGCCGGGGATGCGGGCGGATGGGCGTCGCGCGGTCCAGCTTCCGTGCCGATCCCGGACCCAAGCCCGGCAATGCCGCCAAGATCACGGAAATCCGGGCGACCGCCGGCGCGGTCGAGGGCCATGGCGGCCTCCGCACGAGCTGGTGCTGCGCCCGGCGCGCCGCCGCCGCGGAACAGGCGGCTTGCCAGGCAGCCAGCGAGACTCTCCTGCCGATGATCCGGGAGGTTTCCGAGGCCAGCCACGGCGATGCGGCGCCGCGCGCAGTCGCCATTGACGCAGCGTCGCCCATCGCTGCCCGGACCGATGGCGCAAGCGATGGCAACTCCGGAGACCGATGGCGAACGCGGCCCCCCTCCCGGCGGTTGCAGGCAATCGCCTGCCGGGCAGGGGGACAACTTCGGCCCGGCTCAAGAGCAGTCCCGCGTTTCGATGCGATGCGCATGGCGCTGGGGAACCGGAAGCCGGCGCCGGGACTGTTCTGCCATCCGGACAGCAATGATGCTCCGGCCGGGACGATTGGGCGCTCTGCCCCTTTCCGGCGGTCGGCAGCCTGGCTGTCCGGTGCCGCTTGGCTGGCTGTCCCGGCCTGCCCCGCCTTCCGGTCGGCGCGCCGCTGTCCTGCCCCGGACCTGCCGGCCGCCCGGTCGGAAAAGACATGCGGTCTTGCGGAGCGGCGGCGAGAGCGGAAACTGCAGGCCGTTGCCAGGCGGGCAGCGGGCCAATCTCTGGCCGCTTGGCCATCGCGTTCGGCGCGGTGCAAACGTTGCCGTTCCCGAACTTCTGTGCCCGGGGCGCGCAGCGACGGCAGCTTTGCGTCCGCAAGGTTCTGCCGCGAGTGCACGCCGCTCCTTGCCGACGGGCGGATGATCCGTTGGTCCTGCGCGGCTGCCGGGGCGCCGATGGCGCGCTGCGCCGTATCCTTTAAGAAGGAACTGGTCCGCAGCGCCAAGGTCCGATTGCACCCCGTTTCATCGCAGCCCCAGATTTTGCAACCGGCAGCGCGGCCTCTCCGTCACCGGACGCTCGGCAAGCCGTGTTTGCCATGGCAGCGCGGTGATTGTCGTTCCGGTCCGCATGCCTTGGGCAAGGTCACTTGGCCATGGCGCAGCGATCTCCGGTTTGCGCAGCGGGCTGTGCTGCGGGCGTCTCATGCGTGCGGAAGCCGCGAGCGCGATCTGGAGGGGCTGCGAGGGCGGAGCGCTGCTTGCCCTATCCGCCGGAGGGCGGCGGAGATGCAGGCGGCCCGCCGCGGTTGCGGCGGGCCGGTGCAGGATCATTCCTCGGCGTCGGTCTCGGTGTCGCCCTGATCGGCGATCCATGCGACGGAGACGACTTCCTCGCCCTGGGCGGTGTTGAACACCCGCACCCCGCCCGCCGCGCGCGAGCGGAAGGAGATGCCGCCGACCGGGCAGCGGATCGACTGGCCGTTCGAGGTGGCCAGCATGATCTGGTCGTCGAGCATCACCGGGAAGCTGGTGACCAGGCGGCCGCCGCGCATGCCCTTGTCCATCGCCGCGACGCCCTGGCCGCCGCGGCCGCGCACCGGGTAGTCATGCGACGAGCTGAGCTTTCCGAAGCCGCGGGCGGTGATCGTCAGGATCAGGTCCTCGGCCGCCGACATCTCGGCATAGCGTTCCTGCGGAAGCGCGACATCGGCCACGGCTTCCTCGTCCTCGTTCTCGGCCTCTTCGGTCATGCCCTCGACCGCGCGGCGCATCTTCAGATAGGCGGCGCGCTCTTCCGAGCTGGCGTCGAAATGGCGGATCACCGACATGGCGACGACGCTGGCATCGGCGGGCAGCCTGATGCCGCGCACGCCGGTCGATTTGCGGCCCTTGAAGACGCGCACCTCGGTCACCGGGAAGCGGATCGCGCGGCCGAGATCGGTGAAGAGCATGACATCGTCCTCTTCCGAGCAGATCCGTGCATTCACCAGCTTGACGCCCTCGGGCAGCTCCATCGCGATCTTGCCGTTGCGCTTCACGTTGGTGAAGTCGCTCAGCGCATTGCGGCGCACGCCGCCCTCGGAGGTGGCGAAGACGATGTTGAGTTGGTCCCACTGGTCCTCGTCGCGGTCGACCGGCATGATCGCCGCGACGCCGACGCCCGGGTTGATCGGCAGGATGTTGACGATCGGCTTGCCGCGGGCCGAGCGGCCGCCCTGGGGCAGGCGCCAGGTCTTCATCTTGTAGACCATGCCGTCGGTGGTGAAGACCAGCAGGGGCGTATGGGTGTTGGCGACGAAGAGCGTCGTCACCACGTCCTCGTCCTTCATCGACATCCCCGACAGGCCTTTGCCGCCGCGCTTCTGGCTGCGGTACTCGGCCAGCGGCGTGCGCTTGGCATAGCCGGTCTGGGTGATGGTGACGACCATGTCCTCCTTCTCGATGAGGTCCTCGTCCTCCATGTCGCCCGACCATTCGGTGATCTCGGTGCGGCGCGGCACGGCGAAGAGCTCGCGCACGGTGCGCAGCTCGTCGGAGATGATCGACATGATCCGTTCGCGCGAGCGCAGGATGTCCAGGTAGTCGCGGATCTTGCCGGCCAGTTCCTCGAGCTCGTCGGTGACTTCCTTGACGCCGATCTGGGTCAGGCGCTGCAGCCGCAGGTCGAGGATCGCGCGGGCCTGGGTCTCGGACAGGTTGTAGGTCCCGTCCTCGTTCATCGTGTGGGTCGGATCGTCGATCAGGCCGATATAGCCCGCGATGTCATGGGCGGGCCAGCGGCGGGTCATCAGCGCCTCGCGCGCCTCGGCCGGATCGGCCGACTGGCGGATGGTGTGCACGACCTCGTCGACATTCGACACCGCCACGGCGAGGCCGCAGAGGATGTGCGAGCGTTCGCGGGCCTTGCGCAGTTCGTAGGCGGTGCGGCGCGCGACGACTTCCTCGCGGAAATCGATGAAGGAGGTCAGGAACTTGCGCAGGGTCAGCTGCTCGGGGCGGCCGCCGTTCAGCGCCAGCATGTTGCAGCCGAAGGAGGTCTGCATCGGCGTGAAGCGCCACAGCTGGTTCAGCACCACGTCCGGGGTCGCGTCGCGCTTCAGCTCGATGACGACGCGGACGCCGACGCGGTCGGATTCGTCCTGCACATGGGCGATGCCCTCGATCCGCTTCTCGCGCACCAGGTCGGCGATCTTCTCGATCATCGCGGCCTTGTTCACTTGGTAGGGGATCTCGTCGAGGACGATCGCGTAGCGGTCCTTGCGGATCTCCTCGATCCGGGTCTTGGCGCGGATGATCACCGAGCCGCGGCCCTCCAGATAGGCCTTCCGCGCGCCGGAGCGGCCGAGGATGATGCCGCCGGTCGGGAAATCGGGGCCGGGGATGAATTCCATCAGGTCGGTGCTGTCGAGATCGGGGTTCTCGATCAGCGCCAGCGTCGCGTCGACCACCTCGCCCAGGTTGTGCGGCGGGATGTTCGTCGCCATGCCGACCGCGATGCCCCCCGCGCCGTTGACCAGCATGTTGGGGAAGCGCGCGGGCAGGACCGAGGGCTCCTGGTCCTTGCCGTCATAGTTGTCCTGGAAATCGACGGTTTCCTTCTCGATGTCCTCGAGAAGCGACATCGCCGCCTTCTGCATCCGGACCTCGGTGTAGCGCATGGCCGCCGCGCTGTCGCCGTCCATCGAGCCGAAGTTGCCCTGGCCGTCGAGAAGCGGCAGAGACATCGAGAAGGGCTGCGCCATCCGCACCAGCGCGTCGTAGATCGCGGCGTCGCCATGCGGGTGGTATTTCCCCATCACGTCGCCGACCGGGCGGGCCGACTTGCGGTAGGGCTTCTCGTGGCTGTTGCCGGTCTCGAACATTGCATAAAGAATGCGCCGGTGCACAGGTTTCAGGCCGTCGCGCAGATCGGGGATTGCGCGGCTGACGATGACGCTCATTGCATAGTCGAGATAGCTCGACTTCATTTCCTCGGCGATGGAAACTGCAGGACCCTCATAGCGGGGCGCCGGATTTTCGTCTTTGTTGTCAGGGGTTTCCGGTGTGTCGCTCATATCTGCCTGCTCGCTTGTGACTTAAGGGTCCAGCTTTGGCACAGGGTATATCAGACCCGCGGACCGGGCTGCAATGTCGCAGTCACCCCATTGTCATCATCCGTCGATGTGGAGTGCTAACAATTTGTTTTTGTTGACGTTTAACCGTTCTGCCGCAGCATGGGAGCCGTGTATGGCAAGAGGTCGAGAATGGCAACACGCGAAACGGAACTAATGCTGAAGGGCTACGGGCTGACCACCGCGGAGGTGTTCTACCGGATGCCCGACTACAGGAATGTCCTGAACACCTTCGTCTGGCAGGAATACGATCTGGCGCCGGATTACCCGCGCCTTTTCAAGTTCATCGAGTTCTGGCAGGACGAGATCGAGGGTCCGCTGCATTCGGTCCGCTTCACCCACCGCAAGATGATCGCGCCCGGGGAATGGCGCAACGTCGTCGGAGAATTCAACTACCACTGAGCCCCGGACAGGCAGGGTGGCAAGCGCTTTGCGTCTGCGCAAGAAAATTGCGCGGGCCATGGCATTCAGCTTGAAGTCCGGCTCAATTTGAGATGGTCTGCGGGCCGAAGACTTGGCGACGAGGGGCCGCCCAAATGAGAACTGGACTTTATCCGGGCACGTTCGACCCGCTGACGATGGGGCACGTGGACATCATCAAGCGCGGCTGCAAGCTGGTCGACCATCTGGTGATCGGCGTGGCGATCAACCGCGACAAGGGGCCGCTGTTTTCGCTCGAAGAGCGCGTCGCGATGATCGAGGCGGAGAAGGAGATGCTGGCGGCGGGGACGGACTGCAAGATCACCGTCCATCCCTTCGAGAACCTGCTGATCCACTGCGCGCAGGATGTCGGCGCCAGCGTGATCATCCGCGGCCTGCGCGCGGTGGCGGATTTCGAATACGAATTCCAGATGGTCGCGATGAACCGCACGCTCAGCCAGGATGTCGAGACGGTCTTCCTGATGGCGGAGGCGCAGCATCAGGCCATCGCGTCGAAGCTGGTCAAGGAAATCGCCCGGCTCGAGGGGGACGTGTCGAAATTCGTCACCCCTGCCGTGCGCGAGGCGCTCGTGGCCCGGATGGCCGAGCGCCGGTCGTCTCAGAAACCGTAGACCGACTCGTGGGCGATGCGGCGGAAATCGGCGCGCGCCAGGCCCAGATCGGCAGCTTCGCGGTCGGAGAGCATGTTCAGTTCGTTCAGCGTGCGGCGGAAGCGCTCGCGCTGAGCGAAACGGCTTTTCCAGGTGTTCACGATCTTCGTCATTTTCGGCCTCGTCGGATATGTATGTGTACGTCTGTTGAAGCCTAGATAGGTGATGGCGCTAACGCGCAAAACCGCCAAAGCGGCAGTCCCGGCATGCGTGTGCTGCAACGCAGAATGAAAAATTCGTTCATAGGTGCAGAGGGTTGCGGCGCGGTGTTGCGCTGGCTGCATGGCCGGAATTCTGCGCCCGCAACCTTCCCTGAGGTTGTGCCTTGACCGGAAACGGAAAAACCGCGCAGCGGCGGCTGCGCGGTTTTCCGTATCGTCACGCGCTGATTGTCAGAGCGTCTTGCCGATTTCCGCTGCGGTATCGACCATGCGGTTCGAGAAGCCCCATTCGTTGTCGTACCAGCTCAGGATGCGGACCATGTTGCCGTCGAGCACCTTGGTCTGCTCGGCCGCGAAGGTCGAGGAATGCGGGTCGTGGTTGAAGTCCATCGACACCATCGGACCGGCGGCATAGCCGAGCACGCCCTTCAGCGGGCCTTCGGCGGCGGCCTTCACCAGCGCGTTGATCTCTTCGGCGGTGGTGTCGCGCGCGGCTTCGAAGGTCAGGTCGACGCAGGACACGTTCGGGGTCGGCACGCGGATCGCGACGCCGTCGAGCTTGCCGGCCAGATCGGGCATCACCAGGCCGATGGCGCGGGCGGCGCCGGTCGAGGTCGGGATCATGTTCATCGCCGCCGCGCGGGCGCGGTAGAGATCCTTGTGCATCGTGTCCAGCGTCGGCTGGTCGCCGGTATAGCTGTGGATCGTCGTCATGAAGCCGCGGGTGATGCCGATCGCCTCGTGCAGCACCTTGGTCACCGGCGCCAGGCAGTTGGTCGTGCAGGAGCCGTTGGAGATGACTTTCTGGTCGGCAGTGATCGTGCCGTGGTTCACGCCGAAGACGACGGTGTTGTCGGCGCCCGAGGCAGGGGCCGAGACCAGGACGCGGGACGAGCCGTTCTCCAGATGCAGCGCGGCCTTCTCGCGCGCCGTGAAGATGCCGGTGCATTCCATCGCGATATCGACATGGCTCCAGGGCAGTTTCGCGGGATCGCGCTCGGCGGTCACCTTGATCTTGCCCTGGCCGACATCGATCCAGTCCTCGCCGGTCGTCACCTCGCCATTGTAGCGTCCGTGGACGCTGTCATAGCGGAACAGATGGGCGTTGGTTTCCACCGGACCGAGATCGTTGATCGCGACGACTTCGATATCCGAGCGGCCGCTTTCCATGACCGCGCGGAGGACGTTGCGGCCGATGCGGCCAAAACCGTTGATTGCGACCTGAATGGCCATGATCTGCCTCCCTTTCAGCAGCGTGCAGGGTTGCGTTAGCCCTAACATTTCCCACGCTGCCGTCAACAGCAAGATGATTGCGCTAACAGGTCCAAATCGTCACGCTTGCGGGAGGCCGGGCGCGGCGGCGGTGCCGCGCCCGCCTGCGCTCAGGCTTTCCGCCTGCGGGGCGCGGCAGCAGGCGGTCGAGGCGGCGATGCAGGCGGGCTGCACCGGGGCAGGGATCCCGCCCGGCCCGGTCGGCGACAGCGACGTGATCACCGTGCTGCCCGCGCTGGAGATCGCCGCGGGCTTCCCCGGGCAGGAGACGGACCAGCCGGTGCCCGCGGGGCTCGGCTGGGGGCTCTACCAGGGCTACGTGATCGGCAACCAGGCCAAGCTCGCCTACCGCGCGGCGCTGAACCAGCATTTCCTGCCGCGCATCCTTCTGGGCCTCGAAGAGCAGATGGGCCGCTCGATCAACAACCCGGATTTCCTCTATGACGCGCTCAAGACCTATCTGATGCTCGGCCAGCTCGGGCCGATGGACCGCGACTATGTCGCCGCCTGGCTGGCGCAGGACTGGGCGACGGGATTCCCCGGCGCCTCCTTCGAGGCCGAGCGTGCCGCGCTGAACCGCCATCTGGCGGCGCTGCTGGCGCAGCCGATGGACCGGATCGAGCTGAACAGCGACCTCGTCGGCCAGGTGCAGGACGTTCTGACGGCGATGCCGCTGGCGGAACGGGTCTATGGCGGCATCCTCGCCAGCGAGGAAGCGCAGGCCCTGCCGGAATTCCGCCTGACCGAGATCGGCGGGCCGAAGATTGCCAGCGCGATGATCCGTCCTTCGGGCAAGCCGCTGAATGCGGGCGTGCCGGGGATTTTCACCCGCCGCGGCTTCTACGAATTTTTCCTCGGCGAGGCGGTGAACGTGGCCGCGCGGGTGCAGGCCGAAAGCTGGGTGCTGGGCGCGAGCGCGGAAGAGCAGCAGAGCGAGCGCGCGCTGATCGCGCTCAGCCGCGACGTGCTCGACCAGTATTTCAACGACTACAAGCTGGCCTATGACCAGCTTCTGGCCGATGTCGACATCATCCCGATCGAGAACCTGTCGCGCGCCGTCGAGGTCACGCAGATCCTGTCCGGCCCGTCCTCGCCGATCGCCAATATCCTGACTGCGGTCGATGCCGAGACCCGGCTGGCCGAAGCCCCGCCCGAGACAGCGCCCGAGATCCCCGCCGCGGCGGGAGGCGTGCTGAACGCGGCCGGGGCGGTTGCCGGGCGGCAGGCGTCATTCCGGCTCGGCACCAACAGCCGGGTGTTCCTCGAAGAGGTGCAGAAGACCCGGCCGCCGGGGCCCGACGGGCTGCCGCCGCCGCCGGGCAGCTACGTGCAGCAGGAATTCGCCTGGCTGCACAAGCTGGTCGCCAGCCAGAACGGCCAGCCCTCGGATCTGGACGGGATGATCTCTCTGCTCGGCGCGGTCTATGACGACCTGAACCGGATGAGCATCGCGGGCGGCGTCACCGACCTGAGTTCGGGCAGCGTGGCGCTGACCAATTTCCGCGCCGCCGCCGGGCGGCTGGAAGGGCCGATGAAACGCTGGGCGGCGCAGATCGCGGTCGGCTCGAGCGGTGTCGCGGCAGGGGGCACCCGCGCGGCGATCTCGGCGAAATGGCAGGCCGAGGTGCTGCCCGCCTGCCTGCAGGTCACCGGCAACACCTATCCGTTCAAGCGCGGCTCGCGCACCGACGTGCCCTTGCAGGATTTCGGGCGGCTCTTCGGGCCGGGCGGGCTGATCGACGGGTTCTTCAGCCAGACCTTGGCGCAGTTCGTCGACACCTCGACCAATCCCTGGAGCTGGAAGACCGTCAACGGCGAAGATCTGGGCATTTCGCAGAACGTCTTGGTCGAGATGCAGCATGCCGCCGCGATCCGCGAGGCGTTCTTCGCCGGCGGGCAGCTGCCGCAGATCCGCTTCCAGGTGAACCCGCAGGCGCTCGACCCCGAGGCACGGCAGGTGGTCTGGGAGATCGACGGCCAGACGGTCGCTTTCCGCCAGGGCGACAGCCCGCGTCCGGCGGCGATCACCTGGCCGGGCAGCGTCGGCCTCAGCCAGGTGGTGCTGGAACGGCCGAAGCGCAACTCGGTCAACGACATCGCCCAGACCGGGCCCTGGGCGCTGTTCCGCATCCTCGACGCGGCGGCGCTGCGCGGCACCAATGCGGCGGACCGGACGCGGGTGACCTTCAATGTCGGCGGGCGGATCGCGATCTTCGAGATCCAGGCCGGGTCGCTGGCCAATCCATTCACCCTGCCGAGCCTCGGCCGGTTCGCCTGCCCGCAGAGCTTCTGATGGCGGCGGGGTTCGGGGCCTACGGCAAGATCCCGTCGCTCGGCGATTTCCTGCGGCTGGGCATCGCCCCGGGCTTCGCCAGGCCCTGGGACGGCTGGCTGCAGGCCGCGATGACCGAAGCGCGCGGCCTGCTCGGAGAGCGCTGGACCGGCTGCTACTGTCGGCGCCGATCTGGCGCTTCACCCTGCCGGGCGGCATGGCGGGACCGGAGGCGGTGACCGGCGTGCTGATGCCCTCGGTCGACCGGGTCGGGCGGCAGTTCCCGCTGACCCTGGCGGCGGCGGCCGACTGTCCGCAGGGGCTGCTGCCCGCGCTGCATCTGGGATCGGCGGCGACGTTCGAGGCCACCACCGTCTGCGTTCGTTATGCTCCGTCCCGGAACTTGGAGAGGACGGTCCGGAGCCTGTCCTTGCCGCCCTCGCCGAAGCGCCGGATGAGGCGCCCCCAGAGGCTGCCGCCGCAGAGGCCGTGCTGGAACCCGGCCCGGTCCTGCCCTCGGACATCACCTTGGTGATCGAACGGGTCGGCGCGATGCCGGGCGAATGGCTTCGCCGCCAATTTCCGGAGCCCGGTGGCCTACAAGGGCTCGATATTCGGCATCGACAGCATCGACAGCATCGGCGGCCGGATCTGCCGGTCGAATGACGACGGCAAGGGCGCGCCGGTTCCGGTCTTCGACATCGCCACCGACCTGCCCGACGGCCTGGCGGTGGCGGATTGCGAAGGCATCGCCAACAGGGCGGGCGGGGCGGGCAACAAGGTCTATGTCGCCTTCACCAGCGACACCCTGCCGAATGTGGCGGGCACCGCCGCCGAGGACATTTTCTCGCTGCACCGCCTGCCGGAGTTCATGCAGCCGGGCGAGGTTCCGGTGGAGGCGTTCCGCCCGGATCTGGGGACCCGGACCGTGGACGATCTCTATCGGCTTTCCGAGGACGACCTGTCGGGCTTTCCCGATTTCATTCCGAAGGCCGTGGGCATCAAGTGCCAGGCCATCTGCGAGTTCGATTTCCAGGGCAACAAGCTGTCGAACGGCACGCCGGTGACCGCCTTCGAGGTGCAGTCCTCCTTCACCGGCCATCGCGGAGCCGGGATGGCGGTCCTGCCGGACGGCTGGATCCTCTGGGCGACGGGCGACAACCTGCCTTTCGGCCAGAACGGGCGCTTCGGCGCGCAGCGCGACGGGGAGCTGCCGTCCAAGCTCTTCCTCATCGACCCGGAGACCGGCGATGCCGAGGTCGCGGCCAAGGGCCTGCGCAACGTGCAGCACCTGGAGATCGCCGGGATCGAAGGGACCGATTGCCTCCTGCTCGCGGATACCGGCGGGGTCACCGCCGAAGAGGTCAACGTGGTCGCGCTCGACCGCATCCTCGACATGTCCGAGATCGGGAATTTCGGCTGGGGCGTGGCGGAGGACGGGCTGGCGCGCGAAGGCACCTTCCATGTCGGCGGCGACGACAACGGCATCGCGGGCATATCGGGAACGCAGCCTCCCGCCACCGGGGCCGCGCCGATCGGCGAGGCGGGCTTCATCCAGCCGCATGCCCAGTACGGCCGGATCGATGCATTCCAGTTCGTTGCGGCCAGCGGTCCGGTGGTCTCCGAGACATCCTTCGGCGGCGCGCTGACCCTGGTCTCCGGGGATCTGGCCTCGGGCGTGCTCTTCGGAACGGCGGAGGGGCCGGACGCGGTCGATGCCGATGTGGTCCAGCTGAACCTCGTGGACCCGGATGGCGCTGCCACGTCTCTGGCGGAGCTGGCCGGGGGACGCCCCGATCCGCGCTTCTTCACCTGCAATGACGGTTCGGCGGGCGTGCTTGTCGAGGCAACGGGCGAATATTTCCGGCTGACCGAACAGGCGCTCTACGCACGCCCGCCTGACGCGATCCCCGGCTTGGCGGCTCCGGAGACTTGGCGCCCAGCCATGCGCCGTGGCTTCCGGCAATTGCGTTGTCCCCGGCGGCGTTGCGGAAACGCGTCCGGAGGCGGTCGGCCCGCGGATTGTCGCGGGCATCGGACACCGCGCCTCTAAGGGGTGCGGAGAGGGTCGGACCAGCCGGACGGAACGGCATGACGGCAGTGGTGCATGCCGGCCCGCGCGGCGTGCGGTCCGGAGTGCGTGCGGGCGGCGCCTCGCCCCGTCCGGCCGGATCAGGCGTTCCAGACCACTTCGCCGAAGCCCGAGACGTCATAGCCGCCGAGGCTGGTCGCGCGCTGGCGGAAGGCCTCCGAGCGGCAGAAGGCGAACAACGCCTGCATCGGCGGCTCGAACCAAGCCTTGCGGTCGACCAGCAGGTCGAAGCGTTCCTCGATCAGCGGGACGAAGGGCAGCGCGCAGGTGCGGGCGACGGATTCGAGCCCGAAGGTCACGTCCGCCTCGCCTCGCCGCACGCTCTGCACGGCCTCGTCCTCGGTCCGCTCGGCCGGGGCGAAGGTCACCGTGCCCAGATCGAGCCCGGCCTCGGCGGCGAGGTCCTCGAGAAGCCCGGCCGTGCCCGAGCTGTCCTGCCGCGGCGCCACGGACCGGTTTCGGCGGCGTCGTGCCAGCGGGCTGGCGGGGCGATGCCGGGCAATTCAGCCTCCGGGCAGACGGACGCCGTCGCTGCGCCTCCGATGCAAGCGCTCCGGTTTCGGCCTGCCGCAGCCCGGCTCATGAAGGCGCGCCGATCGCGCTCCGCCCAAGCCGGGAGCCGTTCGGTGCAGAGCTGGACGGCCTGTTGCAGGACCCCGGCAGCAGCGCTCCGTGCGGCAAGAGATGCCGAGCCCGGATTCCGGACCCATCCCCGCGGCAGCTCTGCCGCGGAACGACATGGCCGATGCCGCGGCGATTGCCGAAGCGGCCTGTCGTTCGAGTCCAAGCAGGTCCGCGCCAGCGGATTGAACGATCCGGGGGCGTTCGAAGTCGCAGAATCCGTTTGGTCGAAATCAAGCCGCCGGGACGGCAGGGCCTCGGCAGGATCTTCGGGCTGCGGGGCATGCGGGCCGGGCAGCGGCCCCAGGCGATCAACAGCCTGCGGGGACATCTGCTGGACTTCGGGATCGTCGCAGGCTGCCGCCGGGCTGCGCCCTCCGCCGGAGACGGGGGGCGCCCCGGAGAGCCTGCCCGCCCCGGTCCGGACCAAGTCGCAACTCTGCCTGGGGCAAGCCGACGGCCTGTCCGCGCGGATCACGGAGCACCGCGCATCGCCTCGGCCTCGTCGCCGCGGCCCAGCTCGGACAGAACCTGGACCCGGCGGGCCATTGCGGCCAGATGGTCCGGCGCCGCCTCCAGCGCCCGGTCGAGATCGGCCAGCGCGCTTTCCAGGTCGCCTTCCTCCTGCCGCAGCAGCGCGCGCTGGTGGTAGCCCTCGGCGAAATCGGGGCAGTAGGACACGAGTTCGTCGAGCGCCGCCTGCGCGGCCCCGGCATCCTCGGCCTGGCGGCGGGACATGCCCTGTTCCAGCAGCTTCTGCGCCTCGCGGTTCGGGGCGGTGGCGAAGATCTCCACCAGGTGGCGGGTCAGGTAGAGCCCGTCGGCCCGGCTCCGCGTCTGCTGCAGCTCGGCCAGGAGGTCGGCCTTGCGTTCGGCAAATTCCATCGGCGGCGGACAGCTGGGGACCGGATCGGTCTGCGCGGCGTGAACGCCCTGGGCCGCGCTGCAAAGGAGAAGGGGGATGATGAAATGTCGCATGGTCACAGTCGGCGATACTGCGGGGCGCCTGTCAAGAAACCGTTACACTCGGGCAGATCAACTTTGGTTTCCGGGCGCGCCCGGCTGAAAAAATCCGCCCGGCGTTGACCGGCGGGCGCGGCGCGCCCACTTCTGCGGCATGTTCCCGATCCGCGATCACAACCCGCCCGGACGGCTGCCCGTCGTCAACTATGCGCTGATCGCGGCCAACCTGGCGGTCTTCCTCGCCATGCTGCCGCTGGAGCAGACCCCGCGGGCGCTCCTTGCCGCCTATGACCTCTGGGCGGTGGTTCCGGCGCGGATCCTGCACGGAGACGCGCTCTACACGCTCGCCACCTCGATGTTCCTGCATGCCGGATGGATGCACATCATCGGCAACATGCTGTTCCTGCATGTCTTCGGCGACAACCTGGAGGACCAGCTGGGGCATCTGGGCTATCTGGCCTTCTACCTGGCCTGCGGCGTCGCCGCCGCTCTGGCGCAGGTGGCGGCCGATCCGGTATCCGGGGTGCCGCTGGTCGGGGCCTCGGGGGCGATCGCCGGGGTGATGGGCGGCTACCTGCTGCTTTTTCCCAAGGCACGGATCGACGTGCTCTTCATCATCGTCATCATTTTCCGGATCATCCCGATCCCGGCCTGGGGCGTGCTCGGCTTCTGGTTCACGCTGCAGCTCTTCAACGGGCTGTCGGCCGTGCAGGGCACTGGCGGAGTCGCCTACTGGGCCCATGCCGGGGGCTTCGCGATCGGCGCGCTGCTGATCCTGCCGGTCTTCCTCGCCCGCGGCGGTCCGCGCTTCTGGAGCCGGGCCGGAGGCCGACCGCCGCATGCCGAAGCGACCTATCGCGTGGTACGCACGGGCATTCCGGCGGTGCGCGCCAAGCCGCGCAGCCTGACCCGGGTCCCGGCGGCGAAAGGACGGCCAAGACGATGACACACAAGGCAAGCTGCCATTGCGGCGCGGTTGAACTGGAGGTGGAGCTGTCGGACGGGCTGCGCAGCGCGCGGCGCTGCGATTGCAGCTTCTGCCGCCGCCGCGGCGCGGCCATGGTCTCGGCGCCGCTCGGCGGCGTGACGGTCGTGAAGGGTGCCGACGCGCTGACGCTCTACACTTGGGGGACGGGCGTTGCGCAGCACTGGTTCTGTTCGGTCTGCGGGATCTACACCCATCACCGGCGGCGGTCCGACCCGAACCAATTCGGGATCAACCTCGGGATACTCGAGGGCGTGAACCCCTCGGAACTTGGCGAGATCCCGTGGATCGACGGGGTGAACCACCCGTCCGACCGGTAACGCCGCCAGTCGCCGGCATTGCGCGCAAGGCTTCGGCCGCGGCGCGGTGCGCCGGAATGGTGCGATGGATGGAGGAGGGGTCCGCAGCCCCGGGGCACCGGCCCCCGGGCGTCGCGGTTGCGGAACCGGTTCCGCGGATCAGCCGGGCTGCCGCGGAACGCGGTCTCAGGCGTCGGCGCGCTCGCGGATCGTCTTCGAGAAGGTGTCGAAGATTTCGCCGTTGCCGCAGATCAGGCCGCCGCGGCCCATCAGGTCGGCGCCGGGCAGGATCGGCTCGACGAAGCCGCCGGCCTCTTTCACGAGGATGATGCCCGCGGCCATGTCCCACGGGTTGAGGCCGCGTTCCCAGTAGCCGTCATAGCGGCCTGCCGCCACATAGGCGAGGTCGAGCGCCGCGGCGCCCCAGCGGCGCACGCCCGCGACCTGCGGCATCAGCCGCGCGAGGTCCTGAAGCGCGGCCGGCAGATAGGGCTGGGTGCCGAAGGGAATGCCGGTGGCGAAGACCGACTCGATCATCCGCGACCGGTCCGAGACCCGCAGGCGCTGGTTGTTCATCCAGGCGCCGGCCCCTTTTTCGGCCATGAACATCTCGTCCTTGGCGGCGTCGAAGACCACGCCGGCGACGATCTCGCCCTTGTGCTCCAGCGCGATCGAGATCGCCCAATGCGGCATGCCGTGCAGGAAGTTGGTGGTGCCGTCGAGCGGGTCGACGATCCAGCGCCGCGTCGGGTCGGTGCCGGGAGTCTCGCCGGTCTCCTCGCCGAGCCAGCCGTAGTTCGGCCGGGCTTCCATCAGCTCCTGCTTGAGGATTTCCTCGGCGGCGATGTCGGCTTTCGACACGAAGTCGCCGGCGCCCTTGGAGGACACCTGGAGGTTTTCCACTTCGCGGAAGTCCTTCACAAGCGAGCGCCCGGCCCGGCGCGCAGCCTTGATCATGATATTGAGGTTGGCGCTGCCCTGCATCTCTAACATCTCCTGGGAATCAGGCCAGCGACCTACACGCTCGGGGCGCAGGGGGCAAGCCTCCGCCTCGGGATCCATGCCGGCGAAGCTGTCAGGGGGCGGCGGGACGGATTGCGGGGCGGCGGCTTCCAGCGGAAACCGTGCAGCGCGCTTTTCATGGCGGGAGGCGTCCGCCGTTCGGGAGCAGGGCACCGAGATTGGCGGGGCGCCGCCTTTGCCTGTTGCCCCGGGACCGCCCGGGGCCTGCGTTTCCGGAGATGGGCCTGCGGACAGGGCGGTGGCGCCTGTTCCTTCGGGGCGGACTTGGCGGCTCGGGAAAGTCAGGGGGCGGCGGCACAGGGGGCTAACTCCGGGCCGGGCTCGGCATCCATGGGGGCGGGCCCTTGCCAGGGTCACATCGGCCGGCCTGCGGGTCTGGTGCCGCCTCGTGCACGGGCGGGCGCCGCTCCTGTGGCAGCTCCGCCGCGAGGCGCCCTTCATCAGCCTCAGCCGGCTGCTCGACATCGAACGTCGGCGGCAGTGCGGCGGCGGGCTTGCCCCCTGCCCCGCGGAGATCGTGCTTCTGGGCACGCGGGACGAGTTCATCTCGCCGGGCGACTGCATCGAACAGGGCGGCCATGCCCGCAGCATCTTCGCCGAGCTCTCGGGCACCTCGCATGGCGACATGATCGGCATCGATCCGCCCAAGGACGAAACCCCGCAGCACCGCGCCTATCGCGAGGCGCGCCGCCGCCGGATCGGCCTGGCGCTGGACGGCGATCCCGGCCTCTTGGCCGCGGACCCGGATTTCGCCATCGCGCCGGATGACATCAACGACTATTTCGACCCGCTCGACCGGCCCGGGCTGATCGATGTCGAGGGCGGCGCCGGACAGGTCCGCCATGCGGTCATCATCCTGCACGGCATCCGCGACGAGGGGTTCTGGACCAAGCGGGTCGCCAAGATCATCAAGCAACAGGCAAAGGCCGCGGACGAGGCCGTCGGACCGCTGTTCCTGCGCGCGCCGACGCCGAGCTACGGGTTCTTCTCGATGCTCGACTTCATCCGTCCCTGGACGCGCGAGCGCCAGGCGGGATGGCTGCTCGACCGCTATGCCGAGATCCGCGCGCTGTTCAGCGAGGCCGAGATCAGCTTCGTCGGCCATTCCAACGGCACGTTCCTCGCCGCGCGGGCGCTGGAGATCTGTCCGGCGATGCGGCTGCGCAACGTCTATTTCGCCGGCTCGGTGGTGCGGACGGATTATGACTGGCAGGCGCGGGAGGACCAGATCTCGGGGATGGTGCTGAACGCGGCCGGGCGCGCGGACCAGGTCGTGGCGCTGCTGCCCGGCGCGATGGAGCGGCTGCCGCTGCTGCGCCGGCTCGGCGTCGCGCCGCCGCCAATTGCGCGGAAGACATCCGTATTCACCCGGGGACTGCCGGCCATGGGCCCGTGCCGACGGGGCACCGGCGACCAAGCTCGGCTCCGCTCGCCCGCCGGCATCCCGATCTTTTCCCGGAGACGCCCCGGCATGGCCCGAGGCAGGGACGCACCTGCAGGTGCTGCCGCCTGCGGCGGGGCGGATCGCCGCGAAGCGCAAAGCGCAGGCCGCGGAACTCCTGCACAGCGGCACAGTACCAAAGCATGCATCCGTACCGGGATGGCGGACAGTCACGGAGCTTCAACAGGGCTCGGCCTTGTGGGCCGCGGCAGCGCAACCTCGCGTCATGTCCTTGCCAGGCAGCCGGGCGGGATTTCCGTCCGCCGGCATGGGGATGGAGCGGGACAACGCATGGCCAGCGCAAAGGGAGGGGAGCGATCCCGGCGGCTGTCGCTCTCCTCTGCGCAAGGTTGCGCCCGAGGGCATGGTTCCGGGCCATGGGCACGCCAGCGGGCGGACCCGCTAGGGCCGCAAGGCCGCCAAAGGCGCAAGATGCGGGCCCGGCGTGTCATATTCGGCGCGCTTCACGTCCATTTGCCTCTGTCGCGGCAGCGCGGATGCAGGAATACTCGGGGCATGGCAGGCGTCCGCGCGGCAGACGTCCCGCCAGTCCGGCCCCCGCGCCGGTTTCCGATGCGGGAGACGTCCATCCTCGGGCAGGGCCGCGTCCCGAGGCAGGGCACCTCCCTTCGATACTCCGGAGGACCCGATGACCTTTGCCTTTCCTGCAGCCAAAGACGATCTGATCTACCTGACGGAGGGCGGGTTCGAGACCGAACTGCTCTACCTCCACGGCATCGATCTGCCCTGTTTCGCCGCCTTCGCGATCCTCTCCGATCCGGCCAAGCGGGCGGTGTTCCGGGGCATCTACGAGCGCGTCTGCGAGGTGGCCGCCGCAGAGGGCACCGGGCTCCTGCTGGGCTGGGTCGGCTATCGCGCCAGTCCGGACTGGGGCGCGAAGCTGGGCCTATCTCCGGAGGGCCTGCACGAGGCCACGCTGGCGGGAATTGCGTTCCTGGAGGAGCTGCGCCGCGCCTATGGCGATCAGGTGCCGGACTTCCGCATCAACGAGGGTCTCGGGCCGCGCGGCGACGCCTACGGCACTGGCGGCGCAATTACCGAGACCGAGGCCGAGGACTACCACGCCACCCAGATCGGGACCGTGCGCGGCAAAGTGGACCTGGTCTGGGCGGCGACCCAGAACAACATTCCCGAAGTGATCGGCATGGCCCGGGCGGCGCAGGCGCTCCGGGTGCCATTCGCGGTGTCCTGGAGCCTGAACAGCGCAGGCCGGCTGAACTCGGGCCCCTCGCTGGAAGAAGCCGTGACGCGGGTCGATGCCGCCGTTCCCGGCGGGGTCGCCTGGCATGCCGTCAACTGTTCGCACCCCGCGGAATTCGCTCCGGCGCTGAGCCCGGGGCCATGGCTCGACCGGCTGCGCTGCATCCGGCCGAATGCGGCGGCAATGGACAAGATTGCGCTTTGCAAGCTGGGGCACCTGGAGGACGGCGATCCGGACGAGCTGGGCGTTCAGATGGGCCAGGTTGCGCAGCGTTTCCCGCAAATGGACATCTGGGGCGGCTGCTGCGGCACCGACCACCGCCATCTGGCCCGGATCGTGCAGAACGTGAAGGCCGTGCGCGCGGCGCGGCGCGCAGGCGCCTGACGGCCGCGGCGGAGCGCCGGACAGCCTAGCGCCGGGTTCCGGCCGGGGCGGCGGCGATGGCGGCGATGTTGCGGAATTTCCGCCGGTAGGCCGCAGGAGTGAGGCCGACACGTTTCTTGAACACCCGGCGGAAGGAGGCCGCATCGCCGTATCCCACCGCGGCGGCGATCTCCTCCACCGGGGTCTGCGTGCGCTCCAATTCCTGCTTGGCCTCCTCGACGCGCAGAGCCTGGACATAGTCCATCGGCGTGTAGCCGGTGGCCGCGCGGAACCGGCGCGCGAAGGTGCGGCTGCCCAGGCCGGAGCGTTCGGTCATCCGTTCCACCGGGCTGGCGATCTCGTAGCAGCCGGCGATCCACGACTGGCAATCGGCCACCAGCGCGTCGCGGACTTCCATCGGGCGGGTCATCACCGCATAGGGCGATTGTCCCTCTACGTGATCCGCCAGCAGGAAGATCTTGGCGGTGTCCACCGCGTGGCGGTAGCCGCAGAACCGGGCGATCAGGAAGAAGGCCAGATCCTGCCAGGCGCTCACCGCCCCGGCGGTGACGATGCCGTCTTCTGCCGCGTTCAGGCACAAAGCCGCGCTTTCGAGGAACTCCACCGCGGGGTAGTGGCGGCGGAACAGGTCGCGATAGGCCCAGTGGGCGGTCGCGGCGCGCCCGTCCAGCACGCCGGCTTCGGCCAGCACCAGCGCGCCGGAACAGACCGAGGACAAGAGCACTCCGGCCGCATGCATGCCGCGCAGCCAGCCGCATTCCTCCGGGTTGCGCCCGGTCGGGTCGTCGGTCACCAGAACATAGCGGTCGCAGACGATGACGGCATCGGGCAGGTCCGTGTCCGTGCCGAAGGCCGAGATGGCGCCGTGCGGCTGCACCGGGATGCCGCCGGCGCAGGCGAAGGGCTGCCCGTCGGCCGAGACGATCCGGACATCGAGAATCTCGTTTCCAGGGGTGCCTTTGACCATTTCCGGGAATGCCGCGCCCACGGTCGTCAGCACGTCGTAGAGGCCGTAGAGCACCATGGCCGAGGTCGCAGGCGCGGCCAGAAGCAGGATCACCGGGCGCCGGCCCGGCGGAGCCGTCGTATCTGGCATTTCCGTCCCCTCTGCCGTTTCCGCCCCGATCCGGTGTCAATTCTGGCACGGGGCCGTCGCTTTTGCCACTGCCGCAACAAAAGCTCCCGGCAGATACTCGAACGGTATCTCAAGCCGGGGAGAGCCGACCATGGACGTGCAACTCGCATCGATCGAAGAGCTCAGGGCCGATTTCGCCGGCCAGCTCCTGACTGCGCACGGCGGGGGCTACGGCGGCGCGCGCCGTGTCTGGAATGCGATGATCGACCGGCGGCCGGGGCTGATCGCCCGCTGCCGCGGCACCGCCGACGTGATCCGGGCCGTGCAGTTCGCGCAGCAAAGGTCCCTGCCGGTCGCGATCCGCGGCGGAGGACACAACGTCGCCGGGCACGCAGTCTGCGACAACGGGGGGATGATCGACCTTTCGGAGATGCGCGCGGTCCATGTCGATCCGGAGCGCCGCATCGCCGTGGCCGAGGGAGGGCGCCACCTGGGCCGAAATGGACCGCGAGGGGCAGGTCTTCGGCCTGGCAACGCCGGGCGGGCCGATCTCGGAAACCGGGGTGGCCGGGCTGACGCTTTCGGGAGGCTTCGGCTATCTGAGGGGGCGGCACGGGCTGAGCATCGACAATCTCGTGGCCGCCGACGTGGTGACCGCAGACGGGTCCCTGGTCCGCGCCGGGCCCGACGGCGATCCCGAGCTGCTCTGGGCGCTGGAGGGCGGCGGCAATTTCGGCGTGGTCGTGCGGTTCGAGTTCGCGCTGCATCCCGTCGGCCCCGAGGTGCAGTTCATCGCGCCCGTCTATGCGCTCGACGACGGCCCCGGCCCGATCCGCGCCTGGCGGGACCACGTCAGCCGGAACGACGAAGAGCTGGCGATGATCTGCGAGTTTTCCACCGTGCCGCGGACGAGGAATTCCCGCGGGAGTTCTGGGGCCGCAAGGTCTTCGCGCTGGTCGGCGTGGTCCCGGGTCAGGCGGCGGCGGCGGAGCTCGCCCGGCCGCTGCAGGAGCTGGGCACGCTGGTCACGGATTTCCCGGGCCGCATGCCCTATGCCGAGGTGCAGCGGCTGTTCGATGCGCGGACGCCCTTCGGCACGAGGCGCTGCTACTGGAAAGCGCGCTACCTGACCGAGCTGCCCGATGCGATGATCGACTTGGCCATCGGGAATGCCTGGTCCGCACCGTCGCCCGCGACGATTTCCTCGCTCTGGAACATGGGCCGTGCAGTGCGCGACGTGCCCGCCGGGGAAACGGCCTCCGGCGACCGGTCGATGGGCTGGATGTATTCCGTGGACGGGGTCTGGGAAGATCCGGCGGAGGACGCGGCCAACATCGACTGGGCGCGCGACGCCTGGGCAGCAGCGGAACGCTTCGGCCGTGCAGGCCGGGCGTATCTCAACTTTCCCGGCCATGGCGAGGACGCCGCGCTGACCCGCACCGCCTTCGGCGCAGGCGACGACCGGCTGGCGCGGGTGAAGGCGGCATACGACGCCGGCAACATGTTCCGCTTCAACCAGAACATCCTGCCCGCCAGCTGAGTAGGTGGCCCCCGCCGCCCTGCCCGGTCCGGAGCATCCGGATGTCGGTCCGGACAGGCAGCCGCACGCATGGCCTGAATGCCGGGCATCGGCTGTCCGGGGAACGCGGCAGGATTGCCCGGCACTGCCGCAGTTCCTCGCCCGGCACGGGATGGAACCGGACGTGCAGCCCTGCCGCAGGGCGGCATGCCGGACGGAAGGCCCGGGCGTTTGCCGCCGATGCGGCACGATGGCTGCGACTGTGCCGGATATGGCCGCATCGGCGGCGCGGCAACCGGAGCTGGCCAAAGGGAGCCCGGATTGACAGCCCGGCCCAATGGCACATAGGAAATGGATGATTTTCATTCGAATTTATAGAAACGGATCAGCATGCCGCCACAGTTTCCGGCACGGACCCTCATCCTTGTTGCAGTCGCAGGCTCGGCGGGATTGAGCGTTCACGTCATCGCCCAGCAGGTCTTTCACCTGCCCTATCCCGCGACCGGCTTGCCCCCGCTGCTCGCCGCGCTGATCGCCCTGACGCGGCATGCAGCGCTCTGCGCGATATCGGTCATCCTTGTTCTGGGCCTCGGGGAAAGAGGCGGCTGGACAAAGCTTGCCACGCTGTTCTTCTGCACCGCAGCCTTCTACGAGGAGCTCCTCCGCGTGCCTGTCATGCAAGGGATCGTCACCGGGGCCTGGGCGTTCGCGTTCCTGCCGCAAGCCGCCATCTATGCCAAGACATTTGTCTTCTCCGCCATGGTCCTGGTCACGGTCGCCTTGGCCGAGCGCGCCGGGGACCGCCTCCGGAAATGCGGAACTTTCGCCATCGGCGGGGTGATTGCAACGCTGTTCCTCTTCGCCTTCGGGGAGGTCCGGCCAGCGCTGGAGCAGGTCCTGATGCAGTTCGCGGACCCGCCGCGTGCAGAAGATGCCATCAGGTCGGAAGCCTACGGCATGCTCATCCTGATGGCCGCCTATGCCACCTACATTCTGCCGTCCTGCGCGATGTACCTCTATTTCCGGGCCTTTGCAGAAACGTTCCGCGGCGGGGCGGTTGCGGTCTGCCTGCTCTACATCGCGCTCCTGTCGCTGGCGCGGGGGACGCTGCTGATCTCGCTGGTGTCGATCGGCCCGGACTTCCTGCCTGTCTTCCAGTTCGCCGCCCAGCTGTTCGTCGCGACCGTGCTGATCTGCGTTTTCTTCCGGAGCGAGCTGCCGGGCCTGATGCAGGCGCCGGAGGCGCGGCGCCCGGCATGACCCGGCCGAGCCCTCGGGCAATATCTCTGGACAGAACGTCCGTGGGGCTGCCATCCTCTCCGGCCGGAAGAAACCGATATGCCTCTTGGCTGGCCTCCCAGAGGGCCATCAGCCCGATGCAGCGCCTGCTCAGCCATGACTGTTCAAAGGGGTGGGCAAGAGCCGTTTCCCGGCGCACAGATCATCGGCCCGATCAAGGGCCGGGCCGAGCGGCATCGGCGACGGAACCGGGCTATCCAGAAGCGGGCCGGTGAGAACGGGGGCCCTTGCATTGCACGGGCCCGGGCCAGCCACGGCAGCCCGCTGTCAACGGGGTGTTCAGCGGCCATCTGCGCGACGACTGGCCCACCAGCGGGGTTTCGCCCCCGGAACGGTACCCCCTGCGAGCTGGCGTACCGGCGCTGCGATTGCACGGCCGCCGGCCCCTGCGCACCGCCGGGAAGAGCGCAAGGGGCGGCCGCAAGCGCTCCTGCGGCGAGAGCGGCCGATCCCCGGAGCGAAGCTTGGCTGCGTGCGATCAAAACCGAAACCAATTGAATGCGGAGCACCCGCCGAATAGGCTCGAAGGAATTTCCCGTGTTTCGTCGGAGGAGGTGGCTCCGTGAAGGCGATCATTTATGGCGCAGGCGCTTTGGGATGTTTTTTCGGTGCCCGACTTCAGCAAGGCGGGCATGACGTGACCTTCATTGCGCGGGGGGCGCATCTGGAGGCACTGCAGCGGCACGGCCTGCGCGTGGAAAGCTCTTCCGGAGACTTTTGCCTCGAGCATGTCGATGCGACCTCGGAGATCGCGCATCTTACCCCAGCCGATCTGATCTTCTTCGCGGTCAAGAATTACGACGTCGCGGCATCGGCGGCGGCAATGGCGGGTCTGGTCGGGCCTGGCACGGCCATTCTCACCGTGCAGAACGGCGTGTGGGCGCAGCCGCATCTGGCCGCGGCGTTCGGGGCGCAGCGGGTCCTTCCCGGGGTCGTGATGATGCCCGCGGAGATCAAGGAGCCCGGCGTCATCAGAACGCCCGCCGAAGCCGAACTTGGCGGCATCACGTTCGGCCCGTACGAAGGCGGATCGTCGGAACTCGGCGCCCGGATGCTGGCGGCCTTCGCGCAGAGCGGCGTGCCGGCGACGCTGTCGGACGATATCTGGCAGTCGCTCTGGAAGAAGTTCATTCCGCTGTCCTCCTATGCCGCGATAACGGCGGCGACGCGGCTGAACATCGGCGCCATCCGCGAGACGGAGGTCACGCGGGCGCTGCTGAAATCCCTGATCGGCGAAACCGCTTCGGTCGCCCGCGCATCGCATGGGACCGTGCCCGGGGATGCCGGGCAGAGCGCCTTCGACATGCTGATGGGGCTTCCGCCGCATCTGCATGCCTCGATGCTCGGCGACTTGCTGCGCGGGCGGCGCATCGAGCTCGAATGGCTTTCCGGCGAGGTCATCCGCCGGGGCCGCGAGCTGGGCATTGCCACCCCATCGCACCAATTCGCATATGCCGTGCTCGCGCCTTACGCCAACGGCCGGCCCGAGGGCAGTCCCTGACCGCGGCATCTTCGGTTGCGGACTCCGAAGGCGCGTCAGCGGCGCCAGAGGCGAAAACGCCTCGATCCGCCGGATGCTTCGCGGCCCGGGCAGCAGATGCCGAGGGCCGGTCAGGCGGGACCCGCCCCTGCCGCAGAGATCGCTGCTTGATGCCGGACGGTCCGGGACATGGCAGGCGCCGGGGGCCGGAGGTGACGGAAACCGGACCTCTGCCTCGGGCGCGGGCTTCAGACGGCCTCCTCTTTCCAGGACTGGCGGTAGTCCGAGAAGCAGCCGATCAGATAGGGGCCGGACACGACCGGCGGCAGGACCGGCGCGCCTTCGGCGATGCCGGGGATCTCGGCCGGGTTCACGTCCGTGTCGAAGTCCGGATTGAAGAAGAACGGGATCGAATAGCGGTCGATGCCGGGGCGGTTGATCACCCGGTGCAGCGTCGAGCGGAACCGGCCGTTGGTCCAATGCGACAGCAGGTCCCCGATATTGACCACGAAGGTGCCGGGCACCGGCGGGGCCGGGATCCAGCCGCCCGAGGCACTTTCGACCTCGAGCCCGCCATTTCCGTCCTGCCACAGGATGGTGATGACGCCATGGTCGGTATGGTCGAAGGTGCCGAACTCCACCCCCTCGCCGTCCTGCGGCGGATAATGCGCCAGCCGCATGTCCGCGACGGGCCGGGAGAAGGTGCCGGAGAAGTAGTCCTCGGGCAGGCCGAAATGCAGCGCGAAGCCGCGCAGGAGCTGCATGCCCAGCTCGAAGACGGCGAAGTAATGCGCCTCCACCGGCTCGCGGAATCCCTCGAGGTCAGGCCAGCGGTTCGGCGCGCGCACCGGGTTCGAGCCGCCGTAATCCGGGTCGTCCGGCGGCACGGGAAAGCCCAGCTCGAAGCCCTCGTTGACATCGGGCTTGCCGTCCTCGTGCTCGGATTCCCGCAGGGGCGTGTAGCCGCGGTTGGTGGCGCCCGCGCGGATCTCGAGCCGTTTTTCCAGCGGCTGCGCGAAGAAGCGGCGCGCCGCACCGACCGCGCCCTGGATCACCTCTTCGGGGATGCCGTGGCCCGAGACGTAGAAGAAGCCATGTTCGACGCAGGCGCGGCCGATCTCGCCGGCGACCGCCTTGCGCGCGGCGGTGTCCGGGGAGGCGAGCCCCGAGACGTCGATGACGGGGAGCGCTGTCTTTGCCATCGTCATGCTCCCGCGCCCATGCGGTCGCGCAGTGCCGCGAGGAAGGGGATGTCGCGGAACTGGTCGGGCTGGACCTGGTCCCAGTCGACGCCCCTGGGGCGCGGCGCGGCGTTGCCGGTGACGACCAGCTCGGCCTCGGTGGCGAACATGTCGAGGGGGCTGTCATGCGCCATCATCGTCATCTGGTCCTCTTCGACCACCTGCGTGGAATGCACCAGCGTGACCATCGGCGTTTCCGGGCGGATGGTGCCGAGCTCCCGGAAGATGCCGGTCTCCAGGTCGGCGAAGCCTGCGCCCTTGCCGATCCGCCCGCCCGAGCGGGTCACCGCCACCGAGCCGACGATGCAGAAATCGAGCTGCGGCACGTCTTCGAATCCGATGCGGCGGCCGTGCTGCATGTAGCCTTCCGAGGTCGCGGCCAGCTCGAAACTGATGCCCTTCTTCTCCAGCTCCGCCGGATCGATCTCCAGATAGGGGAAGTCGCGGGTCAGCGCCGGGACCGGGCAGTAGAGCACCTTGCCCTCGTAGAGCGCGCGCAGCCTGAGCGGGATCTGCGGCGGGTCAGGGTTGCACTTGACGGTTTTCGCGGCCTGCCAGGCATCGGTCTGCACCATGCGGAAGGCGGCCGTGTCGGCGCCCGCGAAGTTCGGGATGGTGTTGCGGGCCGGTCCGACGGCGATGCCGCTATCTTCGAGCGCGGCCCAGATGCGGTCGCGGACGACCTGTTTTGCCGGGCTGCGTTTCGCCCAGAGATCGCTCTGCTCGCTCATGGCTGTTCCTCTTCTGCAAGCGGTTCGATGGCCACGGGATCGCCCGTGGCCGTGTCGTAGAGCAGGGGCCGCTCCGGCAGGGCGATGCGGATCTGCGGATCCGCCACGGTCTCGCCGCGGCCGAGACGGACGGTCAGCGGCTGGCCGAAAGCCTCGGCCAGGGCCAGCTGGTCGGCCCCCTGGAATTCGATGCGCCGGAGCCGCCCCGGCAGGCAGGACGGGCTGGTGCCCAAGGCCAGATCCTCGGGCCGCAGCGCCATGGTCACGCCGCCCCGGTCAGCGCGCTCGACCGCTTCGCCATCGGCCGCGGGCTGCGGCTCCTCGAGGCCGGGGTCGACCAGTCGCCGCTGGCGCGGCGCGGCTCCGACCACCTTCCGATCTGGGCGAAGATCGACCGGCGCTGACCTGCCGCGCCCCCATGGGCTTGTTCCAATGCGGTTTTGCGCTATCACTTCGGTAACGTCCGGAGTCCGAGCCCTGCAAGATACGTCCCCCTTCGCCCCGTTCCGCCACCGGGCCTTCCTCAGCTACTGGCTGGTCGGTCTCGCTGCAAATTTCGGCTGGCTGATCCAGACCGTCGGCGCGTCCTGGCTGATGACCTCGATGCATGGCTCGCCCGAGATGGTGGCGCTGGTGCAGACCTCGATCGCGCTGCCGCTGATGCTGTTCTCGCTGCCCGCGGGGGCGGTGGCCGACACGTTCGGGCGCCGCCGCACTGTGATCGTGTCGCAGGGCATGCTCTGCGCGATCTCGGCGCTCCTCGCCCTGGCGGCCTTCTTCGACATGCTCTCGCCCTGGGGATTGCTGGCTTTCACCTTCCTCGTCGGAACCGGCAAGGCGCTGAACAACCCGGCCTGGCAGACCATGGTCAGCGAGCTGGTGCCGAAATCCGATCTGCCCTCGGCAGTGGCGCTGAACTCGATCGGCTTCAACCTGGCGCGCTCGGTCGGCCCGGCGCTCGGCGGCATCCTCGTCGCCGCGGTCGGCGCCTTCTCGGCCTTCGTGGTCAATGCGGCGGCGAACCTCTTCGTGCTGGTCTCGGCCTCGCACTGGAAAAACCCCGAGGAGCCCGACCGCCTGCCGCCCGAGAACATCGGCAGCGCGATCATGGGCGGGCTGCGCTATGTCGGGCTGTCGCCGATCCATTTGACGGTCTTCGCCCGCGGCTTCCTGTTCAACGTGGCGGGCATCGCGGTGATGGCGCTGATGCCCTTGGTGGCGCGCGACCAGCTCGGCGGCGGGCCGCTGACCTACGGCCTGCTGCTCGGCGGCTTCGGGGTGGGCGCGATAATGGGCGCGCTCGGCGCGGCGCGGCTGCGCGCCATGGTCTCGCTCGAGATGAACGTCCGGATCTGCACGCTGGCCTATGCGGCGGGCGCGGTGCTTCTGGGCTTCAGCACCTGGTTCCCGCTCAGCATCCTCGCGGTGATGATCGCCGGTGCCGCCTGGCCGGTGCTCTTGTCGAGCCTCAACACCACGATCCAGCTCAGCTCGCCGCGCTGGGTGCTCAGCCGCTGCCTGGCGATCTACCAGAGCTGCAATTTCGGCGGTTTCGCCCTCGGCGGCTGGATGTGGGGCCAGATCGCCGGCCATGTCGGCACCGGCGAGGCGCTGGTCTTCTCGGGCGGCGCGCTTCTGCTGGCGGCGGCGGTCGGGCTGCTCTTGCCGCTGCGCCAGCTCGACACCAGCACGCTCGACCCGCATACCCGCTGGAAGAAGCCCGAGCCGGTGCTCGACATGGTGCCGAAGAGCGGGCCGATCATCACCTCGATCGAGTACCGCATCGCCGAACAGGATACCGAGGCCTTCCTCGAGCTGATGGCCGAGCGGCGCCGCGGCCGGATCCGCGACGGGGCGCGGCGCTGGACGCTGAGCCGCGACCTGGTCGACCCGGAGCTGTGGCACGAGCGCTTCAAGACGCCGACCTGGATCGAGACCCAGCGCCACCATGCCCGCCGCACTGTCGCCGGCGCCGAGATCGCCGAGAAGCTCAAGGCGCTGCATCGCGGCCCCGAGGACGGGCGGGTGCATTACGAGCGCGATGACCGCGCCTGCAGCGGCCCCGTCGGCTCCGGCCGCCCCGCGCGCGCCGTCGGCCGCCGAGGATGCCGCCCGCGAAGAGCGGGTGAAGATGACCAAGCTGCGCCAGACCATCGCGCGCCGCCTGAAGGACAGCCAGAACACCGCGGCGATGCTGACCACCTACAACGAGGTGGACATGTCGGCGGCGATGGAACTGCGCAAGCAGTACAAGGACCTGTTCGAGAAGAAGCACGGCGTCCGCCTCGGCTTCATGTCGTTCTTCACCAAGGCCTGCGTCCACGCGCTGAAGGAAGTGCCGGAAGTCAACGCCGAGATCGACGGCACCGACGTGGTCTACAAGAACTACGTCCACATGGGCATCGCCGCGGGCACGCCTCAGGGCCTCGTCGTTCCGGTCATCCGCGACGCCGACCAGATGTCCTTCGCCGAGATCGAGAAGGCGATCGCCGACAAGGGCAAGCGCGCCCGCGACGGCAAGCTCAGCATGGCTGAAATGCAGGGCGGCACCTTCACCATCTCGAACGGCGGCGTCTACGGCTCGCTGATGTCCTCGCCGATCCTGAACCCGCCGCAATCGGGCATCCTCGGCATGCACAAGATCCAGGACCGCCCCGTCGTGGTGAACGGCCAGATCGTCATCCGCCCGATGATGTACCTGGCGCTGAGCTACGACCACCGGATCGTCGACGGCAAGGGCGCCGTGACCTTCCTGGTGCGCGTCAAGGAAGCCATGGAAGACCCGCGCCGCCTGCTGATGGATCTCTGATCCTCCGCAACGCGGATGCTTCGAAACAGGCCCCTCCGGGGGCCTGTTTTTTTGCCCGGCTGCTGCACTGCGGCGTGCATTTCCAGCTATGACATCCCGAGAAAACCGACGATTCTGGTTTGGAATGCGCCAAATCTCGGGAATGATTCTGGCTATTCAGTTTTTGCAGATCTGAATTTCCGCAATGACATGGATCAAACGGATCGGCAAAAATCGGCCGATTTCCGAGTCTTTTCTGTCAAGAATGGTTTCTCGCGGAACAAAATGCGCGTGAACGGAAAGCCCCGGAAAACCGCGCATTCCTGCCTGCAAAAAACATGAAATTCAACCTCTTGCCAAAGCCTTTCCAGTTTGGCGAAAATGCGCCCATCCCGCGTTTTTCACGCAGTTGTGACAACAGGATGGCAAGGACGCAACAGCCCCTTCCCTTTTGATCTGCTCCCGTTTTATTCGCCGCCAGCAGGCATATTTCTGTCCTCGGAACGCAAGTGGGCCGTCCGGATGGAAAAGCCCGCCACACCGAAGAACAAAGGAGTTCTCAAATGCGTGCAGTTTATGCTCTCACCGCCGCCTCGGCTCTTGGCCTGGCTGCTTCGCCGATCTTCGCCGGCGCGCTGGAAGAACCGGTCGTCGCTCCCGCTCCCGCCCCGGTCGCAGCCGCGCCGGTCGCGAGCCTGTGGGACGGCTTCTACGCCGGTGGCCAGTTCGGCGGCGCATGGCTCGACGCCGATGGCGACGCGGCCAATGACGACTCCGACGACTGGCTGGGCGGTGCCCATGTCGGTTGGCAGGGCGTGACCCAGA
>NZ_QBKZ01000014.1 GCF_003056725.1 Mangrovicoccus ximenensis
ACCGCCTGGTTTACGGTGTCGAAGCCGACGCCAACGCCACCGCTCTGGAGCTGGAAGGCCATGACGTCGAAAGCCTGAGCCACATCAAGGCGAAACTGGGCTATGATCTCGGCCGTTCGATGATCTACGCAACCGGCGGCGCCGCCAACACCGAGATCAAGGACCTCGGCAATTCCTGGGGCTGGACCGGCGGTGTCGGCTACGACTACATGCTGACCGACGACCTCTCGGTCGGTGCCGAAATCCAGTACCAGTCCTTCGATGACTTCGATGACGGCGACACCGATGTCGACGGCACCAGCGCGGTCGTCAAAGTGTCCTACCACTTCTGATCCCACGCTCCCTGTTGGAGAGAAGGGGCATCGCGCAAGCGGTGCCCCTTTTTCTTTGCGCCCGCATTCCGGGCAGCCGCGCCGCTGATTTTCGCAAAGTCATGCTGCAGCGCCGCAAAGTTTCGCGGGATTTAACGCTCCGCACCGGACCGGAACCCGGCAATGATAGGATGCATGGCAGGGAGGATGGCCAAGACAGGAGCCATGCCATGCGGATCTGCATGATCCTTTCCCTTCCCCTGGCGCTTGCCGCCGCCCCCGCGGCCGCCGCCTGCAGCCAAGGCAGCGCGGGACAGGCCTACGAACTGGGCGAGACGCTGGCGCGCCAGGGCGTGCCCACCAGCGCGCGCCAGGAGGTTGCCCCGCCCTTCGCCACCCGGTCAGTTCGGCGGCAAGCCGCTCCGCCTTGGCCGGATCGCGCGCCCAGATCACGGCTTCGGTGACGGGCCGCACGAGGCAGAGCGCTTGCAGCTGCATCCGCGCCTGCAGTCCGGCCCCGAAGATCGCGGCCTTCGAGGCGTCCCGACGGGCGAGATACCGCGCCGCCACGCCGCCGGCAGCAGCCGTGCGCACATCGGTGAGATAGCCGTTGTCGAGAAGCACCGCCCGCACCCGGCCGGTCTCGGTGGAGAGCACCACCATCAGCCCCGAGGTCGAGGGCAGCCCCCTGGCGGGATTGTCGAAGAACCCCGGGGAAATCTTTACCGCGAAGCCCGGCAGGCCCGGCACATAGGCGGTCTTCACGTCCACCTCGCCGTTCACGTCGGGCATGTGCATCGACATCACCGGCGGCATCTCGACCCCGCCCTCGGCCAGCCGGGCGAAGGCCTGCTCCACCACGTCCACGGCCTCGCCGTCCAGTCTGATCCGGGCGCGCAGGTCGGCCTCGTGCAGGATGCGGATATCGCTCATCTATCTCCCTCCATGACGGCGCGGTGCAATTCCGGGTCGATGTTCTTCCCCGAAAGCAGCAGCACCAGCGGCCCAAGTTCAGCGCGCAGCTTGCCCGCCAGCACCGCCGCCGGGCCGACCGCGGCGGCGCCCTCCACGGTCTCGCCCTCCTCCGCCGCGAGGAAGCGGATGCCTTCCGCGATCTCCTCCTCGGTCAGCAGGATCAGCTCGTCCATCAGGTCGCGGCAGACGGCAAAGGTGAGGCGGTTCTCCAGCCCGATGCCGCCGCCGAGACTGTCGGCCAAGGTCTCCAGTTCCTCGACCTCCACGGGATGCCCGGCGGCCAGGCTCGCCGCCATCGCCGCGCCGCGCTCCATCGAGATGCCTATGATGCGGATCTCCGGCTTCAGTGCCTTGGCTGCCAGCGCGACCCCCGCCAGCAGCCCGCCGCCCGAGAGCGGAATGGCGATGGCCGCCGCACCGGGCAGCTGCCCGAGGATTTCCAGTCCCAGCGTCCCTTGGCCTGCCACCACCTCCGGATGGTCGAAGGGCGGGATCAGCGCGAAGCCCTCCTCGCGTTCGAGCCGCCGCGCCTCCTCGAAGGCCTCGTCCTGGCTGGCCCCGATCACCCGCGCCTCCGCCCCCAGCGCCTCGATCGCCGCGATCTTGTTTTTCGGCACCAGCCGCGACACGCAGATGACCGCCGGGATGCCCAGTTCCCGCGCCGCATGCGCCAGCGCGCGGCCATGGTTGCCGGTCGAGGCCGTGGTCACGCCTGCCGCCTGGCCGAGCTGCGCCGCCGCGTTCGAAGCGCCGCGCAGCTTGAAGGCGCCGGTTTCCTGCTCATGCTCGCATTTCAGCCAGACCGGCCCGCCCGCGATCTCCGACAGGCCCGGCGAGCCCCGCATCGGCGTCTCGCGGACCATGCCGCGGATGCGCGACTGCGCCGCGCGGATGTCGTCAAGCGTCACCATGACCGCCACTCCTCCCTCAGGCGATAGAGCGATCCCGGGCCCGTGGCCGGAATGCCCGCAATGTCGAGCGCCGCCCAGAAGGCGGCCTGGTTGGAGCTGACCACCGGCTTGCCCAGCCTTTCCTCGATCTCGCCGATCGCCTGCAGCGCGGGCAAGGCAGTGCAGGACAGGAAGACCGCCCCCGCCTCGGGATGGTCGGCGCGCATCGCGGCCGAGACCAGCTCCTCCTGCGGCAAGAGCGCCATCTCCCGGTCGTCGTCATGGCCCAGCGACAGCTCCGAGACGACCTCGATCCCCTGCCCGGCAAACCAGCCCGCGACCAGATCGGCGGTCTGCGGCAGATAGGGCGTCATCAGCGCGATCCGCCCGATCCCCAACCCCGCGAAGGCCCGCAGCGCGCCCGAGAGCGGCGTCACCACCGGCGCCCGCCCGCCGATTGCCGCCGCGACCCCGTCCCCCCAGCCGGTGGCGACGAAGGCCAGCACCGCGCCCGCGAAAGTGTCGGGGCGCAGCTCGGGATGGTGGACCGCGCGGCCGCTGGCCGCCAGCCCCGCCAGTTCGGGGTCGAGATCGCGGCCGAGGATCACGATCTCGGCCTCGGTCTTGAGGACCAGCCGTGCCTTGCGGGCTGCTTCGGCGCCGGAGCCGCAGATCACCACGCGGCGCCCGTCCATGCGCAGGAACATCGGGAAGTTCTTCATGTCGCATCCTTGAAAACGAAAAAAGCCGCCGACTGCCGCGGAAACGCAGCATGTCAGGCAGCTTTGCCATTGGGGCCCGGTCATCGGGGGGGGAGTCGCGGCGCCGTTGCCACTGTTTCCCTTTTTTCTCCGGATCGCGCATCCGTTCAAGGAAAACTGCGCGCGGAGCGCCGCTTTTCCGCATTGCGGCGACGGCAGGGGCGGCGGCTGCGCAGATAGCGGGCAGGACGGGTCTCCATGTCGCGCCCCGGAGGCCAAGGGCCGCGTTGAAACCTCCGGACATTCGATGTTTGATGGCCGGCGCGATGATTGCTTCGACCAGAATACTGATTGCGTGAAGACCATAATGAACGACTCCCGACTGATCCGCTGGGTCGAGAAATCCATGTTCGACCGGCGGGCCGATGCTGTCATCTCCGGTCTTCCGGGGGCGCTTGGCCGGGATGACAACAACGTCTTCTCGCTGCACGAGCTCGAGGGCTTCGCCGATGTCGATGTGGTCAGCTTCGATTTCTTCGACACGCTGGTCTTCCGCGAGCATCTCTGCATGGAGCAGGTCTTCGCCAAGACCGCGCAGCTCGGCGCCGCGCTGGTCGATGCGCCGCAGGACGACGTGTTCCGCGCGCTCTTCGCCGCCCGCGGCTACGGCTCCTTCCAGCTGAAGCGGACCATGGTGGCGCAGGGCAAGGGCGACGAGCCGAAGCTCGGGGACATCTTCGAGCGTGCGCTGCGGCCGTTCTGCGGCGATCCGGCCGAGCGGGCGCGGATGGCGGAGCGGCTGGTCGAGCTGGAGACCGGCATCGAGCTGCGCAACCTGGTGCCGAACCACGAGGCCCGCGCCGTGCTGCGCAACCTCAAGCTGCTCGGCCGCAAGGTGATCGTGGTCTCCGACATGTACCTGCCGGCGGCCTCGCTGCAGAAGGTGCTGGACGCGCACGGGTTGGGCGAGTTCGTCGACGACCTGATCGTGTCCTCGGAATTCGGCATCACCAAGAATTCGGGCGAGCTGTTCGAGGTCGTGGCCAAGCGCTGCGGCGTGCCGCGCCAGCGCGTGCTGCATGTCGGCGACAACTGGAACAACGACTGCGTGCGCCCGCGCCAGCGCGGCTTCCGCTCGGTGCACTACTATAACCACAACCAGGAGAACGAGGTTCGCCGCGCCCAGCGGATGCACGCCCTGCCGCGTCCCGGCACGGTGCGCGCCGACGAGCTGCGCCGCGATTTCGGCCTGGCCGCGCCGCGGCCGCTGGCCTCGCTAGATGCCGTGGTCGGGCAGGTGATCGCGCCCGCCGCCGCGCTTTTCGTGCATGACGTGCTGAGCCGCGCGCTGAAGAAGCGGAGCTCGCACATCTTTTTCCTGACCCGCGACGGCACGATTTTCCGCGAGATCGCCGAGGCGATGGTCGCTGCCGCGCCGGAACTCTATCCGGTCGAGGCGCAGTTCCGCACGCTGGCCACCAGCCGGGCGACCGGCGCGCTTCTGGGCTTCGCGCCCGAGGATGCCGACTATCTCTATGTCACCACCGAATACCTGTCGGAGGTGAGCTTCAGCTTCGCCCGGTTCCGCCGGATCTTCGGCATCTCCGACGAGGCGTTCCACGCGCTCGACGCGGGCACGCGTGCCCATGTCGACCGGCTCGGCGACGGCATGGCGATCGAGAGCTTCCGCAGCCTCTACTGGGACTGGGACGATTTCCGCCGCCTGGTGCAGTCCTCTGTCCACCGCAAGACTGCGCTGGTGACGGACTACCTGGAGCAGGAGGGCCTGTTTTCGGCGCGCAACCCGCTGCTCGTCGACATCGGCTATTCCGGCACCTGGGGCAAGCAGCTCTCGCCCGCGCTGGAAAAGCGCGAGCGGCTGGGCCTGCCGGTGCCCGACGATATCGGCTTCGAGTTCTTCGCGACCAACCGCTTCTATGTCGGCAACGTGCAGCGGATGCATCCGGCGATCACCATGGGGCCGGGGCGCATCCTCGACCACCGCCGCACCGACCTGGCGCTGACCTGCCTGAACTACGCCTGGCTGGAGCCGTTCTTCCTCGACCCGGCCCTGGGCAAGCTCGACGGCTTCGTCCGCGAGGGCGGCCGGGTCCGCGCCGAGTTCCGCGATCCGGCCTTCTCGGTGGCCGAACGCGCCCGGATCGAAGGGCTGCGCCACGCGATGGTCGGGCGCTGCGCGCAATTCGCCGCCGATCTCCTGCGCAAGGAAGGCACGGTCGAGGAGCTGCGCCGCCTGGTGCAGGACCGCCTGGTCGGGCTGGTCGCGCACCCGCGGCGCTCCGAAGTCGCGGCAATCAACAGCCTGGCGCATGAGCGCGGCATGGAGACGGTCAAGGCGCAGGAGATCGCGCCGCATTTCTGGCCGAACAAGTTCCGCGCCAAGATCGATTACCTGATGATGAACGACCACTGGATCCAGGGCAGCCTGTCGCGCAGCCGGATGGGGCCGCTGAACCATGCGCTGGCATGGTATTTCGCGCGCACGCGGTCGCAGTTCGAGGACTGGAAACCATGAGCGGCGCACGGCGCATCCTGCATTACAATTGGGCGCAGTTCGACGACCCCGAATTCCGCGGCGGCGGCGTCTCGGTCTATCTGCGCAACCTGCTGCACAAACTGGCGGGCAATCCGGGCTACGAGTTCACCGTGCTCAGCGCAGGGCACCACTATACCTACACCAACCGCAAGACCCGCTACGAGCCGATCTCGAACATCCTCGAGGGGCAGGGGGTCCGGAGCTTCCGCATCCTCAATTCGCCGGTCAAGGCGCCGGCGCATGACATGTTCTACGATATCGGCATCTGGCGGTCGGATCCGGAGATCGCCGAGGTCTTCGCCGAGGTTCTGACCGCGCAGGGGCCGTTCGACGACGTGGTGCTGCATTCGATGGAGGGCATCTCCTCGGAGGTTCTGGCGCTGAAGGAGCGGTTCCCGCAGACCCGGTTCCACTACATGTGGCACAACTACATGCCGCTCTGCCCGCAGATCGAGCTCTTGCACCAAAACCGCACCGACTGCACCGATTACGAGGGCGGGCGGAAATGCCAGGGCTGCATCGCGGGCTTCCATTCGCGCGACCAGCTGATCGTGCCGCAGCGCTTCGGTTCGTCGCTGGAATTCGCGCGGCTCTCGGGCCGTCCGCTCGGGAATTTCCTGTTCGGTGCCGGGCTCGGCAGCTGGAAGGTGGGGCAGGCCTGCCGCTTCTTCCTCAAGGACCTGCGCCGCTCGCTGCGCGGCGCCTTCTCGAAGAATGACGGCGCGGCTCCGCGCGGCCGCGGCTTCCAGCCGGTCGACACCGCAGCCAAGGGGCCGGGGCCCGCGGGCCGCTCGCTGGAGGTCGCCCGCGGCCACCTCGTCGAGCGGCACGTCCTCCTCGCCCGAATCCGTCACGCGGCGCGCGGTCTTCGGCGCCAGATCGAGGAGCGCGCGGATCGCGTCGCCGGTGCGCTCGCGCGCCGCCAGCTCCATCACCTGGCCGACCAGCACGAGGACGAGGATCACGGCCGCGGCCTCGAAATAGACCGGGGCCATGCCCATGCCGTCGCGCATCGCCGCCGGGAACAGGCCCGGCGCGATCAGCGAGACCACCGAGAAGAGATACGCCGCGCCGGTGCCGAGCGCGATCAGCGTCCACATGTTGGGCGAGCGGTTGACGACCGAGGCCCAGCCCCGCTTGAAGAACGGCCGGCAGATCCAGACGACCGGCGTGGCCAGCAGGAACTGCACCCAGCCGAAGGCGCTGTGGCCGATCCAATCGGCGAAGGGAATGCCCAGATGGGCGCCCATCTCGAGCACGAAGACCGCTGCCGCGAGCGGCGCGGTGATCGCCAGCCGACGCCGGAAATCGACATATTCGGGGTTGGGGCCGCTCTCGGCCGTAGGCGTCTCGGGCTCCAGCGCCATGCCGCATTTCGGGCAGTCGCCGGGATGGTCCTGGCGGATCTCGGGATGCATCGGGCAGGTGTATACCGTGCCTGCCGGCATCGGCTCGGGCGCGGGTCGGCCGCCCAGATATGCCTCCGGATCGGCCTCGAATTTCGAGCGGCAGTTTTCCGAGCAGAAATAGTGCCGCTGGCCCCCGTGCTTCAGCATGTGCTGCGCCGCCGAGCGGTCGACCTCCATGCCGCAGACCGGGTCTGCCGCCGTCAGGTAGTCCTGCGGGGCCGCCATGAATTTCTCCCGGCAGCCCGCGGAGCAGAAGTGGTAGCGATGCCCGCCATGCTCCGCCGAGGGCTTGCCCGCGGAGGGATCGACGGTCATCCCGCAAACGGGATCGCGGATGACCGCGGGCGCATCGGAGTGATCATGTGGCATGGCAGCCTCCTGCGGACCTGAACTTGAGTCCCGACAGAGATGGGAGTTCCAGCCGCTGGAAGGTCAAGCCGGTTCCGGATTATTCCCGGTAGATGCTGTGGCAGGACTTGCAGGCGCCGCCGAGATCGCGCAGCGCCGGACCCAGCCCGGCCTCGTCGGCGATCTCGAGCGCGGCCGCGGTCTGCCGCAGGGCTTCGGCCTTTGCGGAGAAATCCTCCCAGTGCTCCCAGATGGCGGGACGCGCTTCCGACTGGGGGACGGAGACGTTGGCCTGGAACTGTCCGGGGATGCGGCCGGCCTCGTCCGCGACCATCGCCAGCGCCTGCCGCGCGGCTTCGGCATCGAAAGGCTGTTCGCCCTTGGCCATCGCGCCCAGCGTCTTCAGCTGCACGCCCAGCGTCATCATGCCGTGCATCCGCGCCATTACGACGGGATCGGTCACGCCGTTATGGGCCGCCGCCGCCGCCGCCGCTGCCGTGATCCCGGCAGCGAGTCCAAAAGCCTTCATATGTCATCCTTCCGTTTGCGTCCGGCCGTTCAGGCCACTTCGACCCAGTTGGTCATGCCTGATGCCGCATGGCCCAGCATGTGGCAATGCAGAAGCCACTTGCCGGGATTGTCCGCAACGAAGGCGATCTCGGTGCTCTCGCCCGGCAGGACCAGCACCGTGTCGCGCATCGGCCCCTGCCGGCCCTCTGCCGCGACCTCGCGGAAATGCATCCCGTGCAGGTGCATCGCATGCGGGAAGACCGTGTCGTTGCCGAAGCGCAGCCGCACCGTTTCGCCAAGGGAGAGCCGCGCGAAGGGCGCCGCATCCCGGCCTGCCTGGCCGGCCAGCGCCCAGAACTGGCCGCGCTCGGCGAGCGCCCGGAAACCCAACTCCTCGCCTTCGAACCGCGCCGCCTCCATGCCGCGCACGGGACCGGCGGCGGCGCTCGCGGCGTCTCCGACGACAACGGCATCGAGCGCTACCTGGCCGGCGAGGTCTCGCTGCGCGACGCGCTCCTGCAGCAGGCCGCGATGGCCTTCCGCGCCCCCGCCGACATCGCCATTGCCACCGACATCATCGACTCGCTCGACGAGGCGGGCTACCTGACCCGCAAGACCAAGATGATCGCCCGCCGCCTGGCCTGCACGCCCGAGCGCGTCGAGGACGTGCTGGCGGTGATCCAGGGCTTCGAGCCCGCCGGGATCGGCGCCCGCAGCCTTTCGGAATGCCTGGCGATCCAGCTGCGCGAGCGCAACCGCTACGACCCGGCGATGGCCTGCCTGCTCGACAACCTGCCGCTGCTGGCGAAATACGACCTGAAGAAGCTGGCGAAGCTCTGCGGCGTCGACATGGAGGACATCACCGCGATGGCCGCCGAAATCCGCGAGCTCGACCCGCGTCCGGGCCGCCGCTTCGACACCGCGCCGGTGCCGCCGGCGCTGCCCGACGTGCTGGTGCGCCGCGGCCGCGACGGCAGCTGGCGGGTGGAGCTGAATTCCGAGCTGCTGCCGCGGGTGCTGGTCAACCGCCAGTACTATTCCGAGATCACCGCGGGCAAGCTCGGCGCCGAGGACAAGCTCTTCGTCGTCGACTGCATGCGCGACGCGACCTGGCTGGCGCGCAATGTCGACCAGCGCGCCCAGACCATCCTGAAGGTCTCCACCGAGATCGTCGCCCAGCAGCAGGCCTTCCTCGACCGCGGGGTGGAGCATCTGCGCCCGCTGAACCTCGCCGACGTGGCCGAGAAGGTCGGCGTGCATGTCTCGACCGTCTGCCGCGCGATTTCCGGCAAGTACCTGATGACCGACCGCGGGCTTTTCGAGCTGAAGTTCTTCTTCTCGAATTCCGTCGGCGCGACCGAGGGCGAGGAGGAAAGCTCCTCGGAGACCGTGCGCCACCGCATCCAGGCGATGGTCGCTGCCGAGACCGCCGCGACGGTGCTGTCGGACGAGGCCATCGTGCAGGAGCTGCGCAAGGGCGGCATCGACATCGCGCGGCGCACCGTCGCCAAGTATCGCGACATCCTCTCCATTCCGTCCTCGCTGCAGCGGCGGCGGATGAAGAAGGCCGAAGCCTACGCCTGAGCGCCCCGGCGTGGCATGCGGTTTGCTTCTTGACCGGGGCAGGCCGCCACGCAGAGGAGGAGCGACAGCATGACCGAGATGACCCAGGTGAACAGCTACGCCAACGGCGACAGCGCCCCCTATTGGGCCGGGATCGCCGAGGGACGGCTCCTTTTCCAGAAATGCGGCGCCTGCGGCTCGGTCCAGTTCCCGCCGCGCCACCACTGCGCCTCGTGCTGGGCGGCCGATCCGGACTGGACCGAGAGCGCAGGCACCGGCGAGGTGGAAAGCTTCACCATCGTGCGGCGCGCGCCGCTGCCCGCCTTCCGGGACAAGGTGCCCTATGTGGTCGTCTCGGTGACGATGGCAGAAGGGCCTCGGATGATCGCCGCGCTCGAGGGCGAGGACGCGCTGTCTGTCGCGATCGGCGATGCGGTCCGGGTGGCCTATGCGAAGGATGCCGAGGGCAACATGCTGCCGGTCTTCCGCCGGGCCTGAGCGCCAGAAGGAGGACGGCCATGCTGAGCCGGCTGCCCCGCAGCGAGGCGGGGATCGCGACTTATGCCGGCACGGTCCGGCCTTGGGAATGCGACCGCAACAACCACTGGAACGTGCAGTTCTACCTGCGCGCCTTCCAGATGGCCTCGGAAATCCTCGCGGCTGCCGGGCTGGGGCGCAATCCCGGCGCGGCCAGCACCGCCTTCCGGCATTTCCGCTTCCACGGCGAGCTGTTCGCAACCGAGACCATGAAGGTCGTCTCGGGCCGCATCGCCGAGGGCCCCATGGAGGGCCATGTGCTGCACCGCATGGTGACCGGCCCCGACGACCGCCTGTCGGCCACCGCGATCGAGGCGCCGGCCTATGCGGTCGGCGGCCTGCCCGTGATCGGCGGCGAGCTGCTGCGCAAGGCGCTGCCAGGCGCCGAGTGCCACGAAGAGCGGCGAGGCGAAGCCGATCGCCGTCACGGTCGCCAGAGGCGCGCGCTGCAGCGCCGCGAAGAGCAGCACCAGCGACAGAAGCTTCAGCCCCGCGCGCAGCACATGGCTCCAGCGCGCGCTGGTGCGCAGGATCGCCGGGCGCCGCAGGATCAGCGGCAGCAGCGCCAGCACCCCGAAGAGCGCCCGGGTGAAGCCGATCTGCATCGCCGGGATCTCGCCCGCCAGCAGCCGGACGATGACCGAATCCGCCGCGCCGCCGATGGTGACCAGCACCATGATCAGAAGGCCGGTCCGCGCCGGGGACTGCAGCATTCATGTCTCCTCCCCGGACCATGGCCGCCTCACGCCGGTTCCGCCGCGCGCGCCGCAGCAAGGCGGCCGGCATAGCCGAGCGCGGCCAGCATGTTGACATGGTTGGCCTGTCCGGTCCCGGCGATGTCGAAGGCGGTGCCGTGATCGACCGAGCAGCGGTCGATCGGCAGGCCGAGCGAGACATTCACCGCCGTGTCGAAGGCGATCAGCTTGATCGGGATATGCCCCTGGTCGTGATACTGCGCGATCACCAGGTCGAAGGCGCCCTTGTGCGCGCGGTAATAGACGGTGTCGGCCGGCACGGGCCCGGCCACGTCGATGCCCTCGGCCTTCGCCTGCGCCACGGCGGGCGCGATCCGGGTGTCGTCCTCGTCGCCGAACAGACCGTTCTCGCCGCAATGCGGGTTGATCCCGGCCACCGCGATCCGAGGATGCTCGACACCCATGCGCCGGAAGTGCCGGTGGCCCATGCGGATCGTCTCCAGCACGCGCTCGGTCGTCGCCCGCTCGATCGCCTCGCGCAGGCTGACATGGGTGGAGACATGCAGCACGTTCAGCGTCGGCGAGGCCAGCAGCATCCACGACGATTTCCGGCCGGTCAGATGCGCCAGCATCCCGGTATGGCCGTCGTAATGGTGCCCGGCCGCGTTCAGCGCCGCCTTGTTGATCGGCGCCGTCACGATCATCGCCGCATCGCCCGCCATCGTCAGCTCGACCGCGCGCTCGATATAGCGGAAGGACGCCTCGCCGCAGGCCGGGCTGAGCACGCCGAATTTCCCCGGCAGCCCCTCGACCGGCACGTCGATCACGCCGAGCGACCCGGGCGCGGCAGCGGCGCCATGGTCATGCAGGCCGATCGCGGCGCCGGTCGAGGCCAGGGCGCGCTCCAGCGTGGCGCGGTCGCCGATCACCGCATATCCGGCACGCTGGGACGGGGGCAGCTCGGCCATCGCCTTGACCGTCACCTCGGCGCCGACGCCGGAGGGATCGCCCATGGTGATCACGATCGGGGATTGGGTCATCGGCTCAGGCCTCCGCCATCAGGTCGTATTTGCGCAGCACCGCCTCGATGGCACGGTCCTGCGCCGGATCGGGCAGCAGCGCGGGCTGGCGCGAGGCGCCGACCGAGCGGTCCATCACCCAGAGCGCGCGCTTGACCAGCGCGGGCGGATAGCCGAGCCCGTAGAGGTCGCGCCGGAACGCGCCGTAGATCTCCTGGGCTGCCGCCGCGCCTGCCGCATCGCCCGCATTGAAGCAGCCGACGATCCGCGCCAGAACGTCCGGCATCACGTTGCCGAGTCCCGAGATGCAGCCTGCCGCGCCGTTTTCCAGCGCCCAGTGCACCAGGTGGTCCGGTCCGGACCAGACCCCGAAATCCTCCGCCTCGCGCGACACCTGCAGATAGGCCTCCAGCGTTTCCTGCGCCCCGCCCGAGTCCTTGATCCCCTTGATGTTGCCATGCGCCGCCAGGCGGCGGGCGGTTTGCGGCTCGACATGGTTCTGGGTCCGCGCCGGGATGTCGTAGAGATAGACCGGCCGGTCGACCGCATCGGCCACCGAAGCGAAATGGCGGTAGAGCCCGTCCTGCGTGCAGTCGATGAAGAAGGGCGTGATCACCGCGATGCCGTCGACCCCGGTCCGCGCGAATTCGCGCGCCAGGAGCTTGGTCTCGAACGTCGCGGGCATGCCCGCATTGACGAAGACCTTGGCCCGGCCGGCGACCTCCTCGACCACCTCGGCGGTCAGGCGGACCTTTTCGTCGTAGGTCAGCGCGGTGAAGTCGCCATTGGTGCCGGCGCACATGATGTTGTTGCCCGCCTCGACCTGGCGGCGCACCTGCGCGCGGGTCGCCGCATAGTTCAGGCTTTCATCCTCGTGAAAGCACGTCACCACCGCGACGAAGGCCTCTTTCTGGGTCATGCGATCCTCCCGCTCCGTTCCCTCTGAGCATCGGAAATAGTTGCAAACCTGTCAACATGCATTATTCGGGAAATCAACTTTGACGTGATTTTCAGTTTTACCGTTTTATTTCGGATCGTTAAACAAAAACCGTCGGCCATTCATCCGGAATGACGGCCGAAATATGCGCGAGTCGCCGCATGACCAGTTGACAACTTTTCGGTACCACCTCTACCTTGGACGCAAAACAGCCCAAGCCGCGACAGACCGGGAGGACCGCCATGCTCACCCTGACCGACCCCATCGAGATGCAGCGCCCGCCGGTGCTGCGCTTCGGCGACGGCACGCTTGAGGGACTCGCGGCCTGGGCGGAGGCGCAGGGCTGCCGCCGCCCCTTCGTGGTCGCCGATCCGGTCAATGCCGCGCGGCTCGGCGCGCTCGGTGCAGCAGCGCCGTGCCCAGCCGGTCCTCGAGCTCCGCCACCCGGCGGCTGACCGTCGCCAGCGGCAGGCCCATCTGCCGCGCCCCGGCCGACAGCTGCCGGCATCGACGCAGGCCACCAGCATCGCCATCGAATCCAGACGGTCCGCCATGCTTCCATTCTCCGGGAGGTTGCTTCCCGATTTTAGCCTCTGCCGCCAATTTCCGGAAGGTCTATTTCACGGACACCGGAACACGGAAATCGAAACGCAGAAAAGGAGACCGACATGTCCCGCATCGCCATTCCCGCCTCTGCCGAGGCCGCGCCCGAAGCCTCCCGCCCGCTGCTGGCCCAAGTGAAATCGCTGCTCGGCAGCGTGCCGAACCTGTTCCGCCTGGTGGCGCACAGCCCCGCCGCGCTCGAAGGCTATCTGGGCCTCTTCGGCGCGCTCGGAAAGGGCCGCCTGCCCGCCGCCACCCGCGAGCGCATCGCGCTCGCGATCGCCGAATTCAACGGCTGCGGCTACTGCCTGTCGGCACATAGCTATCTGGCGGCCAACCTCGCCAAGCTGCCGCCCGAAGAGATCGCCGCGAACCGCCGCGGCCGGTCCGCCGACCCGAAGGCCAACGCCGCCGTGGTCTTCGCCCTGAAGGTCGCCGAGGCGCGCGGCCATGTCTCGGATGCCGATCTGCACGCCGTCCGCGACGCGGGCTTCGGCGATGCCGAGGTGATCGAGATCGTCCAGAACGTCGCGCTGAACATCTGGACCAACTACGTCAACGAGGTCGCCCGCACCGAGATCGACTTCCCCGTGGCCGACGGCGCCGCCGCCTGAGCCCCCCGGCGGCAGGCCCCGTGCCTGCCGCCCGCCAGACCGAGAAAGGACCGGCCATGACCCGCCCCCCGCTTCCGCCCTTCACCGCCGAGACCGCCCGGCAGAAAGTCCGCCTGGCCGAGGACGCCTGGAACAGCCGCGACCCCGAAGCCGTGTCGCGCGCCTACACGCCGGACAGCCGCTGGCGCAACCGCAGCACCTTCCTTGCCGGCCGGGCCGAGATCGTCCGCTTCCTTGCCGCGAAATGGCGGACCGAACGGGAATACCGCCTGATCAAGGAGCTCTGGGCCTTCGAGGCCAACCGCATCGCCGTGCGCTTCGCCTATGAATGGCAGGACGCGGAGGGCCGCTGGACTCGCTCCTACGGCAACGAGAACTGGGAATTCGACGCCGGGGGGCTGATGGCGCTGCGCCATGCCAGCATCAACGACCTGCCCATCGCCGACGCGGACCGCCTGTTCCGCTGGCCGCAGGGACGCCGCCCGGACGGCCATCCCTCGCTGAGCGATCTGGGGCTCTAGCCATGCCGCTTCCGTCCGACATCGCCTTCACCCGCGCCGTCAAGGCGGAGCAGGCGGCCCGCGGTTCGCGCGGGCTCTACGAGCGCGCCGAGACCGCCCGTCCCTGGCCCGAGGAGGTCACGCCCGAACTCGAGCACTTCGTCGCGGCGCAGACCAGCGTGTTCCTCGGCACGGCCAGCGCCGCCGGACAGCCCTATGTCCAGCATCGAGGCGGCCCGCCGGGCTTCCTGAAAGTGCTGGGCCCGCGCTGTCTCGGCTTCGCCGATCTCGAGGGCAACCGGCAGTATGTCACGCTCGGCAACCTGTCGGAGAACCCGCGCGCCTTCCTATTCCTGATCGACTTCGCGCGGCGGCGGCGGATCAAGCTCTGGGGGCGCGCGCGGGTGGCCGAGGCCGATGCGGAGCTGTCCGCGGCGCTCGGCGACGCGCGCAACCTCGGCCGTGAAGGCCGCGTCGAAGAAGGCGCGCTCGAGCGCCACCGCCTCGCGGAACATCGCCGCGGCCGCCTCCTGCTCTGCTGCGCCGAGCCCCGGCCAGGCGGCGTCGAGCTGGCCCTTCAGCCAGGCGACCACGCCTTCGAAGCCCGGGCCGCTATGAAGGTCGATCCATTCCGCGAACCAGAAGGGCAGCGCCGGATCGTAGCCGACATAGCGCTCGCCCCAGCTCAGATAGCTCCATTCCGCGACCAGAAGCACCGCGATCATCTGCTCGTAGCGCCCCGAATTCCGCGCCCGCGCCATCAGCGCGCGGAAGGACGCGGCAGGCGCGGAAGGCTCCGGCGCGCGCTCGGCCGGGGTCATGTCCAGCGCCTCGAAGCTGCGCTGGAAATAGTCATTCTCGGGGCCCGCGATCAGCCCGAGGAAGCGCGCGCCGGGCAGCCCGTCGGCGAGGCTCGGCGCATGGGACACCGCGGCGGCCAGCAGCCGGACGAATTCCTCGACGAAGAGGTAATCCTGCCCGAGATACCAGGCCATCTTGTCCCGCGGCAGGCTTCCATCGGCCAGCGCACGGCAGAAATCGTGATCCGTGGCCGCATCCCAATCGGCGCGGCAGCTTTCGGCGAGCATCTCGCAGGGGCGCATCGCACCCTCCCTTTTCCGTATCGTTTTCCGTTGGCGCGCCGCAGCGGCGCGCCGCTTCACCAGGAGACCGAGGCCGCGATCACGTCGCCGAGCCAGGGCAGCTCTCTCGAGACCCGGTCCCACTGCACCGTGGACCCGACCGCCGCCGCGATGAACAGCAGCGCCCAGAGCCCCTGCACCCAGGCCTGCCTCCGTTCCAGCGCCCGCACCGCGAGCCCGAGGAAGCATAGCAGCGCCACCCCTTCGATCAGCGTCAGCCGGTCCCGCATCCAGACATTGTGCAGCACCAGCGCCGGTCCGACGACCACCGCCAGCACAAGTTCCAGCGCTTCCCAGAAGGAGGAGCGGAAGAATTGGCTCATTCGGACATCTCCTTTGCGGGCTTTCCATCGCCGCCGAGAAGGGCAAATCCCTGTGTCGCTCCGATCCCGAAGCCGAGAAGCAGCAGGAGGTCGAACAGGAGGATCACGGCCATCATCCGGGCAACGAAGAACCATTTCGCCCATGCGCCGCCCGAGACCCGCCGGTCGGCGAACCGGCTGCAGGTGCAGATGCCGATCCAGAACAGCGCGGCGAGGATGGCGAAGCAGGCGGCAATGGCCAGCGCCAGGAGCCGCCATTGGCCCCCTCCCCCTTCGGGCAGGAGGCCCCAGAACACCGCCAGCATGGCGCTGAACGGAATCGCCAGCGCACAGATCTCGATCAGCTTCAGCAGGAACTCGTCCCAGGCCATGCCCGGCTGCGCCGCCTTCACGGCCCCTGCCAGCACGTCCTGCGAGGCGACGAACCGGCCGCGGACGACGCCGATCTCGACCTCGTCCTGCATCACCGGACCTTGAGCGTCGCCAGACCGATCAACGCCAGGATCAGCGAGATGATCCAGAAACGGATGACGATCTGCGGCTCCTGCCAGCCCTTCTTCTCGAAATGGTGGTGGATCGGCGCCATCAGGAAGACCCGCTTGCCGGTGCGCTTGAAATAGCCGACCTGGATGATCACCGACAGCGCCTCGACCACGAAGAGCCCGCCGACGATGCCCAGCACGATCTCGTGCTTCGTGGCCACCGCGATCGCGCCGAGCGCGCCGCCCAAGGCCAGCGAGCCGGTATCGCCCATGAAGACCGCCGCAGGCGGCGCGTTGTACCACAGGAAGCCCAGGCCGCCGCCGATCAGCGCGGCGCAGAAGATCAGCAGCTCGCCGGTGCCCTCGACGTAATGCACGTCGAGATAGGCGGAAAAGTCCGCGCGGCCAACCACATAGGCGATGATGCCGAGCGTCGCGGCGGCGATCATCACCGGCATCACGGCCAGGCCGTCAAGCCCGTCGGTCAGGTTCACGGCATTCGCCGCGCCGACGATCACCAGCATCGAGAACGGGACGTAGAACCAGCCGAGATGCATCAGGAAAGTCTTGAAGATCGGGAAGGCCAGGTTGCCGGTCAGCTCCGGCGGATGGACATACATCATCCAGACCGAAGCCACCGCCGCGATCGCGAAGCCGATCCCCAGCCGCACTTTGCCGGACACGCCCGAGACGTTCTGCTTGGACACCTTGGCATAGTCGTCGGCAAAACCGATCAGGCCGAAGCCCGCTGTCACCATCAGGCACATCCAGACGAAGGGATTGTCGAGCCGCGCCCAGAGCAGCGTCGAGACCACCAGCGCGCCGAGGATCAGCACGCCCCCCATGGTCGGCGTGCCGGCCTTGGAGAAATGCGTCTCGGGCCCGTCGGTGCGGATCGGCTGGCCCTTGCCCTGGGTGCGGCGCAGCAGGTTGATCAGCGGGCGCCCGAACAGGAAGCCGAAGATCAGCGCCGTGGCAAAGGCCATGCCCGCCCGGAAGGTGATGTAGCGGAAGAGGTTGAAGACATCGCCGCCATCCGAGAGCGCCGTCAGCCAGTAGAGCATTTCCGTCAGGTTCCTTGCTTGGCCGCGTCGCGCAGCGCGGAGACGGCCTGAGAGACTTTCGATCCGAGCGACCCCTTGACCATCACGACGTCGCCGGCCCTGAGCAGCCCGGGCAGCGCGGCGGCCGCCTCGGCGGCGCCGGCAAAGGCGGCAAGGCGCTTCGCTCCGGGAAGGGCTGCATCGAGCGCCGCGGCGCGGGCGTCGACGCGCTGGCGCGGCGGCAAGGCGGTGGCGGGGGCAGTCTGGTCGAGCATGGGGGTCCTTCGCGGTTCGCGGCCACACTAGCGGCTGATCCGGGACAGGCAACAGTCGCGCATCTCGCCGCAGGCCCCGGCGGCGCCCCGCGCCCGATTAATGTGCAGCCCCTTCCCTAAGCCCGCGCGCCCGGCTAAGAGCAGCCCATGACCGACACGCTCACGCTCCGCCGCCCCGACGACTGGCACCTGCATCTGCGCGATGGCGCCATGCTCAAGGCCGTCCTTCCCGAGACCACGCGCCATTTCGGCCGTGCGATCATCATGCCAAACCTCGTGCCGCCGGTGGTCACCCCGGCGGATGCCGCGGAATACCGCGACCGCATTCTCGCGGCGAAGCCCGACGGCTCGAAGTTCCAGCCGCTGATGACGCTCTACCTGACCGAGACGACCGAGCCGCGCGACATCCGCGCCGCCGCCGAGATCGGGCTGATCACCGCGGTGAAGCTCTATCCCGCCGGCGCCACCACCAACTCGGCCTCGGGCGTGCGCGACCTCTCGAAGGTCCGCCGCGTGCTGGAGACCATGGCGCAGGTCGGCATTCCGCTGTGCTGCCACGGCGAAGTCACCGATCCCTCGATCGACATCTTCGACCGCGAGGCGGTGTTCATCGACACCGTGCTCGATCCGCTGCGCCGCGACATCCCCGAGCTGCGCGTCGTGATGGAGCACATCACCACCTCGGACGCGGTGCAGTATGTCAGCGAGTCGACCGGCAATCTCGGCGCGACGATCACCACGCATCACCTGATCATCGACCGCAACCACATCCTCGTGGGCGGGATCAAGCCGCATTACTACTGCCTGCCGGTGGCCAAGCGCGCGACCCATCGCGACGCGCTGATCGAGGCGGCCACCTCGGGCGATCCGCGCTTCTTCCTGGGCACGGACTCTGCGCCGCACCTGACCAAGGACAAGGAAAGCGCATGCGGCTGCGCGGGCGTGTTCTCCTCGACCAACACCATGTCCTGCCTGGCGCAGGTCTTCGAGAATGCGGGCGCGCTCGACAAGCTCGAAGGCTTCGCCTCGGTGAACGGCCCGAAATTCTACCGCCTGCCGCCGAACGAAGATACGATCACCCTGAAGAAGGGCGCCCCGGTCGCGTACCCGGCGGCGATCGAGACCGAGAATGGCCCGGTGACGGTCTTCGACCCGGGGTTCCCGCTCTACTGGCACGTCGAGGCCTGAGCCCCGCGGCGCCTCCTGTCTCCGCCTGCCGCCCGCGCAGGCGGAGAAAATTGAAGACCGGTTGAAAATATACGTTTTTCGAACCGTCAAGCTTTGTTAACCGTTCTTGTGACCTGCCGTTTCCGGGAGTTTTCCGGACGGCGGAAGATTTTATTGTGCGGAGCAAACGATGACGACCTACACCTATTCGGCAAGCTATCTGGAGTTCTCGGGCAGCTCGGAAGAAATCGGTGCCATCTCCTACGAGCTCGAGGTGGTCATCACCGCCTTCGACAGCTTCTTCACCTATATCCCCGATCCCGACTCCGAAGAGCTGATCGTCACTGAAATCCTGGCCACCTACCTGCCGCTCTACGGCTTTGAGGTCGGCAGCTACAATGTGTTCGACTCGGTCTCCGCCAATATCGCCGAAGTGGACTGGGGCGAGGGCTACACCTCGACCGTGCTGCGGCTGCATTCCGATGCGGCCGAGGGCGATCCGGACCATTTCGCCGGCGAAGTCATCCTGCTTCTGGAAGGCGACGCCCTGCCTGACTTCACCGACCTGAACGCGGCGCTGAACTTCTATGTCCAAAGCTTCGGTGCCACCCTGCCGGAAGGCGCGTGGGGGCCGGGCGAGGAAATCGCATTCGCCGATTTCGCCGCGCTGAGCGACGTGACCGAGAATGACGTGATCGAAGGCACCGACGCGGCCGAGACCCTGAGCGGCGGCCTCGGCGAAGACGCGATCAACGGCAAGGGCGGCGACGACCTGATCCAGGGCGGCGCCGGCTACGACTTTCTCGAGGGCGGCCAGGGCGCCGACACCCTCGATGGCGGCGCGGATGACGACCAGGTCAGCTTCCGCCATGATCCGGCAGGCGTGGTGATCGACCTGCGCGAAGGCTATGCCATCGACGGGTGGGGCGATACCGACGAGCTGTCCAGCATCGAGATGGCCCGCGGGTCGATGTTCGACGACACGATCTACGGCAATGGCGGGCACAACATGCTGCGCGGCCTCGCAGGCGACGACCTGATCGACGGCCGCATGGGCAAGGACACCGTGCTCTATGACCGCGATGCCGAGTTCGGCGGCACCGGCGGCGTTTTCGTGGACCTGCTGGCCGGAACCGCGACGGACGGGTTCGGCGACACCGACACGCTGGTCAACATCCTGAATGTCGTCGGCGGCGATGCCGATGACACGATCTACGGCGATACCGGCTTCAACGAGCTGACGGGCAATGTCGGCAGCGACCGCATCTACGGCAATGACGGCTGGGACACGATCGACGGCGGCAACGGCCATGACCGGCTGTTCGGCGGCAAGGGGCGCGACCTGATCTTCGGCGGCAACGGCCATGACAAGCTGCGCGGTTCGCTGGGCTTCGACACGCTGGATGGCGGCAACGGCCATGACACGCTGATCGGTGCCAAGGGCGACGACCTGATGACCGGCGGCGCGGGCAACGACACCTTCATCTTCAAGTACAACTTCGACAATGACACGATCACCGATTTCGGCGACGGCGACGATATTCTGGATTTCTCGGAAATCGGCCCGATCGCCGATTTCGCGGATCTGGTGGCGAACCACCTTGCCGACGGCGCGACCGGGGCGGTGATCGCCGACGGCAACGGCAACAGCGTGACGCTGACCGGCGTCTGGTCCGCCGATCTGGGCGAGGCGGACTTCCTGTTCTGAGCCAGCCTGCCCTGTCCGGACCCTCTCCGGGCGGGGCTTTTCCGCGGTCGAGGAATGGTCTAGAGCAGCCCGAGTTTTTCAGCGACGGAGCCGCCCCCGATTTCCGGGAAGATGCCGTAGGAGAAGATCACCGAGGTATGCGTGCAGGTGGCGCCGGTGTCGCGGATCGCGTCGACGAAGCTCAGCTTCGAACCGCCATCGGTGGTCAGATCCTCGACCAGCAGGACGCGCTGGCCTTCGGTCATCGCGCCTTCGATCCGGGCGTTGCGGCCGTACCCCTTGGGCTTCTTGCGTACATAGGTCATCGGCAGCGCCAGGCGTTCGGCGATGAAGGCCGCGAAGGGAATGCCCGCGGTCTCGCCGCCTGCGACGTTGTCGAAGGCCTCGAACCCCGCCTCGCGCATCGTCTTGCAGGCCAGGAAATCCATCAGCGCCGAACGGATCCGCGGGTAGCTGATCAGCTTGCGGCAGTCGATATAGGTCGGGGAGGGCAGGCCGGAGGCGAGGGTGAAGGGCTCCTCGGGGCGGAAATCCACCGCGCCGATCTCCAGCAGCGCGCGCGCGGTCAGGCGCGCCATCTCTTCGTTGGAGGGGAAGGAGGTGGGGATCATCCGTCGCAGGCCCGATCGCCAGCGGCGCCGAAATGGCGATCTCGGAAGTCTCGGAGAGCGGCCTGCTGCTGGGCGGCGAAACCGCCACCCCGGTGCGCGGCGACAGCACCTGCGTCGATGCCTCCGCCGCGACCGCCGCGGGCGAACGGCTGGTGACCGCCCGCCTCCGGGCGCGTCCCGCCTCCGGCCTCCGGCAGCTTGCCGCTGCGCATCGCCTCCAGCGCTCTGCGCAGCCCGGCGGCGATCTTCCATAGAGTGGCGGCGATGTTCAGCAGCAGGAAGGCCGCGACGGCCAGCAGGATCGCGCGTTCGGCGAAGACGGTGTCTTCCAGCATCGCCAGCGCGCCGCGCAGCCCCATGCTGTTGGCGACGAGCGTGCGCAGCAGCTCCTGCAGGGACCAGGCAAGCGCGCCGAAGAACAGCAGCGCGGGCAGGCCGGCCGCCTCCAGGCGCGCGGCGAAGGCGCTGTTGCGCAGGAGCCCATTCCCGCCCAGCAGCGCATGGGTTGCCAGGATCACCGCAAGGCAGAGGGTTAGGACCGTGCCCGCGACCTCGGAGCCGAACTCGCCCTCCAGCAGATAGCCATAGCCTGCGAGGATGACCGCCAGCGAGAACGCGGCCCACCCGGCCTGCAGCCGCGGCGCCGCTTCGCCGGAGGAGTGGCAGCGCCACAGCCGCCCGCAATGGCCGATGAGGAAGGGCAGGACCAGCGCCGCGGCGTCGATGCTGACATGGTGTTCCAGTTCGAACAGGATGGCGAGCACCGCCGCCAGCGCCAGGACTGCCGCGCCCCAGAGGCCCATCAGGAAGCCCGCCAGGAATGCGGTCGCGGCGAAGGCGGGCCAAGGCAGGTAAAGGTCGAAGACCGGGACCGGCGGCCAAGGATGCCCGAGCGGCGCCAGGCTGCCGCCTGCGGCGAGGCCGAGAAGCAGGATCAGACCCAGCGCGGGCCAGGTGCCGGGCAGCCGGCCGGGTCAGCCGCGCCAGCTCCGCCTCGTCGCAGGGCGGCGGCGGGGTGCCTTCCTTCAGCGTGCCGGTGACGGCCATGCGGCCGCGCGGCAGGCCGAGATTGCGCAGATGCGCCGCGGTGGCATCGTCCTGCACCTGCACGGCGGCGAAGCGCTCCATCAGGCATTTCGCGGATTTGCCGATCGCGTACCAGCGCCGCGCGCTGCGTTCCGAGATGCGCGCGTTCAGCAGCAGGATCGGCGTGCCGCGGGCATCGGTCTCGGTGATCAGCGCGGGCCAGAATTCGCTTTCGGTCCAGACCGCGAGGTCGGGCTGCCAATGCGCCAGGAAGCGGCGCACGAAGGGCACGACATCGAGCGGGATGAACTGGTGCACCGTGCGCGGCGGCATCCGCGCGGCGAGAAGCTCGGCCGAGGTGACGGTGCCGGTGGTGACGAGGAAATTCAGCGCCGGGTCATGCATCCCGAGCCGCTTGATCACCTCGAGGATCGACAGGCTCTCGCCGACCGAGGCGGCGTGGAACCAGATCAGCGGGCCGTCGGGGCGCGGCAGCGAGGCATGGCCTTCGCGTTCGGCAAGGCGGGCAGGGTCCTCCTTGCCGCGGGCCAGCCGCTTCTGCAGCTGGCGGCGGCCCCAGCCCTCGGCATTGCGCGAAAACGCAAGATAGGCGGAGAGGGCGAGGGGCTTCATCCGGGAAGGGGAGCTCAGCCGAGCTCTTCGGTCGCGGAGGCGGCGGTTTCCTCGTCGCGCAGGCGGTGGATATGGGCGATGAAATAGCGCATGTGGGCATTGTCCACGGTGCGCTGCGCGGCATCTTTCCACGCGGAATGGGCGGAGTCGTAGTCGGGGAACATGCCGACGATGTCGATTGCCTCGACATCCTTGAACTCGTTCTTGGAAGGATCGACGAGCTCGCCGCCGAAGACAAGGTGCAGTCGCTTGGCCATTCTGGGAACCTCCATGGCACTGTCCGGTCGCCCGCCTTGTGCTGCAATCGCAGCAAAGGGTCAAGATCGGGTAAAGCCGCGGGGGCGCGCCCGGATGCGGGAACCGGGGCCGCGGCGGAAGATAATTCCGCGCCTTCACCGGGGCTTGCGCCGCGGCGGCCCGCGATGCCGCCTATTCTGCTCGCAATTCGCTGCCGGAACGCTTATGTCCTCCTTGCAGATCCTTGTCTCGGACCCTGTTCCTTCCGGCTCAGCTTCGAACTCCAGCTTTGCCCTGCCGCCGCATTCTGCGGGCGGCACCGTCGGAAAGGACCTGACATCTGCGGAAATCATCCCGAGAAGCCCGCAACCGGGCAACGGCCAGGACAGCGCCCCGCCCGGCATCCGCAGGGCGACCGGCCCCGCGCTTGCGCGGAGGGGGCCATCCGCGCAAGCGCGGCGCCGGGCGTCGAGCTGCGCCTGCACCTCGAGCACCAGCCGCCCGCCGCCCGGGCGCGCCGCTTCCAGCGCGTCATTGACCGCCGGCAGGCAGCCCTCGGGAAAGCCGACATCGACCACCGCGCCGCGGATGGCGGCGATCCTGCCGTCGGGGATCGGATCCTGGGTCATGCTCGCAGCTCCGGTTGAGCCAGATGCCCCTTCCTAGCAAGCCCGCCGCCCGCCGGAATAGATCCAAGTCAAGTTTCCGAATGTTTTCGCTCACGGCAGCCCCTTTCCCTTGCCCCGCGGGAGCGGCGGAGGGGCATGGCAGCCTCGGCCGGGAGATGCAGCGCCGATGCCCGGCGCTGCCCGCGGCCGCCGACTTGGCCCTCGCGCCGCTGCCGGGCTGGGCTGGGCTGGGCTGGGAGGCGCGCCATGGCTTGCGGTCAGGACATCAACCATCGATCATCTCCATGCCGGCAGCTTCGGCTTCGGCGCGCATCAGCTGCCGGAGCTCGGCCCGGCGCGCTGCGAGTTGAGCGGAGGCAAGGTGCCTCTCCTGCAGCGGGGCAGTGATCTCGACCACCTTGCAGATGCGCGGGGACCGCGCCGCCGCCCGGCGGATTTGCCAACCGCCCCGCACTCCGCCGATACCTCCGGCCGGCGGTCCGCCCCGGCATCGGCGCGGACTGCCAAGTGTCCGGCCAGTCTCCGATGCAGGTCCGGACGTCCGCCCGGTCCCGATCCGGAGAGGCCCGGCGCGGACCGTGCCGCGCCGGGAGGCCGTACCAGGCGTTCAGGCGAGGTGGCTGCCGAAGAACGCCTGCAGCTTGTCGAAGGGAATGATGTCCTTCTGGTCGTAGAGGTCGACGTGATCGGCGCCGTCGATGATCACTCCACGCCGCCGAGGCTGTGGATGCGCGTCCAGGCGGTGTTGCGGGTGTCCTGCCGGTCGCCGAGGCTCTCGCGGACGGTCTCGACCGCGGATTTCTCCGGCGTCACGAAGGAAAACCCGTCGCCGCCGATCGCCGCGCCCGGCTGCAGGATCACCCGGTCGCCCAGGCGCACCCGGCGGCCGACGCGGACCCCGGCGCAAAGCAGCACGTCATCGCCGATCACCGTGTCCTCGGCGACCGACACATGCGGGCAGATCACCGCGCGGGCGCCGATGCGGACCCGGGCGCCGAGCCCGCTCACGGCGCAAGATCCACCTTGGAATTGATGAGAAACGCTGGAAATCCGGGCCGTCGAGCTCACCTCCGGCAATGTCGGCGATGCCGAGCCGGTGAGCGCCACCGGTCCGGGCGAACCGGCGAGGGATGCTGCAGGACCTGCTCGCCCAGTTCCCGGCGGACGAGGAGATCGCCACCGTCACGGCCGGGTTGCCAGCGGATGCGCCGTCGCCCATCGGGCTCGAACCGGTGGCGCCACGATGGGCAACTTCGAGCACCGCTGGCGACGCCTATGACACGCGCGGCTGCCATGATGCCGTTGCGGCCCGTGGCGCGGCCGCGGTTCGCCGGGCAAAAGGCCACCGGTCCGGGCGAAGCGGCGAGGGATGCTGCCCGATCTGCTTGCGCAGATCCCAGCGGAAGAGAAGATCGCCACGGTGACGGCCGAGTTGCCAGCGGATGCGCCGTCGCCCATCGGGCTCGAACCGGTGGCGCCACGATGGGCAACTTCGAGCACCGCTGGCGACGCCTGCGACACGCGCGGCTGCCATGATGCCATCGCGGGCCGCGGAGCAGCTGCGGTTCGCCGGGCAAAAGGTCCCCCGGAGCTTTTGCTGAACCTCCTCACTTCCGCCGCGCCGAAACGCCAGGCCTTGGAAGCCGGACACCGCAGGGGCCCGCGCACGCAACGAGATCCTGAGGGCATCGAAGCACCTGGGCCGGGCGCTCTGGCGGAACTGGAGCGGGCACCACCGCCGCAGCACGGTGGAGATATGACGTGGACCGGGCAAAGGTCCGGGGGACCTTTTCCCCGGCGATTGAATGAGGACCCCAGGAACAGGAGGACCGCGTCGCACGAGGCCAGTTCCCGGCCCAGGTCCTCGATCCAATAGGCGCCGACGGCGTTGCGTGACGGGGCGAAATAGAGCTCCCAGGAAGGCTGGAGCTGGGCGATCCGCTCGACCACGGGCCGGACGCGCGGCAGGTCTCGTGAATTGTAGCTGACAAACGTACGCAAGGGACCGCCTCGCTTGGAATGTTCCCAATGTGTAACCAATTCCGATCTATTGCAACCGTCCCGGAAGTCGGCTTTCCCCGGTTTCTGCCGCTCAGAAATTGCAATCCAACGAGCGCTTTGTGCGCACCTCCGTCGGCCAGCACGCCGAGAATGCTGCAGGCCGGGCCGAGCGGCCGCTCCAGGGGAAGCTGCAGCGCGGCGGCGCTGGACTTTGAATGACCGGACAGGGGAGCGGCCGCTCGTACCTTAGCCTCGCAGCGCCTGCGCGCCACCGGCTGCAAACTGCGCTCCTCGGTCGTCCATTGCTCTCGGGGTGAAGGTCCGCTCCACCAGACTTGCAACTCGGGGCGAAGGGCTCGTTTGGGCTGGCTCAGGGCGCCGCCGCACCAGAGAACGAACGGCCGCCAAAGACTGTCTCTGATCGGCCCTCCGCCCGGTACGGATCTCAAAATTGGGCTGCGCGGAACCCACCACTTGGCAAGGTCGCGCAGCAGGTTCCTTTTCATCCAAGATCACCTCCACTTCCGCGAAACGGTCTTAACTACACTTAACGCATTGATATAAGGTCATTCATGGACGAAAGAGCGGAGCGCGGCGCAGAACTTCCTGCGCCACGTTGACGGAATTCCCGCACCCGCAGATCGCTGATGCCCTGCTATTGCATCGCCTCCTCCCGCGCCCGGATGGTCACGACGACGAGGAACGCGGCCAGACGGATCGTCGACATATGCCCCACGCCCGCACGCAGTCCCGTCCGCAGACCGCGCTTCCGCCCCGGGTCGCCGATAACCGTCAACTTCAGCGGAGGCTTGCGCGCCTGCAAGTCCCGTTCGGCCCCCGGGAGCTCATCCGCGGGCACCTGCACCGCGAAGAGCCCCGCGAGCTGCGGCACCAGCTCCAGCCAGCCCGCCACCGCCCGCCAGCTGCGGAACGCCAGATCCGGGCGGTCCGGCCGTGACAAGTCGAGGAGCCTCAGGCTCCAGTCCCCGGCCCGGTCCGGCGGGTTCTGCGGCATCCTCGGCCGCGCCGATGGCGGCGCCTCCTGGGTGAACGCCATGCGGCCGGGGCTGGAGCGCGGCTACGCCACCGCGACCTCGGACAGCGGCCATCTCGGCCTCTCGGTGACGGATGCGAGCTGGGCCGAGGCCAATCCCGGCGCCGAGCGCGACTGGGGCTGGCGCTCGATCGACGAGACCAACCGCGTCGCCAACATCCTGGTCGAGGCCTTCTACGGCGCGCCGGAAACCCGCGCGATCTTCCAGGGCTGCTCGACCGGCGGGCGGATGGCCCATGTCGCCGCCGAGCGCTATCCCGGGATGTTCGACGGCATCATCTCCGGCGCGCCCGCGATGGACTATCCGGGCCTCGTCGGCACCGCGATGTCCTGGCTGCTGCAGGCCAACACCGCGCCCGACGGCAGCCGCATCCTCGGCCCGGAGGAGGCCAGGCTGATCGGCGACGCGGTGATCGAACAATGCGATGCCGCCGACGGCACCGAGGACGGACGGATCGAAGACCCGCGCGCCTGCGAGGTCGACTATTCCGGCCTAGGGCTCAGCGAGGCGCAGCTCGCCACGCTCTCCAAGTGGCGGCAGGGACCCAGGAATGCGGCCGGAGAGCAGCTCTATCCCGGCGGCATCCCCGAAGGGTCGGAGCCGTTCTGGTGGCTCTGGCTCACCGGCAAGGACGGCGCGGCCAGCCTGGCCGAGGGCTTCGCCACCGGCTTCACCCGGCACATGGCCTTCGATCCGGACCCGGGCGCGGGCTATTCGCCGCTCGATTTCGACTTCGAGACCGACCCGGCGCGGATGGCGGCGGCGGCCGCGACCTATAACGGCGACAGCGCGGACCTCGCGGCCTTCCGCGCGGCGGGCGGCAAGATGATCGTCTATCACGGCTGGGCCGATGCGATCGTGACGCCCTACAAGACGGTCGACTGGTACCGGAAGGCGGCCGGGAAGGCGGGGACCGAGGCGGCGCTGAACGAAAACGTGAAGCTCTTCATGATCCCGGGGCTCGACCATTGCGGCATCCTGCCGGGGCCCGATGGCGTGAACTGGTCCTCCCTCGACCCGATGACCCCGCTGGAGGCCTGGCTCGACGGCGGCCCTGCGCCAGAGACCATCATGGCCGAGTAACGCCGCGTCCTGCCCGCCGGCATCGACCCGCCGGCGGGCCTTCCTTGCCCATGATCCTGGCAAGGGTCCATGGTCCGCTTCTGCGCCGAAGCGTTGCCGCTGCCGGGCGTGCAAGCCAGGCGGCCGCGAGATCGGCAGCTGTTTCGGATGGGCGCCCGGCTAGGGCGGTGCTCCAGCGCGGACGGCCTTGACCTCGGGCGCCACGCCGCATCCGCGGCAGCTCCGGCAGCGGCCAAGCCACTCGGCCGCGGAACGGTCCCTGCGCGTCGCGAGCCGGTCCGCGGCCAACGGCAACATGAGCCAGACGTCATGGCAGAAGCCCGGCGGCCGCTTGATCCGGCCCGGGCAAAGGGCAAACCTGCTTTCCCGGGTCTGCGCAGAAGAGGACGGCTTCCCTCTCCGTCCGCCCCGCCCGGTCCTTTCCGGGTCACCTTGGCACAAGTGCCCTCAGCCCCGGCTTCCTGTCCCATCATCAATGCCTCGCCGCATTTTGCCTGGCCGCCGCTGCGACCGGAAAAATTCGCGCGGTCCGGACTGCAGCGGCCGACGCGCAGCATGGCCGCATGTGCAAAGAGCATAAAGTTTGCACATTTCAATCAAGAACAGAGTATTTTCCGGGCATCACGACGGCCGGCATCGCGAAACTTGCCGACGGAAGCCATTCGGTGTTGAGAACGACGTTCTCTCCGCAGAATGATGATCCCTATCAAGAACAGGGATCTTACAGAATGCACCCGCTGAACATGAACCGCCGCACCATGCTCCGCAGTCTCGCCGCCGCAGGCGCCGCGACGGCCTTCCCGGCCCTCGGCCACGCAAAGGACGGGCCGCTCGAGGTCCGGTCGGTCGAAGTCATCAGTGTCCGGGACCCCCAGCATTCCGGGCAGCTCGCGCTGGCGCTGGAGAACGGCTTCTTTGCGGACGAGGGGCTCGACGTGACGCCGAACTACACGGTCAACGGGCCGGACCTGCCGAGCCTCGCCGCGAGCGGCCGCATCCAGGTCCTGTTTTCCGCCATGGAGCAGGTCGCGTCGCTGCGCCTGCGCGGCCTCGATTTCCGCTGGATCATGAAGCTGTCCGACATCTCGAATACCCAGGGCGTGGTCATCGGGAACAAGTCCGGCATCGCAAGCCCGTCCGACCTGGCCGGCAAGCGGGTGGGCATGTACGCGGGCGCCTCCGTGGAGCTGGCCATCGAAAACATGTGCAAGGCGCATGGCGTGGATTTCGCCTCTCTCGACTTCATCAACATGGAGCCGCCGGAACAGGCGATTGCCCTGATGCAGGGCGACATCGACGTCATGGCCTGCTGGGAGCCCTATGTCTCCAACGCGGCGCGCAGCGGCGGGCGCCTCTACTTCACCGGCAGCAAGTCCTACATCGAGGACGCCGGGACGGCCCGGGACGTGAACTGGCTGTACCTGGCGACCGGCCTGACGACCTCCGGCGCGTTCCTCGACGAGGCGCCCAACACGCTCAAGGCGATCATGCGGGCGATGATGCGCGCCAACGAGATCATCATCAACGACCCGGCCGCTGCCGTGGACCCGATTGCTCGGGGCCTCGGAATTCCGTCAGACGGGCTCGAAGCCATCCTGAAGGCCAACGATTACCGTCCCGATCTCGACCAGCGGCTCGCCGCAGGCTACCCGGATTACATCAACTGGGCGGTCGATCGCGGTTTCCTCGGCGATTTCGTGCCGCTCAACGACATCGTCGACACGGCCCTCCTGTCCGAGATCGCACCCGGCGCGGTGAAGATCTGAGGCGGTCATGACGGCACAGATCTGCATCGAGGACGTGACCAAGGCCTTTCCGGGGCGGAACGGGAGCGCGGCCTTCACCGCGCTCTCGGGCATTTCCCTCGACATCCCCGCAAACGAGTTCGTCTGCCTGCTGGGGCCGAGCGGCTGCGGCAAGTCCACCCTGCTCGGGCTGGTCGCCGGCCACGAAAAGGCGACGTCGGGCGGCATCGCCGTCGGCGGCCGCCCGGTCAACGGCCCCGCAGCCGAGCGCGGCATGGTGTTCCAGCAATACGCGCTCTTTCCCTGGTATACCGTGGAGCAGAACGTCCGGCTCGGGCTGAAGGTCAAGGGGCTGTCCAGAGCCGAACAGGCCGGGCAGGCCGAGCGGATGCTGCGCGCGGTGAACCTGTGGGAGCATCGCGGCAAGTTCCCGCGCGAGCTGTCGGGCGGCATGAAGCAGAGGGCCGCCATCGCGCGCACGCTGGCCATCGATCCGGACGTGCTGCTGATGGACGAACCCTTCGGCGCGCTCGACGAACAGACGCGCAACCGGCTCCAGGACGAGCTGCTGTCGATCTGGCAGCGCAGCCGCAGGACGGTCGTCTTCGTGACCCACAGCGTGCAGGAGGCCGTCACCCTGGCTGACCGCGTCGTGGTCATGGGCCGCGACAAAGGCAGGATCGTGGCCGATCTGCGCATTGCGCTGGACCGCCCACGCGACCGGATGGGCGCGGAGTTCGTCGAGGCCGAGCGCGAGGTCAGCGCCGCCCTCGAACGGGCGGAAGCCTCTGTTCCGGCCGGCAGGGCCGCATGACCAGGAGGGCTGACATGGCATCGCATACCGACATTCCCGGCACCGGGCGCCCGCTCGTGCCGCTTGCCCGCCTGCGCGGCCTGCGCATCCCGCCCAAGGCCGCGACGCTGATCGCGGTGATCGCCGCCTGGCAGGCACTGGCCATCCTCAACGGGCACTGGCAGTTCTACAACGCGACCCTGGTGCCATCGCCCGGCGGCATCGTCGCGGCCACCATCGAGCTGTGGCGCGAAGGCACGCTCTGGACCCACCTCTCGGCCTCCTGCCTCCGGGTTCTGCGCGGCATGGCGCTGGCGGTTCCGATGGCCGTGATCATGGCCTATCTCGTGGCGACGCTGAAATGGGCCGAGATCGTGTTCGACCCGATCATCGAGTTCATCCGACCGGTGCCCAGCCTTGCCCTGCTGCCGATCTTCATCGTGTGGTTCGGCATCGGCGAGCTGACCAAGACGATCTTCATCACCTACAGCGCCTTCTTCATCATCTTCGTCGCCACGCTCGAGGCGATACGCGACGTCGATCCCGTGCTCAGGCGCGCGGCCGGCAGCATGGGCATGTCGTCCCGGCAGATGGCCTATCACGTGACCTTCAAGTCGGTGCTGCCGCAGATCATGGTCTCGATCCGGCTGGCACTGGCGACCTCGTGGTTCGTGATCGTCGGGGCGGAGTTCCTCGCCGCCAACGAGGGGCTCGGATATCTCATCAACTTCTCCCGGGTCTGGTTCAAGATCGACACGATGATGGCCGCCGCGGCGATGATCGGGCTTCTGGGCCTGGCCAGCAACTACCTGCTTCTCGCACTCGAACGCCGCCTCTTCGCATGGCGCGAACGCTGACACCTTTCAGGACAAACTTCATGACTTTCGACTACACGCCCTACATCCCCCCCGAGCATGTCGGACCGGGTCCGCGCCGCAACTACACGGGCTATGGCCGCAAGGGCCTCAAGGTCAGCTGGCCCGGCGGCAAGAAGGTCGCTCTGGCGCTGGTGGTGAACTACGAGACCGGGGCCGAGCGCTCCTGGGCCAACGGCGACCGCCGCAACGACCGGATCTTCGAATTCCCCTACGATCTGGATCCGCAGTACCGCGACCTGGCAACCGAGGCGGTGTCGGAATACGGCGGCCGCGCGGGCATCTGGCGCATCCAGCGGATGCTCGACAGCCTCGGCGTGAAATGCACGTTCTCGGCCTGTGCCCTCGCGCTCTACCGCAACCCCGAGGTCGGCGCCTATATCCGGGAGGCCGGCCATGAAGGATCGTCCCACGGCTTCCGCTGGGAAGAAGTCTGGACCATGTCCCGCACCGAGGAAATGGCGCGCATCCGCGCCGCGGTCGAGATCATCCGCGAGACCTGCGGCGAACGCCCCATCGGCTGGCAGACGCGGCACAGCGGCTCGCTCGCGACGCGGGAACTTCTGGTCGAGGAGGGCGGCTTTCTCTACGACTGCGACTCCACCGCGGACGACCTGCCCTTCTATGTCGACGTGAACGGCAGCAATCACCTCGTGCTGCCCTATTCCAGCACCTACAACGACCACCGGTTCATCATCAGCCAGGGCTATTCCAAGCCGCAGGATTTCTTCGATTACTGCAGGGACGGGATCGACTACCTCCGGATGGAAGGCGAGACCCGCCCCAAGATGATGACCATCGGCATTCACGCGCATTGGATGGGCCAGGCGGCGCGGACGGCGGCGCTGCACCGTTTCCTGGAATACTGCCTCGGCTGCGGGGATGTCTGGATCGCCCGGCGGCGCGACATCGCGGAATGGTTCGACAGCCATCATGACGACTTCGTGGCCGCCACCCGGGACGAGCAGGCCGCATGACGGGACGGACGGAACGCCGCCCGGTCGCGCTTGTCACCGGGCATGACGGCTTCATCGGCGCGGCGCTGATGGCGGCGCTGCCCGGGCTCGGCTGGCAGCCGCAGGGTCTGACGGAGCCGGACGGCGCGCCGGTGGACCTGCGCGACGCGCAGGCCGTGACCGGCGCGGTCCTGCGCATCGATCCCGAGATGATCTTCCACATGGGCGGAGTCTCCGGGCCGATGCAGTTCGTGCAGGACGCGCGCACCGTCCTGCGCGTGAACATCGAAGGGACGCAGACCCTGCTCGAAGCGGCCCGCCGCACGCGGGTGCGGCGGATCGTTCTGGCAGGATCGGTTGCGGGCTATGCCACGCCGGGGCCGTCGGGCCCGGAGCCGGACAACGTCTACGGCATCACCAAGCGCGTGGCGGAGCTGCAGGCGCATCTCTGGGCGCGGCAGACCGGGCGCGAGGCAACCGTCCTGCGGATCGGCTCCGTCTACGGCCCCGGACGGCTCTCGGCCAATCCGATGCACGAGATGGTATCGCAGGCGCAGCGCTCCGGGCGGATCCGGGTCGCGCCGCATCTCATGGAGCCCTGCATCGACATCCGCAGCTGCGCCGCGCTGATCGCCCGCCTGGCCAATGTGCCGGTTCTGCGGCCGCGCTATGACGTGGTGGCGGACCGTCCAGCGGCCGAACAGGTGGCCTCCATCATTGCGGAGCTGACCGGCGCGCAGGTCGAGATTTGCCCTGGCCCCGGCCCCGGGGCTCCCGCCTTCCCCGAGGCTTTCGATGCGGCTCCGCTGGTGCAAGATACGGAAATGTCCGCCGTGCTGTCGCTGCGGGACGGGCTGAAGGCGCTGACAGATGCGGCCGAGCTGGCCGGCTAGAAGGAATTGCATCCATGCAGATCGAAGGAAAGCGTGCCGTCATCACCGGCGCGGCAGGCGGCATCGGCCGCGCCATTGCCGCGCTCTACCTGCGCGAGGGCGCGCAGGTGTTCCTTGTGGACCGCGACGCGGCACGGCTCGAGGCGGCCGTCTCGGAACTCGGCGGCGGCCGGAGCGGCAAGGTGCAGGGCCTCGCGATCGACGTCACCCAGGAGCAGGCCGTCGCCGACATGGCGGCGGCGGCGGAGACGGCGTTCGGCGGCATCGACATATTGGTGACCTGTTCCGGCGCGATCTCCGAAACCGAGATCGAAAAGATGTCCCTCGCGGAATGGCGGGACATCATGAGCGCCAATCTGGACTCGGTGTTCCTCGCCTGCCGGGCGGTCCTGCCGGTGATGAAGCGGCAGGGCGCAGGCCGCATCGTCACGGTTTCGAGCCAGATCGGCCAGCGCGGCGCCCCGCGCTTCACCCATTACGCCGCTTCGAAGGCCGGCGTCATCGGCTTCACCAAGGCGCTCGCGCGCGAGGCCGCGCCACATGGCATCCTGGTGAACTCGGTCGCGCCGGGACCGGTCCTGACCGCCTTCAACAGGGACCTGCGCCCGGAGACGCTCGACGGAACGGAGGCGGCGCTTCCGCTCGGCCGAGCCGCGCAGCCCGAAGAGATCGCCGGCGCGGCGCTTCTGCTGGCGTCGTCACCTCATGGCGATGTCTTTGTCGGCCAGACGCTCGGCCCCAACTGCGGCGACGTCATGCCGTAGCGCTTTCGGCAAGGCTTGCCCTCGGAAAGTCCGGGGGCAGGATGCTGCCGAACAGGTCGTGGATCCGCGTGACGCAGTCCACGAGCGCCCGTGCGATCTGCTCCTCCCGCGGCGCGACGGTCTCCGTCCGGCCAACGCAGTCGAAGATGAAGCGCACGCGTCCGTCCGTCCCGAAGATCGGCAGCGCCATGGCCATGATCCCGTCGGTGAACTCGCCGACGCTCCGGGCGTAGCCGCGCTCGCGGGTGGCCCGTATTGCCATGCGCGCGTCGTTGGCGCCGGTTGCCGTGCTCGCGGTATAGGACTTCAGCGTCGCAATGCTGAACCAGGAGTCGATCTCGTACTCCCGCTGCCACCCGAGATAGGCGCGCATGTGCGCGGTCGCGTCCGGCGGCAGGCGGTAGCCCGAGGGATAGGAAATCCTGAGGTCATCGGCGGCGCTGATCTGGTCGAGAACCAGAAAGGAGTGATCGGCCAGAGGCTCCGACAGCACGCAGGAAACGCCTGCGCGCAGGGTGAACTCCTCCATGAACGGGCGGATCGCCGAATGATCCAGGCGCTGCTGCATCATCGACGACAGGTCGCGGCCGATGCCGTGATGCAGCTCGTAGGTATGCGAAGTCTGGTCGAAGCGCAGCCAGTCGAAATGGGTCAGCGTCTTGAGAAGGCCGTGGCAGTGGCTCTTGCTGATGTCCAGCCGCTGCGCCAGCTCCGCGAGGGTCAGCGGGGACTGGGCGGCATTCAGGCACCGCAGCAGGCGGATGCCTTTCTGCAATGCGGGCACCAGAGATTTCTCCGCGCTGGAGACAGGCTCCTGCAGGTGCCCCTGCAAGCGGTGCTGTCCGGTTGCTTCCCTTTCGAGACTCTCGAATTTTTCTCCGCTCGGAGCGCGGTTCGTCATGCAGGAAACCTAAACCATACTTGGGACACCGCGTTCACTCTAGAGAACTCCGGTCTTCATGGAAAGCGGCAACGGCTCCCGGCCAAGGCGGGTGAGAACGGCGGTGCAAAAATTAGTCCACGGTGGCGCCGGGACAGTCCTGCTGCGGGCGGCGCAAAAACCGGCCACTTTGCTCTTCTTGCGGCGGTAGGGAGGGCGTGGAGATCTATACCGTGGAGTTATATCGAAACGTCCGTCTGGCCTGCGCCGACGGCGTGAGCAAGCGGGCGGCAGCAGCCCCTTTCAACATCTCTCATGATACGGTGGAGAAGGCCTTGGCCTTCTCGGTGCCGCCTGGCTATCGGCGAACGGCGCCGATCAAGCGGCCGAAGCTGGATGGGTATCGATGCGTGGCGAGATGGCGACAAGACGGTGCATCGCAAGCAGCGGCAGGTGCTGTTGCACAAATCAGCTAAGGGCCAGCGTTCCCCGTTCCCCCGACACACTTGTCCCAGGGCCACAGTGACCGGGATGCCGAGGGCCGTGAAGCGGTTGAGTACGGCCGCACGGATCTGAACTTCGGCAGCCTGGCGATCGAAGTCCCGCTACGTCAGCCGCTGGCCAAGCAGCTTCACGCAGGTCATTCAATCGCCGGGGAAAAGGTCCCCCGGACCTTTTCCGGTTCCGGCTCATATCTCCACCCTGCTGCGGCGGTGGTAGCCGCTCCAGTTCCGCCAGAGTGCCCGGCCCAGGTGCTTCGATGCCCGCAGGATCTCGTTGCGCGCCCGGGCGCCTGCGGTGTCCGGCTTCCAAGGCCTGGCGTTTCGGCGGGGCGGAAGTGAGGAGGCTCAGCAAAAGGTCCGGGGGACCTTTTGCCCGACGAACCGCAGCCGCTCCTCGGCCCGCGATGGCGTCATGGCAGGCGCGCGTGTCGCAGGCGCCGCCGGCGGTGCTCGAACCGGTGGCGCAGCCGCTGGCAACCCGGCCGTGACCGCGGCGATCTCCTGATCCGGGCCGATCTGCTTCAGGAGTTCCGGCAGCAGCATCCCTCGCCCGAACCGGGCGCGGTCGAGGAGGCCTATGACGCTGCGCTGAAGGAGATGCTCGCGGCGCGGCTGGAGGGCTGCGTGCCCGACGCCTCCGCGATCGCGCGGCTCTGGGCGGAGAACCTGGCCTACCGGATCGGCGTGACCTGCGGGCGCGGGGACCGGCTGTCGCAGCTCCAGATCACCTTCGCCCGGATCTGGCATGCCTGCGGCTGGAGCGAAGAGAAGATAGCGGCGAAGCTCGACGGCGTCGACCGCCGCCGCGCCAGCCCGAAGCAGGTCCGCCGCCTCCTCGCGGGAAAGACCTATGCCGATGTCCCGACCCTGATGCCCGGCAGTGCGGGACATGCCGGCCGCTGATCCGGGCAGCCAAATCCAGTCACATCGGCCTTGCCGATGCCGCGGACAGCGAGCGCGGCGCAGAAGATCCGGCACCGCCCTGGACGCGTGCCGCGCCGATCAAGGTGAAGGGGCCTGCGTGTCCGGGAGCGCGCCATCCGGCATCATGTCCCTGATTTTCTGCAGCTCCCGGCCATCCAGGACAGGCGCGGCGCAGAACCTTCGCCGCCGCCATGACGGAATTCCCGCAGCATCGGCTCGGACAGATCATGATCCGGATCCAGCCATGGAAGACTGCCCCCGAGGAAGCCGGAGAAGGCATCTGCGTAGCCGGAACCGCTCCGAAGCACCGCAACCCTTTGAAAAGCATCGATTGACCGCGCGGCCAAACGAGCGCGGCGCAGAACTTCCTGCGCCGCGGCGACGGGACTCCGGCAGCCGGAACCGCGGGCCACACCGCCGAACGCGGCTCCGCCCTCCAATTCCGGCCGGCATGTGCCGCCGATCCGTCGGGGATCCCGTGACGCAGAGAGGGAGCGGCACGGCCCGAGGGCCGGAACGGATCACCGACGAGGCAAAAAGGCGGCTGCATGCCCAAGCGCGCGGAGCAGCTGAAATCCAGCAGCATCCGTCACGGCCCCCTCGCCCGTGACGGGAACGGGGCAGCATGGCATCGCGACAATGACGGATGGCAGGCGGCAGCCATCTTCTCCGGAACCTTCAGGCTGGCGGCATCGGCACGGTTCCCTGTATCGCCGTCTCGAGACGGACCTCCACCTTCCTTCCAGCGCAGCCGGCCCCCCAGGACGTGCCGTTCCCGATCCGCTCGCGGCGGTCCGGGAACCGGGGCTGCTGCCGATCCTCGAGCACGGCGAGATCTTCCGCCAGGAGCCCGACCCCGGCCGCAGCCGCATCGCGCTGCCGGACATCACGGATGCGCGCAGATCGTCCGCCGCATCCAGCGCCATCCCGGCGGAAACGGGTGCCCCGGGAGAAGGAAACTTGCCACCTTCGGCGTCAGGCTCTCTGTCTGGCGTCCCGCTTGCGCGCATCGAAGCGCGCGCAGCCAGGGACCGGGCGGGAAACGGCGTCAACCCGATCGCCATCCACAGTCCTCTCCGCAATTGCGGGCCACCAGCGAGAGGGGCAAGAAGGCGTCCGCATGGCCGGAACCGCTCGGAAAAGCCGTAACACTTTGACAAACATTGATAGCCTGCACGAGCAGACGGGCGCGGCGCAGAACTTCCTGCGCCGCGGTGACGGCCAAGGACGATGCATGATATACCAAGCAAGATGAAGACTCCGGAAACGCGCCGCCAAGCCTGCGGGCTTTCCTGGAGCAGCCGCTCGACCCTCGTCGCAGCATTTTCAGTCCGGTGGCCGGCAGGTGGCGCACGGAAGAGACCTTCCGCCAAGTGCCGGCCAACCGGCAACATCGGCGTTTGCCAGCCGGCCTGCCATGCTCAATGCTGCCGCGCGGCGGGCGTCAGAAGTCCCGCTGTCCTTGGTGCGGCTTCGGACCGTTCGGTCGGGCGTGGCAGCAGCGATGGAATTCCTGACTCCTTGTGCTTGCTTTGCCGGACCGGCCCGGGGACGGGATGTCAGCGGAGGACCATCAAACGTTTCGGGCCAAAGGGGAATAGTTACGATTCTCCGCAACCCAGCCGACAGAAATCGGCGATTAATCCTTCGGGCATAGCCAATGGCCGAGACATGCAGCTCTTCAGACATGTCTGTCCAGGAGGCTTCTTGATGTCCACACTCAAATCTTTACGGAACAAAGCCATTTTACCATTTGCTTTTGGCTTGGCCGGACTCCCTGCGTTCACCGGAGCGGCTTCGCCCGATGCCGAGCGGGTCGAAATCCAGATCGCCTCGACATTTCCGACCGCCATGCCGATCCTCGGGAAGGCAGCCACGCGGCTTTCGGAACTCGTGGAAACCATGTCAGGCGGCGATCTCCTTCTCGTGCCGCACGAACCGAACACGCTGGTGCCTGCCGCGGAAACGGTGAACGCGGTCGCCGATGGCCGCGTCGGCGGGGCTTGGGCCGGAGCCGGCTGGTTTGCGGGCCGCGATGGCGCGTTCAACATGTTCTCGAGCTTCCCCTTCGGTCCCGGCATGGGCGAGTACCTCGCCTGGATGTATCATGGAGGCGGGCTGGAAATGGCGCGCGAGATGTTCGCCGAATACGGGGTCTACAACATTCCCTGCGGCATGATTCCACCCGAAGCCTCCGGTTGGTTCCAGCGGGAAATTCAATCGGTCGAAGATCTCGACGGGCTGAGGATGCGCTTCTTCGGCCTCGGCGCGCAGGTCATGCAGCGGTTCGGCGTCGAGACCAGGCAGATCGCGCCTGGCGACATCCTGACGGAGATCCGGGAGGGCCGCCTCGATGCCACCGAGTTCTCGCTTCCGGCCATGGACCGCCCGCTGGGGTTCCAGAGCGAGTTGAAGTACTATTACTTCCCGGGCTGGCACCAGCAGGCGACCTTGTTCGATCTGTACTTCTCGCTGCCCGTCTGGAACGGGCTTTCGCCCGCGCATCAGGAAATGGTCGAAACCGCCTGCAGTGACATGATCCGGGGCATGATCGCCGAAGGCGAGGCGCTGCAATGGCAGGCCATGCAGGAGATGCGGGCCGAAGGCGTCGAACTGCGCCGCTGGCCGGCCGAGATCCTCGTCGCCTTCGAAGATGCCTGGCTCGACATCGTCGACGAGCAGGCGGCAGCAAACCCGAATTTCGCCCGGGTCTGGGAATCCTACGACAATTTCCGGCAGAATTACGAGATCTGGAAGCATTTCAGCTTCCTTCAGTGACGCATGGGCAAAGGCGGGCATCATCGGGAAAGCGAGGCCCCGCCGATCGGCGGCTCCGGCGGATTCGGGCCCGCCAGCATCCGGACACGGCTGGGCCTCGCCTTCGCGCTCTTCCTCCTGCTGCTTGGCAGTTCCGGCCTGTTCAGCCTGCGCCAGATCGGAATGATCGGAGACGCCGCGCGGGACTTGCATGATGTTGCGCTTCCCCGGGTCCTGGCAGTCAACGACATCTCCAGCGCGCTGACCACGCATTCTCTTCTGGCGAAGCGTCGCGTGCAGACGACGGATTTCCGCCAGGTGGCTTCGATGGCAGCCACGATGCGCACGGCCGAGGAAGCGTTTGATTCAAAGCTCGGCTTGCTGAAGGCCGATCTGTCAGGCGGTACCGACATCAGCCTGATTGCAGACATCGAGACGCAATGGCAGAGCTACCTCGATAGCTTCTCCAGCGTACTGGAGCTGACCGAACAGGGCAGCCTGCGGCGCGCCCAGTCGAAGCTGGACGGCGAAACCAGGGAGTTGGTCGAGACCCTGTTCCGATCGCTGGAACAGCTCGTCGCGGCCACCCGCGGAGAGACCGACCGCATGGCGATGGCCGTCACTGCCGAACATGCACGGGCCCGGCGGCTCACGCTCGCCGTGCTGGCAACCGGGCTGGCCGCGACCGCCCTGGCCATTGCATGGACCTCCCGTTCGGTCAGCCAGCCGCTCCTCAGAATCAGCGCGGCGATGCGCCAGCTCACCCGCGGCCTGGACGAAACCCGCATTCCCGATCTTTCTGGCCGACGCGACGAGATCGGCGTTCTCGCCCAGGCAGCCGAGGCCTTCCGTGACACCATGATGGAAACCCGGCAGCTGGCGGCCGATCTCGACCAAGAACGCGATCGGCTCAGTTCAACGGTCCGGAACATGCCCTTGGGCCTGTGCATGTTCGACAGCGCAGCGGAACTGGTCATTTGGAACCGGGCCTTCGAGAAGATCTGGCACTGTCCCGCAGGACTGCTGCGCGAAGGGTCGCCGAAGACCAGCGTTCTCGGCGCGATCGCCGAGTTGAACATGGCAGGAGAGGCCCAGACTTTCGCCGACACGATCTTGGGCATGATCGATGCAGGCAAGCCCGCCGCGTCTATCGTCCGGCTGCCCGACGGGCGCAGCGTCTCGGTCATGCTGGAACCGACGCCCGGCGGCTGGATGATGATTTGCGAAGACGTTACCGACCGGGTGGATGCCGAGGACCGCATACGCCGCCTTGCACGGCACGATCCGCTGACCGGGCTGCCCAACCGCCTGTGCTTCCGCGAAACAATCGAGAGCGCTCTGGAAGCAGCCAGCCCGGACCTTCCGGTCGCGATCATGTTCATCGACCTCGACCGGTTCAAGCATGTCAACGACACGCTTGGCCATCCTGTCGGGGACGGCCTCCTGCGCCAGGTGGCCAATCGCCTGACCTGGGCTGCCGGGGAAGGCGACGTGGTGGCACGCCTCGGCGGCGACGAGTTCGCGGTCATCAACCGGGGCCGGAGCCAGCCGGCAGATGCCCTGGCTCTCGGCGACCGCATCATCGAGCAGCTGGTCAGCCCCTTCGACATCGACGGCCATCACGTGCAGATCGGCGGCAGCGTCGGAATAGCCGTGGCGCCGCTTCAAGGCGACACGGCGGATGAGATACAGCGCAATGCCGATCTGGCGCTCTACGCGGTCAAGGAGGCAGGCAAAGGACATTGCCGGGTGTTCGATCCGTCGATGAACGACCGGCAACAGGCTCTTCACGAACTTGAACAAGCATTGCGGGCAGCTCTGGAAGCCGACGCCTTCACTGTAGCCTACCAGCCGCTCTGCGACCTTGCGACAGGCCACATCTGCGGAGCGGAAGCCCTCCTGCGCTGGCATCACCCGCTTCGGGGCGAGATGCCGCCGGCCGAGTTCATTCCGCTGGCCGAAGAGCTTCGCCTCATCAGGCCGATCGGTGCCAAGGTCCTCGGCATGGCCTGCCGGGCTGCTGCGGAGTGGCCCGGTGACATCAAGGTCTCGGTCAACTTGTCGCCGCAGCAGATTCATGACGGCGACATTGCTGCCGAGGTCATGGCGGCGATCGCCGAATCCGGGCTGGACCCGCACAGGCTGGAACTCGAAATCACGGAGGGCGTCCTGCTCCAGGACACCGGCAAGACCCTTTCCTCGCTCCATGCCCTGCGCGATCACGGCATCAGCATCGCGCTGGACGATTTCGGCACGGGCTACTCATCTCTGCGCTATCTGCGCGCCTTTCCGTTCGACCGCGTCAAAATCGACGCAGCCTTTGTCCGGGGCCTCCCCTCGGATACCAGCGCGGCGACCATCATCGAGGCAATCTGCACGCTTTGCAGCAGCTTCGGCATCGCCGTAACCGCGGAAGGGATCGAAACTCCGGATCAGCTCGAATTCGTCCGTGATGCCGGATGCATGATCGGACAGGGCTTCCACTTCGCAAGACCTATGCCGGATACCGATTTCCGGGAATTCCTGCGCCAAAGCACTGGTCCCGTCGGCGGTGACGACTGGCGGCAGCGTGCCTGAAGGACCGAAGCGATCCGGAATGGATCGTGTCCCATCGCTTGGTGTAAGAGGCCGGCCCGCTTGGCCCACCCACAGGGGCGCACTCCAGACCCCTGTCGCTTGTCGAAAAATTCCTAGCGCTTTTCGCCCCCAACTGCAGACAATATTTAAATTGTATGCATTCATTTATCTTGAATGATGAGACAAAATAATTTACGGAAGCCTCAAATGCATGGCAACGGCAACCGCGCCAGCCCATGAAAGGCGTGACACAGGCGGGGCATCATGGTGCGCAACGATGATAGCTTTCGGACCTTGCTTTCCAAGCCGAAGTCGGCGACCGCTGCAAGGCCTTCGCGGAGCTTGAGCCTATCGTGCAGAAATCCGTTTTCCTCGGGCTCGGGTGCCCCTGGCCGCAATTGCATGACAGAAGAGCTCTGCCGGTCTGCGCTCGGCCACGTCATCTACCGGCACAATGATGCCAGTCATCTTGAAGAGCTGATGGCAAGTGCCGGTCCTGACCGGCCGGGGACCGCCGACCTGAAAGGAACTTGCTGCATGGATGGCAGAATTGCGGCGATCGCCGGGACAGGCAACATCTCTGAACGCAAGGGGCGCACCTACACGTTGGCAATCATGGAAAACACGCTTGCCAAGGAAGTCTGGGCGATTGTCATCTTCTTGTTCAAGCCTGCGCGTATTGTCGTTTCGATCCACCGCATAGCGGATGCCATCATCTTCATGTCAGCGCCTTACCTCCGTCCGGCCGGTGGTGTCCTGGCGGCGGCACGCCACGTCCGGGCGCATCCGGAGGGCGCAGCCGCCAAGCGGACAATGCGGCGAAGCTCGAAACCATGTTTCTCTCAAGTGGCCCGCATGTTCCTGCATGCCAAATCAAAACCAGTATGCAATCGCGGAGGAAGGGTGACACGCAAAGGCGTCGCGAGTTCAGCATGCGACTTCTCGAGGTGCACTGAACCCATGCCTAGCCGCGCAGTTATACGAGCTTGTCCGCGAAGTGGAGAAACTCAGGATCACACCGACACGGTTACGTAGCCAGCACCCGACGCGCATTGATGGCGGTGCTTGAAGAAACCGCGCGCACGGTTGGCTGGCTCGCGCGCTCCCACCGCTGCCGCGCATAAGGCAGCGCTTCCCTCGACGGGCGCTGAAACAAGAAGTAAGGAAGCAAACAATGATCTGGGTTCCCATAGTCCTCGGCCTGTTCAAGTTTACCGTTCTAGCCGCGACCATTTTCGTCTCTCTCAAGTCGCACCGCGATGGAGAAAGAGAACAAAAAAGACTGAACGAAGCACGAGGTCAGCATCCCCACGGCGAGCACGTCCCCCATGCCTCCCAGCCCGACCTCAAGAAGGCATCTGCGTGACCGGAACCGCTCCGAAGCACCGCAACCCTTTGAAAAGCATCGATTGCCCGCGCGGCCAAACGAGCGCGGCGCAGAACTTCCTGCGCCGCGGCGACGGGACTCCGGCAGCCGGAACCGCGGGCCACACCGCCAAACGCGGCTCCGCCCTCCAATTCCGGTCGACATGTGCCGCCGATCCGTCGGGGATCCCGTGACGCAGGTAAGCGGTGCATCGGTTCCCCGGATGCGAAGTTGGAGCCTTTCGGCATTGCTTTAAGATCCGCGGCGGACAGCTCAGGCGATCCGGCAGGCTGCGCCGGGCCTGCGGCCGCCGGCCCCGCCCGCGCCGTGTTAGATCCCCGTGGCGCGCCCATTGCCCAGGCGGTCCGCGAAACCCCCGACCTGCTGGCAAATTTCGACAGCGGATACACCAGCTTCGGCATCGCCAGCCTCGGCGGCTATGCCGAAGCGGAAATCTCCCCGGTCGCCACCTCGCCAACCTCGATCTCCGACGCAAGCATGTGGAACGCGCCGTCCCGGATCCAGGCATTCGGCGAGGCCTGGGATCCCTGCGAGCTGCCCGAAGCCGCCACGGCCGAAACCGATGCTTTGGCGGAGGGCTACAGCTTCCTCGCCGAGCCAGACCTGTTCTTCCCGTCATCCTACCGGGAGGGCGACGCCGTCGACGTGCCCGGCTACTTCCTGCGCAGGATCGCGTCGGGACCGGTCGCCCAGGTCTCGGCGCCCGCGGGATGGGGAGGCCTGGCCGCGGCCGGGACCTCGGCGATCCTGTCCCCGGCCTCCCCCTATCTTTGGAACTACGGGACACCGGGCTACTACCTGCAGGGGTCCAGCGCTCCGGCAATGGCGCTCGGCAGCCAGATCCCCTTCGAATCTGTCGGCGGCGCCATCGTGTCCCGCAGGGCCGTCGCAGCGACGACCAGCCTGGGGACCAGCACCGGCTCGGCAAACATCTTCCGGATCGCCTCGATCCGCAGCGTCATCGCGCCATTCGACCTCGACCCTGAAGATCCTCCGCCGGATCCCGAAATTTTCCCCTTCGCGGACGACGCGGCCCTGGCCGGCTACATGCTTGATTTCGGGGGCCCCTTCTCCAGCGGCGGCAGCCGGGAAAGGGACAGCTTCATGCTGATCGAAGCAGGCATTGCCGACCCGGCCGGATCCGGAACCTACGGCACCGATCCCGATCGGGTCTTCACGCTGTTCGGGACATACAACAATTTCGAGACGAACTCCGACAGCGAGGCCATCATCGTGCCGCATACGCTGGAGCAGTTCATCCTTCCGGCTGCGGGCGACCGCCTTGTCTATGCCGCGGGCGATCTCGACGGGCTGGTCTCGGGAACGCCGGACGGGGGCTTCGCGATCGGCTTCCAGCCCGGGGCCAGCCTCGTCGACATGTTCCATGTCGGCGCGGGCCTGCAAGCTGCCTTCACCTCGCCCGGCTTCACCGGCCAGCTGCCCCAGCTGGCCCGGCCGGGCGCGATCCGGTCCTTCCTGCCGGCAAGCTCCTGGACCGGCCTGTTCGAGGAAACGGCAGACCTTTCCGGCCTCACCGCATCACCGGTCATGGTGGTCCACCCGGCCGCACCGATGGTCGACATTTCCGGCCTCGGCACCGCCGCCCCCGGCACGATCACCGGCGATGGTGCCGACAGCCGGATCCTGCAGCTGGATTTCGGGCTCGCCACGGAAGGCGGACGGCAGATCTCCTCGATCTCGGCCACGGTCGGTGCGGTGGACTACAGGCTCTACCTGGAAGAGCAGGCCCGGGGAATATCCCTCGGCGAGCTGGCCTTTGGCGACGCGGCGAACGGGCTCCTGCCCTATTATAGCTACAGCATCGACGCGCTGGTCTCGGCGGGCACGGTCGGATCCTCCTCCGCCGGGGACGGAACCGGCTCGGTCCTGTGGCAGAGCAGCTGGGCCAGCGCGGCAGCAGGCGGCGGCAACCCGCAGCTCGGCAGCGAGGGCGGGCGGCTCGGCTTCTTCCTGATCCAGAACGACGGTACGCCCTCCGACGATATCGCGGCAGCGACCGGCACCGGCCCGGCAGTGCTGGAGGGCGGCCGGGCGCAGCCGCTCGGTCCCGGTGACGGAACAGCGGCGACATTGGCCAGCAGCGCCAGCTTGCCGTCGAAGAGCTCGGCGCGAGCGATCGCGGCTTCGTCGAGGCTCCAGCTGAACAGGTCCGCCTGCAGGTCGGGCTTGATGAAGCGGGTCAGCTCGGCTTCGGCAACCGCCTTGGCGAAACGGCTGTACGTCCCGCGATCAGAGGCACGGCGGCCGCGGGCCGTCCGCCCGGCATCTTGCTGGTCGAGCTTTCCGGCCAGCCGTTCGGCCATCTCCTCGAGTTCGCGGATGCGCGCGCGGCGGCGGTCCGACTGCTCGAGGGCGCGCGCCGGATCATGGGCGACGATCAGCCGGTGCCCGGCGAATTCCGCCTCGGCCAGGCCGTCAGCGTCGAAGGCAAGCGATTGGAATGTTTCGGCCAGCTCGGCGTCGCGCCGGGCGGGCACGGCCAGGATGAACTCCAGCTTGCGGCCGTCCCGGTCGGCCAGCGCGGTCAGCTCGCCGATGTTCTCCTGGCTCAGGAGGCCCCGGCCGGCGACCGGAACCACGCGCTGGACAGGAACGCGCTGGAGCACCGTCTGCAACATGCCCTGCAGCGTCTTCGTCTCCGCCATGTTGCCGGGGTGGACGGTGTGAAGCAGCGGCAGGCCCTCGGCCGGCTGCACGGCGCCGAGCACGAACTGCCGGGCAATCCCGCCGGTTTCCTTGTTCATTCCGAACCCGCGCAGGTCGTCCCCGGCGCGCCCCTCGCCGTGGATGCGGACGGTGGTCAGGTCATGGAAGACGACCGCCAGGTCACGATCGACCAGCGGCCGCATCTGCTTTGCCAGGGCGTCCTCGACGGCGTCAGCATGGTCGATCAGCGCATCCATGGCCCGCAGGAGGTGCTGGCGGAAGCGCGGGCGAAGGGCAAGCTGCTGCCCGAGGCAGACGCCCATGTCGAAGGCTTGACTCTTAGAAGGGCATCAACGGAAGCCCGATGAAAGGCGCGACGATGAAGGCGACGATGGACCGGCTCGGGATAACGGCCTCCTTCAGCCGGCCGCGGGTGAGCAATGACAATCCCTTCTCCGAGGCGCTGTTCCGGACCTGCAAGTACCGGCCCGGCTGGCCGCCGCGCGGCTTTGCCGACATCGAGGCCGCGCGGACCTGGGTCCAGAGCTTCGTCGCCTGGTACAACCGCGAGCACCGCCACAGCGCGATCCGTTTCGTGACGCCCGAACAGCGTCACCGTGGCGAAGAACGAGCTCTCCTGCAAAAGCGCCGCCAAGTCTACGAGCTGGCCCGGGCGGCGCGGCCCGAGCGCTGGTCAGGCGGCACGCGCTGCTGGACCCCGATCGGCTCCGTCTGGCTCAACCCCGAACAGCCCGATGAGATGCCGCGAGGCCATGGGGCTGCCGACGCGCTCGCCAGGGAAGCAGGCGGCGGTGGCCCCGACCGGGAGAATGCGCAGCCTGAAAATAGACAGCGGTGACAACCCCATTGAAAACCACCGCCGGGCCCGGCTGCATAGAATCGACAGAGTAATTTTGTATATATTGGAATGATCTTCCCGCATTCCAATACGAGAGTAAGGATCAGGACCATGGCGGCTTCCCCGCGACGCGTTGTCTACACATGTCTCACCAATGGCTATGACAGGCTCATTCCGCCGGTCGATCCCGTGCCGGGTGTCGACTACGTTCTGTTCACGGATCGCCCGGAGGAAGGACGCGTGAAGGGCTGGACGACCCGGCCGCTCATGGCGCCCGAGGGACTCTCGCCGACGCTGCTCGCCCGGTTTCACAAGTCCATGCCGCACAAGGTGATTCCTGAATATGACGAAGCCCTCTGGGTCGACTCGAACATCTCTCTTACCAGTTCGCTGACACCGTTCTTCGAGGATGTGTTCGGCGGCCCCGAGAACATGATCGTCTTTGCCCATTCGGATCGAGATACCGTGGCCGCAGAGGCGAAGACCATTCTGGCGTCCGGGCGCGCAAAGGCGCTGAACAAGGTCGAAGGCGAGGTTGCGGGCTATTTCGCCGACGGGTTTCCCGATGACCGGGGGTTGATTCATACCGCCGTTCTTGCGCGCCGTCACATGCAGCCCGACGTGATTACAGCAATGGAACTGTGGTGGAAGCTGATGTCAGAAGGCAGCGGTCGCGACCAGCTGTCATTGCCCTACGTGTTCTGGAAGCAGGATCTGACAGTGCGGATGCTGCCGCAGGACTTCACCCTGGGCAGCCCCTATTTCCTGCGCTACCCGCATTGGGCGACATCCGGTCGCCGGGGCCGTGCGCTGGTCTGGGCGGCGCAGCGGCGGCAGCAGGGTCCGCACTGGCGGCTGCTGCATGAGCTGATCACCAGAAGCTACGGCGATAAATCCCCCCATTACTGAGATTCCCCGGGACGACGGTCGCGTCGCGTTTGAGCTTGCCCCCGGATCCCGGACTGGGGCGGTATTCACTATGCGGCCATTGCGGCGGTCATGTCGATCCTTACCCGCGTCCATAACGGAGCCGACCAAGAAACTCGGCCCCTCGTGCAGGGTTTTTGTCACCGTCCTTCGATCTGAAACTATGCAGCGAGGCGGGCAGGACAGGATGACGAGTGGCGTACTCACCGGAACGAAAGGCGGCGGTTCTCGCGAAGATGCTGCCGCCGAACAATGAGCCATGTCGCGCCACTGGTCCGAGCGAGCATGGCGAATGCCTTGAACCGGCTGGCGGTTGAAGAGGGGATCTCGCGGGCGACGCTCGCGAAATGGCGCGCGGAGGCGCGGGCGAAGGGCAAGCTGATGCCCGAAGCCGACGCAAATGTCGAAGGCTGGACGTCGGACGACAGTCGCCGAGGAACGCCATTGGTCCGAGTGACGAGGCGACGGCGGCGCTGAACGAGGCGGAACTGGGCGATTACCAGATCGTCAGCGTTGAAAGTCTTTTAACAACGAAAGTGCCCGGGCACGCCTCGCAACGGCCGCGCATATCCGAGAAGCACACGTGACAACTGTCGCCAGTCAGCGCAAGAATCAACCGGAAGGAGAAAACTCCATGACGCCATATCTCACCGGTCGTATCCGTTTGCGCAGTCACAAGCGGTTGTTCCGTGCCTCTCTCGTTGTTCTGCAAGTCGAAGAGAGCATTCCGCAGAGTCCCGCTTGGCTCATCGACGATCCTGCCGGTACGGTACAACACTGGAGGGATGCACGGCCCGGTGAATTTTACACATTGGTATGTGTTGATGCGCTCAACAAAATCCGGACATCCGACTAAGCTTGCCGACAACGAGTACGCGGACTGACAGCGTGGCTGGCAAACGGAAGAACTACAGCGCCGAGTTCAATGCTAAAGTGGTCTTGGTGGCGATCAGAGGAGATACGACGGTCGCCGAGCTGGTGGCCAAATACTGCGTGCAGGAGCTATGGCTGAAAATGGGTGATGGGGCCTGAGAAGGCGGCGTATCGTGGCGGGTGCTGAAGCCTGCCAGAACTTCCAAAAGGAACGATACGCCTAGGACCGAAGATACCACGATCACCGCGCTCCGCCAGCCCGGAACCATCCTCGATCCGCTGACCGAAATTGCCCGCGAGGGAGCGCGCCAGATGCTCGCGGCCGCCCTGAAGGCTGAGGCGGCGAGTTTCGTCGCCCAGTTTGCCGGAGAGCGGCTGCCCGACGGCCGCCAGCGCGTGGTGCGCCATGGCGTCGGCCCCGAACGCGACATCCAGACCGGGAGCGGTCCGAGCGCGGTGCAACGCCAGAAGGTCCGCGATCGGGCGTGCGGCGTGCCCGACGAGAAGAAGATCCGCTTCACCTCGAACATCCTGCCGCGATGGGCGCGGCGGTCGCGCAGCCTGGATGCTCTGCTGCCGGTGCTCTACCTGCGCGGCGTTTCCACCGGCGTTCGGACATTCCTTCGAACCAATGGCAGTCCTGTCCTCACTTCAGGAGGCGCTCGGCGCGCTGCCCGGGACGGATGCGCCGAACCTGTCGCCGGGCGCGGTCACGCGGCTCGCGGCGGGCGGGCAGGAGGCGCATGACCGCTGGCAGCGGCGGGACCTGTCCGCCCGGCGCCATGTCTGCATCTGGGCGGACGGCATCTACCTACAGGCCAGAATGGAGCCGGTGGCCGAATGCATGCTGGTCGTTCTCGGCGCGACGCCTGAGGGAAAGAAGGAACTGGTGGGCTTCCAGGTCGGGGTCCGGGAAAGCGCCCAGAGCCCCCTCCCGGGGTTTGCAGGCAAACCCCTGCCGGTCAGCGGGACGCGAACTGCTGGTCGCTCTCAAGGCCCGGGGCTTGGCGGCCGCTCCGGAACTGGCCGTGGGAGACGGTGCCTTGGGGTTCTGGAAAGCGATGGACGAAGTCTTTCCCGGCACCCGTCATCAACGCTGCTGGTTTCACAATATATCGAACGTGCTCAATCACTTCCCCAAATCCGGGCAGCCCGCCGCGGCCGCAGATCTGCGCAACATCTCGCATGCGGGCGACGACATCGCGAGGGATGGCGATCATTTGAGCAGCCCCCGGGCCAGCGCGCCGAGCTTCTCGCGCACAGGCAGCGAGGTGGCGGCGGTCAGCAGCGCGCCCTGCACCTCGGCGTCGGCCAGCCGGATCGCGCGCTTCGGATTGGCCCGCTCGCGCAGGGCGAGACCGGCCAGGATGACCGAGACGCCCTGCGCGGCCAGGTCGGCATAGTCGGCGTCGATTTCGAGGCCGAAGGCGGAGGACAGGGCAGCGCAAAGCAGCAGCCAGCTGCTCCGCGCCTTCCAGAAGGCGAGAGGTTCAAGCATCGGAATTCTCCGTTTGGATATGGGTCAGTTGCCGTCCGAGAGGCCTTTGCGGACCTCGCGCAGCTCGATCAGGATGGCGGCCAGGGTCTGGTCCATGCCGTCGAGCCGCTGGGTGACGCGGGCAATCGTCAGCTGCCCGGCCTGCAGCCCGGCCCGCAGCTCGCGGACATCGGTGTTCGTGACCGCGATCGCCAGCTCGAGCCGCTCGATGTCGGCCGCATTGCGCGCGGTCTGCTCGCTGGTCTGCACCGCGAAGACGATGCCCGCCGCCAGCATGCCAACCAGTGTCAGGATCGGCACCGTGCCGTTCAGCCGGAGCCCGCCCTCGTCGTTGCGTTCGATCATGGCCAAGAGATCAGGCCTCCGTGGTTCAGGTGGTCAGAAAAACGGCCGGATCCGGATGAAGCCGTCGGCCCCGTGGCCGCCGCGCCAGTCGCTGTCGGAGCTGGCCGCCACCGCCCCGGCGCCGCCAGCGCCCGGGCTGTAGGCATCCCAGCCGTCCTGCTCCAGGAAGCGGAACGAAGTGCCAGGGAACAGGCCGCCGGGCGCGCCGCCATAGCCGGTCGGCGCTCGGGCTGCGCGGCGTCGACCAGGTCGCGCCAGCCCGGATGCACCGCGCCCATGACGATGCCGATGGCGTGCTCAGTCCGTGCCCCCCACCAGCCGTCCACTGGCCCCGGGTCGCGCCCGGCATCGCGCGCCTCGGCCTGCAGGAAGCAGGCCATCAACCGTTCGGCCGGCAGGTCGGGCCAGAAGTCCGGCAGGTCCGCCTCGCGGCCATAGGCCCAGCCCATCAGCGCGCCATGGGTGTCCGGGCCGATCATCCCATCATCGGTCTCGCCGAGCTGGCGCTGCGCCCAGGCGACGACTTCGCGGGGGATCGGGATCATTTCAGCAGCCCCCGCGCCAGCGCGCCGAGCTTCTCGCGCACCGGCAGCGAGGTGGCGGCGGTCAGCAGCGCGCCCTGCACCTCGGCGTCGGTCAGCCGGATCGCGCGCTTCGGATTGGCCCGCTCGCGCAGGGCGAGACCGGCCAGGATGACCGAGACGCCCTGCGCGGCCAGGTCGGCATAGGCGGCGTCGATTTCGAGGCCGAAGGCGGAGGAAAGGGCAGCGAAAAGCAGCAGCCAGCTGCTCCGCGCCTTCCAGAAGGCGAGAGGTTCAAGCATCGGAAATCTCCGTTGGATGTGGGTCAGTTGCCGTCCGAGAGGCCTTTGCGGACCTCGCGCAGCTCGATCAGGATGGCGGCCAGGGTCTGGTCCATGCCGTCGAGCCGCTGGGTTACGCGGGCAATCGTCAGCTGCCCGGCCTGGAGGGCCGCCCGCAGCTCGCGGACATCGGTGTTCGTGACCGCGATCGCCAGCTCCAGCCGCTCGATATCGGCGGCATTGCGCGCAGTCTGCTCGCTGGTCTGCACCGCGAAGACGATGCCCGCCGCCAGCATGCCGACCAGGGTCAGGATCGGCAGCGTGCCGTTCAGCCGGAGCCCGCCCTCGTCGTTGCGTTCGATCATGGCCATGGCTCAGACCACGTCGACCAGGAACGTCCCGAGCGGGTTGCCCGCCCAGTCGTGGAACTCGTCGCGGTTGTAGTCCCGGATCCAGAGCCCGCCGCGCGCGCCCGGCGCCCAGCCATAGGGGCCGCCGATCTGGCACCCGGCCAGGTCGGTCTCGCTGGTCACATAGAGCAGACCGCCATCCAGGTAGCAGGAGGTCAGCGGGATCGGCTCGGCCGCCGGATCAGCGCCCCCCGCCAGCGCGTAGAGACCGCAGGGCTGCGGCCCATGGACGACCGGCAGCGGGCAGTAGACCGGCCCGCCGGAGACGGAGAGGCGCACCGTCGTCGCGTCGATGCGCGTCGCCGCCGTGACCACCGGGCCGGTTGCATTGGACTGCCCCAGCGCCGCATTGGCCCAGATCAGCGCCTGGCGCGCGCCGCGGATCGCATAGGCCTTGCCCATCCAATGGATGTCCTGCTGGCGGCGCGGCAGGTCATAGGCCTCGGCGCCGCGGTGGCAGTAGCTCTCGGACTCGACAACGCGAAGATAGGCCACCCGCGCCGCATTGATGCCTGCCTGGCTCGTGACGTCGTGCGACCCGACGAAATTGCAGATGAACTGCATCGCCGGATAGGTGGCCCGGATGTAGCCGAACACCGCCAGGATCGTCGCCTGCATCTCGGCCGTGGTCAGCGCGCCGCTGTCGAGCGCCCCGGCGTCGCTTTCGCCCTGCGTCCAGAAGGTCCAGTCCGGCGCAAGCCCGGAGGCCGCCGCGGCGGCCGCGACCTCCGCCATGTAGGTGTCGAGCACCGGGCCGGGCCCGCCCGTCCCTCCATTGGCCCCGACATCCCACCAATATGCCGTCGAGCCGCCTGTGACCGAGCGGCGGTCGATGGCCGTTCCGCCGGTCGCGCCGTTGACGAATTGCACGCTGATGTCCTGGTTCGACGCCAGCTCCTTGGCCAGCCCGTAGCTGAAGCCGCCGATGCCGTATTCCTCCTCGTCGCGGAAGCCGTTCGACTGGCCGCCCAGGATGAACATCCGGTCATGGCCAATCGTTTCCGCGCCATAGCTCGGCGCCGGACCAGCCTCCTGCACGAGGAAGCGATTGCCCGAGAAGTCCACCACCTTGAACAGGCTGTTGCCGCCCGCCCCGGCGGTGACGCTGCCGGATTGCACCCCGGCCGCCTCGCTGCGGCCGGCGAAATTGCGGCCTGCCCCGGCCAGGATCCTGTCGCCCGGATTTGCCAGGATGTAGCCCTCGGTGCCCGGCCGGACGTGCGACAGGTCCACGACGCCCGGCGCACCCGACAGGACCAGAGACGCCGGGCGCCATAGCGGCTGCCACTGGAACGGGCGCAGATTGCCGACCGCGAGCGGCGCATCGCTCTCCTGGTTGCCGGGCACCGGCAGGCCGACCTGCGCGATCTTACCGAGATCCGGATTCACCAGCGTCTCTGCCGACGCACCGCCCGTCTGCAGCGCCGCGACCGCACCTTGCAGCGCCTCGATATCGTCGAGCACCGCGTCCTCGGTGTCGTTGATCAGGCGGGAGACGCCGGTCCCCCAGCGCAGCGCGTAGATCCGACCCGCCTTCAGCGGGACGCGCAGCGGGGTGCCGTCGCGCGCGCCGATGCTGGTCGGATAGGCCGTGCCGCCGACCGTGACGGTCAGGGTCGGGTAGCTGGCGGAGCTGTCCGCATGCGGGATGAAGAAGACGAGCTGGTTGCCCTCCGGCGCAAGCGTCGACGTCAGGGTGTAGGCAGACGAGGTGCCGCCGGTCGTGGCCGAGTAGGACAGGACGGAGCGGCGGGCGAGATCGTTCACGGCCGCCTGGCGCGCGGAGGTTTCCGCAGCCACCGCGGCCTGCACCCCGTCGATCGCGGACCGCGCGCCGTTGCCCGGCTCGTAAACCCGGCTGGTGCCGGTGCCGAGGTCGATCTCGTAGCGCACATTCGCCAGGATGCCGAAGGGAATCTGGCCGCCGTTCGGACCGATCAGCTGCGTCGTGATCGTGCCGGCGCCATCGGTGATGACCAGAACGGGCACGGAGACGGTGCTGGCCGCATGGAACACCAGCGAGACGAGCTGCGTCCCCTGCGGCATCTTCGAGACCGTGATGCCGTAGCGCTCGCCCGAGGCATAGCCCGGCACGTCGGCGGTCGTGCCGAGGCGGATCCGGCCCTCGACACCCCGCGCGAACAGCACGCTTTTCGCGTCGGAGACCCGGCTCCAGCGCCCCATCGAAGAGATCCAGCGGTACTGCCCGGCATTCGGCACGGACGCGCCGTCATAACCGGTTCCCGAGGCCTGCTGGTGCGAGCCGGTGTCGGTCGGCTCGACCGAGGCCGCCTCGCCGTCGACGGTTCCGGCCAGCGTCAGCAGGTTCGCCCAGCTCGGTGCGATGCGGGACACGTCCTGCGCATTGAGCGCATAGCCCTCCGCCTGGCCGCGGGCCGCCTCGGCAGCCCCCTGCGCGGCTTCTGCCGCGCCCCTGGCCGTCTCGGCCCCGGCAAGGATGCCCTGCGCCTCCTCCGTCAGCGCTGGATTGACGATCTGCTCGTAGAGCTCGTCATCGGTGATTCCGGGCAGCCCCTTGGCTGCCCGCTTGACGTTCACCAGCTCGGTGACGCCCTGCCCCGGGTCACCCTTCTGCCCGCCGCCGAAGCGCATGTCGGTCATGCCGCATCCCTCACGAAGAAATGGATTGGATCGGCCAGGGCCACCGAGGCCCCGTCCGTGGAGGTGACGACCGAGATCATCACCCCGAGCGGCCACCCTGCGGTGACCTCGGGCGCGAAGCGGAACTCCCAGAGATCAGACACGCTGTCCGTCACCTCTGCAGTCCAGCTCCGGCCGGACCGCGGATCGGTGACGCTGCAGCTCGCCGTCCAGCCGGTCGGCACTTTCACGTCCGACAGCAGCCAGTCCGTGCCGCGGTACTGCGTCGGCATGCCCGCCATCGGCCCGCCTCAGGCTGCCGGGCCGCGCGCGGTGATGTGGATCACCGGCGTCGACGGCGTGGCGCTCGCATTGAGGCGCACCGAGCGAAGGCCGGTATAGCCCGTCGCCGTCACGCTGGAGACCTGGGCGCCATGCGGAATGTCAGAGGCGTCGGCGACGGCAAACGAAATCGTCGGCGGCTCCGCGAAGGGCCGCGCCCAGGACGCCCCCTGCGGCGCCGAGCGGTAGGGGTTCGCGTGGTCGCCGATCCCCGCTGCCAGAGGGTTGCCGATCACCACCTGCCTGGTGCAGACCAGCATGCCATCCTCGAAGAGATGCCAGGAACTGCTCTCGTTGAACTGGCTCGAGATGTCCGTCTTCTTGAGCGTGGCCGCGTCGAGGGCATCGAACTGCGCTTCGGTCAGCAGGACATGGGGGCCGGTATTGGGCGGCAGCTGGCCGACGAGCATCACGTCGATCGTCGCGGCGCCAGAGGACGGCACCAGCAGCGCGCCGATGGTTTCCCAGGCCTGCTTGCCGGTCGACCTGGTCTGGAATTCCTGCACCTCGTAATAGGTCGGGGCGCTGCCCTCGTCATTCGGCCAGAGCTCGACCTCGACCAGCCCGGAGGCCGAGCTGGTGCCGGTGACATAGCCCGGCGGGTTGGTCACCAGGTTGCCGTCGCCGGTCAGGCCGAGCCCGCGCAGGATGAAGCGGTACGCGACGCCCTCGAGCGCGCCCGCGGGGCCGTTGACGGTGACCGTCACGGCGCGTGGCGTGATTGGCATGGATGCCTCCTGTTCAGAAATAGGGGATGAGGATGATCAGCCCGGCCGCGCCATGGCCGCCGCGGTAATCGCTGTCGGAATTGATGGAGGATCCGCCCGCGCCGCCCGCGCCGGGGCTTTCGGCATCCCAGCCGTCCTGGTTCACGAAGCGGAACATCGTGCCCGGGAACTCGGCCCCCGGCGCACCGCCATGGGCGGTCGGCATCCAGTTGTAGTCGAGCACCCGCCCGGCCCCGCCGGCCTGGCCGCGCAGGTTCAGCGTGCCGCCCGGCTCCCCCGGAGCGGCGGCACCGCCCGGCGCCCGCTCCTCTTGCAATCCAAAGGCGATCGCGCCGGACACCGCGCTTCCCTTCCGCATGGGGTCCGCCAACCGTAGGGCAAGCGCGGACGCCCCCCGGGGCCGGCTCCGCCGCCAAGGCGCCCGGCTTGCGATCGTGATCCCCATGGCGGCCGCACCTCCCGGAATTGCCAGACGCCCGCGGCGCGGCTAAGCTCGGGCATGGCTGGCGGAACGGCCTCCAGCCCGAATGTCTGCTGTCTGGCCAATGCCCTATCTGTGGTTGAACGAAACAGGCTCTGCCCCCGAGATCTCGGGCGCGTCCTTCCTGGCGCGGGGCGAGCCGCCGCTGGCGCGGCTGGAACTCAAGGCGCATAGCTCGCTCTCCGCCCGCGGCTTCGTGCTGGTGATCGGCGCGATGTTCGCCTTCGCGCTGGTGCCGCTGCTGTCGGTGCTGGGCTCGCAGGTCTTCTGGGTGCTGCTGCCGTTCGTGATGGGGGCGCTGGGGCTCTTGTGGTGGGCGCTGAAGCATTCCTGGGCCGACAAGGATGTCCAGGAGGAGCTGTCGGTCTGGACCGACCGCATCCGGCTGCGCCACCGCCCGGCGCGCGGCCCCGAGAAAAGCTGGGAGGCCAATACCTACTGGGCGGCGGTCCACCTGCATCCCGCGCGCGGCGCGCACCGCAACTACATCACGCTGACCGGCGGCGAAGACGGGCGCGAGGTGGAGCTGGGCAGCTTCCTGACCGAGACCGAGCGCGCGCTGCTGCATCCCCAGCTGCGCCGCCTCCTCGACAGCGCCGCCGCCTCGAACCTGCCGCTCTGAGCCCGGCAAGGACATGGCGTCGCCGCGGCAGGTCCCGCTTTCCCGCCCGGCGAAAGCCCAGGCTACGGACTGCACAAATTGAGTTTCTTGAAAAACAGAGGCTTCCCGGCATGACATCGCGCCTTCTGCGACCCTCGCGGTTGCGGACCTGCCCCCCCTTGGAAGCGCCGCTCGCCATCAGCCTGCGAGCCAATTGGGAAACGGGACTTTCCGCCTGCGGATGGGCCCAGTACGACATGGTGCGGCTTTCCGACGAGGGCGGCACCCGCAGCGTGACCGATATCCGCGGCGGCGGCGCCTCCTGGATCGGAAGCCTCCCGGCATGCCACCATGTCCGGGACGGACTCACGTCATGGCTCGCCGCGATGCCCTCGGGATGGACCTGCTGCCCGGACAGCTACGCTACCATCCGGACCGGGCTGGACGTCACGATCCCGGCGGCCTCCTTCGATGCCGTCCCAAGGTCAGGACCCATTGAATTCCGTGGGTCCTCGTGATTGCGGACGTCCTCTCGAGGTGCATGATGAAAGGCCTGGTCCGGCTGAGCGAGGCCCAGATGGACCGGATGCGTCCGTTTGCCGGGCAAGCAGTCCCCGGATTGTTTGCTGGTCCTCGAAGCTCCGCAAGTCCCACGGACGGCCGGGAGCCGCTGGTCGGCGCGGGCTCAGCGGCATAACCTTCATCAATTGCAACGGCTTGCGCTGGCGCGGCGCGCCCGCTGAGCATGCTCCGCACAGGTGAAGGGCACCGTGGCGCCGCGATAGCCCCGGAAACCCTCTGCAACCGTTAGCTCCCCGGAGCCGGATTTGCCCGCATCATGGACGGGCTGGCCTGCGAAGGCAGGGACACGGGGACCGTCATGATCGATGCGACCTTCCCCAGGTCCCGCCGGACAGCGTCCGGCCTCAGGGTCAAAAGGGGGCGCGGACGGCTGATCGGGCTGGCCAGGGGCGGCATGGACTCGAAGCTGCATGCCGACACCGGTCCTTTGGGGCGTACGATCGGCCTTGTTGCACAAAGACGGTCCGGGATTCACATCGTGAATCCAATGTAGTCGCGGGCTGGCATGAGCAGACCGGCGAAACCGGCCCGCAAGACCGTCAACCGGCATGGCTGCGAGCCGCTGCGCGCCAGCGGTCCGGGCGCCACGGCGAGCGAGGCTCTGAAGCAGCGCGGATCGCTGACCGTCTGCTCCGATCCCTCGATGCAATGGGATGCGGCGCTGTCCGGGCGCCGCGGCCGCCAGCAAGCGTACAGCGACCCCGCGATCCAGGCCTGCCTCACCCTCAAGATCCTCCTCGGGCTCCCGCTCCGCCCTGGCGTGCCATTGGCCGCCATTTGTCCGAGTGAGTTGCCCATCGCGGCGCCCCCGGTCCGAGCCCGATGGGCGACCGCGCTCGGCTTCATGGCGAGCCGGCTGGAGCTGTCCGGGCTCTGCTGGGACGTTCCGGACTTCAGCATCCTGTCCCGTCGGCAGAGCAAGACGGGACCGTGGCGCCAGTGGCGCCGCGAAAGCGCGCAGCACGGCACAGGCGCAAGCATGGCGGCTCGAAGCGGCGCATTCGCGGTGCCGCTTGGACCCCGGCGGACGAGGAGATCTCCACCGTCACGGCCGGGTTGCCAGCGGATGCGCCGCCGGTTCGAGCACCGCTGGCGACGCCTGCGACACCCGCGCCTCCCACGACGCCGTCGCCGCACGTGGTGCGGCAGCGGGTCGTCGGGCAAAAGGTCCCCCGGACCTTTTGTTGAACCTCCTCGCTTCCGCCCCGCCGCAACGCGCGGCCATGGAAGCCGGACACGGCCGGAGCTAGGACGCGCAACGAGATCCTGCGCGCGTCAAGGCACCTCGGCCGGGCACTCTGGCGGAACTGGAGCGGGTACCACCGCCGGAGCCGAGTGGGAACGAAGATGAACTGCGTGAAGCTGCTCGGGCAGCGGCTGATGTCGCGCGACTTCGACCGCCAGGTGGCCGAGGTCCAGATCCGCGCTTTCGCGGCTACGCTTGAACCAATGGCGCTTGCCGCTCATTCATGAACCGCTTCACGGCCATCGGCATGCCGGTCACCGTGGCAATGGGAAAAGTCTGTCCGGGCAAAAGGGGAACTGCCGTCGGCAGCTGATTTGCGCAACAGCGCCCCATGGGCCCAGAGCCTAGCAGCCAGAGCCGGGCAAGCTTTCGCCATGCGGTCCACGGTGCCGGGCACGGCAACAGCGAACGGAGAGTACATGGACCGAGGGGACCACACCGGGTAGCGGTTCGAAGGCCGCGCCCGAGCCGCCCTCGCCAGCTACGGCTTTCCGCTTCCGCCCGAAGCCTTGCCCCCAGCGCCCGTTCCGCCGCCTGCAGCCCTGCCCGCCCCCGAAACGGAACCGGATTGCACCGAAATTGAACCGGACAGGGGCAGCCGCGCGTGCCAATACCCGTTTCAGCAACCCTGCCGCAATTTTCGGATGGAAAACATGAGCTTCATCAAGACATTTGCCTGCGCCGCGCTTGCGGCACTCGCCGCTTTCGGCCCCGCCGCCGCCGCCACCTTCACGGTGAGCTTCTCGGATTTCTGGATCACGGACCCGGCTGATCCCACATACGAATACAGCCTCCCGTCCTCGATGGAGTCCTTCGACGCCACCACCGAAGGCGCCTTTCCGCGCATCATCGGTTATGTCGACACGCCCTTCCCCGCCATCACGCTGACGCTGGACGACCTCGATTTCGAGCCCAGCGGCCGGTCCTACAGCTTGTCCGGCGGAACGCTGGAAAAGGCCGGCTTCCTGTTCTTCGGAGAGATGAACGAGGGCGGCAGCGTCTGGACCGAAGCCATTCTGAACCTGTCCTTCACGGCCGAGCAGATCGCCGCCATCAACGGCAGCGCCGCCGGAACCCGCATGGACCTGCCTGTCGAGGCCAACCTCTATGTCGAGGTCTGGGACCGCAGCACCTGGACCCGGGTCGAGCCGGATATCGCCTACAAGGGCCGCGCAAGCGCAAGCATCACCGTCCTGACCTCGGATGTCGCCGCGGTGCCGCTGCCCGCCGCGCTGCCGCTGCTGGGCGCAGGCCTGGCCGGGCTGGGGCTGATGCGCCTCGTCGACGCCCGGCGGGCAGGGGCGCCGGCAGTGCCGGGGGATGGGGCATGCCGCGCCCGGGCTGGCCTTGCGGATTGCTGACCCGGGCGGCGGGGTCGGCATGTTCCTGCTCGATGCTCTCGCAGCCGCAGCTCCGGGGATCGGTCAGGGGGCCTCCGGTCCCCCGGCGCATCGATGGTTCGCGCTGAACAAGTCTCATGGCATTGGTATCCTGCGGATTTCGTCCTGTTTCCTTTGCCATGGCCTGCACGGACCGGCATGATTCAGTCCGAACCCCCGCAATTTCGGCCCCCCGATGAAGCACCGGTCCCGCCCGCCAGAACAATTCGGGGGACCGTCGTGCCAGTGGCACGGCGCAAGCCCGCAGAATGACCTGCTGCGCCCGCGCCTGGTCGAGATGATCGATCTGCGCCACGAACTGGCGAAGCTCGCCGGCTGATCGACTGGGAGGTCTTCGAGCGCGCGTGATCCGGGTTCTTCCCGTCGAAGAGCGGCCGCGCCGCCGCGCCCGGTGGCGGGCTTGCTGTACCTGCAGCACGCCTATCACCCTTCGGACGAGGCCGTCGTGGCGCGCTGGGTGGAGAACCCGTACGACCAGCACTTCACCGGCGGGACGTTCGTCGGGAAAACAGTCCCCCGGACTGTTTTCTGATCCTCCTCACGCCAGCACCGCCCGCCGGTCGGCCCGTCCTCGCTGACACGCTGGCGCAAGCGGACCGGCGAGTGAGGCGGCTTGCGCCATTGGTCCGGGCACGCCGCCGAACGGCGTCGAGCGGATGCTGTCAATGGCAACTGAATTTTCCCCAGTTAGGGCAATTTGGAATTCCCCACTTGGCGGTTCCGGCGATCAGCCGGTTTCAGTGATCGGCAGCTCCATTCCGGATTTTCGGCGGCCGTCCTCGGCGCTTCGGCGGCGGTGGCGGGGTGATCGGGGCGTTGGCGCGGACATGTTCCGGTATCAGGTCGGCATGGGCGCGCAGCCGGTAGCTGGCGCCCTCGATCTGGACGACAACCGCGTGGTGCAGAAGCCTGTCGAGCAGCGCGGTGGCGACGACCGGATCGCCGAAGACCTCTCCCCACTCTGCAAATCCGCGGTTGGAGGTCATGATCATCGCGCCCTTCTCGTAGCGCGCATTCACGAGCTGGAAGAACAGGTTGGCCCCGCCCTGGGTGATCGGCAGGTAGCCGATCTCGTCGACGATCAGCAGCGAGGCCCGGGCATGGAACCGGATTTTTTCCGGCAGGCGGCCTGACCGCTCGGCCTGGGACAGAGCCTCGATCAGCTCGGCGAGCGTGGCGCGATAGACCGTGCGCCCGGCCTTCACCGCGGCCACGCCAAGCGCCGTCGCAAGGTGGCTCTTCCCGATGCCTGGCGGGCCAAGGAAATGGACCACCTCCGAACGGCGGATGAAGCCGAGTTGGGCAAGCGCTGCAATCCGCTCCCGGTCCAGCGACGGCTGGAACGAGAAGTCGAAGCTTTCCAGAGTCTTGATGGGCATCAGCTTGGCGGTGCGCAGGGCGACATCGACGCGGCGGCCTTCGCGTGTGACGTATTCTTCGCTCAGCAGGCTGTCGATCGCCTCGACGGCGGTGATCTCGCCCTTTTCCAGCTGCTGCAGGGTGTGGTCGAGCGCCTCCAGCGCGCGCGGCATCTTCAGCCCGACGAGGGCGCCGCGGATGCGGTCGAGCAGCGCGCTCATGGCTGGCTGCCCGCAGCCAGGCGGCGGCCGACGGCATCGTAGAAGTCCAGCGGGCGGCGCAGGCCCTGGACCGGCATCTGCTGGGGAGGGCGCGGCGGCGGGGCCTTGCGATGGGCGGGATCGACCCGGCGCAGCGCCTTGCCCTCGAGCACCGGGTGCCGGGCGATCAGCTGGCCGTCCTCGAAGATGCGGATCTCGGCAGTGTGGTGCTGGACCTCGAGCACGCGGCGCCGCGCGGTGTCGGGCACCGAGTAGAGATTGCCGCCGACCGAGACCATGCCCTCCTTGCTGACCCTTCGCTCAACGGTGAGGACGGCGTCATAGGCCAGGGCAGGCCGGACGACGCCGGGCTCGTCGGTGAATTCCGCCGTGAACTCGGCGAAATCCACCTGTGCCTGCTTGCCCGGGGGTGTCTCGAAGCGGCGTTCGAACTGCGTGCGACGGGACGGCCTGACCGATCTCAGAAAGGGCTTCAGGGTGGAGTAGCTGCCCTTGTAGCCCATCGCGCGGATCTCGCGCAGCAGGCGCCGTCCGGACAGGTCGGGAAACAGCCCGACCCGGTCCCGGAGATAGGCCTCGAAGGGCTCGAGCAGGTTCTGGACCGGCTCCCGGGTCTTGTGGACCGGGGCTTCGAGGCCCTGCTTCAGGTACTTGCGCACGGTCTTGCGGTCGCAGCCCAGCTTGAGCGCGATGGCGGTGACGCTCAGCCCCTGGCGTTTCAAATCGTGGATCAAGACGATCTCCCTCAAACACTTCACCTGACTGCCCCTGCATTCGCGCAGAAGCTCGGACCGGTGGCGCATCAGCGCTCATTTGTTGGGAGCATCAGGCCAGTGATCCGCGGCGCCGCCAATTTCCGGATCCATGAGGTCCGAAAATTGACGACCCCGCTCACGGTCGGGGATTTTTCAATTGCCCGTTTCGGGGAGATTACGACTGCCCCTTACACATGCTCGCGCAGAATGAGGAGGATCAGGAAAGGCCCCGGTGGGGCGTGTGCCCGACAAATGAGGCCGGGAAAGCCTCCGGGGCCATCGACCCGGCGGTAGCCATAGCCCTCGAACTCGTCTGTGATCGCCCGGATTTCTTCTATGATGGCTGCATCGCCGGGTTTGGGGCCGGGATCGGCGTAGAAGCTGGACCTCGCGACACCCATCAGTTCGCATTGTCAACGCCGAGTCAAAATTCCCCAGAAGTGCCGAAGTAAAATTCCCCACTTCGGCGGGTCCGGCGATCAGCCGGGGTCAGTGATCGGCAGCTCCGTTCTTCAGTTTCGGCGGACGCCCGCGGCGCTTCGGCGGCGGGGGCGGCATGATGGGCGCGTTGGCGCGGACGTGCTCGGGAATGAGATCGGCATGGGCGCGCAAACGGTAGCTGGCGCCCTCGATCTGGACGACGACCGCGTGGTGCAGCAGCCGGTCGAGCAGCGCCGTGGCGACGACCGGATCGCCGAACACGTCACCCCATTCGGCGAAGCCGCGGTTGGAGGTCAGGATCATTGCTCCCTTTTCGTAGCGGGCGTTTACCAGTTGAAAGAACAGGTTGGCACCGCCTCGGGTGATCGGCAGGTAGCCGATCTCGTCGACGATCAGCAGCGAGGCCCTCGAATAGAACCGGATCTTCTCCGGCAGGCGGCCTGACCGCTCGGCCTGGGACAGCGCCTCGATCAGCTCGGCAAGAGTGGCGCGGTAGACCGTGCGCCCGGCCTTCACCGCGGCCACGCCCAGGGCGGTGGCGAGATGCGATTTTCCCGTGCCCGGCGGGCCGAGAAAGTGGACCACCTCGGCGCGGCGGACGAAGTCGAGCTGGGCAAGCGCTGCAATCCGCTCCCGGTCGAGCGATGGCTGGAACGAGAAGTCGAAGCTTTCCAGCGTCTTGATCGGCATCAGCTTGGCGGTGCGCAGGGCGACCTCGATGCGGCGGCCCTCGCGCGTTGCGTATTCCTCGCCCAGCAGCGCGTCGATCGCCTCGACGGCGGTGATCTCGCCGCGCTCGAGCCTGGCCAGGATATGTTCCAGCGCTTCCAGGGCGCGCGGCATCCGAAGACCGATCAGGGCGCCGCGGATGCGCTCGAGCTGCCCGCTCATGGCTGTCCGCCCGCGGCCAGGCGGCGGCCGACGGCATCATAGAACTCGAGCGGGCGGCGCAGGCCCTGGACTGGCACCTGCTGGGGCGGACGCGGCGGCGGCGCCTTGCGATGGGCAGGATCGACCCGGCGCAGCCCCTTGCCCTCGAGCACCGGGTGGCGGGCGATCAGTTTGCCGTCCTCGAAGATCCGGACTTCGCTGGCGTGGTGCTGGACCTCCAGCATGCGCTTCTGCGCCGTATCCGGCACCGAGTAGAGATTGCCGCCGACCGAGACCATGCCTTCGCGACTGACCCGCCGCTCGATGGTCAGCACCGCGTCATAGGGGATCGCGGGGAGCGGCTTCAGGGCCGGCTTCTCCTCGGCGAAGGCCTGGTCGACGATCCGCCGGGTGGTGGCGTGGAGCCGCGGGTTCGCCACTTCGGCTCGCCAGGCATCGAACTGCGCGTTCAGGTCGTCGAGGTTGCGGAAGCTGCGGGCGAGGAAGAAATCCTGGCGGATGTAGCGGAACGGCCGCTCGATTTTCCCTTTCGTCTTCGCACGATACGGACGGCAGGCCCGGGGGATGGCGCCGTAGTGGTTCAGCAGCGCGACCAGCGACGCATTGTAGGTCACCACCCCCGCTTCATCCTCGCCGATCACCGCGGTCTTCATCCGGTCATAGAGGATTTCCTCCGGCGTCCCTCCGATCGCCTCGAAGGCGCCGATATGGCAGCGCAGGACGGATTGCTGGTTCTGGCTGGCCACGAAGCGTCCCCAGAACCACCTGCTGTGGCCGAGGACCATGCTGAACAGCCAGACTTTCCTCACGACGCCGGGCTCGTCGGTGAATTCCGCCGTGAACTCGGCGAAATCCCCCTGCGCCTGCCGCCCCGGCGGCGTCTCGAACCGCCGCTCGAACGGTTTCGGCACAGATGGACGGACGGTGCGCAGGAAATCGGTGACAGCGGTGTAGCCGCCTTCATAGCCCATGGCGCGGATCTCCCGCAGCAGCCGGGCGCCGCTGAGACCGGGGAAGGCCAGCACGCGATCACGCAGGTAGGTCTCATAGGGTTCGATGGCCCGTTCGCGCGGCGCGCGCGGGCCATAGACCGGTGCCACCAGGCCCTGATCGAGATGCCGCCACACGGTCTTGCGGTCGCAACCGACCTGCCGTGCGATGGCGCTGATGCTGAGCCCCTGTTTCTTCAGATCATGGATCAAGACGATTTCCCTCAGTCCTTTCACCTGCACGCCCCTGCCTTGTTGTTGGGAGCATCAGGCCAGTGATCCGCGGCGCCGCCAATTTCCGGATCCATGAGGTCCGCAAATTGCCGCCACCGCTTGCGGCCGGGGAATTTTCAAACGGCGCTTTTGGGGAGATTACGGGCGGCGGTTACAGCAGGCTCGCTGGATCGAGAGCTCGCGTGGCCGACAGTCCCGGATGTAGGCTCGTTTCTCGGCGAGCGTCCAGAGCGCTGAGCCCTTTTTAAAAACTCGATCTCGAGCGCCTGGTGCCCGGCAAGCCGTTCGAGCGCTGCGATCCGCGCTTCGTATTCGGCCATCAGCTCGGCTGCAGCTGCATCATCGTCCAGCGCTCCGGCCTCCGCCTTTTCGATCCAGATGCGGATCAGGTTGCGCGACAGATCATGGCGGCGGCCGAGCGCATGGAGCGTCTCGCCGCCATGGTACTTGGCGACTACCTGGCGCTTGAATTCGGTACTATGGCTTCGGTGGCGTCTTGGCATGGGCTTTCTTCCTCTGAAAGCCCGCAGGGGGTTAATTCAACCAATCCGTCTGGTCCACCCGCAGGGGCGCACTCCACCACGGGGTCAGAATTGGCGGTCCGACAACCGGGCCGGATTGGCCCGCTTCGCAAGATGATCATAGTAGGTGGAAGGGGCGATCGGCAGCACAGTGCAGATCGGCTCGACCCCATGCGCATCACGATGCGCCTCAATGAAATCCACCATCACTTCGACCGGCGGTCGAGCTCCGCCATCGCAAACTACGCCGACGCCTTCCGAAGTATCTCGTTGGCCTGACGCAGTTCGCGGTTCTCCCGCTCCAGCGCCTTCATTCTCTCGGCCATCTCGCTGGGAACGCCTGAACGCTTGCCGCTGTCGATCTCAGCCTTCTTTACCCAGTCGTTCAGCGTGTTCGCCGAGCAGCCGATCTTCGCTGCGATCGACGTAATCGCCTGCCAGCGAGATCCGTGCTGCCCCTCGTTGTCGAGAACCATCCGCACGGCGCGCTCACGCACTTCGGGGGAAAACTTGTTCGTGGTTTTGCTCATGATGCTCCATCCTACTCAAGAGTTGGAGCCTCCGGCAAACCCGGCGCGGTTCACCGGGCTGTTCATTGCCACGGAAAGCTGGCTGAATGCCAGCGCTCCGCCGCAGATGCGCGGAGGCGTCTTCGCCGTCTACATGGTGGCCACCTACGCCACGTTCGGCGCGGGCCAGTTCATGCTGGGCCTTGCCCCGGCGGATCATTTCGACCTCTACGCCATCGCCTCCGGCCTGCTTTGCCTGGCGCTGGTCCTCGTGTCGACCACCCGGTCTGCCACGCCGGTCCTGCCGGAGAGCCCGAAGCTGCGGCTGAGGGAGCTGCGCCATCTCGCGCCGGTATCGATCGGGGGATGCATCGTGGCGGGCGTCGTCAGCAGTGCCTTCTTCGCGCTGGTGCCGGCCATGGCCGCGAGTGCCGGATTTCCGACCGGTTCCATCAGCAAGATCGTCGCCGCCGCCATTTTCGGCGGGCTGGCCTTCCAGATCCCGGTCGGCTGGCTGTCGGACAGGCTGGACCGGCGCCTGGTTGCCGCAGGACTGTCCTTCGGCCTGGCGCTTTGCGCCGTCGCCTGCCTGTCCATCGATCCTGTGGGCAGCACGCTCTCCGTGGCCGAGTTCGCCAGGGTTTTCCTGCTGGGCGGATTCTTTTCCACGATCTACCCCGTCTGCGTCTCCCATGCCAATGACCGCGTTGACCGGGACCGGGTTGTCGCGGTCAGCGGCCAGCTCATCCTGATCTACGGCCTGGGGTCCTGCCTCGGGCCGATCGTCGGGGCGTGGGTTGTCGGCCGCGGCGGCATGGACGCGTTCTTCTGGTTCCTGGCGGCAAGTGCGGCCGTGTTCTGCATCGTTGCCATCATCCGCTGCCTTTCGAGGGAGCGGCCGCGGAACCGCAGGCCCGGACGGGTCCTCGCCGGTGCCAATGTGACGCCCGCCGGGCCGCAGGAGCCAACAACGTGACATCGGCTCTGCCCCGCCTTCTGCATTCAGGCAAGAGCCGGTGGTGCCGGACTGTTCCGAGCGCGCAACACCCGCCGGAGACACCGGCCCCGGTCCGGGATCCCGGACCGGAGACCTGCTATGCTGGCTTGGCCCGCCCGCATCATCCTGATGAGGCTATGGATGCAGGGTAGTGCGGGACAGCCGGACGGTGCAGGGCAGATGCGCCGGAAACCGGCCCGGGAGGGGACATGCTGCACCGGACAGGACAGACAGGGAGTTCTTCCGCCGCCATGGCCGGCGTTTCCCGGCGGGCAGCCTTGGCCGCCCTTCTTGCCGGGACGCTCGGAGCCTGCGCCGCGCCGAGGCACCTGATCGGGATCGAGCCGCCGACGTCCGGCCCGGTGCCTGCGGCCCGGACGCGCCGGATCTACATCGCGACGACGCGGGCGCCGTCTCCGGAACCGGGCGTCTTCTTTTCCGGCGCCCGGGGCAGGACGATCAGCTTCGCGACCGTCGATGTGGGCATCCCTCCGGATCATGTCACCGGCCATGTCGAACGGCCGCGGCATCTGCCGCCCAAAGCCAGCCGCGACTTCGTCCTCGCCAATCCCCGCCATCTCGGTCTGGACGCCTTCCGGGCCGAGGCGGAGGGAGGGATCGCCGGGCGCCATCCCTCGGACCGCAAGCTGCTGCTCTGGGTGCATGGCTACAACACGACGCTGACGGATGCGGTTCTGCGGCTGGCGCAGTTCGTCGAAGATACCGGCTATGACGGCGTGCCGATGCTGTTCTCCTGGGCGTCGGACGGCAAGCTGTCCAGCTATGTCTACGACATCAACAGCGCCCTGATCGCCCGCGACGCCATCACCGAGGTCGCATCAGCGCTTGGCCGCTCCAGGTTCGCGAGCATCGACATCGTTGCCCATTCGATGGGGAACTTCCTCGCGATGGAGGCGATCCGCGGGGCCGGGGAGCAGAACCTCTACGACTCGACCGGCAAGCTCGCCAACGTCATCCTCGCCGCGCCCGACATCGACTACGATCTCTTCGTGGCGCAGGTCAGCGCCATTCCGCCCCGGAGCCGCCGCTTCTTCGTGCTCATTTCCGATGACGACGAGGCGCTGCGGCTGTCGAGCTTCCTCTCCCGCCGCCCCCGCGTCGGCAACGCCCATGCCGACGACCTGACCCGGCTCGGCGTGAATGTCATTGATCTCAGCCAGGTCCGCGACGTGGGGTCGAACCATCACTCCAAGTTCGCGGATGCGCCCGAGGTCGTCCAGCTGCTCGGCACCCGCATCCTTGCCGGAGACGACTTCTCAGGACCGCGCGGAGGCATCGGAGCTGCGGTTATTATGGGCGCGGGCGGAGTTCTGGAGGTCATCGAGTGACGCCCGGCCAGGTTCAGGCACGGAGCGTCTCCAGGCGGATCCCCTTCCGGCTTCGGGACTGCCTTTGTTCCTGGCAAGCAGATGTCGACCAACCGACAGGGGAAACAAAAGCTGGACCGCTGCGCCGTAGGAACTCGTTCAGGATCGCCGTGAGTTCACGCAGCCCGCCCGACCAAGACAGCGGGACAAGCCACCGTTTTGGACGCCTGGATGGCGTTGTTGCAGAAGTCTGGGTTAGGACGTGATTCGGCAGCTCCCGCCCCATGCCCTGCGCGCTCCCGGGGCCGGCCCAGGCCCCGTCGGGATCACGCATCGTCGCGCTGGCCGGGCGCCCCTCCCGGCGCCTCCTGTCTCCGCCAATCCGGCCTCTGCACGCATCGAACAGGTCCGTCGGCCAACCATCCGCAAAGGAAAGACCGCGCCGAGACTGCAGTGCCGATGGGCCGCCCCAGGATCAGGCGGGGGTCCGCGGCGCCTAGGCCGCCAGAGCCAGGTCCTGATCCCGCAGGAAGACCTTGTAGTCGATGCGCGGCAGCAGATGCGGCGCGGCGGCGGCATCGCTCGGGCCGGGAATGGTGGTGAAGGCCAGCGGATGGCCGGCCGCCGCGCAGACCTGCGGCGGCCGCGTCCCGACATGGATTTCCGCACCGTAGGGATAGGCGAAGGGCAGCCCGGTCCAGCCGAATTCCGCCTCCAGCGCCCGGGCGGCATCGCCGATCTCGGCCGCCAGCGCATCCTCGGGCAGCATCGACAGGGTCCGGTGGCTCATCGTGTGCGAGCCGATCGTCCAGCCAAGGTCGCGCAGCGCCCGGATCTGGCCGGCCTCCATCGTCCGGTATTTCGCCGCCGAGGCCGCATGGCGCAGGATCTCGTCCCGCGGCACGCCGAGCGCGCCGAGCACCTCGGCATGGCACGCCGCCCGCTCCGCCTCGGGGCGCGTCTTGAGCAGCTTCTTCACCCGCTTCATCGCCGCGATCCGGCTGCGGATCTCCGTCAGGTCGAACGCGGCGTCCCAGAACGAGACCGACAGGCGGTCGCAGGCCGTCAGGCGGAAGGCGATCTCCAGCTCGAGGAAATGGAAGATGCGGTCCGGCGGATTGCCGATGAAGGGCGGGTTCACGAAAGCCACCGCATCGAGGCCGCGCTCGGCGAGCACCGGCGCCGCGTGGTCATGCACGCCGAGAAACCCGTCATCGAAGCTCAGCGCGACCGCCTCCGGGTCCGGCCTGCCCTCGAGCAGCATGGCCTGGTAGTCGCTGTAGCCGACCAGCCGGAACCGCGAGGCGACGCTGTCGAGGAAGCTCCCGAATTCCCTCACGGATATCCGCGAGCATTTCCCGTCGAATTCATCGGGTTGGCCGGCGATGACGTTGTGGAGGCAGACGAGGTGCATTGCTTGCTCTTTCGTGCTCGGAAACCTACTGCTACGCGGAAACCGCGTTCAGGATGGGGGTCATTCATACCGTCATGGGACACAAGCCCAAGATAGCGTTACTCGTCGAGGCTCCGGAGGTCGAGGGCGGAATCCAAGCCGCCGCGCACCGCCATGCAAGGCTGATGGCCGCGGATTTCGACATCATTCCGGTGGCCTTCCAGAAGTCGCGCCGCGAACGCGACTGGCCGGGCAGCACCGAGCGGATCACCACGCTCGGCCAGGATGCCTATCTGGTGACCGCCGCCGACCTGTCGAACGACAACCGCATCAGCGGCACCTCCGGGATCCAGAATGTCCGCCAGGACACCCGCTTCCGTTCCTGGGCCGACCACCTGATCGAGATCGTGCGCGACAACGGCATCGAAATGATCCATGCTTTCGGCGCCTTCCACCAGCGCGGGCTGATCGCGGCCTATGCGGCGGCGAAATGCGGGGTGCCGAACATCCTGTCGCTGCGCGGCGTCGACCTGGAGACCCGGCTGTTCGACACGATGCTGGCGCCGCTGTCGCAATCGATCGCGGCCGCCTCCTCGGTGGTCTGCGTCAGCGACGACTCGCGCCGCACCGTGGAGGGCGTCTTCGCGCCGCGCGGGCCGGTCCACGTGATCCGCAACCATTTCGATCCCTCGATCTTCCAGGACGCCGAGCCCGACATCCCGCTGCTGCGCGGCAGCAGCGTGCCGGTGATCGGCTGCTTCGGCAAGTTCCGGCGGATCATGGGGCTCGACGTGCTGCTCGACGCGTTCGAGATGATCTGCGAACGCCGCGACGCGGTGCTCATGCTCGGCGGCTCGATCCAGAAGCGCGAGGTCGAATACTACAACGCCCGGCTCGAAAGCTGCCGCGCGCTGCGCAACATCATCCGCCTCGGCAGCATTCCCCATGCCCAGATGCTGGGCTACCTGCGCCGCTGCTCGGTCGCGGCCTTCCCGTCGATCTCGGACGCCTCGCCCAACAAGATCCTCGAAGCGATGTATGCCGGGGTGCCGGTGGTCAGCACGACGGCAGGCGGGATCCCGGAACTGGTCGAGGACGGCGCCGAGGCTCTGCTGACCCGGCCGCGCTGCGCCGAGGCGCTGGCCGGCGCGATCGAGCGGCTGCTCGACGACCGCGACCTGGCGGCCCGGCTGACGGCGAATGCCTATCGCCGGGTGACGACCGAACACCGGATCGAGGACGAGCGGACCGCCTGGGCGGCGGTCTACCGCGAAGGGCTGTCGCTCAGGCCAGCTCTTCGATGACGATCTCGGCCGTCCGGCGCGCGCCGGACAGGTCGATCCCGGTCTCCGGCAGGGGCGCTGCCATCCGGTCGCGGATGGCGCGCTCCAGGAGATCGGGCTGCAGGTCGCCGTCATAGAGCAGCCCGACGAGGCCGCGCTCCGCGAGGAGGCTGGCCCGCATGTCCTGCTCGCGGTTGGCCATGTAGGGATGGACCAGCGCAGGCGTGCGGGTCGAGAGGATGTCCATCAGCGTGTTGTAGCCCGCGAGGCTGATCGACAGGCCCGCGCGCAGGAGCTCGCCGCGGAAATCGTCCGAGAAGCCGTGCACGCTCGCCCGCTCCAGATGGCCGGTCCGCGCCCGCAGCTCGCTGCGCAGCGCCCCGGAACTGTAGGGCCCGGTCAGGAAGCGGAACTCCCAGTCGGGAAAGCGCTCGGCAATCCCGGCCACGGCCAGGGCCAGATCGTCGCCGATCGCTCCGCCGCCGACGCTGACCAGCACCCGTTTCTCCCGCGGCGGCAGCACCTCGGGAAAGGCGGTGGAATCCGTCACGTAGCCGGTATGGATCACCCGCTCGCCGAGCAGCCCCGCCGATCCGAACGTGTCTCCGAGGGCGATCAGCGCCGGGTCGGAATGCACCAGCACCGCATCGAAATGCGCGTCGAGGATGCCGATGATCTTCGCCTCGCGCGCTTCCTGGTCGGGCTTCTGCACCATGATGTCGCGGTTCGAGCAATAGATCCGCGCCTGCGGATTGACCTGCCGCGCCGCCTCGATCAGCCCGATGATCTCGTGCTTGAGCTTGAAGCGGCCGAACGGGAACATCTCGACGATCACCGCCGCATAGTCCTGCGACTTCGCCCATTCCAGCGCCTCGTTGCGGGCGGCCAGGACCTCTTCGACCGGGCGGCCGGCGACCGGGTCGTAGAGCGAGGAGTCATGCTCGCGCATCAAGAGCGGCGGCAGCAGGACCCGCTCGAAGCCCGGCCGTTCCAGGCTGCGCCCGATATCCGGCCCGCCCTGGACGAAGACCACGTCGAACCGCTCGAGCAGCCCCTGGCAGATCGCGAGGCTCCGGCTGATATGCCCGACCCCCAGGAGATGCTGGCAGTAGAACAGGACTTTCCCGCGGCTCATGGCGCTCCACCCTCGGCTGCCCGCCGCCTCAATCCGGCGGGCTCAAATCTTCCACGGGGGCTAACTGCCTGTCGAACTCCGAAAAGTCCACTCCCCGCGCGGCTGCATATCTGCGGGACTCGCGGCCGCGCGCGGAGGACTCTTCGAGATTCGCCGCCACCTTGCGCAGCAGGCTGGAAGCCACGGTCACGTCGTTGTCGATGACGGTCAGCAGCTCCTCGGCGCCGATGCGCAGGAAGACCGAGTCTTCGAGCGCGTAGAGATCCGTGACCCGCTTGCCGCCGAGAATGACCACGAGATCGCCGACAAGGCGGCCGGGAAGGACCGTCGTGATCGGCGTGGCGGTCTGCGCTTCGCCGGGCCAGACCATCACGCCGCTGCCGCTGACGCACAGATAGGCCGCGTCCGCCGCCTCCCCGGCGAGGAAGATCTCCTTGCCCGCCGCCACCTTGTACCAGCGCGCGCTGAAGGCGAGCAGGTTGAGCTGCTTCTGGTCGAGATCGGCGAAGAGCGGCGCTTTCGCCAGCGCCTTCAGCTTCCGCTGCAGGCCGGCGCTCATCCGGTCTGCCTTCGCCTCCTGTCCGTCGATCCGGCCGTTCTCGATCTGGATGTAGAGGTCGTACTGCTCCGGCCGGTAGAACATGTTCTCGATGAATATCTTCGTGGACTCCGGCAGCAGGCCGCTGATCCGGTCGCGGGTCTCCTTGCGCGCATCGGGCGTGTAGCTGGCAAGCGCCTTGCCGAGGATCAGGATGTCGGGCTTTTTGATGCCCGCGCGGGTCAGCGCGATCCGTTCGCGGAAGATCGCGGACAGGTTCTCGCCGCCGCGGCTGACTTCGAGGTTCAGGAGGCTCAGCACCAGGTCGCGGATCAGGCCGCGCTCGGCGAGGACATCGAGGACGACCTTCTGGATATGGGCCTCGCGCACCCCGGCCATGTTGGAGATCCGCCCGAAGATCGCGTTGCCGAGCAGGCTCATGACCGGCAGGTAGCGGTCCGGCTCGATCGGCTCGAACAGGCCCTGGAGCTGCTCGACCATCTGCCTGGCATTGGCCTTGCGGATATTGAGGATCTTCTCCTTCAGGCTGTCGTCGAAGGCCGGCCCGATCTGCTCGGCCGAGAAGGCGAAGGGCACGGTCAGCATCAGCGCGAAATCCTCGGCCGGCAGCCCGGCATCCCCGACCTCCATCCGCCGGTCCGCGATCTCCACCAGGCGCAGGTAGAGATCCTCGTCGAGGTTCAGCAGGCGGAACAGCGGGTGCCCCGTCCCGTCCATGCCGAAGGCCGCCTTCAGGTCGCAGATCACGCTGGCGGACATGTCCGCGAGCTCGTCGATGATGCCCTGCTCGCGCAGGATCTTGAGGAAGTTCTTCTCCTGCGACAGCGAGACCTGGGTCAGCATCCGCCGCGGAAGCGCATAGAGCAGGTTGCTGGTCAGCGGCGAGACCGGGTTGAACCGGTCCGGGTCGAAGCGGCAGACGATGTCGTCGAGCCCGGCCTCCTTCAGGCGGCGGGCGATCTCCGGGCGCAGCTCGACGATGGCCCGGGCCAGCTCCGGCTGCTGCTCGAAGTCGATGCGCCGGGTCAGGGCCCGGCGGGCCATCAGGTCCTCGATGCCCATCGCCTTGCTGAGCTGGATCCACCAGTCATTGACTTCCTCCATCGACTGGAAGCCTGCATGGCGCGGGTTGATCCAGTTCAGGCCGGGCGGATCGATGCTGTTGCCGGCGCGCCCTGCCTCGATCTGCCATTGCCGCAGCTCCGCGGAAAGCTCCTCGTCGGCGACGGGACCGGTCTTGAACGGCATCATCAGGTTCTCGAGCAGCGTGCCCTGGAACACATGCGGATTCGACTGCGCATAGCCGATGCGGTGCGCAACCACGTCCTGGTGGAGATTGTTCAGCTCGAGGCCGTTGATCAGCACCTTGCCGCTTGCCGGGATCACCTCGCGCGTCAGCAGGTCGGCAAAGGCCAGCGCGGCGGTTTCGCTGTCGGCGCGGACCGCGACCTTGGAGCCGCCCGGAATGACGCAGCTGACATCCTGCAGGACCGGACGTCCCTCTTCGTCCAGGACCGTCACGTCGCGCAGCTCGATATCGCCGTTCAGGCGCGGAAGCTCCGCGGCGCGGCCTTCGAAGAGATCGTCCCGGACCAGCGTCTTGGGAATGAACTTCTCGGTCAGGACCTCCCAGCGGACCGCCATGTCCTGGGTCTGGTTGTAATAGGCCAGAAGCTCGTTCCAGGGCGAGGCGATGTCCTTGTAGGCCGCCAGGGCCGCGACCAGCGCACCGACGGTGATATCCCCCTTGATCGCCAGGTAGCCGCCGACCGAATAGAAGAAGAACGGCGTCAGCTGGTTCAGGAAGTTGTTGAGGAACTTCATGAAGTACTTCTTCTTGAAGATCTCGAGGCGGATGCCGAAGAGCAGGCCGAGCTGCCGGGAATACTGCGACAGCTGGTAGCGCATGCCGCCATTGGTCCGCAGGTCGCTGACCCCGCCGGCGGTCTCTCCGATCTCTGAGGCCAGGTGCCGGACCTCCTGGATGCGCTTCTTGTTGAGCTGGTTGATCTGGCGCTGCAGCTTCGGGATCAGCCAGGCCTGCACCGGGATCAGCGCGATCGCCGCCAGGCCGAACCACACGCTCTGGGCAAACAGGAAGGCCACGATGGTCAGCATCTGGCCGGCCTGGAACAGCGGCTGGGACAGCAGGTCGCCCATCAGGCCGCTCATCGGCTCGACCTCGGAGGTGATGATCGACACCAGCTCGCCCTGGCTGGTCCGGCGGAAATAGGGGCGCGGGAATCTCAGGATGCGGCTGAGCATCTGGAAGCGGAACCGCCGCAGCAGCCGCTCGGCGAGAATGCCCTTCATCGTGTTGAGCCGCATCTTGATCAGGCCGTTCGCCAGCACGACGGCAAGGAAGCCGAAGCACAGCAGCATCAGGAACTGGATCTGGCTCAGCGGCACGCCCAGCACGACGGTGTCTTCGCCGGTCCCGCCGATGGCATCGTTGATGATGCGTTTCGGCAGCTCAAGCGTCAGGAACAGGATCGGAAAGGTGACCGATGTCAGGAGAACCAGCCGGAGCTGGTCGTATTTCGAGTACCGCCAGATGTACCGGAAAAGGCTTGTATCCATGATGCGCCTACACTCCGTTCGAAATGCATCCGAAATTTTAGCCGTGCTCCATATTACGGAGGTAACGGGACTTGCCAGATGAATTCTGCATCGCCCTGAAAAAATATGCCCCCGGAATTGTGCGGCCGGACCGGTGTTCCAGCGGATTTCCGTCGAACAAGGGCACCGGCAGGTCCGCAGATCCTTCCGGAGCGCGCGGGCAAGCGGCGCTTCGACGGACACCGGCCGCGCTTGGGCGATGGGTGTTGCGCGAGCCGATCCCCGTACCGGGAGGACGAGCCAGGGAAGAGCACGCACCACCTTTTCCGGGCTCCACGCCGCGAAGGAGCGCCGGGCGGTGCCGAAGGTTCCGGAAGGGAACATGTGCCATTCCGGCGACACCGGCCGGGATGGCGCCTCCATCCGGCAGCCGGCGAAGACGCTGGCCAGACCGGCCGCGGCCCGGGCGCCCGATCGACAAGCTCGGACATCGCCGTGCCGTCCCCGCGCCGTCACATGTCCGCAGCGGTCCCGGAGATCGCGGCAAGACCTGCCGGCAGGACGCCGGGCGCTTGGCCGGAGTGCCGCGGCCGGGCAAGCTGACCGAGATCGGGATCCCGGATCCGGCACATGAGGCGATGCGCGACCTCAGGCGCCTGCGGAAATTCGCGGAGCGGGACCGAACCCGCAAGCGGCAGGCGATCCGCTCCGCCCTGCGGTGCCGCGGCGGATGCATCCCAGCGGCAAGGCCTGGGGGATGAAGAAAGCACCTCAAACGGCTGGCCGGGCTCGGCTTCGCCTTCCCGGCGCATGCCGCGGCGCTGCGGGAGCGGTCCGCGGCCGGGACGAAACGCCGGAACCGTTTGCAGCGCCCCTCGAGAAGGCAATCGAGGACGCCTGCGCGACTGGCCCCTGGCTCCGGCGGCAGGCTGGCGGCAGGCTGATCCGTGAGGGGCCTGGATTGCCGGGACCGTCGAGAGGCACAGTTCCGCAAATCCGCGCCAACTGATGGCCGGGCCCGCCGGGGCGTTCGACCGGCGACGGCACCCGCTGCGATGGCGCCCCCCGAACCGGCATTGCCGGGATCAGGCGCGCGTCGGCCGGAAGCGCCCGGACCGGCGCGGATGATGGGCTGGGCGATCCCTCCTGACGGCCCTTGTGCCACGGTCATCCACGCAGGATCAGGAGGTCTGGATGAAGCAGGACGTCTCCGTCATCGGCGTCGAACAGCCAAAGCACGTCTTCCGGCTGCGCGGAGCAACCGGAACCGGCAAAGTTGCCTTCCGCGAGGCCTGTCGCGCTTGGAGTTCGAGGAGTTCATGCAAACTCGGCCCGGGTACCTGGACGCAATGAGGCCTGCGGTGCGACGCATCATTGGGCCAGGTTGCAGCAGAAGTTCGGCCATGACGTCGGCAGCCACTTGGCCGCCCTATGCGAATCTTCCGTGAGGAGGCGCCCTTCGCCCTTCGCTCCGGAAGCGCCGTGGGACCCGCCTGTTCCGCGGAGGTCATTGCCATGGCGGCGACCGGAAACAGAACCTCAACAGCCCGAACTCGCCGCGATTGCCGCATCCCCGGAATTGGGCCGCTCACCCTGGCTGACGGCGGCCCGTGCAGCGCTTTCCGGCCCGGAAATGCCGCGGCACCAGATCCGGAACGGCGATGTGCCGGAGCTGATGATGCGCGCCGCGGAGCTGCAAGATGCTCTCCGGCACCGGACCGGCCAGACCGTCCCGGCGATCGCGATCCCGGTCGGGCCGACGGGACGGGGGCCGGAGATGCCGCGCATGGGCGGCATCGGGAAACGCGCGCCACGTGGCGGAGCCGGCCTTGATCGCGGTGCCCTGGCGGCAAGGGCGTCCCGGAATTGGTCCGGGGGATCAATTCGGCCCGGAACGGGCGGAGCCCCGGCCTGGGTCCCGGCCGTGTCCGAGCCAAGACCCGCGACCGGCTGCCGGGCACGGACATGTTGCGCAGGGCGATGGCCTTCGCCGGGCAGGGCTCCGCCCGTCCGGCCCCCAGGGGCTCCGCCCGGTCCCTCCTCAAGTTGTCCGCGGGGACAGTTTGCCTCCTGCGGAGGACCCAGCCGGTCGCGGGTCTTGGCTCGGACACGGCCGGCCTCCGGCCCGGGGCTCCGCCCGTTCCGGGCTGAATTGATCCCCCGGACCAATTCCGGGACGCCCTTCACCCCACACGGGCCCGCCGATGCCGGGGCCCGCGAACCAGCGGAACGGCAGGGTGCCGTCCAGCTGCTCCATCAGCTGCCGCTCGGAGCGGACCGGGCGGAGGATCTGCAGCAGGCTCGCCCGCCTTTCGGCAGATTGCTGCGCAATCGCCTATCGGTGACAGATCAGCCGCTCGGGGGCGATCGAGGGGCAGCCGGAATCGGCGTGGAGCCCCTCGGATTCGGCATCGAGTCTGGCGCGCGCGTTCGCCATCGGGCTCGGACCGGTGGCGCCGCCCTGGCTCGCTTCGCGACCCGCCGGACCGTGCGCAGCGGATGCTTCGCAGGAGCGCGCGCCTGCAGATCGACATGGCGGAACAGCGCTCCGCCCGTCCCGTCCCTGCCGCGCATGCCTGTCTCCGCCGTTGAACCGCGGCAGATGCATCATGTTCCGCCCCCCGCGCCGGGGCCCGGCCATTTTCGGCGCCCTGTTAAGGCCGGTTGCCAAGGTCTTCTGGCCGCAGCCTGATCGCCCGGGGCCCTGGCGGCAAAGCCCGTGAACGAAGCTGTCCGGGGGGGGGGCTGCTGCGGTCTTTTGGCTGCCGGGCGGGGCACGGTTCGCGGACCGGCTGAGGCGCGCGTCATCCCTTGGCCCGGGCACGGCTTCGGATCGGAAAGGACGATGGATGGCCGAGGGTGCCGGAGACCTCCGTTCCCGGGCCGGAGATCCTGTGCCGCTGGCAGGCGCGGGACCGGCGTGTGGTGCCGGAATGGTCCTGGCTTGGACGCTGCGCCGCCTCCGGGCGCCTCCGCTGCGGCCCGGTGGTGCCGATCGCGGCAGGCCTGGGCGAAGACGTCCTTGGGCAAGTTCCGGAGCGACGCCTGCAGGGGGCCTCCCGGCACTCCGCGCTGCCGAGGGGTGCCTCTGCGGCGCGCGGCATTGCACGGCGCGCGCGATCCGGTCTTGGGGAGCTCTGCCGGACTCCGGCCGTTCGGCGGTGCGCGCGCCACGCCCCTGGCCAACGGAGCTTTCACTTGCCCGGGAGAATCGCCGCCGACGATCCTGTGCCCGAATTCCGGTGGGCCGGCCTGGCGCCGATTCTGCCGCTGCGCCGGTTGCTGGCGGGGGCAATGCCGATGAAATGCGCTTGGAACGGGTCCGGCGGAAGGAGGCGGCGCTGCCTTCCGCGCGTCTTGCCATCCCGTCCGTCCGATGCGGTTGCGACGGGTCAGGTCGGGGCGGCCGGATGGTGCCGCCGCTGCCAGGCATCGAGCCGCGGATGCATCCGCGCCCGCCACAGGGGCGGCGCCATCGCCAGCACCGTCATCACCGGATAGCCATGCGGCAGGGCGGGCGCTTCGGCGCGATTGCGCAGCAGCGGATAGGGCCGCATCGGCGCGACATGGTGGTCGGAATGGCGCTGCAGGTTGATCAGCAGCCAGTTCGATGCCGTCTGCGCCGCGTTCCAGGAATGCTGCGGCCCGACCGGCTCGTAGCGCCCGCCGGGGCGGAGCGCGCGGGTCAGCCCGTAATGCTCGACATAGTTCACCAGCTCCAGCTGCCAGACCGCGACGAGCGCCTGCCAGAGGAAGAGCAGCAGGCCGCTCCAGCCGCCGAGCGCGAAGGCCGCCGCGAGGCAGCCGCCCTGAAGCGCGCCGTAGAGCCAGAACGGGTTGGAGAGATGCCGGGCGGAACGTCCGCGGCGCCGCTGGCGCCCGGCCTAGGCCCGGCGCTTGATGCCGTGAACCTCGTATCCCTTCTCGAGCAGGAATTCCGTCAGATAGGACCCGTCCTGGCCCGTGATACCGGTGATCAATGCACGCTTAGGCATAGCCGTACTCATTCTTTCTCTCACTCATGGCAGGTATTCCGGGAAATCCTGTTTCTAAACTTCCAAGAACAGCCCGTCGCACCCAACATTCACTCTTCACATCAGGTCTGAACCATTTCAGGCGGCGCTCATCCCGATTACACTTGTCACGCAAAGCGTGTGATAATTCTGGTCCTTTTCATATGCGTGGAGCTGCAACCCGATTCCGAAGACACTACCAAAGGAAAACAACAGCCGTCATACGTCGCGCTGTCGCAACGAGTGCATTTCTTAGTTTCCTCATGAAATGCCGCGCAATCAGTTCCATTTCGTTTGGAGTTATAGAAGGCTATCGTTTTCGAGAATTTCCATGATCAGTTCACGTAGTATTTACTTCCATAGGAAGCATAGGCACCATAGCGACTTCCATATCCGTATCCCCTCATCTTGACCGAATTGATTTGGTTCAAAACAAGGCCTGAGGGACGGCAATTGACCATTTCAAGCTGATGAATCGTGTCCAGAACTTGCTCGTGCTCAGTTGAATCCCACCCGACAACCACGAAGGTAGCATCGGCGTGCTGGGCAATTACGCGGGCATCTGGCACGACCAGAACCGGCGGCGTATCGATGACGATCGTATCGTAACGCTCCCGCAGGGCCTGGATGAGATCCCCGAATTTTTTTGACGAGAACAGATCCCCAGCATTGATCGCCGTTGCCTGTCCGGGAAGAACATCGACGCCAACATTTTCGTCATGCACAATGGCATCATCGATATTGGCCGATCCGTCCAAAACCGAGATGAGGCCTGGTGCTGAAGTTCCCCGTTCGCGGAGATACCTAGTGAAAACCAAGCGCCGGATATCTCCTTCAATGACCAGTACCTTTCGTCCCATACCCGCGAAGTTATTCGCCAGTGCTAAGGACAGGGTTGTCTTGCCTTCCCCAGGAACCGCCGAGGTCATCATGACTACGCGGGGCGGGCTATCGACATTCGACAGCAAAATGGATGTTCGGAAATTCCGCACAGCTTCGGCAGCCGCGGAATTCGGCTTTTCCTTAAGATAAGCAAGAACCCGGTTCCGCGCCTTAGTCGGGAAAAGCGGGACCTGCCCCAGCACGCTATAACCGCTCTGCAGCTCTAGGTCCTGTGCCGTACGGAAGGTCGTCTTCCGTGCTTCCCTAAGCACGACCAATCCACTGCCCAACAGGATCCCGAACAGTCCTGACATGGCCAGAATACGGGATTTCTTCGGAGAAGACGGCACGACGGGCACGACACCATAGGAGAGAACGCGGGCATCCGCTTTCTGGATGCCCTGCTGAACCGAGGTTTCCTTCAGGCGGCTGAGGAAATACTCGTAGAGCAGTCGGCTCGCCTCGGCTTCGCGGGTTAGTTGCTGAAGCCTGATCAGATCCTGGCTTTGCGCGTCATATTCCTCCAGCATCGTATCCCGCGAGTTTTCTAGGATCTGAATCTGGCTCCGGCTCCGGACAGCATCCGCTTGCGCGTTGCGCAAGACCGTGGCGGCACGGGAGTCGAAACGCTCCGCAATACTGGCATTGTCCGGAACCTGTTCCAATTGTCGGGCAAGTCTCGACAGCTCGGCATCCCCGGCAATGTCGGTGATGGCTTGTCGGTCGGTTGCATTCAGCAGGGCCGCAATCAACGCATCCTTCTGGGACACCGTTTCCGTAAGAGAAGCAATCCTGTCCCGAAGGTCCTTGATCTGGCGCTCCTTTAGAGCCAGGTCCTCTGGGCTGATCAGGGCCGTTCTGCTGCTGAAGTCGGAAAGCTGGGACTCCGCATCTTCCAGTTCTCCCTGCAGCACCGTAACGCGATCCGATAGCCAAGACGATGCCTGCTCCGTCGCTTCATATTTGGCATCGATTTGGTCAAGAATGTATTGATCCGCAACGGCGTCGGCTAGACGTGCAGATTTATTGGCACTCTCCGTCTCGGCAGTGATGCGTAAGACATATGTATCCGGAACGTTCTGGATCGTCACCTTGCTCAGAACCGCACTCACGGTACTTTCAAGAATTGCTCTTTCGCGTGCCTCGGTTCCTGCCCCCTCGGCAGTTTGCGACGGCATGGGCAGCATCGAGCGGATCGTCGATTTCACCTTTTCCGCAAAGCTCTGTTCGCGCAGGGACCCATTAAATTCAGGATCATCCAACAAACCGAGTTTGTCGACAACTCTCTTGGCCAGCTCCCGCGACTTTAGGACCTCAACTTCCGAATTCACCTCGGCATCGTCGCCGGACATGCCTGCAACCACGGATTCGAACGAAACGATCTGCTCTTGCTTGGGCTCTAGGATGATCACAGAAGCCGCGCGGTACAACGGGGTTGCCGTGACATAGGCGTAGTATCCACCCACGAAAACCATTATTATCGCGAACGCCGCAATGATCCACTTTCCACGCCAGACCGTGCGGATCAGTGATGATATGTCGATCAGATCATTCGTTTTCGAAGCTTCGGCCACACCGCTGACCCGCGTCTCGATCCGTTGCTGTTTCATCTGAGTGTTCACTTGTTACTCATGCCACCTCGGTTCTGGATTTCCGGGACCGAAACTCCGGCTTCCGCATTTCCAGACCAATACCCGTCCCCGGGCCTCTTATGAACGATATCTGAATTGAGCTATCGCAGCACGCGACCAAGCGTCCCATCGCTTGCGCAAAAGGCGAAGTTTCGCTTACCCAAAATTGACTGTCAGGCCACTACCGACCCTCTGCCGGACGCCCCAATGCCGCCGGACGAGTCAGGTCTTCGCTGACCAGTGTATGGAGCTCGTCCTGCAGGGCGTTGATTATCTGCTTCCCGTCCCACCGGCGCATGGCGCGGGCCCGGGCGGCCTTGCCGTAACGGTCACGCAGTTCCGGGTTGTCGAGCAGCAATGTGATCGACCGCGCCAGCGCGGCGGCATTCCCAGGGGCCACAGCGACGCCGCAATCCTCGATCTCTTCTGCCAGGACCGTGCCCGGATTGACCGTGGCGATCACCGGACGGCCCGAGGCCAGCATGTTGGTCAGCTTCGACGGCAGCACCAGAGTGGCCGCATCCGCGATCTGCGGCAGCAGGTGGATATCGGCGGCCCCCAGCAGATCACTGAGCTTGTCGAGCGGCTGCAGCGGGAAGAAGCGGACATTGTCCAGCCCGGTGGCGCGCCGCTTGATCTCGTCCAGGTAGGGGCCTTCGCCGCAGATCACCATGGTGAAATCGTCCCGCGCGGCAAGAAGTTTGGCCGCCTCAGGAAGGATCTCGATCCCTTGCTTGTTGGCGATGCTGCCGGAATAGAGAGCCATGTAAGGCGTGGTGATCCCCAGCTCGTCGCGCATCGGCGAGCGCCCCTCGACGGGTGTAATATGGGACAGGTTGGCCCAGTTGCGCAGCTCGTAGATGCGCTGCTCGGCGACCTTCTTGTCGCGCAGCTTCTGCAGCATGGCCGAAGAGATCGAGCTAACACGGCCGAAGGCCCGCAGCGCGCGGCTTTCGAACTTCTTGGCAAGCCAGCCGAGGGTCGAATTTTCCTTCAGGACGCCCGTCGCGAAGGCGGCCTCGACCTCGAAATCCTGAATGTGTAGCCAAGTCCGCGCGCCGGTCAAGCGCGCCACGATCCAGCCCACCGGCGCAGAAAGCAGCGAGGGCGCGACCACGAAGACTACGTCAGGACGGCTGCGCAGGCCGCGCCAGAGTGCCACAGGCAGCGCCGTCACGGAAAAGCTGAGATAATGCAGGATGCGGCGCAAACCGCTCGGGGTCTCGGGGACGTAATGCGGACAGCGGATAACCTTCGGCCCTCCTTCGCCGCCCTCGGCGGCATAGCCGTATTTCGAGAATCCCGGGAACACTTTCCAGCTAGGAAAATAGGGCTGGCCGCTGATGACCGTCACCTCATGGCCGTCACGCTGCAGCGCCTCGGCCATGCCCGAAGTATAGACGGCGATGCCTACCATCTCCGGAGCGTAGTTCAGTCCGACAATCATGATTTTCATTGGCTGCTACCCTGCCGTTACCCACACCCGAAACACCGCGGAGAGGCGGTGCCGCACATGTCACGCCGGAACCTCCGCTGCAAACAGAAGGCCCCATCCGGACGCGACGTTCAACCGGCGAACGCCGCGACATGTTGCCGATCCGGCAACGTTTCCACCGAGTTTCCCCGTTTTTAGCGGGCCAATACCTCGCCGGTGAAAGAATGCTACGCCATAGGCACTCTCATTTTCCGGAAAGAATATGGACCGCAACAACGCAAGCAGGACAGCGAGGATGCTTCGCACATAATTCAGGCAATCCATCCGAATGATGGGGGAAATCCGCCTGACTACGGAATGTCGTGCGGCCTGTTCCGCCGTGAATCATCTGCTGAAAACTCCCTGCTTCCGGAGGAACTCGTAGGGCGTTACGCCCGCAGCACCGGCAGCACGCTCGATCTCATAGAGCGCCGCATCGACATAGGTCCGGTACCAGTACCCCTGCAGGAAATGGAAAAAGAAACCGGCCTTTCCGTCCAGGAAGCCACGGCCGAGAATGTAGCGGTAGAAGAAGTAGAGGGTGCTGCGCAGGGCGCTCGGCATCCGGCCGTAGACCTTCTCCTTCAGCCAGCGCTTGCGCCGCGCCTGCCCCGAAAGAGAGGCCGTATCCTCAAGCTCCTGCCGCGCCCGGGCAGCCACGATCTCGTAGGCTTCGCGGCGGGCATAGTCGACATGCTTGGACGTCCACCAGGAAAGCGGGTTGAGGTTCTCGTCGACGAGATCCCCCTCGAGCGTGCGCTCGACCGGACGCTCGACGACGATGTGCTCGTCCATCCAGCGCTGCTCCATCCGTGCCTGCCCGGTGCGATACATCCGCAGGATCAGTCCCGGATAGAAGAATCCATGGGTGATGGGTCGACCGAGGAAGCAGATCTTGCGGCGCAGGTAGACGGCATTGACCTCCCCGGGATCGACAACAAGCGCGCGGACCGACGCCTGCAGCTTCGGCTCCAGATACTCGTCGGCATCGATGCGCAGCGTCCAGGCGGTGCCGATGCCGCCATTGTCGATCGCCCACTGGTATTGCTGGGCCTGGTTGACGAAAGGGTTCTGCAGGACCCGCGCCCCCAGCCCCTCGGCGATCTCCACCGTGCGGTCCTTGGAGAAGCTGTCGACGACCAGAACTTCCCGCGACACCGGCTGGACCGAGCGGATCGCCCGCTCGATATGCTGTTCCTCGTTATAGGTGAGGATGACGGTCGTCAGGTCAGGACGCATTGGCTGTCTCGGTCCCTTCGACCTGCCTTGTGCCGATCACCTTGCCCGGGGTTCCCGCGACGATGACCCAGGGCGCGACATCGCGCATGGCAACCGCTCGTGCCCTGACCACCGCCCCCTCGCCAACCGTCACCCCAGGACCGATGAAAGCCTCGGCACAGATCCAGGCATGCGGAGCGATCGCAATCGGCCTGGAAAAGAGCGGTCGTTCCAGCGTGTGGATCGAATGTGATGCCGTGCAGACAAAGGCCCGCTGGCTGACCGTGGAATAGTCACCCATGGTGATCTGTCCCTGCGTGTAGCAGTCGACCCCGTCCGCCAGGCAGGCATAGACCCCCATCTTCAGGTTCCAAGGCGCCCAGACGAAGCAGTCCGGCGCCACGCGGCAGCCCTTGCCGATCTCGGCTCCGAAAAGCCGCAAAAGCCGCAGCCGCCAGCCATTCATCGCAAAGCGCGGCGTCGGTCGGAAAAACAGTGCATATACGATCTGCCAGACGAGCCGCTTGAGCTTCAGCGACTGCGGCATCTCATCGATATAGAGACGTTCGGCCATGGATGCTTCAGAACCCTTCGACGATCTCGTTCTCGAGCGGTGCACGCCCGTCGATCAGCTCCTCGAGCTGGCGGATAAAGCGGATCATCTCGTCCGTGCCTTGGCCGCGGTTAACCAGGCAGTTCAGGGTCTTGTCCGAGAAAGGCTGCTTTTCGTAGTTGAAGTCGAAGCGCTCCAGAACGAGATCGTTCAGCCATTTGCGGTTCAATGGGCTTTCGCGGTGGAAGACTTTGTATTCGTAGCGGAACAGGTAGAACAATGCCGAGAACAGCTTGAACTTTTTGTCTCTGGCCGCCAACGCCCGGTAGGGCGAGCCCGAGAATATGCTGCCCAAATTCGGATACATGAAATCCTGATACTTGTGGCGCTTCGCGTGGAAGGTCTCCATCTCGTGGAAAATCTTCTGTGCGTCCCCGGGTTCGGCCCGGAAGGTGCACTGGGCCACGATGCCCGGGAATTCCCCCCGACGCAGCGCGGATGCGCGGTGCGTCAGGCCAAGCTCAGCTGCATCGACTTCTTCGACGCGGCCATCCGGGCGCACCGCAACAGCCGAGACCAGCCGGTCTTTCAGCTCGGTGCCATAGGCGCCCGCGTTCATGAAGATGCCGCCGCCGATCGTGCCCGGAATGCCCTCCAGCCCTTCGAACCCCGAGGCAGAGCTCCAAAGAGCCACGCGCGACAATTCCGGCATCATCACGCCGCATTCCGCAGTGATCGTAGCAGCCTGCGGATCATGGGCGATGCGGTCCAGCCCCATCGTCGATACGAGGACGGCATATTGCGCCTCGTCCCGGAACAACAGGTTGCTGGTGTTGCCGATAACCTTGAAGGCCTGCCCCGCACCGGCAAGAAGTTCCACTGTCTTGGCGAGTTCGCCGATCGATTTCGGCGAAACGATCAGGCCAGCCGTACCGCCGGTGCGCAGATAGCTGCGCTCGGCCAGGCGGACATTGTGTTCCAATGCGATTCCAGCTGCGCCAAGCGCAGCGGCCACATCCGTTTCGACCGGTTGCGACTCGATGTGCGTCTCAAGCATGGTGAGCCTCCTGCAAGACGGGATGATCTTCCTTAAGAGCCTGCAGTTCGCAGCGCAGGTACTCGCGCCCCGACGCCTGCAGCGCGGCAAGTCTGGGTTCAGCCGTCTCCCAGTCGACAGGCTCCCGGAGGCGGCGCCGGACCGTCGGCCGCAGGGGCGGAAGCGCGCAGCGCCCGTGCACCGGCGCCGCGGGCGCGTGCGGGAGCCGTGCCTGCCGCGTTGCACCCGTTGCACCCGCTCCCTGGTTTCGCCGTCATCGCTCGGGGCTTTACAGGCTGTTAACCATGTGCCAGCTAGCTCATCATTGTGCGGGCGTGGTGGAACGGTAGACACCGGGAACTTAAAATTCCCTGCCGCAAGGCGTGCGGGTTCGAGTCCCGCCGCCCGCACCAGCCGATCATGACGCGGCCCGCCTTCGTCGGAGCTGGCTGTCCGGGATGCCGCCGAAGTCCATGGGCTCCACCTCAGGGCAATGTTTCCTGTCGGCCGCTTCCGGCGAAACGGCGGCTCCGGTCCTGTGGCGGGTCAATTCCGGCCTTGGCCAGCCGGAAGCAGGCCGGTCTGCGCCCGCGTACATTGCCGACCTCAAGGCGCGGTCTCCGGCGCAGGTGTCTCTGCGATCGGAGCGGCAGGTCCCGGGATGCAGCCGGGCTGCGAGGCGCATCGTGTCGGCCGGACGGCCTTTCCTGCAATCGGATGGAGCGCTCTGCAGAGGCGGCAGGGTCATCGGGCAGGGAACGGCCGCCATTCCTTGGCGAGCGGCGCTCTCCGGGGCGCCGGGCGCAGCCTGGCATGGCTCCGGGTCCGGGCACACTGGCCTCGACTGGCGGATGTCCCCGCGAGGCCCGGACACGATCCGTCTTGTCATGCCGTCCGGGCGGGAAGGGCGCGCTTCGCGCTCATGCTGCACGGCCGATCCCATGGGCGCCGAGGCTCTGCGCGGTTTTCTTGATGGATGCAGGATCGCGGTGGCCTGCTGAGTGCCGCTTGGCTGCTGCCCTCGGCGGAAACGCTGCCGCTTCGCCTCCGGCACCGCGGTGCGCCGGTCTTCCGTCCGTCCGGGCAAGGGCGGCGCCCCGGGCTTGGCTGTTCGGGGCAGCGGGATGATGGCTGGGCCCGGGGCTGTCTCTGCGGGGGCGGTCCGGTTCGGTCTGCTTGGCGCGGCAGCAGCCGCATGGTGCGACGCGCAGGCGCGAATGGCGGAAGGTTCATCTGGCGCTGGACAGGGCCACGGGCGACATCCGCGCGGCCGAATTTGCCTCGGGCCGGCAGGGCGGCAGCCCGATCCTGCCGGAACGGCTGTCGCAGGTCCAGGCCGCAGAAAAGATCGACACCGTCACCGCCGATGGAGCCCATGACACCCTTCGCTGCCATGCGGCGATCCTCGCGCATGGAGCGGACCCGGTCATTCCGGTCCGCCGAAATGGGCGCGCCTGGAAGCCGGACTGCTCCGCCGCGATCTCACGAAACGAAATCCTGCGGGCGACGCGCTGTCCCGGGTGATCGATCTGGAAGAAATGGGCCGGCTGCCATGCGCGGCGTCGCGTCGAGGCCCGGGGGCGCCGCCTCAATCTCATCGGCGAACGGATCGTGTCACGGGACCCCGGCCGCCGGACCGCCGAAGCCCGGATCCGCATCATGCGCAGCTGCGCTCGGACCGGTGGCGCCTGCCGCTCATTCATGAACCGCTGCCCGGCCCTCGGACGAGCCGAGATCGAAGCCGCCGCCTGAAACCTGCGGGAAAAGGGACACTCGTTCTGTCGTCTGATTAACGCAACAAATCCCGCAGCGCAGGAACCGCGCGGGGGAGCGGAACGCCTGTCGCCAACCGGACCTCCCGGTCCTGCCCGGATCGTGATGACGCATGGGCCAGCCCGTCCCCGATGCCGATGGAAAGGTCCGATCCGGGGCAGCCAGGGCGGTATCTTCCCGCTGGCCTGGGAGACCATGTTCGCCGCGGCGCGGAAAGGCTCGCTTTCGGAAAAAGAGAAAAAAAAGGAAAATCATTGCTTGCGTCATAACGCGTTTTGACTATCCGTTGAGAGGAGCGGAGAGGGAGGCAGCCTTGGAGGAGACGCCCGGGACCGGAACGGTCGATCTTTTCGTGATCGGCGGCGGCATCAATGGCTGCGGGATCGCGCGCGACGCGGCCGGGCGCGGCCTGAGCGTGACGCTGGCCGAGATGGACGATCTCGCCTCGGCGACCTCCTCGGCCTCGACCAAGCTCTTCCATGGCGGGCTGCGCTATCTCGAGTTCTTCGAATTCCGCCTGGTCCGCGAGGCGCTGATCGAGCGCGAGGTTCTCTTGCGGGCCATGCCGCACATTTCCTGGCCGATGCGCTTCGTTCTGCCCTGGCATCCGGCGATGCGCTTCGACAGCCAGACGCCGACCTCGAAGCTGCTCTCGGCGGTGATGCCCTGGATGAAGGGGCGCCGTCCGTCCTGGCTGATCCGGCTCGGGCTGTTTCTCTACGACCATCTCGGCGGACGCAAGCTGCTGCCCGGGACGGCGACGCTGTCGCTCCTGGGCACGCCCGAGGGCGCGCCGCTGCAGGAGCGGTTCGAGCATGCCTATGAATATTCGGATTGCTGGATCGAGGATGCCCGGCTGGTCGCGCTGAACGCCCGCGACGCGGCGGCGCGCGGCGCGGCGGTGCTGACCCGGACCAAGGTGATCTCGGCCAGCCGGAGCGACGGGCTCTGGGAGGTGGAGACCGAGGACAGGGAGACCGGCGGGCGCCGGTCCCACAGCGCGCGGATGCTGGTCAATGCCGCCGGGCCCTGGGTCGGAGAGATCATCAAGGGCACGATCCGGCTGAACTCGTCCGACGGCGTCCGGCTGGTCCGCGGCAGCCATGTCGTCGTGCCGCGGCTGGCGGAACACGGCAAATGCTATTTCCTGCAGGGCGAGGACGGGCGGATCATCTTCGCCATTCCCTACGAGACCGATTTCACCCTGATCGGGACCACCGACAAGGACCATGCCGATCCCTCGCAGCGGCCGGTCTGCACCCCGGAGGAACAGGCCTACCTGCTGGACTTCGCCAACCGCTACTTCAAGCGCCAGCTGACCGATGCGGATGTCGTCTGGACCTATTCCGGCGTGCGGCCGCTCCATGACGACGGCGCGACAAGCGCGACGGCGACGACGCGGGACTACACGCTGAAGGTCGATGCCGGGGGCGGCGCGCCGGTGCTCAACGTCTTTGGCGGCAAGATCACCACCTATCGGCGGCTGGCGGAAAGCGCGCTGGAAAAGATCGGCGCGCATCTGCCGCTGGCCAAGGGCGCCTGGACCGCAGGGGTGCCGCTGCCGGGCGGCGATTTCCCCGTCGATGGCGTGCCGGATCTGGTGGCCGCGCTGAAGGCGGCGCATGGCTTCCTCGACGACCGCTGGGCGCTGCGGCTGGTGCGCGCCTATGGCACCGAGGCGGCGACAATCCTCGGGGACGCAACGTCATCGGAGGATCTGGGCCTGGATTTCGGCGCGAGCTTGACGGAAGCCGAAGTCCGGTGGCTGATGGAAAAGGAATACGCGCGCACCGCGGAGGATATCGCGTGGCGCCGGTCCAAGCTCGGGCTGCGTCTGACGGAAGAGCAGATGCAGGCGCTCGGGGCCTGGATGCAGGAGGAGCGCGCCGCCTGAGGGGGACGGCGCGGACATGGGAGGAGGACGGATGACGCTCGAACTTCGGGGCGTGTCCAGGATCGTGGAGGGACAGCTGCATGTCCATCCCACGGATCTGGTGCTTGAAAAAGGCACGATGAACGTGCTGCTGGGTCCGACCCTGTCGGGAAAGACCTCGCTGATGCGGCTGATGGCCGGGCTCGACGTGCCGAGCGTTGGACAGGTCATCTGGCAGGGCAAGGACGTCACCGGGATGCGGGTGCAGGACCGCGGCGTCGCCATGGTCTACCAGCAGTTCATCAACTACCCGTCGATGACCGTCTACGACAACATCGCTTCGCCGATGCGGCTTCTGGGGCTGTCGAAGCCCGAGATCGACCGCCGCGTGCGCGAGACTGCCGAGCTGATGAAGCTCGACGGGATGCTGGAGCGCCGCCCGCTGGAACTCTCGGGCGGGCAGCAGCAGCGCTGCGCGCTGGCGCGCGCGCTGGTCAAGGATGCCGGGCTGGTGCTGCTCGACGAGCCTCTGGCCAATCTCGACTACAAGCTGCGCGAGGAACTCAGGGTGGAGATACCGAAGATCTTCGAGGCGGCGGGCAGCATCTTCGTCTACGCCACCACCGAACCCGAGGAAGCGCTGCTGCTCGGCGGCAACGTTGCGACGCTCTGGGAGGGCCGCGTCACCCAGTTCGGGCCGACGCCGCGGGTCTACCGCTGCCCGGCCGATGCCACGACCGCGCGGGTCTTCTCCGATCCGCCGATGAATTTCCTGGCGGTGGCGAAGACGGGCGCCAGTCTCGCCTTTGGCGAGGGGCAGCAGCTGCCCGCCCCGGAGGCGCTGGCCGAGCTGCCCGACGGCCGCTACATGGCCGGGTTCCGCGCCAACCATCTGGAAATCCGGCAGCACCGGCCCGAGGCGCTGCGCTTCACCGCCGGGCTTGCGGTGACCGAGCTGACCGGGTCGGAGACCTTCGTGCATCTCGACCATCACGGCGACCGCTGGGTCGGGCTGATCCACGGCGTCCACGACCTGGAGATGGCTCGAGCCTCGATGTCTGGCTCGACCCGCGCCATGTCTACATCTTCGGCGAGGACGGGGCGCTGGTGGCGCCGGCCGCCTACGCGGCGGCCGCCTGAGGAGGACCGGACCATGGCACGCATCACGCTCGACAATCTCGCCCACAGCTACCAGTCAAACCCGCAAACCGAGGACGACTATGCCCTGAAGGAGCTGAACCATGTCTGGGAGGACGGCGCCGCCTATGCGCTGCTGGGCTCCTCGGGCTGCGGGAAATCCACGCTCCTGAACATCATCTCGGGGCTGCTGCAGCCGTCGCAGGGGCGGATCCTGTTCGACGACCGCGACGTGACCCATGCCGCCACGGCCGAGCGCAACATCGCGCAGGTCTTCCAGTTCCCGGTGGTCTACGACACGATGACGGTGCACGACAACCTGGCCTTCCCGCTGAGGAACCGCGGCCGCGACGAGGCCTATGTCGCCGAGCGCGTGGGCGAGATCGCCCGGATGATCGGCATGGAGCACATGCTGAAGCGCAAGGCGCGCGGCCTGACCGCCGATGCCAAGCAGAAGATCAGCCTCGGCCGCGGCATGGTCAGGAAGGACGTCAACGCACTGCTGTTCGACGAGCCGCTGACCGTGATCGACCCGCACATGAAATGGGAGCTCAGGACCCAGCTGAAGAAGCTGCACCACGAATTCGGCCACACGATGATCTATGTCACCCATGACCAGACCGAGGCGCTGACCTTCGCCGACAAGGTGGTGGTGATGTATGACGGCCGGGTGGTGCAGATCGGCACGCCCGAGGAGCTGTTCGAGCGGCCCGAGCATACCTTCGTCGGCTATTTCATCGGCTCGCCCGGCATGAACCTGCTGCCTGCCGAGGTCGAGGGCAATGTCGCCCATGTCCATGGCGCGGCGGTGCCGCTCGGCCGGGGCTATGGCCCGCTCTCCGGCAAGGTGGAGCTTGGCATCCGCCCGGAATTCGCCCGGCTCAGCCGCGACGAGGGCCTGCCGGTGCAGATCCGCCGGGTGGAGGATGTCGGCCGCCACAAGATCATCCGCACCGAGCTGTTCGGGCAGGAATTCAACGTGATCGCGGGCGAGGACGAGACGGTCGGCGCCGACATGGCGCGGGTCGCCTTCGATCCCGCGCATGTCAATGTCTATGCCGATGGTTGGCGGGTCGCCGGCGCGGCCTGAGCCGCGGCAAACGAGGTCCGGGGCGGGGAGGCTCCGGGGGAGGAAGAGATGAACAAGACGCTGAACAACAAGGCGTGGTTCCTTGTGCTGCCGGTGCTGGTGCTGGTCGCCTTCTCGGCGGTGATCCCGCTGATGACGGTGGTCAACTATTCGGTGCAGGACACGTTCGGGAACAACCAGTTCTTCTGGGCCGGTCTCGAATGGTTCGAGGAGATGCTGCACGAGGACCGGATGTGGAACGCGCTCAGGCGGCAGCTGATCTTCTCGGCGGTCATCCTGGCCATCGAGGTGCCTCTGGGCGTCTTCGTCGCGCTGAACATGCCGAAATCGGGCGCCTGGTCCAGCTTCTGCCTCGTGACCATGTCGCTGCCGCTCCTGATCCCGTGGAACGTGGTCGGCACGATCTGGCAGATCTTCGGGCGGGTCGATATCGGCCTGCTGGGCCACACGCTCGCCGCCATGGGCATCGACTACAACTACACGCAGGACACCATCGCCGCCTGGGTGACGATCATCGTCATGGATGTCTGGCACTGGACCTCGCTGGTGGCGCTCTTGGCCTTCGCCGGGCTGAAATCCATCCCCGATGCGTATTACCAGGCGGCACGGATCGACCAGGCCAGCCGCTGGAAGGTGTTCCGCTACATCGAGCTGCCGAAGATGGCCGGCGTGCTGATGATCGCTATCCTGCTGCGCTTCATGGACAGCTTCATGATCTATACCGAGCCCTTCGTGGTCACCGGCGGCGGGCCGGGCAACGCGACGACGCTGCTGTCCATCGACCTCGTGAAGATGGCGCTGGGGCAGTTCGATCTGGGTCCGGCGGCGGCCTTCTCGCTGATGTACTTCCTGGTGATCCTGGCGATCAGCTGGGTCTTCTACACGGTGATGACAAATCTCGACAAGAAGGGGATGTGAGATGCCCGACGCGACCGCCGCCCCCGCCCGCAAGGCGCCGCGCATCCGGGTGAACCGCAGCGCCCTCGTGATGGCGGCCTATCTGATCTTCCTGATGCTGCCGCTCTACTGGCTGCTGAACATGAGCCTGAAGACCAATGCCGAGATCCTCGGCGACTTCACGCTGTTCCCGCGCAACCTGACCTTCCAGAACTACGTGACGATCTTCACCGACCCGGCCTGGTACATGGGCTACGTGAATTCGCTGATCTACGTGGTGATGAACACGGTGATCTCGCTCGCCGTGGCGCTGCCGGCGGCCTATGCGTTCTCGCGCTATCACTTCATGGGCGACAAGCACCTGTTCTTCTGGCTGCTGACCAACCGGATGGCCCCGCCGGCGGTCTTCGCGCTGCCGTTCTTCCAGCTCTATTCCTCGGTCGGGCTCTTCGACACGCATATCGCCGTGGCGCTGGCGCATTGCCTGTTCAACGTGCCGCTGGCGGTCTGGATCCTCGAGGGCTTCATGCGCGGCGTGCCGAAGGAGATCGACGAGACGGCTTATATCGACGGCTACGGCTTCGGCGCGTTCTTCGTGAAGATCTTCATGCCCCTGATCGCGAGCGGAATCGGCGTCGCCGCGTTCTTCTGCTTCATGTTCTCCTGGGTGGAGCTGCTGCTGAGCCGCACCCTGACCACGGTCGATGCGAAGCCCATCGCAGCGATCATGACGAGGACGCAAGGCGCCTCGGGCATCGACTGGGGGCTGCTGGCCGCGGCAGGCATCCTGACGATCATTCCGGGCGCGCTGGTGATCTGGTTCGTCCGCAACTACATCGCCAAGGGCTTCGCCCTGGGGAGGGTGTGATGACCGCGACCGACCGCAGCCTCATCGCCGCCGCCCTGGCCGCGCGCCGGGCGGGCGAATTCCGCCTGCCCGAGCTTCTTGCCGACTGGGACGGGAGGCCCATCGGCGAGAAGGTCCGGCTCGGCAACGATTTCCTGCGCGAGGTGCGCAAGGGCGCCTTTGCCGGCATCCGCGACACCGGCCGCAAGACGGCGGGCGGGCATATCTACCGGAAGGAGGGCTGACATGGCCTGGATGGCATGGACCTGGCCGACGGCGATCTTCTTCCTGGTGATCGCGGGCCTGCTGGCGGTGTTCACGGTGCTGGCGATCAAGTTCCCCGAGACCCCGCGGGTCGGCATCCTGCGCACCGAGACGACGCGCGGCGACCGGCTCTTCATCACGCTCCTGGGCTCGGCCTTCATCAACCTCGCCTGGCTGGGGCTGATCGGCCCGGAGACCCAGCCCTGGGCGCTGGCGGTCTGCCTCGTCTACGCGGCGGCGGTGTTCCGCTGGGTCTGAACCGGGCGCAGACCCGGACGGCAGAAACAACCAAGAACAACGAAACTGGAAAGTACCAAAGGGAGGAAACCATGAACTTGAGGAACACGACAGCCCTCGCGCTGGCCCTCGGCCTGGCGGCCCCGGCCGCCTTCGCCGACATGGATGCGGCCAGGGCGTTTCTCGACGCCGAGATCGGCGATCTCAGCACGCTGAGCCGCGCCGACCAGGAGGCCGAGATGCAGTGGTTCATCGACGCTGCCAAGCCCTTCGCGGGCATGGACATCAAGGTAGTCTCGGAAACCATCACCACGCATGAATACGAGGCCCAGGTGCTGGCCAAGGCGTTCAGCGAGATCACCGGCATCAACCTGACCCATGACCTGATCGGCGAAGGCGATGTCGTCGAGAAGCTGCAGACCCAGATGCAGTCGGGCGAGAACATCTATGACGCCTATATCAACGACTCCGACCTGATCGGCACCCACTGGCGCTACCAGCAGGCGCGCAACCTGACCGACTGGATGGCGAACGAGGGCGCGGACGTGACCTCGCCGACGCTGGACCTCGCGGATTTCATCGGCACCCAGTTCACCACGGCGCCGGACGGCAAGCTCTACCAGCTCCCGGACCAGCAATTCGCCAACCTCTACTGGTTCCGCTACGACTGGTTCAACGACGAGAAGAACCGGGCCGATTTCAAGGAGAAATACGGCTACGATCTCGGCGTTCCGGTGAACTGGTCCGCCTACGAGGACATCGCCGAGTTCTTCACCGGCCGCGACATGTCGCATATGGGCGTGACCGGCGAAGTCTACGGCAACATGGATTACGGCAAGAAGGACCCGAGCCTCGGCTGGCGCTATACCGATGCCTGGCTGTCGATGGCGGGCGTCGGATCGAAGGGCGAGCCGAACGGCCTGCCGGTCGACGAATGGGGCATCCGGGTGAACGAGAACTCCCAGCCGGTCGGCTCCTGCGTCGCGCGCGGCGGCGCCACCAACGGCCCGGCGGCGGTCTATGCCGTGACCAAGGCGATCGACTGGCTGCAGAACTACGCTCCGCCCGCGGCGGCCGGCATGACCTTCTCCGAGGCTGGCCCGGTCCCGGCGCAGGGCAATGTCGCCCAGCAGATGTTCTGGTACACCGCCTTCACCGCCGACATGGTGGGCGACGGCGCCGATGCGGTGCTGGACGATGACGGCATGCCGAAATGGCGGATGGCCCCCTCGCCGCACGGCGTCTACTGGGAGGACGGCACCAAGATCGGCTATCAGGACGTGGGCTCCTGGACGCTGATGAAATCGACCCCCGAGGAGCGCGCCAAGGCGGCCTGGCTCTATGCCCAGTTCGTCACCTCGAAGACCGTGGACGTCAAGAAGGCGCATACCGGTCTGACCTTCATCCGCGAGTCCACCATCCAGCACGAGAGCTTCACCGAGCGCGCGCCGAAGCTGGGCGGCCTCGTCGAGTTCTACCGCTCGCCCGCCCGCGTGGCCTGGTCGCCCACCGGCACCAACGTGCCTGACTATCCGAAGCTGGCGCAGCTCTGGTGGCAGAACATCGGCGATGCCATGTCCGGCGCGAAGACGCCGCAGGAGGCGCTCGACGCGCTCTGCGCGGATCAGGAGCGGGTGATGGAGCGTCTCGAGCGCGCCGGCATCCAGGGCGATATCGGTCCGATGCTCAACGAGGAGCAGGATCCGGAAGTCTGGCTGGCCGAGGCCGGTTCTCCGAAGGCGAAGCTCGCCGACGAGGAGGAAGAGCCCAAGACCATCGCCTATGACGACCTGATCAAGTCCTGGCAGTAGGCGCGATGCGCGGCCCGGCGGCGCCGGGCCGGGTGGCCTTCGCGGCCGGGCCCTCCGCGGCGCATCCTCGGCGCGGTCGCGCACCACCGCATCGGCCAGCCGCAGCACGTCGTCGAGCGGTCCCGGCAGTTCGCCCGGCACGGCGGTCAGGTAGTCGCGGATCAGGCTTTCGCGCAGCCCGGCCGCCTTGGCGCGGGCGATCTCGTTCTCGATGCAATCCGCCGAGCCCGCCGCCATCGCACCGCGGATCCGCGCCAAATGGTAGGCCTCCGGCGGCACGTCCTGGTTCGGATCGACGAAATCGAGGAATTTCTTGTAGCGCAGCAGCAGCCGCGTCTTGGTCCCGGCAATCCGCCGGACATGGGGAAAGCCCACGCCGAGCCTCGCCTCGGCGCGGGCAATCACCGCACGGGTCAGGGCGCCGAACACGGCGCCCCTCCGCAAGCGATCACAGCGCGGTCCAGCCGCCATCCACCGAGATGGTGGTGCCGGTGATCTGCTCCGCCGCCGGCGAGCACAGGAAAAGCACCGTGCCGCCGAGCTGTTCGACGGTGGCGAATTCCTTGGAGGGCTGGCGTTCCAGCAGGACCTTCTCGATCACCTCCTCCTTGGACATGTTGTATTCCTTCATCGTGTCCGGGATCTGCGCCTCGACCAGCGGGGTCAGCACGTAGCCCGGGCAGATCGCGTTGGCGGTGATCGGCTCGCGCGCGGTTTCCAGCGCCACCACCTTGGTCATCCCGACCACGCCGTGCTTGGCGGCAACATAGGCGGATTTGTAGGGCGAGGCGGTCAGGCCGTGCGCCGAGGCGATGTTGACCACCCGGCCCCAGCCCGCCTTGCGCATCATCGGCAGCGCGGCCGCCGTGGTGTGGAAGGCCGAGTTCAGGTTGATCGCGATGATCGCGTTCCACTTGTCGACCGGGAACTGGTCGATCGGCGCGACGTTCTGGATGCCAGCATTGTTCACCAGGATGTCGCAGGCACCGGCCTTTTCGATCAGCGCGCGGCACTCGTCGCCATTGGACATGTCGGCCTTGATGTAGCGCGCCGTCACGCCGTGCTCGCTGCCGAGCTTCTCGGCCAGCGCATGATCCTCGTCGCGGTCGGTGAAGGAGTTCAGGACCACGTTGATCCCCGCCTTCGCCAGTTCCGTTGCAACCCCCAGCCCGATTCCGGAATTCGATCCGGTGACGACAGCTGTCTTGCCCGCCAGAGTCATGTCGGTACTCCCCTTGTGATGCCCCAGAACCTAAATGCTGCAGCCGCGAAGGCCAGACAAATCATGCGGCGCCGCGCGGTTTTCCCGAAAATGCCGCGCCCTGCGCTTGCGCCCCGGCCGGAGCCGGGCGGCGGGAGTGATTCTCGCGCAGGGGCAAGCGCGGCGGATCGGATAAATCACCGCACCCCGCGAGGGAATGTCGCTTTGGGCCTTGATTTCTTGGGGTCTGCGGACAAAAAAAGACGCCGGCACAAGGCCGACGTCAAGTCATTGAGGCAGGTTTCATACAGGCAAGAAACCTATCGAGCAGTGCCTTATATATAGTCCCAACAGGGCGCCTATCCAACCCCAAAGTTTCAGAATCCGTGCATATCTGCTACTCAGGGCCCAAACAAAACCAGAGCAGGAACAAGATTTTGACATATCGCGCAGGATGGACCGGCTGGCTGCTGGCCGCACTTCTGTCGGCAGGGCTCGCGCAGGCCGAGCCGCAGCATGGCATCGCCATGTACGGAGAGCCGGCGCTGCCGCCGGATTACGCCTCCCTGCCCTATGCCAATCCCGGGGCGCCGAAGGGCGGGCAGATCGTCTTCGCCGAACAGGGCGGCTTCGACAGCCTCAACCCGCATATCCTTAAGGGCCGCGCCCCTTGGGGCGTCTATTCCCATGTCTTCGAGTCGATGCTGGGCCGGTCCTATGACGAGCCGTTCACGCTCTACGGCCTCTTGGCCGAAACCGTGGAGACCGGGCCGGACCGCGAGTGGGTGGAATTCACCATCCGCCCGGAGGCGAAGTTTTCCGACGGCACCCCGGTGACGGTCGAGGACGCGATCTGGTCCTACGAGACGCTCGGCACCCAGGGCCATCCGCGGTTCCTCGGCAGCTGGCAGAAGGTCGACAAGATCGAACAGACCGGCGAGCGGTCGTTCCGCATCACCTTCAACACGCCCGACCGCGAGATGCCGCTGATCATGGGGCTGCGCCCGATCTTCAAGAAGGCGCAGTGGGAGGGCAAGGATTTCGCCGACAGCTCGCTGGTCCCGCCGATCGGCTCCTCGCCCTACCCGATCGCCGAATTCGAGCCCGGCCGCTTCATCAATTTCCGCCGCAATCCCGGCTACTGGGGCAAGGACCTGGCCTTCAATGCCGGGCGCAACAACCTCGACCTGATCCGCTACGAGTATTTCGCCGATGCCAGCGTGATCTTCGAAGCGTTCAAGGCAGGCGAGATCAGCGTCTACCGCGAGGGCAATGCCGCGCGCTGGGAGGACAGCTTCGATTTCCCGCTGGTGCGCGAGGGCGCGGTGTCCAAGGCCGAGATCCCGCATGAGCGGCCCTCGGGCATCACCGGCCTGGTGATGAACACCCGCCGCGGCATCTTCGCCGACTGGCGGGTGCGCGAGGCGATGCTGCTGGCCTTCAACTACGAATTCATCGCCCAGACCCAGAATGGCGGCCGCGACCCGCGGATCTGCTCGTATTTCTGCAACTCGGTGCTGGCCATGCAGCCCGGCCCGGCGGAAGGCCGGGTCAAGGAGCTCCTGGAGCCCTTCGCCGACCAGCTCCTGCCCGGCGCGCTCGACGGCTATGCCCTGCCCGAGGGCGACGGCACCGCCCGCAACCGCGCCAACCTGCGCAAGGCGGCGGCACTGCTCGACGAGGCCGGCTGGACCCCGCGCGACGGCCGGCTCCACAATGCCGACGGACAGCCCTTCGATTTCGAGATCCTGATCCGGCAGGGCTCGACCGAGTCGCAGGCGATCGTCAACATCTTCGCGCAGGCGCTGGACCGGCTGGGCATCCGCGTGCGCACCACCACGATCGACAGCGCCCAGTACAACGAGCGCACCAACAGCTACGATTTCGACATGACCTTCTACACGCGGGCCCTGTCGCTGTCCCCCGGCAACGAGCAGATGCTCTACTGGAGCGCCGAGGCCGCCGACACGCCCGGCTCGCGCAACTGGATGGGCATGAAGAGCCCCGCCGCCGAGGCGATGATCCGCACCATGCTGGAAACCGCCGATGCCGAGGAATTCCAGTCCGCCGTGCGCGCTCTCGACCGCGTGCTGACAACCGGGCGCTACGTGATCCCGCTGTGGTATTCGCAGGTCTCGCGCCTGGCCCACGATGCCACGCTGCATTACCCCGAAAAGCTGCCGCTCTACGGCGACTGGCCGGGCTGGCAGCCGGATGTCTGGTGGTCCGAATGACCTGACCCGGCCATCTTCCGCATCGCGTCCAGTCCGGCCCCGTGCCGCCTCCGGAAGCGGGCCGGGGGCCGGATGCACCGCCCGCAGCGGAGCCGGATGCCAGGGACCGCTCCCGGCACATGCGCACATGACGGCCAAGCTGTGCGCAGGCGACCGCGGCCACGGCGGCGGACAGTCCGCGGTCCCTCCTCGCGATGGGCTGCGCCAATCGTCCCCGCCCGAACGGCAGCCGCCCTGAACTGCTCTGCCGACAGGCGCCGTCAAGGATCTGCCGTGCCTCCGCTGCGCGTCACGAACCGACGCAACGGCATGGCGGCCCCCAGAAGGCGCTCCGCCTCACGCGCCGACGACCGCAGCGGCACGCGCTGCCATGCGAAGACCTGACCAAGAAAACCGCGCCAAGGCGCCTTGAAAGCTGCCTTCGACCATGTCCTTTCCGGTCATCCTGGCGCCGGACCGCGGCCGGCACGGCCTGCCATCGCGGCCGCGGGCGGGCCCGGCTTGCCTGCGGCGCCCTGCCGGGGTAGCCCCTGAACATGGAGTCGCTGATCGATCTGTCCCCGCCGCCGCCCTGTCCGCAGGCGTTCAACTTGGCCGGCCATGTGCTGGGCCGCGCCAAGGACGATCCCGACAAGATCGCGCTGGCGGTGCTGAAGCTCTCGGGCTCGGAACGCTGGAGCTACGGACGGCTCGAGGCCACCGTGCTGGGGCTGGCCGGAGCGCTGCGGGCGCAGGGCCTGTCCGAAGGCGACCGGGTGCTCATGCGGCTGGGCAACACCGTCGAATTCCCGCTGGCCTATCTGGCCGCGATCGCCGCCGGGCTGGTGCCGGTGCCGACCTCCCCGCAGCTGACCGGCCCCGAAATCACCCGGCTGGCCGCCGATCTGGAGCCCGCGCTGATCTTCGCGGGCGAGGGCATCGCCCTGCCCGATCCCTGCCCCTGCCCGGTCGTCACCGAGGCCGAGCTGCATGACATGGCCGGCCATGCCCCGGCCGAGCCGGTGACCGGCGATCCGGACCGGCCGGCCTATATCGTCTATACCTCCGGCACCTCCGGCAGCCCGCGCGGCGTGGTCCATGCCCATCGCGCGATCTGGGCGCGGCAGATGATGATGCAGGGCTGGTACGGGCTGACCGCGGCCGACCGGCTGCTCCATGCCGGGGCCTTCAACTGGACCTATACGCTCGGCACCGGGCTGATGGACCCTTGGACGATGGGCGCGACCGCGCTGATCCCGGCGGCGGGCATCGCGCCTGCGCAGCTGCCGCTGCTGCTGAAGCGCCATGACGCCACCATCTTCGCCGCCGCGCCGGGCGTGTTCCGCCAGATGCTGCGGTCCCAGCCCCGTCCGCCGGTCAGCACGTCACCGCCGTAGCCACCGGCAATCCGGTCGGCCCCGGTTCCGCCATCGACGGTGTCCGCGCCGATGCCGCCGCGGATCGCGTCCCGGCCGCCGCCGCCGAAGAGCATGTCGGCCCCCTTGCCGCCCTCGATGAGGTCATCGCCGTCCTGGCCGAGGATGGTGTCCTCGCCATCGGTTCCGGCCAGGATGTCGTCGCCGTCCGTGCCGGTCCGGACCTCCGGCGCGCTGCCTGCCGGGGTGCCGCCATGGAGCCGGACGACCTCGACATTGTCATAGGCCGTGTCCGGCGCGCCCCAGTTGTAGAGCCCGAAGGTCCCCGAGCCGATCGTGTGGATTTCCACCGGCGCGAAGACGCGGAACCCGTCCAGCCAGACCGAGATCTGGCCGCCGGCGATATCGAGGCGCAGGCTGTTGCTGCCCGAGACGTCGTAGTCGGGCGAGCCCTGCCATTCCATGTTCTCGATGCCGCCGACCACCGAGACCAGCTGCGAGGTGCCGCCCGTCCGGTCGAGCTCCAGCTTGTAGTAGTTCCCGGCATCCTGGTAGTGGAACAGGATGCCGACCGCGCCGCCCGAGGGCGCCGTGAAATCGAGGGCGACCGAGTAGTCTTCCCAGGCATAGGCCTCCGCCACGTCGTAGAGCGCATAGGTGCCCTTGCGCAGCGCATGGAAGCCGTCGCCCAGCGGCGACCAGTCCAGCGCCCACCAGCTCGACGGCGCGGTGTCGCCCGACCCCATCAGCTGGTAGCTGTAGCGGTTCGCCGACTGCACCAGCGCGCCGTCGATCACCTGCCAGCCGGCCGCCTGGCCGAGCTCGCCCTCGTCGACGAAGGCGAAGGCGCCCGCGCCATCCGAGAAATCCTCGGCCAGCAGGATGTCCTGCTGCGCGACCACCTCGATCACAGTCGTGTCGCTGTCGCTCTCGCCGCCTTCGGTGACGTCGAGCCGCATCAGGTGGCGGCCGATCCCGAGCGCGACCGTCGTGTCGCCCGAGCCGAAGCTCTCGCCGTTCTCCGACCAGGTGCCGGTTTCGGGCGCGTCCAGCGTCACCGTCACGGTCCCGTCCCCGTCGGTGTCGAGCACGCGCATCGACGGCCCGGCATCGGCGATCAGCGACCCCGCCTGTACCGAGACATAGTCGATATCGGCGCGGAAGGTGCCGTTGTGGAACACGCCGACCGAGCCTGCCAGCGCCTCGCCCTCGTCGATCACCGCGCCGCCGAACAGAACCTGTCCTCCGGCCGCGGCCATCAGAACGCCATTGTCGATGGACAGCTCGGCGACGAACTTCATGTCCCAGGCCGGAACGCTGTCCTGCTGCGCCAGCACGGAGGTTTCGCCGGCGGCGGTTTTCAGCAGCCGGATCCGGCTGTTGGCCACGTCGAATTCCAGCGCGTAGGCCGAGCCGTCGGCCTGCACGCCCGCCAGCAGCCCCATCGCCTGGTCGTTCTCGTTCTCGATCTCGGCCGAGACCGTGTAATTGTCCCAGGCTGCCATCCCGGCCCCCGTGTAGACGATGGCGCCCGCATTGCCCGAGGTGTTCGCCTGCAGGTGCCCGGCCTCGGTGCCGGTCCCGGAATTGGCCGCGCCGGCCGCCGCCCAGAGACCCGACTGCACCGTCCAGCCATCCAGGGTGCCGTCATCGAACCCGTCGAACAGCAGCGTGCCGCCGTCGATCCCGGCGACCAGCACCGTGTCGGTGCTGACGGTGCCCTCCGCATCCGCAAGGGTCAGCGTGTAGTGGCGGGCGCCGCCCTGCCCCGCGATCTCGGCCACGAGGCCCTCGGCCACCCTGTTGCCGTCCCGGTCGGTCCAGACCGCGCTGGCGACCTGCCCGAGATAGTCGACCGAGCCCGACCCGTCGAGCGTCACCGTGCCGCCCGCGCCGAGATCCACCGTCTGGTTGCCGCCCGCCGCCGCGTGGAACTGGATCTCGGGCGTCCCGATGCCGATGCCGTCCAGGGTCTCCTGGCCCTCGCGATAGGCACCCGTCAGGTCGAGATCGCTGCCCTGTCCGGCCGACAGGTCCTGGGTCATGGTTCCGGAGCCCAGGGCCGGCGTGAAATCGCCCTGCGCGAAATCGAACTGGACGCCGTTGACGCCCTCGGGCAGCGCCGCGAAGGGACCGGTTCCGCCGACGGTTCCGAGTGCCGCGACCTCTCCGGCGGTCAGGGAGGTCTCGACGAAGGCGAAGGCGGCCAGAGCCGAGCCCGAAGGGGTCTCGTTGCCGTTGTCGCCGAAGACGATGAAGCCGCCCTCCTGCACGATGTAGCTGTCGCCCGACAGGATCTGCGTGCCCATCTGGACGCCGTCGACGTATTTGTCGAGCCGGTAGGACGAGCCGTAGGCATCCGTCGCGGTGAAGACCGCCGTGACCCGCGCCCATTGGCCGGTCGCGAACGGCCCGTCATCCTGGCCTGCCGTGCCGATCAGGCCGCCGCCGCCGCCGCCCTGCAGCCAGAGATCGCTATCCGAGAGGTTGGTCCGGTCGACCTGGAGGATCGAGACCAGCCCCAGCTCCTCGGGCAGGTACATGTCCCAGACCATCGTGTAGTTGAGATATTTCGCGCCGCCGCCCGCGGGCGCGAAGCCCGGATCGACCAGCAGGCCGTTCGACGCGTCGAATTGCGGCGTGGCGATGATGCCGCCCGCCGCATCGCCGCCGGGCAGCGCCGGGAAGCCGAGGCTTTCCGCCGTGCCGGAGGCGACCTCCTGGATCTCGGCCTCGCTGCCGCCCTCGGAAGACCCGGCGCCTTCGCGGGACGGCTCGGCATCGCCGCGGGAACCGGACATGTAGCGGCCGAGCTGCTCGTAATAGGTCTCGGTATGGACCGCGCCGTTGTCGGGGTCGATCACGACGAGGCGCATCGCGCCGTTGCCGCCATTGCCGCCGATCGCGGTGTCGCCGTCGGTCTGGGTCTCGGTCGAGACGCCGTTCTGGTAGTTGACCAGCTGCTGGACCACCGCGTTGCCGCTCTCGCCGTAATGCACGATGGTCTCGGCGCCGTCGCCGAAGACATGGCCGGAGAAGACGAAGCTGACATTGGCGTGCTTCGAGACCAGCTCGCTCCACATGTCGCGTCCGTCATTGACCGACTCGGGGCTGTCGGACATGCCGTAGTTCTTGCCGGTTCCCTCGGCATAGATCGCCCCCGAGCGCGGCCCGGCGATGTCCGCCATGTTGGTGTAGTGGTGCGTCATCACGACGGCGCGGCGGTCGGCATGTTCGGCCAGCACTTCGCCGCCCCAGCGCAGCACGTCGTCACGCGCGCCGAATTCCAGCGACAGGACGACCCAGCCGGTGCCGTCGGGCGCGGTGAAGAGCTTGTAGTTGTTGGCCGTCGAGCTGCCGCCGTCATAGATGCCGCCCGCGTCCTGCGCGAAATAGCGGTCTTCGCCGAAATACGCATCCTGGTTGGTGGTGTGGTCGTTCGCGCTGCCGCCCGCGGCCTGGTCATGGTTGCCGGTGACCAGGGTGTAGGGAATGCCCGCCGCCTCGAGGATCCCGTAGGCTTCCGAGACATTTTCCCATTGCGCCAGCGTGTTCGAGCCGGTGACGTCGCCGACATGCAGCACGGCGGCGATGCCGAGCCCGCCGGCATTGTCGGCCACCCAGCGGTTCATCGCCGCGATGACGTTGTCCTGCTCCTGCCCGGAATAGTTCTGGGTGTCGGGATAGACGACCAGCGCATAGGCGTTCTCGCCCGCGACCCGCATCCGGAAGCTGTCCGAGGCGGCATTGCCATGGGCATCGGTCGCGGTGACGGTGACGTCGTCATAGCCGAGCGCGGTGCCGGTGACGGTCAGGACGCCGTCCGCGAGGCTCCAGCCGAGGCTGCCCTCGCCCGCCGTTTCGACCGCATAGCTCAGCCCCTCGCCCGCGAAGACCTCCGACAGGTCGATCTCGACGGCCTCGCCTTCGGCAAGCAGCCGGTGGGTGATCTCGGAGAGGACCTCGACCGCGGCATAGCTGCGGTCGGTCAGCGTCGCGCCGCCCGCCGTCGCGGCCACCCGGCCGTCCTGGCTGCCCCCGGCAAAGTCGAAGATCGCCGCCTCTGCCCCGCCGAAGGCCTCCGCCGGGATCGCCTCGGCGGTAGCGCCCCGGTGCGTCGCCGCCCCGTCGGTGAAGGCGTATTTATGGTGCCACGCCGGGAGTCGCAAGTGCTTTTTTCGGAAAACGTCGCATTTTCTTCACGAGCCCGGATTACGCTCGGAAATTCAGCTCCTTGCGCATTCCGCCTGTCCCAGCCTGGCGCCGGGCACCAGTCGCCGAGCTAGCGGCGCGCCGCCTTCTGCCGGTCCCGTGGAATCGTCCGCATGCCGATCAGCAAGGCTGCGAGCGCCAGATAGACCATCGGCTCCAGCTGCCACCCCTTGCGCAGCATCACGAAATGCACCGCGCCGAGCAGCACGGCAGGATAGACGAGCCGGTGCAGCCGCCGCCAGGCGGCGCCCCCCATCCGGCGGATCGCTCCGTTCCAAGAGGTCAGCGCAAGCGGCACCAGCAACAGCAGCCCCGCCATTCCGATGGTCACATAGGGCCGCTTGACGATATCCGCCCAGGCCGCCGCAAGCCCCTGCACATCCAGAACGGCCCAGGTCAGGACATGGCAGCACAGATAGAAGAACGCCGTCAGCCCGATCGCCCGGCGGAACCGCATCAGGTTGATGCCGGCAAAGCGGCGCAGAGGCGTCACCGCCAGGCCCGCCAGCAGCAGCCAGAGCGCCCAGAGGCCCAGCCTGTGCTCAACCGCCTCCACCGGCTCGATGCCGATCCGCCCGGTCGCGCCCTGCCAGAACAGCCAGGCAACCGGCAGGACAGAGAGCGGATAGAGCGGCCAGGCCGGGACCTGCGCCAGCGCCCGGTTCAGCCGGGCGCGCAGCGGCGCCCGCTCAGAAGTTCCGGGACAGGTCCATGCCATCATAGAGCCCCGCAACGTATTCCCCGTAGCCATTGAACATCCGCGTCGGAATCTTCGCCGCGAAGAAGCCGCCGCCGACCCGCCGCTCGCTGGCCTGGCTCCAGCGCGGATGGTCCACCTCCGGATTCACGTTCGAATAGAACCCGTATTCGCGCGGATTGACGATGTTCCAAGTCGCAGGCGGCTGCTCCTCGGTCAGGGTGATCCGCACGATCGACTTGATCGACTTGAAGCCGTATTTCCAGGGCACCACCAGCCGGATCGGCGCGCCGTTCGGCTTCGGCATCTCCTCGCCGTAAAGCCCGGTCGCGAGGATGGCCAGCGGGTTCATCGCCTCGTCGAGCCTGAGCCCCTCGACATAGGGCCAGGGGATCACAGGACGGCGGGTGCCGGGCATCTCCTCGGGCCGGTAGAGCGTCTCGAAGGCAACGTATTTCGCGGACGGCTTCACCCCGACCCGGGTCAGCAGCCCGGACAGTTCGAACCCGATCCACGGCACCACCATCGACCAGGCCTCGACGCAGCGCAGCCGGTAGATGCGCTCCTCCAGGCTCTGGCCTTTCACCAGATCGGCCAGGTCATAGCTGCCCGGCCTCTCGACCAGCCCGTCGATCTTCACCGACCAGGGATCCACGGTCATCTGCCCGGCATGGCGTGCCGGGTCCTCCTTGCCGGTGCCGAATTCGTAGAAATTGCAGTAGCCGGAGATCTGCTCCAGCGTGTTCGGCGCCTCATCCGTCGAATAGCGGCTCGGCGCCGCGTCAAGCGCCGCTGCCGGCAGGCCTGCGCCCAGCCCGGCAAGCGCCGCGGCGCCGCCGATCAATTGGCGGCGGTTCATGAAATCCGCGCGGGGCGTGACATCGGCCCAGCCCAGATCGGGTCGAAAGCGCATCTCGGTCTCCTCCGCAATCCGTCCTGCCACAACCTAGGCGACAGCCGCCGCCTTTCCAAAACATAAGCTGTCACGATCCCGTCGCCGCACCGAAACATTCGGCGGCAACCTGGCGGGGAGAGGGGGTCCGGGGGAGAGGTCCCCCTCTCCCCAGGCCTTGCTCAGGCGGCGCTGATCTGGGCGTCGGGCTCGGGGAAAAGCACGTCCATCCGCTGCGACCGGCCGTTCGGCTGCACGATCCGGACATGGCCCCGGGTCAGCTTGCGCGGATCGGACACGCCGCAGGAATGGGCGATGATCTCGACCTCATGGGTGATCACCCGCGCATAGGTCGCCACCCGCTCGATCTTGTTCTCCACCACCAGCCCGCGCTGCAGGTCCTTCTTGTGCGTGGTGATCCCGGTCGGGCAGGTGTTCTTGTTGCATTTCAGCGCCTGGATGCAGCCGAGCGCGAACATGAAGCCGCGCGCCGAAACCACGAAATCCGCCCCCGCGCAGAGCGCCCAGGCGACATCCGCGGGCGTGATCAGCTTGGCCCCCGCGATCAGCCGGATCCGGTTCTTCAGCCCGTATTCCGCGCGGATATCGGCGATCCGCGGCAGGGCCTCGCGGATCGGCATCCCCACCAGGTCCATCAGCGGCGCCGGCGCCGCGCCGGTGCCGCCCTCGCCGCCGTCGATGGTGATGAAATCCGGCGCGCTGTCCTGGCCGCGGCGCAGCACCGCATCGAAGAACGGCCGGATCCCGTCCGCCGTGCCGATGCACATCTTCACGCCGGTCGGCTTGCCGGTGACCTCGCGCACCCGCACGATCAGGTCCAGCATCTCGTCCCAGTTATGCACCTCGGCATGGCGGTTCGGCGAATAGCTGTCCTCGCCCATCGCGATGCCGCGGATCTCGGCGATCTCCGGGGTGATCTTGTCGCCGGGAAGGATGCCGCCCTTGCCGGGCTTGGCGCCCTGGCTCAGCTTGATCTCGAACATCTTGACCTGCTCATGCGCCGCGATCCGGCGCAGCTTGGCGTCGTCGAGCCCGCCCTTGGCATCGCGCACCCCGTATTTCGCCGTGCCGATCTGGTAGACGATGTCGCAACCGGCCTCGAGATGGTAGGGGCTCAAGCCCCCCTCGCCCGTGTTCATCCAGATCCCGGCCTTCTTGGCGCCCCCGGCCAGGGCGCGCACCGCCGGCTTCGAGATCGCGCCGTAGCTCATCCCCGAGATGTTGAAGATCGAGCGCGCGATATAGGGCTGGGCGGCGCCCGGCCCGATCACCAGCGGCGCGGCTGCCGAAGCTTCCTCGTCCAGCGGCGGGAAAGCCGAGTTGACGAAGATCGCCGTGCCCGATGCCTCGATGTTCCGGGTCGAACCGAAGGCGATCATGTTGGAGATCCGGTCATCGGAGGCGTGATAGACCCAGTCGCGCTGCGCCCGGTTGAACGGGAATTCCTCGCGGTCCATCGCGAAGAAGTACTGGCGGAAGAATTCGCCGAGCTTGGTGAAGAGCGTGCGGAACCGGCCGAGCACCGGATAGTTGCGGCGCACCGCATCGGGGCTCCTGTAGCGGTCTATGAAAAAGAAGGCCACGCCGAGCGCCACCACCGTGATCGCCGTCACGGCGAGAAGCAGCTGCAGGATGAAAAGCACTTCTTCGATCAGTTCCATGTCTGGCTTGTCCTTCCCTCGAAATTCCGGGCCATCTGAACAGAAAGCCTCCCGCGCTGGCAATCGTTCCGGCCAGCCCCGGACGGTTCTGCGCCGCCAAGGCGACGGGATGATGACATTTCGGACGCCCCGGCCCCGTGCCGCGCCGCCGCCCCGGCCTCACGATGGATCACGTCCTTTTGCTTGCCGCCGCAGAAGGCGCGGGCTTAGCGCGCGGAGTGCCGCCTTCAAGACCCGGCGGCGGCGGTTTTCGGGTGATCCGGCCCGGCGGCCGGCGCCGTAGCCCCTGCGACATCGGGCGACGATGTCGCGCACACCGAAAAGGAGACGACACATGATCCGCAGCACGATCCTTGCCGCCACCGCCACGGCCGCCTTTGCCCTGCCCGCCTTCGCCGATGCGCACATGGGCGCGAAAACCATCCCCGAAACCGCGGCGGCTGCCGGCGAGTTCGGCACGCTCCTTGCCGCCGTCGAGGCCGCGGGCCTCGCGGAAACGCTGTCCGGCGAGGGCCCCTTCACCGTCTTCGCCCCGACCGACGCCGCCTTTGCCGCCCTGCCCGAGGGCACGGTCGAAGAGCTGCTCCTGCCGGAGAACAAGGACAAGCTCGCGCAGATCCTCACCTATCACGTGCTTCCCGCCGCGGTGATGTCCTCGGAGATCAGCGGCGAGATGATGCCCGAGACCGTCGAGGGCTCGACCCTTGCCGTGATGGGCGGCGATGACGGCGTCACCGTCGACGGCGCCTCGGTGACCCAGGCCGATATCGAGGCCTCGAACGGGGTGATCCACGTGATCGACGCCGTGCTGATGCCCGAAGGCTGAGCCGCCCCCCCTCCCCGGCCCCGCGCCGGGGCTTGCGCATGGCGGCCGCGCCAGCCACGCTCCCGGAAAACCACGGAGCCGCCATGCGCATCTATCTCGCCGGACCAGACGTCTTCCACCCCGCCGCCGAGGCCCTGGGGGCGGAGAAAAAGGCGGTCTGCGCCTCTTTCGGCCTCGCCGGCGTCTTCCCGCTCGACGAACTGGTTCCGGGCGACGGGCTTTCCCCGCGCCGCCACGGTCTGGCCATCGCCGCCAAGGACATGCGGCTGATCCGCAGCTGCGGCGCCGCGCTGGTCAATCTCTCGCCCTATCTCGGCACCTCGATGGATGCCGGCACGGCGGTGGAACTCGGCCTGATCGCCGGACTCGGCATCCCGGCCTTCGGCTATTCCTGCGATCCGCGCCCCTTCGAGGCCCGCGCCGCGGACAATCTGCCCGGACCGGACTGGCGCGCCGAGCGCTTCGGCCTCTGCGACAACCTGATGGTCGAGGGCGCCATCGAAGCCACCGGCGGCCGGGTCCTGCTGCCGGAGGCTCCCTGCGCCTTCGAGGATCCCGGCCCCTTCCGCATGGCCGCGCAGGCGCTCGCCTTCCATCTGGCGTGACCCGGGGCGGCATGCACCGCCCTGCCCGCCAAGCTGCGGCCCGCGGCGAGCATGGAGATCCGATCCCGGACTCCTGCCCCGCGGAACGGCCCCGAACCCCTCGGTCTGCCGGGCTGCTCCTGCATCATCCACGAAGCTCTGCCGTCCGGAACAACCGAGCCTTCGCCTCCCGGCCGCCGAATCCGCCGCAGCCAAGGTGACCGGCGCCCCATCCGCGATCCCGCCGTGCTGCCGGCCAGAACGCCCGAGATGGTTTCCCGGCGGCGCCGCAAGCGGCCCAAGCCACATCAGCCGCCGCAGACCGGCCGGGCCGCTCTCAGCGCGGCCGGTCCCGCCTCGCATCCGGGCACGCCCGCGCCGGTGCCGATCGGCGCCCCCAGCAGGCCGCAGGTCGCAGAATGTGTCAAATCGGTTCCCCGTTTTCCTGTTTCGTGCAATCTGGAGCAGGAGGCTGTTCATTTGGCAGCGGCAAACTGGACAGAATATGAAAAAGAATGCGCAGAATGACGGCAATATTTGGCAACCTGGGAGGTTTCATGGCTGACCTGGCGGAGACCGACCGGCAGATCCTCGCGGCCCTGACCGAAAACGCGCGCCTGCCGGTCAAGGCGCTGGCCGAACGGCTGGGTCTGAGCCGGACGACGGTGGCGGCGCGGCTCGACCGGCTGGTGGCCGGCGGGGTGATCCGCAAGTTCACCATCGTCACCCGCAGCCAGGAGGCAGCGGCGGTGCGTGCGGTGATGATGGTGGAGCTGCAAGGCAGCCTGTCGCGCGCGGTGATCCGGCAGATGCGCGCCATCCCCGAGATCGCCACGCTGCATTCGACCAATGGCGCTTGGGATCTCGTGGCCGAGATCCGCGCCGAGGACCTGCGCGATTTCGACCGGGTGCTGCGGGTGATCCGCGAGATTCCGGGCGTTCTGAACAGCGAAACCAGCCTTCTTCTCGACTCGGTCCTCTGACTGATGGGCCGTCTGCTGGTGCCGCCGCGGCGGGATGGCTCCCAGGGCCTTGTTGCGCATATCATTTGACGGCCGAAGTTCCGCTTTCTCCGGCCGCACTGATCCTGTGGGCACCGGAGTGCTGACGTGGACCTGCCTGGCCATGGCGCAGGCTGTATGGCATCCGCCAAGGAGATTCAGTTTCCCGGATGTGCTTGGGTCATGGCCAGGCGGCTTTGGCGGCGATGCCGGGAATTGGGTGGATCCCCTCCTTGCCGATCCGGGCGCAGGCCCCGGCCATCATGCAGCGGCGCGCCGTCTGCCATTTGATGGCATGGACCACCTCGCCGCGATGCAGGCTGGCCCTTGCCGTCAACCAAGTGCCTGCCATGTCCGTCACGGCCATCGGTCCCGATCTCGACAAGTCGATTTTCCGGATCCGCCGGGCGGATGCCCGCGGAAATGCCGTTCCGGCGCGCCGTCTCCGCCGCGGCGGGCTGCCCGCCTTTTACGGAAGATGGCCAGCCTTGTTGGTAAACGTTGTGCCCGGCTCACTGGTTCTCAGGTTGACGGCTTGAAATGCCACGGCAGACGTTCGTCGATGCGCTTCTGCGGATGCCCGGCTGCGATCGCCTCGAGCGTGGCCTTGAGATAGGCGAAGGGCTCGGCGCCATTGATCTTCGCCGTCGCGATCAGCGACGCAATGCGCCCCCAGGCACGGCCGCCCTCGTCATGGCCCGCGAAGAGGGCATTCTCGCGGTTGAGGGCAATCGGGCGGATCAGGTTCTCTAGGATTTGTTGCGCAAAGGGGCGCTGTTGCGCAAATCAGCTGACGACCGCATTCCTCCAGCGCTTCGGCAGCACCGGCACCGAACTTGGCAGCGGCCCGGCGCAGGTCAACCAACACGTCGCGGGCGACCAGGCCGATCCGGAAATCGCCACCCTCGCCGATGGCCGCCTGGCGGTCACCTGGGTCTCGCAGGGCGAGGACGGCTCGGGCGCGGGCATCTACGCGCGGCTCCTCGGCGCGGACGGCACGCCTGCGGGCGATGCCTTCCGGGTCAACGACCACGTGCCCGGCACCCAGGACGATCCGGACGTGACGGCGCTGGCCGATGGCAGCTTCGTCATCGCCTGGCGCAGCAACAATGGCGGCGACGCCTGGGATGTCTGGGCGCAGCATTACGCCGCCGACGGGTCGCGGCTCGACGGCGCGCGGCGGCTCAATGACGCCACGGCGTCGAACCAGCTCGACGTGGCGCTGGCCGCGCTCGACGGCGATGCCTATGCCGTGGCCTTTGCCTCCTACGCGAACGGCGCGGATTACGATATCTACGCGCGGATCGTCGGCGGCAGCGCTTCGGACGGGGCCGATCCGCTGCTCGAGGGGCTGCCCTCGGCGGTGGCCTATGACGAGGCCCTCGTCAACACTGCGCCGCAGCTTCTCGACATCGACGGAGCGGCGGCGGTCTCCGATGCCGACAGCGCCGATTTCGGCGGCGGGCTGCTGAGCGTGGTCTCGGTCGACCTGGTCTCGGCCTACCAGTTCCAGATCAATGCGCCCGACAACGGCGCGCAGGACCAGTTCGGGCTGGCCGCGATCGGCGGCGTCACGGTCGCGGGCAGCGACGTGCTGGTCGGCGGCACCGTGATCGGCCAGGTGGAAAGCCCCGGCACCGGCGGCCGCGCGCTGGAAATCCGCTTCAACGCCCTGGCCGATGCCCAGGCGGTGGAGAAGGTGGTCGAGGCGCTCACCTACCGCAACATTTCCGACGATCCGATCGGCACCCGCACGGTGCGGGTCTCGCTGACCGACGGCGATGGCGGCATGGCCGATCCGGTGCTTGTCGAGGTTACGGTCAACCCGACCCAGGACGGCGCCACGCCGGTTCTCGGCGAACGGCAGGCCAACACCTTCGCGTCGAACAGCCAGTACGAGCCCGAAATGGCGGTGCTGGAAGACGGTTCCTTCGTCATGGCCTGGCATTCCTACACCCAGGACGGCTCGGGCTGGGGCATCTACGGCCAGCGCTTCTCGGCCGAGGGCGAGAAGATCGGCGGCGAGTTCCAAGTCTCCGAGGGCCAGACCGCCAGCGACCAGGTCTATCCGCGGCTCGCCGCGCTCGGCGGCATGAGCTTCGGCGTGGTCTGGGAGGACCGCTCGGGCACCACCGGCGGACCGCAGGACGACGTGTTCCTGCGCCGCTTCGAGGTGGTCACGACCGATCCGGGGCTGGAGACCGAGGCCGAGGCGGTGCAGCCCGTCGGCGCCGCGCCGGTGCAGGTCAACACGGTCAATTCCGGCAACGAGGACACGCCCGAGATTGTCGCGCTCGGCTCCGGCCGCTTCGCGGTGATCTGGAACGCCAGTTCCGATGCCTCCGACGGCAGCGGCTATTCCGTGCAGGCGCAGATCTACAATGCGGACGGCAGCACGGATGGCGGCCAGTTCCGGGTCAGCGGTCCGGTTGCGGGCGACCAGCGCAGCTGGAGTGCCGCAGCCCTGAAGGACGCGGATTTCGTGCCCACCGGCGACTTCGTGGTGGCCTTCGCCTCTGCCGACAGCGACAGCGGCGACGTCTATCTCCAGCGCGTCGCGGGCGACGGCACGCTGCTCGGCCAGGACGGCACGCCTGCGGCGGGCCCGTCCTCCTTCCGGGCGAACACGGAAACCGCCTCGGCCCAGAACGGCGCGGCAGTCACCGGGCTGAAGGGCGGCGGCTTCGTCGTCACCTGGCAGTCGCAGGCCCAGGACGGCAGCGGCACCGGCATCTATGCCCAGCTCTACGGCGCCGACGGAACGTCCGCGGGGGCCGAGTTCCGCGTCAACGACCAGCTTGCCGGAACCCAGGACCATGCCTTTGCCATGGCGCTCGACAGCGGCGGCTTCGTCATCGCCTGGCGCGACCTGCATCCCTATGCCGAAACCGGCAGCTACGATTATTCCGGCGTCTTCGCCCAGCAATACGACGCCACCGGCGCGCGGGTGGACGGCAATTTCCTGGTGAATTCCGAGACCCGCGGCAACCAGATGCAGCCGGCCATCGCCGCGCTGCAGGGCGGCGGCTTCGCCGTCGCCTGGGCCTCCGAGGCCGGCGACGGCAATCCCGGCGACGGCAGTGCCTGGGGCGTGTTCTACCAGGTCTACGGCAATGCCGCCCCGGTGGCGGGCGCGGCCTTCTCCGGGCCCGAGGGCGCGGACGGGCTGCTGGCGCTGACGCGGATCGGCCGCGATGACGGCGTGGCCGCGACCGGGCATGGCACGGCCGCGGCGGTGACGCCGGAAGGACGGCTCACCATGTCCCACGATCCGATCCCGGATCTGGGCTGGCCCGCGATGACGATGGACATGGAACTGAAGGGGCTGGAGGCAGGCGAGGTGCCGCTCGGCGTGCCTGTGGATTTCGACCTCGCGGAGGATGAGGCGGGGATGTATGCCATCGTGGCGGTGCGTCCCGCCGGGCAGAGCCCTGCGCCCTCCGTTGCGACGCAACCTGCGGCGCGGAGGATCGAGGCGCGGGGCACGGTCAACAGCGTCGACGCCGCCGCGCGGGTGGCCAACGTCACGCACGGCCCGATGCAGCAGATCGGCATGCCCGGAATGACCATGGACTTCCCGCTGGCCGAGGACGTCGATGCGGAGGCGCTGCCCATCGGGCGGGAAATGCCGCTGCGCTTCGCGCANATCATCGAGGCCACCGGCACGGTCAACAGCGTCGACGCAGCCGCCCGGATGGCCAACGTCACGCACGGCCCGATGCAGCAGATCGGCATGCCCGGAATGACCATGGACTTCCCGCTGGCCGAGGACGTCGATGCGGAGGCGCTGCCCATCGGGCGGGAAATGCCGCTGCGCTTCGCGCAGGGCGCGGACATGGCCCTGACGCTGGCCGGAGGCGATGCGCAATGATCCCCGCCGTCATCCGCTGGTCCATCGCCAACCGCCTGATCGTCGTGGTCTTCGCGCTGGTGCTCGGCGCCGGAGGGATATGGGCGCTCCGGACCACACCCGTGGACGCGATCCCCGACCTTTCCGAAGTGCAGGTGATCGTCCGCACGCCCTATCCGGGCCAGGCGCCGCAGGTGATCGAGGACCAGATCACCTATCCGCTGGCCACCGCCATGCTCGCCGTGCCGGGCGCGGTCGACGTGCGCGGCTTCTCCTTCTTCGGCGACAGCTATGTCTATGTCGTTTTCGAGGAAGGCACCGATCTCTACTGGGCGCGTTCGCGCGTGCTGGAATATCTCGGCCAGATCACCGCCCGCCTGCCCGAAGGCGTCGCGCCGGAACTGGGGCCGGACGCGACCGGGGTCGGCTGGGTCTATCAATACGCGCTGATCGACCGGACCGGGCAGCACGACATCGCGCAGCTCAGATCCTTGCAGGACTGGTGGCTGAAATACGAGCTGCAGACCATCGACGGCGTGTCGGAAGTCGCCACCATCGGCGGCATGGTGCGGCAGTACCAGGTGGTGGTCGATCCCGACCGGCTGCGCGCCCATGACCTGACGCTCGGCCAGATCCGCGATGCCATCCAGGCGGCCAACCGCGAGAGCGGCGGCAGCGTCATCGAGATGGGCGAAGCCGAATACATGGTCCGCGCCACCGGCTATGTCGACGGGCTCGACGACCTCGCCGCGGCGCCCCTGAAGGTGAACGGGCGCGGCGCGGCGCTGACGCTGGGCGACGTGGCCGAGCTCCGCATGGGCCCCGAGATGCGCCGCGGCGTCGGCGAGTTCGACGGGCTGGGCGATGCCGCGGGCGGCGTGGTCATCATGCGCTGGGGCGGCAACGCACTGGCGACGATCCGCGCGGTGGAGGAGAAGCTCGACGAACTGCGCCCCACCCTGCCCGAGGGCGTAGAAATCATCACCACCTATGACCGCTCGGGGGTGATCGAGCGCGCCATCGAGAATCTCAGCCACAAGCTCGGCGAGGAATTCCTCGTCGTCGTGCTGGTCTGCGGCCTGTTCCTGCTGCATCTGCGGTCCTCGCTGGTGATCGTGCTGTCGCTCCCCCTGGGCATCTGCGCGGCGCTCCTGGTGATGCGGCTGCAGGGGGTGAACGCGAACATCATGTCTCTGGGCGGCATCGCCATTGCCATCGGCGCCATGGTGGATGCGGCCATCGTGATGATCGAGGCGATGCACCGGCGGATCGAGAAGGAGCCGCTGACGAAGGAGAACCGCTGGCGGATCGTGGCCGAGACCTGCTCCGAGGTCGGGCCCGCGCTGTTCTACTCGCTCGCCATCATCGCGGTCAGCTTCCTCCCCGTGTTCGTGCTGGAAAGCCAGGAGGGCCGCATGTTCAAGCCGCTGGCCTTCACCAAGACCTATGCGATGGCGGCGGCCTGCATCCTGTCGGTCACGCTGGTGCCCATCCTGATGGGCTGGTTCGTGCGCGGCCGCATCCTGCCCGAGCGGAAGAACCCGGTGAACCGGCTCTGCATCTGGGCCTACCGCCCGTTCCTCGATGCCGCCGTGGCCTGGCCCTGGGCAACCTCGATCCTTGCGGTCGCCGTCGTCGCCTCGATGGCCTGGCCGCTGCAGCGGATCGGCACCGAGTTCATGCCCGAACTGAAGGAGGGCGACTTCCTCTACATGCCGTCGCTCTATCCCGGCGTCTCGATCGGCAAGGCGCGCGAGGTGCTGCAGCAGACCGACCGGCTGATCAAGACCGTGCCGGAGGTCGCCACCGTCCATGGCAAGCTCGGCCGCGCCGAGACCGCCACCGATCCGGCGCCGCTGACGATGATCGAGACCACGATCCAGCTGAAGCCCGAGGCCGAGTGGCGCCCCGGCATGACCATGGAGGGCATCCGCGCCGAGCTTGACCGCACCGTGCAGGTGCCGGGCGTCACGAATGTGTGGATCCAGCCGATCAAGAACCGCATCGACATGCTGGCGACCGGCATCAAGACGCCGGTCGGCGTCAAGGTCACCGGCGCGGACCTCAGCGTGATCGAGAAGATCGCGGTGGATATCGAGCGCGTGGTCGGCGGCATCGACGGCACGGCCTCGGCCTATGCCGAACGCCCCGTGGGCGGGCGCTTCATCCAGATCGACGTCAACCGGGCGGAGGCGGCGCGCTACATGCTGTCGGTCGCCGAGGTGCAGGAGGTCGTGCAGACCGCGATCGGCGGCATGCAGGTCTCGGAAAGCGTCGAAGGGCTGGAGCGCTATCCGGTCAACCTGCGCTATCCGCAGGACTGGAGGAACAGTCCCGAGCGGCTGCGCGACCTGCCCGTCGTCACGCCCTCCGGCGCACATGTGCCGCTGGGCGCGGTGGCCGATATCGCCGTGGTCGACGGGCCGGGCATGATCCGGTCCGAAAACGCGCGGCGCACCGGCTTCGTCTTCGTCGACATCGCCGGACGCGATCTGGGCAGCTATGTCGCCGAGGCGCGCGAGACGGTGGCCCGCGAGGTCGCGCTGCCGCCGGGCTATTCGATCGCCTGGTCGGGCCAGTATGAATATATCGAGCGGGTCCGCGCCCGGCTGGTCCTGGTCGCGCCCGCGACGCTGCTGACCATCGCGCTGATGCTGTTTCTCGCCTTCAAGCGGGCGACCGAGGTGGCGATCCTGCTCGCCGCCTTGCCCGTGGCCCTGGCGGGCGGGGTCTGGCTGGTCTGGGCCTTGGGCTTCGAGCTGTCGGTGGCGGTGCTCGTCGGCTTCATCGCGCTGGCGGGCGTGGCGGTGGAGACGGCGATCGTGATGCTGCTCTATCTCAACCTGGCCTGGGAAAAGCGGCGCAAGACCTCGCGCGAAACCGGACGGATCCTGACACGCGACGACATCGAGGAGGCGGTCTTCGAGGGCGCGCTCCTGCGCGTGCGGCCCAAGGTGATGACCGTCGCCACGATTTTCGCCGGGCTCATCCCGATCATGTACGGCACCGCCACCGGCTCCGAGATCATGCAGCGCATCGCCGCGCCGATGGTCGGCGGCATGGTGACGGCGACGCTCTTGACCCTCTTCGTCATCCCCGCGCTCTTCGTGATCTGGAAGCAGGTCACGCTGGGGCGCATCAACCGAACCCTCACCGGGGTGCATTCCGGTGCGGGGCAGCTCCGGCCCGGCGAATGACCGCCGGGTCCCTTTCCACGCACATTCCAAGGAGAAGAAAGATGCGCGCGATGCTTGCAACCCTGGCCCTGGGGCTCTGCCTCGGCCCGGCCGCCTGGGCCCAGACGAGCCACACCGGCATGGATCACGGCGACATGCCGATGGAGACCGACGGGATGCCGATGGACATGCAGGACATGCCCGCCATGGTCGGTGCCGACGCGGTGGTGAACTCCTTCGGCGACGGAACGGTGAATGTCACCCATGGCCCGATCCCCGAGATCGGCTGGCCGGCGATGACCATGGACATGCCGCTGATGGAGGGCTTCATGGTCCCCGAAGGCATCGAACCGGGCGACCATGTGCGGATGATGCTCGGCCAGGATGGCGAGGGCATGTACGGCATCGGCGGGCTCGACCCCGCCGAGTGATCCCGCAGGACCGGGCCGGGCCTTGCCCGGCCCCGCATCTCCCGCCGGGTCCCGGGGCAATCCGGACAACCGCCCGCCGCCTGCACGGTTGCGGAAGGTCCTGCCCCCGCCGCCGGAAAGCGCGGCGAGGCCGCGACCGCAAGAAGGCTCCGAGCCGGGAAACCATGTGCGGACGATGCCCGGCAGGACATCCACGGCATGTGCGGCTCGGGCGGGGCCCGGCCCCGCCGGGCGATCCCGCAGGACGGGGCCGGTTCAATGCCCGGCCCCGCGCCGTTCAGCGGATCTCGAAGAATTCCGAATAGTCGCCCATGACCTGCACGGTGACGGTGACCGGACCCTTGTCGCGGTTGCGGAAGAACCAGCCGTGTTCGCCCTCGAAGGGCGCGATGAGGCCGCCCTCCGAGCCGGCCGAGCCGCGGCCGCGCTCGTAATTGGCGGTCTCGCCGCCGCCGTGGCCGTGCAGGTCGTAGTTCACCCGGCCGCCTTCGACGGTGACGCGGTACTGCGCCTGGCCGCCCTTCTCCATCATCATCTTCCACTCGGCCGAGGCGTCGGGCTCGAGCGTGAAGGTGACCTCGTCGCGCCAGGCGGGGGGCTCCTGGGCATGGGCCTTGCCCACGAAGAGGCCCAGAATTCCGTCGAGCAGGCTGGACTGGTCGCCCTGCAGGTCCATCTGCCGGTCGGCCTCGGCCTCCTCGGCAAGCTGGCTCTTGATTTCGCCCATCTCGGCCAGGCCGAGCACGTGGCCCGCGCCGGTCGGGTCGATGCCGTATTCGGCCGGAAGCACCACGGTGACGAGGATCACGACGGCGGCGCCCGCCGCGATAACGGTGGAGCGCAGGAGCTGGGCCGAGCTCGGAAGCTCGTCGAGGCTGGGGCGGTTGCTGTTGAACATGCGATGTCTCCCTTCAGGCGACGAAATAGCCGGTGATCTGGTAGCCCATGAGAATGAATCCCATGCTCATCATCACCACGTTTGCGGTATAGGCCTGGGCCATGAACCTGGGCGATTTCCGCCACCAGCCCATGACGATCAGGATCACGGCCAGCGCCAGAAGCTGCCCGATCTCGACGCCCAGGTTGAACGCCAGCAGGTTCGGCAAGAGTCCGTCCGGCGCGATGTCGTATTGCAGGATCTTGGTCGCCAGCCCGGTGCCGTGGACGAAGCCGAAGATCAGCGTCGCGGCCCTGGTATCCGGCTGCACCCCGAACCAGCGCTGGTAGGCGCCCAAATTGTCGAGCGCCTTGTAGACGACCGACAGGCCGATGACTGCATCGACGATATAGGCGTTCACGCCCCAGCCGAACCAGACGCCCGCGAGCATCGTGGCCGAATGGCCGAGGGCGAAGAGGCTGACATAGAGCCCGACCTCCTTCATCCGGTAGAGGAAGAAGACCACGCCCAGGAGGAACAGGATGTGGTCGTAGCCCGTCACCATGTGCTTGGCGCCGAGATAGAGGAAGGGGACCAGATGGACCCCCCAGATTTCCTGGATGTAGCCCGCATCGCCTTCGGTGACGTTGTGGGCGGCGGCGGCGGTCGCCATCGCGACGGCCGCCAGCGCGGGCAGGACCAGCCGCAGCCGTCCTCCCGCATCTGCAAATTGCATGTGGGTCTCCTTGAAAGGGCGCATTTTTCCGACGGGTCCCTTGCGGGACATGTCAGGCCCGGGGCGGCCGTTCGAGGCGGAAGACCGGCGGCGTCCAATGCGCCAGCGCCGGAGCATGCCAGAGCGCGGAGAACTCCAGCGGCGCCGTCCCGCCGCGGCGGGACGGCAGCACCGCCTGGATATGGTCGTGATCGGCCTGGTCGTGGCTGTGGTCGTGCAGCGCCCAGGCGATGTCCTCTTCCAGCCCGTGGCTGTGGCCGTGATCCGCGATCATCGCGGCATGGTCGGAGAGCACGTGCAGGAGCTTCGGCACATGCGGCGGGGGGAACACCTGGGCGGCGAGCAGCGCAAGGGCACAGGCTGCCGCCAAGATCCGTGCCGCGCCTCCCTTGTCTCGCCTTGCCGCCATGCCGGGTCCTCCTGCCTGCCTTGCCGCATCCTCCCGGCGAGGCTAGCATCCAGTAATGACAGCCCTGCACCGCCATGCAAGCCACCCCAAGGTCGCAACTTGGCCGGAACGCGCCGAAGCGCCTCTCCGCCCGGTCCCCGCCCCGACCGGAGAGAACGGTCCCGGCATCGCGCGGCAGCTCCGGACGGCTGACCGCGCCATCCGCAACGCCGGGCGGGCGCTATCCCAGAACCATGCGGACCGCTGCTCCGGGGGCGGCGCAGCGGCGCATCCCGGCCTGCGGACGCCTCCCGGATATCTCTGAGCGCATCATGCTGGGCATCCTCGCCGACCGCACCTACCGCCATCTCTTCCTCGCCCAGATCATGGCGCTGCTGGGCACCGGGCTTGCCACCGTGGCGCTGGGGCTTCTCGCCTACGACCTCGCAGGCGAGGGCGCTGCGATGGTGCTGGGCACAATCTTCACCATCAAGATGGCGGCCTATGTCGGCATCGCGCCGGTGGCCTCGGCCTTCGCCGAGCGCATCAACCGCCGCCGCCTGCTTGTCGGGCTCGACCTGGGGCGCGGCGCGGTGGTGTGTCTCCTGCCCTTCGCGACCGAAGCCTGGCAGGTCTATGTGCTGATCTTCGTGCTGCAATCGGCCTCCGCCGCCTTCACCCCTGCCTTCCAGGCGACGATCCCCGAGATCCTGCCGGAGGAGGCGCGCTACACCCGCGCGCTGGCGCTGTCGCGGCTGGCCCATGACCTCGAAAACATCGTCTCGCCGGCCCTCGCGGCGCTGCTTCTCGCGGTGATGGGCCATGACGCGCTGTTCTTCGGCACCGCGGCAGGCTTCCTCGCCTCGGCGGCGCTGGTCGTGTCGGTGATGCTGCCCTCCCCCGAGCCCGGCCCGCACCGCGGCATCTGGGACCGCACCACCCGCGGCATCCGCATCTACCTGGCGACCCCGCGGCTGCGCGGCCTGCTCATCGGCGTGCCGAGGACCTCCGTCGCCATGTCGGGCGCTTGCGCCCCGCGCAGCATCCGCGGCACGATGGTGGCGGCGTCGAGACGGTCGCGGTCGCGGGCCAGCGACAGCTCCGAGGCGACGCCGCGGTCGATATAGTCGAACACGCCGCGCGGCAGGCGCCGCTTCGCGGCCTTGCGCCATTCCTCGAAGCTGCGGAAGCCGTCGTCCGGGGTCATGCCGTCATCACCCAGACGACCTCGGCATCCTCGGGGCCGACCGAAGTCCAGGCATGCCCCGCCGAAGCGTCGTAATAGACCGAGTCGCCCGGGCCCATCTCCAGCGGCTGGTAGGCCGAGGTGTGCAGCAGCATCCGCCCCTTCAGCACCATCAGGAAGACCTCGTCATCCGAGCGGGGCAGGGCGGGATAGTCGGCCTCGACATCGCGCGCGGTGACCCGGGTCAGCACCGGCATCATCTTCTTGTTCTTCATTTCGGCGCAGAGCAGCACGTTGTTGCAGCTCTTCGAAGCATGCGGCGCGCCTTCGCCCGCCCGCGTGACCACGCGGCGGCCCTGCACCGCGTCGCTGCGCGCGGCTTCCTCGAAGAGCTGAGACATCTCGATGCCGAGCCCGGCCACGATCTTCTGCAGCGTCGCCACGGTCGGCGACAGCTCGTTGCGCTCGATCTTCGACAGCGTCGAGGCCGCCACGCCCGAGGCGCGCGCCAGCGATTGCAGCGACATCGCACGTTCGCGCCGCAGCGTCTCGATCTGCCGCGCCAGGCCGCCCTCGGCCTGTCCGGGGCGCCTGCGCGGGGTGGGCGGCGCCGGGTCGGCCGTTCCCATGAGGTCGTTCGCCTCGCTCTCCATGCAATGCCCCTTTCCTTGAACTCTTGCCCCGAGAATAGCGATCATCTTCGGGACTTTTCCACTATCCGAAACGGATCGCCCTGCAAATTCCGAATGGACCGCGGGGATAGGCCCGTCTTTTGGTCGCTGTCCGCCTCATAATGCTGAAAAAGTCATCGGAAAAGGGGGTAATATCCCGCTTAATCGTTTCCTTTGCGAAAAAATATTGACGAAAGTGCCGATTGGCGCCGCATTGGGGAGGCCAAGACAAACAAGACAGGCCCGGCCCGGCGGCCGAGGTCCTGACGGCAACAGGAAGGATCCGACCATGCTGCTGAACTCCCTGAAGGCAGGCACCATCGCCGCGACCGTCGCCCTGTCGGGCGCGCTTGCCCCGGCATTCGCCGACACGATCCGCATCGGCACCGTCGACGGCGAGGGCGACCTGCTGGAAAACGTCTACTGGGCCTATACCGAGGTCTTCAACTCCATCCTCTCCGCCCAGACCGGCGGCGAGTACGAGCTGCAGGTCTTCCCGAACGGCCAGCTCGGCGACCTTGAATCGATGCTGGAGCAGACCGCGCGCGGCTCGCTGCAGATCGTGGCGGGGATCAGCGCGGGCCATCTGCAGGCCTATACCGACATCGCCGCCGTTCTGGAAATGCCCTATGTCTTCCCGTCGACCTCGGTCGCGCGCGAGGTGATGAACGGCGAGTTCGGCAAGACGCTGTCCGACCGCATCGCAGAAGAGTCCGGCGTGCGGATCATCTCCTACCTGCCCTCGGCCTTCCGCAACTTCTCCAGCTCGACCAAGCTGATCAAGTCGCCGGAAGACATGGCGGGCATGAAGATGCGCACCCAGCAGATCCCGATCCATGTCGCCATGGTCGAGGCGCTCGGCGCCAACCCGACCCCGATCGCCTGGTCCGAGCTCTATTCCGCGCTGCAGACCGGCGTGGTCGACGGCCAGGAGAACGCGCCCTACACGATGCTGATGGCGAACCTGCAGGAAGTGCAGAAGTTCTACACGCTCGACCATCACCTGCTGAACATGCCGATCGTGGCGATGAACGAGGATTACTACCAGTCGCTGCCCGATGCCGTGAAGGCGACGGTCGACGAGGCGGCGGGCGAGGCGGCCTTTGCGCTCCTCGGCATCGTCAAGGCCAAGGAATCCCAGGATCTCGCGGCGATTTCCGAGGCGGGGGTCGAGATCTACCAGCCTTCGCCGGAAGAATTCCAGATGTTCGTCGACAAGGTGCAGGCGCCGGTCGAGACCATCCTCGCCGACATCGTCGGCCAGGACCTGATCGACGGGCTCAAATCGGCGGTCGCCGAGGCCCAGGCCGACTGAGGCCGTCCCGCGCCCCGCGCCGGGGCTCCCCCTCTCTCCTACCCGGCGCGGGGCCACTGACGACGCGGGCCCCAGGGGCCGCAACCGGAGCATTCCATGCTGAACACCCTCGAACGACTGGCCGACGGGCTGGGCGCAGTGACCTCGGCGCTGGCGCGGATCACGCTGATCGCCGTCGCCGCCTGCCTGATCCTGCAGGTCGTCTGCGCTATGTCTTCAACGCCTCGCTGCCCTGGCCCGAAGAGGCGGCGCGCTACCTGATGATCTGGACCGTGATGCTGGCGGGCAGCCTGCTGGTGAAGGACGAACAGCTGGTCCGCGTCGATTTCTTCGACCATTTCTGGCCCGAGCGGGCGCTGTCGCTGCGCAACGCTCTGTTCCGCCTGCTCTTGGCCGGGCTGCTTTTCGTGCTGGTGTGGAAGGGCTGGGAAAATGCGCTTTTCGGCCAGCGCCGCACCGCCGTGACCATCGGCATCTCCTTCTTCTGGATCTATCTCGCCGTGCCGGTCGGCGGCGCGCTGATGATGTTCCACATGATCGTCCTCGCCATCCGCGACCTGGTGCGCGGTTCGCCGAAGACCGGTCCCTCCATCCTGAATGCCGAGGTCTGAGCCATGGAGCATCCCCTGCTGATAACCCTCGGCCTGATGCTGGGCCTGATGGTGCTGGGCAGCCCGGTGATCTTCGCCATCGGCTTTGCCGGGCTCGCCTATTTCTTCGTCAAGCCGGGCATGATCCACATGCTCGACATCTATGCCCACAAGTTCTTCACCGGCATGGATGTCTTCATCTGGCTGTCGATCCCGCTCTTCATCATCGCGGGCGAGATCATGACGGCGATCGGCATGACCGACCGCCTCGTCAATCTCAGCCGCCTGATGGTCGGCCGCCTGCGCGGCGGGCTGGCCTATGTCAACGTCGTCGGCTCGATGATGTTCTCGGGCGTCTCCGGCTCGGCGCTGGCCGACATTTCCGCGCTCGGCCCGGTCGAGATGAAGATGATGGAGAAGGACGGCTACCAGAAGGATTTCGCCGCCGCCGTCACCGTCAGCTCGGCGATCCAGGGGCCGATCATCCCGCCCTCGATCCCGCTGATCATGTTCTCGGCGCTGACCAACACCTCGGTCGCCGCGCTGTTCCTCGCGGGCGCGGTGCCGGGGATGCTGCTCGGGCTCTTCCAGATGGCGGTGATCTACGTCATCGCGCGGCGCCGCGGCTTCCCGACGAACCCGATCAAGGGACTGAATCTGCAAGTAGCCTTCGGCATCGTCCTGCATGCCTTCTGGGCGATCTTCATGCCGCTGATCATCATCGGGGGCATCGTCGGCGGCATCTTCACCGCGACCGAGGCCGCCGCCATCGCCGTCGCCTACGGGCTGGTGATCGGCATCTTCGCCTACCGCTCGCTGAGCCTGAAGGAGCTCTGGGCGATCCTCGACCGCTCGGCGCGGACCTCGGCCTCGGTCTACCTGATCGTCGGCTTCGCCACCGTGATCTCCTGGATCCTGGCGAACGAGCGGGTGCCTGCCGAGCTGCAGGCCATGGTCGAGGCGGCGAACCTGCAGCCCTGGATGCTGCTGCTGATGCTGAACCTGTTCTTTCTGGTCAACGGGCTCTGGGTGTCGGATTCGGTGCAGCTCCTCTTGTTCGCGCCGCTCTTCACGCCGCTGCTGGCGGCGATGGGGGTCGATCCGGTGCATTTCGGCGTCATCATGGTCGTCAACGTGATGATCGGGTTGATCACGCCGCCCTACGGGCTGGCGCTCTATCTCGGCTCGTCGATCTCCGGCGTGCCATTGGGCAGGATCGTCCGCGCGGCGATGCCCTTCCTCGTCTCCAATCTCGTGGTGCTGGTGCTCGTCACCTATGTCCCCGCGATTTCCCTCACCCTCCCGCGGCTGCTCGGTTTCCTCTGATGCCGCGCCAGATCTTTCAAGGACTTCTCCCATGCTGACCAAGGACGACCTGCAGGGTCTCTTCACCGCCATCGTCACCCCCTTCACCGCCGAAGGCGCGGTGGATTACGACGCGCTGAAGGCCCTTGTTTCGCTTCAGATCGAGGCGGGCGCCGCGGGCATCGTGCCGATCGGCGGCACCGGCGAATACCCGGCGCTGTCGCGGGCCGAACGCGCGGGCATCGTCTCGGCCTGCGTCGAGGCCGCCGATGGCCGCCCGGTGATGCCCGGCGTGCTCTCCACCGGTTTCCATGACGCGGTGGAAACCGGCAACGACTTCGCCAAGGCCGGCGCCGCGGGCGTCATGCTGGTCACGCCCTATTACGCGCCCGGTCCCCAGGAGGGCATGATCGACTATTACCGCGCCTACCGCGACGCGGTCGACCTGCCGGTCATGGCCTACGAGATCCCGCGCCGCACCGGCGTCGCCTTCAAGGCCGAGACGCTGGCGCAGCTGGCCGATGACGGCGCGATCATCGGCATGAAATACTCCTCCTACGATCTGCCGGAATTCATCCGCACGATGGAGCTGGCCGGAGACAGGATGTCGGTCCTTTCGGGCGAGGAGCCCTTGTTCGCGACCCATGTCGCGCTCGGCGCCACCGGTGGCGTCCTGGCCACGGCGAACATGTATCCCGGCCACTGGATCAAGGTCTTCGAGACCGCGCGGGCGGGCGACCTGAAGGCGGCGGTGAAGATGTCGAACGCGCTCGGCCCGGTGATCTCCTCGGTGTTCCGCGAGACCAATCCGGGGCCGCTGAAGGTCTACATGGAGATGTGCGGCGTCAAGGCCGGCCCGGTGCGCCGTCCGCTGGTCCAGCCCTCCGACGAGACGATGGAGGCGCTGAAGGCGGCCTTCGCGGGCTTCGGCGCGGCGGATCTCGCCGCGGCATGACCGAGGTGCTGGCCTGCAGCCTCGCGGATGACCTGCTCGGCCGCCTCGGGCCGAAGGGGGTCCGGACGGGGGGCGAGATGGCCCCCTGGCTGACCGATTTCCGCCACCGCATGCCGCGCCGGGGCTGTCTCGCCGGCCGAGCTCCATGCCTTCGGGGCGCAGGCCCAGCATCGCGCCCTGCGCCGCCGCCGGATGCCTGGTCTGGCCGAGGAGCGCGCGGGCGGTGTCGCTGGATGCGGGCATCAGGTTGATCGGCGGGTTGCCGATGAATTCGGCCACGAAGCGGTTCGCGGGGCGGTCGTAGATCTCGTCCGGGCGGCCGTATTGCTGCAGCTCGCCCTTCGACATCACCACGACATGGGTGGCGAGGGTCATGGCCTCCCACTGGTCATGGGTGACGAAGACGATGGTGGTGCCGAATTCGCGGTGCAGCCGCGCCAGCTCGGCGCGCATCGACAGGCGCAGCGCCGCGTCGAGATTGGACAGCGGCTCGTCGAGGAGCAGCACCCCCGGGGTCAGCGCCAGCGTCCGTGCCAGCGCGACGCGCTGCTGCTGCCCGCCCGAAAGCTGCGCCGGATAGCGGTCCTCGAGCCCGTCTATGCGCAGCGTGCGGACCATCTCGGCGACGCGCACGCGGCGGTCGGCCCGCGGCATCTTCGCGACCTTCAGCCCGAAGGCGATGTTGTCGCGCACCGTCATGTGCGGCCAGAGCGCGTAGGACTGGAAGACGAGCCCCAGCCCGCGCTTCTCCGGCGGGACGAAGATGCCCATGGCGATGCTGTCGAGCACCCGGTTGCCGATGCGGATTTCGCCGGCGGTCGCGGTCTCCAGCCCGGCCAGCATGCGCAGGATGGTGGACTTGCCGCAGCCCGAGGGGCCGAGGATGCAGGTGAAGGACCCGTCGGCGATGGTCAGCGAGAGGCCGTCCACCGCCGGGGCGGCGCCCTTGGCATAGCGCTTGAGGAGACGGTCGAGATGGATGGTCGGCATGGGTCAGCTCTCCAGGCCCTGGGCCAGCCCGGTGCGGGTGATGCGGTTGATGGCCAGCGTGCCCAGGAGGGCGATCAGCGTGATCATCAGCACCACCGCATTGGCGGCCTGCGTGTAGTTGTAGTCGATGAGGCGGATGGAATAGGTGGTCAGCACGTCGGTGGCGGGGACCGCGAGGATGACGAAGAGGCTCACCCCCTTGATCCCCGAGATGAAGGGCATGAGGACCGCCGTGACCAGCGCGCCCTTCTGGATCGGCAGGATGATCGCGGCCATGCGGCGCAGCCAGCCCGCCCCTGCGACGCGGGCGCTTTCCTCGACATCGCGGCCGAGCTGGGTCATCGCCGAGATCCCGGCCCGCGAGGCGAAGGGCATCTGGTCGGCGACGAGGGCCAGCAGCAGGATCCAGGGCGTGCCGTAGAGCGCGGGCAGCGGACCGTGCGGCACCGCGAAGAGCGACAGCATGGCGGCGGCGAAGGCGATCCCCGGCACCAGATAGGGGAAGAAGGTGATCTGGCGGAGCGCCGTGCCGACGCCCCGGACCGGCACGCGGGTCACGACATAGCCGGTCAGCAGCCCCAGGATCCCGGCGCAGAGCGAGGCGGTGCCGACGATCCGCACCGAGTTCCAGGCGGCTGCCCAGAACTCCGGGGCGCGCAGGATTCCGGTCTCCAGCGCGATGGTGCCGAGGCCGCTGCCGATCCAGTAGTCGAGCGTGAAGTTCGAGGCCTCGAACCGGCCCGGCAGATGCATGACCGTCGAGAGGGCCAGCGCGCCCAAGGGCAGGATCACCGCGATGAAGAACATTGCCAGCGCCAGCGCGAAGGCCGGATAGCGCAGCAGGCCGAGGTTCTGGCGGCGCTCCATGGCGCCCTTGCCGCCGACCGTGGCAAATCGGCGGGCCTCGCGCATCATCCAGGTGTCCAGGCTCAGCGTGACGATGCCGATCGCCATGATCACCCCGGCAAAGACTGCAGCCATGCCTGTCTGCTGGGTGTTGATCGCCCGGTAGAGCGAGGTGGCGAGCGTCTCGAACTGCACCGGCAGGCCGAGCACATAGGGCACCGAGAACTCGCCGATCGCGTCGGCGAACATCAGCAGGCAGGCCGACATCACCGCCGGGCGCATCAGCGGGAAGACGATGCGCAGCGCGATAGTGCCGCGGCCGGCGCCGAGCATCCGTCCGGCTTCCTCGAGCTGGCTGTCGAAGCGGCGCAGCGCGTTGCCGACCAGCAGGATCACGAAGGGGATGAAGTTCAGCGTCATGATGACGGTGGTCGGAAAGGCGCCGTAGGACACCCAGTCCGGTAGCTGCACGCCCATAGCCTCGAGCCAGCCGGGCTGGCCGCCGGTGGTGGCGTTCTTGAAGAGCACCGTCCAGGCGAGGGCGAAGGTCCAGGCCGGCAGCATGAATGGGATGACCAGCGCGGTTGCCAGCCAGCGCCGCCCGATCAGGTCCGAGCGGACCAGGAGCCAGGCCAGCAGCGTGCCGATCGCCAGCGCCGCCGCCGTCGCGGTCCCGGCCACGGCGAGGGTGTTCCACAGCGGCGTCCAGAACAGGATCTGCGCCATGCGCGAGCCGAAGGCGCGCTCGAGATAGTAGCCAGTCCAGGCTCCGGCCGGGCTGCCGGTTCGTGCCGCGTCACCAGCATGTCCGAAAAGATCGAGACCACCGGCACCACGATAAGACCGAGGAACAGCGCGAGCAGTCCCAGCCCGATCAGAAGGGTCGGGTCCTGCCGCGCCACTTGGATGCCGTGCCTGATCCTTGCACCTGGGCGCAGCCGCTCCGTTCCGCTTGCAATGGTCGCCATGTCCGTCCTGCCTATATTCCGCAGGCGTCGTAGAGGGAAGAGATGACATGGGCATGACGCTTTGCAACTACGTGCAAAAAAATTTCGGACAACGGGCTGCGGCGGTTCTCTGCACCGCGGCTAACAGAGGCACATCCCCTTGTCCGACCTCCCGGAGCCGCTCATGGTGATTGCAGCGGCCGGACCTGGACCGCATGGACGGCCGCGCCCAGAGGTTCTCCCCTTCGCTGCGGAAACGCTCGGCGCCAAACGGGTTCGGCTGGGCATCCTGCCGGCCCGACCGATCAGGCGGTCACGCAGACCCAGAACATGCTCCGCCTCTATCCTCTGGGCCAGGCGGACAACCCGCCCGAGATGACTTTCGTCAACGTGTCGGGCGAGACCTTCAACACGATCCATGTGATGGGTCCGCGGATGTTCGAGGAGATCGACACCGTCATCCAGAACGCGCCGTTTGAGACGGCGGTGGGAAAGTCGACCACGGTGGCGGCGGGAAGAGTCCGCTGCGGGCGGCGCAAAAGTCGTTCACCTTTACCTTTCCTCGCGGCAGGAGGGCAGGGGGATTTTCACCGTGGATTTGTATCGGAAGGTTCGTCTGGCTTGTTCAGAAGGCATGAGCCAGCGCGAGGTTGCGCGTCAGTTCGGGATTTCCCGCGACAGGGCGCTGTTGCACAAATCAATTGATGACCGCAGTCCCCCTTTCCCCGGACACACCTGTCCTGCGGCCACGGTCGTGGGAATGCCGAGTGCCGTGAAGCGGTTGAGCACCGCCGCGCGGATCTGGACTTCGGCAACTTGGCGGTCGAAGTCCCGCGACATCAGCCGCTGGCCGAGCTGCTTCACGCAGTTCATCTTCGTTTCCACCCTGCTCCGGCGGTGGTGCCCGCTCCAGTTCCGCCCCAGCGCCCGGCCCAGGTGCTTCGATGCCCGCAGGATCTCGTTGCGTGCGCGAACTCCTGCCGTGTCCGGCTTCCAGGGCCGGGCATTTCGGCGGGGCGGAAGTGAGGAGGTTCAGCAAAAGGTCCGGGGGACCTTTTGCCCGACGAACCGCCGCTGCTCCGCGGGCCGCGATGGCATCATGGCAGGCGCGCGTGCCATAGGCGTCGCCAGCGGTGCTCGAACCGATGGCGCATCCGCTGGCAACTCGGCCGTGACGGTGGCGATCTCCTCCTCCGCCGGGATCTGGGCGAGCAGGTCCGGCAGCATTGGCGCTTCGCCGACATTGCTGGACGTGACCTCGACGGCCCGGATCTCCAATGTTTGCCCGTCGATCCCGAGGTGTATCTTGCGCCGTGAGCGGGCCGCGCCACCGGTCCGAGCGAACCCGCGAACGCGCCGTTTCGAGCCGCCATGCTTGCGCGTGTGCCGTGCCGCGCGCTTTCGCGGCCCCACCGGGGCCACGGTCATTCCGCACCCTTCGCTTTCCACCTTGATGCCGGTGCTGTCCGCTGCCCGGCAGGATATTGCGCAGCAATGCCCGAGAGGGGACGGGCAGGTGCAGCGCGCCCTTGGAGCCGCGGTACGGGATGGTGACGTCCAAGGTCTTCTGGCGACGATCGAGGGATCGAACAAGACCGTCAGCGATCCACGCTGCTTCAGCGCCTCGCTCGCCGCTGCGCTCGGACCGGTGGCGCGCAACGGCTCGCTATGCGGGCCAGTTGGTGGTCTTGTAGGTCGGCTTCGGCGGTTTGCTCATGCAAGCCCGCTACTACATTGGATTCACGAAGTGAATCCCGGAGCCTCTTTGTACAACAACGCCCTCCTCTGCACCGCGGCGCCCTCCGCGGCGCGAAGCTTCTGCGTTTTCGTTGCGTGCGCATACAGCACAGAAATGGTGACAGGAAGCTTTGGGGCTCTCTCCAGCCTTGCGGCGACGCGGAATCCTAGCGATGGCGCTGATGGTTCATCGGCTGTCACCATGCCGGGCCGAAGGGCGGAACCAGCCGGTCGCGCCCGACGTCTCGAGCGCCCGCGCTCAGCCCCTTTACAGCCGGTCGCGGCGGCGTCCGGCGCGAGAGGTCGACTGTGACCGGCAAGGGGAAGCGGACTTGCGGCGGCGCGGCGGCGCCCAAGCGGTGAAACCGCAAAAGCGGCCGGTCCCGACGATGAGGACGATGCTCGCACCGCCGCGGCCGGGCTCCCCAAATCCCACGGTTCATCTTCATCTGCCGTACTGGGGCAGAGCGCAGGAAGCGGGCCTCGGACCGGCGCCTTCCGGCCGAGGGCCATCCGGAGCTTTCGGCTTAGAGCCGCCCTTCATGCTCCGCGAACGAAAGGCCCGGATCGCGCACTTTCACGGCAATCCCTTGGCCCCTGGTCGCCGCCGTCCCGAGACTCGCCTGCGGTTTCCTGCAAGACATGATCAGGCGCGCCGACCCCATCATAAATGACGGCGTCAACTTGGGGACCGTCTTCCGACGTGCGGTAGCAAATCTCGGGGTGCAGCCCACACATGCGCGCGGCGATTGGAACTCAAGCGAAACTTTGCCCCGCAGCGTCTTGTGCCGCGGCCTTGGCGTTCTGCTCAGAGCAACGCGATGGGTATATTTCTGCTCTTGTGCGCAGCACTGTAGTCGGGGCAGCTTCGCAGAACCCTTCGACCACCCGCGAGGCCCCATGAGCGGACATTCCCTGCAGCAGACGCTTCTGCCCGACACCCGTGACCTGCTCGCCGGCGAGACCGGGCTGCCGGTGCTGCTCGGGGTCGAGGCTGGCGAGCTGACCGATCTGCCCGAACTGATGGCCGCCGCGCTGACTGCTTGCCTGTCCGAGAGCAGGGCGCGGGCCTGGCTGCGCGGGCTGACGGCGGAGCTCCTTCGCCACGATGCCGAGGTGCTGGATACGGCTCTCGACGATCTGCTGGCCACCAGCGCGCGCGACGATCAGCCCGGCGGGTCACCGCGCGTGCTGCTCTTCGCCAACGGCTATCACGCGCTTCTGTCCTACCGGGTGAGCCGGGCGCTCTGGGAGGCCGGGCGCGAAGAGCTTGCGCTGGCGGTCAAGAGCCAGTTCACCCGGGCGCTCTCGGTGGAGATCTGGCCGCAGGCAACCATTGGCCGCGGCGTCTGGTTCGATCACGGGCTCGGGCTGGTGATCGGCCAGACGACGGTGATCGAAGAAGATGTGAGCCTCTGGCACGGGGTTACGCTAGGGTCGAACTTCGTCGACATGGGGGAAGGGCGGCATCCCAAGCTGCGCCGCGGCGCGGTGGTCGGCGCGGGCGCGATGATCCTCGGGCCGGTCGAGGTGGGGGCTGGGGCGACGGTGGCTGCCGGAGCGATCGTGACCAGGGATGTCCCGCCCGGCCATGTCGTGACCGGCCCCCGCGGCACAGATCGCGGCGCCGGGCGTTTCGCCGGGTTTGCAACGCTGGCAGAGTTGAAAGGCCGGGCGGAATGACGTCGCTCGGGATCGACCATCCGTTGGTCTGCGTGCGCAATCTGGCCGCGGCGCGCGAGACCTACCTTTCGCTCGGGTTCCTGATGAAGCCGCCGGGGATGCACCCCTGGGGCACCTCGACCGCGCTGGTGATCTTCCGCAATCAACTGCTGGAACTCGTGGGGATCGGCGACGGGAGCCTGCTCGACGGGTATCCGGCGGGAGACTTCCGCTTCGGGCGGCACGTGCAGCACTGGCTGGCCGAGCGTGAAGGCGTGTCCCTCACGGCGCTCAACTCCGGGGACGCGGCGGCGGACGAAGCGGCAGTCGTCGCGCGGGGCGGTCACTGCGAGGGCACGATCGAGTTCGGACGCGACGTGACCCGCGATGACGGCATGCCGGACCGTACCGCAACCACGCTGAAGATCTTCACCCGCGCAGACCTGCCGCGGCTGTCGATGTTCGCCTGCCAGCAGCACAGGCGCGACCTGATCGAATTCCCCGTGTGGATGGACCACCCCAACGGCGCGCATGGCTTTGTTTCTGCGACGATCCTTGCCGCGCCGCGGGACCAGGCCGCGGTGAAGGACTGGCTCGCCACGCTGCATGGCCCCGAGGCGGTGACCGAGACCGGCTGGGGCTTCACCGTCACCACCGGCAAGGGGCACTGGCGGGTGCTCGGCCGCGATGCCGCCCGGGCCGTCTTCGGCCCGCCGCCCGAAGACCTTGCTCCGGACGGCGCGCCCTCGGTGATCTCGCTCGACATCGCCTGCCGCGCGCTCGATCGGGTCCGCCCCTTCGTCGACGCGGGCGGGTTTGCCTGCCGCGAGATCGGTGGCGCACTTGTCCTGACCGACCAGGCACGGCTGGGCGGCATCCTTCTCACCTTCCAGGAGGCGCCGGAGGCGCCCTGATACAAGACGGAGCGCCCGAGCGCGCCCGAGGAGACCCCATGTTCGACCAGGACCACATCGCCGAAGCCATTGCCTGGCGCCACGACCTGCACCGTCACCCCGAGCTGGGCTTCGAAGAGCATCGGACCTCGGAGATGATCGCCGGGCTGCTCGCCGGCTGGGGCTGGCGGGTGCATCGCGGTCTCGCGGGCACCGGCGTCGTCGCGCAGATGGGACAGGGCGCGCCGGTGATCGGCCTGCGGGCCGACATCGACGCGCTGCCCATCGTCGAGGCGACGGGCGCGGCCCATGCCTCGACCATCCCCGGCAAGATGCACGCCTGCGGCCATGACGGGCACACCGCCATGCTGCTGCTCGCTGCGCGGCAGATCGCGGCGGAAGGCGTCGGGCAGGGCACCGTCACGCTGATCTTCCAGCCAGCCGAGGAAAGCGAGGGCGGCGCGCGGGTCATGGTCGACCAGGGGCTGTTCACGCAGTTTCCCGTCGACAAGGTCTTCGGCATCCACAATTGGCCCGGCCTCGCGCCGGGACGTTTCGTGGCACGCGACGACAAGATGATGGCGGCCTTCTCGGTCTTCGACATCGAGATCCTCGGCAAGGGCGGCCATGGTGCCATGCCCGAGCAATCCGACGGGGTGATCGCCGCTGCCGGCCGCACCGCTGCGGCGCTGCAGGAGATCCCGGCCCGTGCCCTCTCGCCGCTGGAGCCGGGCGTGGTCTCGGTCACGCAGATCCACAGCGGATCGGCCTATAACGTCTGCCCCGACCGCGCGGTGCTCAGCGGCACCTGCCGCTGGTTCGGCGCCGAGGCCGGCGACATCATCGAGGAGCGCGTGCGGCGCGTGGCCGCCGCCGAGGCCGCCGCGCAGGGGTGCACCGCCAATATCGACTACCAGCGCCGCTATCCCGCGACGATCAACTCCGCCCCCGAGGCCTCGCTCGCCCGCGATGTGGCGGCGGAGATGGGACTCGATACCGCGATGACCGGCCCGAGCATGGCCTCGGAGGATTTCGCCTTCATGCTGAACGAGGTGCCGGGCGCCTATCTGTGGCTCGGTGCCGGGCGCGAGGGCGTGAATCCCGGGCTGCATTCGGCGAAGTTCGATTTCAACGACGCGGTGCTGCCCGCCGGTGCCGAGTTCTGGGTGCGCCTCGCCCGCCGCGCCACGCAGGGCTGATGGACGCGCTCGACAGCCGCTTCCTGCGCGAGTTTCTCGCGGTCGTGCAGGAGGGCTCGATCCGCCGTGCGGCAGATCGGCTGAACGTCGTGCCTTCGGCAATCTCGCGCAAGATCGCCGAGGCCGAGGCCCGGCTCGGGGTGACGCTTTTCGAGCGCAGCTCCAAGGGCGTGATGCTGACCGGGGCCGGGGAGCTCCTGCGCGAGCACGCGCTGCACCTGCAGGACGAGCAGACCTTCCTTCTCGACCAGATCGGCCGCTACCGCGAGGGACGCACGCAGACCGTGCGCATCGCGCTCGGGGAGGGATTCACCGCCGATCTGATGGAGAACGGGCTGTCGGAGCTGTGCCGGCTCCAGCCCGAACTGCGCTTTGCCATCGACCACGCCGGCACCGACGAGTTGCAGCGCCGGGTGGTCGAGGGCGAGGCCGATATCGGAATCGCCTATAATCCCCTGGTTTCCGAGGCAACCCGCTCGCTGGCCGTGGGCCGCCAGCCGCTCTGCGCCGTTGTGCCTGCGACTTCATCATTGGCGGGCCGTCAGAGTGTCGGGCTGGCCGAGGTGCTGGAGCATCCCGTCGCCATGCTCGACGGCCGCCACGCCATCCGCCACCTCGTGGGACAGGTCGCCGCCGACCGCGGGCTGGCGCTGCGGGTTCATGTGGAAACCGCCTCCATCGCGCTGCTGATCCGCTACGTGAGCGCGGGCATGGGCGTGACCTTTCTGCCGCGATTTTCCGCGTCCATTCAGGCGGATCGCGGCGATCTGGCAGTGATCGAGCTGGACGAGCCGACGCTGCGCCAAGTCAGCACCCACCTCATGGTGCGCGCCCGCCGCCGCCTGCCGAAATCGGTGGAATTGGTGGCGAGCTTCCTGTCGAACCGCATGGTGGCCTTCCGGGCGTGATCTTTCGCGTTGCCATGAGAGCAACGCGATGTGCTCAACGGCACCCCTATCTGTGAACGCGTCTCTTCCGTTTAGATTTCGGCAGCACCGGCCCCAAGCGGCCGGCACGGAACAACGACAGGAGATCACATGGCAGGGACGACAGGCAAACGGGCCGGGGTCATCGGGCTTGGGGCCATGGGCTTCGGCATGGCGTCGAGCCTTGCCCGCGCCGGGTTCGAGGTCGCGGGCTACGATCCTTCCCCCGCGGCGCAGGACCGCGCCCGCGAGGTGGGCATTGCGCCCAAGGCGAGCCCCGAAGAGGTCTTCGCGGCGGCGGAGGTTATCGTGCTCTCGCTGCCCACGGCGGCGCATGTCGAAGGCGCCATCGCCGCGGCACGGGGCGCGGGCCTGCTGGGCGCGCCAAGACCCCGGCGCCGCACCCGGCCCGCGAGGCCGATCCGGCCGGTCCCGACCTGCGCATCCCAGCCTTCCGCGTCGGCGAACGCGCCCGGGCAGGTTCCGGCCGCCACGACCTGTCGCCGCCGATCTCCGAAGCCATCGCCAAGGCGCCGGTCAACATGGACCGCAAGGCCTTCGGCCGGATGAAGAAGGGCAAGCTGGTGCCCGAGGCGCGGATCGACCTGCACGGCATGACCCAGGACCAGGCGCATCCCGCGCTGACCCGGTTCATTTCGGAAAGCTACATGCGGCAGATGCGGCTGGTCCTCGTCATCACCGGCAAGGGCAAGGAGCGCGACGAGCCGGGCCCGATGCCGGTCCCGCGCGGCGTGCTGAAGCACCAGGTGCCGCAATGGCTGCACACTGGCCCGCTGCGCCTGATGGTGCTGCAGATCGCCGAGGCGCATCTGAAGCATGGCGGAACCGGCGCCTATTACGTCTATCTCCGCCGCCACCGCTGAAGCCGTCAGAACAGGAAGTCGCCGCTGTCGATGTCTCCGGCGGCGATGGTACCCGTCTTGGTCTTCAGGATCAGAATTTCGTCGTCCCAAGTGATGCGCAGGCCTCCGATCTGCCGGGTCTCAATCAGGAGATTGCCACAGCGGATCCCCCGGGCCGAGGGGTCGATCCGGTCGGTGCCGTTCTCGAAATCGCGGATTTCGTCCATGTCGCCGTCCAGCGCCATCTCGAAGACATGAGCGCCCTGACGGCCCAGAAGAACGTCCTTGTCCTGACCGTCCGACAGCGTGTTGTCGCCGAAGCCGCCGTCGAGCCGGTCGTCGCCCGCGTTGCCCCTGAGCCGGTCACTCCCGAAATTCCCGTTCAGCGTGTCGTCGCCGCCATCGCCGCGGTTCCGGCCCAGGCCGCGCTGGCCGTGTATCACGTCATCTCCGATGCCGCCGCCGATCAGATCGGAGCGGCAGCCGCCGCCGATCACGTCCGCACCTACCCGCCGTCCAGCGTGTCGGCATGGGAAGGGCCGGTCACCGTGTCGTCGCCGCCGAGCGCATCCATGGCTGTGCCTGCGTCCGCCGCCGACAGGTCGAGCAGGTCATCGCCCTGGGTCGGCTCCGGCGCAGTCCGGGCTGGCGGCAGGAAGTCGGGGATCGGGATGAACGACTCCACGCGGCCCCAGCCGCCGTAAGTCCCGGTCGTGAGCCCCCCGGTGCCGCCGCCCCTCCCACGGGATGTAGAACGGGGTCTCGACCACCGCGCTGACGACCACATCCTTGATGGCGGTGAAATCTGGTTCACCGCGATGGCAAGGCTCTAGGACACCTGGCCGTCGGTGTTGACGTAGGGAAATCTCCTCACCATGGTGTGGACTGCAAGCATGTGCGAGGCCAGCGGCGGCTGGACGAGGTTTCCGGGAACCTCGATCACCCCGTGGCCGTGGCCGTGGCCGTGGCCGGAGGCGGCGTAGACCGGAGATGTGCCACGCAGCGCCGCCAGCGAGACCGAGGCGCTTCCGGGCAGGACGGCTTCCAGCCCCTGCGGATGTCCGGATTGGTGAAGGGTTTTCGATGCGGGCTGCAGCGCGAGGGTGGGCCCCGCGGGCCGCCGGTGGATGTCTATGGGGAAAGCGTGCTGCGGCCAGTATCGACGGCTATCACCTCACGTCCGTCGGGACGGCCATGCGGGCCACGCGGTGAACTGGAGCATGGCGGGATCATGAAGTCCGGGGGCGGGAACGTCGTCGATCCACCTCCGGCAAGCCAAGCTGACCTCCGGGGACGAACGGAGCTATCCGGCCGATAGGCGCGCGCCGGGGCAATCTTCGCGACGAGGACGGGCGTTTCGTCATGCGGCCTGCTCCCGTGGCGGCGCGCGCGATCGCGGCACCTGTCCGCGCCGGAAGATCTCGATGCTGCACATCGGACCGCCACAGCACGGGCTGGCTCGCGCCGCGCGAAGGGGGTCGGCGCGTCCTCCTCCGGCGGCGTGTCCGCCGGGTGAGCCCGGATCCCCCCGATCAGCGCCCTGATTTTGGCAACGCTGGCCTTTCGGACCCCGCTGGCGAGGAAACCCTGGTGGCGGATGCGGTGGAACCCGTCGGGCAGGACGTGCCGGAGGAAGCGGCGGATGAACTCGCCGCTCCCGAGCCGCATCACCTTCATCCGGTCGCCATGCTTGACGCGGTGGTCCTTCCAGCGGAACGCCACCGCCGTGCTGTCGGCGCTGACCAGGCGGCTGTTCGAGATCGCGACACGATGGGTGTAACGTCCGAGACAGGCCAGCACGGCCCCCGGTCCGCCGAAGGGCGGCTTGGCGTCGTGTCGAAGCCGTGCCTCCGGCACGATGACCACCCAGTCCATCCTCCGGAACGGCGCCAGCCAGGCGCTGAAGGTGCCGGCATCGGCGAGGCCCGTGAGGTCGCCGAAGAACGACAGGCCTTCCAGAAAGAGGCGGCGGAACAGCCGGGACAGGACTTTCACCGGCAGGAAGAACCCGGGGCGGCACGGGATCCATCGCGACCCGACCGGCGACAGGCCGCTGCCCGGCAGGGCATTGCATGCGATGCCCGAGAGCGGGCACGATCATGTGGATGTGGGGGTGATGCGTCAGCGCCGATCCCCGGGTGTGCAGCACCGAGGTCATGCCGACCCGAGCGCCGAGATGCCGGGGATCGGCAGCGATGGTGGCCAGGGTTTCGGCAGACGTCCGGAACAGCAGGCCATAGACGGCCTTCTTGTTCCAGAACGCGATCTGCGCGATTTCCGCCGGGAGGGTGAAGACGACGTGGAAGTATTCCACGGGCAGAAGGTCTTCGGCGCGCGCGGCCATCCAGTCGCGCGCCGCGGGCCCCTGGCACTTCGGACAGTGCCCCCTCTCGGCGGATTTGGCTCTGCCAAATCGCCTGCCGGGCAATGGTATCTTGCAGGAATTGTACGCGACATGCCCGCCGAGCGCCTCCGTCCGGCAGGCTTCGATCGCTGACATCACCTTGAGCTGGGCCAGGCTGACATGCCCGGCATTGGTCCGTCGCCACGCAGGACCATGCGCACGGAAGATGTCAGCGATCTCCAGCCTTGGCCGGGGCCTCCGGCGCCCGGTCACCCGGGGCTTCCTTTCGCGGTCCGGTCCTGCAGCTTGGCCAGCATTTCGCAGGGGCTGACGGTGCCGCGGATCGTCTTGGTCGCGACATGCGCGTACTGTGCCGTGGTGGTCAGCTTCGCGTGCCCGAGCAGCACCTGGATGACCCGCACATCGGTGTTCGCTTCCAGCAGATGCGTCGCGAAGCTGTGTCGCAGGGTGTGCAGGGTGGCTGCCTTCTTGATCCCGGCCATGGTCTTGGCCGGCGTGAATGCCCGGTTCAGCTGCCGCGGCGAGAGCGGATTGATCTTCGGCTTGCCGGGAAACAGCCAGCCCTCGGGACGGGCTTCGCGCCAGTAGTCGCGCAGCAAGTCCAGAAATCCCGGCGACAGCATCACCTTGCGATCCTTCCGCCCCTTGCCCTGGTCGACATGGATCAGCATCCGGTCGCTGTCGCTGTCGCTGTCGCTGTCGCTGTCGCNCGGTCCGCGTCACTCTCATCGCGCCCGCAGGTCATCCCGAAGAGTTGGAGGGGACCGTGGCGCCGGTGGCGCCGCGAAAGCCCCGGAAACGCTGAGCGCCATGATCCGCACGTTGACGTGCTGGCCGTGACCCCGGTGTCGGTCATGTGCAGCTGGTAGGCCCGCAGCTCTTCCGGGGTGGCGGCATCCGGCGAATGCCCGAGGAACCGGGCGAAATCCTTGATCGCGCGGATGTGGGACTTCCGAGCCTTCTCGCCCATCCCCCGGATGCGCATGTCCTCGACCATCCGCGCCCGCAGCGGCGATTTTATCTCTTCCGCCATGGGAACCTCCTGTCTGTCGAGTGAGAGGCTTCAATCGTCAGGCAGATGCCCGCATTCCCAAATGCACGGGAGGTCGATCAGCGCGCTCCGCCGCCAAGTGCGCCAATGCCGCGCGAGCGGCTTCGTCCAAGGGCGCGAAGCTCGCGGTGTCGAGCGAGAAGGCCGGGTCGGAGGGGATGCCGAGATAGGGAAAGACGACGGTCATGTCGTCCTGCTTGCAGGGGTGTCCGCCTGACGCCTCGCTGTACCAGTCCAGCGTCTTGGTCGGATGACCGTGTTGGCGCGGGCGTCGTTCACGACGATCGGGCATCGGCGGGCAGGGCACACATGCGGGAACACTCCGGAAACGCGAAAGGTTGCCGGAGACGCCAGGAAAGGCCGGGCAGCCGGTCGAGAACGGGAAACCCGACTTTGTTTTGCCGGGTCAGGCTTTGGCAGGCAGCAGGCCGCGCAGCTCGTAGAGCATGTCGAGCGCTTCGCGCGGGCTGAGGCTGTCGGGATCGACGGCCTTGAGCCGGTCTTCCACGGCGGAGGGCGCAGGCGGGGCGGCGGCCGGTTCCGGCCGGACGGCAGCGAAGAGCGGCAGATCGTCGATCACCGCCTTGCGGCCGCCCTCGCGCTCGCCCTGCTCCAGCGCGGTCAGAACCTCGCGGGCGCGGGCGATCACCGTTTCGGGCAGGCCGGCGAGCTTGGCGACCTGCACGCCGTAGCTGGCCGCGGCGGCACCGTCGCGCACCTCGTGCAGGAAGATCACCTCGCCCTGCCATTCCTTCACGGCCACGGTCGCGTTGCTCACGCCCGAGAGCGTATCGGCCAGCTGGGTCAGCTCGTGGTAATGCGTCGCGAAGAGCGCGCGGCAGCGGTTCGCGGCATGCAGGTGCTCCAGCGTCGCCCAGGCGATCGAAAGCCCGTCATAGGTCGCGGTGCCGCGGCCGATCTCGTCGAGGATCACCAGCGCGCGCTCGTCGGCCTGGTTGAGGATCGCCGCCGTCTCGACCATCTCGACCATGAAGGTCGAGCGGCCCCGCGCCAAGTCGTCCGAGGCGCCGACGCGGCTGAAAATCTGGCTGACCAGCCCGACATGGGCGTGGTCGGCGGGCACGAAGCTGCCGGTCTGGGCCAGCAGCGCGATCAGCGCGTTCTGCCGCAGCCAGGTGGATTTGCCCGCCATGTTCGGGCCGGTCAGCAGCCGGATCGCGGCGCCGTCAGTGGCGCTCAGATGGCAGTCATTGGCGACGAAGGGCTCGCCCGAGCGGCGCAGCGCGTCCTCGACCACCGGATGGCGGCCGGCCTCGATCTCGAAGGCGCGGCTGTCATCGACCTGCGGGCGGCACCAGCGGCGCTCGGCGGCAGCGCCACCTTCTCGCCGGACGGAAGCCGCGTCCTTACCGGATCGGCCGATGGCACTGCGCGGGTCTGGGAGGCGGCGGGCGGGACGGAACTCGCGGTGCTGCACGGCGACGGCGACGCCGTCTTGAGCGCCGTTTTCTCGCCGGATGGACGCAACATCCTTACTGGCTCCAAAGACCACTCTGCACGGGTCTGGGATGCAGCGGACGGAACAGAACTCGCGGCGCTGCACGGTCACGAGGGCTTCGTCCTGAGCGCCGTCTTCTCGCCTGACGGAAGCCGCGTCCTCACCGGCTCGGACGATGGCACGGCGCGGATCTGGGAAGCACCGCTTTCGCTGGTGGAGCTGGTCGATCGAGCGCGGGCGCGGGTTCTGCGCAGCGACGTTTTGAATCACGACCAGAAATGCGCCTTCTACCTGGAGAGCGAGGGATGCCCATGACGATGCCCCCTGACGACTTCGATCTCTACAAGCTCTATCTCGAAACGGCCGAAAAGGTCAGCGACCGCCGCGGTGCCGCCAACCAATGGCTGCTCAGCGTGAACAGCGCCGTTGTCGGGCTCTACGGATATCTTTCGTCCGGGAAGGCCGGTTCCGGAGATGCCGAAGAGATCATCTGGCGTTGGGCGATCCCCTGCGCCGGAGCGGCTGTCGCTGTCCAAGATGGAACAGGCAATCCCGCTGTGCTTCGCCGCTCTCTACGCAGCTCTGCTCGTCGCGGCCCTCCACGCATGAGCCTCGCAGCAAAGGCGATCCGGAACGTCCGCTGGCGCCAGAAAGCGGTCGGTGGCAAACAACCCCAGCCAGCCTGAGGATCGCGCCGCCGCTCCCCAGTCCGGTCATTCATAATCCAACGCTGCCGCGCTGCGGCTTCCCTGGAGCGGTCGCTCGACCCGGCCTGCAGCGTTCTGGGCACGCTGGCTGACGGAGGTGCGCACGAAACGGCCCTTCGGAATTTTCGTGGGTTTCGCGAAGCGCATCAAGCTGGCGCGGAATGCTGGGCATCCGCTGGTCGGCAGCGCCGCACAGCAGCGGCCCCTGCAATGGCCATTCGCCAATCCCGCGCCGACGAATGGCGGATCGCGGAAAGTCGAAAGTGCGCTCGGGGATCGACAGGGCTGCGCCGAATTCGAAGGAGCGGCGCATTGCGGTGACGAAGCAGGTCTCCAATTCTTGCCGGCTGCGGCAGGGCAACGTAGGGTTTCGCAACACTATCCCCGAGAAAGCCGAGACATCCACGATGGCTCCCGTCCATGCCACTGAACACACGGCGAGGCCCGGCCCGACGATCGGGTTCGTCCGGCATGTCGCGCTTCAGCTGATGGAAGCGAAGGGGCCGGAAGCCGTCGGGGCAGCGGCGCGGCGGGCCGACTTGTCCGACCCGCTCCGCCTGGAGGCAGGCACGGTGATCGATCTCCTGCAGGAAGCGGCCTTCGTAGAGGCAGCCGCGGAAATCACCGGCGACATCGATTTCGGGTTCCTCGCCGGGTTGGCGCTGTCGATCGGGACCAGCCTGCCGGGCTATATCTCCGAGCATTCGCGCACGCTCCGGGATGCGCTCAAGGATGCCGCGCAGGTGCTGCCGCAGGTCCGGCCGGGAATGGATTTCGCGCTGGAAGAGCTGGGCAATGTCGCGACGTTGCAGCTGCGGCTGTCCGATCCGCGGCTGCAGGAGTTCCCGCGCCACCGCGAGGCTGTCTTTGCCGGGGTGATCGGCCAGATCCGATCCTTCACCGCGCGTCCGTTCCACCCCGAGCTTCTCCGCTTCCGCCACGAGCGGGTTCCGCCGGGCCGAGAGGCACGCGCCGGGTTGGGATGCGACGTTGCCTTTGGCGTTGCCGCAACCGAGATGCTGATGGGCCTGCCGGTGCTCGACCGACCCATCCGTGGGCGCAATGACGGGCTGCGCGCGCTTCTGGTGAGCCATGGCGAACTGCTCGAGGCTCAGGGCCGGGCGCATGAGGCGAGCTTTGCCGAGCGGGTGGAACTCTTCGTCCAGCAGGCCCTGGCGTCAGAGGTTCCCGCGCTGGACAAGGTCGCGCGCGAACTGGGCGTGTCGCGCCGGACACTGTCGCGGCGGCTGGCGGAGGAAGAGACGAGCTTTGCCGATATCCTCGCGCATGTCCGGTTGCGGCTGGCAGCTGCAGAGCTGCGCGCGACCTCGCGGCCGGTCGGCGAGATCGGGCTGCGGCTGGGATATGCCACCGCCTCGGCCTTCTCCACCGCCTTCCGCAAGGCCTCCGGCATGACGCCGCGTGCCTACCGGTCGGGACTCACGGCGGACATGGGGATCGCCGACCTGCCGGAGACCGAGCGGCTGACCGGCCCGGAAGGGCCGGATCGAGGTCCCAGCCATGCCTGATTGTCTCCTGCGTGCCGAAGATTGCTGCAACCGTGCCATGGGCGACGTTGCGGCAGGAAGGGGGCTGGCACCCTTCCAGCGGCGGGCCCATCTTTCCGCCAACAGCGAGACGTCCCTCCTGAGCGAGGGCAGATCGCTCTGGCGCCGCAACACGGCGGCATCCTCCCATGGAGAAAACGCCATGCACATCACCGCAAGTCCGGGCGCCAGCGGCCCCGGCTGACCGCGGATTCCGGGCGGGTTCGGCCCGCCCCGGTTCCCGCATCCCTGAACGGATCACCGTCCCGCGGCATGACCTGCCGCGGCAGGATGCGTCACATTCAAATGTATTCCTCCGGGCTATGATGGCCTCGGCCGCTTCGCCGGAGGAAGAGGAGAATCCCCATGTCTTTCCATCGCTTGCCTGTCGCAGCCCTGATCCTGGCGCTCGGCGCTGCCCCGCTTGCCGCGCTGGCGCAGGAGACCGTCCCGGTCCGATTTCCGCCGGGCGCGTCCGGCACCACGATCAACGGCACGATCACCGGCCAAGACTACATCGATTACGTGCTGAACGCCCGCGGCGGCCAGCGGATGACGGCGGAGCTGCGCGTGACCGGCACCAACGGCCATGGATCGGCCTTCTTCAACATCCTGCCCGCCGGGCAGGATTTCGGCGGCCCCTATACCGGCAGCACCGACACCGACAGCCGCGCCGAAATCACCGTGCCGCATGACGGCAATTGGGCGATCCGGGTCTATCTTATGGGCAATGACCGCGATGCCGGCCGGACCGTCGGCTATTCCATCGATGTCGCCATCGCGCCGGAACAGGCGCCGCAGCGCCCCGCAGCAGCCCTGCTGCCGGAGGAGGATTTCTTTATCGTCCGCCTCTCCGATCCCGCCGCGCGGCTGAACGTGCGCAACGCGCCGCGCCCGAGCGGCAAGCTGGCGGGCACCGTCGCCAACGGCACCGCGATGGCCAATATCGGCGGCTGCACGATCTCGGACGGCGACCAGTGGTGCAAGGTCCAGGCCGAGCGCGGCGGCGTCAGCGGCTGGGTCGCGGCGCGGTTCCTCGCGCTGCCGGGCGCCGCCGCTCCTGCGCCTGCGCAGCATGAATGGACCAGCGTCACGGGCGTTCCGGCGGGCGATATCCTCAACGTCCGCAGCGGTCCCGGCACTGGCCATGGCATTACCGGCGCGCTCGGCAATGGCTCGCAGGTCCGCGTGCTGGACTGCCGCGACATCGGCGGCGCCCGCTGGTGCGAGATCGAGATGCAGAGCGACATGCGCGAACGCGGCTGGGTGAATGCCCGCTATCTGCGCCCCTGAGCCGGCCGTTCCCATCCAACTTCTGAAATGACTGCCAAGAAGGAGACTTCACATGACCCGCAACATCCTCCTCGCCGCCGCCGGTGCCGCGATCCTGGGCCTCTCTGCCTGCGACGCCCCGGCTCCCTCCGGCTCCGGCACGGAAAGCGTGTCCTACCGGACCGCGCCCAGAGCCGACGAACAGGTCTGCCGCGCCGCCACGCTGGAGCGCGCCGCCGCCAGCAGCGTGACGATCCTCAGCTCCGAGACCTCGCAGGCCAACAATCTGGTCATGCTGCGTGACAGCTACGGCGTGACCTGGCGCTGCCTCGTCAATGGCGGTGCCGTGGTCGAATTGAGCGCGCCGTAACGGAAGGGGACAGAGCAATGACCTTCAAGATTGCGGCCCTCCTGCCCGTGCTCGGCCTGGCCGCGCTCGCCGGCTGCGTCGAGTTCGGCGACACCGGAGCGGTCAGGGACGCCAATGCCCTGGCGATTGCCTGCGACACGGATGCTGCTGTCTCGCTGTCCGCGCGGACCGCGCGCGGCACCGGGCTGGCCGCCGAACTGGCCGAGCTGCAGCAGGTGGTCTTCCTGCGCGATGCGGGCCGCCGGGCGGAAGCCGACCGCATCCTTGCGGCGCGCTACCAGCGGGTGGAAGCCGATGCCGACACCCGCGCCGAGACCGAAAAGGCCGTGCAGACATCGCTGTCCGACCTCCGCGCCGAACGCGCCCGGCAGACCGGGCAGCAGAGCTGCAATTGACGGAGTTCCAGGAGTTTCACGATGGCACATATCCTTCGTTTGGCGGCGCTGGCCGTTTCTGCGGGAGTTGCCGCGGGCTGTGCCGGCACCGATCCGGCGCCCGGGCGGCTTTCTGACAACATCGTGCCGCCGGCGGGCATGGAAGCCGCCTGCCTGTCCGAGGCCGAGCGCCTCGCCGGCGTGCCGCAGGAGAGCATCGCGGTGCGCAACCGCATCGAGACCGGAGGCGGTCCGTTCATCGGACTCGACATCGGCGGAGCCAGCTATGGCTGCCGCACCGAACCGGACGGCAGCGTCACCGTCTTCAGCCAATATGCAAACTGACGCTGCCCGCGCCAGGCACCCAGGAAAGGAGAGCTGAAATGGTTTTCGACATTCCCCACATGATCGCCACCGCCGTGATCATCCTTGCCGTCATCTGGACGGTGGATCACAGCGCGAAACTTGCCGATGCCCCGAAGAAGAAGCGCACGCTCCTGAAAGTGGCCGCGATTTTCGTGCTGATGCTGCTCCTGAACATCCTCTGGCGGCCATATGGCGGCGTTTGACGAGGAAAGCCCGGGCCCGTCGCACATTGAGGCCGGCCCGGGCTTTCCTCCGCCTCAGGCGCGGCGCCGGAGAACTGCAGTTCCGCAGAGCGCGGCCAGCAGCAGCCATCCCGCCGCCGGAAGCGGCACGGCGGATGTCTCGATCTCTGCCGTGTAGGTCGCGCCGACCAGCGAGAAGGCCCCGCTGCCACTGGTCAGCAAGCGGAAGGTGGTGCCGCTGAACAAGTCGAAATAGGTCGTCAGATCGAGCTCAAACAAGTTCGCCTGGTTCTGGATCAGGGTCGCCCCGAAGACCTGTGCGTTGTTCGAGTGGTCGCGGATGATGAAATACGGGTTACCGCCCAGCCCGCCATAGGCATAGAGGATCAGCGAGGTCAGCGTGCCGGGCCGGCCGAAGGTCATTGCCAGCGTCTGGAAGCGGAACTGGTCCCGCAGCACGACCCCTGCACCGGGCGAGCCGGTGATGCCCGTCACGCCCTGGACTCCGGTTCCGCTCGGACCGGTATGGACGTCGGCGGTATATCCGTTGCCGGTGGCGCCAAGGCTGACGGAAATGAGCTCGCTCGTCGCCACTCCGGCCGTGCCGCAGAACACGGGCGGAACCTTGATCCCCAATGGCTGGCCCAGGCTGGTGAAGTCGAACTGGATGTCGGCGGTCACCGTTGCGGCAAGCGAGGCTCCGGCCATCCCCAAGGCAAGCAATGCGCGTCTGAACATCTGCTTCTCCTGGTAATAAAAGTGAATATGATGATTCCTGTGGAACCCAACACCCCAAACATCCCGGAGGCCGGCTGCGCAGTCTTGCCGCAGCCGGTGCCAGGCACATTGCCCTTTGGCGGGCAGGCCCGGCAGGGCTCGCGGAAAGGGAGGCCGGCATGATCTGCAAATGGTGCCTGAGGATCGGGGCCGTCGCGTATCTGGCTGCCCTTGCGCTCCTGGCGATCGGAAGCTTCGGCCTGTTCGGCCAGCCGCGGGACCCGCTGGCGGGCGTGTTCCTGATGCCGCTCGGGCTGCCTTGGGGGCTATGGACCGGCGCGGCGGCCGAAGGGCTGAGGCCCTGGCTGGCCGCACTCGCGCCGCTCCTGAATCTGGTCCTGCTGGCCCTGGCCTGCCGGTGGCATCGCCGACGGACGTCGTGATTGCGGGCCTCTTGCGGCTGAGTTCCGCAGTGCGCGCGGCTCAGGCGTTCATGATGACGAAATCGCGCTGCGATCGGGTGTCGGGGCTCAGCGGCAGGTCGGTCACCACCATCAGCGTGCCGGGATGGCTGTGATAGCGTGCCAGGCGGCGGAATTCCGGGTCCGAGCCGATCCGCCCCAGGACCGGGTCCTGTCCGCCGCCGATGTCATGGAAGCTCAGAACGCCCCAGCGCAGGGCCGCTGCCTGCGTCTCCGCCCCGTGCATCACGAAGACATGGCTGCCCAGAGGGTTGCCGTCCCAGACCAGCTGGCCTTCGGCGATCGCCCGGTCGTCCTCCATCAGCACGATGCTGCCGTCATAGGAGGAGACCAGCAGAGTCACCAGCGGATAGCGCTCGCCCATCTGCCAGTCCTTCGGATGCTTCTTGCCAGAGAGCCCGGCCACGGCCGTCGCCATCTCGGTCTCCGCCAGCCCGTCGAGCAGCAGCCCCGGATGCACCACCGCTTGCGGCGCGGAATGCGCATCGGCGATGATCACCGGCGTGCCGACATGGGTGATGCCGAAGAGCAGCTCGGAGAATTCCAGCGGCAGCCGCACGCAGCCATGGCTGGCAGGATAGCCCGGCAAGTTCCCGGCATGGAGGGCGATGCCATCCCAAGTCAGCCGGTTCATGTTCGGCATCGGCGCGTTGTTGTAGGTCGAGGACCGGTGATGCTTGTCCTTCTGCAGCACAACGAAGACGCCGGTCGGGGTCTCGTGCCCAGGCTTGCCGGTCGAGCAGGTCGAAACCGCGATGCGGATGCCGTTGCGGTAGACATGGACGCGCTGCTCCTCGAGCGAGGCGATCACCGCCACCGGCCCTTCGGGCGAGCGCTCGGGATGCCAGGTGAATTCGCCGGGGGCGAGCGCATGGACCTCCTTGAAGACCTGCTGGCCGCCTGCAGCAGAGGCCAGAAGCAGGGAGGCCCCGGCAGAGGCGAGGACGTGGCGGCGGGTCGGCAGGCGGGTCATGGGCGGGTCTCCGCAGGGGCGAGGATGGCGGCTGGAATTTCGAAACGTTCCTCGCCGAAGGCGATCACGGTGGTTTCGGGGCCGGGCTCCAACAACATGTTGCCGGCAACGGCGAGGTCAGGGTCGGCCAGCACGAAGGCGCCGCCGTGGAAATCGAGCATGCGCGTGCCGCCCGCGGGCAGGAACACGGTGACGGTCACGCGGCCAGTTCCGTCCCGGGCGGCGCCGAAGGCGCAGCCCACCGTGCCGGGCGCGCCGGGACCGCTGGAAGACGGGCGCGAGATGGCAGCGCCGCTGCTGGTCGGCGCCGATGGCCGCAGGAGCGGCACCGCGGCGCGCGCGGGCATCAAGCGGCGGGTGACGGATTACGGCCAGACCGCGCTGGTCTGCGCGATCGGCCACGAAAAGCCGCACCAGGGCTGTGCCTACCAGATCTTCCTGCCGCCGGGCCCGCTGGCGATCCTGCCGCTGACCGGCAACCGCTCCTCGATCGTCTGGAGCGAAACCACCGAACAGGCGGCGGCGATCCAGGCGCTGGATGACGAGGCCTATCTGGAAGTGCTGCGGCCGCGCTTCGGCGACTTCCTGGGCGAGATCCACATCGCCGGGGCGCGCTATACCTATCCGCTGAACATGACCCTGGCCGAGAGCTTCACCGCCGAGCGGCTGGCACTCGCGGGCGATGCGGCGCGCGGCGTGCATCCGATCGCCGGACAGGGGCTGAATGCCGGACTGCGCGATGTCGCGGCGCTGGCCGAGGTGCTGGTCGAGGCAGCGCGGCGCGGAGAAGATCTTGGCTGGCCGCTGGTGCTGGACCGCTATGCACAGTGGCGGCGCTTCGACTCGGCGACGCTGGCGCTGGCCACGGACGGGTTCAACCGGCTGTTTTCGAATGACAACCCGCTGCTGCGTCTGGGGCGCGACATCGGGCTGGGGCTGGCCAATGCGCTGCCCGGACTGCGCCGGGGCTTCATGCGCGAGGCCGCCGGGATGACCGGCGACGTGCCGCGGCTGCTGCAGGGACGCCCGCTCTAGCCCGCCACCGACCGCGGGGCGAGCCGACCGGGCCGCCCCCCCCCCCCCCCCCCCCCCCCCCCCNGGACGGCTCCGCCCGGTCAGGCGCGTTCGGAATACTCCAGGGTCTCGGTATTGACGACGATCGCCTCGTCCTGGCCGATGAAGGGCGGGACCATGATGCGCACGCCGTTGTCGAGCGTGGCGGGCTTGAAGCTCTTCGACGCGGTCTGGCCGTTCACCACCGGCTCGGTCGTGGCGACAATGCAGGTGACCTTGGCCGGGAGCTGCGCCGAAAGCGGCTCGTCGTCGTAATACTGCACCACGGCAGTCATGCCGTCCTGCAGGAACGGGCGCCGGTCGCCCAGAAGTTCGGCCGGGATCTCGATCTGCTCGAAGCTCTCGGTGTCCATGAAGACCAGCTTGCCGTCCTGCTCGTAGAGGAACTGCTGGTCCTTCTGCTCGAGCGTCACGCGCTCGACCTTGTCGGCGGAGCGGAAGCGCTCGTTCAGCTTGGAGCCGGTGCGCAGGTTGCGCAGCTCGACCTGGGCGAAGGCCCCGCCCTTGCCGGGCTTGACGATATCGACCTTCACCGCGGACCAGAGGCCCCCGTCATGGTCGAGGATGAATCCCGGGCGGATTTCGTTCCCGTTGATTTTCGGCATTTGAAAGCCCAATGAGAGTTGAACGAGGTCAGGCTGCCCCTATATCGCCGTGGTATCGGGCTGGCAACAAGGACGGCTTCGGTTGCGTGCAGACAGGAAAAAGCGAGCCATGCGGTGATCGCATGACGGCCATGCCCGAAACGCAATACCGAATCGCAGCGTGGCGTGCATATTGCGCCGCACCCGGAAAGACGCAAGAGCAAGAGCAAGAATAAGGAAACGACAATGGGCGAATTCGTCGATGGCACTGCTTTTAATCACGAGCAGGGCAACCGTGCCCGCAAACTGTTCGCGGCTGTTGTGCTGGCCGCACTGGATGACGCGATCGCGGACGACAAGAAATACGGCAACGGCCCCGAGCAGATCGCCCGCTGGGCCCGCGCGCGCGATGGCCGCGAAGTGCTGAGCTGCGCCGGGATCGACCCGAACGAGCGCGTGGTCAGCGGGCTGATGGAGTTTGTCTCGAAGGGCGTGCGGACTTCGGTCGCACTGTCCCGCGAAGAGTCCGAGCGCCGTCATGCTGCCGAGGCTGCAGAAGCAGCCTGACCCCACCTGCGCCCGGCACGCCGGGCAGCAACCAAGCCAACAGAAGCGCTTCCCTCCGGGGGAGCGCTTCTGTTTTTGGCGGCATCCGCCCCGGCAAACCGGCAGGCGGGGCCGCGTCAGGCCTCGCCGCCGAGAATCCCGCGCAGTTCCTCGCGCACGATGCGGCGGATATTCTCGTTGATCCGCGGCCCCATGCGTGTGCGGACCTCTTCGCGCAGGATCTCTCGGATCAGGATGCGCAGCTCGGCCTCGCCGGGCAGCGGGCGACCGTCGCCGCCGGCCTCGGCCGCCTCCGCCGACTACCTCAAGCGGGCGGACCGGGCGGGGCTGTCCTGGCCGCTGCCCGAGGGCGCCTGCGATGCCGATCTGGAGCAGCGCCTGTTCCAGCCGGTGGGCGGCGCGACGCGGCGGGGCCTGGCGCCGCCGGACTGGGCGCATGTCCACCGGGAACTCCGCCGCAAGGGCGTGACGCTGTCGCTGCTCTGGGAGGAATACCGCGCCGCGCATCCCGGCGACGGCTATGGCTACAGCCGCTTCTGCGACCTCTACCGCCGCTGGGAGAGGCGGCTCGCGCCGAGCATGCGCCAGAATCACGCTGCCGGCGCCCGCGCCTTCGTCGATTTCGCGGGCGACAGGGTCGAGGTGATCTGCCCCGAGACTGGCGAGGTCCGGCAGGCGCAGATCTTCGTCGGGGTGCGTCACGCCGGGGGCGTGCCTTCGGCACGACGCGCCTCGAGCTACACCCATGTCGAGGCGGTCTGGACACAGGGCCTGTCCGACTGGATCGGCGCCCATGTCCGGATGCTCGAGTTCTTCGGCGGCGCGCCCGCGCATCTGGTCTGCGACAACCTTCGGGCAGGCATCGCCAGGGCCTGCTTCCACGAGCCGAAGGTCAACCGGACCTATGCCGATCTGGCCGCCCATTACGACCCGGCGGTCATCCCGGCGCGGCCCTGCAAGCCGCGAGAGTGAGCCATCAGGTCGCCACGGGTCCGAGACCGATGGCGAACGCCAAGGCCGAGGTCGGGGTCCAGCTGGCGCAGCGCTGGATTGTCGTGCCGGAGGCACGCCTCCGGCGGGACGCGCCGGATATTTCCACTGAGAAAGGAAACACATGCTCGACCCTCCCACCCACAGCCAGCTGCGCGAGCTCAGGCTCGTCGCACCGAAGGTGCGCCTCCGGCGCAACGGCATGGCGGACGCCTTCGCCGAGCTGCAGGGCCGCGACGACATTGGCGACCTCGGCCATGCCGAATGGCTCGGCCTGCTGATCGACCGCGAGGCCGCCAGCCGCAGCACGAAGAAATTCCGGAGCCGGATGCGGGCGGCCAAGCTCCGCCATGTCGGCGCCTGCATCGAGGAATGAGGAGGGTCAGCCGTCCTTCCGGTGGAAGGAGGGCCCGACGAATGACTTCCGTACCCCGCGCAAGCTCGACAGGAGCCTGTTCCAGGAACTCGCCAGCGGCCGCTGGATCGGACAGAAGCAGAACCTGCTGATCACCGGGCCCGCTCGCCATTGTGCTCGAACCAATGGCGCATCAATGGCTCGCCGTCGGCAAGACCTGGCTTGCCTGCGCGCTCGGCCAGGGGGCATGCCGGGACGGGGAGAGCGTTCTCTACCACCGGCTGCCGCGCCTTTTCGCCGAGCTCGAGCTGGCCCATGGCGACGGCGTCGCCAATGTCGCTCGGACCATTGGCGCGAATTGGCGACTTCCCCGGCTGTTCCGCCAGATCGTCCGCACCGACGTGTTCGCCATCGGTCTCGGACCAGTGGCGACGCGATGGCTCACTCCTCGACGACTGGGGCCCCGACCGCCTGACGGCCGGGCAGCGGCGGGACCACATGGAAATCGTAGAGGACCGCTACGGCACCGGCTCCACCGTCATCACCAGCCAGCTGCCGGTCGAGGCCTGGCACGACGTCGTCGGCGGGCCCACCTTCGCCGACGCCATCCTCGGCCGGCTCGTTCACAATGCCCACCGCCTGGCGCCAGACGGCCCGTCGCTGCGCAAGACCCGCGGCGCGGGCGCGGAAGGGGAAACATCGTGACCGGCGCCCAGCCCGCCCCGTGGCATCGGACCCGGCGAGCTGTGGATACCTGGGTCTTGCCGGTGCCGGTGCCGCCGGCAAGGACCGCGTTGCGCTGCTGCTCGAGGAAGCCGCCTCCGGCGAGGTCGCGCACCAGGGCCTCGTTGACCGGCATGCCGGAGAAGTCGGACTCGCCGATCTCCTTGGCCAGTGGCAGCCGGGCGCTTGTCATCTGGGACTTGATTGATCTCGCCTGCTTTTCGCTGATCTCCGCCTGCAGCAGGTCGCCGACGACCCGCTGCGGCTCGTGCTGGCGCTTCACCGCGCTTGCAATGAGCTCGTCATAGGCGGCCTTCATTCCGTAGAGCTTCAGCTTCGCCATCGTGTCGAGGATCTGCGTTCTTTCCATGGCCGGGTCTCCTGAGGCTGTCATAGCGGGCACAATCGGCGGTCGGTTCGCGGGTCAGCTTCAGCGCTTCGGGCGTCGCGATCGGCGCCGGTCTCTCGGGCTCGCGCCTGCGGACGAGGATGTTGAGCACGACATCGGCGGAGTGGACGCCCTGTGCGAGGGCTTCGGCGCAGGCTGCCTCGACGGCTTCCGGCCCGTCGACCAGCAGTGCGGCGAGGATCTCGACCATCTGGCGGTCGCCGCCGGGAACGCGCTCCAGCTTCTGCCGGATCCGGCGCATGGCCGCGGGCAGGTCCCAGTCACGGAACGGGGCGTTCGCCTTGGGTCTCGAACCAATGGCGACCGCAAGGCTCACTGCGCAGGGCGCCGGGCTTGCGCAGGAGAACCGGGATGCCGTGCAGCGGACCGCAGGCGGCATGGCCGCGGCCGGAGGCCCTCTCGTGGCGCCCGACCGCCTTGCCGTCCTGCCGGAACGCGACATGCGCGGCATGGGCGTTCGCCATGGGTCTCGGACCGATGGCGACCACATGGCTCACTCTCCACCGGCTTGCCGACCGCGCGGGCATCGACGGAATAGCGGTTGCGGTCGAAGCGGACGAGGCAGGTTTTCGAGAGCGAGACCTTGTCCGCCATTGGTCCGGGGAGGTGCCGGCGGGGCGCCACCGGTTCGAGCCCACCGGCGACGGTCGGGCGGCGGGCACGGCATGGAAGCCGTCGAACGGTCCGGCATAGGGCACGAGATGCGGGCGCTCGGTCTCGAACACCTCCAAGACGGTCCTGTCGCGAAGCTCCGGATGGCGGCTGGTTCGGGCCCAGGCGCGGCAGCGGTCCTCGAGCCAGGCGTTCAGTTCGGCATAGCTCCGGAACTTCGGCACCGGCACGAAGAACCGCTTCCGGACCGTTCCGACCTGGTTCTCCACCTGTCCACTCGCCAATGTCGCTCGGACCATTGGCGCTCATTGGCTCGTTCCCAACCCGAGGCCGGTGTGCAGGCAACCGGATCAACAAGATAGTGGCCGCACATCTGCTGGACTGAGCCATCGGGACGCCATCGGTTCAAGTCCGATGGCGAAGGCGGTTATAGGCCCGCTCCTTGCCGGTGAAGATCGTGTCGACCGCGGTCTTCGCGTCCGTCGCCGGCGGACTCGGACCGATGCCGCCCCCCGGCAACTCCCCGGACCAATGGCGGATCAATGAACGCTGTCGCAGATGCCGCGCGCGCAGGCCCCGCCGAAGAAGGCGAAAGCCCGGTCATGGGCGTCAAAGATCGAAGCCATCCTGGCGCCATCGGTCCGGGCCCGATGGCTGAGGCTCCTGCGTCTCCCGGGGACGGGCCGGGACGAAGGGCATCCGGCTGTGGCACAGCCGGAGATGGGCCACCTTCACGGTGACGGTGGCACCGCCGATCCGGACGATCTCGTGGCTCCAGTCGAACTGGTAGGCTTCGCCGGGATCGAAGCTCAGCGGCACATAGGCCCCGGCCGATGCAGCGACCTCCACCTCCGACCAGGTCGCGGCGTAGCGCCTGACGGCATCGTAGCCGCCTTCATGGCCCTGGGCCTGAAGCTCCTCGAAAATCCGGTTCCGGGTCAGCCGCTCGCGCTTCGGGCGGCGGGAGTTCTCCTCGAGCAACCGGTCGAGGGCGTCGCGGAACGGATCGATCTTGGGCCGGTGCTGGACGCTGCGCTGGTAGGTGAATTCGGTGGCACCGGTGCGGATGACCTTGCGGACCGTCTTCGGTCGTGTCTCGGAAGTGGTGGAAATTGGATGGCGGCGCAATCTCCGGGTGAACTGACACCCACCCGACCGGCGGCGGCAACCGCCAGGGAGAGTGAGGGCCTGCCTGCCACCGGTCCGAAGGCAGGCCCGAACGCCATGACCGAGATGAACGACGCTGCGAGCTTTGCGCCACTGGCCGACGAAGCCGGGTTCGACCCGATCGAGGAACGCCTTCGTGCGACCGTCCGCGCCACCATCGAGGCGCTGTTCGAGGAAGAACCCGAGGCCTTCATCGGGCGCTGCCGCCATGGCCGCGGCGATGCTGCACAGAAGGGCTGCCGCCACGGTCACCGCGAGCGGCAGCTCACGGGCACCTTCGGCACCGGGACGGTGCGTGTTCCCCGCGCGCGGAGCGAGGCCGAGGCGGGCAAGACCACCGAGTGGCGGCCCAAGGCGCTGCCGCGCTGCAGGCGGCTGACGAAGAAGGCCGAGGCGCTGATCGCGGCGGTCTACCTGGCGGGGACCAACACGCGACGGGTGAAGCGAGCGCTCTGCGGCCTTTTCGAAGGGGCCGTCAGCAAGGAATGAGCGCCTGCGCGCCACCGGTCCGAACGCAGGCGCGAATGGCAGCCGGGCCTGGCGGAAGGTGAAGGTCGACTGGGACGCCTGGTCCGGCCGGAGCCTGGCCGGCGAGGACATCGTGCGGCTCATCCTCGACGGCACCGTCATCCGGACCCGGCTGGACCGCAAGGCCACGAACATCTCGGTTCTGGCGGCAATCGGGGTGCGCCGCGACGGGCAGAAGGTATTGCTTTCGATCAGGAGTGAAGCGGCAGGAAAAGGCGCCAGTGGCGCGTTTTCCCGCTGAACGGGGGGCGAGAGCACCGCGGCCTGGGGCCCGTTTCTCGCCGGCCTCGATGCCCGCGGCCTGGGACGGCCCGAATTCGCCATCGTTGACGGCGCTCCGGGCCTCGAAGCCGCCCTGGTTGCGCTCCGGGGCGAGGACCTGCCGATCCAGCGCTGCACGGTCCACAAGCATCGAAACCTGCTTGGCCACGCGCCCAAGCGCCTGCATGACGAGCTGACCGAGGACTGCCGCGACATGATCCATGCCGACACGGCAGCGGGGATCGAGATCAGGCGCAAGGCATTCCTGCGCAAGCGGCGCCTGAAGTGCCGGGCCGTCGCCGACAGCCTCGGGGACGCCGGGGACCGCCTCTTCAGCTTCGCCCGGCTCGATCCGACGCAATGGAAATCGGCCCGCACACCAACGCGATAGAGCGCCTCAACGAGGAATTCCGCCGCCGGATCAAGACCCAGGCCGTGCTGCCCTGCGCCGGGACAGTGGCGCGGCCCCTGTGCGCAGGAGCGCGGCGCAGGCGTTCAGGATGCTGCGCCGCTGCGCCAGCGTGGTGGCGCGCAGCGCGGCCAGCGCGCGGGCATTGCCGGGATCCTGTTCCAGCACCTTGCCATAGGTCAGGATCGCGCCGGGCAGATCCTGCGGGAGCAGCGCCTGGGCGCGGGACAGCTGCTGTGCCAGCGGGCCCTTGGCCCGGGTCTTCCTGCGTCGGGGCACGCTCCTGCCTCCTGCTTGCTCCGCAGGGAGCCTAGCCGCCGCAGTCTTGCCCTTTGGTTAAGGCGCGCGGTTCAGGAGATCTCGAAAGGCACGACCCGGCGGACGCGGGCATCGACCGAAATCTGGGCATGGATCGGCGGCACCGAGCGCTGCGGGCAGTTGGTGCGCTCGCAGATCCGGCAGGAGCTGCCGATCAGGTCGTAATCCTCTGCCTGGTCGATGCGCAGCCCGTCGGCATAGACCATGTCGGCGGCATGGTTGACCGAGCAGCCGAGCGCGATCGCATAGCGGCGGATCGGCGCGCGGAAGCCGATGCCGCGCTTGGTGATGGTGCGGGCGATGCAGATGTAGCGCTCGCCATCCGGCATCTCGGCGAGTTGGCGGACGGTGTCCTCGGGCCGCTCGAAGGCCTGGTGCACGCCCCAGAGCGGGCAGGCGCCGCCGAAGCGGGCGAATTGCAGCCGGGTGGCGGAATGGCGCTTGGTGATCGTGCCCGCCCGGTCGACCCGCAGGAAGAAGAACGGCACGCCGCGCGATCCCGGGCGCTGCAGCGTCGAGAGCCGGTGCGCCACCTGTTCGAGCGATGCGCCGAAGCGCTCGGCCAGAAGCTCGATGTCGTGGCGCAGCTCGCGCGCGGCGGCGAGGAACTTGCCATAGGGCAGCATGGCGGAGCCGGCGAAGAAATTCGCAAGCCCCATCCGGGCGATGGCGCGGGCCTCATTGGTGCGGAACCGGGCGTCGTCCAGGATGCGCTCGATCGCGTCCTTCTCCTCGGCCAGCGCGATCTGCTGCCAGATCTGGAAGCTCTGGGTGGCGCGCGGCGCGTCGGCATTGACCACCAGCCGCTTGTTGTCGGGGTCGAAGATGCGGAACACGTCCGGGCTCATCGTGCCGCGCTCGAAGATCACCGCAACGCCATGGACACGGCGCAGCCGTTCGGCACCGAGCTTCAGGTGGTTGCCGCCGTCAACGCCGGTCTCCTCGGCCAGCGCCTCGGCACCGCGGTCGAGCCAGTCGATGTAGTTGTTGGCGTAGTTGAAGAAGTCGCGGACCTCTTCATAGGGCAGGGGGGCGGCGTCGATATGCTCCTGCTGCAGCGCGTCGTCGAGCGAGGCCATCCGGTCCTTGGCGGCCTGGTAGGCGCGCTGCAGCGTCAGGAAGGCATGGGCGAAATCCGGCGTGTTCGAGATCGCGATCTTCAGCTCCTGCCGCGACGGGCGGCGGTCGGCGAAGATCGGATCGGACAGCGCCTCGTGCAGGTCGTTCACCACCCGGTCGCCGTCATCCGAGGCGAAGGAGGCGATGTCGACGCCGAATCCGTCGACCAGCGCCAGAATCACCCCGGCCGAGAGCGGGCGCTGGTTGTTTTCCAGCTGGTTGACGTAGCTTGTCGAAATGCCCAGCCGTTCGGCAAACTGCCTCTGGGTGAGCTTTTCCGCCTGGCGCAGGTTCCGCAGCCGCGCGCCGGCAAAGAGCTTCCGTCCTTCCATGACTGGACCTTTCGCAAGTTCGCATTTTGCATTCCACAATATGCAAACATTTGCAACCGCACATGTCCAGACCTTCTCGCAAGGGCATCGGGATGGCAGGTGCTACGGTTAATGCGGCTCTGCAGCATCCGGGGCCGTGCGAGGGAGGACTTCATGCATCACACAGCCGGCACGCGCGCCCGCCCCCTGTGGAAGGAGGCTGCCGCCGTTCTGGGGGCCGCCGCTGCCATGGCGGCCGCGGCCAATGTCGAGGTGCCGTTCTACCCGGTGCCGATGACGCTGCAGACGCTGGCCGTGACCGGGGCGGGGCTTCTGCTCGGCCTGCGCCGCGGCGCCGGGCGCAGCTCGGTGCGCGCCCCGGCTTCGACGGCCGGGGTCAGGATCGCCGTGCTGTAGCTGCTGGCATCGTAGTCGAGCCCGAGCGCGCCCAGCCCGTCCTCGCTCCAGGAACCGGTCTCGGCGCGCAGGCCGTCCAGCGTCAGCGAGGGCCGCAGGTAGCCCTGCTCGCTGCCGATCGTGTAGGCGGCGCGCAGCCGGAGGCCGTAGGAGCGGCTGTCTGCCGTGCCCTTGGCCGTTCCGCCATAGCTGCCCAGATCGGCGCTGCGGCGCAGGTCATCCTCCGCGTAGTTGCCGAACACCGCCCCGGCCAGGAGCCAGGGGCCGGTCTGGTATTTCAGCGTCACCGCGCCCGAAACGGCATGGCCCTCCGCGCTGACCCCGTCCTTGCCGTCCATCGAAGTGTCGCGGTAGCCGATCACGCCGCCGAGGAACAGGTCCGGGGCGATCTCGGCCTGCCCGCCGATCTGCAGGCCGCGGTCGTCGAAATCGGCCCGGCCGGCCCCGCCCGATGCGTCGCGCTCGGTCCGCGACGCCGTGAAGCGGCCATAGGTGCAGGAGGTTTCGGCAAGGGCGGCGCCGGTTTCGAAGACCGGGCAGCTCATCGCCGCATCGGCGATGTCCGCCGCCTCGGCCGCGCGATGCGACATCAGCGCCATCGCCGACCGGGGACCGAGTTCGGCCATCGTGCCGCCGAACACGGCCGCATCGGCAGCAGCCGCCTGGTCGAGCTCGGCAAAGAAGCCGGCAAGCGCCGCATCGCCCTGGTCGAAGAGGATCTCGAGCTCGCGGGCCGCGGCGGCAGCGCTGTCGGACAGGGCGAATTCCGCCCGGTCGAAATCGCGCCCAGCCACCGACAGCATCTGAACCCCGTCCTGCGGCGCGAGCGAGAAGTCGAAGAGCGCGGTGCCGCCCGCACGCAGCGTGCCGCTGCTGCTGCCCGCGACCGAAAGCACGGGAACGGCCATGCCCGGCAGCACCGCTGCCATGCGCGGCACGACGGTCCCGTCGAGCGTGGCATCACCCGTGACGGCGAAGCGTCCGGCGGTGCCTGAAGCGAAATCGACCACCGGCGCGAGAATGCCCGTGCCGGTCTGGACCAGATGGCCGTCGATCACCGTCGGGCTGCCCGGCAGCGCGACAAGCGTGCCGGCATTGGTCAGCGTGCCCGCTGAAGCCGCCGCCGCCATTGCTGCGGCCGGGGTGACCGGGTTGCCCGAGACTGATCCGCCGCCCAGCTCGGCGCTGCCGGTGATGGTGCCGCTGTTGATCACATTCAGGATGCCGCCGCCGGTCTGCAGGATCGCCTGGCCCGACAGCGCCGAGACCGAGGAGCCGGCATTGACGGTCAGGTGGTTCGCAGAGGTCCCGCCCATCACATGGATGCCGGTTCCGTCCCCGCCAGCGCCGCCGAGGATGGCGGCAGCGGCCTCGGCGCTGCCGATCGTGATCGTGACGCTGCCTGCGCCGTCAGGACCCGCGCTCTGCGCGACGATGCCCGCTCCGGAGGTGCCGGTGGCCGAGATGTGGCCGGTGGCCGTGACCGACACGGCGCCGCTGGTGCCGCTTTCATTGCCAGCGGTGCCGGTCGTTCCGAGATAGAGCGAGCCATCGCGATATGCGGCAAGCCCGCCGCCGCCGCCGACCGACTGCGCCAGCAGGCCGAAGGCGCCGTCGCCCGCGACCGAAATCTCCGCCGCAGAGGTCACGGTGACGGCTTTGCCGCTGCCCGAGCCGCCGTCGCTGCTGTAGTCGTAGTGGTCAAGGATGTCCGAGACCTTGTCGGCCTTGGCGAAATAGGTGGTGACGATGCCGCCGCCGCCGCCGACCGACTGGGCGACGATGCCGTGCCCCGCCTTGCCGGTGGTGGCGATGGTGCTGCCCCCGGGCAGCGCCAGGTCGACCGTGCCGCCGTCTGCTGGGCGCCGGGCCGCGGATCGGGCTGTTCGACCGGGCCCAGCGGCGCGCCGAGAAAAGCCATGCCCGCGCCCGCCGCGACCTGGTCCGCCAGGACCGCCGCATGAACCAGCTCCTGTCCTTCACCGGAGGTCTCGAATGACCCGCCTGTTTCCCTGCCTTGCCGCGCTGCTGGCCGCCGCGCCCGCGCTTGCCGACGGCTATGACTGCCTGATGGACCCGCTGCGCACGATCGAGCTGGCGAGCCCGGTCGCGGGGCTGCTGGAAGAGGTGCTGGTCGACCGCGGCGACGCGGTGGCGAAGGGACAGCTGGTGGCGCGGCTGACCTCCGACATCGAGCAGAGCACGGTCGAGCTGCTGACCCTGCGCGCGGAATCCGATGCGGTGGTCGCGGCGCAGCAAAAGCAGGTGGCGATGATGGAGCGCCGCTTCGACCGGGTGGAACAGCTCTCCGGACGGGGCATCGCCACGCAGGAGGCGCTCGACCAGGTGGAGACCGAGCTGATCGCGGCGCAGAGCCTGCTGATGCAGGCGGAACTGAACCGCGACCTCGCGCTGAAGGAGCTGGCGCGGGCGAAGATCGCGCTCGGCCAGCGCACCATCCACAGCCCGGTCGACGGCATCGTGCGCGAGCGCGTGATGTCGGGCGGCGAGTATGTCAGCGCCGACGACCATGTGGTGAAGATCGTCCAGCTCGATCCGCTCAGGGTCGAGGCCTTCGTGCCGGTCTCGCTCTACGGGCGGATCGCCATCGGCGAGCATGCCACCGTGCGGCCCGCGCCGCCGATCGAGGGCAGCTATTCCGCCCAGGTGGTGGCCATCGACCCGGTCTTCGATGCGGCCAGCGCGACCTTCGTGGTCGTGCTGGAACTGCCGAACCCGGACCGCAAGCTGCCGGCCGGGCATCGCTGCAGCCTGGAAATCGGCGGCACCTGACCCAAGGGCGGGCGTGCAATCCTGGGTGGTGTCCGGGCCATCGGCCGGTCCGGACAGGCGCCTCGCGAACGCGTCTCCGGCGCAAGCAGCAACTGACTTGCATTATTGGACAATCTTATCCACAGGTATGAATTGCCCATTCCACAGCAAAGGGCCTGTGATACACTCTGAGGTGGAGGAGTCCCGTTCCGAGTACCGTTCCGCCTGCGCCCCGGCCCCGTCCGGGATCTGCCGCAGGTTTTTCCAAGTATATGGATTCCATGCAGAAACGGTCGGCACAGGGAGAAGGAAATGGCGTTCCCATTTGCTCCGAGCTCATTCAGAATCGGCGCCACGAAGGTGGAGCCCGCGAAACTGTCACGCCGGGAGGAGCCGCAGCGATGGTTCTCCGGCGAAACGCGGCACCGGTTCCTCTCCCGCTTCCGTGCCATCCAGGAGCGCCGCCTGCCGGTGAGCGTCTCGGCGATCAAGGTGGAGGCGCTCGAGCCGCGCTACCTTCTGTCCGCCGACCTGATCCCGATGTCCGATCTCGACGGCGACGGGGCGAGCTACACGCTGGAATTCGACGCGGTCGCGCAGGCCTTCAAGGTCTATGACGACGAGACCGGCGAGCTGGTCGACGAAAAGGCGCTGTCGGACGTGACCGAGCTGACCATCCAGGGGACCGGGGGGAACGACCGGCTGACCTTGGATGTGGAGGGCGACTTCCCGGCCGGGGTCTCCATCCTGTTCGACGGGGGCGCGGGCACCGACCGTCTCGCCGGCCCCGCCGGAGACACCGCCTGGCGGATCGACGGCCAGGACGCCGGCACCGTGAAGGGGCTGCGCTTCGTCTCGGTGGAACGCCTCGAGGGCGCCGCGGACAACGAGGACACCTTCACCGTGACCGGCGAGGGCGGGCTCTCGGACGGGCTCGACGGCGGCGAGGGCGGCTTCGACTCGATGATCTTCGACGGCGGCAGCTTCTCGACTGTCACCTACGATGCCGAGGATGCCCATTCCGGCACCGTGACCCGCGACGGACAGGTCCTGTCCTATGAGGGGCTGGAGCCGATCACCGATGCGATGGCGGTGGCCGACCGGGTGATCAACACCAATCTCGGCACCCCGCCGCACAATCCCGGCGACACCGATGTCAGCTATCTCGGCACGGATACCGACGACCGGGCGGAGCTGGAGTCGCTGGGCGGGGGCACGCATATCCTGCGGTCGGTCTCCGTCGTGCCGACCTTCGAGTCCGTCACTTTCCTGACCCCGACCAATTCGCTGACCATCAATCTTGGCGGCGATCTCGGCGTGCCCTTCGCGTCGAAGGATGTGCTGACCATCCTGTCCACCGATCTTGGAGAGACGGATCTGACCGTCAACGGCGAAGACGGCAAGGACGAGGTGATCGTCTCCGGCGACCTGGTCGCGGGCAACGTCACGATCAACGCGGAAACGATCGAGGTCTCGGGCTCGATCGTAGCGGGCACGGAGCTCGCGCCGAAAGATGTCACGCTGGCCGCGTCGGACGAGGATGACGGCGCGCTGCTGGATCCCGGCACGCTGGGGGGCGTCTTCGACGGGCTCTACATCGCGGTTCCCGAGGCGCGGGTCTCGGTGACCGGTTCGGTCACCGCCACCGGCGACCTGGAAATGACCGCCACCGCCTCGGTCGAAAACACCATGATCGACCGCTCCGAATTCGGCGGGGTGATCGCGGCCAATCTGGTGGGCGTTCTGCCGACGGCCGAGATCCTGCTCGACGGGGCGACTCTGTCCGGCGCCAACATCTCGGGCGCGGCCTCGGTCGATGTCGACGTCGCCTTTGTCGACGCCGCCACCGGTGGCGAGGATTCCCAGACGGACGCGGCGATTTCCGGCGTTGTCGTGGGCGGCATGTTCGGCTTCGGCTCGGGCGCCGTGGCGACCATGTCGGGCGGCTCGATGACTTCCGCCGGGACGGTCAGCCTGACCGCGGCCACCGACCTGTCGGTCAATGCGACCGCTGACGGCTCGGGCGGCGATGCCGGCGCCGCGCTGGCCTTCACCGAGGTCAACGCCGCCACCACCGCCGGGATCGACGGCAATGCCACGGTCGATGCGGCCGGCGATGTCACCCTCTCGGCGACGCTGACTTCCGCGATCGCCACGGCCGCGACCTCGACCGCGGGCGGGGCCGAGGACAGCGAACAGGGCGAGACCACGGACCGCCGCTCCGAGCAGGAGCTGGCCGCCAACGATGCCGAGACGGCCGAAGGCTCGGTGTCCTTCGCGGCGACGGTGACCGTGTCGGATTACCGCCCCGAGACGGGGGCCGCGCTCGACGGGTCCTCGGTGACCTCGGGCGGGGCCTTCCTGATCAAGGCGATGTCGACCGACAGCGTCACCGCGACCTCGGACGCGACCAATACCGGTTCGGGCAGCACCGGGGTGGGCGTGGCCGTGGCCGTGGGCATCGTCAGCGCGCGCACCAGCGCCGCGATCATGGGCAGTTCGACCATCGACGCGGCGGGGGGCACCACGCTCGCCGCCGAGATGGATGCGGATTCGACCTTCTCGATCACCGCGACCTCGGGGGTCGGGGATTCCAACAAGACCGGCATCGCCGGATCGCTGGCCATCCATGTGGTCGAGACCGATGTCTCGGCCACTGTCGAGTCCGGGGCCGTGCTGGATCTGTCGGGCGGCAGCCTGACCATCACCGCGACCTCGGCGACCAAGGCCGAGACCACCGCCGAGCCGAACGAGGACGGGGTGACGGCCGAGAGCCTGGGGATCGGCGCCTCGGTGGCGCTTGCCTTCATCGACCACCAGACCGTGGCCGAGATCGGCGACACGGCGGCGATCAGCAATGGCGACGATCTGACCCTGACGGCATCCTCCACTTCCGAGATCATGACCAAGGCCGTGGGCGGCGCCAAGGCAGCCGAGGGCTCGGAATCCGCGACCGTGATCACGCCGGTGGTGGCGATCACCTTCCTGTTTTCGGACACCACCGCACGGATCGGCACCGGCAGCGCGCTGACCCTGGGCGGCGGGCTGTCGATGGAGGCGCTGCACGATGCGTCTTCCGACACCGATGCCGAGGGCGATGCGGAGGGCGGCTCGACCGCCTTCGGCGCGTCCTTCGCGATGAGCATCGACGAGCAGACCGCGACCGCGCGGCTCCTGCGCGACCTGACTGCTTCGGGCGGGGCGGCGGCTATTGCCGCCAAGGGCATCATGCGGACCCGCAGTTCCGCCAGCGCCGCGGCTTCGGGCGCGGAAGAGGAGGATACCGATCCCGCCGCGACCGAGGATGACGACGCGGTCGATCAGCAGTCGAATGCGCAGCTCGCCCATGCCAACGAACAGGCGGCATCGCGGACCGGCTCGGCCTCGGGCGAGACCGAGACCCCGAGCGCCAATACCTCGGACGGCTCGATGTCGGTCGCAGCGGCGATCACCGTCAACGTGCAGAATGCCGAGGTGCTGGCCGAACTTGGCGACGGCGTGACGGTCGCGGCGGACGGGCAGGCCTCGCTCCGGGCGCTGTCGAATGTCGACAGCCGCGCGGTTGCCGACGGCTCGGCCTCGCAGGGCCAGAGCGCCACGATCGGCGCGGCTGCGGCGGTGAATTCCTCGAACGTGACCACGCTGGCGCAGACGAACGGCGCCGATGTCACCGGCGACGGGGTGCTGGTCGAGGCCGGGATGGCCGAGAAGGAGCTCGACCTGTCGGTCGATACCCATGCCATCGTCGACCTGGACGAGAACACCATCTTCCTCGGCGACGATGCGTCGAAATTCTCGACCGGCGACGAGGTCACCTATTCGGCGGGCGGCGGCACGGCGATCGAGGACGGCTCCAATGCCTCGATCGAGGGCCAGGTCTGGGTCATCGTCAAGGAGGATGGCTACATCCAGCTGGCGACCAGCGAGGTCAATGCCAATGACGGCACGGCGATCGACCTGACCGGCGCGCCCCTGGGCAATGCGCACACCCTGACCAAGAGCGGCGAGGATCCGGTTACTTTCGACAGCGAGGGATCGCATTACACCCTGGCCTCGGACGATGCGGGCCGGCTGCGCACCGGCGATGCGCTGCGCTACGAAGACGGCGGCGGCACCGAGATCGGCGGGCTGACCTCCGGCACGGTCTATTACGCGGTCGTCGGCGACGACGGCGACCTGAAGCTGGCCGAGAGCCTCGGCAAGGCCGCGGACGGCAAGGCGATCACCATCACCGGCGATGGCGACGGCGCGCTGGTCGACGCGGTCGGACGGTCGGCGGCGGATGCCACCTCGGGCGCCTCGGACGGCGATATCGGCGTGGCGGGCGCGCTGGCGATCAATTCGCACAATGCCGATACCGATGCGCTGATCTCGGCAGGCAGCACCGTCGGCGCGGTCGAAGGCACCTCGGACGGCGAAGCCGGCAAGGGCGCGGTCGAGGTCAAGGCCGCCACGGCCGCCTTCGCCGCCACCAAGGCGGGCGCCAAGCAGGAAGCGGCCGGCAATGTCGGCGTGGGGGCGAGCTTTGCCTTGACCCTGGCCAATCACGACACGGCGGCCGCCTTCGATCCCGGGGCCGAGGTCTCCACGGTCGCGGCCTCGAAGGTCGGCGATCTGTCCATTGAGGCCGACAGCGAATACGGCATGCGCTCGGAGGCCGAAGGCGGCGCCGAGGGCGGCACTGCCGTCGCGCCGGTCGTGGCCATTTCGGTCGCCAACAACGACACCTCGGCCAGCGCCGAGGATGACGGCTCGGCCGTGCTCGACATCGACGGCGACCTCGGGATCCACGCCACCCATGTGGCGGAAACCGCGACCATCTCGAAAGGCGACGCGAAGGGCACGGATGCCGCGGTCGGTCTCGGGATCGGCTTCGGCTGGGCGGATGACGACGTCTCGGCCACGCTGACCCGCGACGTGACCTCGGGCGGCGGCGTCTCGGTCATCGCCGAGGGCGCGGGCGCCAGCACCACGCTCGCCGCGGCGGGCCTCCTCCTGGGCGGCGGCAGCGGCGGCGACGGCGCGGCCACGGCCGCGCTGGATCGGTGTCTGCGGGGTCATCGGTCATCCTCCTCCTCGGTTCCGATGCGGGCGGCTCGGCAGAGCCGCCTATCGGGAAAACGGTCGGCGCGGCGGCATGTTCCGTCACGACTTGGGAGGCGGGCAAAGAAAAAGGCCCCGACGCAGTGTCGGGGCCGGAACGCGCGTGTGGTCGGCGCGAGGTGCCTGGCTCGCGCCGGGCGGTGGTTCAGTGCAGCAGCCGGCCCATCGCGGCGGCGACATCGGCCATGCGGCAGGAGAAGCCCCATTCGTTGTCGTACCAGGCCAGCACGCGGACGGTGCGGCCGCCGACGACCTTGGTCTGCTCCGGCGCGAAGATCGAGGACTGCGTGGTGTGGTTGAAGTCGATCGAGACTTTCGGTTCGGGATCATAGCCCAGCACGGCGCGCATATGGCCTTCGGCAGCTTCGCGGACGACCTCGTTGACGTCGGCCACGGTCACGTCCCGGGCAGCCTCGAAGGTCAGGTCGACGCAGGAGACATTCGGGGTCGGCACGCGGATCGACGAACCGTCGAGCTTGCCTTCCAGCTCCGGCAGCACCTCTTTCAGCGCCTTTGCCGCGCCGGTGGAGGTCGGGATCATCGCCATCGCGGCGGAGCGCGCGCGGTAGAGATCGCTGTGGCGGCGGTCCAGCGTCGGCTGGTCGCCGGTATAGGAGTGGATCGTCGTCATGATGCCGCGCTCGATCCCGATGGCGTCGTTCAGCACCTTGGCGAGCGGGGCGAGGCAGTTGGTGGTGCAGGAGCCGTTCGACACCATCGTGTCGGTGGTCAGCAGGCTGCGATGGTTGACGCCGTAGACGATGGTCTTGTCGACATTCTTGGCGGGGGCGGAGAACAGCACCTTCTTCGCGCCCTGTTCGACATGGACGCGGCCCTTGTGGCCGTCATTGAACTTGCCGGTGCATTCCAGCACGACATCGACGCCGGTCCAGTCCAGTTCCTTCGGCTCGTAGGTCGAGAACACCTGGATCGGGCCGCGGCCCATGTCCAGCGTGTTGCCCTCGACCTTGACGGTCCCGCCGAAGCGGCCGTGGATGGAGTCGTATTTCAGGAGATGCGCATTGGTCTCGATCGGCCCGGTGGCGTTGATCTTGACGACCTCGACGTCGTTGCGGCCGCTTTCGGCGATATGGGCGAGCGTGCAGCGGCCGATGCGGCCGAAACCGTTGATGCCGACGGTGATCGTCATGGGACAGTCTCCTGAAGGGGGCTGCGAGGCGGGGAGGCGCGCCGAGCCGGTGCTGAACTGGCCCCCGTATACCTGCGCGTACCCAAGCAAAAAAGAGAAAAATCCAGCCTATAGAATGTGTTAGCGGTAAACGTGACGTGTTAGCGCGACCGTTTGCGGTAACGGTTCTGCATTGCGGCGGAAGCTTCGGGAAAATGTCGCCCGCGCCGCGAATCCGGTAGCGGTAGCAGGGGCCGGATGCTGCCGGGGCAGGGCTCCGGCCGGGATGCGGGCCGGAGGAGGGCCGGGGCAAGCTGGCTGCCCCGGCGCGCGGGATCAGGCGTTGGCGGCCCGGATTTTCTCGGCGGCGTCCTTCGAGAAGGCCACGCCTTCCTTTTCGAACAGCGCGTCGAGCTCGCCCGACAGGGTCATCTCGGTGATGATGTCGCAGCCGCCGACGAACTCGCCCTTGACGTAGAGCTGCGGGATGGTCGGCCAGTCGGAGAAATCCTTGATCCCCTGGCGGATTTCGGCGTCTTCGAGGACGTTCACGTCCATGAACTCGACGCCCATGAAGTTCAGCACGCCCGCGACGCGGCTGGAGAAGCCGCATTGCGGCATCATCTTGGTGCCCTTCATGAAAAGGACCACTTCGTTCGTGGTCACGGTGTCCTTGATCTGCTCTTCCACGGTGGTGGTCATGCGTTGTCTCCTTGGTCTCTGTCAGGCGCCCGTCTATCGGTTGCGATCCCAGCACGGAAGGTGCCAAGACGCGTCCGCTGCGCGCCGATCTGGTCGTTCTGTCTCAGAAGCCTCCGGTACCCGTCGAGGTCGGTTGCTTCCATGCCCAGTTCCGGGGAGCGGTCCCGGTCCGGGACGGGGCGGTGCGCCGCAAGGGGGCGGCGGCGGCCGCGCTTGATCCAGGCCTCTGCCAGGGCCGCGGCGGCGATGGCCGCGGCGATCCCGGCAAGGACCCAGAGCAGCGGTGTCACTCCGGCGCCTTGGTGGTCAGCGCCAGCGCGTGCAGCTCGCCCGCGGACCCGTCCATCTTGCCCTTCAGCGCGGCATAGACCGAGCGCTGCTGCTGGACGCGGTTCAGCCCGCGGAAGCTTTCGTCGATGATCTCGGCGGCGTAGTGGTTTCCGTCGCCGGCCATGTCCATGATGGTGATCTTGGCATTGGGAAAGCTCTCGCGCAGGAGAGTCTCGATTTCCTCGGCTTGCATCGGCATGGGATATTCCTTTGTTTCAGTCGAAATCTAAGGGCGCCCGCAGGCCCCCGCAAGGCGGATCTGCGCGCAGGCACTGGCAGAGTCCCCGACGCCGGTTCCGTCTGCGCCCGTGTTGACTTTGGGTAAGGAATTAGGCAGGGGCTTGACGGCAGATTTTGTCGTGTTCGGTGCTCTTCCGCGCTGCAGCAGCCGTCATGCCAGCCACCACTGCCGCAGACGGGCAAGGGATCGGCATGATCTTCGAGCGCTTCGCCGCGGAGGAGGCGCTGATCCTCGCCAGGGCCAACCTGCCGTCCGGACAGAGCGGCGCGCAGCTGGGCAGGGGGCGATGGCAGCCATGACCGTGAAACGCGGTTCGATCTGGGCTTCGCCGCCAGCTTCGGCGTTCGGGAGGCGACCGGGGCAGCGGTGCCGCTGCCGCCGGGGGTCGTTCCGGAGGCCGGAGCGCTGGCCCTGTCGGGGGCGCTCCGGCGGAAGGCTCAGCCGACCGTGGCGATGAAGGCGCCGCGGTAGGTGTCCACCAGCTCGGAGAGCGGGGCGGAGGCGCCGCCGAGGCTCACGGTCTCGCCGCCGAACTTGCCGACGACCGCGACCGGGATGCCCTTGCCGCCCGCCAGGACCAGCAGTTCCTCGGCCTCGTCGAAGCCGCAGGCCAGCAGGTAGCGCGCCTGGTCCTCGCCGAAGAGCTCGCCCGCATCGGCGCTCTCGATCTCGACACCCATGCCGCCGGCCGCTGCCATCTCGAAGGCGGCGAGTGCGAGGCCGCCATCGCCCAGATCGGTCGCGGCATGCACCAGCTTGCGGTTGTTGCGCAGGAAGACGCCGTGCTTGCGCTCGGCCTTCAGGTCGACCGAGGGCGCGTCGCCTTCCTCGATGCCGAAAAGCTCGGCGAGGACGGCGGACTGGCCCAGATGGCTGCCCGGGTTGCCCAGCAGGACGGCAAGGTCGCCCTCTTCCGGCGCGGCGCCGATCAGGTTCCTGGCGTTCTTGAGCAGGCCCACCGCGCCGATGGTCGGGGTCGGCAGGATGCCCTGGCCGTCGGTCTCGTTGTAGAGCGAGACGTTGCCCGAGACGATCGGCATGTCGAGCGCCGCGCAGGCCTCGCCGATGCCTTTCAGCGCGCCGACGAACTGGCCCATGATCTCGGGCTTCTCGGGGTTGCCGAAGTTGAGGTTGTCGGTCGTGGCCAGCGGCTTGGCGCCTGCGGCGGTCAGGTTGCGGTAGGCTTCGGCCACCGCCTGCTTGCCGCCCTCATAGGGGTTCGCCTTGACGTAGCGCGGGGTCACGTCGGAGGTGAAGACCAGCGCCTTCTGGGTGCCGTGCACGCGGACCGCGCCGCCGCCGAGCCCCGGACGGCGCACGGTGTCGGCCATGACCATGTGGTCGTACTGCTCGTAGACCCAGGCCTTGGAGGCGTAGTTCGGCGAGCCGACCAGCGCCTTGAGGCCGTCGATCGGGCCGATCGCGGGAACCTCGCCCAGCGGGGCCGCGGGCGGGGTCTCGACCCAGGGGCGGTCGTATTCCGGCGCTTCGGAGGACAGCTTCGACAGCGGCAGGTCCGCCTTGATCTCGCCGCCATGGACGATGACGAAGCGGTCCTCGGGGATGGTCTCGCCGACGATGGCGAAGTCGAGTTCCCACTTGTCGAAGACCGCCTTGGCGACGTCCTCCTTCTCGGGGTTCAGCACCATCAGCATCCGCTCCTGGGATTCCGACAGCATCATCTCGTAGGCGCTCATCTGCTCTTCGCGGACCGGCACCTTGTCGAGGTCGAGCCGGATGCCGAGCTTGCCCTTGTCGCCCATTTCCACGGCCGAGCAGGTCAGGCCCGCCGCGCCCATGTCCTGGATCGAGATCACCGCGCCGGTCTGCATCAGCTCGAGGCAGGCTTCCATCAGGCGCTTCTCGGTGAAGGGGTCGCCGACCTGGACGGTGGGGCGCTTCTCCTCGATCGTGTCGTCGAATTCGGCCGAGGCCATGGTCGCGCCGCCGACGCCGTCGCGCCCGGTCTTCGCGCCGAGATAGACGACCGGCATGCCGACGCCCGAGGCGGCGGAGTAAAAGATCTTGTCGGCATCGGCGAGGCCGGCCGCGAAGGCGTTCACCAGGCAGTTGCCGTTATAGGCGGAATGGAACCGCACTTCGCCGCCGACGGTGGGGACGCCGAAGCAGTTGCCGTAGCCGCCGATGCCCTCGACCACGCCATGCACCAGCTGGCGGGTCTTCGGATGCGAGGTCTCGCCGAAGCTCAGCGCGTTCATCGCCGCGATCGGGCGGGCACCCATGGTGAAGACGTCGCGCAGGATGCCGCCGACGCCGGTCGCCGCGCCCTGGTAGGGCTCGATATAGGACGGGTGGTTGTGGCTCTCCATCTTGAAGACCACGGCCTGTCCGTCGCCGATATCGACGACGCCGGCATTCTCGCCCGGGCCGCAGATTACCTGCTCGCCGGTGGTCGGCAGCGTGCGCAGCCATTTCTTCGAGGATTTGTACGAGCAGTGCTCGTTCCACATGGCCGAGAAGATGCCGAGCTCGGTGAAGGTCGGGACACGCCCGATGATCTCCAGCAGACGTTCGTATTCGTCGGGCTTCAGGCCGTGGGCGGCGATCAGGTCTTCGGTGATCTCGGGCTCGGTCATGGCACCATCCGTAGGTTGCTTTGCGCCTGCCCTTAGCGATGTTGATGCGGGAATTGAAGGCCTGCGCGCGCGCTATCGCGCCGAATGGCGCATATTCGGTGTTCCGGAGGTCTCCGGGCGGCCCCGAACCGGCTTCAGCCGGAGGCGCAGCGGGGCGCGGGCAGCGCGACCTTGCCATGGGCGCCGGGCACGAGGTCGTTGAGCAGGTGATAGTGCCTTTCGGAAATCAGGCTGCGTCCCTGCAGCACCTCGAGCGCATAGGCGCCGAAGGCGCGGCCGCTGTCGGTCAGGTCGCGGTCCCGGTCGGCGAGCTTCAGCTGCATGCGGACCAGTTCCATCGCGCGGCGGGCCTCGCGGTCGTCCTGTCCGCGGTCCCGGGATTTCGGCAGCATGTAGTAGAAGATGGCGACATAGGCGAAGAGCTCGACGCGGTTGCGCACGACGATCTGGCGGAGCCAGTATTCGAACAGCATGTCCTCGACGAAACGTTCGGTGCTGCCCGCGCGGCCGAGTTCGCGCAGGTAGCGGCGCTTCACGGCGTCGACGCGGATAACGAAGTTCACGTATTTGTCGATCTTGTCGAGCGTGTCGTAATCCTCTTCGGTCATCTCGGAATGGGCTTGGAAGCGGCGCGCCAGAACCGGCCGGACCCGGTCATAGACCTTGTCGACCAGCATCATCTTGCGGACTTCGCCAAGCGCCGGATCCTTCCAGAATTCGTCGTGCATGGCGGCGTATTGCGCGTTCAGCTCGTCGCGCTGCTTCGAGCGGTTGAAGGCGCCGAGCTTGCCGCTGGCATAGAGCGTCGCAAGGGCGAGGATGATGTGCCCGACATAGGGCTGGACGGCGGGCCAGGCTGCGCGGCCCATCGCCCAGATGTCGGGCAGTTCCGATGCCGTCATGGCAGATGGCCTCCCGTGAAAATACCGCGGAAGGCTGACATGCTGCAGGCATGGCGCAAATGCGGGTAAATCCGCATTGAATTTCCGGAGAGGCGGGGGCGGGAGGCCAGGGCCTCCCGCGGGTCGCGTCAGGCCGTGGCGGCCATTTCGCGCGAGACGATGCGTTCGATCTCGTCGAGCGGCACGTTGGTCACGACCTTCGGGATGTCGAGGACAAGCCGCCCGGTCACCGCCTGGTGCAGCTCCTTGCGCAGCGTCGCCAGAACAGGGCGGCTGGCGAGGATCACCAGCCTGTCGAACCGGCCGCGATGCGCCGCCTTGTAGAGCATCTCCGCCAGATCGGCAGCGAAGCGTTCCTTCTCGAGCTGGTGCCAGTCGGTCTCCTCGACGGCAGACCGCTGCGGCGAGGGGCCGTCATTGAACCGGCCCGCGCGGTCGGTCTTCCAGTCCTGCGCCTGCGGGTTCTCCTGCTCCTCCTTCGAGATGACGGCCAGGTTCATGTCCAGCTCGTCGCCGATATTGCGCAGGAACAGCGCCTTCTCGCCATCGGCCACCAGCACCCAGGTGCCGGTCTTCAGTCCGGAATTGCGCTCGGCCATGATAGGTCCTCCTTCTTCTTCGATGTCCGGGCCAGCTCCCTGCGCAGCAGCGCGGCGTTCCGGCGGTTCGCCTTGAACATCACGTCGAAGACGTCGCCGACCACGGGAACGGAGCCCAGGACGGTGTCGAGGCCGATATTCAGCCCCATGCGTGCAAGCACCCGCCTGCGTGCGCCGAGGCGCCAGGCCTCGTGCATGATGTAGAGCGAGGGCAGGGCAGAGGCGGCGTCGCCGAGCACGGGCACCAGCCCGGCCACGGCATCCCAGCCGAAGCGGATGCCGAACATCTGGAACCGCGCGTCCATCAGGCCGGCGATCCGCTCGACCCGCGCCAGCCGCTCTGCCAGCTCAGCGTTTCGCAATGATCCACACCGCATGGACGATGCCCGGGATGTAGCCGAGAAGCGTCAGCAGGATGTTGATCCAGAACGGCCATCTCAGCCCGACCTGAAGCGCCACGCCCACGGGCGGCAGCAGGATGGCGACAAGTATTCGCAGGAAATCCATGGGGTTGCCCGCCTTTCGCAGTTGGTTGCGTCTGGCAGATCAACGTGGCCGGGGCGGGGGAAGTTCCCTGTGCCGCGGCGCTGCATTTTTCGGAGGGCCGAAAAAAAAAGTGGCCGAGACAAAGCTCGGCCAAAGTCCAACAGGGAGGTAGAAGAAGGCCAAAACCTTCATCTGCAGCCCACTTAATTGGCTTGCTGATGCAGTTCAAGGTTAAATTTTCCGCAGAAGCGAAAAATGCGCCTCGAATTGCCTATTCGCTCGCACCTGCAGAAATCTGCGCGTTGCGCCGGTAGATCGCGATCTCGTCCATCACGAAGTCGCGGAAGGCGGCGATCCGCTTCGACTGGCGCAGTTCCTCGGGATAGGCGAGGTAGACGGGCACCTCGCCGCTGTCGACATCCGGCAGCACGCGCACGAGGTTGCCGGTGTCATGCGCCACGTAATGCGGCAGCACGCCGATCCCCAGATGGTTCCGCACGCCCTGCAGCACCCCGAAATAGTTGTTCACGGTCAGCAGCGACGGCATGTCCTCGGCCATCAGCGCCTGCACCATCCGGAGCCCCGCCATCACCTGGAAGCTGGTGGCGTTCTGGCAGATCAGCCGGTGGTTGCGCATGTCGGCGCGGGTCTGCGGCGTGCCGAACTCCGCCAGGTATTCCGGCGTCGCATAGAGCCGCATGTGCACCGCCATCAGCCGCTTGCGAATCAGGTCGGCCTGCGACGGCTCCTTCATGCGGATCGCGACATCGGCCTCGCGCATCGGCAGGTCGAGCACCCGTTCCTCCAGCATCAGGTCGATCTTGAGGTCGGGGTACTTCTTGTAGAGCGCGGGCAGGCGCGGCACCAGCCAGAGCGAGCCGAAGCCCGTCGTGGTGGTCACGCGCAGCTCGCCGAAAACCTCTTCCTCGCTGTCGCGGATCCGGGCGGCCGCAGCGTCGAGCCGCTTGACCATGGCCGAGGTCGCGTCGAACAGAAGCTCGCCCTGCTCGGTCAGGATCAGGCCGCGGGCGTGGCGGTGGAACAGCGTGGTGTTGAGCGATGTCTCCAGCGCCCGTATCTGGCGGGAGACCGCCGATTGCGAAAGATGCAGGTGTTCGCCCGCGTGGGTGAGGCTCCCCGCGTCCGCAACTGCGTGGAAAATCCGTAACTTGTCCCAGTCCATGACCATGCCTGTGTTGAGTGTGCCAAAACTGGCACGTGCAGCCGAGGATTGCAATTATGAGAAATCAGCTTTGCACCCTTGGTATGGCCCCCTTGCCGCATCGGGCGTGTCGCTGATACTTGCGCGCGACCCGCAGGAACGGAGGAGCCATGGGCCGCATCAGCCGCGAGGACCGCAGCCGCCAGCGGGACATAGCCCGGGACATCAGCTATGCAAGCTCGGCCGGATCGCCCGGCGGCCGGGCGCTGATCCGCGCCATGGAGAATGCGACCGGCAGGATCAAGCTGATCCGGCGGGCCGAGGGCTACGAGCGCGATGTCGCCGCCGGGCGCGATTTCTGGGAGGTCATGGCCGAGCGTTACGGGCTGTCGCTGCGCCTCCTTGCCGGATCGCTGGAGAACATTCCGCGCGAGGGGCCGGTGGTGGTGATCGCCAACCATCCCTTCGGCATCCTCGACGGCCTGATGATGGGGCTGATCCTGCGCCGCGCCCGCGGCGATTTCCGCATCCTCGCCAACCAGGTGTTCCGCCGCGCCGAAGATCTGGAGAAGGTCGTCCTGCCGGTCGCCTTCGACGGCACGAAGGCGGCGGTGCAGCAGAATCTCGAGACCCGCCGCGCGGCGCTCGGCTATCTGGGGCAGGGCGGCGCGATGGGCGTCTTCCCGGGCGGCACGGTCTCGACCGCGCTCAGGCCGTTCTCGCAGCCGATGGATCCGGGCTGGCGCAGCTTCACCGCGCGGATGATCGCCCGCTCCGGCGCCACGGTCGTGCCGGTGTTCTTTGCCGGGCACAATTCGAGGGTCTTCCAGCTGGCCAGCCACCTGCACCAGAACCTGCGGCTGGGGCTCCTGATCAAGGAATTCGGGGCGCGGGTGAACCGTCCGGTCGACGTGGTGATCGGCGATCCGCTGCCGCGGGAAATGATGGCGCCTTATCTGGGAGATGCGCGGGCAATGATGGACTTTCTGCGCGAACAGACGTATCGCCTGTCGCCAGTGCCCGTGCGATCCATGGGCTACGGGTTCGAATTCGAGGAAAAGCACCGGAACTGATGGCTGTCGGCATTTTCGACTCAGGCCTGGGCGGGCTTACCGTCCTTGACGCGGTGTCCCGGCGCTTGCCGGACGTCCCCTTCGTCTATTTCGGCGACAACGCCCACGCGCCCTATGGCGTGCGCGACGCCGAGGACATCTACAACCTGACCACAAGCGCGGTGACGCGGCTGTGGGAGGCGGGCTGCGATCTGGTGATCCTGGCCTGCAACACCGCCTCTGCGGCGGCGCTGAAGCGGATGCAGGAAACCTGGATCCCGGCGGACAAGCGGGTGCTCGGCGTCTTCGTGCCGCTGATCGAGGCGCTGACCGAGCGGCAATGGGGCGACAATTCCCCGCCGCGCGAGGTCTCGGTCAAGCATGTCGCGCTGTTCGCGACGCCCGCCACGGTGTCGAGCCGCGCCTTCCAGCGCGAGCTCGCGTTCCGCGCGATCGGCGTCGATGTCGAGGCCCAGCCCTGCGGCGGCCTGGTCGATGCGCTCGAGGCCGGGGACGAGATCCTCGCCGAGGCGCTGGTGCGCAGCCATGTCGAGGCGCTCAAGCGGCGGATGCCGCATCCCGAAGCCGCGATCCTCGGCTGCACCCATTACCCGCTGATGGAGGGCGTCTTCCAGGAGGCGCTGGGGCCGCAGGTCAAGGTCTATTCCCAGGCCAACCTGGTGGCCTCGAGCCTCGAGGACTATCTCAAGCGGCATCCCGACATGTACGGGGCAGGCACCGAGACCCGGTTCCTGACCACCGGCGACGCGCGCGCCGTGTCGAACAAGGCGACCCAGATCCTCCGACGCAGGGTCGTCTTCGAACACGTCGACCATATCTAAGATTTGCTCCGCAAGGACCTGACATGACCAAGAAAATCGCAGTTCTGGGCGCTTCCGGCTATACCGGGGCCGAGCTTGTCCGGCTGATCGCCACCCATCCGTCCTTCGAGATCGCCGCGCTGACCGCGGACCGCAAGGCCGGGCAGGCGATGGGCGAGGTCTTCCCGCATCTGCGCCATCTCGACCTGCCCGCGCTGACCAAGATCGACGAGGTCGATTTCTCGGCGATCGACCTGGTGTTCTGCGCCCTGCCGCACAAGACCTCGCAGGCGGTGATTTCGGCACTGCCGCGCGACGTGAAGATCGTCGATCTCTCGGCGGATTTCCGGCTGCGCGATCCGGCGGAATACGAGAAATGGTACGGCAACGCGCATGCCGCGCTCGATCTGCAGGGCGAGGCGGTCTACGGCCTGACCGAGTTCTACCGCGACGACATCCGCGGCGCGCGCCTGGTGGCGGGCACCGGCTGCAACGCCGCGACCGGCCAGTTCGGCCTGGTGCCGCTGATCCGCGCGGGCGTGATCGATCTCGACTACATCATCATCGACCTCGTCACCGGCGTCTCGGGCGCTGGCCGGTCGCTGAAGGAAAACCTGCTCCATGCCGAGCTGAGCGAAGGCGCGCACCCCTATGCGGCCGGCGGCACCCACCGCCATCTGGGCGAGTTCGACCAGGAATTCGCGAAATGGGCAGGCCGTCCGGTCAAGGTGCAGTTCACTCCGCACCTGATCCCGGCCAACCGCGGCATCCTGGCGACGATCTATGTCCATGGCGAGGCGCAGGCGATCCATGACGCCTTCGCCGCGGCCTATGCCGACGAGCCGTTCCTCGTCGTGCTGCCGATCGGCGAGGTCGCCTCGACCCGGTCGGTGCGCGGCTCGAACTTCGTCCATGTCGGCGTGACCGCCGACCGGATCGAAGGTCGCGCGATCGTGACCGTCAGCCTCGACAACCTGACCAAGGGCTCTTCCGGCCAGGCGCTGCAGAATGCTAACCTCATGCTCGGCGAAGCGGAGACGGCCGGGCTGATGCTGGCGCCGGTCTTCCCCTGAGCCGGGGATATTCCGCGAACCGGTCTGGGAGGGCGTCATGGCGGGCATGAAGGGTCTGAAGAAGAAGCGCCGCGTGCAGATCATCGTGGTCGCGGCGGTCGCGCTGGCCGTCTCGACCGGGCTGATCGGCTATGCGATGCGCGACGGCATCAACTTCTTCCGCGCGCCGAGCCAGGTGCTGGCCGAACCGCCGCGCCCGACCGAGGTGTTCCGCATCGGCGGGCTGGTCGAGGATGGCAGCCTGGTGCGCGGCCAGGGCGAAACGATCTCGTTCCGGGTCACCGATGGCGGCGGATCGGTGCCGGTCGCCTATACCGGCGTGCTGCCGGATCTCTTCGGCGAGGGCCAGGGCATGGTCGGCACCGGCCGCTATGTCGACGGCGTCTTCCAGGCGACCGAGATCCTCGCCAAGCATGACGAGACCTACATGCCCAAAGAGGTCATCGACGCGCTCAAGGAACAGGGCGTCTACGAGGCCCCCGGAAGCTGACGCCGCGTTTCCGGCAGGAACCCTGCCGGAGACCTTCCCGTTGTCCTAGCGAACCTGCAAAGGAGGCAAGGACAATGGACAAGCAAGCTTTGCGCGACCGCATGATGGCGCTCGAGACGGCCGAGCTCGAGGACGACCAGGGCTTCTTCGCGGATTTCGTCGCGGGCAGCGAGCTCGACGAAGAGACGCCGTCCGACCATGACGAAGAGGGCCGCGCCGAACAGGCCGCGGACATGGTCGCCGCGCTCGAAAACCCGATCGCCGCGCACCAAGCCAAGATCGAGCGGCTGCGGGACATCGATTTCGGCCCCAAGGACACGGTCGAGGAAGGCGCCGCCGTGCTGGTCGATGGCCGCTGGCTGGTCGTTGCCGTGGCGACGACGGAATTCGATTTCGGCGGCGATCCCTGCATGGGCATCTCGGCCACGGCGCCGGTCTTCGAGCAGATGCAGGGTCTGGCGCGCGGCGACCGGTTCCGCATGGGCGGCCGCGAGCGCAGGATCGAAGCCGTCGCCTGACATGGCGGGGCGGTGCCCGGGCGGGCGGCCGCTCCCGTCCGGGATGTCCATGTCCCGGCGCAGGGCCGCGATCCGGCACATGCGCCTGGGCGCGACGATGCCGGACCCGCCGGACAGCCCGCGCGCCGGCTGTCCGCTGCCGGATCACGGGGCACCCGGCACGATGCAGGGTCAGCAGCCCCCGGCTTTCCCTGGCTTTCCAGGTACTTGACCTGGACAAAGCGCGTTCTGCGCCGTTGGACGATCCCCCGGATCGTTCAATCCGCCAGCGCGGACCGGCTTGAACCGGGCCGTCCGGCCGCCGCGCAGATCGCCTCCGCGCCGGCGGCATCGGTCCTGGTCCGCTTCGCATGGGGCTTTGCGCCTTGGGGAGGGGGCGGGCGCCCCCCGTGGCCGAGGGCCGTCAGCTCCCGCGCCCAGCGGCGGGAGCTCGAGCAGGCATCCATGCCAACAAGGCTGGCCGGCTTCCGGAAAAGGCGGGCAGCCCGCCGCGGCGGAGACGGCGCTCCGGAACGGCATTTCCGCGGGCATCCCCCCGGCGGATCCGGAAAATCGACTTGGCGAGATCGGGACCGATGGCCGTGACGGACATGGCAGGCTCCTGGTTGACGGCAAGGGCCAGCCTGCAGCGCGGCGAGGTCGGCGAGGTGGTCCATGCCATCAAATGGCAGACGGCGCGCCGCTGCATGATGGCCGGGGCCTGCGCCCCGGCAAGGAGGGGATCGACCCAATTCCCGGCATGGCCGCCAAAGCCGCCTGGCCATGACCCAAGCACATCCGGGAAACTGAACCGCCTTGACCAATGCTATCCGTGAGTGACCATCGCGCATTGGGTTGCGCCTCGACCAGGACCGCGCGCGCGTTCCGACGGCCTTGCGGCGGGCTTTCCGTTTTCGCACCGTCGGCCTCTCCTCGCGTTAGAGCCGGTAAATCCGGTTGATCCCCCGAAGGTCCTCCCTCCCGGCGCAACAAGACGAAGAGCCGCCGATGGTCGAATCAGCGACGTTCATTGGCCAGATCCCGCAGTGGGACGCGCAGCCCCGGCGATTGAATGACCTGCGTGAAGCTGCTAGGCTAGCGGCTGATGGCCGTTCGGCATCGGCCTCGTAGCGATGGCGGCGCGGTGCCTCACCTTCGACCGCCAGGTGGCCGAGCTCCAGATCCGGGTCATTCGCGGCTGCGCGCGGACCGATGGCGCTTGCCGCTCATTCCTCAACCGCTTCACTGCCCTCGGCATCCCGACGACCGTGGCCATAGGACAAGTGTGTCCGGGGAAAGGGGAATTGCGGTCATCAGTTGATTTGCGCAACAGCGCCCGGCGGCGATCTCGACGTGGCCGCCCGTTGGCGGCGGCGCAGCGGGCTCCGGTGGCGGATGGTGCGGGACATCGCTTGCGGATGCTCCGGGGCCTGCGGTCAATGTTTGGCGGCACGGCGATCATGGGCGCAGGCGGCATGGGCGGCGGCGATGGCGTTGCCGGACGGGGGGCGACGGACGGCCCGGACGGGGGCGGCGGGAGCGTTCACAGTGATTTTGGAAGAATTCCTTAGCAGAATCGGGTTAGATTGCCCTCTGGATCAGACGGAGGACTGCGATATGCACCATGCCCGCGACAGTTTCGCGGCGCTTGCCGCGACCCTTACCGGACAACCCGGGCCGGACCGTCACGGCAGCCGCTGGAGAGAAGACGGCCAGTTCGAGGTGACCGGCATCGTCACCGACGCCCGCCGCGCCGCGCCCGGCGGCATCGTCCGGATCACCGCCGACGGCGAGCTCTGGACCGCGGAAATTGCCGAACCGGAAGGCCCGGCAGGCGATGTTCTGGAGGTGGGCGCCGAGGTCACCCTGACCGGCAAGCGTTCCGCCAATGCCGAGGAAATGGCCATGCGCGCCGGGACCGTGGAAATCAACGGCCGCCGCTACGTGGTCGACCCCGCCCTGGCCTGACCGCGGCGCCGGTTCTCCGTGCGGGCCTGTCGGCCGTCGGAGCGGCGAGCGCCTGTGACCTGCGGAAAACCGGGCGGGATACCGGCCCATGGCGCTGCCGTCCCGCAGGGCGCCCCCGGGATGCGGGGCAAAGCGGCAATCTTTCAGCGTGACCCGGCTCCGCGACGGGACCGGGCCGCGGAGCCTCCCCCGCACGGGGCGGAGGAGGGCAAGAACTGGATCAGAAGCCGATCCGCAGGCCGGCCGTGAAGGCCTGCAGGTCGTGGTAGTCGCTGCCGTCATGGGCGTCATAGGCATGCGTCCGGTAGCCGACATAGGCGGCCAGATTGTACTGCTCGTTCGGCCCGATCCCGCCGAAATCGCGCGTCGCCTGCACGCCGATCGCATCCGACTCGTCGCCGTCGACCACGAAGTCCTCGCCATGGCCGTAATCGATCGAGAAGGCGGTGTAGCCCTTGCGGAAGAAGCTGGTCGTCCGGTAGCCGAGCTTGCCATAGGCGAAGGTGGCGTCGTTGTCGTTGTCGAGACCGCCGCCATAGGACACCGAGGCGGTCAGGCCCGAGGCCTTGTGCCAGATCGAGGCCGAGGTCATCGCCGTTTCGCTGACATCGTTGTCGTCCTCGACCGCGGCATAGCCGAGCCCGGCGGAGAATTGCAGCGCGTCGTTCTCGACCGTGTAACGGATCGAGGCGTCGTAGTAGTCGTTGTGGTTGTCGTCCTGCAGCACTTCCTGACCGTAGGCGGCCGCCAGGGTCAGCTTGGCGTTCTCGGCAGCCAGCAGGTCCGGCGTGTCGTAGCGCACGCGCATCCGGCGGGCGCCGTCGAAATCGTTGAACACCTGGCCGATGCTGACATCGCTGAGCGTGCCGTCCTTGTCGCGGAACCGGTAGCTGCCGGCCAGGTCGCCCATCGCGGCGTGGCCTGCGAGCCCCGTGCCGGAGAAGTCCGTCTCGGCGATGCCGTCGGTGGCCATGCTGCCCTGGCCGGCGCTGAACGTCCCGAAGCGCTTGCTGTCATAGATCGCCTCGACATGGCGCAGCGAGCGGCGGGTCCAGTCGATCCCGTCGAAATCGCCGTCCTGGGTGAGGGCGCCCGACTGGGCGAAGCCGAGCGCGGTTTCGAACCACAGGGTGATCTTGTCGCTTTCCTGGGTCGGGATGTCGATCCGGAAGCCGAGGCGGGAATTCGAGGCGGCGTTGTCGACCAGCTTGGTGTCGGTGTCGGTGTCGTCGCCGTCATCGACGGATTGCAGGGTCGGGTCGATCTGGCCGTAGAAGGTGACGGTCGACCCGCCTTCGCTGGTGAAGGTCTGGGCGGTGGCGGCGCCCGATGCCAGCGCGGTGGCGCCGAAAAGGACGGAGAGGAGGGAGAGGCGGGACATGCTTACTCGCGATGCTGGACTGCTGGAAACCATCGGCAGGGCAGCCCGGGAGCATGCGAAGCGACGGACCCGGCGCGCCCTCCGCCGGAAAAGCCGGAGAACCGCGCCTTGGCGGGCAGGGCGCTGGTAGCAAGATGGTTAGCAGGGTAACAAGTGGGATTGCGGTAAAATTCACGCGATCAACCTTTCCGCGCCGCCGGAACGGCCGTTCATTGTTTGTTCGCAATTTCGGATTGGAGACTCGCCGCAGGCAGCTTATCTTAGCCGGGTTGAAGCCGGAGGTGTGGCATGGCCGAGTTGAAGAAGATCGAAGTCCGGGGGGCGCGGGAGCATAACCTCAAGGGCATCGACGTGGACATTCCCCGCGACGAGCTGGTGGTGATCACCGGCCTGTCGGGCTCGGGCAAGTCCAGCCTGGCCTTCGACACGATCTATGCCGAAGGCCAGCGGCGCTATGTCGAGAGCCTCTCGGCCTATGCGCGGCAGTTCCTAGACATGATGGAAAAGCCCGATGTCGACCATATCTCGGGCCTCAGCCCGGCGATCTCGATCGAGCAGAAGACGACCTCGAAGAACCCGCGCTCGACCGTCGGGACCGTCACCGAGATCTACGACTACCTGCGGCTTCTCTTCGCCCGCGCGGGCACGCCCTATTCCCCCGCGACCGGGCTGCCGATCGAGGCGCAGCAGGTGCAGGACATGGTCGACCGGATCATGGAGATGGAGGAGGGCACGCGCGGCTACCTGCTTGCCCCGATCGTGCGCGACCGCAAGGGCGAGTACCGCAAGGAGATGCTGGAGCTCAGGAAGCAGGGCTTCCAGCGCGTCAAGGTCGACGGCACCTTCCACGAGCTGGACGAGCCGCCGAAGCTCGACAAGAAGTTCCGCCACGACATCGACGTGGTGGTCGACCGGATCGTCGTGCGCGAGGGGATGGAAACGCGGCTGGCCGACTCCCTGCGCACCGCGCTCGACCTGGCGCAGGGCATCGCCATCCTCGAGACCGCGCCGCGCGCCGATGACGAGGGCAACACGCCCGAGCCCGAGCGGATCACCTTCTCCGAGAATTTCGCCTGCCCGGTCTCGGGCTTCACCATTCCCGAGATCGAGCCGCGGCTGTTCTCGTTCAACGCGCCCTTCGGCGCCTGCCCGGATTGCGACGGGCTGGGGGTGGAGCTGTTCTTCGACGAACGGCTGGTGGTGCCGGACCAGACGCTGACGCTCGACAACGGCGCGCTGGCGCCCTGGCGCAAGGGCAAGTCGCCCTATTTCACCCAGACCATCGAGTCGCTCGCCAAGCATTACGAATTCGACAAGAAGCTGCCCTGGAAGAAGCTGCCGAAGCATGTTCAGCAGATCTTCCTGTTTGGCTCGGGCAACGAGGAAATCCCGTTCCGCTATGACGAGGGCGGGCGCATCTACCAGGTGGAGCGCGTCTTCGAAGGCGTGATCCCCAACATGGAGCGGCGCTACCGCGAGACCGACAGCAATTGGGTGCGCGAGGAATTCGAGCGCTACCAGAACAACCGGCCCTGCCATACCTGCGGCGGCCACCGGCTGCGCCAGGAAGCGCTGGCGGTGAAGATCGGCGGCAAGCATGTCGGCGAAGTGGTCGAGATGTCGATCAAGGACGCCCATGCCTGGATCGAGACCGTGCCCGCCGCGCTGTCGAAGCAGAAGAACGAGATCGCCCGCGCCATCCTCAAGGAAATCCGCGAGCGGCTGGGCTTCCTCAACAATGTCGGCCTCGAATACCTGACCATGTCGCGCAACGCCGGGACGTTGTCGGGCGGCGAAAGCCAGCGGATCCGGCTCGCGTCGCAGATCGGCTCGGGGCTCACGGGCGTGCTCTACGTGCTCGACGAGCCGTCGATCGGCCTGCACCAGCGCGACAATGATCGGCTGCTGACCACGCTGAAGAACCTGCGCGACCAGGGCAACACGGTGATCGTGGTGGAGCATGACGAGGACGCGATCCGCCATGCCGATTACGTGCTCGACATCGGTCCCGGCGCCGGGGTGCATGGCGGGCAGGTAATCGCTTCGGGCACGCCGGCCGAGATCATCGCCAATCCCGACAGCATAACCGGCGACTATCTCGCCGGCCGCCGCGAGATCGCCGTGCCCGCCGAACGCCGCGCGGGCAACGGCAAGAAGCTGACGGTGGTGAAGGCGTCGGGCAACAACCTCAAGGACGTGACCGCGGAATTCCCGCTGGGCAAGTTCGTCTGCGTCACCGGCGTTTCGGGCGGCGGCAAGTCCACGCTGACCATCGAGACGCTCTACAAGAACGCCGCGATGAAGCTCAACGGCGCGCGCGAGACGCCGAGCCCGTGCGAGACGATCAAGGGCTTCGAGCATCTCGACAAGGTCATCGACATCGACCAGCGCCCGATCGGCCGCACGCCGCGTTCGAACCCGGCCACCTATACCGGCGCTTTCACTCCGATCCGCGACTGGTTCGCCGGTCTGCCCGAGGCCAAGACGCGCGGCTACAAGCCGGGCCGCTTCAGCTTCAACGTCAAGGGCGGCCGCTGCGAGGCCTGCCAGGGCGACGGCGTCATCAAGATCGAGATGCACTTCCTGCCGGATGTCTACGTCACCTGCGAGACCTGCCACGGCAAGCGCTACAACCGCGAGACGCTGGAGGTCGAGTTCAAGGGCAAGTCGATCGCCGACGTGCTCGACATGACGGTCGAGGATGCGCAGGTCTTCTTCAAGGCGGTGCCCTCGATCCGCGAGAAGATGGACGCGCTGGTGCAGGTCGGCCTCGGCTACATCAAGGTCGGCCAGCAGGCGACGACGCTCTCGGGCGGCGAGGCGCAGCGGGTGAAGCTGTCGAAGGAGCTGTCGAAACGCTCCACCGGGCGGACGCTCTACATTCTCGACGAGCCGACCACGGGGCTGCATTTCGAGGACGTGCGCAAGCTCCTCGAGGTGCTGCACGAGCTGGTGGAGCAGGGCAACACGGTGGTGGTGATCGAGCACAATCTCGACGTCATCAAGACCGCCGACTGGATCATCGACATCGGTCCCGAGGGCGGCGACGGCGGCGGCACGGTGGTCGCGGCGGGCACGCCCGAAGAGGTGGCCGGAGCCGAGGGCAGCCATACCGGCCGCTACCTGCGCGACATGCTGAAACCGCGCCGGGTCGCGGCGGAGTAGGGACCCGGCCGCCGCTGCGGCGGATGCGGGCAAGAAAAAAGGGGCGCCGCGGCGCCCCTTTGCATGTCGTTGTGCCGGAACTCAGGCCTTGCGCTCGGAGGCGAGGCCCTTCCAGATCGCGACGCACATCACCAGCAGGACGATGGTGAAGGGCAGGCCGGTCGAAATGACCATCGACTGCAGCGAGCCGAGCCCGCCGGCCGAGAGCAGCAGCACGATGGCCACGGCGCCCTCGAAGATCGCCCAGAAGACACGCTGCGGGACCGGCGCGTCGACCTTGCCGCCTGCGGTGATCGTGTCGATCACCAGCGAGCCGGAGTCCGAGGAGGTGACGAAGAACACGATCACCAGCACGATGCCCACCAGCGACGTGATGCCGGTCAGCGGCAGCTCGTCGAGCATCTTGAACAGCTTCAGCGGCAGGTCGGCCTCCTGCGCGGCGGTGTAGCCGTCCTGCACGACCTGGTGGATGGCCACGCCGCCGAAGACCGACATCCACAGCACGCAGACCAGCGACGGGATCAGCAGCACGCAGATCATGAATTCGCGCACGGTGCGGCCGCGGCTGACGCGGGCGATGAACATGCCGACGAACGGCGACCAGGAGATCCACCAAGCCCAGTAGAACGAGGTCCAGCCCTGCATGAAGTTCACGTCCTCGCGGCCCACAGGGTTCGAGAGCGCGGGCAGGTATTCGACATAGGCCCAGAGATAGTCGAAGAAGCCGGTCAGCACCGCGACCGTCGAGCCGGTCAGCAGCACGAAGACCAGCAGCAGCAACGCCAGCGCCATGTTGATCTCCGACAGCACCTTCACGCCGCCGTCGAGGCCGCGCAGCACCGAGACCAGGGCGACCGCGGTGATTGCCGTGATCAGCACGACCTCGGTCGTGTCGCTGATCGGAATGCCGAAAAGTTCGTTCAGGCCGGCATTGGCCTGGGTCGCGCCGAAGCCCAGCGAGGTCGCGAGGCCGAACAGTGTCGCGAACACGGCCAGGATGTCGATCACATGGCCCGGCCAGCCCCAGACGCGCTCGCCGAGGATCGGATAGAAGGCCGAGCGCACGGTCAGCGGCAGGCCCTTGTTGTAGGAGAACAGCGCCAGCGCCAGCGCCACGATGGCGTAGATCGCCCAGGGATGCAGGCCCCAGTGGAAGATCGTCGCGGCCATGCCGAGCCGGATCGCGGCCTCCTGGTCGCCCTCGGCGCCGCCGAGCGGTGCCCAGTCGGTGCGCACGCCGTTCTCGCCGACGGAGATCCCGCCGATCGAGGAGGAGAAGTGGCTCATCGGTTCGGATACGCCGTAGAAGACGAGGCCGATGCCCATGCCTGCCGCGAAGAGCATCGCGAACCAGCCCATGTAGGTGTAGTCCGGCGTGGCCTCCGAGCCGCCGAGGCGGATGCTGCCCATCGGGGTGACGATCAGCAGGAGGCAGAAGATCACGAAGATGTTCGCGGCCCCGAGGAAGAACCAGTCGAAGCCCTTGGTGACGGCGTCGAACATCGCCGAGAAGAGGCTGCCTGCCTGCTCGGGCAGGGCGAGCGTATAGAAGACGAAGGCGACGATGGCCATGCCGGAGACGGCAAAGACCGGGTTGTGGATGTCGAAGCCGATCGGCCCGAGCGAGCCTTCGACGTTGTCCTGGCCGATTTCGTATTCGGTTTCGATGACGTCTGAGACGCCTTCCGGTTCGGGAATGCCGGTATCGGGGGGCGTATCGGTCAAGTTGCGGTCCTTTCGTCAGGGTGGATGGGGTCCTGGCGCACGAGGAAGATGGAGCCGGGGAATTTCCGGGCCATCTGCTCGCCGTGGGAGGGCCAGATGCGGTCGGTGAAGGCCGGGCCATGCGTGGCCATGACGATCAGATCCGCCTCGATCTCGTGTGCGGCCTTCAAGAGGACCGCGCTCAGGTCGGCGGCGGGGTCATTGGCAACCACGGCGGTGCTGGACGCCTGGTGGCCATGGGTTTCGGTCTCGGAGGCCGCGAAGGCCTCGAGCTTCTTCGCGTATTCGGCAGGAGTGTGCCCGAGCTTGCCCGGTGCGTCGGAGGTCACACCGACATACCATACGGTCGCCCCGTTCTCGCGTGCCAGCTGCGCGGCCAGCTCGAGGCTGCGCGACAAGCTTGATTTATGTGCCAGATCCACCGGCACCATGATTTTCTTGAACATCGTTCTTCCTGTTGTTTCCCCAGGTCGCGCGCCCGGGATGGGTTAACGCATAGCGCAAGGTTAAGGTTTCATCAAATTTTAGCGTCGGCGGAGGCTTGCCCGGTCTCCGGGGCAGGCGGGGGCAGGAAAATCGGCAGGGCGCGAATTTTTCCGCTTGACCCCTGCGCCGCTACACAATATCTGGCGCCCACTCCTTGGCGGAGTAGCTCAGTTGGTTAGAGCAGCGGAATCATAATCCGCGTGTCGGGGGTTCAAGTCCCTCCTCCGCTACCATTTACTCGTATGAAGTTCTGAAGTTGCTAGGAAAATTTCTGAGGAAATTCCTTCGCCCAAGAATTGCCTAGGATCGAACACCCCCTCAAATCGGCCCTCAAAGTTCCGCTGAACGATTTCGGAAGCGTGAAGGCGCGTCGCGTTTTGGGCGGCGTTGTTGCAGAACCCGTCGGCTTCCGGGCCTCATGGCGTGAATCCGGTGGGTTCTGAGCTTGCCATGAGCAAGCCCGAACCCGCCCGCTACCGTACGACGAACTGGAAATCCCATAGTGAGCCATTGATGCGCCATTGGTTCGAGCAGTTGCCAGCGGCAAGCGCCACCGGTCCGAGCGCCGCTGGCGACGGCGAACACGCTGAAGCGGCGCGGGTCTCTGCTCGTCTTGCTGGACAGGGACATGGCCTGGCTCGCGCCGAAGGCAGGCAAGCCCGGGCGCCCGCCCGAGTTCTCTGAATGAGGAGGATGAGCAGACGGTCCTGGGGACGGTCTGCCCGACGAATGCGATCCAGTTCTGCCTGATGCTGAAGGTCCTGTTCGGCCTGCCGCTCCGCCAGATCGAGCCATTGGAACGCCATGGGTCCGAGTGAGTTGCCCATCGCGGCGCCACCGGTTTGAGCCCGATGGGCGACGGCGAGGCGGCATGGTCTCCAGCATCCTGGAAATGGCGGGTCTGGACTGGCCGGTGCCGGACGTCTCCACGCTCAGCCGTCGTCAGAGTGAGACGGGACCGTGGCCCCAGCGGGGCCGCGAAACCCTGTCGATCGATTGCCGTCCAGCTTTCTGCCCGCTGGGCCCCGGGCCCGCTCACCCTCCTCGTTGACAGCACCGGGATCAAGTTCCCGGGTGAATGAAGAGGGACCGTGGCGCCAGTGGCGCCGCGAAAGCCCGATGAATGAATGGCTGGCCAGGAAGCACGGCACCCACCGCCGCGGGGGAGGTCCTGCGCCGGATCGTCCGCCGGCGGGAGCGGCGCGATGCGTGACGACCATGCCCCGACGGCCGCGGATGATCCGCTGCCCGGCGCGATGCTGGCCGGGGACGCCACCGCCGCCGACATCGAGTTGCTGCGCAAGCACAGCTCGGTCTATGTCTACGAGGCGCCGGTGCGGATCTGGCACTGGATCAACGCCGCGGCGATCATGGTGCTGATCTTCACCGGCTGGTTCATCGGCTCGCCGCCGCCCTCGATGCAGATCGCCGAGGCCACGCATCAGTTCGTCTTCGGCTATATCCGCTTCGCCCATTTCGCGGCCGGCTGGATCCTGACCGTGGGCTTCCTCGGCCGGATCTACTGGGCCTTCGTCGGCAACCACCATGCAAGGCAGCTCTTCGTCCTGCCGGTCTGGAACGCGCATTGGTGGAAGGAGATCCTGTTCGAGCTGCGCTGGTACCTGTTCCTCGAGAAGGAGCCGAAGAAATATGTCGGCCACAACCCGCTGGCGCAGACCGCGATGTTCTTCTTCATGACGCTGGGGCTCAGCTTCATGATCGTCACCGGGCTGGCGCTCTATTCCGAGGGGCTGGGGCAGGACAGCCTGCTCCACCATCTGTTCGGCTGGGTGCTGACGCTCGGCGGCAACAGCCAGATCATCCACTCGGTCCATCACCTGGGCATGTGGGCGATCGTGATCTTCATGATCATCCATATCTAGCGGCGATCCGCGAGGACATCATGTCCCGCCAGTCGATGGTCTCGACCATGATCTCGGGGACGCGGACCTTCAAGGATGACCGCCGCGGGTGAGAGCTGCATTGGCATGCGGGCAGTGAATCGAAAGGGGAGCGGTCAAGCCGCTCCCCTTTCTGCTTTCCGTGTGGCCAGTTCTTGAAGAAACCGGAAAGTTGCTTTCCATTCACCCGGCCGGATGTGAACCTGTTTCTAAGAAAAACTATTTATATTTCAGATCATTAAGTTTTCCTGCAGAGGGGCAGGTGGAAACTTATCTTGCGCCTCCCCGGGCGGTAGCTTTCCGGAACGTGCCAGATGGCAAGCGGCCTGCCGCTTTGCCGCCAGCTTGGGAGGGCTCCGCACATGACAAAGGTCCTGATCCTCGGGATCGGCAACGTGCTCTGGGCAGACGAGGGCTTCGGGGTGCGCTGCGTGGAGCGGCTCTGCGAGCGCTGGCGCTTCGGGCCCGATGTCACCGTGCTCGACGGCGGCACGCAGGGTCTCTACCTGCTGCCCTTCCTCGAGGAGGCCGACATTCTGGTGGTCTTCGATGCGGTCGATTACGGGCTCGCGCCCGGCACGCTGAAGATCGTCGAGGATGCCGAGGTGCCGCAATTCATGGGCGCCAAGAAGATGAGCCTGCACCAGACCGGCTTCCAGGAGGTGATCTCCACCGCGACGCTGATGGGCTACTGCCCGGACCGGCTGATCCTGATCGGCTGCCAGCCCGAGGAACTCGAGGATTACGGCGGGGGCCTGCGCGCCCCGGTGGCGGCGCAGATCGATCCGGCGATCGGCATTGCGCTGGAAATGCTGGCGGTCGAGGGGATCGTGGCCGAACCCGGCCCCGGCGACGCCTCGCTGCTTGCCGACCGCGCCATCCTGCGCGGCGCCTACGAGGCCGGCCGCCCCTCCGAGGACGAGGCCTGCCGCACCGGCGACGACCGTTTCTTTCCGGCGGAGGGCTGAGCCGATGTGCCTGGGCGTCCCGATGCAGATCCTCGAATGCGACGGCATTGCCGCCCGCGCCACCGACGGAACCCGCGAAGAGCTGATCGACCTGTCGCTGACCGGCTGGGTCGCGCCGGGCACTTGGGTGCTGACCTTTCTCGGCGCCGCGCGCGAGGTGATCTCCGAGGCCGAGGCGCTGAAGATCTCGGATGCGCTCGACGGGCTGCGCAGCCTGATGGCGGGCGGCGGCCTGGGCGATGCCTTCGCCGATCTCGAGGCACGCCCGCCGTCGCTTCCGCCCCATCTCCAGGCCGCGCTCGATGCCGGCCGCAAGACAGCGTGAGGATGCCATGAGCCACCCCCTGATCGACCGCCTGACCACCGAATTCGGCTGGCCGCGCCTGGCAACCCCCGAGGATGTCACGGAATTCGTCTCGGCCCCGGGCTGGCATGTCGTCTTCGTGCCGGGCGACCCCAAGCGCAACCTCGAGACCGCCGATGTCGCCGTGATCCTGCCCGAGCTGCACATGGTCTTCCAGCGCGCCTTCGACTGCGCCGTCGCCTCGGACGCGGTGGAAAGCGCGATCCGCCACGAGACCGGAGTTCTGAAGACGCCGGGCCTCCTGTTCTGGCGCGACGGGCGCTTCGTCTCGGGCATCGCCAAGGTGCGCGACTGGGATGACTACATCCGCCGCATCCAGTCGATCCTGTCCCAGCCAGCCGCAGCGTGAGGCAAGCCATGGTATCCAACTTCCGTCTTCCCCCGATCGGCTTCGGCCCCGGTTCCCAGCCCTCGCCGGACGAAGGCCCGGATCTGGCCTACATGGAACTGCCGCAGAACATGCGGTCCTATTCGATGCATGTGCCCGACGCGCCGGAGGACGGCGATGTCTCGGCCGCGCTCGAGCTGCTGGGCCGGATCGCCGACGCCGCCGGTCTGGTGGCGATCGACGGCGGCAAGGCGCGCTATGACCTGTCGCGGCTCGATCCGGCCAGCCGCCGGCTGATGGCCGAGACGCTGGGCCATGGCGAGGTGGCGATGCTCGGCGCGGCGGACGAAGTCGAGCTGGGCAAGCGCCGCGATGCGCTCCCGGTCCAGCGACGGCTGGAACGAGAAGTCGAAGCTTTCCAGCGTCTTGATCGGCATCAGCTTGGCGGTGCGCAGGGCGACCTTGATGCGGCGGCCCTCGCGCGTTGCGTACTCTTCGCCCAGCAGCGCGTCGATCGCCTCGACGGCGGTGATCTCGCCGCGCTCGAGCCGGGACAGGGCATGTTCCAGCGCTTCCAGGGCGCGCGGCATCCGGAGACCGATCAGGGCGCCGCGGATGCGCTCGAGCTGTCCGCTCATGGCTGCCCGCCCGCGGCCAGGCGGCGGCCGACGGCATCATGGAACTCGAGCGGGCGGCGCAGGCCCTGGACCGGCATCTGCTGGGGCGGTCTCGGCGGCGGCGCCTTGCGATGGGCGGGATCGACCCGGCGCAGGCCCTTGCCCTCGAGCACCGGGTGGCATGCGTTTCCGCGCCGTGTCGGGCACCGAGTAGAGATTGCCGCCGACCGAGACCATGCCCTCGCGGATGACCCGCCGCTCGTTCGCCAATGTCGCTCGGACCATTGGCGCGAATTGGCTCACTCAGCACCGCATCATAGGGGATCGCGGGCAGCGGCTTCAGGGCGGGCTTCTCGTCGGCGAAGGCCTGCTCGACGATCCGCCGGGTGGTGGCGTGGAGCCACGGGTTCGCCACTTCGGCCCGCCAGGCATCGAACTGCGCGTTCAGGTCGTCGAGGTTGCGGAAGCTGCGGGCCAGGAAGAATTCCTGCCGGATGTAGCGGAACGGCCGCTTGTTGTACGGGCTTGCGCGGCGCCACTGGCGCCACGGTCCCTTCAACTCCCTTTTGTTTTGGCGCGGTACGGGCGGCAGGCGCGGGGAATGGCGCCGTAGTGGTTCAGCAGCGCGACCAGCGACGCGTTGTAGGTGACCACCCCGGCGTTCGCCATGGGTCTCGAACCATGGCGACCACATGGCTCACTCTTCGCCGATCACTGCCGTTTTCATCCGGTCATAGAGGATTTCCTCCGGCGCGCAGCCGATGGCCTCGAAGGCGCCGATATGGCAGCGCAGGACGGATTGCTGGTTCTGACTGGCCACGAAGCGTCCCCAGAACCACCGGCTGTGGCCGAGGACCATGCTGAACAGCCAGACCTTCCGGACGCCGCCGGGCTCGTCGGTGAATTCTGCCGTGAACTCGGCGAAATCCACCTGCGCCTGCCGCCCCGGCATTCGGCGCTGACGATCGTCCACTGGACGATCGCCTCGGCTGCGCCGACCGCGCTCTCATTCTCGAACCGCCGCTCGAACGGCTTCGGCGCCGATGGGCGGGCGGTGCGCAGGAAATCGGTGACGGCCGTGTAGCCGCCGTCATAGCCCATGGCGCGGAACTCCCGCAGCAGCCGGACGCCGCTGAGACCGGGGGGGGGGCACCGCGGAGCTCGGCCCGCGCCTCAGGCCCCAGTTCCTCCGTAATCGCCGCGAAAAGGAAAACATGCATGAGCCGCCCGCGCATCAGCCCGAAGCTCTCGAGGTGACCATTGGTGGCGAGGATCACCGAGCGGCAGGAAACCGAGCCCTTCGGCGTCTCAACGCGCCAGCCGCCTTCCTGGCGGGCAAAGCCGGTCACCGGGCTCCCCTCGTGGATTGCCGCCTTGCCGGACAGCCCGGCGGCGAGGCCGCGGACATAGCCCGCAGGCTGGATCATCACCGTGCCGGGGGTCCAGAGGCCCGAGACGTAGTGGCGGCTGCCGGTGAGCGTGCGCATCTGCGCGGCGTCCAGCATCTCGTGGCGCTCGCCCAGGGAATCGAGATGGGCGGCATAGCTGCGGTTCCGTGCATCGGCAGCCGCGCAGGCGGCGCCGTTCACTTTGCCCGAGGCCTCGAAATGGGCCGGATCGATGCCGTATTCCGCGACGGCCTCGCGGGCAAAGCCGATCGCCTGCCGGTTCAGCGCGATCTGCGCCCGGTCATCGCCGCCGCCTGCATAGTCGTCCGAGGTCAGCTCGTGCGGCAGGTCGATCATGAAGCCGGAATTTCGCCCGGCGGAGCCCTCGCCAATCTGTCCCGCCTCCAGCAGGACCACGTCAAGCGACGGGTCGAGCTGCTTGAGCCGCCGCACCGCCGAGAGCCCGGCAAAGCCGCCGCCCACCACGACGATGTCGGTAGTCCGGTCCGCGTCGAGCGGCGGCAAGGCGGGCCGGGCGGGCAGGATCGCGTTCCAGCCGGCAGGCCCGGCGAGTTTCGGCAGACGTCTGGCAGAGAAGCGCGTCGTCACGGGCGGGGTCCTTCCGGATGGAGAGCAGAGGGGGCAGGTCCGGCGGCGGCCGGGAACGGAACCGCCGCCGGGAAGAAGTTCAGCCGATGGCCGAGCCGGAGGGGTCCGAGAGGTCCAGCCAGATGGTCTTCAGCTGGGTATACTGGTCATGGGCGTGGATGCCGTTGTCGCGGCCGCCGAAGCCCGATTGCTTGTAGCCGCCGAAGGGCGTGGAGATGTCGCCCTCGCCGAAGCTGTTCACGGTCACCGTGCCCGCGCGCAGCATCCGCGCGCCGCGGATCGCGCGGCGGGCATTGGCGGTGAAGATCGACGCTGCCAGGCCGTACTCGGTGTCGTTCGCCACCGCGATCGCCTCCTCGAAGCTCGCGACCGGGATCACGGTCAGGACCGGGCCGAAGATCTCCTCGCGCGCCAGCGGATGGGCATTGTCCGGCACTTCGACGATGGTCGGCTCGACGAAGGCGCCATCGACAGTCCTGCCGCCCATCAGCACGCGGCCCTCGCCCACCTGTTCCAGATAGCCCGCGACCTTGGCGAAATGCGCCTGCGAGACCAGCGCGCCGATGCGGACTGACGGGTCGAGCGGCGCGCCGATGTTCCACTGCCGCGCCTCGGCCTCGATCCGCTCCATCAGCGCGTCGCGGATGTCGCGATGGACGATCAGGCGCGAGGCGGCGGAGCAGTTCTCGCCCATGTTCCAGAAGGCGCCGTTGACGACATGGCGGGCGACCTCGTCGAGATGCTCGGCGTCGTCCATGACGATGCAGGGGTTCTTGCCGCCCAGCTCCAGCACGACTTCCTTGAGGTTCGAGTCGGCCGAATAGTGCAGGAAGCGGCGGCCGGTGGCGGTCGAGCCGGTGAAGCTGACCATGTCCACATCCGCATGGCGGCCCAGCGGCTCGCCCACGGCGCTGCCGGAGCCGGTCACGACGTTCAGAACGCCTGCCGGGATGCCCGCCTGATGCGCCAGTTCTGCGACGCGCAGCGCGGTCAGGGTGGTTTCGGCGGCGGGCTTCACGACGACCGAACAGCCGGCCGCCAGCGCCGGGCCGATCTTCCAAGCCAGCATCAGCAGCGGGAAGTTCCAGGGCAGGACCAGCCCGACGACGCCCACCGGCTCGCGCAGCACCATGGCGATATGGTCGTCGGAGGCAGGCGCGACCTGGTCGTAGATCTTGTCGATCAGCTCGGCATGCCATTTCAGCACGTGGATCGTCTCGGGCACGTCCACGGTGGCGCAGTCATAGATGGTCTTGCCGGAATCGAGGCTCTCCATCACCGCCAGCTCATGGGCCTCGCGCTCCATCAGGCGGCAGAGCTTCAGCATCGCCTCCTTGCGCTCGGCCGGATGCAGCCGCGACCAGCGCCCGTCCTCGAAGGCTTCGCGCGCCTTCGCGACGGCCAGGTCGACATCTTCCGCCCCGCAGGCCGCGATCTCGGCCAGCTTTACGCCGGTGGCAGGGTTCACCGTCGCGAAGGTTGCGCCCGAGGCGGCGGGCCGGAAGCTGCCGCCGATGAAGGCGTTGCAGGGCAGCACCAGCGATGCGGCGATGGCTTCGTATTCTTCCCTTGTCAGCAGGTCGCTCATGGATCAGTTCTCCGCCTTGATGGCTGCAATCGTGGTCTTCAGCGTCCGGATGACCTGCTCCAGCTCGCGCTTCTCGTCCTTGTCGAAGCCCCGGAGCGGCGGGCGCATCGCGCCGGTCGGATGGCCGAGGAATTCGGTGCCGTGCTTGACGGCCTGGATGAACTTGCCGCCCTGCTCGAGCACGCGCATCAGCGGCATCATCGCCGACATGATCCGGCGGCCTTTGGCGAAATCGCCGTGCACGGCGCAGGTCTCGTAGAGGAAGACATGCTCCTCCGGCAGGAAGTTCGAGCCTGCGCAAATCCAGCTGCGCGCGCCCCAGGCGAAGAATTCCAGCGCCTGGTCATCCATCCCGCAGGACATCTGGATATGCGGGTAATCGCGGGCCAAGAGGTGGACGCGGTTGATGTCGCCGGAGCTTTCCTTGATGCCGACGATGTTGCGCGAGCGGCAGACGAGGTCGAGGAACTCGGTCCCCATCTCCACGCCCATCCGGCCCGGGTAGTTGTAGAGGATCACCGGCAGGTCGGCGGCGCGGTCGATGGCGAGCGCGTTCATCGCGTTCTCGCGCTCGGTCGGGACCGAATAGGGCGGCGTGCCGAGGAGCAGCGCATCGGCCCCCATCTCCCGCGCGCCGATGGCCAGGGCGACCGAGTCCGGCGTGCGCAGCGCGCCGGTGCCGACGATCAGCGGCAGTCGGCCGTTCAGCCGCTCGCCGATGAAGCGGGCCAGCACCAGCCGCTCTTCGACGGTCTGGGCGTAGTTCTCGCCGGTCGAGCCGCCCGAGATGACGCCATGGACGCCGGAGGCGACGAGATGCTCGACGATGTCGGCGAGCCGGTCGAAATCGGGCTCGAGATCGGTGCCGTAGGGGGTGACGATGGGGGTGTAGATCCCCTCGAGGACAAATCTGTGCGTCATGCGCGGGTCTCCGGTTCTGGGGGAACGGCTCATTGCAGGAAGCCCATCAGCCGCGGCAGGAACAGCGCGAGCGGCGGCCAGTAGGTGGTGACGAGCATCACCGGCAGCGCGGCGAGGCCCATGAAGTAGAGGGCGGGACGCATCACCTCGGACATGCCGACCTTGCCGACCCGGCAGGCCATGAAGAGGATCGGCGCCATCGGCGGGCTGTTCGCGCCGATCACCACCGAGGTGCCGATGATGGCGGCGAAATGGACGGCATCGACGCCGATCTCGGCCATGACCGGGACCATCAGCGGGCTGATGATGGCGATCACGCTGACATCGTCCATGATCATGCCCAGCAGGATCAGGAAGATGTTGACCATCAGCAGGATGACCAGCGGACTGTCGAAGGTGCCCAGCAGCAGGTCGGTCAGTTCCTGCGGCACGCGCTCCAGCGTGAAGATGCGGCTGGCGACGAAGGAGAAGACCAGGATGATCATGATCACGCCGGTCGTGGTGCCGGCCTGGATCACCGCCTGGGCGATGCCCTTCAGCGACAGCTCGCGGTAGACGAAGAGTCCGACCGGGATGGCATAGACGACCGAGATGGCCGCGGCTTCGGTCGGCGTGAAGATGCCGCCATAGATGCCGCCGAGGATGATGACCGGCAGCATCAGCGCGGGAATGGCCGCACGTCCGGTGGAGAGGCTCTCCGACAGGCGTTGGCGCGCCGGGATTTTGGCGTCGTCGCCGCCCATGTGGCGGACGACATGGATGCGGTTCAGCACCGAGAGCACGATCATCAGCAGGATCCCCGGCCCGACGGTGGCGAGGAAGCATGCGGCGATCGACTGCCGCGTGACGACCGCATAGAGGATCATCGTGATGGAGGGCGGGATCAGGAGGCCCAAGAGCGACGAGACGCCCAGGAGCGCCGAGGTGTAGCCGCGGGCATAGCCGTGGCGTTCCATCGGATCCAGCATGATCGAGCCGATCGAGGCCACCGCCGCCGAGGCCGTGCCCGAGATCGCCCCGAAGATGCCGCAGGCCACCACCATCGAGGTGCCCATCCCGGTCTTCGACCGTCCGACGACCGCCTCGACGAACTCGACGAGCCGCCGGGCGATGCCGCCCGACTGCATCAGGTAGCCGGTCATCACGAAAAGCGGCAGCGCGACCAGGATCACCGAGTTCACCGCCCAGAAGCCGGTCGTCATCAGCGAGGAGATGTCGATGTCGTAGACCACCGACAGGATCAGCGTCATGGCGGCGAAGGAGAACACCACCGGGACGCCGGCCATCATCAGGACGATGACAGCGAGGATTGCGAGAAGCGCGCCCATCAGACGGTCTCCGCTTCCGGGTTGCCGGAATGGACGTCGCGGCCGCGGATCTCCTGCACGAGGTCGCGCAGCAGGTAGGCGACGAACAGGACCGCCGCGACCAGCAGCGCCGCCTGCGACACCCACCACGGGATGCCGAAGACCGGGGTGGTCTGGCCGCGCTCCAACCCGAAGGACACGAGCGACCAGGACCAGGTGACGAAGGCCACCGCCACGCCGAGCGACACGGCGGTGGAGAAGATGTCGGCGGCGCGGTGCAGGCGCGGGTTGCGGGTAATCACACGGACGAAGTCGGCGCTGAGGTGCGACCGCTCGCGCGAGGCCATCACCGCGCCCAGCATGTAGAACCACATGACGCCGATCAGCATCAGCTCCTCCAGCCCGAAGACCGGGGTGCCGAGCACGGCGCGGCTGAAGATGCCCCAGGCCAGCAGCACGGCGACGGCGAGCCCGAGCACGACCAGCACGGGCTGGATGATCCAGGCCAGCGCCCGGTCGAGAAGTGAAAGGATGTTCATGGCATGTCCTCCCTGTGCCGCGGCCCTTGCGGGCCGCGGCGGACAGGATCACTCGGCAGCGGGAACGGAGGCGTTGGCGCGGACCTGGTCCATGATCTCGGCCCCGAGCGCCTCTTCGGCCTGCGGCCAGACCTCGGCGCGGACCTTCTCCACCCAGGCGGCCTTCTCGGCCGGGGTCGGCACGATGTACTCCATCCCGGCCTCCTGCGCCTTGGCGATCCACTTCTCGTCCTCGGCCCGGGCATTGGCGAATTGCGCGTCCATCACCGCCTGCGCGGCCTCTGCCACGACGGCCTGGTCCTCGGGCGCGAGCCCGTCCCATGTGGCCTCGTTCATCAGCAGCGAATAGGACGAGAAGTTGTGCGAGCTCTGGACGAAATAGTCGAGCTGGTCGCGGAAGTACTCGTAGTCCCAGTAGATGACGTTCGAGCTGTCGCCATCCACGACGCCGGTCTGGATCGAGGTATAGACCTCGTTCCAGTCGATCGGCACCGCCTGGAAGCCCATCGCCTGCACGGTCTGCGGCAGCGGGAAGATCGGCTGCGAGCGCACGCGGATACCCTGCGCGCCCTCGACGGTGGTGGCGTGGCGCCCCTTGGTGGCGATGCCGCCGAAGCCTTCCGGGAAGGGGCCGAAATACTTCAGGCCCAGATCCTCGTAGACCGGGCCGATCACCTTGCGGATCCAGCCCTCGGGACCGAAGGAGGCGATGGCGTCCTCCCAGCCCAGCACCATGTAGGGGATGTAGTTCACGCCGATGCGCTGGTCGTAGGAGGTCTGCGGCCAGGTGATCATCATCTGGATGTTGCCCTGCACGAGCTGGTCGAACAGCTCCTGCTGGCCGCCGAGCTCGCCCTGGTAGAAGACATCGACCTTGAGGCGGCCGCCGGAGCCCTCCTCGATCTGCTTGGCCCAGTCCTGCATGGCATGGCCGAGGACGGAGTCGCGGTCGCCCGCCTCGCTGGTCAGGACGAGCCGCTCGGCGGCATGGGCGGGCACCGCCAGCAGGGCGGCAAGGGCAAAGGTGGACAGGGCAGTATATCTGGTCATCATTCTCTCCCGTTGGCGATCTCGGTCGCGGCGCTCAGGCGCCTTGTGATTGGAAGGTGGTCCGCCGGAAGGCCCTGCTTCGGCAAACGAGAATTGGCATGCCCCAGGCATAAGGCCCGGCTTATGCCGCTGGAGGAGCCGCCATGAAGCGGCGCACACGGAAACCATGTCCTGCCTCCGGCAAGGAGGCCTTTCCGGCATTCCTCTTGCGGCTACGCGAGGGAAAAATTGTGGCGCTGCCGCTCTGGACCGGGCTGACGCGGAAGCAACGCACGTCCCGTTGAAAGAAATCACGTCATCCGTCATAGATGGGCGATGCAGAATTCCCTTGCCTGTCCCGGATGTCCCGAATGAAGCGCCCGACCATCACCGATGTCGCCGCGATGGCGGGGGTCAGCGTGGCCACCGTCGACCGGGTCCTCAGCGGCCGCGCCAAGGTGCGCGAGGAGACTGCACGCAAGGTGCATGCCGCGGCCGAGGAGGTCGGCTATCACGGTGCCACCGCGATCCGCCACCGCATCATGGCCGACCGGCCCGAACTGAGGATCGGCATCGTGCTGCAGAAGGAACGCCACGCCTTCTACCAGTCCTTCCGCCAGGAATTCGAGGAGCAGGCCCGGGCCGTCGCCGCGCGCAACATCCGGCTCGACATCCGCTTCGCCCAGACCACGCGGCCGCAGGAACTGGCCGAGATCTTGCGCAGCCTCAAGGGCCGGGTGCAGGCCGTCGTCGCCACCGGCATCGACCATCACGAGGTCACGGCGGCCGTTCTGGAGCTGAAGGAGGCCGGGATCCCGACCTATTCGCTGCTGTCCGACTTCGCGCAGGGCGTGCGGGAAAGCTACTTTGGTCTCAACAACTTGAAGGTTGGCCGGACGGCGGGCTGGCTGATCTCGAAGATCGCGCCCAAGCCGGGCAAGCTGGGCGTCTTCATCGGTGCCTACCGCTATCACGGCCACGAAATGCGCGAGACCGGAATGCGCAGCTTCTTCCGCGAGCTTGGCGGCGGCTTCGAGCTGCTGGAAACCCAGGTCAATCTCGAGACGCGCGAGCTGACATACGAGGCGACCTGCGACCTGCTCTCGCGCCATGACGACCTGGTCGGGGTCTATGTCGCCGGGGGCGGCATGGAAGGCGCCATCGCCGCCTTCGAGGAGGCGCGCAGGCCCGGCAGCTACGCGCTTCTCGTCAACGAACTGACCCCGGAATCGCAGCGCGGCCTGCAGAAGGGCGTGGTCTCCATCGTCTTCGGCACGCCCGTCCGGCAGATCGTCGCCGAGCTTCTGGCCCTGGCCCAGGCGACCGAGGAGAACGGCATGGCCGCCACGCCAGGGCAGAAGTTCTTCACCCCGGAAATCTACACGCCCGAGTCCCTGACATGATGGAAAATCCATCAAGAAGCCTCATTTTCCTTCACGGATGAGGGGAAAGCGCGCGGCGGGCATGTTGACCGCGCAGCCGGATTCGGGGAATTTCCGGACAGCAGCGCAGAGGAGACGCTGCCGCGTTCCAGACCGATCTGCCCCGCCGACGCCGGATGCCTGCATCCGGTGCCCGGGACAGGCGTGCCGGTCCGGTTCGCTGACCCGGAGGAGCAACGACCAAATGAAGACCTTCCTGATCACCACCGCCCTGGCGGCGACGCTCGGCACGGCTGCCGCAGCAGAGACCATCGGCGTCAGCATGTCCCGCTTCGACGACAACTGGCTGACCGTGCTGCGCAATGCCATGTCGGCAAAGGCGGATGCCTCGGACGACATCTCGATCCAGATCGAGGATGGCCGCGACGACGTCGCCCGCCAGCTCGACCAGGTGAAGAACTTCATCGCCACCGGCGTCGATGCGATCATCGTGAACCCGGTCGATACCTCGGCCACTCAGGCGCTGACCGCCGAGGCGGAGGCCGCGGGCGTGCCGCTGGTCTTCGTGAACCGGATGCCGGTGAACCTCGAGACGCTGCCCGACAACCAGGCCTTCGTCGGTTCGGATGAGCGCGACTCCGGCACGCTGGAGACCATCGCGGTCTGCGACCAGCTGGCGGCGGCGGGAAAGACCGAGGCCGACATCTACATCATGATGGGGATGCTCTCGAACCAGGCGGCCGTGCAGCGCACGCAGGACATCCATGACGTGATCGACGGCGGCAAGTGCGCGGTCACGCTGAACATCATCGACAAGCAGACCGCCGAATGGCAGCGCGACACCGCGCAGGACCTGATGACCAACTGGCTGTCCTCGGGCACGCCTTTCGACGCGGTGATATCCAACAATGACGAGATGGCGATCGGCGCGATCCAGGCGATCAAGGCGGCGGGCATCTCGATGGAGGACGTGGTGATCGGCGGGGTCGACGCGACCCAGGACGCGCTTCTGGCCATGGCGGCGGGCGAGCTTGACGTCACCGTGTTCCAGAACGCCGCCGGACAGGGCGAAGGTGCAATCGAGACTGCGCTGCAGCTTGCGCGCGGCGAGGAGGTCGACCGCACCGTCTGGGTGCCTTTCGAGCTCGTGACCCCGGAAAACATGCGCGACTACGTCGCCGCGAACTGAGCGGCAATCCCAGCGGGCGGGCCGGTGCGGCCCGTCCTGACCGGCGCGCGGAGGCGCCGGACCCCAGTGGAGGAACTACGGACATGAGCGACACCGCGCACGGAATTGGCGGTCTGACTTTCGACGCCTCGAAACGGGACTGGCCGCCGGAGGCCGGGGTGGCCATCGCGCTGGTCCTGATCACTGCCGCCTTCGAGATCCTCGGCCGGATGCTTTATGGCGAGAGCTTCCTGTTCAACACCCGCGAAGGGGTGGAAGGGCTCTTCAACACCCAGCGGCTGCAGGTCATCATCCTGCAGGTCTCGATCATCGGGATCATCTCGCTGGGCGTGACCCAGGTGATCCTGACGGGGGGCATCGACCTCAGCTCCGGCTCGGTCGTGGCCATGACCGCGATGATCGCCATGAGCTTCGCCCAAGTCGGCGACATCAACGGCATCCCGAACAGCCGCGCGGTGTTCTTCGATAGCGGCTGGGTCAACCTGCCGGTGATCCTGCCGGTCCTGATCGCGCTGGCCGTCGGCCTCTGCGCAGGTCTCGTGAACGGCGCCTTCGTCGCCTATACCGGCATCCCGCCCTTCATCGCCACGCTGGGCATGATGGTCGCCGCCCGTGGCGCGGCGCAGTGGTGGACCGCAGGCCAGCCTGTCAGCTTCCCGACCGAGAGCTATGCCGCGATCGGCGGCGGCATGATGCCGGTGGCGATCTTCGTCGGCCTTGCCATCCTGTTCCACCTGATCCTGAAATACACCGTCTACGGCAAGCACACCTATGCGATCGGCTCGAACGAGGCGGCGGCGCGCATGTCCGGCATCAATGTCCGCCGCCACAAGCTGATGGTCTATGCCATGGCCGGGCTCCTGACCGGGATCGCCGCGCTGGTGCTGAGCTCGAAAAACCTGACGGCGCAATCCGGCATGGGGCTGATGTACGAACTCGACGCCATCGCCATGGCAGTGATCGGGGGGATTTCCCTGCAGGGCGGCCGCGGATCGGTGCTGGGCACGGTGCTGGGCGCGCTGATCTTCGGGGTGATCATCTCCGGGTTCACCTTCCTGAAGCTCGACGCCTACTACCAGGAAATGGTCAAGGGCACGATCATCGTCGGCGCCGTGATCCTCGACCAGTGGCGCCAGAACCGCGTCGCGAAAAAGATGTGAGGAGAGGACAGATGAGCGATATCCAGACCAACATCTCGGCTGCGGACGTGAACCATGTCGACGGCCATCCGGGCAAGGTGATCCTGCGCACCGAAGGGCTCACCAAGCATTATGGCGGCGTCCACGCGCTGGTCGATTGCGACTTCGAGATCCGCAAGGGCGAGCATGTCGCGATCATGGGCGACAACGGCGCGGGCAAATCGACCTTCGTCCGCCAGATCACCGCGGTGGAGCAGAAGACCTCCGGCAAGATCTGGTTCGACGGCGCCTATCGCGACTTCGGCGGGCCCTTGGAGGCGCGCGAGGCCGGGATCGAGACCGTGTTCCAGAACCTGGCCCTGGCCGACCACCTCGACGTGCCCGACAACCTGTTTCTCGGCCGCGAGAAGGTGCTGTTCAATCTCGGGCCGTTCTCGATCCTCGACTACAAGGGCATGCGCGAGGCGACGCTGCGCGGGCTGGAGAAGACCGGGGTGAAGATCCCCAACATCAACAACACGATCCAGTACATGTCCGGGGGCCAGCGGCAATGCGTGGCGATCGCCCGCACCGCGACCTTCCATTCGAAGCTGACCATCATGGACGAACCCACCGCCGCGCTCGGCGTGCAGGAGACCGCGCAGGTCGAGAACATCATCCGCACGCTGAAGGAGCAGGGCGAGCCGCTGATCCTGATCAGCCACAACATGCGCCAGGTGATGGAGCTCTGCGACCGGATCGTGGTCTGGCGGCGCGGGCGCGTCTGCGCCAACCTCAATGTCGCCGAGACCACCGGCGAGGAGGTCGTCGCCTATATCACCGGCGCGAAGACCCAGGCGCAGTATTCCAGCGCCGCCTGACCCGGCCGGCGCCCCGCCCGGGGGCGCCCCTCCCGACCCCGCAGATCCCCTGCCACCCCTTCCGGGGGACCGGCGGAGCTCTGCCCGACGACAGCCAGGCCCCCGGGCCGCAAGGACCCAAGATGAAACACACGCTTGACCCGCACATGATCCGCCACCTGTCCCTCGAGGACACGGTGCGCAAGGTCGCCGAGCTCGGCTACGACCATGTCGAGATGTCGCCCCGCCCGGATTTCTTCAGCTGGTGGACCCGGCCGAAGCTCTATCCGGAGAAGATCCGCAGCTTCAAGCAGGCGCTGAAGGACAACAATGTCGGTCTCGCCACCATCCAGCCGATGTACCGCTGGGCCTCGCCCTACCCGGACGAATGGGAGATGGCGATCGGCAACTGGAAGCGCGCCATCGAGCTCGCCGTCGAGCTGGAATGCCCGATGTTCGTCTCGGAATTCGGCCGCGGCGGCTCGCCGAACCGCTCGCTGAACGACCGCTCGGGGCTGCACCGGCCCGAGACCTGCGAGGGCCAGTTCTTCCGCGCCATGGACATACTGGTGCCGCTCCTCGAGCGCGAGGGCATCAAGCTGTCGCTCGAGGCGCATCCCGAGGACTGGGTCGAGGAGATCGCCCCGGCCATCGACATCATAAAGACAATCAACTCGCCGATGGTCCGCGCCTCGTTCATCGCGCCGCACACGTTCTTTTACGGGCCGGACATGGTGGCGAACCTGAAGGCGACCGAAGGGCTGCTGGAGCATGTGCGCCTCGCGGACACCTATGACCACAACAAGTCGTCGGAGCTGCGCTACATCGTCAACCCGCCGGAATCCAAGGTCCGGGTGCACCAGCACCTGGATTACGGCCAGGGCGAGATCGACTGGGACACGTTCTTCGCGACGCTGGCGGAGATGAAGTTCGACGGCGTGCTGTCGAACTGCGTCTTCGCCTGGGAGGACCGCGCCGAGGACAGCGCCCGCTTCATGCTCTCCGAGACCCGCCGCTATGTCGGCAAGCATTTCAACTGAGGCAATCCCCATGACCATCGCCCAGACCATCACCGCCCCCGCAACCACCCGCACGCTGCGCGTCGGCGTCATCGGCACCGGCATGATCGGCCGCGACCACACCCGCCGCCTGGCGCAGGTGCTGGCCGGCGCCACCGTCACCGGCCTCTACGACTATAGCGCGGAGGCCGCCGCCGCGGTGCAAGCCGACCTTGCCCCCTCTGCAACCGTCTTCGCCACCGGCGAGGAACTGATCGCCTCCCCGGAGGTCGATGCCGTGCTGGTGACCTCGCCCGGCTTTACCCACGAGGCCTATGTCCTGGAAGCCATCGCCGCCGGCAAGCCCTGCTTCTGCGAGAAGCCGCTGGCCACCACCGCCGAGGGGGCCCGACGCATCGTCGAGGCCGAGACCGCGCATGGGACGCGGCTGGTGCAGGTCGGGTTCATGCGCCGCTACGACGTCGGCTACCGGATGCTGAAGGAGGTCGTGGACAGCCGGATCGGCCAGCCGCTGATGGTCCATGCCGCCCATCGCAACCCCTCCGTTCCGGAACAGTACGTCACGCCGATGGCGATCCACGACACGTTGATCCACGAGATCGACGTGTTCCGCTGGCTCCTCGACGACGATTATGTCTCCGCGCAGGTGATCTTTCCCCGCGCGACCTCGGCCAGCCATGCCGCGCTGAAGGACCCGCAGATCATCCTGCTGGAGACCGCCAAGGGCATCCGCATCGATGTCGAGGTCTTCGTGAACTGCAAGTACGGCTACGACATCCAGTGCCAGGTCGTCGGCGAGGAGGGGCTGGCGAACCTGCCCGAGCCGATGTCGATCACCATGCGCAAGGATGCGTCGCTGCAGAACCCTATCCTGACCGACTGGAAGGACCGCTTCGTCGCCTCCTACGATGTCGAGCTGCAGGACTGGATCGCCGCCGCGCTCGCCGGCACCGCCTCCGGCCCCTCGGCCTGGGACGGCTATGCCGCTGCGGTCACGTCCGACGCCTGCGTCGAGGCGCAGGAAGCCGACGGAATCGTCAAGATCGATCTGCCCGCCCGCCCCGCCCTTTACGCATGAGGTTCCTCATGGATATCGCCATCAACCACATCTGCGCGCCCGGGCTTCCGCTCGAAGAGTTCTTCGCCATGGTCAAGCGGCTCGGCTCTTGCAAGGTCGAGATCCGCAACGACATTCCCGACACGGTGAACACGCACCAGCCCGGCGACGTGCGCCGCGCGGCCGAGGCGGCCGGGGTCGAGATCCTGTCGATCAACGCGCTCTACCCGTTCAATGTCTGGTCGGGCGACCTGCCGGAGCGCGCGGTGGCCATGGCCGACTACGCCGCCGCATGCGGGGCGAAGGCGCTGGTGCTCTGCCCGCTCAATGACGGCACGCCGGTCCCCGAGGCCGACACGACCGATGCGCTGAAGGCGCTGGCCCCGATCCTGCGCGAGCGCGGCCTGACCGGGCTGGTGGAGCCGCTGGGCTTCCCTGTTTCCTCGATGCGGAAGAAAGCCACCGCCATCGCCTGCATCAAGGCGGCGGGCGGCGAGGACGTCTACAAGCTCATGCACGACACCTTCCACCACCACCTCGCGGGCGAGACGGAGTTCTTTCCCGAAATGACCGGGCTCGTGCACATCTCGGGCGTCGTGGACCCGGAGGTGGCAGTCGAAGACATGCTCGACGCCCACCGCATCCTCGTCGACGGCAAGGACCGGCTGGAGAACATCCCGCAGATCCGCCGCCTCATCGACCTCGGCTACACCGGCCCCTTCTCCTTCGAGCCCTTCTCCGAGGATCACTGGTCGCTGCCCGCCCCCGAGGCCGCGCTGAAGGACAGCATCGCCTACGTGACCGAGGCCGTCGCCACGGCCGAGGCCTGACCTCCCGGGGGCGTCCCCATCCCTCTGGCGCCCCTGCTCCCCGGGTGCCGCGTCCCTCTTCCCTGCGCGGCACCCGGCCCTTTCCACCCCCGATCCCGGTGAGCATCATGATCCTGTTCGGCACCAACCCCATCGCCTGGTCCAATGACGACGACTGGTCGATCGGCGACCACCTGAGCCTCGAGGACTGCCTGTCCGACTGCCGCAAGATCGGCTTCGAAGGCATCGAAAAGGGCCACAAGATGCCCGATGACGGCCCCGCGCTGAAGGCGGCGCTCGAAGCCTACGGGCTGAGATTTGCCGCCGGCTGGTTCTCGACGAACATCCTTGCCAATGACATCGCCACCGAGGTGGCGCGGCTGCGCGGCTGGATCGCCTTCACCAAGGCGGCGTGCGGCAGCCACATCAATGCCTGCGAATGCTCGAACACTGTCCATGGCAACGACGCCGTCGCGGTGAACGACCGCCCGGTGATGTCGGATGCCGACTGGGACCGCTTCTCGACAGGCTACGAGGAGCTGAGCCGCGTCGCGCATGAGGAAGGCGTGGCGATGGGCTATCACCACCACATGGGCACGATCATCGAGTCCGGCGCCGATATCGACCGCTTCATGGCGATGGCGGGGCCGCATACCCGGCTCCTGCTCGATACCGGCCATGCTTGGTTCGGAGGCTCGGACCCGGCCGCGCTGGCCGCAAAGTACATGGACCGCGTCACCCATATCCACTGCAAGAACGTCCGCCCGGCGATTGCGAAGATGGTGCGCGACGAGGGGCTGAGCTTCCTCGAGGGCGTGCGCCGCGGCGCCTTCACCGTGCCGGGCGACGCGGAGGGCGCGGTCGATTTCGAGCCGGTCCTGGCAGAGGCCGCGAGGGCGGGCTATTCCGGCTGGATCGTCATCGAAGCTGAGCAGGACAGCGCCGTGCGCGAGCCGTTCCGCTACCAGAATCTCGGGCTGAAGACGCTGAAGGCGCTTTCCGCCACGGTCGGGCTGATCGAGACCGCCGCCGCCTGACCCGCCCCGCCGTCATGGACACGGCCCTCTCCGCCCCGCCTGTGCGGGGCGTCCTGCCTTCCGGGGGATCAACAGGTCTCGACCATGTGGATCTGCACCGGGGTCAGCGTCGTCTCCGGCCCCTTCGCCAGCCTCCCGAAGCGGGCCGCCAGCGCCTCGACGGCGGTCCGCACCTCAAGCCCGGGATTCTGGTCGATCACCGCGTCGAGCAGCCCTTCGCGCAGGAGCCGCCGCCGGTCCTCGGTCAGCTCGTGGGTGATCACCACCACCTCCCGCTGCCGTCCCGCCGCACGGATCGCGTCCGCCACCTCCTGCGAGCCGGCCGAGGCATTGTAGATGCCCCTGAGCCCGGGCCGGTCCTTCAGCGCGCGGAAGACCAGCTCTCCCGCCCGCCCGCTATCCTCGCGGCTCTCGACGACCGCCGCAACGCTGCAGGCCGGATGCCGCTCCGCCAGCACGGCGCGGAATCCCTGCTCGCGCTCGCCATGCCCGATCATGCTCAGGAGCCCCGCGATCACCAGCACCTCGCCGCCTGCCGGTCCGATCAGCCGCCCCATTAGGTCGCCCGCGACCCGTCCGGCGCGCAGGTTGTCGGAGCCCACGTAGATCCGCTCGCCCTCCGTCAGGATGTCGGTCCCGATCGTCAGCACCGCCCGTCCGCGCGCGATCTGCCGGTCGAGCGCCGCGGCGATCGCCGGATCATGCAGCGTGCAGACCACGAACCCGTCATGGCTGCCGCCGAGGCTGTCAATCTGCGCGGCCACTTTCGCCGGTTCGGTCGGGACCAGGTGGTGGATGCGGAACTCCATGTTGAGCCCGGCATGCATGCGCCGTGCCGCCTGGAACCCGGCCTGCAGCTCGGCATGGAATGGGTTGGCGGGCGGCTGCAGCAGCACCGCAATGCGGATCGTCCGCGCGGGCCGCTGGTCGAGCATCCGGTCGAGCTTCAGCCGCCGCGCGGCCTCCAGAACGCGGGCCTCCTTCTCCTGCGCGACCCCGCCGCGGCTGTTCAGCACCCGGTCGACCGTCGCCGTCGAGACACCCGCCTCGCGCGCCACGTCCCTTGCGCTAGCTTTCCGTGCCATGGGATTTTCCTTGATCAAATCACATCAAGCCTGCCGTTCCCCGAAGGCCTAGCACCGCGCTATCCCTTGCTCAAGCCGCTGCGGAAGAGGAGCCGCGGCAGCCATATCTGGAGAGACCTGGAATGATCGAACTCGCCGTCTTCGGCGCGGGCCGCATGGGGCAGATCCATGCGCGGAACGCCGCCCTGCACCCCGGCCTGAACCTGAAATTCATCGCAGATCCCATCGACAGCCCGGCACGGGACGCGCTTCTCGCCATGACCGGCGCCACGCTGGCCACGCCGGAGGAGATCTTCGCCGACCCGGCCATCGCGGGCGTCGTCGTGGCCAGTTCCACCGACAGCCATGCGGAGCTGATCCGCGCCGCGGCCGAGGCGGGCAAGGCGGTCTTCGCCGACAAGCCGATCAGCCTCGATTTCGCCGCCGTGCTGGAGGTCGCCGCGGCGGTCGAGGCCGCGGGCGTGCCCTCGATGCTGGGCTTCCAGCGCCGCTACGACGCGCCCTTCCGCGCGCTGAAGCAGCGGATCGACAGCGGCGCCTCCGGCCGGCTAGAGACCGTCCTGATGCAGTCGCGCGACCCGTCGCCGCCGCCCGCAAGCTATGCGCGGAGTTCGGGCGGGTTCTTCCGCGACAGCGCGATCCACGACATGGACATGGCGCGCTACCTTCTGGAGGAACCGGTCGCGCGGGTCTGGGCCACCGGGTCCTGCCTCGTCTCAGAGGAACTCGGCGCGATCGGCGACATCGACACCGGCATGATTGCGCTGACCACCGTCTCGGGGCGGATCGCCACGCTGATGAACTCGCGCCGCGGCCCGATGGGCTATGACCAGCGGCTGGAGGCCTTCTGCGCCGCCGAGGTCCTTTCGGTCGGCAACCAGCGCCTCTCACCGCTGGCCATCTCTGCGCCGGACGGCGAGACGCTGCAGCCGCCGATGAACTATTTTCCCGCCCGCTTCGCCCAAGCCTATGCCGACGAGATGGACGCCTTCGCCCGGCTGATCGCCGAGGGAACCCCGCCGCTTGCCACGATGGCGGACGGGCTGGAGGCGCAGCGCCTCGTCGAGGCCGCGATCCGCTCGCTCGAGACCGGCCTGCCCGTCGACTTCGCCCCTGACTGGAGACCCTGACCATGATCCATGACATTTCCGTCCTTCCGCCGGGCGTCCGGCTGGCCGCAAGCCCGCTGAGCTGGGCCAATGACGTGCTCGAGGACCTCGGCGCGGAGATCCCGCTCGACACCTGCCTCTCGGACATGGCGGCGGCAGGCTACGAGGGCACCGAGCTTGGCCGCAAGTACCCCCGCGATCCCGCCGTTCTAGGGCCGCTGCTGGCGGAGAAGGGGCTGGCGCTGGCCTCCGGCTGGCATTCCGGCGCGCTGGCAGAGCGCAGCGTCGCGGCCGAGATTGCCGCCGTGGCGGATCATGCGCGGCTGCTGCAGGCGCTTGGCGCCGAGGTGATGGTCTATGGCGAATGCGCGATGATGGCGCCCGGATCGCCGCTGGATGCGCCGATGTCCGCGCGCCGGATCATGCCCGAGGGAGAGATCGCCGCCTATGCCGCGCGGCTGACCGAATTCGGGCGGCACCTGCAGGCGGAATACGGGCTGGCGCTGGCCTATCACCACCATCTGATGATGGTGGCCGAGACCTTCGACGAGATCGCGGCCATCCTCGATGCCTGCGGCCCCGAGGTCGGTCTGCTGCTCGACACAGGCCACGCTGTCGCGGCGGGCTTCGGCTATGAGGACCTGATCGCGCGCTTCGGCGGCCGGATCGTGCATGTCCACCTGAAGGACGTGCGCCCCGATATGCTCCGGGCCATGCGCGAGGGCGACCTCAGCTTCAACGACGCCGTGCGCTCGGGCATGTTCACCGTGCCCGGCGACGGCATGGTCGATTTCGCGCCGCTCGCCCGCTTTGCCGCGACCTCCGGCTACCGGGGCTGGATGGTCGTCGAGGCCGAGCAGGACCCGGCCAAGGCGCCCCCTGCCCCGGCGGTCTCCCGCGCCTTCGACCATGTCCTTTCCGTATTCGCAAGCCAGGAGGTCACCGCATGACCCGCACGCTCAATATCGGCCTGATCGGCTCCGGCTTCATGGGCCAGGCCCATGCCGATGCCTTTCGCCGCGCCGCGATGCTCTATCCCGGCCTGGCCGCGCGGCCCGTGCTGCACACGCTGGCGGATGCCACGCCGGAGCTTGCCGCCGCAGCCGCGGCGCGCTTCGGCTTCGCGAAATCCACCGGCAACTGGCGCGATCTGGTCAATGACCCGGAAATCGACGTGGTCGACATCACCTCGCCCAATCTCCTGCACCACGAGATGGCCATGGCCGCGATCGCCGCGGGCAAGCATGTCTATTGCGAGAAGCCGCTTTCGGTGACCGCGGCCGAAGCCGAGGAAATGACTGCCGCCGCCAGGGCCAGGGGCGTGCGCACCATGGTCGCCTTCAACAACGTCAAGACGCCCGCCGCAATGCTGGCCAGGCAGCTGATCGAGGCGGGCGAGATCGGCACGCCGATGCGGTTCCGCGGCTGGTTCGACCAGGGGTTCTTTAACGATCCCGAGCTGCCGTTCTCGTGGCGCTGCACCCGGCGCGAGGCCGGCTCCGGAGCGCTCGGCGATCTGGGCAGCCATGTCATCTCGGTCGCGCAGTACCTGATGGGGCCGGTCGAGAGCACCATCGCCCAGACCCAGACCTTCTTCCCCACCCGCCCCGTCCCGCAGGGCGGCTCGGGCTACGGCGCGAAAGCCGGGCAGGATGCGCCGCGAGCCAAGGTCGAGAACGAGGACCAGATCCAGACCATGGTGCGTTTCGCCTCCGGCGCCGGCGGCACGATCGAGGCCAGCCGCGTAGCCGCCGGAAAGGTCTTCGGCATCTACTGGGAGGTCTCGGGCACCGGGGGCACCATCGTCATGGACGGGGAGCGCTTCAACGAACTGAAGATCGCCCGCTTCACCGACCCCAAGCCCGACCGCGGCTTCAAGACCCTGCTGGCGGGCAGCCAGGTCGAGCAGTTCGGCGGCTTCTTCGGATTCGACTTCGCCGGCGGCGGCCTGGGCTATTTCGACGTCAAGGTGATCGAGGTCCATGACCTGATCCACGGCATCATGGGCGGCGGCTGCTTCCCCGACTTCGCCTTCGGGCTCGAGAATGTCCGGATCATCGACGCGATGGAACGCTCCCTTGCGACCCGCACTTGGGAGGACGTCGCGACGGCTCCTGCAACCCGCAACCTGGAAACGATCTGATGGACGGAATGACCGCACCCGACTTCCCCGCTGCCCTGCCTGCAAGCCGCGTTCCCGACCCGATGGCGGCCCCGTCCATCCGCTGGGGCATCCTCGGCACCGGCTGGATCGCGAAGCAGTTCATCGCCTCGGTTCGCGCCCATACGCGGCAGGACATCGCCGCCGTGGGCTCGCGCACCGGTGACAGCGCCGCGCGCTTTGCTGCCGAGCAGGACATCGCCTCCGCCCATGGCAGCTATGCCGCGCTGGTGGCCGATCCGACGCTGGACGTGATCTACGTGGCGACGCCGCACAACTGCCATTTCGAGCATTGCAAGCTGGCCCTCGAGGCAGGCAAGCACGTCTTCTGCGAAAAGCCGCTGGCGCTCGACCATGCCGAGGCGGCCGCGCTCGCCGGCATCGCCAGCAGGAAGGGCGTGTTCTTCGCCGAAGCGCTCTGGACCTACTTCCTGCCGAAATTCGACGTGCTTCAGCAGATCCTGGACTCCGGCTGCCTCGGCGAGATCAAGTCGGTCCACACGGAGTACGGCGAGTACTTCACACGCGACCACCGCATCTTCGACCCCTCCCTGGCGGGCGGACCGCTCTACGATCTGGGCACCTATCCGGTTTCGCTGATCTCCAAGCTCATGGGCGTTCCCGCGCAGGCCGTTGGGCTGAAGCAGATGGACCCCTCCGGCGTGCATGGCCAGCTGTCGGTCATCATGGCGGACGAAAAGGGGAACCAGGGCACCATGTCCACGACGCTCTACGGGCTGACGCCGACCAACGCCGTGATCGTCGGAACCGACGGCACCGTGCGCTTCGGCTCCGAGTTCAACCTGCCAGGTCCGTTCCAGGTGATCTCGGCCGACGGCACCCTCTGGCTCGATTACGACGAGCCGGTCGGGCGGCATTTCGAGGGGCTCTGCTACGAAGCCGCCGAGGTCGCCCGATGCATCGCCGCAGGCAGGACCGAAACGCCCTGCCGCCCGCTGGGCGCCACGCTCGACATGATGCGGACGCTCGACATGATACGCGCCGCAACCGGGCTCTGAAACCGGACAGGCCGGGGCTCTCGCGTCCCGGCCGTCCTGATCTTCCGCGCGGCCCTCTGTCCGGAGGCCGCTGCCATGTCCGGTTCAGGCGACCCGCGCCTGCATCTCCTGCTCGAATTCCTCCAGCGTCTTGCCGCGCGTCTCGGGCACGATGACGGCGAGAACGGCCATGGCGGCGCATCCGAGCACCGCGAAGACGAAAAAGGTGGCGCCGATCCCCAGCGCCGCGACCAGCGGCGGGAAGGCGAAGGCGACAGTCGCGTTCGCGATCCACAGGGCGAAGACGCAGAGTCCCATCGCGAAGCTGCGGATCTTGAGCGGAAAGATCTCGGCCAGGAGCAGCCAGACCAGCGGACCGATCGTGCCCTGCATGGCGAAGACGAACCCCACGGTGAAGCCCAGGATCAGCCAGGGCTTGGCGGCCACATCCGGCAGCAGGAACGCCGATAGCCCGACCATCAGGTGGAATACCGTCGTGACCGCGAAGCCGCCGATCAGCATGGTTCGCCGGTCGAGCTTGTTGATCAGCGCGATGCCGCCGAGGATCCCCGCGAGGCTGGCCAGGCCGTAGAGCGTATTGGCCATCACGGCCGCCCGGGCGGAGAAACCTGCATCCTGCAAGAGCTGCGAGCCGTAATACATGATCGAGTTGATGCCGGTCAGCTGCTGGAACACGCCGAGCGCGATGCCGATCCAGATCAGCCGCTTGACCCAGGGCTTGGCGAGCTCCGCAAGGATGCCTGCCGTTTCCTCGCGATCGATGGCGGCCATCTCGCGGACCTCGCGCAGCTCTTCCGCCGCGCGTTCCGGGCTGCGCACCTGGCGCAGGACCGCGAGCGCTTCGTCATCCCGGTCCTGCATCGCAAGCCAGCGCGGGCTTTCCGGCATCCTGAGCATGCCGATCATCAGCGCAACGGCGGGCAGCACTGCGACGGCCAGCATCAAGCGCCAGACATGCTCGCTCGCTCCCCAGAAGGAATAGATCACCGCATTGATGACGAAGGCGGCGAACTGGCCGCCGACGATCATCACCTCGTTGCGGGTGACGAGGCTGCCGCGGCGCTCGTGCGGGGAAACCTCGGCCAGGTAGATCGGCACGATCGCCGAAGCGCCGCCGACCGCCAGGCCCAGCACCGCGCGGAAGGCCGCCAGCACCTGCCAGGAGGGCGCCAGCACGCAGCCCAGCGTTCCGACGATGAAAAGGACCGACAGCAGAATGATGTTGTGGCGCCGCCCGTGGAGATCCGCCAGCCGTCCGCCCAGAACTGCGCCGAAGGCGGCGGCGAAGATCAGGATGGAGACGGTGAAGCCCTCGATGGCCGGGCTCATCCCCAGATCGGCCTTCATGGGCTCCAGTGCGCCGTTGATTACACCGGTGTCGTAGCCGAAGAGCAGCCCGCCGAGGGAGGCGATCACGGTGATCAGGTTCAGACGCCGCGAATGAGCGCCATCCGCTTCGAGGGGCGTGTCGGTCGTCATGGTCTGTTCTAGCATGTACCCTTGTCCGCTTGCTGTCCAACAGTGCCAGGTGCCGGCGGAAAGCGGCGGCAGCCGGCCCAGTCCGCGATCCGGGGGCAAGCTCAGGGACTGGTCGATACCCTGGCCGGACTGGTCATCGGGCACACGATCTTCGCCCTGCCCTATGTTATCGTGACGGTCCAGGCGCTCCTGCGCAGCTACGACCACCGGCTGGATCTCGCAGCGGCCACGCTGGGCGCGGGGCGGCTTGCCACCTTCCGAATGGTCACCTTCCCCGTCCTTCGTTCCGGCATGCTCGCCGCAATGCTTTTCGCCTTCGTCCAGTCCTTCGACGAGCTGTCCGTATCGCTTTTCATCAGCGGTGGCGCCCGTCCGACGATCTCGAAGCAGCTATGGACCGAAAGCCTCTACAAGATCGATCCGGCCCTCGCCGCGGCGGCCACGGTGATGCTGTCGATTGTCGTGCTGCTCGTGATCTTGGCAGGAGTGCTTCAGATCCGCTCCCGCCAGAGAGCTTGACCGGGTCGTGTCGCGAATGAGCTTTGAGTCAGGTTGTCATCCGTTTCCCAACGACGGCTGCTCAGGCCGTTTTCAGGCGGTGAGCTTGGCGGTGTATTGGTTCGAGCCAGATCCCGATCCGTGCCGGTCGGGGCCCTTCACAAGAACTAATTTCTTATTTGGCAACAGATTCTTAGCTATATGTCAGGCAGGATCACGGTTTAGTTCGATCCACAGTCCAGCCGGAGTGCCGCGTCGCAAGGCAAGCCTGCGGTCCGGCTGGGCTCTTTCGTTCCGGATGTCAGAAGACGAAATTCGCGCTCTCTTGAAGATCGGCGACGGCAACCCCTTCGACCAGAACGGAGGTCGCGCCGAAGCTGAGTTCGGTATCGCTGCCGCCGCCCGCGGCTGCAAAGCCGATATCTCCCAGCCCGGTCGCCCCCTCGAAGGCGATCCGGTCCCAGCCCAAGGTGAAATCGGTGAGGATGTCGCTGCCGTCATCGGCATCGAAGACGAACTCGTCGAAGCCGCCATCGCCGGTCAGGGTGTCATTGCCGTCGCCCCCGACCAGCGTGTCGCCATTTCCCCCGCCTTCGAGCCGGTCGTTGTGGATGCCGCCGTCCAGGAAATCGAAACCGGTGCTTCCGATCAGCACGTCGCGCCCGGCGGAGCCACGGAGAACGTCCCGCCCGGCGCCGCCATCCAGCGTATCCCAGCCCAGTCCGCCATCCAGCGTGTCATGTCCGCCGCCCCCGGAGACGTGGTCGGCGCCATTGCGGCCGAGGATCCGGTTGTCGTCGGCATTGCCGGCCAGCGTATCGGCATTGCCGGTGCCCACAAGGTTCTCGAACCCGTTGATCCGGACTCTCGCTCCGTTCGACTGGGTGACATAGCCGAGCGACCCCAGGTCGATATCGGCTGAGAAGCGCAGCGCGGACAGGTCAGCCGTGTCGACCCCTTCTCCGCCGAGAAAAATGCTGCTGCCTCCCATGTTGGTCATTTTGAGCAGGTCGTCCCCGGCGCCCAGATAAGCGACGCCGACCTCTGTCCGATTGACGACGACCGTGTCGTTGCCGGAGCTGGTGTCCAGGGTTCCGACCTCGCCCCGGCCTATCAGCCGGACCAGATCGTTGCCGAGCCCGGCCGCGATCCAATCCGCGTCGGCATCGCCGCGCAGTTCGATCCTGTCGGCCCCGGTTCGCGTGCGCAGGATTTCGGCATCGCTGCCGTCCTTGACCAGCACGGCATCGTTGCCGCCGCCCAGATCCGCATCGCCGACATGGCCGCCGCGTTCGACGGTCAGCCGGTCGCGCAGCCCTTTCAGGCGCAGCGAGTCGATCCCGCCGCCATCCTCGACCGTCACCGCCGCGCTGTGGACCTCGGACACCACGAGCCGGTCGATCCAGCCTTCGGTGGCGATGGTCTGGCTGCGTCCCGCGCCGGGATCGCCGTAGATGTCGATCCAGCCCGCGCCGCCCGTGCCGATGTCGAAGGTGTTCCGGCCCTCGGCCTGGATGGTGCCGAGCCAGCCGCTTCCGGTCACGAGCGTGTTCGTGCCGGTATAGAGCGACATCCAGTTGATGCGTGCATCGCCGGTCAGCGTAACACTGTCATTGCCGGCATCGAGGTTGAGGCTGGCGATTCGGGCGGTGTCGTTGCCGTCGATGCCGTCGCCCTGGAGGATGACCGTGTGGTTGCCGTTCGTCCCGCCTCCGTCTTCGGCCCAGCCGGTGACCTGCCGCAGCCGCGCGCCGTTTTCCACGACGAGCCTGTCATTGCCTTCGCCGAGCGCAAGGTAGTCGATCCGCGCGCCTTCGCCGGCCCTGACCGTGTCGTTGCCCGCGCCCGTCTCGGCAGTGTCGATCCGGGCACCGCCGTCCAGCGTCAGTCTGTCATTGCCGTCGAAGCTTTCCAGATGGTCGATGCGGGCCCCCGCGCCGAGACGCACCGTGTCACCGTCTTCGCCGAGCCTGAGGTGCTCGATGCGGGCATCCGCCCCCAGCGTCACGGTGTTCCTGCCGTCATCGAGCACTGCCGAGAGGATCTCCGCTTCGGTCTCCAGGATCAGCGTGTCGTCGTCATCCCCTGCATGGAGGCTGCTTCCGATCTCGCCGCCTGCACCGAGCGTGAAAAGGTTGTCGCCGTCGCCCAGATCGACTGATCGGCTCCAGGCGTTCAGCGTCACCGTGTCGTCGCCATTGCCCGCTTCCAGAATGCCGAAGCTCGAATTCCTGCCATCGACGCGGTTGTCGCCGTCGCCGAGCATGACGACGCTAGCTCCGCCGGCATTGTTGCCGTTTGCCCCGGTGAGGGTGTCATCCTTGTCCCCGGTGCTGATCGAATGGGTGTCTCCGTCGGTCAGGGTGATGGAATGTCCCGAATAGGTGTCCGGCGCTTCCTCGTCATCCCAGATGTTGATCGCGTGGTAATAGCCGCTGCCCAGCGTCAGCTTGATCTGCCGGTTGCCGCCATGCAGGTACGACACGTCGATGCTGTCGAGTACGATGTCGCCGCCGACATTGTAGAGCTCGAGGAAGCCGATCCAGCCGCCATCCGTTCCGTCGTCGATGGTGACCTGCAGTTCCTGGTCGAATTCGTTGCGGAAGAAACTCAGCGAGTTAAGGTACCATTCGCCTTCAAGGCCGATTTCCGCCGAGAACCCATCCGGATTGTCGAGCCCCCAGGGGGAAATGACGAGGCTGTTATTGGCGGGATACCAATCGAAATAGTTGCCGAAGAGGGAAAGGCCGTTGACGCCATCGATGGTGGCGCTGTCTTGCGTGATTGCCATGGTCTGGGTTCCTTTGAACCTGATTTTTGCAAACGCGATTTGATACAAATGAACGAATATGAAATACCATCAGCGGCGGCATTCGGGCAACCTTTCCGGCCGACAGTCCGGGTCAGGCGGCTTCGTCGGCTCCGAACAAACTGACCAGGTGGCAACACGGGTGCAGTCCTCCACCAACCCGGCCTGGCGGAGCAGCGCAGAGCTGGTTCTCTGATTGCGGCCTTGTCAAGCGGAGGTCTGATTTGGGAGTTGTCACGTTAACCCGCGCTGATTGCCGGACGGACGATTTGAACATACCCGTCTCAGATGCAGACATCGCCCGTCATCAGCTACAAGCGCCACCGCTTCCCGCCCGCCATCGTCGCCCACGCGGTCTGGCTTTACGTCGGTTCAATCTGAGCCTGCGCGAGGTGGAGGAGATGCTGCTGGAACGCGGCATCGACGTATCCTACGAGACCATCCGGCGCTGAACCGCCAAGTTCGGGCCTCAAATCGCACGGAACCTGCGGCGTCGGCAGGGTCTTCCCGGGGACGTCTGGCACTTGGACGAAGTCGCGGTGAAAACCGCCGGAAAATCCTTCTGGCTCTGGCGCGCCGTCGATCAGCATGGCGTGGTGCTCGACGAGATTCTCCAGGCGAGACGGGACAAGGCGGCCGCGAAACGGCTTCTGGTCGCCCTGTTGAAACGGACTGGAGCCGTCCCAAAGCGGATCGTCACCGACAGGCTCCGCTCCTACGCCGCGGCGAAGCGCGATGTTGCGCCTGGCCTCGGCCACTGATCGCACAAGGGCCTGAACAACAGGGCCGAGAATAGCCATCTGCCACTCCGGAAGCGGGAGCGCACCATGCAGGGGTACCGATCTCCCGATGCCTTGCAACGTTTCGTCTCTATCCACTCCGCCATCCGCAACAGCTTCTCCGTGATCGTGTCCGCGAGATATGAGCGAAAGTTGGTGACGCTTGATCAGGCGGCCTCTTCAAGTTGGCGGACACCGTCGCGGAACTCAACCCCGCTGATTACCTCCGGCAGACGGTTTCGGCCGTCGAGCTTTCGCCATTTCGCCTGCGCCGACATCATCAGCCGGAAAGCCATGGCGAGCCCGGTTTCCCGGCTCAGGCAGCCCTTGGTGCGTTTCGTCCGGTGCCGGACGGTGGCGAACGTGCTCTCGATCGGATTTGACGTCCGGATGTGCTTCCAGTGTTCGGCCGGGTAGTCGTAGAAAGCCAGCAGCCCATCCCGGTCCTTGATCAGCTTGGCCACCGCCTTGTCCCACTTCGCGCCGTAGGCTTCGACGAAGAAGCCGAAGGCGGCCGTCGCGGCCGCCCGGGTTTCGGCCTGCCATATGTCGTGCAGGTGTCCCTTGGCTCTGGCCTGCGCGGATTTCGGCAACGCGTTCAGCACCTTCATTGTTTTGTGGAGCCAGCAGCGCTGCTCCTGCGTCGTTGGGAAGACTTCGCGCAGGGCCGTCCAGAAGCCGAGAGCACCGTCGCCGATCGCGAGCTTGGGGTCCTGCGTGAGACCGCGCCGCTTGAGATCGAGCAGCACTTCACGCCAGCTTTGCGTGCTTTCGCGGAAGCCGTCCGTCATGGCCAGCAGCTCCTTGCGGCCGTATTCATCTGCGCCGACGATGACCAGAACGCATTGTTCGTCGGGGAATTGATCCCCCGGATCAATTCCTGATCCTCCTCACTTCCTCCGACATCCGCGGCTTGAAGTAAACGCCGTCGGCCCAAATGTAGAGGAACCGCCGGGGGCCAAGCTCACGTTTCTGCCAGGCCCCGCATTCGGACCACCAATCCGCCTTCAGGCGGGTGACGGTCTTGGCGGACAAGCCCCTGGCGTCCGGCCCAAGCAGGGCGGCCAGCGCTTCGCCGAAATCGCCGGTGGATACGCCCTTCAGGTACAGCCAAGGCAGCAGTTCCTCGACCGATTTGGCCTTGCGCAGGTAGCGCGGCAGAATGCTGGGCGTGAACGTGATTTTGTCCGCGCCAGGCTTGCGGTCCCGCACCCGCGGCACCTTCACAGGCACCGGGCCGATCCCGGTCATCACCTCGCGTTCCGGCAAATGTCCGTGCCGGACCAGCCTGGCCCGGCCGTCTTTGAGCCTGTCCTCGGCCAAGGCGGCCAGAAGCGTGGCCAGTTCAGCCTCGACCGCCTGCTCGATCAGCTTGCGCGCACCCTCGCGGATCAGGTCCGTCAACGGGTCGGGCGAAAACCCCGATGGATCGGGCAGCGTGCTGATGGTAGTCTCGGACATGTGGCATATCCCTTTCTCTGCTGAGAATTGACGGCGTCTGAACACCGCCATGATATGCCGCCCCTCAGGGCATCACCAACTTTCGCGCGTTACTCCGTGTCCGCCGACGGACTGCGCTGGCCATCCGCTACCACCGGATGGAAGCCTTCGATGCTTGGAAATCGGCAGCCGACATCGCCTGAACCGATCTGCGAGCCACTCGTGTCGACGCGCGCGAGTTAACGTGACAACTCCAAACCCATTCATGACCCAGCATCAACCTGTCCTTGGCTTTGATGCGGGCGGCCATCTGGCAGGTGCATGTCCGTGCCGGCGGCTGGCCGCATCAAAGCCCGGGCGGCTGCGCCGGATCACCGTGGCACAAGTGCCACCAGGAGGGGCTACCCAACCCATCATCAAGACGGCGCCACCGTCGCTCCGTCCGTGAAGCCGCGATCGCATCGGCGCCGACATCCGGCTCGAACTGCGCCCAGACCGGCTGCATCGCCGCGACCCAGGCAGCGCGCTGCTCCGGCGTCAGCTCGCGCACGGTGCCGCCGGCATCGATGATCGCCTGCTTCGCCTCGGCCTCGATCTTGCCGGACTCGCCGTTGCGCTCCGCCGTGACCTCGGCAAGCACGGCGGCAAAGCCGTCGCGCACCTCCGGATCGAGCCCCTGCCACCAGTCGGTCGGCACCACCACCATGTAGTCGAGCAGGATGTGGTTGGTCTCGGTGATGCCGTCCTGCACCTCGAAGAACTTCTGGCCGTAGGTGTTCGCCCAGGTGTTCTGCTGGCCGTCGACCACGCCGGTCTGCAGCGCCCCGTAGACCTCGGAGAAGGCCATCGGCTGCGGGCTGGCGCCGAGCGCCTCCATCTCGGCGATCATGACGGCGGCGGACTGGACGCGCATCTTCAGCCCCTTCAGGTCCTCCGGCCACAGGAGCGGCCTGCTGGCCGAGATCTGCTTCATCCCGCCATGCCAGAAGGCCAGCCCGGTCAGGCCGCGGCGCTCCATGCCAGCCAGCATCTCCTGGCCCGCCTCCGACTGCTGGAAGGCATCGACCGCTTCCATGTTCTTGAACATGAACGGCAGGTCGAAAATGCGGAACTGCTTGGTGAATTTCTCGAATTTCGACAGCGAGGGCGCGGCCATCTGGACGTCGCCCTGCAGCATCGCCTCCAGCACCTGGTCATCGTTGTAGAGCGTCGAGTTCGGATAGACCTCCATGCAGGCCAGCCCGTCGAGCCGTTCGTTCACCCGCTCTGCCAGGATCGACACGGCGATGCCCTTCGGGTGCTTGTCGGTATTCACGACATGGCTGAACTTGATGACGGTCTCGCCCGGATCGCAGGCCGCGGCGGCTTGCGTGGCACCGAGGGCCAGAACGGCGGCGGTGATCAGCGGAAATTTCATGCGAGGTCCTCCCAAACCTGACTGGCGCGTGCCCCTCTTTGCGGACTCGCGCCAGCGTTGCAAAGGTATCGGGAGATACCTGCAGCCGCCGCTAGCGGTAGTCCTCGGGCTTCAGCCCGTGGCGCGCGAGCTTGTCGTAGAAGGTCTTGCGCGGCAGCTTCAGCTCCTCTGCGGCACGGCTGGCGGCGCCGCCGTTCCTCTGCAGCGCCCGCACCAAAAGCGTCTTCTCGACCTGCGCCATGTGCTCGGCCAGGCCCAGCCCCTCGCCCGCTTCCGGGCCTTCGAGCCCCAGAACGAATTGCGTCGCCTCGTTCATCAGCGCCCGCGCATTGCCCGGCCAGTCGCGCGCCATCAGATCGGCCAGATAGCCGTCCGGCACCGGCGGCACCGGCACGCGCGACCGCTCGGCGATGTCGGCGACGTAATAGAGAAAGAGGTCGGGGATGTCCTCCACCCGGTCCTTCAGCGCCGGAATGTCGACCCGCACCGCGTCGAGCTGCAGCCGCAGATCGGCGTTGAAGCCGGGCTCGGCGCCCAGATCCTTGTAGGTCCCCGCGATCAGGAGCGCCTCGGTCCCGGCATCCAGCCGCTCGAGGAGCGCAAATTGCGTGTCCGCGGGCAAGGCCGCCACCTCGTCGAGGAAGAGCGTCCCCGCGCCCACCGCCCCGAAGGCCGCCCCCAGATCGGCGACCGAGAGCCCGGCCGAGACGCGCCGCTCGAAAATTTCGGCCTCGCGCCCGGCGAGCCTGCGGATCACGTCGGCAATCTTCGGCGTGTTCGCCCCGTCCGGCCCGGTGACCAGCACCGCCTGCCCGCCGCCGCAGGGGGCCGCTCGCCGATGTTGGAGTGGCGGCGGCGCTTGTTGAAGATGGCGATGCATTCGAACAACGCGGCCTTGGCTTCGCGGCGCGACCGGAGCCTGGTGCGGCAGACCAGCCCGTTCTCCAGCGATCCGAAGACGCTCTCCATCGGCACGGTCTGCGCCTTCGGAGGATCCCCCCGGATCCTCCGATCCGCTCGCGCAGACCAGCTTGCACCCGAGGCAATCGCCCTTGCGGCTCATCGAGGCAGCCGCCTTCCAGGCATCGGGAAGCCGTCGGCAATCGCCGCTGGCGCTTTGAACTCCGCGGTCGGAGCGGCAGATCAGCCCCGGTGCCAGCTTCCGGTTCTGCAGCGCCATGCACATCGCGTCTGCCGCGAGGCTGCTCTTGAGCCGCCCGGACATCGAGCCGATGCCCGGCAGGCGATTGCATGCAACCGCCGGGAGGGACCGGCGATCTCCATGGTCGCGTTCGCCCTCGGTCTCGGAGTTGCCAGCGGATGGGCCATCGGTCCGAGCGCCGCTGGCGACGGCGACACGATGACGAACTCCTTCGCCGCGGCCCGACAGAGCCAGCCCTCGTCCGTTGGCAGTCGCCAAGGTTGCGCCACTGGTTCGAGCAACCATTGGCGACGCTGATGTCCGCCAGCCAAATCCGGCCGGGCTTCGATGCCCGGAAATTCCGCCCAAGCAGGTTCGGGGCGATCCCCAGATTGTGCCGGCCGTCTGAATCCTGGAGCATCTTTGTGCAACAAGGCCGCCAATACCTGCCAAGCCAGTTTCATTTCTTCCAGTGTTGGTACATGGTCTCGCTGGCCGCCGCGTTGCAGCTTGACGTTCTGCAGCACGCCTTCTGGCGCTAGGTCTCTGGTGGCCGCCCAGCGGAGTATGGCTCGCAGGTCTCGCAGAGTTCGGTTGGCGCTGCCACGCGCAGGATGCCTATCGGCCACCCGAAGGTAGTCCGGCGTATCCAACGTCCTTACGTCCCTCTCTAACAGCAGTTTGAAGACGTATCGTACGCCTGAAGCCCTCTGCTGCGTCGTTCGAAGGTGCCTATGGGCCTGCTCCCATTCTTCGAGCATCGCACTGACGCTTAGGGCCGGAACCGCCGGGATCGGCGCGCCGTTGGCCAACCCGGCGATTGCGGCGCGCGCCTGTTCCCGGGCCGCCGCAGCGCTCATGCCGGGCCAAGTGCCAATGGTTACGCGCTTGCGAGTGCCGCCGGGCAAGACACGTCGCACGACCCAACGGGCTTCCCGACGGTTGCCTCTGACCGTAAGCCCCTTCACCTCGTCGTCCGAGAGCTCCGCACGCTCTGGGGGCATGGGAAGTTTGGCTTTAAGCGTCCGCTCGGTCAGTCTCATGCTTCCGTCCTCCGGTCTTGGGGCCGCGTTGGGGGCAAGACGACTCGAATTCGCAGTGTCGGCTGGTGGTGGCCTGCGTTAGAGGATGGAAGGCTGGAACGTTTAGCGCAACTTCTATAGCTCTGTAATCCCATGACTAATTCGGCAGAAATGTGGGCTAGGGTTAGGTGGCGTGAGCCAGTGGAAGCGATCACATTTCCGTGCGGAACCGTCCCCCGGACCTTTTGCTGAACCTCCTCACTTCCGCCCCGCCGAAATGCCCGGCCATGGAAGGCGGAGACGGCAGGCGCCCGGGCGCGCAACGAGATCCTGTCGGCGTCGAAGCACCTGGGCCGAGCGCTGTGGCGGAACTGGAGCAGGTACCACCGCCGGAGCAGAGTGGAGATATGAGCCGGACCGGAAAAAGGTCCGGGGGACCTTTTCCCCCGGCGATTGAATGAACTGCGTGAAGCAGCTCGGCCAGCGGCTGATGTCACGGGGCTTCGATCGCCAGGTGGCCGAGGTCCAGATCCGGGTGGCGGTCCTGAACCGTTTCACGGCCCTCGGCATCCCGATGACGGTGGCCGCAGGATAGGTGTGTCCGGGGAAAGGGGGACTGCGGTCGCCAGCTGATTTGTTCAACAACGCCCTTTCCGAAAGGTAAAATTTTTCCTTGTCGCAAAGATTTCACACAGCCCTACTAACGGTGCTGTGAAATCGGCGGAGGGGTCCCATTTCACCGCACGGCATGCCCGGCACGGTCCGCTCCGGACCGCTGCCGCCCGTGCCGTGCCCGGACGGCCCGCTTCGCCCCGAGTGATACGACAAGCGAAGAAGGCAGGCCTTTTCCATGACCCTGATCTATTCCGAAGGCTTCGAGACCGACGGCAGCGGCACGCGCTACAGCACTTCGGTGCCGGAATTCACCGACGGCACGGGCGATTTCTTCCTGCGCACCGACGGGTCGGACATCGGCAGCTTCTACCAGCTGGCCGGGGCCGAAGGCAGCTACTTCTTCGCGGGCATGGATCTCGACGGCGAAGGCGCGGCGGGCACGCAGAGCCTGACCATCACCGGCATCGACATCTCGGGCTATTCGGGGCTGGAGCTGTCGGTCATGGTCGCCGAGGACGATGACGGCGAGAACCAGGACTGGGATGCCGACAGCCGCTTCGCGGTCGAATATTCCATCGACGGCGGCGCCTTCCAGACCGCGCTGGCCTTCGTGGCCTCCGGCACCAATACCGAACCGATGCAGGACACCGATTTCGACGGAATCGGCGACGGCCCTGCCCTGTCGGACACGTTTGCGGCCTTCGCCGCGATGCTCGCGGGCACCGGCAGCACGCTCGACCTGCGTTTCTCGCTGGAAAATCTCGATGCCGGGGACGAGGACGTGGCCTTCGACGGGATCGAGCTCAGCGGCACCGCCGAAGCGCTGGACCATGACCTGCAGGTTACCGAAATCTGGCCGGGCCAGAATGGCGCCGACCTGACCGCGGACTGGTTCGAGATCACCAACACCGGCAATACCGCCTGGGCCTCGGGCACCGACCCGCAGCTCTGGTATGACGACGAGAGCGCCGACACCGCCGCAGCCGACCCGATCGAGGGCCTGTCGCAGATCCTGCCCGGCGAAAGCGCCGTGGTGGTGATCGGCAATGCGGCCGATGCCGAAGCCTTCCGCGCGCTCTGGGCCGAGGTCATCGACCTCTCGGCCATCCAGGTCGGCTGGACCGACGGCGCGGGCCTCGGCCAGGGCGGCGATGCGGTGGTGCTCTTCGAGGGCGAAGACGGCGCTCTGGAGCAGATCGCCTCCGAAGCCTATCCGGATGCCGATGCCGATAGCGGCAAGTCCTGGGACGTCGCGGCGCAGGCCTTCTCGGAGGCGGGCAGCAACGGCGCGGTGGCCACGGCGGAGCTCGGCGGCACCGGCGACGAACCGGCTGTCGGCTCGCCCGGCAACGGCGCGGCCGTGATCCGCTCGGACGCGCCCTCGATCTTCCGCTACGTCCAGGATTTCGACAGCGAGCCGACCTCGGGCGGCATGTATACCGATGCCGGCGATGCCGCCCAGGATCATGACCTCGTCAACAACGAGGGCCAGGCGCCGGTCAATTCGGTGGTCTCGGGCCTCGCGCTGAACGGCCAGCTCGGCTTCTCGGCCTCCTACATCAACACCCGCGGCGATGTCGGCCTGACCGATGGCGACTATGTCGGCGTGGCGAATTACGCGGGCACGGTCGGCGCCTTCACCTCGGGCAGCCAGGGCTACGAGCTGCAGGATGCCGACGGCGCGATGCTGCTGGCCTTCGAGACCGTCGATACCGCCAATGCGGGCGAGGTCACCGTCTCGATCGACGCCTTCCTGCAGGAAACCGGCTGGGAGGCCGATGACCTGATCCGCATCGGCGTCGATACCGATGGCGACGGCGAGATGGACGTCATGCTGCTCGACACCACCGGCCAGGACATCGACGACCTGGGCATCGAGGGCGCCTGGCAGACTCTGTCGGCCACCGTCCCCGCCGAGGCCAACGAAGCGACGCTGATGGTCTGGCTCGACAGCGACAGCTCGTCGGAATCGCTCTATATCGACAGCGTCTCGGTCGCCACCGCGCCGCTGACCGAGTTCCGCTTCACCCAGAGCTTCGAGAACGAGACCGCCCGCCCGAACCTCTATTTCGACGGCGGCGATCCGAATGCCGATCATGACCTCGCCAACGAGGACCGCCCGAATGCCCGCCGCGTCGACAGCGAGCATTCCTCGATCGCGACCACCGGCGAGCTGGGCTTCGACGCCCGCTTCGAGGCCACCCGCCCGTCGAAGGACGGCATGTCCGACGGCTCGCCGACCGGCGTGACCGCCAATACCGGCTTCGTGCGGTCGATGTCGGACGGCGAGAACGGCTACCAGTTCAAGGACACCGACGGCAACTTCGTCCTGGAATTCGAGCGGATCGAGAACATCGCCTCGAACCTCGTCACCGTCTCGCTCGACGTCTTCGTCAACGAGACCGACTGGGAGGCGCGCGACCGCATCGCCATCGGGCTCGATCTCGACGGCGACAGCGTGATCGACCAGTACCTGGTCGACAGCACCGGCCAGCTGGTCGACGACGTGATCGCCGAAGGCCAGTGGGTGACGCTCAGCGCCGATGTGGTGCAGCCCGACAGCGTGCAGCTGATCGTCGAGCATGACGCCAACTGGAAGGCGGAATCGATGATGATCGACAACATCGCCATCGAAGGGAAGACCGGCGCCCCGGGAATCCCGGCCGATCCCGCCCCCGCCGCCAAGAACGGCCTGGTGCACAGCCTCGCCTCGGTCACCGAGGTCGACGGCGGCGCCGAGATCGTCGCCAAGCTGCACGGCCATGACGCGGTGATCGTCGCCAATGGCGACGGGCTGACCTTCTTCAATGCCGATGACATCGCCAACCCGGCCGCCTTCCACCAGCTCGACCCGACCGTGCTCGGCGCAAATTCCAGCGCCGTCACTTCGGTCGCCACCTGGGGCGAGGGCGACGCCGCCGAATTCGCCTTCGCGGTCCCGGATGCCGATGCCACCGCCAACGGCACCGTCTACCTGCGCGCCTATGTCGGCGGCAGCTACCACGCCATCGAGGTCGGCCCGCTGCCGGACATGGTGACCTTCTCAGAGGACGGCAACTTCCTCTTGGTCGCCAACGAGGGACAGTCCGCCGATGGCGACAACGCCCCGGGCGTGCTGCCGAACCCCGACGGTTCGGTCTCGATCATCGCGATCGGCCGCGATGCCGGCGGACGCCCCGACGGCAGCTTCGACATCCGCAGCTTCGACTTCTCCGACGCCTCGATCACCGCCGAGGCGCTGGCCGCCAAGGGCGTGCGGATCGATCCCTCGGCGCCCTCGGCCGCCGCCGATATCGAGCCGGAATTCATCACCGTCTCGGGCAACAGCGCCTATATCTCGCTGCAGGAAAACAACGCCGTCGCGATCATCCCCGACATCGTGTCCTTCACCGGCTTCACCATCGACAACATCGTCACCGCAGGCGAAATCGACCATTCCCAGCCGGGCTTCGGCCTCGACACCTCGGACCGCGACGCGGGCGCCGCGATCGCCACCGCGGCGGTCACCGGCCTGGCCATGCCCGACGGGCTGGCGGCCTTCGAGATCGGCGGCCGGACCTATTTCGCCGGTGCCTCCGAGGGCGACACCCGCGGCACCGACGAGGCCCGCGCCAAGGATGCCCCCATCGATCCGGACGCCTATTCCGCAACCGACCTGGCGGATGAAAATCTCGGCCGCCTGACGGCCTCGACCATCGACGGCGACACCGATGGCGACGGGCTGATCGAGGAGCTCACGGCCTTCGGCACCCGCTCCTTCGCGATCTACGACGCCGAGGGCGCCCGGCTCTATGACAGCGGCGACCTGCTGGCGCGGATCGTGCTCGCCGAACAGGGCGAAGAGCGCTATCCCGACGGCCGCTCCGACAACAAGGGCGTCGAGCCCGAATATGTCGAATTCGGCGAGATCGGCGGCACGCCCTACCTGTTCGTCGGGCTGGAGCGCGCCCAGAGCGTCGTGGTCTTCGACATCACCGATCCGGCGAACCCGGTCTATGACAGCTTCATCGACCTGCCCGAGGTCGACGAGCCCGAAGGGCTGAAATTCGTCCCCGCCGCCGACAGCCCCTCGGGCAAGCCGGTTCTGCTGGTCGCGGGCGAGGCCAACAGCACGCTGGCCATCGTCGAGCTGGACGCCAACATCCCGGCCTACACGATCGGCGAGGTCCAGGGCACGGGCGCCGAAAGCGCCATGCTCGGCCAGCAGGTCACCGTCACCGGCATCGTGGTCGGCGACTATGACGATGCGGGCGAGCTGAACGGCTTCTACCTGCAATCCGCCTATGGCGAGACCGACGGCGACGACGCGACCTCGGACGGCATCTTCGTCTATGCCGGCGATGCAGGCACCGAGATGGCCAATGTCTCCGAAGGCGACCGGGTCACCGTCACCGGCACCGTCGACGAGTATTTCGGCCAGACCCAGATCGACAGCGTCACCGCGATGGAGGTCGTCACGCCGGAACCCGGCACCGCGGTCCTGCCGGCGGCGGCGGTGATCTCGCTGCCCGGCGGCGGCTCCTATGCCGACGCAGCCAGCTACGAACAGTACGAGGGCATGCGCGTCACCTTCGAGGACACGCTTTACGTCAGCGAGTACTACCAGCTGGCGCGCTACGGCCAGATCACGCTGACCGAAGGCGGGCGTCCCTATACCTACACCCAGGTCAGCGCCCCCTCCGCCGAGGGCTATGCCGCCTGGCTGGACGAGCTGGGCAGCCGCCAGATCATCCTAGACGACACCAACAACTTCCAGAACGCCTATACCGGCGACGCGGACGTGATCCCCTTCCCCGATGGCGGCCTGTCGGTGGACAACTACTTCCGTGGCGGCGACACGGTCACCGGGCTGACCGGGGTGCTGAGCTGGACCTATGCCGGCTCTTCCGGCACCGATGCCTGGCGGCTGCGGCCGACCGAAGCCGATCCGGTCACCTTCGAGGCGGCGAATCCGCGCGAGGAGGCCCCCGAAGATGTCGGCGGCAGCCTGAAGGTCGCCAGCTTCAACGTGCTGAACTACTTCACCACGCTCGATGACGGCTCCTCCTCGGTCAATGGCGGCCCGCGCGGCGCCTCGAGCCAGGCGGAGCTGGACGCCCAGACCGAGAAGCTGGTTTCGGCGATGCTCGGGATGGATGCCGATGTCTTCGGCCTCGTCGAGATCGAGAACGAGTTCGGCGACCAGAACGGCGACGGCCGCTTCGCCGTCCAGTACCTGGCCGATGCGCTGAACGACGCCGCAGGCGCGGAAATCTACACCTGGGTCGATCCGGGCCAGGGCACGGTCGACAGCACCGACGTCATCACCGGCGCCTTCATCTACAACACCGCCACCGTCGAGGTGACGGCAGGCTCGTCGGCTGCGATCCTCAACGACAGCACCAACCCGCTGGACTTCGGCAACGCGGTCTTCGACGGCGTCTCGACCAACCGGGCCTCTCTGGCGGCAAGCTTCACCGAGCTGGCCACCGGCGAGAGCTTCACCGCGGTGATGAACCACTTCAAGTCGAAGGGCTCGGTCAACCCGGCCGAGGGCAATGCCGATGCCGGCGACGGCGCGGGCGCGAACAACGCCATCCGCCTGCAGGCGGCGCAGTCGGTCGATGCCTGGCTCGCCACCGACCCGACCGGCTCGGGCGACGCGCGGGTTCTGGTGATGGGCGATCTCAACGCCTATGCGATGGAAGACCCGATCGCCTGGCTGGAAGAGACCGGCTATGCCGATCTCGCCCGCGCCTTCGGCGGCGAGGACGCCTATAGCTACGTCTTCGACAGCCAGCTCGGCACGCTCGACTACGCGCTGGCCAATGCCGACATGTTCGATTTCGTCACCGGGGCGACCGACTGGCACATCAATGCCGACGAGGTGCCGCTCTTCGACTACAATGACGACGTGCTCGACAGCGGCGAAAGCGCCTTCGAGGAAGAGCCGGGCGGCACCGAGCTGCATGATGCGGGCCCCTGGCGGACCTCGGATCACGACCCGGTGCTGATCGGGCTCGACCTGGCGGCCGACACGCTGCTCTGATCCCGCAATGCGGCAACGGCGCCCCCCGGGGCGCCGTTGCCGCGGCTTCCGGGCCCGCCCCGGCTGCCCTTTCCCTGGCTTGCGCGGGGATGCCAGGCCCGGCATTGCCGCCATTTTCACGTTTCCCGACCCGCCGCCATCGGTTAGGACCGCATGGAAACAAGCGGGAATTCCAAGCGTGGCCAATCGCAAAAGCAGGATCTGGGATGCCGGGCTCGACCACGAGCGGCGGCGCTGGCCGTTCTTCTGGATCAGCCAGGTGAACGAGGCCTACATGCGGGCGCTGGAACGCCGCATCAAGCCGCTGGGCATCGACGTGCCGCGCTGGCGGGCGATGATGAGCCTCTACGAAGAGGACTACCTGTCGATTTCGGAAATTGCCGAACTCTCGGCGGTCAAGCTCAACACGACCACCAAGGTGGTGCAGCGGATGATCGCCGACGGGCTGGTGACGACCCGCGTGCGCCCCACCGACGGGCGCGTGACCGAGGTCTGCCTGACGCAAGAGGGCAACCGGCTGCGCGCGCTCGCGGTCAAGGAAGCGACCTTCGTCTTCGAGGCGAGCTTCGGCAAGGTGCCGGCCGAAGAGGTCGAGCGGATGAACGCCCTGCTGGCGGGCGTTCTCGAGGATCTCAGGAAGCTCTGAGCTCAGGCCGGATGGGCGAGCCGGTGATAGCCGCGCCCGAACCAGACGAGGCCATGGTCGGGCGCATCGCGCAGCCGGACCGCCTCGACCTCGCAGAACAGCACCGAATGCGTGCCCTGCACTTGGCGCGACACGATCCGGCAGTCGAAGGCGGCATTGGCGTCAGAGAGCACCGGCGCGCCGGTGGCCATGGTGATCCAGTCGCCATGGGCGAAGCGGTCGACGCCCTCGCGATGGCGGGCGAAGATGCCCGACAGCTCCTCGTGCCCGGCCCCCAGCACATTGACGCAGAGCACGCCGTTGGCGATCAGCCGGTCATGCACCCGAGAGGCGGTGTTGATGCAGGCCAAGAGCGTCGGCGGCGTGTCGGTGACCGAACAGACGGCGGAGGCGATAATGCCGTGCCGTCCTTCCGCCCCGTCGGTGGTGATCAGGTTGACGGCCGCGCCGAGGCGGCTCATCCCCTCGCGGAAGGCGCCGACTTCGGTCATATGTCGAGCACCAGCTTCGGGCCGGAGGCGCGCGAGCAGCAGGCGCAGATCATCTCGCCCTCCTCGCGTTCCTCCCCGGTCAGGAACTGGTCGCGGTGGTCGATGCCGCCCTCGATCACGTCGGTGACGCAGGTGCCGCAGACGCCTTCCTCGCATTTCACCTCGATCTTCACGCCCGCCCTGGCCAGCGCCTTGGCGATCGTGTCCTCGGGACCGACCGTGACCGTGACGCCGGAAACCGCCGCCTCGACCTCGAACGTGTCGCCGGTGACATCGACATCGGCCGAGAAATACTCGCGATGGACATTCGCCGTGGCATGGCCCGCCGCCTCGGCCGCATTGATCACCCAGTCCATGAATCCCTGCGGGCCGCAGACATAGAGATGCGTGGCCGCACCGGGTGCAGGCAGGTCGCGGGCGAGGTCGAGCTTCTGCGCCGCCGCGCCATCGTCGAAATGGAAGGCGACACGATCCGCGAAGGGCGCGTCCCGCAGCAGGTCGAGGAAGGCGGTGACGCCTTCGGAGCGGGTGCAATAGTGCAGCGTGAAATCCCGGCCCAGCGCGTGCAAGCGATGCGCCATCGCGATCATCGGCGTGATGCCGATGCCGCCGCCAAAGAGCACCGTGGTCTCGGCCGTTTCCTCCAGCGGGAAGTGGTTGCGCGGGCCTTCCACCGTGAAACTCGCCCCCGGCACGGCCAGACGGTGCACGGCTTCGGAGCCGCCGCGCGAGGCCGGGTCCTTCAGCACGCCGATTTCGTAGCAACCGCCCTGAGCCGGATCGGAGCACAGCGAATACTGCCGCCAGAGGTCCAGCTCCGGCAAGCAGAGGTCGAGATGCGCGCCGGCCGTCACGGGCGGCAGCGCCTCGCCGGTCAGGCGCAGGCGGATGATGTTGCCGCGGTCCTCGATCCTCTCGGCGACCGTCAGCGTCATGGGGTTGGTCATGTCGAAGCTCATCTGAGGTAAAGGCCTCCGTTCACGTCCCAGCAGGCGCCGGTGACGAAGCGCGCCTCGGGCGAGGCCAGCATCGCCACCATGGAGGCCACGAAGGACGGGGCGCCAAGCTGGCCGACGGGGATGTTGGCGAGCATGGCCGGCATCTTGTCGGCGGGCACGATGTCATGGACCATGGGCGTGTCCATCGGTCCGGGCGAGATGGCGTTGCAGGTCACGCCGTATTGGGCGAGGTCGCGGGCGAAGACCTTGGTCAGGGTCAGGATCGCGCCCTTCGAGGCCGCGTAATGCGCCCCGGTGGCCGCGCCGCCGTTCTGGCCCGCAAGCGAGGCCATGTTGACGATCCGGCCATAGCCGCGATCGCGGAAATGCCGCCCGAAGGTCTGGCAGCCCGCGAAGACGCCGCCGGCATTCACCGCCATGATGGCGTTGAACTCGGCCGGGTCGATCTCCAGGATCGGCTGCGCCTTGGTGCGGGCAGCATTGTTCACCAGCACCTCGACGGAACCCCAGCGCTCGGTGCACTTTTCCAGCACCGTGGCGAAGTCCTCCGGCTTGCCGACATCCAGCGTCGCCGTCACCGCGGTTTCCCCGGCCAGGTCGAGTTCGGAGGCCAGCGCCGCGGCGGGTTCCAGGTCGATATCGGCGATCACCACGCGGAAGCCCGCGCGGTGGAGCGCGCGGACCGCCTCGGCGCCGAAGCCCTTGGCGCCGCCGGTGACGACGGCGGTCTGGATTTGATCGGGCAAGGGCGCCGCCATCAGAAAAGATAGCTGATCGAGGTCAGCATCCCGTCCGAGTTCAGCAGGCGCACGACCTTGTCGCGGATCTTCAAGCCGTCCGCCGTGGAGACCAGCACATAGCCCATGTCCGCGGCGAAGAGCCTCTGGCGGCCGAACTTGTCCTCGACCACCGTCTCGGCGGCGCGGACATGGATCAGCTCGCCTTCGACTGCCTCGATCACGATGCGCGACACGGTGCGGACGGTCTGGGCGGGCGGCGCGGAGGAGATGGAGAACCCCGCCTGGAAGCGCGCGACGCGGTCCTTGCGCATCTTCGCGCCATCATAGCAGAGGTTCAGCGCCTCGGCATAGCCCGAGGCGGACTTGAGAGCCTCGCCCGGCTCGGTGATCGGCATGACATAGGTGCCCTGCCCGTCCCACAGCGCCAGCCACGGATCGTAATCCTTGCGGTCGAGCAGGTCAGCCTCGGCCCAGAGGAAGGCGGTGACCTCCATCAGCGTCGCGCCGGTCTCGATCTTCGTCATCTCGGTCATGCCGACATCATCCTCTTCCACATGGCATAGGCGGCACGCATGCCGGTTTCGGCGCTGATATGGCCGCGCGGGCCGTCGGCACCCTCGGCCTCGTCGACCATGCCGCGGTTGACGAGGATCGGCAGCGTCTCGCCGCCCTTGGTGCCGCGCTGCACGCGTTCCCAGACCTCGGCATCATCTGGGCTTCCGAAGCCCATCGGCCCCTGGAAATGCTCGTGAAGCCTGAGCCTCATGCGGTTCGCGGCGGCCGGGCCGCCCTCCATGCCGAGCGCGATATGGCGGATCTCGGTCTCTTCCACGGTCACGGGCCGCAGCACGCGGAAGAAGGAGAGCGAGAAGGACACGTTGGGGAAGAGGTTCAGGTTGAAACCTGCCCCGCCGACGGCACGGACGATCTTCTTGACCTGATCCTCGGGATAGCCCTCACCGCGCAGCTCCTCGGCCAGCTCGGAGAAGCGTTCCGGGATCGGCGCGTCGAGATTCTCGTCGAGATCCACGAGTTCCGGCATCATCACCATGACCGAATGGCCGTTGCCCAGATCCTCGACGAAGCCGCGGCCATGCTCGAGGAAGCTGAAGACCTGCTCGGTCTCGCCATCCAGCGACTGCAGGAAGGACTTGTGGACGATCGGGAAATGGTAGGCGTCGGTGGTGTTCTCCAGCTGCACCTTCCAGTTCATCGGCACCTTGAACTGGTGCTCGCCCAGCACCTTCACCGGGAAGCCGCCGCCCTGCTTCATGAACAGGTCGATCCACTTCTTCACCGGGCCGAGGAAGTCCGAAAGCGGCTCCAGCTCGTCATTGAACGTGGCGAAGACCATGCCGGCATAGCTGTCGGTGCGGAGCTTCAGCAGCCCGTGCTGCGCCTTGTCGAAATCGTCGCCGTACTGTTCCGGATAGGGCAGCGCCCGGAGCGAGCCGTCGAGCCCGTAGCCCCAGCCGTGATAGGGGCACTGGAAGGACGAGGTCTTGCCCTTCTTCACCTCGCAGACCGTCGCCGCGCGGTGACGGCAGCGGTTGACCATGCAGTGGATCGCGCCCTTGCGGTCGCGCACCAGGATCACCGGCTCCTTGCCGACATGGGAGAGCTTGAAGGACCCCTTGTCGGGGAACTCGCTCTCATGCGCGACCCAGACCCAGGTCTTGTGGAAGATCTTCTCCATTTCGGCGTCGAAAAGCGCCGGGTCCTCGTACATCGAGGTGGCGACCTTGGCCTCAGCCTCGTCGTAGAGCGCGTCGAGATCGCTGAATTTCGGCATGTCGAGAGACATCTCTGCCCTCCGGTCTCAGATGTTTTCGGGAATCTGGAGCGCGCGGCCCATCCGCGCCTCCACGGTCATGTATTTCCACAGCCGGTGGTTCTCCTCGCCCACGACGATGGTGCGCAAGAGGTTGCACGCCGCCTGCACCGCCTCGCGGTTCGGGAAATCGGCGAGGATGTACCAGGTGTAGGGGAAGCCGCGCGACGAGCCGACGAAGGTCTGGTCGTCGTCGAAGGTGCCGACGATGGTGACGCCCTCCATCTGGTCGATGGAATACATCAGCTCCTGCGTCGCCTTCCAGACCGGGCCGATGCGGTCGAAAGGCAGCTCGAAGAAGGCCGGGTGGTTGTTGAAGCACAAGAGCGTGCGGAGGGCTGGGGTCTCGGTCATGGTCGGGGTCCTCACGGGTATCCGGGGGCGGTGGGCTGGTCGAAGAACCCGGCGCCGGCAAGCGTCCAGGTTCCCTCGTTCAGGAAGGCGTGCTGCGCCACGCAGGCGGCGTCCGTCATGCAGCGGCCCAAGGGGTGGCCCGCCAGCATCGCGCCGGAGCCGCCCAGCACGAAGGCACGGCGCGCGGCCTCGGCGCCGTCGCGGGCGGCCATGGTGGCGGCCATGCGCAGGCGGATATGGGTGTCGCGGTCTGTCTCTCCATCGGCGAGCACCTGTTGCCAGCCCTCCTCGATCGTGTCGAAGAAGGCGGCGCGGGCACCGGCCAGCAGGCCTTTCGCCTTCGCGAATTCGCTCTGGACATAGGGGCGCGCGCCGGGGGCGGCTGCACCCGTGATCGAGGCACGGGACAGGGAATTCTCCTGCACCCAGTCGAGCGCCTCCCGCGCCGCGCCGAGCGCGACCACGGCCAGAACCTGCGACGCAATCGCCATGGCCGGATAGCGGAAGACCGGATCGTCGAAGGACGGGGTCGAGCCGCGCACGAAGGTCAGCTCCGGTGCGACGGTGACATCCTCGACCACCACGTCATGGCTGCCAGTGGCAGAGAGGCCGATGGAGTCCCAGGTCTCGTCCACCGTCACGGCGGATTTCGGCATGACGGCGACGCGGGGCAGCGGCGTGGCCTCACTGTCGAGCTTGATGCCGACGCCCACGAGGTCCGCGCCCATGACGCCCGAGCACCAGGGCCAGCGGCCATTGACGACATAGCCCCCGGCGGTCTCCCGCGCCGCCTGCGGCGGGAACATCGCGCCGGCAAAGACCGTGTCGGGGTCCTGCCCGTAGATCGCGGCATAGGTCTCTGCGGGCAGCGCGCCGAGATAGAGCGCCGAGACGCCGAAGCTGGCCACCCAGCCGGTGGAGGCATCAGCGGCGGAGATCTCCTCAATCAAGGCGCAGAATTCGGCCGGGGTGAGTGCATCGCCGCCGAAGCGCTCTGGCACGAAGGCGCGGTAGGCGCCCAGGGCTTTCAGATCCGCCACCGCGTCGCACGGGACATGATGAAGCGCGGTGAATTCCGCACGGCGGGCGCGGATGCGGGCCAGGATGGCGGCACGGTCGGCGACCGGCCGGGACCCTGCCAGGGTCGCTTGGGCTGTCATGCTGTCTCCGTCTGGGTCTGGAGGCTCTGGGCGAGCCGGATGGCGATGGCGCAGAGGCGGGCGTCGTCGCCCTTGCGCCCGATGATCTGGAGCCCCGCGGGCAGGCCTTCGGGGGTGGGATGCGGGATCACGATGGCCGGGTGGCCGGAAAGGTTGAAAGGCCGCTGGTACCGCGTCAGGCCAAGCACCGTCTTCGGGTCGCGCGCCTCGGCCAGCGTCGGGGGAATGCCGTCGAGCGCCGGGGTGACGATGGCGTCGCAGCGCTCCAGCACGGCATCCACCTCGGCGGTGAAGCTTGCGCGGATGCGCTCGGCCTCCGCCACTTTCTCCGCCGGGATGTCGCGGGCCGCGGCCAGCCGCGCGGCAATGTCGGGGCCGATCGGCGCATCTTTGTCGAGGAGATGCCCGAAAGCAGTTTCGGTCTCGGTGGCTATCAGCGTCATGCCTGCCGCGAAGGCGGCGTCGAGCCCAGGCAGATCCGCTTGCGCAATGCCGGGAAGATCGCTGCCGACCTGCAGGAACACCGGTTCCGCCTCCAGCATCGCCGGAACGAAGCTCGGGTCCATCGCTTCCATGGCGCGGGTCAGCATGCCGCCGTCGCGGGCGAAGGCGCCGATGCAGTCGAGCGTGCTTGCCGCGGGCGTGGCGCCCTCGCGGCTGATCCGCCCGAAGGTCGGCTTGATGCCCCAGACGCCGCAGCAGATGGCGGGCTGGCGGACCGAGCCGCCGGTATCGGTGCCGACGGCAAAGTCGCAGAGCCCGGCCGCCACGGCCACGGCCGAGCCCGAGGAGGAGCCGCCGGGAATGCGGTCGGGCCAGCGCGGATTGACCGGCGTTCCGAAGGCGGCATTGACCCCGGTCATGCCGAAGGCGAGCTCGTGCATCGCCGCCTTGCCGATGATCCGGCAGCCCGCAGCAAGCAGGCTGTCGACCACGGCGGCATTTCCGGCGGCCGGGGCGGCATCGCGGAGCACGGCTGAGCCGCAGGCGGTCACATGCCCGGCAATGTCGAGGCAGTCCTTGACCGCGACGGACAGACCGTCGCCGCCGAGGGCAAGCCGCGCGACCAGCGCGCCGTGATCCTCTGTCCTCTGGCCGTCCATAGGGTCTCCTTCCGCCATCCGATATTTACGTGAATATTACCGCATTAGGATTCCTGTCAAAGGAAATCGCCGCCGAATTTTAATTTTTTTCTTTTGTTATCTTATACTTAAAAGACGCCTTGAGGGCGCTGCCAGCTTGCTCCGGCGCCCCCGCATCTGGTTGTCCTTGCCCTGCCCGTTCCCGCGCCAGACCGGCCCGGGATCGTTGCAAGTCAGGCAATCCGCCCGCCGAAACTATACAATTCACGTGATTTTAAAAATATTACCTTGCATGGCAGGGCCGGGTTCCCTCAGGTGGAAGATGAAAATTCACGCAATTGCCCGGGAAACCGACACGATGCAAACCGCAGACCCCGCCCAGCCGGCCGCAACCGGCGCCCTTGCCGCGCTGGAGCGCAGAATCGCGCAACTGGAGGCCGAGGCCGAGATCCGCCGCCTGCAGGCGCGCTACATGTTCCTCTGCGACACGCCGCTGCCGGAATTCGGCGTGGCGGACGACGCGGAGCGGATCGAGAGGATCGTGGCGCTCTACACGCCGGATGCGGTCTGGGAAGGCGTCGGCGAGCATTACGACGGCCAGTTCGGCCGCGCCGAGGGCCGGGACGCGATCCGCGCGCATTTCGCGAGGTTCTGGGCAGGAAAGGATCCGGAGCTGATCCTGAACTGCCATTACCTGACCTCGGAACAGATCCATGTCGCCGCGGATGGCCGGACCGCCGAGGGGCAATGGGTGCACATGCAGCCCTGGCTGTTCTCGGACGGCAAGGCGCTCCTTCGCTCGTCGCGGCTGAACAACGCCTTCCGCCGGGAGCCCGAAGGCTGGCGGATCACGCGGACGCGGACCGAGAACGTGTTCATCGCGCCGCTGCCCGCGGGCTGGGCCTCGGACTATCCGTCGAAATCGGTGCTGATGGCCCCGTGAGGCCCCGGCTCGGGGCCGGGGCGGGGCTGTCAGCCCCAGTCCTGCAGCCGCGCCACGTAGCGGGCGAGCGTGTCGATCTCGAGATTGACCGCATCGCCCGCGCGGATGCCGCCCCAGGTCGTGTGCGCCTTGGTATGCGGGATGACATTGACGCCGAATTCGCAGCCCTCGACCTCGTTCACCGTCAGCGAGGTGCCATTCAGCGCGACCGAGCCCTTGGAGGCGATGAACCGCGCGAGGCTCTCGGGGGCGCGGAAGGTGACGCGGGTGCTGTCGCCCTCCGCCGCCAGCGCGACGACCTCGGCGACGCCGTCGACATGGCCCGAGACGATATGGCCGCCGAGCTCGTCGCCGACCTTGAGCGCGCGTTCGAGATTGATCCGGCTGCCCTTCTGCCAGAGCTTGCGCGCCAGCGAGCTGCGCGACACGGTCTCGGCGGAGACATCGACCTCGAACCAGGCGCCGCCGCCGAGCGGGCCGCGGTCGGTCACCGTCAGGCAGATCCCGTCGCAGGCGATCGACGCGCCGATCTCGATGCCCGAGGGATCGTAGGAAGAGGCGATGCGGACCGCGAGATCGCCCCTTTGCGCAACCTCCTCGACCCGGCCGATATCGGTGATGATGCCCGTGAACATGGCGTCTCCTGTCAAGCTGCCCCGTCCTGACTAGCTCCGCTCCCCCCGGTGTTCAAGCCGGGCGGATTCCGCTTGATCGGCAGGCGCGGATGCCGCACCAAATCCGCATGCGTTCCTGCGACCGCCGGTTCCTGATGCTGCAAGGCCCGCACGGCCCGTTCTTCGCCGAACTGGCCGCTGCGCTGCGCCGCGACGGCGCAGAGGTCTGGCGCGGCGGGGTCAATGCCGGGGACGAAGCCGAGTGGCGCGGGCCGGGATACCTCGCCATGAAGGAGGCCGGAGACGCGGCCGCCGCGATGGACCGGCTTCGGATCACCGACCTGCTGCTCTATGGCGAGGCGCGGCCCTTCCATGCCGGAGCGCTGGCCGCGCACCTATGAGCGGCAGGGCAGCAACGGCAATTCCCCGGCCGCAAGCTGGCCGGTCGGGCGCATGGCGGAGCTGCCGGGCGGCACCCTGCCCTGTCCGGCGGCAAGCTTGGCGGCCGCAATCCACATGGACGGCCTGCCGGACGGCCCGCCGGACGCCGCCCGGCTGCTGCGGGTCCGCGCGGCCTATCTCGGCGCGCTCGCAGCCTCCACCCCCGACGCAGAGGTCTTGGTCGACAAGATGCCGAGCAACTTCCTCTACATCCCCTGGATCTTCGCCGCCTTCCCCGAGGCCCGCGTGATCCACCTGCAGCGCGACCCGGTGGCGACCTGCTGGTCCAATTTCCGCAACCTCTTTCCGCTGGGCGGCCGGGGCACCGGATTCGGCCATGACCTGCGCGACCTGGCCGGATACCACCGGCTCTACCGCGGGCTTATGGCGGATTGGGACCGGCTCCATCCCGGACGCATCCACCACCTGCACTACGAACGGCTTTGCGCCGACCAGCGCGGCGAGACCGAGCGGCTGCTCGCGCATCTCGGCCTGCCCTGGCACGAGGGCTGCCTGCACTTCCACGAGACCGGGCGGACGGTCACCACCACTTCCTCCGCCCAAGTGCGCCAGCCGCTCTACCAAGGCAGCTCGGAGGGATGGAAACCCTACGCAGCCTGGCTCGCCCCGCTGACCGAAGGACTGGGGGAGCCGTGACTGAGTCCCCGATTTCCGGGCCGGCGCGATATTCGCTACGTCGCCATGGCGGTGGTCATGCAGGTGCGGCCCGGCGGCCTCGAGGCCCTCGACACCTGCTTTCCGGAGGTGCCGGAACAGGCCCGCGCCCCATGGTCCCGCGAACTCGATGCCGGCCCGCTGCAGCTCTCGACGGGTCTGCCTCCAGGCCGGGAGCTGGCGGCATCCCTGCCGCGCCGCAGGACAAGCTCCGGCCTCCGATCAGCCGATCCAGCCCACCAACCACGGCCGCCACATGGTGTTCCTCACGGACATCGTGCAGGAGGCGCGCATTGGAGCGCGATCGGTTTTCCCTCATGGCCGAGCCGCACCATCCCCCGCGCCTGCCGTCCCTGTCGCGCCAAGAACTGCCAATTGAGGCGCCATTGGTCCGAGCCCGATGGGCGGCGGGCAAGATCGCGCGGCCCTTCCGCGACATCCGTCAGGATGTTCTGCGCTGCAAACGGTCCCCCCGGACCCTTTGCCATGCGCTTGAACTCCTCGCCCGGAGCTTCCGCACCCTCGGCGACCTCAATGCCCAGTTCGGGGCCTGACGGGCCGAGATGGCGAAGCCGCGGGTTCGCGCCGCCACGCGCCGGATCGCCGACCGGGCCTTCGCCGAGAAGACGCCAGCCCTGGAACCGCTGCCCGCAATGTCCCATGACGTGCTCCGCGCCATCGGGCGGCGGGGCGGCCGCGAAGGCAGGGTCCCGGTCGGCGGCACGCTCCATTCGGTCCACGGCACGGCGCGGAAACGCATGCTGGAGGTGCAGCATCACGCCAGCGCGCTCCGCATCTCCGAGGCGTGAGGGCGTGACTGCCATTGGTCCGAAGGAATGCCCGAACGCGCTGATGGCCCGGCATCCCGTTCCCGAGGAGAAGGGCCTGCGCCGGGTCGACCCGGTCCCGGGCCTGCGGCGGCCGCTCGAAGTCCATGACGCCGCCGCCTGGCCGCGGCGCCCTGATCAGGCTCGGAATGCCACGCGCCCTGGAGGCCTTGGAGAACATCCAGGCCCGGTCCGAGCGCAGCGAGATCACCTCGGCGGAGGCGGTCGGCACGCTGCCGGGCGAGGAACGGGCCATTGTCCGCCATCGGTCCGGGGACGGCGGCGAGGGCCACCCGCCAGGGCCGCCGCATCGCGGTCGCACTGCCCAACGCCAAGCTGATGCCCCCTCTCGGCGAATGCATGCATTCGCCTGCCGGGCAACGCATCGAGACGCCGGAAAGCTTCTGCTCCGTTCACGCGGCGATCTGCCCCCCGGACAAACCGCTTTGCGCTCGAACTCTGGCCGCCGCCGGACCGGGAGCGCCGTTCGGCATGCGGCCGCCATGGTCCGAGGTCCATGCCGGACGCACTCGCCCAGCCCGGCTTCATCCGCCGGTCGGAGGGGGGGCATTTCCCCTTGGCCCGCCCGCACCGGAAGGAGCCGCCTCGCAACCACCCTGGGCGCGGCGGCTGGTCCGGGGGACCAGTTCGCGAGGGGCGGCCAAGCCGAGCGGATGAACCGCAGGATCAAGGAGACGACCGCCAAAACGGCATCGCTGCGACCCGCAGGCGGAACTGGAGGGCCGCCTGGTCGCGCTCGTCGCCGCCTGCAACTGCGCCCGGAGATTGAAGACGCTGAGGGGCCTCTCACCGTTCGGGTTCATCTGGGGAAAATGGACAACAGAGCCGGATCGCTTCAAAGCCGATCCGACCCGCCACACCCCGGGACCAAACAGCTAGGCCGTGTTGACAAAAGGGCTTCACGTCGGTCGCTTTCGGGATTCAAGATCACCGCTACGACGGAGGTGATCTTGGCCCGCAAGCTGATGTCAGACGGCGACTGGCGGCTCTTCGAGCATTTCATCACCGCTATCCGCGCTCCGAACGGGCGCAACCCAGCTGGTCATCGTCTTGTTCTTGATGGTGTATTCTGGAGTGAAGCGTGAATGCGCCGCTGGTTCGAGCACCACCACGAACGCGGACCGGTGCTCCGTGGCGGGATCGGCCAGAGGAATTCGGCAAGTGAGGGTCCGTTTGCCGCCAGTTCCGACGCTGGACCCAGGCTGAACTGCGGGAAAACATCCTGCTGTTCCTCAACGGCGGCGACCTCCTTCCCGCCCGCGTCCGGATGATCGACAGCACCGTGATCCGCGCCCATCAACAGGCAGCGGCTCAGGGGGGACTCAGAAGGAAGGTTTCGGCCGCTCACGAGGTGGCTTTTCGAACAGGATCCACCCCCGGGCGAACGGTGCCGGGGTGCCGATGCGCAGCGAGATCACCGGCCGCGAGACGGTCGATGTGAAGGGGGCCGACCTGGTGATGCCACACGATCTGCCGGAGCCCGCATATTTCTTCGCCGACAAAGGCTACGATTTTGACAAGATGCGCGAAAATTTGGATAGCGTCCGTCAACGAGGTGTAATTTCCCGGGTGCTGCCGCTGCCAAGGCCGCGGCCCGCGAGGCAGGCGCCCGGAATGTCCCGACGTGAAGTCAAGACGACGAGTCCGGGTTGCGTGGCGTCTTCCGGCATGGTCCGCCCTGTCCGCGGGATCAGATCCCCCAGCGGGGCGCAGCTGCTTGCGGAGCGCGGCGTGCGCCGGTGGCGGGGTCGAAGACATGGCATGCATCGGGCGGGACGACAATGCGGATGCGGTCGCCGGGGCGGGCCTCGAAGCTGCGCTCGGCCTTCGCCGAGACCGTTGCGCCGCCGGCGGGCACCAGCACCATCACCGCGTCGCCAAGATGCTCCAGCGCATAGAGCGGCGCGTTGATCTCGCAGCCGGTGAAGCCCATGTATCCGGACAGCACCTGCGCATCCTCGGCGCGGAACCCCAGGATCGCCTCGCCGTCTTCGGCCTCCAGCCCCTCGATCTGCATGTCCTCGCCGCGGAACACGCCCGCTCGGATATGCCCGCGCATCAGGTTCATCGCCGGGCTGCCGATGAAGCCCGCCACGAAGGCCGTCGCGGGGGCCTCGTAGACCTGCCGCGGCGTGCCGGTCTGCACGATCCGGCCGGCCCGCATCACCGCGATCCGGTCGGCCAGCGTCATCGCTTCAGCCTGGTCATGGGTGACATAGATCGTTGTCGCGCCGAGCTCGCGGGTCAGGTGGCGGATATGCGCCCGGGTCGTGAGCCGCAGCCGCGCGTCGAGATTGGAGAGCGGTTCGTCCATCAGGAAGAGCCGGGGCTGGCGGACGATGGCACGGGCGAGGGCGACGCGCTGCCTCTGGCCACCCGAGAGCGCGCCAGGCCGCTTGCCGAGCTGGTCGGCGAGACCGACCTTGTCCGCGGCCGCCCGCACCGCACTGTCCTGCGCGCCGCGCTCCATCCGGCGCATCTTCAGCGGGAAGCGGATGTTTTCATAGACCGTCAGGTTCGGATAGAGCGCGTAGCCTTGGAACACCATGGCGACATCGCGCCGGGCGGGGGGAATGCGCGCCATGTCCTGCCCGTCGAACAGCACCCGGCCGGCATCCGGTTCCTCGAGCCCGGCGATCATCCGCATGGCCGTCGTCTTGCCGCAGCCGGAGGGACCGAGCAGCACCACGAACTCGCCGTCCTCCGCGGTCAGGTCGAGCGGACCGACCGCGCGCCCGGCGCCGAAGCTCTTCGTGACTTGCTGCAGCTCTATGCGCGCCATATGGTCCTCCGATGCGCTTTCCTTGGCCGCACCTAGCCGGAAACCGCAGGCGCGTCATCCCCTTCGGCGTGCGGTGACAGGCAGTTGCGGGGCCGGGCGGGAGCTGGCGGAAGATCAGGAGGCCAGAGATGAGGCAGAGGCAGTGGATCGCGCTCGACACCGGCAGCCCGGTGCCGCGCGGCTGGAAAATGACCGAGGAGCGTGCCGCAGGACCGGCCTGCGAGGTCGCGGCAGCGGATCTGTCGGCGCTGGCCGGAGAGGGCGGGCTGGCCGTGGCCTGCGGCCCGCTGGCCGATCAAGCCGCGTCACCCAAATTCAGCCATAGCTCAGCCATCGGTCCGAGTGAACATTGCGAATGTCTTTGAATCGGCTGTCGGTTAAGGAGGGGATTTCGTGGGGCCGCTGACGAAATGGCGCGCCGAAGCACGGGCTAAGGGCAAGGCGACTGTCGGTCGTGTCGCCAATGTGGTGGAAATCCCTGGCAGCGTGCTCCGGGCATGTGAAATCGGCTCTGTTCCGGCTCATATCTCGACTCTGGTGCGCCGGTGGCAGCCGCTCCAGTTTCGCCACAGCCCCCGGCCGAGTTGCTTCGATGCCCGCAGGATTTCATCGCGCGCCCGGGCTCCGGCCGTGTCCGGCTTCCAGGGCCTGGCGTTGCGGCGGTGCGGAATGATTGCGCGCCTCGCGGCGCGCCGCGAGGCGTCATGGCAGGGGCGGGTGTCACAGGTGTCGCCAGGGGTGCTCGAACCGGTGGCGCATCCGCTGGCAACTCGGCCGTGACCGTGGCGATCTCCTGATCCTGGCCGATCTGCTTCAGGAGTTCCGGCAGCATCCCTCGCCGCTTCGCCCGGACCGGTGGCGCTCACCGGCTCGGCATCGCCGACATTGCCCGAGGTGACCTCGACGGCCGGGATCTCCAATCGTCGTCGGGGAAACGGTCTTCCGGACCGTCTCCTGACCCTCCTCCATCTCGTCAATTCCAAGGTGGAGCTTGCGCCATGAGCGGGCCGCGCCACCGGTCCGAGCGGCACCGCGAATGCGTCGCTTCGAGCCGCCATGCTTGCGCCTGTGCCGCTCGCCTTCGCCTTCGATGCCATTCGGCGCCTCCAGCGGCGCTGGAACCAATGGCGCAGCCGCTGGAAGCTCCTCGGACCGATGGCGGTCGATGCCTCATTGTCCGCGAGCAGGTGCAGTTCCCCTTTGGAGCTGCGATGCGGGATGGTCACGTCCAGCGGCCGACGGGCTTTCGCGGCGCCACTGGCGCCACTGGCGCCGCGGTCCCGTCTTGCTCTGGCGGCGCGACGAGGTGCTGAAGTCCGGTGTCGGACTGTCCAGCCCGGATAGTGCCAGCAGGGTCGCCATAAGACCGTTCGCCAGCGGGCTCGGACTGATGGCGCCTCGCTGGTTCACCCTGGCGGAGCGGCAGTCCGAGAAGGATCTTGAGGGTCAGGCAGGCCTGGGTCGCGGTGTCGCTGCATGTTTGCCGACGGCCTCGGCGAGCGGACGGTACCGCTTCCCACTGAAGAGGTCGCCATTTTCCGGACAGGTTCGCGGCGGAGCTAAGTTTGCCTGTTGGTCATGCCGCCGCTTTCGGGCCGGGGCCCTCTTGCGCCCCGATGGGTGTCTTTCCCCCGAGCGCCGAGTGGGGCGCGCGGCGGATCGGAAGCGAGCATCCGTCATTCGCAAGTGGCTTTTGGGGTCCGCAGCCCGCCGGCTTTCGCCAGCGCGCTGGCGGTGGGCAGGAGCTTTCGCATGAGCGCGGCGATGGCAACCTTTGCGGTTGTCCCGGCCTCGCGGGGCTGGGCGTGCCTGGCCTTGAGATCGGGGTTGAAGCGCATCGCGACGACGGCAGGCCTGCAGAGCGCATCCCGCAACGGCTTGCGCCCCCGCTGATGAAGGCCCTGCCTTTCCACTGGCCGGAGCCGCGGCTGGAGGGGCAAGCCCTGCGGGGCTTGCGGCCTGCGTTCCGTCGCGCCTTCCGATCCCGGGCAGAAAGGTCAGGATCAGCGCCGTCGCGACGGGGCCGGAGCCGGAGCGTTCGGACCGGTCCGCGCCAGCGGCAAATCCTCCGGCGGGGGCGAGACCTGGCCCTCGGCCGCCGCGATTTCCGAGGCGCCGACCCGGATCGCCGCCTCGACCTCGGCAAGCTGCGAACGCGCCGCCTCCAGCGCGGCGCGCTGGCGGGAATCGTCGAGCCGGAACAGCGGCTGCCCCGGCGCCACCTGGTCGAAGTTCTTCACCATGATCTCGGTCACCCGGCCCGGATTCTCCGGCAGGATGGTGACGGTCCGGTAGAAGGAGGTGATGTTGGTCGTCGCCGGGTGGTAGTAGAAGATCACCGTGATCAGCGAGATGGTCAGCACCGCGCAGGACACGATGCCGTAGCGCAGCTCGAACCACATCGAATAGAGGTTGATCTCCTTGCCGATGCGCTTGCCCTGGCCATAGCGGCGGAACAGGTAGTCCGGCAGGATCGTCAGCATCGAGCAGATGATGAACTCAAACATGGGGCGGCGCCTCCTTCGCGGGCTCCGGCTCGGGCTCGGGTTCCCTGGCCAGGCGGCGCAGCGAGCGGGCCATCGAGTTCAGCGGCGAGATGAAATCCGGCGGATTGATCGCGGCGATCACGATGGCGATCACCCAGAACAGGTTGTTGTGCGTCAGCAGCGCGATCAGCGTCAGGATGCCGATCAGCTGCAGCTGCGTGTGGTTCACCGTATGTGCCATCCGGTCGGGAATGGAATGCAGGTGCAGGTAGAACACGCCGAGCCCCAGCACCGCGAGGATGACGAAGACGGTAATGACGGTGAACAGCGTGTCGGTCTGTCCCGGTCCGGTTATGAAGAATGGCAGGTGCTCCGGCACCAGCCCGTTTGCACTCTCCACGATGCATGCCCTCCTATCGTTCCCCCGCCCCGCGCCCGCGATCCGGGCCGGGCAGCACTGCAGCCTCGTCCCTCCGGCCTAGCACAAAGCCCCGGCAGCGGGTTACCGGAAGTTGCCGCAGGACGGAGATCGACACCGGCCAATGCCGCGAAGCAGCAACACCTGCCCGGGCCCTGGACAGCCGAATCATCCGGAGCCACCCGGCCAAATGTGCCTGTTTTCCATTCAAATCATGCACGCATGTCCACAAAATGAGCAGAATTTCAACCCTGGGTGGAATTTGCGCCGCGGCGGCTCCGTTGGCGCCCGGACAGGGCGGACGAACGCTCGCCGCAACGCAGCGCAACCGCCGGTGATGCGGTTTCAAATCCATGCCGGACCGGAAAGCGCCGCCGGGCACTTCCCGTGCGGGCTGGGCAAAGGCGCGCGAGATCGAAGGAGCCCCGGCTCCGGCGGCTGCCAAAGGACGGCGGCGCCCGTCGGCCGGGCACAGTTCCGTCCGCGGCAACGCCTGCAAAGCGACGCAGGCGTTGTTCCGCAGGCCAAGCAGGAAGTGGTTGATTTTCATATTCCCGTTACACGGAACCGCCCCGCATGGCCCCAAGCACTGCGCAGATGGCCTCGGGAGCAGCCACCGACCGGCAGCCTAGACACTTCGGCACGCCGGGGCATCGGCACGCCGGGCCGGGGCAGCCCTCGCGGAAAGCTCCGAAGCCTGTGCGCAACCAGCCCCGAACCAGCGGCGCGCCCCTTGCCTTTTCGCAACGGAAACCGCCCCCGGAAGCCGTCGCTGCAGCGCAGCGTGGCAATCTGCCACGAGCCTGCGACCGATGTCGTAATTCTCCGGAAAGGGTCAGCCCTCCACCCTTATTCCATGACCAAGATCACAGCCCTTGTTGCCCCCGCCCTCGCCCTGCTGACGGCCGCGCTGCCAGCTGTATCAGCAGAACTGACCCTTTTGCGGAGCTTCTCCCATTCCGGCCCCTCCGGTCTGACCTATGACGCCCGGTATTGCGGAATTTGGGTTGCAAGCGAGTCCCGAAACGTCGTGCTCATCTCCCCCTGGGGAGACGAGATCATGAGCTTCGAGGCCGGACTGAGCCGCGTCGACGCGATCGCGATCGACGGCGAGGATCTGGTGCTGTCGGACGGAAACGGCCTCTACCAGCGGGTCGACCGCGGCGGCCGCCCTGCCGGCGAACCGTTCCGCCTGGCCAGCATCCTGATGGACACCGACGGGCTCTATGTCGACCACGAGACCGGCGAATACTGGGTCGCCGACGACAGCATCGCCCAGCTGGTGCGGGTCAGCTCCGACGGCACGGTGATGCAGCGCGTCGACGGCGCCTCCCAGGCCTCGCCGCTGATGGAACCGCAGGGCATCACCCGCGACCCGCGCTCCGGCCATTTCCTGGTGGTCGACGATGCCGATGCCTCGGACAGCCTGTTCGAGTTCAACGCCCAGGGCCAGCTGCTCGACGTGATCCCGCTGGCCGGCTGGGGCTACGATGCGGAGGGCATCACGATCCAGCCCGACACCAACACGGTCTTCATCGCCTATGACGACGGCGACCGGATCGCGGCGTTCTCCTACGAGCCGACCGGCGATGACGACATCGCGCCGGCATCGGCATCGGCCAACGATCTGGGCGGCTGCGTGCTGTCCGCGCTGCCCGCCCCGGCGGCGCCGCGCGGCTAGGGAGCGGAAGACCGCTCCAGCTCCCGGTACTGGCCGAGCAGCTCGGCCCAGACCAGAAGCGCTTCGCGGGTGTGGCGGGAGGACCGCACCCGGATCTTGGTCCAGAGCGAAGTGCCTTCGTCGCCCTCCTTCCGGATCGCGGCCACATACTGGCCGCGGACGCCCAGGCGCCGGCATTGCAGCGCGATCCGCGGCAGATGGTAGGCTTGGCTGACCAGCTGCACGCGGCGCGCCCCTGCCCGCGCTGCCTCGCTGACGCAGGTATCCGGCGTCGAAAGCGCCTCGCCATCGACCTCGACCGCCGCATCGGGCACGCCCCTTTCCAGCAGGTAGTCCTTCATGATCGCCGCCGCGCGCTGCGCGTTCGAGACCACGATCACGCCGGACTTGCCCGCATCGAGCAGCGCGATGCCGGTATCCAGGCGTTCGGCATGCAGCGGCGAGATCGAGCCGTCGCGCACCAGCGCCCCGAAGATCAACGCTGCATCGGCGGGCCGCGCGGTCTCGACGGAGGCGATCGGCACGGTCAGCCAGAGCCAGACAAGCGGCCCGTAAACCACGGTTATCCCTGCCCCGAGCATCGCCGTCACCCAGCGCATGGACTGTTCCTCACTCTCCGACTGCCCGAGACTTAGGCGATTGCCCGCCCGGCGTCCATCGCCCCGCCGGGGCAGTTTTCGCTTTTCATTCGTGGTTCACGCGCTATAACCCCGGGCATGGCACACCGCGCACAGATCCTGTCCCTGGCTCTCCTTCTCCTTACGCGCCTCTGAGCGTGCCATTCGGCGCGACCGCTCAGGGGTATCCGCCGCGCCAAACTCACCCAACGGAAAAGAGATCGCGTCCATCGAGGCGCAAGACAGGACAAGACCCATGACCGAACAGCCCCGCGTGCTGATTTTCGACACGACCCTGCGCGACGGCGAACAGAGCCCCGGCGCCACCATGACCCATGCCGAGAAGCTGGAAATCGCCGCGCTGCTCGACGAAATGGGCGTCGACATCATCGAGGCCGGCTTCCCGATCGCCTCCGAGGGCGACTTCGCCGCGGTCAGCGAGATCGCGAAGAACTCCGTCAATTCGGTGATCTGCGGCCTGGCCCGCGCCAATTTCAAGGATATCGACCGCTGCTGGGAGGCGATCCGCCACGCCGCGCGGCCGCGCATCCACACCTTCATCGGCACCTCGCCTCTGCACCGCGACATCACCCAGCTGACGCAGGACCAGATGGCGGAGCGGATCCACGAGACCGTCACCCATGCCCGCAACCTCTGCGACAACGTCCAGTGGTCGCCGATGGATGCCACCCGCACCGAGCCCGACTACCTGAAGAAGGTCGTCGAGATCGCCATCAAGGCCGGGGCCACCACGGTCAACATCCCCGACACCGTCGGCTATACCGTGCCGCGCGAATCCGCGAAGATCATCGAAATGCTGATCCGCGAGGTGCCCGGCGCCGACGAGATCGTGTTCGCCACGCATTGCCACAACGACCTGGGCATGGCGACGGCCAACTCGCTGGCCGCCGTCGAGGCCGGCGCGCGCCAGATCGAGTGCACGATCAACGGCCTGGGCGAACGCGCGGGAAACACCGCGCTGGAAGAAGTCGTGATGGCGCTGAAAGTCCGCAACGACGTGATGCCCTTCGCCACCGGCATCGACACGACCAAGATCATGAAGGCCAGCCGCCTGGTCGCGACCGTCTCGGGCTTCCCGGTGCAGTACAACAAGGCGGTGGTCGGCAAGAATGCCTTCGCGCATGAATCCGGCATCCACCAGGACGGCATGCTGAAGAATGCCGAGACCTTCGAGATCATGCGCCCGACCGATATCGGCCTGACCGAGACCAACCTGGTCATGGGCAAGCATTCCGGCCGCGCCGCGCTGCGCCAGAAGCTGAAGGACCTGGGCTACGACCTGGCCGACAACCAGCTGGCCGATGTCTTCGTGCGCTTCAAGGCGCTGGCCGACCGCAAGAAGGAAGTCTATGACGACGACCTGGTCGCGCTGATGCGCGACACCGTGGCGGGCGAGGAGCTGGACCGCATCCAGGTCAAGTTCCTGCGGGTGATCTGCGGCACCGAGGCGCCGCAATCGGCCGACCTGATCCTGACCATCGACGGCAAGGACCACCAGGTCACCGCCCAGGGCGACGGCCCGGTCGACGCCGCCTTCAACGCGGTGAAGAAGCTGGTGCCGCACAATGCGCGCCTGCAGCTCTACCAGGTCCATGCCGTCACCGAGGGCACCGACGCGCAGGCGACGGTTTCGGTCCGGATGGAGGAAGAGGGCCGCATCGTCACCGGCCAGAGCGCGGATACCGACACGGTGGTCGCCTCCTGCAAGGCCTATGTCGGCGCGCTGAACCGGCTGATGGTCAAGCGCGGCGCCGGCCGTCCGGTCAGCTACAAGGATGTCGGCTGAGGCGCCCGCCTCGCCGGCCATTCCCGATGAGCGGAACTGACACGCCCCGGGCCGGACAGGCCTGGGATGCGGCTGGCTATGCGCATCACGCAGGCTTCGTCGCCGAGCGCGGCTCGGACATCTTCGCGGCCCTCGCCCCCGCCCCGGGCGAGGCCATCCTCGACCTCGGCTGCGGCGACGGCGCGCTGACCCAGCGTGGCCCGCGCCCGAGCGCGCGGCGCGGCTGGTGCTGTCACGCGCCGCCGAGCTCGACGGCAATGCCTATGACACGCTGGGCGCGGCAGCGGAGATGCTCGACGCGAAGCACCCGCTTGCCGCCACGCTCCTGCGCCGGGCGATGATCGAGGACACGCTCGACGGCGGCAAGTCGAAGCGCTACCGCCATGCTGCGCGCCATCTGTCGGATTGCGCGTCCGCCGCCCCGCAGGTCGGGGATTTCGGCGGGTTCCCCGATCATGCCGCCTTCGCCGCGCAGCTGAAAAAGCGGCACGGCCGGAAATACGGCTTCTGGCAGCTTGCCGGGGACTGACCCGGCCTGCCGCTGAGGCATGCGCGCAACGGCGCGGCGCGAGACGAAATCGGATATGTGCACGCGATCACCGATCCGTGGCAGGATGATGAGGTGGATCAAACCAGAAAGGTCAAACCATGTCGTTCCTGTCCCGTTTGGAGCCGCACCTGCTGTCGCTCCTGCGCGCCGTCACCGGGCTCCTGTTCCTGCAGCACGGCTTCACCAAGCTGCTCGGCTGGCCGGAAACTCCGATGAGCGGCGTCGATGTCAGCTCCATGCCCGGGATTGCCGGGCTGTTCGAATTCGGCGGCGGCATCCTCCTGGTTGTCGGGCTCTTCACCCGTCCGGTCGCCTTCGTGCTGTCGGGCATGATGGCCGTGGCCTATTTCATGGTCCACGCACCGCAGGGATTCTTCCCGATCGTCAATGGCGGCGAGCTGGCGGCCACCTATTGCTTCGTCTTCCTCTATCTCTGCGTCGCGGGGCCGGGCCCCTGGTCGCTCGATGCCAAGCGCAAGTCGCTGGGCAAGTCCGCGAAGCACTGATCCCGCGGGACGGCCGGGGCAGGGCAGCCCCGGCCGGTCCGCTCAAAGCGTGAAGGCCGCACGGAAGGCCTCGAGCGCTGCCTCGGGATCGGCGGACGCGAAGGCCTCCATTCCAACCGGACCGCGATAGCCCATCTCCGAAAGCGCCCGCGCGACGCCTGCATAGTTGATCTCGCCGGTGCCCGGCTCGCAGCGGCCGGGCACGTCCGCGACCTGCACCTCGCCGATCCACGGCAGCGCCTTGCGGCAGCACTCGATCAGGTTCCCCTCGCCGATCTGCACATGGTAGAGGTCGAGATTGAGCTTGAGCCGCGGATGATCCACCGCCGCGACCAGCGCGATCGTGTCCTCCGCCCGGCCGAAGGGCACACCCGGATGGTCCACCGGCAGGTTGAGGTTCTCCAGCGTGAAGGTCACGCCTTCCTCATCGGCCATCTCGGCGATGCGGCAGAGCGTGTCGCGCGCCTTCAGCCACATCGCCCCGGTCACGGTTTCGCAGGGCACGACCGGCAGGCCGCCTTCGCCCAGCCCGGTGCCGTGCAGGTTCAGCCGCGCCACGCCCAGCCGCTTGCCGACCTGCGCAGTTTCCCGCGCCGAGCGCAGGAGCTCGTCGGCGCCCTCGCCATCGGCCAGCCGCCCGGTCAGGTAGCCGTTCATGATGCTGAACTCGGCGCCGGTGGCCTCGAGCTTCGCCAGGTCGTGATCCGGCCAGTTCCACAGGCCGACGCCGAAGCCCAGCTCCTTCAGCCGGGAACAGCGCCATTCGATCGGCCGGTCCTGCCAGAGCATCTCGGCGCAGGCGGCAAGCGGGAATGCCGTCATCGTCAGGCCGCCTTGCCGGCGCGGTTGGCCAGACCGGTCTCGGCGGCGATGCGCTTCAGCGTGTGCAGGCCCAGCGTCTGGTAGAGCAGGGGATTGCGGACCTCCGGGTCCTGCTCGGCCTCGATCACGATCCAGCCGTCATAGCCATTGTCGGCAAGGATCTGCAGCAGCGGCTTGAAGTCGATCGCGCCCTCCTGGTCGCCCGGCACGGTGAAGGCCCCCGCCAGCACGCCCTGCAGGAAGCTCAGGCCCTCGGCGCGGACCCGCCCCGTGACATCGGGACGGATGTTCTTGGCGTGGAAATGCGCGACGCGCGCGACATGGCGCTTCAGAACGTCCTCCGGATTGCCGCCGCCGAAGGTGCAGTGCCCGGCGTCGAACAGCAGATGCGTGTGCGGCCCGGTCGCTTCCATGAAGGCGTCGATCTCCTGCGGCGTCTCGACCACCGTGCCCATGTGGTGGTGATAGGCGAGGGTGATGCCCTCGGAGGCCAGATAGGCGGCGAAGGCCTCGATCTTGGCGCCGAAATCCGCCATCTCCCCGGCGCTCAGCACCGGCTTGCCGTTCACCGGCTTCTCGGGGTCGCCATGGATCGCGTTCGAGGTCTCGCAGACGATGCAGACGGCGCAGCCATTGTGCTTGAGCTTGGCCAGATGCGGCTGCACGGCGGCGATCTCGTCCTCGAGCGACCGCGTCAGCAGCTCGGTCGAGTACCAGCCGGAGATGAAGGCCATGCCATGGCTGCCGAGCAGCGCCTTCAGCTCGGCCGGGTCCTCCGGCCAGCGATGGCCGTTCTCGATCCCGTCGAAGCCGATCAGGTGGCCGGCTTCCTCTAGGATGCGCGCCGTGGGGATGTCGCGGCCGATGCTCTGGTCGTCGTCATTGGCCCAGGCGATGGGGTTGGTGCCGAAACGGATCATGGAGATGTCCTTCAGGGTAGCGCCACGGGGCGGCCTTCGGAGGCGGCCATGGCGTGGATGATGCGTTCGATGGCGAGCCCGGCGGCGAAATCCGGGCCCCGGTTCTTTCCGCCCGCGATGGCGCTGAGCAGATCGCGCGCCTCGATCACCTTCTGCTCGTTGAAGCCGAAATTGTGGCCGGGCGCCGGGCAGAAGGCAGCGAAGTCGGGCTGCTCGGGACCGGTGAGGAGCCGGGTCAGGCCCGGCTCGCCCCTGCGATGCAGCCAGAGCTCGTTCATCGTTTCCTGGTCGAAGGACAGCGTGCCCTCCGAGCCGTGGATTTCCCAGTGCAGGCGACATTTGCGCCCCGGCGCGATGCGCGAGGTGGCGAAGCTGCCGGTGGCGCCGCTCGCAAAGCGCAGGATGGCATGGGCAGTGTCGTCATTCTCGACCGCTTGCGGCCCCTCGGGCGAGGGACGCATCGCGATCGGGGTCGAGGTGATCGCGGTCACCTCGGCGACCGGCCCCATCAGCCCGACCATCTGGCTGACAAGATGGCAGCCGAGATCGCCGAGCGCGCCGAGACCGCCGCCTTCGCGGGTCATCCGCCAGGACCAGGGCAGGTCCGGATCTGCGGAATAGTCCTCGTCATAGACCCCGCGGAAGCTGTGCGGCGTGCCGATGGCGCCCGAGGCGACGAGCCGCTGCGCCTCCTGGTAGGCGGGCGAGCGCAGGTAGTTGTAGCCGAGGATCGTCACCTGGTCCGGATGCGCGGCGGCAAGCGCCGCCATGGCTTCGGCATCCGCGAGGGTCAGCGCCATCGGCTTTTCCAGCCAGACATGCTTGCCGGCCCGGAGCGCCGCCTCGGCCATCGGCCGGTGCAGGCCGTTCGGGGTGGTGATCGACACGACATCGACCGCCGGATCGGCGACGGCCGCCTGCCAGTCGTCCGTGCCGCGGGCGAAGCCGAATTGCGCGGCGAAGCTGTCGGCCCGGTCGGCGGGCATGTCGCAGAGGATCTCCAGCCGCGGATGGGCGCCGCCGAACACCGTGGCGGCATTGCGCCAGGCCATGGCGTGGCACTTGCCCATGAAGCCGGTGCCGATCAGGCAGACCCCCAGCGGGCGGTCGGGCATCGGAGTGGTCATTGCTGCACCTGGAAAGGGAAGGGTGGCGGGCCGGGAGAGAACGGCCCGCCGGGGGAGGATCAGATCGTGCCGCCGAGCGAGCCTTCGAGCTGCGCCAGTTCCTGGCCGCCGGCCATCAGGTCCTGCAGCTCCTCGGGCGTGATGTCGCCGCGGGTGGCGGTGCCGACGTCTTGCCGCGGTTGAGCACGGTGAAGCGGTCGCCGACGGCCAGCGCGTGGCGCACGTTGTGCGAGATGAACACGACGCCGACGCCCTGCTTGCGCACCCGGTCGATGGTGGCGAGCACGTTCGAGGTCTGGCGCACGCCGAGCGCCGAGGTCGGCTCGTCGAGGATCAGCACCTTGGCGCCGAAATAGACCGCGCGGGCAATGGCCACCGTCTGGCGCTCGCCGCCCGAAAGCGTGCCGACCGCCTGGTCGGGGCCGCGCAGGTTGATGCCCATCTTGCGCATTTCCTCGACGCAGATGTCATTGGCCGCGTCCATGTCCATCCGCTCGAACAGGCCCTTCCCCTTCTTCGGCTCGCGCCCCATGAAGAAGTTGCGGGTGACGCTCATCAGCGGGATCATCGCGAGGTCCTGGAACACCGTGGCGATCCCGGCCTCCATCGCGTCGCGCGGGCTGGAGAACGACATCGGCTTGCCCTCGAAGAGGATCTCGCCCTTGGTCGGCTTGTGGACGCCCGACATGGTCTTGATGAAGGTCGACTTGCCCGCGCCGTTGTCGCCCAGCAGGCAGTGGCATTCGCCGGGGCGGATGTCGAAGCTGACCCCGGCAAGCGCGATGACATTGCCGAAATGCTTCTCGATGCCCTTCATCTCGACGATCGGCGCATGGGTGACCGGATCGCCATGGTGGAACTTGGTGTCGATGGTCATCAGCGTTCCCCCGTCACGCGCTTGCGGATGGCGTTGTTGAAGAGCACGGCGATCAGCAGCATGCCGCCGAGGAAGACCTGGAACCAGTCCTGGTCGAAATTGGTGTAGGTCAGGCCGATCGTGACCATGCCGAAGATGATCGCGCCGAAGAAGGCGCCGATCGCCGAGCCGTAGCCCCCGGTCAGCAGGCAGCCGCCGATCACGGCCGTGATGATCGCCTCGAATTCCTTCATGAAGCCGCGGCGGGCATCGGTCGATCCGCTGTCGATCACGGTGATGATGGCAACCAGCGCGGCGGCGCAGGCGGTGCAGACGAAGAGCGAAATCTTGACCTTGTTGACCGGCACGCCCGAATTCGAGGCCGCGTTGCGGTCGCCGCCGGCCGCGAAGATCCAGTTGCCGCGGGCGGTGCGCAGCAGGACATAGGTGGCGGCCAGCGCGACGAGGACGAACCAGAGGATCTCGACCGGGATGCCCGGCACCTTGGGCAGGCCGGAGCGGAAGGTGTCGACCAGGCCGACCGAGGCGAGCCAGTTGAAGACGAAGCCGAAGGCATCGCCCGAGAAGACCGGGGTCAGGAAATCGCCCTCGACCGCCTCGCGCACGCCGCGCAGCTGGGTGGAACCGCCGGTGAAAAGCTTCAGCCCGACCAGCGAGGCGCCGCGCAGGATGAAGAGCCCGGCCAGCGTCACGATGAAGGACGGCAGCCCGGAGCGGATCACGATCCAGCCGTTGGCAGCGCCGACGAGGCCCGCGAAGAGGAAAGTCAGCGGGATCGACAGGACCAGCGGCAGGCCCAGGTTGACGGTCAGCGCGCCGAAGATCATCCCGGCGAAGGCCACCATCGAGCCGATCGACAGGTCGAATTCGCCGCCGATCATCAGCATGGCGGCCGCGATGCCGAGAATGCCGAGCTGGGCGGCGGGGGTCAGGAAGTTCATGATGCCCGACAGCGTGAACATCGAGCGGTCGGCGGTGATGAAGAAGAAGATCGTGACCAGGATGACGCCGCCGACGGCGCCAAGCTCGGGTCGTTTCATGAGGCGCGCGACGAAGGGCTCGGTCTTGATGCGTTCGTCTTCCATCGTCAGGGCAGCATCCGTTGGCATGGCAGGGGTCCTCTGTGTCTGGGAACCCGGCGCGGGCACGCGGCCTGCGCCGGGGCGGGGCTCAGCGGATGCCCTGGGCGGAAAGGTCGATCACCTGGGCCGCAGCCTCCTCGGTGACCAGGTTCGGGCCGGAGGGAACGTCGCCGCCCGGCATCAGGCCGTATTCGGCGTTCATCGCCAGGAAGACGACCGGCAGGTAGCCCTGCAGGAACTGCTGCTGGTCGATGGCGAAGGCAGCCTTGCCGTCGGCGACATCCTGCAGGAAGCCGGCCGAGAGATCGAAGGAGGCCACCAGCACCTCGCCGGTCAGGCCCATCGCCTCGACCGCGGCCACCGCAGGCTCGCCCACCAGCGAGGCGCCGAGGCCCAGCACGGTGTCGACCTCGTCATCGCTGTCGAGCGCGGCGCGGACCTTGGCCTGCACCTCTGCCGGATCGTTCATGGTCGGGATCACCTGCACCGGGTGGCCGAAGCCCTCGGCAAAGCCCTCGCAGCGCTGGTCGAGCGAGACGTTGCCGACTTCCTGGTTCACGCAGATGCCCTTGGTGCCGCCCATTTCGGCCAGCTTCTTCCCGGCGGCGACGCCGGCATCGAATTCCGACTGGCCGACATGCAGCTTGGCGCCCAGGTCATGGGCGACATCGCCGCCCGAGTTCATCGAGATCACCGGGATGCCGGCCGCGACGGCGCGCTCGATCGCCGGGCTCAGCGCGTCGGCGTCGGGGATCGAAACCACCAGCCCGTCGGGCTCCTGGTTCACCGCGGCGTCGATCATCTGGCTCATCTGCACCATGTCGAAGGTCTCGGGCGAGCGGAAGTCGACATTGGCGCCGGTCTGTTCGGCCGCTGCCTGGGCGCCGTTCTTGACGACCGACCAGAACGGGTCGTTTGCCTGGCCATGGGCGACGACGATGATGTCGGCGGCAAGGACCGGCATGGCGGCAAGGGTCGCGGCGGCGGCCACGGAAGCGAGAAGCGTCTTCATTGGTATCCTCCCTTTGGATATGCGGGCAGCGGAAATGCGCTGCCGTTGCGCGGCCCTTGCGGACCGGCGCATTCGTCGCCTGCGCGGGACGCCCCCTCCGGCACCCCGACAGGAAATCTCGGATGGCGGGTTACGCCACCGGCTCTGCCGCAGCGGGCAGGGCGGCCGCGGGCGCCACCGGGCGGCCGGTCTTCGCCGATTCCGTCGCCGCCTCGGCCAGGGCCAGCGCGGTGATCCCGTCCTCCAGCGTCACCGGCATCGGCGCGCCCTCGAGCACGGCGGTGACGAAGGCGTCCCATTCGCGCAGATAGGCCGGCATGTAGCGTTCGAGGAAGAAATAGGTGGGCTTCGCGCTGACCACGCCCGCCACGGTCGATTTCGAGACCGTGTTCTCCAGCATGTTCGCGGCCTGCAGCAGGCCTTCGGAACCCAGCAGCTCCACCCGCTGGTCGTAGCCGTAGACCGCGCGGCGGCTGTTCTTGATCACCGCGATGCGGCCGTCGGCATAGGTCAGCGTGACCACAGCCGTGTCGACATCCCCGGCCTCGCCGATCGCCGGATCGACCACCGCGCTGCCGACCGCCTGGACCGAGACCGGCGCCTCGCCCATCAGGAAGGTGGCCATGTCGAAATCATGGATCATCATGTCGCGGAACAGGCCGCCCGAGACCTTGATGTAGCTCACCGGCGGCGGTGCCGGATCGAAGGAGGTCAGCGACAGAAGCTCCGCCTTGCCGATCTCGCCCGCGAGGAGCGAGGCCTTGAGCGCGCCGAAATTCGGGTCGAAGCGGCGGTTGAAGCCGATCATCACCGGCTTGCCGGTTTCCGCGGCCTTCCGCTGGCAGGCCTGGGCCCGGGCCAGCGACAGGTCGACCGGCTTTTCGCAGAGCACGGCCTTGCCCGCGGCAGTGGCCTTCTCGATCAGGTCCGAATGGGTGTCGGTCGAAGTCGCCACCAGCACGGCGTCGATGCTGTCATCGGCCAGGATCTCGTCCGAACTGGCCGCCTTGGCACCGAATTGCGCCGCCAGCGACTCCGAGGCCGCCGCGAAGACATCCGACACCGCAACCAGCTCGCTTTTCGCGTGACCGGCAATGTTCACCGCGTGCACCTGGCCAATGCGGCCGGCACCGAGCAACCCAACTCTGAGCATGTATTCCTCCCGAATCGCGGCCTCCCGCCGCTTTCCCGGAGATTGGTCGCAATTTCTGCACCCGCGTGCAAGACTTTTTGCACCCGTGAGCAAATTTTCTGCACGCGCGTGCACAAAGCCGGGCGGACCTTCGGTCAGAGCTACACCCTTCACGGTTTCCCGCTTATGATGGTGACCGGAGAGGAGACCCGATGACAGAGATCGAACGGACCGCCCCGGCGGGGAGCAACATCACCGCCGACGACGTGGCCGCCGAGGCCGGCGTGTCGCGCTGGACGGTGAACCGTGCCTTCAAGAAGGACGCCTCGATCTCGGCGAAGAGCCGCGAGAAGGTGATGCGCGCGGCCGAACGGCTGGGCTATGTCCCCGACCTGCGCGCGGCGAGCCTGGCCTCGGACCGGTCGCATCTGGTGGCGCTTCTGGTCGACGATTTCGCCAACCCGCACAAGCTGGTGATGCTCGAGACCCTGACGCGCGTGCTGCGCCGGGCAGGCTGGGACACGCTTCTGGTCAACACGCTCGACAAGGAGGATGCGGGTTCGGCGCTGATCAATGCCAGCCAGCGCCGGGTCGATGCGGTGATCCTGATCGGCATCCAGTTCGATGACGAGGTGCTCAAGACCGCCGCCCATGCCCGCCGCTTCCGGAAGCTGATCATCTTCGCGCGCACGTCGCAGAGCCCCGACACGATCTCCATCGCGGTCGATGACGTGAAGGCGATGCAGGATATCGCGGGTTATGTCGCGAAGCGCGGCTACCGGCGGCCGATGTTCCTGGCCGGACCGCGGACATCCTCGGCCCATCTCAAGCGCAAGGAGACCTTCATGGCCTTCTGGCAGGAACGCTTCGGCACCGTGCCGGACTGCGCCTCGGTCGCGGCCTACGATCCGCAGCTGGCGGCCGAAGTGGTGACAGCCGAACTCGGCGGGCGCGGCCGCAGCGAGCTGCCCGACATCCTGGTCTGCGAGAACGACGCGCTGGCGATCGGCGCAATGGATGTCATCCGCCACCGGCTGGGATGGCGCATTCCCGGCGACATTGCGGTCATCGGCTTCGACGACATCCCGCCGGCCGGCGGGCTGAACTACCAGCTGTCGAGCTACCGGCAGCCGGTGGCCGAGATGGCGGAATATCTCGTCGAGGTGCTCGAGAGCCGCGAAGACCGGGATTTCACCCGGCTCTTCGAAGGCGGGATCGTCCCCCGCGACAGCGCCTGACCCGGTGGCCGACAGGGTCCGGGCGAACCCGGGCCGGGAGCGGACTTGCCCTCCGGGACCAAATTGGGTTGCTTGCACTGCTGCGGGCCCTCGGGGATGCCGAACTCGGTCCGGCAGGGCTGCAAGATTGCGCCCGGCACATCGAAGCAGAGTTTCCGGAACTGCGATCGGGCGGCGGTCATGCCGGAGCGGGCCGCGCCGCCCAACGCAGCTGCCCGGACCGGGTCCAAGCAGCGGAGGTCCCGGCAAGAGCATCGCCCGTCCGGTGGCAACGGAGGCCGGCGGCGCGCCTGTCCCGGCGCAGGACGCGCGCGGAACCGGATTACGCCCGGCCCGCGCTTGCATGGCTCCCATGAAAGACAGGCCTGCGCCCGGCTAGTCGGCCGCCACCGGGTCCAGCGTCAGCGTCAGCGGCGAAGCAAAGGCGCGACCATGGGTGCCGTCCCGCCGGTGATGGCCATGCATAACGGTTGCCGGCCGTCCCTCCGGGCGCAGCACGATCACCGCCGGGCCGGACCCGCGCAGCACGAAGTCGAAGACCTGCACCGCAAGCGACCCCGGCACCCGGCCGGGAGACGCGACGGTGCGAATGCCGGTCAGCTCGGCATTGCGGGTGACCGGGTCGAGCACCCAGGTGACCGGCCCGGCCGGCAGCTGGACCTCCACCGCAGCGCCCTCAGCAACCGGCTGGACCGTGTTGTCATGGGCCTGCGTGAAGACGAAGGGCCGGGCCTCCTGCGCCGCGGCAGGCAGCCCCGCGAGCAGCCACAGGACCGGAATCGCGAAACGTGCCATGTCAGCCTCCATGTGCGGACGGACCGAACCCCGCGGGCAGGTCGCCGTAGATCAGCAGGTTGGCCATCATGCCGTTATCCTCATGCGGCAGGATATGGCAGTGATAGACGGTCAGCCCGGTCACGTCGGGCCGGAAGTAGATGCGGATCTTCGCACTGCCCAGCGGCGGCAGCGCGAAAGTATCCCACCAGCTGTCGTCGCCGGTGGGCGCGCCGTTCAGTTCGACCACCTGGAAGGGATTGACGTGGATGTGGAACGGATGGCGGAACACGTCCTGGTTCACCAGGAGCCATTCCTCCGTGGTCCCGGCCAGCACCGCCTGGTCGATCCGCGCCGCGCTGAAGGGCTTGCCATCGAGGAAGAACTGCACCGGCACGGTGGCGATGTTGCCCTGGAAGGTCACCGTGCGGGTGTTCACCACCTCGCGGGCATGGGCGGGGATGACGGGCGGCGCGACCAGCTTGCCGGGCAGCGCCCCGTCCATCGGCTCGCCCGCCACGGCAAGCGTGGCCAGCAGCTTCTCGGGGCGCGGCCCGCCGGGATGGCCTCGCGGGCCGGGTGCGGCGCCGGGGTCTTGGGGGGCGCCGCCCGGTCTTCGGGCGGGGCCGGGGGAAGCTCGGGACCGCGGCGCGTAACGGAGGACGCCACCCGGTCCCAGATGGCGCGATCCTCCTCGCTCAGGCCGCGCCTCTTCCTTGCCATGACGTCAGGGGTCCTCTCAGGCGCCGGTGGCGACGAGCTGCCAGTTCGGATCTTCGCTGCCCATCACGCGGCCGAAGGTCCAGACGTCGCGCTGGCGCTTGATCATGTTCGGATCGCCCTCGACAGCCGTGCCGTTGACGTCGCGCACGACCGAGGTCAGCTCGCCGACGAAGCGCACCGTGACCTCGCCCTCGCGGGTGGCGTCGTTGAACTCGGCGCCGACCAGCGCAAGTTCGCGGATGCCGACGAAATTGGCATCGATGCTCAGGCCCTGGCGCTCGCGCTCCTCGATCACGTCGAGGAAGCTGTCATGCACCTCAGGGGCAAGGAAGCCGCGCACCTCGGAGAGATCGCCGCGCTCGAAGGCCATCAGGATCATCTCGTAGGCGCCGCGCGCGCCCTGGAGGAACTCGCCCACGACAAATTCCGGCTCGGCGGCCTTCATCTTGGCAAGCGCCTCGGCGGCATCGCTGCCGGCCTCGACATGGTCGATGATGTCGCGGTCGGGGCCGCCTTCGATCACCTCGAAATCCGGGCGCGGACGCTCGGCAGCCGGGCCCGGCGCCTGGACGGGCGGCTTCTCGAATCCATCTCGTGTGCCCAGGACATTTTTCAGGCGCACGATCAGAAAGATCGCGATGCCTGCAAGCACGAGAAGTTCGATTAGGGATGAGCTCATTGGCAGCCTCTGGTGGTAACGCCCGGGTGTCTCCCCTATGTAAGGGCTCGATACACCCAAGTCCACCGGACCAGAGAAAAGGGAGAGCGCCCAGATGTGGCTCTTGATCGCATTCATCGCCGTGCCGCTGATCGAGATCGGCCTGTTCATCCAGGTCGGCGGCCTGATCGGCTTGTGGCCGACGCTGGCGATCGTGCTGCTCACGGCCATGATCGGCCATGCGATGATGCGCAAGCAGGGCGGGCAGGTGCTGCAGAAGCTGCAGCGCGCCATGGCCGGCGACGGCAATCCGGCCGAGCACATGGTCCATGGCGCGATGATCCTCTTCGCTGGCGCGCTGCTGCTGACGCCCGGCTTCTTCACCGATGCGACGGGCTTCCTGCTTCTGATCCCGCAGGTACGGATGGCTGCCTTCGACTGGGCGCGCCGCAACGTGAAGATGCAGGGCGTCTACATGAACATGGGCGGCAGCGGCATGGGCGGCGGGCCGGCCGGCCATCGCCGCGGTCCGCAGCGCAGCGACACGATCGACGGCGAGTTCACCGAGATCGATCCCGACGAGCTGCCGCCGCGTCCGGGCGACACGCCCTCGGGCTGGACCCGCAAGTGACCATTGAATTGTAACGGTTTTGCGGCGCATTCCGCCGCAAACCGCTGCATGCGCGGCATTTTCCGCCCTGGCTGCGCCGAAGTTACCCGATCGCCGCCATTGAGGGGACCGGGGCTTCCTGATAACACCTTGCGGGACATTCCAACGGGAGAGACCTCATGGCCGAGAACGGCGCAGCCCCGCAGCAACCCCAGGTCAAGATGCAGATCCTGGGCCAGTTCATCCGCGACCTGTCCTTCGAGAACATCGTGGCGCAAAAGGGCGTCCAGGGCGACGTGAAGCCCGACGTCCAGGTTCAGGTCAACCTCGACGCCAAGAAGCGTCCGGCCGACAACCAGTACGAGGTCCAGACGAAATTCACCGTCACCTCGAAGAACAAGGACAGCGACGACGTCCTGTTCCGCATGGATCTGGACTATGCCGGCATCTTCCAGATCGAAGGCGTCCCGGAAGCCCAGCTGCACCCGTTCCTGATGATCGAGTGCCCGCGCATGCTGTTCCCCTTCGTCCGCCGCATCGTCTCGGACGTGACCCGCGACGGGGGCTTCCCGCCGCTGAACCTGGAAAACGTGGACTTCATGGGAATCTACCGCAACGAGATCGCCCGCCGCGCGGCTGCCCAGCAGCCGGCCGAGGCCCCGGTCGTCAACTGACGCCAACCGGCACCGCAGATAGGGAAAGGGAGCGCCGCGGCGCTCCCTTTTTTGTTTCAGAGCTTCATGCTGCCGGTATCCATGAACCGCTGGTGCCAGCTCAGCGCCTCGCGCGGGAGAGACGGCGCATGCAGGCCGTAGCTCTCCTTATCGGCGCGCGCCATGTAGTCCTCCAGCATCGGCCGGTAGGCGGGATGGGCGCATTTCTCGACGATCAGCTTGGCCTTCTGCTTCGGCGACAGGCCGCGCAGGTCCGCCAGTCCCTGTTCGGTCACGATCACCTGGACGTCCTGGTTGATGTGGTCGACATGGGCGACCTGCGGGACGATGGCGGAAATCGCGCCGCCCTTGGCGGTCGAGGGCGTCATGAAGATCGAGACATAGCCGTTGCGGGCGAAGTCTCCCGAGCCGCCGATGCCGTTCTGGATGCGCGAGCCCATCACATGGGTCGAGTTCACGTTGCCGTAGATATCGGCCTCGATCAGCCCGTTCATCGCGATGCAGCCGAGCCGGCGCACGAGCTCCGGGTTGTTCGAGATCTCCTGCGGCCGCAGGATCAGCTTGTCACGGAAGCGCGCGGCATTCTCGTTGAAATAGAGCGCCTTCTCCGGCGAGAGCGAGAACGCCGTAGCCGAGGCCATGCGCAGCGTGCCGGCCTCGATCATGTCGAGCATGCCGTCCTGGATCACCTCGGTGAAGGCGGTCATCTGCTCGAAGGGCGTGTCGATCAGACCGGCCATCACCGCGTTCGGCACGTTGCCGACGCCCGATTGGAGCGGCAGCAGCGACGGCGGCAGACCGGCCCGCTTGGCCTCCCAGACGAGGAAGTCGAGGATGTTCGCGGCAATCGCCTCGGCGGTCTCGTCCGGCGCCGAGAAGGGCGCGTTCCGGTCCGGCGCATCGGTGACCACGACCGCGACGACCTTGGACGGATCGACCTTGAAATACGGCTGCCCGATCCGGTCATCCGAATTCACCAGCGGGATCGGCTTGCGGTGCGGCGGCAATGCCGTGCCGTAATAGATGTCGTGCATGCCGTCGAGCATCGAGCTCTGCCAGGCGTTCACCTCGAGGATGATCTTGTCGGCGATGTCGATCCAGGTCTTGTTGTTGCCGACGGACGAAGACGGGACAAGTTCGCCCGCCGGCGTGATCCCCGAAATCTCGATCACGGCCGTGTCGAGCTTGCCGAGGAAACCTTCCCAGGCCATCGGAGCGACCTGGCTGAGATGCATGTCGAAATACTCCATCTGCCCGGCATTGATCTTCTGCCGCGCGATGGGATCCGAATTGTAGGGAAGACGGAATTCGATGCCGTCGGTCTTGGCCAGCGCGCCATCTAGCTCGGGGCCGGTCGATGCGCCGGTCCAGATCTTTACGCGGAAGGGATTGCCCTTGGCGTGTTCCTCTTCGATGCGCGCGGCCAGGGCCAGCGGGACGGCCTTGGGATAGCCCGAGCCGGTGAACCCGCTCATGCCGATCGTGGAGCCGTTGGAAATGAGGCGCGCGGCGTCCTCTGCGCTCATGACTTTGGATTGGAAATCAAGGTTCCGAATGCGAGCCTGCTGTAGCACGTGGTCCTCCCTTGTGCATGCAATGGTATTCCTTTGGAACAGCGAGGACGCGCAGCTTGCAAATGATAAAATTGCTCTGTCGGAAATTTTCCTTTATTTTTGGTTCACTAGCATGGCGGTATGCACTACGTGCATAACTGAAACCGGGTTTTACCCATGGTCACCCGGAAAATTTCGCCCAGACCGAGCCATCGCCCAGCTTCGCCACGAAGGCCTCGTGGGCGGCCCGCTCGTCCCCGGTCAGGCGCGGGGGCAGGGGATTCGCGCGCGGCGCCGGCTTCCAGTTCGTGTCCAAGCTCTGGTCATCGCGGCCGCGCCGGCCCGCGGCCAGCTCAAGCCCCGGCTGGCGGCCGCCGATCAGTTCCAGGTAGACCTCTGCGAGGATTTCGCTGTCGAGAAGCGCGCCGTGCAGCTCGCGGTTGGAGTTGTCGATGCCGAAGCGGCGGCAAAGCGCATCGAGCGAGGCCGGCGAGCCGGGAAAGCGCTTCTTGGCGATGGCCAGCGAGTCGACCACCCGCGGCGCCGCGATCGGCGGCAGCCCCATGCGGGTCAGCTCGAAATTCAGGAACCTGTGGTCGAAGGCGGCATTGTGCGCGACGATCCGCGCGTCATTGCCGATGAAATCCAGGAAGGCCTGGCCGATCTCCTCGAAAAGCGGCTTGTCCTTCAGCGTGACTTCCTTGCCCTCCGCCGGGCGCGGCGGGTTCAGCAGGTCGGGACCGATGCCGTGGACGCCGAAGGCTTCGGCCGGCATGCCGCGCGCCGGGTTGATGTATTGATGGTACTGGCGGCCGGTGGGCAGGTGGTTGAACAGCTCCACCGCGCCGATTTCCACCACGCGGTCGCCGGTATCCGGATCGAAGCCGGTGGTTTCGGTATCGAGAACGATTTCACGCATGGCTTGCCTCCAGATCGTCGATCACCGCCCGAACCTGCGCGCGGGCGGTGTCGATGTCCACCGTCTCGATGACGTAATCGGCCCGCCTGCGCTTCTCGTCATCGGGCATCTGGCGCGACAGGATCATGTCGAACGTCGCCTCGGTCATGCCGGGACGGGCCAGGACGCGCGCGCGCTGGACCTCCGCCGGCGCGGAGACGACGGCGACGGCATCCATCTCGCGTTCCGTGCCGTTCTCGAAGAGCAGCGGGATGTCGAAGACGACGACCTTCGCGCGGCTCTGCGCGAGAAAGCCGGCCCGGTCGGCCGCGACCAGCGGATGGACCAGCGCCTCGATCCGCTTCAGCGCGTCCGGATCGGCCGCGATCCACTGCTTCAGCCTGTCCCGCGACACGGCCCCGTCGATCACCGCCTCCGGGTGCAGCGCCTGCATCCCCGGCACGGCGGCCCCGCCCGGACCATAGAGCCGGTGCACCGCGGCATCGGCATCCCAGACATCGCAGCCAAGCTCGGCGAACATCTTCGCCGTGGTCGATTTCCCCATCCCGATCGAGCCGGTCAGGCCAAGGCGGACAGGCCGGCTCACGGTGCCAGCATCAGCGTGCGCAGGTCCGGCGTGACCTGCGCGTCGCCGCCGAACCAGCGGTTGAAGCCAGGCACCCCCTGCCAGAGCAGCATGCCCAGACCGTCGACGATACGCGCGCCGCGCCGCGCCGCCGCCTGCAGGAACGGCGTTTCGAGCGGCGTATAGACGATGTCGGTCGCCAGCATGCCGGGATGGACGCCGGACAGGTCGAGATCGAAGGGCGGCTGGCCGGCCATGCCCAGCGAGGTCGTGTTCACCACCGTCGCCGCCCCGTCCAGAGCCGGCCCGGTCTCGCCCCAGTCGAGCACCCGCACCTTGGGCCCGAAGGCCGCCGCCAGCGTTTCGGCCCGCGCCCGCGGCACGATGGTCATCTGCCCGGCCGGCACGCCGTTGGCCAGCAGGTGGCGCTGCATCTCGCGGGCGCGCGCATCGCCGAGGTCGCGGTTGCTCTGCGCGCTCTCGGCGCTGGTCTGGCCGCGGTAGCGCTGCGCGTCGGCGAAGCCCTCGATCTCGACATTCAGGTTGTGCTGCTTGATGAACAGCGCCAGGTCCATGATCCGCCGGGCGAAATCGCTGTTGCGCTCCTGCCCCTCGGCGGTGAAGGTCTCCAGATGGTGCTCGCCGGTCTTGAAATGCACCGTCTTCAGCGGATCGCCGGGCGCGTTGACGAAGGCTGCGATCCCCGCAGCATTGACCTGCGCCGCAACGTGGTCGGCATAGCTCGGCACCGAGCCCTGCGCCGTGGTCGAGACCGTGGTCGAGGGGTTGAACACGTAATCCGTCGCACTGTCGGCATCGACCTGGATCACCGCCCGGTCGAAGCCGCCGCCGAGGAAGGTCACCGTCTTGTCGGTCACCTGCACCTTTTCCGGCGCGGCATCGGTGGTGATGGCGAAGGTCCGGTCCGAGGGCCGGTAGAGCATCCGCGGCACGCCCGCCTGGGCATCCGCCGTCACCGCCCGCTGCAGCGCCCGGATCCGTTCCAGCGGATCGCCGCCCGTCAGCGGAAAGTTCTGCCCGCCGATCGTCACCGCGCCGGTCGAGGCCGACTGGATCTCCATCTGCGCCGAGCGTTCCCGCGTGACGGTGGACGACCCGCTTTCCGAGGAGCTTTCCGAAGACGAGGCATCGGTCGAATTCGTCGTCGTGTCCGAGAAATTCCCCGACAGGTTCACGCCGACGCTCAGGTCCTTCTCTACCTTCAGCGACAGCTGCATCGAGCAGCTGATATCGGCATGCTGGTAATGGTAGAAGGCCGGGCTGAGCCCCAGATCCAGGAGCGACTTGCCGTCGAGCCCCTCGCGCGGCTTGATGAACTCGCCGATCTGGTCGACCGAATTCTCGTCCAGCGCCCGCTGCGCCTCGGCGATCGACAGCCCCAGCGCCTTGATGAACTCGGCGACGCTGGCCTCGGCCAGCACCTCGCCCGGTGTCATGTCCTCGATGTCAGGCATCGCATGCTCCTCCTCGATGCGCGCGGCTCACTTGGCGTCCGGCCGGATCAGCCGAACGGGACGGTCTCCTGCTTCGCCGGATCCGGCAGGGGGCGGGCCCGCGCCGGATCGACGCGGTCCTCGCGGACGGTGAAATATCCCGACTTCTTCTGCAGCTCGGCCAGGCGGCGCGGCTCCACCCGCATCCCCCGCCTGAGCCAGCCGAGCACAGTCTCGGCCAAGGGCAGCGCCTTCGGCCCCGCCAGCGTCACGGCCTCCTCCAGCGCCTCGCGCGCCGCCTCCGTCTCGCCCGCCTTCAGCCGCACCAGCCCCAGCCGCTCCAGGATGCTGCCATGGTCGCGCCGCTGGAGGGGATTGCACGCGCCGGCCGCACGGTAATGGGCATCGGCCATCGCGCAGTATTCGATCACCTCGGCGAACTGCCCAGTCTGCTCGAGGCTTTCCATCACGCATTGGGTATAGTGCCGGAAGAACACCTCCGGCGCCTTCGCCCCGACGCAGAGCCTTATCGCCGCCCGGTAGTGGCGCAGCGCCCCGGCATGGTCGCCCTTCAGCGCGGCGAGCTTGCCGGCCTCGGCGATCCCGACATGCATCTCGTGTCCCGGCGCCGCCATGTCACGCGCCCTCCGGATCGAACAGCTCTGCCTCGATGCCCTGCCCGGCCAGCGCGTCGCGGACCAGCCGCGCCTGCAGCTCGGGCATGGCGAAGGGCAGCCGGTCTGGTCCCTCGAACCGGTGGCGTGACCCGCCCGGCTTCGCGCAGTGGGCGGCGAAGCCGTGAAGGACAAGTGCGCCTTCATCGCCGCCCGCGCTGCCGAGCGCTCCGTCATCCTCATGTGCCGGGTGCTTCCGGTCAGCACGAGCTGGTTCCATTCCTGGCGTGCCGCGGCCCCGAAACGGGCGGCGCGCCAGGCGTCCCGGGACGCCCTGTTGCCGCGGATGCGTGCAATCTTCGAGCCCAGTCCGCGATCCGGGGGCAAGCTCAGTCCGGGCGCCGCTGGCGGCGGCGGACAATGGCCCCCCGCAACGACATCCCGAAGGCCACCCGGCATCTCGGCCGCGTTCGCCGGACTTCCGCGGCGCTACTGGCGCCACGGTTCCGGCTCGCTCTGGAAGAAGTGGTCCGGCGATCACGTCCGCAGTCGGCTCAAGGCCAGGATGCGGAACCTCAAGTCCTTCGGCGAGCGGATCGCCTCGGGGGACCCCGACCGCCAGACCGCCGAGATCCACATCCGCGTCATTCGCGGCTGCGCTCGGAGCAATGGCGCTTGCCGCTCATTGATGAACCGCTTCAAGGCCCCCGGCACCTCCGGGATCGAACGCGCGGCCTGACCTCAGCTGGGAAAAGGGCCATCATGTCCTGAACCCGACTTCTGCAACAATGCCGCTCACAAGGCCCAAGGCAAGTCCGCGGGGTGGCGGCATGATGCGGGAGCCTGCCGGGGCTGGCCTTGCGGCGCCTGGGGCGTGGGCTTTGCCTGCCGGATCGGGCAAGTGTCCGGCGAGTCGGGCGGGGCAAGGTCGTTCGCGGGCATTGCCTAATTCATGTGCAAACATGCGGATTGCAAGTTGTGACATGCGGGTTAATCCGGCGGTCACCTTTGCTTTGCCATTGTAAGGCTCGCATGGACGTCCTCGCGGGGCAGTGACGGAGTTTCCGGCATGGACGTCGCGTGACCGTGATGATGTTATCAACCCTAGGGGATCTGGGGGGGCTGGGAAACTCTGTCATGGCGAGTTCTTGTGCCGGCAAACGGCCGGTTGTCGATTGGGGCCGTCGCCACGGTGCCTTCGTTGCGCTGCCGTCGGCATGGCTGGTGCGGCCGCCGCAAGATGGCGGCGCGGATGCCGAGGCTTTCGGCGTGGCGGATTGCGAGCCGGGCGCGCGGTTGAGGCCGTCGCGGTCGGGCTATGCGGTGCAGACGGCCTCCATGCGGAGGTCGCCGATCGAAATGGCGATGGGGGCTGCCTGGTCCGGGACAGGGTCCGCGGGGCGGGGCAGCGCGGGCTCCGCATCTTCGACGGAGACCTCGGCAAAACCGGCCGACGCGTGCCGGACAGAGGCGCGGCGGACGCGGTCGTCCTTCAGCCAATCGCGGAGCATGCAGTCATTGGCGCCGATTTCCCGGGCGATGTCTACCGGAGGCAGGCCGTCGTCCAGCATCCTTCGGGCAGCCTCGCGTTTCAGCTCCGGCGGCCAGATGTTGCGGCCGCTCTTGCTGCGCGTCACGGTGAATCCCCAGACTGTTCTGCTCATCGCTTGTGTCGTCCTGTTCCATGCGTGGGACCGGGCGGATCGTCACCGCCGCATGGCGACCGGCACACCGCAGCCCGGCAACGCTGGATCTTAAAGCAATGCCGAAAGGCTCCAACTTCGGATCCGGGGAACCGATGCACCGCTTACGATGCATGGAAGCAGGGTCAGGGGAACACCGGAGAACCGCTTGGAGGGGAAGGCCGTTCATGCTTGCCCCCGGCTCCCGAACCGGCCGGTCATTGCGGCGGCCTGCCGACCCTTGCCTGTTCGGCATGCGGTGTCCGGTGCCGGAATGCCGGCGGCAACGCTTGCAGTGAGTTCCGGAGCATTCGCACAGCGCCGCGCGGACCTCAGGGCGGGCCCGGACATTGGTTCGATGGGCCAGTCCGGACATCGCCGCTGCGGACAAGCCCTCCATTGGTTTGGTCTGAACCTTCGAAGGGACGTCCTTTCTGCGCATCGAGACTGCCGCTTCCAGCTCAACGGACAACCGCGGGCAGTCGCCGTCTGCATGGCGAATTCCGCGGCCGGAACGGCAAACCCGGCCGGAACGGCAAACCCGGCCGGGCGGCAGGTCTCCGACGCCAGGCGGATCGCGGTGTCCGCGGAGAAGTCCGTCATCCCCTCCGGCATCGGCCCGCTGCCCCGCGGGCAGTCTCCGCCGCAGCCTGCGCCATCGGTCCGGCCAAGGATCGGGAAGGCGGCACGATGCGACCGTCTCCGCCGGCTGCGGCACAGCTGATGTCGGCCAGGCAGATGCGCTCCGGCTCGGCCGCGCGGACATTCAGTTTCGGCAGGCTGTGCACGTTCTGCGCCTTCGGATGATGCGTTGGCGAAGACCGGCTTGCACCTCGGTTTGCAGCGGCGGTCGGTCGTCCCGAAGGCACGGCGCCTCCCGCTGCGGCGGACCAAGGCCGGCATCTTTCGAAAGCTTGGCCGCAGCCTTCTTCGCACCCCCACAGCCCTGGCCGCGCGGCGCTGCGTCGCCATTGCCGCTCCCAATGCCCGCATTCCCGGCTGGGCAGGCGGCAGCCCGCGCCGGAGGCCGCGCAATGTGCGGCTTCGCCATTGGACCGTGACGCCGGATCCCGCCCTGCGCCGGGATCGAAACCCGACCGGCCGGCCGGGGCAGGCCGGAGCGGCCATGGCAGACCCCGGTCAGATGTGGCTCCCACCGCGAACAGGCGGCAGTGCCGTCCTCTCTCTTGCTTTGGCAACTGCATCACGGCGCGGACCGGCGCCGAGCGTCCGCAGCACCCTCGAAACGGGACGGTCCGCTGTTCTCGGCGGAAGGAACGGGCAAACCCCCGGCTGCAGGCGGAAGGTCACCGGATCCGGGAGCGCCTCGCGGTCTTGCCGCTCCGGCACCATCCAAACGTCTTCCGAAGGCTTCGAGCTGCCCGGCGCAGACCGCTGGGCGGCAGCCAGTTCCGCCCAATCAGCGCCAGATAGCGCGCCTTGGCAGCGGCTCGGGGCCGGGAATGCCGATCCGCGGATGCCGCGCAGCTGCCAAGGGCCGGAGCCTGCCGCAGAGCGGCGGCGGCGTCCTGGCCCCGAGCCCGGATGGCCTCAGCCGGCGGAGGGCGGGGTCCGGCCGAGTTCCTCCATCAGCCATTCGGCACGCGCGATCTGCTCGCGCGCCACGGCGAGCTTGTGTTCGAGGCGCTCGCGCGTCCCGTCATCCGGGGCGGCGGCGATCTCCTCCGCCAGGGCGTGCTCCTTCCGGTGCAGCTTGCCGAGGATCCGCGCGACATGGTCCGGGCGGATCTCGCTCGCATTGCCGCTCTCTTGGCGGGACCGGTAATCGGCAAGCTTGGCGGCCAGCTTCTTCAGTCCCATCGCATCGGCTCCCGCGAAACGAGACCGGCAGGATGCCGGGTCTCCCGGATGGCAGTTCCCCCGCCGGCCCCGCCCGGCTCGGCGGCCGCGCCGGGCTCCCCCGGATGGGGCAGTTCGTCTTCGTCGAGCGCGAGCAGCTTCTCGACTTCGGCCATGGCCAGGTCGCGTTCCATGTAGCAGCGCCGCGCGGCATCTGTCAGCAGCCGCATTGCCGCGTAGGCATAGCGCGAGTCGTTGAGGAAGGAGGTCGCCCGCTCCGCCGACAGCAGGTCCGAGCGGATCAGCCTGTCCACCCGCTCGGAGGTGGCCCGTGCGTCATGCTCGATCTGCACCCGCTCCTGGTCGAGCCAGAGCGCGCTGCGCTCCTCGGGATCGGCCAGGGACAGCGCATGGATCTCGGCGGCAATCCGCGCCAGCTCCGCCCGCAGCCCGTCATAGAGCTCGGTGGTCACGCCGAAGGACCGCGTGGTGTAGCGCTGGACGTTCTTCCTCAGGTGCTTGACCGATTTGACCGCCTGCACGACATCCCCGGCCACGTCGCGCAGCTCGTAGACCCGGTCGGCAATCTCGGGGGCGAATTTCCGGTCGCCGATATGGCTGGAGAATTCCAGGATGGCGGCATGGAGCGACTTGACGCGCCGCTCATAGGCATCGTCGTAATCGAGCGGGATGGCGGCCCGGGCGGCGCGCACGGTGCCCTCGAGATCTGCGCTGCCGAAGACCGTCTTCTCATCGAGATTCAGCCCGTGCAGGATCAGCCCGAGGGCGTTGTCGGTGAGATGCTGCACCTCCTTGCGCAGGGCGGTCTCGAAGGTCAGCGGCAGGTCGTCCACCGCCTGGTTGAGGTAATGCGGCTGGCTGGTCTCCGGCAGCTTCTCCGGCAGCCAGCGTTCGAGCGCCGCGACCAGCCGGTCGAGCAGCGGCAGCATCAGCACGACGCCGAGCAGGTTGAAGACCGTGTGGAAGACCGCGAGCTTCAACGCGTAGTCGTCTGCCGCGATGCCGAGCCCGGCGGCGATCCGGTCGACCGCGCCGGCAAGCGGCGTGATGAAGGCAAGCGCGACGACGGCCGTGACGGCGTTGAAGACCAGATGCGCCAGCGCCAGCCGCCGCCCCTGGACGTTGGCGCCGAGCGCGGCCAGGATCGCGGTGACGGTCGTGCCGACATTCGAGCCGATCGCCAGCGCCAGCGCATTTTCGTATGTCAGCTGCCCCGAGGCCAGCGCGGTCAGGATCAGCACCATCGTGGCGTGGCTCGATTGCATGACCACCGTGGCGGCGGCGCCGATCACGGCATAGACCGCCAGCCCGGCAAGGCCGGTCAGGGCAAACCGGGTCAGGTCGATCTGCTCCTGGAAGGTGTCGAACCCGTCCTTCATGAAATGGATGCCGAGGAACAGGAAGCCGAGCCCGCCGAGCGCGAGTCCCGCGCCGCGCAGCGGCTTGGACGACTGGAAGACCAGCAGGATGCTGAGCGCCAGCATCGGCATGGCATAGGCGGCGATATCGACCTTGAGCCCCAGCCCGGCGACCAGCCAGGCTCCGGTCGTGGTGCCGATATTGGCGCCGTAGATGATGCCGACCCCGCCTGCGAGCGTGATCAGCCCGGCGCTGAGGAAAGAGATTGTGATCACCGAGACGAGCGAACTCGACTGCAGGAGCGAGGTGGTGACGAAGCCCGAGAGCAGCGCGCGCAGCTTCGATCGGGTGGCGCCGGCCAGCACCCGCTCCATGGCGCCGCTGCCGAAGAGCTTGAACCCGTCCTCGAGCATGAACATCCCGAAGAGGAAGACCGCGACCCCGGCGGCGATCTCCTGCAGGTCGGGAACGCGCCAGAAAGCCAGGATCATGCCTGCCATGGCGGCGGGAAGGACATAGCGCTTCATCGGGCCCGTGCTTTCATTGTGCCGTCTCCTTCCGGCCGTGGGGCTCCAGCTTTGCGCCTTTCCGTTCCGCTCCGTCAATGCGGACCTTCCGTCAGCGTCCGCCGCGGGCAGACATGGGGTCACGCTGTGACCGGGCCCGGATCGCCGTCGCCATATGATGTACATCGCGCCAATCCGCGGTCCGGGGGCAAGGTCAGTCGCGACCGGCACGAAAGGGCTGCCGCCAGGCGCGCGCTGCGCTTGGCACGACCGGCAGGTTCGGGCTGCCAAGGTTCCTGCCTGTGGCCAGGCGCGAGCGGCAGCCATTGCCGTCGCGAAGTCTGTCGGCGCTCGCGGACCCCGCGTCGTCCGGGTCCATGTCACGACTTCCGCTGCGGTATTCCGGTTCCTCCGGTCTTGCGCTGCAGCGCTGTGTCGTAGGTGCGGGCGAGATATTTGCCTGCGCCCCTGTTGGTGACAATAACATCCTCGTAGAGCGTGTAGCTTTTCATCTTCGCGGTGTTCTCGGGCGGATTTCGGCCGAACACCAGCGCGCTTTCCACATCTTCGAGAAGGCGCGAGGTCGCCTCGCCGGTCGTCCAGAGATGGCCGAACTTGACCGTCACTGCACTGCCAGAGGCCATCAGCCTGCCGATCCAGTCTTTCTGGTGCTCGGTCATCCGCTGGTAGAGATCACGATAGGCACTCTTGACGATGCCGATGTACATTAACTCGGCGGAAGACGACCCAGCCTCGCGTTCCAGCAACATGTAAAGGGCATAGGTGGCATCGCGCATCGTGTAGAGATGGGCGCGTTTCGAAGTGTCGAAGGGCACCGCCTTTTCCCATTCCACGGTCACCCTCAAAGGGCCATCGTTTGCCATGGCACCGGCCTCCGCACCGAAGCTCAATGTCGCCATGCCGGGCTTGAACGCCGTGCATGCCGTGGCGGAGTTGCCGAGGCCGCAGTCGCCAGCCGGCGAGTCATGCTGCTGCGAGGATAAGTCTCGCATGACGTTATTGGCAAGGCTGATCGCTTTCTGCTGCCTTCGCCAGCACGGCCGAAGACGGTGAATGACCGGACTTGGGAGCACATGCCCGACCGGCGAGGTTGAAGCTCTGACCGTTGCGACCGGCAGAAAGGGGTGAAAGGGGCCCGACGGGGACGACAGGCGAGCGGCTGGGTCCGCTCCGCGGCCCAGGATGGTGACGTTGGTTAAATCACCGGTGACGCGCCAAAGCTCCCGCGCTGTCGAAAGGCGGTGGAAAGCCCCCAATTAGGCTTTTTTCGTTTTCATGGTAGCATGGGGCGAGGAGGGTAGCCAACTTGTCCGAGAAGGCAGCCGAATTTATCGGGGACATCCCCACACACTATGACGCTGGCCTCGGTCCAGTTCTGTTTGCCGACTTCGGCGACAAGCTGGTAGCCGAAGCTTGCAAGGGTTCGGCGGCAAAGGTCCTGGAATTGGCAGCCGGCACCGGCATCGTCAGCAGAAAACTTCGGGATTGCTTGCCCGGAGAGAGTTCCATGCTGGTTACCGACCTCAACGCTCCGATGCTCGACGTGGCGCGGCAAAAATTTTCGGAGGGCGAGAACGTAGATTTCAAAGTCGCCAACGCAATGGAGCTGGATTGCCGCGATGACGCGTTCGATCTTATGGTCTGCCAGTTCGGCGTGATGTTCTTCCCTGACAAACCTGCCTCGTTTCGAGAAGCGGCACGCGTGCTCGAGCCCGGCGGGCGCTACGTGTTCAACGTGTTCAGCGCCATGCAAGAGAACCCATATTCGCTAATCGCCTACGGCGTTCCCGCGCAATTCTTCCCCGGCACCCCCCCGGGGTTCTACAAGATCCCCTTTCACTACGGGAACCCTGAAAAGGTTCGGCAAGATCTGGCAACCGCAGGTTGGCGGGATGTCAAGAACGAAACGATCCGGCTGAGCAAGAAAATCGTCGATCCCGAAGGATTTGCCAGAGGGCTCGTCTTCGGCAATCCACTGATTGATGAAATCAGGAGCCGAGGAGGCGTTGACCCGGAAACTGTCTTCACGGCGGTTCTCAGAGCCCTCAATGTGATGTTCGGCCCATCCGACATGAAGATGCCGCTGGAAGCGACGAGGTTTACCTGTACGTGTTGAATTCCGTCGAGACCTTGCCCGGGAAGCCCGGAAAATTCCGTTGAGAACCGCCCCATGTGCGGACTCGCCCCTGACTTGATCATCGGGGGCAACGGAATGATCGACATGGCATTTCCGGGCACGATCCGACGCTGGCCATTATCGGACCAGCTCCCGATCCGGAAAATATCCCTGCGTACCGGGTTATCCCGGAGCGAGGCGCGCGCCGCCACCGGTCCGAGGCTGCGCCGAGCGATCCGCAATCATCTTAGGCCGGAACGGTGGTTCCGAAGTTCCAGGGTCCCGAACGGCCGGACAAGCTGGATCCTAACGGGGGGCAAACTGGCGGCCTGGCCGAAGACCGAGGCGGTCAAGCCGCGGAAGCACCTGCACGCCGGACCCGCAAGCTCGGGCTGCGAGGGCTCCTGCAACCGGGTGGCCGCCTTCGCCCCGCTGGAAAGAGGAGCGCCAGCAACAGAGCCAGCCAAGATGACGACCACGCTCCTCGACCGTCTTCCCCACCGCTGCACGCGCCGCCGCCAGCGATGCTTGGACCGGTGGCGGTTCTGGCCAGTTTCGCGCAGATGACGGGGGGTCCCGTGCCCTTCGGTCAGATCATCTCGATCCGGACGGGATAGGTGCCCTTGTGCAGCAGGGGCGCCACGTCGCCCTCGATACGGCCCAGCCGGATCAGATCGTCGCGGAAGGTGTAGTCGTCGTGGAAGAGCGCAAGGTTCCCCCAGCCGAGGAAATAGCACAGATCCCCCGGCGTCTCGTCGTGGAATGGCTCGAACCCGCCTTCGTCGAGGCGGCGCGGCAGATGGACGATCTTTTCGTTTGTCGAAAAGTCCCGGATCTCGAGATCGGAGGGCAGCATCGAGATCAGGTCGCGCACCGTCGGATTGTCAAACAGCTGATAGATCACCTGCTGATCGTCGAAGCCGACCCGCATCCGCATGGATTGCGCGCGGGCCGCGGCGGGCACCAACAGGGCGCTTGCGCCACCGGCCAGAACGGCGCGGCGGGTCGGGAGGATGGGGCGTGTCATGGGTCAGCTCTCCGTGTTCGGTTTCAGAAGGTGGCGGCCCGTGCCGGTGATCGCAAGCGCGACGACGGCCATCAGCACACTTCCGGCAAAGGTGGCCCCGATCGAGATCAGGTCCAGCAGCAAGCCGCCGATCACGCCGCCCAGCAGGATCGACGCCTGGATCACCGCCACCATCAGCCCGCCCGCTGCCTCGGGCAGGTCGTCCACGTTGCGCGACATCCAGCTCATCCAGATCACCGACATGGCGGTGTTCATCGCGCCCCAGATCGCCAGCAGGGCCCCCGCCGCGATCACCGATCCCCCGGCAACCAGCAGCGCGGCCGTACAGCCGCCCATCACCAGCGCCGGCAGGCGCAGCATCCGCTCGACCCGGTCCCCGGCCATGCGGCCTGACAGCGACGAGCCGACGAAGCCAGCTCCCCCGAGCACCAGCAGCAGCACGGAAAGCAGGTCGACCCCAACGCCCGTGACCTGCTCCAGGAACGGCCGTAGGTAGGTGAACATGGTGAAGGCCGAGCCCCAGGTGAAGGTGATTGCCAACAGCCCGCGCCGGAAATGGCGCCGCCGCAGGAGCGTGCCGAAGGTGGCAAAGTTCTGCCGCGTCTCGACCGGCAGCGACGGCAGCGCGACGATGTGCCAGACAAGATTGAGCGCCACAGCCGGTGCCAGCGCCCAGAACACGCCGCGCCAGCCGACGATGTCGCCAAGGTAGCTTCCCAGCGGCGCAGCAAAGGCAGCCGCAATCGCCTGTCCGCCGTACATCAGCCCAAGCGCGCGGGGCACGTCGCGATCCGGCACCAGCCGCATGAGGATCGATGTCGCCAGCGACCAGAACCCGCCGACGCATACCCCGAGCAGCGCGCGCCCCGCCATCAGCACGGCGAAGGACGGCGCCAACGCCACCACGACCAGTGAGATCAGCATCAGCCCCGTCAGCACGACCAGCACCGTCTTGCGGTTGATCCGGCCGGCAACCGTGGTGATCGCTAGGCTGGTCGCCACCGCAAACAGCCCGCTGATCGAAATCGCCTGCCCGGTCTGCCCGGTGGTGGCGCCAAGCCCTTCGGCCATTGGCGTCAGCAGGCTGACCGGCATGAATTCCGACGCGATCAGCATCGCCACGCAGAGCGACATCGACAGCACCGCAGCCCAGGCGCCTCGGTCCGCCATGTCCGGCTGTTCGAAGGGGGTATCCGTCAAGATCGGCTCCGTCTGTCTGTTTCCCGCCCTTGTTATCCGTTCTGCAAGGGTTCGATTATGCGGGAATTTTGCATGCAGTGATGCGCGGCATCGATCAAAGCGCGGTTCCGGAGCTGCCCCCCCCATTCATGAGGAAGGCTCATGACGACATGCGGATTCATGCCTCTAATAGCGCAGTCCGGACGTCCCACCTTTCACTCAGCAACAGCAACCACAGGGATCGACGATGACCGAGACACCGCAAATCTCCGCCGAAGCCGACGTCACCAACGAAGGCCGCCGCAACCTGCTCAAGATGGCTGGCGTCAGCGCCGCCGCGATCGCCGCTTCGTCCTTCGGCAATCCGCTGCGCGCCCAGACCGGCGACTGGGACAAGACCTTCCCGAAAAGCGACGCGGTCGAGCATGCCAAGGTCGAGTTCGTCAACCGCTACGGCATCACGCTGGTGGGCGATCTCTACATGCCAGCCGAGCGGCCCGAGGGCCGGATGCCTGCGCTGGCCGTGGCCGGCCCTTTCGGCGCGGTCAAGGAGCAGGCCGCTGGCCTTTACGCGCAGATCATGGCGGAGCGCGGCTTCGTCACCCTCGCCTTCGATCCGTCCTATGTCGGCGAAAGCGGCGGCCAGCCGCGTTCGGTGGCCTCGCCGGACATCAACACCGAAGACTTCATGGCGGCGATCGATTGCCTCGGGCTGCATGATGCGGTGAACCGCGAACGGCTTGGCATCATCGGCATCTGCGGTTTCGGTGGCATGGCGTTGAACGCTGTGGCAGCCGACAAGCGGGTGAAAGCGGTGGCGACCACAATGCGCCTCGGAGCCTGCGATCACCAGCATCGGGCGCGGGCTGATCTCGTCGATATAGGTCAGCAGCGGCATGTTCATGAAGGACAGCGGGTTGGTCACGGTCCAGCCGTCGTTCGAGTTCACCGACCGGGGGTGGTAGCCGCGCTGCGGATCCTTGTAATAGGCATGGTACATGCGGATCACCGGATCATCGATGCCGTCGAGGCTGTCCGGCAGACCGCCGGCAAGCGCGGGTGTCCCGCTCTGCGCGTCCTCCCAGCGTTGACGGCTCATGGCGGCCAGACCTTCGGCACGCTGTTCGTCGGTGAGGCTGTCGTAATAGCCCTTCGCCATCACGCGCGACATGTCATACATGCTGCCAGCTCCTTCGGCTCGGCAGCCGCGGCATGGGCGTCTTCGCTGAAATACCGCGAATGCGCTTCGGACCCGGCGATGATCAGCGCCGGGCGCGGCGAGATCTCGTCGACATAGGTCAGCTGCGGCATGTTCATGAAGGACATCGCCGAGGTGACGTTCCAGCCGCCGTTCGAGTTCAGCGACCGCGGATGATAGCCGCGATCCGTCTTGTAATAGGCGTGGTACATCGAGATCACCGGGTCATCGATGCCGTCGAGCGTGTCGGGCAGCCCGCCCGCCAGCTTCGGGGCGTCGTCCGAAGCGGCGTCTTCCCAGCGCTGGCGGCTCATCGCGTCGAGCGCGGCACTGCGCTCCCCGGCGGTCATCGCGTCGTAATAGCCCTTCGCCATCACCCGGCTCATGTCGTACATCGAGGTGACGGCGACGGCCTTGACCCGCTTGTCCGGCGCGGCCGCGTTCAGCGCCATGCCGCCGAAGCCGCAGATGCCGATCATGCCGATCCGCTCGCGGTCGACCTCGGGCAGCAGGCCGAGGCAGTCGACGGCAGCCATGAAATCCTCGGTATTGATGTCCGGCGAGGCGACATAGCGCGGCTGGCCGCCGCTTTCGCCGATGAAGGACGGGTCGAAGGCCAGCGCGGCAAAGCCCCGCTCGGCCATTTCCTGGGCATAGAGGCCGGCGGCCTGTTCCTTCACCGCGCCGAAGGGACCGGCAACGGCGAGAGCGGCCAGCGGCGCCTCGCCGCGGTCCTTCGGCAGGTAGAGATCGCCCACCAGAGCGATGCCGTAGCGGTTGGCGAAGGCGACCTTGCGGTGGTCGACCCGGTCGCTCTTGGCGAAGGTTTTGTCCCTTCGGCCGTCTCGCCGACCGCTTCCCCACGGAAATCACCCCCGGCGTCTCGTCGCTCGGCGCCTCTGCCGCGGGCGCCGCCCGCGCGCTCTGCGCCCGCCAGGACGTGCTGACCGTGCTGCCCGCGACCCTGCCGGAGGACGTGCTGCGCGACCGGCTCGCCGCCACGGATGCCGCCGTTCTGATGAAGCTCGGCCGCCACTTCCCCAAGGCCCGCGCCGTGATCGAAGACCTCGGCCTGACCGGCCGCGCGGTGCTCGTGCAGCATGCCTCGCTGCCGGACCAGCAGGTCTGCCCGCTTGCCGAGGCGCCCGCGGCGGTGCCCTATTTCTCCATGATCCTCATTCCGGGAAAGGATGCCCATGTCTGAGCCCGTGATCCTCAGCCTCACCCAGGGCGGCGCCGAACTGGGCGACCGTCTCTCCGCCCGCCTCGGCTGGCCGCATCTCGACCGCGCCGCGCTCGGGGCCGACGTGCCCGGCGCCTTTTTTTGTGCAAATTCGTTACACGGCTTAATTTCCCCTTAGGTGTCTGCCGTTAGCCAAGATCCATGAGCAACCCGCCGCATCCCAACGATCCTGTCTCTCTTGCGGGCGATCTTGGCGAGACCATCGCCGTCATCCTGGTGAACTACAATTCCGGGCCGCAGCTGGCCCGGGCGCTGGACTCGCTGGTGGTGCAGACCCGCGCTCCGGACGAGATCCTGGTGGTCGACAACGGGTCGACCGACGGCTCTCTGGGGCTCGTCGACTGGCAGCGGCATCCAGATCTGAAGCTTCTCTGCCTCTCGGGAAATTTCGGCTTCGCCGCGGCAACGAATGCCGCAGCGCGCGCTGCGCGGTCGCGCTGGCTGGCCATGCTCAACTGCGATGCCGAGGCGGAACCGGGTTGGCTGGAGGCGCTGTTGCGGGCGGCCGGGCGGCATCCAGGCTGCGGGGTCTTTGCCTCTGCCCAGGCCCTGCTCGACCGGCCAAGCGTGCTTGACGGGGCCGGAGATGTCTATTCGGCAACCGGGCTGGCCTGGCGCGGCAGCCACGGCCGTCCGCTCGCGGAAATGCCCGGGGAGGGGCGATGCTTCGGGGCCTGCGCGGCCGGGGCATTCATGTCGCGGCGACTTTTCCTCGATCTCGGCGGCTTCGAGGAGAGTTTCTTCTGCTATCTCGAGGATGTCGATTTCGCCTGCCGGGCGCGGCTGGCAGGGCAGGAGTGCGTGTTCGTTCCCTCCGCGCGCATCCTGCACCGCAGCGGCGGCTGCTCCGGTGCCAAGAGCGACTGGACCCTGCGGATCAGCAGCCGAAACCGGCTGCGGCTCTACCTGCGCAACACGCCGCTCCTGCTGCTGCTCGCGACCTGGCCCCTTTTCCTGTTCGGCGTCTGGCTCTCGCTTCTCCAGGCCATGCGGCACCGCCGCGGCCGCGCGGTTCTGGGCGGACTGGCCGACGGGCTGCGCCAGCTGCCCGGGACCCTCCGGCAGCGCCGCCAGCCGGTCGCGGCCACTCCGCGGGGTCCTGGCCCGGACTTGCATTGCTCGCGGCCCGTCGCGCGGCCGAGTGGCACGGTGCCGATGATCCGGGCGGGTCTCCGCCGTGGCGGACTCCTTCGCGGTCTTCGGCCGATGCCGCCCGCCGCGGTTTCCGGCCACGGAAGAACCGGACCTGCCGTGGATGGAGGCAGCGGTGCCGCGGCCGTGCGGGAACCGGCTCAAGTCCTTGCAACCCAAGAATGTATCCGGTGCGTTCGGCGCCGGATACATGGCAGGGCCGCCGGGGCGGGGTTTCCGGAATCCCGGCCGAAACCGGGTTGACCTGCATCCGCTTTGCCCGTTCCTTCCGTACCGAGAGAGGAACGGCACGCTGTGGGCGCCGCCCGGGAGGTTTCCCGGCCGGGCTTCGCGAACGCGGCCGGGGAATTGGGGAAGTGGACAAGTTTTGACCTTACAAGATTGCACGGACCTTGCCGGTTTGCTGGCAGCCTGCGCCGCGCGCGACGAAGCTGCGCTGCGGCAGCTCTTCGACGCGGAATCCGGCCGCATGAAAGGCATTGCGATGCGCATCCTGCACCGTCACGACCTTGCGGAGGAAGCCGTGCAGGAGGCGTTCGTGCAGATCTGGCAGAATGCCGGCAGATATGACCGCCAGCTCGGTTCGCCGCGGGCCTGGATGAACACCATCGTCCGGTTCCGGGCCATCGACATCCTGCGCAGCCGTCCCCAGGAGGACGCCCTGCCGCCGGAAGATCTCGACCGGATGCGCGACGGTGCCGTCGAGGCGGCCTGGGACGGGCTGGACAGCGACGGGCGGCTGCATGGCTGCCTGGAGACAATCGACGAATGGTCGCGCCGCGCCCTGCTGCTGGCCTATGTCGCGGGCCTGTCCCAGGCGGAGATCGCCGGACGGTTCTCGCGGCCGCTCGGCACGGTGAAGAGCTGGATGCGCCGCGGTCTGCTTTCGCTGCGGGAGTGCCTGGCATGACCTACAGCCGCACGCTTACCGAAGACTACGTTCTGGGGCTGCTCTCGCCGGAGGCCCGCCGCGAGGTCGAGGCGCGGCTCGCCGCGCCGGACGGCCCCGAAGACGAGGCGCTGATTGCCGCGGTGCGCGCCGCGTCCGCGGCGCACGGCTGGTGATCGGCGACATGGCCGAGGCGGCCGAAGAGACCGCCGCGGCAGCGCGCGCCCTCGGCACCCAGGCCGAGTTCCTGCGCACCAACGTTGCCGAGCCCGCCGATGTGCAGGCGCTGGTCGCGCTGGCCGAGACCCGCTACGGCCGCCTCGACGTGGCCTTCAACAATGCCGGCATCCTGCCCGCGACCAAGCCGCTGGCCGAGGTCGAGATCGAGGAGTTCGACCGGATCATCGCGGTCGACCTGCGCGGCGTCTTCCTGTCGATGAAATACGAGATCCAGGCGATGCTGCGCAGCGGCGGCGGCGCGATCGTCAACACCTCCTCGGTGGCGGGCGTGGTGGCCGATCCCGACATGGCGCCCTATGCGGCCGCCAAGCACGGCGTCGCGGGGCTGACCAAGGCGGCGGCGCTGGATTACGGCACGCGGAACATCCGGGTGAACGCCGTGGCCCCGGGGCTGATCGAGACGCCGATGACAGAGCGCTGGCTGGCCGATCCGGCGATCTCGGCGGCGCTGATGGCCAACAGCCCGATGAAGCGCGCCGCGAAGCCCGGGGAAATCGCCGCGGCGGTGCTGTTCCTCGCCTCGCCGGGCGCCAGCTTCGTCAACGGCACGGTCTTCGTCGCCGATGGCGGCCAGACGGCGCACTGAAACCTGGCATTGCAAGCGATGGCGCGCCCTCCGGGGCGCGCCGGTTCATGCCAGCCGCGCGGCGATCGTGGCGGCGGCGGCGCGGACATGCGCCTCGATCTCGGCCTCGCCAAGCGGTCGGCCCATCATCATCCGCGTCACCGGATCGGTGACCACCATGTCATGGAACAGCCGCGCCAGCTCCGCCGCATCCTGCGCCCCCGCGATATGGCGCGCGATGATCTGCTGGCTGCGGCGCGGGCCGACCTCGTACCAATGCGCCATCAACTCGGGGAACTGGCCGGAACTGGCCAGAACCATGCGCTGGAAGGCGATGTGGCGCGGCTGCAGCAGCTGGCGCAGCAGGGTCCGCGCCAGGATCGCCAGTCCCGGCTCGGGCGCGGTCGGACCGAGATCCAGCATGTCGAGCGGCGACAGGAATTCGGCGCTCAGCTGCTCGACCACGGCGATGAACAGCCCCTCCTTGCCGCCGAACTGGCGGTAGACATTGGTCTTCGATCCCCCGGCCACGGCGATGATCCCGTCCACGGTGACGGCGCCGAACCCCTTCGCGAGAAAGAGCTCGGACGCTTCGCGGAGCAGGACCTGGCGCCGGGCCAGGCCCCTCGAAGTCAGGGCGGGACGTTCGCTCATGCAGACTGTCTGGCTTTTTCCTGTTTGGCCGAGGGCGCGTGGTGATGCGCCACCCGGAAAGCCTTACGGTCGACATGCTGGCCGTACAAGAGCGAGCCGATCACCACCGCGACTCCAAGCGCCTGGACCGGCGTCGGAATGATCCCCTGGACGGCCGCATCGAGCACGAACGCGGTGACCGGGGTCAGCAGCAGCAGCGGCGCCACCGCCGAGGGACCTGCGCCCTGGATGCCGGTGAACCAAAGCACGAAGGGCAGGGCGGTGATCGCCAGCGCGACGATTGCCAGCCCGGCGATGTTGGTGGCGGTCAGGCTGTCCGGGATGTCGCCGAGCAGGAGCGCGACCACGGCAAGCTCGGCGCCCGCAATGATCATCTGCCAGGCGGTCAGGCTGATGATAGAGGAGGGGCGGCCCCATTTGTGCACCAGCGTGCCGCCGAGTGCGACAGACAGCGCCGCTCCGAGCGCCGCCAGCACGCCGATCAGGTCGAGCCCGGCGCCGCCCTTGAGCACCACCATCGACACGCCCGCCGCGCCCGCGGCGACCGGCCGGACTGCGCGCTGGTGATCCGCGACCAGACGCGGTTTTCCTGGCTGGTCGATCTCGGCAGCGGCGAGGTCGCGCCCGCGCCCGCGATCGCCCCGGCGCCCTCCGGCTGAGGCGGCGGACGAAGCCCCGCCATGCAGCCGCTGCATCCCCGGCCGTCTTGAACTTTCCGGATAAGATGATACCTAGCTAACGATTAGCAGGGTAACAAAAGGCGAGATCATGACATTGCCGGTCCACAAGGCTTTCCTGCCCGAGGTGATCGGGCTCGTCCGCGGCGTCCGCCAGCGCTTCAACGCCCGCGCGGTGGCGCTCGACATGACCTATTCGCGCGCCCAGGCGCTGATGCATATCGCCCAGCACGAGGGGCTGACCCAGGCCGAGCTGGCGCTGAAGCTCGACATCAGCACGCCCTCGATGAACCGCACGCTCGACCACATGGAAGAGCAGGGGCTGATCGAGCGCCGCTCCTGCGAGGAGGACAAGCGCATCCGCCGCCTGTTCCTGACGCCGAAGGCGCAGGGCCAGGCCGGGCAGGTGGTCGGCTTCATCGAGGAGCTGCGCCGCGAGGTCTATCGCGAGGTTTCCCCCGAAGAGCTGCAGAAGGCGCTGGACACGATCCGGCGCATCCAGGCCAATCTCGACCGGATGACCGCGTGATGTCCGAACCCGCAGCTCCCCCTCAGCCGCAGAAGGCGCCGTTCTTTGCCAAGCCGCCGCTCGAAGCGCTTGGCTACATGCTGGCCGCGGTCTTCATCGCGCTGTCCCAGTCGGTGGGGCAGGGCTTCCTGATGGCCAACCTGCGGCCGCTCTCCGGCGAGCTGGGCACCGACCTGGCGGACACCACCTGGCTGCTGGTCGCCTTCGTCACGCCGCGGGCGGCGCTGCCGCTGCTGCTGATCAAGATCCGCACGCAATACGGGCTGCGCCACTTCTGCGAAGCCTCCATCGTGGTCTACATGGCCGTGGGGGTGCTCAGTCTCTGGACCACCGACCTGCATTCCGCCTTCTTCGTCGAGTTCCTCTCGGGCGTCTCCGCCGCGCCGCTGTCGACGCTGGCGGTGCTCTACATGCTGGAGCCGCTGCCGCCCGAACGCAAGCTGCAGGTCGGCATGCCGCTGGCGATGACCTTCATCATGCTGGGTATTCCCCTGTCGCAGGCGATCAGCCCCTATCTGCTGATCGACGGCAGCTGGTTCAACATCCTGATGCTGAAGCTCGGGATGGGCATGATCTCGCTCTATCTGGTCTTCCGCCTGCCGCTGGTCAGCGCGCCGCGCGAGAAGGTGATCCGCAGCATGGACATGGTCAGCTTCGCGCTGGTCTTCGCGGCCTTCGGCGGGCTGATCGCCTGTTTCACCACCGGCTACACCTATTGGTGGACCGCCTCGGCCTGGATGGGGGTGGTGCTCGCCTGCGCGATCGGCGCGGCCGTTCTGGCGCTGGTGATCGAGCTGCACCGCAAGGAGCCGATGCTCGACATCCGCTGGCTGCTCTCGCCCGAGATGCTGCACCTGACCGCCGTGCTGCTGATCTTCCGGATCATCCTGTCCGAGCAGTCGGCCGGCGCGCCGGGCCTGTTCCAGGCGCTCGGCTATGCGCCCGAGCAGATCGCGCCGCTGTTCTGGGTGATCTCCGCGGCCTCGGTCGCGGGCGGCGTGGCCTGCTGCTTCGTGCTGAAGATGCCGCGCGTCCCGCAGATCCACATGGCGGCGCTCTGCTGCGTCGTCGCCGGCTCCTGGCTGAGCGCCCAGAACGCCTTCGACGTCGCGCCGCGCCAGCTGATGCTGGGCCAGGGCATCGTCGCTTTCGGCTCGTCGCTGTTCCTGCCCCCGGCCATGGCCTCGGGGCTGGTGATCGCGCTGTCCCGCGGGCCGAAATACCTGTTGAGCTTCATCGTGCTGTTCATCTCGACGCAGGTGCTCGGCGGCACGATCGGCGCCGGGCTGTTCCGCACCTTCACCGCCGCGCGCACCACGGCGCATGCCGACCTGCTGCGCGACCAGCTGATGGCCGGCAATGCCATGGTCGGCGCGCATGTTTCGCAGCTTGCCGCCTCGCTGGGCACCGCCATCGCGGACCCGTCCGAGCGCACCGCCCAGGCGCTGGCCCAGCTGGCCAGCTCCGTGAACCGGCAGGCCACCGTGGCCGCCTATAACGACGTGTTTGCCGTGACCGCGGCGCTGGCGTTTGCCGTGCTCGTGCTGCTGGTCCTGCATGTCGCCCGCAATTCCCTGCGCGCGCGGATCGCCCCAGAGGCGCCGGCGGCAGAACGAGGTTGAGAAGATGACTGTCCTGAAACATCATATCCCCACCGTGCTGATCGTGCTGATCGGCGTTCTCGGCATCGGCGCCGTGCTCTATGCATGGCAGCTGCCGCCCTTCGCGGGCTCCGAGATCCGCACCGAGAACGCCTATGTGCGCGGCTCCGTCACCACGATCTCGCCGCAGATCGCCGGCTATGTCACCGAGGTGCCGGTGCAGGATTTCGCCACCGTCAAGGCGGGCGACGTGCTGGTGAAGATCGATGACCGGATCGCCCGCCAGACCCTGGCCCAGGCCGAGGCCGCGCTGGACAGCGCCCGGGCGTCCCTGGTTTCGAACGCCCAGGACATCCATTCGGCCGAGGCGGTCCTTGAATCGCGCAAGGCGGCGGCGCAGGCCGCGCAGGCCGCGCTCGACACCGCTCGGGCCAACTGGAACCGGCAGGACAAGCTGAAGGCCAAGGGCTTCCTGTCGCAATCGGATGCCGATGACAGCCAGCTGTCGCTGCAGCAGGCAGAGGCGGCGCTGACCGAGGCGAAGAGCAATGTCGATGTCGCCCGCGAGGATCTGGCCTCGGCCAAGGTGCGCACCGACACGCTGAAGGCCGAGCTGGCCAGCGCCGAGGCCGCAGTGGCGCTGGCCGGGATCGATCTCGAGCATACCGTGATCCGCGCGCCGCGCGACGGCCAGCTGGGCCAGATCGGCGTCAAGACCGGGCAATACGTGACGGCGGGCACCTCGCTGATGTCGCATGTCGGGCCCGAAGTCTGGGTGATCGCCAATGTGCGGGAGCGCGAGCTTGCTGACATGGCGCAGGGGCAGCCGGTCCGCTTCACCGTCGATGCGCTGCATGACCGGAGCTTCACCGGCCATGTCGCGGTGTTCTCGCCCGCCACGGCCTCGGAATACAGCGTTCTGGGGAATTCGACGGCCACCGGCAACTTCACCAAGATCGCGCAGCGCGTGCCGGTGAAGATCCTGATCGATCCGGACCAGCCCGGCGCCGGGCGGCTTGCCCCCGGCATGTCGGTGGTGCTTCACGCGCCGCGCCAGGCGTCCTGACCTGTCCCGCTCCGGCCCTGAGCCGGAGCCTCCCCGGCGCTCAGCTGCCCGTGCTGCGCCACTGTCCCTTGATCTCGCCGGTCGTCAGCACCGGCGAGGCGTCGATTTCGGCGGCATCCAGCATGTCCGCCACGCGTTCCAGAGATGCCAGGAGCTGCGCCTGCTCCCAGTCCTTCAGCTCCTCGAAGGCCCGCACATAGCGCTGCTGCAGCGCGTCCGGGGCCTCTTCGACCGCCGCCTGGCCGCGTTCGGAAATCACCACGTTGGTCTGCCGCCGGTCGGTCTCGGAGCGTTCCCGCGCCACCATGCCCCGCGCCACCAGCCGGTCGACCAGCGCGGTCACTGTCGCCTGGCTGACGCCCATCTGGGTGGCCAGCGCCTTCGGCGTGGTCGAGCCGCCCTTCATCACCGTGATCTGCAGGACCCTGAGCTGCGCGGGCGTCAGCCCGGCCGCGTGCGCGAGGTCGCGCGAATACAGCTCCGTCGCGCGGAGAATGCGGCGCAGCGCGATCAGGCTGGCATCGGTGCGGTTCAGGTCTTGTCCGGACATGGGCGGGAATCTGCCATATCCGGCCGAATGCTTCAATTGGCTAAGTATCATCGTCACTCCTTAGGCTGGCTACGGATATATCCTTAGCTTAGCTGTGCTTTCATTCCCTTATTTCATTGGATTTTTTGCATCACCGGCAAATCTTCGGGTTTTTTTTCATCGTTCTTGAAACTTTCACGCTGATCCCTTAGTTAGTCCTTCAAAGGAAACAGCGAGGGAGAGACTCATGCCCAAGGACATTGTCAGCGACACCCGCCAGATGGCCCGATCGCGGATGGTCACCATGCGGAAACCGGAAAGCACCGATGGCTCGGCCATCTGGGAGCTCGTGCGCAGCTGCAAGCCGCTCGACGAAAACTCGATGTATTGTAACCTGATCCAGGCCGATCACTTTCGCGACACCTGCGTGGTGGCGGAAGAGGACGGGCAGATCCTGGGTTGGATTTCAGGACATCTCATCCCCGCGCAGGATGCCTTCTTCGTCTGGCAGGTTGCTGTCAGCCCCAAGGCCCGCGGTCTCGGCCTCGGCAAGCAGATGCTGCGCCACCTGACCGAGCGCGAGGAGCTTGACGACGCCGAGGTCCTGAAGACGACGATTACCGAGGACAACGATGCCTCCTGGGGCCTGTTCCGCAGCTTTGCGCGCGAGATCGGCGGCGAGCTGGATGACGAGCCCCACTTCCTCGAGGACGACCATTTCGACGGCGCGCATGACACCGAGCACATGGTGACGATCACGCTGAAGAACGACGCGGAAGAGGCGGCGCTGAACGCAGCCGCCTGAGCTTCCGCTCGTCCTCGCACCTCCCCCAAGAATTCACTCCCGAAAGGAGTTCCCCCATGGCCAAGGACATGGCACAGCCGATTTCCATCTTCAAACGCCGCGAGAGCGAGGCCCGCTCCTATTGCCGCGGCTTTTCCAAGCTCTTCACCGAGGCCCGCGGCAGCGAGATGTTCGATGTCGACGGCAACCGCTACATCGACTTCCTGGCCGGCTGCTCGTCGCTGAACTACGGGCATAACGATCCGGACATGAAGGCCGCGCTGATCGAGCACATCGCCGGCGACGGCATCGCCCACGGCCTCGACCTGCATACCGACGCCAAGGGCGGCTTCCTGCGCGCCTTCGAGGACCACATCCTCGGCCCGCGCGGCATGGACCACAAGGTGATGTTCACCGGACCGACCGGCGCCAACGCCGTCGAGGCGGCGATGAAGCTCGCCCGCAAGGTCACCGGCCGCACCAACATCATCTCCTTCACCAACGGCTTCCACGGCGTGACCATGGGTGCCTTGGCTGCGACCGGCAACGGCTACCACCGCGGCGGCGCCGGCATCGACAAGCACGGCGTCACCCGCATGCCCTACGACAACTATGCCGACGGCGTGGACTCTGCGGCGCTGCTCGAGCAGATGCTGGCCGATCCCTCCGGCGGCATCGACGCCCCGGCGGCCATCATGATGGAGACCGTGCAGGGCGAGGGCGGCCTCAACGCCGCGTCGCGCGGCTTCGTCGAGCGGATCGCCAAGATCGCCCGTGACAACGGCGCGCTCTTCATCGTCGACGACATCCAGGCCGGCTGCGGCCGCACCGGCACCTTCTTCTCCTTCGAGGAGATGGACGTGCAGCCCGACATCGTCACCATGGCGAAATCGGCCTCGGGCTTCGGCCTGCCCTTCGCGATGGTGCTGATCCGCCCGGAGCACGACATCTTCGGCCCGGCCGAGCATAACGGCACCTTCCGCGGCAACACCCATGCCTTCGTGACCGCCCGCGTCGCGATCGAGAAATTCTGGGCGACCGGCGACTTCCAGCGCGAGCTGGCCGACAAGGCGGTGATGATGACCACCGCGCTGTCGGAAATCGCCGAAATGATTCCGGGCGCCTACCTGAAGGGCCGCGGCCTGATGCAGGGGATCGATGTCGGCTCGGGCGAGCTGGCCTCGGAAATCTGCGCCCGCGCCTTCGAGCTGGGCCTGGTGATCGAAACCTCCGGTCCGAACGACGAGGTCGTCAAGGTGCTCGCGCCGCTGACCACGCCGAACGCGACGTTCCGCGAAGGCTACGCGATCCTCGCCGAAGCCGTCCGCGACATCGTGAAACCGGCAACCGTCGCAGCGCAGTAAGGAGTACCGATCATGATCGTGCGTGATTTCAACGAGCTGAAAAACACCGACCGCGCCGTTTCGGACGCCCAGTGGACCTCCACCCGGATGCTGCTGGCCGATGACGGGATGGGCTTCTCCTTCCACATCACCGAGCTGGAAACGGGGTCGGAGCACACCTTCGAGTACAAGCACCATTTCGAGAGCGTGTACTGCATGGCCGGCAAGGGCTCGATCACCGATCTGGGCACCGGGGAAACCCACCAGATCCGCCCGGGCGTCATGTACGCGCTGAACCTTCACGACCGCCACATCCTGCGGGCTGAGGAAAAGCTGGTGATGGCCTGCTGCTTCAACCCGCCGGTGACCGGCAAGGAAGTCCATCGCGAGGATGGCTCCTATGCCCCGGCGGAGGAACTTGCGGACTGACCATGGCCCATACTGTCGAAAAAATCGGCGGGACCTCCATGTCCCGCGTCCACGAGCTCCGCGACACGCTGTTCATCGGCGGTCGCGAGGGCGATGCCCTCTATGGCCGGATCTTCGTCGTCTCGGCCTTCGGCGGCATCACCAACCTGCTGCTCGAGCACAAGAAATCCGGCGAGCCGGGCGTCTATGCCCAATTCGCCAACCAGGATACCGGCCATGGCTGGCATGACGCGCTGACCCGCGTCGCCGCTGCCATGCGCGAGGCCCATGCGGCCGTGCTGGAGCATCCCGGCGACATCGAGCAGGCCGACGTTTTCGTCTCCGAGCGGATCGAAAGCGCGCGCAACTGCCTGATCGACCTGCAGCGGCTCTGCACCTACGCGCATTTCTCGCTTGGCGAGCACATGATGCAGACGCGCGAGCTGCTCTCGGGGATCGGCGAGTCGCATTCCGCCTTCGTCACCGCGCTGATGCTGCGCCGCGCGGGCGTCAATGCCCGCTTCGTCGACCTTTCCGGCTGGCGCGACCCGGGCGGGCTGAGCCTCGACGACCGCATCACCGGCGCGCTCGAGGCGATCGACCCGATGGCCGAGATGCCGATCGTCACCGGCTATGCGCAATGTGCCGAAGGGCTGATGCGCGAATACGACCGCGGCTATTCCGAGGTGACCTTCTCGCGGCTTGCCGCCCTGACGGGCGCGCGCGAGGCGATCATCCACAAGGAATTCCACCTCAGTTCGGCCGACCCGAACCTCGTCGGGCAGGACGCCGTGCGCAAGCTCGGGCGGACCAATTACGACGTGGCCGACCAGCTGTCGAACATGGGGATGGAGGCGATCCATCCGAAGGCGGCGAAGACGCTGCGCCAGGCGGGTGTTCCGCTGCGCGTGACGAATGCTTTCGAGCCGGAGGATCCGGGCACGCTGATCGACGACCAGCCGGCCGAGACCCCGGCGGTGGAAATGGTCACCGGCCTCGACATCCTGTCGCTCGAAGTGTTTGAGCAGGACATGGTCGGGGTGAAGGGCTATGACGCCGCGATCCTCGAGACACTGACCCGCCACGAGGTCCGGATCATTTCGAAGGTGACCAACGCCAACACCATCACCCATTTCGTCGACGCGCCGATGAAGGTGATGAAGCGGGTGGAAAACGACCTGGTCAAGCTCTACCCGAATGCCGGCGTCTCGGTGCGCCCGCTGGCGCTGGCTTCGGCGATCGGCCGCGACCTGAACGGCCTCTCGGTGCTGACCCGCGGCCTGCTGGCCATCGCGGCTTCCGGCCACGAGGCGCTCGGCGCCGCGCAGGGCCCGCGCAATGTCGACGTGCAGTTCATTCTGGAGCGCGAGGACCTCGCCCCGGTGATCAAGGCGCTGCATGCCGAATATGTCGAAGGCGGCGCGGAGAAGGGCGGATCGCTGCGCGCGGTCGCCTGATCCCGGCCCCCTTCCAATGCAAGAGGCCCCCGGATGCCGTCCGGGGGCCTCTTGCTGTCCTTCGGTTTCCGGCGTCAGCGGACGGCCGCGGCCTGGGACTGGACCCATTTCCAGCTTTCGGCGACGCCCTCGACCAGCGGCACCTTCGGCGACCAGCCGAAATCTTCCTGCGCGCGGCGGATGTCGAGCACGATCCGCGGCACGTCATAGGCGCGCGCCACCTTGTAGGTCGGCTGGAAATCGCGACCCGTGGCATGGCGCACGGCCTCGACGATCTGGTTGACCGAGGTGCCTTCGCCGGCCCCGGCATTGTAGATGCCGCTCTTCTCCGACTCGAGCGCGGCCACGCAGATATCCGCCATGTCCTTCACGTAGATGAAGTCGCGCACCACTGTGCCGTCGCCCCAGATCTCCAGGTCCTCGCCGCGCGACAGCTTCCACAGATAGGTGCCGATGATGCCCTGGATGCCGGTATGGCCCTGGCGCGATCCGGTCCGCGAGGACCATCCCCAGAACCCGATCAGCTCCTACGGGATCGTCAAATCGGCGATCGAGAAATACATCTTCATGGAGCAGGAGCTGCACGGGCTGAACGCGGTCGTGCTGCGCGCCTCCAATCCCTATGGCCCCGGGAGGCCCCGGGCCTGACCCGGGGCGCCGCGGGCTCAGATGTCCGACAGCAGCGCATCGGCCGCGCGGGTGATCTCGTCCCTCATGGCGGCGGGCCCGGGGGAATTCGGCGCCCTGCCCAGGCTGCCCCGCCCCGGCGATCTCCGGCCGGGACGCCCGGTTCCTCCCGGATCGCCCCTTGTTCCCGAGGGCGCCCTTTGCGATCCGGACGGCGATCCGCCAAAACGCTGGCGGCGGAGGCCCCAAGCCGCGGCCCGACACCGACCGTAAATGCAGCCCCGGCGCAACGCGCATGCCGAGCGGGAAACGCGACGTTTCCGTGCCCGGAGCCGACGACGGATCCCGCGCGCTCCGCGCCTCGTCCGCAACGGTATCGGCACGGTCGGCACGTCGCCAATCGGCCCGGAGAGCGGCGCCAGCGCTTCATCGGTCCCCGATCCGATCTGTCGCGGCCGCGCGCGGCAACGTGCCGACCACCAAGCGCCCGGCTGCGTCGCGCCCCGCGCCGGTGATTGTCGGCAGCCCCCAGCACAAAGGCGCGGTCCATTCAAGCAGAAGGGCAGTGCCGGAGGGTAGAGGTGCCCTCCGGCGGCCCGCCGATGCCGCGTGTCCGGACCTGGTCGTTGCCGGAGGCAGCGACGGTCAACCTCGCCCGCACCGCGCTGAAATCTCCGTCCGGACAAGCGCAGCCGCCGCACAGCGCCTGGAGGACCTGCCCCCCCCGCCTCTTCCGCGCCCCGGATACGGCGCCCGGCCGGGACGCGCCGATGCCACGGAGATGCGGAGCGTCGGCGCTTGACAAAATCGGGGCAGAACGGGAGGTAGGCCGCGAACGGTTCCCCCGGGATGAAAAGGGAACCCGGTGGCGCGGCCAAGGGCTGCGGAATCCGGGACTGCCCCCGCAACTGTTAGCGGCCGTTCCGAGCCTCGCCGTCCGACCGGACGGAGCCACTGCGCGCCATCGCGCGGGAAGGCAGCATCGGAACCATGGCCGCAAGTCAGGAGACCTGCCGTTCCGGCTCCGCAGTTGCGCGGCGCCGCAACCCTGAAGACCCGACCGGACGGGGCGTCCGGGAAAGGATAGTGCATGAATCTCGCGACCTCTGCCCGGTCCGGCGGCCTTGCCCTGCTGGCTTCGGCCCTAATGGCAGTCCCGGCTGCCGCCCAGTCCGGCGCTCCTCCCGTCGAAATCGAAAATTGCGGCCGGACCGCCAGCTATGCCGCGCCGCCCGAACGCGCGGTCTCGATCGGCCAGGGCACCACGGAAATCCTGCTGTCGCTCGGCCTGGAAGACCGCATCGCCGCAACGGCGATCTGGCTCTCCCCCTTGCCCGAGGCCTTGGCCGGAGCCGGACGGGACCTGCCGCGGATCGCCGGAAACTCGCCCAGCTTCGAGGCCGTTCTGAAGGCGCGCCCCGACTTCGTCGCCGCCCAGTGGATCAACGACATCGCGCCGGACCGGGCCCGGGTCGGAACCTTCGCCCAATTCGCCGATTTCGGCGTGCCGGCCTATGTCTCGCCCGCCGAATGCGCGAAAAGCGACTTCAGCGCGGGCAGCGGCGACGGCGCAAGGTCGCAGGCTTGGAGCATCGGCCTGCTGAACCGCGAGATCACCGAGCTGGCCCGCATTTTCGGGGTGGCGGAGAGGGGCGAGGCACTGGTCGCCGCAACCGCCGCCCGGATCGACACAGCCGCCGCCCAAGCCGGGGCGCTGCAGGCCCGCGGCGTCTCGGTGCTCTTCTGGTTCTCCTCCCCGGAGCTCGGCGGCGAAGCCTACGTTGCGGGACGCTACGGAGCGCCTGCATGGATTTCCGGGGTCGCGGGCGTGCGCAACGTCATCGACTCGGGCGAGGAATGGCCGCTGGTGGGCTGGGAGACGATCTCGGAGCTCGACCCGGACGTGATCGTGCTCGGCACCATGGACCGGCGCAGCCTTCCCGGCGACGACGTGGCGGCGAAGCGGGCCTTCCTCGCCAGCGACCCGGTCGCCAGCCAGCTGCGGGCAGTCCGCGAAGGCCGGCTGATCGAGATGCCCGCGCATTCGATGAACCCGACGCTGCGGGCGGTCGACGGGGTCGAAACGCTGGCGGACGGCCTGAAAGATCTCGGCCTGGCCCAGTGAGCGGTCCGGTCCGCCTCCGGCGCGGACCCGGGCGGCAGATGGGACTGGGTCCCTTCCTGCTGCTCGGGACCGTCGCGCTGGCCGCCGCAGCCGGCATCGCGGTCCTCGTCGGCGAGGTCCGCGTGACCCCCGGCGAGGTCGGCGCCACGCTTGCCAACCGGCTGATGGGGTTCGATCTGCAGGTCGACCCGATCCGCGAAGGCATCGTCTGGCACTACCGGCTGAGCCGGGCAGTGGTGGCCATGTGCGCAGGCGCGTCGCTCGCGATCTGCGGCGTCGTTCTGCAGGCCCTGCTGCGCAACCCGCTTGCCGAACCTTATCTGCTGGGCATCTCCGCAGGCGCCTCGACCGGGGCGGTGCTGGTGATCGTGCTCGCCCTCGGGGCCGGCGCGCTGACGGTTCCGGCCGGCGCGGTGGCCTCCAGCTCGCGCTGGTCGAACGGCTTCACCAGGTAGTCGTCGGCGCCGAGATCGAGCGCGCCGACACGGTCCTCCACCGCCGAATTCGCCGTCAGCATCAGCACCGGCGTGCGGTCGCCGCGGCCGCGCATCGCGCGCAGGAGCGCCGTGCCGGTGCCGTCGGGCAGGTTCACGTCGAGCACCATCGCGTCATAGGACTGCACCGCCAGGAAATCCTCGGCCTCCGACACGCTGGCGGCCAGGTCGCAGGCGACGCCCGAACGCCCCAGCTGCACCGCCGCGGGCTGTCGACCAGGGTCCACCAGTTGCCGTCGTCGATGGTGATGGCGCGGCGCAGGTTGTTCTCCATCGCGTTGCCCAGAAGCGTGCCGAGGATGATCGGCACCAGCGGCACGTCGAGCTTCCTGAGGATCCAGCCGCCGACCCCGAAGGCCACCATGACATAGAGGTCGAAGGTCGAGCCCGAGATGCCGTAGATGCCGACGAAGCTGACCATGGCAACGATGGGCATCAGCACTTTCGGCGGGATCATCAGCACGCGGGTGAAGATGCCGACCATCGGGATGTTCATCGCCAGCAGCATGAAGTTGGCGATGAAGAGCGCCGCGATCAGGCCCCAGACCACGTCCGGGTTGTTGGCGAAGAGCAGCGGACCGGGGGTGATGTTCAGCGACAGCAGAACGGCCAGCAGGACGGCGGTCGTGCCCGAGCCGGGAACGCCGAGCGCCAGCATCGGCACCAGCGCGCCGCCCGCGGCCGCGTTGTTGCCCGCTTCCGGCGCCGCGACGCCGCGCGGATCGCCGGTGCCGAAGGTGCCTTCCTTGTCCACCAGCCGCTTCTCCATCGAATAGCTGATGAAGGAGCCGAGGCTTGCGCCCGCGCCCGGCAGGACGCCTGCGATGAAGCCGAGGACGGAGGTGCGCAGCATGGTGGGTGTGCAGGCCTTCAGCACCGATTTCGGCGGAGTCAGGCGCCCGATCTCCAGCTTCTTGCCGGCCGCGTCCGAGCTGCCGTGGCGCTCTTCGAGGAAGATGAAGACTTCCGACAGGGCGAAGAGGCCGACGATGGCGACGAGGAAGTCGAGACCGTCATAGAGATGGACTTCGCCGAAGGTGAAGCGCGGCACGCCGGTCTGGGTGTCGACGCCGATCATCGCGAGGCCGAGGCCCAGCATCGCGGCGAAGGCCGATTTCGCCTGGTTGGTCGAGCTCACGCCGCCCAGCGTCATGAAGGCCAGCGCGAAAAGCGCGAAATATTCCGCCGGGCCGAACAGCAGGGCGATCTTGACGAGCTGCGGCGCGAGGAAGATCAGCCCCCAGGTGGCGATGAAGGCGCCGACGAAGGAGGCAATGCCCGAGAGGCTCAGCGCCTGGCCTGCCATGCCCTTCTTGGCCATCGGATGGCCGTCGAGCACGGTCATCATCGCCGGTTCGTCGCCGGGAATGCCGAGCAGGATTGACGAGATCCGGCCGCCGTACATGGCGCCGTAATAGACCGAGGTCAGCAGGATCAGCGAGGGCGTCGGCCCGAGGCCGAGGGTGAAGGCCAGCGGGATCAGGATGGCGACGCCGTTCGAGGGGCCGAGGCCCGGCAGCGCGCCCATGATGGTGCCGAGGAAGCAGCCCAGGAGCGCCAGGCCGATGTTCTGGAAGGTCAGCGCGACGCCGAAGCCGTCCGCGAGGTTCGCAAAAATGTCCATCTGGGTCTCCTCAGAAGCCGAGCGGGCCGCGCGCGAGCGACAGGCCGAGCACGAGATGGAAGATCACGTAGATGCCGACCGAGGTGCCGATGCCGGTGGCAAGCGACATCAGGATCGTGTTGCCCAGCCGCCAGGACAGGTAGGCGGCGGCAATCGCGGTGGCGAAGACGAAGCCGAGCTCGGGCAGGAAATGCGCGTAGAGCAGCATGACCACGGTGGCGGCCAGAAGCTCGGCCAGGCGCGGCAGGCCGGGCCAGTGCGGTTCGGCATCGGGCTTCAGCGCGATCACNGGCCGAGCTGNAGGCCGAGGATGGCGGCGATGATGAGCGGGAAGGCCTTCGGGCCGACGGCATCGGAGAGGAAGCTTTCCTCGATCTGCAGCGCAGCGAAGGCGAAGCCGATGGCCAGAAGGACGCCGAACACGCCGAAGATGCGATCACTCATGGGAGATCTCCTGTGCGACGGTTGGATGGAAAGCGGGGGACGGCCGGGATGAAGCCGTCCCCCGGGGGATCAAGCAAGCCAGGAGGGAGGGCGCTTACTTGATGATGCCGATTTCGCGGGAGATCGACTGGATCTGGGCCACGCTGTCGGCGACGAAGGTCTCGAAATCAGCTCCCTGCAGGTCGAGGGGCGCCAGGCCGTTGGCAGCCATGATGTCCTTCCATTCCTGCGAGGCATAGAGATCGCCGATCATCTTCACCCAGCCGTCATAGGCCGCGTCGGACATGCCTTCGGGCGCATAGAAGCCGCGCCAGTTGGCGCCGATCGCGTCCACGCCCTGCTCCTTGGCGGTCGGGAAATCGGCGAATTCGCCGTCCAGCCGTTCGGGCGCCAGCACGGCGATCACGCGGATGTCGCCGGAGTCGACGAAGCCCTTGGCTTCGCTCAGGTCGCCTGTGAAGGCCTGGACAGACCCGGCGAGCAGCTGGGTCACCGCCTCGCCGCCGCCGTCGAAGGCCACGTATTTCACCTGGCGCACGTCTTCCACGCCATGGGCGTTGGCGGCGATCAGAACCTTCAGATGGTCCCAGCCGCCCACGGCCGAACCGCCGGCCACGGAGACCGAGCGCGGGTCTTCCTTGATCATGTCCAGCAGCTCGGGCAGCGTTTGCACCTCGCTGTCGGCCGCCACGGCGATCACGCCGTAATCGGCGCCGATCGAGGCGAGCCAGCGCACCTGGTCGATGGTGTTGCCCGGATAGGCGCCCTGCGCCAGCCGGGTCGCGGTGGCCGAGGAGGCTGCCACGATCAGGTCGTTGTCGTCGCTGCGCTTGTTGACGACCTCGGCGAAGGCGACGCCGCCGCCGCCGCCGGCGAGGTTGACCACCTGCATGGTTTTCGAGATCAGCCCGAGATCCTGCAGCTCCTTGCCGACCTGGCGGCAGGTGAAGTCCCAGCCGCCGCCGGGGTTGGCGGGCGCGATGCATTCGGGGTTCTCGGGCGNCGAAATCATCCGCGATGGCGGGCAGGGCCGCGACGGTGCCGATCAGCAGGGCGGTCGCCGACAGGCGCAGTTTTTCGAGAGTCATGGTGTCCTCCTCCGAACTCTTTGTCCCGGGAGCGGGTCCTCGGCCCGCGCCGGTCCCGGCTGCCGCGCTTTGCATTTGCGACGCTCCGGGGTATGCGGTGACTAGGGCATGAACCTGTCGTGAACCTGTCACGTGTGAAAAACNCTGTTCAGCATTGGAAGGGAAGGCGGGCCGNCGATGCGCGTTCTGATGGTCGAGGATGCCGCCGATCTGGCCGAGGCGGTAGCTCGCAGCCAGCCTCGGCCAGCGCCTCGGCGCAGCCCTTGCCCAGACCTTTCGACGAGGCGCAGACGAGGGCACGCTTGCCTGAAATTCCAAGTTCCACCGGAAACTCCTAAACATTGGGTCAGCCGCCATCATTGCGCGCGCCGTCCGGGCTTACAAGCCATGCATCGGCCCGGCCGGACCGGAAGCCTCCCTGCCCTCTTCTTCCGCGCGCCCGGCAGAGGGCAGCCACTGTCCGGGCGGTCTCCGCAGGAGCCAGCCCGTCTGCGGGCGCAACGGAAACAAGGTCCGCCGCAAGGCACTGGCCAGCCTTGCGGGCAAAGCCGGAACAGGCTGCCGTCGCTGCCGGGCCCTTGCCCGGCCTGCCGGCCACGGGGGATGCCCTTCCCGCAAGTGCCGCCCGTTTTTCCCTGGCAGAAACCGTGCAGGCCCCCGCCATCAGGCCGATCCCTCGAGCGCGGAACGGAGGCAGCCAACAGCTTTGCAGGGGCGTGCCCGGCAACCCCGGCGGACAGCCGAATTGCCTCCACCTTCCCGAACGGATCTCGGCCGGAAGCGGCGCTAGCCCGGCCAGTCCGATGATGGAGGGCAGCCGTCCTCGCATGCTCCGGCGCGGCAGCGGCGACAGCGCGCGCAGGTAATGGCGGAGCCGCAGCGCAGACAGGCGGGAGCGCCTTGTCCTGACGCTCCCCCGGTCGACCGCTTGGCAGGAAGATCCGCGGAAAGCTTCGGACGGGTGGCGGTGCTGGCTGTCTTCATGGCGGCTCCCGTTGCGCCCCGGAGGCCGACCCGAAGGGACGCGCTCGCAGCGCGTCCTGCGCCTCCGGGCATCCTTGGCCTTGCCGCATTGCCGTCCTCCCGATCCACAGCCGGACCGGACGCGCTTGCCCGACGATGCGGACCCTTCCCCGTCAGTGCCTGCACGTATCTCCCGGAGCAGGGTTCGAGAGCGGGACGCCATCCTGCGGGCGACTTGACCCGAAGCCATCCCGGGATGGCTTCGAGTTTCGCGCCGGTCGCCAAGCCCGAACGGGACAGCCTGGCCTTGTGGCGCCGCCGGAACGGCCCGCAAGGATGGGGAGGCTGGGCGCCCGGACTCTGCGGCGGCGGATTGCGCGCGGCGCAACGGTCCCGCACCGATGCCGAATGCGGCCAACGGCGCGGATCGCCGGGCGGCTCTTGCGCCGGGTGGTGGATTTCGCGCTGGTCGAAGGCGACGGGCGGATCACCCGCGACCTCGCCGACGGCGCGCTGACCCGGCTCGGGGTCGACAACCTCGGGCTCGACACGGCGGACCGCCGCTACCTGCTGCTCCTGGCCGAGGCCTATGGAGGCGGACCTGTGGGGATCGACACGATCGCCGCGGCGCTGAGCGAAAGCCGCGACGCGCTGGAAGAGGTGATCGAGCCCTTCCTGCTGCAGCAGGGCATGATCCAGCGCACCCCGCGCGGCCGGATGCTGGCCCGCGCCGCCTGGGACCATCTGGGCCTGATCGCGCCGCGCGGCGACAGCCAGGGCATGCTCGACATCTAGGACCCGGATCTCCGCCGGGCCTGCGGCGGCTTGCTGCTTCGGATCGCGGGGGCGGGACGGGACCGGTTGCGGCAGCCGCGCTGCGGGGGCGGATGGCAGCGGCCGTCCGGCCTGCAGACTGCCTGCTGCTCCCGGCTCGTTGCGGGCTCCGGGTCCATGGGCCTTCGGCTGCGCCGCATTCGGCGACCTGCCCGCGATGCGGCTGCGCACGGGCCGGGTTTCTCCGAAGGCAGGAGGCGCCGATTTCCCGGGGNAGGGTACGGTCGTCCTGTGGAGCCGGTGGACCGGAAACAGGTCTGATCCTGCATGGCGCCGACGTCCTTGATAGCGTTGTGCCGCGGCGAGGCCGGGCGGCCCGCGCCGTTGGCATCAGGCTCCGGAGCGGCCATGGGCCGACGCGGCAGCCGGAGCGGGCGGCATGCGCAGCCCGGCGCTCCGCCGCCGCCGCATGCTTTCCGCTAGGTCAGTACGGTGGTAGTCTGGAGCGGCAGCGATCATGGGAGGACAGGATCATGCAGTTTTCCGGCAAGGGGCATCCGTTGAGCGGTGACGGAATGGATGCGGTCTGCGAGATGCTGGGTACCGGCGAGCCCGAGATATGGGCGGTGCTGAAGGTCGAGACCCGCGGCTTCGGCTATCTTGCCGACCGGCGGCCGCTGATCCTGTTCGAACGCCACATCTTCCACCGGCTCACCGGCGGCAAGTTCAGCGCCGCGCATCCCGACATCTCCAACCGCAAGCCCGGCGGCTACAAGGGGCTGGCGGCGGAATATCCGCGGCTGGAGAAGGCCATGGAACTCGACCGCGAGGCCGCGCTGAAAAGCGCCTCCTGGGGGCTGGGGCAGATCATGGGCTTCAACCACGAGGTCGCGGGCTACGGCTCGGCGGAGGAGATGGTCGCGGCCTTCGTCGGCAGCGAGGATGCGCAGCTGGCCGGGGTCGGCAAGTTTATCTCGAAGAACGCGAAATGCCTCAACGGCATCAAGCGGCGCGACTGGGGCTCCTTCGCGGCCTGCTACAACGGGCCGGACTTCCGCAAGAACCACTACGACACGCGGCTGGCTGCGGCTTTCGCGACGTACAGGCAGATGCTGCCCGATATCGGCTTGCGGGCGGCGCAGGCTGCGCTGACATATGTCGGCATCGATCCGGGGCCGGTGGACGGGCTGCCGGGGCGCCGCACCACCGGGGCGCTGACCGATTTCCAGGAAAAGGCGGGGCTGCCCGAACATGGCATTCTTGACGAGGACACATGGGACAAGCTGAAGGCCGCGGCTTTCTGAGGCCGGGACGGCGGCTGCGGGCGGTGGCGGCGCTGGCGGCGATGGCTGCCTGCGCGGGCTGCGCGGCGCGGAGCCGCCGCGCCGAATTGCGGTGCGGCGCGAAGATCAGCGCCGTGTCGTGCAACGCCTCGAGCAGCCCGGCCACTGCATGGCGCAGGCGCGGCGTGCCGCCCGGCCCGCCATCGTCGAAGACATTGCGCCCGGCGCCGTCGAGCAGGCTGAAATGCATGTGCATCCCGTTCCCGGCATGCTCCATGTAGGGCTTGGCCATGAAGGTCGCGGCCATGCCGAGGCGGCGCGCGGCATTGCGGATGATCTGCTTGAGCAGCACCGCGTCATCAGCCATCCGCAGCGCATCGGCCGAATGCACGAGGTTGAACTCGTACTGGCCCGGGCCGCTTTCCGAGGTCACCGCTTCCAGCGCGATGCCGCAGGCCTCCGCACCTTCGTAGACCGCATCGAGGAAAGGCGCGGCCCGGCCCAGCTCGTCGAGGCTGTAGATCCGGTCCGCGGCCCCGGTATGCGCCGCAGGCAGCGGTTCGACCGGCTGCGGCGCCGCCTCGCTGCCGGAGCGGATCAGGTGGAATTCCAGCTCCAGCGCGACCACCGGCACCAGTCCGGCGGCGGCGAAACGGCCGAGCACCTCGGCCAGCACCCGGCGCGGATCGCCGAAGAAGGCGGAGCCGTCCTCGCGCCGCGTCGGCGGCGCGGATCGCGGCCGAGACATCGGCGGCGGTCAGGCCGAGCGCGGCGGTGGCGGCCGGATCGAGCTGGACCAGCACCTCTTCCTCGGGCAGGCCGAACAGCTCGACATCCTTTGTGCCGGGCACGGCGCGCATCAGGTCGGCCAGCTCTTCGGCATAGCGGCCCTGGACCGCCGGGGACACGCTCTCGCGGAGCGGCACCAGCGCGGCGATGGCGGCGAAGGCGCCATAGGTGTCGTCGAAGACCGGCGTGCCGGCATCGGCCGGGAAGCTCCGCGCAGCATCCTCCATCGCGTCGCGCACATCGGTCCAGACCGACTCGATGATGGCCGGATCGACGGTTTCGGCCAGTTCGATCTGCACCACCGACAGCCCGGTGGAGGAGGTCGAGGTCAGGATCTCGATCTCGGCGATCTCGCGCAGTTCGTCCTCCAGCTTGCGGGTGACCAGCGCCTCGACCCGCGCCGGATCGGCGCCCGGATAGGGCGTCGTGACCACGGCGTTGATATTGGTGATCGTCGGGTCCTCCTGCCGCCCGAGCGACAGCAGCGCCGAGAGGCCGGCGGAGATGATGACCAGCAGGATCAACGCGACCAGCCGGGGGTTGCGGAAGGTTGCCGTGTCCATGGCTCAGCTCTCCGGCAGGGTGACGGGCTGGCCGGGCGCGGCCCGGTGGGTGCCGTCGGACACGACCAGCGTGCCGTCCTCCAGCGCGCCGCGGACATAGGCGCGGGCGCCGTCGGCATGGATCACCTCGACCGCTTCGCGGGCAAGCCGCGGCGTGCCTCACCGCGGCATCCGCCCCGGCCCGGCGCAGCCAGGCCGCCAGCCAGCCGGAAACCCGGCCACGCGAATAGGGCCGGGCAACGCGGTCCCGGAGGCGGCGCAGCGACAGGTCCGCCATGCCCGGCGCGAGTCCCAGAAGGGTGCCCGGTGCAAAACCGGCCGGACAGCCAAGACGGAAGCGCTCCGTCCCGTCGGAAGCCAAGCCGAGATCCGCAGCCTCCTGCGCGCCGATCTTGAAAGGCGGCAGATGGACCGCGGCCTCCAGCACGACTGTCTCGTCCACCTTCACCCATTCCCCGCTCTCCTCCGGTCCGGCGACGCAATCGTCATCGCTGTCCCCGTCCTCGATGACGAGGCCCTCGCCCGCGCTGCCGAAAGCCGACAGCAGCCGGTCAACGCTCCGGCCGTAGATCAGCGACAGCGCGGCGGCCTGCAGGCCGGGGTCCCCGGGACTTCCCCGCGCCGCGCCGAGAAGGACCCGGGCCTCGTGACCGGTCAGGACATCGTGCTCGGCAGGCAGGGCCAGGCCCCGCGTTGCCGTCACCGCAGCTGCCGTCGCAGTCCAGACCCGGTCCTGCGCCAGGGCATCGAAGGACTTTCCCGGCCGGGTGACATGGCGCGTGTCGCGGGGCGCGTCCGCGGCCGCTGTCGCCCCGGGCGTCCCCAGCCCGTCCTCGGCTTCCGGCCCGAGGTCGTCTCCCCATTCGAAGACATCCTCCGGTCCTCCGGCCGATGTCCGCCGGAGCACGACTCTGCGCGGACCGCCTTCGAACCGGCGGTGGATTGCGGCGCGGTCATGGACCACGCCGTCGAACAGGGTGCAGAGCGCCCCGATCCAGCGGCGCGGCGATCCTGCCGGGCCTTCCGCCGAGGGCATGCCCTCCCTGGCCGCGACGAGCGTTTCGAGCACTGCAGGGAAGTCCCGTGCCGCGCCCGCGCCGATCCCGTCCAGGACCTCCGGCCTTTTCGTCCTCAGGCGGCGGTACCCGTCCGCAGCGGCAAAGATGCGGTTCTCTGCCGGGTCTCCCTCCAGCCGCTGCAGCATCGCGGCCAGCACCCAGGAGCCGAGACGGTCCGGCCCGGCCTCCGCGCCCCGGCCCGGGGCCCTGGCGGCCCGACGCGGGCGCAGGCGCCGGTGCCGCGGTTGAACCAGTAGGCGGTCAGCCCCTCGGTGCGGATCAGCTCGTAGCCGAGCGCCCGGATGCCGCCTTCGGCCTGGCCGGCCCGGGCGCCCTCGAAGGAGCTCAGGTCGCTCGGCGAGCCGGCGGCGGGCATGCCGCTTGCCGCGGAAGAAGAGCTGCCGGCGGTTTCGTTGCATCCGGCAAGGGCGGCGAGCGCGATCAGCGCGGCGGGGGCAATGGCAAGTTTCATGGCAAGGTCCTTTCTGGTCCGATGTCTTGGGCAATCGCGGGAAACGGTCAGTCGATGGCTACATGGAGCGTGTAGGAGGTGTTGGCGCTGCCTTCGTTGATCACCTCGACCACATGCTCGCCGCTCTGCCAGAGCTGGCCGCGGTAGCTCTGGGCGGCGGCCACCGGATCGAGCAGAAGCGAGCCGTCGGGATTGTAGATGCGGTAGACGATGCCGCTGCCCTGTGGCGAGACCGTGACATCGAGGAACTGGCCTTCGCGGGCACCGAGCACGAAGCGGGTGGAGCTGCCCGGGGTCAGCCCGTCATCGATCATGGCCGAGCTGGCGCCCGCGGCAAACCGGACCTGCTCGGTCGAGGTGGTGCCCTGCGGCGCCGCCCCGGCCACGGCGCCGCCGCCGTCATCGGCCATCGACTCGGGCGTCAGCTCGGCCCAGCTGCCGTCATTGGAGACGAGGCAGCGCCAGGTGGAATTGCCCCGGTCCTGCAGGTAGACGAAGGAATTGGCCTCCGAGAACTCGGTGCCGGTCACGGTGCCGCCCTGGGCATCGGGCAGGCCGGTGGCGCGCAATTCGTCGATGCAGCGGTCGATGGCGTCCTGGCTGACATCTGCGGCGGCAAGCGGGCCCGCCGCGCAGAGGGCGGCGAGGAAGAGTGCAGGGTGGCGCATGGCAGCGGTCTCCGTTCCGGCCGGGCCCGGCGCCCGGACTTGGCGTCGTCATCTTGCCCGCGACGCTAGCGCCTTGGATCGGATGACGGAATAGACATTCGGCATGCGTGGTCGATCGCCGCAGGAGGGCCGGCGGGCAAGCCTGCGCGCCCTGCCGGATCAGCCGCCGAGCGCCGCATAGGAGGGCGGGCGGGCGGTGCTGTGCCGGCCCCGCTTGACCAGCAGGCGGTCGGATTGCGGCCGGGCGATCACCTGGTCGAGGCTCCAGGCCTCGAACACCGTCAGGTCGGCATCGCGCCCCGGCCCGATCAGCCCGGCCCTGATCCCCATTGCCCTTGCCGGGACCGGTCCGGCCAGCGCGGGCGCGTCGCCATAGGGGTGGTCGAGATGCAGGATCCGGAGCGCCTGCCGCCAGGTGTCCAGCATGTCGTGGTCGCCATAGGCGTGGAAGGGATCGCGGCAATTGTCGCCGGCCACCGCCACGGGAACGCCCGCCGCGCGCAGCTCCGCCACCGGCATCACGCCGCGCCAGCGGGGGCTGCGGCCGGGCTGGCGGTCCTGCAGATACATGTTCACCGTCGGCAGCGTCACCATGTTGATCCCCGCTTCGGCAACCAGCGCGATGGTTTCCGCCATCTCCGCCTCGGGCAGCAGCGCCAGCGAGCAGCAATGGCCGCAGGTCACCCTTCCCTCGTAGCCGTGGCGGATCGCGGCGCGGGCGACATGGGGCAGGGCGCCGGCCGTCATCGCCTCGTCGACATGCAGGTCGATGCCGAGATCGCGCGCCTTCGCCAGCCCGAAGAGCCGGTCGAGCAGGTCGCCGATATCGTCGAGCCCGTCGCCATGCGCGCCGCCCGCCGCCCGGGTGACCCCGCCCATCATGGACATCCGGGCCGAGCTTTCCGGCCGCCAGTCGGAGCAGCGCGGCCGCACGGTGCGCGTCGCCTGCCGGGCGGAACTCGACTATCTCGAGGAGGACGGCCGCAGCGGCAGCGCGCACCGCGACGTCTCCGCCGATCTGCCCGTCGAGCGCGGCAGGGCAAAGGGCTGGGTGACGGTCCGCTTCGACCTGCCCTTCCTGCAGGGTCCGCTGCGCACCGCCGAGGTCCGCAGACTCGACTGCCGTCTCTGGTAGGGCCTGCCGCCGCCCGTCCCGCTTAGCGGTCACTGCGGCGACGCGTCCCTCTTCAAGCCCCTCCGCCCCACTTATAAGCGCGGGCGGAACCCATCCAAAGGACGGAGGTCGCCTTGACCATCAAAGTTTTCGGCCATCTGGCCCCCGATACCGACTCCACCGGCTCCCCGCTGATCTGGGCCTGGTACCTGTCCGAGGTGAAGGGCACCCCGGCAGAAGCCAAGCTGCTCGGCGAGCCGAACACCGAAGCCGCCTTCGTGCTGGAGAAATGGGGCTTCGAGAAGCCCGAGATCATCGCGGGCATCGCCGCGGGCGAGCCGGTCGTGATCGTCGACACCAACAACCCCGCCGAGCTGCCCGAGGGCATCAACGGCGCCGACATCCAGGCGATCATCGACCACCACAAGCTGGTCGGCGGCCTGGAAACCAAGGGGCCGATCGACATCACCATCCGCCCGCTGGCCTGCACCGCCACCATCATGCACGACCTGATGGGCGATGACGCGGCGAAGATGCCCGACAACATCAAGGGCGCGATGCTCAGCTGCATCCTGTCGGACACGATGGAATTCCGCAGCCCGACCACAACCGACGCCGACAAGGTGCTCGCCGAGAAGCTGGCCGCCGAGCTGAACATCGCCATCGCGACCTACGCCTCCGAGATGTTCGCGGCGAAATCCGACATCTCGGAATTCTCCGATGCCGAGCTGATCCGCATGGACTCGAAGAAATACGAGGTCGGCGGCACCAATTTCCGCGTCTCGGTGCTGGAAACCACCTCGCCGGAGATCCCGCTGAACCGCAAGGCATCGCTGATGGAGTCGATGAAGGCGGTCGCGGCCGAGGACGGCGTCGACGAGGTGCTGCTGTTCATCATCGACATCCTGAAGGAAGAGGCGACGCTGCTGGTGCCGAACGACACCGTCAAGACCGTCGCCGAGAAGAGCTTCGGCGCGGCAGTCGAGGGCGACACAGTGGTCCTGCCGGGCATCATGTCCCGCAAGAAGCAGATCATCCCGGCGCTGGCACTCTGAGCGGCAGCCGCGCGCAGGGCGCCGATGCCGCAAGGCCGAGGGACGGAGCATTCCGTCCCTCGGCCATTTCATCAAATTTCATGGCTTGGAAACCATATCAGGAAACGCTTCGCGGATAACCTTTCTGGGATGCGGCCATGAAAACCGGTACATTCACTGAAACTCTATATCTGAACAATCCCGACGTGCTGGCGGCCCGCATCGGGAACCAGACCTCGCGGCCTGCGGCACGGCACGCGGCATGACGTCGGTCGTCGCGTACACGCTGATCCGGGCCGGATATTTCCTCGGCAACGACATCGGCCCCCATAATTGGGAAAACAAAGACCTTCACAAGATCATGCTGCGGCGCAAGCTTTTCATTCCCGCGCCCGAAGGCATGGGATTGCGCCGCCGCACGGTCAACTTGGCCTGTTCGATGCCCGGAATGATGCGCCGCAAGCTGCTGGCCCGCGGGCTCGGCCGCTTCCTCGGCGACCGGAATGCGAGCCATGCGCGCCGGGGGTTCAAGATTCGCCATGCATCGGAATACACGGCCGAGCTTTGCGCCTTGTTGCGGAACCCGGTGCCGGTGATTTGCATCCGCAACCCGATCGCAACCTGCCAAAGCATCAGGAGACGCAATCCGGAATTTCCGGACCCCATGCGCCGCCTCGAAGCCACGATGATCGCCGTCGACGCAATGAGAAAGCTGCACGCCCTGAACCTCCCCTTCATCGCAGTGGAGATGGACGCAGTCCGGCGCAATCCAGATAAGTTCGTCGGCGAATCTTGCGATTTGCTCAAGCTCGAGGCGGACCGCGAGGACATTGTCCGGAAGATATCGCGCCCAGGATACAAGACGGTACCGGCCGGGATGGTCGCCTGAGCACCGGAAAGCCCGTTGCCGCCCGATTGCGCATGTCCTTCCCTGCCGATTTCGAATAGGCACTCGTCGGGAGAAACAACGCCGGGAAGCCAACATGAGCCAGATCATCCGCACCCTGTCCGAGGTCTCCGCAAGCTACGACGCCGTGCTCTGCGACCTCTGGGGATGCCTGCACAACGGCGTGGTCGCCTTTCCCGAGGCCGTCGCCGCATTGCAGGGCTACCGCGCGCAGGGCGGCAAGGTGCTGCTGCTGACCAACTCGCCGCGCCCGAAGAGCCAGGTCATCCTGCAACTCGACCAGCTCGGCGTGCCGCGCGATGCCTGGGACGAGATCGCCACCTCGGGCGATGCCGCGCAGGCCGCAATGACCGCGGGCCAGTTCGGCACCAAGGTCCACCATATCGGCCCCGAGCGCGACCTGCCCTTCTTCACCGACATGGAGGACGACATCCGTGCCGGGAAGGACATCCGGCGCGTGCCGCTGAAGGAGGCCGAGGGCATCGTCTGCACCGGGCTCGACAATGACGACACCGAGACGCCGGACGACTACCGCGCGCGGCTGCTCGCCGCCAAGCAGGACGACCTGCCGCTCCTTTGCGCCAATCCGGACGTGGTGGTCGACCGCGGCGAGAAGCGGATCTTCTGCGCCGGGGCCATCGCCGAACTCTACACCGAGATGGGCGGGCGCTCCTTCTACTTCGGCAAGCCGCATCCGCCGATCTACGACCTGGCGCGGCGGCGCCTGGCCGGGCTGGGCCGCATCTCCGACGACCGCGTTCTGGTGATCGGCGACGGCCCCGCCACCGACGTGCAGGGCGGCATCTCCGAGGATTACGACACGCTCTTCGTCACCGGCGGGCTCGCCGCGGAGCAGACCGGCACCCGGGCCGATCCCGATCCGGCGAAGCTGGAGAGCTATCTGGCCGAGACCGCGCTGAGCCCGACCTACTCCATTGGCCGGCTGCGCTGACGCGCCGGGTTGCGCGCCCCGGCGCGCTGCCCTAGCTCACCGGAGAAAGCAGTGGAGGACGAGAACGCCATGACCCCCGGCACCGTGTATCTGGAAGACCTCGAGATCGGCGACAGCCGCAGCCTGACCAAGCTCATCACCCCCGAACTGGTCGGGAAATTCGCGGATGTCAGCGAGGACCACAACCCGATCCATCTGGACGACGCGGCGGGCAAGGCCTCGATCTTCGGCCAGTGCATCGCCCATGGCATGCTGTCGGCCGTGCTGTTTTCCGGCCTGCTCGGCGAGCACCTCCCGGGCCACGGCACGATCTATACCGGCCAGACGCTGAAATTCCTCGCCCCGGTCAAGATCGGCGCCGAAGTCACCGCCAAGGTCACGGTCAAGGAGGTCAACCGCGAGAAGAAGCGCGCGGTGCTGACCTGCGAGGCCTTCGTCGGCGAGCAGAAAGTGATTGCCGGGGAGGCAACCGTCATTCCGCCGTCGCGTGGCTGACGCGTTCAGGTCACAACCGCGGCCCCGGACCGGCCGGAGCGGCCTGCCGCTTGAAACGGCCGGAGACCGGGAGTAAGCGACCGCCATGCGGATCCTGCAGCACTTCAATGACCTGAGCGGCACCGACCGCGGCGCCAGCGCCGCGATCGGCAATTTCGACGGCATCCATCTGGGCCACCAGAAGGTGATCGGCCTGGCCCGCGAGGCTGCCGGGCAGATGGGCGCCCCCTTGGGCGTCGTCACCTTCGAGCCGCATCCCCGCGAGGTCTTCGCCCCCGACGCCCCGCCCTTCCGGCTGATGAATGCCGAGGCCAAGGCCAACCGGCTGGCCAAGCTCGGGGTGGAGCGGCTCTACCAGATCCCGTTCTCGAAGGATCTGGCCGCGCTCTCGGCCGAGGAATTCGCCCGCGACGTGCTGGCCGGCGGGCTCGGCCTGCGCCATGTCGTGGTCGGCGCCGATTTCCGCTTCGGCAAGGGCCGCGAGGGCGATGTCGCCATGCTCGAGGAGCTTGGCCGCCGGCATGGCTACGGCACCACGATCGCGCCGCTTCTGGCCGCCGACACCCAGGCCGTGTCCTCCACCGCGATCCGCATCGCGCTGGCCGAGGGCAAGACCGTCGAGGCCCGCGAGATGCTGGGCCACTGGCACCGCATCGAGGGGCCGGTGATCCATGGCGAGAAGCGCGGCCGCGAACTGGGCTACCGCACGGCGAACCAGTCGCTCGACGGGCTGCACCTGCCGCGCTTCGGCGTCTATGCGGTGCTTGTCGACGTGCTCTCCGGTCCCGGCAAGGGCAGCTATCACGGCGTGGCCAGCCTTGGCGTCCGGCCGATGTTCGGCGAGAACAAGGCCAACCTGGAAACCCATATCTTCGACTTCTCGGGCGACCTCTACGGGCACCACATCTCGGTGGCGCTGGTCGACTGGCTCCGCCCCGAGCAGAAATTCGACGGGCTCGCGTCGCTGATCGCGCAGATGGACCGCGACAGCGACCGCGCCCGAGGCCTGCTGGCGGCCCTCTGACATACATATCCGCAACCTGGAGGCACGGGATGCGACCGAACTTCTGGAAGACCGTCCCCCCCGCGAAGATGACCCGCGAGGAATGGGAAGCGCTCTGCGACGGCTGCGGCAAATGCTGCCTGAACAAGCTCGAAGATGCCGATACCGGCGAGGTGGCCTTCACCCGCGTCGCCTGCCGGCTGCTGGACGACCAGACCTGCCTGTGCTCGAAATACGAGATCCGCAAGCAGATCGTGCCGGAATGCGTGGTGCTGTCGCCCGGCTCGCTGGAGGAGGTCGCCTACTGGCTGCCTTCGACCTGCGCCTACCGGCTGGTGCATCTCGGCCGCCCGCTGCCGAAATGGCACTACCTGATCTCGGGATCGCGCGACACGGTGCATGAGGAAGGCATGTCGGTGCAGGGCTGGACCGTCCCCGAATACGAGGTCGACGAGGAAGACTGGGAAGACCACATCATCGAGGATCTCTGAGATGCAGTTCGCCTCCGACAATGCCGGCCCCGTCCATCCGAAGGTGATGGAGGCGCTGGTCCGCGCCAATGACGGCTACGCGCCCGGCTATGGCGCGGACGAGGTCACGGCCCGGGCCGTGTCTGCGCTCCGCGGGGCCTTCGAGGCGCCGGAGGCGGAAGTGTTCCTCGCCGGCACCGGCACGGCGGCGAATGCGCTGATCCTCGCGGCGATGGCGCAGCCCTGGGAAACCGTGTTCTGCGCCCGCACCGCCCATATCGAGGAGGACGAATGCGGCGCGCCGGAATTCTTCTCGGCCGGCGCCAAGCTGACCCTGCTCGACGGGCCGGACGGCAAGATCGCGCCGGAGGCGCTGGAGGCCGCCCTGGCCGAGGCCGCCCCGGGCGCCGCTCTCCAAGCTGCGCTCGCGGGACGAAGACGAAGGCGCGGGCCTCGGGCTCGCCATCCTGGACCGGCTGGCCGTGCTCCATGGCGGGACGCTCTCGCTGGAAACGCCGGGATGCGGCCGGGGGCTTCTGGTCCGCCTCGCCCTGCCCTCCTTGCCCCGCGCCGGACCTGCGGCACCGGCCGCTTGAGCCCCGCTTCCATGACGCACGGCACCGGCAGAAAAACCCCGCAAACAGCCATTGGCCGCTCTTTGGCGAAACGGCGTTCCGGAAACGGCGGCGACCGGACCGGTGACGGGGCTCTGCCAGCGCGGACCCCGCAGATCACCGCGCTTGCGGGCCTCTTCCCCGGACGCCCGGGCGCCAGAGGCGGGGCAAAGTCCAGGAGCGGCGCCGGTTCGAGGCAATGCAGCGAGCAGCGTTGCGTGCAGGACGGACGGACTGTTTCCGGCACGAGCCGGCGGACGCACAGGGCTGGCTGCGCCAGGCCCCGGAACGGCTGGCGGAGACTCGAAGGCCACCGCCCGAACCGCAAGCCGAGCGGCAACCGCCGAAAGCGGGCTGTTCCGGCATACAGGAGGGCCCCCCCGATGCAGCTCCCGCCGGACGCGCGAAGGCGGCCATCTCCCTTACATGCGGACCGGCGGCGGGGCCGGAAGCGGCGCTTGGCAAGGACCGCCGTTCGGGTCCCGCAGCCGAGGGGCGATCCGGAGAAGATCGCTGCAGCCGGCCCCGATGGCCGGCGGCACGGACCCGCTGCAGAACATGCAAGAAGCCAAGGGGGTCGTGCCCCGTCCCTGTGCAGGGACAGGCGAACTCGCCCGCACTCCTGCACTCCGCCAGCAACGCCTGCCTGATTTCCCGGCCGTGGTTTGACCCGCATGCCCCATGCGCTCCTGCGGCCAAGATCACGTTCTCCGGCACCGCCTGCGCCGGGACATGCGGGCCGCGCCTCCGGCCCATCCGCGAAGCGGCGGCCAGTCTCCGCGCCGCCCGTTGGCCCCTGCGCCATGCGCGGAGATGCTCGGGCACCGCGTCGGGAGACCATGATCCCTCGCCGGACACGGCTGCAGGGGCCGGGCGCGGAATGACCGCGGCCGGGCGGCGTCTCAGGCCTCGCCCGACAGCCGCCCGAGCAGGTCGAGGCAGAGCTGCAGCTGCTCGAGGCTGACGTATTCGTCGGCCTTGTGCGCCTGGTCGATCGAGCCCGGGCCGCAGATCACCGCGTCGATGCCGAGGCCCTGGAACAGGCCCGCCTCGGTGCCGAAGGGAACCACCCCCGCGCCGTTGCCGCCGGTGAGCTTCAGAACCAGATCGCGCGCCGCGTTCTGCGGCATCGGCGTCAGCCCGGGGACCTCGCCGATCGTCTCGGTCACGATGTCGGCCTCGGGCGCGACCTTGCGCATCTCGGGCAGCAGGTGCTCGCGGGCGTATTCCTCGATGCCGCGCTTGACGAAGTCCAGATCCTCGGGGACCACCGGCCGGGTCTCCCACTCCAGCACCGCGCGGCTGGCGATCACGTTATGCGCCACCCCGCCATGCAGACCGCCGACATTGATCGTGCTCCAGGGCGGATCGAAGCGCGAATTCTCAGGCGCCCGCGCCATCAGCGCCCGGCGCAGGTCCAGGAGCCGCGCCACGTAGCGCGCCGCGTATTCCACCGCGTTCACGCCGCGTTCGGGCGCCGAACCGTGCCCGGCCGTGCCCTCGAAGGTCACCGTGTATTCGCAGCAGCCCTTGTGGCCCTCGATCACCTGCATCATCGTCGGCTCGCCGATGATCGCCACCGCGGGCAGCACCTCGCGGGTCTTCAGCACCTCGACCAGCGCCTGCGCGCCGAGGCAGCCGACCTCCTCGTCATGGGTGAAGGCGAAATGCACCGGCCGCCCGGCCGCCTTGAGCCGGTCGAGCGAGGCGAGGCAGGCGGCGATGAACCCCTTCATGTCGCAGGTGCCGCGGCCGTAGAGCCTGCCGCCGCGCTCGTCCATTTCGAACGGGTCCGACGACCAGTCCTGGTCAGTGACCGGCACCACGTCGGTATGGCCCGACAGCAGGATGCCGCCCGGACCGTTGCCGCCCAGCACCGCATAGAGATTGGCCTTGGTGCCGCCCGGGTCGCGCATCACCTCGACCTCGGCGCCCGCGGCCTCGAGATGCCCGGCGATCCAGTCGATCGCATCCAGGTTCGGATCCGCCGAGACGGTGGGAAAGGCGATCAGCTCGCCGAGATAGCGGCGGCAGAGATCGAGGGACATGGATCACTCCTTGACGAAAAGCTTGCGCGGCACGGTGCCGAGCGCCTCCGCCGGACCGTCCTCTCGGATCAGGATCGTCTCGGTGGTCTCCATCCCCCAGCCGTCCATCCGCAGGCCCGGCTTGAAATGGAAGGTCATGCCGGGCTGCAGCACGGTCTCGTCATAGGCGCGCAGCGATACGGTATGTTCACTCCAATCCGGCGGATAGCTCAACCCCACCGCATAGCCGCAGCGCACCGGATGGGCGAGACCGGCGCGAGCCAGCTCGTCCTCGAGCGCCCGGGCGATGTCGCAGGCGCGGTTTCCCGGCCGCGCCACCTCGATCCCGGCCTCGAGCCCGGCGGTCAGCGCCTCCGCTGCCTCGGTCATCGATTTCGGCGGCTTGCCGAGGAACACCGTCCGGCAGAGCGGCGCGTGATAGCGCCGGTGGCATGCTGCGGCTCGATGCCGAGACCGGCGACCTGTTCGACGCGCTGCATGGCCGCCTGACCCGGCTGCTCGGCGCGGAATTCACCGCCAACGCGATCCCGATCGAGGCCGAGCGCGAGGGCGTGCGGCTGACCGGCTATGCCGCGCTGCCGACCTATGCGCGCGGTTCGTCCCAGGCGCAGTACCTCTTCGTCAACGGCCGCCCGGTGCGCGACAAGCTGCTGACCGGGGCGCTGCGCGCGGCCTACATGGATGTGCTGCCCTCGGGCCGCTACCCGGCCGCGGTACTCTTCGTCGATCTCGACCCGACCGAGGTCGACGTGAACGTCCATCCGGCGAAGGCCGAGGTGCGGTTCCGCGATTCCGGCACGGTGCGCGGGCTGATCGTCTCGGGTCTGCGCCATGCGCTGGCGGGCGAGGGGCACCGCGCCTCCTCCACCGTTTCGGGCGCGATGCTGGGCGCTTTCCGCCCCGAGGAGCCGACTGCCACGGGCGCGCCGCGCATCTACCAGATGGACCGTCCCTCGCAGGGCAGCCTGCGCGCCTCCTATGCCGCCCAGGCGCCCGCGCCGCAAGGCTGCATGCCCTATTTCAACGTCTCGCGGCCGCAGAGCCGCGGCACGGTGATGGCGACCTCGGACGATCCCTTCGCGCTGCCCGCGCTCGACCCGAACTTCCTGTCGGTGCCGGACGACCTGCGCATCCTGCGCGACGCGCTGCGCATGTCGCGCGATATCATCGCGCAGCCGGCCTTCGACGCGATCCGCGGCGAGGAATATGCGCCGGGCGCGGCAAGGCAGAGCGATGCCGAGCTCGACGAGTACATCAAGAGCGACTGCAACAGCGTCTACCACCCGGTCGGCACCTGCAAGATGGGCTCCGACGGCATGGCCGTGGTCAATGACCGGCTGCAGGTGCACGGCATTGACGGGCTTCGCGTGGTCGATGCCTCGGTGATGCCGACCATCACAAGCGGCAACACCAATGCGCCGACCATCATGATCGGCGAGAAGGCCGCCGACATGATCATGCAGGACGCGATGCAGCTGGCCATCCCGGCCTGACCCATCCGCGCCGCGCGCGAGGAGGCGCGCGGCCACCGCACACCATTCCGACAGGAACCCCAAGGGAGGGGACAATGACTGCACTTTACAGGACCGCCGCGCCCATCTTCGGCGCCGCGCTGATCGCGGCTGCCGGGGCGGCCGCCGCCCAGGACGTCGCCCGCGTCGACCAGGGCGCCGACATCGCGCCCTTCTGCGGCAGCGAGCCGATCCGCATCGCCCATCTCGACGGCTACGGCTCCGACAGCTGGCGCATCACCGCCCATGCCGAGCTGATCGACGAAGCCGCGAAATGCGCCAACATCACCGAGATCCGCTATGCCGACGCGAATGGCGATCCGTCCAAGTATTCCAGCGACATCAACGGTTTCGTTGCGCAGGGCTTCGACATCATCATCGCCTTCACCGATTTCGGCAATGCCCAGCTGCGCACCTACCGTTCGGCCACCCAGGCCGGCGTGACCATGGCGCCCTATTTCACCGATCTCGAGGGCGAACCGGGGCGGAACTTCTCCTCGAACATCTACGAGGATGCCTTCTACACCGGCCGCGAATTCGGCCTCTGGACCGGCCGCGCGCTCGGCGGCGAGGGCACCACCGTCATGCTCGGCGGCCCGGCCGGCGCGGCATCTTCCGCGACCTTCATGGACGGCTTCAAGGCCGGGCTCGCCGAGCATCCGGGCGTCGAGCTGCTGGATGACACCTATATCGCGACGAACTGGAACCCTGCCGATGCCCAGAAGGCGGTGGCTGGGCTGATCGCCAAATACGACAGCATCGACGCGATCGTCACCGATTACGGCGGCACCTCGATGGCGGCGGTCAAGGCGTTCCGCAATGCCGGGCTGCCGGTCCCGGCGATGGCGACGATCGCGACGACCAACGAATACGACTGCATGTACATGGAGGCCAAGGAGGCCGGCGATCCCTGGCAGTACCTGGCCTATGGCGGCACCACGGCGGATATCCGCTTCGCGCTGCGCCATGCGCTGGCGGCGCATAACGGCATCGACACCGACGAGCCGGTGGGCGTGGTGCCTTACGTCTATGCCGACAGCCTGCAGGACATCGACCCGAAATGCGAGCCGGACCTGCCGCCCGATGCGCAGCTGTCGTCGCTGCTCGGCCCGGAAAAGCTGCTCGAGCTCTTCCCCAACTGATCCCGGACCCTCCCCCGGCCGGACCCCGCGCGGGTCCGGCCACAGGAGCCTCAACAGACAGGACGAGGACCCAAATGAACAAGATGTTCTCCTTCGACAATCCGATGGCCAGCGTCTCGGCGCCGACCCGCGATTTCCTGGCCCGCCAGCACGGGCTCTTCATCGGCGGCGACTGGGTCGCGGGCCGCTCGGGCGAGCGCCGCGCCGTCGTCGATCCGGCGACCGGGCTGGAACATGCCTCGGTGACCGAGGGCACCTCCGAAGACATCGACCGCGCCGTCGCCGCTGCGCGGGATGCCTTCGAGAACGGCCCCTGGCCGAAGATGAAGCCGAAGGAGCGCGCCGCCATCGTCCACCGCATCGGCGAGCTGATCGATGCCCATGGCGACGAATTCGCCGAACTCGACGTGCTCGACGAGGGCTCGCCCTGGGGCGTGGTGCGCAATTTCTACGTCGCGCTCTCGGCGGATCATTTCCGCTATTTCGCCGGCTGGGCGACCAAGCTCGACGGCGCCACCATGCCGGTCAACATGGGCGGCGAATGGCTGGCCTATTCGCAGCGCGAGCCGGTGGGCGTCGTGGGCCAGATCCTGCCCTGGAACGTGCCGATGCTGATGGCCGCCTGGAAGATCGCCCCGGCGCTGGCGGCGGGCTGCACGCTGGTGGTCAAGCCCGCCGAGGACACGCCGATGTCGGCGCTGCGCCTTGCCGAGCTCTGCCGCGAGGCCGGGCTGCCCGACGGCGTGCTGAACGTGGTGACCGGGGCAGGGGCCGTCGGTGCCGCGCTGGCGGAACACCCGGATGTCGACAAGGTCAGCTTCACCGGCTCCACCGCGACCGGCAAGGCGATCGTCCGCGCCGCGGCGGGCAACCTGAAGCGCGTCAGCCTCGAGCTCGGCGGCAAGAGCCCGGTCTTCGTCTTCCCCGATGCCGATCTCGACCTTGCCATCCCCGGCGTTGCCGAAGCGGTGTTCCTCAATTCCGGGCAGGCCTGCACCGCCGGGTCGCGGCTCTATATCCACGAGGATGTCTATGACCGCGTGCTCGAAGGCGTTGCCGCCTATGCCGAGGGGCTGAAGCTCGGCCATGGCTTCGACCCGGCGACCAATCTGGGTCCGCTGATCAACCGCAAGCAGTTCGACCGCGTGAACCGCCTGATGGAAACCGGCGTTTCCGAAGGCGCCAGCATCGTCACCGGAGGCAGCCCGGCCGATGGCGACGGCCTGTTCTACCGCCCGACCCTGCTGGCAGGCGTGACGCCGTCGCACACGGTCTACCGCGAGGAAATCTTCGGACCGGTGATCAGCGCGATGAAGATCACCGACGAGACCGTGACCGCGCTGGCCCGCGAGGCGAACAACACCGAATACGGGCTGGGCGCCAGCGTCTGGACCAAGGACCTGGCAAGGGCGCACAAGCTGGCGGCGCGGATCCGCGCGGGCATCGTCTGGGTGAACAACCACAACCAGAGCGACGCGAACTTCCCCTGGGGCGGCTACAAGCAGTCCGGCTGGGGCCGCGAGATGGGGAAATCCGCCATCGAGCTCTACACCGAGACCAAGTCGGTCGCCGTCTATCTCGGCGATCAGGACTGAACGGAACGGGCGCCGCGGGGCGAGACGGACATGTTCGACCTGACCTTCTTCCTCGTGGCGCTTCCGGCCGTCGCCTTCGCGGGGCTCTCGAAAGGGGGCTTCGCCGGGGTGGGGATGATCTCCACCCCCCTGCTGGCCACCGTTTTGCCGCCGGTGCAGGCGGCCTCGGTGATCCTGCCGATCCTGATCCTGCAGGACGGGATCGGGCTGATGAAGTTCCGCGCTCATGTCGACCGGCGCAACATTGCGATGCTGCTGCCCGGCGCGGTGGCGGGGATCGTGCTCGGATATCTCCTGGCGGCGCAGATGCCGGACCGGGTGGTGGCGCTGATCGTCGGCGCGATCGCCGCCGGCTACGCCTTCCGCAGCCTCGTGCTGCGCCCGGCCGCGTCCGAGGCGCCGCGCGGCGGGGGCTGCCGCTGCAGGCGCGGGCGTCTCCTCGGCCGTCTCTTCCGTCTTGGGGCCGGCAGTCTCTTCTGCCGCGATCTGGTCTTCCGCCGGAACCGGGTCCGCCGCGGCGGCGGTGCCGCCGGGCATTGCAGCGCCGACCGCGCTGTCCGCGTCTTCCCTGGTCATCCCGGGATCGGCCTGCGCGACCGATGCGCCGGTCTCTGCGGCCTCGCCCTCGGGCTTCGCCTCGGAGACGATCTCGGCATCCTCGACTTCGGGGGGCGCCGCTGCGACGTCCTTTTCGGTTGCCGTGCCGTCGGCGGCCTTGTCCTGCCGCCCGCGCTTGTCATCCGTACTCAAAACTGCGTCCTCTCCCTGGAGCTGTCCGCCGGGGTCTGTCCCGAATTTCAACTTAGACTGGCGGCGTTCGATTTCTCAAGCACGCATGCTGGCGTCTTGCTTGGCAAGCAGGTCCAGCACGGCCCCGGAATCCGGACGCCTGGCCACGTCGAGTCTCGCGGCACTCTGCACAGGCAGGGCTGCCGCGACAGCAGGGCTGATTGCCGCAACAATGAGTTCGGCGCGCGAACCTTCCAGATGCGGCGCCAGAAGACGTGCCGAGCGTGCCGAGAAAAGCGGCAGCAGCACCGGCCCCGGCGACGCCAGCAGCTCCGCGGCCTCCGGAACCGGCGGACATGGCACCTGGTCATAGGTCACCGCCTCCCCGACAGCGAGACCGGCAGCCCTGAGCGGCGCGGCCAGCGGAGCGGAGACATGCGCCCCGCGCAGATGCAGGAGCCGGCCCGCGGGCGCTGGGGCTGTCCATCGTCAGGGCGGTGGCCGGGGCCTTCGGCGGCCGGGTCGAGATGGCGCGCGGGGCGGAGGGCTTCCGCGTCGCGCTGGTCCTGCNCTCTCGCGGCGGAGGAGGNGGCCATGANTCCGGCNTGGCGCTGCTCCTCCTCTGCCTGGCGCTGCCCTTGCGTGCGCAGGAGGCGGTGATGACGCTCGGAGCGGGCAGCACCCGGCTGGTGATGCGTTCGACCACCGATGCGCGGATCCTCGCGCCGGTGCTGGAGGCATTCCTGGCCGCGCGGNCCGGACCTGTCGCTGCGCTACGAGCAATGGGGATCGAACGCCCTCTACCGGCAGTCCCGCGAGGATTGCGAGGCGGGCGCCGGGGCGGCGGATGCGGTGTTTTCCTCGGCGGTTCAGCAGATGATCGACTTGGTGAACCGGGCCTGCGCGGCCACCTGGCGCTCGGCGCGCACCGCCGCCCTGCCGCCCACGCTGCGCTGGCGCGACCAGCTCTGGGGGCTGACGCGGGAACCTGCCGTCACGATCTACAACCGAGACCTGGTGCCGCCCGGAGACNGTGCCGCGCGACCGTTTCGCGCTGCTCGACCTGATGCGGCAGAAGCCGCGCGCCTATCGCGGCCGCATCGCCACCTATGANCATCGAGGCCTCGGGGCTCGGCTATCTCTTCGCCTTCACCGACAGCCTGCAGGCCACGACCTACGGCGCGCTGCTCGAAGCCTTCGCGCGGACCGGCGGCGTGGCGACCTGCTGTTCGGCCGAGCTGATCCGCGACGTGTCTTCGGGGCGCTTCCTGATCGCCTACAATGTGCTTGGCTCCTATGTGGCGGCGNGCCGCGCCGCGCAATGTCGGCGTGGTGCTGCCCGAGGACTACACGCTTTTCCTGTCCGCTGGCCGAGCGCTTGCCCGAGGCCGCCCAGGCATTCGAGGCCCCGGCCGCGCCCGGCGCTGGCATCGGCGACAGGAAGGCCTCGGCCGTGTCGAGTTCGAGCGGCTCGTGCCGATCGAGATCGAGCGCCTCGACGACAGGCCGTTCGCCGGCAAGATGGAGGTCGCCAGCGTCGGCTCCCTCAACATGAGCCGCGTCACGCAGGGCGCCCTGCGCAGCGAGGCGACGCCCNCGACCTGCCTTCAGGACGGCCGGGATTCGGTGCAGAAGCCCGGCGACATCGTCGTGCTCGATCACCGGCCGGCCGTGGTGACGACGAGCGCGGGCAGCCAGTCCGTGTTCCTGGATCCAACTCTCCAAATCCAGTCTCTCTTCGGTGAGGCCTGTGATTCTGCAGCCGTTAAAAAAAACCTAGCTCGATTCCATGACCGGAAGGCAAAGTTATCAAGGTTTTAATTTGCACAGAATTCTCCATCTGCATTCCTTTGTCGCGCCCGCCAGCCTACCTTAATGGCGCGGTTAGTCGACGCGCTTGACACCGACATCGTCTAAGCTATCCACCCTAACGTCCTATGTGCCATCCCTATACTAACCACCTCGTTGAAAACCAGTTGTGGACCCTCAGATATTCGACGTTTCGTCGAAACAACCGCTGCTTCGTGGCCTATGGTAAGTAATTTCTAGGAAAATCTCTGGGGGTCCAACTCTCCAAATCCAGTCTCTCTAGGGTGAGGCCCGTGATTCTGCAGCCGTCAAAAAAAAGCCGCAGGCCCGGCGCTTCGCCGCGCTCTGCACCGGCAGCTTCTTCCTGGCGGCGGCCGGGCTGCTCGACGGGCGGCGGGCGGCGACGCACTGGAACTATGCCGGCCGGCTGGCGGCGCTCTTTCCCGAAGTGGAGGTCGATGCCGATGCGATCTTCCTGCAGGACGGCCCCTATTGGAGCTCGGCCGGGGTGACGGCGGCGATCGACCTGGCGCTGGCCTTCGTCGAGCAGGATTTCGGCCGCGACCTGGCGCTGCGGGTGGCGCGGGACATGGTGATCTATCTCAAGCGGCCGGGCGGCCAGTCGCAGTTCAGCGTGGCGCTGACCAGCCAGATGGCGGGCACGAAAGGCATCCGCGACGTGCAGACCTGGCTGGCGGCGCAGCCGGGCACGCAGGTGCGGCTCGAGGACATGGCCGAGGTCGCGGGGATGAGCCTGCGCAGCTTCACCCGCGCCTTCGCCGCCGAGGTCGGCCAGTCGCCGATGGCCTGGCTCGAGACCTTGCGCTGCGAACAGGCCAAGACGCTGCTTCTGGACACGCACATGCCGCTGAAGACGGTGGCCTGGCGGGCCGGGTTCCGCTCGGACGAGCAGATGCGCAAGGTCTTCGCCCGCCGCTTCTCGGTCTCGCCGCGCGACTACCGCCGCCGCTTCGGCAGCGCCGCCTGAGTGCTCAGTCCCCGGCGGTGAAGTCGAGATAGACGCCGTTGGTCCAGCCGAACCCGTCCTGCAGCGCGTATTCGCCGCCGCCGCCCGGGGCGAGCGGGTCGAGGACGTTGTATTTCTCGACGAACTTGCCGGTGGCGCGGAACACCGCGTCGCAGGTCGCCAGCCAGCGCTGCCGCAGCTCTGCGGCGAGCTTGCCATGGCCGTAGCGTTCGAGCCCGCGCACCGCGATCCATTGCAAGGGCGCCCAGCCGTTCGGGCTGTCCCATTGCTGGCCGCTTTCGATATCCGTGGCCAGCAGCCCGCCGGGGCGCAGCAGCCGCTCCTCGGCCCAGCTTGCCGCCCGCACGGCTTGCTCCGGCGTCGCCGCCCCGGCCCAGAGCGGGAACAGTCCCGCCGCGCTGGTCACCGGAATCTGCGACCCGTCATCGGCCAGAAGATCGAAGAAATAGCCGCGCTCCGGGTCGAAGAACCTGTCGGAGATCGCGCGGCGTCTTGCGTCGGCGGCGGCACGCCAGTTTTCGGCGCGGGCAGTCCCGGCGGCGGCTTCGGCCAGCAGCTCCTCCATCCGCAGGATCAGGCAGTTGAGGTCGACCGGCCAGATCTGCGTGGTGCGGATCGTGCCCAGATCCTGCGGGTCGGCCAGCCAGCGCGAGGAAAAGTCCCAGCCGCTTTCGCAGGCGGCGCGCAGATCGCGGAAAAAGCCGGGATGCGCCGCCGCATGGTCCTGCCAGCCGAGGTCGGTGGCATACATCTCGATCCGCGGGCCGTCGCCGTCGTCCCAGTAGCGCGCCAGCCCGCCGAGAAGGCGCGGCCCGCCGGCGAAGAAGCGGTGCTCGGCCTCCATCTGCGGCAGGTAGCGCGCCAGCGCCCCGGCCCGGTCGCCGGTGGCATCGCCGTATGCGGCAACCATCGGCGCGAAGAAGGGCGGCTGCGAGCGGGTCAGGAAATAGGAGCGGAAGCCGTTCGGGACGAAGCCGAAGCGGTCGATCGCATCGGCGAAATTGTCGAGCATGGCGCGCGCCAGCCCGTGCCGCCCGGAGCGCAGGAGCCCGAGCCCGGTAAAGAAGCTGTCCCAGTAATAGGCCTCCTGGAACCGGCCGCCCGCGATCACGTAGGGATGCGCCAGCGGGATGCGGGCCGAGCGCTCGGCGGGGTCGTCGGCAGGTCGGGCCAGATGCGGCCAGACGGCTTCGAGATGTTCGAGCGGGCCATGCGCCGGATCGGTGCGATAGCCGCCGCCGGGCGGCTCGGCGGGGCGGAACCAGCGGGCGTGGAAGGCGCGCAGATCGACCGGACCGGCGGCCCTTGCGGCGGCATAGGCGGCGCGGATCTCCTCCGCCGGAGCCAGCAACATGGCATCCGAGATCGCCTTTTCGTCCTCCCAGAGGCCCGAGCAATGCAGGTCGATGAAAAGCGCCTCGAGGCTCCGGTCGAGATGTTCCAAGCTGTCTCCTCCGCCTTCCGTCCGCGCGGCCGCGCCTAGCGGATCGCCTGTCCCTGCGCGTCGAAGCGGTGGATCCGCTCCGGCGGGGCGGCCAGTCCGATGCGGGTGCCTTCGGCGATCGCGTCATCGCCGCCGGTGCGCAGGGTGATCCGCCCGAGCGGCCCGCAATCGGCGATCACATAGGCATCGGCGCCGAGATACTCGGTCACGTCCACCGTGCCGTCGAACAGGCCCTCGCCCGGCGCGACGATCTGCAGATGCTCGGGACGCACGCCGATGCTGGCGGCGCCGTCCGCATCGAGCCGGAGCGCGTCTCCGGCCGCCGCCACCTCGGCGACGTTCATCCGCGGCGAGCCGATGAACTGGGCGACGAAGAGGTTGGCGGGCCGCTCGTAGAGCTCGCGCGGCGTGCCGACCTGGGCGATCCGGCCGAAATCGAGCACGACGATGCGGTCGGCCAGCGTCATCGCCTCGACCTGGTCATGGGTGACGTAGATCATCGTGCGCCTGAGCGCCTTGTGCAGCTTGGCGATCTCGTAGCGCATCTCGACGCGCAGCGCCGCATCGAGGTTCGACAGCGGCTCGTCGAAGAGGAAGGCGGTCGGGTCGCGCACGATCGAGCGGCCGATGGCGACGCGCTGGCGCTGCCCGCCCGAGAGCGCCTTGGGACGGCGGTCGAGATAGGGTTCGAGCTTCAGGACGCGGGCGGCCTCGGCGACCTTGGCGTCGATCTCGGCCTTCGGCGCGCCTGCGGTCTTCAGCGAGAACCCCATGTTGTCGCCCACCGACATGTGCGGGTAGAGCGCATAGGACTGGAAGACCATGGTCAGACCGCGCTTCGAGGGCGGGTCGGCGGTCATGTCCCGCCCGCCGATCAGCAGGCGGCCATAGCTGATCTCCTCCAGCCCGCCGATCATCCGCAGCAGCGTGGACTTGCCGCAGCCCGAGGGGCCGACGAAGACGACGAATTCCTCCTCCTCGATGGCCAGGTCGATGCCCTTGATGACCTGCAGGTCGCCATACCATTTCTCGACGCCCTCGAGCGTGATCGCGCCCATCATTGTCCCCTTGCCGTTTCGGATGCCCAGGCCAGCCAGACCGCGGCCGTCCAGGTGAAGTTGCGTCCCCCCGCGGGCGAGCCGTCGCGCGGGTCGAAATATTCCGCGAAACCGCCGGCGGCGATCATCTCGCGGCTGTTCGCGGCCAGGGCCTCCGCCCGGTCCGCATGGCCGGCCTCCTCCAGTCCGCGGGCGATCAGCATGTTCAGCATCGCCCAGACCGGCCCCCGCCAGTAGCGCCGCGGCTCGTGCGCCGGATGCGCCGGATCGGTCGAGGGCACGCCGAAGCGCGCCAGCCCGGCGATCCGGTCCCAGTGCGGCAGCATCCGGTCGCAGCCGAGCCCGGCATACCAGCACAGGAAGGAGGCGTTCGAGACCACCCCGCTATGGGCGCCGCTCTTCAGGTCGAGGCAGTCATAGGCTGCGATGTCCGGGTTCCAGAGCCGCCCGGCGCCCGCCTCCAGCTGCGCGATCCAGCCGTCCAGCTCGTCCGTCGGCATGTCGAAGCGGCGGGCCAGCACGGCGAGGTCGCGGGTGGCGCGCAGCAGGATGAAGGTCATGGTCGGATCCGCGACGCGGAAGGGCGAGACGCGGGAGAGATGCTCCTCGTCCCAGCCGCTGTCGGCGCCGAGCTTCACCAGATGCAGGTAGCGGTCGTAATCCCAGCGGCGCGGGCGCTCGGCCTCGTCGACATGGGTCGTGTCCCGGCGCCAATAGGCCTCGATGCCCTCGGGTTCGATGGCGGCGAAGGGCGCGTCCCAGTCGGGGCAGTTGTCGCGCCCGGTCTCCCAGGGATGGGTGACGAAGATCGCGCCGCCGTCGCTGCGCCGCTCCATGAACCAGCGGTGCCAGGCGGCGAGCTTCGGCACCATCGCGCGGGCACGGTCCCCGCCTGCGGGATGGGCGTCCACGAGCCAGCGCAGCACGGTCGCGGCGACGGGCGGCTGCGAAATGCCGGAGGAGGGCAGCGGCCCGGTGCTCTGCCAGACATCGGGGCCGGGGAAATAGCCGGGGCTGACCTCATGGAACAGGATATGCGGCACCATGCCGTTCTGCCATTGCCCCGAAAGCAGCGTCTCCAGCTCGGCCAGCGCGCGGTCCGGGTCGAATTCGGCGAAGCCGAGCGCGGCGAAGGCGCTGTCCCAGTTCCATTGATACGGATAGAGCCCGTGGGTCGGCACGGTATATCCGCCGCGGTCATTGCCGCGCAGGATGGCGCGGGCTTCCGCGTCGCGCTCGCGCGAGCGGCCTTCGGAGCTGTGCGGACAGGCTAGGTCCATGTCGCCCCGGTCCAGTGCTTGGCGGCGAAACCGGCATATTTGGCATAGCGCCCGCTATCCGGCTCGGGGCCGGTGGGCACGTCGTCGAAATGTCGCTTGGTCTGGGCGATGTAGTATTCATGGACCGCCATGTCCATTCCCAGCGCCGCGCTGATATAGCCCGAGCCGTTGAACTTGTAGCAGACCTTGATCGTCGTCCCGGCCGAGATGCCCGATTTGCTGGTCTTCTGGAAATTCACGTGCGGGCCCTTGTCGGTGTCGTAGTCGATCCGGAAATAGGTGGTCCGGTCCGGCGTACTGTAGCCGATGACATAGCCCAGGTTCTTGATGTGCTTTGTATTTTTCTCGCCCCAGACCGGCAGCGAATAGCTCCCCGGATGGTCCTCCTTCATCTGCGTGATGGCGGCGCTGACATTGCCGAAGGTGGTCTTGTGGATGGTCTCGACCATGGTCCGATCTCCCGGTTTGGACTGCTGCGATGCATGGCTCAGCCCTTCACGCTTCCGGCGGTCAGGCCGCGGGTCATGAAGCGTTCGAGCCCGAGGAACAGCGCCATGATCGGCACTGTGGCGATGACGGCCCCGGCCATCAGGTGCTGGCGCGGCACCTCCGAGGAATTCAGCGAGGCAATGCCGCGGGTGAGGGTGAATTTCGACGGGTCGTCGAGCAGCATGAAGGCCAGCAGGAATTCGTTCCAGGCGATCATGAAGACATAGAGCGACACGCTGGCGAGCGCGGGCAGCGACAGCGGCAGGGTGATCTTGGCGATGACGGCGAGCCGCGACAGCCCGTCCATCAGCCCGGCCTCCTCGACCTCGACGGGCAGGCCGCGGAAATAGCCCTGCAGCATGTAGAGCGCGACCGGGATCGTGGTGACCGGATAGATCAGCACCAGCCCGAAGATGGTGTTGCGCAGCCCGGTCATGGAAAAGGCGATGTAGATCGGCAGGGCGAGCACGATCATCGGCACCATGTAGATCAGGAGGATCGACCGCGAGAAGGCCGCGCGTCCGCGGAATTTCAGCCGCGCCACCGCATAGGCCCCCGGCACGCTGAACAGCAGCGTCAGCAGGACGGTGAGGACCGAGACGTAGAAGGAGGTCCAGAGGTAGCTGCCGAAATGGAACTGGGTGAAAAGCTCGCCGTAGCTGCGGAAGAGGTCCCAGCCCTGCGACAGGTCGAGCGAGAAATCGAGCGGGTTGCGGATCAGCTCGGACTGGTTCTTCAGGCTGGTCATCACCATTACGTAGAACGGGATGGCGACGATGGCGGTGAAGAAGATGTAGCCGAAGCCGGTGAGGAAGCGGATCACCGCCGCCTCGAATTCATGCCGGGTCAGCGCGCCCATGGAACAGCCCGCCAGCATCCGCCTCAGCCCCGCGAGGCATCCCGCCGCCAGCGCGGCCGAGGCGGCCAGGCGGGCAACGGTGCCGGTGGCCTCGCCGAAGAGGACAGGGCCGGGCAGGCTGGCCTGGAAGGGGATGCCCTCGTCCTTCAGGAACGCCATCCATTCCTGCCCGATGAACTCGCGGTCAGCGAGCAGCATGCGCACGGTCGATGCGTCGAAGCGGGCCAGGTCGCGCAGCATCGGCGCGATCCGCCGGGCCGTGACGGAATTGCCCGAATGGGACAGCAGCACCCACATCGGCGGAACGCGGAACGTCTCCCTGACCACGGCCGGCACGGGGCCATGGACGTCGGTCCGGCCGAGCTTCCAATTGGTCCGGCCGAGGCAGAAATACCAACTAGGGCGGCCGATCAGGGCAGCCACCAGGCCGACAGACCAGTCTTCCGGCAGGACGACATGCTGGAAGAAACGCTGCAGCCGGCGGCAGGTCGATGCAGCCCTGGCGCGACCGGGCCGCTCGGTGGCGACATGCGTGAGGTTCACCGTGCGGGCGCCGATCATGCCCAGCAGGAGCAGGCAGAGCGTTTCGAGGTGCGACTTGCCCAGCGGGACATGCTGGGCTGGCGTCTTCTGCAGATCGGCGAGAGCGCGGATATTCAACGGGCCGCTCCTCTGGCGAGATCGAGTCCGTCAGGAGACTCCCTTTCGCCGGTCCCCGCCACCCCAAATCAAACTGTGTCGTATAGTCCGGTGAACTCAATAGTCGATCCCGAACACCTGCATCAGTCGGCGGCCCCGGCCCGCTCCGGGGCCTGTCACCCAGTCATGAACACCATGATGGCGGCGATGATGCCGGCCCAAACGCGCCGGAGGCGGGCGGGGACCTNCAGCTTGCCGCGCGGATCAAGCCCGGCGGGGCCTGCCCTCCCTTGCCAAGCGGCCCGCAATCGCCGAAAACCCGCGCGACCGTTTTCAAGGGGAACCTCCATGCGTCTGAGCCGCTACTTCCTGCCCGTCCTGAAGGAGACGCCCGCCGAGGCGCAGATCGTCAGCCATCGCCTGATGCTGCGCGCGGGCATGATCAAGCAGGCCTCCGCGGGCATCTATTCCTGGCTGCCGCTGGGCTACCGGGTGCTGAACCGCATCCAGGAGATCATCCACCAGGAGCAGGAGCGCGCGGGCCATATTCCGCTGCTGATGCCGACCATCCAGGGCGCCGACCTGTGGCGCGAGTCCGGCCGCTACGACGCCTATGGCGAAGAGATGCTGCGCATCAAGGACCGCCAGGGCCGCGACATGCTGTTCAGCCCGACCGCCGAAGAGCTGATCACCGACATTTTCCGCAGCTATGTGCGCTCCTACAAGGACGTGCCGCTGACGCTCTACCAGATCCAATGGAAGTTCCGCGACGAGATCCGCCCGCGTTTCGGCGTGATGCGCGGCCGCGAATTCCTGATGAAGGACGGCTACAACTTCGACCTGACCAAGGAAGACGCGCTGCACGCCTATAACCGCCACCTGGTCAGCTACCTGCGCACCTATGAGCGCATGGGGCTGAAGGCGATCCCGATGCGCGCCGATGGCGGCCCGATCGGCGGCGACTACACGCATGAATTCCTGGTGCTGGCCGAGACCGGCGAATCCGAGGTGTTCTACGATTCCGCCGTCACCGACCTGACCTTCGGCGACCGCGTGATCAACTATGACAGCGTCGAGGAATGCCAGGGCGTGCTGGAGGAATTCACCTCGCGCTATGCCCGCACCGACGAGACCCATGACGAGGCGGTCTTCGACGGCATCCCCGAGGAGCGCCGCCGCGTCGCCCGCGGCATCGAGGTCGGCCAGATCTTCTATTTCGGCACCAAGTACTCGGACGCGCTCGGCGCGACCGTGCAGGATGCCGAGGGCAACAAGGTGCCGGTCCACATGGGCAGCCACGGCATCGGCGTGTCGCGCCTCCTGGGCGCGCTGATCGAGGCCAACCACGACGACAAGGGCATCATCTGGCCCGAGGGCGTCACGCCGTTCCATTGCGGCATCGTCAACCTCAAGCAGGGCGATGCGGCGGCGGATGCGGCCTGCGAGAACCTCTATGACCAGCTGAAGACCGCCGGGCTGGAGCCGCTCTATGACGACCGCGACGAGCGGGCAGGCGCCAAGTTCGCCACCATGGACCTGATCGGCCTGCCCTGGCGGATCACCGTCGGCCCGCGCGGGCTGAAGAACGGCGTGGTGGAGCTGACTTCGCGCCGCACCGGCGAGAGCGTCGAGCTGGCGCCCGAGGCGGCCGTGCAGCAGATCACCGAGATCTACCGCAAGCATCCCTGATCCCGTCCCGCCGGGCGGCCGCGCGCCTTCCGGCAGGAGGCCCGGACCGGAAACTGTCTTTCCGGCCCGGGCAAAACTTTTCCCGAAATGGAATTAACCACAGGGCAGTTTCCGGCTCTCCCTGTACGAATGACCCATTGCAGCAGATTTGCTGCGGGTTGAGGAGATTCGGAGATGTTCAATCGTGCCCTGGCAGAGTTCCTGGGAACTTTCTGGCTTGTATTTGCGGGCTGCGGCAGCGCCATCCTGGCGGCCGGCGTGGCCGATGTCGGGATCGGCTGGCTCGGCGTCAGCCTCGCCTTCGGGCTGTCGGTCACCACCATGGCCTATGCGGTCGGCCATGTCTCGGGGGGCCATTTCAACCCGGCGGTGACGCTGGGGTTTGCCCTGGCGGGGCGGTTCGATCCCAAGGATGTCGCGCCCTACTGGATCTCGCAGGTCGCGGGCGCCGTCGCCGCCGCGGCCATGCTCTACTTCATCGTTTCGGGGCAGGAGGGCTTTGCCGGGACCGGCGGCTTCGCCACCAACGGCTTTGCCGAAGCCTCGCCGGAAAAATACGGCATGGCTGCCGCCATCCTGGTCGAGGTGCTGCTGACCGCGGTCTTCCTGATCGTGATCCTCGGCGCCACCGCGGCGCGGGCGCCCGCGGGCTTCGCGCCGCTGGCGATCGGGCTGACGCTGACGCTGATCCACATGATCTCGATCCCGATCGACAACACCTCGGTGAACCCGGCGCGCTCGACCGGGGTGGCGCTGTTCGCCGAAGGGCCTGCGCTGCTGCAGCTCTGGGTGTTCTGGGTGGCGCCGCTGGCCGGCGCGGCGCTCGGCGCGCTGGTCCCTCGGCCTCCTTCCCCGGCCAGCCCGGCCTGTCGCTCTCGGATGCCGCCGGACCGCTCGCGCCGCGCTTCCGCCTTGTCGCCGCCGAGACCGGCGACGGGCTGGTGCTGCGCTATGCCGACGAGGCGGCGGGCCTCACCTATGCCGCCCGCTTCCGGAGCGAGGGCGATGTCATCCTCGCCGAAGCCGAACTGGACAGCCTGCTCGACATACACTGCCACTGGCTTGCCGCGCCTGTCCTGCCGGCGCCGCAGATGTCGGACGAGATCCTCGACTGGCACGGCACCTGGCTGCGCGAATTCCACCGCCAGGCCACGCCATGGTCGCACGGCATCCGCATGCGCGAGTCCCGCTCCGGCCGCTCCGGGCACGAACATCCGCCGGTCGCCGCGATCCCCTCGCGCGGCGCGACCCGCAGCGGGATGGTGCGGCACCTCTAGCGCGGCGTCAGCCGCGCCGGCGGCGCAGGCCCCAGATCCCGGCGATCCCGGCGGCCAGCAGCGGCAGCGGGGCCGGCAGCGGCACGGTGGTCATGTGGTCGGTGATTTCGTAGGTCAGCGAGCCGACATAGCCGCGCGGATCGAAGGTCATGGCGAAGGGGTAGGACTTTCCGACCCCGGAATAGATCGCCAGATTGCTGTCGGCGGCGATCACGCTGCTGGGGGCAACCTGGTCGTTGTAGTTGATGCCGCCCCCGAAGGTGTTGGTGATGTAGATGCCGTAGACCGAGTTTGCCGCCAGAGAAAGATCGGCAATGTCCCAGCTCTGCAACCCGGCGGTGCCGGCCAGGTCGAGGATCTGGTCGTGCAGCGTCCAGTTCGTGGCCGCGTTCTGGTTGCCCGCGATGCCGCCGGCCACGTAGTAGAATTCGTAATCTGCCGTGGTGGCGACATAGAAATCCGCGGCAAGCGACGTCAGGGTCAGGGCGTCGCTGCCGGTCTCGATGTTGAACATGATGCCGCGCTGGCCGTTATTCCCGGCCAAGCCGGTCGAAAGCGTCGCCGCATGGGCTGTGGCTGCGGAAAGGGCGACGGCCAGTGCGGAAATGGCGGTTCTTGCGTGTCTCATGAGACTCCAATGCATTGGTTCAATGCCGATTCTGGTATCGCAACGCCACCAGCTTAACGCAGCGGAAGATTTTATCAATGTTTTGAGATTCCCTGCCCTCCGGGCCGGCCGCCGTGCCGCAGGGGCCGGGGACCGCAGCGGTGCCGCCAGTCCTGCCGGCGCATCCCGGCGATGGGCCTTGGAGATGGACCCGCCGAACCGCCGGCCCTCCCGGTGATTGCATGCAATCACCTGCCGGGTGACAGGTGAGCGACTTCGCCTATGTCGCCGCTTGGAAGGGATTTGCCTGCGTGGCCGGTCGCCATTGGGCTCGAACCAATGGCGCCGCAATGGCTCGCTGATCGATGCCTGCGCCAGGAAGATCGTCGGCTGGCGGGTCAGCACAACCGCCCATGCCGGGCCCTCGCCATGGTCGCTCGGACCAGTGGCGCAACCATGGCTCGATCCCCGATGCCCTGGAGCAGGCGGTCCACGATCGCCGTCCGGCAAAAGGGATGGGGCTGGTCCATCACAGCGACCGCGGCTCCCAGTACCTGCCCATCAAGTACACGGAGCGGCTGGCGGAAGCGGGTATCCAGCCGTCGGTCGGGAGCGTCGGTGACAGCTATGAGTTCAAGCTGGTCCGCGCCAGCGGATCGGATGCGAAGAACACGTCGATCGGACGGCGCTGGCCGCGCGGGCTCTCGAAGCTCGCCAGCTTCAGAACGCCGTCCTCAATGGTCAGCTCGCGCCCCGGCGGGATCAGGTAGATGTTGCCCGGCTCCACAGCCATGTCCTGGGTGATGGTGTGGACCGGCGTCTCGGTGCGCTTGCGCAAAAGGTCCTGCAGCAGGCTCTCGTGGTCCGGGTCGAGATGCTGGACCAGCACCATGGCGATCCGGTGGTTGACCTGCAGCCGCGAGAACAGGTCCTGGAACGCCTCGAGCCCGCCGGCCGAGGCGCCCACGCCGACGATCACGCTGTCGCCGTTCCGGCCGTCCGCTTGCCCCGCCGTGCTGCCGTCCATATCTTCCATCCGAGCCTGTCCACACTGTCCGCTAGAGGCCTATCTAAAGCAATGTCGATCCCCAGCAAGACACGCCAGTTCATTCTGGCCGCCAAGGTTCCCCTGACCCTCGCCGACATGGGCCGGGACGACACCCCGCTGGTCCTCGCGAACAGCGCCTTCGAGGCGCTGACCGGCTATGCGCTGGACGAGGTCGAGGGCCGCAACTGCCGCTTCCTGCAGGGCGGCATCGCCCAGCCCGAAGCCCGCGCCGAGATCCGCGACGCGCTGGCCGAGGGCCGCGAGTTGCAGGTGATGCTGAAGAACCGGCGCAAGGACGGGCGCGCCTTCGACAACCTGCTGTTCATGTATCCCGTGGGCCAGGGACTGTTTCTCGGCTCGCAATTCGAAATGCCGCCGGTGGCGCGGATCGACAGCTCGGTCGCGCGCCACAAGGAGATCGTCGGCGTCGCGAATGCCATCGCCGAGGAGATGGCCGGGCAGCGGCTGAAGCTGAACCGCAACTCCTCGGACGCCGTGGCCCAGACCGTCCGCACCTGGATCCGCTTCGGCGGCTGAGCACCGCCCCCCTCGCCGCCCCTTCCGCGCTGGTCCGGGACGTCCATTCCGCGCGAGAGGGGCCCGCCATGATCCCGGCCTGGCTGACGCTCCTCGCCCTCCAGCCGCTTGCAACCGGGCTGGCCCCGGCCGTGCGGATGGTCCGCCGCATCCGCCCCACATGAAGATCATGGCCGCCGCCTGGCCGCTCCGCCGGCCCGGCCGTTCTGAGGGTCCATGCCCGCCACGGGCACGGCCATGCGCTGCGGTCACCGCCCCGGCGGCACGGCAGGGCCGGCCCCCGCGGGCGGCGGCGGATGCATTTGCTGCATGGCGGCATTGCCCGAGCGGACGTTGCGAAAAGCCGCCGGATCCATCATGTGAGCGGTAACGAACGCAACCCGATACAGCGCCGCACGGCCCCGACAGAGCCCGGCGCGCCAAGGAGACCGACATGGCCGATTTCGCCGCTATCCGCCCCGCAGCCGCCCCCTCCATCTTCCAGCACGTCTCCCGTCTCTTCGCAGGGATGGCCGAAGGCCTGCGCAGCTACCAGACCTACCGCCTGGTGCGCGCCGAGCTGGAAATGCTGAACGACCGCGAGCTGGCCGATCTGGGCATCGCGCGCAGCAACATCGGCAGCATCGCCGCCGAGGCCGCTCAGCGCTGACGCCTGCCGGGCGCCTCAGCCCGCAGGCAGCGCGTGGACCAGCGTGGCGCCGGTTTCCAGCCAGGCGCTCCTGATCCCGCGGAACCGCTCGCCATGCTGCCCGGTGACGGGCAGCGGCAGTCTCTCCGGCGCTTCCTCCAGCAGGGCCCGCGCCGCTGCGGTGCCGAAGACGGTGCCGGGCGCGATCCCCCGCCCGGAATAGCCGAAGACCGCCAGCCCTCCGGGGCCGGGTGCCAAGACTTTCGGGATGTGGTCGCCGGTCATGGCGATGCGGCCGCTCCAGCGGTGCTCGAAGGGGAGGTGGCCGAGCCGCGGATAGAGGCGGCGCAGCTTGCGCCTTGCCCAGCCGGCATGGACAGGCCCGCTTGGGCCGCCCTCGTTGCCCATGCCGCCGACGATCAGCCGCCCTGCCTTGTCGGTTCGGATCGACGACATCACCAGCGCCGTGTCCCAGCAGCCTTCGCCGCCCGGCAGGATCTCGCCCCGCAGCTCCGGCGGCAGCGGCGCGGTCGCGAACTGGCTGTAATGCACCGTCACATGCTGGGGGCGGCCGAGGCCCGGGGCGGCCAGATGATAGGCATTCGTCGCCAGGAGCAGCGCGCCTGCCCGGACGTGGTGCCCGTTCGCCTCCGCCACCCAGGCGCCGCCCTCGCGGAAGAGCCGCGTCACCGGCGCATCCTCGTGGAATTGCGGCCGGACAGCTGGCGCTCGTTGCCGCCAGCATTGCGCCGGGCCGGGCGCCGGAGGTTGTGCTTCCGCCAGGCGGGCTGGAGCGGAGCGTGGCGCAGATGTTCGCCTTGTCGGGACTGCCCGCAACGGCGGACGGATACGCGGCCGCGGCGCAGCCGCCGATGCAGAGCCGTGGCCTCTCCGGCAGCGGCTTCCAGGTCTCGGCCGAAGGGGCGGTGCTGACCAATGCGCATGTGGTGGAAGGCTGCCGCCGCATCGAGGTGCACGGCCATGCCGCGGTGGTCCGGGTGGTGGATGCCCTGGCTGACCTCGCGGTTCTGGATGTCCCGGAACTCGCAGGACAGGGCGTCGCGGTTTTCGCGAATGGCCCTGCCAAGCTCAATGCTGACATACGGTATCTGGATACCTGTTCGCCGGAATTCTAGGAGGACTGAACGTGACCCGGGGCGCCGTGACTTCGATGACCGGCCTGCGCGGCGACCGGCGGGAAATGCAGATTTCGGCCCCGGCGCAATCGGGAAATTCCGGCGGCCCGGCGCTTGGCGCGCGCGGCGAGGTGCTGGGGGTGGTTGTCGCCAAGCTCGACGCGGCGGCGGTCGCTGCCGACACTGGCGACCTGCCGCAGAACGTCAATTTTGAGATCCGGGGCGAGGTCGCCAGGTAGTTTCTGCCGCAGTCGGGGATTGCGCCTGTCAGAGCGCCGGATCGCGCGCCGCTCGGCAGCGAGGCGCTGGGGCAGGAGGCGGAGCGGATCACCCGCTTCGTCGCCTGCCGTTGATGGGAGTCAGAGCCCGGCGGCGCGGGTCAGGTTGACCCGGAAGCGGTCGCGCTTGCGCTGGTAGCGGCGGGTCATCTCGATGCTGGCATGGCCGAGCTGGCGCTGGATGTCGCGGTCGGCGGCCTCGGCATGGCTGGCAAGGCCCGCGCGCAGCGAATGCCCCGAGAACAGTGCCGCACGTTCGGCTTCGGACAGTTCCGGCCGCAGCCCCGCCGCGAGCGCCGAGGCTTTCACCAGACGCGCGACATGGCGGTCGTTCAGGCGGCCGTCCATGGCCCTCCGCCCGTCGCGCGAGACCCGGCGGAACAGCGCCCCATGGCTGATCCGGGACAGCTCCAGCCAGCGCTCCAGCGCCACTACGGGGCAGCTGCGCTCGGTGGTGCCTCGGCCGATCTCGACCTCGCGCCAGCCGGTCTTGCCGCGCAGCACGAGGAGCGCGCCTTGCTCCTCGGTCTCGACCCAGCCTGTGCCGTCCTCGGTATCGTCGCGGTTCAGGTCGAGCCCGGTCAGCTCGGAGCGGCGCAGCGCGCCCGCGAAGCCGAGGAGCAGCATCGCCCGGTCGCGGAAGCCGCGCAGGTCGGCTGCCGGACCCGGCAGGCGGATCGGCCATGCAATCTGCTGGGCCCGGCGCATTGCCGCGATGGGCCGGGCATCCCTTGGGCCGCCGAAGGCTGGGAGGCAGCGCCTTGCCCCGCGGTCCCGCCCCCGCCCCGCAATCCGCGGGGAAACCCCGCCCCCCGGAGACCATCCCGGCAAATCCATCCGCACGTGCACCGACCTCTCCGTCCGGCGGAGGTCCGTTGGCGATCCGGGCAGATGTCGGTCCGACTGTCCCTGCCGAATGGAGGGCGCGCTGCACGGCTGGCTTCCGGTCCCTGCGCAATCCCGGCTCAGGCGCGGGGCACGCGGCCCCGACAAAGCAGCGGGCGTGACGTTTCCGCTCCCGGGCCTTCTCCGGCAGCCGGATTGCGCCCGCACTGCTTGAGGCCGCGTTCCGGGACCTGTCCGGGCAGTCACGACCGGCAGGCCAGTCTGGGCGGCCGAGGGTTTGCGGTTCGGCACGCTTGCCTTCCAGTCTGCCGGATGGCGTGCGATGCAGGAGCTTTCGCGGGGAGCACAGGGACATGGGGGCGCCGCGGCACCGCAATGGCCCGATGGCGGCAGGATAGCTCCGGCCCATGGCGGTCCGGCCGCCGTCGATTCCGGTCCGGTGCCGAAGGCGCCCCGCAACAGGGCTTTGCCGCCCCGGACCTCGGGCCGGAGGGCGGCTCCGCCCGGCGCGACGAGCACGGAGGTGCCGTCGCGGAACAGGAGATCCAGGGTCCGCGATTCCGCCACGTAGCTCCGGGCCGGTCCCTCCGCGGCGATCGCGTGCCGGGGCTCTGCCGCGGCGACGCCCGGGGCGGACGTTCCGGCCAGCAGCCAGAGGCCTGCGACGATCGTTGCGCTGCGCATGGGAGTTCTCCCTTCAGAAACGGTGTTCCACCCTGAGCTCCGCCGTCCCGTCCTCGTAGTCCCGGATGGCGAAGTTGGAATTGTTGTCGTACCAGCCGAGCCCGGCGGTCAGGTCCAGCCGCTCCCCGACCGGAATGGAAAGCTCCGCCCGGATCTGGGTGCGCTTGTCCTTCTGCGAGGTATCGAGGTCGATCGCGGTGTCCAGATCGTCATAGTCGACAACCGAATAGGCAGCGAAAAGCCGGGCTTCCCAAGGGCCGTGCGCGCTCATCCTCCCGGCGTCGAACAGCCGGCGGATCTGCAGCCAGGCGCCGCGCTCGCGATAGGCCTCGTACTCCTCGGCGGCTCCCTTGCGCCTCCCGAAGACTTCTGCCGAGACCTGCAGGCGGGTGCCGATGTCGCGGACGACGCCCAGATAGAGCCCGGAGAGCAGCCCGTCACGGTTGTCATTCGACGGCGCGTCCGGGGTGTCGCGGAAGTCCTGCCGCTTTGCCGTGAGCCCGGCGCGCAGCAGCGTCCTGCGGCCGCTGCGCCATGTGCCTTCGACGGCGAGACCGGCCTCCGCAAGATAGTCGTCGCCGCCGCGGGTCAGGCAGGCGAGCGGCAGCGAGACCGTCACCTGCGCCGGCGCCCCCGCGACATGGGAGAGGTCGAAGGCCAGGCCGGGGGACAGCCCGGCATAGCCGATGTCGAGCGAGGACTGCTCGCGGTAGCGCTCGAAATGGAGCGTGCCGGGCAGCACGAAACGATGCCCGGCCTGCAGACCCAGATCGGCGCTGATCCCGCCCGAGAGGGACAGGACCAGGGCGGTATCGGGATGCCCGGTATCCTCGCTGCGCAGCCGCCCCTCGACCTCGCCGGTGCTGGTCACGAACTGCACCGTGCCGTCCGGTCCCGAATTGGCGTTGGTGTGGTGCTGCAGCCCGAGGCTGGCCGTGCCCCAGCGGTCCCAGACGGATTGCGCCTGTCCGGCCTCGGCGATCAGCGCCATCCCCTTGCCGCGGATTTCCGGCGGCACGTCCGGATCGGCCAGCGCATCGCGCAGGTAGATCGTGGCGAGGCCCGCATTGCCGCCGCGCAGATGCAGCAGGCCGAGCTCGAAGCGGATGTTGGACAGGCCGGGGCGGGTGGCAAGAAGGCGCTCTAGGGCCGCGGCAACGGCGTCGAGGTCGCCGGCATCGGCGGCGGCCCGGCCATAGCGGAACATCGCGGCCGGATCGTCCGGCCGGTCGAGCATGCCGGCAAGCGCCGCTCCGGGAGCCTGCTGCGCCCCGGCCTGCTGGCCCCGGACGGCACCGAGAAGCAGGACCGGGAGGCCCATGGAGATCCGCATTCCACAACCTTTGCGCAATATATATTCGCTTGCGCAACCTCAGGGTCTAGCCTTGTTGCCTTTGCGTTAAATCAGCAGGTATGCTGCGCGGTCCGGTGCCGCCCCGGACCAGGAAGAACGGGGCCCAGGCAAAGGGATGGGCCAGCAATTCCGGCTGGTCCGGTTGCAGGAACTGCAGCATCGCCGCCTGCATCCGGCGCGGCAGTTCCCTGTCGCCGGGCAGGCCGGTGCCGCCGAGAAACTGCCGGTAGAACTGGCCCGAGGGGACCGGCGGCACGTCCCAGTGCGACACGGCCAGGGTGGAGCTGCCCGCGCGGAAGAAGGCCTCGGCCAGGCCCGAGAGGGCAGGGGCGCCGGGCAGGCCGGAGGAGGCGCCGGTATTGCACGCCGAGGGCACGACGAGCCTGGCGCCGATCTCCATGGCGGCGATCTCGCTGGCCTTCAGGTAGCCGTCATCGCCGCGCACCGCCGGTCCGTTCCGCGGCAGGGACGCCTGGCGCGCCGCCCGTTTCGGGGCCGCGCGATGACGGCGTGCGCGGACGCGTGGGCGACGCTGGTCTGGGTAGCGCCAGGTTTGGAAAGGCGCGCAACGGCCTGCTCCTTGAACGCGGCGGTGAAGTGGCGGCGGGGCTGTCTGCTCATGTGCGATTCCTTGTTCCCGAGAGTACTGCAACTCCCAGTCCGGAATCCGGGGGCAAGGTCAGTCGGGACGGGGCAGAAGCTCCGGTCCCCGCGCCGCTTGTCCCGTTGCCCTGCGGCCCCGCCACAGCCGGAGCCCCGGCAGCCGGCAGAGCAGCGCGGGATTGGCAGGAGTCCGGGGATTGCGTGACCTGCGGGCGGGCCGAAGCGCCGGAACGGGCGGGCTGCGCCGAGGCTGCGGACGCCCTCCGCCGAAGCCAGGTGCCCGAAGGCCTGCGCGCGCTCCGCCGTGGCGGAAGCCTGCCAGCCGATGGCCGTGGCGCCGGGACCGAAGGTTTCGCTTTCGCCGCCGAGGCTGGTGGTCGAGGGACCTCTCGCCGCCGCCTTGTCGCCGATGGCAATCGCGTCGGTTCCGTTCGCCCGGGTGCCCAGGCCCACGGCAATCGCATGGCTGGATTGTGCCATGGCATGGGCGCCGAGGGCGATGCCGAAGGCGCCCTGCGCCTGGGCGAACACCCCGAAGGCCTGGCCATAATTGGCATCCGCCTGGGCATTCAGGCCGAATGCCATCGCGGAGAAGCCGTCAGCCTCTGCCGAGCTGCCGAGGCTGATGGCGTGCCGCCCCGCGCTGGCTGCCATGTCGCCGATGGCAACCGTGCCGACGCCCGCGGTTTCGGCCATGTTGCCGATGGCGAGGGAGTTCGAGCCGACAGCACGCGCCTCGTTGCCGATCGCGGTGCTGCCGCCGGATACCGCCTGGGCCGCTTCGCCCACCGCCAGGCTGCGCACGCCCTCGGCAGAAGCCAGATGCCCGAAGGCCTGAGCCCGCTCCGCCGTGGCGGAGGATTGCCAGCCCACGGCCGTCGCACCGGGACCTTCGGCGACAGATTCGCCCCCGATTGCCGTGGTCGAGGGGCCCGAGGCCGTCGCGCTGTCGCCGACAGCCAGCGCGTCGGTCCCCTCCGCCATCGCCATTGGCCACGTTTCTCGGCGGTGCGATGGTCTTCGCTGCGGTCATGGTGCTGTCGCTGGGCGCCCGCCCGCGCCGGGGCGTGGCGGGCGGAGGATGACGGCGGGGCGCTAGGCCCCGCGACACGGGATCGGGCTTCCCCGCCGAGACGCCGAAGGCGCGAAGGGGAGGCCTGCAACAGGCGCTGCCGGTTTGCGCCCATGGAATTGCCGGTTTGACGGGAGGAGAGAGAGACTATGGATATGCGGATTGCCCTGCTTTGCGGGGCGGCTGTTTCGTGCCTTGGGCTGCCTGCGTTCGCGGCCGACACCGATGTGACGATCGTGCTGAACGAGGAACTCGAGACGCTCGAGCCCTGCATGGCGTCGCAGTCGAATATCGGCCGGGTTCTGCTGCAGAACATCTCGGAGACGATGACCGAGCTCGATCCGGCCAACGGCGAGCTGATGCCGCGGCTCGCCACCTCCTGGGAGGAGACCGACGATGCCACCTGGCGGTTCCACCTGCGCGAGGGCGTGGCCTTCTCCGACGGCTCGGCCTTCGATGCCGAGGACGTCAAGCATTCGATCGAGCGGACGCTGTCGGACCAGCTGACCTGCGAGATCGGCGCCAAGTATTTCGGCGGCATGACGATCACGCCGACGGTCGTCGACGCGCACACGATCGACATCTCCTCGGATCCCGCGCAGCCGATCCTGCCGCTTCTGATGTCGACCCTGACCATCGTGCCCGCCGAGGCGCCGATGGAATTCACCCGCGATCCGGTCGGCACCGGCCCCTACGAGCTGACCGAATACAATGTCGGCCAGGACATCATCCTCGCGCGCCGCGACGGCTATTGGGGCGACGCGCCGGCCGTGACGAAGGCGACCTATGTGTTCCGTTCCGACGACGCGGTGCGCGCGGCGATGGTGCAGACCGGCGAAGCCGACATCGCGCCGCTGATCTCGCAGACCGACGCGACCAACAAGGCCACCGACTTCGCCTATCCGAACTCGGAGACCACCTATCTGCGGATCGACTCCAACATTCCGCCGCTCGACGACATCCGCGTGCGCCAGGCGCTGAACATGGCGGTGGACCGCGAGGCCTTCCTCGGCACGCTGATCCCCGAGGATGCGCAGATCGCCACCCACATGACCGTGCCCTCGACGCTGGGCGCGGACGAGGACCTCGCCGTGCCGGCCTATGATCCCGAAGGCGCGAAGAAGCTCCTGGAGGAGGCCAAGGCCGACGGCGTGCCGGTCGACACGGAAATCCTGCTGCTGGGCCGTCTCGGCAACTTCCCGAATGTCACCGAGGTGATGGAGGCGCTGCAGGCGATGTTCGCCGATGCGGGCTTCAACGTGAAGCTGCAGATGGTCGAGGTCGCGGAATGGATCAAGTACTATTCCAAGCCCTTCGCGGCGGGCGAGACCCCGGCGCTGGTCCAGGCGATGCATGACAACAACCGCGGCGACCCGGTCTTCTCGATGTACTTCAAATATGCCTGCGAGGGCCTGCAGTCGGGCATCTGCGACGAGGAGCTCGATGCCGATATCGCTGCCGCCACCGGCACCCCCGGCGACGGCCGCGCCGAGGCCTGGCGCAAGGCCTTCGCCCGCGCCCACGACCTCTCGGCGGACGTGTTCCTGTTCCACATGGTGGGCTTCAGCCGGGTGAGCGAACGGCTCGACTTCACCCCGACCATCGCCACCAATTCCGAGCTGCAGCTGTCGCAGATCGGCTTCAAGTGACCCTGGCGCGGGGGGCGGTGCGCCGCCCCCTGCCTCCCGGACCCCGGAGGACCACTCCATGCAACGCTTCCTCGCGAAACGCGCGGTCTCCAGCGCGGTGTCTCTGATCCTGCTGGTGATCGCCGTCTTCTTCCTGTCGCGGCTGACCGGCGACCCCACCGATCTCTACCTGCCGGTCGATGCCTCGGCCGAGGCCCGGGAGAATTTCCGGGTGCTGCACGGGCTCGACCAGCCGCTGATCTGGCAGTTCCTCGACTATCTGCGCGACCTCGTGCGGCTCGATTTCGGCGACTCGATCCGGCGCGCCCGCCCGGCGCTCGAGGTGGTGACCGAGGCTTTCGCCTGGACGCTGCAGCTGGCGCTGATCACCATGGCGATCGTCTCCGGCGCGGCGATCACGCTGGGCGCGCTGGCCGCCTTCAATCTCGGCGGCATCTTCGACCGGATCGCCACCTTCTTCTCGCTGATCGGCGCCTCGGCTCCGGATTTCTGGGTGGCGATCGTCGCGATCACCGTGTTCTCCGTCGGCCTCGGCTGGCTGCCGACCTCGGGCACGGGCACGGTCTGGCACTGGATCCTGCCGGTCTCGGTGCTGTTCATCCGGCCGTTCGGGCTGATCCTGCAGGTGGTGCGCGGCTCGATGATCACCGCGCTCGGATCGCCCTACGTGAAGACCGCGCGCGCCAAGGGCGCCGGGCCGCGGGCGGTGATCTTCGTCCATGCGCTGCGCAACGCCATGCTGCCGGTGCTGACCGTGATCGGCGACCAGGCGGCGGCGCTGCTGAACGGCGCGGTGGTGGTGGAGACGATCTTCGGCTTCCCGGGCGTCGGCAAGCTGATGATCGACTCGATCCTGCAGCGCGACTTCTCGGTGGTCCTGGCCGCGATCATGGTCACCGCCTTCGCCATCTTCGTCATGAACATCCTGATCGATCTCGCCTATGCGGCGCTCGATCCGCGCATCCGGTATTGAGACCATGGCCATGTCAGACCTCCATCCCGTCTCCGGCTCCCGCCGCGATCCCGGCGCGCCCGGCCCGCTCCTGCGCCTGCTGAAAATGCTCTGGGCCGACAAGCCCGCAACCTGCGCGGCGCTCTTCCTGCTGCTGGTGGTCCTCTGCGCGGTCTTCGGGCCGATGCTGCTCGATGCGGTCGCCTCCAAGCAGAACCTGCGCGGCCGCAACGCGCCGCCCTTCGACCTGTCGCAGCCCTGGGTGATGTGGCTCGGCGGCGACCAGCTGGGCCGGCCGCTGCTGGCGCGGATCGTCACCGCCGCGTCGAACACCATGGCGATCGCCACCGGCGCGGTCCTTGCCTCGATGACCATCGGCACCGCGCTGGGGCTGGCGGCGGGCTGGTCGCGCGGACGGCTCGGCCAGGCGATCCCGCGGCTCGCCGACGTGATCATGTCCTTCCCGTCGCTGCTGCTCGCGGTGATCGTGCTCTACATGCTCGAGCCTTCGGTGGGGAACATCATCCTGGTGCTCGCCATCACCCGCATCCCGGTCTATCTGCGGACCGCCCGCGCCGAGGTGCTGGAGGTGCGCGAGCGGATGTTCGTGCAGGCCGCGATCGTGATGGGCGCCTCGGTGCCGCGGATCGTGTTCCGCCACATCCTGCCGGTGATCCTGCCGACCCTGGTGACCATCGCGACGCTGGATTTCGCCTTCGTGATGCTGGCGGAAAGCGCGCTCAGCTTCCTCGGCATCGGCATCCAGCCGCCCGAGGTGACCTGGGGGCTGATGGTGGCGCAGGGGCGGCCCTACCTGACCACCGCCTGGGGGCTGAGCTTCTGGCCGGGCCTCGCCATCATCCTGACCACTCTGTCCCTGAACCTGCTGTCGAACTGGATGCGCATCGCGCTCGATCCGGCGCAGCGCTGGCGTCTCGAAACCGGAGGCAAGAAGAATGGCTGATCCGCTTCTGGAAATCCGCGACCTGTCGGTGACCTTCGACACGGCGCGCGGCCCGGTCCATGCCGTGAAACATGTCAGCTGGAGCGTCGGGCCGGGCGAAGTGCTGGCGATCCTGGGCGAAAGCGGCTCGGGCAAGTCGGTCAGCTCCTCGGCGGTGCTCGACCTGATCGACATGCCGCCCGGGCGGATCGACAGCGGCGAGATCCTGTTCGAGGGCCGCAACATCCTGGAGATGTCCAAGGCGGAGCGGCGCCGGCTCAACGGGCGGCGGATCGCGATGATCTTCCAGGATCCGCTGAGCCACCTGAACCCGGTCTGGACCGTCGGCTGGCAGGTCGAGGAGACCATGGTGCTGCACGGCACCCCGCGCGCCGAGGCCAAGGCCGAGACGCTCAGGCTGCTGGCCAAGGTCGGCATCCCCGACCCGGCGGCGGCGGCGGAGAAGTACCCGCACCAGTTCTCGGGCGGCCAGCGGCAGCGGCTGATGATCGCCATGGCGCTGGCCTTGAAGCCCGACGTGCTGATCGCCGACGAGCCCACCACCGCGCTCGACGTCACCGTGCAGGCGCAGATCCTCGGGCTCCTCGAGGAGCTGCAGAAAGAGACCGGCATGGCGCTGGTCATCATCACCCATGATCTCGGCGTGGTGGCCGAGATCGCGCAGCGCGTGGTGGTGATGTCGAAAGGCGAGATCGTCGAGGCCGGCAGCGCCGCCGAGGTCTACCGCAACCCGCAGCATCCCTATACCCGGCGCCTGATCGCGGCGGCGCCGGGCAAGGGCGAGATCCGCGCCGAGGCCGAGCCGCCCGCACCGGTGCTGTCGCTGCAGAACGTCTCGAAGAAATACGGCGCCTTCACCGCCCTGCACGGCATCAGCTACCAGCTCGGCGAGGGCGAGACGCTCGCCATCGTCGGCGAAAGCGGCTCGGGCAAGTCCACGACCGCGCGGCTGCTCCTGCGGCTCGAGGAAGCCTCGGGGGGACGCGCGCTCTACCGCGGGCGCGACCTCTTCGCGATGCCGCCGAAGGAGCTGCATGCGATGCGCCGCGACATCCAGATGGTGTTCCAGGACCCGACCCAGAGCCTCAACCCGCGGATGACGGTATTCCAGCTGATCTCGGAGGGCTGGGCGATCCATCCCGGCATCGTCGAGAAATCCCGCTGGAAGGCGCGGGTCGCCGAGCTCCTGCGCGAGGTCGGGCTTTCCGAGGAGCACATGCACCGCCATCCGCACCAGTTCTCCGGCGGGCAGCGCCAGCGCATCGCCATCGCGCGCGCTCTGGCGCTCGAGCCCCGGATCATCGTCTGCGACGAGGCGGTCTCGGCGCTCGACGTGCAGGTCCAGGCGCAGGTGATCGAGCTGCTGGCGCGGCTGCGGGCCAGCCACGGGCTGAGCTACATCTTCATCGCCCATGACCTGCCCGTCGTGCGCGATTTTGCCGACCGGGTGCTGGTGATGCAGGGCGGGCGGATCGTCGAGCAGGGCAGCGTGCAGCAGATCTTCGAGGCGCCGCGCGAAGCCTACACCCGCGCGCTGCTCGCCGCCTCGCTCGATCCCGATCCGGAGGTCCAGGCCCGCCGCCGCGCGGCGCGCAAGCGCGAAGCCGGGGCGGCACCGCCATCGGCCGCATCTGCACCTGCCCCGTCGCATCGCAGCGCGCCAGCGTCACCGGCAGCCCGCCCCGCTCGCTGCGGGCGACGAAATCCTGCAGCAGCTCCGCCGCATCCACCGGCTCCGCCGCCTCCAGCGCATCGCCGCGGGCGAAGGCCAGGAACTCGTTCACCAGCCGCTCCATGTCGGCCACGTCGCGGGTCAGCGCCTCGGTCTCCCCGGTCTCGTCCATCAGCGACAGCTCCAGCCGCATCCGCGTGAGCGGCGTGCGCAGGTCGTGGCTGATCCCCGACAGCATCAGAGTGCGGCTCTCGATCTGCCGTTCGATCCGGTCGCGCATGTCGAGGAAGGCAAGCCCCGCCAGCCGCACCTCGCGCGCGCCCGAGGGCTTGTAGGCGACATGGCGGCCCTTGCCGAAATCCTGTGCCGCCGCCGCCAGCCGGGTAATCGGCTTCAGCTGGTTGCGCAGGAAGAGATAGGCGATCAGCGTCATCAGGAGCCCGGTGAACAGCATCAGCACCAGGAGCTGGTGCGGATTCGACGCCGAGACCCGGCCGCGGTCGAAACGCAGGTCGACATTGCCGTAGCGGCTGGGCACGCGCATGTAGACGCTGCTTTTCGACCGTGTCAGATCCACCACCAGGGTTTCCGGCAGGCCAGCGCGCAGGGCATCGATCACCGGCCCGCCGGAGAGGTCGTACCAGCGGTAGCCCTCCTCGAGCTCGTCCTGCGCCGGAATCGTCACGCGGATGCCGAGCTTCGGGCCGAGGTCGCGCGCCACCAGGCGCGCCGCTTCGGGCGTCGGCGACTGGTTGATCTCGCCCAGCAGGTAATCAAGCTCCAGAAGGACGCTGTCGGTCATCTGCGCCGTCACGTCATCGACATGGCGCTGGATGAAGACGATGGAGACCACCAGCTGCAGGATCACCACCGGCAGCAGGAGGATGAGGGTCGCGCGCCAGGTCAGGCTCTGCGGCAGATAGGGTTTGATGCTCAGGCCGGTCATGGCCTAGCCGTAAAGCGTTTCGGTCCGGCGGTGAATCACCTTTCGCCGGCCGGCCCCGAAGTTTTCGCCGCGGCGGAGGATGCCTGCTATCCCGCGGCGGAGACGAAACGCTCTTGCAGCAGCACCGGCGGCGCAACGCCGCGCAACGCGGAGGCCCGCCACGCCATGACGGCAGCAGACAAGTTCGACCCGGTTCCGGGCCAAGCCGAGCAGATCGCCCCCGGCCTGCGGCGCGTGCTGGCGCCGAACCCCTCGCCGATGACCTATCGCGGCACCAATACCTATCTGCTGGGGCAGCGCGGGCGGGTGCTGATCGACCCCGGCCCCGACGATCCCGCGCATCTCGCCGCGCTGCTCGCCGCGATCGGCGGCAACACGCTCCAGGCCATCCTGGTCACCCACAGCCACCGCGACCATAGCGGGCTGGCCCCCGCCGGGAAACCCGATGGACACCGGAAGCGACACCGTCCCCCCGGACACGATCCGAGATCGACTCCAACGCAATCCTCCATCGCGCAACGCAGCGCGGAGGCCCGTCCGGAACATCGGGAAGGCGATGCCGCCGGAGAGGTTTGCGGAACACGGCCGGCCCGGCTCCGTCCAGCCCCGCGAGGCTGCAGTCTAAGCTTGCCCCGATAGCTCCCAAACCGTTGATGTCCATCAGATGCTCCTCTCTCCGCCCATGCCCGCGAGGATGGCCGCAGGTCGGCGGGAAGGCAGGTCATCCCGGTAGCGCAGGACCGGACGGCAAGCGCCCGGCCATCGCGGCGCCACCAATCCGGGCGCAACCGCGGATGATCCGGGTATCGGCGGTTTGGCGGCCAGGAAGGCGCGGCACGATACGTCCGCCGAAGTGCTCGGCGCGGCTACAGGCCAGCCGACCCGTTTCTTCCGGAATGCTCCGCTCGGACAGCGCCTTGCCCGCCGGACTCCTTTGCGTGCGATGCCCGCAGGGCTGCCGGACGTCCAAGCGCAGCAAGTCCAGCGGATGGGCACGAACAGCGCGGCGCCGTTCCGGAGGATCGCGGCATGGCTTCGCCGGGTGCCGCATGCGGCGCCGGCAGCAATTCGGGGCACTGCGGAAGCGGGAAACTGTCCGCACCGGTCACACTCAAGAATGCTCGCCACCGGACCGGCGCGCCGTGCGATAGCGGCAGGTATCAAGCGTCAGCATGGGCTGGCCAAACCCGCAGTCCTCCGGAACCGGCTCCCACTGACCGATATCGGCGACACGCCCGGCACGCTCGGCGCCGCATGGGACTTCCGCCGGCGTGATCACCCAGCCCGGTCACGGCATGGGGCAGACCGGCTTGCCCGAGGCACCGTCGCGCCATCGGTCGCCCTGCGGCTTGCACCGTTGCACCTGTCCGGCCAAGCGGCGCCCCCCTCGGCCAGCTCCCGGTTTCCGCCATCAGCCAAACGGTGCCGATCCACAGCTCCCCGCCTGAACCGCCCCCCCTCAGGCTTGCTCCGCCATCAACCGCTGGGGCGGCGGCGATCCGGCGACGGACGTCAAGGCGCATGCGGTCGATGCCGATGCTGGAGGGGCCGCGGGAAACGGGATCTCGATATGGACCCAAGTCCCGCCGCCCGACGGACGTCACCTGCCGGGTCTTCCCGCCAAACCGGCATTCGCCGCCTGGCCCAGTTCCCGCGAAGCCGCGCCGCGATGTGAAGCAGCGGCGGCTGCCCCGGTGCAGGACATCAATGATGATAGGAAAGCTGCATCCGAAATCCGCGATCGCGCAATCGGTATCCGACCCGCGGCCCTGCGAAAAATCCGGCCGGGCCTCCCCTCCCGACCGGAATTCGAAGCCAGCCGCACCGCGGAGGCCTCCCCTCCCCCGCGGATGCGGCCGACCGTCCATGAAGGTGCGGCGCGGCGGACCGAAATCAGCCCTTCGCACTCTCCAGGTATTCGCGCTCCATCCGGTCCCGCGCAGCGGCGCGGCGGCCATGCATGGCCGGCGTTCCCTTCAGGAGCTTCATCCGGGCATAGAGCCCGAGCGCCGCTCCGGCAAGGCATATGACCGCCTCATGCGGCGCGAACAGCTTGTCGCCGAACAGAGCCGCCAGTATCGCGAGCCCGTAGGCCCAGAAGCCGGTAAAACCGATCACGCAGACAAGGGCCCAGAGCTTCTTCATCTCTCTCCTCCCGGCCGGTCGCCCAAGTTGCTGCAAAGCAGCGACAAATTGCTTCACTTGAGCGTCACGTTGCCGCAGAGCACCCTAACCCGACTCGGGGGGGATGCGTCAAGCGCATATCTGCCATGTATCATATGTTCCACCGCGGTCGGCGCAGCGGCCCCGCCCAGCTCAATGCTCCCACCAGCCCCGGGCGAAATGCGAGCCGACGATGAGGCCGAATGAAATCCAGTAGAACGCGAAATAGAGCGTCGCGCCCTTGAGGAACCGCAGCGACAGCCGGGCCACCGGATCTTCCTCGGCACGCTCCCGGAGCGCAGCCTTGTACTCGGCCAGGCTGTCGATCTCCAGCATGTGGGAATACAGCAGCGCCCGGTAATAGAGGTAGAAAACCAGCGGGAAGCCGATCGCCAGCCCGATATAGGCCAGCGCATACATCCGGTCGACTTCCTGGACCATCGCCATATTCCCCTGCTTGTCCCTGCACCGTCACGGCGCCGCAGGATGCTAGCGGGCATATCTTTAGGCAAGGTCAACGCCGCAAGGCGGGTTGCGCGGCCGGCGGACGGCCGCGGCAGGGGTCACATCAGGTCGTCTTCGGCATCGGTGGCCGAGATGCCCATCGCCTCGAGCCCGTCCTCGAGATAGCCGGAGAGCTGCGGCATCCCCGACAGGTAGTCGGCGGTCGGCACGCGCGCCTCCTCGCGCGCGGTCTGCATGGCTTCGTCCCATTCCTCGGGCGCGAAGCTTTCCCGTCCGACCCAGGCGAGCGCGACCAGCGCCAGCGCGTCGTCCTCGTTCATCCCCTGGATGAAAGACGACAGCTCCGCCCGCGCCGTGGAATCTCCGCTGTCCTCGGCTTCCCGCGCCAGCAGGATCACCTGGGCCACGATGTCGGCATGGATTTCGGGCATTTTCGCCTCCTTGGTGAGTCACAGCCACACGATTGCGCGAATCGAGGGGCGAAGAAAAGGACATAGATCAGATCCGGCAGCCCGCGGCTCAGCCCGCCTTGGCCGCGAAGAGACGCGTCCAGAGCGCGTCGGGCAGCGCCCGCCCCAGCCGGAAGAGCAGGGAGAACCCGCGCGGAAAGTCCCGGCGGAACCCGCCACGCTTCATGTGGCGCAGAACGATGGCGGCAGCCTGCTCGGGCTCCATGATGAAGGGCATCGCGAACTTGTTCTTGTCCGTCAGGCGGGTGCGGATGAAGCCGGGATTGGCCAGCTGCACCTTCACCCCGGTTCCGGCAAGGTCGCAGGCCATGCATTCGGCAAGCGACATGACGCCGGCTTTCGACGCGGTGTAGCCGATCGAGCCCGGCAGGCCGCGATAGCCGGTGAGCGAGCCGGTCAGCAGCACATGCCCCCGCCCGCGCTTGACCATGCCCGGCACCACCTCGCCCAGCACCCGCAGCGCGCCCGCGAAATTGACGTCGGCCATTGCCGCCGCGTGATCCGCGTCCCAGCCGGTGGCCGGCATCGGCCAGTAGACCCCGGCGACATAGACCACACCGTCGACCTCGCCGATCTCCGCCGCCGCCTGCCGGACCGGAGAGGCCTTCGAGCCGGACCGCCATGATGCCGGGCGCCAGCTCCATGTCGCGGCCCGCAGGCACGGGCAGGGCGGGCAGGGGCTCGGCAGTTTCCGCGCCGCCCGAGATGCGGAAGCCGACGATCTGCGCCTCCTCCGCGATCTCCGCGCGCGCGCCGGACAGGATGACCGGCGCGTCGCCGAGGTTGTGCAGCACCATGAAGACATCCGCGCTGCCGCCGCCGGTGGCGCGGGTCCAGGCATGTTCCACCGCGAACTCGCCGAGGGCGAAAGCGTGCTGCTCTTCCGCGTCGGCATGGGCATGCGGCTCGCCAGCTTGCGCAGGACCGGAGAGCAGGAGGAACAGGGCGAGCAGGGCGCGGATCATCGGAGGGTCCTTCGGGGTCAGGCGCGCAGCCCCTCGGCGACCGGCTGGCGCAGGACGACGAGGGCGGGAAGCAGCGAAAGCAGGCTGGTCGCGGCGAGGAACCCCGCCGCGAGATGGATTTCCGGCCAGGTGATCGTGGCTTCGACCAGCATGTCGGTGCGCAGCGTCACGATCCGCGACAGCGCCGCGGCCGCGGCATAGCCCGCCGCGATCCCCGCCGCCGTGCCCGCGCAGAGCAGCGTGGCGCCATAGCTCCAGATCACCGCCATGACGAAGCGGGCCGGGGCGCCGAGCGCGCGCAGCATCGCGGTCTGGCGCTGGAACAGCCGGGTCAGGATGAAAAGCCCCAGCAGCACCGAGGCGGCAACGAGGATCTGGGTGACGGCGGACATCAGCGACATCGCCTGGCGCAGGTCGCCCATCACCCGGTAGAGCTCCGAGAGGACGGTGCCCGGGAAGAAGGCCATGGTCTCGGCATCGCGGGTGAATTCCGAGCGCAGCGCGTAATTCGCCCAGAGCGCCTCGGCCTTGACCAGCACGGCCGGCGTGCCGGGGAAATAGTCCGGATCGAAGGGCGGGCCGATCTGGTCAGCGCGCTCGGGCGCATGGCCGTTGGCGAGGCCGTGGACCTCCCAGACCGCCTCGACCGGGATCAGCAGCGCCCGGTCCCAGGGCGTGCCCGAGCGCGGCAGCAGGCCGGTGACGGTGAAGCCTTGGCCCTCATGGGCATGGGCATCCGCCCCGGCGCCCGCGCCATGGGCCGGGGTGAAGCTGTCGCCGATCGCCAGCCCGCTCGCGGCGCCGGCGATCGCTTCGGAATGGTGCTGCCAGATGCGGCCCTCGAGCCGGCCGTCGCCCAGATGGGTGACGAAATCGGCGGTGGTGCCGACAACGGGGCTTTCGCCGTAGCTGTCGCCGAAGGCCAGCGGCGCGGCGATGTCGACATTCTCGTGACGGGCGATCTCGTCGTAGATCCGGCCGCCGAGCAGCGGCACGTCCGAGGGCTGAAGGAAGACGGTCGCCAGCATCATCGTCATCTCGCTGCCCGGCGCCGAGACCACGAGGTCGAACTTGTCGGCGGCCAGCGCCATGCCGCGGCGCAGCCCGCGCTCCTGCGCGATCACGCCGATGCCCATGCCGACCGAGACGGCGATCAGCAGCACGAAGATAAGGTTGGCCCAGCGGAACCGGAACAGCACGGCGCGCACCAAGGGCAGCGGCGCAAATCCCCGCAGCAGCACGGCGGCGCAGACGGCCAGCGGCGACAGAAGCGCGAGCGTGACCAGGATGTCCTGCGCCAGGGCGGGCAGCGAGGCCCAGAGATCAGACATGGAGATCCTCCGCGATCCGCCCGTCGGTCACGGTGACGATCCGGTCCATCCGCTCCAGGAGATGCGGGTCGTGGCTGACGGCGATCAGCGTGCGCCCGGAGGCGCGGGAAATGCGGGTCAGGTCGCCGATCAGCCGGTCGGCGGCGGCGCGGTCGAGGCTGGCGGTCGGCTCGTCGGCCAGCAGGACCGGCGCATCGGCGAGCGGGCCGGCGTGCCGCGGGCCGCCTCGGCAAAGCGCGCGCCCATCGCGGCATTCCGCCGGGCCGCCGCCTGGTCCAGGTCATGGAGCCGGACCTCTGCCGCAAGCCGTGTGTCATGGGCGAGATCGGTCATCAGCTTCGGCGCCCAGTTCAGCGAGCCGCCGCCGACATAGGCGATCCGGACGGGAATTCTGTCTTCGGAATGTGTCATGATGATGGTCTGCGGCCGCACGGATCCGTGCCCCGGCCGAACCGTGGCCGGGCGACCGGTGCGCCGGAAGCTCCTCCCTTGCGCCGGGCTCCCCCGCCCGGACTCATGGTTATGATTCCATGAATCCAGGTTAGTCCGGGTTGCAGCGCAGGGGACATGCCGGGTATGGGATAAAAAGATGGAGAAAACCGAACATTTCCCGCTTTCGCTGATGCCGATGCGCTCCCTGTCGCTCCGGCTCGCCCGCTCGGCGATCAAGATGCGCCACAATGCCCGCTGGCGCATCGACAAGCTGAACCCGGTCCATGACCTCGTGATGCCGCTGACCGGGCGCGGCCGCTATTGGGTCGGCGAAGAGGAATTCACGCTCGAGCCGGGCGAGGCGATGCTGATCCCGGCCTATACCCGCTTCCGCGGGCGGCATGATTGCGGCGGGGACGAATTCACCGGCGTGGCGCAGCATTTCATGCTGGACCTGTTCGGCCGCGGCGATGTCATTTCCCAGATGAAGCTGGCGAAGAAAGCCCGGTTCCCGGACTGGGCCTCGCTCGAACCGCTGGTGCGCCACTACCGCGAGTCGACCTCGCGGGCGAACACGACGCTCAGCCAGCACCACGCCTTCATGGTGCTGCTGCTGGCGCATCTGGAGGCCGCCTTCGAAGGCTGGCAGACCCGCGACAGCACCCCCGAGAGCCAGGACCAGCTGTCGCTGCACATCATGTTCGTGGCCTCGCGGCTGAGCTCGGATCCCCTGGGCGCGGGCGTCGAGGATGCGCTCGCAAGCGTGCCCTACAACCCGGATTATTTCCGCCGGGCGTTCCGCGACCGGATGGGGATGACGCCAAAAAAATTCCGCGAACTCAAACGGATGGAGTTCGCGGCCAACCGGCTCGGCATGGGGCTTACGGTCAAGGAGGCCGCCCTCGAGCTGGGCTTCTCCGATCCGTATTTCTTCAGCCGGATGTTCAAGCAGTATATCGGCGACAGCCCGTCGAGCTACCGCCTGATGAAGGGCGCGGTGCCGCCACCGGATTCCGGCGACGTGCTCGCGTGATCACATCACCGCGCCGATCTGCCAGGGCAGGAATTCGTTGTCGCCGAGCCCCAGCAGCTCGCTCTTCGTCGCCTGGCCCGAGGCGGTCGCGATCACCATCTCGAGGATCTCCCGGCCCTTTTCCTGCAGGCTGGCACCGCCGCTGACCACGTCCCCGGCATTCAGGTCCATGTCGTCGGGCATCGCCTGGTAGAGCGCATCGTTGGTCGCCACCTTGATGGTCGGCGCGGGCTTCGAGCCGAAGGCCGAGCCGCGCCCGGTGGTGAAGACCAGCACTTGCGCGCCACCCGCGATCTGGCCCGTCGCCGAAACCGGATCGTAGCCCGGCGTATCCATGAAGACGAGGCCCTTGCCGTCGATCCGCTGGCCATAGGCCAGCACGTCGCGAAGGGGGGTCGATCCCGCCTTCGCGACGGCCCCGAGCGACTTCTCGAGAATGGTGGTCAGCCCGCCCGCCTTGTTTCCGGGGCTCGGATTGTTGTCCATCGAGCCGCCGTTCATCGCGGTATAGCTTTCCCACCAGCGGATCCGCTCCAGCAATTTCTCGGCGATTTCAGGGCTTTCCGCACGGCGCAGCAACAATTCCTCGGCGCCGAAGATCTCGGGCGTCTCCGACAGCACCACCGTGCCGCCCAGGCCCACCAGCATGTCGCAGGCACGCCGAGCGCCGGATTGGCCGATATGCCGGAATATCCATCAGAGCCGCCGCATTGCAGGGCCAAGGTCAGCTCCGACACCGGGCAGTCCGTCCGCTCCGCCTCGTTCACCTGCGGCAGCATCTCGCGGATCTTCGCGGCGATCAGCCCGACCGTCGCGCGGGTGCCGCCGTTTTCCTGGATGGTCAGCCCGTGGAAGCGCTCGCCGCCGGTGGCGTCGAACATCTGCTTCATCCGGGCGATCTGCATCACCTCGCAGCCGAGGCCGACGAAGATCGCCGCACCGACATTCGGATGCGTGGCATGGCCCCAGAGCACGCGCTGCAGGTTTTCCCAGCCCGGTCCCTCGTTGTTCATGCCGCAGCCGGTGCCATGGGCGAAGGCGACCACGCCGTCGACATTCGGATACTCCGCCAGGATGCCGGAGCGCATCACCTCGTCGGCGGCCTGCTTGATGACGGTCGCCGAGCAGTTCACCGTCGCCACCAGCGCGATCATGTTGCGCGTGCCGACACGGCCGTCCCCGCGGCGGTAGCCGCGGAAGCTGCGCGGCGCCATCTCGGGCACGGCCTTGCGGGCGGCCTCCAGATCGGCGCCGATGCCGTAGTCGCGGCCATGCGCACCGATCTCGCAATTGTGGCTGTGGACATGCTGGCCTTCGGAAATCTCCATGGTCGCATAGCCGATCACCTGCCCGAATTTCCGGATCGGCGCCCCCTTGGCGATGGCGTGGCGCGCCAGCTTGTGGCCGGGCGAGACCGGCGCCTCGAGCGCCGATGGCGGCATCGGCGGCGCGCTTGGTGCGGGCCTGCGCCTTGCGGTTTGCCGCCGTCACCGTGAATTGCAGCGCGGCGATATCGGTGCGGTGCGCCGCCAGGAACGCGGCGGTGACCGGCACCGCCGTCACCTTGCCCGAGCGCGCCTGCACCCGCGCCCAGAGCTCGAAGAAGGGCGCGACCGGCTTCACCCTTCCCTTGGCATCCTTGAAGGCGATCCGTTCGGGGGTCCCGACCGTCAGCGTCATGGGCGGATAGCCGGCCGGAGACGTGGAGACCGGCACGAGCGTCGGAGCGGGCTCCACCATGGTCTGGACCCCGCGATGCGGGTTCTCGTCGGTCTTCCAGCGATAGGCTTCCAGCGGTTCGGGCGAGGCGCCGACCCGCGCGATCGCCATCGGCGGATCGAAGAACAGCGAGATCAGCCGCTCGCCCTCGGCCTCGCGCTCCGTCCAGGCGCCGGTCATGCTTCTTCTCCGCAGGGCAGCTCGCGCGGGATCGACTGCTCGTATTCGAAGAGGTTGCCGGGGTCGTGGCGCCGCTTGGTCTCGACCAGCCGTTCGAGGTTCTCCCCGAAATACTGGCGCGCGAAGCCCGGATTGCCGCGCCGCGGATAGTTCTGGTAGCGGTGCCCGTCCGACATCGCCCCGGCTATCCGGCCGAATTCGTCGAGCCAGTCGATGCTGGCCCGGCGATGGGTCTCGAAGGTCCAGAACGCCCAGGAGAACAGGTCGAGGCTGGCATCGCGGTGGCGGTAGGCCATTGCATCGGGGGCAGGCTCGTTGATTTCGCCGCCGTAGAATTCGGCGGCGATGAAGCAGGTCAGGTCGGGCGCCTTCAGGAAATGGTCGATCACCTCGCGCCAGCGCTCCGCGGGATGCGCCCTGGCGATGATCCGTCCGTCGACCAGCGGCTTGGTGTTCATCGAGACATTCGGCATGTCGAGCCCGGGCGGATCGACGGTCGACAGGAGCGCCTCGTTGATCTCCAGATAGCGCCCGGCGCGCCAGATCTCGAGCTGGCTCTGCCGGTCCTCGAGCTGGCCGAGCAGCGGGCCGATCGCCGCGGCACATTCCGCCTCGGTCCCGTCATAGAGCCCGCGGATCAGCAGGAAAGGCAGCTGCGCGTCAGGCTGCCCGGCGGTCGGCAGGTACATCAGCAGCGCCTGGTGGCCCATCTTCGCCGGACCCGTCTTCGCGTAATCCGCCTGCAGCTCCTCCATGATCCGCGCAGCACGGGCGATCCCGGCCTCGTCGGAAAGCGGGAATTTCAGCCCGAAGGCCCAGACATCCTCCAGCGGGTGCAGCCGGTACTCGATTTCGGTCAGCACGCCGAACTGGTTGCCGGTGCCGCCGCGCACCGCCCAGAAGAGATCGGCGTTTTCCTCGGGGTTGCAGCGCCGGATCTGGCCGTCTGGCGTGACCATGCGCAGCGACAGGACATGGTCGCAATTCATCCCGAAGATCCGCGAGGTGAAGCCGTAGCCGCCGCCCTGCATGTAGCCCGCGACCGCCACCGTCTCGCAGCCGCCGCCCGGCACGTGCAGCGAGTAATGGTCGAGCACGCGGTTGAGCTTGTGGAAGATCGTCCCGGCACCGACCCGCGCGGTGCGGTGGACCGGGTCGACCAGCACGTGGTCGATCCGGCTGGTGTCGATGACGATCTGGTCGTTCGAGGAATAGCCGGCCGTCGAATGCCCGCCCGAACGGGTGGTGACCTTCAGCTCCTGCGCCTGCGCGAATTCGAGCGCGGCGATCACGTCGGTCTCGCAAACGGCATGGATGATCAGCTGCGGATAGGGCTGGTAGCTGTGCATGAAGACCATGCGGTCGTCATTGTATCCCGGATAGCCCGGCTGCTGCACGTCCCCGGCCAGCTTCTGCTGCAGGGCCGCAAGCGCTTCGGCGGAATATGAGAGGAGGCCGGTCTCCGTCCGCTCGTATTCGGTCCAGGGCGAGGGGCGGAGCGTCTTCCTGCGGAATCTGGTCATCGGATCTGCCAAGCATGTCATTTCTGAAAATCAATCAACGGCAGCCTATCAGCGGGATCTTGGTGAATGGAACAACAATCTTCGGCCCGGTCCGGTCCTGCCGCATCGCCCTGACTGACCTTTTCCCCGGATCCCGGACTGGGGCGATATTCACTATGCGGCCATCGCGGCGGCCATGTCGATCCGTGTCTGCCCGGGCGTGCGGCAGCCGATGCTCGAATGGCGGCGCTGCCGATTGCAGAAGATGGCGATGAAGTCGAACAGCGCCGCCTTGGCCTCGCGGCGGGACCGGAACCTGGCGCGGTGAACCAGCTCGGCCTTCAGCGATCCGAGGACGCTCTCCATTGGCGCGTGTCTCACGCCTTCGAACGGGCCCCGGACCGTTCGATCTGCTGGCGCGGACCCGCTTGAACGCGAGGCAATCATCCTTCCTGCTCATTGAAGCGTTGGCCGTCCATGCATCCAGAAGCCGCCGGTAGTTGAACTGATGCGGTGGATGCCCCATCCGCAGAGGATCACCTCGCGCCGGGCGCGCCGCGTCCGGATGCGGCCGCCCTTCGCGGTCTCGATGCCGGTGGCGCGGCCTTCGGCGGTCAGCACCCTGAGCACCCGCGTCCCGGTCTCCACCGCCAGGTTGGGGCGGTTGCGTACCGGCTTCAGGAAGGCGGTGTAGCTCGACTCGCGGCGCCCGCCGCGGATGGTGAACTGCTGGTAGGAAACTCCCTCGAAAGGCGGGGCGTTCAGCTCGGCGATGCGCGGGATCCCGGCGGCCTCGGCGGCGGCGACGAAATCCTCGGTCGCGGGATGGCGCATCACCGGGTCGCTGACCCGCATCGCGCCTCCCTTGGCATGCAGGCCGCTTTCGATCCGGACATTGTCCTCGGATTTCAGGAAATAGGGCAGCACGTCGTCCCAGCCCCAGCCTTCGTTGCCGAGCCCGGCCCAGTGGTCGTAATCCATCGGATGGCCGCGCATGTAGACCATGCCGTTGATCGCGCTCGATCCGCCCAGCGTCTTGCCGCGCGGCCAGTAGACCCGGCGACCGCCCAGCCCCGGCACCGGCGCGGTCTCGAAGCGCCAGTTGTAGCGCGCGTTCATGAACATCATGCCCATGCCGGCCGGCGCGCGGAGCCAGAAGTCCCGCGGCTCGGGTCCGGCCTCGACCAGCAGCACGCGCGCGGCCGGGTCCTCCGAAAGCAGGTCGGCCAGGCGCTCCAGCATGTCGATGCGGATCGCGCGCACGCCCGCCGGGCGGTAGCCCGCCATCGCGTGATAGCCCTCGGGCGCGTGCTCGTCGGTCGGCACGGTGACCAGGCCGGGCGGCGGCGCGGAGGGGAATTCGTCGAGATTGCCCTCGAGCGCCCAGAGCACCAGCCGCAGACGCGTCGGCGCCGGCTTCAGCAGCAGCGGCATGAAGATGGTGAACTGGCCGAAGCGCACGCCGTGCTTGCGCAGCTGGCCGCGGGTCTCCTGGTCGAGCGCCTTCACCTCGTTGGCGATGGCGTCGCGCGGGATGATCCCCTGGCCTTCCATCATGCGGAAGGCGAAGCCCTTCGCCTGCGGGCTCAGCGCCTCGTCGCGGGACATGGCAAGAAGCGGTTCGAAGGCGGCATTGACCTTGCGGTCGATGAAATGCTGCAGGCGGCGCTGCACCTTCTGCGCCACGTCGGGACCGGCTTCGTCATCGACGAAGGCCTTGACCTGCGGCTTCAGCGTCTCGGCGCCCGCGACCAGCTTGCCGACGGCATGCTCGCCCCACATCAGGCCGCCCTGGTCGGTGAAGTCCAGCTCGGTATCCGGCGCGTTGTAGAACCTGTCGGCACGCAGGTGGAATTCCGGCGCAAGCGCCGCGACCGCTGCCTGGCGCAGGGTCTTCGCTTCGTCAGCCGTTGCGGCCTTGTCCTGGCTGAAGCGGAACCCTTCCAGCCGTCCGACGAACTGGCCCTCAACGGTCACTTCGCCCTTGTCATTCACCTCAGCCACAAGGCTCTCCTTTTCCTTCAACCGCCGCAGGAGCACGCTGGTGCGCCGGTCAACAAATCTTTGGGTCAGCCGCGCATGCAGCGCATCCGACAGGCGGTCTTCTACAGAACGAGTCACCTCGCGCCAATGGCTTTCGTCATCCAGCCAGCCCTGGCGCTGCGCCACGTAGGTCCAAGTGCGAATATAGGCCAATCGCTTGGACAATGCATCGATATCGCCCTCGGTCCGGTCGATGCGGCGGACCTGCGCCGCCATCCAGTCGTCGGTGATTCGCCCGCGGTCATGCAGGAACTCGTAGATCCGCTCCAGAAGCGCGGCATGCTCGGTTTCCGAAATCCCGCGGAAATCCGGAATCCGGCAGACATCCCACAGAAGCCGGATCGACTTCGTGTTGTTGGCGCGGTTGCGCACCTCGGCCGAGGAGGCCAGCGATTTCAGCGCCAGCACGTCATCGGCATCGCGGGCGCGGGTCAGCAATTCGTGATGGGTATGCTCTTCGAGCGAGGCGATCAGCCCGCCCAAATTGGCGAAGTTCAGCCGCGAATTGCGCCATTGCAGCTTGGTCACCGGCGCGAAGCGGTTCTCGACGATCGCCTCGGCCAGGTCCTCGTGCAAGGGCCGCGCCTCGCCGGTCACGCCGAAAGTGCCGTCCTCGGTATGGCGTCCGGCCCGTCCGGCGATCTGCGCCAGCTCGTTGGGCTGAAGGGGGCGCATCCGGCGGCCGTCGAATTTGTGGGTCGAGGAAAACGCGACATGGCGGATGTCGAGGTTCAGCCCCATGCCGATCGCGTCGGTGGCGACGAGATAGTCGACATCGCCGTTCTGGTACATCTCCACCTGCGCGTTGCGCGTGCGCGGGGAAAGCGCGCCCATGACGACGGCCGCCCCGCCCTTCAGGCGGCGGATCACCTCGGCGATGGAATAGACCGAATCCACCGAGAACCCGACGATCGCCGAGCGCGGCGGCATCCGGCTGATCTTCTTCGATCCGGTATGGCTGAGCTCCGAAAACCGCTCGCGGCTCTGGAAGGTGGCCTCCGGAACCAGCGCCGCGATCGCGCCGCGCATGGTCGAGGCGCCGAGGAACAGCGTTTCCTGGAAGCCGCGCGAGCGCAGCAGCCGGTCGGTGAAGACATGGCCGCGCTCGGGATCGGCGCAAAGCTGGATCTCGTCGATCGCCACGAAATCGGCGCCCAAGCCCTCCGGCATCGCCTCGACCGTGCAGACCCAGTACTGGGTCCGCTCGGGCACGATTCGCTCTTCGCCGGTGACAAGCGCCACGACCGACGGGCCGCGCTTTTCCACGATGCGGTCGTAAACTTCCCTGGCCAGCAGCCGGAGGGGCAGACCGATGACCCCGGTGCGATAGGAGAGCATGCGCTCGATCGCGTAATGGGTCTTGCCCGTATTCGTCGGACCCAGGACTGCCTGGACCCTGCCTCGCGCCGTCATTGGCCTGTTCCTTGAAATGGGCGGGTCAGATGTCCTGCTCGCCCAGTTCCCTTTTGATCCGCTCGATGGCCTCTTCTACGTTCGGCTGGTGCGGATGTATAGCCAAAGCGGCGTGATAGACATCGAGCGCCTGCGCGACATGGCCAAGCTCCTCGAGGATCATCCCGAACCCGGACAACGCCCCGAAATGCCGCGGATTCAGCGCCAGCGTACGTTCGATGTCGGCCACGGCGAGCCCCAGCTCGCCCTCCTGGTAGAAGGCGGTGGCGCGGGCGTTCCAGCCTTCGGCGAAATCCGGCGCATGGTCGGTCAGCGCGGTCAGGTGGTCGACGGCGGCCTCGAGTTCGCCCGCCTCCATCGCCTCGCGGCCGCGCTGCAGCAGCAGGTCCATCGCCGGCGAGCCCGATCGCGACCACTCCTGCCAGATCTCGGATTCGACGCCGGACCAGTTTTCGGTTTCCGGATCCTGGAGCTGGGCGAACAGGTCGTCGAGCCTGTCGGCTGCGGCCGCCAGCGGCGACGCAACGGAACAGGCCAGGGCGAGGAAAACCGGTTTCAAAAACCGCGAAGGTCTGGTCATAGTCGAAACATAACGGCTCGGCGCCGTTTTGCCATACCCATCGTGACGAGGAAGGGTCGGATATGAGCAATGTGATCGACGGGGCCGTGGAAGCCCTCCGAGCGAAGCTGGGCGACGGGTTCGACGGGTCGGCGAAATTCCACATCGTCGGCGAAGGCAGCATCGTGGTCGACGGCGCGGGCGTGCGCGAAAGCGACGACGACACCGACGTGACCCTCTCGGCCGACCGCGACACGTTCGAGGCGATGCTCGACGGCGCGCTCGACCCCTCCAGCGCCTTCATGTCGGGCCGGCTCAAGATCGACGGCGACATGGGCGCCGCGATGAAGCTCGGCGCAGCATTGTCCTGATGCGGGACACGGGGGGCATGTCCGGCACCGGCATCGCACCCTTCTTCGCGGCGGACAGCGGCGCGCCCGACGGGGCCCGCGCGGTCTGGCGGCAGACGCGCGACGGGGTGCGCATCCGGATCGGCGAATTCGGCCGCGGCCCCAAGGGCACCGTGCTGTGCTTCCCCGGCCGCACCGAATACATCGAGAAATACGGCCCCACCGCCCGCGATTTCATGGCGGCGGGCTACGGCTTCGCCGCGATCGACTGGCGCGGCCAGGGGCTAGCCGACCGGCTTCTGTCCGATCCGCGGCTCGGCCATGTCGACCGGTTCGCCGACTACCAGCGCGACGTGGCGGCCTTCCTCGCCCATGCCGGCGAGGCCGGGCTGCCGAAGCCCTGGTTCCTGCTGGCGCATTCCATGGGCGGCGCGATCGCCCTGCAATCGCTGGAAGCCGGGCTCGAGGTCCGCGCCGCCGCCTTTTCCGCGCCGATGTGGCAGGTGGCAATGGCGAAGGTGCGCGCGATTGCGGCCAACGTCCAGCCCGGGCCACATGCGCCTGCCTTTCGCTCCGGGACCGTTTCTTGGCCCTGGCCCCGGCGCCCTGTTCCGGCACGGCGGCTGCCGGGAGCAGGGCCGAAGGCGCGGCTCTGCCGGATCAGTGCCCGGCGGTGGGCGTGCCGGGCAGGTGGGACGCGATCCCGTGGAAGAAGATGTCGATCTCCAGCGCCAGGCCCGCCTCGAATTCATTGAGTTCGGTTCCGCTCCAGCGGTGCTGCTCGAGCCGGTCGAGGAACGACCGGCGCGCCTGCTCGTCGCGCGGCTCCAGCGGCAGCGTCCCGGCGGCCCGCAGCAGGTCGATGCGCTTGTGGACCTCGCACATGCCCGAGAAGGCTTCCATCATCACCCGCGTCAGGCGCGGCTCCTGCTGCCAGGACTGCCCGCCGAACACCTCCTGGACCACGCGGTTGCCGGCGCCGAGGCAATCATAGGCGACGCAGCCCGGAAATCCTTCCTGGGCCAGCCTGTCATGGATCGAGCAGTCGTGCCCCGAGAGGTTCCGGCACGGCTCGCAGGGGTTCTTGTCGAAGGCGAAATCCTTGCCCTTGTCGAAGGCCAGCACGAGACAGCACAGGGCTGCGCATTTCGAACAATCAGTCTTGAGATGGTCAGTCTGGGGCATGGCGGCAATCGATCTTCAAGGGGCGGTCCGGGGGGAGGCGACGGCCGCCATATCCCGCGAAACGCCTCCGGAATGCAAGATCCGGCCGTCCCGCCCCGGTTAGGATGGCCCCGAGAGGTGCCGAGGGCCGTCCGCGCGGGCTCCCGGGCAAGCAGGCAGGATGGGCAGCCCCGGGGGCAACGGCGGTGTCGCGCGCGCGACCCTCCCGGCGGGTCAGCATCGCCGTTCCGCGGCTATCCTGGCCAGCTTTCGGGCGGCCAGCGCCAGCGCGTCGCCTTCGCCCGGGCGCTGGCGATCGAGCCGCGCATCCTCTTGCTCGACGAGCCCTTCGGCGCGCTCGACGCCTCGGTGCGGCGGGAGCTGCGCGCCGGATTGCGCCGCATCCATGACGAGACCGGGCTGACGACGGTCTTCGTCACCCATGACCAGGAGGAGGCGATGGAGCTGGCCGACCTCGTGGCCGTGATGTCCACCGGCAGGATCGAGCAGGTCGGCTGCCCCGCCGATCTGCGCAGCCGTCCGGCCAGTGACTTCGTCCGCGACTTCCTGGCCTCCGGACAGGTCCCGGCGGCCTAGCCTGCCGCTGCAGGGCAGGGCAGGGGTTCGGCACGGCGCTCCCCGCGGTCTCCGGCAGGAGCGGGGATTTGGCGGTGCCGACGCGAAAGCGCGCCGCCTGAGTGCCGCCCGGTTCGCCGCAGTAGCCTGCGGGCATCCGCACTGCTCCGGCGCCCTGACGGAACAGCCATGTGCCTGCCGGTCCTTGCTGCCGGGGGCATCATCGCCACGCCTGATCTCCGCTTGCCGCAGCAGAAGCATGTGGCCGGGACAAACGCCGGGCGGCAACGCGTCAGCGCGGCGGCAAGCGCTGCGGGCTGCTGGGCCGGGACAATGGCAGCGGAATGGACCGGCAGGACCAGCGTGCAGCGGCAGCGCGCCGGGAGCTCTGCCGGAGGGACGCGCCGGACCCTGGGACTGCAGGGCCTCGGCGAGGCGCAGCAGCGGCTGGCCGGCGGCCTCTCCCATGTGGCCGAGGCGCAGGCAGCGGCGCAGACCGCGATGCTGGCGACGATGGAGCGGCGGCTCGAGGAAGTCACCAAGTCGATGGGCGACACGCTGCACGGCCAGGCGACCCGCACGGCGCGCAGCTTGGGCGACCTGCAGCAGCGGCTGGAGGCGATCGACAGGGCGCAGGCCAATATCGAGAAGCTCTCGGGCGACGTGCTGGGGCTGCAGGACATTCTCGCGAACAAGCAGACCCGCGGCGCCTTCGGGGAAATCCAGCTCAACGACATCGTGCAGAAGGCGCTGCCGGCCGACAGCTACACGATGCAGGCGACGCTTTCGAACGGGCGGCGGGCGGATTGCCTGATCCATCTGCCGAACCCTCCGGGGCCGATCGTCATCGATTCGAAATTCCCGCTCGAAGCCTATGAGAAGCTGCGCAATGCCAAGGACGAGCGGGCGCTGGCCGAGGCTGCCCGCGACATGCGCACCGCCGTGCGCAGCCACCTGCGGGCGATCGCCGAGAAATACGTGATCGACGGCGAGACCGCCGATGGCGCGCTGATGTTCCTGCCCTCCGAGGCGGTCTATGCCGAGCTGCATGCGAGCTTCCCCGAGCTGATCCGCGAAGGCTTCGCGCTGCGGGTCTGGACGGTCTCGCCGACCACCTGCATGGCGACGCTGAACACGATGCGCGCGGTGCTGAAGGACGTGCGGATGCGCGAGCAGGCCGGCCATGTGCGGCGCGAGCTGGCGCTGCTGGCGAAAGATGTCGAGCGGCTGGGCGACCGGGTCGGCAATCTCGACCGGCATTTCGGCCAGGCGTCGAAGGACATCGCCGACATCAAGATCAGCGCCGAGAAGGCCGGGCGGCGGGCCCAGCGGCTGGACAATTTCGACTTCGAAGAGATCGCGCCGCAGGCGGAAGATCCCCGATTTGCGCAGGCTGCGACGCTGCCACTGGCAGAGTGAGCGGCGCGGCGCTAGATTTGCGCCAGAGCAGACCACAGAAAAACACAGCATAACAGGCAGACATACCATGCGGGTTCTTCCGGCAGTCGCGGCCCTTGCGGGCCTTTTCCTCGCTTCCCCGGTCCCGGCGGCCGAGGCGGTCTTCGGCCTCGGCCAGAGCCAGCCCGGAGAGTCGCGCGGCGACCGCGACCTCAGCGTCTCCGCGGACATCCGCAGCAATCCGCTGACCTATGTCGGGCCGGCCGACATCCGTCTCGGCGGCGGGGCGGTCGCGGACGGCATCGACGATCTCTGGGTGGGCGGCGGCGTGACCGCCGAGATGCCGCTGGGCGGCAACTGGTTCGCCGAAGGCAGCGTGATGCCCGGCTACTACGATTTCGCCGACGGGGTGAACACCAAGGACGACCTGGCGCTGCGCACCCGGCTGGGGCTCGGCGTGCGGCTGAATTCGGGCAATGCGGTTTCCGTGGCGGTCGACCACCGGGCCGGCCCGGATGGCGGCTTCCGCTCCGGCGCGGAGCGGCTCGGCGTGCAGTACCACCACGAATTCGGCGGCCGCTGACCGGCAGCAAGGCGAGCCCCGGCCAGGCGAAGACCTGCTCGGCCAGGATCGAGCCGCCGAAGATCTCGCCGCTCGCCGCCATCATCGCGGTCAGCGCCGGCAGGGCGGCATTGCGCAGCCCGTGGCGCCACAGGATGTCGGCCTGCCCGGCGCCCTGCGCGCGGGCGAGCAGCACGTAGTCGGATTGCAGCACCTCGATCAGCTTCATCCGCGTGTGTAGCGCGATCGCGGAAACGCCGAACAGGGTCAGCGCGGCCAAGGGAAGCGCCAAATGGTGCAGGCGCTGGCCGAGCGTGACCTCGCCGGGCGGCACGCCCAAGGGCCCGGCGCAGCAGACCGGGGTCCAGCCCAGCCCGACCGAAAACACCGCCAGCATCAGCATCGCCAGCCAGAAGGCCGGGGTTCCTGCCAGCAGGTAGCACCAGCCGCGGATCGCCCGGTCGGCCCAGCTGCCCTCGCGCGCCAGCCCGCCCCCGAGATCCTGTGGGATACGGAGGTGCCCGTCCCGCCGGCGGCGCTGCGCGCGGCAGAGTGACTCTGGCGGGCGGGCCGCGGCTCGGCTAGGGTCCCGGCCATGTCCGCCCCCTGCCGCGAAACCGACCTCTATGCGCCGCTCAAGGCCTTTCTCGAAGCCCAGGGCTACGAGGTGAAATCCGAAGTCGCGGGCGCCGATATCGTCGCCTGCCGCGGAGACGAGGACCCGGTGATCGTCGAGATGAAGACCGCCTTCTCGCTGGCCCTCTTCCATCAGGGCATCGCGCGCCAGGCGGTCAGCGAGGCGGTCTATCTGGCCGTGCCGCGCGCCACGACCAAGGCGTTCCGCGACAATGTCGGGCTGGCGCGCCGCCTCGGGCTCGGCGTGCTGTCGGTGCGGCTCGCGGACGGCCATGTGGAACCTGTCTGCGATCCCGGCCCGTTCCAGCCGCGCCGCGTGCCGAAGAAGCGCGACCGGCTGTTGCGGGAATTCGCCAAGCGCCGCGGCGATCCGAATACCGGCCAGCGCGCGGATCAGCGCGGGAGTCAGCGCGCCGCGTTCCGCAAGCTGAAGCGGGCGGTGCATCTGCCCTATGCCGATTTCTCCACTCCCGAAATCCGGCTCGCCGCCTGCGAGAAGGAACTGCGGCTGAACCGCGCCGCGGCCCCCGAGCTCTACCGCCGGGTGCGGCGGATCACCCGCGGGCCGGCCGGGCTCTGCTTCGACGGGCCGGGCGAACTGGTCGATGCCGTTGTCGAGATGGCGCGCTTCGAGCAGGACAGCCTGTTCGACCGGATGGGCAACCCGTCGGTCTTCCTCTTCGACGAGCCGCTGTCCAATCTCGACGCCAAGCTGCGCGTGCAGATGCGCACCGAGATCAAGCGCCTGCACCAGGCGACGCCGACCACGACCATCTACGTCACCCATGACCAGACCGAGGCGATGACCCTCGCCGATATCGTCGTGGTGATGAACAAGGGCCGGATCGAGCAGGTCGGCCCGCCGCAGGAGCTGTATTTCCACCCGAAGACCGCCTTCGTCGCGCAATTCGTCGGCTCGCCCTCGATGAATTTCTTCGACGTGGTGCCGGTCGAGGACGGCGAGGGGCGGCTTGCCCTGGAAACCGCGGAAGGCACGCTGATCCCGGTGCCCGCGGAGCGCGAACCGAGCTACCGCGCCCATCTGGGCCGCTCCATGCAGCTCGGCGTGCGCCCCGAAGACCTTGCGGTCGCCGAAACCGGCGCGGGCATCGAGGTGAAGATCGACGTGGTCGAGCCGCTCGGCCAGGAGACCATCGCGATGTTCTTCCGCGGCGGGCGCGACTGCTCGATGCGCCTCGACCCGATGACCCCGGTCGGCCCCGGCCAGACCCTGACCCTGCGCCCCAACATGGAGCGCGCCCACCTGATCGACCCCGAAAGCGAACTGGTCGTGCCGCGGATCCTCGACGCGACCGAAGGAAAGACCCTGCAATGAACTATGATCTTGTCATCAAGGGCGGCACCGTCGTCACCGAAGGCGGTCCGCGCATCTGCGACATCGGCATCACCGGCGAGCGCATCGCCGCGCTCGGCGAGTCCCTCGACGGCACCGAGACCGTCGACGCGGCCGGCCGCATCGTGCTGCCGGGCGGCGTCGACAGCCACTGCCATATCGACCAGGTCGATCCCGGCCTCGGCCATGGCGCGGAAAGCATGGTGACGGGCACCCGCGCCGCGCTGGCCGGCGGCACGACCTCGATCATCTCCTTCGTCTCGCAGCATGCGGGCGAGGAAATCGCCGACGTTCTGGCCGAAAGCCTGCGCCGCGGCGAGACCTCGCTGGCCGACTACACCTTCCACCAGATCATCTCGGATCCGACCGACAAGGTCGTGCTGGAAGACATTCCGATGGTGGTGAAGGCGGGCATCCGCAGCCTCAAGGTCTTCCTGACCTACGAGGACGCGCATCTGACCGACGGCGAGTTCCTGCGCGTGCTGGCCGCCGCCCACCGCGAAGGCTGCATGGTCACCGTGCATTGCGAGAACTACGACGCGATCGGCTGGATGACCGAGCAGCTGCTGGCGCAGGGCCTGACCGAGCCCAAGTACCACGCCTGGTCGCGCCCCGAAGTGGTCGAGCGCGAAGCCACCTACCGCACCATCTGCCTCGCCGAGCTGGTCGACACCCCGATCCAGATCTTCCACGTCTCCTGCCACGAGGTGGCCGAGGAGATCGAGCGCGCGCAGAAGCGCGGCCTGAAGGTCTGGGGCGAAACCTGCCCGCAATACCTGGTGCTGGGCGCCAAGGACATGGACCGTCCGGGCCGCGAGGGCGCCAAGTTCATGTGCAGCCCGGCGCCGCGCGATGCCGGCAAGGTCGATGCGTTCTGGGACGACATCCGCCGCGGCGTGATCGACGTGATCTCCTCGGACCATTCGGCCTTCTTCTTCGAGGGGCCGGAGAACTCCAAGGAGATGAACGGTGCCGATGCCGATTTCAGCCAGATCCCGAACGGCGTTCCGGGCGTCGGTTCGCGCATGCCGCTGGTCTTCTCCGAAGGCGTCTCCAAGGGCCGGATCGATCTGGAAACCTTCGCCCGCGTGACCGCGACCAACCCGGCGCGGATCTTCGGCCTCTATCCGCAGAAGGGCGCCATCGCCGTCGGATCGGACGCCGACATCGTGATCTGGGACGCGGAGCGCAAGGTCACGATCACCAACGACCTGCTGCAGCACGCGGTCGACTACACGCCCTACGAGGGCATGGAGGTCACCGGCTGGCCGGTCGCCACCTATCTGCGCGGCAAGCTGTCGATGAAGGATGGCGAGGTCGTGGCCGAGCCGGGCCAGGGCCGCTTCCTGGCGCGCACCGCCTATGACCTCGCGACGCCGCGCGGCATCACGCCGAACGGCTTCGATGCCGCCAAGCTGCCCCCCCAAGCCAAGAAGTGAAGACCATGAAAGTCACCTACAACCCGATCCCGCCCTCCAAGTCCGAGCTGAACATCCTGGAGTTCCCCGGCGGCGGCAAGATGGTCTGGGCCGTGGCCTCGGCCGACGACATCAGCCTGGATTTCGCGGGCCAGACCCATGACATCCTGCAGAAGCTGGAGCGCATCCTCGCCCGCGCCGGCACCGACCTCAAGCACCTGGTCAAGGCCGAGATCGTCGTGACCGACCACGACAACAAGCCGCTCTTCGACGATATCTGGGCGACCTACGTGCCTGCCGGCAAGGGCCCGGTCCGCTCCTTCGTCGAAAGCCGGATGCCCGACGGCGATCTGGTCGAGGCGATCCTGACCGCCTATGTGCCGGCGGCCTGATCCATGCCGAAGCTGAAATTCCACCGCCGGATCGAGGCGCTCGACGCGCCGGTCATCGCGCCGGGGGCCACCGGCTATTTCCGCGGCGCGGTGGAGCGCAACTATGCGCTGCTGCCGCCCGAGGGCGTGCTCGACAGCCGCCTGCCGGATTACGCCGGCACGATCGTGCGCTTCCTCGCCAGCCCGAAGATGGGCGCGGGCTTCGCGCAGACCATGCTGCTCGTCGCCGAGGGCGGCGGCACGCGGGAGCCGCGCAATGACGGCAACCAGCATTTCCTCTTCGTCCAGGAAGGCCGCATCCGGTTCCGCGTCGACGGGATCGACGCGGAACACGTCATGGACGAGGGCGGCTATGCCTATGTGCCGCCGGGCGCGGGCTTCGAGCTTGCCGCCATCGGCGGCGAGGCGCGGGTGCTGGAATTCTACCGCCCCTACGTGCCGGTCAAGGGCCATGACGTCCCCAGGGCGCTGGTGTCGAACATTGCCGAGGTCGAGAAGGTCAACCATACCGGCAATGCCGGCCGCGGCTGGCAGCACCTGCTGCCCGACGATCTGGGCTTCGACATGGAGATGAACGTGCTCAGCTTCGCGCCGGGCGGGCATTTCCCCGCGGTCGAGACCCATATCATGGAGCATTCGCTGTTCATGCTGAAAGGCCAGGGCATGTACCTGCTGGAGCGCGAATGGCAGGAGGTCTGGGCCGAGGACTACATCTGGATGGGCCCCTGGGTGCCGCAGCAGTTCTATGCGACCGGCTGGGAGGAAACCTCCTACCTTCTCTACAAGGACGTGAACCGCGATGTCGTCTTCGGCTGAGCGGGCGTCGGCGCGGCTTGCCGCGCTGGCTGCCATCACGGCGGAGCCGGGGCGCATGACCCGGCTTGCCTTCAGCCCCGAGATGCGCCGCGCCAATGCGCTGGTCGCGGACTGGTTCCGAGACGCGGGCGCCGATCGGGTCCGGGAGGACGCGGCCGGCAACCTGATGGCTGGCCGCGGGCGCTGCGGCCCGAGGAGCGGGACTACATCGCCGCCCCCTATCGCGACCTGCCCGAGACCGGCCGCCTGACCGGGCGCGGCGGCGAGGCCAACCTCGAGCGGGTGCTGGCCGCCNATGCCGATCTCGCCGACCGGGTTCAGGCCCAGACCGGCATTCCCTATCTCCTGATCGACGGCACCTTCGCGAACACACCGGCGGCGCTGCGGCTGATCGGCGAGGCGCTCGGCGTGCCGGAGCGCGGCGAAGCGCTGGCCGCCGATGCCGAGGCGCGGTTCGCGCGGCTCGACGCGATGCTGGCGGAGATCCCCGCGGCGGAGCGTCCGGGCGTCTATCTGGCGCGCGGCCCCGAGGGGCTGGAAACCGGCATGAAGGGCTCGATCAATACCGAGATCATCGAGCGGGCCGGCGGGCGCAACGTTGCCGATGACGGCGGCGCGACCCGCGGGCTGGTCAATGTCTCGCCCGAGCAGGTGATCGTCGCCGATCCGGAGGTGATCGTCACCTGGGACCGCAATTTCCACGGCAAGGTCTTCGATGACCCGCTCTGGCAGGGGATCGCGGCGGTGCGGGCGGGGCGCGTCCATCTCTCGCCGACCGCACCCTTCGGCTGGATCGACCGGCCGCCCTCGCTGAACCGGCTGATGGGGCTGAACTGGATGGCCGGACTGCTCTATCCCGACCGCTGGCAGGGCGACCTGCGCGAGGAGACCCGCGCCTTCTACGCGCTCTACTACCAGGTCGATCTGGATGGCGCGGCGCTCGACCGGCTCCTGGAATGGGCCGAGGGGCGGCCGCCGGCATGAGCCAGGCGCTGCGCGGGCCGCTGCTGCCGGGGATGCTGGCGGCGGCCGGGCGCAGGCGGGCTCGCCATCGGCGACCGGCTGGCGCTTGGCTGGCCCGCCGAGGCCGGCGTCATCGTGACCGCGGGCGCCGCATGAGCGCGCCGCGAGGAGAAACCGAGATGAAAGACTTCGCACAGGGCAGCCAGGGACGGCTCCGCATCGGCATCGACGTGGGCGGCACCTTCACCGATTTCGTGATGGCCGACAGCGGCACGGGCCGCGTCGCGCTCTACAAGGAGCCCTCGACCCCCGACGACCCCTCGCGCGCGCTGATCGAGGGGCTGGAGAAGTTCCTCGCCCGCGAAGGCATGGCCCCTTCGGATGTCGGCGGACTGATGCACGGCACCACGATCGGGCTGAACGCGATCATCCAGCGCCGCGGCGCGCGGATCGGGCTGATCATCTCGAAAGGCTACCGCGACATCCTGGAAATAGCGCGCTGCCGCATGCCCTCCTCCTTCGACCTCCATGCCGAGAAAGAGGTTCCGCTGGTTCCCCGCGCCCGCGTCATCGAGATCGACGCGCGCTTCTCGCGCGACGGCAAGCTCGCCGCGATGCCCTCCGAGGCCGAGCTGGACCGCGTCGCCGAGGCGCTGAAGGCGCAGGGTCTGGACGCGGCCGCGCTGATGCTGATCAACGGCTATGCCGACCCGGAGACCGAAGGCGCGATTGCCGCGAAGCTGGCCGGGCGTCTCGCGGGCCTGCCGATCACCTCCGCCGCCGCGATCTGGCCGGAAATCCGGGAATACGAACGCACGCTGGTCGCCTGCCTCAACGCCTATATCCAGCCGCTGATGGACGCCTATTTCGCGCGCCTGACCGAAGGCTTGCAGCGGATCGGCGTCACCGCGCCGCTCTTGGTCACCGCCTCGAACGGCGGCAGCCTCTCGGTCGGATCCGCCGTGGCGCGTCCCGTCGAGACGATCTTGTCGGGCCCCGCCTCCGGCGTCATGGCCGCCGTGCGGCAGGCCGGGCAGTCGGGGATGGAGAACATCATCACCTTCGACATGGGCGGCACCTCCTCGGACATGGCCGTCGCCACCGGCGGCGAGGCCGGGATCGCGACGCGCACCGACATCGGCGGCCTGCCGCTGGTGCTGCCCGTGGTCGACGTCACCGCCATCGGCGCGGGCGGCGCGCCGCCGCGGCGGTGCTGTCCCGCTGCCCGGGCGGCCCGGTCTCGGCCTGGGTGGCGACGACATGGGCGCGGACCTCGGCGCGCAGCGCGGTGAAGAACGGCAGCAGCGCAAAGCCGTCCTCCTGCCCGGTGCGGTCGAGATAGCGGTTGACCAGCAGGCTGGCGAATTGCCTCTGGCCGCGGTACATCAACCGGGCCGGCTTCGGCGAGAGCCGCGTCTTCTCCGCAGCCGAGATCGAGACGATCGACGGCGCCTTCCGCGAAGCGCTGGCCGGCCATGCGGCGCTTCTCGACCGGCGGGCCGGCGAGGGCCGCATCCGCCGCTGCCATGGCGACCTGCACCTGCGCAACATCTGCCTCTGGCAGGGCAAGCCCCGGCTCTTCGACTGCATAGATTTCAACGACCGGCTGGCCACGATCGACGTGCTCTATGACCTCGCCTTCATGGCGATGGACCTCTGGCCGCGGGCGTGTCCTACGGCACGCTCTGGAATGCGTTCAAGCGGATCGCCGCAGGCTGTTCGGAGGACGAGAAGCAGGCGCTGTTCGCGGGCACCGCGATCCGGACCTACCGGCTCCCGGAGGCGCTTGGCGCCCCGCCTGCGGAATGACGGATAAGCTCCGGGCAGGTCGGGAGGACCGCAGCCCCGGGCAATCGGAGGAGAGAACCGACATGACCAAACTGACTGCATTCGGCGGCGCCCTCGCCGCCCTGCTGGCGCTCGGCGGCAGCCCCGCCGCTGCGGAAACCGCGCGGGCGGCGATCTGGCTGGGCGCGGGATCGCCGAACGGCAAGTTCTTTGCCGACTGGACGGCGCGGATCGCCGAGAATACCGGCGGCTCGATAGACTTCGACGTCTATCCCGGCGGCATGCTGCTGCCGCCCGAGGGCAGCCTGTCGGGGCTGGAATCCGGCGTGGCCGACCTGGTCTTCGTGACCGCGGGCTACATCCCGTCGGATCTGCCGCTCGACAACGTGCTGGGCGACGCGGCCTTCGTGTCGGAAAGCCAGCTGGAGCTGGCGCTAGCGACGCTCGAGACCAAGCTCTTCCACCCGAAGATGGCCGCCGAATACCAGGCGCACAATGCCGTCTACGCCGCCGACATGGCGATCGGCGTCTACAACTTCCAGTGCAA
>NZ_QBKZ01000015.1 GCF_003056725.1 Mangrovicoccus ximenensis
TTTCGACGCCGTCAGCCTTGCCGACCTGAAGGGGAAGAAGATCCGCACCATCGGCGGCGCCCATGTCGACTGGGTGAACCATATCGGCGCCGTCTCGGTCAGCGTGCCGGGCACCGAGATCTACAGCGGCCTGCAGCGCGGCTCGATCGACTGCACCACCGGCACGCCGCTCTTCCTGACGGATTTCTTCAAGCTTTCCGAGGTGGTCAAGTCGGTGAACATGACGCCGATGGGGTCGCTCGATACCGGCGGGTTCTTCTTCAACGGCGACTACTGGGCCGGGCTGACGCCGCAGGAGCGCCGAGCGATCTTCGATTCTTCGGCCGAGATGCTGGCCAAGGCCTATGTCGAATGGCAGGCCAATATCGACCATGCCTTCGAGGTGGCGCGCGATGCCGGGGTGGAGATCCGCGATCCCTCCGAGGCCGATCTGGCGACGCTTGCGGCCTTCCGCGACAGCTATCTGGAGGGGCTGCCCGCCGCGGCGGCGGAAGAGCGCCGCGTCGAGGACCCGACCGACTTGGTGCAGAGCTATCTGGCGGCCATCGACAAGTATGCGGCGATGATCGCCGGGGAGGACCTGTCGGACGAGGCCAAGCTGGCGGCCTTCCTCAAGCGCGAGATCTTCGACCGGATCGACGTGGAAACCTACGGCATCTACTGAGCCAAGGCGCGCGGCGGGATGGCCCCGCCGCGCCGCCCGGTCAGCTTTCGTCCAGCCGGTAGACGCGCTTCGCCGTGCCGCTGTAGATCTGCCGCTTCTCGCCCTCGCCGGCGCCCGCGGTCAGCCGCTTGAACATGTTCCAGTTGGTGCCGTAGGTGATCCCGGCGCGCTCCACCGGGAAATTCGACGACACCATGCAGCGGTCAGGGCCGAAGATCTCGATCGACCGCTCGACATAGGGCCGCCACAGCTCGGCCAGGGCTTCGGAGCCGATCGGCCGTTCCGCCTGCCCGAAATCATAGGCGGCCAGCGTCATCAGGAGCCCGCCGAGCTTCACCGTCACGTTCGGGCAGCGCGCCAGATCGCGCATGTCACGGGTCCAGTCCGCCAGAACCTCGGCCTCCCGTCCGCGGTAGCTGGCATGTCCGACCGGGCTGCCGGTATGGATCAGCACGATCTGCGCTTCGGGCACGGCGCGGGCGGCGGCGGCCACGTCGGGGATCTGCGGATGGTAGATGCTGGCCTCGAAGGCGAGCCCGCGCGCGGCGAGGCGGCGCAGCCCGTCCTGGAAGGCGGGCTCCAGGTAGAGCCCGGGCGCATCGGCGCTGACCGCGCCCTTGACGACCGGATCGGGATCCCATTTGGCGCGCATGCGCACCGCGCGGGAGGCCGCCCGGTCGGCATTGCTGCGCGCGGTTTCGGCCTCGGCGCGGTAGCCGTCGGACAGCGCCGACACCGCGGCGTCGAGCAGGTCGAGCGCGGGCTGCACCCTCGGGTCCTGCGGATCCGCCAGGGCCACGCCGCGCAGATAGAGACCGGGCCGGGCGTCGTAGGGCGCGAGGATCCCGTGGATGTCGCGGAACTTGTGGTAATGCTGCAGCCCGTCGCTGTCGATCCGCACCGCAAGCTGGAAGAGCCCCGGCGGATAGTCCGGATTGTCCCGCAGATGCGCCACCAGCTGGGCATATTCGGTATCGATGCTGCCGCCGGGGCGTTCGAGCTCGACGAATTCGGCGATGATCTCCGGCCGGGCGGGGTCGAGAGACAGGCTGTGCTCCTGGTCGGCCTGCGTGCCTGCCGGGCCGACAACCGGCAGGTAGGGCGGCAGCCGGCCGGGGCGCAGCGCCGTCAGCGACCACAGGATCTGGTTCACCCAGCGCAGATGGGTCATCTCGCTGATCGCCACCGAGAGCAGGATCTGGCGCGCGGCGCGCAGATCGGCGGCGAGGCCGGGCCAGGCGGCCTCTTCGGCGGCGGTCACTTCCTCGGGCGCGCGGATCGAGAAGGTGGCGTAGAGATAGCGCAGCGCCAGGATGAATTCGAGCGGGCCGAGATTGCCGCGCAGGTCGCGGCAGATCTCCTCGAGCGGCGGGCCGGGATCGGGCGGGGGCGGCGCCGAGCCTGCGGGCGTGGCATTCGCCTCCTGGCCCTGCAGCACGAAGTCGAGCTCCTGCCAGTGCAGGTTGATCTCGTAGGGGTCGTAGCGGTGGCGCCGCGCCTCGTCGATCGTGGTGGCGGCCTGCACATCGGCGGCCGGGTCGCTGCGGCGGCGCATCCAGTCGAGGAAGCTGACCGGCTGCAGCGGGTCCTCCGCCGCTTCCTGCCCGGCCTGCAGGCGCCCGCGGTCATTGGGGTCGGGGACCTCGCCCAGCACCACGTCGGGGTGGTTCGAGGCCCAGTACTGGCAGGCGCAGTCGCGGAAATCATGCGTCCATGGGCTGCACATCGAGGCGGTCAGCTCGCCGGGATGGTAGACATCCGGGATCATGCCTTCGCCGTCAAGATAGGCGCGTCGCTTGCCGGCGAGCACGACCGGCAGGCCGGTGGGCTGTCCCTCGGCGTCGCGCTGCGTGAGCGCGATCGCCAGATCGGCCTCGGCCGGATCGGCGCTGCGCTCGATCAGGCGGATGATCCACCAGGCGATCTCGCCTTCATAGGGCGTGCAGACCCGCGCATTCTGCCAGACCGACACGTCATAAAGCTCGATCCGGCGGCCCTTCTGCTCCACCCAGTGCAGGTACCACTGGCCGGAGCCGAGCGCCGCGCCCTCCGGCCCGTTCAGCTTTTGCGCCAGCGTCTCGACCCAGGGCCAGGGCTCGCCGAAGACCGGATCGCCGGTGGTGTCGGCATAGACCAGCTGTGCGCCCTGGGTGCCGTCGGGGCCTTCGGGCGTCACGCCGGGAAAGGCGAAGACGAGGCCCGGAAAGAACCGCACGTCGAGCTGGCGGAGGTCGAATTCCAGCCCCGGAAAGCAGTTGCCGACGCCGGAGTCCATCAGCGTCGCGACGGAGTTGCCGAGCACCGGCTCGGGATAGGCGGGCAGGTCGGGCGCGGCCTGGCGGGCCGCCATGTTCATCGGGCGGATCTTGCGGTCGGGCGTGTCGGTCATGCCTCGTCTTCCTCCGGAACATCCGGCGCGGCGCGCCAGGACGGGTCGCTTTCGAGCTTGTCGAGATAGGCCATCAGCAGGTCGTATTGCCGCCGCGTGATGGACAGCGGCACCCCCATCGAATGGCGCATGAAGGGCGGCATCCGCATGTCGTAGGAGGTGTCGGGCAGGGTGCGCGGATCGCGGAAGCGCAGGGTGGTGCCGCCGGGGGCGGCCTCGTGGCCCTCGTCCCGGTGGCGGCCGACCGGCACCTCGGCCGCTGGGGCCGGGCGACCGGCGCCCCGGCCGTCAGAGCCGGGGCCCCTTCCTTCGCCCTGGTATAGGCGCGGAGCCCCTCCCAGCCGCCTTCCCGGCCGAAGCCGCTTTCCTTCACGCCGCCGAAGCCCGCCGCCGCGTCGAACATGTTGGCACCGTTGACCCAGACCACCCCGGCCGCGAGCTTCGCCGCCAGGTCAAGCGCCACGTTCACGTTCTCGGTCCAGACCGAGGCGGCCAGCCCGTAGCGCGTGGCATTGGCGACCTGCACCGCCTCGCCCGGTGTGCGGAAGGTGGTGGACACGAGAACGGGGCCGAAGATCTCCTCCTGCATCAGTGGATCGGCCGGTTCCAGCCCGGTGACCAGCATCGGCGCCATGAAGGCCCCGCCTTCGGGCAGCGGACAGGGCGCGGCGAAGACCTCGCCGCCGGTTTCCGCGACCATCGCCGCCACCCGCGCGCGATGCGCCGGATCAACCATGGCGCCGAGGTCGATGCCTTTGTCGAGCGGATCGCCGACCCGGAGCGTCGCCATCCGCTTGCGCAACCGCGCGTGGAAGGCGTCCGCAATGCCCTCCTGCACGATCAGCCGCGATCCCGCGCAGCAGACCTGCCCGCCATTGAACCAGATGGAATCGACCAGCCCCTCGATGGCGCTGTCGAGATCGGCATCCTCGCAAACGATGAAGGGCGACTTGCCGCCGAGCTCCAGCGTCAGCGCCTTGCCCTGCCCCGCCGTCCCCTTGCGGATCGCGCGGCCGACCCCGGTCGAGCCGGTGAAGGCAACCTCGTCGACATCGGGATGCGCTGCCAGCGCCGCGCCGGTGGTGCCGTCGCCGGTGACAATCGTCAGGACACCCTCGGGCAGCCCGGCCTCGGCGGCAATTTCCGCGAAATAGAGGGCGGTCAGCGGCGTCCATTCGGCAGGCTTCAGCACCACGGTGTTGCCCATGGCCAGCGCCGGGGCGACTTTCCAGGCGAGCATCAGCAGCGGGAAGTTCCACGGGATGATCTGGCCGCAGACGCCCAGCGGCGCACGCTCCGGCAGTTCCTCCGCCATCAGCTGCGCCATGCCCGCATGGTAGTAGAAGTGCCGCGCCGCCAGCGGCAGGTCGGCATCGCGGGACTCGCGGATCGGCTTGCCGGTGTCGAGCGTCTCCAGCACGGCCAGCGTGCGGGCGTGTTTCTGCAGGAGACGCGCCATCCCATAGAGAATCCGCGCCCGCTGGTGCCCGGGCGTCGCGGCCCATGCCGGGAAGGCCGCGCGGGCAGCCGCGACAGCAGCATCGACATCCGCCGGACTGCCCTGCCCCACTTCGGCCAGAAGCTCGCCGGTCGCCGGGTTGCGGGTCTCGAAGGTCTCTGCCCCCTCGGCCGCGAACCGGCGGCCATGGCGGTCGAGCCAGGCCATCGCCTCGGCAGCGCTCTCTGGCGCGGGGCCGTACTCCATGCTCTCGAAAATCTCCCTGACGGTCATGCCGCGTCTCCCTGACTGCAGCCCTCGAGCGCATGATGGCGCGTGGTCGATGCCGGGTGCTTCACCAGCATGTGCGCGGGACGGACCGGGCGCGGAACGAAATTGCCGCCGCAATTCGGGCAGACGCCCTTCAGATGCGCCTCGACGCAATCGGCGCAGAAGGTGCATTCATAGCTGCAGATCCGCGCCTCCGGGCTGCCGGGCGGCAGGTCCCGGTCGCAGCATTCGCAGTTCGGCTTGAGTTCCAGCATGTTGCTACCCCAATGCATGGCGCCAGGAGGCGGAATAGGCGCCGGTGACATGATGTTCGAGCTGCCGCTCGATATCGCCCAGCAGCGACGAGGCGCCAAAGCGGAAGAGGTCGGGGCGCAGCCAGTCGTCGCCCAGCTCCTCCTTCATCAGCGCCATGTAGGTCAGCGCGTCCTTGGCCTTGGAAATGCCGCCGGCCGGCTTGTAGCCGACCTTGATCCCGGTCGCCTCGCGGTAGGCTCTGATCGCGCGGACCATGACCAGGCTGACCGGCAGCGTGGCATTGACGCTTTCCTTGCCGGTGGAGGTCTTGATGAAATCCGACCCCGCCATCATGCAAACAAGCGAGGCGCGGGCGACGTTCTGCAAAGTGCCGAGCTCGCCGGTCGCCAGGATCGCCTTCATGTGGGCCGCGCCGCAGGCGGCGCGCATCGCGCGGGTCTCGTCATAGAGCGCCTGCCAGTTGCCGGTCAGCACGTGGCGGCGCGAGATCACGATGTCGATCTCCTCCGCGCCTGCCGCGACCGAGGCCTCGATTTCCTTCAGCCGCAGGTCGAAAGGCGAGAGGCCGGCGGGGAAGCCGGTGGAGACAGCCGCGACCGGGATGCCGGAGCCTTTCAGCGCCTCGACGGCCGGGGCGATCATCTCGTGATAGACGCAGACCGCGCCGGTGGTGATGGCGGGCAGCCCCAGCGCCTCCAGCAGGTCGGCGCGCACCGGCTGGCGGGCCTTGGCGCAGAGGCGGCGGACCCGGCCGACGACCGGCATGTACCGGGGCCGCGGCCTCCGGGCAAAACGCGGCTCCCGGGGCGGCGGCGGTGCCAGCGCAGACCAGAGCGGTCCGCTCCGCTTCAGCCGGTCGGGGAATGCGCCCGGCAGGGCCAGGTCGAGCAATTCCTGCGGCAGAGGCAGGAACGTCCAGATCCGGTCGAGACCCGGCCGCCATGGACTGTCCTCGCGCGTCTGCGCCATGCCCCTCCCGGGCGGGGCCTCGCGCAGGGCACTGGCGGCGGCTTCGATCCAATTCGGGTCCAAGAGTGACACCGGCGCGACGATCTCCGCCAGCTGGTGCGGGCGCGGCCGAGGTCCGCGGGCCGTCCCGCCGTTGCCGGCGCGTAGAGCCCTGCGCGGGCCAGGAAGAGCGGGAAATGGATCGCCGGCAAATGCGGGACTGGGTCCCGCGCGCCGATTGCCGGGCCGTTTGCGGCGCTGGATCTTCCGTCATCTCCTGCCATCGCCGCACCATCCTGCACCGGCGTAGGTCCCGCGGCGAGATCGCCGTGCAACGGGGCCACTCCGGAATTCCGGATGCTGGCGGCCTGCATTCTCCGGAATACCCCCCTTGGAAACCTGCGGCGAGGCGCGCATGATCAAGTTGACGCTGAGTCAAGATTGCCATGGCGCCGGGAACAGGGGTCCTGACGCCGCGTGCCGGTCGCGTCTTGCCATGCAAATCCTGACAGAACCGAGGGGTCCCGCCATGTCACATGTCTGCGGTACGGTCGAAATCCTTTCCACGCCAGTCCAGGTCGGGCCCGACAGCGGCGATCCGCCCGCCTCGCCCGGCACATGGACCGTCGAGCTGCCCTACGAGGCGGCCGGCACGAAATTCGTGATCCTGCATTTCGAGGCGGTCTCGCTGCCTGCGGGAAACCGGCTGGAAGTCGAGCTGGGCTACGATACCGACGTCTTCACCTCGGCCGACGGCACCGCCTTCTGGACGCGGCCGGTCAATATACACCACCTGCCGGGCGGCACGATCCCGCTGCGCTATGTTGCGGCGGGCAGCAATTCCGGCGGCGCCACCGTCGACCGCTATGGGCGCGGGCAGAGCGTGCCGAGCTATGCCTCGGGCCATGACAGCGTCACCAATTGCGATCCGTTCCTGCCGGGCCCCTGGGTGGAGCCCGACTTCCCGCATGTGCCGGGATCGACGGGGCCGCGCTATGATCCCTTCTGGATCTGCGACCAGGCGAACCCGCCGGAATGGGTGAATGCCCGCTGCGCCGCGGCCGGGTCGGTCCGGCGCGACCTCGCGCCCAGCGTCGGCATGATCCTCACCGTGCATCCGCCGGCCTCCGGCCATCCGGAGGAAAGCGTCAGCACCTGCTCGGTCACGCTGATCGACAGCGACCTGGTGGCGACGGCGGCGCATTGCATCGCCGACCACCCGTTCGAGGTGCCCTCGAGCTCGGTCACCTTCGACTACGAGGTGAATTGCGACGGTTCGCTGGTGCCGGCCTACGATGCCGTGTTCCACAAGGTCATCCGGCTGGTGAAGTACCGCTACACCGACGGGCGCGACTACGCGATCCTGCAGCTGCGCGGCGCGCCGCCGGTGGCGCCGGTGCCGGTGCTGAACGGCTATCCCGGCGCGGGCAGCCCGGTCTTCGGCATCCACCACCCGAACGGCGCGGTGAAGAAGATCTCGCCCTCGCCGGCAGGCACGGTCCCGGTGCAGAATGTCAGCGGCGGCATGATCCATGTCGATCTCGACGTTTCGGGGGGCAGTTCCGGCTCCGGGCTCTTCGACACGGCCGGGCGGCTCCTCGGCGTGCTGTCGGTCGGCAATGCCTGCGACCTCTACTATTCCTCGTCGGCGCTGATGCTGAACGACCCGATCGAGATTCCCGATCCGCCTGAGGAGCGCGCGGTGATGCTGGTGCTCGACCGCTCGGGCAGCATGTCCGAGCCCGCGCTCGGCGGCGGCTCCAAGATCGATGCCGCACGCGATGCGGCCGAACTCTTCACGTCGATGATGCGCGCGGCGGAAGGCAATGCAGCCGGGCTGGTCAGCTTCGCCGGGAATGCCAGCTCGCCGCCCGAGGCCGCGCTCGATCCGCTCGACGAGGCGCAGCGCGGCCTCATCCTCGGCGCGCTGCCCGGGATCGCGCCGGGGGGGCGCACCAGCATCGGCGACGGGCTGGCCTCGGCGCGCAGCCAATTGAATGCGACCTCCGGCCTGCCGCGGGCGATGCTGGTCCTGACCGACGGAATGGAGAACGAGCCGCAGGCCATCGCCGATGTCACGGGGCTGGGCGGCACCGAGATCACCGCGATCGGCTTCGGCACGGAAAGCAGCCTCGACGGGCCTCGGCTGACCGCGCTCGCCCAGGATCACGGCGGCTACTACAAGCGCGCGGGCACCGGGCTCGAACTGCGCAAGTTCTTCGCTCTGGCCTTCGGCGACATCTTCGAGGCCGGCGCGCTGTCCGACCCGGACCTGCATCTGGCCCGGGACAGGCGCGAAGGGCCCGCGATCCCCTTCAGCGTCTGCGGCGAGGAGACCGTCACCGTGGTGGCCGGCTGGGACATGCCACAGGCGCGGCTGCGCCTCGTCGTCACCACGCCGTCGGGCCAGGTGCTCGACCTCTCCGCCGGCGGCATCGTCACCGAGACCGGCAACACCTGGACCTTCGCCCGCATCCCGCTGCCCCAGGGCGGCGAGCGCGACGGGACCTGGACGGCGCGGGTGGTGCGCAGCGGCGGCAGCCAGGAGTTCCCGCCGGAACCGGTCGCCCTCGACTATTTCGTCACGGTGATCGCCCGCGGCGGTCCCTCGCTGCGGCCGTTCCGCCAGCCGCGGCACCTCTATACCGGCGATGTTCTTACCCCGCGGGTCATCTTCCAGTATCCCGACGAGTCCGTGCCGCGGGGCGGCGAGGTGCGGCTGCGCATCCGGCGTCCCGATGCGGGCACCGGCACGGCGCTGGCGGATGGCTGGCGCAGCTGCGCCCGCCGCAGAACCTGCGCCTGGCCGTCGACATCGACCCGCAGAGTTTCTTCTGAGACCGGCAGGCCCGGCCCGCTGCGCCGGAGGCCTGCGGGATGGAGCCTCAGGAGCCGATGCCGCCCCGATCCGGGATGCGCCCCCGGACAAGGCCGTCCGGGCATGGCAGGAGGGGGCGGCGGGATCCGCCGCCCGCCGCAGTCACTCGCGATAGGTGGTGTGGCAGGCCTTGCAGGTGCCGCCGATCTGGCCGAGCGCCGGACCCAGATCCGCCTGCGCCTGGATGCTTTCGGCGGCAGCCGAGGCCGCCATTTCGAGATCGGCGGATTTGGTCGTGAAATCGTCGTATTGCGTCCAGATCACCGGCTTCGCCTCGGAGGCCGGATCATCCGCCTCGGTCTCGAACAAGGTCGGGATCTTTGCCGCCTCGGCGGCGATGGCGGCGGCGGCCTGCTGCGCGGCGGCGGCATCGAAGGCCGTGTTGCCCTTGGCCATCTCGCCCAGGAGCTTGGTGTTCTGGCCGATCGTCTTCATCGCCTTGGTGCGCTCCACCACATGCGGCTCGGAGGGCTCGGCGGCCTGGACGGCGGCGGCCACGGCGATCAGGGCGGCTCCTGCAACCAGCGAACGGATCATGTCAATTTTCTCCACTTGGGCACTGCAATGCCGCGAGCGTAGCAACCGGCAGGCCATCCGCCTAGGAGAAGATGCGCAGCGCTCCTTCGATCGTGATCAGGACCGCGCCGACGGGAATCGACACGGCCGACGCCAGCCAGAACGCAGCGGCCAGCGTGGGCCTGGCGCGCGGCGCGGCGATGCCGAGAACAAGGACGGGTTTCCTGCGCATGGCGGCATTAACCCCGCCTTAGGTTCCCATCCGGTTAACGTTGGCCATGGACTGGACAGAGCTTCCGCGCCTCCCCGATCTCGCCCCGGTGCCGATGCAGCAGCATCCCGCCTATGGCCGCGCCTGCGCCGCCACAGGCGGGCGCAGCGCGCTGTTCGGGCTGGGGCCGCCGCGGCAGCAGGGCGGCGGCACCTCGGATGCCGGCACGGTTTCGGTCGACATCCACCACGGAAGCACGGTCTTCGCCCATGGCCGCGCAGCCAACGGCATCGTGGCGCAGTCGATCGGCGGCGGCGGCGGCCTCGGCGGCGACGCTTCCGGCGCGCCGCTCTCCTTCAAGGGCACCGATACAGGCGGCGAGGGCAACGGCCGCGCGGTGACGGTCTCGGTCGACAGCTCCCTGGTGCGAACCGACGGCGACCGGTCCTTCTCCATCATCGCCCAGTCGATCGGCGGCGGCGGCGGCTTCGGCGGCTCCAGCGGCAGCGCCTTCATCGGCTCGAACCGCCACAGCAGCAGCGAAGGAACGAGCGGGGCGGTGACGGTCGGCATCCTCGAGGGGGCGCATGTCCTGGCCAACGGCGAAGACTCTTCCGCGATCTTCGCGCAGAGCGACTCGCGGCAGGTCAACGGCGCGGTGCAGGTCTCCATCGCGGGCACCGTCACCGGCGGCTCCGGTGCGGCCGGTGCCGGGGTGATCATTGCCGGGGGAAACAGCGGCAACACGCTGACCGTCAGCGAAGGCGGATCGCTCGGCGCGGCCTCAGGCGTCGCAGCGGTATATCGCGCCAGCGACAACACCAACGGCTCTGGTCTGGCCATTACCAACGAAAGCCGCGGCAGGATCAGCGGCAGTATCGAGTCCCATGACTTCAGCGGCGCTGTGACTGGCGCTGCGGCCAGTGCGTTCAGTACCGCCGCGGCCGCGTCCGGACATCCGGTGTCGGTCACCAACCGCGCAGGCGGCGTGCTGACCGGCGCGCAGGTCTACCGGGCGGACCTGCGCAACGAGGGCCGGCTGGATGTCGGCAATCCGGGGAGCGCCGAGACGCTGGAGATCGCGGGCAGCTTCGTCCAGTCGGAGTCCGGCACGCTGCATGTCGCGGCGGATTTCGCAGGCGGCACCACCGATGTCCTGCAGATTGCCGGCAGCGCGACGCTGGGCGGCACCTTGGTGCTGGAACCGCTCTCGGTCCTCTACGGTGCCGAAATGACGGTGCTGACCGCCGGATCGGGCGTTGCCGGGGCCTTCGAGCGGATCGACAGCGAGCTGTTCACCTTCGCGCAGACGGCCTCTGCCGGGGGGCTGGCGCTGACCGTGACCGGGGACAGGCTCGCGGATCCCTCGCAGAGCCTTGCCGACCGGGAGAAAGCTGTCGCGCGCTATCTCAGCGGCATCTTCCGCAGCGGCGATGCCGGTTCCGCCGCCATGATGGCCGCGCTCGAAGCCGAAGCCAGCGCGGGCGGCTACAGCGAGGCGCTGTCGCGCCTGTCGCCCGGGGCCAGCCTTGCCGCCGAAGCGGCGAGCTTCGAACTTGCGCGCAGCCGCTTTGCCGCCGTGCTCGACTGTTCCGGCAGCGCAGGGGCCTGGTCCGACGGCACGCGCTGCATGCAGGTGACGGTCTCGGGGCAGAGCATCGAACAGGACGGCAGCGGCGGCGCCTTCGGCTATGACGGCACCGTGACCACCTTCGGGCTCTCCGGCACTGCAGAACTGGACGCGGACTGGCGGATCGGCGGCGCGATCGGCTACGAAACCGCGCGGTACGACGGCGAAGACGGCTATGGCAGGACCGAAGGCGAGTCGCTCTATGCCGGGCTTTCGGCGACGCGCGGCTTCGGCCCGCTGACCCTCGCCGCGGCCGGGGTCTTCAGCCACGGCAGCTTCGACACCGAACGGCATCCCGGGCTGACCGCAGGGACGGGCACCGCCCGCGGCGACCACGACGTGACGAGCGCAGCCGCCCGGCTGCGGGCAGAGTACCGCCAGGACTTCGGGCGCGCCTATCTGGCTCCGATGCTCGATCTCGACATGATCTGGACCCGGTCCGAGGGCTATGCCGAGACCGGGGCCGGGGACCTGTCGCTGGAGGTCGATGCCAGCGAGGAGACGGCCTTCGTTGCCACCCCCGCGATCGAGATGGGCCATGCGTTCGGCCTCGCGGACGGCGCGGCGCTGCGGCTCTACGGCCGGGCCGGGGTCAGCTTGTCCTCGCTTGGCAGCTACGGCACGCATGCGCGCTTCGCCGATGCCGGCGCGGGATCCGGCGGGTTTGACAGCGACGTGTCCATGCCCGACGTGGTGGGCCGCTTCAGCGCCGGGGCAGAGGTGATGAACTCCGGCAACCTCTCGCTCGACCTGCGCTACGATGGCGCCTTCGGCAGCGGCCTGACCGGCCATGCCGGCAGCCTGAGCGTCACCTACCGGTTCTGACGGGCCGGTCCCGGGGGGGTTCCGCGCCCCCGGGACTCAGCGCATTGCCGCAGGCGCCGCGAAGGCATAGCCCACGCCATAGATCGACTGGATCGGTGCCTTCTCCCCGGTTTCCGCCTCGATCTTCCGTCTCAGGCGGGCCACGGCCGTATCCAGGTGGCGGCTCTCGAACTGCGCCCTGGGCCGGGCCAGGCGCTGCAGCAGGTCTTCGCGGCTGCAGCTGCGGTTTGCCGCTGCGAACAGCGCCGAGAGAAAGGCGAATTCCGTCGCCGTCAGCCGCACCGCGGACGCCGCCGGCGACATCAGCACCCAGCCATGGCCGTCCAGGACCCAGGCCGCTTCCGCGGCGGGCGGTTCCGCGGAGCGGGTCCGGCGGAGCAGCGCCCGCACCCCCGCCTCGATCTCGCGCAGCGTGCTGTCCTTCACGAAATAGATGTCCGCGCCGCTTTCGAAGCCGCGGATGCGGTCCGCGCTGCCGCCGAGCGCGGTCAGCATGATGATCCCGCAGTCGCGGCTCCGGCGGATCTCCGCGGCCAGCTCGAAGCCGTTGCCGTCGGGCAGCCCGACATCGAGGATCACGATGTCGAAGGCGTCGCCCGCTGCGATGCGGCCGCGCAGTTCGGCTGCATCGGCCGCTGCGGACACCTCAAACCCGCAGAGACCGAAATAATCCACGAGGTCCCGACGCAGCCGGGTCTCGTCTTCGACGACAAGGATGCGGCTCATGCCACGCGCTCCTTGCCGCCTGCCAGAGGCAGGCGCACCGTTGCCACGGTCCCCTCGCCGACGCGGCTGGCGATCTCCAGCGCGCCGCGGTGATAGGCGAGGAACCGCTGCGCGGCATAGATGCCAAGCCCGGTGCCCGTTCCCTGCGGCGTGTTCGAGCCGCGGAAGAAGCGGCGGCCGAGCTTGGGCAGATCTCCGGGCGGCACGCCGATGCCGCGGTCGCGCACCTCGATCACCGCCCAGCCTGCCTCGCGGCGGGCCCTTACCTGGACCGCTCCGCCGCCGGGGGAGTATTTCAGCGCATTGTCGATGAGGTTGATCATGACGGTCTCCAGCATGTCAGGGTCGGCGAAAAGCGGCATCGCCGTCTGTGCCGCGTCGATCTGCAGCCGTGCGCCGCGGCCGGTCATCTCGAAGTGAAGCGCCACGCCCGCCAGAAGGGCGTCGACCTCCGCAGGTTCGGGGCGGAACCCCGCCTCTCGGTCGGTCGTCATGAAGCGGTCGATCAGCCCGGACAGCCGGTTCAGCGCCTCGCCGATGCCCGCAATCCTGTCGTCCCCGTCCCGTGCCCCGCCGGGTCCCGTCAGGCGGAGCATGTCGACGCCGTTGCGGATGATGGCCAGCGGCGTGCGGAATTCGTGGCTGAGCACGCGCATGAAGTCGGCCTGCTCCTCCCGCAGGCCGCGCTCGGCATCGAGGCTGCGGCTGAGATCAGCTTCGAGCCTGCGCCGCTTTGACACCTCTTCCGACAGGACCTCGTTGCGCCGCCGCAGGTCCTCGTAGAGACGGAAGCTGACCATCACCAGCAGGCAGGCGAACAGCGCGATCAGGAACAGGCTGCCCTGCAGCAGGAACCAGGCATTCCTGTCGCCGAGCACGGGGGCGGGGTCAGGAACGGCAGGCAGGCGCAGCTCCAGGAGGCTCTGCACGACGCTCGACCCCATGTAGATGCCCAGCAGGGCGATGGTGATCCCGCGCAGCAGCAGCGGCTGGGTCCGGTCGCGCCACAGCGAGAGGCACATCAGCGACATGACGGCCAGCGTGAAGAGCGTCGCGCCGTGGATGCGGTAGGACAGGTTGCCCGGATCGACATGAAGCGTGATGGCGTAGCCGGTGCCGAAGGCCGCCAGCAGCGCCAGTCCGATGCGGATCCGGCTCGGCTGGCCGAGAAACCGCGACAGCCCCTCGGCGATGAGCACCGTGCCGCAGCGGATGAGCAGGTTGTTGACGAGGATCACCCAGGGCTCCGGTGCCGCGCCGCGCAGGATCATCATCAGAATGCCGAGCGCGATGGCGGCAAAGCCCGCGGCCAGGAAGGTCAGTTCGAAGAGGTCGCGCCAGGCCCGCCATACCAGGATCCAGGCAAGCGCGATGAGGCTGCTGGTGGCCATGGTGACGATCAGGACTGTGTGGAGATCAAGCATGCGGTCTGAGGCAGGATCCGTACTTGGGAAGGAGCGCCCGATCGGCGGCCTACTGGTTAACTAAAGGTAACCTATTGCGCTGGCTGCATCCTGTCCAGCCACGCGGGCCGGATCTGCCCCGGACCGAGCCGCGCGGCGCCCTGCCGGCAAAGTCCGGCCGCCCCCGGCTTCTTCCAGTCCTGAGAGGCTGCAGCCGGTCTTGCCCGGAATGCCCGCCGGATGCCCCTGTCTCCGCCTGCGCGCAACGATGGCAGCGGGCCGGCAGGTCATCCGATCGGGACAGATGCCATGAAGTCCGCAGCAGGGATGTCGGGAAGGGGCAGGTCTGGATGCCGGAGCAGGGAGAGAAAGAAGCGGCGACCCCAGGGAGGAGGAGGGGGTCGCCGCAGAATTCCGGGGTTCAGGGAGGAGGAGGAACCCGGGAAAACTCTCTGGCGCGTTGCCGTGCCATGACCCTGAAATAGGACATGCCGCAGCGCAGCACAACTTCCATCGCTGCAGTTCCGGCCTGCACGGAATGCATGGCCAGTGGCATGGCCGCGGGTCAGGCCTCGTCGAGTCCGATATCTACGCAGGGCGCCGATTGGGTAATGCGCCCGACCGAGATGAAGTCGACGCCGGTTTCCGCCTTGGCACGGATCGTTTCCAGCCGCACGCCGCCCGAGCATTCCAGCGGCACCCGCCCGGCGACCATCGCGACGGCCGCGCGCATCTCGTCATTCGCCATGTTGTCGAGCATGATCACGTCGGCCCCGGCCTCGAGCGCCTCGCGCACCTGGTCGAGCCGGTCGCATTCGACTTCGATCTTGCAGAGGACCGGCGCCTGCGCCTTGGCACGGGCGACGGCGGCGGTGATCGACCCGGCCACGGCGATGTGGTTGTCCTTGAGCATGATGCCATTGTCGAGCCCGAGCCGGTGGTTGCGCCCGCCGCCGCAGGTGACGGCGTATTTCTCCAGCATGCGCAGGCCCGGCGTGGTCTTGCGGGTGTCGACCAGGAAGGCGCCGGTGCCCTCGATCTCCCTGACGTATTCCGCGGTGACCCCGGCGATGCCCGAGAGCCGCTGCACCAGGTTCAGCGCGACTCGCTCGGCGGTCAGCAGCGCCTGGGCGTTGCCGGTGATGGTGGCGAAGGCCGTTCCGGCCGGGATGCGGTCGCCGTCGCGGGCGGAGGCCTCGAAGCGGCATTCCGGGTCGAGCCTGCGGAAGATCCGCTCGGCGACCGGCAGGCCGGCCAGAACGACCGGCTCGCGCGCGTTCATGGCGAAGCTGGCGACGGCATCGTCATCTACCATGATCTTCGCGGTCAGGTCGAAATAGTTGCAGTCCTCGTCGAGCCAGAGGTCGATGAGCTTGTCGGTCTTGCGCAGGTCGATCAGCATGGCGCTCCTTTCCGCGTGGGGCGGGATCATGCTCCGGGGCGCCTCTCGGCCGCGGCGATGGTCATGCTCCCCGGGATCCTCCGTTCCCTTCCGCTCCCGGCATTAGGCGAGCTTCGCCGGTTCCGCCACGCCAAATTGCGCCCGCGCGGCTGCCGCTGCCGGGCAAGCGCGCTTTTCCCCGAGGCGGCAAGGTCCTAGGATGGCCGCCGCTGACAGGGAGAGCTGACCCCGTGAAACCGACGAAACGCGATCTGCGCCAGGGCCGGATCCTCTCCACGCTGGCCGAGGAGCCAACCATGCGCGTCAAGGCCCTGGCCTCTGCGCTGGAAGTGACGACCGAGACGATCCGGCGGGATCTCGAGGACCTGGCCGAGCGCGGGCTGATCAGCCGGACCTATGGAGGCGCGATGCTGCGCGCGCCCGCCGAGCCGGTGCTGTCTCAGCGCGAGCGCCAGCTGGTGGCCGAGCGCGAGGCGATCGCGCGGGCCGCGCAGCCGCGGCTGAAGCGGGCCAAGACCTTGATGATCGGCTCGGGCGCGACTACCGCGATCCTCGCGAAGCGCATCGCCTTCGAGATGAACCATGTCGCGGTGATCGCGCACAGCTTCGCCGTCGCCACGGCGCTGTCGCAGAACCCGACGATCCGGGTGCTGATGGTGCCGGGCGACTATCACGCGGGCGAGGGCGCGATGCATGGCAGCGCGGCGATCCGCTTCCTGCAGGACTATACCGCCGACTGGACGATCCTCGGCGCCTCGGCGCTGTCGCCGGACGGGCCGAGCGATGCGCTGATCGAGGCGGGGGATGTCTATGCCACGATGCTGAGGCGCAGCGCGCATACCATGGTGGTGGCGGACCACACGAAATTCGACCGGATGGCGTCGGCCCGCTATGCCGCCTGGAGCGAAATCGAGCTGGTGGTCAGCGATGCCGCGCCCGAGGGGCCGCTGGCCCGCGCGCTGGAGCGCGGCGAGGTCGAGCTCCTGGTCGCGCCGCCGCGCTAGCCGGGGCCTCGCCGCTGGAACCGATCGCGGACTGGGAGGCGCTGGCCGGAACCCGCGCCACGGCACGGGCGCGCCGTGCCGAGGGGCTGATGCTGAAGCGCGCCGCCAGTCCCTATCATGCGGGGCGCAAGCGCGGCGACTGGTGGAAATGGAAGCTGGAGCCGCTCACCGTCGACGCGGTGATGATCTATGCGCAGTCGGGCCACGGACGTCGGGCGAACCTTTTCACCGATTTCACCTTCGCGGTGCGCGACGGCGACGATCTGGTGCCCTTCGCCAAGGCCTATTCCGGGCTGACCGATGCCGAATTCGTCCGGATCACCCAATGGGTGCGGAAGAACACGCTGCAGCGCTTCGGTCCGGTGCGGCAGGTGAAACCGGAGCTGGTCTTCGAGATCGCCTTCGAAGGCATCCAGGAAAGCCCCCGCCACAAATCCGGCATCGCGCTGCGCTTCCCCCGCATGGCGCGCTGGCGGCAGGACAAGCCTGCCGCCGAAGCCAACACCCTGGCCGAGCTCAGGGAACTGCTGCGCCTCTATGGCTGAGTCGCGCGCCGGATCCCCCCGGAACCGCGACTTTAGGATGATTGATATTCAAACATATGCAACCAAAGGTGGAGAAAAACCGGAAAAAATAAACGACCAATTGGGAGGATTGGACATGAGGAAAACGGTGCTTCTGACCGTCGCGGCGGCGCTTGCCGGATCGGCGGCAATGGCGCAGCAGGTTCCCGACAACCTGGAAAAGCTTTCGAATTTCCAGTCGACCGGGACCACCGACTTCACCTTCGTGGAACAGGGCGGCGACTATGCCGAGGGCATCAAGCGCAACCTCGAGCGCATCAAGCTGCCCGACGGCTTCAAGATCGAACTCTATGCCGTGGTGCCGGATGCGCGCCACATGGCGGTCGGCCCGCAGGGCATCGTCACCTTCGTCGGCACCCGCAAGGACAAGGTCTGGTCGGTCACCGACCGCAACAAGGACCGCGTCGCCGACGAGGTGAAGGATTTCGCCCCCTCGCTGCAGTTTTCCATCCCGAACGGCCCCTGCGTCTCGGATGACGGCTTCCTCTACATCGCCGAGCAGAACCGCGTGCTGGTCTTCCCGGCGGCCGAGTTCTTCTATGAAAGCCCAGATGTTGCCGCCTTCAACGTGGTCAAGAAGGGCGAGCTGATCCCGGTCGAGGAAGAGAGCTTCAACCACACCGCGCGGGTCTGCAAGATCGGGCCGGACGGCAAGATCTACATCTCGCTCGGCCAGCCCTTCAACGTGCCCGCCCCCGAAAAGATGGATCTCTACAACGAGCATGGCATCGGCGGCGTCATCCGCATCAACCAGGACGGCACGGATCGCGAGGTCTATACCCGCGGCATCCGCAACTCGGTCGGGCATGACTTCCATCCGGTCTCCGGCGAACTCTGGTTCACCGACAACCAGGTCGACGGCATGGGCGACGACATCCCGCCGGGCGAGCTGAACCGCCAGACCGCGATGGGCCAGAATTTCGGCTTCCCCTGGTATGGCGGCGGGTCGGTTCGGACCAATGAATACAAGGACCAGGAACCGCCCGCAGATGCCGTCATGCCGGTCACCGAGATGACCGCCCATGCCGCCGATCTGGGGATGAGCTTCTACACCGGCAACCAGTTCCCGGACAAATACAGGAACGCCATCTTCTCGGCGCAGCACGGGTCCTGGAACCGCACCGAACCGGTCGGCGCGCGGATCATGGTCACCTATACCGGCGAAGGCACCGACCCGGACGACTTCCGCACCGAGGTCTTCGCCGATGGCTGGATCGACGAGAACGGCGAGTATCTCGGCCGCCCGGTCGATGTGGCGCAGCTGCGCGACGGCTCGATCCTGGTCTCCGACGACCTCGCAGGCGCGCTCTACCGCATCTCCTACGAGCCTGCCCAGTGATCCGGGCAGCTCTCATCGTCCTGGGCGGGGGTTTCCTCGCCCAGGCGGCCATCGCGCAGGAGGGCGGCGGCGACCCCGAGGCAGGCCGCAAGGTCGCCGGGATGTGCCGCACCTGCCACGGGCTGGAAGGCTACGCCAAGATCCCGATCGCGCCGCATATCGGCGGCGAGCCGGCGGGCTACCTGCGCCGCCAGCTGGACGCGTTCCGGGACGGCAGCCGCGAGCACGAGATGATGACCATCGTCGCCAAGGGGCTGACCGACCGGCAGGTCCTCGACGTCACCGCCTGGTACGAGGCGCAGGACGCCACCGCGACGCTGACCGCCGATCCTTCGGGCGCGCCCGAGCTCTGTTCCTCCTGCCACGGCGTGGACGGCATCGCCATCGCCCCCGATGCGCCGAACCTGGCGAACGAGACGGCGATGTATGTCGACACCCAGCTCAAGGCCTTCCGCATCGGCAAGCGCCACAGCGAGATCATGGGGCCGATCGCCGAAGGTCTGAGCGACGAGGAAATCCGCGCGGCCGCCGACTGGTATGCCGGGGTGAAGCTGACCATCAAGCCGGGGCCGCAGGCGAACTAGCCATGTTTCCCGCACACGGGTTGAACCCCGGCCATGGCCGGTCTTAGATACCCTGCAGCATATAGCAGGAGAGACCGCATGCAGCTTGCCCGACCCGTCTTCGACGCGAACGCGCCCGCCGGGGCCGATGGCCTCGGCAACCTGCCCGACTGGGACCTGACCGACCTCTACCCTGCCCCCGACTCCCCGGAATTCGCCGCCGACATGGAGAAGCTCGAAGCGCTCTGCGCCAGCTTCGCCGCGGATTACGCCGGCAAGCTCGACACGCTCGACGCGGCCGGGCTGCTGCGCGCGGTCGAGCGCGACGAGGAACTGTCGACCATCGCCGGCCGGCTGATGTCCTATGCCGGGCTGCGCTACTACCAGTGCACGGTGGATTCCGAGCGCGCCAAGTTCATGGCCGATGCCCAGGACCGCATCACCACCATGACCGCGCAGCTCGTGTTCTGGTCGCTGGAGCTGAACCGCATCGACGACGACAAGCTGGCCGCGATGTTCCGCGAAAGCGAGGGGCTGGCCCGCTACAAGCCGATCTTCGACCGGCTGCGCGCGATGAAGCCCTACCAGCTGTCGGACGAACTGGAACAGTTCCTGCATGACCAGTCCGCGGTCGGCGCTGCTGCGTGGAACCGGCTGTTCGACGAGACCATCGCCGGGCTCGAATTCACCATCGACGGCGAGCCGCGGCCGCTGGAGGCCACGCTCGACCTGCTCAGCGAGCAGGACCGCTCGAAGCGCGAGGCCGCCTCGCGCGAGATCGCCCGCGTCTTCGGCGAGAATGTCCGCACCTTCGCCCGCGTGCACAACACGCTGGCCAAGGAGAAGGAGATCGAGGACCGCTGGCGCAAGATGCCGACCGCCCAGACCGGCCGCCACCTGTCCAACCATGTCGAGCCCGAGGTGGTCGAGGCGCTGCGCAACGCGGTGGTCGCCGCCTATCCGAAGCTGTCGCACCGCTACTATGCGCTGAAGGCGAAATGGCTCGGCCTCGACACGCTGCAGGTCTGGGACCGCAACGCGCCGCTGCCGATGGAATCGGACCGCAAGGTCGGCTGGGACGAGGCGAAGAAAACGGTGCTCGACGCCTATGCGGGCTTCGATCCGAAGATGGCCGAGATCGCCCAGCCGTTCTTCGAGAAGGGCTGGATCGACGCGGGCGTGAAGCCCGGCAAGGCGCCGGGCGCCTTCGCGCATCCGACCGTCACCACCGTGCACCCCTATGTGATGCTGAACTATCTCGGCAAGCCGCGGGACGTGATGACGCTGGCGCATGAGCTGGGCCACGGCGTCCACCAGGTGCTGGCCGCGGACCAGGGCGAACTGCTCAGCTCCACGCCGCTGACCCTGGCCGAAACCGCTTCGGTCTTCGGCGAGATGCTGACCTTCCGCGCGCTCCTCGACAAGGCCGCGACCAAGGAAGAGCGCCGGGTGATGCTGGCGGGCAAGGTCGAGGACATGATCAACACGGTCGTGCGCCAGATCGCCTTCTACGACTTCGAGTGCAAGCTCCACGCCGCACGGCGCGAGGGCGAGCTGACGCCGGACGACATCAACGCGCTGTGGATGAGCGTCCAGGCCGAGAGTCTCGGGCCGGTCTTCGAGTTCATGGACGGCTACGAGGTGTTCTGGGCCTATATCCCGCATTTCGTCCACTCGCCCTTCTACGTCTATGCCTATGCCTTCGGCGACGGGCTGGTGAACGCGCTCTATGCCGTCTACGAGGAAGGCGATGCCGACTTCCAAGCGAAGTATTTCGACATGCTGAAGGCCGGCGGCTCCAAGCACCACAAGGAACTTCTGGCGCCCTTCGGGCTCGACGCCTCGGACCCGGCCTTCTGGGACAAGGGCCTGTCGATGATCTCGGGCATGATCGACGAGCTGGAGGCGATGGAGGACTGATCCTCCGGCCCAGCGGACAACATCGGACCGGCGCCCTGCGCCGGTCCGAACTGACGCTGCGGATGTCGCCCCCCGACGGCATCCCGCAGGCCTTGATGGTCCCTTCGTAAGGCCCCGGCGGAGGGCGAGGCCATGACGAAGGCCATCGGCATGCGGGTCCCCGATCTGGCAACAGGCAGGTTCCAGGCCTGCGCCGCGGGGCTGGACGGCACGGGGTTGCATGGCCGCGGCCTCTCGCGGGTTCGGCAGGCCGCGCTGCTGGCGCAGCAGACCTCCTGCGTCGCCGCGACGGAGAATCGCGCAGCGCCGCGGCGCGCTGGCGGTAGCGGCTCAGGTTCGACCCGGCGACCTCGACATCCTCCACGGCGGCGGTGACCGAGGACCGCCAGGCGATCTCGGCCTGTTTCGCCGCCGAGATCTGCGCGTCGCGGCGGGCGCGCAGCAGGCCCTGGTTGAAGACCGGCAGGCTCAGATAGGGACCGAAGGACCAGCTGTCGACGCCGTCGGCACGTCCCACCGAGCCGCTGAGCGACAGCGACGGATAGAGCGCCGCCTCGGCCACGCCGACCTCGGCCACCGCCGCCGCAAGATCGGATTCCGCGCTGCGCACGTCGGGCCGGTTGCGCAGCAGGTCGGCAGGCACGCCGGTCTGCCCGCCCGCGGGAGTCCGGAGCTGCGGCGCGCCGCCGTCCATCCTCTGCAGGATCGGACCGGCGGGCTCGTTGAGCAGGCTGGCGATGGCATAGACATTCGCGTCGAACAGCGCCGCGTATTGCGGCACCGCCGCGCGCGCGTTCGACAGCAGCGCCTCGGCCTCGGCGACCTCGTATCTGGTCGCGCCGCCCGCCCGGAACTGCATGCGGGTGATGTCCACGGTTTCCTCGCGCGCGCTGATCGTCTCGCGAGCCAGAGCCAGCGCCTCCTGGTAGTAGCGCGCGTTGGAATAGGCGGCGATCAGCTCCGCCAGCCAGGCCAGCCGCGTGGTCTCCACCTCGGCGCGGGCCGAGGCGAGCGAGGCGATCGCGCTCTCGCGCTCGCGGCGGATGCCGCCGAAGAGGTCGATCACGAAGGAGGCGCCCAGATCGGCATTGTCGATGGTCTGGATGCCGTCGACCGCCTCGCCGCCCTGGCGGGTGCGCGACCCGTCGAGCGAGCCCGAGGCGGCGGCATTGACGCCGGTCGCCCGCAGGTTGGCCTCGGCCTGGCGGATCCGCTCGCTGGCAGCCATCACGTCGAGGTTCTGGCGCAGCCCGCGCGCCACCAGCTCGTTCAGCACCGGGTCACGGTAATCCTGCCACCAGGCCTCGCCGGCAACCGCGCCGATCGAGCCGGCATCGCCCGCCGAGAAGCGCGCGGACAAGGGCGCTTCGGGGCGCTGGAAGACGGGGCCGACGGCACAGCCGGAAACGGCCAGCAGCACGAGTACGGATGACACTCTCACGAAGGAACCTCCTGCGGCCGGCGGCGCACCATGCCCACGGCCTTCAACACGGCGACATAGAACACGGGGACCATCACGATCCCGATCACGGCCGAGAAGATGATGCCGCCCATCATCCCGGTGCCGATCGACCTCTGCGCATTGGCGCCCGCGCCCGAGGCGAGGACCAGGGGCAGGATGCCGAAGCCGAAGGCCAGCGAGGTCATCAGGATCGGCCGCAGCCGCTGTCCGGCGGCGGTGACCGTGGCCCCGAGCAGCTCCTTGCCCTCCTTGCGCAGCGTTTCGGCGAATTCGACGATCAGGATCGCGTTTCTGGCCGCCAGGCCGATCGTGGTCAAGAGGCCCACCTTGAAATAGACGTCGTTCGACTGGCCGGAGAGCCAGGTGAAGACCAGCGCGCCGAGGATGCCGACCGGCACCGACAGCATCACCGCGAAGGGCACCGTCCAGCTTTCGTAGAGCGCCGCGAGGCAGAGGAAAACCACCAGCGCCGAGAGCGTGTAGAGCAGCGGCTCCTGGTTGCCCGACAGCCGCTCCTGGTAGCTGAGCCCGGTCCAGGCGGAACCGTAGCCGCCGCCGAGATCCGCCGTCAGCTCCTCCATCGCCGCCATCGCGTCGCCCGAGCTGACGCCCGCCGCCGCCGAGCCCGAGATCTCGAGCGCCCGCGTGCCGCCGTAGCGGGCGAGGCGCGGCATCTCGCTGTCCCAGCTGCGCGACATCAGCGCGGCCAGCGGCACCATCTCGCCACCGGAATTGCGGATGTACCAGGCGTCGATGTCCTCGGGCTGCATCCGCCAGTCGGCGCCGCCCTGGACGATCACCTCGCGCAAGTCGTTGCCCATCGGGAAATCGTTGACATAGCTGCCCGCGAAGACCGTCGCCAGCATCGTGTTGATGTCCGACAGCGACACGCCGAAAGCCTCGGCCTTCTGCTGGTCGATGTCGAGCCTGAGCGTCGGCGTCGGGTTGTCGTCATTGCCCCGCAGCGAGGTGACCCGCCCGTCCTCGGTGGCGGCCGCGACCAGCGCGTCGGCGGCCTCCTTCAGCGCGTCCTGGCCGTTGCCGCGCTGGTCGACGAGATACATCGAGAAGCCCGAGCTGGTGCCCATGCCGGGAATGGCCGGGGGCTGCAGGAAGAAGACCTGGCCGAGGCGGCTGTTGAAGAACCGGCCGTTGGCGGCATTCATCACATCGGCAGCGCCGATGCCGGGGCGGTCCTCGTAGGGCTTGAGCTTGATGAACATCATCGCCGCGTTCTGCCCCGATCCGCCGAAGGAGAAGCCGACCGCCGAGAAGACCGAGGCCACGGCATCGGACTGCTCCCCGAGCATGTAGCTCTCGATCTGCGCGACCGCATCGGCGGTCTGCTGGGTGGTGGCGCTGTCCGGCAGCGTGATCATCGCCATCAGCACGCCCTGGTCCTCGGTCGGCAGGAACGAGCTCGGCACCCGGTCATAGACCCACCACGCCCCGAATCCCGTCGCCGCCAGCAGCACGAGCATCCGGAAGGGCCGTTTCGCGAGGCGCCCGACCGTCCGGCCGTAGCCGCCGGTCAGCCGGTCGAGCCCGCCGTTGAACCAGCGCAGGGGCGCGGATTTCGGCGCGCCATGCGACGGTTTCAGCAGCGAGGCGCACATCGCCGGCGTCAGGATCAGCGCCACGAAGAGCGACAGCACCATGGCCGAGATGATGGTGACCGAGAACTGCCGGTAGATGATGCCGGTCGAGCCCGACATGAAGGCCATCGGCAGGAACACCGCCGAGAGCACCATGACGATGCCGACGAGCGCCGAGGAGATCTCGCCCATCGATTTCTCGGTGGCCGCGGCCGCGTCGAGCCCCTCCTCCTCCATGACGCGCTCGACATTCTCGACCACCACGATGGCGTCGTCGACCAGGAGGCCGATGGCGAGGACCAGCGCGAACATGGTCAGCGTGTTGATCGACATGCCGAAGGCCGCGAGCACCCCGAAGGTGCCCAGGAGCACCACCGGCACCGCGATGGTCGGAATGATCGTCGCCCGCCAGCTCTGCAGGAAGAGCAGGATGACGAGGAAGACCAGCACCACCGCCTCGCCGAGCGTGTGGTAGACTTGGCTGATCGACTGTTCGACGAAGGGCGAGGTGTCGTAGGGATATTCGATCTGGACGCCTTCGGGCAGCGAGTCCGCGAGGTTGCCGAGCACAGCGCGCACCCGCGCGGCGGTCTCCACCGCATTGGCGCCGGTGGCGAGGTTGACGCCGAAGCCCGCCGCGGGCGCGCCGTTCTGGCGGCTGGAGCTGCCGTAGCTTTCCGCGCCGATCTCCACCCGCGCCACGTCGGCGAGGTAGACCGCCGAGCCGTCCTCGTTGGTCTTCAGCAGGATGCGCTGGAAATCCGCGACCGAGGTCAGCTGCGACTGCGCCGAGAGCGCGACGGTGAATTGCTGGCCCTTGGCGGCGGGCTGGTCGCCCAGGCTGCCGACGGTGACATTGGTGTTCTGCTCGCTCACCGCGGCGGTCACGTCGGCCGCGGTCAGCTGGTACTGGTAGAGCCGCGCCGGATCGAGCCAGATCCGCATCGCGTAGGACGAGCCGAAGGAGTTGATCGAGCCGACGCCCTCGGTGCGCTGCACCGGGTCCTCGACGGTCGAGCCGAGGATGTCGCCGAGTTCCAGCGAGGAATAGCGCCCGTCGGGCGAGACCAGCGCGCCGACCAGCAGGATCGAGCTGGTCGAGCGATTGACCCGCACGCCCTGTTGCGTCACCGGGTTCGGCAGCTGCGACTGCACCAGCTGCAGCCGGTTCTGCACCTGGACCTGCGCCATGTCGGGATCGACCGTGTCATCGAAGGTCAGCGAGATGCTGCCCGAGCCCTGCGAAGTCGAGGAGGTCATGTAGATCAGCCCGTCGAGCCCGGTCATGCCGTCCTCGATCACGGTGGTCACGGAATTCTCGACGGTTTCCGCGGAGGCGCCGGTATAGGTGGCGCTGATCCGCACGGTGGTGGGCGCGATCTCGGGATATTGCGAGATCGGCAGGCTGGTCAGGCCGAAGGCGCCCGCGAGCATGACGATGATCGCCAGCACCCAGGCGAAGACCGGGCGGCGGATGAAGAAACTGGCCATGGATCAGTCGCCCGCGCCGTCGGCGAGGTCGCGGGTCACGCCGTCGCCGTCGATTTCCACCGGCACCGGGCGGACCGCCTGGCCGTCGGCCATCGCGCGCAGCCCGTCGACGATCAGCAGATCGCCCTCCCCGAGCCCTTCCGAGACGATCCAGGCATTCCCGTAGCTGCCCTCGTCCTCGAGCGTCACCTGGTGCGACTGCCCGTCCCCGCCCGCCAGATAGGCGGTCAGCTGGCCGGAACTGTTGCGCGTGGCGGCGCGCTGCGGCACCAGGAAAGCATCGGTCGTGCCGATGGTGATGTCGCCTCGCAGGAACATGCCGGGCAGGATGACATTATGGGGATTGTCGAAGGAAAACCGCAGCGTGAAGGTGCCGGTGGTGGTCGAGACGGTGGTGCCGGGACTGACCAGCGTGCCGGTGCCGCGATAGATGCTGCCGTTTTCCAGCGTCAGCGTGGCCGCGAGGTCGCTGCTCATCGTCAGCTCGCCCGCCTCGATCTGCTGGCGCACCGAGATCATCCGCGCCGAGGCCTCCAGCATGTCGACATAGATCGGGTCGGACTGCACGATGGTGGTCAGCGCATCCGCCTGCCCCGCCGTGACCAGATCGCCGACCGAGACGGCCGCGACGTCCGGACGGCCCTCGATCGGGCTGGAGATCGTTGTCCAGCCGAGCTGGGTGCGCGAATAGTCGAGCGCCGCGTTCGCCGCGTCGAGCGTTGCCTCGGCCTCGGCCAGCGCGGCGCGGGCGCTTTCGACCTCGGCCTCGGTATAGCCGCGCCCGGCAAGCTGCTGGGCACGGCTGTAGTCGGATTGCGCCACCGGCAGGTTGGCCTCCGCCGTGGCCAGCGCCGCCGCATCCGAGGCCACCTGTGCGCGGTAGGAGGCGTCGTCGATGCGGAACAGCGGATCGCCCACCGACAGCGGCTGGCCGGGCTTGTAGAGGATTTCCTCGACCACCCCGTCGACCCGCGGCCGCACGTCCACCGACTGGTAGGCCACCGCGCGCCCCGGCAGCGTCACCACCCGCGGCACCTGCTGCCTGTGGAGTTCGATTGTGCCGACTTCCATCGGCGGCGCGCCATCTTGCTGCTGGGCCGATGCCGCGCTAGCGATGGCGGCAAGCCCGATCGCGGCACCCGCCGCCAGACCCTTTGCACTCATGTCCGGAACCCTTGACTGAACCTGTTTAATTTTGCACATAGTGCATAGTTTGCAGAGACAGCAAGGATTGCGGGATGACAGTTCCGTTAAGAGAGCGGCGGCGCATCGAGACGGCCCGCGAAATCCAGCGCGCCACGCTGCGCCTGGCGACGGAGCGCGGCCTCGACAACGTCACGACCGACGCCATCGCCGAGGCGGCGGGCGTCAGCCCGCGCACCTTCTTCAACTACTATACGAACAAGGAGGCCGCGTCCGTCGGTCTTCCGCCGCCGTTTTCCGAAGAGGCCCGCGCCGGGCTGCGCGCGGGGACCGGCCCGCTGCCCGACGACCTGAAGCGGTTCCTCGACCGCCATCTCGACGACCTGTCGGGAGACGAAGACATCATCCGCGCACTCGGTCCGATCATCCACGAAAACGGCAAGGTGCGCTCGCTGCTCGACCAGCACCTGCGCAGCCTGCGCGCAGATCTGGCGGGATGCCTCGAGGCGCGGCTGCCCGGCGCATCGGACGCCTTGCGGATGGAACTCGCCGACTGGGCGCTGCAGGCCATCGGAAACGCGATCGACCTGTGGCTCGGACGTCCGGGGCAGAAGCTGCGCCGGACGCTCGACGAGGTCTGGGCCGCCAAGCTGGAGGCCGCCAAACTCGTCGCAGGCGCCTGACGGCAGCTTCCTGCCGCCGCCCTGCGCAGGGCGGTCAGAGCTTCGGCACCCCTGGCGCAGTTTGCGAGCCACCTGGGGGTGCGATGATTCATCCACCATATTCGGATGGACCCCCCGCATGTGCCTGTTTAATTATCGCATGGGAACATGTTGATGTTCCGCAATGACGGCCCTGCATCAGGTAGTTTTCTGTAGAAATGTTGATACTCTCCCCCTCCATATCAGGCTCCGCCCAAGTAACTGGCAGCATTCGGGAAATTTGGCCGGACCTTTCCCTTTGCCTGCTGCGCGAGGCCTCGGGGGGCGACGGCCGGCCGGAGGCTGGCGGCGGAACGGCCGTGATCGACTACCTGCAGCTGCCCGGTAATGCGGCAGAACTGTTCTGCTCGGCGGTGCGCTTCCTGCGCTACCGGCTGGCGCGGGACATCGAGCCGCTCGTCATGGCGTTCGACCCCGGCCTGGCAGAGCTCCGGGACGAGGCCGCAATGGCCGCGCCGAACGCGCCGCTCAGCACGGGCTTCACCGCCGATGACCGCCTGGCCTGGCTTCAGATCGACGGCATCACCGCTTCGGGGCCGCTGCTGCCCGCTTTCGCCTCGGCAATCCGGACGGACGGGCTGACCGACCGCCAGTTCGCCGACCTGCTTTCCGCCGGTTTCGATAGGTAGGCCCATGCTCGACGATATCTGGCGCAAATACGCCGTGATGGCCCGGGTCCTGGACAAGCGCCCGGACTTCCGCTTCGACCCCGAGATCTATGCCGCGATGCATCCCGACCTGGCCGGGGACCGTGCCGCCATGGAGGCGCATTTCCGCGCCCGCGAGGGCCGCGACGACCGGATCGCGACCTTCTACGACATCCATCGCAGCCAGGCGCCGGGCATTGACGCCGCGCTGGACTTCCTGCTGATCGAGCCGGAGCTCTGCGCGGCCGTCGAGGCCGGCGAGCCCGAGGCGCTGAAGCTCGCCTGCGAGCTGATCCAGCTCGGCGATCCGGTCGACGCGCTGGTCTCCAACTTCTCGATGAAGGGCTACCTGAAATGGCATCCCGACATCGTCGCCGCGGGCATGGATCCGCTGCATCACTACCTGCGCTACGGCTACCGCGAACAGACCCGCCGCACGCTGGCGGATGTCCGCCGCAACCAGAAGAAAGGCAAGGTTCCGTTCCGCCCGGACCGGCCGACCTGCATGATCGCGGTGCACGAGATGTCGCGCACCGGCGCGCCGATCGTCGGCCGCGACCTGCTGCGCGAGGCGTCGAAGGACTACAACGTGGTCGTCGCGGCGCTGCGCGGCGGCGAGCTGATGGACCAGTTCCTGGAACATGCCTGCGAGGTGGTGGTCTCGCCCAATCCGCAGACCGATTTCCCCTATCTGCAGGGTCCGGCCTTCGACACCATCGAATTCGCGGTCCTCAACTCGGTGGAATGCGCGCTCTTCGTCGCGCCGCTGGTCGCGCGCGACATTCCCTTCGCCGCCTACCTGCATGAATTCGCGGATTATTCCTTCCCGGTCTGGACCTCCACCACGCTCGGCCTCTTCGCCGACCTGGTGATTTATTCCTCCGAGCATGTCCGCGACTCCTGGTCGGGACGGCTGGCCGACATCGAATTCGACATGGCCCGCGACACGGTGATCGTGCCGCAGCGCCCGGACGTGTTCGGCCGGGTCGACGGTTCCGACTTCCTGCGCGCGCGGCGCAGCCTGTCCGAGCTGCTGGGCCGCGACCTGTCCAAGGTCCGCCTGGTCTGCGGCGCGGGGCACATCCAGTGGCGCAAGGGCACCGACATCTTCGTCATGGCCTCGCAGATCGCCGCGGCGCGCGATCCCGACACGGTGTTCCTGTGGATCGGCGACGGCCAGAACATCGAGGATATCGGCTTCGGCGTCTGGTTCGACTACCACATCCGCCAGGCAGGCTCCGGCGATCCGCAGGGCAACCTGTTCTTCCTGCCCGCGGGGCCGCATTACTTCGACGTGCTCAAGGCCGCGGACGCGATGTTCGTGTCTTCGCGGCTCGATCCGCTGCCGAACGTGGTCTTCGACGCGACCGAGCGCGGCTGCCGGATCGTCAGTTTCGCCGGGGCGACCGGCTTCTCGGATGACCGCTACCGCGAGGCGGCGCATTACTCCGAGGTGGAATACGGCAACCCCGCCGCGGCAGTGGACACGCTCCTGGCGCTGCCGCGCAAGGAGCCCTCGGCCGAACCGGTGCCCGCACCCGAAATGCCCCGGCTCTTCGAGGCGATCCGCGACGCGCTGGAGGACCGGCTGGCCAGCCAGGACTATTTCGTGGCCGGCGAGACCGAGATCGACCTGCCGATCCTGTACACCGCCAGCGAGGAAGACCGCAGCCTGCGGGTCGCGGAACGCCAGAAGATCCTGCGCTACGGCCGCCGGATGCTGTGGCGCGACCCGGGCGAGGCCGCACGCGAGCTGGCGGGCTCGGAGAACTGGATCCACAAGGGCTGCCGCATCGTGCCCCATGCGCCCGCCGATCCCGCTGCCGTGCCCGACTTCTCGATGCACATCCACGCCTTCTACACGGACGAGATCGCCGAGGACCTCAAGCGCCACGTCGCCTACCGCCATGCCAAGCGCATCGTGGTGACCACCGATACCGAGCAGAAGGCCGACGAGATCACGTCGATCATGGGCGCCGAGGGGCTGGCGCCCGAGATCCGGCTGGTGGCCAACCGCGGCCGCGACATCCTGCCCTTCCTGCAGATGTTCCTGCCGCAGGATCAGTATCCCGAGGACGAGATCTGGTGCCACATCCACCAGAAGAAATCCCTGACCTCGACCACCGGCGGCGACATCTGGCGGCGCTTCCTGATGCGCATCCTCCTGGGCGACGCGCAGGGCCTGTCCTCGGCGCTGTCGGAGATCGGCCAGCCGGGCGCCGGCCTCGTCGCGCCCTTCGAGCCGCATTTCGTCGGCTGGAACGCCTCGCGGCGGCTTGCCGGGAAGTTCGAGCCGCGCCTGCCCGGACCGCTGCCCAAGAACCCGCTGGTCTTCCCGGTGGGCAACATGTTCTGGGTGCGCCGCCCGGTCATCGACGCGATGAACGGGCTTTTCGGCGCGGATTATCCTTGGCCGAACGAACCGATCGCGAATGACGGCACCGAATTCCACCTGATCGAGCGGCTCTGGCCCGCGATGGCGGTCAAGGAAGGCCTCGGCGCGATCTTCGTCAGCAAGCCCGACGAGCAGAGGGTGTAAGAGTAATGGAAGCAATTTTTCACGTCGGCATGGGCAAGACCGGAACCTCCTCGATCCAGGCGGTTCTCGATGCCAACGAAGAGCACCTGGCCAGGCTGGGCGTCCAGTATCTCGGGCTGTGGTTCAAGATCCTGTCGCCTGCCTTCCAGGGCTATGACGGCCAGGACCGCTTCTTCGCCTCCTCGCCCGAGGAGATGCAGCAGCATGCGGTCAACTACCATGCCGCGCTGAAGGAGCTGGCCGACAATACCGGCAATGACCGCTTCATCATCTCCAACGAGTCGATCTACGGCTATCCGCTACAGTTCTCGCCCTTCCTGGCGCAGCTGAAGACCATGTGCGACGTCAAGGTAGTCATCTACGCCCGCGATCCGCACAGCTGGCTGCCCTCCGCCTACAACCAGTGGGCGCTCTACCACAAGACGATGCCGGGCAAGATCCCGACCTACCGCGACGCCACCAAGGCGATGATCGCGACCTATTCCGGCCTGCGCGCCTGGGCGCGCGAGCACCGCGACCTGGTCGAGCTGCGCCATTTCAAACGCGGCATGGAGGTCGTCTCGGACTTCTCCGACCTGCTCGGCCTCTACCTGCCGCCGCCCGAGAAGAACACGCTGGAACGCAAGGACCCGGCAGAGAACGTGCTGCGCGCGGTGTTCAACGGCCTGCACGAAGGTCCGGTCCTGCCGGTCGAGTTCGACCGCGTGATGGCCGCTCTCGACCTGACCGCCTCGCCGGACCTGCAGACCCTGTCGGACGACCTGTTCGACTACAGCAACACCGACGACATCATCGACGGCCAGTCGGTCCTATTCGACCAGATCGCGGAGATCTACGGCACCGACATCCGCAAGGATGCCCGCAAGGCGCACAAGATCCCGGACGTGGCCGAGCTGCGCAACCGCATGATCGAGCATCTGGTGACGCTGTCGCTGAGCCAGGCACAGCGGATCACCGAGCTCGAGACCTCCGTTTCGGCAATGCAGCGCGACCTGGCGAAACTCCGCCAGCTCTCCTCGAAACCGGCTTGAGGGTGCACGGCATGGCAACGGCATCCGCACGGAAACGGTCCCTGAAATCGAAGCCCCAGCCGCCCCGGAAAAAGGCGGTCATCCTGCTCGGCACCTCCGGCGCCTGCGGCGGCACGCTGCTGCGCATCCTCGCGGAGCTGGGCCTGACCCTGCCCGCGGACGCGGCAGCCGGCGCCCCGGCCGGAGGCGATCCCGGTCGCGGGCGCGGCGGTTGTGGCGGCGGCACTGGCCTGGGAAATCCGCGATGCCTGCGCAACGGCGCGCGACATGGCGGTTCTGGAGGCGCAGCTCGACGATCCGTCAACGGCGCCCGGGGATGTGGCGTTTTCCTGCACCGAGCTGATCCCCTCGGCCTCCGACCTGCCCTCGGCGACCGATCGCCTGGAGCGCCGCGCGCGGGCTCTATGACAGCCTTCCCGAGCTGCCGCAATGCTGATGGCCGCGATGACGGCGCTGTTCATGGGCGTGGGCTACCTGATCGGCGGCAGCGGCGGTGCGCTGATCGCGCTGGTGGCGGCCGGGGCGATGAATGCCGTCAGCTGGTGGAACTCCGACAAGATGGTGCTGCGGATGCACAACGCGCAGTACCTGGCGCCGGGGGACCGCTACGGGCTCAACGACATGGTCCGCCAGCTTTCGGAGCGCGCGGATCTGCCGCTGCCGGCCGTCTACCTGATCGACGAGCCGCAGCCCAATGCCTTTGCCACCGGCCGCAATCCGCAGAACGCCGCCGTGGCCGTGACCTCCGGGCTCTTGCGCAATCTCAGCCGCGAGGAGGTGGCGGGGGTTGTCGCGCATGAGCTCGCGCATATCCGAAACCATGACACCGCCATCATGACGGTGACCGCGACCTTCGCAGGCGCGATCTCCATGCTGGCGAATTTCGCGCTGTTCTTCGGCGGCAGCCGCGAGCGGGTGGGGATCGTCGGCACTATCGCGCTGATGATCCTGGCGCCGCTGGCCGCCTCGCTGGTGCAGATGGCGATCTCGCGCTCGCGCGAATACGAGGCCGACCGGATCGGTGCCGAGATCTGCGGCAATCCCGAATGGCTGGCCTCGGCGCTGGAAGGGCTGCAGCGCACGGCGCCGCGGATCGACAACATGGCGGCCGAGCGCAATCCGGCGACCGCGCACATGTTCATCATCAACCCGCTGCATGGCGGCAAGATGGACAACCTCTTCGCGACCCACCCGGCGCTCGACCGAGGACAGATCCTCGGCCTGCAGCGCCTGGAAGACGGCGGAATGCTCGCTGTCGACCGGCAGGATCGTGGCGCCGTGGCGGCGCGCGGTCTCCATCAGCAGCGGCCCGGCGCAGACCAGGCTTTCCTTGTTCGCCAGCGCCAGCGTGGTGCCGTGGCGCAGCGCGCGCAGCCCGGGCGCCATTGGCGGCAAGCTTGGCAGCGTGTCCGGATTTCGGGGACCGCCTCACTTCGAGGTCCCGGCAGATCGTGGAACGGTGGCCGCTGACTTGCTCTGCGATCTCGGCCACGCGCACGCCTTGGTCGGAAAGCTTCTGGATGATCCGCCGTTCCCTGAGGTCGAGCTCGACATGTGCCATCGGGCAATCTCCTGTTTTCACGAAGAATAGTGGAGATGTCGCAAGCCAGGATAGAATGTACCAACACTGGATCGCCGCGTCGGAGAAGACCCGCGGACGTCCGGACGTGCCTGCCTTGGGGGCGAGCCAGGCCATGCCCCTATCTTGCCAGGCGAGCGGTGAGCCGTGCCGCTCGAACACGTTCGCCCTTTCGCTCGGACCAATGGCGCAACAACGGCTCACTGCAGGATTTCCAGTTCGCCGTACGGTAGCGGACAGGTTCGGACTTCGCCATGATGGGGACTTACCCCATGGGATTCACGACATGAATTTCCACGACAGATGAGTTCTGCCACGATGCCGATCCGGGACAGCCCGGTCCGCCGGGTCTCCAATTGGGCTCGGACCAACGGCGCCTCAATGGGCAACTCTCCCCAATCGAGCGCTGCTCCCCGCATGCCCAGCGTCGGATCACGCCCGGAAATGCCATGTCGAGCACTCAACTGCACCCGCTGGTCAAGTCGCAGAAGATTTCGAACACACGGCAGGTCCAAACGGAACCAACAGCGATGGCCGCTCGTCCTTCGCCTTCGACTGTGCCGAATTCCGGGAGATGCCCGGCCCATGATGGCCTCCAGTGCGGCCTTGCACCGGGACCGGGGCTGCATAACCTCCCCGGGCCTGCCCCGGCAGCAACGCCGTGCGGAAAGTCACGGCGCCAGTTCCGGCCGCCATTGCCACCGGGACGGATGGCAGCCGGGCGCACCAGCCAATTGCGGAACGGCGCGCAGTTTCGACCGTGACGGGGGCGCCACGACGGATTCGGCGCCCGGAAAGCAACGCGGCAAACGGTCTTCGAGAAATCTTGCAGTGCCCCAACCGGCACAACAAAGAGATCCCCCCGAAGCGCACCATATTCAAACGTTTCGCCGGAAACTGGAGCCCCTTTGCCCCCGGCCCGAGCAGGCCGCGCCAAACCTAGCTGCCGGAGAGCCCCACTCCGGCAAGCGGCAGGCGAAGCGGACAGCGGTCGCGGCCCAGGGGGCCGTCGGGCTGCCGGAAATAGGAGACCTCGACCAGATCGAGCGCCGTCGCATAGCTGCAGATGAGCTGGTCTTCTGCCCGCTGCTGCCAGACCAGGACCCCGTTGCCGCTCCAGGCCAGCCAGCCCCAGGACGCGGCGAGCACGAGGATCAGCCCCCTCAGGACCAGGCGCATCGGAAATCTCCCTGTCAGCCCCTCTGTGCGAGGATCTGCGCCCATATGGCGGTCTCGTCGAAGAGAGTCCATTCCCGGCGGAGGCCCCTCGGCCCGAACTCGGCATGGGTGATCCCCATCACGTGGACCATCGCCTGGCTCGGCGCCCCGAAGCTGCCCCAGCCGGAATGTCCTCCCCAGAGCGACCAGCGCAAGGTCGCGCGCGGCGGCATCTGCGGATCGCAGCGGCCCGCGGCGTGATGGACGGTCAGCACGGCATCGGGGAAAGCGGCCCGCAGCGGGAGCCAGAACCGGTCGGCATCCTGCGGGCCATGCCCCTCCGTCCCGCCCGGATAGGAAAGCGCGCAGCCCGGGTCATAGCACTGCTCCACCGCCGCGAAATCCGCCCCCATCAGCCGTTCGACCAGATCGGCCAGCCGCGCCCCGGCTTCGTCGCGCGGATCGGGCTGCTGCGCCGGGTCGGCGGGATCGGTTTCCGGATCGAGCGGCCTCTCGACCGGCCCTTCGTCGAGGATTGCCTGCATCCAGGCCTGCGGCGACTGGCCGAGCTGGCGCAGGATGCCGCCGGTATCGGTGACCACCCATTCCTCGGCGATGCGGCCCTCGACCACACGGCGGTCCGCCATGCTGCGCCAGGCCAGCGAGCGGCCGCTGGCCGCGCCGAACAGGCCGCTGCCCGAATGGGTCGCGCGCGACACCATGCGCTGGCTGGCGAGGATGCCCTGCCCGCCCAGCCCGCGGCAGATCACGTCCTCGGTCAGGATTTCGCGGTCGGGGAACTCGCTGGCCGTGGCCATCACCTCGCGCTGCGCGGCTGCGTCGCCGACGGCAAGCCCCAGCGGGCTCTTGCGGACCACCTCGCCATGGTAGAAGTCGCGCACCGCGCCGCTGCGCCCGCGCCGGTCCCAGATTTCCTCGGTGGCTGCCCGGATCAGGTCCGGCACGTCTTCCAGACGGTCTGCGCTGCGAAGCATCCTGCTCTCCCCGGAGGCCTGCGGCCCGGTGGCCAGCCGCGGCGTCCCTCCAAACAATCCGGCTGCCCGGTCCCGCCCAACCCTCACAGCCATTCCTTCTGCCCGGTCAGTTCCAGCATCCGCCCCAGAACGTCGACCCCGAGCTGGTTATAGACGTCAAGCAGGTCGACCAGCGTCCAGGCTTCGCGGATCAGCCCGTTCTCCACCCGCCAGAAATCCATTGACCGCATGGTCAGCGGCTTCTCCATCGGCGGGATGCCGAGCCACCCGTCGCGGCTGAGCGTCATCTTCCAGCCCGGCCAGCCGGTATAACCGACATAGTTGCCGTCGCCGAAGACATGGGCGGTCTTCAGGTTCTTCTCGCGGTCGGGCATCGCATTCAGGAAGGGCCGCTGATGGCCGCGCCTGAGCCCGTCGAGATTGCGCGTCGTGCCGATCCCCGCGGGCCCGTACCAATTGCAGCGTGGGTGCCAATAGGCCTCCTGCTGCACCGGCGGGCCGCCGCCGGCATCGACATTCTCGAGCTGGCGCAGCATGTCCGCGACCAAGGCTGCCGATTGCGCCCCGTCGCCGGACGGACAGAGCCCGTCCAGCGTTGCAGGCGGCGGCACGGTCCATTCGCGCGCCAGCGACGGCACCAGCGGCCAGCAATTTGCCTGCTTCATCAGGTCGACGATGTCCCACAGCGCCTGCACCTCGACCACCCGGCCCTCCTTGAAGCGGTAGAATTCGTGGAAGCGCACCGTCGCGACCTTTCCGGAGGCCGGGATCGACATCCAGGGTCGCCGGAAGGTGCCCAGATAGTAGCCGGAACAGCCGACCCAGCACTGGCCCGCTTCGCTTTCCCCGGCAATGACGATGAAGTCGCGCCGTTCCAGATCGGGGAAGCATTGCGCCAGCGGCAGGATCGCGGCCTCGAGCATCGCGCTCTGGCCACTGAGCTTGTTGAACGGATGCGACAGGTGCACCGGCGCGCCCGGAGCGAAAAGTTCCGCCGCAACCTCGCGCGCCCGGCTCTTGTCGAAATCGTAGAGCGCCGCACGGAACCGCGCGAGGGCGGCCTTGTTTTCGGCATGAATGTCCATCGTGGCAAATCCCGGTCGCAGAATTTCGGGACTCGCACGCGTCCCCGCGCGCAGCCTGCCACCGCTTGTCCTTCGAAACGGTAAAACCCTGCCCGCGCTACTGCGGCAGCCGCGCCAGTGCCCAGGCGGCCGCCTCCGCCACGTCCGGGTCCGGGTGATCCGCGAGATGCAGCGCCGCCGGACGCAGCGCGGCAAGCCCGGAATTGCCGATCGCATAGGCCACGTTGCGCAGGAAGCGCGCCACGCCGATCCGCTTGACCGCCGATCCGGCAAAGCGCGCGCGGAAAGCCGCGTCGTCGAGATAGGCCAGCTCGGCGAGTTCCGGCGGCTCGGGATTGGCCGCGAAATAACGCATTTCGCGCGCCTCGGCGGCGAACTTGTTCCAGGGGCAGACCGCGAGGCAGTCGTCGCAGCCATAGATCCGGTTGCCGAGGCCCTCGCGCAGCGCCGGGTCGACCGGCCCCTTGTGCTCGATCGTCAGGTAGGAGACGCAGCGGCGGGCGTCGAGCTGGAACGGCGCCGGAAACGCCCCTGTCGGGCAGGCATCGAGGCAACGGCGGCAGGAGCCGCAGCGCTCCTGTCCCGGTTCGTCGACCGGCAGCTCCAGCGTGGTGAAGATCGCGCCGAGGAACACCCAGTTGCCGATGCCGCGGCCCAACAGGTTGGTGTGCTTGCCCTGCCAGCCGAGCCCGGCGGCGGCGGCCAGCGGCTTCTCCATCACCGGGGCCGTATCGACGAAAACCTTGATCTCACTGCCCGGCGCCTGCGCGATCAGCCAGCGCCCGACCCGCTTCAGCCGCTTCTTGACCAGATCGTGGTAATCCTTGCCATGGGCATAGACGCTGATGCCGCCGCGGTCCGGCCGGTCCAGCACCGCCAGCGGATCATGGCGCGGCGCGTAGCTTTCGGCCAGCATCACCACCGAGCGGCAGTCCGGCCAGAGCGCCGCAGGATCGGCACGCCACTGGGTGCGCTCGGCCATCCAGCCCATCTGGCCGTGGCGGCCATCCTCCAGGAATACAGCCAGCCGCTCCGGCAGTCCGGGCACGGCATCGGGACGGCAGATGCCCATCGCGGCGAAGCCCGCCTCCTCCGCCTCGGCGCGGAGCCTCTCCTTCAGCGCGGCTCGGTCCATCGGGTCCTCCGGCCGGGCGGCCCGCCGCCGCCCGGGTCAGCCTGGCTCAGAAATCCAGGTCGGCGTAATGCGCGGGCGGGATGAAGCCCGCCACCTGGTCCGCCAGCAGGCCGCGGAAGGCCGGGCGGCTCTTGATCTTGGCATACCAGTCCTTGACCGCCGCGCTGCGGTGCCAGTCCACGTCCGACGTGTAGTCCAGGCAGCTCAGATGCGCCGCGGCGGCGAAATCGGCCATGGTCATCACGTCGCCCGCCAGCCAGCGGCGCTGGTCGAGGAGCTGGGTCATGTAGTCGAGATGGAACTTGATCGCGGTCAGGCCCTGCTTGACCGCGCGGCTGTCGGGATAGCCCGATTTGGTGATCTTCTTGTTCACCCGCTCGTAGAGCACGTTGACGGTCACCTGGCGGAAGAACGTGTCGTCGAACCAGCCGACCAGGCGGCGCACTTCGGCGCGCTCCTTGGCGTCCTGCGGCATCAGCGCCGGGGTCGGATAGGTCTCCTCGAGATATTCGCAGATCGCCGAGCTTTCGCCCATCGTCATGCCGTCGATGCGGATCACCGGCACCTTGCCCGAGGGGTTGCGGCGCAGGAAGTCGGGGTCGCGCTCCCAGTAGCGCTCCTCCACCAGATCGACCTCGAGCCGCTTCTCCGCGAGAACCAGCCGGACCTTCCGGCAGAAGGGAGACAGGGGAACATGGTAGAGCTTGATCATGGAAGATGCGCCTCGGTTTGCCTGCGCTCCTCTCTAGCCGCGCCGTCCGGGAGATGTCCATGGCCCGCCGCCGGATTGGCCGCGCCGGGCGGCCGCCGGCCGGTCAGCTTGCCGGAACTTCCATCAGGAACCGCTCGATCGTCTGGCCGATGACGATGTCCGGGGCGAAGTCGCGCACCAGATCCCAGTCGAAGGCCGGGCTCCAGACGAACTTGGTCTCGGCAAATAGCCGCGAGATCCAGAACGAGAGCTGCGTGGAATTCTCGCCGGTGGCGAAGAAGGAATTGCCGAAGACCAGCACCCGGCGCGGATCCGGTGCAGCCGCGCAGCGCCAATGCATCATCGTCTCCATGTAGCCCTTGGGCGGCACGTAGCTGTCGGCCAGCTCGGGCGCGGGCACCGGGCCCTGCCCGTCCATCCGCGCCAGCGCCTCGGCGAGATAGACGGTTTCCTCCGCCTGTTCCGCGAACCGGCCGCCCAGGTCGGACTCGAGCTGCACCGCCTGCAGCAGCCCCGAAACCCGCAGCGGCAGCGGTGCCGCGGCGAGCAGCCGGTAGAGCCGCGCCATGGCGGCATGCGCGCCGAAGGTGGTCAGATGGGTGTCCTTGCGCCGGAAGATCGCGTCCGGCGACATCGACCCGCGGAAGCCGTTGTACCAGTCGACGAAGACATAGCCCGGCTCCTTCGCCGCCATGCTGCGCGCCGCCTGGCGGTAGATCTGGCTCGGCACGGCCTGGCGGTGCGGATCGAAGGCCGACGCAAGGGAATTCTTCTCGGGCATCAGCGCCTGGAGGTAAGTCACCCCGAGCGCGCGCGCCTTCGCCCGGCGCGCGGCGGCCAGTTCGCCCCAGGCGGCCGCCTCGGGGATGTTCCCGCGACCGTCCGCATAGAGCTTGTCCAGCCCGTTGCTGCCGGCATGCAGCAGCAGCATGCTGTCCCGCCCGACCCGCGCCGCCTGGTCCGGCGACACCGTCCCGCAGCGGGGAATGCCGCCGGTCAGCTCTTCGGGCAGGGCCGCGCCCAGGCCCAGCTTGGCCCTCTGGTCCGGGCCGAGACGGCCAAGCGCGATGTCCAGTTCCTCCTGGCCGAGATCGCGTACCAGCGTGGTCAGCGCGACCGGCGCCCAGATCGGCAGCCGGACATGCCCGCCCTCGGCCTCCATGCGCAGTTCGGCCCCGCCGGAGAACAGCTCGGACGGCGCCAGTCCTTCGGGCAGGGCGAGCCGGAAGCCCGCGCATCTGTCCTTCATGTGCGCGGGAAAGGGGCGGTCCCAGGGCTCGGCCGCGGCGATTCGGCTGCCGTCGCGCCAGAGCCCGACCCGGGCGGGCGGCAAGCCGGAGACCCAGCCGGTCAGCACCGTGCCCTCGATATTGTCCATCGCACCGGACATGCCGTTCTCAATCGCCACTGCGTCCATCGATCCCCCGCCGCATGACTGTGCCGGTCGCGTCAAAAAAAGCACGCCCGGCCGCGGAACCGTAGCGGCTGACCAGCCGCCCCGGCACGCATGACCTTGCGTCAATAAAAGTTCCCGGGCGCCTCAGCCCGCAAAGCAATCCGCCCGCCCGTCCCGGCGGATGGTCTCGGCGCCGTCCAGGATCTGGGCGGCGCGGCGGCGCACGAAAGAGCTCGGCGCATCGGCCGAACGGTCCTTCGGATCCGGCAGAATCGCTGCCAGCCGCGCCGCCTGAACCGCGCTCAGATCCGCAGCGTCCAGACCGAAATAATGCCGCGACGCCGCCTGGATGCCAAAGATTCCGTCACCGAATTCGATGACGTTAAGGTAAATTTCAAGAAGTCGCCGCTTGGACCAGACCAGCTCCACCGCCGGCGTCAGCAGCGCCTCCAGCGCCTTGCGCGGCCAGCTGCGGCCCTGCCAGAGAAACACGTTCTTGACCGTCTGCTGCGAAATCGTCGAGCCGCCGCGCTGCGCGCCGCCGGCGATGGCCGTGCGCAGCGCGGCAATGTCGAAACCCCAGTGCTCGCAGTAATTCGCGTCCTCCGCCGCCACGGCCGAGCGCAGCATGACCGGGCTAATGTATTGAACGGGAACCCATTCCTTCTCGATTCCATGCAGGCGCCGGGCCTCGGAGACCTGGTAGGGCGTGATCGGGACCGGCAGCACGGCATAGGCGCCGATCATCAGCGCAACCGCCGCCAGAAGGCCCAATGCCCCTCTGAACAGCCACCGCTTCACCGGAAAGCGGAGCTTCCGCGGCGGCGCCTTCTTCGCCGTCTTCTTTGCTGCCTTGCGCCCCATGACAGCGAGAAACCATGCCGCTCCGCAGCGGTCAAGGCGCAGGCTGACGCGGCGATCACGGTTAACCGGGGATGAAGTCAGTAAAGCTCTAACGAATTTGAACGAAAGACAAACTGGACGGCGCCCCGAAGGCATTCTTTAATAATTCAGCGCTGAAGATTTGTCCAAGACGGCGCATTCCGTGCCCGACCCTGAGGAGTAGGCGACCATGTATATCGCACCGGTCTCCGCGGTAAGCCCCTCCGGCGACCATGCCGCGGCATTTTTCATGACGTTCGACCAGGCGGTCGACGCCTGGATCCTGCATTGGCGGGGCCAGGGACAGCAGGAAATCGCTGTCCAGCTCGGCACGAACGCCCTGCGCGTGGATGCTGTCCTGAACGAGCGGCAACATGTGGGCTCGCGCCAGAAGGCCCAGCAGATCTTCCAGACCTGAGGCTGCCCGCGCGCCCTCCCCGCGCCGGACCGGGAACCGGGACCCGGCGCACCGGCAGGCGCGGCCGCCGCGATGCCCTCCCGCCCCTTGCACCGCAGTCCCCCCTGCCCTCGATCGCCGCCTATCCTGCAACGGAAAAAGCCGCCCCGGGGGCGGCTGTTCCTGTCTCTTAGGGGTGTCCCGGCTCACTCGGCCGGGATCGCCTTCTCTTCCGCGCTCAGCGGCACCGGAAGATGGATCAGCATCTCCTTCGGGCAGACCTGGACGAACTTGTCCTTCTCCAGGTCCCAATGCTGCAGGATCTCGGCGGCACGGCGGCTCTTGGTCTCCGCGTAGTGCATCTCGATCAGGCCCTTCAGCTGCGCTTCCCAGTGCTCCATCGTGACCTTGCAGGTGACCAGGGTCTCCATGTTCATCAGCGCTTCGGCCTTGCCGTCCGCGTCATAGAGATAGGCCATGCCGCCGGTCATGCCCGCACCGAAGTTCGGGCCGATCGAGCCGAGGATGACGGCGACGCCGCCGGTCATGTATTCGCAGCCGTTCGAGCCGCAGCCCTCGATCACCACCTTGGCGCCCGAGTTCCGCACCGCGAAACGCTCGCCCGCGCGGCCTGCCGCGAACAGGAAGCCGTCGGTCGCACCGTAGAGCACGGTGTTGCCGATGATCGTGTTCTCGGCCGCGGAGAGCGGGCTCTCCATCGGCGGGTGAACCACGACCGTGCCGCCCGACAGGCCCTTGCCGACATAGTCGTTGGCATCGCCCGCGACTTCCAGCTTGAGCCCCGGAGCCGCGAAAGCGCCGAGCGACTGGCCGGCCGAACCCTTCAGCTTGACCGTCAGGTGATCCGACTGCAGCGCGTTGCGCATGCCGAATTTCTGCACGATCAGCGACGAGGTCCGCGTGCCGATGGTCCGCAGCGTGTTCTGCACCGCGTAGCTCAGCTGCATCTTCTCGCCTTCGCGGAAGAACCGCTCGGCATCGCGCTCGATCTCGGCATCGAGAGTGTCCGGCACCACGTTGCGCGGCTTCTGGCGGTCGTACTTGGCGCCCTTCATCCCGTCCACGGTCAGCAGAAGCGGGTTCAGGTCGAGATCGTCCAGATGCGCGGAGCCCCGGCTGACCTGGCTCAGCAGGTCGGCGCGGCCGATGATCTCGTCGATGGAGCGGGCGCCCATCGATGCGAGGATCTCGCGGACTTCCTCGGCATAGAAGGTGATCAGGTTGACCACCTTGTCGGCATTGCCGGTGAACTTGGCGCGCAGGTCGTCCCGCTGGGTGCAGACCCCGACCGGGCAGGTGTTGGACTGGCACTGGCGGACCATGATGCAGCCCATCGCGATCAGCGCCGCGGTGCCGATGCCGTATTCCTCGGCGCCCATCAGCGCGGCGATGACGATGTCGCGGCCGGTGCGCAGGCCGCCATCGGTGCGCAGCGTGACCGTGCGGCGCAGGTTGTTCATCGACAGGACCTGATGCGCCTCGGTGAGGCCCATCTCCCACGGGAGACCTGCATACTTGATGGAGGTCGCCGGAGACGCCCCGGTGCCGCCATTGTGGCCCGAGATCAGGATGATGTCGGCCTTCGCCTTGGCCACGCCCGCCGCGATCGTGCCGACGCCCGAGGAGGCGACCAGCTTCACCGTCACCTTGCAGCGCGGGTTGATCTGCTTCAGGTCGTAGATCAGCTGCGCCAGATCCTCGATCGAGTAGATGTCATGGTGCGGCGGCGGCGAGATCAGCGTGACGCCCTTGGTGGAGTGGCGCAGCCGCGCGATCAGGTCGGTGACCTTCATGCCCGGAAGCTGGCCGCCCTCGCCGGGCTTCGCGCCCTGGGCCACCTTGATCTCGAGTTCCTCGCACTGGTTCAGGTACTCGGCGGTGACGCCGAAGCGGCCCGATGCCACCTGCTTGATCTTCGCCGACGGGTTGTCGCCGTTCGGTTCCGGCATGAAGTGTGCCGGATCCTCGCCGCCCTCCCCGGAGTCGGATTTCGCGCCGATCCGGTTCATCGCGACGTTCAGCGTCTTGTGCGCCTCGGGGCTCAGCGCCCCCAGCGACATGCCCGGCGTGACGAAGCGCTTGCGGATCGAGGTGATGGATTCCACCTCTTCGATCGGCACCGGCTTGCCCAGCGGCTTGATGTCCAGCAGATCCCGCAGGTGGATCGGCGGGTTCGCCCGCATCTTGGCCGAGTAGCGCTTCCACATCTCGTAGGAGGCACCGTTGCAGGCCGCCTGCAGCATGTGCATCGAGGTCGCTTCCCAGGCATGGGTCTCGCCCGATTTGCGCGCCTTGTAGAAGCCGCCGACCGGCAGGACGTTGGTCTCGGGACCCCAGCCCTTTTCATGGACCGCTTCCAGCTTGTGCTGGATGCCGTGCACGCCGATGCCGGAAATCCGCGAGGGCATCCCCGGGAAGTACTCGTTCACCATGGCGCGGCTGAGGCCCACCGCCTCGAAGTTCAGGCCGCCGCGATAGGAGGAGATGACCGAGATGCCCATCTTCGCCATGATCTTCAGCAGGCCCTGGTCGATCGCGTGGCGATAGTTCAGCATCGCCTCGGACAGGGTCATGTCGAGCAGGCCGCGCTCGATCCGGTCCGCCAGGGAGTCCTCGGCCAGGTACGGGTTCACGATGGTCGCGCCCGAGCCGATCAGCACCGCGAAGTAATGCGGATCGATGCATTCCGCAGACCGGACGCAGAGCGAGCAGAAGGTCCGCAGCCCCTCGCGCGTCAGCCAGCTGTGCACGGCCGAAGTCGCCAGGATCATCGGCATAGCAACGCGGGTTTCGCTCTGCAGGTGGTCGGTCAGGATGATGTGGCCCGCCCCCGAGCGCACGGCTTCCTCCGCCTCGTCGCGGATCCGCTGCAGCCCATCGCGCAGCGCCTCGGGGCCGTCATCGACGCCGAAGGTGCAGTCGATCTCGACCATCGGCGCGTTGAAGTGCTTCTCCAGCTCCTTCATCTGCGCATTGCCGACGAAGGGCGTGTCGAGCGTGATGATCTCGGTCTGCGAGCTGTCCTCGTCGAGCACGTTCTTCAGGTTGCCGAAGCGCGTCTTCAGGCTCATCACGCGGTATTCGCGCAGGGAGTCGATCGGCGGGTTGGTGACCTGCGAGAAGTTCTGGCGGAAGAAATGGCTCAGCGGGCGGTACTTGGTCGACAGGACCGCCGACGGCGTGTCGTCGCCCATCGAGGCCAGCGCTTCCTTGCCGTCCTCGGCCATCGGCGCGAGGATCTGCTCCAGCTCTTCCATCGTGTAGCCGGCCGCGATCTGGCGCTTGCGCAGTTCCGCGCCCGCGAAGCCCGCAACCTCGGGGAGGCCGACCATGGTCTCTTCGAGATTGTTGATCTTGCCGACCCATTCGCCGAAGGGCTGCGCCGCTGCCAGCATGTCCTTGATGGTCACGTCGTGGTAGAGGATGCCGTCCTTCATGTCGACGGCGATCATCTGGCCCGGGCCGAGCGCGCCCTTCTCCTGAACCGAGGACTCGTCGGTCGGCACCATGCCCACCTCGGAGCCCGCGATCAGCAGGCCGTCGCCGGTCACGACATAGCGCATCGGGCGCAGGCCGTTGCGGTCGAGACCGCCGCAGACCCAGCGGCCGTCGGTCATGGCAAGCGCCGCCGGGCCATCCCAGGGCTCCATCACCGAGTTGCAGTAGCTGTACATGTCGCGCCAGGCTTCCGGCAGCTCGATCGCCTGCTGCGACCAGCTTTCCGGGACCAGCATGGTCTTGGCCATGGGCGCCGAGCGGCCGGCGCGGACCAGCACCTCGAACACGGAGTCGAGCGCGGCGGAGTCCGAAGATGCGGCCGGGATGATCGGCTTGATGTCCTCGGCGAGCTCGCCGAAGGCCGAGGAGGCCATGCGGATCTCGTGCGACTTCATCCAGTTGGTGTTGCCCTTCAGCGTGTTGATCTCGCCGTTATGGGCGAGCATGCGGAACGGCTGCGCCAGCCACCACTGCGGGAAGGTGTTGGTGGAATAGCGCTGGTGGTAGATCGCGAAGGCGGATTCGAAGCGCTTGTCCTTCAGGTCCGGATAGAATTCCGCGACCTGCTCGGCCAGCATCATGCCCTTGTAGATGATCGAGCGGCACGACAGCGAACAGAGGTACAGCCCGTTGACATGCGCTGCGGCAGCCGCCTTCTCGATCCGGCGGCGGATGACATAGAGCTCGCGCTCGAAGGTTTCCTCGTCGACGCCCTTGGAGTTCGAGATGATGATCTGCTCGATTTCCGGACGGGTCGCGTTGGCCTTGTCGCCGAGGACGGAGATGTCCACCGGCACGTGGCGCCAGCCGTAGATGTAGTAGCCCATCCGCAGGACTTCGGTCTCGACGATCGTCCGGCAGGTCTCCTGCGCGCCGAAATCGGTCCGCGGCAGGAAGACCTGGCCGACGGCGATCAGCTTGGAGGTGTCGGGCTCGTGGCCGGTGCGGCGGATCTGGTCGTAGAAGAAGGGAACCGGGATCTGGATGTGGATGCCCGCGCCGTCGCCGGTCTTGCCGTCGGCATCGACCGCGCCGCGGTGCCAGATCGCCTTCAGCGCCTTGATGCCGGATTCGACCACCTTGCGGCTCTTCTTGCCGTCGATCGAGACGACGAGGCCGACGCCGCAGGACGAATGCTCGTCCTCGGTCCGGTACATGCCCTGCTCGGCCATGAAGGCGCGCTTGGCTTCCTCTTCGGCCACCCAGGCGTCATCGTATTTCGTCATTGCGGTTCCCCTTCTGCAGAGGAGGCGAACAACGCCTCAACTTCATGTTTCGTCAGTGTCTTGCGCTTGCCCGCGAAACGGTAGCCGTCGGGCTTGCGGTCGATGTAGATTTCCTTGGTCAGCTCGAAGCCCCCGGAATTCGGGAACAGCCCCGCGCTGACCGCGTAGTATTCCTGGCCCGGCACCGTCAGGTGGTACCACAGGACCGAGCCGCAGTCGTCGCACCAGGCGCGTTCCGCCCAGTTCGAGGACACGCGGCTCTTCACCGGGCCCTCGACCGCCAGATCCTGCGGCGCCACGTCGAATTCGACGAAGGCCGAGCCGGTCCAGCGGCGGCAGCTGCTGCAATGGCAGGCATGCAGTTCGGGTGCCTTCGGCCGGACGGTCAGCTTGACCGCCCCGCACATGCACCGGCCTTCCAGGGTCTCTTCGCTCATGGCAGCCTCTTGCGCCGTTGCCCCTGCCCCCGGAAGAGCCGGGGATGCAGTCCCGTTGACGATTCGCGCCAGGGCGGTCCCGTCACAGGATGCCATGCACGCGCCAGTCAGGTCCCGCAGACGGTCCGGCTGGCCCGATCTGCGCCGGAAAAGATGCGGCGCAGATCATCAATTAGGCAGTTGCGCCGCAGCGGCGCGGTTACTCGGCAGCGACCGAGGCAGCAGCCGCTTCGTCAAGCTTGGCGAGGATCGAGTCCGCCGCTTCGCGCCCGTCGCGGATTGCCCAGACCACCAGAGAGGCGCCGCGGACGATGTCGCCCACCGCGTAGACGCCGGGCAGGCTGGTCTCGTGGCTGCGGAAATCGGCCTTGATGGTGCCCCAGCGGGTCACTTCCAGCTCCGGCTGCCCCCAGAGGCCCGGCAGGTCCTCGGGTTCGAAGCCGAGCGCCTTGACCACCAGGTCCGCATCCTCGACGTAATCCGCGCCCTCGATCACCTCAGGGGTCTGGCGTCCGGAGGCGTCGGGCTGGCCGAGGCGCATCTTCTGCACCATCACGCCCGAGACCTTGCCGTCCTGGTCGGCGAAGCCCTTCGGCGCGGAAAGCCAGACGAATTCGACGCCTTCCTCTTCCGCGTTCTGGGTCTCGCGCTGCGAGCCGGGCATGTTGGCCTTGTCGCGGCGGTAGAGGCATTTGACCGAGGTCGCGCCCTGGCGGATCGCGGTGCGGACGCAATCCATCGCGGTGTCGCCGCCGCCGATCACGACGACCTTCTTGTCCTTGGCGTTCAGCTCGCCCGACTCGTACTCGGCCACGGTGTCGCCGAGGCTGACCTTGTTGGAGGCGGTCAGGTAGTCAATGGCGCGCACGATGCCCTCGGCGCCGGCGCCCGGCCCCCTCAGGTCGCGCGACTTGTAGACGCCGGTGGCGATCAGGATCGCGTCATGCTCCTGGCGGAGCTGCTCGAAGGTGATGTCCTCGCCGACATTGCAGTTCAGCACCAGCTTGACGCCGCCCTCGACCAGCTGGTCGATCCGGCGCTGGACGATCTGCTTCTCCAGCTTGAAGCCGGGAATGCCGTACATCAGGAGGCCGCCCGCGCGGTCGTAGCGGTCATAGACCGTGACCTGGATGCCCTTGCGGCGCAGCGCGTCGGCAGCCGCCAGGCCGCCCGGGCCCGCGCCGATGACCGCAACCTTCTCGGTGCGTTCCCGGGACGGGGCGATCGACTTGACCCAGCCCTCTTCCCAGGCGGTGTCGGTGATGTACTTCTCCACCGAGCCGATGGTGACGGTGCCGTGGCCCGACTGCTCGATGACGCAGTTGCCTTCGCACAGGCGGTCCTGCGGGCAGATGCGGCCGCAGATCTCGGGGAAGGTGTTGGTGGCCTGGCTGACCTCGTAGGCTTCCTGAAGCCGGTCGGTCGCGGTCAGGCGCAGCCAGTCGGGGATGTTGTTGTGCAGCGGGCAATGCGACTGGCAATAGGGCACGCCGCACTGGCTGCAGCGCCCTGCCTGTTCCTCTGCCTTCGCACGCGCGTATTCAGCATAGATTTCGTTGAAATCCTGCTTGCGTAGATTGGGCGCACGTTTCTCCGGCATGTCCCGTGGTACGGATACAAACTGGAGCATTCGCTGGTCCGCCATGAGGCCATATCCTTGCTTGTGTCGTCCAAGAAGTGTTCGCGCCGTTCCTAACCAGAAAGGACGGCAAAAGAAAAGTCAGTAACGGTGACCTAAGTGCAAAAATATATCGCCGCATCACCGCGGAATCTGCCCGAGACGCCAAAAATAGGACAGTTCGGCTGACATAGTGGTATTTGAGAACCTCCCAAGACCCTTGTCGCTCTTTCAAATACCAGGTCTGAACACATGACTCTGTTCCATCTCTTCCTCGTCGCGGTCATCCAGGGGATCACCGAGTTCCTTCCCATCTCATCTTCCGGGCACCTGATTCTACTGCCGAACCTGACCGGCATGGCCGATCAGGGCCTGCTGATCGATGTCGCGGTCCATGTCGGCACGCTTTTCGCCGTGGTGATCTATTTCTGGGCAGACGTGAAATCCGCGCTGTTCGGGCTCGGGCGCCTGGCGCGCGGCAAGATCGACACCGAAGGCGCCAAGCTCGCCTGGCTGCTGATCATCGCCACCATCCCGGTGGTGATCGCCGGGCTGATCCTCAAGGTCACCGGCCTGTCGGACGCGATGCGCTCCACCGCGGTGATCGGCTGGACCATGCTGATCTTCGGCATCGTGCTCTACTGGGCCGACCAGAAGGGCGCCGAGACCAAGACCGATGCAGACTGGTCGCTGAAGGATGCCGTCATCATGGGGCTCTGGCAGGCGGTCGCGCTGATCCCCGGCACCTCGCGCTCGGGCATCACCATCACTGCGGCGCGGCAGCTCGGCTACCAGCGCTCGGGCGGCGCCAAGCTGTCGATGCTGATGTCGATCCCGACCATCGCCATGGCCGGCGGGCTGCTGATCATCGACGTCATCTCCGAAGGCCATGCCGACCAGCTGCCCGATGCCGCCATTGCCGCGGGCCTCGCCTTGCTCTCGGCGCTCGCCGCGCTGGCGCTGATGTTCCGGCTGCTGAAATCGGTCAGCTTCACGCCCTACGTCATCTACCGGGTGATCCTCGGCGTCATCCTGCTGGTCGTCGCCTATAGCTGACCGCCCACGGCGGGGCGCGTCCTGCGCCCTGCCCCTTGCCAGCCCCGGCTGGCCGTGCTTTGCCCCTTGGCATGTCCACGAAACCGCCCGCCTCCATCGACGCGCTGATCGAGCTCATGGCCAAGCTGCCGGGGCTGGGCCCGCGCTCGGCCCGCCGCGCCGTGCTGCACCTGATCGCCAAGCGCTCGCTGCTGCTGATGCCGCTCGCCGACATGATGTCCGAGGTCGCCGCCACGGCGCGCGAATGCCTCAATTGCGGCAATGTCGCCACCGAGGACCTCTGCCCGATCTGCCAGGACGAGCGCCGCGCCACCGGACAGCTCTGCATCGTGGAGGATGTCGCCGATCTCTGGGCGATGGAGCGCTCGGGCGTGTTCCGCGGCCGCTACCATGTGCTCGGCGGCACGCTGTCGGCGCTCGATGACGTCGGACCCGAGGATCTGGGCCTGCCGCGGCTGGCCGACCGGATCGTCGCCGAGGAGGTCACCGAGGTGATCCTGGCGCTCGGCGCCACCGTCGACGGCCAGACCACCGCCCATTACATCGCCGACATGCTGGAGGGCCGCGTCCAGGTCAGCTCGCTGGCCAAGGGCGTGCCGGTGGGCGGCGAGCTCGACTATCTCGACGACGGCACCATAGCCGCGGCGCTCAGCGCGCGCACCCGGATATGAAAAGGCCCGGGACTTGCCCGGGCCCTGCTCCGCTCAGCGGAAATCGTCTTCGTCGTCCTCGTCGGGCTGGTCCGACGGCAGGTTGAAGAAGCTGTCGGCATCGACCAGCGTGTCCATGTTGTCCTCTTCCTCGTCCTCGCCGCGCGGATCGCTGGTCAGCGAGAAGGTCTCGAGGCCGGTCATGTTCGACGGCAGGCGCGGCTCGGCGGTCTCCATGCCCAGCGAGGCTTCGGTCGACAGCAGCTTGCGGCGTTCCTCGTCGGTCATCTGCACGCCTTCCGCCGCGCGCTTCGCCGCCGCCTTGTGCACCGCCGCGTCCAGCTCGGACTGCTTGCAGAGCCCCAGCGCGACCGGATCGATCGGCTGCATGTTGGCGATGTTCCAGTGGGTCCGCTCGCGGATCGACTGGATGGTCGGCTTGGTGGTGCCGACGAGCTTGGCGATCTGGCTGTCGGCCAGTTCCGGGTGGAACTTCACCAGCCACAGGATCGCGTTCGGGCGGTCCTGGCGCTTGGACAGCGGGGTGTAGCGCGGGCCGCGGCGCTTGTCCTCGCCGACGGCCGCGGCGTTGAACTTCAGCTTCAGCTTGTAGAGCGGGCTGTTCTCGCCGCGCTTGATTTCCTCGGCGGTCAGCTGGTTGTTGGCGATCGGGTCGAAGCCCTTCACGCCGCCAGCAACGTCGCCATCGGCAATGCCCTGCACCTCGAGCTCGTGGAAGCCGCAGAATTCGGCGATCTGCTTGAAGCTGAGGGTCGTGTTCTCCACCAGCCAGACGGCGGTGGCCTTCGCGTGAATCGGTTTGTCCATGGTCCTTGTCCTTCCGTCTGTCCCCCGGCGGACTTGCCAAGCCCGGTCCGTTGGCGGGGTCTGCCGCCGCGCCGGACCAGGGCGCCATTCCTCGATTTCGGGGGAGGTTGGCGGACATATAAGCAAATGTGCCGCCGGAGTGAAGCGGAAATGCAAAAAGCGGCAGGTTTTCACCCGCCGCCCGCATCCCCGGAAACAGCGGTGCGCGCCCCTGGGGGACGGCGCGCACCGCCTCGGCACGGAGCGCCCGGAGGCGCCGCGCCGATCAGCCTTCGGCCAGGTCGATGCCCTGGCGCGTGCCGGTCACGGTCACGGCGCCGTCTTGGCGGGCGAAGCTGTATACGAGGCCGCGGGTGCCCGGCAGGCCGAAGGAGACGCGGTCGCCGTCGTTCAGGACCATGGCGATGCGCGCGGCGTCGCTGTCTGCGGCGCCCTTGTAGGTGGCGACGACTTCGTAGCCCTCGGCGACCTCGGTCCAGTAGACCGACATGTCGACGCCGCCTTCGTGCAGCGCGGCGCCGGCCAGCGGCTTCGCCAGGGTGATCTCGTCAGCGGCGGCGGCACCGGCGGACAGGGCAAGGGCAGCGGCAAGGAACAAACGGGTCATGGTACTATCTCGCTTCATTCTGGATATCGGGAGGCGTGCCGCGGGCGGCACATGCCGGACGCGAAGTTCCGGCTGATGCTGCAACGCAGAATAGAAAACCCGCAAAACCGGAATCAACTGCCAATAATGCATGGCTGCCCTGCAAAGCATTTATCAACCATGTCAGGCTTTTCTGGACACAACGGCATACATTTTCGCAGGTGCAGAAAATCAAAGCCGCGGCGCAGCTTGGCCATCGCAACTCCGCCCTTGGGCAAGACGGCAAGCGCCCGATGCGCCGCTGCGCCTCCTTCCGGGCAGCGCCCTGCCGGACCGGGAACCGGCCCTTCAAGCGGCCGGAAACCGCCCGGAAACCGGGCCGCAGCCGCTCGAATCACCCCGGATTGGCAGCACGCCCCCCTGCCACGGGGCCATCGGCACAGCCGGGCATCGCCTCCCCCGCATGGCGGAGTGCGCCTCCCGCAATGCCGCTCGAGGCCATGGCGCCGGACACGGCCGCTGCGACCGCCTGCCAGATTTGGTCCGAGGCATATTCAGCGACGCCGCCCGGCGCCCGGTGCAGGTCAAGCGCCGCCTCGCAGCGCGCGGCCATGCGGCCATCGGCATCGAAGAGCCATGTTCTCCACCGCGTGTCAGCCGAGCTGCCGCAGGATCGCGGTCAGGTCCTCCATCCGGTCGATGATGGCGTCCGGCGCGCAATTTGCAACCGTCTCGCGCAAACGGGCGGGGCCGGCATGGCTGCCGCCGGTGCACCTCCGGTCCGATCAAGATCAACGCGGCGCGGGCGCTGTCGGAAGAGGAGCGCCACGACCTGCGCGGCCGGCTGTCGGAGGTGCTGGGACGCCCGGTGACGCTGGACGTCGCCGAGGATCCGGGGCTGCTGGCCGGGCTGGAGCTGGTGGCGCCGGGGGCGGTGGTGCGCAATCACCTGAAAGCCGATCTGGAGCGGATTTCGCAGGAGCTGGCGCACCATGGCTGAGCCTGTCCTGCCCCCCGGCTGGCTCGAGGAGAGCCGCGCGAAGCTGGCCCGCGCCGAGCTGGCCCCCGAGGCCGACGGGGTCAGCACCAGCCCCATGTCGCGGGCGGTCTCGCGCAGCCCCTCTTCGGCGGCCTCGGCGCAAAGCAGTTCCCGCGGCAGCAGGCGCGCCAGCTGCGGGCCTAGCGTCAGCCGCGGACAGGGTGCGACGGTCAGCGTGCCGGTGGAGATGTCGCACCAGGCGATCGCGCCCTCGCCGCGCAGCTCGGCATAGCTCGCCAGATAGTTGTTCGACCGCGCCTCCAGCAGGCTGTCCTCGGTCAGCGTGCCGGCCGTCACCACGCGGGTCACGCCGCGCTTCACCACTGCCTTGTAGCCGCGCTTCTTCGCTTCCGAAGGGTCCTCCAGCTGGTCGCAGATCGCCACGCGGAATCCCTTGCGGGTCAGCTGATGCAGATAGCCCTCGGCGGCATGGACCGGCACGCCGCACATCGGGATGTCCTGGCCCTGGTGCTTGCCGCGCTTGGTCAGCGCGATGTCGAGCGCCTCGGCAGCCGCCACGGCGTCCTCGAAGAACATCTCGTAGAAATCGCCCATGCGGTAAAACAGCAGGTCGCCGGGATGGGCGGCCTTGATCTCCAGGAACTGGGCCATCATCGGGGTGACGTCGGACATGCGTGGGCTCGCCTCATCAGGTGGAGCCCGACGTATGACGGCGGCGGCGGGCGATTTCAACCGCCGAACCCATGGTGCGGCACCTCTCAGCTTTTCATACCAAAACAGGGGCGTTCCGGCGCTTTGTGGCAGTTGAGGGGATCGGTCAAAGGCCGTATTACGCCCTTTGACAAGAGGAGGCCCGTGCCATGTCGAAGACCAAGATCACACGCGAAGAGGCCCTGGCCTTCCACCTGGAACCGTCCCCGGGCAAGCTGGACATCTCGGCCTCGGTGCCGATGAGCACGCAGCGCGACCTGTCGCTGGCCTATTCCCCTGGCGTGGCCGTGCCCTGCGAGGAAATCCATGCCAATCCCGAGACCGCCTATGACTACACGTCGAAGGGCAACATGGTCGCGGTAATCTCGAACGGCACCGCGGTTCTCGGCCTCGGCAATCTGGGCGCGCTGGCCTCCAAGCCGGTGATGGAAGGCAAGGCGGTGCTCTTCAAGCGCTTCGCCGACGTGAACTCGGTCGATATCGAGCTCGACACCGAGAACCCCGACGAGATCATCAAGGCTGTCCAGCTGATGGGTCCGACCTTCGGCGGGATCAACCTCGAGGATATCAAGGCGCCCGAATGCTTCATCATCGAGCAGACGCTCAAGGAGACGATGGACATTCCCGTCTTCCACGATGACCAGCACGGCACCGCGGTGATCTGCGCGGCCGGCCTGATCAACGCGCTCTACCTGTCGGGCAAGAAGATCGAGGATTGCCGCATCGTGCTGAACGGTGCGGGCGCCGCCGGCATCGCCTGTCTAGAGCTGCTGAAGACCATGGGCGCCAAGCACGACAACTGCATCATGTGCGACACCAAGGGCGTGATCTACCAGGGCCGCACCGAGGGCATGAACCAGTGGAAGTCGGCCCATGCCGCCAACACCGACCTGCGCACGCTCGAAGAAGCGATGAACGGCGCGGACGTGTTCCTCGGCGTCTCTGCCAAGGGCGCGGTGACTCCGGCAATGGTCGCATCGATGGCTGACAACCCGGTGATCTTCGCCATGGCGAATCCCGATCCGGAAATCACCCCGGAACAGGCGCACGAAGTCCGCCTGGACGCCATCGTTGCCACCGGCCGGTCGGATTATCCGAACCAGGTCAACAACGTGCTGGGCTTCCCCTACCTGTTCCGCGGTGCGCTCGACGTACATGCCCGCGCGATCAACGACGAGATGAAGATCGCCTGCGCCCGCGCCCTGGCCGAGCTGGCGCGCGAGGACGTGCCGGACGAGGTGGCCGTCGCCTATGGCCGCAAGCTGAGCTTCGGCCGCGACTACATCATCCCGACCCCCTTCGACCCGCGGCTGATCCACGTGGTCCCGCCGGCCGTTGCCAAGGCGGCGATGGATACCGGCGTCGCCCGCCGCCCGATCGTCGACATGGAGGCCTATGAGCAGCGCCTGAAGGGCCGGATGGACCCGACGGCGCCGATCATCGAAGGTCTTTACGCGCGTTCGCGCAAGGCGCAGGCGCAGATGATCTTTGCCGAGGGCGACGACCCGCGCGTGCTGCGCGCGGCGGTCGCCTATCAGCGCGGCGGCCATGGCAAGGCGATCGTCGTCGGCCGCGAGGAAGACGTGAAGATGAAGCTGGAGGCGGCGGGCCTCGGCGATGCGGTGCGCGAGCTGCGGGTGATGAACGCAGCCAACACCACCCATCTCGATGCCTACAAGAGCTATCTCTACAAGCGCCTTCAGCGGAAGGGCTTCGATCATTCCGACGTGCACCGGATGGCGGCACGCGACCGGCATGTCTTCTCGGCGCTGATGCTGGCCCATGGCCATGGCGATGCGCTGGTGACCGGCGCGACCCGGAAATCGGCGCATGTGCTCGACCAGATCGGCAATGTCTTCGACGTCTCCGCCAAGGACGGCGCCGTCGGCGTGACCGCTCTGCTGCATCGCGGCCGGGTCGTGCTGATCTCGGACACGCTGGTGCATGAATGGCCCGAAGCCGAGGATCTGGCGCATATCGCGATCAAGAGCGCCAAGGTTGCCCGCGGCCTCGGCCTCGAGCCGCGCGTTGCCTTCGTCAGCTTCTCGACCTTCGGCTATCCGGTTTCCGAGCGTGCGTCGAAGATGCTCCAGGCTCCGGCCCTGCTGGACGAGATCGGCGTCGATTTCGAGTATGAAGGCGAGATGACCGCCGATGTGGCGCTGAACATGGAGCTGATGAAGGATTATCCCTTCTCGCGCCTGACCGCGCCTGCGAACATCCTGGTCGTGCCGGCCCGGCACTCGGCCTCGATCTCGGTCAAGCTGATGCAGCAGATGGCCGGCGCCACCGTCATCGGCCCGATCCTGACCGGCGTGCCGAAGCCGATCCAGATCTGCTCGTCGAGTTCCACCGTGAACGACATCCTCAACATGGCGGTTCTGGCGGCAGCCCGGCTGGGCTGAGCCAGTTTGACCTGGCGTTGACATGCTGCAGGTCTCCTGAAATTCAGTCGATTTCAGGAGACCTTTTCATGCGCATATTTCCGGCCTTGATGCTGTTCTGCCCCGTGTGCCACGTCCGCGGCAGAGGCTATTTCCCTGTTCAGGGGGCAGCTCTTCCTTTCCGAAGGGCATGGAGGGTTTCGATATCGTCCATGGCGATCTCGACGGGGATGGCCTGCTGTCGCTGCACGACGTGGTGACCTTTACCGGCTGGAACAGCATTGGCGAATTCGTATTCAAAATATTCTATATTTCGGCTGGTCCGGATCTTGTCGCCGGGGCGGGCCAATTGGTGAAGCGGCCGCACGATCCGGAGCCCGGAGACGCGCTCCCGTCAGGGCGTCATCGACAAGGGGCAGCAGAACCCCTTCGTGACGATGGTTGAATTCTTGCACGCTCCGGACGGCGGCCGCTATTCCGTGACGCCGCTTGCGCCGTCGGCTGCAGTCCCTTCCTGCTGGCCGGGATGGCGGTGATCGGGCTGTTGCAGGACCTGCCGTAGCGGAAAAAAAACGTTTCACGTGAAGCACTAACGGCATCGGCTTTCCCGGAGGTCGCGGTGGCGCTAAGCTTGCCGCGACAAGACAGGAGAGCGTCGTGACCATCTACAATCTGGGCTCGATCAACATCGACAAGGTGCTGCGCGTGCCGCATTTCCCGGCTCCGGGCGAAACGCTCGCGGCGGACAGCTATGGCGAGGGCCTGGGCGGAAAGGGCGCGAACCAGTCGGTGGCCGCGGCACGGGCTGGCGCGCGCGTGGTGCATCTGGGTGCCGTCGGACCGGATGGCGATGCCATGCTGCGCCTCATGGAGCAGGACGGGATCGACCTCGCCCATGTTTCGCGGCTCGGGCTGCCCACTGGCATGGCGCTGATCTCGGTCGACGGGACCGGCGAGAACAGCATCGTCATCGTGCATGGCGCCAATACCGCGGTTCCAGAGGCCGATGTCGCGGCAGCGCTCGCCGGAGCCACGGAGGAGGACACGCTCCTGCTGCAGAACGAAACGAACGGACAGGCAGCGGCGGCCCGGGCCGCGCGGGACAAGGGGCTGCGCGTCGTCTATTCCGCTGCGCCTTTCGATGCCGATGCGGTGCGGGAGATCCTGCCCTTTGTTTCCGTGCTGCTTCTGAACGAGGTCGAGGCCGCGCAGCTCGCCGCAGCGATGGGCAAGCCCGTGCCGGAACTCGGCGTGCCGCATGTCGTGGTGACGCGGGGCGCAGCCGGGGCGGTGTTGCAGGATGCCGGAACCGAGACCGCTTTCCCCTCGCCGCGCGTCGACCCCGTGGATACGACGGGTGCGGGCGACACCTTTGCCGGCTATCTCGCGGCGGGGCTGGACCAGGGGCTCGGTTGGCAGGTCGCGATGGGCCGGGCGCTTGCCGCTGCCGCGCTGTCCGTGACCAAGCCGGGTGCCTCGGCGTCGATCCCAAAGGCCGCCGAGGTCAGCCGTTTCCTGCACGGGGCCGGCTAGCGGGGGTCAGCGGGCGCTGTCGAGGCTCTCGCGCAACTCGCCGAGCAACGCCAGGCACTGCGCCAGGTCGCTGCGCGGGTATTTCCCGAGTGCTTCGCGCAATCTTGGGTTGAGTTCGGTGATCACCTGCTCGAGCGTTATCTGCCCCTGTTCGGAGACCGAAACGAACTTGCGCCTTGCATCCACCGTATCGCCGCGCACGGTGATCTGTCCGTTGCGCTCGAGCCGGCCAAGGGTGTTGCTCATGGCGCCCCGGGTCACGTTGAAGCTGGCCGCCAGCCGCGCCGGTCCGATCTCGTCGCCCGATGCGGCCAGATGCAGCAGCACCAGGAACTGGGACAGCTCGACGCCCTCGGGAAGGGTCTTCGAAATCCGGTTGCGGAGAAATTGGTCCAAGAGAAGGAGCTCGCTGAAAAGTTGTATCACGAGCGGAGAGGGAGCGAGACTACTCATTTCATTCCATCAAATAGAAACCAGCCGAAAACGGCCTGTTACCGGAAAGGGTTCAGAATTTAGTTAACTGAATGCATATCAGAAAAACCGGCGGGCTGCCTGCTTTTTCAAGTTTGCTGCTTGGTTTCAGGTGGATTTGTCCATGATCGCGCAAATTCGCGACATCTGTCCCCCGAATGATGGTCCATTTGGCGATACTTCCCGGATGGACGGGGCCTTCCGGGAAGCGCAGCGCGCAAGGCGCAGGGGGTCAGGCCGAGAGCAGCTGGTCGAGCTTCCCGTCACGGTCGAGCCGGAACAGGTCGTCGCAACCTCCGACATGGGTCGTGCCGATGAAGATTTGCGGGACCGTCGTGCGCCCTGAGGACCGCTGGTTCATTTCGGGGCGCCGCTCGGGCTGCCGGGACAGATCGATTTCCGAGAAGGTGACGCCCTTGGTCGTCAGCAGCCGCTTGGCGGCATGGCAGTAGCCGCAGAGCGGCGTGGTGTAGATTTCTACCGGTTGCATCTGGACGGTTTCCTCACGCTGGGGACCGGCGCAGTCTAGGCATGTTGGCTGGCCCGCGCCAGTGCCAGCACATTCACGATTGGCGCGCCTGCCGCCAGCAACTCGCGGGCGCAGAGCTCGAGCGTTGCTCCGGAGGTCATCACGTCGTCCACCAGCAGCACGGGCCGGCCCGCGATCCGGTCGGCGCGGCGCGGATGAACCGAAATGGCGCCCGCCAGAGCTGTCTTGCGCGCGGCATGGTCCCCGCCTGCCATCGGCGGGGTGGCGCGGGTCCGGAGCAGCGCGTCCGGCAGATGGGACAGTCCGAGATGGCGGCACAGGAGCCGGCTGAGGACTGCCGCCTGGTTGTAGCGCCGCTTCAGCAGCCGCCCGCGATGGATGGGCACCGGGACCAGCAGCATGCCGGGGCTCGGGATCGGTGACGTCGAGCATCGCGCTGCCGATCCGGCCGCTGTCGAGGGCCGCGCGCAGATCGTCCATGACAAGCTGCTCGCCGCGCCCGGCATGGACCAGCCCGGCGCCCTGCGGCAGCTGCGCGAAGAGCTGGGCCTCGAGCATGCCGCGGGTCTGCGGGGTCAGCGGCAGCAGGCAGACGAGGATGTCGCTCTGCGCGAGGAAGGCGCCGAGCCCGTCTTCGGCATGGCACGCGACGCCCTCGGGCCCGGTACCCGAGCGGCTCCAGCCGGAAACCCGGAAGCCGAGATCGCGCAGGGTCTCGGCGACCAATCGGCCGGTGCGGCCCATCCCGAGGATGCCGATGCGGCGGTCCTTCGCCTGGGTGGTGGCCACGGCCTCCCACTGGCCGCGGGCAGCCTGGCCGAGATAGCGCGGCATGTCGCGATGCAGCATCAGCACCGCCATCAGCACGTAGTCGCGCACCATCGCCTCGATCCCCGGCGCCACCATGCGGCAGAGCCGGATGCCCTCGGGGAGGACGGGCATGCGGTCGACGCCCGCCACCTTGCTGATCACCACGCGCAGGTTTGGATAGGCCGACAGGTCGGCAGGCGGCACCCAGCAGGCCATGTGCGTGACAAGGGCGGGATCCCCGACGGCATCGGGGCCGGGAAGCAACTGCTCCCCGGCCCCTGCGAAGATCTCCGCCCAGACGGCCATGCGGTCGTCCGGCTCGAGATAGAGAAGCGCCATCAGGCCATGACCGCCCGGATTTCCGGATCTTCCAGCGTCTCGTCCAGCACGGCGCGGGTGCGTTCGACGATGGCGTCGATCTCCTCCGGGGTGCAGCAGAGCGGCGGCGCGTAGCCGAAGATGCCCTGCGCGAAGGAGCGGATGATCAGCCCCTTCTCCCAGGCGCGGTCGAAGAGACGCGTCGCGGGCTGCACGGCGGCGGGCAGCGGCGTCTTCTTCTCCTTGTCGGTGACCAGCTCGACGGCGGCCAGCATGCCGCGGCCGCGGACATCGCCGACCAGCGGATGGTCCGCCAGCGTGGCAAGGCCTGCCATCAGCCGCTCGCCCATCTTCCGGCCGTTCTCGAACAGCCCGCCCTGGTAGAGCGCCAGCACTTCCAGCGCCACGGCGGCCGAGACCGGGTGCGCCGAATAGGTGAAGCCGTGGCCGACCGCCTTGGCGCCCGCGCCCTCGGCGATGGTTTCGTAGACATGGTCCGACATGAACACGGCGCCCATCGGCACGTAGCCCGAGGTCAGGCCCTTGGCGGTGGTCATCATGTCCGGCACGATGCCCTCTTCCTCGCAGGCGAAGGCCGGGCCGGTGCGGCCGAAGCCGGTGATGACCTCGTCTGCGATGAACAGGATGCCGAGCTCGCGGCAGGTGTCGCGCATCGCTTTGATCCAGCCCTTCGGCGGAACCAGCACGCCGCCCGAGCCTTGGATCGGCTCGACATAGAAGGCGGCGACGCGGTCGGCGCCGATGGCCTCGACCTTGGCCTTCAGCTCGGCCACGGAGCCGTCGATGATCGTCTGCGGATCCTGGCCCAGCGGGTTGCGGTAGACGTAGTGCGACGAAATCTTGTGCTGCCAGGCGAAGGGCAGGCCGAAGCCCTCGTGGAAGGCCGGCAGCGCGGTAAGGCCCGCGCCCTGCGAGGTGGAGCCGTGATAGCCCTGCTCGACCGAGATGAACTGGTCGCGCTGCGCCTCGCCCTTGGCGTGCCAGTAGTAGCGCACGAAGCGGATCGTGCTGTCGACCGCGTCCGAGCCGCCGAGCGAGAAATAGAGGTGGTTCAGGTCGCCCGGCGCGAGTTCCGCCAGCGCGGCGGCCAGCCGGATCGGCGCTTCGGTGCCGAGATCGAAATAGCCGGTCGCATAGGGCAGGCGGCGCATCTGCTCGGCCGCGGCCTCGACCACGCTTTCATGGCCATAGCCCGCATTCACGCACCACAGGCCCGCGAAGCCGTCGATCAGGGTGCGGCCCTCGCTGTCGGTGACCTGCGCGCCCTTGGCGGAATTCAGCAGGCGCACGCCGCGGGCCTCGTGGCCGCGGAACGAGGAGACGGGGTGGATCAGGTGGCGGCGGTCGAGCTCGACCAGGGAATTGGACAGCATGATATGCTCCGGTTGTCGCGTTGGAAAATGGGGTCAGGAGGCGATGACGAAGATCTTCTTCACCGTCTCGATGGTCTGCCAGCTGCCCTTGAAGCCGGGCTTCATGACGAAGCTGTCGCCGGGACCGAACTCGTGGCTCTCGCCGCCGTCCTCGCTGATCCGGCACAGGCCCGACAGGATGTGGCAGAATTCGAAGGTCTCGCCCTTCAGCGACACGGTGGTGCCCGGCGTGGCTTCCCAGATGCCGGTGCGGATCTTGCCCCAGGGCGCGGCCTCGGCCAGCGCGGCGTCGAGATCCCAGGTCTTGTAGGAGGGCTTGCCCTCGATCAGGCGGTCCTCGGCGGCCTCGGTGCAGCGCGGCTCTGAGGCGGGGGCGGTATCGACGGGAATGAGAAGCGTCATCGGGGACTCCTGGTCGGGGGCGGTCTGTCAACGCAACGATGCGCCGGCGGACGCGGAAATGGCCGCTGAATCCCGGCGCGGCGCGGCAGGACTTGCCGCTTCGCCGCGCCGATACGGCATTTCCTGCCATCGCGGCGGCAAAGCCGGAATCCGGCGCAGCGCTCTGCCTGCTAGGGTCGGTCCGAGCGCAATCGACAGGACCGCCGCTCGGGTCCCGGAAGGAAGACGGAAGTGAAATTCACATCCTACTGGCATGATACCGCGCCCCGTTTCGGGGCTGCGCAAACCGCTCCGGTCTCGGGGCGTTTCGATGTCGTGGTCATTGGCGGCGGCTTCACCGGACTGAACGCGGCGCGCAAGCTGGCGAAGGAAGGCGTGTCGGTCGCGCTGCTCGAGGCCGCCCATGTCGGCGCCGGCGGCTCGGGCCGGAACGGCGGGCACCTCAACAACGGCGTGGCGCATGGCTATGCCTCGGCCAAGGCGCATCTGGGCGCGGAAAGGGCGCATGCGCTCTACCGGGCCTATGACCGCTCGATCGACATGATCGAGGCGCTGGTCGCCGAGGAAGGCATCGACTGCAATTTCCGCCGCTGCGGCAAGCTGAAGCTCGCCTCCAAGGCCTCGCATGCCGACGGGCTGAAGGCGAATATCGAGCTGATCGCGCGCGAGGTCGATCCCGAGACCGGCTGGATCCCGCGCGAGGGGCTGGAGGCCGAGGTCGGCGGCGGCGGCTTCCACGGCGGCGCGCTCTACCGCAAGACCGCTATGATGCATATGGGCCGCTACGTGCACGGCCTGGCCGAGGCCGCCGCGCGGCACGGCGCGAAGATCTGGGAGGACGCGCCGGTCACCGCGCGCGAGAAAACCGGATCGGGCTGGAAGGTCACGACGCCCAAGGGCAGCATCGAGGCCGACCGGGTGATCGCCGCGACCGGCGCCTATGGCGGGTCGGTGAAAGGCGCGCCCTTCGGCTATTTCCGCCGCCGGATCATCTCGGTCGGCTCCTTCATCATCGCGACGCGGCCGCTGAACGAGGCCGAGATCGCTGCGACCGTGCCGGGCAACCGCACCTATGTGACCTCGCTGAACATCGGCAACTATTTCCGCCTGACGCCCGACAACAGGCTGATCTTCGGCGGGCGGGCGCGGTTCTCGGCGGTCTCCGACCAGAAATCCGACGCGAAATCCGGCGAGATCCTGCGCGCTTCGCTGGCGCGGACCTTCCCGCATCTGGCGGATGTCGGGATCGACTATTGCTGGGGCGGGCTCGTCGGCATGACCCAGGACCGCTATCCGCGCGCGGGCGAGGCCGATGGCATGATCTACGGCATGGGCTATTCCGGGCACGGCGCGCAGATGTCGACGCTGATCGGCCAGAGCCTGGCCGATCTGGCGATGGGCCGCACCGACACCAACCCGCTGCAGGGGCTCGACTGGAAGCCGATCCCGCTGCATGTCGGCGAGCCGTGGTTCCTGCCGCTGGTAGGGATGTGGTTCGGGCTGAAAGACCGCCTGTCCTGACGGCGCGCCGCAGGCCGGGTCCGGCCTGCGCGCCAGGGGCGCGAAGCCGACACGGCCCCGATCCGCAACGGACCGCGCTGCGGGCTGCCCGCGCTCTCCGCCTGCACTGGCCCCGGCCGCACGGACGGGATGCGCCCTCAGATGCCGATCTGCGCGACCATGCGTTCCAGCCGCTCCATCGCCCGGACGCCGTCGCCGATGTCGGGAACCGGGCGGGCGCCGCCGCGCAGCACGGCGGCCGCATCTGCAAGCAGCGCGGCATAGCCCTTGTGGTCCTCGTTCGCAGCCGCCGTGAAATTCGGCCGCCAGCTCAGCGTGTCGCAGGCCGGATCGAGCGTTGCGCCCGGATCCTCGGCCTTGAAGGGCGGATCGCGGTAGAGCGCCACGTCGATGATGTTGTCGACATGGATGCGCGCATGGTCGCCCATGATGCGGATCTCCTCCATCGGGGTGCCGCGCGACTGCACCGTGCCCATCACGACATTGCCGATCACCCCCGCACCGGTGGTGAAGTTCAGGTGCAGCAGCAGCCGTCCCGGCGCTGGCGAGATACTGCGCACCGTCATGTCGCCGAAATCGCCGCCCGCGAACCACGGGATCAAGTCCATGTAGTGCACGCAGTGATGCAGGTAGAAGCCGGTGTAATCCGGCTCGCCCTCGAAATAGGTGGGCGCGGTCATGTAGGCGCCGGTGATGCCCAGGACAGGCCCGAAGCTGCCGTCGTCGAGCACGTTCTTCGCGATGCGGTTGCCGGTGGAATAGCGCTTCATGAAGCCGACGATCACCGGCTTGCCCGCCTTTTCTGCAGCCGCCGCCACCTCGCGCGCGCCCTCGGCGGTCGCGGCTGGAGGCTTTTCCATGAAGACCGGCAGGCCCTTTTCCAGCGCGGCGATCGTGGCCGCCCGGTGCAGCTCCGGACCGACCGCCATGCCGATGGCATCGAGGCCCGGCGTGGCGATCAGGTCGCGGAAATCGGAATGCAGCGCCGCCACCCCGTATTCGGCAGCGGTGCGCGACAGCATCTCGGGGTCGCGGTCGCAGAGCGCGGCGATGCGGATGCCGTTGCGGCCGAGCTGGGGCAGCAGCATTTGGCGGGCATGGCGGCCGCAGCCGATCCATCCGATGTTGATCATTGGTCCACCTCTGCAAGGGCCAGGGCATTGCGGATCACGCCGAGCCCGGCGCGGAGCTTGGCGCTTTCGTCCTCGCGCGGCGCGCGCCAATGCGCGATGGGCAGCGCGATGCGGTCGTCGGCGCGGCGGAACGGCTCCAGCGAGATCGGCCCGCGGTACTCCGCTTGCGCCAGCGCCCGCATGATCGCGGTCCAGTCGAGATGCCCGGTGCCGGGATGGCCGCGATGGTTCTCGTTGGCCTGGAAATGCGCGATGCGGGATCCCGCCAGCCGGATCGCGTCCGGGATCGAGCGGTCCTCCATGTTCATGTGGAAGGTATCGAGCATCAGCTGCACGCCCTTGTCATTCACGGCATCGACCAGCTCCACCGCCTGCCGGGTCGTCGACAGGATATCGGTCTCGAACCGGTTCAGCGCCTCGACCGCCAGCGTCACCCCCTGCGCGCGGGCATGCGGCGCGGCCGCCGCCAGCCCCTCGATGGTGCGCGCCGCCCGCGTGGCAGGCTGGAGCCGCCGTCCGAAGGAAATCGAGGGAATCACATGCCTTTCCGGCGAGGACGGGCTGGCAGAGGCGCTGGCGCGGGCCGAGATCCTCGTCCTGCTGCTGCCGCACACGCCGCAGACCGAAGACATCCTGAACGCGGAGANCTTGGCGGCGCTCGAGTCCGGGCGGGTCGGCCATGCGACGCTCGACGTGTTCCGCACCGAGCCGCTGCCCGCGGACCATCCGTTCTGGGCGCATCCGCGCGTCACCGTCACGCCGCATGTCGCCGCCGAGACCCGGCCCGGCCCCGCCTCGCGGGTGATCGCCGAGAACATCCGGCGCGGCGAAGCGGGCGAGCCGCTGCTCAATCTGGTGGACCGCGCGGCCGGCTACTGACCTGCCCGAAAGGCGCGGTCTGCAGAGCGGGTCATTCTGTGCTACCCTGGGGGAAGCCAGCAGCAGGAAGGACCGGAAGGTGAAGAAGAACCCGTTCATGAGCGCCTGGCTCAGCGAGTACCACAAGACCGCCCGCACCGCGCAGGAGGACTGGGCGAAGGAAATGTCGCGCCATCAGCAGGCCATGATGAAGACTTGGCAGGCGCAATGGAGCGAAGCGGTGAATACCGGAACCGAGGCCTGGATGGACATGTGGATGCCCTGGGCTTCGGGGAAGAGTTCCCCGAAGCGGCGGCGCTGAGCCTTACTTGACGTATTGCGAGATCACGCCGAGGGCGCTGACCAGGATCATCGTGTCGCGCATGACGCGGTAGAGCTCGTCGCCGCGGCGGACATAGATCTGCCCGTCCGGCGGACGCGGCAGGCGGTAGTCATGCCAGTCGATGCGGTCGCCGTGGATTTTCTTGTACTGGCCGGGCGGCATGTTGCCCGGCTTCTTGTCGAGCCCCGGCGGCACGCCGTTGCCATGGCCGTTGCCGCGGCCCTGGGCCAGCCAGTAGCGGCCGTCGCGGTGGTCGTCCCGCGCGCGGTCGTGATGGGCGCCGTTGTGCTTGTTCCAGCCATGGCCCGGCGTCTTGTGCGGATCCGCCAGCGCAGGCGCGGCCAGCATGGCAAGGCAGAGCGTGGCGGCGATGGTTTTCTTGGGCATTGGAAGATCTCCTTTCTTCCGGAGAACCCGAAAATGCCCGAAAAGGTCCGGCCGCGCGAGAAATTCCTGTCGCCGCCGGCGGGTTTCCGCCCAGCGGCCTTCGCTCAGGAGGCGATCTGGACGCCGATCGCGATGCAGGCCGTCGCCGTGCCCGCCCCCGCGAGGAACCACATCAGCAGCGCGGCGCCCTTGGGCTGCGGCTTGGGCTGGGACTGGGCGACCAGCGCCGCCTCGGCAAGCCCCGGCAGCCGCGGCCCGATCCGGGTCAGCACCCGCGCCGTCATCGCCAGGTCCCGCGCCAGCGCATGCACGCCCACGTTCTTGGCGATGTAGCTTTCGACGACCGGACGGGCGACGTCCCAGATGTTGATATGCGGGTTCAGCGAGCGCGCGACGCCTTCGACCACCACCATGGTGCGCTGCAAGAGGATCAGCTCGGTCCGCGTCTCCATCCCGAAGCGTTCCGTCACCTCGAAGAGATAGGCCAGCAGCCGCGCCATCGAGATGCGCGAGGCATCCATGCCGAAGATCGGCTCGCCGATCACGCGCAGCGCGCGGGCGAATTCGTCGATATCCTGGTCGGCGGGAACGTAGCCCGCCTCGAAATGCACCTCGGCGACGCGGCGGTAATCCTTGCGGATGAAGCCGAACAGGATCTCGGCATAGACCCGGCGAGTGTATTCGTCGATCCGGCCCATGATGCCGAAATCCATCGCGACGATCTCGCCCGCGGCGGTGATCTTCAGGTTGCCCTGATGCATGTCGGCATGGAAATAGCCGTCGCGCAGGCATGGTTCAGGAACATCTGCAGCACGCGCTCGCCCGCGGCCCGGCGGTCCACGCCCGCCGCGTCGAGCGCCTCGAGGTCATTGGCGTTGATGCCGTTGGCCCATTCCAGCGTCATCACCCGCCGCGAGGAATGGGCCCAGTGCACGGCCGGCACGCGGAAGCCATCGTCCTTCGCCGTGGTCGCCGCGTATTCCGCTGCCGCCGAGGATTCGAGCCGCAGGTCCAGCTCGCCGCGCACGACGCCGTCGAAATGCCGGATCACGTCCATCGGGCGCAGCCGCCGCGACGAAGGCGACAGCAGCTCCACCAGCCGCGCCGCCAGGTAGAAGGCGTCGACATCCTTGCGGAAGGCGCGCTCGATTCCCGGGCGCAGCACCTTGACCGCGACCTTCTCGCCGGTCTCGGCCAGCCGCGCCTGATGCACCTGGGCGATCGAGGCGGCGGCGATCGGCTCGCTGAGCTCCGAGAAGACCTCGTCCACCGGCTTTTCCAGCTCGCGCTCGATCTGCCTGCGCGCCTCTTCCAGCGAGAAGGGCGGAAGACGGTCCTGCAGAACCCGGAGCTGCCGCGCGAGGTCGTCGCCGACCACGTCGGGACGGGTCGAGAGTACCTGGCCGAACTTGATGTAGGCGGGCCCCAGCGCAGTCAGGGCGCGGGTCGCGGGCGGCATGGCGGGGTCGCCCTCTATGCCGAGCCACTTGAACGGCCAGCCGAGCACGCGGGCGGCGATGCGCAGGGGCTTCGGCGCATCCATCGCATCGAGCACCAGCTTCATCGCGCCGGTCCGTTCGAAGGTCGCCCCGGTCCGGATCAGCCGCCAGATGTTGTGAGGTCCGCGCACCTAGATCTTCCACCCCGAATGCAGCGCCGCGATGCCCATCGACAGGTTGCGGTACTTCACCTGGCTGAACCCCGCCTTGCGGATCATGCCGGCGAACGTGTCCTGGTCGGGGAAGTTGCGGATCGATTCCACCAGGTACTGGTAGCTGTCGCGGTCATTTGCGATCGCCTGGCCCATCCGCGGGATGATGTTGAACGAATAGAGGTCATAGGCCTTCTGCAGCGGCTTCGAAGGCAGCTGCGAGAATTCCAGCACCATGATCCGCCCGCCGGGCTTGAGCACGCGGTAGGCCTCGTCCAGCGCGTCCTGCACCCGGGTCACGTTCCGGATGCCGAAGCTGATCGTGTAGGTGTCGAAGGTGTTGTCCTCGAACGGCAGCGCCATCGCGTCGCCCACCACCCAGGTCAGCCGGTCGGCGAGGCTCTGCGCCTCGGCGCGGCGCTGGCCCTCGATCAGCATGTCTTCGGTCAGGTCGAGCACGGTGACCTCGGCCATCGGCGCGCGCTTGAGGATGCGGAAGGCGATGTCGCCGGTGCCGCCGGCCACGTCGAGCGACTTCATGCCGTCGCGCGGCGTCAGCCAGTCCATCATCGCATCCTTCCAGATGCGGTGGATGCCCATCGACATGACATCGTTCATGATGTCGTACTTGTTCGCCACCGAGGAGAAGACGCCGTGGACCAGCCCGGCCTTCTCGTCCTCGCGCACTGTCTTGGCGCCGAAATGGGTGGTCTTGCTTTCCGCGTCACTCATGGGTCTTGCCGCCTCGGTCGTTTCACCCTTCCTTATAGGACGCCCCGCCGGGGGAGCAACGCGATAGCGGCTCACGCTCCTGCGGCAAGTCCGTGAACAAGCCCGAGGTCCCGATGCCCGAACTGCCCGAGGTCGAAACCGTCCGCCGCGGCCTGGAACCCGTGATGGCGCAAGCCGTCATCACCCGCGCGCAGGTGAACCGCCCCGACCTGCGCTGGCCCTTCCCCGAGCGGATGGCCGAGCGGCTGACCGGCCGCCATGTCGCCGCGCTCCGGCGCCGCTCGAAATACCTGCTCGCCGATCTCGACGGCAGCGAGACCCTGCTGATCCATCTCGGCATGTCCGGTCGGATGCTGGTGACGAAGGACGAAAATGCCGTCCAGATCGGCACTTACGTCCATGGCCATGCCGCCCCCGAGAAGCATGACCACGTGATCCTCGATTTCGACAACGGCATGCGGGTGACCTTCAACGACCCCCGCCGCTTCGGGGCGATGGACCTCTACCCGACCGAGGCGGGCCACAAGCTGCTGGACAAGCTCGGGCCGGAACCGCTGGGCAACGCCTTCAGCGCGGCGCATCTGGCCGAGGCCTTCCGCGGAAGGACCAGCGCGGTGAAATCGGCGCTGCTCGACCAGCGGATCGTCGCGGGGCTGGGCAACATCTATGTCTGCGAGGCGCTGCACCGCTCGGGCATCTCGCCGCTGCGGCTGGCCGGAAAAATCTCGGCGGCGCGGATCGCCGTGCTGCATGCCGCGATCCGGCAGGTGCTGGAAGAGGCGATCGCGGCCGGCGGATCCTCGCTGCGCGACTTTCGTCAGGCTTCCGGCGATCTGGGCTATTTCCAGCACGGATTCCGTGTCTATGATCGCGAAGGCAAGCCCTGCCCCACCGACGGCTGCACCGGCACCGTAACGCGAATCGTCCAGTCTTCGCGGTCGTCCTTCTACTGTCCGAAATGCCAAAGATAGCTTGAACGCACGGCGCAGGCTGTTAAGGCTGGGGGCTGTTGAAACAATCAGGGCAGTCCCCATGGCCTATGAGACGCTGATCGTAGAGGTCGATGACCATATCGCCCAGATCAAGCTGAACCGTCCGGACGCGAAGAACTCCCTCAACAAGCTGATGATCGCCGAGCTGACCGATGCGCTGCAATCGGCGGACCGCAACGACAAGGTGCGCTGCATCCTGCTGTGCGGCAACGAGAAAGTCTTCTCGGCGGGGATCGACGTTTCGGAGCTGGCCGAGGCCAGCTTTGCCGACCTGTTCTGCGGCAGCTACCTGGGGTCCGATGCCGATCCGCTGATCCGCTGCCGCAAGCCGGTGGTGGCCTCGGTCTCGGGCTACGCGGTGGGCGCAGGCTGCGAGCTGGCGATGATGTGCGACCTGGTGATTGCCGGGGACAGCGCCAAGTTCGGCATGCCCGACGTCAACCTGGGGGTGATTCCCGCGCTCGGCGGCACCCAGCGGCTGGTCCGCGCCATCGGCAAGGCCAAGGCGATGGACATGCTGATGACCGGGCGCTTCATGTCGGCCGAGGAAGCCGAGCGCGCCGGGCTGGTCAGCCGCGTCGTGCCGGTCAAGAAACTGGCCGAGGAGGCCCGCACCGCCGCCTCGCGGATCGGCGAGAAATCGACCGTCAGCACCCGTGCGGTGAAGGAAGCGGTGAACCGCGCCTTCGAGACGCCGCTGCGCGAAGGGCTGCTCTACGAGCGCCGGCTGTTCCATGCCCTGTTCGGGACGAACGACCAGAAGGAAGGCATGGCCGCCTATCTGGAGAAGCGCGAAGCCCAGTTCCGGGACAAATAGCGCCCGGACTTGTCCACAGGCGCTTGACTTATGGCCGAGTCGGGTCTAACGACGCGCTTCACAAATTCACCCTGCAATCGTTGGGAAGCTGTCACATGGCAAACACGCCACAATCCAAGAAGCGCGCCCGTCAGAACGAGCGCCGCGCCGCCGTCAACAAAGCCCGCAAGTCGCGGATCCGCACCTTCCTGCGCAAGGTGGAAGAAGCAATCTCCTCCGGCGACAAATCCGCCGCAGCGACCGCCCTGCAGTCCGCACAGCCCGAGCTGATGCGCGGCGTGACCAAGGGCATCCTGCACAAGAACACCGCATCGCGGAAGATGTCCCGTCTCGCAGCACGCGTGAAGGCGATCGCCTGATCCTGCGCTCACGCCCCTGCCCGGTCCGCGGGCGGCGGCTTCGAGACTGAAGACCCATTTCGTGCACCCGGCCCGGCCGGGCGCCCCGGATCTCCGGATTCCAGCGCGGCTGACGATGTGAATCGTCTGCCGCGTTCTTTTTGTTAGGAAATGCTAATTCAACACGGCCGTCGGATTCGGATTTCCTTAAAAACCTGTCAACTTAGAAGTTCTGTTGCGACTCCTCTGGCAGGGTTGATAAATTTCCTAGGCGACTCGCGTCGTACTTGGGGGACATGGATACGCTGATCGGACCGGAGGGTCTCGCCCTGTCGCAGGCAGAACAGGGCAGCTCCGGTTTGACCAACGTATCAACCGTCGGCACAAGCAGGGGAACCTGCACGCCGGCCCCGGCTCATCGGCCCTGCCAGGCCAGCCGGAGGGAATGTCCAGACAGATACCGGAAGTGTGCCGGGCCTCTCGGGCCCGGGTGCTTCCGTGCGGCCTTTCGGAGGCTGCCACCCCGCGCCCTGCGCGGGAACGGCCGTTCTGTCCTCCGGGCAGGGAGGAACGGGCGGCGTCATATGAGTGAAGCAGTCAAGCTGCACGTAGCAGCAGGCAAGGATACGGGTTTTGGAGCAGATGACCGAAGAGACTTGGGGCAAGGTTCAAGGCGCACTCCGTCAGCAAGTCGGAGAGAACAACTACCAGACCTGGATCCAGCCCATCTCGTTCCGCTCCTGCGAAGACGGCGTGGTACGGCTCTCCGTGCCGACCAGCTTCTTCGGCACCTGGGTGAACCGCAATTTCGGCGATGCCATCCTGATCAGCCTGCACCAGGCCGGCGAGGAAGCCAGCCGCCTGGTCTTCGAGGTGGCCAATGCCGCCTCCCGCGCGCCCTGCATCCGTGACCGCGTCCCGGCCCTCGCCGAGACCGACGCCGTCGCCGCGCCCGCTGCCCCGGCGGAGGAATGGCCGACCAGCAGCACTTCGTCCGCGCCGTCACGGGCTGCGCGGATCGCGCCGGCGAAACAGTCGAGGCGGTCTTCCAGCGCGGGACCGGGCGCGCCGCCGAAACGGCACCAGTAATGGATGTCCGACAGAAGATAGGAGACATANCCGCGAGCGGCAGCGCCCAGAGCCCGGCCAAGAGCCAGAGCGCCCAGAGAAGCGCCGCCAACAGCAGGCACCGCAGCAGCAGCACCGCCATGGGAAACAGGCAGACCAGCACCGGCGCGCGCCTCAGCTCAGGTTCGGGGTCCGGCTACCATAGGCCTCGTCCGGCGTCAGCAGCCCATGCGATGAGTGCGGACGTCTCTCGTTGTACAACTCAATCACAGAACACCCACGGGACCGAGGAGCGCGAGGTGCTCTACCCTTGGCACCCCTGGACGGGGCGAGTTGTTCACGTACACGACGTGATCGCGAAGGCGGGAGAACGAAAGCCTATGCGGAACGACGCACGGCAGAGGGCAAAACCCGGCGCGAGATCGTGCGCTGCATCAAGCGGTACATCATCCGGGAAATCTTCCGCCACCTATGCATGCCGAAGCAGCATGCCACGCGCACTTGACAGAAATAGGAGCTTCAACTCCCCTATGGAGAGCTTCTTCGGATCGCTGAAGAACGAACTGGTCCATCGAACCAGATTCCGGTCGCGCCAAGAGGCAAAGGCCGCGCTGTTCGAATATATCGCGATTTTCTACAACCGCCAGCGCCGTCACTCGAGCATCGGCTACCGTACGCCCGAGCAGGCAAGGATCGACATGGCCACCAAGATGGCCGCATAGTGAATATCGGCCCAGTCCAGGATCCGGGGGCAAGGTCAAATCCTCTTGTCTCCCGTTTCGTGACTTGCCACGAAAGACGGGATGGTGATCGACCCGAATGAAATCGAGGCGCAGCTGGCCCTCATCGACTGGCGAAACCGGGAAACCGACGCGGTGACCGCCCGGCTAGAGGCGGCTTTTCCCGCGCTTCTGGCCGAGCTGGACCGGCAGGTCGACGCCTTGCCTGCGTACCGTCTCGCGGACGCGCATCTCCGGTTGAAGCGCACGCTTCAGGAAGCAATTTCGGACTGGGCGACGGAACAGCAGGTGGCGTCTGCCGAGCATGCGGAGACGTCCCTTGGCGCCCTGCTGGACTCGATCCCGGCCGGTGCCTCCCGCGGCGAGGCGATGAAGGCCGGGGCGGCGCTTCTCGCACCACCCGCGATGCTTGCAGCGTCGGCGCTTGCGCTGCCCGCCATTCTGACCTTCGCGACGGTGACCTCGACGACATGGCTGGTGGTGACGACCTCCTCCGTGAGCCTGCCGCTGCTTGCGGTCGGAGGGGCCGTGCTGGCCGGTGCCAATGTCGCGGGGGTTAAGGTGCTCTCAGGCGCCAACAGGAAGCTGCGCGAGCGGCTGCGCAAGCGGCTGCATCCCGAGGCACATCGCATGGTCTTCGGCGACCCGGCGCGGCCGGAAACGACGAGCGTGCTCGACAACCTGCAGACCGTGATCCTCGCTTGCGCCGCGCAGAAGCTCGGGAACATGCCCTGATGCCGATCCCCTACGAAATCCCTCTGGAGCTCGCCGGTGCGATGGCCTCCGGCAAGGCGCAGCTCTTCGGGGCGATCATCAAGGACAGCGCGACTGGCCAAATCCTCGGCCATGTCCAGCAGACCGGCTTGGTAGACCAAGTGGCGCGGCACGGCCTGCAGGGGCTCGGCACCGCAGCCACGGGCGGCTTCTCGCCGCTCGGCGTCCTGCACGCGGCGCAGAGCTTCCGGATACAGCAGGCTCTGGGCGAACTGCAGCAGGGCATGCACCTGCTGCAGGTGCTCGACATCGGCAATCTGGTGGTGTCGGGCCTCGGCCTCGGGGTCTCGGTAGTGGGCTTCGAGAGGGTGCTGCGGCAGCTCCGGGCGATCCGTGACCACCTTGGCACCCTCGGCGAGGCGATCCGGCAGGTGACGGCCGACCGGCGGCAGGACGAGCTGGAGACGCTGTTCGCCACCATCGAGGCGGATGTCGACGGTGTTCGCTATCTGTCCGACCACCCCGACCCGGGGGCGCGGGCGGACGCGTTGCACCACGACCTGCTGCGCGCGGCGCGGCGGCTGGAGGCGATGCTGATCGCGAGGCTCGACGGCCGGATGGCGACGGCCGATGCCCGGACGGCGTTCCTTGACGAGCTCTGGACCCTGTCAGCCGCGCTGCGGCTTTGCCAGGACACGGCGCTGCGCGCGCTGTTTCTGGGCGACCGGCTCGCCATCGCCGCCCATGTGGCCGCAGACGAGGCCCAGCGGATGATCGGCCTCTTTGGCCGCATCTCGCCCGATCTGCTGAGCCGGAGCGCCCATGCCGAGGAGGGCTGGGAAGCCTGGAAGTCATCGCGAGGGTCAGCCCAGGAAGCCGCAGTTCGGATATCGTCTGGCGTGCGGTCCGGAGCCGTCGCTCTCGCCGGGCAAGCGTCGCTGGCGTCCTGCCTCGGGCAGCAGGGCGCGCAAGGGCGTGCATTTCTGGAGCGTGCCGAGCGGGAGCAGGAACTGGCCTGCCTCTTTGTCCCTGCGTCCGCGGCGTGAAGGTGCGACATTCCGAGACGAGGAGGTTCAAAGGAAACTAGGCATGTCTCCCGCTGTCGACTGTCGGTCAACGGCCGGAAGCATCCTGGTTCTGCGCATCCTGCTCGGCCGCCATCTTGCATGATGCCGGAATCCTTGGCCTTCATATATGACTGATAATGGCAGATTACCGGACATGTATCGGAGGGAAAGAGGCGGCGGTTAATGGCAGCCATGAACAGCATCTCCGCCGCAACTTCCTGGCGGTGTTCAGCCGCCTTGGCAGAGGATGCAGCGGGCGATGACGGCGGCGCGGGGCCAGCTCCTGTCCGGGTCGAGCCGGGAGAGGCGCTCCAGCTCCTTGTGCGCGGCCGCGCCTTGGGCGATGTCCTGCCCGGCCTTCATCCGCTCCCCGGCCAGGGCAACTACCGCATTCGCCGCCGCGATGATGCCGGCGCTGGAACGGTAGTACTCGATCGGGAATTCCGGCCGCGCGCCGCACTCCTGCCCGGAGGCGCGGATATAGCGGATCGAGGCCCCGGCGAATGACGCGATGCAGGAGGTTTCGCGGTTGCTCTCCCGGATGGAGGGGAGTTTCGGGTGCAGACCTGCTGATGCTTCGTCCGGATTGAAAATGGCTCTGCGCCGGGAGTTCTGCCTGAAAGGGAATGGTCAACGCCAGCATTTCGTGTTGAACACGCGGCCTCCCGATGCCATGCTCAACGCCAGAATCTGCCGTTGAGCACATATCCATGTCCCCCGACTCCCGTCCCCTCAGCAACCGGGCCACCGCCGCTTATGCCGATTTGCTGCGCCTCCTGCGCGATGATGCGATCGGCGAGATCATCGGCACGCCGCAGCGGGTCGTGCGCGGCACGCGCGCCTACTGGTACGACGCCTACCGCCTCGGCGGGGCCTCGACCAAGCGCTATCTCGGCGAGGAGAGCGCCGGGCTTCTCGCCCGGATCGAGGCCTGGCGCGAGCTCCGCGACGCCCGCGCGGAACGCGGCCTGCGGCGGGCCGGCCGCCGCCTTCCGTCCGACGCCGGCCGGCGAGGTGGCGTTCTTCCAGCTGTCCGGCGGCAGCACCGGCACGCCGAAACTGATCCCGCGCACCCATGACGACTATGCCTATTCGGTGCGCGCAAGCGTGCCGATCTGCGGCGTCACGCNGATGAGCTCGCCCGGAGCGCTCGGCGTCTTCGAGGCCGGCGGCACCGTCGTTCTGGCCGCCGCGCCCGACCCGCAGATCTGCTTCCCGCTGATCGCGGCGCACCGCATCGACATGGTGCCGCTGGTGCCCTCCGCGGTGGCTCGACAGCCGCCAGGACAGCACCCGGCGCGTCGCACGCGCCATCGTCCTCGGACCGATGGCGGACAATGACGCGTTCCATGATAGCCCCAAGATACAGGAACCCGCGCCGCATGGGGAGTGAGGCATCGAACGCGATCCGTCCGAGAGAGATGCCGAACGGTAATGTCTGCACACCAGACCTGGTCCGGGCGGTCGATGACCATGTTCCGCAGCAAATACGGGAACTTGCGGTGCTCGGGATGAGGCACCGTCGTCTTCGGCTTCTGGTAGACCGCCCGCAGCCCCATCTTTGCCATCAGCCGCCGGACACGCTTGCGCCCGACGCAATAGCCCTGTTTGCGCAGGTGCCTTGCCATCTGGCGGCTGCCGTAGAACGGCGTTTCCATGAACTGGGCGTCGATCAGCTTCATCAGCGCCAGGTTCAGCGGTGTCTCGGTCCTGCCCGGCCCGTACCATGCCGGCCGCCGATGCAGGCGAAGCCGCCATTGCGCCCCGACGCGCCCCAGCCCGGGCCGTGCCGGTCGAAAACCGCCACCTCCATGCCCGCCCGCGCCAGATGCAGCGCCGCCGAAAGCCCGGTGAATCCCGCGCCGATCACGGCAACCTCGGCCGTCGCATCGCCTTCCAGCGGCGGACAGTCCGGCGCATCGCAGGTCGTGGCCCAATAGCAGCCCTCGAGCGACCCGGCTCCGTAGGCGGCGGCTTCGTAGGGAACTCTGGGCATGGCGGCACTCCGGTCGGATGCCGGAGCCATGCGCGCGGCCCGATGCAAGGTCAAGCCCCCGGAACGGCTGGGGACGGGGAGGGGTCCGGGGAGGGGGCATGCCCCCTCCCCGCCCTGGTCAGCGCTGCGCGGCCTGCCAGTCGGGATGGATCCAGGGCGCGTCATTCGCAGGCGCCAGCGGCGTGCGGCCGAGGATGTGGTCCGCCGCCTTCTCGCCGGTCATGATCGAGGGGCCGTTCAGGTTGCCGTTGGTCACCCGCGGGAAGATCGAGCTGTCCGCCAGCCGCAGCCCCTCGACGCCGATCACCCGCACCTGCGGATCGACCACCGCCATCGGATCGTCGGCCCGGCCCATCCGGCAGGTGCCGCAGGGATGATAGGCGCTCTCGGCATGCTCGCGGATGAACCCGTCGATCTCGTCATCGCCCTGCAAGCTTGCGCCGGGCTGGATCTCGTGGCGGATGAAGGGCTTGATCGCCGCCTGCGAGAAAATCTCGCGCGTCAGCCGGATGCAGGCCCGGAAATCCGCCCAGTCCTGCTCGGTGCTCATGTAGTTGAAGCGGATCACCGGCTTCGCCCGTGCCTCGGCGGAGCGCAGCGTGACCGAGCCGCGCGACGGCGAGCGCATCGGCCCGACATGGACCTGGAAGCCGTGCCCCTCCGCCGCCGCCTGGCCGTCATAGCGCACCGCGATGGGCAGGAAATGATACTGGATGTCGGGATATTCGACGCCCGCCCGAGAGCGGATGAAGGCCGCGCTCTCGAACTGGTTCGAGGCGCCCAGCCCCTTGCGGGTGAAGAGCCACTGCGCCCCGATCGCCGCTTTTCCCAGCAGGTTCCAATATTTGTAGAGCGTCACCGGCTGCGAGGCCGCCATCTGCATGTAGACCTCCAGGTGGTCCTGCAGGTTCTGTCCGACGCCCGGCCGGTCGGCCACGACATCGATGCCGTGCTCCGCCAGATGCGCCGCCGGGCCGATCCCCGAGAGCATCAGGAGCTTCGGCGAATTGAGCGAGCTGGCGGCCACGATCACCTCGGCGCGGGCGCGGATCACCTCGATCTGCCCGTTCGGGCGCTCGATCTCGACGCCGGTCGCGCGGCCCTCCTCGATGACGATCCGGCGGGCGAGGCCGCGGGTCAGGCCGCAATTGTCGCGCTTCAGCGCCGGCTTCAGATAGGCATTCGCCGCCGACCAGCGCTGGCCCTTCCAGACCGTCTGCTCCATCGGGCCGAAGCCTTCCTGCTGCGCGCCGTTGTAGTCGGCGGTCACCGGATAGCCCGCCTGGCGGCCCGCTTCGACGAAGGCCGCATGCAGCGGGTTGTCCCGCGGACCGCGGGTCACGTGCAGCGGGCCATCCTTGCCGCGCCAGTCCGGATCGCCGCCCTGCCCGCTGTCGTGCCAGCTTTCCATCCGCTTGAAATACGGCAGGACATCCGCATAGGACCAGCCGTCGGCGCCGCTCTCGGCCCAATGGTCGTAATCCTTGGCATGGCCGCGCACATAGACCATGCCGTTGATCGAGGAGGACCCGCCGATCACCTTGCCGCGCGGCGTGACCAGCGACCGCCCGCCGAGATGAGGTTCCGGTTCCGAGGCATAGCCCCAGTCATAGAGCCCCATGTTCATCGGATAGCTCAGCGCGGCCGGCATCTGGATGAACGGGCCTGCATCGGTGCCGCCATGCTCGATCACCAGCACGGATTTCCCGGCTTCGGCCAGCCGGTAGGCCATGGCGCAACCGGCGCTGCCCGCGCCGACAATGACGTAATCCGCTTCCATCAGAATGCCGCCTCCGTCTCGCCGAGGCAGACATAGACAGACTTCACCTCGGAATAATGGTTGATCGCTTCCTTCGAGTTCTCGCGCCCGACGCCCGAGGCCTTCACCCCGCCGAAGGGCGCCTCGACCGGCGTCAGGTTGTAGGTGTTGATGTAGCAGGAGCCCGCCCGGATCTGCCCGATCACGCGGTGCGCGCGGGCCAGATCGCGGGTGAACACCCCGCCCGCCAGGCCGAACTCGGTGTCGTTGGCGCGCGCGATCACATCCGCCTCGTCCTCGAAATCAAGCACCGACATCACCGGGCCGAAGATCTCCTCCCGGGCGATCGCCATGCTGTCGGTGACATCGGCGAAGATCGCCGGGGTCATCCAGAAACCGGGGCGGTCGATCCGGTCGCCGCCCATGACCAGCCGCGCGCCCTCCGCGACACCCTTCGCGACATAGCTGAGGGCGATGTCCAGCTGCGCGGCCGAGGTCATCGGCCCGAAATTCGTCGCCTCGTCCATCGGGTCGCCGATCACCGCATTGCCCAGCCGTTCGGCGAGCCGCGCGAGGAAGGCCTCCTTGATCGCGCGATGCACGAAGACCCGCGTGCCGTTCGAGCAGATCTGGCCGGAGGAATAGAAATTGCCGTTGATCGCCGCCGAGATCGCGCTTTCCAGGTCGGCATCGTCGAAGATGATCAGCGGCGACTTGCCGCCCAGCTCCATCGTGACATGCTTCATCGCCCCGGCCGCCTGCGCGGCGACCTTGCGGCCCGTCGGCACCGACCCGGTCAGCGACACCTTGGCGATGCCGGGATGCCCGCTCAGCATCGCGCCGGTCTCGCCGAAACCCTGCACCACGTTGAACAGGCCTGCCGGCGCGCCGGCTTCGATCAGGATCTCGGCGATCTTCAGCGCGCAGAGCGGCGTGGTCTCCGAAGGCTTGAAGATCATCGCATTGCCGCAGGCCAGCGCCGGCGCGGCCTTCCAGCAGGCGATCTGAGTCGGGTAGTTCCAGGCACCTATGCCGAGGCAGACGCCCAGCGGCTCGCGCACGGTATAGACGAAATCGCCTCCCGATAGCGGGATATGCTCGCCGGTCAGGCTGCCCGCCAGCCCGCCGAAATATTCCAGCGCATCCGCGCCCGAGGTGGCATCCGCGACCAGCGTCTCCTGCAGCGGCTTGCCGGTGTCGAAGCTCTCCAGCACCGACAGCTCGCGGTTCCTCCCGCGGATGATCTCCGCCGCCCGGCGCAGCACCCGGCCGCGCTCGGTCCCGGTCAGCGCCGCCCACTCCGCCTGCGCCGCCGCCGCCGACGTGGCCAGCAGGTCGCCCGCCCAGTTGTCGGCGGTCAGCGCCGGACCGACCGCATGGGCGGGAATGTCGCGGCCGAGCCCGGGCGGCGAGATCGCCGTGTCGAGCGTTCCGGAACCGCCCATCGCATCGGCGACGAAGCTGGCGGGCACGTCGCGGAAGGCGTCGATCTGGGCTTGCGTGGGGCGCCGCACGGGGCGGCGGATGGTCAGAAGCGGCGGTGTCTCGAGCATTCCGGGTCTCCTAGAGCAGTGTTTCGAGCAGGCGCAGGCCGTAGAAGGCGCCCATCCCGGCCAGGATGGCGCCGATCACGCTGATCTTCATCCCGGCAGCGAAGGCGATAGCCCCGGCCGCGACGCGGATCCAGTCGGTCTGGCCGCCGGTCGCGGCGGGCCAGAGCAGCATCGGCGTCACCAGCGCCGGGAAAACCGAGATGCCGACATAGCGCAGGTGCAGCAGCAGCCAGTCCGGCAGCTCGCGGCCGCCGAGGAAGCCGAGGAAGGAAAAGCGGATCAGGAAGGTGCCGATCCCCAGGAGGATGGTCAGCAGCCAGAAATCGCCGGTATCGATCATGCCGCGGCCCTCCGGCGCTTCAGCCAGAGCTCGGTCTGCGCCCCGGCGACCATCGCGGCCAGCGCGGCGGCGAAGAGGCCGAGATTCCAGGGCAGGCCGTGGAACAGGATCGCCGCGGCGACCGACACGCCCGCCGCCACCACATGCGCGGCACTGCGCAGCAAGGGCGCGGAGAGCGCGATGAAGCAGACGGGGGCGGCGAAATCGAGCTCCAGCACCGGCGGGACCAGGTTGCCCGCCAGCGCGCCGACCAGGGTGAACAGGTACCACATCGGGCAGATCAGCATCATGCAGCCCATGTAATAGGCGACCTTCTCGGACCGGGCCATGGCCGGCTCGTCCTCATAGGTCCGCACCGCCACGGCGAAGGCCTGGTCGACCATCAGATAGGCCATCAGCGCGCGCATCCCCAAGGGCGCATGGCCCAGATGCGGCACCAGCGCGGCGGAATACATCGCCATGCGCAGGTTCACCACAAGCGCGGCGGCAAGCGCGACGAAGACCGGCGCCTGGTCCTGCAGAAGCGCGACCGCGGTGAACTGCGAGGCGCCGGCAATGACCAGCACGGCCATCGTCATGGTCTGCACCACGTCCAGCCCGGCATCGCGCGCGACCACGCCGAACAGCATCGAGAACGGCACGACGATCAGGATGAAGGGCGCGCAGTCGCGGTAGCCGCGCCAGAAGGCACGGCCGGGCTGCCCGCCGGCAGCGGATTGGGTCTCGGACACGACGCTCCTCCCAAAGGCCAAATTTGTCCCTTGCTTTTTGGTATACCATTTCGCATGACTGTCAAAGGCGGAGAGTTGCCGGAGCGCGGAAAATGCGCCGGCCCCGCCGGTCCGGAGGAGACAGCGACATGGGCGACACCCGCGCCAACAAGCGATTCCGCTCGCAGGAATGGTTCGACAACCCCAACAATCCCGGCATGACGGCGCTCTATGTCGAGCGATACCAGAACCAGGGCTACACCCGGGACGAGCTGCAGGGCGACCGCCCGGTCATCGGCATCGCCCAGACCGGCAGCGACCTCGCGCCCTGCAACAAGATCCACATCTTCCTGATGGACCGGATCAAGGCCGGCGTCCGCGACGCGGGCGGCATCCCGATGGAATTCCCGGTCCACCCGATCCAGGAAACCGGCAAGCGGCCGACCGCGGCGCTCGACCGCAACCTGTCCTATCTGGGCCTCGTCGAGGTGCTGCACGGCTATCCGATCGACGGCGTCGTGCTGACCACCGGCTGCGACAAGACCACGCCCGCGATGCTGATGGGCGCCGCCACCGTCGACATCCCGGCGATCGCGCTCAATGGCGGGCCGATGCTCGACGGCTGGTGGAAGGGCAAGCGCGCGGGCTCGGGCACGATCATCTGGGAAAGCCGCCGCCTGCTGGCCGAGGGCGAGATCGACTATGACGAATTCATGAGCCGGGTCTGCGCCTCGGCGCCGTCCCTGGGCCACTGCAACACGATGGGCACCGCCTCGACGATGAACGCGATGGCCGAGGCGCTGGGGATGACGCTGACCGGCAGCTCGGCGATCCCGGCGCCGTTCCGCGAACGGATGAACATGGCCTACGAGACCGGCAAGCGGATCGTCGGCATGGTGCTCGAGGATCTGAAGCCCTCGGACATCATGACCCGCGAGGCCTTCGAGAACGCCATCAAGGTCAATTCCGCCATCGGCGGGTCCACCAACGCGCCGCCGCATCTGCAGGCGATCGCCCGCCATGTCGGCGTCGATCTGCATGTCACCGACTGGCAGACCGTCGGCTATGACGTGCCGCTTCTCGTGAACATGCAGCCCGCCGGGACATATCTGGGCGAAAGCTTCTTCCGCGCGGGCGGCGTGCCGGCGGTGATGGGCGAGATGCGCAAGGCCGGGCTTCTGCACGAGGGCGCGATGACGGCGTCGGGCAAGACCGTGGCCGAGGCGCTCTCGGGCTGGGAAAGCCAGGACGCGGACGTGATCCGCACCGTCGCGGCGCCGCTGCGCGCCCATGCCGGGTTCAAGGTGCTCTCGGGCAATCTCTTCGACTCGGCGCTGATGAAGACCTCGGTGATCTCCGAGGACTTCCGCAAGCGCTTCCTGTCGGAGCCCGGGCGCGAAGGCGTCTACGAGGCCCGCGCCGTCGTGTTCGAGGGGCCCGAGGACTATCACGACCGGATCAACGATCCCGGCCTGGGCATCGACGACCGGACGATCCTGTTCATCCGCGGCGTCGGCTGCGTCGGCTATCCCGGCTCGGCCGAGGTGGTCAACATGCAGCCGCCGGATTCCGTGCTGAAGCAGGGCATCCACCACCTGCCGACGGTCGGCGACGGACGGCAGTCGGGCACCTCGGAAAGCCCCTCGATCCTCAACGCCTCGCCCGAGGCGGTGGTCGGCGGCGGGCTCGCGCATCTCAGGACCGGCGACACGGTGCGGCTCGACCTCAATGCCAGCCGGATGGACGCGCTGGTCGACCCGGCGGAATGGCAGGCACGCATCGACGCCTGGGAAGCGCCCGAGATCCGCAGCCAGACCCCCTGGCAGGAGATCTACCGCCGCCATGTCGGCCAGCTTGCCGATGGCGGCTGCCTCGAACTCGCCACCGCCTACCAGAAGGTCCGCAACGACCTGCCGCGCGACAACCACTGACCGGCGCGCGGACCCGGCCCCTGCCCTGCGCCCCCGGGCGCGGCAGGCGCTCCGAGGCCGGGCTGCGCGCCTTTGCCCGGATCTATGCCGGCTGGGCCTATTCCCCGGCCTTCTGGCGCGACAGGCTCTGGCGCGGGCTCGGCTTTGCCTCCGAAGAGGCGCTGCTCGGCTGGTGGGAGGACGACCACCTGGCCTGGGACGCGCATGNCATCGCCGCCCGCGTCATCGCCATGCCCTGCGATACCGACCGCTACTTCACCGCGGCAGAGAACGCGATCGAGACCGACCTGGTGCCGGGGGCCGAGCGGCGCGTGCTGCGCTCGGATCTCGGCCATGTGGCGGGCGCGCCCCGGCTGGTGCTGGCGACCGGCTGGCGCGGGCTGATCGACCTGAACGCGGAGCTGGGCCAGGCGGTGGGGGCCGGCATCAAGGGGCAGGCGGCGCTGTTCCGGGCGGAGGCGCGGGCGCTGCCGCAGCTTTTCGCCGACAGCTTGCATATCGTGCGGAACGCGAGTTCGACGCGCCGGACGAGACGGATGCGCAATGCGACGGGTTGATCGCGGCGGCGCGCAGGCTCTGCCCGATGCTCGCAGAGGCGCCGGTGATCGAGCGCTGGGCGGGGGTCCGGCGGAGCCCGGGGCGCGCGGCTTGCTCGGCCAGCGCTTTCCGCATGTCTTCGCAGAGCGGACGGGTCTCGCCGGCCATTAACCCGTCGCGTCCCGGAGCGAGCTCTGCGACGAGCACGGGCCGCGCCTCGGGGCCGATTTCCGGCACGGTCATGCCGCCCTCGGTGCGCAGGAAGTCCAGGCCTTCGCGATCGGCGGCGGTTTTCGGTTCGTGCCGCGTGGCGGCAGTGCGCTCCGCCGCTTCCTGCGCCCAGGCTTTTCCGGTCGCTGAGGCTGCTCCGGCTAGGCCGCCCCTCCGGACAGGCGCGCGTCGACCTGTGCCAGGCGGTCCTTGCCGGCCTCGCCCAGAACCTCGGCCACGCGCGAGATCAGCGCCTCGAGACAGGCCAGCGACGTGACGCTGGAGATGAAGGGCGACGGGCTCTCGGTCGGCACGGCGAGGACGTGGTCGGCGTGTTGCGCGCTGGGACTGCGGGACGTGTCGGTCATCACGATCAGCGTTGCCCCCGCCGCCCTGACCTCTCCGGCAAAGCGCGCGAATTCGGGCTGGTAGCGCTGGAAATCGAACAGCACGACCACGTCCCGGCCCTTCAGCACATCGAGCGTGCGGAGGAAGTTGCGCGCAGTGCCCTCGCAGGCGGTCACCCGCGGGCGCAGCGAGGCGAGGCCGTAGTCGAACAGGTCGGCCAGGCTGCGCGAGTAGCGTCCGCCGATCAGGAAGACCGCGCGCTTCGGGTCGGACAGCTTCTGCGCGACCTGCTCGAACTCCACCGGCGAGACGACCTCGGCCGTTTCGCGCAGCGCCTCGGTCCAGAGGTCCGTGGCGCGGCCGAGGCACGAGCCCTGCCCGCTTCCGGCCGGCTGCGCCGCACGGCCGAAGCGGCTGAGCGGCGACTGGAACTGGCCCTGGATCTCGTTGCGGATGCCGCGCTGGAACGACGGGTAGCCGTCGTAGCCGAGCTTGGCGATCAGCCGCAGCACCGTGGCCGTGCTGGTGGCGCTGGCCGCCGCCATTTCCTTCAGGGTGCGCAGGCAGCTGAAGGGATAGTCAGACAGCAGCACGCCGACGATCTTGCGGTCGGTCCTGGTCAGCTCGGGATCCGCGGACAGGATCCGGTCCCGGCAGGTGCTTTCCGGGGTCAGGGCCATCTCCGGTGTCCTTTCGGCAGGCGGTCTCAAGCGGCGGGCGGAATCTGGGCGAGGATCTCGGCGGTGGTCATCTGGCGGCAATAGCCCGCGTTCAGGCGCAGCGCCCAGTCATGGCGATCGGCGCTTTCGGTGGCGCAGGCATCGGTGGCGCAGACCATCAGGAAGCCGCGGTCGGCCCCGTCGCGCAGCGTCTGGTCGACGCATTGGTCGGTCAGAAAGCCGGTGACGATCACCTGCTCGATGCCGATGTTGCGCAGCACATATTCGAAGACCGTGGAGTTGAACAGCGACGACGAACTCTTCGGCAGCACGATCTCGTCGCCCTCGGGCGCGAGCGCCTCGACGACCTGCGCCTCCCAGCTGCCCTTGGGCACGTTGAAGCCCGAAAGCTTGTAGTCGAGGCTCTGGTCGCGCCCGTCGAGCGTCAGGCTCTCGATCACGGTGTACATGACCTCGATCCCGTGGGCGCGGGCGCGCTCGATCAGCCGGGCGGTGTTCGGGATCGCACGGTCCCGCGCCTGTTCATAGAACCACGGGCGCTGCGCCGCATGGCTGTCGTTGAAGGTCTCGTTCTGCACGTCGACGACGAGCACGGCGGTCTTGCCGGCGGTGAAGGGACGGTTGCGCCCCTGGGCAAGCGGATCAGACATTCGCGGGGGGCTCCTGCGGGACAAGGGTTGCGATCTGCGGTTCGACGGCGCGCAGCGACCGCCAGAACAGCTCGGCCAGGCGGCGCTGGCCCCGGCAATCGGAAATGAGGTCCTGGCAGATCTCGATCTCGACATGCGGGATGCCCGCCGCGACCGATTGCTCCGGCACCGTGTAGTCATTCGCCATGTCGACGATGTAGGGTTCGTTGCGGCACACCGTCAGGCCCGAAGGTTCGAGCTGCGCGATCAGCGCTTCGGCAAACGGGTTCGCGGTGCCGTCGGGCGCGTGGTAGATCACCCCGATATCCACGGCGCGGCGTGCGCCGCCCTGCATCATGCGCGTGAAGGAATGCATCGCCATCAGGACAGGCGCATGGCCGAGCGCGGCCCGGCGCTCCGCGACCATGCGGGCGATCTCGGCTTGGTAGGGCGCGAGAATTTCCCGGGCGCGCCGATCCTTGCAGTCCTGGCTCAGACCGGTATTGGCCGGGATCGCGCGCTTGTCGCTGACCTCCGGGATCGAGGTCGCGGCCCCGGGGATGCGGTTGCAGTCGATCACCAGCCGCGAGATCGGCTGCGCCACCATCGGGCTGCCCAGGAGCGCCGAAAGCCAGGACACCACCGGGAAGATACCGATATCGATGCCGATATGGTCGTTCAGCGCCTCGGGGTCGATGCCCAGCCCGCCGAGCGCCTGCGGCACGAAGGCCCCGGCATGGTCGACGGTGAAGACGAAGGGGCTGCGGCCCGTGCGCGGGAACGACAGCACGGGGGACGGATCCGCGGCGCCCAGCAGCGGGGTTTCAGAGGCAGTCGACATATTTTCCAACCTGTTGGTCCAGATCCAGCCCGGCCAGCAGCATCAGCTCGCCTTCCTTGTGGCAGAGATAGGCCTCGAGGAACTCCGTCCCCATCCAGCCGCGGATCGCGGCCGAGGCCTTCATCCGCTCCAGCGCCTCCTCCAGAGATTGCGGCAGCCGCACGAGTCCCGCCTGCGCGACCTCCGCGGGCGGCAGGTTCGCGGGATCGCGCAGCTCGGGCGCAGTGACGCGGGACTGGAGGCGCAGGCCGTCGATGCCTGCCCAGACCAGCGCGCCGAGCAGCAGATAGGGGTTGGCCGACGCGTCGGAGGCCCGGTATTCGACGTTGAACGCCTTCGCCGCGTCATCGTCCTTAGACAGCGGGCAGATGCGCAGCGCGGCCTCGCGATCCTGCGGGCTGACATTGTTGAAGGCCGCGCTCCAGCGGTTCGGCTGCAGCCGTTCATAGGAAATCGCCGATGCCGCGGTCAGCGGCAGCATGTCGGGCATGTGCGCCTGGATGCCCGCGACGAACGGCTCGAAGCGCGCGCTCATGCCGCCGGTGCCGTCTGGGTCATGGGAGACTGGGCTGCCCGACAGGTCCTGCAGGCTGAAATGCACATGCACGCCGTTGCCGACCTTGCCCGGCGCCATGACCGGCGCAAAACAGGCCTTCTCGCCGCGGGCGCGGGCAACCGAGCGGATCACTTCGCGCAGGATCACCGCGCGGTCCGCCGAGGCCACGCCGAGCGCGGCGCCGTTCGTCACCTCGAACTGGCCCGCGCCGTATTCGGGCATCACCATCTCGGGGTCGCAGCCGGCGGCCGAAAGCGCCGCCATTACCTCGGACAGGAAGCTGCCCTGCTGGCGGAACGCATCCAGCGCATAGGCATTGCCGCCTTCGGCCGGGACGCCGGAATAGTGGAATTCATGCTCGAAGGCGGAGAACAGCCGCAGCCCGAACTCCTCTTCCAGCACGGCGAGGCCGCGGATCAGCCACTGGCGCGGGCAGCAGGCCCAGGGCGTGCCGTCGAGATTGGCGAGGTCGCACAGAACGAAGCGCTCGCCCGGCGCTCCGTTGGCATGCGTGACCGTGGTGTCGGTCTCGGGGCGCGGCATCATCAGCAGGTCGCCGGACGGCCCCCAGGGGGTCTGAGCGATCTCGCCGAACACGGTGATCATCAAGTTGGTCGGCGCAAGCCCGATGCCCTTGCGGGCATAGCGCTCGGCGTCCGCGGTGCGATAGCCCTTGCCGCGCACGCGCGCGCCGTAATCGGCGATGCAGGCCAGCATCAGATCAGGCTGGGTCATGTCTTGCTCCTTCTGCCGCGCAGGACCGCGCAGCTCCGTCCCTGTCCCTGCGGCGCTCTCCGGCCCAGAAGGTCGGCGAGCAGAGGATCGACCCGCCATTCCAGAATCCCCTGCGCTGCGGGGAGCTCCGTGACGGCCGCCGCGATGAACTATTAAATTCGTATCCCGACCTGAAAGATAATTTTGAATAATTTCAACTCACGCCAGCCGATGCTGCCAAATTGCCCTGCGCGAAGGCGGCATGCTCGTCTTCTGAGCGTTTGAAACTGCCACTGCACGCGGCAAGGCGTGGCCGCAAACGCAGCGGGCCCGGTCCGAACAACTCGCGGCCAAGCCCTGCCCCGCCGCCCGCGAGCGCGACGCGGCCTGCGCGACATCCGCAACGGTGCCAGACCCGTTCCGGCCTGACGATACGTCCCGGGCAAGGCCGCTGCGGCGGTCCGATGCTTCGGGGGCAGGTCAACATGGGTCCGGTCGACGGCCAGGACCGGGTCGTTCCGCCTGCGCCGGATCGCCCGCTCCGGCTGCCGCACGACATCCGCCGCCGGCCGGACAGCTTGGCGCGGTTTCTCTCACTTCCCGGCAACGGAGAGCAAAGCGAGAGATTTCCATCCGCATGATCGAAATCCCGCCAAGCTTCAGGCTTCGCCGGGCTTTTTCGTGTCTTGGGCGTCTGCTCGGGCGCGCCGTGTCTGGCACGGCATGGTCCCTGGCGATGTCAGGGCCGCAACCGTCCCCTGGGCTGGATGCCTCTCAGGAAAGTCGCCACCGCCGAGTCCGCGATCTGCGCGATTTCCGTCCGGCCGAGGGGGCCGCGCAGCCCGAGGACGATTTCGAAATAGACATCCGACCGGACGAGCCCCAGGAACTGGCTGGCAGCGGAGTGCGGATCCACTGGCCCGATCTCGCCGCGTTCGGCCGCAGCGGCAAGCACCCCTGCGATCCAGTCGCGGCCCCGCTCCGGCCCGAGACGGTGGAAGCTGGCGGCAAGCTCGGGCATCCGCCGCGCCTCGGCGACAACCACGCGGTACAGACCGATTGTCCGCTCCCGGGTGAAAAGCTCCAGCAGATGCGTGGCGAAGCCGGTCAGCGTCTCCTCGAGGCCGAGCGACGGCGCGCCGAAGAACGGTGCGCCGAACATCTTTTCCGTGTTCTCGCGGATCAGCGCCTCGAACAGCCCCTCCTTCGAGCCGAACAGCGCGTAGATCGTCCGCTTCGACCCGCCTGCCCGCTCGATGATCGCGTCGATGCTGGTCGCCGCGAAGCCCCGCTCGAAGAACAGCGCCTCGGCGGCGGCCATCAGCGCGGCGCGGCGCGGATCGGGGGAAGTGGGCTCGGTCATTGCAGGCTCCGCCGGGTCTCGGTTGACAAGGTAATGACCGTTACCGTATCTGGCCGCCAAACCGGTAACAACCATTACCATGCCGCAGAGGCACACGGACCGCCAGGCGAGGACGCCGAGACCCATGACAGCAGCCAGCCCCGCCGACGCGACCGCCATGCCCCCGAAGCCCGCGGCCCCGCCCGTCCTGAATGCCCGCATTGTCGCGGCGCTGTCCGGCGTGCTGATCTCGGCGATGATGTCCGGGCTGAACAGCCGGGCCGGCAGCCTAGCGCTGCGCGACATCGAAGGCGCGATCGGCCAGGGCATCGACAACGGATCGTGGATCAGCGCCTGCTATGCCGCGGGCGAGCTCTTGATCATGCCCTTTGCCAGCTGGTTCGCGATCACCTTCACGGTGCGGCGGTTCTACCTGGCGATGCTCGCCGTCACGGCAGCGATCGCCGCCGTGCTGCCCTTCCTCGTCGACCTGCGGCTGATCCTCGTCCTGCGGGTGATCCAAGGCATCTCGGCCGGCGCGCTGATCCCGCTCCTGATGATGATGGCCCTGCGCTTCCTGCCGCCCGCGATCCGGCTGCACGGGCTGGCGCTCTATGCGATGACGGCGACCTTCACGCCGAATGTCGCCTTCTGGGTCGTCGGCCACTGGTCCGACACGGCCGCGGACCTGCGCTGGATTTCCTGGCAGTTCCTGCCCGCGGCGGCGCTCTGCGCCGGGCTGGTCGGCTGGGGCCTTCCGTCCGAGCCGGTGATCTGGCAGCGCTTCCGCGGCTTCAACTGGACGGCCTTTCTCGCGGGCGCGCCAGGGCTGTTCCTGATCGCGCTGGCGCTGGGACAGGGCAACCGGCTGGACTGGCTGAACTCGCCGCTGATCTGCACGCTGCTGACGGCGGGCGGTCTGCTGCTGGCAGTCTACCTGCTGGCCGAATGGACGCACCCCTCGCCCTTCGTCAAGCTCGACCTGCTGGCCCGCCGGAACCTCCATGCCGGGTTCGCCGTCTTTTTCGTGCTGCTGGCCGTGCTCTATTCCGGGGCGTCGCTGCCCGCGTCCTTTCTCGGCTCGGTCCAGGGCTACCGCAGCCTGCAATCCGCGCCGGTCGGGCTGCTGATCGGGCTGCCGCAGCTGCTTCTGGGCTTCGCTGCGGCGCTTCTGCTCTACCAGCGCTGGGTCGATGCGCGGGCGATGCTGGCCTTGGGGCTGATCCTGATCGGCGTCTCCTGCATGATGGCCGCCCAGGTCGATGCCGGCTGGACCTGGCGGCAATTCGTGCCAGCGCAGATCCTGCAGGCCGTCGGCCAGCCGATGGCCGTCGTTTCGATGCTGTTCCTGGCGACCTCCGTGGTCCAGCCGATGGAGGGGCCCTACGTGGCGGGCTTCGTCAACATGCTGCGCGCGCTCGGCACGCTGGCCGGGGTGGCCGCGGTCGGCCGTCTCGAGACGCTGCGCGAGCATTTCCACTCCGACAGCCTCGTCGGCCGGGCGGCGGCCATGGCCAACCATCTGCCGGGCGGGGTCGACCCCGCCAGCGCCGAACCCGCCATCGCCGCGCAGGTCGCCGCCCTCGTGACGGCCGACACGTATCTGGTGCTCGGCTGGACGGCCTTTGCGCTGGTCCCGCTCTGCGCGTTCTTCACCCATATCCCGGCGCCGACGATCGGCCCGCGGACCTGACCCCTAGGACCTGACCCGATGTCTTCGCGCATTCCCAAAGCCGCCCTCGCCGGTGCCGTCCTCCTGGCCGGCGCGGCAGGCATGTATTTCAACCGCCATGAATCCGAGGCGGCGACCCAGTCGACCGGGGATGCCTATCTTGTGGCGGACTACACGACTGTCTCGCCGGAAGTCGCCGGACGGGTGACCCGGGTGCTGGTCTCGGAAAACCAGCATGTCGAGGCAGGCGACCTGCTCGCCGAGCTGGACGAGCGCGACCTCAGGCTCGCGGTGTCCGCCGCGGAGGCGTCGCTTGCCTCTGCGCGGGCCGCGCTCCAGACCCTTTCGGCGCAGATCGTCCAGCAGGGCGCGCTGATCCGGCAGGCCGAGGCCACGCTGCAGGCCGATGCCGCCGCCCTCGATCTGGCCGTCACCGAGGAATCCCGCGGGCCAGCCGCCCCGGCGCCTCTGCGCTGGCGGCCAGCTCCCGGGTCACGGCGCCGGTCCCGCAGCCGAGATCCAGCATGTCCTCCCCCGGCTGCGGCGCGGCCCGGCGGACAAGCTCCCGTGCCCAGGGTTCGAAGATCACCGGGACCAGGACCGACTGGTAGCGTTCGGCAAAGCCCGCCATTTCCGCGCCTCCCCCTCGGCGGCCGTCCGGAACGGCGGCGCCTGGGCGCGAGGATAGCACGGATTGCCGCATCCGGCACCTGCCTCTGCCGGATGCGCCGCTTCGGACGGTCCGCAGGGCCTTGCAGGCGCCGCGCCCCGCCCGGCGGTCAGAGCCAGCGGCGGAGCACGAAGAACAGGAAAATCGCCAGCGAGGACAGCACCATGAGCCCGAGCGAGACCTCGAACCCCGCCAGCCAGTCGAGCATCGGCATGTCCTGGAAATTCATCCCGAAGATCGACGCGATCAGCGTCGCGGGCAGGAAGATCGTCGCGACGATCGAATAGTAGCGCGCGTTGTCGTTCTGGCTGAGGCTGATCAGCCCCATCGTCGCGTCGATCGCGAGGCTGACCCGGCCGTTCAGCGCGTCGGCATGCACGGTCAGCGCCTCGACGTCGCGGTCGGCATTCTTCAGCCCCTGCTTTCGGCTGAAGTTCACCCGGTTCTCGGCGCGCAGCTGTTCGAGATGCACCAGCGTGCGGCGCAGGATCAGCAGGTTCAGCCGGATGTCCGACAGCGCCTCGCCCATCCGCCCGGTGGCGCGGATCAGCCCGCGCAGCTCGTCGGCATCCTCGATTTCGTCATCCTTGAAGACCAGCTGCGCGGTCTTGTCGAGCTGGCGGTCCCAGTTCTCCAGGACGTCTGCGATATGGCCGACCCCGAGCGCGATCAGCGCCACCGCCACGTCGCCGGGGGTGAAGCGCCGCGCCAGCGAAAAGCCGTTCCAGAGGTTCGGGCCATGGAAGCGCACGGTGACGATCTGGGACTCCCGCAGCAGGAAGGTGACCGGGGCGAAGCTGTCATCGCCGTCGCCGGACGGCTCGGTCAGCATCACCGTCAGCATGTCGGCCTCGCCCTTGCGGGTCAGCCGCTGCGAGGGCTCGATCTGGCCCATGTCCTTCAGCCGCGGGATTTCGAAGCCGAGCTCGGCCATCCGCTCGGCATCCGCCTTGCCGGGGTTGCAGAGATCGATCCAGAGCGCTTCGGACAGATCCCCCTTGGGGTCCACGGAGCGCAGCCCGGTCTCTTCGACGCGGTAGGCGGAAACGGTCATGCAATCTCGGTCCTTCTGGCCTTCGGCGTGGAACGTCCGGGATGCTGGGTACATCCGTGCCGCGGAACGTCAAGGCCCGCGCCGTCCCGCGCGTCTAGCCGAGGGCCAACGGCTGGCCGGGCGGGAGGTTCCCGGCGTCTTCCATCTGCCCGGAAAACCGGCAGGGCGGCGCCATGCAGTGTCCGGGCCGGTCCGGAAAAAAGTGCCGCGCGGTATTTTTTGACGCAGGCGGGTAGCCGGTTACCGATGCGTCTCATTTTTTCGGATTGCCCCAGGGGATCGGGGCTGATTCTGAAATGGCAGCAGCCGTGAAGCGGAAACAATCGAGGTTTCTTGGTTAATTTTAATCTGGCTTTTGTTATCCATAATGAAACAATGATATGAAAAACAATGCTTTTACTTTCTGATCACCATGTTTTTCGGAATCCCGGGGAAAGATTAACTAGTTCCGCTCGTTCAATGTTTACACAAAGTCATCTCAAAGATATTTGACCTGTCAGACCTTGGCGGAAACAGACGGTCTTTTCTCCGGGTTTGCGTCCGGAAAAGGACTTCCGGAGGACTTGGAGCGTTGCGGTTTCGGCGGCAATACGGGTCTTTCCGGCGGTTTTTCCGGGAATTTGGACATGAACCGTGCAAGGGGCGGATCGAGACGTGAAACGGTGGCCAAAGGGGAATTGATACCCCAATCGGGGGAAATGCCCCGAAATCTGAAAATTCAAACCGGATCCCCGGGATCCAAATGAGAACGCCCCGTTTCGGGGCGGCGATGCCCCATACCTGAAACGTGAGAGAAATGACCTACTTCAGCTGCTTCTACAATTACGCGCCCCAATTCACGAATCTCGTACAAGGGGCAAAGCTCTCGGTCTACGAGAACAGCACTTTCGTCTATGACATCAATGCCAAGGATACGGAGTCCTTTTCCTACTCGATCTGCGGCGGAGACGATGCCGGATTTTTCTGCATCGACCCGAAAACCGGCAAGCTGTCCTTCAAGACCGCGATGGATTACGAAAACCCGCTCTCGAAGAGCGGCGACAATGTCTATGAAGTCACCGTCAAGGTGATGGACATCTACGGCGCCTATTCGCTGCGCACGATCCAGGTCGAGGTCAAGGACGTCCAGGACGCCGCCGACGCCAATGGCTGCTACGTGATCGAGGCCGAGGATTTCATTTCGACCGGCTTCACCACCGCCTGCTCCTCGACCGCTTCGGGCGGCGAGATCGTCCGGCTGGCCTGCCCGTCGGGCAGCCTGACCACCACCTTCGAAGGCGACTCCGGCAAGTACAACCTGTCGCTCTTCGCCCAGGACGAGAATGACGGCATCTCGACGCTGTGCATCTATGTCGACGGCAAGCTCGCCGGCACGATCAAGCTGGACCGCCAGAGCGACGGCAGCGGCAGCGACAACGGCACCTTCTCGAAATTCGACCTCAGCGGCCTCGACATCGAGAACGGCGACAAGATCCGCATCGAAGCCTACAACAATTGCGGCGAATATGTCCGCATCGACAAGATCTGCCTCGAACCGGTCGCCGATGACGCCTGCACCGAGACCGTGACCATCGCCGCCGAGACCTTCCAGTCCGGCGCCTATGGCTGGAACGTCTGCACCACCTCCTACGATCCCGACCTGGGCAAGTACCTGGGCAATTTCGGCCGCTGCGAATACCCGTCCAAGACCTTCGAGGTCCCGGCCGACGCCGAGTCCGTCAAGGTCGCCTTCGATCTCTACGTGATCGACAGCTGGGACGGCGAGCACATGTACGTCAAGGTCGAGGACACCGTCGTCGATCTGGGCAGCTTCGGCTGGTGGTTCGCCGTGGGCCACCGAGAGGGCGAGATCGGCGGGATCAAGTTCGCCGTCGACACCGTCAAGGGCCCGACGCACCTGACCGGCCAGGACTGCTACGACTACAACAAGGACCAGATCGTCCATGTGACGCTCGACGTGCCGGCGGCGAAGATCCAGGGCAACGACATGACCCTGACCTTCGGCTCCAGCCTCGACGAGGCGCGTTCCAACGAGAGCTTCGGCCTCGACAACGTGGTGATCACCGCAGAAATCCCCTGCGAGACCGATCCGGCGGATGCCTCGCTGAGCGGCCGCTACTTCATCGATGCCGACGGCGACAACACCGAGTGGAACGCCAAGACCGGCACCTGGGAAAAGGGCGTCGCCGACGCGACCGTGGTCCTGGTCAAGGACGGCGCGATCGTCGCGACCACCACCACCGCGGCCGATGGCAGCTACAGCTTCGGCGGCCTCGAGGCAGGCGACTACCACGTGGCCTTCCGGGAGCCGGGCGTGGCAGTCACGGCAGGCTATGTCTTCGACAAGGCCAATGTCGGCGCTGACGGCGAAGACAGCGACGTGATCGGCCTCAAGTCGGGCTACGGCTACACCTCGGCGGTCACGGTCGGCGAATCCCAGCACGTGGTGAACGTCGATGCAGGCGCCAAGGACCCGATGACCGCGTCGCTCGGCGGCCGCTACTACATCGACGCCGATGGCGACGACACCGAGTGGAACGCCCAGACCGGCACCTGGGAGAACGGCGTTGCCGGTGCGACCGTGTGGCTGCTGAAGGACGGCGCCGTCGTCGCGACGACCACCACCGACGGCTGGGGCACCTACAACTTCGCCTGCCTCGCGGCCGGCGACTACACGGTCAGCTTCCAGGACCCGGCCACCGCCAAGGGCGCCGGCTACGAGTTCATCGCTGCCAATGTCGGCGCGGATGGCGAGGACAGCGATGTCGTCACCATCGACGGCAACGGCTCCACCGCCATCGTATCCGTCGGCGTGGGCGCCTGTGTCTGGAACGTGGATGCCGGGATCGCGGCAGGCACGGCAGAGATCGGCAACCTCGCCTTCCTCGATGTCGACAAGGACGGCATCTACAGCGCAGGCATCGACCAGGCGCTGGCCGGGGTCGCGGTCAAGCTCTATGACGGCGCAGGCAACGAAGTCGCCTCCACCGTCACCGCCGCCGATGGCAGCTACCGCTTCGCCGGTCTGACCGCGGGCAGCTACCAGGTCGGCTTCGCCGCGATGGCTGGGCTCGCCTTCACCCTGGAAAGCGCTCAGGCCGCCGACGCCGCCGACAATGACAGCGACGCGGACATCCTGACCGGCCTGACCGACGTGTTCGACCTGGCCATCGGCGAAACCGAGACCGGCATCGACGCGGGCTATTACGCGACGACCGTCGCCGCCGACGACGCCGGCAAGGGCTGCGCCGACGAAGAGGTCACGGTCGACGTCCTGGCCAATGACGAAGTCGCCGAGGGCGGCAGCCTGAGCGTCGCCACGATCGGTGGCCAGTCGGCAGCTTCCGGCACGGTCTACCTGTCGGGCACCGCAACCGTCACGCTGGCCGACAATTCGATCGCCAAGCTGGCCTATTCCGGGCTCGAGGCAACGCTGACCGACAAGGGCATCGTCTTCGACGCGGAGACCGCGCTGCTCGGCCTGAACTACGGCGAAAAGGCCACGGTCACGGTCAGCTACGGCATCGCGGACGGCGAAGGCGGCACCGGCGAAGCCAGCATCGAGCTGACCTTCTGCGGCGTGGCCGAGACGCTCGATCAAATCCATGACAGCCTGCCGGCCGCCATCAAGTACCAGGTCGCCGAATACTATGTCGAAGGCATGACCAATGCCCAGGTTGGCGATTTCGCCTTCGACATCGCGCTTTCGGGCTCGGGCGACGCGCGCTTCGACGGGGCGGTCATCACCAAGGCGTTCTGCATCGACGAGGGCGATCCGGTCGACGGCCGCGCGACGCTCGCAGACGCGCCGCTGCTCGACGGCAAGCTCTATGTCGGGATCGACAACCTGCCGGCGGATTTCTTCGACGCCAGCCAGGTCGGCCGCAACGGCCACACGGCGCTCGGGAACATGAACAACATCGCCTGGCTGCTGAACCAGGATTTCTCGGGCACCGACTACACCGACTCCGAAATCCAGTACGCCATCTGGCTGCTGACCGACAACGTGGCGAACTCGACGATCACGAACGGCTTCAAGGCGGCGCCGCAGATGGGCGAAGCAGCAGACGTGTTCGAAATCTACAACCTCGCGATCAGCGCCGAGGCAGACGCGTTCGACCCGGCCACCGGCGAGATCGTTCCGGTCTTCCTGGCCCCGGCCGAGCAGACCGAAGGGAACCAGCAGATCTTCGTGCTCGCAATGTCGTTCTCCGATCTCGACTGCCTCTGCTGATTTCGCCTCCCCGCGTCCCGGGCAGTCCCCGCTGCCCGGGCTTCGATCAGCCGTCCGGCTGACAGGGTCGCCACGCCCTGAACCTTGCCTGCCGGGCCCGTGGCAGCCCGGCGAGACATTCGAGACATTGGAGTATCAGAATGAAAACCAAACTCGCCCTCGCAGCGCTCGCGCTGGTCGCCGCAAACCCCGTCTTCGCAGGCACTGCCTTCGGCGGTGCCGTGCAGGTTCCCGAAATCGACGCGGCAGCCGGCCTGGCCGGTTTCGCAGCCCTCGGCGCGACTGTCGCCATGCTGCGCGAGCGCTTCAAGCGCTGATCTGTCCGTCAGCGTAAACCGGATATTCGCAAAGGCCGCATAAGTGGCCTTTGCTTTTTTTGCGGCGCTCCGGCGCAGGGGAAGGGGAACCGGCACATGGCGATCAAGGATTTCGGCACCGGGACTGCGCCTGCGTTCCGCGGCATGGGCCTCCTGGTGGGCGTCCTGCTCGGCGGGCTTGCCATGATCAGCCTCGGCTACAGCTTTTTCTACGGCACCTTCGTCTGCGGCGAGGTTATGGCGGAATGGAAATGCCGGACCCTGGCGCTCGGCGTGCCGCGCGTGCTCTGCGCCGCCGCGCTGATGGCCCTGCTGGTCGTGCAGCGGCCCGCGCTGCGGCAGCTGGTTGCGGGCGCGCAGAGGCCGCACGGCGCGCCGATCTGGCGGTGATCGAGAGCGATCCGCCGGGGCCGCTGGTCCCGGACCGGCCGCTGCCGGTGGCGCGCTTCGCGCCGGAGCGGTCCTTCTACATCACCGGGCTGACCAAATGCCTGTCGCCCGGGCTTCGCCTCGGCTTTCTCGCCATGCCCGAAGCCATGGCGGACTGCACAGCGGGCAGGCATCTGTCGGTCGGCTGGATGGCGACGCCGCTGATCGCCGAGATCGCGGCCGACTGGATCGGCAGCGGCACCGCCGAGACGCTGCTGGCGCTGCAGCGCGACGAGCTGGCGCCCCGCCGGATGCTCAGCGCGCCAGCCAGCCGCCGTCGACGTTCAGCACGGCGCCGGTGACGTATTTCGCGGCCGGCGAGGCCAGGAAGCAGACCGCGCCCGCGATGTCCTCCGGCTCGCCCCAGCGGCCTGCCGGGATGCGCTCCAGGATCTGGCGCGACCGGTCCTCGTCGGCGCGCAGCGCCTCGGTGTTGTTGGTCGCGATGTAGCCCGGCGCCACCGCGTTCACGGTGATGCCCTCCGGCGCCCATTCATTGGCGAAGATCTTGGTCAGGCCCGCCACGCCGTGCTTCGACGCGGTGTAGCCCGGCACCCGGATGCCGCCCTGGAAGCTGAGCAGCGAGGCGATGTTGACGATCCTCCCGCCCTCGCCCTTGGCGATCGCCTGCTTTGCGAAGGCCTGGCAGAGCAGGAAGACCGCCTTGAGGTTGACGTTCATCACGTCGTCCCAGTCGAGTTCGGAATGCTTGACCGAGTCCTCGCGGCGGATGATGCCGGCATTGTTCACCAGGATGTCGAGCGGCGCGGCGCCTTCCAGCGCGGCGACCCCGGCATGCGGGTCCGACAGGTCGACCAGCAGCGTCTCGGCGCTGCCGCCAGCCGCCTTGATGGTCTCCACCGTCTCGTCGCAGGCGCGACGGCCCGCGGCGATGACATGGGCCCCGCGCTCGGCGAGACCCACGGCGATGGCCTGGCCGATCCCGGTATTCGCGCCCGTCACCAGGGCGCGCTTGCCGTCGATGCGGAACGGGTCGCCCCGGAGGGGCGCATCGGAAGCCATCAGCGCAGGTCCTCCATGGCGACGAAGTCCATGTCGGTGAAGTCGGTGTTGTCGCCGGCCATCGCCCAGCAGAAGGTGTAGCTGCCGGTGCCTGCGCCGGAATGGATCGACCAAGGCGGCGAGATCACGGCTTCCTCGTTCGACATGACGATGTGGCGGGTCTCGTCCGGCTCGCCCATGAAGTGGAAGACGCGGGAGCCCTCGTCGAGGTCGAAATACAGGTAGGCCTCCATCCGGCGGTCATGCAGGTGGGCCGGCATGGTGTTCCACAGGCTGCCCGGCAGGAACTGGGTGTAGCCCATGGTCAGCTGGCAGGTTTCCTGGACGTCCGGGTGCAGGAACTGGATGATGACGCGCTCGTTGGCCTGCTCCTTGGAGCCGAGCTCGACGCGCTTGGCATCGGCGGGCTTGATCAGGCGGGTGGCGATGGCGCGGTGCGCCGGGGTGCAGACCAGGTAGAACCGGCCCGCGCCCGAGAAGCCGATCGGGCCCGAGCCCATGCCGATATAGAGAACGTCGCCCTTCTCCATCTCGTAGGTCTCGCCTCCGACGGTGACGGTGCCGGCCTCGGGGCCGATGTTCAGCACGCCCATCTCGCGGCGCTCCAGCACGGTCTTGGTGCCGGTGTTCTGCACCTCGTCCACGGTCAGCGTGCCGCCTGCCGGGGTCACCGAGCCGAGGATCATGCGGTCGTAATGCGAATAGGTCAGCTTGACCTCGCCCGGCACGAACAGGCCGTCGACATGGAACTCTTCGCGCAGCGCGGTGGTGTCCAGCGTCTTGGTGGTGCGGGGGTCGATCGCGTGGCGGATGTCGACTTGGGTCATCGGGAAGTTGTCCTCCTTACAGGAAATCGTCACGTCGGGGGGTGAAGCAGTCGATCAGCTCGCCCGCTTCGAGGCAGACGCAGCCATGCGTCGCGCCCGAGGGAATCACGAAACTGTCGCCCGGCCCGATCTCGGTGGTCTCTTCGCCGATGGTGAAAGCGAAGCGGCCGGTTTTCACATAGGTCGACTGCACATGCGGGTGGCTGTGCAGCGCGCCTTCCGCGTCTTCGGAGAAGCGGAAGGACACCACCATCAGTTCCGGCGAATCCGCCAGAACCTGTCTGGTTACCCCGTCAAGATCGACGGGCGGGAAGGCTTTAGTCATCTTACATCTCCATTGATCTGTATGACAGCCTTACCGGAAAACGCCGGGAAGCCAAAGCGAAAGCTGCGGGACATACGTGACCAGGATCAGCGTCGCGAAGGCGGCGAAGTAGAAGGGCCAGATCGTGCGCATCGCCTGGCCGATGCCGATATTGCCGACCGCGCAGCCGACGAACAGCACCGCGCCCACCGGCGGCGTGCACAGGCCGATGCCGAGGTTCAGGATCAGGATGATGCCGAACTGCACCGGATCGACCCCGAAGGCCTGCGCCACCGGCAGGAAGATCGGCGTGGTGATCACGATCAGCGGGCTCATGTCCATGAAGGTGCCGAGCACCAGCAGGCTGACGTTGATCAGGAGCAGGATCACGATCGGGTTGTCGGAGAAGGCCTGAAGGAATTCGACCATCGAGGCCGGGACCTTGAGAAGGCCAGCAGCCAGCCGAAGGCCGCGGCGCAGCCGATCACCAGCAGCACCATCGCCGTCGTGCGCACCGCCGCCAGCGTCGCTTCGACGAAGGCATGCCAGCTCAGCGAGCGGTAGGCGAAGAGCGTGACGGCCAGCGCATAGACCACTGCGATGCAGGAACTTTCCGAGGCGGTGAAGATGCCGGAGCGGACGCCGCCGAAGATGATCGCCACCAGGATCAGGCCGGGAACCGCCGAGAGGAACAGCGCGCCGAGCATCCGGCGGCCGGGGAAGGCCTCGGTCGGATAGCCGCGGCGCTTGGCCACGAACCAGGCCGCCGTCATCAGGCTCAGCGCCAGCAGCAGCCCCGGGACGATGCCGGCGGTGAAGAGATCGGCGATCGACAGGCGTCCGCCCGCCGAGATCGAGTAGATGATCAGGTTGTGCGAGGGCGGCAGCATCAGCGCGATGATCGAGGAGGTCACGGTGACGTTGACCGCATAGTCGGTGTCGTAGCCGCGCTTCTCCATCTGCGGGATCATCAGCCCGCCGATCGCCGAGGCATCCGCCGCGGCCGATCCGGAGATTCCGCCGAAGAGGCAGGAGGCGAGGATGTTCACCTGGCCGAGCCCGCCTCTGAGATGTCCGACAAGTGCGCCCGCCAGCGCCACGAGGCGGCGGGCGATGTCGCCGCGCACCATGAGCTCGCCGGCATAGATGAAGAACGGGATCGCCATCAGCGCGAAGACCGAGACGCCGGAATTCAGCCGCTGGAACACGATCACCGGCGGCAGGCCCATGTAGAGCACGGTGGCGAAGCTGGAGACGCCGAGGCAGAAGGCCACCGGCGTGCCGATCAGCAGGAGGAAGGTGAAGCTTCCGAAGAGGATCCAGAGTTCCATGTCAGTGCTCCGCCGTGTCGCCGAAGCGCGAGGTGGGAAGGCCGGCCGCGCGGCGGGCAAGCCGCTCGACCGAGAAGAGGACGACCAGCACGCCGCCCGAGATGATCGGAAGGAAGGCGACGGCCCCCGAGACGCCGAGCGAGGGCAGCGTGGTCCCGGCGGTCTTGGCGGCAAGCTGCCAGCCATAGATCACCATGCCCGCGCCGAAGGCGGTCACCACTGCGTCCGAGATGGAATAGAGCACAAGCTTGGCCTTGTCGGGCAAAAGGTAGAGCAGCACCTCGAAGCTGAGGTGGTACCCTTCGCGGATGCCGACCGCCGCGCCCAGGAGGATGAACCAGCCCATCACCAGGATGGAGGCCGGCTCGGTCCAGATCAGGCTGTCGTTCAGAACGTAGCGGAAGAACACCTGGGCGGCGATCATCGCGGTCATCAGCACCAGGCCGATGCCTGATATCCACAGCCCGATCCGGGCGATGATCCCGGTTATTTTGGCAATTTTTTCCATCCCCTGCCCCTTCAAGGCGTTGGGCCGCCCGCGGGGGGCGGCCCGTCAAGGCTCACTCGGTGGCCTGGATGCGCTCGACCAGGTCCTTGAGCTTGTCGGAGGTGACATGCTTCTCGTAGACTGGGACCATGGCTTCGATGAACGGCGTCTTGTCGATGTCGGTGACGATCTCGACCCCGGCATCGCGGACCTTCTGCTCGGAGGCGGCCTCGCGCTCTTCCCAGAGCTTGCGCATCACCGGCACGCTGTCCTTCGCGGCCTGGCGGACAGCCTCCTGATCCTCGGGGCTCAGCTTGTCCCAGGCCATCTTCGACATCACCAGGACTTCCGGCACGATCAGGTGCTGGTCCAGCGTGTAGTACTTGGCGACCTCGAAATGGCCGGAGGATTCATAGGACGGCCAGTTGTTCTCGGCGCCGTCGATCACGCCGGTCTGGATCGAGGAATAGACCTCGCCATAGGGCAGCGGCGTCGCGTTGGCGCCGAGCGCCGAGACCATGTCGACGAAGATGTCGGACTGCATCACGCGGAACTTCATGCCCTCGAGATCGGCCATCGAGGTGATCGGCTTTTCGGAGTTGTAGAAGCTGCGCGAGCCGCCGTCATAGAAGGCGAGGCCGACCAGGTCGTGGTCCCCGAAGGCCGCCAGGATCTCCTCGCCGATCGGACCGTCCATGACGGTGTGCATGTGCTCGACCGAGCGGAAGATGTAGGGCAGCGAGACGACCTGGGTCTCTTCGATGATGTTGTTGAACGGCCCCATCGAGACGCGGTTCATGTCGATCACGCCGAACTGGGTCTGTTCGATCGTGTCCTTCTCCTCGCCGAGCTGGGCGGAGTGGAACACCTCGACGCAGAGGCGGCCGCCGGTGCGCTCTTCGAGCAGCTTGCCCATCTCCTGCACCGCGAGAACGGTCGGGTAGCCCTCGGGATGGGTGTCCGAGGAGCGCAGCGTGGTCTCGCAGGCGGTGGCTGCGGTCGCGAGCGCGGAGCCGGCCAGAAGCGCGGCGGTCAGTGTCAGTTTCATGGTCTTCCTCCCCTGGTGAAACTGCTGGATTGCACCGGCCGCAGGGGCGCCTTGCTCCCTGCCCCTGCGGCCTGCGCGGATCAGGTCAGGCCATAGGCATCCTTGGCCAGGTTGTAGGTCAGGTCCTTCGCCACCTCGAACGCATCCGCCTCGGCCAGGCGGCCGGTGCCGACCAGTCCGGCGAGATAGCTGCAATCCGAGCGGCGGGCGACGTCGTGGCGCGCCGGGATCGAGCAGAAGGCGCGGGTGTCGTCGTTGAACCCCGCGGTGTTGTAGAAGCCGGCGGTCTCCGTGGTCGCCTCGCGGAACCGCTTGATCCCCTCGTAGCTGTCATGGAACCACCAGGGCGGACCGAGCCGCAGGCAGGGATAGACGCCCGCCAGCGGCGCCCATTCGCGCGAGTAGACGGTCTCGTCGAGCGTGAAGAGCAGCACCCGCAGCTCCGGCTCCATGCCGACGGCGTTCAGCAGCGGCGAGAGATCGCCGACGTAATCGGTGCGCCCCGGGATGTCGAAGCCCTTGTCGCGGCCATGGGTTTCGAAGACGCCCTTGTGGTGGTTGCGGCGGCTGCCTGCGTGGATCTGCAGGGTCAGCCCGTCCTCGAGGCTCATCCGCGCCATCTCGGTCAGCATCTGGCCGCGGAACGCGTCGGCCTCCCCGGCGGTGCAGGTGCCTGCGACGGCCTTCCGGAACAGCGCCGCCGCCTCTGCCGCAGGCAGATCCTCGGTCCGCGCCGAAGGGTGGCCGTGATCCGAGGCGGTCGCGCCGCCGAATTCCTTGAAATAGGCGCGGCGCTTGCGGTGGGCGTTCAGATAGCCTTCCCAGCTCGAGGTATCCTCGCCGGTCAGCGCGCCGAACTGCTCGACATTGCCCGCGAAGCCCTCGAATTCCGGATCGACCACCGCATCCGGGCGGTAGGTGGTGACGACCTTGCCGCCCCAGCCCGAGGCCGTGATCGCCTTGTGCCATTTCAGGTCGTCGAGCGCGCCCTCGGTGGTGGCGAGCAGCTCGATGTTGAACCGCTCGAAGAGCGCGCGCGGCGTGAACTCGGACGTCGCCAGCTTGGCGTCGATATGGTCGTAGTATTCATCCGCCGTCGCCGCCGTGAGCGGCATGTCGAGGCCGAAGACGAACTGGAAGGAATGGTTCAGCCACATCGCCGAGGGCGTGCCGCGGAACAGGTGGAAATTCTCGGCGAAGAGCCGCCAGATCTTGCGCGGATCGGTTTCCGTCTCGCCGCCATCGACGCGCGGCACGCCCAGATGGGTCAGGGACACGCCCTGGCTGACCAGCATGCGGAACACGTAATGGTCGGGAATGACGAACAGCTCCGCCGGGTTCGGGAAGCGGTCGTTCTCGGCGAACCAGCGCGGGTCGCAATGGCCGTGCGGCGACACGATCGGCATGTCCGCCACGCTCTCGTAGAGGCTCCGGGCGAGGCCGCGGAGGCCGGGCTCTGCCGGAAACAGGCGGTCGGGATCGGTCAGGCTCATCTTCTGCCCCTTTGAATCGGATCGTCTAGGTCGCTAATATGCTAGTCTGACAGTTGTGTCAAAGCGCGAATGCGGTATACTCGCCGCGACAGGATGCAGCCGGACCGCCATGCCAGACACGATCTCCCCCCTTTCCGCCATTCAGACGGCCACGGCCACGGACCAGGTTTTCGACGCGCTCTACCATGCGCTGATCACCTTCGGCCTGCCGCCGGGCACCAAGGTCTCGGAAGCCGAGATCGCCAAGCAGCTCGGCGTGTCGCGGCAGCCGGTGCGCGACGCCTTCTTCCGCCTGTCGCAGCTCGGCTTCCTGTCGATCCGGCCGCAGCGGGCGACATTGATCACCAAGATCTCGGAAAAGGGCGTGCACCAGGCGGCCTTCATCCGCGCGGCGCTGGAATCGGCCTGCATCCGCGCCGCCGCCGAGACCGTGACCGCAGCGGACCTGGCCGAGCTCGACACGCTGATCGCGCGGCAGAAGCTCGCCATCGAGACCGGGCCGCGCAGCGTGTTCCACGAACTCGACGACCTGCTGCACAAGCGGATCTGCGACATGTCGGGCCATGGCTATGCCTGGTCGCTGATCCAGGAGCAGAAGGCCCATATCGACCGGGTGCGCTTCCTGTCGCTCTCCTTCGGCCAGCAGAACGCCTTCGACCAGCATGTCACCATCGTCGAGGCGCTCAGGGCCGGCGATGCCGACGCGGCCGAAGCCTGCCTGCGCGACCATCTGAGCCGCATCCGCAACATCCTTCCCGTGGTACGTGCGGAGAATCCCCAGTTTTTCGAGGACCCCGAGCAATGACCCGCTTTCTCGCCATCGGCGAATGCATGATCGAAATGTCGCCGACCCCCGACGGAACCTATGCCATGGGCTTCGCCGGCGACACGTTCAACTCCGCCTGGTACGCAAGGAAGCTGGGCGGGCCGGATCTGGATGTCGCCTATCTCTCGGCCATGGGCGACGACGCGCCCTCGGCGCAGATGGCCGAGTTCATGCGCGCCGCCGGCGTGACCCCGGAATTGGCGGTGCGCAAGGGCGGCACGGTCGGGCTCTACATGATCTCGCTGAAGAACGGCGAGCGCAGCTTCTCCTACTGGCGCTCGGCCTCGGCGGCGCGGACGCTGGCCGACGATCTCGACAGCCTGCCCGCGGCGCCGGGCGATCTGGCGCTGTTTTCCGGAATCACCATGGCGATCCTGCCCGAAAGCGGCCGCCGCCGCCTCCTGGACGTGCTGGCCGAGGCCCGGAGCCGGGGCGTGCGGATCTGCTTCGATCCGAACCTGAGGCCGCGGCTCTGGGCCTCGACGGAGGAGATGTGCCGCTGGGTCAGCGAGGCCGCGAAGGTCGCCGACATCGCGCTGCCCTCCTACGAGGACGAAGCGGATTTCTTCGGCGATGCCTCGAAGCGCGCCACGGCCGAGCGCTATGCCGCCGCGGGCGCCTCGCTGGTCGTCACCAAGGACGGGCCGGAGCCGGTGCTGATCCTGGAGAACGGCGCCGAGACGCTGGTGCCGCCGCAGATCGTGGCCGAGATCACCGACACGACCGCTGCGGGCGACAGCTTCAATGCGGGCTTCCTGACGGCGCTGGCAAGCGGCGCAAGCGCCGCGGAGGCCGCCGACCGGGGCTGCCGCGTTTCGGCGCAGGTGGTGACCAAGCGCGGCGCGCTCGTGGAGATCGACATTCCCGGAACCGGCGTTCCGGCCTGACCCCCTCACCCCGGCCCTCTCCCCCGAGGGGAGAGGGAGCGCGCTCCGAATTCCGGGCGCGGGTGAGGGTGCGGGAGAGGGTGCGGGAGAGGGTGTCCCTCTCCTGCCCGCGTCTCAGGCGAAACAGTCCTCCGGCAGCGCGGCCACGGCCTCGGAACCACCGGTCACCGCGTCGCGACGGGCCATCGCCTCGGGGAAGATCTGGCCGCGGAAAAACTCCGCCAGACGGATCCGGCCCAGCGTTTCGCCCTCGTCCATGCCGGATTTCAGCGCTGCACGATGCGCGCCATAGCCCATCTGCCAGCCGCCGAGCGCCACGCCGAAGGCATGGAGCACGTTGACCGCCGCCGCGTTCTGCAGCGCGGGTTCGTCCTTCATCGCCAGCAGCCAGTCGACCAGCTCGGAGACGATCTCTGCCCCCGTTTCGATCATCTCCGCCATGGCGGTCCAGTCGGTCTGGTTGCCCTGGGTGCCGCGCACCGCCTCGGCATCGGCGCGCATCTGCGCGACGATCTCGCCCGCCGCCGCGCCGCCGTCGCGGGTGATCTTGCGGCCCACGAGGTCCAGCGCCTGGATGCCGGTTGTGCCCTCGTAGATCGTGGTGATCCGCGCGTCGCGGTAGAACTGCGCCGCGCCGGTCTCCTCGACGAAGCCCATGCCGCCATGGACCTGCACGCCCATATTGGCGACATCCACCGCCATTTCGGTGCCCCAGCCCTTCACGACCGGGATCATCAGGTCGACGCGGCGCTGGTGATAGGCCTTCGCCTCCGGGTCAGGGTTGCGCGCGGCATGGTCGAGCGAGGCCGCCGCGAGGCAGGCCAGAGCGCGGGCCGCCAGCGTCTTGGCGCGCATCGCGCCGACCATGCGGCGCACGTCGCCATGGCCGAGGATCGGATCGCCCGCCTGCCCGCCCGACGGCGTGCCCTGGCGGCGTTCCTGCGCATAGGCCAGCGCCCATTGATACGCATGTTCCGCCACGCCGATGCCCTGCACGCCAACGTTCAGGCGGGCGTTGTTCATCATGGCGAACATGTATTGCAGGCCCTTGTTCGGCTCGCCGATCAGCCAGCCGGTCGCGCCGCCCTTGTCGCCGAAAGCCAGCGTGCAGGTCGGCGAGGCGTGGATGCCGAGCTTGTGCTCGATCGAGACGCAGCGCACGTCGTTCTCGGTCCCGTCGGGCATGAATTGCGGCACGAGGAACAGGGAAATCCCCTTCACCCCGGCAGGCGCATCAGGCAGCCGGGCCAGCACAAGATGGATGATGTTGTCGGTCAGGTCATGGGTGCCGTAGGTGATGAAGATCTTCTGCCCCGAGATCCGGAAGTGGTCGCCCTCGGGCTCGGCCTTCGAGCGGATCGCGGCCAAATCGCTGCCGGCCTGCGGCTCGGTCAGGTTCATCGTCCCGGTCCACTCGCCCGAGACCAGCTTCGGCAGATAGGCTTCCTTCAGCGCGTCGGAGGCATAGCCTTCGAGCGCCTCGATCGCGCCCTGGGTCAGCATCGGGCAGAGCTGGAAGGACATGTTGGCGCCCTGGAACATCTCCTGGATGCAGGTATTCACCGCCTGCGGCAGGCCCATCCCGCCATGTTCGGGGCTGGCCGAGGGGCTGTTCCAGCCCATCTCGACCAGCTGGCCATAGGCCTCCTTCCAGCCCGCCGGCGTGGTCAGCTTGCCGTCGGCAAACTTGAGGCCTTCGAGATCGCCCGAGCGGTTCAGCGGCGCCAGCACCTCGCCCGCGAACTTGCCCGCCTCCTCGAGGATCGCCGCCACCGTGTCAGGCGTGGCATCCTCGAGCCCGGGCAGGGCCGCGAGCGCATCGAGACCGCAGAGCTCCTCGAGGATGAACTGCATGTCGCGGAGGGGGGCTGAGTAGGTCATGGGAGGATCCTTTCACTCGGGACCGGGTCAGAACGATTTCTGGAGCAACGCCCGCAGCTCGCCGATCACGCCGCGGCGGAAGCTGAGCACGCAGATCACGAAGATCACCCCCAGAACCACCGGGACCCATGCCGAGAGCGGACCGGAGGCCAGCAGATTCTGCAATGCGACGATCACGCCGGCGCCGACGGCCGGACCCGCGATGGTGCCCACCCCGCCCAGAAGCGTCATCAGCACCACCTCGCCCGACATGTGCCAATGCGCATCGGTCAGCGAGGCGAGCTGGAAGACCACGGTCTTCAGCGCGCCGGCCAGGCCCGCAAGCGTCGCCGACAGGACGAAGGCCTGCAGCTTGTAGCGCTCGACATCGTAGCCGAGGCTGACCGCGCGGGGCTCGTTGTCGCGGATCGCGCGCAGAACCTGGCCGAAGGGCGAATGCACGGTGCGCGCGATCAGCCAGAAGGCCGCGACGAAGATCGCGAGGGTGAAATAGTACATCGCCATGTTGTCCTGCAGGTCGACGATGCCGAGGAGCGTGCCGCGCGGAACGCCCTGCAGCCCGTTCTCGCCGCCGGTGAAGGGCGCGGAGATGAACAGGAAATAGGCCATCTGCGCCAGCGCCAGGGTGATCATGGCGAAATAGATGCCCTGGCGGCGGATGGCGAGCATCCCTGCCCCGAGCCCCATGATGCCCGCAGCGGCGGCGCCGACGATCAGGCCCAGCTCCGTCGGCAGGCCCCAGACCTTGATCGCATGGCCGGTGATGTAGGCCGCGCCGCCGAAGAAGGCGGCATGGCCGAAGCTCAGCAGCCCGCCGAAGCCGAGGATCAGGTTGAAGGCGCAGGCGAAGAGCGCGAAGCACAGGAACTTCATCAGGAGCACCGGGTAGAGGAAGAACGGTGCGATCAGCAGAAGCGCCAGCGCGGCGGCATATCCGAGTTTCGTGGTCATGGCGTCCTCCTCACGCGGTCCGGCCGAACAGGCCGGCAGGTCTCAGAACCAGCACGATGGCCATGACGAAGAAGATCACGGTGGCCGAAGCCTCGGGCCAGAACACCTTGGTCAGCCCCTCGATCAGCCCCATGGCAAGCCCGGTGACCACCGCGCCCATGATCGAGCCCATGCCGCCGATCACCACCACGGCGAAAACGACGATGATGAGGTTCGAGCCCATCAGCGGCGAGACCTGGGTGATCGGCGCGGCCAGCACGCCGGCGAAGGCGGCCAGCCCGACGCCGTAGCCATAGGCCAGCGTGGTCAGGAGCGGCACGTTCACGCCGAAAGCCTGCAGCAGCTTCGGATTCTCGGTCCCGGCGCGCAGGTAGGCGCCGATCTTGGTCATCTCGAAGAGGTACCAAGTCACGCCGCAGGCGATCAGCGAGGCGACGACCACCCAGCCGCGGTACCAGGGCAGGAACATGAAGCCGAGATTCACCCCGCCCTGCAGCGCGGCCGGCGTCGGATAGGGCTGGCCGGAGGCGCCGAAGAGCTTGATGAAGACGCCCTCGATCACCAGCGCCAGGCCGAAGGTCAGCAGGAGCCCGTAGAGATGGTCGACCCCGGCGAGGCGGCGCAGCAGGAAACGCTCGATCAGCATGCCGAAGCCGCCGACCAGCACGGGGGCCACGAAGAGCGCCACCCAGTAGTTCAGCCCGAGGAAATGCGCCAGCGCCCAGGCCGCGAAGGCGCCGAGCATGTAGAGCGCCCCATGGGCGAAGTTCACGATGTTGAGGAGTCCGAAGATCACCGCCAGGCCCAGCGACAGGACGGCGTAGAAGGCTCCGTTGATCAGGCCCAGAAGCAGCTGCCCGAAAAGCACCTGCGGCGGAAAGCCCAGAAGGTCTGTCAGCATGGCATCATCCCGTGACGGTCAAGGACGTCCCCCCGCACCCTGCGGAGGGACGGGCGGGCTCATTTGGTCGGGCAGGTACTTTCCTCGAGCGTGCCGTAGGCTTCCTCGCCCGGGATGGTGCGGACGATGTCGTAGTAATCCCACGGGCCTTCCGATTCCGACGGCGATTTCACCCGCGCGAGGTACATGTCATGCACCATGCGCCCGTCCGAGCGGATCCGGCCGCCCTTGGCGAAGAAGTCGTCGATCGGGGTCTCGCGCATCCAGGCCATGACCGTGTCGGTATCGTCCGAGCCGGTCGCCTCGATGCCCTTCAGGTAGTGCGTGACCGAGGAATAGACGCCGGCCTGCACCATCGAAGGCATGTTGCCGGTGCGCTCCATGAACTTCTCGGACCAGGCGCGGGTCTCGTCATCCATGTCCCAGTAGAAGCCGGTGGTCAGCTGGATCCCCTGCGCGGTCTCCAGCCCCAGCGCGTGCACGTCGGTGATGAACATCAGGAGCGCCGCCAGCGACTGGCCCGCGGCGACGAGGCCGAATTCGTTGGCCGCCTTGATCGCGTTGGTCGTGTCGGCGCCGGCATTGGCCAGCCCGATCACCTTGGCGCCCGAGGCCTGCGCCTGCAGCACGAAGGAGGAGAAGTCCGAGGCCGGGAAGGGATGGCGGATCGAGCCCAGGACCTGGCCGCCCGCAGCCTCGACCACCTTGGTCACATCGGCTTCCAGCGACTGGCCGAAGGCATAGTCGGCGGTCAGGAAGTACCAGGTGTCGCCGCCCTCGGCGACGACCGCCGCGCCGGTGCCGTTGGCGAGCGCGCGGGTGTTGTAGGTGTAGTGGATGCCCGAGGGAATGCAGGCGTCGTTGGTCAAGGGCGAGGAGGCCGCGCCCGAGACCAGCGTGACCTTGTTCTGCTGCTTGGCGATCTCGTAGACCGCCAGCGCGACCGAGGTGGTCACCAGCTCGGCAAAGGCATCGACCTGCTCGTTCTCGCCCCATTCGCGCGCCTTGTTGGCGGCGATGTCGGCCTTGTTCTGGTGGTCGGCGGTCAGCAGCTCGACCGGCACGCCGGCGACGGTGCCGCCCATGTCCTCGATCGCCATCTCGGCCGCCGCCACGGCGCCCGGACCGGCGAGGTCGGAATAGGTGCCCGACATGTCGGTCAGCAGGCCGATCTTGACCACGCCGTCGGAAATTTCGGCAGAGGCCGCGCTGGCCATGGCCAGGCTCGATGCGCCAAGCGCAAGCATTTTCAAAGTTTTCATGTGTCTCCTCCCAGTGACGTTCTCGCAGCGCCGGTCAGACGCTCAGGTATTCCTCGAAGACATGCGCCTTCGTCTCCAGCTCGTCGGCCGCCACGGTCTCGGCGATATGGCCGTGATCCATGATGAAATGCCGGTCGGCGAGCGGCGCGGCGAAGCGGAAATTCTGCTCCACCAGCACGATCGTGTAGCCGCGCGCCTTGAGCACGGTCAGCACGTCGGCAAGCTTGTCGACGATCACCGGGGCGAGGCCTTCGGTGATCTCGTCCAACAGCAGGATATTGGCGCCGGTGCGCAGGATCCGCGCCATGGCCAGCATCTGCTGTTCGCCGCCCGAGAGCCGCGTGCCGGGGCTGCGGCGGCGCTCGGCGAGGTTGGGGAACATCTCGTAGAGTTCCTCCACCGACATGCCGCCGCCCGCCACGACCGGGGGCAAGAGCAGGTTCTCCTCGACCGAGAGCGAGGCGAAGATGCCGCGTTCCTCGGGGCAGTAGCCGACGCCCATATGGGCGATGGCATGGGGCGGACGGTTGATGATCTCCTCGCCCTTGAGCCGGATCGAGCCGGTGCGCTTGCCGATCAGCCCGACGATCGAGCGCAGCGTCGTCGTCCGCCCGGCGCCGTTGCGGCCCAGCAGCGTGACCAGCTCGCCTTGGTGTACGGTCAGGTCGATGCCGTGCAGCGCGTGGCTCTCGCCATAGAAGGCATGCAGGTCGGAGATGTGGATCTCGGCGATCCGCTCGGCGGCATGGGCGCCGCCGATCTCGTGGTTATGGCCCGCGACCGCGTTCATGCCGCCCTCCCCATGTAGGCTTCCTTGACCCGCGGATCCGAGGACACTTCTTCATAGGTGCCTTCGGTCAGGATCGCGCCGCGCTGGAGCACGGTGATCCGGTCGCAGAGCGCCGAGACGACGCCCAGGTTGTGCTCGACCATCAGCACGGTGCGCGATTTCGCGACCTCGCGGATCAGCTCGGTGATGCGCTGCACGTCCTCGCGGCCCATGCCCTGGGTCGGCTCGTCGAGCAGCATCAGCTTCGGATCCTGCGCCAGGGTCGTGGCGATCTCCAAGGCGCGCTTGCGCCCATAGGCCATCTCGTGGACCTCGGTTCCGGCATAGCGTTCGAGCCCGACCATGGTCAGCAGCTCCATCGCCCGCTCGTCGAGCACCTTGAGAGATTTCTCCGAGCGCCAGAAATGGAAGGACGTGCCCAGCTCGCGCTGCAGCGACACCCGGACGTTTTCCAGCGCGGTCATGTGCGGGAAGACCGCCGAGATCTGGAAGCTGCGCACCATGCCCATGCGGGCGATCTGCGCCGGTTTCGCGCGGGTGATGTCGCGGCCGTCATAGGTCATGGACCCGCGGGTCGGCTGGTGGACCTTGGTCAGGAGGTTGAAGACCGTGGTCTTGCCCGCGCCGTTCGGGCCGATCAGGGCGTGGATGTCGCCGGTCTTCACCTTCAGGGTGACATTGTCGACCGCGGTGAAGCCGAGGAAATCCTTCGACAGCCCGTCGGTGACGAGAATATGGTTGTCGCTCATGGAAAATCCGTTCTTGCCGTTGCAGGGAGGCGGCCCGGGGGCCGCCCGGCCGGGTTCAGGCCTTGGCCTTGTCCCGCGCCTGGTCGCGCAGCACGAATTTCTGGATCTTGCCGGTCGAGGTCTTGGGCAGCTCGGTGAAGACGACCGAGCGCGGCGCCTTGAAATGCGCCATGTGGTCCCGGCAGAAGGCGATGACCTCTTCGGCGNGTCAGGCTGGCNGCCCGGCTTCAGCGTGACGAAGGCGCAGGGCGTCTCGCCCCATTTCTCGTCCGGCTTCGCTACCACCGCCGCCTCGAGGATCATCGGGTGCTTGTAGAGCACGTCCTCGACCTCGACGGAGGAGATGTTCTCGCCGCCCGAGATGATGATGTCCTTGGAGCGGTCCTTCAGCTCGACATAGCCGTCGGGATGCATCACGCCGAGATCGCCCGAGGCGAACCATCCGCCCTTGAAGCTTTTCGCGGTCGAGGACGGGTTCTTCAGGTAGCCCTTCATCACGTTGTTGCCGCGCATGAAGATCTCGCCCAGCGTCTGGCCGTCCGAGGGGACCGGCTCCAGCGTGTCGGGATCGGCGACCATCAGCCCGTCGAGCGCAACGTTGCGCACGCCCTGCCGCGCCTTGAGCTTGGCCTTGGCCTCGGGGCCGAGCCCGTCCCATTCGTCGCCCTTCCAGGCGCAGACCACCGAAGGACCATAGGTCTCGGTCAGGCCGTAGACGTGGGTGACCTCGACGCCCATCGCCTCCATCTTCTCGATCACGGCGGCGGGCGGGCTGGCCCCGGCTGTCATAACCTTCACCTCGTGGCTGAAATCCTTCAGTTCGTCGGGGGCGTTGGCCAGCAGGTTCAGCACGATCGGCGCGCCGCAGAAATGCGTCACCTTCTCGTCGCGGATCAGCTGGTAGATCTTGTCGGCGCGCACCGCACGGAGACAGACGCAGACCCCGGCATTCGCCGCGATCGTCCAGGGGAAGCACCAGCCGTTGCAATGGAACATCGGCAGCGTCCAGAGATAGCGCGAATGCTGCGCCATGCCCCAGGTGACGATGTTCGACATGGCGTTCAGATGCGCGCCGCGATGGTGGTAGACCACGCCCTTCGGATCGCCGGTGGTGCCCGAGGTGTAGTTCAGGCTGATCGCGTCCCATTCATCCGCGGGAAGCTGCCAGGCGAAATCGGGATCGCCCTCGTCGAGCAACTCCGCATAGGTCAGGCTGCCGATCCGGCTGCCGCCCTCATAGGTCGCGTCCTCGATGTCGACCACCAGGATGTCGGCATAGTGCCCGGTCATCCGCACCGCGCGGCCGACCACCTCGGAGAATTCCGGATCGACGATCACCGCCTTGGCTTCGCCGTGGTTGAGGATGAAGGCGATCGCCTCGGCATCGAGCCGGGTGTTGATCGTGTTCAGCACCGCGCCCGCCATGGGAATGCCGAAATGCGCCTCGAACATCTCGGGGATGTTGGCCGCGAGCTTCACCAGGTCGGGGATCTCCGAGGACGGCGCGAACAGCCGCCGCTCCTCGGCGAATTCGTCGATCAGCGCGCCCTCGGAGGAATAGACCCGGCTGATGGTCGGCGGCGCGTATTGCGCCAGCTGCTCGTGGTTCGGCAGGTCGCGTCCGTACATCCAGAACACGGCACCGATGATCAGGAAGCCGAGAACGGCCCCGATCGTGAGAAAGCTGAAAATCGCTCCGAAGAAGCTGAAAAAGGCGCGCAGCACCGGGATATCCTTGTCCTTGGGTTGCGGTCTTATAATCGCAAGCCCGTCCGGGGTCAAAATCACAATCCGGCAGAAGCGCACAGGTTCCCTGCCGTCGGCAGGGTCCCGCCGCCCCGCCTGCCGCCCGTCCGGTCCCGGGACGCCGCGCCCGACCGCCCGTCCCGGCCGCATGCGCCCCCCCGAGACTGGACGACGAGGCCTAATGCCGTCCTAACGTGGAACGATTCGCGGCTATTGCGCCCCGGCCCAGTCCGCGACGCCTTCGGCCAGCGCCCTCGCCATCGCGGCGCGCCATTCGGGGTCCACCAGCCGCGCACGGTCCTCGGGTTCGGAGAGGTAGCCGAGCTCCACCAGAACCGACGGCACGTCGGCGGCGCGCAGGACGACGAAATTCGAATGCTTCTGCGGCGTCTTGTAGAGGGCGATCCCAGCCGCGCCGATCCTCTCCACCAGATCGGCGGCCAGCGCGTCGCTGGCCTGGAGAGACTGTTCGCGCGCCATTTCCATCAGCACGCGCATCGTGGCGTCATTGACGTCGCCCTCGGCGCTGGCCAGCGCGTTGCGTCCCAGCCGGTTCAGCAGGAAGCGGTCGCCCGATCCGGCCGAGTCCGCCGAGAGGCTGTGCACCGAGGCGCCGGTGGCATGGCCGACCAGCACCGCATCCGCATGCAGCGACACGAAAAGGTCGGCGCCCTCGCGCGTCGCCTTGGCCACCCGTTCCGAGAGCGGCACGAAGCTGTCGTCCTCGCGGGTCAGGCTGGCCTCAAAGCCGCGCGCCTCCAGCTCGTCCTTCATCTGCCGCGCCAGCCGCAGCACGATGTCGGCCTCGCGGATGCCGTCATACTGGGCCCCCGGATCCTGGCCGCCATGGCCCGGATCGATCATCACATGCAGCTTGTACCCGGCGCCCGGGCGCTCCTCGGCGATCGGCTCGGGCGCGGCCTTCCAGCGCGCCGCCGCCCGGTCGAAGGTCGCCTGGTCGGCTCCCGGCCCGCCAGGATGCGGCGGTCCCAGTCCATGATCTGCGGCGGCACCGCGCCGGTCACGCCGATCCGCAGCCGCCGGATCCGGCCGGTGCTGTCGGCCAGGTCACGCTCCAGCAGGGTCCAGGGCGGCAGCAGCGTCTCGTCCTCCTGCGGTGCCGTGCCTTGCCGCGTCGCCACGTTGGCGCAGACCAGCGGATAGGCGGCCGCGGCCGCCGCAGCCTGCAGGAAGGGCAGGCCGTAGTTGAAATCATGGTTGCCCGGCACGGCGGCATCGACGCCCAGCCGATTCAGCGCGTCGATCATCGGATGGGGCGCGCCGCCGCCCTCGCCGGCCGCCGCCCAGTCTCCGAGCGCGGTGCCCTGAAGCGTGTCGCCATTGTCGAAGAGCAGGCAGTTTGCCGCCTCCGCCCGGGCCGCGCGGATCAGCGTGGCCAGCCGGGTCAGCCCGGCGGCAGGCAGCGCGCGGCCGGTATCGTAGTCATGGCCGCGCAGATGGGCATGGAGATCGGAAATGCCGAGCAGCCGCAGATGGATGCGCGGGGCGTCGCCCGGGGAGGGCGGAGGGGGATTCTGCGTCACGGCGTCTCCTGCTGGCCTTGGCATCACAGCTAGCAAGGGGAGCGGCCGCTTGTCCATCGCGGCCGCGCTCCGGCGCGGATTGCATGGTCCGGGGGGCTGTGTCATTCGGCCACCGGTGAAACCCGGAGAGGCGGCGGATAGCATGGCGCAAATGGACAGCTATTGTTTTCAGGGCAGCGATCTGGACCGGGCGGCGCATCTGCGCCTGCAGACGGCGGAGCTGCTGGGCCGTGCGGATGCGCGCATCCTGCCAATCTGGCGCGGCAAGATCCTCGTGGCGGGCGATCCCGCCGATCGCGTGGCCTGGCTGGAGCCGGGCCAGCCGGGTCTGGGCGGGCGCGCGGAGGACACGGTCTTCCTCGGGCTCGAGGACGGCGCGGGGGCGGCGGCGCTGCTGGCCCTGGTCCGGCGGCGCGCGGCCTGAGCCCGTCTTCCGGGCAGGCGGTGCCGCTTTGGGCACCTGCCTGCGCAGCGGCGCGTCCTCGTTAATCACTTCTTCGTGTGGCCGTGCAAGCCTCTTGGTGGGGTAAGCTCGGCGTCAGACCATGGAGTGCCGAACGAAGGAAGGAGCCGTACCTATGCGTCTGACCTCGATCATGCCGGGCCTGTGCCTCTGGCTCGCCGCCGGACTCGCCGCCCCCGCCGCCGCTCAGGATGTCGAACTCGAGCTGGTTCTGCTCGCCGATGCCTCGGGCTCCATCGACCGTTCCGAAACCCAGTTCCAGAGGCAGGGCTACGCCGATGCGATGACCTCCGACGAGGTGCTCGATGCGATCGCCAAGACCGCCTATGGCGTGATCGCGGTCACCTATGTCGAATGGGCCAGCGCCGGAGAGGAGGACATCGTCGTCCCCTGGATGCTGGTCGACGGCCCCGAAAGCGCCGCCCGCTTCGCCGAGGCCGTGATGGAGCCGCCGCGCCGCGCCTTCGGGCGCAACGCGATCGGCTCGGCGCTGCTGACCGGGCTCGCGCTGATCGAGAGCAACGAGTATGACGGCTGGCGCAAGGTGATCGATTTCTCCGGCGACAGCGCCAACAGCTGGAACGGCCCGCCGGTCGAGGCGGCGCGGGCCGAGGTTCTGGCCGCCGGCGTGACCATCAACGGGCTGGCCATCCTCTGCCGCAGCTGCAACGGCCGACCCGCAAGCCGCGACCTCGAAAGCCAGTACCGCGACCGGATCATCGGCGGGCCGGGCGCCTTCGTCGTCGCCGCCGAGAGCCGCGACACCTTTGCCATGGCCGTGCGCCGCAAGCTGATCCTCGAGATCGGCGGGATCCATGGCGGCCCGGCCTATGCCGGGGACTCTGCGCGGTAGCCACCTGAGTCCCGCTCGCCCGCATGGCAGCGCTCCGGGCCGGAGCCCCTAGCCGTGCTGCGGGGCGTCCGCGGGCCCCCCGCCCTTCGGGCCATTGCCGCGGGGACCGTTGCCGCGCGGGCCGCCCGGACCGCGGGCATTGCGGTCCTCGCGCGCCGAGGCACCGCCATCCTTCTTCATCGACAGGCCGATGCGCTTGCGGGGGACGTCGACTTCGGTCACCGTCACCTGGACGATCTGCCCGGCCTTCACCACCTCATGCGGGTCCTTGACGAAACGGTCGGCCAGCTGGCTGACATGGACGAGCCCGTCCTGGTGCACGCCGATATCGACGAAGGCGCCGAAGGCCGCCACGTTGGTCACCGTGCCTTCGAGCCGCATGCCGGGCTTGAGGTCCTTTATGTCTTCCACCCCGTCGGCGAAGCTCGCGGTCTTGAAGCTGGGGCGCGGGTCGCGGCCGGGCTTCTCCAGTTCCGCAAGGATGTCCTGCACCGTCGGCAGGCCGAATTCCGCATCGGCGAAATCCTGCGCGCGCAGCCCCTTCAGCGCCGCCGGGTCGGCCATGATCGACCTCAGGTCGCGGCCGCAGGCGGCGACGATCTTGCGCGCCAGGCCATAGGCTTCGGGGTGCACGGCGGAGGCATCGAGCGGCTCGGTCCCGCCCTGGATGCGCAGGAAGCCCGCGCATTGCTCGAAGGCCTTCGGACCGAGACCGGCAACCTTCAGGAGCGCCTTGCGCGAGGCAAACGCCCCGTTGGCATCGCGATGCGCCACGATCGCCTCGGCGAGGCGCGGGCCGAGACCGGCGACATGCGACAGCAGCGGCGCGGAGGCCGTGTTCAGGTCGACCCCGACCGCGTTCACCGCATCCTCGACCACCGCCTCGAGCGTCTTCGCGAGCCTGCGCTGGTCCACGTCATGCTGGTACTGGCCGACGCCGATCGCCTTCGGTTCGATCTTCACCAGCTCGGCCAGCGGGTCCTGCAGGCGGCGCGCAATCGACACCGCGCCGCGGAGCGACACGTCGAGCTGCGGGAATTCCTTCGCCGCCAGTTCGGATGCCGAATAGACCGACGCCCCGGCTTCGGAGACCACCACCTTGGTTGGCTTCGCCAGCCGCTCGGGCAGGATGCGCAGCGTGTCGGCGACCAGCCGCTCGGTCTCGCGGCTCGCCGTGCCGTTGCCGACGGCAATCAGCTGGACGCCATGGCGGCTGATCAGGTCGAGAACCGCGGTCTGCGCGCCGCGGACGTCGTTCTTCGGCTGGAACGGATAGATCGTGGCGGTGTCGAGAAGCTTGCCGGTCGCGTCCACCACGGCGGCCTTGACGCCGGTGCGGATGCCCGGATCGAGGCCCAGAACCGCCTTCGGCCCGGCGGGGGCAGCCAGAAGCAGGTCCTTGAGGTTGCGGGCGAAGACCTGGATCGCCTCGTCATGGGCGCGGGTGCGGACCTCGCCGAGCAGGTCCATGTACATGGAGAGCCCCAGCTTGACCCGCCAGGTCCAGCCCGCCGCCTTCTGCAGCCACTTGTCGCCAGGCGCATCGCCCTTGATGCCGATCTCGGAGGCGATGATGCCGGTGGCGCGCTCGGCGCCGGTTTCGGGATCGGGTGCGATGGAAAGCGTCACCACTTCCTCGGCGGCGGCGCGCAGGATCGCCAGCGCGCGGTGCGAGGGGATGTCCTTCCACTTCTCGCGATGGTCGAAATAGTCGGAGAACTTGGCGCCCTCGGCCTCCTTGCCCGGCACCACCGCCGCGGAGATATCCGCCTCGGCGCGCATGAAATCGCGCAGCCGGCCCAGCAGGTTGGCGTTCTCGCTGAGCTCCTCGACGATGATGTCGCGGGCGCCGTTCAGCGCCTCCTTGGTGCCCGGCACGGCTTCGGTGACGAATTTCGCCGCGAGCTGTTCGGGATCGGCGCCGCGGTTGCCGCGGATCGCGTCCAGGAGCGGTTCCAGCCCGTTTTCCCGAGCGATCATCGCCTTGGTGCGGCGCTTGGGCTTGTAGGGCAGGTAGATGTCCTCGAGCGCGGCCTTGGTCTCGGCCCCGGCCACGGCGCGGGCCAGCTCGGCGGTCAGCTTGCCCTGCCCGTCGATGCTGCTCAGGATCGCGGCGCGGCGGGCTTCGAGCTCGCGCAGGTAGTCGAGCCGTTCCGACAGGGTCCGGAGCTGGGTGTCGTCGAGCCCGCCGGTGACTTCCTTGCGGTAGCGGGCGACGAAGGGCACGGTCGCGCCGTCGTCGAGCAGCTCCACCGCCGCCGAGACCTGCTTCGGCGTGGCGCTGATTTCCGAGGCAATGGAGCGGGCGATGCGGTCGGCGGTCTGGTCCAAGGGGGATCCTCCTGTTGCGGACCGCCGTTCTAGCCCCGCGCCCCGCCGCCGCCAAGAGCCGCCGCGCTGGCGGGGACGAAATGGCCCGGCCCCGCCCGCAGCAGCGCGGATTTCCGTTGCCAGAGCGCCCGGCGCCGGTGTTCTGTGAACCTGGGCATAACGGAACGGCAGGGTGGCGCGCGCATGCTGGACGAAGGCGCAGCGAAACGTCTCAGGCGGATCGGCTACGGCGTGATCGCCGTCAGCCTCGGTCTGGTCTGGCTGCCCTCGGTCGCGGGCGAGCTGGCGCGCTTCGACAGCGCCATCGCCGGGACGCTGGCCATCGGCATCGGGCTGGTTCTTATCGCCGAGCTCGGCCCCTGGATCAGCAGCCTCAAGGCCGGCGGGCTGGAGGTCGAATTCGGCGACGCGGTCTCGGGCAAGCTCAACAAGCTGGAGGCGCGGCTGGCAAGGCTCGAGGCCGCGCGCGCGGCAGAAGTGCCGGTCCTGGCGGAAGCCGCCGGGAGCGGCGCGATGCACGCCCCCGCGCTGGATCTGCCGGTGCAGTATCCGCAGGACCCGCAGAAGGGCCGGTTCGGCGGCGCGGCCAAGGTGGCGGGCTACCGGCTGTCGGCCGGGTTCCACCTGGTGTCGGAGCGGATCTGCGACATCCTCCTGCGGGTCGACGCCCCTGCGGGCATGGCCACGCCGCCCGGCGCCGTGGCGGAGTTCCACCTGCACCAGACCTTCGATCCGCAGGTCGTGCCGGTGCTGTTCCGAGACGGCACGGCGGAAATGAAGCTGATGGCCTGGGGCGGCTTCACCGTGGGCGTCTGGATCCCGGATGCGGGCGTCGAGCTGGAGCTGGACCTGGCCGCCCAGCCCGACGCGCCGCGCATCGTCCGCGAGCTTTAGCCGCCCCGCCCGGCACCGCTTTCCAAGCGCCGCGCGCTCCGCCATAATCGCGCCGAACGGCCTGTGAACGTGACGGAGTCTCCCCCATGTCCGATCTTGAAAACCGCATCGCCCAGGGTCGCGGCGACCAGCCTGCCGACCTGGTGCTGAGGGGCGGCAAGCTCCTCGACCTCGTCACCGGCGACCTGCTGGACGGCGACGTGGCGATCTGCGGCGACACCATCGTCGGCATCTGCGCGGAGTACGAGGCCGAGCGGGTGATCGACGTCACCGGCCAGATCCTGGTGCCGGGCTTCATCGACACGCACCTGCATGTCGAAAGCTCGCTGGTCACGCCGATGGAATTCGACCGCTGCGTCACGCCGCGCGGCGTCACCACCGCGATCTGCGACCCGCACGAGATCGCCAACGTGCTGGGCGCCAAGGGCATCCGCTGGTTCCAGGAATGCTCGCGCCACACGCTGATGGACCTGCGCGTCCAGATCAGCTCCTGCGTGCCCTCGACCCATATGGAAACCGCCGGGGCGAAGCTCGAGGCCTCGGACCTTCGCCCGCTGATGGGGCACCCGTCGGGGATCGGGCTGGCGGAGTTCATGAACTACCCCGGCGTGATCCACCGCGATCCGGCGGCGCTGGCCAAGCTGCGCCTCTACCAGCGCGGCCATATCGACGGGCACGCGCCCTTGCTGTCGGGCAAGGACCTGAACGCCTATGTCTCGGCCGGCATCCGCACCGAGCACGAGGCGACCAACCCCGAGGAGGCGCTCGAGAAGCTCCGCAAGGGCATGCGCATCCTGATCCGCGAAGGCTCGGTCTCGAAGGACCTGCATGCGCTGCAGCCGCTGCTGACCGAGCGGACCTCGCCCTACATGTGCCTCTGCACCGATGACCGGAACCCTCTGGACATCGCCGAGCACGGCCATCTCGACTACATGATCCGCACGCTGATCGCCCTCGGCACCCCGCCGCTGGCCGCCTACCGCGCCGCGACCCTCTCGGCGGCGGAGGCCTTCGGGCTGAAGGACCGCGGCATGATCGCGCCCGGCAAGCGCGCCGACATCGTCGCCATCGACAGCCTCGAGGGCTGCCATGCGCAGCTGGTGCTGGCCGCGGGCGTCGAGGTGACCGAAGCCGCCTTTGCCGCGCGCACGCCGGTGCAGCCGATCGGCCGCAACTCGGTCCGTGCCCCCGAGGTCGAGGCCGAGAGCTTCCGCCTGGCCGGCAATGCCGAGGCGACCGACGTGATCGGCATCCGCGAGGGGCAGATCCTGACCGACCACCTGCACGAGACCGTCGCCATCGCCGACGGAGACAAGAAGCCCGACGCCAAGCGCGACCTGATGCGCATCACCGTGATCGAGCGCCACGGCAAGAACGGCAACATCGCCAACGGCTTCGTCAAGGGCTTCGGGATGACCGCCGGGGCGATCGCCTCCACGGTCTGCCACGACCACCACAACATCGCCGTGGTGGGCGCCGACTATGCCGACATGGCGCTGGCGGCGAACCGGCTTTCCGAGATCGAGGGCGGCTTCGTGGTGGCAAGGGACGGCGAGATCCTCGCCGAGCTGGCGCTGCCGGTGGCCGGGCTGATGAGCCTTCTGCCCTTCGAAGAGGTCAAGGACCGGCTGGTCGATCTGCGCGCCGCCGCCACCGGCCTCGGCGTCGTGCTGGAGGAACCCTTCCTGCAGCTCGCCTTCCTCGCCCTGCCGGTGATCCCGGCGCTGAAGATCACCGACCGGGGCATGGTCGATGTCACGAAGTTCGAAATCATTGCGTAAGGTCCTGCTCTGCGCGCTCGTGCTGCTTGCGGGCTGCGCGACGCGGCCGCTGACCGAAACCGAGAAATCGTTCCTCGGCACCGCGCTCGGGCCGGGGCTCGATGCCGGGCAGATCACGCTGGCCAAGGGCGCCTTCATCGGCACCTGGCCGATGACCCGCCCGGCGCGGCCCTCGGTCACCTGCCGCGAGAAGATCTGGCCGCCCGAACAGGGCACCGTCACCGGCTATGTCGGCGGCGTGACCGCCTTCGACCGGATCATGATCGCAAGGCGGATCTACGACACCGACTTCCTCGGCGGCTATCCCGAAACCCTGCCGCTGGCGCGCGCCATGTTCCTGGCGCACGAGGCCACCCATGTCTGGCAGTGGCAGCAGCGCAAGCTGACCGGCTACGCCCCCTGGAAGGCCGCGGCCGAGCATGGCGTCAGCGAGGACCCCTATCTGTTCGACATCGCCGGCGACAGGGACTTCCTCGATTACGCCTACGAGCAGCAGGCCAGCTTGGTCGAGGAATATGTCTGCTGCCGCGCGCTCGATCCCGAGGGCGCCCGCACCGGGCGGCTGCGGGCGCTGCTCGATCCCTATTTCCCCGGCATGGCCGGCGAGGAGGCTGCCGGACAGGTGCGAATCCCCTGGAGCAAGGCCGAAACGCGGGGGATCTGCAGCTGAGCGCACCGGGGCGTGACTGGTCCGGAGCGCCCGGCCATGGCAGGATCGCCGCCAGGAAGGAGTCCCCCATGCTGCGCCCCGCGTCCCTCTTCGTCCTCGCCCTCGCCGCCGCCACGCCCGCGGCGGCGGAGATCGACCGCCCCGGCTGGGGCAGCCTCGACACCGCCAAGAGCTATCCGGCGCTGGTCGCGGCGGTGAAATCCGCTGCCACCGCCGAGGGCATGGGCGTCGTCACCGAAGCCGGCCCCACCGAGGCGGCGAAGGCGCGCGGCGTCGTCATCCCCGGCAACCGGGTGATCGGCCTCTTCAGCAACGACCACGCGCTGCGCATCCTGCGGCTCTCGACCGCGGCGATGATCGAGGCGCCGCTGCGGATGTACGTGACCGAAAATCCAGACGGCACCGCCACCCTGTCCTGGAAGCTGCCGAGTGCCGTTTTCGCTCCCTATGCGGATGAAGGCGGCGAGGCGCTGGCCGAGGCCGCCGCCGATCTCGACGCGGTTTTCGCCGCCATCGCGCGGGAGGCCGCCGCAGACTAGCCCGCGAGGAGGGAACCGATGCGCCATTTCGACGAGATCTACGCGATTGCCGCCGGCCGGAAAGGCGGCGCGGCGGCGCTGGAGGCGCTGCTGCCGGTGCCGCTGCCCCCCGAAGCGCTGGCCGCCCTCCCCGAGCACCGCTGGCTCGCCGCCTTCGCCCGGCACCTCTTCGCCACCGGGCTGAGCTGGACGGTGATCGAAGCGAAATGGCCCGGCTTCGAAGAGGCCTTCCGGGGCTTCGACCCGGATGCCTGCGCGATGATCGCCGGCGAGCGTCTCGACGCGCTGGTCTCCGACACCCGCATCGTCCGCCACGGCGCCAAGATCCGCGCGGTGCAGGAAAACGCCGTGCTGATCCGCGAGCTGCGCGCCGAGGGCGGGATCGGCCGGGTGGTCGCGGACTGGCCGGGGACCGAGTACCACAAGCTCGTGGCCCTGCTGAAGGCGCGCGGATCGCGGCTCGGCGGCAGCACCGGCCCCTATGCGCTGCGCACGCTCGGGCGCGACGGCTGGGTGCTGTCGAAGGACGTCACCGCGCGGCTCGTCGCCGAAGGGGTGATCGACGGGCCAGCCACGTCGAAATCCGCGATGGAGAAGGTCCAGGCGGCGTTCAACGCCTGGACCGCGCAGTCGGGACGCGGGCTGAGCCAGGTCAGCCGAATCCTCGCCGCCAGCATCTGAGCCCGGTCCCCCGCCGGACCTGATCCGGCGGCTCCCGGCCCGCTGACGGGCTCACCCGGCGGGATGCGAGGCGCCGTAGCTGTCCTCCAGCCCCTGCCAGACCAGCGCGCCGAGCGCCGCGCCGGCCACAGCTTCCCCGGCCTGCCGCTCTCGGCCGTGGCCGATATCCGCCTGGAGCCGGCCAAGCCCGAGATCACCCGCCGCAACGGCGAACGCACCAACACGCTGCAGGCCTTCGTCCAGCCGCAGGCCCTGCCCGAGGAGGTGCTGGCCGAGGCCCTGTCGCGGCTCGATCTGGCGCTGCCGCCCGGCTACCGGCTGGAGGTCGGCGGCGACTCGGATGCGCGCAGCGACGTGGTGACGAACCTGATCGCGCCGCTCGGACTGATCGTGACGCTGTCGATCGCCACCGTGGTGCTGACATTCTCGTCCTTCCGCCTGACCGCGGTGACCTTCGTCGTGGCGATCCTGTCAGCGGGTCTGAGCTTCCTGTCGCTGGCGGTCTTCAACTACCCGTTCGGCATCACCGCGATCATCGGCGTGATCGGCTCGATCGGCGTGTCGATCAACGCCGCGCTGATCATCCTCTCGGGGCTGCAGGCCGATCCCGCCGCCCGCACCGGCGACACCGGCGCGATGGCCCGCGTCGTGATGGACAGCTCGCGCCATATCCTCTCGACCACCGTCACCACCTTCGGCGGCTTCCTGCCGCTGATCCTCGGCGGCGGCGGGTTCTGGCCGCCCTTCGCCATGTCGATCGCCGGCGGCGTGCTGCTCTCCACCGTGGTCAGCTTCTACTTCACCCCGCAGATGTTCGCGCTGGTCTACCCGCCGCGCGGCCGCCGCGAGACCCGGCGCGACGCCGGGGCCGTGCCGCCCGGGCTGAAGCTCGCCGCCGAATGAGTTCCTCTCGCGCCTCCCGCGCGCTATGTCTGGCGGAAACGCGCGGGAGACCACATGCAGACCTTTCCGATGTTCCTCCAGGTGGGCGGACGCACCGTCCTGATCCTCGGCGGCGGCGAGCAGGCCGCCCAGAAATGCCGCCTGCTGCTGAAGACCTCGGCGCGGATCACCGTGCAGGCCCCCGAGATCGAGGAGGAGCTGCAGGGGCTGGTCGCCCAGGGCCGCATCGCCCATGATCCCGCGCCGCCGACGGCAGCCGCCTGCGGGCGCGCGGCGATCACTTTCATCGGCACCGGCTGGTCTTCGACTGCGACGGCGACGGCCTGCCCGAGATCGCCGCCGCCGGGGGCGCCAATCCGGTCCTGCTGCTCAGGAACCGCGGCGCGATGCGCTTCGAGGCGGAGACCCGCGCGGCTTTGGCCGTGACCGGGGCGACCGGGCTCTATCCGCTCGACATCGACAGCGACGGGCAGGCCGATCTGGCGATGCTGCGCGCCGGGCCGGACCTGCTGCTGAAAGGCGGTCCGGACTGCAGCTTCGCACCCTTCGCGGAGCTAGGCTTCGCGGGCGGCGACCATTGGAGCACCGCCTTCTCCGCCACCTGGGAACCGGGCGAAGCGCTGCCCACGCTGGCCTTCGGCTCCTATGTCGACCGCGCCGATCCCGACGGGCCGTTCGGGGCCTGCGACCGCAATGTCCTCTACCGCCCCGAGGGCGGCCGCTATCCCCCGCCCCTGCCGCTGGAGCCCGGATTCTGCGCGCTCTCGATGCTGTTCTCCGACTGGGGCGGCGGACGGGCCGACCTGCGCATCTCGAACGACCGGCACTACTATGTCCGCGGCGGCGAGGAACAGATGTGGGCGATGGAGGCCGTGCCCCGGCTCTACGGGCCCGCGGATGGCTGGCAGAGCTTCCAGCTCTGGGGCATGGGCATCGCCTCGCGCGATCTCGACGGCGACGGGCGGCCCGAGGTGATGATGACCTCGATGGGCGACCAGCGGCTGCAGCAGCCGGTGCCGGGCGCCGCCGGTCCCGCCTATGAGGACGTGCCCTATGAGCGCGGCACCACCGCGCACCGGCCCCATGCCGGGGCGGACGGACGGCCCTCGACCGGCTGGCATGTCGAGTTCGGCGACGCAGACAATGACGGGCTGGACGACATCTTCATCGCCAAAGGCAATGTCGACCAGATGCCGGACACGGCGATGGAGGACCCGAATTCGCTGCTGCTCCAGGCTCCGGACGGCACGTTCCGCGAGGTTTCGGTGGCGGCGGGCGTCGCCAGCCCGGCGCGCAGCCGCGGCGCGGCGCTGGGCCCGACGCCGCGCTTCCCGGCAACCATTCATGCGCTGCGCCTGCACGGCTTCACCGGCGCCACGGTCCGGCGGCTTTCGGCGCGGACGTAAATGCCATTCGGTGCAGTGCCCCGGACCTATGGCGCTCATGCCCCGCGCTTTGCGAGCTGGCCCGCCGGACCGGGCATCCTGCGGGACATGGACGGCGCCGGTCGGCCGGGCGTTTGCGGCGCTGTCGGCGGAAGGCCCGGTTTCCTTCCTGGGGTGACGGGACCGGCCGCGCCTGCGCCGAATTTTCCGCCAGCAGGCCAGACGGAACGTCAGTCCGCCAAGGCATGAAACAGGCCGCTGGACCAGCCGCTGATGCATGGGCCCCGCTGCATCCGGCTTGGCGCTCCGGCTGAGGGGGGCAGAGGCAAAGCGGGACGGGACCTCTGTCGGGGGGGCTTGGGCAGGACGCGCGCGGCGGCCCGGCGCCTGCGTCTCGGGGGCTGGACCGTCCTGTTCCCCCATAGGCTGGATGCCGGTCGCTATCGCGCTCCGGCATGGTTTGCCGGCCCCCCGACCGCTGCGCCCTGCCGAAAATCCTCCCGGCGGACGCCGGAAAGCGGGACGGATGGCACCCAGAAATGCAGTCCTGCCAGATGATGGCGGAGAGCCCCGTGGAGCCGCCGGATTGTCTGCCGGGCCGTCCTGGCCCCGAGCGTCGGGCAGGGGACCCGGGATGCCGGTCAATTCATGTTCCGCTCCAGCCAGCTTGCCCGGGGGCTGGCGCCGCTCGGGCGCGCGGGGCAGCTGGCGGCGGGGAAGGGGAGGGGCGCACCTCGCCATGGCAGGCCTGAGATCGTGCGGAGGCTAGCTCCAGCTCCGGGGCGTGGCAGAGCATCCGGCCGGGTCTGCCCAGCGGCGCCAAGGCTGGCGGCAACGAAAAAGGGCCGGCCCGAAGGCCGACCCTTGGGTCCGGTCGGTTTTCCGGGGCGTCAGTTGGCCTGGCGGCGCAGGAAAGCCGGGATTTCGATCCGGTCGAGTTCGTCATCCGCTTCCGCGGCCTCGTCGGCAACCAGCTTCGGACCTGCCGCGGCGGCCGGGCGGCCGTGATCGGCAGGCGCATGGCCGTGGCCGGTCATGCGGTTGATCAGCGAGTTGATGCCGAAGCGCGACTTGTCGGCCTGGGGCGCGGCGGGCTGGGCAGCCGGACGGCCTTCCTGGGGTGCCGACGGATCCTTGCGGACGGCGGCGTTGAGGCCCAGCTCGCGCGGCAGGTCGGTCACCCCCATCGCCTTCCCCGCCAGCCCCGAGACCAGCGGCCAGAGCGGCCGCAGCACGGATGCGGCACGGACCATCCACGGGCTGAACCGCTCGCCGATCAGCGCCAGCCGGTCGGCCAGCGGGCGGGCATGGCGGGAATGGTAGTCTTCGAGGAAGGCCGCGCGCATCGCCGGGATGTCGACCTGCACCGGGCAGGTCGAGGCGCAGGCCTTGCAGCCGAGACAGGTGTCGAGCACGCCGAGGATCTCGGCCTCGTCCACCGTCTGCGTCCCCAGCCGCCGGTCCTCATGCCAGGCCCTGAGCGCATCCGCCCGACCCTTCGGCGAGTGGCGCAGATCGCCGGTCGCCTTGAAGGACGGGCACATCGGCGTCGCCGCGGCGTAACTCAGGCATTGCGCATTGCCGTTGCAGCGGAAGGCCTTCTCCAGCGGATCGCCCTCGGGCGCGTTGAACGGCCGGAACGGCGTGGTCGCGATCCCCATGACCGGTCCGCCATTCGACACCAGCTTGCCCGGGTTGAACCGCCCCGCGGGGTCGAAGGCCGCCTTCACCCCTTGCAGCGCGCGATAGGCCCCGGCCCCGATCCAGCCCTCCAGATAGGCGCCGCGCACGCCCTTGCCGTGCTCGCCCCAGAAGATGCCGCCATGGCGGTTCACCAGCGCGAAGATCTCGTCCGACACCTGTTTGAGCCGCTCCCGGTCGGCCTCGCTGTCGATGTCGAGCGCGGGGCGGATATGCAGGCAGCCGACATCGACATGGCCGTAGATGCCGAAGCCCAGCCCATGGCTTTTGAGGATGCCGAGGAAGCCATCGAGGAACGCGGGCAGCTCTTCGGGCGGCACGACGCAATCCTCGACGAAGGCGACCGGACGGGCGCGGCCCTCGACCTTGCCCAAGAGCCCGACCCCGGCCGAGCGCACCGCCCAGAGCTCTCGGATCTCCTCGGGATCGCGGGCGACATGCACGGCGCGGATGCCCGGCAGGCCGCCGAGCCGCGCCTCGCAGGCCGCGATCTGCTGGGCCAGGTCCCCGGGATCGTCACCGTTGAACTCGACGAAGGAGCGGGCGGCATGCGAGGCCTTCACCCCGGCCGCCCAGATCGCCGTGCGCAGCGCGATGCGCTCTTCGCCGATGGTCAGCCCGCCTCCGTCGCAGTCCGCCACCGGCACGCCCTTGCGCACCTCCACCCCGAGCCGCTCCAGCGAGGCCTCGGCATAGTCCGACAGTCCCTCGCGGAAGACCGGCAGGACGCGCGGCCCGGCCTCGACCAGCAGGACCCGGGCCTTGCGCGTATCGATCCGGCGGAATTCGCCGACCAGCGTGCTGCGGGCGAGCTCGGCGATGATGCCCGCCAGTTCCACCCCGGTCGGCCCCGCGCCGATCACCGCGAAGGTCAGCAGCGCCGCCTGCTCTTCGGGGTCTTCGCTGCGTTCGGCGGCCTCGAAGGCCGACAGGATGCGGCTGCGGATGGCGGTCGCGTCGCCCAGCGTCTTCAGCCCCGGCGCCCAATCCTCCCAGGCATCGTTGCCGAAATAGCTGTGGCGGGCGCCGGTGGCGAGGACCAGCGTGTCGTAGCCGATCTCGCCGCCATCGGCGAAGCGGACGCGGCGGGCGGCGGGATCGACCGACTGCACCTCGGCCAGCAGCGTGCGGGCATTCGGCACGTCGCGCAGCAGCGAGCGGATCGGCCAGGCGATTTCCGAGGTCGGCAGGATTGTGGTCGCCACCTGGTAGAGCAGCGGCTGGAAGAGATGGTGGTTGCGCTGGTCGACCAGGGTGATCTCGGCGCCCTTCATCTTCTTCAGGCTCCGCACGCAGGAGATCCCGGCGAACCCGCCGCCGACCACGACAACGCGATGTTTCTGTTCCATGATTTTGTCTTTCGGGTCGTTTCGGACGCTCCTCCCGATAGGCTGCGATATACGCTCCTGCAGGGGAATGGCCAGAGCCCGGGCCGCGCGCTCACGGCCTTGCGATCCCCGCCCGCGCCCGCAGGCGCCGGAAGTCCCGGAGTTTCAAGGCCCGCGGCGCCAATGTCGGCCGGGAAACCGGCCCGCGCGGGCTCAGGCGCGGGCGGAGGCGATCTCGGCGTAATGGGTGAGGCCGCGCGGCAGATCGAACGGTTCGGCCAGCGCGTCGGTCACCAGATGGTCGATCTCGTCGAGCCGGCAGATCGAGACCCGGCTCTCGGTCTCGAGCTTCTCGGAATGGCACAGCATGATGCAGCTGGCCGAGCAGCGGATCATCGCGCGCGCCACCTCGGCCTCGTGCAGCTCGTAATCCGTCGGCCCGCGCTGCCGGTCGATGGCCACCGGCGAGATCACCGCGAAATCGGCCCGGAACCGGTCGATCTCGGACAGGGTCAGCTCGCCATGCACCGCCGGGACGTCGGCATGCGGCCGCCCGCCGAGCAGCAGCGTGTCGCACTCCTGGCCCCTTGTCATGATCGTGGCGATCTCGAGGGAATTCGTGATCACGCGGATGTTGCCCCGGGCCGCCAGAGCGGTGGCGAAGGCCGAGGTCGTGGTGCCGGCATCGACGAAACAGGTCGCGCCCGCCGGGATCAGCTCCAACGCCTTGCGCCCGATCGCGTGCTTCTGCCCGGAAAACTGCGAGGCACGGGCGGCAAAGGCGGGCTCCGGTTCCATCGCGGCAGAGCCGACCGCGCCGCCATGCACCCGCTGCAAGAGCCCCGCTTCCTCCATCTCAAGGAGGTCGCGCCGCACGGTCTCGCGCGAGACGTTGAACCGCGCGGCGAGGCCGTTGGCCGAAACTTTTCCGTCCTGGCCGATCAGCGCGAGAATCTCCGCCTGGCGTTCATGTGACCACATCGGGCTCTCCTTCTCTTGCCACCTCATTGCCGGCCGGGTCCGGGAAAGTCCACATCGCATGTGGCCTTGCGTGGAGATTCCCCGGCCAGATCGCGGTAAAGCCCCGGCTTCGCGTGGCTTTGCGCCCGTTTGCTTGGCAATCCGCCGGAAAATCTGCTGAAATTCGTGTCATTCTGTGTCTTTAAGTGGGAATGCGTGTGTATCTGCGTGTTTTCTGCTGCCACACTGCCCGGCAGCCGCCAAGACTTCCCCAAAAGCGCAGGATACGACACACGATGACAATCCCTCCGGAGATCGCCCTGGCAAATGCCGTCGCCGACGGCGCGCGCGAAATGGCGCTGAGCTATTTCCGCCGTCCGCTCGAGGTCGACGACAAGGAAGACAGCTCGCCCGTGACCGTGGCCGACCGGCAGATCGAGGCCTTCATGCGGGCCCGCATCGCCGAAGCCTTCCCCGGCCACGGCATCTTCGGCGAGGAACAGGACCCGGAGCGGCTCGACGCCGCCGAGATCTGGGTGGTCGATCCGATCGACGGCACGAAGTCCTTCGTCACCGGCCATCCGCTGTTCGGCAACCTGATGGCGCTCCTCCGCGGCGGCCGCCCGGTGCTGGGGCAGATCGAAATGCCCGCGCTCGGCGAGCGCTGGCAGGGCTGGACCGGCCGGGCCACGACCTTCAACGGCGCGCCCTGCCGCACCAGCGGCTGCACCGAGCTCTCCGCCGCGCTGGCCTACACGACCGACCCGATGCTGTTCGAGGGGGACGACCTCGCGGCCTATGAGCTGCTGCGCCGCTCGGTGCGGCTGCTGCGCTTCGGCGGCGACTGCTACAATTACGGGCTCCTGGCCTCCGGCCATTGCGACCTGGTGCTCGAGATCGGCCTGCAGCCCTATGACTACCTGCCGGTGGTGCAGGTGATCGAGGGCGCGGGCGGCGTGATCAGCGACTGGGACGGCAAGCCGCTCGGGCTGGGATCGCGCGGCGACGTGCTGGCCTCGGCCACGCCCGAGCTGCACGGCAAGATGCTCGACCGGCTGGCGCAGCTCCGCGCCACCGTCCCCGCCTGACAAAACCAAGAAAAACCAAGCAACAACAACAGTTCCCGACAGGAGAGTTAAAGTGCTGAACAGACGGTCCTTCCTGAACTACGCCGCCATGGCCGGCGCGGGCGTCGCGCTCCACCGCGTCAACCCGGATTTCTTCCTCGGCACCGCCCATGCCGCCATCGACCGCCCGCTGGTCTTCCTCTCGGCCGAGAACATCACCGGCAACTGGGATCCGACCGCGCATACCACGCTGTCGCAGTCGAATATCGAAGGCTTCGTCATGGGCTTCCTGACCCGCGCCCCGATGCGCCCGGAAAACCCCGACGAGGTGATCTACGAGCTCGCCACCGAGATCAACGAGCTCTCGGCGACGCGGCTGGAGATCAAGCTGCGCGAAGGCGTGACCTTCCATGACGGCAAGCCCTTCACCTCCGAGGACGTGAAGGCGACCTTCGTCTACGGCTCGGGCCTCGACCGTCCGAAGCAGGTTTATCCCGGCGCCACCGACACGTTCGAGGTCGAGACCCCCGACGACTACACCGTGATCGTCGACACCTCGAAGGGCGGCTACGGCGCCAGCCTGTTCATTTTCCTCGCCTCCTACCTGCCGATGCTGTCGGCCAAGGACATCGCCGAGGGTCCGCAGGGCATCCTCAGCCAGCGCCTGAACGGCACCGGCCCGTTCAAGTTCGTCGAACAGCGCGGCAACGACACGGTGATGGAGGCCTATCCCGACTACTTCAAGGGCACGCCGACCATCCCGGGCGTCACCTTCTCCTTCGTCGGCGACGCCACCACGCGGATGCTGTCGCTGATGAACGGCCAGGCCGACGTGATCGAGCGCCTGGAGCCGGAACAGCTGGAGACGCTCGAAGGCAATGACGAGATCAAGATCTCGAAGCTCGTGTCGGTCGAGAACAAGTACCTGTGGTTCCGCTGCTCGAAGCCGCCCTTCGACAACCCGCTGCTGCGCAAGGCAGCCGCCCACGCGATCGACCGCGAGCTGATCATGGAGGTCATGGGCACCGCGGGCCACGCCTCGGCGAACTTCGTCTCTCCGATCAAGTTCGGCTATGTCGATCTCGACAACTACCCCGAATACGATCCCGAGGAATGCCAGCGCCTGCTCGCGGAGGCGGGCTATCCCGGCGGCCAGGGTCTGCCCGAGATCGAGTACATCACCTCGACCGGCTTCTATCCGAAGACCAAGGAATATGGCGAGGTGATCGCCGCGCTGATGCAGGAGCAGGGCTTCCCGGTGACGCTGAACGTCATGGAAGTCGCGGCCTGGAACGAACGGCTCTATGACCGTCCCGGCGGCGGTCCGGGCCACATGGTCGATTGCGGCTGGTCCACCGGCTCGCCCGAGCCCGACCTGGTGCTGCGCACGCATTTCCATTCCACCTCGAAGCGGATCTGCGGCATCGAGGACCCGGAAATCGACGCGGCACTCGACGAGGAGCGCAACGCCGCCTCGCTGGAGGAGCGCCAGGCCTCGCTGCAGGGCAACCTGATGCCGATGCTCGCCGACAAGGTGCCGGCGCTGTCGCTGTTCACCTCGGTGCTGATCCACGCGATGCGCGCCGATCTCGACGGGCTGTTCATCTATCCCGACGGGTTGTCGGACGCCTCGCAGGTGACCGAAGCTTCCTGATCCCCTGACAGGGGCGGCGTCCGCGCCGCCCCGCAGCCCCTGCCCCGGAAGGGACCGCCATGTTCATCCTCCGATTCCTGCTGCGCCGCCTCGCCCAGGGCGCGCTGATCATCTTCCTCGTCTCCGCGCTGATCTTCACCCTGCTGCGCGTCGTGCCCGGCGACCCGGTGCGGCTGATGGCCGGCGGCATGGCCCCCGAGGCGCTGATCGAAGAGATCGCCACCGACATGGGCCTGCGCGACCCGATCCCGGTGCAGTTCACCCGCTACATGTCGGGCGTCGTCCAGGGCGATCTGGGCCAGTCCTTCGTCCGCCCGGCCAACGGCGCCGCGGTCGGCGGCGCCAGCTTCGACGACAGCACCCGCTCGGCCCGCGCCGAGGTCTGGGACCTGATCGCCGATACCGCGCCGAAGACGATCCAGCTCGCCTGCCTCGCCATGGTCTTCGCGCTGATGATCGCCATTCCCATCGGGGTCTGGGGCGGGCTGCATCCGGGCGGCTGGCCCGACCGGATCGCGCTCTACACCTCCTCGGTCTTCGTCTCGCTGCCGAATTTCTGGCTCGGCATCATCCTGGCGCTGCTCTTGTCGGTGAAGCTGAAGCTGCTCCCGGCCATCGGCTATGGCGGCTTTGCCTGGACGATCCTGCCCGCGCTGGTGCTGGCCATCGAGATCGCGCCCTTCATCATCCGCTCGCTGACCGTGTCGGTGGCGCAGATCATGGGGCAGAACTTCATCGAGATCGCCGGCGTCCGCGGCCTGTCGCGCAGCCAGATCATCTTCCGCCACGGCGCGAAGAACGCGGCGGTGCCGCTCCTGAACCTCCTCGGCGTGCAGTTCTCCATGCTGCTGGGCGGCGTGCTCGTGGTCGAGTTCATCTTCGACTATCCCGGGCTCGGCCTTCTGACCATCAACGCCGTGATGCAGCGCGACTTCCCGCTGATCCAGGGCATCGCCATCGTCACCGCCGCCGCCTTCGTCCTGATCAACATCGTGGTCGACCTCCTGTCCACCCTCATCGATCCGAGGCTCGAATACTGATGGCCAGCATAGACACCTCCGTTCCCTCGGCCACCCGCCGCGCCGAGGCGCGCTCGATCTCCTCGCGGATCTGGCGCCTCGCCTTCGCCTCGACCGAGTTCCGCATCGGCCTTGCCGTCTTCTCGGTCCTGCTCTTCGCCGCGCTCCTCTATCCCGAGCTTTCGGGCATCGACCCGACCAAGATGAACATCCGCGCCAAGATGACCCCGCCGGTCTTCATGGGCGAGGGCTGGAGCTGGGCGCATCCGCTCGGCACCGACCAGCTCGGGCGCGACATGCTGGCCCGCAGCCTGGTCGGGTTGCGCTATTCGATCCTGATCGGCGTCACGACGACGGTGCTGATGCTGGCGGTCGGAGCGCTGATCGGGCTGGTCGCGGGCTATTACGGCAAATCCATCGACACGGTGCTGATGCGCCTCACCGACGCGCAGCTGTCGATCCCGATGATCATCCTCGCGATCACCATCCTCGGCGTCTCGCGGCCGACGATCCCGTCGATCATCCTGGTGCTCGGCCTGGCCGGCTGGCCGGTCTATGCCCGCGTCATGCGCTCGACCGTCATGGCCGAACGGAAAAAGGAATATGTCCGCGGCGCGATGGTGCTGGGCGCCACCGATTTCCGCATCATGTTCCTGCTCCTGCTGCCGCTGGTGCTGCCGCCCATCGCCTTCGTCGCCGTGCTCGACGTCGCCCGGATGATGATCTTCGAAAGCGTCCTCGGCTTCCTCGGCCTCGGCGTTCAGCCGCCGACCCCCACCTTCGGCAACATCATCGCCGATGGCCGCAAATACCTGCTGAATGCCTGGTGGATCGCCACCATGCCCGGCGTCTTCCTCTGCCTGACGCTGACCAGCATCAACCTGATGGGCGCCTCGCTGGAACGGGCCCGCAACAAGACCTACGGAGGGGCGTGAGATGTACGACCAGACAGGGCTTCCGCCGGTGCTCGAGGTCGAGGGCCTCTGCGTCGGCGCCGACCTTCCCGAGGGCATGAAGCCGATCCTGCAGGATGTCTCCTTCAGCCTCCGCCCGCGCGAGATCCTCTCGGTGATCGGCGAAAGCGGCGCAGGGAAAACCGTGCTGGCCCGCACGCTCGCCAGCTGGCTTGCCGATCCGCTGAAGGTCACCGGCGGCAGCGCGAAGTTCCGCGGCACCGACCTGATCAAGGACCCGGCCGCGGCCCGCAAGCTCGCCGGACGCGAGATCGCCTATGTCGGCGGCAACCCGGCCGGAGCGCTCGATCCGACCATGACGGTGGGCGCGCAGCTCGTCGAGAAACTCCGCGCCGTGCGCCCCGAGATCCCGGCGGCAGAGGCAAAGCAGAAGGCCATCGAGCTTCTGGACGCCGTCCGCATCCCCTCCGCCGCGCAGCGCTTCCACGAATACCCGTTCCAGTATTCGGGCGGCATGATGCAGCGGGCCATGATCGTCGACGCACTGATCTCCGACCCTGCACTGCTGATCGCCGACAACATCACCCAGCCGCTCGACGTGACCGTCGCCGCGCAGATCCTCAAGCTGATGCGCGACCTCACGGGGCGCTTCGACACCGCCGTGCTCTTCATCTGCTCGTCGCTGCCGGTGGCCTGCGATGCCTCCGACGAGGTGCTGGTGCTGAACAAGGGCCGCGTGGTCGAGCGCCAGGTCCCGGAACGCCTGATTTCCGCCCCCCAGCATACCTACACCGCCCAGCTGATCCGCGAGCTGCCGAAGCTCTGGGACGGCACCGAGGCCGCCCCCGCCGAGGAACGCGGGGAACCCCGGCCGATCATGTCGGTTCGCGGCGTCGCCAAGCACTACACCGCCAAGAACCGCGCGCAGGGCGGCACGAACGTGGTGCAGGCGGTGCGCAATGTCGAGTTCGACGTCTTCCAGGGCGACAATTTCGGGCTGGTGGGAGAATCCGGCTGCGGCAAGTCCTCGCTGATGCGGCTGCTGACCGGGCTGGAACGCCCCGATGCGGGCACGATCCTGTTCGAGGGCGAAGACATCGGCTCCGCCCGCCCGGCCCGCATCCGCGAGCTGCGCCGCAAGTTCCAGCTGGTCCTCCAGGACCCCTACGGCTCTCTGCCGCCGCAGAAATCCATCGGCGCGATCCTGGAAGAGCCCTTGAAGATCCACCGCATCGGCGACCGCAGGGAGCGCCGCGAGCGCGCCCGGTCGGTCATGTCCGAAGTGGGGCTTTCCGAGACGCTCTACGAGGAGCTGCCGAACGGCCTGTCGGCCGGGCAGCGCCAGCGCCTGAACGTCGCCCGCGCCATGACGCTGGAGCCGCGGCTGCTGATCATGGACGAAACCCTCTCGGCGCTGGACCAGACCGAGCAGCACAAGATGCTCGACCTGTTCGAGCGGCTGCAGGCTCAGCACGGCTTCACCTACATCTTCATCTCGCATGACCTCGCCATGGTGCGCCGCGTCTGTTCTCGCATCGCGGTGATGTATCTGGGCGAAACCGTCGAGGTGGCGCCGAACGACCGGCTGTTCTTCGATCCCGGCCATCCCTACAGCCGCGCGCTGCTCTCGGCCGCGCCGACGCTGGAGGAGCGCCGCTACCGCCCCGAGGACTGCCTGCTCGAAGGCGAACCGCCCTCGCCCATCGACCTGCCCCCCGGCTGCGCCTTCGCCAGCCGCTGCCCGCAGGCCTTCGACCGCTGCCGCAGCGAGAATCCGGGCCTCACCGCCCGCGGCGGCCGCGCGCTGGCCGCCTGCTTCCTGAACCCGCGCCGCGGCGAAGAGACCGCGCAGACGACACCGGAGACGACCCATGCCTGACACTTTCCACCGCACCGGCTTCGACGCCGCGCTGTTCGAGCAGCTGATGGCCAAGGTCTCGGACTTCGGCGCGACGCCGATGGGCGGGGTCGACCGGATGGCGCTGACCGACGACCACAAGGCGGCGCGCGACTGGTTCGCCGCCGAAATGAAGGCCCGCGGCTACGAGGTTCTGGTCGATCCCATCGGCAACCTCTTCGGCCGGATCGAGCTGGCGGGCGGCAATGCCCGCACCGTCATGGTCGGCTCGCATCTCGACAGCCAGCCGCTGGGCGGGCGCTTCGACGGCGCCTATGGCGTGATCGCGGCGCTGGCGGCGGTCGAAAGCTACCGGGCGGAGTGCGCGGCAACAGGCACCGAGCCGCAATGCAACTTCGTCATCGCCGACTGGATGAACGAGGAAGGCGCGCGGTTCCAGCCCTCGCTGCTGGGCTCCTCGGTCTTCGCGGAGATGCTGGATCTGGATTTCGCGCTGGCGCGGCAGGACCGCGACGGCCGCAGCGTCGGGGACGAGCTGAAGCGCATCGGCTATGACGGCACCGACAAGGTCGGCATCCCGGACGTCTATCTGGAATTCCACATCGAGGGCGATGACAAGATGGAGACATCCGGCGCCCGCATCGCGCCCTTCCGCCGCCACTGGGGCGCGCTGAAGGTGAAGATCGAGGTGACCGGCCAGCAGAACCACACCGGCCCGACGCCGATGGAGGACCGCCGCGACGCCGTGCTCGGCGCCGCCTACATCATCGCCGAAGTGCGCCGCCTGGCCGACACCGCGCCCGACACGCTCTTCACCTCGGTCGCCCGCGTCGACATCTCGCCGAACTCGCCCAACATCGTGCCGGGCAAGGCCGTGCTCTTCGCCGAACTGCGCGCGCCCGAAGCGGCAACGCTCGACTGGGCAGAGAGCGGCCTGAAAGACGCGCTGCCGGGCCTCGCCGAAAAGGCCTTCACCGAGGCCGAGATCGTCTCCATCGACCGCCGCCCGGCGGGCAAGTTCGACCCGCGGCTGATCCGGCTCGCCGAAGAGGCCGCGGACGGTTTCGCCCTGCCGCGGATGGATCTCGACACGATCGGCGGCCATGACGCCATTCCGGTGCTGACCCGCTGCCCGGCCATCGTGGTCGCCGTGCCGTCGGTCGGCGGCGTCATCCACCGCCATGACGAATTCACCAAGCCCGAGGACCTGGCGGCGGGCGGCGACGTGCTGCTGCAGATGATCCGGCGGATCGATGCGGCGGGCGGCGATCTCGACAAGGCGGTGGAGGCATGATGCAGGCAGGACTGGTTTCCGACACGGATTTCGCCGCGGTCCTCGCCGCCGCCCTGCCGGGCTGCGACGCGGACACCGCCGCGCCCGGCCCCGCCGCGGAGGCGGCGGTCGCGGCGGCAAAGGCCGCAGGCAGTCCCCGCCGCGTGGTGATCGGGCTGGCCCCGGGGCGGCACGAGGGGCTGGTCTATCTGCCGCGCGTCCGCATCGGCATGGGCTGGCTCTGCTTCACGCTGCGCGGCTCCGGCGCGGTTCTGGAGGATTCTGTCGACGCCGAGATGACCGGCGCCGAATACCGCCGCCGCTTCGCAGCCCAGTTCGAGGGCTGCTCGGACGAGACCCGCGCGATCTTCGAGCGGATCGCGGCGCGCGGCACGATCACCACCGCCAATGCCTCGGTCCTGCGGGTCGAGGCGGACGGAACGCGGCTGGGCGGCTTCGGCGTCGTCAACAGCTACAATTGCGACCGTCCAGAGGCGATGGACAAGCCGACCTCGTTCAACGAGGCGGGGCAGGCGGGCAGCGGCCAGCACCAGGCGGTGGCGCTGCTGTCGGCTTCGGCCGACCGGCTCCATGGCGAAGGGCTGCGGCTGTCGAGCTTCCAGGACACGCTCTACCTGCAGGGACCGAAGGACCGCACCGTCCGCGCCTTCCTGCGCGATTGCGAGATCGAGGGCGACGTCGATTTCATCTTCGGCCAGGCCACCGCCTGGTTCGAGGGCTGCACCATCCGCTCGCGCGGCAGCCGCGCCGAGATGGCCTGGGCCACCGCGCCCTCGACGAATATCCGTGCGGAATACGGGCTTGTCTTCGAGGGCTGCGATTTCACACATGACGGCAGCGAGCGGGCGCTTGCGGGCCGGTTCCAGCTGGGCCGCCAGTGGTTCGAGGGCGTGCGCGCCACGCCCTACGGGACATCGCCTGTCGCGGGCTTTTCCTGCCGCCTAGGCGCCGCCTCCGGTTACGAGCCGCCCCATGGCACGATCAGCCGCGAGACGCTGGAATCGGTCGGCAAATGCGTGATCCTCCGCTCCCGGCTGGGCGGCCACCTGAACGCCGCCGCGCCCTGGGGGGACTGGAACGGCGGCGACCGCGACCCGCATGGCAATTACCGCCCCGCGCCCTGGCACCCGCGCTTCCGCCCGGTCCAGACCGGTCCGGATGCCTTCCTGCGGCTGCTCGGACCCTGGCTGGCGGAGCAGGGGCTGGAGTATTCCGGTCTCGACCGGGACGAGCCCTGGCTCGGCGAACATGCCTGCCGTGGCTGAGAGGGCCTGACCTCGCGGCGCATCCCCGGCAGGCGTCTCCGGTCCCGGCGTCCGGCCTGCTGTGGACGACCGCACCGCAAGGCGCGCAGGACGCGTGGTCCGGATCATGCCGATGCAGGCTGCCGGGGCGGGAATGCCCGGAGGCCGGCCTGCATCAAAATTGAGTCAGAGCCCCCTTTCAGAGCCGATTATAGGATGGCCCACCCTTCACCGCCCTTGAGGTATCCTCCTGGCATCGAAGGAGAGGGAGAAAGCAATGAAGGTATCGGTCATCGGAATTGATCTCGGCAAGAACTCCTGCAGCTTGGCAGGAATGGATGAAACAGGGCGCCTGGTCTTTCGAAAGCGGGCAAGCCGTTCTGGTCTCGTCGAGACAGTTGGGAAGCATCCCGGCTGTATGGTCGCGATGGAGGCTTGTTGCGGGGCGCATCATCTCGGCCGGGTCTTCGCGGAGCTTGGGCACGAGGTGCGCCTGATGTCACCTGAATATGTCCAGCCCTACGTAAAAGCTCAGAAGAACGATGACCGTGATGCAGAGGCGATCGCTGAAGCTGCGACGCGTCCGACTATGCGCTTCGTGCCGGTGAAGACACAGGCACAATCAGACCTCCAGTCCCTGCACCGAGCACGTGAGCGTCTCGTGGGAGATCGCACTGCCCTGATCAATCACCTTCGAGCGCTGCTTCTCGAGCGCGGGGTGATCGTTGCAAAGGGGCGCGCCAAATTGGCCCGGGAGCTCAGCGATGTCCTATCAAACCCTGCTCCAGAGCTGAGCTCTCGCATCCTTCTCCTGATTGAGGACCTTGTAGACGACTGGAACCGCCTCGACGCGCGCATCGCGGCTTTTGACAAGGAAATCGTTGCGGTTGCCCGTGCCGACGAAGCGATGCGCCGTCTTACCTCGATCCCGGGCATCGGACCGATCAACGCGACAGCGCTGGTCGCCGCGATCGGTGATGCCAGTGCCTTCACCAAGGGGCGAGACTTGTCTGCCTGGCTTGGCCTGGTTCCGAAACAAGCAACAACCGGTGGCAAGCCGCGGTTACTTGGCATCACCAAACGTGGGAACCGCTACCTGCGAAAGAACCTCGTCCACGGCGCGAGGGCAGTCCTGCCCAGGCTCGCCGCACAGGATACACGCATCGGGGACTGGTTGCGCGGGATGCTGGCCCGAAACCACAAGAACGTTGTCGTGGTGGCGCTGGCGAACAAACTCGCCCGGATCTGTTGGGCGGTACTTACTGGACAGCAGGCTTTTACGCACGAGGCCAAGCCTGCACACTGAGATGAGGCCGTCGTCCTCAGTGTATTGAAGGCGACTGTCCACGATGTCTGCGAAGAAAAGGACAGATGGCAAAACAGTCGAACGGCGGCGTGGAAACCTGAGCGTTGTCAACGGCCAACATGGCCGAGCCGATTACGAGGACCACATCGCGCGTATCTCCATCTTGGCAGGGAGTTCGCTCCGAGGCCGGATACGTTGACGCAGACTGTGAAACCTGAATGTCAAACCACTTGCAGACAGGGTGGGCCATACGTTGACAGCCCGGAGCGCGGCGGGCAAAAAGATTGACGTTGATTGTCTTCTGACGACGGCTGAGCGTGGAGACGTCCGGGACCGGCCAGTCCGGATCAGCGATCTCGAGGATGCTGGCGACCATTCCGGTCGTTTGACGAAGCGGCGGGCCGAAGAGCACCTTGATCATCAGGCAGAACTGGATCGCATTCGTCGGGCGGACAGTCCCCCGGACTGTCTGCTCATCCTCCTCATTCAGAGAACAAGGGCGGACGTCCCGTCTTGTCCGCCTTCGGCGCGAGCCAAGTCATGTCCTTGTCCAGCCAGACCAAGAGCGAGCCGCGCCGTTTCAGTGCGTTCGCCGTTGCGCTCGGACCGATGGCGCGGCAACGGCTCACTGTAGGATTTCCAGTTGGTGGGGCGGTACCGGGCAGGTTCAGGCTTCGTCATGCGAGGCCATTAACTTACCGGATTCAAGAGATGAATCCCCTAGGCCAATGACTTCTGCAACAATGCCGCTCAACCCGGACAGGCCCGACGAGATGCCGAGAGGCCATAGGGCCGCCGACGCGCTCCCGGGGGAAGCAGTCGGCGGCCCCATGGCCGGACCGGGAGAGTGCGCAGCCTGAAACTAGACACAGGTGACAACAACCTTGAAAAACACCGTGACGGCCATCGCGGCAATTGCTTGAGCGAAGGCCGTTGCGGCTTTCGGCTGCAAGGGCGTTGCATGGAACGCGCGCGGTGCTGGCCGAAGCCCTGGCCGGAAAGCCGCGCAACGGCCGGTTACCTGAATACGGGGAAGGGGCGGAGCGGCTGTCTGCGGGTCCGGCTCCCTCACGCCGGAACCAAGGGAAGTCCCGGGCCGGAACCCTTGGGGCAAGCGGACCCGGCTGCTGCTGCCGGTGCCCGGAGGGGGAAGTGGGCGGCCGGAAAATCCGCATGGCCCAAAAGAAAACCCCCCGCCGAAGCGGGGGGCTGTGGTTCTCGGAGCGCGTCAGTCTTCGTTGCGCTCGGGCAGGTCGACGAGACCGCTGTCATCGCCGCCGCCGAAGATGTCGTCGCCGAGGACCTGGCCGAAGCCGCCCGACATGTCGTCGGATTCCGGAGCTGCCAGTGCCAGCGCTGCTTCCGCCTCTTCCTGGCGCGCCTCGATGACCTTGGCGTCGCGGTCGGATGCGATCCGGCGGATCCGCTGGGTCGCGCCGCCGGTGCCTGCGGGGATCAGGCGGCCGACGATGACGTTTTCCTTCAGGCCGACGAGCTTGTCGCGCTTGCCCTGGACCGAAGCCTCGGTGAGCACGCGGGTGGTCTCCTGGAAGGAGGCCGCCGAGATGAAGGAGCGCGTCTGCAGCGACGCCTTGGTGATGCCGAGCAGGATCGGCTCGCCCGATGCCGGACGGCCGCCTTTCGACTCCGCCTTGGCATTGGCTTCGTCGAACTCGACCTTGTCGACATGTTCGCCCTTGAGGAGCGTCGTGTCGCCGGAGTCGAGGATCTCCCACTTCTGCAGCATCTGGCGGACGATCACCTCGATGTGCTTGTCGTTGATCTTCACGCCCTGCAGCCGGTAGACCGCCTGGACCTCGTCGATCATGTAGTCGGCAAGCGCCTCGATGCCCATGATCCGCAGGATGTCATGCGGAGCAGGGTTGCCGTCGAGGATGTAGTCGCCCTTCTGCACGAAGTCGCCCTCGGCCACCGGGATGTGCTTGCCCTTCGGCACCATGTACTCGACCGCGTCCATGGTATCGTCGGCCGGCTCGATGGTGATGCGGCGCTTGTTCTTGTAGTCGCGGCCGAATTTCACGTAGCCATCGAGTTCCGCGATGATTGCGTGGTCCTTCGGACGACGGGCTTCGAACAGTTCCGCAACCCGCGGCAGACCGCCGGTGATGTCCTTGGTGCCGCCGCCTTCGCGCGGGATCCGCGCGACGATGTCTCCCGGCTGCACTTCGGCGCCGTCCTCGAGGGACAGGATCGCGTCCACCGACATCGGATAGGTGATCGGCCGGCCCTGGTCGTTGCGCATGGGCTGCCCGTCTTCGCCGACGATGATGATCTCCGGCTTGAGCTCGTTGCCCTTGGGCGCGGTCCGCCAGTCCATCACGATCTTCTGCGACATGCCGGTGGCATCGTCGACATCCTCGCGCACCGAGATGCCCGCGGTCAGATCGACGAATTTCAGCTTGCCCGCCGCTTCCGCGATCATCGGAAGGGTGAAGGGGTCCCATTCGAACAGGCGTTCGCCGCGCTGGATCTCCTGGCCGTCCTTGACCCAGAGCTTGGAGCCGTAGCCGACCTTGTGGGTCACCAGATCCTCGCCGGTCTCGCCGACGATCGCCAGCACGAGGTTGCGGCCCATCACCAGGATGTCGCCATTGGCGGCGGTCATCAGGTTCGGGTTGCGCAGCTCGACACGGCCGGCCTGGCTGGATTCCTGGAAGGACTGCTGGCCGCCGCCCTGCGCCACGCCGCCGATGTGGAAGGTCCGCATCGTCAGCTGGGTGCCGGGTTCGCCGATCGACTGGGCCGCGATGATGCCGACGGCTTCGCCGATATTCACCGGGGTGCCGCGGGCCAGGTCACGGCCGTAGCACTTGGCGCAGACGCCGTCTTCGGTATCGCAGGTCAGCGGCGAGCGGATCTGCATGGTCTGGATGCGCGCGGCCTCGATCAGGTCGGCCTTGCGCTCGTCGATCAGCTCGTTCTCCGCGACCAGCAGCTCCTCGGTGCCCGGGCGGAACACGTCTTCTGCCGCGGTGCGGCCCAGGATGCGCTCGCCGAGCGAGGAGACGATTTCGCCGTCATTGACCGCCGCTTGCGCGGTGATCGAGCGCGAGCCGCCGCAATCGTCCTGGCGGACGATGCAGTCCTGCGCGACGTCGACGAGACGGCGGGTCAGGTAGCCCGAGTTCGCAGTCTTCAGTGCCGTATCCGACAGGCCCTTCCGGGCGCCGTGGGTCGAGTTGAAGTACTCGAGAACGGTGAGGCCTTCCTTGAAGTTCGAGATGATCGGCGTCTCGATGATCTCGCCGTTCGGCTTGTTCATCAGGCCGCGCATCCCGCCCAGCTGCTTCATCTGGGTCACGGAGCCCCGCGCCTTCGAGTCCGACATCATGTAGACCGAGTTCGGTTCGCCCTCGGAGCCGTCCTCGTTGATCGGCAGCTTCTTGATGGTCGCCATCATGGCGTCCGTCACCTTGTCGTTGCACTTCGACCAGGCGTCCACCACCTTGTTGTACTTTTCGCCCTGGGTGATCAGGCCGTCCATGTACTGCTGCTCGAACTCCTTGACCTGGTCGCGCACGCCGTTGACGATCTCCCACTTGTTGTCGGGGATCACCATGTCGTCCTTGCCGAAGGAGATGCCGGCCTTGAAGGCCTCGCGGAAGCCGAGCGTCATGATCTGGTCGCAGAAGATGACTGACTCCTTCTGGCCGCAATAGCGGTAGACGGTGTCGATGACCTGCTGGACTTCGCCCTTCTTGAGCAGGCGGTTGACCAGCTCGAACGGCGCCTTGGCGTTCAGCGGCAAGAGCGCGCCGACCTTCAGGCGGCCGGGCGTGGTCTGGTAGCGCTTGACGATTTCAAGGCCGTTGTCGTCGATCTGCTTGACCCGCGCAGTGACGGAGGCGTGCAGGTGGACGGCACCGGAGGCAAGCGCGTGCTCGACCTCTTCCATGTTCGCGAAGACCATGCCTTCGCCGACCATGCCCTTCCGCTCGAGGGTCACGTAGTAGAGACCCAGGATCATGTCCTGCGACGGAACGATGATCGGCGCGCCGTTGGCGGGCGACAGGACGTTGTTCGTCGACATCATCAGGACGCGCGCTTCCAGCTGGGCCTCGAGGCTCAGCGGAACGTGCACGGCCATCTGGTCGCCGTCGAAGTCGGCGTTGAACGCGGAGCAGACCAGCGGGTGCAGCTGGATCGCCTTGCCCTCGATCAGGACCGGCTCAAAGGCCTGGATGCCGAGGCGGTGCAGCGTCGGTGCGCGGTTCAGCATCACCGGGTGCTCGCGGATCACCTCGTCGAGGATGTCCCAGACTTCCGGACGCTCTTTTTCGACCAGCTTCTTCGCCTGCTTCACGGTGCTCGACAGGCCCTTGGCCTCGAGGCGCGAGTAGATGAACGGCTTGAACAGCTCGAGCGCCATCTTCTTCGGCAGGCCGCATTGCTGCAGCTTCAACTCGGGACCGGTCACGATGACCGAACGGCCGGAGAAGTCGACCCGCTTGCCCAGAAGGTTCTGGCGGAAGCGGCCCTGCTTGCCCTTGAGCATGTCCGACAGCGACTTCAGCGGACGTTTGTTGGCGCCGGTGATGACGCGGCCGCGGCGGCCGTTGTCGAACAGCGCGTCGACGGATTCCTGCAGCATCCGCTTTTCGTTGCGGATGATGATGTCCGGCGCGCGCAGTTCGATCAGCCGCTTGAGGCGGTTGTTCCGGTTGATGACGCGGCGGTACAGGTCGTTCAGGTCCGAGGTCGCGAAGCGGCCGCCATCCAGCGGCACCAGCGGGCGCAGTTCCGGCGGGATGACCGGGATCACGGTCATGATCATCCATTCCGGGCGGTTGCCGGATTCGATGAAGGACTCGACGATCTTCAGGCGCTTGATGATCTTCTTCGGCTTCAGCTCGCCGGTGGCCTCGGCGAGATCGGCGCGCAGCTGCTCGGCCTCGGCTTCGAGGTCGATCATCGACAGCATTTCGCGGATCGCTTCGGCGCCGATATTGGCGGTGAAGGCGTCAACGCCATAGGCGTCCTGCGCGTCCATGTACTCTTCTTCGGACAGCATCTGGCCCTGGGTCAGGTCGGTCAGACCCGGCTCGATGACCACGTACTGTTCGAAATAGAGGATCCGCTCCAGATCGCGCAGCGTCATGTCGAGCATGAGGCCGATCCGGGAGGGGAGGGACTTCAGGAACCAGATATGCGCGACCGGCGAGGCCAGCTCGATATGGCCCATGCGCTCGCGGCGCACTTTCTGCAGGGTGACTTCGACGCCGCACTTTTCGCAGACGACGCCGCGGTACTTCATGCGCTTGTACTTGCCGCAGAGGCATTCGTAGTCCTTGATCGGACCGAAGATGCGCGCGCAGAACAGGCCGTCACGTTCCGGCTTGAACGTGCGGTAGTTGATCGTCTCGGGCTTCTTGATCTCGCCATAGGACCACGACAGGATCCGTTCGGGGGAGGCGAGGGAGACCTTGATCTCGTCGAACTGCTTCGGCGGGGTCAGGGGATTGAACGGGTTGTTCACGAGTTCCTGGTTCATTGGGCTATCCTTGAAATTGCGCGGAAAATGGAGCGGCGGGCCCGGAGGCCCGCCCGGGGGGAAACCCGGTTACTCCGATCCCTCCGCGTCCAGGAGTTCCATGTTGAGGCCCAGACCCCGGACCTCCTTGACGAGAACGTTGAACGATTCCGGCACGCCGGCCTCGAAGTTGTCCTCGCCCTTGACGATGCTTTCGTAGACCTTGGTCCGGCCTGCCACGTCGTCCGACTTCACCGTCAGCATTTCCTGCAGGGTGTAGGCGGCGCCGTAGGCTTCCAGGGCCCAGACCTCCATCTCCCCGAAGCGCTGGCCGCCGAACTGCGCCTTGCCGCCCAGCGGCTGCTGGGTGACCAGCGAGTACGGGCCGGTCGAACGCGCGTGGATCTTGTCGTCCACGAGGTGGTGCAGCTTGAGCAGGTACTTCACGCCCACGGTGACCTTGCGGGAGAACTCCTCGCCGGTGCGGCCGTCGAACAGGCGGCTCTGGCCGGAGGTGGAGAAGCCCGCGCGGGTCAGCGCATCGTTGATGTCGTGCTCTTTCGCGCCGTCGAAGACCGGAGTCGCGATCGGGACACCGCCCGTGAGTTTCCGGCGGCTTCGAGAAGCTGGCCCTCGTCCATCCCGGCGATGCCTTCTTCCCAGACGTCGTCGCCATAGGCGATCTTCATCGCGTCGCGGACCGGGGTCAGGTCGCCGTTATGCTTGTAGGACTGCAGCGCCTCGTCGATCTGGATGCCGAGGCCGCGCGATGCCCAGCCCATGTGGGTTTCCAGGATCTGCCCGACGTTCATCCGCGACGGCACGCCCAGCGGGTTCAGCACGAAGTCGACCGGAGTGCCGTCCTCGAGGAACGGCATGTCCTCCATCGGCACCACGCGCGAGATCACGCCCTTGTTGCCGTGGCGGCCTGCCATCTTGTCGCCCGGCTGCAGCTTGCGCTTCACCGCGACGAAGACCTTGACCATCTTCATCACGCCCGGAGGCAGGTCGTCGCCGCGGCGGACCTTCTCGACCTTGTCCTCGAACCGTGCGTCGAGCGCGCGCTTCTGGGCTTCGTACTGGGCGTTCAGCGCCTCGATCATCTGCGCTTCGGCTTCGTCTTCCAGCGCGAGCTGCCACCACTGGCCGCGGCTCAGGCCGGAGAGGACCTCTTCGGTGATCTCGGTGCCCGGACGGATGCCCTTCGGACCCTTCACCGCGGTCTTGCCGAGGATCATGTCCTTGAGGCGGGCGTAGATGTTGCGCTCCAGGATGACGAGCTCGTCATCGCGGTCGCGCGACAGGCGCTCCACTTCCTCGCGCTCGATCTGGATCGCGCGCTCGTCCTTGTCGACGCCGTGGCGGTTGAACACCCGGACCTCGACGATGGTGCCGTAATCGCCCGGGGGCAGGCGCAGCGAGGTGTCGCGCACGTCGGACGCCTTCTCGCCGAAGATGGCGCGGAGGAGCTTCTCTTCCGGCGTCATCGGGCTTTCGCCCTTCGGCGTGATCTTGCCCACGAGGATGTCGCCCGGACCGACTTCGGCGCCGATATAGACGATGCCTGCCTCGTCGAGGTTGCGCAGGGCTTCCTCGCCGACGTTCGGGATGTCGCGGGTGATCTCTTCCGGGCCCAGCTTCGTGTCGCGGGCGGCGACTTCGAATTCCTCGATGTGGATCGAGGTGAAGACGTCGTCACGCACGATGCGCTCGGAGATGAGGATGGAGTCCTCGTAGTTGTAGCCGTTCCACGGCATGAAGGCGACGATGACGTTCTTGCCGAGCGCCAGTTCCCCCATGTCGGTGGACGGGCCGTCCGCGATGACCTCGCCCTTCACGACCAGATCGCCCACCTTCACCTGCGGACGCTGGTTGATGCAGGTGTTCTGGTTCGAACGCTGGAACTTGCGCATCCGGTAGATGTCGACGCCGGCATCGCCGAGCTCGAGATCCTCGGTGGCGCGGATCACGATCCGGGTCGCGTCGACCTGGTCGATGATCCCGCCGCGCTTGGCCATGATCGCCGCGCCGGAGTCGCGGGCGACGACCTGCTCGATGCCGGTGCCGACCAGAGGCGCGGTGGCCTGCAGGAGCGGAACCGCCTGGCGCTGCATGTTCGAGCCCATCAGTGCGCGGTTGGCGTCGTCGTTTTCCAGGAACGGAATCAGCGAGGCCGCGACCGAGACCAGCTGTTTCGGCGACACGTCGATCAGGTCGACGCTCTCGCGCGGGTTCAGCGTGTAGTCGCCCGACTGGCGGGTGTTGACCATCTCGTTGGTCAGGCGGCCCTCGTCATCCAGCGACGCGTTCGCCTGGGCGATCACGTGGCGCTGTTCCTCGGTGGCGGACATGTAGTGGACCTCGTCGGTCACCTGCGCGCCCTTCACCACCCGGTACGGGGTCTCGATGAAGCCGTACTTGTTCACGCGGGCGAAGGTCGCCAGCGAGTTGATCAGACCGATGTTCGGGCCTTCCGGCGTTTCGATCGGGCACATCCGGCCATAGTGGGTCGTGTGGACGTCGCGGACCTCGAAGCCGGCGCGCTCGCGCGTCAGGCCGCCCGGGCCAAGCGCCGAGAGACGGCGTTTGTGGGTGACTTCCGACAGCGGGTTGGTCTGGTCCATGAACTGCGAGAGCTGCGAGGAGCCGAAGAACTCGCGCACGGCGGCTGCCGCGGGCTTCGCGTTGATCAGGTCCTGCGGCATGACCGTGTCGATCTCGACGGAGGACATGCGCTCCTTGATGGCGCGCTCCATCCGCAGGAGACCCACGCGGTACTGGTTCTCCATCAGCTCGCCGACCGAGCGGACGCGGCGGTTGCCGAGGTGGTCGATGTCGTCGACGTCGCCCTTGCCGTCGCGCAGGTCGACCAGCGCCTTGATGCAGGAGATGATGTCTTCCTTGCGCAGGGTGCGCTGCGTGTCCGCAGCGTCGAGCGCGAGGCGCATGTTCATCTTCACGCGGCCGACGGCCGAGAGGTCATAGCGTTCGCTGTCGAAGAACAGGCTGTCGAACAGGGTCGACGCGGCCTCGACGGTCGGCGGTTCGCCCGGGCGCATGACGCGGTAGATGTCCATGAGCGCGGTGTCGCGGCCCATGTTCTTGTCCGCCGCCATGGTGTTGCGGATGTAGGGACCGACATTGATGTTGTCGATGTCCAGAACCGGGATCTCGAAGACGCCGGCATCGAGCAGGGTCTTCAGCGTGCCGCCGGAGATCTCGCCGTCCTTGTCGAGTTCCCAGGTCAGCTCGTCGCCGGCCTCGACATAGATCGCGCCGTTCTCTTCGTTGATGATGTCCTTGGCGACATAGCGGCCGATGATGTGGTCGAAGGGCACCAGCAGCTCGGTGACGGTGGCTTCGTCGATCAGCTGCTTGACCTTGCGCGGGGTCATCTTCTGGCCTGCTTCGCAGATGATCTCGCCGGTGGCGGCATCCACGAGGTCGTAGGTCGGGCGGGTGCCGCGCACGCGCTCGGGGAAGAACTTGGTCACCCAGCCGCGCGAGCCGTCGATCCGGAAGTTGACCGTATCGTAATAGGCGTCGCAGATGCCTTCCTGGTCAAGGCCCAGGGCATAGAGCAGCGTCGTGACCGGCAGCTTGCGGCGGCGGTCGATGCGGGCGAACACGATGTCCTTGGCGTCAAACTCGAAATCGAGCCAGGAGCCGCGGTAGGGAATGATGCGGCAGGCGAAGAGCAGCTTGCCCGATGCGTGGGTCTTGCCCTTGTCATGGTCGAAGAACACGCCCGGCGAGCGGTGCATCTGGGACACGATCACGCGCTCGGTGCCGTTGACGATGAAGGTGCCGTTCGGCGTCATGAGCGGCATGTCGCCCATGAACACGTCCTGCTCCTTGATGTCCTTCACGGACTTGGCGCCGGTGTCTTCGTCGACATCGAACACGATCAGGCGCAGGGTGACCTTCAGCGGCGCGCTGTAGGTCATGTCGCGCTGCATGCACTCTTCGACGTCGTATTTCGGCTTCTCGAGCTCGTATTTCACGAATTCGAGGACAGCGGTCTCGTTGAAATCCTTGATGGGGAAAACGGACTGGAACACGCCCATGATGCCTTCGCCGTCCAGCGGCTGCGGGGCATCGCCCGACTTGAGGAACAATTCGTAGGAGCTTTTCTGAACCTCGATGAGGTTCGGCATCTCCAGAACTTCACGGATGCGACCGTAATATTTGCGGAGTCGTTTCTGGCCGAGGAAGGACTGAGCCATGCGCGTCGTCACCTTTCGTGTTTCGCCAACGCGCAGGCCGGTGGGGTGGCCGGCCGCACGCCGATGAAATCAGGGGGATCGGTCCATTCCTGGCTCCCGTCCCAAAGGGAGCCGCTCGACCGGTCCGCACCCTGGAGAGGGGCAGGGCAGGTGTGCCCCTCTCCAAGACGCGGATAGCTGGACCCGGAAAAATCCGGATCCAGCCACCGAATAGTGCAATCAGGTACGCGACATCCGCGTACGAGATTACTTGAGCTCGATCACGGCGCCGACTGCTTCCAGCTTCGCCTTGATGTCTTCTGCTTCGGCTTTGTCGACGCCTTCTTTGACGGGCTTGCCGCCGGCTTCGACCAGCTCTTTCGCTTCTTTCAGGCCCAGGCCGGTGATGCCGCGGACTTCTTTGATGACCTTGATTTTCTCGGCGCCTGCTTCTTTCAGGATCACGTCGAATTCGGTCTGCTCTTCGGCAGCTGCTGCGCCGGCGTCGCCTGCCGGGCCTGCAACCATCACGGCGCCGCCAGCTGCGGGCTCGATGCCGTACTCATCCTTCAGGATGGTTTTCAGTTCTTGTGCTTCGAGCAGGGTCAGGTTGACGATTTGCTCGGCGAGTGCTTTCAGATCAGCCATTTCTCTGGTTCCGTATATCTAGATGTGTTCCAACGCGAAGTGTTCGTACTCCACGCGGTTCCCACGTCACGCGGCCTCGCCGCGCTCCTCGATTGTCGAAAGGATGCTTGCGATGTTGCTTGCGGGCGCGCCAATGGCACCGGCGATGTTCGAAGCAGGTGCACCGATGCAGCCGACGATGGAAGCGATGAGCTCCTCGCGCGACGGCATCTGGGACACGGTCTTCACACCGTTCCGGTCCAGCACCGTGTCGCCCATTGCACCGCCAAGGATCTGGAACTTGTCGTTCCCCTTGGCGTAATCCTCGGCGGCCTTGGCGGCAGCCACAGGATCCTCGGAATAGGACAGCACGGTCATGCCCGTCAGGAGGTCACCCATGGCTTCCGCCGGGTGGCCCTGCAGGGCGATCTTGGCGAGCCTGTTCTTGGCAACACGCACGGACCCGCCGGCTTCGCGCATGCGCGACCGGAGATCCTGCATCTCGGCAACCGTGAGACCCGCGTAGTGTGCAACCACCACGACGCCAGAGCTTGCGAAGATCTGGCCGAGTTCCTCGACCACTTTCTCTTTCTGGGCTCTATCCACAGTTTTGCTCCAAGTTTGAGGAGTCGCCCCCTCGGCTCATGTCTGCCGGGCACAGGGCCCGACGTTCGGGTCCGCTGATGGTCCCGAGGCCAGATCGCCAGAGAACAGGAAATTCCTGGTCCCAGAGAAACGTCTCGATCCCCATCTCGGGAAGGACATTAAGCGCCTTCGGTCAGCCCCTGGCGGCTTCCCTCGACGCACCCTCCGTCTCGGACAGACTGTGAGAATCGACAAATGCCGATTCCCGCAGGAGGCTGTCCATTAGCGGTCTTTGGCGCCGGAGGGAAGGGGGCAGTTGCGAATTGACGCAGATTGTCCGGAATTCCGCTGCTGCGGGACCTTTCGGGAAACGCAGAAGGGCAGCACCGGCCGGTGCTGCCCTCCGTGATCAGATGCAGTGCCGGATCAGACGGCGGCTGCTGCCGTTGCCGCGTCTTCGACGGCAACCGACACGCCCGGGCCCATGGTGGAGCTGAGCGAGATCTTCTTCAGGTAGGCACCTTTCGCGCCGGCCGGCTTGGCGCGCGACACGGCCTCGACGAAGGCGCGGACGTTTTCAGCCAGCTTGGCGTCGTCGAAGGAGCACTTGCCGATGCCTGCGTGGATGACGCCGGCTTTTTCGACCTTGAACTGGACTTCGCCGCCCTTGGCGTTCGCCACGGCCTGCGCGACATCCATGGTCACGGTGCCGACCTTGGGGTTCGGCATCAGGTTGCGCGGGCCGAGGATCTTGCCCAGGCGGCCGACGATCGGCATCATGTCCGGGGTCGCGATGCAGCGGTCGAACTCGATGGTGCCGGACTGGATGGTTTCCATCAGGTCCTCTGCGCCGACGATGTCCGCGCCTGCAGCCGCAGCTTCGTCAGCCTTGGCGCCGCGTGCGAAGACAGCGACGCGCACGGTCTTGCCGGTGCCGTTCGGCAGGGTGACCACGCCGCGGACCATCTGGTCTGCGTGGCGCGGGTCGACGCCGAGGTTCATCGCGATCTCGAGGGTCTCGTCGAATTTCGCGGAGGCCGAACCCTTGACCAGGGCGACAGCTTCCTCGACCGAGAGGTTTTCCTTGCCGACGAAGGCTTCGCGGGCGGCTTTGGTACGCTTACCGAGCTTTGCCATGACTTAGCCTTTCACCTCGATGCCCATGGTCCGCGCGGAACCAAGGATGATCTTCATTGCGCCGTCGATGTCGTTCGCGCTGAGGTCCTTCATCTTGGCCTCGGCGATCTCGCGCACCTGTGCAACGGTGACGGTCGCGATGGTTTCGCGGCCGGGCTTCTCGGCACCCTTCGGACGGTTGCGCTTGCCAACCGGCTTCAGGCCTGCAGCTTTCTTCAGGTAGTAAGACGCGGGCGGCGTCTTGATGTCCATCGTGAAGGACTTGTCCTGATAGTAGCTGATCACGGTCGGGCAGGGCGCACCCGGCTCCATGTCCTGCGTCTTGGCGTTGAACGCCTTGCAGAATTCCATGATGTTGATGCCGCGCTGACCCAGGGCCGGGCCGACGGGCGGGGACGGGTTCGCTTGGCCGGCTTTCACCTGAAGCTTCAGGGTGCCGATCAGTTTCTTGGCCATGAGGCCTCTCCTTCTGACAAGCGGCGGATCGCTCCGCCTCCAACGGCTGTCCGGCGCGCCGGCAGCCACTCGTTGCCGTGGTCAGGGTCCCGGACGCGTCCGGGGCACCTCCCACGCCTTGCACGTCAGATCAGTTTCGTGACCTGCGTGTATTCCAGCTCGACCGGCGTTTCGCGGCCGAAGATGGAGACCGTCACCTTCAGGCGCTGGTTCTCCTCGTCCACCTCGCCCACGAGGCCTTCGAAATCCTCGAACGGGCCGTCGGCGACCTTGACCTTCTCGCCCACCTCGAAATGGATGAGCGTGCGGGGCTGCTCGACCCCTTCCTCGACCCGGTTCAGGATCTGGTTCACTTCGGCATCGCGCATCGGCATCGGCTTGCCCTGCGGGCCGAGGAACCCGGTGACCCGGTTGATCGAGTTGATCAGGTGATAGCCCTGATCGGTCATTTCCATCCGCACGAGCACATAGCCCGGCATGAAGCGGCGCGGGACCGAGACCTTCTTGCCGCGGCGGATCTCGATCACTTCCTCTTCCGGGACGAGAACCTCTTCGATCTGGTCCTCAAGTCCCTTCTCGGCGACTTCGTGGCGGATCTGTTCCGCGATCTTCTTCTCGAAATTCGAGAGGACGCTGACCGAGTACCACCGTTTCGCCATCTTGCCTTATCCTTGTCCCGCCCGCGGCGGCTCGTCCCGTTGTGGAACAGCAGAGCACGCCGCGAATCGCGGCACGCCACGTTTTGAGTGAGTGTGCGTGCTAGCCCCCGCCATGCAAAATGGCAAGAGCCGTTTTCCGGCCCCGCGGGGCCTCCGTCAGCTGCCGAAGGCGGTGAGGACGGATTGCAGTCCGAAGCGGATGATCATGTCGATCACCGAGAAGAAGGCCGCGAAGATGGCGGTCAGCACCAGCACCATGAGGCTGGTGATCACAACCTCGCGGCGGGTGGGCCAGGCGATCTTCGAAATCTCGCCGCGCACCTGCTGGATGAACTGAACGGGGTTGGTTGTCGCCATGTCCGGAACCTCTCTGAATCCACGGGCTGATACTGCCTGTGGACAGATTGTTCAAGTCCCGCGGCTCGGACCGTCCAGCAGGGTGACGCCCGGATGCCGCGCGAGGACCGCCAACTCGCGGGCGTGGCGGGCATCGGCGCGCAGCCGGGCGAGCGGGCCGAAGGGGCGGAAGCCCGGGCCGCGGAAGTCCGGACGCAGTCCTTCGGCGCGGTAGAGGTCGCGGATCTGCATGCCGTCCGGACTTTCGTTGAGGCGCCCCGACAGGTCGACCGGCGGATGGCCGGTTCCGAGGAGGGCGGCGAGGAGCTGCGCGCCGCAGGCGGGATAGTCCTCGTAGCGCCAGAGCGTGATTCCGGCGACGCGGGGCAGGGCGACGAGGGCGGCAACCAGCGGCTGCCAGCGCAGATCGGCCAGCCGGACCTGCCGGGAATAGGCTTTCCAGGGCAGGAACGGGTTCCGCATCACGTGGAACCGGTAGCAGGAGGCGTAGTAATCGGCCGGGTGGCGCAGGCAGAGGAAGAGTTGCACGTCCTTGAGGTCGAGCGCCCCGAGCAGCGCGCCGAGCCGGGCGGCGCCGCTGCGGTAGGGGCCGGGGCTGGGGCCGAGGAAATTGTCCTCCATGGTGCCGGGAATGTTTTCCTCGGAGATCACCAGGAGCGGGCAATCCTGTGCCAGCCGTCCGAGCCAGCGCCTTGCCCGGCCCGGGGCCGCGGTGCCGTCGATGGCCTCGAGAATCCCGGTCTTGCCCTTGCGGATCGGGGCGGGGGCAAGCCAGGCGGTGCCCGCGGCGCGCAGTTCCGGTTCGGCGCGGGTGATCGCGGCCTGCAGATGCGTGCTGGCGGTCTTGTGCAGTCCCAGATGGATATGGACGCGGCGCGGTCGCGTTTCCGGCATGGCGGTCTCCGGCAATGCGGAAGAGGCCTAGGCTAGAAGCCTTAAGGAAGTGTCTGCGCGTCTGTGTGGAGGATGATGGCAGGGGCAGCAGGGTTCGAACCCGCGACCTACGGTTTTGGAGACCGTCGCTCTACCAGCTGAGCTATACCCCTATCCGGCAGGCCTGTGACCTGCGCACCGGCGGTGCATGAGCCCCGCCTGTGGTGGCCTTATCTGGTGCAGGCGGCGGGGGAGTGCAAGCGGATTCTTCCGGAAAACCGAAAAAATCCGCCCGCTTTCCGTGCGCCGCCGGGCGTCGGCCGCCCGGCGGAAGTTCGGGTCAGCGCTTCTCCAGCTGGCTGACGTCGCGGACCGCGCCCTTGGCGGCGGAGGTGGTCAGCGCGGCATAGGCCTTCAGCGCCGAGGACACCTTGCGGGCGCGCTTCTCTTCCGGCTTCCAGCCGGCTTCGTCGCGGGCGAGGCGGCGGGCCGCCAGGGTCGCGTCGTCGACCGCCAGGTGAATCTTGCGGTTCGGGATGTCGATCTCGATCATGTCGCCTTCCTCGACGAGGCCGATCGTGCCGCCCTCGGCTGCCTCGGGCGAGACATGGCCGATGGAGAGCCCCGAGGAGCCGCCCGAGAAGCGGCCGTCGGTGACCAGCGCGCAGGCTTTGCCGAGGCCCTTCGACTTCAGGTAGGAGGTCGGGTAGAGCATTTCCTGCATGCCCGGGCCGCCGCGCGGACCTTCGTAGCGGATCAGCACCACGTCGCCTTCCTTCACCTTGTTCGTCAGGATCGCCGAAACGGCGGTGTCCTGCGATTCGAAGATGCGGGCCGGGCCGTGGAAGACCAGGATCGACTCGTCGACGCCGGCCGTCTTCACGATGCAGCCGTCCTCGGCGAGGTTGCCGTAGAGAACCGCGAGCCCGCCATCCTTCGAGAACGCGTGTTCGGCATTGCGGATCACGCCGCCTTCGCGGTCGAGATCGAGCGTCTCGAAGCGGCGGTCCTGGCTGAACGCGACCTGGGTCGGCACGCCGCCCGGCGCTGCGCGGAAGAAGTCATGCACGGTCTCGGAGGTGGTGCGCACCACGTCCCAGCGGTCGAGCGCATGGGCGAGGCTTTCGGCATGGACCGAGCCGACGCTGGTGTCGAGCAGGCCGGCGCGGTCCAGCTCGCCCAGGATCGACATGATCCCGCCGGCGCGGTGGACATCTTCCATGTGAACGTCGGATTTCGCCGGCGCGACCTTGCAGAGCACCGGCACGTTGCGGCTGAGCTGGTCGATCGTCGACATGTCGAAATCGACTTCGCCCTCGACCGCGGCGGCCAGCAGGTGCAGCACGGTGTTGGTCGATCCGCCCATCGCGATGTCGAGCGTCATGGCGTTCTTGAAGGCCGGGACCGTCGCGATCGAGCGCGGCAGCACGGAGGCATCGTCCTGCTCGTAGTAGCGGCGGGCGAGGTCGACGATCAGGTGGCCGGCCTCGACGAACAGGCGCTGGCGGTCCGCATGCGTGGCCAGCGTCGAGCCGTTGCCCGGAAGCGACAGGCCGAGCGCCTCGGTCAGGCAGTTCATCGAGTTCGCCGTGAACATCCCCGAGCACGATCCGCAGGTCGGGCAGGCGGACCGCTCGATCGTGGCGACATCGGCGTCAGAGATGCGGTCATCGGCGGCGGCGACCATCGCGTCGACGAGGTCGAGCGCCTGCTCCTTGCCGTCTTCCCAGACGACCTTGCCGGCCTCCATCGGGCCGCCGGAGACGAAGACCACCGGGATGTTCAGGCGCATCGCGGCCATCAGCATGCCGGGGGTGATCTTGTCGCAATTGGAGATGCAGACCATCGCGTCGGCGCAATGCGCGTTCACCATGTATTCCACGCTGTCGGCGATGATCTCGCGCGACGGCAGCGAATAGAGCATCCCGTCATGGCCCATGGCGATGCCGTCATCGACCGCGATCGTGTTGAATTCCTTGGCGACGCCGCCGGCCTTCTCGACCTCGCGGGCGACCATCTGGCCCAGGTCCTTCAGGTGGACGTGGCCGGGCACGAACTGGGTGAAGCTGTTGACGATGGCGATGATCGGCTTGCCGAAATCGTCGTCTTTCATCCCCGTGGCGCGCCAGAGGCCGCGGGCCCCCGCCATGTTGCGGCCATGGGTACTGGTTCTCGAGCGGTACAGGGGCATCGAACCCTCCCNTTGGAAACTGTCGGCGCCTTGTATCAGCCTGTGAACCCGGGGTGAAATATATTATTGTGCGCCCATTGGGTCGCGGAGGATATGAATGATCGAGGTCCGGCAGCTCCGGCATTTCGCGGCGGTGGCCGAAGAGCTGCATTTCGGCCGTGCCGCCGACCGGCTGGGCATGACCCAGCCGCCGCTCAGCCAGTCGATCCAGGCGCTGGAGCGGCAGCTCGGGGTGTGCCAGCGCCGGGTGGCGTCGAGCTGCTGCTCGTAGTCCTCGGCATCATGGGCCAGCGCCTCCGACAGCTCGGCCGCCAGCGCCGCGCGCCCCGGCCAGGGCTCGAAGAAGCTGCCGCCGATCACCGCGTCCAGCACCTGGGCATGGCGCGACAGGTACTCCGCCAGCATCGGCGAGGAAGACGCGATGTCCACCATCAGGTCGATCAGATGCGGATTGGCCTCGAAGAGCGAGAAGACCTGCACCCCGGCAGGCAGCCGCTGCAGGAAGCGCTCGAACTGCAGGAGCGCCTCCTCGGGCTTCGCCGCCTTCTCGAAGCGCTGCAGCAGGTCCGGCAGCAGCCGCGCCAGGATCGCCCGCGCCCGGTCCGAGCGCAGCGCCGCGAAGCCGTGCCAGCGCGCCGCGATCTGGAGCGGGTCGCCGCCCAGGCCGTTCTGGCCGACCTGCCGCTGACGACCTTCCTCAGCGAGCAGGTGGTGCCCTACGAGACCGACGAGGTGACGCGGCTGATCGTCGACACGCATGACGCCGCCGCCTTCGCTCCGGTCGCGCACATGACCGTCGGGGCGTTCCGCGACTGGCTGCTGTCGGAGGCGGCGACCGGCGCGGTTCTGGCGCGGCTGTCGCCCGGGCTGACGCCCGAGATGGTCGCCGCCGCCTCGAAGCTGATGAGGAACCGCGACCTGATTGCCGTGGCGCGCAAGATCCGCGTCGAGGCGGGGTTCCGCAATTCGCTGGGCCAGCCCGGGCGGATCGGCTCGCGGCTGCAGCCGAACCATCCGTCGGACGACCTGAAGGGCATCGCCGCCTCGGTGCTCGACGGGCTGAGCTACGGCGTCGGCGATGCGGTGATCGGCATCAACCCGGCGACCGACAACATCCCGAACGCGATTGCGCTGATCAAGATGCTCGAGGAGCTGCGGCTGCGCTATGCCATCCCGACCCAGAGCTGCGTGCTGACCCATGTGACCAACTCGGTCGAGATCGTGAACCGCGGCGCGCCGATCGACCTGATCTTCCAGTCGGTGGCGGGAACCGAGGCGGCGAACCGGGGCTTCGGCGTCGATCTGAAGCTTTTGGACGAGGCCCATGCCGCCGGGCTGTCGCTGGGCCGCGGCACGGTCGGCGACAACGTGATGTATTTCGAGACCGGGCAGGGCTCGGCGCTGTCGGCAGATGCCCATCACGGGGTGGATCAGCAGACGCTGGAAACCCGCGCCTATGCCGTCTGCCGCCGCTACCGGCCGCTTCTGGTCAACACGGTGGTCGGCTTCATCGGGCCGGAATACCTCTATGACGGCAAGCAGATCATCCGCGCCGGGCTCGAGGACCATTTCTGCGGCAAGATGCTCGGCCTGCCGATGGGGGTGGATGTCTGCTACACCAACCATGCCGAGGCGGACCAGAACGACATGGACGTGCTGATGACGCTCCTGGCCGATGCCGGCGCGACCTTCCTGATCGCGGTGCCGGGGGCGGATGACATCATGCTGAACTACCAATCCCTGAGCTTCCATGACATCGCCTATTTGCGGAATTCCTTCGGGCTCAGGGCGGCGCCGGAATTCGAGGCCTGGCTGGAAGGCATCGGCCTGATCGACCCGGCAGGGCAACTGATCGACAGCGGCTCGGGCCAGCAGAAGCTGATCGGAGCGGTGGCATGACCGGCGTGGCGAAGGACCCCTGGGCGAAGCTGCGCGCGGCGACACCGGCTCGGATCGGGCTGGGCCGCAGCGGCGCCGGGCTGCCGGTGAAGGCCAATCTCGAATTCCAGTATGCCCATGCCCGCGCCCGCGATGCCGTGCATCGTTCCGTCGACTGGGAGGCACTGAAGGCGCAGCTGGCGCCGCGCGCTGTGGTCGAGGTGGCCAGCCAGGCGCCCGACCGTGCGACCTATCTGCGCCGCCCCGATCTGGGACGGCGGCTGGACGAGGGGGCGGAGCGCCTGCCTGCCACGGGCTGCGACATTGCCTTCGTGGTGGCTGATGGCCTGTCGGCGGATGCTGTGCAGGAACATGCCGCGGAGGTGATCCGCGCCTGCGACGATGTCCTGGGGGGGCTGCGGCTCGGGCCGGTGGTTCTGGCGCGGCAGGGGCGGGTGGCGATCGGCGACGAGATCGGCGCGGCGCTCGGGGCGAAGCTGGTCGTGGTGCTGGTGGGCGAGCGGCCCGGGCTGACCGTCGCGGATTCGCTCGGCGCCTATCTGACCTGGGGACCGGAACGGGGACGGCGCGACAGCGAGCGCAACTGCATCTCCAACATCCATCTCAAGGGCGGGCAGAGCTATGACCAGGCCGCGGCGAAGATCGGCTGGCTGGCGCGGGAGGCGCTGAAGCGCGGGCTGACGGGCATCGGCCTGAAGGACGAGGCGCCGGTGCTGGCCGCCGCCATCGAAGGGACCGGCAGGCTGCCGGAGGACTGACCGTCCGGATGTCTTGAGACCTTGGCGCTCCGCGAGCTGCGGGGACGGGGAACGCCCGGCCCCGGGGTCTGTCCGCCATGCGGCGATGCCCCTTTTCCAGCCTTCGGGCAGGGCGGCAGAAGGGCGCGCGCGGGGCGCTCCCCGGCTGGGTCCGCAGCGGAATTGCGGCAGGCAGATCCGGCTATTGCCGGATGCCGTGTGCGGCCTCGGGATGCTCGGCCATGAAATGGCGCAGCGTCGCGAAGAGGTCGCGGGCATGGGGCAGGTCGCCCTTGTGCAGCGCTTCGCGGATGTCGTCGCAGATCATGTCCTGCACCTTGGCCGCGCCGTTGTGGTGCTCCAGCATGTATTGCGCCAGAGCGGCGGCATTGACGCTGCAGAGATGTTCGTGCTCGGCGACGGCCTCGATCTCGTCCGGCGTGAGATCCGTCATGTCGATGATGTCCTGAACGCTGATCATTGCGCAATCCTCCCCAGAATGCAGGTTGACCTTGCGCAACTTTAGGCCGGAAGGGGCGATGCCGGCCATGATTCAGATCAGCATTGCCGGGCAGACCCGGATCAAGGCGGCGGCGGCGCCGCGTGCCAGGTATTTAGTCTCAGGGTTGTTGATTTCCGTTGAGAACTGACCCGGGCTTTCCATCGAGAATTGACCCGCCTGCAGACTATTGTGCCCGGTTCATGCGGCGGTCAATGCCGGTCATTTCTCCTTCCTGGTGCTTGCCGCCTCGGAGCTGGCCTTGAAGCGGTGGCTGTCGTTGCCGGTCTCGAGAAACGCGCCATTGTCCGCCTCTCCGTGCCGGCACGGTCTGGCCGGACGGCGCAGCTTGCTTGCCGCGGAACCGGAGGCCGGGGCGTCAGAGCCCGCGCGAGGTCCACCAGAACAGCGCCAGCAGAAGGCCGAGGACCGGCACCCAGACCCAGCGGGGGATGCGCAGCCCGCGCAGCCGGGGACCGAGGAAATGCGCCAGCACGCCCAAGCCCATGTAGCGCCCGCCGCGCGCCACCGTGACCGCCGCCATCAGGATCGCGAAGGAGCTGCCGAGCATCCCCGACCCGACCGAGGCCAGCTGGATCGGGAAGGGCGAGACCGACAGGATCAGCACGGTGACGAAAAGCTGCCCGCCGCCGAGCCGGTCCTGCACCGTCCCGAACTGTGCCGAGAGCCCCAGCCAGTCGAGAAGCGGCAGCACCACCGGATCGGCGAGCAGAAGTCCCATGACATAGAGGATCGCGGTGCCGATCAGGCAGCCGACCAGAGACCAGAATCCCAGGGCCAGCGCGTTGCGCGGCCGGGCGATCATCAAGGGCACCAGAACCGCCTCGAGCGGGATCGGCAGGAAGGTGGCCTCCATGGCCGAGAGCACGGTGATGCCGGTGCGGCCCTCCGCCATGCGGATCATCCAGGGGGAAAGCTTCATCAGAGCAGCGGGCGCCTGTGGGCGCCCTCGCCCTCTTCGGCCTGCGCCAATTCGGCGAGCCGCGCGGTGTCGAGGACCGTCAGCCGCCCGTCGCTCCAGCCGGCGATCTGCTCGCGGCGCAGCTTGGCCAGCGTCTTGTTGGTATGCACCAGCGACAGCCCCAGCGCATCGGCCAGATCCTGCTGGCGGTGCGGGAAGGGCACCGAGCCGTTGGTCCGCAGCCCCAGCGCATCGAGCCGTTCCCAGATGCGCAGGAAGGCCCAGGCGATGCGTTCGGCCGCGCTGCGCTGGCCCAGCGTCAGGACGTTCTCGCCGAGGAAATGCTCCTCGACCGCGGACAGCCAGGTCAGGTCGAAGGCCCGTTCCGGATTGTCGCGGAAGAACGCCCAGAGATTGGCACGCTCGAAGACGCAGAGCCGCATCCGCGTCGAACTTTCCACCGAATGGCGCATCTCGGCCATCACCCCTGCCTGCAACCCCACGAAATCGCCGGGAAAGACGAAGCTGATCACCTGCCGCCGTCCGTCCGGAAGTGTCTTGTAGCGCAAGCCCTGGCCTTCGAGAACTGTGAAAAGCTGCGGGCTGTTGGAGCCCTCCATCAGGATCGAGCTGCGTCCGTCGACGGTCAGTTCGCCGGTCTTGAACCGCTCCATCGCGGCGACCTCGCCCTCCGTCATCGGAATGAAGCAGTCGCGGCGCCGGATCGGACAGGTACGGCATTTCACGGTCATGTCATGATCCTCGGACTATGTCACAGTTAAATGCGCCCTGCCCGGGAATGTTCCATATCGGGCCTTTGACCAGAAGGCAGCATCCCATGACCGAAGCCACGCCACCCAAGCCGCCGGTCGTGCTGGTAATGGAGCGCGATCCGTTCATTCAGTCCGATATCGGCATGATCCTGCGCGAGGTGATCCCCGACGCGGTGATCCACATGTGCCGCGATACCGACGCCGCCGACCGGCTGGCCGCGGGACTCGCCGACCTGACGCTCTGCGTGCTCAAGATGATGCGCCATGATCCGATGGATGCGGGGCTGGCGGCGCGTGCGGCCGGGCGCGGCGCGCGCGTCCTGCTGCTCGGCGACACCGTCGACCTGAAGGGCGGCAACCTGCCCGAAGACCTGGTCGCGGTGCTGCCGGTGCCGTTTTCCGGCTCCACCTTCCGCGACGCGCTCGCCGGGCTGGGTTTCCGCGCTTTTTCGTGACCGGCGGAACTCTCTCCGCCCCCCGGGGTTGTCAGGTCAATCGCTTCCACCGGAGGCGCAACCATAGGAGAGAGACCATGCTTTACTGGGCCGTAGTGTTCCTTGTCGTCGCCCTGGTTGCCGGCCTGTTCGGCTTCGGCGGCATCGCATCCGCATCCGCCGGCATCGCGCAAATCCTGTTCTTCGTATTCCTCGTCCTGTTCGTGATCGCCCTCATCGCCCGGGCGCTCCGCGGAAACGTGCCGCGCTGACGCCCTTCGGCACGGCACGGGGCGGGCGTCCGCACTCGCGCCCGTCCACCTATCCCGGCGGCCGCCGCGGTGCGGAAAGATCCGCGGAAAATCCGCCGGCCGCCGGAACGTTTTTCCATCCGAAGCATTGAACATCGCAAGTCCGGACGTCATGAGGTGCGGGCTGCTCCTGCTGCATGAGCGGCATGACCAAAGGGCATAACCGGAGACCTTGCAAAAGGTCATGAAAAGGTTGCAAACGCCCATCATGATCCGGCAACGGATCACCGAGATTCAGCGCAGACGGGACATTCCCGGCGCAACACGGAACGACCCTTGTTACAGGTGGGGTTGTAGGGCCGGGCGGCGACGCCCGGCCCTCTCTTCTTCCGGCATCTGCGGCGTCCGGGCTGCCAGGGCAGGCCTCAGACGGAAAGGGGGGTGTCGTATCGGGCCAAGCCCCTGCATTCACACCTTGAATTCCATATGTTCCAGATCAGGGCCCGCCGCCGGAAGACGAGGGGCACTGCGAGGGCGATGGCGCCATGAAGGCATGTCAAGCACCTGCCACGGAGGCGTGCAACCTAGCGCCACTGCCAAAGACGCAGATAGGACCGGCGCGCGCGATCCGGTGACGGCGGTCGGAGCACTGCCTGTCGCGCCGGATCACGACCTCCCGGAACGTCCCGGACGCGCGATGCACGTCTGCATGCCGCACGCGCCCAGGGCGGCCCCTGTTGCGCAAATCGGCTGGCGGCGCCAAGCGTAGTTGCGCAAATGCAGGGGAGTCATCGACCTATTTGCGCCATTCGAGCGAGCGGGGGTAACGTGGCGCGCATGGCCGCGCTGCTGGCCGGACTGCCGGTCAATGTCTCGGGCACGACGCTGAACCGGCTCTGCGCCAGCGGCATGGACGCGGTCGGCGCCGCGGCGCGCGGCATCCGCGCGGGCGATTACGACTTCGCCATCGCCGGCGGGGTCGAAAGCATGAGCCGCGCCCCCTTCGTCATGCCGAAGGCGACCTCCGCCTTCTCGCGCGCCGCCGAGATCCATGACACCACCATCGGCTGGCGGTTCGTCAATCCGAAGATGAACGCGCAATACGGCACCGACTCCATGCCGCAGACCGCCGACAATGTCGCCGCCGACTACAATATCAGCCGCGAGGACCAGGATGTGTTCGCAGCGCGGTCACAGGCACGCTGGGAGGCCGCGCAGGCCAAGGGCATCTTCGCCGAGGAGACGATCCCGGTCGCCATCCCGCAGCGCAAGGGCGACCCGGTGATCTTCGACACCGACGAACATCCCCGCCCCGGCACCACTGCCGCGAAGCTCGGCGGGCTCCGGGGCGTGAACGGCCCCGACCTGACCGTGACCGCCGGCAATGCCTCGGGCGTCAATGACGGCGCGGCGGCGATGGTCCTGGCCAACAAGGCCGCGATGGAGCGCCACGGGCTGAAGCCGATGGCGCGGATCGTGGCGATGGCCGCCGCCGGCGTGCCGCCGCGGGTGATGGGCATCGGCCCCGTGCCTGCAACCCGCAAGGTGCTGGAACGCACCGGACTGTCGATCGGCGACATGGACGTGATCGAGCTGAACGAGGCCTTCGCCTCCCAGGCGCTGGCGACGCTGCGCGAGCTGGGCCTGCCCGACGATGCCGAACATGTGAATCCCAATGGCGGCGCGATCGCGCTAGGCCACCCACTGGGCATGTCGGGAGCGCGGCTGGTGATGACCGCCGCCTACGAACTGCGCCGCCGCGGCGGACGCTATGCCCTGTGTACCATGTGCGTCGGCGTCGGGCAGGGAACCGCCATGATCATCGAAGCCGTCTGAGCCGGAGCATCCGATTGCAGCACCAGCCACCTGAAACCGTCCCCCGCCCCGGCCGGAGGGAGCTGGCCGTCTTCGTCTTCCTGATGCTGACCCAGCTGATCGCGACCCTCGACAACCAGATCGTCGCGACCGCGCTGCCGACCATCGTCGGCGATCTGGGCGAGGCGGAGCATTTCAGCTGGCTGGTCTCGGCCTACGTGCTGGCGCAATGCGTGGTGATGCCGGTCTACGGCAAGCTCGGCGACCTGTTCGGGCGCAAGCGGATCATGCAGGCGGCGCTCCTGATCTTCTCGGCGGGCTCGCTGCTCTGCGCGATGAGCAGCTCGATGACCGCGCTGATCGTGGCGCGCACGCTGCAGGGCCTGGGCAATGGCGGGCTGCTGGTGCTGGTGCTGGCGATCAGCGCCGACATCTTCGAGCCGCGCACCCGCGCGCGCTTCCAGGGCTATCTCAGCTTCGTCTTCGTCTTCGGCTCGGTGGTCGGCCCCGCGCTCGGCGGTCTGATGACCGAATGGCTGGGCTGGCGGTCGATCTTCCTCGTGACCGTGCCCTTCGCGCTGGTCGCGATCCTCGGCTTCCGCCGCTTCCTGCCGGTCCGCGAAAGCCGGCCGACGCCCTCGATCGACTATGCCGGCGCCCTGACGCTGGCCGCCACGGTCACCGCCATCGTCATCTGGGTGGACAGCGGGCGGCTCTTCGGCAGCTTCGCGGCGCCGCAGAGCCTGTTCCTCGGCGCGCTCGTGGTGCTTCTGCTGCCGGCGCTGTTCTCCATCGAGCGCCACGCCCCCGAGCCGGTGCTGCCCGTTCCCCTCCTGCGCCAGCGCTCCTTCGCGCTCTTGGCACTGCTGGCGCTCGGCAATGGCGGCATCTCGATCGGGCTGATCACCTATCATGCCTATTTCCTGCAGATGGGGGTCGGGCTCTCGCCCGCGACCGCCGGCCTCTTCTTCATCGCGCTGACCATCGGCGTGTCGACCGGCGCGCTGACCACCGGACGGCTGCTGTCCCGCGGCCGCCATTTCACCCTGCCGCTGCGGCTGTCGCTGGTGGTATTCCTGCTGGCGCTCGGCAGCCTCGCTGTCGCGCCCGGCCGCTTCCCGGTGCCGGTGCTGCCCGGCCTCTTCGTGCTCCTCGGTCTCGGCATGGGGCTGGCGATGAATGCGCTGGTGCTGGGCGCGCAGCTGCTGTCGCCGCCCGAAAATGTCGGATCGGCCACCGGCAGCATCACGCTGATGCGCACGGTCGGCGCCGCCATCGGCATCGCGCTCTATGGCACGATCATCGCCCATGCGGTCGAGGGGCTTCCGGCAACCAGCGGGCTGTCGGGCACCGCGATGACGCCCGGCATGATGGACGGGCTGCCCCCCGCGCTGCGCGCCGAGGTGATGCAGACCTATGGCGCGGGCTTCTCGGTGCTCTACATGGCGGCGGCCGGGATCGCGGCGGTCAGCCTGGTGCTGACCTTCTTCATGCGGCGGGAGGACTGAGCCGCGGGCTCAGCCCAGAAGCCGCCGGATTTCTCCGGGAAGTCCGATGGGTCGGCGGCTGTCGAGGTCGATGATCAGCGACACCGCCCGCACCGCGGCCAGCGCCGCGCCGGTCGCCAGATCCTCGAGCTGGTGGCAGACCTCCACCGTCTTCGAACCGGGCGGGCCGAACCACGTCACCAGCCGCACCGGCATGCCGGGCCGGGCGGGCCCTAGGCGCTCGATCTTCAGCTCGACATTCACCCGGCCGAGTCCGCGCCCGTAGAACGCGTCGGGCGGCAGGCCGGAGGCCATCCAGAAGGGCGCATTGCCCTCGGCGACCTTGCCCTGCACCGCCTCCATCGTCAGATTGCCGGCCGCGTCGAAGTCGGTCGGCCGCAGCACCGAGGCATGCGACGGCACGCCCCGCCCATTGAGTCAGAGCCGAATTCGCAGCCGAGCTTCTTCAGTGCGGCATCGACCCAGGTCCGGTCGTTGGTGCCTTCCGCGATCTGTTTCATCTGCCGCGTTTCGGCATCCTGTTTCGCCTCGGTTTTGGCAAGGATTTCCTCGGCTTCCGCGACAGGAACCGACAGAACGCCATCGGCATCGCCGATCACGATGTCGCCGGGATTGATCACCATGCCGCCAAGGCAGATCGGCACGTTCACCTCGCCCGGACCATCCTTGTACGGGCCGCGATGCGTCACGCCAACCGCGAAGGTCGGCAGGTTGGTCTCGACGAAGGCGTCGAGGTCGCGGATCGCGCCGTTCAGCACGAAGCCGACAACGCCGCGCTTGATCGCATAGGCCAGCATCAGCTCGCCCATCAGCGCATTGGTGCACTCGCCGCCGGCATCGACGACGATCACGTCGCCGGGAACGGCCATGTCGATCGCCTTGTGCAGCATCAGGTTGTCGCCCGGACGGCAGCGCACGGTCAGCGCGACGCCGGCCATGCCGCCTTCGCGGTGCATCGGGCGCAGGTCGGGACCGGCCGCGGAGAGGCGGGACATGGAGTCGGAGACATTGGCGACCGGCAGCTTGGCGAAGCGGTCGACCAGCGCCTTCGGCGCGACCTGGGTGCGTTCGAGGACGCGGAAACCGATGGGCATGGTTATTCCCCTGCTTTGGTGGAGGTCTCTTGCGCTTCGGCGAGAAGCGCGCGGTTGATGATGCGCTGCGGCGGCAGTTCCTCGCCTGCGAGGTACTTGAAGATGCCGGTCACCGCCTCGACGCCGACGCGGGCATTGGCCTCGCCGGTGACGCCGCCGATATGCGGCGTGACGACGATGCGCGGCTCGTCCCAGAACGGATGGTCGGCGGCCGGCGGCTCCACCGCGAAGCTGTCGAGACCGGCGCCTGCCAGGCGGCCCGAACGGACCGCGTCCAGGAGCGCGGCCTCGTCGATCAGCCCGCCGCGGGCGGTGTTCACGACATAGCTGCCCTCGGGCATCAGCGCGAGCGTGTCGGCATTGAGGATGCCGCGGGTCTGGTCGGTCAGCGGGCAGTGCAGGCTCAGCACCTGCGACTGGCGCGCCAGATCCTCGAAGCTGTCGCAGCGGCGCGCGCCGATCTCCTCGAAGGCCGCGTCGGGCGCATAGGGGTCGAAGCCGATCAGCTCCATGCCCAGGCCCTTGGCGATATGGCCGGTGGCCCGCGCGATCGCGCCCATGCCCATCAGGCCCAGCGTCATCCCGGCGATTTCCTTGCCCTTGAAGCCCGGCTTTTCCCAGCGGCCTTCGCGCAGCGAGGTGTCGAGCGGCAGGATGCGCTTCACGCAGGTCATCATCAGCGCGATGGCATGTTCGGCGACCGAGACGGCATTCGCGCCGGTCGCGACCAGCACCGGAATGCCGTGGCGGGCCGCGGCGGGCAGGTCGATGTTGTCGACGCCGACGCCGTGCTTCGAGATCACCTTCAGCGTTTCCGCGCCGTCCAGCACCGAGGCGTCGATCCGGCCCATCCGCGACACGATCCCGACCGCGCCGGTCTTGCCCAGGTATTCGGCGATGACCGCGCTGTCGGCATAGGGCGGCGTGTGCACCGCCTCGTAGCCATGCTCCTGCACCAGCTTGGCAGCGGCGGGATGCAGATCCGGCCCGGTCACGAGGATGGTCTTGGTCATGGCAAAGGTCTCCATGCGCCCGCCATCGACCACGATGCGGGCGTCCTGTTCGTCTGTGCTGTCGATGGTTTGCGCGGAAAGGGCTCCGTCCCGGACCGCGCATCCTCCTGGCGGGAGGGGTATACCAAAGAACTTCTTCACAACAGCGAATAGTTCTGGTTCTCTAATTAAGAAAAACTGGATGAAGCCATGGATACCCGCCAATTGAAGACTGTGCTCGCGATCCGCGCGCATGGCACCTTTGCAAATGCTGCAGATGTCGTGGGGCTGACGCCCTCCGCGGTCAGCCAGCAGATCCAGGCGCTGGAGGCCGAGCTGGGCGTGCGGATCTTCGAACGGACCTCGCGGCCGCCGAAGCTCACCTCCGAAGGCATGCAGGTGCTGGAGATGGCCGAGGACATCCTGCGCATCGCCGAGGACACCAAGGCCAGCCTCGGCGGCGACCGGGTGGCGGGGATGCTGATGCTGGGCTCGGTGCGCTCGAGCGCGCTCAACCTGCTGCCGCGGGCGATCGTGCGGATGAACCGCGACTATCCCGAGCTGCGCACCAACCTGCGGGTGTCGCTCTCGGCGCCGCTGATCGCCGATGTCGCGGCCGGGCGGCTCGACGCGGCGGTGGTGGCCGAGCATGTCGGCTTCCCCTCTTCGCTGCGCTGGAGCCCGTTCCTGCGCGAACCGCTCTGGCTGATCGCGCCGAAGGGGACCGACCTGAGCGATCCGATGAAGGCGCTGAACACCCTGCCCTATGTCCGGTTCCGCAGCGCCGTGCCTCTGGCCAACCTGATCGATACCGAGCTGTCGCGGATGGGCGCCGACGTCAACGACATCGCCGAACTCGACACGGTCGGCTCGATCGTCACCTGCGTGCGCCAGGCGCTGGGGATCTCGGTCGTGCCGCATGCGGCGCTGCAGCATCCCGATGACGACGACCTGACCAAGGCACCTTTCGGCGACCCGCAGATCAAGCGCCATATCGGCATCATCGAGCGGGCGGTCTCGCCGCGGGCCGGCATCATCGCGCGGCTGCACGAGGTGCTGGCCGGGCTCTCCGAGGAACACGGCATGCCCCGCCCGGCGGGTTGATCCGGGCCGTCCGATCCGGTCATCCGCTGCGGGCAGGACCGGGAATTGCGCTCGGACCGAGCCGGGACGGAAGCGCCTCCAAAGGCCGCCAAACCTGGCGGAGCGCCGCGGCGGCCTTGCTGCGGGTCCTGCCTAGCCGGTAAGGCGGTACAAACCGAGTGCTTACGAAGGAGCGCTTCATGACCCGCCGCGAGGTCGCCTATCTCCTGCGCGGCGCCCGCAGCCTGCGCAAGGACGGTCGGCGCCTGCAGTGGTTCATCATCCTCGGCATCTACACCGGCGGGCGGAAGGCGGCGATGCTGGCCACCCGCATCAGCTCCGAGCCGGTCCTGAACTCCGGACGCCTGGACCCGGTCAGCGGCCTGTTCATCCGCCGCGGCGCAGGAGAGCGAGCGACGAAGAAGGAACGGAACCCGTGCCGCATGCCGCGCCAACTGCTCGGCCATGTACGGCGCAAGGCGCGCCTGGGACACCGCTGCTTCGTCCAGGACAATCGCGGCTGCCAGATAGGCGACATCAAGAAGGGCTGGGCCGGAGCGATCGAGGCGGCCCACGAGCTGGCCAGGCGCGATGGCATAGAGATAGACCTGAGCGGCGTAACCCCGCACACGCTGAAGCACACGGCCTGCACTTGGTCGATGCAGCGCGGCGCCGACATCTACCAAGCTGCGGCCTACTTCTCGACCAGCGTCGAGACCTTCACGCGGACCTACGCCCACCACCATCCGGCATTTCAGGAATCAGCAGTGCGCGCTATGGAGAGCCGATGACATGGCCCGTCAAGAGCATGTATCAGTCGCTCGCGACAGTTACGAAACGGTCGCGCTTTCAATTTCGGCTTGCAAGTCGTTGATTTTATGGCGCACCCATGAGGATTCGAACCTCAGACCTCTGCCTTCGGAGGGCAGCGCTCTATCCAGCTGAGCTATGGGTGCGTGAGCGGCTGTATAGGTGCCGCTGCCGGGACATGCAATCGGAAAAATCACTGCCCCGGCGGGAATTTGCGCTCAGGCGAAAAGCTCGTGGCAGAGCTCCAGCGCCTCGACCAGCTTGTCGATTTCCGCCTCGGTATTGTAGAGGCCGAAAGACGCCCGGCAGGTCGCCGAAACGCCCAGATGCTGCATCAGCGGCTGCGCGCAGTGATGGCCCGCCCGCACCGCAACGCCCTTCTTGTCGAGCACCGTCGAGATGTCATGGGCATGGGCGGCGCCCTCGAGCGTGAAGGAGAAGATCGCCGCCTTGTCCGGCGCCTGCCCCTGCACGTTCACCCAGTTCAGCCCGTCGAGCCGCTGGCGCGCATAGGCACAGAGCCGGTCCTCATGCGCCGCGATGTTCTCCATGCCCAGATCCATCAGGTAATCGAGCGCGGCGCCCAGACCGATGGTCTGGACGATGCCGGGCGTGCCGGCCTCGAACTTCATCGGCGGATCGGCATAGGTCACCAGATCGCGGGTCACTTCGCGGATCATGTCGCCGCCGCCCAGGAAGGGCCGCATCTCGGCGAGCCGCTCCTTGCGGATCCAGATCGCGCCCGAGCCCGAGGGACCGTAAAGCTTGTGGCCGGTGATCGCGTAGAAATCGCAGCCCAGCTCCTCGACATTCACCGGCATGTGAACCGAACCCTGCGAGCCGTCGACCAGCACCGGAACGCCCCTGGCGCGGGCTGCCTCGCAGATCGCCCGCACGTCGACCTTGGTGCCCAGCACGTTCGAGACCTGGGTGACCGCGACCAGCTTGGTCTTCGGCCCGATCGCGTCGATCACCTTCTGCGGATCGAGCGCGCCGGTGGCATCGGGCTCCACCCATTTCAGCACCGCGCCCTGGCGTTCGCGCAGGAAATGCCACGGCACGATATTGGCATGGTGTTCCATCACGCTGAGCACGATCTCGTCGCCCGGCTCGAAGCGCGGCGCCGCCCAGGCATAGGAGACGAGGTTGATCCCCTCGGTCGTGCCGGTGGTGAAAACGACCTCGTGCTCGTCTTTCGCGCCGAGGAAGCGGGCGACCTTGCCGCGCACCGCCTCGTATTTCTCGGTGGCAAGGTTCGACAGGTAATGCAGCCCGCGATGGACGTTGGAATATTCCTCGGCATAGCCGCGGGTGACCGCGTCGATCACCGCCTGCGGCTTCTGCGCCGAAGCGCCGTTGTCGAGATAGACCAGCGGCTTGCCGTTCACCTCGCGCGAGAGGATCGGGAAATCGGCACGGATCTTGTCGATGTCAAGCACCGGCACCTCCTGTGAAAGTCAGCCCCATGAAGGACAGGATGAGGGACAGGGCGAAGCTGAAGGCCAGCACCGAGGCAATGGTCATCAGGAAGACCAGCCAGAGGCTGCGGAAGCCGTGGATCTCGGCGACGAAGGCCGTGAAGACCCAGGTGACCAGCGCGAAGCTCGCCACCATCACCAGAAGGCCCGGAAAGCCGGCTCCGGTGAAGGACAGCAGGAACAGCAGCACCAGCTGGGCGAGCTGGACCACCACCATCACGACCTCGAGCCAGCTCATCAGCAGCAGGCTGCGCTCGAGCGTGCCCTGCCCGCCCATGATCCGGCCGATATGGTGCACGGCAAACACCGTCAGCACCAGGCCGCCGAGCTGCAGCCCCGCCATCAGCAGCGGACCCAGGATGACGGGATCGCCGCCCGGCACCGGACCGGGCAGGAACAGCAGCGCCGCCACCTGGCCGATCAGCGCGGACACGATGGCGACGGTGAACAGGATCAGCCACAGCACGTTCTGCGGCAGCTGCATCGCAAGAATCTGGCGGGCCGTGCCGCGCGGATCGCGCAGCGTGGCCAGGACAAGGGCGAGGATGCCCCCGGGGGTGAAATCGTCAAGGCGCGGTGTCATGGGCCTCCCCTACGCCAGCTCGTCGCGGCCGGCAATGCCCGGCCCGGGACGCGCCGCCGCACGCATCGACAGAACCCAGAGCGCCAGCCAGCCGGCCAGTGCCACGGTGGTCACGAGGTCGAGCGCAGTTCCAGGTCCGGCCATCGCCGCCACCAGCCCGCGGAACAGCCACATCGGGCTCGAGGCGAGGAATGCCCAGAAGGTCGCGATGCGCGCGCCGTACCAGCCGGCCTTCAGCGGCAGCTCGGGCGCGGCATCGCGCGTCTCGGCCACCGCGACCCGCATGCCGCCCTCGTCGAGCAGCGCCAGCCCGCGCGCGGTGCGCCAGATCACCACCGGCTGGCGCTGGGTGATCTCCAGCATCAGCGCGCCGCCCAGCACGACATGCGCGTTGACATGCTCGACCGCGTCGAAGGCGGTGACCTTGACGCGGATCTCGTCAAGATCGAGATCGAGAACGCTGACCGGGAATTCGAGATCGAGCACCCGGCGGATCTCGCGGGTCAGCTCCGGCGAGGCGCCCTTGACCGCCATCTGCTTGACCTGGAAATCCGGCTGGTCGCGCATCCGCGCCATCACGGCGACCTGGACATTGGTGATCAGCTCCTGTGAGCCGGGCTGGCTGGCCCAGAGCCCGATGCCGCCGCCGATCACCCCCATCGGCAGGAGCCAGAGCATGGAGATGCGGAAGACCGGCGACAGCCACAGCCGGTTGACGCGGTAGGCGATCCGCGACGGCGCATAGTCATCGCGTGGCGCCTTCACCGCGCACATGAGGCATCCTCCACCATCCAGCGGCAGAGCTCGGGGAAGGACAGGCCGCAATGCGCCGCCTGTTCGGGGGCCAGAGAGGTGGGCGTCAGGCCCGGCTGGGTGTTGACCTCGAGAAGGATCAGCCCGTCGAGCCCGCGGGCTTCGTCCCAGCGGAAATCGGTCCGGCTCAGGCCGCGGCATCCCAGCGCCTCGTGCGCCCGCTCGGCATAGTCGAGGCAGGCCGCGAAGATCTCGGCCGGGATCTCGGCGGGGATGACGTGGCGCGAGCCGCCGGGGCGGTATTTCGCGTCGTAGTCATACCAGCCGTCGGTCAGGATGTCGGTCACGGTCAGCGCCTTGCCGTCGATCACCGCGGTGGTCAGCTCGCGGCCCGGGGCGAAGGTTTCCACCATCACCTCGGCCGGCATCGTGTCCGACAGCTTAGGCGGCGCGTTGGCGCCCTCCTGCACGAGGTAGACCCCGACCGAGGAGCCCTCGTTGTTTGGCTTGACCACATAGGGCGGCGCCAGCACATGGGCGGCCTCGGCCTCGTCGCGGCTGACGATGCGGCTTTCCATCACCGGCAGCCCGGCGGCGGCCAGCACGGCCTTGGATTTCTGCTTGTCCATCGCCAGCGCCGAGGCGGTCACCCCGGAATGGGTATAGGGGATGCGCATCCATTCGAGGACGCCCTGAACCGCGCCGTCCTCGCCCCAGCGGCCATGCAGGGCATTGAACACGACATCGGGCGCCGCCTCTGCCAGCTGCGCCGCGACCTCGGCGGTCGGATCGATTTCGGTGACGCGGAAGCCAGCGGCCTTCAGCGCCTTCACGCATTCGGCGCCCGAGGAAAGGGAAACCTCGCGCTCCGAAGACGGCCCTCCAAGGAGAACCGCTACCAAGGGGTCTTGTGACATGCCCCTGCCTCTCGCTCGGGCCGTTTGCGGCCTCTGACTGCTCTGCCGTCCGGGCTAGCCCCGGATCGGTTAATCGTTCGTTACTTCGGGATGCACGGGAAGCGGATCGCCGACCCGTTGCACCTCCCAGACTAGCTCAATGCCGTGAAAATCCCAAACCTTTTTCCGCACCAGCTCGCCCAGGCCTTCCAGATCGGCGGCGGTCGCCCCTCCGGCGTTCACGAGGAAATTGGAATGCATCGGCGACATCTGCGCGCCGCCGAGCACCGCGCCGCGCATCCCGGCCTCGTCGATCAGCTTCCAGGCCTTCAGCTCGTGGGTATCGTCGGCCCGTCCCGTCGAGGAGAAGCCTGCCGGATTGCGGAAGGTGCTGCCTGCGGTGCGGTCCTTGGTCGGCTGCGAAGCGTCGCGCTTGGCCAGCTGCTCCTCCATTTTCGCCATGAGCGCCTCGGGATCGCCCGGCTCGGCGGAAAGCGTGACGCGTGTGATCACAAGATCGGGCGGCAGCTCGGTATGGCGGTAGGCGAAGCCCATGTCCTGCGGCGCCAATGTGATCACCTCGCCCTGCCGGGTGACGGCCTGCGCCTCGACGAAATGGTCGGCGAGGTAGGCGCCGTAGCAGCCGGCATTCATCCGCGCCGCTCCGCCGATGCTGCCGGGGATGGTGCGCAGGAAGGTCAGGTCGAGCCCGGCGGCGGCGGCGCGCTTCGCCGCCTGCGCATCCGGGACGGCGGCACCGAGCACGGCGCGGCCTTCGGAGAACTCCATGCCGTTGAAGCCCCGCCCGAGCCGGATCACGAGGCCGCGGATGCCGCCGTCCCGGACGATCAGGTTGGAGCCGAGCCCCAGCGGGAAAACGGGAGTTGCCGGGTCAAGCCCGGCAAGGGTGGCGCAGAGGTCATCGAGGTCCTTCGGCTGGAAGAACGTCTCGGCCGGCCCGCCGCAGCGGAGCCAGGTGAGCGGGGCAAGGGGGCGGTTGCTTTCCATGTGGAGCGATCTAGCTCGTTCGCCTGCCAGAGTCATCATGTCCCGCTGGGGCTGCGCGGTTTACCGCGCGCCGCAAGGGCCGCAACCGGAACGCCGAATCATGAAGCCAGCCCTCCTGCTCCTCGCCCTCGCCGCCAGCCTGTCGGGCTGCGTGGAATACTCGACCTCTTCGACCACCTCCACGCGCACGACCGCCGACGGCGTCCCGGTCGGATCGAGCAGCTCCGACTGCCGCAGCGTCTCGACCAGCATGATCCCCTCGGGCCCGGACTGCACTTGAGTGCGACGAGCAAACACATGCCCGGTCTAGCGGAAAAGCAGGAGCACGCCTGTCAGTCGCCTCACCCCGCCCCCGCCGCAACGCCAAGTGATCGGGCAAAACGACGTTTCAGTTATGATTTGCCACCTCACCATCTACCCAAGTCAAAGTCACGCATAGATATTTTCATCCGCTATACCCATCGGGCGTTGTTGGACAAATCAACTGGCGACCGCAGTCCCCCTTTCCCCGGACAGACCTATCCCATTACGCGCGGCGCGAGGATTTGCGCCTGCCGCTCCTGCGGCGCTGCCGCTCCTGCGGCGCGCGTGCGGCGTGTTCCGACGGGTCGACGGCGCTCACCGGCGTCCGTCCCGGATTCTGCCGCCTGGCCGGAAATCGGGCCGAACGAAAATGGTTTCCACCAGACTGCCAAACTGTCCCGAGCCCTGCATGACCGGACATCCCCTTGCCCTGCGAGCGGCTGCATCCCGCGGATGTCCGGATCCGGGCCGCGCGGCGGGTGCGCGGCGAGACGCCGGAAGCCCCTCATTTCACGAAAAATCGTATTCTGGGGAGGGCTTTTGTTTCCAGAGGAACCGTTGCGGTTGTGCCGATTGGTCACAGTTCCCGGCACGGGCCGGACCGATGGCGGAGGCCGCGCTGCCGCGCGGGAACGGGGCTTCGCTGCGGCTGCGTCGGGTGCAGGCTGCGCATTCCCATTGACGGCGCGCGAAAACCCTGCATATGCGAGCCCATGACCGAGCTTTCCCGCATCCGAAATTTCTCCATCGTTGCCCATATCGACCACGGCAAGTCCACGCTGGCCGATCGCCTGATCCAATCCACCAATACGGTGTCGGAACGGGAGATGAAGGAACAGCTGCTCGACGCCATGGATATCGAGCGGGAACGCGGCATCACCATCAAGGCGAACACCGTCCGCATCGAATACATCGCGGACGATGGCGAGCTGTATGTCCTGAACCTGATCGACACGCCCGGACACGTGGACTTCGCCTATGAAGTCTCGCGCTCGATGCGCGCGGTCGAGGGCTCGCTGCTGGTGGTCGACTCGACCCAGGGCGTCGAGGCCCAGACCCTGGCCAACGTCTACCAGGCGATCGACGCGGACCACGAGATCGTGCCCGTCCTGAACAAGATCGACCTGCCCGCCGCCGATTGCGAACGCGTCGCCGAGCAGATCGAGGACGTGATCGGCATCGACGCGTCGAACGCGCTGCAGGTCTCCGCCAAGACCGGCATCGGCATCAAGGAGACGCTGGAAGCCATCGTCACCCGGCTGCCCGCGCCGACCGGCGACCGCAACGCCCCGCTCAAGGCCATGCTGGTCGACAGCTGGTACGACGCCTATCTGGGCGTGGTCGTGCTGATCCGCGTGATGGACGGCGTGATCAAGAAGGGCGACCGCATCGTCATGATGGGGACGGGGGGCAAGTACCCGGTGGAACGCCTCGGCGTGTTCCGCCCCGCCATGCAGAACGTGGCGGAGCTGGGCCCGGGCGAGATCGGCTTCTTCACCGCCTCGATCAAGCAGGTCCGCGACACCCGTGTCGGCGACACCATCACCCACGAGAAGAAGGGCGCCGACAAGCCGCTGCCGGGCTTCAAGCCCTCCGTGCCGGTTGTGTTCTGCGGCCTTTTCCCGGTCGACTCGGCCGAGTTCGACGACCTGCGCGACGCGATCGAGAAGCTTGCGCTGAACGACGCCTCCTTCTCCTACGAGATGGAGACCTCGGCCGCGCTCGGCTTCGGCTTCCGCTGCGGCTTCCTCGGGCTGCTGCATCTCGAGGTGATCCGCGACCGGCTGGAGCGCGAATACAACATCGAGCTGATCACCACGGCGCCGTCGGTGGTCTACCACCTCTTCATGAAGGACGGGACGCAGATCGACCTGCACAACCCGGCCGACATGCCCGACCTGACCCTCGTCAGCCACGTCGAGGAGCCGCGCATCAAGGCGACCATCATGGTGCCTGACGAGTATCTGGGCGACGTGCTGAAGCTTTGCCAGGACCGCCGCGGCATCCAGCTGGACCTGACCTATGCCGGCGCCCGCGCCATGGTGGTCTACGACCTGCCGCTCAACGAGGTGGTGTTCGACTTCTACGACCGGCTGAAATCGGTGACCAAGGGCTATGCTTCCTTCGACTACCAGATGGAGGGCTACCGCGAGGACAACCTCGTGAAGATGCAGATCCTCGTCAATGACGAGCCGGTCGATGCGCTTTCGATGATGGTCCATCGCGACCGGGCAGAGATGCGCGGCCGGGCGATGTGCGAGAAGCTCAAGGACCTGATCCCGCGGCACATGTTCAAGATCCCGATCCAGGCGGCGATCGGCGGCAAGGTCATCGCGCGCGAGACCCTGTCGGCGCTGCGCAAGGACGTGACGGCCAAGTGCTACGGCGGCGACGCCACCCGGAAGAAGAAGCTTCTGGAGAAGCAGAAGGCCGGCAAGAAGAAGATGCGCCAGTTCGGCAAGGTGGAGATTCCGCAGGAAGCCTTCATCTCGGCGCTCAAGATGGACGAGTGACGTGTCCTTCAGCCGTGCGGAGTTCCTCGAAAGGAACCTCGCGCGGCAATCGGACCTGATCAGGGCGGCCGATCTGAAGGCCGCCTTTCTCGTTCCCACGGCCACGGCCATGGTCGGCGTGCTGGCCGCGCTGTTCCGCTCCTCGCATCCCGGCACCCTGTCCTTCCTTCTGCTGAAGCTGAACCTGGTGCCGATGATCCTCCTCTTCACGGTGATCGGGCTGGCGGTCTTCCCGCGCTTCCGCCGCGGGCAGGGGCAAGGGGCGCTCCTCTTCTTCGGCGACATCGCCGGGCAGGACCGGCAGGCCTATGCCGATGCGGCGGTGGGCGTGGACGAAGAAAGCTACCTGGGCGACTTGGCCGAAACCTGCCACGTCACCGCCTGCATCGCCCGCACGAAGCACCGCCTGGCGCGGCTGGACTATCTCTGTTTCCTCGTGATCCTGCCCTTCTGGGCCAGTGCGGTCTATGTGCTGAGTACCGAGATGTAGGGTAGTGACATTAGAATGTGTCGTTTGCAGGGAATCTCCATGGATCGTGACCCTTTGGGCAAAAATATTGAATTGAATTTAAAGCATCTGATGGCCGAACGGGGCACAAGCGCCTTCGAACTCGCTTATGCGGCCGGTTTAAGTCGGACCGCGATTGACGATATCCGTAAGCGCCTCGCCATTACCCCTGCAGCTGCGCGCCTCGCGCCGGTCCCGACAATGTCCGGTAATCTGCCATTATCGGCCAACATTGTGTAGCGGGCGCTCAGGCCGCTGACGCAACCCGGTAACAGTCCGACTTACGCTTTCTGACGTGGCTTTCCCCACTCCGCCAAGCCTTCTGCAGTGACCGGGCTGTCCTTCAACGTCGGCACTTTCTCGCAGAAGACGACCACGTTCCGCGCTTCCGACCGCGCCGACGGAACGATGAGCCCGTCGAAGTCCAGGAAATGCGCCGCTTCGCCGATCTGCTGCGTCCGCGGGTATTCGCCCTGCCGCTCCGCATAGGACAGCCGCCCGAAATGCTCGGTCCTCAGCCCCGCGGTTGCAAGCGCGGCGATGTCGAGAAACTGAAGCGCCCGGTCCAATGCCAGCCCGATCCGGAACATCTCGTAGCGCACCTTGCTCGGCATAACCGGCTGGCCACGCATCAAATGGAACCGCATTTCCTCCAGGGCCCCGGCTTCCGTCATCGAAGTGTAGAGGACCGGGAAGCTGGCATCGTCCCAGCGGCCGCCCGAGGCGCTGCATTGCAACGGATCGCGTCCTTCGCGCACCAGGCGCCAGACCGGTGCGTCGAAGATCACGGGCTCGATCGCCTCGAGCGCGTCGAGCAAAGCGGCGTCGCGGCGCATGGATTACAGGTACACGTCGTTATCGAGCCGGTCGATCACCGCCAGCACCTCGAGACTGCGGTCATCATGGATCAGGTCGATCGCCCGATGCCCCTCCAGCTGCGGGTGCCGCGCATATAGCCAGGCCCGCACCTCCTCGGGCTCGTAATACTCGTTCAGCCGCCCGACGATGTAGTAGAGATCCGACAGGATCAGCGCGTTCCTCGGCTGCGGCCGCATTTCGCCGGCCTTCCAGCGAGACACGGTCGCCTTGGAGACATCCGTGATATTGGCGATGTCCGTGCCCTTGAGGGCGCCGAACTGTGCAAGCTCGCCAATATAGCGGGAGACCGGGCTCAGCATATGCGACCCCACAAAGGTTGCGTTTGAGTTTCATGGAATGAAATGGTGAAACCGGAACGGAAAGTCAAGCCGCGGCCCTTTCCCCGGCGTCTCCCGAAAATGCTTGCGCGAATCCGGAACCTTGCCCAATAGTCACGGAAAAGAAGCGTAGAACGTCAATTTCCGTGAACACGGATTCGGGCAGGAAGCAAATGGACACAACAGACGCCCGGGCACATCTGAATGCCGTCATCCGCGGGCATTCCGAAACCCTTGCCGTGCAGCTCCATGCGCTGCGCGAAGGCCTTTTCCCGCCCGATGCCGCCAAGGCCATGCGCAAATTCACCTCCGGGGAAGCCGCCCAGCTCCTCGGGGTCAACGATTCCTACCTGCGCAAGCTGCATCTCGACGGCAAAGGCCCAACGCCCGAGGTGACGGGCGGCAATCGCCGTCTCTATTCGGTGCAGGACCTGCGCGACCTGCGCGAGCTGCTGGAAAAGACCGCCCGCAAGCCCGGCGACTACCTGCCCGGCCGCCGCGGCGCCGACCACCTGCAGGTCATCGGCGTGATGAACTTCAAGGGCGGCTCCGGCAAGACCACCACCTCGGCGCATCTCGCCCAGTACCTCGCGCTGAACGGCTACCGCGTCCTCGCCATCGACCTCGACCCGCAGGCCTCGATGACCGCGCTCCACGGCGTCCAGCCGGAATACGACCTGCCCGACGGCGGCACGCTCTACGACGCGATCCGCTATGCCGATCCCCTGCCGATCCGCGACGTGATCCGCAAAACCTACATCCCCGGACTCGACCTGATCCCCGGCAATCTCGAACTCATGGAATTCGAGCACGAGACCCCGCGCGCCCTCGCCCAGGGCAATGCCGGGCTGTTCTTCTTCCGCGTCAAGGAAGCCCTCGCCCAGGTCGATGCCGATTACGACGTCGTGGTGATCGACTGCCCGCCGCAGCTTGGCTTCCTGACCATGTCCGCGCTCTCGGCCGCAACCGGCGTGCTCGTCACCATCCACCCGGAAATGCTCGACGTCATGTCGATGTCGCAGTTCCTGCGCATGACCGCCGACCTGATGGACGTGATCGCCGAATCCGGCGCCGACATGTCCCATGACTGGATGCGCTACCTGCTCACCCGCTACGAGCCGACCGACGCGCCGCAGAACCGCATCGTCGCCTTCCTGCGCACCATGTACGGCGACAACGTGCTGAATTCGCCGATGCTGAAATCCACCGCGATTTCCGATGCCGGCCTCACCAAGCAGACGCTCTACGAGGTCAACCGCTCGGCCTTCACCCGATCCACCTATGACCGCGCGATCGAAAGCCTGAACGCCGTGAACGGCGAGATCGCCGATCTGATCCAGAAGACCTGGGGGCGCCGATGACCGACCACAAGAAACGCCGCATGTCGATGCTGGACGGGCTGGCCAAGGCCGGAACCGCCGCGCCGCCGCCCTCGATGATGGGCGCCAACCGCGCGCTGCGCTCGGCACGGGATGCGGTCGACAGCCACAATGTCTGGGATCTCGACCCGGCCGCCATCGAGGACAGCCGCATCGCCGACCGGCTGGATCCCGAGGACGTGGCCGATCTGCGCGAGGCGATCGAGGCCAACGGCCAGGCCGTGCCGATCCTCGTGCGCCGCCACCCTGCCGAACCCGACCGCTATCTGCTGGTCTATGGCCGCCGCCGGCTGGAGGCGATCCGCTCCTCCGACAAGGTCGCGAAGGTCCGTGCGCTGGTCGCCAATCTCGACGAGGGGGCCGCCCTCAAGTCGCAGATTTCCGAGAACATGGCGCGGCGCGACCTGTCCTTCATCGAAAAGGCGCTCTTCGCCCAGTCTCTGGTCGAGTCGGGCTTCGGCACCCAGGCCAAGGTCGCCGAAGTGCTCACCGTGACCAAATCCGCGATTTCCATGGGCATCGCCGTGGCCGAGTCGATCGGGCGCGACCTCGCCGCCGCCATCGGCCCGGCCCACGGCATCGGCCGTCCCCGCTGGGAAGCGCTGGCCCAGGCCATCGACGCCTCGGGGATCGACCGCGAGCGGCTGATCGGCATTGCCGCTGACGTGCATGACCGCGCCGCCGTCGCGGTCTTCAACCGCGCCGACAGGGCGCGGGACGCCCTGCCAATGGCGGCCATCCGCCCGCCCCCGCGGAGCCCGGCCATGCCGCCCGGACAGCCCCCCTGCACCAGCAAATCCTTTCCCGCATCGGCGCTTCGCCGGTTGCCGAAGACCAACTGATCCGCGATCTCGGCCTGCCCGCGAGCGAGCTGTCTCCGGTGCTGCTGGCGCTGGAGCTGGAGGGGCGGATCGCCCGCCAGAGCGGCGGCCTCGTCAGCTTGGCCGACTGAGGGGGTCAGGCCCGCATGCATTGACATTCGCAATGCAAGGGCCCCATCTACCCCGCAGTTTCTAGACTGTCAGTCCGAAAAGAGCGTGAATGCCTGTCGTCGTCGTCGAATCCCCGGCCAAAGCCAAGACTATCAACAAATATCTGGGATCCGACTATACGGTCCTGGCCTCCTACGGCCATGTCCGGGACCTGCCGCCGAAGAACGGCTCGGTCGATCCCGAGCAGGATTTCGAGATGCTGTGGGAGATCGCCTCCGACAGCAGGAAGCACGTCAAGGCGATCGCCGACGCGCTGGCCGATGACGACGCGCTGATCCTCGCGACCGACCCCGACCGCGAGGGCGAAGCGATCTCCTGGCACCTGCAGGAGGCGCTGACCAAGCGCAAGGCGATCAAGAAGACCACCGACGTCAAGCGCGTCGTGTTCAACGCGATCACCAAGCAGGCGGTCACCACCGCGATGAAATCGCCGCGCGATGTCGACATGGAGCTGGTCGAGGCCTACTTGGCCCGCCGCGCGCTCGACTACCTCGTGGGCTTCAATCTCTCGCCGGTGCTCTGGCGGAAGCTGCCGGGCGCCAAGTCCGCGGGCCGCGTGCAGTCGGTCTGCCTGCGGCTGATCGTCGAGCGCGAAATGGAGATCGAGGCCTTCCGCGCCCAGGAATACTGGACCGTCAAGGCGGCTCTGAAGACCCCGCGCAACCAGATGCTCGAGGCGCGGCTGACCGTGCTGGGCGGGCAGAAGCTCGACAAGTTCGACATTCCGACCCAGGACGCCGCGGATCTTGCCGTCCAGGCGATCCGCTCGCGCGAGCTGGCGGTGAAATCGGTCGAGGCGCGGCCCGGTTCGCGCAATCCCTCGCCGCCCTTCATGACCTCGACCCTGCAGCAGGAAGCCAGCCGCAAGTTCGGCATGGGCGCGCGACAGACCATGTCGGCGGCGCAGCGTCTCTACGAAGCCGGCCACATCACCTACATGCGGACCGACGGCATCGACATGGCGCCCGAAGCCGTGACCATGGCGCGCGACGCGATCAAGGACCGCTACGGCGCTGATTACCTGCCGCAGAAGCCGCGCACCTACAAGAACAAGGCCAAGAACGCGCAGGAAGCCCACGAATGCATCCGGCCGACCGAGATGGCGATGGCCCCGGATCAGCTGAAGATTTCCGACGCCGACCAGCGCAAGCTCTACGACCTGATCTGGAAGCGCACGCTGGCGAGCCAGATGGAGGCCGCGCGGCTGGAGCGCACCACGGTCGAGGTCTTCTCGGCCGACGGCCAGGTGGGCCTGCGCGCCACCGGCCAGGTCGTGCTGTTCGACGGGTTCCTCCGCGTCTACGAAGAGGGCCGCGACGAGCCCGAGGATGACGATGACCGCCGCCTGCCCCAGGTCGCCGAAGGCGAGCCGATGCAGAAGCAGGAGGTCACGCCCGAACAGCATTTCACCCAGCCGCCGCCGCGCTACACCGAAGCGACGCTGGTCAAGAAGATGGAGGAGCTCGGCATCGGGCGCCCCTCCACCTATGCCTCGATCGTCACCACGATCCAGGACCGCGGCTACGTGACGAAGGACCAGAACCGGCTGATCCCCGAAGACAAGGGGCGGCTGGTGACGATCTTCCTCACCAAGTATTTCCGCCGCTACGTCGAATACGACTTCACCGCCGGGCTGGAGAACCAGCTTGATGACGTCTCGGCGGGCGAGCGCGACTACAAGGAGGTGCTGCGGCAGTTCTGGCGCGATTTCTCGGCCGCGATCGAGGAAACAGCCGATCTGCGGATCTCGGAGGTGCTCGACCAGATCGACGAGGCGCTGGCGCCGCATCTCTATCCGCCGAAGGAGGACGGATCCGATCCGCGTATCTGCCCGAATTGCGGCACCGGCCGGCTCAGCATGCGCACCGCGCGCTCGGGCGGCGCCTTCATCGGCTGCTCGAACTATCCCGAATGCCGCTTCACCCGGCCCTTCGGCCCGCCGCTGGAAGGCGACGAGGCGGCCCGCGCGATTCCGCCCGAAGGCAAGCTGCTGGGCGAGGATGGGGGCGACGAGATCCGCGTCTTCAAGGGCCGGTTCGGCCCCTATGTCCAGCGCGGCCCGGCGACCGACGAAAACCCCAAGCCGCCGCGCCAGTCGGTGCCGAAGCCCTGGCCGCCCGAGGAGGTCAGCCTCGAACAGGCGGTGAAGCTTCTGTCCCTGCCGCGCGAAATCGGCCCGCATCCCGAGGACGGGGTGATGATCTGGGCCAATATCGGCCGGTACGGACCTTACCTGAAGCACGCGGATTCGATTTCGAACAAGGGCGGCACCAATGCCAACCTCGAGGATGTCGAGGAGGTCTTCACCATCGGCATGAACCGCGCGGTCGAGGTCCTGGCCTCGAAGCCGAAGCGCGGCAAGCCGGCCGCCACGAAGCCGCTGAAGGAGCTGGGCGAGCATCCCGATGGCGGCGAGCTGTCGGTGATGAAGGGCCGCTACGGACCCTATGTCAAATGGGGCAAGGTCAATGCCACCCTCCCCGAGACGGTCGAGCCCGAGGACGTGACGCTGGATCTGGCGGTCGAGCTGGTCAATGCCCGCGCCACGAAGTCCGGCGCCAAGAAGAAGGCCCCGGCGAAGAAACCGGCCGCCAAGAAGACCGCGGCGAAGAAACCGGCGGCCAAGAAGGCGCCCGCCAAGAAGAAGGCGGCCGACGGCGGCGAGGGTCCGGACGTCCTGGAATAGCGCCATGCGCCCGGCCTGCCATGTCCGGATGCTCTCCGAGACCGAGCGCGGCGCGGCAGCCGCGCTGATCTGGCAGGCCTTTTCCCGCAAGCTCGGCGCCGCGCTGGCGCCCGCGCCGAAGGCGCTCGGCGGCAGGACCGAGCCGGGCGTGTCGCCGGTGGCAAGCCGGTCCAGCGCGGCGCGGCGGTCCCCGGCAAAGAGGCCGATCCCCGCGCCGAAGGCCGCAGCCTGCAGCCCGAGGGCGATGGCGGGGATCAGCAGGATCCCGAAAAACGTGCGCCACAGGCCCGAGCGCGGGCGGGCTGGCGCGACATAGCTGTCGAAACGGGGAGGCATCGGTCCCTTGCTTGTTAACCGGGGCTTGATGTGCCAGAACTATGCCATAACGAGCAGCAGACAAGAACAGGCCTTTTCCCCATGCCTGACGGGCTTTTCCGGTCCCCCGGCAGCTTGCTGTCGGAGATCTTCGGTTTCGGCGCCTTCCGCCCCGGGCAGGAGGAAATCGTCGGCGCCGTCATTGCGGGCCGCGACACGCTCGCCATCATGCCGACGGGCGGAGGGAAATCCCTTTGCTACCAGCTGCCTGCGCTGTGCCGCGATGGCGTGACCGTGGTGATCTCGCCGCTGATCGCGCTGATGCGCGACCAGGTCCGGGCGCTGCGCGCGGTGGGGGTCGAGGCCGGTGCGCTGACCTCCGGCAATACCGGCGAAGAGACCGAGGAGGTCTTCCGCGCGATCGACGAGGGCAAGCTGAAGCTGCTCTACATGGCGCCCGAACGGCTGGCCGCTTCGGGCACCCGCCAGCTGATGCAGCGGCTGGGCGTCGGGCTGATCGCCGTGGACGAAGCGCATTGCGTCAGCCAATGGGGCCATGACTTCCGCCCGGACTACCTGCGCATCGGCGCGCTGCGCGCCGATCTGGGCGTGCCGGTCGCCGCTTTCACCGCCACCGCCGATGCGGAAACCCGGGCCGAGATCGTCACCCGGCTGTTCGACGGCGTGCAGCCGGAAACCTTCCTGCGCGGCTTCGACCGGCCGAACATCCATCTGGCCTTCCGGCCGAAGGACAGCCCGCGCCGCCAGATCCTGGACTTCGCCGCCGCCCGCAAGGGCCAGTCGGGCATCGTCTATTGCGGCACCCGCGCCAAGACCGAGCAGATCGCCGAGGCCCTGGGCAAGGACGGCCACAGCGCGGTCGCCTATCACGGCGGCATGGATGCCGAGGCGCGCCGCAAGGTGGAGGGCCGGTTCAGCCGCGAGGACGGGCTGATCGTGGTGGCGACGGTTGCCTTCGGGATGGGCGTCGACAAGCCGGACATCCGCTGGGTCGCCCATGCCGACCTGCCGAAATCGATCGAGGCCTATTACCAGGAAATCGGCCGCGCCGGCCGCGACGGCGGCCCGGCCGAAACCATGACGCTCTACGGCCAGGACGACATCCGCCTGCGCCGCGCCCAGATCGACGAGAGCGCCGCGCCGCCCGAGCGCAAGGATGCCGACCATGGACGGCTGAACGCGCTGCTCGGCCTTGCCGAGGCGCTGGGATGCCGCCGCCAGGTGCTCCTGGGCTATTTCGGCGAGGAGGCGGCGCCCTGCGGCCATTGCGATCTCTGCCAGTCGCCGCCCGAAATCATCGACGGCACGGTGGCGGTGCAGAAGGTCCTGTCGGCGGCCTTGCGCACCGGCGAAAGCTTCGGCGCAGGCCATCTGATCGACATTCTCACCGGCTCCGAGACCGAGAAGGTGAAGCAACGCGGCCATGACCGGCTGCCGACTTTTGGCTGCGGCAGGGAATTCTCCAAGGGCCAGTGGCAGGGGCTGATCCGCCAGATGATGGGCCGCGACCTCTTGCGGCCCGACACCGAACGCCACGGTGCGCTCTACATGACCGAGGCCGCGCGGCCGGTGCTCAAGGGCGAGGTGCAGGTCGACCTGCGCCGCGACGTGATGGAGAAGAAGGCCGAGCGGCGTCCGGCGGTGCGGGCGATGGTGGCCGACGAGGACGCGCCGCTGTTTTCCGCGCTCAAGTCCAAGCGCTCGGCGCTGGCGGCGGCGCAGAACCTGCCGGCCTACATGGTGTTCAACGACAAGACGTTGGCGGAGATGGCCGAAACCCGGCCCGCGACGCTGGACGAGATGGCCCGCATCAACGGCGTCGGCGCCAAGAAGCTCGAGAGCTACGGCGCGGCCTTCCTGGAAGTGATCGGCGACGGGGCGGAGCGGCTGCATCCGGCGCGGCGCCGCCTCGCCGGACGCGATTCCGGATCGCTCTATGACCGGCTTCTGGCGGCGCAGGTCGAGCTGTCCCGCGGCGAATGCGGCACGCTCAAGCCGCTGACCTGCTCGGCCGGGCAGATCGCCAAGCTGGCGGAGATCCGGCCGCGCGATCTGGGCACGATGGCGAGCATCCTCGACGAGAGGCGGACCGAGCGGTTCGGCCCGGCCTTTCTCGATATCCTCGCCGGGGAATGATCGGGGCGGATCAGGCGGTGCGGTAGCTGGCGCTGCCGTCGCGCAGGACGAGCTCGAAATAGGGCGCGCCGCCACGGTTGGCGGCCGGGTTCGATTGCGCGTCGCGCGCCTCCTGATAGGCGGCGGCGGAGGCCAGGGAAGAGGACGCAGTGAGATAGGCGGCCAGGGCCGCGAGCAGGGGGCGGTTGCTGTTCATCGGTAATTTCCTTGGGGGCAAGTGGCGTTGCGACATGTGCCCCAGAACGCGGATTCGTTCAAATGGCGCCTGAGCTTCCGGTCAATGCGAGGTTAAGCGCGGCAGCGCTCCGGCAGCCCGTCGACCGTCCCGGCATAGCTGCCGCCGAAGAGCCGCGGATGCACCAGCGCGGGCCAGAGCCGGTAAGCCGGGCGGCAGGTTTCGCAGCCGGCAGCAGGCGTGCCGTTGCCCTAGGGGAAGGCTGCCGGGATGCGGCCGAAGAGCGACTGCATCGCCAGGCGGATCTCCGCGTCGCGATGGTTGCAGGCCGGATCGATCAGCACCCCGGCGGCGCCCGGGAAATGGATGTTGCCGGACCGCAGGCCGCCATGCAGCAGTCCGGGCCGTCGAGCGGCCAGCGCCTAGACCCGCCGGGCCAGCGGCGCGGGCAGATGCGGCATGCAGGGCAGAAGGCGGCGTTCGCCCCAGAAGCAGGGCCGGTCCGCGGTCCATCCGTTCGGAATCTCCAAGGGACCGAATGCGCATTGTCAAACGGCATCGAAAACTGCCTCCATATTGGAGTGCGCCCCTGCGGGCGGACATTATCAGGCCAAGCCCGGGCCAAAGACGGAAGGCTCAGCCGCCCTTCATGCGCTGCATGAGAAAGACCTCTCCCGCATCGGCGACAGAGGCGTGCCGCCCCGTCGCCACCTCGCCGTCGATCACCACCGAGACGCCGGCATCGAGGATCGGCGCAAGCCCCGGATAAGCCGCTTTCAGCCCGTCCAGGAGCCCGGCGACCGTCGCTGCCTCGACCTCCACTGCGGTCTCGCCGCCGGTAAAGCGCGACAGGCTGGACCAGAGATTGACCATGACCACCGGTCAGCCCTCCCGGGCGGCCTTGATCGCCGCCAGCACCCTGGGCGGCGACATCGGCAGGCTGCGCATCCGCACCCCCGCCGCCGCCTCGATGGCGTTGGCGATGGCCGGGAGCGGCGGGGTGATGCCGGTCTCGCCGACCCCACGCACGCCGAACGGGTGGCCCGGATTGGGTACCTCGACGATCTCGGTCTCGATCATCGGCAGGTCCGAGGCCACCGGCACGCGGTAATCGAGGAAGACCGCGTTCTGAAGCCGCCCGTCCTGCCCGTAGATATAGGCCTCGTTCAGCGCCCAGCCGATGCCCTGGGCGGCGCCGCCCTGGAACTGGCCCTCGACATAGGCGGGGTGGATCGCGCGGCCTGCATCCTGCACGACGAGATAGCGCAGGATGGTGGTGCGTCCCGTCTCGGGATCGACCTCGACATCCACCACGTGGCAGCCGAAGCTGGCGCCCACGCCTTCGGGGACGGATTCATGGTGGCCCGAGATCGGCCCGCCGGTCGATCCCATCTTGGCGGCGATCTCCTCGATCCCCATCGGCGGGAACTTCCCGGCATTCGGACCCGCGGGCTGGGCGGCGCCGTTCGCCCATTCGACGGCCTCGGCATCGATGCCCCAGTCTGCGGCCGCCCGGCGGCACATCTCGGCGATGGCCTGGCGCGCGGCGGTCACCGCTGCCTTGCCGCTGGCGAAGGTCGCGCGGCTGCCATGGGTCGGCTCGTTGACCCCGAGCGCGCCGGTCTCGACCACGTTCACCCGCACGTCCTCATAGGCGATGCCCAGCGTCTCGGCGGTCATCAGCGCGATCGAGGCGCGGCTGCCGCCGATGTCCGGCGTGCCGACCGAGACCTGCACCGTGCCGTCCTCGGAGATCGCCAGCGAGACCGAGGTCTCGCCGCTATGGTTGAACCAGTAGCCCGAAGCGATGCCGCGGCCCTGGTTGGGGCCGAGCGGCTGCGCCAGGTTGGGATGCGACTTCACCGCCTCCAGCGTCTCGATCAGGCCGATCGAGCCGAAGGTCGGACCGTAGCTGGCGCGGTCGCCTTCCTTGACGGCGTTCTTCAGCCGGACCTCGAGCGGATCGAGGCCGAGCTCTCGGCACATCTCGTCGATCAGGCTTTCCACCGCAAAGGCGCCCATCGGCGAGCCCGGGGCGCGGTAGGCGGCGCATTTCGGCCGGTTGGCGAGGACGTCATAGCCGACATGTTTCGCCGCGGGCAGCTTGTAGGGGGCAAAGGCGCAATAGAGCGCCATGTCCACCGGCGCTCCGGGGAAGGCGCCGCCCTGCATGCGGAACTCGGCATCGGCGGCAGTGATCATGCCGTCCTTCGTCATGCCGATCTTCACGTCCATCGAGGCCGAAGCGGTCGGACCGGTGGCGCGCAGCACTTCGGAGCGGGTCATGACGATCTTCACCGGACGCCCTCCGGCCTTGCGGCTGAGCGCCAGCGACAGCGGCTCCATGAAGATCGTGGTCTTGCCGCCGAAGCCGCCGCCGATTTCCGAAGGCGTCACCCGGAGCTGCGCCGCCTCGAGGCCCAGCACCGCCGAGCACATCTGCCGGATGAACCACTGGCCCTGCGTGCAGACCCACATCTCGCCCTTGCCGTCGGCGCCGAGCTGGCCGAGGCAGGCATGCGGCTCGATATAGCCCTGATGCGTGGCCTCGGTCTTGTAGCTGCGTTCCCGCACCAGATCGGCGGCGGAGAAGCCCGCCTCGGGATCGCCATGCCCGAACTCGATGTAGCGCGCGACATTCGGGGGGCTGCCCTCGGGCACGGTCGCATCGGCGGCGCCCTCGCGGATCACCGGCGCGTCGGGGCGGATCGCGTCATCGACGTCGATGACATGCGGCAGCACCTCGTATTCGACCTCGATCAGCCGCGCCGCCTCCTGCGCGCGCAGCGCCGAAGTCGCGGCCACCGCCGCCACCGCATGGCCGTCATAGAGCGCGCGCTCCCCGGCCATGGTGTTTTCCTGCAGGTTCCAGTTCTCGCCGGTCAGTCCCTCGGGGAAATCGGCGCGGGTGACCACGGCCTTGACGCCGGGCAGCGCCTCGGCCTTCGAGGCGTCGATTCTCACGATCCGCGCATGGGCATGGGGCGAGCGCACGACGGCGCCCCACAGCATCCCCGGCATTGAAATGTCGGCGCCATAGCGGGCGCGGCCGGTGACCTTGTCCAGCCCGTCCGGACGCAGCGGACGCGTGCCGACCAGGCGGTATTCGGAAAGCTCGTCCTTCGCCATCACGCAGCCTCCTGCCGCAGTTCCGCCGCCGCATCGAGCACGGCGCGGATGATCTTGTCATATCCGGTGCAGCGGCACAGGTTCCCTGCCAGCCAGTAGCGCACTCGGTTTCGGTCGGATCGGGGTTCTTTTCCAGGAGCGCCTTGGCCGCGACCAGGATGCCCGGCGTGCAGAAGCCGCATTGCAGCGCCGCATGCTCCAGGAACTTGCGCTGCAGCGGGTGCAGCGCATTGCCCTCGGCCATGCCTTCGATCGTGGCGATCTCGCGGCCTTCGGCCTCGACGCCGAGGACCAGGCAGGAACAGACCAGCGTGCCGTCGAGCGTGACCGAGCAGGCCCCGCAATCGCCGGTGCCGCAGCCTTCCTTGGAGCCGGTCAGACCGAGATGGTCGCGCAGGCAGTCGAGCAGCGACTCGCGCGGATCGGCCAGGAATTCGACCGCATCACCGTTGACGGTGGTGGTCACGTGGATCTTGCTCATGGGGTCATTCTCCCTTTGCGCGGGAATAGGCGATGGCGGCGGCGCGGCGGGCGAGCACCCCGGCCACCTCGGTGCGGAAGGCGACCGTGCCGCGCTTGTCGTCGATCGGGCTGCAGGCGGCCTGCGCCGCGGCATCGAGCAGATGAATCCCCCTAGATTTGCGCAACAACGCCTGTCTGGGGCGGAAACTCTGCCCGGAATTGGGCCGATCCGAGCCTGCAGATCGACCTCGTCCGCTCCATCGACCGGGCATGTTTCGATTTCCTCCTCCTTGAAGACTCCTCCTTCGTGCCCGACAATTACGGCGACTCGATGGAGTTCTACCTGGAACGCGCCCTGCGCGCGCCGAAGAACGATCCGCTGCCGCTGGTGCCGCTGATGACCCAGGCCAGCAAGCATGTCGGCATCGTGCCGACGATTTCCACGTCCTTCTATCCGCCCTATCTGCTCGCGCGGCTGATCTCGACGCTGGACCTGATGTCGGATGGCCGGGTCGGCTGCAACTTCGTCACCTCGACCGCTCTGCGCGCCGCGCAGAATTTCGGCCTGAAGGACCATATCGAGCACCATACCCGCTATGAAATGGCCGATGAATTCGTCGAGCTGGTCAAGCAGCTGTGGAATTCCTGGGAGGCCGATGCCGTGGTCGCCGACGAGGAACGCGGCGTCTTCGTCGATCCCTGCAAGGTGAAGACCATCGACTTCGAAGGCCGCTTCTTCTCCTCGCGCGGTCCGCTGAACACCGCCCGCCCGGCACAGGGCCAGCCGGTTCTGGTGCAGGCCGGCGGCTCGCCGCAGGGACGCGCCTTCGCCTCGAAGCACATGGATGTCATCATTGCCGCGGTCGGCACCGTGGAAGAGATGAAGGCCTTCCGCGACGATGTCCGCGACCGCGTCGCCGCCCATGGCCGCGACCCCGACAAGACCAAGATCCTCTACCAGATCACCCCGATCGTCGCCGAGACCGACGCCCAGGCGCAGGAAATCCTGGAGGCCCGCGCAAAGGCCAAGGATCCGAAGGTGATGCTGGCCTCGATGGGCAGCCTCTTCGACATCGACTTCTCGAAGATCGACATGGACGAGCCGCTGGCAGGGCTCAGCACCAACGGGCAGCAGGGCACATTCAAGCGCTTCATGGCGATGGGCTCGACACTGCGGGAGATCGCGCAGAACTTCCGTTTCGGCATCGAGGGCGTGGCCGGCTCGCCCGAGACCGTCGCCTCGCAGATGGCCGAGATGATGGAAGAAGCCGGCGGCGACGGTTTCCTGATCGCGGGCTCGGTCAACCGCCGCTACGTGGCCGAGATCACCGACGGGCTGGTGCCGGTGCTGCAGCGCCGCGGCCTGGTGCGCAAGGCCTATGCCCACGAGCATTTCCGCGACAACCTGCTCGAATTCTGATCCGGCCGGAAAGGACCCGACCATGGCTCTCCTGCGGATGATCCTGACCCGGATCTTCTGGATCCTGCCGGTGGCGCTGGGGGTGGTCACGATCACCTTCTTCTCCTCGCGGCTGTTCAACGGCGATCCGACCGAGCTTTTCGCGCCGCCCGAAGCCACGGCCGAGCTGCTCGAGCTCATCCGCGCCGATCTGGGGCTCGACGACCCGCTGCCGGTCCAGTACCTGCGCTATCTCGGCGAGATCGTGCAGGGCGACCTGGGCACGTCCTTCTCGACCGGCAACCCGGTGACGGCGGATCTGACCAACCGCCTGCCCGCGACGCTGGAGCTGGGGATGCTGGGGCTGATGCTGGCGATCCTCCTGGGCGTGCCGCTCGGGGTTCTGGCCGCGGTGAAGCGCGAGAAATGGCCGGACTTCGCGGTGAGGATCGTCACCCTGACCGGCATGGCGATCCCGCAATTCTGGATCGGCCTGGTGCTGCTCTTCATCTTCTTCGTGCAGCTGCAATGGCTGCCCGGTCCGGTGGGGCGGCTGCCGCTCTGGGTCGATCCGCCGCCCCGGGTCACCGGCTTCATGCTGATCGACACGCTGCTGGCGGGCGACGGCGCGAAGTTCTGGGCAGCGCTGCGCGCTCTGATCCTGCCGGTGATCACCCTGGCGCTCTGCACGCTGGCGCCGATCGCCCGGGTGACGCGGTCCTCGATGGTCGAGGCGCTGCAGAGCGACTATGTCCGCACCGCCCACGCCATGGGCCATGGCGAGCGGACGATCTGGTTCCGCTACTGCCTGCGCAACGCGCTCCTGCCGGTGATCACGGTGATCGGCGGCATCATCGGCTTCGTCTTCGGCGGCGCGGTGCTGATCGAGGCGATCTTCGGCTGGCCGGGCGTCGGGCAATACGCGCTGCAGGCCATCGAGCAGGCCGACTACATCGCGATGCAGGGCTTCGTGATCTATGCCTCGCTGCTCTATGTGCTTGCCTTCCTCGTGGTGGACTTGCTCTATCTCTTCGTCGACCCGCGGATGCGCCCCTGAGCCGGGCGCCCCGGGCGCGGCCGGATCCGGCCGTGCCCCGCAAGACCGAAAGGACATCCCTTGCCCCTCGACCTGATCATTTCCGGCGCCCGCCTCGACGGCCGCACCGTCGACATCGGCTTCGAGGCCGGGCGCATCGCCGCCATCGAAGCGCATATCGCCGCCGATGCGCCGCGGACCGAGGCGCTCGGCGCCCTCGCCTTTCCCGGCTTCGCCGACAGCCACATCCATCTCGACAAGGCCTGCATCCTCGAGCGTTGCGCGATCTGCGAGGGCACGCTGGCCGAGGCGATCTCGGGCACCGCCGCCGCCAAGGCGGGCTTCACCGTCGAGGACATCCATGCCCGCGCCGCCGGGGTGCTGGCCAAGGCGGTCCTGCACGGCACCAACCGGATGCGCAGCTTTGCCGAGGTCGATCCGCGCGCGGGCATGCGCTGCTTCGAGGCGCTGTCGGCGGTGAAGGCCGAGTTCGCCCATGCCGTCGATCTGGATATCTGCGTCTTCGCCCAGGAAGGCCTGACCCAGGAGATGGACACCCATGCCATGCTCGACCGCGCGCTGGCCGCGGGCGCGGATCTGGTCGGCGGCTGCCCCTATGCCGATCCGGACCCGGAGCGCCACATCGCGCTGGTCTTCGATCTCGCCGAGAAACACGGCACAATGGTCGACTTCCACCTCGATTTCGACCTCGACCCCACCGGCTCCGCCATCCCCGCCGTGCTGCGCGAGACCGAGGCGCGCAAGTTCGGCGGCCGGGTCTCGATCGGCCATGTCTCGAAGCTCTCGGCGATGGCGCCCGGCGAGGTCCGCCAGATCGGCCGGCGGCTGGCGGATGCGGGCGTCGCGCTGACCGCCCTGCCCGGAAACCGCTTGGCAGAGACGGCCCCGACACCGAAGGCAGAGCCCCCTTTTCAGAGCCGATTGACATCGCTGGTTTCTGCCTGCGGCGCTCCGGTGGCAAGGGTCAACCGGGCCCCGGGAGTTCCGGGGCGGCGTCAGGACGGACGGCGGTCGAGCCAGCCGAGCGCGAAATCGAGCTTCTGCCGCACGGCGGGCGAGATCACCATCGGATAGGGGTCGGGCTGGCCGAGCGCGCGGCACATGTGGTTCAGCCCGAGACCGGCCATCTGCGCCCGGTCGAGCAGGCTGCCGCCGTCGAGCGACAGGCCCAGCTCGCCCGCGCTGCGCGCCAGATCCTCCAGGTGCAGCGCATGGGCGGCAGTCTCGGCCCAGTCCTCGTGCGGATGGGCGGCAGCATATTCGCTGATATGCGTCTCCTGCCAGCCGGGCACGGGGCCGTTGCGGTAGTAGCTTTCGAGCGCCTCGCCGTAATCGGCCTGCTCATCGCCCATCAGCTGGCGGAAGGCCGGCAGGAAGCCCGGCGCCTCGCGGCCCAGCCGGTCATGCAGGAAATGCGCGACCTCGTGGCGGACATGGCCGATCATCGAGCGGATCGGCTCGTCGAATTCCTGCTTGCGGCGGATCGCGGTGGCCGGGTCCGCTTCCATGATGTTGAGGGTGATCAGCCCGTCGGCATGGCCCATCATCACTACCTGGCGGCGGCCCTCGATCTTCTCCGACATCAGGTGGAATTCCGGCAGCTCCGGCGTTTCGGAGGCGAACCATCCGAGCCGCATCAGCCCGTCGAAGACCCAGCGCTTGGCCGCTTCGGTGGCGGCGTAGAGCTCGGTCGCGCCGGGCGCCGACAGGTCCGGCACCACCGTCGTCGTCGCGCAGCTCAGGCAGAGCGCGCCGGGTTCCGCTGCGGTCCAGGAGCAGCCGAGGCTGTCGCGGTTGGCGCAGAGCGGGCCCCGGGCGGGCACCAGCGCGCGGGCGGCGGGGTCGTAGGCCAAAGGGTGGCCGTTGGCGCAGTAGCAGCTTTCCGGGAAAACCCGGGAGCCGCAGTCGGGGCAGGGGAGGATATCCACTTGGGCGGGTCCTTGCAGCTTGGGGAAATGTTCGGGCGCGGCGGCGTCAGTGTTCGGCGGATTGCTGCGCCTGCTTCCGGCGGGTGGCCTTGACCTCGATCCGGACCTGCGCCCAGGCCAGCGCGGTGAAGACCAGCGTGCCGCCCAGGATGTTGCCGCAGAGCACCGGCAGCCACCATCCGGCAAAGCCGTCGGCCAGCCCGATGCCGCCGTCGAGCACCACCATGGCCAGCTCCACCGAGCCCGCGATCACATGGGTGAAGCCGCCCATCGCGATCATCCAGGTCATGGCGCCGATCACGAAGAACGCGCTGGCCTGGGCCTGCGGCAGCAGCCACACGAGCGCGGCGATCAGCACGCCGGCCGGGATGCCTTTCAGGAATGCCTCCATCGGCAGCAGTTCGACCGCATGCAGCGACACCGCCATCGCCGCCTCGTAGATGTCGCCGGGCAGCACGCCGGGCAGGGACAGGAACCAGCCCGCCGCGAAGGCGCCCGCGACATTCGCGGCGAGCACGATCGCCCAGAGCCTCATGACACAGCCGAAGCAGCGCCAGCCGGGCGCGGCGAGGAACGGCAGGACGGTGGTGATCGTGTTCTCGGTAAAGAGCTGCATCCGCCCCATGATCACGATCAGGAAGCCGAGCGAATAGCCCATGTTCTCGATGATCGCCCGCCAGGGCGCGTCGGGCAGCGCCGAGCGCAGTGCGGCTTCGGCCAGCACCGAAGCCGAGATCAGCAGGCCCGCCGCGACGCCGGACCAGACCAGCGCGCTGGGGGTGCGGTGCAGCTCCTCGTCGCCGTCGCGGCGCACCACCTCGTAGATCAGCCTGGGCGACAGGCTGGAGGCTTCGGTGACGGTTTCCTCTTCCTCCTCGGAGGGCAGGGGGTCCTGCTCCTTGATGTCGGCGGTCTGGCGCAGGACGGGCTTCGCCCCGGGCGGGCGGCCCTCGGAGGGGGTCTGGCGTGTCATTGTCACTCGTTCCGGATGCATGTCCGACGATGAACGTCCCGGACGCGGCGATTGTTCCGTGACATATCCGGGAACCCGCCGGGCATGGCGGGCGTTGGCCGCGGTGAGACAGAGAGGAGACCCCCCCATGCCCGCGCCCGCCGCGTCCGCTCCGCAGGTTTACGCCCGCCGGAGCGCCCGCCCGTGAAACTGCCCCGCAACGCGCTCGCCATCGCTGCCGTCATCGTCGCCACGCTCGTTGTCCTGAAGCTGACCAAGGCGATCTCCGCTCCGGCGGTCCTCGCCCTGACCCTGGGCGTCATCATCTCGCCGCTGGTGGATTTTGCGGCGCGCAACCGCATCCCGTCGGCCGCCGTGGCCCTGGCCGTCACCTTCGGCACCTGCATGGCGGTCTTCGGAACTGTCCTCGTGCTGGCGCCCGCCATCGAGGACGCGGTGCGCGAGATCCCCGAAGTGGTCGACGAAGCCCGCGAGACGCTGGAGGGGCTGGTCACGCTCGGCCAGAACCTCCAGGAAATGTCCAAGGAAGTGAATGACGCGATCTCCGCAGAGGACAAGGCCACGAGCGTCCCCGCGCCGCCGCCCGATGCCGAGCAGGAGGCGGAGCTGTTCTCGTTCTGGGATGCCGTGCTCTTCGCGCCGCAAATTGCCGCCCAGGCGCTGGTCTTCCTGGCGACGCTGTTCTTCTTCATCCTGACGCGCCGCCAGATCTACGACTGGATGGGCGAAACCTTTCCCTCGGGCCGCGAGGATCTGAAGACCAAGGACCTGCTCTACTGGGCGGATGTCTCGGTGTCGCGCTATTTCGTGACCATCACCGGCATCAACGCGGTGCTGGGCTGCGGGGTCGGGCTGGGGCTCTGGGCGCTCGGCATACCCTCTGCGCCGACTTGGGGGATGCTCGCGTTCCTGATGAACTACCTGCTCTATCTCGGCCCGGTGCTCTTCGCGCTGTCTTTGCTGATCGCGGGGTTCGTCACCTTCGACGGCATCCTCAGCTACGCGCCGATGGCGATGTATGTCGCGATGAACTTCACCGAAGGCTATTTCGTGACGCCGACGCTGCTCGGCCACCGGCTGACGCTGAACCCTCTGCTGATCTTCCTGACGCTGACCGTGTGGCTGTGGCTCTGGGGGCCGGTCGGCGGCATCGTCGCGCTGCCGCTGCTGGTCTGGGTGCTGGCGGTGTCGGGCCAGCTGAAGATCACCGAGAGCCCGCGCAAGATCCGGCTGAGGCGGCGCAAGGCCCAGGGCGAGCCGCCCTATCACCCGGTCAGCAGCAAGCTGTCCTCCTGACCCGGTCCCGGCCGGACTAGCTTGCCCCCGGCTCCCGGACTGGGAGCTAAAGTATTCCCGGCGAAAGGGGCGTTGTTGGACAAATCAGCTGGCGACCGCAGTAGCCGCGCGACGGCCGCAGCGGGACTGGCCGGCTTCCGCGCCTGGCGGCAAGGCGACGGCAGGCAAAAGGGCCGCCCCTTGCCGGAGGCGGCCCCTTGAACTCCTGATCGCGGCAGCCCACGGGCCGCGGCGCATCAGGCGTCGATATTGGCGAATTGCGTGCCGCCCTTGCCGTCGTTCTTCTTCGACCAGTCGCGCTTGACGCCCAGCTTCAGCAGGATCGCCGAAGCGACGTAGATCGACGAATAGGTGCCGACGAAAATGCCCCAGATCATCGCGAAGACGAAGCCCCGGATCACGTCGCCGCCGAGCGCAAACAGCGCGAAGAGCGCGATCAGCGTGGTGAAGGAGGTCATCGTGGTCCGGCTCAGCGTCTCGTTGATCGAGAGGTTCAGCACCTCCTTCAGCGGCCGCTTCTTGTATTTCTTCAGGTTTTCGCGCACCCGGTCGAACACCACCACCGTGTCGTTCAGCGAATAGCCGACGATGGTCAGCAGCGCCGCGATGATCGCCAGGTCGAACTTGATCTGCAGCAGGGCGAAGATGCCGATGGTCAGCGTCACGTCATGCACCAGCGACAGCACGGCGCCGGCCGCGAACTGCCATTCGAAGCGCAGCCAGATATAGACCAGCACCGCCGCGATGGCGAGCGTGACCGCGATCACCGCCTCGACCACGAGCTCGCCCGAGACTTTCGGCCCGACGCTTTCCACCGAGGGGAAGGTGATCGACGGATCGACGCCCTGCAGCGCCGCCTCGACATCGGCGATGACCTGCTGCGCCACCGACGCGTCGCCCTCGCCCTGTGCCTCGATGCGGATCTGCGAGACATGCTGGTCGGCATCGAAGGACGGATCGAAGACCTCGGTGATCGACACGTCGCCGAGGCCCAGCGGCGCGATCGCGTCGCGGTAGGCGCCGACATCGACGGGCTCGACGCTTTCCGTTCGGATCGTGGTGCCGCCGCGGAAGTCGATGCCGAAATTCAGCCCCATCGCGAAGAACATCAGGACCGAGGCGATCATTGCCGCGCCGGAGAACGCGAAGAAGACCTTGGTGAAGCGGAAGAAGTCCCAGTTGGTTTCCTGGGGAACGAGTCTCAGCCGCATGTCAGACCTCCAGCGTCTTCGGGCGTTTGCGGGCGAACCAGGCCAGCACGATCAGCCGCGTCACGTAGATCGCGGTGAAGACCGAGGTGATGATGCCGATCCCCAGCGTGATGGCGAAGCCCTTCACCGGGCCGGAGCCCATGAAGTAGAGGATCCCCGCGGTGATCAGCGTGGTGATGTTGGCATCGGCAATCGCCGACAGCGCCTTCTCGTAGCCAAGCTCAATGGCCCGCGCCGGGCCGCGCGCGGTCTTCAGCTCTTCCTTGATCCGCTCGAAGATCAGCACGTTGGCGTCGACCGCCATGCCGATGGTCAGCACGATCCCGGCGATGCCGGGCAGCGTCAGCGTCGCGCCGATCAGGCTCAGCAGGCCGAAGATCAGGCCGATATTGATGATCAGCGCGATATTGGCGAAGATCCCGAAGAGCCCGTAGGAGGCCAGCATGAAGGCCAGCACGGCGACAAAGGCGACCGCGCAGGCCAGCGCGCCCGCCCGGATCGAATCCGCGCCGAGTTCCGGGCCGATCGTGCGTTCCTCGAGGAAGGTCATCTCCGCGGGCAGCGCGCCCGCCCGCAGCAGGACCGCGAGCTGGGTCGACTCCTCGACCGAGAAATTGCCGGTGATGATGCCCGACCCGCCGGCGATGTGGCTCTGGATCACCGGCGCCGAGATCACCTCGTCGTCGAGCACGATGGCGAAGGGCTCGCCGATATGCTCGGCCGTGTAGTCGCCGAAGCGCCGCGCGCCGCCGGGATTGAAGCGGAAGCTCACCGCCGGGCGGCCGTTCTGGTCGAAGGAGGGCTGCGCGTCGGTGAGGTCCTCGCCCGAGACCACCGGGGCGGTGTCGACGGCATAGAAGGTGCCCGGCTCGTTCATCGAGGCCAGCAGCGCCTCGCCCGGCTGCACCGGCTGGTGCTCGTCGGTGGTGCGCCCGGTCACCTCGTTGAAGGTCAGACGCGCGGTGGTGCCGATCAGGTCCTTCAGCTCCTGCGCCGAGCCGATGCCCGGCACCTGGATCAGGATGCGGTCCTCGCCCTGGCGCTGGATGGTCGGTTCGCGCGTGCCCGCCTCGTCGACGCGGCGGCGGATGATTTCCAGGGACTGGCGCATGGTGCGGTCGTCGGAAGCGGTCATCTCCGCCTCGGACAGCCGCACGACGATGTCGGCGCCTTCGGAGGTCACCTCGAAATCGCGCGCGCCGACGCCGGTCAGCGAAACGATCGGCGACGAGAGGTCGGCCACCGCCTGCACGGCCTGCTGGATGTTCTCCGGGCGGCTGACGCGGATGCGCAGCTCGTCCGGGGCGCCGTCCTGGCGGCGGATCGTGCCGATGGCGTCGCGCTCGGCCCTGAGCGCGTTGCGGACCTCGGGCCAGAGATTGTCCATGCGGTCGGCATAGACATCGGTCACATGGACCTCGGCCAGCAGATGGGCGCCGCCCCGCAGGTCGAGGCCCAGATTGACGAGGCCCGAGGGGAGGAAGGAGGGCCATCCGCCCGCCTCGGCCTCGAGCTCGGGCGTTGCCGTCCCGGTCCGTTCGATGGCCTGGACCGCGTCGTTATGGGTCTCGACCCGCGAGTAGAACAGGTTCGGGGCTGCAAAGAGCAGCCCCGCCACGCACAGGCCCCAGATCAGGACCCGTTTCCAGACCGGGAAATCGAGCATCAGGAGGCGGCCGGCTCGGTCTTGGAGACCACCTGCGCGAGGGTCGACTTGACCACGCGGATGCGGACCTCGGGCGCGATCTCGACTTCGACTTCGCCGTCATCCTTGACCTTGGTCACCTTGCCGACGATGCCGCCCTGGGTGATGACCTGGTCGCCGCGGCGGACGGCTTCGATCATCGCCTTGTGCTCTTTGACTTTCTTCTGCTGGGGACGGATCAGCAGGAAGTACATGATGGCGAAGATCAGGATCAGCGGGACGAAGCCCTGGATGGCAGCCATCGGTCCGCCGGCGGCGGCTTGAGCATAGGCGGGGGTTGCGAACATTCTGGGGGTCCCTCCTCGGGGCAGGTTCAAAGTCGGGCGGAACCTATGCACGGGCGGCGGGAATGGCAAGGCGGGGCGGCGAAATACGCAGGGCGCAGGGCAAAGCTCCGCGCCGCTTGCCCGGCACCGTGCCGCCAGCTACCGTCGCCGGGACATTTTCAGGAAGGCAATTCCCTTGAACGACGACCACGTCCGGCTGCTCGACTGGCTCTGTTTCCGCCGCTGCCCCGATCTTGGCAAGGCAAGATGGCTCGGCGGACTGATAGGCGCACTGCTCTTCGGGCTCGCGCTGTTCCTCGCTGCCATGGTGCTGACAATCATCGGATTGATCTGGGCGCTGTTGCGCAAATCAGCTGAAGACAAAGCCCTGCACCAAAATTGAGTCAGAGCCCGAATTCCCGGCCGAGTGACCAGACATCCACATCTTCGGGAGGAAACGAGATGTACAGCACCCTTCGCAACGTGACCCTCGCAGGCGCCCTCATGGGCGCCGGCATGGCGGCGGCACAGGATTATCCGCAGGAACCCATCGAGGTCATCGTCGGCTTCTCGGCCGGCGGCGGCACCGACGTGATGGCCCGCACCGTGGCCCCGTTCCTCGAGAAGTATCTCGGTGACGGCGCCAGCCTGGTCGTCAAGAACGTCCCCGGCGCCTCGGGCCAGATCGGCGTGACCGAGACCGCCCATGCGGATCCCGACGGCTACACCATCGGCACCTACAACCTGCCGGGCATGATGGCGCGCACGCTCGACCGCGAAGCCGACTACGACGCCGACAGCTTCACCTATCTTGCGAACGTCGTGAACGATCCGAACGTGATCGTGACCTCGAAGCGCAGCGGGCTCGACACGCTCGACAAGCTGCTCGAGGCGGCGGCCGAAGAGCCCGGCGCGGTGACCGTGGGCATGTCCTCGCTCGGCGGCGACGACCACTTCATGCTGACCAAGCTGCAGAACATGACCGGCTCGGAATACACCATCGTTCCGTTCCGCGGCTCTGCACCGGCGCGCACCGCGCTGCTCGGCGGCCATGTCGCCATGGGCATCCTCAACATCTCCGAGGTCGCGTCCTTCCAGGACCAGATCAACATCATCGGCGTTGCGACGGATGAACGCTCGGGCTTCGCGCCGGACGTGCCGACCTTCAAGGAGCAGGGGCTCGAGCTGGTCAACGGCGCGCTGCGCGGCTTCGTCGCTCCGGCAGGCCTGCCGGATGACGTCCGCGGCGAGCTGCTGGCGGCCTTCGACGCGCTGAAGGACGACGAGGAGTTCCTCGCGGCGATGACCGCCACGGCGAACCCGGTCGATGTCGTCACCGGCGACGACTTCCAGGCGCTCAACGCCGAGATCCTCCAGACCGCGACCCAGGTCTGGGAAGAGACTCCCTGGCAGTAAGCCGGGAACCGGACCCGGAGGCCTCTCCCTCCTCCACTCCGGGTCCGGCAAAACCAACAGGAGCGTGACCATGTCCACCCCCCTCAAAGACCGTCTGCTGCGCGCAGAGACGCTGGCCGCGGCCGGCATCGTCGTGGTTGCGGCCGGCTTTCTTGTCCCGGCCGCCGCGCTGCCGCCGATGTCCGCGCTGCTGCCGGCCACCATGCTGATCGCGCTGATCGTGCTGGCGCTGGCGCTGCTGATCTCCGACCAGCGCAAGGCTTCGAAGGGCGAAGCGGCCGAACAGGTGACCCATTCGCCGAAACGGGTCGCGGGCGCGTTCCTTCTGGTTGTCGCCTATGCGGTCGCCGTCGATTTCGTCGGCTTCTATCCCAGCACGATCGTCTCGGTCCCGCTGGTCGCCTGGATCTTCGGCTTCCGCAATCCGGCCGGCCTGGCGCTGGCCACCGCCATCACCGTGGGCGCGATCTTCGTCATCTTCAGCCTGGCCATGTCGCAGAGCTTCCCTGCCGGCCGGCTCTGGACCCTGTGAGGCCCGCATGTATTCCGATCTTCTCCACTCCTTGCCCGACGTTCTCGGGCTGGCCAATCTCGCCGCGATCGTCATAGGCGTGATCGCCGGCATCGTCGTCGGCGCCATGCCGGGGCTGAGCGCCACCATGGCGATCTCGGTCCTCGTGCCGTTCACCTTCGGCCTCGAGCCGCTCGTCGCGCTCGGCCTGATGGCAGGCATCTACAACGGCGCCATGTACGGCGGCGCGATCCCCGCCGTGCTGCTGCGCATTCCCGGAACGCCCGCGGCCGTCGCCACCAGCTTCGACGGCTACCCGATGGCCCAGAAGGGCGAGGGGGGCTTCGCGCTCCAGGTCGCGGTTGTGTCCTCCTCGATCGGCGGCATTGCCTCGGCGCTCGCGCTGATGCTGCTGGCGCCGCCGCTGTCCAAGGTGACGCTGCTCTTCGGCCCGGCCGAGGTGTTCTGGGTCGCGGTCTTCGGCCTGTGCAGCATCATCTTCCTGCTCGGCGGCAACCCGGTGAAGGGCCTGGTCAGCGCCTGTTTCGGCGTCTTCGTCTCGGTGGTGGGCTCGGATCCGATCCTCGGCACCGACCGCTTCACCTTCGGCAAGCTCGAACTGCTCGACGGCGTCAACATCGTCATCCTGCTGGTCGGCCTCTACGCGCTGCCGCCGGTCATCGACCTGCTGGAAACGCCGCTGAAGACCGAGCAGAAATCCGGCAAGCTCGGCACCGAGCCGATCTGGAAGGCGCTGCCGCGCATGACGGGCTTCTGGATGACCTGGCTCCGCTCCTCGCTGATCGGCATCTGGATCGGCATCCTGCCGGGCGCCGGCGGCTCGATGGCGGCCTTCATGTCCTACAACGAGGCGCGCCGCGCGTCGAAGACCCCCGAGACCTGGGGCAAGGGCGAGCCCGAGGGCGTCGCGGCGGCCGAGACCGCCAACAACGCCGACACCGCCTCGGCGCTGATCCCGGCGCTGACGCTGGGCATCCCGGGCACCGCGGTCGCCGCGGTCATGCTGGGCGGCCTGCTGATCCACGGCCTGCAGCCGGGTCCGATGCTGTTCCGCGACAATCCCGATGTCGTCTTCGGCTTCATGTGGCAGTTCCTGTTCGGCGCGATCCTGCTCGTGTTCCTCGGCGGTTCGCTGGCGACCAACAGCTTCGCGCGGCTGCTGAACCTGCCGCGGCCGCTGCTCGGCTCGGTGATCATCGTGCTGATGCTGATCGGCGTCTACTCGATCCACAGCCGGATGTTCGACGTCTACCTGATGCTCGGCTTCGGCGCGATCGGCTACGTGATGGACAAGCTGAAGTTCCCGCTGCCGCCGGTGGTGCTGGGCCTGATCCTCGGGGCCTTCGCCGAAGAGAACCTGCGCCTCGCGCTCAGGATCGGCCGCGGCGACTGGGGCGTGCTCTTCGCCAACACCACGAGCCTGATCCTCGTCGCGCTGACCGTGGCCGTCGTCGTCGGCCCGCTGGTCAAGCGCCGTCTCCAGGCCCGCAAGACCGACGCGTCCTGAGCGATGGCGGGAAGTCCGCATCCGACGGTCCGCGAGGACTGGCTGGCGCTCGGGCAGGAGGAGATCCTCCTGCCCGGGCAGCCGGTGCTTGACGCGCACCACCATCTCTGGGACCGGCCCGAGGGGCTCTATGGCTGCGCCGAGCTCGCCGCCGATGCCGCCTCCGGCCATGACATCCGTGCCAGCCTCTATGTCCAGTGCCGCACCGGCTACCGCGAGGACGGCCCGGAAGAGATGAAGCCGCTGGGCGAGGTGGACACCATCCTCGCTTGGGGCAAGGACAGGCCGCACCATCCGGCGGGCATTGTCGGCTTCGCCGACCTGCAGCTCGGCCGCGGCGCGGCCCCGGTGCTCGACGCGCTGATCGCGGCGGGGCAGGGGCGCCTGCGAGGCATCCGCAACACCACCGCCTACCATCCCGATCCGGCGCTGCGTTCCAATCCGCGCCCGGGCCCGCGCCAACCTGCGCGCCGCCGAGGTCCAGCTCGGCTATGCCGAGATCCGCGCGCCGATTTCCGGGCGGACCGGGAGGGCGCTGGTCACCGAGGGCGCGCTGGTCGCCGCCCAGGGCGAGGTGCTGACCACGATCCAGCAGCTCGACACGGTCTATGCCGACATGCAGCAGCCGGTTTCCGAGCTTCTGGAGCTGCGCCGCGCGCTGGCCTCCGGCCAGCTGAACGAGGTCGCGCCCGGCGCGGCGGAGGTGTCGCTCCGGCTCGATGACGGCGCGCTCTATCCGCATCGCGGCCAGCTGATGTTCTCCGAGGCGGCGGTCGAACGCTCCAGCGGCCAGGTCACGCTGCGCGCCGCCTTCCCGAACCCCGACGGCACGCTGCTGCCCGGCATGTATGTCCGCGTCTCGGTCGAGCAGGCGGTGCGCGAGGACGCGATCCGGCTGCCGGAACAGGCGCTGCGCCGCGATGCCTCCGGCAAGGTGCAGGTGATGCTGGTCAATGGCGAGTGCGTGGCGGAGCCGCGCCCGGTCACCCCCGGCCCCGTCGCGGAGAACCGCGTGACCGTCGAGGAGGGGCTGGCGCCGGGCGACATGGTGATCGTCGACGGTTTCCAGAAGATCGGCCCCGGCGCGCCGGTCGCCCCGGTCTGCTGGAGCGATCCCGCCGGCGACAAGGGGCCGCCCGAGGCCTGCATCCTGCGCCTCGGCGCCCAGGCTCCGGCGGAGTGAGCGCATCATGGCACGGTTCTTCATCGACAACCCGGTCCTGGCCTGGGTCTTCGCGATCTTCATCACCATCGCCGGGCTGCTGTCGCTGCCGCAGCTGCCGGTCGCGCAATATCCGGATGTCGCGCCGCCGCAGGTGACGATCTCCACCCGCTTCGCCGGGGCGTCGCCCGAGGATCTCTACCGGCAGGTCACCCAGCCGATCGAGGAGGAGCTGAACGGCATCGCCGGGCTCCTTTATTTCGAGTCGACCTCCGACACGACCGGCTCGGTCACCATCACCGTCACCTTCGCCTCGGGCACGCCGATATCGCAGGCGGTGGTCGACACGCAGAACCGGCTGAGGCGGGTGGAATCCTCGCTGCCGCCGCAGGTCCAGCAGGAAGGCCTGCTGGTCGAGGAGGCCGGCAGCAGCTACCTGTTGTTCGTGTCGCTCTCGGCGGCGCCGGAAACCGGGCTCGACACGGTCGCGCTCGCCGATTTCGCGACCCGCAACCTGATGAACGAGATCCGCCGCGTGCCGGGCGTCGGCAAGGCGCAGCTGTTCTCGGCCGAGCGCGCCATGCGGGTCTGGATCGACCCGGCCAGGCTGGTCGGGCTCGACCTGTCGGTCACCGACATCACCGCCGCCATCGCCGAGCAGAACGCGCAGGTCTCGGCCGGCTCGGTCGGCACGGATCCGGCGCCCGCAGGCCAGCAGGTGCAGGCGACGCTGCTCGTCACCGGGCAGCTCCGCACGCCGGAGGAATTCGGCCGGATCGTGCTGCGCGCCCGCGACGACGGCGCGCTGGTGCGGCTCAGCGACGTGGCGCGGATCGAGATCGACGCCGAATACTATTCCTTCCGCTCCTACCTGAACGGCCAGGAGGCGGCGCAGATCGGCGTCCAGCTCTCGCCGACCGGCAATGCGCTGGAAACCGCCGAAGGGGTGCGCGCGCTGCTCGACCGGCTGTCGGAGACCTTCCCCGAAGGCGTCAGCCATTCGATCCCCTATGACACCACGCCCTTCGTCTCGGCCTCGATCGAGAAGGTGCTGCACACGCTGCTGGAAGCCGTGGCGCTGGTCTTCGTGGTGATGCTGATCTTCCTGCAGAGTTTCCGCTACACGCTGATCCCGATGCTGGTGGTGCCGATCGCGCTGGCCGGCACGCTGGCGGTGATGCTCTTCGCGGGCTTCTCGATCAACGTGCTGACCATGTTCGCGATGATCCTCGCCATCGGCATCCTGGTCGACGACGCCATCGTGGTGGTGGAGAATGTCGAGCGGATCATGTCCGAGGAGGGCCTGTCGCCGAAGGCCGCCGCAAAGAAGGCGATGGACCAGATCTCGGGCGCCATCGTCGGCATCACCCTGGCGCTGATGGCGGTCTTCGTGCCGCTCGCGTTCTTCCCCGGCTCGGTCGGGATCATCTACCAGCAGTTCTCGCTGACCATGGTGGTGTCGATCGCCTTCTCGGCCTTCCTCGCCCTGTCGCTGACCCCCGCGCTCTGCGCGAGCTTCCTCAAGCCCGTGGAAAAGGGCCATGGCCATGCGAAATCCGGCCCGGCCGGCTGGTTCAACCGCAATTTCGACCGGGCCTCGCGCGGCTATTCGGGGCTGGTCTCCGGACTGGTGCGGCGTGCCGGGCGGATGATGCTGATCTATCTGGCGCTGGTCGCGGGGCTCGGCTGGGCCTATCTGCGCCTGCCGCCGGCCTTCCTGCCGCAGGAGGACCAGGGCTATCTGATCGCCAGCCTTCAGGGTCCGCCCGAAGCCACGTCGTTCCGCATGCGCGAGGTGACCAAGCAGGCCGAAGGCTTCGCGCTCGGCAGCCCCGGCGTGGCCGACATGGTGACGATCCAAGGCTTCTCCTTCTCTGGGCAGGGGCCGAATGCGGCGATCAGCTTCGTGACGCTCGAGGACTGGTCCGAGCGCGAGAGCCCCGATCTGGCGGCGGGCGCGATGGCCGGGCGCCTTTCGGGACAGCTGTTCTCGATCCGCGACGCCTTCGCCTTCGCGATCTCGCCGCCCCCCATTGCCGGGCTCGGCACCGGAGCGGGCTTCGCCTTCCGGCTGCAGGACCGCGCGGGACAAGGCAATGCCGCGCTCCAGGAGGCCGCCGGGCAGATCATGGCGGCGGGCGCCGAAAGCCCGGTGCTCGGCCAGATGTACATCGAGGGGCTGGAGCCGGGGCCGCAGCTGAACCTGCGGGTCGACCGCGAGAAGGCCAATGCCTTCGGCGTCACCTTCGGCGAGATCAACCGCACGATCTCGGTCGCGCTCGGCTCGGGCTATGTCAACGACTTCCCCAATGACGGCAAGATGCAGAGCGTCATCGTCCAGGCGGAACCGGCGGCGCGGGCGAGCCTGGCCGAGGTGATGAAGCTCAACGTGCGCAACGTGCAGGGGGGCATGGTGCCGCTGTCCTCCTTCGCCAGTGCCGAATGGGGCTACGGCCCGGCGCAGATCGTCGGCTATAACGGCTATCCCGCGATCCGGATCAACGGCGAGGCGGCGCCCGGGCATTCCTCGGGCGAGGCGCTGGCCGAGATGGAGCGCATCGCCGCCGGTCTGCCTGCAGGCTTCGCCTATGAATGGACCGGCCAGTCGCTGCAGGAGGTCGAGAGCGGCAGCCAGGCACCGATCCTGATCGGGCTGTCGGTGCTCTTCGTCTTCCTCTGCCTCGCCGGGCTCTACGGCAGCTGGTCGATCCCCTTCGCGGTGATGCTGATCGTGCCGATGGGCGCCATCGGCGCGGTGGCCGCGGCAAGCTGGGCCGGGCTGGCGAATGACGTGTTCTTCACCGTCGGGCTGATCACCATCGTCGGGCTCTCGGCCAAGAACGCCATCCTGATCGTCGAGGTCGCCAAGGACCTGATGGAGCAGGGGCAGGGCCTGATCGAGGCCACGGCCGAGGCCTGCCGGCTGCGCTTCCGCCCGATCCTGATGACCTCGCTGGCCTTCACCATGGGCGTGGTGCCGATGGCGGTGGCCACGGGCCCCTCGGCGGCGAGCCAGAACGCGATCGGCATCAACGTGGTCGGCGGCATGATCTCGGCGACGGTGCTGGGCGTGCTCTTTGCGCCGGTCTTCTTCGTCTTCGTGATGCGGCTGGCCGGCGCCCGCCGCAGGCCGGCGGAGCCTGCGGCGGCGGAGCCCGAGTCAAAGCCTCCGACAGACCCGCGGCGGTTCAGAACGCCCTTGGATGATCTTCACAGAACTGGAAATTGCGCTGCCGCGCCGAAACTCCGCAAGCCGCTGACATGGCCGAATTCCATGAAATAACGCATTAATTTCAAAACCATGGCATGGTTGCGCAACTGGAGCGCAATACCCGCCGCCATGCCATCCCGAAGGCCCTGCCGGCGCCGCGCCCGGGACCGCCTGTCTCCGCGAAACGCCCCGGATCTGCTTCTCGCCGACAATTGCCGGGATGGAGATGCGGCCAGTGCGCCGCTTCATTTCATGCCCCGCCTTGCGCGCAGTCGGCCCGGGACCGGCGGCGGCTTGCGCAGTCCGGGGAGATGCGGGCCGGCCCGGAAGCCGGCCCGCAGGGTGTCACCACATATGCTCCCGGATCCGGGGCCGGTCGCGGTCTTCCGGCAGTCCGATGTCCCGCCGCAGATGCGCGGGCAAATCGGCGATGTCGCGCCGGATCATCGGGGCGCGGACCAGCCCGGCGATCGCGGCGAACACGAAGCGCCACGAGCCGTGCTCGGCGATGAGTGCGTCGATGGACACGGGAAGCGGCGCAGGCGCGCCGAAAACGTCTTGCTTGATCATGGTCATTGCGGAGTCCCGCCCGTGTCGCCACGGAATGCGGGCCTTTCCTTTCGGTTGCTTTGGTTGTGGAAAGATCAGCCGCAGGATCGCCGGACCGGGCGGAACGCGCCGGTTGGGTGGTCTTGATGCTGATCGGAGAAACGAGGGGCCGGGGCCGGATCAGGCAGGTTATGCCTGTCGGTACGATCCCTTGCAGCCGCCAACGGCAAGCCAGAGGGTGGTCTGACGCGGCATGCGCTTGATCGCTGTCATGAAACGTCCTCCTCTGCTGGCTGTGACGGACAGCACGGCCTTAGCCGGGTTTTCCACATTCGCAAAACGAAAAACGCGCCACAGCCGCAGCGCTGCGGCTCCGGCGACACAGCGCAGGGCCTATCAGCCTGTGTGCAAACGGAAACTCCGGACACTCGATGTCGCCTGCAAGCATCCGGCGAACGCTGCGGCGTGCTGCATTTCCCGGCAACCGCTCCGGCGCGCTCCGCTAGCGGGGCATCCGCGGCAAGGCTCCCGGGGGCAGCACTTGGCCAGAGTGTTCCCGGCCGCCGGGCGGAATAGCGGATCGCTGCCCGGCGAACGGGCAGCGATCCCGGCACGGGGGGCCTCCCCTCCCCCCGGCCGGTCCTGTCGCCGCAGCCTCAGCGAAACCGCAGGTTCCCCGGGTTCAGCTCGCCCACCGAGCGGGCGCCCATCAGCCGCATGCCGCGCTCGAGCTCGGCCTTCATCAGCGTCAGCGCGCGTTCGACCCCCGGCTGGCCCGCGGCCGCGAGCGGATAGAGGTAGAACCGGCCGCCGCCGACCGCCTTGGCGCCGAGGCTCAGCGCTTTCAGCACATGTGTACCGCGCTGAATCCCCGAGTCCATGATGACGTCGATGCGGTCCCCGACGGCATCGACGATTTCCTTCAGCTGGTCGAAGGGCGCGCGCGACCCGTCGAGCTGGCGGCCGCCATGGTTCGACAGGATGATGCCGGTGCAGCCGATCTCCACCGCGCGCTTGGCGTCTTCGACCGACATGATGCCCTTGAGGCAGAACTGCCCGTCCCAGTCGCGCACCATTTCGGCGACGTCGTCCCAGTCCATCGAGGGATCGAGCATCTCGGTGAAATAGCGGCCGATCGACAGCGCGCCGCCGCCCATGTCGATATGCGCGTCGAGCTGCGGTAGGCTGAATTTCTCGTGGGTGACGTAGTTGATCCCCCAGGCCGGCTTCATCGCGAATTGCGCCATGCCCCCCAGCGTCAGGCGGAACGGAATCGAGAAGCCGGTGCGCAGGTCGCGCTCGCGGTTGCCGCCGGTGATCGAATCGACCGTCAGCATCATCACGTCGATGCCCGACTCCTTGGCGGTCTGCATCATCGCCTTGTTCAGGCCGCGGTCCTTGTGGAAGTAGAACTGGTAGCATTGCGGCGTGTCGTACTGCTTGCGCAGTTCGGCCATGCTGGTGGTCCCCAGCGACGACACCCCGAACATCGTGCCGAATTTCGAGGCCGCCGCCGCCACCGCGCGCTCGCCGTCATGGTGGAACAGCCGCTGCAGCGCGGTCGGCGAGCAGTAGATCGGCAGCGCCAGCTTCTGCCCCATCACCGTCACCGACAGGTCGATATCCTTCACCCCGGTCAGCACCGACGGCACCAGGTCGCAGGCTTCGAAGCTTTCCGAGTTCCGGCGGTAGGTGACTTCGTCATCCGCCGCGCCGTCGATGTAGTTGAAGATCGGCCCCGGCAGGCGCTGCTTCGCCAGGCGCCGGAAATCGTGGAAGTTGTGGCAATCGCTCAGACGCATGGGCTCCTCCCGCCCCGCAGGGCTCCTGTCCAGTTCCTGTCGGCAGGGTTAGACTCATTTTCCATGTCTGGTCAATCATTCTTGCCAATTCTGGCCATTTCATCGCGATGTGCCGCCCGCCGGAAACTGCCACATCCCAGTTAAAACAACACGTTAATGGATCACTGGATCATTCATGGCCCTCCGCCCGGCGCGACGCCGAACGGGAACATGTCCATGACAACCACGACCACCACGGTGACCGCCCAGTCCTGGAACAACATCGCCATGACCGGCGGCTCGCCATGCACCCAGACCGATCCCAGCCAGACCTCGGCGATCAAGAACGTCAAAGGCAACACCGTCACCCCCGGCACGGGGCGGCTGGGCCGGCACGGGGGAGCACCGACGGCGCCGGGACGACGACCAATTTCTGCGAGGCGATCGTGAACGGCAATCTGGTGGCCGATGTCGCCGAGCGCCGATCGAGCCGGGACCACCTGCTGCATCGCCTCCCATACCGGGACGAGCTCGGGGCCGTTCCGCGGCTCGCCCGCCTCGACCGGCAACGAGCAGTCCGCTGCCAGTGCGGTGTCCGGCGGCGCCCATGCCGGCGAGCTTCGCACCGGGCCGGGCAACGACACGGTCAGCTTCGGCGGCAGCACCGCGGATCTCGAGGAGGGCGACGACTGGATCCACGGCAGCAACGGCAACGATGCGCTCAGCGGCGGCGACGGGGCAAGCTATCGCCATGGCGGGACCGGCTCGGACGTCTTCCAGATCGTCGACGAGAACGACATACCCATGCCTTCGGCGGCACCTCGAGCTGGGATGCCGGCACAGTGTGCTTCCCGACTTACGCGACGAGCCAGGCGGCACCAGTTTCGCCGGCACGTTCGACGCGTCCGCCTCGGCGCTGAACGTGACCCTCCGGGGCGGCGGCCAAGACATGATCTTCGGCGGCGCGGGCGACGACCCGTTCCATAGCGAAGGCGGCAATGACCTGATCGACGCCGGAAGCCGCGACAGCACGGTGTTTCCGGACGGCGTCCCCGGAAGCGACACGGCCGCGGGCAGCGACGGCCATGACGTGCTGTCGCTCTCGGGCAGCGGCGCAGGCACCGGCGGCTTCGACATCCTCTTCTGCGGCGACGGCGCGGGCACGGCCCCAAATGAAAGGACTGGCCAGAGCGCCGGGGTCACCGGCTTCGAAGGAATCGCCGGCTCTGCCAATGCCGATGTCATCGGCTCCGGCGCCACCACCTCGGGCGTCACGGTCCGGAGCGGCGCAGGCCGGGGCACGATCACCGGCGGACCGGGCGGCGACGTTCTGGGCGGCAGGTCGGGCGGCGACCGGATCACCGGCGGCGCGGAGGCCGACATTTTCGTGGTCAGCCCGCAGACGGCAGCGACACGCTGACCGATCTCGACGTCTCGGCGCTGCGCATCGCGGGCGGCGACCCGCTGGTCGGCAATGATGTGACCGTCGGCGATGACGGATCGGAGCAATGCCGTTCCCGGCTTCTCTTGCGGCGAGACGGTCACGTTGATGGGTGCCACCCCCGGCCAAGCCAGCAGCCAGACGTGGGCGCTGCGCATTCCCTGCGCCAGCCGCGGCACGCCGATCCTCGGCGCCCCCGGGCGGTGGAGGCCCTGCGCCCCGGCGATCCCGTGATCGCGCGGGACCGCAAAGCCCGCGCCCCCCGCCGCGCGCCGCATCGGCAGCGGCGCCTCCATGACCGGCGTGCAGACCACGTGCAGCCGCGACGGCGCCGCCGGATCGGCATCGAGATACCAGGCGATCAGGTCGCTGCCGAACTCCACCGAGGCGCTGCCCGGACGCAGCTCCACGGTGGCGCTGGTGCCGACCGCGATCGGCCCCTGTGCGGATACCTGCCCCATCAGCTCGCGCATCACCGCCGATACCGCCGGCGTGTAGATGCCGTGGTGATAGAGCGGCAGATGGACATTCTGCGTGCGCTGGAAGGTCGGGGGACTCGGCATCGGCGGCTTTCCGTCGGTTGTCGCAATTGAGACATATTCGTCATCAAATTGAATACCAGACACTTAAAATGCTGCCGAATGATTCCGGGCAAAATGGTTGACGCGGCCCGGAGGCCGCGCCGCCGGTCACTCCACCGGCAGATACGTATCGGCCGCTTCCGCGCCGCGCTCTCCGATCGGGCGGGGCCGGCCCACGGTGCTGTCGACCTTGGTGTGCCGCTCCAGCTCGGCATTCACCGCCGCGCCCAGAAGGACGACGAGCGCGGAGATGAAGAACCACATCAGCAGCGCGATCACCGCGCCGAGCGAGCCGTAGACCTCGTTATAGGAGGCGAAGCGCTCGAGATAGACGGTGAAGCCGAGCGACGCGACCGCCCAGACCCCCGTGGCCAGGAGCGCGCCGGGGCTCAGCCAGGGCACGCGGGCGGCGCGCCGGTTCGGCGCGATCCGGTAGACGATCCCGAGCGACAGCACGATCAGCCCGATCGCCACCGCCCATTTCGCGGACCGCACCAGCAGCTCGGCCAGGAAGCCGATCGGGATGAAGGCCAGCACCACCGGCAGCACCACGAGCAGCGCCAGAACCGCGGCGGTCAGCAGCAGCAGCAGCACGGTCAGCGCCAGCGAGACCGCGATCTCGCCCAGGCCGCTGCGGTTCTTCTCGCCATAGACCGCGTTCAGCCCGCGGGTCATCGCCCCGACCCCGGCGCGTGCCGACCAGAGCGCCAGAACCAGCGAGGCCGCGCCCGCCCAGCTCAGCGCCGAAGGCGGCGCATTGACCAGCGCCGCGACCTGGCCAGCGATCAGCTCGTAGGCGGTCTGCGGTGCCAGCTGCGACAGCAGCGTGAGCTGCGACTCGATTTCCACGGGATCGGCGAAGACGCCCCAGACCGAGACCAGCGCGGTGATCGCCGGAAACAGCGACAGCAGGCTGTAGAAGGCGACCCCGGCAGCGATCAGCGTCAGGTTCTTCTCGTCGAGCTGGCCGAAGGCGCCCTTCAGCGCCGCCGTCCACACCTGGCGCGGGTAATGCGGCACCAGGCGCATCTCAGACGGCGCCCCGGTTGCCGCGGGGCCCGGCGAAGAGCCAGACCAGAAAGCCGATCAGCGGAAGAAGCAGGATAAACAGCACCCAGAGCACCTTCTTGCCGGTGGTCGCAGGGGATTGCAGCACGGAAACGATGGCCCAGACGTCGAGGACCAGGAGGATCAGGGCGCCGAGGCCCGACACGTCCAGCATGTCAAAATTCCTTTCTTCATGGCCGCGGCCTCAGCCGCGGTCCAGTTCGCTTGCCGATTTCAGCACGCGGTCGCCGTCTTCCTGCTCGATGAGGAACGCGGGCTCCTCCTCGGTGGCGCGGCGCCTGACCTCGGTGCCCTTGATCTCGCGGGTCACGTCCTCGGTGAAGCGCTGCAGCACCTGGCCGGCCCCCGTGCCCTGGCCCCAGGACCAGGTCACGCGGTCGCCGATCGCGATGTCCATCAGTGGCGCCCGTTCGGACGCAGCACCTCCTCGGCGCTTTCGGGCATCTTTTCGCCCATCTCGTCCATCGCCTTGGCGAAATCCTCGGCGAGGTCGTCCATCCGCTCTCCGCCAGTGCCCTCCTTGCCGCGCAGCGCCTTGGCGGCGGCACCGACGGCCAGCGCGCCGAGGCCATAGAGCAGCGGGCCGCGCAGCGCGCCCATGCGTTCGCGGCGGAGCTCTGCCTTGCGGCGCTCCTCCGCATCACGCTGGAATTCCAGCGCCTCGAGCCGCGCCTTCAGCACCTTGACCAGGGCTTCGGTGTCCTTCTCGGCGGTCCCCAGCGCATCCTCGGCGCGGTGGCGGAAGCGCGAGAACCGGGTCTCGGGCTCGGGCTTCGCCATCATCTTCGACACGCCCCAGATCGCCAGCGCCGCGCCGGCGCCGATCGCCGCCGCCTTGCCGGGGTTGGCACGGGCGGCGCGGAAGGCATAGCTGCCGGCATCCTTGCCGTATTGCGAGGCCAGAGTCGCAGCCTCCGCCCAGAGATTGCCCTTGCCGAGCTTCTCGGACAGCTGGTCCAGCGTGTCGGCGAGAGCCTCGCGCTGCTTCCTGATTTCGCGTTCCAGATCTTCGGGGCTCAGTCCCTTGGCCATGGTCAGTCCTCCTTGAATTGCGGATCAGCGGCGGCCCGGCCGCCGGACCCGTCCCGATTTGAAGCCGATCGAGCGCAGCAGCAGCGCCCCGGCAACCAGGCAGGCCAGCGCCGTCGCGCCCAGTCCGCCCGCCACGGCGGCGGTGGCATCGGCCGGCTCCCAGCCGCGCTCAACCAGGACCTGCACCGCGGCGCTCGCCGCGAAATTCATCGCCGTCAGGCCCAGGACGGCTGCGAAGACCGCCAGCACCACGGCAATCACCACATGGCGCAGCGCGCGTTCGATCTCGGCCTTTACCAGATCGACCTCGCCGCGCAGGATGTTCGTCCCCTGCCGGATCAGCGTGCCGATCAGCGTCGTTTCGTCTTGCGGGTCCCGGTCCATCTGCTCTCTCACCTTGTCCTGCGGCGCGCGGCGATGCCGCGGCGCCCGATGATAGCACGGACCGGCCGGACCGCGGGGACGCAAAGGCGGAAGGAAGGCTGGCGCTGGGTCATTCTCGCCTCGAACCGGACAGAAAGCAGGGCGGCCCCGGCAGGACCGCCCCAAGGGGCGAGGGGATTACCCCTCGTATTCGGGCATTTCCATCAGCTCGTCCTTGGTCGCGTTGACCTGGATGCGCAGCTCGTCGCCGCCCTCGAGCTTTTCGATGTTCATCTTGTCGAAGCCCAGCTCGACCCGCTTCTCGCCGAGGCCGAGGAAGCCGCCGACATCGACGATCGCCTTGTCGACCTGGCCGTCGGTGCTCATCGACACCTCGTGCACCTCGCCGATGCGCTTGTCGTTCAGGTCATAGACCCGCGCGCCGGTCAGCTGATCGGTGGTCACGTCGCCGACATCGGCGGTGACATAGCCCTCTTGCGGATCCGTGGCCGCGGCCATGTTCTGGCCGGCCTCCTGCATTTCCTCGCCGGCGGCAGCGACCGCACCGGCCACGGCATTGCCGGCATCCTGCGCAGCCTCGCCCGTCGCCTCGGCGGCGTTCTCGAGGCCCTGCTCGGCGCTTTCCATCGCGGCGGCGGTCTTGTCGCCCGCCTCATCGAGGGCAGCTTCGCCCTGGGCGGCCTTCTCCTCGGTCCATTCGGCGGCCTCGGTCTCGCTCAGGTCGCGGCTTTCCGGCACGACGGCGGTGGTGCCGTCCGCGGCCTCGGGCACGGCCGCGACATTGGCATCGGCCGCGTCCAGGCCTGCGCGCAGCTCGGGGTCCTCGTAGACCGGCGCGTTCTCCAGCGTCTCGCGGCTCGACTCGAAGACCACGAACCAGTCATCCGCCTCCTCGCCGCCCGGCATGAACTGCAGCTTGTCCATCGAGATGGCGACCTGCTTCTCGCCGATGCCGAGGAAGCCGCCGACATCGACGAGGATCGCCTCGATCTCGCCGTCGCGGCTCATCAGGACATCGCCGATCTCGCCGACATCGTCATAGTTCTCGCGCGGATCGGCGGGGGTGCCGACCTCGGCCGCGACCTGGTCGGCCGCCCGGTCTTCGGTGCCGGTGCCGTCAACCGGCATCTCCGCGGCAGCATCCGCTTCGTCGGCGGCTTCCGGCGTATAGACGCGGGCGCCGATGAAGTTGGAGGCGCGGACTTCCTCGCCGGTCGGATTGTAGGCGAAACCGCTCATCTCGTCGGCGGTCTGTGCCGAAAGCGGTGCGGCCAGAACAAGTGCGAGTGCGGTCGAAGCGACGGTGAACTTGGTCATCTCTCTCTCCCAGATTTCCCGATCGTCGTCTTGCGATCGGGGAGTAAACCGGGCAGGAGACCGGAAAGTTCCCGCATAGAGTGTTGAAATAAATCGTTTTTTGAAGGGAACCCAGAAAGGGGGACGCGCGTTTCGCGCGCCCCGCTCAGACAGCCTCGTCCGGAAAGCCGGGCAGTTCCACCGCGAAATCGTCAGCTTGCGCCCAAGGATAGGGCATGGCGAAGCCCTTGCGCTCTGCGGGGGCGCGCGCGGCATTGGCGCGGGCCCGCGCCCGCCAGGCATCGGCGCGCCAGCGGAAGGCCTCGCCATGGACGTCGAAGGCACCGCCGATCCAATGGCGCATGCAGCGGTCGCGCAGCTCCTGCACTTCGCCGGGCCGCTTCAGCGCCACCCCCGCCTCGGTATCCCAGCGCAGCGAGCGTCCGTTGAGGTTGGCCGAGGACACGATCGCCGCCGTCTCGTCGAAGACCGAGACCTTGGCATGGACATAGACCTGCGGCGCGCCCTCCACGGTATCGCGCTCGCCATCGGGGTCGGCGGCGGCGGAGCGCGGCTGCACCGGGCAGATCGCGTAGAAGCGGCGGCCGAAGGCCTTGGCGACGGTCTTCAGGCAGCGCACCTGGAGCGCCTCGGCATGGCGCATCCCCAACCCGTGATCGCTGTTGAAGGCGACGTCCTCGGGCGCGGCGGGCAACACCGTGACCAGCTGCAGCTCCGGCACCTCGCGGCCGCGCCGCCCCGGAACGCTGGTCTCGGCCCCCGCCGCGGGCCATGTGCTCTATGCCGGCCCGCTGCGCGGCCACCGGCTTGTGCTGGTGATCGAGCTGGCGCCGGGACGCACCCTGTCGCTGACCGGACTCGGGCGCCTGCTGGTGCGTTCGGGCGATCCGGTCGCTCCGGGCCTGCCGCTGGGCTTCCTGCCCGAAGCTGCGCAAGTCTCCGCCGCCGGGGCGGAAATCCACGGAAATGTGACGCCTGCCCCGTTTACAACTGGCGACCTGCCGGGAGACACGCTTTATATGGAAACCAGAGATGCCAACAGGCCCGTGAACCCCGCCCTGTGGTTCGCGGCGGAAGAGGACAAGAGACCGCAATGAGATCCTTCGTGATGGCCGCCCTGGCCGGAACCGTGGCTGGCGCCGTGCTGACCGCCGAGATCGCCCGCCCCGTGCTGGCCCAGGAACAGTCGGACTCGATGTCGGTCTACCAGCAGCTCGACCTGTTCGGCGACATCTTCGAACGCATCCGCGGCCAGTATGTCGAAGAGGTGGATGACGGCAAGCTGATCGAGGCGGCGATCAACGGCATGCTCACCTCGCTCGACCCGCATTCCAGCTATCTCGCCCCGAACGATGCCGAGGACATGCGCGTCCAGACCCGCGGCGAATTCGGCGGGCTCGGCATCGAGGTCACCCAGGAAGACGGCTTCGTCAAGGTCGTCTCGCCGATGGACGGCACCCCGGCCGACGAGGCCGGGATCGAGGCGGGCGACTTCATCACCCATGTCGACGGCGAGAGCATCCTCGGCCTGACGCTGGACGAAGCTGTCGAGCTGATGCGCGGCCCGGTCGGCTCGGACATCACCGTGACGGTCGTGCGCGAGGGCACCGACGAACCCTTCGACGTCACCATCACCCGCGACACGATCAAGCTGACCGCCGCGCGCGTGCGCACCGAGGGCAACACCGTCGTCCTGCGCGTCACCACCTTCAACGACCAGACCTATCCCAACATGGAGGAAGGGCTGAACGAGGCGGTCGAGGAGCTCGGCGGCATCGAGAACGTCCAGGGCTTCGTGCTCGACCTGCGCAACAACCCGGGCGGCCTGCTGACCCAGGCGATCAAGGTCTCGGACGCGTTCCTCGACAAGGGCGAGATCGTCTCGACCCGCGGCCGCAACCCGGCCGACGGCGACCGCTACAACGCGACCGAGGGCGACCTGGCCGACGGCAAGCCGCTGGTCGTGCTGATCAACGGCGGCTCCGCCTCGGCGTCGGAAATCGTCGCGGGCGCGCTGCAGGACCACCGCCGCGCGGTGGTCGTCGGCACCAAGAGCTTCGGCAAGGGCTCGGTCCAGACCGTGATGCCGGTGCCCGGCGGCGGCGCGATGCGCCTGACCACCGCGCGCTACTACACGCCTTCGGGCCGCTCGATCCAGGCGCTCGGCGTGTCCCCCGACATCGTCGTGGAGCAGCAGCCGGCCGAGGAGGTCACCGAGGAGGATGAAGCCACCATCCGCACCCGGACCGAGGCCGACCTGCGCGGCAGCCTCGACAATGACAGCCTGACCGAGGACGAGCAGAAGCAGATCCAGGAAGAGCAGGAGGCCGCGCTTGCCGCCGCCCATCTGCGCGGCCAGGACTTCCAGCTCTCCTACGCGATCGACCTGCTCACGGGCCTCTCGGCGCTGAACCAGCCCGAGTGATCCGCCAGCCAGCGGGCCGCAGAGGACAGACATCGACCCGCCCCGGATGCCGCCCGCATCCGGGGCGGTTTTCCGTTTGCGGGCCTCTGCCTGCGCAATCCGCCCCTGTCCTGCTGCATGGCCCGGCAGGGCGGCGGACAACCCCGTTCCGGACGCCGGGAAGGCAGACGGAGGCCTGCCGTCGCAAGCTGCGCCGCACCGCCTGCCCTGACCGCGGCGGCCGGAGACCGGCCAGCCGCAGCCTGCGCGGGCACGGCCAGATCGTCCTTGAGGATGCGGCGTTCCGGGATGCACCGCCCCCTGGCTGACCGGCGGAAAGCGGATCCCTTCGCGAACAGGCACACCCAGCCCCACGCGGGCGCCCGGAACGCCGGCATCGTCGCATCCGGAAAGCCGGGACCTTGGCCCGGTGTCCCGGCCATGATGCCGATGCACGGGGCAGCGGGCGGGGCAGGACGGCCCTTCCGATGGCCTCCGGCCAGAGGCGCTGCGCCCCTCCCGTCGGCACACGGATCCGAATTCGGCTCCACCGTGCCTGCAGCTCCATGCGCAGTGCCTCTGGCGAGGTCCCGCTTGCCGCGGACCCGGCTCCGCCCATCGGGCAGGCCGCACTCCCGGCTTGGCACGCGGGCTTGGCGCCGTCGACGGGCGCGTGGTCCCTCTGGCCGCTGCAGTCCTCATGCATCGGACCGGCATCCATGCGCATGGAACAGAGTCGGCGGCAGGCCTGAATCCTGACCTGCCGACTGCAGCGGCGGAGCGGTGGCCGGAAAAGCCTCGGCAAGACAGGCAGGGACGCTCGAGCGGAGCGGCGCCGGAAACCGCCCGGCACGGGCCAGCCTCGCGGCATCGCCGAGAGACTGCGTGCCCCTCGGCACCGGAAACGACGGGAATTCGCCGGCCTGCCGCCGCCTGCCTCCTCCGGGACGCACGCGCGATGTCCGGCCTCTCCGGCGCGTGACCTTATCGGACTGCGGGATCGAGCCGGTCAGCGGTCCGGCCCCGCCGCCTCGCATCCGCGTGGCGGGACGGTCCGACCCTGGCCCCGGGCGCGTCCGGTCAGAGCGCGGCGGCCGCCACGGCGTTGAGCGCATAGAAAGGCAGCGACAGCGCGGTGACCATCAGGAGCGCCCCCATCGACATGAACAGCGCGTCGCGCGCCAGCATCGCCACCGCGAAGAGCAGGACCGACAGGCCGAGCACCGAGGAGGAGAACGGCACGATCTCCAGAACGGGCATCGCCAGGCCGCATCCGAGGCAGGCCACCTCGCAGGCCTTGCGGATCGGCTTGCGCATCGCCCAGGAGCCGCGGCCGGTGGCATGGCGGTCGAGCCAGCGCGCCAGCCCGCCGAGCCGTCCGATCGCGGTGCGGGCACGCGCCCCGCGGATCGTCTTGCGCGTCACGGCCCCTGGCAGCCACAGGTGCCGCCGCCCGATGACCATCTGCAGCGCGACGAAGGCGATCGTCAGGCCGCAGATCGAAGAAAACAGCGGAATCCCGGAAAGCGGCGACACCACCAGCAGCGCAGGCACCATCAGCACCGGCAGGAAGGACGTATCGCCCACCGCATCCAGAATGCCCTGCAGCGACACCGTCTCGCCCGAGGCGGCCTCGCCCAGCTTCCCGACCAGGGCCTCCATGGTCCCGTCCTGCCCTGCATCCACGAACTCGTCCATCATCACCATTTCCGTCCTCCGCCGCGCCAACCTTGCGCCGACTCAACGGCGGCGGACCGGGGCGGTTCCCGCTGCCGCAGAGATAGGCGCGAGGGAGCCGATGCCGCAAGGGCCATGCATCCGGTGCAATCCCGCGATGAGATCCGTTCAAGACGCCCGGCGCGGATCGCCCGGAATCCGGCGCTCAGGCGGCTCAGCGGCAAAGTTTCCAAACCGCCCGCCGAATGGGCAAGACTTCCTTGACCAAGCGCGGAAAGCGCGCATGGACCGAACGCATCCAAAAATGTAGATACCGCGCCGTCGCCAGTCGAATTGGAGCCGCCGAAATGCATCCGAACCTGACCAAATCCTGCCCGAACCACGCCGCCGAGCCGCATGCGCGGATCTCCCTGACCCAGGCCATGGTCGTGCTGGGCACCTGGGTCGGCTTCTTCGCCGCCGGTCTCGCGCTGCTGCCCTGATCCCCTGCCATCGCGGCGCGGAGCGGTCCGAAGATCACTCCCCCGCGATCATCCGGAGCCCCTGGGTCACGTCGGTCCTGACCGCCAGCCGCAGACCGGGCTCGTCCCCCGCCTTCAGCGCCTCGATGATCAGCCGGTGGCCATGCGGCACGCCGGTGCGGCCGAGCCGTCCGTAGAGCGCCCCCATCGTCGGGCCGAGCTGCAGCCAGACGGTTTCCAGCATCGCCAGCATCGCCGGGGCCTGCGCCCGCAGGTAGAGAGTGCGGTGGAATTCCAGATTGTGCCGGATATAGCCGACCGCGTCGCCGCGGGCGACAGCCGCAGCGATCACCATGTTGACCGCCTCCAGCCGCTCGATCAGCGCGAAATGCACCTTGGGCAGCGCGCGCGAGCTGAGCTCCGGCTCGATCATGCTGCGCAGCGCCGCCAGTTCCTCGATCCGGTCATTGCCGAGCGCCGGAGTCGCCACGCGCCCCGAGCCCGACAGCGTCAGCGCCCCCTCCGCCACCAGCCGCCGCACGGATTCCCGCGCCGGCGTCATCGACACGCCGAATTCGGCCGCGATGCCCCGGATGGTCAGCGCCTGGCCCGGCGGCAGCTCGCCGCACATGATCCGGCCGCGCAGGGTCCGGTAGACCCGGTCATGCGCCGCTGGCGCGCCGTCGGAGGCACGGGCCGCGCTCATCCCTCCTGTCCCCCGAAGCGGTAGCGGTGAAGCCATGCGCCGTTCTCCCTCAGCCAGCGGCGATCGGCGGCATAGCCGGGATGGAGCCGCGCCACCTCCGCCCAGAAGGCCGCGGAATGGTTCATCTCGGCCAGATGCGCCACTTCATGGGCGGCGACATAGTCGAGGATCTGGCGCGGTGCCATGATCAGCCGCCAGGAAAACATCAGCCGCCCTTCCGAGGAGCACGACCCCCAGCGCGAGCGCGTGTCGCGCAGCGCCAGCTCGGAATAGCTGCGGCCCAGCCGCGCCGCATAGAGGTCGCAGCGCTCTGCCAGCCGGTCGCGGGCCAGCGCGGCCAGCCAGGCGCGGACCTGCGGCGCGGTTGGCTGCCGCAGGTGTGCGCCGCGCTGGCGGCGGTCGACGGGCTGGAGCCGGCGGCGGAGCGGATCCTCGGCGGCCATTCCGGGCGGCTGGAGCTGTCCTTCGTCTCGACCGCCGACTATTCCATTCTGCCGCGGCTGGTGCACCGCTTCCGCGAACTCTACCCGGAGGTGGAGCTGGCGCTGAACGAGGCGACCAGCGACCGCCAGATCGCCGAGCTTGCCGAGGGCAAGGGGCAGGCCGGGATCGTGATCCGCCAGGGCGTCGGCGTCCTGCCCGCGGGGTTCGGCTACCGGCGCCTGCTGGCCGAGCCGCTGATCGCTGCCGTGCCGGAGCTGTGGATTGACGAGGGGCGGCTGGTCCCGGAGAGCGGCCGGATCCCGGCGGAGGCGGTGATCGCCGCGCCGCTGATCCTGTTCCCGCGCCGCGCCGCGCCGGTCTTCCATGATCTGGTGACCGGCTATTATTCGGATTGCGGCGGCGAGGCCCGGGTGGCGCAGCACGCGATCCAGATGCAGACCATCATCAGCCTGGTCTCGGCCGGCATGGGCATCGCGCTGGTGCCGATCGTCGGAAAGCCGATGGCGCAGCTGCTGACCAATGCCTCGGCGACGGTGACGCTGGCGCATTCGCGCACCAAGGACCTGCCCGAGGTGGTGCGCCGCGCCGATATCGTCGTGGCTGCGGTCGGCCGCCCCGAGATGGTCAAGGGCGACTGGATCAAGCCGGGTGCGACGGTGATCGATGTCGGCATCAACCGCATCGACGCGCCCGAGCTGGGCGAGGGCAAGGCGCGGCTCGTCGGCGATGTCGATTTCGCGGAGGCGAAGGAGGTCGCGGGCGCGATCACCCCGGTGCCGGGCGGCGTCGGTCCGATGACCATTGCCTGCCTGCTGGCCAATACCGTCACCGCGACCTGCCAGGCCAACGGCCTGGCCGTGCCGCCGGTCCTGACGGTCTGATCTGTCCGCCCCGGTCCGCGGGCCGGGGCCGCCTCAGCCGGGCTGCACCGCCATCATCGTTCCCTGGATCGCGCCCGCGAGCTTGCGGTTGCCCCCGGCATCCTCGGTTTCGATATCGGCGCGCACCACGGTGATCTGCTTTCCGGCGCGCAGCACCGTGCCGGTGGCGATCAGGCGCAGCCCGACCATCGGGCGCAGCATGTTCATCTTCATTTCGACCGAGACCACGTCCATCTCCGGCGGCATCATGGTCAGTGCGGCATAGCCCGCGGCGCTGTCGGCCAGCGAGAAGCCCGCACCGGCATGGGCAAAGCCCTGTTGCTGGGTGACCGCCGGGCCGACCGGCATCGACAGGACGCAGCGCCCCGGCGCGACCTCCACGATCCGGGCGCCGAGCGTCTGCATCAGTCCCTGGCGGGAGAAGCTGTCGGTGATTCGGGCGGTGAGGGCGTCATCGGTCATGGCGCCATGCTGCGGCGGGTGCGGCGGCGCGGCGAGCGGGCATCTTGCCGCTGCGCGCCGAGCGGAACGGGCCCGCAGTCCCGTCCGCCCGGCCGGCAGCGCCAGCCGCCAGTCCGGCCCCGACAGCACGCCGCCCGGCCCGATCTCCGCCGTGAGCAGGTTCATCGGCGGCTCGCCGATGAATTGCGCGACGAACGTGTTGGCGGGACGGTCGTAGAGCTCCTGCGGGGACCCGACCTGCATCAATTCGCCCGCATTCATCACCGCGATCACGTCGCACATGGCGATCGCCTCGGTCTGGTCATGGGTCACGAGGATCGAGGTCAGCCCCTGGAGCTGCTGCAGCCGCTTGATTTCGGTGCGCAGCTCCACCTTCTGGTCGGCATCGAGATGGCTCAAGGGCTCGTCGAAGACGATCACTTCGGGGTTCCGGACCAGCGCGCGGCCGATCGAGACCCGCTGCTGCGCGCCGCCCGAGAGCTTGCGCACCTTCTCGCCCGAGATGCCGTCGAGCCGCAGGAGCTTCAGGATTGAACCGACCTTTTCGGCGACCTCGGCCTTCGGCGCGCCGCGGACCCTGAGCGGAAAGGCGATGTTCTCGAAGACCGACAGATGCGCGTAGAGCGCGTAATCCTCGAAGACCATGGCGATGTTGCGCGCGCCGGGCGGCAGCGCCTGGACCTCGCGCCCGGAAAACAGGATGCGGCCCGCCGTGGTTTCCTCGATCCCGGCGATCATCTTCAGCGTCGTCGACTTGCCGCAGCCCGAGGGGCCGAGCAGGCCCAGCATCTGCCCGGTCGGGCAATGCAGGTCGATGCCGCGCACCGCGGCGAAGCTGCCGTAATCCTTGGCGAGTCCTTCCAGAGCGATGCTCATCGCGCCGCCTCCGCGGTCTGAAAATGCCGGAATTTTCGCAGGCAGGCCGCGCAGAACCGCGCGGCGGGATGGCTGGACATCTGGACCACTCATTCAGCTTAACCTTGATGAAAGGCTAGCAGCGGCAATGATACCTGTACATATAATCAGCATACCAATTAACTGACTCTGGCGCGGAAAAAACGCGGATATTTGATGCATGTTGAGAACATGCGCAGCCCGTGCCGCAGGGGTGCGACCGCTGGAACATCATCCGCACACTGCCTAACGTCATCCCTGCGCGGGAGTCTCCGGCGGCCGGACAGGGCCGCCGCAGCCGCAGGATTTCCGGGATGCGGAAAGCCGCGGGCGCATTCGCGCTGTACAGATCTGACGTGCACGGATTACCTGCGACCCGCAGAGGACTGGCAGACAGGCAGGAGAGACCATGCTGAATTCCGCGCTCGGGCTGAAAGGCGCCTTCACCGCTCCGCACCAGGCCGCGACCCAGGCCGGGCTGGGCGTCCTGGCCGAAGGCGGCTCGGCGATCGAGGCGATGGTGGCCGCGGCCGCCGCCGTGGCGGTGGCCTATCCGCACATGAACGGCATCGGCGGCGATGGCTTCTCATCGAGCCCGCAGGCCAGGGCGGCGCCCTGCGCGTTGGCGATTGCCCGGGCAAGCGGCGCATTGCCCGCGACCAGCGAGATGCCGTCGATCACCGCGCCATGGCGGCGCAGGAGCAGCAGGGCCCAGAGATCGTCGAAGCCGTAATCGGTATCGACCCAGAGCCTCATGCGGCGAGGCCCCGCGCGGTGGCCAGCGGCAGGTCGAAGCGGATCGTCCCGCCGAGCGGGACCTCGGGCAGCTCGATGGCGGCATCGGCCTTGACCGGGCCGAGCGCGCTGTCGATGACATATTCGCGATGCGCCCCGGCAAAGCTCGCCGCGGCGACCCGGCCTTCGTGCGGGCCCTCGCCCACGGTGACGGCATCCGGGCGCCAGGCGAGGATCGGGCTCTGCGGCACCGCCGCGAGCGGCAGGCGGCCTTTGTCCGAGACGACGGCGGCGCCCTCGGTGCGGAAGATGTTCTCGAAGCCCATGAATTCGGCGGCAAAGGCGGTTTCGGGGCGGGCATAGAGATCGGCGGGGGTGCCGAGCTGCTCGATCCGTCCCTCGCGCATCAGCACGATCCGGTCGGCCAGCGCCAGCGCCTCGGCCTGGTCGTGGGTGACGAAAACCATGGTGATGCCGGTCTCCTTCTGCACCCGCTGCAGCTCGGTGCGCATCTCCAGCCGAAGCCGGGCATCGAGATTGGACAGCGGCTCGTCGAGGAGCAGCACCTTGGGCCGCATCACGAGGCTGCGCGCCAGCGCCACGCGCTGCTGCTGGCCGCCCGACATCTCGGCCGGCTTGCGCTTGCCGAAGCCGGTCAGCCCGACGGTGGCCAGCCCCTCTTCGGTGCGGGCGCGGATTTCCTCCGCGGGCAGCTTCTGCAGGCGCAGGCCGAAGGCGACGTTCTCGTGGGCGCTCAGATGCGGGAAAAGCGCGTAGGACTGGAAGACCAGCCCGATGCCGCGCTTGTTGGCGGGAACGCGGGTCACGTCGCGGCCGTCGATCTCGATCGTGCCGTCCGAGGGGTCGAGCAGCCCGGCGATGGCGCGCATGGTGGTGGTCTTGCCGCAGCCCGAAGGCCCGAGCAGCGCGATCAGCTCGCCCTCGCGGATCGACAGGTCGAGCGCGGGCACCGCCACGGTCCTGCCGTAGCCGAGGGTGAGGCCGGAGAGTTTGACGAAGGCATCAGACATAGCGAGAGAATCCCAGAAGGCGTTCGGCGGCGAAGACGATGGCGAGCGACATGAAGGCCAGGAGCGCCGAGAGCGCGGCGACCGAGGGATCGAAGGTGATCTCCATGTAGGCCAGCATGTCGATGGGCAGCGTGCGCACGCCCGGACCGGAGAGGAAGAGCGAGACCGGCACCTGGTTGAAGGAGGTGACGAAGCCGAGGATGAAGGCGGCCAGCACGCCGCCGCGGATGTTCGGCAGCACCACCTTCAGGAAGGCCTGGAGGCGGGTGCAGCCGAGGAGCACGGCGGCCTCCTCCATGTCGGCGCGCAGGTTGTTCATCGAAGAGCTGACCACCCGCACCGCATAGGGCAGCACCAGCGCGGTATGCGCCATGAAGAGCGCCGCGGTGACGGTGACGCCGGTGGGCACCACCATGTAGCGCAGGAGCGCGAGGCCGACGATGATGCCGGGCACGATGATCGGCGCGGCGACGACCGTGCGCAGCGTCTCGGCGCCGGGCAGGTCGTAGCGGTTCAGCGCATAGGCGGCCGGCACCCCGAGCAGCAGCGCCGCCAGCGTGCCGAAGACGGCAAGCGCCATCGACAGCACGAAGGAGGCGCGGAAGCTTTCGACTGTGAAAACCTTGAAATACCAGCCGAGCGTCAGCCCCTGCGGCGGGAAGGCCAGGTATTCGGTGTCCGAGGCCCCGGCGAGGATGATGATCAGGAACGGCCCGATCAGGAAGGTGAGGGTCAGGCCCAGGATGGCCCAGGTCGCAAGATGGCGCATGGATCAGCTCCGGGCGGTGGCGATGCGCTTCAGCAGAAGGTTCGCCGAGAAGGACATGACGATCAGGATCATGGCGATGACGCTGGCCGAGACGAAGTCGTTCGACACGTTGACCCGCTGGTAGAGCAGCGTTTCGAGCATCAGCACCTTCGAACCGCCGAGGATCGCCGGGGTGATGTAGGCGGTGAGCGCGCCGGTGAAGACCAGCGTGCCGCCGATCACCAGCCCCTCCTTGGTCAGCGGCAGGATCACCTTGAAGAAGACCTCGATCCAGCTCGCCCCGAGCACGCGGGCGGCGGGGATGACGTCGCGCGGGATGTTCTCCATCGCCGAGACCAGGCTGATGATCATCAAGGGCAGGAAGAGCTGCAGCAGCCCGAGGAAGACCGCGGTTTCCGTGAAGAGGAGCCGCAGCGGCGTGTCCGACAGGCCGAGCCCGGTGATCGCCTCGTTGACGATGCCGGTGCGCCCGAGGATGACGATCCAGGCATAGGTCCGCGCGACTGGCGAGATCATCAGCGGCAGCACCACCATGCCGAAGACCTTGCCGCGGGTCTTCGGGCCGAGATTGACGATGCAGAAGGCGGCGGCATAGCCGATCACCGCCGCCGTGCCCGCGACCAGCAGGCCGAGCTTCAGCGTGCGCAGGAAGACCGTGCGGTTCAGCGGCTCGGAGAAGAAGTCGATGTAGCCCTGGACCGACCAGCCGCCCGCGCTGCCGCGGAAGGCCTCGGACAGCAGGATGCCGACCGGGACGAGAAAGAGGAGCGTCGAGAAGATCGCGGCCGGCAGGGCCAGCGCCAGCCCTTCGCGCGTGTTGCGGAACATAGAGGGGATCCCGTCTGTCTGGAACGGTGGAGGGAGCCATGGGCCCGGGGGAGCGGCCGGAGCCCATGGCGGGGGGCGCTGGCGGCTGGCAGGCCGCCCGGCCGTGTCAGCGGATCACTTCGGCGTTCCACTGCGAGACCCAGGCCTCGCGCTTGTCGAGCACCTCGGCCGCCGGAAGGATGTTCAGCGCCTCGATCACCTCGGCGCCGTAGGTCAGGTTCTCCGCCGCCTCGTCGCTGAGCACGGCTTCCCTGTTGGCCGGGCTGTCGATCAGCCTCTCGCCGATCCGGGTCTGCACCTCGGTCGAAAGCCAGTAGTCCATGAACTCGTAGGCGAGGTCCTCGTTGCCGTTGCCCTTGGTCAGGATCATCACGTTCATGCCGCCGGCCTGGCCTTCCGCGGGCTCGGCCCAGGCGAAGGGCAGGCCCGCATTCTTGAAGCTGGCCCAGGCAAAGCGGCCGACCGGGGCGGCGATGACTTCCTGCTGGTTCATCAGCTGCACGAGCTCCGAGGAGCGCGAGAAGAAGGTGACGATATCGTCGGCATGGTCGCCGATCGACGAGATCACCGGGGCGAAATCATCCTCGTGCCCCTGCGCCTTGCCGAGCATCATCAGCGTCAGCGGGCCCTGCGTCGTGGTCACGTTCGGCAGCGCCACCTGGCCTGCCAGATCGGCGCCCAGCAGATCGCCCCAGCTGCCGATCTCCACCAGGTCCGGGCGGTAGACGATCGAGCTGGCATAATAGGTGTAGCCCACCGCCATGTTGCCGCCGATCGGATCCTTGGCGCTGTCGTAGAGCTTGGCGACATTCGACAGCTTCGCGCTGTCGAGCGGCTGGATCAGCCCCTTGCGCGCCAGGCTCAGCGCGTCCTGGGTGGAGATCACCGCCATGTCGATCACCGGATCGGCGGCATTGGCCTCGATCTTGGCCATGCGCTCGACGCTGTTGCCGGTCTCCACCACCAGCTCGCAGCCGCAGATCTCCTCGAACGGATCGTAGAGCGCTTCGCGGTATTCGTCCTGGGCGAAGGAATAGACCGAGATGGTCAGGGTCCGGTCGGCGGCAAGCGCGGGGCTGGCCATCGTGCCCGCGAGGGCGAGAAGCGGCAGGGCGGTCTTCATGGCAGGGTCTCCGTGTTGGTCGGGGTCTTGGGTCGGTCCAGGGGGCGGGGCGCGGCAGCCGAAGCGCGCGGCACCAGCCACATCGGCACGGCATGGCCCGCTGCGGGCGGCACCGGCACCGACAGGGCAAGGCCGCGTCCCGCCCGCCGGCCGAGATGCAGCCCCCAACGAGGCGCGCCGCTGCGGAAAACACGATGCCGCCGAGCCGGTCGGCCCGGCCCTGCGTGCAGGTGCCGGCACTTGCCGCCGGAAAAGCGTTGGCAATGCCGAGATGGAGAAGCGCAAGGCAATAGCCAAGCCATGTGCATGTCCGGGCCAGAATGCCGGTCAATGCCCTGCCTTCCGGCGGGTCCCCGCCGTCCGCCCAGCCCTACCCATTTCCGGCTTCCCCTCGCGACAGGCGCCGGTCTATAGAACGTTCGGTTTTAAGTAATTGGGCCCAGTGCCCCTTGGAGCAAGACACGCGTGCCGAAACACCGCTTTCCGCCGGAGGTCCCCGCCGATCACCAGGACCGCCTCGCGGATCCCGACCGTCTTGCCGCCCTGGAGCGCACCGCCCTGCTCGACACCCTGCCCGAGGAGGCCTTCGACCGTGCCGTGCGGCTGGCGACCGACGTGCTCGGCGTGCCGGTCGGGCTGATGGCGCTGGTCGATGACCAGCGGCAGTTCTTCAAGGCCCATGTCGGCCTGCCGGAGCCCGTCGCCTGCGCCCGCCAGACGCCGCTGTCGCACAGCTTCTGCCAGTATGTCGTGACCTGCGACCGGCCGCTCGCCGTCGAGGATGCCCGCGACCATCCGCTGATGCAGGCCAACGGCGCCGTCGCGGACATGTCGGTGGTCGCCTATCTCGGCGTGCCGATCCACGGTCCCGACGGCCAGGTGCTGGGCTCGTTCTGCGCCATCGACGACAAGCCCCGCGACTGGGAAGACCGCGAGCTGAAGGTGCTGGTCGATCTCTGCGCCATCATCGAAAGCGAGATCCGGCTCCGCCAGGAGGTCGCGCAGCGCCAGCTGCTGGTCGGCGAGCTGAACCACCGGGTGAAGAACCTGTTCTCGGTCGTCTCCGGCATGATCGGCATGACCGCGCGCACCGCGGAAAGCCCCGCCGAGATGTCCCAGACCCTGCGCGGCCGGATCAACGCGCTGGCCCGCGCCCATGACCTGATCCGCCCGGTCGTGACCCAGGAGGCCGAGGGCCGCGCCGATGTCTCGCTGCAGGCGCTGGTGGTGACGCTGCTCGAGCCGCATCTGATGCGCAAGGACGACCATGTCACGGTCGACGGCCCGACCCTGTCTCTGGGTGCGGGCGGCGCGACCAACCTGGCGCTGGTGCTGCATGAATTCGCCACCAACGCGGCGAAATACGGCGCGCTCTCGGTCTCCGAAGGGCATCTTGCCGTCACCTGGACGCTTGAGGGCGAACGGCTGGTGCTCGACTGGACCGAGACCGGCAGCCCGCCGATCGAGGCGCCCTCGAGCAGCGGCTTCGGCTCGCGGCTCGTCGACATGACCGTGCGCGGCCATTTCCGCGGCACGATGGAGACCGACTGGCGCGCGGACGGGCTGCGCCACCGGCTGGCCCTGCCGATGGGCCGCGTCGAGATCTGACCGTTTTCGCCGGTTGCCGAAAAGAGAGGCAACCGCCCGGAAAAGTGCAACACCCCGGTCCGGCCCGCTTGCAATGGGCCGGAATTCCGCCAAGCTGGGTTCCGGACATTTTCGCCGCCCCCGCTTTCCGCCGCATCGGGCAGGGACGGCCCGGACCCGGTTGCTTTCAGGGTCCCCGTGCAGAGAAAGCGGCGACAGGACGACCATGGCCGACGTCTCGTTTCTCCTGAACGGAGAGCTTGTGCGCCTCGACGGCATCTCCCCCACGACGACATTGCTGGACTGGCTGCGCGAAAGCCGCGGGCTGACGGGCACCAAGGAGGGCTGCAACGAGGGCGATTGCGGCGCCTGCACCGTGATGGTGACGGACGGGGACGGGGCGCGCGCGCTCAATGCCTGCATCCTGTTCCTGCCGCAGCTGCATGGCCGCGCGGTACGCACCGTCGAGGGCATCGCCGGGCCGGAGGGCCAGCTGCATCCGGTGCAGCAGGCGATGGTCGATCTGCACGGCTCGCAATGCGGCTTCTGCACGCCGGGCTTCGTCGCCTCGATGGCCGTCGCCCACATGGCCGGGGCGACCGATTACGACGACAAGCTGGCGGGCAATCTCTGCCGCTGCACCGGCTATGCGCCGATCATCCGCGCCGCCGAGGCCGCTGCCGCCGCGCCGGTGCCGGACTGGATGGCGGAAGATCTGGCGGCGCTCGGCACGCCCGGGTCGGACATGCCGGAGACCGTGGAGGCGCTGGCCGAGTGGTATCTCGCCCATCCCGGCGCGACGCTGATCGCCGGGGCGACGGATGTCGGGCTCTGGGTCACCAAACAGTTCCGGCCGCTGGGCCCGGTCGCCTTCCTCAACCGCATCCCGGAGCTCGCCGGGATCACCGTCACCGAGGACGCGATCCGCATCGGCGCGATGACCACCGTCACCGACTTCGGCGCCGCCATCGCAGCGCATCATCCGGGGCTTGCCGAAATGATCCGCCGCTACGGCTCCACCCAGGTGCGCAACGCGGCGACGATCGGCGGCAACATCGCCAACGGCTCGCCGATCGGCGACAGCCCGCCCGCGCTGATCGCGCTCGGCGCCACGCTGCACCTGCGCCGCGGCACCAAGAAGCGCAACTTGCCCCTGGAATCGTTTTTTCTCGACTACGGCAAGCAAGACCGCAACCCGGGCGAATTCGTCGAGGCCGTCAGCATCCCGCGCCAGCCCGACCGTCTGAAATGCTACAAGCTGTCGAAGCGCTTCGACCAGGACATCTCGGCGGTGCTGGGCGCGCTGTCGGTCAGCGTGGAGGACGGCCGCGTCACGGCCGCCCGCATCGCCTTCGGCGGCATGGCCGGCATCCCGAAGCGCGCATCCGCGGTCGAGGCGGCCCTTGTCGGCCAACCCTGGTCGCTGGAGACCGTCACCGCCGCCGCCGCGAAGATGGCCGAAGACTTCACGCCGCTTTCCGACATGCGCGCCAGCGCCGAGTACCGCCTGAAAGCCGCGTCCAACATGCTGATCCGCTATTTCCACGAGGATCAGGGCACCGCGGCCAATGTGCTGGAGGTGTCCGCATGAGCGTCGCGACCCCCCTGCCGCATGACGCGGCCGCCCTCCATGTCACCGGCGCGGCGCGCTATGTCGACGACATTCCGGTGCCCGCCAACTGCCTGCATCTCGCCTTCGGCCTGTCGAAAGCGGCGAAGGGACAGCTCGTCTCGCTCGACCTCGATGCGGTGCGCAGCGCGCCCGGCGTGGTGCTGGTGCTGACGGCGGCGGATTTCGCTCGTGTGCCCGACTGCTCGCCCGGCGCGCATGACGAGCCGCTGCTGTGCACCGGCGACATCCATTTCGCGGGCCAGCCGCTGTTCCTCGTCGCCGCCACCAGCCACGGAGCCGCCCGGCGGGCCGCGGCGCTCGGCAAGGCGGAGATCGCGGAAGAGACCCCGGTCCTGTCGATCGACGACGCGCTCAAGGCCCGGAGCTTCTTCGGAGAGAAGCTGGTCTGGGGCCAGGGCGATCCGGACCGCGCCATCACCGGCGCCGCCCGCTGCGTCGAGGGCTCGATGGAGATCGGCGGCCAGGAACATTTCTACCTCGAGAGCCAGGCCGCGCTGTCGGTGCCGCAGGAGGGCGGCGACATGCTGGTGCATTCCTCGACCCAGCACCCGACCGAGATCCAGCACAAGGTCGCCGAGGCGCTGGAGGTGGGGATGCATGCCGTGCGCGTCGAAACCCGCCGGATGGGCGGCGGCTTCGGCGGCAAGGAGAGCCAGGGCAACTGGCTGGCCATCGCCACCGCCGTGGTCGCGCAGCGCACCGGGCGGCCCGCCAAGATGCGCTATGACCGTGACGACGACATGGTGATCACCGGCAAGCGCCACGATTTCCGCATCGACTACCGCGTCGGCTTCGATGCCGAGGGCAGGATCGCCGGGATCGACTTCACCCAATTCTGCCGCTGCGGCTGGTCGCAGGACCTCAGCCACGCCATCGCCGACCGGGCGATGCTGCATGCCGACAATGCCTATCACCTGCCGCATGTGCGCATCACCTCGCACCGGCTGCGCACGAACACGGTGAGCGCCACCGCCTTCCGCGGCTTCGGCGGGCCGCAGGGCATGGTGGCGGTCGAGCGGGTTCTCGACCATGTCGCCCATGCGGTCGGCCGCGATCCCTTGGAGGTGCGAAAGCTCAACTACTACGACACCGTGCCCCGCCTGCCCGAAACGCTGCCCGCGGGCATGGAGGACGGCCGCGGCGTGGTGCCGGGGCCGCATGCGGTGCCGCAGGTCACGCCCTATGGCATGCCGGTCGAGGATTTCGAGCTGCACGAGATGACCGGGGCGCTGGCCGAGTCCTGCGACTACGCCGCCCGCCGCGCTGCGATCCGCAAATGGAACGAGGCGAGCCCGGTGCTGAAGCGCGGCATCGCGCTTTCCCCGGTGAAGTTCGGCATCAGCTTCACCCTGACCCATCTGAACCAGGCCGGCGCGCTGGTGCATGTCTACCAGGACGGCACGATCGCGATGAACCATGGCGGCACCGAGATGGGCCAGGGCCTGTTCCAGAAGGTCGCTCAGGTCGCCGCCAGCCGCTTCGGCGTCCCGCTGGCCCGCGTGAAGATCACCGCCACCGACACCGCCAAGGTGCCGAACACCTCGGCCACCGCCGCCTCCTCGGGCAGCGACCTCAACGGCATGGCGGTCCGCGCCGCCTGCGACACGATCGTCGGACGGCTGGCGGAGTTCATCGCCGAACGCCACCAGGCCAGCCCGCGCGAGGTGATCTTCGCCGATGACCGCGTCTCGGTGGGCCGCGAAAGCTACAGCTTCGAGGAGGTCGCCAAGGCCGCCTACGAGTCGCGCATCAGCCTGTCGGCCACCGGCTTCTACAAGACGCCGAAGATCGAATGGGACCGGATCGCGGGCCATGGACGGCCGTTCTTCTACTTCGCCTATGGCGTCGCCTGCACCGAGGTCGTTCTGGACACGCTGACCGGCGAGAACCGCATCCTGCGGACCGACATCCTGCATGACTGCGGCAGCTCGCTGAACCCGGCGCTCGACCGCGGCCAGGTCGAAGGCGCCTATGTGCAGGGCGCGGGCTGGCTGACGATGGAGGAGCTGGTCTGGGACAAGGCCGGGCGGCTCAGGACCCATGCGCCTTCGACCTACAAGATCCCGGCCTGCTCGGACCGGCCGCCGGTCTTCAACGTCGCGCTCTGGGACCGGCCGAACCGCGAGGACACGATCTACCGCTCGAAGGCCGTGGGCGAGCCGCCCTTCATGCTGGGCATCTCGAATTTCCTGGCGCTCTCCGACGCGGTCGCGGCCTGCGGCGCCGCCTATCCCTGCCTTGACGCGCCCGCGACGCCCGAGCGGCTGCTCTGGGCGGTGGAGCGGGTGCAGCCATGAGCTTCGACCGCGGGGAGCTGGCAAGCGCCGTGGCCGCGCATGGCCCGCGATGTTCGGCGGGGCTGCCCTCGCCGGGGCGGAGCTCGAGGCCGCCATGGCGCGCTTTCCCTTCCTTCCCGCGCTCTGGGCCGCGCCGCCTGCGGCATCCGCGCATCCTGCTGCGGCGCAGCACGTTAGTGCCCTTGCGCATGCGGGACCGGCACCGTAAGACCGCCGCCGTGTTACGCCGCCCGGGGACCTTCCGGGCCGCCCGGAAGGATACGCCATGCCCATCCTCGTGATGAAATTCGGCGGCACCTCTGTTGCCGACCTCGACCGCATCCACAATGCCGCGGAGAAGGTGCGCCGCGAAGTGGACCGCGGCTATGATGTGATCGTCATCGTGTCGGCGATGTCGGGAAAGACCAACGAGCTGGTGGGCTGGGTCGGCGAGACCTCGCCGCTGTTCGACGCGCGCGAATACGACGCCGTCGTCTCCTCGGGCGAGAACGTCACCGCCGGGCTGATGGCGCTGACGCTGCAGGAAATGGACGTTCCGGCGCGCAGCTGGCAAGGCTGGCAGGTGCCGCTGAAGACCACCTCGGCCCATTCCTCGGCGCGCATCCTCGAGATCCCGCGCGCGAATATCGACCAGAAATTCGGCGAAGGCATGAAGGTTGCCGTCGTGGCGGGCTTCCAGGGCATCTCGGAAGAGGGCCGGATCACCACGCTGGGCCGCGGCGGCTCGGACACCACCGCCGTCGCCTTCGCTGCCGCCTTCGACGCCGAGCGCTGCGACATCTACACCGATGTCGACGGCATCTACACCACCGATCCGCGCATCACCGGCAAGGCGCGCAAGCTCGAGAAGATCGCCTTCGAGGAAATGCTGGAACTGGCGTCGCTCGGCGCCAAGGTCCTGCAGACCCGCTCGGTCGAGCTTGCCATGCGCTACAAGGTGCGCCTGCGCGTCCTGTCATCTTTCGAGGAAACCGACGAGACCAGCGGCACGCTGGTCTGCGACGAGGAGGAAATCATGGAAAGCAAAGTTGTCTCCGGCGTCGCCTATTCCCGCGACGAAGCCAAGATGACCCTTCTGTCGGTGGCCGACCGCCCCGGCATCGCGGCCGCCATCTTCGGCCCGCTGGCCCAGTCGGGCATCAACGTGGACATGATCGTGCAGAACGTCTCGGCAGACGGGCGCACCGACATGACCTTCTCCTGCCCGGTCGACCAGGTGCTGCGCGCCGAGCGCGCGCTGATGGAGGCCAAGGAGCGCGGCGAGTTCAACTTCGCCGAGCTGGTCCAGGACACCGAGACCTGCAAGGTGTCGGTCGTCGGCATCGGCATGCGCTCGCATGCCGGCGTCGCCGCGAAAATGTTCGAAGCGCTGAAAGCCGAAAACATCAACATCAAGGTCATCTCCACCTCCGAGATCAAGATTTCCGTCCTCATCGACCGGAAATATATGGAACTCGCGGTGCAGGCCCTGCATGATGCCTTCGGACTGGACAAAGCAGCCTGAACCGGAGGCCCATGGGCCAGACCCAGGAAACAGAGAGCCGCAAGCTCCTCGGACGACTGCGCGAAGCCCTTGCAAGCGGCGGCGCGGGACAGGAACGGCTTGACCGCATCACGCAGCTGATCGCGGAATCGATGGGCACGCATGTGTGCTCGATCTACCTGTTCCGCGACGCGGACACGCTGGAGCTCTGCGCCAGCTTCGGCCTCAAGGCCGAGTCGGTCCACAAGACGCGGATGCGGCTCGGCGAGGGCCTGGTCGGCAAGGTCGCCCGCACGAGGCGGCCGGTAAATTCCACCAATGCCCCGGCCGAGCCCGGCTTCCGCTACATGCCGGAAACCGGAGAGGAAATCTTCACCTCCTTCCTCGGGGTGCCCATCCAGCGGCTCGGCCAGGTGCTCGGCGTGCTGGTCGTCCAGTCGAAGGAAGCCCGCCAGTATTCCGAGGACGAGCTCTACGGCGTCGAAGTCGTCGCCATGGTGCTGGCCGAGATGACCGAGCTGGGCGCCTTCCTCGACGAAGGCGCGGCGCTGTCGCCGCTGCACCAGCGCCCCGTGGTGTTCCGCGGCAGCACCGGACAGGAAGGCGCTGCCGAGGGCCGCGTGCTGCTGCACGATCCCCGCGTGGTGGTCACCAATCCGATCGGCGACGATCCCGAGACCGAGCTGGAACGCCTGCGCGCCGCCGTCGCGCGGCTGCGCGTGTCGCTCGACAAGATGCTCGACACCGCCTCCTCCGGCGACGAGGAAGCCACCCAGGTGATCGAGACCTTCCGCATGTTCGCCAATTCCAAGAGCTGGCTCAGACGCATGGAAGAGGACATCGCCCGCGGCCTGTCGGCCGAGGCGGCGGTGGAGAAGGAACAATCCGCGGCCCGCGCCCGGCTGGCCCGCGCCTCCGACCCCTATCTGCGCGCCCGCGGAACCGATCTCGACGACCTGTCGAACCGGCTCCTGCGCGAGCTGACCGGCCAGGGCAGCGATACCGGCGCCGAGCGCCCCGAAAATCCGGTCCTGGTCGCCCGCAACATCGGTCCCGGCGAGCTGCTGGACTATGGCCGCGAGCTCAAGGGCATCGTGCTGGAGGAAGGCTCGGTCGGCAGCCATGCGGCGATCATCGCCCGCGCCTGGGCGATCCCGCTGGTGATCAACGCCCCCGGCATCACCACCGAGGCGCTGACCGGCGATCCGATCCTGGTCGACGGCGAGAACGGCGTCGTCCACCTGCGCCCCGACGAGACCATCGCCAATGCCTTCCGCGACAAGCTCGCCATGCAGGCCAAGGCGCAGGAGCGCTATTCCTCGATCCGCAACGAGCCCGCCACCACGCTCTGCGGCGAGACCGTCTCGCTGCAGATGAATGCCGGGCTTCTGGTCGACCTGCCCTCGCTGTCGACCTGCGGCGCCGAGGGCGTCGGCCTGTTCCGCACCGAGCTGCAGTTCCTGATCCGCAACAAGATGCCCCGCCGCGGCGAGCTGGCGCAGATCTATGCCCGCGTGATGGATGCGGCCGGCGACAAGCGCGTGGTGTTCCGCACGCTCGACATCGGCTCGGACAAGGTCCTGCCCTACATGAAGCGCACCGAGGAGCCGAACCCGGCGCTCGGCTGGCGCGCCATCCGGGTCGGGCTCGACAAGCCGGGCATCATGCGGATGCAGCTGCAGGCGCTGATCCGCGCCGCCCATGGCCGCCCGCTGACCGTCATGTTCCCCTTCGTCGCCCAGTTCGACGAATTCCGCGCCGCCCGCGAGATGTTCCTCGAGGAGCTCGAGCGCGAGAAGGTGATGGGCCATGCCCTGCCCGCCGAGGTCGAGATCGGTGCCATGCTGGAGACGCCGTCGATGGCCTTCGCGCCGCGGCAGTTCTTCGAGATGGCGGATTTCATCTCGATCGGCGGCAATGACCTGAAGCAGTTCTTCTTCGCCGCCGACCGCGAGAACGAACGCGTCCGGCGCCGCTATGACACGCTCAACGGCAGCTTCCTCGGCTTCATCCAGCAGATCGTCAACCGCTGCAACGAGACCGGCACCCCGGTCAGCTTCTGCGGCGAGGATGCCGGCCGGCCGGTCGAGGCGCTGTGCTTCGCCGCGATGGGGCTGCGCTCGCTGTCGATGCGCCCGGCCTCGGTCGGCCCGGTCAAGCACCTGCTGCGCCGCTCCGACCTGCGCGAGGTGCGCAAGGTCGTCGAGGAGGCCCGCGCCAATGGCGACCAGTCGGTCCGCCCGGCGCTGATGCGCCATCTCGCGACGCTCGATCTCAGCGTCGAGCCCGCCCAGCCCAGCCAGCGCGCCGCGGGCTGAGCCGCCTCACTCCGCGATCACCGGGTGGTGGTCGACGTAATTGTCGAAATGCACCACCGTGTGCTCGGCATCGCTGATCACCACCGCCATCTGCCCCGGCCCTTCGAGCCGCACCCGTGCCCCGTGCGGACCGAATTCCTCGCGCGTGGTGGCGTGGCCGCCCGCGATCGTGTGATAGGGAATGCCGCGGCGCAGGGTCGTCGTCGCCATGTGGATATGGCCCGCCGTCACGCCGCGGATGTCGGGATAGCCGTCGAGGATCTCCAGGAATTCGCGGGGATCCTCCAGCAGGTAGGCATCGGGCAGCGCCGAGACCTGCAGCGCCGGATGGTGCAGCACGACATGGACCGGCCGTCCCGCCGCCAGCCCGAGCTCGCCGCGCAGCCAGTCGAGCCGCAACCCGCAGAGCCGCCCCGAGGCAAGCCCCCAGCCGCCCGAACCCGGCCCCTTCTCGAGGCTGTCGAGCACCAGCACGACCTCACCGCCGACATGGTGCGCCGACTGGGCGAAACCGTTGCCGTCGAGGCTGCCGGCGCCGAAGATGCGGCCATAGACTTCGCGGTTGTCGTGGTTTCCGAGCGTCGCCGTCCATGGCGGCACCAGCCGGCCAAGCGCGCCGCGCAGCGCCTCGTAGGCCGCCGTCCGCGCCCGGTCGGTCAGATCGCCCGCCAGCACGACCAGATCTGCATCGCCATGCGCCGCGTTGATCCGGTCGATCGCCAACTCCAGCCTGAGCGCAGGATCGAGCCCGGCGAGCAGCTCGCCGGGACGGGTCATGTGCAGGTCCGAAAGGACGATGAATTTCATGGGAGGCTCCTGGACTGCCCGGACGTTGCCGATGCGTCCTCCTTAGCCAATTCCGCGCGCGGGGACACCCCGGGCCGCGGCCTGACCTGTCCGCGCTGTCCGTCCACCACTGGCGTGATCCAATGGGATGAACTGCCTTCCCGCCAAACGGTTTCGGCGCGCGCGACCTGGCGGCCCGCGGCTTCGCCGCGCAGCTGGCGGACAGCCTCGACGATGCTCATGAGGCCGCCGACCGCCCCGGCATGGGCATGGCTCAGCATGCCGCCATGGGTGTTGACCGGCAGCTTGCCGCCGATGGCGGCATGGCCTTCGGCGAAGAAGGCACCGCCTTCGCCGCGCGGCGCCAGCCCGGTTTCCTCGAGTTCGATGATCGGCACGATGCTGAAGCAGTCATAGAGCATCGCCACGTCGATATCCGCCGGCCCCAGCCCGGCCATGCCATAGGCCCGGCGGCTCGACTCTTCCGCGCCGAATTCGCTGAGGCTCGGCGCCGATGTCAGGTGCTCGTGGGTATGGCATTCGCCGATTCCGGCCAGCCAGGCGGGCTTGCCGGGCAGATCCGCCGCGCGCTCGGGCGTGGTCACGATGAACGCCCCGCCGGCATCCGAGATCAGGCAGCAATCGAGCATGTTCAGCGGATCCGAGATCGGCTTGGAGGCGAGCACGTCGTCGACGGTGATCGGCTTTTTCATGTGGGCATTCGGGTGCAGCAAGGCGTGGTTGCGGGTGTTCACCGCCACCGCCGCAATCTGTTCGCGCGTGGTGCCGTATCTGTGCATGTAGGCCTGCGCGACCAGGCCGTAGAGCGACGGGATGCCGATGCCGTAGGGCGCCTCGAAATAGGGGTGGCCGACGGCGGTCAGGGTGCTGACCGTGTCGTCGCGGCTCATGCCGGTGGCGCGGTTCTCGCCGGCACAGACCAGCACGCAGTTCGCCGCGCCGGTCGCGACCGCCTGGGCCGCGTGATGCAGCATCGCCGCGGGCGAGCCGCCCCCGACCACGACCGAACTGCAATAGGTCGGCGCAATGCCCAGGTATTCCGCCAGCACCGAGCCCAGCATGAAATAGGGCTCGGTGAAGGAATAAGCCGTCAGCAGGCCGTCGATATGCGAATGTTTCAGGCCCGCATCCGCGATGGCGCGCCGGGCCGCCTGCGCGTTGAGGCCGAGCCCGGACATGTGCGGCATCTTTCCGATGTCGCTCTCGCCGACGCCCACGATCACGGCACGATTTCTAAGGGACATTTTCTTTTCCTCTCTCCCGGTGGTCCACGGCACGGTCGCGGGGCAACCGCACCCTCCCGGCAAGGAAACCGGCAACCTCCGTGCCAGATCTGTCCGGATCGGCAGGCGCTGGACGCGCCGGGTACCGCGCCGCGGCACCTGGCCTTCATGCGCCGCCATTGGCGGACCGCCCCCCTGCCGGCAGCGTTTTCCCGGATGGCGGCGGCCGTTGTCCGGACTCGTTGCCCTGCGGTTCCCATGCCGTGGGCATTGGCGCCGCCCGGGCGCCGGTTGCCTGCCGGATCGGCGAGAGGTGCTGCGCCGACAGAGCCGGAGGACCCGTTCCCGCATCGTAGCGCAGGCGCTTTCCCAACCGGCCCGCAAACCGGTTCGGGCGATGCCTGCTGCCGCGCCGGGGCGCCGATGGCTGTCCTGCCATGGCGGCGGGTCGCCAGCGCAGTTCCCGGACCCCGTCATCGCGGAACGAGACGGCTGGGGCCGCAGCCTTTCCCGCGTCATTCTCCCTCGAGGGCAGTGCCGGATGGCCCGGTGCCGGGACTAAGGAATGGGTGAAAGACCGGATGCAGGATAGCCTCTTCATCGGACTGGATGTGCGCAAGGCGAAGATCCTGGCGACCGCTGCGGCGGGAGAACGCCACGGCGAGAGTCCCCGCCTGGGCACGATCCCGAACCGGGCGAAGGCGATCCGCAAACGGGCCGGGTCAGGCCGGTGGCTCCACTTTTGCCATGTAGCCGTGCCCGTGCGGTCATGGGTTTCGCAGGCAACTCGCTGCGCCCGGCGATGCCTGCCTGGCCGTGGCACCGCCAGTCGCGCTCTCCCGACCCATGGCGCCCGTTCTTCCGCTCCCCGTGAAAGCGGGCGACCGCGTGAAGACGGACCAGCGCGTTACCGTCCGGCTGGCGAGCGGACGGCCGTCCGGGGTCCGGATGCGGCGCGCGAGGCCGTGCCCGCCCCGATCCGCAGCTCCTGCCCCGGGCTCGGGAACGTCTGAGCCGATGTCGGCCATGCAGGCGCAAATTCCGCGTCGCGACCAGCCGGATCGCGAAGCGCTTCGAGGCGCTGCCCCGGCGACGGGACGCCGAGCGGTCCTTCGCCCGGACCGGACCATGACGAAGGCTCGCAAGGGACTGGGAGAGGTCGACCGCCGCTGCCGAGGCAGGACCAACGTCGGCCAGATCCGCCTCTGAACCCGTCGCCCCGCAAAGGACTGCCATGCCCGGTCGAAGTTCGGGTCAGCCAAGCCAAGATGGCCGCGCCGCCAGAGGACTGCCGACGGCCGCGCCGTCCGGACGGCGCCGCGTCCCGCCGCATCGAAGGATCGGCCCAGACGGTCGGCGAGCCGCGCTTCTCCGAAGCATGATCGCAGCTGTGCCAGTTGGCGGTCTTTCGCGTGGTCTTCGCGGGCTCGCCCGTGCAGGTCGGCGACCCCCCTGAATTCACGGCGTGCCCCCCACGGGAGCATTGCCGCGGCAACGCTCGCCGCCCGGCGCTCCGGCTTGAACCTCAGGAAGCGGCCTCGCGGTCTCCGGCCGAGCTGCACGGAAATGTTTCACCGGGCCGGTCCGGCCAAGGGCGCGGCCGGATCCGGCATCCCGCCGCGCTCAGGCGGCGCCCGGCCAGACATGGCGCCCGAGGAATCCCGAGCGCGCCCAGACGGGCTTGCTGTTCGGCCTCGCCAAGGCGCGGCGTGCCGCGGCCGAACAGGTCGGTGCGGAAGCCGCGGGCACAGGCCATGTCGCGGGCGCTCTCGCCCCAGCCCTCTGCCGCCGCCTTGCGTACGAATTCTGCCCATCCCGGCTCGAAGCGCAGCAGGTCGAACTGGTCGAACAGATCCGCCGGGGCGGCGAACTCCGTCTTGGCGGAGGCCAGTGCCCCGGCGACCTCGGCGCACCAGCAGGCCGTTGCATGGACGGCGCCCAGATCATGGGCGAGGTAGCTGTCGGGCAGCTTCGCGAAGCGCTCCCAGAGCCGCGCCGTGGTCTCCGTGCCGCCGCCATTGGCGAGGAAGGCATCGACCGCGGCGCGGGCGCCCTCGAAGGGCGGCCTGCCGGGCAGGCGCGGCACCTCGCGGAAAATCCGGCGGATCAGCGCGGTCTCCTGCCAGCCCGCCGCAGCCGCATAGCCGTTGTAGCAGACCCCGCCCGGGGCCAGCCAGCGCCCGAGGATCGCCGCCAGATGGCCGCGGTTCTCTTCCGACACCCAGGTCCAGACGCCGTGCATCGCCACATAGTCGAACGCCTCGGGCGGGGCGGCGGCGGCAAGCTCGGCGAAGGAGGCCTCGACGATCTCGATGTTGCCGAGCCCGGCCTCGGCGATGAAGGCGCGGGCGCGGGCGACATGCTCGGGCATGAAATCCACGCCGAGGAACTGGCCCTCGGGATGCAGTGCGGCCAGCCCGATCAGGGTGAAGCCGGTGCCGCAGCCGAGTTCGGCATAGCGGAAGCAGCCCCGCCGCGGCGGAAGGAACCCCGCCGCGAGCAGCGCCAGGTCGATCAGCTCCGGGGCCTGCAGCGGCTGGGCGGTCTCCAGATAGCGCGTCGCGACGGGATAGCCGCCGCCCCACGGGGCTGCCATGCGTCAGAGCAGGAAGAAATCGCCGGTATCGGTGAGGTCGGGGCCATCCGGCGGGCTGCGGTCCTGTGCCTCGCCCTCGACGCCGTCGAGCTTCAGGTAGAAATCGATGGAATTCGTGCCGGTGGTTTTCACCTTCAGGTCGAAGCCCTGGTCCTCCAGCATGGCCTCCAGCTCGGCGGCATAGGCGCGGGTCTCGAGCATCCCCGCGCGGCCGCCGGCCTCGGGGTCGTAATCGAAGGTGATCTTGGTGAAATTGAGCGTGATCTCTTCGCTGGCGGCGCGGGTGCCCGGCGGCGGCGCGGTCAGGCTGGAGAAATCGAAGCTGTCGATGTCCTGGCGGTCGGCAACCGCGGCAAAGGCCAGCAGCAGGTCGGCGGCCTCCTCGGTCAGCTGGCTGCCGTATTCCTTGACCAGCCGTTCGGCCTCGGCGATCTGCGACTCGCCGTCGATATCGGGGATCTTGAGGTAGACGTCTATGGGCATGGCGGGCTCCTCCTCCGGCGCGGTCCATGAGCGGTAAAGACTTCGTGAATGCTACCTGAGGTTGTCCGGAATTCCAAACGGTTCCCGGGTCGGGTTTTCCGCCGCCGGGCGGGTCCGGACGCCGCGCGGCACCTGTCAACACATCTGCGTGCAGGACCTTGATGGCAGGCCGCGGCCCTTGGCGCGGGCGGCAGCGGCGGCTAGAAGAAGGCAAGCCACGGGAAGGAGGCCCCCATGATTTCAGAGTTCGGCCATTTCGCGCTGATCCTCGCCGGCTTCGTCGCGCTGTTCCAGACGGTCGTGCCCTTCATCGGCGCGCAGCGCGGCTGGCAGTCCTGGATGGCGGCGGCCGTTCCGGCGGCGACGGCGCAGTTCCTGCTGACCGCTTTCAGCTTCGCCGCGCTCACCCATGCCTTCGTCACCTCGGACTTCTCGCTGAAGCTCGTCACCGAGAATTCCCACAGCCTGAAGCCGATGATCTACAAGGTCTCGGGGGTCTGGGGAAACCACGAGGGCTCGATGCTGCTCTGGGTGCTGATCCTGACGCTGTTCGGCGCGCTCGCGGCCTGGTTCGGGGGCAATCTGCCGCCCAGCCTCAAGGCCCGCGTGCTGTCGGTGCAGGCGGCGATCTCGGCGGCCTTCTTTGCCTTCATCCTGTTCACCTCGAACCCGTTCCTGCGGCTCGCCGTGCCGCCGATGGACGGGCAGGACCTGAACCCGCTGTTGCAGGATCCGGGCCTCGCCTTCCATCCGCCGTTTCTCTATCTCGGCTATGTCGGGCTGTCGCTGACCTTCTCCTTCGCCGTGGCGGCGCTGATCGAGGGGCGGGTCGATGCCGCCTGGGGCCGCTGGGTGCGGCCCTGGACGCTGGTCAGCTGGATGTTCCTGACCGTCGGCATCGCGCTCGGCTCCTGGTGGGCCTATTACGAGCTCGGTTGGGGCGGCTTCTGGTTCTGGGATCCGGTGGAGAACGCCTCCTTCATGCCCTGGCTGATCGCCGCGGCGCTGCTGCATTGCGCGATCGTCGTCGAAAAGCGCGAGACGCTGAAGAACTGGACCATCCTGCTGGCGATCCTCGCCTTCGGCTTCTCGCTGATCGGCACCTTCATCGTGCGTTCGGGCGTGATCACCTCGGTCCACGCCTTCGCCAACGATCCCGAGCGCGGGGTGTTCATCCTCGCCATCCTCGCGGTCTTCATGGGCGGCGCGCTGACCCTCTACGCGGCCCGCGCCGGCGCGCTGACCTCTAAGGGCGTCTTCGGCCTCGTCAGCCGCGAAAGCGCGCTGGTGGCGAACAACATCCTGCTGGCGGTCTCGTGCTTCGTGGTCTTCATCGGCACGATCTGGCCCTTGGTCGCCGAACTGCTCTTCGGCCGCACGCTGACCGTGGGCCCGCCCTTCTTCAACGCGGCCTTCACCCCCTTCATGGTGCTGATGGCGGTCATCCTGCCCTTCGGTGCGGTGCTGCCCTGGAAGCGCGGCAAGCTCGGCCGCGCCTGGGTGCAGCTCTGGCCGATGGCGGCGCTGGCCGTGGCGGTCGGGCTCCTGGCCTATGCGGTGCAGACCGGCCGCTCGGCACTGGCGCCGATCGGCATCGGGCTAGGCGTCTGGCTGATCCTCGGCGGCCCGAGGCGGGCAGCGGAACCTCGGCGCCGGGCGGCAGGCTCTCGGTGCTGCCGGCCTTGATGGCCACGCCCGCCACGGTTTCCCAGCCGAGGCCGTAGAGCGTCACCTCGCCGCCGCCCTTCACCCCGAGATCGAGCCAGCCGTAATGCGGCCCGTCCGCCGCGCTCAGCGCGAAGCCGAGATAGCCGCGCACCATGCCGCCATCCGCCGCCCAGCTGCCGGCATGGGAACTCTTGCCGGAGGCGGCGTTGTAGTAGAGATCGGCCAGCTTCGACACGCTCGCGAAGGCCAGCCTGCCGTCAACGAGGTCCCCGGCCGCCAAGGCCGGCCCGCCGGTGATCCCGGTCCCCGCATGGGCGCTGGCGACGATCTCGCTGTCATAGCTGCCCCTCGGCATGGCGGCGCTGCGGAAGTCGCGGAGGCTCAGATCGACGGTGCCATCGCCATCGAGATCGAGCGTCAGGGTCTCGCCGTCGATCGAGGTCCGGCCGAAGAGGTCGGCAGTCACGACGGAGGCCGAAGCGGCGGAAACGGAGAGCAGAAGGACCGCCGCGGCGGCCTGCGGAAGAAAACGGCACATGAGGCCAGGCTCCGGAATGGAAGGAACGCAGCCGGGACAGCCCGGCCAGCCTTCATGGGGGCCGGAGCCGGATTCTCTCAAGTTTTACATGAACAAATGGTTAACACCGCTGGGAACGCGCGATGCCGCGGCAGGCCGGCCCGGAACGCAAAAGGGCGGGTCCGAAGACCCGCCCCTGCAAGAGCTTTGCCGTGCGGCAGACGATCACTCGTCTTCCAGCGCCTCGACTGCCTTCTCCAGGTCTTCCTTGGAGACTTCGGTCTCGGTGACCTGTGCCAGCTCGAACACGTTGCAGGTCACCGAGACCCTGAACGAAGGTTTGAAGCGCGGCTACGAGATCACCGTGACGGCGGCCGAGCTGGACGCCAAGGTGGTCGAGAAGCTCACCGAAGCGCAGCCGGAAATCGAGATGAAGGGCTTCCGCAAGGGCAAGGTTCCGCTGCCGCTGCTGAAGAAGCAGTTCGGCCAGCGCATCCTGGGCGAGGCCATGCAGGAAGCCATCGACGGCGCGATGACCGAGCACTTCGAGCAGTCCGGCGACCGTCCGGCGCTGCAGCCGCAGGTCAAGATGACCAACGAGGACTGGAAAGAGGGCGACGACGTCGCCGTCGAAATGTCCTACGAGAAGCTGCCGGAAATCCCGGAAGTCGACCTGAAGTCGATTTCGCTGGAGAAGCTGGTCGTCAAGGCGTCCGCCGAGGAAGTGGACGAAGCCCTGAAGAACCTCGCAGAGAACGCCAAGAGCTGGGAAGACCGGATCGAGGGCGGCTATGCCGAGAAGGGCGACAAGGTCACCATGGACTTCGTCGGCAAGGTTGACGGCGAGCCCTTCGAAGGCGGCTCGGCCGAGGACTTCCCGCTGGAGCTGGGTTCCAACCAGTTCATCCCGGGCTTCGAAGAGCAGCTGGAAGGCGTGCATGTCGGCGACGAGAAGACCGTCACCGTCAAGTTCCCGGATGACTACCGCGCCGAGCACCTGGCCGGCAAGGAAGCCACCTTCGACTGCACCATCAAGCACATCGACACGCCGAAGCCGACCGCGATCGACGACGAGCTGGCCAAGCAGTACGGCGCCGAGTCGCTGGACGCGCTGAAGGCCCAGATCGGCGAGCGCCTGGAAGCGGAATACGCCGGTGCGTCCCGCCAGGTCCAGAAGCGCAAGCTGCTGGACGCGCTGGACGGCCTGGTGTCCTTCGAGCTGCCGCCGACCCTGGTCGAGGCAGAGGCAGGCCAGATCGCGCACCAGCTGTGGCACGAGGAAAACCCCGACGTGCACGGCCATGACCATCCGGAAATCACGCCGACCGACGAGCACAACAAGCTCGCCGAGCGCCGCGTCCGTCTCGGCCTGCTGCTGGCCGAGCTGGGCCGCGTGAACGAGATCGAAGTGACCGAAGCCGAGATGACCCAGGCGGTCATGGCGCAGGCGCGCCAGTATCCGGGCCAGGAACGCCAGTTCTTCGAGTTCATCCAGCAGAACGCCCAGGCCCAGCAGCAGCTGCGCGCCCCGATCTTCGAAGACAAGGTCGTCGACTCTCGCCATGGACCCCGAGGTGATGCTCTTCGACGAACCGACCTCGGCGCTCGACCCGGAGCTGGTCAACGAGGTGCTGCGCGTGATGCGCGGCCTTGCCGAGGAGGGCCGCACCATGCTGGTCGTCACCCACGAGATCGGCTTCGCCCGCGAGGCCGCCAACAAGGTCATGTTCCTGCACCAGGGCATCGTCGAGGACGAAGGCGAGCCCCGCGAGCTTCTGGCCAACCCCAATTCCGAGCGCTTCCGGCAGTTCCTGTCGGGCAGCCTGAAATAGCCATCGCGCCGGGCCGGACGCCCCGCCCGGACGCCCAGACAAGGAAGGCACTGCCATGTCCCGCATCACCGCCCTGCTCTCCGCCGCGCTCCTGGCCGGCGCCGCCCTGCCCGCCGCCGCGCAGGAGACGCTGACCATCGGCACCGAGGCCTCCTACCGGCCCTTCGCCTATGTCCTGCCCTCGGGCGAGCTGACCGGCTTCGATGTCGAGATCACCGAGGCGCTCTGCGAGGAGATGCAGGTGACCTGCGAGATCTCGAACCAGAGCTTCGACGGGCTGATCCCGGCGCTGAACGCCGGCAAGATCGACGCGATCATCGCCTCGATGTTCATCACCGAGGACCGGCTGAAGGCGATCGACTTCGCGGGCCCCTACTATGCCACCCCCGGCCTCTTCATCGGTCCGGCCGATGCCGGCCTGGAGCTGGACGCGGACGCTCTGAAGCGCAAGTTCATCGGCGTGCAGCGCGGCACCACCATGGCCGACTATGTCGACCAGAAGCTGCCCGGCGCCCGCGTCCAGTACTACGACACGCTCGACGCCGCGACGCTCGACCTGGTCTCGGGCCGGGTCGACCTGGTCTTCGCGGATTCCGTGGTGATCGAGGAATTCCTCGCCTCCGGCGATGGCGCGGGCTTTGCCCAGGTTGGCGAGCCGGTCAACGATCCGATCCTCGGCGAGGGCGCGGGCATCGGGCTGCGCAAGGACGATGCCGAGCTGAAGGCGAAATTCGACGAGGCGCTGGCCGCGATCATCGCCTCGGGCAAATATGCCGAGATCAACGCGAAATACATGAGCTCGGACATTTCGCCGAAGTGATGCCGTGACGGCCGGGAACGGAAGGAGCGGCGCATGGGGCCGGTGACCGAATATCTGCCGCTGCTCCTTCTGGGGCTGGCGACCACGCTGAAGCTGGCGGTCTCGACCGCGGTGCTGGGGCTGATCCTCGGGCTCCTGCTGGCGCTGGCCAAGCTGTCGCGCCATGGCTGGCTGTCCCGGCCGGCCTATTGGGTGACCAATTTCCTGCGCGGCATCCCGGAATTCCTGGTGCTGCTGGTCATCTATTTCGGCGGCACGCAGATGCTGGGGCAGGTCTTCGGCGACCGCGCCCCGGACATCAGCCCGTTCTTCGCCGGGCTCGCCGCGCTGACGCTGGTCTTCGGCTCCTATGCCTCCGAGACCTTCCGCGCCGCCTTCCAGTCGGTGCCGAAGGGCCAGATCGAGGCCGGCCGCGCCTATGGCTTCTCGGCTTGGCAGTGCTTCCGCTACATCCAGCTGCCGCAGATCTGGCGGGTCGCGATCCCCGGTCTCGGCAATCTCTGGCAGGGCTCGGTCAAGGACACGGCGCTGGTCTCGGTGATCGGGCTCGACGACGTGATGCGCAAGGCCCAGCAGGCGGCGCAGTCGACCCGCGAACCCTTCACCTTCTACCTCGTCGCCTCGCTGATGTTCCTGATCATCACGCTGGTGTCGATGTGGATCATCGCCAAGGCCGAGAAGCGCGCCAGCCGCGGCATGCCGGGAGCGCGCTGACATGCAGATCTTCGCCGACCTCTTCCAGCGCTACGGCTTCGACCTGCTGTCGGGGACCTGGCTGACCGTCCAGCTGGTGGCGATCTCCGCCGTGCTGGGGCTGTGCCTCGCCATCCCGGTCGCTCTGGCGCGGCTTTCGGAGAACCGCCTCGTCGCGGGGCTGGCCAGCGGGTATTCGCTGTTCTTCCGCGGCACGCCGCTGCTGGTGCAGATCTTCCTCGTCTATTACGGGCTCGGCCAGTTCGACTTCGTCCGCAGCTCGTTCCTCTGGCCCGTGCTGCGCGAGGCCTATGTCTGCGCGCTGATCACCTTCGTGCTGAACACCGCCGCCTATTCCGGCGAGATCGTCCGCGGCGGCATCCTCGCCGTGCCGAAGGGCGAGATCGAGGCGGCACGCGCCTGCGGCATGGCCATGGCCAAGACCTACCGGCTGGTGATCCTGCCGCGCGCCTTCTCGATCTGCCTGCCGGCCTATTCGAACGAGGTGATCATCCTGATGAAGGGCACCTCGCTGGCCTCGACGATCACGCTTCTGGAACTGACCGGCGTGGCGCGGCTGGCAGCCTCGGCAACCTACCAGCCGATCCAAGTCTTCGTCATCGCCGGGGTGATCTACTACCTGCTGACGCTGCTGATCAGCTGGATCTTCCGCCTGCTCGAAGCGCGCTACAACCGCTACATCACCCAGGCCCGCTGAGCCGCGGCGCGGGTCGGCGACACGGCGGGCCTGCCGGCGGAACCTCCGGGCCATCAGCCGCGCCGCGGCTCCGGCCGTGTAGTCAAAGCCTCCGACAGACCCGCGGCGGTTCAGAGGTTCAATTCAAATTGATTCTTGCAGCAACCAGAACCAGGGTGGTGACACGTGGCCACACTGCGGTGGGCCCTCCTGAGTGAGGGTTAGTTGCCATACACGCTCCACGCCTGGTGCCGCTGTGGCCACGTCGGCGCCGTGCCGATCGATGATCCGACATTTGACCGGCCAGCTCTGCTAGCGTGCCTGCGGTGTTCGGCCTGCGGCGCGATGGGGCAGGTGACAGAGTCGCGGCTGGCATATGGCTCTGGCGTCAACGCGCTGGCGGATGTGCGGGATGATCTGGATTGAGGATCGTGCGTCTCACGCGTCGCGCCCAATTCGGTCTATCCATGGCCATCCGTCGAAACGGTCCCCGGTCTTCCTGATATGGCTGTAGCGCTGCAGGCTGCCCCAGGAGCGGTGCCCGGACACGCTGGCGGCCAGCGGCACCGTGCGGCCCTGCTCGAAAAGGCAGGAGACGCCTTCATGGCGCAGGTCGTGGAACCGCAGGTCTTCAATCCCAAGCAGCTTGCAAGCGCGCGAGAAGGCCGCACTGATCGCGTCGGCGGTATAGGGGAAGATCCGCGCCTCTTCGGCGCCGCGCTGCGCCTCCATCACATGTGCGGCCCGAGGCGGAACTTCGCACCACACGTCGTTGCCGATCTTCTCTCCGGGGTGCTTCATGTCCCTGACCAGAACGCGCTGGTGGTCTGGTTCGTAGTCGGCCCATGCGATCCGGCAGATTTCGTCCTGGCGGCGCGTCGAGAAGATTGCGAACGCGACGACGCGGTGCATGGGCATTGACCGACCGCGCATCCAGGTCTCGTGGAAGTGGGTCATCAACCGATCAAGCTCGGCCAGAGTCGGCCGCCTGTCGCGCTTGTTGCTCTTGGCGGTTAGGCCGAGCCGCAGCGTCACGGCCCGCGCCTTTCGGAATTCCTTGTGGTCAAGCGGCATGCCCCAAGCTGGCTCCGCCACTACGGCCACGGCGGAGAGGTGGGACAGGTAGTTGCCGACCGTGCTGGCGCCTCTTTCCGTAAGCAGCCAGCGCGCCCATGCAACGATGTCGTCGCTCTTGATCTCGTCACACCGCATGGTGGCGATGTCGTGACCTCCGATCGAGCGCAGCACCTGCGCTTTGGTCTTCCCGATCTTCCGCTTGTGGTCCTCGACATATGCCGTGAAGGCGTCCGACAGCGTCGCGGCGTTGCTCTTGGCCACCTTGAGCCCGCCGGGTGCTCTTAGCTCCTTCTCCCGGCGCTTCATCCAGGCCGCGGCGGTCGTGTGGCGGTCGAAGCTCCGGGATTCCTGATGGATGGCGCGGCCGCCTTCCTTGATGACGATTTGCGCACGAAAAGACGGCGTGCCATCGGCGCGCTTTCGCTCTATGATAGTCCTCAAGCTGGTAGTCCTCGCCTGTGATTTGGTAGTCCTCAGGACTATCGGTTGAACATCAATCATGGGAAACCTTGATTCATAACGACAAATCCAGACGAACGGACTATGGACCAAAACGCGAACAACACCTCTAAAGCATTGATTTGCAAAGCCTCTCGTCTGTCCGTGGCGCCGATGATGGACTGGACTGACCGCCATTGCCGGATGCTGCACCGGCAGCTGTCGAAGGAAACGCTGCTCTATACCGAGATGGTCACCGCGCCCGCGCTGGTCCGCGGCGGCGCGCTGCACCTTCTGGACCATGACGCCGTGGAACATCCGCTGGCGCTGCAGCTCGGCGGCTCCGATCCGGAGGAGCTGGCCGAGGCCGCGGCAATCGGCTGGCAGGCGGGCTATGGCGAGATCAACCTGAATGTCGGCTGCCCGTCGGACCGGGTGCAGTCGGGCTGTTTCGGGGCGGTGCTGATGAAGGACCCGGAGCTGGTGGTGCGCTGCGCGGCGGCGATGATCGCGGCGAGCCCGGCGGAGGTCACTGTCAAATGCCGGATCGGCGTCGATGACGACGTGCCCGAAGAGGTGCTGCCGGCCTTCCTCGAAACCGTGGCGGCCTCGGGCGTGCGGCGCTTCGCGGTGCATGCCCGCAAGGCCTGGCTGAAAGGCCTGAGCCCGAAGGAGAACCGGGACATCCCGCCGCTCGACTATCCGCTGGTCGTCGCGATGAAGCACCGCTTCCCCGAGCTGCATGTCTCGGTCAATGGCGGCATCGCCTCGCTGGACGAGGCCGAGGCCTTCCTGGCCCAAGGGCTCGACGGGGTGATGATCGGCCGCGCTGCCTATCACGAACCGGCCGCGATCCTGTCGGAGGCCGACTGCCGCATTTTCGGCGCGGATGCCCCGCAGGCCAGTGCCGAGGAGGCAGCCCGCGCCATGATCCCCTATATCGAGGCGCATGTCGCGGCGGGCGGCCGGGCGCATTCGGTGACGCGCCACATGCTGGGGCTTTTCGCCGGACGTCCCGGCGCGCGGGCCTGGCGGCGGCATCTCTCGACCGCGGCAGCCCAGCGCTGCCGCCCGCATCTGGCTGAGGCTCGCGCCCGGGGTCAGCGCCTCGGGCGAGATCGCAAGGTCCAGCACCGCGCCGCCGGGCGCCTCCATCGCGCGGGCGAAGGCCTCCGGGAAATCCGCCGTCGTCGCGACCCGCTCGGCATGGAAGCCGTAGGCGCGCGCCAGCGCGACGAAATCCGGGTTCTTCTCCATGGTCGTGCCGCTGACCCGGGCGGGATAGCTGCGCTCCTGATGGGCGCGGATCGTGCCGTAGATGCCATTGTTGAGGATCAGCACGATCGGCTGTGCGCCGGCCTGCAGCGCGGTGGCCAGCTCCGGGCAGGTCATCTGGAAGTCTCCGTCCCCGGCGAAGCACACCACCGTCCGCCCCGGATCGGCGATCTTGGCGGCAATCGCGGCGGGCAGGCCGTAGCCCATCGCCCCGGCCTGCGGCGCCAGGTGGCGCATCCCGGGACGGTACTGCAGGAACCGGCCCGGCCAGACCGCGAAATTCCCCGCCCCGTTGGTGATCACCGCATCGGGCGGCAGCACTTCGCGCAGATGCGCGCAGACCTTGCCCATGTCGACCGGCGACGGCAGGTCCGGCAGGCCGAACCCCTCCAGATAGGCAGCGCGCGCCGCAGCGCGCCAGGCCGGATCGGCCGCCTTGACCGGCGCCATGGCCTCCAGCGCGGCAGCGAAGGCATTCGGCCCCGCCTGGATCGCCAGCTCCGGGGCATAGACCTTGCCCAGCTCGGCCGCGTCGCCATGGACATGGATCAGCCGCTGCCGCGGCAACGGCACGTCGAGCAGCGTGTAGCCAGCGGTCGAGTTCTCGCCGAAGCGGGCATTGACCGCGAGGACCGCATCGGCCTCCGAGATCAGCCGCCGGACATGCGGCGCCATGCCGACCCCGGCCTCACCGCAGAACACCGGCGAGCCGTTGTCGAACCGGTCCTGGTAGCGGAAGACCGAAACCACGGGAATGTCGCTGGCCTCGGCGAAGCGCTGGATCGGCGCCGTCCCCGCGCCGCGCCAGTTGCAGCCGCCCTGCAGGATCAGCGGGCGGCGGGCCCCGGACAGGATCCCGTGCAGGCGCTGCATCGCCTCCGGATCGGGATGCGGCTCGGCCACCGCCACCGGCCCGCGCAAGGGCGCCGCATCGGTCAGGCCGGACAGCATGTCCTCGGGCAGCGCGACCACCACCGGACCGGGCCGTCCCGACACGGCGAGGGTCCAGGCCCGCGACAGGATCTCGGGGATGCGGTCGGTGCGGTCGATCTCCACCGCCCATTTCGCCATCGTCCCGAAGACCGCGCGGTAGTCCAGCTCCTGGAAGGCCTCGCGCCCCTTCATGTCCGTGCCGACCTGACCGACGAAGAGGATCATCGGCGCGCTGTCCTGCATCGCCGTATGGACCCCGATCGCGGCATTGGCCGCGCCCGGACCGCGCGTGGCCATGCAGATACCGGGCTCGCCGGTCAGCTTGCCCCAGGCGGCGGCCATGAAGGCAGCGCCGCCCTCGTGGCGGCACAGCACGTAATCCAGCACGCCCCTGGTGTCGTGCAGCGCGTCGAGCACTGCCAGATAGCTTTCCCCCGGCACGCCGAACGCCTTCTTGGCGCCGAGCGCGACGAGACACTCGACCAGAAGCTTGCCGCCATTTCCTGCCATGCACAGTCCTCCCGTTCCCCTGCGCCGACGCTGCCGCAGCCCTTGCCGCGCCGCAAGCCCCGCGATGCCGCTTGACCGGAAACCGGCAGGCCGGCTATCGGCAGGACCGCACCCGGAGCGAGGGTGTGGCGTGTGCTGCCGCGTGCGGCCGGAGACCCGGCCCGACGAGCAGCCCTCTCGGATGATGGACACATGAACGCAATCTGCGCGAGCTCGGGACGGCTGGATGCGGACCGCCGCCTGGAATTCGCCGAAGGTCTGGCACTGTCGGGCGACCTGGCCGCGGCGATCGAGGTGCTGGGAGATGCCATGGCGCTGGTCCCCGACTGGGCCGCAGGCTGGTACCGCCTGGGCGAATGGCACGAGGCGGCCGGGCAGGCCGGCGAAGCGGTCGCCGCCTGGGACCGCGCCATTGCCGCGGACCCCGCGGACAGCCCGGGCAGCAGCGCCTGCCATTGCGCGCTGCTGCCGCCCCAGCCATGGACCAGCACCAGGGGCGCGCCGGTTCCGCCCGCCTCCGCCAGCGAGACCCGTCCCGCGCCGTTCCGGTGCTGCCAGATCACGCAGGCAGGCCCAGCTTGTCCCGCAGCGTGCCCGGCGCATAGCCGGTCTTGTAGAGGCCGCGCGCCTGCAGGATCGGCACCACCAGATCGATGAAATCGGTGAAGCCCTCCATGAACCAGCCGGGCATGATGTTGAACCCGTCCGCCGCGCCGGTCTCGAACCAGTCCTGCAGCGTGTCCGCCACCTGCTCGGCCGAGCCGCAAAGCACCCAGTGGCCGCGCGCCGCCGCCACCAGCGCATAGAGGTCGCGCAGCGTCATGTTCTCGCGCCTGGCCTTCGACAGCATGGCGCGGGCGAAGGCGTGATAGGCGTCGTTCTCGCCCAGATCGGGGATCGGCCCGTCGAGATCGGCGCCGGAAAAATCGGTGTTGAACCGTTCTGACAGCATCCCGAGCGCAGTGGTGTCGTCGACGAAGCCCATCAGCCGGGCGAGCTTTTCGCGCGCCTCCGCCTCGGTGCGGCCCACCACCGGCATGACGCCCGGCAGGACCACGAGGTCCTCCGCCTTGCGGCCGTTCTTCGGCAGGCGCGCCTTCAGCCCGGCATAGAAGTCGGCCGCCTCGCCGCGGTCCTGGGTGACGGTGAAGACCACATCGGCATGTTTCGCCGCCAGCTCCTGCCCCGGCTCGGAGCCGCCGGCCTGCAGGATCAGCGGCCGCCCCTGCGGGCTGCGCGGCATGTTGACCGGGCCCTTCACCTTGAAGAACTTGCCGTCATGGTCGACCGGATGGATCTTCGCCGGATCGAAATAGGCGCCGGTCTCCCGGTCCTTCGGCATCGCCTCCGGTTCCCAGGCATCCCAGAGCTTCTTCGCCACTTCGATGAATTCCGCCGACATCTCGTAGCGGCTGGCATGGTCGGGATGGGTGGTGCCGAAATTCGCCGCCGCCTGCGGGTTCGAAGTCGTCACCGAGTTCCAGGCCGCGCGCCCGCCCGAGATGTGGTCGAGCGACCCGAAGGCGCGCGCCAGGCTCCAGGGATCGCCATAGGTGGTCGAGGCCGTCGCGCCGAGCCCGATATGCGAGGTCGACATCGCAACCGCCGACAGCATGGTCAGCGGTTCCAGCCGCGCGCAATAGGAGGGATGCGCGGACGGATCGGCATTGAGGTTGTCGCCCATGAAAATCAGGTCGAAGAGGCCGCGCTCGGCCTCCTCGCAGATCTCCTGGATCTGCGCGAGATCCGAGAAATCGTCGGCGGCGCCCGCCATCCGCCAGCCCGAGATATGGCTGCCGGTGCCGAGCAGGAACAGCCCGAGGCGGATTTCGCGGCTCATGCCCGGTACCCGGCATCGGCACGGTCGAGATCGCGCATCAGCGCCGGCCATTCCCGCTCGCCCGGGATCAGGATGTCGCCCTGCATTTCCCAGAACTGGCGGGCGGCCTTCTCGCAGACCTCGGGCTCGGGCAGCACCAGCGCGATCCCCGAGGCGCAGGCGGCCTGCATCTGGAGCTGGATCTTCGCGGCGCGCTCGAAATAATAGAGCAGCATGAAGGCCTCGCCCGGCGTGCGGCCGACGGTCAGGATGCCGTGGTTGCGCATCAGCATCACCGGGTTGTCGCCGAAATGCGCGATGATGCGCTGCTGCTCGGCCTCGTCGATCGCGACGCCTTCATATTCGTGGAAGGCCTGGCGGTTGTAGAACCGCATCGCGAACTGGGTCAGCGGCAGCAGCCCCTCGGGCTGGCCCGAGACGGCGGTCGAGGCGTCCGAATGGGTATGCAGCACGCAATGGGCATCCTCGCGCGACTTGTGCACAGCGGCATGGATGACGAAGGCGGCCTTGTTGACGCTATGCGGCGTCTCCTCGATCACCTCGCCGCTTGTGTCGATCTTGACCAGCGACGAGGCGGTGATCTCGCCGAAGAGATGGCCGTAGGGATTGATCAGGAACTGGTCCTTGGTCCCCGGCACGCGCAGCGAGATGTGGTTGTAGATCAGGTCGTCGAGCCCCAGTTTGGCCACCATGCGGTAGCAGGCGGCAAGGCTGACCCGCGCCTCCCATTCCGCGTCGGAATAGCGGCCGGGCTTCGGATAGTCGGTCATTTCAGGTCCCTTTTCAGGTCTTGCGGGCATGTCTCAGCCCTTGATCCCGCTCATCGCCATGCCCTGCGTGAAGTATTTCTGCAGCAGCAGGAACAGGACGATCAGCGGAAGCGTGGCAACGGTGGCGCCAGCGAAGGTCTCGCCCCAGTTCGGCAATTGCGTAGGCGAGCCCTGCTGGGCGATGGCAACCTGGATCACCTGCACCTCGGGACTCTGCGCGATGACGAGCGGCCAGAGGAAGCTGTTCCAGGAGAAGAGGAAGGTGACGAGCCCGAGCGTCAGCAGCGGCACCTTGACGTTCGGCAGGATCACCGAGACGAAGATACGCAGATGACCGGCCCCGTCGATGCGGGCGGCGTCCTCGAGGTCGCGCGGCAGCTCCTCGAAGGCCTGCTTCAACAGGAACAGCCCGAAAGGCGAGGCGATCCAGGGAATCATGATGCCCGTGAGCGTGTTCGACAGGCCGAGCCCCGAGACCACCTGGTAGAGCGGCACAAGGAGCGCCTCGACCGGCAAGAGGAAGGTCAGCAGGATCACCACGAAGACCGCCTGCGAGCCGCGGAACCTGATCCGGGTCAGCGCATAGGCGGCCATGGCGCAGAGGAGCAGCGTCAGCGCCACCTGCCCCGCCGCGACGATCGCGGTGTTCAGCAGCGCCTGCAGGATGTTGGTGCGGGCGAAGAGCGAGCGGTAGTTCTCCCAGACCGGGTCCATCGGCAGGAAAGTCCGCCAGCTGATCGGCGTGACGTCGGAGAAGATGCCGAGCTGCGGCTTGAAGCTGTTCGACACGATCCACAGGAACGGCGCGAAGAAGCACAGCAGGATCAGCGCCAGCACGAGGGCCAGCAGCACGGGCTTGCGGAAACGGGCCATCAGTAGTTCCACCTTGCGCGGAGAAGCCACATCTGCAGCAGCGAGATACCGAGGACGATCACGAGCAGCACCACCGACAGCGCCGAGGCATAGCCCGCATTCTGCATGACGAAGGCGGTCTTGTAGATGTGGTAGACGATCAGGTTGGTGCTGTCCTGCGGGCCGCCATCTGTCATCAGGAAGGCGGGCGCGAAGGCCTGGAGCGAGAAGACGGTCATGATCACCACGACGAAGAGCGTGGTGCGCGACAAGAGCGGAATGGTGATGTTCCACAGAACCTGCCCGGCGGTCGCGCCGTCGATCCGGGCGGCCTCGGCCAGCTCCTTCGGCACGCCCTGCAGCCCGCCGAGGAACAGGATCGCGGCGAAGCCGACCTGCTGCCAGGCGGTCATCACGGCGATCATGACGAGCGCCTGGTCCGGCGAGGTCAGAAAAGGCTGGCGCGGCAGGCCTACCGCCGTGACCGCGCCGTTGACCAGCCCGTTCGACGGGTCGAGCAGGAAATTCCACATGGTCGCGACGACCACCGCCGACGTGACGACGGGCAGCATGATGATGGTGCGCACGATGCCGCGCGCGGGCAGCTTCGAATTCAGGAACAGCGCCAGCACGAAGCCGAGCGGAATGACGATCGCCACCACGCCGAACGCGAAGAGGAAGGTCGCGGCCAGGCTCTCGCGCGCATCGTCGAAGACCAGCATGTCCTCGAAATTCAGCAGGCCCACGAATTTCGCCGCATCCGGGTTGAGCAGCGAATAGTCCATGAAGGCGTTCTTCGCCATCATCGCCAGCGGAATGTACTGGAACAGCAGGAGCAGGAACAGGAAGGGCGCGACGAAGGCGTAAGCCGCGCGGGTGTCCCGTCTCTGCCGCGGAGTGCGGCGCGGGCGTGTCGGGGCGGCAAGGCCCGGGCAGTCGATCGCGGTCATGGAAGCTCCGAGAAAGGGGCCGGGCCGCCCGCGGGCCGCCCGGCAGGGGATGTCAGGTCAGCGGCGCAGGGCGCGGGCGACCTCGCGCTCGGCATCGGCCATCGCCTCTTCGGGGTCGCCGCCGAAGGCGACGGAGCGCAGCGCGTCGGTGACGATGCGGTCATACTGGGCGAAATGCGGGCTCGGCGGGCGCGGCTGGCCCCAAGCCTCGAGCTGGTCCACGAAGACCTTCATCGGGTAGTCCTGATAGACCGGGAAGCGCTCGAAGAGCGATGCCAGGGTCGGCAGGTTGCCGCGCTGGCTGACATTCATGTAGGCATACTCGCCCCAGGCCATGTCGACCGCGAACTGGACGGCGATCTCCGGATGGCGCGAGCGCGAGGCGACCCCGAACGTCGTCGATCCGGTATGCACGACCGGCGTCTTGAAATACGGGATCGGGGTGATGCCCCACTCGATCACCGGATCCTTCAGCAGCGCCGAACCGGCCGCGGGCGTGTCGATGTAGAAACAGGCCTTGCCGTCGAAGAAGGCGTTCGGGATCCCGGCTTTCGGCGCGACGCCCTCCTCATTGAAGAGGCTGCGGTAGAAGTCCAGAGCCTCGATCGCCTCGGGCGTGTCGAGATAGCCCTCGGCGGTCGAGCCATCCGGCGCCATCGCCCAGAAGGTCTTCCAGGCGGAGCTCTCCGGATCGGCGTCCGGGTCGCCCGCGGAGCGCTGGTAGATCAGGTCCTGGTAGACCAGCCCCGGCTGGCCGTTGCCGAAGCGCGTCGGCCCCAGCCCCCAGACCTCAGGCGCGCCCGGCTCGCCCTGTTGGCAGGCCTTGAACGCCTCCAGCGCCTCGGGCCAGGTCCAGGCCTCGTCGAGCGTCTGCGGCGGGGTGATCCCGGCCGCGCCGGTCAGCGCCTTGTTGTAGTACATCGCGACCGTGGTCTGCTCGATGCCGGGGCTGTAGACCTCGCCATCGTAGCTGTGTTCGGCCTTGGTCGCGGGCAGGATCTCGTCGTCCCAGCCCTCGGGCAGGTATCCGGTCAGCGGCAGCAGGATCCCCGCCTTGGCATAGGACTGGGTGTTCGGCCCGTCATAGACCAGGATGTCCGGCGGATTGTCCGACGAGGCCTGCACCGAGATCGTGTCGGCGAGCTGGGCGAACGGCACCTCGTTGATCTCGAAGGAAACGCAGGGGTGGTCCTTCTGCCAGGCCTCCATCGGCGCCGGATAGGGATAGTTGCCGGGGGTGCGCAGGATGCGCAGCGTCACCGGCTCGCCCTCGCAGGCGGCGTCCTGGGCAAGCGCGGGCAGCGCGGCAAGCGCGGTGCCCCCGATCAGAGTGGCGAACAGCACTGGTTTCATCGTCAAATCCTTCCTGTCGGGGTCTTTTTTCTTGGTCGTCAGACGGCGCGGCCCGAATCCGCGTCGAAAAGGCAAAGCCGCGACGGATCCACCGACAGCAGCACGTCCTGCCCGGCGCGCGGCGCGGCGGCAGGCTCCATCAGCGCGGCGCAGTCCTGTCCGGCATGGGAGAAATGCACGAGCGACGTGGCGCCCAGATGCTCGACCATCGTCGCCTGCGCGCGGAAGGCGCAGGCCGCGGCATCGGCGGCGGCGAAGGCCTCGGGGCGGATGCCAGCGCGCGTGACCGTGGCCGGGCTGGTGCTGGTGCGGCAGCGCCCGGGCACCGCCAAAGGCGTGATCTTCGTGACGCTCGAGGACGAGACCGGCGTGGCCAACGTGATCGTCTGGCGCGGCATCTACGACCGCTTCCGCCGCGCGGTGATCGCCGGGCGGCTGCTGCGGGTGACCGGGCGGCTGCAGCGCGAGGCCGGCATCACCCATGTCGTCGCCGAGGAGGTGGAGGATCTCTCCGCGCTGCTCGACGCGCTGGCGGAGCCGGACCCCCCGCATGCGAAAGGGCCGCCCTGAACAGACGGCCCCTCGGGAACTCCCTGGCAGGACTGGCTCAGCCTTCGGCGGACGCGTCCATGGCCTCGATCGAGATGAAGACCTCGACCTCGTCGGAGACGTAGGGCGCGAACATGCCCATGTCGAAATCCGAGCGGATGATGGTGGTGCTGGCGTTGAAGCCGATCCACGGCTTGCCGGCCATCGGGTGCTCGCCCATCTGGGTCATGGTGGTTTCCAGCGTCACCGGCTTGGTGATGCCGTTCAGCGTCAGGTCGCCGGTGATGTTGGCGGTGTTCTCGCCGGTCACTTCGATCGCGGTCGAGGTGAAGGTGGCTTCCGGGTTCGCCTCTGCGCCGAAGAAGTCATCGGTCTTGAAATGCGTGGTGCGCTCGTCATCGCCGGTGAACAGCGACGCGACCGGGAAGGTCACGGAGACAGAGGAGGCTGCCGGATCGGCTTCGTCGAACTGGATCTCGCCGGTGATGTCCGAGAACATGCCGTAGGTGGTCGAGAAGCCCAGATGGTTGTAGTTGTAGACGATCTGGGCGTGGGTGGTGTCGACGGTGTAGGTCTCGGCAGCCATGGCGCCGGTTGCGGCAGCAGCGGACAGGGCAGTGGCAAGCAGGAAGGTCTTCATGGATCAACTCCGGAGGATTGTGTGTTCCCGCAGAATGTCGGGCCTCCCCCGCGCCAAGTCCATTCCGGCTATTTTCACGTTCCTTGTGCAACAGCGAACAGAACTGCGGCGATCTGTGCCTCCATGCCGCATGGCCCCTGCCGACACCCGCCCGACAGGCCTTGCCACGCCGCGGAAAATGTGTATGAAGGCGCATCCTTCGCAGACACAGATGAACGGCGCGGCCTCTCGCGGAGCGGGGCGAAGGGATCATCCGCTTCTATGAAACGCGCCTGAACAGAACTGGAGCACACATGCCTCTCTACGAGCATGTCTTCATTGTTCGGCGGCCAGTTCCTGGATCGATTTGCCGGAGGCTTGCAGCTCGGCTTCTTCCTTGGAACGGGCGACGTTCAGCGCGATGTCGACTTCGACTTCCGGGTGCAGGGTCACGTGCACGGTGTGCAGGCCCAGTTCCTTGATCGGCTTCGACAGCTTGACCTGCTTGCGGTCGAGGGCGAAGCCCTCGGCCGACGCGGCGTCGGCTGCGTCACGCGGGGTGACCGAGCCGTAGAGCGCGCCGGCATCCGAAGCGGAGCGGATGACGATGAACTGCTGGCCGTCGAGACGGGCGGCAAAAGCCTCGGCTTCCTTCTTGGTCTCGAGGTTGTCCGCCTCGAGCTGGGCCTTGCGGGCCTCGAAGGATTTCACGTTGGCGTCCGAGGCGCGCAGCGCCTTGCCGGTCGGCAGCAGGAAGTTGCGTGCGTAGCCGTCCTTGACCGAGACGACTTCGCCCATCTGGCCGAGTTTGGCGACGCGCTGGAGAAGAATCACATCCATGATGTCGCTCCTTACTTCACGGCGTAGGGCAGCAGGGCGAGGAAGCGGGCGCGCTTGATGGCACGGGCCAGCTCACGCTGCTTCTTCGCCGAGACGGCGGTGATGCGGGACGGGACGATCTTGCCGCGCTCGGAGATGTAGCGCTGCAGCAGACGCGTGTCCTTGTAGTCGATCTTCGGCGCGTTCTCGCCGGAGAACGGGCAGACCTTGCGGCGGCGGAAAAACGGTTTGGTGGCCATGTCTGTCTCTCCTTACCGGTCGCGGTCGCGCGGGCGGCGGTCGCCGCGGTCGNCGTTCGTCGCGCTTCTGCATCTGGACCGAGGGGCCCTCGGCATGCTCGTCGACCTTGATGGTCATGACGCGCATGACATCGTCATGCAGGCGCATCAGGCGTTCCATTTCCTGCACGGCCGGCGCGGGCGCGTCGGTCTTCAGGAAGGAGTAGTGGCCCTTGCGGTTCTTGTTGATCTTGTAGGCCATCGTCTTGACGCCCCAGTACTCGGACTCGACGACTTTGCCGCCGTTGTCCGACAGGACGGTGGAGAAGTGTTCCACAAGACCTTCGGCCTGCGCGTTGGACAGGTCCTGACGCGACCTGATCGACGTGACCGGCGACGGCAGCCACCTGCGCCTGTCGGACGGCACCCCCGTCGCCCGCCATCCGCATCGCGGCGCGGCCATCCTCGGCATCCGTCCCGAGCAGATCCGTCCGGCGGCGGACGGGCTGCCCGCCGCCGTCACCTATCGCGAGGATCTGGGCGCCCATGCCGTCCTGACGCTGCGGCTGTCCGACGGCACCGGGCTGCGCATGGCCACCGATCTGGGCAGCCGCGCCGCCCTGCCCGCCGATCTGCGCATCGCGCCCGCCGCGGATGCGCTGCATCTCTTCGACATTTCCACCGGCCGGGCGCTTGCCGCCCGTCCCGCCCCCGCGACCATGAAAGCAGAGCATGACCACCTTCCGTCCTGACCCGATCGAGTATCTCACCGGCCGCACCCGCCCCGGGCTCTCCGTGCCTCCGGGCATTTCCGAACCCGGCGGCGGCGGCAAGTTCACGCCCGGCGGCCAGCTGCTGATCTGGCCCGGCAACACGATGATCTGCCATGTCGACCCGGCAAGCGACGCCCATGCCGCGCTGATGGAGATCCGCGCCGGGCTGATGGCCGGGCCGCATGCCGGCTGCTTCTCCTTCCTGCCGGGCGAGTCGCTGCACATGACGGTGTTCCAGGGCATCTCCGGTCCCTTCGCCAACCGCTTCGACTGGCCCGAGGGCGTGGACCGGGGCGCGACCCGCAACCAAGTGACCGCGGTGCTGAAACAGCGGCTCGAGGGGATCGCGCTGCCCGCAAGCCGCCGCATCCGCGCGCTCGAGGTGTTCGGCGGCCATTCGATGACCGTCGACGGCATCGGCCCGGACGAGGACGGCCTGCGCGACACCCGCGCGAAACTGCGCCAGGCCACCGGCATCGAACCCGAGGGCTACGCGACCTACACTTTCCACATCACGCTGGCCTATCTGCTGCGCTGGCTCGGCGACAGCGAGGCCGAAGAGGTCACCGCGCTGTCGCAGGCGCTTTTCGCCGAACATGGCCACCGCCTGCAGGATATCCGGCTCGGCCGGGTGGAGCTGTGCAATTTCGAGCACATGCACCATTTCGAACCGCTGGTGCTGCTGTGAGCGCGCTCCGCACGGACGAGGCCGCGGCGCTGGTCGCGCTGGTCCGGCAGGCGGGCAAGGAAATCATCCTGCCGCGCTTCCGCAACCTCGCGGGGGCGGAGATCGACGCCAAGGGCGATCCGACCGACCTGGTGACCGTCGCCGACCGCGAAGCCGAGGCTTTCCTGGCGGCGGGCGCAAGGAGCGTGCTGCCGGGCTGCGGCGTGCTGGGCGAGGAAGCCGCCGCCGCCGATCCGGGGCTGATCGAGCGGTCGATGGCCCCGGGCACCTGCGTGGTGATCGACCCGGTGGACGGCACCTTCAACTTCGCCCGCGGGCTCGGCGTCTTCGGCGTGATCTTGGCGGTGCTGCGCGATGGAGAGACGGTGTTCGGCCTGCTCTACGATCCGCTGGCCGATGACTGGGTCGAGGCGCATCGCGGCGGCGGCGCGCATCATGTCACCGCCGACGGGCAGCGGCGCAGGCTCGCCGTGCGGCAGGCGGCCGGATTGGAAGAGGCCGAGGGCACGGTGCCGCTGGAGCTCTGCCATGGGCCCGATCGCACCCGGCTGATGCAGGCCTTCGAGGGGGCGCGCAATGTCCGTTCGCTGCGCTGCTCCTGCCACGAATACCGGATGCTGGCCTCGGGCCAGGCGGATTTCGCGGTCAACAGCACGGCCAACCCCTGGGACCATGCCGCCGGGGTGCTGGCGCTGGAGGAAGCCGGGGGATGCGTGCTGGCTGATGGCGGCGCCTATGCACCGTCGCGGCAGAGCGGCCGGATCATCGCGGCCGGGTCGCGCGCGCTGGCCGGGGACATCGCCGCGCTCGCCTGGTGAGTCGGAAGGAGCCGGGCCCCAGGGCCCGGCGCCGGGATCACTCGGTGACGGTGACCTTGACCATGCGGTCGGGCTCGCCGACCACCGCGCCGTTGCGGCCCGAGCCGCGCTTGATCGCATCGATCACGTCCATGCCCTCGGTCACCTCGCCGACGACCGTGTACTGGCCGTTCAGGTGGCCCGCCGGGGCGAACATGATGAAGAACTGCGAATTCGCGCTGTCCGGATCCGAGGCGCGCGCCATGCCGACGGTGCCGCGGTCGAAGGTGCGGTCGGAGAACTCGGCCTTCAGGTCCGGCAGCTGCGACCCGCCGCGGCCTGCCTGGCGCATGTCGAAGCCGTCCGCGTCGGACTTGCCGAACTCGACATCGCCGGTCTGCGCCATGAAGCCGTCGATCACCCGGTGGAAGACGACGCCGTCATAGGCGCCCTCTTCGGCCAGCGTGGCCAGCTGCTTGACATGCTCGGGCGCGACATCGTCGAACAGCTCGATATGGACGAGGCCGGATGCCTCGCCCGCGACCTGGATGTCGAGCCCGGTGGCCAGCGCCGGACCCGCAGCCAGGATCGCGAAAGCCGCAACCAGGTTACGCATCCGCGGCGACCTTCACCGAGATCATGCGGTCGGGGCTCGCCGGCGGCTCGCCGCGCACGATCTTGTCGACATGCTCCATGCCCGACAGCACGCGCCCGTAGACGGTGTACTGGCCGTTCAGGAAGTGGTTGTCGGCGAAGTTGATGAAGAACTGCGAGTTCGCGGAGTTCGGGTTCATCGAGCGCGCCGCGCCCAGCGTGCCGCGGTCATGCGGCAGCTTGGAGAACTCGGCCGGCAGGTCGGGCATGTCCGAGCCGCCGGTGCCGGCGCGGCGGATGTTGAAGCCGTCTTCCATGTTGCCGTGCTCCACGTCGCCGGTCTGCGCCATGAAGCCGTCGATCACGCGGTGGAAGCAGACATTGTCGTACTTGCCTGCGCGCGCCAGTTCCTTCATCCGCTCGGCATGCTTCGGCGCCACGTCGGGCAGCAGCTCGATGGTCACCGGGCCGTCCTTCAGCTCGATGATGATGGTGTTTTCCGGATCTTTGATCTCGGCCATGACAGGTCCTCTCGTAACGGGTCGGGCGGACACTAGGCGGAGCCGCGGGCGAATGCAAACCCCGCCCGGCAAGGTTCCGCGCGGCGTTCCGCGGCAGGCGGAGGGGCCCCGGCAGGAGGGCGTCAGATGGCGCGGTTGACGCGCCGGGGCCGAACCGTCACGACTCCGGTCGAAATTCCAGATTCAGGAGTATGCACGTGGCCTGGAAATCCCTCGACGACATGGACCTCTCCGGCAAGACGGTCCTGACCCGTGTCGACATCAACGTCCCCGTCTCCGGCGGCAAGGTGACCGACGCCACCCGCATCGAGCGCATCGCCCCCACCGTGGCAGACATCCTCGCCAAGGGCGGCAAGCCTGTTCTGCTGGCGCATTTCGGCCGTCCCAAGGGCCAGGTCGTCCCCGAGATGTCGCTCGAAGTCCTGGTGCCCGCCCTGGCCGAAGTCTTCGGCGTGCCGGTGAAATTCGCCTCCGACTGCATCGGCGGCCCCGCCAAGGAGGCCGTCTCGGCGCTCGGCGCGGGCGAGGTGCTGCTGCTGGAGAACACCCGCTTCCACGCGGGCGAGGAGAAGAACGACGCGGCCTTCTCGGCGGCGCTGGCCGCGCTCGGCGAGGTCTATTGCAACGACGCCTTCTCGGCGGCGCACCGCGCGCATGCCTCGACCGAGGGCCTGGCCAAGCTGCTGCCCTCCTGCGCGGGCCGCTGCATGCAGGCCGAGCTGGAGGCGCTCGAAGGCGCGCTCGGCACGCCGGTCCGCCCGGTGGTGGCGGTGGTCGGCGGCGCCAAGGTCTCGACCAAGCTCGACCTCCTCGGCAACCTGGTCTCCAAGGTCGACTACCTGGTGATCGGCGGCGGCATGGCCAACACCTTCCTCGTCGCCCAGGGCACCGAGATCGGCAAGTCGCTGGCCGAGGCCGACATGGCCGGCACCGCCCGCGAGATCATGGATAAGGCGGCCGCGGCAGGCTGCAAGATCCTGCTTCCCGCCGATGTCGTGGTCGCCCGCGAATTCAAGGCCGGCGCCGCGAACGAGACCGTCCCGGCCACCGAATGCCCCGCCGACGCGATGATCCTCGATGCCGGTCCGCAGGCGGTCGCGGCGATCAAGGAGGCGCTCGACGGCGCCAAGACGCTGATCTGGAACGGCCCGCTCGGCGCCTTCGAGATCGAGCCCTTCGACGCGGCGACCAACGCCACCGCCGATTACGCGGCGGCACTCTCGGCCGAAGGCAAGCTGACCTCGGTCGCGGGCGGCGGCGACACGGTCGCGGCGCTGAACAAGTCCGGCGCCGCGGAGAAGTTCACCTATATCTCCACTGCCGGCGGCGCTTTCCTGGAATGGATGGAAGGCAAGGAACTGCCGGGCGTCGCCGCGCTCGGCTGATCCGCCTGCCCCGACAGCTCGGGAGCCGGGCCGCCCATGGCGCCCGGCTCTTTTCGTGCCGTCCCGGCAAAGGGCGCCAAATCCGCGCCTGTTAGCGCCCTCATGCTTGATCGCGCCCCGACCTGCGCTAGCCCTAGGAGGACCGAAGACGGCTGCGACAAGGATTGACCCGATGAAAGCGACCCGAACCGTCCAGAGCATCCTGAAGAACTACGAGGGCGAGACCCCCGGCGTCAAGGCCAAGCTCTGCCAGATGCTGATGCACGGCAAGCTCGGCGGAACCGGCAAGATGATCATCCTGCCCGTCGACCAGGGCTTCGAGCACGGTCCCGCGCGCAGCTTCGCGCCGAACCCGGCCGGCTACGATCCGCATTACCACTACCAGCTGGCGATCGATGCCGGGCTCTCGGCCTATGCCGCGCCCTTGGGGCCGCTCGAGGCCGGGGCCGACACCTTCGCCGGGCAGATCCCGACGATCCTGAAGGTGAACTCCGCCAATTCGCTGATGTCGGGGACGGCGGGCAAGAACCAGGCGGTGACCGCTTCGGTCGACGATGCGCTGCGCCTCGGCTGCGCGGCGATCGGCTTCACCATCTATCCGGGCTCGGACATGGCGGTCGACATGATGGAGGAGATCGCCGAGATGCGGAAGGAGGCCGCCGCCAAGGGCGTGGCCACGGTGATCTGGTCCTATCCGCGCGGCGAGGGCGTCACCAAGGAAGGCGAGACCGCGGTCGACGTCGCCGCCTATGCCGCCCACATGGCGGCGCTCCTCGGCGCGCATGTGATCAAGATCAAGCTGTCGACGGACCACCTGATGCAGCCCGAGGCGAAGAAGGTCTACGAGGAGAAGGCCATCGACATCTCGACCATGGCGGCGCGGGTGAAGCACTGCGTCGACTCCGCCTTCCAGGGCCGCCGCCTGATCGTCTTCTCGGGCGGCGCCTCGAAGGGCGCGGACGCGGTCTATGACGACGCCCGCGCGATCCGCGACGGCGGCGGCAACGGCTCGATCATCGGACGCAACAGCTTCCAGCGGCCGCGCGCAGACGCGCTCGAAATGCTCGGCAAGCTGGTCGAGATCTACCGGGGCAAGGCCTGACAGGAAAAAGGCGCGGCCCCGGCGAGGGGCGCGCCGCAGAAGGCTGAAACTTGGGATTCCCGCAGGCCCCGGCCTGTGGCATAGTCCGGCGAAAACAAGAGGCACCGATGCAGCGCAGTTCCAGACCCTCCGCGACCTTCCTGCTCTATCTCTGCGTGGCGACCCTGCTTTCGGGCTATTTCGCCTATGCAGCCGTGCGCGGCGATCTCGGCGTAATCGAGAGGCTGGTGATCAGCGCGCAGCTGAAGGACCTGGAAGCCGAGAAGGCCGGGCTGGAAGAGCAGATCGCGCAGCTGTCGAACAAGACCCGCCGCATGTCGGATGATTACCTCGACCTCGACCTGCTCGACGAGCAGGCCCGCTCGGTTCTGGGAATGATGCGCGCCGACGAGCTGGTCATCGACGAGAATTCCGTCAGCCGATGAACTGGTCCATCCGGACCGAAGGCTGATCGCAGCCAGCTTCGCCGACGATCTTGGCGGGAACGCCCGCCACCGTCTTGCCGCAGGGCACTTCCTGGAGCACCACCGATCCGGCGGCGATCCGCGAGCAGTTGCCGACCCGGATATTGCCCAGCACCTTCGCGCCCGCCCCGATCAGCACGCCGTCGCCGATCTTGGGATGGCGGTCGCCGTCTTCCTTGCCGGTCCCGCCCAGCGTCACGCTGTGCAGCATCGAAACATTGTCGCCCACCGCCGCAGTCTCGCCGATGACGATGGAATGGGCGTGATCGATCATGATCCCCTGCCCGATCTTCGCCGCCGGATGGATATCGGCGCTGTAGAGCTCGGACATGCGCATCTGCAGGTAATAGGCCAGATCCTGGCGCTCATGCGTCCAGAGCCAATTGGCCACGCGATAGGCCTGCAGGATCTGGAATCCCTTGAAATAGAGGAACGCCTGCAGCAGCCGGTGGCAGGCCGGATCGCGCTCGTAGACCGCCATCAGGTCGGCCCGCGCCGCGCGGCCCAGCGACGGCTCGCAGTCATAGGCCCGCTCGGCCAGGTCGCGCAGGATCGGCTCGGACAGATCCGCCGAGGCCATCTTGGTCGCGATCCGGGCCGCCAAAGCCGATTCCAGCGTGCGGTGATGCAGCACGCTGGTATGGAAGAAGCCGCCAAGGCTCGGCTCGTCGCGGAGCGCGGTTTCGGCTTCCTCGACGATGTTCGACCAGACCGGGTCGAAGGCGGCAACAGAGATCTTCGCTTCGGGCATGGGCTTCCCTCCAATGCGCAGCAAGATAGGGGCTTTGGAGGGGCAGGACAAACCGGAATTTCGTATCGGTTTGTTTCAGTGCGTCACAAGCGCGGCACGGAAAGGTGGCGCAGATGCACAGCGATCCGCACCCGGCCGCCGTTGAACGCCCCGTTCCGCGCGGTCAGCACCAGCGGCGTGTCCTCGTAATAGGTGATCGGCGCGCCGGTCAGGCCGTAGGTCCAGTTGTTCGCCAGGAGCCGCAGGTCGTAGCCATAGCGCGACAGGCTGCCCGGCACGCCCAGCTGCCAGCGGAACAGGCTGCCGTCATTGAGTTTCTGGACGACCCGCGCGGTCACGCCGAGGACGGTCGTGTAGGCCGGAATCTTCCATGCAGTGGTCACCGAGGTCCCGGTGCCGATCGCCTGCTCGAACTCGGCCAGTTCGATGGCGGTGGCGGCACCATAGGGCGAGACGGCGACGGCATCGCTCTGCCAGGCCGTGCCGTCATGCAGGTAATGCCGCGCCTCGTCCTTGACGAAGGCCTTCCAGCCCGCCTTCGGATCGATGAACATCCAGCCGCCATTGACGAAGACCGCGATCCTGTCCCGCTGGAACGCCCAGGCGCCCCCCAGCCCGGTCGGCAGCCCCCAGGCCTGTCCCTCGACCGGATCGGCGGGCGGCGACTGCACGCTCAGCGACTCCAGCGTCAGCTGCGTGACGGCGTCGAGAATGGCCAGCGACTCGTTGACCACGATGTGCTTCTGCGCCTGCGACTGCTGCAGCAGCGGCAGCGCGAGATTGGCGGTGCTAGACGACATAGAGCTCTATCCTCCTTGCAGGACCCGGACCGTAGAGGTCCGAAACTTGGGCGACTTCCACGGCATAGGAGCCGGTGAGGCCGTCGGCGGCCCGCTGGGCCTCGGTGTAGTCGAATTGCGGCACGGTCACGTCGCGGACGCGGATATCCGCCCCGCCGGTGCGCACCGTCACCCGGTAAAGCTCGCGAGCCTCGCCCAGCGGCACTTCCGGCAGCGACCAGTCATCGCCCAGCCGCGTGCGCCGCACCCAGGTGAAGCGGTGCGTGCCGCTGGAGAGCACCTCGCCCTCCAGCGAGACCGGCGCATAGGGACGCAGCCCGGTGGCATCGGCGGCATGCTGGACATGCAGGTAGTCGGGGCTGTCCAGCGGCGCATCCGCCGCGCCGATCCGGTAGTGGCGGTTCAGCCCGCGGATCGGCGGCACCGTCACCTGCGGCACCGATCCGTCGAGCAGCACCACCAGGCTTCCGGCGGGCCATTCGTCGGGGATGAACACATCCGTGCCCTGCTGGCCTCGCAGCCGCAGGCTGACCACCGCATTGCCGTTCTCGTCGAGACTGTGATCCAGGAACTGGAAGATCTCCCAGGGCCCGCCCTGCCCGTCGCCGATCGCCAGCGCATTCGCGCCGTTGAGCAGCGAGTCCCAGTCGGTGCCGCTCAGTTCCCCGGACGCCAGGTCGATGACCAGCGGATCGCCGCGGTCGAGCAGTCCCGGATCGGCGCGCTTCAGGACGCTCAGCGTCAGGCCCAGCGTCGCGCTGTCCTCCACCAGCGTGTTCAGCCCGTAATTCGCATCCGAAGCCGAGGAGTAGACCGCGACATCGCCCGGCCAGGGGGCGGCCGCCACCGCCAGGTGCGGCGCATAGGGGTCCTCGTCCCCCAGCAGCAGAGGCAGGTCGAGAAACAGCGGGAAGGGCAGCGCCGAGGGCGGCGGCACGGCCAGCGGATCGCCCTCCTCGTAGCCACCGCCGGGGATGTAGACGCCCGGCTCCACCCGCACCGCCTCGACGAGGCGGATGCCGAAATCCTCGATCCGGTCGATCCGGTAGAGCGCCGGTCCGGCGGCCTCCTGGATCTCCACCACGTCGCCCGCGCTCACGTTGATGTAGGATGGCGGCAGCGCGAAGCTGACCGTGTCGCGGCTGACCCGCGCCTCGCTGAGCCAGCGCTCGGCCATGCGCTGGCCCTCGCCGAAGGTCAGCGACATGTTCAGGTCCGACATCGTCACCGCGCGCGCATCGTCGGCCGGATAGGACGCGCTGCTGCTGCGCGCCTCATAGGCGCCGTCCGCGGCGACATGGGCGATCTGCACCGTGCCCGCGACCTCCGCCTCGGGCTGGCGGGTCTGCAGCAGGTCGCCGTCCTGCTCGGGATGCACGGCCAGATCCTCCGGCAGGAGCCGCAGGTCGGCGCGGCCGGTGCGGCTGCGGAAGGACAGCACGCCGTCGCGCTCCACGGCATCGAAGCCATGGGCCAGCATCAGGGGCTGCAGCGCCGCCCGCGCCCCGTCGAGCGAGGTCACCGCATAGCCGCGCACATAGCCCCAGAGCGCGCTGGTATCGATCTCCGTCACGCCCGAGCGCAGGCAGATCTCGCGCACCACCTCGGCCAGGTCGCGCCCCGCCGTGCGGCCGTTGATCCAATGGCCGCGGATGTAGTTCTCGCCGTCGCCCCAGACAGTCCCAAGCGCCGGGAAATACGGATAGGGCCGCGCGTCCCAGGCCCAGACATGTGCCTTCGTCATGTCGATCATCGGCCCGCCATAGACCGTCGAGACCGGGTTGTTCTCAGCCTGTTCCCAGTAATCCTGCACGGCGCGGACATACTGCATCTGGATCAGGTCGTCGCGCGCCCCGGTCGAGTAATATGGAATGTCCGACTCGGAGGATTTCGGATCAAGGAACTTGTTCGGCTGGTTGGTGCCCTTGTCGATCGCCGCGCAGCCGAATTCGGTGAACCAGACCGGCTTCGACTGCGGCACCCAGGCCGTCGGCGCCTCCTGGCGCACCCCGCCGATCCGCTCGTGATGCGGCAGCGACCACCAGGACCGGATGTCCTTGTAGCGCCAGATCCAGGGCTCGCCATGGGCGCCGTCGGTGATCGGCAGCCGCTCCTGCGCGTTGCGTCCGGCATCGTCGGCATAATACCAGTCATAGCCCTCGCCGCCCTCGATATTGGCCTTGAGATAGTCGATGCTGTGGATGCTGCGCCAATGGCTGTCGGCATGCTCCGCATCGTCGCGCCAGTCGGACAGCGGCATGTAGTTGTCGATGCCGATGAAGTCGATATCGGCATACGCCCAGAGCGGGTCGAGATGGAAATAGCGGCTGCCGTCATGCGAGGAATAGCCGAAATATTCCGACCAGTCCGCCGCATAGCCAAGCTTGGCCCCCGCCCCCAGTACCTGGCGCACGTCCTCGGCCAAGCGGCAGAATTCCTCGACTGCCGGAAAGCTGTGATCTTCGGCCCTGAGCTGCGTCAGGCTGCGCATCTCCGAGCCGATGACGAAGGCATCGACCCCGCCCGCCGCCTTGCACAGATGCGCGTAGTGCAGGATGAAACGGCGGTAGCTCCACTCCTGCGGCCCCGAATAGGACACGGTGCTGCCATCGACCGAGAAGTCCGAAACCTGCGCCGTGCCGAAGAACTCCGCCACCTCGCCGCGCGCCGCCGCGCTGCCGTCGGGGCTGCCCCCGACGCCCGGGGCAAGCGATCCGGTGATCCGGCCGCGCCAGGGCAGCGGCGGCTGCTCGGGCCCGCCCCACCAGGGATTGACCAGCCCGTTGCCCTCGAGCTGCTCCATCAGGATGAACGGATAGAACACGACATCCTTGCCGCGGCTGCGCAGCTCCCGCATCGCCTCGACCACCGAAGCATCGGCCGGCGTCCCGCCATAGAGCGGCCGCCCGTCATAGAGCGGGACCTCCCCGGCCTCCAGCCGGTCGGTCCCGGATACCGTCCAGGGCATCCTGCTCGACCCGACCAGCTTCTGCTCGACCTTGGGTTTCAGCGTGCAGCGGTTGCAGCGCAAGTCGTTGCCGAACCAGGACACGACCATGAGCGCGGAGCCGCAATTCGGCAGCTCGGCATCGAGCTGGTCCATCGAGGTCAGGAAATCCGACTTGCCCGAGGGCGAATTGCGGTTGCCGGGCACCGACCGGCCGATGCCCTTGTCGTAATGCACGACCGAGGTCGCCAGCGTGTATTCGCCGCTGCCGGGCATCAGCGCCACGGCCTTGACCGCACTGGCCAGCGACGGCACCTCGCCCTCGCTCGCGGCCTGGGCCGGGCGCAGCACCTCGAAGCTGAATTGCGGCACGCGGTTGCCGAAGCGCTCGAGCTCCAGATCCGAGATCACCACATAGGCCAGCCCGCGATAGGCCGGCGCGTTCTCCAGCCCCTCGACCGCGGCGATCTTCGGATCCGGGTCCTGGTCTTCGGTGCCGCGATAGACCGAGATGTCGAGCTTGCTGCGGCCGATGACTTTCCCGTCCGCCCAGATCCGTCCGATATCCGAGATCTCGCCCTCGCAGAGCGCGATCGCCAGGCTGATCGAATAGCTGTAGCTGGTGACCGTGGTGGAGGGCGCGCTGCCTTTGCCGCCGCCGGATTTCTGCTTGCGTTTCCTCTCCTTGAACCGCGTCGACCAAATCACCTGCCCCGGCACGCGCATCCGGCCATAGACCTGCTGGATCGACGCGCCTTCGCTCGCCGAAGTTACCCGCAGCCGGTCGACCCGCCCGGTCTCCACCGCCTGCGACCCCGATCCCAGCAACCGTTGGTCGATCATCCGTCCGGCAACCGCCCCGGCCGCCCGGCCGAGAACCGCCGCCGAGATGCCCAGCACGGACCCGCCGATCGAAGCGCCCACCGAGGCGCCGACTGCACCGAGGACGATTGTCGCCATCACTTCACCTCGTCAGGAAAACGGAACCGCGCCACGATGCGGCGGGCCCAGGGATTGGTCAGAGGGGTTTCGGTCACCCCATGCCCGGAATAGGCGTGGATCACCGTCGGCATGCCGCGCAGCTCCGCGGCGATCCCCAGATGCTTGGCCACCGCGCCATCCCGCATGCGGAAGAGCAGCACGTCGCCGGGCAGAACACGGCCATCGGGCGCCGGACGCAGATGATCGGCAGCGGCGCGCCAGAGGCGTTCCTCGCGCTGCGGCTCGCCCCAGTCCGCCGAATAGCCCGGCACGGCGGTCGGCTCCCGCCCGTGCAGCTCGCGCCAGATGCCGCGGATCAGCCCGAGGCAATCGGTCCCCGCCTGGCGGGTGGAACACTGGTGCCGGTAGGGCGTGCCGATCCAGCCGCGCGCCAGCGCGACGACATCGCGTGTCTCGGTGCTCATCTGTACCTGCTCCCGCCGTCATTGCCGCCGCTGCGCGAGGGATAGCTCAGCAGCCAGTCTTCGCCCGGAATGTGCGGACAGCCCCGGAAATTCGGGAAATTGCCGTATTTCACCTTGCAGGTCTCCGCCCGCTTGTCGCAGCCCGCCACCAGCCGGACCCGGTCGCCCGGCGCTATGCCGCCGCGGATCTCCTCCCACAGCTCGACGCTGCGCACCGGACCCGCGCGGTCGGATTTGACATGGCCCGACAGCCCGGCCGCCGCCCCGTCCAGCACCTCGAACCGGCCCTGCTCGAACCAGCGGTCGGCATACTGGCCCAGCGCGGGCAGAGCGAACCGGCTGCGCCCCGTCATCGAGGCCACCGAAGCCTCGACCGTGTAGTCCGGCCCCGACAGGTCGAGCCCGCAGCGCGCATCGCCAAGCTGCGCCGAGCAGCCGCGCTGGAACACCCGCCCCTGCGTCTGGTTCAGCGCCTCCGACAGGCCGCGAAGTTCGGCGCGGAACTCGCCCGCCTCCATCTTCACCTCGCCCAGCGCGCCGCGGAACTGCAGCGCCCGCTGCTCCGCGTCGCTCCAATTGACCAGCCAGGCCGACACCTCCGCGCCGTCGAACAGCCCCGCCTTCAGCTCGTCTTCGGATACCGCGCTGTCGCTCAGCACGCCCGCCGCCTCGCTGTTGTCGACCGACAGCCCGGTGGTCTGCGACAGCGCATTGGCGGTCAGGCCGGTGCCCGCGCGGAAGGTGACGCCGCCGAAGCTCAGGTCCCGGTCATGGTCGGTGAAGCCGAACACCGCGCCATCCTTCCGCGTCAGCCGCCAGCAATGGCAAACCGTGGTATGACCGCCCGCAAAGTGGTCGAGAAAATCTCCGGTAACAGGCATCAGACCCTCAGCTCCACGATCGGCACATTGGGAACGTCGCCCGCCTGGAAACTGGCGACCGAGGTCACGATCCGGTCGGTATCGAACCGCACCGGCACGTCGAATTCGAAGCCTGCGGTGATTGCCGCACCGGCCGCCGGAGCGGCCGTGAACACCACCTGCCCAGCCGCCGGGTCCAGCACCCAGTCTGCCACCTCGGCGCCCTCCACGGCGACCTTCACCGTGCCCTCGACCGGCTTCCTGATCGGCCGGTCATAGCTCTGCGCGCCCGAGGCATAGGTCTTGCTCAGCTGGAACACCCGCTCGCTGCCGTCTCCGGTCCCGATCGCCTGGTCCGTTGCCGTCACCTCCGCCGAGGGCGCGCCGCTGCGGTAATCCGCCCAGTCCTTCCAGCGGAAACCGTAGAGCTGCCCCTGCCGCGCCTCGAAGAAGGCGATCAGCATCTCGATATCGTCGAGCGACCGCATCCCCATCCCCGCATCATAGCGGCGGCGCGAATGCGACCAGGGCGTGTTGCGTTCCTCGTATCCGTTCGCCAGCGTGACGATCGCGGTGCGCCGCTCCGGCCCGCCCATCGAGCCGAAGCTCAGCGAGGCGGGAAACCTGACCTCATGAAATGCCATCGAACTGTCCTTTCCGTTCAACGGTTGCGCTGTCCGCGCGAAAGCGCGCGGCCCATCTGCGCGGCGATCTGGCCCTGGCTGCGGCGGAAGCTCTCGGCATCGGTCGTGCTGATGTTCATCACCACGCTGACCCCGGCCCCGCCCTGGGCACGCACGCCGAGCGATCCGTCGGGCCCGCGGCTCAGTGGCATGATCGCCTCGGGCCCAGCCTCGCCCATCAGCCCGGTCGCGCCGCGCATCGGGAAGGCCGTCGGGCCCGACACGATCCCCCCCTTGGCGAAGGGCATCACGCGTCCCTGGGCGAAGCTGCCGCCCTTCTCGAAGGGCATGATCCCCGACATCACCGCCGAGACGCCGCTGCCCAGCATGCCGCCGACATGCTTCATCACCGGGTTCACCGCCGAAGCATAGGCTGCGTTGACCATCGACTCGCCGATCTTGGAAAATGCATCCTGCAGCCGCATGCCGTCGAAGATCACGCCGTCGAAAGCCGAGCGCAGCCCGCGGCTGATCCCGCCCGACAGGGTCGAGACCTGCTTCGAGGTATCCGCGATGGTGGCGCGCATCTGCTCCAGCTCGCCCGCGAAGGCCGAGGCCACCACCTGCGTCCCGGCCAGGCTCTCTTCCAGCGCATCCACCTGGTCGGAGAAATCGTCGAGCCCCGTCACCTCAGTCATCATCCGCATCCTTCGTCACATCGGGAAAGCGCCGCGCCAGCTCTTCGAGCCCGGCCCGGCCCAGAGGACCCGCCCGCGCGTCGCGGCCGAGCATGATCACCAGTTCCGCAGGCGTCAGCGCCCAGAACTCGCGCGGGGTCAGCCGCAGCTCGTGCAGCCCCGCCCGCATCAGCCCCGGCCAGTCGAGGCCCTTCGGGAAATCGATCTCCCGGATCGATGTCCGGTTCTCAGCCCGCTCGCCGTCAGCCTGCCTGCAGCGCAGAGCGGCGGCCCAGCTCGCCCGCCAGCCAGCGCGAGGCCCATCGCTAACCGCACCACAAAGTGGGACAGGATCACCGGGGCGGACAAGCCCTGCCAGCCGGCCGGGGGAGCGTCTGGCGAATGGCGCGCGGATGCATGTGGAGGTCATGATGGACGGCTTTCCGGCGCTGCCGCAGATGTCCGGTTGTGCCGGAGACTTTGCGGGCGAGGTCCGGCGCTGTGCCGAACAACGGAGTTCAATTGCCGTCTGGGGCCTTGCAGCGCAAATGCCCGGCGGAACGCGGGTCGTGAATTCAGCCTGTGCGCTGCCGGGCTGGAGCAGGCTTCCGAAGACGACGCATGAGGCCGCGAGCTGGTACGCGCATGATCGGGCGCTGAGGCAGAGCTGTGCCCGTCCGTCTGGTGCGATGCCGAGATGGCGTGGAATGCGGCCGCGCCGGGCAAGCGCAGACGTCGCGCTCAAGGGGGGCTCCGGTCTGCCGATCCGCCGGGCGAGCCTTCTGCACCTGCGCGGATCCGGCTGGGCCGTGCCGGACGCCAGCGCCCTGGCGCGGCGGAGGAAAACCTTGGCGTGACCCTTCCGTGGCGCGGGGTCCGAGGGATCTTTGCATCTGTCCGCCCCGTCTCGAGGATTGCGGGGAAATGCCCTGCCGGGCAGCGGAGAGCCCGACGTCAAGTTCGAAGGCGGCGCTTAGCACAGGCGCAGGCATGGCGCGCTCGGGATCGGCTGGGGTGCCGTCGGTTCCGAACGCGCGGCGCGCGGCTGGCGAGGGCTTTGCCACATGGGCAGCTGATGCTGCCTGCGTCCCGCACGCCCGCCGCGACGCCATCGCTGCCCGCGGTGCCGCTGCCCCCCCCCTCAAGGCCATTGAAACCGGGCACGGCCGGGGCAGGGACAAGACATGGGCCGGGTCCGGAAGCGGTTCGAGCTTGCCTCCCGCGAGTGCGGGATCCGCGTGAGGCTGGCCGGGCAGCGTCTGATGTCCCGTGTCTCCGGCCGTCGGGTGGCGGAGAAGCAGGGCCGGATGGCCGCCGCAAACCGGGTCTCTGACCGCGGTTTGCGGGGATGGGGGCTGCCATCCGCTGATTGGCGCAGCAGCGTCGCTGTCTGGGCCGCAGCGGCCGGAACCGGGACGGACAGCGCAAGGCGGTGGGATGCAGGGAGGGCAGCCGGTCGTTCAGGCCGAGCGGCAGGGGACCGGACTGTTCCGCCTCTCCGCCGCATGCTGCGCAGCGAAGATGGCGCGCGGGCCACGACCGGGGGAAGGAGTCTCCGGGGCTTGGACGGGAGAACGGGCAAGTTGCCTGTCCGCGTCGGGTCGGGGAACAGGCCTGCTTGAGCTGAATCGCGGCCCGGATCCTGGCTGCTCCCGACGGCGCAGGGAAAACCGGTCGAAGCTCCGGCCGCCTCCGCCTGCCAGCCTGCGGGATGCTGTCCGGCGGCGGGCACGGCAGGGGCGGCGGGGAAGCGTCTAGCTCCCCCGCCGGGCGGCAGGGATCAGGCGGCGTCGAGCGCGGCGATGATCGCCCCGAAATCTGAGGCCTTCAGCGAGGCGCCGCCGACCAGCGCGCCGTCGACATTCGAGACCGCGAAAATCTCGGCGGCGTTGCCGGGCTTCACCGAACCGCCATAGAGCAGCGGGATGTCGGCGGCAGCGGCGCCGAAGCGGCCGGTCAGCGCGGCACGCATCGCGTCATGCACCTCGGCGATCTGCTCAAGCGTCGGGGTGCGGCCGGTGCCGATCGCCCAGACCGGCTCGTAGGCGATGACCAGTCCGGGCGTGTCGGGCAGCGAGCCTGCGAGCTGCGCGGTGACCACGGCCAGCGTCTCGCCGGAATCGCGCTCGGCCTCTGTCTCGCCGACGCAGACGACCGGCAGCAGCCCGGCCTCCAGCGCGGTCTCGGCCTTGGCCCTGACCAGCGCGTCGGTCTCGCCGTGATCGGCGCGGCGTTCGGAATGGCCGAGGATCACGTGGCTGGCACCGGCATCTGCGAGCATCGCGGCGCTGATGTCTCCGGTATGCGCGCCCGAGGCTTTCCCGTGGCAATCCTGTCCGCCGACCGCGATGAAGCTGCCCTGGCAGGTCTCGGCCATCGCGGCGACCAGCGTCGCCGCCGGGCAGAGCAGGACGCCGCAGCCGGGTGCGTCGCCCTCGAGCAGCGTCCGCACCTCCGCGAGGTCGGCGCTCAGGCCGTTCATCTTCCAGTTCCCTGCTGCGAGCTTGCGTGCCATCGCCTGTGTCCTTCCGGTTATCTCTGCGGGCCGGGGCGCGGCCCGACCGGAGGCTTAGCACAAGTCCCGCCCCGGACAACCGGGGTAACATGACGCCGCTGCGGCGGAGCGGTTTTCCCCTTTTGCGTGTCGCTGTCCTGCAGCATAGTTTCTGTCGATGGATAAAATGATTCCATACCATTGAGTCGAATGATCTCGGAGACAGAGATGGGGCGTCAGCGTTTCGGCAACCTGCTGATCGACACGGCCGACCGGATGGCTGCGGCGCAGGACGGCGAGGCGCGCTGGCAGGCGACCGTCGACATCTGCACCGCGCTCGGCGCAACCTCCGTCAATTCCTGCGGTTTCCTCGACCGGTCGGGCCAGATCGCCTGGATGCGCAACACGCTGTCGGCCGATTGGCTGGACGAATACGGCGGCGCCGGGCTGGTTTCGGTGGATGCAACCGTGCCGATGGCCGGCAGCGGACGGCTTCCGCCGGTGCTCGACCTGCGCCAGCTCCCGGCCTATGGCTGGGATGCCAAGCGCCGGGACCAGCTGGGCGCGCTGCGCGCGCGGGCCGGGCTGCGCGTGCTGGGCGGCACATGGCCCGCAGGCATGGAGGCCGAGATCCGCGCCGCCTACCGCCAGCTGGCCGAACGGGCAGGGGAGGCGGAGCCCTCGGTCGCGGTGCGCAGCTCGGCCACTGCCGAGGACCTGCCCGATGCCAGCTTCGCCGGCCAGCAGGAAACCTTCCTCAACATCCGCGGCGAGGAGGCGCTCCTGGCGGCCTGCCGCCGCTGCTACGCCTCGCTCTTCACCGACCGCGCGATCACCTACCGGCGGCTCAAGGGGTTCGGCCAGCTCTCGGTCGCGCTCTCGGTCGGGGTGCAGCTGATGGTGCGCTCGGATACCGGCGGCTCGGGGGTGATGTTCTCGCTCGACACCGAGAGCGGCTTCGACCGGATGGTGCTGATCAACGCCGCCTGGGGCCTGGGCGAGACCGTGGTGCAGGGCGCGGTCAGCCCGGACGAATACCAGGTCTACAAGCCCTTCCTCGCCGACCCGTCGCTGGTGCCGGTCCTGCACAAGGCGCTCGGCGCGAAGGAGATCAAGATGATCCACGGCACGGGGACCGACATGCCGACCCGCAACGTGCCGACCTCGAAGGCCGAGCGCGAAAGCTTCGTGCTGTCGGATGCCGAAATCCTGGAGCTGGCGCGGATGGCGGTGAAGATCGAGGCGCATTACGGCTGTCCGATGGACATGGAATGGGCGCGCGACGGCGGCACCGGACGGCTCTACATCGTGCAGGCCCGGCCCGAGACGGTGCAGTCGCGCAGCGCGGCCGGGGCGTTCCGCAGCTACCGGCTGGGCAAGGCGGGAGAGGCGCTGGTCAAGGGGCTCAGCGTCGGCGGTGCGGTGGCCACCGGCGAGGTCTGCCTCCTGGAGAGCGCCGCGGACATCTCCCGCTTCGTCGACGGCAGCGTGCTGGTGACCTCGACCACCGATCCCGACTGGGTGCCGGTGATGAAGCGCGCCGCCGCCATCGTCACCGACCATGGCGGGCGCACCTCGCATGCCGCCATCATCAGCCGCGAGCTGGGCGTCCCGGCGGTGGTCGGCACCGGCAACGCCACCCATGTTCTGCATGACGGGCAGACGGTGACAGTGTCCTGCGCCGCGGGCGACGAGGGCGTGGTCCATGCCGGGACGGCGGAATACACCGTCGAGGAAACCCGGCTCGATGCCGTGCCGCAGACGAAGACGAAGGTCATGCTCAACATGGCCAATCCGGCGGCGGCGGCGCGCTGGTGGCGGCTGCCGGCGGACGGCGTCGGGCTGGCGCGGATGGAATTCGTCATCTCGAACGAGGTGAAGGTGCATCCGCTGGCGCTGACCCGCTATGACAGCCTGCCCGAGGGCCCCGAGCGGGAGGCGGTGGACCGGCTGACCCGCGGCTATGGCGACCGCCGGGATTATTTCGTCGAGACGCTGGCGCGCGGCCTGTCGCGCATCGCCGCCACCTGGCATCCCGCTCCTGCGATCATCCGGATGAGCGATTTCAAGACCAACGAATATGCCGATCTCCTGGGCGGGCGGGTCTTCGAGCCCGAGGAAGAGAACCCGATGATCGGATTCCGCGGCGCCTCGCGCTACTATTCCGAGGCCTATCGCGACGGCTTCGCGCTGGAATGCCGGGCGATCAAGCGGCTGCGCGAGGAGATGGGATTCACCAATGCGGTGGTGATGATCCCGTTCTGCCGCACGGCGGGCGAGGCCGACCGCGTGCTGGAGGTCATGGCCGAAAACGGGCTCAGGCGCGGGGAGAACGGGCTCGAGGTCTATGTGATGTGCGAGATCCCGGCGAACGTGATCGAGGCCGAGGCCTTTGCCGAACGCTTCGACGGCTTCTCGATCGGCTCGAACGACCTGACCCAGCTGACGCTCGGCATCGACCGCGACTCCGAGGCGCTGGCCGATCTCTTCAGCGAGCGCGACCCGGCGGTGCTGTGGATGATCGAGACCGTGATCGCCAAGGCGAAGGCGGCCGGGCGCAAGATCGGGCTCTGCGGCCAGGCGCCCAGCAACCATCCCGATTTCGCGCGGCTGCTGGTCAGGGCCGGGATCGACACGATCTCGGTCACCCCCGACAGCTTCCTCGCCGTGAAGGCCCATGTCGCCGCGGCGGAACAGGAGGGCTGAGGCCGGTCAGGGCACCGGGGTCCAGAGCACGTCGTCGATCCTGGGCACGGCGGTGGCCAGCATCACCAGCCGGTCGAAGCCGAGCGCGATGCCCGAGGCCTCGGGCATGATCTCCAGCGCGGCGAGGAACTCCCCGTCGAGCGGATAGCGCTCGCCATAGACGCGGGCCTTCTCGTCCATCTCGGCCTCGAAGCGGCGGCGCTGCTCGGCGGCATCGGTCAGCTCGCCGAAGCCGTTGGCGAGTTCCACGCCGCAGGCATAGACCTCGAAGCGCTCCGCCTCGCGCGGGTCCCCGGCACAGCTGCGCGCCAGCGCCGCCTCGACGGCGGGATAGCGGTCGAGCATGGTCAGCCGCCCGTGGCCCAGATGCGGTTCCACCCGTTCCGACAGGATGCGCGAGAAGATGTCGGACCAGCCGTCATCCTCCGCCAAGCCGATGCCCGCCTCCCGCGCCGCCGCTGCCAGCGCGTCCCGGTCGCGGGATGTCCGCGCCCGGAGCCCTCGGCGGAGAGGCGCTGCGGACGAACCTCTCCGGCCGGCATCATGGAGCGGTAAGCCTTGCCGCGCCTGCGCACAGGCCCATGGCCCCGGCCAGCGCCCGTCGAGCGACAGGGGGCGGGACCGGGACCTCCGTCCGATGCCCGTCCGGACGGGCAATTTCCGGCCCGGCACCCTTGCGTGGGACTGGGTCGGCCGGATCTGCTTGAAGGCGCGACCGCGTCGCGTATACCCGCAGAATGGCAACGAAAAGCTTCTCGATCACCCTGCGCGACGACGGAACCGCCCGCCTGTCGTTCATCTACCGGACCCCCAGCCAGCCGGGGATATCCCGCCTGTCCTGCGATCTGTCCGCTGCCGGTCTCAAACGGCTGGTCGCGTTCTGCGAAATCTGCGATCTGCAGTCCGGCCGCCCGCTGCCTTTGGGACTGGAGCTGGAAGGCCTCGCGCTCCGCTACCGTCCCGGGACGCCGGCCCTGCTGCATCTGATGCGCATCGGGCGCCATGCCGCCGACTCCATGACCGCCCCGTTCGCCGATCTGCAATCCGAACTGGCCGAAGCTGCGGACCGCTGCCTGGCGGCGGCGCGGCAATCGCGCCGCGGCCGGATGATCTGGGAATTGCTGGGCGAGTGCCGGACTCCGGCGGAGATGCCGGTGCATCTGCCCTGGGACGAGGCCGACCACATCTTCCACCGGCTTTCGGAGATCACGCTGCTGTCGCTGTCCGAGGAGGCGGAAAATCCCAGATCCGCCCTGGCGCGCAAGCTGCGGCGCAAGAAGAGCTCGACCGAAGCGCTGGAGCATGTGGAGGCCGCCCTCTCGGCCCATGCCCGGATGCTGTTCGCCGGACGCGGCCAGCAGCCTGCCGCGGAGCAGTCCGCGACGGCGTGACGTCCGGCCCCGGGCGGCCCGCCATGCCGCAGAGGTCGCTTCCCGGGCCGGAGGCCGACCTGCCCGCTGCGGTTCCGCGCTCCATGCAGGCGCGGCTCGCCCATCTCCGCAGCCTCGACGTCCCGCGATGCAGGCCGGTGCGTTGACCTTGCCCTTGGATCCCGGACTGGGAGTAAAATTACTCCTAGAGAGAGGGATCCCGGATGAGCAGACAGCCCCGCCGCCACTTCGCCGCCGCGTTCAAGGAGCAGGCTGTTGCCCGACTTTCCGAGCCCGGCGTCGCTCAGGCCGGCGTTGCCCGGGAACTCGGCGTTATCCCCTCGCAGCTGTTAGGCTGGCGACTTGAACTGGCGGCTGCAGGGTCTGCCGAAGCGATCCGGCGCCAGCAGGCCGAGGCCGCCGAACTGGCCGAGCTGCGTCGCGCAGCGGGCGGCGGAACCGTGAACGCGAAGCCGGCCGTCATCGCCGCCCATGCTGGCGAGCACGCCATGATCGCGCGGCCCCTCGCTCCGGCGGGCCGCGCGCTGGCGCGCAAGGCCGCCGCCGGCTCCTGCGTGCTCCTGAAGAACACCCACCTGCTGCCGCTGAAGGCCGGCCAGAAGGTCGCGCTGATCGGCCCCCTGGGCGCGGACCGCGCCAACATGCTGGGCACCTGGTCGGTCTCGGGCGATGCGCGCGACGTGACCAGCCTCGAGGAGGCGCTGAAGGCGCATGACTGGGCCAGCCTGAAGACCGCCATCGGCGCCAACTTGGTCAGCGAGCCATGGATGGTCGACCGGCTGAACGTCCATGGCGTGACCGTCAGCCCCGATCCGCGCAGCGAAGCCGAGCTGATCCGCGAGGCCAAGGAGATCGCCGAGGCCGCCGATGTGGTGATCCTGGCGCTCGGCGAGGCCAAGGAACATGCCGGCGAAAGCTCGTCGCGGCTCTGCCCCGACCTGCCCGAACCGCAACGGCGGCTGGTGGCCGAGCTGGCGGCAGGCTGCACTCCGGTCGTCGCGGTGATCTTCGCGGGCCGCCCGCTGGCCTTGGGCAAGGTGCCCGAGCAGGTCGATGCGCTGCTCTATGCCTGGCATGGCGGCATCGCCGGCCCCGAGGGCGTGGCCGACATCCTGACCGGCGCGGCGGAGCCCACCGGCCGGCTCGCCGTCACCCTGCCGATGCATCCGGGCGAGACGCCGCTGAGCTATGCGGCCGAGCCGACCGGGCGCCCCTTCGCCGGACAGTTCCGGAAATTCCTGACCGGCTGGCTCGATCTCGAGGACAGCGCGGTCCCGGCCGCCTTTCCCTTCGGCTTCGGGCTGACCTATGGCCATGTCGAGTATTCCGCGCCGATGGCAGACGTGCCCGGCGGCGGCGAGGACGGCATGGCCGAGATCTCCGTCGACATCACCAACACCTCGGAGCGCGCGGTGACCGAGACGGTGCAGATGTACATCTCCGACCCCGAGGCGCAGATCACCCGGCCGGGCCGGCTCCTGAAGGATTTCCGCCGCGTTCCGGTCGCCCCCGGCGAGACCAAGCGCGTCACCTTCGAAATCACTGCGGACATGCTGAGCTATCACGTCGCCCCGAGCCTCCGCGAGGCCCGCAGGGTCTGGGACCCCGGCCGGATCATCGTCCATGTCGGCCCGGACAGCCGCGCCACCAAATCGGCGGAGATCACATGGGGGGCGTGATGGCCGGGCTGGACGATGCCGCGCTGCGCGACCGGATCGCGCAGGCGACGGCAGGCTATTTCCTCGACTGGAGCCATCCGGTTTCGGGCATGGCCCGGGAACGCTCGGCCGGGGCCTTCGGCTATGACGTGGAAGAAACGGTGACGACCGGCGGCACCGGCTTCGGCATCATGGCGCAGATCGTCGCCGCCGAGCGCGGCTGGCGCCCGCGCCAAGCGATCCTCGACCGGATGGAGCGGCTGGCCGGGTTCCTGGAAACCGCCGACCGCTTCAACGGCGTCTTCGCGCATTTCTACTACGGCTCGACCGGCAAGGTGATCCCCTTCATGGCCGGGGACGACGGCGGCGACATCGTCGAGACCTCGTTCCTCGCCATCGGCCTCCTGGCCGCGGCGGAGTATTTCACGGACGCGCCCGAACTGGCGGCGCGGATGGAGGCGATCGTCGCGGGCATCGACTGGTCGGCGCATGTCGGCCCGAAAGGCGTGATGTGGCACGCCCATCCCGACCGGCCCTTCGCCGGGAAGGCGCTGGACCTCGGCGGCTGGAACGAGGCCTTTCCGGTCTTCGTGCTCGGCGCCGGGGCGGAGGATCCTTCGCATCGCATCCCGGCGAACATCTACCATGACCGCTGGGCAAAGGCGCGCAGCTTCCTGAACGGCAAGGAGTTCGCGGGCATCCCGCTGCCCTTGGGCCCCGACTGGGGCGGACCGCTCTTCCTGTCGCAATACCCGTTCCTCGGCATCGACCCGCGCGGGCTGCGCGACGCCTATGCCGATTACGGCGTGCTGTCGCGCAACCACGCGCTGATCAACCGCGCGCATTGCCTGATCAACCCGCATGGCTATGCCGGCTACGGCCCGGACCTCTGGGGGCTGACCGCCGGCGACGACCATTCGGGCTATGTCGCGCATTCGCCGAAGGAGGATACCGGGGTGATCACGCCGACCGCGGTGCTGACCTCCTTCCCGATGGTGCCGGACGAGGCGATGCCGGTGATCCGCCACATGCATGACGGGCTGGGCGACCGGATCTTCGGCGAGATGGGCTTCGTCGACGGGTTCAGCCTGCATCACGACTGGGTGGCGGAGAGCCGGCTGGCGATCGACCAGGGGCCGATCGTCGTCGGGCTGGAAAACCACCGCTCGGGGCTGCTCTGGACGCTGGTGATGCGGCGGCCCGAGATCCGGCGCGGGCTGGCCGCGCTCGGATTTTCCTCGCCTCAGCTGCCCGCCAGCGCCTGACGCGCCCTGCCGCGCGCTTCGGCGGCCTGCAGGAAGGCCGCCGAGGACCAGGTCAGCGCCCGCTCTGGCTGGCCGCGATGCGCCGCCTTCATCCCTGGACGCCCGATCCGGCCGTTCCCCCTGCGCCGGCCGGCCCCTTCCTGAGCTACGGCCGCGCGGTGCTGGGCACCGAGGTGACCAAGGCTGCGGCGGCGCAGGCCGACAAGCTGGTCGTCGGTGCCCTGATGGGGCCGGAGGCGCTCGGACTCTACTTCATGGCGTTCAATGCCGGGCTGGGCCTGTCCACCGCCTTCGCGCAGGCCTTTTCCACCGCGCTCTTTCCGCATCTGTGCCGCGCGGGCGATCCTGCTGCCGCGCTTCGCCGGGCGCTGGGGCTGAGCCTCGCGGTGATCGCCCCGGCGGTGGTCCTGCAGGCGCTGGCGGCTCCCTACTACGTTCCGCTGCTCTTCGGCAGCGGCTGGGCCGGGGCCGAAGACATCGTCTCCATCCTCTGCCTCGCCGCCATTCCCACCGTGCTGTGGCAGGGCACCGCGCAATGGCTGCGGGCCCGGAACCGGCCGCAGGACGAACTGGCGCTGACGCTGGTCCTGGCAGCCGCGCTGACCGCGAATGCCGCCCTGCTGGCGCCCCATGGCGTCACGGCCATCGCCTGGGGCTATCTCGCCGTGGCGACCGTGATCCAGGCCGGCGTCGCCCTGCCGGTGCTCGCCGCTTCCTTCCGTCCCACCACTGCAAAGGCCATCTGACATGCCCCGCTTTTCCGTGATCATCCCCTGCTACAACGCCGCCGGAACGCTCCCCGCGACGCTGGACAGCCTGCGGGCCCAGAGCTTCGGGGACTGGGAATGCCTGCTGGTCGATGACGGCTCGGCCGATGCGACCCCCGGCATCATCGCCGCGGCCTGCGCCGCCGACCCGCGCTTCCGCGCGGTCGCCAATCCCGGCAAGGGCCCGTCGCGCGCCCGCAATGCCGGCGTGGCCGCCGCATCGGCGGAGATCCTCGCCTTCTGCGATGCCGACGACCAGTGGATGGAGGCCAAGCTGGCGCGGCTCGACCGGCTGTTCGGGGACGAGACCGTCGATGCGGCCTTCGCCCGCGTCGCCTTCTTTTCCGATGCCGGCGCGCAGTCGCTGTCCGATCCCGGGCAGGACGACCTGGATATTGCCGCGCTGCTCGGAGAGAACCCGGTCTGCACCATGTCGAACATCGCCGTGCGCAGCGCCGCCTTCCTCGATTCCGGCGGCTTCGACGAAGAGATGGTCCATGCCGAGGACCTGGAATGGCTGATCCGGCTGGTCGGCACCGGCCACCGCGTCGTGCCGCTTGCCGAGACCCTGGTCCGCTACCGCACCAACCCGCAGGGGCTGTCGGCCGATGTGGCGCGGATGCGCAGGGGGCGGTTCCGGGCGCTCTCGACCGCAGAGGTCTTCGGCTACCGGCCGCGCGCCTCCGACGAGGCCGTGCATTTCCGCTATCTCGCCCGCCGCGCGCTGCGGGTCGGGTTGAGCGGCGTCGGCAGGCGCTGCATCATCGCCGAGGCCTGGCGCAGCCGCAGCACCTCGTCGATCTCGCGCACCAGCCCGTCGGCATGGGCATAGGCCAGCTGCGCGCGCACCGAGGGTTCCTCGAGGACGCGGCGCTGTTCGGTCAGGGAATTGCGTTCGGAGGTGACGGCCTCGGGCTCGGTCGCGCCCTCGGCGGGCGGCGCCGGCAGCATGGAGAGGCGCCGGTCGATGGTTTCGAGCCGCCGGCTGTTCGCGGTGTTGTCGGCAAGGAACTTGTCGCGCCACGACACCACCTGCTCGCGCAGCGCCAGCAGCGCGGCATCGGGGGCGGCATCGACGGCCAGCGTCTGGTCGACCCGGCCCGCGAGCCGTTCCCAGGCGGAATAGTCGCCGGTTTCCTGGGCGCGCAGCGGCGCGGCCAGGAGGAGCGTGGCGAGGAAAAGCGGCAGCAGGCCCCGGAACCATCCCGGGACGCGGTCGCGCAGCCACCTTCCCCCGCCAGAGGTCATGCGTCCTCGAAGACTTCGGGCAGGTCGCGGCCCGGCCCTTCGAGCCAGCGCGGCACCGGCAGGCCCTTTTCCTTCAGGAAGGCCGGGTTGAACAGCTTCGACTGGTAGCGCGAGCCGTAGTCGCACAGGATCGTCACGATGGTATGGCCCGGGCCCATCTCCTTGGCCATGCGCACGGCGCCCGCGATGTTGATCGCGGTCGAACCGCCCATCACCAGGCCTTCCTGCTCGGCCAGGTCGAACACGTAGGGCAGCGCCTCGGCATCGGAGATGTTGTAGCTGTAATCCGGGGTGAAGCCCTCGAGATTCGCGGTGATCCGCCCCTGGCCGATGCCCTCGGTGATCGAGCCGCCCTCGGCCTTGAGCTCGCCGGTGGTGTAGAAGCTGTGCAGCGCCGCGCCGTCCGGGTCAGCGAGGCCGATCTTCACGCCCTTGGGCTGGATCGCCATCGCCACGCCCGCCAGCGTGCCGCCCGAGCCCACCGCGCAGATGAAGCCGTCGACCTTGCCGCCGGTCTGATCCCAGATCTCGGGGCCGGTCGACTCGATATGGGCCATGCGGTTGGCCACGTTGTCGAACTGGTTCGCCCAGATCGCGCCGTTCGGCTCCGTCTCGGCCAGCTTGGCGGCGAGACGCTCGGAATAGCGCACGTAGTTGTTCGGGTTCTTGTAGGGCGCGGCCGGGACCTGGACCAGCTCGGCACCGGCGAGCTTGATCATGTCCTTCTTTTCCTGGCTCTGGGTCTCGGGGATCACGATCACCGTCTTGAAGCCCATCGAGGCGCCGACCAGCGCCAGGCCGATGCCGGTATTGCCGGCCGTGCCCTCGACGATCGTGCCGCCGGGCTTCAGCTCGCCCTTGGCGATCGCGTCGCGGATGATCCAGAGCGCCGCGCGATCCTTCACGGACTGGCCGGGATTGAGGAATTCCGCCTTGCCGAGGATCTCGCAGCCGGTCTCGTCGCTCACCTTGTTGAGCCGGATCAGCGGCGTGTTGCCGATGGCCGAAGCGAGGTCCTTGTAGATCGCCATAATGCACCCTTTCGTCGAAGCCCGGCCTATGTACGCGCGGCCGGGGCAAGGTTCAACCGGAGCTGCGCAGCCGTGCCAGATTGAGTTCCAGCCAATAGGCTGAAACCATGAGCGGCGCATGCGGAATCTCGTTCGCGCGCAGGCGCCGCACCAGCTCCTCCCGCGGCATCACATGGCCGCGGATATCCTCGCCCTCCTCCTCGAGCCCGCCCAGCCCGGCCGCGCCGTCCGGCAGGTCGGCGATGCCGATATAGGAATGTATGTATTCCGAGAAGCAGCCCGCCGACGGATAGTAGTCGCCCACATGGTGAAGCGCGCCGAGCTCGAGCCCCGCCTCCTCGCGCGCCTCCTTGCGCGCGGTGGTTTCGGGACTGTCGCCCGGTTCGATCCGCCCCGCCACGGGCTCGAGGATCCAGGCGGTGGCATCGCCGCGCGCGATCGGCGCGGCGCGCACCTGCTCGACCACCAGCACCCGGTCGCGCACCGGATCATAAGGCAGCACGGTGACCGCATCCGAAGCCATGAAGACCGCGCGCAGCACCGGCTCGCTCGTCCCGCCGCCGAAGCGGGCATGGGAATAGACCAGCTCCTCGACGGTGAAATAGTTGGAATAGGGCCGCCGCCGCTCGTGCAGGGTCACGTCCTTCAGCCCCAGCCCCGAGGCCAGCGGCTTCGCCGGGGCCGCTGCCGCCGCTGCGCGCGACGCGGCGCGGAACAGGATCATCGGAAGCCGCCCCGCCGGGCCACCGCCCATCGCGTCGGCGGGCGTCCCCGAGGCCATCCAGGCGGCTCGGGAAAGGCCTGTTGCCGCCGACCCGGGCGGCAGCGGCCACGTCCGGCACCGCTCGGGCGTCTGCATTTCCGGCACGGCTGCCGAATTTTCGGGCGGGTCCGGATTCGGCCTTGCCCTGCGGCGAGCTTGGCCGCATCTGTGCGCCGAGACCTGAGGAGACCGACGTGACCGAGCCCCTTGATATCGAAGCCGATGCCGCCGAGCGCTTTGCCCGCTTCGACCTGACCCGCGTGCCCTCGCCCTGTTTCGTCGTGGACGAGGCCGCCATCGCCCGCAACTGCCGCATCCTCGCCGAGGTGGCCGAAGCCTCCGGCGCGCAGATCTTCGCCGCGCTCAAGGCCTTCTCCATGCCCGCCGTGGCGCCCGTGGTGATGAAGTACCTCTCGGGCACCGCCGCCAGCGGCATCTTCGAGGCGCGGCTCGGCCGCGAGGTCTTCGGCGGCCATGTCGCCACCTTCAACGCGGGCTACAAGGCCGCGGACCTGAAGAACATCGTCAAGATCTCGGACCATGTGATCTTCAACTCGCCCGCGCAGTTCCGCCGCTTCCGCGACATCGTCGAGCCGAGCCCGGCCAGCCCGGGGCTGCGCATCAACCCCGAGCATTCCGAGGGCTGGACCGAGAAATACGATCCCGCCGCCCCCTGTTCGCGGCTCGGCGCGCCGGTCTCGCAGCTGGCCGATGCCGACATGGAAGGCCTCGAAGGCCTGCACATGCACACGCTCTGCGAGCAGGGCTTCGAGCCGCTACAGCGCACCTGGGCGGCGGTGGAGCCGAAGATCGCCGCCTGGCTGCCGAAGCTCAAATGGCTGAACCTCGGCGGCGGCCACCACATCACCATGCCGGATTACGACCGCGCCGGGCTGATCGAGTTCGTCAAGGGCATCCGCGCGAAATACGGCATCGAGGTCTATCTGGAGCCGGGCGAGGCCGTCGCGCTGCATGCCGGCATCCTGGTCGGCGAGATCCTCGACCTGACCACCAATTCGATGCCGCTGGCGATCACCGACATCTCTGCGACCTGCCACATGCCCGACGTGATCGAGGCGCCCTACCGGCCGAAGCTGCTGGGCGAGGCCGAGACCGGCGAGCCGGTGCGCCTCGGCGGGCCTTCCTGCCTGGCGGGCGACGTGATCGGCGATTACCGTCCCGGCACGCCCTGGCAGGTCGGCGACCGCTTCGCCTTCCTCGACCAGGCGATCTATTCGATGGTGAAAACCAACACTTTCAACGGGGTTCCGCTGCCGGCGATCGCGCTGTGGAACTCGGACACGGATGCACTGACCATGGTGCGTGACTTCGGATATCAGGACTTCCTGGGGCGGCTATGACCTTTCTCGACGGCGAACTCTCCGCAGACGAACTCAATCCCGCGACCGCGCGTTTCCGGGTCATCCCGGTGCCGCTGGAGCGCACCGTTTCCTACGGATCGGGCACGGCCGAGGGGCCGCAGGCGATCCTCGAGGCCTCGGTCGAGCTGGAGCGGCTCTGGCGCGGCGCCGAGCCCTGCATGGCCGGGATCGCGACCGAGGGCCCGGTGCTCTGCGACGGGCCGCTGCACCTCGTCATGCAGCGCATCGCCGAGCGCACGCATGCGGCGGTCGAAGCCGACGCCGTGCCGGTGGTGCTGGGCGGCGAGCATTCGCTGAGCTACGGCGCGGTGCGTGGCGTGGTCTCGGCGACCGAGGGCCCGGTCGGCATCGTCCAGATCGACGCCCATGCCGACCTGCGCCACGACTACCAGGGCGAGCGCCACAGCCATGCCTCGGTGATGCGGCTGCTGGCCGAGGAGGACGGCGTCGCGCTGGCGCAATACGGCGTGCGTGCGCTCTGCACCGAGGAAGCCGAGGCCAGGAAACGTCTGGGCGTGGTGCATTGCGACGGCGAAGCGCTGGCGCGCGGCGAGGACCCGGTCCTGCCCGAGGATTTCCCGCAGAAGATCTATGTCAGCTTCGACGTCGACGGGCTCGACCCGTCGGTGATGCCCGCCACCGGCACGCCGGTTCCGGGAGGCCTGGGCTTCTGGCAGGCGATCCACCTGCTGGAGCGGCTCTGCGCGGGCCGGCAGATCGTCGGCATCGACGTGGTGGAACTGGCGCCCGAAGAGGGCAGCCGGGTGTCCGACTTCACTGCCGCCCAGATCACCTATGCGCTGATGGGGCTGGAACAGCAGTTCTCGGCCCGCTGACAAGCCGCCGTTAACCGAGATGGCGTATCCCCGGAGCCGAGTTCCGGGGATATGCGATGACGACCTACAGCCTGTCCGGCTTCGCCGCGGTTTTCGATACGGTCGCCGACACGGTCCTGTCGGTCGAAGATGCCAGCATGGACTTCACCTGGTTCGAGGGCCGGGCTCCCGTGCTGCGCTACGACTATCTCGCGCCGGGCACGCTGTCGGCGGCGCTGAGCACCCCGCTGTCGGCCGGAACCTCGGTCAGCGGCGCGCTGTCGATCTCGGGCTACGGGCTGACGCCGACCGACGAGGTCTTCGCGCTGGAATGGGACGCCAATGGCGTGACCCGGCGCAGCACCGTCCTGTCGCGGCTGATCGAGAATGCCGATCTCGGCGGGCCGGCTGCCGGCCGCAGCGTCTTCGCCGTTTTCCATCTCGGCGGCGACGAGCTGCCGCCAATCCCGACGATCAGCTATTTCGCCCGCTTCATGCTGACCCAGATCGACCAGACCAGCTATGCCCGGCCGGCCGGCGGACTGGCAGCGGGGCAGGCGCTGGACCTCGCCGCGCTGGCCTCCGCGACCACGACCGAGGACGACCACGTGATCGGCCGCGATGCCGCCGAGATCTTCCAGGCCGGGACCGGCGACGACACGCTCAGCGGCAAGGGCGGCAACGACCTGATTTCCGGCAATGCGGGCAATGACATCGTGGCGGGCGGCGCCGGGAACGACACTTTGCAGGGCGGAGAGGGACGCGACACGCTGAGCTATCTCGACGATACCGGCGCGCAGGGCATCACGGCCGACCTGGGGGCAGGCACGGCGACCGACTCGCACGGCAATGCCGACAGCGTCAGCGAATTCGAGGACGTGCAGGGCAGCTGGCGCAACGACCGGATCTTCGGGGATGCCGACCACAACCACCTCTTGGGCTTCGGCGGCGCCGATTACCTCAATGGCAGCAGCGGCCGGGACACGATGACCGGCGGCGCGGGCAACGACACGCTGGCCGGCGGCGGCGGCACCGACGAGGCCGATTACAGCAGCGACGGGGGCACGCGGGGCATCGTCGCGGATCTGCAGGCGCTGACCGTGCGCGACACCCATGGCGACACGGACCGGGTCTTCGGCATGGCGCGGCTGACCGGCACGAAATACGCGGATTACATCCAGGGCGGCAGCTTCAACTCCACGCTGGCCGGCGGCGACGCGGAAGACACCATGCTCGGCGGCAGCGGCAGCGAATTCATGGTCGGCAATCAGGGCAATGACGTGATGGGCGGCGGTCCGGGGGATGACACGCTGGATGGCGGCCTCGGGCAGGACACGCTGTCCTATGCCGAGGAAACCGGCGGCCGGGGCATCCTCCTCGATATCGAGGCGCGGACCGTCATCGACACCCATGGCGACACGGACACGGTGAGGTTCTTCGAGCTGGCCGAGGGGTCGCGCTATGCCGACGTGATGCAGGCCGATCCGGTGGGATCCTGGATGAATGGCGGCGGCGGTGGCGACCTGATGCTGGGGCGCTCCGGCTCCGACACGCTGGAAGGCGGCGACGGCAGCGACACGCTGACCGGGCATGAAGGCGGCGATCTCTTCGACGGCGGGGCGGGCGACGACATCGCGGATTACGGCGCCGAAGGCGGCAGCTCGCCGATCGATGCCGATCTGGGCACCGGCCTTGTGACCGACAGCTGGGGCCATGTCGACACGCTGCGCAGCATCGAGACGGTCCATGGCACCGGCCGCGCCGACCTGATCCGCGGCGACGGTCTGGGCAACACCCTGCACGGCAACAACCAGGCCGACCGGCTCTACGGCATGGGCGGCAACGACCTGCTGGTCGGCGGCAACGGCAACGATTCCATCGGCGCGGGCGACGGCAACGACACGCTGATCGGCGGCACCGGCCGCGACCTGATGGGTGGCGGCAACGGCAATGACCGCTTGTTCGGCGAGATCGGTGCCGATGCGCTGCGCGGCGGTCCGGGCCATGACTACCTGGACGGCGCAGAGGATTCTGACGGGCTGACGGGGGGATACGGCAACGACACGATCCTGGGCGGCGACGGCAACGACACGCTGGCAGGCTCCTTCGGTTTCGATTCCCTCTCCGGCGGGGCGGGCAACGACCTGATGGGCGGCGGCGACGACGACGACACCATGGAGGGCAACGCCGGCAATGACAGCCTGTCGGGCGGCAACGGCAATGACCGGCTGAGCGGCGGCTCGCAGGATGACCGCCTCTCCGGTGGCTTCGGCAACGACACGCTGGACGGCGGCAACGGCAGCGACGAACTCAACGGCGGCCCCGGCAACGATCTGCTGCGCGGCGGTTTCGGGGCGGATGTCTTTGCCTTCAACACGACGCGGCTGGCGGAAACCGACCGGATCGAGGATTTCGAGATCGGCACCGATCGACTGGTGGTCGCGGGCTATGACGGCGTCAGCTCGGCACCCGCGGTCCGCGCCTGGAGCGGCGGCGTCGAACTGGTTTTCGACAGCCTCGTGCTGCGCCTCGACGGGCATGGCACGGAGATCGAGATCGCGGCGCTTTTCTCGCCGTGACGGGACGCGCCTTCAGGCTCCGTAAACCATGCCTTCCTAGTCTGTTCCGCGACGCAGCGGAGGAGGCGGAAATGGCCCAGACAGCGGAAACAGAGGCCGGGCGCCGGGAAGGGGAGGCCTGCAAGGGCCTGTTCTTCCTGCATATCCCGAAAACCGCCGGGTCCTTCGTCGCCCGCATTTTCGAGGATCATCTCGGCGCAGATACCTGCCTGTCCTTCCAGGAGCGGGAAGTCCAGCACGCCGTCAGCAAAAAAGTCCCGCTCTCGTTTCTCGGCCATGGCTTCGTCAGCGCACACAGCCCGATGGCAACGCTGCGCAATGCCGGGGTGCACCGCCACTACCGGATTTTCACCGTGCTGCGCGACCCGGTCGACCGGCTGGTCTCGCACCTGAACTGGCTGGACCGGTTCAACCAAGGCATCGACCTGCATTCCCACGCCGTGCTGAAGCGCGACATGAAGGACTTCATCCGCAGCCTCGCGGCGCTCGACCCGGACAGTGCGGCCGACATGCGGCGGCTGTTCGTGCTCGACAGCTTGGCAAAGGCCCGGATGCTCTTCAACATCCAGTCGGCCATGCTGTTTTCGCCGCGGGCCGGCGACATCCTGGCACTGGCGGATCTCGAAAGGCTGGCTCCGGCGCAGATGACAAGCGGTTGTCGCGCCTCGCCTTCTGCGTGACGCTGGCCCAGTTCAAGGACGGGCTTGCCGATGCGGGGATTCCGGTGCCCGCCGAGGGCCGGATCAATGGCGGCAAGAGCAGCCGGTTCCGCAGGACCGCCGCCCTGGAGGCGGCCGGCGAGCGTTACGTGGCGCAGGACCGGAAGCTCTTCGACCTCGCCGCACGGTCCGCGCCGGATCTGTCGCCGATGCTCGAGCGGCTTCGGGCGGGGACCGCGGCGCCGGAGCTGCGACTTGTCGCGGGCGGCTGAAACGCAAGCGCGCCCCCCGTTGCCGGGAGGCGCGCGGATCAGGTCAGCGGAGCTGTCAGCCGATGATGGCGTTCAGCGCGGCGCTCGGGCGCATGACCGCGGCGGTCTTCGCCGCATCGGTCTTGTAGTAGCCGCCCAGATCCGCCGCTGCGCCCTGGGCTGCAGCCAGCTCGCCGGTGATCTCGGCTTCCTTTGCGGCCAGCGCTTCGGCGATCGGCGCGAAATGCGCGGCGAGATCCGCGTCCTCGTCCTGTGCCGCAAGCGCCTCGGCCCAGTAGCGCGCGAACCAGTAGTGGCTGTCGCGGTTGTCGGGCTCGCCCGCCTTGCGCTCCGGCGACTTGTTGTTCAGCAGCACGCCCTGGGTCGCGGCATCGACCGCCTTGCCCAGCACCGCGGCCTTCTTGTTGCCCTTGGCATCGGCCAGGAAGTTCAGGCTCTCGCCGAGCGCGCAGAACTCGCCCAGGGAGTCCCAGCGCAGGTGGTTTTCCTTCACCAGCTGCTGCACGTGCTTCGGCGCCGAGCCGCCGGCGCCGGTCTCGAACAGGCCGCCGCCCTGCATCAGCTTGACGATCGACAGCATCTTCGCCGAGGTGCCGAGCTCGAGGATCGGGAACAGGTCGGTGAGGTAGTCGCGCAGCACGTTGCCGGTGATCGCGATCGAGTTCTCGCCCTTGCGGATGGTCTCCAGGGTCAGGCGGGTCGCTTCGCGCGGCGCCAGGATCTCGAACTTGTCAGCGACGCCCTTCGCCTCGAGGATCGGGGTGACGTATTTGATCAGCTCGGCATCATGGGCGCGGTTGGCGTCGAGCCAGAAGATCGCCTGGTAGCCGGTCGCGGCCTGACGGTCGATGGCGAGCTGCACCCAGTCCTCGATCGGCGCCTTCTTCGCGGTCGAGGACCGCCAGATGTCGCCCTTCTCGACCTCGTGGCTGTGCAGCACGGTGCCGTCGCCCAGCACGTAGGTCACGGTGCCGTCTTCGGGGATCTCGAAGGTGGTCGGGTGGGAGCCGTATTCCTCGGCCTTCTGCGCCATCAGGCCGATGTTCTGCACGGTGCCCGAGCTGGTCGGGTCCAGCGCGCCGGTTTCCTTGAAGTAGTTGACGGTCTCTTCGTAGACCGGCGCATAGCAGTTGTCGGGGATGCAGCACTTGGTGTCGGCCGCCTTGCCGTCCGGACCCCAGCCGATGCCGCCCGCGCGGATCACGGCCGGCATGGAGGCGTCGATGATGACGTCAGACGGCACGTGCAGGTTGGTGATGCCGCGGTCGCTGTCGACCATGTAGAGCGGCGGGCGCGCGGCCAGCATGTCCTTCAGCTCGGCCATCAGCTCGTCGGCATTCGGCAGCGTCTTGATCTTGGCTTCGATCGAGCCGATGCCGCCATTCGTCGAGACGCCGCCCAGCACGTCGGCGTGCTTCTGCAGGAAGGGCTCCAGCCAGACCGACACGAAATGGCCGAAGATGATCGGGTCGGAGACCTTCATCATAGTGGCCTTCAGGTGGACCGAGAACAGCACGCCCTCGGGCATGGTCTCCATTTCCGCCTTGATGAAGTCGCGCAGCGCCTTGGCCGACATGAAGGTCGCGTCGACAACGGTGCCGCCGGTCAGGGCCAGCCCGTCCTTCAGCACGGTCTCGCTGCCGGACTTGCCGGTCAGGACGATCTTCGCCGGCCCGGCAGCCGCCTGGGCGTCGGTCACGGTCTCGGATTTCTCGTTCGAGTAGAAGTCGAAGCCCGGCATCGAGGCGACGGTGGTCTTCGACTCGGCCGTCCACTTGCCCATCGAATGCGGGTTGGCCATCGCATAGGCCTTCACCGCGCCGGCCGCGCGGCGGTCGGAGTTGCCTTCGCGCAGCACAGGGTTCACCGCCGAGCCCTTGATCGCGTCATAGCGCGCGCGGACGGATTTCTCTTCGTCGGTCGCAGGCGCCGCCGGATAGGCCGGCAGCTTGTAGCCCTTGGCCTGCAGCTCCGCGATCGCCGCGTCGAGCTGCGGCTGCGAGGCCGAGATGTTCGGCAGCTTGATGACATTCGCGGTCGGCGTCTTCACCAGCTCGCCGAGCGCCGCCAGGTCATCGGAGATGCGCTGGTCTTCGGTCAGGTATTCCGGGAAATTCGCCAGGATCCGGCCGGCGAGGGAAATGTCCTTCGTCCCGACGGAAATGCCGGCTGCTTCGGCGAAGGACCGGATGATCGGCAGAAGCGAGGCGCTGGCCAGCTCCGGTGCTTCGTCCACAATCGTATACACAATATCCGGGGTCGTCGTGTCCGCCATGATGTCCGCCCTTTTCGTACCCTTGGTCGTGATCTCTTGCGCCGCCCGGCCTCGGCCGGATCCGGCCATGGCGCCTGCGGGCGACAACTTGCGCGCGGGCGCAGGTCGATCCCCGCCTAGAACAGCTTGGCCGCCAGATCAATCGGACAAGGTGCCGGAGCCGCGGACATGATGCCACGTTTGCCCCGTTCAGCCGGGCGGCTGGTCGGTCAGCGCGTTCTCCACAACCGCTTCCATGGCCACGAAGCTGGAGGTGGAATTCACGTGGGGCAGGGCGGAGATCGCCTCGGCCATGACCCGCCGGTAATCGCCGATGTCGCGCGAGCGGACCTTCAGGAGGTAGTCGAATCCGCCTGCGATCATGTAGCATTCCTCGACATCGGGGATCAGGCGCACTGCCGCGTTGAACTCGCGCAGCGCCTTCTCGCGGGTGTCCGACAGGCTGACCTGGACATAGGTGACATGCGCCAGTCCCAGCTTCATCGGCGAAAGCTGCACGCGGTAGCCCGAGATCAGGCCGCTGTCCTCCATCGCCTTGATGCGCGCGGCCACCGGCGTCTTCGACAGGCCCACCCTGCGCGCGAGCTCTGCGGTCGGCAGTCGCGCATTGGCGGTGAGCTCGCGGAGAATCTTCCGGTCCATAGCGTCCAATTCGACGGGCATCGCCTGCATTTCTCCTTGAAAATGGTCGGATCGACCATAGCATGACCCCATATTAGACCCATTGGCCAAGGGAACTCCACTAGGTTCCGGGCAACAGTTCTCCAGCCCGGACCGCCGCCATGACCACTGCCTGGATCCCCGACCGCTCAGACCGGAGCCCGCTCATGACCCTCGACGCCTTCACCCTCGATGCCAAGACCGCGCCCGAAGCGCGGGTGCTGGACCGGCTGATCGCCGAAGCCGCCATCCCCGAAGCCGTGCGCAAGGCAGCTTCGCAGCGCGCCGCGGGCTATGTCCGGCGCATCCGCGACGGCTCGAAACCCGGCATGATGGAGCAGTTCCTGGCGGAATACGGGCTCTCGACCCGCGAGGGCGTCGCGCTGATGTGCCTCGCCGAGGCGATGCTGCGGGTTCCGGACGCGATGACCATCGACGCGCTGATCGAGGACAAGATCGCGCCCTCGGACTGGAGCCGCCACATGGGGCACGCCGCCTCGCCGCTGGTCAATGCCTCGACCTGGGCGCTGATGCTGACCGGCCGCGTGCTGGACGACGACGCGCCCGGCATGGCCGGCGTGCTGCGCGGCGCGGTGCGCCGCCTCGGCGAGCCGGTGATCCGCACCGCGGTCAGCCGCGCCATGAAGGAGATGGGCCGCCAGTTCGTGCTGGGCCAGACCATCGGCAAGGCGCTGGAGCGCGCAGAGGGCATGGAGGCCAAGGGCTACACCTATTCCTACGACATGCTCGGCGAGGCGGCGATGACCGATCTCGACGCGCGCCGCTATGCCCAGTCCTATGCCGATGCGATCGAGGTGATCGCGGGCGCCTGCACCAAGGGCTCGGTCGAGGCCAATCCGGGCATCTCGATCAAGCTCTCGGCGCTGCATCCGCGCTACGAGGTCGCCAAGGAAGAGCGCGTCATGGCCGAGCTGGTGCCGGTGGTGCGCGACCTGGCCCGCGCGGCGAAGCGCGCCGGGATGGGGCTCAACATCGATGCCGAGGAACAGGCGCGGCTTGTCCTGTCGCTGAAGGTGATCGAGGCGGTGCTGTCCGACCCCGAGCTGGCCGGCTGGGACGGGTTCGGCGTAGTGGTGCAGGCCTATGGCAAGCGCGCCTCGCTGGTCATCGACTGGCTCTACGGGCTCGCGACCCGGCTCGACCGGCGGATCATGGTGCGGCTCGTGAAGGGCGCCTATTGGGACACCGAGATGAAGCTGGCGCAGGTTGAAGGCCTGGACGATTTCCCGCTCTTCACCTCGAAGACCGCGACCGACGTGTCCTATATCGCCAACGCGAAGCGGCTGCTCGGCTATGCCGACCGGATCTACCCGCAATTCGCCACGCATAATGCCCATACCGTCGCTGCGATCCTGGAAATGGTCGGGAACGAGAGCTTCGAGTTCCAGCGGCTCCACGGCATGGGCGAGCGGCTGCATGACATCGTCCTGAAGGACACCAGGGGCCGCTGCCGCATCTACGCGCCGGTCGGCGCGCATCGCGACCTGCTGGCCTATCTGGTCCGCCGCCTGCTGGAGAACGGCGCGAACTCGTCCTTCGTGCACCAGATCGTCGACGAAGCGGTGAAGCCCGAGGAGATCGCCGCCGATCCCTTCGACGCGCTGCCCACGGCGACGGCCCCCTCGGGCCTCGTTGCGCCGCAGGCGATCTTCGGCGGGGGCCGGATCAACTCGCAGGGCTTCGACCTGACCGACGAGGACACGCTCGCGCGGATCGAGGCCGCGCGGGCCGGCGCGCTGCCCGATGCTTGCCCGCTGACGAGGTGGCGGCGGCGATGGTCCGGGCGGGCGCCACCTGCCTGCGGATCAACTGCGCGCATGACGGGCCGGAGGCCTGGCGGGCGATGGCGGCCCATGGCCGGAGGGCCGCAGAGGCCGCGGGGCGCGAGCTGAAGATCGCCATGGATCTTGCCGGGCCGAAGGTCCGCATCGCCGCCTGGCGCCTGCCCAAGGCCGTCCTGCGCCGCGAGAAGGACAGCCAGCTGAAGAAGCTGGAAAAGGCCGGGCTCGATCCATCGGCGCAGGGGCCGGTTCTGATGCCCGGCGACCGGATCTGCCTGGTGCGCAAGCTCTCGGAGAAGCCGGAACTGCCGGAGGCGGTGCCAAGCCATCCCGAGTTGCTGATGGCGGCGCGGGCCGGGGCGGAGATCTGGTTCGACGACGGCAAGCTCGGCGGGGTGATCGCCGATTGCGATGCCGATCACGCGCTGGTCGAGCTGGCCGGCCTGCCGTCCGAGGGCCTCCGGCTGAAGCCCGGCAAGGGCATCAACCTGCCGGGTGCGCCGCTCGACATTCCGGCACTCGATGCCGCCGATCTCGCCGCGCTCGACACGGCAGCGGAGATCGCCGATGCGATCGGGCTGTCCTTCGTGCAGGCGCCGCAGGACATCCGTGACCTGCGCGCGGCGCTCTCCCCGCGGCTCCCCGCAGGTGCCGCCGTCCCGGCGCTGGTCCTGAAGATCGAGACCGGCCGCGCGGTGGCGAACTTGCCTGGCCTGATTGCCGAGGCGCTGGCTGCGGGGCCGGCTGCCGTGATGATCGCGCGCGGCGACCTGGCGGTGGAGATCGGGCTGGCGCGGCTCGCCGAGATCCAGGAGGAGATCCTGTGGCTCTGCGAGGCGGCGGGCGTGCCGGTGGTCTGGGCGACGCAGGTGCTCGAGTCGCTGGCGAAGCAGGGCCATGCCACCCGGGCCGAGGCGACGGATGCGGCAATGGCGCAACGCGCCGAATGCGTGATGCTCAACAAGGGCCCGCATGCCGCCGAGGCGGTCGCCTTCCTGCGCCGCGTGCTCGGCCAGATGGACCGGCATTACGCCAAGAAATTCGCGCGGCTCGGCCCGCTGGGGGCCTGGCACGCACCGCGGGAAGGCTGAGCCCGGACACCGGAAATTGCCGCCCGATTTCCGGCGCCGCGTCGCGGGACGGGATGGTAGAAGGGAGGCATGCTCTCAGACCTGCCCGATCACGCCACGATGCATGCCGCCCTTCTTGCCCGCGATCCGCGCTGGGAGGGCCGAGCCTATGTGTGCGTTGCCACCACCGGCATCTTCTGCCGGCTCACCTGCCCGGCGCGCAAGCCGCTGCCGGAGAATTGTAGTTTCCATGCCACCGTCGCGGACTGCCTCGAGGCGGGGTTCCGCCCCTGCAAGCGCTGCCGCCCGCTGGACCGGGAGGGTGCCGGGCCAGCGGTGGCGGAGCTCATGGCCGCGCTCGAGGCGGATCCGGGGCGGCGCTGGACCGAGCGGGACCTGATCGCTGCCGGTCACGACCCCTCGACCCTGCGCCGCGCCTTCCGGCGGCATTTCGGCATGACCTTCCTGGAGATGGCGCGGCTGAGGCGGCTGCGCGAAGGCTTCGCGGCGCTGGAGCAGGGCGGCAAGGTGATCTCTGCCCAGCATGAGGCCGGGTTCGAGTCTGCGAGCGCCTTCCGCGCGGCCTTCGCCCGGTTGCTCGGCCGTGCGCCCTCCGATCTGCGGCAAGGGCAGCTGCTGTTGGCCAGCTGGATCGCGACGCCCCTGGGCGACATGATCGCGGTGGCCAGTGCCAGCCATCTGCATCTGCTGGAATTCGTCGGCCGCAAGGCGCTGCCTGCAGAGCTGCGGCAGCTCGAACGCGAGGCATGCGGGCCGATCGGGCTGGGGCGGACCGGGCCGCTCGAGCAGGCTGCGGCGGAGCTGGCGCGGTACTTCGCCGGGGAGGCACGCGGATCGGGCTGACCCGCGTGCCGGGCCGGATCAGTTCCGGCCGAACAGGCCGCGCACGTCGCGCATGATGCGCTCGGCCAAGCCCTGCGCCTGTTCCGGCAGTTTCGACAGGTCCGGCACCGGGATCTGGGGCGTGGCCTGGCCGCCCTGCCCCTGGCTCCCGCCCTGCCCGCCGCCGACCATCCGCTCGGGCTGGTTCTGGCTCGGCGTGATCATCGGCAGCGGCGTGACCGGACGGCCCTGGTTGATCCGCACCATGACCTCGTGCCAGATCTCGGCCGGCAGGCCGCCGCCGGTCACCCCGGTCAGCGGCGTGTTGTCGTCATAGCCCATCCAGACGCCGACCACGAAATCGCCGGTGAAGCCCATGAACCAGGCATCGCGCGCCGAACTGGTCGTGCCGGTCTTGCCGGCCGCCGGGCGGCCGTCGAGCTTGGCACGGTGGCCGGTGCCGTGCTCGACCACCTGGTTCATCATGTAGACGAGCTGCTGGGACGCGTCGCGCGAGATCACCCGCTCGCCGATGCCGCCTTCCTTCTCCATGACCGGACCGGTCTCGCCGCGCACCGACAGCGAGGTCAGCCCGTAGGGCGCCACCGACTGGCCGCCGTTGAGGATGCCCGCATAGGCGCCGGTCAGCTCGAGGAGCGAGGCCTCGGAGACGCCGAGCGCCAGGGACGGCCCGTTGAACATGGTCGAATCGATGCCGAAATCGGTCGCGACGCGGATCACGTTCTGGCGGCCGACCGCCTCGGAGACCTTCACCGCCGGGATGTTGAGGCTGTCCTCGAGCGCCTGGGTCAGGCTCACCCAGCCGCGGAAGTTGCGGCTGTAGTTCTGCGGCGTCCAGGGCCCGGAGCCCGGCACGTTGATGGTCAGCGGCGCATCCTCGACCCGGTCATTGTAGGAATAGCCGAGATCCAGCGCCGTGGCGTAGACGAAAGGCTTGAAGGCCGAGCCGGTCTGCCGCTTGGCCTGCACCGCGCGGTTGAAGCCGCCCGGCACGTCGGCATCGCGGCCGCCGACCATGGCGCGCACCGCGCCGTCCGCGCCCATCACCACGATCGCGGCCTCGGCCTCGGAGCCTGCGCGCACCTTGGTGCGGAACACCTCGGCCAGCGCCGCCTCGGCCTGCTGCTGCATCTTCATGTCGAGCGTGGTGCGGATCGTCACGTCCTCGGTGGTGCCCTTGCCGTAATATTCCGGCACGACGCCCATCACCCAATCCGCGAAATAGCCGCCCGTGCGGTTCGCCGCCGCCGCCGAGAGCGTGGCAGGATGCGCGCGGGCATCCTCGGCCTCCTCATGCGAGAGGTAGCCCTGGTCCTCCATCAGCCCGAGGATCACGTTGGCGCGCTCCTGGCTGCGGGCGAGATTCGCGGTCGGGGCGAAGCGGCTCGGCGCCTTCAGCAGGCCCGCCAGCATGGCCGCCTCGGCCGGGCCGACCTGGCTTGCCGGCTTGCCGAAATAGAGCTGGCTCGCGGCCTCGAAGCCGCGCGTGCCCGCGCCCAGATAGGCGCGGTTCATGTAGATCGTCAGGATCTCGTCCTTGGAGTACTTGACCTCCATGGCCAGCGCATAGATCGCCTCGCGCGCCTTGCGCGCCAGAGAGCTTTCGCGGCACTCGGCCTCGTATTGCGCCTCGGTCTGGCCCGAGGACGGGTCGAAGGCACGGCCGACGCAGAGCAGCTTGGCGGTCTGCTGGGTGATGGTCGAGCCGCCGTTGCCCGAAAGCGGCGAGCGCCCCTCGGACATGTTGATCCGCATCGCCCCGGCGATGCCGATCGGGTCGACGCCCGGATGCATGTAGAACCGGCGGTCTTCGGTGGCGACGATCGCGTGCTTCAGATCGGGCGAAACGCTGTCGGCATGGACCCCGCCGCCATACTGGTCGCCGCGCCAGGCGAAGGTCTCGCCCTCGCGGTCCATCAGCGTGACCGAGCCGCGCACCCGCCCGTCCATCATCTGCGACACCGGCGGCAGCGTGGAATAGACCACCGCCACCCAGCCCGCGAGAATCATCCCGGCAAACACCGCCAGCCGCCAGCCCGCGCCCCAGACGGCGCCGAAGATGCCGCGCACCAGCCGCACCGGCCAGGGCGTCCTGCGGCCGCCGCCGGAACCGCCCCGGCCCCTGCGGGACGGGGCTGCCTTCTTGCGAACCTGTTTCTTCTGAACGGGTTTCTTCTGTCCGGAAGCAGGCGCCGTCCGCCTGGCTGCGGGGCGCTCTCCCGTGGCGCGCACGGGGCGCCGCGGCGTGGTTGGCCTGCTCATGTTCTGCTCGCTCTGTCTTCGGGCATTCGCATCCTTTTTAACCTTTTCGCAGGCGCAGCGGTAGCCCGCCACGGGATGCTCCCGGAGTTTTCATAGTGCCTAAAATATATCGTTATTGCGATTCATGCACAGATATTAGGCGCCAGCACCCCGGTAAACCCCGTGAATCCACAGGTGGTCGCTTGTGTCACCTACCGCAAGAGCCGCAGATCCGGCCATCAGCGTCTCAAGCCTGTGATAGGCCGATCCATGCCGATGCAGGCGCGCATACTGGAAGGGGACAATCGTGAAACTGATCATTGCTGCAATCAAGCCGTTCAAGCTGGAGGAGGTCCGCGAGGCGCTGACCTCCATCGGCGTTCGCGGCATGATGGTGACGGAAATCAAGGGCTTCGGCTCGCAGTCCGGTCATACGGAGATCTACCGCGGTGCGGAATACGCGGTGAACTTCGTTCCGAAGGTCAAGCTGGAGATCGTGGTGAAGGCCGACATGGCCGACCAGGTCGTCAAGACCATCGAAGAGACCGCGCGCACCGAGAAGATCGGCGACGGCAAGATCTTCGTCCTCGATGTCGCGCAGGCCGTGCGCGTCCGGACGGGCGAAGAAAACGAAGACGCGCTCTGACAGTAAGAGTGAAGTGAGGGACCTTTTTGAAATGAAACTCAACAAAACCCTGCTGGTGGCGGCCGCTGCTGCGCTTGCCCTGCCCGCGATCGGGTATGCCCAGGAGGCCGCCGAGGCCGTCGAAGCAGCCGCCCCGACCGGCGAGGCAACCGATCAGGTGAAGTTCATCCTGACCTCCGTCCTCTTCCTGGTCGGCGGCTTCCTGGTCATGTTCATGGCCGCGGGCTTCGCCATGCTCGAAGCGGGCCTCGTCCGCTCCAAGAACGTCACGATGCAGTGCCTGAAGAACGTCGCGCTCTTCGCCATCGCCGGCATCATGTACTACCTGATCGGCTACAACCTGATGTACCCGCTGGGCGACTGGGCGATCGAGGGCTACTTCTCGGCGCTGTTCCCGGCCGTGGCCGTTCTTGAGCCCGTCGGCGTCGCCGTCGATGCGGTCGACGACCTGGCCTATGCCTCCACCGGCTCGGACTACTTCTTCCAGCTGATGTTCTGCGCAACCACCGCCTCGATCGTCTCCGGCACCCTGGCCGAGCGCATCAAGCTGTGGCCGTTCCTGATCTTCACGGCCGTCCTGACCGGCTTCATCTACCCGCTGACCGCCTCCTGGCAGTGGGGCGGCGGCTTCCTGTCCGAGATGGGCTTCTCCGACTTCGCCGGCTCGACGGTCGTGCATGCCTGCGGCGGCGCAGCAGCGCTGGCAGGCGTCCTGATCCTCGGCCCGCGCATCGGCAAGTACGACTCGGCCGGCCGCACCATCCCGATGCCGGGCAACAACCTGACCCTCGCCACCCTCGGGACCTTCATCCTGTGGCTCGGCTGGTTCGGCTTCAACGGCGGCTCGCAGCTCGCCATGGGCACCGTCTCCGACGTGGCCGACGTGTCGCGCATCTTCGCCAACACCAACACCGCAGCAGCAGGCGGCGCGCTGGCAGCCCTGATCATGACCACGGTCCTCTACCGCAAGCCGGACCTGACCATGGTGCTGAACGGCGCGCTGGCCGGCCTCGTGTCGATCACCGCGGAACCGCTGGCCCCGGGCCTCGGCACCGCAACCCTGATCGGCGCCATCGGCGGCATCCTCTGCACGCTGGTCGTCCCGATGCTCGACAAGATGAAGATCGACGACGTCGTCGGCGCCATCCCGGTGCACTTCGTCTGCGGCTTCTGGGGCACCCTGGTGGTTCCGTTCACCAACTCGGACGCCAACTACGTGACCCAGCTGACCGGCTTCCTCTCCATCACCGTCTTCACCTTCGTGGCCTCCGGCATCGTCTGGCTGATCCTGAAGGGCGTGATGGGCATCCGCGCGCCGGAAGAGGACGAGATCGAGGGCCTCGACATGGCGGAACTCGGCATGGAAGCCTATCCGGAATTCGGCCGCGCCGGCGCATAAGCGTCCCGCGTCCCCTGAACGACGAAGGGCCGCCCTCCGGGGCGGCCCTTCTGCTTTGCAGCGCCCAATGCGGCGGGCGCGGCGCGCGTCCCGTCCGGCACGGCCCGCAGGCCGCGCGGGTGCGGATCGCCCTGCCCGCCGGGGCGTCGGCGGACGGGCGGCTGCGCACCGGGCGCTCCACCGTCGTCCCGGTCGATGCCCGCACCGGGTCCTGACGCCATGAACGCCCCCGAGGAGCCGATCCCGGTGCGCCGGATCCTCGCTTTCGCGGCGATGATCTTCGGCATGGTCATGGCGATCCTCGGCATCCAGATCGTCGCCGCCTCGCTGCCGGAAATCCAGGCCGGGCTCGGCGCATCCGCCGACGAGATCAGCTGGGTGCAGACCTCCTACCTGATCGCCGAAGTGATCATGATCCCGCTCTCGGGATTCCTCGGGCGGGTGATGTCGACGCGCCTCCTGTTCACCGTCTCGGCGCTCGGCTTCGCGGCGGCCAGCTTCCTCTGCGCCACCGCGCAGACCATCGACCAGATGATCGTCTGCCGCGCGGCGCAGGGCTTCATCGGCGGCGGCACGATCCCGTCGGTCTTCGCTGCCGCCTACACGATCTTCCCGGCTTCGAAACGCTCGGTCACCTCGCCGCTGATCGGGCTGATCGCCACGCTGGCGCCAACCGTCGGCCCGACCGCCGGCGGCTATCTTTCCGACGGTTTTCCTGGCACTGGCTGTTCCTCGTCAACGTGATCCCCGGCATCTGCGTCGCCGTCGCGACCTTCCTGCTCGTGGATTTCGACGAGCCCGACTGGACCGGGCTGGCGGCGATGCCCGCCTTCCGCGGCGCGATGGGATTCGCGCTGGAGGAAGGCCCTGCAAATGACTGGATGCAGGACGAGATCGTCGTCCTCGCCGTCGCGGTGATGTGCGCGGGCAGCGTGCTGTTCTTCTGGCGGGCGCTGAACCGCGGCGAGCCAGCGGTCGACCTCACGGCCTTCGGCGACCGCAACTTCGCGAGGGGGCCGCTGTTTCCTTCGTCATGGGCAGCGGGCTCTACGGCATGACCTGTCTCTGCCCGCTCTACCTGGCGCAGATCCGCGGCTATGACAGCCTGATGATCGGCGAGGCGGCCTTCATCTCGGGGCTGGCGATGTTCCTGACCGCGCCGCTGGCGGGGGTCCTGTCCTCGAATCCCGACCCGAGGGTGATGATGGGCCTCGGCTTCGCGGCCAGCTCGCACCTGCTGACCGGGCTGACCGCGGACTGGGGTTTCAACGAGCTGCTGCTGCCGCAGATCCTGCGCGGCGTGTTACTGATGCTGTGCATGGTGCCGATCAACAACCTCGCGCTCGGCACGCTGCCGCCCGACAAGCTGAAGAGCGCCTCGGGCCTGTTCAACCTGACGCGCAACCTCGGCGGCGCCGTGGGGCTGGCCGTGATCAACACCGTGCTGAGCCACCGCCGCGCCTTCCATTGCGGGCGGCTGGCCGAGCATGTCACCTGGTCGAACCCCGAGGCGCTGGCACAGCTCAATGCGATGGCGGCGAACAATGCCGCGCACGGACTGGATGCCCGCACCGCGGCGCTGTCGCAGATTCAGGGCATCGTCCTTGGACAGGCCGGCGTGATGTCCTTCATCGACGTCTTCCCGCTCTTCACCTTCCTGTTCCCTGGCCTCGCGGCGATGACGCTGATGATGCAGAAGCCGGGGGAGCGCAAATCCGCCCCCGCGCATTGAGCCGGGTCAGAGCGCGAGCAGCACGTCGTCCTCCGACAGGGCCATGCGGACGAGGATCTCGACCGTGTAGCCGTCATAGGTGATCTCGGCGCCCCAGTCGTTGCCGAGCGAGACCGCCGCGCCAGCCGGCAGCTGGCTGAGGTCGAGAAGGTCGATGCCGGGCTCGAAATCGGTGATCGTCATCGAGCCGTCGCGGGTGACCGGGATCGAGAAGACGAAGACATCCGCACCCTCGCCGCCGGTCATGCGGGCGTTGTAGCCGCCGCAGAGCGTGTCGTCGCCCGCCTCGCCATGCAGCTGGTCATGGCCCTCGAAATAGGCGACATGGCCCATCTCGGCCGCGACCAGCAGATCGTCGCCTTCGCCGCCGCGCAGCATGTCGTAGCCGTAGCCGCTGGCCACATGCAGCGTGTCGTTGCCGGTGCCGCCTTCGAGCGTGTCGTCGCCATGGCCGCCCTCGAGGCTGTCATTGCCGTCCGCGCCGTCGATCCGGTCGTCGCCGCCGCCGCCATCGACGACATTCGCGCGGCCGTCCCCGGCCAGCGTGTCGTCGCCCGAGCCGCCGGTCAGGTTCTCGATCGCCGAGACCTTGTCCCGTCCGTACCTGCCGCTGGCCTGGACCGAGGTGATGGCCAGCGAGAAGGCCACGCCGTAGCGGTCGGTCTGGAAAGTGTAGGTATCGGTGCCGAGCCCGCCGCGGATCACGTCATTGCCCGCATCGGCGAAGATCAGGTCGTCGCTGGCGCCGCCGAAGATGCGGTCGTCCCCGTCGTCGCCGCGCAGCGTGTCGTTGCCGAGGCGGCCGAACATGCGGTCATTGCCCTCGCCGCCCCAGACATTGTCATGGCCCATGCCGGCCACGATCTCGTCATCGCCCTCGCCGCCGCTGAGCCAGTCGCCCCCCGCGCTGCCCATCAGCGTGTCGTTGCCCGTCCCGCCGATGAGCGTGTCGCGGCCGTTGAAGCCGAACAGGAAATCGTCGCCCTCGTCGCCCGACAGCGCGTCGGCACCCAGCCCGCCCATGATGTCGTCATCGCCCGGCCCGCCGCTGATCACGTCGGACCGGAAGCCGCCGAAGATCCGGTCATTGCCCTCGCCGCCCTTGATGCTGTCGGCGCCTTCGTCGCCGGAAATATCGTCGTCATCCTCGCCGCCCTCGATCCAGTCAGGGCCGAGCCCGCCATGGATCGTGTCCCGTCCGGCCCCGCCGATCAGCGTGTCGATGCCCTTCTGGCCCATGATCAGGTCGTCGCCGCGGCCGCCGTCGACATGGTCCGAGCCGATGCCGCCGTCGATCGTGTCCTGGCCGATGCCGCCCAGCACGGTGTCCTCGCCCAGCCCGGCAAAGATCACGTCGTCGCCGCCGAAGCCCTGAAGCGAATCCGCCAGGTCGGTGCCGGTCATCTCGTCGGCCTCGCGGAACAGGTACTCCTCCAGCACCTGCAGCATGCCCAGGCCGCCATGGTCGTGGATCGGCGTGTAGCCGAAGGCGAAAGCATCGAGGAAGCTGCCGGTCACGGTGTAGATGTCGACGCCGCTCTCGCTGACGGTGAAGCTGGCCGCGGTGCCGATCGGCAGCACATAGCCCGGAAAATACTGGTAGGAGAAGCTGCCCTGGATCAGCACCTGCCGGGTGCCGTCGGCATAGCCGAAGAGCGTCGGCGCCATATGGGTGATGTTGACCGGCAGATCCGCGGCGACGGGATACCGGAAGACGGACAGATAGCGGGCCTGGGCCATGCGAGCCTCCCTGGAATGCGCGTTCCGAGGGTGCCGCGGATTTTCCTAAGATAGTCCCTATTCCCGCCCGCTCCCGGCCGGAAATTTACCTTGAATTGTCTCGGTCTCGCGCGCCCGGAACGCAAAAGGCCCCGGCAATGCCGGGGCCTTTCGGAAACCTGTCCGCTCCGCAGAGCAGCGGCGATCGCCGAGATTACTCGATGATCTTGGAGACGACGCCTGCGCCGACGGTGCGGCCGCCTTCGCGGATGGCGAAGCGCCAGCCGTTCGACCGCGGCCTGCTCGCCGGGAATGTCGGCGCCGGTATGGGCCAGCGCCTCGGCCATCGCCCAGGGCGCCAGCGGCGGCAGCCTGAGCACCCGGCAGCGGGAGCGGATCGTCGGCAGCAGCCGTCCGGGCTGGTGGCTGACGAGGATCAGCACCGTGTCCTTCGGCGGCTCCTCGAGCAGTTTCAGAAGCGCGTTGGCGGCGGAGGTGTTCATCTCGTCGGCGGCATCGACGATCACCACGCGGGCGCCGCCATCGGCGGCGGACATCGAGAGGAACCGCTTCAGCGCGCGCACCGCATCGACCGGGATCTCGGCCTTCAGCCGCCCGGTCTTCTCGTCGAAGGGACGGCGCAGCAGGCTCAGCCGCGGCTCGGACAGCGCGGCGATGCGGCGGGCGACCGGGTGGTCCGGGTCGACATGGAGATCGGCGGGCACCGGCTCGGGGCCGAACATGCCGCCGTCCGGGTCGCGCGACAGGATCGGCAGGGTCCATTCGACCAGGTCCGGCGAGGTGGCGAAGCCGATGGCGCCGCCCTCGTTCGGCTCCGCCCGGCCGGGCACGCGGGCGGTGAAGTACATCAGCCAGCCGCCGCCTTCGGGATCGGGCATCACCCAGGGGTCGCGCATCGCCCGGTCGGGCCAATGGCCGGCGGCGTGTTCCGCCTCGTAATGCACCGCCGCAGGGCCGGTCAGGTCGAGGCACATCCCGCTGCCCACCCGCTCCCAGGCGTGCAGGTCGCGGCTGACCGCGTGGCCGATGCGCTGCCAGAGCCCGCCTTCGGCCCGGTCGCAGCCGGTATAGAACAGGTGGTGCAGCCCGTCCGGTCCGGTGACGACCGAGCCGGTCCAGGTTGCCATGCTGTCGAAGCCGGTCTGCTGCGGCGCGAGCGAGGTGCCCAGGTAGCTCCAGCTCTTCAGGTCGTCGCTGACCGCATGGCCCTGGGAGACGTTGAAATGGCGCAGCTCGGGATCGCCGAGCGCGCGGTCGGCCTGCAGGAACCAGGCATGCCAGCGCCCGTCCTGCTGCAGGTACCAGCTGTCCCAGATCCATTTGCCGTCGAGTGTCAGGGGCATGCGATCCCTCCTTTCCCTGCGGTTGCCGGGGCCGGCGCAATGGCCGCCCCCGTGTCCTGCCCAGACCGGACCGAGGTCACAGCCGTTCGCCCTCGATCACCCACATGGTCGCGGGCCAGGACAGCGGCAGGGCGATCCCGGCCTCCATCAGGCTGCGGCCGGTCAGCTCCAGCGGGCCGGAGGCGAGCGGCTGGGCGCCCCGGCTCTGCNGGCGAACTCCGTTCACATGGTGCCGGGACAGAGGAGCGCGAAGCTCTCATACGGGGCAAGCTCCATCCGGGTTCCGAGCGCGGCGCGCGGCGCGTGGCTGGCGAGCAGGCAGCGCCCGGTCCCCTGCATCTCCTGCGGCACCTCGAACACCGCAGGCTCGGCGGAGAAATTCGCGATCACCGCCAGCCGCTCGCCCTCGAGTTCGCGCTGATAGGCGAAGACCTGGGGATGGTCCGGCGCGACGGGGCGGTAGCGGCCATGGACGATCACCGGAAGTTCGCGGCGCAGCGCGATGAGGCGGCGGTAATGCGCGAGAATCCCGCCGGGATCGGCCTGTTCGGCGGCCACGTTGATCGCGGCATGGTTCGGATTGACCCCGATCCAGGGCGTGCCCGCGGTGAAGCCCGCCTGGCTGGCTGCGCTCCATTGCATCGGCGTGCGGGAATTGTCGCGGCCATTGCTGTTGGCGCCCGCGATGAAGGCCTCGGGGGACATGCCGCGCGCCATCGCCGCTTCGTAATGCCCGAGCGTCTCCACGTCGCGGAACTCGCCGATGTCGGAGAAGGCGGCATTGGTCATGCCGATCTCCTCGCCCTGGTAGACGAAGGGCGTGCCCTTCATCAGGTGCGTGACCGTGGCCAGCATCTTGGCGGCCGCGACCCGGAGCGGTCCGTCGCAGCCATATTTCGACACCTGGCGCGGCAGGTCGTGATTTCCGAGGAAGAGCGCGTTCCAGCCATCCCGCCCCAGCGTCTCCTGCCAGCCGTCGAGCACCGCGCGGAAGCGGCCGAGATCGAAGGGTTTCGGCTGCCACTTGCCGTGCTCGGGGTCCCAGCCCTCGACCACGTGGTTGAACTGGAACACCATGTCGAGCTCGGCCCGGCCGCGCCCGCAATAGAGCAGTGCGGTATCGCGGCTGACCGACCAGCTTTCGCCGATCGCGAGCAGGTCGCGCCCGGCCAGCACCTCGCGGTGCATCTCCTGCAGGAAGCCGTGCAGATGCGGGCCTTCCTCGAAGATGCCGGCATCGACGTCCTTGCCGATCAGGCTGATCACGTCCATCCGGAACCCGGCGATGCCGCGGTCGAGCCACCAGCGCATCATGTCGTGGATCTCGCGGCGGAGCTCCGGGTTCTGCCAGTTCAGGTCCGGCTGGCCGGGGCTGAAATAGCCCAGATACCAGCGCCCGGTTTCCGGCACATAGGTCCAGGCGGAGCCGCCGAAGCAGGCCTGAAGATCGCTCGGCGGGCCGCCATCCGGGGCGGGGTCGCGCCAGATGTAGTAGTCATGCTCGGGCGCTTCGCGCGAGCGGCAGGCGGCGCGGAACCAGGCGTGTTCGTCCGAGCTGTGATTGACCACAAGATCCATCACGATGCCGATGCCGCGCGCCCGGGCTTCGGCCACCAGCCGGTCGAAATCTTCGAGCGTGCCGAATTCCGGGGCGATGCCGCGGTAATCCGAGATGTCGTAGCCGTTGTCGCGCATCGGCGAGCGGTAGACCGGCGAGAGCCAGATGAAGCCAATCCCCAGCTCTTCGAGGTAGTCGAGCTTCGAGAGGATGCCGGGAATGTCGCCGATGCCGTCGCCGTTGCTGTCGGCGAAGCTGCGCGGATAGATCTGGTAGCCGGTGGCGGCGTGCCACCAGCGCGTCGCGTCCTTCAGGGGGGGCGGATCATGCAGCATGGGGTGTCCTCCGGGGCTCAGTGCAGCGGCAGGCCGCCGCCATCGAAACGGTGCAGGTGCTCGGGGCGGGGGCGCAGGCCCAGGGTTTCGCCGAGCGCCACGGCGCGGCGTCCCTCGCGGCGGACGACGACCGGCTCCTCCGCGCCGACATCGACATAGAGATAGGTGTCGGAGCCCAGATCCTCGGCATGGACGACCGTCCCGGTCCAGAGCGCGCCTTCGGCGGTGATGTCGACATGCTCGGGGCGGATGCCCAGCGTGCGGCAGCCGAAGTCTCCCGCGACCTCGCCGGTCAGCAGGTTCATCTTGGGCGAGCCGATGAAGCCCGCGACGAAGGTGGAATTGGGCTTCTCGTAGAGCTCGGCCGGGGTGCCGACCTGTTCCACCTTGCCGTCGCGCAGCACGCAGATCCGGTCCGCCAGCGTCATCGCCTCCACCTGGTCATGGGTGACATACACCATGGTGGTCTGCTCCATCTCGTGATGCAGCTTGGCGATTTCCAGGCGGGTGGCGACGCGCAGCGCGGCATCGAGATTGGACAGCGGCTCGTCGAACAGGAAGACCCGCGGATCGCGGCAGATGGCGCGGCCGATGGCGACGCGCTGGCGCTGCCCGCCCGACAGCTGCCGCGGCAGCCGGTCGAGCAGATGGCCGATCTGCAGCATTTCGGCCGCCTTCTCCACGCGCGCGCGGATCGCCGCCTTGCCGGATTTAGCGAGCTTCATGCCGAAGGCCATGTTCTCGTAGACGGTCATGTGCGGATAGAGCGCGTAGGACTGGAACACCATCGCGATGCCGCGGTCCGAGGGCACCTTGGAATTCATCCGCGCGCCGTCGAACATCAGGTCGCCCGAGCTGATGCTGGTCAGTCCCGAGATCAGCCGCAGCAGCGTGGATTTCCCGCATCCCGAGGGGCCGACGAAGACCATGAACTCGCCCGCGCGGATTTCGAGGTCGACGCCCTTGATCACCTCGGCGGCGCCGTAGGATTTGCGGATGTCGTTGAGCTGGATATGTGCCATGTTTCGGGTCTCCCGGTTCAGCCCTTGACCCCGCCGGCCGTCAGGCCCGCGACGATCTTGCGCTGGAAGATGAGGACGAGGACGATCAGCGGAACGGTGACGATCACCGACGCCGCCATGATGGTGCCCCAGGGGGTTTCGAACTGCGACGCTCCGGACAGCAGCGCGATGGCGACCGGCACCGTCCGGGTGGTTTCCGAGGCGGTGAAGGTCAGTGCGAAGAGGAACTCGTTCCAGGCGCCGATGAAGGCCAGCAGGCCGGTGGTGACCAGCGCAGGCCACAGAAGCGGCAGGAAGACCTGGGTGATCACCACCCAGGGCGAGGCGCCGTCGACGATGGCGGCCTCCTCGATCTCGACCGGCAGGTCGCGCATGAAGGTGGTCAGCACCCAGACGGTGAAGGGCAGGGTGAAGATCGTGTAGCTGAGGATCATCGCCCAGGGCGTGTTGAAGAGGCCGAGGAAGCGGACCATTTCGAAAAGCCCCGACAGGACCGCGATCTGCGGGAACATCGACACCGCGAGGATGGTCATCAGCAGGAGCCCCCGGCCGCGGAACCGCACCCGCGACAGCGCATAGGCGGCAGTGACCGCGAGGAGCAGCGAGGCGCCGACCGTCGCCGTGGCGATGAAGACCGAGTTCAGCACATTCCGCGGAAAGGCCTGCTGGCCGAGCACCGCGAGATAGTTGCCGAAATCGAAGCCCTGCGGCAGGTAGTTCACCTCGAAGAGCGCGGTGCCGGTCTCGAAGCTGGTGATGACGGCGTAGTAGAAGGGAAAGACCGAGACGGTCACGATGGTTGCCACGGCCAGCGCGAAACCGGCCTTCTTCGTCATGTCGAGCGCGGTCATGCCGGTTTCCTCCCGCCGAGATCCACCTTGCCGAGCCATATGTAAAGGCTCACGAAAACCGCGATCAGCGCGAAGAGCAGCGTCGACTGCGCCGAGCCATAGGCGAACTTGTCGAATTCGATCAGGTTTTCGCGGCTGAGGATCGACATGGTCTTGGTGGCCGAGGAATTCGGCGTCAGCACATAGACCAGGTCGAACATGCGCAGCGCGTCGAGCATCCGGAAGATCACCGCCACCATCAGCGCCGGGCGCACCAGCGGCAGGGTCACGCGGAAGAACACCTTGACCGGGTGGACGCCGTCGACCTTCGCCGCCTCGTAGATGTCACGCGGCACCATCTGCAGCCCGGCGAGGCAAAGCAGCGCCATGAAGGGCGTGGTCTTCCACACATCGACCAGGATCACCGCCGCCATCGCCGTCTCGGCATTGGCGGTCCAGGCGATCTTCTCCGAGATCAGCCCGGCGCGCAGCATCATGTCGTTGAGGATGCCGAACTGGTCGTTGAGCATCCAGCCCCACATCTTGGCCGAGACGATGGTCGGGATCGCCCAGGGGATCAGGATCGCCGCCCGCACGAGGCCGCGCATCGGGAAGCGGACATTCAGCACCAGCGCCACCATCAGCCCCAGCACGGTTTCCAGCGACACCGAGATCGCGGCGAAGCGGACCGTGTTCCAGACCGCGTTCCACCAGGCCGGATCGGCCAGCGTGCCGCGCCAGACGGCGCGGCCCGAGGAGAGCTGGCGGTAGCTCAGGTAGTTGTCGAAGCCGACCCAGCGGCCGTCATAGAGGCTGGTCAGCGTGGTGTCGGTGAAGGAGAAATAGATCGAGCGGGCCAGCGGCCAGGCGGCGACGCAGACCAGCATGGCCAGCATCGGGGCGAGGAACCAGAAGGCGGCGCGGCGGCGGCGGGCCTCGAGATCGGGCTCCTGCCGCAGGGCCCTCGGGCGGGCCTGTGTCAGGGGGGCGGTCATGTCGGTCATGGGGTCTCCCGGGACTGTCGCCCGGCCGGGTCCATCGCCCGCGCCGCCTGTTGCTCCATCAGCCGGTCGCGTCCGGCGCCGTCGACGGGCACGCGGCCCGCTTCCAGGAACAGCGGCGCGGCCAGCGGCGTGATCCGGCCGAGCCGAACATGGTCGATCCGCCCGCCGATCCGCGCCAGCATCTCCTCGATCCGGCCGAAATCGACGAGGCCCTTCAGCGCCTCTTCGCGCGTGATCTGCATCAGCAGGTGGTCCGGGTCGTATTTCCTGAGCGTGTCATAGAGGATGTCGGTCGAGAAGGTCGCCTGCCGTCCGGTCTTGCGGCTGCCCGGATGGTTGCGCTCGATCAGCCCGGCAATGGTGGCGACGGAGCGGAAGGTCCGCTTCATCACCGCATTGCCCCGGAGCCAGGTCTCGAACCCCTCGCGCAGGTTTCCGGCGGCGAAGAGCGGCGCCGGATCCTCGAGCGGCTCCAGCCCCCAGATCAGCACGGCATAGTCGCTGGCAACGAAGCCCAGCGGCGCCAGCCCGAGGCTTTCCATCCGCTGCGTCGCCAGCAGCCCCAGCGTCTGCATCGCGTTGCGGCCTGCGAAGCCGTAGATGCAGGCATGGTGCCGTCCGTCATGCGGGAAGCTCTCGACCAGCAGCCGGTCGCGCCGCGGCATCTGCGAGACCTCGGCCTGCAGCCGCAGCCAGTCGGCGGTATGGCCGGGCAGGGCGGGCCAGTCCTGCTGCGCCAGCATGGCGAGGATACGGTCCGACAATTGCGTCGAGGTGGCGAATTTGGTGCCGCCGAAGACCGCGACCTTGGGCTCGCGGCCTTTCTCGCGGCTGACCTCGACTGTCATCTCGCGCAGCCCCTCGTAGCGCACCACCTGGCCGCCCATCAGGAAGCTGTCGCCCTGGGTCAGCGTCGCGGCGAAGGCCTCCTCCACCTCGCCCAGGCTTGGCCCGCGGCCGCGCATCCGCACCTTGACCAGATCGCTGTCCTGGATCGTGCCGAGATTCATCCGGATGAGCTTCGCCGCGCGCGGATCGCGCAGCCCCCAGCGGCCGTCGTCGCGCTGCTTCAGCCGCTGCCAGCGGTCATAGGCGCGGAAGGCGTAGCCGCCGGTGGCGCAGAAATCGAGGCAGGCGTCGAAATCCTCCCGGCTCAGACCCGCATAGGCCCCGGCCTGCGTGACTTCGGCATAGAGGTCGTCCGCATGGAAATCTCCGGCGCAGGCGGCGATCAGGATATGCTGGCAAAGCACGTCCTTCGGTCCCGGCCCGCGCGGATCGCCGTCGAGGTCGCGGGCCGCGGCCGCCTCCAGCGCCGCCTGGCATTCGACCACCTCGAAGCGGTTGGCAGGCACCAGCAGCGCCTTCGACGGCGCGTTGTAGCGGTGGTTGGCGCGGCCGATCCGCTGCACCAGCCGCTTGACGTTCTTCGGCGCGCCGATCTGGATCACCAGATCGACATCGCCCCAGTCGATGCCGAGATCGAGCGAGCCGGTGCAGACCACGGCGCGCAGGGCGCCCTCGGCCATCGCCGCCTCGACCTTCTGCCGCTGCTCGCGGGCGAGGCTGCCGTGATGGATGCCGATCGGCAGCCCGTCGGCATTCTGCAGCCAGAGCTCGCGGAAGAAGATCTCGGCCTGCGCGCGGGTGTTGTGGAAGATCAGCGTGGTGCGGTGGCGCTTCACCTCTTCGAGCACCTGGCGGATGGCGTAGCGCCCGCCGCCCCCCGCCCAGGGCGGCGGCTCGGGCAGCGCCATCATCGCGATATCCGGCTCGGGACCGGGATCCGCCGTCAGGACGGGGCAGGGATCGGGATGGCGGGCGAGGAAGCGCGCCAGCGCGGGCGGGTCCTCCACCGTTGCCGAGAGGCCGACCCGGCGCAGCCCGGGGCACAGCGCCTGCAGCCGCGACAGCGCAAGCATCAGCTGGTCGCCGCGCTTCGATGCGGCCAGCGCATGGATCTCGTCGAGCACGATGCGCTGCAGCCCGGCGAAGATCCGCGGCGCATCCGGATAGGAGATCATCAGCGCCAGGCTTTCCGGCGTGGTCAGCAGGATATGCGGCGGGTCGGCGCGCTGCCGCCGCCTGGCCGTGTAGCTGGTATCGCCGGTGCGGTCCTCCACCCGGATCGCGGCGCCGCTGCCCGCGATCGGGGCTTCGAGATTGCGGCGGATATCGGCGGCCAGCGCCTTCAGCGGCGAGACATAGAGTGTATGCAGCCCCGGTCCGGGCGCGGGGCCGAGCTCGGCCAGCGTCGGCAGGAACCCGGCCAGCGTCTTGCCTCCCCCGGTCGGCGCGATCAGGAGCTGCGCAGGCAGGTCCTTGGCCGCCAGCATCCCGGCCTGGTGGGGATGCAGCGTCCAGCCACGCGCGGCCATCCAGCGGGCGATATGATCGGGCATCTCTGTCACGCCCCTCAGGTAGTCCGCAGCGGCGGCTCCGGCCAGAGGCGGCGGCAACCGAAAATTAGCGGCGCCCGGTCATGCTGGGGCGGTCCTTGCGAACGAGGTCCGCCGTGCCCGCCCCGACCCTGTCCCAGCCGCCCTTCCACCTGCGCTATCCCAAGCCGCTGGTGGTCGATCTCGATCACGGGCTGCTGGCGGTGCCCGAGGCGCAGCTGGCGGCGCCCGATCCGGCGGATCTGCGCATCAACCGTCCGGCGCTGGAGCTTCTCCGGCTCTGGCGGCGGTTCCGCGGGCAGGCCGAGCTCCTGACATCCCTGCCGCAGGACTGGGCACTCTGGCTCTGCGAGGCTCTGGGACTGCGCGCTGCCGTGACCTGCACCGGACGGCGGGCCCAGGACATGGCGACCCTGGCGATGAAGCATCACGGCATGCGCAGTTTCGCCTTTCTCGGCGCGGCATCGACGGCGCAGCTGGTCGGCCCCTATGCACAGCGGATCTGGCTGGTCGGAGACGGCCGCGGGCTCAGGGACCGGATGCGCAGCATGGGCGTGCCGCTGGCGATGCTGGACAGTGGCGACACCGTCGCGATGCGCGATCTGGTCGGCCGGGGGCGCTCGGGCTGGACCTTGCCCGAAGCCAAGCCGCTCTCGCCGCTCTCCATCGAAGCCAACCAGCGCTACCACCCCTGAGCGCTGGCCCTGCGCCGGGGGCTCCGCGACAAGGGCGGGTTGCGCGGGTTCTGTCGGGCGCTCTTCGGCCGCCGCAACCTGGGCGGCCGCCGCGTCCTGGGCAGAGGCCAAGTCTTCCTGCGCGGCTTCCTGCATCGCGGTCAGCTCGGCGGCGGAGGCGGCGGAGATGTCGGTCAGGCGCTGTTCCAGCCCGTCCGCATCCTCGCGCTGCTGCGCCAGGATGGCCCGCAGCTCCTCGAGCTGCCGCTCATAGGAATCGAACGCCGCGCGGGCGGTGTCGGAGCTTTCCACCAGCGGGCGCTGCTCGACCGCCACGAGGCGCTGGTCGACCTCGGCAAGCCGCTGGTCCAGCCCGCCGATCCGCTCGCCGAAGCTGGCCAGGCGCGAATCGACATTGCCCATCGCGGTGGCAACGGTCTCCATCTGGTCCCGCGCGCCCGAGAGGGTTTCGTTGACGGACCCGAGCGTGCCCGAGACCGACTCCTGCAGCCCGCCGAGGGTCGAGACCAGCTCTTCGAACTGGCCGGACATGCTGCCGAACTCGCCGGACAGCCCGCTCGCGACATTGCCGACGGCGGCTTCGACCGAGCCGGCATTGTCGGTCTCGAGCTGGCCGAGACGTGCCTCGACCTGTTCCAGCTGGGCCGCGACCGGGTCCTTGCCGAGGCCGGTCATCGCCATCCAGTCGACCTTGATGAACTGTGCGGCGCCGAAGCCGACCAGCGCGGCGAGAACGCCGCCGAAGACGGTCGAGAAGACGCCGCCGCCATGGGACGGCGCCGGAGCCGGGGCCGCCGCGGGGGCTGCCGCTGCAGGCCGGCGCCTGCCTCGCGCCGGAGAAGCTCGCGGCGCTCGAGGCCGTGCTCGACGGGCCGCGCGGACCGGTCGGCGCGCCGCTCTATGCGGAGTGGTCCTGGGATGCCGGGATCGAAGCGAAAGACTGGCGGATGTGGAAGCTGGAAAGCCCGATCCCGGCCTGGGGCCACCGGCCGGTCATCGCAACCATGGGGGCGGCCTCGCTGGCCCGCGTCTTCACCGTGCCGCCGAGCGAGGTCGGGGGGACCCCCGAGGCGCTCGAGGCCTTCCTGATGGTCTTCGACCTCGCTGCGGAAGCAGGCCGGATCCATGCCGTCTCGGACGCCTTCCCGGAAAGCCCGATGGCGCTGATGACGCCGCCCGGCTCGGACGACCCCGAGCTAGCGGCCTTCCGCGAGGCGGGCGGGAAGATGATCCTGTTCCACGGCGTGTCGGACCCGGTCTTCTCGGTCAATGACACCGCGGACTGGCATGCGAAGCTCGACAGGAACAATGGCTTCGCGGCGGCGGAGTTCGCGCGTTTCCATCCGGTGCCCGGGATGACCCATTGCACCGGCGGCCCGGCCGCCGACGGGTTCGACCTGTTCGCCGCGCTCGAAGCCTGGGTCGAGGAAGGCCGCGCGCCCGAGGCCGTCGAAGCCACCGCCCGCGCGGGGAATGACGAACTGCCCGCCGGGCTTGCCCCCGGCGGCCGGGCCGGGCTAGCGCTCGGTCACCAGGATCGCGCTGTCCAGCCGGTAGCCGCCGCTCCCGCCCTCCGCCACGGCCGCCGCCAGCGCATCGGCATAGCTCTCGGCGGATTCCGTGACCGGCCGCAGCTCGCCGAAAATCCGGTCCGGCGTCCAGAGCACCAAAAGCTTCGACTTGCCCAGCACGCTGTCATCCACCGAGAAGGCGATCACCCCCTCGGCCTGCGCCCGCGCCGCCGGATAGGCGACGCGCAGCCAGCCGTCCTCGGCCTCGCCGCGCAGCTCCGCCACCGCGTTTTCCGGCCGCACCCGGTTCGGCAGCAAGTGAAACACCAGCCCCTTCACATCGACGATCGACACCCAGAGATAGCCGTCCGACACCCCTTCGGGCAGGCGGATGTCGATCACCGGATTGTCGCCGACATGGTAGACGCCGGAGGGGTTCTCGGAGCCGGTGCCGCCGAAGCCGAACCGCACCGCGCCGCCGCCCGGCGCCGGCGCTGATCGCGCCGCATGCGCCCGATCTCGTGACCCGCGTTCTGCCGCTCTGCGAGGCGCCCGGCATCCGCGCCGCGGCCTCCGGCTGGGACGGCAAGCTGGTGCTGCGCGCCCTCGCGGCCAAGCCATTCGACCTGCGCCGCTGGATGGCGCGGGTTCTCGACGAATTGCGGGGCCAGCCCTTGCCCCGCGTCTGGACGATCTGAAGAAGGACGGAACGACATGAACCTGACCCCCCGCGAAAAGGACAAGCTGCTGGTCAGCCTCGCCGCGATGGTCGCCCGCAACCGGCTGGAGCGGGGGGTGAAGCTCAACCACCCCGAGGCCATCGCGCTGATCACCGACTACGTGGTCGAGGGCGCGCGCGACGGCCGCTCGGTCGCCGACCTGATGGAAGCGGGCGCCCATGTCGTCACCGCCGAGCAGTGCATGGAGGGCATCCCCGAGATGATCCATGACGTTCAGGTGGAGGCGACCTTCCCGGACGGCACCAAGCTGGTGACCGTCCATCACCCGATCCGCTGAGCCCGGGTTCGCGACCAAGTAACGCTGCAGAAATGGCGCCACCCATTCGCTTTCGGCTATTCTTTGGGCAGAGCTCCGTTTAGTTTGGGCCTGCGCATCGCCGGACTGGAAGCAGGCAGCGGTTTCGCGAAGGTAATATGGACAGGGCGGCAGCAACGGCCGGCCTGTCCCGGAGGCCGCCGCCCCCGTGCAGGGGCGCACCTCCGCAGAGACATGCGCCGCCGGCGCAGGGGATAACGGGACCGGCCGAGACGCCGGACCGGCAGAGAACGGAGAGCTCCGCATGATTCCTGGAGAAGTGATGACCGCCGACGGCGACATCACCCTGAACGATGGCGCAGACGTCACCGAGCTGGAGGTTGCCAATGCCGGCGACCGTCCGGTCCAGGTCGGCAGCCACTATCATTTCGCCGAAACCAATGCCGCGCTGCAGTTCGACCGCGCCGCGGCGCGCGGCAAGCGGCTGGACATCGCGGCCGGCACCGCCGTGCGCTTCGAGCCGGGCCAGAGCCGGACCGTGACGCTCGTGCCGCTGTCGGGCGCGCGCAAGGTCTACGGGTTCAACCAGGCCGTGATGGGGGCGCTTGACTGATGTTCTTGAATATGTGCTCTGGCAAGCCGGCCAAACTTGGAGTCTGGGGAGACATGCAGAAACAATTCGTGACACCGATGGACATGTGGCGCAACGGCATGGAGCTGTGGCTCCGTTCTGCCGAGGCGCAGATGGACATGACCATGAAGATGATGAGCGCCTGCACCGCCTGGGATATCGGGCTGACCGCCGCGCGCCAGCTGAGGGAAGAGGCGGCCAAGCCCGCCCCGAAGGCGAAGGTCGCCGCAGCGAAGCCCGCGCCTGCCGCGGCAGCGCCCAAAGCCGAAAAGCCGGTCCTGAAGGCCGTGCCGAGCACGCCGAAACCGGCAGGCACGCCGGTGGCGCGCCGCCCAGGTGTTCCCGCGCGGCCTCCCTGGGCAAGTCCGTCGGCCCGGAGGGGGCTCTGACCTTCAGCGGGCTGAGATGAGCGGCAGGCGCCGTTGCGTCCGCCCTGGAGGCAATCCGGTTCGCCTCCGCGCCCGGATGCCGCGCGTCGCGCCGGCCAAGACGCGCGCCATGCGTTCGCCCATTTGGCCGTGCATTGCGCCGCATGTCCTGCGAGAGCGACGCTGACAGGCGGATGCCGGTCGACGGCCCGATCCGCGAGTTCGGCCCGTTCAACCGCCCGGGCTTGCCATGGTCATGGCCCGGCGGCGGGCTGTCCTCTGGACCTTGAGCAACATGGCAAGGATCATGACGGTTCGTGCCTCCCGGCCTGACGAGGCCAGCCCGTCCGCGATCCCGGAAAAAGGGCCATGCGGCTCCGGCGGAGCGTCTCCGAGGCATCCGCGGCGGCGCTGCGCCTTGTCAGGCATGTGGAGCCTAGCCCTGCTGGTGGGGCCCGGCCACAGCCCCGGCAAACGCCTGATGGCCTGCGAGCTGCGCCAGCCGGACCGGTCAGCGTGCCCCTGCCGGATACCGGGCGCCCAAAATGGTAGCGGCTTCACCGGGGCCTGGCATGGAGCGTTGCGGTCAGTTTGCCGGCTGCGCGGCGGCCAGTGGCGCCCGGATCGGTGGCGCCGCAGGCCGGAGGGTCGGAAATGCGGCGCATGGTGGGGGCGAACGCGGCTGGGGTACATCAGGCCATGCCGGGCGCTGGCCAATCTGGTGCATTGCATCGCGGTCCGGACCAGGTCCGCAACCGGGTCCGCCAAGAGGCGGAGGGATGTGAAGGCCGCCCAAGGAGGGAAGCGGTCGGCTCGCTTCGGAGAAGGCCGCGTCCTGCAGGGCGCGGCGCCAGCCGTGACGGCTCCCGGAAGGTCGTGGTCCAAGCCGTGCGCGCCACCTGTGACAGTCCAAGGTGGCGCGCTCGCCTTGGACAGCGGGCCGTTGGCGCCGATCTGCTTCTGGCCGCGGTTGCAGAGAACCCGGTGGATGCCGACCGCGCCGGTTTCGGCATGGGGCAGGCCGGTGCCTGTTCTCCGGGCGCGGCCATCGGGGCGGGCGCGGCCGGTCTTGGGCGGAGCGCAGGGATTGGTCCCGGAGGGCAGCTTTGCCTGCTACGGTCCCAAGGGGGATGGCCGCGCTCCCGCAGGGCCAAAAAAAACCGCGCCTCCGGGGCGCGGTTCGGAATTTCGGGGTGGGGCGGCGTCAGACCCGCATCGGCATCACGACATACACGGCGGAGGTGTCGGAGCCTTCGCGCATCAGGGTCGGATCGCCGGAGCTGTTGAACATGAAGACGGCATTCTCGCGGTCGACCTGGGAGGCGATCTCCAGCAGGTATTTCGCGTTGAAGCCGATCTCCAGCTTCTCGTCGCCATAGGCCACGGCCAGCTCTTCCTCGGCGGCGCCGCTGTCGGGGGCGTTGACCGACAGGACCAGCCGGTCCTCGTCCATGCTGAGCTTCACGGCGCGCGAGCGCTCGGAAGACACGGTGGCGACGCGGTCGACGGCCTTGGCGAAATCCTTGGCATCGACTTCCAGCCGCTTCGGGTTGTTGGCCGGAATCACCCGCGTGTAGTCCGGGAAGGTGCCGTCGATGACCTTGGAGGTCAACGTCACGTCGGGCGTGGCGAAGCGCACCTTGGTTTCAGAGACCGAGACCTCGATCTCCGCCTCGTCCTCGTCAAGCAGCTTGCGCAGTTCGCCCACGGTCTTGCGCGGCACGATCACGCCCGGCATTTCCTCGGCGCCCGAGGGCAGCTCCGCGTCGATCCGGGCCAGCCGGTGGCCGTCGGTGGCGACGCAGCGCAGCACGCGGCCCTCCTCGGATTCGGCGACATGCATGTAGACGCCGTTGAGGTAGTAGCGGGTCTCCTCGGTGGAGATCGCGAATTTCGATTTGTCGAACAGGCGGCGCAGCACCTCGGCCTTCACCGTGAAGGTCGAGCTGTACTGGCTCGACGGCATCACCGGGAAGTCTTCCTTCGGCAGGGTGTTCAGCTGGAACTGCGACCGGCCGGCTTCCACCGTGACGATGTTCGAGGACGGGTCGGCATTCAGCGTCACCAGCGCGCCGTCGGGCAGCTTGCGGACGATTTCATGCAGGGTCACGGCCGAGACGGTGGTCGAGCCGGCCCGCTCCACCATGGCGGGGGCCTTGTCGACGACTTCGATGTCGAGATCGGTCGCGCGGAAGGTGACGTCGGCGCCCTCGGCCTCGATCAGCACGTTGCCGAGGATCGGAATCGTGTTGCGCCGCTCGACGACGGACTGTGCCTGGGAGACCGCGCGAAGCAGTGCGGCACGTTCGATGCTGATCCTCATGGCGCGCAACCTTTTCCGGTGGGACGGGATTGCGACACTATCCTAACGGCCCGTCGGCTCAAGCCCTTTTCGGCCGGTTTTACAGGCGCTAACGCCGAATGCCCGCGGATGCGGCAGAATGACCACACCGCTGCGGGCGTCAGGCCTCGAGCGAGCGGCGCAGCAGCTCCAGATCGTCGGCGATCTGGGTGTCCTTCTCCTTCAGTTCCTCGATGCGCTTCACGCCATGCATGATCGTGGTGTGGTCGCGCCCGCCGAAGCGGCGGCCGATTTCCGGGAGGCTGCGGGTGGTCATGTACTTGCACAGGTACATGGCGATCTGGCGCGGCCGGGCGACGGTGCGCACGCGGGTCGGGCCGATCATTTCGGAGAGGCGGATGTTGTAGTGCTCGGCCACGCGGCGCTGGATCTCGTCGATCGAGACCTTGCGCTCGGAGGCGCGCAGGATGTCCGCCAGGCAGTCCTGGGTCATCGCCATGTCGATCTTGCGGCCGACCAGCGAGGCCATCGCGAAGAGCCGCATCAGCGCGCCTTCGAGCACGCGGACATTGGTGCTGATCCGGTGGGCGAGGAACTCCAGAACGCCGTTCTCGATCGAGAGCTGCGGATACTGCTCCGCATAGGCTTCGACCTTCTGCTGCAGGATGCCGAGGCGCAGCTCGTAATCGGTCGGGTGCAGGTCGACGACGAGGCCGGATTGGAGCCGCGACACGATGCGGTTCTCCATGTCCGACATCTCGGTCGGGGTGCGGTCGCCGGAGATGACGATCTGCTTGTTCTGGTCCACGAGCGCGTTGAACGTGTGGAAGAACTCCTCCTGGGTGGAGTCCTTGCCGGCGATGAACTGGACGTCATCGACCATCAGCACGTCGACCGAGCGGAACAGCTGCTTGAAATCCATCATCTGCTTTTCGCGCAGCGCCTGCACGAAGCGGTACATGAACTGCTCGGCCGACAGGAACAGGATGTTCAGGTCGGGCTGCTGCTGGCGCATGTGCCAGGCGATGGCGTGCATCAGGTGGGTCTTGCCGAGGCCGACGCCGCCATAGAGGAACAGCGGGTTGAAGGTCACGGGACCGCCCTCGGCGACGCGGCGCGCGGCGGCATGGGCCAGCTCGTTCGGCTTGCCGACCACGAAGGTGTCGAAGGTGTAGCGCGCATCCAGCGCGGCGCCGTGGACATCGGTGCCGTTCAGCGAACCGCGCGGACGGGCAGGCGCGGTCTCGGCCGGGGCAGCGGCGGGGCGCAGCGGGCGCCAGAAGCTCGCCGAGCTGACCAGCCCGGCCGAGGTCTGGGAGGTGCGCCTGCTCATCGAACCCGAGATCGCCCGGCTGGCCGCGGTGCGCGGCACCCCGGCCGAGATCGACGCCATCCTCGCCGCCCATGCCGCGGCCGAGCCCGGCGTCTTCGATCTCGAACATGACATCGCCTTCCACGGCGCGGTTGCCGCCGCCTGCCACAATGCGCTGGCGGCCAACCTCTTGGCGCAGATCCTGGAACTGACCCGGGACGAGGCGTTCCGGACGCGCCTGCCCGCCTATACCGACGAAACCGGCTGGCGCCATCACGACCAGATTGCCGCCGCCATCCGCGACCGCCATGCCGCCGAAGCAGAACGGGTGATGCGCACCCATCTGTCGGCGATCCTGACATGGCTCAACGGCGGCAGCGCCGCGACAGACAGAGAGGACCCAAGATGACCGATCACATCCCGCCCGTCGATGCCGCCGCCTTCCGCGCGGCGATGCGCCTGCCCGCCACCGCCGTCACGGTGATCGCGACCGGCGAGGGCGACGCGCGCCAGGGCCTGACGGCTTCGGCAGTCTGTTCGCTTTCGGATGCCCCGCCGATGATCCTCGCCTGCATCAACCGCAACAGCAAGGTCCTGCCCGCGATCCGCGCCAATGGATGCTTCTCGGCGAATTTCCTGACCGAGGCGCAAAGCGCCGTCGCCGCACGCTTTGCCGGGATGACCAAGGTCTATGGCGCAGAGCGCTTCGCGGGCGGGGCCTGGTCCCGGCTCGCGACGGGGGCGCCGGTGCTCGAGGACGCGCTTTCGGTCTTCGACTGCCATCTCGACTGCGAGCACGACTCGCCCACCCATGCCATCCTGATCGGCCGCGTCGCCGCGATCCGGCAGGACGACAGCGCCCGCAGCCTGGTCTATACTTCCGGCACCTTCAGCTATCCCGCCGCCCTCTCGGCCTGATCCGGCGGGGGCGGGGCGGCGGCCCGGGCCATGCGGCATGCGGCTATTTGCCAAGCGGGCCCCGCAGGGGGTATGCGCTTGGCAGGAACCACCTGCAACCGGGATGACCGACCGCCATGGCTGTGCCGCCCCCCGAGGAAGACAGGACGCTGCTCGCGGGCGCGGCCCGCGGCGACCGCGACGCGATGCGCCGCCTCTATGCGCGCCATCACGACGCGCTATACGCCTTCCTGCGCCTGCGCTGCGGCAATGACGCGACCGCGATGGACGTTCTGCAGGAGGCGATGCTCGAAGTCTGGCGGAGCGCCCCGAAATTCGCCGGGAAAAGCAGCGTGCGGACCTGGATCTTCGCGATCGCGCGCAACAAGCTCTCGGACCAGTGGCGCCGCTCCTCGCGCCTGTCCTATGTCGAGGATGTCCCCGAAAGCGCCGATGACGCGCCGGATGCGGTTGCGGTGATCGGCGCTGCGCAGGACGCCTCGAAACTGCGCGCCTGCCTTGCCAAGCTGAAGAAGGCGCAGCTGGCGGTGATCCGCCTCGCCTTCTACGACGAGCTGCCCTATGACGAGATCGCCGAGATCGAGGGCATTCCCGCAGGCACCGTCAAGACCCGGATCTTCCACGCCAAGCGGGCGCTGATGCATTGCCTGGGGAGGCGCGCCTGATCAGGGGCGCGAGACCGCGGCAACCAGGTCGGGCCGTGCGGCAAGGGAGGCTTCGGCCGCTGACCGCGCCGCCTCGTCCGCGAAGCCCAGCGTGTAGAGCCCGATCGCGCTCGGGCCATCGACCACCTTGGCTCCGGCAGCTTGCAGCAGCGCGGTGCCGCCTCCGCGGTCGCTCCTGCATCGAAAGCCACCTGCAGGACCGGGCCGTCGGGCGTCGCGCCCATCGCGGCGCCATCGGTCCGAGCCCGATGGGTGACGGCGCATCCGCTGGCAACTCGCCAGCAACGGTGCCGAGGTCCCCGTTCTCGGGGCTCTGGGCCAGAAGGTCCGGCAGCACGGGGCTGTCGCCCTCTCGGCCGGACGTGAACTCCGCCGCCCGGATGTCGTCGGTGGCCGGGTCCATCGCCAGATGGACCTTGCGGTCCCGGCGTCGCCGCTGCGTGCCGTGCTTCCTGGCCAGCCATTCTCCGTCACCAAGGAACTTGATGCCGGAGCTGTCCACGCGGAGGCTGAGCGGGCCCTGTGCCCGGCGCGACGAAAGCTGGACCGCGATTGCTCGACGGGCCTTCGCGGCCCCACTGGGGCCACGGGCCGTCACGCATTGACGGCGGCAGAGCGTGGAGACATCAGGCATCGGCCAGTCCAGCCCTGCCACCTGGAGGATTCTGGCGACCATTCCGCCGCGCCGTCGCCCATCGGGCTCGAACCGGTGGCGCCACGATGGACAACTCACTCGGACCGATGGCGTTCCCGTGGCTCGATCTGCCGGATCAGCAAGCCGAACAGGACCGTCACCGTGAGGCAGACCCGGATGGCATTCGCCGGGGAGGGCTCCGCCCGTCGGGCCCTCAGGGGGTCCGCCCGTTCCCTCCCCAAACTGTCCGCCGGGACAGTTTGCCTTCCGCAGAGGACCGGAGCGAACCCCGCCGGAGGATTTGCCGCCTGCGCGGACCGGACCGGACTCGCCCTGACCGCCTGCGGGTCCTGCTCATTCAGGGAACACCGGCAGACGCCCCGGCTTGCCGCCTTCAGGGCGCGCCAGGTCTATCCTTGTCCAGCCAGGCCAGGTCCGGACTTCGTGATGCAAGGCCATGAGCCCGCCGGATTGCAAAAGGGGAGTCCCGCCCCCCTTAGGAACGCGCGGCAATGCAGGTCCTCAGGGCGCGCGGCATCGCCTGATCTCACCGGCTCGTGACTGGCCGGGCGGAGACGGCTCGCGCATGATCGCGCCATGATCACCAGACGCGCCACGCTCCTCGCCCTGCCCGCCCTCCTCGCCGCGCCGCGGCTTTCCGCGCAATCCGCCTGGGACGCCGCCGCCGAACGAGCCGCGGGGCTCGGACAGCTCCATGCGATCCTGATCGCACAGCCGTCGCTGCGGACGGCATCTGCCGTGTCGCGGCCCTCCGCCGGGATATGGAGGCTGCGGAGGAACGCGGGCTGCGGCCCCGCCCCAGGCATGGGCGGCCCTCGAGCTCCGCCAAGACCCTCTTGACAGCTTGATGCGCCGGAGCGGGGCATCTTCGTCCGGCACGACGCAATCGCGCCGAAGCGGCAATCGGCCCTGCATCGCAATGTGCCGCAGCGTGCCGGGCCGCGGCCCGGCCCGGTCGCACGCCGCAGGTTTCCGAAGCGGGAAGCCCGGAGCATATCCGGCGAGGCAACGGGCACAATCTCGCCCGAGTGAGGGAAAAATTTCCCCGGACGAGTTAAGGCTCTTCGATTTCCGGAGCGCCAGGCTCCGGAACATGGCGGCGCCGGGTGGCACTTGCCATATGTGTCCCAAGGACGGGGTACGGGCCCACAGATGACGGCGGCCATGTCGCACCGCCGCTCCGGGCCGCGTGGCGATCGGCGGGGGCGCCTGGTTCCCCGACGTGAGCAGACATCGCTCCGGAAGAGCCCGGACACGGGACTGGGCATCAGCGCCATCGCCCCCCATGAGGCCGATAAACCGCAGCGCGTGCCGAGCGCCCCCCGGCTCAGCGGCACCCGCCTGCTCCGCGGCTTCCGCGGCTTGGGCAGACCGAGGACTGCCACACGGCCGTCATCGCTTTCCTCCGCAGAATCCGGGCGGCGCTTCCACAGGCATTCAAGCGGCGGTCCGGGATGGAGGACGCGGTCGGTGCTGCCGAGACGATCTTCCCGGGAACGCTCGGCCGTGCCGAATGCCCAGGCGGCAGGCGCAGGCAAGGTCGCCGAGTCCGCCGGGGAAAAGCGATCCTTCCGGAGCAAGGAGTGCCGGACGAGCGGCATTGTCCGCGAAGTCCGGCAGGCTTCGATGGTCGGTCGTGTCTCGGAGGTGGCGGAAATTGGATGGCGGGGCAATCTCCGGGTGAACGGACACCCGCCCAGCCGGCGGCGGCAACCGCCAGGGTACGCGCTGGCGCGCGGCTATGGCGGCCAGGTCGTGGCGGTGGTGCCGGACCTCGCGCTGTCGGTGGTGATCACCTCGGACCCGACGCGCCCGGCGCGCAGCCAGGGCTATTTCGGCGATTTGATGGCGCTTTTCGCCGACACGGTGCTGCCCGCCGCCCGCGCCGCCTGAGACGGCTTGACCCCGGCAGGCCGCAGCGCCAGTTTCCGCGCCGGAGAGCCAGCGGAAGGACAGCGGCCATGCCCGGGGACAACGGAACGGATCAGGCAGAGGCGCTGCGGCGCATCCGCGAGGCAGAGGCCAGCGGGGCGGCCGAGCTGAGCTTATACGGGCTTGCCGGGCTCGACCGGCTGCCGCCGGAGCTGGCGCAGCTCGACCGGCTGTCTTCGCTCGACCTCGGCAATACCGGGATCACCGATATCGACGTGCTGGCCCGGCTGCCGGGGCTGCAGATCGTCCAGCTGGTGAACACCCCGGCGCTGCGGCTGATCCAGGAGCTGGAACCGCTGATGGATGCCCGCGACCTGCGCATCTTCTTCCGCGACAACCCGCCCGCGGCCGCCGCGCCGGTCCTGCCCGACCCGGCCGCCACGCCGTTCCGCAGCCGCGGAACACAGGCCGTGCTCGACACGGGGGGGCAGGCTGATCCCGCCGGTCTCGATCTGCGAGAAGCCGGAGAGCCCGGGGATCGGCCGGGCCGGGGGCAGCGGCGCGAAATGCCGGATCGCGCGTGGCACGCCGAGGGCGATGGCAGCGGCGCCGGCGGCGAGGAACAGGGAGCGTCTGGACAGGGCCATGCCGCCTCCCTGCCATGGTCCGGCCGGGAAGGCCATGCTTGCCAGGACCGGAACCGCTGCGGTATTCCGTTAGGGAAAGGGTGCGTTGCCCGGGGCTGTCATCGGGAGGGCGGCATGGAAATTCTCGAAGGCGCCTTGGCATTTTCCGTCGTGATGATCGTGCTGGCGACGATCGTCAGCGGCTTGACCGAAGCCTGGCTGCGTAACCGGCGGACGCGGCAGGCCTTCCTCGCGGTCGCGCTGGCGCGGATGATCCGGGACGTGGCGGCGGGCCAGGTCCCGCAGCTGGCGCTGCGCAACGGCGGTGCGCGCCGCGACTGGATCCCGCGCCTCGTCGACGAGCTGACCTTCAATCCGGTCCATGGCCCGCTGGAGGAGCTGCGCCGCAAGCCGGGCGTCGCCGAAACCGCCAGGCAATGGATCGCCGATCTGGCGCCGGCCAGCCATTACAAGGTCTTCCTCGACAGCCTGGCCCCGGCCGCGGCGCCGGACGGGGAGGCGGACACGGAGGTGAAGCTGCGCAATGTGCTGCGGGTGGACACGCTCAGCCCCCGCGGCTTCGCCGAGCGCTTCGCCCGGCTCGAGCCCTATGGCAGCCAGCTCGCGACCGAGGGCGAATGGCGGCTCCTGGTCGAAACCTATGCCCGCTACCGCCTGCTCGGCCAGGAGCGCTACCGCAAGAAGGCGCAGTCGATGTCGATCCTCATGGCCTTCCTGGTGGCGCTGGCCTTCAACATCGATGCCGGGCGGGTCTTCGTCCATGTGATGACCGACCGGAGCGCCCGCGAGGCGCTGCTGGATGCGTCGCCGGACATCCTGTCGAGCATTTCGGAGCGGGAGCAGGCGCTGGCCGCGGCCAGGGAGGAGGGCGCCGGGGCCGGCGAGATCCGCGCCATGGAGGACGAGCTGGCGGAACTGCGCAAGCTCGTCGACGACAATCTCGGGCTGCTTGCGGAAAATGCCGCGCTGCCGATCGGCTTCACCTACTACCCGCATTGCCTGATCGCCCCGGCGATCAACAAGGCGCAGCAGCTGGCGGCCGAGCAGGGCGTGGCGGCGGACCGCCCGGCACTTGCCTGCGTGGCGGGCGAACTGCGCGAGCCCTGGTGGTCGGGCCTGCCGATCTGGTTCGCCAATGTGGCGATCGCGGGCTTCCTGATCGGGCTCGGCGGGCCGTTCTGGTACAAGGTGTTCAGCGGGCTGTCGCAGCTGACCCAGGTGCTCAAGAAGGTCGGCGGCGGGCAGGCGCCCAAGGAGACCTATTCCGACCTCGCCGAGGCGGGCGGGGCTCCGGCGACGCCGGAGGACCAGGTCGCGGCGGCGGTGGCCGCGGCCTGCCGGATCCGGGGCATCGCGGTTGCTGCCGCGGACTGACGCGGGGTTCAGCCTTTCGGGCGCGGATAGAATTTCAGGTGCTTGCGGTCGCCGGCGCTGGGGCTGAACACCCGGTAGTCCAGCCTGCAGCCCTCGATCTCGGCCCCGGGCACGACGAGGCCCGACTGCGGGATGTCGCCGGTGCGGATCGCGAAGATCTTGCCGCAGGTGCCGGCCCCCGGCGCGTCGCGGATGCCGCTCAGATAGGCCCAGTCGTGGCGCGACCCGTGTCCGGTATTGTCGATGTACCAGTCTGCGGCATCCATCTTCTTCGGCTTGGAATTGTGGCTGTCGGTCAGCTTGCGCACGGTTTCCAGGAGCAGGCGGAACTGCTTCACGTCCAGCGCGGCATCCTTGGTCTCTCCGGCTTTCGTTCCGGCGATGGCGGGGCAGATGCCCGAAACCGTCTCCGACAGCACCGCCAGCAGACCCCACCAGCCCTCGTCGGCCGAGAGCGGCTTCAGCCGCTCGGGCAGGTCGCCCGGATCGGCGGCGCGGTGTTCCGGGGCCATGCCGAGGAAGCCGCCGAATCTCGGCGCGCCGCAGAGATTGCCGATCGCGCCGAGGTCGAATTTCCCTGCCGAGATGATCGATTGCTGGATCGAATTCGGCTCGCGGCCGGCGGCCGATCCGTGCAGCGGCTGGAGCAGCCGCAGGAGCGCGGGCCCGCTTTCGCGGATCTCGCGCAGGAAATCCGCCGCCTCGTCGCCGAATTCGTCCTTGGTCTTGCTGCCCGACGCGGCCTTCTCGGCCTTGATGGCCGCTGCCAGCGCGTCGTCCTTGATCGTGTAGTCCGTGGTCAGGTAGCGCAGCCGCGCCACGTTCGCGATCACGTAGCCCATCAGGTAGTAGTACCGCCAGGGCAGCACGTGATGGTAGGTCCAGCCGCCCTCCGAGGGCGTGTTGTCGGACCGGGCGGCGAAGGCGATCTTGAATTTCAGCTTCGGCATGCAAGCCCCCAGGATCAGATGACGCTGGGGAATGCTTGCATGTCCTGTTGCCGCGGGGAAGCCGGAATCCGGCTGCCCGGTCAGACCAGCCGCGACAGGTCCTTGGCGGCGCGCACGAAGTCGCGGAACAGCGGATGCGGCGCGAAGGGCTTCGACTTCAGCTCCGGGTGGAACTGCACGCCGATGAACCACGGATGGTCCTTGACCTCGACGATCTCCGGCAGGCGGCCGTCCGGCGACACGCCCGAGAAGATCAGGCCGCGTTCCTCCAGCTGCTTGCGGTAGGTCATGTCGACCTCGTAGCGGTGGCGGTGGCGCTCCTCGATGACGGTGCCGCCATAGACTTCGGCGACGCGGCTGCCCTCGGCGAGATAGGCCGTGTAGGCGCCCAGGCGCATCGTGCCGCCCTTGGCATCGGATTTCTTGCGCTCGACCTTGTGGTTGCCCTGCACCCATTCCTTGAGGTGGTAGACGACCGGGGTGAAGCGCTTCTTGCCCTTCTCGTCGTCGAATTCCTCGGACCCGGCGTTTTCCAGGTCGGCGAGGTGGCGCGCCGCCTCGATCACCGCCATCTGCATGCCGAGGCAGATGCCCAGATAGGGGATGTTGCGGGTGCGGGCGAATTCCGCCGCCTTGATCTTGCCCTCGGTGCCGCGCTCGCCGAAGCCGCCGGGCACCAGGATGCCGTGGAAGCCTTCGAGCCGCGCCGCCGCGTCGTCCTTCTCGAAGATCTCGGCATCGAGCCATTCGGTGCGGACCTTGACCCGGTTGGCCATGCCGCCATGGGTCAGCGCCTCGGAGACGGATTTATAGGCGTCTTCGAGCTGGGTGTACTTGCCGACGATGGCGATGCGGACCTCGCCGTCGGTGTTGTGCACGCGGTCCGAAACGTCCTTCCACTTGGTCAGCACCGGCTTCGGCGCGGGCGAGATCTGGAACGCGTCCAGCACCGCCTGGTCGAGGCCTTCGGCGTGGTAGGCCAGCGGCGCGTCATAGATGGATTTCAGGTCCTGCGCGGCGATCACCGCCTCGGGGCGCACGTTGCAGAACAGCGCCAGCTTTTCGCGCTCCTTCTGCGGAATCGGGCCCTCGGAGCGGCAGACCAGAACGTCCGGCGCGATGCCGATCGAGCGCAGCTCCTTCACCGAGTGCTGGGTCGGCTTGGTCTTCAGCTCGCCGGAGGCGGCGATGTAGGGCAGCAGCGTCAGGTGCACGAAGATGCACTGGCCGCGCGGCCGGTCCTGGCCGAACTGGCGGATCGCCTCGAAGAAGGGCAGGCCCTCGATATCGCCGACCGTGCCGCCGATCTCGCAGAGCATGAAATCGACCTCGCCCTCGCCGGTGGAGAGGAAGTCCTTGATTTCGTTGGTGACGTGCGGAATCACCTGGATCGTCTTGCCCAGATAGTCGCCGCGGCGCTCCTTCTCCAGCACGTTGGAATAGATGCGGCCCGAGGAGACGGAATCGGTCTTGCGCGCGGCGACGCCGGTGAAGCGCTCGTAATGGCCGAGGTCGAGGTCGGTCTCGGCGCCGTCATCGGTGACGAAGACTTCGCCATGCTCGAAGGGCGACATCGTGCCCGGATCGACGTTCAGGTAGGGGTCGAGCTTGCGCAGGCGGACCGTGAAGCCGCGCGCCTGGAGGAGCGCGCCGAGCGCCGCCGAAGCCAGGCCCTTGCCAAGCGAGGACACCACACCGCCGGTGATGAAGATATAGCGCGTCATGTTGCTCGGAACCCCCGTAGATGTCGGCCGAAAAAGTGATGGCTGCGAAACCTGACCACGGGATTAAACCCATATAGGATTCGCAGTGATCCCGCAACATGCTGTTGCGGGATGTCGTGATTTTACAAGGTGTTGTGTTTGCGCAGTTATTCTGCGCGCGGCGGAGCGACGGGCTCGGCGCCGGTGGAGGGCGGCAGCAGGTCGCCGCCGGGCAGGGCGGGTGCGCTGCCGGTTGCCGGCGCGGTCGCCGGGGCCTCTTGGATGCGGTCGAGGACCGAGCTTCCCGAGGAGGTCTGTGCCGCGATGATCGTCAGCGCGATCGAGGTCGCGATGAAGGCTGCCGCGAAAGCCCAGGTGAGCTTGGTCAGCGCGGTGGCCGCGCCCCGGCTCGACATCACGCCGCCGCTGTTGCCGCCGATCCCGAGGCCGCCGCCTTCGGACCGTTGCAGAAGCACGACCCCGATGAGGCAGAGAGCGAGGATCAGGTGGATGATGAGTAGGACGTTTTGCATGCGTGGGACCTGGTGTTCGGATCGCGGCCTAACTAGAGCCCGCGGCGCGCGGACGCAACCCTTAGCGGGCCGTGCCGCGCAGACAGGCGCCGGAGCGGCGCCGCTTTGCCTCAGTTATCCTCGACATCGTCGACATCGGCCTGGCCCGAAACCCGGCGGCGGACATGGCTCCAGCCAAGCCCGGTGCCCAGCACCAGCGACAGGCCGAGAATCCCCAGCCAGGCGGTGGCGGCGTCGTTTTCCAGCGTCAGCACGCCGAGATCGTGCAGCACCCAGACCGCGGCGGCGAAGATCGCCGCGACCAGCGCCATGCCGAACGGCCCGATCGAGCGCAGTGTGGCGCGCAGGAACACCACCCAGACGGCAAAGAGCAGGAGCCCCGCCAGCACCGCGACCGACAGCGTGTTCCAGCCGTGATGCAGCGACCAGGAGATGTAGTTGTAGGGCGTCGGGTTGAAGGTGGCGGCGACCAGCAGGAAGGCGATCGCCCAGCGGGGCAGGAGGTCGGTCATGGCGGGCTCATCGATCGGGGCCGCACCGGGCGGCGGGAAATGGCGGCGCCAGCCTCGGGGATCCGCGGCGCGCCTGCAACGGGTTTCGCGGGACGGGCGGCAGTGCCCGGCGGGAAGATGCCGGGACTTTGCCTTGAATTGCCGGCGTCGGCCGGTCAGGCGCCGATCTGGCGCGCATAGGCGGGATAGCGACTGCGGCAGCCGTCGCGGTTCGCCTGCACATAGCTGAAGAACCGGCCGTCCTCGGTGGCGCTGACCGCCTCGGCGGTGGCCTGGGCCTTGTCCGGATCGGGGGCCTGGGACATCAGGCTGCTTGCGGCGGCCTGCATTTCCCGGCGGCGCGCGTCGAAGCCGTCGGGATCGTCGAGCGCCCGCGATGTCAGCAGCACCACCGCGCAGGCGCCGTAGTCCCGCGAGCTCAGCGGGGTATGCGGCGCCAGCGGGTCGGAGGATTCGACCGGGGCGGGCAGGGGCTGCGGCGCGGGCTCGGGCGGCGTCTGCAGATGCACCGGCGTGCCGCAGGCGGCGACAAGGGCAAGGAGGGCGAGCGGGGTCAGGCGCAGATGCGCGGAGGTCGTCATGGCGATTCCCGGGGAAGCTTTCGGTCCGGCTCTCGCATGCTGCAAATGCTTCGGCAAGCAGGCATCTCGGCGCCTGCACGCCGGGCGGGGGAATGCGGTCGACGGGTCCGCCGCGGGTTGAGTCGGCCGGCTCTCCGCTGCGCGCCGGGCCCGGAACTGTTTTCGGCAGCCGGGGACGGCCTGCATCTTGAACGCTCCGGCCCGGCGGCCCGGCACATGCGGCGCGTTTGCCGCGCGCGCGCGGCGCTCCTCGTCCATGACATGCAGCGGTATTTCTGCCGTCCGTTCGGCGGCGCGCCGCTGGAACCGGTGACGCAGAACATCGCCCGGCTGCTGCGCATGGCGCGCGGCGCGGGCATCCCGGTCTTCTACACCGCGCAGGAGGGCGGCCAGTTCCGGCCCGACCGCGGGCTGCAGGCCGACCTGTGGGGACCGGGAATGAGCCCCGATCCCGGCGATACGGCGATCCTGCCGGAGCTGGCGCCGGAGCCGGGCGACATCGTTCTGGTCAAGCACCGCTACAGCGCCTTCCAGCGCTCCAATCTCGGAACGCTGATGCGCGCCCGCGGCCGCGACCAGCTGATGATCGCGGGCATCTATGCCCATATCGGCTGCCTCGCCACCGCGGCCGAGGCCTTCCAGCGCGACATCCAGCCCTTTGCCATCGCCGATGCCCAGGCGGATTTCGACCGGGCGCGGCACGACATGGCGATGGCCTGGGTCGCGGGCTGCTGCGGCGGGGTGACGGCGACCGCAGAGGTGCTGGCCGGAGAACCGGCATGCGCCTGACCGGCTTCGAGGGACGCGCCGCCTTCGTCACCGGCGGGGCTCGAACCGTCGGGACCGCTGACGGAATTGCGCGCCCGCAGAGCCGCTTCGGTGGCACGCCGCGGTTGCTGCGGGGCTCCCGGTCATTGCCATGGCCGTCCGCGACGCGCAGGCAGCTCCATCTGCGCGCCGTTCTCCGGAAGCGCTCCGGCAGGCGGAAAACTGCGGTTTGCGGGGGGCTTGAACCGCGCCCCGGCGGGATGCCAATGGCGGCGGCGCGGGGTCTGTCCGCTGGCCGGGTCCCATCCTCCTTCGGCTGGGTGCAATCCGGCGCGGCATCCTGAGGGTTTGCCGAGAGGGCCGGCCGAATTCCAATCAGCGTGCCGTCAGGACGCGCCAGTCCCGCCTCCCGAGGGAAGGGTCGGCAAGGGGGCGGTCGGACAGCCGGTCCCGCCGCGGCCATGTCTCCGGTGGCTGTGCCCGTCGTTCCTGCATTCGGATGCGATCCCCCGGCAGTTCCCTCGATCCGGCGGGTGCCGTCGGTCTTGATGCGCTGCGCCGTCCGGCTGTTCCCGTGCGCCAGAGCGGTGCCCGCCGCGCGGCGCAGCCGCCGTCCCCCGTGGCCGCTCCGCAAGGACTGAGGGATTGGCCAGTATCTTCCTCGGGTCAAACTCTCGGCTGCGGCTGCGGCTGCGGCTGCGGCTGCGGCTTGCCGATGGCCGACATCCGGGCGAAGCGGAGGGCAGGCCGGAGCAGGGCAGGAGCGGCCGTCAGGTCCGCGTCAGCAGGAGGGGCCATTGGAAGATGGCTGCGGAACAGAAGGCGGGACAACGGCCATCCTGCGGATCAGGGCGACGCACGTCCGGAGGATGAACCGGGGGCATTGTTGCAGACGCCGGCGTCGGGACGTGATGCGCCTTTCCCTAGCTGAGCCTTCCCCGCTCGCTCTCGGCGGTGCCGGGGGCGTCGACGCGGCTCGAGACTGAGCGGCAAGCGTCCTTGGTCCGAGCGCAGCCGGGAATGACGCGGATGCGGATTTCGGCGGTCTCGCGGCCGGTCTCCTTCGAGGTGACCCTGGGCCCGGCGGAACGAAAGCGCGACGGTGATCGTTCGAACGGGTTTTCGCGCGGCCCCGCTGGGGCCATGGCCCCGTCTCCCTTTGACGGCGGCAGAGCGTGGAGACGTCCGGCACCGGCCAGTCCAGCCCTGCCATTTCGCGGATGCTGGACCCCATGCCGCTGCGCCATGGTCATTCGGACCCGTGGCGGTCCCATGGCCAGATTTGCCGGAGCGGCAGACCGAACAGGACCTTCGCCATCTGCCAGACATGGACATGGATGGCGTGTGCCGGGCAGGGCTCCGCCCGTCCGGCCCTTAGGGGCTCCGCCCTTTCCCTCCTCACACTGTCCGCTGGGACAATGTGAGGAGGGAACCCCGCCGGAGAATTTTCCGCTTGCGCGGACCGGAGCCCCCCGGACTGTTCCGGACCCCGCCTCACTCTGCCGCTTTACGAAGGGCTTCACATAGGCAGGCGGGACGAACCTGATGTCGTGACCGAACCTGGACAGTTCGCGCCCCCGGAAATGCGCGCCGCCGCAGGCTTCCATCGCCACCAGGCAGGACGGCAGCTTCGCGAAGAACTCCAGCACCTCGGCCCGTCGGAGTTTCCTGCGCAGGACTGCAGCGCCCCTGGCGTCAGCGCCGTGGACCTGGACCGCATTCTTCGCCAACCTTTCGGCGATTGCCCTGCATTCGCCTGCCGGTCAGCGGATCGAGCCCGACCGTGACAATCTCCGACATGACCGCCTCCTAATTCGGAGTGTTGCGATCCCACCTTGGCACCTCGATGCCGTCGGGGGGCGGTTACATCATCAATGCCCACAGGGAAGCGCTCCGGCGCCGCGGACGGCGCGCTGCAACCGGTCGTTTGCGGCTTGGTCCTGAACGGCCGGGCGCTGCATGGCAGCCGCGGCGCGGGCGTTCCTGCAGGCTGTCCGGACGGGGGAGCGGCGGGTCATCATGCGGGTCATCGTTCCGGTCGCAGGCGCGGGTGCCGACATGGCTACGCCCTGCGATCCGGGCGAGCCGTCCGGCGAGGACGGCACGGAGGCCGCGGCCTGCGGACCCGAGGCGGTGCGCCCGGTGATCTATCCGCAGGCCGGCAGCGAGGACGGCAAGGCGCGGGCGGAAACGCTGCGCAGCGCGCTCGGCGACAAGGGCTGGGTGCTGCTGGCGACCGAGGTCGTCTCCGCCAGCCCCAGCAACGGCGATATCCGCTACTACCATGCCGAACAGCTGGCCTGCGCCGAACAGCTGGCGCAGGACATCGCCGCGACCGGGGGCTTCGGCAAGCCGAAGCTGATCTATCTCGGCGACCGCTACCGCAACCTGCCGACCGGGCGGATGGAGCTTTGGCTGGCCGCGCCCTAGATGGACGGAACGGCGTCCGCGGGCTCTTCGCCGAACACCTCGCCGAAGGTCTTCTTCAGCGCGACATCGACATCTTCCATCGTCACCGGCAGGCCGAGATCCACCAGCGAGGTGACGCCGTGCTCGGAGATGCCGCAGGGCACGATTCCCGAGAAATGCGACAGGTCCGGTTCGACATTGATCGACAGCCCGTGGAAGCTGACCCATTTGCGGATGCGCAGGCCGATCGCGGCGATCTTGTCCTCGCGCGGCTGTCCGTCCGGCCCGGCGGGCTTGTCATGGCGCACGACCCAGACGCCGACCCGGCCCTCGCGGCGCTCGCCCTTGACGTTGAACTCCGCGAGCGTCGCGATCACCCACTCCTCGACCTGGTGGACGAACTGGCGGACATCGCGGCCGCGCTTCGACAGGTCGAGCATCACATAGGCCACGCGCTGGCCCGGACCGTGATAGGTGTACTGGCCGCCGCGGCGGGTGCCGTAGACCGGAAAGCGCTCGGGATCGACGAGATCGCGGGGATCGGCGCTGGTTCCGGCGGTGTAGAGCGGCGGATGCTCGAGGAGCCACAGCGTCTCTGATTCCGACCCTTGCGCGATTCCGTCGGCGATGCGCTCCATTTCGGCCAATGCCTCAGGGTAAGGTACGAGATTTTCAGAGGTTTTCCAGGTAAGGGACATCGTCGGACTCCTGTATTTCAAGGGCGGATTACCGCCTGCGGGAGGGGCTGTCCACTTTTGTAGGAAAAGTTGCATTTCCCCTCTTGCGGCTCCCGGAAGCCGAGGGTAGTAACCCGCCACTGCCAGTCAGGACAGAGTGCGGTCGTGGCGGAATTGGTAGACGCGCAGCGTTGAGGTCGCTGTGGGGTAACTCCCGTGGAAGTTCGAGTCTTCTCGACCGCACCAATCCTGACAGGGCAGGGATACGGACAAGGTCCGGTCCCGCCCGCAGTACACTCCCGGAAAATCATGGTGTAGCGTGGCCTTGCGGGGCGCTAATCCGCTCATGCCCCTGTTTTGCGCCAAAAAAATGAACAACTTCAGGTTGCCGTGACGAAATTCCCGGTAAAGCTGTTCATTCGTTTCGAATTCATAGACAATAAGTTCACATCGCGATAACGTGTTGTTAGCCAGTTAACCAAAACCGGCGGCTCACCGGGGGAAACCAGAATGAACGTCATTTCGCCGCTCTTCGGCGGCACTTCCGATTCCCTGCCGATGCGTATCCACCGTGCCCGCGAACGCGTGATCTCGCCGATCCGCGCCTTTGCCTCGCGGTCCCATCTCACGGAACAGCAGTGGCGGATTCTCACGGTCCTCGAAGAGCAGGGACCTCTGGACGCGACGCGGCTCTCCGAGCAATGCGGGCTGCTTCTGCCCAGCCAGACCCGGATCATCCAGACGCTGATGGAAAAGGGGCTGGTCAGCCGCAGCCGCGATCTGCGCGACCGCCGCCGCCAGACGCTGTCGATTACCGAGAAGGGGCGCGAGATCGTGCTCGAACATGTCGACGACCTGGCGAAGCTCTCTGCCAGGATCGAGGCGCGGCTCGGCCGCAAGCGGCTGGCGACGCTGATGGAGCTGCTCGAGGAACTCGAGCATATCTGATGTCCGACCCCGGCCGCGGCGGCCGGGGCCTTTCGCGTGGCGGGCTCAGCTGCCCGCGCTGCGCGTTGCCTCCAGGTCGATGCCGACCCGGACCGAGAAGCCCAGCGAGCCCTCGTCGTTGTAGCTCTGCGTGCCGATGCCGAAATCGCGGCGGTCCAGCACGGCCTCGCCGGCGGCATGGGCCGTGCCGTTCTGCATCTCCAGCGAGAAGGGCAGGCTGACCGGCACCGAAGCCCCCTTAAGCTCCAGCGTTCCCTCGGCGACATAGCTGCCGTCCTCCTGCTTCAGCAGGTCGGCGTCGAAGGCGGCGGTCGGATGCCCGGACGCGTCGAAGAATTCCGCGCCCATCGCCTGGTCGGTGACCGTGCCCAGCGTCAGGCTGGAGATGGCGATCTGCACCGTCGCATGGCCGGCCAGTCCCGGAGCGGCCTCGGGATCGAAGGCGATCGACGCCGTCCAGTCGGCGAAGCTGCCGGTCACGTCCGAGCCGAACTGGTGCACTGTGATCGACAGAGTGCCGCGGGTCACGGTCCATTCGCTGGCCTGCTGTTCCAGAACGGGCAGCTGTCCGGCATCCGCGCCGTTGCGCGGCAGGCCCTGGAGGGTGCCGATCGCGATGGCGATGACCCAGACGGCGGCAGCGGCTGCGGCGGGTGCCGGCGAATGGCGGGCGGGCGGCACGGTTTCGTTGCCGCGTCCCGGCAGCATCCGGCGCAGCGTGCCGTCGCGGTCGATCAGGTGGTGCTTCAGCGCGCCCGCGACATGCAGCGCCACGGCACCGAGCAGCACCCAGACGAAGACCGCATGCAGGCTTTCCGACATCGCGGCCAGGTCCGGGTTCTTCGGCACGAAGGGCAGCGACTGGCCGAAGGGCCACCAGATCGGCGCGAAGCCCTCGGTCGCGGCGTGGCCGATCCAGCCCGACAGCGGCGCCAGCAGCATCGCGCCGTAGAGCGCGGCCGCCCGGTCTGGGACGCGGCGCGGCTGGCCTTCCTGCCGGGCGCGGGCGGACCCACCGTCGCAACCTGCCGCGCCGCCGCCTCGACCTCGCGCACCGCGCGGGCATCGAGCGGCGCGATCAGAGCCCGCTCGGTGACGCCCAGCACGGCATCGGCGTCGAAATGCTCCTCCACCGCGCGCTCCAGCCCTTCGGCGGTCCATTCGAGATCGCGCCGCCCGGCATAGAATCCGCCGAGATTGACCGCCAGCTTGCGCGCCGCCGCCAGGTCGGCATTGACCAGCACCTCGGCGGCCGCCTGATGGATCTTGTCGAGCCGCGACAGCCGCAGCAGCGCCCAGAGCTCGCGGGCGATCAGGATCGCCGCGACGATCGCGAAGGCGGCGAAGAGCAGCGTCAGCAGTCCCGCCAGCACCGGGCTGGCCTGCATCATCGCCGCAACCGCCGCCCAGGCCGCCATGCCGAACAGCGCCGAGACCACAGCCGCCCCGAGCCCGAGGAACCAGCGCCGGGCTCAGTAGCCCATGACGTCGTCGGAGACGAGCCCCGCCAGCGCGCCCACCGACGCGCCCAGGAGCGGCGACACCCCGACCGGAACGGCCAGCAGGAAACCCGCGCCGCCGCCGGCCGCCGTGCGTTCCATGTCGGTCATCGACGCGCATCCGCCGAGGAAGAGTGCCGCGCCGCAAAGGGCGGCGGGAAGAAATCGGGCCATGCTGCTGCCTCCTGTCTTGTTCTTGATGGGCATTCTGCCGCCAATGGCTGTTGCCGAGCCGGACCCGCGTTGCAACCCCGAATGCGTCCGGGGACCGGAACGGGCGGTGTCCCGCCGCGGCAATCGGGCTGCCGCCTGCCGGTTCCGCCGGCCGGCCCGCTGCGCTAGTCTGGGGCGCGAGCAACAGGAGGCGACACCCGCATGATCCGACGCCTAGCCGGGCGGCTTCTGGGCCGGTCCGGACCGCCCCGGCCAGCGCGCGGGCGGCGGCCTGCGGACCGGCCTCGCCGGCCAGTACGGCGGCCTCGGCGGCATTGGCGCTGATCCAGTCGGCACGGGCCATAACCGGATCGAGAAGGCTCTGCGGAATCTCGGCCACGACCGGCGAGGGATCGAAGACCAGCCGGAGGCTGTCCGGGAGCGCGGCCAGCCATCCGGCCAGCGCGTCACGCGCCCCGGAATAATGCAGCGAATAGCCGGAGACCATCACCCAGCCGATCTCCGACAGGTCGATCGCTTCCAGCATGGCGGGCGTGATCTCGCCCTCGGCGCCGGGATATCCCACGAAGCTGCGCTCGCCGTCGGGTTCGAGCAGCACGGTGCAGCAGCCCTGGTCGCGGTCCGCGAGCGCCGGGCGGGCGCAGGCGATGCCGAGCGCGTCAAGCCGGCCGCGGATCACCAGCGCCATCGGGCCGGAGCCAAGCCGCTCGGTGCAGCGGCTGGGCATGGCCGACCGGGTGCTGGCCGATATCCTTGCAGCGCAGGGGCGGTTGCCGGAGGCGCGCCGACTGGCAGAGGGCAATCTCGGCCGGATCCGCGCGCAGGTCGCGCGCGAGGCGCGGCTGGCCACGTATACGCGCGAGCTGCGGCCCCGCGAGATCCGGCGCCAGGCCGGACAGGCGCTGGACCTGATCTGGGCAACCTCCGCAAGGGACGAGCTGGCCGGAGACGTGTTCCGGGCGATCCAGATCCTGCATCTCGCCATGGGCGCGCGTGCGTCGAACCGGCTGGAGAGCCCGGAGGGTGCCGCGGAACGCCGGCTCGTGTCGCGCATCGCCGGGCTGGAACGGCTCATCCGGGATGGCGGCGGGGACGAAACCTTCCGCCCCGAGCTGGATGCGGCGCGGGAGGAACTGGCCGGCCTGCGGGGCGGCGCGGGGCGGGGCCCTGCGGCCTCGGGACGATACGCGGGCCTCCGCCGAGTCGGGCACGGCGCCGGATGGCCGGCGGATGCCCGGAGGTTGCGCATCCGCGCCCTCCGGCCGCCCGGTTTTGCCGCATCGGGCAAACATCCCGCCTTGAAGGCCGGGAACCCGTCGCCGGTCCGCCGGGTTTGCGTGCAAGTCTTGTATCCAAGGCTGATATGCAAGACCGGGACGGCGGGACATGCCCAGGGCGATCGAGACCACGCTGCTTTCCGCGATCGTCGAGGGACGGATCGCGCCGGGCAGCCGGCTGAGCGAAAACCGCCTGGCCGAGGCCTTCGAGGTCTCGCGCACGCTGGTGCGCGAGGCGCTGACCCGGCTCGAAACCCGCCACATCGTCTCCGTCAGCCCGCGCCGCGGCTGGTTCGTCAACCGCCCCACCGCCGAGGAGGCGGCCGCCGTCTTGCTTTTCGGCGCTGCGGCGGGGCGGGGCGCGATTGGAACGGGCGGCGGCTTTGGCTAAGCCGCTCGGCAAACCGACGGAATTGCAGAACCACACAGCTGGAGGAGCTCGCCATGACGCGCGCATATGTGTTTCCCGGGCAGGGCGCCCAGACCATCGGCATGGGCAAGGCGCTGGCCGATGCCTATCCCGGCGCCCGGGCCGTGTTCGACGAGGTGGACGAGGCGCTCGGCGAAAAGCTCTCGGCGCTTGTCTGGGAGGGCGACATCGCCGAACTGACGCTGACGCAGAACGCGCAGCCCGCGCTGATGGCCTGTTCGCTGGCGGCGGTGCGCGCACTCGAGGCCGCCAGTCGGGCGCGCCCTACCATGTCTACAACGCTCCCGTCGACAAGGCGGCGGCGGCGTTCTTCTCGGATATCAACGTGCTCAAGGGCACGGTGCGCGGCGCGACGACCGAGACGCCCTTCGGGTCCTTCTTCGCGCCGGGCGTGCCCGACGGCACCGAGGTGGAGATCGTGATCCGCCCGCAGCACCTTAAGATCGATTTCGACCGCGGCGGCAAGGGCCCGGCCCCGACGCCCGAGCATGGCGTTCCGGCGCTCGGCCGGGTCCGGCGGGCGCGCTATCTCGGCCGCGAGAGCCTGGTGGAATTCGACATGGAATTCGACGGATCGCGGCTCCAGGCGGTGATCCCGGGCGTGTTCCTGCCGGAGGAGGGCAAGCCGCTCTGGCTGATGATGCGGCGCGACCGCTGCCATGTCTTTCCGGTGGCGGCGCCGCTGGCGCGCTGAGGGCTCAGCGCGCGAGGGCCTGGAGCACCAGGCAGATCACCGCGGCCAGGACCGCGGCGGCGGGGACGGTGACGACCCAGGCAGCGACGATGGTCAGGAAATGCGAGCGGCGCACCAGATGGCGGCGGGCGCGTTCCTCGGCGGGCAGCCGCTTGGCGGGACCGCCGCGCGCCTTGTCGAGGCGCCGCTCGTGGTCCCATTCGCGGAAGAAGCCGACGCCGAAGACGCCGCCGATGGTGATGTGGGTCGAACTGACCGGCATGCCCGCCATCGAGGCGACGATCACGATGATCCCGGCGGCGAGCGCCACGCAGGAGGCCCGCAGCGGGTTCAGCCGGGTGATCTCGTCGCCGACGAGCCGCACCAGCTTGGGGCCGAACAGGCTGAGGCCCGCGGAAATGCCGAGCGCGCCGATCACCACGACCCAGACCGGGAAGGCGACGAAGGCCGACGGGTGCCCGCCGGAGAGCGCCTCGACAATGGCGGCGAGCGGACCCACCGCATTGGCCACGTCGTTGGCGCCGTGGGCGAAGGACAGGATCGCCGCCGACAGGATCAGCGGCAGGCGGAACAGCAGCTTCAGCGAGCGCTTGCGGTTTTCCAGCCCGGCGGACTGGCGGCGCAGCAGCTGGCGCGAGCCCGCCCAGGAACCGAGGCCGAGCGCGGCGCCGACGAGGAATTCCAGTCCCGACAGATAGGGTGCATGGCCGGGAAAGCCCTTGAGCACCAGGTAGAAGGAAAAGACCCCGGTCATCGTGCCGATCAGCACCGGCACCCAAGTGCAGGCGGCGGCGATCTTGTCGTCGCGGCGGACCACCAGGCGCTCGAGCAGCGCCAGGATGGCGGCGGCGAGCACCGCGCCCGCGATCGGCGAGACCACCCAGGTGGCGGCGATGGCGGCCAGCCGGTCCCAATGCACCCGAGGCGATCCTCGCTGCCCCGCGCCGCACCCGCATCGCCATGTTCCGCGCCCATCCCGCGCTGGCGGGACGCGAAGCGGCCGAAGGCAGCATGACTGCCGAGTCCACCGGCGAACAGGGGCGGCTCGGCCTCCTGTCGCTGAGCCGCACCGACGCGGCGCGGCTCGCCCGGCTCAATGCCGCCTACGAAGCGCGCTTCGGCCATCCCTTCATTCTCGCGCTGCACCGCATTCCCGACCTCGGGGCGCTGTTCGACACGTTCGAACGCCGCCTCGGAGCCACGCCGCTGGAGGAACATGCCTCCACCCTGGCCGAGATCGCCTCGGTGATCCGGTCCCGCACCGCCGCCGCCTTCGGCGCCCCCGAAACCGACCAGACCGTCCCGTCCGACATCCGCAGGGAGCAAGCCCAATGACCTTCGCAAAGACCCTTCTCGCCACTTCCGTCCTCGCCCTCGCCGCCGCATCTGCAGAGGCCAAGGACGTGATCCGCGTCGCCGGCAATTTCGCCACCGAACATTCCTCCTCGCTGGCGATGGCCAAGTTCGAGGAAGAGCTGGAGCGGCTCTCGGGCGGCGAGATCGACGTCAACATCTTCCCCGCCCAGCAGCTCGGCGGCGCCGCCGAAAACGTCCAGGCCGTCAAGATCGGCGCGATCGAGATGATGTGGGTCGGCACCGCCTACCTGACCCGCACCGTCCCGGAGCTGGAAATCATCGGCCTGCCCTTCCAGTTCCCCGACCGCGAGACCGCCTTTGCCCTCGTCGACGGCCCGGTCGGCACCGCGCTCGACGCCAAGCTCGCCGACGAGGGCATGGCCTCGATAGGCTACATGGAGCTCGGTTTCCGGCAGCTGACCAACTCGAAGCACCCGGTCACCTCCGTTGACGACATCGCCGGGCTGAAGATCCGCCTGCAGCCGAACGAGACCCATCTGGCCACCTTCCGCGCGCTCGGCGCCAATCCTGTCGCGATGGACGTCAAGGAGCTCTACTCCGCGCTGGAGCAGGGCGTGATCGACGGCCAGGAGAACCCCTTCGCGATCATCAACGTGGCGGGCTATGCCGAGGTGCAGAAATACGTCTCGGATACCGGGCACTTCTTCGACTTCATCTCGGTGATCTCCAACAAGAAGTGGTTCGACAAGCTCGATGCGGAAAAACAGGCGATGGTCCGCGAGGCGATGGCGACCGCGATCGACTATCAGCGCGAGCTGGCCGCCGAGCAGGACGCCGCGGGCCTCGCCAAGCTCGAAGAGGCCGGCATGACCTACAGCCCGGTTTCCGCAGAGTTCGCCCAGGGCCTGCGCGACGCCACCGCGGGCGTGGCCGCCGAAACCAAGGCCCGGCTCGACCCGGCGCTGGTGGAGCTGCTCGACGCCGAAGCCGCCAAGATCGGCATGTGAGCCGATGGCCCCGGCCCTCTCCATGATCCTCGCGCGCGCCGACCGGGGCGCGCGCTTTCTCGTGATGGCGGGCGCCGCGGCGATGGTCGCCGTGGTCTCCGCGCAGGTGGTGATGCGCTATGTCTTCAACGGCTCCTTCGACTGGGCCGACGAGGCCAGCCGCATCGCCTTCGTCTGGACGATCTTCCTGGCCATTCCGCTGGGCATCCGCGACGGCAGCCATGTCGGCATCGAGCTTCTGGTCCGCCGCTTTTCCCCGCGCGTCCAGCGGGCGCTGGCGCGGGTCATGAGCGGCCTCGCCGCCGCCATGCTGCTGGTGGTCTGCGTCACCTCCGTCCGGGTCGCGCAGATGACCTGGTCCGAGCGGCTGGGCTCGGTCGACCTGACCTCCGCCGTGTTCTTCCTGCCGGTGATCCTCGGCGCGCTGCACGCCGCGCTGCACCTGATCGACCTCGCCCTCAACCCCGCGGACCCTGCGCCATGAGCCTTTTCGTGATCGTGTGTTTCCTTGTCCTCGCCTTTCTGGGGATGCCGCTGGCCTTTTCGCTGGGCGTCTCGGCGCTGGCGGGACTGTGGCTGTCGGGCTTCGACCTGCTGGTGCTGCCGCCGCGGCTGATGAATTCGGTCAATTCCTTCCCTTTGATGTCGATCCCGCTCTTCATGATCGCAGGCGAGCTGATGCTGAAGGGCGGAATCATGGAGCGGCTGGTGGATTTCGCCAATGCCTTCATCGGCCGCGTCCATGGCGGGCTGGCGCAGGTCGCGGTGATCTCGGGCGCGGGCCTCGCCTCGGTCTCGGGCGCCGCCGTGGCGGACGCCTCGGCGCTCTCCTCGACGCTCGTCCCCTCGCTGAGGAAGCAGTACGGCCTCGGCTTCTCCACCGGCATCGTCGCGGCAGCCGCCAATCTCGGCCCGATCATCCCGCCTTCGGGGGCGATGATCGTCTATGCCTTCATGGCCGGGTCCAGCGTCTCGGTCGGCGGCATGTTCATGTCGGGCGTGGTGCCGGGGCTGATCCTCTTCGCCCTCTTCATGCTGCTCTGCCGGATCATCTCGAAGCGCCGCAACTATCCGCTGGCCGGCGAGCCCGTCAGCCTCGCGCGCATCCTGCACGAGCTGCGCCGCAGTTTCCTCGTCTTCCTGATGCCGGTCATCGTGATCGGCGGCATCGTGATCGGCGCCTTCACCCCCACCGAAGGCGCGGCGATCGGCGTCTGCTACGCGCTGGTGCTGGGCTTCTTCGTGACCCGCAAGCTGACCGTCGCGGACCTGCCGCATGTGCTCCTGACCGCCGCCAAGACCTCGGCCGTGGTCGGCGCGATGATCGCCTTCGCCTCGACGGTGACCTTCCTCTTCACCATCGACATGCTGCCGATGAAGCTCGCGGCGCTGATGCAGGGGGTGACCGACAGCCCCTTCGCCTTCCTCTGCCTCGTTGCGGCGATGCTGCTCATCGTCGGCATGTTCCTGGAATCGAACGCCGCCTACATCATGCTGGTGCCGCTCTTCCATCCGATCGCGCTGCAATACGGCATCGACCCGCTGCATTTCGGCTTCCTTTTCGTGCTGAACCTGGTGATCGGCATGCTGACGCCGCCGGTCGGCGTGGTGCTTTTCGTGGTGACCGGCATCACGGGCGTGAAGATGGGCGACCTGGTGCGCGAAAGCTGGCCCTTCATCGCCGCGATGTATGCGGTGCTCCTGCTGTGCATGCTGGTGCCGGGCGTCGTCACCTGGCTGCCGGAGCAGCTGGGATACTGACCCGGATCCGGCACCCAAGCCATTGAAACCGCGCCTTTCCATGCTTACATGGATGGGTGCGGGAGGGACCGGTTCCATCCCGCAGAAAGGGAGACGGACATGCAGAACGTCCTCCAGTTCCTCCAGGCCCAGATCGCTGTCGAGCACCGCCGCCCGCCGCAGGACGGGGTGATGAAGCTCTCCGATTCGGAGCCGTTCCCTGCCGCGCCGAAAGCCGCGCGGTCGCCGCCGGACCGTCCCGCCGGGACGCAGGACGATCCCGGTCCGGACCATCCGTTCCCGGTGCGCGCCGCCGGATGATCCCGCGAGGACCGCCCTGCACCGCAGGCGGTCCTTTCCCTGTCCGGCCATGGCCTTGCCGCTTGCGAAATGCCGCCCGGCGGCTAGTTTCGGCGCCATGGGGATCCGACCGCCGTCCGCGCGGCCGGCCGGAGAGGAGCAGACATCATGGGCGATGCTCTGGCCGAGGAACGGGCTGTCCTCGCTCTGGCGCAGGTCGACCGGGCCGAGCCCTTCGGCCATGCCCCAGCGCGCCACCATCGAGCGGGCCAGCTGCGTGGCGCGGCGGATGTCGTCATCCGCGCCGGAACTGGCGGTGCCGATCATCTCCAGCTCGGCCGCGCGCCCGGCGAGCAGGATCGCCAGCCGCACCCGCAGGTAGTCTTCTGGCAGCGTATGATGCTCTTCGCCTTCCAGCATGTGCGTGCCGCCGAGGCTCCGCCCGCGCGGGATGATCGTCACCTTGTAGAGCGGATCTGCCCCCGGCAGGTAGAAGGCCGCCGCGGTGTGCCCGGCCTCGTGCACCGCCAGACGATGGCGCTCCTCGGGCTGGATCGCCAGCGTCCGCACCGTGCCCATCATCACCTTGTCGCGCGCCTCCTGCAGGTCCGCTGCCGCGATCGCCGCCGCCTCGCGCCGCGCGGCATTGATCGCCGCCTCGTTGAGCAGGTTCTTCAGATCCGCGCCGGAAAATCCCGGCGTGCCGTCGGCGATCGCCGAGAGTTCCTCCGGGTCGGCCAGCGGCAGGTCCTTCGCATGGATGCCGAGGATCGCGCGCCGCCCCGCCCGGTCCGGCAGCGCCAGCTCGACATGCCGGTCGAAGCGTCCGGGCCTGAGCAGCGCCGGGTCGAGCACGTCCGGCCGGTTGGTCGCAGCCAGCACCACCACCGCCTCGCGCCCGCCGAAACCGTCGAGTTCGGCCAGGATCTGGTTCAGCGTCTGCTCGCGCTCGTCATGGCCGCCGCCGAGCCCCGTGCCGCGGGTCCGGCCGATGCTGTCGAGTTCGTCGATGAAGATCACCGCCGGGGCGACCTTGCGCGCGGCTTCGAACATCTTGCGCACCCGCCCGGCGCCGACGCCGACGAAGACCTCGATGAATTCCGAGCCGGAGGTCGAGAAGAACGGCACGTCCGCCTCCCCGGCCAGCGCCTTGGCCAGGAGCGTCTTGCCGGTGCCCGGCGGCCCCATCAGCAGCACGCCGTGCGGCACGGTCGCGCCGACCTTCCGGAAGCGCTCGGGTTCGCGCAGGAACTCGACCAGTTCGGCGACCTCCTTCTTGGCCTGCTCCTGCCCCGCGACATCCTCGAAGGTCACCCGCACCGGCGTCTCGGCCGGCGTCGAGAACCGCCCGGAGAACAGCCCGCCGAAGCCGCCGGCCATGTTGCCGAACTGCCCGGTCATCCGGCGCGTCGCCCAGACATAGAGGCCGAGGATCAGGAGCCAAGGCAGCAGGAAGGGCAGGAAGGACCCCTGCGGCGGCGGCTCCGCCGTCACGTCGACGCCCTGCGCCTCGAGAAGCGGCAGCAGGCCGGGATCGGGCTGGGCCGGGGTGACCGCCCGGTAGCGGGTCTGCGATGCCGCTCCTTCGGGCGGGGCGAGGGTCAGCGCATGCTCGGACAGCACCGCCGATCCGGCCAGGCCGTCCTGGACCATCTCCTTGGCTGCGGTGTAGGACACGGTTTCCACCGGCGTCTGCGGCGCCCCGGAAAAGGTCGACGCCAAGATCGCCGCCAAGAGCAGCCATCCCGCCACCTGCAGCCAGAGCCGCGGCGCCGGATCGTCTCCGTCTGATTTGCGCGGCCGGTTTCCGGACATGTGCGCACCCCGCTTTCCGTCCGGAGTCTCGCCCGGATGGCGCGGGGCCGCGTTGACCTGCATCAACCGGGCCGGCGCCTCCTGTCCAGGCCCGGCATCGGAAGCTCCTGTGGCTACCACAGGCCGCGGAGGCGTTTCGGGGCGTGGGCGCAGCGGCTATCCCGTAAGGCAGGGATGGACGGCCGCCGCGTTGCCGGGAAGGCGCCGCAGGCACGTCCCGGCCGGCACGGAGCCCGGCCGTCCGGGAGGAGGATGTACATGAGAGATTACGGGCATTGGATCGACGGCGCCGAGCAGGTTCCCGAGGGCACCGGCTGGATCGAGGCGATGGACCCCTTTCGTGGGACGGCCTGGGCGCGCATCCCGCGCGGCCGGCCCGAGGATGCCGGGCGCGCCGTCGCCGCCGCGAAGCGTGCCATGACGACAGGGCCTTGGGCGACCATGTCCCAGACCGGGCGCGGCAAGATCCTGCGCCGCATCGGCGACCTGGTCCTCGAGCATTCCGCCCGCCTCGCCGAGATCGAGGTCCGCGACAACGGCAAGCTGATCGGCGACGTCAGGGGCGCGCTGCAGTTCAAATCCGACATCTGGACCTATTACGCGGGCTATGCCGACAAGATCGAGGGCGCCGTCATCCCGATCGACAAGCCCGACACGCTGGCGCTGACCTTCCCCGGCCCGGTCGGCGTCGTGGCGGCGATCACCGCCTGGAACTCGCCGCTGCAGTTCCTCGCCGTGAAATGCGCCCCGGCGCTGGCCGCGGGCTGCGCCGTGGTGGTGAAGCCCTCGGAGCATTCCTCGGTCAGTTCGCTGGAATTCGCCGCCATCACCCGCGAAGCCGGACTGCCCGACGGCGTGCTGAACGTGGTCACCGGCTTCGGCCAGGATGTCGGCCCGGCGCTGGTGGAGTCCCCCGACGTCGCGCTGGTGACCTTCACCGGCTCGGACGCGACCGGCGCGCGCATCTACCAGCAGGCCGCGCGCGGCATGAAGCGGGTGGCGATGGAGCTGGGCGGCAAATCGCCGAACATCATCTTCGAGGATGCCGACCTGGAGGCCGCGGCGGCCGGGGCGATCTCGGGCATCTTCGGCGCCACCGGCCAGATGTGCACTGCCGGGTCGCGCCTCCTGGTGCAGAACTCGGTGAAGGAGCAGGTCACGCGGCGCCTGCTGGAGATGGCCCGGACCATCAAGATCGGCGATCCGATGGACCCCGGAACCCAGATGGGCCCGGTCTCCAACAAGCCGCAATTCGACAAGGTAATGGACTATATCGGCATCGCCCGCGAGGACGGCGCGGAGCTGGCCTTCGGCGGAAGGGCCGCCGAGGGTCCGGGGCTGACCGGCGGGCAGTTCGTCGAGCCGACCATCTTCACCGGCGTGGAAAACGGCATGCGGATCGCCCAGGAGGAAGTCTTCGGCCCGATCCTGTCGGTGATCGGCTTCGAAGACGAGGCGGATGCCATCCGGATTGCCAACGACATCGATTTCGGCCTCGCCGCCGGGGTCTGGACCAAGGACATGGCGCGGCTGATCCGCATGTGCAAGGCGGTGGAGGCCGGCACGGTCTGGGCCAACACCTACCGCACCTACAGCTTCATGGTGCCGTTCGGCGGGCGCAAGCGGTCGGGGATCGGCAAGGAATGGGGGATCGAGGGCATCCGCGACTTCATCGAGACCAAATCGGTGATGATCTCCACCGCGACCGCCGCGCCGAGCTTCATCCCGCGCTGAAGCGGGACAGACTGGCGGCCGGACAGCTCCGGCGGCCATGACCGGCCCGCATGCCCCGCGCTGCGGGCCGTTGCAGTTTCCGGACCGCCTGCGGCCGCTGTCCCCCGACAGGGGGATACCGCGGCGCCGGCCTTCCGCCTAGCCTCGCAGACAGGGAGAGAGAACATCATGGACGACGAGTTCGACTATATCGTGGTCGGCGCCGGATCGGCAGGCTGCGTGCTGGCCGCCCGGCTTTCGGAGGACCCGGCCGCGCGCGTGCTGCTCAGGACGCGCTGGCCGCGGCGGGCCTGATGCCGCTGTCCGGGCCGCCGGTCCTGACCGAAGCGCAGCGCGGCACGCTGATGCCGCTGCATCCGGGTCCGCAGATGCTGCTCTGGCAGGACCGCCGCAAGCGGCAGCGCCATCTGGCGGCCTGGGCGGAGTCGATCCGGGCCTCCTGACCCGCTGCGGGCGAGTTTCCTGACCCGGGGCTGACCATGCCCTGACCCCTTCCTGACCCGGGGCGGAAAACCGCCCCGGCCGCTGGACAGACCGTTCCGGGACACGGCAACCGGGACCGAACGGGCTGCCAGGGAGGAAAAAATGCTCGCGCTTTCGGGACTCATCATCGTCATCGCAGTGGTCGCGCTCTTGCTCAGCGGTCGGGCCTCGCCGATCGTCGCGCTGACATTGGTGCCGCTCGTCGGCGCGCTGCTGACCGGCTACGGACCGGACGAGCTGACCGAGTTCTTCTCGGCAGGCCTCGGCCGGGTGATGCAGGTGGCAACGATGTTCGTCTTCGCCATCGTGTTCTTCGGGGTGATGCAGGATACCGGCCTGTTCCGCCCGGTGATCGACGGGCTGATCCGCCTGACCCGCGGCAACGTCGTCTTCGTTGCCATGGGCACGGCGGCAATCGGCATCGCCGCGCATCTCGACGGGGCGGGCGCGACCACCTTCCTGCTGACGATCCCGGCACTGCTGCCGCTCTACACCCGGCTCGGGATGAGCCGCTACCTGATGCTGATGCTGCTCGCCACCGGCGCGGGCGTCACCAACATGCTGCCTTGGGCGGGTCCGCTCGGCCGCGCCGCGGCGGTGACCGGCATCGAGGTGACGGAGCTGTGGCGGCCGCTGATCCCGGTCCAGGTGTCCGGCGTGGTGCTTCTGCTGGCGCTGGCGGCTTGGCTCGGCCTCCGCGAACGCCGCCGGATCGAGGCTGCCGGATCCGGCCGTCGCGCCCTGAGCGGCCCGAACTCTTGCCGCCGAAGGACGTGCCGCGGCGCCGTCCGGGCAGCGAGGCCGGGCGCAAGGCGCTCCTGCATGCGGTCGCGCATATCGAGCTGAACGCGGTCGACCTGCACTGGGACATCATCCCGCGCTTCGCCCATGTGAAGATGCCGATCGGCTTCTACGACGACTGGGTGAAATCGGCCGACGAGGAGTCGAAGCATTTCCGGCTGGTCTGCGGCTGCCTCGAGGAGCTGGGGAGCCATTACGGCGATCTGCCCGCCCATGCCGGGATGTGGCGCGCCGCCGAGGACACGGCCGGCGATTTCCTCGGCCGCCTCTCGGTGGTGCCGATGGTGCTGGAGGCGCGCGGGCTCGACGTGACGCCGGGCATGATCGGGGTGTTCCGCAAGGCAGGCATGGAGAGCGCCGTCGCGGCGCTGGAGACGATCTATGCCGAGGAGGTCGGCCATGTCGCCTATGGCTCGAAATGGTTCAACTTCCTCTGCGGGCGCCACGAGCTGGACCCGAAGGAGACCTTCCACGAGCTTGTGCGGAAATACTTCCATGGCGCGCTGAAACCGCCCTTCAACGAGGAAAAGCGCGCCGATGCCGGGCTGCCGCCGGATTTCTACTGGCCGCTCGCCGAGGAGACCCCGCAGGGCAAGCGCGGCCCGGACGTCTGAGGCGGCGCCGCGCCCCGGGCCAACCTTGCCCGGCCTCCCTCGGCGCTTCCCATCTCGGGCCGGGGCCGCGCTCAGGGACCGTTCGCTGTCCCCCGTGCACCGGAACGCACCGGAAAGGGTTTCTGCCCACCCGGCCCCGGCACAGCGGCGCCCGCAAGAGCCTGTCCTGCAGCCGATCCCGCCCCGACACCGGGCGGCGTCACGGCCCGGTCCCGTCCCGTTGCAGGGCGGTGCTGCGCCAATCCGGGCGGGAGGCACCATGCCGTGCCCCCGACATGCCAAGTCCGCGGCATGGGCAGACCGGAAAGACGGCGCGCGGAACCGCCAACGGGCAAAGCCGCAATCAGGCCCGGAGGCAGCGAAGGTCCCCGACCTTTTTCCTCGATACTTCTATGCAGCGGGACACGCGGCCGCAGGCTTGCGCAAGGTGAACAAGGAGGATCAGGACATCTTCCGGGAGAGGTCCGGGCAGGCCGCGGCTAATCCCCGGGGGAAAATCGGCAGGCCGGGCGGGCGCCGCACTGCCAGGCGAATGCGATCCCGGCCTGCCTGTTCCAAAGGGGCTGCCGGGGCTGCCGATACGCAAGGCCACCAGCTTGGCGGCAAGCTTTCCGGAATTCCCGAGGAGCAGATCTGCCCTGCCGGACTTCAGCTCCCTGTCCCAGTCGCGGAGCGGGACGGGACCGTGGCGCCGGCGGTGCCGCGCAAGTCCGGCAACCAAGGACATCGCCATGTCCTGCAGCGGCGCATCTGCCCGTCCCCTACCGGACGGCGAACGGCCCCGGCCTCCAGCTGGAAGACCGCGGCGGATGTCAACCGCGCGCACATGGCGCCGGGAAACGGCGCGGGGGAGGATGCGCCCGGACCGGCATGGCGGCCCGCTCGCGGCGCGAGATCCGCCTTGGACTTGACGCGGAACGGGAACCGTCCGGGGTGCAGTTCCGCACGCAGATGGAACTTCGGGCGGTCCGGGCGAGGCGCCGGGCCGCGACGAGGACCGGATGGGCCGGCCCTTCGTCGGCCGCGCCGGACAGCTGCTCGACCGGATGCTGGGCGCGATCGGCCTGTCGCGCGGGGCCCCCGACAGCGCTCAGGCCGTCTACATCACCAATGTCCTGCCCTGGCGGCCGCCGCAGAACCGCGACCCGAAGCCGGACGAGATGTCAATGCTGCTGCCCTTCCTCGAACGCCATGTCGCGCTCGCCAAGCCCGAGGCGCTGGTGCTGATGGGCAATGCCGCCTGCCAATGCGTGCTGCAGGCCCGCGGCATCACCAGGCTGCGCGGGAGCTGGACGCAGGGGTTCGGCCTGCCGGTGCTGCCGATGTTCCACCCGGCCTATCTGCTGCGGAACCCCCAGGCCAAGCGCGAGGCCTGGGCCGACCTGCTGGAGCTTGCCGCGCATCTGGAGACGCCGCGATGAAGATCCTCGCCTTTTCCGACCTGCATTGCGACCGGATTGCCGCGGAACGGCTGGTCGAGGCCTCGGCCGAGGCCGATCTGGTGGTGGGCGCGGGCGATTTCGCCTCGGTGCATCGCGGGCTCGACCGCACGATGGAGGCAATCCGCGCCTTCGAGGACAAGGCGCTCTACGTGCCCGGCAACAACGAGACGCTCGAAGCGCTGCGCGCCGCGACCCGCGCGCCGGTGCTGCATGGCGAGGCGATGGAAATCGGCGGCGTGACCTTTGCCGGGATCGGCGCAGCCGTCCCGCCGCTGCCGCCGCTGCCCTGGCACTCCTATGACCTGACCGAGGACGAGGCTGCGGCGATGCTGGCCCCGATCGGGGCCGCCGACGTGCTGGTCTGCCACTCGCCGCCCCACGGCATCGCCGACCGACTGGATGACGGGCGCCGCATCGGCTCCACCGCGCTGCGGGCCGCGATCGAGCGGATCCAGCCGCGGCTGGTCTTCTGCGGCCATATCCATGGCTGCTGGGGCGAGAGCGGCATGATCGGCACGTCCCGGGTCCACAATTTGGGCCCCGGCATCAACTGGTTCGAGGTGTGAGATGGCAGAGCGCAGCTTCATCCAGGTGCGCATCGCGCTCCTGACCGTCAGCGACACGCGTTCCCTCGCCGAGGACAAGTCCGGCGACCTTCTGGAGGGGCGCATCCGCGAAGCCGGCCACCAGCTGGCCGCGCGCACCATCCTGCGCGACGAGCGCGCCGAGATCGCGGCGCAGCTGCGCGTCTGGTGCGCCGATCCGGAGATCGACGTGGTGATCTCCACCGGCGGCACCGGGCTGACGGGCCGCGACGTAACCGTCGAAGCGCACCGGGATGTCTACGAGAAGGAAATCGATGCCTTCGGGACGGTCTTCACCATGGTGTCGATGCAGAAGATCGGCACCTCCGCGGTACAGAGCCGCGCAACCGGCGGCGTGGCGAACGGCACCTATCTCTTCGCCCTGCCCGGCAGCAGCGGCGCCTGCCGCGACGCCTGGGACGAGATCCTCGGGCGCCAGCTCGACTACCGCCACATGCCGTGCAATTTCGTGGAGATCCTGCCGCGGCTCGACGAGCATCTGCGCCGCAAGTGAGCCGCCCGGGTTGCGGAACCGTTATCGAAGCGTTTCCAAACCTTCTACATCTCTCAGCGCTTCGGCCGGGTCACTTAACCCTCATGCAAGACTGCAGCGCTAATCTCTGCTGGCCAAGGATGGTTGGCAGGTAGCGAGTGTGGTCCATTCCAGGCCAGGTGGGTGGGGTCCGTCCGAAAGGCGGACCCCTTTTCCGTGTCCGGCCGCTGTCTCGGATCCGCAGCGGGTCAACCTTCGGACATCCGGAGGCAGACACCGACCGGGGACATGCCCGGCCGCACAATGCAGTCCAATCGGTTCTCGGTGAAAATGCGGGCCGCCTTGCGGACCTTGGGGAACCCATGCCGAACCTGAGCGGCGCGGCACGGATCCCGGACGTTCTGTCATGTCCGGACGAACCGGAACCAGGCGCTGCGGATCAGCCGCGGCTCAGACGCTCGATCTCCTCCTTGAGATGCAGCTTCTGCTTCTTCATGCGGGCGATGTCGTGGTCGCTGACGCCTGGGCTGCGCTGCGCCTCTTCCACCATTGCCGAGAGAGTTCGGTGCTTCTTCTGAAGTTCCTGGATATGGATCGTCAGGCTCATATGTCGTCTCCTCTCTTGACTACACTTCCCGAGACCAGCACAGGCGGCGATTCATGTCACGTCCCGCTTTGGTGATGGCCCCGGATCGGCACGCTGGCGCCCAGGCGTTACAAAACCTTTAATCTGCAAAGCCGACAAGCGCCTGACCATCGCGGAGCACCGCCTCGATCGGTGCCGAATAGCCGTCCCATGCGTCACCATGCCGCATGCCTTTGTGCATTACCAAAGCCGGGCGCAGCTGGAATGGCGTTTTCCGTCCTTTTACCGCCCTCAGGAGAAACAATCCTGCGGGGGCGCCGCCGCGCGGCGCGATCGGCAGGACCTGCACAGCCCCCAGCCGGTGGTCCAGCGCGCAGAGCACTTCGGGCAGCCGCTCGATCCGCTGGATCATGGTCATCACCCCACCGGGGCGCAGCCTGCGCGTCGCCACCTCGACCCAGTCGGCCAGCCGCGTCTCGCCCGCCCGGGCGATGTCGCGCCCGGCATTGTCCGAGCGGCTGCCCTCCTCGCGGCTGAAATAGGGCGGGTTCATCATGACATGGTCGAAGTCGAGATTGCGCACCTCTTCGGGCAGCCGCATCAGGTCGGCCTCCACCACCACCAGCTCGGTCGCGCTCTCGGCGGAATTGCGCCGCGCCAGGGCGGCATAGTCCGGCTGGACCTCGACGCCGCAGAGCCAGAGCTCCTTCACCCGGCGGTGCAGGCAGAGCGAGGCGACCGCCGCGCCGCAGCCGAGCTCCAGCACGAACTGGCCGGGCTGCGCCGGCACCGCCGCCGCCAGAAGCACGGCATCCACGCCGGTGCGGAACCCCGCCTTCGGCTGCCAGGCATAGACCTGACCTCCGAGAAACGCGTCATGTGTCAGCTCGATCTCGTCCATGTCTCTCATTCGCTCGGAACTATCTCGTTGTCTCGCAGGACGATGGCGGCATGCGCGTAATCGACGTCCCGCACCATGAGACGTCTTGGCAAGACGCCGATCGACCCTTCGAGAACGCTCATGTGGACGTCCATCGGGAAGCAGTCTATACCCTCCCCATCGAGAAGGGCGGTGGCGAAGGCAATGATCGTAGGATCGGTCGTGCGCAAAAGCTCTCTCATGTCAGGCAGTTAAAAATTACCCGGCAAAGATGTCGAGAGTATTGACGGAAGCGTGATGGGATTGGACGACGCGGCAGTGAAACCACACGAGCAGCTGGCCAGCATTCTGGCCGGCGACATGGAGGCCGTCGGCGTCCTGATCCGCGAACGCATGGCCTCGGAACATGCCCCGCGCATCCCCGAAGTGACCGCGCATCTGGTCGAGGCGGGCGGCAAGCGGCTGCGGCCGATGCTGACGCTGGCCGCCGCGCGGCTCTGCGGATACGAGGGCACGGACCATGTCAAGCTGGCCGCGACGGTGGAGTTCATCCACACCGCGACGCTGCTGCATGACGACGTGGTCGACGAAAGCAGCCAGCGGCGCGGACGGCCCACCGCCAACCTGCTCTGGGACAACAAGTCCTCGGTGCTGGTCGGCGACTATCTCTTCGCCCGCTCCTTCCGGCTGATGGTCGAGCCCGGCAACCTGCGGGTGCTGGAGATCCTGTCCGACGCCTCCGCGGTGATCGCCGAGGGCGAGGTGCTGCAGCTGACCGCCGCCTCGAACCTGGCCACCAGCGAGGAGATCTACCTGAACGTGATCCGCGGCAAGACCGCGGCGCTGTTCTCGGCGGCCTGCGAGGTCGGCGGCGTCATCGCGGGCGCCCCCGAAGCGCAGGTGAAGGCGCTCTACGGCTATGGCGATGCGCTGGGAATCTGCTTCCAGATTGTCGACGATTTTCTGGATTACGGCGGCGCGGGCGACGGAATCGGCAAGAACATCGGCGACGACTTCCGCGAGCGCAAGCTGACCCTGCCGGTGATTCGGGCGATCGCCGCCGCGGACGAGACCGAGCGGGATTTCTGGAAGCGCACCATCGAGCGCGGCCGCCAGGAAGAGGGCGACCTCGAACAGGCGCTGGCGCTGCTGGCAAAGCACGGAACGCTGGATTCGACCCGCGCGACCGCGATCGACTGGGCCGGGAAGGCCAAGGCCGCGATCCTGGAGCTGCCGCCGTCGGAGCTGCGCGACGTGCTGCACGATCTGGCCGATTACGTGGTCGAACGGGTGATCTGACCGGCGCCCGTTGCGAATGCCGAAGCGCGCCCTCGGGGGCGCGTTTCGCGTTTCAGCGGACGGAAAACCGTGCAGCTATAGGAGCTTGCCGCTCTCGACCCACCAGCGCGGCTGGGCCCGCGACAAGAGGGCAGCGGCGCATTGCGCCGCCTCCGCCGACAGGAACAGGCCGAAGCAGGTCGCCCCCGATCCCGACATCCGCGACAGCATGCAGCCCGGCTGGCGCGCCAGCGCCGCCAGCACGTCGCCGATCACCGGCGCGAGGGCTGGCCGCCGCATCCGACGAGCCGCCGCCGATCCCCGCCGCGGCCGGCAGGCGCTTTTCGAGGGTGATGGCCACAGGCGGCGCCCCGGCGAATTCGGCGGCCTTCCAGACCAGGTTGCGGTCATCTTCCGGCACGCCGGCGGCGCGCGGACCGGTCACCCGCAGCGACATCTCCGCCGCAGGCTCGACCGTGACGCTGTCTTCGATGGCGGCAAAGGCCACCAGGCTGTCGAGCAGGTGGTAGCCGTCCTCGCGGCGCCCCGTGACATGGAGCGCCAGGTTGATCTTGGCCGGAGCGGCCTCAGTTGCCTTCGCTGTTGGTTCCAAGCGGCTCCGCCCCTTCCTCGGCCAGCACCTTGTCCAGGCCGACTTCCAGCTTGCGCCGGATCCGGTCGGGATCGACTTCTTCGTTGGAACTGCCGTACTCGGTGAAACTCAGCGCCCGGCGCCACATGAACTGCGCCTCGAGCTTGCGCCCCACCGCCCAGTAGACATCGCCCAGATGGTCGTTGATCACCGGATCGATCGCCATGATCTCGGCCGCGTGCTCCATCGGCGCGACGGCCTCCTCGTAGCGGCCGAGCCGGTAGTAGACCCAGCCCAGGCTGTCGGAAATGTAGCCGTCATCGGGGCGCTGCTCCGCGGCCAGGCGGATCATGTCGAGCGCCTCGTCGAGGTTCTCGCGGCGCTCGACGAGCGAATAGCCCAGATAGTTCAGCACCCGCGGCTCGTCCGGGGACAGCTCCAGCGCGCGGCGGAAATCGGCCTCGGCCTCCGGCCATTCCTTGAGCCGCTCCAGCGTGATGCCGCGCGCATAGAAGATCTGCCAATCGCCCTGTCCCGGCTCCTCGATCAGCTCCACCGCCTTGTCATAGGCCACGCGGGCGGCCTCCCAGCGCTCGTCCGAGGTCAGCGCATCGCCCAGCGAGACCTGAACCTCGACGAGATCCGGATAGGATTTCGACAGCTGGTTCAGCACCTCGATCGCCGCATCCTTGCGGTCGGCATAGCGCAGCGCATTGGCGCGGCCGAACTCGGCCTGCAGGAAGGCGGGATGCTCGCGCGGCACCTTGTCGTAGAGATCGCTGGCAAGATCGTAATTGCCCTGCTCGTCGAAGATGCTCGCCACCATCAGCAGCGCGTCGACATTCTCCGGATTCAGGTCGCGGGCGGCCTGGGCATAGACCAGCGACAGGCTGTTGCCCGCCTGGCCATAGAGCACCTGCGCCATGGTGTAGAACGCCTCGGCGATGCCTTCGCGGGCGCTGGAGATGCTCGGCGGCACCGCCTCCCCGGCCTCGAGCTTGGCGACCAGATCGGCCATCTGCGGCGCGACCGCGCCGTCATAGGCCTCTGCGAGCAGCGCCAGCGCCTGTTCGGTGTGGCCAAGCTGGCTCTGCACCTCGGCGCGCAGACGCAGCCCGCGCCCCGACAGCGGCAGCGGTCCCTCGCTCTCGCCCGAGAGCACCGTTGGATGGGGCATCCACCGCATCAGTTCAGTCCGTCTCGGCCTGATCGTCGGTGTAGACCTGGAGCGAGTAGGCATCGTTGGGCCGCACTTGCGGACCGGCATTGAGCAATGCATAGGGCAAGCCCAGCAGCGTCATCTCAACCACCTGAACGCTGCCCGCAGGCCCGCTCGGCGTCTCGCCCCGCAATCGCACAATCCGGTCCACATGGCTGTCCGGAAAGGTTACCGCATAGAACTCGGCAGCGGCTTCGGCCTCGGTGTCGAACCAGAGGAATACGGCGGCCTTGCGCTCCGTCATGGCCTGTCCCATTTACGGTCAAAGGCAGCATCGCCGGTTCCGGCCGTGGTGATCCGGTGGTCGATAAGGGGCAACAGCCAGTCCGAGCGGCTCGTGATCGAGAGATGTGTGGTGTCCGGCAGAACCGCCAGCTGTGCCCCTATGAGCGCCGCCATATGCGCAGCATGGTCGACCGGGATGAAGTCGGTGTCGCCGAGGGCGAGCAGGGTCGGAACCGCGAGCGTGGCAAGCTCCTCGTCACTCCAGCCCCAGTCGGTGACAATGAAGGCCTGCAGCTGCGCAAAGGTGCGCTGGAACTGCTCCGGGCCATCCGGGTTGTCGGCGAAACCCGCACGCATGCGGGCGAAGTCCTCTTCGCTCGGCAGCAGCTTCAGCGCCTCCGGTGAAGGCGAGGCCTGTGGGTTCCGGTTCATCTCCGCGATGGCCCGATGCATCCCGTCGAGGTTCTGGCTGGCCGAGATCGCGGTCAGCGTGGCAAGGCGCTCTGGCGCGAAAACTCCCAGATCCAGCGCCAGCATGCCGCCCATAGAAAAGCCCACGACGTGAACCCGCTCGACGTCGAGCGCGTCCAGCACGGCCAGGGTGTCTGCGCGCATTGCCGCCAAGGTGACCGGCGTGTCACGTCCGCCGGTCCGCCCATGGCCCTGTTGTTCCACCCCGATCACCGGGCGCCTTGCGGCGAGGGACGGCAAGAGGGCACCGAAGTCCGCTTCGATGGTGCCCATGCCGCCATGGAGCACGAGAATTGGCACCGTACCGGAGCCGAGATCGCCGTGTACCTGATAATAGATCCCGAGGTCCCCGGACATGGCTCGGCCCTCGGTATCCTGCGCCAGCGCGGGCGTGGCCATCGCTCCGACAAGGACCGAGGCCTGCATGGCCCCCTTGCAGGAGCGTGAAGTCGAAGTCAGGTTCATCATTTCCTCCTCCCATGCGTTGTGGTCTTCCCCTGGGAACGGCAAGCTGCCGTTCATGCCTCGCGGGTCTCGTCGGCCCTGGAGAAATGCGCGATCTGGTCCGCATGTGCCCTGGCAAACGCCGGCCGCGCACAAATCCGCTCGATGTAGGCATCGGTTGCGGGATAGTGGCCGATCCCACGAACCCAGGGCGGACGCAGGACGTCGGCCAGAATCAAATCCGCCGCGGTGAAGCGATCATTCACCAGCCAGTCGCGCGCCGTCAGGACGTCTTCCAGCACAGCAAGACGGGCCCGCAGCCAGCCCTCCAAGGGGTTCTCCGGCGGGGACGACAGTCCGACGAACCACCAGGGCACGCTGACCATCTCGACAGAGTTCAGGGCCGACAGGATCCAGGACAAGGTTTTCGCCCGCAGCATCCTCTCCTGCGGCATGAGCGCTTCGCTCTTCTCCGAGAGGTGCAGCAGACAGGCACCACTTTCGAACAGGCTGACATCCCCGTCCGTCAAGTAAGGCACCTGCCCGAAAGGCTGCATGGCAAGATGCTCTGCCCCGCGATCCTCGAAGGGCACGGAGCCCACGCGATAGCTCAGCCCGGCCTCTTCGCAGGCCCAGCGAAGCCGCAGGTCACGCACATAGCCCCGCGGCCCCTCCGGCACCCAGTCGAAGGTCCAGATCGTCAGCTGCTCTGGTGCCGTCTGGTTCATGGCGTCAGGCCGTGTCTTCGAAGATCGGCGTGAAGCTGCCCCACATCATGCGCTTGCCATCGAAGGGCATGTCCATTTCCTGCCAGCGCGGATCGGTTGCCATGCTGGCGCCGCACCTGTCGTGGCTTTCCTTGTCGGGCCAGATCATCCACGAGAAACAGACCGTCTCGCCGTCTTCCAACGCGACGGCCCGCCTGAAATCGGTGTGCTCGCCCGCGGGGACCTGGTCGCCCCAGGTCTCCATGATTTGCAGGGCCCCATATTCCTTGAAGAGCGGCCAAGCCTTGCGGGCACTTTCGATGTAGGCCTGCTTGTTCCCGTTCGGCACGGGGGTCAGAAATCCGGCTACATAGGTCATGCGATTTCTCCTTATTTCCTTTTAAGCTCCGCCATCCATTCATCGAAGCCGGGCGGCGGATTGCCCGTGAAGCCAGCAAGCTGATCGGTCAGGGCCTGTTGGAAGGCCGGCCGTTCGGTGGCACGCGCGACATAGTCGGCGAGGTTGGGGAAGGCTTCGACGAGCCCCTCGTCTTCGATGATCCGCAGAACGCTGACCATCATCAAGTCGCCGGCGGAGAAACCGCCGCCGAACCATTCAGCTGTGCCGAGGCGATCGGACGCTTCCTGCAGGCGTTCGTTGATCCGCTCATCGACGCCGGGAAGTCGCGGCTTGGCCCAGGGCTCGGCCACTTCAAAAATCGTCATCTGTGCCCGATCCATGATCGGCGGCTCCAGAGTGTTCAGCGCGGCAAACAGCCATTCCAGCGACAAGCTCTGACCCGCTGGCTCCGTCGGCCGCAGACCCGGGAACCGCTCTGCGATATGCCAGACGATCGCCCCGCTTTCGAACAGCGTGAGATCACCTTCCTCGTAGGTCGGAACCTGGCCGAACGGTTGCAGCGCGCGGTGCGCGGCTTCCTTCTGTTGCCCTTGTGAGAGATAGCGAACGGCGTAGTTCTGGCCCGTTTCCTCAAGTGCCCATCGAACCCGCAGGTCACGGACCTGTCCTTGGGCAAAGTCCGGCACCCAGTCGTAGGCGGTGATGGTGATGGCGGCTTCGGGATCAACCGGCATTGGACACCTCCGCCGGACCATTCTCGACGGCCTCGGCGCTCATCCACATGGGCTCCCAGATATGGCCATCGGGATCCGCAAAACTGCGTCCATACATGAAGCCGTGGTCCTGCGCCGGGCATGGGTTGGCCATGCCTCCGGCAGAAACCGCCGCTTCAGTAATGGCATCAACGGCTGCCCTGTCTTCACGGCTGATGCAAAGCAGCACCTGCGCCTCCTGCGTCGGATCGACGCGGCGACGATCCGTAAAAGTTGCCCAGAACTCATGGGTCAGCAGCATCACGCAAATGGTGTCCGACAGGACCATGCTGGCCGCCTGGTCGTTGCTGAACCGCGGGTCCAGGGAAAAGCCGATGGCCTCGTAAAATTCGACAGATCGCCTCAGGTCCGCGACCGGCAGGTTCACGAAGATCATTTGCGGCATTGCCATTCCTCCCTTGCCGTATCGTAATTATGGACAGCGTAGCGGCACGAGATTACAAAAAGCAACTATGAAGAAACAAAAAGTAACCATGTCGGCGAAATCCCCCCACGGACGGTGGTATGCAGATGCCTGCGGCACTGCCTTCGGGCTTGAACTTCTCGGCGAACGCTGGGCGATGCTGATCGTGCGGGAACTCATGTTCGGGCCACGCCGTTTCAGTGGCATCCGCGCAGATCTGCCTGGGATCAGCGCCAAGGTGCTGACAGAACGCCTTGCCGGCCTCGAGGCCAATGGTGTCGTCGTTCGTTCCACCGCACCCGAGCCAGCTCCGGCGCAGCTCTATGGCCTGACCGAGTGGGGATACGCGGCCGAGCCGATCCTGCAGGCGATCGGTCGCTGGGCCGCCGCATCGCCATTGCACGACCCGACGCTGCCGCTTTCCCCTGTCTCCTTCATGCTGTCATTGCGCACCATGCTGGATACGGCAGCCGCACGCGGCACGACCCTGGTCATAGTCTTTGAAATCGGGACGACGCAGTTCACCGCACGATTGGATGACGGCGCCATGCCGGTGGAACGCGGCGCGGCGGAACGGCCCGACCTCCGCTTCAAAGCGCAAGCCGCGCCGCCGCTCGCGGCTGTCTTCTACGGAGACGTGGCGCCAGAGACCGTTGGCGTACAGGTTTACGGTGATGCCGCGCTGTGCCGAGACTTCGTCGCGCTCTTCAACCTCCCGAAGGCCCAGGCGAACGTGGCCCGCCCTCGACTGGAAGAAGACTGACAAAGCCTGTCGCCTGGTTGACCTGGCCTCTGTCAAATCTGCCTCCGCTCCCCAAAGCACCGGTGTCATTGGCTGACTTCGGCATGCACCGGTCATCCAGGGCGAGCTCGCACGCCGACCGCGACCTGCGCATCGCTGCCGTTCGTCCAGGACGCAGCGAACGGCCGCTACCCGCCCTTTCCGCTAGACGTCCCGCAGTCGCGGCATGATCGTGCTGTCCCGGTAATCGGCGTACTCGCGTCCGTAAGGGGATCCTTTACCGGACGGTTTTGAACTCGCATCTGGCCTCCGCTGCTGCTGGGGAAACACTGTCTCGATAGATTGGTACGATTTGTTTATCGCTGAGCGGGCCTCTTACGTTACATTTTTCCTATGACAGACCTTCGCATCGGCTATGCCCGCTGTTCTATTGCCGCTCAGGATCTCGCCGCGCAGCGTGCGGACCTGGAATCCCTCGGCGTTGCCCCTGATCGCATTTACACCGACCACGGACTCACCGGGCGCAACCGCGACCGGCCTGGACTAGCTCAGGCGTTGGCTGCCGTGCGCGCGGGCGACACGCTGGTTGTTCCCAAGCTCGACCGGCTGGCGCGCTCAGTGCCGGACGCGCGCGACATCGCCGACGGGCTAGCTGAGCGCGGGGTGCGCCTCGCGCTAGGAAGCACGGTCTACGACCCGGCCGATCCGGTGGGACGGATGTTCTTCAACGTGCTGGCGACCTTCGCCGAGTTCGAAGCCGACCTAAACCGGCTTCGCACCCGCGAGGGCATGGCGGTGGCCCGCGTCAAAGGGAAGCTGAGGGGCAAGAAGCCAAAGCTCTCCGACCGGCAGGCGGCGGAGTTAACACGGATGCACGCAACTGGGGAGTATTCGGTGTCGGACTTGGCCGAGCTCTTCTCTGTGTCGCGGCCAACCGTCTATCGCACGCTGGCGCGGCAGGGGCCGAAACGTTAATGGTCGACGGTCCCTTCCAACTCTTCCAGCGACGGCACGGAGTCTGCCGTGGGCAAGATGGGCGGAAAACTGCCGTTCGCTGCGACCTGGACGAACGGCAGGGATGCGCAATAAAGTGGACGCTGCACTGTAGAGCTCATTTCGCAAAAGCTACCGCAAGCACAGCGATTTCCGCCTCCGAACCCATCCGGATCGATGCTAACTGGGGGGCAATGTGAGGTTTTCAGAAAGCGGCCAAGAACGTATCAATCAAAAAAATAAGTTCGTTACCGGGATGTTTCATCACCGATAGACTTCTTCCACCTCGTGCAACCCTCGTGCATGATTCGTAATTCTGCTTAGACTGGAGCAAGGCGTGCCCACGATTTTTCTCGACACAAATGTTTTCATAGATGCTCAATACTTCAGGCCGGCTGGCGCTCAAGCATTCCTAAGAACATGTAAATTCGCAGGTTTTGATATCGCCGTGCCTGAAGTGGTCCTTGATGAAGTGCGAGGAAACTATCAGCAGGGACTTTCTGCGGCATTGGTCTCGCTAACCAAGGCAGAGCGACAGGTTGCTCGGTTTGTAACGCTTGAGAGTTCCGAAATTTCGTTTGATGAAGAGGCAGATAGTTTCAATGCATTTCTTGAGGAGTTGCTGGAAGATGTAGGGGTGGACGTCCTGCCTTATCCTGACGCAACGACAAAGGACTTAGTTATTGGCGGTTACTCCAACAAAAAACCCTATAAGGAAAACGGTGAAGGTCATAAGGATTTTCTGATATGGAAATCTATAGTGGAAGGAGTAGATCCAGCCGATGGACCGCATGTTTTCGTTACGAGCAACACGTCGGACTTTGCCCATGAGAAGACGAAAGAAACGTTTGTTCTCCATCCAGAACTGAAGTCGGATCTACCTGATGAGGTATCTATTCTGGGCTTTACAGGTCGACAGTCTCTTCTTGAGAGACATGTTCTGCCACATCTCGATGGATGGAAGCCTTGGACTGATTCAAAGCTCGATATTGACGTCGAAAATTTTGCCGAAAGAGTGATCGGAAAAGAGCTGCCATATAAAACGATGTATGGGCTGGAGGGGCTGCCATTCAGCAATGATGTTACTATTACGATGTATGGAAATCCAGAAAATCTGGACGTGCATTATGCCCTCATCGGAGATCAATACATGGTCCGCATACGGGGTGATTCTGAATGCCTTTTTGACGGATACATGGATAAGTGGGAGTACTTCTCAGAGCACTCTGAAACCATGTCGGGGAGCGATTGGAATGATCATGTTGTAAGCGTAGAAACTGAGGCGGTAGTAGAATTTGAGATCATGGCTACCTACGACCCCACGAGTGGAGAGTTAGGTGGCGCCACCCTGAAGGTGCTTAACGAGATCGAGGATGACATCTACCAATAGAAGCTTCTTGCGCATGAGGTTTTTATTCCTTCTCATCGGCTTCGGGTTTCGGCCATGATACGGAAGGGACGAAAGTGCACCGCACAAACCGGTCAAGAGCCGTTTCTCGAAAAGTCATTCTCTAAGGTTGCGCGTTCGGCAGAGATGGCCGGATAGCGAAAATACGGCTGTGTCTACTTGCTGAAAGGTGGAGTGAAGGGAGGCTGTTGCCAGGAACCTGTCGTCTCTCGCGTCAGGCTTGAACGGCTGCACAGGGCTGTCTTTGCCGGGCAACCCCTGCTCACTTGGGCGTGCAGTATGCCGCGGCGCGGCAGGATCGCCCCGAGCCATACTACAAAAGGAACTCGCAAGTCATTCCGTCTTTGACCTGTCCCTCTACCTCCTCGAAATCCAGAGCGGTATCATATGCCCATAGCGGAGAAACCGAATGCTGAAATATACAGACGAAGAAAAGCAAGAAGTAATCGACTACTTTCTCGGGCAGTCACCGGAAGGCACAGAAGTCAGGTTTGCACAAAAAGTCTACGCCGAGTCTGTTATCGGGCATACACATTCGGTCTGGGACATACACGCGAGCGATGGCCGGTGGTGGGTAATTACGAACCCGACGAACCTCTACTCGCAGGAGCAGTTCCCGAACCTGGATCTTGCGATTACGTTTCATATGGGGCTCTGCCTGCGCATACCTCGCAACGACCTGAAGCAGGTGGACGTCGAGAGCGTGCGACCATTCACGGCTGTCCTGAACGCTATCAGCCCAAGTTCGACGTCAAAATCGATAAGCAATTGCAGCGCGGCGGCGGCGGCGGTCGCCGGCATCGCCCGCGCCAGAGAGCCGAGCCGGGCGCTCTCGCGCGTGCCGGTGGCCTTGTCGACATTGCCGACGGCGAGGAACAGCGACGCCTTGTAGAGGGAATGCACCACGAGGAAGGTCGCGAAGCCGGTCAGCGCATAGCGGCTGTCCTGCGCCAGAAACAGCGTCAGCGTGCCGAGCGCCATCAGCGTGGTCCAGGCCAGGACCTGTTTCAGGTCGCTCTGGCGCAGCGCCTGCAGGCTGGCGAAGACCGCCGTCGCGGCGCCGAGGATGGTCAGCGTCCAGAACCACGGCCCGGTGCCCGACAGCGCCGGATGCAGCCGCGCGAGGATGTAGATCCCCGCCTTCACCATGGTCGCCGAATGCAGGAAGGCCGAGACCGGGGTCGGTGCCGCCATGGCGTTCGGCAGCCAGAAGTGGAACGGCACCTGCGCCGATTTGGTCAGCGCGCCGGCGAAGACCAGCACAAGGACCGGCAGGTAGAGCGCATGGCCGCGCAGCGCGTCCGCGGCGAGGATCCCCGAGATGCTGGTCGTGCCGGCGGCCATGCCCATCAGGATCAGCCCGGCGAGGAAGGCGAGCCCGCCCGCGCCGGTGACGAACAGTGCCTGAAGCGCGTTGCGGCGGCTCTTCGCGCTTTCATGCGAGAAGCCGATCAGCAGGTAGGAGGTGAAGGTCGTCAGCTCCCAGAAGACGAAGAGCCCGATCAGGTCGTCGGCCAGCACCAGCCCCAGCATCGCCAGCATGAAGGCGGTGAGGTAGAGCGCGAAGCGGCCGTATTGCGGATGCCCGGCGAGGTAGCTGTCCGAATAGAGCAGCACCAGCGTGCCGATCCCGCTGATCAGCAGCGCGAAGGTCAGCGACAGCCCGTCGAGCAGGAAGGCCATCGCGATGCCCTGGCTCGGCACCCAGCCGAATTCGGCGCGCAGCACGGCGCCGCCCGAGACGGCGGGGAGGAAGGAACAGAACCACGCGAAGAGCGCGGCGGCGAACAGCACCGGCAGGATGCCGGCCGCGCCGTTGCCGGACCGGCGCGCGTCATTGGACTCGTTCATCATCTGTCGGACTGGCACTCCATGTCGCCGTGAACGGCGGCAGGCGGGACGAAGTTCCCGGATTTCACGGTCAGCACCGAGCAGGGCACCTGCTTGACCACGGTCTCGGCGGTGTTGCCCAGAAGGAAGCCGGCAACGCCGGTGCGCGCGCAGGTGCCCATCACGATCGTGTCGATGCCGTCGGTCTCCACATGTTCGAGGATCGTCTCGCAGGGTTTTCCCTTCAGGTGGATCACCCGCATCATGCTGCAGCGGCCGCTGAATTCCGCGGCGAGCTGCTGGAGCCGCCAGTTGCTGCGCTGCTCGGTGCTCCGCAGCAGCGCCTCGATCTCGTCTTCCGGGACGCAGGCGCGGGCGCGGCGCAGCGTGTGCTCTTCGGGCAGCTGCCAGACATTCATCACGTCGAGCCAGGCGCCGTCGCGGACCGCCAGAGACGTGGCCTGTTCCATGATCTCGCGGTTGAGCGCGTCGCGCTCGGGATTGTCGGGATCGGGATCGACGGCGGCGAGGATGCGGCGGGCCCGCGCCCCGGCGGCGACGTTCAGGATCCAGACCGGCGCCGGACAGCTGCGCAGGAGCTGGATGTCGGGATCGCCGAGGAAGGCGCCCGAGCGCGGCCGCTGCGCGCCCTTGAGCACCAGGTCGTAGTCCTGTCCCATGACATGGCGGGAGATCTCCTCCACCGGCGGGCCGCTCAGCACGGCCGTGCGGACCTCGATCGCGCGCGCGCGCAGCGGCGCGGCCATCTTCTCCAGCCGGGCGCCAGCCCGGTCCGCGGCGGCGGCCTCCGTCGGCGGGCGCCCCGGGGGCGCCCCGCCGGGGGCGGATCAGAACCACTCGATGGTCAGGTCGGCTTCGCTCAGATGCACCCATTCCAGGGTGAGGCTGCTCTGCATGTCGGGGCCGTAGCTCAGCACCGTGTCGAAGCCGACGATCTCCAGCGCGAAGCCCTGGTTCGAGGCATGCATGCGCAGCACGTCCTCGTCTGCATTGAAATCGGTGATCACGTCATGGCCCTGCGGGGCGCGGGCGAAGACGAAGGTGTCGGCGCCGAAGCCGCCGGTCATGGTGTCGTGGCCGCGGTCGCCCCAGAGCTCGTCGGCATCGGCGCCGCCCTCGAGCACGTCATTGCCGCCGCCGCCGCGCAGCGTGTCCATGCCGGTGTCGCCCAGCAGGGTGTCGTGGCCCTGGTTGCCCTGGATCAGGTCGTTCTCGCCGCCGCCGTCGAGCAGGTCGTTGCCGAGGCGGCCGTAGAGGCGGTCGTCGTCCCAGCCGCCATGGACGGTGTCGTTGCCGCGGTCGCCCGAGAGCCAGTCTGCGCCGTGGCTGCCCGACAGGATGTCGTCGCCGTTGCCGCCGCGGATCATGTCCTCGCCCCAGGAGCCGTGCAGCGAGTCGCTGCCGTCGCCGCCCAGCAGCGTGTCGTTGCCCCAGGAGCCGAGGATCGTGTCGTCGCCGTCGCCGCCATGGACGCGGTCATTGCCGTCGCCTGCCTCGATGGTCTCGGACGCGGCGCGGCCCTGGAGGCGGTCGTTGCGGTCGGTGCCGAGGATCGCCGGAGCGGCCGGAGCTTCGACGGCGAGGGCCAGGCCCGCGGTACTGCCGAAGTCGATCCCGGCGGTGGATACCAGGACGGCCGGTGCGGCCTCGGAGGTTGCGGGGACCGACTGCCATTCGATGGAAGCGAAGAGATTGTTCATGTGTACCACCCGGTTGAATGCTGCGCTGAGCGGACCCGGCCCCCACGACCTTCTGTGTCCGTCACAAGCAGGCTTATGCACCCGAGGGTCTGAACAAGACCTGAATTTTCACGCCCGGCCGGAAAAAATCACAAGTAAAACCAATGTGTTAGAAGGGTGTTCGAATTGGGGCGGAAACCGGGCGGCGCTGCGCCGGAGCTGTGGCGCCAAAGAAAAACGGGCCCCGTAGGGGCCCGTCCGAACGCTTTCTGCCGCAATGCGGCCCGGATCAGAGTTCCTGGTAGATCGGGAAGCGCGCGCAGAGATCGGCGACCTTCGCCTTGACCGCGGCCTCGACCTCGCCATTGCCCTCTTCGCCGTTCGCGGCAAGCCCGTCGACCACCTCGACGATCAGGTCGGCGATCAGGCGGAACTCGGCTTCGCCGAATCCGCGGGTGGTGCCGGCCGGGGAGCCGAGGCGCACGCCCGAAGTGACCATCGGCTTCTCCGGATCGAAGGGGACGCCGTTCTTGTTGCAGGTGATGTGCGCGCGGCCGAGCGCCTTCTCGGTCGCGTTGCCCTTCACGCCCTTCGGACGCAGGTCGACGAGAACGACATGGGTGTCGGTGCCGTTGGTGACGGTGTCGAGACCGCCCTTCATCAGCTGGTCGGCCAGCGCCTGGGCGTTGGCCACGACCTGGGCGGCGTAGTCCTTGAAGCCGGGCTTCAGCGCCTCGCCGAAGGCCACGGCCTTGGCCGCGATCACGTGCATCAGCGGACCGCCCTGGATGCCCGGGAAGATCGCCGAGTTGACCTTCTTGGCGATCTCCTCGTTGTTGGTGAGGATCATGCCGCCGCGCGGGCCGCGCAGGGTCTTGTGCGTCGTGGTGGTGGCCACGTCGGCATAGGGGAAGGGCGACGGGTGCTGGCCGCCTGCGACGAGGCCGGCGAAATGCGCCATGTCGACCATCAGCCAGGCACCGACGCTGTCGGCGATCTCGCGCATCTTGGCGAAGTCGATCTGGCGCGGGATGGCCGAGCCGCCCGCGATCACCAGCTTCGGCTGGTGTTCTTTGGCCAGGGCCGCGACCTCGTCATAGTCGATCATCTGGGTCTGGCGGTTGACGCCGTACTGGACCGCGTTGAACCACTTGCCCGACTGGTTCGGCTTGGCGCCGTGGGTCAGGTGGCCGCCCGCGTCGAGGCTCATGCCGAGGATGGTGTCGCCGGGCTGGATCAGCGCCTGGAACACGCCCTGGTTGGCCTGGCTGCCGGAGTTCGGCTGCACGTTGGCGAAGTCGCAGCCGAAGAGTTCCTTGGCGCGGTCGATCGCCAGGTTCTCGGCGATGTCGACATACTGGCAGCCGCCATAGTAGCGGCGGCCCGGGTAGCCTTCGGCATATTTGTTGGTCATGATGGAGCCCTGGGCTTCCATCACCGCCTTGGAGACGATGTTCTCCGACGCGATCAGTTCGATCTCGTCGCGCTGGCGGCCCAGCTCCTTGGTGATGGCGCCGAACAGGTCGGGGTCACGGTCTGCCAGGGTCTCGGTGAAGAACCCCTCGTCGCGTTGCGGTGCGTTCATGGTCGTCTCTCCCTCTGCGGTCGGGCACGGGCTGGTTGGGATGCGCGTCTTTATCTCCGATCCGGTCCGGAGCAAAGCCCCCTGCGGGCAAAACGTCCGGATGCGGTCTGTCGCAGGTGCCGGGACTTGAGTTTCGCCGTCGCGCGCGCGATGACGGAAGGGCAGATACCGGGGGTGCCGAGTGACGAAGGACCTTAAAATCGCGTTCCGCGCCAGCACCTCGCCGGTTGCCCAGGCAGCGCTGCAGGAATTGTCCCGCTTCTACGGAAACACGCCGATCGACCGCGCCGATGTGGTGGTCGCGCTCGGCGGAGACGGCTTCATGCTGACGACGCTGCACGAGACCGAGGGCATGGGCCTGCCGGTCTACGGCATGAACCGCGGCACGGTCGGTTTCCTGATGAACGAATTCTCGGTGATCAACCTGATCGAGCGGGTGTCGCGCGCCGAGGAAGAGGTCATCAACCCGCTGGAGATGCGCGCCATCGACGAGGCCGGGGAAGAGCACCGGCGGCTCGCCATCAACGAGGTGTCGCTCTTGCGGGCCGGTCCGCAGGCGGCCAAGCTGCGGATACTGATCGACGGGCGCGAGCGGCTCGACGAGCTGGTCTGCGACGGCGCGCTGGTGGCGACGCCCGCCGGGTCGACCGCCTACAACTATTCAGCCCACGGTCCGATCCTGCCGATAGGGGCGGATGTTCTGGCGCTGACCGCGATGGCGGCCTTCCGGCCGCGGCGCTGGCGCGGGGCGCTCCTGCCGAAGACGGCGCATGTCCGCTTCGAGGTGCTGGAGATCGCCAAGCGCCCGGTGATGGCCGATGCCGACAGCCGCCAGGTGCGCAACGTGGTCTCGGTCGACATCCGCAGCCGCGGCGACATCCGCCACCGGCTGCTGTTCGATCCCGGCCACGGGCTGGAGGAGCGGCTGCTGCGCGAGCAGTTCGTCTGACGCCGGGTCCGGCCGCGCCGGACGCTCCCGATCGCCGCGCGCGCTGCGCTTCGGCTCGAATTCGGCGATCAGGTGGCTGCCCGACTGGTGCAGGCTGACATCGTAGCTGCGGCCGCCGCCGCGCAGCTCGATCCCGAAGAGCCGCACCGCCGCATCCTGCAGCCCGGTGCCGCGCAGGTTTCCGCGCAGACGCGCGAAGCCTTCGGCCGAGAGCAGCTCGGACAGCGGCCGTCCCAGCGCCGCCCCGGCATCGATGCCGAGGACATCCACCAGATTGGCCGAGGCGTGCTGCACGATCCAGTCCGAGGACAGCGCCACCAGCGCGCCATAGGACTGCACCCGGCCCAGCAGATGGATCGGCTCGCGGTCGCAATTGGTCAGGTCCACCGCCTGGCTGTCCGGAAACTCCCCCCGTTCCCCGCTCACGCCGCGCGCTCCGCCACCGTGTCCTGGACCCCGGCGGCCAGCTGGAACAGCTCGAATCCGAGCTCCGCATCGGCGATGATCTGGCCCGCGCGGTCGCTGTCGGGCCAGATTTCCTCCAGCTCGGCGCAATGCGCCTTCCATAGCGGGCGGGCATCGGGCGCGGCGAAATAGGTCGGCATCTCCTGCGGGGAGAGGCGCTGCGCCAGCGCGCGGCGCATCACCTCGGTGCCGAGCCGCGAGCCGAGCACGATGTAGTCGACCGCCAGCGGATCGAGCGGACCGGCCGGGGCGACGCCCTCGTGCCGTGCGCCGCGCCCGGCCAGATCGGCATCGAGCCGCCGCAGAAGATCGGCGATCATGTGGCGGCTGGCCAGATCCGGCGCGTCGCAGCTTTCAAGCAGCGCGGCCAAGCCGGCGCGCTGCGCGGCAAGGAACCAGGTCAGGCGGCCCGGCATCGCCTCGGTGAAGGCGGCAAAGGCGGTTTCGGTGCGCTGGTGCTGGACCTGCGTCGAGACCCTCAGCTGGTGGCGGAAACCCTGGGCCGGGTCTGCCGCGGCATCGATCGGTGCTGCGTGCTGTGTCACTGTCTTTCCAGGTCCCTGCGCAAGGGTCTTCTCTCAGGTTATCAGGCCGAAAATGCCGGAGGGCGGAAAAAGTTCCCGCCCGGCGGAAAGTTTTTCCGGTGTTACTGCCGGTTTCTCTGCGCGCCCACCGGATCGGGGCAGGCCGGGGGCGGCGCGGCGTCGATCTCGGCGGCCCAGGGATCGGGCCCGGCCGCGCGCGTGGTGCGTCCGTCGATGGCCGAGACCCGCGCTTTCTGCGCGACATGCGGGGTGATGCAGGCCTGCCTGCAATCAGCCACGAACCCGGCAGCGTCATAGGCCTTGTCGGCCCCTAGTGTCAGCCGTCTGGTCGATCCCGGCGAATGGCGATGCATCATGTCAAGCGCCGTCCGGCGTTCGGCACGGCCACAGGCCCGGGTCAGGTCGCCCTGAACTGCGAGCCCGCTGCGGTTCTCCATGACGGCATGGCCGATGAAGCACAGCATCGCGCCGGTGCCGGGCGATTTCCGGTAGAGCCGCGCGTCCGGGTCGGTGGTCGAGGCATGCGTCGCGTTCGAGCGCTTCTCGCCCTTGAAGTTCACTTCGGCATTTCGGCTGCGGCTGGCGGCGCGGGACATCGGCCGGGGTTCCGGATCGGGCTGCGGGGACGGGTCTTGCGGGGCGGCATCCTGTGCCGGAGGATCGACGGGATCGACGGGATCGCCGGGATCGACGTCCGCCGGCGGCCTGCCGTCCTCCTTGGGCCGGACGCTCGGCAGGTGGTGCAGATAGCCTGCGGAGACCAGCCCGGCCAGCAGCCGGTGCGCCGTGCTGCGCGGCACGCCGAGCGCCCGGCCGATGCCCCCGGCATCGCAGGTGCCTTCGGAGACCAGCCGCAGGATCTCGAGCCCGCGCAGCAGCGTCTGCGTTCCCTTGGCGGCGCCCGCGCCCGTCTTTTCGCCCAGCTCCGGTTCCATGCGGCCTCCCTTTGGCCGGACCATGCCGACGCAATGCCTCCGTGTCAAATGGTGAATCATCTGTCCATTTAGTGAGACACAGCCTGTGCCCCTCATTCGCCGGCGACAGGCTGGACCGGCACCGGACCCGGGACGCCGCCGCGATCCGGCATGGCCCTTGTCCACGGCATCCCAGAGGCACCCTGCCTCGCAGCGCCCGGAGGACAGCCGAAGTCCTGTAACATCCTGCCAACTCCCCTCGCCGCCCCAGTGTCCGGCAGAGCCCCGGGACAGGCGCACATCCCGCAGCAAGCCTTGCCCTGCCACCCCCGCCTGAAGACAGTCCCGCGCGGTGCGCCGATGGCGGCGGCTTGGCATGCGCCCATGTGAATGTCGTGGCTCGGGGCAAGCGAGGCAATGGACAGATCGGGTCTCCTTGACCTGATCGGCGACAGCCGCGCCGCGGCCCTGCCGGGGCTCCTGACCGGGCTCGCCTTCGGCGTCGCGCTCGGCCTTCTGCCTGCGCTCGGCCACCGCGGAATTCGGCCCTGGCCATCCGGGGCAGCCAGTCACGGCTTGGCTGCCGTGCTTTACCACCTCACCGGCCTGGGTGCAGCTCGCCGCCCGGGCCGGATGGTTCCGCGGCGGCGACGCGCGGATCATGGCGGTGCCGGGACCGCTCTCCGGTGCGGAGATCGGCGGCGATCTTTCCGGCGAGGCCGAGACCAGCGCGCCCGAAAGCCCCGCGAGCCCGCCGAACGCCCCGGCGATCAGCGCCACATGGCCGGTGCGGTCCGACCAGAACCGCGCCGCGACCGGCGGGATGATCAGCAGTGCCACGATCAGGATCAGCCCGACGATCTTCAGCCCGACGACGGTTACCGCCAGAACCAGCGCCATGGTCGCCAGATCGACCGGCCGACATTCAGCCCCATCGCCGCGGCATGGCCCTCGTCGAAGGCGACCATTTCCATCGGACGGCGCAGCACCGCGACCAGCGCCAAGGTCAGCGCGCCTCCTGCCGCGATCAGCAGCGCGTCGCCCCTGAGCATCCCCGCGGTGGAGCCGAGCAGGAGGCTGTCGAGCCCGGCCTGCCGCCCGGCTTCCATCGTCTGGATCACGGTCAGGAGCACCACGCCGAAGCCGAAGAACACCGACAGCACAGCGCCGATCGCGGCATCCTCGGCCAGCCGCGTGCGCCGGGTCAGCCACTGCACGGCAAGCAGCCCGATCCAGGCCGAGACGGCAGATCCCGCCAGCAGGCCGGCCAGGTTCCGGCCGTCGCCGCCGAGCCAGACCATTGCGATGAAGGCCACCCCGATCCCCGGCAGGGTCGCATGGCTGATCGCGTCGGACACGAGTGCGCGCTTGCGCAGGTAGAGGAACGTGCCGGTGACGCCGGCGGAAATGCCCAGGAGCGTCGCGCCGGAGGTGACCAGGGCGGTGTTGTAGCCGAGCCCAAGCATTTCAGACCGCGGCAAGCCGGTCGAGATGCGCCATGGCCAGCCGCCCGCCATAGGCCGCCTGCAGCGTCTCGGCGGTGAAGGCCTCGTCCAGCGTGCCCTCGGCGATGCGGCGCACATTCAAGAGAAGCACCCGGTCGAAGTAATCCGCCACCGTGGCCAGGTCGTGATGCACGGCGACGACGGTGCGGCCCTCGGCCTTCAGCCCTTTCAGCACCTCGATGATCGCCCGCTCGGTCGCGGCATCGACGCCCGCGAAGGGTTCGTCGAGCAGGTAGAGATCGGCTTTCTGCGCCAGCGCCCGGGCGAGGAAGACCCGCTGCTGCTGGCCGCCCGAGAGCTGGCCGATCTGGCGGTCCGCGAAGCCCTCCATGCCGACGCGGGCGAGGCAGTCCATCGCGAAGGCGCGGTCGGCGCGGCTCACCGGGCGCAGCAGGCCCAGCTTGCGGTAGAGCCCCATCAACACCACGTCGAGTACCCGCGCCGGGAAGTCCCAGTCGACCGAGGCCCGCTGCGGCACATAGGCAATGCGGGCGCGGGCCGCGGCCAGCGGGCGGCCATAGGCGGTGACGCTGCCCGAGACCGCGGGCACGATGCCGAGCGCGGCCTTGAGGAAGGTCGACTTGCCCGCCCCGTTCGGTCCGATGATCGCGGTCATCGACCCGGCATGGAAGGCCGCATCGACCGAGAAGACGGCCGGCTTGCCGCCATAGCTGACGGTCAGGCCGCGCACGGCCATCGGAAAATCGGTCACCGGTGCCGGACCTGTGCGCAGCCCCTTGCGGGCGGCGAGGCGGAGCTTGGCGATCATCAGCTTGCTCCCCCGAGCCTGCCGTCCATGCCGCGTTCCGGCGCGGTGCCGCCGAGCGCGCGGGCGATGGTGGTGACATTGTGGTCGATCATGCCCAGATAGGTGCCCTCGTAGCTGCCGGGCGTCCCCATCGCGTCGGAGAACAGCTCGCCGCCCACCGCGACCTCGTGGCCGCGCGCGGCGGCGCCCTCGACCAGGGCGCGGATGTTGCGGTCGGAGACCGAGGATTCGACGAAGACCGCGCGGATGCGGCGCTCGGCCAGCAGGTCCACCAGTTCGGAGATGCGGTTCAGCCCGGCCTCGGACTCGGTGGAGATCCCCTGGATGCCGACGACCTCCATGCCGAAGGCGCGGCCGAGATAGCCGAAGGCGTCATGGGCGGTGACCAGCACCCGCGATTCTCCGGGGACCGAGCCCAGCACGCCCGCGGCATAGTCCGACAGCCGCGCGAGGTCCCCGGCCACCGCGCCCGCATTGGCGCCGATCGCCTCGGCGGCGTCCGGATGTGCCGCGGCCAAGGTTGCCGCCATGCCCTCGGCCACCATTGCCCAGAGCTCCGGATCCATCCAGACATGCGGATCGAACCGGTCGGCATGGTCGCCATAGGGCATCAGAAGGTCGCGCGGCAGCACTTCGGCGACCCGCGCCACCGGCACGCGGCGCGACAGGTCGTCGAGGAATTCCTCCATCTGGGCCTCGAGGTAGAGACCGTTGGCCAGGACAATGCCGGCACGGGTCATGGCGACGATGTCGCTGCGGGTCTGGCGGTAGCTGTGCGGATCGACCCCCGCCCCCATCAGCGCCCGGACCTCCATCGTGCCGCCGCCGAGGCGCTGCGCGATATCTGCAATCATGCCGGTGCTTGCCACGGCCTGGAGCGGCGCGGCCGCGCGCAGCGGTCCGGCACAGGCGGCGAAGGCGGCGGTTCCGGCTAGCAGGCGCCGACGGGACAGGGACATGCGGTGCTCCTCCCAGAGCGTATTCGGGTTGCATCGGGAATATGAGAACGGTTCTCAATTCCGTCAACGCAATTGCGACTTATTCTCAATTAAAGATCCGAACGCGCCACGGATGCCTTCAATTTGTGCGGTTTTGGCGAAATCCGGCGGATCCGGCGCCGGAAAATTCAGGCGCGCAGGCGCGCGCGGTCCTGCCAGAGCATCGTCGCCATGGCGCGGATCTCGGCGCGGACCGGACCGCCGCGGGGCGGATCGGCCAGCGTGTCCAGCCAATGCGGCTGCGGCGCCCGCTCCTGCCCGTTGCGCCACCAGCGGGCCGGGACGGCGGCCGCGGTGCCCCAGGAGATCGCCGAACTCTACAGCTCCGCCGAAATCCGCGGTGCCCGGCTGTCCTCGCTGCCCTCTGGCCTCGTGATCGCGGCGGCGGGCTTCCTGCTGCTCTGGCGGTCGGGCCGCTGGACCGAGGCGCTGCTGGAATTCAGCCAGTTCCTCGGCAACCGCCTGGCCAAGCTGGCGGCCGAGACCGCGGGGGTCGCGCTGCAGCTCCTGCTGCCGGTGCTGGGCCTGGTGGCGGCGCTGACCGGCATCGGCATGTCGGGGATCCTCGGCACCACCGGCTCGTCGCTGCTCTCGGGCATCTCGACCTTCGCGATGACGCTGATCCTCGGCACCTGGCTGGTGCTGCGCATCTATCCGCGCGCGCGCTCGGAGCAGGCCGCTGCCGGCGGCATTCTCCCCGAGCGGCTCACCGGCCCGGCGCGGCGGACCTCGACCGGCCTGGTGCTGGTGATGTCGCTCTTTGCCGGGATGAGCCAGGCCACCGAAGATCTCGGCTATTCCGAGACGTCGCAAGCCTATCTGGGCTTCATCTTCATCGTCCTGGCCTCCGCCGCGCTGCACCGGATCGCCGGGTTCTACCGCGGGCGCAACATCCTGCCCCCGGCACCGGCCGAGGACGAGGCGGCCCCTGAGGAAAGCCATTACGGCCGCCGGGTGATCGCGCTTCTGGCGGGGCTGGCGCGGCTGGTGTCGCTTGCGGCGCCGGTGCTGGCCGCTTTCGGCTATCTCAAGGCCGCCGATGCGCTGATCTTTCCGGCCTGCTCGACCTTCTTCCTGCTCGCGGGCCTCAGCCGCGCGCAGAACCTCGTGGCGCAGGTCTTCGTGGTGCTGAACCACGGCGATGCGCGGGCGGCTTCGGGGCTCGGGGCGACGCTGGCGGGCGGGAGGCGGGCGCGACGGCGGAGCCCTTCGAGGCCTGGATCGACGACTGGCAGATGGCCGGCCGTCCCGGTGCCGATGCGCTCGGTCGGCTGGGCCTGACGGCGGCGGGCGAGGGCTGGTCCTACGATCTGGAGCTTGCCGCGGACGGCCCGCTCGTCTTCCATGGCGATGGCGGCTATTCGGTCAAGCACGAGCGCGGGCAGGCGAGCTACTACTACTCGCAGCCCGGCTACCGCGTCGCCGGGCGGCTCGGCTGGCCGGAGGGCGCCGAAGAGGTGACGGGGCAGGCCTGGCTCGACCGCGAATGGTCGTCGCAGCCGCTCGATGAAGACCAGACCGGCTGGGACTGGTTTTCGCTGCATCTCGACGGCGGCGACAAGCTGATGGTCTACCGGCTGCGCGACAGCGGCTCGGGCTATGTGCCCGGCACCTGGATCGGCGCGGACGGGCGCAGCGAGAGCATCCCCGACGGCCGGATTGCGCTGGAGCCGCTCGGCTGGACCCGGATCGGCGCGCGGCGCCTGCCGACGTCCTGGCGGATCCGCATCCCGTCGCGCGGGCTGGAGATCGTCACCGAGCCGGTCAATCCGCAGGCCTGGATGGGCACCGGCATCGCCTATTGGGAAGGCCCGGTGCGGGTCTCGGGCAGCCGCAGCGGCATCGGATACCTGGAGATGACCGGCTATGACTGAGCTTTCCGGTCTCTGCGCTCAGGCCTGGGACCTGCTGGAGGCGGGGCTGCGCGACCGCGATGCTCCCGCGCGGCTGCCGGTCCTGGCGACCGCCGGGCTCGGGGGCGGGGCGGACTGGGCGGCATGGACATGTGGACCAACACCTGGGGCTTCTCGCTCCTCGGCACGCTGCGCCACGGCAAGACCGACGCGGCGGCGACCGGCAAGGCGGCGGACCACAAGCCGATCGACTATCCGAAGCCCGACGGCGTGCTGAGCTTCGACCGGCTGACCAACGTGGCCTTCTCCTTCACCAACCACGAGGAAAGCCAGCCCGCGCATCTGCGCCTGGCCGATCCGGACCTGCCGGTGCGTGTGAACCTGCCGCAATATGCCGGCCCGTCGGCACGCTACTGCCCGGCCGGGGTCTACGAATTCGTCGGCGAGGGCGCGGAGACGAAGTTCCAGGTGAACTTCCAGAACTGCGTCCACTGCAAGACCTGCGACATCAAGGACCCGAGCCAGAACATCACCTGGACCACGCCCCAGGGCGGCGACGGCCCGAACTACCCGAACATGTGACCGGCGGCCGCCTTTGCGCGGCCCTTGGCGGAGTTTCGAAGGTGCCTCCCGGCCGGGAGGCACCTTTTCCGTTTCCGGGAGGCTGGGAAGCCCTTGCCTCCGGGGGCGGAGCGGGCGCGGGGCGCTGCATGGGACCGGTCGCCGCCGGAAGGCGGGATGCCCGGCGATCCCGGCGGAGCGGGCCCCGGCGTCCCAAGGCGCGGCGGGCGCCCGGATCACTTGCCGAATTCGGCCGCGGCCTTGGCGGCCTTCATGTAGGCCTGCGTCTTGAGGAAGAATTCCTCGGCCGAGGCGCGCTGGATCGACAGGATGGCCACGCGCTCCGATTCGCGCCGCATCTGCGTCGCCGCCTCGTTGTTCGCCGCCTTCTCGGCGCGGAACTGCTGTGCCGTCATCAAGGCCTTCGCAAGGGCGAAGGAACTGGTGTCGGAATTGATTTTCACCGGTCTGTCTCCCCCGTTGCCCGAGTCGCGCCTCGCCGGCAAAGTAGCGCAAATTTAAATCGTCGTGTCGCCAAGTTGCTGATAATTTTAGGCAACTTGTCAGTACTTGCGCCCGGCACGGTCGCGGCTTGCGGAACCGCGACGGGGCGGGTTGCGTTCTGGCGCTGGACAGGCCAGCTTCGCGGCCGGAATCCGGTAACAGCCGGCGCAAGCCGGGGAGCGTAACGATGAAACTCTACCAATATGACCATTGCCCGTTCTGCGTCCGCGCCGACATGGTGGCGAGCTGGCGCAACGTGCCGCATGAAAAGGTCTATCTGCTCAATGACGACGAGCGGGCGCATTACGACTTGATCGGCGCCAAGATGGTCCCGATCCTGCAATTCGAAGATGGCAAGGCGATGGGCGAAAGCCTTGATATCGTGGCGGAACTCGATGGCGTCGACACCGGTGCGCCGCAGCTCGATCCTTGGGACGAGGTGGCGCCGCAGGTCGAGGCGCTGTCTTCGGTGAACCGCGCGATGAACTGCCTGCTGTTCCCGCGCAGCGTGAAGATCGGCCTGCCCGAATTCGCCACGCCATCGGCGGTCGACTACTATACCGAACGCAAGTCCGGCGCGATCGGCATCAGCTTCGGCGAAGCGCTGGAGGAAACCGCGGCGCACAAGGCCGAGGTCGAGGCCGCGCTGGCGGCGATGCCCGAGATGGGGCTTCCCGGCGACCGGCTGCGCATGGGCGACGTGCTGGTCTACCCGGTGCTGCGCAATCTCACCATGGTCAAGGATCTGGCATTTCCGGACTGGGTGCGGAGCTATGTCGACCATGTGACGGCGCTTTGCGGCACCCATTCCTATGACGATCGCGCGATCTGATCCTGCTCCGGCCCGGGGCCCGGCTGCGCGGATGGACACGCGGGGCGGCGGGCTCTAGGGTCGGACCAACACGTCCAGACGGAGACATTCACTGGTGTTCCGAAACAAATCCCGCCTCCTCGCCGCCGCCCTCTGTCTCGGGCTGGCGCCTGCCGCCTCGATGGGCGGAAATGCCGGAACCTATCTGGCGGGGCGGGTGGCCGGCATGGAAGCCGACCATGCCCGCGCGGCCGAATACTTCACCCGCGCGCTGGCGCTGGACGCGCAGAATCCGGCGCTGATGGAGCTGGCGCTGACCGCGCAGGTCAACCTGGGCAATTTCGACAGCGCCACCTCGATCATGCGCCGGATGCAGGGCGCCGGCCTCCAGGCCAGCCTGATGGACATCGTCCAGTTGACCGACTGGATGGAGGAAGGCGACTACGCGGCGCTGCGCGATGCGCTGAAGGCCGATTTCACGCTGGGCGATCTGCTCGACGGCTTCCTCGACCAGCTGGTCCTGGGCTGGGCCGAGCTGGGCGCGGGCGATGCCGAGGCGTCGATGGCGGTGTTCGACGCCGCCGCCCAGGCGCCGATGCTGCGCGGCGTCGTGCTCTATCACAAGGCGCTGGCGCTGGCGGTGTCGGGCGATTACGCCGGCGCCGAGGCGCTGCTCTCGGGCGAGAGCGATCAGCTCCGAGGTGGTGGTCTTGCGCGAGCGCGTGCCGCAGACCTCGATGCCGCGGGCCCGCGCGGCGGCGACGTCGATCGACAGGTTGCGCGGCCCGGTGGTCACGATCAGCCGCAGCTCCGGCAGCGCGTCGATCAGCGCGGCGGGAAAGGGCGTGCGTTCGCGCATCAGGCAGACCACCTCGAACCGGCGCAGCGCATCTGCCGGATCGGCAAGCGGTTCGCGGAAGAAGGTCACCTCCGCACCGAGCTGTGCCCAATCGGCCATGCCCCCGGCCACGCCCGCGTAATCGTCCAGTACCGCGATCTTCATCCCCGCCCTCCTGGCTGCACAGATCCCCGGCAGGTCTATCAGCTTCCCCCTCCGGGCAGAACCGGCCTTTCCCGCCAAGCGCGGAGGACTGCGCAAGGAAACCCTGAAACAAAGCATTAGCTTGAATGACTTGGTTCGCCGCGATGTTGGAAACGCGGCCAAAGGCCAGGAGACGGCGACAGCAAGACAGCCCCCCCGGCGCGCTGGCGGGCGCGGCCGGGGCAGACAGCTTGGCATTGCTGCCTTTCGGTGCCAGCGGCGGCAGGGGCGCGCGATGAAAGCGGCTTCCGTGACCCGGTTCGACTGCTCAAGGCGAGCGACATGCTCCGAACTGCCGACGCTCTCCAAGGTCGTCGCCACGGCGCTGGTCATGCAGTTTGCCGACACCAAGACCGGCAAGCTCTGCCCGGCTGTCAGCATCATTGCCGAGTTCGCCGGCGCGCCGCTCTCGGCCGTGAAACGCGCTCGAGGCGCTGGCGGACAGCAACTGGCCGGGGCGCTCCGCGGAACGCAGGCGGGGCAACCTGACCCGCTGCACGTTGCGCGTGCCGGGCAAGGTCGTGCCGTCCCGCAACTCCCAATCCGCCCGCAGGCAGGCGGACGGAAAAGGGTCCGCGACCGAACTTTCGTCCCCTGAGGCATAGGCCGAAAAGGGTCCGGCACTGATCGAAAAAGATGTCGAACCCGGCCCTTCCCGTACAGTACCAAGACCGAAAAGCGCGGCCTGCAGCCTGTCCATGCCTTCGCGCCGATCCATGGCAGCGGCGATGCCGAAGCTTGGGACATGCCCTGGACGTTGCCGCCCAGCAACTGCGCCGCAATCCGCGGGATGATCGTCCGCCGCTGCGCCTCTCTGCCCTGGGAGGCGCCGGGCCTGTCTCGGGTCGAGCGGGTGATCGCCTTCCCGGAGGATCTGCCGATCACCCAGGGCTCGCTGGCAGCGGGACGTCCTGGAGGCGGTCCATGCCGGGAATGCCGACGGCCGCCGTCCGGTGCGCACGGCGGTGCTCTCGATGGCGCGGAAGAACGGCAAGACGCAGCTCGTCGCCGGTCTCGCCCTCTGCCACCTGATGGGGCCGGAGGCCGAGCCGCGCGGCGAGGTCCATGCCGCGGCCAACGACAAGGCACAGTCGGGCAAGACCTTCGCCGAGATGGTGGCGATCCTGGAAGAGCATCCGGAGCTGGAGGCGCGTGCGAACGTGGTGCGCTTCTCCAAGCGGATCGAGGTGATGAGCGGCCAGGGCCGCGGCTCTGTCTTCGCGGCGCTCTCGGCGGATGCCTGGACCAAGCAGGGGCTCTCGCCGTCCTTCACCGTCTATTACGAGCTGGGGACGGCGCCCAAGCGCGATCTCTGCGAGGCGCTGGACACGGCCATGGGCGCGCGGGACAACCCGCTGCTGGTCGTGATCTCGACCCAGGCGGCCAGCGATCACGCGGACATGTCCGAGCTGATCGACTGCGGCCAGAAGGTGGCCGCGGGCGAGGTTTCGGGTCCGAGCTTCCACCTGACCTTCTGCGGCGCCGGGGCGGATGACGACCCCTGGGCGGAGGAAACCTGGCGCAAGGCGAACCCGGCGCTCGGCGACTTCCGCAGCCTGGAGGACGTGGCGCGGCAGGCGGCCCAGGCGCAGCGGATGCCCGCGGCCGAGCAGGGCTTCCGCAACCTGATCCTGAACCAGCGGGTGGATGCGCATGTGCGCTTCCTCGCCAAGGCCGAATGGGACCGCAACGCGGCGCCGGTGGACTTCGCCGCCCTCGCCGGGCGCAAGGCCTGGGGCGGGCTCGACCTGTCGCAGTCGCGCGACCTGACCGCCTTCGTGTTGGTCTTCCCGCGCGAGGACGGGCGGCTCGACGTGCTGCCACGCTTCTTCCTGCCCGAGCAGGGCATCGCCGAGAAGGCCGAGGCCGACCGGGTGCCCTACGGCCTCTGGGCGCGGCAGGGCGTCCTGACGCTGATCCCCGGCGCGGGGATCGGCCCCTCTGCGGTGGCGGAAGCAGTGGCCGAGGAGCATTGTTTCAAAACTCGCCAGCTGCCGGGATTCACGGCGTGGGTCGCTCGGATCGATGGCCTTGCATGACGAAGCCAGAGCGGCCTGCCCCGATCGGGTGGTCCGGTTTCGAGCTTGGCCGCCATGATCGCAGAGCAAGCGACTGGGTCGGCGTCTCTGCCGCGGCATTCTCGGTTCGAAGGTTGCGCCGCGTGGTCCCGTGCCGAGCTTCGGGAATGGGGGAGAGACCGGATGCAGCATGGCATCTTCATCGGGCTGGATGACCGCAAGGCGGCGATCTGCGTGGCCGCTGCAGCGGGGCGGTGGAGCCCGCCGCCGGGATGCGATCCCGCACCGGCCCGACCATGTCCGCAAGCTGGCCGGGAAACCGGGCGGCGGCGGCAGGTGTCTGCGGTCCTGCCATCGAGCGGGTCACCGCGGCGATGGCCTGCACCGGAAACGGACCGGCCCCGGCCATTATGGCATCGTTGCCGTGCCCCCGTCCGCTCTCTCTCCGCCCGAGCATCCGGCAGCGCGCCGCCAGCTCGCGCAGGTCGAACGGCTTGACCATGAAGTCGTCCGCCCCGGCATCGAGCCCGGTCACGCGGTCCTCGATCCGGCTGCGCGCGGTCAGGATCAGCACCGGGGTCTCGTCGCCGCGCAGGCGCAGCTCGGAGAGCACGTCGAAGCCGCTGCGGCCGGGAAGGTTGACGTCCAGGATCACGAGGTCGAACTGCGAATGCCGCAGCAGCCGCTCGGCCGCCGCGCCGTCGGCCTCGAGATCCACGGCGTGACCTTCGGCGCGCAGGCGTTGCGTGATGGTGGCGGCCAGCTCCGCGTGGTCTTCGACAAGCAGGATGCGCATGCGGCGTCCTTGCCGCAGCCGCGGGGAAACGGCAAGGATATCCGTGGCGGCGCGGGCGCTTGCCGTCATGGAAGCCCGGCCGCCGCCTGCCGGCGGAGGGGCTGGGAGAGGGGCTCCGGCGGCTGCGCCATCGCAGGAGCGGGCTTGCCCTGCGAAAACCGGACCGGGAGATGCCGTGCCCGGAGTGACCGTCCGGTCCCGGCGGTCACATGCCGTGGTGCGGGATGCGCCTTCGTCCGGGATTTCGCCGGGCATCCCGCAAGGCGGCCGGACGGGCATGCTTGCAGCGCCCGACATCCCGCGGGATCAGACGGCTGCCTGCCTGGCGGATGGCAGCGCAGCTTGCATGGCGTCTGCCCGGGGAGCGGCCTGCCCGGAGGCGATTGCCGGATGGCCTGCCGCGCCGCCGGAGGATGCCGGATGGACCGGCATGGCGGCCGGGCGGCTGGCCTCGCGCACCAACGCCTCCTCCTCGGCCCAGTCCCGCATCAGCCCGTCCAGCTCCGCCGCATCCGGCGGGCGGCCCCAGACCGAGGCGAACTGCGCGGCAAGCTGCCCGGCCGCCTCCGGCGACAGCGTGATTGCATCGGCGCGCTGCGCCCCGTCCGCAGCAGGGTTCAGCGCGGAATGGAGCGCGAAGACGAGCCCGCCGATCGCGAAGAAATGCAGCAACGGCGAGGAAATCAGTCGGCGCAGCATCATCCCGGGTCCTCCTCCGGGCCGCCTGCCTGGGGAATCGCGGCCCTTTCCAGAGCTATAGCAGGCTCCGGGCGCCGCGGTCTTCCCCGCTCAGCCCCCGGGCACGGTCTTTGCCGCCCAGGCGGCCACCGCCGCCGCAGCATCCTGCAGGTGGTCCGCCTGGCTCCTGCCGGTGATCCGCTTGCGCGGCTTCAGGTCGTGATCGCCGTCCTCGAGCCAGTGCAGCGAAACCTGCGGCGACAGCGCATAGCCTGCGACCTCCTCCCGGGTGCCGAACGGGTCGCGCGTGCCCTGGCAGATCAACGCCGGAACAGAGAGCGCCGCGAGATGCGCGGTGCGCAGCCGTTCGGGCTTGCCGGACGGATGGAACGGATAGCCGAGGCACAGCAGCCCCGCCGCGCGCCCGGCGCGGCAGAACTCCTCCGCCACGAGGCTGGCCACCCGCCCGCCCATCGACTTGCCGCCGATGACCAGCGGGCCTGGCGCCGCCAAGTGGCCGATGGCGGGCTCGCTGCTGACCCAGGGCGCGCGCGCGATCTCGATATTCGCCGCATAGACCGGCATGAGCCGTGCCCGCACGGCGGCGGGCTGGCCCTTGAGCGACAGCCAGCGGTCGGGATCGCCCCGCCGCACGAGGTCGGCGCAGGCGTCGAGGCTCATGCCAGATCGGCCACCGGCCGCCTGACGGTGCCCATGCCGGGGGCTCCGTCGCGGATCAGCTTCCAGGTGATCGCATCGAGAAGCGCCTCGAAGGAGGCATCGACGATGTTCGGCGAAACGCCGACCGTCGACCAGCGGTTGCCCGCCGAGTCCTCGGTGTCGATGATGACGCGCGTGACCGCCTCGGTGCCGCCATTGGTGATGCGCACCTTGAAATCGACGAGCTTCATGTCCTCGATATATTGCTGGTAGGCGCCCAGATCCTTCATCAGCGCCTTCGACAGCGCGTTGACCGGGCCGCGGTCGCTGCCTTGCGCGTCGATGCTTTCCGAGACCGACAGGTGCTTCTCGTCGCCGATCTTCACCACGACGACGGCCTCGGACAGGCTGACCATGCGGTCGCGCTTGTTCTTGCGGCGCTCGACCGTGACGCGGTAGCGCTTGACCTCGAAGAATTCGGGGAGGCTGCCAAGCTCCTTGCGGGCGACCAGCTCGAAGCTCGCCTGCGCGGCGTCATAGGTATAGCCCTGCGCCTCGTTCTCCTTGACCCGGTCGAGGATGCGGCCGAGCGCCGGATCGCCCGGCGCGACCTCGATCCCGGCCTCGCTCAGGCGGCGGCGCAGGTTCGACTGGCCGGCCTGGTTCGACATCGGGATCAGGCGGGAATTGCCGACCTGCGAGGGGCGGATGTGTTCGTAGGTCGAGGGGTTCTTCAGGATCGCGCTGGCATGCAGCCCGGCCTTGTGGGTGAAGGCCGAGGCGCCGACGTAAGGCGCCGAGCGCAGCGGCACCCGGTTGAGGATGTCGTCGAGCATCCGCGAGGCGCGGGTCAGCCCGGCCACCGCCTCGGCCGTCACGCCGGTCTCGAAACGGCTGGCATAGGGTTCCTTCAGCGCCAGCGTCGGGATCAGCGTGGTGAGGTTGGCGTTGCCGCAGCGTTCGCCCAGCCCGTTCAGCGTGCCCTGCACCTGCCGGACGCCGGCATCGATCGCCGCCAGCGAGCCCGCCACCGCATTGCCGGTGTCGTCATGGCAATGGATGCCCAGCCGGTCGCCCGGGATGCCGTCGGCGATCACCTCGCGCACGATCCGGCCGATCTCGTCCGGGAGCGTGCCGCCATTGGTGTCGCAGAGCACGATCCAGCGCGCGCCCGCCTCGCAGGCGGCGCGCAGGCAGGCCAGCGCATAGCCCGGATTGGCCTTGTAGCCGTCGAAGAAATGCTCGGCGTCGTAAAGCGCCTCGCGCCCCTGCGCCACGATATGGGCAAAGGAGGCACCGATGTTCTCGAGGTTCTCCTCGAGCGTGATGCCGAGCGCCTCGGTGACGTGGAAATCGTGGCTCTTGCCGACGAGGCAGACGGCAGGGGTGCGCGCATTCAGCACGGCGGCCAGCACGTCGTCATTCTCGGCCGAACGGCCCGCCCGCTTGGTCATGCCGAAGGCGGTGAAGGTCGCCCGCGTCTCGGGGCGCGCCTCGAAGAACGCGCTGTCTGTCGGGTTGGCGCCCGGCCAGCCGCCCTCGATATAGTCGATCCCGAGGGAATCCAGCGTTTCGGCGATGCGGATCTTTTCCTCGGTGGAAAACTGCACGCCATGGGTCTGCTGCCCGTCGCGCAGCGTGGTGTCGAAGAGATACAGACGTTCCTTCATCACAGCGCCTCCAGCTTCGCCGCGTCGAATTCGGGTTTCGGGGCAAGTTCCACCCCGGCCTTGGACATGCGGACCTCGACGCCCGCCGCCAGCAGCATGGATTTCAGCGCATCGACCTTGCCGAAATCCTTGGTCTCCATCGCCTGCGCCCGTGCAGTCGCCAGCGCATCGGCATAGCTGCTCAGGTCGATATCGGCGGCCTTCGCCCAGTCGCCGAGTTCCGCGGTCAGGAGCCCCAGCATCGCCGCGGAAGCCTTGAGCGTTGCGGCATCTCCGGCGGCCGCCAGCTTGTGCAATTCGGCAATCGCCCCGGCGGTGTTGATGTCGTCCGAAAGCGCCGCGATCACCGCAGGCGACGCCTCGCCGGGCGCGACGCCATCGGTCAGCGCGCGCCATTTGCGCAGCGTCTTCTCGGCCTCCTCGCGCTTGGCTTCGGTCCAGTCCATCGGCTTGCGGTAATGCGTGCCGAGGAAGACCATGCGGATCACCTCGCCCGGGATGCCCTGGTCGAGAAGATCGCGCACGGTGAAGAAGTTGCCCAGGGATTTGGACATCTTCTTGCCCTCGACCTGCAGCATCTCGTTATGCAGCCAGACCTTGGCGAAGCCGGAGCCGGGATGCGCGCAGCAGCTCTGGGCGATCTCGTTCTCGTGATGCGGGAACATCAGGTCGTTGCCGCCGCCATGGATGTCGAAGCTCGGGCCCAGCAGGTCGTGCGACATGGCCGAGCATTCGATATGCCAGCCCGGACGGCCGCGGCCCCAGGGGCTGTCCCAGCCCGGCAGGTCGTCGGTCGAGGGCTTCCACAGCACGAAATCCATCGGGTTGCGCTTGTAGGGCGCGACCTCGACGCGGGCGCCGGCGATCATGTCCTCGACCGAGCGGCCCGAGAGCTGGCCGTACTCCTGGTAGCTTTCAACCGCGAAAAGCACATGCCCCTCGGCGGCATAGGCATGGCCGCGGGCGATCAGGTCCTCGCACATGGCGATCATCTGGGCGATGTACTGGGTCGCGCGCGGCTCGTGATCCGGGCGGGCGGCGCCGAGCGCGTCCATGTCGGCATGGTACCAGCCGATGGTTTCCTCGGTGCGCTCGCGGATCAGGTCCTCGAGCGTCCCAGGCGCACCGGCTTCCTTGCGCTGAAGCGCGGTGGCGTTGATCTTGTCGTCGACGTCGGTGAAGTTCCGGACATAGGTGACATGGCCGGGCCCGTACACATGGCGCAGCAGGCGCACCAGCACGTCGAAGACCACGACGGGGCGCGCATTGCCCAGATGGGCGCGGTCATAGACGGTCGGGCCACAGAGATAGAGGCGCACGTTCGACGGGTCGATCGGCTCGAAAATCTCGAGCTTGCGGGTGCGGGTGTTGGTCAGGCGGATCTCTGCCATCGCGGCCTCCGTTGCGATCTGGCGTGGGTCCGCTCCCCTATACCGGATCAGCCGCGATGAAAAGCGAAAGGGCCGCCGATGGCGGCCCCGGAACCGCCATGCGGCGCGGCTCAGGCGGCGATGCGCATGCCCTGCACGACGCTGCGGTAGCCGCCCTCCTCGAGGAAGCGCGCCTCCTCGCCGGTGGTCGGGCGGCCGAGATCGTCATTGCGGTAGGGGAAGCGGCCGAAGCGGCGGATCACCTCGCGATGCGCGCGGGCATGCAGCAGGTTGTCGGCGCCGCTTTCCGGCATCCGCTCCTTCATCAGGCGGATGCAGCGCTCCTGGTCCATCAGGCATTCCGAATGCATCAGCGGCAGGTAGAAGAACTGCCGCTCGGGCTCGGGGAGGCGCATGTCCCAGCCCGCCTCGATCGCCTTCTTGGCAAGGCTGCGCGCCAGCGTGTCGGTGGCGAAGGCGCGGCCATCGCCGCGGAACATGTTGCGCGGGAACTGGTCGAGCAGGATCAGCAGCGCCAGCATGCCGCGCGGCGTGGCGCACCAGCCCAGATGCCCCTCGGCCTGCGCCGCCTCCCAGGTGGCGCCGAAGCGCGCGCGGATCTCCGCGTCCAGCTCGGCGCCGCCCATGTACCATCCCTTCGGACCGACCTCGCCGATCCAGAACTCCAGCACGTCCTCGTAACCCGTCATGTGTCTCTCCCCGCTGCGACGGCGTTCCCTCAACACCTTTACAAAGTGTGTGTCAATTGAGCGAAAAACCGAAGCAACGATGGGGCGGGTGGTTAATCCCGGGCGGTCATGCCGCGTGCTCCTCGTCTTCGGGCTCCTGCTCTTCTTCCGAGTCAATATAGGACTCGGTGACGGCCTCCATCGTGACCATCGACGCAGTCGGCAGGATCGGCGCATATTCGCCCGTCTCGCCTTCGCTGGCCGCCGGACGGCGGGTCATCCGATAGCCGGTATAAAGCGCGAGCACCGCGAAAAGCCCCAGAAGGAAAAGGAAAAATCCGTTCGGCCCGATCGAGCCCATGGCAAAGCCGGTGATCACCGGACCGATCACGGCGGCGAAACCATTCAGAAACAGAAGCTGTCCCGAGGCCGAGGCCATGTCATCCGCCTCGAGGAAATCGGCCGTGTGCGCGACGAGCAGGCCATAGAGCGGATTGGCCACGCCGCCGATCACCGCGCCGACCACCAGCAGGACCGGGAAGCTCAGCGAGAAGAACGGCACCACCGCGCCGACCGCGCCCACGGCGGCGGTGGCAAGGATCAGCAGGCGCCGGTCGGTCCGGTCCGAAAGCCAGCCGATCGGGAACTGGCAGACCAGGCCGCCGACATAGATCGCCGCGATGAAGAGCGAGATCTCCGACACGCTCAGCCCGGCCCGCGCGCCGAAGACCGAGGCCATGCCGAAGGTCGAGGAATAGACCCCGCCCATCAGCATGATGCCGACGCAGCCGAGCGGCGAGACCTTGAAGAGCTGGGCGATGCCCATCCGCTTGGTCGAGGCGAAGGTCGGCGTCGGCGTCACCGACAGCAGGATCGGCGCGAAGCTGACCGAAACCAGCACCGAGACCACGACGAAGAGCACGTATTGCGACGGATCGCCCAGCATCGGCAGCGCCTGCGCCGCGACCACGCCCGAGGTCTGCACGATCATGTAGAGCGAGAGGGTCTGGCCGCGCAGGTTGTTCGGCGCGGAGGAATTCAGCCAGCTTTCGGCCGTCACGTAGACGCCGCACATGCAGAAGCCGAAAGCGACGCGCAGCGCGATCCAGACCCAGGGATCGGTGACCGTCGGATAGAGGATCAGGATCGCCGAGATGAAGGAGGCCAGCGCCGCGAAGACCCGGATATGCCCGACCCGGCGGATCATCTCGGGCGCCAGCTGCGAGCCGCCGAGGAAGCCCGCGAAATAGGCCGACATGACCAGCGACAGGTGGAAGGTCGAAAAGCCTTCGAGGTTGCCGCGGATGCCCAGCAGCGTGCCTTGCGAGCCGTTGCCGACCATCAGCAGGAAGATGCCGAGAAAGAGCGGCCAGGACATAAGGAAGGCGCGGGACATGGAACGACTCTCTCCGGTTTGGGTCACGCCACAGGCCTACCGGTGCGGCGTGACGGTAGGCCATGCCAAATCGACAGGGCCAACGCATTTTTTGCAGGGCGGCGGCTCCCCGCCTACCCTGCCATGGTTACTTCCCGGTTGACGGCAGCAGCAGCGAGGCATCGCCATAGCTGAAGAAGCGGTAGCCGGCCGCCACCGCATGCGCATAGGCGGACATCATCCGCCCGCGCCCCATCAGCGCCGAGACCAGCATCATCAGCGTCGATTTCGGCAGGTGGAAATTGGTCATCAGCCCGTCGGCGGCGCGGAACTCGAAGCCCGGATAGATGAAGATGTCGGTCTTCTCGGCGAAGGCCTGCACCTCGCCGGTCTGCCGCGCGGCGCTTTCGATCAGCCTCAGGGCGGTGGTGCCGACGGCGATCACCCGCCCGCCGGCCGCCTTGGTCGCACGGATCTCGGCGGCGGCCGTTTCGCTGACCTCGCCCCATTCGGCATGCATCCGGTGCTGGGTCGGGTCGTCGACCTTCACCGGCAGGAACGTCCCCGCCCCCACATGCAGCGTCACCTCGGTGAACTCCACGCCCTTCGCGCGGATGGTTTCCAGCAGCGCCTCGTCGAAATGCAGCGACGCGGTCGGCGCGGCGACGGCGCCGGAATGGCGGGCGAAGACGGTCTGGTAGTCGGTCCGGTCCTGCTCGTCCGCCGGACGCTTGGCGGCGATATAGGGCGGCAGCGGCATGGCGCCGACCGCGGCCAGCGCCTCTTCGACGGTCGCGGCCGAATGCGCGAGCCGCACCCGTGCCAGCGGCGCGGCGGCGGGGCGGCCGCCCGCGATCAGGCTGCGCAGGCCATCGGCATTGCCGACCGGGATCTCGCGCAAGGGCCGCAGGCGCTCGCCCGGCGGCAGCTCGAAACTCGGGACCGCACCGAGCAGCCCCTTCATGTAGGGATGGCGCGGCTCGTGGAAGAGCGTGCCGACCGAGCCTGCCTCGACGATCTCGCCACGGTACATCACGTAGACTTCATCGGCGATCCCGGCCACGATCCCCAAGTCGTGGGTGATCAGCAGGATCGCCATGCCGAGATCCTCCTGCAGTTCCTTCAGCAGCGCGAGGATTTGCGCCTGGATCGTGACGTCGAGCGCGGTGGTCGGCTCGTCCGCGATCAGCAGCGCCGGCCGGCAGATCAGCGCCATCGCGATCATCGCCCGCTGGCGCATTCCGCCGGACAGCTCGAACGGGTACATGCCGTAGACCTTGGCGGGGTCGGCGAAGCCGACGCGTCCCAGCATCTCGATGCAGTCGTCGCGCACCTGCTTCGGCGGCAGCAGCCGGTGGATGCGCAGCGCCTCGGAGATCTGGTTGCCGATCGTGTGCAGCGGCGAAAAGGAGGTCATCGGCTCCTGGAAGATCGTGCCGATCTGGCCGCCGCGGATCTCGCGGATCGCGCGCCCGTCCTTGGGCAGGCGGAGCAGGTCGACCGGCGCCGCGCCGTCGGTGCCGCTGAACAGGATGCGTCCCGAGACCCGGGCGATGGCGGGCTGCAGCCCCAGCACCGCCTGGCTGGTGACCGTCTTGCCCGATCCCGACTCCCCGACCAGCGCCGTGATTTTGCCGGGCTGCACCCGCAGGCTCGCCCCGTCCACCGCGTTGAACGTTCCGCCGATCAGCGGGAAGGCGATGCGGAGGTCCTCGACCCTCAGGATGTCGCGGGGGGCTATGCCGGACATGGTCCTGCATCCCCCAAGCGGGTGGCCAACCGGCTGCCGACGCAATACAGCTCGTCTTGCATGCATGCCATTTTCTCGAACGCTTCCCATCCGGACCGACAATGACCGACACGCCGACTTTAAAGCGACTTCTGGAGACAGCAACCTCCTTGATCGCCCGAGGCAATTTCGACGAGGCCGCAGCCATGCTCGACCGGATCGAGTCCGACCCCGCCAGAACGGCGCTGGGACCGGGCACCGCGCTGGGTCTGCCCCGGCGCTTGCACGCCGCCCGGCTCAAGTTCGCCAAGGCGACGGGCGACGGTCCGGGACGCTCTGCGCTGCAATACCACTTGGTTCCGCCGGTCGGGACGCTGGCGCCGCTCTTCGCGGCGGGGGCGGCGGACCGGCGCGGCGCGCCAGAACAGCTCGCCGGTCAGCGCGGCAAAGCCATGCGCCAGCTCGGCCGGGGCGGCAGAGGCCAGCACCTCGGCCTTGCGCGCCTGCCAGATCTCCAGAAGCGCGGCGATTTCCGGCGATCCGGCGCCCAGATCGGCCACCAGAGCGGCGAAGGCCTCGCTGCCTGCCGGGGATTTCAGGCCGCGCGTCGCCGTGGCCAGCGCATGGATGCCGTTGGCGCCCTCGTAGATCGAGGTGATCCGCGCGTCGCGCCAGGTCTGGCTGACCCGGTACTCGGTCAGGTAGCCGTAGCCGCCCAGCACCTGGATGCCGAGATCGGCGGCGCGGATGCCGGCCTCGGTGCAGAATATCTTGGAGACCGGGGTCAGGAAATCGACCAGCGCGCCGCTGTCGCCGCGCTCCATCGCGACGAAAGTGATCAGCGCCATGGCCCGCGCGCCGAGCGCCAGCGCCCGCTGTTCGTCGAGCATCCGACGCACGTCGGGATGGTCCGCCAGCGCAGCCGGGCTGCCGTCGGGCCTGCGCCCCTGCATCCGCTCCGCCGCATAGGCGGCCGCGACCTGCGCCGCCCGCGAAGCATGGGCGACGCCCTGCAGCGACACGTCGAGCCGGGCATGGTTCATCATGGTGAACATCGCCATCAGCCCGGCGCCTTCCTGCCCGACCAGCTCGGCGCGGGCGCCGTCGAAGGCCATCTGGCAGGTCGGCGAGGCATGCAGCCCCAACTTCTCCTCGATCCGGGTGATCGTGACCGCATTGCGGCCTTCTGCATCCGCAGAGGGGCAGAGGAACAGCGACAGCCCCTTGACCCCGTCCTCCGGCGCGCCGGTCCGCGCCAGCACGAGATGCAGGATGCCGCCGCTCAGGTCCTGGTCGCCGCCCGAGATGAAGATCTTCTCGCCGTCGATGCGCCAGCCGCCGCCCTCGCGGCGCGCCTTGGTGCGGATGCGCGACAGGTCCGATCCGGCGCCGGGCTCGGTCAGGCACATCGTGCCCAGAAGCTCGCCCGAGGCGAGACGCGGGATCCAGGCCGCCTGCTGCGCCGCCGAGCCGTAGGCGCGCAGCGTCGAGATCGTGCCGGGCACCAGGTTGCAGATCATCTGCAGCGCGTGGCAGGCGCCCGAGAAGATTTCGGAGACCCCCGCGGCCGTCAGCGGATCGACCGCCATCCCGCCATGTTCCGCCGGTGCGGTCAGCCCCTGCCAGCCGTCTCCGGCCAGACGGGCATAGGCTTCGCGGAACCCGTCCGGCATCCGCACGCGTCCGTCCTCGAGGCGGCAGCCCTCCGCATCGCCGGGCTCGTCGAGCGGCGCGATCACCCCTTCTGCGAAGGCGGCGAAATGGCCGAGGATGCCTTCGGCCAGCTCGTCGTCCCACTGCGCCAGCTCCGGCGCGCGGGCGACATGGCGCAGGCAGAAGAGGATGTCCCCGACGGGGGCGGCAAACGGGATCATGGGGTCACTCCTCGGTGCAGGCGAAGCTGGAGGCCCGGTCCCCGGGGCCGCCCTGGTAGCGGGCGACGGCTGGGGCCGGGCAGAGCAGGCGGGTGGCGCCGGGGGCAAGCCCGGTCGCCCGGCAGGACAACGGGCGGCCATGCGTCACGCGATGCGGCGGACCGGCACGCCATTCCGGGACGCCGCACCCGCAGCGGCTTGACGATCGACCCGGAGAACGCCCGGCCCCTGCACAGCTGGATGCGTCCTGCCGGGGCGCGGGCAAGATCGCCCTCCGGACCGCGGCACGGACCGCGCACATTGCCTTGATCCGCCCGCCCGTGAGCGCAGACATGCGGCGCCCCGGGCGGCGAGCGCGGAGAAACCCCGGGAGCCCGGCATTGTTGCAGGAGTCTGCGTCGGGGCGTGATGCCCCTTTCCCCATCTGAGGTCAGGCCACGCGTTCGATCCCGGAGGTGCCGGGGGCCTTGAAGCGGTTCATCAATGAGCGGCAAGCGCCATTGGTCCGAGCGCAGCCGCGAATGATGCGGATATGGATTTCGGCGGTCTGGCGGTCGGGGTTAGGGCTCGGCCGCCTCGGCCTGGATCAGCCCGGCATTGCCGTGGCTCGTGCCCTCGCCCGGCCAGAGCCGGTCGATCACGGTGACGTCGCGGCCCCGTGCCTGCAGCGCCAGCGCCGCGCCGATCCCCGCCATGCCCGCCCCGATGACCGCGATCTGCGCCATGTCCGCCCGTCCCTCAGCCGATGATGCCCTTCCTGAGCATGTTGCCCGCAAGAACGAGGATCGTCAGTGCGAAAACCAGCCGCAGCCGTTCGGGGCTGAGCCGGTGCGCCAGTTTCACGCCGAAGGGCACGGTCAGCAGCGTCATGCCGGTGATCAGCAGCACCGAGGGCAGGTTGACATAGCCGATGGTCAGGGGCGGCTTGTCGGCAATCCCCCAGCCGGTGGCCAGGAAGGTGCCGAAGGCCGGGATCGAGATCAGCAGGCCGAAGCCCGGCGAGGTGCCGACCGCGCGGTGCGGCGGCACCGAATAGGCGGTCAGCAAGGGCACGGTGAAGGAGCCGCCGCCGATCCCCATCAGCGCCGAGAAAAAACCGATCAGCGCGCCGTAGAACCCGCCCAGCCAGCGCCCCGGCAGCGTCTCGGCGATCCGCCAGCTGCGCCGGCCCAGCAGCATGTAGAGCCCGAGCGTCACGCCGATCGCACCGAACACGACCTGCAGCTGCTGCGAGCGCAGCGCCGCGGCGGCGAAGACCCCGAGGATGGCGCCGGCCGCGATGAACGGCCCCCAGCCGCGGATCAGCGCGATGTCGACCGCGCCGCGCTTGGCATGCGAGGTGACGGAGCGCAGCGAGGTGAAGATGATCGTTCCGGTCGAGGTGGCGACGCAGATCTGCATCAGCTGCGCCGGTTCGTAGCCGAGCGCGTGGAAGGCATGGAAGAAGGCCGGGACCAGGATGATCCCGCCGCCGACGCCCAACAGCCCCGAGATCACCCCGGCCACGGCGCCGGCCGCGGCAATGGTGGCGGCGAGGATCACGAGGTCCATCGGCGGACCTCCTCTGGGCGGCGGCAGTCATTGGGCATGGCGGTCCTCGTCAGGCGTGCGGCGGCTCCGGAGGCGCGGCCGGGCGGCGCTCCGGAGAAAGTCGCCCCGTCCTACACAGCCCCCCGGAAGCAATCGACCGCAAACACGCCGGCGCAGGGCGCCCATGCACCCTCTCCCCCGGCGGGGGAGAGGGAGTCCGCGCGCGGCAGGCGGATGGCACGCCGCATGCTCGGGTCCCTGCGAACCGCGCCCTGTCCCGCTAGGAGAGCCGATGGAAGCCTATCTGATGATCCTCCTGGGCACTGCCCTCGTGAACAATGCCGTCTTGGTGAAATTCCTCGGGCTCTGCCCGTTCATGGGCGTGTCGCGCAAGCTCGATGCCGCGATCGGCATGGGACTGGCGACGACATTCGTGCTGACGCTGGCCGCCGCCTGTTCCTGGGCGGTGGAGACGCTGCTGCTGCAGCCCCTGGGCCTCGGCTTCCTGCGCATCCTGTCCTTCATCGTGGTGATCGCGGCCATCGTGCAGTTCACCGAGGTCGTGATCCGCAAGGTCAGCCCGTCGCTCTACCGCAGCCTCGGCATCTACCTGCCCTTGATCACCACCAATTGCGCCGTGCTGGGCGTGGCGCTGCTGAACATCCAGGAGCGCCACGATTTCGCGGAGTCGCTGCTCTACGGCTTCGGCTCGGCGGCGGGCTTCACCCTCGTCATGGTGATCTTCGCCGGGATGCGCGAGCGCATGGCCCGCACCGCCGTTCCGGGGCCGTTCCAGGGTCCGCCCATCGCCTTCGTCGCCGCCGGTCTCCTGTCCATGGCCTTCATGGGCTTCGCCGGTCTTGCCGCCAACTGAGGGCCAATTGAGGGATAGACACATGATCGCAGCCATTGCCTCCATGTCCGCGCTCGGCCTCGGCCTCGGCGTCGTGCTCGGCGCCGCCGCGCGGAAATTCCATGTCGAGACGCCGCCCATCGTCGACGAGATCGAAGGGGCGCTGCCCGGCACCAATTGCGGCCAGTGTTCCTTTCCGGGCTGCCGCGGCGCCGCCGAGGCGGTGGCCGGTGGGGCGGCGCCGGTGACGCTGTGTCCGCCGGGCGGGCGCGAGACCGCGCTGAAGCTCGCCGGCATCATGGGGGTCGATTGCGGCGGCGGCGCCGATGCGGGCGGCTTTGCCGAAGCCGAGCCGCTGGTCGCCTTCATCTTCGAGGATCACTGCACCGGCTGCACCAAATGCTTCAAGCGTTGCCCGACCGACGCGATCATCGGCGCGGCCAAGCAGATCCACACGGTGGTCAACGATGCCTGCATCGGCTGCGAGGCCTGCGCCGAAGTCTGCCCGACCGAGGCGATCATCCTGCGCGGCAAGCCGCGCTCCTTGCGCAACTGGCACTGGCCGAAACCCGGCGCCTTCGATCCGGCAGCATGAGGATCAGGACATGAAGCTTTTCTCCCTGGACGCCCTGAAACGCTCCGCCGGCGTCTTTGCCATCAAGGGCGGCATCCATCCCGAGACCCGCAAGTACCTGACCGCCGAATGCACGGTGGAGAAGATGCCGGTGCCCGCCATCCTGCGCGTGCCCTTGCAGCAGCATATCGGCGCCCAGGCCGAGCCGCTGGTCCAGCGCGGCGACCATGTGCTGAAGGGCCAGCTGATCGGCAAGGCGCGCGGTCCGGTCTCCGCCAATGTCCATGCGCCGACTTCCGGCAGGGTGCTGGCCGTCGGCATGTTCGCCGCGCCGCATCCCAGCGGACTGCCGGTGATGACGGTGACCATCCGCCCGGACGGCAGGGATGAATGGGGCCCGCGCCTGCCGCGCCTGCGTCCCGAGGCGGCCAGCGCGGAGCAGATCGCCGACCGCGTGCTGGAGGCGGGCATCGTCGGCATGGGCGGAGCGACCTTCCCGGCGGCGGTCAAGCTGAGGCTCGGCCAGAAATACGACCTGCACACGCTGGTGATCAACGCCGCCGAATGCGAGCCCTACCTGACCTGCGACGACCGGCTCCTGCGCGAGCGGGCCGAGGAGGTGGTCGACGGCATCGCGATGATGGCAAAGGCGCTCGGTGCCGGGCGGGCCATCGTCGCCATCGAGGCGAACAAGCCGAAGGCCATCGCCGAGATGCGCCGCCATATCTTCGCCGCCGCCCCCGAGGCCGAGGTGCGCGCGGTGCCGGTGCTCTATCCGATGGGCTCGGAAAAGCATCTGGTGCGCGCGGTGCTGGGGCTGGAGACGCCGGCCCGGGCGCTGACCGCCGAGCTGGGCGTGATCGTCCACAATGCCGCCACGGCGCATGCCGTCCACAAGGCGGTGCGCTATGGCGAGCCGCTGATCAGCCGCTTCCTGACCGTGTCGGGCCGCGGCGTGGCGACCCCGAAGAACCTCGAGGTGATGATCGGCACGCCGGTCTCGGATATCCTCGCATTCTGCGGCGGGCTGAAGGGCGAGCCGGACCGGCTGCTGCTCGGCGGGCCGATGATGGGGATGCCGATCCGCTCGGTGCGGGTGCCGGTGATCAAGGGAACCAACGGCGTGCTGGCGCTCGACCGCTCCGAGACGCGGCCGCGGCAATCGATGCCCTGCATCCGCTGCGCGGGCTGCGTCACGGCCTGTCCCTGCGGGCTGGCGCCCCTGGAGCTGCAGGCGCGGATCGGCGCCGAGGATCTGGAGGGGGCGGTCGATATCGGGCTGATGGATTGCGTCGCCTGCGGGTCGTGCTCCTATGTCTGCCCGTCGAACATCCCGCTGGTGCAGAGCTTCAACTACGCCAAGGGCAAGCTCGCCGTGCTGCAGGGCCGCAAGCATCAGCAGGAGGAGACCAGGCGCCTCGCCGAGGCCAGGAAGGCGCGCGAGGAGGCCGTCGCCGAAGCCAAGCGCAAGGCGATGGAGAAGCACAAGGCAGCGCAGGCCGCCAGGAAGAAGGCGGCGGGGGAGAAGAAGCGCAGGGAAGCCGAGGCCGCCGCGCAGGCAGACGCCGGGGAGGCTCCGGCTGTTCCGCCGGAGCGGGACGGCGCCAGCGAACCGAGGGAGGCCGCAGAATGACCGCCGGACATGCCATCGTCTCGGGGCCGCATGCCCATTCGCGCCTGACCGTCGGCAACACGATGGTCATGGTGATGATCTGCCTCTTGCCCGCGACCGGCATGGGGTTCTACCAGTTCGGCTGGCCGGCGGTGCTGCTCTTCGCGGTGACGGTGGCCAGCGCCGTGGGCTTCGAGGCGGCCTGCCTGATGATCGCGCGGCGTCCGTTGGAGCGGTTCCTGTTCGATGGCTCGGCGGTGCTCACGGGCTGGCTCCTGGCGATGACCCTGCCGCCCTGGGCGCCCTGGTGGGTCGGGGTCACCGGCAGCTTCATCGCCATCGTCATCGCCAAGCAGGTCTTCGGCGGGCTGGGCCAGAACCTGTTCAACCCCGCCATGGTCGCCCGCGCCATGCTGCTGATCGCGCTGCCGGTGCAGCTGACCACCTGGGTGCTGCCGCTCCCCGCGGGCACGGCGGAGGCGCCGTCGCTCCACGAGGCGCTGGCGATCACCTTCGGGGCGGCGCCTCAGATCGACGCCTATACCGGCGCCTCGACCTTGGGCTTCGTCACCGCGCAGCTCGGCGGCGGCGCGACGCTGGAGACGATCATGCCGCAGACTTTCAGCCTGCATGACCTCTTCCTCGGCCATGTCGCGGGGAGCCTCGGCGAGACTTCGGCGGCGATGCTGCTGGCGGGCGGCGTGCTGCTGATCCTGACCCGCGTCATCACCTGGCATGTCCCGGTCTCGCTGCTGGGCGGGGCGGCGATGCTCTCGGGCGCGCTCTGGCTGGCCGACCCGGCGCAGTTTCCCTCGCCGGCCTGGCATCTGAGTTCCGGCGCGATGATGCTCTGCGCCTTCTTCATCGCCACCGATTACGTCACCTCGCCGCTGACGCTGACGGGCCAGCTGATCTACGGCGCCATGACCGGCGTTCTGATCGTGCTGATCCGCACCTTCGGCAGCTTCCCCGAGGGCGCGGCCTTCGCCGTGCTGCTGATGAATGCCTGCACGCCGCTTCTCGACCATTACATCCGTCCGCGCATCTTCGGCCGCGACCGCAAGGGCCGTCCGCTCTTGATCAAGGGAGACCAGGCATGAACGCGCTGACTGCAAGGCTGTCGGCCTTCCGCGGGGCGCCTGTGGCCCATGGCGTGCTGCTCGGGCTCTTCGCGCTCGTCACAGCGCTGGTGCTGGCGATCTCGGACGAGCTGACCCGCGGGCCGATCGCCGCGCGTGCCGCCGAGGATTTGAACGCCTCTCTGGTGCAGGTGATCCCGGATAACATCCATGACAACGACCTGGCCAGCGGCCGGATCGAGGTGATGGACGGTGGGACGCCGGTCACCGTCTATCAGGCGACGGCGGCGGGCGCGGTGACCGGCGCCGCCTTCGAACGGACGGGCCAAGGCTATGGCGGGGCGATCAAGGTGCTGATCGGCATCGATCCCGCGGGCGGCATCCTCGGCGTGCGGGTCCTGGCCCATGCCGAGACGCCCGGTCTCGGCGACAAGATCGAGACGGCGAAAGCGGACTGGATCCTCGGCTTCGGGGGAAGGTCGCTCGAAGACCCCGCGCCGGAGCGCTGGAAGGTGAAGCGCGACGGCGGCGAATTCGACCAGTTCTCGGGCGCCACGATCACCCCGCGCGCCGTGGTGGCGGCGGTGAAATCCGGGCTCGAGTTCTTCGCCGCCCACAGGGACGACATCCTGACGCCGAAGGAGGACAGCTGATGCCGGTCTACCGACAGATCGCCCGCAACGGGCTCTGGGACAACAACATCGTCTTCGGCCAGCTCTTGGCGCTCTGCCCGCTGCTGGCCGTCACCGGGACGGCGACCAACGGGCTCGGCATGGGCCTCGCCACGCTGGCCGTTCTGGTGCTGTCGGGGCTGGCGGTGTCGCTCTGCCGGGGCGCGATCACGCCCGAGATCCGCATCCCGGCCTTCGTGCTGATCATTGCCTGCATCGTGACGGTGGTCGACATGGCGCTGAATGCCTGGCTGCATGACCTGCACAAGGTGCTGGGCCTCTTCATCCCGCTGATCGTCACCAATTGCGCGATCCTCGGCCGGGCCGAGGCCTTCGCCTCGCGCCGGGGGCCGCTGCAATCGGCCTTCGACGGGCTGATGATGGGGGCGGGCTTCACGCTTGCGCTCGTGCTGCTCGGCGCGGCGCGGGAAATCCTAGGCTCAGGCACGATCTTCGCCAATGCCGATGTCCTGCTCGGCCCGGCCTTCGGTTTCCTCGAACAGGTGCTGATCCCGGATTACGGCGGCTTCCTGATCCTGGTCCTGCCGCCCGGCGGCTTCATCATGCTGGGGCTCCTGCTGGCGCTGAAGGCGGTGCTCGACAGACGCGCCGCGGACCGGGCCGGCGATCCGCTCGACGCGCGCATCGAGAAGGTCTTCACCGCCGCGGGCGTCCTCGAGCCCGGTGCAGAAGGAGAGAACGCATGAATGTCGGTGTCGCCTTTGCCAAGCAGTCGGCCCAGGTCTGGATCAGGATCGAAGTGCCGGACGGATCGACCGTGCGCGAGGTGATCGAGCGCTCGGGGCTGCTGGCGCAGTTCCCCGAGATCGATCTGGAGGTCAACAAGGTCGGCATCTTCGGCGCGGTCGCCAAGCTCGACAAGCCGGTGAAAGAGGGCGACCGGGTGGAGATCTACCGCCCAATCCATCCGGAGGCCGAGCTTCTCGACCGCAAAGGCGCCCGCTAGGCGCCATGCCGGTGCCGGCGCGGCGGAGTCTGCACGGAAACAGCGGCGCTCCTCCGGCGGCGGTCTCTCTGCCTCGGGCGGCGGGACCGGAGCAGGCCCGGACCCGCTCAGGCGGCCGGGTCGAGGAAATGCAGCTCTTCCGGGGGCACGTGGAAGGTGACCGGCGCCCCCTCGGGGACCGTGCAGCGCGGCAGCATCAGCCGCTGCGCCAGCCCGCCGAGATCGAGCTCAAGTTCGGTCAGCGCGCCGTGGAAGATGCGCCGCGACAGCTGTCCGGACATCGTGTTGGCGATGCCCTCGCCCTCCAGCCCCTGTTCCGGGCGCCAGAACAGCGTGACATGCCGCGCCTCGGGGTCCTTGCCCGCGACCGAGAGCTCGCCCAGGGGCGTGCGAACGCTCCAGATCCCGGGGCCGGTCTCGCCCAGAACCTCGCCGGGGATCAGGTTCGCCGGACCGGTCAGCTCGGCGACGAAGCGGGTGCGCGGCGCGCGGTAGACCTCCTCGGTGCGGCCCTCCTGCAGGATCCGGCCGCCGTCCAGAACGCAGATCCGGTCGGCCAGGGCCAGTGCGGCAGCGGGGTCCGCCGGCACGCAGACCAGCGCGTGGCCGCGGTCCGCTCGAGCCCGAGCTGACGCCGCTGCTGCCCGCGCCCTTCCGGATCGACACGCTCTGCCTCGCCGGGGCCGACGAGGAGGACCGCTTCCATCTGATCGAGCGCATCCGGCTCACGGGGCGCCCCGAAAGCTGACCGCGCGGGGCCGGGCCGGCGGCAGCTTGCCGCCCCCACGGCCCTGTCATGCCCATGTTACCGAAGAGGTGTCTAGGGTCGGGCAAGATGACCCCAAGCGCCCCCCTCCCCGGCCGGCCCGCACGTTGCCGCACGCTGTTCGTCTCGGACATCCATCTGGGCACGCGCGGCTGCCAGGCCGACATGTTCCTCGATTTCCTCGGCCATGTGCAGGCCGACCGCATCTATCTGGTCGGCGACATTTTCGACGGCTGGCGGCTGAAGCGCGGCTGGCACTGGCCGCAGCCCCACAACAACGTCATCGAGGCGCTTCTGGCGCGCGCCCATCAGGGCGTCCCGGTGATCTACGTGCCCGGCAACCATGACGAGCTGATGCGCCGCTATCTCGGCACGCATTTCGGCGGCATCGAGGTGCGCGACGAGGACACCCATGTCACCGCCGACGGCCGCCGCCTGCTGGTGGTGCATGGCGACAAGTTCGACGTGGTGGTGATGAACGCCAAGTGGCTCGCCCATATCGGCGACTGGGCCTATACCGTCACGCTGCTGGCCAACACCTGGTACAACCGGCTGCGCCGCCTCTGGGGCGGGCAGTACTGGTCACTGTCGAACTGGGCCAAGCAGAGCGTCAAGCGGGCGGTCAACTTCATCGGCGATTTCGAGAAGGTGCTCGCCGAGGAGGCGCGGCGCGGCGGCTATGACGGCATCGTCTGCGGCCATATCCACAAGGCCGAGCTGACTCCCCTGGGCGACGTGCTCTACGCCAATTGCGGCGACTGGGTCGAAAGCTGCACCGGCATCATCGAGGACCATGACGGCCGGCTGCAGCTGGTCGACTGGGCCTGCGCCGTGCGCGAGCATGCCCGCGAGGCGCGCGACGGCGGGCGCAAGGCCAGGAAGAAGAAGAAACCGAAGAAGGCAAAGGCCGCCATCTGAGGCGGCACCGGGACACCGACATGACAGATCAGAGCTTCGCCCGCCGGCAGCTGAACGGCGCCGTCCACCAGAAATCCGCGCTCTCGGCCACCGGCGCGCTGGAACGGGTCTTCTCCAACCTCTTCACCGGCCTCGTCTATGCCCAGATCTGGGAGGACCCGGTGGTCGACATGGCGGCGCTTGAGCTCGGCCCCTCCGACCGGCTGGTCTGCATCGCCTCGGGCGGCTGCAACATGATGAGCTATCTCTCGACCGGGCTTGCGGGCGTCACGGCGGTCGATCTGAGCCCGGCCCATGTGGCGCTCAACCGGCTGAAGCTCGCCGCCGCGCAGGCCCTTCCCGACCACGCCGCCTTCTACGACTTCTTCGGCCATGCCGACCGCAAGGGCAATGCCGCGCTCTACGACCGCTGGATCGCGCCCGCGCTCGACGCGGAAAGCCGCGCCTTCTGGGAGGCCCGCCAGGGCCGGATGCGCCGCCGCATCGAGATGTTCGGCAACGGCTTCTACCGCTACGGCGTGCTCGGCCGGTTCATCGCCGCCGCGCATCTGGTCGCCGGGCTCGGCCGGGTCGATTTCCGCCCGCTCCTGGCCGCCAAGACGCTGGACGAGCAGCGGGACTTCTTCAATGCCGAGGTCGCGCCCCTGTTCGAGACCCGCGGCGTGCGCTTCCTTGCCCGGCGCCGCGCCTCGCTCTTCGGGCTCGGCATCCCGCCCGCGCAGTTCGACAAGCTGGCCGCGGACGGCGGCGGCGACATCGTGCCGGTCCTGCGCGAGCGCACCCGCAAGCTGATGTGCGATTTCCCGATCTCGGAGAACTACTTCGCCTGGGCCGCCTTCAACCGCGGCTACAAGGCGGACGGGACCGGCCCGGTGCCGCCCTATCTGATGGCGGAGAACTGGGAGGCGCTGCGCGCCGCCGCGCCGCGCGCCGAGGTGGCCAACCGCAACCTCACCGACATGCTGGCGGAGAAGCCCGATGCCAGCCAGGACGCCTATGTGCTGCTCGATGCGCAGGACTGGATGACCGACGGCCAGCTCAACGCCCTGTGGAGCCAGATCACCCGCACCGCCCGTCCCGGCGCGCGCGTGATCTTCCGCACCGGCGGCGCCCCTGACATCCTGCCCGGGCGGGTGGCGCCTGCGACGCTGGCGCGCTGGATTTCGGTCCCCGAGGAAGGCCATGCCTTCTGGCAGCAGGACCGCTCCGCCATCTATGGCGGCTTCCACAAATACACATTCCAAGGATAGCGCAGCGCATGCAGGAAGATCACGATCACGGCGACCTGATGGACCGCGTCTACCGGCACCAGGCGGCGATCTACGACCTGACGCGGAAATATTACCTGCTGGGGCGCGACCGGCTGATCGCGGATCTCGACGTGCCCGCCGAGGGCACCGTGCTGGAGATCGCCTGCGGCACCGGACGCAACCTGATCAAGATCGGCGACCGCTACCAGGACGCGCAGCTCTTCGGCATCGACATTTCCCGCAAGATGCTGCGCCAGGCCTCGAAGAACAGCTACCGCGCGGCAATGAACTGGCGGATCAGGTTCGCCAAGGCCGATGCCTGCAGCTTCGATCCCCAGATGACGCTGAAGCAGCCGCAATTCGACCGGATCGTGTTCAGCTACTGCCTGTCGATGATCCCCGACTGGGAAGCCGCGCTGGAGCACGCGGTGCCGATGCTGGCCCCCGGCGGGCGCATCCACATGGTCGATTTCGGCCTGCAGAGCGGCTTTCCCGGCGCCTTCGGCGGGCTGATGCGCTGGTGGCTGTCGAAATTCCACGTCACCCCGCGCCCGGACATGGCCGCGGCCTTCGCCCGGATCGCCGCGGCGCACGGGCTGGTGGCGGAGGTGCAGCCGCTCTACCGCGACTATGCGGTGATCGGCACGCTGGCGCGCCCGGCCGCATGATCGGCGCGCTCGACCACCTGGTGCTGACCACGGCGGACGAAGACGCCTGCGTCGCGTTCTACACCGGCGTCCTCGGCATGCGGCTCGAGACCTTCGGCACGGGCCGCCGCGCCTTCCGGTTCGGAAACCAGAAGATCAACCTGCATGTGAAGGGCCGCGAATTCGAGCCGAAGGCGCGGGTACCGCAGCCCGGATCGCTCGACCTGTGCTTCCTCGCCGACCGGCCGCTCGCCGAGGTGACGGCCGCGCTGGCGGCCGCTGGCATCCCTGTCGAGGAGGGCCCGGTGATGCGCACCGGCGCGACGGGACCGATCCGCTCGGTCTACCTGCGCGATCCCGACGGCAACCTGATCGAGATCTCGGAACCGGCCTGAGCCGCGGCTCAGTCGCCTTTCGGCTTGTCGTCATACTCGCCCGACAGGATGCGGCGGGCATCGCCCTCGGGGTCTTCGTACTGGTTCGAGCGCAGCGTCCAGAAGAAGGCCGCAAGCCCGACCGCGCCGAGCAGCAGCGAAGCCGGGATCAGGATTGCGAGGATTTCCATCTATCTCACTCTCAATGCGTTCAGCGAGACCGTGATCGAGCTCGCCGACATCGCCGCCGCCGCGATCAGCGGCGAGCAGAGCCCGGCCACCGCCAGCGGCACGGCGAGGACGTTGTAGACCGTCGCGATGCGGAAGTTTTCCCGGATGCGGCGCACCGCCTTGCGGGCCGTGGCCCGCGCTTCGGGCAGCGCCGACAGATCTGCATGCAGGAGCACCATGTCCGAGGCGACCCGCGCGGCTTCCAGCGCCGAGGCAGGCGAGACCGAAGCATGCGCCGAGGCCAGCGCCGCCGTGTCGTTGAGCCCGTCCCCGGCCATCAGCACCTTGGCCCCCTGCGCCGACAGTGCCTGGACATAGCCCGCCTTCTGTGCGGGAAGGATGCCCGCGCGCCAGTCGGCGATGCCCAGCTCCTCGGCAAGCGCCCGGACCGCCGGTTCCGCGTCGCCCGAGAGCAGATGCACCTGCAGCCCCTGCGCCTTCAGCCCTTCGACCGCTTCGCGCGCGCCGGGGCGCAGCCGGTCGCGGAGCGCCACCGGCGCGGTGCTGACCGGGCGGCCGCTGGGCGAGCTGCGCCGCGCCTATGGCGAGCTCGAGGCCAGCCACGAGGCGCTGAAACAGGCGCAGAGCCAGCTGGTGCGCAACGAAAAGATGGCCTCGCTCGGCCGGTTGCTCGCCGGGGTGGCGCATGAGCTGAACAACCCGATCAGTTTCGTCTATGCCAATTCCCACGCGCTCGGGAAATATGTCGGCCGGTTCGAGGAATATTTCGACCGCGTCCAGGACGGCGCCAGCCGCGAGGAGCTGATCGAGCTGCGCCAGAGGCTGCGGCTCGACCGCGACATCCGCAACATGCGCCACGCCATCGACGGCGCCCGCGACGGGGCCGAGCGGGTGCGCGACATCGTCGAGGACCTGCGCCGCCTGTCGGCGGAGGGCTCGGGCGAGATGGCGGTCTTCGATCTCGCCGATTGCGCGCGCACCGCGCTGCGCTGGATCGAGCGCGGCACCGAGCACAAGGTCGACGTGGTCTGGTCCGGTCCCGCGGCGCTGATGGCCAAGGGGCGGATGGGACATATCCAGCAGGTGATCATGAACCTCGTGCAGAATGCGGTCGATGCGATGGCCGGGACATCCGGGGCGCGGCTCGAGATGGCGCTGGCCAACGAGGGCGGCCGCGCCGTGCTGACCGTGCGCGACAACGGCCCCGGCATCGCGCCCGAGCACCGCTCGACCATCTTCGACCCGTTCTTCACGACCAAGGCGGTGGGGCAGGGGACCGGGCTCGGCCTGTCGATCTCGGCCAAGATCGCCGAGGAGCATGGCGGCGCGCTGGCGCTCGCGACGAGGGCGCGGGGGCCTGCTTCCGGCTGGAACTCGAAGCGGCGGAGGGCGCGGCATGAACATCCTATGGCTCCAGGCGGCCGGCTGCGGCGGCTGCACCATGTCGCTGCTCTGCGCCGAAAGCCCCGGGGTCTTCGATCTCTTCGACGGCGCGGGTCTGGAATTCCTCTGGCATCCGTCGCTTTCCGAGGCGACCGGGGCCGAGGTCCGCGCGCTGCTGGAGCGGGTCGAAACCGGCGAACTGCCGCTCGACATCCTCTGCGTCGAGGGCGCGGTCCTCACCGGGCCGAAGGGCACCGGGCGCTACCAGATGCTGGCGGGGACCGGGCGGCCGCTGCTCGACTGGGTGCGCAGCCTGGCGCCCCGCGCGGCCGGACGGTCAGGCCAGAACGCCGAGCGAAGCCGGGTTGAAGCCGCCGATTTCGCCGGCTGCGCCGCGCTTGACCTTCTCCGCCCAGGCGGCATCGGTCAGCAGCACCCGGCCGACCGCGATCAGGTCGAACTCGTCGCGCTCCATCCGCGCCACCAGCTTATCGAGCGGCGTCGCGCCCGAGCCCTCGCCGCGGAAGGCGCCGAAGAACTCGCCGTCGAGCCCGACCGAACCGACGCTGATCGTCGGCTTGCCCAGCAGCTTCTTGGTCCAGCCGGCGAAGTTCAGCCCCTCCCCGCCGTCGATCTCGGGGAATTCCGGCTCCCAGAAGCGGCGCTGCGAGCAGTGGAACACGTCCACGCCCGCATCCGCGAGCGGGCCGAGCCAGGCTTCGAGCGCGGCCGGGTCAGAGGCCAGCTTGACCTTGTAGTCCTGCTGCTTCCACTGGCTGACGCGCAGCAGCAGCGGGAAATCCGGGCCGACGGCAGCACGCACCGCCTTGACGATCTCGGCGGCGAAGCGCGCGCGCTCCGGCAGGGTCGCGCCGCCCCAGCGGTCGGTCCGCAGGTTGGTGCCCTCCCAGAAGAACTGGTCGATCAGGTAGCCATGCGCGCCGTGCAGCTCGGCCACGTCGAAGCCCAGCCGCTTGGCCTCCGCGGCGGCCGAGGCGAAGGCGGCGATCGTGTCGGCGATGTCCTCCTCGGTCATCTCGGTCCCGCGGCTGTCGCCCGGACCGACGAGGCCCGAGGGGCTTTCGACCGGCGCCTCCGGTTCCCACTCGCCGCCGCGGGTCGAGCCGGTATGCCAGATCTGCGGGCCGATCCGGCCGCCCGCGGCATGGACGGCATCGGCGACGACCTTCCAGCCGTCGAGCGCCGGGCCATGGAAGAACGGGATACCCGGCAGGTTGCGCGAGGCGGGACGGTCGACCACCGTGCCTTCGGTCAGGATCAGGCCCACCTCGCCCGCGGCGCGCTTGGCGTAATAGTCGGCATTCGCCGCGCCCGGGATGCCCTCGGGGGCCATGCCGCGGGTCATCGGCGCCATCACGATGCGGTTCTTCAGCTCCAGCCCGTTCAGGCGGAACGGACGGAACAGCACCTCGGTGCCGACGCTCACTTGGTCAAGGGACATTGCGATTCCTCTGGGATTGCTGCGTTGCAGCCAAGGTAACTTTCGGATACCTGGGTTCAAGAGGGCACCTTTTCCGCCCCAGGTCACTTCGAGGTAACCGCCCATGGACGGCACCTGCCAGATCACCTTCTCGGCCGGCTGCGGCTGCCGCGCGCTGTTCGACGAGATCGCCGACAAATGGTCGATGATGATCCTGACCGTGCTCGAAGGCACGCCGCACCGCTTCAACGAGCTGAAGCGCTGCCTCGAGGGCGTGTCGCAGAAATCCCTGACCCATGCGCTGCGCAAGCTCGAGCGCAACGGGCTGGTCTCGCGGGAGGTGCTCGACACGTCGCCGGTTTCGGTGCGCTATGACCTGACCAATCTCGGCCGCTCGCTGCTGCCGCCCTTCAAGGCGCTCTACCGCTGGACCTGGGACAGCCTCCCGCAGGTCGAGGCCGCCCGCGCCGCCTATGACGCGCGGACCGCGCCCCAGCCCTGAACGCGCGCGGAATCGCGCCTGACGGGCCGCCGGACCGCCTGCCACCGCCTGCGGTTGCGGGCGGGGCCATGCACCGGCGAAATCCGGCAAATTTTCTTTTCTTTGTGAGAATTCGCACGTTTCCCGGCGGCGGAAGCCGCTAGTCCGGCAGGTGCGGCGGGCCGGATCTGCCTGCTGTCCCCGCAGGCCTATGCAGATGCGCACCGCCATCACCTGCTACCTGCCTGGAGCGGGCAGCCCGGAGAGGAAAGCCCCCACTTCCTCCCGGGCACGCCCGCGCAGCCCGGCATCGAAGACCAGCGAGGAGAGGAAGGATTTCTCGCGCTGGTCGAAGCCGTGATCGGCTTCGGGAATTTCCGCGACCGAGATCCGCGCCCCCTGCCCGGTCAGCCGCTCCGCCATCCGGCGGCAATCCGGCGTGCTGACGATGCTGTCCTGCCCGCCGAGGATCATCAGCGCCGGCGGCGCGGCCGCCCAGCCGGTACGCGCCGCGCCGTTCAGCGCCCCGCAATAGGGATAGAGCAGCACCGCGCCGCGGATCCCCGCCAAGAGCTCCGCGGGCGGCGTCTGCCAGTCGCCGTGCGCCCGGGCAAGGCGATGCGCGCCACGGGCAAGGCGCGGCAGCACCGGCAGGGCTTCCTCTTGCGCCATGGCCGCGCCTGTCCGGGACGGCCGGGCCGGTCCGCGCCAGCGGCAAATCCTCCGCAGCGGGAGAAACGCGCCATTTTGCAGCGATGCGGGATGGTGACTTCCAAGGTTTTCCGGCGACATGACAGGAGGAGGAAGGCCAAGCACGGACAGCTCGGGCAGGCTTGCCATGACCCCGTTCGCCAGCGGGCCCGCCCCTGGGAAACGGCAGGCCAAGGCGGACCTTGAGGCGGCTGCAGGCCCGGATCGCAGCGTCGCGGCTTGCCTGCTGGCGGCCACGCCGACCGGATGGCCTCGCTGCCTCAACGCCTGATTGCAGCAGCGCGAGTTCGCGGTCTTGCACGCCGTCTTCGGAGGTCTGCCCATGCCGCCCGGCTGCTGCATCGGAGCCACGAGGTGCCCCCTGATCTCCTTTGTGCCGCAAGGCTCCAAGGCGCCGGTGGTCCCGGCGGCGCCATGGCCCCGCTCCGCGATCCGCCTGCGGCAAACCGGCCAGCGGCTGCCGCCCGCAATCCCGAGGTCCCGCGCAATCGAAATCTCCGGACTGCAGCATGCCGTCTTCGCGCGGTCAAAGCCCCGCAGCTCCGGGCAACGGGGCGCGGTCCGGCAGACCTTCCGGATGCCCGGAAAAAAGGGGAGGGCCGCCGGCGCGCACCCCTCCCCTTCCAAGCGCGCCGGCGCGCGGTTCAGACGGACAGTTCTTCGGTCGAGGACAGGAACAGCGCCTGGCTGACCGCCGAGCGGACCTGGTCCTCGTTATAGGGCTTGGCGATCAGGAAGGCCGGCTCCGGGCGTTCGCCGGTCAGAAGGCGCTCGGGATAGGCGGTGATGAAGATCACCGGCAGCTCGCCGAAATGCGCCAGGAGCTCGTTGACCGCGTCGATCCCCGAGCTGTCATCCGCCAGGTGGATGTCGGCCAGCACCAGGTCCGGCTTTTCGGATTTGCCGAGCTCCACCGCCGAGCTGGCGGTGCGTGCGATGCCGGTCACCTCGTGGCCGATGCCCGAGACGATGCCCTCGAGATCCATAGCGATGATGGTTTCGTCCTCGATGATCATCACGCGGCCCGCGGCCCGGTCGGCCATCTCGTCGCGCGCCTTCTCGATCAGCAGGCGCACCGCGTCGACGGTCTCCTCCATGATCTCGGCGACTTCGGCATCGGAAAATTCCTCGATGCTCGACAGCAGCAGCGCCTCGCGCGTGCCGGCGGTCAGATGGTCGAGACGGCGCTGCGCCTTTGCCATCGCGCCGGTCTCGCCCGCCTCGATCTGGCGGCCGGAGCTGGCCCAGATGGCGTGGAAGGTGCGGTACAGGCCGACGCGCACCGACGAGCTTTCCGTCACGGCCGAGGCATTCTGCAGAACCGCCTCGAGCGTGGCCACCGCATACTGGTCCCCGCTGGCCTGGCTGCCGGTGAGGGCCCGGGCGTAGCGCCGCAGATAGGGAAGTTCCGCCGCGACCGAGTCTGCGAGATTGATGTCCTGGCTCATAGCTTCCAACTTTTTTTGATGCACTCGGGAACCGAACCCTATCGCAGGCGTTTTGTTCCGCGCGGCCAAAAAAATATTGCACGAGGACCAGATGGCAAGCCCCACGCCAGACAAGGATGCAGTCCAGAAACAGATCGACGAGAATCTCAGGAAGATTTTCGAAGAGACTGCCAACGAGCCCATTCCCGATCAGCTCACCCAGCTTCTCGACAAGCTGCGAGAGCAGGAGACCCGAAAATGAGCCACCCCGATCCCCGGGAAGAACTGATCGCGCTTCTGCCTTCGCTGCGCGCCTTCGCGATGAGCCTGACCCGCCAGCCTGCCGCGGCTGACGACTTGGTGCAGGACACCGTGCTGAAAGCATGGAGCAACTTCGACAAGTTCCAGACCGGGACCAACCTTCGGGCCTGGCTTTTCACCATTCTGCGCAACACCTATTACTCCGACCGCCGCAAGAAGGTGCGCGAGGTGGAGGACGGCGACGGCGTGCTGACCGCCCAGCTGTCCGAAAAGCCCGCCCATGACGGCCGCCTTGCGCTGCGCGATTTCCGCGTCGCCTTCGACCAGCTGACCGACGAACAGCGCGAGGCGCTGATCCTGGTCGGGGCGTCCGGCTTCTCCTACGAGGAAGCCGCCGAGACCTGCGGCTGCGCCGTCGGAACGATCAAGAGCCGCATCAACCGCGGCAGGGCCCGCCTCGCCGAGCTGATGCATCTGAGCGAGAACGAAGCGATGGAAATGACCGATCCGGCGACCATGGCGGTGATCTCCGCCGGCCGGACCGCCACCGCGTAAGGAAATTCCGCCCGTGCCCACGTCCCCAGTGAAGTTCCATCGGCGCCTGACAGTCCGGCTGATGCTGTTCCTGTCGCTTGCCCTCGTGCCGGTGGGGCTTCTGGCCGTGCTGCAGACCCGCGAAGTGGTCCACCGCATCGCGGCCCAGACCGAAGCGCGGCTGGCGGACGAAACCCGTGCCGCCGCCCGCCGCAGCCGCGAAGACATCCTGTGGGCCTTCGGTGCCGCCGCCGGCCTCGGCCAGGCGGTTTCTGCCGTCCCGGGCAGCACGGCGAGCTGCATCGAGACGATGCGCACCTTCACCGAGGACCATCCCGAGGTCGCCTCGGCCGGGCTCCTGCTGCCGGACGGCCAGGTCCGCTGCGCCTCCACCGGCGAATTCTACGACGTGTCCGACTGGCCGATGCTGGCCGATCTGCGCGAGAGCCCGCGGCCCTACGTGAACTATGCCGCCAACCCGGCCGTGTCGCACCGTCCGGTGCTGACCGCGATCGTGCCGGTTATGGAGGGCGACGCGCTGGAATCCTTCCTCTTCGTCTCGCTCGAGCACGGCATGATCGCCCCGCCCGGCGACAGCGGCACCGGCGCGGTGTTCAAGACCTTCAACCGCGACGGCACGGTGCTGACCAGCTCGGACGGCGACGAGGAGGCCAGCCGCCTGCTGCCCGCCGACCGCGAACTCGCCTCGCTGGCCACCGATACCGGCATGACCTTCCGCGCCGAGAGCCGCAGCGGCGTGCCGCAGGTCTATTCGGTCAGCCCGATCATCGACGGAACGGTCTATGCGGTGGGCATCTGGGCCCCCGAAGTGTCCCAGCCCGGCCTCGTCGGCATGGCGGTGGCGATCCCGCTCTTCCCGATCCTGATGTGGCTCGCGAGCCTGCTCGTCGCCTATGTCGCCGTCGACCGGCTGGTGCTGCGCCATGTCCGGCGGCTGCGCTACGACCTGCGCCGCTTTGCCCGCAACCGCAGCCTGCCCCTGGGCTCGACCCGCGACATGCCCGCCGAGATCGCGGAGATCTTCGACACGTTCCTCACCGCCAGCGAGACCATCCTGCGCGACGAGGCCGATCTGGAGATGCTGATCCACGACAAGAACGTGCTCCTGAAGGAAGTCCACCACCGGGTGAAGAACAACCTGCAGCTGATCTCGTCGATCATGAACATGCAGATGCGCAAGCTGAAGGCGCCCGAGGCCAAGCATGCGCTGAAGCGGCTGCAGGCGCGCGTGCTGTCGCTGGCCACCGTGCACCGCACGCTCTACCGCACCGAGAATCTCGGCGCCGTGCAGGCCGGGCCGCTGCTCAAGGACCTGGTCGAGCAGCTCGCCGAATTCGCCGGCCCCGCGCGCAAGACCGAGATCGAGACCCGCTTCGACCGCATCCGGCTCTATCCCGACCAAGCGGTGCCGATCAGCCTGCTGACCACCGAGGCGATCACCAACGCGCTGAAATATGCCGGTAACGAGAAGGGTCGCCCGGGCTGGATCCGGGTAACGCTGATCGACGAGGGCGGCGGCCATGCCTGCCTGACCGTCGAGAATTCCAAGGGCCCCGTTCCGGTCATGCCGGGCGAGGCGGTCGGCTCCTCGGGGCTCGGCACCAACCTGATCCGCGCCTTCGCCTCGCAGCTCGGCGCCGCGGCCGAGATCGATGACGGTGGCCAGGCCTACCGCCTGACCTGCCGCTTCGTCGTGCAGGGCTTCCACGAGGAGCCCGCCCATGGCACGCTGCCCGAAGAGGATGGCGAAGAGGAGCTGTCGCCCGCATGACCCGCAAGCAGGGAACCGGCGGAGATCTGCCGCGTTGTGACGAGATGGATCATCTGGACTTGCTCGACCCCGCACGTGCCGACACGCCCGCCGGGCGCCGCGTCGGCGTCGAAATCGAATTCGCCGGTCTCGGCGAGGACCGCGTGGCCGAGCTCGTCGCCGGGCATCTCGGCGGCGAGATCACCCGGACCGGACGGTTCGACCGCGAGGTCAAGGGCACACGGCTGGGCGACATCCGCATCGAGCTCGACACCTCCTTCAAGGACAAGCTGGCCAATGCGCCCGAACTGGTCGGCACTCTCGCGCATCAGGTGATCCCGGCGGAGATCATCACCGGCCCGCTGCCGGAAACCGCGCTGCCCGAACTGGACAAGCTGGCGGAAATCATGCGCGAGGCCGGCGCGGAAGGCACGCGCTCGGGCCTGACCGCCGGGTTCGGCGTGCATTTCAACCCCGAACAGACCGATGCCGACGTGTCGGCGATCCTGCCGGTGATGCAGGCCTGGGCGGTGCTCGAGCCGTGGTTCCGGCAGCACGAACCGATGAGCATCGCGCGCCGTGCGCTGCCCTTCACCTCGCCCTGGCCCGAGGCTCTGCGCGCCGCGCTGCTGCAGCTCGACCCGGCACGGACGCAGATGTCCGAGCTGATCGACCTCTACCTGACGCACGCGCCGTCGCGGAATTTCGGCCTCGACATGCTGCCGCTCTTCCGCTCGATCGACGAGGACCGGGTAACCGCCCGGCTCGGCGCCGACGCGCCCTCGGCCCGGCCGACCTGGCATTTCCGCCTGCCCTCGAGCCGCATAGACGAGCCCGGCTGGACGGTCACCGGCGAATGGGAAAAATGGCGCACGGTCGAGGCGCTGGCCGCGATGCCGCGCCTGCTGGAGCGGACCGCGCGCGACTGGCTGCAGAATTTCCGCGGCCGCCCGTTTTCCGAAGGCGCCTGGGTCGAGCGGCTCGACCGGGTGCTGCGGGACCACTGAGGCGGAGCGCAGCATGGCCAGGCCCCTGATCGGCGTCACCGTTTCGCGGCGCTCCGGCTGGCGGATCTTTCCGCTGGTCGCCTTCAACATCTGGCTAGCGGGCGGGCGCGCCGTGCGCTGGCAGGCCGGGCGCGAGGCCGATGTCTCGGCGGTGCACGGGCTGGTGATCGGCGGCGGCGACGACATCTCGCCGGATTTCTACGGCGGCGAATTCGTCACCTCCGCCCGTCTCGACCCGGCGCGCGACGAGCTGGAGCGCCGCCTCGTCTCCGAGGCCTGGGCGCAGAACACCCCGATCCTCGGCATCTGCCGCGGCGCGCAGATGATCAACGTGGCGCTCGGCGGCACGCTTCACCAGGACGCCTACAAGGTCTATTCCACCAGCCGCCATGTCTGGACCGTACTGCCGCGCAAGACGGTCAGCACGATGAAGGGCTCGCGGCTGGCGCGGCTGATGGGCCGGACCGGCCTCAGGGTCAATGCGCTGCATTCCCAGGCGGTCAAGGATCTGGGCGACGGGCTGGTGGTGGCTGCCCGCGACGAGGGCGGCATGATCCAGGCGGTCGAACGGATCCGCGACCCTTTCGCCCTCGGCGTGCAGTGGCACCCCGAGCACCTCTTCTACCTGCGCCGCCAGCGCCGGATTTTCCGCGCGCTGGTCACCGCCGCCCGTGCCGGCCGCGACCGCCATGGCCAGATCGGCGCCGTCTGCGAAGAGGCCGATCTGGAGCCCCTGCCCGTCTGAGCCCGCCCGGGAAGAGCGCAGGCCGATCGTGACTGCACCCTCCGGAACACCCGGCGACGTTTCCGGACTGTCCGACTGCGCGGCGGCGTGGATGTTCCGGCGCGATCTTGATGCGAGGTTGTCCGGCCGTGACATACCGGCCGCCAGATCGGTCCCGCCATGCGGCTGGAGCGCCGGAAATGGCCGCGGCCTGCCTGCGAAAGGGGTGGGCGGGGGGAGCACGGCCCCGTCCGGGCGATCGCCCGGCGCGGCCTCCATGCCAACGCGCAGCGAGCGCGCCCGCCAGAGCTCCGGCCCCTCCCCCGAAACTGCGCCGCACCGGCTGCAAGCGCGCGGACTGTCGCCAGACACAGTCCGGGCACCTCAAGGCGGGAGGGCGTCTCTCAGGCCCAACCTGTCCCGAGTCCAGCACCCGGGCGGTCTTCCGGACGAACGGAGGTTTCCCCGATCTGCCCGGCACGGCACACGGCTCCCGCGCAGGCACCGCCCGGCGGCTGCACGCGGACTGCCCGGCTCCAGGCAGTCGCAGTTGCCGCAGGCTGGCCATGACACCGTCATTCCGGACGGCGACCGGCCCTGCTTCCGCGCCGCATGCGGAGCGGCATTTCGAGCGGGATCATCTGGCAGCTGCGCAGCGTGCGCACGGGCGGACGGAAGAATGCGCCAGCCACCGCGCCTTGCCGGACGGTCGGCGCAAACGGCGGCCGCAGGAACCGCATCGCAGAAGTAAAGACGCCGGGCGGCAAGCCCGGCTGGACGCCGCCCGTTCCCGTTCGCCCCGGCATGCCGGTTATCCTCCCGGACTTGCTCCGGAAAAGACAGAGGCGCCGCAGGCCCCGCCGACATCGAAGCGGGGACCGGTCGGACATTTGCCGCAGGGCCGCCAGGCCTGCGGACCTCGACCGGCCGCGGTCCGGCTGCTAGATCCGGTGCGCGGCGCCGGGAAGGCGCCCGGAGGACAGTCCATGACCGCGATGCCCGCGCCGGCGTGCCGGCTGCGGCGGTCGGGTCCGGCACCGCCGCCATCAGCGCGCGGGTATAGGGATGGGCGGGCGCGGCGAAGAGCGTGGCGACCGGCGCGGTCTCGACGATCCGCCCGGCATACATCACCGCCACCCGGTCGGCGATCGCGGCGACCACGCCGAGATCATGGGTGATCATAACCACCGAAGCGCCCGAGGCGCGGCGCAGATCGGTCAGCAGGTCGAGGATCTGCGCCTGCACGGTCACGTCGAGCGCGGTGGTCGGCTCGTCGGCGACGATCAGCTCGGGCCCGCAGGCCAGCGCGATCGCGATGGTCACCCGCTGGCGCATGCCCCCGGACAGTTCGTGCGGATACTGGCCCATGCGCTTTTCCGGATCGGTCAGGCCGACCTGCGCCAGCAGCTCGACCGCCCGCGCCCGGCGCGCCTTGCGCGACAGGCCGGTATGCAGCCGCAGCGGCTCGGCCAGCTGGTAGCCGATGGTCAGCACCGGGTTGAGGCTGGTCATCGGGTTCTGGAAGATCATGCCGATCGACTTGCCGAGGATGCGCCGGGCTTCCTTCCGGCTGGCGGTCAGCATGTCGGTCGCGCCGAACAGCGCCTCGCCGGTGATCCCGGCATTGGCGGCGCCGAGCATGCCGGTGATCGCCGAGAGGGTCACCGACTTGCCGCAGCCGGATTCGCCGACAATGGCCAGGGTCTCGTCGCGGGCGACGGTGAAGGAGACGTCCGAGGCGGCCTGCAGCCGGCCGCGCGGCGTGTCGAAGGCGACCGAGAGGTTGCGGACGTCGAGAAGCGGCGTGCCGGTCATGCGCGGGCCTTTCGCGGGTCGAAATGGTCGCGCAGTCCGTCGCCGATGGTGTTCACGGCCAGGATCGTGACCGTCAGGGCTGCCGCCGGGGCGAAGATCGCCAGGGGCTTCAGCTGCCACAGCGCGCGGGCGTCGCTCATGATGTTGCCCCAGGAGGGGATGTCGGGCGGGGTGCCCGCGCCGATGAAGGTCAGCACGGATTCCGTCACCATCGCCGAGGCGCAGATGAAGGTCGCCTGCACCGACAGCGGCGCCAGCGTGTTCGGCAGCACGTGGCGCAGCACGATCGCCGTGGCCGAGCTGCCCGAAAGCCAGGCGGCATCGACGAAGACGGAGGAGCGCAGGCTCAGCGTGACGGCGCGCACCACGCGGACCATGCGCGGCATCTCGGCGAGGGTGATCGACAGGATCACCGTGCCGAGCCCGCTGCCCGCCACGGAAGCGAAGCAGATCGCCAGGAGCAGCGAGGGGATCGCCATCAGCCCGTCGGTGATCCGCATCACCACGGGATCGAGCCATTTCAGGAAGCCCGCCAGGAGGCCCAGCATCCCGCCGGCCAGCGTCGCGGCCAGCGCCACCGACAGGCCGGTGGCGAGCGAGACGCGGGTGCCGTAGACCAGCCGGGCCCAGAGATCGCGGCCCATCATGTCGGTGCCGAGCCAATGCTCGGCGGACGGATCGCGCAGCCGCGCGGTCGGGGCGATCTGGCCCGGATCGTGCCAGGCAAGGAACGGCGCGAAGACCGCGGCGAACGCGATCAGCAGGAGCGCGCCGCCGCCCCACCAGAGCCGCGCGCTGCCGCGGAACCGGAGGACGGAAAGAGCGGGAAGGGACAGTCGGGTCACAGGCGCACCCTCGGGTCGAAGACCCCGTAAAGCAGGTCGAGGCAAAGGTTGATCGCGACGTAGACGAAGCTGAAGAACAGCACGATCCCCTGGATCACCGGATAGTCGCCGCGCAGGATCGCGTCGATCAGCAGCCGCCCGAGTCCGGGAATGGCAAAGACGCTCTCGGTGGCGACGGCGCCGCCGATCAGGAGCGCGATGCCCATGCCGATCACCGTCGAGACCGGCAGCGCGCAGTTGCGCAGCGCGTGGACGAAGAGGATGGAGAGGTCCGAACAGCCCTTGGCGCGGGCGGTCTTGATGTAGTCCTGCGCCAGCACCTCGATCATCGCGGCGCGTGTCGTGCGGGCGATCAGCGCGATATAGGAGGTCGACAGCGCCAGCGAGGGCAGCAGGATGCTGGCGAGCCAGGGGCCGGCGCCGTTTTCCAACGGCGCATAGCCCTGCACCGGCAGCCAGCGCAGCTTCAGCGCGAAGACGAAGGCCACGCAGTAGCCGACGACGAAGACCGGCACCGAGAAGCCGGTGAGCGAGATCGCCGCGATGCTCCGCTCGAGGATCGAGCCGGGGCGCCAGGCCGCCAGCACGCCTGCCGGGATCGCCACCGCGACGGCGATCGCCGTGGTCAGCACCATCAGCGACAGGGTCGGCTGCATCCGCTCGGCGATCAGCGCCGCGACCGGCTGGCCGGAGAACAGCGAATTGCCGAAATCGCCCTGCAGCACCGCGCCGAGCCAGGCGGCGAACTGCACATGCAGCGGCCGGTCGAGGCCGAGATTGGTGCGGATGCGCGCGATGTCCGCCGCCGTGGCATTGTCCCCGGCGAGGACTGCCGCCGGGTCTCCCGGCGACAGGTGGAGCAGGGCGAAGACGGTCAGCGCCACCATCAGCGCGACGACCGCCCCCGATCCCAGCCGTCTTGCGAGAACCAGCGCCATCACGCGGGCTCGACACCCCAGAAGAGCGGCAGCGGCGCGGCCTCGATGCCGGTGATCGAGTTGCGCCAGGCTTGCTGCTCGAGGTTGAAGCCCGCGAGGCCGAAGACCACGGTCTCCATCGCCGCGGCGTTGATCTTCTCGGCGGCGGCGCGTTCGGCCTCGGGGGTCTCGGCGGCGTACCACTCGGCGATCCCGGCCTGCACCTCGGCGCTTTCCGGCCAGCCGAACCAGGCATCGTCGCCGCCGGCCTGCAGGCCGATATAGGCGGCCGGGTTCACGCAGTCGGTGCCCGAATGCGAGGTGTGGAAGATGTTCCAGCCGCCCTCCTCGACCGGCGCCTTGCTCTGGCGGCGGACCTGGATGTTGCCCCAGGTGGTTGCGACATAGTCGATTTCGAAGCCGAGCTGGCGCATCAGCTCGGTGGTCACGTCGCCGATCGCCCGGTTGTTGGCGAGGTCCTGTGCCACCATCACGGTGATCTTCGTGCCCGCGAAGCCGGCATCGGCGATGATCTTGCGGGCGGCTTCCAAGTCGCGCGGCGCCTTCATGATCTCGCCGCCGATCTCGTTGTAGAGCGGCGTGCCGGGCGTGAAGTAGCCCGCCATCGGCTTCCAGTAATCGGGGCGGTCGCCGACCAGGGACACCATGTAGTCCTGCTGGTCCATCGCCATCAGCACGGCGCGGCGCACCTCCGGGTTGTCGAAGGGCGGCTGGAGGTGGTTGAAGCGCACCGCGTTGACGGTGCCGAGCGCGTCGGCGATGCCGGTCTCGACATCGGGGCTGGCCTCGAGCAGCGGCGCCAGATCGGGCAGCGGCGCCTGCACCCAGTCGACCTCGCCGGTGATCAGCGCGTTCACCGCCGTCGCCGGGTCCGGGATGGTGATCCATTCGATCCGGTCATAGGCGACGACCTTGCCGCCGGCCAGCCAGTTCGACGCCTCGTCGCGCGGCACGTAGCCTTCGAATTTCTCGAAGACCGCGCGGGCGCCGACCTGCCATTCCTCCGCGACGAAGCGCATCGGGCCGCTGCCGACGAATTCGGTGATCTGCTCGAACGGGTCGGTGGCGGCGATGCGGGCCGGCATGATGAAGGCGCAGGGGGCATTGGCCTTGCCGAGCGCGAAGCGCATCTTGGCGAAGGGCTCCTTCAGGCGCCATTCGAAGGTGCTCTCGCCGGTCGCGGCCAGTCCTTCCTCGATCTCGGCGATGCGCTGGCCCATCACGTCGCGCTGCTTCCAGCGGTCGAGGCTCGCCACCACGTCCTCGGCGGTGACCGGGGTGCCGTCATGGAACATCAGCCCGCCGCGCAGGGTGAAGCTCCAGACCAGCCCGTCTTCGGAGACGCTGTCGCTTTCGAGCATCTGCAGCTGCGGGACCAGCTGGTCGTCGACGCCGTAGAGCGTGTCCCAGACCAGCATCGCGCCGTCGCGCACCACATAGGCGGTGCCCCAGATCGGGTCGAAATTGGTCAGGTCGCCATCGGGGACGAAGCGCAGCGTGCGCGGCGCGGCCTGGGCCAGCGCGCCGCCGGGGCGCGCCGCGGCCAGGAGGGCGGCCGAGGTGGCGGCCTGGAAGAAAGTCCTGCGTTTCATGCGGATGCTCCTGTCTGTTGGTCCTGGGAGGGCGGCAGGGACTGCCGGGGGTCATGCGTTCCGGGGACAGGTCTAGGAAGCGTCCGCCAAGCGGCCCAGCACAATGACATGATCTATGCGCTAAATGTCATTAGGTCGGGACATTATGCTGATAATTTCGGCGACCTGACGGATTTTGGGGCGGAAATGCCGAATTTTTCGGGGATTTCGGCGCTCGTCGTCCGATCCTGCTGTCTGCGGCCGCCTGAAAAGCCTAGCGCTTGCCGCAGGATGGATCGCGCGGCACCGGATGGTCCGGCGCGAAAGCCATTTTGTCACGCCAATTTCGCGCGCCCTAGCCGCGCCCCACGTCCACAGGAGATGTCATGACCGACCTGCAGCAGCATTTCGGAGCCGCGCTTCCCGAGATCCGCGGCTGGCGCCGCGCGTTCCATGCCGATCCCGAACTGAGCCTCGGCACCGCGCGCACCGCCGCGCGCATCGCCGAATTGCTCGGGAGCTTCGGCTGCGACGCGATCTTCCGCGATGTCGGCGAAAATGCCGTGGTCGGCGTGATCCGCGGGAAGGAGGGACCGGGCGTCATCGGCCTGCGGGCCGATACCGATGCGCTGCCGATGCAGGAGCAGAACGGTTTCGGCCATGCCTCGGCGACGCCCGGACGGATGCATGCCTGCGGCCATGACGGCCATACCGCGATGCTGCTCGGCGCCGCGCGCCATCTGGCGGCGGAGCGCAGTTTTCCCGGCACCGTCGTGCTGATCTTCCAGCCGGGCGAAGAAGACGCCACCGGCAGCCGCGCGATGATCGAGGCCGGGCTGATGGAGCGCTTCGGCATCCAGGAAGTCTATTCGATGCACAACTGGCCGGGGATCGAGGCCGGCAGCTTCGCCATCCGCCAGGGGCCGTTCTTTGCCTCGACCGACCATTTCGACATTGTCGTGACCGGCCGCGGCGGCCATGGCGCCAAGCCGCATTACACGATCGATCCGGTTGCCGCTGCCTGCGATCTGGTCGGCAGCCTGCAGATGATCGTCAGCCGCAATGCCGACCCGACGCTGCAGGCGGTGATCTCGGTGACCAGCTTCGAAACCTCCTCGACCGCCTATAACATCATCCCCGACCAGGTGCATCTGCGCGGCACGGCGCGGACGCTCGACGGCGGCCAGCAGGACATGATCGAGCGGCGCATGCGCGAGGTCTGCGAGGGCGCCGCGCGGCAATCCGGGGCGGAGATCGCCTTCGATTACCGCCGCAAGAACCCGGTGGTGCGCAACGCTCCCGCCCAGACCGAGGCGGCGCGGCAGGCGGCGCGGGCGGTGTCCGGCGGCTGCGCCGAGGCGGGCTACAATCTGGGCGGCGACGATTTCGCCTTCATGCTCGAGGAACGGCCCGGCGCCTATATCCTGATCGGCAACGGCCCGTCCGCGGCGGTGCACAATCCGCTCTACGACTTCAATGACGACATCATCCCGGCCGGCTGCGCCTGGTGGGTGGCGCTGGCATCGGAGCGGCTGGCGGCGCTTGCCGGGGCGCCGGAAGCGGTCTAATTGTTACTACAATGCATAACAAAAGAGCAGGCTGCGCGAAAATGACCCGCGATCCGCAGTATCTTGCGCCACGGCGCGGCCGGGAGGGGCAGGGCGCTGGATCGCCGCCGCTGCTCCGGGCTTGATGGACCGGCAACGATGTTCCGACACGCGTCGGGTCCGCTCCGCCCGCGGACGGGCCCGCAGAAACGAAGGTGTTCTTCCATGACCTCCCTTTCCCTGATCCGTTCCGCCGTCCTGGCCGCGGCCGCCGGCCTTGCCGCCTTCGGTGCGCAGGCCGGAACGCTCGACGATATCCGCGAGCGCGGCGCCATCCGCGTCGGCCTGCCCTCCGATTCGCCGCCCTTCGGCATGAAGGCCCCCGACGGCAGCCTCGTCGGCTATGACGTCGAGATGGCGCAGCTGATCGCCGACGACCTCGGCGTCGAGCTGGAGGTCACCAATGCCGTCGGCGGCAACCGCGTGCCGCTGCTGACCAGCGGCCGGGTCGACATCGTGATCTCGAGCTTCGGCAAGAATGCCGAGCGCGACGAGGTGATCGACTTCTCCGAGCAGTACGCGCCCTTCTACAACGGCGTCTTCGGCCCCGCGGATGTCGAGGTCGACGGCCCCGAGGATCTGGCCGGCTATTCGGTCGGCGTGACCAAGGGCACGATCGAGGATCTGGAACTGACCGAAAAGGTTGGCGAAGACGTGACGATCACCCGCTTCGAAAGCGGTGCCAGCGGCTTCAGCGCCTATTTCTCTGGGGCGGTCGATTTCTTCGCCACCGGCAACGTCACTGCTGCCGCGCTGATGGAGAACCCGTCGCTGCCGCGCGAGATCGTGCCGAAATTCCTGATCAACAGCTCGCCGTGCTATATCGGCGTGCGCGAGGGCGACCAGGAAATGGCCGACTACCTGAACGGGGTGATTGCCGAGGCCAAGGCCGACGGCCGGCTCAACGAGATCTCCAAGCGCTGGATGAAGGCGGAGCTGCCGGCCGGGTTCTGATCCGGCACAGGCCAAGGGAAGGAAGCGCAAGATGCCGTTCGACTGGATCATCGAGTACTGGGACATCCTGCTGGGCGGGGCGCTCCGGACCATTGCGCTCACCCTTCTGGCCATCGCGGTGGCCACGCCGGTGTCCGTCCTCCTGGGATGGGCGCTGGTGTCCGGCCCCGGCTGGGGCAGGGCGGCGATCAACGCCTATGTGGAGCTCTTCCGCAACACGCCCTACATGATCCACCTGTTCTTCATCTTCTTCGCGCTGCCGCGCTTCGGCATCGGGCTCGACCCGTTCGGCGCGGCGATAGCCTCGCTCTGCCTGATGGTGGCGGCCTTCGGCACCAAGATCGTCGAGTCGGGCCTGCGCGCCACGCCGCGCGGCCAGCACGAGGCGGCGGCGAGCCTCGGCATGACCGCAGGACAGGCCTTCCGCCATGTCACGCTGGTCCCGGCGCTGGCGCGGGTCTGGCCGGCGCTCTGCTCGCTGGCGACCATGGCGCTGCTCGATTCCGCCGTGGTCTCGCTGATCGCGGTGGAGGACCTGACCTGGGTGACCACCTTCATCGAGACGCGCAACTTCCGGTCCTTCGAGACCTTCTTCTTTTCGAGCCTCGTCTTCCTGGCGATCTCCTACGCGCTGCGGCGCAGCCTCCTGGCCTTCGGCGACCGGGTCCTGTCGCGGGGGATGCGGGCATGATCAGCTACACCAATCCCGAGATCATCGCGGCCCTGCTGCTGGCGACGCGCTACACGCTGGTGCTGTTTTTCGTCGGCGCGATCGGCGGCGGGGTGCTGGCGCTGCTGCTGCTCGTGATGGGCCTGTCGAAAAGCCGGCTGCTGCAGCGGCTGCTCGGCGCCTATGTCGCCTTCTTCCAGGGCACGCCGCTCCTGATGCAGCTCTACCTGCTGTTCTTCGGCATCGCCTATCTCGGCGTGCGGCTGCCGACCTGGGCGGCGGCGGCGATCGCGCTGATCGCCTGGAGCGCGGCCTTCCTCAGCGAGATCTGGCGAGGCTGCGTCGCAGCGGTGCCGCGCGGCCAGTGGGAGGCCTCCTCGAGCCTCGCCATGGGCTATCTCGAGCAGATGCGCTACGTGATCCTGCCGCAGGCGCTGACCCTGGCCGTCGGCCCGACCGTCGGCTTCCTCGTCGACATCATGAAGGCGACCGCGGTGACCGCGATCATCGGCTATGTCGAACTCTTCCAGGCCGGGAATGCCATCGCCAACACCACCTTCCAGCCCTTCAAGGTCTACGGCATGGTGGCGGTGATCTATTTCCTGCTCTGCTGGCCTGTCTCGCTCGCCGCGCGGCGGATCGAGGCCAGATACACTGTTCCCCGCTGATGGCGGCACACCGAAAAACGAACCTCCGGACTGCTCCATGACATCTGACGACAGGCCCCCCGGGGCGATTGCCACCCGCGACGCGATCGCGTCGGGGCGGCTCACGGCCCTCGCGGCCACCGAAGCGCGGCTCGCGCGCATTGCCGAAGCCGAGCCCGGGATCCGCGCCTGGGTCGAGGTCGATGCCGAAGGCGCCCTCCTGGTCGACGCCGCGCAGCCCGAGCCGTTCCCGGTCGAGAGCCGAGGGCAGCAGGAGCTGGTCGCCTTCTACGGGCTGGCCGGACGGCAGGGCGGCTACCGGCCGCCGCTGGTGCAGGTGCCGGTCCCGTGGGTCATGCGGCTGGCCTGGGACAGCTCGGCGACGCGCTCCTTCCTGTGGATCCACGAGAAAGCCGCGGAGAGCGCCGCCCGCGCGCTGGGGCGCATCGCGGCGAGCTACACCGGGGCAGAGATCCGCGACCTCGGGCTCGACATCTTCGGCGGCGATTACGCCCCGCGGAAGATGCGCGGCGCCGACCGCTATTCCCTGCATAGCTGGGGCATCGCCATCGACTTCGACCCGGTGCGCAACGCCCTGCGCGCCGACAAGCGGACGGCCCGCCTCGCGCAGCCCGACGCAGAGCCGTTCTGGCGCGCCTGGGAGGCAGAGGGCTGGACCAGCCTCGGGCGGGACCGGAACTACGACTGGATGCATGTGCAGGCCGCCGCGCGCGGCTACTGACAGGAGAGCAGGATGAGCGACAAGTTCAGGACACATGCCGCAGGGCTGACCAGCCCGGCTTCGGGCGGCATGGCGGTGGTGCCCAGCGATGCGGACGAGCTCGCGACCTGGTCGCGGGCGCTCTATGTCGGGGTGGGGGGCAGCCTCGCGGTGGAGTTGGCCGAGGCGCCCGAGGGCGAGGTGCTGGTGCTGCAGAACGTCCAGGCGGGGATGATCTATCCGCTCAGGGCGCGCAAGGTGCGGGCCACGGGCACCAGCGCGGCCGCGCTGGTGGCGTTCTGGTGAGCGGGATGGACCGTCTCGTCGAGATGGCGCGGAAATGGCAGGTGACCGAGCGCCAGCTGCTGACCGCGCAGCGCTACCTGATGGCGCCCGAGCGCTACCGCCTGGCGCCGTCGCTGCACGGCATCCTGCATGACCTGCTGGCGGAGAACATGCCGGTCGAGAAGCTCGAGAAGGAGCGGGGCTGGCCCGCACGCTCGGCCAAGCAGGTGCTGAAGGTGATCCTCGACGCGCTGATCGAGATCGGCGGCGGCCATGCGGAGCGGGAGGATCGCTCGGAGGAGATCGAGTTCCTGACCGGCGCCCCGGAAGACCACGTGCGCTGGCGGCAGGAATTCGGGATCGCGCCCATCGAGGCGCGGGTCTTCGCGGCGCTCCACGCGGACTTGGGAAAAGTGGTTCTGAAGGACACGCTGCTGCGGCGGGCCTATTGGGGCCGGATCGACGAGGCGCCGTCGCTCAAGATGATCGACGTGTCGGTCTGCAAGCTGCGGGCGAAGCTGACCGGCAGGGCCTGGGCGATCGAAACGGTCTGGGGCACGGGCTACCGGCTGACGGAGGTTGCGGCCTGGGACGGCGAGACGCTTGCCTGGTACGCGGCGCACACGGTGGGGGAGATGTCGCTGCGCGCGGTCGCGCGGGAGCATGGCGTGCATGCTTCGACGGTGATGCGGCGGCTCAACGGGCTGATGGACCGGCTGAGCGAGGCGCAGGAGGCCGAGCTGGATGCGGCGGCGGCCGAATGGTGGGCGACCGCAGGGGGATGACCTCCGGCGGCGGAAGTGCCATGGTGTTCGCCATCTGTTCTGCGAGTCGTCATGCCCCACTATCTCCACGCTCTCTGCCGCTGCGGCCACTGGGGCCGGGTGCCCGTACCGGACGTAACGCGGTTCGACCGGTCCGCGGTCGTGGCGCGCCTCCGCTGCTCGGCGTGCGGCGGAGAGAGCAGTTATGTCGCCGCTCGGCTTTTACGGATCAAGCCAAATGCTGCTAAGCCACCCAGAAGCAAAGGCAACCCAGCGGGAAGCGGGATCGCTGATGGGCTTGTTGTCTGCAAAGCAACCACTTCACCAGACGACGACGTGAATGTAGCAGCGATTTCATTTCCTGAATCGTCAAATAGAGAGAAGCTGTTTAGCAAGGCCGTATTTTCAAAATCAGCGATACCACCGGTGCCGAATAGATTGAAACCCAAAACTGAAAATACCCATTCATAGGTTAGGTAATCCCCAATGGTTACATCGAACACAGCTGTCGAGTATCCAACTATATAGAATTCCTCAGTCGTTGTGGTTCCGTATCCAAAGCGTCCGGTGGTACTGGGGGCGCCTAGCCCAAAGCTCGAATCTAGATTGCCGCCTGCATCAAATATGTCGATATTAGAAAAAAGTTCTGGCACATAGTTCCTTGTGACTGTCCCATTGAAATTGTTGATATAATAAGACGAACCAATTTCAAATCCTACATCTCCGGCCATTGTGCCGTCGTAATGCATCGTGATTGCAACTTGTCCAGAGCTTCCTACTTTTGATGGATCTGAAGGAGTAATTAAGATGCTGTCTGTGATGTGTCCGGACTGTCTATATCCGCTGAACGACTCGGTAGATGGCGAAGTTCCGGAAACCTCTACGAAAGTCTTAACGGTATCAAAAGACGTGCTTGAACGTCCTGTGACTCCATTGTCAGAGCAAGACTTCGTTTGCGTCCCGCTTGCTTGAGGCGTTTGTCCCAGGGACGCAGATACAGGATTGCAATCAACAAATGATACAATTCCTGACGGTGTTGCGGGCGAGGGCTGGCTATGTACGGTAGCTGCATTCACAGTCAACGGTGAAAGAGATAATACGGCAAAAGCCAATGTGCTAAACGACTTCATTTCTTTCTCCAGAATATTAAATACTTAAGCATAAGGTGGGGGCGCAATCGGGACGGTCAAGAGAAATCAGTCTTGGCCGGGGTCTTGCAGTGGTTCTTCGAGATTTTAGACAGATGCTTGATCATATTGAGGCCGCAATGCGCAATTCGAAAAATGTCCGCACCTTGACCTGACACCGTTATCCTGCGGCCGCTGGGGCAGGGCGACGGTTGAAACCGCCGCGGCAGCTGGCGGGAGCGCGTGTCCGGTAATGCCCCATTACCGGAAAGCGTAGGTCGCGAGCACGCCAAGCCTCCGCCGTCACGAAAGAGGACGGAACAGGTTCAGATCAGCGGTGTGCTGTCCCGGCAGCTTTCCTCCTGGAGCCGATCGTACTCCCGGTCTTCCGAGGGTGACAGCTGCAAATCGTACTTGGCCACCAGCGAGACGAACAGGTTGATGTAGGTGCAGCCGTAGGAGGCCAGAGGAGGCATCCATTCGTCGGGCCCGCGGTCGCTCTTGCTGCGGTTCGCCGAGTCCTCGACAGCGAGCAGGTTCTGGTTGTCGTTCGCGAAGCGCTCGCGCATCTCCGGGGACCAGCTCCAAGCGCCGTGTTCCCAAGCCCATTTCTTCGGAATGACATGGTCGATGTCGATGTCGTCGTCATCCGTGAAGGCTTTTCCCGTGTACGGATCGAGCCAGCGACCGGTATCTACCGTGCAGCTGCTCCCGAGACGGTCATAGGTCACCGGCGCGGACGAACTGATGCGCAGGATTTCAGCACGCTTGTTGCCGCATCCGTCAGAGGCGGCAGCCCATCCGGCGAACTCGGCGCTGCCTGGGTACGGGGCTCGGGTCGCGTCGGTCACCGGGGGAGTCGGCTGTACGCAGCCGGAAAGCAGGGTGAGAACGGTGAGTAGGGCTGAGAGCCAGCGCATGAAGATTGCCTCCGAGTGGGGTAGTTTAGGCCCCATTAGGCGATTGACCCTCGGGAGGCCCGCCGGAACGGCGGGGTGCGGCCATAGGTCAGGCTACCACGCCCGCACTCAGCCCTTTGCAGCCGGACGCACCTACTGCAGCATCGGTTAAGAAGGGCGGGGAGCGGTCCTTCGCTGCGTCTGCTTTCAAACTTCTGCTTTTGGGGTCTTTAAGATCAATGCGCCCGCAGCACGAGGCTTGGCAACCGGCGCGCCAGAGGCTACGGAATGTCCATGAGCCAATTCACGCCCAACATGACCAAGGCCGCCCATCGCAATTGGGAAGCTGCTGAGCGAAACAGGAACGCAGCAGCACCTGACCGCACGACCGCGGGTTATCTCTATGGGATTTCCGCAGAGTGCGCGATCAAGGCTTCGTTCCGCAGTATTCCTTGGACCACCGACAGCAAAGATGGGCCTGTATACGCTCACTTCCCTTCACTCAAAGCCAAACTCCGCGACGCGATTGCTGGGCGCGGGGCATCGCAGCTCGCGCGGTTTGCCGATCAACATTTTATGGAAGGCTGGGCTATCGATATCCGATATAGCGATGGCAAGCGCCCGGACAATGCAACCTTGGAAAAATGGCGCTCGGATGCAGAAGTAGCTCGGGCTGAATTGCTATGAGAAACCCAATTCGTTTCGATACCAGCCTTCCTCAGTTCGTGGCCAGTCTGAAAGCTGCATATCCTGGAGATCTGGCCGCCGCAGAACCTATCGTGATCCGGGACTTTGAAGGCCGCCTTGGCGTGATAATGGACATCTCCGGAGCAGATCTCGACGGTCTGAATAGTGCGGTCGCCAAGCGTCTTGGCCCATATGCCCGCCCCGAAGACCCCGTGCGTGGACGCGACGAGGCTGGCGTCTCCCGGATCGTCGCGGAGGCCCAAACCGCACCCGTTCTGAAGATTGAGGGAGTGAACCTCCGACTTCTCGACCGCCGGATTGTCGGTGCAGATTGGATGGCGCGTCCCGTGCTCGAGCCAGGCGCGATCCCCCGGATTGCGTTTATCAGCATCAAGGGCGGTGTTGGCCGTTCCACGGCTCTTTCAATTGCGGCGACGCATCTGGCCAGAACGGGTTTGCGGGTGCTCACCGTGGATCTCGACCTCGAAGCTCCAGGGCTCGGCGCGACACTCTTGAAGCCAGACGAACTGCCCACGTATGGTGTCGTAGATTGGCTCGTCGAAAACGGGCTTTCCGGGACTGATGGCACGTTCCGCGCCGATTGCATTGGCAGGTCTTCCCTTTTGGATGGAATTTCGGTCGTGCCCGCCTTTGGTAGCCAAACCCTGGCACACCCCGCCGATGCGCTTGCCAAGATCGCCCGGGCGAGCCTCGAAGACATGCGCGAAGGCACCCCCTTGCCCCTTCGCGGCCAACTGCAAGAAATGCTCAGTAGCTTTGAGGCTACCGGCGACTATGATGTTGTGTTGATCGACGGCCGCGCAGGCCTGCATGAAACGACGGCGGCCCCGGTCCTTGGGCTCGGAGCGAAAGTGCTCCTTTTTGGCATCAATGAGCCGCAGACCTTCCAAGGCTATGCCTTCCTTCTAGCTCACATCCGCGAACGTATCCCGGGCGGAACGAAGTGGGAGGAGAACGCTTGGTTCGTGCAGGCCAAAGCGGATCCCGGGGACGCGGAGATTGCTCAGGAGCGTTTTAACGCGCTTTGGAGTATGGAGGAGGGGCCGCTTGCAAAGCCCGAAAAGCTCGGGCCGGACGATCTCGAGTTGGTCTGGGCGGACACTGACGCTCCGACCCCCATGCCCAAGGAATCGGTGCCGCTCCTACGCATCCTTAACGATGAGCGCTACCGCAGCTTTAATCCGGTTGAGAACCGCGTCCAACTCGATGAGCAGCTCGTGCGCTCGACGTTCGGGGGGCTTCTGGATTGGTTCGATGATCAGATGGAATTGGGCAAATGACCATTCGCAAAAGATCCCGCCGCCCCAAACCGGAGGATATCTCCGCGATCCGCGAGGCCATCGCTCGGTTTGACCCCAGCGCGTCGACGACAATTGTCGGAGCGGACAAGGCCAAGCTGCGGGACGTCTTCGCGCCCACGGCCCACAGCAAAGCGCTCGATCCCGCGACCACGCTTGTTCTCGGCGCGCGCGGGGCGGGTAAGAGCTTCTGGGCGAGCGTGCTTTATAACCAGGACACCAGGCAGCTCGCCGCCGATCTCTACCCGCGCCTGGAACTCGACAGGCTCCGGGTCGAGATCGGATTTGGCGGCGTGGGCCGCGCGGGCGTGCCCAAGGCCGTCATCGACGAACTGGTGCCCCAAGGGCAGGAGAAGACGACCGCAGACCCCTTCTGGCAAGCCATCATAGCAGGCGCGGCGCTCAAAGTGACCGAGCCTGATCAGAAGCACCCCCCCACGGACATGCTTGACCGTTTCGCGGATCCCCAGGATTGGGCCGATGCCATGGCGGAGGTTGATGACGAACTTACCAACCGGGGCGAGACTCTCCTCATCGTCTTTGACGCGCTTGATGCAATCTCGGAGGATTGGGGACGGCTTAGCGGGCTCATTGACGCGCTGATGCGCTCGGTTTGGGAGTTGCGCGGATTCAATGCGATCCGCGCCAAGCTCTTCATGAGACCGGACCAGTTGAGCGAGCTCACGCTACGATTTGTGGAACTGCCGAAGCTGCGCAGCGGAGCGGCCAAACTCGGGTGGGGGCAGGCGGATCTCTACGGGCTGATGTTTGCGAGATTGGCTTTTGACGAAGAGGCGGCGGAGCCCTTCGGTCGTTTCCTCGAGGCCCGTGGCTTGGGCAAGCCGCCGGAAAAACAAGAAGAGCTTCGGACCTGGAAGCTGTCCAGCAATGAGACCCAGCAAGAAAAGACTTTCGAGGCCATGGCGGGCAACTTCATGGGCGCAGGACCGCGAAAGGGAAAAACCTTCGATTGGCCGTATAACCATCTGGCAGATGGCCTCGGAGATGTGACGCCACGCAGCTTTCTCATCCTGATGCAGAATGCCGCGGACCGGTCCCAATCCCGAGATGCAGGCGCCCTCATCCTTCTGCCGCAAACGATCCGCGATGGGCTCCGGGAAGCTTCAAAAGTCCGCATCGAGCAGCTCAACACGGAATACCCTTGGATCAAGCGGGTTCTTCAACCGCTCGCGGGTCTACGGGTGCCGGCAGAGCCGCAGGTCTTCTTTGACGCATGGACAGAGGCTTCCACGGTGGAAGCCGCTGTGAAAATTGCGCGAAAAGAGAATGCCCTCCCTCCAGTGCCCATCGCTTCATCCCGGAAATCTGATCTGTCTGGTAGAGAGCCTGAGCTCGCCGATCGCCTAACTAAGATGGGAGTCATCACAAGTCGTCCAGACGGGCGCTACGATATGCCCGACCTCTTCCGAATCGGGGCAGCACTTCTGAAAAAGGGCGGGGTCACGCCGAAAGCCTGAGGCTGTAGATGTCCGCTCTCTGAAAGCTGCACCGCAGCGATTGTTCACATTGGCAAGATCCGCTAAGGGCCGGGAGCGACGCAGCGCGACAGGCGATCCGCTACTTGGCCCTGCGGCGTAGCGATGGTCGGTACTGAGCCCAACCTACCAATTTAACGCAACAGGTCGAATAGCCGACCTTGATCTACGGACACAAAATTCAGGATTTGCGCAAGGCTCGTGATTGTCTTTATGTAGCGACCGTCAAGATCAGGAGGGTGCTTTGATCGATCGCCTTTTCGTTGGAGTTCTCGGTAACCGGAACTCAGGTAAATCGACTACGTGGAATACGTTGTTCAATGCGACGGTGCGCACAGGCAAGAACCCTCGAACTCTAACCCTCTACGGCGGGGAGTGTGTTGAGGTTTTTTTGATCAGCGGATCACCTGAAGAGCGTCAACTCTACGCTGGAGAAATTCTCGAACAGCAGGACTGTCGCATTATCTTGTGCTCAATCCAATACACCGAGATAGTGCGTAATACGCTCGATTACGTCGTTGGGAATGAGTTTGACATTTTCGTGCAATGGCTAAATCCAGGTCATTTTGATGCAGGCGAGAACTTCGACAGTTTAGGTTTGCTCCCTTGGCTCGTCGGGCACGAAGCGACCGTCGCCATACGTGACGGCAAAGCGCAGCCGCAGCAACGAAGCGAGGAACTTCGTCAGTTCATCCATGGTTGGGCGAAAGCTCGCGATCTGACATACTCTTGCCCTAATCCCGCTCTCGGCAAATTGCACAAATCATAGAAACTGAACATGTTGCCCAAGGCGACAATTCTGCCAATGACACCTTCGTCGGCACTGCGGACCTTGGCCTCCCAGCATATGCTTCGCCAGAACATGAACGACCGCTTAGGGGAAGCTGCATCGCAGCGTTGATCGTCCCTTCCAAGGTCCGGTAGGGGCCGTTCGCGTCGGCTAGCTACAGCGGATTATTTGAGATTGGTGCTTTGATGCTCTGCGTTCATACCTTGGGAATGTCCAAGAAGTTTTGGTCTCTTGGCCGGTCTGGCAGGACCCGATAAGGATGTGGTGTCGGCCATGTGAAAGGAGTAGAGACCATGGGTAAAACATTCCCCGAGTTAAAAGAGCATCAGTCTCGCATCGAGAAAGCTCTGGACACGGCTAAGCCTGAAAAGGTCGCTCAAGGCAAAGCGCTACTATCCGCAAACTGCGAAGAGTATATTGAAGCTCAGGGCTTTGACGCGGGAAAACTGCTGAGCACAATTGCGGCGAAGCACCGAGCCAATGAAACCATCTCCTACAAAGACCTTTACGAAACTTGCCACAGGTCTGGCGGCAAGTGGGGCAAAGAAATCGGGATGGCCGCTGCTCGCTTTTGCACGGGTGCGGCCTCCATATGGGGATGGGCGAATGACCTACCAGGCATGAACGATGCCGTTGTGAATGGCCAAACCAACAAGCGGGGCGATGGTGCAGCCACCATGGACTACCTGAAGAACTGACCGCCCAAAATTCTTCAGTATTGCTTTGATACCAAGGTGGCTGCGCGCGAAAATTTAACGACCGCTTTGGGGGGTGCTTCACTGTCGCATCAGGCAACGGCTAATGTCCGCAAAGGGCCGAATATGGCGGTGCAACTAGTTGATTGCCCTGGCTTCAAAGCAACTCGCCTGTTTCTATCATGTACTGAAACTCTTCGTAGCTAAGGATCTTCAAGCCTCTTGATCTCGCTGCCTCAACCTTTTTAGGGCCCGCGTTGGAACCGCAGCAAAGGTGAGTGGTCGCCTTGACGACACTTGAATTAACTCCAAAACCATTGGTTGTAGCTAGTTCTCGCATTTTCGATGCCGCGGATGCCGTGAAGCCTGTAAAGCAGATATTGATCGATGGCCGTGGCTTGCGGTTCTGCTTGTCGTGAGCGTAGACGGCATTCCAAGCCTGTGTCTCTGTCATGCCAGGCTCAATGGACAGTTCTTTCTTACGCATTATCCGAATGACTTTTTCTGAGAGCATCTTGCTCCAACCTTCCGTTTCTAAAAATGTTTCAGAACATCTTGCGTCCGACTTGGGGTACCTTCGTCTCTGAAAGCAAGAGGCCAAGATATTCCATCTCATCCGACAGGAAGTCTGGGGTGAAGTGCAAGGTTTTTCTATTGCAGACATACCAGTGCTGAGAATGTTGCGGAGCGTCGGCTTTGGGCCGGAAGCGCCAGTAGGTGGCGGGCGCCCGGGAGGCTGCAAACTGCGCAAAGCTGCGTGTCAGCGCTCGTTCTCGGCGCGCCCGTCCACACCTTTATCGGCACAGCCGTATGCGCGAAGCTCTGTATCGACAGCCATTATCGCTGCGGCTCCTCCTCGGTCGGCTGCCACAGACTGACCACGGCATTGCCACCGTGACCGAATGCTTGGTCGCAGATGTGCAGCGGCTCGTATTCCGGCTGATCCTTGGCGAGGACGCGGGTTTCGTTGGAGATGGGGTGGGGGTCACCGGCTCACCTCGTCGCAAGAATTGTAGGCCCGTCCGACGAGCTTGCCTTTCCATATGCCAGCCTTTCGGTCCTCGAAGTAGACGGCGCCGTCCCAGCTACCCTCGGTGACGCGCACCTGAAGCTCGGCGCCGTTCATTTCAGCAACCTCCGGGTCATCGAAGGCTGCGAGGATCTTCTCGGCCATTTCGCGATTGAGCTGCATCGTCGCTTCCTGTCTCACGGTTTCATGGGCCTCGATTTTCCCTGTGTAACTTTCCCGATTCGTTTCCGGTTTGTCCATTAGACATTTTTCGGGTAAGATATTGATATTTTGTGATAAACATTGGATTCAAAATCCCCCGGCCTTGCGGTCATGTCGGTTCGAGTCCGACCTCGGGTACCAGCCCAGTTTCAATGACTTATGTGGTCTTCGAGCTATGTTGGCGGCCTTCTCTGTGCCTGCGTGTCCCAGAACCGTGTCCTAGTTTCACGGTTCGTTCATTCTCTGTTCGTTCCGCGCCGGTGCGCGTTGCGCGACATGATTTTGCGGTTCGCACGGGATCGGTAGTAGGCGATGGTCTCCGGCGTCTGATTGGTGATCGCCTGGATCTCGGCGTCGCTGCATCCGGCCTCGGCCAGGCGGACGATCGCGAGCTTGCGCAATCCGTGCAGCACGAATGGCTTTGCCTCGTGGCCCAGTGTCTTCCGCCACGCCCTGAATTCCTTTTCGATCGCATCATAGCCGGTCGGCTCGGTCAGGTTCTTCGCCAGGACATAGGCGCCTGATCGCGGGATCGTGCCGAGGTATTCGGACAGGTTCGGCGGGCAGAATACCTCGTAGGTGGTGTCTGTTTTCTCGTCGGTGACGGTCATCCATTCACCCCGGAAATGGTCCCAGCGGGCCATCACCGCGGCGCCTGGACGTTCGCCTCGGCCGAGGATCAGCCTCGACAGGGTGCGCACGCGGGCGGGCGCGTCTTCTAGGGCATCGACCATCCACTCCGGCCAGGGCTCGAACGGGTTCCGGGTGCCGTAGAGGTCGATCCCCTTCGCGGGGTTCGGTCCCAGCGGCCAGTCCTGTTTCTCGACCGCATAGTTCCAGAGCTTGGAAATCATCTGCACGCGCCAGTCGGCCTTGCGAGGCGTGTCGGCGAGCTTGGCGTGCGCGGCGCGGACGTCGGCGCGGGTCAGGCCCGAGACCGGCTTGTCGGCGTTCTTGTCTGTGATGTAGCGCATCTCGCGGCGGTAGCTCGTGAGCGTGGCGGGGGCGTTGTTGCGCAAATCTAGGGGGGGCGGTCGCGGTCAGCGCCACCCGTTCGCGCGAGGTCATCCCCAGCGCCAGCCCGGTCTCGCCGCCGCAATCCTGCAGAGCCAGCGGCAGGGCGAGCGACAGGGCGGCGAGCAGGGCGGGAAAGGGCGGCATGGCGGGTCTCCGGGCAGGCAGGGCCTCCCGAGCCTAGCATCCGGGCGCCCCCGGCGTCTTGATCTGGATCGCTCTGGCCATTCCGGCGCGGCTGCCTAGATTGGGGATCACAGCCCGCAAAGGAGCCGGAATGAAGATTCTGCTGGTCGAGGACGACGCGAGGATCGCGCAATTCGTCGCCGAGGGGCTGGCGCAGGAGGGCCATGCGGTCGACCGGTTCGGCGACGGCAAGGACGCGCTGGCGCATTGCCTCGATGCCGATCCCGACGTGGCGGTGATCGACCGGATGCTGCCCGGGCTCGACGGGCTGTCGCTGGTCAAGGCGCTGCGCGCGGCGGGCAAGGCGATGCCGGTGCTGTTCCTGACCGCGCTCGACCAGGTCGACCAGCGGGTGGAGGGCTTCAAGGCCGGTGCCGACGACTATCTCGGCAAGCCGTTCCATTTCGCCGAGCTGCTGGCGCGGGTCGAGGCGCTCGGCCGCCGCAAGGGCGGGGCCGCGCCCGAGACGGTGCTGAAGGTACATGACCTGACGTTGGACCTGATGGCGCATTCGGCGATGCGGGCCGGGCAGGAGATCGAGCTCCATGCCCGCGAATACCAGCTCTTGGAGCTCTTGATGCGCAATGCCGGGCGGGTGGTGACCCGCTCGATGCTGCTCGACCGGGTGTGGAACATCAATTTCGAGCCGGGCACGACGGTGGTGGAAACCCATGTCAGCCGCCTTCGCGCCAAGGTGGACAAGCCCTTCGACTGCCCGCTGATCCATACCGTGCGCAATTACGGCTATGTGATGCATGGCCCGCGCTAGGGCGGCCGCCGGGCTGCGCAACAGCCTGACGTCGGGCCTGACCTCGGGCGCGGCCTTCCGCGGCGCGCTCTACGGCATCGCGGCCTTCTGCGGCGTGCTGTTCCTGTCGGGGGTGGCGGTGCTCTATACCGCGCGCCAGGCGGTGACGGCGGATATCCAGGCGGGTCTGGCCGCGCAGATGGCGCTGGTCCAGGAGATGGCGGCGGCCAACGAGCCGGAAGCCTTCGCCGAGACCGTCTCCGATCTCGCCCGCCGCTTCGCCGCGGCGAACATGGTGGTGGCGGTCTACGAGGGCAACCGCGTGGTCGCCGCCAATGCGGTCCTGCCCGCGGCGCCGGTGATCTGGCGGGTGGCCGGGGATGTCGAGACGATCCGCGGCGAGGCGCTGGACCGGGTGCTGGTGCTGACCGGGCGGGCCGGGCCCTATACGGTGGTTCTGGGCCGCGACATGGCCGGGGTGACCCGCCCCGACGATCTGGGGCCAGTGGTCTTCGAGCGCGGCGAGCGCCCCGGCCAGCGTGGCGCGGTCGGCATCGCCGAGCGCCGGGTTGGCCCGCAGCGCGGCGTCGAGTTCCGGATCGGTCGGGGGGCTGTCCATGGCGGCCTCGCAATGCGCAAACGGAATGCGTCACCCTAGGCGGCCAGGGCGGCTGCTGTCGAGCCTCCGCTTCGTCCGGGATTCCGGCCGCGTTTGCCGTGATTTGCGGTGACGTTACGCAAGCTTTGCGAGTTTTTCGCAAAACCGTCACGAACGTGCTTGACGGGATCTGCCGGTAACTTTAGAGAGCCCGAACACAGAGTGGGCCGTTAGCTCAGTTGGTAGAGCAACTGACTTTTAATCAGTGGGTCACAGGTTCGAATCCTGTACGGCTCACCACTGAATCCGAAAAAGACATCAGGCTGTTGTGGCAGTCGATGAGCAGGTATTGGTTGCGGTCGGTTGCGCCTTTACTGGTGCCTCTACGTTAGCCGGGCCGGTCTGACCTGCAATCCTCCGGCTGGGGGTGAGCGGCGGCGAGACCGCAAGAGTCTCGGGGACGCTGCGGCGGTTTCCATCATGTACTGTGCCGGTGACAGGTTTCCGAGCGCGGAACGCGGGCGCTCGAGATTGCAGTGGTCCCGCCACCCGCCGATCTCGCCACGGATATGCCGGAGCGACCGGAACCAGTGCAGATCGAGGCATCCGTCGCGGACCTTGCCGTCGACGCTCTCGGCGAAGGCGTTCTGGACCGGCTTGCCGGGCTCGGCGAAGTCTGCACGCCGGTCCGTTCCGATCAGCCGAACATGGCCTTGCCGGTGCCCTCCGGTCCGTCGCCAATGGCCGCTCGGACCGCTGGCGCAGCCATTGGCAGCTCGGGCACGATTTCCCGCGGCAGCCCGGTTCTGGGAGCCAGGTCGTCCAGGACCCGCGCAGCCGCGCTCCGGAGATCGACACGTCGGCGGTCTGGCCGGTTCAGACACGGCTGAAATCATCGACGATGTTGAGAACCCGGAATTTCCGGAAATCCGCCAGCGGGTCGCTGGCGACATCCAGCGACCGCCTCAGCACTGGATGATCCGGCACCGCCAGCGGAACCCGGTCTCTTCGGGGCCGTTCGCGGCGCGTCCTGGTCCGAACCTGCAAGCTATCGGCCGGGGGAGCCGGCAGGTGCGCTCGTGGTTGGCCGTCGGCCGCTCCCGGCGCAGCAATGCATGCAGCCGCTTGCAGCCGTGGCCCCGGTCCGTAAGCGCCTCGCCATTACCCCTGCAGCTGCGGAAGGCCCCGAGGTCGAGGCGCAGCTGCGCCGGTCGCGGGCGCTGGCACATGTCTTCGCCATTCCCGGCACCCCGGCCCTGGCGGTCGGCCGCACGCTGGTCCTCGGCGTGCCCTCGGCGGCCCAGCTTGAGCGGCTCCTCGCCCGTGCTGCGGCGACGTGAACGACCCCGTCTCCGAAATGTGTCTTGGCGGGACATGCAAGGCACCCTAAATCCCCGTCATGTTCGGAGATCTTCTCAAATCCCTTCTCGACCCCGCCCCGGCGCGCCTGCCGGATCCCGATGCCCGCCTGGCGCTGGCGGCGCTCCTGGTGCGCGTGGCGCGCTCCGACGGCGATTACGCCGATGTGGAGATCGCGCGGATCGACAAGGTCCTGGCGCGCAAGCACGGGCTTTCGCCCTTCGAGGCCGCCAAGCTGCGCCGCGAGGCGGAAGAGCTGGAACGCCAGGCCCCCGACACCGTGCGCTTCACCCGCGCGATCAAGGACAGCGTCCCCTACGAGGACCGCGAGACGGTGATCGAGGCGCTCTGGGAAGTCGTGCTGGCCGATGGCGACCGCGACGACGAGGAGGATTCGCTCCTGCGCATGGTCGCCAATTTCCTAGGCGTGAACGACCGCGACAGCGCGCTGGCGCGCCAGCGGGTCGAACGCCGGATCTGACCCCGGCCGCACCCCGGACACACCGACGCAGCCAGGAGGTCCGGCCAGCGAAACTCTTGATGCCAAACGAAAGATGAAGTTAACGTATTAACATGTGTTAATTTCCTTGAAGGATTTCCCGTGTTCCGACCCCTTTCCCTTGCCCCCCTCGCGCTGGCTCTGCTTCCGCTGGAGCTGCAGGCCGCGTCCCTCAGCACCGGCTACGTCGGCGGCAACAGCCAGGACGGCGTCATGTTCGACATTCTCGTCGGCGGGCAGGACCTTACGCTCGAAAGCTTCGACCTGAACCTCGAAACCGGCACCACGACGGTGGAATTCTACTACAAGACCGGCAGCTATGCAGGGTCGGAGGCCGCTCCGGGCGACTGGACCTTCGTCACTTCCACGACCCTGACCAGCCTGGCCGAGGACGCGCCGACCGCCTTCGACGTCTCCGACGTGACTTTCGCGGCAGGCACGGTCTATTCGTTCTACCTGACCGCGACGGCCAATCCGAACTTCTCCTACAACAACGGCACCGCGGCCGGCAACGTGGCGGCCTCGAATGCCGACCTGACGATCTACGAGGGCATCGGCATCGAGTATGCCTTCGGCGGGATCTTCGTCCCGCGCGTCTGGAACGGGACGGTCTATTACAGCGTCGATGCCGCCGTGCCGCTTCCGGCCGGGCTGCCGCTGGCAGCAGGCGGGCTGGCGATGCTCGGACTCCTCAGCCGCCGCAGGGCCGCCGGCTGAGCCCGGACGGGGCGGGGCCGTTCCGCATCTGCCCGGCAGACGGGCAGATGCCCGCAAATTCCGCCGGTGTCGCTACGCTAGGCCTTGCGCAATGCTTGCAAGGCTGACGTAAATGATCCGGAGGCATGGGGGACAGAGCGTGGCACAGACGCCCGTCATCGAGATCAGGGAACTGACAAGGCCTACGGGCCGCTGGAGGTGCTCAAGGGCGTGTCGATCAAGGCCGAACGCGGCCATGTCGTGTCGCTGATCGGCTCTTCGGGCTCCGGGAAATCGACGCTGCTGCGCTGCTGCAACCTCCTGGAGGACAGCCAGCAGGGCGAGATCCTCTTCGACGGCGAGCCGATCGCCTGGAAAGGCACGGGCGCCGCGCGCCGCCCGGCCGATGCGAAGCAGGTCCGCCGCGTCCGCACCAGCCTCAGCATGGTGTTCCAGCAGTTCAATCTCTGGGCCCACATGACCATCCTGCAGAACGTGATGGAATGCCCGCTGACCGTGCTGAACGAGGACCGCGCCGAGGTCGAGGCGCGTGCCCGCGCCCTGCTCGAGCGCGTCGGCATCGGCGACAAATGCGATGTCTACCCGGCCCAGATGTCCGGCGGCCAGCAGCAGCGCGCCGCGATCGCCCGGGCGCTGGCCATGCAGCCCAAGGCGCTCCTCTTCGACGAACCGACCTCGGCGCTCGATCCCGAGCTGGAACAGGAGGTCGTCAAGGTGATCCGCAGCCTCGCCGAGGAAGGCCGCACCATGATGCTGGTCACCCATGACATGCGCATGGCGCGCGACATCTCCGACCATGTCGTGTTCCTGCACCAGGGCCGCATCGAGGAGCAGGGACCGCCCGCCGAGCTGTTCTCCGCGCCGAAATCCGAGCGGCTCCAGCAATTCCTGGCGGCCACCGCCGCCTGACCCGAGAAAATCAGAACCCAGGGAGACTTCGATGAACTACCTTCTTCCGGCCGCCGCGGCCCTGGCCCTGACCGCCACATCCGCCCTGGCGCAGGAAGTGGTGCGGATGGGCACCGAGGGCGCCTATCCTCCGTACAACTTCATCAACGACGCCAACGAGGTCGACGGCTACGACATCGACATCGGCAACGAGGTCTGCGCCCGCGCCGAGCTGACCTGCGAATGGGTCACCAATGACTGGGACAGCATCATCCCGAACCTGGTTTCCGGCAACTACGACACCATCGTCGCGGGCATGTCGATCACCGACGAGCGCGACGAGGTGATCGACTTCTCGGTCCCGTATTTCCCGGCCGACCCCTCCGCCTATGCCTCGATGGGCGAGGTCGACGTCGCCTCGGCCGTGATCGCCGCGCAGACCGGCACGATCCAGGCCTCGCATGTCGCCGAAACCGGCGCGACGCTGGTGGAATTCGCCACCCCTGACGAGGCCGTCGCCGCGGTCCGCAACGGCGAGGTCGATGCCGTCTTCGCCGACAAGGCCTTCCTGCAGCCGATCGTCGACGAGGACGCCGACCTGTCCTTCCTCGGCGAGGACGTGGTGCTGGGCGACGGCATGGGCATCGGCATGCGCGAGAGCGACGCCGAGCTGAAGGAAAAGATCGACGCCGCGCTGACCGCGATGAAGGAGGACGGCAAGATGGCCGAACTGCTCGCCAAGTGGTTCCCGGAAGTCGATCCGAATTTCTGAGAGCGACGCGGTGCCCGGGGCTGACCCGGGCGCTGCCTTCCGCGCATGTTCGAGTTCTGCTCAGACCCTTCCGCCCTCGGCGACCTGCACTGGATGGCCTGCTACCTGACCACGGGCAAGCATATCGCCTTCTACTGGTCCTTCGGCACCGTCCTGCTGCTGCTCGCGGTCACCGCCCCCGCGGCTCTGGCCTTCGGCTTCGCGGGCGCCATGGCCTCGCGGGCGCGGATCGCCCCGGTCCGCTGGATCGGAACCGCCTATACCTCGATGGTCCGCGGCGTCCCGGACATCATCTTCTTCCTCTTCGTGCCGATCGCGCTGGACCAGCTCTTCGAATGGCTGCGCCACAAGACGATCTGCCCGGACTGGGACCAGCCGGTGCGGCAGGGCAACGATTTCGTGGTCTGCGCCGCCGCCAAGCTGCCGCAGAGTTCCGCCCCGCAATGGATCCATGAAAGCTACGGTTTCGCGCTCGCGGTCCTCGCCTTCGCCATCGTCTTCGGCGCCTTCGCGGCCAATGTGCTGTCGGGCGCGATGAAGGCGGTGCCGCGCGCGCAGATGGAGACCGCCGAGGCCTATGGCATGACGCATGGCCAGGCCTTCTGGCGGATCATGGTGCCGCAGATGTGGGTCTATGCCCTGCCCGGCCTGTCGAACCTGTGGCAGATCCTGGTCAAGGCGACGCCGCTCCTGTTCCTGCTGGGCGTCGAGGACATCGTCTACTGGGCGCGCGAACTCGGCGGCTCGAAGACCTCGACCTTCGCCTATCCGCATCCCGACTGGCGCATCTGGTACTTCCTCGCGCTGCTGGTCTTCTACCTCCTGCTGACTTCGGTGTCCGAGCGCGTCTTCGCACGGCTCGCAAGGCGGCTGAGCCACGGACAGGCCACGGCGGCGGGCGAGAAACTGAGAAAGGCCGCCGCATGAGCTGCGTGGAAACCATCCAGGCCTATGGGCTGCGCGCGATCGGCATCGGCGAAAGGCTCTTGCCGCGCAGCGATTTCACGCTTTGCGACCAGTTCGTGCTGATCGGCTCGGGGCTGATCTGGAACGTCTATTTCGGGCTGCTGGCACTGTTCTTCGGCTTCTGGTTCGCGGTGGCGCTGGCCATGGGCAAGAACTCGGACCATCTGCTGGCGAGGAAGCCCGCCGAATGGTTCATCTTCGTCTTCCGCGGCAGCCCGCTCTTCATCCAGTTCTTCATCGCCTACCAGGCCTTCGTGCTCCTGCCCCGCGACGGCATCCCGATCAACCTCGGAATCGTCGAGCTGACCGCCGACACGCGCTGGCTGACCAAGGCCTGGGCCGGGGCGCTGATCGTCCTGTTCCTCAACACCTCCGCCTATGCCGCCGAGATCTTCTCGGGCGCGCTCAGGTCCATCCCCAAGGGCGATCTGGAGGCGGCGGATGCCTATGGCATGAGCCCGGGCCAGAAATTCCGCCGGGTGACCTTCCCGACCATGCTGCGGCTCGGCTGGCCCGCCTACACCAACGAGGCGATCTTCCTCTTCCATGCCACGACGCTGGTCTTCTTCTCGGGCTTCCCGGCCTGGCAGCAGCAGGGCGACGCGCTCTACTATGCCAACTACTTCGCCGACAAGACCTTCAACCCGTTCATTCCCTATCCGATCGTTGCGGGGTATTTCGTGATCGTGACCCTTTGCGTCATCGCCGCCTTCGGGCTGGCCAACCGCCGCCTCAACCGCCATCTCGCCCCGTCGCAGCGCCCGCGGCTGCGCATCCGGCCCCAGCTGGTGCGCTGAGATGGAGATCGAGACCGCCTCCCTGCGCGCCGCCTGCGCCGATCTGAACGGCCAGATGCGCGGCAAGCGCCTGCCCGGTTCCGCCGCCGCCCGGATCGAGTTCACCGGGCTCAGGATGCCGCTGTCGACCCTGTCGCTCGACGTGCTGGGCCATCTGCGCGCCACGTTGCGGTTGTCCTCGCCGGCCTGGTTGGCCGAGCCGAAGACCACCTCGTCGAGCGCCGACCAGTCGACATCCGGGTGGCGCTCGGCCAGCGCCTTGATCGGCAGCGCGGCCAGGTCGTCGGCGCGGATCGAGGAGAGCGCGCCGCCGTAGCGGCCGATCGGGGTGCGGACGGCGTCGCAGATGAATGCATCCATGGGGAGGTCTCCGGCAGAGGGGCGGCGGCAGGCGCCGCGGCAATGGGAAATGTCGGGCGGGAGGCCGGTGGAGGCCCCCCGCCATGGGCTCCGCCCGGCGGGAACTCACGGGCGGAGGCCCGGGCGCGCGCATGAGTGAAGGGAGGCGCGCGGCCGGGGATCAGCGGCCCTTGAAGACCGGCTTGCGCTTGTCCTTGAAGGCGGCGACCGCCTCCTTGTGGTCCTCGGAGGTGCGCACCAGCGCGATATGCGAGCTGAGCGCGTCGAGATGGTTCAGCAGGTCGGTGTCGCGGGCGCTGCGCACCATGCGCTTGATGAAGCGCACCGAGAGGGGCGCGGCCCCGGCGATCTGCTCGGCATAGGCGCGGACCTCTTCGGCGAAGCTCTCCTCGGGGAAGACCCGGTTGACGAGGCCCAGCGACAGCGCCTCTTCGGCATCGACCCAGCGCGAGGTCCAGAACATGTCGAGCGCGGCGGCCTCGCCGACGATGCGCGGCAGGAACCAGGCGCCGCCGACCCCGGGGATCAGCCCCATCTTGGCATAGGTCTCGGCGACGCGGGCGGAGGCCGACATCAGCCGCACGTCGCACATCAGCGCCACGTCGAGCCCGCCGCCCACCGCCATGCCGTTGATCGCGGCGATCAACGGCTTGTCGATCTCGGCGACCTTGCGCGCGAGCGACTGGGTGTTGCGGGTCATGCCCTCCTTGGCCATCAGCGGCGTCTGTTCCGCCTTGTCCTTGAACCGCGAGGTGTCGCCCCCGGCCGAGAAGGACTTGCTGCCCGCGCCGGTGAAGACGATCGCCTTCACGTCCTCGCGGTCCTTGCATTCCTCCAGCCAGGCGACCCACTGGCGCACCATGTCGTCATGGAAGGAATTGCGCTTGTCGGGCCTGTTGATCGTGATCGTGGCGACGCCGTTCTCCACCTCGAAGAGCAGCTCGTCCTGCGGGGTCTCTGCCATGTCTTCCATCCCGGTCAGTCCTGCGGTCGGCACTTGTACATGAAGGTGGCCATCATCGTCTGCACCACCTCGCCGCGCTGGTTCATGAAGTCGCGCTTGACCTTGACGATGCCGCGTCCGGGCTTCGAGGTCTCGCGCTTTTCCAGCACGGTGGAGCGCATGTGCACGGTGTCGCCATGCAGCACCGGCTTCAGCATGCGCCATTCGTCGATGCCGATCACCGCAAGCAGCGTGCCGTCATTGACGCCGGCCGCGTAGTTCAGCCCGCCCATGATCGCGTAGATCAGCGGCGCATGGGCGATCGGTTCGCCGAAGGGCGTCTGCTTGGCGTATTCCCAGTTGGTGTGGACCTCGTTGAAATCGCCCGAAAGGCAGGCGAAATTGACGATGTCGGTATTGGTCACCGTGCGGCGCGGCGTCTCGAATACCTCGCCCACTTCGAAATCCTCGTAGTATTTCCCGCGCGGCGTGCTGGCCATCTGGGGTCTCCTTCCTGATGTTCTGGCTTCAGCGGGCTTCCGAGGTCAGCACCATGGTGCAGTGCGACGACAGGATGCCCCCTTCATTGTGGACGACGGCCGCTTCGGCCCCCTCTACCTGGCGGCCATGGGCCTCGCCGCGGAGCTGCCGGACCGCCTCGACGATGTCCATCAGCCCGCCGACCGCGCCGGCATGGGCGTGGCTCAGCATGCCGCCATGGGTGTTCACCGGCAGCTTGCCGCCCACGGCTGCATGGCCCTCGGCGAAGAAGGCGCCGCCCTCGCCGCGCGGGGCAAGGCCCAGCTCCTCCAGCTCGATGATCGGCACGATGGTGAAGCAGTCGTAGAGCATCGCCAGGTCCATGTCGTCGGGCCCGAGCCCGGCCATGGAATAAGCCTGTTTCGCGCTCTGTTCGGCGCCGAAATCCGTGAGGCTCGGGGCCGAGGTCAGGTGCTCGTAGGGATGCGCCTCGCTGATCCCGGCGAGCCAGACCGGCTTGCCCTGCATGTCGGCCGCGCGTTCCGGCGTGGTGACGATGAAGGCGCCGCCGGCATCCGAGATCAGGCAGCAGTCGAGCATGTTCAGCGGATCGGAGATCGGCTTCGAGGACAGCACGTCATCGACGGTGATCGCCTTCTTCATGTGGGCATTGGGGTGGTTCAGCGCGTGGTTGCGGGTGTTCACCGCGACCGAGGCCATCTGTTCGCGGGTGGTCCCGTATTTGTGCATGTAGGCATTGGCGACCATCGCGTAGAGCGAGGGGATGCCGACGCCGTAGGGCGCCTCGAAATAGGGATGTCCCACCGCCGAGAGCGCCGAGACGGCAGCGTCGCGGCTCAGCCCGCTGGCGCGGTTCTCGCCCGCGCAGACCAGCACGACATTGGCCTGTCCGGTCTCCACCGCCATCGCCGCATGGTGCAGCATCGCCGCCGGCGAGGCGCCGCCCACCACCAGCGAGGCGCCGAAGCGGGGAGCGATGCCGAGATATTCGGCCAGCACCGATCCCAGCATGAAATAGGGTTCCGTGAAGGAGTAAGCGGTCAACAGGCCGTCGATCTCCTTGTGGCTGATCCCGGCATCGGCGATGGCGCGCCGCGCCGCCTGCGCGTTCAGGCCGAGCCCGCTCATATGCGGCAGCTTGCCGATGTCGCTTTCGCCGACCCCGATGATGACGGCTCGGTTTCTCAGGCTCATATGCTCTCTCCGCCTTGCAGACTGCGTCCGAAATTCCTGTCAAGGCAGCGCAATTCGCGTGCCAGCGGCGGCGGTCCGGTCCAGAATGGGCCTCGGCGGCGCCCGCGGAGGAGCGCCCGGCCGGCTGGCACGCGGTTTGCAGTGAGGGGCTCAATCGGGCCGCGCCGGCAGTTCCGGCCGGGGCAGGAGCCCGCCAATTGCAGAAAGGACGAGAGCATCATGGACGACATGCTTCCCGTAGAAATTCCCGCAATCCGGGACTCGGTGCGCCGCTTCATGCAGACCGAGGTCGTGCCGGTGATGGACGGCTTCGAGGAGCGCGCCGAGCTGCCGCGCGAGCTGATCAAGAAGGCGGGCGCCGCCGGCTATTACGGCGCGACCTTCCCCGAACATGTCGGCGGCTCCGAGATGGGCTATCTCGCGGCGGCGGTGATCATCGAGGAAATGGCCCGGATGGACATCCGCTATGGCGGGTTCAACCAGAATGGCGGCAACTGCCCGGCCTGCATCTATCTGGGCGGCAACGAAGAGCAGATCCGCAAATACGTGCCTGACCTCCTGGCCGGCAATACCGTCGGCATGATGGCCCTGACCGAAGCGGGCGGCGGCTCGGACGCGGCGGGCGCGATGAAGACCGTCGCGCGGCGCGAGGGCGACGTCTACAAGCTCAACGGCTCGAAGATGTGGGCGACGCTGGGCGATGAATGCGATGTCGGCATCCTGCTCGCCAAGACCGACCCCGAGGCCGGCGCGCGCGGCGTCTCGGCCTTCATCGTCGAGCCGAAGAAATATCCGGGCTTCACCGCCCAGCCGATCGATGTCGGCCTGTCGAAGGCGTTCCGCGTTTCGGCTGTCTATCTCGACGATTTCACGGTTCCGGCGGAAAACCTGCTGGGCAAGGAAGGCGACGGCTTCAAGATCATCATGCGCGCGCTGCAGGGCGGCCGCGCGATCATCGGCGCCAAGGCGCTCGGCATCGCCATCGGCGCCTTCGAGGATGCGGTGCAATATGCGAACGAGCGGATCATCAAGGGCAGCCCGATCGGCAAGTACCAGCTGATCCAGGGCCAGATCGCCGAAATGGCGGTGGCCATCGAAGCCAGCCGCGCGCTGGTCTACCAGGCGGCGCAGCTGATGGACCGCGACCTGCCGACCAACCGCATCGCCTCGATCGCCAAGTTCCACGCCTCGCAGACCGCCAAGTTCTGCACCGACACGGCGCAGCAGATCTTCGGCGGCTACGGCCTGTCGCGGGAATACCGGATCTCCAAGTACAAGGCCTATGCCGACCTGATGTTCACCGGCGAGGGCACCGCGAACGTGCAGAAGATCCTGATCGCCGAGGATGCGCTCGGCTACAAGGTTGCCGACCGCCACCACGGCAAGACCGGGCTGCGCAGCATGGCCAAGGCCAGCTGATCTCCGGCACTTGCGGAGAGGATGGAGGCCCGGCCGCGCGATGCGGCCGGGCCTTTTCCGTCGGAGCAGTGCGCTCCGGTCGTGGACAGCACGGTGCGGCTGCCTCGTGCTTCCGCATCCGGGTCCTGCCGCGGATCCTGCCGAGGCCGCTCCGCCGCGGAGGCGGCGGCGGAGGGAACCCGGCTTGAGCCGGCGAGTTCATGCCGCGGAGGGGGGCGGTGTCCGAGACGGCCGGCAACGGAACCGGCGGCGCCGCCAGCGCGGGACGCCCGGGAAGCGCAGCATGGCGCAGGCAAACGGCCCCCGGCCAGTCCCCGCCCGCACGCTCGGAACCGTTCCGGCCCTGCCGGAATATTCCCCGCCGGGCTCTTCCGCTGCAACTCCTGCGTGCTTCCCGCGCCGCACGGGACGCGCATGTCTGGACCTCGCGGCCCGGGACGCTTATATTCCCGACTGAAACACGAGGAATATGCATGTCCGCCACCGACACCTCCGATCCGCAGCTCGAAGGGGCGCCGCTGATCAAGCCGTCTTCCACCGACCACCCGCTGCACGAGGCGGTGGTCGAAGCCTGCCGCAGCGTCTACGATCCCGAGATCCCGGTGAACATCTACGATCTGGGCCTGGTCTACACGGTCGAGATCAATGACGAGAACGACGTCAACATCATCATGACGCTGACCGCGCCGGGCTGTCCGGTCGCGGGCGACATGCCCGGCTGGGTCGCCGATGCCGTCGAGCCGCTGCCCGGCGTGAAGAGCGTCAATGTCGACCTGACCTGGAACCCGCCCTGGGGGATGGAGATGATGTCCGACGAAGCACGCCTGGAACTGGGCTTCATGTGACACCGCCATGACGGGCGGCGCAGTCATTTCCGGCGATCTGGTCGGCTCGGTCAAGGCCGGTCCCGAAGCCGTGGATGCCGCTTTCGCGCTGCTCGGCGAGGCGTTCGCTGAGATTTCCGGCTGGACCGGGGCACCGCCCCGGCTGACCCGCTTCCGCGGCGACGGCTGGCAGGCGGCGATCCTGCCCGGCCATCTGGCGCTGCGCGCCGGGCTCTACCTGCGCGCCCGCTTCCGCATGGCCGAAGAGCTTCCCGCCACCCGCATCGCCATCGGCTTCGGGGAGCTCGTAGCCCGGCGCGAGCGGCGCGCCCGGCGGGAAGGCGCCGCCGAAGCCCGTCCCCGCCGTCGCGGCATCGCCGTCGATATCCTCGGCCTCGTAGATCACCGCGCCTTCCTTGATCGTGGCCAGAACCCGCAGCGAGGCGAGCTGTTCCGGCGCGACGGCTGCGGGATCGGCCGAAAGCACCACCATGTCGGCCAGCTTGCCCGGCGCGATCGAGCCCTTGGCGCCGTCCTCGAAATGCTGCCAGGCGGGCCAGATCGTCATCGCCTTGAGCGCGGTCGGCACGTCGACCCGCTGGTCCGGCCCGAGGATGTCGCCGGAGCGGGTGCGGCGCGTCACCGTGGCGCTCAGCACCCGCATGCTGTCAGGCAGCGCCACCGGCGCGTCGTGATGGGTGCCGAAGATCATGCCGCGCTGCCGCACCCAGCCGGTCGGCGAGATGTTGTCGCCATTGGCCGGGCCGACGGTGTGGTCGCGGTGCCAGTCGCCCCAGTAGAAGGTGTGCATCGGGAAGAGCGAGGGGAAGATCCGGAGGTCGTGCAGCGCGTCCACCTGGTCCTCGCGCAGGAACTGGCCGTGGATCAGCACGGGCCGGCGGTCGGCCATGCCATGCGTCTCTTCCGCGGCTTTCACGGCGGCGAGCAGCATGTCCGAGGCGCCCTCGCCATTGGCATGGGTCAGGATCTGGATGCCGTTGGCGAAGGCCCAGTCCACCGCATCGGCAACCTGCTCCATTTCCGCTGCGGCATAGCCCTTGTAGCCCGGCGGGTAGTCGCCGACCGGGTCGTAATAGGGCCGGTCGCGCAAGGCGGTGAAGCCCTGCGGCGAGCCGTCGATGGTCAGCTTGGCTCCGGCCACGCGGACATGGCCCTCATAGCTGTCCGACACGGTGTCGAGGATCGCCTGCCGGTCGATCAGCACGTCGGGATAGACTGCGACATCGATCGGGAAAAGCCCCTGCGCCCCTGCCGCCTGCGCGGCGGCCAGCAGGTCCGGCGTGGCGCGGCCCTCCTGGGCGGTGGTGTAGCCGAAGCTGGCCCAGAGCTTCGATCCGGCCTCGGCGAAGGCCAGCATCGCCTCGGGGCCGAGATTGGCGAAGAGCCCGCCTGCGCCGTGGAAGAAGGCGTTCTCCTCCAGGACGCCGGTCGGGTTGCCATCGGGACCGCGGCGGATCACGCCCCCGGCCGGGTCGGGCGTGTCAGCCGTGAGGCCCGCGCGTTCCAGCGCCAGGCTGTTCATCGCGGCCAGATGGCCCGACTGGTGGATGATCAGCACCGGGACCTCGGCCGAGACCCGGTCGAGGTCTTCGCGGGTCGGATGGCGCTGCTCGGCCAGCTGCGACTGGTCATAGCCGAAGCCGACGATCAGGTCGATCCTGGCGACCGCCTCGGCATTCTCCGCCGCCCAGTCCGACAGCTCGGCGACCAGCCCGGCGATATCTGTGACATCGCCGTCGGGCGGCGCCAGCAGGTTGGCCGACAGCGCCTGCAGGCCGCCGAGCATGACATGGCCGTGGCTGTCGACGAAGCCGGGCAGCAGCGCGCGGCCGCCCAGATCGACCATCCGCGTTTCCGCGCCGCGATGCGCCGCGATGTCGGCAGCACTGCCGACCGCGAGGATGCGACCGTCCTTGGCCGTCGGCACGCGGGTCCGAGGCGGACTCGCGCAGCCCGTCCGGGTGCAGCACCACCGCGCCGGCATGGCCCGCGAGATCGGAGAAGCCCGGGATCATCTCGACCTGGTGGCCCGCCGCCTTCAGCGCGTCGACCAGCGCGGGATCGAACCGGTCCTCGAGCTTCAGCGTCGTGGTGTCGTCGCCCCAGGTCTTGCCCAACAGCCAGCGCGGCGCCGTGACGGCGGCCTGCAGCCCCTGGCCGAACATCGCGTAGCGCGAGAACACGGCCGCCTGGGTCTGCGGCTGGCCCTCGCCGCCCATCGTGCCGTAGGACAGGATGCGCCCGTCCTTCAGCTCGGCCATCGCCGGGTTCAGCGTGTGGAACGGCCGCTTGCCCGGCGCCAGCCCGTTCGGCCCGCCCGAGAGGGAGAAGGCCGCGCCGCGGTTCTGGAACACCACGCCGGTTTCCGGGCAGGTCAGGCCCGAGCCGAATTCCCAGAAGACGCTCTGGATGAAGCTGACGACGGTGCCTTCGGCATCCGCCGCGCCCATCCAGATCGTGTCGCCCTGTTTCGGCTCGTAGGGCCAGGCCAGCGCGCGGGCCGGGTCGATCTTCGCGGCCATCGCGTCGAGCTTCGAGGGGGCCAGCCAGTCCTGCGCCGGCGCCCCGTCGCCGAGATCGGCATTGCGCTTGATGAAGGCCTGCTTGGTGGCCTCGATCAGCCCGTGGAGATGCGCGAAGCCCTCGGCCTCGGTCACGCCGAGCCGGTCGAACAGCGAAAGGATCATCAGCGAGGCGACGCCCTGGGTCGGCGGCGTCATGTTCCACAGCCGCCCCTGCGAGGTCTGCACGGTCAGGGGCACGACGCGCTCGGGGCGGCAGGCGGCGAGGTCGGCGGTCCTGAGCGGGCTGCCCGCCGCTTCGAGGAAGGCGCCATGGGTCGCCGCGATGTCGCCGCGGTAGTAGTCTTCGGTGCCCGAGCGGCCCCAAGACCGGCCCGCCGCCCGCGATTGCCGTCGCGGGCGGGCCGCAACTCCGGTTCCGCACGCAGGAAAGCCGGACGCCATCCCCCGCCCAGCGATGCGAGGCGGCTGAAACGGACGCGGCGCCATGTCGTGCGGGCGGATCAGGGGGCGCACCTTGCCCGGGCGCGCTGCCCCTGAAACGCAAAATGGCACCCCGAGGGTGCCATTCGCGACGTCAGCGTCTGATCGATCGGATCAGGCCTGGGCCTTCTCGATGAAGGAGACCGCATCGCCGAAGGTCTGGATTTTCTCTGCGGCGTCGTCCGGAATCTCGATCCCGAACTCTTCTTCGAACCGCATCACCAGTTCCACCGTGTCCAGCGAGTCGCCAGGCGGCGAATGACAACGATCCGGGCCAGGTCGTGGTCTCCGGCCACAAGGCGGCGGTCGAGCGCGCCGTCGAGATCGCCAAGACCAAGGGTGCCAAGCGCGCGGTGATGCTGCCGGTTTCGGCGCCGTTCCATTGCGCGCTGATGCAGCCCGCGGCCGAGGAAATGGCGGCGCGGCTTGCCGAGGTGGAGATCAAGGCGCCGGCAGTCCCGGTGGTGCAGAACACTCTCGCCGCAGCCGTCACCGACCCCGGGACGATCCGCGCGGAGCTGGTCCGCCAGGTGACCGGCTCGGTGCGCTGGCGTGAAAGCGTCGCGTGGATGGCCGGGCAGGGCGTCGACGAGATCTGGGAAATCGGCGCGGGCAAGGCGCTGTCGGGCATGATCCGCCGGATCGAGCGCTCGATCGCCTGCAAAGCTGTCGGCACCCCCGAGGACGTCAAGGCGGTTCTGGCCCTGGCCTGAGCCGGAAATGCAAGCGGGCCCCGAAAGGGGGCCCGCGGAATTCTGGAGCCGGCTGTTGGGGCTGATCAGGCGGCCTTGCGGCGTGCGCGGAAGCGCGCGGCACCCAGCATGCCCGCGCCGGAAAGCAGCATCCAAGCGCTGGCGGGCAGCGGCACCGCGGAATAGTTCGTGGTCAGACGGTAGGTCAGCGTGGTGTTCGACAGGTCGATCCCCGTCAGCGAGGAGTAATCGACGAACACGGTCGGGCAGGTCGTTGCAATCGCCAAAGGGCAATTGCTCTCATTGAAGAAGTAGATTGTCGAGGGAAGCCGCGGGCCGCCGATCTGGATCACGCTGGTGATCTCCTCGTCGGCATGCTCGAACTCGATGTTGTTGATGGAGATTTCGCTGTTCAGTCCGGCCGGTGCCGAGGTCAGGTCGACTTCCGATCCGCCGAATGCCGCCGGGAAGCCGGGAACGTCGCCCAGATTGACCGTTTCGTCCAGGTCGAAGATCAGCTGGAACTCCAGGTCCGAAATCCAGTTCACCGCGATCGTGCCGATGTCATAGGCAAACGGACCCCAGCTGTTGCCGGGATTCGACGCGGTCAAGAGCGGTGCGAAGCTGTTGGTGAAATCAACCACTCCGGGATCGATGTCGACGGTTTCGCCGGAAAAGTTGAAGTATGAGCTGGATGAAGTCGCGGTGAAGCCGGAAGGCGCTGCATCCGCCAGCACGTCCGAGAGCCCGCCCAAGAGGAAACGTCCCTTGAGTTCGGAGCCATCGACCACGGCGGCATTCCCGAGAGCGGGGATCGCAGCCACGGCAAGGCCGAAGCCGACAGCGACGAATTTCGAACCTGTCATCATGTTCATACCTTCGAAAATTTCTGGCACCCGTTGAAACTCCGCAAAGTGCCGGGCGTGATGCGATAACTCTTATTGTCCTATTTGAATTAGTCCCATCGATCGGGCAAGAAAATTCGCACCAAACACATGCAAAGTTGGCGGATTATTCGCAAATTGTACGCAGTTTGGGCAGCAGGCCGCGGAAACTGGGTTTGCAGGCGGATCAGGCGGCCTTGCGCTTGGCGCGGATCCGGGCGGCCCCGAGCAGGCCCGCGCCCGAGAGCAGCATCCAGGCGCTGGCGGGCAGCGGCACGGCGGAATAGTTGGTGCTGATCCGGTAGGTCAGGGTGGTGTCGGTCAGGTCCAGCGTGCTGATGTTGCCGTAGGACAGCTGCACGCTTTGGCCGCCGGTGACGCTGGCAACCGAGCCGGGCAGGATCGGGCCGCCGATCCGGACGATGCTCTCGATCACCTCGTCCGGCTGTTCCAGCGGAATGCCCGCCACCGTGAACAGGGCGCTGCCGCCGGTCAGTCCGTTGCCGAGGTCGATGGTCCCGCCGCCGAGCGCCGCCGCGGTCACGTTCTCCAGATCGAAGACCAGCTGGAATTCCAGCGAGGAGATCCAGTTGACGGCGACGCTGCCGAGGCTCACCGGATGCGAGCCTTCGAAATGGCCGCCGTTATTGTAGATGTTGATGGTGGCGGACAGCGACATGACGAGGTCGCGCGGATCGCCGGGAGCATCCGGATAGGCGACCGTCCCGCTGCCGGAGGCCGGAACCGTATTGCTTGCGAAACGGGCGGTCCGGTTCGAGGGAAGGGAGGTCACGAAGCTGCTGAAGCCCGAGATCTGGCCGCTTGCCGAGAAGGGGTCGCCATCGACCACGGCTGCGCTTGCCGAAGCTGCCAATGCGCAAAATGCGAGGCCGGAGCCGACTGCGATGAACTTGGAGCTGTTGATCATGTTACACCCTCTGGAAGGTCCGCCGAAGTGCCAGGCTGGCGGGTGCCGCAACTCACGCCTGCAGACACCTCGATATCCTAATGTGGCAAAGCGGAATTTGGTGCAACAAATACATTAAAGAATCTTTTTGATGTATTCTGGATGACCCAGATTCCGTTGAATCTGCCTGAAAACCGGGCGGTCTGCGCGCCGGGGGGGCGGAGCCGTTCGGCGACGGCTCCGGACCGGCGTCAGGCGGCCTTGCGGCGGGCGCGCAGGCGCATGGCGCCCAGCAGGCTTGCGCCCGAGAGCAGCATCCAGGCGCTGGCGGGCAGCGGCACGGCCGAATAGTTGGTTTCGATCCGGTAGGTCAGCGTGGTGTTCGTCATGTCGATGCCGGCCAGCGACGTGAAGACCGGGGAGATGAAAGGAGTGGTGCTGTTGTAAAAGATCGTGGAGGTCACCATCGGGCCGCCGACCTGGATCACGCTGAGGATCTCCTCGTCGGCATGATCGAAGGCGAAACCTTCGACATTCACGGAGCTGTCAGCATAGGGAATGCCTTGGGTCAGGTCGACCATGACATTGCTGCCGAGATTGGGGAAAGCATCTGCGGCGCTGAGATTGATCTCGCTGATCAGGTTGAAGGTGACCTCGAACTCGTTGCCGTTCTTCCAGTTCACCGAGACAGTGCCGATATCGAATTCATGGGTGCCGAAATTTGCGCCGCCGGTATTCGTCAGCATCAGCGAGGTCGTGATGGACCCTGCGGTGCCATCGACTTCCCCGGCGCCGGAATCCGGGAAGTGCACGACGCCTCCGGTATCCTCGCCGACGGCCAGAGCGGGCAGGCTGCCCAGGAAAGGACTCGGGAGATTCTGCACGATCAGGTCGTCAATGCCCTCGAAATATGCGCCGGTGGTGAAGTTCGATCCGTTGGTCACCGCGGCGTTCAGGGTCGCCGGAATGGCCAGCATCGCCATTCCCAGGGCGGTTGCGGTCAATGTTGAAACAGTTTTCATGTGTCCACCTGCCGAAATCTCTTTGGGCCTGCCGCGCATGCGCGACAGGTTCATCATCCATTCACTAAGTGTGATGAATGAATCCGAGAGTCCAGGCAAGTGGAATCAGGCTAATCGAATGTGACTAGCCTGAATTGTGTGTAAATTTTCATCAATTCGCGCTTTGCGGGACGGGGATCAGGCTGCCTTGCGGCGGCCGCGCAGGCGTGCGGCGCCCAGCAGGCCAGCCCCCGAGAGCAGCATCCAGGCGCTGGCCGGCAGTGGTACCGAGGTCACCGGTCCGGTCTCGATTTCGTAGCGCAGCCGCGTGACATCCGACAGGAGGCCAAGCGACACGCCGACCAGCTGGTTGGACTCCATGATGATCCTGGAGGAAAGGTCCGGCATCCTGCGGAACTCGATGTTGCCCGCATAGGGATCGGGCAGCAGCTGGCCGTCCGCATAGCTGATGCCGGTGATGCCTTCGCCCGGTTCCAGGTCGATGCTCGAGATCGTCCAGTCGAAAGTGCCGGACAGGTTGAGGCTGAGCAGGGGGCCGAGATCGATTCCGAGCAGCGATTGGAGCGGATCCAGCTGGGCGTCGAATACCAGGTCGAAGGTGTTGCCGTCGATCCAGTCCACCCCGACGGTGCCGAGGTTGACGGTTTCGCCGCCGCCGAGGCAGATCAAAGCCGTGATGCAGCCACTGGCAAGGTCCAGTGATAGGCTGATCAGGCCGGAATCCGGAAAGCTGTCCTCTCCGAAGGTCACCACGCCGGTATTTGTGGTGACCGGGGACACGGCAAGATCATTGATCGCGTAGCCGAGGCCGAGCAGCAGAGTGTTCAGCGCGCCGTTGTTGAGCAGGCTGACTTCGACGCCCGTCTCGAACTGCCCTCCTTCGAGGACGGCTGCCTGGGAGGTTGCCGGCGCTGCAAGCGCTGCCGCGCCGAAGCCAAATGCCATGGAAACTGATCTGATGTTCATGGGTCACCTGCAAATTGTTTCCGAAATCGAGCCAAAAGGAACCAATACTGTTCCGCATTTCTCGAAACAGTTCTCGGGTAAAAAGGTCAGCTTGCCGATCTCATTCAAGAAATACACTTACGAAAAATCTGATTCATGTGAACCCATTTCGAGGGTCAGATCGGATAAAACAACGTAAAAAGAGTCACTTAGCTACTTAAGGGGTATTTAAAATGTGATGTTTCAACCTCAGGAAGTTCACATCGCAGCTGTCCGGCGTGCCGCGTCAACTCAGGGTGGTTGCGATGCAAAATCTCCTGCGCGTCGAAAATTTCGACAATAAGTGATTCCAAAATGGAAACAAAAGCCCGCGATCGGTCCGGCCGCCGCCCCGGCTGCAGGGCGGGACCCCGCACAGCTGCGGTATTTTGCGGGTCCGGCGGGTGCGGGGATTGCGCCGGCTTCCACGGCTGGGGTAGGGCACTCGGCAACGTGACAACGGGGCAGAAGAGGAACGGGCATGTTCGATCTGAGCGGAAAGACGGCGCTGGTCACCGGCGCATCGGGAGGCATCGGTGCCGAAATCGCGCGCGCGCTGCATGGCGCGGGCGCAACGGTCGCGCTTTCGGGCACGCGGGTGGAGCCGCTGGAGGCGCTGGCCGCCGAACTGGGCGAGCGCGCGCATGTGCTGCCGTGCAACCTGTCGGATNGCCGAGGCCGTCACCCAGCTGCCGAAGCAGGCTGCCGAGGCGATGGGCTCCGTCGACATCCTGGTCAACAATGCCGGCATCACCCGCGACAACCTCTTCATGCGTATGTCGGAGGATGAATGGGCGAGCNGTGCTCGAGGTCAACCTGACCTCGACCATGCGGCTCTGCAAGGGCGTGCTGCGCGGCATGATGAAGGCGCGCTGGGGCCGGATCATCAACATCTCGTCGATCGTCGGCGCCACCGGCAATCCGGGGCAGGGCAACTACGCCGCCGCCAAGGCCGGCGTGATCGGCATGGGCAAATCGCTGGCCTACGAGGTCGCGAGCCGCGGAATCACCGTGAACGCGGTTGCGCCGGGCTTCATCCAGACCGCGATGACCGACAAGCTCAATGACGACCAGAAGGCCTCGATCATGGGCCAGATCCCGGCCGGCCGCATGGGAAGCCCCGAGGAAATCGCCGCCGCGGTGCTCTATCTGGCGAGCCCCGAAGCGGGCTATGTCACTGGCGCGACGCTGCATGTGAATGGCGGCATGGCGATGCTCTGAGCCTTTGCGCCGGGGCAGTTGCAGGGGCGGGCGAAAGCGTTTGCCTNTGCNCCGGCTGCTGTGCTATAGGCGCCCAAGATTTTTTCGGGGAGCCTCCTCCAGAAGGGGGCCTCCGGAGAGTCCNGGGCCTGCGGCGCTGCTCTTGCGTCCGGTCCCGAANAAAGGGTCAGTGGGCCCGCAGNAAGTCGGTATTCGGGCACNCCGCCCTGAGAGAAAAATGAGGAACCGAAGATGAGCGACATCATCGAGCGCGTCAAAGCGATCGTCGTAGAGCAGCTGGGTGTTGAAGAAGAGAAGGTCAACGAACAGGCGTCGTTCATCGACGATCTGGGCGCGCGTCAGCTCCTCCAGGCCGCGGTTTCGGCGACCGCGATGCCGTCCTGCACCAGCACGACCGCCACCGGCCCGCGGCGGATCGCCGGGCGGCAGGCGCGGATCAGGCGGGGCAGGCTCGGACAATGCATGGCGGCTCCGGCAGTCCGGCCCAGACTTGCGGAACCGTGGTTAACAAAGCCTTGGCATCCTCCGGCGTTGCGGTGCTCCGGCTTTCCGTGTAGGGACCGGCAATCCATCCTGTCCGTTGTCCGAGGTGCCGTCATGGCCGAGCCGAAGAAGCTCTACATCAAGACCTATGGCTGTCAGATGAACGTCTATGACAGCGAGCGCATGGCCGAAGCCATGGGCGGCAAGGGCTATGTGACCACGGACACGCCCGACGATGCGGACATGATCCTGCTCAACACCTGCCATATCCGCGAGAAGGCTGCCGAGAAGGTCTATTCCGAGCTCGGCCGGTTCAAACCGCTGAAGAAGGCGAAGCCGGACCTGAAGATCGGCGTGGCGGGCTGCGTGGCGCAGGCCGAGGGCGCCGAGATCATGGCGCGCCAGCCGATGGTCGATCTCGTGGTCGGCCCGCAGAGCTACCACCGCCTGCCGGAACTCGAAGCCGAGGCGCAGAAGGGCAGGAAGGCGCTCGACACCGATTTCCCCGAAGAGCTGAAATTCGAGCATCTCGCCAAGCGCCCGAAGGCGCGGCGCGCGCCGACCGCCTTCCTCACCGTGCAGGAGGGTTGCGACAAGTTCTGCGCCTTCTGCGTGGTGCCGTATACGCGCGGCGCCGAAGTCAGCCGTCCGGTCGCGCGGGTGCTGGAAGAGGCGCAGGACCTGGTGGAGCGCGGCGTGCGCGAGATCACGCTGCTCGGCCAGAACGTCAACGCCTATCACGGCGAGGCCGAGGGCGGTGCCTGGGGGCTGGCGCGGCTGATCCGCAAGCTCGCGGAAATCGACGGGCTCGACCGCATCCGCTTCACCACCTCGCATCCGAACGACATGGAGGACGACCTGATCGCCGCCCATGGCGACTGCGCCAAGCTGATGCCCTATCTGCACCTGCCGGTGCAGTCGGGCTCCGACCGCATCCTCAAGGCGATGAACCGCAAGCACACCGCGCAGCAATATGTCGACCTGATCGCCCGGATCCGCGCGGCACGTCCCGACCTGCAGCTCTCGGGCGATTTCATCGTCGGCTTCCCCGGCGAGACCGACGAGGATTTCGAGGACACGATGCGGCTTGTGGAGACCGTCCGCTACGGCCAGGCCTATTCCTTCAAGTACAGCCCGCGTCCCGGGACGCCGGCCGCCGAGAAGGATGCCAAGATGGTCGCGCCCGAGGTGGCGAGCGAACGCCTGACCCGGCTGCAGGAGCTGCTGAACCGCCAGCAGTTCGAGCACCAGCAGGCGATGGTCGGCCGCCGCGCCTCGGTGCTGTTCGAGAAGGCGGGCCGCCTCGAGGGCCAGCTGGTCGGCAAATCCGAATACCTGCAGGCCGTCCATGTCGTCGCCCCCGACAGCCTGATCGGCCAGATCGCCGAGGTGGAGATCACCGAGGCCGGTCCGAACTCGCTCGGCGGCCGGCTGGTCTAGGGTCAGGACCCATTGATTTCCCTTGGGATATCGTGATTCCGGGCCTCCTCTGGAGGTGCATGGGGAGTCGCTGGTGCTGGGCGAGACCGAGGCGATCGCGCGCGACCGGGCGGAGTATCTCGACAGCCTCGTCGATCCGGAGCTGGTGCTGGCCTCGAATTCCTCGCTGATGGGGATCGATCTGGACCGAAAGCTGCGCGAGGAGGCCGCCGCGCCCGAGCTGGTAGGCAGCCAAGGGGTGCAGGGCACGCTCGACCGCATGTCCCAGACCGCCGCCGCCAGCGGCCGCAGCTTTGCCGAGACGGTGCGCCGCCCGCGCGACCTGTTCACCGGCACCGCGGCCGGGATCGCCGACGCGATGGAGGACTGGCTCGTCTCAGGGGCCTGCGACGGCTTCGTTCTGCCGCCGACGGTCTATCCCGGCACCTTCGAGGATGTTGCGCGGCTCCTCGTGCCCGAACTTCAGAAACGCGGATTGTTCCGGCGCGAGTATGCCGGACGCACGCTTCGAGAAAACCTGCGCGATCCGGGCTGAGACCCGGCCGCATTCCGGCAAGGAGACCACGGATGGAAGACATGAACCCGGGCGCGGACACGCTGCTGAAGGACCCGCCGCCGCCCGAATACAGCTGCGACACCGAATGGAAGGCGCGGGTCGATCTGGCCGCCTGCTACCGGCTGCTGGCGCATTTCGGCATGGCCGACACGGTCTATGGCCATGCGACGGTGCGGGTGCCGGGCAGTCCGGACGAGTACCTGATCAACCCGTTCGGCATGATGTTCGAGGAGGTCACCGCCTCGTCCCTGGTCAAGGTCGATCACACCGGGCTGCCGGTCGACGGGGTGACGGCGGTCAATGCCGCGGGTTTCGTGATCCATTCGGCGATCCATGCCGCGCGGCCCGATGTCGACTGCGTGATCCACACCCATACCCGCGCGGGAGTGGCGCTGAGCTGCCTTGCGGAGGGACTGCTGCCGATCAACCAGTTCGCGCTCGAGTTCTCGGAACTGGTCCGCTACCACGACTACGAGGGCATCGCGCTCGACCTCGCGGAGCAGGAGCGGCTGGTGGCCGATCTGGGCAGCTCGCACACGCTGGTGCTGCGCAACCACGGCATGCTGACCGCCGGGCGGACGGTGCCGGGGGCGTTCTACCTGTTCTACTATCTGGAGCAGGCGGCCAAGGTGCAGATGGACGTGATGGCCTCGGGCGGCAAGATCGTGACGCCGCCGGTCGAGGTGCAGAAGCACACCGCCGGGCAGTATGCCTCGGCCTTCGATCCCGACAAGACCGGCCTGCGCGGCTGGCCCGCGATGCTGCGGCTCCTCGGCCGGCACAATCCGGGCTACGACCAGTGATATCGGCGGGGCGTCCTCAGGGGCGCCCCGTTTCCGTTCAGGCGGCGGGCAGGCCGTGATAGCGGCGCGAGAAATAGAGCAGCGCGCCGCGGTCGCGCGGCCCGTGGATCGCGTCGACCCCGACGAAGAAGACGTCATGGCTGCCGGATGCCTGCACTGCCGTGATCCGGCCTTCGAGGTTCATCGCGGCCTCGTCCAGCAGGGGCGCCCCGGTGATGCCGGGGCGGTGGGCGGCATGGCCGAAACGCGCGCCATGAGCGATGCCGGCCTGTCCCGAGAACAGCTCGCCCAGATGCTGCGACCCGGGGCAGAGCGTGTTGACGCAAAGCACGCCGTTGGCGTGCAGGGCGGCGTTCTGGCGGCTGGAGCGGTTCATGCACACCAGGAGAGTCGGCGGCGCGTCGGAGACCGAGCAGACCGCCGAGGCGGTGAAGCCGACCGGTCCCGCCGGTCCGTCGGAAGTGATGACATGGACAGCCGCCGCGATGCGGGACATCGCCTCGCGGAACAGCGTCTGGTCAACATCTGGGCGAATTTGCGCGGCATCGCACATGGGACAGCTCCTCGGTGGCGGGAAAACCGGCTGCCCCGGCAAAAGGGCTTGCCTTCTGTATACAGCATGCAGCAATCTTGGGGAGAGGTCAATGCTGGCCGCTTTCCGCTAACTGTCCGAGGGAATGTCATGGGGCTGATGACGCGCGCGCAATATATCGAAAGCCTGGATGACGGGCGGCAGGTCTGGGTCAGCGGCCGCAAGGTGGACAAGGTGGCCTACCACCCCGCCCTGGCGCCGATGACCGAAGCCGTGGCGCAGATCTACGACATGCAGGCGGACCCGGACTTCGCGGAGCTGCTGACCTTCGAGCGGCTTGACGGCATCCGCGGCTCGCGCTTCTACAAGATCCCGGAGACGCCGGAGGAACTGGTCCTGCGCCGCAAGATGACCTCGGCGATCCTCGGCCATGTTTCGCCGACCATGGACCGCTTCGGCGACGAAACGGTGACGCCGCTCTTCGTGATGGTCGACCGCAAGGACATCTGCGACAGCTTCGATCCGCGCTATGCTGCCAATGCGGCGCGCTGGCTCGACCGGCTGCAGCGCGAGAACCTGTTCATGACCTCGGGCAATACCGATCCCAAGGGCGACCGCTCGCTGCAGCCCTTCGAGCAGCCCGATCCCGACATGTACCTGCGCGTGGTCGAGGAGCGGCCCGACGGCATCGTCATCTCGGGCGCGAAATTCGAGACCGGCGCGCCCTATGCCCATGTCGCGCTGGTCAAGCCGACGGTCGGCAACTGGATCGACGCCAATGCCGATTACGCGGTCGCTGCCATCGTGCCGCTGAACGCCGAAGGCGTGCGGATGCATTGCCGGATGCCACTGACGGCGGGCGGCGCGGCGGCGGCGGGCAGCTATGACCACCCGCTTTCTGCCCGGTTCGACGAACTCGACACGCTGATGGTATTCGACCATGTCTTCGTGCCCTGGGAGGACGTGCTGTTCTGCCGCCAGCCGAAAATGGCGGCGATGATGCGTTCGGAATTCTCCCGCTGGGCGGCGCAGGGCTATCTGGTGCGCTGCCTCTCGAAAGCCGAGCTGCTGGTCGGCGCGGCACTCCTCGTGGCGCAGCATTCGGGCACCGACAAGATCCCGCCGGTGCGCGCGAAGATCGCCCAGCTGATGATGCACAAGCAGGCGATCGAGGCTTTCGTCATCGGCTCGGAAGCCTCCTGCAAGCCGTCGCCCGGCGGCTTCACCATGCCCGACCAGGCGATCCAGAATGCCGGACGCATCTTCTGCTCGCAGAGCTATCACCACATGGTCCAGCTGCTGCGCGAGATCGTCGGCGGCCAGCCGGTGATGCTGCCCGACGAGGCGATGCTGGAGGGGGCCGAGACCCGCGCCGATATCGAGAAGTTCTTCGCGGGCGGGGGGTATGCGGCGCGCGAGCGGATCCAGGCGATGCATCTGGCCCGCGAGCTGACCGGCTCTGCCTATGCCGGACGCACCCAGGCCTACCAGCTTTTCGCCGAGACGCCGGTCTTCGCGCAGGAAGCGGCGCTCTATGCCAGCTATGACCGCGGCGAGGCGCTGCGGATGGCGATGAAATGGGCCGGGATCGGCGATGCGGAGGAGGCCGGGGGCGACATTGCGCCCGCGCCGGTCGCGGCGATGGCGGGGCGCTGAGCATGGCCGATCAGAGCTATCTGGAAGCGGCGAGGAGGGACAGCCCGGCAGAGGCTTTCGCGCCCGGGCTTGCGGACCGGGTCGCGGCGCTGGAACCGCGCGCGCGGGACCTGCTGCGCCGCCGGGCCGGGCCTCCGCCGCCCGGCGGCCGGTATCGCCTGCAAGCCGGCGGCCGCGGGACGGCCTGCTCCGGGATCATTGGTCAGACATTTTCCGGGGTGACGATCTCGAAGGGCATGATGCGCATCACCGGAGCGGCGGGCGCATCCTGGCGCAGGACGTCGACCATGGTGCCCACCAGCGTTTCCGAGGTGGCGTCGATCGGATGGCACAGCGCCGCCGTGATCAGGCCCTCGGTCAGCCCCTTGCGGGTCTCGGGGCCGATGTCGCGGCAGATCAGGCGGATGCGGCGGCGCGTATCCTCCGGGGCCTTGCGCAACGCCCGCAGCACGCCCGAAATGCCGCCGCCGAGGATCAGGATGCCTGCGAGGTCGTCTGTCCGGGCGAGAAGCTCGGTCACCATCTCGTAGGCCCGGGCGGCTTCCTCGTTGGTCGGGCGGCTGTCCTCGATGATCAGGTCGGGCGCGTTCTCGCGCATGTAGGAGCGGAAGGCCGCATCCGAGATGTCCTGGCACTGGTAGCGGTGGTTGCCGAGGAAGACCGCGACCCGGCCGCGGCCATGGGTCATGCCGGAAATCAGGAAGGCGGCGGTGCGGCCGAGCTTCCAGTTGTCGGTGCCGACGAAGGCGGCCTTCTCGGGGGCGGACTGGTCGGTGATGTAGGTGATCACCGGCTTGCCCTTCTCGCGCAGGCTGCGGATCGCCTGGCCGATCACCGGATGGTCGGCGGCGATTACCGCCACGGCGTCGCATTCCTCTCCGAGCGCGGTGAGCCGGCCGGCGATGTTCTCGGGGCTGAGCAGGTCGACGAAATCGACCAGCGGATCGACGATCTCGTCGCGGCGCTCGCGGCAGGCGGCGACGATCCTGCGGCCGAACAGCTGGTAGAGGTCGCGGTTCGACTGCTGCAGCAGGAAGCCCAGCCGGAAATGCGGCGTCTCCTTGCGCATCCGGTCCTCGATCGTGCCGAGCCCGTAGAAGCCGATCTCCTCGGCGGCGCCCTGCACGCGCTGGATCGTCGCCGCCTTCACCGAGCCCTTGCCCGAGAGGATCCGGTTCACGGTCGAGACCGATACGCCGGAGGCTGCCGCGAGGTCGGCAATGGTCGGTCGGGTCATGGCAGCTCCGCTTCCCGTCTCATATCATCTTGAGTGACATGTTTTGATACTATCATGCCAAAAGATCCTATTCGATGTTCCGGAACTTTCAACCCTGAGGTAAATGTCCAAGCCAAGATGTTCCGCACGGGAGGCGGGACCAGGGAGGAAGACCAATGACCAAATTCAGCCGTTTTGCGGCAACCATGTCCTGTGCCGCGGTGCTGGCCTGCGCGGCGGGCTCCGTCATGGCGGCCGATATCTTCGTCGTCGGCGGCAAGCCGGACGATCCGTTCTGGTCGATCGTCAAGCGCGGCGCCGAAGATGCCGGCAAGCTGGCGGCAGAGCAGGGCGGCTCCGTCACCTGGCTCGGACCGCAGAACTACGACAACTTGGGCGTCGATGCCGCCGAGCTGATCCGCCAGGCGATCAGCCAGGGCGCGGATGCGATCGTCGGGCCGGACTGGGTGCCCGAGGCGATGGACCCGGCCTTCGAGGCCGTCGTCGAGGCGGGCATTCCGCTGATCGTCTACAATGCCGGCGGGCTCGAGGCGGCGGACCGGCTGGGCGCGCTGAACTATATCGGTTCGGACGATTACGAGAACGGCAAGGCAGCCGGCAAGTACTTCGCCGAACACGGCATCATGAAGCTCGTCTGCATCAACACGCTGCCCGGCGCCTCGAACATCGAGGACAACTGCGCGGGCATGAATGACGGCATCGCCGAAGCCGGGGGCGAGGGCGAGACCCTGCCGCTGCCCGCGACCTCCTTCGGCAACGCCACCGCGGTGGCGCAGGCGGTCAAGGCCTACCTGCTGAAGAATCCCGATGTCGGCGGCATCTACACCATCGGAAATGTCGACGCGAATGCCTCGATCAACGGGGTGATGCAGTCGGGCAAGACCGGCAAGGTCATGGTCGGCGGCCTGAACATGGACGAGACCATCCTGAACAACATCAAGTCCGGCAAGCAGATGTTCGCGATCGACCAGCAGGGCTACCTGCAGGGCTACATGGCTGTTTCGATCCTGAACGCGCATGTCAATTTCGGCCTGTCGATCCCGACCCGCGAGATCCTGACCGGTCCGGGCATCGTCGACAGCTCGAATGTCGATGCGACGCTGGACGGCGTTGCCAAGGGCGTCCGCTGAGGCGCGCGCGACCCGAGAGGAACGCCGCCCGGACAGGTGCCGGGCGGAGCTGACCAGAGCGGGCAGGGGCGGGGACCCCGGCCCTGCCGCCTGCGACCCGCTACAACCGCGTGCAGGGCGATCCCGAGCACGGCCCGAACCCCTCGCTCGGCAAGCTGGCCAAAGGCCCGTTCCATGCCGTGCGCATCGTGCCGGGCAGCCTCGGCACCTTCTCGGGGCTCGATGCCGACCGCCACGCCCGCGTGCTCGGCCGCGACGGCGCCCCCATTCCGGGGCTCTTCGCCGTCGGCAACGACCTCAGCTCGATCTTCGCCGGGCACTACCCATCGGGCGGCATCACGCTCGGCCCGGCGATGACCTTCGGCTACATCGCCGCCCATGCCGCCGCCGGGCGCATGGGGACCGACACCCAAGATACAGGCACCACGAACGGAGACATCCATGCCGCTGTTTGACATCACCACGCTCAGCACCGAGCTTTTCGCCGCCGCCAAGGCCGCCCCCGCGCTGCAGGAGTGGCTGGCTGCTCCGGAGGCGAAGGGCTCGCTGCTGGGCGCCTGGGCCCCGGATATCGGCACGCTCAACGACGTCGTCCTGCTGCGCCAGTTCGAAAGCGCCGAGGACCTGATCGCCGAGCGCAGCCGCACCCATCTGTCGGACAATCCGTTCGGCTGCATGGAGCATCTGCGCAGCTGGCGCTCGGACACCTACCTGCCGCTCGAGTTCACCCTGCCGGTGACGCCGGGCGAATACGGCAAGGTCTACGAGATCCGCACCTACAAGCCGAAGCTGAACGGCATGGGACCGACCATCGAGAAATGGCGCGAGGCAGTGCCGGTGCGCACCGGCTATTCGCCCCTGTCGATCGCGATGTACTCGCTCGACGGCCCGACCCGCTTCACCCAGATCTGGCCCTATGACAGCGCCAACCAGCGCGCCGAGATCCGCGGCAAGACCGTCGCCGACGGCATCTGGCCGCCGAAGGGCGGGCCGGACTGGCTGACCGGCGACATGACCTCGACGCTGGCGGTGCCGCTGCCCTTCTCGCCGCTGAAGTGACGGCGATGGGCTACCGCTATTCGCTTGCCTTCCTGACCGTGCAGGAGGCCGCACCGCCCGAGGCGGTGCGGATCGCGGCGGAGGCCGGGTTCGACCATGTCGGGCTCCGCCTCCTGCCCGCGGGCACGGACGGGCCCTATCCGCTGCTCGGCGATGACCGGCTCCTGGCCGAGACCCGCCGCGCGGTGGAGGAGACCGGCGTCACCATCGCCGATGTCGAGATCGTCAAGATCACGCCGGAATTCGATCCGGCCGCGACCCGTGCCTTCCTGGAGCGCGGCCAGGCGCTGGGGGCGAAGAACATCCTCACGGCCGGCTACGATCCCGAACCGGCGCGGATGACGCAGAGCTACGGCGCCTTCTGCGAGCTCGCCCATGCCCATGGCATGACCGCGGATCTGGAATTCATGCCCTGGACGGACATCCCCGATGTCGGCGCCGCGGCGGCGCAGGTCCGCGCGGTGAACCATCCGGCGGCGGGAGTTCTGGTCGACGCGCTGCATGTCCAGCGCTCGGACAGTCCCTTTGCCGCGATTGCCGCGCTCGATCCGGCCTGGATCAACTATGCGCAGCTCTGCGACGGGCCGGGCGTGTTCGATCCCGCCCCCGAGGCGCTGATCGCCACCGCGCGCGGCGCCCGGCTGATGCCCGGCGACGGCGATTTCGACTTCGCCGCGCTGATGGCGGCGCTGCAGCCTGTGCGCCCCGCTCCCGGAGCACGCCGCCGCACAAAGCCTGCCGGAGGCGGAACGGCGCCTCTGACGGCAAGGCCGCCGACGGTCCGGCGATGCCTGCCTGCCGCGTGCCCGCCGCAAAAGAAAAGGGCCGGTGCCCCGCGGCCCGGCCCTCCCGTCATTCCGCCGGAAAGACGGTCAGAGGATCTTCTGCCCGGTCTTCTCGATATCGGCGAGGAAGGCGGCCAGGCCCTTGTCCGTCAGCGGGTGGCTGGCCAGCGCCTTGATCACGGCGGGCGGTGCGGTGATCACGTCGGCGCCGATGCGCGCGCTTTCCGCGACATGGTTGGCCGAGCGGATCGACGCGGCGAGGATCTGGGTCTCGAAGCCGTAATTGTCGTAGACCTCGCGGATATCCGCGATCAGCTCCATGCCGTCCAGGTTGATGTCGTCGAGGCGGCCGATGAAGGGCGAGATGAAGGTCGCGCCCGCCTTGGCGGCCAGCAGCGCCTGGTTCACCGAGAAGCACAGCGTGACATTGACCATCTTGCCTTCGCCCGAGAGCACCTTGCAGGCCTTCAGCCCGTCCCAGGTCAGCGGCACCTTGACGGTGATGTTCGGCGCGATCTCGGCCAGCTTGCGGCCCTCGGCGATCATCTGATCGGCATCGGTCGACACGACTTCGGCAGAGACCGGGCCTTCGACCAGCGCGCAGATCTCCTTGGTGACTTCGAGAATGTCGCGGCCCGATTTCATGATCAGCGACGGGTTGGTGGTCACGCCGTCGACCATGCCAAGCTCGTTCAGCTCGGCAATCGCGTCGATATCGGCGGAATCGACAAAGAATTTCATGCGCTCTCTCCTTTGGCCTCCCTTGGGGTCATGGCCCTGTTAACGCAAACAGGAGCTCTCGGGGAGTCCCTGTGCTGATAGGCCGCCCGGGGGCCGGGGAAAAGGCTGCGCTCTGCCGCAGCCCGGCCGCGGCCGGAAAGGTTACGGTAACCACGATGCTGGTAGACCGGAGCCATGCCACCGGGAGAAAGCCATGGACCTTACGCATGCGTTGCAGTCCTTCCGTGCGGGCCTGCCGCAATTCGGCAAGGCCGCTCCGGCGCCGGACCGCTCCGGCGATGCCCCCGTTCCGGACAAGGCCGCGGCCGCGCCGCCGCCGCAAGCAGCCGCCAGCGGAGCCGCCCGCGGAGGGTCCGGGGCGGTGGCCATCGGGAGGGAGACGGCCGGTCGCCAACCTGACCGGAACTGCGCGCCCCGGCATTCCGTCCGCCCAGGCAAATGGCACGGGGGCACCCGGCGCCGGATCTCCGACTGCGCTGCGGCCAATGACGGGGCGTCTCTGCGCGAGGGGCTGATCTAGGCGGGCAATGCCGGGCGCGAAATCCGGGCGGGAGCATGGCCGGCCAATGCTGGTCCGCAGCTGGCCAGCCAAGGAGAAGACACCGCGGCTGCGGTCCCGGCCAGCCCGGCGGACGGACTGGCGGCGCATGTTCATCCGGAAAAACGCGCCGGTCCGCACGGAAGGCGGTCTGCGGGGCCGGCAGGGACGGCCATGCAGCTCCGCGAGGCGATGCCTCCGGAGAAACCCGGGTGCGCCTGCCAGGAGCGCGATCTGCCACGGCGGCGGCCGCTTCGGAAGGCAGCGGCGATGTAAGGCGAGAGGTTTCGGGTCCCGGGGCTCCGCGGTGTGGGGGCTATGGGTGCTCGGCCCCGGGACCAGTGCATCGCGTCCTTGCGATGAGGCGGGTCTAGCGGCGGGGCATGGCGGGACAATGGAGCCTCCGCGGCGCCCGGGGGACCATTTCGCGGCGGAAATGCGGCAAGGGAACCGGGCGCCGCGCAGACGGCACCCGGAGACGGCGTCAGAGCACGTAGCGGCTGAGATCGGCGGAGCCCGCCAGCTCGCCCAGGCGCTCCTCGACGAAGGCGCCGTCGACGGTGACCGTCGTGCCGGGCTGGTCGGGCGCGGTGAAGCTCAGTTCCTCGAAGACCCGCTCCAGCACGGTGTGCAGCCGCCTTGCGCCGATATTCTCGACCGAGCGGTTCACCTCGGCCGCGATCCGCGCAAGCGCGGCGATGCCGTCCTCGGTGAAGCTGACATCGACTTCCTCGGTCGCCATCAGCGCCGCATATTGCCGGGTCAGCGCGTTGTCGGTCTCGGTCAGGATGCGGGTGAAGTCGCCCTCGGTCAGCGCGCGCAGCTCGACCCGGATCGGCAGGCGGCCCTGAAGCTCGGGCAGCAGATCCGACGGCTTGGCGATGTGGAAGGCGCCCGAGGCGATGAACAGGATGTGGTCGGTCTTCACTGCGCCGTATTTGGTGTTGACCACCGTGCCTTCGATCAGCGGCAGCAGGTCGCGCTGCACGCCCTCGCGGCTGACATCGGCGCCGCGCGCCTCCTGGCGGGCGCAGACCTTGTCGATCTCGTCGAGGAAGACGATGCCGTTCTGCTCCACCGCGTGGACGGCGGCGCGGTTCACGGTCTCGTCGTCCAGCAGCTTGTCCGCTTCCTCGCGCAAGAGCACCTCATGGCTGTCGGCCACGGTCATCTTGCGCGTCACCTTGCGGCCGCCGAAGGCCTTGCCGAAGATGTCGCCCAGATTCATGCCGCCCATCGGTCCCATGCCGCCGCCGGGCTGGCCGGGGATGTCCATCATCGGGAAGGGCGAGGAGGTGTCGGAGATCTCCAGCTCGATCTCGTGGCCGTCGAGCTCGCCCGCGCGCAGCTTCTCGCGGAACCGCTCGCGGGTGCCTTCGCGGGCATCCTTGCCGGCGATCGCCTCGATCACCCGGTCTTCCGCTGCCTGCTGGGCGCGGGCCTTGACGTCCTCGCGCATCTGCTCGCGGGTCATGGCGATGGAGCTTTCCACCAGATCGCGGACGATCTGCTCGACATCGCGGCCGACATAGCCGACCTCGGTGAATTTGGTTGCCTCGACCTTCAGGAAGGGCGCCTTGGCGAGCTTCGCCAGGCGGCGCGAGATCTCGGTCTTGCCGACGCCGGTCGGGCCGATCATCAGGATGTTCTTCGGATAGACCTCTTCGCGCATCGCCGGATCGAGCTGCTTGCGGCGCCAGCGGTTGCGCAGGGCGACGGCCACGGCCCGCTTGGCCTCTTTCTGGCCGATGATGAACCGGTCGAGTTCCGAAACGATTTCGCGGGGCGTGAGCGTGGTCATGGGGCCTCTTTCCTCTGTTGGAGGGCCATGTATGCCGCAGGGGGGGCGGTGCCAAGGGGCGGGGATGCTTCCGGCGCGGGGCCGCCGGTTCAGCGCATCGCCGGGATTTCGGCCGCGGCGAGCTCCTGCAGCCGCCACTGGTTGCAGGCGCGGAAGCGGTGCTCCTCCAGCTGGGCGGCGGTGTGCTGCAGGCAGATTGCCGTGGAACCCCAATGGCCTGCGGGTCGGGCAATGATCCGCGCGTCCGTTTCTAGCCGCAGCTTTCCGGCAGGGGCGGGGCCGCGCGGATCGGCGGCGAAGGGCAGCGCGCGGAGCTTGAGGCGGCCTGCCGTCGATTCGGCCACCGAGCCGCCCTTGAACACCGCCGAGCCGGCAACCAGCACGTCGGCCCCGGCCGCGGCGACCAGCGGCGCGGTCTCGGGCGTCACGCCGCCGTCGATCTCGATATGCACCGGGCGGTCGCCGATCATTTCGCGGAGCGCGCGGACCTTGCCGGTCATGTCGATGAATTTCTGCCCGCCGAAGCCCGGGTTCACGGTCATCACGCAGACAAGGTCGGCCAGGTCCAGCAGATGCGCGACCGCCTCGGCCGGGGTGCCCGGGTTCAGCGCCACGCCCGCCTTCATGCCCGCGGCACGGATCGCCTGGAGCGTGCGGTGGATATGCGGACCGGCCTCGACATGGGCGGTCAGGATGTCGGCGCCCGCCTCGGCGAAGGCGTCGATATAGGGGTCGACCGGCTGGATCATCAGATGGACGTCCATGACGGTGTCCACATGCGGGCGGAACGCCTTCACGGCGGGCGGGCCGAAGGTCAGGTTCGGCACGAAATGGCCGTCCATCACGTCGACATGGACCCAGTCGGCGCCCTGCGCCTCGATGGCGCGGATCTCCGCGCCGAAATTGGCGAAATCCGCCGAGAGGATCGACGGCGCGATCTTGATGGTGCGCGAGAAGTCCGAATAGGCCATGGGCTCCCTCCGATTGCAGGCGCCTCCCGATATCCGTTTCCCTGCCGCAACACCATGGGAAAAAGCCGGTTCCGGCCGCCTTGACAATCCTGACTGTTTTGCTCGACTAGGGGGCATCCCACCAAGGCAGCGCCCCGGCGTGCCCAGGCAGATCCCCCTTCCCAGCTCCCACGGAGACCCCGGACATGACCCCGACCCGCTTCCGCGCGGCCGGCCGCCCTGCCACCGCGCGGCCGACCCTCCTCACCACGACCGCCTTCGGCCTGATCTGCGCGGCGCTGCCTGCCGCGGCCCAGGAAGACGACGGGCTGACCATCCTGAACGAAATCACCGTCACCGCCGGCGGGTTCGAGCAGAGCGTCGAGGATGCGCCTGCCTCCGTCAGCATCATCTCCGGCGAAGAGCTGGAGAAGCAGAACGTCACCGACCTGACCGACATGCTGACCGGCGTGCAGGGCGTGGTGACCACCGGCACCGCCAACGAGTCCGACATCACCATCCGCGGCCTGCCGGGCAGCTACACGCTGATCCTGGTCGACGGCCGCCGCCAGGGCACCCGCGAAAGCCGCCCGAACGGCTCCTCGGGCTTCGAGCAGAGCTGGGTGCCGCCGGTCTCGGCCATCGACCGGATCGAAGTCGTGCGCGGCCCGATGTCCTCGCTCTACGGCTCCGACGCGATGGGCGGCGTGATCAACATCATCACCAAGCCGGTCGCCGACGAGTGGGGCGGCTCGGTCACCTTCGAGACCACCCAGCCGCAGCACAGCCGCGACGGCGCCTCGTGGCAGAACTCCTTCTACCTCAACGGCCCGCTGGTGCAGGACCGGCTCGGCCTGCAGCTCTGGGGCCGCCGCTACTTCCAGCAGGAAAGCGAAGTCTTCGACGGCCCGTCGGAATCCGACGACGAGGATCTGACTGCGCGCCTGACCTTCGCGGCGACGCCGGATCACGAGTTCCAGGCAGAGATCGGCCGCACGATCGTGCGCAACAGCTACGAGATCGGCACCTCGGTCGATCCGGACGGCTTCCGCCCCTCGAACGGCAAGAACGTCCATGAGCGCGAGCACTGGATGCTGGGCTATTCCGGCACCTGGGGCGGGGTCGATGCCGACATCTACTTCCAGCAGGAAACCGGCAAGCGCAAGACCTGGAGCGGCGATGCCGACACCCCGGTGACCAAGTCGGACCGCGAACCCGAGATCACCAACAACGTGCTGGACGCCAAGTTCAACGCCCAGATGTCGCTGCTCGGCGAACACACCTTCACCTTCGGCGGCCAGTATTTCGACGCCATCCTGAAGGACCAGAACTCGGGCACCCAGAGCGATGCCGTCGAGAAGTTCTCGGCCTGGCAATGGGCGCTCTTCGCCGAGGACGAATGGCGCATCGTTCCCGATTTCGCCCTGACGCTGGGCGTGCGCTACAACGAGCACGAGAATTTCGGCACCAACATCACGCCGCGGATCTACGGCGTCTGGAACGCGACCGACCAGCTGACCGTCAAGGGCGGCGTCTCCACCGGCTACAAGGCCCCGGAGATCCGGCAGACCACCGACGGCTACTACTACGCGACCCAGGGCGGGCGCGGCGTGATCGTCGGCGATCCCGATCTCGATCCGGAAACCTCGACCAGCTACGAAATCGGCGCGGTCTGGACCGAGCAGACCTGGCAGGTCAGCGCGACCGCCTACCAGACCGACTTCAAGGACAAGATCGAGAGCTTCAACACCGGCGAAACGATCGAGGTCGACGGCGTCGAGCGCAACCGCTGGGAATACCGCAACGTCCAGGACGCGGAAATCCGCGGCGTCGAGCTGGCGGCAAGCTGGGACATGACCTCGTCGCTGTCCTGGCGCGCGACCTACACCTATACCGACAGCGAGCAGAAGAGCGGCGAGTATGACGGGCTGCCCCTGACCCGCACGCCCGAGCACATGGCCTCGCTGCGCGCCGACTGGATGACCCCGATCGCCGGGCTCGATGCCTGGGGCCGCGCCACCTATCACGGCGAGGAGATCAATGCCGGCGCGCGGATCGGCGACAACGGCACGCCCTACAAGACCGACGGCGACACCGTTCTGGCCTACAAGTACGATGCCTACACCACCTTCGACATCGGCGCGTCCTATGCTCTGAACGACACGGTGACGCTGAACGGCGCGATCTACAACCTCGCCGACATCGACATCGACAGCGGCGACTACAACACCGTTGCCGCCGGGCGCAGCTTCTGGGTCGGCCTGACCGCGGAGTTCTGATCCCGCTCCGGGCCGCTGCGGCGGCCCGGTCCCTCACAAGGCGAGCATGCCCCGCGCCATCGCCAGCGCCAGGGCCTGCTCGCGCGTTGCCGCGCCCATCTTGCGGCGCGCCTTGGCCATGTGCATCCGCACCGTCACTTCGGCCAGCCCGAGCCGCTCCGCGATCTGCTGGTTGTCGAGCCCTGCGGCCAGGAAGCCCAGCACATCCCTCTCGCGCCCGCTCAGATGCCGGTACTCGACCCCCAGCGCCCCCGCGCAATCCTGCGGCGCGCCGATCCGGACCGCCATCATCGCGGAGACGGCCGGCAGGATGGCAAGCGTTTCGGGACGCAGCGACAGCTCGGGCGGCGCCTCGGTGCACAGCAGCACCGCCTTGGTCACCGAACCTTCGGCCCATTTGCGGCACAGGAGATGGCGGTAGGCATGGTCCTCCAGAAGATCGGCCATCTCGTCCGCCCGCCGTCCCGCCGGAGCGCTGCGCACGTCCGCGGCGGAGAACCGGCCCTCCATCCTGTCCGAAACGGCCCAGGCCACGGCGGGATCGACTTCGTGCATCCTCTGTCCGCAATAGGCCTCGACCCAGCCGGCGCGCATGCCGTGGCGGACCCACGCGATTTCGCCGGTGCCGGAGAATATCCCGGCCGCATTGACCGCCGCGAAACCGAGCCGCTCGGCGGCACGCCGGCTCGCGAGCCATCCCGCCTCGGCGCTGCCGGCCGCCCCCAGCATGTCGGCGATGTCGATAAGGTCGTTCGCTGCGGACATTCCGGGTTTCCCTACCTATCGAAAACGATAGCTTACCAGCAGGATAACCCGACGTTAATATCTATTCCAGTTTAGGAGATAGAGGGGCGCAGGCCCCACAAACCTCTGAAAAAACTCTGTTTTCCAGAACCTTCCAGCCAGGGAGGGCAACCTCCCTGGCAAATTGGTCACCCCCTGGAAACAGTCCGCGCTTCGCCCGGCGTCCCCGCGCCGGGCCTCCCAGGCAGCTCCTTCCCAGACAGCTGCGCCTTGTGCAGGCCGGGCATCACTGCCCGGTCTGCTGAAGCCGTTCCCGCTCGATCTCGCGCCATTTGCGGACATTGGCATTGTGCTCTTCCAGCGTGCGCGAGAAGACATGCCCGCCGGTGCCGTCGGCCACGAAATAGTAGTAGTCGGTATCTGCGGGATGCAGCGCCGCCTCGATGGCCAGGCGGCCGGGATTGGCGATCGGCCCCGGCGGCAGCCCGTCGATGGCATAGGTGTTGTAGGGAGTGAAGCGGCGCAGCTCGCTGGCGCGCAGACGGGAATGGTGTCGCCGCTGGCCTGCGGGGTCGAGGAGACCTGGACGCGGCTGCTGGCCGGACAGTCCGGGGCCGGCACGATCGGCAAGTTCGATGCAGGCCATCTGGCANACGACCTATGCCTGCGAAGTCCCCTATGGCGACGGCACGGACGGCACCTTCAACCCCGACCACTGGATGGAGAAGAAAGAGGCCCGCAAGGTCGACGAGTTCATCCTCTTCGGGGTCGCCGCGGCCGAGCAGGCGGTGAAGGATTCCGGCTGGATGCCGCAGGATGACGAAGGCAAGGAACGCACCGGCGTCCTGATCGGCTCGGGCATCGGCGGCCTGTCGACCATCGCCGACACCGCGATCCTGCTGAAGGAACGCGGACCGCGCCGGGTGTCGCCGTTCTTCATCCCGGGCTCGCTGATCAACCTGATCTCGGGCCAGGTTTCGATCCGCTACGGCTTCAAGGGCCCGAACCACGCGGTGGTCACCGCCTGCTCGACCGGCGCGCATGCGATCGGCGACGCGGCGCGGCTGATCCAGCTCGGCGATGCCGAGGTGATGGTCGCCGGCGGCGCCGAATCCGCGATCTGCGAACTGGGCATCGCGGGCTTCAATGCCTGCAAGGCGCTGTCGACCAAGCGCGGCAACGAGCCCGAGCGCGCCAGCCGCCCCTATGATGCCGACCGCGACGGCTTCGTCATGGGCGAGGGCGCGGGCGTCGTCGTTCTGGAGGAATACGAGCACGCGGTCGCGCGCGGCGCGAAGATCTATGCGGAAATCCTCGGCTACGGCCTGTCGGGCGACGCCTACCACATCACCGCGCCTTCCGAGGACGGCGACGGCGCCAAGCGCGCCATGACCGCCGCGATCAAGCGCGCGGGCATCCTGCCGTCCCAGATCGACTACATCAACGCGCATGGCACCTCGACCATGGCCGACACGATCGAGCTCGGCGCGGTCGAGGCGATCCTCGGCGATGCGGCGGCGAAGGCCACCATGTCCTCGACCAAGTCGTCGATCGGCCACCTGCTGGGCGCCGCCGGCGCGGTCGAGGCGATCTTCTCGATCCTCGCGATCCGTGACCAGGTCGCGCCGCCGACCATCAACCTCGACAACCCGGCGGTGNACGCCGAAGCTCAGCCTGGCGCCCAATGCCAAGGAAGAGCGCGAGATCAACATCGCGCTGTCCAACAGCTTCGGCTTCGGCGGCACCAACGCGNTCGCTGGTCATAGGCCGGGCAGCCGCCTGATGTGGAAATCCGTTGCGTCCAACTTCCTGACGCTGCTGATCATCGCCCTCATGGCGCTGTCCGGCGCCATCTACTGGGCGCAGCGCAGCTGGGTCACGCCCGGCCCGCTGGCTGACGCAGTCTGCATCAGCGTGCCGCGGGGCGGCACCATGACCGGCGTTTCCGCCCAGCTCGAAGAGCTGGGCGCGGTCGGCAATGCCCGCATCTTCCGTCTGGGCTCGGACTACACCGAGCGCAGCGCAAAGCTGAAGGCGGGGAATTTCCTCGTCCCGGCCGGCGCGTCGATGGAGCAGATCTCCGATCTGCTGACCGCCACCGGCCAGAGCACCTGCGGCGCGGAGGTGAACTACCGCATCGGCGTCACNCCTGGCCGAGCTGCAGCTGCGCGAGATCGCGCCCGAGACCGGCCGCTACGAGGTTGTCGCCGAGTTCGAGCCCGATNGCGCCGAAACCGGAAGCCTACCAGCGTTTCCTCGACCAGGGCTTCGGCGGCTTCCGCGTCACCGTGGCCGAGGGCGTGACCTCCTGGCAGGTCTGGTCCGCGCTGGAAAAGCTCGACATCCTCGAGGGATCGGTCGATTTCGTGCCCGAAGAGGGCCATCTGGCACCGGGCAGCTACGACATCGCGCCGGGCGACCTGCGCGGCGATCTGCTGGCCGAGATGCAGGCGCGCCAGGACGAGTTCCTGGCCGAAGCCTGGGAAGGCCGTGCCGAGGGGCTGCCCTATGCCTCGGTCGACGAGGCGCTCACCATGGCCTCGATCGTCGAGAAGGAAACCGGCATCGACGNGCGAGCGGGCGACGGTGGCCTCGGTCTTCGTCAACCGGCTGGAGCGGGGCATGCGGCTGCAGACCGACCCGACGGTGATCTACGGCATCACCGAGGGCCAGGGCGTCCTGGGACGCGCCATGGCCCGGGCCGCGCGCTGGCTGAACCTGGCGCTGCTCGTCGCCTTCCCGGTGGCCTGGGCGGCGCCGCTCCTGCGATCAGCACGGCTTCGAAATCGATCACCGCGCAGGCGGTACGGGCGGCCTGGGCGATCGCCGGGGCCGCGAGGCTGATCCAGGCCTCGAGCTCCGCGCCGAAGCCCGTCCAGTCCTGCGGCTGCCGCCAGAGCGCGGCGGTGTTGCCGCCCGCCTCCTCGATCTTTGCCTCCAGAAGGTAGAGCGAGGCGGTCTCCAGCAGGCTCTGCAGCCTGCCGTCGGGCCCCGCGATCCTCAGCGAGCCGAGCGCCCCGGCATTGCGCTGCGCCCCCTCGATCACGGCGGAATTCATCACGATTCCGCCGCCGATGAAGGAGCCGATGTAGAAATAGGCGTAGTCGCGGAACTGGCGGCCGCGGCCATGGACATGCTCGGCGCGGGCCGCGGCGGTGGCGTCGTTGACGGTGAAGAGCGGCAGGTCAGAGAACCGCGCGACCTCCTCGGTGAAATCGAGTCCCTGCCAGACGGCCATCTCCGCAGGCGCGCCGAGCGGTTCGAGCCAGCTCCAGATCTCCAGCGGCGCGGCGATGCCGATGCCGCAGAGCCGGTCGCGCTGATGCGGGGTCAGCGCCTCGGAGAGCGCCGCCATGCCGGTTTCGAGATAGCCGAAGATGCGGTCGGGCATCGGATAGCGATAGGTCAGCTGGCTCTGTTCCAGCACCTCGCCGGCCATGTTCATCACCGCGAGGTCGGAGGAGCGGCGGCCGATCTTCAGTCCGAAGGACAGCGCCCCGTCGGGATCGAGCGCCATCGGCACCGACGGCTTGCCGACGCGTCCGCGCTGCGGTTCGCCGCGCAGCAGGAACCCCTCGGTCTCGAGCTTGCGCAGGATGTTCGACACGGTCTGCGCCGACAGCTCGGTGCGCTTGGCGATGTCGGAGCCGGCCATCGCGCCATGGCGCTGGATCAGGCTGAGGATCAGGCGTTCGTTATGGGCGCGCAGCCCGGTCTGGTTCACGCCGGCCCCCAGATCCCTGATCTCGTTTCCGTCCATGTCGTTCCTCCGATCATCACTCTTGCCCCTGCCGATTAATAAATCAACTGGATTTATTTATTGACAGGGCACCGCCAACATCCCTAACTGATCACATCTCCGAGGAGGAGAACACGCGACTCGTGGCGGGGAGGACCGCTGCGGCACGCAAACGGGAGGACATCCATGAAGACGATTCTGGCCACCAGCGCCATTGCGCTCGCCTGCCTGTCGACCGGCGCCCTTGCCGGGGCGCATGGCGGCGACGATGTCAGCGCCTGCATCATCACCAAGACCGATACCAATCCGTTCTTCGTGAAGATGCGCGAAGGCGCCGCGGCCAAGGCCGAGGAGCTGGGCATCGAGCTGAATGCCTATGCCGGCAAGGTCGACGGCGACAACGAGGCCCAGGTCAACGCGGTCGAGACCTGCATCGCCAACGGCGCCAAGGGCATCCTGATCACCGCCTCGAGCACCTCGGCCATCGTGCCCTCGCTGCAGCAGGCGCGCGAGGCGGGCATCCTGGTGATCGCGCTCGACACGCCGCTCGATCCGATCGACGCGGCCGACATGACCTTTGCCACCGACAATTTCCGTGCGGGCGAGCTGATCGGCCAATGGGCCGCGGCGAAGCTGGGCGACGGGGCGAAGGACGCCAAGATCGCCATGCTCGATCTCGACGTGTCGCAGCCGACGGTGGGCGTGCTGCGCGACCAGGGCTTCATGCAGGGCTTCGGCATCGAGCTGGGCGATCCGGGAAAATGGGGCGACGAGACCGACCCGCGCATCGTCGGCCATGACGTGACCCAGGGCAACGAAGAGGGCGGCCGCAAGGCGATGGAGAACCTTCTGGCCACCGATCCCTTCGTCAATGTCGTCTACACGATCAACGAACCGGCCGCCGCGGGCGCCTACGAGGCGCTGAAGGCGGTGGGCCGCGAGAATGACGTTCTGATCGTCTCGGTCGACGGCGGCTGCCCGGGCGTGGCCAATGTCGCCGACGGCGTGATCGGCGCGACCTCGCAGCAATATCCGCTGCTGATGGCGTCGAAGGGCATCGAGGCGATCGCCCAGTTCGCCAAGGACGGCACCAAGCCGGCCGCGACCGAAGGCAAGGACTTCTTCGATACCGGCGTCTCGCTGGTCACCGACCAGCCGGTCGAGGGCGTCGAGTCGATCTCCGTAGCCGAAGGCAAGGACCTCTGCTGGGGCTGATCCCCGGGCGGGGCGCCTGATCCGGCGCCCTGCCGTCCTCCGTTCCGGTCCCGGCGGCTTCGGGACCTCTCCACGCCATGGAAGGGAACAAAATGTCCTCTCAATCTGCCGCTCCGGAGAATTTCGAGGCCGCCGCCAAGGGCGCCTCGCGGGACGTGGCCTCATTCCAGCCGCACCGGAAGGGGATCGTCGGTCACTTCCACGATCTCCTGCATTCGACGCCTGCGCTGGTGCCGCTCATCGTCCTGATCGTCGCGCTGGCGCTGTTCGGCACGATCCTCGGCTCCAAGTTCTTCTCGCCCTTCGCGCTGACGCTGATCCTGCAGCAGGTGCAGATCGTCGGCGTGCTTGCCGCGGCGCAGTCGCTGATCATCCTGACCGCGGGGATCGACCTGTCGGTCGGCGCGATCGCGGTGCTGAGCTCGGTGATCATGGGCCAGTTCACCTTCCGCTACGGGATTCCGCCCTTCTTCGCGGTGATCGCAGGCTTGGCCTGCGGCACGGCGATCGGCGCAGTGAACGGCTGGCTGGTCTCGAAGGTCAAGCTGCCGCCCTTCATCGTCACCCTCGGCATGTGGCAGATCGTTCTGGCGGCGAACTACCTCTATTCCGCCAATGAAACCATCCGCGCCCAGGACATCGAGGCCGATGCCGCCTTCCTGCAGTTCCTCGGCACCAAGTTCCAGATCGGCGGCGCGACCTTCACGCTGGGCGTCGTGCTGATGCTGGTGATCGTGCTGGGGCTGGCCTATGCGCTGCGCTCCACCGCCTGGGGCCGCCATGTCTATGCGGTCGGCGACGATCCCGAGGCGGCGGGGCTCGCCGGCGTCAACGTGCACAAGACGCTGATGTCGGTCTACATGCTGGTCGGGCTGATCTGCGGCCTGGCGGGCTGGGTGATGATCGGCCGCTTCGGCTCGGTCTCGCCCTCGGCGACGACCGGCGTGATCGGCAACATCCAGGCCATCACCGCGGTGGTGATCGGCGGCATCTCGCTCTTCGGCGGGCGCGGCTCGATCCTCGGCGCTTTCTTCGGCGCGCTGATCGTCGGCGTGTTCGAGCTGGGCCTGCGCATGGCCGGGGCCAACCCGCAATGGACCTACCTGCTCATCGGCGCGCTGATCATCGTCGCCGTGACCGTCGACCAGTGGATCAGAAAGGTGTCTTCGTGATGGAACCCATTCTCAAGGCCCGCAACCTCGTCAAGCGCTACGGCAAGGTGACCGCCCTCGACAATTGCGACTTCGACCTGATGCCCGGGGAAATCCTTGCGGTGATCGGCGACAACGGGGCGGGCAAGTCGACGCTGATCAAGGCCGTCTCCGGCGCGGTCCAGCCCGATGCCGGGGAGATCTGGCTGGAGGGGAAGAAAGTCTCCTTTCCGTCGCCCATCGCCGCCCGCGCCGCCGGGATCGAGACGGTCTACCAGACGCTGGCGATGTCGCCCGCGCTTTCCATCGCCGACAACATGTTCATGGGGCGGGAACTCCGCCGCAAGGACTGGCGCGGCAAGTACCTGAAGATGCTGGACCGTCCGGCGATGGAGAAATTCGCCCGCGACAAGCTCTCCGAACTGGGGCTGATGACCATCCAGAACATCAACCAGGCGGTGGAGACGTTGTCGGGCGGCCAGCGCCAGGGGGTCGCGGTGGCGCGTGCCGCCGCCTTCGGATCGAAGGTGATCATCCTCGACGAGCCCACCGCGGCGCTCGGCGTCAAGGAAAGCCGCCGGGTGCTCGACCTGATCCAGGACGTGCGCTCGCGCGGGATCCCGATCATCCTGATTTCCCACAACATGCCGCATGTCTTCGAGGTGGCCGACCGCATCCATGTCCACCGCCTCGGCAACCGCCTCTGCGTGATCCGGCCCGGCGATTTCAGCATGTCGGACGCGGTGGGCTTCATGACCGGCGCGGCCGAGCCGCCCGCGGACATGCAGGCCGCCTGAGGTCCTCCGGCTGCCGCCCCGGCGGCAGCCCCGCAATTGCTTATCGATTTTGACGTCGAACTTGGGCGTTCCCGTCGCGGAACTGTCGCGGTCGCCGGGCCATACCGCCCCCACAGCAATCAGCCCATCCAGACGACAGGACAGTGACATGACTTCTGCGGATTAATATAAAGCGACTTAAAAACAACTGGTTATGTTGTCGTCTGGCGCGTGTTTGTAACAGTTTCTGCTGTTTGCTCTGTAGCGAGCAGGACACGGTCAAGCTGGAAAATATGCGAGGAGCAGGCGGTTCCGCGCGCCTCTGATTTGACTGAAGGCCAGGCCAAGGACTGGCTCCGGGTGTCGGCCTCGGCCAGCAAGAAAGGGCCGCGCAGCGGCTCGACTGGCCGGAAGGGGAGGTGGGTCACGCAGGGAGAAGAGGAAGGCCCAGCTCGCGAGTTGGTCAAAGCTGCCCTATGGGTAACTTGGCGGCGAGGTCGTTGCCGTGACCGGGCGTGACGCTTCACGCCCAGGTCAATCTCAATGCACGGAGTTAGACCGCGTTCGCCTCGATGTCCTCGCGGCAGGATTCAGGCGCCACGCCCAGCGAGGCGAGTGCTTCCTGAACCGCCGTCACCGGGTCAGCCTTGTCATGGGCAGCGAGGATCAGGCGGTGCGGTGCGGTGTTCCAGTCGTGATTGGAAATGTAGATGGTTTTAGTCACGTGGATTCTCCTTTCAAGGGGTAGTCCTGCATGAGTTTGGTGAAGAAGGGCGGGGCTTTTTCACGGTCAAATCTACTAGCCTGCAATGATCGACGATTAGAGCGCTGTGCGAAGATGCTTTTCAGCATCTTCGCAATCCTGTAGCTGAATAAGAAGGTCAAGCTCGGGGCGTGTTTCTTTAACCTCGGACTGTGCAAGGCGAAGCTCGGATTTTAGCAGGTCAGTTTCTTTTTAACGCATCGCTTTCTGGCTCAAACACGAAGCTGCGTAATCTTCCGAGAATACCTCCTTGTTCGAAAGAGAAGAGAGGCGCTTCACGTCTTCTGCTATTTTGTTCAATTGGAGATTCATAGCCATTATGCCCCCTCGTATTCTTTGATGAGATTTTTGGCATATTCAACGTTGTTCGGACATGCGGAAGTCAGACTGGTGACGATAGTGCGCGCCTTCTTCCGGTCCATTTTCTCCAGGATGTCCCAAAGCTTATCAGCTACCCGCCAGGCCTCGGCAGAGGGTTCGTTGTGGGTGGACTCCTGAGTGGCATGCTTGGTGCCATTCGTGTCATTGGTCATTGATGATTTCGTCCTTTTGCTTTTATGCCTAACCAGTGCGTCAACGTCGGCTGTTAGTACGACGCAGAGAATCATGCCTGCTGCGCGCAAATCGCCTAATGAACAGGAAAATTGATCCTGTCGCATGGCAATTTTCTAGATTTTCAGTTCCTGCAGCAGGTGTTGCGAGAACGCAACACCTGCGCATGCGCTTCTGATCGATGACTGAAATCTAGAAATTCGGCAAGTCCGGTGCAAGTGGAGTATCAAAAAAAACAAAAGCTTAGTAAGTTCTTGCCTACTTGCTGTATTAACTTATTAGCTGGCAGGTGGATTGTCGGCGGCAATGTCCGCTTTGCTCTCGACCTACGCATTGGCCGCGATAAGGCGCTTATCTTCACGCTCTCTGACGCGCTTCTCGAAGAGGGCTTCCAGCTCGTCGCCGGAGATGCCTTTCTCCATCTGCCGCTTTTTCCAGATTGAATCGGCTTTCTGGTCTTTCTTGCGCCTCTCCCTCTCTGCCGGGGACATGTCGGACAAATCTTTGTTCGGTTTGTTGCGCACTTTCCGGCGACTTGCGTTGTATTGCTCTCTCCTGTCTGTTTTTTGCCAGTGGTCCATGCTGCTACATAATCTTTCAATGTCGCTTTCCGCCTTCTTCGCCCGCCACCTTCTATTAGCTTCGCGTCTCTGCGCTTTTTTGTGCTCGGCTGCATCTTCCGGCGACATAGCCTTAACGTCAGCATTCTTACGTATAGGAGGGTTGCGTCTTTTGTCGCGAGCCTTCCTTAATCTATCGCTAAATCTTCGGCGTTCATCCGGGCTGCGGATTGCACTGTACTCGTCGTAAACATCATCGGTCGTTTCGTAGGTTTTCTTGAACTTTTCGCGCTCCTTCGCCTCGCGCCTTCTTGCTTCGATCTCGGCGAACTTATTCTCTCGCCTTTCTTTAGACTCTTTAGCCTTTTGTTTAAGAAGCGCAACGGGTGGCTTCGACTTGTTCACCGGCTTGGCTGTCTCTTGGTGCGCGTCTACTTCTTCCGGAGGCTCTGAAGAGGGCTTAATTCCAATTAGATCAAGCTCAGCCAGAGTTTTTGCAATGAGCGCATTCTTTTTAGCCTCTTCAGCTTCAGCTTCTGCTTCAGCTTTAGCTTTCTCAGCCGCTAAGTGGGCGTCGAACTGGGCAAGACTTTCCTCGTAACTGCTGTAGTTTCGAGGCGGAAACGCTGTATCTACGCCCTTTTCTCCTTGACCACGGAGGTCGGTTTCAGTAATTTTATTGAGCATTCTTTACTCCGAGAATCTTAAGGGCCGATGTTCCAGCGTCGGCCCTTTTCTCATTTCGTCTCGTCGGTTTTCTTCTCGGCGTCGTCGATCTTCCGGGCAATGAAATCCCCCAAATCGGACGCGACAGACGGTGACACCGGATGTTTCTGGCCGGTGACTGGCGATACCAGCCGCAAGCCTGAGTTTGCGCGCTCCAAATGGATGCTCGGCACCCGCAGCTTCACGGTATTCCGCTGGCGTAGGGCGTTTGCGAGGTCGCGGCCCTCCTTGGAATCAAGGGCGACCTCGAAGCCGTCGGCGGTAACAATCTTGATTTCGCTCTCGGACGCCTCGACGTCGAAGCCGGGCAGCTCCGCCGGGATGACGCCATCGGCGATCTTGGAGCGGATCAGGTCGCCGATGACGCCGGTGATCGTCTGGTTCTCGGCTGCTGCAATCGCTCGAATCTGCTTTACGTAGGGTACGGGCAGCGCGATCCGGTCTTGAGGTGCACGCGACATGGGGGCTCCTGTTTCTCGCGTTTTGGGTCTTGAATGTGATTGCATTATGTCGCTTGAGAAAACAACCAAAAACCGACCTCGAAAACTAGAAAATCCTTTGTGTATAGATGGTTAATCTATACACGTCCGGGAGGCAGCTAGTCGCGCGGGTCGGGGTCGAGCCAGCCGGACGTCTCAGCGAAAGCTTCGAAAATTGGCCGCACAGGGCCGCTTTGTCTTTCGGCTACCCAAGGTCACAAAAAAACGCAAACGAACTGCAAGGTGCCTCACAGCGCCTCTGAGGGCGCCCTGCGCCTTTATCGACCGAAGGCGGGGAGCTGGCGAAGCCAGCGATGCCGCCGGAGGTGTGAGACAGCTAGGTCTCGCCGCAGACGGCTAACGTATCGCCGGAGACAATGGCCATGAGCGGGCGCAGCCCGCGATATGGCCGCGGTATATCGCCGGAGATGCATCCCATTCCTCGACCCAGAGGTTTAAATAACCTAATCTATCCTAAGCAGTATATACTATATCTGATCCGCGGAACGGGATACATCTCCGGCTGGTTTGATGGGTCTTCGGCTAAATTGCAATATAAGCTATTGATATATATATAAATTTAGCACAAAGGGCCGGTCTTTTTTCTTCGCGGAAACTCTACATACGTGTTGTCGTCGGGGTGTGCAGGTAGTGTTTCAGAAGTTCTACATATGAAGTTCTACATATTCGGAATCACCGCAGCATTCCGCCCGGCCGCATCTGCCGGGTCAGCTCCTGTTGAACGAGACCGCGGAACATCGCCTCAGACTCGCGAGCTACCTGCCGGGCCAGATCCTCGTTCTGCTCGGGCGTGCCGCCATTCGCGTTTACGGTGATCGGCGCACTGATGCTGAAGGACTGGGCCGGGGTCTCGGCCTTCTCTGCGGTCGTCCTGAGCGCGAGACTGCCCGCCGCTTCACCGACAAGCCCGCCGGTCGCATAGCCGCGCAGCGCGGAGTTGTGCAGCGCGTCGAGGTTGCCCACGCCCAGCCGGGACGTCGCGGCCTTCGACAGCACGTACTCGCCCCGGTGCACGACGCCCGCAGGTTCGTACTTGCCGCCGTGGCCGGTGTAGCCGCCGTTCGCGAAGCCCAGCATGCCGCCGATCCAGCTAGACACGCCATCGCCCGGCCCGCCCATGGCCCCCACGATGGTCTGCTGCACCCGCGCCTCGGCCATCTGCATCAGGAGGTCGGCCACGGCCTGCTTCGCGCTCTTGCTGCCGTCGAGGATCGCCACGAAGGTTCCGGTCAGCGCCTCCGCGCCCCGCTTCCCGCGCTCTTCTAGCTGCTCCATGTCGTCGGCAGCCTGGCGGGCAGCGTTCCCGGCGTCGAGATGCGCTTGGGCGAGCCGGTCCACCTGGGCAATCAGCTCGGGCGTCACCTGCTGGCCGTCCCGCTGGGCGGCGGTCAGAAGCTCGGCGCGGGTGCGGGCAAACTCGATGGCATCGGCATAGCTGCGCCCGGCGGCGGCAGAGGCAAGCAGGGCGGCGGCTTCGGCTTCCAACATTGCCTGTTCCTGCCGAAGGTCGGCCAGGGCCTGCCCGAATTCGCTCTGTTGCGCGGTCCCGCCTGCACCACCAGCACCGCCACCGCCAGGACGATCAGTGGCAGCCCGGGCAGCGTCACCGGCAACGGCATCGCGCGCGAGCTGGTCAACCTGGGCTTCGGTCAGGGTCGCCCCGGCTTCCGTCGCCCGCTTGCGCACGGCTTCGCGCTCGCGCTCAAGGCGCAGGGCCTCGGTCGTGGCCGCGTTGCTCATCGCGGGGATCAGGTCGAAAGGCGCCGGTTTCATGCGCGGTCTCCCATGGCGAGGGCCGCGAGCACGCGCTCGGGCGTGATCGGCACTTGGCCGATGGCGGCGCCGAAGGGCCGGAGCGCGTCGTTCACCGCATTGCCGATGGCGGCGGGCGGGCCGATGGCGCCGCTCTCGCCGATGCCCTTCTGGCCGAAGCGGCTGATCGGCGAGGGGGTTTCCATGTGGTCGATCGGGATCGAGGGTGCCTCGGCCGCGCCGGGCAGCAGGTATTCGGCCAGCGTGGTGGCCAATGGCTGCCCCTCGCCGTCATAGGGCATTTCCTCGTACAATGCCGTGCCGATGCCCTGCACCGCGCCGCCCCAGACCTGGCCGTCGACGACCATCGGGTTGACCAGCACGCCGCCATCCTCGGTGATCCGGTACTGCTCGATCTCGACCGCGCCGGTGCCGGGATCGACCAGAACAACGGCGGCATGGCAGGCATAGGAAAAGGTGCCGGTGTCGCGCACGGTCTTGTAGCCTTTCGTCGCCTCCAGCCCGGCGGGATCGACGCCCTCGGGCAGATCCTGCGGCCGGTGGTACCAGACCTTGCCGATCTCGGAGAGCGGCACCGACCCGCCGGGGCCGCGCGCTTCGCCGTCGTCGAGCAGGATCTCCGATGGGTCGGCCTGCAGAAGCGTCCCGGCGATCTTCTTCACCCGGTCTGCCAGTTCCTCGCAGGCGGTCGCGACCGCGCCCCCTGCCATGACGATGCAGCGCGAGCCCCAGGTGCCGGTCGAATAGGGGGTCAGCGCCGTGTCGCCATGCACCAGCTTGACCTTGCGCGGCTCGACCCCCAGCACTTCGTTCGCGATCTGCGCCAGCGTGGTTTCCAGGCTCTGGCCGTGGCTCTGGACGCCGACGCGCAGCTCCAGCCCGCCATCGGGGGTCATCCGCGCGGTGGCCTGCTCGAAGCCCGGCACCATCGGGATGCCCCAGCCGGAATAGACCGAGGTGCCATGCGCGCCCTGTTCGCAGAAGATCGACAGGCCGACGCCCATCAGCCGCCCGTCCGGCTCGCCCGCCGCCTGGCGCGCGCGGAGCGCGGGCAGGTCGAGCGCGGTGACGGTGCGGTCCAGCGCCTCGACATAATCGCCCGAGTCGAAGATCTTGTTGGTGATGTTGACGAAGGGCATCTCGGGCCCGGTCACGAGGTTGCGGCGGCGGAACTCGGCGGGCTCCATGCCGATCTCGCGCGCGAGATCGTCCATCACAAGCTCCATCGCGAAACAGACCCCGGTGCGCGCCACGCCGCGATAGGGCAGGATCGCGGGCTTGTTGGTCGCCACCGACCAGGTGCGGCAGCGGAAGCCGTCCATCTTGTAGGGGCCGGGCAGGATCGAGGCGACCTGCGCGGCCTCGAGGCAGGCCGAAAAGGGATAGGCGGAATAGGCGCCGCTATCGACCACCGCCTCGCAATCGACCGCCAGCAGGCGGCCGTCCGGGGAGGCATATCCGGTGATGTCGTACCAGTGTTCGCGGCAATTGGCGTTCCCGGCCAGCTGTTCGCGGCGGTCCTCGATCCAGCGGACGGGGCGGCGCAGGGTGAGGGCGAGCCAGCCGAGGACGACCTCTTCGGCCAGCAGGATCCCCTTGTAGCCGAAGCCGCCGCCGACATCGGGGGCGATCACGCGGATCCGGGCCTGGTCGAGCCCGAGGCATTCGGCCAGGCCGTTCCTGACGATATGCGGCATCTGGGTCGAGGTGATGACCACCAGCTGGTCGGCCTGTTCGTCCATGTAGGCGACGGTGCCGCGGCCCTCCATCGGCGACATGCATTGCCGCGCGGTGCGGTACTGGCGGCGGATCTTCACCGCGGCGCCTTCGGTGGCGGCATCGAAGCCGGTCTCGAAGCCGCTTTCGAGGAAGACATTCTCTTCCCAGCCGGGATGCAGCAGCGGCGCCTTCGGATCGCGCGCCTTCAGCATGTCATGGACGGCAGGCAGCGTGTCGTAGTCGATCAGCGTCGCGTCGGCCAGATCCTCGGCGCGGGCGCGGGTGTCGGCCACGCAGGCGGCGACGGGCTCGTTGACATGGCGGATGCGGTCCGAGGCCAGCACCGGCTGCACCGAGCTGCGGAATCCCGGCAGCCCGCTATCGGCGCGGATGCCGGAGACGCCGGCCAGATCGGCGGCGGCGAAGACCTGGTGCTCGAAGCCTGCGGGCTTCGTCACGCCGCGCAGCTCGGCATGGGCAACCGGGCTCCGCAGGAAGGCGACCTCCAGCATGCCGGGCATCCTGATGTCGCCGACATAGCGGCCGCGCCCCTCCAGATACCGGTCATCCTCGAGACGCCTGACCGGGGCGCCGACACCGCTTCGCGAGCTTTCCACGCTGCTGCTCCTTCACGCGGGCGGTCGCGCCGCCCGAAAATGCAAGTACACTGATTATCAGTCTACAGTGCATATTTTCCCGCGCAACCCGCCGCGGCGATTTTTCGTCGCCGCGTCAGCCGTAGCGGTCGGCCAGAACCTGCTGGATCTGCCGTGCGAAACCGGCCACCGCGACCGGCAGGACCCGGCCGCGCAGATGGCCCAGATAGATCCGTCCCGCAGCCAGGTCGCGGCGGTCGACCGGGCGGCTGACCGTGCCGTCCGCGCGCGACGGGTCGGGCAGGCCGATCGGGATCTGGAAGGCGATGACCGGTTCGGCCAGCGTCAGCGCGCGCATGAACTCGAAATTGTCCGAAGTCACGGTGACCTTCATCGGCGCCGAGATGCGCCGCGCGGCGGTGTCGAGCAGGCTGCGCACCGAGATCGCGCCGGTCGGAAGCACCAGCGGATAGCGCAGGCAGTCGCGCAGGCGCAGCTCGGGTTCCGCCGCCAGCGGATGATCCGCCGCCATCACCGCATGGACCGGCTGGTCGACGGCCAGAAGCACGTGGAAATCGGTGAGCTGCGCGGGCTCGAACACCGCGGCCAGATCCGCGCTGCGGTCGGCGAGCGCCTCTTCGGCGGCAGCGCGGTCGCGCTGCATGACGTTGAAGGTCACCAGCGGATGCGCGGCGCGGTAGGCGGCGATCTCGGCAGGGAAGAAGTAGGGGAGCAGCGCCTGCGAACAGGCGATCGAGACATGGCCGCGGCGCTCGCCCTTCAGGTCGGCGATCTGCGCCTTCAGCCGCTCCATTTCGCCGATCTGGTTGCGCGCCGACAGCAGCAGCAGCTCGCCCGCCGCCGAGAGCCGCACGCCGGTCGACATCCGCTCGAAGAGGTCGGCCCCCAGTTCCTCTTCGAAGGCGAGGATCCGGCGGTTGAGCGCGGTGGAGGTGATCGACAGCGACTCCGCCGCCTTTCGGATGGAGCCGGTCCGCGCCACCATGTCGATATATCTCAGCGTCGTCTGGAACCGCATCGGGCCTCCTTCCGTGGTGCAAAACCTGCATCGCAATGGCGCAAAAATAGCAGTATCCCGCAGCGCGTGCGAGTGGTTCGCTGAAAGGGACTTCAGAACGGAACCGAGCGCATGATCCAGGACCTCCCCTTCTTCCTCGCCTCGCTGCACCGCGCCTATGCGGACGGTCTCACCCCGGCGGAGGCGCTGCGCGAATGCCGCCGCCGCATCGTCGCGGCAGAGGATCCGGGGATCTTCCTGCATCTGGCCGAAGAGTCCGAACTGGTGGCCATGGCCGAGGCGCTGGGGCCGTTCGATCCGGTGGCGATGCCGCTCTACGGGCTGCCTTTCGCGGTCAAGGACAACATAGATGTCGCGGGCTGGCCGACCACCGCGGGTTGTCCGGCTTTCGCCTATACCCCTGAGGCAGATGCCTTTCTGGTGGCCAAGCTGCGCGCGGCCGGGGCGATCCCGGTCGGCAAGGCCAGCCTCGACCAGTTCGCGACCGGGCTGAACGGCACCCGCACGACCGGACCTGCGCCGAAGAACGCGATCAACCCGGATCTGGTGCCGGGCGGGTCCTCGGGCGGCTCGGGCGTCGCGGTCGGCAAGGGGCTGGTGACCTTCTCGCTGGGCACGGATACCGCCGGGTCGGGCCGGGTGCCTGCCGCGATGAACGGCATCGTCGGGCTGAAGCCGACGCTGGGCAGCTTCTCCGCGACCGGCGTGGTTCCGGCCTGCCGCAGCTGCGAAACGGTCTCGGTCTTCGCGCTGACGGTGGACGATGCCCATGCCGTGTTCCGCGCGGCGGCGGGCTATGACGCGGGCGATGCCTATTCGCGCGATGTGGCAACGCCCGGTCCCGGCCCGGTGCCGCAGCTGGCAATCGGCGTGCCGGACAAGGTGACGCGGAAATTCTTCGGCGACGCGGCGCAGGAAGAGAACTTCGACGCGGCGGTTGCTTGGCTGAAGGCGCAGGGCCACCGCATTGCCGAGCTCGATTTCACGCCGCTCTATGACATCGCCGTCATGCTCTACGAGGGGCCCTGGGTGGCCGAGCGCCATGCGGTGATCGAGGAGATCATGCGCGACCAGCCCGAAGCGGTGCTGCCGGTGATCCATGAGATCGTCGGCAAGGCGCTGCAATTCTCCGCCACCGATGCCTTCCGCGCCGAGTACCGCTTCCGCGACCTGAAGCGGGTGGCCGAGAAGATGACCGCGGGACTGGACATGCTCTGCGTTCCGACCATCCCGGGGCTCTGCACGCTGGCCGATATCGAGGCCGAGCCGATCGCGGCGAATTCGCGGCTGGGGACCTACACGAATTTCGTCAACCTGCTCGACATGGCGGCGCTGGCCGTGCCGGTGATGCCGCGCGCCGACGGCCATCCGGGCAACGTGACCTTGATCGCGCCGACCGGGAAGGATGCGCTGCTGGCCTCGCTCGGCCGGGTGATGCAGGCGGAACTGGCCGGACCGCCGGGCGCCATGGGCTGGGAGATGCCGCCGCTTTCCGCGATTCCCGCGGAAGCCATGGAGGGCGAAATCGTCCTTGCCGCGGTGGGTGCGCACATGTCGGGCCTGCCCTTGAACCACGAACTGACTTCGCGCGGCGCGCGCTTCCTCGAAGCGACGCAGACCTCGCCGGACTACAGGTTCTACGCGCTTGCGGGCGGGCCGCCGAAGCGGCCCGGGCTCGTGCGCTGCGACGGGAACGGGCAGGGCCATGCCATCGCGGTCGAGCTTTGGGCAATTCCTGACTCCCAGATGGGAAGTTTCATGAAAGGCGTCCCCGCACCCTTGACCATCGGTACGCTGACGATCTCGGATGGGCGCAGCGTTCTGGGCTTCCTGTGCGAAAGCGCCGCAACGGCCACCGCCACGGAAATCTCCGCTTGCGGGGGCTGGCGGGCCTATCTGAACGACGAGACCGCGAAAGCGGCGAGCTGAAGACCGACATGGAGATCAACATGAAACGACGCGAGTTCCTCAAGACCGGCTCCGCCGCGCTCGGCGGCGCCGCGCTGCTGCCCTTCCTGCGCGCGCTGCCCGCCTCGGCGGCGGCCGGAAGCGACACGCTGGTGGTGGTGATCGGCGACACGATCAACAGCCTCGACCTGCACCGCTCGGGCACCAACCGGCCGTCCTACCAGGTGGCGGTGAACATCTATGACCGGCTGGTGCGCTTCGGCACCAAGACGCTGGAAGACGGCACGCTGGCCTATGACTCGACGGTCATCGAGCCCGAGATCGCCGAAAGCTGGGAGGTCTCGGAGGACGGCAAGTCGATCACCTTCAAGATCAGCCCCAAGGCGAAATTCTGGGACGGCAGCCAGGTGACGGCGGAGGACGTGAAATGGTCCTTCGACCGCGCGGTGACGCTGGGCGGCTTCCCGCTGGTGCAGATGAAGGCCGGGTCGATGTCCGAGCCCGACCAGTTCGTCGTGGTGGACGAGATGACCTTCCGCGTCGACCTGCCTGCGCCCTCGAAGCTGGCGCTGCCCGACCTCGCCGTGCCGGTGCCGCTGGTGATCAACTCGAAGGTCGCCAAGGAACACGCCACCGAGGACGATCCCTGGGCGACCGAGTACCTGCACGAGAACCCGGCCGGCTCCGGCCCGTTCAAGATCGCGCGCTGGGATGCCGGGCAGCAATTCGTCTACGAACGCAACGATGACTGGCAGCTGGGCGAGCTTCCGGCGCTGAAGCGGGTGATCGTCCGCGAAGTGCCCTCGGCGGCGACCCGCCGGGCGCTGCTGGAGCGCGGCGATGTCGATTTCTACATGGATGTGCCCGCCAAGGACGCCAAGGAGCTGGGCGAGAGCGGCAAGGCCAAGGTCGAGGGCGCGCCGGTCGACAACTGCCTGCACTGCCTCGGTCTGAACGTGAATTTCGCGCCCTTCGACAACAAGCTGGTGCGCCAGGCGATTGCCTATGCGCTGCCCTACGAGGATATCCTCGCGGCCGGCGCCTATGGCCGCGGCAAGCCGATGTGGGGCGGCACCGAGGCCAGCCCCTCGACCATCGAGTGGCCGCAGCCCTTCCCCTATGCGACGGATCTGGAGAAGGCCAAGGCGCTGCTGGCCGAGGCGGGCTTCGAGGACGGGTTCGAGACCACGCTCTCCTACAATCTCGGCCTCGCCGACTGGATGGAGCCGACCGCGCTCCTGATCCAGGAGGCGCTGGCCAAGATCGGCATCACCGCCGAGCTCGACAAGATCCCGGGCGCCCAGTGGCGCACCGCGGCGCTGGTCGAGAAGCGCCTGCCGATGCATCTGGAGAATTTCGGCGGCTGGCTGAACTATCCCGACTACTACTTCTACTGGGCCTATATCGAGGGGCACCTGTTCAACTCGTCGAACTATTCGAATCCCGAGATGGACACGCTGGTCGACGAGACCCTGACCATGGAAACCGACGCGCCGGATTACGCGCCGAACATCACCCGGATGATGGAGATCGCCTTCGAGGACGTGCCGCGCATCCCGCTCTACCAGCCCTATCTGGACGCGGCGATGAAGCCCGAGGTCACCGGCTACGTGTCGTGGTTCCACCGGCAGCTGGCGCTGTCGAACATGGCCAAGGGCTGACCCATGGAGAAGCTCTCCCGCATCGGCGGACGGATCCTGCAGGCGATCCCCCCGGTCTTCGGCGTGATCGTGATCACCTTCCTGCTGACCCGGGCGCTGCCCGGCGATCCGGCCGTGTTCTTCGCAGGGCTGATGGCGGACGATTCCACCATCGCCCAGGTGCGGGCAGAGCTGGGGCTGGACCGCCCGCTTCCGGTCCAGTTCCTCTACTATCTCCGGGATCTCCTTCAGGGGGATCTCGGCAATTCGCTCTCCACGGGGCGTCCGGTGCTGGCCGAGCTGGCCGAACGCCTGCCGGCCTCGCTGGAGCTGACCTTTGCCGGGCTGATCTTTGCCATGGCCGTGGCGATCCCGCTGGGCGTGCTGGCGGCGACCCGGCCGGGGTCCTGGGTCGACCATCTCTGCCGGGTGCTGGTGACCGCCGGCGTGTCGCTGCCGACCTTCTTCACCGGGCTGTTCCTGATCTACGTCTTCTACTACATCCTCGGCTGGGCGCCGTCGCCGCTTGGGCGGCTCGACTTCCTCTATCTCTCGCCGCCGCAGGTGACCGGGTTCTACGCCATCGACGCCCTGATCGTCGGCGACTGGGAGGTGTTCTGGGCGGCGCTGCGCCAGATGGTGCTGCCCGCGGTGACGCTCGGCCTCTTCGCGCTGGCCCCGATCGCGCGGATGACGCGGGCGGCGATGCTTTCGGCGCTCTCGGGCGATTATGTCCGCACGGCGCGCGCCAACGGGCTGGGCGGCAGCCGCATCCTCTGGGTCTATGCCTTCCGCAATGCCGCCCTGCCGGTGCTGACCACGCTCGGCATGGTCTTCTCCTTCCTCTTGGGCGCCAACGTGCTGGTGGAGAAGGTCTTCTCCTGGCCCGGCATCGGCAGCTATGCGATCGGTGCGCTGGTCGCGTCGGATTACGCGGCGGTGCAGGGCTTCGTCCTTTGCATGGCGCTCCTCTTCGTCGTCGTGAACCTCTTCATCGACGTGATCCTCACCCTGATCGACCCGCGCGTCGGGCTGGAGAGCTGAGATGGCCGCGATTGCCCGCCTGCGCTACACGATGTCGGAAAACCCGCTGACGGTCATCGGCTTCGCGCTTTTCGGCCTGCTCGCGGTCATGGCCGTCTTCGGCCCGCTGATCGCGCCCTATGACCCGCTGGCGACCCGCGCCGTCAACGCGCTGCAGCCGCCCTCCTTGGCGCATCCCTTCGGCACCGACCATCTCGGCCGCGACGTGCTGTCCCGCGTGATCGTCGCCGCGCGGCTCGATCTCGGGATCGCCTTCTCGGCGGTGGCGCTGTCCTTCGTGATCGGCTCGGCGCTCGGCTGCCTCGCGGGCTTCCGCGGCGGCTGGACCGACCGGATCGTCGGGCGGCTTTCCGACACGATCATGGCCTTCCCGCTCTTCGTGCTCGCCATGGGCGTGGTCGCGACCATGGGCAACACGGTCGAGAACGTCATCTACGCCACCGCCGTCATCAACCTGCCCTTCTACATCCGCGTCGCCCGCGCCGAGGTCGCCGTGCGCCGCAATGCGGGCTATGTCCAGGCCGCGCGGCTGTCGGGCAGTTCCGACCTGCGCATCCTCGCCACCCAGCTGTTCCCCAACGTGCTGCCGCCGATGATGGTGCAGATCTCGCTGAATCTCGGCTGGGCGATCCTGAACGCCGCCGGCCTCAGCTTCATCGGGCTCGGTGTCCGCCCGCCCGCCGCCGAATGGGGCATCATGGTCGCCGAGGGCGCCAGCTACATCGTCTCCGGCGAATGGTGGCTCGCGCTCTTCCCCGGCGCTGCGCTGATGCTCGCCGTCTTCTGCTTCAACCTGATGGGGGACGGCCTGCGCGACATGGTCGACCCCACCCGCCGGACATGAGGCCCGTCATGGCACCGCTGCTGAAAGTCGAGACCCTGTCGATCGCCTTCAAGACCCGCAAGGGCGAGGTCCAGGCGCTGCACGAGGTCAGTTTCGAGGTCGCCCCCGGCGAGGTGGTCGGCGTCGTCGGCGAAAGCGGCTCGGGCAAGTCGGTCAGCGCCTATACCGTGATCGGTCTGCTCGATCAGGCCGGGCGGATCACCCATGGCGGCGTCGAATATGACGGCAAGCCGGTCACCGGGCGGCAGCGGGAGCTGAGGGGCCGCGAGATCTCGATGATCTTCCAGAACCCGCGCGCGGCGCTGAACCCGATCATGCCGGTCGGCCAGCAGATCGCCGACGTGCTGAAGCGCCATGCGCTGGCAGGACGGACCGATGCCCGCGCCAAGGCGATCGAGCTGCTGCGGCAGGTGAAGATCAACGACCCCGAGGAGCGCGTCGACAGCTATCCCTACGAACTCTCGGGCGGCATGTGCCAGCGGGTGATGATCGCGCTCGCGCTGGCCTGTTCCCCGAAGCTGCTGATCGCCGACGAGCCGACGACGGGTCTCGATGTCACCACCCAGAAGGCGACGATGGATCTGGTGCGCGACCTGACCCGCGCGCGCGGCATGTCGGTCGTGCTGATCACCCATGATCTCGGCATGGCTGCCGAGTATTGCGACCGGATCGTGGTGATGGAGAAGGGGCATGTGGTCGAGTCCGCCCCGGTCGCGCAGCTCTTCACCGCCCCGAAGCATCCCTATACGCAGAAGCTGATCGCCGCCTCGCCGGGGCCGCGTTCCGAACTCGCCGACCTGACCGGCGGACTGCCCGAGGCGCCGCCCTCGATCGCGCCGCCGCGGCAGCGCGCGCCGGGGCCTGAGCGGCTTCTGGAGGTCGTCGATCTGGTCAAGGAATTCCCCAAGCGCGGCGGCGGCCTCTTCGGCAAGAAGCCCGCGCCCTTCCGGGCCGTGGACGGTATCGGCTTCCAGATGATGCGCGGCGAAAGTCTCGGGCTGGTGGGCGAATCCGGCTGCGGCAAGTCCACCACCTCCTCGATCATTGCCCGTCTGCAGGACGCGACCTCGGGCTCGGTGGTCTTCGACGGCCAGGACATCGCCCAGCATCCCGCCGCCCGCTTCGCCCGCATGCCCGAGCGCGGCCGCATCCAGATGGTGTTCCAGGACGCGCATGACAGCCTCGATCCGCGCTGGTCCGCCGCCGCGGCCATCGCCCAGCCGCTGCGCCGCATCTCGGGCATGCGCGACGGTGCCGCGATTGCGCGGCGGGTCGGGGAGCTGGCCGAAATGGTCGGACTGCCCTCCAACCTGCTCAGCCGCTATCCCCACCAGCTCTCGGGCGGTCAGAAGGCGCGGGTCGGCATCGCACGCGCCATCGCCACCGATCCGCTCCTGCTGATCCTCGACGAACCGACCTCGGCGCTCGACGTGTCTGTGCAGGCGGTGGTGCTGCAATTGCTCGACCGGCTGCGGCGCGAGCTTGGCATGAGCTACATCTTCGTCAGCCACGACCTGAACGTGGTGCGGCTGCTCTGCGAGCGGGTGATCGTGATGAACCGCGGCCGGATCGTCGAGACCGGGACGGCCGAGGAGGTGCTGCACGCGCCGAAGGATGCCTATACGCAGAGCCTCGTTTCGGCGATCCCGCATTTCGAGCCGGAGCGGCTGCGCGCCTCCTAGGCAGATATGGATGTCGATTTCCGCTGAGACCTGGCCCGGGCAACCGGGAAATTTTTCCTGAGACCTGATCCATGTGCGACCTCGCCCCCGGCTTGATCATTGGCGGGCAACGGAGTGATCGACATTGCATTTGCGGGCGTGATCCCAGGCTGGGGATTGCGGGGCCAGCCCCCGCTCCGGGAGATATCCCGGCGTAACGGTGATCGCGATGCGGCCGGTCTGCGGATCAAGGACTCCGGCGCGCCGTTGCGGCTTGGAGCAGTGCCTTGCCGCGGTCGCGTTCCGTGGGGGCAAACCGGTCAATGACCGTTCTGCTGCAGAGCCGCGGCCGTCTGCCGGGAGGTCCGCGGCTTGCTTCGGGCCGGTCCGGCGGGGATGGGCCTCCGGGTGAACCGCCTCGTCCTGCCGATGGGCCTGAAGTTCCCGGGTGCCGGGACGCCGGACGGAGAAAGTCCCGGCCCGCAAATGGCCGGGGAGCCACAGGTCGGCAGGTGTTGCGATGCGGGCAGGGTGACGAAAAGCAGAGTCCGATGGTGCGTTCGATGCTGCGGACCTGCAAGCGGGGGGCGGCGCTTCTGCCGCGGGGACAGTCCGGTTGGGGCGCCGTGCCGCCAAGGGCGGCGGCCCGGCCGTGCGTCGCGTTTCGGGAAGGCATCTGAGCTGCCGCCCCCGCATGCGATGACGCTTGCCGGCATGGCCCGGTGCGCTCCGGCTTTGATCCGGGCCGCCATGCATCGGCAGCGCGGGCGTGGCGCGCGCGGTGCTGTTTGCCGCCTCCGACCAGGCGGTGCGGGCCTATCGCGCGCTCGGCTTCCGGCAGATCGGCCGCTTCGGGCTCTTCCTCTTCGACGGCACCCGCACGGTTCCGGCGCTGGACCCCGCCGCCGCTTGGCGCCAGACTGGAACCTGCAAAGAGGAGGAAACATGATGCGCTATTCCGTGGTTATCACCGCGCCCGGCCTGTCGGCCGGAGATCTCGAGGTCCAGGCGGGCGCCGCCCTGGCCGCGCTGGAACCGGACTCGCACGAGCTGGTGCATTCCTCCGAAGAGCCCGGCATCGCCGCCAGCGACGCGGTCGCGGGCTATGTCATCACCCTCGCCGGAGACACCGCGCCCGAGCGGATCGCCGCCGCGCTGCGCGGTGCGCTCGCGGCCCCGGATGCGGTGATCGAGGTCGAGCCGCTGAACGGGGACGCCGCCGAATGATCCCTTGCCCTGCCCTGTCCTGCCCGACCGGAGACGCCCCCGCATGTCGCTGATCCGACCCGAGATCCGTGCCGGGATGTGGCGCGGGCGCGAAATGCTGGCCGGGGCCGGGATCGGGCTGGCCGGGCTCTGGATCGCGCTCTCGACCTTCGGCGTGACCCGCTGGCTCGGCTGGGCCGTGCTGCTTGCCGGGCTCGGCGTCTGCGTCAGCGGCTGGCAGCGGATGCGGCTGCGCCCGAAGGAGCCGGGGCTGGGGCTGGTCGAGACCGACGAGGGCCGCATCACCTATTGGGGCCCGCTCGACGGCGGCAGCATCGAACGCGACCTGATGACCGGGCTGGCGATCGACCTGGGCTCCCATCCGCCGGTCTGGATCCTGTCGCAGCAGGGCGGTCCGGACCTGCACATTCCCGTGACCGCCGCCGGGCAGGACGCGCTGCTCGACACGCTCGACAGCCTGCCGGGCCTCACCGCCGCGCGGCTGATCGCGGCCAGGCGGCGCGAGGGCGGCGGGCGCCATCCGCTATGGTCCGCCAACCGGATCGGTTGACAGCGCCTTCGCTTCGCAGCAGGTGTCAGGGAACATTTGTACGAACTCCAGGAAAGTAGCCGATGTCCATTCCCCAAAGCGGTGGCGGTCCGATCGAGAGCATGGATCAGCTGGCCGGTTATCTCGAGTCCGGCTGCAAGCCCAAGGAAGACTGGCGGATCGGCACCGAGCACGAGAAGTTCGGCTATTGCCGCGACACGCTCAAGCCGCTCCCCTATGACGGGCCGCGCTCGATCAAGGCGATTCTGGAAGGCCTGCGCGACCGCTACGGCTGGAGCCCGGTCGAAGAGGCAGGCAACATCATCGGCCTGACCAAGGACGGCGCCAATGTCAGCCTGGAACCCGGCGGCCAGCTGGAGCTGTCCGGCGCGCCGCTTATGTCGATCCACGAGACCTGCGACGAGGTCAACGAGCACCTGCGCGAGGTCCAGACCGTCTCGGACGAGATCGGCGCGGGCTTCATCGGGCTCGGCGCGGCGCCGCTCTGGACGCATGAGCAGATGCCGATGATGCCGAAGGGCCGGTATCGCCTGATGACCGACTACATGCAGACGGTCGGCAATCTCGGGCTGCAGATGATGTACCGGACCTGCACGGTGCAGGTGAACCTGGATTTCGGCTCCGAGGCCGACATGGTGCAGAAGCTGCGCGTCGCGCTGGCGCTGCAGCCGGTAGCGACGGCGATGTTCGCCAACTCGCCCTTCCTCGAAGGCAAGCCGAACGGCCACAAGTCGTGGCGCGCGCGGATCTGGCGCGATCTCGATCCCGACCGCACCGGCATGCTGCCCTTCGTCTTCGACGAGGGCTTCGGCTTCGAATCCTGGGTCGACTACGCGCTCGATGTGCCGATGTATTTCGTTTACCGCGACGGGAAGTACATCAACGCGCTGGGGCAGTCCTTCCGCGACTTCCTCAAGGGCGAACTGCCTGCCCTGCCCGGCGAAGTGCCGACGCTTTCGGACTGGGCGGACCACCTGACCACGATCTTCCCCGAGGCGCGGATCAAGAAATTCATCGAGATGCGCGGCGCCGATGGCGGCCCGTGGCGCAGGCTCTGCGCGCTGCCGGCGCTCTGGGTCGGGCTGCTCTACGACCAGTCGGCGCTGGACGCGGCCTGGGATCTGGCCAAGGGCTTCACGGCCGAGGAGCGCGACGCCTGGCGCGTGGCTGCCTCGATCGACGGGCTGCAGGCCGAGGTCGGCGGGCGCAAGATGCACGATCTCGCGCGCGAGGTCGTGGCAATCGCGGAGTCGGGCCTGAAGGCGCGCGGCATCAAGGGCGCGGGCGGCATGGTCCCGGACGAGACCCATTTCCTCAACGCGCTGAAGGAAAGCCTCGAGACCGGCGAGACCCCGGCCGACGAGCTGCTGCGCCGCTTCAACGGCGACTGGAACGGCGACCTGACCCGGATCTACAAGGATTATTCCTACTGAGACCTGATCCAGCGGACAGGCGCTGCGCGCCTGACGCGATCATGGCCGCGCCCCTCCGGGCGCGGCATCCGCCCCTTCCGGGCTGCGCGCTATTCTGCGCCGGACGACCAGCGGCCGAGCGCAGCCTCGTCCTCGTCCTTTGCCTCGACCCAGGCGGCATCCTCCGGGCCGATCTCCTTCTTCCAGAAGGGCGCGCGGGATTTGAGGTAATCCATCAGGAACTCGGCCGCCTCGAAGGCGGCGGCGCGGTGCCGCGACGCGGTCGCCACCATCATGATCGGAGCCCCGATCTCCAGCCGCCCGTGGCGGTGGATCACCAGCGCATCGGCCAGGTCCCAGCGGCGCCGCGCCTCCTCGGCGATCGCTGCGATGGCGCGTTCGGTCATGCCGGGATAATGCTCGATCTCCATGGCGACCATGCCGCCGGCATCGCGGTCGCGCACCACGCCGGTGAAGCTGACCACCGCGCCGGCATTGGCGAGGCCTTCGGAGAAGGCGTTCAGCTCCGCCCCGGCATCGAAGCAACCGGTCTGGACCCGGACGCTCATCCGCCGGTCATCGGCGGAAAGAAGGCGACTTCCCGCGCACCCTCCAAGGGCGCCGCGAAATCGGCAAGCTCCTGGTCGATGGCGACGCGCAGGGCCGAGAGGTCCTCGAAAGCGGCGGCGTAGCGCGGCTCGCGCGCGCGCAGCTCTTCGACCAGCTCGGCGACGGTGGCGGCCGAGGTCTCGACCCGCTCGCGCGGCACGCCGATGCGTTCGCGCACCCAGGCAAAATAGAGGCAGTCGATCATGGCAGCGGCTCTTCCTTCAGATAGGGCAGTGCCTTCCACAGGTAGTCCCAGCCGGTCACCAGCGTCAGCAGCCCCGCGACCCACAGGAGCCCGGTGCCGAGCAGGTCGACCAGCCCGGCATGCATCGCGCCGGACGCGAGCAGAATCGCGATCGCCACCATCTGCACCGTGGTCTTCCACTTGGCGAGCTTGGTGACCGCCAGCTTGGACGCGTCCTTGCCGAGGAATTCGCGCAGGCCCGAAACGAAGACCTCGCGCAGGAAGATCGCCGTGGCAGGCACGATCAGCCAGGGGTTCATCCCCGAGGTGCCGAAGATCACCGCCAGCGCGATCACCACCATCGCCTTGTCGGCAATGGGATCCAGCATCGCGCCGAAGCGGCTCTGCTGGCCCCAGGCGCGCGCGATCCAGCCGTCGAGGAAGTCCGTCAGCGACGCGCCGACAAACAGTCCGAAGGCGATCCAGTCCGCCAGCGGGCGCGGCAGGAAGGCGAAGGCCAGCGCCGCGCCAGGGGCTGCGAGCAGCCGGAGCACGGTCAGGATATTGGGCAGCGTCCATTTCATGGCTCTCTCCTAGCGCGCGGCGCCGGACAGGGAAAGAGCGCATCGGTTCACCATGCCTTAGAGCTTTGTCCCTAGCACGGTGTCCGAGAGGAGGATCTGCGCATGGCGGCAACAAGCGCAACGGTCGAAAGCCAGCTGCGCCGGGCGAAAGGCTTGGCCAGGGACGGCGCCCCGGGCGAGGCGGCGGCGCTCTATCTCGATCTGCTGGCGCGCTATCCCGGCAACCGCAAGGCACGCGCCGGACTCGAGGCGGTGACCCGGATCGAACCGGAGCTGCGCGGCCAGATCGCGGCCGGGATCGGCGCCGTGCGGCAGATGCTGCGCGGCGGCAGGACCGCCATGGCGCGCAGCCCCTGCATCACCCCCGAGGCCGCATCGAGCCCGAAGGCCGACCCGCCCGACAGCACCAGCGCGTCGACGCCCTGCACCAGCTTGTCCGCCGCCAGCGCATCGGTCTCGCGGGTGCCGGGCGCGCCGCCCATCACATGCACCGCGGCGGTGAAGGGACGGTCGGCGGTCACCACCGTCACGCCGGATTTGGCAGTCATGTCCGAGGCGTTGCCGACATGCAGCCCCGCGACATCGGTGATCAGGTTGCGGTCTCCCGGTGTCATCATGGTCTTCGCCCTTTCCGCCGCCCGGCGCTTTGCCTATATAAGACCCCGGAATGCCCGCAGCCGAAAGGCCCTTTGACATGACCGACCCCGACCCGGGCCCGCTGCGGCCGGTGTCCGGCGGGAACCCTGCCGCGGGCCGGTGCGTTCCGCCCCTGACACCAGAGACACGCCTGCCCGGACCGCCCCGCCCGGTCCGGCCGGGGAACCGGGACGGCCGGCCCGGCAGCGCGGCGGAGACGGAGAATTGAACATATGATGCGGAAACTGAGCCTGATCCTGTTCGCAGGGCTCGTGGTGATCGTGGCAGGCTTCCTCAGCTACACGCTGCCCCGGCAATATGTCGTGCGGGTGGTCAACACCGAGATCCAGCGGATCGACACCTCCGGGAGCTGGTTCTACGCCAATTCCGAGAGCTCGAGCTCCGACGGCACCCGCGACGTGAAGATCATCCAGACGATCCGTGAAGGCGGGCAGCCGAAGGTGTTCCGCAACGAGGATACCGGCTGGGGCTGGCCGCCCTATTTCAAGTTCGACAGCGCCAATGTGCAGGCGCAGGCCTCGGACCTGATCTCGTCCTCCGACAATCCCAACTGGGCGCTGGTGAAGAGCTATGGCTGGCGCAGCGAGCTGTTCTCGATCTATCCCAACGTGCTGAAGGTCCGGAACATCCCGACCCCGCAGGACAAGCCTTGGCCGGTCTTCAACATCGTGGTGATCCTGGCGCTGATCGCGCTGGCGGCGCTGGCCTGGCGGGCGATGAGCCGCTTCTGGGACCGCCGGATCGACCCGGCGATCGACCGGGTGGCGGATGTCTTCGACGGGGATGACGACGATGACCGCGCCGCGGACCGGGCGCCGGTGAAGAACAAGGGCTGGTTCGGGCGCTGAGGCGCGGGGCAATCCGGAACGGGAAGGGGGGCTGCGGCCCCCTTTTTCACGTGCCGGCCCGTCCCGGGGCCGTGTTCCCTGATCGGAACGGGGCCCGGAAGGTCTGTCCGTACGGGGAACAGCGCTGCGGCGTGCATTTGCGCGGCCAAGGCGGAAGATTTCTGGAAAGCGTTTGTTGACGGATGGCGAGTCGGCGGGCTCCCGGGGCTCCGGAATGCCTGACCTGCGGGTCCGGTGCGCCCCGTCCGGCAGGAGCGTGCGGTTAAGATATCGCAGCCGCGGCATGTCCCGGAAAGGCTTGGGAAACCCGGTCCGCGTTAACTCTTGCTTCACGGATTTCCTAATGATCAGAACGGCTTGAGTTGGGTCTGCCGGCGCTGCGCGCTTGACAGATCGTCCGGTCCCGGATACAACTTCAGGCAAGCTAGAAGAGATGGGCAAGGCACCCCGGGGCGACCCGGCAGGTGCCTTTTTCGTCTCTGCTCGTGCGGTGTTTCACGCATGAGAGAGTAGGTTGGTACCCAATGACGTTGATCTGTGCTGAGCAGGAAAACGGCGGCGCCGCGGCGATCGTCGCGGATGCCTTTGACAAGTTCGAGCGCGCCTCGCGGGCTCTGAACGAGATGATCCGGAAACTCGAGGACGGGGATTGCAGCGATGCCGCGGAGGCGAAGAAGATCGTCGCCGCGCTCGATGCCGCCTCGGACACGGCTTTGAAAGCGAGGATGAAGCTCGATGAACGAAATAAGCAACGTGCCGGGATCGCGCATGACTTCGCCATCGACTTCGATGCCGCCCGATCTGAGATCGGGCGCCGCCTGGCTTGCCTCCNAGCGGGCAGGCGGTGCGTGACGAGTTCCTGAACGGATTGTCGAAGGGAGCGCTTCTGGCGCTCCCTTACTGTTTCGACTTCTGGGCGCTGCCGCACCAGCTGCCGCCGGGGGGGGATTGGAAGACCTGGGTGATCATGGGCGGGCGCGGCGCGGGCAAGACGCGCGCGGGCTCGGAATGGGTGCGCTCGGAGGTGGAGGGCGCCTTGCCGCTCGATGCCGGGCGCTCGCGCCGCGTGGCGCTGGTCGGCGAGACTTTCGACCAGGTGCGCGCGGTGATGATCGAGGGCGACAGCGGCATCCTGGCCTGTTCGCCGCCCGACCGCCGTCCGCAATGGGTGGCGTCGAAGAAGCGGCTGGAATGGCCGAACGGAGCGATCGCCGAGGCTTTTTCGGCGCATGAGCCGGAGGCCCTGCGTGGGCCGCAGTTCGATGCCGCCTGGGTGGACGAGCTGGCGAAGTGGAAGCGGGCGGAGGATGCCTGGGACATGCTGCAGTTCAGCCTGCGCCTGGGGCAGACGCCGCGGCAGGTGNGTGACGACGACGCCTAGGAATGTCGGCGTGCTGAAGCGCATCCTCGACACGCCCTCGACGGTGGTGACCCATGCGTCGACCGAGGCGAACAAGGCCTATCTGGCGGCATCGTTCCTCGAAGAGGTGCGGGCGCGCTATGACGGCTCGCGGCTGGGACGACAGGAGCTGGACGGGCTTCTGCTGGAGGATGCCGAGGGCGCGATGTGGACCATGGGCATGCTGGAGGCGCTGGGCCTCGACCGGCCGCCGCAGATGGACCGGGTGGTCGTGGCGGTCGATCCGCCGGTGACCGGCCATGACGGGTCGGACGAGTGCGGCATCGTGGTGGTCGGCGCGCGGACGCAGGGACAGCCGCAGGACTGGCAGGCCTNGCGTGCTGGAGGATGCTTCGGTCAGGGGCGTGTCCCCGCAGGTCTGGGCGCAGGCGGCGCTGGAGGCGATGGCGCGGCACGGCGCCGACCGCATGGTGGCGGAGGTCAACCAGGGCGGCGATCTCGTGGAAAGCGTGATCCGGCAGATCGATCCGCTTGTGGCATTCCGCGCGGTGCGCGCGACCAAGGGCAAGGTGGCGCGGGCGGAACCGGTCGCGGCGCTCTACGAGCAGGGCCGGGTGCCCATGTCTGTTCGCAATGCGGTCACGAGGAGCATCTCTTCGGCCATGGCGGCGTCGCGGCGGAAGCGGCGAAGCTCGGCGTGCCGCTCCTCGCGGAGGTGCCGCTCGACCTGCAGATCCGCCTGGCCTCCGACGGCGGCGCGCCGATCGTCGCGAGCCAGCCCGACAGCGCCCAGGCCAAGGCGTTCGAGGTCTCGGCGATCGAGGTGGCGAGCACGACCTTGCGGCGGCCGGCGGGCGAGGGGGCGATGGCGGCGCGCTGTGCCTTCAGCTCCATCGCGCCGAAAAGCGGCAGGATGTCGGCATCGCCGGGCAGGCGGCCTTTCAGCTGGGCCTCGGTGCGGCGGATCTCGCCCTCGCCGGGCAGGAAGACCAGCATGCCGCCCCCGGTTTCGCCATAGGCGCGGGCGACGAGCTCGGCGGTCACGGTCTCGATCCGGTCGCGCGGCCCTTTCGGGCGGTCGAGATGGCGGGTCTCCACCGGGAAGGCGCGGCCTTCCGAGGTGACCATCGGCGCATCGTCCAGAAGCGCCGCCACCGGGGCGGCGTCCAGCGTCGCCGACATGACGACGATCTGCAGGTCGTCGCGCAGCGCGCCGCGCACCTCCCAGGCCAGCGCCAGCCCCAGATCGGCCTGCAGCGAGCGCTCGTGGAATTCGTCGAAGATCACCAGCCCGATGCCCGGCAGGTCGGGATCGGCCTGCAGCTGGCGGGTCAGGATGCCCTCGGTGACGACCTCGATCCGGGTCGCGCGGCTCACCTTGCTGTCGCCGCGGATGCGGTAGCCGACGGTCTGGCCGACCTCCTCGCCCAGCGTCGAGGCCATCCGCTCGGCTGCGGCGCGGGCGGCGAGGCGGCGGGGTTCCAGCATCAGGATGCGGCCCTCGACCAGCCCCGAGGCCAGGAGGTCCAAGGGCACGCGGGTGGTCTTGCCCGCGCCCAAGCTCGGCATGGCGCCGACCGGCAACGCGGTGCGCGGCACCTCCGCGCCGCCCTCGCCCGCCAACGGCAACATGGCGCTAAGCCAGGGCACGGCCAGCCCGGCGGAGCTGATGGCGCAAATGGGCACCGGCCTCCTGGTCACCTCGATGATCGGCGCGACGATCAACCCGACCACCGGCGACTATTCGCGCGGCGCGGCGGGCATCTGGATCGAGAACGGCCAGCCCGCCTATGCGGTCAACGAATGCACCATCGCGGGCAATCTCAAGGACATGCTGCTCCGGATCATCCCCGCCAACGATGCGCGCGCGCATCTGAGCCGGGTGATCCCCTCGCTCCTGATCGAAGGGATGTCCATTGCGGGCCAGTGACGACCTGAAGCTGCTGCTCGACGCGGCCCGCAGCGCAGGCGAGATCGCCCTGCGCTATTTCGACGGCGGCGCCGAGCAATGGGAGAAGCCCGGCAACCAGGGGCTGGTGACCGAGGCGGATCTGGCGGTCGACGCGCATCTTCTGCAGCTGCTGCTCGATGCGCGGCCGCATTACGGCTGGCTGTCGGAGGAGACCCAGGACAATCCGCGGCGGCTCTCGACCGAGCATGTCTTCGTGATCGACCCGATCGACGGAACCCGCAGCTTCGCCAGCGGCGACCGCACCTGGGCGCTGTCGCTGGCGGTGGTCGAGGCGGGCGTGCCGGTCGCGGCGGTGATCCACCTGCCCGCGCGGCGGCTGACCTATACCGCGCATCGCGGCGCCGCGCCCGGCACCGGCACGCTGGCGGTGACCGCCGCCGCGCTCGCCGCCTTCCGCGCGACGCTTGCCGAGAACATCACCGTGATGATCACCGTCTATGTCGGACTCGCCGCGATCATCGCGCTCGGCGTGGTCTACAATTTCGCCCGCATCGCGCTGTCGGAACAGGGCCGCGAGCTGGCCAGCCTGCGGGTGCTGGGCTTCACCGAAGGCGAGGTCTCGGCCATGCTCTTCGCCGAGCTGGCCATCGTCACCCTCGCCGCGCAGCCGCCGGGCTGGCTGATCGGGCATGGCATGGCCGCGGCGATGGCCGCGGCCTTCTCCTCCGACCTCTACCGCGTGCCCTTCGTCGTCGGGCGCGAGGTCCATGCAATTGCCAGCTTGGTGGTCTGCGCCGCCGCCTTCCTCTCCGCCCTGGCGATCCGCGGCCGGATCCGCCGCCTCGACATCGTCGCCGTCCTGAAGACAAGGGAGTGAGCCATGCGCCGCCTGCTGATCCCGCTTTCCGTCCTCGCGCTCGCCGCCCTGCTCCTGGCCTGGGCGTTCCAGCCGCGCCCGGTCGCGGTGGAGACCGCCCGCATCGCCCCCCGCGACCTTGCCGTCATCATCACCGAAGAAGGCCGCGCCCGCATCCGCGAGGTCTATACCGTCTCCGCCCCGATCGGCGGCAAGCTGCAGCGCATCGCGCTCCATGCCGGGGATGCGGTGACGGCGGGCGAAACCGTGGTCGCGCGGATCGGCCCGGCGGCCCCCGAGCTGCAGCGGCACGGGGACGGGCAGGAGCCGCCACAGCCCGCCGCGCCGTGATCATTGGCGATGCTCCGCGCGTCTTCCGGCAGAGCCGCCCTGCCCCGGCGGGACGCTCCGTGACCGGGGCCGGGATGTCGAGCGCGATCCCGTGCCGGAACCCGGCCCGGCCGGCCGGGGAGTCGGGTCATGGACCATGAGCACGAAGTTTCCGGTGCCCTCGGGCGCATGCGACCAGGAAAGCGCGGGCGCGGCACAACAGGCGGACCGGATCATCGCGGTCTCTCCTTTCCCGACGCCCAAGGGCGGGGCCGGCGAGCCGGGCCGTGGCCGGGGAATGGAGAGCCTGACCCTCCGGCAGATTTCCGGTCCGGGACTCGCAACCGGGCGCGGGGCCGCTATTTCCCCGGCAGAGCCTCAACCAACGGAGCTGCCGCATGGACTGGATGCTGTTCGCCGCCTATCTCGCTGCCGCCGCGGTCGCTGCGGCGACCGGGGTGATGTTCAAGCCGGGCAACTGGTACGCCCATCTGGAAAAACCCGGCTGGACGCCGCCGAACTGGATGTTCCCGGCGGTCTGGACGCTGCTCTATGTGCTGATGGCGGTGGCGGCGGCGCTGGCCGCGGCGCACGAGGGCAGCGCCGTTGCCATGGCGCTCTGGTGCCTGCAGCTCGTGCTGAACGCGGTCTGGTCGCCGGTCTTCTTCGGGCTGCATCACATGCGCGCCGGGCTCGCCGTCATCTGCGGCCTCTGGCTCGCCGTGGCGGCACCAAGCCGCGCCGGGTTTCCAGGCGCGATTGCCCGGGCCGGACACGTACCGGGACAGACCCGCGCCCTGCGCGATGGCAGCCCGCGGCGCCAGGACGCTGCGGTCAGGCCGCATCATAGGCGGCGAAGACGGATGCGCGGCCATCGGAGCCGACGAAATGGACCTCGTAGGCCTCCCGCTCCGTCTCTGGGCCCATGCCAGGCGAGCCCCATGGCATCCCCGGCACTGCCAGACCGCGCCCGGCCGGCCGCTCCGCGAGAAGCCGCCGTATCTCGCGCGGCGGCACATGGCCTTCGAGGAAGTAGCCGCCGGCATGCGCGGTGTGGCAGGCGGCCAGAGCCTGCGGAACCCCGCTCTGCGCCTTGTGCCGCTGCAGCGCGGCGGTTGCCATGTCCTCGGATGTCACCGCAAAGCCCTCTGCCTCCAGGATCGCGATCCAGGCCGAACAGCAGCCGCAGCCAGGATCCTTTACGACATGGACGGCCGGCGCCGCCGCCAGAGCGGGGCGCGCAGCGAAAAGGGCAAGCGTGGCAGCAAGGAAGCGGCGGCGGTCGGGCATCGGTCGTGTCTCCTCCGGTGGCAGCGGTTTGCAGGACACCGGGATAGCACGGATGGCGGCGGAGCGCAGTCCGGAGCGATCCATGCAGGCCCCGGACTTCCGGTCGCGCCGGGACGCGGATCCGCTCGGGGTCCGGCAGGCTTTGCCCGCGCTTGTCCGGAAGGGCACGCGCCCCGGCGCCGAGCATCCGGCAGGCAGGACCTGGTCTCCGCGGCCAGCGCCGCGTCGAGCCCGGCGAAATCGGCCGCGGGCGCGTCGGACTGGACGGTGATCTTCACGCCCTCGGCGGGCGCGCCGTAGATCGCGATCCCGGCGCTGTCGGGGCCGCGGTCGGTCATGGTGACGAGCATGTCCGCGAGCAGCGCGCCGAGCCGCGGCTGGAGCGCGTCATTCTTCAGGAAAAGGCCAACGATGCCGCACATGGGTCCTCCATAGCTGTTCCGGGGGGCGGCCGGGCCGCCTGTCCTGATCTGCCTACGAAGAAACTAACCTTCCTGCCAGTGAATTCCTGCCGGTTCGGGGAAAATTATTTTCCTGGCGGGAAGTCTGCCCGGAAAACGGGCAGCGACGGGATCAGCCCTTCTGCGGATAGGTGATCACCGACAGGTAGCGGATCGGGAAGGCGACGAGTTCCTCGGGCCCGTGCGGCGCGTCCGAATCAAAGAGCAGCGTGTCGCCGGGCTGCATCCGGTAGAGCCGGTCGCCATGCCGGTAGCCCATCTCGCCCTCGAGCATGTAGAGCATCTCGATGCCCTCGTGCTGGAAGGTGGGGAAGGTGTCGCTGCGGTCGGTGAGCACGATGAGATAGGGTTCGACCACGACGCCGGAGCTGTTCGAGCCGATATCGCCGAGCAGGCTGTACTGGTGCCCGGCGCGGGTGCCCGCGCGCTCGGTCTCGACGCCCTCGCCGGCCTTGACATGCATGCAGCCGCGGTCTTCCTCGTAGCCCGAGAAGAGCTGCACCAGCGGCCGCGGCCCACGGCATTTTCGCCCAGTCGGTGGGCGGCGGCGGCGGCGCCAGCGGGGCGGCCTCCGACGGGACCATCGTTCCCTTCTACTTTGCGGGCAGCGCGGGCGCTGCGGGCGCTGCCGGCACGGTCACGGTGTCGAATTACGGCATGATCCATGTCAGCGGCGAGGATGCGCACGGCATCTTCGCGCAATCGGGCGCGGGCGGCCGCCCGGACCATGCCGATCCGGCGACGGCCGATACCGCAGGGGATGTCACGGTCAACGCCCATGCCAACGTTATGGCGGCCGGGACCGGCGGCCGCGCGATCCTGGCGCAGAGCGCCAGCACGCACCAGGAGGCGGCGGGCACCGTCACGGTCAATATCGCCGGCGGCGCCACGGTGGCCGTGGGCGAGGACGGGCGCGAGACCGTCGCGATCATGGACGGCCGCGACAACCTGATCTCCAATGCCGGCCATCTGCGCCACGGCTCGATGGCGGGCGACGTGATCCGCACCGACGGCAAGGCGGCGCTGCAGGTGGAGAATTCCGGGGTGATCGCGGGGGCGGTCGACAGCACCCGGCATGACGGCACGGCGGGCCGGGCGGTGACCATCGTCAACGCCGCCGGGGCGGATGTGCTGATGGGCGCGCATATGCGGCTGGGCAGCGGCGGGTCGCTGCAGAATGGCGGTTTCGTCACGCCGGGACGCTGGGGCACGGTGTCGTCCACCGCGTTTTCCGGGCAGTTCGCCCAGTCCGCGGCGGGCGCGCTCGGCATCGACGTGACCCTCGACGCCGCGGTAGCCGCCGAGCAGCAGTTCGCCGCCCCAGACCGTGCCGTCTTCGCCCAGCCCCAGGCCGTCGAGGATGATCCCGGCCACCGGCGGGCCGTCGAGCGGCCAGAGATTCTCGCCCAGGCAGGCCGCCATGTGGGCGTGGTGATGCTGGACCCGGATCACCGGCAGGCCGGTCGCCGCGGCATGGCGGCTGGCGCGGTACTCGGGATGCAGGTCGCAGGCGACAAGCTCGGGACGGTGACCGAACAGCGCGGCATAGTCGCGGCAGGCCGCCTCGAAGGCTTCGGCGCAGAGCGCGCCGTCGAGATCGCCGAGGTGATGGCCGAGGAGCGCCTGTCCGCTCTTCACGAGGCAGACCGCGCCCTTCATCTGCCCGCCGAAGGCCGCGACCTGCGGCGCGGCATCGAAGCCCGGAGGCAGCGGCAGCGTCCCCGGCACCCGGCCGCGCGCGCGGCGCAGCACCATCGGCCCCTGCGGCGTGATCCGTTCGACCCCGTCATCGAGCCGGCGTGCGATCTCGCGGTCGTGCATCAGGAAGGCATCGGCGAAACCGGAAAGCTTCCCGCGCGCCTCGTCATTGCCGATCGCCTGCGGCTCGCCCGAGAGATTGCCCGAGGTCATCACCAGCGGACGGCCCACCGCAGCCAGAAGCAGGTGGTGCAGCGGCGTCGCGGGCAGCATGAAGCCAAGAAGCGGCTGGCCCGGCGCGACCGGCTCGGGCAGCGCACGGCCATGGCGGGCGAGCAGCACGATCGGCGCCGCCGAAACAGGCGCCGTCGGTCTCAGCGCCAAGTGCCAGTTCCTTCCGGCCATTCGCCCGGCACCCGTCGTAGCCCACGGCTTCGTGCTGCCCCTGCCAGGCAGCAGGCGGGCAAGGCGGCCCTGCAGCCATGCGGCGACCGCTTGCCGTGCGCCGCGCGCCCTGGCCGATCTTCGGCCGAACCAGCCGGTGCTCCCTGCCGCTTCGATGGCTGCCGCCGGGAGAGGGCAGTTCCGGCGGCAGGGATGTCAGGTCGCGAACCCGCTGAAGACGGTCCCGCCTCCGTCGGCTTCGAGGCGGCACATATGTTTCGCGCCTGCAGCATCGACGGTCAGGATTCGGTCGCGCACCCGGATCGCGCCCCGGTCTGCCGCGGGGCCTGCGCGACACCCGGTGCTGCCATGGCAGGCCGGGCAACTGAGAGGTCCGGGGAAGGACACCGACGCGTCGACCAGAATGCGGTGCAGGCCACGACAGCCAGCCATGCGGCACCGGAACACCCGGGCTGCCGGCCCCCGGAAAGGGGCAGAACGCCCAAATGTCCCGGCCAGGACATCATTGCTGCCGGATTGCCTCCGGTCCCGATGCAACCGGCAAGGCCGATTGCCGCCAGCAGGGCCGCCGCCACTTTCAGATGGTCCATGCCCGTTCTTCCGGTCCGGGCAGGGCATCCCGCGTCAGGTCCTGCCTGAGTTCCCGGTCCGGCCTGCCCGCTCGCCGCCCCACTGGACCGCGCCGCGGGGGGCAGCGGCAGGAGACCCGCGCCGGCCAGCGCGGCCCCAGCGGCCGCCGCGTCGCGGTGGTGGGCGCCGGTCCCGCGGGGCTGGTCTGTGCCCATCGCCTGGCGCGGCACGGCCATGACGTCGTGCTGTTCGAGACCCGGCCGAAGCCCGGCGGGCTGAACGAATACGGCATTGCCGCCTACAAGCTGCCCGCGGGCTTTGCCCAGGCCGAGATCGCCTGGCTGATGCAGATCGGCGGGATCGAGCTGCGCATGGGGCTGCATCTGGGGCGCGACATGACGCTGGAGGGCCTGCAGGCCGAATTCGACGCGGTGTTCCTGGCGCTGGGGCTGGCNCGGCGTGAACGCGCTGCGCGCCGAGGGGGCGGGGCAGGAGAATGTCCATGACGCGGTCGATTTCATCGCCGGGCTGCGCCAGCAGGNGCTGGGCGGAAATCCCGGTCGGCCGCGAGGTGGTGGTGATCGGCGGCGGCATGACCGCGCTGGAAACCGCCGTGCAGGCCAAGCTCCTGGGCGCGCAGAGCGTCACCATGGTCTACCGCCGNCTCCGAGGCCGAAATGAGCCTGCTTGCCAGCGAACGCCAGCATGCCGCGTCGAAGGGCGTGCGCGTCGTGACCGGGGCGGAGNCCGGTGAAGCTGCATGGCGACGGCGCGGTGNACCGAGGTGGAGTTCCGCCGCGCGGCGGGCCCGAATTTCCGGCTGGCCGCCGATCAGGTGTTCAAGGCGATCGGCCCAATGCCCGGCCCGATCTTCGCCATCTCCTCGAGGCTGTCCCAGAGACGCTCGGGATCGATGCGCAGATTCTGTCCGTGCTTCATGGTCTTCTCCTGCCTGTCCGGACCCTCCGGTCCGCGAGTCCCCGGGAGGCTGCGGCAGGGCTGCACGATCGGTCAATGTTTTCCTGACCGATCGTGCAGAAACTTGCTGAATTTTCCGCAGCGCCGCCGCAGGATGACCGGAAACCGGGCGGCACGATGATGGCGCGGCGCGGGCTGGCGGCGGCGGTTGCATTGCCGGGGGCGGCTCCGGCCAGCTGGACGGGACGCGGGAAACGGGGGAGGAAGCGTGGCAGGCAGGGAGAAGGGCATCCAGTCGAGGCAGCGCGAGGAAACCGTCGCGCGCATCCTCGCGGCGGCGGAACGGGTCTTTGCCGATTGCGGCTATGGCGGCGGTTCGATCAGCCGCATTGCCGCCGAGGCCGGGGTGCCGAAGTCGAATGTCGTCTATTATTTCGAGACCAAGGCGCAGCTCTACCGGCAGGTGGTCAGCGGCATCTTCGAGACCTGGCGCGCCGCCGCCGACCGGATCCGGCCGGGCAGCGAGCCCTTGGAGGCGCTGGCGGATTACATCGACGTCAAGCTGGAGCTGGCGCGGGCCCGGCCGCATGGCTCGCGGGTCTGGGCGAACGAGATCATCCAGGGCGCGCCGATGGTGCAGGACTATCTGGAAACCGAGCTGAAGGCCTGGACCGAGGACCGGATCGCGGTGATCGAGCTGTGGATCGCCGAAGGGCGCCTGCGGCCGGTCAGCCCGCGCCACCTGCTCTATGCGATCTGGGCGGCGACCCAGCACTATGCCGATTTCGCCCGGCAGATCGAGACGCTCAATGGCGGGCAGGCGCTTGACGGGGCGCAATGGGACGCGGCACGGGCGGCAGTGAAGGACCTGCTGCTCGAGGGGCTGCGGCCGCGCTGAGCGTGCAATCGCCATTGGCGCCGCGCCACCGGTGGCCCATGGCGGCTTTCTCCGGGTTTTGCCGGTTCTTGGCGCGGTATTGCAGGTCCGGATGCGAGGCGTCCGACCCATCACGGGTCCGGGCGGGTGCAGGACGGGCCGATCTGGATGCGCTGCTGCAGGATCCGTCCGGTTGCAGAATGTCCCGGGGCGGTGCGGTCCAAGGCGGGAGCCTCGGACGCCCTGTTCAGCCGCCGCGGCCAGGGCATCACCGCGGCCGGGTGCATCCCGGGCCTGGCGGGCTGCGATGCTCCGGAGGCGGACCGGCGACGGAGGCAAGCCCGCTGCGCATCAGGGCAAAGGAACGGCGGCGCGATCGCCTTTCTGGCGGGGCCCCTGCATGGCGCATCGGGACATGCCGGTGGCCCGGTCCGCAGGCCGGGCATGGCAAGGGGCGGCGAGCCTTCCGGCTGCCGCCCCGTCGCGAAAGCTCCGGGTTATTTCGTCAGGGCCAGCGCGCCGCCGCCGATCATCGCCTGGACCAGCAGGGTCAGCGCCCAGAAAGCGGGGTATTCCCAGCCGCCATTGGCATTGGTGAACCAGAAGCCGTTCGGGCCGTGGGCCAGGATGGCGGCGCCGAGCAGCACCGGGATCAGGGCGAGGGCGACCAGGCTGGTCTGGAAGCCGGCGATCAGGGCGAGGCCGCCCAGCGTCTCGGCGGCGATGGTGACATAGGCAAACCAGCCGGGGACGCCGAGCGAGGCGAAATAGCCCGCCGCGCCGGCCGGGGTGAAGACGAAGAATTTCAGATAGGCGTGGGCCAGGAACAGGCCGCCGAGCGCGAGCCTCAGGACCAGGGCGCCGATGGCGATGGCGCCGGGCGTGCCGAGGCCGAGGAAAGCGGTGATTGCGTTCAGTGCGGACATTGTCTTTCTCCTGCGGAGGAGCGCCGCGGCGCCCCGTTGTGTGTCATGGGGAGAAACTATCCCTGCCTGTGAATCCATGATATGGCGAAGGTGTGGAATGACTGTCCGTGATTTGTTCCGAATGGAGGGCTCAGCGGCCGAGCATCCGGGTCAGTGCCGTGCTCAGGAAGGCCTCGGCTTCCTCGAAGCGCCTGGGGCTGCGGGCTCCGCCCAGAACGGCGCAAACCTGCAGGTCGAAATCGGCATAATGCTGGGTCATCGACCAGATCGAGAAGATCAGGTGATGCGGGTCGATCGGCGCGATGCGCCCCGCCTCCGCCCAACCGGCGATCACCGCGGCCTTCTCGTCGACCCTGGCGGCGGCGAATGCGGTGTTCCGGGCCTGGGGCTACGGCAACGTGCTGGATCCCAAGCTTTCCGGGGATCGCGGCGCGGCGATGAAGGGCGGCAGGGAGATGCTGCGCCTCGGGCTCGGCCGGCTCTACGGCCATGTCGACGAGGGCCGGGTCGATGCCGGCTATGCGCCGCTGCTCGATGCCTATGCCCAGGCGCTGTCGGTGGAAACCCGCCTGTTTCCGGGCACGGAGGCGGCGCTGGAGCGGCTGCTTTCCGCCGGGCACCTGACCGCGATCTGCACCAACAAGCCCGAGGGGCTGGCGGAGACGCTGATGTCCGAGCTGGGGGTGCGGGGGCTGTTCGGGGCGCTGATCGGCGCCGATACGCTGCCCGTCCGCAAGCCCGATCCGAAGCCGCTCTTCGAGGCGGTGGCGCGGGTCGGCGGGTCGGCGGGGGCGGCGGTGCTGTTCGGCGACACGGTCACCGACCGCAGCTGCGCGCGCAATGCGTCCATTCCCTGCGCGCTGGTGACCTTCGGTCCGGACGGCCATGACGTGGCCGCGCTCGAGCCCGAGGCGCTGATCCACCACTATGACGAAATGGAAGCCTGCCTGGAGAGCCTGGGCCTCGCCTGACGCGCCGCGGGGCAGCGCGCCGGGAGGACTCCGGGACATGGGGGAGGGCGGCGCACCGCCCGTCCCCTGGGATCACACCTTGCCGCGCGCCGAGGCGAAGATGCAGGCCAGCGTGATGATCGCGGCGGCGCAGAGATAGTAGCCGACATAGGCCAGGCCATAGGTCGATTGCAGCCAGGTCGCGATATAGGGCGCCAGCGACGCGCCGACGATGCCCGCGAAGTTGAAGGTCAGCGACGAGCCGCTGTAGCGCACCTGGGTCGGGAAGGGCGCGGCCAGCGCGTTGCCGATCAGCCCGTAGGTCATGCCCATCAGCGCCATGCCCAGCGTGACGAAGCCGAGGATGCGCAGCTCGTCCGCGACCATCAGCACCGGCACCAGGAAGGAGAAGGCGGCGATGCCCAGCGTCGTGGCGATCAGCACGTTGCGGCGGCCGAGGCGTTCGGCGACCAGGCCCGCCACGGGGATGAAGATGCCGAAGACGACCGCGCCCCAGATCTGGATGGCCAGCGCGTCGGTGAACGGGATCTGGATGACCTTGACGTTGTAGCTCAGCAGGTAGGCGGTGCCGATATAGAACAGCACGAAGGTCGCCAGCGCCACGAAGGTGCCGAGGAACAGGCTGATCTTGTGGTTGCGGAACAGCTCCACCACCGGGACGGCGACGCGCTCGTGCTTGTCGATCGCCTTCTGGAAATCCGGCGTCTCGGTCAGCGACAGCCGCACCCAGAGGCCGATGACGATCAGCACGGACGAGGCCAGGAACGGGATCCGCCAGCCCCAGCTCAGCAGCGCTTCCTGCGGCATGAACTGCAGGAGAAGCCAGAACATGCCCGAGCTCAGGAACAGGCCGACCGGCGCGCCGAGCTGCGGGAACATGCCGTACCAGTTCTTCTTGCCCTCGGGCGCGTTCTCGGTGGCGATCAGCACCGCGCCGCCCCATTCGCCGCCCAGACCGAAGCCCTGGCCGAAGCGGCAGAGCGCCAGCAGCAGCGGGGCGATGACGCCGATGCTCTCATAGGTCGGCAGGAAGCCGATGATCACGGTCGAGATGCCCATGGTCAGCAGCGCCGCGACCAGCGTCGCCTTGCGGCCGATCCGGTCGCCGAAATGGCCGAAGACCACGGCGCCCAGCGGCCGGGCGAAGAAGGCGATCGAGAACGTCGCGAAAGAGGCGAGCAGCGCGGTCATCGGATCGGAGCCCGGGAAGAACAGCGCCGGGAAGACCAGCACCGCGGCAGTCGCATAGACGTAGAAATCGAAGAATTCGATCGTCGTGCCGACGAGGCTGGCGCCCAGCACACGGGCAGGAGAGTTCACTGGCGCCGCCCGCGGGGCCGCGGACGGTGCATAACTGGTATCGGTCATGGGCTTGAGTCCCGGATGGAGTCTGATTATCCGGGGTCCTTACTCCCATCCTCCGCCGAGCTGTACCGGGCCGCGCCCCCGCAAAGACGGATTTTATGTGCATATTCACACATGGGGGGCTGCATAAATTGAGGGCAGGCAAACAATTTTCGGTCGCCTGCCGGGCCGGGTGCAGGGCCGGGCGCGCGGCGCGGGCGGCCGGTGCGACGCAAAATTTCGCCTGCACCGGCAGGTTGTGGCCGGATCTGCCGCTCAGATCCCGGCGGGGATGTTCAGCGGATCGCGCTGGATCATCTTCGGCGCGGTCAGCGCCTTCCATTGCGACAGCGCCTTGGCGGCCGAGGAGAAGGCCGGGCGGGGCACGAAGCGGCCGCGGCCGGGCTGCGGCTGGCTGTTCTGTCCCCAGGCCCAGATGACCTCGCCGCGCGAGAGCGTGTAGCGCGCCTGCGCGGTGACCTCGACCCCCTCGAAGACATTGTAATCCAGAACGGAATGATGCGTCGCTGGGGTGATCGTCTTCGAGATCTTCGGGTCCCAGACCACGATGTCGGCATCCGCGCCTTCGACGATGGCGCCCTTCCTGGGATAGATGTTGAGGATCTTGCCGGCGGCAACAACCGCCAGACCCTGACCGATGCCGATGCCGAAGGCCGGGCGCTGTTCAAGTCCTGGTGCGAGGCGGCAGGCTGCGCGATGGGCGTCGACAAGCTGGGCAACATGTTCGCGACCCGGCCCGGCACCGACCCGGAGGCGCTCCCGGTCTACATGGGCTCGCATCTCGACACCCAGCCGACGGGCGGCAAATACGACGGCGTGCTCGGCGTGCTCGGCGGTCTCGAGGTGCTGCGCACGCTCGCCGCGATGGAGGTCAAGACCCGCCGCCCGATCGTGCTGGTCAACTGGACCAACGAGGAAGGCGCACGGTTCGCGCCCGCGATGCTGGCCTCGGGCGTCTTCGCCGGACGGCACGATCTGGGCTGGGCCTATGACCGGACGGATGCCGAGGGAAAACGCTTCGGCGACGAACTGGAGCGGATCGGCTGGGTCGGCGAGGAAGAGGTCGGCGCCCGCAAGATGCATGCGATGTTCGAGCTGCATATCGAGCAGGGCCCGATCCTCGAGGCGGAAGGCCTCGATATCGGCGTCGTCACCCACGGCCAGGGGCTGCGCTGGATCGAATGCACGGTCACCGGCAAGGAGAGCCATACCGGCACCACGCCGATGCCGATGCGCCGCGATGCCGGGCGCGGCATGGCGCGGCTGATCGAGCTGGCGCACGAGATCGCGATGAAGCACCAGCCGGATGCCGTCGGCGCGGTCGGCCATGTCGAGGTCTATCCCAACTCGCGCAACATCATTCCCGGCAAGGCGGTCTTCACCATCGACTTCCGTTCGCNACCTGCCCGAGATTCTGGCGGCGATGGAGGCGGAGTTCTACGCGCGCGCGCCGGGGCTCTGCGAAGAGATCGGCACCAGCCTGGAGACCAAGGTGGTCGGCCAGTTCGAACCGCCGGCCTTCGACGAAACGCTGGTCGGCCGGGTCCGCGGCGCGGCGGAGCATCTGGGCTATTCGCACCGGGACATCGTCTCGGGCGCGGGCCACGACGCCTGCTGGATCAACGACATCGCGCCGACCGCGATGATCTTCTGCCCCTGCAAGGACGGGCTGAGCCATAACGAGGCCGAGGAGATCACCATGGACTGGGCCGCCGCCGGGACCGACGTGCTGCTGCACGCCGTGCTGGAGACGGCGGAGGTCGTGGAGTGATTTTCGGGATCTTCGAGAATACTGCCCAGTTTCTCGAAGTTTCGGGCGTATGGCTCGCCGCTGTCGCAACCTCGTATGCAGCTTGGACTGCCGTCCGGGTTGCCCGTTTTCAGACGAATGAACACATTGAGATCCGCGCCGTGATCGGCAAACGTCTTGTCGGCGGCCATCTCCATACATATCAAACGGGACGATCGCTCACGGGACTGGAAAACTTAATAGTATTCCAAGCCATTAATCATGGAGGCAGTTCCGTGGTAATTGGGCAGCTTTCCTGGTCCTTTTGGGGAAAACGTCGAGGAACACTTCTGCAACCTCTCACTCAACGGGGATCGAACTCTTTGCCCGCCAAAATTGAGCCTGGCGAAGCAAGAACGTTTGAGTTGGATTTAACCCTGTGGGTTGCTTCCATTCGGCAGCTCAAATCGGAATATCCGGCATGGCGACTGCTTCTCATGCTTCAGACTTTGAAAATCAAGGCCCGTACCCAACGCGGTCGCACCTTCAGCAGTTCAGCGGCCAACTCACTTAAGGCGTACACTAGGAAACTCTTCAAATGGTTTCGAGCGGCAGCAGGCGCTCGGATTGACAGGAAGACTANAGAAATCANTGACCAAAGTCATCAAGGGCGGCACCGTCGTGACCGCCGACCGCCAGTGGAAGGCGGATGTGCTGATCGAAGGCGAGACGATCAAGGCGGTCGGCGAGAACCTCACGGGCGACAGCTATGTCGATGCCGAGGGCGCCTATGTCATTCCCGGCGGCATCGATCCGCATACCCATCTGGAGATGCCCTTCATGGGCACCACCGCCGCCGAGAGCTTCGAATCCGGCACCTGGGCGGCCGCGGCGGGCGGCACGACGATGCTGGTGGATTTCTGCCTGCCCGGTGCCGACGGCAGCATCAAGAATGCGATCAACGACTGGCACCGCAAATCGGCGCCGCAGATCTGCACCGATATCGGCTATCACATGGCGATCACCGGCTGGAACGAGACCATCTTCGACGAGATGAAGGACGCCGTCNGAGATGGGCGTCAACTCGTTCAAGCATTTCATGGCCTACAAGGGCGCGCTGATGGTGGAGGATGACGAGATGTTCGCTTCCTTCTCCCGCTGCCGCGAACTCGGCGCGCTGCCGATGGTCCATGCCGAAAATGGCGACGTGATCGCGGCGCTGCAGGAGAAGTATTTCAACGACGGCATCACCGGACCCGAAGGCCACGCCTATTCCCGCCCGCCCGAGCTGGAGGGCGAGGCGGCCAACCGCGCGATCACCATTGCGGACGCCGTCGGCACGCCGCTCTACGTCGTGCATGTCTCCTGCGAACAGGCCCACGAGGCGATCCGGCGGGCGCGGCAGAAGGGGATGCGGGTCTATGGCGAGCCGCTGGTGCAGTTCCTGACGCTCGACGAATCCGAGTATTTCGACAAGGACTGGGACCATGCCGCGCGGCGGGTGATGTCGCCGCCCTTCCGCTCGAAGGACCACCAGGCCTCGCTCTGGGCCGGGCTGCAGGCCGGGTCGNCTGCAGGTGGTGGCGACCGATCACTGCGCCTTCACCACCGAGCAGAAGCGCCGCGGCCGCGACGATTTCCGCATCATCCCGAACGGCTCGAACGGGGTGGAGGAACGGCTGGCCGTGCTTTGGACCGAAGGCGTGGAGACCGGCCGCCTGACGCCCGAGGAATTCGTCGCCGTCACCTCGACCAATGTCGCGGTCTGCGGCACGCCGTAGACGGTGCCGCCGGAGGACAGGTAGACCAGCTTGGTGATGTTCATCTGCCGCAGCAGCTTCAGCAGGCGGACGCTGGAAATCAGGTTGCCGCTGATGTCCGAAACCGGGTCGACATTCGAGGTCGAGGGCACGGTGGTGCTGGCGCAATGCATCACGGCATCGACGCCCTCGAGGGACTCGAGCAGCTGGAACGGATCTGAGAAGTCCCCGAAAATGTATTCGACGCCGGGAAGCTGCTCGCGGAACGCTTCGGGCCGCCGGTCGAGAACGCGCACGGCGGTGCCCGTTGCCAGCAATCCGTCGACAATATGCGATCCGATGAACCCGCAGCCTCCGATGACAAGCACTTTCTTGGGCATTCTTGCTCTTTCTTGGCCTTGCTGGAAGGCAGGGCCTTCCGAAAAATACTAGATGCACGCTTCGGCCGGATGCGCCGCTCCGCAATGCCGCTGTGCAGAAAAAGGCTAGCACAGCATATCGAGGGCCGCGCGTGGCGAAAGCGTCGCGCCATGGCCGCGGAGCGCGTCAATTCCGGAATTTCGGGCCTTCGTCCGGAGGCGGGCGCGTTAACACATTAGAAAATCTCAGAAAGGTTTTGACGCTGCGTCATTTTCGTGGCTTCGTGAGGTTGCCGTAGCGTCCGCCAGAGACATTTCAAGAGCGCGGCGAAAACAAGCACAGGGAGGAGGCTGATGTCGAACGTCGCGGGCAAGGCCTATGCGATGAACGTGGTGACCCCCAGCAAGCCGCGGGTCACCTGGATCAACCGGGCCATCTTCATGGCGTCGCGCGGGTTGCCGGAAAACCTCATGGGACTTCTCGGCCTGTCGCTCATCCATTTCGCCAGATGGGTCATCGTGAAACGCGACCAGTGGCCCGATCTGGGGCAGGGGCCGCAGACGCTGCAGAACGACTACGTGCTGTTCTGCTCGAATTTCAACGGCACCTGGGACCAGTATATCGACGCCTTTTCCGACGGCATCCCGAACGGGCTCAACCTGTTCTGGTACAGCGCCTCGAAATACCCGCTGTCGATCCCGGTGACGCCGTTCAAGGACTACATCACCTACAACCAGATCGGCACCGACTACTACTACAACGCCACGCCCGGCGCGGCGCAGCGCGACGTGAAGGCGGCGCTGCGGGTGCGCGACACGCTGGCCGAACTGGCCGAGGCCCATGCCGCCCAGGATGCCGAGACTTTCGCCAAGACCTGGAAGGCGGCCTTCCTGAAGCACCAGGGCGACCTCGGCGATCCGGGATTCGGGCCGGTGGCGAGCCTCGCGACCGAGCGGGCCGACGTCAACCGCGAGGCGATCCGCCGCGCGGCCGGCCGCTGAAGCGCAGGCAAGGGAGGACACCATGCCGGATCTCGATACGGGACACCTGTTCCTGACCTATCTCGTGCCGGTCCTGCCGGGCGGGCCCGAGCTGTCGCCCGCCGAGGTGGAGGCGGGCAACCATGTCGTCAGCTACGAGCAGCGCCTGAGGATCGCGCTGTCGATGCTGCCCACGGCGCACCAGTCGCCGGCCACCGAGGAAGCGAAGGAGATGAGCCCCTTCGCCCGCAATTTCCGCAACCATTTCGTCCGCATGTTCGTGCTGGAGGACGTGGTCTACAACGGCCGCGACGGGCAGGATGCGCTGGTCTCCACGATCAAGGGGGTCGACACGATCAACCCGCTGCCCGTGGACCGGCTGAACTGCCGCTACCTGGTCTTCACGGCCGATATCGACGCCATCTACGCGGACGGCAAGCCGCTGCCCGCCGAGCTGTCGGAGGCCGGGCAGGCCAAGGTCCGCGCCGCCTATGCCCAGCTCCTGTGGGACACGATGGGCGACGAGATCCGCGACATCTTCGGCAACTGCCTGGACTTCGAGGGCAAGGTGCAGTCCGGGCCGCAATTCGCCGGCTATCTGGAGCGCTGCCATGTCGAGACGACCATGCCGTTCCACGACTACTACCTGAAGCTGCCCGAATTCCACCTGCTGCCGATCAAGGGGCTGATCGCGGCGGTGGCGGTCCCGGCGGCGGTGGCGGTGGCGGCCATCCTGCTGCGGCTCCTCGGCATGATGACGCTCTTCGGCATGAGCCTGCTGTGGATTGCCGTCATCGCGGCGGTGCTGACGGCGGCCGCCGTCTGGCTGGCGCTGCGCTACACGGTGGCGAACGGCAACAAGCCGCTGGCGCCCGGGAAATACGACGACCTGCCCTCGGTGCTGAAATCGCTCTACCTGCAGCAGGCCTTCGCCGATTTCGCGGTGGAGACCCAGGGCGCCTCGCCGGAGGAACTCCATGCCGCCTTCGGCAAGTTCCTCGACACGCATGCGCCCGGCGACAATGCGGCCCCGACCCAGCCGCCCGGCGTGATCTCCTGGGCGCATTCGCGGAAAACGACGGCATGAAGGGACCAGACACGCCATGACCCTCGACCTGAACCTCGCCGATATCCAGGGCAACGTGCCCCGCGCCTATGGCCGCTATTCCTTTCCCTTCGCGCGCTATTTCTTCTTCCAGATCCAGTCGCCCGCGCAGGGCCGCAAATTCGTCGAGGAGGTGCGCCGCCGGGTGACCACGGCCACGCCCTGGACGGCGGGCTCGAAGCCGAAATGCACCACCAACATCGCCTTCACCTTCATGGGGCTGTGGATGCTCGAGCTGCCGGTGCGCACGCTGCAGGGCATGCCCGAGGATTTCGCCGAAGGCATGAAGGCGCGGGCCTTCATCCTCGGCGACCGCGACCAGACCCTGACCGAGGAGGAGGCGCAGGACGCCCATTGGTGCCGCCATTGGGACCCGATCTGGCAGGAGAACCGCCGCCCCGGCGCGGCAGGCAAGGGCGATGTCCATATCTGGATCTCGCTCAACGCCCAGGCGGCCGGTCCGGCGGACCTGCTGACCCCGCATCCCGAGCTGGAGCGGCGCACCGACTGGCTGATCGGCCTGCCCGAGGCGATCGGCGGCGGCGTCACGCTGATCGCGAAGAACGGCAAGGACGGCGACCAGCCCTACCAGTCGGCTTCGGCGGTGTTCCAGAATGTCGGCGGCATGATGCTGCCCACGCCGAAGGAGCATTTCGGCTTCACCGACGGGATCGGCAACCCGGTCTTCGAGGGCCAGTACGGTTCGGACCCGGACGCGATGCCGGTCACCGGCAACGGCAAGCTGGTGAAGGGCGCGGACGGCAAGATCGGGTGGCAGCCGCTGGCCACCGGCGAATTCCTGCTCGGCCATCCGGACGAGAGCCAGGAACTGCCGCCGACCTCCACGCCGCCGGAATTCATGCATAACGGCACCTTCATGGCCTACCGCAAGCTGCATGAGAACGTCACCAGCTTCGCCGAGGTGGTCGAGGGCGAGGCGGCGCGCTTCGCCGGGATCATGGACATCCCGATGGACGAGGCGCGCGAGACCATCCTGGCCAAGATGTGCGGCCGATGGTCGGACGGCGTGCCGCTGTCGAAAGTGCCGACCTACAAGGAGTGGCGCGCCTTCCAGGAGGCCCGCGGCTGGGGCGGCGACAAGGCCGGGACGCTGGAGGGCTTCCGCGCGAACCTGAACTACATCGGCTCGCAGGAAGCGGCCGATTTCCGCTATGCCGACGACATGGCGGGGCTGAAATGTCCGGTCGGCGCCCATCTGCGGCGGGTCAACACCCGCGACATGCTCGACCCGATGAACGCCGCCGGGGTCGACCCCGACACAGGCGCGCAGCCGGAAAACCCGAACGCCACCTCGGCGCTGAACAACCGGCGCCGCATCCTGCGCCGCGGGCTGCCCTATGGCGGACCGGAGCTGGGATCGGGCAATGACGAGACCGAACAGGGGGTGATCATGATGATCATCACCGCCAACCTGTTCCGGCAGTTCGAATTCGTCCAGCAGCAATGGATCCAGTACGGGCTCGACTTCAACGAGGGCAACAACACCTGTCCGCTCCTCGGCAACCACGAGGTCCACAAGCGCCACCCGATCGCCTCCGACCCGGCTTCAGGTAAGCCGCCTTATGTCATGTCGACGCTGAAGACCTTCGTGGAATGCCGCGGCGGCGACTATTTTTTCGTTCCCTCGATGACCGGCCTTCGCATGATCGCCATGGGCATCGTGGATCCGACCTGAGGAGGCCGCGCCATGTACCAGAGAGCGAAAGCCATCCTCTGCGCGCTGATCCTGTGGCTGATGATCCTCGGCGAGGCGCTGGCCGCGATCGGCTGGCTGGCGGCCAGGGGCGCCAAGGTGCTGGGCAGCGAGGGCAAGGCCGGGCTCGGCGGCTTCCTGACCGCGCCAGCGACCCAGATCCGGGTGTTCCGCGTCCTGCGGGCCGTCCTGCCGAACATCGCCATCTCGAAGGTGGTGATGAAATGCTACGGCAATACCGGCACGGCGGTGGTCACGCGGCGCTGCGATGTGCTCGACGTGCTGAACCGCAACGAGGAGTTCGAGGTGGTCTACGGCCCGCGGATGCGCAAGCTGACCGGCGGCGAGAACTTCTTCCTCGGGATGCAGCCCGGCTGGGACTACACCCGCGACACCTCGGCGATGCGGCTGGCGGCGCAGCGCACCGACGTGCTCGGCATCGTCGCGCCGCGCGCGCGCAAGCTCGCGACCGAGATCGTCGCGGAGTCGGGCGGGCGGATCGACCTGCCCGTCGATCTGGGGCTGATGATCCCCTGGGACATGACCGAGCACTATTTCGGCGTCGGCGGCCAGCGCGAGCTGATGGAAAGCTGGACGACCACGCTGTTCTGGTACCTGTTCGAGGATCTGCCCGCCGACCCGGCGCTGGATGCGCGGGCGATGAAGGATGCCGGGATGCTGCGGGACTATCTCGACGGGGCGATCGCGGCGCGCAAGGCCTCGGGCGAGCCCTGGGGCCACGTGATCCTCGACCGCTGCCTGGCGCTGCAATCCGCTGGCACGCCGGGGATGAGCGACCTCGGCATCCGCAACAACCTGCTGGGGCTGCTGATCGGCGCGATCCCGACGATCTCCAAGGCCTGCTGCCTGGCCATGGACGAGCTGATGAACCGGCCCGAGGCGCTGGCCTCCGCCCATCGGGCGGCGGTGCGCGGCGACCATGCCGCCGTGGCGCAGCACATCTGGGAGGCGCTGCGCTTCAACCCGCACAACCCGGTGGTCTACCGGCGCGCCACCCGCGATGCCTGGGTCGCCAGGGGCACAGCGCGGCAATGCCGGATCAAGCGCGGCCAGATCGTCTTTGCGGCGACGCTCTCGGCGATGTTCGACCGGCACGAGATCGCGGCGCCGAACGAGTTCCGCACCGACCGGCCGTGGGAGGATTACATCATCTGGGGCTACGGCATGCATGAATGTTTCGGCGCGGCGATCAATGCGGCGGTGATCCCCGAGATCCTCACGCCTCTGCTGGCGCAGAAGAACCTGCGCCGCGCGCCGGGGGATGCGGGCCAGGTGGATGGCGGCGGCACGCCGCATCCGCAGCATTTCCATCTCGATTTCGACGTCTGAGGGTCCGCGATGGCCAGCCCGCTTCTCGTCACGCTCCTGCCCTCCACCGATGTCGATCTCGGCCGCTGGCTGATGGCGCATTACCAGCGCCCCTATGTCGAGCGCCCGCATGCCCCGGTCTTCCACGTGCTCGCGCTGAAATGGTGGGGGATGGGCAAGGACGACTATCCGCTTCTGGTCTCGCCGGATCGCAAGGAGAAGACCCCGACCATCGAGAAGCTGATCGCCAAGTTCGATGCCGAAGCGCCGCCCGAGCTCAGGCTCCTTCCCGACAAGGGCTCCGAGCCGGAGCTGTGGGCACAGGTCGACAAGCTGCAGCACGACGCCCGCTGGGTGACCGGCGGGGCGGTGGTGAAATGGTCCTACTGGAACTTCCTGAAATACAAGTCCGTGGTCTGGCCCTCGATCACCACCGGGGTGCCGTGGTGGGAACATGCCTTCCTGCTCGTGGGCTTCAGCTTGATCCGCACGCTGATGTACAAGGGGCTGAAGCTCGACCAGTCGGTCGCGGACGCCTCTCTGGCGGAGATCGAGGCCGGGTTCGACGCGCTCGATGCGCTTCTGGCCGACGGGCGCGAGTATCTGGCGGGCGGGCGGCTGACCTTCGCCGATCTGGCGGTGGCGGCCTCGCTGGCGCCGATGGTGCTGGCTCAGGGCTATCACGGCATGCTGCCCGATCAGGCGCTCTGTCCCGCGGACATGCAGCAGGTCTATGTCCGGCTGCGCCAGCGCCCGACCGGCCTCTTCATCCAGCGGATCTACGACCGCCACCGGCCGCTGGTGCAGGGCTGACCGGCACGAAATCGCGGGCGCGCGGAAACGAAAGCCGGGGCTGGGACGTTGGAAGGCGGAGAGCAACCTGCGAGGCGTGCCATGACCGACCAGACCCTGGCCCTGGAAGACCCGATGCCGCTGGCCCCGGCGGAGCCGCAGCGGATCGCGGTGGTGATGAACCGGAAATCCGGCACCAATGCCCGCGACCGCGAGGCGATCGACCGCGCGCTCGAGGTGTTCGGCCGCGACCGCTGCCGGCTCTACCAATGGGCGCCGAAGAAGAAGAAGCCGGTCGGCGAGGTGGTCGGCCGGGCGCTGGACGAGGGCGCCGACATGGTGGTGGCCGCGGGCGGCGACGGCACGGCCATGGCGGTGGCGGGCGCGATGCTGGGCCAGCCCGCCGCCTTCGCGGTGCTGCCCCTCGGAACCTTCAACTATTTCGCCCGCGGGCTCGGGCTGGACGAGGAACCGGCGGTCGCGGCGCAGGGCATTCTCGACGCCCGCAGCCATCCGATCCGGGTGGGCCAGGTCAACGGCACGGTCTTCCTCAACAACGCCTCGCTCGGCATCTACCCGGCGGTGCTGAAACAGCGCGAGAGCGTCTATGCCCGCTACGGCCGCCGCCGGATCATGGCGCATTGGTCGCTGGCGCGGACCTTCCTCAAGTTCCAGCGGCCGATGCAGCTGCAGATCGAGGCCGACGGCGACACGTTCGAGGCGCGCACGCCGCTCCTCTTCGTGTCGCGCTCGGCCTACCAGCTGGAGACCTTCGGGCTGAAGGGCGCCGAGGCAATCGGCGAGGACCGCTTTGCCGTGCTGATCGGCCGGGGCAAGACCCGCGCCGACCTGTTCCGCACCGCCTTCCGGCTCTGCACCAACACCGCCGAGGAGGGCCGCGACTACGACTTCCTCGCGGCACGCAGCCTGACCGTGCGGGCCGCCAAGAAACGGACGCTGCTGGCCTATGACGGCGAGAAGGGGCTCGCCCCCTCGCCCTTCGAGTTCCGCATGTCCGAGGAACCGCTCACCATCCGCCTGCCGCAGGAGGCCCCGGCGTGAGGCGCATCGTCCATATCTCCGACCTGCATTACGGCCGCGTCGACCCCACGCTGGAGCAGCCGCTCTCCGACGCGATCCACGCTCTCGCCCCCGACCTTCTGGTGGTTTCCGGCGACCTGACCCAGCGGGCGCGGGTCGGCCAGTTCAAGGCCGCCGCCGCCTTTCTCGACCATCTGCCGAAGCCGCAGCTGGTCGTGCCGGGCAATCACGACACGCCGCTCGACAATCTCTGGGTCCGCTTCGCCAGCCCCTTCGGCCGCTACCGCCGCCATATCTGCAATGATCTGGAGCCGGTCTTCCGCGATGACGAGCTGGCGGTGGTCGGCGTCAACACGGTGAACCGCTATTCCTGGCAGCGCGGGCGGATCGGCAAGACGCGGCTGCGCCGGCTCTCGGCGCGGCTGGCGGATAACGCGGACAAGCTGCGCATCGCGGTACTGCACCACCCGCTGGAGCACGGTCCCGAAACTGGAAAGCGGCTGATGCGCGGCGCCGAAGAGACGCTGGCCGAGCTTTCGGCCTGCGGCGCCGACCTGGTGCTGTCGGGGCATCTGCACATGGCCTCGGCCGAGCCGTTCCGCGCGGTGCCGGACCTGCTGTTCGTGCAGGCGGGCACCGTGCTGTCGACCCGGCTGCGCCATGACGAGCCGAACACCTTCAACCAGCTCGACCATGACGGCGATCTGCTGTCGGTCACCACCTGGGCGGCGCAGAAGGGCGGCTTCGCTCCGGTGGCGCGCTCGGACTGGCGGCAGGGCACCGATGGCTGGCACCGCGTCGCGGCGGCGGCGGAATGAAAAAGGCGCCGCCCGCAAGGGACGGCGCCGGAGTGTCCGCGGCGCGCTGGGGGGGAGGAGGCGCGCGCCGGCGGGGAGAGAGCGGTCAGCCCAGCGTCGGCATGGTGAATTCCGCGTCGGTGCGGATGCCGGTCGGCCAGCGCATCGTCGTGGTCTTGATGCGGGTGTAGAAGCGGATGCCTTCCATGCCGTGCATCGCGTGGTCGCCGAAGATCGAGGCTTTCCAGCCGCCGAAGCTGTGGAAGGCCATCGGCACCGGGATCGGGACGTTGACGCCGATCATGCCGACCTCGATGTCCTGGGCGAAGCTGCGCGCGGTGTCGCCGTCACGGGTGAAGATCGCGGTGCCGTTTGCGAATTCGCACTGGCCGATCAGGTCGACGGCTTCCTGGTAGGAGTTGCGGCGCACGACCGACAGGACCGGGCCGAAGATCTCTTCCTTCCAGACCTTCATGTCGGTGGTCACGTTGTCGATCAGCGTGCCGCCCACGTAGAAGCCGTTCTCGTAGCCCTGCTTCGACTGCTTGAAGTCGCGCCCGTCGACGACGATCTTGCCGCCTTCGGCTTCCGCGCTGTCGACATAGCCCTTGATCCGCTCCATCGCGGCCCCGGTGACGATCGGACCCATTTCCGAGTCCTTGTCGGCCGCCGGACCGATCTTCAGCGCCTCGATTTTCGGGATCAGCTTCTCGATCATCGCGTCGGCAACGGCGTCGGTCACCGGCACCGCGACCGAGATCGCCATGCAGCGTTCCCCGGCCGAACCGAAGGCCGCGCCCATCAGCGCGTTGACCGCCATGTCCAGATCCGCGTCGGGCATGATGATCGCGTGGTTCTTGGCGCCGCCCAGAGCCTGGACGCGCTTGCCCGCGGCACAGCCCTTGGCATGGATGTACTGCGCGATCGGGGTCGAGCCGACGAAGGAGATCGCCTTGACATCCGGATGCTCGAGCAGCGTGTCGACTGCCAGCTTGTCGCCCTGCACCACGTTGAACACGCCGTCCGGCAGGCCCGCTTCGGACAGCCAGGAGGCGATCAGCAGCGAGGCGGAGGGGTCGCGCTCGGAGGGCTTCAGGATGAAGGTGTTGCCGCAGGCCAGCGCCACCGGGAACATCCACATCGGCACCATGGCCGGGAAGTTGAACGGCGTGATGCCCGCGACGACACCCAGCGACTGGCGGATGTTGTAGCTGTCGACGCCGGAGCCGACATTCTCCGAGAAGTCGCCCTTCAGGTGGCTCGGCGCGCCGATGGCGAATTCGACGACTTCGAGGCCGCGGGTGACTTCGCCGAGCGCGTCGTCATGGGTCTTGCCGTGCTCGTCGGAGATCGCGCGGGCCAGCTCGTCGGCGCGGTCCCACAGGATGTTCTTGAACTTGTCGAGGATGCGCGCGCGGCGCAGCGCCGGAGTCTTCGACCATGCCGGCCAGGCGGCCTTGGCGGAGGCGACGGCGGCGTTCACTTCCTCGACCGAGGCCAGCGCGACGGTCTTCGCCGCTTCGCCGGTGGCCGGGTTGAAGACCGGCTGGCTCTTGCCGGAGGTGGAGGCGGTCTTGGCGCCGTCGATGTAATGCGCGATCTCGGTCATGGCTCGCTCCCTTTGGTATCGAGGTTGGGGCAAGGCTTACGTTTGCAATTCCGCAAAAGGAACGGCAAAGATCGGAAAACGGTTATGCATATTTGCATAATGGAGGCTGGGATGGACTGGGATGACGCGCGGATGTTCCTTGCCGTGGCGCGCGAGGGGCAGCTTCTGGGAGCGGCGAAGCGGCTGGGGGTGAACCAGGCGACGCTGTCCAGGCGGCTGACCCATCTGGAGCGCGATCTGCAGGCGACGCTGATGCTCAGGGGGCCGCAGGGCTGCGCGCTGACCGGCGAGGGCCAGGCGCTGATGGCGCGGCTCGAACGCGCCGAAGCCGCCATGCAGGAGGGCGAGGCGCTGTTCCGGATTCCCGCGACCAGCGGCTGCTGCGCGACCTGGCCGTGGCCTATGCCCGCGCCGGAGAACCCGCGATGGCCTCCCTTCACACGGCCGAGCGATACGCGCTAATAGGCCAGGACGACAATGCGCTCCTGCATGCGCGCCGGGCGGCCGGGGCCCTCCCCGTCGGCTCGCCGGGCTGGGCGCGCGCGCAGGACATCATCGACTCCGCAGAACGCGAGACCCGGAAAAAGAGGTGAGACCCCCGATGACCCCAATCCGCAGCATGCTGGCAGGCCTGGGCCTTGCCGCGGCCATCGCCGCCCCGGCAATGGCCTTCGACATCGGCGGGATGTCCGATGCCGAGCGCAGCCAGTTCCGCGCCGAGATCCGCGACTACCTGCTGGAAAACCCCGAAGTGCTGATGGAAGCCATCGGCGTGCTGGAAAGCCGCCAGGCCCAGGCCCAGGCCGTGGCCGACAACGACCTCGTCTCCGACAATGCGGCGGCGCTGTTCGAGGACGGCGTCAGCTGGGTCGGCGGCAATCCCGACGGCGATCTCGTGCTCGCCGAGGATCGGGAATTCCTTGACGATGAACTTGATGTTGCCGTCGCTCTCGACCAGCTCGCTGACCTCGTCATAGGCCTTCTTGCAGTAGCCGCAGCGGTAATCCATGAACTCGACCCAGCTCGACCAGCAGGTCATCGCCCTGCCGGATCAGCGAGACGTCCTTCTCCGCCAGCCCCGCGCCCAGGATCAGCCGGTCGGTGTCGCCCGCCTCGCCTGTCTCCGCGATCCGGTCGGCGCCGCCCTCGATGCCGAAGCGGTAGCCGTCCGAGCCCGCGCGCCCGTCCAGCAGGTCCGCGCCGTAGCCGCCCTCGAAGACCTCGTCCGCCGCGCTGCCCGCGCCCAGCGTGCCGTGTTCCGCGCGGCTGATGTCGTCGAGCTCCTCGATCACCGCCTCCTGCGCGGCCTCCATTTCGGCCGCGACGCCGTGCAGGGCCTCTCCGGCGGCGCGGCGCAGCTCCGGGTCGAGATCCTCGCGCCAGACCGCCCAGACCGGATAGGGAAAGGTCGGCGCGTCCGGCACCAGATGCAGCTCGCCCGCCTCGAGGAACCGCGCCACGTGGCGCGCGGGCAGATAGGCCGCCAGCCCCCGCCCCCGGATGAACTCCGCCCCCATCGCGCCAAGCGCCAGCGTCAGCCCGGGATTGGTCAGCTCCGGCAGGTGCAGCGCATGGGCCTGGACGAATTCCGGCCCCCAATCGATGAACACGTAGCGCCCCGCCACCTCCTGCGGATCGGGCCAGTCGGCGACCAGCACCAGCTCTTCCTCCATCAGCCGCTCGGCCTCGAGCCCCGGGCGCAGCTGCGGCGTGTAGACCAGCGCCGCCTGCACCGTGCCCTCCTGCAGGAAGCGCGTCAGACGGTCGGGCATGCCGAGCTCGGCGCGCAGGTTCAGCTGCGGCCGCGCGGCGTGCAGCCGCTCGATCCAGCGGAAGCCGAGGCGCGGCCAGAGCGAATACTGCGCGCCGACATGCAGGCTCTCGGTGAAGCCCTCGGGCAGCGCCACCTGCTGGCGCGCCTCCTCCCAGGTGCGGATCAGCGACAGGGCGTAGCGCTCGAATTCACGCCCTGCCACGGTCAGCTCGGCGCCGTTTCTCGAGCGGTGGAACAGCGGACGGCCGAGGCTGTCCTCGAGTCGCTGGACGCGCAGCGACACCGCGGACTGGGTGACGAAGAGCCGGTCCGCCGCCGCCACGAAGGAGCCGGTCGCCGCGACCTCCAGGAAGGTGCGGATCAGGGCAATATCCATGAGTGTTTCTCGGATTATCCATGTTTCTTATTCGTTTTTCTTGTTCACTAACAAACCGTAAATGTCCACCCGAGACGAAGGCAGCGCCGCCGCGGGACCGCGGCGCGCAGCAAGGTCCTTCGGCGAAAGACACCGGAACGCCTTGACGGAAAAGGAAAAGACCAATGGCAAAATTTGCATTCCGCAGCTTCGCCGCAGCCGCCCTGATCGGCGCGGCCGCGCTGGTCTCGGGCTGCTCCGCCGAGCGGGTGGCAGACAACACCGTCGATGGCGCCGTGGCGGTCACCGGCTATGCCGCGAAGGGCACCTATGCGGTCGCGAAGGCCGGCGTGAAGGGCGGCGCCGCCGTCGCCCGCGCCATGATCCCCGGCGTGCAGTCATCAGCTGATTTGTCCAACAACGCCCGTTTCCGTCACCGGCGGTAATGACCGTCTTCGTCCGCTCCGAGAGGCTGACATTGGACATATGAAGCGAATGCTCACTTCGTCCCGTTGACCGATCGTCAGGTGCCGCTTGATAAATGTCCGCCGGTTTGGCGCTGCTATGAGCCATTTGAGTTGGCCGCAGCAAAAAGCCCGCTTTGTCCGCCGAGCGGGAAACTATGGATGGTGTGAGCGGCGAACGACCGGTTTCAACAGGGTACGGAGTACAGAGCTGGCGAATTGACCGGCGGCAATGGGGCTCTCAACTGCCTTGCGGCAGCGCGGAAGCCTGGCGATGGCGCCGATGGTTCATCGGCTGTCACCATGCCGGGCCGAAGGGCGGAATCAGCCGGTCCCGCCTGGCGCCTTGAGCGCCCGCGCTCAGCCGATACCGTTGAAAAACTCCGGCTCCGATTGAAAGAACATACGAAGTCGGAAACTTGTTCTCCAGAATGGCTGAAGGAGTCGCTCAGCGAAGCGGATTCTCCCAATTTTAGAATGTTTTCCCTCGATCTTGGGGCCGACGAACGGGTGCGCGAGTTTTTCAACACAATCAGCCCTTTCCGGCCGCTCGCGGCGGTACCGAGGTCGGAGTACCTAGTGAGGTCGACCACGATTAGCGGACTTGCGACGACGCGGCGGAACCCAAGCTGTGGATCTGCGAAAGCGGTCGGTCACGGCGGGCAGAGGTTGGTGGGCACCGACCTGGACGCGTCGACCAAGTCTGGCCGCTCATCGTTGCCGCACCTCCTGGCGAAGAGCGCAGGAAGCGGCAGTCCAAAACCACAGGCCGTCGAGCCGGGCAACGATGCTGCTCACTCCAGACCGTTCGCTCACGACCTGCCGCAGCAACACCGGACTTCGAGAGGCGCAGAGCGACCCTGAAGTTGGAAGAGCCTGTTGTTATGGGGTGTCCAGACGACATCTGGTATATGAAGGCGGACAAACGGCATGCGGCGATGGTGAAATTGGGTAGGCTATGCGGCTTTTCATGACGAAGGTTTGGGGCTGGGACGTGCCCGTGGGGCCGCTGCAGTTCAGCACGAGTGGCTGGCGTGACAATGCGCTGCGCCAACTTGCGGACGGAGACCGGGTGGTGCTGGTAGGAACCACAGGCGATCAGACGCCCGATGACATGAAGGGCCGTCTGCTCGGGGTGATGGAACCGTCGCGCGAGCCAGTCATGTCTTTGGACTTCGACGTTCGGGCAAGGCCCGGCGACTTCGTAGACGGCGAATACAAATGGCCCGTTGGGCTGATGAACCTACGCGCTTGGTCATTGCCTCAGCGGCCAAAGCTGAACCAAGTAAGCAACCGCCGGTTCGCCATGGATTCGGCACAAGGTATAGTGCTGCTGAACGACGATGAAACCGTTCGCGTGCGGTCGCTGGACTGGCTAGAAGAGGCCCTTCTGCAGCCGACCGCGCAGGCTCAGGCTCGCATTGCCAAGCGGCATGGCACCGCCAAGCGTACTGCCCCGATGCCTACGACGACGCGCAGGGGCGTTATGCACATGCGGCGAGCACCGGCCTATACCTACGCTATGCGGATCGTCGGCGGGCAGCCCAACGCCTTCAAGATTGGGTGGGCGTTCGACTTCAAGCAACGGGCGCGGCAGTTCAATCGCGCGGCGATGCCGGGTCTCGGCGGCTTGGAATATAAGCCGTTCCGCTATCACTTGTGGGACACTGCGCGGCAAGCCTACGCGATGGAGCAGGCGCTACTGGCCAAACTGTCCGAGCGACTGCACGACGACAACCGCGAGATCGTCACTAGCCTGTCCGACAAAGCGCTCGATTCGGCTTGGCTCGCGGCCGTCAGCGGTAAGCTTTGAGCCATTCCAGCGGACCATGACCAAGAAAAGGGCTGGCTTGGTGTGCTGGGAGTGCCGACGGCGAGAGCTATGGCTGAAAATGGGTGATGGGGCCTGAGGGCGGCGAGCTGTTCCCCGACCAGCCGGGAGCCGTCCTGGCCGTGCGCGAGGGCACGATTGCCGATCACCGCGACGCCATCGTGGCGCTCGTCGCCGCGCATGAGCGCGCGACGCAGATGCTGCGCGACGATCCAGCGGCCGCGACGGCGGCTGTCGCCAAATATGTCGGCGGCGGGCGGCTCGACCCCGAGATCGTCAAGGCGGCGATCGAACGGTCGCGTGACGGCTTCGTCGCCGACCCGAACCGGATCACCGCGGGCACCAAGGCGATGCATGACTTCCAGGAGGCCCAGGGCACGCTGAAGCAGCCGGTCGATCTCGACGCGCTCTTCGATCTCGGCCTCTACGGCGACGCGTCCGGGAACTGACCATGAGTTTGACGCGTGCGCGCCCTGCGCTGCTGGGCCTTGCCGGGCTGTTGCTGTTTCTCGCCGTCTGGAAGGCGGCGGGAACGTTCGGCTGGGCACCTCGCGGCACGCTGCCGGACCCGATGGCGATCCCCGGCGCCTTCGAGGACGAGCTGGTCTCGGGCCGGCTGCTGCCGGCGGTCGGATCGAGCCTCGTGCATTACGTCTGGGGGCTCGGCCTCGGCAGCCTGTTCGGCGTGGCGGTGGGGTTCGCCGCCGCGACCAACGCGGTTTTCGAGGGGCTGCAATCCTGGCTGGCGCGCATCCTGCGGCCGATCCCGCCGCTCGCTTGGGTGGTCTTCGCCATCGCCTGGTTCAAGGTCAGCCATGCAGGCGCCGCCTTCGTCATCGCCATCGGCGTGTTCTGGGTGAATTACTTCGCCACATATGCCGCGGTGAAGAACGTCGATCCGCGCTTCCGCGAACTGGCCCGCGCCTTCGGACAGGACGGCTATCTGCGGCTGCACCGCTCGGTTACGCTGCCCGCTGCCGCGCCCGGGTTGCTGGCGGGGCTGCGCACCGGGGTTGGCCAGGCCTGGATGACGCTGATCGCCGCGGAACTGCTCGGCGTGCCCGGCATGGGGCAGGAGATGAACGCGGCCGCCGGCGTCGGGGCCTACGAAGCCGTGGTGGTCTACATGCTGGCGATCTCCGCCGTCTACACGCTGAGCGACGGCCTCTTCGGCCGGATCGAAAGGAGGCTGCTGTCATGGCGTCCGAACTGACCGGTCGGCCGGTGATCGAGGCCGAGGGCATCACGCTCGCCTATCCGGACGCGCCGCATCCGGTGCTGCAGGATTTCCATCTGACCGTGGAGCCGGGCGAATTCGTCGCCATCGTCGGCGGTTCGGGCGTCGGCAAGTCGACGCTCCTGCGCGTGGTCGGCGGGCTGGTGACGCCGGAGCGCGGCCGGGTGACGGTGACGACGCCCGAAGCGGGGGACCGCCGCCGCCGCTCGATCGTGTTCCAGGACGGGCGCTTGATGCCCTGGCGGACGCTGCGCGGCAACATCGCCTACGGGCTCGAGGGGCTGAAGCTGGCATCGTCGATATCGGCGTGAAGGTCGGCGAACCGGGCGAGCGCCACAAGGAGAGCTTCCGCTCCGCAGGCCTCGCCGCGGCTGCGGGCGGCGTCACCACCATGGTCACCCGCGCCGATACCGACCCGGCGATCGACACGCCCGAAGTGCTGAGCTTCGCGCTCCGCCGCGCCGAGGAGGTCTCGCCGGTCCGGATCGCGCCGATGGCCGCGCTGACCAAGGGCCGCGAAGGCCGCGAGATGACCGAGATCGGCTTCCTGTCGGATGCCGGCGCCGTCGCCTTCTCCGACGGCGATCACGTGGTCACCGACACCAAGGTGTTCTCGCGGGCGCTGACCTATGCGAAAAGCCTCGGCGCGCTGGTCATGGGCCATGTCCAGGAACCGGTGCTGAGCCGCGGCGCGGCGGCGACCTCGGGCAAGTTCTCCTCGCTCTACGGCATCCCGGCGGTCTCGCCGATGGCCGAGCGGATGGGACTGGAGCGCGACCTGGCGCTCATCGAGATGACTCGCGCCGCCTATCACATCGACCAGATCACCACCCGCGCGGCGCTGCCGGTGCTGGCGCGCGGCCGCGAGGCCGGGCTCGACATCACTGCGGGCGTCTCGATCCACCACCTGACGCTGAACGAGTTCGACATCTCGGGCTACCGCACCTTCTTCAAGGTCAAGCCGCCGCTCAGGGCCGAGGAAGACCGGCTGGCGATGGTCGAGGCGGTCGTCGCCGGGCAGATCGACGTGATCTGCTCGATGCACACGCCGCAGGACGAGGAAAGCAAGCGCCTGCCCTTCGAGGCTGCCGCCTCGGGCGCGGTCGGCCTCGAGACGCTGCTGCCCGCGGCGCTCCGGCTCTGGCATGCGGGCCACATCACCCTGCCGAAGCTCTTCGCGGCGCTGTCGCTGAACCCGGCGCGGCGGCTGGGGCTCTCCGGCGGGCGGCTGGAGACCGGCGCGCCTGCCGATCTGGTGCTGTTCGATCCGGACACGCCCTATGTGCTCGACCGCGAGACGCTGCAGTCGAAGTCGAAGAACACGCCCTTCGACGGACAGCGGATGCAGGGCCGGGTGCTCGGCACCTGGGTCGGCGGCAGCCGGGTCTTCGCACGATGATCCCCGAACTCGCGACGCCCCTGCCCGGGCTGCTGGCCGCCGCAATCGGCGGCTACCTGCTGGGCGCGGTGCCATTCGGCATCGTCATGGCGCGGCTCTTCGGGCTCGGCGACCTGCGCAAGATCGGCTCGGGCAATATCGGCGCGACCAACGTGCTGCGCACCGGCAACAAGCTCGCCGCCTTCCTGACGCTGGTGCTCGACGCGGGCAAGGCCGCGGCGGCGGCGCTGATCGCGAGGAACGGGCCGGGGACCGGGGCGGCGCCGTTCGGCTCGAACCGGCCGTCGGCATGCTGGTGGAACGGGCCGGGGCTCTTCATGATCGCGCCGAGCAGGTCGGGGCGGGTGGCCAGGTCGACCTCGGCCAGGGCCGTGGGCGCCTCGCTGCCGCGGGTCCAGTTCAGTACCCAGAATTCGGTCAGCGGCGCGGCGTATTGCACGCGGCCGGGGCCGTAGACCTCGCCGATGATCAGGTCGTGCTTGTCCTCGAGCGCCCAGAGATCATCCTCGGGCAGGGCGAGAAGCTCGGCGCGGCGGGCGTCTGAGAGCATCGGCGCGAGGCGCGGATTGCCGAGGATGGTGCCGGGATTGATCCGTGGATGCTTGGGGATGCCGAGCGCCGCCGCCGGGGTGCCGCCCCGGACCAGCAGACGGTCGTTCGAGACGAAGCGGGTGCCGGGCAGGTCCATCATCCTGAGCACCGAGGTCGACTTGCCGCCGCCCGAGAGACCGGAGATCGCCAGCCCGCGCGTGCCGTCGGTAACGGCGGCGGCATGGCAGAGCTGCCAGCCCTCGCGCAGACAGGCGCTGAGCACCTGGGTATTGATGAAGTTGATCGCGGTGCTCACGTTCGCGGCGAGCGGCCCGAAGGCGATGGCAGCATCCGGCGCCTGCAGGAAGGTCACGCCGCTGCGGACCTTGCGCACCAGCCGCGCGCCGTCGAGATCGCAGACCGCGTCCTTGCGCCCGCTCTTGCCTGCCTCGCGCGCCCAGTCCTGCCAGGCGGGTTCGGGATCGAGCGTCTGGCCGGGCAGCAGATGCACGGCGAGCGCGGTTCCCAATGTGTAACCAATTCCGATCTATTGCAAGCGTCTCGGAGGTCGGCTTTGCCCCCGGTTTCTGCCGCTAAGAAATTGCAGTCCAACGCGCGCTTTGGTGCGCACCTCCGTCGGCCAGCGCGCCGAGAATGCTGCGGGCCGGGCCGAGCGGCCGCTCCAGGGGAAGCCGCTGCGCGGCGACGCCGGATTCTGAATGACCGGTCTGGGGAGCGGCCGTTCGACCTTGGGGTTGGCTGGACCGTTTTGCCACCGGCTGAAAACTGCGCTCATCCGCCGGACAGGAGAGGCCCGGCGAACGGCAGCAAAGCGGGATGCATCCTTTCTGGTGGCAAAGTTGGCCACCTTTTGCTATTGTCCCGGAAGTCAGCCTTGAAGGAGATGGGGCCATGCCAGCCAGCCATGCCCGCAACGTCGCTCTCACGCCTGAACTTGATGCATTCATCGAGGAACTTGTCGCGTCCGGAGACTTCGCCAATGCCAGCGAAGTCATGCGGGCAGGCTTGCGATCGTTAAAGGAGCGCCGGGAAATCGGCCAGATCGCTGCAAGGATCGGGACGGCGCTGGACCAGCTGGACCGCGGCGAGGGCATCAGCGGTGATCCGCAGACGGTGCTGTCGGGCGTCCTCGACGCCGCACGGGGCAAGAAGGCCGCCCATTGAAGGACATCGTCTACGCGCCTGCGGCTCTCGCGAGCTTGCAGGACATTCTCGAATGGACGATCGGGCGACACGGTGACGCCCAGGCGGAACGCTACACGAACCAGCTCATCGCCCGGCTCGACGCCCTGGCTGCCGGGCAGCCGCCGCATCCGAGACCGTGTTCGGCCTTGCTGTCCGAAGGGAGGAGGGCGCCCGGGCTGGGCTATGTCCGCGAGGGGCGCCACTATCTCATTCTCCGCGAGACGGAGACGGCCATCGAGCTGGTCGAAGTCTTCCATGAGCGGATGAACATCGAGGCCTGGCTGCAGGCCCTCTGATCAGCGCTTGATACCGACGGTGTCGCAAGGCGGGATAGAACGCCACCCCCCCAACACCGACGCTCATACTGTAAGCTGTATTATGATTACAGCAAACATTAGCCGCCTGAATTGATGACCTGTATGGCCCGCACATCCTGAGAGCGGCAGGCCCTGCGCCCAGAGCACGTAGGCCAGCTCCGAGACGCCGCTGGGCGATCGTGTGGCGGGGTAGCCTTGCCGTCCAACAGGACGTGCGAGGACCCCCAGGATGAGACGATTGCCGATGCGCAAAATTTCAGAAGCCCTCCGGCTGAAGGCCGCGGGACTGTCGACGCGGAAGATCGCGTCGAGCCTCGGGCTCGGCCAGTCGACCGTGTCCGACTACCTCAAGCGGGCGGACCGGGCGGGGCTGACCTGGCCGCTGCCCGAGGGCACCTGCGATGCCGATCTGGAGCAGCGCCTGTTCCAGCCGGTGGGCGGCGCGGCGCGGCGCTCGATCTCGGAAGTGGCCTTCGACCTCGGCTTCTGCGCCAGCGCCCATTTCTGCCGCGCTTTCAAGGCACGCTGGGGCATGACCCCCGACGAGTTCCGCCGCGGCCAGAACAGGACCGAAGCTGCCTCGGCCGGAGAGCCGCGCGGCCCGCAGGGCAGTTCCTGAAGCAGGAACTGCCCTGCGGAAGGACGAGCGCCAGCCCCCCTGCTCCGCAACCTCAGCGCCAGACCCCGCCCAGCAGACCTGCCGCCGCAGGTATGGCCAGGAATAGGATGGCCAGGACAGCCAGGGCAAAGGCCACGCTGCTTGCCCCGGCGATGAAGCCCACGACAGCCGGTCCGGCCAGATGCCCGCCATAGCCGGCAAAGGCAACGATCGAGACTGCGGGTCCGATCGCCATTGCCTCCTGCCGCCCGCAGGCGCTGAACAGGATCGGCGCGATGCTGGCGGCACCGATACCAACCAGGCAGAAGCAGGCGAGCACAGGCGCGGTCCATGGCAGGAGCAGTGTCCCAAAAATGCCCAGCACGGCCAGGCAGCCGCTGAGCATCAGCACGGGCCCGGACCCGTGGCGCTCGACCACCCTGTCCCCCAGCAGGCGCATCGCAACCATGCCAACCGAGAATGCGGCAAAGCCCAGTCCCGCAGTCTGCATCGAGGCAAGGTCGCGCTCCAGGAGCAGCAAGCCGCCCCAGTCGAGCATTGCGCCCTCGACCAGAAAAGTGACGCAGACCATGCCCGCGAACACCAGGACCGGCCCGCGCGGCCAGGCAAGAAACGCGGCGGAGCGGCCCTCTGGCCGAAGCGCGTGCCGGGCGCCAGCAAGTGCCGCGGGAAGCGCAAGCCCGCCGCAGGCCGCGCGCACGCGTTGCAGCCCCGCCAGCAGCATGCCCTGCAGCGCCTTCGTCCCGGCCGCGTTGCCGGGATGGACCATGTGCAGCAGCGGGCGCCCTTCCGCGGCCTGCACCACGCCAGGCACGAGCAGCCGGGCAATGCCCCGTTCATCCCGAAGCCGCGCAGGTCGGCCTCCAGCCTCGCCCCGCCATGGATCCGGGCGGTCGTCAGGTCATGGACCACGACGGCCGGACCTGCTTCGCCGCGCGTCCTCCCCGTGTCAGCATGCGCCAATGCCGCTCGGACAGGTGGCGCGCCCATTGGCGCATCCATGGTGGTGCGTCACGGTCTCGGGCATGGCGGCCGCTTCCCCCCTCCGGCGCAGGCAGCCGAGCTTGCTGTCCGGCGCGCAGGAGCGGTTGAAGACCATGGCGCGGCGCTGCCATATGAGCGCCATTGGTCCGGCCGGCCATGGCGGCCGCCCCGGCGCCGATCTCGCAGAGCCCGAAGACATCGCCGAAGCCGGACGGTGGCTCGTGTCCCATGTGGCGGTGCCGTTCGCGATGGGCCTCGCGCTGGCTGGCCGGGCCAGGACAGCATCCGTCCGCTCGCCATCGCCCTTGGACCGATGGCGGACAAGCGTGCTCCGGGAGGCATGCGTTCACGGCGTCCCGACGCGGTCGATGGATAACCTGGTCCGGGCCATGGCCGGACAGGCTTTCCGAAGAGCCAGGCCAGCCGACCGCGAAGCGCGAACCACGCGTGCGCGTTGCCTGCCTGAGGCGCCCGCGTGAGGACAAAAGGCCCTGCGCAGGGAAGCCTCCGGCGTCTGTCCCGGTTTTCCTAGTTCCCGAAGCTTTGCCTGCAGCCACAGGCTGCGAAAAGGCTTGGGATCCTGTCCCACTTCCGGGATCGCATCATGGCCGGCGCCTTCGGATCCGCGCAATTGCGGACCGGATGCCGCGTGATCCCCTCCACTGCGGTCTCGACGGAAGGAATCTGGCGATCTGCGAGGCCCGTGAGGGCAACACGGCCGCTGCCACCCACGTCCCTGTCCGCAGCTTGGCTGCGTTGCCTCTGCCATTGATCAAGGACCGGGGCAACCATCCCGGGGCCCAGGCCTGATCGTGTGCCATTGCTTGGTGTAGGAGGCCGCGCCGGCGGGCGCGATCCGCCGGCCCGGGGACCCGTCGCTCTGGCCGCCTCCCCGGCCGCAATCTCCGCACGGGGCCCGGCCCGCCGCCCCCCGGACAGGACAAATGCAATCATTTTGTGATGGACGGGCCCCGCACCGCCCCGGAGCGGGCCGCGCGCTCTTTCCCTCCGCGTTCCCCTCCGCTACACCGCCCCTCGACTGTTGAGGACCGATCCGATGACGATGGACAAGAAATTCGACGCCGCCGAGGCCGAGGCCCGCATCTACAAGGCCTGGGAAGACGCCGAAAGCTTCAAGGCCGGGGCCAATGCCAAGCCCGGGGCCGAGACCTTCTGCATCATGATCCCGCCGCCCAACGTGACGGGCAGCCTGCATATGGGACATGCCTTCAACAACACGCTGCAGGACGTGCTGGTGCGCTGGCACCGGATGCAGGGGCATGACACGCTGTGGCAGCCCGGGACCGACCATGCCGGCATCGCCACCCAGATGGTGACGGAACGCGAGATGGCCGCCAATGGCGAGCCCACCCGCACCGAGATGGGCCGCGACAAGTTCCTGGAGCGCGTCTGGCAGCAGAAGGTCAAATCCCGCGGCACGATCATCGGCCAGCTGAAGCGCCTCGGCGCCTCCTGCGACTGGTCGCGCGAGGCCTTCACCATGGGCGGCGCCGAGGGCGACCCCGAGGCCGGCAAGGGCGCGCCGAACTTCCATGACGCCGTGATCAAGGTCTTCGTCGACCTGCACGAGAAGGGCTGCATCTACCGCGGCAAGCGGCTGGTGAACTGGGACCCCCATTTCGAGACCGCGATCTCCGACCTCGAGGTCGAGAATGTCGAGGTCCAGGGCCACATGTGGCACTTCAAGTACCCGCTGGCCGACGGCGTCACCTACGAATACGTCGAGAAGGACGAGGACGGCAATGTCGTGTTCCGCGAGGAGCGCGACTACATCTCGATCGCCACCACCCGCCCCGAGACCATGCTGGGCGACGGCGCCGTGGCCGTGCACCCCTCGGACGAGCGCTATGCGCCGATCGTCGGCAAGCTCTGCGAGATCCCCGTGGGTCCGAAGGAGCACCGCCGCCTGATCCCGATCATCACCGACGAATACCCCGATCCCGCCTTCGGCTCGGGCGCGGTGAAGATCACCGGCGCGCATGACTTCAACGACTACCAGGTCGCCAAGCGCGGCGGCATCCCGCTCTACCGCCTGATGGACACCAAGGGCCGGATGCGCGCCGACGGCGCCCCCTATGCGGATGCCGCGAAGGCCGCCCAGGCGATCACCGCCGGCAAGGAAGCTTCGGAATCCGAGGTCGACGCGCTGAACCTGGTGCCCGACGCGCTGCGCGGCCTCGACCGGATGGACGCCCGCAAGGCCGTGGTCGAGCAGATCACCGCCGAAGGCCTGGCGGTGATGACCGTCAAGACCGACCCGCGCCTCGGCAAGGCAGCGAAGAAGAAGCCGCTCGCGCCGGAAGAAGGCGGCGAGGACCGCTCCGAAGAGCAGGAGCTGGTGCCGCTGGTGGAGTCGAAGCTGATCACGCAGCCCTTCGGCGACCGCTCGAAGGTGGTGATCGAGCCGATGCTGACCGACCAGTGGTTCGTCGACGCCGCCAAGATCGTCGGCCCGGCACTGGAGGCGGTGCGCAACGGCACCACCAGGATCCTGCCCGAGCGCGACGAGAAGGTCTATTTCCACTGGCTGGAAAACATCGAACCCTGGTGCATCTCGCGCCAGCTCTGGTGGGGCCACCAGATCCCGGTCTGGTACGGTCCGCGGATCGAGACGATCGACGGCGTCGAAACGCTGAATTTCGAGCCGGGCGGGCTGGTCCGCTTTGTCGCCAAGGATGATGACGAAGCCCGCGCCAAGGCAGCCGAGTTCTACGGCGAGGCGCTCGACAAGGTGCAGGTGCTGAAGAGCTTCAGCCGCGACCCCGGGCGCGCCGCCGACGGCAATCTCGACCCGCTGCGCTCGGCCGTCACCGCGATGGAGCGCGGCCAGTTCGACGAGAACGGCACCATCCCGCTGGTGCGCGATCCCGACGTGCTGGACACCTGGTTCTCCTCCGGCCTCTGGCCGATCGGCACGCTGGGCTGGCCGGATGAGACCCCGGAACTGGCCAAGTACTTCCCGACGAACGTGCTGGTCACCGGCTTTGACATCATCTTCTTCTGGGTCGCCCGGATGATGATGATGCAATATGCCGTGGTCGGCCAGCAGCCCTTCGACACCGTCTATGTCCATGCCCTCGTCCGCGACGAGAAGGGCAAGAAGATGTCGAAATCCCTCGGCAACGTGCTCGACCCGCTCGACCTGATCGACGAATACGGCGCCGACGCGGTGCGCTTCACCCTCTCGGCCATGGCCGCGATGGGCCGCGACCTGAAGCTGTCCACGCAGCGGATCGCGGGCTACCGGAACTTCGGCACCAAGCTCTGGAACGCCACCCGCTTCGCCGAGATGAACGAAGTCTACGCGCATTACGACCCGGCCAAGGGCCATGGCGCGCCGCAGGCGACGGCCAATGCCTGGATCCTGGGCGAAACCGCCCGGGTCCGCGAAGAGGTCGATGCCGCGCTGAAGGGCTTCCGCTTCAACGACGCCGCCAACGCGCTCTATGCCTTCGTCTGGGGCAAGGTCTGCGACTGGTACGTCGAATTCGCCAAGCCGCTGTTCTCCAGCGAGGATGCCGCCGTCATCGCCGAGACCCGCCAGACCATGGGCTGGGTGCTCGACCAGTGCATGATCCTGCTGCATCCCTTCATGCCCTTCATCACCGAAGAGCTCTGGGAGAAGACCGCCAAGCGGGACGGCATGCTGGTCCATGCCGACTGGCCGGCCTACACGGCGGCCGGGCTGGCTTCGCCCGAAGCAGACCGCGAGATGGGCTGGGTGATCGGCCTGATCGAGGAGATCCGCTCGGTGCGCGCGCAGATGCACGTGCCGGTGGGGCTGAAGATGCCGCTGCTGCAGATCGAGCTCGACGCCGCAGGCAAGGCGGCCTGGGCCCGCAACGAGGTGCTGATCCAGCGCCTCGGCCGGGTCGAGAGCCTCTCCGAGGTGGCGGAACTGCCGAAGGGCGCGGTGACGCTGCCGGTCGAGGGCGGGCTCTTCGGCCTGCCGCTGGCCGGTTACATCGACATCGCCGAGGAGCAGGAGCGCCTGGCCAAGTCGCTGGCCAAGCTCGAGAAGGAGGAGAAGGGAGTTTCGGGCCGCCTGAAGAACCCGAATTTCGTCGCCTCCGCCCCCGAGGACGTGGTCGAGGAAACCCGCGAACGCGCCGCCCAGATCGCCGAAGAGGCGGGCAAGCTGCGCGACGCGCTCTCCCGCCTGGCGGCGCTGGCCTAGGCCCGAGCCGGCCGGACCGGGCAATCCCTTCCGCCCCGGCACTTCAGGTGCCGGTTGGCGCAAGCGGGTCCGGCTCCGGCAGGACGCAGCCGGGTCGTCTCCTCGGCCACCGGCGCGGCGTGCAGGACGCGCTCGAGCGGCTCGAGGGCGAGGGCGCCGATCCGGCGGATCTGGCGCGCTGGCGGGAGATGGCGGCGCGGTTCGACCTTGCGGGCATCGCCGCCGAGCTGGAGGAGGCGCCATGACCGATCTCGGCGACACGGTCCTGATCGTGGACGACCAGCCCGGGACGCTGGAGCTGCTGACCGACACTCTGGAGCGCGAGGGCATGACGGCGCTGGTGGCGATCAGCGGGCAGGGGGCGCTCGACCTGCTGGCGAAGGTGGAGCCGCATGTCATCCTGATGGATGCGCAGATGCCCGGGCTCGACGGGTTCGAGACGACCCGCGCGATCAAGCAGATGCCCGGGCGCGAGCATATCCCGGTGATCTTCATGACCGGGCTGGCCGAGACCCAGCATGTGGTGAAGGGACTCGCCGCGGGCGGGGTCGATTACGTGACGAAGCCGGTCGTGCTTGACGAGATGATCGCCCGGATCCGCGTCCACCTGGCCAATGCGCGTGCGACCCAGGGCGCCCGTGCCGCGCTCGACGCCGCCGGGCGGAGCCTGCTGGCGCTCGACGATGGCGGGCGGCTTCTCTGGTCGACCCCGCGTGCCGAGGAGATCCTGGCCGATCTCTTCGAGGACGGGCGGCTGATCCTCAGCGACGCGCTGGCCGGGCGCCTGCTGTCGATGCGCGGCACGGCGGACAGTCGGTCGCGGCTGAGCCTCGGCGACCGGCAGCTCGACTTCCAGTACCTCGCGCCGGTCCGTGCGGGGGAATCGCTCTACCGCGTGACGGAAAGCCGTCCGGGCGCGCGCGAGGCAGTTCTGAAGGACCGGTTCGGGCTGACCGCGCGCGAGGCCGAGGTGCTGCTGTGGCTGGCGGCGGGCAAGTCGAACCAGGACATTGCCGACATCCTCGGGAATTCCGCCGCCACGGTGAAGAAGCACCTGCTGCAGATCTATTCCAAGCTCGGGGCGGAGAACCGCGCCACCGCGGCGGCGATGGCGGTGCAGATCCTGGCCGAGCTGGGCTGATGCTCCCGGAAAACGCAATGCTTGCTTGCCGCAAGGCCTTCCGGTTCCATCACATTGCAGGGCTCGGGATGCCCGGGACGCGGAAGGCTCGCGCGCGGCCGTTCCTCGAGTTCGATCTCGAGGCCCATATCCACGGGAGCCGCCTGCTGCGCGCCATCGTCCGGTTCGCCGGTCTGGGCGGCCTGCGCGGGGACCTCCGCGGCGTCTGCAGCCATGCCGGGCGGTCCCGGATCTCATTCTGCGGATGCGGATCATCGGCGGCGCCATGGGCCTGCGCTCCGGCCGCCGCCTTTGCCGGGAGGTCCGTCTCACCCACGCCTGTCCCCGGTTCCGCCGCCTCGCTCCCGTGGACAAGGTGCCGGACCGCTCCTCGTTCTCGAGGCTGCGCCACGGGGCGTTCCGGGAAAGCGGCGCGCCGCGCCGCTCCGTCGGCGCAGTGGCCGCGGGGCTGGCCTGCGGCAACGGTTTCGCGGTCCATGCCGAACTGATCCGTCGGCGGGCAGGGCGTTGCGGAGCGATGTCCCGAGAGGCAATGCGGACGTCCTGAAGCTGAATTCCGGCAGAGCGGAAAAGCTGATGCGGCAGCGGCCGGCCCTGCGGAAGCGGCACGCGCCGTCCGGGAACATCTCGAGCCCCCGACGGCGCGTGCATGACCGCCGCCGGTTCGAGGGAATGCACGGGCGCCTTTGGCGCCGAGACGCCGGTGGTGCCGGAATTCACCGTCCATGCCGGCCCTGCCAGCCAGTGGGCGGCGGCCCGCAAGGATGAGCCAATGGTCCGGGAGAGCCGCCCATTGCGGCGCCATCGCTCCGGGTCCGACCGGCGACGGCGAATCCATTCCTTGCATGTTCCGGCAGCTGCCTGACAGGCATCGGCCACGGGATCATCATGGACGCGGAGGCGGCGCGGCCTGTGCGGCAGGCCGAGGCGTACCGGCGCGCAGGATGACCGGCCGCAACGAGGCGCGCTTCGGCATGCGGCCCGGCGGGCTGGCGGCCGGCACGGCCCATGGCGCCGGGGACAACCTCGCCAGGCTGGTGCCGAAGCGGCAGAACCGTCCCTTCTTCCCGGTCTGCCGCTGCCCGGCAGGCGATTTCCCGCACTCGCCGGAAGGGACTGGTCCGCGCGGACCGTTGGCATCCGGGGGCGGTCCGTCTTCACCTGGCACGATGCGCGCCACCGCGACCTCTGTCCGGCGGGAAAGGATCTTGGCCATGACCGGCGCAAGGTCTCCGGCCCGGCCAGGATGGAGAAGGGCATGGGAGCGCGGAACTGCCGGTCCGCCATCGGCGATTGCCGGGACTGCGCGTTCAGGGCGAAATGCTGCCCCGACACCGGCATGCGCAGCATCACCCGCGGGAAATGCGACATTGTCCGGGATTTTGCCGGCCCCTGCACGGCCTCCGGGGCCACTGGCCCGGCCCAAGGGCGGCGGAAGAAGGTCGAGATGGTGCGGATATTCCCGCGGACCGATGGCCGCCATGGCCTCGCTTGTCCACCTCGTGCGGAGCCTCGGCTTCGGGCGGTTCCGGCTCGGAGGCCGCCCGGCGCGGCAGACGAAGCCATCCCCGCAGCGATTGTCCGGAACCTCGGCAAGCTGGCAACGCGCCGCCCGGTCGCGGCACCGATCCCGTCCTGCCCCCGAGGCGGATGCCGACGGACCGGCGCTCCCCGGAAATTTGCCTTGGCGGCCATCGATGCGCCGCCCGTCCTCCGCCAGGCTGCGAGTTCGACAACGGCATCGGCCGGGCCCGGCCTGCCGGGGTCAGACATTGACCAGATGCGCGACCTCGGCGGTGCTTTCCTCGGCGGTGCGGCCGCGGCGCACGGTGCGGCCGCGCATCAGCACGCAGTATTCGTCGGCGAAGGACCAGGCGAAGTCGAGATACTGCTCGACGATCACGATGGTGACGCCAAGTTCGGTCCGCACCCGGCGCAGCGCGTCCTCGATCTGCTGCACGACATTCGGCTGGATGCCCTCGGTCGGCTCGTCGAGCAAGAGGAGCTTCGGCTGCCCCGCAAGCGCCCGGCCGATGGCCAGCTGCTGCTGCTCGCCGCCCGACAGCACCCCGGCCTTGCGGTGGCGGATCTGCGCGAGCTTCGGGAAGAGGTCGAAGATGTGGTCCGGGATGCCCTTGGCGATCAGCCCCTTGCCGCGCCCCGAAAGCGCCGAGAGCCCGGTCGTCAGGTTCTCCTCGGCGGTCAGGTGCGCGAAGACATGGCGGCCCTGCGGGACATAGCCGATCCCGGCGCGCGAACGGTCATGCGAGGCCTGTTTCGTGACGTCCTGCCCGTCGAGCCGGATCGCCCCGGCGCTGGCCTTCTGCACGCCCATGATGGTCTTCAGCAGCGTCGTCTTGCCGACCCCGTTGCGGCCGATCAGCGCCAGCGCGCCGCCCTTTTCCACGTCGAGATCGATGTCCCAAAGCACTTGGCTCTGGCCGTAATGGGCGGTGACGCCCTGCATGTTCAGGAGGGATTCCATCGGGTTACTCCTTTGCCCGGCCGAGATAGACGGCGGCGACTTCGGGATCGGCGCGGATCTCGTCGACCGTGCCCTGTTTGAGGAAGCGGCCCTGGTGCAGGACCGTGACCGTGCCGCCGAGCTCCTCGACGAAGGCCATGTCATGGTCGATCACCAGCACCGCGTGGCGGCCGAGCAGCGACTTGATCAGCCTGGCGGTCTTCGAGGTCTCGTTCGGCCCCATGCCGGCGGTCGGCTCGTCGAGGAGGATCAGCGGCGCGTCGGTGGCGACCACCATGCCGATTTCGAGCCACTGCTTCTCGCCATGGGCCAGATCGGCGGCGAGGGTCTCCGCCCGGTCGGAGAGGCCGACGGTCTCGAGGATTTCCCCGACCCGGCGGGTCTCCTCCGCGGCGCGGCGATGGCTGAAGGTGGTCCACCAGCGCCGGTCCCTGGCGGCGGCGACGGCGAGGTTGTCGCGCACCGACAGGCTCGGCAGCACGCCCGGCGTCTGGAACTTGCGGCAGATGCCGCGGCGGACGATCTCGTGCTCGGGGCGGCCGGTGATCTCCTGGCCCATGAAGCGCACCGAGCCCGAAGCCGGCTGCACCCGGCCGATCACCGTGTCGCAGAAGGTGGATTTGCCTGCGCCGTTCGGGCCGATCAGGATGCGCAGCTCGCCGGGCCGGAGCGTCAGCGAGAAGCCGTCGATCGCCTTGAACCCGTCGAAATCGACCGTGATGTCAGTGACTTGCAGCAGCGGCGTGCCGGGCTTGATCTCGGAATGAAAGGTCATTGCGCTTCCTCCAGCAGGGCGGTTCCGGTGGCGGCGGCACGCTCGCGGCGGCGCTTCATCAGGTCCTCGGCCAGGCCGGCGATGCCGTTCGGCAGGAAGGTGACGACCAGGATGAAGACCAGGCCGAGCACGTAGAGCCAGGCTTCGGGCATGGCCGAGGAGACGATGTCCTTGGCGAAATTGACGATCAGCGCGCCGGCCACGGCGCCCCAGAGGCTTTTCCTGCCGCCGACCGCGACCCAGACGATCATCTCGATCGAGGGGACGACGCCGACGAAGGCCGGCGAGACGACGCCTGCATGCAGCGTGAAGAACGCGCCGCCGATCGAGGCGAAGACCGCCGAGAGGGCGAAGGCCACGACCTTGTAGGGGGTGGTATCGTAGCCGAGGAAGCGGACGCGGTTCTCGCCGTCGCGGGTGGCGCGCAGGAGCGTGCCGAAGCGCGAGCCGATCAGCCATTTGCTCCCGGCGAAGACCGCGACGAGCAGCCCGAGCGTCACCCAGTAGAGCGTGCGGTTGGCCGCGTCGGTGCCGAGCTCCATGCCGAAGAGCGTGGTGAAGCCCGTCAGCCCGTTATAGCCGCCGGTGGTGCTCTGCTGGCTGGTGAGCAGCGTCGCGAAGGTCAGGGCGACGGCCTGGGTGATCAGCGCGAAATAAACGCCCGCGATGCGGCGGCGGAACACGAGCCAGGCGAAGAGGCCTGCGAAAAGCGCCGGGACCAGCACCACGGCGAGCACGGCGAAGAGCGGATACTGGAACGGCACCCACCACCAGGGCAGCGACATGACGCCGGACCATTCCATGAAGTCGGGCAGGTAGCCGGGCTCGAGCGAGGCGAGCTTCAGGTACATGGCGATCGAGTAGCCGCCGAGGCCGAAGAACACGCCCTGTCCGAGGGTGAGGATGCCGCCCTCTCCCCAGATCAGCACGATGCCGATGGCGAGGATGGCCATGGCGAGGAAGCGGCCGAGCAGGTTCAGGTCGTAGGACGACACCAGCGAGGGGGCGAGGACCGCCAGCGCGAGGACCGCGATCCAGGCGTGGCGCAGCAGGGGATGGTCGGTCATGGATCAGCCCTCCAGGGCGCGGGAACGGGTGGCGACGACGCCCTGCGGCCGGAACTGCAGGAAGACGATGACGAAGACGAGCATCAGCACCTGGCTCATCGAGACATCGAGGAAGATCTGCGACAGCGCCGAGACGAGGCCGAGGATGATGGCGGCGGCGGTGGTGCCGATCATCGAGCCGAGCCCGCCCATGACGACGACGAGGAAGGCCGGGACGATGTAGCTCTGCCCGACGGTCGGGGTGACCGGGCCAAGCAGCGACAGCACCACGCCCGCGAGGCCCGCGATGCCGGTGCCGAGGCAGAAGACGGCGAGGTCGACGCGGCGGGTGTTGATGCCCGAGGCCGCGGCCATCATCCGGTCCTGGTTGACGGCGCGCACCAAGAGGCCGAGGCGCGTGCGGGCGATCAGCAGGCCGAGCCCGGCCAGCACGGCGACCGCGACGGCGAGGATGAAGATCCGGGTCGAGGGGAAATAGAGGCTGCCGATGGCGAAGCCGGTGTTCAGCCAGTCGGGCGCGGTCACGCCGACGCCGATCGGGCCGAAGGCCGAGCGCGCCGCCTGCTGCAGGATCAGGCTGACCCCCCAGGTGGCCAGCAGCGTGTCCAGGGGCCGCGAGGACAGCCGCCGGATCACCGTCACCTCCATCAGCCCGCCGACCAGCGCCGCGCCGAGGAAGGCGACCGGCATGGCCACCAGGATGGCCATCGGGCCGGGAACGATCAGGTAGGTCAGGTAGGCGAGGTAGCCGCCCAGCATCAGCATCTCGCCATGGGCCATGTTGATGACGCGCATCAGCCCGAAGCTGAGCGCCAGGCCGAGGGCGGCGAGCACGAAGAGCGAGGCCACGGAGAAGCCGTTGAACACCTGGCCCGCGAAGAGGGTCGCATCGAGCATGTCGATTTCCTTTCGGGAGGGGGAAAGGCCGCCCCCGCGCAGGGACGGCCGCCAGGATCAGTTGCCGACGAAGCCGCAGGTCTTGCCCGGGAAAGTCAGCGCGTCATAGGGCTCGGGCTCGATCATCGCGGCGGAGGACCACAGGATCTCGAACCGGCCTTCGGCATCGAGCTTGCCGACATGGGCGCTCTGGCGCAGTGATTGGTTCGGCGCGAAGGAGACGGGGCCCATCGGGGTGTCGACCTCGAGCCCCACCGCGGCGGCGCGCACCGCATCGGTCTCGAACGATCCGGCGGCCTCGACGGCGGCCTTCCAGGCATAGACGTTCAGATAGCCGTGCAGCATCGGATCGGTGACCGCGGCATCCGCGCCGTGCAGCGTGCGGTAGGCCTGGACGAACTCGGCATTGGCCTCCGAGGGCAGGGTCTCGAAATAGTTCCAGGTGGCGTAGGAGCCTTCGACCAGCGAGGCGCCCATCGCCTGGGCTTCCTGCTCGGCGATCGAGAAGCTCATCACCTCGACCTTGTCCGGGCCCATGCCGGCCGCGGCCATCTGCTTGAAGAAGGAGACGTTCGAGTCGCCGTTGAGCGTGTTGAAGATCACGTCCGGCTTCGCGGCGCGGATCTTGGCGATCACCGCCGAGAAATCGGTGCCGCCGAGGGGCACGTACTGCTCGCCTGCGAGGGCCAGGCCGTCCTCGGCGAGGTGCTTCTTGACGATCAGGTTGGCGGTGCGCGGGAAGACGTAGTCGGAGCCCACGAGGAAGAAGCTTTCCTTGCCTTCGGCCTTGGCCCAGTCATAGGCCGGCAGGATCTGCTGGTTCGGCTGGGCGCCGGAATACATGATGTTGGGCGAGCATTCGTTGCCCTCGAACTGCACCGGATACCACAGCAGGCTGCCCGCGCGCTCGAAGACCGGCAGCATCGCCTTGCGCGAGGCCGAGGTCCAGCCGCCGAAGACGGTGGCGACATCGTCGTTCTGGATCAGCTTCGAGGCCTTCTGCGCGAAGATCGCCGGGTCCGAGGCGCCGTCCTCGATCACCGCCTCGATCTGGCGGCCAAGCACGCCGCCCGCGGCGTTGATCTCGTCGATCGCCATGACTTCGGCGTTCTTCACGGTGACTTCGCTGATCGCCATGGTGCCCGAGAGCGACTGCAGGACGCCGACGGCGACGGTGTCCTCGGCATGGGCCGCGCTGAAGGCAAAGGCGATGGTGGCGGCGCCGCAGATGGCGCCGGTTGCGGAGGTCTTCATGCGTCCGTCCTTTTCCCTGTCGGTTGAGGCTGCGCCGGGCTGTCCGGCGCGTCATGGGATCAGACTAGGGAAAGCCGCAGGGGGCCGGTATGGACCGAAAGGGGTATAAGGGAGCAAGCCGGGGCTACCAGCCGCGGGCGACGCCGATCCCGGCATAGACCTGGCCGTCGGAGCGCACCGCCGGGCTGTCCGCTGCCTCCTCCAGAAAATGCATGTACATGACGCCCGCGCCGACCGCCCATCTTCCGCTGAGCGGCTGGACATAGACCGCGGTGATCCGCGCGTCGCGCCAGCCTGCGCCCGCATCGTATCCGGGCCTGTCCGGCGCGGCCCCGACCGAGAAATAGGTGTCCATGTAATCGGCGGAGGCCCAGCTGGCCGCCAGGCCGAGCCCCAGCGCGCCGTAGCGCCCGACCGGCATCCAGCGGCGCAGGTTCACGTCCGCGACATGGCCGCCATGGGCCCCGGAGGCATCCTGCAGCATGCCGATGCCCGCCCGCCAGCACCCTGCGGTCCAGCGCCGACAGCCTGTCGCGCAGCATCGCCCGGGCATCGAGGATGGCCGGGGCGGCCGTCCCCGCGGCCAGCTCGCGCACCCGTGCCTCATAGCGCCCCTTGCCCTCGGCCTGCAGGACCGAGCTTCATCCCGAAATTGCGCAGGACCCCGCGCAAGGACTGCTCGATGTCGAGGGCCGCCTTCTGGGCAGCCTTGCGCGCGCTCAGAAGGGCACGCATCTCCGGCACCGGCACCGGCACCGGCGCGGCTCGTGGACCGGCCTGAAACAGCCCATGCGCGAGCCACCGGGCTATGCCCTCGGCAAAGCGGCGGCCTGTCTTGACCGGCATGGCCTTCAGGACCGCCTTGACCTGCCGCGTCTCCATCAGGACCGGCTCGAAGCCCGCGTCGTCCAGGCCGCGGCGGAGCCACTGCGACTGCGGACCGGCCTCGAGCCCGATCGTCTCGATGGGCCAGGGCAGGTCCCGCAGGAAGGCGACAAACACCTCGGGCTCGCTGTCGATCTGCGCCCGCTTCACGACCTGCCCATGTTCGCCGAGCACGCAGATTGCAGAACTCGCAAGCGAAACGTCGATGCCGATGAAGGTCTTCATGCCGTCCTCCTCCGGGATGTGGAAACGCCAGCCTATCCGGTCCCGGCTGCCCCATGACGACATCTGGAAACCCTCGCCCCCGTCTGCGATGATCTCAATGTCAGCCTGCCTGCAGCGCAGAGCGACCGACAAGCTCGGCCCAACGGTGAGCGCGAGGCCCGTCGCGAGCTACACCATCATATGGGACATCATCAAAGGTAACCTGCGGGCCTCCCCGGATTTGAGCAACAGCGCCAAGCTCCGGAAACCTTTTTACCAGCGAACCGCGGCGATCTCCTCTTCCGCGGGGAACTGGGCAGGAAGCCCTCGCCGGCAGCGCCGGAGGTCACCTCGATCGCGCGGAATTCCGGCGTTGCCCCGTCACGTCCGAGGCGGAACTTGCCCATGGGGCGGGCCGCGCCATCGGTCTGGGCGGGCACGCGACGGCGGCGTTCGAGGCGCCATGGCGGCGGCTGTGCCCTGCTGCGCGCTTTGCCGCGCTTGCGGGGGGCGGGCTTGGCCGGCTCGGGCGAGGGCTTCGGCGGCGCCAGCGCATCCGTCACCCACCACGTCAGCGTGTCGTCGCAGCCGTTGCCGCCGCTGGAAATCTGCGACACCGTCGGCGTCTGGGTGATGCAGCCGGGCGAGCCGGCCGGGCATTTCAGCCGCACGTGGAAATGGTAGTCATGGCTCCAATAGGGCCGGATCTTCTGCAGCCAGGCAGTGTCCGAGGGACGGGCGTTCTGGCACATCGCGATCTTGGCCGGGGCGGTGACGAAGATGCGGTCGACCCGGGGATCGCGCGCCGCGGCCTCGAGGATGGCGGCATGCTGCGGCGACCAGTTGCCGTTCACCCGGCGCTGGTCCGAGGTCTTGACCGAGATCGAACTGATCGATTCCCGCTCCGAGCGGCTCAGGTTCAGCCGCTGCGGCGGCAGCATCCAGATGTCGATGTCCAGCCCCATCTGGTGGCTGGCATGGCCGGACTTCATCGGGCCGCCGCGCGGCTGGCCGATGTCGCCGACATAGAGCCCCGACCAGCCCGGCTGCCGTGCCGCCTGGGCCGAGAGGTCCCGGATGAAGGAGATCGCCTCGGGATGGCCCCAGTTGCGGTTGCGCGACAGGCGCATCGCCTGCCAGGTCGGCCCGGTCTCGGGCAGCTCGACGAGGCCGCCCGCGCAGCCCTTGGCATAGCTGCCCCAGGACTGGGCCGGCCCGGAACTCGGCTCGGGCTTGGCGCCGAACAGCGCCCAGGCCTTCGGACCGGACAGCTCCGCCGCGCTCAGCATCGTGACCGAGACGCCCTCGTCTTCCGAGGCACCGCCGCCGCCTCCCGAAGGGCTGCCGCCACAGGCCCCGAGCGCCAATGACATGAGAATCGCTACCGGCCAAAACCGGGTCTTCGGGCTCTTCATGGCGGGCCTCCTGCTCAGATATCGCCGTCCCTTTTGACCCAAATTAGCAGAAACAGGCCGAGAAGAAAAAGGAATATCAGGGGGGAGACACCCAATCTCTGGTCGCCGCTCGCCATCGTCGCCTGGCCGATCAGGAAGGGCGCGAGAAACGCCGTGGCCTTGCCGGTCAGCGCGTAGAGCCCAAAGGCCTCGGTCGGGTGGTCCGGATCGGCATGGCGCACCATCATCGAGCGCGAAGCCGATTGCAGCACGCCGCCCGCCGCGCCGATCAGCGCCCCGCAGATGTAGAACAGGACATCCGGCAGCGCCGATCCCGGCGCCAGGGCAAAGCCGAACAGGCTGTCGCGGGTCAGCCCGACCAGCGTGGTGCTGACCAGGACCAGAATCGCGATGGCGGTCGAGATCACCGCCTTCGGCCCGCCGCGCCGGTTCTCGCAGAGGCCGCAGATCCAGCAGGCCAGCATCGCCATGGCCACGCCGAGGATGCCGAAAATGCCGATCTCCTTGACCGACCAGCCGAGCACGCCCTTGGCATAGAGCCCGCCGAAGCCGTAGAGCCCGATCAGCGCGTCGCGGTAGAACATCGACGACAGCAGGAAGGCGACGAGGCTCCGGCGCTTCAGCGCCCGGCGCCACATCTGGCGGATGTCGCGCGCGGCGCGGCGCGCGGCCTCGGCAAAGCTCAGGTCGGGCGCGTCGCGCACCGGGTCCTTCACCCAGGCGAAGAACGGGATCATCGAGATCACGAACCAGGCCGCGCAGAACGGCCCGACGAAGCGCGTGCCCTCATAGGCCGCCGGATCGAGCCCGAAGAGCGGCGGCTGGCCCAAGAGCGTCCGCCCGCCTTCGCCCTCGGCGAAGAACAGAAGCATCAGGATCAGCGCGATCAGCCCGCCGGCATAGCCGATCGCATAGCCGGTGCCCGACAGCTTGCCGGTCTCCTCGCGGCTCGCCAGAGACGGCAGGAAGGCATTGGTGACCACGATGGCCAGCTCGGTCGCGACCAGACCTGCCCCGAAGGCAAAGAGCAGGAGCAGCACATGCTCGGTTCCCGGCACCGCGAACCACAGCGCGGCCGAGGCGGCGACATAGACCGCCGACAGCCAGCCGACCCAGCGCACCAGATGGCCCGACTGGTCGCCGAGCGCGCCGATCACCGGCGCAAGCACCGCCGTTGCGATGCCCGTGACGGTCAGCACATGGGCCCAAAGTGTCTGGGCCTCGACCGGGTCGCCCACCACGTTCACGAAGTAGGGCCCGAAGATGAAAGTGAGGATCAGGGTGTGGTACGGCTGGCTGGCCCAGTCGAAGGCGTACCAGCCCCAGATCCTTTGCTGCGCGGTCGGCATGACGTCATTTCCCCAACGTCCCCGACCTACAGGCCATCCGGATCCGGTGTCCATACGGAAACCATGATTTCGCAATGCCTCCGGCGGAGCCGGCCTGCGTCACCCCGACGCGGACCGGCCCCGCCGCGAGATCAGTTCAGCGTCTCCGGCGGCTGGCCGACCACGACGAAGCTCAGCTTCGCGGGATCGAGCAGCTCGGAGGCGACGCGGCGGACATCCTCCAGCGTCACTGCCTCGACCTTGTCGTTGCGGGTGGCGATGTAGTCCGGCCCCATGCCGTCCATCTGCATCCCCACCAGGATGTTGGCGATCCGGCCGTTGCCGTCGAAGCGCAGCGGATAGGCGCCGGTCAGATAGGTCTTGGCGCGGTCGAGCTCGTCCTGGGTGACGCCCTCGTCCTTCATCTTCTGCCACTCCCGGCGGATCAGGTCGATGCTTTCGGCCACGGTCGCATTCGCCGTCGCCATGCCACCCGCCAGCAGGTCCGACTGGTCCTTGGCCGACAGGTAGGCGGCCACGCCGTAGGTCAGGCCGCGCTTCTCGCGGATCTCGCTCATCAGCCGGGACTCGAAGCTGCCCGCGCCCAGCACCTGGTTCATCACATAGGCGGCGAAGAAATCCGGATCGTCACGGTCGAGCCCCGGCTGCACGAAGCGGATCACCGCCTGCGGCGTCGGGTAGTCGATGACATGGACGCCGCCGCTGAATTGCGGGTCCGCCGGCCCGGGCAGCGGCGCGCCCGCCGCGGGCAGATCGCCCAGCACCTTGTCGAGGAGCGTCTCCAGCTGCTCCGGGGTGATGTCGCCGACCGCCGAGACATAGACCCGGTCCTTCGCCATCGCGCCCTGCCAGGCCGCCACGATGTCGTCGCGGGTCAGCGCGGTGACGGTTTCCTCGGTGCCGTCGCCGGGACGGGCATAGGGATGGTCGCCATAGACTTCCTGCGCCATGTAGTCCCCGGCCAGCGCCTGCGGATCCTCCCTGTCGGAGCGGATCGAGGCCAGCACCTGGGCGCGGACCCGGTCGATCGACTCCGCGTCGAAGGCCGGATCTGTGACCACCGTGCGCAGCAGCTCGCCGGCCGGCTCCAGCGTCTCGGTCAGGAAGCGCGCCGAGATGCTGACGCCGTCATCCCAGCTGTCGAAATCGACCGACATGGCCAGATCGTCGCGCGCCCGCGCGAACCCCTGCGAGTCCCAGTCGCCCGAGCCTTCCTCGAGCAGGCCGGTCATCAGGTTGGTCGCGCCCTGCTTCCCGGCCGGATCGAGCGACGTGCCGCCCTTGAAGCCGATTTCCAGCGCGACGAAGGGGATGGAGTGCTCCTCCACCAGCCAGGCCTTGATGCCGCCGGGGCTTTCGACCTGCTGGATGTCGACCTCGGCGAAGGCGGGGAAGGCCAGCGCGATGGCGGCGGCGGTGACGGCGGCGCGGATCATTGGGACACCTCGCTTGCTTCTTCGGCCTGGGCCGGCGGACGGAGATAGCCGGTCACCGAGGCTTTCGGGTCGAACACCTTCCCGGCCGCGGCCTTGATGTCCTCGGCGGTGACGTCCTGAACGATCTGCGGCCAGGCGGCGACATCCTCGATGGTCAGGCCCGAGGTCAGCGCCTGGCCGTATTCGCGCGCGACGGCATCCGCCGAGTCGCGCTTGTAGATTTCCGAGGCGCGGTACTGCCGCTTCAGCGTCGCCAGCCGCTCCTCGTCGATCGGCGCGGCGAGGAATCCGGCCAGCACGTCTTCGAGCGCCGCCTCGGCCTCTTCCAGCGTGACATCCGGGGTCGGCACCACGGTCAGCCCGAAGGTGGACGCGTCGAGCGAGGTCGCGTCGTAATAGGCCGAGGTGTAGATCGCCACCTTGCGGTCGAATTGCAGGCTGCGGCCCAGCACCGAGCTGTTCGGGTCCTCGCCCAGCAGATCGGCCAGGAGCACCAGCGCCGCGGCCTCTTCCTGGGCACCCGGATCGCGCTCGGGCGCCAGATAGGTGCGCACGACATAGGGCTGGGCGACGCGCGGATCCTCGAAGGTCAGGTGGCGCGCCGCGAGCTGCGGCGGCTCCTGCACGCGGGACCGCTCGCCGATCCCGGGGTTGGCCGGAATCGCGCCGTAGTTTTCCTCGGCCAGCGTGCGGACCTCGTCCGGGGTCACGTCGCCGGCGACGATCAGGATCGCGTTATTGGGGGCGTAATGGTCATGGTAGAACGACACCGCATCGTCCAGCGTCAGGCTCTTCTGCTCTTCCGGCCAGCCGATGATCGGATTGCCGTAGGGATGGCGCAGGAACTGGGCGGCACGGCGCTGTTCGCCGAACAGCGCGCCCGGATTGCTGTCGGTGCGCTGGTTGCGCTCCTCGATGATGACGCCCAGCTCGGGCTTCACCACGTCCTCGGTCAGCTTCAGCCCGGTCATCCGGCTGGCTTCCATCTCCATCATCAGGCCGAGCCGGCTGGCGGCGACATGCTGGAAATAGGCGGTCTGGTCATAGGAGGTGAAGGCGTTGTCATTGCCCCCGTTCGCCGCGACCACGCTGGAGAACTCGCCCGGCTCCAGGATGTCGGTGCCCTTGAACATCAGGTGTTCGAGGTAATGGGCGATGCCGTTCTTGCCGGCCGGCTCGTCCGCCGATCCGACCTTGTACCACATCATGTGGGTGACGGCCGGGGCGCGGTGATCCTCGATCACCACCACGTCCAGGCCATTGCCGAGAGTGAAGCTCGTGACGTCCTGCGCCGCGGCCGGCAATGCAGCCGCGAGGACGAAGGTCATGGGCCAGAAGGCCCGGAAGGGGGACAGCTGTGTCATGCGCCCAACCTACGGTGGAAGCGGGCGGGATCAAGCGGCAGCACGTCCTCCCGCGAAAAAGTGACGGGAGGAGAGCGGCCTCAGTCGTCTTCCGGAAGGGGCGGCGGCGCCGAGGGCACGGTGGCGCCGCGGGCGCGCATGCGGGCCTGCTCGGCCTGCGGGTCGAGCTGCATGTCGTCATAGGCGTTGTAATAGCCGTTACGGTTGAACAGCTTCTCGATCGGCGTCCGGTCGTTGCGCTGGCGCCATTCGACATCCTCGCGTTCCAGCGTGCCGCGGATCGACGGATCGGTGCCGGTGCGTCCGGCATAGGCCACCAGCGCAGCATCCGAAGACGGGATGCCGCTGCGGTCCAGCGCGGCAGGCGAACCGCCGAGGGCCGCGACCACATCGGCGACCGGCGTCTGGTCGGCGCGGTTGGCCGATCCCGGCGTCGGTACCGGCAGCGCGGCTGTGCTGTCGGGCGTCTGCAGCGGCTTCGACGGCACGACGACGAATTCGTCCGGCTGCGAGCTGGCGTTGCGGAACCGCATGAGGTCCGGCGCCTCGTCCGGCGAGGAACAGGCCCCCAGCGCCGTCAGCGCGGCAAGGAGCGGCATGGAAACGGAACGGAAGGCAGATCGACAGGTCATGCCCCGCTCTTAGCGCAAAGCCGGCAGCAGGTCTAACGCAATCAGGCCGCAGCCCCCGCCGCGGCTGTCGGAGTTCCGCCATCCGGTCGCGACATTGGCAGTTTTGCGCCAACTCCGGACAGCGGCCGGGGCGTCTGCGCCCGGAACACCGCCCAGCGGGCTCCTCCCTGAAACCGCGCCATCCACGAGCGGCCGGGGACGGCAGGGCCGGGACTCCCGGCAGGCGGCAAGCTCTGCCTCCGCGCTCCCGGGCCCGCAGTTCGCCACGGGCGGGACTCGGCGCGTCCAACGGGCAAGCGGCTCACCACGCTCCGCAGCCGGCCAAGCCTGCCTGGCAACCAGCCAGAAGGGGCCGTGCAGCGAGGCGGGCCGGCGCAAATGCCGCTTTTCCCGGAAGGCTTTGCTCGGCCCGGATCGTCCGGCATCCGGCGGGCCGTCCCGGAACGCAGGATCCTGCCGCCGCCCCTGCAGCACGGCATCCGGCCAGACCCCGCTGACCGAAAAAAAGCCCGGGCAAATGCCCGGGCAGTCCAACAGGGAGGTGCACCATAACCCCGGTGCGCGGGAACTTGCCTCGGAGAACCAGCCAAGCTTGGCATGGTTCCCCGCTTGCGTCCAAACTTTTGCCGGCGCGGCGTCAGGCAACCAGCCGGTATCCGCCGCTTTCGGTCACGAGCAGCCGGGCGTTGGAGGGATCCGGCTCGATCTTCTGGCGCAGGCGGTAGATATGCGTCTCCAGCGTGTGGGTGGTGACGCCCGCATTGTAGCCCCATACCTCATGCAGTAGCACATCGCGTGCCACGACGCCGTCGGCGGCGCGGTAGAGGAACTTCAGGATGTTGGTTTCCTTCTCGGTCAGCCGGATCTTGCGCTCCGCCTCGTCGACCAGGACCTTCATCGCCGGCTTGAACGTGTACGGGCCGAGCTGGAACACCGCGTCTTCGGACTGTTCGTGCTGGCGCAGCTGCGCGCGGATCCGCGCCAGCAGGACCGGCAGCTTGAACGGCTTGGTGACGTAGTCATTGGCGCCCGCATCGAGGCCAAGGATCGTGTCGCTGTCGGTATCGTGGCCGGTGAGCATGATGATCGGGCACTTGATCCCCTGCTTGCGCATCACGCGGCAGAGCTCGCGCCCGTCGGTATCGGGCAGGCCGACATCGAGGATCACCAGGTCGTAGAGCCCCTCGCGGACCTTCGACAGGGCTTCCTGCCCGGTCGCCGCCTCGAACACGTCGAATTCCTCGGTCATCACCAGCTGCTCGGACAGCGCCTCGCGCAGGTCGTCCTCGTCATCCACCAGCAGAATCTTCTTGAGTGCGGCCATCATGTTTCTCCGTCTTGCTGTTTCGGCAGATGCGCGCCTTCACGGATGATACAAGATTTGCTGCAATCTTCTCACGGAGGCGTGTCTCCAGGCAGCTCCATGTTTCAATTCCGCGTGCGAGCCGCTATGTGCGTGACACGATTTCCGGAGCCCGCCCATGTCCCTGATCCTGACCCTCGACGAAGAGATCGCCCGCGCCCGCGCCGATCTGCGCATGGGAGTCGGGATCGTCCTGGCGCATGAGGGCCGGGCCTGGCTGGCGCTGGCGGCGGAAACCCTCTCGGCCGAACGGCTGGCCGCGATGGAGGCGCTGGGGCGCCCCGCCGTGGCGCTGACCGCCCCGGCCCCGGCGGCGGTCATCAAGGGCAGCGCGCCCAGAACGGTGGCGATCGTGGTCATCGCCACCGGACGCAGCCGGGTGACGGCGCCCTCGACCGCGGCCTCGCGCAGCGCCCGGCCCTCCTCGCGCAGCTGGTTGGCGAATTCGACCATCAGGATGCCGTTCTTGGCCATGAGGCCGACGAGCAGCACGAGCCCGACCTGGCTGAAGATGTTGAGCGACTGCCCGGCGAGCCAGAGCGACAGCACCGCCCCCGCCAGGCCCAGCGGCACGGTCAGCAGGATTACCAGCGGCGTGCGGAAGCTTTCGAACTGCGCGGCCAGCACCAGGAAGACGATGGCCAGCGCCAGGCCGAAGACCTTGGCCATGCCGCCCGAGGATTTCAGGAAATCCGCCGCCTGCCCGTCCCAGGCGATGGTCGCCCCGGCCGGCAGCCCGGAGACCGCCGCCTCGACCCGGTCCATCACCGCCGCGAGGTCGGCCTCGGGGGCGAGGTCGGCCTCCATCGGCACCGAATGCACCCGGTCATAGCGGTTGATCGCCGGCACGTTGGCCGCCTCCTCGATGGTGGCGAAGGCGGAAAGCGGGATCAGGTCGCCGCGGTTGTTGCGCAGCAGGATCGACATCAGGTCGGCGGGATTGTCGCGGTCTTCGGGCGCGGCCTGCAGGATCACCGGGTATTGCCGGCCGTCGGCGGTGTATTCGCCGACCGTGCGCGACGCGACCAGCATCTGCAGCGCCGAAGACACCGCCTCGGCGTCGAAGCCCAGATCCTGCGCCCGCAGCCGGTCCACCGAGATGGTCGCGCCGGGCTGGTTGGCGGAATGGCCGATCTCGACGCCCGAGAGCATCGGGTCGGCCTCGAGCAGCGGCACCAGTTCCTCGGCCCAGGCGGCGGCGCGGTCGATGTCGGGGCCGCCCAGCATGAACTGGAGACCGCCGCGGCCGCCGCCGATCCCGAGGCCGGAGGACGGCCGCATCCAGGTCTGCACCGCGGTGATCTGCGCCAGCGGGCCGCGCAGGCTGTCCATCACCTCGCGCACGCTCTGGTTCCGCTCGTCCCAGGGCACGAGGTTGACGAAGATCATGCCGCGGCGCAGCTCGCCCCACATGCCGGTGATCGAGGTGATGTTCGACACCGTGCCCTCGTCGCGCAGGGGCGCGATCAGCGCCTCGACCTGGCGGATCGCGGCATCGGTGGTGGCAAGGTTCGACCCCTGGGGCGCGGTGACATAGATGCGGAACTGGCCGCGGTCCTCCTCCGGCGTGACCTCCTGCGGCAGCGACTGGTAGAGCGCGAAACAGGCCGCGACGGCGAAGCCGGTGAAGGCCAGCAGCAGCTCGGGCAGCCGCAGCATCCGCAGGAGCCCCGCCCGGTAGCCGCGTTCGAGCGCCGCCATCAGCCGGTCGACTGCCCTGGTCAGCAGCCCGGGCCGGTCCTGCCGCGGCATCAGCCGCGCCGCCAGAACCGGCGACAGCGTCAGCGCGACGAAGCCGGACACCGTGACCGCGACGGCGAGGACGATGCCGAATTCGGCGAAGATCTGGCCGATCTCGCCCTCCATGAAGCTGACCGGCAGGAACACCGCGATCAGCACGGCGGTTGTGGCGATCACCGCGAAATTCACCTGGTTGGCGCCGCGCCGCGCCGCCTCGGCGGGGCTTGCGCCCATAGCGCGGTGGCGCTGGATGTTCTCCAGCACGACGATGGCGTCGTCGACCACCAGCCCGATGGCGAGGATCATCGCGAAGAGCGTCAGGATGTTGACCGAGAAGCCCAGCATCGCCATCACCGCCGCCGCGCCGAGGATCGAGACCGGGATCGTCACCGCCGGCACCAGCGACAGCCGCGCCGAGCCCAGGAAGAGGAAAATCACCGCCGTGACCAGCAGCACCGCCTCGGCGAAGACCTGCACGACCTCGTCCAGCGCCGTCTCGATGAAGAGCGACTCGTCGGTGGTGATGGCGATCTGCATCCCCTCGGGCAGGGTCGGCCGCAGCAGCTCGAGTTCGGCGCGCACCGCATCGGCGATGGCGACGGTGTTGGCCTGGGCCTGCGGCTGGATGCCGAGCCCGAGCCCGGTGACCCCGTCGGAACGGAACATGCTGTCGGTGTTCGACGGCCCGGCCTCGATCCGCGCCACGTCGCCGAGGCGCAGCGGCCGCGCGCCGTCGTCCGCCCGCGGTCGTCGCGGTGGCTGTCGATCGCGGCCTTCGCGCTGCCCAGCAGGCAGCCGGTCCGGCCGAACAGCCCGGCCCGCGCCGAGCCGGTGCCGACATCGATGCCGATATAAGCCAGCTCGTGGGCGATCACCGCCTGCAGCNTGCGCGGGGCTGGACAGCCGCAGGATCAGCCCGGCATGGAGGAAGACCGCCCGCCCGTCGGTGACGAAGGCATTGAGCGACATGTCGTTGACGATCAGAACCTTGATCCGTCCGCCCCAGAGATCGGCGGTGGTCATCACCGGCAGCGCGATGGTGTCGAGCGCGTATTCCAGGCCTGCGTCGCGGATCAGGGACTGGGCCTGCGCGCCCGCCGCGAGGCACAGCGCAACCGCCGCGGCAGCGATCCGCCGCATCATGGGGGCCGTCCCGAGTTTCGCCATTGACCCTGCCGCGTCCTCTTGCAACTTGTGCCCGAGCCTNAAGGAGGATTNGCATGCCCACCGCNAAGCCGTGCCGAAATCGATGCCTTCATCGTGATGGACGTGATGGAAGCCGCCCGCAAGGCCGAAGCGGCCGGACGGCACATCATCCACATGGAGATCGGCCAGCCCTCGAGCCCCNGCGCCCGCGGAGGCGCGNCCGCGCCGNTCGCGCAGGCGCTGGAAGAGGATGCGATGGGCTATACCGTGGCGCTGGGGCTGCCCGCGCTGCGCCGCGGCATCGCCGATCTGTGCAAGCGCTGGTACGGCGTCGATCTCGACCCGGCGCGGGTGGTGGTGACGAACGGCTCGTCCGGGGCCTTCGTGCTGGCCTTCACCGCGCTTTTCGACGCGGGCGCCCGCGTCGGCGTGACCGAGCCCGGCTATCCCAGCTACCGCCAGATCCTCAAGGCGCTGAACTGCGTGCCGGTCGGCATGCCGACCCGCGATTCCGCCCGCCATGTGCTGGAACCGGTCGACGTGCCCGGNGGGGCTCGACGGCATCATGGTGGCCTCGCCGGCCAATCCCACCGGCACGATGCTGGACCAGGGCCAGCTTGCGGCGCTCCTGGAGCAGGCGCAGGCCCGCGGCACCGCTTTCATTTCAGACGAGATCTATCACGGGCTGCATTACGGGCAGCGCGCGGTCTCGGCGCTGGAGATCGACCCCGACGCCTGGGTGATCAACTCCTTCTCCAAGTATTTCTCGATGACCGGCTGGCGCGTCGGCTGGATGGTCGTGCCCGAGCGCGACGTCCGCACCGTGGAACGGCTGGCGCAGAACCTCTTCATTTGCCCGCCGCAGAACGGCGTCGAGAGCTTCTGACCCGTCATGCCGCGCGGCGATCCGGCCGCGCCATGGCCGCCCGCTCTGCCAGGCGGGCGGCACTTTCCTGAAGCGCCCAGTCCGCTGCGGCGGTGCAGTCCCAGCGGCAGAGCCAGGTCTCGCGCCCGTCGGTTTCGAAGCTGTCGAGCCGCTCCGAGTGCCAGCCGCTGCGCGCGATGCCCCGCGCCACCCCCGGATAGACGACCCCGAAGAGCCGCTCCTGCCCGCTCTGCCGTCCGTGGCGGCAGAGCGCGATCAGCAATTCGGCAATCGCCGCGCGGCAATCCAGGGCGCCGAGACCGGGCGCGCTGCAGAGCCGCGTGACTTCGCTCATCTGCGACAGCCCGCCCCCGTGGCGGCGCCAGACATCGGGAAAGGCCGCCTGCGCCATGCTGCCCGCCGAGGCGCGGCGCAGCCGGAGCGAGGCGAGATGCCGTCCTGCCCGCGCCGCGACCAGATATTCCGTGCCCGGCGCGTCGAAACTGTCGACCTCCCGTCCTTCGCCGGTCAGCACCAGCGGCCAGCCGTGGCGGGCCACGAATTGCGCGGCGCGGTCGCGGTGGACCGATGCGGCCAGATCTGCCCGGGCCGTGAAATCAGCGTATTGGAATGCGGTGACCATGAAACCTCCTGGGTCCGGACCATTTAGAACAAATTGGAAACACCCACAGGAAGCCGCAGAGAAATTGACAATCGGTTTCCGTGCTCCAAATGATTTTCCCCTACGGAAATTCCTGTTAGGCTGCCTTCGATGGCGAACTGGGTCTACACCTCCCTCGTGAACTCCGTCGGCTCGCTCCGGGAAGCGGGCGAAGACACTTTGGCCGCCGACATCCTGCGCCTGGTGCAGTCCGGACAGCTGGAAACCATCCGCGTCTTCCGCCACGAGGAGGCGGAACGGCTCTCGGCGAAAATCGGGCGGATCCGCGACACGACCGGCCTGCTTGACGTGCTGCATGCGCTGGCCGAGCGGTTCGGCGCCAGCCATGCCACGGTGCATGTGGTGACCGACACGCCGTCGATGCTGATCGACCCGCGGGTGGTGACCACCTATCCCGACAGCTGGATCAGCCGCTATGTCGAACGCGGCTATTCGGCGATCGACCCGGTGATCGCCCGGGCGCGGATCAGCGACGCGGGCTTCTTCTGGGACAGCCTCGACCGGTCGCTGCCGCGGGTTGCGGGATTCTTCTCGGCTGCTGCCGAGCTGGGCGTGGGTGCAGCAGGCTACACCCTGCCCAAGCGCATCTGGAAAGACCTGCGGGTGGCGCTGACGCTGTCTTCGGACCAGCCCGATGCCGAGTTCCGCGAGGCGCTCCAGCCGCAGATCTCGGATTTCGAGTTCCTCGCCGACCAGATCCTGCGCAGCTATGCCGAAATCGCCTCCGAGGAAATCCGGTCCGACCGCAGGCCGCCGCTGGAACTGCTGCGGCTGCTGCAGGCGCTGTTCCAGGGGGCCACGATGGCGGAGGCCTGCACCCGCTACGGCGGGATGGACCCGGACGAGGCCGAGGCCCGGATCAGCGCCTATTACGGCACCCGCACCCTGATGCAGGCCGCCATGATCGCGGCACGGCTGCACCATCTGGACTCGTTGCCCTACGAACGCTCGGACATCGCCGGGGAAGACCGCTCCGCCTGAGCGTGCTGCCGCCTCAGCCCCAGGGACCGCTGCGCGGCGCCGCAGGACGCGGACGCGCGGTGGCCGCTGCGGGACGGCGGCTCCCAACCGGTGTGCCATCTGGCCTTGCACCGCGTGCAGCATCTCGAGGCGGTCCGCTTTCCGTTGGCGGGCCGGGAAGCGCGGCCGGGCCGGACCGCGGCACGGGCGCAACCAGCGCAAGGACCGCGGCGGACCGGATCCGGCTGCCCGGCTCCCTTTGCGCGGAAAGGTCGCGCATCGGAGGAAACAAGCGGTTAATTGCGGATGGGGGGCGTGACGTATCGCCTTGTGATCTTTTCAAGCGGATGGCTTATCGGTAATCACGGGGACCGAAGACCCGGGCCCCGAGGCCCGCCGAACCCAGAGGTACGATGCTCGTCCTGTCCCATGATGGTCCCTCGTCGTCCGAGACGCTCGAGGAATTCCTTGCCGGCCAGCCCGGTCCCTCCGAGATCGTTGCCGCGATTGCCGCCGCCCTTCCGCCCCTGGCGCTGCGCCTGGCCGCGGGCCACCTGCCGGGCGACCCGGCGGCGCTGGTCGGCACCAATGACAGCGGCGACCGGCAGAAGGCGCTCGATGTCGGCGCCCATGACCACCTGATGCTGGCGCTCAAGGCCGCCGGCGTGCGGATGGTTCTGTCCGAGGAGGCCGAGGAGGTCTCGACGCTGAACCCCGGCGGGATCTGGGACGTCGCGATCGACCCGATCGACGGCTCGGGTTCGATCGGCATCGGCGCGCCGCTCGGGCTGCTGTTCGCGGTCTTCCCGGCCGGCGCGGCGGGGTTCCTGCGCAAGGGCCGCGAAGCCGTGGCGGCAGGCTATGCCTCCTTCGGCCATTCGCTCGATTACGGCTTCTCGCTCGGCGCGGGCGTCCATATCGCGACCTGGGACCCGGTGCTGCACGCGTTCCTGATGACGCGCCACGACGCCAAGGTGCCCGCCGAGACCAAGACCATCGCCTACAACGCCTCGAACGAACGCCACTGGCCCGAAGAGATCCAGCGCTATGCCGCCGACCTGCGCGCCGGCACGGACGGCCCGCGGGGCAAGGATTTCAACATGCGCTGGCTGGCGGCGGCGGTGGGCGAACTGCACCGCATCCTGCTGCAGGGCGGCGCCTTCCTTTATCCGGCAGACCGCCGCAAGGGCTATGAAAACGGCCGCCTGCGACTCTGCTACGAAGCCATTCCGGTCGCCTTCCTGCTAGAGCAGGCGGGCGGCAGGGCCACGGACGGGACGCGGGACATTCTCGATCTCGTGCCGTCCGCGCCACACCAGCATACCGCCCTCGTCTTCGGCTCCGCCGGCGAGGTGTCCACGATTGCCAAGTATCTCGCCGACTAGCGAAAGGATCGTTCCGATGTCCCGTATCACCCTGAGACAGCTTCTCGACCATGCCGCCGAAAATGATTACGGCATCCCGGCCTTCAACATCTCCAACATGGAGCAGGGCCTGGCCGTCATGGAGGCCGCGGACAAGACCAACTCGCCGGTCATCATCCAGGCCAGCCGCGGCGCGCGCTCCTATGCCGGCGACACCGTGCTGCGCTATCTGATCGACGGCCTGGTGGCGATGTATCCGCATATCCCGGTCTGCATGCATCTCGACCACGGCAACGGCCTGGCGACCTGCGCGACCGCCGTCCAGAACGGCTTCACCTCCGTCATGATGGACGGCTCGCTGAAGGAAGACGGCAAGACCCCGGCAGATTTCGACTACAATGTCGGCGTCACCGCGTCGGTCGTGAAGATGGCGCATGCCTGCGGCGTCTCGGTCGAGGGCGAGCTCGGCGTGCTCGGCAGCCTGGAAACCGGCATGGGCGACCAGGAAGACGGCCATGGCGCGACCGAGAAGCTGAGCCATGACCAGCTGCTGACCGATCCCGACGAGGCGGTGAAATTCGTCGAGGCGACCAATGTCGACGCGCTGGCGATCGCCATGGGTACCTCGCACGGCGCCTACAAGTTCACCCGCAAGCCCGACGGCGACATCCTGGCGATGAACGTGATCGAGGAAATCCACCGCCGCCTGCCGAACACCCACCTGGTGATGCACGGCTCCTCCTCGGTGCCGGAAGACCTGCAGGAGATCATCAACGCCTATGGCGGCGAGATCAAGCCGACCTGGGGCGTGCCGGTCGAGGAAATCCAGCGCGGCATCAAATCGGGCGTGCGCAAGATCAACATCGACACCGACAACCGCATGGCGGCCACCGCGGCGATCCGCCGGGCCTTCGCCGAGAACCCCGGCGAATTCGACCCGCGCAAGTATCTCGGCCCGGCACGTGCCGAGATGGTCAAGATCTGCGTCGCCCGCTACGAAGCCTTCGGCACCGCGGGCCATGCCGACAAGATCAAGGTCGTTCCGCTCGACGCGATGGCCAAGCGCTACGCCGCCTGATCTGTCCTGCGGACGGGCCCGCGCGGCCTTTCCGCCGCATTGCCTCAGGGCCCCGGCTGTCCGGCCGGGGCCCTTCGCGTTCCGGGATCGGTCCCGCTCGAAGGCGGCGAGCCCGCGATCCGGCCCAGCCTTCGGCATGGGCTCCGCGGCGCGCGACTTCCGGCTTCGGGCAGCGGGCAAGGCGGGGGCGCCTGCCGCGATGCGGGGGCACGGGCCGGACGGCCCGCAGGACTTCGGATCGGGAACGGGGGCGTCCGGGGCGTCCGGGCTACCAGCCGCGGCCCTTCAGGTCGCCGAGGTCGAGCTCCAGCAGCTCCAAGTTCTCCGCGGCGCTGCCCTGGCCCGAGAGGGTTTCGTGCACGGCGCTCCAGAACTTGGCGGAGACCTCGTTATAGGCGCCCTTGGTCGGGGCGGAAGGGCGCGGCACGGCCTGCTGGAAGATCTCCTTCCAGCGCGGGACGATCGGCTGGGCGGCGGCGATTTCGGGATCGTCGTAGAGTGCGGCCAGCGTCGGCAGATGCGCCTCGCCGAGCGCCCCGGCCTTCTGCGCCTCGGGGCCCGCCAGATAGAGCGCCAGCGAGATCGCCGCTTCCTGGTGGCGGGAATATTTCGACACCGCGACGTTCCAGCCGCCGAGGGTCGCCGCCGGGCCGCCGTCATCGCTGCCGCCCGCGGGCAGCGGCGCGACGCCGAAAAGGTCCTTGATCGGGCTGTCCGGGCCGTTGCCGAGCGCATAGGCATAGGGCCAGTTGCGCATGAATAGCGCGTTGCCGGTCTGCCAGACGCCGCGCGCCTCCTCTTCCTGGTAGGCCAGCACGCCCGGCGGCGAAATGGTGCCGACCCAGGCTGCCGCCCGCTCCAGCGCCTCGACGGCGGCGGGATTGTTGACCGAGACGGTGCCGTCCGGCTCCACCACATGGCCGCCGCCGGAGGAGGCGATCCATTCCAGCGCGTTGCAGCTCAGCCCTTCATAGGCGTTGCCCTGCCAGACGAAGCCCCAGAAATCGCCGTTCCCGGCGGCGCGCTCTGCCTCCTGGATGCGCGCGGCGGTCCCGGTCAGCTCCTCCCAGGTCTGCGGCACGCCGGCGCCGTACTTTTCCAGCAGGTCGGCGCGGTAGTAGAGCGCGGGCGCGTCGGTATAGAGCGGCAGCGCAACCAGCCGGCCGTCCACGGTCTGCGACTCGATGATCGCCGGGAAGCTCGCGGCGGCGATCTCTGCGGCCGGTTCCGAGAGGTCGACGAACTGGTCGGCGAGCTGCGCCGCCCAGATGATGTCGGTCTGGTAGAGGTCGATATCGGCGTTGCCTGCCGCCAGCCACAGCCGGTACTGGCCGAACTGGTCCGAGGTGGAGGCGGGCATCGGCACGAAGTTCACCGCGTTGCCGGTCGCCTCCTCCCAGACGCGCACCTTCTCGCGGAAGCTCTCCATCGCCGTGCCGACCACGCCCGAGGCATAGCTGATCTCCACCGCGGCCGCGGGCCAGGCCGTGACCGCCAGCGCCATCGCCGCGCCGAAGGCCCTGCCGTCCAGCCGTCCTGCCGAAATCCGTCCCATCGGTTTCCTCCCGTGTGGTTTGGGGCCGCGCCGCAGCGGGCGGCACGGCCACGTCCGGACCCTCCTCCCGGCATCCGAAACGTTTCGGAAAACTTGATACGCGAATCACGGGCGGGCTGTCAATTCGCCCGGCACAACCGGAAGTTGCCTCCGCTTCAGGCTCTGGCAGGTCCGGTGGAGCGTCCTTCGAGGAAGCTGAAGGGCGAGATTTTCTGAAGGTCTTTCAGGTCCTTGCCTTCGATCGCCTCCTTCAGGATATCGGCGAGCGGTCCCCAGCTTTCCGACAGAGATGCACGGGTCACGGTGAGGGCGGGGAAAAAAAGTTCCGGCCGCTCATGGGCCACGACATCGTCATGGGCCGCCACCGAAACGTCTTCGGGGATGCGCAGCGACAGCGCGGACAGCGCCCTGTAGACCCCCTTGGCGATGCGGAGATTGCCGCAGATCACGGCGGTTGGCCGCGGCTGCGGGCCGGAGAACATCTGGACCGCTGCGATCATGCCGAAATCTTCGGTCATTGGCCCGTTGCGCAGCTGCTCGGGGGCCGCCGCGGCGCCGAATTCTGCCAGTCCCTCCTCGAAGCCGCGCTGCCGCGCGCCGACATAGGAGAAATCCTGCGGCCCCGAGACCATCCCGATCCTGCGATGGCCGAGCGCTCCCAGGTGGCGGGTCAGGTGCAGGACCAGCCCGTGATTGTCGATATCGAAGAACGGATGCGGCGCGGCCTCTTCGGTGCGGCCATGGACCACGAAGGGGATGGCGTTCTCCATCAGGTGGCGGATCCGCACATCTCCGGGGCGCGGCCCGGTGACGACGAAGCCGTCCAGCGACCCTCCGCGGACAAGCTGGTCGTAAGTCTTCACGATATCTGGGCGTTCCGGGCCGCTGGCTTTCGGGGCAAGATGCAGGACGAATTGCATGCCGCGGCTGGAGAACTCTTCCGACAGGCCGGTGACCGTGGCGAAGAGGATCTCTTCGCGCTCGATCCCGGCGAAGCTCTGCTCGACGAAGCCGACCACGCCCGAGCGGCCCGAGACCAGGCGCCGGGCGGCGCGGTTCGGGAAGTAGTTCAGCTGGCGGGCGGCCTCCTCGACTCGCAGCCGCGTGGCTTCGCTGACATCGTCATGGCCGTTCAGCGCCCGGCTGACCTGGGTCACCGACAGCTCCAGGTGGCGGGCGAGATCTCGCAAAGTGGTCATGGGCGGCCTGTTTTCCTGCAATTGCGTCCGAGACTAGAGCGGCCGCGCGCAAGTTGGAAGCGCCTGTCCGGTCATCCGGCGCGCAATCCGCAACGTTTCGGAAGGTTCTGCGCCAATTCTCTGCCGGCGGGTTGCAAAGATTAGATACTGACGTATAAATTAGGAATTAGCGAACAAAAGGCAGGACTGCCCGTCGGCTTCGCGTCATGGAGAGAGGACAAGAGATGAACAAGGCATTTGCATCTGCCGGGGACCTTGAGGAGAAGGCCGTCAGCTTCACGCAGGTGGGGGACCTTGCGGGCGGCGGCGCCGCCGCGGGCGTCTCGGGCAGCTCCGAGGGGCTCAGCAGCGTCACCTGCACCGCGGCAGGCGTCTGCGGCGGGCGGCCGAAATGCGGCAGGCCGAAAATCGCCAGCAGGATCAGCACGGCATGCAGCGCCAGCGACTTGCCGACCGGCTTCTTCAGGAAGGACAGGCGGGGGATCAGGCGCACCGGCGCTACTCTCCCCCGAGGGTCGGGCCGCCATCTTCGGTGACGAGGCCGATCCGGTTGAACCCGGCCGCATTGAGCGCGCCCATCACCTGCATGACCTGGCCGTAGGAAATCCCCTGGTCGGCCCGCAGGAACAGCTGCCGGTCGCTGCGCTCCTCGGCAATCGCCGAGAGCCGCGGGATCAGCTGGTCGCGCGCGATCTCGGTGTTCTGGATCGACAGGCCGCCATCGGTCCGGATAGTGATGGTCAGCGGCTCCTCCTCGGGCATCGGCAGCGATTCCGCCGCCGTCTCGGGCAGCTCGACCGGCACGCCGACCGTCAGAAGCGGCGCGGCCACCATGAAGACGACCAGCAGGACCAGCATCACGTCGACGAAGGGCGTGACGTTGATCTCCGACATCGGCAGGTCACGCGAATGCGACCGGCGGCGCCGGTTGCCCCGCGCGCCGCCGCCGGAATTGCGCATCGGGGTCATCCGCCCGCGACCTCCCGGCTCAGCAGCGTCGAGAACTCGTCGGAGAAGGCTTCCCAGCCCGCGATGATCCGCGCGCTGTCGGTGGAGAGCTTGTTGTAGAAGATCACCGCCGGGATGGCCGCCAGCAGCCCCATGCCGGTGGCCAGCAGCGCCTCGGCGATGCCGGGCGCGACGATGGCGAGGCTCGTATTGCCCTCGGCGGCGATGTTCTGGAAGCTTTCCTTGATGCCCCAGACCGTGCCGAAGAGCCCGACGAAGGGCGCGGTCGAGCCGACCGTGGCGAGGAAGGCCAGCCCGCGCGACAGACCGTCGGCCTCGCGGCCGATCGCGACATCCATAGACCGGTCGATGCGCGAGGAAACCCCCGGCGCGATGCGGCCGTCCTTGCGGATCGAGCGCTGCCATTCGGCGAAGCCCGCGACGAAGATCCGCTCGGGCGCCGAGCCGGGATTGTCGGAGATCCGGTCATAGAGCTCGTCCAGCGGGTCGCCCGACCAGAACCGGTCCTCGAAGGCCGACAGGCGGCGGCGGGCCAGCCGGAAGGCGGCGATCTTCTGGAAGAACACCGTCCAGGCCCAGACCGAAGCCGCCAGCAGGAGCAGCATGACCAGCTGCACGGTCGGAGAGGCGCGCCAGAAGAGCGCCAGTAGCGAAAAGTCGTGATCCATTGATCTGCCTGTGTCCACAAGGCGGCTTCTGCCGCTCGGAATTTGCCGGCGACTCTAATTCATATCCGGGCAAAGGGAAATGACATCGGTGTCAGCCGGACCAGCAGGGCAAGGGATTCTCGGCGGGAAAGCGCCTGCCGCCCTGCCCAGGCTCTGCCGGTCCGCGCGGGCCGGACAGCGCCGCGCCGGATGTTTGGCGGAGCGGCGGCAGAGTCCGGCCCCGCTCAGCCGCCGAGTGCCTCGCATCCGCGCCGCTGCCACCATCGCATGCCGCCCGCCATTCGAGCAGCCGATGCCGTAGGCCTGGTCGATCGCGCGCCCGTAGAAGGCCTCGACCGCCTGCCGCGCCACCGGATCGAGCAGCGCGACGGCCCCGTAGCCGTACATCCGCCGCGCCCCGAAATCGGCGCCGAAGGCTGCGCCTCCGGCCAGGCCGGCCTCGGGGAAGGCATCGCCATTATGGCCGGCATCCGAGGAGACCACCGCGTAGCCACGGGCCAGCGGGCTGGTCTCGCCGGTGCCGGATTTCAGCGCGCCGGTGGCAGGCTTCACCGCCCCGTCATTGCCGCCGTTGAACTGGTGGACATAGTTGCCGTTCCAGTCCTCGGGCAGCGACAGCTCGAAATTCAGGGCATAGGCATGGCCGTCGGTGCCGGTACGCTCCGCCATGGTGCCGCGGACCCGGCAGATGGCGACCGGGCTTTCCTCGCCGGGAGCGATCGGCTCGGCGGCGGTCAGGCGCACGCCCTCGGGCCCCGGTGCGTCAGCGGTCAGCCCTCCGCAGTCCACGGCCATCGCCGAAACCGGCAGGAGCGCCGTGGTCAGGCCCAGGATGATGCGCTTCATCGGATTTTCCTCCCTTGTCTCTTGCCCCCGCTCCGGTGCTCCGCCGCCCGCGGCGGGGGAGGGCGCGGGAGGGGGGATCTGCCCCCTCCCGGCCTTGTCCGGCAATCAGCCCTGGCGCACCGCCCGCGTGTCTCCCCGCCGCGTGCGGTGCGCTCCGGCCCGGGCCGTCAGACGGCCGCGGGCTCCGCCCGGGACAGCAGCTTTGCAAGCTGGTCCTTCAGGGCGACGCGGGTGCGGCGCAGCCGCAGGGCTTCGATATCGCACATCGGCTGGAGATTGGTCTCCACCCGGTGCAGGATATCGTTGATCTCGGTGTACTCATCGGCCAGCCGGGCGACGCGGGCGTCGGTCTGGCGCAGATGGCGGAGGGTCTCGACTTGCGCGGGGAACTCCTCGGCCAGGGCGTGGGCAACGTGGGTCATCGTCGGTGTCCTCATCTACAGGTGACCCCCGCAGCTTACGCAGAGACAGGCCGGGCGCGCCTTGATGCCGATCAAATCCGCCCGCTCAGGCGGGCCGTTTGGCGGCATGTTCGCGCCAGGCGATGAAGGACACGGCCGAAACGATCACGCCGCCGCCGAGGATGACGAAGGGATCGGCCGCTTCGCCGAAGACCAGGTATCCGAGCAGCACCGACCAGACGAGCTGCAGGAAGGTCACCGGCTGGGTGACGGCGACCGGCGCGGCGCGGAAGGCCAGGGTCATCAGGTAATGGCCGAGATTGGCGAAGACCGCGGCGAGGGCCAGTATGGCCAGCACCGGCCAGGGCGGCGTGACCCAATGCGCGATCGCCAGCGGCGCCAGGATCGGCGTCACCGACAGGCTCAGCCAGGCGACGATCACGGTCGGCGGGAAGCGGCCCGCCAGGGTCTTGCCGATCACGTAGGAGCTGCCGAGGCTGACCGCGGCGAGGATCATCGCGAAATGCCCCGGTTCCAGCGTGCGGAAGCCCGGGCGCAGCAGGATCAGCGCGCCGATCAGCGCGACCGCCACGGCGGCGATCCGGCGCAGGGCGAGCTTTTCGCCGAGAAACAGCGCGGCGCCGACGGTGACGCAAACCGGCGAGAGATAGTTGATCGCGGTGACCTCGGCGATCGGGATCTGCGCGATGGCGAAGAACCAGGAGCAGATCGCCACCGCATGCACCAGCCCGCGCCCGGCAAACAGCCGCAGGTCGCGGCCCTTCGGCCAGTGCGCGCGGATGCGCCCGGCCAGCGGCAGCAGGAAGACCAGCCCGAAGGCGAAGCGCAGGAAGGCGCCCTCGGCCACCGGGACGGCATCGCCCACCGATTTCATCGCGGCGATGAAGCAGACGAAGGCGAGGCCCGAGAGGACCATCCAGCCCATGCCGGCGAGCGGCCGCTGTCCCGGCAGCGGATGCGGCGTGACTTCAGGCAATCACCACCACCAGGACGGTCAGCGCCGCCATCACGACAAGCGCGGCCAGCGCGATCATCCCGCTCATCCGCGGGTCCTTGGGATCGTTCATGCCATGACCGGCGCGGCGGCGCGTTCGGCCCGCAGGTTGCGCGCCAGAAGGTCCATCGCGGCCATGCGGACGGCGACGCCCATCTCCACCTGCTCGCGGATCACCGAGCGGGTCAGGTCGTCGGCGATCAGCCCGTCGATCTCGACGCCGCGGTTCATCGGGCCGGGATGCATGACGATGGCGTCGTCCTTGGCATAGCTCAGCTTCTCGGCATCGAGGCCGAAGCGGTGGAAATACTCGCGCTCGGACGGGATGAAGCCGCCATCCATGCGCTCGCGCTGGAGGCGCAGCATCATCACCACGTCGCAATCCGCGAGCCCCTCGCGCATGTCGTGATAGACCTCGACGCCCCAGTCCTTGACGCCTGCGGGCAGCAGGGTGGGCGGACCGACGAGGCGGACGCGGTTCTCCATCTTGTGCAAGAGCAGGATGTTCGAGCGCGCCACGCGGCTATGGGCGATGTCGCCGCAGATCGCGATGTTCAGCCGGTGCAGCCGCCCCTTGGAGCGGCGGATGGTCAGCGCGTCCAGAAGCGCCTGGGTCGGATGCTCGTGCCGCCCGTCGCCGGCGTTCAGCACCGCGCAGTTGACCTTCTCGGACAGGAGGTCGACCGCGCCGGAATGCGGATGGCGCACCACCAGCAGGTCGGGATGCATCGCGTTCAGCGTCACGGCGGTGTCGATCAGCGTCTCGCCTTTCTTCACCGAGGAGGTCTGCATCGACATCGACATCACGTCGGCGCCCAGCCGCTTGCCCGCCAGCTCGAAGCTCGACTGGGTGCGGGTGGAGTTCTCGAAGAACATGTTGACCTGGGTCATGCCCGCCAGCGCGTCGCCATGCTTGTGCTCGCGGCGGTTCATCTCGGCATAGCTGTCGGCCAGGTCGAGGACCGTGCGGATTTCTTCGGGATGAAGCGGCTCGATGCCGAGGAGGTGCTTGTGGCGGAAGGTCATGGGGGTCCTCGCGGAGATGCTCGGGCCGGTTCTAGCGGGCGGGGCCGCCGCTGCCAAGGTGGCGCGCCGCCCTGAGGTCGGCGGCGGTGTCGACATCGGCCAGCATGTCGGCCATCGCCACGCGCCGGCCGTCCAGCGTCGCCAACGTGGAAAGGCACCCCGCCGCTGCTGCCTGCCGCCGGACGGGACCACCGGCGGCAAGGACCTCTCTGCCGCCGGGGCGGCGGGCGTCACGTCCCGCCCCGGAGGGGCGGCGTCACTTTTCGCCGGGCGTGCCGTCGAACTTCTTCTCGAGGCTGGTCCAGCAGTCGATGTAATCGTCCTGCATCGGCGCCTCGTGGGCGGCGAAGTCGGTCAGGTGCTGCGGGAAGCGCGTCTCGAACATGAAGGACATGGTGTTGTCCTGGAAGACCGGCTCCATCGGCTCGGTCGAGGCGCCTTCGAAGGCGTTGCGGTCCGGCCCGTGCGGCAGCATCATGTTGTGGAGGCTGATGCCCCCCGGCACGAAGCCCTGCGGCTTGGCGTCATAGATGCCGCAGATGTTGCCCATCAGCTCCGACATGATGTTCTTGTGGTACCACGGCGGGCGGAAGGTGTTCTCGGCCACCATCCAGCGCTCGCGGAACAGCACGAAGTCGATGTTGGCGGTGCCCTCCTGCCCCGAAGGCGCGGTCAGCACGGTGAAGATCGACGGGTCGGGATGGTCGAACAGCACCGCGCCGACCGGGGAATAGGTCCGCAGGTCGTATTTGTAGGCGCAGTAATTGCCGTGCCAGGCGACCACGTCCAAGGGCGAATGGCCGATCCAGGTCTCGTGGAACTCGCCGCACCATTTGATGACGACGCGGGACTTCGCCTCGCGGTCCTCGAAGGCGGCGACCGGCGACTTGAAATCGCGCGGATTGGCCATGCAGTTGGCGCCGATCGGCCCGCGGTTCGGCAGGTCGAACTTCTGGCCGTAATTCTCGCAGACGAAGCCGCGGCAGGGCCCCTCCAGCACCTCGACCCGGTAGACGAGGCCGCGCGGCAGGATGGCGATTTCCTTCGGTTCCAGGTCGATCACCCCGAGTTCCGTGCAGAAGCGCAGCCTGCCCTCCTGCGGCACCACCAGCAGCTCGCTGTCGGCGGAGTAGAAATACTCGTCGACCATCGACTCGTTGACCAGATAGACATGGGTCGCCATGCCGACCTGGGTGTTGACGTCGCCTGCGGTGGTCATGGTGCGCATGCCGGTGATCCAGGTCAGCGGCGCATCGCTGTGCGGCACCGGATCCCAGCGGTACTGGCCGAGCGAGACGATGTCGTTCGCCGCCGCGCTGTCCTTCGCGGTGGTCACGTAGGGCGCGGTCTTCCAATAGGGCACGGCGATCTTCTGGAACCGTCCGGCATGTTTGACGCTGGGCCGGATGCGGTAGCACCAGGTCCGCTCGTTCTGGCCGCGCGGCGCGGTGAAGGCGGTGCCGGAAAGCTGCTCGGCATAGAGGCCATAGGCGCATTTCTGCGGGCTGTTGCGGCCCTGCGGCAGCGCCTCGGGCAGCGCTTCGGTTTCGAAGTCGTTGCCGAAGCCCGGCATGTAGCCCTCATGCGTGCCGGTCGCCCCGGCGGCGCGGATCATTCCCTCGGGAAGGCTGTGGCGCGTCATGTGAAATCCTCCGTGTCGTCCGGGTCTCCCGTCCCGGTCTCTGCCTCCGTTATTCATTGCAAATGCAATGATGTCAAGCTAGACGTTGCATATGCAATGAATTGACCCTTGCAGCCCCCCGGGACGCGGGCGAAACTGCCGCAGACGGACAGGAGTTTTCCATGGAAGATCAGCACGATCCTGCGCAGCCGCCATTCGATCTGGACCGGTTCACGCCCTACCGGCTGTCGGTCGCGGCCGAGCGCGCCTCGGAGGGGCTTGCCCGGCTCTACCGCAGCAGATTCGGCATTTCGGTGGCGGAATGGCGGGTGCTGGCGCATCTGGAGCATTCCGGGAATGTCTCGGTGCGGGACATCGAGGCGCGGGTGGCACTGGAGAAATCCAAGGTCAGCCGGGCGGCCACGCGGCTGGAGGCGGCAGGCTACATCGCCAAGGCGGTGGACCCGGCGGACCGGCGGCTGGTGCAGCTCTCGCTGACCGAGGAAGGCCGCGCGCTGATGGCCGAGATCCTGCCGGTGGCGCTGGGATTCCAGGCCGAGCTGGAGGCGCGTCTGGGCGCCGCCTTCGACGGGCTGGAGCAGGGGTTGCAGAAGCTTCTCGACGGCACGGAGGACAAGGATGATCCGTCTGCATGACTACTGGCGCAGCTCGGCAAGCTACCGGGTGCGCATCGCGCTGGGACTGGCGGGGCTCGCATGGCAGAGCCTGCCGGTCGATCTGGTGGCCGGGGCGCAGCGCGCGCCGGACCATCTGGCGCGGAACCCGCAAGGTTTGGTGCCGGTGCTGGAGATCGACGGGCTCGCGCTGACCCAGTCGCTGGCCATCGTCGAATATCTCGACGAGACCCGCGGGCTGGGACTGGTCCCGGGCGATGCCGCGATGCGCGCCCGGGTGCGGGCGCTGGCCCAAGCCGTGGCAATGGAGATCCACCCGGTCTGCAACCTGCGCGTCGCCCGCCATGCGGTCGCGCAATCGGGCGGCGGCATCACCATGGAAAGCTGGATGCGCGACGTCATCGCGCCGGGGCTGGCGGCGCTCGAGACGATGGTCGATGACGGCGATTTCTGCGCCGCCGGACGGATCACGCTGGCCGATCTCTGCCTGGTGCCGCAGCTCTACAACGCGCGGCGCTGGGGCGTGGACCTGGCCGCCCTGCCCCGGCTGTCGCGGATCGGCGCGCATCTCGACGCGATCCCGGCCTTCGCCGCTGCCCATCCCGACCGGGTGCCGCAGAGCGCAGAGGCTTGACAAGCCCCTGCCCGGTCCGCTGCAAACGTGGCGGACACGGAAGGCACGCCCATGCAGATCGAAAGCTTCTTCCCCTACCGCCTCGCCATTGCGGCGGAGAGTTTCTCGCGACGGCTGGCCACCGTCTACGGGCGGGAGTTCGGGCTGAGCCGCGAGGAATGGCGGATGCTGTTCCTGCTGCGCGGCGGGGCGGTGAATTCGGCCGAGCTGGGGCGGCGCACCACGCTCGACAAGGTGCAGGTGTCGCGGGCCGGGCAGCGGCTGGAGGATCGCGGGCTGATCACCCGCCGGGTGCTGCCCGCCGACCGGCGGCTGCGCGAGTTCCGGCTGACCGAGGCGGGACGCGCGCTGTTCGACGCGGCCTTCCCCGAGGTCGAGGACACCGCTGCGGGCCTCCTTGATCGCCTGGCACCCGAGGACCGGGCCGCGCTGATGCAGGGGCTCGACGCGCTTATGGCGGCGATGGAGTGCCTGCCGGTGCCCCCCGGCGAGACCGGACCGCCGCTGGCGGAACCGGCCGGCAGCTGAGCCGGGATCACTCGGCCGGTTCCGCCGCCAGCACGCCGCGGCGGATCTGGTCCGCCTCGATCGACTCGAAGAGCGCGCGGAAATTGCCCTCGCCGAACCCGTCATCGCCCTTGCGCTGGATGAACTCGAAGAAGATCGGGCCGATCACCGTGCGCGAGAAGATCTGCAGCAGGATGCGGGTCTCGCCGCCGCCGACCACGCCCTCGCCGTCGATCAGGATGCCGTGCTGCTTCATCCGCCCGACCGGTTCCTCATGGCCGGAAACGCGGTCGCGGGACATCTCGTAATAGGTGTCGGGCGGGCCCGGCATGAATTTCATCCCCGCCGCGGCGATCGCGTCGGTCCCGGCATAGATGTCCTCGGAGCCGATGGCGATATGCTGGATGCCCTCGCCCTTGTAGCGCCGCAGGTATTCCTCGATCTGGCTGCGGTCGTCAGTCGACTCGTTGATCGGGATGCGGATCTTGCCGTCGGGCGAGGTCAGCGCCCGGCTGACCAGCCCGGTCTGCTGGCCCTTGATGTCGAAGAAGCGGATTTCGCGGAAGCCGAACGTGTCGTGGTAGAAGCGGTACCAGGTGTCCATGTTCCCGCGGATCACGTTATGGGTCAGGTGGTCGAGATAGTAGAAGCCGAAGCCCTCGGGGCGCGGGTCTTCCTCGCCGATCCAGTCGAATTCCGCCGCATAGCAGGAGCCGTCCTCGCCATAGGTGTCGACGAAATAGAGAAGCGAGCCGCCGATGCCGTAGACCGCGGGCAGGTCCATCGACTTTCCGGGGCGGGTATAGGCGGTGCCGCCGGTCGCCAGCGCGCGCTCCATCGCGACCCCGGCATCGACCACGCGCCAGGCCATCGCCGGAGCGCAGGGACCGTGCTCGGCGGCGAAGCGTGCGGCATGGCTGTCGGGATCGGCATTCAGCAGGTAGTTGATGTCGCCCTGCCGGTAGAGCGTGATGTTCTTGCTGCGGTGCTTCGCCACCGGGACGAAGCCCATCTGCCGGAAGGTCCGGTCGAGCTTTTGGGGCTCGGGATGGGCGAATTCGACGAATTCGAACCCGTCCGTGCCGGCCGGGTTCTCGGCGGAAATCTCCGCCTTCGGGGCATCATGCGGGAAAGGTCCCATGCGCGTTCCTCCTCTGAACTCCTCCAGAGTGCCGGAAAACCGCTGCAAGGGGGTTGCATTTGCAACCATTGCGGGTGGAAAAATGACCTCTGAGATGCATGAAACCGCGAAAGGGTGCACGGGATGCGCATCGATGACTATGACCGCGCCATTCTCGACGCATTGCAGCGCGACGGGGCGATGACCAATGCGGCGCTGTCGGAGGTGGTGAACCTATCGGCCTCGCAATGCTCGCGGCGGCGCGCGGCGCTGGAGGCGGCGGGGATCATCGCGGGCTATGCAGCGCGGCTCGACGCGAAGAAGCTGGGCTTGGGCCTGCGGGCGATCATCCGGGTGAACCTGCGCGATCACGGCCAGGACAAGGAAGAGAGCTTCGCCCGCTTCCTCGCAGTGCAGCCCGAGATCCGCGCGGCCTTCTCGGTTTCGGGCGATGCCGATTACGTGCTGGTGATCGATGCTGCCGATCTCGAGGCCTTCGCCGAATTCGTCCATGGCCGTCTGCTGCCGCATCCGCAGGTCGCGCAGGTGCGCTCGGAGATCGTGCTGAAGGAGCTGAAGGACCGGGGCGGCGTTGCTTTGGAGGCGCTGCGTCCCGGCTGAAAGCGGGGCGGCCCGCGATGGCGCGCCGCCCCTCCGGTCAGTTCTGGACCGTGTGCGGGATCCAGAGCGCGATCTGCGGGAAGGCCATCACCAGCGCCAGCGCCAGCAATTGCAGCCCGACGAAGGGCAGGATGCCCTTGTAGACCTGGCCGAGCTTCACCTCGGGCGGCGCCACCGCCTTGAGATAGAACAGCGACGGCCCCATCGGCGGCGTCATGAACGAGGTCTGCAGGTTGATCGCCAGCAGGATCGCGAACCAATAGGCCAGATCCGCCTTCGCCACATGGTCGCCGAAATCGAGCGACAGGATGATCGGCGCGAAGACCGGCAGGACGATCAGCGTGATCTCGATCCAGTCGAAGAAGAAGCCCAGCAGGAAGACCAGCGCCAGAACCATGACCAGCAGGTGCCAGGGCGTCAGCTCCATCGCGGTGACCGCATCGGTGACCAGATGCTCGCCGCCCAGCAGCCGGAAGGTCAGCGCGAAGGCCGTGGCCGCCAGGATGATCATGAAGATCATGCCGGTGGTCAGCGCCGAGTCCCGCGTCGCCTGCATCGTCGTCCGGCGCCAGCCGCGGTTCTCGGCCGAGAACCGCCGCAAGGGCCCGCCGCCCGACGTGTTGGCAGCCGCGCCCTCGATGGCAAAGCGGGTATAGCTGAGGCCTGTGTATATCGCCGGGCGGACGAGGAAGGCCAGCGCCAGCGCTCCGGCCGCGCCGATCCCGGCGGATTCCGTCGGCGTCGCCCAGCCGAAGATGATCGAGCCGAGCACGATGAAGATCAGCAGGAAGGCCGGCACCAGCCCGACTGCCAGCGTGACCGCAAGCTGCCCCCAGCCGGTGCCCTCGCCGCCGCGCGCCGCCGGGGGCGCGGATTTCGGCGACAGGAGGCTCACCGCGACGATGTAGACGAGGTAGAGCCCGCCCAGCAGGATGCCCGGCCCGAAGGCCGCCATGAACATCGTCCCGACCGAGCGCGACAAGAGGTCGGCGATGATCACCAGCATGATCGAGGGCGGGATCAGGATGCCCAAGGTTCCGGAGGCGGCGATCGTCCCCGTGGCCAGCGGCACCGAATAGCTCTTGCCCAGCATCACCGGCAGCGCCAGAACGCTCAGCATCACCACCGAGGCGCCGACGATGCCGGTCGCCGCGGCGAGGATGATGCCGAGGAGCGTGACCGACAGCGCGAGCCCGCCCGGCACCCGCTGCAGCGCGCGGTTGAGGCTGCCCAGCATGTCGCGGGCGACCCCGCTCTGCTCCAGCACCAGCCCCATGAAGACGAAGAGCGGCACGGTGGTCAGGGTCAGGTTCTCGGCCGCCCCGCTCCACATCCGCTGGGTGATGGTATAGAGCTGGATCGGGATCAGCTCCCCCAGGGCGATGCCGATCATGCCGAAGGCGACGCCGACGCCGCCCAGCACGAAGGCCACCGGAAAGCCCGAGAACAAGAGGATCGCCATCGTGCCGAACATGAAGATCGGCAGGTATTCGACGAAATGGCTCACAATCCGCCCCTTTCCATGCGTTCGAGATCGGCCGCCGCCGGATCTGCCAGGGCCGCCGCCGCGCGCAGCCCGCGGCTGATCCCGGCCAGCGCCAGCAGCGCGAGGCCGAGGGGCAGGAAGGACTTGATCGCCCAGCGGAAGGGCAGCCCGTCGATCGATTGCGACACCTCGTTGCGCACGAAGGAGGTATGCGCGAAATTCCAGGCGTAATAGCCGGTGACCGCGCAGAACGGCAGCAGCAGAAGCAGGATGCCCAGAAGCTCCACCGCCGCCTTGCCGCGCGGCCCGAGCCGCGAGAACACGAGGTCGATCCGCACATGCCGGTTGTGGATGAAGGCCACGCCGAGGAAGCACATGATCAGCACCGTGTGCAGGTGCCATTCGGCCTCCTGCAGGCGGGTCGAGCCCATGCCGAAGAGCCTGCGGGACGTGACATCCCACATGACGACCGCGATCAGGCCGAGAAGCGCATAGCTGGCCCCGCGGCCGATCGCGTTCAGGACGCTGTCGATGCCGTCGCTGACGGCCAGCAGGGACCCGGCGGCGCCGGTCCGGCGCGGCGCGTGCGTGCGGGTTGCGCCCGGCCCTTCCGGCCGGGACGCCAGTTGCGGCGAGAGTGTCATGGCATCCCCCGGATCAGTCGGCCGCGGGCTTCAGGTAGCCCAGATCCTGCCAATCCGCATAGCTGGCGCGGAAGGCATCGTAGGACTCCATCACACGGGCGAAATTGGCGTTCTTCGCGCTTTCCTCCTCGGCCACCTCGGCCCAGGCCGAACGCAGCGCGCCCAGCACCTCGTCCGGCCAGCGGGCGATCTCGACATTGCCGTCGTCGAGCATCGCCCGGATCGCGCCGGGCTGGGCGGCGGCGCCCTGGGTCAGCGTGCGCAGCGAGGCCTCGCCGCAGGTGGTCTCGATCGCCGCCTGCTGGGTTTCGGACATCGCGTTCCAGGTGTCGAGATTGATGATCAGCGTGTCGATCGCGACCTGCTGGTGCCAGCCGGGGAAATAGGCGTAATCCGTCACCTGGTCGAAGCCCGCCGCAACGTCGATCGAGGGGTTGGAATACTCGCCGCCGTCGATCACGCCGCGTTCCAGCGCGGCATAGACCTCGGAGCCCGGCACCAGCTGGATCGAGGCGCCGAGCTTGGCCAGCACCCGGCCGCCGAGGCCGAAATAGCGCAGCTTCAGGCCCTTGAGGTCGTCGACCGTGTCGATCTTGCGGGTGAACCAGCCGGCCGTTTCGGGCGCGGTCAGCGTGCAGACGAAGCCCTTCAGCTTCAGCCCGGCGAGCAGCTCGTCATGCAGCTCCTGGCCGCCGCCCTCGCGCATCCAGGCCATGTATTCGGTGACATCCGGGCCGAAGGGCACGGCGGTGAAGATCTGCAGCGCGGGCTCCAGCCCGGCGCCGTAGCCCGGCGTGCCGAAGGCCATGTCCACCGCGCCCTGCGACACCGCGTCGAAGTAATCCGTCGCCGGGACCAGCGCGCCCGGCTCGAACACGTCGACCTCGAGCGAGCCGCCCGAGAGCGCCTCGATCCGCTCCCCGATCCAGGGCGAGATTTCGCCGATCACCGGGGTCTGGGTCGGGAAAGCCGCGTGCATCCGGAGCTTGGTCACGTCCTGCGCCTGCGCGGCGGCTGCCGCGGCAAGGGCAAGTGCCGAAGCGCCGGCAAGGGCGCGCATGGTGGTTCTGGTCGTCATTGTGGGTCCTCCTCCTGAAATCGTCGCGGCGGCAGGGCCTGCCGCCGGGCCGTCCCCCGCCCGGATGCGGGCGGGGGACCGTGCCGTTACTGGTTGGCGCCCGCCATGTGGCGCGCGGCGATGTAGCCGAAGGTAATGGCCGGCCCCAGCGTGATGCCGCCGCCGGGATAGTTACCGCCCATGATCGAGGCGGCGTCGTTCCCGGCCGCATAGAGCCCGGTGATCGCCCGTCCCTCGGTGTCGAGCACGCGGGCATTCTCGTCGGCCCGCAGCCCCGCGAAGGTGCCCAGATCGCCGATCACCAGCTTGACCGCGTAGAACGGGCCCTTGCGGACCGGCGCGACGCAGGGGTTCGGCTTGTGCTCGGGGTCGCCGAGCGAGCGGTTGTAGGCGGTGCTGCCCTTGTGGAATTCCGGGTCCTTGCCGTCGACGGCGTGGCGGTTGAACTCGGCCACGGTCTTCTCCAGCTGCACCGGATCGGCGCCGATCTGTTCCGCCAGTTCGGCAATCGTCTTGCCGCGCAGCAGATAGCCGGTCTTCAGGTGCTGCTTGTAGGGCACCGGCGTCGGTTTGGCATAGCCCAGCCCGTATTTCCGGAAGGTCCGGTGGTCGGCGATGAAATAGGCGCAGATCTCGCCGCCTTCCTCGGTGCAGCGCTGGTGCATCGCCTGGCAGAAATCGTGATAGGAATTCGACTCGTTGACGAAGCGCCGCCCCGAGCGGGTCACCGCGATGATGCCGGGCTTCGAGCGGTCGACGAAATGCGGGAAGGTGCCCTGGGTTCCGTCGGGCCGCACCGGGCGCGAGATCGGCACCCAGGCCGCGGCATGGGGCAGATCCTCCTGCACCGAGGCACCGATCTTCTCGGCCATGCGCAGCCCGTCGCCGGTATTGCCGGGCGGGGCCGGCGAGGCATGTTCATAGCCCGAGGGCGCATGCGGGAACAGCTTCTTGCGGCGCACCGGGTCCTGCGGGAAGCCGCCCGCCGCCATGACGACGCCTTTCGCCGCCCGGACCTCGACCGGTCCGGTCGCGGTGTCGACGATCGCGCCGGTCACCCGGCCAGACGCGTCGCGGGTCAGCTCGCGCACCGGCGAGCGGGTCCAGATCGGCACATTCCGGTCGAAGCAGGATTTGGCCAGCCGCGCCACCAGCGCGTTGCCGTTCATCAGCCGCATGGCGCGGCCGTGGAACGCCTTGTCGCGCAGGAACTTGGCGAAGAGCCCGCTGACGAAGATCGCCGAGACCGGCGAGCGCGTCACGTTGAAGAAATGCAAGAGCTCCTTGCCCGAGCCGATCATCATGCCGAGCACGGTGATCTCCTCGAGCGGCGGGCGCAGCCGCTTGATCTCGCCGCCGAGCTCGCGCCCGTCGAAGGGCTTGGCCACGATCGACCGGCCGCCCGGCATGCCGCCCGGCTCGTCCGGGTGATAGTCCGAGAAAGTCGGGCCGAGGTCGAATTGCAGCGTGGTGTTCTTCTCGAAGAAATCGACCGCCTTCGGGCCGTTCTCCAGGAAGGCGTCGACGCGGGCCTCGTCGAAGAAGGCCCCGGTCTCGCCCCTGAGGTAGATCTTGGCCTTCTCGGCCGCGTCCTCGACCCCGGCGCGCTTGCCCGGCGCATTGCCCGGGATCCACATCCAGCCGCCCGAGCGCGCGGTGGTGCCGCCGAAGACGGGTTCCTTCTCCACCACCAGCACGCGCTGGTGATGATGTGCGGCGACGACGGCAGCGGAGAGGCCACCGGCCCCCGAGCCCACCACCAGCACGTCGCAATCATGTTGCTTCATCTCGACCTTCCTTCCTTCGGTCCGGAGCCGCCCGGGGCGGCCTTCCGCAAAGCTGTCCAGAGCGAGGCAGTGGGCTCCCGCCGCGCGGATCTGCCTGATCCGCCCGTGCCGGCCCGGCGCGCATGCGCCGCCTCCTCCCTGTCCCGGCCCCCCGTTTCCGGCGGCGCATCCGCGCCGCGGGAGGCGAGTCTCCTTTGGCCGGGCGATGGGTTATTGTTAGCCTTTTGCAAATTGAGTCGTCAATAACTAATCTTTTGATTGGCCCGGGCCTGGCCGGAAAATAGCGGCGGGCGCCGGAGGGAAACTCCGGCGCCCGCCAGGGACCGCCACGCCGGAAGGGCCGCGGCCGGGGAGCAAGTTGGAGGGATCAGGCCTTGCGGCGCAGGATCCCGGGCAGTTCGCGCACCGCGGTCGCCGCGATGATGACCAGCGCCTGGATCAGCAACTGCACCGCCGAGCCCGCGCCGAGCGCCATCACCAGGATGCCGAGCTGGGTCATGAAGACCGCCGCCACGCCCGAGGCGATCACGCTGCCGCGCCCGCCCGAGAAGGGCGTGCCGCCGACCACCACCGCGGCGATGCCGGGCAGCAGGAAATCGGTGCCGGCATTCTGCGAGGCCGAGCCGATGAAACCGGCATAGAGCATGCCCGCCACAGCGAAGCAGACCGCCGCCGCGCCATAGGTGCCTACCTGGTAGGCCAGCACCGGCATGCCCGCCGCCCGCGCGGCACGGGGATTGGCCCCCACCGCCACGAAGCGCCGCCCGATCAGCGTCCGCGCCGAGATGACGGCGATCGACAGCAGGAAGCCGAGCGACAGGACCAGCGTCCAGGGCACGCCCAGCACGTCGCGGTGCGAGAAGCTCTCCAGCGCGTCGGGCACCGCCAGCGGCGTGCCGCGCGACAGCATGTTGACCGCGCCCAGAAGCACCGCGTTCATCGCCAGCGTCGCCACGATCGGCATGATGTTGAGCCGCGCGACCAGGAGCCCGTTGAGCGAGCCGCAGAGCGCGGCCACCGCCACGGTGCCCGCCACGGCCAGCAGCATGGAATCGGCGGCGAAGCCGAGCTTGGCCACGACCACGCCGCCGAGGCTCATCATCGCAGCACAGCTCAGATCGAGCCCGCGCTGCTGGATGACGATGGTCTGGCCGGCCGCGACGATGGCCAGCATGGCGGCGAAGGGCAGCATCGCGCTCAGCGAGGCGGGCCGCACCGTGCCGGGGGCGACGATCGCCGAGATCGCGAAGAGCGCGGCGGTGGCGATCCAGATCCAGCCGAATTCGCCGGGCAGGCGCAGCCGGAACACGGGGGACTGCGGCGCGGCGGCCGCGAAGGTCTGGGCTTTCATGGGAAACTCCGCTTGCCGGGACATCAGGCGGCCACCACTTTCTGGCGGCTCTTGGAATAGACCGCGACGGCCAGGATGATCATCCCGCCGAGCAGGTAGGACTGCCAGGCGGCATTGAGGCCGAGGAAGTTGGTCGCGGTGTTGATCTGGACGATGAAGGCCGCGCCGAAGAGCGCCCCGACGAAGGAGCCGCGCCCGCCGAACAGGCTGCCGCCGCCGATCACCACCGCGGCGATGCTGGCGAGCGTGTAGTTCAGCCCGGCCCGCGGATCGCCGATGCCGACCTGCTCCATCATCGCGACGCCCGCGATCAGGGTCAGCACCGAGCAGCCGAGATAGGCGAAGAGCCGGAGCCTTGCGGGCGGCAGCCCGGCCATGCGGGCGACCTCGGGCTTCGAGCCGAGCGCGCGGAACGCCAGCCCCAGCCCGTGGCGGTAGAGCATCCATTCCAGCGCCACGGCAATCGCCGCAGCGACGAGGAACATCACCGGCACGAATCCGATCCGCGTGCCGGCGAGGCTGAGCAGATCGCCGTTGATCATGCCGCCCGGCGCGGGCCGCAGGATCAGCGACACCGCCTGCACGCCCATATACGTGGCCAGCGTCGCCACCATCGGATGCAGCCGGAGCGGCACGACGAGGCACCAGTTGAGGAAGCCGACGCCGAGCGCCGCCGCCAGCATCGCCGCGCCGCCCAAGGCCATCAGCCCGCCGGTGGCGCCGTCGAGAATGAAGAAGGAGGCGACCACCTGCACCAGCCCCATCAGCGGCCCGACCGACAGGTCGATGCCGCCGACCAGCATCAGCGCCTGCTGCCCGTAGGCGACCAGCGCCAGCGTCGAGATCAGCACCAGCATGCCGCCGATGTTGCGCCCGGTGAGGTAGTAGCCGTTCGCCGCCGAGACATAGGCGCCGAGCGCGAAAATCGCGAGCCCGACCATGACGATCGGCGCGAGATCGCCGGCCGCCCATTTCCAGAACCCGGCCGTCCCTTTCTCCGCCCCGTCCCGCACGGCGGTGGAGCGCAGGGCGGCGCCGGTGATGCCGTTCTCGGTCACCTCCTCCCCGGCCAGTTCCGACACCAGCTGGCCGCGCGAGAAGACCACGACCCGGTCGCAGAGCCCGGCGATCTCGGCGGCGTCCGACGACAGCACGATGATCGCCGTGCCACGCGATGCGAGGTCGCGCAGGATGCGGTAGATCTCGGCCCGCGCGCCGACATCGACGCCCTGGGTCGGCTCGTCGATCACCAGCACCTTCGGGCCGGTCGCGACCACGCTGGCCAGCACCAGCTTCTGCTGGTTGCCGCCCGAGAGCGACCCGATCGGCGTCTCGGTGCCCGGCGTCTTGACGGCATAGGCGCGGATCGCCTCCGCCGTGCGGCGGGTTTCCGAGGACCGGCTGGCAAACCCGGCGATCCGGTCCTTCAGCGGGCTGCGCGACGCGAAATTCTCGCGCAGCGACAGCTCGGCGAAGATGCCTTCGCGGTGGCGGTCGCCGGGGAGGTAGCTCAGCCCCGCGCGCATCGCCGTGATCGGCGAGCCGAGATCGGCGGGCTTGCCCCCGATCAGCGCGCGGCCCGAGCTGACCCGCCCCAGCCCGGCCAGCGCGCGGACGAAATCCTGCTGGCCGTTGTCGCTGATGCCGCCGACGCCGAGGATCTCGCCGCGGCGCAGGCCGAGGCTGACATCCGAGAAGCCGGAACCGCCCAGCCCCTCTAGCCGCAGGACCTCCGGCCCGAACTCCGTGCATTTCGGCGGGAATTCCTCCTCCAGGTCCATGCCGACGATCAGGTGGATGATTTCGTCCTCGCTGAGGCCGCGGGCCGGATAGGTGCCCTGCCCCTGCCCGTCGCGCAGCACGGTCAGCCGGTCGGCGATGGTCTGCACCTCGCGGATGCGGTGCGAGATGTAGACCACGGCCGCGCCGCGGGCGGTCACCTCGCGCACCCGGCGGAACAGCCGCTCGACATCCTCGGCGGCCAGATGCTCGGTCGGCTCGTCGAGCACCAGCACCTGCGGCTCGGAGGCCAGCGCCTTGACGATCTCGACGATGAAGCGCTGTTCGGCGCCCAGCGTCTCCACCCGGTCCGAGGGCGAGATCCCGGTGCTGTCGCTCCAGCGCGCCAGCAGCTCGCGCGACCAGGAGGCCAGCCGCGAGACCGGCGGCACCAGATGGCGCGGCATGCCGAGATAGAGGTTCTCGGCCACGGTCAAGTCCGGCAGCAGCGCCGGTTCCTGGCGGACGATGGCGATGCCCAGCTCGCGGGCGCGCTCGGGATCGCCGTTCACCGCCTCGCCGCAAAGCCGCACCGTGCCGCCGCTCGCGGCCAGATCGCCGACCACCTGGCCGGGCTGGCGGGCGAGGACGGGCTGGAGGCCGAGGCGATCCTCGGCGTCATCCTCGACACCCTGTCGCCGATCTGGGGCGAGGACCGCCCGACGCTCGGCGGCCGCTCGCTGGGCGATTGCTGGGCGCATCCGCAGGCCCCCGCCCCCGGCTTCGTGCCCTTCCACAAGCTCAGCCAGTGGCTGAGCTATTCGCTGATCGAACCGATGCAGCGGGCCGGCATCGAGGTCACCGGACTCGACCGGCTGACCGGCCTCGCCGAATACCGCAACGGCGGGCTGTTCCTCGATGCCGGGGTGATCGCGCTGCGACACCCGAAGGAGGCCGCTGTGCCGCAATCCCCCGACAGCCCGCTGATCGTGGAATGGCGCGCGCTGACCGTCGTGCTGCTCGACAAGGTGGCCGGGCTGGTCCGCAAGCGGCTGAAGCTGACGCCCGAGGAGCTGCCGCTGGCGGCGGTGCTCGAGGGCGGCACCTGGGCGACCGGCCGGCGGCTCGCCCGCCGCAAGCGCCCGGGCGGCACGCCGCCGATCAACATCCTCTCCACCGGCACCGTATTCTGAGACCTCCGAAGATCCCCGAAAGGCCATCCGCATGACCGATCATGTCACCGTCGTCGACCATCCGCTGGTGCAGCACAAGCTGACCGAGATGCGCAAGAAGGACACCTCGACCGCGTCCTTCCGCCGCCTGCTGCGCGAAATCGCCCATCTGCTGGCCTATGAGGTGATGCGCGACCTGCCGCTCGGCTCGATCAAAATCGAGACCCCGCTAGAAGAGATGAGCGCGCCGCAGATCGAAGGCAAGAAGCTGGTGCTGGTCTCGATCCTGCGCGCCGGCAACGGTCTGCTCGAAGGCGTGCTCGACCTGGTGCCGCAGGCCCGTGTCGGCCATATCGGCCTCTATCGCGACCCCGAGACGCTGGTCGCCGTCGAATACTACCTGAAGGTGCCCTCCGACATCGAGGACCGCCCGGTGATCGTCGTCGACCCGATGCTGGCCACCGCAAACTCGGCCTCGGCGGCCTTGACCCGGCTGAAGGAAGTCGGCGCCAAGAACATCAAGTTCCTCTGCCTCCTGGCCGCGCCCGAAGGGATCGAGACCCTGACCCGCGACCATCCGGACGTGCCGATCTTCACCGCCTCGATCGACGAGCGGCTCGACGATCACGGCTATATCCGCCCCGGCCTCGGCGATGCCGGCGACCGGATGTTCGGCACCCGCTGATCCCGGGCCCGGTCCCGTCCCGGCCCTGCGCCGGGACCTCGCCGGTCACAGGCGGTGCAGCTTCAGCCGTCCGAGACCGGCAAATTCCATGCGGATGCCCGGCCCGCCCGGGCCCAGCCGCAGGCTGCGGCCGACCTTGGCCGCCATGCGCGTGGTCTCCTCGTCGCGGCGCATGGTGACGCCCTCGTCGAGATTGTCGAGAATGTCCTCGACCCGCTGGTCGCGCGGAACCGGATCGGCCCGGCGCGCCGCGGCGGCGGCAAGTCCGGCGATCAGCGCATAGCGGAAGACCGTCCAGAAGATCGGGGAAAGCGGCAGGGCCAGGGGCATGCGTCAGTCTCCAATGTTTCCTTCAAGATAGGCACATGGCTCCGCCTTTTCCATATCCGCCCGCGACAGGGTTTCCCTTGGGCGGAGAAACGCGCTACGCCCCCGCCATGCCTCTCCGCGTCACCTCGCTGACCCTCTCGCATTTCCGCTCCCACCGCCGCGCCCGCCTGGCGCTCGACGGCCGCCCGGTCGCGCTTCACGGCCCGAACGGCGCGGGCAAGACCAACCTTGCCGAGGCGGTCTCGCTGCTCTCTCCGGGCCGCGGGCTGCGCCGCGCCACCGCAGACGAGCTGGTCCGCCGCCCCGAGGCGCTCGGCTGGAAGATCCGTGCCGAGGTCGAGGCACCGTCGGGCCTGCACGAGATCGAGACCTGGGCCGAATCCGGCCAGAGCCGCCAGGTGCGCATCGACGGCAAGGCGGCGACGCAGACGGCGCTGGGACGGATCGTCCGGCTGGTGTGGCTGATCCCGGCGATGGACCGGCTCTGGATCGAGGCGGCGGAGGGGCGGCGGCGCTTCCTCGACCGGATGGTGCTGAGCTTCGAGCCCGGCCATGCCGAGGCGGTGCTGGCCTATGAAAAGGCGATGCGCGACCGCAACCGGCTCCTGAAGGACGAGATCCGCGACCCGCACTGGCATGGCGCGCTCGAGGCGCAGATGGCCGAGGCCGGGGCGGCGATCATCGCGGCACGCGCCGCGGTGCTGGCGCGGCTGGAGGCGCCCGGCTGCCAGCCCGCCGCTTCGGCTGCGGCAGGCGGGGGCAGCGCGAAGAGCGCGGCAGGCGGGCTGCCGACGAAGCTGGCCGCAAAGGCGTTGGCCGGATGGCGGTAGATTTCCTGTGGCGTCCCGGCCTGCACGACGCCGCCCTCCTTCATCAGGATCACCCGGTCGGCGATGGACAGCGCCTCGGACTGGTCATGGGTGACCATCACCGTGGTGATCCCGGTGCGGTCATGCAGTTCGCGCAGCTCGGAGCGGACCGAACTGCGCAGCACCGCATCGAGATTGGAGAGCGGTTCGTCGAGCAGGAGGAGCCGCGGCCGGATGGCGATGGCCCGCGCGATGGCGACACGCTGCTGCTGCCCGCCCGAAAGCTCTGCCGGTCGCCGCCGCTCGAACCCGGTCAAGCCCACCGCAGCCAGCGCGTCGGCGACGCGGGTGCGGGTCTCGCCGCGCGACAGCCGCCGCATCTCCAGCCCGAAGCCGACGTTCTGTGCCACCGTCATGTGCGGGAAGAGCGCGTAGTTCTGGAAGACGAGGCCGATGTCGCGGTCCCATGCCGGGAGCCGGGTGATGTCCTCGCCGCCCAGCAGGATGCGGCCGCGGTCCGGCTCCAGCAGCCCCGAGAGGATGCGCAGCAGCGTGGATTTCCCGCAGCCCGAGGGGCCGAGCAGGGCGGCGAATTCCCCTTCGCCGATCTCAATGGCGGCATCGCGGAGCGCCGGAGCACCGCCATAGGACTTGGCGACGCCGTCGATCTGGACATGGGGAGACGTCATAGCCTGCGGGACCACTTGAATTTCAGCTCGCCCGCGATCACCGCGGCGAGGATCAGGGCGACGATCATCGCGCCGATGGCGAGGGTGATCGGGTCGACCCCCTGGCCGCGCAGCTGCGAATACATCCGCACCGGGAAGGTCATCCAGCGCGCTCCCGCGATGAAGGTCGTCACCACGACATCGTTGAACGAGACGAGGAAGGAGAACACCGCCGCCGTCAGCACGCCGGGCAGCGCCAGCGGGAAGGTCGTGCGCAGGAAGGCGCGCAGGGGACGCGCGCCGAGGCTGCGGGCGGCCTCCTCCATCTGCGGGTCGATGCCTGCCAGCGTCGCCAGCAGGATGCGCACCGAAAGCGGCAGGGTGATGACGGCATGGGCCAGCACCAGCCCGCCGAACGTGCCGCTGATCCCGAGCCTTGCGTAGATTTGCAGGAGCGCAATCGCCCAGACCACCAGCGGCAGGGTCAGCGGCGCGAGCAGCAGCAGCTCGACCAGCGCCCGGCTTTTCAGACCGCCGCGCGAGAGGCCCGTCGCCGCCATCAGCCCGGCGGTGACCGAGATCGCGGTCGAGACGCAGGCGATGATCGTGCTGTTGATCAGCGCGCCGCGGTATTCCGGGCTGTCGAGCGCCGCCCCGAACCAGCGCAGCGACAGCTCGCGCGGCGGGAAGCGGAAGAACTTGCCGTCATCGAAGGCCGAGAAGATCAGCACGGCCACCGGGGCGAGAAGGAAGAGCAGGACGGCGCCGGTCAGCAGCGCCCAGAGGACACCGGAGAGCTTCATCGCGCGGCTCCGGGCAGGGCCTGCCGGATCGCCCAGCCGAGCGCGCCGATCGCGGCCAGGATGGCCAGCATGACGACCGCGAGCGCGGAGGCGAAGGGCCAGTCGAGCACCAGCGAGGCCTGCTGGTAGGCCATGGTGGCGAAGGTCGGGATCTTGCCCTGGCCGAGGATCAGCGGCGTGACGAAGGCGGTCAGCGTAGCGCAGAAGACCAGCGCCGATCCCGCCAGCAGGCCGGGCGCGCAGAGCGGCAGGATGATCCGCGTCCAGACTGCCCGGCGCCGCGCGCCGAGCGACATGGCGGCGCCTTCGGCATCGCGGGGCAGCCGGTCCATCGCCGCGACCAGCGGCAGCACCATCAGCGGCAGGAAGGCATGGACCAGCCCGATCAGGATGCCCGCCTGGGTGCCGAGCAGCTTCCAGGACCGGTCGATCAGGCCGAGGCTCTTCAGCGTGCCATTGAGCACGCCCAGGGGACCAATCAGGTTGACGATCCCCAGCGTCGGCAGCAGCGCGCCGCAGACCATCGGGATCAGCACGACGGCCAGGACCAGCCCGCGGAACCGTCCGGCGCGCCGCACGATCCACCAGGCGAGCGGCAGCGCCAGCGCAGCGCAGATGGCCGTGGTGGCGAGGCTCAGCCAGATCGTCCGCGCGAGCCCGGTCATGTAGTAGCTGTCGGTCGTTATGCGGCGGTAGTGTTCGCCCGTCGGCGTGACGTCGAGCATCAGCGACCCCGGCGGCTGCGACCACAGGCTCATCGCCAGCAGCAGCAGGAACGGCGCAAGGAACACGCCGGCCGTCAGGAGGACGGCCGGGGCAACGAGGCCCCTGGCGCTTTTCGCGGCGAGCATTGCGGCGTCCCTACTGCGCGAGGATTTCCTTGTTCCAACGCTCGGTCCAGTCCGAGCGCTGCTCGATCAGCCAAGACCAGTCGAGCTGCAGCAGGCTCGCCACTTCGTCGGGCGAGTTGATCGTGTCGGCCGCCGCGGCATCGCTCAGCTCCACCGTGGAATTGGTCGGGCCGAAATAGATCTCCTCGGCATAGGCCTTCTGGGTCTCCGCCGAGAGCGCGTATCCTATGAACATCTCCGCCAGCTCCGGGTTCGGGCTGTCCGCCACCTGGCAGACCATGTCGCGGATCAGCACCGGGCCCGGATCGGTCGGGAAGCTGAAGCCGATGCCGGGAAATTCCTTGAGCCCCGCGAGGACGTAGCCCGAGATCATCGGCGCCATGGCGACCTCGCCCGCCTCCATCAGCGCGAACACCTCCTCGAGGCTGGTATAGACCAGCGCGGGCGCGCCGAGCTCGGCCACCTTGGCAAAGGCCGCATCCGCGTCATGCTCGTCCGTGCCCTCGAGCCGTGCCGCGACTCCAAGGAGCCCGCCGCCCTCGGAGCTGGGATAGGGCGCCATGCCGATCATGCCCTTGTAGTCCGGGTTCCACATGTCGGCCCATTCCGGCGGCTCGGAGACGAGATCCTTCGAATAGGCAATTCCGAGCCCGACCAGCGACATGGCATAGCAGCCCTCGTTCATGCCCTCCCAGACCGATTTGTACATGTCGCTCCCGGGATCGGGCGGCACCACCAGCCCGTCGGCCAGCAGCTGCGGCGCCTCGTAGATGTTCTGGAAGGTGGCATCCATCGTGGGGTTCTGCCGCTCGGCATAGATCTTGGACATGCGGTCGCCCGAGCCGCCGAGCAGGAATTCGACCTTGGCTCCGGTCGCGGCTTCCAGCGGCGCCGCGGCATGTTCCTTGAGCAGCCGCTCGATATCGCCGCCCCAGGTGCCGACGACCAGCGTCTGGCCGGAAAAATCCTGTGCAGCCACCGCACCGGCCGCGAGAACCGCCCCCGCCGCAAGCGACGCCCTGATGAAATGACCCGTTCCGAACACGTTGAAATCTCCCGGCAATGGACTTCGGCGGACCTGCGGGTCCCGCCCTCTGCAGCCACGCCACGGCGGCGGCCGCTCCAGGAAAGCTCCGCATGCTGAGTGATTTCGCCAGACACGAGCGGCGGTGAAATATTCATCGGGGAAAACCGCCCGCGGCGGGAAAATTGGGCTCATTCTGCATCCGGGCCGCCCGGAACCGGGCGGCGCGGCAGGGGACCGGCGCTACCAGACGCGGTCGAGCAGGGAGAGCCAGTTCTCGCCCATGATCCGGCGGATCTTGGTCTCGGACCAGCCGGCGCGCTCCATCGCGGCGGTCAGGTTCGGGAAATCGGCGATGGAGCCCAGCCCGTCAGGGAACTCGACCTCCCAGATTTCGGTGAGCTGGCGGGCATAGCCCTTGTCGCGGTTGAGATACTCGAAGAACTTCGCACCGTAGCCCATGGTGAAGTCGGTGCCGAAGCCGGTGCGCTCCTCCCCCACGAGATTGACGATGTAGTCGATCGCGGCGACGTAGTCGTCGATGGTCGCGCCGTTTCCGGCGGCGAGGAAGGGCGGGAACATGGTCACCCCGACGAAGCCGTCCTGGTCCGCGATGAAGCGAAGCTGCTCGTCCGACTTGTTCCGCGGATGCGCCTTCAATCCGGCGGGCAGGCAGTGGCTGTAGGCGACGGGCTTCTTCGAGGCGCGGATCACGTCCTCGGAGGTCTTCGGGCCGACATGGCTGAGATCGCAGAGCATGCCGACGCGGTTCATCTCGGCGACGACCTCGTGGCCGAAATCCGACAACCCGCTGTCGACGGACTCGTAGCAGCCCGAGCCCACGAGGTTGCGGGTGTTGTAGGTCATCTGCACGATGCCGACGCCCTGTTCCTTGAAGAGCTCGATGAATTCCAGCCGGTCCTCGAAGGCCGAGGTGTTCTGGAAGCCCAGCACCACCGCGGTCTTGCCCTCCGCCTTGGCCTTGCGGATGTCGGCGACGGTTTTCGCCTTGGTGATCAGGTCGCCATGGTTGCGGAACATGCCGTTCCAGCGGCCGATTTCCAGCATCGTGTCGCGGAAGTTCTCCCAGACCGAGCAGGTGCAGTTGGCGGCGGTCAGCCCGCCCGCCTGCATCGCCTCGAAGACCGGGCGGCCCCAGTCGGAAATGATGAGCCCGTCGAAGACAATCAGATCATCGTGCAGCGTGGTCATGTCTTGGTCCTTGGTGTCAGAGATAGATGTTGCGCACGATCGCGTCGTGATCGCCCGCCATGGCGCGGACATCGCCGCCATCGACCACCTGCCCGTCGCGCAGGACGATGAAGCGGTCGGCGGCGCGGAAGGCCAGGTTCAGGTTCTGCTCGACCATCAGCATGGTGACGCCCTCGGTCTTCAGTGCGTCGATGATCTGGGCGATCTCTTCGCAGAATTGCGGCGAGAGCCCACCCGGGGCTCGTCGAGCAGCAAGAGCCGCGGCTTCGACATCAGCGCGCGGCCGATGGCGACCATCTGCTGCTCGCCGCCCGAGAGCGTCCGGGTCGGCTGGCGGCGGCGCTCCTTCAGGCGGGGGAAGCGGTCGTAGATGCCCGCGAGGGTTCCGGCCAGTTCGCGCCCGCCGCGACGCATCGCGCCGAGCCTGAGGTTGTCCTCAACCGAAAGGTCGGGGAAGAGGTCGCGCGCCTGGCTGACCTGGGCGATGCCATGGGCGAAGATGCGGTGCGGCGGTAGCCCGGCGGTCTCGGTGCCGTCGAAGAGCACCGAGCCGGAACTCGGCCGCACGAAGCCGCAGACCGCGTTGAGCGAGGTCGATTTGCCCGAGCCGTTGGCGCCGAGCAACGTCAGGCATTCGCCGGGCAGGACATCATAGGAGGCGCCGCGCAGGATCGGCTTCTTGCCGTAGCCGACATGCAGGTCGCGGATTTCGAGAAGCGGTTTGTCAGGCATGTCCGAGATAGGCCTCCAGCACGGCGCGGTCCTCGCGGATTTCGGCGGGCGTTCCCTCGGCGATGCGGGCGCCTGCCGCCATCACCAGGATCCGGTCGGCGGCGGCCATGACCAGCTCCACCGCATGCTCGATCAGCAGGATTCCGACCCCCTTTTCGCCGGCCAGACGCTTGATGATGTCCATCATCTGCGCGCGCGCCACCGGCGAGAGGCCGACCGCCGGCTCGTCGAGCAGCAGCACCGGCGGATCGGAGGCGACGGTGCGCACGATCTCGACGATGCGCTGCTGCCCGCCCGAGAGGTCCCCGGCCCGCGTGTCGGCCATGTGGTCCATCGACATCAGCTTCAGCAGGTCCCGCGCCTTGGCGATCATCGCCGCCTCGGACTCTAGGGTCTTCGCGCGGCCCAGCAGGATGTCGAGAAAGCTACCCTCGGTCTGGGCATGCAGCCCGGTCAGCACGTTTTCCAGCACGGTAAGTTCGGGGAAGAGCCCGCCGTTCTGGAAGGTGCGGCGGATGCCCTTCTCGGCGATCTCGTGCGGGGTGAGCTTCGTCAGTTCCTCGCCCTTCAAGAGGACGCTGCCCGAAGTCGGCGCGACATAGCCCGAGATCGCGTTGAAGAGCGTCGATTTCCCGGCGCCGTTCGGTCCGATCACGGCACGGATCTGGCCTTCCTCGAGGCGGAAGGACACGCCGTCGAGCGCGGTCAGCCCCGAGAAACGGACCGAGAGCCCGGTGGTTTCCAGAAGCAGGGTCATGCGCCCTCCCGGTAATGGCGTTCGATGAAGATCGGCGAGGCGCGGCGCAGCAGGCTGGCCAGCCCCTTGGGCATCGCCACCAGCACGGCCGCGACGATCAGGCCGAAGAACAGTTCCTCCATCCCCGGAAAGGCGCGCAGGTATTCGGGCAGCGCGGTCAGCAGGACGGCGCCCAGCACCGCGCCGAGGACCGAGCCGAGCCCGCCCACCAGCACCATCGCAAAGGAGGCGATCAGCTGCAGCATGCCGAAGCTTTCGGGGAAGACATGGCCGACATGGCGGGCAAAGAGCGCGCCGGCGCAGCCGACGACAAGCCCCGACCAGGCGAAGGTGGCGAGAATTACCCGCGCCGTCGGAATGGCGAGCGAGGCGGTGGCGATCTCGTTCTCCCGCACCGCCATGACGGCGCGGCCGAAGCGCGAGCGCAACAGGTTCAGCGTGCCCTTCACCAGAAGCACCGTAACGGCGAGGAAGATGTAGAATTTCAGCGTGTCGTCCGAAAGCGAGATGCCGAACATCGTCTCGCGCGGCATCGCCATGCCGTCGGTGCCGCCGGTCAGCGGCTTGGCATGCAGATAGGCCCACCGCATCAGCTCGCCGAAGGCCAGGGTGATGATGGCGAGGTAGTAGCTGCGGATGCCGCGCAGCGCCGCGACCGAGGCGAGGAAGCCGCCGAGCGCGCCGAAGGCCCCGGCGACTGGCACGGTCAGGATCCACGGGATCCCGAGCTTGGCCGAGAGGATCGCCGAGACATAGGCGCCGATGCCGAAGAAGGCGGTGTTGGCGAAGGCAAGCTGGCCGAGATTGCCGATGACGAGGCTGAAGCCCAGCGTCACCAGCACCGAGATCAGCATGCCGTTGACGATGAACTGGGTATAGGCATTCGTCGCCAGCGGCAGGAACAGCAGGAGCACGGGCACGGCCCAGAACAGGACGGTGCGCAGGCTCTGCTGGCGGGAGGTCGGCATGTTGGTCATCGCGTTACACCTTCACCACGGCCTTGCGGCCGAACAGTCCCTGCGGGCGGACGAAGAGGACGAGGACGATCACCAGATAGGCGGTGATCTCGATCGAATCGCGCGGGCCCTCGGTGCGGAACCCGGCCCGGCGGGAGAGGCCTTCCTGTCGCTTGCGCGGTCCGAGACGGCGCAGTTGCGGGAAGCAGGCGGCGAAACCGCCTAGAAAGCGGGCGACTGCGGGGGCGCCGGGCCTGTTTCCGAGGCAGAAGAGACGATTTCGCGGTCCGGAACGAAACGAATCTTAAAAACCGACCGAGCGGTTTGTTAATGATGTGGTCATGACGATGACCAGACGCAGGACCCAGGACGAACGCAGCGCCGAGACCCGCAGGCTTCTGCTGGATGCGACTGTCCGTTCGCTGATGGAAGTGGGCTACGCCAATACCAGCACCGCCGGGATCGCCCGGAGGGCAGGGGTGTCGCGCGGGGCGCAGACCCATCACTATCCGGGCAAGATGGACCTGATCGTGGCCGCAACGGCCGAGATGTTCGCGAATTTCGCCGATGGCATGGAACGGCTCGCCGCTGATCTGCGCGCGGGACGGATCGACCTAGACGGCTTCTTCGAAGCAGCTTGGGACAATGTCCTTCATGGCGACTGGTTCTATTCGTCGCTCGAAATCATCGTCGCGGCGCGCGGCGACGAGGAGCTGCGCGGCCATCTTGCACCGCTGATCCTCGACCTGCATGCGAAGTTCGAGACCACCTGGTCGCGCAGCTTCGTGGCCACCGCCCCCGAGGTCGTCTCGGCACGGGTGGCCATGAACCTTGTCATGAACGTCTTCCGCGGCATGGCCGTGCAGGCGGTCCTGCGCCGGGACGAACGCTATTTCCGGGAAATGCTCGAGGCGGTGAAAGCTGTCCTCGCCGTGCATGTCCGGCCGGTAACACCGGACGCGTGACCAAAAAACAAACCGGTCGGTCGGCAAGTTAATGGCTTGTTGACCACCGACATCAACGCGGCGCCAGACCGTGATCTTTCCAGACAGACCAACAGGAGCCAGAAGATGCGAACACTTGCCTCCGTCCTTGCCGTTGTTGCCGTAGCGGCAGCGCCGGCAATCGCCCAGGATGCGTCCTGGGAGACCGAGGGTCTCACCGGCGATGCCATCACCATCGGCGTGATGGGCCCGTTTTCCGGAAATGCCTCCTCCTACAGCAAGGCGCTGATCGGGATGATGGCCTATTACGACAAGATCAACGAGGAAGGCGGCGTTCACGGCCGCAAGCTGGTCGCGGTGCAGGAAGACACCGCCTGCGACAGCGCCAAGGGGCTGGCCGCCGCCAAGAAGCTGATTTCGCAGGACAAGGTCTTCATGCTGCAGGGCAATTCCTGCTCGGGCGTGGCGCTGGCGCTGCGGCCGACGATCGAGGAAGCGGGCCTGCCGTGGATCGTCGCCCATGCGGTCAGCGACTCGATCTCCGATCCGCTGGCAAGGAACATCTTCCACGGCGTGCCGACCGGCGGCGCCAATGGCCGGGCGATGGCCGCCTTCGTGCTCTCGAAGCCCGATACAAAGAACGTCGCGGTCATCGAGCACTCGAACGACTGGGCGCACAGCTATTCCAATCCGGCCCGCGCCTATCTGGAAGAGCACGGCGTCACGCCCTCGCTCGACCTGACCATGGAACGCGGCCAGACCGATGCCACCGCCCAGGTGCTGAAGCTGCGCCAGCAGAAGCCCGATTTCATCATCGCCGCGCTCTACGAGGCCGAGACCGCCATCTTCCTGCGCGACCTGAAGAAATACGGGCTGGGCGACATTCCGGTCATGGGCACCGCGGGCACCGACCTTGAAAACACGCTCAAGCGCACCGGCGATTTCGACACGGTGAAGAACTACTACGTGATCCATTCCTACGTGGACAATCTCGACGGGCCGAAGATGGAGCCCTGGGGCGAGATGATCCACAAATACTATCCCGACGAGGAGCTTTCGACCTTCTCCTTCGTCTCGATCGGCTCGGCCGAGGCGCTGGTCGCCGCGCTCGAGGCCGCCGGACCCGACCTGACCCGGTCGAAGCTGATGGCGGCACTGGAAGAGGTCCGCGATTTCGACACTGGAATCCTCTCGGATCCGATCACCTGGACGCCGGAGGATCACCAAGGCGTCAAGGGCTCTGCCGTGGCGGGCTTCGTCGATGGCGAGCCGACCGTGCTCAAGGCCTGGGGCCAGCCCTACTGATCCCCTGACCGCCGGGCGCGGCGCGCCCGGCCCATCCCATCCAAGGAGCAGACAAGATGCTGTTGCAGCTCACCCTGGGAGGGCTTTCCCAGGGCATGATCTATGCGCTCGTCGCGCTGTCGCTGACGGTGGTCTACCGCTCGACGACGGTGGTGAATTTCGGCCATGGCGATTTCGTGATGGCAGGGGCCTTCCTGTCCTACGTCCTCGTCGTGCTAGCCGGGATCGCCTTCCTGCCCGCCGCTGCGCTGGCGATGATCGCCATGTTCGTCCTCGGGCTTCTCTTCAACCGCGGCCTGATCCGTCCCGTGAAGGGCGGGCCGCATATCGGCCTGGCGCTGATGTGCATCGCGGCGGGCTACCTCTTGCGCGGCATCGCGCGGATGGTCTGGGGCCGCGAGGTGCTGCCGATGCCCCCCGTGTTCGACATGGACCCGATCTTCCTCGGCGATCTGGTCATCACCGGCGACGCCGTCTTCATCATCGGCACGGTGCTGGTGCTGCTCCTCGTCTTCTTCGGGCTGCTGGCGCTGACCGATCTCGGCAAGATGGTGCAGGCGGTCTACCAGAGCCCGCGCGGCGCGCGGCTGATCGGCCTGAATGTCGAGCGGTTCGACGATTTCGCCTGGGGCGTGGGCGCGGCGCTCGGCGCGCTCGGCGGCATCCTGGTGGCGCCGGTCTCGCTGCTGCATCCGGACCTTGGCGCGGCCTTCCTGATCAAGGGCTTTGCCGCGATGACGCTGGGCGGCTTCGGGTCGCTGGGCGGCGCGGTGCTGGGCGGGGTGCTCCTCGGCATCGCCGAGCAATATGCCGGGGCCTATGTCGACACCGCGCTCGTGCATCACCTCCGTCAGGTCGAGCACCCTGGGCAGCGGCTCGGCGCTGTCGTCTTCGGGCATTTCCGCCTCGCCGGCTTCGTCGGGCTCTTCCCAGACCGCGAGATAGCGCCGCTCGGTGTCTTCCTCGAGCCGCGTCGTCACCGGGGCGAGGGTGACTGTGCAGGGCTGCACCACGGTGGCGCCCAGATGCGCTTCGAGCCGCCAGTCGCGGCTGCTTTCGGGCAGGAGGCGGCCTTCGAAGCGCAGCTTGCGCAGGCCGAGCAGTTCCAGGTCGCCGCGCAGCGCCTCGAGCGCGGCGGCATCGGGTTCCAGCCGGAAGGCGGCGCCTTCGCGGGGCAGCTTGGAGAAGACGATCTCGGTGCCCTCGATTCGGTCGGGCCCCTGGCCTTTGTCTGTGGCTCTTGTGGTCATGGCTGCATCCTTCCTTGAAGTGGGGCGCCGGCTTGGATAACTCGGGGAACAGCATGCGGGCAAGCCGGCAGGACCGGCGGACCGCGCAACCGGAACGGACGGAAGTGCAGGTGATGACGGTGGGTCGTATCAAGAGCGCGATTCTGGGCACGGGCCTGGCAACGGCCCTGGCGGGGCTCTCGGCCTGCACCACGATGGTCGACAATTACGGCTACGTGCCGACGGACATGCAGCTGCAGGAGATCCAGGTGGGCGGCGACACCCGCGAAAGCGTCGCCGACAAGGTGGGCATGCCGCCGCTCGAGGATTTCCGCCGCGACAATGTCTGGTACTACATCGCCAGCAAGACCGAGACCTATGCCTGGCGCGCGCCGGAAACCGTCGACCGCCAGGTGGTGGCGATCCGCTTCGCCGACGGCGGCTCGGTCTCGAACATCGAGCGGTTCGGGCTGGAGGACGGCGAGGTGGTGACCCTGTCGCGCCGCGTCACCGAAAGCGCCGTGCCCGACATGGGCTTCCTGCGCGGCCTGTTCAGCAATACCTCGCTGGCGCCGTCCCTGCCGAGCGAAGACGCGCTCTGAGCACGGAGGCGACCGCGGGCGCGGGCGGGCGCTACCGCCTGCGGGCGGCGCGCAGCCCCGCCCCCGTCGCCCGCGCCGCGGCACCGGTGCGGATGGCAGGCGGTACCGCCGCCCAGCCGGTGGCACAGGCAGCCCCCGCGCTTTCGGCCTTCCCCAGCTTCGAGGCGGTTCTGGAGCTGATCCGCGACAAGCGCGACATGCACCTTCTGGTCGAGGCCGAGACCGGCATCCGCCTGGTCTCCTACAGCCCCGGCCGGATCGAGTTCACCCCCGCCCCCGGGGCGGCGCGCGACCTCGCCTCCAAGCTCGGCATGAAGCTGCAGCAATGGACCGGCGCCCGCTGGGCCGTGTCGGTCTCGAATGCGGGCGGCGCGCCGACCGTGGCCGAGGCCCGCGATGCCGAGAAGGCGGATGCGCTCGACCATGCCCGCAGCCATCCCGGCATCGCCGCGGTGCTCGCCGCGCTGCCTGGGGCGCGGCTGGTCGAGGTGCTGCCGGTGCCCACACCCGAGGAAGCCGCCGCCGCCGAGGCGCTGCCGGAAATCGAGGAAATCGACGACGACTGGGATCCCTTCGAGTCGGAATGAGCGGCGCCTGCGGCTTGTGCACGGACCCGTGAGTCCCTAGATCCGCCGGGAACACGCGAACCATACGGGAGAACCGCGATGCTGAAAGGTCTGGGCGCCCTGGGCGACATGGGCAAGATGATGAAGGCCGCGCAGGAGATGCAGTCGAAGATGGCCGCACTCCAGGACGAGCTCGACACCATCATCGTCGAGGGCGAATCCGGCGCGGGCCTGGTGCGCGCCACCGCCACCGCCAAGGGCGAGCTGAAGAGCCTGGAAATCGACCCCAAGGTCTTCTCGCCCGAGGACAAGGAAATGGCCGAAGACCTGATCCTCGCCGCGATCAAGGACACCCAGGCCCGCGCCTCGAAGCGCGCCCAGTCCGAGATGGGCAAGCTCGCCGAGAGCATGGGCCTGCCTGCCGACATGAAGCTGCCGGGCATGTGAGCCCGCCGCCCGCGGCGCCGCCTTGCGGTGCCCGGGCCCGTCCGGGAGCACGGTCTTCCCCGGCCGCCCCCGGGCGGGCTTGCCGTCGCCGCCGGAGGCCGGGCTGGCGAAGGGGGCCTTGTCCTCGGCGAAGCCGGGCAGCGGCAGCGCGGGGGCCGGCGCGTCTTCGCTGCGGCGGTTCTGCAGGGTGAGGCCGGTTTTCAGGAGCGGAGCGCTGGCGGGCTCGATGCCGGCGATCAGGGGCTCGACGCTCATTTCGGTGACGGAGAAGCGGCGGGGGGTGCGGCCGATCTCGCCGTCATAGACGAGGCAGCCAAGAGCGCGGCTGACATCGCCGAGATCGGATTTCAGGGGCAGGATGAGAAGCTGGGCTTCGTTCTGCGGCTTGCCGATGCCACGTTCGGCAAGAAGGTCGAACCGTGCAATGGACGGCTCCTCGAATACGTGTTCCAGCGCGTCGGATACCTGCCGGCGCGCGTCAGGTACGAAGAACGAGGTCAGCGGCATGCCGCGGACTTCCATGCCCATCAGGTCGTTCAGATGCATCCCGGCGAGGCGGAAGCGGGCCATTCCGGGCGCGATGCGCTCCAGGATGAACGCGAATTCCAGCGCCTTGTCGATGCCGCGCGGATCCACGTCCGAGCGGTTCGGAACCACCCGGCCATTGCGCAGGCCGTGCCAGTAGGCTTCCAGTTGTGAAATTGCGCTGTGCTGCATCGTAGATTTGTAGGATTTCAGAGATACGATGTCTTTATCCTGCGTCCCGTCGTTCGCCATGTCCCGCTCGTCCATTCCAATTTAACACATAAGCGATGCGACGCCTAAGAAGATTTGCGCGACCGTGGCGCGACGCATCAGGTTGAACCGAATGTGGCATGAATTTGAGACAATTGCCCTTGCTATCCTAATGATTGGTTAATGAATGACCCTTTCCTCGATGACCGGCTTTGCAGTTCAAGAGGTTGCGATCAGCGGCGAAACCTGGAGCTGGAGCCTGCGCGCCGCCGCCGCGCCGGGGCGGCGGCTCGAGCTGCGGCTGGCGGAGGGCTGCGAGGCACAGCATCGCGGCGGGCATTGCGCTGGCGCGCGAGGCCAGCGCGCGGGAAATCGGGCTGCGGCAGTACCGCTGCCAGATCCGCGGCGCGCTCGCCATGCTCGACGGCCGCCTGATCGAGATGGATACCGGCGAGGGCAAGACGATCACCGCCGGGCTCGCCGCCGCCACCGCGGCGCTCGCGGGCATTCCGGTGCATGTGATCACGGTCAACAACTACCTGGCCGAACGCGATGCCGAGACGCTCGCGCCGGTCTACCGGCGGCTCGGGCTGCGCGTCGGGGTCATCCTCGACGGCATGGACCGCCCCGCCCGGCGCGAAGCCTACCGCGCCTCGGTGACCTACGGGTCGAATTCCGAAATGGCCTTCGATTACCTGCGCGACCGGATCGGCTTCGGTGCCTCCGGGCCGAACGCGGTCGAAAGCCGCCTGCGCCGGATCGCCGATCCGGGCGCCGCGGCGGACGGCCCGGTGATGCGCGGGCTGCATTTCGCCATCGTCGACGAGGCTGACAGCGTCCTGGTCGACGAGGCGCGCACGCCGCTGATCATCTCGCGGATGAGCGATGCCGAGGAAGAGGCTGCCTGGGCGATGCGGGCGCTCGGTCTCGCGCAGGCGCTGGAGCGGGACATCGACTACCGGCTCGTCGCCGAGGAGCGCCGGGTGATGCTGACGGAGGAGGGCCGCGCGCGCATTGGCGAGCTCGTCGCGGAGGAGGACGGGCTCTGGCAGAGCGCGATCCGCCGCGAGGAAGTGGTCACCCAGGCGCTGAGCGTGCTGCACATCTTCAAGCGCGGCGACCAGTACCTGGTGCGCGACGGCAAGGTGCAGATCGTCGACGAATATACCGGCCACCTGCAGCCCGACCGCTCCTGGTCCGACGGGCTGCACCAGCTGGTCCAGGCCGCCGAGGCGGTCGAGATCACCGGCCAGAACCTCGCCGTGGCGCGGATGACCTACCAGCGGCTCTACCGCCGCTACGTCCACCTCTGCGGCATGACCGGCACGGCGCGCGAGGTCTCGGGCGAGCTGCGCGCGGTCTACGGGCTGGTCACCGAGCGGGTGCCGCCGCGCAAGCCGTCGCGGCTGCCGAGGTTGCGCGCCAGCGCCAGCGTCGCGCCGCGCTCGGGCGTGTCGGCCCAGATCTCCTTGGGATCGGCCTTCACCGAGCCGTCGGCCTGCAGCAGCGCGATGCCGTCGGCGGCCGAGGCGTATTGCGGCAGCGAGATGTCGCGGATCTCCACCGAGCTGACCATCGGCGCGAGCCGCAGCTCCGAGGTTGGCGCGTCGAGCAGGAACTGCGTCGGCGGCGTCGTGCAGGCGGCGGCGCCGAGGGCCAGCAGGAGCGGCAGGAAAGACAGTCGGTTCATGGGTCAGCGTCCCCGGATCAGCGCGGAAGGATTGCGTTCGATGGTGCGCGCGAGCGAGGTCACGGCGCGGGCCGCCTCGCGCATGTCGTTGATGGCCGCCAGCGTCTGCGCGTTGAAGCGCGACCGGTCGCCATAGGTGGCCAGCAGGCTCTCGCCGGTGGTCACCAGCCCGTTCAGCCGCGCCGTCAGGTCGGGCAGCGTCGCGGCGGCCGCAGATAGCGCATCGGCCGCCTCCGCCGCCGATTGCAGCGTGGCGTTGACGTTCTCGACCGTGCCGCCCTCGCGCAGTTCGGTGAGGCTGCGGGTCAGCTCGTCCAGCGTGCCGTTGAGCGAGCCGGGCAGGGCCATGGTCTCGGGCTGCGACAGGAAGCTGTCGGTCGTCGCGATGAGCGCATCGGCATTCGCCACCAGCTCCTCGACCGGCAGGGTGTCGGCCTTGGCCACCAGATCGGAGATCTGGTCGCGCAGCGCGGGCAGGCCCTCGGCGGTGCCCTCGATCGAGGCGGTGATCGCGTCGAGCCGCTCCAGCGCCGAAACCAGCGAGGCCACGCCTTCGGAATTGTTCACCTGGTCGATCACCTCGCGCAGGCTGCCCACGGCGGCCGCCAGCTCGCCCGGCAGCGCCTGCATCCCGTCGGAGCCGAGCAGCGTGCCGGCCTCGCTGAGCGTGCGGTTGATGTTGCCGGGCAGGGCCTGGGTCTCGGGCGATCTGCCGGGCCGGCGGCCCCGGCCTGCCGGCGCCGGATCGCCTCGCCTGAGTCCGCGGCGGGGGAGTTCGGGCCGCCGATCTTGCAACTGCTGCGGCGTCACGCCGAACTCGCGCGCGACGCTCGTCTGCGTGGCACCAGGTTCGGGCAGGCACACGACGGCCTTCTCCCTGACCTCGGCGGTGAACTGGCCGCAGGGCTGCCTGCTGGACGTGGTTCCTTTTCCCCGAGAGCAAGGCAACTCCCAGGTCAAGCTCACCAGGAACGGAGCAGCCGGGCCCGGACAGGTAGGCTTACCACGAAGCCGTTCGCCAGCGGGCTCGAACCGATGGCGCCTCTCTTGCTCGCCTTGGCGGAGCGGCATCTCGTGGAGGACCTGAGGACCTTGAGGATCAGGCAGACCTGGATCGCCGCGTCGCTGTCCGCCTGCTGGCGGCCGCGACGCCCGGACGGCACCGCGTCCCGCTGCATCGACGGATCGAACCAGACGCTTTCCCGAGGCCGCGGCTTGCCGTCCCTCTGACAGGCGCATGTCGTCGCTGACCGCATGTTTGGCCCCATGATCGCGGGGCGGGCGGCTGGGCCGGCGGCCTCTCCCGCGGCATTCTCCTTCGAGGGATGCGCCAGAGGGGCTGGCGCCGAGCCTCGGGAACGGGGGAGAGACCAAGTGCAGGCCGGCCTCTTCATCGGGCTGGATGTCCGCAAGGCGGCGATCGCGGTGGCCGCTGCGGCGGGAGGACGGGCGGCGAGGTCCGCCACCGGGGCACGGTCCCGAACCGGGCGGAGGCGGTCCGCCAACTGGCCGGGAGGCTGGGCGGCGAAGGCCGGCATCTTCGGTTCCGCCATGGCGCCGGGCCCTGCGGCCACGGGCTCCACCGGCAGCTGGCCGGGATGGGGCACGACGGCATCGTGATGGCGCCCGCGTTCGCGATCTCTCCCGAACCATGGCGTTCGATCGCTCACGCCCCGTGAAAGCTGGAGACCGCGTGAAGACGGACCGGCGGCCTGACCTGATGCGGTGGATGCCCCATCCAACGGCATCCAGGCTGCGCCCGTCGGCGAAGAGCAGCGTGCCGACGACGCCGTCCGCATCCGACGGCGGGTCGATCAGGGTCAGCCGGTCGTCGCCCCCCGCGATCGTCAGGATGATGTTGCCCCCGGCATCGCGCTTCGCCGCCACGTCCTCGAGCGCGATCCCGGCACCGAAGAGCACCGTGCCGAGCCCGTCCGAGGCGCCGCCGGCCTCGATCCGGTCCTGGCCGTCGCCGCGCGAGAATTCGTAGATGTCGCCGCCGCGCGCATCGAGGATCACGTCATTGCCGAGCCCGGGCCGGTAGATCTCGGAAAGCGGCGTGCCGGTCAGCAGGTCGTCGCCCTCGGAGCCCGAGCCATTGACCAGATCGAGAAGCGCGTCGCGGCTGAACGTGGTGCCGTCGCTGAAGGCCAGCTCCTCGATGGCGGCATTGCGCAGGATCAGGGCGTCCTCGCTGCCCTCGAAGGTCAGCAGCAGGTCGTTGCGCCCCTCCGCGAGACGCTCGATGCGCAATTCGTCCGGGCGGTAGCCGGTGATCTCCAGCCGGTCGCGGCCCTGCTCGTCCTCGATCACGTCCTGCCCGTCGCCGCGCGCGAAGAGGTAGAGGTCGTTGCCGCGTGCCCCGGCCAGCAGGTCGTCGCCCGCGCCGCCTTCGATCGTGTCGTCGCTGTCGCTGCCGCGCACCACGTCGCCGAGCGCGCTCTGCTGCGCCTCGATGGCCGCCTGGATCAGGTCGGATTTATCCCAGGCGATGCCGTCGCCGAAGAGGATCGCGGGAACGCCCGCATTGCCCAGGACGCCCGCCAGAACCACCTGCCCGCCATCGGGGAAGGCGAGGATCAGGTCGTCGCTGAGGGCGCCCGCGCGGCGCACCACGGTGTCGCGGCTCGACATGTCTGCGAGGCTCAGGACCGCAGAGGCGCCGCGCGCGGTTTCCACCCGGTCGATGCCGTTTCCGGCGCGGATCTCGGCGCGGCCGCCCTCGCCCAGGCGGATCAGGTCATGGCCCGCGCCCGGCAGCATCGGCATGCCCGCGACATAGCCCGCGCTGTCGAGGATGTCCTGCCCCTCGGTCGAACGGGTGCCGCGGATCTGCGCCCGCAGTTCGGCGATGCCGAGTTCGGTGCCGTCCTCGAAGACGAAGAGGTCGACCACGTCGGCGCGGTAGCCGCCGATCACCGCGATGCGCTCGCCGGTGGCGGCGAGACGGATCAGCAGGTCGCCGCCGATCTCCTCGAAGCTGACGGTGTCCGCCGTCACGCCGGTGCCGAAGACCAGCCGGTCGAAGCCTGCGCTGTCCTCGATGCTGTCGCTGCCGCCGCCATAGCCGAAGCGGTAGGTGTCGTCGCCGCCGAAGCCCCTGAGCGCATCCGAGCCGCCGCCGCCCGCGATCGTGTCGGCACGCGCATCGAGCCCGTCGAGCTGTTCGTCGTCGGCGCCGCCTTCGAGCATCCGGTCGATGATCCCGTCGAGCGTCAGAACGGTGCCGTCGGCGAAGCGGAATTCCTCCACCCGGTGCGTCCCCAGCCCGTCGGCGATGGTCAGCACGTCCGAGCCGTTGCCGAGATCGATCACCAGATCGGTGCCGGTCCGGGTCACCCGGAGCATGTCGCGGGTGACCGAAGCGCCGAACTGCACCCGGTCGATCACGCCGTCGGCGTCCGCGGCCTCCGCGATCCGGTCGAAATCGTAATCCGCGCCGAACGCATAGGTATCCGCCGCCGTGCCGCCCTTCAGCGTGTCGTCGCCCTGCCGCCCGTCAAGCGTGTTCGGCCCCGCGGGGTTGCCCTCGATCACGTTGTCGCCGCGGTTGCCGCCTTCGATCTGCAGGAGTTCCTCGACATCCGAGATCAGCAGGAAGGAGGCGTCGGAGAACTCGAACCGCTCCACCCCGTTGTCGAGGTCGCGGAACTGGTTGCGGATGCGCAGCGTGTCCGGCCGCTCGGCGACAGAGATCACCAGATCGTCGCCGTCCTTGGTGAAGACGACATTGTCGCGGGTGATGCCGGTGCCGAACTTCACCACGTCATCCACGGGGACCACGACGCCCTTGCGGTCGCCCCAGGCGGCCTGCACGCGGGTGTCGATGATCACGTCCTCGCCATAGCCCACGTCGAACAGGTAGGTGTCGCCGCCATCGGCGCCGATCAGCGTGTCGTCGCCGCCGCGCCCGTCGATGGTCTCGCCGAAATCCGAACCCAGGATGGTTTCGGCGCTGTCGTCGCCGACGAGATCCACGTCCTCGGGGTTGAAATCGGTGAAGCTCAGGCTGCGGTCGTCGAACTGGAAGGTCTCGACGGCAAAGCGCTGCTGGCCCGCACGGACATACTGGTTCTCCAGTACGATGCGGTCGCCGGTGCCCTCGATCGAGAAGATCAGGTCGAGCGCCGTGCGCGACACGCCGATCTGGTCCAGGGTGACGCCCATGAACTCGATCCGGTCGTTGCCGGCGGTGTCCATTACCGTGTCGGACCCGTAGCCCGGGCCGAAGACATAGGTGTCGCCCGCGCTCTGGCCCTCCAGCCGGTCATTGCCCGCACCGCCGTCGATCCGGTCGGCGATGGTCTCGAAGCCGTAGATCTCGTCGTCGCCATCGGTCCTGGCGATGTCGACATAGTGCTGCAGCAGCTTCAGGTAGTCCCAGACCGTGCCGTCGCCGAATTCGATCTCCTCGATCAGGTTGACGTAGCCGACCAGCAGGATCTCGTAGAGGAAATCGTCGAGGATGACCTCGTCCTCGGTCCCCGCCACGCGCAGCCTGAGCGTGTCGCTGTCGCCGTCGCGCAGGAATTCGATATCGGTCCAGCGCAGGTCGTCGCCGAAGCGCAGAAGGTCGTCCTTCGGGCCGAAGAGCGAGGAGGCGTAATCGAGGTCGAGCACCACGTCGCTGCCGTAGCCGCGGCCGTAGAGATAGGTGTCGAAGCCCGAGCCGCCGGTCAGGTAGTCGTCCCCCGCGCCGCCGTCGAGCGTGTTGTCGTTCAGCACGCCGTAGATCGCGTCGTCGCCCTCGGTCCTGGCATTGGCGATCACCTCGTCGACGATGGTTTCGAAATCGAGCACCGTGCCCTTCTCGAAGATGATCTTCTCGATCAGGTTCGGGGCGACGAAATCGAGCCCGTCATCGGCGCCGATCGCCTCGGAGAAGGCGCCGAGATTGAGCCGCAGCCCGCCGAACTGGCCGACCAGCTCGACCTTCTGGCCGGTGGGCGCGCCGTCGGCATCGAGGATCGAGATCACCAGGTTCGTGCTCGCCCCGTCGCGGGTCAGCCGGATCCGGTCCTGGGTGATGTCGCCGCGGAACATCAGGAAGTCCATTCCGGCCTTGACCGGGCCGAAGGAGAAGCCGCCCAGATCGTCGATGACGTCGCTGCCGTCGCCTTCCTCGATGATGTAGGTGTCGCCGCCGACCCCGCCCGAGAGATAATCGTTGCCCTTGCCGCCGAACAGGATGTCGCCCGAGCCCGAGCCGTAGTAGGCGTCCGCCTCGTCCTCGGCGGCGCGGTCGAAATCCACTACCGCGAAGGACATGCGGTAGCGGTCCCAGACAACGCCGTCGGCGAAGACGATCTCCTCCACCCCGGTCTGAAGCCGCGTGCCGTCATTGAGGATCGGGTTCAACTCGCCGAGGAACTGGTCGGTCAGCCGCAGGAAATTGGCGCCGTCATTGTACCAGAGGATCAGGTCCTCGCCGTCGCGCACCGCGCGGACCTCGTCCGAACGCAGATGGGCGAAGCGGAGCTGGTCATGGTCGCCGAGGTCGCGGTCGAGGATGTCGTCGTCCCCGGCATCGCGCCCGACGACATAGACATCGACCTGCGTGCCCTGTTCGAAGACCTCGGCACCGGCCTCGAAGCTGCCGATCACCGACTGGTCGCCGCCGGTGAGGTAGAAGAAGTTCACCCCGTCATGGCCGCGCACTTCGGTGTCTCCGGGCGCATGCCGGACAAGCCGGGTCTCGTCGATGGCGAAGGCATTGGCGATGGCCGGCAGGTCGAGGTCGATCCCGACATTCTCGTAGGCGGCGACCAGCATCTGCAGCACGAAGGGCTGGTCGAGCCCGACGGTCGCGTCGAAGAAGTAGTCCTTGTCCGCCGGGCGGTAGTCCGGATAGATCGCCGCCATCACCGCCTGCCACTGCTGCAGGTAGTCATAGACCGCGTCGTTCTCGTTGCTGCCCGGAGCGCCCGCGAAGATCGCCTCGAACATCGGCGCCAGCTCGCGGTCGGTGGTCGGGCGGTAGAGGTCGGTTTCGGCATCGTATTCGATGCCCTGCGCGAAATCCGCGAGCCCGTCCTGAAGCGCGAGCCGCACCGCGATGCGGCGGCTGATCAGCACGTATTGCTGCATCGACAGGCCGACCAGCTCGATCATCGGCTCGATGACCGAGACGTACTGCGCCTCCGACGCGGTGTAGCTGCCGCCCTCGACCGTGCGGTAGTCGATCAGCCCGGTATCGCTGTCGAGCGTCGCGGAGAGCATCTCCTCGTGGAACTCGATCCCGGCGAGGCTGGTGGCGAAATGGAACTGGCCCGGGGTCAGCAGCTCGACGCGGTAGGTGCTGTCGTCGGAGGAACCCACCTCGTCGAGCGTCGCGAAATCGACGGCATAGTTGCGCAGGTTGAACTCGCGGCTATCGCCGGTCTTGAACTGCAGCTCCAGCGCGCGGTCGAGATTGCGCGCCCAGACGAAGAAGGACCCGTCGCGGTCAGTGACCTCGACGGTGTAGTCGACCGGGATGCCGTCGGTGACGCGGACGCCGATGGTCTCCACCTCGATGGCGGCATGGGGGTTCCAGGAGATGTTCTCGACGCGCCATTCCTGGCCCGCATCCTTCGCCAGCGCGAGGATGTCCGCGACGGCGGGCGCGGCGATCAGGTTGCCGGCGGCATCGGTGACGGCGCGGCCCGAGGCCAGCCGCCAGCTGCCGTCCGCGTTCTGCACGCCGTAATCGTCGATCACCGCGCGGCCCTCGACGAGCCGCATAAGATAGGGCGCGTTCTCGCGGAACTGCACCTCCTGCCCGCGCGAGGCCGGCGACCAGGCCTGTTCCAGCTGCCAGTGCTGCCCCTCGGCGGTGGCCTGCGCCAGCAGGTCTTCCAGCGCCGGGCGGGCGATGACCGTGCCGGTGGCATCGCGGATCGGATCGCCGCTCGCGAGCGTCCAATAGCCGCCCGCGGCATCCTCGGCATAGATGCCGCGATCGGCCAGCGTTACCTTGCCGTCGGCATCCGTCGCCAGGAGCACCGGGATCAGCTCCCGCGTGGTCTCCATCGTCTGGCCCCAGTAGCTCAGCACCGGGCCGACCTGTTCGCGCAGCTTCAGGTAGTCGGGCTCGGTCATCGACGCGGCCGTCTCGGCGAGGATCAGCCCCAGCTCGATATCGTTGGCGGCGGCGACCGGGAGATCGGTCATCGAGCCGTAGCCGCGGCTTTCGACCAGCCCGTCCTGCTGCCAGGCCGCAAGGCCCGACTCCCCGGCATAGCGGGTATAGGTCTCGAAGCTCTCGAAGATCGCCTCGAACATGCGGCGCTCCTCGCCGCTTTCCAGCGCCACCATGCCGGTCGCCAGAAGGTCGGCGCCCTGCGGCGTCGTGATGTCCAGGGGCGCGGCACCGAGGTCGATCGAGACGATGCCGAGTTCGTCCAGCGAGAAGAGCTCGCCCGCATCCGTCCGGCCATCGGCATCGAGGTCGCGCCAGACCTGCAGGCTGCCCCAGACCAGATCCGCCGCGGTGATCTTTCCGTCGCCGTTGCCGCCGTTTTCGGCCAGATCATGCGCGCCGAGCTCGCCGTAGCCGCCCTCGAATTGCGAGCCGAACATCTCGGAAATGTCGTCGATCCGGCCGTTGTCGTTCAGATCCTGCACGAGGAAGCCGTCATCGCCGTCGAGCCAGCCGGTCAACTCGGCGAAGAGATCGCGGTCGAGGTCGAAATACACCGAGCCGGCCTCGGCCGCGACGGTCTCGATGCCGTCGCCGTCGAGATCGATCACCAGCGGATCGGCCCCCGCCGCCCAGAGGCTGGCCTTGGCATAGCGCACCGCGGCGCCGGCCAGCCAATGCGCGGCATCCGCCAGCATCAGCGCGTCATAGGCGGTGAACAGGAAATTCGCGACCGGCGAGGCCTTGATCACCTGCTCGGCCACCGCGCCGATCCCGCCCATGATCGTCGAAAAGACGTTCGGGAAATTGAACAGCATCCCGAAATCGCCGACATCGTCCACAAGGCTGGCCGCATAGCTCTTGATCCCGCCCAGGTCCTCCCACCAGGGGCCGTCGAAGGTGTCGGTGCTGACGAAGCTGTAGTCGCGCACCGTCTGGAAGCCGATGAAATCGACATTGCCGTCGCCGAGATCCACCGAGCTGGCCACCGACTGCCCGGTGGCGATGCGGAACAGGAGATCGGTCATGTTGGCCAGCGTCAGCACGGTCGCGCCGCTCTCGGGGTCCTTCGCCGCGATATAGACGATGTTCGGCAGCCAGGTGTCGAAGAAGGTCCGCGCCAGCCCGCCGACCGAGGCGGTGGTGACCAGCGCGAAATAGGTGAAGCCGTTGGCGACGGCATCCATCACGTCCTTGCTGCCGGTCGCGGCGCCGAGCAGGAAGGACACCGAAGTGCCCGAAGCATCGCCCCCGGTCAGCGGCACGCCATAGAAGCTGAGGATGTCGTTCTTCTGCGGGTCGTAGATCGTGGTGTTCGGCGCGAACCAGAAATGGTCGGCATTCGCGCCGCCATCATTGTCGGGGAAGCTGGTGATGCCGCCGCCGGCCTCGGTGTAGCCGGTGAAGGTGTCGCCGTAGAGTTCGCCGCCATAGCTGGTGTTTATGATCAGGTCGCGGCCCGGCCCGCCGGCGGTCTTCACCGCCTCGCCGCCGGTGACGATGACGATGTCGTTGCCCTCGCCGGCATCGACGCGCAGGTCGCCCGGTGCGACCGAACTGATCCAGATGACGTCGCTGCCGCCCTTGGCGCGGATGTCTCCGCTGCCGGAATGGGTGCCCTCGTCGAAGCTGTTCAGAACGAAGCGGTCGGAGAAATCGGTCAGCTCGACATTCTCGACCCCGGTGAAGGTCACCTTGTCGTCGGGCACCGCCAGATCCTCGGCCAGGAGCAGCGCCGCCACCGCCAGCGGCTGGCCGATGCCGAGGAAATTCGTCGCCAGATAGGCGTATTCCAGTCCCGGCGCTGCGATCTGCACGCTGCCGTTATGGTAGAACACGCCCTGGCTGCCGAAGAGCGACAGCTCGCGCGGGTCGAAGCGGATCGTGTCGCCTTCCTCCGGCGCCGCGCCGAGATCGATGGCCACCGGCTCGCGGAAGAGGTCGAGCCAGCTTTCCTTGCCGACGGAGAGTTCGTCCGCCCCGTCGCCGAAGCTGACCGTCTCGGTGCCGAAGACGATGTCCTCGACCGCGTTGCCCATGCCGTCGGTGCCGGCCATGCGCAGCTGCACGGTGAGCTGGTCGAGGATGCCGAAGCCCTCGGCCGAAATGTCGGGGGAAATGGTCAGCTCGATCTTCGCGCCCTGGGGCCCGTCATAGCGCGCCTCGTCCGCGCCGTCGCCGCCGATCACCACGTTGCGCCCCGCCCCGGCCGCGATCGTGTCGTCGCCCATGCCGCCGATCACGACATCGTCGCCCGCGCCGCCCTCCAGGTCGTCCTCGCCGCCGCCGCCCATGAGCAGGTCGTCGCCGGTGGTGCCGATCACCGTCTCGCTCTCCGCGTTGCCGATGAACACGTCGACCCCGCCCTCGGCCGGACCGAAGGGCCGTTCGGGCAGCAGGAAATAGGTGGCGTCGTTGCGGCTGCGCAGATGGAACCGGTCGAAGACATCGGCCGAGCCCGCCTGCCAGCCGATCCGCGCCAGATCCTCGAGGCTGGAGATCCCGGTCCAGCGCAAAAGCGTATCGAGCCAAGTCTCGTCGGCCTGGGCGAAGACGGCATCGCGGAAGTTGTCGATATTGACCGGCTCGAGCCGCGTGCCGAGGCCGAGCTGGTCCTTCCACAGCATCTCGGAGCCGTCGAAGGTCAGGATCGTCTCCTCGGGGTTCAGCGCCAGAACGCCCTGCCGCGCGACATCGTTCTCTTCGACATCGCCGATCGCCAGCGCCCCGGCATATTGCACCGCGAAATCCGCCAGCGTTTCGGTCACGGTCTTCCAGGTCAGGCCCGGCCCGAGCAGCCCGAGCGTCAGCTCGAAGCTCAGCAGGTCGGAATAGACATCGGCCGGCTCCCCGGCCATCACCGTTCCCAGCTCGCCCGCATCGCCGAACATCGCCCAGATCGCCGTGTCGCCGAAGGGCCGCTCCCCGGCATCGAGCGCCGAATAGGCGATGGCCGACTGCATCGACTGCGCCTCGGAGCCGAGCGTGCCGACCGTGGCGCCGATCCCGGGAATGGTCGCCGCGATCTCGGCATCGAAGAACGCGTCCCAGAGCGCGGTGCCGACCGGCACCCAGTCGGTCCGGCCGTTGTCGCGCGCCCAGATCAGCGCGGTCAGCAGCGCCATGGAATGCAGCACCAGCGGATCGCGGAACCCGCCATTGCTGTCGATCGTGTCATAGGGGCTGCCGAGGAGCAGGCGCACCGCCGACAGGAACTCGCCCGTGGTGGCCAGCGCCTCCACCCCGGAGGCATCGACCGCGGGCGGCATCGTGCCGAGGAAGAACCGGTCGCGCACCGCCTGGTCCTGCAGCGCCAGCTGGTAGAGATCCGCGGCGGCGGATTCATAGGGCATGTGGTCGAAGATCACCGCATCCATGCCGTAGACGGCGGCCACGAAGCCGCCGAGCCCGCCGCCCAGCGAATGGCCCGCCGTGCCGGCCCGCGCCGGGTCGGTGCCCTCGGCCGCGAGGATCTCGCCGTAGAAATCCAGCGCCAGCACCATCTGGCCGCTGTCCGTGCCCGACAGCCCCAGCGCCGCGGTCCAGCCGTTCCAGGCATCGCGCAGGATCGGCACGCCGCCGGTCTCGGGGTTCCAGAAATTCGGGTTGGTGCCGCGGAAGGACAGGATCAGGTCCCCGCCGACCGCCGCGATGCCGCTGGTGTCATAGGCAATCGCGTAGAAGCCCTCGTCCTGCCAGGCGGCATAGAGGCTGCCATCCGGGTCGATCCCGCCGAGGCCGAGGATGCCCGCCTCGCCGATCCGGTCGCTCTCCGCCAGCCGGACCACGTCGTCATAGTCGCGGTTGTAGACATCCAGCGACAGGATCGCGAGATACAGATCCCTCGTCAGCGCCATGGCGGAATGTCCTTCCCTGCGGGCCATGCTCCCGGCCGCCCGGGCAGGCAATCCGGCACGGTCCCGAGCACGGCGGGACGGCCCCGCCGCGATGGCGCGCCCTGCCTCCCCGCAGGCCGGAACTGGCGTTCTCCGAACGTGTTCACGTCATTGTTAACTACACATTCACGCTGCGGCAACTTTCCATTTCCGCGGAAGCGGCCCCCGGCGCTGCCAATCCCGGTATTCCATGCCGCGCGGCGTGACGGAGGCGCGCGGCGCTTGACAGGCCGGGCCTGTCCCCGTTCCCTGAGGACCGGAACCGGCCGCGGCCGGAAAGGCGCGGTGCGGCAGGCACCGCAGGCAGGACGGGAGGCCGGAGAATGAGCGACGCGACGGACCAGGGCGGCAGCGGAGCGCCGGACGGCATCGACCCCGAGACCCTGCGCCGGATTTCGGGGCTGCGCACCGCGCTGCGCGAGAATTTCGGCAAGGTGACGATGGCGATGATGATGCTGCCGCGCTACCGCTCGCAGATGCTCGGCGACCTGCAGCACCTGGTGCTCGACCCGATGCTGCAGGACCGGATCGCCGTCGCCTATGCCGGGGCGGAGCCTGCGCCGGGCCAGGACATGGCGGGCTTCGCGATCTGGGCCAGCGTCTCCGGGGAGGTCGATGCCGCGATCCGCGAGCAGATCGCCAACGGCGTCTTTCCGGTGCGGCTGAAGCCCGCCGACTGGACCAGCGGCAAGATCAACTGGCTTCTGGACGTGGTGGCGCCCGATCCGGCGACGACGGCCACGGTGATCGGCAATTTCCGCAAGGTGGCCAAGGAGGGCGAGCTGCGCCTGCATCCGCTGATCACCCGGCTGGTCGATGCCGAGACCCTCGAGAAGATGGGCGCGCGCCGCTCGCCCGCCCCGGCCGGCGCCGGAGCGACCTGACGCGTCACCGGCCGCACCAGCGGCGCCGCCGCGACGACCGCCCGGACCTCCTTGAGGATCGCGGCCTGCCCTTCGGGCGGCACCGCCCCGGGAAACACCGCCACGCCCCCCAGATCGAGCGGCGCACCGGAAAACAGGTCGGACATGGCCCTCCTCCCGCTCTGGCCGGCCGGACCGCGAACCCGTCCCTGCGGCGCGGCCGGCAATGAAGAATCCTGCATGGCAGATCGCTTGCAGCGTCAGGGACACCTCCCTATATACCGGTCAGTCAGCCCCGATGCACGGTTCCGTGACTGAAGGGCAAAGCTATCAGGGATCGGGGATCGGCGCCTTGACGGGCCAGCCCCGCACATCGCCAGAGAAGAGGTAAGACAGCATGGCTAAAGTCATCGGCATCGACCTGGGGACCACCAACTCCTGCGTGGCCATCATGGACGGCTCCGCTGCCCGCGTGATCGAAAACGCGGAAGGCGCGCGCACCACCCCCTCGATCGTCGCATTCACCGACAACGAACGTCTCGTCGGCCAGCCGGCCAAGCGCCAGGCGGTCACGAACCCCGAAGCGACCATCTTCGCGGTCAAGCGCCTGATCGGCCGCCGCGTCACCGACGCGGAAGTGACCAAGGACAAGAACATCGTCCCCTACTCCATCGTCGACAGCGGCAATGGCGACGCATGGGTCGAGGCACGCGGCGAAAAGTATTCGCCCTCCCAGATTTCCGCCTTCATCCTGCAGAAGATGAAGGAAACCGCCGAGTCGTATCTCGGCGAGCAGGTGACCCAGGCGGTCATCACCGTTCCGGCCTATTTCAACGACGCACAGCGCCAGGCCACCAAGGACGCGGGCAAGATCGCCGGCCTCGAGGTCCTGCGGATCATCAACGAGCCGACCGCGGCCGCGCTGGCCTATGGCCTCGACAAGAAAGAGTCGCGCACCATCGCGGTCTATGACCTCGGCGGCGGCACCTTCGACGTCACCATCCTGGAGATCGACGACGGCCTGTTCGAAGTGAAATCGACCAACGGGGACACCTTCCTCGGCGGCGAAGACTTCGACATGCGGATCGTCCAGTACCTGGCCGACGAGTTCAAGAAAGAGCACTCGGTCGACCTGACCAAGGACAAGATGGCGCTGCAGCGCCTGAAGGAAGCCGCCGAAAAGGCCAAGATCGAGCTCTCCTCCAGCCAGCAGACCGAGATCAACCAGCCGTTCATCTCGATGTCGCCGAATGGCGGCCAGCCGCTGCACATGGTCATGAAGCTGACCCGTGCCAAGCTGGAGTCGCTGGTGAGCGACCTGATCAAGGCGTCGATGAAGCCCTGCGCAGCCGCCCTCAAGGATGCCGGGCTCTCCACCTCGGACATCGACGAGGTCGTTCTCGTCGGCGGCATGACCCGCATGCCGAAGGTCATCGAGGAAGTGACCAAGTTCTTCGGCAAGGAGCCGCACAAGGGCGTCAACCCGGATGAAGTCGTCGCCATGGGCGCCGCGATCCAGGCAGGCGTGCTGCAGGGCGACGTGAAGGACGTGGTTCTGCTCGACGTGACTCCGCTGTCGCTGGGCATCGAGACCCTGGGCGGCGTCTTCACCCGCCTGATCGACCGCAACACCACGATCCCGACCAAGAAGTCCCAGATCTTCTCCACCGCCGAAGACAACCAGAACGCGGTGACGATCCGGGTCTTCCAGGGCGAGCGGGAAATGGCGGCCGACAACAAGCTGCTGGGCCAGTTCAACCTGGAGAACATCCCGCCGGCGCCGCGCGGCATGCCGCAGATCGAGGTCATCTTCGACATCGACGCCAACGGCATCGTGCACGTGACCGCCAAGGACAAGGGCACCGGCAAGGAGCAGAAGATCACCATCCAGGCCTCGGGCGGCCTCTCGGATGACGAGATCGAACAGATGGTCCGCGACGCCGAGGCGAATGCCGAGGCCGACAAGGAGCGCAAGGATCTGGTGGAAGCCACGAACCAGGCCGAAAGCCTGATCCACTCCACCAAGCGCTCGCTCGAAGAGCATTCCGACAAGGTCGACCCGACCACCGTCGAAGCGATCGAGCTGGCGATCTCCGCTCTGGAAGACGTGATGGGCTCGGGCGACGCGTCCAAGATCCGCTCGGGCATCCAGAACGTCACCGAAGCCTCGATGAAGCTCGGCGAAGCGATCTACAAGTCGCAGCAGGCCGATGGCGGCAAGGACGGCGACGCGGACTTCGATCCGGATGCCTCCGAAGCGAAGCGCGACGGTGCGGATGACGACATCGTCGATGCCGATTTCGAGGATCTCGGCGAGGACAAGCGCTCCTAAGCCGCGTCCTTCTTTCCTGGAACCGGTCCGGCCCGCCGGGCCGGTTCCGTGCGTTTTCGAGAGGGATAGCAGCCCATGGCGAAACGAGACTATTACGACGTGCTGGGGGTATCCCGGGGGGCCTCGGCAGACGAGATCAAGAAGGCCTACCGCAAGAAGGCCAAGGAACATCACCCCGACCGCAATGCCGACAACCCCGACTCCGAAGCCAAGTTCAAGGAAGCGAACGAGGCCTACGAGGTCCTGAAGGATGCCGACAAGAAGGCAGCCTATGACCGCTTCGGCCACGCGGCCTTCGAAGGCGGCATGGGCGGCGGCGGACGTCCCGGCGGCGGAGCCGGCCCGGGCAACGGCGATTTCGCCTCGGCCTTCTCCGACGTCTTCGACGACCTGTTCGGCGACTTCATGGGCGGCCAGCGCGGCCAGGGCGGCGGACGCCGCCAGCGCGCGGTGCGCGGCGCCGACCTGCGCTACAACCTGCGGGTCACGCTGGAAGATGCCTTCAAGGGCATGCAGAAGACCATCAGCGTTCCGACGGCCGTCCCTTGCGGCGTCTGCAACGGCACCGGGGCCGAAGGCGGCGCCGAACCGGTCAACTGCCCGACCTGCAACGGCATGGGCAAGGTCCGCGCCCAGCAGGGTTTCTTCACCGTCGAACGCTCCTGCCCGAGCTGCGGCGGCGTCGGCCAGATCATCAAGAACCCCTGCGGCACCTGCCACGGCCAGGGCCGGGTGGAGAAAGAGAAGGCGCTGTCGGTCAACATCCCTGCCGGGGTGGAAACCGGGACCCGCATCCGGCTTGCCGGCGAAGGCGAGGCCGGGCTGCGCGGCGGTCCGACCGGCGACCTCTACATCTTCATCGAGGTCACCGACCATCCGCTGTTCCAGCGCGAAGGCACGAACCTGTTCTGCCGCGTGCCGGTGTCGATGACCGCGGCCGCGCTCGGCGGCGACATCGAGGTGCCGACCATCGACGGCGGCCGCTCGCGGGTGAAGGTCCCGGCCGGCAGCCAGTCGGGCCGCCAGATGCGCCTGCGCGGCAAGGGCATGCCCGCCCTGCGCGGCGGCAATGCCGGCGACATGTTCATCGAGATGGTGGTCGAGACCCCGGTCAACCTGACCTCCAAGCAGAAGGACCTGCTGAAGGAGTTCGAACGGCTCAGCGAGGACAACAACCCGCAGGCCAACAGCTTCTTCGACTCGGTCAAGAGCTTCTGGGACAGCATGAAGGGCTGAGACGCCCAAGGGAGGCCGGGTATTCCCGGCTTCCCGCCCCCCGGTTACGTCCGATTAACTTAAAATTCAGCGAGTCCGCGCCATTCCGGAGGCATGAAAGAGCCGCCCGAATTCCGCGAACCGATGCTTCCCCTCTTCGAGGGGCAGGAGCTGTTCGTCACCGGCTCCCGCGCGAAGGCGCTCCCTTCCTACATCAAGGACCACCGCCAGCGGCTGCGGCAGCGTTTCATGGAAGGCGGGGCGCAGGCGATGCCGGATTACGAGATGCTGGAGCTGATCCTGTTCCGCGCCATTCCGCGCTGCGACGTGAAACCGGTCGCGCGGCGGCTGCTCGACACGTTCGGCGATTTCGCCCGGGTGCTGACCGCGCCGAAGGAACGGCTGATGCAGGTGCGTGGCGTCGGCGAGGCTGTGGTGGTCGAGCTGAAGATCGTCGAGGCGGTGAGCCACCGGCTGGCGCGCGCGAAAGTGATGAAGCGCCATGTCGTCAGTTCCTGGGACGCGCTGCTCGACTATTGCCACACGACCATGTCGCATCTGGAGACAGAGCAATTCCGCGTGCTCTATCTCGACCGCAAGAACGTGCTGATCGCCGACGAGGAGCAGGCGCGCGGCACCGTGGACTATGTCCCGGTCTATCCCCGCGAAGTGGTCAAGCGCGGGCTGGAACTGAACGCCTCCGCCCTGATTCTGGTGCATAATCATCCCTCTGGCGACCCGACGCCCTCGGAATCGGACATCTCGATGACCATGAAGATCATGCATGCCGCCGATGCGCTCGGCATCGTGCTGCATGACCATCTGATCATCGGAAAATCGACCGAGCTGAGCTTCCGCAGCGCCGGCTATCTCTGATCCGGCAGGATGCTGCATCGCAGCCCGATTACTTGACACATTTGGTCAAGTTTCATAGCTTCGCGCCAAAGCGCCTCCGCCAGCCCACCGATCCGTCGACGCCAGTCCGCCGCGCTCCCCTTATTTCCAGCCGCTTCGCAGCGCCCCGGTCCCGCCGGGCCTGTTGCCTTGCGGAAAGCCCGGAGCCAAACATGGACCAGTCCCCGTCCCGCCCGACCGACAGCCTCGACGGCCTGCAGATGGCCCAGCTGGACACTCCGCCGGCGGCAGCGCCTGCCGACTCCGCGCCGGCCGGCTCCGGCGCCCCTGCCGCTCCGGCAGACAGTCCCGAAACTCCGGACTGCGGGACGAACCAATTGGAGGGGCCTGCCCGGCGAAGACCGGGGCGTTTCGCCGCCCCGGATCGTGCATCCGCCGGGAGGCCAAGGCGGCGCTGTCCGGCGGCACCCGCTTCCCTGCGAACCGGCGCTGGCGCCTTTCTCAGATCGGCTGCCGGAAACCCGGAGCGGCGAGGGCCGCCATTGCTCCCCTTGGGGGAGAGGCAGCGCGCCCAAGGTGCCGGCCATGCCGGACCAAGGCGCGCCGCCGGGGGGCGCTGCCTTTTCAGAACAGTCCGAACAGGGCGCCGGCTGCCAGCAGGACCAGCGAATAGGCCCACATGACCAGGATCGATCCGCGGATATGGCGCCCGATCTCGGCACGTGCCAGGCCGATGGCCAGCCACATGGCAGGCGAAAACGGGCTGATGAAGGTGCCGACGATATTGCCGATCACCAGCGCATGCACCGTTGCGGCCGCCGGCACGCCCGCCGGGGTCGTGATTTCCAGCACAACCGGCAGCAGGCCGAAATAATAGGCGTCGGTGGACAGCACCAGCTCGATCGGCAGCGCGACGAGCCCCAGCAGCAGATGCAGCACCGGCACCGCGCTTTCGGGAAGGGCCGAGACCAGCGCGCCCGCCATCGACCGCAGCATGCCGCTGCCGTCCATGATGCCGAGGAAGCTGCCTGCCGCGAGGATGATCGCCCCCATGGTCAGTGCCGAGCTGGCATGGGCGCGGATCCGGTCCATCTGGATGTCGACCTGCGGATAGTTCACCACCATCAGCACCGACAGCCCGATCATGAAGACATAGGCGGCGGGCAGGATGCCGCTGATCAGCGTGGCCAGGACCAAGAGGAAGATCGCCGCATTGGCCCAGACCAGCTTCGGCCGCAGCAGCGCGGCCTCGGCTTGGCTCAGGGCGGAGCCTGCGGCGGCATCGCCGAAATCCGCACGGCGCTGGCGCGCCACCTCGATGCCGGTGCCGTCGGCGGCGGCGATGGCCGGCCAGTGCCGCGCCCGAGGCGGCGGCGGCGCCGAGGAAAGCGCGGCGGGCGGGATCGTGGGTCTTGTCGGTCTTGCTCATCGCTTGCCTCCTTTCAGGTGCCGGTGACGGTGACGGTGTCGGAAAGCTCGCGCCTGACGGTGCCGAGCTTGCGGATGTGATCCGCGACCACGTCCCAGATCTGCGGGCCTTCGGTATCCTGGTTGACGCTGGCCCAGCCGCCGACCGTGTAGGTCTTGGCCGCGTCCAGTGCCTCGCCGGTATCGGCCAGCGCCAGCCGGCTGATCCGGCTGCCGATCGGCGCCGAGACGTCGATCGCGTAGGAGAGCCCGCCGACCCTCACCATGTCGCCGCCCTGCTGGTAATAGGGGTCGGTGTTGAAGATGTTGTCGGCCACGTCCTCCATGATGAGCCGGAGCTGCGCGCCGGTCATCTCGGTGCGGTAGCATTCGCCATAGGTCATGGCGGTGGCGTTCAGCAGATCCTCGAAGGTGATCGGATCGCCCGGGAGCAGAGTCGGTCCCCAGCGCACGCCGGGGCTGAGCGCGATCTGCACGTCGCGCTCGGCGCGGACCGCGTCGCAGATCACGTCGTCCCAGGTGCCGTTGAAATTGCCGCGGCGGTAGAGCAGGCTTTCGGCGGTGCCCAGCACTTCGGACATCTCGGCCTGGTAGGGCGCGCGGTGGCTGTCGATCAGAGCAGCCATCTCCGCGTCGGGCGTGATCACGTCCGAGAAGACCGGGATCAGCTTGTGGCGGTAGCCCATCATCTGCCCGTCGCGGATGTCGAGATCGACGCGCGAGACGAACTTGCCGTTCGAGCCGCTGGCGATGATGATGGTCTGGCCGACCAGCACCGGCTCGGGGATGGCGTCATGGGTATGGCCCGACAGGATCACGTCGATGCCCGAGACCTGCGCGGCCATCTTGTGGTCGGTATCGAAGCCGTTATGGCTGAGGCAGACGACCAGGTCCGCCCCGGCAGCGCGGGCCTCGTCGACGATCTCCTGCATGCGTTCCTGGCGGATGCCGAAGGAGTATTCCGGGAACATCCAGCCCGGATTGGCGATCGGCATGTAGGGGAAGGCCTGGCCGATCACCGCGACCTGCGCGCCGCCGCGCTCGAACATCGCGAAGGCGTCGAAGGCGGGCTCGTCCCATTCCGCGTCGAAGATGTTGGCGCCGAGGAAGGGGAAGGGCAGGGCGGCGACGATCTCGTTGACGCGCTCGGAGCCGTAGGTCCATTCCCAGTGGCTGGTCATCGCCTCGACGCCCAGGAGGTTCATCGCGTCGACCATGTCCTGGCCGCGGGTCCTGAGCGAGGTCCAGCTGCCGTGCCAGGTATCGCCGCCATCGAGCAGGATGGCCCCGGGGCGGGCGGCGCGGATCGCCTTGACGACGGTCGCCACCCGGTCGAGCCCGCCCATCTTGCCGTAGCCGCGGGCGAGCGCGGCGAAATCGTCCGAGCTCATTGCATAGGCGTCGGCGCTGCCCGGCGCGATGCCGAAATGGTCGAGGAACGCCTTGCCGGTCAGATGCGGCGGGCGGCCCCTGGCGTCGCCGACGCCGAGATTGACCGAAGGTTCGCGGAACCAGACGGGCTTCGTCTGGGCATGGATGTCAGTGACATGGATCAGCGTGACATTGCCGAAATCGTCGAATTGCAGCAGCTGGTCCTGGCTCAGCGCCTGCTGGGCGGCGAGGCGGCCCCAGCGTCCATGGCCGGACGCGCCGAGCAGGGCGGAGGCGGCAAAGCCCGCCTGGATGAACTCGCGGCGCGAGATCATGGCAATACTCCGTGTTTGCAGGGGAGGGGGAGGCACCGGCTCGGAGGCCGGTGCCGGACAGGGCCTAGGGCCGGACGGCGACGCCTTCGACGGCGAGGCCCTGGCCGCGCGAGGCGACGTAAAGTTCCAGCGCGCGGAACTCGTCCGAGCCTTCCTTGAAGGTCTCGGCGCGGGTGTCGCGGATGCAGCCCTTGAAGCGGTTGTGGATCGGGATGATCCCCGCCTGTTTCAGCCGGTAGGTCGGGAACCCGCTGATCTGGCCCTGGCTGAGATGGTCGGCGCGGATGTAGTTGCCGTTGTTGTCCTCGTGGCAATTCGCGCAGGAGAGCTCCAGCTGGCCGTAGCGGGTGTAGTACATCTCCTTGCCCTGCTCCCAATACGGGGCGGCGGGCCCGTCGATCGCGACATTGACCGGCATGCCTCGCGACTGCACCGACAGCGCGACGGTCATCGCCTTCATCGGCTCGGAGGTCCAGCCCCAGGCCTCGGCGCCCATCCGTTCGGTGCGGCAGGAATTGACGTAGTCCTCCATGCTCCACAGCGTGCCGCCGGCATTCACCTTGGGCATCGAGGCGCGCACGCCCTTCATCGAGGAGATGTCCTCGTGGCAGGAGGCGCAGGCCTTGCCCTCGCTGCCGTCGACCTGGTCCCAGAGCTCCAGCCCGGCATCGGCGGCGATCATGCCGGGATTGTCGAAATCGTCCATCTCCATCGCGCGGGTCGCCGGGTCGCGGTAGAGCCAGCCGGACAGCAGCTCCGGCAGCGCGCCGTCCAGGTGGTCCGGGGCCGGGGCGCGGGTCGCCAGGGTTTCCTCTCCGTTGATGACCAGCACGGCCTCCAGATCCGGATCGGCAAGGGCCGCGCCCGCAAGGCCGATCGCCAGGACGGCGAGGCTCAGGCGATGCATCTTCATGTTGTGCTCCTCCCTTGGGTGGAGCCGTCCGCCTCCCCGCGGACGGCCCTGCCTGTCACGCGACGGTAATGCTCTGGGTGTCCTCGTAGACAGAGCCGTCATCGTCGGTCCAGGTGAACTTGAATTCCCCCGTCTGCCCGACCTTGGCGTCGAACTCGAAATAGGGATTGGTCGCCACCGAGGGGTCGATGGCCACGTCGATCACCAGCTCGCCGGCGAATTCGCAGGTGAAGCGGTTGATGATCTGGCGCGGGATGAGGTTTCCGTCCTTGTCCTTGCGCTGGCCGGATTCCATCGGGTGCGAGATCAGGGTCTTGATCGTCACCACTTCGCCGGCCGAGGCCGTCTTCGGGACTTTCACGCGGGGTTTGACGCCTTCCATGGTCCTGTTCTCCTCCGTTCAGCCGCCGCAGCCGCCGATGGTGACCTTCACGGTCGCGCTGGTCTTCACGAAGCTGCCATCGGCCATCTTCGCCACCGCCACCACGTCCTGGGTCTTGGCCAGGCGGATGCGGGTCGAGGCCGATTGCGATCCGGCGGCAGGGCCGAAGCTGAAGGTGCAGACTTCGGGCGAGGGGTTCCCGGCCGCGAAGAGCGAGATCGAGGCGGCGCCGGGCGCGGAGACCGCGATCGGCACGGTGTTGCCGTTCTCGGCGATTTCCGGCGCGGTCAGCGTGATTCCGCCGCCCTCGGCGACGTCGGCGCCCCCGGTGAAGGCGGCCATCGCCTCCTCGAGCGCCGCGGCCTTCCGGATGCAGGCCGCGGCGCCCTGGGTCAGCCCGGCCGCGGGAACCGGGGCGATCGAATGCGCCACCTCGGGCAGCAGCGGCAGCCCGAAGGTCATCCGCCGCAGCCTGGCCTCCTGGCAGGCGAGCTTCGAGGTCAACCGGGCGCTCTTCGGCTTCGCCCCCGGCGACGGCATCGCCGTGCTCGGCGCGCTGAGCCACTCTCTGGCGCTCTACGGGCTGATGGAAGGGCTGCATTGCGGGCTGGACGTCCATCTCCTGCACGGCCTCCGTCCCGCCGCCCAGACAGCCCGGCTGCAGGAGGGCAGGGCCAGCGTGATCTATGCGACCCCGACGCAGCTGCGCCTCCTGTCGGGGCCGCCGGTCCGCTCGGTCCGCCTGGTGCTCTGCGGCGGCGGCAGCCTCGATGCCGCGGCCAGGGCCTCGGCGGCAGCCCTGTTCCCGGAGGCGGCGCTGCATGAATTCTACGGCGCCTCCGAAACCAGCTTCATCACGCTTGCCGATGCCGGGACGCCGCCCGGCTCGGTCGGCCGCCCCTATCCCGGGGTGACGCTCGAGATCCGGAACCCCGCGGATGGCGTCGGCGAGGTCTGGGTCAAAAGCCCTTATCTCTTCGAGGGATACGCCGAGGGCGACAGTCCGGCGACCCGCCGCGACGGCGCCTTCCTGACGGTGGGCGAACTCGGCCGGCTCGATGCACAGAGCCATCTCCACCTGGCCGGGCGACGCGACCGGATGGTGACCATTGCCGACCGCAACGTCCATCCCGAAGCACTGGAACGGTTCCTCGCCGGGCATCTGTCTCCGCGCCTGTCGGCGGTGGCAACCCGGCCGGACCCGCTGCGCGGCCACGTGCTGACTGCCTATGTCGAGCGCGGGACCGGCCCGCAGGACGAGGCCGCGCTGCGCCGTGACATCGCCGCCGAGCTCGGCGTCTCCCCGCCGGGGAGAGGGCCGGGGTGAGGGGGCCTCCGGCAGAAACGAAAACGCCCGCCTTCCGGCGGGCGTTCGCGTTTCCGGGATGCGGCCCCGATCAGGAGTGGATCGGGCCGTCGCCGCAGGCCAGCGCGGCTTCGCGCACGGCTTCGGAGAAGGTCGGGTGCGCATGGCAGGTCAGGGCGATGTCCTGGGCCGCGGCGCCGAATTCCATGCCGACGCAGATCTCGTGGATCAGCTCGCCTGCCGACGGGCCGATGATGTGGCAGCCCAGGATCCGGTCGGTTTCCTTGTCGACCAGCATCTTGACGAAGCCGTCGGAGGCGAAGACGGCCTTGGAGCGGCCATTGCCCATGAAGGAGAACTTGCCGACCTTGTAGGCCTTGCCCTCTTCCTTCAGCGCTTCCTCGGTCTTTCCGACCGAAGCGACCTCCGGCCAAGTGTAGATCACGCCCGGGATGACGTCGTAATTCACGTGGCCATGCTTGCCCGCGATCACCTCGGCGACGGCCATGCCCTCGTCCTCGGCCTTGTGCGCCAGCATCGGGCCCTCGATCGCGTCGCCGATGGCATAGATGCCCGGCACCGAGGTCTGCCAATGCGCGTCGGTGGCGACCTGGCCGCGCTTGGTCATCTCGACGCCGATCTCGGCCAGGCCCAGCCCGTCGGTGAAGGGCTTGCGGCCGGTGGCGACCAGCACGACATCGGCCTCGACCGTGTGCTCGCTGTCATCCTTCTTCAGCTTGTAGGTGACGGTCGCGCCGCCCTCCTTCGGGGTGGCCGACTGCACGGCGGCGCCCAGCACGAAGTTGAAGCCCTGCTTCGACAGCAGCTTCTGGAACTGGCGGGCGACTTCGGCATCCGCGCCGGGGGTGATCGCGTCGAGATATTCGATCACGGTCACTTCCGCGCCGAGACGGGCATAGACCGAACCCATCTCGAGACCGATCACGCCGGCGCCGATGACGACCATCTTCTTCGGCAGTTCGGCCAGTTCCAGCGCGCCGGTCGAGGTCACCACGGTCTTCTCGTCGACCTCGACGCCCGGCAGCGAGGCGGGCACGGAGCCGGAGGCGATGATGATGTTCTTGGCGGTGTAGGTCTTGTCGCCGACCTGCACTTCGCCCGCCTTCGGGATCGAGCCCCAGCCTTTCAGCCAGTCGATCTTGTTCTTCTTGAACAGGAACTCGATGCCGCCGGTGTTCGACTTGATCACGTCGTCCTTGTAGGCCTTCATCTGCGGCCAGTCGATTTCGGCCTCGCCGGTCTTGATGCCCATCTTGGCGAAGTTCTCGTGCATCTCGTGCACTTCGTGCGACGCATGGAGCAGGGCCTTGGAGGGGATGCAGCCGATGTTGAGGCAGGTGCCGCCGAGGGTCTCGCGGCCTTCGACGCAGGCGGTCTTCAGGCCCAGCTGGGCGCAGCGGATCGCACACACATAGCCGCCGGGGCCGGCGCCGATCACGATCACATCATAGTCTGCCATTCTTTCCTCCTGGCGAAACATTGGGGCGTGGCGTTTCGGTATACTAATGTCTACAAGCAGCAGACGCCACCGGGTTTACAGATGTCAAAAGAGCACGGCCAGCAGCATGACAACCGTGGCCGCCCATCCCGCCGACCAGATGCAGGAACGCCACGGTACAAGGCCGAAATAGTAGGCCGGGACATAGAGAATCCGCGCCGCGAGGTAGATCCAGCCGCAGGCGGCGGTCAGTGCGGTGCCGCTATCCGAGAGCGTCACGGCAGTGACGGCGACGGCGAACAGGATCAGCCCTTCGAAATGGTTCTGCAGCGCGCGGGCCAGCCGCCCGGTGCGCGGGCTGACGCGGTCGGCCAGCGGGCCGTCATCGCGCGGGCCCAAGACCGGCCGGGCGGTCTAGCGTCGCCGGGCCAGTCCGCCGGAGCCAGCCTTGAGATCCTCGTCCTTCCCCGCCGCCCGTGGCGCCGCCGCCCTTCCTGCCGATGCTGCCGAACCCGCCGCCGAAGCTTCCCCGCGCGCGATCTTCGCTCGGGTCGGCCCCTATCTCTGGCCCAGGGACCGCCCCGGCTTCCGCCTGCGGGTGGTGCTGGCAGTGCTTTGCCTCGTCGCCGCAAAGCTCGTGGGCGTGGGGACGCCGCTGCTCTACAAGGCGGCGGTCGACCGGCTTTCGGGCGAGGGCGTCTCCACCCTGGCGCTGGGCGCCGTCGGGCTGACCGTCGCCTATGGCATGGCGCGGCTGATGACGGTGGGGTTCCAGCAGCTTCGCGACGTGATCTTCGTGCGGGTCGGCCAGCAGGCGCTGCGCGAGGTGGCGGTGGAGACGTTTTCGCATATCCACCGGATGAGCCTGCGCTACCACATCACCCGCAAGACCGGCGGGCTGAGCCGCGTCATGGAGCGCGGCGTCAAGGGCATCGAGTTCCTGCTGCGCTTCATGCTGTTCTCGATCGGGCCCTTGGTGCTGGAGCTGTCGCTGATCTGCGCCGTGCTCGTGACGATGTTCGATGTCTGGTATCTGGTGGCGGTGGCGGCCACGCTGGCGGCCTACATGGCCTTCACCTTCCGCGTCACGCAATGGCGGCTGGGGCTCCGGCGCGAGATGAACGCGCAGGACCAGGATGCGAACCAGAAGGCGATCGACAGCCTGCTGAATTTCGAGACAGTGAAGTATTTCGGCGCCGAGGCCCGCGAGGCGGACCGCTATGACCGCGCGATGGAGGCCTATATCGGCGCCGCGGTGAAATCCTCCTATTCGCTTTCGGCGCTGAATTTCGGCCAGTCCTTCCTGATCACTGCCGGGCTCGTCGCGGTGATGGTCATGGCGGCGCTGGGCGTGGAGCGCGGGGCGCTGACCGTCGGCGATTTCGTCATGGTCAATGCCTACATGATCCAGGTGATCCAGCCGCTGAACTTCCTCGGCAGCGTCTATCGCGACATCCGCCAGAGCTTCGTCGACATGGGGGCGATGTTCCACATGCTCGACCAGCCGCCGGAAGTGGCCGACAAGCCGGGGGCGCCTGCGCTGCGCGTGCCCGCGGGGGAGGTCCGCTTCGAGGGGGTGGACTTCGGCTATGACCCGGCGCGGCCGATCCTGCACGGGCTGAGCTTCGCCGCCGCGCCGGGCGAGACCGTGGCGCTGGTCGGGCCCTCGGGCGCGGGGAAAAGCACCATCGGGCGGCTGCTGTTCCGGTTCTACGACGTGACCGGCGGGCGGGTGGCGATCGACGGGCAGGATGTCCGCGACGTGACGCAGGACAGCCTGCATGCGCAGATCGGCGTGGTGCCGCAGGACACTGTGCTGTTCAACGACACGCTGCTCTACAACATCGCCTATGGGCGTCCCGATGCGACGCGGGCCGAGATCGAGGCGGCGGCCGAGGCAGCCCAGCTCGGCGCTTTCGTTGCCGGTCTGCCCGAGGGCTATGCCACGCAGGTGGGCGAACGTGGGCTCCGGCTGTCGGGGGGCGAGAAGCAGCGCGTGGGGATCGCCCGGACCATCCTGAAGAACCCGCCGATCGTGCTTCTCGACGAGGCGACCAGCGCGCTCGACACGCAGACGGAACGCGACATCCAGGGGGCGCTGAAGGCGATGGGACGCGGGCGCACGGTGCTGACCATCGCGCACCGGCTCTCGACGGTGGTCGATGCCGACCGCATCCTGGTGCTGGAGGCAGGGCGCGTGGTGGAGCAGGGCCGCCACGGCGAGCTGCTGGCAGCGGGCGGGCGCTATGCGGCGCTCTGGGCGGCACAGGCCGAAGCGGGCGCGGCCCGGCCCAACGGGAAGAGGCGGCCCGCGCAGCGGGCCGTCCGATGACGGGCGGGAGCGCCCCGGAGCCGCAGGACGGCCGGGCTAGCGGACCAGCTTCACCTTGGCCTGGGCGATCTTCAGCCGGTGTTCGCGCCAAGCCAGCGCCAGGCCCGAGATCACCACCAGGACCGCGCCGATGATCATCTGCGTCGTCGGGATGTCCGAGAAAGCGACATAGCCGACGATGATCGCCAGCACGATGGAGATGAATTCGAAGCTCGCGATCACCGCGGCATCGGCATGGCGGTAGCTGGCGGTCAGCAGGATCTGCCCGGCGCCGCCGAGAAGTCCCGCGCCGATCAGCGCCCAGAGCACCGGACCTTCGGGCATCACCCAGCCGAAGGGCAGGGTCAGCAGCGACAGCGCCGTGGTGGTGGCGGTGAAATAGAACACGATTGCCGCGATGTGCTCGGTCTTGGTCAGGTGGCGCACGGTGATCTGCGCCAGCGCGGCGAAGACCGTGGCGGTGAAGACCGCAAGCGCGCCGAAGGCCATGCCCAGATCGCCGCCGCCGTTGAGCGCGGTCAGCCGCGGCTGCATCACGACCAGCACGCCGGCAAGCCCGGTCAGCACGGTGATCACGCGGAACACCCGCACCGGCTCGCCGAGGAACATCGCCGCGAAGATCGTCACGAAGATCGGCGTGGCATAGAAGATCGCCGTCACCTCGGGCAGCGGCAGGAAGCTGAGGCCGAGGAACATCAGCCCCATCGCCGTGCCGCCCACGAGGCCGCGCCAGAGATGGCCGACCGGGCGCTCGGTCTTCAGCCCGACGGCCAGTTCGCGGCGCATCGCCAGCCAGATCAGCAGCGGCGGGAAGGCGAAGAGCGAGCGGAAGAACACGGCCTCGCCGGGAGGCACGGTGTCGGAGGCGTATTTGACGAGGGCGGACATCGCCGTCATCAGGAAGACGGAGGCGATTTTCAGCAAGATGCCGGTGATCGGGGACATGGGGAACTCTCTGCAGACCCTCCCATGCCTAGACCTCCCGCTCAAATGTGAAAACCCGTCTTACCTGTGTACATGGCTGCCATGCGTTCAGATCATGCGGTCGGGCAGCTGCCAGCCGCGCAGCAATTCGGCGGCGTCCATCGGCCGCTTGCCCGGACGCTGCGCCAGGGTGATCTCGACTGCGCCCGTGCCGCAGGCGATGCGCAGCCCGCCGAGCCGGGCGCCCGGCACCGACAGCAGCGTCGCGGCCGCCGGGCCGGAACAGCGGGTCAACGCCTTCACCGCCGGGGAGCAGCACGAGGCGCATGTCGCCCGGCTGGCCGATGGCGGCACGGTGGTGACCTGGCGGTCGGTCTCGCAGGACACGCCCGACGGCGGCTTCGGCGTCTTCGCGCAGCGCTACGACGCCTCGGGCGCCAAGGCAGGCGGCGCGTTCCAGGTCAACACCCTTGCGGAGGGCAGCCAGTACAATCCGATGGCGGCCGGGCTCGAGACCGGCGGCTTCGTCATCGCCTGGCGCGACGACAATGCCGCATCGGACGGCAGCGGCGTCTCGGTGCAGGCGCAGATCTTCGATGCGGCGGGCCAGCCTGCCGGCGAGGCCTTCACGGTCAATACCGAGACCGCCAGCAGCCAGCTGCATCCGGCCCTCGTGCAGATCCCGGGCGGATTTGCCGTGGCCTGGGCCAGCGCGGGCCAGGACGGCAGCGGCTACGGCACCTACATGGCGCGCTTTGCCAATGACGGCACCCGGATCTCGCCGGAGCAGCAGGTCAGCCAGGACACCCAGAACGACCAGTACCTGCCGCGCATCGCGGGTTTTGCCGATGGCGGCACGGTGACGGTCTGGACCTCGAACGCAGCCGCCGCCGGGCAGGGCGACGGTTCGGGCTGGAGCATCTGGGCCCGCGTCCATGCGCCCCTCGGCGGAGCTGGGGCTGGCGCGCCGGAAACCGTGCAGATCGCGGTCAACGCCACCACCTCGGGATCGCAGTACCGCCCGGATGTGGCGACCTTCGCCGATGGCCGCTTCGTCACGGTCTGGGAAGACCAGTCGGGCAATGACGGCAGCGGCTACGGCGTCTTCGCGCGGATCATGAACCGCGACGGCAGCCCGGCCGGGGACGAGTTCCGGGTCAACGGCGTGACTGCGGGCCAGCAATCCGATCCGAAGGTCGCGGTGCTGGAGGACGGCCGCTTCGTGGTGGTCTGGTACGATGCCTCCGCGTCCGAACCGGGCGGCAACGGCCAGTCCATCCAGGGCCAGCTCTATGGCAGCGACGGCAGCCGGATCGACGGGCCCTTCCTGGTGAACGAGGCCTCGGGCCTCACCCAGAACGGACCCGAGATCGCGGCGCTGCCCGGCGGCGGATTCCGCGTGGTCTGGTCCTCGAACGGCCAGGACGGCAGCGGCTACGGCGTCTATGCCCGCGACTTCGGGACCGGCGGCGCGGCGCCTCTCTCGGCGCCGCCGGTGCTGGCCGGCGTGTCGGATGCGGCCTTCGCGGAATCCGGGGTGAATGCCGGGCTCGTGCTGCTGGCGCCCGCCCTGTCGCTGAGCGATCCCGATACCGCACCTTCGGCGGCGGCGAGCTGCGGCTCGAACGGCTGACCGGCAATGCCCATGTCGCGGATTATGCGGCGCCCGATGACATGGCCCAGGACCTGCTGGGCATCGTGCCGGGCGGCCAGATCGCGCTCTCGGGCGATGCAGTGCTGTTCGGCGGGACCGAGATCGGCAGGGTCTCGGCGAGCGAGGACGGGCAGGCGGGCCGGCCGCTGTCGGTGGCGCTCAACGGCAATGCCACCCGTGCCGCGGTCGAGGCGCTGGCCGAGGCGCTCGGCTACGGCCGAAGAGCGCCAGCCCGATCAGCGCCGCCGCCAGCGGTTCCGGCAGGCCGGTCGCCGAAGACAGGTTGATGGCGATGCCCGAGGGGGTCTCGGCCTGCGCCTGCGGGAAGAGCGCCAGCCGCAGCGGCGCCAGCGGTCCGGAAAGCGCCGCGAAGCCCGAGATCGCCGTCACCACGACGATCACCAGCGAGCGCATGTCGCCGCTGCCGAAGCGGGCCAGCGCGCCGAAGCCGCAATTCCCCGCCATCGCCATGCCATAGCCGAAGAGCAGCCCGCCGCAGATGCTGGCGAGCGGGTTCCAGGCCATGGCGCGGTAGATCGAGGCGTCGAGATCCGCCCAGCCCGCGAAGCCCGCCGCCTGGGTGGCGAGGATGGCGGTGCCGAGCACGATGCCCCATTGCCGGAGCCGCCGCCGGTCCGAGCCGTAGAGCGCGTGTTCGATCGCGCCGAGCGTGCAGAAATTCCCGAATCTGGCGGCCAGTCCCAGCACGCCTCCGGCGGCGAGCCCTGCGAGGGCCGCCAGCATCGCGTCCGTCATGCCGTCCTCCCAGCGGCGGTCAGACCGCCCCGGCGCCGTCCCCTGCCGCGCCGTCGGTCCCGCCGAACAGACTATCGAGCAGCCCCGCCACCGCAAGCACCTTCTCGTCGAGGATCGAATAGTAGATCTGCTGGCCGTCGCGGCGGGCCTGCACCAGCCCCTCCATCCTCAGCCGCGCGAGCTGCTGGCTGACAGCGGCCTGGCGGCTGGACAGCAGCGTTTCCAGCTGGGTGACGCTCTTCTCGCCGCCCGCCAGATGGCACAGGATCAGCAGGCGCCCCTCATGGCCGAGCGCCTTGAGGAAGGTCACCGCCTCTTCGACGCTGGCCACGATCGCGGCCAGTTCGGGCGGCGCGGCAGGCGTGTCCGGGGTCATGGCGGCGTCCTCCGCGCGCGGTTGCGCGAAGCGGCCGAACCTTGCTGCGATGGCATCACTCATGACCGGTCTCCGCAATCATCTTGCCGAGAAGCCCCCAGAAGAAAGCTTCGCCGGGATAACCTTCCATTCTGCCGATTTCCGCCCCGTCCGCAAGCAGGATGAAGGTCGGCGTGAAGGCCGCGGGGCGCTCGAGCGACACGCCCTCCGGAAGGGGACCACGGAAATCGGTTTCCCGCAAGGGCGCTGTGCGGCCTTCGCCGGTTTTCGGATAGACCGCTCCGATCTCGCGGTCCCATTGCAGGCAATAGCCGCAGCCGTCCTGCCGGATCATGAGCAGGGCCAGCTCCGCCGCCGGTGCCGGTGCCGGTGCCGACGCGGCAAGGGCGAGGCAGGCGGCGAGCGCGAAGGACGGGATGCGGGCGGCCATTGACGACTCCTGATGGATATATGAATATCATAATGTCTCGACCTTCCGGCGGCAAGCGCCGGGGTCCGGGCCGGGCCGGGGAGGGCCCCGGCATGTTCGACATCACCCTGGGCGGCGCCGCGCTGGCGGGCCTGCTGTCTTTCCTGTCGCCCTGCATCCTGCCGATGGTGCCGTTCTATCTGAGCTACATGGCCGGGCTGTCGATGCAGGAACTGCGCGGCACCGGGACGATCGCCGCCGGCGCACAGCGGCGGCTGGTCTTCTCGGCCATCGCCTTCGCGCTCGGCGTGACGACGATCTTCGTGCTGCTCGGCCTCGGCGCCACCGCGCTCGGCTCGCTCTTCATCCGGTGGAAGGACGCGCTGTCCTGGGCGGCGGCGGGCGTTCTGGCGGTCTTCGGGCTGCATTTCCTCGGAATCCTCCGCCTGCCCTTCCTCTACCGCGAAGCCCGGATCGAGGCCGGAACCGATCCCTCGAGCATGTTCGGCGCCTATGTGATGGGGCTGGCCTTCGGCTTCGGCTGGACGCCCTGCGTCGGGCCTGCGCTGGCGGCCATCCTGTTCGTCGCCTCGGGCACCGGCGACCTGACGCGCGGCGCCACGCTGCTGCTGGTCTACGGGCTCGCCATGACCCTGCCCTTCGTGCTCGCCGCGTTTTTCGCGCGGCCCTTCCTCGGCTTCGTCGCGCGCCACCGCCGCGCCTTCGGCCATGTCGAGAAGGCGATGGGCGCGATGCTGATCGTCTTTGCCATCCTGATCGCCACCGGCCAGGTCAACCTGATCGGCCAGTGGCTGCTCGAGAATTTCGACTGGAGCGCCACGCTCGCCTGATTGCACGGGAGACAGACATGAAGACCCTGATTGCCGCGACCCTGGCCGCCGTCCTGGCCATCCCCGCCATGGCCGAGGTGCCTGTCGGCGATGACGGGCTGCACAAGCCCGACTGGCTGCAGGACACGTTCAAGGACCTGCGCGAAGACCTCGGCGAGGCCAATGCCGAAGGCAAGCGGCTGATGCTGATCGTCGAACAGCGCGGCTGCCTCTACTGCGCCCGGATGCACGAGGAGGTCTTCCCCGACCCGGAGATCGACGCGCTGATCCGCGAGCATTTCTTCGTCGTGCAGATCAACATGTTCGGCCAGACCGAGGTCACCGATTTCGACGGCACCGCAATGGGCGAGAAGGAGATGGTCAAGCGCTGGGGGCTCGTCTTCACGCCCACCCTGATCTTCCTGCCAGAGGAGGTGCCCGAGGGCGAGACGGCGGCCGGAGCCGCAGCGGTGGCCATGCCTGGCGCCTTCGCAAAGGGCACGACAAGGGCATTGATGCAATGGGTGCTCGAGCATGGCTATGACAGCGGCGAGCTTTTCCAGGAATACCTGATCCGCCAGACCCGGTGACGCCTTCGCAGCCGCAGAAACATGCACGGATATGAATATTCTATTGCCAACATGTCGCAGTTCGGTATAGCGTCGGTCCGTGGATAGGGAGGAGATCCATGAGACAGACCGTCTTTCCCCTGGCCGCGGCGGTTGCGCTGGCGGGCAGCTGGGCACTTGCGGACACGCCCCCGGGCGACGTCGGCTATGACGAATACGGCGCCGTCGCGGCCTCGCTGACCGGCGCCCCCGGCAACCCCGAGGACGGCGCAGCCGTGATGTCAGACCGCGGGCTCGGCAATTGCGTCGCCTGCCACCAGGTGTCCTCGCTCAGCGCCGATTTCCAGGGCAATATCGGCCCGCCGCTCGACGGCGCGGGCAGCCGCTGGGCCGAGGCAGAGCTGCGCGGCATCGTGGCGGATGCCAAGCACACCTTCGAGGGCTCGATGATGCCCTCCTTCTACAAGACCGGCCCCTATGAGCGTCCCGGCGACGCCTATACCGGCAAGGCTGCCGAAGGCGCGCTGCCGCCGATCCTGACCGCGGCGCAGATCGAGGATGTCGTGGCCTACCTGGTGACCCTCAAGGAGTGACGGCGCCCGTGCGCCGGAGGAGGAATGGAATGGAACTGACCAGACGCAACACGCTGGCGCTCGGCCTCGGCGGACTTGCCGCCGCCGCTCTGCCGCTGCCGGCGGCGGCCGCGGCGCTCGAGGAGGCGATGGCCTCTGCTTCGGCAGGCCCGGCGCGGCACGGCCGGGCATCAGCGCGAGACGCAGCGCGGCGACCGGACCCGGCCGCGTGCAGGAGAACATCAGCACGCCATGCGGGCGCAGCACGCGCCGGATTTCCGCCAGCAGCGGCGGCAGGTCGAGATCGCGGTCGAAGACATGGTCGCAAAGCACGATGTCGAAATGCCCGTCCCCGAAGGGCAGCGAAGACAGCCTCGCCACCTTGCGGTAGGCGATGCGGTAGCCATGCGCCGCCGAACGCTCCCGCGCGGCATCGATCATCGCCGCGCGCGTGTCGACCGCCGTCACGGAGCAGCCGCGGCGCAGCAGGCCGTCCGCCATGATCCCGGATTCGCATTGCAGCTGGAGCACCGAACTGCCGGCCCAGCGGGCCTCGTTGCCGAGGAACTTGCATTTCACGGGCAGCGCAGCCCGGGCATTCGCCCACCAGCGGTCGGTTTCGCCATAGGTCCCCGGATGGACCTCCGACGCTCCGGAGAGCGCCGCTACCTGCTCTGCTGCCGAAAAATCCTTCATCCGCCACTCCGTTCCACGCCCGCTGCCGCAGCAGCCGTCCGGACTGCCGCGTCCGGATCGCCATCCCCGCCAAACTCCGCTCCGCAGGCGCCGCCAAGGGCCGGAGAGGACCCGGCCCCCTCAGGGCGCAGCGAAGCAATCACGCATTCATCAACAAATCTCGCAACTTCGTGCCGATTAACGCATTCAAGAGATTCAATGAAAAGAAAAAACACGCGGACGTTGCCGTTCCGGCGCAAAATTCCGGCGCGCCGCACAGTCGCGCAGCAGCATCCGACCAATGTCTAGAGCGCCCATGAAAGCATCTTCTTGGTGCCCGGCAGCCGGCGGTGCTAGAAACGGGCATGACCAGTCCTCAGCCTTCCTCCTCCGCGCCGAAGCTGCGCACCGCCCTGATCGTGGACGACCATCCGCTGTTCTGCGATGCGCTGACCATGACGCTGCGGCTCTGCACCTCGATCACCGATATCCGCACCGCCGAACGGCTGTCGGCGGCGCTGGAGATGCTCGAAACCGGCGATCTGCCCGATGTGGTGGTGCTGGACCTGAACCTGCCGGACGTGCGCGGCCTCGACGGACTTGTGCGGATCTGCAAGGCGGCGAAGGACATCCCGGTGCTGATCGTGTCCTCGATGGCCGACAACCGGATGATCGCCTCGTCGCTGCGCGCCGGCGCCGCGGGCTTCGTGCCGAAGCACAGCCAGCGCGACGTGTTCCAGCGCGCCTTCGAGGCGCTGGCGAACGGCGAGCGCTTCACGCCGCCGGGCTACGTGCCGATCGAGCCGGACCAGAGCGATGCGGGCGAAGCTCCGCTGGAGCGGCTGTCGCTCCTGACCAAGCAGCAGGCGCGCATCCTCGAGCTGATCTGCGAGGGCAAGCTGAACAAGCAGATCGCCTATGACCTGTCGATCGCAGAGACCACGGTGAAGGCCCATGTCACCGCGATCATGCGCAAGCTCGGCGTCCAGAGCCGCACCCAGGCGGTGCTGATTGCGCAATCGGCGCGCTTCGCCCATGTGCTGCACCAGGGAGAGCCGCAATAGCCGCAGACACCGCAACCCTGGCAGGAAAGCTTGCCCGCGCGGCGCCGGTCCTTGCCTCGGCCAACACCCCCTGCGACGACCCGGACGCGCTGCGCACCCTGCGCGGCCGGCTGGGCCTGTCCGCGGGCGATTTCCTGGTGCTCTTCGCCTCGCCGCTGGCCGACGTGCCGCGGCTGGCCCGCGAGGCAGCCGAGGTCTTTCCCGGCATCACCGTGATCGGCTGCACCACGGCGGGCGAGATCACCGGGGCGGGCTATGCCTCGCGCGAGATCGTCGCGATCGGCTTCCCGCGCAGCCTGTTCGTCTGCGACACGATCTTGGTGCGCAACCTGCGCGAGGTCGACAACCACGACCTGAGCTACCGCGTGCTGCGCGCCCGCGCCGAGCTGGAGCGCCGCGAGCCCGGCTGGCAGACCGAATTCGCCTTCACCCTGATCGACGGGCTGTCCCTCGCCGAGGACATGCTGATGGGCGCGCTGGCGATGACCATGGGGCCGGTGCCGATCTTCGGCGGCTCGGCCGGGGACGATGTCGCCTTCACCCGCGCCTTCGTGCTGCACGAGGGCGAGCTGCTGACCGATGCGGCGGTGGTGACGCTGGTCAGGACCCGCTGCCGGGTCAAGGTCTTCACCCTCGACCATCTCAGCCCGACCGAGGCGCAGATGGTCGTCACCGGTGCCGATCCCGCCCGCCGCCTCGTCACCGAGATAAATGCGGAACCCGCGGGCCGCGAATATGCCCGCATCCTGCAGAAGGATCCGGCGCAGCTCGATTCCATGACCTTCGCCGCGCATCCGCTGCTGGTCCGGATCGGCGACACCCACCATGTCCGCTCGATCCAGCGGGTGAACGAGGACGGCCACCTGGTGTTCCATTCCGCCATCGCCGAGGGCGTGGTTCTGACCCTCGCCCGGCCCGAGCCGATCGTCGCGCATCTGGAACGCGAACTGGGGCGGCTCGCCGAAGGCGGCGCGCCCGCCTCGATCCTCGGCTTCGACTGCATGCTGCGCCGGATCGAGGCCGAGCAGACCCAGGAAGTCGGCGCGCTTTCCCGCGTGCTGGCCCGCCACGGCGTGGTCGGCTTCAACACCTATGGCGAACAGTTCCACGCCACCCATGTCAACCAGACGCTGACCGGGGCGGCCATCTACCCGCCCGAGACGGAAGACCAATGAGCCAATGGCTGATCGACCCCGCTGACAGCACCGAGCGCCAGCGCGACAAGCTCCTGAAGATCGCCGAAGTCCTGATGCGCCGCGTCGAGCAGGGATTTTCCGACCAGAATGCGGGCTATGCGCATTTCCAGCGCGCGGTGATGCTCGAGGAGCAGGTCCGCAACCGCACCCGCGACCTGGAACGCACGCTCGACCTGCTGAACCAGGCCAATGCCCAGCTGACCGACGCCACGATCCGCGCCCAGAAGGACCGCGCCAACCTGTCGAACGCCATCGAGGCGATCCAGGAGGGGTTCGCGCTCTTCGATGCCGAGGAACGGCTGGTGATGTGGAATTCGCGCTTCTGCCAGCACCTGCCCGACATCCAGGGCCGGATGGAGCCGGGGCTGCAGTTCAACGCCTATGTCGACATGGTCAGCGAAAGCCGCCACCTGGTGCTGCCGCCGGACGTCACGGTGCGCGAATGGCGCGACCAGCGCAAGGACAAGCACCGCGAGGATTACGTCGTCTTCAACGTCCGCCTGATCTGGGACCGCTGGCTGCAGGTCAGCGAGCAGCGCACGCCCGACGGCTTCACGGTGATGATCCATACCGACATCACCGACATCATCCGGCTGGAGCGCCGCGAGCGCGAACGGATGCTCGACGATCAGGCGCGGCTGATCCGGGCGACGCTGGACCATGTCAACCAGGGCGTCTGCATCTTCGACGCCGACCACCACCTGATCGGCTGGAACCAGCGGCTGAGTTCGCTCCTGGCGATCCCGGCCGGACGGCTGTCGGTCGGCGCGCGCTTCGGGCGGCTGCTCGACATGATCGGCGAGCGGGTGCAGTTCGCCGGCGCGGCCAATGCCGACACGCTGCGCGACTGGGTGGCCCGCGACACCGAGCGCCCCGCCCTCTCCTTCGAGATCCAGCGCGGCCAGCGGATCATCCTCGACGTCTTCGCCGAGGAGACCCCCGACCGCGGCTTCGTGATCAGCTTCACCGACGTGACCTCGGAACGCGAGGCGATCCGCGCCATGGTGCAGGCCAACGAGACGCTGGAGCAGCGCGTGGCCGAGCGGACGCTCGACCTGGAACACGCGCTCGCCGATGCCGAGCGCGCCAATTCCTCGAAATCCCGCTTCGTCGCCGCGGCGAGCCATGACCTGCTGCAGCCCTTGTCGGCGGCCAAGCTGTTCCTCAGCTCGCTGGAGGAAGGCGGCGCCACGCCGGCCCAGCAGCGCGAGACCCTGCAGCGGACCCGCAACGCGCTGGTCAGCGTCGAGACCATCCTGGCCTCGCTGCTCGACATCTCGCGGCTCGACGCCGGGCTTGCGGCGGTCGATCCGGCGCCGGTGCCGCTCGGGCTGGTGCTCGGCACGCTGGCCGACGAGTTCGAGCCGATGGCCCGCGCCAAGGGGCTGGATCTGACCATCGTGCCCTGCACGGCGACGGTGACCTCGGACCAGATCTACCTGCGCCGCATCCTGCAGAACCTGATCGCCAACGCGGTGCGCTACACGCCGAAGGGCCGCATCCTGGTCGGCGCCCGCCGCGCGGGCGACGCGGTCCGGGTCGAGGTCTGGGATACCGGCGTCGGCATCGCGCCCGAGGACCAGCAATCGGTCTTCGGCGAATTCCACCGCGGCAGCGAGGCCGCGGAGCTGTCCGAAGGCGTCGGGCTCGGCCTCGCCATCGTCGAGCGCGCCTGCGCGCTTCTGGGCCATACCGTGGCGCTCAGTTCGGAACCGGGCCGCGGCAGCGTGTTTTCCGTGACCTTCGCCAGCGGCGCCCCGCCATAGGCGCGCAGCTGGCGGATGCGGCGGATGTTTTCCGGCCCGGAGGTCACGCAGCCCGAGCGCAGCCCCGGCAGGTTCGAGCGCTTGGACAGCGAATGGACCGCCAGGACACGTTCCGGATCGGCGCCCGTCGCGGCGGCCGCGGCAAGGATGCCGGGCGGCGGCGCGCCGCGGTAGATCTCGGAATAGCATTCATCGGCGACGATCTTGAAATCGTGCTTCTCGGCCAGCGCCAGGAGCCCGCGCCAGTAATCCTCGCCCGCCACCGCGCCCTGCGGGTTCGAGGGCGAACAGATGTAGCACAGCGTCACCCGGTCGAGCACGTCCGCAGGCAGCGCCGCATAATCGGGCAGATGGCCGGTCTCGCGGGTCGCCGGGATCATCATCGGCTCGGCCCCGACCGAAATCGCCGCCACGGCATAGGCCTGGTAGAACGGGTTCGGCATCAGGAAGACCGGCTTCTGCCCGTTCTTCGCCTCCGGCGCGATCGCCATGGCGATGTTGTAGAGACCCTCGCGGCTTCCGTTCAGCGCCATGATCTGGGTCGCGCCGTCAACGGCCACGCCGTAGCGCCGCTCCACCCAGTCCGCGATCGCCGACAGGAGCGCGGGCGAGCCGTCATTGGCCGGATAGTTGCCGAAGCCCGCGGCATTTTCCGCGATGATCGCGCTCACCCAGTCCGGGAATGCATGTTTCGGCTCGCCGATCGACATCGACAAGGGCGCCCCGCCGGGCTGGTGATGGTCGAGAAGAGCCCGCAGACGCGGAAAAGCGTAAGCGGGCAGATCGGAGAACCGGTCTGGATACTGCATCTTTGCCTCAGCTTTCCGGGATCTGGCGTCCCGGTATCTGGCAGGGACGATACCGGAAGCCCCCCCTTGCGTCCAGCCCGCGACCGACCGCGGACCGGGCTTCGCGCAAGATTTCGGCATGAAGGCGAATGGTTAACCCAGACTGACGAAAGGTCAAGCCAGTTGCGGAAAACCGCGTCAGCCGAGCGCCGCCTCCGCCGCCTGGCCAAGCCTGAGCAGCCGCTCCTCGCGTCCGGGAGCTGCCATCAGCATCAGCCCGCAGCAATCGGTGCCGGTCGGCAGCGTCAGCGCGCAGAGCCCCATCAGGTTGCCGATCCGGGTGTTGCGCAGCGCCAGCAGGTTCTCGGTACGGAAATAATCGGCATCGCTTTCCAGCCGCGCGGCATCCGGCGGCAGGATCGGCGCCGTCGGCAGCAGCACCGCGTCGAAGCCTGCGGTCGCCTCCAGATAGGCGGCGCGCAGCCGGTCGAGCGCCTGCCAGCCCGCGACGAAGGCCTCCGCCGTCACGCCCCTGTGCCGCGGATCAGCCGCTTCCCGGCGCGGGACGGCGCTCTTTGCCTGCGCAGTGCCGCTGCCGCGGAGGCCGCGCCTGCGCCTTGTCCCATGCGCGGGCAGGCATCCCCTGAAACAGCTGACGCACGCCAGCTTCCTGCCCGAGATCGCTGAACGGAAGCGCTGAACGGGCGCCCGGTTCAATCGCTGGATCAACCGGGCGCCCCGCCGCTTCGGCACCGCCCCAATGGTCTGCTGGTGCGGGGACAGTCCGGATGACTGCCGACCGAGCCATGGACGATGTGTCGGACCCGGTCGCATGGCGCCGGGAGTCCGCTCAATGCTGCCCGCCCCTCCAGAGCCGCCCGCTCCAGGTCCGGCAGCCCCTCGGCTCCGATCCGCGCGCGGGACCGGTCGGTCCGAAACAAGGCTGCCACGAAGAGCGGTTTGACCGTTTTCATGCCCGCTCACCGGACCGGCCCGATCTCCCCGCGATGGCGGAGCTTCCCGGCGGGGCATCCGAGCGACAGGCGCATTTCAACCCCCTCGGGAAGGGGCAGTGACCTCCATGCCGGACCGGCGATGAGGCGGGCAGCCTCTTCGGAGGGCCCTTGCGCCGGGACAATCCGGACAGGATCGGGAGGCCCGGCTGGCGACGGACGCAGGGAGCGGGACCGATCCCCGCGGGCGGGGCAACACGGCCGGAGCAGTGCTCCGGAAATGCGGGAGAAGCAGAAGCGGGCATGATGGCGATCGGAGAAATCGGCATTGGGGGCATCCGCACTCACGATGAGCTTCGGACCGGCCCGGTCTCCTGATCCTGCCCCCATGTCGGCCCAAGGAGACCAAACCAGCGGAAAGGCCAGCCATATGGACGCCTCCGGCCGGATCCTGCCGGCAGAGGCGGGAGCCGTCCGAGACCGGGGCTGCCCGGACATGATGCCCACGTCTGCCGCAGGCCAAGTTCGGCCGGGCATGCGGTGCATGGCCGACGGCGCTGCCGTCCGTCCCGCGGCCGGCTTCCCTGCAGAACATGCCGATTTTCGCCAGTCCCAGGCCGAAGATCGGCAAAGCGTCCGGTCCAGGTCGCCAGCGCGCTCCCGGTTTCGGCGCGGGAATGGCGGCCACCCGGCCCCGGCCTCCGGATCCGAGCCTGCCCGGCAGCTCCTGTCCGGGCCGCAGAGCCTGCCAGCCGGGACATCCGTGCTCCTCGCAGCTGCCGCCGTCCTTCGGCGCCCGCGGCCTGCCGCTGCCCGCGCCCAATCTCGAGGGGCTGGGCTGGGAGCTGCCGACCATCGCCGCGCTGCTGGTCGCCGGGGCCGCCGTCGCCGTCTTCACCGGCTCGCGCATGACCGCGATTGCCGGGCTCGGCGTGACCGGCATCGCCATGTCGCTGATCTTCCTGGTGTTCAGCGCGCCTGACGTGGCGATCACCCAGCTTCTGGTCGAGACGCTCGTCGTGGTCATGGTGGCGCTTGCCATGCTGCGCCTGCCGGAGCTGGGGCATCTGGGCTTCCATGCCGGGCGCGCCGTGATCGCCCTGGCGCTGGGGGGCGCAGTGACGCTGATCCTGCTCGGCGTGCTGTCGCAGCCCTTCGATCCGCGGCTGACCGCGTATTTCAACGCCGCGAGCTATCCGGAGGCGCATGGCCGCAACATCGTCAATGTCATCCTGGTGGATTTCCGTGCCATCGACACTTTCGGCGAAATCGCCGTGGTGACCATCGCGGCGCTGTCGGCCTTCGCCCTGCTGCGCGCGGGCCGGACCGGGAAAGGAGAGGACAGGTGAATTCGATCATCCTCAAGGCCGGGTCGCGCTATCTCGTGGGGCTGCTTCTGGTGTTTTCCGTCTACATGCTGCTGCGCGGCCACAACGAGCCCGGAGGCGGCTTCATCGGCGGGCTCTGCGGCGCGACCGGCTTCATTCTCTACGGCATTGCCTTCGGCACGGCGGATGCGCGCGCCGCGCTCAGGCTGAAGCCCCAGACCATCGCCATTGCCGGGCTCGGCCTCGCGCTCCTTGCCGGGCTCGGCGCCGGGCTGGCGGGCGAGGCCTTCCTGACCGGGCTCTGGCTCTTCGTCGGCGGCGCCGAGGACGGGCTGCCGCTCTCCAGCGTGCTGGTCTTCGACATCGGCGTCTATCTCGTGGTCTTCGGCGCCATCCTGACCATGGTCTTCGAACTCGAGGAGGCCCTCTGATGGAAACCCTTTTCGCGGTCTGCACCGGGCTTCTCGCGGCGATGTCCGCCTATCTGATGATGAGCGGCCAGCTGATGCGCTTCATCCTCGGCCTGCTGATCCTGTCGAACGCGGCCAATCTGGCGATCTTCGTCTCGGGGCGGCTGACGCTGGGCGCACCGCCGCTGATCGCCCCGGACGCCTATGCGCCGCCCGAGGGCGTGGCCAATGCGCTGCCGCAGGCGCTGGTGCTGACCGCCATCGTGATCGGCTTCGGCCTCTTCGCCTTCGCCATCGTGCTGGCGCTGCGCGCCTGGAGCACGCTGGGCACGCTCGACGGCGACCGGATGCGGGTCGCCGAACCCGAGACGCAGGCGGCCGCCCGCGGGCAGGCGTCCCGCGGCGATCTCGCGGGCCAGCGTCTCCGCGATCTGCAGGTAGAGCGGCAGCGCCGCCCCGGTTCCGCCCTGCGCCTCCGCCACTCCCGGACCTCCGCCGCTGCCGAATTGATGCACCATTGATCTACATCATCGCCGCTGCTACGCAAGCACCCGACGCCACCGGGGAGGAAACGATGACCGTCGTGCCCGTCACATCCGCCGATCCCGACGCGGCCGAGCTGTCCTGGTTCGCAGCGCTCTGCTCGGACGACCACCGCTTCCTCGGCGTGCCGGACGGCGATCTGCGCTCCTCCTGGGCGCATTGCTCGCAGATCGTGAAGACCGCCGAGGCGCAGGGCTTCGGCAACATCCTCTGCCCGTCCTCGTACCAGGTCGGCCAGGACACGCTCTCCTTCGTGGCCGGCTGCGCGCCGATCACCTCGAAGATCGCCCTTCTGGCGGCGATCCGCTGCGGCGAGATGCAGCCTGTCATGCTGGCGCGCACCGTCGCCACGCTCGACCACATGCTGGAGGGGCGGCTGACGCTCAACGTCATCTCCTCGGATTTCCCGGGCGAGACCGCCGACAGCCGCCATCGCTACCAGCGCTCGCGCGAGGTGGTGCAGATCCTCAAGCAGGCCTGGACCCGCGGCGAGATCGACCACGAGGGCGAGATCTACCAGTTCCGCGGCCTCTCCGCCGATCCGGCCAAGCCCTACCAGACCGGCGGGCCGCTGCTCTATTTCGGCGGCTATTCCCGCGAGGCGCTGGAGCTCTGCGGCGAACATTGCGATGTCTACCTGATGTGGCCCGAGCGCGAGGCGGAGCTCGCCGCGCGGATGCGGGCGGTCCACGAGGAGGCCGCGCGCCACGGCCGGACGCTGGATTACGGGCTGCGCGTCCATGTCATCGTCCGCGACACCGAGGCTGAGGCGAAGGACTATGCCCGGCATCTCGTCTCGAAGCTCGACGACGCCGCGGGCGCGGCGATCCGCGGCCGCGCGCTCGATGCCCGCTCGCTGGTCCGCTTGCGGGCGGGGGCGAAGAGCGCGGCAGCGGCCAGCAGCATGCCTGAGACCGTGGCGATCATGCCCGCCGCGCTGACCGCATCGGTCCCGCCCAGCCAGAGCGGCCCGTAGCCCGCCAGCACATAGCCCAGCACGGCAGACAGGACCGCGAAGACCACCGACCAGGCAACCTGCAGCTCGAGCCGGTCGGTCATCAGCCGCGCCGCGCCGGGCGGACAGATGAACATGGCGATCACGATGATCGAGCCGACCGCGTCGAAGGCGGCGACCGCAGCCAGCGCCGAGAGCACCACCAGCCCCAGCCCGACCGCGCGCACCGGCACGCCGACTTCGGCGGCAAAACCCTCGTCGAAGGTCGCGATCTTCAGCGGCCGCCAGAAGATGCGGATCGCCGCCGCGATCAGCAGGGTGACCACGGCCAGCCGCCCCAGCTCGGGCGGCAGCCCGGCCAGCGCCGCCGGATCGAGCAGCGAGTGCCAGCCCATGCCGTCGAGCCAGATCAGCGACTCGAGATTGCCCATCAGCGCATGCTCCACGTCGAGATGGACCTGCGAGGTGTCGGTCCGTTCCAGCACCAGCACGCCGAGCGCGAACATAGTGGTGAAGGTGACGCCCATCGCCGCGCCGGGCTCGATCCGGCCGAGACGGCGGATCGCCTCGATCGTCGCCACCGCCGCCAGCGCCGCCACCCCGGCGCCCAGCATCATCGGCAGGGTCGCGACCTGCCCGGTGACGAGAAAGGCCAGCACGATGCCCGGCAGCACGACATGGCTGATCGCATCGCCGATCAGCGCCTGGCGCCTGAGCAGCAGGAAATTTCCGGGCAGCGCGCAGGCGATCGCGGCGAGGCTGCCGATCACGATCGGCGCCAGGCTCAGCATGACGAATTCGCCGCCCATCAGGCCACTCCCTTCGGTCCGCCGATCCGCGCGTCCAGATCGGCGATCTGGTCGGGGGTCAGCATGGTCTCGATCCCGGTCAGCCCGTCGTAGCGCTGCGACACCGCCTCATGGGCCGGCATGGCACGCGCCTCGGCCCAGCGGCGCTCGTCGCGCAGCGCCTTGGCCGGGGGCCGGGATGCCGAGGAGCCCGGCCAGGCGGGAGATGCCGGGGCGGAAGTCATACTGGCTGCGGACGGTTTCTGCCGCGCGGGTGCCGAGTTCGCGGCGCAGGCCGGGGTCGCGGATCAGCCGCGCGATGGCCGCCGACATGGCCTCGGAGTCCTCCGGCGGCACCAGCAGTCCGTTGCCGCCGTCGTCGATGAATTCGGGGATCGCCGTGAAGCGGGTCGCGACGCAGGCCATGCCCTGGCTTGCCGCTTCGACGAGCACGTTCGGCAGACCGTCGCGGTCGCCGTCCGAATGCGCGCGGCTGCCCATCACGAAAATGTCGGAGCGGCGGTAGAGCGCCAGGATGGCGGTCTGGTCAAGCGGGCCGAGCCAGCGAACGCGGTCACCGAGGCCAAGCCGCGCGGCATGCTTCTTCAGCCGGTCGAGACCGGCGCCGCCGCCGGCATGCTCGAAGGTCCAGTCCAGTTCCGGCGGGAGCTGTGCCAGCGCCGACAGGATCGTGTCGAAGCCCTTCTTCGGCACGGCGCGGCCGATGGCGAGGATCCGCACCGGACCGCCGCCGTCGCGCACGGCCGGGGCGGCGGGCGGGAAGCGCTCGAGGTCGAGCCCGTGATAGAGCAGATGGACGGCCGCGCCGGGGGCAAGCGCGGCCAGATGGTCCCGCCCCGAGCGCGTGCAGGTCACCGTCCAGCGGGCATCGCCGAGCTTCTCGCGCAGGTCCCAGTCCGGCGAGGTCCAGATGTCCTTGGCATGGGCCGAGATCGACAGCGGCAGGCCGCGGATCATCGCGGCGTAGCGCGCCACCGAGGTCGGGGTATGGGCGAAATGGGAATAGATCCACTCGGCGCTCTCCGGCACCTCCGCCGCCAGCACCAGCGCCTGGCCGAAGCACCGGACCCGCGTGGCCGTGCGGTCGCGGCGCAGGTCGCGCAGGAACTGGCCGAGCGCGCGCGCTGCCCGGAAGCCGGGCTCAGAGGCGGCGGGGCAGGGCGGCGCGCTGGCGTTCGCGCCACCAGGTGAAGATGCCCGCGGCGACCACGATGCCCGCCCCCAGCACCTGCCGCGCCACCAGCGGGTCGGCGAAGAACACGATGCCGACGATCGAGGCGAAGAGCAGGTGGAAATAGGCGAAGGGCTGGATCGCGCTGGCTTCGGCCACCTCGTAGCAGCGGATATAGAGCCAGTGGCCGAGGATCGCGGTGACGCAGAGCACCGCCATCACCGCCCAGCCCTGCGCATCCATCGGCTCCCAGAACCAGAGCCCGACCGGCGTCATCACGACGGCGCCGGTGATGCCGGTCCAGAAGAAGCTGGTATCGGTGTTGTCCTGGCGCGCCACGTAGCGGTTCATCACCCCGTAGAGCGCGAAGAGGAAGGCCGAGCCGAGCGGCATCAGCGCCAGCGGGCCGAACATCTCGCTGCCCGGGCCGATGATGACGAGGATGCCGCACATGCCGACCGCGACCGCGGTCCAGCGCCGCCAGCCGATCTTCTCGCCGAGGATCGGTCCCGACAGCGCGGTGACCAGGAGCGGTCCGGCGGAGAAGAGCGCGGTATGCGTGACGAGGCCGACGAGGGTAAAGCTGGCGATGGCGAGGCAGATTTCCGAGCTGAGCACCACGCTGCGCAGGATCTGCAGCCCCGGCTGTTTCGTGCGGGCGACGGCGCGGATGCCGCCCGGCTGCCGCGCGGCACGGGCCAGCACGAAGGCGGCATGCGCCCAGTAGCGGATCATCACGATCATCAGCACGCTGTACTGGCTCGCCAAGAGCCGCGAGAACCCGTCCTGCGTCGAGAAGACGAAGCAGGCGGCGATCATGATCATGATGCCGAGCGCGGTGTTCTGGTTCATGCGAGGGTTCCGACCGTCATGTGCCGCTTGCGGCCGAAGCCGGGGATGCGCTCGACCGCGAAACCGGCCTCGCCGAGCGCGGCGCGGACCGCGCCTGCCGCCGTGTAGGTGGCGAAGCTGCCGCCCGGGGCGGTGTGGCGGGCGACCTCCGAGAGCAGCGCCGGTTCCCAGAGCTCGGGGTTCTTCGCGGGGGCGAAGCCGTCGAGGAACCAGGCATCGGCCTGTCCCTGCCAGGCGGGCAGGGTCTGGCGCGCATCGCCGAGGATCAGTTCCACCTCGACCTCGCCCATGGTCCAGACGCGCATGTCCTGCTCGCGCGCGGCGATCATCGGCGCGGCCAGCGCGGCGGCCTCGGGAAAATGCGCCAGCGCCTGCACCATGTCGTCTGCGGACATCGGGAAGAGCTCGAAGCTGGTGAAGCGGACGGGACCCGCGGGCTTGGCTTCGGCGGCCATCGCCACGAAGGCCAGCAGGTTCAGCCCGGTGCCGAAGCCGAGCTCGGCGACCTGGAATCCGGGGCGGAGCCGCGCGGGCAGGCCGTTGCCGGCAAGGAAGACATGGGCGGTCTCGTCCCAGCCGCTGTCGAGGGAGTAATACGGGTCGTCGAAACGTCGCGAGACCGGGACGGCGCCGTCGCGCCAGGTGATCTCCGCCTGCTGGTGATCGCTCATCTTATGTCCTAAGGGTCGGCCCGGCAGAAATCGCGGGAGGTGCCATCCATGTCCGGAATCGACGTCACGGTCCGCGGGGCCGGGATCTTCGGCTTGTCCATCGCCTATGCCTGCGCGCGCCGTGGCGCAAGGGTGCGCGTGATCGACCCCGGCGGGATCGGCGCGGGCAGCTCGGGGGGCATCGTCGGCGCACTGGCCCCGCATGTGCCGGAGCGCTGGAACCCGAAGAAGGCCTTCCAGTTCGAGAGCCTGCGCATGGCGCCGGAATTCTGGGCGGGCGTGGCCGAGGCCGGCGGCCGCGATCCGGGCTACCTCGAGGCCGCGCAGGGCCAGCTCGACATCTATTCCGCACAGCGGCACGCGGCCGGGGCCGCCGTGCAGCAGGCGGAGGCGGCGCTCGGAACGGCCGAACTGGCGCTGGAGCATGCCTCGATCATGGCGCCGGTATCCGGCACGGTCGGCCGCCAGAGCCTGCGCGTCGGCGATTACGTGACGGTGGGTTCGACGGCGATGGCGATCGTGCCGCTCGGGCAGATCTACGTGACCGCGAATTTCCGCGAGACCCAGCTGGCACGGGTCGCGCCCGGGCAGCCGGTGACGCTGACCGTCGACGCGATCCCGCGCCGGATCTTCACCGGCCATGTCGACAGCCTCGGCGCGGCCAGCAATGTCAGCTACAGCGCCATCGCCCCGGCCAATGCGACCGGCAACTTCACCAAGGTCGTGCAGCGCCTGCCGGTGCGCATTGCGATCGATCCCGGCCAGCCGGGAATGGACCGGATGCGGGTCGGCATGTCCGCCGTGCCCGAAATCGACACGCGGCGCTGAGGAGCAGGATGATGGACGGCATCGAAGCAAGGGAAACCGAAGGCGAGCTGCTGACCTTCTGGACCCAGCAGGACCGGATGCATGGGCACGAACCGCTCGGACAGTGGCTCTTCGGCGAGATCGCGCGGCAGGGGATCGGCGGCGCGACGCTGTCGGGAGGGCTGATCGGGCGCGGCCATGACGGCGAAACCCATGCGGTGACGCTGATGGACGTGGCAGGCCAGCCGCTGCAGATTTCGGTCGTGGCGGCGCGCGCCGATATCGACCGGCTGCTCGCGGCGCTCTCCGGCCAGGGTCTCGCGCTGTTCTACAGCCGCGTTCCCGCGCGCTTCGGCATGGTGTGAGCCGACGGCGGGGCGCCGCCATCACCTGCCCTCCAATGCGGCGGGATGTCCCCTGCCGGAGGGCCGGCATGGAGCGCGGCGGCCTCCGCCATCGCTCCTCAGGGCGCAGCCGAGGCCGCGATCCGCCGATCTCCCGCCGAGCGCGAAGACATCGCCGAACCTGCGGCCGGCGTCCCGGATGACCTCGGAGGCGGCGTCCCCGGTGCGGCCGACGGCGCGGTTGAGCCCGTTGGTCAGCCGGTCGGGCTTGCCGGGCCTGATCCTCTCCCGCCTGACGGGATTGGCGGCGACCTTGATGCGGAGCTTCCCGGCCACGTCGCGGCGTCCCTCGACGGATTGCAGCCAGCGGCCGCTGCCGGATTCCGGGATGCCCCTGCACATGGACGAGCACCATGCCGGTGACGGCCATTGCAGCAGGGCACAGGATTCACATGGCGTATTGCAGCAAGAACTCGGCCGAAGCCGCTTTTCGTGGTCGCCAACCCATTGTTCTCATGATGCGACGGGACGCTGGACAGGCCGGAAACGCGATTTGGCTGCCGAACCCGGGAGACTTGCGCCCCGCGGTCTCTGCCCCCGAGACATAAAGATAGGGGCAACCGTTGATGACGCTCTGCAAGACAGGACGCGCAACCCGGCATTCCGGGATTGCCGCAGGCATCGCAAATGGAGTCGCAAGCCGAAAACGAGCCGCTGAGATTGGCCATCGCAACCCCGGAGGCAGGCCAGGAAAATGTGCCTGACCTTCACCGCAAGGGCGCGATGCCCGGCGCACCGCTTGGCCGCCGGGCGTGATCCGGAGCCGATGACCTGGCTCAGGCGGCTGGACCGCCAGCGCGGATCAGTAGATGCCGCCCGCCGAGATCGTGCCGAAGCTCGACGGCTTGGGGATCGTCTTGCGCTCGCCGGTGGAGGTCAGGACCTCGTCGCTGCTCCTCGACAGCGCCTCGTCGCGCGAATACATCGGCAGGCCCGAGCCCATGGCGAAGCCGCCGTCGATCGCCGAGGCCATGCCGAAGATCGGCTCGATGCCGTCGCGGAAGTATTCCGCCACCACGCCCGGACCGGAGGCATCGGCCGAGAGCCGCGCGCCGGTGACCCGGTCGATATAGGCCTTCATCTCGGCCGAGGACAAGAATTTCTACCACCACAAGGGCTATGATCCGCTGGGCATGGTCAAGGCAGCGGTGGATGCGGCGCGCGGCGCGCGGCNTGCGCGGCGCCTCGACGATCACCCAGCAGGTGATGAAGAACTTCCTGCTCAGCTCCGACCGCTCGGCCGAGCGCAAGATCAAGGAACTGATCCTTGCCGCCCGGCTCGAGGAGACGATGTCGAAGGACAAGATCCTCGAACTCTATCTCAACGAGATCTACCTGGGCCAGAACAGCTACGGCGTCGCCGCCGCGGCGCAGACCTATTTCAACAAGAAGCTCTCGGATCTGACCCCGGCCGAGGTCGGCTATCTCGCGGCGCTGCCTCAGCGGCCTTCGACGCTGCACCCGGTGCGCGACCATGACGACGCGGTGGGGCGGCGCAACTACGTGCTGCGCGAGATGCGGGAGAACCGCTACATCACCGACGCGGAATACGAGACGGCGGTGGCCTCGCCGCTCCTGACCGTGCAGAACGGGGACATCCCCGGGTTCCGCCAGTCGTTGCCGCCGCGCGGCTATTTCACCGACGAGGTGCGCCGCCAGCTCAGCCGCGATTTCGGCGAAAGCCAGTTCTTCACCGGCGGCCTGTCGGTGCGCTCGACGCTCGATCCGCAGATGCAGGGCGCGGCAGAGGAGGCGCTGCGCCACGGGCTGGAGAAATACGACCGGGGCTTCGGCATCTGGCGCGGCACCGAGGCGACCATCGATGCCGACAAGCTCGGCGACGAGGCCGCCTGGCGCCAGGCGCTGTTCGAGGTCCGCAACGAGGACGCGCCGCGCGACATCGNGCGGGTGGAAGCCCGCCGTCGTGCTGTCGGTCTCGGGCAGCGAGGCGCAGATCGGCATCGAGGGCGAAACCCGCGATCCGGAAACCCAGGNTGATCACCGCCGCCGACGTGTCCTGGATCCGCAAGGCCAAGGTGCCGGGCGACGTGCTCTCTCCCGGCGATGTCGTGCTGGTGCAGAAGGAAGGCGACGGCTGGTCGCTGCGCCAGGTGCCGCTGCTGCAGGGCGCCTTCATGGCGATGGACGTCAACACCGGCCGCGTCCTGGCGATGCAGGGCGGCTTCTCCTACCAGGATTCGGTCTTCAACCGTGCCACCCAGGCGACGCGGCAGCCGGGCTCGTCCTTCAAGCCCTTCGTCTATGCCGCTGCGCTCGATTCGGGCTACACGCCGGCGACCATCGTGGTCGACGCGCCGATCGAATTCCCCAATGGCGACGGCAGCATGTGGCGGCCGCAGAACGCCTCGAACAAGTATTACGGCCCGACGCCGCTCAGGACCGGCATCGAGCGGTCGCGCAACGTGATGACCGTGCGTCTCGCCAACGAGGTCGGCATGCCGGTGATCGCGCAATATGCCGAACGCTTCGGCGTCTACGACAACATGGCGACCCATCTGGCGAACGCGCTCGGCTCCGAGGAGACCACGCTGTTCCGCATGGTCTCGGCCTATGCGATGTTTGCCAATGGCGGCGAGCGGGTCCAGCCGAGCCTCGTCGACCGCGTGCAGGACCGCTTCGGCCGCACGACCTACCGCCATGACGACCGCGACTGCATCGATTGCGGCCTGGCCTATGTGCCGCCCGGCACCGCGCCGCGCATCGTCAGCCACCGCGAGCAGATCATGGACCCGATCACCGCCTACCAGCTGACCTCGATGATGCGCGGCGTGGTGGAGCGGGGCACGGCGTCGCGCTATNGTCGACCTGCCCGTGCCGATCGCGGGCAAGACCGGCACGACCAACGATGCCAAGGATGTCTGGTTCGTCGGCTTCTCCTCGAACATCGTGGCGGGCTGCTTCATGGGCTACGACAACCCGCGCTCGATCCCGCACGGCTCCGGCGGCGGCNATGTGCGGCCCGGTCTTCAACGAGTTCATGAAGGAAGCCGTCAAGAAATACGGCGGCGGTCCGTTCCGCGTGCCGCCGGGCGGCCATTTCATCAGCTTCGCTCCCGAGATCGAGGCGAAGCTCGAAGAGGCCGGGATCGACCCGACCGCGCGCGCCGAGACCGTGTCGCTGGAAGGCTTCTGCGCGCTGGCACGGGCGCTCGACAAACGCTGAGCCCGCGTCGCTCTGCCCCCTGTGCCGGACCGGCCCCTGCAGACTAAGGCGGGGCAGCGGCTGGCAGGGGGCAGGCAGATGGCACAGTACCGGGACCTTTTCGCCGCCTTCTGGCGGATCGGGCTGCACTCCTTCGGCGGCCCGGCCGCGCAGATCGCGGTGATGCATCGCGAGCTGGTCGAGGAGCGCGGCTGGCTGAGCGAGGCGCAGTTCCTGTCTTCCCTGAGCTTCTGCATGCTGCTGCCCGGCCCGGAGGCGATGCAGCTCGCGACCTATGCGGGCTGGCGGCTGAAGGGCTGGCGCGGCGGACTGATCGGCGGCGGGCTCTTCGTGCTGCCCGGCGCCGCCGTCATGGCCGCATTGGCGCTGGCCTATCTGGCCTGGGGACAGCTGCCGCTGGTCGATGCGATGTTCGCGGGCATCCAGGCGGCGGTGGTCGCGATCGTCGTGCAGGCTTTCTGGCGGCTGGCGAAGAAAGCGCTGACCACCCCCGGGCGGCGGGCGCTGGCAGCGCTGTCCTTCCTCGGCATCTACGCCTTCGGCCTGCCCTTCCCTCTGATCGTTCTGGCCGCCGGGATCATAGGCGCAGCCGCGGCGCCCGGCGAGGCCCGCCCCGCCCCCTCGGTGACCGTCGCGCACCACCTTGCGCAGCTCCGGCGCCCAGCCATCGCGCACCGCGCCGCGGCCCAGCTCGCTTGCAAAGACCGCCCGCATCAGCGGCGAGGCGCTGTCGCGCGGCGGATCGTACTCGGCGGCCCGGTTCAGGATCTTGTTGACCTTCCAGAACTGGTCCTGGTTGCGGCCGCCGGGATTGGCGGAGATTTCCTCGGCCAGCGCCGCCATCTTCAGCTCGTCCATGTAGGCGAGCTTGCGGCAGAGCTCCTTCAGCCCCTCTTCGAAACCCGCCACCGTGGCCCCCGAGGGCCGTTCCAGCCCGCGCCGCACCAGCGGATCGATCAGCACCGCCCTGACCCGCTTCTCGCCCGCTTCCTGTTCCTGCCGTTCCATGCCTGTCCCGTCCTTCTCTCAGCCTGCCCGGTTATCCACAGGCGCGCCCGTCCGGTTTCCGCCGCGCCTGCCAATGTCTTTCTCTTCTCGTTTCTTCTCTTCTCCTCTCAGCCGCGAGGATTTCGGAAAAAACGAAAACTGCCGGAAACCTTCCAAAGAATTTTCCATTTCTTCCGGCGGAAGATTTGCGGAGGATTTCACCACCGCTGCGACAGCTCAGCGAGCGCCTCCTGGACGCGCTTCAGCGTGGCGCTGCCGCCCGGATAGGCCCCGTCGATCCAGTCGCTGATCTCGTTGATCCGCTCCTCGCTCGCAGCGACACGCGCGCCGCCCGGCACTTTTTGCGCTAAGTGCGCGGCAATTGTCCCGAGCCGCTTGCGCATCCGGTCATCGGCATTTTTCGCCGCGTTGCGCCGTTTCGAGTCCAGCGCCTCGAGGAGCAGCTCCGTCACGACCGGATGCGCCAGCCGTATCTCGCCATTGTCGCAGCGCACCCGGTGCCAGTTGTAGATCGGCGAGACCTCGCGCCCGTTCAGCTCGCGCCATTTCGCGCCCGAAATCCGCAAGAGGAAAGCCAGCCCGTCATCGTCGCAGGGCAGCGTTCCCACCGGCGTTTCATCCTGGCACAGGTCGAAGAGCTCGCGGCCGTAGAACCCGACCTCGGGGTCCTTGTAGGCCTTCTTGCGGAAGTCGCTGCCGCGCCACCGCTTGAGGTTCCACATGACGAAGAAATGGCTGTCGAGCCGCTCCCTGTGGCCGATCTGGTAAAGCGGCAGGTCGTCGACTGCCGTCGGCACCGCGCTCAGCGTCCGTGCGCTCATGGCCTGTCCCCCCCTGTCTGCAAAGCCTCTGCCACCGACTGCGGCGCGCGGCCGAGCGCTGCAGCGATCTCATCGAGGCGCGCGCCGCCGCCTTGCATCTCGGCCGCCAGCCGCCGCTCCTCCCCGGTCCAGAGCCCAGCGGCCGGCAGATCCGCCGTCGCGCGGTCCTCGGCCAGCAGGGCGGCTTCTGGCAGCGTGACGGAAATCCCGATCCTGGGGCCGTCGCAGGCGAGCTCCACCACAAGGCCGAGATGCTCGAGCGAGGCCACCGCGACCTCGACCAGACCGAGCGCCGTCGAGGCCAGCCGGACATCGGATCCGACCGACATCACCGAGGCTTTCACATCTCCAAGCGCCATCAAAGCAGCACCATGCCGAGCCAGGCGGTCCAGTCGAGATCGCTGGCGATCATGCCGAGCCAGGCCAGAATCGCCAGGAAGCCGGTGAAGGCTGCGGCCACCAGCAAGCCCAGCAGCGGGCTGCCGCCGCTCGAGGTCTGCCCCATATGGCCGAGGGTGTCGTCGTCATGCCGCTGCATGGGCGCCTCCCGTCGAAGTCGACTTCGCGCGCCCCAAGCCGAAAAGCGGCAGCGCGTGAAAAAGGCCATGCAACCAAGCAAAATTGCGTTGCCAACGGATCACATATGAAATTGCATTTCGCGAATGCCTCGACTTTTCGTTGCGTAAGGTGTCCAAATGGACGCGTGGGGAATTAAAACGGGGTATTTCGCAATGGATACCGGCCTGGCTTTTGCGCTCGGCGCCTCGGCGTTTGCTGGCGCAGTGCTGATAGCGAACGCGATTGGATATGCTTGGGAATACGGAAGGGGACGACGACCACCGGACCGTCCCGCCACCGCCGCTCTGGCCGAGTTCGTCAAGAACCGGCACGCGGAACAGCAACGCAAGGCAGCGGAGACGCAGGAGACCGGGTACCGTCAAAAACTGCTGCTGCCTCTCGACGGGACCGCGCCGACACAAAATGGCCCGCAGGCCGAACAGATTGAAATTCCTGTCCCGCTCAACTGCCCGGAAGGCAACTGGTGCAGCTGGAATCTGGAAAGCGATCTGGTGCGCATCACGAGAACCGGGGAATTCGCCAAGGAAATCGGGAATCTTGCCCGGCTTCTGTCCGAGACATTCAGACCAGGCCGCGACTTCATAGAAATCTGCCTCCACCGCGAAAGGTACGGGGGGGAAAGAGCCATCGGCGTAAAAGCGGCCGTCCGGACCCAGGGCGATGCCCGGACCTTCAAGCTCGGCTATCTCGATCCGAATGCCGTTGCCTGGGTGAGCGGGAAATTCGACAACGAGATGCCGATCGCGGCCCAGCTCGTGCGCATGAGCCGCGAGGGCAAGCGCTACACGATGAAGGTTGCATGCCTCATGCCCCCGAAGACGGAGCGGGCGCAGTACGAGCTCTGATGCAAACACTCCGCGCGGCCCAAACAACCGCGCGGAGCGGAGTTGCGTGCCCCCTTGCCGGCGGCCCTGCTTCTGCTGTCGAGCAAAAGATGCATTTTGGATATTTCTAATGGACTCCGGAATATGAAACGTGGTCTGAAAGAAGCATCCAAAAACACCGGGTACCCGGCAGAGCTCTCCCCAAACTGCCCATGCCGGGCTGCGCTGCGGTCTCACCACGTGGCCGCAGCGCAATTTCCCGGCGAGTCTGCAACCGAACACCTGGAAGACGGAGCGGCATAAAACGGCACGCATGCATTCGCCGCTGCCATATCCCTTGAGAAACTTAAACGCCCCGCGCGGCCCAACCAACCGCACGGGGCGGAGCTGCGGCCCCTCGCGGAGACCGCGCTGCTCAACCGGAGCGTAGCGGACATGTCGCGTTCTGCAACTGGATTTTGGAATGTTTCGGCCGCTACTGAGGCATCTGCGTGCATCAAGCTGGCATCGGCAACCTGCCCCTAACGGGCGGCAGTTCCCTTCCCGATACGCCGGATTGTGCCATGGCCCTTTATCCAGCTCGCAACGCAGCTTCGGAAAGCTTCCGGATTTCCCGACTCGGCCCGGTTCAGAGGCGGGCATAGCCTTCTCGGGTTCGGCGCTTGAGCTGTTGTCGGACATTCCCAATGTCCAGATCGAGGACCAGCCGTGAGAGTTCGCAAGCATGTCACTGAGGCCCGGCATCAAATTTCACCATTTTTGGGAAAGAAATGCTCAGCAGTAAGTGGCAAACACTGTTCTCTGGCATGTGCCATCAATCTTGCCGCACAATCAGACGGGACAAGACCGTCGGTGCCCCCGCGCACTCTGGGATATGTCCACCGCCGGACACGATTTTCAGACCGACCGGTAACTCGGGCAACTGCAGCCAAGCCACCGCAGAGGTCAATAATGGTCGATGCAGGTTCCATGTCGCCAAAATTGCGATAATCGCAATGATTGTCAACGAGCATAATTGCGATTTTCGCGCCTATGATCTTCCTGCGTTTTTCGCAAGAAACTGCGCCATGGATCGCATTGACGGACAGTGGATACAAGATCGCCTAACTGGCGAAAGGGGCGAGCGGACAAGGCTTGCCAACCATCTTGGCATATCGCTGGACAAACTTAGCAAAACGCTCAAGGGCGAGAGACGCATTCAAGAGAACGAGTTCCCGCTCCTTCTTAAATGGTTCAACGTACGCCTTGAGAACGATAAGGCCGCGCCTGACCAGGATCTTCAAGAGATACTGCGCGAAGCACGTGAGCTGAATGAAGAAGGCAGGCAAGTCTTGCGCGAGCACCTGCGGTTGATCCTCGGCGCCCCAGAGTATCGGCGCTAACACCAATAGCAACCTTGAGAGATTTCAGTTCTCTCGCTGACAGCTTGCGCAACGATTCCTCGATATCTTGCACGTCCCACCCTCCAAAGTTGCGATAATCGCTATTTTGTCCTTGACTAGTATTTGCGTTTTTCGCAAATTATGACGCAGTACAGGAGGACAAACATGCAATCCACCGAAATATGTTCTTGCAACGTTCCTATTGCAATTAATGCCAAGAACGCAACTATTTTGGGCAAATCTCTAACACCAAGGCGTGCGCGCATCATCTGCGCTCGAAAGTCCTGACCATGCTCTCCCAAGCAACGACCGCCCTATCGCAAGAGGAGCGGACCTTTGCCCTGCGCCGCGCGCGCATGATCCTGCGCAGCGACCATCCGCAGCCGATCAGGGACGCCGCGATCAGCACGATCTGGGACCATGATCCCCGCGCAACCCGCTCCAGCTATGCCTTCCACCTGCGCACGGCCCGCGACGCGCGGCAACCGGTCCGGACCCGCGCCGCCTCGCTCGACTGGCTCGCCGCCCATACCGCCAGCGGCGACCAGGTCGGCCAGTCCAGCTCGAGCCCGGACATCACATGGCCCGCCAGCCCGTCCATCCCCTTCCGGAAATCCACCGGTTCGGTCGCCAGGTAGATTTTCAGCCCGTTCAGCGGCAGCATCATGCCGCCCTCAGGGCGCGGATGAATTTGGACAGCGTTCCCTCGTCCAGATCCGTCGGCACCTCCATGCGGAGGTCGCCGATCGAAATGGCGATGGTGCAAGCCGGTGCGCAGGCTTTCTCGGCCTCGCGCGCTGCGCCCGGCGCGGGCGCCCGGTCATCCTCGACCACGACCTCGGCAAATCCCGCTGCCGGGCTCCGGGCCTGGGCGCGCCTCGGGCGGTTTTCCTTGTTGAAGGTTTTTCGATGCGTCGGTGACCGGCCGGGGTTCCCGGCGGTCCGTTGATCCGCGTTGGAAAAGTTCACATGGAGGAAGCCGCGATCGGCCGGGCGATGTCTATGGGGAAAGAGCGTTTCGGCTGGCAGTCGCGGCGGCCGTCGGCGCCCTTGGAGAGAAGGCCGAAGCGTCCGGCCCGGGGATGCGAGCGGCGCTCGGCGGGCGGCGGCATCGTTCTGCAGCCTGGCGTTCCGCCCTGCCGTAGCTCTCAGGCACAGAAGACCGCGGGCCGACCTTCCGGTGCCCGGGAGGGAACCGGCGGAAAATGCCGACAGGGGACGGGCGTTTCGTCATGCGGCCTGCTCCCGTGGCGGCGCGCGCGATCGCGGCACCTGTCCGCGCCGGAAGATCTCGATGATCCGCATCAGGCCGCCGCAGCACGGGCACGGCTCGCGTAGCGCGAAGGGGGGCGGCGCTTCCTCTGGCGGCGGGTCGGCGGGCAGTGCCGGAACCGCCGCGATCAAGGCCCTGATCTTCGCGACGCAGGCCTTCCGGACCCCGCGGGCGAGGAAGCCATAGTGGCGGATGCGGTGGAACCCGTCGGGCAGCACGTGCAGGAGAAAGCGGCGGATGAACTCGCCGGTTTCGAGGTGCATGACCTTCATCCGGTCGCCGCGCTTGATGCGCTAGTCCTTCCAGCGGAACGCCACCGCCGTGCTGTCGGCACTGACCAGGCGGCTGTTCGAGATCGCGACGCCCCTCTCGCGGTTTGCAGGCAAACCGCTGCCGGGCAACGGATCGGTGTAGCGGCCGAGATTGGCGAGCATGGCCTCGGGTCCGCCGAAGGGCGGCCTGGCGTCGTGGCGAAGACGCGCCTCCGGCACGATGACCACCCAGTCCATTTTCCGGAACGGCGCGAGCCAGGCGGCGAAGGCACCGGCATCCGCAAGCCCTGCGAGATCGCCGAAGCAGGCGCGTTTCCCGGCGTGATGCAGTGCGGCCAGCCCCTCCGGGAAAAGCCGCCGGAGGTCGAGCGTGAAGCGGATGGTCCGGGGGATCATCCGTAGCGAAGACCCCGCGACAGGACCTTGCCGGCAGGAGTGAGCGGACCGTGGCCCCGGTGGGGCCACGCAAGCCGGCGACCCCCGTACGGCACGGAATCCACCGGGTGCCGTCCGGCGACAGGCCGCCGCCCGCTGCCCTCTCGGGCCTTGCATGCAATGCCCGAGAGGGGGGACGATCATGGGGATGTGGGGGGGATGCGTCAGCGCGGTTCCCCAGGTGTGCAGCACGCTCGTCATGCCGACCCGCGCCCCGAGAGGCCGGGCATCCGCCGCGATGGGGGCCAGGGTCTCCGCCGAGGCGCGCAACAGCAGGCCGCAGAGCGCCTTCTTGTTCCAGCAGGCGATGCGGGCGACCTCCGCGGGCAGCGTGAAGACCACGTGGAAGTACTCGACGGGCAGAAGGTCTTCGGCGCGCGCCGCGACCCAGTCCCGCGCTGCCGGTCCCTGGCATTTCGGGCAATGCCCCCCTCCCGGCAGATTTGGCGTCACGCCGCAGGCGTGCCTTCGGCACGACGCCAAATCGCCTGCCGGTCAATGGCATCTTGCAGGAATTGTACGCGACATGGCTATGGCCGCAGCCGTCGCAGGCCGCCACATGCCCGCCGAGCGCGTCCTCGCTACGATCAATCCACTGGATCGATCGCTTCACGCCGGACTCCGGCAGGCCTCGATGGCCGACCTCACCCTCAGCTGGGCCAGGCTGACATGCCCGGCATTGGCCCGCCGCCAAGCAGGACCGTGCCGCCGGAAGATGTCAGCGAGCTCCAGCCCCGGCCGGGGCACGCGTCACTCCGGGGCCGGCCGGGGCAGCGCACGCTCCTGCAGGTCGTTCAGCTGGTCGATCTGCTCGCAGGGACTGGCCGTGCCCTGGATCATCTTCGTCGCGACATGGGTGTAGCGCGCCGTGGTGCTGAGCTTGGAATGGCCGGGCAGCACCTGGATGACGCGGACATCGGTGTTCGCCTCGAGCAGATGCGTGGCAAAGCTGTGGCGTCGCGCTGGAAGCGCGCCTCCGGCGCGACGTATGCAGCGTCGCGGGCCGGGCGACCCCGGACATGTCGAGCGCCGAATGGAAGGCCCGGTTCAGCTGCCGCGGCAAGATCGGGTTGACCTTGGGAAGACCGGGGAACAGCCATGCCCGCGGCCTCATCTCGCGCCAGTAGTCCCGCAGCAGGTCCAGAAGCCGCGGCGAGAGCATGGCCATCCGGTCCTTCCCGCCCTTGCCCTCGTGGACATGGATCAGCATGCGGTCGCTGTCGTCGTGTCGCAGACGCGCCTCCGGCACATCGTGTCGCAGACGCGCCTCCTGCACGATGTCGCTCACCTTGAGCTTGCAGACCTCGGCCGACCGGAGCCCGGCGCCGTAGCTGATGCCGAGCGCGGCGCGGTATTTCAGCCCCGGACCCGGCGCCGATGCGAGGATCCGGGCGACCTCCTGCACGCTCAGCACGGCAGGCAGCTTCCGCGGCTGGCGATGGAACTGCATGTAGCGCTTCATGTCTTCTCGCCCGCAGGTGGTGCCGAAGAAGAACCTGAGCGCGATGATCCGGGTGTTGAAGACCGAGGCCGAGACCCCGTCCTTCGTCATCTGCAGCTGGTACGACCGCAGGTCATCCGGCGTGGCCGTGTCGGGCGAGCGCCCGAGGATGGCCGCGAAATGCTTGACGTTCCTGATGTGCGCGCTCCGGGATTTCAAGCCGAGCCCGCGAATGCACATGTCCTCGATCATCCGCTGGCGAAGCGGGGGGCTTTCCTCATTCATGGAAGCCTCCTGTCTGACGATGGAAAAGATCCGCATCGTCAGACAGGACCCGCCGGACACACAGGATCACTTGGAAACCAGGCCAACGGCCAGCCACAGGCGCCCCTGCCGCGGAGCGGCTTCGTCCATGTGCGCTTCTCCGTCAGCCAGCAGGCGGAGAATGCTGCGGCTACGGCTGAGCGGCTGCTTCAGGGAAAGCCGCAGCGCACTGCAGTCATCAGCTGATTTGTCCAACAACGCCGTCTGCTCCCAAAAACCTTGGGAGCATGATGGAGCCTCAGATCCGGACGGGTCCCCTTTCGGCGCCTATCGCCCGGATACCGGGGGACTTTTGCATGCTGAGGCACAGCCATCTCGATCCGGCCCGCGACCGGACCGCCTCGCCATGGCCGCTCGGACCGGCGGCGTTTCCATGGCCCGGTCCGGCGAAGCGGCAGGCCGAACGGCCATGGCGCCGCCAGGCAGGTCTGGATGGCATTTGCCGGGGAAATGAGCCCCCGGACCATGTCGCGGCCCTCCCCGTCCGGAGAAGGTCCCGGGATGGCCACGCTTGCCGCTTCGCTCCGCGTGCCGGTTCGTTTCCGGACCGAACCGGAGTGCCGGCCACCCCCGCCGTTTCAGCGAAGCGTCATGGCCCGACCAGGCCGCCGTGCGATGGCGGGCGGCGGCAGGCCCGGGCCTGCCGACGATCCACCCCTCAGGAGGCCCGAACTGAAGCCCTCTCACGGATATGGGCAACAAGCCCGCCCGGATGCCGCCAATTTGCCGGATGCGCCGCTTCGTCCTCCGGCATCGGTTGCGTCCGGGCTGGGCCGGGTCTATATCCGGGCATTGCTGAACCTTGCCGGACATGTCATGCGCGCTGAAATACAGAACCTCGTTGCCGAAATCGAAAAGTCGCTGAAGCTTCTTGCCCAGCGGATGGACATCGACACCGCGCCGCACCGGCTGGAAGAGTTCAACGCGATGACCGAGAATCCGGATCTGTGGAACGATCCGGAAAAGGCGCAGAAGCTGATGCGCGACCGGCAGATCCTCGTCGACCAGATGGGCAATTACGAGGGGCTGAAGCAGGACCTTGCCGACAATGTCGAGCTGATCGAGCTGGGCGAGATGGAAGACGACGAGGAAGTCGTCACCGAGGCCGAGGACGCGATCCGCAAGATCCGCGAGAAGGCCGCGCAGAAGGAGCTGGAGGCGCTGCTGAACGGCGAGGCCGACGGCAACGACACCTTCCTCGAGATCAACGCGGGCGCGGGCGGCACCGAAGCCTGCGACTGGGCGCAGATGCTGCAGCGGATGTATGTCCGCTGGGCCGAGTCCCACGGCTATGACGTGGAGCTGCAATCCGAGGAAGCCGGGTCCGAAGCCGGGATCAAGTCGGTTGCCTACAAGATCTCCGGCCTGAACGCTTATGGCTGGCTGAAATCGGAATCGGGCGTCCACCGGCTGGTGCGGATCTCGCCCTTCGGCAAGGGCACGCGCGAGACGTCTTTTGCGTCGGTCTGGGTCTACCCGGTGGTCGACGACAATATCGAGATCGAGGTCAATCCGTCGGATATCCGCATCGACACCTACCGCTCCTCGGGCGCGGGCGGCCAGCACGTCAACACCACCGACTCGGCAGTTCGGATCACCCACCACCCGACCGGCATCGTCGTGACCTCGTCGGAGAAGTCGCAGCACCAGAACCGCGACATCGCCATGAAGGCGCTGAAATCGCGGCTCTACCAGATGGAGCTCGACCGCCGGAACGCGGCGATCAACGAGGCGCACGAAAACAAGGGCTCCGCGGGCTGGGGCAACCAGATCCGGTCCTACGTGCTGCAGCCCTACCAGATGGTGAAGGACCTGCGGANCGAATGTGGAGACCTCGGACACGCAAGGCGTGCTCGACGGCGATCTCGACAAGTTCATGGCGGCGACGCTGGCGCTTGACGTGGCCGGCAAGAGCCGCTCCGAAGCCCGCGGCGAATGAGGCGCGGCCTCAGGGCCGCTCCATCAGCATCGTGAAGAAGCCGGGGAAATAGCGCCCCCCGGCGATCCGCTCCTGCGACAGCGCGGCATAGGCCGCTTCCTCCGCCACGACCTCGGTCCGGTCGGCGACCGGGCCATAGCGGTTGATGCTGGTCGAGAGCAGCCTGAGCCCGGCCGCATCGGCCCAGCCCCAGACCTCCTCCAGAAGGTGCTGGCTTTCCTGCGGATGCAGCACCTGGTCGCGGAACACCGAGGCCAGATGCTCGGGATCGGGGCTCTGCGGCATGGCGCGGGCGAAGGCTGCCAGGGCGGCGTCCTCGCCCTCGCTCTCCAGCAGGCCGCGCCAGTGGCGCAGGAAGGGCAGGCGGCCCGGACGGTGGTAGAGCCCGAGGAAGAACAGCCCGCCCGGCGGCACGAAGCCCGCGACATGGCCGAAGGCGGCGCGGCAGTCATGGGTGTGGTGCAGCACGCCGATCGACAGCGTCAGCGCGGGCCGCAAGATCCTCGCCCGCCTACGAGCCATTTGGGCCGGTTTCATCGCCGCCATCAGGGTGTTCATGGCCGGATGCCGAGCCCCGCAGCAGGCCGGTGCCGCCGCCTGAACTCGTTGTTCAGGATCGGCTCGATGAGGCCAATGGTCGAGACGGCGGCAGGAGGGCAGGCGGTGCGGCGGTCCGGTGCCGGGGCTCTCAGGGAAGGTGGCCGCAACCGATGGAGCGTGCCTGGCGTGGCAGGGCCGGAACCCATTCTTGCGGCGCGGTGGTCGTCACGTCCGGCTGCCTCTCTCTCCGCATCGGCGGGACAGGCCTGTGCCGAAGGCGGCTGCGATGCCGGCAAAAGCGGCAGGCCGGCTCCAATGGGCCGACCTGCCTGTCCGATTCCGGATGGCGGCTGCAAGCGTTGCGCCGCGCTGTCCTGCGGACCGGAAGGCCTCCCGGCCACGGCAGCAGGTCGCCCGCTGCCCGTGTCCTCCCCCGGACCCTTCCGATGCCCCGTGATAGCGGCCGGAACGTTGCGTCCTCCTTGATCCAGATCAATTCCGGACAATTATGGGGAGACTTGTTTCTTCCGGATTCCCGCATGGGGAGAGTGACAACGCGAAAGGGCGCGCGGTGGCCGCACGCCCTGCAAGGCCGGATGCTGTCCGGATCAGTCCTGGCTGTCTTCGGCGGCAGGCGTGGCCGGTGCCTTGGTGGCGGGCGGCGGCAGCGCTTCCCTGGCATCGGCCAGCGGGTTCTCGTGGCGCTGCACCGAGCCTTCGAAATGCGCGCCTGCCTCGATGGCGATGGTCTTGTGGATGATATCGCCCTCGACCTTCGCGGTGGAGGTCAGCCGGACCTTCAGCCCGCGGACCCGGCCGATCACCCGGCCATTGACGACCACGTCATCGGCAACGATCTCGCCCGAAACCACGGCGCCTTCGCCGACTGTCAGAAGCTGGGCGCGGATGTCGCCCTCGACCTTGCCCTGCACGGTGATGTCGCCGGCGGTGCGGACATTGCCCACCACGGTGAGATCGGAGGACAGCACCGAGACCGGCGGCTTGGGGGCCGGAGCCGCCGGTGCCGCGCTGGCCATGGACTGCTGCGGCTTCGGTTCGGCCTGTGCCTTCTCGGGCTCTACCGCCGGCTTCGGCGCCGGATCGGTCAGTTTGTTCTTAGAAAACATCGCGTGCTGCCGTGATATAGGTCATTGGGTTGGTCGGCTTGCCGCCGACACGGACCTCGTAGTGCAGGTGCGTGCCGGTGGAGCGGCCCGAATTACCCATAGCACCGACGACCTCGCCTTTCGAGACTTTCTGTCCGACCTTGACCTTGATCTTCGACATGTGGGCGTAGCGCGTCTCGATCCCGAATTCGTGCTGGATGGTGACCAGCCGCCCGTAGCCCGAGGCCCAGCCCGCCTTGATCACGACGCCGTCGGCGGTGGCGTGGATCGGCGTGCCGTAGGCGGCGGCGAAATCCTGGCCCTCGTGCATCCGGCGGGTGCCGCGGATCGGGTCGCGGCGGTAGCCGAAGGACGAGGTCATGCGGTACTTGCCCTCGATCGGCGAGGCCATCGGAAGCGCGTCGATCGCCATGTTGTAGAGGTTGAGCGTCTGCATGTGGGTCAGGATGTTGTTGGCCCGCGCCGTTTCCGGGCTGGCCTCGCCGCTCGTCGACATCGAGATCGGCTCCAGCGGGCCGCCCTTGCCGTCATAGCGGTTGCGCATCGTCTCCAGCAGGCTGTCGGGATTGATGCCGACCTTGGCGAAGAGCCCGTCGAGCGGCTCCATCGAGACGGTCACGGCGTCCTCGAGCTTGGCGAAGATGCGGTCGTTCTTCTCGCCTTCGAGCCGCAGGGTCAGGTTCAGGTCGGCCAGCTCGGCTTCGCTTTGCTCGAGTTGGTCGGCCAGAGCCTGGCGCTCTTCCGCCATGTCTCCCAGCGCGCCGGTCATCAGCGCAAGGGCGGCATCGTCCGCGGCATCGGCGGCTTCGCCGGTTTCCAGCGCGGCAAGGCGCTCGGTCGCGTTGTCGAGCCCGGCCTGCGCGGTGCGCAGCTGCTGGCGCAGCATGTCGGTCTCGTCGGATTTTTCCTTGGCGGCAAGCTCGGCGTCGAAGATGCGGGTCTGGAGGGTCGAGAGCTGGCCGAGGAGCGTGGCGAACTGGTCCTGCGCGGCGAGGGCTTCCATGTGGCGGCGGTCGCGCTCGGAGGCCAGGGCGTTGATCCGGCTTTCGTAGACTTCGCGGTCGGCGGCCGCCTGGGCGCGGCTGTCGCCGCCCTGGACGAATTGCACGGTGACGAGCGCAGTCGCGGTGACGGTCCATCCGACAAGCATCACGCCGCCTGCCCAAGCGAGGATCTGGTCGCGGCTGCGCAATCGTACGAAGCGCGTGCCGTCATCGGATTTCAGGAAAATCCGTTTTTCAGAAAACAGTCCAGACCGCTTCCCGGAGGCACTCTCGAACCCACGCGTCTTCATCAACACACTCCCTCGCTGGTCGGACTTTCTCGACTTGACATGTTGTTGATCTTCGAACGGGACGCATAACGGGTGAACTGCTTTGCAGCAATATCTAGATGCGTCGCAGGCGGGCAGGTTGATATCTAGCGGCCAAAATCGGCAATTTCTCGCCGATCCCGCCGAGTCGCTTGATCCCGGGGAACCTTGCATCGCAGCCGCATCATTGCCGCAGGGGCAGGTTCCGGGCCGTCCCGCCAAGCCGCCGGAATCCAATTGGTTAAGACGGGCTGCGAGGCGCGCGACTTGCTGCGTCGCAGCAAGTGCGGGGTCCGGGCGCCGGGCCGCAGCGCTCTGCGGGCGGATTGCCTGCTTCCGTGGCGGAATGCCCGTTGCGAGGGCGCAAATGGGAGCGTCCGGCGCTGCGGCGGGGCTGCACGGCGGGAACCGCGGGGCGGGATTCGCGATGGGCATCGCGGCGCCGCAGATCGCCCCGGGCGCGGCCGCCGATCTGGCGGCGCTGGAGGACCCGCTGGGGCTGGCGGTCAGCGGCCCGGAGATGCTGGACCGCTGGATCTTCGGGCGCGACCTGAAGGTGGGCGAACTCTGGGCGCAGGGGCGGCATCTGGTGCAGGGCGGACGGCATCCTGCGCGGGAGGCGGTGGCGGCCCGGTATTCAAAAGTCGTGAACCGGGTGCTGGCGCGGTAGAATCTTTCGCCCATGCAAATGCCGCAACGCAGCAATACCGACATGGAGGTGGTTGCAGAACGCGCCATCCCCTAGATTGGACGGCAAGGGAGGAACCCCGATAGTTGCAAACTCACGGAGTTCCAAATGGCACACGCAGCAACGATTTCTCACCGCCCCAGCGTTTTCGCGGGCATCGCAAACTTCTTCGCCGCCATCGGCCGCGGCTTGGTGTGGATGGCGGAAGCCAATCCGCGCTTCAAGGAACTCGAGCGCCTTCAGCGCATGTCCGACGACGATCTGGCCGCCCGTGGCCTGCGCCGCGAGAAGCTGGTCGAGCACGTTTTCCGCAACAGCGCCTGCATCTGATCTGCGGCACTGACAGCGCGGGACCGGAGGCTTCCGATCCCGCCGCCATCCGGCGCCCCCGGTCCTTCCGGCGGGCGCCGGCTGCTTTTTCGGCGGAAGCCTGCCGCTAGGGCAGGGTGGCGCGCGCGTTAACACCTTTGCCCTTTCCGCGCGGGGCAATCTCCTGTATTGCGGCGCAATCTGAGACGTGACGCAGGGCCCCGGCGTTGTGGAACGATGACAGGGGCCGGCGGCAATGGGGCCGCCATTTGAAACGGGATCGATGGGAGGGCCCATTGATCTCAGACAGGATAGCCGATGTTCAACGAAGTCAAGAAATCCATCCAGTGGGGCGATGAGACGCTCACGCTGGAAACGGGCAAGGTCGCGCGCCAGGCGGACGGCACCGTGATCGCCACGCTGGGCGAAACCAGCGTCATGGCGAACGTGACCTTCGCCAAGGCCGCCAAAGAGGGGCAGGACTTCTTCCCTCTGACCGTCCACTACCAGGAAAAATACTACGCAGCGGGCAAGATCCCCGGCGGGTTCTTCAAGCGCGAAGCGCGCCCGTCCGAGAAGGAAACGCTGACCGCGCGCCTGATCGACCGTCCGATGCGCCCGCTCTTCGTCCCGGGCTTCAAGCACGAAGTGCTCGTGATGTGCACCGTGCTGAGCCATGACCTGGTCAACGATCCCGACATCGTGGCGATGATCGCGGCCTCCGCGGCGCTGACCATCTCGGGCGTTCCGTTCATGGGCCCGGTGGGCGCGGCGCGCGTCGGCTTCGTCGACGGCGAATACGTGCTGAACCCGGCGGTGGACGACATGGATGCGCTGCGCACCAAGCCGGACCAGCGTCTGGATCTGGTCGTCGCGGGCACCAAGAAAGCCGTGATGATGGTCGAATCCGAAGCCTACGAGCTGTCGGAAGCCGAGATGCTGGGCGCCGTGAAATTCGGCCATGACGCCATGCAGCCGGTGATCGACGCGATCATCTCGCTGGCCGAAGACGCCGCGAAAGAGCCCTTCGACTTCCAGTCGCCGGACTACTCGGAGCTCTACGCTGCCGTGAAGGCCGCGGGCGAGACCCAGATGCGCGCCGCCTTCGCGATCAAGGACAAGCAGGAGCGCACCACCGCGATCTCCGCTGCCCGCGACGCGATCAAGGCACAGCTGACCGAAGAGCAGCTGGCCGACGCCAATCTCGGCTCCGCCTTCAAGAAGCTGGAATCCGCGATCCTGCGCGGCGACATCATCGCCGGCGGCGCCCGGATCGACGGCCGCGACCGCTCGACCGTCCGTCCGATCGTGTCGGAAGTCGGCTTCCTGCCGCGCACCCACGGTTCCGCGCTGTTCACCCGCGGCGAGACCCAGGGCCTGGTCGTGACCACGCTGGGCACCGGCGAGGACGAGCAGATCATCGACGCGCTGCACGGCAATTCGCGCTCGAACTTCCTGCTGCACTACAACTTCCCGCCCTACTCGGTCGGCGAAGTGGGCCGCGTCGGCTCCCCGGGGCGCCGCGAGATCGGCCATGGCAAGCTGGCATGGCGCGCGCTGCAGGCCGTCCTGCCGGCCGCGACCGACTTCCCCTACACGATCCGCGTCGTGTCGGAGATCACCGAGTCGAACGGCTCGTCCTCGATGGCCTCCGTCTGCGGCGGCTCGCTGTCGATGATGGATGCGGGCGTTCCGCTGAAAGCTCCGGTGGCCGGCGTCGCCATGGGCCTGATCCTGGAAGATGACGGCCAGTTCGCCGTCCTGACCGACATCCTGGGCGACGAGGACCACCTCGGCGACATGGACTTCAAGGTTGCGGGCACGGCCGAAGGCATCACCTCGCTGCAAATGGACATCAAGGTCGCGGGCATCACCCCCGAGATCATGGAGCAGGCCCTCGCGCAGGCGAAGGACGGCCGGATGCACATCCTCGGCGAGATGAACAAGGCGCTCTCCGCTGGCCGCCAGGAATTCTCGGCCCATGCCCCGCGCATCGAGACCATGCAGATCCCGACCGACAAGATCCGCGAAGTGATCGGCTCGGGCGGCAAGGTGATCCGCGAGATCGTGGAAACCTCCGGCGCCAAGGTCGACATCAACGACGACGGCGTGATCAAGATCGCCTCCGCCAACGGCGAGGCCATCCAGAAGGCCTATGACATGATCTATTCGATCGTGGCAGAGCCGGAAGAGGGCAAGGTCTACAAGGGCAAGGTCGTGAAGATCGTCGATTTCGGCGCCTTCGTGAACTTCTTCGGCAAGCGCGACGGCCTGGTGCACGTTTCGCAGATCGAGAACCGCCGCCTGAACCACCCGTCCGATGTCCTGAAAGAGGGCCAGGAAGTCTGGGTCAAGCTGCTGGGCTTCGACGACCGCGGCAAGGTGCGCCTCGCCATGAAGATGGTCGACCAAGCCACCGGCGAAGAGCTGGCCAAGGAAAAGGCCGACGCCGAAGAGTGATCTCCGGCATCGCGCGATTTGCGGACCCCCGGCCATCGGCCGGGGGTTTTGCGTTTCAGGGCGGGGGTTTGCGGCGCAGCCAGCCGAGTCCGGCCAGTGCGCTGCCGAGCATCAGCACGGGCAGCGGCGCGGGGACTTCGGCCATCGGCAGCGCGGCCAGCGCCAGCTTGGCGTATTGCGCGTGCAGGTTCTGGTTCGGATGCACGCCGTCCCAATAGGGCGCGGTGATGCTGGCCGGATCGGTCTCGTCGCAGACCGGGCTGCTGAAATCATAGAGCGCCATCCCGACCGCCGCGAAGCCCGCCAGCGTGCCGCAGGCGCTGGTCCCGTCCATCAGGCCGTAGGCATCCGGATCGGCGAGGATATCGGCGAAGAGCCCCGCGGCATCTGCCTCCCAGATGGTCAGGCCCAGCCCCTTGAGCAGCGCCAGCCGCTCGGCCAGCCGGGCGTTGAAGGCCTCGGTTGCCAGGGTGGCATAGGCGCCGTTGCTGCCGCCGGTATCTGGGTTCGTTCCCAGCGCATCCGGCGCGGCGAAGCGCGGGCTTTGCCCGACATCCGCGAGGTTGAAGACGAGGAACCCGTCCATCCCCATCGCATAGAGCGCGCCGATGCCGGCGGCCACGGCGTCGGCGGCCTCGGTTCCGGCCTGCCGCGCGGCGGCTTCGGCCGCAGGCGGTGATCGCGGCCGGAGCCTGGTCGCACCGGCTGGCGCGCATGCTCGGCGACCGGCTGCCGCTGGAGACCGAGCGCGGCTACAACACGACCTTCCCGCAGGCCAGCTTCGACCTGCGCACGCATCTGACCTTCCCGGCGCACGGCTTCGTGGTGACGCGGATCGGCGAGGGGCTGCGCGTCGGCGGGGCGGTCGAGCTTGGCGGGCTGGATCTGCCGCCGGATTACCGCCGGGCCGCGATCCTGGTGAAGAAGGCGGCGGAGTTCCTGCCCGGCTTCGATCCGCAGGGCGGCACCCAGTGGATGGGGTTCCGGCCTTCGGTGCCAGACAGCCTGCCGGTGATCGGCCGCGCCAAGAGGGCCGACCGGGTGATCTATGCCTTCGGCCATGGACATCTCGGCCTGACCCAGTCGGCAGGCACGGCCGAACTGGTCGCGGCGCTGGCCGATGGAGGCGTCCCGGAAATCGCGCTCGAGCGCTTCCGCCCGGACCGGTTCTGACGCCGCTCCGGGGCGGCAGCCTTCCTGCGGGTTGGTATCGAGAAGGCCGCCGGGCAGGACAATTGCGGGCGGGCGGCGGCACCCGCCGGGAGCGTTGCCGGGCAGACGATCCGCTTCGGGCCGGAGTCCGGTTCCGGAGGTCCGTCTTGCCGCAGCCCAGGGGCATGGGCGTTCTTCCGCTGCAGGCAAGGTGAGGCTTGCGGCGCGCGACATCTCCGGCAGCAAGTGTCCCGTGCGACGGCCCGCAGGCAGGTGCGGTCCGGCAGGAAAGATGGACAGCGTTGCCGGGGCCGCCGCCGCCATGCCGGATGGGGCACGCCGCATCCGCTCCGGTGCCCCTTCGCGCCGGAAGCATGGCGGCGCATCGGGCCCGCGATGTATCCGGAGCGGCCTTCCGGTCCGGGGCTGGCTGACGACCTGCGTCGCTGCGCAGCCTGCCTGGCCGCCGGTCTGCAATGACGCTCATGAGCTTGGGGCGCGCCCTTGAGAGAAGGCTGCCCGATGCCCGCCGGTCCGGCCCCGTGCAGGCTTCCGCCGCGCCGGGGGGCGGCCGAGGCCCGCGTCCGCGATCACTGTGGTCTACTGCCAGGGAAGCCGCGGGGACTGTCCGGACGGCATGTCGGGCGTGCGGCCGGGATGGACCTGCCGCCGGTGTCCCGATCCGGAGCATGCCGCAGGGAAAGCGGTAGCCGGTCGGAGGCGGCGTAAAGGGACACCGCCGTCACCGGCAGGGCGGATCGGGGGCACCCCGCGCCGTCAATGCCCTGCCGTCCTGATCGCGGCCAGGGGGGTCCGGTCGGCGGCCGCGAGCAGGAGGAGGCCGTCCGCCTTGCCTGCCGTGACGGTCTCTCCGGGATCGAGATTGGCGAGATAGGCGATGTCGCGGGTGAGGCCGGGGCCGCGCGAGGGATCGGCCATCTCGGCGAGCTTCGAAAAGGTCGGGAAATAGAGCAGCCCCGCCGCGTTGAAGTCGAGCGCCGGAACCGGGGCATGGCGCAGCAGCCCGGTTGCCGGGCCGCCGGCGGCGCGGGCCGCGGGTGCGACGCGCAGGCGCGAATGGCGGAAGGTGCAGCTTGCGATGGACACGGCCACGGGCGATATCCGCGCGGCCGAGTTCACCGCGGGCCGGCAGGGCGGCAGCCCGATCCTGCCGGAACGGCTGTCGCAGATCCAGGCCGCAGAAAAGATCGAAACCGTCACCGCCGATGGAGCCCATGACACGCGCCGCTGCCATGCGGCGATCCTCGAGCATCGCGCAGAACCGATCATTCCGGTCCGCCGCAACGGGCGCGCCTGGAAGCCGGACTGCCCCGCGGCGCGGCAAGACGCTCCTGCGAGCCGCCACCGTGCTGGTCGCGCGCCAGCAGGCCTTCCTCGACAATGGCCGCGCCCATCTGGTGCCGCTCTCGCTCGAGGACATCGCCGCGGAATTGGATCTGCACCCCTCGACCATCAGCCGCGCCACGGCCGGACGGATGATCGACACGCCCGCGGGCGCCTTGCCGCTGCGCGCCTTCCTCAGCCGCGCCGTGCCGACCGCCGACGGGCTGAACACCGCCTCGCAGGATGCCGCGCTGGAATTCGTCCGCAAGGTGATCTCGGAAGAGGACCCGGCCGCGCCGCTCTCGGACGAGGCCATCGTGCAGAAAAGCGATGCGGCGGGACTTGCCATCGCGCGGCGCACCGTTGCGAAATACCGCTCGATGCTGGGCATCGGCTCCTCTTTCCAGCGCCGCCGCAAGATGGCCGTCTGATCCTGCGCGCCCGATATTGCAGTGCAGCATGGCCGCCGCGCAGCCAGGCCTGCGCATTGTGATTTTTCCCCATGAAACATGTGATTCCCGGCGATCCGGCGCATCATGCACGAACTGCCCGTTCTCTTTGCAGCCGCAGCGAAACCGTCATGCGGCTGTCGCAAATTGCGGCAGCTTCACCGGGCCGGAGCGCTGCCGGGCGCCGGTGGAAGCGCTTTCGCTCCGCGCGCCCGCACTTCCCTGCTAACGTGGAAGAACAAGGAAACTTGACCTCCACGCAGGTGGCACCCCCCCAAGCCAAGGAGCGGTCAGTGGCCCATATCGACTTGAAATCCAGGCATTCCTCCAGCGGCCGCACACGCGGCGATCTTCCGGCGCTGACACTGGAGGCCGTCTTTGAAATCGCCAAGATCATGACCAGCGCGGCGGATCCGATCGCGGAAATGCCGAAGGTCCTGAACATCCTGTCTTCCTATATCGGGCTCGGCAACGGCGCGCTGGCGCTGCTGTCCGATCCGGTGGCGGGCAGCGAAGGCAGACAGGTCAATCCCTATGTCATCGCCGCCACGACGCGCGGGCGGCGCGAGGAACCTGCCGATGGCGGCGCGATCCCGACCGCCGCGGCCAAGGCGGTATTCCGCAGCGGCGTGCCGGTGATCGCCTGGGATGCCGAGGAAGACTACGGCCCGGAGGCGGTTCCCGCCCATGCCCGCGGCACGCGCCACACGCTGGTCGCCGTGCCGGTGCGAGAAACCAGCCGGTCGCCCCTGGTGATCGGCGTGCTCGCCGCGTTCCGCCCGCATGGCGGGGAAATGGCCGGACTGACCGAAAACGACGCCAATGTGCTGACCATGGTCAGCGCGCTGCTGGAACAGGCGCTGAGATTCCGGCGGGTCGTCGCCAAGGACCGAGAACGGGTGATGAACGACGCGGCCCGTGCGCTGAAAGCCGCCAAGGGCCTGTCGGCGGACCGGATGCCCGCGATCCAGCTCGACGGGATCATCGGCGAAAGCGACGAGATCGCCCAGGTCATCGCCCGCATTGCCCGCGTCGCCAAGACCAGGGCGGCGGTTCTCTTGCGCGGCGAAAGCGGCACCGGCAAGGAGCTGTTCGCCCGCGCCATCCATGCGCAGAGCGACCGGGCGAAGAAGCCGTTCATCTCGGTGAACTGCGCGGCGCTGAGCGAGACGCTGCTGGAATCCGAACTCTTCGGCCACGAGAAGGGCGCCTTCACCGGTGCCGGCGGCCAAAAGAAGGGCCGGTTCGAACTTGCGGACAAGGGCACGCTGTTCCTTGACGAGATCGGCGAGATCAGCCCGGAATTCCAGGCCAAGCTGTTGCGCGTGCTTCAGGAAAGCGAGTTCGAGCGGGTCGGCGGCACGCAGACCGTGAAGACCGATTTCCGGCTGATCGCCGCCACCAACCGCGATCTCGAAGAGGCGGTGGCCAGCGGCAAGTTCCGCGCCGATCTCTATTTCCGGATCTGCGTGGTGCCGATCGTCCTGCCGCCGCTGCGCGAGCGTCCGGGCGACATCAAGCCCCTGGCCGAGCTGTTCCTCAGGCAGTTCAACGACCAGAACGGCACCGCGATCTCCTTCGCGCCGACCGCGATGGACACGCTCTGCGCCTGCAAGTTCCCGGGCAATGTCCGCGAGCTGGAAAACTGCGTGAACCGCGCCGCGGCGCTGTCGGTCGATGACGTGATCCATGCCGACGAGATGGCCTGCAAGCAGGGGACCTGCCTCAGCGAGGAGCTCTGGCGCCTGCAATCGGGTGACGCCTCGCCGATCGGCGGGCTGGCCTCGGGCCAGATGATCACGCCGCGCGTGGTCTCCGGGACACCGGCCGCGGCGCCGCCGGCCGCGACCCTGCCGAGCCCGCCGAGGTGCTCCTTGGCAGCGGCCCGCTGGCCTGGCGGGCGCGCGCGTCCTTCCCCTGGATTTCGATCGACCCGGCGCGGCTGAGCCGGGCGGAGCAGGCAGAGGCGGCGATCTGGATCCGCATCCATGAGCGGCAGCTGCGCGAGGGCGGCCCGCGCAGTGCCGATCCCGGGCAATGGGGCAATGCGCTCTCGCTGCGGATCACCCGAAGCGCGCGGGTGCGCACCGAAACCCGTCCCGGCCTCCTTGACGACGGGTTCTCGCTGCGCTTCGCTTCTCTGGCCGGGGTCGAGACGGCGTCGGTCCTCGAACTCAGCCAGGCGGCGGGGGAGGGGCCGAGCGTTGTTGCCCGTCTCCAGCCCGCCGCGATCGACACGGTGCGGGGCCTGATCCGTCTGCCCCAGCCGCTCGCGGGCTTCGACATGGACCGCGCCATCCGCGTCGCCAGCGTCGAATTCGACCTCGAGATCTTCCGCGACGGCCAGCTCGAACAGAGATTCGGCGGGCTTGCCCCGGACCCCGCGCATAGCGTGCCGCTCACCGGCGTCCTCGCCCGCTCGCTGGAACTGGCTCCGGTGGCGCTCGGCCCCTCCGGCGATCCGCTGCCTGCCGCCGCGAGGAGTACCAGGATTTGCAGGAGTGGTTCAAGATGGAGACGGAGAAGTACACGAGCATGATCCGGCGCCGGCACAGCGCGGAGGTGGAGGCGTTCACGGAGCAGCTCCGGCTCAAGGACGANGGACGCCGAGGCGTCGCGGCTCCGGTCCAGGCTCCAGGAGCTCGAGGCGCGGCTGTCGGAGCAGGAGCAGCGCCGCGCCGCGCTGGAGGCGCTGCTCGTCGCTAGGGACGACGNCGGATGGAATTTTCGACACCGTTCGTGTCCATCTCGAGTCGGCCGTCCTCGAGAAAGCGGGTGAGACCATCCCATCGCTTCAGCCCGTAGCGGATGTGTTTTGCCAGATCGCTTGCCGAGGAGAGCTGCTGAAGGCAGCCCTCCAGCCAGGGCCGCAGGGCATCCGTGATCGGCCGGGACAGCTTCTGCCGGACCGCCGCGCGGGTGGCCGGATCGCGGCCGCGGATCTCCTTCTCGATCGCGTAGAGCGACGCGATGCGCCGGATCATCTCCTCGCAGATCGGCGAAGCCGTGTCCTGGCCGAATTTGACGAAGCGCCGCCTCCAATGCGTCCAGCAATAGGCAATGGCCCATGGCTTGGCGGTCTTCTTCGGGTCCGCGAGCGTGTCATAGACCGGGTGGCCATCGGCCATGAGCGTGCTGCCGGTGAAGCCCTTCAGCATCTCCTGCGCGACCTCGCCGTTGCGGAGCCTGGAATGGCGGAACACCACGATCGGAGGATCGCTGCCGCCCCAGCCCCTCTGGTCGCGGAGAATGGCCCAGAGGAAATCCTTGCGGACCTTGCCGGTGCCCGGGGCCAGGACCGGCAGGTAGGTCTCGTCCATCTGCAGCCGGTCCGAGCGCCGCAGCTCGGCGGTCATCGCGTCGATCACCGGCGCGAGCAGCGCGGCCGCGCGGCCCGACCAGGCGGCCAGCATCGAGCGGTCGAGCTCGATGCCCTGTCGGCGGTAGATGCCCGCCTGGCGGTAGAACGGGAGGTAGTCGCCGTACTTCGAGACCATGCTGTGCGCCACCAGTGCCTCGGTCGGCAGGCCCCGGGGCACCAGCCATTCCGGCGCGGGCGCCTGGGCGTGGGATTTCCCCGCGCAGGTGCGGCACATGTACTTGGGGCGGACCGTCACCAGCACGCGCAGCCTGGCCGGAATGACATCGAGCCGCTCGGCGCGGTCGGCCCCGACCTTCATCATCTCGCCGCAGCCGCAGGGACACTGGATGCTGCCGGGCTCGATGACCTGCTCGATCCGCTCGAGATGCTCCGGCAGGTGCCCGTCGCCAGCGGTGCTCGGACCGGTGGCGCAGCCGCTGGCAACTTGCGGGCCTTCCCCGGTGTCCGCTTGCTGCGCTTGCCGAGCGCCTTCTCCGCCGCTTCGGTGGCCGCTGCGGGCATGCCCTCGGCCACTTCGCTCGCCATCGGGCTCGGACCGGTGGCGCCACGATGGCTCGCTCCTCGAAGGGCAGGTTCTGCTGGTCGGGATCGAGCTTCTCGGACTTGGCGCCGTACTTGTCGCGCCGCGCCTGCGCCATCATCCGTTCCAGCCGCGCGCGGGCCTCCTCGGTCCTGGCCAGAAGGGTCTCGGCCAGGGTCCGCGCAGTCTCGGCAGCCGCGCGGGCAGCTTCGGCCTCGGCCAGCCGCCGCTCGAGATCGGCCACATGGGCCGCGCTGATCGCCCCTTCCGATGCCATGGGCCGCTTCTGCCGGAGCGGCGCAGGGTGCGCCGCCCGAAAGCGCGGCCAGAGTCATCCTGCCGCGGCTATCCCGCCAGGCGCGGCCGCTTCCGCCGTTCGGGCAGCACCGCTGTCCAGTCATTCGTCGGGGTGACCGTCCCCCGGACGGTCCCCTGAGCGCTTCGGCATGGAGGTGGCGCTGCTCAACCCGCGCCGCAAGGCGCGGATCGTGGTGATGGTCAGCCGCTTCGGCCACTGCCTGAACGACCTCCTGTACCGCGCCCGGATCGGCGCGCTGCCGGTCGAGATCGCCGCGGTCGTGTCGAACCATCTCGACTACCAGAAGCAGGTGGTGAACGCCGACATCCCGTTCCACCACATCGAAGTCACCAAGGAAAACAAGCCCGAAGCCGAGGCCGAGATCATGCGCGTGGTCGAGCGCACCGGCGCCGAGCTGGTGGTCCTGGCGCGCTACATGCAGATCCTCTCGGACGAGATGTGCACCAGGATGTCGGGCCGGATCATCAACATCCACCACTCGTTCCTGCCCTCGTTCAAGGGCGCGAACCCCTACAAGCAGGCCTGGGCGAAGGGCGTGCGGCTGATCGGGGCGACGGCGCATTACGTGACCGCCGATCTCGACGAGGGCCCGATCATCGAGCAGGACACGGTGCGCGTGACCCATGCGCAATCGGCGGCCGACTACGTGTCGCTCGGGCGCGACGTGGAGAGCCAGGTGCTGGCGCGGGCGATCCACGCCCATATCCAGGGCCGCAGCTTCCTCAACGGCGACCGCACGGTGGTGTTCCCGGCGAGCTCCGGCGAATACGCCTCGGACAAGATGGGCTGACGCCCCTCTGCCGCCTGCGCGCGCGGGCGGCAATGACGGCAAGGCCCGGCCCGGCTGCCCTGCGGAGATTGTCCCGGGGGTGCCGGGGCGGGCCTTTTGCGTGTCCGGTGCCTGCGCGGACCGGCCGCTCGGCGGCATCGGCCGCCGGAGGCTCGCGGCCGATCAGGCCCAGCCCCTCGCGGCCGCCGCTCGACGCATGCCGCTGCACCAGCCCCATCGCCTCGAATTCCTGCAGCTCGCCATTGGGCAGCCCGTCATCGCCGAGGATCACGCCGGGCACGTCCGGAACGGTCTCCATCAGCCCGGCGAGGCGCAGGGCGGCGGTATTGGCCCAGGCGCAGTGCCAGTCGACCGAGGTGATCATGAGCGGACGGTCCGGGCTGACCCGGTCGAGACGGTGGCGGTCCGGGCGGGTGCCGGGGCCGAAGATGCCGTAAGTCGCCGACCAGCCGCAGAGCACCGGGTCGCTGTCGCGGCCCTCGGCATAGGCGGCCAGGGCGGCGCGGAAGGCGTCCTCTCCGTTGATCTCCAGCAGGTTCAGCTGGCCGAGCGCCACCCCGCCGGTCAGCAGGTGCAGATGGCTGTCGATCAGTCCGGGCATCAGGAACATCCCCCGCCCGTCGATCTCCCGCGATCCGGCGGCAGGGGCCGGGACGAGGACGCCGTTTGCGATGGCGACGGAGATCTCGCGTCCTGTCAGCGGATCGGCGGCGCCGGTGATGTGGAGGGCGGGCATGGGGTCTTCCGGTCGGTCGTGGCTCCGCCCCCGGGAAGGGGCGGAGCGGATGGTCTTACTGCAGCAGGTCGGTCCAGACCTTGGTCACCAGATCCTGCGCGGCGGGCGAGCAGGCCTTGGAGAACTCGACCGGCACGGTCGGGAACAGCTCGGGCGCGTTCTCGGGGGTGTACTTGGCCGCCGCCTCGTCGATCTTCACCGGCGCGGAGTGGGCGTAGTAGTTGTACTGGATCGTGGCGTTTTCCTCGGTCGACATGAACTCGATGAACTGCTTCGCCAGCTCGACATTCGCCGCGCCCTTCGGCACGACATAGCTGTCGAGCCAGCCGACCAGGCCTTCCTGCGGCATGGCGAATTCGACATTCGCGCCGCCGTTCCGGGTGCGCAGCACGTTGCCGTCCCACCAGAAATGCGCCGCGACCTCGCCCGAGCCGAGGCGGTTCTCGATATTGTCCGAGGAATAGGCGGCGACATGGGGCTTCTGCGCCATCAGCAGGTCATAGACCTTCTTCATCTCCGACTTGTCCTCGGAGCAGAAGGGCACGCCCAGATACAGCTGCGCGGCGCCGACGACCTCGTCCGGGTAGGAGAGCGAGGCGATCTTGCCCTGCAGCGCTTCGGTCGGCTCGAAATAGGCCGCCCAGCTGTCCACGGGGCCGTCATAGAGATCGCGGTTCACCGCGAAGCCGGCCGTGCCATAGGCCATCGGGATCGAATAGGCGTTCTCCGGGTCCCACCACTGGCCTTTCCAGCGCTCGTCGACCGCGCCATAGGCGTCCAGGTCCGCGGCGCCGATGTCTTCCAGCAGGCCCTCGTCGATCATGATCTTCACGAAGTGCTGCGACGGGGTGACGAGGTCATAGCCCGAGGCGCCGGCCTGCAGCTTGGTCAGCGCGTCCTCGTTCGAGTTGAAGCCGTCGAGATTGACGGTGGCGCCGGTCTCGGCCTCGAACTTCTCGATCAGCTCGGGCGCGATCGAGTCGGACCAGTAGTAGATGTTCAGCTCGTCCGCAAAGGCCGGGGCGGCGAGGCAGACGAGCGCGGTGCCGGTCAGCAGCGTTTTCTTCATGGGAGGTCTCCTGTTGGGGCGTTTGTGGTTATGGGTCAGAGGTCGCGCCGCATGGCCCTGGCGCTGGCAAGGAGCGCGATGGTCGCGATCACCAGAGAGGCCAGGATCAGGAGCGTCGAGATGGCGTTCAGCTCGGGCGTGGTGCCGCGCTTGATCAGGGCGAAGATGTAGACGGGCAGGGTGGTGGTGCCGCCCGAATTCAGCATGTTCGAGGTGATGAAGTCGTCCATCGACATGACGAAGGCCAGCATGGCGCCCGCGAAGACGCCCGGCGCGATCAGCGGCAGCGTCACCCTGCGGAAGGCGGTGAGGGGCGGCGCGTAGAGATCCTGGGCGGCCTCCTCGAAATCGCGGCTCATGCCCTGCAGGCGGGCGCGGATCGGCAGGAAGGCGAAGGGCGTGCAGAAGGCCATGTGCGCCAGCGTCAGCTTCAGCATGCCGTTGGCCAGCCCGAGCTGCGAGAACAGGATCAGAACGGCGACGGCGACGACGATCTCGGGCAGCATCAGCGGCAGGTTGACCACCACTTCGGAGAGCCGGTAGGCGCCTTTCCGGGGCGCGCGGCTCAGCACCATCGCGGCCATGAGCGCGATCGCCGTGGCTCCGGTGGTGGCGATCACGGCGACGGTCAGCGAGACCTTGAGCGCGTCCATCAGCGCGGCATTGGCCAGCGCGGCCGCGTACCACTCGGTGGAGAAGCCGGTCCAGACCGAGACCAGCCGGTTCTGGTTGAAGGAAAATGCGATGACCACCGCGATCGGCAGGTAAAGCCAGAGGAAGAAGACGACCGTCAGGGCGCGCGCGCCGGGATAGCGGCGGATGTCATGGGCATGGTCGCTCATGCGGCGGCCTCCTTGGCGGCGCCGGCGGCGCGGCGGGCATTCAGGATCAGGACGATGACGACGAGCGCCATCAGCACCATCGCGACGGCGGCGCCGAAGGGCCAGTTGCGGCCGCCGCCGAACTGGGTCTGGATCAGCGTGCCCATCATCATCTGCTTGCCGCCGCCGAGCAGCATCGGTTCGAGCACCGTGCCGATGGCGGGGACGAAGACCAGGATCGCGCCGGCCGAGAGCCCCGGCCAGGTCAAGGGCAGGATCACCCGGCGCAGCGTCGTCCAGCGGTTGCCGTAGAGGTCGTGGGACGCCTCGAGGAGCGCCGGGTCGAGCTTCTCGATGGCGGCGTAGACAGGGAGCACCATCAGCGGGATGTAGCTGTAGACCATGCCGACGAGCATCGCGCCGGGGGTGAAGAGGAAGGTGTCGACATCGCCGCCGCCGAAGAATTTCCAGGTCTTCTCGGCCAGCCCCTCGTTGCCGAGGATGATCAGCCAGGCATAGACCCGCACGATCATCGACACCCAGAAGGGCAGGGTGACGAGATAGACCAGCACCGGCTTCCAGCCCTCGCGGGCATTGGCGATCACATAGGCGACCGGCACCGACAGCGCCATGCAGATCGCCGTGGTGGCGAGGCCGTAGGCCAGGGTGCGGCCGATGATCATCAGGTATTTCGGGTCGAATTCCAGCTCGTCCGTCCAGCCCATGGTGAACAGGATCTCGCGGTAGCTGGTGAAGTTCAGCGCCCAGTCGAAGCCGCCATAGGGGCCGCGGTCGCCGAGGCTGACGCCCGCCACGATGCCGATCGGGATGATCAGCGTCAGCCCCATCAGCAGCCAGGCGGGCGCGAGCCCCCAGAAGCGGAAGGTCCGGAGCGCCTTCATCGCGCCAGCACCCGTGCGCTGTCCTCTCGGAAGCCGAGGGTGACAGGCTGGCCGGGCTCGTAGCTGTCGGCATGGGACCGCGCGTTGCGGCGCGAGACGCGCAGGCTCTGGCCCGCCACGTCGACGGTGTAATGGGTGTAGCCGCCCATGTAGTTGCGCCCCGACACGGTGCCCTGCAGGACATGGCCGTCGGCCTGGGTCTCCATGCCGATCTTCTCGGGGCGCAGCGACAGCGTGGCCGGGCCGGGGCCGGTCAGCCCCTTCTGCCGGGCGGTGATCTCGATTCCGAAGGGGGTGCGGACGCGGGCCTCGCCGCCCTCGACCGACAGCACCTCGGTCTCGATGAAGTTGGTCTCGCCGATGAAGTCGGCCACGAAGCGGTTCGCCGGGTCCTCGTAGATTTCCGAGGGCGTGCCGATCTGCTGGATCTGCCCCTTGCCGAGCACGCAGATGCGGTCCGACATGTCGAGCGCCTCCTCCTGGTCATGGGTGACGAAGATGAAGGTGATGCCGGTCTTCTTCTGCAGGGATCTCAACTCGTCGCGCATCGCCTGGCGCAGCTTCAGGTCGAGCGCCGAGAGCGGCTCGTCTAGCAAGAGCACCTGCGGCTCGGGGGCGAGCGCGCGGGCGAGCGCGATCCGCTGCCGCTGCCCGCCCGAGAGCTGGGCGGGACGGCGCGCCGCAAACGGCGCCATGTGCACCAGTTCCAGCATCTCGGCCACGCGGGCCTCGCGCCGCTTGCGGTCCCAGCCGAGGTTTTCCAGCCCGAAGGCGATGTTCTGCGCCAGCGTCATGTGCGGGAAGAGCGCATAGCTCTGGAACACCGTGTTCACCCGGCGCTTGTGCGGCGGCAGGGTCTCGATCTCCGCCCCGTTGAGAAGGATCGCGCCCTCGGAGGGGCTTTCGAAGCCCGCGATCATCCGCAGGAGCGTGGTCTTGCCGCAGCCGGAAGGGCCCAGCAGCGTGAAGAACTCGTTTTCCCGGATGGTGAAGCTGACCCCGTCCAGCGCCTGGTAGGAGCCGAAGCTCTTGGAGACGTTGTAGACCTCGACCGCCTTGCCGCGCGCCATGCGTTTATCCCTGTTCCCTGCCGCTTTGCGCGGCCAATCGTTACGCCAGTTCGGTGATTTCGCGCCGGAAGGGCAGCGCGTCGCCGATCGGCGCGCCGTCCAGCTCGCGGGCATAGCGGTGGCCCGCATAGGTCGCCCAGGCGATCGGCCCCGGCGCCTCGGCGTCGCCGATGAGCTTCACCGACTTGATGCCCGCGTCCTGCCAGTCGGCCTCGCGCGCCTTCAGCGCCCGGAAGACCTCGTCCTGCCCGGTCCGGGAGGCGACCATCACCACGGCATCGCAGCCGAGATGTCCGCGCGCATCGGTGTAGCTGCAGCAGGTCTCCACCCCGTCGGCGCGGATCGCGGCGATGCCGGTGTTGAGCACGATCTTCACCCCTGCCGCGACGAGGCGGCGGTGGATCTCGGCCTGTTCCAGCGTGTTCAGCGTCCAGTCGGAGACATAGGCCGAGGGCGTGACCAGCGTGACGTCGCAGCCTTCCCGGGCGCAGAGCTCGGCCAGCACGCCGCCCATGTAGTAATGGTCGTCGTCGAAGACCGTGACCTTGCCCGAGGGCAGGCGGCCGTCCATCAGGTCGTCCGGGGTCAGCACCGCCATGCCGGGGTCGATCGGCATCGGCACCACATGCTGGCGCGACACGCCGTCGGCGCGCCACTTGGCGCCGGTGGCGAGGCAGACATTCTCGAAGCCGAACTCCAGGATGTCCTCCGCCGAAAGCGGGCTGTCGAAATAGGTCTCGACATTCGGGCGCTGGCTCAGCTGGTAGGCGCGGTAATCCGCGACCCGGCCCCAGGCGGAAAGCCCCGGCAGCAGCCGCTCCTTCGCGACGCGGCCGCCCAGTTCCGTGCCCGCCTCGGCCAGCGCGACGTCATAGCCCCTGAGGGACAGCGCGCGGGCGGCTTCCAGGCCGGCGGGACCGGAGCCCACGACCAGGACGTTGGAGCTGCTGCCTTTCGCGTTCATTCTCTCCGGGTGCCAGCCCTTGCGCCATTCCTCCATGAAGGTCGGGTTCTGGGTGCAGCGGCTGATCGACATGGTCATGTCGCCGGTGACGCAGATGTTGCAGCCGATGCATTCGCGGATGTCCTCGATCCGGCCTTCCTCCACCTTCTTGGGCAGGAACGGATCGGCGATCGAGGGCCGCGCGCAGCCGATGAAATCGAGCGTGCCCTGCCGCACCAGCCGCGCCATCACGTCGGGCGAGGTGAAGCGGCCGACGCCCACGACGGGCTTCGAGGTCAGTTCGCGGATGCCCTTGACCAGGACCTCCTGCGCGGCCTCCTCCTTGAAGCGCGAGGGGCCCGAGCAGTCCTCCCAGGTGCCCTGCGCGAGGTCCCACAGGTCCGGCAGGTCGGCATTCATCTCGATGAACTCGCGGACCTCGGCATTGGAGAAGCCCAGATCGCCCAGGGTCTCGTCGAGGCTGACCCGCAGGGTGATCGCCATCGTGTCGCCGACCGCGTCGCGGATGTCGCCGACCACCTCGTTGACGAAGCGGGCGCGGTTCTCGAGGCTGCCGCCGTATTCGTCCGAGCGCTGGTTGGTCGCGCGGCTGAGGAAATGCTGGAAAATGCCGAAGCCGTGTGCGCCGTAGAGGCACAGCAGGTCGAAGCCCGCCAGCTTCGAGCGCTTGGCGGCGTTCACGAACCAGCGGCGCAGGTCGCGGATGTCGCTCTTGTCGAGCGCGCGGGCCTGGACGGGATCGTTGGTGAAGGTGCGAATCGGCAGGGCCGAGGGCGCCAGCGGCACCTCCTTGGTGTAGAGGTTCGGGCCGTTGATGCCGGAATAGGCCAGCTGGATGCCCGCCAGCGCGCCATGGGCCTTCATCGCCTCCGACATGCGGTTGAGCGCCGGGATGTCGCGGTCGTCCCACAGGCGCAGCTCGATGAAGGGCGTGATCTCCGAGGTGTGGTGCATCTCGGTCTGCTCGGTGAAGATGACGCCCCAGCCGCCCTCGGCCTTGATCCCGCGCATCGCCGCCGCCGCAGACGGGTCGCGGTAGCCGCCCCCGTTGCAATGCGGCACCTGGTAGAAGCGGTTCTTTGCCGTCAGCGGGCCGATCTTCACCGGCTCGAACAGGATGTCATAGGGCTTGGGGGGCACGCTTGGGGTCCTCTCTCCGTATCGGCGGCAAGGAAGCGTGAATCTGCGGCGAACGTAAATTACGGCTTGCGGAAGCTCATCTTAGGCATCGCCTAATCGCCATGTGTTTCATCGCAGGTGCTGCCTTATCAGGCGCCCTGCGAAGATTTTGGTCTATACAAAACTTCCCGGCACCCGCGGCGCGATCGGCGTCCAGCCCGAGATGCGCGTCAGTTCCGGCAGGCCGGCTGTCCGGAAATGCCCCTGGGACGGCTGGCCGGCCTGCCCGGAGAGCGCGCAGGCCAAGAGCCTGCCGACCCCGCCATGGGCGAAGATCGCCAGGTCGCCCGCGCCGGGCAGGGCTCGCTGTCCGAAGGACTGTCGGCGGCGCGCGCGGCGGTACGGTTCCCGCCGCGCGCCGTCGGCGTCGTGATCCACGGGCTGAAGGCCGAGGACGAGATCACCGGCGACCTCTTCGGCGGCGCGCTGGATCCGGCGGGCGCCGGGGAGAACGACGCGACGCGGGCGAAATGGGAGAAGGTCAGCGAGCTTCTCGACGGCCTGAGGCGGTCGCATGGCGCCAAGGCGCTGTCCTTCGGGCTGCAGGAGGAGATCCCGGGCGGCTATGTCGGCGCCAAGATCGCCTTCGGGCGCATCCCCGAGGAGGAGGATTTCACCGAGACCCCGGCGGCGGACGAGGACACACGGTTCCTCTCGCATTGACCGCGGGCGCTCTGTCGGACGGCGCCGGAGTTTTTTTGGGGGGAGGGGGCGGGCCAATGATCCATGGAAACTTGATCATTGCACTACAGTTCGGTCGTTCGAAGTCCAATGCCGCTGCGCCTGGGCCTTCCCTGAAGCGGCCGCTCGATCCGTCCCGCAGCATTCTCCACTAGCTGGCCGACGGAGAAGCGCACAAAACAGACCTTTGCTGCTGTTGCAGTTCCGACGAAGCGCGCGCCGCAGCGCGGCAGCAGGTCTCGATCGGGTTCGGGCGGATTCCTTTTCTGGCACGTCCGGCGGCATTTCCCTGCAAGGTGCCGCGGGAGCGCGGTGTTTTTGTGCATCTGCAGCACAGGTTTGGCATGCTGCGCATTTGTGTCGCCGGGCTGAACCGGTTGCAGGCTAGATCTGGGGCGTATCCAGGCAAAATCCGGAGGGTCCATGGCACCTAGCGGCTTCAACATCTTCTCCTTCACCGGGAAGATGAAAATTCTTCACATGACCTGGTTCGCGTTCTTCCTGACCTTCGTCGTGTGGTTCAACCTCGCACCGATGCTCGGGGCGATCCAGGCGAGCCTCGGGCTCGACCGGGCGCAGGTCACCACGCTCCTCATCCTCAACGTCGCGCTGACCATCCCCGCGCGGATCATCATCGGCATCCTGACCGACCTCTACGGGCCGCGGCGGGTCTACTCGGGGCTCCTGATCGTCGCTTCCATCCCCTGCTTCGTCTTCGCGGTGGCCGACAGCTTCACCCAGCTTGCGCTGGCGCGCTTCGCGCTCGGCCTGATCGGGGCGGGATTCGTCATCGGCATCCGCATGGTCTCGGAATGGTTCCCGGCGCATGAGCTCGGCACCGCCGAGGGCATCTATGGCGGCTGGGGCAATTTCGGTTCCGCCGCTGCCGCCTTCACCCTGCCCACCATCGCGCTGATGTTCGGCGGCGAGGATGGCTGGCGTTGGGCGATCGGGCTGACAGGCGCAATGGCGCTGGTCTACGGCTTCGTCTACTACGCCTCCGTGCAGGACGTGCCCAAGGGCTCGAAATACTTCCGCCCGAAGAACGCGACCGCCATGGAGGTCACCTCGAAGGGCGACCTCTATTTCCTGCTGGTGATGAAGGTGCCGCTCTACATCGCGCTCGGCGCGCTGGCCTGGCGGCTGAAGAATGTCGGCATCTTCAACCCGGCCACGCAATACGCGGTCTGGTTCGGGCTCCTCCTCCTCTACGTCTATGACTCGATGCTGGCGGTCAGGGCCAACCGCAGGGTCTTCACCGAGACCGTCCCCGAGTTCCAGCGCTACAAGTTCAAGCAGGTGGCGATCCTCAACATCCTCTATTTCGCGACCTTCGGTTCGGAACTGGCGGTGGTTTCGATGCTGCCCTTGTTCTTCACCGACATGTTCGGGCTGTCGGCGGTGGTCGCGGGCATGGTCGCCTCGGCCTATGCCTTCATGAACCTGATGTCGCGTCCGGGCGGCGGGATGATCTCGGACAGGTTCGGGCGGAAACCCACGCTCCTGATCCTGACGGCCGGGCTGGCGGTCGGCTATGCCGCCATGGGGGTCATCGACTCGTCCTGGCCGGTCTGGCTTGCAGTGGTGGCGGCGATGGCCTGCTCCTTCTTCGTGCAGGCAGGCGAAGGCGCGGTCTTTGCCGTGGTGCCGCTGATCAAGCGCAGCCTGACGGGGCAGATCGCGGGCATGACCGGCGCCTACGGCAATGTCGGCGCGGTGATCTACCTGATCATCTATTCGGTGGTGGATGCCTCGACCTTCTTCTTCGTGATCGCGGGCACGGCCGTGCTGGGCTTCGTCGCGCTGATCTTCCTCGAGGAACCGGAGGGCGAGATCGCGGAGATTGACGAGGACGGCAACGTCACGATGATCAACGTGAGCCGCGCGCACTGAACGCGGCTGACAGGCACGGCAGGCGCGGACCCCGGGCCTGCCGGGAAAGGCGAGGATGGCGGGCAGAGGCGACCACACCACCATTCCGGGACAGTTCCCGGCGCAGGGGCTGCGTGCCGTGCTCGGCGGCTGGTCCGGGGCAGGCACCAAGCCCAGGAACGACGACGCGATCTCGGGGCGCATCCCCGAGGCCGCCTACGAGATGCAGGTGAAGGGCGCCATCGCCTGCATCGCCGACGGCATCTCGACCGGGCTCAATTCCGACAAAGCGGCGCAGATCTCGGTCGTGCAATTCGCCCGGGACTACTACTCGGCGCCGGAAAGCTGGCCGGTGCGGGATTGCGCCGGGCGGCTCCTGAACTCGCTCAATTCCTGGCTCCACGCCCAGAACCGCAGCGGCTCGCCCGATGCCGAGGGCATGGTGACGACCTTCACCGCCGCCATCGCCCGCTCCACCACGCTGCACATCGTCCATATCGGCGACACCCGGTGCCAGCGGCTGCGCGCCGGGCGGCTGGTGCCGCTGACCGAGGACCATTCGGCGCGCTTCATGGGCGGCTCGGAGTCCCTGACCCGTGCGCTTGGCGCTGAGTCCGACATCCGCGTGGACTATGCGCAGGAGACGATGGCCGAGGGCGACCTCTACATCCTGACTTCCGACGGGGTGCACGACACGCTGGGCGAGGCCGGCATGCGCGACCGGCTGGCCGATCTGCCGCAGGAGAGCCGCGAGGACCTTGAAGCGGCGGCGCGCATGCTCTGCCAGGCGGCGCTGGAGGCCGGGAGCAGCGACAATGTCAGCTGCATGCTCCTGAAGATCCTCGCGCTGCCGTCCGAGACCCTGCCCGAGGCGCATCGCCGCCTGACCGCGCAGGTGATCCCGCCCGCGATGAAGCCCGGCAACCGCATCGACGGCTGGGAGGTGCTGGAGGTGATGCATTCCTCCACCCGCAGCAATGTCTACCTGGTGCGCCGCGCGGGCGAGGACGGCCGCTTCGTCCTGAAGGCGCCGTCGCAGAATTTCGCCGAGAACCTGCAATACCTCGAAGGCTTCACGCTGGAGCAATGGGTCGGACGGCGGATCTCGAACCCGCAGGTGATGAAGATCCGCCCGCACGAGGACAGCCGGTTCCTCTACTACATCGCCGATTTCGTCGAGGGAGAGACCCTGCGCGACTGGATGAAGGCGCATCCCAAGCCCTCCATCGCCGAGATCGTGCCGGTGCTGTCATCGCTGATCTCGGCGGTGCGGGTCTTCCACCGGCTCGGCATGGTGCATCGCGACCTGAAGCCCGAGAACGTCATCATTGCAGGGAACGGCACCGCGAAGATCATCGATTTCGGCTCGGTGCAGGTCTCGGGCTTCCGCGATCTGGAGCGCGGCGATGCCGGAGAGATGCCGGAGGGCACGCTGAACTACATCGCCCCCGAGGTGCTGGCCGGCAAGGGGGCGCAGCCGCTGTCGGATCTGTTCTCCATCGCCGCGATCACCTGGGAAATGCTGGCAGGCAAGGTGCCCTTCGATCTGGAGGACCGCACCGGGCTGCCGTCTCAGCCTTCGGACTGGGTGCCCGGAGATCTCGCGGCGCTGCGGCCGGACCTGCCGGAGGCCACCGGCGCGGTGCTGTTCCGCGCGCTGTCCTTCAGCCCGAAGGACAGGCCCGAGGTGATGTCGGAATTCCTGGGCGACATGCGCAAGCTGCAGGGCAAGGCCGGGACGAAGCCGACCTTCGTCCCGCTCTTGCAGCGCGGCTCTACAGAGTTCTGGCGCGGCTGGGCGCTGGCCACGACCGCTGTGGCTGTAGCGCTGGCGGCCGCGCTACTCGGCCGCCTCCTGTGACAGCGCCAGAAGCGCCGCGATCTCGGACTTGCAGGATCCGCAATTGGTCCCGGCCGAACAGTTGGCGCCGACCTCCTCGACGGTCGCGAGGCCGTGTTCGGCAATCGCCCGCTGGATGGTGTTGCGCCCTACAGCAAAGCAGGAACACAGGACCGGTCCCGGATCCGGCATGTCGCCCTTCGCCCGACCCGCGATTGCCCAGGGTGCCTCCGTGCCCGGCAACCCGGCGAGGAAGTCGCGCATCAGCGTCACCGGCTCGCGCGCCACGTAAAACGCGGCCTTCAGGATCGGCCCGTCGTGGAAGGCGAAGCTGTGGCGGCCGCGGCGCAGGTCTTCGACGGATTGCAGCGCCGCGTCCGGCAGGCCGAACATGTTCCGCAGCGCGGTTTCCCAGTCCTCGACCGGCTCCGTCCCGGCCAGTTCGGCACGGAAGCCCGCTGGAGTCCGGGCCAGCGCCCAGTAGCCGCCGAAGGGCCGGAACCTGGCATCGGAGACGGCAAAGCCGTACCAGGCGGCGTCGAAGCGGGCGAGCGCGACCGGCGAGGCCTTGCTTTCCGGCTGGCCCGAGACCGGGTCGGTCACCGGCGCGACTAGCGCATCGACGCGGCCCGCGGAGGACAGCTGCCCGGTCCAGTGCATCGGCGCGAAGACCTCGCCCGGATTGACATCGGCGGTGATCTTCACGCGCAGGATCGCCTTGCCTTGCGGGCTCGCCACCTCGACCAGATCGGCGGGGCGTAGCCCCTGCGCTTCCGCATCGGCCGGGTTCACCTCGAGGAACGGCTCGGCCAGATGGGCCGAGAGCCGCGGGCTCAGCGCCGTGCGGGTCATCGTGTGCCACTGGTCGCGGATCCGCCCGGTGTTCAGCCGGAACGGATGCGCGGCATCCGGCATAGTGCCGGGCACGCGGGGCTCCAGCGCCAGCATCTTCGCCCGCCCGCCGGGATGGAAGAACTTGCCGTCGCCGAAGAAGCGGCCCCCGGTCTTCGTCGGCGAGACCGGCCAGCGGAAGGGCGCGAGATCGCGGTAGCCGTCCTCGTCCAGTTCCGCCAGTCCCGAGATGTCGAAATCCCGCCCGAACTGCCCGGCGATCCCGGAGAGTGTGGCGTATTCGCGGAAGATCTCGGCAGGCGAGGCGAAGGAAAAGCCCTCGTCGCAGCCCATCCGCCGGGCGACCTCGCAGAGGATTTCCCAGTCCGGGCGCGCCGCGCCGGGGACGGGCAGCACTGCGCGCTGGCGGCTGACGGTGCGGTCGGAATTGGTGACGGTGCCGGATTTCTCCGCCCAGGCGGCGGCGGGCAGCAGCACGTCGGCAAGCCGCGCCGTGTCGGTCTCGGCGGTGATGTCGCTGACCACGACGAAGGGGCAGTCGGCAATCGCGTCGCGCACCCGGTCGGCATCGGGCAGCGTCACCGCCGGGTTGGAATGGATCACCCAGAGCGCCTTGATCCGCCCGTCCGCGACCGCGCGGAACATGTCCACCGCCTTCAGTCCCGGGGCCTGCGCGATCACCGGCGAGGACCAGAAGCCCTGCACCGCATGGCGATGCTCCGGGTTCTCGATGTCGAGATGGCAGGCCAGCATGTTGGCCAGGCCGCCGACTTCGCGCCCGCCCATCGCGTTGGGCTGGCCGGTCACGGAAAACGGCCCCATGCCGGGCTTGCCGATCCGGCCCGTGGCGAGGTGGCAGTTCAGGATCGCATTGACCTTGTCGCTGCCCGAGGAGGACTGGTTCACCCCCTGGCTGAAGATCGTCACGACCTTCTCCGTGCCGATCCAGAGGTCGAGGAAGGCAGCGATGTCCTCCGTCGCCAGTCTGGTGACTGACGGGTCCGAGGCCTTGGCTGCCGCCATGGCGGCCGCGAACCCCTCGACATGCGCCTCGACGAAGCTCTCGTCCACCGCCCCGCGCGCGCCGATCCCGGCGAGGAGCGCGTTCAACAGCGCCACGTCGGTTCCCGATTTCAGCGCGAGGTGCAGATCGGTGCCGTCGCAGCTGGCGGTGCGGCGCGGGTCGATGACGACCAGTTTCATCTCTGGCCGGGCCTTCCGGGCGGCGAGGATGCGCTGGTAGAGCACCGGGTGGCACCAGGCGAGGTTCGACCCGGCCAGCACGATCAGGTCTGCTTCCTCCAGATCGTCGTAGATGCCCGGCACCGTGTCGGTGCCGAAGGCGCGGCGGTGCCCCGCCACCGAGGAAGCCATGCAGAGTCTTGAATTCGTGTCGATGTTGCCCGAGCCGATATAGCCTTTCATCAGCTTGTTGGCGACGTAGTAGTCCTCGGTCAGCAGCTGGCCGGAGACGTAGAAAGCGACGGACTCCGGCCCGTGCTCCGCGATGGTCTCGGAAAAGCGGCGCGCGACGAGGTCGAGCGCGCTGTCCCAGTCCGTGTCCTGTCCATCGATCTGCGGTGACAGAAGGCGGCTGCCGAGCCCGACGGTCTCGCCGAGCGCCGAGCCCTTGGAGCAGAGCCGCCCGCTATTGGCCGGATGCTCCGGATCGCCGCGGACGGCGACCCCGCCTGCGCCGTCGGGCGAGAGCAGCACGCCGCAGCCCACCCCGCAATAGGGGCAGGTGGAGCGGGTCTCGACGGGACCGGGATGCGTCATCAGGCGGCGCTCCGGTCGGCGAGCTTGGAGAGGTCGAGCATCAGCCGCCCGTCCTCGACTTTGACCGGATAGGTCTGCGTAACCTCCGTATCCGCCCCCTGCGCCTCGCCGGTGGCGAAGGCAAAGACGCGGCTGTGCAGCGGGCAGGTCACGGAGTCTCCGTGGACGATCCCTTCGGACAGTGGTCCGCCCTTGTGCGGGCAGGCGTCGTCGAGGGCAAAGACCTCGTCCGCCGTCGTGCGGAACACCGCGATGCAGCCATGGCCGGTCTTGACCACGCGCGCGCCGCGCACCGGGATGTCGTCGAGGGTTCCGATATCGGTCCAGCTCATTCCGCGGCCTCCCGGCTCAGGTCCAACAGGGGCGCGGACCAGGATTTCCGCTCCTCCTCGGTGACCAGCGCCGCCCAGGGGTCGGTCTGGTAGACGCTCTGGCTGATGTCGAAGCGGGCGTTCAGCGCCTTGCGCTTGGCTTCGTCCGACAGCATTTCCTTGACCCAGTCGAGCCCGACCTTAGCCACCCATTTGTACGGGCGATCCAGGTACTTGGCGTGTTCGCGGTAGAGCTGGACAAAGGCGGTCGTCCACTCGATCGCCTCCTCCTCGGTGGCGACATCGACCAGACGCTCGGTCTCCTTCACGTCCATGCCGGCCGCGCCCGCGACGCCGATTTGGTAGCCCGAGTCGACGCAGATCACGCCCACATCCTTGCAGGTCGCCTCGGCGCAGTTCCGCGGGCAGCCCGACACCGCCAGCTTGACCTTGTGCGGCGTCCAGCTGCCCCAGAGCCGCTTCTCCAGCTTGATCCCCAGCCCGGTCGAATCCTGCGTGCCGAAGCGGCACCAGTCCGAGCCGACGCAGGTCTTCACGGTGCGGAGCCCCTTCGTGTAGGCATGCCCCGAGACCATCCCGGCATCGTTGAGGTCCTTCCAGATCAGCGGCAGGTCCTCTTTCCTGATGCCCAGGAGGTCGATCCGCTGGCCGCCGGTGACCTTCACGACGGCGTTGAAGCGCTTGGCCGCCTCGGCGATGGCGATCAGTTCCTCCGGCGTGGTCATCCCGCCCCACATCCGCGGCATCACCGAATAGGTGCCGTCCTTCTGGATGTTGGCGTGGTTGCGCTCGTTGACGAAGCGGCTTTGCGGGTCGTCCTTGTACTCCAGCGGCCAGTCGGCCAGCAGGTAGTAGTTGATGGCCGGGCGGCAGACATGGCAGCCGTCCTTCGATTTCCACCCCAGCTCCTGCCACACCGCGGGCTGCGATTTCAGCTCGCGGGCCTTTATGAGCCGCCGGACGTCCTCATGCGTCAGATCGGTGCAGCCGCAGACCGGCTTCGTGCCCCCGGCCTCGAAGGCGGAGCCGAGCGTGACCGCCAGCACCTGTTCCACGAGCCCTGAACAGGTCCCACAGGAGGCCGAGGCCTTGGTCTGGGCCTTGACCGCGTCCAGCGTCTGCGCGCCGCCGTTGATCGCCGTGACGATGGTTCCCTTGCAGACGCCGTTGCAGCCACAGATTTCCGCCTCAGGCGGCAATGCTGCAACGGCTGCCAGAGGGTCCGCGGCGGGCCCTCCGCCGCCCTGGAAGGCGGGACCGAAAATGATCGTCTCGCGCATCTCCTCGATGTCGGTGCCGTCCTTGATCAGGCCGAAGAACCAGTTCGCATCCGCCGTGTCGCCATACATGACCGCGCCGACGAGGCGGTTCTCCTCGATCACGAGCCGCTTGTAGATGCCGCGGCCCGGGTCGCGGAACACAATGTCCTCGCGGCCTTCGCCTTCGGCAAAATCGCCCGCCGAGAACAGGTCGCAGCCGGTGACCTTCAGCTTGGCCGAGAGCTCGCGCATCTGGAACCTGTCCTCCTCGCCGAGCAGCGTCTTCGCCAGGACCTTCGCCTGGTCGTAGAGCGGCGCGACGAGGCCGAAGAGGTTGCCCTCGAATTCCACGCATTCGCCGACCGCGAAGATATCCGGGTCGGAGGTGCGCATCTGCGCGTCGACCTTGATCGCGCGGCCCATCTCGAGACCGGCTGCGGCGCCCAGCTCGGCACGCGGGCGGATCCCGGCGGACATGACCACAAGGCTGGCCGCGATTTCGGTCCCGTCGCCCAGAAAGACCTGCTCGACCTTGCCCGCGCCCTCGATCCGCTCGGTGCCTGCACGGGTGATCACCCTGATGCCGCGCCGGGAGAGGTCCTTTTCCAGAAGGTAGCCCGCGGCTTCGTCGAGCTGGCGGTTCATCAGGTGCCCCGAATTGTGCAGCACCGTGACTTCCATGCCGCGCAGCCTCAGCGCCGCGGCGGCTTCGAGGCCGAGCAGCCCGCCGCCGATCACCACGGCGGCCGTGCCCGGAGAACCCGCGGCCGCGATCATGGCGTCGGTATCCTCCATGTCGCGGAAGCCGATGACGCCGGGCAGGTCGTGGCCCGGCAGCGGCACGATGAAGGGGGCGGCACCGGTGGCGATGACCAGCTTGTCATAGGGCACCTCGCCATTTTCGCCCGTCACGACCTTGCGCGCGCGGTCAATCCCGGTGACCCGTTCGCCGAAGCGCGTCGCCACGCCGTGCCGCGCATACCAGTCCGTGTCATGGGTGACGATCTCTTCCGCGGATTTCTCGCCCGACAGCACCGGCGAGAGCATGATGCGGTTGTAGTTGCCACGCGGCTCGGCGTTGAACAGCGTCACGTCGAAAGCGCCGGGAGCAGCCTCGAACAGGTGCTCCAGCACCCGCCCCGAGGCCATGCCCGCGCCGATGACGACGAGCTTTTCCATGGCTTGATCCTTTCCGGAAGTGTCAGGTTCAAAGATACCAGGCGACGACATGGGCCAGTTCGCCGCTGTGATAGACCGGCAGCGCCACCATCGCGCCGTAGCCCGCGGGCAGGCCGGGCCCCGTAGAGACGAAGGGCAGGCCCGTCCCCAGCACCTGGCCCACCGGACCGCGCCAGGCGGCCGTCCGCGGCGCGTCGAAATCCGGTTTCCGGCCGCTCCAAGCGGGCCCTCGATCTCGCAGAGCCCGTCGGTCAGCATCGCCTCCTTCGCCGGGCCGACCGTGGTGGCGCGGGCATCCCAGATCTCGAAGCGCCGGGCGATTGGGGTGCCCTTGGCCGAGATCAGCGTCAGCACATAGGTGGAGTCCGTCGGGCTCGGCACGGGGATGCCGATGCCGGTGGAGAGGCCCGCGCGCCCGGCCGCGTCGGCGCGGACGAAGGCATAGCCCTTGCCGAGGTCGCGCATCAGGATCGGCACGCCCGCCGCCCAGACCCCGCCCGGCAGGCCCTGGCCATAAGAGAAATGCGTATGCTGCGAGACGAACTCGAATTCCTGCGCCGCGCCGTAATAGCCATCGTTCAGGACGAGGACGCCCCCCTTGTCCTCCCAGACCTCGATCGCGCCCATGTGTTCGGCGTCGTCGCTGCAGAGCACGACGAGCACGGCCTTGAGCGTCTCGCCGTCGAAGACCGGGATCGCGACGGCGGCCGTCAGCCCGGCCTCCGCCGCCGCCTCGGCGCGCAGGAAATACGAGCCGTCGAAACCCTTGAGCACGACGGGACGCCCTTCGGCCCAGGCCTTGCCCGGCAGGCCCTCGCCCTTGGCGAAGTTCGTCGTTGCGGAGGTGCCCGCGAAGCCGTCCTTCCCGGCGTAGTTGCCGCCCGCGTGTTTCAGCATGTCGCCGTCTGGGACCCAGATCTCGGTCACCTGGACGAATGTCGGCGTTTCCGTGGTCATAAGCATGGTCTGGCTCTTTCCCCTGGCGTGCAGCTCGGAATGCGTCCGGCCCCGGCTTGGGCCGCGCCATTCCTGACGAGGCGGCAGGGCCTGCCACAGCGGAATGCTCCGCCTCGGAAATCAGTTAAGCACCGGGCATGTTTCTGCCGAAGCAAATCGCCCGTGAACCGACAAGATGCTGCACCTGCGCACAAAAACCATGCAGGTGCCGCAATTTCGGAACGCGGTCTGCGTCGAGATTGAACATGGTCATGCAGATGGACATCCGCGGCATCGGTCAACGCGGCAGGAGTGCGTACCAGCAAGTTCGCAGGGACATGGGCGGCAGCAGAGGGGCTCCTCGGCGGCGCCCGTATGATCCGCGGTGCCAGGGAATCCTGTCTGCCCTCCCAGCTGGAACGGATCGAGGCGCCTGCGGACAAGCTGCGCAAGAGCCTCGACAAGGTCTGGCCGGTAGTGCGGCGCCGCCGCAAGCTGATCGTCGTGCGGCTGCACTGGGCGGTCTCGGCATTGGCGGCGCTGGCGATCGCGGCACTGCTGGTGCGGATCGGCGCGGCGATGGCCGGGCTGCCGTTCCTGCTGGCCTTGCTCTCCGGCCCCGGCCTTGCCGAGGGAGACGGCCTTGCCGTGATCCTCGGGCGCCTGCGGCTGATCCCGGGGAACTGGCCCGGAACGGCCGCGTTCCGGGCCTCGGCGGGTCAGTCCCGCGAAAACACTGCCACCGTCCGGCCTGTCCCGTCGAGCAGGAGGAGTTTGCCCCGTTCCGGATCCATCTTCCAGGAGCGCGTCTCGGCCAGGGCAGCGAGGAATTTCCCCTCCTGATCCATGATGGCGGGCGGGCATAGCTTCCGCGTCGCCGCCAACGGTCCGAAGGTCAGCTCCGCCCCCGACAGCTCCGCCCTGCCGGATAGGGCATTGCAGCCGCCCGATCCGGAGACCGTGCCGTCCGGTCCGAGCTCCAGAACCGTTTGCACCCGGTCGGCCACGCCGCCGCCGCCGATATCCTCCGCCAGCCAGCGCCCGGCGGGGGTCTCCGGCGGGACCGCGGCGCGTTCGAGCATGATCTCGGTGCTGTTCTCGCCGCGGGTGAGGACCCCGTGATGCTGGACCGTCCGGAACAGGACCTCGTCGCCCCGCAGGATGCGCGCGCGCAGCGCGTAGCTGTGGCGCGCGTCGATCTCCCGGCTGTCATAGTCCAGCGAGAAGGCGATCGGCACCTGCGTTTCGGGCACGAAACCGGTCTCGGCGATGGCCAGCGCCGGCGCATCGGCGCGCGAGACATCCAGCAGCTCGACTTCGACCCGCGCATCCGGCGGCAGCGCGATGCGTTCGCGATAGGTGACCGTGCCGGTCAGGGTCCTGTCTTCTGCCATTGGCTGCACCGTTGTCAGGAGGAGCGCGACGCCCGCGCATAGGAAACGGAAGGGAAAACGAAGGTCGGTCATGGGGTGCTCCGCGGATCAGGCTGCGCCGTTTGGAACAGGGTGCAGGCTCCGGCACGCGGAGGCAAATGCTGATTCGTGTGACGCCGGGACAGGCCCGCGGGGAGTCAGCGGGCTGCCGCCGGATAGGTGAAGAGCACCAGATGGGCGAGATTGAAGCCGAAATGGAACAGGATGGCGCAGCCAAGCCCGCCGCCGAACCGGAAGGCCGTCCCGTAGGCCAGTCCCGCCAGGCCCGCGGCGAGCACGAGCATGGGGCCGCCGCCGACATGCGCCAGGCCGAAGAGCGCGGCGGAGGCGGCCAGCGCGGGCCAGTTGCCGAACCGGTCCGACAGGCCGCGCTGGATATAGCCGCGGAAGAACGCCTCTTCCGGCAGGCAGGTCAGCAGGAGATTGCCGAGGATGAAGACCGGCAGCCAGCCCGGCACGGAGAGCTCCCAGCGGATCGTCCCGGCGGCGAGGGCGGCGGCAAACAGGGCGGCCAGCAGGAGAGCGGCCGCCGCGGTCCGCATGGCATCGGGTTTCTGCGGCCGGGCCAGGAGGTCGGGCAGCGCGAAGAGCAGCAGGAAGAAGGCGAGCGCCTTGCCCGCCCCGAGGCTGTAGCTGAAGGGTACGCTCTGCGGGCCGGTGAGGACATCCGCCGCGACGGGCAGCCTTTCGAGCCCGGGGACAAGCCCGAGGCTGAAGGCGAGGCAGGCGAGGATCAGCGCGGCATGTCCCGCCGGACGGCACCTGGCCGGAATGGCCGGAAGTCCGGAGGCTGCCGCCAGGCAGGCCGCGAAGAGCAGGATGGCCGACGCCTCCAGAAATCCGAACCACCAGCCGGAAACCAGTGCTGCGGCCAAGAGCGGCATCGCCGCCGCCCGCCGTCCCGCCCAGCCGAGGGCCAAGGCCGCCGCGAGGAGCAGCCAGACCGATATCTCCGGCCAGAGTCCGGTCAAGGCGCTCGACATCTGCTTCCTCCGGAAAGCCCTGCGCCTGCACCGCGTCGCGGGACGGTTCATCCGGCCGGGCTGGCCGCTTCATGCTATCTGCGCCCCGGGCTTGCCGCAACTTCCGGTGCTCCGCTCCTGCGGCGGGAACGGAGACCACGGTCAGGTTTCCGCAGCGCCGCAGGGCGGCCAGAGCCGCATCTCGGGCGGTCGCGTGATGCGCCCGCTCCCTCTGTCAGGGGCGTTGTCACCGGCCTGCAATCTGAAACCATGCATTTGGGCGGACGGGCGGGACAGGATGGCGATCGGGGTATCCACCGGAACGGAAGGCGGCGGTTCCCGCGAAGATGCTGCCGCCGAACAGTGGGCCCTGTCGCGCCATTGGTCCGGGCGCGTTGCCCATCGCGGCGCCACCGGCCCGAGCCCGATGGACGACGGCGAATGCCCTTGAACCGCCTTGCGGTTGAGGAAGCGGTATCGCGGGGACGCGGGCGAAGGGCAAGCTGTTGCCGAAAGCCGACGCGAATGCCGACGGCTGGACGTCGCGGGGCAAGCTTGCAGCCGCCGCGGTATCTTTTCCGCGCAGCTCGCGTTCTGGCGGGACTTCTGCGAACGGGCCAATGACTGGGACCGTGGCGCCAGCGGCGCCGCGAAAGCCCGCAGCACAAGGACGACAGGGAACGGATCCGGCGATGAGGCGTACGCGCAGGCAGTCCGGGGGACCGCCTGCCTGCCGGGAGGGCGGGAACCCGTGCGCAAGGGGAAGGCGTTGGCGCAGGCTGCGGCGCACCTGGTCCCGAGAACAAGGGCGGCGGCGATCTGGGGGAGCGCGCCCCGGCAGAGCCGGATCGGGCCGTCCCATGGAGTTCGATCCGGTCCGCGAAAGCGGCAAATCGTCCGGCGGGGGACGCTCCGGTCCTCTGCAGGAGGCAAACTGCCCCGGCGGACTGTTTGAGGAGGGAACCGGCGGAGTCCCCGGGGATCGGACGGGCGGAGCCACGGAGCACGGAATGCCCGGAGCCATGCGACGGGCCGGCGGACGGACGGGACGAATGGCCTCCGCTCCCGATCGCCGGAAACTCGTGGAGTTCGCCGGCGATGCGATGGCGGCGGGCACCCGTGCCGAGCTTGGCCTGCAACCGCACACGCTGGCGCTGGCGCTGGCGCGACCCGGAGGGCGGCATCCGGCAGGACACGCGACCGGCACCGGCGGACGCAAGCAGGATGCTGTCCGCCGATGTGCCGCGGACCCCGCTCGGCTCGGCGGGAGCGCTGTCGATATCGCGGGCCTGCGGACCGGGCGTCCGGACCAGCCGGTCGATCCTGTTGAACTGGGCGGCTTTTTGACCGAAGTTTCTCCAAGGGCGGAGGAGGCTGGCCACAGATCGGACACAAGATGCGGAACCGGATATTCACACGCTCCAAACATCCGCCGCCCGAAGGGACGGGCGATGCCGTGCTGCCCGTCGTCTGGCTCCTCGGCAAGACCGGCGCGGGAAAGTCCTCCCTGATCTGCGCGCTGACCGGCAAATCCGATGCCGAGATCGGCAACGGTTTCCAGCCCTGCACGCGCTCGGCGCGCAGCTATGATTTCCCCGCCGGGGAGCCGCTCCTGCGCTTCCTCGACACGCGGGGCCTGGGCGAGGCAGGCTATGATCCGGCAGAGGATATCGCGGCCTGCCGCGACCGCAGCCACGTGCTGCTGGTTGTCTGCCGGCTCGACGATCCCGTGCAGGGCGCAGTTGCCGATGCCTTGGCGGACATTGTCCGGGCGGACCGGCGGAGGCGCGCCATCCTCGTGCTGACGGGCAGGGACCTCGTGTCCGGCCATGATGCCCGCGCGCGCGCGGAACGGACCATCGCCGCCCGGATGAACCGGGCCGCCGGACGGGACCTGCCCCGGGCCATCCTGTCGCTGGAGCCGGGCCGGGCCACCGATGCTGCGGGGCTCGATGCGCTGCGGCAGCAGCTGCTCGAGGTGCTTCCGGCCGTGGGCCTCGTTCTCGAGAAATCCCGCAGCGGCGACGCCGAGTATCTCGAATTCCAGAAGCACAAGCGCTGCGTCCTGTCCTATGCCGGGGTTGCGCTCACCGGCGATCTCGCACCGGTGGTCGGCATGGTCACGGTGCCCGCGACGCAGCTCAAGATGCTGCACGAGCTGGGGCGGCGCTACGGGGTGACATGGGACCGCAAGGTCGGCGCGGCCTTTCTCGGCACCATGGGGCTCGGCATCGGCGCGCGATACGCGGCGAATTTCGGCCTGCGCGAACTGGCCAAGCTGATCCCGGTCTACGGTCAGACAGTGGGGGCCGCCACCGCGGGCGCGATCAGCTTCGCCTCCACCTACGCGCTCGGCCGGGCCGCAGCCTATTTCCTGTTCGGCAGCGCGCAGGGCAGCCCGCCCAGCGAAGAAGAGCTGCGCAGGGTGTACCAGCGCGCCTTCAGGAGGTCTTCGGATGAAGCTGGCTGAGCGCCTCCGCCCGGCCTTCCTGCGATGGGACCGCCTGCTCGCCGCGGCCGCCCTTGCGATGCCCTTCCTGGCGGCGATGCTCGCCGGTTTCGCCTGGATGATCGAGCACGGCTGGCTCGTCGCGTTCATCGTGGCTTCGATCTCGCTCGGCGGGCTGGTCGCGCTCATCCGCCTCCTGCGGATCTGGATGCGCAGCCGCCAGAGCCCGCCTGCGCACAGGCCCGGGCAGCTGCATGCGCGGATCGATCCCTCCTGGAGCGAGCGCGAGGCAGGTGCCTTCGCTGCGGCCCAGGCATTCATCGAGGAGAAGACCGCGAGCCCCTTGCCCTGGGAGGACCTGCAGCCGGTCGCGCAGGAAGTCGTGCGGCGGGTCGCGGAGGCCTCGGGAAAGGGCGACAAGGGACTGCTCGACTTCACCGTTCCCGAGGCCCTGCTGCTCATCGACCGGGTCGCGGTGCGCCTGCGCTCGGATATCCGCAACAAGGTTCCCTTCTCGGACAGCATCTCGCTGCGCACCCTGCTCTGGCTCTGGAACCGCCGCGACCTGGCACGGAAGGTCACGAAGCACGGCTGGAACGCCTGGCGGGTGATCCGCGCCGTCAAGTCCCTGCCCACCGCCGTCCTGCGCGAGATCGAGGGTGCCATCGCCGAGGGCCATTCCTCCTTCATCACCAGCGAAGGCACCGCCATCCTGCAGGGGCTGCTGCTGGAGGAGGTCGCGGCCTCCGCCGTCGAGCTTTATTCCGGGCGGCTGCGCTTCTCCGATTCCGAGCTGCTCGATCTCGGCCTCGCCGCCAGCGATCTCGACCGGGCACGGCTGGCGGCCAGCGACATGCCGCTGCGCATCGCCGTTGCCGGCCAGATCAGCGCCGGCAAGTCGAGCCTCGTCAATGCGCTGCTCGGCGCCGGCCTGGCCGAAGTCGACGTGATCCCGACCACCGAGGCGCCGACGGCCTATCCCACCGGCTTCGACGGGGTGGAGACGATGCTGCTCGACATGCCGGGGCTCGACGGCTCGTCCCGGCTGGCCCGGACGGTCGCCGCGGAACTGGCGCGCGCCGACCTCGTCATCTGGACCGTCCGCGCCAACCGGCCGGCGCGGGACATCGACCGCACCGCCATCGCCATGCTGCGCGAGATCGTTTCGGAGGATCCGCGCCGCCGGATGCCGCCGGTGGTGGTGGCCGTGTCCTGCATCGACGAGCTGCTTCCCGCCTGGCCCTTCCCCGAAGGCCACCTCGCGCCGGATGCATTGGAACGCGTCACTGCGGCCGTCTCGGCCGTGCAGCAGGACCTCGCCGATCCGGGCGTCACCGCCAACACGATTCCCGTCGTGCTCACCGAGCCCGACTGGAACCTCGACCGCCTCCGGTCCCGCATCGACAGCCTCATCGGCGCGGCGCTCGACACGCAGAGAAACCGGTTGCGGATCGAAGCGAGGACCAGCGGCGTGCGGAAGGAGGCCGGCCGCGGCCTGCGGGGCCTCCGCGGCGCGCTCACGGCAATCGGCCGGAAATATGCGCAGGACGACGGAGCTGAGGACAGCGACGCCTAGCCCCTGCGCCGGCGGCGCTTGCGCGCTGCCGCAGTCGAGGACGCCAAGGACGTCTCCGGCCTCCCGTCATGATTTGTTTGGGGCGCGGGGAAAAGGACCTGTGCCGCCTCGCCGGATGGCGGCACATGAAAGGGACCGGCCACTTGTGGAGATAGCCCGCATGGCCTCCGCCGCGGCGCCGCAAGTCCGCTTCCCTTGACTGGCCGCTGCACGCATGGCGGGCCCGGCAGCGGCGCAAACGGGGCGCAACGGCCCGTGCCGAAGCAGCGACGATCCCCGGAGAATGTGGTATCCTCGACTCTGCGTTCTGCGCGCGGCGTTCGCAGAACGCATTGATCGGGTTGGACTCGGGAGGACACGAGATGAGACCAGTCGTATTGCTTGTAGGACGCTTGCCGGCGGTGGTGGAAACGGTGGCCCAGGAACTGGACGACCTGCCCGTCCAGTGGCTCGGAGCCCACAATCGCGAAGAAGTGCAAGCTCAACTTGAAAATGAACCCGGGATCGCTGCCGTCGTGATGGGCGCGGGACTCGAAGACCGGTTGAGAGGGGAGTTGATCGGCGTGATCGCCGGGCTCCGTCCTGATATCTGCATCCATGTGAAGGACCGGGCGTCGGGATCTGCCGGGATGGCAGCTTTTGCCCGGCGGGTCGTGCGCGCCGATCTCTTGGGCGAGCTGGCATAGTTGGCTGGCCCTCGCCGAGCATCAAGGCAGGAGCCAGGGCGACGTCGGCAAAGCCTGGCTTCGGTGCCGGGCAGCCTGTGATGGGCCGCAAGGCGTTCTGCAAATTGCCGCAGGCGGCCGGTCGGCAACCATGTCCTGACCGCCGCGGATGATGGCCCGAGATGGGCTATCGGCCCGCCATTGTTGCGAAACTCTCCGAGGATCGGGATACATCCCGGGAATCCGGCAGNGTTAATGGCTNTTGCATNGGCGAAGCCCNGGGCCTGACTTCTGCCGCAGNCGCCAACTGGAAATTCTGCAGTCAGCCGTGGCTGCGCGGGTGGTCCGAGCGCCACGGCGAACGCGCCGAAGCGGCGCGGGTCTCTGCTGGTCCGGCTGACCACGACAAGGGGTTGCCCGCCCCGAAGGCAGGCAAGCCGGGGACTCCGCCAATGTTCTCCGATGCCGCCATCCAGGTCTGCCTGATGGCGAAGGTGCTCTTCGGGCTGCCGCTCAGGCAAACGACCGGAATGGTTTTCGGCATCGTCGGGAGGGCAGGGCTGGAGTGGCCGGTCCCCGGCTTATCCACGCTCAGCCGGCGCCGAAGCGAGACGGGACCGTGGCGCCAGCGGTGTCGTGCAAGCCCGTCGAACGATTGCCGTCGAATTATGGTTCCGCCGGGCCCAGGGCCCCTGGCGTCAGCGCCATGGACCTGGACCGCATTCTTCGCCAACCTCCCGGCAATTGCTCTGCATTCGCCTGCCGGTCAGCGGATCGAGCCCGGCCGTGACAATCTCCGACATGACCGCCTCCCAATTCGGATTGTTGCGATCCCATCTTGGCACAGTGATGCCGTCGGGGGGCGGTTACATCGTCAGCGCAGAGCTGTCGCACCAGCGCTTCGCCGGTTTCGCCGGCCAACGGACCCGGACCGGTGGCGCTGCCGCTGGCAACTCCGAGGCGCGTGGCGGACGCGGCCTTCCTGTGGCAGGCGATGGAGCGGACCCCGCGTTCCGCGTTCAGCCACGGCGAGAGGATCGGGGTTCAATCGCCCGTGGAACGATCCCTCCGGATCGTTTCTTGGTCCTCCTCATGCCCCGAAGGGTGGCGCGCCCTGGCTAATCAGGTCGGAAACCGCTTGGGCAGAGTTCAAGGCCGCAGCCGTTGCGCGCGGTGTTTGATGCCTTGGCAGGGGGAGGGGCTGAGGGGCCGGCGCGATCCGTCGGATCCGGACAGGCAGCTCCGGTCGATGGCAGCCGCGGGAGCGCCAAGAGGAGCGGCGGTTCAGACGTGGCCTCCGGAATGGGCGTCTGCCGGAACGATGCTGCACAGCTGCGGCAGCGGAGCCGCGGCATCATCTTCAAGTTGGAGCAGCAGGTTGCGCCCAATCTCTGCATCCGGGTCGCTCGCGCTCAGCATGGCCTGGTAACACGGACTGCCCTCGGCCGCATCCGCCTGCACCCGCATCTGTCCTGCTGTACTGCCGAGCGCCTTGCGCAGGCGAGCGTCGCTGCCGGGTCGTTCGGCCAAGGCCGCATGGGCCAGCGCCAGCACGCGGTTCGCTGCCCAGGAGGGGCTGAAGGTCGGGCAGGTGTCGGGCAGGATCGGCGTCTTGTCGAGGGCGAGGAACCGCGCGCCCTCGGGTCCATGGGACAGGCGGGTCTCGTAACGGATGATCGCACCCTGCACCCCCTCGGGCCGAGCTGCCTGATAGGCCACGAGCATGTGCAGCTGCGACTGGCCTGCGGGGGCGGGCCCGAAGGTCGCATGCAGGATGTGATGCGAGCTGCGCTCGTCCGGCACGGTGCCAAACCAGTCCGCGAGGCTCTGCAGGTCATCGGCGAAGAGGTGGCGGCCCTGATGGCCACTCAGCCGGACCTGCGGGGCGAAGATCTCCAGGTGCGGCGCCAGGGCGCTGCCCGGTGCCTCGAAGAAGGCAAACCAGCGATGGGAAAGATGCAGCGCGTCATGCTGCTGGCGCAGCCGTCCGGGAAGCGGGGTCATGGGCCGGGGTCCTTTCAGATGGGGGCGTCCCGGCCCCTCTCGGGCCGGGACAGGTGTGCGGAGATCAGGCGGGCACGGCCTGCGGCGCGAGGGCAAGCGCCTGCGCCAGGCTGGTCAGGGCCTTCTGCCGGGCGGCTTCGCCCGGCATCATCAGGTTCACCATGACCTCGTCCGTCCCGTAGGCACGGCCCAGGTCTTGCAGCTGCGCCGCGACGCTTTCGGCCGTGCCGGAAATCAGCCGTCCTTCGTTGCGCTGGCGCACGGCCGTCTCATGGCTGCTCCGGGCATGGGTGCGCGCGGTCTCGAGGGAGGGGAGCCGGTTGAAGGGTCGGGTGCTCTCCGCATGGGACAGCCAGAGATGGAAGGCATCGGCAAAAGCCGCCGCTTCGGCCTCCGTTTCGCCCACGGCGGCGAAGACCGCGACGACCACCGAAGGCGTGTCGCCGAAGGCCGAAGGCCGGAAGGCGGCGCGATAGGCCGCTGCGGCTTCGGCGCCCCGCGGGCCGGGATTGATGAAATGCGCGAAGGTGAAGCCAAGCCCCGCCTGCGCCGCGATCTCTGCCGTGGAGCCGGAGGCGCCGAGCACGAAGGTCTGCGGCGGGCGCGCGGTGTCCGGCAGGGCCTTCAGCCCGGCATGGCGGGTTCCGCCATGGTGCTGTCCGCTGAGAAAGCCCAGCAGGTCCGCAACCTTGTGGCCATAGGGCAGCTGATCGCTTTTCTCGTCGTTGAGCGCGCCATTGACCCGCTGGTCCGCGCCCGGCGCCCGGCCGAAGCCCAGATCGATGCGTCCCGGGAACATCGCCTCGAGCAGCTGGAAATTCTCGGCAATCTTGAAGCTGCTGTGATTGGGCAGGAGCACGCCGCCCGATCCGAGCCGGATGGTGCTGGTGGCGGCGGCGGTCCGCGCCATCATGATCTCGGGGGCGCTGCTGACCATGGCGGGCATGCCGTGGTGTTCGGAGAACCAGTAGCGGTGGAGACCGGCGGCGTCGGCGGTCCGGGCCAGCCGCAGCGAAGCTTCGAGCGCGTCCTGCGCCTCGAGGCCTTCGTCGACGGGTGCGTAATCGAGGATGCTCAGTCGCATGGGATATCCTTTCGGAATGAGTTGGCCGCCTGCCTGCAGGGGCGGTGACGGGCGGCAGGAGGGGAAGAGGGCCGGTCAGGCGGTGCTGCGGCCGATGTCGAAGGCGGGAACCGCATCTGTGCCGAACCAGCCGGGGCGGTAATCGGTCCAGCAGAATCGCCACTGGCCGTCATCCTCCAGCCGCGCGCGCAGCTGGTAATGCGCGCCGTAGTGTGGCTTGCCTTCGGGGGTGAAGGGCTGGTCGGGCACGATCCGCCCGACGATGGCGCGCGCGTGGCGGCCATCGGGTTCGGCTTCGACGCGGACGAGGTCCGCAAAGTGCTGCATCCAGGGCCAGTGCCGCCGGAAGCTGCGTAGCTGGCCGATCACCGCATGGCGGCCTTCGAACTGGCCCATCGGGGCAAACCCGCCCGCGATGTCTTCGGTGTAGCTGCCGATCAGCAGGGTGATGTCGCCCTGGTCGATGGCGAAGGAATAGCGGCTGTAAAGCTCGGAGATCGCCGCGTGCAGATCGCTGGGGGGCGGCCCGGGAGGCTGCAGCGCCCAGGGCGAGTCGATTTCGCTGACCAGGACCGGGGGCTGGTCGCCCACCTGCCAGCCCGCGTCGCTCGGAGGCAGGAGCCAGTGGGCGGCTAGCCGCTCGGTCCCGCGCATCCAGCTGCTGGAGATCCGGAGATGCACGACTTGCCAGCTGCCGTCTCCGGCGCGGAGAAAGCGCAGCACGACGGTCGCGCCGAACAGCAGCGCCTGCGGCGCGTGGCTGCGGGTCTGCAGCAGCCCATAGGCATAGAAGCTCGCCACGCCGCTCTCGCCGCGGCTGGCGGCATAGCGGTTGCTCGTGCGGATGGTGCAGCTCCCCTGCCGGCTGTCGCCCGCGAGCGCGGCCGCGATCTCCTGCGCGCCCTGCAGCTGGCCGTGCAGGTTGCTTTCCAGCCGGGCATCCGCGGCCAGCCATCGCATGTCCGCTCCGCCGTCGCCGGACCAGGCGGCCGCGAGCCGGTCGGTCAGCGACAGCAGCGTCTCGCGGTCCTGGCCGTCAGCGTGTTGCTCGATGATCATTTCCTTGCTCCTTTCGGGGAAGTCCGGGCAAGTTCGGGCAGGATGTGCTCGCCCATTTCGTCGATGATGCGTTCGGCAGGGCGCCGCGAGGGACGCAGGTTGAACGCGACGTGCCGCACGCCCAGGGCCGCCTGGCTTTGCAGCCGCTCCAGCAGCGCCTTGCGGCCGATGCGCAGCACGTTGTGCCGGCGCTGCGCCGGGGCATCGGGGTTGCGGTCGAGATCGAGGAAGGTCGAATAGCCGTAGGGCGGCGGGCGGCGCTTGCCGGAGGCGGCCTTGAGGTCGGCGAGGATTTTCCCGACCGATTTCGGGTCATCCACCGTCCAGATCCACGCATCGGCATTTTTCGCGATCCACGGCACCGTCTGTCCGGCCCGTCCGACCGCGATCATCGGCAGCCTGTCGTCCAGCGGCTTGGGCAGCAGGTCCAGATCGCCGCGCAGCGTGCCGAACCCTTTGGTCTTTCCTTTCGGAAACCCTTCGCCATGCAGCTTGCGGACGAGGCTGAACGCCTCGCGGAACCGCTCGGCCCGCTTGCCGAAATCGATGCCGAAGGCCGGGTATTCCGCCGGACGGTCGCCCGAGGACAGTCCGAGGATGAACCGTCCGCGCGACAGCATGTCGACCGAGGCGGCCTGCTTGGCCACCGAGATGGGTTCGCGCAGCGGCAGCACGATCCCGGCGGTGCCGATTGCGATGTCGCGGGTCTGCGAGGCCAGGAAGCCCGCATAGACGAAGGGATCGAGGATCTGGGCCGCATCGCCGAATTTCGGATCGAAGAAGGGAACGTCCCGCAGCCAGATGCTGGAAAATCCCGCGTCTTCGGCACGACGGGCTGCCTCGGCATGGCCATCGAGCGTGGGGATCGGGCTGTCGGCATAGGCTTCGAGCGGCGTGATGAGGCCGACTGTCATCCCGCCGCTTCCGAAAACGGCGTCGAGGGGCGTTTCCTCCCCGTCGTGCGGAAGGGCGCGTGATTGCGATGGATGGGGCACCGGATATGTCCTTGCGGGGCTCATGTCCCGTCGCCGCGAAGGCAACAGGATCCTCGTCACCTCGCGCTGTTGCGGGAGATGGCGGGGGGCGTCGTGATGGGGCGTTGGTTGCGGGTCTGTTTTGCTTCGGGAGCGAGGATATTCCCCCTCCCGAAAACTATAACCCTGCGATTTGTACGATCAGTCCGGCGTCAGATTCCAGAATTGGAGGCGGCCGGTGGCGAAGTCAGAGCCAATAGACGGAGTCTGCCCGTGTGGCATCTGCCACCAACGCGTCGATCAGGGCGCGTTGTCCGGGTTTGAGGTAGCGCGAGCGCGGCCAGACGGCGTGGATCGGCATTTCGGCCCCGGAGAAACGCTCCAGGACTGGAATCAAAGCGCCCGTGCCGAGGGCGCTGCTCACGAGCCAGGTCGGAAGCTGCGATACGCCTGCGCCTGCCAGGGTCGCCTCAAGCATGGCGTCGCCGTCGGTCAACTCGTGCCGGGCCCGGATCAGCTGTGTGCTGACAGTTCCGTCGGGCTGGCGCATCAGCCAGGAGGCGGGCACGCCTTCACGCCGGCTTCCGATGATGCAGTCGTGTTCGGTCAGCGCCGCCGGCGCGCCCGGCGTGCCGTGGGCGGCGAGGTAGTCGGGGCTGGCACAGATCACCAGCCGCTGCCGCCCGAGGTTGCGCGCGACGAGATCGGGATCATCCGCCAGCGTGCCGATGCGCACCACCAGGTCCACGCCGTCCTCGATCAGGTTCACGCGCCGTTCGGTGAAACTGACCGCAAGGTCGAGCGCCGGATGTTCCGCGGCAAGCCGGGTCAGCACCGGCATCACATGGCGACGCCCGAAGGCGGCGGGCAGATGGATATTCAGCCGTCCCGAAATCCGCCCGCTGCCCTCGGTCACCGAATTTTCCAGCCCTTGCACATCCGACAGGATCGCGACCCAGCCGTCGAAATACCGTTGTCCCTCAGGGGTCAGCGACAGCCGCCGCGTGGTGCGGTGCAGCAGCTTGGTGCCCAGCCGGGCCTCGAGCCGGCTCACGCTCTTGCCCACGGCCGATCCGGTCAGCCCCAGCTGCGCACCCGCAGCGGTAAAGGATCCGCTTCGCATGGTCTCAACGAATTCGCGCACTCCGGCAAAGGGGTCGGCGGTCTCGGGCATATTGGAACCCCAGGAAGGAATGATTGGAACGGAGACCATATTATCTTTTCTGACGGGATCAATAGATTGCGGCCTTGAAAGGAACGACCGTTGACCTCTCAGCCCATGCCCATTGATCAGAGCAAGACCGCCAAGACGCGCAGCATTGCCCTTGGTGCGGCTGGCATCGACCTCTCCTTCCGCGTCCCGGATCTGCCGTCCGAGCTTGTCCTGTACGTGCTGCCGCGCTTTCCCTCCCTCGCCTGACCGAAGGTTCCTCCCATGTCCCAGCTTTTCACCCCCTACGACCTTGCAGGGCTGACCCTGCCGAACCGCGCCGTCATGGCGCCGATGACCCGCTCGCGCGCGACGGCCGGCGTGCCGGACGCCCACACCGCGCTCTATTACGCGCAGCGCGCCAGCGCCGGGCTGATCATCACCGAAGGCGCGCCGGTCAGCCAGGAAGGCAACGGCTATCTCTACACGCCGGGCATCTGGACCGGCGAACAGGAGGCCGGCTGGGCCAAGGTCACGCAGGCCGTGCATGACCGCGGCGGGCGCATCTTCGTTCAGCTCTGGCATGTCGGCCGCGTCTCGCATGTCTCGCTGCAGCCGGGCGGCGCGGCACCCGTTTCGGCCAGCGCGCAGCGCGGCGAAGGCGCGTTTTCCTTCGCCATGGACCCCGATGGCCAGCCGGGCCAGCAGCCCGCCAGCACGCCCCGCGCTCTGGACACCGAGGAGGTCGCCCGCGTCACCGCCGATTTCGTCGCGGCCGCAAGGCGGGCGATCCGCGCGGGCTTCGACGGGGTCGAGATCCACGGCGCCAACAGCTACCTCTTCGAGCAGTTCCTGAATGCGAATTCGAACCAGCGGACCGACCGCTATGGCGGCAGCATCGAGAACCGGCTGCGCTTCCTTCTGGAGACCATCGACGCGGTGGCCGCCGAGATCAGCATGGACCGCACCGGGGTCCGCATCTCGCCCTTCGGGCGGCTGTCGGGGATGCAGGGCTATGACGGCGAGGCCGAGACCTGGCTGGCCGTGGCCGAGGCGCTGGAGGCGCGCCGACCCGCCTATGTCCATCTCAGCGACCAGCTGACCATCGGCGGCGAGGCGATGCCCGCGGGCTTCCCGTCGCAGTTCTGCAAGACCTTCACCGGCACGCTGATCGCCGCGGGCGGCTTCACCCGGGAGACCGCCGAACAGGCGCTGAAGGACGGCGCGCTCGATCTGATCGCCTTCGGCAAGCCCTTCATTGCCAACCCGGACCTGGTCGAGCGGATGCAGAACGGCTGGCCGGTCAACACCCCGTCGCGCGAGGCCTTCTACGGCGGTGCGGGCGCGGCTGGCTACACCGATTTCCCCACTTGGGACGAAGAGAAAGGCAAGACCGATGACTGAGATGACCCCGATCGCCGCCGCCCGCGAGGACCGCATCGCCGCGCTGCTCGACCGAGAGGAGATCCGCGCCCTGCGGCTGCTGTACAGTGCCCTTCTGGACGGCGGCGAAGCCGGGCGGATGGGCGAGGTCTTCACGGAAGACGCCGAGGTCGCCGTGACCGTCGGCGCGATGACGGGGCTCGGCGAGATCAAGGCGGGCTTGGCCGCCGCCTACGAGGCGTTCGACACGCAGAAGCGCGGGCATTTCCCCTTTGTCCACGCCATTGCCAATCACGAGATCACCCTGACCGGCCCGGATACCGCCACCGGCAGCTGCTACCTGCTGGATCTCGTCACCGACCGGCCCGGCGCGCAGCATCCCGTCCTGCTGCTCGGCCGCTATGCCGACGACTATGTCCGCGTGGACGGCCGGTGGCGCATCGCCCGCAGCGCGCTCGACGTGATCTGGCCGGTTGACGGGGCGGCGTGATCCCAGGCGCGATGCCGCCGCACATCCCCGAAGCGTCTCGCCGGTCTGGTCCGCAAATCGCCTGCCGGCCGGGCGAGCCCCCCTCGGCCGCCAGCCGCGGCTGGTCGGCAAGCGGAAACAGCCGCAGCGGCAGGAAGCCGCCCGTCGCGGGCGACGGATGCACCGGCATCGTCAGGCGGCGCGGCTCGGCATCGGGACGGCAGAACCAGGTGCCGCCGCCCTTGCGCGCCAGGATCCAGTCATCCACCACCGGGTCGTAGAGCAGCGAGAACACCGTCTCGCCCTCCTCGACCACCGCGACGATCACGCCGAAATTCGCCAGCCCGTGGGCGAAGTTCCAGGTCCCGTCCACCGGATCGACGATCACCGCGCGGGCCGCGCCCGGAATGCGCCCGGGCAGGCCCGGGTCTTCCTCGACCGCTTCCTCGCCGACCACCAGAACCTCGCCGAGCGCGCCGCCCGCGAGCGCCGCGGCGATGTGCTTCTCGGCCTGCTGGTCGGCAATCGTCACCAGATCGTCATCGGCGGTCTTGGAGGCGATCGCATCTTCGGGCAAGGCCCGGAAGCGGGGCAGGATGTGCTGCCGCGCCGCTTCGCGCACGATGTCGATGAGGAAGCTCTCTTCGTCTCGGGTCAGGGGCACGTGGGGAGGGTCCTTCTCTGCCTGTATCTCCCCCAGTCATGCCTTGGCGGGGCGCGGGTGGCAATAAGGCGTCAGGCCGCGACCCGCCGCGCGCGCCAGCGCAGGAAGGCATCTGCCCGTCCGGTGGACAGCACCCGCGCCCCGGCCTGCCAGAGCGCGCCCCAGACCGCTTCGGGATCGGCTTCGGCATCGGCATCGCCGAAAGCGGCGGCGCCGTCATCGGTGGCCGCCATCACCGCCATGTCACGCGGCTGGGCGAGATCGCCGCGGTCAGCCGCGGCCCGCGGGACCCCGGCAGCAGCTATGCGCTGTCGGGCGGCAACCCGGCCGTTCTGGTCGCCGCGCGGCTGGAGGACGGGCTGCAGGTCGACGTCTGGATGGACCGGCTGACGGACGATCTCGCAAGCTTCAATGCCGCGCTGCCCGCCTCGCTGGATGCCGAGCTGATCTTCGACCAGTCGGGCTATACCGCCGAGCGGCTGGCCGAGGTCGCGAAGAACATGGGGATCGGCGTCGCGCTGGTGGTGGCGGTGCTCCTGGTCACGCTGGGCGTCCGCGCCGCGCTGATCGTCGGGCTAGTGCTGCCGCTGGTCAGCCTCGCCACGCTCGCCTCGATGAACCTGATCGGCCTGCCGCTGCACCAGATGTCGGTCACCGGGCTGATCGTGGCGCTGGGTCTCCTGGTCGATGCCGCCATCGTCATGACCGACGAGGTGCGCCAGCGGCTGGCCCGCGGCATGGGGCGCGAACGTGCGGTGGGCGACGCGGTCCGCCGCCTCGCCATGCCGCTGCTGGCCTCGACCGTCACCACCTCCTGGGCGACGGCGAGTGGCTGGCGAGGACGCATGGCACCCACCGCCGCCGCCAGCAACGCAAGGTCCATCTGGCGATGGACACGGCGACCGGCGACATCCGGGCGGTGGAGTTCACCTCCAGCCGCGAGGGCGGCAGCCCGGTTCTGCCAGAGCTTCTCAACCAGATCCCGGACGGCGAGGAGATCGGCACTGTCACCGGCGATGGCGCCTTCGACACCCGCCGGTGCCACTCGGCGATCCTGGCGCGCGGCGGCACGGCGGTCATTCCCATCCGCAGAAACGGACGCCTCTGGAAGGGGGACTGCCCGGCAGCGATCGCCAGAAACGACATCCTGCGGGCGACCAGGCGCCTCGGTCGCGTTCGCCGGACTTTCGCGGCGCCACTGGCGCCACGGTTCCGTCTCACTCTGGAAGAAGTGGTCCGGCTACCATGTCCGGAGCAGGATCGAAGCCCGGATGAGAAACCTGAAGTCCTTCGGCGAACGGATCTCGTCAAGGGACCCCGATCGCCAGACCGCCGAGATCCACATCCGGGTTGCCCTGATGATCGCTGTCCGAAGGACTGTCGGCGGCGCGCGCGGCCGTGCGGTTCCCGCCGCGCGCCGTCAGCGTCGTGATCCACGGGCTGAAGGGCGAGGACGAGATCACCGGCGACCTCTTCGGCGGCGCGCTGGACCCGACGGGCGCGGGCGAGACCGACGCGACGCGGGCGAAATGGGAGAAGGTCAGCGAGCTTCTCGATGATCTGCGGCGGTCGCACGGCGCGAAGGCGCTGTCCTTCGGGCTGCAGGAGGAGATCCCGGGCGGCTATGTCGGCGCCAAGATCGCCTTCGGGCGCATCCCGGAGGAGGAGGATTTCACCGAAACGCCGGTGGCGGACGGGGACACCAAGTTCCTGTCGCATTGACCGCGGAACTCCGCCTCCGAGAGAGGTTGCCGTTCGGCATCGCCCGGGAGGGGCGGGGGCGTCCCCGGGGGGCGGGCGCTTGCGGGCGGTCGCGAGACCGGCTCGGAGACAGCCCCTGCCTGTCGCCGCGCGGTCTGGGGCCCCGCCGGCCTGACGGCTGGGCAGCAGCGGGACCTCATGACAGTCGTCGAGGACCGCTACGGCACCGGCTCCGCCGACATCGCCAGCCAACTGCCGGTCGAGGCTTGGCACGACGTCGTCGACGAGCCCGCCTTGGCCGAGGCCACTCTCGACCAGGTTCGCCATTGGTCTCGAACACATGGCGACGCAATGGCTCAATCCACAACGCTCATCGCCTGCGCTCGACGGCCGGTCGCTGCGCAAGGCGCGCGGTTCGGGGGAGGAAGGGGGAACATCGTGATCGGCGCCCGGCCCGCCGCCACGGCCAGCGTCATGGCACGCGCACGGCGACGCGCGCGGCTGCCGTCTCGCAGGAGCCGGAACGATTGACCGGTTCTGCCTCGGACGACATCAAGGAGAAGAGCTCAGCGGCTGTCTTCCAGGGTGACCTGATGTCCCTGGAACGAGCGACCGGATGCTCCGGAATCCGCAGCTGGGACCTGCCAGGTGCCCCGCAGCGGGTGCCGGAGGGCGCTATCCGAGAGGATCACTGTCGCGGCAGCTTTCTTCCTCGATCCGGTTGTAGGTGCCGTCCTCCGCGGGCGACAGCTGCAGCTCGTACTTGGCCACCAGCGCGACGAAGAGGGTGATGTAATCGCAGCTATAGGAGGCCAGCGGCGGCATCCATTCGTCGGGGCCCTTGTCGCTCTTGCTCTGGTTCGCGGAATCGTCGACGGCCAGCAGGTTCTGGTTGTCATTCGCGAAGCGGCTCCGCATCTCGGGCGACCAGCGCCAGGCCCCGTGTTCCCACGCCCATTTCTTCGGAATGACGTGGTCGATGTCGATGTCGTCGTCATCCGTATAGGTCCGGCCCGTATAGGGGTCGAGCCAGCGCCCGGTGTCCACGGTGCAGCGGCTGTCCTCGCGGTCATAGGTTACCGNGCACGGTGGAAGACGTGCGAAGGATCTCGGCCCGCTTGTTGCCGCATCCGTCGTCAGCGCCGGACCAGCCGGCGAACTGGGCGCTTCCGGGATACGGGGCGTAGGCGGCATCCGGGGCAGTCAGTTGCGGCNGCCTCGCAGGCGGAAAGCAGGGTGAGCGTGGTCAGGACGGCCGGGAGCCAGCGCATGTAGATCGTCTCCGGAGCAGGTAGTTTCGGCCCCTATAGGCGATCCTCCTGCAGCGGAAATGGCGGATGTGCTGGATGCGGCCATAGGTCTGAACGAGCCCCCAAAGTCACCTTGCCAGGCTAGGGTGAAAAGGAACCTGCTGCTCGACCTTGCCAAGCGGTGGGTTCCGCGCAGCCCTAATTTGAGATCCGTACCGGGCGCAGGGCCGATCAGAGGCAGCCTTTAGCGGCCGCTCGTTCTCTGGTGCGGCGGCGCCCTGAGCCCGTCCTTTTCGGCCGCTCGCGTCGGCACCTTGCTCGAAGAGCCCGGTGCAAACGGCCAGGAGAAGCTGACCTGCGGCGCTGCGGCGGAGCCAAACGGGTGAATCTGCGATATTGGCCGGTCGCGACGGTCGGAGCATCGTCGGGGCCGATCGGGTCGGCGCTCCCCGTTGCGGCCGGTCGACCCTCGCCGCAGCCGTCGCGGCATGATGGTCGGCCGAGGTGCGGACAATCAGGCGTTCAACGTCGCTGNCCGGGAGCCAAAGCGCGGCAGTGCGCTTCATTCTGCGCGAACCTGTGCGGCGATAGCTATCCGAGCGATATCCGAAGCGCATGCCCCAACCGCTTGGCGGCCTCGGCGGCTGCCTCGCCGCATATTGGCCATGCCTGGGTCAAGCCCTCGATGATGACGAGCAATTCGGTCTCGGCAGCAGCGAGGCCGGTTGCGGCGGCTGCTCTGGATGCGACCTCGGCCTTGTGCCGCTCGAGAAGCGCGCGGAGGCGGGCGCTGTTCGGGTCGGCCGCCACGGCGGCATGAAACAGGCAGCCATGCGATGTCTCGGTCGCCATCCAGCTGCCGACCCTGGCGAAAATTTCATCCGTTGCGTCTTCGGGAACGTCCGGCAAGCCGTCGAAGATACGCGACAGGTAGCGCTGATGCCGGTTCTCCAGTGCCGCGAGAACCATGTCAGCCCGGGAGGGGACATACTTGTAAAGCGTGCGCAGGCTCACGCCAGCGGCATCTCTCAAATCCTCGACGGAGGGCTCCGCGAAGCCGCGGGCGGCGAAGGCTCGCTCGAGCCCGGCGGATATCTTGCTCGTCATGTCTGCCATGGTTGACGATGTAGAATGATCTCTCTACCTACGCAAGTAGAGTGATCATTCTACATTGGAGACCTTCGATGACACTGCCGACAAGAATGAAAGCCGTCGTCCTTACCGGACATGGCGGTCTCGGGAAGCTGGAATGGCGCGACGATGTGCCGGTTCCGCAGCCGCTCGCAGGAGAGGTGCTGATCCGGGTCGGTGCCTCATCCGTGAACAATACCGACGTGAACACCCGGACGGGCTGGTATTCCAAGTCCGTTCGGGGCGACACGAACTCGGCGGCCGCGGAAGGATATGGCGGCGCATCAGTTGCCGACGGTGCATGGTCCGGAGCGCTGAGTTTTCCGCGCATCCAGGGCGCCGATTGCTGCGGCAGGATCGTCGCGGTCGGCGAGGGCGTGGACGCCGCACGCATTGGGGACCGGGTCCTCGTGCGACCGATGCACCGCCCGGAGGGGGCGGGCCCCGATGCACTCGTGACCTTCGGCTCCGAGCGCGACGGAGCATTTGCAGAATACACGACCGTCGGGTCCGAGCACGCCCTGAGGATCGACAGCGCGCACTCTGATATCGAACTTGCGTCCTTTCCTTGCGCCTTCTCGACCGCCGAGGGAATGATCCAGCGCGCGTCCGTGGGGGCGGAGCGGGTGCTGGTCACGGGGGCCTCGGGCGGTGTCGGCTCGGCCGCCGTGCAGCTCGCCAAACGCCGCGGCGCACATGTCACGGCCGTCACCAGCCCGGCGAAGATGGAGGCACTCAAAGAGCTCGGGGCCGATGTCACGATCCATCGCAACGAGCCGCTTCCCGAGAACGCCTTTGACGTGGTGCTCGACCTGGTTGGCGGGCCGCGTTGGCCCGTGTTGCTGGATGCGCTGGTGCCGAAAGGCCGCTACGTGACCTCGGGCGCTATCGCCGGGCCGATCGTCGAGCTCGACCTGCGGACTCTGTACCTGAAAGACCTGGCACTCGTCGGAAGCACCCGACAGGATCCAGAGGTCTTCGCCGACTTGGTGGACTACATCGAGGCAGGCGAGATACGTCCGGTGCTCGCTGGGCGTCACCCGCTGCACGAGTTGCGCGCCGCCCAGGAGGCCTTCCTTGAAAAGGCCCATCTGGGCAAGATCGGGATAGAGATTTCCGGGTGACCAATACCCGGAGCTGCCCTTTCACGACGGACCAGAGCCAGTGTCGTGGAAGGGCTCTCACCGGCCTTGCGGCAGCGAGGAAGCCTGGCCGCGGCGCCGTTCTCAACGATAGGTCATTGGATGTCATCATGCCGGGATGAGGGGCTGAACCTGGCGGTCGCGCCTGATGCCCCAGGCGCCCGAGGTAGCCCTTTCCGGCCTTTCGCGCGGGTGCCGAGTTCGAAGCGTCCCGCGCGATCGCCAGGAGAAGGGGACTTGCGGCACTGCGGCGGAGCCAGGTGGTGTCACTGCGCAAGCGGTCACGGCGGGTGGAGCTTGATCGGCGCCGCCCTGGATGGGTCGCCCCAGTCCGGCCGGTCGCGATAGCGCCACCGTAAGGGCGAAGAGCGCAGAAAGCGGCCGACCAGGAACATAGGGTGTCGCGCCCAAGATCAATGCGCCTTTCTTCAGACCGGCCATTCGCGACCTGGGAATGCTGCTATGCAGCGCGCCGCAGAACGGCCGCTCGACCCTCAGGGGAATCGCATTTGGCTTTGAGGTCCTGAAGGCGGCCAGGTCGATGGCCGGGACGCGCAGCGAGAAGCCGCCGCCCGAGAGCAGCCGCTCGGTCTGGAGCACATGGCCGCCGACCTGGAACTCCGTCGCCATGCCGGGCCGCCCGTCCTGCACCAGCGCCGCCTTGGCCGTCGTGCCGCCGATGTCGAGCGTGATCATGGTCTCGGTGCCGGTGGCCGCCCCGAGGATCGAGGCGCCGACGACACCCGCAGCCGGGCCGCTTTCGATGATGTGGATCGGCTGCTCCGCGGCGGTCTCGGCCGGAGTGAGCCCGCCATTCGACTGCATGAAAAACAAGGGCGCGGCGATGCCCCGGCCCGCGATCAGGCCCTTCAGCCGGGCGATGTAGTCCTTGAAGACCGGCTGGACATAGGCATTGATCACGCAAGTCGAGGTGCGGGGGTACTCGCCTTCCTCGGGCAGCAGCTCGTGGGAGAGCGACAGGTGCACCTCGGGCCAGAGCTCGCGGATGATCTCGCCCGCCCGGATTTCATGCGCCGGATTGGCGTAGCTGTTGATCAGGCAGACCGCGACCGAGGTGATGCCACCCGCCTTGAGGAACGCCACCGCCTCGCGGATGTCGTTCTCGGAAAGCGGCGCCATCTCGGTCCCGTCGGCCAGCATGCGGCCTTCGGCGACGCGGCGCCAGCGGCGGCGGACCAGCGTCTCGGGCTTGTCCCAGTCCTGGTCATAGAGCCGCGGCATGCGCAGGTCGCGGATCTCCAGCACGTCGCGGAAGCCCTTGGTGGTGATCAGCCCGGTCTTGGCCCCGGTGCGTTCCAGCAGGGTGTTCGACCCCAGGGTCGTGGCATGCAGCACTTGTCCGACCTCCGCCGGGGCCACGCCCGCGACGGAAAGCAGCCGGTCGATGCCCGTGCCGATGGCGCGGGTGTAGTCCTCATGCGTGGTCAGCGTCTTGAAGCTGTGCAGCTCTCCGCCCGCGTCCTCGAGGATGAAGTCGGTGAAGGTGCCGCCGATATCGATGGCGAGGCGGGATTTTGCGGTCTCGGTCATGGTCTGTCCTCGGTCCTCAGGCGGCAAGTTCGGCGCGGCGCGCCTGCGTCGCGGGCAGGTCGACGGCGCCTTCGGCCGTCAGGATCACGCCGTAGATGTCGCGCGCGGTTTCGGTGGAGACGAAATCGTCGAGCCAGTCCTCGGCCACCGCCTGCGGATCGCGCTCCAGCGGGTTGCCGTAGCCGCCGCCTGAGGGCAGGCAATGGCTGAGCACGTCGCCCTTCCTCATCGCCATGGTGAACTTGCTGACCAGCTTTTCCGCCGCGCCGTCGGGGTTCATCACGTTCACGCCCGGCGCGCCGTCATGGCCGCCCTCCAGCCCCCAGGGGCGGAAGGCCTGGCGGTCGGCGCGCACCGACAGCACCGCCTCGTCTTCGAGCAGCATGTAGTCGCGCCGCATCGCCACGCCGCCGCGGAACTTGCCGGCGCCTGCGCTGTCATCGACGAACTCGTTGACGGTGATCAGCACCGGGTTCTCGGATTCCACGGTCTCGGTCGAATAGCTGGCCATATTGGCGAAAAGCGTCGTGTTGCCTTCGAGCCCGTCCTTCCACGGCCGCGCGCCCCAGGCGGCAGAGACGAAATCGACGAAGATGAAGGGCTTGCGGTCGCCGTCATAGCCGCCGATCGACACGTTGGTGTTGCCGCCGTCGGAACAGGCCAGCACCCGGCCCGGCGCCAATCCTGCCATCGCCCCGAAGGCGCAATCGGCCATGCGGAACCCGGTCAGGCCGCGCGCGGCGCAGGCGGCCGGCATGACGGCATTGGCGATGGTGCCTTCGGGGGCGATCACCTCGATGGCGCGGAACACGCCGTCATTGTTGGGCGCGCCGTCGCCGAGCACGGTCTTGACCGCCGTGTAGCTGGCGGCCGCCGTGTAGCTGAAGGTGTTGTTGATCGCGCCCTTCACCTGCGGGGAGGTGCCGGTCCAGTCCATCACCAGCTTCTCGCCCGACTTCCGCACGGTGCAGACCAGCGGGATCGGCTTGCCGACATCGATGCCGTCATCGTCGATATAGTCGGTGAAGGTGAACTCGCCGTCGGGCAGGTTGCGGATGCCGTTGCGGGTGAGGATCTCGGAATAGCTCATCAGCTCGTCGAGCTTGCCGACGAAGGCCTCCGCGCCTTCCGTCTTCGCCAGCGCCTGCACCCCCTGCTCGGCAATGCGGCAGGCGGCGAGCTGGCCGCGCAGGTCGCCGCGCAGCCGGTCGGGCATGCGGACATTCGATTCCAGCATCGCCATCAGCGTGCGGTCGACCTCGCCCTTGCGGTAGAGCTTCAAGGGCGGGATGCGGATGCCTTCCTGGAAGATCTCGGTGCTGTCCGAGGCGTTCGAGCCGGCCACGCGGCCGCCGACATCGGTATGGTGGCAGACGGCGCAGGCATAGGCGACGACCTCGCCCGCGACGAAGACCGGCTTGAAGGTGAAGATGTCCGGCAGGTGCATGCCGCCCGAATAGGGGTCGTTCATCACCAGCACGTCGCCCTCGGCCACGGGCTCGTTCATCGCGGCAAGCGTCGCCTTGAGCGCGACGGGGATCGAGCACAGGTGCCCCGGCAGCGACAGGCCCTGCGCCGCAAGGCGGCCCTCGCGGTCGCAGATGGCGGTGGAGTAGTCCATGATGTTCTTCAGCACGCCGGAATAGGCGGTGCGGAAGATGGTCAGCGCCATCTCGTTGGCAATGCCGGTGATGGCATGGCGGAAGAGCTGGAAGGCGATCGGATCGGCGATGGCCGGATCGGTCTCGGAGGTCATGCGGGAGTCCTCGGGAACAGGCGGTGGCGGAGAGAGGTCGCGGCGACGGCGGCAGCGGCGGAGGGCAGGAGCGCGAAGGCGGCTGCCGGGATGCCCCCCCAGCGGGGGGCCGCGAGCGCGACGGTGGCGAGATAGACGAAGAGCGGCAGCACGGCGAGCCGGGCCGATTGGTAGGTCGCGGCCCAGCCGGGGTTGCCGCGCGATTTCAGGCCGAGCGTGACGGTGATCATGGCGACCGGAATGCTGGTCAGAACGGCGCTCCAGCGCGGTCCCAGCACTTCGGCGAAGAGCCCGATCACCACGACGATCACCGCCGCCTGCAGCGCGACCGGCCAGATGCGGCGGCCGGGACCGGCAGATTTCGACGGCGGCGCCAGCGACAGGTCGAAAGGCAGCGCGAAGCCCGACAGCAGAACGCCCGCAAGCAGGATCGCAGCGGAGGCGCCGAGCGGCCAGGCGGCCCCGGCGGTCAGCAGGCTGATGGCAGCCGTGGCCCGGTCCCCGGCAGCCATCCCCGACACGCGCCGTCGCCGCTTCTGCCCGGCGGCAGCGCAACCCGGTCCGCCAGTGGCACATTCATCCCATGCCCGATCCCGGTCGGGACGCCGGGCAAAGCGGCCAGCCTCCGCCCTGTGCTTGCCAGGTACGCTGCCGGCAGTACAGGGCCTTCCCGAAGCCAGGGACCTGCGGCCCTGCGGCACCGGCAAGGCAGGCCGGTGCCGCAGGGAGGCGCAGCGCGCGCTCAGAAGAGGAAGCTGTCCTCTCCGAGATCGGACAGCGACACCGACTTCAGGATGATCTGGTCGCCGGCCTCGCCGCCCTCGAGCGCCCCCGTGTCGATCACGGTTGCCCAGCCCTTGTCGCTCGCGACCGCCAGGACCGAGTCCAGATCGGTGCCGAAATCCGACAGGTCGAGCACATCCCGGCCCGCTTCGAAATCATGGACGAAGTCCTTTCCGTCGCCGGCCGCAAAGACAAAGGTGTCGCCCTCGCCGTCGGCTGCCCAGTTGCCGCCCCAGAGCTGGTCGTCGCCCGCCCCGCCGTCGATGGTGTCCGCGCCGGTGCCGCCGACGATCTTGTCGGCGCCGTCGCCGCCCGAAAGCAGGTCGTTGCCGCTGCCGCCGTCCAGGTAGTCCGCGCCGTCGCCGCCCGACATGGTGTCGTTGCCCGCTTCGCCGCGCAGGCTGTCATTGCCTGCCCCGCCGAAGACCAGGTCGTCCCCTGCCGCGGCCGAGATCTTGTCATTGCCGGCATCGCCCCAGAGACTGTCATTGCCGCTGCCGCCATTGATGTCGTCATCCCCGGCATTGCCGTGGATCTCGTCATCGCCCTCGCCGCCGCGCAGCGTGTCGTTCCCGCCCGAAACCAGCGTCAGCGTGGCCGCGCCCAGAAGCACGGAGGAATCGGTGACCGCCGCCTCCGCGGCGCGCGGATCGGACGCCCCGTCGGAATATTTGCCTTCGGGCGCCAGAGAGACGAATTCCAGATAGGCCTGGCCCGACGCCGCGTCGACATGCACCTTGTAGAGCGCACCCGTGTCGCCCGTCGATTTCGACAGGTCGTGGTTGCCGTCATCCAGCGCGGCATAGAGCGTGCCGTCGCGGCCGAGGAAGACCGAGCCGTATTCGCCCTCGGGCATGCCGCCCAGCATCTTGCCGCCGATCAGCGTGCCCGAGATCGCGATCTGGGTGATCACCGGGTCGCCGCCGGCCGCGACCTTGCTCACGTCCACCAGCACCAGCGCACCGTTGCGGCCGTCCTTGTTCGGCGAGGCGACGCCGTAGAAGACGTTGCGCGCCGCATCATGGGCCACGTCCTCGATCTTGCCCTTGAAGTCCGAGCCCTTGAACCGGAAGGCCGCATGGACCGGATTGCCGTCCGCGTCGAAGCGGTCGACATCGGTCACGGTGATCGTGTTGAGCGACTCGTCGAAGCTCCACAGGTTGCCCTGCCCGTCGAAATCGGCAACCAGATCGTCGCGGTAGCCTTCGCCGATGCGGTAGATCGCGCCGGTCGCGTCAATCATCACGATGTCGTCGGACTTGACCTTGTTGCCGAGCGCATCGTGCCCGCCGGTCTTGGCGATGCCGTAGATGAGCCCGTCCTCGCCGTTGAAGCCGATCGCGTTGAGCTTGAAATCAGCTTCCCGGCCGAGCCGCGCATGGCTGCCGGCTGCCACGTCATAGACATGGAGCTGGTCGTCGATCACATGGAAGAACTGCTCCTGGCCCGCCGCAAAGGCGGTGACGGTCACGGCGGTGCCGCCGATCTGCATCTCCCGCTCCAGCGGGGCAGCGGTTTCGGTCTGCAGGGTGCGGAAGCTCAGTTCGCTGCCGGCGCCTGCGGCCGCCACGTCGAAGCCGAAGGTCCGGGTCTCGGCAGTTGCTTCGACGGTGCCGATGGCCTGGCCGTTCCAGAATACCTCGACCATGGCGGCGGACCCGCCGGACGCAGGGTTGACCGCGAGATCGAAGGACAGCGCATAGGTTTCCCCGGCCACCGTCGCCGCGGATTGCGAGACGGTCTGGTAACCGTTCGCGGCCGCCATGGTCCAGCCGCCGGCCTGCGCCAGCGCGCCGAAGCCGAGCGGCGCCGCGGCGCTGCCGGCAAGCAGGTTTCCGCCCGCGTCGTCGCCGAAGATCACGTCATTGCCGGCCCCGCCATTGATGATGTCCGCGCCGAGGCCGCCCTCGGCATAGTCGTCGCCATCTTCGAGATTGACGGTGTCGTCGCCCTTGCCGCCGAAGGCGCGGTCGTTGCCGGAGCCCGCATTGACGATGTCGTTGCCGCTGCCGGCGAAGAGGCTGTCATTGCCGCCATTGCCCAGCAGCACGTCATTGCCCGCGCCGGTGACGATCACGTCGTCGAAATCCCATTCCGGCCCGTGGACAGAGTGCGCGCCGGTCACCGGCGCGTAGACCCATTTGCTGCCGTCATAGGACCATTCGGACCCGACCATGTCGCCCGCCGCGAGGTCGTTGCCGGCACCGGTCGAGATGGTGTCGTTGCCCTGCAGCCCGTTGACCTTGTCGGCCGTGTCGGCGGACTCGTCGAGGCGCTCGCCGAACGGTGCTTCGAAGCCGTCGGCGATGGTGTCGTCAAGGCTGGTGCCGAGGAATTCGGTGGAGGACGGGGTCGCGGGCATCTGTTTCTGGCTCCGGGAAAATACGCACCGATTGAACGGCGTACCTGTGACATGGCCGGCTGGACATGCAGCCGGACCTGCGATCTATCCGCAGGGGTCACATGGCGCGAACCAAATTAGGTATAGCAAACAATCCGAAAGGATAGTTTCCTTGATTTATGTGGCAATACTGTCCCGCAGCCGCACCTTCAGATTGCAGGCTCCAGAACGACTTCTCTCCAGAGGCGCGCGCGCAGCTGCCCGGCGCGGACAGCGGCAGCCGCACCAGGGCATCGGCCGCGGAAACAAGCCCGGCCATGAGCATGGTCCGCCGCCCAATGAGGTATCTTGAAACCTCCGATTCGCGGCCGCGGCAGCTCCGGACCCTGCGCCGACTGGGACCGGAGACAGCTTCCGCGCGGAACTGGCTGCAGGATGTCCGGGCGGCCCGGTGCCGGACGGAAAACCTGGAACGGTCCCGGCCGGCACCCGCGCGGCAGGCCTCCCTCCGTGCCCTGCCGCGCACCTGTCGGTCCGCGGGTGCCAGGCCTCTCCCGGGCCGAAAGGCGGGAGCCCACTTTGCCCCCGCTGCGCCATTGCGCGGCACTGGCCGGGGAGCGGCCGAGACCCTGCATCTTCTTCGGAGCCGCCATGCGGGATGCCGAGGGTCGCTGGCGGCTGGCCGCACGGTATCGCCGAGGCCGGAAACCCGTCCCGCTTCCGGCGGAAGGGGATGCCGGCGCCGGGTGCGGCCTCAACCGGCAAGCGCACAAGGAAGCCGGTTCGGCGGGGGGTACTCACCGCCGCCACGGGGCAGGGAGGACCGGCGCGGCCTCTGGCATGCGCCGCGCCGGCCCGCTGCGGCAAGGAACCGGGCCGGACCAAGTCGATATGGCGGGACATGGCAAGACCGCATGCGCCGGGGCGGGCGCACGCATCCTGTCCCCTCTGCGGACATCCCGATCTGCCTGGCATCACGATGCGCGGCAGGACGAGGGCCGTACTCTCCAGTTCCGGAGCGGAAGGCGCTGCTCTGCACTGCAGGAGGCACGGGCAGGCCATCACGGGAGGACTCGCCGGGCCGCAGGCGAAATCGCCGGCAGGCTGGGCGACGCCCCGATCCGCCCCGGTCACAGCCACGGCCCGGGGCCAACACCCCCAGCGCATGGCAGGCCAGGAAAGAGCGGGCCTCACCCGCACCTCCATGGCCTGCCTGCCGGGAACCGTGGCCGGCGGCTGGCGCGCGCCGGATCAGGCGAAGAGGAAACTGCTGCTGTCCAGATCCTGGATCGCGACATCGGCCAGGTACACGACATCCCCGCCGGAGCCGCCGAGCGCCTGCAGATCCAGCCGGACCGCCCAAGTCTGATCGCTCAGCGCCGATTGGGTGGCGGTCCAGTCCGTATTGAAGGCGCTCAGATCGATCACGTCGATGCCGGCTTCGAAATCATGGATGTAGTCGGTGCCGCTGCCGTCAGAGAAAACGAAGCTGTCGCGGCTGCCATCCGCCCCGTAGGGACCGCCCCACATGTGGTCGGTCCCGGCACCGCCCTCGAGCGTGTCCGCGCCGGCACCGCCGATCAGGTGATCGTTGCCGTCATTGCCGTAAAGGACATCGTCGCCGTCCTGGCCGAAGATCCGGTCGTCGCCCGGTCCGCCCGAAAGGCTGTCATCCCCGTCCTTGCCGTAGAGCGTGTCATTGCCCTCGAGCCCGTTGATCAGATCGCCGAAATGCGACCCGTTGATCGCCTCCGAGGCGCTGCTGCCGACATCGGGGCCGGCGGGCACGAAGGTCGCGGACAGTTGCTCGGGATTGCGGTCCGGATCGCTGTCGAGCTCGTAGACGCGCACGTAGTCGATGCTCAGCCCGTCGGAGAAATCCGTGGTCGCATCCGGATCCGATGCCCAGCCGCCGACCGCCAGGTTGATGATCAGGAACATGTCCTCGGTCACCGTGTTGTCGGCCTCGCGGATCATCGCGCCGTCGTAATACCACTGGATCGTGTCGGCATCCCAGAACAGGCCGTAGGTGTGGAACCCGTCCCCCGCACCGGTATCCGTGACATAGTCGGCATTCGGCGAGCCGTCGTCCCAGACATTGGTGTGCAGCGTGCCTGCATCCTCGCCGAGGATCTCGAAGATGTCGATCTCCGCGGACCAGTCGCCGTCGGCGGGCATCAGCCAGAAGGCGCTCCAGAAGCCGGTCTGGTCCGGGACGTCGGCGCTGATCTCGATATAGCCGGAGGACGTGCTGAAGGTCATCTCGGTCGAGATCAGGCCCGAGACGTAATCGAGGCCGCCGGTCAGCTGCTGCTGCGTCTGGTCAAGTTCGGAGGCATGGATCGTGAGGACGCCCTCGCTCAGCGTGAAGGGGCTCGGCAGCCCGGCCATGTCCTGATCGGCATAGTATTGCAGCTCGCCATTGGCCGCAATGGTCCGGGTGTCGTCCAGATGCGGCGAGAAAGAGGTCGCCCAGATGCCGCCGCTGCCGAACCCGGTCCAGAAGGAGACGGTGGAGCCGTTGAACTCGTCGGCGAAGGTCAGGACATAGCTGTCTCCGTTGATCGTGATGCCCTGCGAAGACGTGGAGTAGGCCATCATGTAGGTGGCCGGGGCAAGCAGGGCTTCGCCGGAGCTGCCGTCTCCGGCAGGGGCGCCCGTCCGCGTTCCGGAGGCAGCCCGGCCAGTGCCCTGTCCGAAAATGGACGAATGGATCAGAACCGCCTCGGGGATGGTGCTGAAATACAGGATGCGGGCCGCCTCGAGGGCGGGGTCGACGGGGGTCACGATAGTGTCGGTCATCGTACGGCTTCCATGAGGGGAGGGGTAGCTAAGCACCTCAAGATACCCTTGCGTTATGATTCGCGATCACAGAATCGTATTTCCGCGTAAAGTTTCCGTGCGCTGCATCAAGCCGGCCGCATTTTTCGCCTTTGGCAGGCGTCACTCCCCGTAGCCGCGGGTCAGAACGGCATCGGCATGGCGCAGCGCCTCTTCCAGCGCGCCGCGCCAGAACGGCCAGTCATGCCCGCCTTCGGTCACCCGGAACCGGTGCCGCAGCCCGGCATCGCGCAGCGCGACATGAAGCGCCGCCGTGCCCTCGAAGAAGGGATCATCCGCGCCGATGTCGAAATAAAGCCGCGGAACGCGACGGAAGCGCGCGGCATCGGTTCCGGCGGCCAGGGTCTCCGGCCGCAGCGCCTCCCATGCCGCGTTTGCCCGGTCGCCGCCTTCGAGCCCGTAACCGAGCACGCCGCCATAGCGGCTTTCGTATCCCTCCGGCGACAGCGACAGGAGCTGCGCATCCGTGCGGAAGGCCGCGCTGAGCGCAGCGGCGCCGGCGAAGCGGTCCGGGGCGCCTGTCACCTCCGGCTGCCAGGAGGGGCTGCTGCTGCCGCTGCCGCCCTGCGGCGGCCAAGGGGAATCCCTGTCCCAATGCGGTGCACCGTCCCGTCCGGGCCGTTCGTCCGTCCATCCGCCGCGGTCGGGCCAGTTCCGCCCGGGCCGGCCGCGGTCTTGCTCGACCTCTTCCGCGAAGGCGGCGTTGAGCCAGCCCTCGACCTTTCCGCCGCCGCGCCGCACGGCGACCAGCAGCCAATTGCCCCGGCTTTGCAGCACCGGCAGCTCGTCGCCCTTGTAGACCGTGGCAACGGCGGGAAATCCGGTGCCCGGGCCTTCGCGGATGGCGATCTGCACGGGCTTGATCCGCACGCTGTCGCCGCGTCCCTGGGCGCCGGCAGGCGCGGCGAGGGCAAGGCAGGCGAGAAAGAGGGCGAGGCACAGGCGGATCATCCCTCCTGCCTAGGACGGCGGGGTTAAGGAGTCCCTGACGGCATCCGCGGCGGCGGGAACGGAAAACCCTGCGGCAAGCGGGGGAGGCCGTGCTAGCCTCCGCGCCATTCGGATCTCCGGCGGCGCGCTGCCGCGCGGAAGCAAGCGGGGAGGCCTGTGCGCATGAGATTGAACATCATTTCCTGGAACATCCGGCATTTGCGTTTCGACAAGGTCGAGGACTTCATGGACGAGATCCTCGACCAGACCGCGGAGGGGCACATCCTGTTCTTCTACGAGAACAAGCAGAGCAACGACATGGGCCGGGACTTCGTGGATATTTTCGAGCACGGCCTGACGCCCCGCGCGGCGGCGAACGGCGACATGCGGCGCGAATGGGGCGGCTACCGCTACCAGGTTGGGACCGGAGAATTCGTCTGGATCGTCTATTCGAAACGCGTCGACCACCCGACGAAGCACGGCACGGTGAAGACTTTCCGGCTGGATCTGGCGGCCCAGCACCAATGGGACGCCGAACTCCACCGGCTCGGGCTGGAGGCGCTGAAGGCCTGCATGATCGATACCGTGCGCTTCGACCTTGCCTTTGGCCGGGCCGAATTCCGGATCCCGGCGGTCGTGCATTTCAACCTGACCAACATGACGGCTCGACCAGGGTGCTGCGGGTCGCGGGCTGGCATGCGCCGGGGCCGGCCAAGGGCTCGGCGCCGCTGCTGAACCAGGTGTTCCAGGCCAGGCTGCATGGCGATCTGGACCTGTTCCTGGGCGATTTCAACATGACCGGACTGGACCGCAGCGGCACGCCGGTCGACACGCCGATGACGCTGTTCCGGACCGGGCAGTCGACGACCATCACCGGAACCGGGCCGGTGCCGCACCAGGAGGGGCTGGACCTCGTCTATGCCGGGACCAGCATCCGGTCGCCGGGCGCGGTGGTCGACGGCGTGGCGCTGGGGCGCGCGCAGACCTCGGTGATCCCCTTCCCGATGTCGCCGGGCGGGACGCCGTTCGGCCATGACTACATGTACCGGCTGTCGGATCACCGCCCGGTCCTGGTCGAGCTGACCGGGCTGTGACCGCGCGCGGGGCTCAGCCCATGCGTTCGGAGGCGTAGCCGCCCGGCGAGGCGGGGAAGACCACCGTCTTGTTGCCGTTCAGGAAGACCCGGTGGTTGATATGGGCATGCACGGCGCGGGCCAGCACCTGGGCCTCGACGTCGCGTCCGAGCGACACGTAGTCGGCCGCCGACTGGGCATGGGTCACCCGCACGGTGTCCTGCTCGATGATCGGGCCCTCGTCGAGATCGGCGGTCACGTAATGCGCCGTCGCCCCGATCAGCTTCACNGCCGCGCTGGTAGGCCTGCTTGTAGGGGTTCGCGCCCTTGAAGGANCGGCAGGAACGAGTGGTGGATGTTGATGATCCGGCCCGACATGGTCCGGCACATCTGGTCCGACAGGATCTGCATGTAGCGCGCCAGCACCACCAGGTCGGTCCCGGAGCGCTCGATGATGCGCATGATATGCGCCTCGGCCTCGGGCTTGTTCTCTTTCGTCACCTCGATGTGGTGGAAGGGGATGTCGTGGTTCACGACCACCTTCTGGTAGTCCATGTGGTTGGAAATCACGCCGGTGATGTTCACCGGCAGCCCGCCGATCCGCCAGCGGTAGAGCAGGTCGTTCAGGCAGTGGCCGAAGCGGCTGACCATGACCAGCATGTTGGGCCGCTCGTTGCCGTCGAAGAATTCCGGCTCCATGGAGAATTCCGCCGCGACCGGGGCGAAGGCGTCGCGCAGCGCCGGGAGCTGGGCGCCGGTTTCGGAGACGAAGCTGACCCGCATGAAGAACTTGCCGGTCTCGGGATCGTCGAACTGGGCCGAGTCGGTGATGTTGCAGCCATGCTCGGCCAGGAAGGTGGCAATGGCGGCGACGATGCCGCGGCGCGACGGGCAGGTGACGGTGACGACGAAATCGGTCATGGCGCTTCTCCGTGGGGAATGGCTCCGGGTTACTCCGTTCCCGCCCAGCCTGCCATAGCCAATCCGGACGGTTTGCGGTCCGGGCGCGACATCTCCTTCGGGACGATTACAGAAATCCTGACTCGCCTTGGGGGCGGGACTCGCCGAGGCTTCCCTTGGGAAAAGGGGTATGGGCCATGGCAACATTCTATCTGTTCGGAAACTCGCAGGCGCAGCGGACGCTGAACGCGGGCGAGGTCGGTTTCGTGGCCGAGGGCGCGAGCCTGGCGCTGCAGGACGACGCGGTTGTGGTCAACGGCAATGCGGATCTGGCGATCTTCGGCACGGTGTTCAGCGGCGACGACAACGGCATCAACCAGCAATCGGCGCAGTTCCGGCTGACCGTCGGTGCGACCGGGCAGCTGGTCTCGCAATCGCTCTACGGGCTCTATTCGCGCTTCACGAGCCTGCTGACCGTCGAGAACGCGGGCTATGTCTCGGGCTACTACTACGGGCTCTACGGCCGGGTGACCGACGATTTCGGCAATGTCTATGTCACCAATTCGGGCACGGTCTCGTCGGTGGTCGGTTCGGCGGTGCGGCTCCAGCCGGGCAGCGCCAGCGCCTATGTGACCAACAGCGGCACGATCATCGGCTATACCGGCATCCAGATCGTCGGCGATGTCTCGCAGATCACCAACAGCGGCACGATCTCCGCGGTCGGCGAACCCGGCGGTTTCGGCTGGGCGATCTCGGGCGGCAGCGCGCGCGATGCGATCGGCAATTCCGGCACGATCCTCGGCCGGGTTTCCACCGAGGGCGGCGATGACGAGATCCGCAACACCGGCAGCATGCAGGGGGTAGAGACCGGGGAGGGGGCCGACCTGCTGAAGAATTCCGGCGGCATCCTGGGCGATGTCGGCATGGGCGATGATGCCGACCGGTTCCGCAATGCCGGCACGGCCGGGGAGGTCGATCTGGGCAATGGCAGCGACAGCTATGACGGCCGCGGCGGCATGGCCGGGGCGGTCGCCGGCGGAGAGGGGGCCGACACGCTGATCGGCGGCGAGGGAGAGGATGCCTTCGACGGCGGTTCCGGAGCCGACCTGCTGCGCGGGCGGCAGGGCGATGACAGCCTCGAAGGCGGCGGCGGCGAGGGGCCGCAGCGCGCGCCGTCCGGTGCAGGCGCTTGCAGAGCCGGGCTGCGGCGTGCATCTGTCGGCGATGGAGGCCGTGCCGCCCGCGCCCCGTGGACCGGCCGGCCCAATGACCGACGCAACGATGTGCCAAGAGCGAGTGAGAGACCGATGACCCTGCGTGACTACAAGATCCTGACCTTCGACGTCTACGGCACCCTGATCGACTGGGAAACCGGCATGTTCGAAGGCCTGCGCCCGCTCTTCGAGCGGCTGCCCGAGCAGCCGTCCCGCGACAAGGTCCTGGAAACCCATGCCTTCCACGAGAGCACCCAGCAGGCGCTGACCCCGGCCATGCCCTACAGCCGCCTGCTGGCCACGGTCTACCGCCGCATCGCCGAGGACTGGGGCCTGCCCGTGACCTGGGCGGAATGCGAAACCTACGGCAATTCGGTGGAATACTGGCCCGCCTTCCCCGACAGCGCCGCATCGCTGCAATACCTCAAGGCGCATTACAAGCTCGCGGTGCTGTCGAATGTCGACGCCAGGAGCTTCGCCCATTCCAACGAGAAGCTCGGCATCACCTTCGACCATGTCTACACCGCCGAGGATATCGGCTCCTACAAGCCCGCCGACCGCAATTTCGACTACATGATCTCGCAGCTCGGCCGCCTCGGCTACGGGAAGGGCGACATCCTGCATACCGCGGAAAGCATGTTCCACGACCACCAGCCCGCCAACCGGCACGGGCTGACCTCGGCCTGGATCTACCGCCGCCACGACAAGGACGGCTTCGGCGCGACGATGAATCCCGGCGAGATGCCGCACTACGACTTCCGCTTCAACTCGATGGCCGATCTGGTGCAGGCGCATCAGAAGGAACTGGCGGAGACCTGAGGGACGCGGGGCCTTCCGGGACGCGGGAGATATGCTAGCCTTCGGCTGCGGGGCCTGCCGGTGCCGCAGCCAAAGGGAGACCCAGATGACCCGGACCACTGCGACGCCCCGGATGACGGCGGCGGATTTCGACCAGAGACTGCTGGACCTCTACGACTACTATGCCCATGGCCGCATCACCAAGCGCGAGTTCCTCGACCGCGCGGGCCGCTATGCGGCGGGCGGCGTCGCCGCGGCGGCGCTGCTCGACATGCTGAGCCCGGACTATGCGCTGGCCCAGCAGGTGAGCTTCAACGATCCCGAGATCTTCGCGGAATACATCGACTATGACAGCCCGGTCGGCCATGGCAGCGTCCGCGGCTACCTGGTGAAGCCCGCTGCCGGGGGCGTGCCGGCCGAGGGCCCTCTGCCCGCCGTGCTGGTGGTGCACGAGAACCGCGGTCTGAACCCCTATATCGAGGACGTGGCGCGGCGGCTGGCCAAGGCCGGCTACATGGNCGCTGGCGCCCGACGGGCTGAGTTCGGTCGGCGGCTATCCGGGCAACGATGCCGAGGGGCGCGAGCTGCAGCGAAGCGTCGACGGCGGCAAGCTGATGAACGACTTCTTCGCCGGGTTCGAGCATCTGATGGGCCGCCCCGACAGCACCGGCAAGGTCGGCTGCACCGGCTTCTGCTATGGCGGGGGCGTGTGCAACGCGCTGGCCGTGGCCTATCCCGAGCTTGCCGCCTCGGTGCCCTATTACGGGCGGCAGGCGGCGGCGGAGGACGTGCCGCGGATCGAAGCGCCGCTGCTGCTGCACTATGCCGAGCTCGACACCCGCATCAACGAGGGCTGGCCGGCCTACGAGGCGGCGCTGAAGGCCCATGGCAAGACCTACGAGGCGCATGTCTATCCGGGCGTGAACCACGGCTTCCACAATGACAGCACGCCGCGCTATGACGAGGCGGCGGCCGGGCTCAGCTGGCAGCGCACGCTCGGCTGGTTCGCGCAGCACCTCGCCTGAGCGCCGCGCGGCCCGGCCCGCTCCATGGTCTGGCGCTCGGGCAGCAGGCGCGGCGCCGCGACGGCAAGGAACAGCGCGCCGATCGCGGCGACGCAGAGCCCCAGCGGCGCGACCTCGAAGAGGCCGAAGGGCGCAAGGCCCAGATCGCGCGCCATGCCGTCGACCAGAAGGTTGGTCGAAGTGCCGATCATCGACACCGTGCCGCCGAGGATCACCATGAAGGAGAGCGGCATGAGGAGCTTCGACGGCGTGCTGCCGACCTGCCGGGCCAGCGCGGCGGCCACCGGGATCAGCACCATGACCACCGGCGTGTTGTTGACCAGCGCCGACGCCGCAGCGGCGGCCGAGAAGAAGAGCACCACCGCCAGCCGCGGATGGCGGCCCGAAAGGCGGCCGAGCCCGGCGGTCAGCGCCTCGAGATGGGGCTCGGGGACCGCGGCCGGATCGCGCCGGGGCTGCGCGCCGATCTGGTTCTGATCGACTGGCCCGAAACCGGCACGCCGGTGATCCGCCGGACCATCGCGGGCGGGCGCACCGCCTATCTGTCGGAGCCGCGCGGCTGAGGCCTCAGAGGCAGCGGGTGACCTCGCCCGCAACGCCCAGCCAGGCGCCCTCCTGCAATTCGATGCCGAGCACCCGCTCGGGGTTAGTGGGCGGCGGCATTTCGACGCCCTCGAGCTTGGCGAAGCCGAAGCGGCTGTAATAGGGCTCGTCGCCGACCAGCATCACCCGGTGCCAGCCGAGCGCGCGGGCCTTCTCGATGCTGGCGGTCATCAGCAGCGCGCCGAGCCCCTCGCCCTGCCGGGTCGGGTGCACCGCCACGGGGCCGAGAAGCAGCGCGCGGGTGCCGCCGACCAGCACCGGCCAGTAGCGGATCGCGCCGGTCAGCCAGGCACAGCGTCGATGACAGCAGGGTCATGACGAACTCGGCCGCGGTGTTCGCACATCATCAACGGTTGCGAGCATGACGGGCGGCCTGTTGCGCCATGCAATCCGACATGGAGGGGCTGCATCGGCCCCCCTGATGCGCCGGGACTGGAGGCCGGATGGAACCGGAGATGTTGGCGGCCCGGACCCCGGGGCCGCATCGGGACCTGTGCCGGCTGCTGCATCCGGCAAGAGAGTCTGCGGAAAAGTCCCGGGAAGCAGTGCCTGCCGGCAGCGAATGCCCGGGAAAAGCCCTGAAGGACCGCCTCCGGGCGCAGCAGGACCAAGTCCTGCCACGCATGTTTGCCGTTATTTTCTGGCATGTGCCTTTGAACAGAGGCTAGGCAGCCTGTTCCGCCGCGGTCCAGCAAAATTCCGGCCAGCACCACGGCACGAAAAGCCGATACTCGACCTCTTCCCCTATGCCCAGAACCCCCAGGCCAAATACGACGGCGGCTGCGCGAGCCATCGCCGGCGGAAAGTCCGAGGGGCACCCCTCGCAACTCGGCGCAACTCGGCGCCAGTCCTTGAGGCGGCCGAACAGGCATTCGATCCGGGGACGGCGCTTGCACCGCCTCTTGCCATGCGGGATTGCCACCTTGCGGCACCGCCCCGACGGACTGCAAACCTTTATGTTCAATGCTTCCAACGCATTGCGAACCCGATCGGCGTTCGCCATGCCGCTCGCCCCATGGCGCGGCGTGGCTCGGCAGCCGCGGTCCGCGATCAGCCACCCCGTCTCCGGCTGCGACGCCGGCAGGGATGCTGCGCCCCTGCCGCCGCTCGCCTGGCCCGCCGACAGGGGGAAGCGGATCGGATGCCCCAAACGGCCGGTTGCGGCGCGCAGCTTCGAGCCCATACCTCCCCTGGCCGACCCGATCAGCCGTCCGCGCCCCGTTTTTGACCCGGAGGCCGGACGCCATCCGGCGGGACTTGGGGAAGGTCGCATCTATCATGACGGTCCTCGTGTCCCGGCCTTCGCAGGCCAGGCCGTCCATGATGCAGGCAGGCACCCCCATCCGGCTCCGGTGGAACCAACGGTTGCAGAGGGTTTCCGGGGCCATCCCCGCGCCACGGTTTCCTTCACCTGTGCGGGCCATGTTCAGCGGGCGCGTCGTGCCACCTCAAGTCGTTGCGAATCATAAAAGTCCCGAACCACGAGGACCGATAAAACTCAATGGGTCCTGAGCCTAGGGCAAACCGCGGCGTTGCTGCATTTTCCGGGCGCGAGGCGTGAGACCTGCGCCAAGGCGGCTTCGGCCAGCGCCTCGGCGGTGAAGCGGCCCGAGGCCAGCCCGTCGCGGATTGCGGCGATGGTCAGCCCGCCCAGCATCTCGGGCAGGATTGCGTCGGTCGGTTCGAGCGTCTCGCTCATCTCAGGGGTCCTTTCCCGGCGCCGGGCACGGCGCCGCCCTTGCCGCCGGAGCGCGCTCCGGGGCCTGTCGGTCGATATGGAAGCCGCGGGCGCAGGGCCCGCAAACGGGACACGGCGCAGGGGATCGCGGCAGGAAATGAAGGGGCTGACAGCGCTGTCAGGGGGCCATGAGGCCCGGGAATGCCGCATCGCGGGATGCGGGCTTCCGGTGGCCCGGGACGGCTGCCCAGGGGACCGGAACGGGGCGATCCTGCGCCGCCGCCCCGGGCCGGTCAAGATCGAAAATGAAATGCCGCAGGGCAGCGAAGGGATTTGACATCCGCCCCGGCTTGGCCTTTTCTCGGGGCGAAGAACCTTGAGCAGGGCGGCTCTCTTCCGGTCATCGGCGACCGGACGGGGCCGCCTTTTGCGTTTTGGACCCCCTTTTGCTTTCGAACGATGGGATGATGACTTGACCACCGAGGATACCTGGCCGATCGGCGTCGTGATGTCCGAGACCGGCGTGACCGGCATGATCGAGAAGACGCAGGTCGAAGCCGTCAGGCTGGCCGTGGCCGAGATCAACGCGGCGGGCGGGGTGCGCGGCCGCAGGCTGGCACCGGTCTACCGCGACCCTGCCTCGACGCCGCGGCTCTACCGGTCCCAGGTGCTGGAGCTGTGCCGCGACCACGGCATCAAGGTGATCTTCGGCGGCCACATGTCGAGCACCCGCAAGGCGATGCTGCCGATGGTGGAGGCGCAGAACGCGCTGATGTTCTATCCGACGCTCTACGAGGGCTTCGAGTATTCGCGCCACTGCATCTATACCGGCGCGGCGCCGAACCAGAATTCGGTGCCGCTGGTCGACTATCTCTACGCGACGGTCGGGCGGCGGCTGCTGCTGATCGGCTCGGACTATGTCTATCCCTACGAATCGAACCGCATCGTCGGCGACCTGTTCCGCTCGCGCGGCGGCGAGGTGGCCGACGAGATCTACGTGCCGCTCGACCTGCGCGCCGAGCATGTGGCGCGGCTTCTCGACCTGATCCGCGAGACCCGGCCGGACGTGATCTACTCGACGCTGGTCGGCGACGGCATCGTGCGCTTCTACGAGGCGTTCCGCGAGGCGGGCTTCGATCCGGCGGAGCTGCCGATCGCCAGCCAGTCGACCTCGGAGGTGGACGTGGTGCGGATGAAGCCCGGCACCGCCGAGGGCCATGTGATCGCCGCGCCGTTCTTCGATTCGCTCGACACGCCCGCGGCGCGCGGCTTTGCCGAAGCCTTCCGCGCGGCGACCGGCGGCACGCTGCCGCTGACCGCGCCGGCCGAGGCCGCCTATTTCTCGGTGCATCTCTATGCCCGCGCGCTGGCGCTGGCCGGAGATGACGGGATCGACCGGCTGCTGCCGGCGCTCTACGAGGTCGAGTACGACGCGCCGCAGGGCCCGGTGCGGGTCGACCGGCTGACCAACCACACCCATCTGTGGCCGCGGGTCGCGCGGATCCGAGAGGGAAAACCCTACGAGATCGTTAGCAATCCGCTGCGGCGCGTGCCGCCGGATCCCTATCTGATCGACATTGCCGACGGCGAAGAGGCGGCGCCCGATGCCGTCCCGGCGCTGTTCTGAGGAGGCCGCCCATGTCTTCGGCCTTCCTCAAGGAGCTGCGCAACCTCTCGGTCGTCGTGATCCATCCGATGGACGAGGAGGGCACCGCGCTGACCNGACCACCTGCGCCGGATCGGTTGCCAGCCGCAGCTGATCTGGCCGGTGCCCGAGCGCCTGCCGGACCGCACCGACATCCTGATCCTCGCCATCGAGGACCATGCCCGCGAGGACCTGCGCCGCTTCCTGCGCACGCTGCCGAACCCGGCGCCGACCCTGCTGGCCATCGTCGGCTACGAGAACCCCGCGACGCTGCAGCTGGTGCTGGAAAGCGGCGCGATGGCGGTGCTGAGCCGTCCGATCAAGCCTTTCGGCCTGCTCACCAACCTGGCGATCACCCGCAATGTCTGGAAGCAGAACCAGCAGCTGGCCCGCGACGCGCGGCGCTTCAAGCGCAAGGTGATGGGCGACCAGATGGTGCTGCGCGCCAAGACCATCCTGATGGCGGGCGAGGGGCTGAACGAGGACGAGGCCCATCGCGAGCTGCGCGCCCGCGCGATGAAGCGGCGCATCGCCATCGAGATCATGGCCCGCGAGCTGGTGGAGATGCACGACGCCGCCATCCCCGCGGGGCCGGGCGGAAAAACTTGAGGCCGGCCCGGCAAAGGGCCTTGTCCTCGGGCCGGGCCTTGCGCTAGCCTTCCTGCATTCCGGTCTGGTCCCCAGCATTGGCCATCAGTCCGGAGGCGCCGCAAGGCGCCGCCCCATAGGCAAAGACGCCCGCACCGGTCCCCCGCAGGGACCCTGCGGGCGTTTTNGCGTTTCGACAGCGTTGTCGGCTTCCAATCCATCGTTCCGCGCCCGAGCGCCCGGTCTCCCGCATGATGCGGGCCGGTCCCCTGCGCGCGTCCAACAGGGACAGAAAAATGAAACTGAACCGCCGCTCCTTCCTGACCACCACCGCAACCGCCGGCGCCGCGCTGGCCGCGCCGGGCTATCTGCGCCGGGCCATGGCCTCGGGCGATCCGATCAAGGTCGGCGCGCTCTATTCCCAGACCGGCGGCCTCTCGGTCGTCGNAGAAGATGCTGGCCGCGGGCGTGCGCATGGCCGCCGAAGAGATCAATGCAGCGGGCGGCGTCGCGGGGCGCCCGATCGAGGTGATCGTCGAGGACGGCGCCTCCGATCCCAAGACCTATGCCGAGAAGGCGCAGAAGCTGGTGATCCGCGACCGCGTCTCCACCGTCTTCGGCTGCCACACCTCGGCCTCGCGCAAGGCGGTGCTGCCGATCTTCGAGCGCCGCGGCGCAATGCTGTTCTACCAGACCCATTACGAGGGCTTCGAATGCTCGCCGAACGTGGTCTATTCGGGCGCCGTGCCGAACCAGCAGCTGGGCAACTACATCCCCTGGATCCTCGAGACGCTGGGCAAGAAGAAGGTCTTCATCGTCGGCTCGAACTACGTCTATCCGCGCGAGATGGCGAAGGTCTCGAAGGGGCTGATCGAGGCCGGCGGCGCCGAATGGGTGGCCGACGAATATCTCGAGCTCGGCCATTCCGAATGGGCGGTGATGGTCAACAAGATCAAGGACTCGGGCGCCGACGTCGTGCTGTCGAACGTGGTCGGCGACTCGATCATCTCCTTTTACCGCGAATTCATCAACCAGGGCCTCAGCCATGAGGAGATCCCGATCTGCGCGACCGTGACCTCCGAGATCGAGATCGCCGCGATGGGTCCGGAATACGCGGCCGGCAGCTACACTTCCTTCCCGTATTTCCAGTCGCTCGACACGCCCGCCAACAAGAGCTTCATCGAGCGCTACCGCGCCTTCGTCGGCGATCCGGCGGCCACCACCTACCACTCGCTCGAAGCGGCCTATTTCCAGGTCTTCCTGTGGAAGCAGGCGATCGAGAAGGCGGGCGACACCTCGGTCGAGGCGATCCGCGAAGGTATCCGCGGCCAAGAATACGCGGCCCCGGGCGGCACCGTGAAGATCGACGGGGACAACCTGCATTGCTGGCTGACCCCGCGCATCGGCCAGTGGCAGGCCGACGGCCAGACCAAGATCGTCGACGAGTACGACGCGCCGATCAAGCCGCTGCCCTATGCCGCCTACGGCGAGACCGCCGAGAACCTGTTCTGCACCCGCGAAGGCCTCGACAGCTCCAAGCTCTGAGCCCCCTCCGCCCGCATCCCGGCGGGGTGCGGGCCCCCTCGTGACAAGGAGACCGTTGACGTGGTCGACATCCTGTTCATCGGGCTGAGCCTCAGCTCGATCCTCCTCCTGGTGGCGCTCGGCCTGGCCGTGACCTACGGCGCCATGGGGATCATCAACATGGCCCATGGCGAAATGGTCATGATCGGCGCCTATACCGCGGTGATGGCCAATATCTGGCTCGGGCTCGGGCTGATCGCCGCGATTCCGCTGGCCTTCGCCGTCACCGCGCTGGCCGGGCTGGCGATCGAGCGGCTGGTGGTGCGCCGCCTCTACGGCCGGCTCCTCGACACGCTCCTGGCCACCTGGGGCATCGCCATCCTGCTGCAGCAGGCGATCCGGCTGGAATTCGGCCTCAGCTTCTTCGGCATCCACATCGCGGGCCTCGGCTCGGGGCTGCAGAACGTGCCGGTGCCGGGCGCGCTGCAGGGCACGGTCCAGATCCTCGGCCACGACTTCAACGCCTACCGCATCTTCATCGTCGCGATGACGCTGATCTTGGCGGCGGCGACCTGGGCGGTGATGTACCGCACCGCGCTCGGCATGAAGGTCCGCGCCATCATCCGCAACCCGCAGATGGCCGCGGCCTGCGGCATCGACGTCCAGCGCACCAACGCGCTGACCTTCGCGCTCGGCTCCGGGCTGGCGGGCGTCGCCGGCGTGCTGATGGCCGGCTTCAAGACCGTGGCGCCGGACATGGGCGCGACGCTCGTGGTCGACGGCTTCATGGTGGTGGTCACCGGCGGGGTCGGCAGCCTCCTGGGCACGGTCGCGGCCTCGGGCCTCCTGGGCGAGTTCAACGCGCTCGTCGCGATGGCAACCAACGACATCCTCGGCCGCGCCGCGGTCTTCGCCGTGGTGATCGGCGTGATCCTCCTCAAGCCCGCCGGGCTCTTCACCTTCAAGGGGCGCTGACATGGCCGGTCTCTCCAACTACCGTTTCTGGGCCTATGCGGGGCTTGCCGTCCTGCTCCTGGCGCTGCCGCTCGTCGGCGACGAATTCTGGCTGAACCGCGTCGCAAAATACCTCTGCTACGGCATGCTCGGCGCTGCCGTGGCGCTGACCTGGGGCTATGCCGGGGTGCTCAATCTCGGGCAGGGCCTGTTCTTCGGCATCGGCGCCTATGCGATGGCAATGTCGCTGAAGCTGCAGAGCTACACCTCGCTGCAGCAGGGATCGGACACGCCGGTTCCGGACTTCATGCTGTGGAACGCCCAGCCGGGCGCGCCGACCGACCTGTGCTGCATCACGCCCGGCTCGTGGATCTGGCTGCCCTTCCAGTGGCAGTGGACCGGGGTGATCGTGGCCGTGATCCTGCCCGCGGTCCTTGCCGGAATCATGGGCCGGATCATCTTCGGCCAGCGCATCTCGGGCGTCTTCGTGTCGATCATCACCCTGGCGCTGGTGCTGCTGGTGCGTCTGGTGGTGACCGACGCGCAGCCGCTGACCAACGGATTCAACGGGCTGACGGATCTGGGCTGGCTCACGGTCTTCAGCCATGAATTCGACCCCTATGCCAAGGGCACCTACTATCTCGTCGCGGTGGCGCTGATCGCGGTGCTGGCGGCGGCGCGCATCCTGGTGGCGACGCGGGCGGGCACGATCCTGCAGGCGACCCGCGACAGCGACACCCGCGCGCTCTATCTCGGCTATGACGTTCCGGCCTACCAGACCTTCTTCTTCGCCGTTTCCGCGGCTATCGCGGGGCTGGCCGGGATGCTCTATGTCATCGTCTCGGAATTCGCCTCTCCCTCGTTCCTCGAGCTGTCCTTCTCGATCACCATGGTGGTCTGGGCGGCGGTCGGCGGGCGCGGCTCGATCCTCGGCGCGGCCGTGGGCGCGATCCTGATCAACATGATCGAGGCCCGCGTTTCCGAGACCGAGGCGCTGGTCGAAGCCTGGAAGGCGATCATCGGCATCCTCTTCGTGGTCACCGTCATCTACCTGCCCAAGGGCCTGTCGGGGCTCGCCCATGACGGGATGGCGCGGCTGCGCGCCCGCCGCCCGTCCTTCCAGCTGAAAGAGGAGGCCGGGCAATGACCGCTGCCTTGACGCTCGACGGGCTGGCCGTCGATTTCTCGGGCTTCCGCGCGGTGGACGGCGTGTCCATGGCGGTGGAGCAGGGCGAGCTGCGCGTGCTGCTGGGCGCCAACGGCGCCGGCAAGACGACGCTGATGGACCTGATCTCGGGCAAGACCCGCGCCACCGAGGGCAAGGTGCTGGTGCAGGGGCGCGACGTGACCGGCCTGCGCGAACACCGGATCGCCCGCGCGGGGGTGGGGCGCAAGTTCCAGATTCCTTCCGTATTCTCGGGCCTCACCGTGCGGCAGAATCTCGAGGTCGCGCAGTCCAAGCGCCCCTCGGTCTGGTCGAACCTGCGCTTCGCCCTCGGCATGTCCGAGAAGGCGCGGCTCGCCGAGGTGCTGGAGCTGATCGGGCTCGGGGCCGAGGCGGAGCGCGAGGCCGGGCTCCTGAGCCACGGCCAGACGCAATGGTTGGAGCTCGGCATGCTGATGATCCAGGACGCCTCGGTGATCCTTCTGGACGAGCCGACCGCGGGGATGACCCAGGGCGAGACCGCCAAGACCGCCGAGATCATCAACCGGCTGAAGGGGCGGCACACGCTCCTGGTGGTGGAACATGACATGGCCTTCGTGCGCGACATCGCCGAGCGGATCACGGTGCTGCATCTCGGCCGGGTGCTGGCCGAGGGCAGCGTCGCCTTCATCGAGAACCATCCGGAGGTGAAGGCCGCCTATCTGGGCAAGCAGGGGATTGCATGATGCTGGAACTGGTCAATCTGGACGGCTATTACGGCCGCTCCCGCGCGCTCGAGGGCATCGACCTGAAGATCCCCTCGGGCGAGATCACCGGCATCGCCGGCAGGAACGGCACCGGCAAGACGACGTTGCTGAAGACGATCATGGGCATGACCGAGGCGAAGCGCGGCCAGGTCCTGATCGGCGGGCAGGACTATGCCGCGCGCGCCACCCATGAGCGGGCGCGGGCCGGCATCGCCTATGTGCCGCAGGGCCGGGGGATCATCCCCGAATTCACCATCCGCGAGAACATCCTGATGGGCGGATTCGCGAACCGCGCCGGACGCCGCGAGGTCCCGGCCATCGTGCCCGAGCTTTTCCCCTATCTCGCCGCCAACATGCACCGCCCCGGCGGCGTGCTGTCGGGCGGGCAGCAGCAGCAGCTGGCCATCGCGCGGGCGCTGGCGGCGGAGCCGGACATCGTGCTGCTCGACGAGCCGAACGAGGGCATCCAGCCCTCGATCGTCGAGGAGATCGAGGCGGTGATCCTGCGCATGCGCGACGAGATGGGGCTGACGGTGATCCTGGTGGAGCAAAATATCGGCTTCCTGCGCCGCGCCGCCAGCCGCTTCGCCATGCTGGAGAAGGGCCGGATCGCCTGCACCGGGCCGATCGCCGAGCTGACCGACGAGGTCGTCGAGACCTACATGACGATCTGATCCCGGCAGGGGGGCTCCGGCCCTCTGCAGCCTGCCTGCGCGGCCCTGCCGGTTCCGGCGGGGCCGCGGTCCGGTCTTCCGCCTGTCTGCTTGCCGTTGGCAGCTTCCGTGCATGAGGACGCGGTACTGCAGGAGTGCCGCTGCGGCCCAGCGGCGGACCGCAACCGGATCCCGCCGCGCCTTGCCTTGCCGCCCGGAGCATCCGTGCCGCAACCTGGCCGTCCCTGCCGCGCCCGCCAGCGCCGCGCTGGAGGCGCAGGGCGATTTCTCGCTGGAGGCCTGCACCGGCCGGTTCGAGATCCTGTCGCGCACCGACAACATCTCCTTCGAGTCGGGCTCGGCGCGGCTGCGCCCGGCCTCGTTTCCGCTGCTCGACCAGGTGGCCGACATCGTCAACCGCTGCCCGGGGCTGAACATCCTGATCGCGGGCCATACCGACAGCACCGGCGATGCCGGGCTCAACCAGCGCCTGTCGGAAAGCCGCGCGGCCTCGGTGGTGGACTACCTGCTGGGCAAGGGCGTGGGGCAGGGGCGGATGGCCTCGGCGGGCTATGGCGAGGACCGGCCGGTGGCCGACAACGCGACCGCCGAAGGGCGCGCCCGCAACCGCCGCATCGAGTTCTCGGTGGAGGGCGGATGAGCCGCGCGCCGGGCAACGCCGGCCGTGGCAAAGCCGTTGTTCCGCTGGGTCAGCTGATATACGATTCCGCCAAACCGAGGAAGGGAGGGTCCCGATGCTGAGGACTGCAATACACGGCCTGGGAGTCGGACTCCTCGGTCTTCTCGTGGCTCTGGGGCCGGCCGCAGCCCAGCAGGGCGATGCCAGCGATCTGAGCGCCGAGGAGCTGGAGGCGATCTTCGAGAAGCAGAAGACCCGCGGCTTGGTGCTGGTCCAGCCGGACGCGCCGGCCGTCGGGGCCGGAACCGCGGGCGGCACCACCGTCACCGCCGCGGAGGAAGCGCCTGCCGCGCCCGCCATCGGCACGCCCGCGGCCGAAACCGCGCCGACCTATGTGGCGCTGGCACCCGAGGAGCAGGTCAATATCCAGATCCGCTTCGATTTCGACAGCGCCGCGCTGCGCGAGGACCAGAAGCCGAAGCTCGCCACGCTCTGCCAGGTGATGCAGAAGATGGATACGGTGGCGTTCCGGGTGGTCGGCCATACCGATGCCTCCGGCTCCGCCAGCTACAACGAGCAGCTCTCGCAGCTGCGCGCGGCAGAGGTGAAGCGCCACCTGGTCAATGACTGCGGCATCGCGGGCGACCGGCTGGAGGCGGTGGGCGTGGGCGAGGGCTTCCCGCTCGAGGATCTCGACCCGAATGCCGACGAGAACCGCCGCGTGGAATTCCAGGCGCTCAGCTGAGCCCGGTCCAGAGGAGCCGCCAGGCGTGTCCAGTCCCGGCCGGGAGACCGGCGATATCTTCGAGGCAGGCGACCTGCTGAACAACACCTACCGCATCGTGGCGCTGCTCGGGCGCGGGGGCGTGTCGGAAGTCTACAAGGCGCGCTCGGAAATCTCGGGCCGCGTCGTCGCGGTCAAGGCGCTGCGGGCGGAATTCGCCCGCGACGAGGATTTCCTGTCGCTGATGACCCGCGAGGAAGATGTCCGCGAGATCCGCCATGACGCGGTGGTGCGCTATTTCGATGCCCAGCGGATGGCCGACGGGGTGGTCTATCTCGTCATGGACTATGTCGAGGGGCCGGGCATGGATGCGCGGCTCAAGGCGGGGGGCATGTCGGCCGAAGAGCTGATGGTTGCCGGGCTGCGCATCGCCGAGGGGCTGGCGGCGGCGCATGCGCGCAACATCGTCCATCGCGACCTGTCGCCCGACAACATCATCCTGCGCGGCGGATCGCCCGCCGAGGCGGTGATCATCGATTTCGGCATTGCCAAGGACACCAATCCGGGCGCCGAGACCATCGTCGGCGACAAGTTCGCCGGCAAATACGCCTATGCCGCGCCCGAGCAGCTGGCCGGCAAGGCCGATCCGCGCACCGACATCTATTCGCTGGGCGCGCTCCTGCTGGCGACCTTCCGCGGGCAGAAGCCCGAGATCGGCCGCAATCCGATGGAGGTGCTGGAGCGGAAGCGCGCGCCGCTCGATCTGGCAGGCGTGCCCGAGCCCCTCGGCCGCCTCCTCGCCAAGATGACCGCGCCCGAGCCCGAGGACCGGTTCCAGAGCGCCGAGGCGCTGGTCGCGGCCTTCCGCGATCCGTCGTCGGTGCCGCCGGTGGCGGGCCCTGATCCGATGGCTGGGCAAGGCACCGGCGGCGCGCATCGCCTTCGCGCCCGCCGGCCCGCATCACCGGGCCTTCGAGGCGGCGCTTTCGGGCAAGTTTCCGCTCGCAAAGGTCAATCCCTTGCAGGCCCGGCGCTTCGCCGAGGCCTGCGGTGCGCAAGCCAAGACCGATGCCGTGGATGCGCGCAACCTGGCCCGCATGGGCGCGGCCCTGGCCCTCGAACCAGATGCGCCTGTGCCGCCGGACCTTCAGGTTCTCAAGGAGTTTCAGGTTGCGCGACGCGCCCTGATCACCGAGCGGACCCGGTTGCGCAACCGCAGCCATGTCCAGATTCACGCTCCGGCGAAGCGCCAGCCCGCGAAACGGCTGGCCCTCGTCGAGCGCCAGATCGCGGAACTTGATGCCGGGATTGCCAGGCTGATCGCCGAAGACGGCACCATGGCCCGCAATCGAGAGATCCTGTGCTCCATTCCCGGCCTCGGCCCTGTCGCGACGGCGCTGATCCTGACCTTTCTGCCCGGGATCGGAAGGCTCGACGGAAAGCAGGCCGCAAGCCTCGCGGGCCTTGTCCCCTTCAGCCGCGAATCCGGCCAGTGGAACGGCAGGTCCTTCATCCGCGGGGGGCGCAAGCCGTTGCGCGATGCGCTCTGCAGGCCTGCCGCCGTCGCGATGCGCTACAACCCTGACCTCAAGGCCAAGTACATCCAGCTCCGCGAGGCCGGGACACCCGCAAAGCTTGCCATAGCCGCGCTCATGCGAACGCTCCTGCGCGCCGCCAGCGCGCTGGCGAAAGCCGACAGGCTGTGGACCTCAAAAGCCGCTTGCGAATGACGGATACTCACTCCCGCCGAGGCGGACTGCGAGGCCCTGGAAGCCGGATACGGCCGGAGCTCTCTTGCGAAACGAGATCCTGCGAGCGTCGAAGCACCTGCGCCGGGTGCTGTGGCGGAACTGGAGCGGGTATCATCGCCGCAGCAGGGTGGAGGCGAAAACGAACTGGTTTAAGCTGCTTGGCCAGCGGCTGATGTCCGTTCGGCATCGGCATCGGCCTCGGACCGATGGCAGCGCGATGCCTCACCCTCGACCGCCAGATGGCAGAGGTCCATATCCGCGTCATTCGCGGCTGCGCCCGGACCAATGGCGCTTGCCGCTCATTCCTCAACCGCTTCACCGCCCTCGGCATCCCGGTCACCGTGGCCCTGGGGTAAGTGTGTCCGGGGAAAGGGGGACTGCGGTCGCCAGCTGATTTGTCCAACAACGCCTCAACTGCAAGTACCTCCGGCCGCTTGCCGAGATGCACATTCCCGCGGCGATTTGCGCGGGCTCATTGCCGTAAGGCTCGCAAATCGGCGGACACGGCTTGACAGGAGCGGAATGAGGCACCCATGCTCCAAAAATCGGATGCAATAACCGAATATCGGATAAATGACAGTGGACATCAGCCTTTCTGCCGGCAAGGCCATCCTGGTTTTCAAGGCCATCTGCGATTTCGGTCGCCCCTGCACGGTGACCGAGGTGGTCGACGTCGTCGGCTATCCGCGCACCGTGACGGTGCGGATGCTCGGAACGCTCGAACATCACTCGCTCGTCGAGCGCGATGCGCCTTCGGGGCGATATTCGGTAAGCCCGATGATGCTGCACTATGTTCACAAGGCGCTGGCTTCGAACCCGGTGCTGAGCCGGGTCGAGCTGATCCTGCGCGAGATCGTGGACCGGACGCAGGACACGGCGCTCTTCATGATCCGCAGCGGGCGCCAGGCGCTCGTGATAAACCGGATCGAAGGCTCGGCGCCGGTTCGCGTTCTCGCCTCGGAAGTGGGGATGGAGCTGCCCCTGCATTGCGGGGGTGCCCCTCTGACGATGCTCGCCTACTCCAGCGCCGAAGATATCGATGCGTATCTCGCTGGCCCGCTCGAGAAGCGCACGCAGAAAACGGTGACCGATCCGGCGGCGATACGGGCGCGCATCGCCGAGGTGCGCGCCGCAGGCTTCTCGGTCGGGGACCAGGACATGTTCGACTACGTGGTGGGCGTCGGCGCGCCGATCTTCGACAGTCACGGAGCGCTCGCAGGGGCCGTAAGCGTCGGCAACATCACTCAGCGATATACGCCCGAGCGTGTGCAGGAGGTGGGCCGCATCCTTTCGGACACTATCGCGAAGTTCTGAAGCGCCAAGACGGAGGGGCAGGTTGATGGCTCGATCGGACCGGAGACAGGCAATGGCGGTCGCACCTCAGCCCGAGGCATCCGAATGTGGGATCGAGGTGCTGCAGGCGGGTGGCAATGCCGTGGATGCGGCGATCGCGATGGCCTTCGTGCAGGGGGTGGTCGATCCGCTCATGTGCGGCATCGCGGGGTTTGGCAGCATGGCCGTGTGGCGCGCCAGTGACGGTGCGCATGAGTACATCGACTTCCACGCCCCGGCACCGGCCGCCGCCACGCCGGACATGTGGGAGGCCTTGATCGAGGGGGAGGCGCGCGATGGCTACGGCTTCACCCTCCGGGGGCGCGTGAACGACATCGGCTACCAGTCGATCTGCGTACCGGCCTCGCTTCGCGCCTATGCCACGGCGCATGAACGTCATGGTCGGCTGCCCTGGGCGGAGCTTCTGGAGCATGCCATCGCCTGGGCGCGTTGCGGCTGGGTGGTGCGTCCGCATGTGCATGGTTGGTGGTCAATGCCCGCCGAGATGGGCCGGGTGGCGAATTTCGAACGCATCGCCTTTTGCGGCGCCGGACGGGCGCTTTATTGCCGCGGCGATGGAAGTCCCAAGCAGGTCGGCGACCGGGTGGTCAACCCCGACCTGGCCACGACGCTGGGCACCATTGCCCGGGAGGGCGCCGACAGCTTCTACACCGGGGACATCGCCCGCGCCATTGCCGCGGACATGACCGCCTGCGGAGCGCTGCTGTCGGCAGAGGATCTCGCGAGCTACCGCCCGCGCATTCTGCCACCTCTGGAAACGCGTTACCGCGGCTATCGCGTGACCACCAACCAGCCGCCTGGGGGCGGCCTGATGCTGGCCGAGATGCTGAACATTCTCGAGCATTTCGACCTCAAGGGCATGGGGCACAACAGCGCCGAATATATCCGCGTGGTCTGCGAGGCGATGAAGCAGGCGACCATCGACAAGGACGCCCATATCGGCGACCCGGCGTTCGTTGATGTGCCGGTCGCCTCCCTTCTTTCCGATGACCACGCCCGGCAAAGCGCCGAGCGGATCCGCCGCGGAGAAAAGGCCGACGTTCCACGGTTCTCGGCTGCGGGTCCCAGCCGCGACACCACGCAGATCTGCGTCACGGACCGGGACGGGAATTGCGTCTCCATGACTCATTCCCTGGGGATGCCGTCCGGTGTCGTCACGCCGGGCCTGGGCTTCATGTACAACGGGTGCATGGGCGTCTTCGACCCGCGTCCGGGGCATGCGGGCTCCATCGCGCCGGGCAAGGCGCGGTTCAGTTCTGTCTGTCCCTCGATCATCTTCCACGGTGATCGGCCGAAGTTGGCCATCGGTGCGCCGGGTGCCACGCAGATTGCCATGGGGGTTCTGCAGGCCACGCTGAATGTGCTGGATTTCGGAGCCTCGATGTCGGACGCGGTGTCTCTGCCGCGCTTCTCGGCCACCAGCAACCTGATCGACGTGACCAACCGCATTCCGCAGTCCGTCACGCGCGAGCTGGAGGCGCAGGGCTACGGGATCGTGCGCAGCCCGCACAGCTATGGCATCGCCTGGGTGCATGGCATCCATCTGGAGGACGGCGTGCTCCAGGGAGGGGCGGACCCGGCGACCGACGGAATGGCGCTGTCATGTTGAGCGCGGCGCTACTGGGTGTTGACCCAGACGATCTCGGCGGGCCGGCCGCCAAGGCATTCGAAGCGGTGGGGCTGGGTCGAGGGAAAGCCGAAGCTGTCGCCCTCGGTCAGCAGGTAGACCCGGCCAGAGACCTCCAGGCGCAGTGCGCCGCTCAGGACATAGCCCGCGTCGAGACCGGGATGTCCGTAGGCCTCGGGGCCCGAAGTGCTTCCTGGGTCGACCTGAACCAGCATCAATTGCAGCCCTTCCAAGGTCTTGGGGGTGAGAAGCCGCTTGCGAATGCCCTGGGCGCTCACCTTCATCTCGGCATCGGCGGTGTGGCGCACGACAACGCCGTCGACCTCGTCGCTGTCCGCGCCCGCGAAGAAATAGGACAGGGGGACGTCGAAGCTCGTCGCCAGCTTGTTCAGTGTCCGCACCGACGGCGAGCTGATCCCGCGTTCGATCTGGCTCAGCGCGCCGATCGAAAGCTGCGAGCGCGCGGCAAGCTCCTTGAGCGACAGCGCGTGGCTCTTGCGCAACCCGCGCAGGCGTTCCCCCAGCGAGGGGCTCTCCGTCACGCCTGTCTTTTCCTGATCTTTCATCGAACTCCGCCTCGACCGCACAGCATCTTCTCTCAGAACATGAAATCTCCTGCAAGATTAGCAGAAAAATGAAATTTCTTCGCCAAGAAATGAAAAAATTCTTGCTATGAATGCACTAAAGTGAAAATAGTTGTTAAAAGTTTCATAGGTGAGGATGCTTTGATGCGAGTCGGGGTAGAGGTCGGCGGAACCTTCACGGATCTGGTTGCAGTCGATGGTGGAGAAATTCAGCTGCGGAAGGTGCCGTCCACGCCGTCGAGCCCCGATATCGGCATGCTCAACGCGCTTGACCAGGCCGAGGTGCCGCTGTCTGGGGTGGCAGACCTCGTGCACGGTTCCACGGTGGCGACCAATGCGCTGCTCGAGCGAAAGGGGGCGAAGGTTGCCTTCGTGGTGACCGCGGGCTTCCGCGACATCCTCTTCCTGCAGCGTCATGACCGCCGCAACATCTACGATCTGCGCTACAAGCGGCCGCGCCCGGTGGTCGACCGTGCAGATTGCTACGAGGTGGCGGAGCGGATGGATGCCGCCGGCGTCGTCGTCGCGCCGCTCGACGTGGCGGGCGAGGTGGAGCGGCTCGTGCCGCTTCTGCGCGACGGCGGCTACGCGTCGGTCGCGGTCTGCCTGCTCTCCTCCTATGCCAACGCCGCGCATGAGGAAGCGCTGCGCGCAGCTTTGAACGCCGCGCTGCCCGAGATGCTGGTGACCGCCTCGGTGGACGTGACCCGCGAGTTCCGCGAGTTCGAGCGCGCCTCGACCGCGACGCTTGCCGCCTACGTCCAGCCCGTCATCGACAGCTACCTGACCCGCCTCGAGACCGAACTCGGTGCGCGGGGCTTCGCATCGCGCTTTTCGATCATGCAGTCGAACGGCGGACGCATCCCGGCGACGGCCATGCGGCGCAATGCGATCTCGGCGCTCTTCTCCGGTCCCGCGGCAGGGGTGGTGGGCGCCATCCGGCAGGCCGAGCGCGCAGGCGCGGGCAATGTGATCACCTTCGACATGGGCGGCACCTCGACCGATGTCTGNTCTCGTCACCNGACGGCAAGCCGGGCATCTCGCCCGACACCGAGCTTGACGGCCTGCCGGTGCGGACGCCGGTGATCGACATCGCCACGGTTGGCGCGGGCGGAGGGTCTCTGGTCTGGATCGATGACGGCGGCATGCTGCGCGTCGGGCCGCGCAGCGCCGGTGCCGAACCTGGACCGGCCTGCTACGGCAAGGGGGGCACCCTGCCCACGATCACCGACGCCCATGTGCTGCGCGGAACGATCCGTCCCGAGGCCTTCCTGGGTGGAACCATGGCGCTGGACCGGGCTGCGGCAGAGCGCGCCTTTGCCCCGATCGCGCAGGCGCTGGGGCTGAGCGTGCCAGAGGCTGCCACTGCCGCGCTGCGCCTGTCGGTCGCCAATATCGTGCGCGCCATCCAGATCGTCTCCACCGAGAAGGGCAACGACCCGAGAGACTATGCCCTTGTGCCATACGGCGGCGCCGGCCCCCTGCTGGCAGCCGAGATCGCGGAAGAAATGCAGCTAGCCAGCGTGATCGTGCCGCCGAACCCCGGGGTGCTTTCGGCCTATGGGCTGATCGCGTCGGACTTCTCCAAGATCACGGCCATCACCCGCCGCTTCACCGTCGACGCAGACGCGCCGGAAGCGGTGCGCGCCGCGCATGCCGAGATGGAGGCCGCCGCCCGGGCGGATTTCTAGAGCTACGGCCTGAAGGATGGCCTTCGGTTCGAGTTCGTCGCCGACATGCGGTTCGTCGGCCAGGCCTTCGAGGTTCCGGTAGAGCTCACGCCGCAGGCCATTTGCACGCTGAATGCCGCGAAGCTCGAGGACCTGTTCCAGGCCGCGCATCACCGCATCTTCCTGCATGGCGGATCCAGGGGGCAGAAGATCGAGGTCGTGGGGTTCCGCATGACCGTCACCCGCCCCATCGAGACGCTGCCTGCCTTCCGCGAGCGGCAAGGCACCCTGCGGACGCCAGAGACCGCACCCGTCGTTCTGCCTGACGGAAGCGCGGCCAGAGCGACCGTCTGCGCGGCCTCGGCGCTGGAGATCGGCACGCCAGTCGCAGGTCCCGCGCTGATCGAAGGCTATTCCTCGACCACCTATGTTCCGCCCGGCTGGCAGGCCGCGCGGGACCCCGAAGACAACCTGATTCTGACGAGGGCTGCACAATGACCGTCTCCGCAATCGACTATGCCGTGCTGAGCCAGGCCATCCTCGCCGCCGCGCGCGAGATGGGCACGAAACTCGTCCGCTCCGCCTATTCCACGATCCTCCGGGAAGCCCGCGACGGATCCGCCGCGATCCTCGACCGCGACGGAAATACCGTGGCCCAGGCCGAGCTGATCCCCATGCAGCTCGGAACCATCGGGTCGGTGTTCCAAGCCTGCGCACGGGAATACGATCTCGAAGAGGTCGGGCCGGATGATTTCTTCGTCATCAACGACAGCTACTCCGGCGGCCAGCACCTGCAGGACGTCTTTTTCTTCCACCCGATCTTCGCCGGCGGCCGGCGCGTGGGTTTTGCCGCCTCCGTGGCGCATCACCTCGACATCGGCGGCGGCGCGCCGGGCCTGTCGGTCCATGCCCGCGACGTGCACTCCGAAGGCATCATCATTCCGCCCACCAAGTTCTCCATGTCGCGCGACTGGAACGGTGGCCCGCTCGAGCGGATGCTGCGCGCCAACGTGCGTGCGCCGCTGCAGACCATGGGCGATTTCAACGCCCAGATCGCGGCAAACCGGATCGGTGCGCAGCGCATCGGCGAGATGTGCGAACGCTACGGCGCGGAGGCGGTCGAAGAGGTCATGGCAGAATTCCAGACCTATACGGAACGCCGGGTCCGGGCGGCCATCGCCGAAGCGCCGGACGGCACCTATCACGGCGAGGCGGTGATCGACGACGACGGGCTGGGTCATGGGCCGATCCGCGTCNAAGTCCTGCGTCACCATCTCGGGCGACAGCTTGACGGTGGACTATACCGGTACCGATCCGCAGGTGGCCACCAACCTCAACGCGCCGCTGGCAGCCGCGCTGTCTGCCACCATGTCCTGCGTGAAATCGGCCCTGACATCGCCGGACATTCCCTTCAACGCCGGGCTGACCCGATCGATCGACGTGATCGTGCCCGAAGGCAGCATCCTCAACCCGCGCTACCCCGCGCCGGTGCGGGCGCGGATGGAGATCTGCTACCGCGCCTTCAACGCCACGATGAACGCCCTGTCGCAGGCGGTCCCGGAGCAGGTGATCGCGAACGGCTTCGACTGCACCACCGTGGCCTGCCTGAGCTGGCTGAACGACGGAGCCTATTCGGTCTATCTCGAGATCTTCGGCGGCGGCTACGGCGCTTCGCTACAGGAAGACGGCTGCGATGCAATCGACAGCCCCATGTCGAACTGCGCCAACACGCCGGTCGAGGCCATCGACCAGGATTACGAGTTCTTCCGCGTCGAGGCGTACGCGCTGACGCCTGACAGTTTCGGCCACGGCACGATGCGCGGCGGCGCCGGTTTCATGAAGGCCTATCGCATCCTGCGTGACGGCGCGACCGTTGCGCTTTACGCGGACCGGTTCGTGACCGCGCCCGAGCCGCTGTTCGGCGGCGGGGCGGGCTCCATGGGCGCCTGCGAGATCCACCGGGGCGATGAGGTGATCCAGCTCGCGTCCAAGGACATGGCCGACCTCAAGGCGGGCGATCTGGTGGTCTTCCGGCTCGGCGGCGGTGCGGGCTACGGCCCGGCTGCAGAGCGCCCTGCGGCGCTGGTCGCCGAGGATCTGCGCAATGGCCTGCTCACGGAAGATAGCGCCCGGCGCGCCTATCCCGCCCAGATGGTGGCGCTTGGATGACGCTTTCCGCCGATCTCTGGGAACAATCGCTCTGGCATGCGACTGCGGAAGAGCCCTCCCCGGGCAGCGACGCGCCTCTGGATGCGACGGTGCTGGTGATCGGCGGCGGGTTCAGCGGGTTGTCCACCGCGCTTCATCTGGCCGAGCGCGGGGTCGCCGTCACGCTGGTCGAGGCGAAGCAGATCGGTTTCGGGGCATCCGGCCGCAATGGCGGACAGGTGATCCCGGGGCTCAAGCTGGACCCCTCCGAGATGCGTGCCCGCTGGGGAGAGGCCGAGGGCAGCCGGCTGGCCGCCTTCGCAGGCGCGGCAGCGGACCGGGTCTTCGACCTGATCGACCGCCACGACATCGCCTGCGGCGCCACGCGGAACGGTTGGATCCAGGGGGCTCATTCGGCCCTGGCGCTGAAGGCGGTTCACGCCCGTGCAAAGGAGTGGGAGGCCGAAGGCGCTCCGGTCGAGTTCTACGGCGCCGGGTCCATGGCCGAGGCTACCGGGACGGCAGCCTATGTCGGCGGCTGGCGCGACCTGCGTGCGGGGCTGGTGAACCCGCTGTCATATGCTCGCGGACTTGCGCGCGCCGCGAGGGCCGCCGGCGTGACCATTGTCACCGGCAGCCCCGTGCGTGCGGTCCGGCGGTCCGGACAGGGGTGGGCGCTCGATCTGGACGGAGAGAGCATCTCGGGCAAGACCGCGGTGTTGGCGACCAATGCCTATGACACGGCGCTGATGCCGAAGTTGGCCCGCTCGATCTTGCCGGTTCAATCGACCATGCTCGCGACGGAGCCGTTGCCCGGGCACATTGCCGGAACGATCCTGCCGCAGGGCGCCTGTTGCTCGGAAACCCGCAAGCTGGCCTTCTACTACCGCATGACGCCCGACGGCCGCTTTGCCATCGGCGGTCGCGGGGCCACGGGCGCGGAGCATTCGCAAGCGCTTCAGGACGCGCTGGAGGGAGGGATGCGGCGCATGTTCCCGCAGCTTGCCGACGTTCGTGTCGAACATGCCTGGTCCGGTCATCTGGCCCTGACGATGGACCACTTGCCGCATCTGCACGAGCCGGAGCCGGGCCTCTGGACCGTCGCGGCCTACAACGGGCGCGGTGTCGCCATGGCCACGGCGATGGGCGCGGCTCTGGCAGAACGGATTGCCGAGGGCACGCCGCTGCCCCTGCCGGAAACGCCGATCCGCCCCATCGCCTGGCACGCTGTCCGCGGGCCGGTGATGGACATCGGCGTCCGCTACTACTGGATGAAAGACAAGCTCGGCTTCCCCTCCTGACGGGGCGGGGCCCAACAAACGCCGGCATGACCGGCGCCAACACGGAGACCGATCATGACGAAGACCAAAGCACTGCTGCTCGCCTCGGCGCTCGGCATCGCCCCTCCGGTCGCGGCGGAAGAAATCACCGCCTCTGTCTGGTTCCCTGACACCCACCCTCTGACCCGCGACGGCTATCTCGCGCTGAAGGACACCGTGGAAGAAGCCTCGGGCGGCAACCTGACCATGCAGGTCTATACCGGCACCTCGCTGCTGCCGCCCGTGGCGCACCTGTCCGGCCTGACTGACGGCATCGTGCAGATGACCTACCACGCAGGAACCTACACCCCGTCGGATCTGCCCGAGGACAACACGCTTGCCGCCCTCGCCATCGGCCTGCCCGACAGCATGACGACGGCTCTTGCGGTTGCGGATTTCTACATCAACGATCCTTCCATGCAGGCCATGTTCGACAGGCTCGGCATCGTCTTCCTCGGCTCCTACGCTTCGCCGCAATACGTGATGATGTGCTCTTCCGAGGTGACGACGCTCGAGCAGGTCGCTGGCAAGAAGCTGCGGATGCCGTCGCCCGTACACGCCGCCTGGGCCGAAAGCGTGGGCGCCGTTCCGGTGAACGTCCCCTCGTCCGAGATGTTCTCGGGGCTCGAGAAAGGCCAGCTCGACTGTGCGATCAACGCTGCAAACGATCTCAAGTCGCGCTCGCTCTGGGATGTGGCGAAACACACCACGCTGCTGGAATTCGGCCCCTATTTCGCCGGCTGGCAATACGCCATGGCTGAAGACGCCTGGGCCGGCCTGAGTGAAGCCAGCCGTCAGATCCTGATCGATGCCATGGCAGGCAATATCGTGGAGATGACCCAGGCCTATCTCGGCACCGTCGACGGGGCGCTGGCCGAGGCCGCGGACCATGGCGTCACGGTCGCGGACCCCGCCGATGACCTGGCGGCCAGCCTGACCGATTTCATCGCTGCCGAGGTCGATGCCCTGGCAGCCGAGACCGGCGAGAAGCTGGGCGCCCCGGAACCCGCGGTGCTGGCCGAGCGGTTCAAGGAAACCTACGCCAAGTGGGAAGAACTGATGGCAGACATCCCGGCGGACGACCTTGCCGCGATTGCCGAGCTTCTGAAGACCGAAGTCTACAACCAGGTGGACGTGACGAGCTACGGGCTCTGAACTGCAAGACAGGAGGCGACGATGCTGGCCAGAATCGACACGGGGCTTTTGTGGCTCTCACGCACATTGCTGCTGCTTTCCGGTGTGGGGCTTGCGCTGATGATGGTGCAGACCGTGGCCGATGTCGTCGCCGACAATTTCTGGAGCCGGCCCATCCCCGGCAATTTCGAGATCATTTCGGTCTACCACATGGTGCTGGTCGTGTTCCTGCCGCTCGCCTTCGTCGAGTGGCAGCACGAGAATATCCAGGTCGACATGCTCTGGCGGCTGATGCCGGGCTGGCTGCAGCGCGCGGTCCTGGTGCTGGGCTACGTGGTCAGCGCGGTGTTCTTCGCCATTCTCGCACGGCAGACCTGGTTCGACGCGGTCAAAGCAATGACCAAGGGCGAGATGATGATGGGCAATGTCTACGTGCTGATCTGGCCCGCGAAATTCGTCCTGCCCGTCGGCTTCGCCGCGATCGGGCTGGTGTCGCTGCGCCACGCGGTTCACGCGGCGCTGGACCCGGCATTCTCGCCCGACCCGGTGGATCCGGGCGAAGGCCATATCTGAGACGGGATACGACACTTTGGAAAACGTCACCATCGGATTTCTGGGGCTCGGTGCGGGCATCCTCCTTCTGCTGCTGCGGGTGCAGATCGGCGTGGCACTGGGCCTGGTGAGCTTCATCGGCATCGCTGTTCTGCTGAACATGCGTGCCGCCTGGGGCATCATCACGGCGATCCCGTTCAACTTCGTGGGGGACTGGAATCTCACGGCGATCCCGATGTTCCTGCTCATGGGGTTCATCGCCTCCGAGGCCGGGTTGTCCTCCGGGCTGTTCCGCACGATGCGGTTGGCGCTGAGCTGGCTGCCCGGCGGGCTTGCGGTGGCGAGCGTCGGCGCGAGCGCCGTGCTTGCGGCGGCCTCCGGTTCCTCGGTCGCCACCTCTTCCGCCTTTGCGCGCATCGCGACCCCCGAAATGCTGCGCTACCGTTACGATCCGGGACTCGCGACAGGAGTGATCGCGGCGGCAGGCACGCTCGGTTCGCTCATTCCGCCGTCCATTCTCATGGTGCTTTACGGCTACCTGGCCGAGGTGTCGGTGGCCCAGCTCTTCGCGGGCGGCGTGATGCCCGGCATCCTGACAGCGCTTGCCTTCACGACGATGATCGTTCTGCGGGTGATCCGCCGTCCGTCGCTGGCCCCCAAGGTCGAAAGCCGCTTCACCCGCGCCGAGCTCATGGAGGCGATCCGCGAGACCTGGGCGCTGCCGGTGATCATCCTCGGCGTGCTGGCGGGGATCTTCCTTGCGGTCTTCACTCCCACCGAAGCCGGCGCCGTGGGCGCGGCGCTGGCGATCGCGGTGGCGGCGCTGAAGCGCAGCCTGACCTGGACCGTGCTGGCCGCAGGGTTCCGCCAGACGTTGGTCAGCACCGCGAGCATCTTCATGGTGGTCATCGGGACATCGCTGCTGGGCAGGTTCATGGCGTTGTCCGGCGTGCCGACCTTCGTCGCGGATGTCTTCATCGCATGGGGCAGCTCGCCGCTGATGGTGATCCTGGCGGTTTCGTTGCTGTATCTCATTCTGGGCTGTTTCCTCGACAGCATCGGTATCCTGCTGCTGACCATGCCGATCATCCTGCCCATGGCCCGCGAAGCCGGGCTCGACCTGGTCTGGTTCGGCATCATCCTCGTGAAGCTGCTCGAGATCGGCCTCCTGACCCCGCCGGTCGGGCTCAACGTCTACATCATCAAGGGCGCACTGGGCGACCGGGTGTCGCTGACAACGATTTTCCGTGGCGTCGGCTGGTTCGTTGCCGTGGACGTACTGGTGCTCCTGGGTCTGGTCTTCGTGCCTGGCATCACGCTCTGGCTTCCGGGACTGTTGGAGTAGCGCGGCATTCAGGCCGCCTTTCAGCTCCAGAGGGAACCGTGAAGTGTCCGGGACCGCACAATGTCATGCTCGATCAGCGTTGCATAACTCCCGCCGCGACTCCATGCGCTTAGACGGATGACATAGGCAAATCCAAGCCCGCCCGCCACTGCATGGCGACCTGGTCCGCCCATGGCGATGCCCTCGGGAATCGTGGGCCGTTGCGGATCATGTCCCGACGATTGCTGTGGGAGGCCGCGCGCGTCCGAGGATGACGCTGGCGGTCACCCTCGGACCTCGGAGAAGGTTCGGGTTGCGTTGTCAGGAACCGGCACGGAGTTGACGATGACCGAAGAGGGAACGGCGTTGCTCGAGCTGCTTGAACAGCGCGCCGATGGCGGTCTCGTGCGTGCGATGCTGGCCTATGCCGTGGAACGTATCATGGAATTCGGGCGTGACGAGATCGGTCCGGAGGACCGATCGTGGCGAGAATGAAGCCGAGGCGAAGACCGGCCCGGCGAAGGGCTCCGTTCGCCGCTTCGCGAGATCCGGCGCAACCGCGGGCCGGCGCGCGAATGCATGCATTCGCCGAGAGAGGGTGCCGGGAAAGGGACTGGGATAGCCGGGCCGAGAGGATCGCGCTGGACATCCCGGCAGTTTGTCCGCCGGATGGCCATCCTGCCGTCTTGCACCTCGCCATTTCCTCCGGGGGGGCGCCATTGGTGCCCGGACCGATGGCGACGGCCCGGTTTCTCCCAAGCGGCGCGCGCCGCGCCGTTGTCCTGGGCGTTTCCCGGAAAAGCTCCGACGGTTCCCGCCATGCGGTTGGCCACGGCGATCGCGGCCTGCGTCGCGGTTTTGCACTGCAGGAGGCGCCACAGCCAGCCGTCGCCAGGTCGGCCGCGGCGGAGGGCAGAGATGATCCCCATGGCGCCGGGATGGAGCCGCCGCCGCAGGCAGCCGTTCGCTCGCCGGTTCTCTCGGACGGATCGCGTACACCGGCCCGCTCTTCGGGAACCGCCCGAGCTTTTCCTTGCCGCCGCTTGAGAGCGGCTCCGGCGTCAGGCCAAGCCAGGCCGGCAAGTCGCGTGATGTCCGGAACCCGGCCGGGTCCGGCACGTTCGCCACCCGCGCAGTCGCGGCGATCGGGCCGATGCCGGAACTGGTCCGGAGCCGCTTCCCGGTCTCGCTGGTCTCCGCCCCGCAGCGGATGTCCTTCGTGAGCGCCTCGGTCCGGTCGCGGGTCTCGGAGAATTGCTCGGCCAGCAGGCGCAGCGGCACCCGGGACGCAGCCGGCGGGTCGTCGCGCTCGCCCGCTTCGGGCAGGCGCCCGACATTGCGGACCCCCTTCGGCGCATGAGGAGGATCGGATGCCGAACTCGCCGAGCTGCGTGCGGATCGAGCCGGTGACCTTGGTCAGCTGGCGGACCAAGACCTCGCGCGCCCTGCGGGTCATCAGAAGCGCCCGGAGCTTCTCGCTTTTCACCGGAACGGCTCGCATCGAGGGCCAGGCGACAGTTTCGCAGATTGCCTCGGCCTCGGCCTGAATTGTTTTTCCGCGCCGAAGATACGGCGTCGCGCAGGACGGCGGCAGGAGCCGCACCTCATGTCCGAACGCGGCGAGGTCACGCGTCCGGTGATGGGCCTCCGGCACAGGCCTCCATGCCGATCAGGCAGGGCGCAAGGCGCTGGAAGAATTCAAGCATCTGGTTCCGCCGCAGGACGGCTGCGCCTTCTGCGCCGGCACCGTGGACCTGGAAGGCAGGCTTGGCGTCCCTCCCGGCGATTGCCGTGCAATCATCTGCCGGTCAGCGGATCGGCGCTGGCCGTGGCAATCCCCGTCATGGATGGCGCCCCTTGGTGGTGACTTTGACAGCGCCCGATGTGGCACATTGCGAGGCCCGGAACGGAGCCATCCGCGCCATCAATGGCGGACAAGGCCCGCTCCCGGAGGCCTGCGTGCAGGGCCTCCCGACCCGGTCTGTGGACGGCATGTGTTCAGCCCCTGAAAACCGGACCGTATGACGCTGGAGTTTTCGGCCAAGCTTTCCTGGCTGGGAGACTGAGGAGGATCATCAAACAGAGCCGGCGTTGTTTGCCCGACGAAACGGAAAAGCATGAAGGCATCGAAATTCACGGAGGCGCAGAAGGCTTTCATCCTGAAGCAGGGCGCGCAAGGCTCACCGGTCGCGGAGAGCTGTGGAAAGGCCGGGATCAGCCAGGCGATGTTCTTCAACTGGAAGAAAAAGTACGGTGGCCCGTTGCCGGACGAGATACGCCGGTTGAAGGCGCTCGAAGACGAGAACACCCGGTAGAACAAGGCTGGGCCGACAAGGCATGCCGCCGGGCGTCCGGTTGGCAAGAAGGCCGACAGCGGAACGTGGCCGGAGCGGGGCGGGCGCTCCGGCCGGGTGTCATTTCGCCGGGGAGGGAGCCCCTTCGCGCAGCAGGCGCGTGGCAGCCCTGTCGACGGCGTTTCCGGCAGGGGCGAAAGCGACCTTGTAGACGGTGCGCGCCGCTTCGCGCGAGACCAGCCCATGGGCAACGTCGCGCAGGACGGCGTCCGGGTCGCGCAGCGCCGGATCGCCGAAACCGCCCGCTCCGGCCGTCCTGAGGCTGATGATGTCGCCTTTCTCGAGCGTGTAGGTGCCTTTGGAATGCAGGCGTTGCTCGCCGGGGGTGCCGGGGTTCAGGATCGTTGCCGCCTTCGTGCCCGGCAGGCCGCTTTCGAGCCCGTAGGGGCCGGTCACGTTGCGGTCGCCGAGATTGGTCACAAGGCCATTCTCGGCCAGCAGTTCCACGTCCTTGCGCATGGCCATTCCGCCGCGGAATTGTCCTGCTCCGGCAGAGTCCGGCACCAGCTCCATCCGGTGGACGAAGACCGGCGCGTTCATCTCCTGCACCTCGACCGGCGTGTTGGTGCCGTTGGTGGGCGAGGTAGTCGCCTCCTGGCCGTCGCAATGGCGGTGCGCGCCGACCCCGCCGATCGCCGTCATCCAGGCCAGGAAGGGCTTGCCGGTATGCGGGCTGACCATGCCGCTGACCTTGGGATTGGTGAAGCCGGAACTGGCCGCGATCACCCGGTCGGGCACGATCTGGGCCAGCGCGCCCATCACCACTTCGTAGATGCGGTTGGCATTGACCGCCCGCGCGCCGCTTGCCGCGCCGGGGCGGGGATTGACGTAGCAGCCCTCCGGGGCGCGGATCTCGATGCAGCGGATGATGCCGAAATTCTGCGCCGCGCGCGGCAGCGTCACCGCCTTGATCGCGGCGATGCAATAAGAGCGGGTATATTGCATGTAGGCGTTGATCCCTGCCGGGCGCTGGTCTCCGGTGCCTTCCCAGTCGCAGATGATCCGGCCGTCCTCGACGGTCAGCGCCAGCCGGAAGGGCACCGGCTCGGTGTCCGGGCCGGTATCGTCGAGCACGTCCTCGAAATGCCAGGTGCCGCGCGGCAGCTCCGCGATCGCCCCGACCATGGCGGCCTCGCTGCGGGCGACGATTTCGGCCATGCAGGCGGCCAGCATGTCGGGGCCGTAATCGCGCGCCAGCGCCTGCATCCGGGCCACGCCGGTCAGGTTGGCGGCGTACTGGGCATGCAGGTCGCCCAGCACGTCCTTGACGCGGACATTGCCTTCTATGATGCGCAGGATTTCGGTGACAGGCTCGCCCTGGCGGTAGAGCAGCACCGGCAGCAGCTTCAGCCCTCCTGGCAGGTCTCGCTGACGCCGACGACTTCCTCGCTGCCCGGCGCGCTGCCGCCGACATCGATATGGTGGGCGATGTTGACCGCGTAGCCGATCAGCCGCTCGCCGTGGAAGACCGGAGTGACCATGAATATGTCGGGCAGGTGACCCGAGCCGATGGTCGGGTCGTTGCAGATCACCGCGTCGCCGGGCTTCAGCGCGCCCTCGGGATACCAGGACAGCATGTTGCGGACGGTATAGGCCATGGAGCCCAGATGCCCGGGGCTGTAATCGCCCTGGGCGATCATGTTGCCCTCGGCATCGAAGACGCCGGTGGAGAAGTCGGAGCCCTCGCGCACGGTCATGGAATAGGCGGTGCGCAGGAGCGTGCTGCCCATCTCGGCGGCGGCGGAGAGGAGGCCGCCCCAGACGACGGAGAAGGTGACGGGATCGATCGTGCTCATGGTCTGTCCTCAGTTCAGCGTGGCGACGAGATTGCCGTGGCCGTCCACGCCTGTGTCGCTGTCGGGCGGCAGGATGATGGTGGATTCGCGTTCCTCGATGATCGCGGGTCCGGCGATGCGGTCTCCGGGGGCGAGGCGGTAGCGGTCATAGACCGGGCAGTCGGTGAAGCCGCCGGTTTCCGGGAACCAGACCCGGCGCGTCCCGCGCAGCGCCCGCGACGCGTCTCCGTCGCGCTGCGGCAGGGCGTCCATCGCCAGCGTCCGGCCGGTGGCGACGGCGCGCAGACGCCAGTGCACGGCGAGGATGGTCCAGTCAGGATCGAAGGTCCGGTCTCCATAGGTCTGGGCATAGGCCTCGTGGAAGGCCTGCCGGAGCGCGGCAATGCCGTCCTCCGGATACGGCCCCACCGGCAGCTCGACGGCGATCTCGAAGCCCTGGCCGCGGAAGCGCATGTCGCAGCTAGCCGAAAAGGCCTGGCGGTCGCGCGGCACCCCGGCGGCGTCGAGCTCGGCCTGCGCCTGGGCCATCAGGTCGCTCTGAAGGGCATTGACCGCAGGCAGGGACCCGGCCGTCAGTTCCAGAACCTGGGTGCGGGCGAAGTCGAGGGACGGCTCGGCCATCAGCAGGCCGACCGCGCTTTCGACCCCGGCGGCGCGCGGGAAGACCACCCGCGGACAGCCGAGCATCCGCGCCAGGCGGCTGCCATGGACCGGGCCTGCGCCGCCGAAGGGCACCAGCGCGAACTGCCGCGGATCCTTGCCGCGGTTGATCGTGACCGCCCGTGCCGCCTGCGCCATCTGCGCGGTGACGATCTCGTGGATGCCCCAGGCGGCCTCCATCACGTCTATCCCGAGCGGCACGGCGATGTCGCGTTCGATCGCAGTCAGCGCGGCCTCGGCATCGAGCTGCATCTCGCCGCCGAGGAAGTAGTCGGGGTTCAGGTAGCCCAGCACCAGGTCGGCATCGGTCACGGTGGCGCGCGCGCCGCCGCGGCCGTAGCAGGCCGGACCCGGCACCGAGCCCGCGCTTTCCGGGCCGACCGCGATCGTGCCCAGATCGACCCGCGCGATCGACCCGCCGCCCGAGCCGATCTCGATAAGGTCGACCGCCGGGATGCTGACCGGCAGGCCGCTGCCCTTCTTCAGGTGGGCCATGTCGACCTCGAACTCGCTGGTCAGCAGCGGCTTGCCGTCTTCGACGAGGCAGAGCTTGGCGGTGGTGCCGCCCATGTCGAAGGAGATCAGGTTGTCGGTCCCGGCGGCCGGGGCGAAGCGCGCCGCGGTCAGCACGCCCGCTGCCGGGCCGCTCTCGATGATGCGGATCGGGAAGCGCTTGACGTTCTCGACATTCGCCACCCCGCCATTCGACTGCATGATCAGCATCGGCGCCTGCGCCCCGAGCTCGGCAAGCTGGCGGTCGAGCCGGTCGACATAGCTGGCCACGCCCGGCATCACGTAGGCATTCATCACCGTCGTGCTGGTGCGCTCGAACTCGCGGTAGAGCGGCGAGACCTCGCAGGAGACCGAGACCATCAGATCCGGCGCCTCCTCGCGGATGATCTCGGCGGCGCGGCGTTCATGGGCGGGGTTGGCATAGCTGTGCAGGAAGCAGATCGCGACCGCCGCCGCGCCGCGCGCGGCGATCTCGCGGGCGATCCGGCGCAGTGCCGCCTCGTCCATCGGGGCATGCACCTCGCCGGTCCAGAGCATCCGCTCGGGGACCTCGTAGACCCAGTCGCGCGGCACCAGCGGCGCGGGCCGCCCTGCGAGGTTGTCGTAGAGCTCGTAGCGCTTCTGCCGCCCGATCAGGATCACGTCGCGGAATCCTTCGGTGGTCAGCAGCGCGGTCGGCGGGCCCTTGCGCTCGATCACCGTGTTGGTGGCGATGGTCGTGGCATGGACCACCTCGGCGATTTCGGCGGGTCCGCGGCCGCTTTGGCCGACCCGGGCCAGCAGCCCCTCGATCACCGCGCGGGCGGGATCGTCGGGGGTGCTGAGCACCTTGCCGATGTCGAACTGTCCGGTCTCGGGGTCGAGCACGGCAAAATCGGTGAATGTGCCGCCGATATCGACGCCAACGCGCAGGCTCATGATGCAGTCTCCTGGAAAGGTCCGGCCGGGCCGGGTCAGTTGCCGGGGCAGGGCACGGGGGCGCCCTGCGGGGGGTGGTCGGGAGCGGCGGCGCCCCCGAGATAGGCGTCGCGCACCGCGGGGTTGCGGCGCAGGCTGTCAGCGCTGCCCTCCATCGAGAGGGCCCCGTTTCTCAGCACATAGGCGCGGTCGACCAGTTCCAGCGCCTTGTTGGCGCTCTGCTCGACCATCAGGATGGTCAGGCCCTGCGATTTCCAGCGGGCGAGGATCTCGTAGACCCGGTCGACCATCATCGGCGACAGGCCCATCGACGGTTCGTCGATGCAGAGGATCTGCGGCTTCCGCAGCCAGGCGCGGGCCATGGCGACCATCTGCTGCTCGCCGCCGGAAAGCGTGCCCGCGAGCTGGCCGAGCCGCTTGCCGAGCCAGGGGAATTCGGCAACTGCCTTCTCGATGTCGCCGTCTAGCTCGGCCTTCGGAACCTGGCGGCGGGCATAGGCGCCCATCAGGATGTTGTCGCGCACGCTCAGTTCGGCAAACATGCGGCGGCCCTCGGGGATCGAGGCGATGCCCTGGGCGATCACGTCGGCGGTGGTCTTCGCCTCCATCGGGCGGCCATGGAGCAGGATCTCGCCGCGGCTCGGCCGGGCAAGGCGCAGCACGGTCTTGATCGTGGTCGATTTGCCCGAGGCATTGCCGCCGAGCACCGCAACCGCTTCGCCGCGGCCGACCTTCAGCGACAGGCCGAACAGCGCCTGCACCGCGCCGTAATGCACGTCGACATCGCGCAGCTCGATTGCCGGGCTGTCCGCCGGGCCGGGCATCTTCGCGGCGGGGGCGTGGTCGAGATGGCCCTTGACGACCGGGCGCGAGGACAGGCTGCCGCCCTTGCCCAGATAGGCAGCCGCGACCTCGGAATGGGCGAAGGCGCGTTCGGGCGTGTCGTCGACGATGACCGCGCCCTGGGCCATGACGACGGTGCGGCGCGCCAGCTTGCGGACGATGTCGAGCTTGTGCTCGACCATCAGGATCGCCATCTGCGGAAACCGGTCACGGACCTCGAGCAGCAGATCCGCCAGCTCGTGGCTCTCGGTCGGGTTCATCCCGGCGGTGGGCTCGTCGAGGAGCAGCACCTCGGGCCCGGCGGCCAGCGCGCGGGCGATGTCGAGCCGTCGGCGGTTGGCATAGGACAGGCTGTGGGCGGGCTGGCCCCGGCGCGGCCAGAGCCGGTCGCCGAAGAGCTTCAGCACCTCTTCGGCGCGGGCATCGGCCTCTCAAGCCGCGTCACCCAAATTCAGCCATAGCTCTCGAGTTCCGCGAATGGCTGCTTCCCGGGATCGAGCGCGAACTCCGCCCCGGCACCGCAAGCCCGCTTTTCGGGATCGGCCGTCGAAGGCATGGCGAGGGGGACACACTGGCGACCAGCCGGAAAGGGCTGCAATCCGCCGCCGGTCCCGCAACCGGCGGCGGCGGCTTCAGGTCCGCGAATGACCGCAGCAGTTCACAATTCGATGCCTTCTGCGATCGCCAACGCGTCCTCCAGCTCGACGCCAAGATAGCGCACCGTGCTGTCCATCTTCGCGTGTCCCAGAAGCAGCTGGACCGCCCGCAAGTTCCCGGTCTTGCGGTAGATCTGCGAGGCCTTGGTCCGCCGCAGCGAGTGCGTTCCATACCCGCTCGGCTCCAGCCCGATCATCCTGACCCAGTCCTTCACGATGCGCGCATACTGCCGCGGCGAGATATGATCGGAGGCGTGGATCCGGCTCGGGAACAAGCAGGCGCAGCCCGCCATCTGCGGCGCGCCGATCCAGGCGGTTATGGATTTCCGCGTGTTCTCGGTGATTTCGAACTGCACCGGCCGGGCGGTCTTGCTCTGGATCACCGTGGCGCGTTCCTTGATCGCGGCGCCGATGGCCACGTCGGACACTTTCATCCGGACGCGGTCGCAGCCCCGGAGCTTGCTGTCGATGGCAAGGTTGAGCAGCGCCAGATCCCGCAGATTTCCGGCAAACTCGAGCCGCGCCCGGATCGCCCAGACATGGCGGGGCAGGAAGGCGCGCTTCTGGCCCATGAGACGGCCCTTGTTCCAGGGCGGGCGCTTCGGGGTCACGGCTGGCAACTGGATGTTCGACATGACGAGTCTCCATCCGGCCCTCCCGACCCCGGCGACGGCACCGCGCCGACAGCTGGATGGTAGCATGACTTCGAGCGACCGGTTCCGATTGCAGTGGGGCCAGAGCTGGTTCCGCGCCGCAAGGCTGGAGAGAGCCCCAAAGAGGAACCATACAACCCCACGGGCAGTCAGATCAGCGGCGGACCAAAAGACCGTAGCTGAGACTTTCCGCATTCAGCGGGTCGGTCCCGCAGAGCAGGACCGACCCGTCTTGTCGTCAAGCAGCTTCAGCAGCGGCGACGTCTTCTTCGCCGAGATGCTTCCTGAAGAACGGAATGATCTTCTCCAGCGCCAAGCCAACCGGTTCTTCCCGGTCGTAGAGCTCGTAGTGCGACCAGTCCTGCAGGTCGACCAGCTGCCGGTCCTTTGATGCCATCGCGCGGCCATGGATCTCCATGCCGTCCCGATAGGCGCCAAAGGCACCGACCTTCTGGCCAATGACCACCATCACCGGCTGGGTCATCAGCGTCTCGGCGAAGGCAAACGCATCCCAAGACAGGGTCTTCTGGGCATGGCTGAAAACCATGCGCGCCGGAAGCTGAGATATGCGCGAAAGTTGGTGACGCCTGATCAGGCGGCGGTTTGAAGGTGGCGGACGCTGTCGCGGAACTCAACCCCGCTGATGACCTCCGGCAGGCGGTTCCGGCCGTCGAGCTTCCGCCATTTCTTCTGCGCCGACATCATCAGGCGGAACGCCATGGCGAGGCCGGTCTTGCGGCTGAGGCAGCCCTTGGTGCGTTTCGTCTGGTGCCTCACCGTCGCGAACGTGCTCTCGATCGGGTTTGATGTCCGGATGTGTTTCCAGTGTTCGGCCGGGTAGTCGCAGAACGCCAGCAGCGCGTCCCGGTCCTTGACCAGCTTGGCCACCGCCTTGTCCCATTTCACGCCATGGGCCTCGACGAAGAGTGAGGGCGCCCGCCACCGGTTCGAGGGCGAGCCCGAACGAAGGCGGCGGACGCCGCGGCGCGTGTGTCGGCCTGCCAGATGTCGTGCAGGTGCGCCTTGGCCCTGGCCTGCACGGATTTCGGAAGCGCGTTCAGCACGTTCATGGCCTTGTGCAGCCAGCAGCGCTGCTCCTGCGTCGTGGGGAAGACTTCGCGCAGGGCCGTCCAGAAGCCGAGAGCACCGTCGCCGATCGCGAGCTTGGGTGCCTGCGCCAAGCCGCGACGCTTGAGATCGAGCAGCACCTCGCGCCAGCTTTGCGTGCTTTCACGGAAGCCGTCGGTCATGGCCAGGAGCTCCTTGCGGCCGTATTCATCCGCGCCAACGATGACCAGAACGCATTGTTCGTCGGGGAATTGATCCCGCGGATCAATTCCTGATCCTCCTCACTTCCGCCGACATACCCGGCTTGAATTAGACCCCGTCGGCCCAGGTGCAGAGGAACGGCCGCGTGCCAAGGTCGCGTTTCTGCCAGGCCCCGCATTCGGACCACCAGTCGGCTTTCAGGCGGGCGATGGTCTTGGCCGACAGGCCCCTGGCGTCCGGCCCCAGCAGGGCCGCCAGCGCCTCGCTGAAATCGCCGGTGGAACCCCCCTTGAGATACAGCCAAGACAGCAGCTCCTCGACCGATTTGGCCTTGCGCAGGTAGCGCGGCAGAATGCCGGGCGTGAAGGTAATCTTGTCCGCGCCAAGCTCTCGATCCCGCACCCGCGGCACCTTCACGGCGACCGGGCCGATTCCGGTCAGGATTTCGCGCTCCGGCAAATATCCGTGCCGGACCAGCCTGGCCCGGCCATCCTCGAGCCTGTCTTCGGCGAACGCGGCGAGCAGCGTGGCGAGTTCCGCCTCAACCGCCTGTTCGATCAGCTTGCGCGCGCCGCTCCGAATGACGTCGGTCAACGGGTCCGGTGAAAACCCCGATGGATCGGGCAGCGTGGCAATGGTAGTCTCGGACATGTGGCATATGTTCGACCGCTCTCTCGGACGGATCGCGTTCGCGGTCTCACTCTCGGCTGAGAATTGACGGCGCTTCGACACCGCCATGATATGCCGCCCCTCAGGGCATCACCAACTTTCCCGCGTTACTCTGCGCGTCGCGCCACCGGTCGCTTGGCCGCGGGAGGTCTTGTAGTAGTCCGTCGCCTCGAAGACATCGCGCTCCGTCATCCCGGCCTCGCGGGCAGCCTCGGGGCTGGCAGGCAGCAATTCATTGACCTGCAGCGCTGCGCCGCGCGCCTCGGCGCTGCGCTGCGCGGCCATGGCAGTCAGCGCGCCGACCGGATCGAACCCGCTGAAGCCCTCGCGGAAAAGACGACCCAGGTTCACCGGGTTGATCCCGACCACCGCCTTGATCCGTTTCTCGGTCAACGCGGCATTCAGCGCGTAGCCGCCACCGCCGCAGACGCCAATGACCCCGATCCTGTCCGCATCGACGAAAGGCAGCGTCACCGCGTGGTCGATCACGTGGCTGACATCCTCGACCCGCTGGCTTGGGCTGTCGATCCAGCGGGGACTGCCGCCGGACGCGCGCTGATAGCTCGCGTCGAAGGCGATGACGACGTAGCCCTGCGCGGCGAGCCCCTTGCCGTAGACGCTGCCCGAGGTCTGCTCCTTGCAGCTTCCGAAGGGATGGATGCTGACGATCGCCGGGGAGCGCTTGCCCGCGTCGAAGGCGGACGGCAGGTGAATGTCCGCCGCGATGTGCCAGGCCATGTCGGGGTTCTGAAATGTCACGCTTTCCATGATTGGGCCTCCTTGGTTTTCAAATCAGGCGGGGCTGCCCTCCCCCGATCCGGGCGGGGCATGCGTCGTCTGCGCCGGATCAGGCGCCGAGCTTTTCCCGGAAGAAGGGCGCCAGCACGCCGACTGCCTCGCCGACGAATTTCGCGCCGTCATAGAGATCCATGTGATTGGCGCCGTCGACGACGTGGAACTGCTTGTCGCTGCTCGCGGCCCGGGCGTAGAGATCGTCGCTCATCCATTTGCTGCCCGCGACGCTGCCCGCCACGATCTGCAGGGGCTGGGTCAGAAAGGCCTCGGCGAAATTGTGGGCATCGTAGCTGATCAGCTGGGTCAGGCTGCGCGCCAGACCGTAGCCCGGGGCGGTGGCGCATTGCGCACGCTGGGTGTGGTAGTATTCCCAGGCCTGGCGCAGCTCCTCGTTGGGGGCATCCTCTTCCTTCAGCGGGGCCATCGGGATCTGCGCCAGATCACCGCCGGTGGCGAGCGCCTGTGCATCTGCAGTACGGGCGGCGGCACCAGCCACGAGGAAGGGCAGCGCGTCGGCATCGGCCACGTCATTGTCCCAGCCATTGCGGAACATCGCGCCGATATTGACCGCGCTGACCGTGCCGACGGCCTTGATCCGGTGATCGTTGATCGCCGCGTTGGCAGTATAGCCGGCCCCCGCGCAGATCCCCATCGCCCCGATCCGGTCAGTGTCCACATAGTCCAGCGTGCTCAGGTGGTCGATCACCGCGCTGACTGACCTTGCCCCCGGATCCCGGACTGGGAGTTACAGTACTCTCAGGAAAAGGGAACCCAGATGAGCAGACAGACCCGCTGCCACTTCACCGCCGAGTTCAAGGAGCAGGCCGTTGCGTGCCTTTCCGAATCCGGTGCCACCCCGACCAGCGTCGCCCGGGAACTCGGCGTGATGCCGTCGCAGCTGAAAGGCTGGCGGCTCGAGCTGGCGGCCGCGGGTTCGGCAGAGGGGATCCGGCGACAGCAAGCCGAGGCCGCCGAACTCGCCGAGCTGCGCCGGGAGAACCGCCGCCTTTCGTTCCGGTGAATAGGCCACTTGTCATCCTGTCCTGCCCGCCTCGCTGCATAGTTTCAGATCGAAGAACGGTGACAACAACCCAGCACGAGGGGGTCGGTGAGCACGAGCTGGTTCCATTCCTGGCGTGCAGGGTCGCCCGGAAGACGGTGGCCAAGCTCATGAAAGAGCGCGGCCCCTGCAGCCGTGTCCGGCGAGGGCGGCCCCTTTCACCGGAACGAGCGGGCGGGATGGATCGGCTTTCCGGCCCCGCATGGCGCGGGACCGCAGCTTGGAACCGGCTGCCGCGGGCCGTCGGCGCCCCCCGCTCCGGAGGGCGCCCTCCGGTCATTCCAGTTCGATGGCGCGCTCGGCATTGACCTCGGCCTGGGCCTTTTCGACCGCGGTGCCGAAGGCGTCGAAGATCTCGTCGCCGCGGGTCACGTTGGCGCGGAACCATTCATAGACCGGGTCCGCCGCCTTGCGGAACTCGTTCTTCTGCTCCGGCGTCGGCACGTAGAGATCGCCGCCATCGGCCACGAACTGTTCGTAGGCCTCGATGGATTTCCGCTTCGGCGAGGCGAAGGTCGCCTGCTGCAGCGCATAGAAGCCGTCGACCACCACCCGGCGCAGCTCCGAGGGCAGGCCCTTGAAGCTCGCTTCGGACATCCACCACAGCGCGCCCATATAGGCATGGCCGTCGAGCGTGACGTATTTCAGCCCGGCATCGGGGAACTTCATGTTCATGATGTCGGTGATGCCGTTCTTGGTGCCGTCGACCACGCCGGTCTGCAGCGAGGTGAAGAGCTCGGGCCACGGGATCGGCGTCGGTGCCGCGCCCACCGCCTTGACCAGCTCCTGCGGCAGGTCGGCGACAACGGTGCGGATCTTCATGCCCTTGAGATCGGCGGGCGTCTCGATGCGCTTCTGGGTATTGGCGAAGTTGCGCCATCCGCCGGTATTGCCGATCGTCATCAGCCGGATCGTGCCGCCGGAATCCTCCAGCGCCATGTGGCGCATCTGGCGGGTGAATTCGCCGTCGGAGAGGACCTTTTCGGCGATGCGGTCGTCGGACATCAGGTAAGGCAGGTCGAGCACCTGGACATAGGGGAAGATCCCCGCCGCGCCGCCCGAGGTCGACACGAAGATGTCGATGGAGCCGTCGGCCACGCCCTGCAGGCATTCCGCCCCGTTCGAGCAGAGCTGGGTGCCGATGAACAGCTCCACCTCGATCGCGCCGTTCGAGGCGGCCTCGACATGGTTCTTGAAGATCACGAGCCCGTCGTAATCCTCGTCGGCCTCGTTCGAATTGGCGGTGGCGCGCAGCGTGTACTCGGCGGCCGCCGCCGGCAGGGCCGTTCCGGCCAGCATCGCGGCAAGTGCCGCACGTTTGAGGGTCTTGAGCATGGTCGGTCCTCCCCTTGATGCTCGGTCAGTCCAGGAACCCCGCCAGCCGCGGGATGGCCAGCGATATGGCAGGTACGAAGGTGATGAGGAAGATCACGGCGACTTCCACGGCGAGAAAAGGCAGGATGGCGCGGGCGATCGCGGCAACCTTCTCGCGGCTGACCGAGGCGGCGACGAACAGCACCAGCCCCATCGGCGGCGTCGCCAGCCCGACGGTCAGGTTCACGCACATGATGATGGCGAAATGCACCGGATCGACGCCGAGCCCGGCGAAGACCGGGCCGAGGATCGGGCCGAGGATGATGATCGCGGGCCCGGCATCGAGGAACATGCCCACCGCGAAGAGCAGCAGGTTGATCAGGAACAGGAGCAGCAGCGGGTTCTCGGTCAGCCCGAGGATGAACTCGGCCAGCATCTCGGGCGCATGGCTGAGCGAGACGACGGTCTTGAAGGACATCGCCGCGCCGACCAGCAGCAGCACGACCGCCGAGGTCAGCCCGGCGCGGGTCAGGATGTCGGGCAGGTCGCGGAGTTTCAGCGTGCGCAGCACGAAGAGCCCGATGACGAGCGCATAGGCGACCGCGACCGCGGCGGCCTCGGTGGGGGTGAAGACGCCGCCGAGGATGCCGCCGAGGATGATCACCGGCGTCATCAGCGGGAAGAAGGCCCGGAGGCTCGCCTCGCCGCGTTCGCCCCAGCTGTATTTCCGCGAGGCGGGCGGGAATCCATGGCGGTCTGCCATGATCTTGACCATCGCCATCAGCCCCAGCCCGACCAGCGCGCCCGGCAGGATGCCCGCGAGGAACAGCGCCGCGACGCTCTCGCCCATGACATAGGCATAGATGATCATGATCCCCGAGGGCGGGATGATCGGCCCGATCACCGAACTTGCGGCGGTGATGGCGGCGGCGAAGCGGCGCGAATAGCCCTGCTTCTCCATCGCCGGGATCAGCATCGAGCCAAGGGCCGAGGTGTCCGCCACCGCCGAGCCCGAGAGCCCGGCAAAGAGCATCGAGGACAGCACGTTGACATGCGCCAGCCCGCCGCGCAGGTGGCCCATCAGCGCCTGGGAGAACTCCACCAGCCGGTGGGTGATGCCGCCGCGGTTCATCAGCTCGCCCGCCAGCATGAAGAACGGGATCGCCATCAGCGGGAAGCTGTCCATGCCGTTGTAGAGATTGCGGTAGAGCAGCGTGATGTCGCGCTCCTGGCCGCTGAGCCACAGCACCGCACCGGGCGCGGCGAGCAGCCCGAAGAACACCGGCAGGCCCGCCAGCAAGAGGACGAGGAAGAGCGGCAGGAACCAGATCAGCGTCATTCGGCACCCTCATGGCCGAGCGGGGCGATCGGCGGCAGCAGGGCCCCGGCTCCGGCGATCGCGGCGAGCCGGCGCAGGATCAGCTCGATATTGACGAGGATCAGCAGCCAGAGCCCGACCAGCAGCGAGGCCATCATCCAGCTGCGCGGCACCCGGTACCAGCTGTCGAAGCCGGGCGATGCCGGCAGGTAGAGCGAGGCGGTGGCGAAGCGCCCGCCGAAGCCCGTCACCTCGCCCCAGCCGATCTGCGCGGCCACGGCCAGCACGGCGAGCGACAGCCCGAGAAAGGCGAGCTGCAGCAGCCGGGAGACCGGGCCGGGCAGCAGCGCGTCGAGGCTGTCGATCGCGTGTGCAGCACGCGCTTGGGCCGCCGATCGGATCGGCCTGGCTCACCCCAGACCGGGCTCGCGAGATGCCGCGAGGCCAAGGCGCCGCCGGCGCACCCGCAGGGAAGCCGTCGGCGGCCCCAAGGCCGGACCGGGAGACTGCCCAGCCTGAAAATGGATACCGGTGACAACAACCTTGAAAACCACCGGTCGGAAATCCGTTATTTTCCGCAGGCGCGCAGCTGCTGCCTGTAGGCTTGGGCGCGGCTCTCGACACTCGAGGCAACGCTGAGCAGCCAAGGCTTGGCATTGTAGCTGCCCCGCGCATAGCCGCCGCGGCCCTCGTGATAGGCGAGGTACTGCCGCTTCGCGTCGCTCTTGGGTATGCCCAGCGTCCGCCAGCTGGCATCCATGTACCAGCCGATGAAATCCGTCGCGTCGCGGATATTGGTGCGCTTCGCACCATTGCGGCCGGGACCGCGGCGATACTCTTCCCAAGTGGCGTCAAGCGCTTGCGCATAGCCGTAGGCCGAGGACTGCCGACCGAGCGGAATCACCCCCAACCCCCATTGATACGGCGTCCGCGCATTGTCGCGGAACCGGCTCTCCTGGTGGATCGTCGCCATCTGCACATGCACCGGCACGCCCCATCTGCGCTCGGATTTCTTCATGGCCCGGTAGATGTCGGACCTTTGGCTCGCAATGCTGCAGGCATTGTCCAGATTCCGCGGCGGTGCCTTCCCGCCGCAGGCCGCAAGTCCCAGACACAACCCGAGCGCGATCAGACGACTGCTCATCTCTGCCTCGTGCTTAATTCTTGCTTTCTTTGGCGCCGAGCATATCGCAACTTTCCGCACCGCGAAATCAAAACCGACATGGCAGGCCCCGCACCGCTCAGAGAACCAGCGCCAGCAGCAGCGGCAGCGCGGCGATCGACATGGAGGTCGACACCACGACGAGTCCCGCCACCGCATGCGCGTCTGCGCCGTATTTCTCGGCCAGCATGTAGGAGGTGACCGCAATCGGCGTCGACAGCTGCAGCATCAGCACCGCCCGTGCCACCGGATCGAGGCCGAATGCCGTCCCGAGCAGCCAGCCGAGTCCCGCACAGGCCACGATCTTGAGCGCCGACAGCGCGACCGCCAGCCATACCCCGCCCGGGCGCAGCCGCGCCACCGCGACGCCGAGCGTGATCAGCATCAGCGGAATTGCCATCTGCCCGGTCAGTTCCAGAGTGTTGGTGACCGCGGCCGGCGTCTTCCAGCCCTGCCACAGGAACACCGCGCCCAGCACCGTCGCGGCGACGATCGGTTCCTTCAGCACCTTGCCGAAACCGCCCCCTCCGGCGACGATCCAGACCCCGAAAGTGAAGGACCACAGGATCATCACCGCGAACACCACGACGGCATAATCGAAGCCGGCCGGACCGAAGGCGAAAAGCGCAAGCGGCAGGCCCAGATTGCCGGTATTTCCGAAGATCAGCGGTCCCAGATAGGTGCGTTGGCTCAGCTTGCCGAGGAACAGCAGCCCCGCGAAGCCCGCCGAAAGCAGTCCGTAGGCCGCGACCGAAGCCAGGGTCAGCGAGCGGATCGCCGCCGGATCGATCTCGGTATTCATCAGCGCGGTGAAGATCAGGCAGGGGACCCCGAGCGTCATCGTCAGCCGGGTGACGAACTGGACGCTGTATTCGAGCCCCATGCGCACCCAGGCAAATCCGACGATCGCGAGCGCGATCACCGGCGTGACGACTTCGAGGACTTTGAGGAAGAGTTCCACGCGCTCTGGTCTCCGCGGCAAAAATATGACATGACGCGGTCTCGAACACGGCCGCCCGGCCGGTTCTATGTCGTAACGGGGTGCAAGGTCATGCTGAAAACTCAGGCCAAGTACAGACTGGGACAGGTTGTCCGCCATCGCAAGCACCCGTTCCGCGGCGTGGTCTTCGATGTCGACGCCATCTTTTCGAATACCGAGGAGTGGTATGACGCGATCCCCGAGGACAGCCGCCCGTCGAAGGACCAGCCGTTCTACCATCTGCTCGCCGAGAACGAACAGAGCTACTACGTGGCCTATGTCTCCGAGCAGAACCTGGAACCGGACCAGAGCGGCGAGCCGATCGACCATCCCGATGTGGTCGACATGTTCGGGGATTTCTCCGATGGTGCCTACGAACTGCACGCCCAGATGAACTGAGGTCGGCAGGGCGCCCGCCCTACCAGCCGAGCGCGCAGCCGTCCTTTCGCGGATCCGACGCCCCTTCGAAAACGCCCTTGCCGTAATCGATCCGGATCGCCTGCGCCCCGCCCAGCGGCCTGTCGCGGAATTCCGCCTCGTGGCCCATATATCCCAGCTCCGTCCGGACGGCACCGGGATAGCCCTGTTCCAGCATCACCTTGCCGTTCTCCCAGAAGCAGCGGGGCGAGTCGATCGCGGCCTGCAGAGGCATGCCGAAATCGACCAGGTTGGTCAGGAAGCGGACATGGCCGACCGGCTGGTAGGCCCCGCCCATGACTCCGAAGACGGTGCTGACCTTGCCGCCCTCGCGCAGCATGGCCGGAATGATCGTGTGCATCGGCCGCTTGCCGCCCGCCGCCTCGTTGGGGTGGCCGGGGTCCAGGCTGAAGCCCGCGCCGCGGTTCTGGAACAAGATCCCGAATTCCGGCGAGGCAATCCCCGAGCCGAAACTGTGGAAAATCGAGAAGATCAGCGAGACCGCCATGAGGTCGCGGTCGACCACGCAGAGATAGACCGTCTCGCGATGCACCGCCGCCGCCTGTTCCAGCATCAGCTTGCAGGCGTTCTCCTCGTCGATCAGCGCGGCAAGCGCCGACGCGGTGTCGCCGGACAGCATGTGATCCAGCCGCCGGACATGGTCGGGATCGGCCAGGAACCGGTCCCGCGCGTCATAGGCCAGCTTTGCCGCCTCGATTTCCAGATGCGCGCGCCACGGGTCCAACGGGTCATGCTGCGCGAGGTCGAAGCGGTTGAGGATGTTGGCCAGCAGGATGGCCGTCGCCCCCTGCCCGTTCGGCGCATGTTCCAGCAATTCGACATCCCAGTAGCGGCCGGAAATCGGCACGCCACGGCTGCAGCGCGTGGCGGCGAAATCCTCCAGCGTATGGGAGCCGCCCGCGGCCAGCAGGGCCGAGACCATGTCCTGCGCCACCTCGCCTTCGTAGAAACCGGCCCGGCCTTCCGCCGCGATCCGGCGCAGCACCTCGGCCTGGCGCGGCGCCCGGAACATCTGGCCCTGCTGCGGTGGCTGCCCGCCCGGAAGGAAGAACCCTTGCGCGGCCGCGCCCAAAACGCCGCAATCCTCGCGCCAGTCGAGCGCAACGCGGGGCGCAACCGGGATCCCGTCCTCGGCATAGCGGATGGCGGGCGCAAGCACGGCCCCCAGCTCCGCCTTTCCCCAGCTCGCATGCATGTGGCAGAAGGCATCCACCGCCCCCGGGACCGTCACCGAGACAGCATCGTGCAGCGGCATCTCCTCGTGTCCGGCCGCTCGCAGCGCCTCGGCCGAAAGGCCCGCCGGCGCCCGGCCCGATCCGTTCAGCGCCACCACCTCGTCGCTGCCCGGCAGCTTGACCAGCGCGAAACAGTCGCCGCCGAGCCCGGCCATCTGCGGCTCTGCAAGACCCAGGACCATCGCGGCGGCAATCGCGGCATCAACCGCATTGCCGCCGCCTTCGAGAATGGAGACTGCCGTTTTCGAAGCCAGCGGATGGGAAGTCGCACACATCCCGTTTGCGGCATAGACGGGCGAACGCCCCGGCAAATGAAAATTTCTCACGGACATAGTCTCCAACACCTCAGGCGGGGACGCCCCGCCGGGTCACGCTTCGGATGCAGGCCGGCCCAGCCCCAGGCCGAACCTGACGATGTTCTTTCCGTCCTGCCGGGCATAGCTCAGCTCTTCGACCAGTTCGCGGATCAGGAACCAGCCGAAGCCGCCCTCCGGCAGATCCTGCCGCGCGACATCGATCGCGGCAAGCTCCCTGTCGGGCAGGCGATGCTCCGGCATCGGGGTGCCGCCGTCGCTGACCGTGCAGATCAGGCGCGATTTCCGGCATTCGCATTCCAGCTCGATCCGGCCCTCTGCCCCCCCCCGCATAGGCATGCTCCACGATGTTGTTCAGCAGTTCGGCCAGCACGATCTCGGCGGTTCCGGCCTCGGCTTCGCCCAGCCCGAGCCGCGGGAATTCGCTGCGCAACCGCAGCAGCGTTTCGCGCACGGCCGCGGCTGTCGCCGGAAAGGCCAGCCGCAGATAGGGCGCGGCCTCGTCCGCAGCGGCAGACCGCTCGGCGCAATCTGCCGCGTCAGGAGGCATCCGCGCAGGACCCGCTCGCCTGTTCCAGCGTGTCATGGATCGGAAAGACCTTGTCCATGCGGGTCAGCCTGAACACCTTGGACACGGTCGGCGACAGGGCCACCAATTCCAGCGTCTGGTCCGCCTCGAGCTGCTTCAGCGCCGCGACGATCGCGCCCAGACCGCTGCTGTCGACGAAATCGACCCTCGACAGGTCGAGCAGGATGCGCCCCGCCCTGCCGGATGTCAGCTCCCGCATCCGGTCCTTGAACTGGATCGCGACGGCAGCGTCGATCCGGGAGTCGCCGACAGCGACCAGCAGGCCGTAAGGATGTTCCGTAGATTCCAGGTTCATGCTCCACCTCGCAGTTGCGCGCGATGGCAGGCTAGGCGGCAGACCTTAACACCGGCTGATCCGCCGGGCGGACAGGTCCCGCAAATCCGGGCGAACTGAAGACAATTTTAGCGACCGGCCGCCTCAGCGCAGCCGCAGCACGGCCGCCTGCCCGGCACCGCGGTCCGAGGCAAAGCGCAGCCGGTCGCCATCTATGGCAACCTGCTGGCAGTTGTACGGAAACTGCCGCTCGCCCCATGCCAGGTCGCGGCAGAAATAGCCGTCCTGCCAGCGCCATTTGCCGGTCACGTCGCGGCCGAAGGCCCGCCCGGCAATCGCCCCGCCCTGCCCCACCTCCAGCTGCACGCCGGTGCGGGTCAGGCTCCGGCCATCGACGAGCGACCGGAACTCGGACTCCTTCTGGACCACCCTGAACTCGGCCCGCGCGGGGCCCGCCGCGAGCGCCGCCAGAAGCAAGATTGCCGCCGTCTTTCCCATGGATGCCTCCGCCTGTTTCCCATTGGGTTACGCAAGCGGAGGCAATCCGGATCACTTCAGGCCGAGCACGTCCATCATGTCGTATTCGCCCGGGCCCTTGTCCTGGCCCCAAAGCGCGGCAGCCACCGCGCCGCGGGCGAAGATGCCCCGGTCGGTCGCCAGGTGGCGCAGCACGATGCGCTCGCCCGGGCTGGCGAAGATCACGTCATGCTCGCCGACCACATCGCCGCCGCGGATCGCCGAGAAGCCGATCGAGCCCTCCGCGCGCGCCCCGCGGCGCTGCATCCTGGTCATGTCCTGCAAGTCTTCCAAGGACTTGCCGCGCCCCTCGGCCGCCGCCTCGCCCAGCATCAGCGCGGTGCCCGAAGGCGCGTCGATCTTGTGGCGGTGATGCGCCTCGACCACGTCGATGTCCCAGTCGGTGCCAAGCACGGCGGCCACCCGGCGGGTCAGCCCGACCAGCAGGTTGACGCCGAGGCTCATGTTGCCGGCCCGCACCACGACGGCATGGCGCGCCGCCGCCGAGATCTTCTCCAGATGCGCGGGCTCGAATCCGGTGGTGCCGATCACGTGGACCGCGCGCGCCTGGGCCGCAACCGCCGCGACCTCGGTGCTGAGCTCGGGCGTGGTGAAGTCGATCACCGCCTGGGCCCGCGCCATCGGCTCCAGCAGCTCGTCGGTCACGGTCACGCCGAGAGCCGGACCGCCCATCGCCGTGCCGATATCCTGGCCGACCCAGGCATGGCCCGGCCGCACCACCGCGCCCGCCAGCCGCGCCTTGCCGCTTTCGGCCACCGCCTGCACCAGCATCCGGCCCATCCGCCCCGCGGCGCCTGTGATCACAATTCCCGGCTGCTCCGTCATCGCCTGTTCCTTCGCCTCTTCATCCGGCCCCCTGCGACATTCCTTCCAGAGTCCTGTTGCGGGCGCCCCTGCGATGCCTTACATGCCGGCCATGGCACGCCACAAGCATCACGACACCCTCTCCGGCCCTTCGCAGCGCCAGCTGCGCGTGGGCGAGCTCATCCGCCGGACCCTGTCCGAGGTGCTCAACCGCGGCGAAATCCACGATCCCGATCTCAACCGGATGTCGATCACGGTCGGCGAGGTCCGCTCCTCGCCCGACCTGAAGGTCGCGACCGCCTATGTCATGCCGCTGGGCGGACAGGGCGCCGAGGCGGCGATCGAGGCGCTGAACCGCAACCGCAGCGAGCTGCGCCGCGCCGTCGGCAAGGCCGTGAAGCTGAAATTCGCGCCCGAGCTGAGGTTCCGCATCGACGAGACCTTCGACCGGATGGACGAGACCCGACGCCTGTTCTCTCAGGACAATGTGCGCCGCGACCTCGACCAGGACGCTGACGACGACGATTTCGACCAGGACGACTGACATGGCACGCAAGCGCAAGGGGCGCGAGGTTCACGGCTGGCTGGTCGTGGACAAGCCCGCCGGGCTGACCTCGACCGCCGTTGTGAACAAGGTCCGCTGGGCCTTCGACGCGAAAAAGGCCGGCCATGCCGGCACGCTGGACCCTGCGGCAACGGGTGTCCTCGCGATCGCCCTCGGCGAAGCGACGAAGACCGTTCCCTTCATCACCGACGCGCTGAAATGCTACCGCTTCATGGTGCGGCTCGGCCAGGCGACGAATACCGACGATGCCGAGGGCGAGGTGATCGCCGAGTCGGCGCTGCGCCCCTCCACCGAGGAGATCGCGGCGGCGCTGGACGGCTTCACCGGCGACATCATGCAGGTTCCGCCGAAATTTTCCGCAGTGAAGATCGACGGCGAGCGCGCCTATGCGCTGGCCCGCGAAGGCGACGATCCGCAGCTCGAGGCGCGGCCGCTCTTCGTCGAGAGCCTGGAGCTGGTCTCGCGCCCCGATGACGACCATGTCGAGCTGGAGATGGTCTGCGGCAAGGGCGGCTATGTCCGCGCCATCGCGCGCGACCTCGGCGAGACGCTGGGCTGCAAGGGCCATGTCGAATGGCTGCGCCGCATCTGGTCCGGCCCGTTCGAGGCCGACGAGGACGGCGTGAGCCTGGCCGATATCGAGGCCGAGGCCAAGGATCCGGCGCTCGACCGGCTGCTGCTGCCGCTGGAAGCCGGTCTGACAGACCTGCCCAAGGTCGTGGTGTCGGCGCATGGCGCGGCCCGGCTGTCGAACGGCAATCCCGGCGAGGTGCTGTCCTCAGAGGCAGAGTTCGGCGAGGAAGCTTGGGCGGTGCATCAGGGCCGCCCGGTGGCGGTCGGCATCTACAAGGCCGGGATGCTGCATCCCAGCCGGGTGTTCAATCTGCCGGAATGAACGGCGCCCGCGGGCCGAGATCGAGAGGTTTCGGCCGCGAGAAGCCCGCATTTTCCCGCTCCGGCGGCGGCCTTTCCCGGATCGCCGCCGCGACATGCGGCCCCTGCACCTCCATCGGACAGGTGGCGACCGGAACCGGAGCGCCGCCGAGGGCCGTCCGGAGCGGCGCCGCCGCTCCCGAGAGCAGCATCACCGTCACGAACGCCGCCAGGCCCGCCGAAACAGCGGCAAGCACGGCATGGCCGAGCCCCAGGGCAAACCAGACAGGTGCGCGCATCGGCAGATCCTCCTGCGGGCAGGCTAGGCCACGGGACCTTGCCGAAGGATGAACGCAGGCTTGCGCTCCGCCCCTCGATCCCGCACATCGCTTGCATGATCACCCGAACCCACCAGAAGGGCGATGCCGCCTCCGTCGCCGTCTATTCGCCCTGCGAACGCTACCGCTACACGCTGACCCGGGTCTGGGATCCGGCCGGGCAGAAGGTGACCTTCGTCATGCTGAACCCTTCGACCGCAACCGAAGTGCAGAACGACCCGACGGTCGAGCGCTGCGAGCGGCGGGCGCGGACGCTGGGCTATGGCGCCTTCCGCGTGACGAATATCTTTGCCTGGCGCGACACCGACCCGAAGGCGATGCGCGCCGCCGCCGAGCCGGTCGGCCCGGAAAACGATGCCGCCATCGCCGAAGCCTGCCGCTGGGCCGACCGCGTGGTCTGCGCCTGGGGCACGCATGGCGCCTTCCTCGACCGCGGCCCGGCGGTGGAAAAGCTGATCCGCGCCACCGGGATCACGCCCTACCATCTGGGCCTGTCCAAGGCCGGGCATCCGAAGCACCCGCTCTACCTGCCCTACGCGCAGCAGCCGGAGCCCTGGCTGGCCCCCTGACGCAGCAAAGGGCCCCGCCGCGGCGGCGCCCTCGCTTCTCACGTCCGGAGCGATCTCATTCCGCGGGTTCGCGGACCCCGAGCGGCGTGTCCTCCGTCACCGGCAGCGCGTTGGTGTCGCCGGGAGCGGACGCCACGACCTTGCGGACGCCCGCCTCGTAATCGGGATGGACGCGGCGCAGCACCTCGAACCAGCGCTCCTTCACGCTGTCCGAGCAGGGCGCCATCGCGCCGCCCATGTTCCGGTAGAGCCGCGCGCGCTCGTCCTCGTCCATCACCTCCATCACCAATGCGCGGACCTGCACGTAATCCGCATCCGGATCGGCCTGGTCATAGCGCGCCGCATCGCCGTCGATCCTCAGCGGCGGTTCGGCCACGGTGCCGTCGGCACGGGCGGCCTCGGCAAGCTGGTTCGGCTCGTAATAGGCGTCCGGATGGCCGGTATTCGGCGGGAAGAACCGCATCCCGCCATCCTTGTGGTAGTTGTGCGTGGCGGGCGCCGCCTTGGGGGCGTTCGCCGGCAGCGCCTCGTAATGCGTGCCCAGCCGGTAGCGATGCGCGTCGGCATAGGAGAACACCCGCGCCTGAAGCATCTTGTCGGGGCTGAAACCGATCCCCGGCACCACGTTCGATGGCGAGAAGGCGGCGTTCTCGACATACATGAAGTAGTTTTCCGGGTTGCGGTTGATCTCCAGTTCGCCGACCTCGATCAGCGGGAAATCTCCGTGCGGCCAGACTTTGGTCAGGTCGAACGGGTTGAAGCCCTGCTTGGCCACGTCTTCCTCGGACATCACCTGGATGCAGAAGGTCCATTTCGGATACCGGCCCTCCTCCAGCATGGCGTAGAGGTCTTCCTGATAGGACTCGCGGGTCTTGCCGATGAGCGTCTCGGCCTCTTCCGCGGTGTGGAAGTCATGGCCCTGCTGCGTCTTGAAGTGGAACTTCACCCAGAAGCGTTCGCCTTCGGCGTTCCACATCGAATAAGTGTGCGAGCCATAGCCGTTCATGTGCGCCGGGTTCTTCGGGATGCCGCGGTCGGACATCAGGATGGTGACCTGATGCACCGATTCCGGCTGCCCGGCCCAGAAGTCGAACATTGCCTCCGGGCTGCGCAGGTTGGTGGCCGGGTGGCGCTTCTGCGTGTGGATGAAGTCGGGGAACTTGTAGGCGTCGCGGACGAAGAAGACCGGCGTGTTGTTGCCCACCATGTCCCAGTTGCCGTCCTCGGTGTAGAATTTCAGCGAGAAGCCGCGGACGTCGCGTTCCGCATCCGCCGCGCCGGCTTCGCCTGCCACGGTCGACCAGCGCGCCAGCACTTCCGTGCGCTTGCCGACCTCCGAAAAGATCTTGGCGCAGGAATACCGCGAGATGTCCTTGGTGATGGTCAGCGCGCCGAACGCGCCCCAGCCCTTGGCGTGGACAGTGCGCTCCGGGATGCGTTCTCGGTTCTGGTGGGCCAGCTTTTCGAGCAGCTGGTAGTCCTGCATCAGAACCGGCCCGCGCTGGCCTGCGGTCAGGCTGTGCTCGTTCGAGGGCAGCGGGGCGCCTGCCGTGGTCGTGAGACGCTTGCTCATGGACTTCCTCCGTCGGTCGGATGGGTTGACGCGTTCTGCTGGTCAAAGAGCAGATTGCGCTTTGGGTTCCCTCCGATAAGGTCAACTGATGGCTCACGTTACCTTGAAGCAGCTCGCCTATTTCGAGGCGCTGGCCCGCACCGGGCATTTCGGCCGCGCCGCGGCGCTCTGCCATGTCACCCAGCCGGCGCTGTCGATGCAGGTGGCCGAGCTTGAGTCCCAGCTCGGGGTGGCGCTGGTCGAACGGCGGCCGCGCGGCGTCACGCTGACCGCCGCCGGGNTAGCATCTTTTATTATCGCCACCGGCATCATCCGCAACAACCCTGCGCGAGAACAAGTGCAACGGGCTGATCGGCAAGGCGAACGCCTATAACCTGACGGTCGACCGGCGGGTGGAATCTCCGGCGCTCGACATGCTCGACGATGTCGATGCGGGCGAAACCGATGCCGCCGTGCTCTGGGGACCGCTGGCCAAGTCGGACCATCCCGGCCTCAAGGTCATTCCGCTGCTCGGCGAAACCCTGCCGCCGCGGCTGTTTGACCCGCCCCGGCTTGCCCGGAGGGCATTTCGTTTCGGGCGGCGCCGCCGAGAAGCCGTGGACATAGACCAGCGACAAGGGCGTGCGCGCGCCCGGTTCGCCGGCCCAGACGATCTGCTTGGCGGCATCGGGGCGCAGAGCCGGAACCTGCGCCTCTTTCGCGGCGAGCCATGCGTCGAGCTCGGCGATGCCGGGCACGCCCGGGTCCTGCCATTCCAGCTCGACCGGCTCCTGCCACGCCATCAGCAGCGTCTCACGGTTCCAGACCGCCAGGACCGCCGCAACCAGCGCGGCAAGGAGCGCGGCGCGCCGGATCATGCATCCCCCAGCACCTCGCAGATCGAACGGTCGACCAGCGCCAGGCATTCAGGGGTGGAGAAGCTGTGATCGGCGCCCTTGACCAGCGTCAGGCGGATGTCCTCGCCCTGGGCGTGGTTCAGCAGCATGGTGGCGCGGGACTGATCCACGTCGCGGTCGGCGGTGCCCTGCAGGAAGCGCACCGGCATCGGCAGGACGAGCTGTTCGCGCAGCACCAGGTTGCGGCGGCCGTCCTCGATCAGGCCGCGGGTGATCGGATAGGGGCTGCCGTAATCCGAGGGCACATGCACCACGCCATGGCTCATCAGCTCCTCGCGGGCGGCATTGGAGAAGCTGTCCCAGAACCCGTCCTCGGTGAAGTCGGGCGCGGCGGCGATGGTCACCAGGCCGCAGCATTCGACCGCCTGGCGGCGCAGCAGCAGGAGCGAGATCCAGCCGCCCATCGACGAGCCGACCAGAACCTGCGGGCCCTCGGTCACGGCGGTGATGACGGCGGCGGCATCCTCGGCCCATTTGCCGATCGTGCCCTCGGTGAAGGCGCCGTCGGAGCAGCCGTGGCCGGAATAGTCGAAGCGCAGGAAAGCCTGGCCGCGGGCCTTGGCCCAGGCCTCGAGATGGGTCGCCTTGGTGCCGGACATGTCGGACATGAACCCGCCGAGGAAGACCACGCCCGGACCCTTGCCTTCGGTCCGGTGATAGGCCAGCCGGCGGCCCTGCGGGGTGTCCAGATAGCTCGGCGCTTCCATCGTCATCTCTCCTGAACCTTTGAACTCCGGCGACCTTGCACGGTGCCGCTGCGAAAGCCAGTCCATTGTTCTCAACCACATGACAAAGCGCGGACGGGCGGCAACGGGGCCACATGCCCCGCAAAAGCCGGAGCCCCGGCAGGCCTGCCGGGGCTCCGCTCCAGGCCGGGAAACGGCGCTCAGCAGGCGGCGACGGCCCGCTTGGCCATGACCTTGACGAGATGCGCGCGGTACTCTGCGGTGGCATGCATGTCGGTCAGCAGCCCGTCGGCCTCCACCTCGACGCCGTCCACCGCGCCGGGCGAGAAATCGGCCGAAAGCGCCGCCTCCAGCCCCTCGTGGCGGAACACCCCGTCCTCGCCCGCGCCGGTGACCGCGACACGGATGCCGCTTGCAGTTTCGGCCACCATCACGCCGACCATGGCGTAGCGGCTGGCGGGGTTGGGGAACTTCACGTAGGCGGCGCGCTTCGGCTGCACGACCCGCACCTGGGTGACGATCTCGTCCTCTTCGAGCGCGGTGGCAAACATGCCGTCGAAGAACTCGTCGGCCGCGAGCTCGCGCTTGTTGGTGACGATCCTGGCGTCGAGCCCGACCAGCGCCGCCGGATAGTCCGCCGACGGATCGTTGTTGGAGATCGAGCCGCCGATGGTGCCGCGATGGCGCACCGCCGGATCGCCGATGCCCGAAGCGACCGAGTTCAGCACCGGCACGATGGCGGCGATATCGGCCGAAGCCGCGACCTCGGCATGGGTGGTCATGGCGCCGATGGTCACCATGGTGCCGCCGTTCGATATGCCCGAGAGCCCCGAGGCCGAGAGGTCGATCACCGCCTCGGGCGCAGCGAGATGCTGCTTCATCGTCGGCAGGAGCGTCTGCCCGCCGGCCAGCAGCTTGGCATCCTCGTTGTCGGCGAGAAGCTGGAGCGCCTCGGCAAGGGAGGCGGGGCGATGGTATTTCGTCGGATACATGCGCAGTCCTCCTTATTCGGCCGCCATCGGCGCGCGGGTCTTCTGTATCGCCTGCCAGACCTTGAGCGGCGTGGCGGGCATCGACAGGTCGTTGGTGCCGATCGCGTCGGTGATCGCGTTGATCACCGCGGGCGGCGTGCCGATGGCCCCGGCCTCGCCGCAACCCTTCATGCCCAGCGGGTTGCCGGGACAGACGGTCTTGTTGTGCTCGATCGTGTAGAACGGCACGTCATCGGCGCGCGGCATGCAGTAGTCCATGTAGGACCCCGTGAGCAGCTGGCCGTCCTCGTCATAGACCACCTGTTCCAGCAGCGCCTGGCCGATCCCCTGCGCCACGCCGCCATGGACCTGGCCCTCGACGATCATCGGGTTGATGATCGTGCCGAAATCGTCGGCGGCAGTGAACTGGACGATCTCGGTGACGCCGGTATCCGGGTCGACCTCGACCTCGCAGATATAGGTGCCGGCCGGGAAGGTGAAGTTCGCAGGGTCGTAGAAGGCCGTCTCCTTCAGCCCCGGCTCCATCCCGTCGGGCAGGTTGTGCGCCGTGTAGGCGGCCAGACCGATCTCGTGCCAGCCAAGCGCCTTGTCGGTGCCAGCGACCTTCACCTGCCCGCCCTCGATGACGATGTCGTCCTCGGCGGCCTCGAGCTGGTGCGCGGCGATCTTCTTCACCTTGGCCTCGACCTTGTCCATCGCCTTGACGATGGCCGACATGCCGACCGCACCGGAGCGCGAGCCATAGGTGCCCATGCCGAACTGCACCTTGTCGGTGTCGCCATGGACGATCGAGATGTTCTCGATCGGCAGGTCGAACTTCTCGGCGACGATCTGGGCAAAGGTGGTCTCATGGCCCTGGCCGTGGCTGTGGGAGCCGGTCAGGATCTCGATCGTGCCGACCGGGTTCACCCGCACTTCCGCGGATTCCCAGAGGCCCACGCCCGCGCCGAGCGACCCCACCGCCTTCGAGGGCGCGATCCCGCAGGCCTCGATATAGGAAGAGTAGCCGAGGCCGCGCAGCTTGCCCCGGCTCTCGGCCGCGGCGCGGCGCTGCGGGAAGCCCGCCACATCGGCAGCCGCCATCGCCTTGTCGAGATTGCCCGCGAAATCGCCCGCGTCATAGCACATGATGACCGGCGTCTGGTGCGGGAAGGACTGGATGAAGTTCTTCCGCCTCAGCTCGGTCTCGTCGACGCCCATCTGCCGCGCGGCCGTGGTCATCATCCGCTCGACCAGATAGGTCGCCTCGGGCCGCCCGGCGCCGCGATAGGCATCGACCGGCACGGTGTTCGTGTAGGCCGCCTTCACGTTGCCGTAGATCGCCGGGATGTTGTACTGCCCCGACAGCAGCGTCGCATAGAGATAGGTGGGCGTCGCGGTGGCGAAGAGCGAGCAATAGGCGCCCAGATTGGCGACCGTGTCGACCTTGAAGCCGGTGATGTGCCCCTCCGCGTCGAAGCCCATCCGGGCATGGGTGACATGGTCGCGGCCATGCGCGTCGGTCATGAAGGCCTCGTTGCGGTCCGAGGTCCATTTCACCGAGCGGCCGGTCTTCATCGAGGCCCAGAGGCAGACGATTTCTTCCGGGTAGATGTAGATCTTCGAGCCGAAGCCGCCGCCGACATCGGGCGCGATCACCCGCAGCTTGTGCTCGGGCGCCACCTGGTAGAAGGCCGACAGGACAAGGCGGGCGACATGCGGGTTCTGCGAGGTGGTGTAGAGCGTGTAGTGCTCCTCGGCCTCGTCATAGACGGCAACCGCGGACCGCGGCTCCATCGGGTTCGGCGCAAGCCGGTTGTTGACCAGATCGAGCTCGACCACCGTCGCGGCATTGGCCAGCGCCGCATCCGTCGCCGCCTCGTCGCCGATCTCCCAGTCGAAGATCATGTTGTCGGGGGCGCAGTCATGCAGGGTCGGCGCGCCGGGCTCGAGCGCCTTGTCGCCGCGCGCCACCGCGGGCAGCTCGTCATAGGCGACATCGACCATCTCGGCGGCGTTGCGCGCGCCCTGCCGCGTCTCGGCGATGACCACCGCCACCGCGTCGCCGACATAGCGTACGGTTTCCGTCGCCAGCGCCGACCAGGCGCCGACCTTCATCGGCGTGCCGTCCTTCGAGGTGATCGCCCAGCCGGTGATGATGTTGCCGATGCCGTCGCCGACCAGCTCGGGCCCGGTCAGCACGGCGATCACGCCGTCCTGCGCCAGCGCCTCGGAGCTGTCGATGCCGGTCACCTTGGCATGGGCATGGGGCGAGCGGACGAAGGCGGCATAGGCCTGGTTCTCCATCCGCACGTCATCGGTGTACTTGCCCTTGCCGGTGATGAAGCGCTTGTCCTCGCGGCGCTTGACGGACTTCCCGATCCCGTTCTCGCTCATGGCTCACATCTCCCCGGCGGCTTGCTGGATGGATTTGACGATGTTGTGGTAGCCGGTGCAGCGGCAGATATTGCCCTCCAGCTCCTCGCGGATCGCGTGCTCGGTCAGCTCCTTGCCCGCCGCCTTGTAGCGCGCCACCATGTCGACGCCGGACATGATCATGCCGGGCGTGCAGAAGCCGCATTGCAGCCCGTGATTGTCGTTGAAGGCCTTCTGCATCGGGTGCAGCGCGCCGTTCGCCAACCCCTCGATCGTGATGACCGTGCCGCCGGAGGCCTGCGCCGCCAGCGTGGTGCAGGATTTCACCGCCTTGCCGTCGAGATGCACCACGCAGGCGCCGCACTGGCTGGTGTCGCAGCCGACATGGGTGCCTGTCAGGCGCAGCTCCTCGCGCAGGAATTCCACCAGCAGCATGGTGTCCGGCACGTCGCGCTTCACCGCCTTGCCGTTCACCGTCAAGGTCACTTCGGTCATGGGTCCTCCCTTCCGGCGGGATCCTCATCCCGCCCTTCCGTTCCCCGGCGGGCGCTGCCGCGCGGGACCTCCGCGGACACGGCGACCGGCCCGGCCCAGGCTCCACTCCTGCACCGGCTGCTTGCGCAACTGCCTGTCGGACAATGTCCTCCCGCCGGTGAGCCTACCCGGAACGGAAAACGAAACAAGGGGGATGCACTACGCCTAAAGTCGGAGGCCCCGCAAAAATGTACACCGCTGTCAATTACCCTTGCCGCGCTGCCCGGCGGCGCCTAGGCTGCGGCCCCGCGGCACCAGGGCCGCGCATGGAAGGAGCCTCCCGATGTCCGATCCCCTCATTGTCCTCGCCGGCGCCTCCGGCTGGCTCGGCCGCGCCATCGGACCGGCGCTGCTGCGCCGGACCGGTGCGCCCCGGTTGCCGGGTCGGGCCCCGGCTGCGCCTGCGTGCCGGACGCAGCCGGGATCAGACGGGAACAGCGTCCGCTTCTTCCAGAACGCCGCCGCCGCCGCGGGCTTCGCGGGCCATGGCCAGCATGCCCGACTCGGCCAGCTCGGCCAGCTGCTCGGACTCGTCGCGGCAGGATTCCAGCGCCTTTTCCGTGAAGCTCTGCTGCCGCGCGAAGAATTCGACGGGATCCTGGCTGCTCAGCAGGCTCTGCATCGCCGCAAGGTTCTGCTGGGTCCGCTCGTTCAGGAAGGCGACGTAATTGCCGTACATCGCGTTCAAGGTGTTCATCCAGATGTCCATGGCCGTCGCGGCGGTCGTCATCCCGGTCTGGTGCAATGCATTCCAGGCAGTGAGGACCGTGCAGTCGGCGGGGACACCCCTTTCGGTTGTCCAGGCCATGATGTCTCTCCCCCTATGGTCGTGAGAGGGAGTGTACACCGATCATGGAAAGATGATTTGATCCAGCGCAAGGATCACGGAAACGGGAAGCCGGTCCCGCGATCCGCGGCCGCCGTCATGCGGCCAGCGCCTTGTCCACCGCCCGCGCGATCACCAGCTCCTCGTCAGTCCGGATCACCCGCACCGTCACAGCGCCCGTGGAGATGACATCCGCACAGGCCGCATTCGCCTCCGGGTCGATCTCGATGCCGAGCCATTCCATGCCCTCGCAGACCTTGGCCCGGATCGTCGCCGAGTTCTCGCCGATGCCGCCGCAGAAGACGAGCGTTTCCAGCCCGCCGATGGCGGCGGTCAGCCCGCCCAGCTCGCGGCGGATGCGGAAGACGTAGTAATCGATCGCCTCCTTCGCCTCGCGCCGGCTCGAGGCCTCGAGCTCGCGCATGTCGTTGGAGATGCCCGACAGGCCCAAGAGCCCGCATTTGGTATAGAGCAGGTCGCGGATCTGGTTGTGGCCCATGCCCTCCTGCGCGATCATGTAGAGCAGCACGCCCGGGTCGAGCTGGCCGCAGCGCGTGCCCATCGGCAGCCCGTCGAGCGCGGTGAAGCCCATGGTCGAGGCGACGGATTTCCCACCCTTGATCGCGCACATCGAGGCGCCGTTGCCCAAGTGGGCCACCACGGTCTTGCGGTGATGGTCCTCGGGGTCGATCCTGTCGAGCTCGCCGGTGATGTAGTCGTAGCTGAGCCCGTGGAAGCCGTAGCGGCGGATGCCCTTGTCGTAGTATTCCCTGGGCAGCGCGAAGGTGTCGTCCACCCAGGGCTGCGACCGGTGGAAGGCGGTGTCGAAGCAGCCGACCTGCACCGCATCCGGAAAGGACGACATCGCCGCGCGCACCGCCGCCAGGTTGTGCGGCTGGTGCAGGGGTGCCAGCGGCACCAGCCGGTGCAACGCCGAGAGGATGTCCGAATTCAGCACCGCCGGCTTGTCGAACAGCGTGCCGCCATGGACGATCCGGTGGCCGACGCCCGCGACCGGCGCGCCCTGCATGTGCGGCGCGCAGGTCTCGAGGATCGCCTCGACCGCCCGGGCATGGTCGGCATGGCCCAGCTCGCGGGTCTCCTTCTCGCCGCCATGCTTGAGGATCAGCATCGCCTCGTCCGAGCCGATCTTGTCGACCTGTCCCACCGCGCGCAGCTCCAGAGGGCCGTCGTCGACGGTGCGGTAGACCGAGTATTTCAGCGAGGAGGAGCCCGCATTCAGCGTCAGGATGTACTTCATCGGATCGTTCCCGTCACAGCATCGCCGCCCGCGCCGCGTAGAGCGCGGCAATCGCGCAGCTCGCCAGCCGCGCCTTGTCGCCATCGGCGCGGCTCGTGAGGATCACCGGGCAGCGCGCGCCCAGCACCAGCCCGCCGGCCTCGGCATGGGCCACATAGGTCAGCTCCTTGGCCAGCATGTTGCCGGCCTCGAGGTTCGGCGCGATCAGGATGTCGGCCTTGCCCGCCACCATCGAGGTGATGCCCTTGGTGCGCGCAGCCTCGGCGTCGATGGCGTTGTCCATCGCCAGCGGCCCGTCGACGAGCCCGCCGCGGATCTGCCCGCGATCCGCCATTTTCGACAGGATGGCCGCGTCGAGCGTCGAGGGGATCTTCGGGTTGACCATCTCGACCGCCGAGAGGATGCCGACCTTCGGCACCTCGACGCCGAGGCAGCGCATCAGGTCGATGGCGTTCTGGGTGATGTCCACCTTGGTGTCGAGATCCGGCGCGATGTTGATCGCCGCGTCCGACACGGTCAGCAGGTGGTCGAGCCCCGGCACATCCATGACGAAGACATGGCTGAGCCGCCGGCCGACGCGCAGCCCGCCGTCGCGCTTGACCACCTGGCCCAGCAGGTCGTCGGTATGCAGATGGCCCTTCATCAGCGCCTTGGCGCGTCCGTCATGGATCATCGCCACGCCGAGCGCGGCCGCCGCCTTGTGGTTCGGCTCGTGTATCAGCTCGTAGCCCGACAGATCCTTGCCGAGCGCGGCGGCGGCGGCGCGGATCTTGACCTCGTCGCCGATCAGGATCGCCGTGATCAGCCCGTGCTCGGCGCCGAGAAGCGCGCCGCCCAGCGAATTGGCCTCTTCGGGGGCGACCACCGCGGTCGGGATCGGGTCGAGCCCTTCCGCCTCGAGCAGCAGCCGGTCGAAATGCCGGTGGCTCTGCACTGTCAGCCCGGGCACCAGTTCGCTGTCGATGCTGGCCTCGAAATCGGGCGCATAGACCTCGGCCTCGCCCTCGGCCAGCACAGTGCCGTCGGCCTTCTCGACGCGGGTGTCGAAAGTGACGACGCGGTCGGCGCCCTTCGAGACCAGCTTGACCCTGGCGACCAGCTCGTCCCCCGCCATGGCACGGCCGAGGAAGCGCAGGGTCTGCGACTTGTAGACCGTGCCCGGCCCGGGCAGCTTGTTGCCGAGCACGCCCGAGATCAGCGCGCCGATCCACATCGAGGGCGCGACCGCCTCGGCCTTGCCGTCGCCGTCGCCGTCCTGGTCGGGCAGGTTCAGCGGATTGAAATTGCCCGAGGCATGGGCAAAGACGAAGAGGTCGTCGGCGACGCAGAGGCGGTGCGCCTCTGCCTCCATGCCGATTTCCAGCCTGTCATACGGGGTGTTGCGCAGCATGTTCATCGTCTCTTCTCACTCTGCCGCCGCTGCCGAGGAGGACGTGCCACCATCCTCCGGCAGGCCCAGGATCTTGCGGAACCGCTCCATCATCGCGCGGGTCTCGGGGGCCATCTCGTCCTCGGAGCCGACGACATAGGACACCGCCTCCATCGCCGCCTTGCGGTCTGCGGCGGTCTTCAAGAGGTCGGGCAGCGTCTCGAGCGCGCCAACGGGGGCGAAATGCGCGATCACCGTCTGGTGGTGGATGATCTCGACCCGCTCATGGGTGCTCAGCTCGTTCAGCGGCGCGCGCTTGTGCAGGGTCTCGAGCGAGCGCGCCAGCCGGTCGGCCCGCACGTCGCCGCGCGTGCCGGCAATGATGACGAGCATCCGGATCAGGCCTTCGGAGAGCCCGCCGATGCACATCCGGTTGAGCTGGATCTGCACCTCGGGGGACTGGCCCAGCAGCGACGGATCCTTGCGCGCGCGTTCGTAGTTGCGGTGCGCGCCGTAGCGCATCGCCAGCGGGCCGAGATAGAGGCCGAGGAAGCTCATCTCCTGCTGGAACTCGCGCATGTCGCGCATCATGTTCAGCCCGGCCTCCATCATGCCGCCCCAGAGCATCTCCATCTGGCGGAACGGGTTGGCCGCGGGCGCGGGCGTCCGCTCGGCCTTCACCTTTTCGGCGGCATGTTCGAGCATCGCCATGCCGGGAACGTCGGAGGCGAACATGGTGCGCACCACGCGCAGCGGATGGGTGCGGCGGCGCAGGTCGCCGAGCTTGTCCGAGCCCATCGCCTGCACCATCGGCCGCAGCGTCGCGTCATAGGCCTCGGCCAGCGCTTCGGAGCCGCGGGCGACGGCAGCGAAGGCGACTTCCTCGGAACGGTCGCCGGTTTCCTCGATGATGTCGGCGAAGGTCCGCTTGGCGATCGACAGCTTGAAGCTCTTCTCCTGGTCCTCGCCGACCACGTCCTCGATCATGATCTCGTAGAGCCCCGGCGCCAGCGCCTCGATATTGGCCAAGGTCTCGGCCATCTGGCTGTGCTCGCGGTTGGCGATCGAGGAGGAGACGAAGATGCCGAGATGCCCGACCTGGTCATGGACCATGTAGAGGATACGCTGGCCCTGGATCTCGATCTCCAGCTCGTCGGCATAGGTGTCGATGATCCAGTTCAGCGCCTGGCCGGGCGGCGTGATGTTGTCGCCGTGGCTGGCGAAGCAGATGATCGGCGCCTGGATCTGCTTGAGGTCGATGTTCCGCCCCGGCTCCAGCTGCGCCATGTTCTTCGCGAGCTTGTTGCCGACGAACAGGTTCTCGACGATCCAGGTGATTTCCTCGGTGGTCATCAGGTAGAACCCGCCCCACCATTTCTCGAAGCCCAGATAGCGCGGCACGCCCTTGTCGACATTCTGGTAGAGGTCGAAATAGTTGCCGAAATAGTTCCGCGCCGGGTTCAGCTTCTCGAAATTGTCGACGAGGTCGGCGCCGTCGAAGATGCCGCCGCCGAGATCGCCGGAGAGCATCGCAGGCAGCACGCCGCCTGCCAGCCCGCCGGAATAGCGCATCGGGTCCTGGCCGATCTTGCCCGACCAGTAGGACATCGGCGCGCCGTTCAGCACGATCGGGCCGGTGATGTCGGGATTGGTCGCGGCGAGGATCGCGGTCGCCCAGCCGCCCTGGCAGTTGCCGACCACCACCGGCAGCGGGCTGTCGGGATGGAGCCGCTGCACCTCGCGCAGGAAGGCCGCCTCGGCCTCGGCGACGCGGGCGATGGTCTGGCCCTTCTCCGGCATCTGGCGGAAGGCGACGAAATAGACCGGGTGGCCCGCCTTGAAGGCGACGCCGACCTGGCTGTCCTGCTTGAAGCCGCCGATGCCCGCGCCGTGGCCCGCACGCGGGTCGATGATGACATAGGGGCGCTTCGCCGGATCGACGGTCACGCCCTCGGGCGGCAGGATGCGCAGGAGGAAATAGTTGCAGGGCCTGGGAGCGTCGCGCCGTCCATCACCAGCTCGCTGTCATAGACCAGCACCGGCGGCGCGCCGTTCTTGTTGTGCTCGATCACCATGTCGCTGCGCTGGCGCAGCGCGTCGAGGAACAGGATGTAGCGCTGCAGCGCGTCCTTGGCATATTCGGTCCAGGCCGCGCCCAGCCCCTTCTCCTCGCTGGCGCGGCGCGCCAGGGTCTCGGCGATCTCCGAGGCCTTCTCCGCGAAATCCTCCGCCTGGCCTTCGATGTACTTGGTGCCCCGCGAGGCATGCGCCGACGCCGCGACGCGGACCGTGTCGGCCCGTGCTTCGATCGCGTCGAAAATCTCCGTCGGGTCTTGAAGCGCGTTCAGAACGTTCATGGGTCAGCTCCCTTGCGGCGTCGGAGGCGGTCAGCCGACGATGTTGTAGCCGCCGTCGATATGGTGGGTGCCGCCGGTGACGTTCCACGCCTCCCGGCTGGCCAGGAAGGCCGCATAGGCGCCGACATCCTCGATCGTGGCGAGGGCATGGGTCGGCGCGCGGTCGGCGGCCTTGTTCAGCAATTCGTCGAAATGCGCGATGCCCGAGGCGGCGCGGGTCTTCAGCGGCCCGGGGCTGAGCGCATGGACCGAGATGCCCTTGGGGCCCAGTTCCGCCGCCATGTAGCGGGTGACGGATTCGAGGCAGGCCTTGACCGGGCCCATCACGTTGTAATGGTCCACCACCTTGCCCGACCCCATGTAGGTCACGGTCATGCAGGTGCCGCCCTTCGGCATCAGCGGCTCGGCCTTCTTGACCATGCGCAGGAAGGAATGGACCGAGATGTCGACCGCCATCCCGAAGCCCTCGCGCGAACAGTCGGTGACCCGGCCATGCAGATCCTCCTTCGGGCAGAAGGCGATCGAATGGACCAGCGTGTCGAGCTTGCCCCATTCCGCGGTGATCTTGCCGAAAAGCGCGTCGAGCTCGGCGTCGCTGGCGACATCGAGCGGCTCGATGATCGTGGCGCCCAGCTCCTCGGCAAGCGGCCGGACGTATTTCTCGGCCTTCTCGTTGAGATAGGTCACCGCCACATCCGCGCCCTGTTCCTTCAGCGCCTTGGCGATGCCCCAGGCGATCGACTGGTCATTGGCAACCCCGACCACAAGGGCCTTCTGGCCTTCCAGGGAAAACATCGGCCTCACTCCACTTCGCGTCTGTGCCGCCCCGCGGGGCGCGCGGTTCCTGGTCACGCCGCGGGCCGGGGACCTCCCCCGCCCCGCGGAGGATCCTAGCCGGTATCGTCGGCATAGACCCGGATATACCGCCCGCCGACCTCGATGCCGGCGAAGCTCTGCTGAAATTCGAGGCAGACCCGCTGGGCGAAAGAGACGATCGCCGAGGGGCTGTCGGTGCGGATATAGGCCATGAAGACCTCGCGCATGCGGTTGTCATAGACCGCATGGCCCTTCTCGATCGTGCCGGACGGGAACTGGCTGGCGATCAGCCGGCCGAGATGCTCGAGATCCCCGTCGGTCAGCTTCCGCGCGGAGGTATTGGCCATGTAGACCTTGTGCACCGGCTGGCCGATGGTGTTCTCGAGCTCGTGCACCGCCTCGGGCACGCCGTCGATCGCCATGCCGCTGCCCTTGCGGATCGCCTCTTCGGCATCGGCCGCAGTCTGCTCGAAAATCTCCTCCAGCCGCGCATTCGCCCCCTTGCCCGCCGCGATCAGGCGGCGGCAATCGGCGAGGTACTGGAGCTTGCGGTCGGCGGTCCAGCCGGCCGGCGCCGAGACCACCACCGCGCGGATGTTGGAAATCACGTCGGCCATCTTGACCATGCGCGAGTCGGCCGGCTTGCCCGGCATCGCGGCGATGCGGTTCTCGCGCCGCTGGGACTTGGGAAGGCTCATGTCGTCCGAGCAATCCCGCACGATCCGCGCCACCCGCGCGCCGAAGGCGGCGGCAAGCTCGGCGGCGGTCACGGGCGTATCTTCGAGCACGTCATGCATCAGCGCAGCGATCATCAATTCGACATCGGCTGCATCTGTCGTCCGCGCGACCAGGTCCATGACCTCGATCAAGTGGTTGACATAGGGCTCCTGCGCCGCGCCCTTGCGCCGCTGGTTGGCATGGGCGCGCGAGGCGAAGACCAGCGCCCGGCTGAGATCCAGTGTTCCGGCCGTCTGCGTCATGCCAGCGGCATCACCTTAGGCTCGCCCTCGAGGATCAGCGCCGCCGAGGTCACCGCGCGGACATCCTCGACGCTGACGCCCTCGGCCAGCTCGCGCAGCACAAGGCCCGCCTCGGTCGGCTCGATCACGCACATCTCGGTCACGATCAGGCTGACGCGGCGCATCGCGGTCAGCGGCAGCGTGCATTCCGGCACGATCTTGGGGCTGCCCTTGGCGGCATGGACCATCGCCACGACCACCTTGCGCGCGCCCTGCACCAGATCCATCGCGCCGCCCATGCCCGGCACCATCTTGCCCGGCACCATCCAGTTCGCCAGATAGCCGCGCTCGTCGACCTGCAGCCCGCCCAGCACCGTCATGTCGAGATGCCCGCCGCGGATCAGGCCGAAGCTCATCGCGCTGTCGATCGAGGCCGCGCCCGGCACCGCCGTGACGAAGCCGCCGCCCGCATCGGTCAGGTCGCGGTCCTCCATCCCCTCGGGCGGCCGCGCGCCGAGGCCGATGACCCCGTTTTCGGCCTGGAAATAGACATGCACGTCGGCGGGCAGGTAATTCGCCACCAGCGACGGCAGGCCGATGCCCAGATTGACCAGCGTGCCTTCCTCGACCTCGAGCGCCACGCGGCGCGCAATGCGTTCCTTGGCGTCCATCAGTGCTTCCTCTCGAGAATGTAGTGGACCAGCACGCCGGGCGTCTTCACCGCATCGGGCGGGATCGCCCCGATCGGCAGGATGTGGTCGGGCTCGGCGATCACCTTGCGGCCCGCCAGCGCCATCACCGGATTGAAGTTATGCGCGGTCAGCGTGTATTCGAGATTGCCCACGTAATCGCATTGCTTGGCGGCGATCAGCGCGAAATCCGCCTTGATCGGCCGTTCCAGCAGATAGGTGGTGCCGTCGATCTCGATCTTGTCCTTGCCCTCCTCGACGGGGGTTCCGACGCCGGTGGGCGTCAGTACGCCCCCGAGGCCGACGCCGCCCGCGCGGATGCGCTCGACCAGCGTGCCCTGCGGCACCAGCTCCACCGTCAGCTCGCCCGAGATCATCTTGGCCTGGGTCTCGGGGTTCAGCCCGATATGCGAAGCGACGACATGGCTGACCGCGCCCGCGCTGATCAGCTTGCCGATGCCGACCCCGGGCTTGGCGGTGTCGTTGGCGATGACCGTCAGGTCCTTGCGGCCGACCGCGACCAGCGCGTCGATCAGGCGGTTCGGCGTTCCCACGCCCATGAAGCCCCCGATCAGGAGGCTCGCGCCGTCCGGGATCATCTCCGCGGCACGGGCTGGGGTTATCGCTGTCTTCATTCCTCTCCCCCCGGACAGATTGCGTCGGTTCCGGTACCGATTTGGCTAGGGGGAGATTGCGTCAGTTTCGCGAATGTGTCCGGTGGAATTTCGCAGGTGCAGCATTTTGTTGCACTTCGCGCCGCGCCAAGCTCCCGCCGAACCGCCGGTTCGCCGAAAAACCCCGCGCTCCGGACAGGCTCAGATCAGGTGCCAAGCCCCCGAGAGGACGGCGGCGGCGGCAATCACCGCATTGGCCGCGGCATGCGACTGCACCGCGTCCGCCACCCCGCCGCGCCGCAGCGCCAGCAGGCCGAAGGCCAGCCCGGCCAGGGCAGGCTTCGGCGATCCCGTCGCCGGTCCCCTCCGCCCCGGCCAGGCGGCGCAGCAGGCCGGAGAGGTCGCCGGGGCTGCCGTCGATCACGTCGGCGAGGGTCACCCGCGCACCGTCGCGCTGCCCCAATCCGCAGACCCGGTCGAAGGCATGCTCGCAGCTGCTCTCCTCGTCGCAGATGACCAGTATGTTGCGGAACGCGCCCATGCCCATGCTCCCGTTGCTGTCGTGAAGGACGTGGGGCCCGGCTTGATTTATTCTAATCGAATTTGGTCGAAGCTTTGATAGACTTTGTCTATAAGGTGCCATGCCCACCCTGCGCCAGCTCCGGTATCTCGTCGCCATTGCCGACACCCTGCATTTCCGCCGCGCCGCCGAGCGCTGCGGCGTCACCCAGCCCACGCTCAGCGCGCAGTTGAAAGACCTCGAGCTGCGGCTCGGGACCCGGCTGCTCGACCGCAGCCGCTCGGGCGCAGCTTTGACCCCCGCGGGCAGAGAGATCGTCGAGCGCAGCCGCAAGGTATTGGGGGAAATAGAGGAAATCAGATTTGTCGCGCAAAGCGGACAGGATGTCCTGGGCTCCGCGATCCGGGTCGGGGTGGTCCAGTCGACCGGCTCCTACCTGCTGCCGCACGTGATCCCGAGCCTGCACGAAGCCTATCCCAAGCTCGGGTTCTACATCCACGAGGGCCTGCCGGATCAACTTCTGCGGGATCTCCAGGACTCGACGCTGGACCTCCTGTTCTTCCCGCTGCCGGTGCGCAGCGCCGAGTTCGAGACGCTGTCGCTCTGCCGCGAGACGATCGGGCTGGTGATGCCCTGGGACCATCCGCTGGCGGCGGAAACCGTGATCGGGCCGGGCATGCTGCGGGGCGAGACGATCCTGTCGCTGTCGGCGGCGCACCGGCTGCAGGAACTGGTCCAGGCGGTGGCCCGCGACCATGGCGCGACGCTCCTGAAGAATTACGAAGGCACCAGTCTCGACACGCTGCGCCAGATGGTGGCGATGGGCATGGGGCTGTCGCTGATGCCCGCGCTCTACATCCGCTCGGAGGTGGAGCCGCAGGACATCGTGGTCGCCCGCCGGTTCCGCAGCCCCGAACCCACTCGCACCATCGGCATGGTCTGGCGCCGCGGCACCTCCCGCCAGGACGAGTTCCTGCTGCTTTTCCGGCTGATCTGCCGGATTCTCAAGGAGCGCGTGCCGGAACTGACCGTGCTGGGCTAGGGGCGGCGATGCCGTGTACCTTTCCCGGGGGCCGCAAGGGCCGGCCCGCATTTCGGCCGCGGCAGCGCAGGCCATCCCGTCCGTCAATCCGGCTCGCCGCCGGAGCGGTGCCCGAGCTGGGGGCGGGTCCGCCGGATTCCGCGTCTGGACTGGACATGCACAGGACGCCGGGGCTGCCGTCGGGCTTCGCGGAAGGATGGCGGGCGGGTCCGGATGCCCAAGGGGACGGGGCCCCTCTACCGCGTCCGGCCGCCTTGCCGGATCTTCGCTCTTCCGGCTCCTGCCGGGATGGCCCCGTGCGTGCCCTGCCATGTGGTGCCGCCGCTCCCGTTCCGCATCTGCGCCGCCAAGCTCCGAAGCGGTGACACTGCAGGCCGCGGGGCGCGGTGCCCGGCCGAGCCGGAGCCTTTCTCCGGCTGGAAAGCCGGAAACGCGCCCGCACGCTGATCAGGCCGAAGCCGAGTGCGGGCCGGAGGCGGAATGTCTCGAGCCAGGCTGCTGCGCAATCCAGGGATCAGCCGATGTCTCTTCCGTCCGCGAGGCCGGGATTGCGGCGATCGGGCGGTGCAGGATCCTCCGCCGGCGGGGGACAGGGCGCACCGGCGGCCCCGTGCAGGATCGGCGGGCCGGATGCCGCAGCCGCGTGCCGGAGCAAGCGGTCATGCCCTCGGCCAGCCGGTCGAGGACGAAGGGGCCGAGCGCGGGGTTGGTCACGTTCTGCGAGGCGGCTGCGCCGGTGCCCGCGCGGGCGAAGGCGCAGCGCGCGCCGACGGCCGGGGAAGACGACGAGATCGCCACCCCGAACTGTCCGGTTTCGGCGCAGCGCGCCACGATGGAAAAGGTCATGCCCTGCCTTTCGTTCAGTCCGGGATCACGGCGGTGGCGTCGATTTCCACCAGCCATTCGGGACGCGCCAGCGCCACCACGACGAGGCCGGTGCAGACCGGGTGCACGCCTTTGATGTACTCGCCCATGGTGCGGTAGACCGCCTCGCGGTGGCGCACGTCGGTGAGATAGACGACCAGCTTGCAGACATGCTCCATCTGGCCGCCGGATTCCTCGACCAGCTGGCGGATGTTCTGCATCACCTTGTGGGTCTGCTCGACCGGATCGTTGCTGGCGATGTTCTCGGCGGTGTCCAGATCCTGCGGGCACTGGCCGCGCAGGAAGATCGTGGTGCCGCGCGCGACCACCGCTTGGGCAAGATCATTGTCGAGCTTCTGCTCGGGATAGGTGTCCTTGGTGTTGAACGGACGGATGCGGGTATGGGCCACTTGGGGTCTCCGGGGCGTGTGTCAGGCGGTTTCGGTTTCCGGCGCATGGGCCGGTTCATGGGCGAGATAGGCGCGCTGCATGGCAATGTGGCCGGCGATCGCCGCGGCATCGTGCCAGACGCCCCAGATGAAGGACGAGCCGCGCCGCGTCTGCCAGGGCAGGCCGAGGAAATAGATGCCGGGTTCCGACACCGAGACGCCGCGCGAATGGCGCGGGCGGCCCGCGCCGTCATGCGCGCCCTCGGGCAGCCAGCTGTAATCCTGGGTGAAGCCGGTCGCCCAGATGATCGAGCCGATGCCTTCGGCGGCCAGATCCAGCGACAGGATCGGGTCGGTGACGCAGTCCGGGTCGGGCAGGATGCGGTGCGCCTCCGGCTCCTCCGGCAGGTCGAGCCCGTTGCGGGCGACGAAGTCGTCGGCTTCCTTCAGCACCGCCAGGTAGTTGCGGTCGCCATGGGCGAGGTTCTCGGCCAGATCCGGGGTGAAGCCGAGCGTGCCGTTCTCGTAGCGGTCGGCCTTGCCCAGAAGCGTGATGCCGTCATTGGCGAGACGGCGGAAATCGACCGTCTGGCCGCCATGCACGCCCGAAACCGCGAAGGTGACATGCTCGGCGCCCGGCGTGGTCTCCATGTCCCACTTGTTCAGCACGCCCAGCCACCAGACGAAATCCCGGTCGCGGTAGCGCCGCGGCGGGCGGTCATGCGGCCCGACGGCCAGGAACACCTTGCGGCCGGCCTCCATCAGCTCCTGGGCGATCTGCGCGCCCGAGGCGCCGGCGCCGACCACCAGAACCGCGCCTTCGGGCAGCTGGCCCGGGTTGCGGTAGCCGGTGGAGTGCATCTGCACCACGCCGGCCTCTTCCGGCACGATCGCGGGGATCACCGGCTTCTGGAACGGGCCGGTGGCGGCGACGACGTTCTGCGCCTCGATCACGCCGTCGGAGGTCTCGACGCGGAAGCCCGGGCGGCCCTCCAGCCGGGTGACCTGGCCCACCTCGACGCCGCAGCGCACCGGCGCCTTCAGCATCTCGGCATAGCGGACGAAATAGTCGGCGATCGCTTCCTTGCCGACGAAGGCGTCGGGATTCTCGCCCTCGAAGTCGAGCCCCGGAAAGCGGTCATGCCAGGCCGGCCCGTTGGCCACGAGCGAATCCCAGCGCTCCGAGCGCCAGCGCTCGGCGATGCGGGCGCGCTCCAGCACCAGATGGGAGACGCCCATCCGGCCGAGATGCTCGCTCATCGCGATGCCGGCCTGTCCGGCCCCGACCACCAGCACCTCTGTCTTCTCAACGGCCATGTTCCTGTCCTTTTCCGGGGAGTTCCTGTTGTCCCCTCTGCTGCCCGAGCGGGAGCTTCGGGAAAAGCAAAAGCTCTGTCATCTTTGGTTAGTCCTGCCCTAAGCTGCAAGGATCGCGCGGGCACAGCGCTCGCCGATCATCATGCTGGGCACATTGGTATTGCCGCCGATCAGCGTCGGCATGACCGAGGCATCGGCAATGCGCAGCCCCTCGATGCCCGTGACCTTCATCTGCTGCGGGTCGATCACTGCCATCGGATCGGTGCCCATCTTGCAGGTGCCGACCGGGTGATAGACGGTCAGCGCCTCGGCGCGCAGATAGGCGAGGATCTCGTCATCGGTCTGCACGTCGGGGCCGGGCAGGATCTCGGGGCCGCGGACCGGTTCGAAGGCCGGGTCGGCGAGGATGCTGCGGGCCACCTTGATGCCCTCGACCAGCGTGGCGGCATCCTCGGGTGCGGTGAAGAAGCGGTGGTCGATCTCGGCGGCGCCGCCCGGCGCCAGACGGATCTCGCCCACGGATTTCGGCCGCAGCACGCAGGTATGGATGGCATAGCCATGGCCGTATTCGACCAGCCGCCCGCGATGGCTGCGGTAGCCGGGGACGAAGTGGAACTGGATGTCCGGTTCCTGGCCCGCATATTTCGTCCGCGCGAAGCCGCCGGCCTCGACATAGTTGGTGCTCAGCATCCCCTTGCGCGCGGCGAGCCACTGGAACGGCGCGGCGATCATCGAGGGCAGGTTGCCGACGGAAAGCCCCAGCGTGACGATCGAGTCGGAGCGGACCGTGATCATGCCGTCGACATGGTCGCGCAGGTTCTGCCCGACGCCCGGCAGGTCATGGACGACCTCGACGCCAGCGGCCTTCAGCATTTCGGCAGGCCCGATGCCGGAACGCATCATCAGCGCGGGCGAGCCGATCGCCCCGGCCGAGAGGATGACCTCTTTCCCGGCGCGGATCTCCCGCTCGCCCTCGGGGCCGGAGACGGCCACGCCGGCGACCCGCTTGCCCTCGAGGATCAGCCGCCGGGTTTCGGTGCCGGAGATGACCGTCAGGTTCGGGCGGTCCTCCACCGGCTTCAGGAAGGCGCGGTAGGAGGACCAGCGCTTGCCGTCCTTCTGGGTCACGTCATAGATGCCGAGGCCCTCCTGCGTGCCCGCGTTGAAATCGTCGTTCTCCGGGAGGCCCATGGCGCGGCCTGCCTTGACGAACATGCGCGAGACCGGGTTCGGGTCGCGGGCGCGGTTCACGCAGAGCTCGCCCTCCTGCCCGTGCCAGTCCGGCGACTGGCCGATCATGTTCCTCTCGAGCGATTTGAAGACCGGCAGCACGTCGTCCCAGGCCCAGCCGCCGCAGCCCAGTTCCGCCCATTCGTCATAGTCGGAGCAGGCGCCGCGGATGAAGACCATCGAGTTGATCGTCGAGGAGCCGCCGAGCGCCTTGCCGCGGTTCACCGGGATGCGGCGGTTGCCGAGTTCCGGCTGCGGCGTGCCGACATAGGCGTAGTCGTATTTCGGATTGCCGTAGAGCGACAGGATGCCGGCCGGGACCTGCACGTTCGGCGCGCTTTCGGCTCCGCCGCCCTCGATCACGCAGACCGTGGCCGATCCGGCCGACAGGCGGTTGGCCAGCACGCAGCCCGCCGAGCCCGCGCCGATGATGATGTAGTCATAGGTATCCGCTGCCATGTCCGCCTCCGGTTTGTTCGCGGCCAGCGAGACGCGGCGGGGCAGCGGCCGCCAGAAGGTTTTCGCTCCGCATCGGATCGGAAAAACCGAAGGCGCGGCGGGGACCCTGCATTTGCTGGCGGGACGCTGCGGCGCTCGGGCGGGGGGCGGCAGGGCGGCGGAAAATTTCGGCATCTTTGCCTGCCCTTGAGGCAGCAGGAAAATCCCGCCCCGGGCCTCGACCCGGGGCCTCCCCGCCGCTAGCGTCCCGGCGAGGGAGTATGCCGATGAGCCATGCGAATGACGAACAGGAAGCCTTCTGGAACAAGGGACCGGGCCAGCGCTGGGTGGAGTTCCAGCCCGATCTCGACCTGCTGCATGGAAGGGTGACGGATCTTCTGCTGGCCGAGGCCGCGCCGCGTCCGGGGATGCGCGTGCTCGACATCGGCTGCGGCGCCGGGGCGTCGAGCTTCGCGGCGGCCGGGGCCGTCGGGGCGAAAGCAAAAAAACGACAGAAGACGCCTCTCAACGTCCAGCACGCACCGAGTTTGCCGGAGGCCGATCTGCTGCACTTTGATGCATGTCCCGCCGACATCGCGCAGCGGAGATATGCGCCGAAACGAGGTATACGTGAAAGTTGGTGACGCTTGATCAGGCGGCAGCTTGAAGGTGGCAGACGCCGTCGCGGAACTCAACCCCGCTTATGATCTCCGGCAGGCGGTTCCGGCCGTCTAGCTTCCGCCATTGCTTCTGCGCCGACATCATCAGGCGGAAGGCCATCGCGAGCCCGGTCTTGCGGCTGAGGCAGCCCTTGGTGCGTTTCGTCCGGTGCCGGACGGTGGCAAACGTGCTCTCGATCGGGTTCGAAGTCCGGCTGACCTTGCCCCCGGATCCCTGACTGGGGTGATATTCACTATGCGGCCATCGCGGCGGCCATGTCGATCCTCGCCTGCTCGGGCGTGCGATATCCGATGCTGGAGTGGCGGCGCTGCCGGTTGTAGAAGATGGCGATGTACTCGAACAGCGCCGCTTTGGCCTCGCGGCGGGACCGGAACCTGGTGCGGTGGACGAGCTCGGTCTTCAAGGAGCCGAAGAAGCTCTCCATTGGGGCGTTCTGCGCCTTCGGATAATCCCCCGGATCATCCGATCCGCTGGCGCGGACCANCATGTCCTTGACTGCCGCCAGGTAGAGCCACCCTTCGTCCCTGCTCGGCGAGGCCGGGACGCTGCGCGCGCCGCTGCGCCGCGCCGCCCGCCGCGACACTGCAAAGATTTCCCAAGGACAGAAGACCAATGCCTGACATGCCCGACCGCTTCGCGCTGGCCCCCGGCCTCGAGATCTCCCGCCTCGTCTGCGGCCTCTGGCAGGTCGCGGATCTTGAGAAGGACGGCGCCACGCTCGACCCTGTGGCGGCCGCGGACAAGCTGGCCGCCTATGCCGCCGCGGGCTTCGACAGCTTCGACATGGCGGACCATTACGGCTCGGCAGAGCTGATCACCGGCGAGCTGATCTCGCGCCAGCCCGAAGGCAGCCCGGTGCGCGCCTTCACCAAATGGTGCCCGGAACCCGGCCCGATGACGCCCGACATCGTCCGGGCGGGCGTGCAGGAGCGGCTGGACCGGCTGCGCGCGGAGAAGGTCGATCTCCTGCAATTCCACTGGTGGAGCTTCGAGGATCCGCGCTGGCTCGACGCGCTGCACGAGATGGAGAAGCTGCGCGAAGAGGGGCTGATCGGCGCCATCGGCGTCACCAATTTCGACGCGGCGCATCTGGAGATCGCGCTGGAGGAAGGCATCGGCATCGTCTCCAACCAGGTGAGCTTCTCGCTGGTGGACCGCCGCGCCGCCGGGGCCCTTTCGGAGCTTTGCGCGCGGACCGGCGTGAAGCTGCTGGCCTATGGCACGCTCTCCGGCGGCTTCCTGTCGGAGCGCTGGCTGGGCAAGGCCGAACCCGCGGAGATTCCCGACTGGAGCCGGATGAAGTACAAGCGCTTCATCGACGCCGCGGGCGGCTGGGACGTCTTCCAGGAGCTGCTGGCCACGGCCCACGGGATCGCGGAGAAGCACGGCGTGTCGCTGTCGAATGTCGCCAGCCGCTGGGTGCTGGAGCATGGCGCCGTCGCCGCCACCATCATCGGCGCACGGATCACCGAGGCCGAGCACCGTGCCGACAACCTCAATGTCTTCGGCTTCGCGCTGGATGCCGGCGACCACGCGGCGCTGGAGGCCGTCTTCGCGAAGATGGCCCCGGTCCCCGGCGATTGCGGCGACGAATACCGCAAGCCGCCCTTCCTGACTGCCTCGGGCGACCTGTCGCACCATCTCGACGCGATCCCGCCGGTGCATCCGGCGACGCCCGACGCGGCGCTGCCGGACCGCGCGCGGGTCTTCACCGGCTCGGCCTGGGAACCCGTCGCGGGCTATTGCCGGGCGATCCGCGTCGGCAACCGCATCCTCGTGTCGGGCACCACCGCGACCCATGGCCAGGACCACGCCGTTGCGCCCGGCAATGCCGGCGCCCAGACCACCTATGTGCTCGACAAGATCCTCGCCGCGATCCGCACCCATGGCGGCGGCCCCGAGCATGTCGTGCGCACCCGCGTCTACCTGACCGACGCCGCCGATTGCGAGGCCGTCTCCCGCGCCCATGGCCGCGTCTTCGGCAGCATCTGCCCGGCCAACACGCTCCTCGAAGTCGCGCGCCTGATCGGCCCCTACAAGGTCGAGATCGAAGCCGAGGCCGTCCTGCCCGGCTGACCCCCTGCCCCGCCCCGCCCGCGCCGCCGATGGCGCTTGCGCGGGGCGGGAACCGGTCCTAACGTAAGGTCATTGCGAGTGCCCGCCGCCCCGGATTCCTCCGGGGCGCTGCCGTTTCCGAGCGCATTTCCAGACCCGCATTTCCCGGAAGGACCCGGAGCCATGCCGCAAGACGCTCTCCCCGACATCCCGCCCGATTTCGACGGCGACACCCCGGTCTTCGTGATCGGCCTGGCGATGGCCGGCGCCATCTCGGCGGGCGCCTATACCGCCGGGGTCGTGGACTACCTGTTCCGCGCGATGCGTGCCCATAACCGCCGCGTCGGCACCGAAGGCGGGCCGCGCCACAAGGTGATGGTCAAGGCGATCAGCGGCACCTCGGCCGGGGGCACCACCGCCGGCCTGATCGTCGCGAGCCTGCTCGATGCCGGGGGCGAAGACAGCGACGCCTGGGACAGCCCGAAGACCGACACCGTCCCGGTCACCGGCGACGGCACGGCGAGCTTCGGCTATGTGCTGGGCCCGGTCTACGAGGTCTGGGTGCGGCAGCTGCGCTTCTACGGCCAGGGCACCGGCCTGCTGGCCGAGGACGACCTGGGCAAGACCCCGCCGGTGCTGATCGACCGCACCTCGCTGGCGCCCGAAGCCGACCTGCCGCTGCTGTCGCTGCTCAACGGCAGCTATCTCGATGCCGTCGCCACCGGGGCGATCGACGGCATCAGCTCCTGGACCGCGGAGACCGCCGGCTACAGCTTCATGTCGGGCGAGCTTGACCTGTTCCTGACCACCACCGCGATGAACGGGGTCAGCAACCAGATCGGCTTCGGCGGCGAGCAGAACTTCAACATGACCCAGCATTCGCTGGTCCGCCATTTCCGCATCCCGCGGCTCGGCGCGGGGATCGCGCTGTCTTCGCCCTGGCTCGAGGACTGGGACGATGTCGGCATCGCGCTCGATCCGGAAAGCTCGGTCGGCGGGCGGATCCCGTTCAGCGACAAGGACTATGCCGGCGAGTGGAAGAAATTCACCGTCGCCTCGATCGCCACCGGCGCCTTCCCCTTCGCCCTGCCCGCGCGCTACATCCTGTCGGCCGCGGCCGAGCTGGGCGCCCGCTCGGACACCCAGCCGCGGCGCGGCGGCGCGCTGCCCGTGGACATCACCGAAGGCAGCGACATCCCGCGGATCTTTCCCGAGGACGTCGCCCCGGACAGCCCCGCCCCCTATGTCGCGGTCGATGGCGGCACGATCAACAACGAGCCCTTCGAATATGCCCGCTTCGCCATCCGCAAGCGCGGCGCGAAACCCAACCAGCTGCGCGAGAACCCGCGCGGCCGCCAAGACGCCAACCGCGCGGTGATCATGATCGACCCCTTCCCCGACATGGAGAAATACATGCCGCTCCAGCCCGAGGCGGCGACCAAGCTCTCGGGGCTCCTGGCGATCGGCTCGAAGCTCCTGTCGGTGGTCATCGCCCAGGCGCGGTTCAAGCCGACCGAGCTGCTCCTGGCCTCCGACAGCGGCATCCATTCTCGCTTCATCATCTCGCCGGTGCGCAAGGTCGCGGAGGACACCTATCTGACCGGCGGCAATGCCATGGCCTGCGGCTCGCTCAACGGCTTCGGCGGCTTCCTCGACGAGAGCTTCCGCAAGCACGACTTCCTGCTCGGCCAGCGCAACTGCAAGCGCTTCCTCGAAAAGCACTTCACCCTCGATCCGTCGAACCCGGTGATGGGCGGCGGCAGCGCCCAAGCGATCATCGACCCCGGCCCGATGCCGGACATTCCCGACCCCGCCTGGCCCGGCATCGGCGACAAGGCGCTGAAGCCGATCTTCGCGCAGGGGAACTCGCGGCTGACCAAGGTGGTCAACCGGGTGATCGACCTGACGCCACTGAACGCCACGGCGCGGACGCTGGGCAAATGGCTGTGGATCCCGGTCTGGCGCGGCGGCATCATCGGCACGGTCGAGGGCACGGTGCTCAGCGAATTGCTGCTGCGCGGGCTCTACCGGAACACCGATCTCGACCACGTGCTGCGCAAGGCGCGGCTGCTCGACAAGGGCGGGTCGCAGGCCCAGTTCGAGGCCGCCCGCGCCGTCGCCATCGCGCTGATGCAGCGCGGCACCAAATACGTCACCCCCGGCGCGCTGCGCAAGCTGATGAAGACCGCCCGCAACGAAGCCACCGTGCTGGAAACCCTGCCCTCCGAAAGCCGGATCGGCGATTTCCTCGACACGCTCTACGAGGCCGGGCTGGCCGACCGGCGGCGGAGCCCGGTCTTCGGCAGCCCCTGGCTGCGCAAGGAATACCGGTACGACTTCCCGACGTGATGCGGCCCCGAATAAGTTCCCTTTATGTTCCGACTGCCCTATGCTGGAGGCGAGGCAGACGAGGCAGGGGCAGATCATGGAGCAGGCGATCGGAGAGGCCGCGGCGCGGCCGGGCTATCTGGACAAGCTGAACGCCGAGCAGCGCCGCGCGGCGGAATTCGGCGTGGCCCCCGGCCAGGTCGCACCGCCCCTGCTGGTGATCGCGGGGGCCGGCACCGGCAAGACCGCGACCCTGGCGCACCGGGTGGCGCATCTGCTGGTCAACGGCGCCGATCCGCAGCGCATCCTGCTGATGACATTTTCGCGCCGCGCGGCCGCCGAGCTGGCACGGCGCGTCGAGCGGATTACCGAAGAAGCACTGGGCCACGGCATCGGCGCGGCGGCGCTGACCTGGGCGGGGACCTTCCACGGCATCGGCGCGCGGCTCCTGCGCGAGCAGGCCCAGGCGATCGGCCTCGATCCGGATTTCACCATCCATGACCGCGAGGACAGCGCGGATCTGATGAATCTCTGCCGCCACGCGCTCGGCTTCTCGAAGTCCGAGACGCGCTTTCCGGCCAAGGGCACCTGCCTCGCGATCTATTCGCGGGCGGTCAATGCGGGCGAGCCGCTCGGCGAGGTGCTGCGCGACCGCTTTCCCTGGTGCACGATGTGGCAGGACGAGCTGAAGCGCCTCTTCGCCGCCTATGTCCGCGCCAAGCAGGAACAGAACGTGCTCGACTACGACGACCTGCTGCTGGCCTGGGCGCAGGTCATGTCGGACCCGGATTTCGCCGCGCATCTCGGCGCCGCCTGGGATCATGTCCTGATCGACGAATACCAGGACACCAACCGGCTGCAGGCGCGGATCCTCGCCGCGCTGAAGCCCGACGGGCGCGGCCTGACCGTGGTCGGCGACGACGCCCAGTCGATCTATGCCTTCCGCGCCGCCACCGTCCGCAACATCCTCGATTTCCCCGCCGCCTACGATCCGCCTGCCGAGGTGATCGCGCTGGAGCGCAACTACCGCTCGACCCGGCCGATCCTCGACGCCGCCAACGCAGTCATCGGGCTGGCGCGCGAAGGCCATGCCAAGACGCTCTGGACCAGCCGGGACTCTGCCGAGCTGCCGCGGCTGGTCACGGTCGCGGGCGAGGCCGAGCAGGCGCGGATGGTCGCCTCGGACGTGCTGGCGGCGCGCGAGGAAAGCCTGCGGCTGAAGGACCAGGCGGTGCTGTTCCGCACCGCCTCGCATTCGCTGCAGCTCGAGGCCGAACTGACCCGCCGCAACATCCCCTACGTGAAATTCGGCGGGCTGAAATTCCTCGACACCGCGCATGTGAAGGACCTGATGTCGGTGCTGCGCTTCGCCCGCAACCCGCGCGACCGCGTGGCGGGGTTCCGCGTGCTGCAGCTGATCCCCGGCATCGGCCCGGTCGCCGCCGCGCGCATCCTCGACGCGATCGGCATTGCCGCCGACCCGCTGGTGCTGGAGGTCGACGGCCTCGGCGGCGACGACACCATCGACGGCGGCGCGCTGGAGGCGGGTTCGATCGCGCTGAAGGCCGATGGCGGCGCGGGCGACGACCTGCTGATCGGCGGCGCCGGGGATGACCTGCTCGACGGGGGCGAGGGCAATGACGTGATGGCCGGCGGCCTCGGCGCGGATACCTTCGTCTTCGCCGACGGCCAGGACACGGTCACCGATTTCGAGAACGGCACCGACGTGATCGACCTCCAGCTTGCAGGCCACGGCGGATGGAGCGCCATCCTTGCGATCGCGCTCCAGCAGGGCGGCGACACGGTGATCGATTTCGGCGCGGGCAATGTCCTCACACTCGAAGACTTCCACATCGGCGATCTCGACCAGAGCGACTTCCTGTTCTGACCGCGCACCCGGAAGCGCCGGACCTCCCGGCGCCTCCGCACGGTCCGGAACGCGGCGTGCCCGGCCCGGGCCGCCGCAAAACCGCTGCGGGCCTTGGGGGCCTCCGGGCCCCGCCGCGGGCCCAGCCTGGCAGGCTCCGGGACCCGGGGAATGCGCCTCGCGGCGCCGGCGTCGCGGGGGCGGGCCGCAATGAGGCTGTCCAACCCGGAAAATTGTGTTAGGCCGGCAACGACTTCCCGCCGAGGAAGGGCTGACAAGAGTATTCCGGATGTCCGAAAGCCTGAGCGACGCGCTGATTGCGAAACTTGACTCCCGTGAAGCCGTCATGGGCGTTGTCGGACTTGGCTATGTCGGTTTGCCGCTCTGCCTGGCTGCGGCGGCGCGGGGCCTGGCCGTCCTCGGATTCGACATCGACGAGGAGAAGCCGCGCCGCATCGCCGCCGGCGACAGCTACCTGAAGCATATCGCCTCGGCCGATCTCGCCGCCGCCACCGGCAGCGGGCGGTTCACGGCCACCTGCGATTTCGCCCGCCTGTCCGAGCCCGACATCCTGGTGATCTGCGTGCCGACCCCGCTGTCGCGCCACCAGGAGCCCGACCTGTCCTTCGTGCGGAACACCGCCAGGGCGATCGCCGAGACGTTGCGGCCGGGACAGCTCGTGGTGCTCGAAAGCACCTCCTATCCCGGCACCACCGACGAGGTGGTGCGCCCGATCCTCGAGGCCTCCGGGCTGGCCTGCGGCACGGATTTCTTCCTCGCCTTCTCGCCCGAGCGCGAGGATCCGGGCAATGCCGCCTTCACCACGGCCTCGATCCCCAAGGTGGTGGGGGCCGACGACGCCGCCTCGCGCGCGGCTGCCACGGCCTTCTATGCCGCGGTGGTCGAGCAGGTCGTGCCGACCTCCAGCACGCGGGCCGCGGAGGCGACCAAGCTGACCGAGAACATCTTCCGCTCGGTCAATATCGCGCTGATGAACGAGCTGAAGACGATTTTCGAACCGATGGACGTGGACATCTGGGAGGTGATCGAAGCGGCCAAGACAAAGCCCTTCGGCTTCATGCCCTTCTACCCGGGCCCGGGGCTCGGCGGCCACTGCATTCCGATCGACCCGTTCTACCTGAGCTGGAAGGCCCGGGAATTCGACATGCGCACCCGGTTCATCGAGCTGGCCGGCGAGATCAATTCCTCGATGCCGCACCGCGTGGTCAACCGGATGGCCCTGGCCATGGACCAGCGCCTGAACAAGGGACTCAACGGTGCGCGCATCCTCGTGCTGGGCGCGGCCTACAAGAAGAATGTCGACGACATGCGCGAGAGCTCGGCGCTGAAGATCATGGTGCTGCTCGAGGCGCGCGGCGCCGTGGTCGACTACCACGATCCGCATGTGCCCGGCATCCCGCGGACCCGCGAGCATCCGCAGCTTGCCGGTCGCAGCAGCGTGCCCTGGGCGCGGGGGCTGGCCGGGCAATACGATGCCTGCCTGATCGTGACCGACCATGACTGCGTCGACTATGCCGGGCTGCTCGAGGATGCGCAGCTGGTCGTCGACACCCGCAATGTCTGCCGGCGTTCCGGGGCGGACGGGGACAATCTCGTCCTCGCCTGATCCGGAGCGGGGGGAGCCCATGACCCGAGGGAGGCCGGAGGCCAGATGACCCAGCCCGAGCCCGCAAGGACGCGGCGGCGCATCGCCTTCTACGCGCCGATGAAGCCGCCGGACCATCCCTCGCCCTCGGGCGACCGCCAGGTGGCGCGCAACCTGATGGCGGCGCTCGCGATGGCCGGGCACGAGGTGGAGCTGGCCTCGGGGCTGCAGACCTATCTGCGCGACCCCGGCGACAGCGACACCCACCATCTGCACCTGGAGGCCGCGAAGCGCGAGAGCGCGCGGCTCGATGCGCTCTGGAGCACCGGGGGCGCGCCCGATCTCTGGGTGTCCTACCATCCCTACCACAAGTCCCCGGATCTGATCGGACCCGGCCTCTGCCGCCGCCACGGGGTGCCGTGGATCACCGTCGAGGCCTCGCAATCCGCCCGCCGCTCGGTCGGCTGCTGGGCCGATTTCCAGGAGCGGGCGCTCGATGCCGTGCGCGGCGCGCGGATCAACATCTGCTTCACCCGCCGCGACATGAAGGGCCTGCTCGAGACCGACCCGTCGATCCGGGTCGCGCATCTGCCGCCCTTCATCGACACGGCGCCGTTCCGCGAGGCCGCGCCCGCGCCGATCCCCGGGCATCTGGTGACGGTCGCGATGATGCGCGAGGGCGACAAGCTCGACAGCTACGCCATGCTCGCCGAGGCGCTGCGGCTGCTGCCCGGTTCCGGCTGGCAGCTCAGCCATCGGGCCGGGACCGGGGACGCCGCGATGGGCAACTCCGGGCGGCAATGGCGGACGCGCCCATGGAAATCGCCGGTCCTTCCCGGCGACTGCACGCAATTGCCTGCCGGCAGCGGGTCCACGCCGGACCGGCTCAAGAGCAGTCCCGCGGTCGATGCGATGCGCATGGCGCTGCAGAACCGGAAGCTGGCACCGGGGCCGATCTGCCGCTCCGATCTCGGAATCCAATATGCCAGCGGCAATTGCCGGCAGCTTCCCGATGCCTGGAAGGCAGCTGCCTCGATGAGACGCAAGGGTGATTGCCTCGAGTTCAAGCTGGTCCCCACCGGAGGATCGGATGATCCGGGGGAACCCCGGGGATCATTCGAAGGCGCAGACCGCGCCGATGGAGAGCGCCCTCGGATCGCTGAAGGCCGAGCTGGTGCACCGCACCAGGTTCCGGTCCCGCCGCGGGGCCAAGGCGGCGCTGTTCGACTGCATTGCGATCTTCTGCAATCGCCGCCGCCGCCACTCGATCATGGGACATCGCACGCCCGAGCCGACACGGATCGACATGGCCGCCAAGATGGCCGCAGTGTGAATATCTGCCCCGGTCCGGGATCCGGGGGCAAAGGCACACAGCCGCCGCCAGCGCTGCAAGACCCACCTTGCGACGGACACGGCAGCAGACGGTATCCGGGCGGTGGATGTCACCTCCGGCCGCGAGGGCGGCAGCCCCATTCGCCGGAGAAACGGCGCCCGGATCGTTTCCTGATCCCGCTCCTTCCCGGATCTTCTCGACCGGATACCGGCGGAAGAGAAGATCGGCACCGTCACCGGCGCGTCGCCAGCCAATGCGGCACCGGTCCAAGGACCGCTTCCACCAGGCGCTTCTGGCGCGCAGAGGCAAGGGGCTCGGGCAGGCCTTCGGACCGTCGGCAGCCATGACCTGGCTCCGGAACCGCAGGAACGGCCGCTGCCGGAAGGCGGACTGCCCTGCCGCCCCGGCCCGCAGCGACATCCCTAGGTCTCCCCGGTGCCTCGTCCGCGTTCTCCGGACTTTCGCGGCGCCACTGGCGCCCCGGTTCCGGTTCGCGCTGCAAGCGATCGTCGGTCCGCCATGTCCGGAGCAGGATCGGGGCAAGGATGCGGTGCTCGAGAGCCTTCGGCGAGCGGATCGCCTCGACGGACCTCGGCAGCCGAACCGCCGAACTCCGCATCCGGGTCATTCGCGGCTGCGCTCGGACCGGGGACGCTTGCCGCAAAGTCGCGAACCGCGTCAACGCCCCGGCGCCGCCGGGATCGCGCGCGCGGCCGGAGCCAAATCCACGGAGAGGGCATCGCATCTTGAGGCCCACTTCAACAACAATGCCATACGGACCGGCCAACGCATCACGCGAGGAACAACACGGTGCCCGCGGGAGGAGGACTCGGGCCAGCCGGAGCCTTGGCAGGACACAGGTACCGGGGTCAGAACAACTCGATGTCGCTGGGCTTCGGCTTCGGGACGACGACCGGCGCCTCCTTGATCACGGTATCCATGAATTTCTGGCGCGCCTTGCCGCTGTGCGGCCAGAACTGGATGCGGCGTCCGGAATTGCCGCCGGTGCTTTCGCCGACGCAGGTGATCTTCTCGGCCGTCAGGAACCGCATCACGAAATCGCGGTTGCGCGCGCCGATATCCGAAAGCCCCGCAACCATGCGCCCGCCGCCGAAGACCTTGGCCTCGAGCCGCGAGCGGTCCGCACCGATCTTGATCAGCCCGTTGATCAGCAGTTCCATCGCATTGACCCCGAAGCTGGCCCCGGTCGCCGCGCCGCCGGTCTCCTCGGGCAGAAGGATGTGGTTCATGCCGCCGACATGGTTGCGCGGGTCGTGCAGGCAGACCGCGACGCAGGAGCCGAGCAACGTCGTGATCATGTGCTCGGCATCGCTGCCGACGGCATACTCCCCCTGATTTATGTGCTGGGTGCGGGGTCCCGTCATCGGCGCTTCCTTGGATCAGACGGTCTGCAGACCGGGTTGCGTACATAGGTCCAGAATGGCGGGCGCGATCCGCCGGAGCGGCACGGCACGCTCTGCCCCGCCATTCTCCAGCGCGACGCGGGGCATGCCGAAGACGGTGCAACTGTCCTCGTCCTGGGCAAGGGTGCGGGCCCCGCCGCGGCGCAGTTCCAGCATGCCCTTCGCGCCGTCCGAGCCCATGCCGGTCAGGATCGCCGCGACGACGCGCTTCGCGAGCGGCACGGCCGAGGCATAGAGCACGTCGACCGAGGGCCGGTGTCCGGAGACCTTGTCCTGCGGGTCGAGGCGGCAGCACGGGCCCGCGCGGGCATCGATGGCCAGGTGGTGCGGACCGCCCGGGGCGACATAGACCACGCCCTCGCGCAGCGGCGCGCCGTCTGAGGCCAGCCGCACTTCGGGCGCAGCCATGGTGTTGAGCCGGGCGGTGAAGCTCTTGAGGAATTCGGCCGGCATGTGCTGGGTGATCAGCGTCGGCGGGCAGTTCGCGGGAAAGCCGCCGACCACCTGTTCCAGCGCATCGACGCCTCCGGTCGAGGAGCCGATCAGGACGATGCGGTTGCGGTTGCTGAACGTGTTGCCTGCGCCTGCATCCTGGATCCGCGGCTGCGCCAGCCGCGCCGCGGCGGCCATGCGGATCAGGCCGGGCAGCCGCTGCAGCGTGCCGTCGGTCGACAGCGTCGGCGTCTTGCCGAGGCAGTCGACGGCGCCGATCGACAGCGCCTCCACCGCGGCCTGCGCGCCGCGCCGGGTCAGCGACGAGAACATCAGCACCGGCATCGGCCTGAGCCGCATGATCTTTTCGAGGAATTCGAGCCCGTTCATGTGCGGCATCTCGATATCGAGGATCAGCACATCGGGATTGATCGTCTTGATCATCACCCGCGCCTGGTAGGGATGCTCGGCCTCGCCGACCAGATCGAGGTCGCGGTGGCGGGCGAGTTCGAGGCCGACCAGACGGCGGATCGTGGCCGAGTCGTCGACGATGGCAACGCGGATGGGCTGTCTTGCGTCCTTCATGCCGGGGCCTGCCTCCACCAGGAAACGGATTGCGGCGCGCCCGGCAGGCACGCCTCCGCTCCGGTGCTACCGGGCCAACGCAAAGAAAGTCTTTACGGAAGGACGATCATCGGGCCGGAGACCGCCGCAGGGCGGCCCCGGCCGGAGGCGCTCAGGACATGCCGAGCGCTTCCATGTAGAGTTCCAGCACCGCCTCTTCCTCGGCGATGTCGTCGCGGTCGCGCTTGCGCAGCGAGATGATCTTGCGCATGACCTTGGTGTCGTAGCCGCGCCCCTTGGCTTCGGCCATGACTTCCTTGATCTGCTCCGCGATGTCCTTCTTCTCGGCTTCGAGCCGCTCGACGCGTTCGACAAACTGGCGCAGCTCGGCCGCAGTGACGCGGAACTGGTCGCTTTTCTGGTCTTCTTGGATATCCATGGGGCTCCCCTGATCTCAGGCCCCGCGTCGTAAGCGCTCGCCCGCGCCCATGCAAGGCCCGCTTGCCTTCGCGGACGGGGCAAAGTAGGGCAAGGGCATGGAAGCGCTTATCTGGATCGGAGCCGCAGTATCGCTCTGCGGGCTCGGCGGGCTGATCGCCTGCATCGTCATGGCAATGAAGGCCCGTTCGGCGGGCCTCGACGACGCGGCGCTGCGCGCGCGGCTCAAGCAGATCGTGACGCTGAATTTCGCGGCATTGATGATTTCCGCCTTCGGCCTGATGGCCGTGGTCGCCGGGATCATGCTGGCCTGACGGCCGCCCCGCACCTGCCCTTTTCCGCTGACGGCCGCCCGGCCCGCCGCCATCGCGCGCGCGGTCCGGCTCGGCATCTGCGCCAGACGGACCGGAGCGATTCGAATCACCCCTTCGGGCAGCGCGCCCTTCGGACGGCAGCGGCACCGCATTCCCCCTGCGCAAGGCGGCCATGCGCATGGCGCCGCAGGCCGGCTGGCAGCAGACGCCCGCCCCCCTTCCAGTGGCGCCCCCTTCGCACGATGCTTTCCATGGCGTTGCAGCGGCAACTCCCGGCCACGACGGCACCGCCCGCGGCGCCGGGACATGGTGTGATTGCGGCGGTCGCTCCCCGATGGCGAGCGAGGTCAGATATCCTCAGCCACACATGGAAACCGCCGGAAGGCGAAAGACCATGAAGCACTATGCCGGGCTCGACGTATCCCTCAAGGAAATCTCGATCTGTGTCGTCGGCGAAACCGGGGCCGTCCAAGCCCGGAAGACCGTTGCCTGCGATCCTGCCGCCGTGACAAGGTTTTTCGCAGGGAAGCGGATCGCACCGGTCCTCGCCATTCACGAAAGCGGCCAGCTGTCGATCTGGCTGCAGCGATCGCTGAGCGATCTGGGCCTGGCCGTGACCTGCGTGGATGCGAGGGGTGCCCACAAGGTCCTGTCCGCGCGGCTGAACAAATCCGATGCCGCCGATGCCGAGAGGCTGGCCCAGCTCGCACGGACCGGCTGGATCATGCCTGTCCATGTCCGCAGCCTTGATGCGGACCGGCTCCGGACGCTGATCGGGGCCCGCGACCGGCTGCTCCGTCTGCGCAATGATCCCGAACGCCATGTCCGTGGTATCCTGAAGACCGCTCGCATCCGGATGACCGGCATTCACCAGGGCAGGCTCCGGCAATCGTTCCGCGATCAGCTGGCGGAGGCCGCCAGCCGCGAACCGGTCTTCGGCGTGATCGGCCTGCGGCTTCATGACAGTCCACGCCACGCTGTGCTCGGCCGTTGCCGCGATCGACAAGGACCTGCGCGACCTCGCCAAGGGGTCGGAGCCGGCCCGGCGCCTGATGACCGTTCCCGGTGCCGGAGCGATTGTCGCGCTCAACTTCACCGCCGTCGTGGACAGGGCCGACCGGTTCGGCAGGTCCGCAAGCATCGGCGCATTCCCCGGCCTCACCCCCGCCGATACCAGTCCGGAGAGACAGATTGTCAGGGGCGCATATCGAAATGCGGGGATGCCGCGATGCGCAGCCTGCTGTTCGAGGCCGCCACGTCGCTGATGTGCCGGGTGAAACGGTTCCCGCCGCTCAAGGCATGGGCGCTCCGGCTGGCCGCGCGCAAGGGCGCCAAGCGGGCCAGGGTTGCCGTCGCCCGCAAGATCGCCGTGCTGATGCCGACGCTCTGGAAAACGGGCGCGGACTTCCGATGGACTGCGGAGGCTGCAGCCTGAAGACACGTTGAAATACTTGGCCGAGCGACGGCCAGGCCAAGATGTCCCGACGGGACGGGGGCATGATCGATCTCGCTGAGGTGGTTTGGGCACCGGATTTCAACCGGGGACCCAGCCCGCGGGGACCCAGCCCGCGACATCTGAGACGGTCCGCCACCGGACGCCATCATGAGGCGCGCATACGCCCGACCTCGGAGAGAACCATGACCCCCGAAGGACAGATCAGACCTCCGCTTGACAAAGCCGCAACCAGAGAACCACCTCTGGGCACCGTCCGGAAAGGCAAGACGCAGCGGTTCGCCAGCGGCGTCCCAGCGAAGCGCCGCTCGCCTTTCCGGCACCCCTGCCGCCGAAGCGCACCCTTGGGCACCGGAAGATCGCCGGAAAATGTCCCTGCTGCCCCGGCGCCTTGGCCGAAGCGACGCCCGGAGCCCGTGCAAGCGGCGGCGATCTGCGCGGGAGCGCCTGAACAGGCCGTCACAGGCGGGGGGCCGATCAGCGTCCGGAAGAGCCCGGGATCATCCGGACATGCCCGCCAGCCTGCCGCGCTGGCATTGGCACCGGCAGCCCGGAGACGGAATCACGGAAAGGCCATGCGCGGCATCGGAGCGGTCCCGAAGCACGAGACCGCCGCCGACGGGGCCTGCGGAACGCCGGACAGGCGGGGCCGGAAATGCCGTTCCACCGGAGCCGCGGACGGAAACGTCCCGAACCCGCGCCCCGAAAAGGCCGCGCCCAGGCGCAGAGCCACGAGCCTCCGGAGGTTGGGCACCGCCGCCGCCGGTCCCTGCAGGGACTACCCGTCGCAGCTCTCGGGCGGCATGGCGCGCCGGGTGCTGCTCGCCATGGCCGCCTCCGGCGCGCCGGATCTGCTGGTCGCCGACGAACCCACGGCCGGGCTGGACCCGGAAAACCGCGACACCGTCCTGCGCCTGTTGCGGGACCATGCCGGGGCAGGCGGCGCGGTGCTCTTGATCACCCATGACCTGAAAGCCGCGCTGCCCTTTGCCGACCGGGTCGCGATTCTCGACGAGGGCCGGATGAGCGGGCTGGAACCGGCAGCTGCGTTCCGCGGCGACGGCGGCTTTCTGACCTCCGGCCATGCCCGCGCGCTCTGGCGGGCGCTGCCGGAAAACGGGTTCCGCGCCGATGCTTGAAGCGCAGGACCTGGCCGCAGGCTTCGGCGGCACACCGCTTTTCGAGGGGCTGAGCCTCCGGCTCGAACCCGGGCGCATCCTCGGCCTCGACGGACCCTCGGGCCGGGGCAAGACCACGCTCGGCCGGGTGCTGTCTCCGTATGGTTCAGGTTGAAGCGTCGAAACTCTGCCTCGATCCTACACCTCGATGGCCACCCGGGATCACACCGCTGGCTGCAGTGAAATTACACCAGCACCTCGGACACTATCGGAAAGGCGGAACAACGCCGGATCACAGCGATTGTCCCGATGCGGCGGAACCGGCACAGTTGCGCAAATCAGCTGATGACCGCAGTTTCCCTTCCCCTGGACACACTTTCCCATTGCCACGGTGACCGGGATGCCGAAGGCAGCGAGGCGGTTCATGAATGAGCGGCAAGCGTCATTGGTTCAAGCGCAGCCGCGAATGCGCGGGTCCGGACCTCGGCAACATGGCGGTCGAAATCCCGTGACATCAGCCTCTGGCCGAGCAGTTTCACGCAGGTCATTCAATCGCCGGGGAAAAGGTCCCCCGGACATTTTCCCGGTCCGGCTCATCTCTCCACCCTGCTGCGGCGGTGGTCCCCGCTCCGGTTCCGCCGGAGCGCCCGGCCGAGGTGCTTCGAGGTTCTCAGGATCCCGTTGCGCGCCCGGGCTCCCCCGTGTCCGGCTTCCATGGCCTCGCGTTGCGGCGGGGCGGAAGTGAGGAGGTTCAGAAAAAGGTCCGGGGGACCTTTTGCCCGACGAACCGCGTCCGCGTCACGGGCGGCGATGGCGTCATGGCTGGCGNGGCCCGGATCTCCAACCGTCGTCGGGGAAACGGTCCGCTGGACCGTTTCCTGATCCTCCTCCATTTCGTCTATGCCGAGGTGGATCTTGCGCCAGGAGCGGGCTGCGCCACCGGTCCGAGCGAACCCGCGAACACGTCGTTTGGAAACACCGTGCTTGCGGCTGTGCCGTGCTGCGCGCTTTCGCGGCGCCACTGGCGCCACGGTCCCGTCTCGCTCTGGCGGCGCGACAGGGTGCTGAAGTCCGGCACGGACCAGTCCAGCCCGGACAGTTCCAGCAGGCTCGCCATGACCCCCGTCTTCTGGCGGACCGGCCCGGACTCCCCCGGACGATTTCCTGAGCCTCCTCATTCGCCATACGCCTGCTGGCGGCCGCGGCGCCCGGACGGCGCCGCGGCCCATTGCATCGAGGGATCGGACCAGACGGTCGACGATCCGCGCTGCTTCAAAGCCTCGCTCGCCGTTGCGCTCGGACCGGTGGCGCGCAGCGGCTCGCTAGCCAAGCCAGTTGGCGGTCTTGCAGGCCGGTTGCGGCGGTCTGCTCATGCCAGCCCGCGACTACATTGCATTCACGATGTGAATCCCAGGCCGTCTTTGTGCAACATGGCCCATCTACCTGATCGCTATCCTTCTTGTCTTGCCTCGCGATCATCGGGCCATTCCCGCAGCGATCTAGAAAATGATCGTTGGCACAATGTCCTTGGCCGCGACAGCGCCATGGTTCTTCAGGTGGGGCTTCATCTGCATGGGAATGATGCCCGGCCGCGAGGAATTGGCGCTCAAAAAGGAGATGGAGCTCTTGTCGCGGCTCGAGCGGCTGCACGCCATGGACCCGGGCAAGGCGATCCAAGAATTGCCCTTCTGCCGGAAACGGAGCGCCGGGACGTCGGACTGCAAAAATAGATCCGATGACAGGTCGCCCTGCACCTGTCGGCAATCGAGCCGGAGGCGCGTCGTCCGTGCCGTTCTTGCCCCCGAAAATTCACCTTCCGACGCAAGCGTCCTGGGGGCTGCAGTCTTGCGGGCTAGCGTGTTGGGGCGGATTCGGGCTTCCGGTGCCAAGAGGCGTCGTTGCAGCCCTCTGATGCCTGTGGAGTCACTTCGCAAATCCATGCGGTTGCACGGGCCGCATGGGCAAGCCGTGTCCCGCCTGCCGTCGCAGGACGACTTGGTCCGGCTGCAGCGCGCGGCTGCGCAAGCGGGGGGCTCTCCCGATCCGGGCCGGCAGGGACATGGCCCGGGGCGCGTCGCGCGATGGGCGGCCTGGATGTCCGCCTGCGTTTTCCGGTGCGGCCATCCAAGTCTGCCTTCCGGTCAAAGGGCCTGTCCAAGGTGCCCTATGGCCAAATCGCCGGGAGGGTGGCCGGCCTGCTCCGGCCGACGGGGAGGCCCGCGGGAGAGGGCCGCGCCCCTCCCGCCCTTGATCAGCCCAGGGCCTCGTCGCAGCGGCTGCAGACGCCCGCATGGGCATGCGTGCCGACATCCGGCAGCACCTTCCAGCAGCGCTCGCATTTGCCGCCCTCGGCCTCGCGGAACACCACGCCCACGCCCGGCACGTCCGGCAGGGTGAAGGCGCCTTCCGGAACCGGATCGGTGCTGAGCTCCACCGCGGAGGTGATGCAGATGTCCGCGAAGAACTGCGGGTTGTCGATCATCGCCACCACATCGGCCGGGGCATGGATCACCGGCGCGGCTTCCAGCGCCGAGCCGATCACCTTCTCGCGGCGCTGCAGCTCGAGACAGCCGGTGACGACGCGGCGGACATTGCGCAGCGTCTCCCAGCGGGCGCGCAGCTGCGGCGCCTTCCATTCCGGATTGGCCGCCGGGAAGTCCTGCAGGTGGATCGACGACGTCTCGCCCGGGAAGCGCTCCAGCCAGACTTCCTCCATGGTGAAGACCAGAACCGGCGCGAGCCAGGCGGTCAGCCGGTGGAAGAGGATGTCCAGAACCGTGCGGGCCGAGCGGCGGCGGATGCTGTCGGGCGCGTCGCAATAGAGCACATCCTTGCGGATGTCGAAATAGACCGACGACAGGTTCACCGTGGCGAAGTTGAACACCCGGTTGAACACGCCCTGGAAGTCGTAGGCGGCATAGCCGTCGCGCACCACGTCATCGAGTTCCGCGACCCAGTCGAGAACCATGCGCTCGAGCTCGGTCATCTCGGACACGTCGATCCGCTCTTCCTCGGTGAAGCCCGCGAGGTTGCCCAGCAGGAACCGCATCGTGTTGCGCAGGCGGCGGTAGCTGTCCGCGGTGCCCTTGAGGATTTCCGGGCCGATCCGCAGGTCGGCGGTGTAGTCCGACTGCGCCACCCAGAGCCGCAGGATGTCGGCGCCGTATTGCTGGATCACCTGCTCGGGCGCGACGGTGTTGCCCAAGCTCTTGGACATCTTCATGCCCTTCTCGTCCAGCGTGAAGCCGTGGGTCAGCACGCCCCGGTAGGGCGCCCTCCCCTTGGTGCCGCAGGCCTGCAGCATCGAGGAGTGGAACCAGCCGCGATGCTGGTCGGTGCCTTCGAGATAGAGATCGGCGATGCCGTCCGCCGAGCCGTCCTCGCGGTCGCGCAGCACGAAGGCATGGGTCGAGCCGGAATCGAACCAGACGTCGAGAATGTCGAAGACCTGCTCCCACTCGTCCGGATTGTAGCCGTTGCCGAGGAACCGCTCCTTGGCACCGTCCTGATACCAGGCATCCGCGCCTTCCGCCTCGAAGGCGGCGGCGATGCGGGCGTTGACCTCGGGGTCGCGCAGCAGGAAGTCGGGATCGGTCGGCAGCTTGCCCTTGCGGGTGAAGCAGGTCAGCGGAACGCCCCAGGCGCGCTGGCGCGACAGCACCCAGTCGGGCCGCGCCTCGATCATGGAATACAGCCGGTTGCGGCCGGTCTTCGGCGTCCAGGTCACCAGCTGGTCGATCGAGGTCAGCGCGCGCTGGCGGATCGTCTTGCCGAACTCGTCCTGCCCGTCGCCGACCTCGCGGTCGATGGCGGCAAACCATTGCGGCGTGTTGCGGTAGATCACCGGCGCCTTGGAGCGCCAGCTATGCGGATAGCTGTGCTTGACCTGGCCGCGCGCGATGATGCCGCCGGCTTCGACCAGCTTCTCGATCACGGCGCGGTTGGCCTTGCCTTCCTTGCCCTTGCGGTCGAAGACCTGCAGCCCGGCGAAGAACGGCACATGCGGCAGGAACTCGGATTCCTCGCCGACATTGTGGGTCATCCGGTCGATCCAGTTGCGCGCGACGAAGGCTTCGTAGTCCTCCTGGCCGTGCGACGGCGCAGTATGGACGAAGCCCGTGCCCGCATCGTCGGTCACGTGGTCGCCGTCGATCGCCGGAACGTCGTAGTCCCAGAAGCCCTCGGCACCGTCCATTCCCGCGAAGGGATGCGACAGCACGAGACCGCCCAGCTCGTCGGCCGAGACGCTGCGCACCCGCTCGTATTCGGTGACCCGCGCCTTCTCCAGCGCATCGCCCGCCAGCTTGTCGGCGAAGACATAGAGCTCGCCCGCGGCGGTCCAGCTTTCCTCCTGCGTGGCTTTCACGCGGTAGAGGCCGTACTCGATGGAGTTCGAGAAGGCGACCGCCTTGTTCGACGGGATCGTCCAGGGGGTCGTGGTCCAGATCACCACCCGCGCCTGCGCCATCTCCTCGTCGAGCAGCGCCTGGTTCGCCGTGTCGTAGTCGCCGCCCTCGTCGTCGAAGGGCACCGGCGCGCCCTCGGCGCGGCGCACATTGAAGGCCACCCAGATCGTGTGGGACTTGTGGTCGTGGTACTCGACCTCGGCCTCGGCCAGCGCGGTCTTCTCCACGGGGCTCCACATCACCGGCTTCGAGCCCTGGTAGAGCGTGCCGGTCATCAGGAACTTCATGAATTCCTCGGCGATCACCCGCTCGGCGTGGAAGTCCATCGTCAGATAGGGCTTCTCCCACTTGCCGGTGACGCCCAGCCGCTTGAACTCCTCTCGCTGGATATCGATCCAGCCCTCGGCGAAGGTCCGGCATTCCTGGCGGAAGTCGATGACCGGGACCTCGTCCTTGTTCTTGCCCTTGGCGCGGTACTGCTCTTCGATCTTCCACTCGATCGGCAGGCCGTGGCAGTCCCAGCCGGGGATGTAGCGCGCGTCCCTGCCCATCATCTGCTGGCTGCGGACGACCATGTCCTTCAGCACCTTGTTCAGCGCGTGGCCGATATGCAGGTGGCCGTTGGCATAGGGAGGGCCGTCATGCAGCGTGAAGGGCGCCCGGCCCTCCTTTTCCCGCAGCCGGTCGTAGATCCCGATCTCCTCCCAGCGCGCCAGCCAGCCCGGCTCGCGCTTGGGCAGCCCCGCGCGCATCGGGAAATCGGTTTTCGGCAGGAACAGGGTGTCTTTGTAGTCGGGGGTCTCGGTCTCAGACGACATGCGGACGGTCCTCAAGGGGGAATTCGTGAACGGCGATGGCGGCGCGAGGGATCATGCACCTTGGCCCGGCAACTCAAGCGTGGAGCGCCGGGCGGATAATTCGCGCAATAATGATGCACATCGCGGTCATGGCGCGGGTTATAGGCAGGCAAAAGGCCGAGGTAAACACCCGCCGGGCGGCCCGGCGCCATTAAGCCTTCGCAAACCGCGAGTCGCCTAGGGTCGCGGCATCGCCGCCCCGCAGCAGCGGGCGATGCCGCGAAAACCGGAGGAGCCGCGTGACAGATATCGGAACAGCACAGCCCGTGCCGGGCCCGGCATGAGGCCGCCCTCCACCTGCCTGCACCGCCCCGCCAAGGGCGAGGCCCCGTTCCTTGCCGGGGAACTGTTCTTCTCCCGCACCGATCCCCGCGGGGTGATCGCCACCGGCAACACGGTGTTCCAGCGCGTGGCGGACCACCCCTGGGACCGGCTGATCGGCGCGCCGCACAAGATCATCCGCCACAAAGACATGCCGAAGGGCGTGTTCCACCTGCTCTGGGCGACGATCAAGGCGGGCGAGCCGATCGGCGCCTATGTCAAGAACATGGCCTGCGACGGGCTGCACTACTGGGTCTTCGCCATCGTCACCCCGGTCAAGGGCGGCTATCTCTCGGTCCGGCTGAAGCCGCTCAGCCCGCTGCTGAAGACGGTCGAGGCGGAATATGCCGCGCTGCTGGCGCGCGAGCGCAGCGGCGAGCTCGACCCCGAAGCCTCGGCGGAGCGCCTGCTCTCGCGGCTGGCGGACTTGGGCTTCCCCAGCTACGGCGCCTTCATGTCGCATGCGCTGGCTGCGGAGACCGAGGCACGCGCCCGCGCGCTCGGCCGCAGCCCCGGCCCTTGGCTGGAGCCGTTCCGCACGATTTCCGCAGCCGTGGCCGACGTCGCAGCCCAGACCCGCGAACTCTCGGCCGTGTTCGAAAGCATCCGCGGCATCCCCTACAACATGCGCATCCTCGCCTCGCGGCTCGAAGCGGCCGGCGGTCCGATCAGCGTGATCTCGGCCAATTACGGCATCCTCTCGGAGGAAATCGGCGGCTGGATGCGCAGTTTCGCCGACGAGTCGGGCGGCGCCTTCGCCGATATCCGCAAGGCGGTGGAACAGGCGCTCTTCCGGCAATGCATGGCGCAGATCCAGCAGGAAATGGCTGCTGCCTTTCCCCGCGAAACCGGGCTCGACGCGCATATGGACGTGGCGGCCGAGGCGCGGATGCTGGAAACCCAGGCCGCTGCACATGACGCGGCCGCGCAGGACGGCATGGTTCTGGTCGCGCGCCAGGCCGAGCGGTTCAGCCTGTCCGTGCGCGACATGAAGCGGCTGATCACCGGGCTCGGCGCGACGCGCATGATGTGCAAGATCGAGGGCGCCAGGCTGCGCAACACCGGCGACAACCTCACAAGCGTGATCCGGCAGCTCGACCAGTTCCAGGAAAACATCGAGGAACGGCTGCAGCGGATCGACGACAAGAACCGCCTTGTCCAGCGCACCTCCTGCGCCCTGACCGAAAGCGGCCAAGGCACCGCCCTTCCCGCCGCTGCACATTGACCCGTCCCTTCCATGTCCGCAGTCCGGGATGGCCTCCGGCCAGCCCGCAGGACGTCATTCCCCGTCGGCGCCTGTGGCTCCGTCCGGCCTTTGCGGCGGTCCCCGCTGCAGACGAACCGGGCCGCCCTGCGACAGGGGCAGGACCGAGTCCGGCATTCCGGCGCGGCCGAGATGGGATGCCCCGTTCGCCAGGCCGCGGAGGAAAACGCCCGAAGGCGCCCCGGCCGGCTATCGGGCGTAGCAGGCTGCTGAAATAGTCGGGGGAGCGGAATTGACGGGCCGGGCGCCATTGCCGCGCTCGAGGCGCTGGAGCCCTCGGCGACGGCGGGGGTGAACCACGCCTACCGCATTGCCGCGCAGAATCCCGCGCGCGCCGGGCTCGACTACGCGACCGCGATGATGGGCTGGCCGGACCGGCCCTGTCCTGCCCAGGGACCGATCGGCATGATCGACACCGGCATCGACGCCGCGCTGCCCGAGCTGTCGGAAGTCCGGATCGTCGAGGAACGCTTCCAGCGCGGGACGCCCGCTCCGGTCCTCCACGGCACCGAGATCGCCGTCCTGCTGGCCGATCCCCGCCGCCTCTCCGGCGTCACGCTCTACAGTGCGGCCGTGGTCGGCACGTCGGCGCGCGGCCAGCAGGAAGCCGGGGTCGACAGCCTTCTGCAGGCGCTTGACTGGATGGCGGCGCAGGGGGCAGCCTCGTCAATGTCAGCCTGGCAGGCCCCTACAACAAGCTGCTCGACCGGGGCATCGGCTCGGCCCGGGCGCATGGCGTGACGGTCGTCGCCGCGGTCGGCAATGACGGCCCCCGCGCCGCCAAGGACGATGCATGATATACCAAGCAAGATGAAAGCCGCAGACCGAGCGGACGGCTGGACGCCACCTGCAGGTCCGCGCGCTGGTCAGGCGGCACGCGCTGCTGGACGCCGATCGGTTGCGCCTGGCTCGGCCCGGAACGGCCGGAAGAGATGCCGAGAGGCCAAGGGGCCGCCGACGCGCTCCCCAGGGGAACAGTCGGAGGCGGGCCCACGGCCGGGACGGGGGAGCGTACAGCCTGAACACGGGCGCTGATGGCACCCCCGTTGAAAAACGCCGCACGCCTTCCCGGGGTCGATGCGGATTGACCATCGGCACCGGGCCCGGACTCCGCGCCTTCGCAGGAAGGTTCGGCCCCCGGCCATCCAAGCTGAGTGACACCGGGCCCGTTTCCGGGCCCGGCCAAGCGGGTTCAGATCCCGCGGATCATGCCGCCGTCGCAGCGGATCATGCCGCCGGTGACATAGGAAGCCGGAGCGGAGCAGAGGAAAGCCGCGACGGCAGCGAATTCCTCGACGCGGCCATAGCGTCCGGCCGGAATCGTGGCGCGGGAGGCCGCGCGCACGGCGTCGATCTCCTTGCCTTGGCGCTCGGCGGCGGCGGCATCAAGCTGGTCAACCCGGTCGGTATGGATGCGCCCCGGCAGCAGCAGGTTCGAGGTCACGCCGTCGGCAGCCACTTCGGAGGCCAGCGTCTTCGACCAGCCCGAGAGCGCGGCGCGAAGCGTGTTCGACAGGGCGAGATTCGGGATCGGCTGCGCGACCCCCGAGGAGGCGAGCGTCAGGATGCGGCCCCAGCCCGCCGCGCGCATGGCGGGAAGCAGCGCGGTGGTCAGGCCGATCACCGGCGCGACCATGGATTGCGCGGCCGCCATGACGGCATCCGCCGTCATCGCCTGCGCCCCGCCGGGCTTCGGCCCGCCGGTGTTGTTGACGAGGATGTCGACGCCGCCGAGCCGTTCACCGGCGGCTTCCGCGAGCTTCGCCGCGAAATCCGGATCGGCGAGGTTGGAGGCGACCCACTGTGCCTGCCCCTGCCCCGCGGCATTGATCTCCGCCGCTGCCGCGACGAACGCGGCTTCGTCGCGCCCGGTCAGCAGGACGGAGGCGCCCTCAGCTGCCAGCGCCGCCGCGACACCGCGGCCGAGTCCGCGCGAGGAGGCGAGAACCAGCGCGCGCTTTCCGTTCAGTCCGAGATCCATGGGTCAGAGTCCTTCCAGCTTGGCTTCGGTGCGGGCCATCAGCCGGTCGAGCTCGGCGATGTCGGTTGCATTGAGTTTCGGCCCCGGCGCACGGGTGCCGGAATGGGCGATGGCGCCGCGCTTCGTCAGCACATGCTTGCGCAGCGCGAGGCCCCAGCCCGGCTGCTGCTCGTGGCGCAGGATCGGGACATAGGCGTCGAACAGGTCCTCGGCCTCATCCGCCTTCCCGGCGCGGAACAGCTCCACGCAGCGCACCAGCGCCTCCGGATAGGCGAAGCCCGTCATCGCGCCATCGGCGCCGCGCGCCAGTTCCTGCGGCAGGTAGAGTCCGCCATTGCCGCACAGGATCGACAGCCGCGGAACATCGCCCCCGGCTTCATGCTCCCGCAGCGCCGAGATCTTGGTCAGCCCCGGCCAGTCCTCGTGCTTGAGCATCACCATCTGCGGCAGGTCGTTCGACAGCCTGCGGATCAGCCCGGCAGAGACCGGCACACCGGTCGCCAGCGGGAAATCCTGGAAGCAGAGAGGCACGTCCGGGCCGAGCGCCTGGGCGACGGCGTGGAAATAGCCCTCCACCCGGTCCTCGCGGGCCGGGCCGCGGTTCGGGGCGACCATGACCCCGGCCGCGCCCTTGTCCATGGCGTAGCGACCCAGATCGGCGAGATTGCCGAGACCGGCGTCGGAGACGCCCACCACCACGGGCATGTCGCCCGCACGGTAGAGGAAACGGTCGAGCACGGCACGGCGCTCTTCCTGGGTCAGCTTGTCGGCCTCGCCCATCATGCCGAGCACGGTCATGCCGGTGACGCCGTGGCCGCGGTAGAATTCGACCAGCGTATCGATGCTGGCATAGTCGACGCTGCCGTCCCCGGCAAAGGGGGTGGCGGCGATGATGTAGACGCCGGACGAGGTCCGGTCGATCAGATGTGTCATTGCGGCCTCCTCAGATCGCGGCGGCGCGGCGGGTGTCGATATAGAGCTGGCGCAGGTCGCGCGCGACCGGGCCGGGACGGCCGGTGCCGATCGTGGCGCCGTCGATCGAGACCACCGGCAGCACGAAATTCGTGGCCGAGGTGATGAAGGCTTCGTCGGCAGCGCGGGCCTCGGCGACGGTGAAGGCGCGTTCCTCGATCTCCAGCCCGTGGCGTCCGGCCAGCTCCAGAACACCTGCGCGGGTGACGCCGGGCAGGAGCGCATGGGACAGCTCGCGGGTGATCAGCTTGCCGCCGGTGATGATATGCGCGGTGGCGGAAGAGGCTTCGGTCACGACGCCATCCTCGACCAGCCAGGCATCGTCGCAGCCGCGTGCCTTGGCCTCCATCTTGGCCATCGACGGATAGAGCAGCTGCACCGTCTTGATGTCGCGGCGCCCCCAGCGCAGGTCGGGGACGGTGGCGATCTTGATGCCCTTTTCGGCCGCCGGGTTCTTCAGGGCGTTCTTGGCCTGGGTGAACATCACCAGCGTCGGCGGCGTGTCCTCGGGCGGATAGGCGAAATCGCGGTCCTGCTCGCCGCGGGTCAGCTGGAGGTAGATCATGCCCTGGTCGAGCTTGTTCATCGCGACGATCTGGCGGTGCGCATCAAGCAGTTCCTCGTCGGAGAGCGGCACGGGAATGCCGAGCGCCGCTGCCGAGCGCTTCAGGCGGGCGGCATGGGGACCGTAGTCGATCAGCATGCCGTCAAGCACGCAGGTCACTTCGTAGATGGCGTCGGCCATGGTGAAACCGCGGTCGAAGATCGACACTTTCGCTTCGGTTTCGGGCAGCCAGGAGCCGTTGAGATAGACGATGCGGGTCATTGGGGAGGTCTCGTTACTTGTACTTCGGGAAGGGTCAGGGACGGGCGAAGGGGGAGATGCCGACGCCATTCTCGGCGAGCGCGGCCCGCAGCGTGCGGGCCATCTCGACGGCGCCGGGCGTGTCGCCATGGACGCAGAGCGTGGCGGGTTCCACGGGCAGCCGCTTGCCGCCAGTGGTCGGAATGTGGCCGTTCACGACCATTTCCAGCACCTGCTCCAGGCTTTCCTGAGGGTCATGGATCACGGCGCCGGGCTGGTTGCGCGGGGTCAGTTCGCCTTGGTCGGTATAGCTGCGGTCGGCATAGATCTCGCAGGCAACGGCCAGCCCCGCCTTCTCGGCGGCGGCATAGGTCTCGGAATAGGGCAACGAGACATAGGTGAGCGAGGGATCGACGGCCTTGACCGCACGCACGCAGAGCGCGGCAAGATCGGCATCGACCGCGGCCATGTTGCCGAGCGCGCCATGCGTCTTCACATGGGTCATGGCGTGGCCCTCGATCTCGGCCATGCCGCGCATCGCGGCAATCTGGTAGATCAGCTGCGCCTCCAGATCCTCGGGGCGCTCGCCCGAGATGCGGCGGCGGCCGAATCCGTAGAGATCGGCGAAGGAGGGATGCGCACCGACGGAAACGCCCTTCTCCTTCGCCAGGCGAATCGTCCGGCGCATCACCACGGGGTCGCCGGCATGGAAGCCGCAGGCGATATTTGCCGTGGAAACAAGGTCCAGCATGGCGGCGTCGTCGCCAATGGTCCAAGCGCCGAAGCTCTCGCCCATGTCGCAGTTCAGGTCGATCGTCCGGGTCATGTCATTCCTCTGTTGCACTCTTTGTCATCGACTGGGTCGGCTTGCGCGCAAAAAGTAGTCATTTTGCAGCGCTACATTCGCAATCGCGACGTTGCCGGTTTCGTCCGGGATACTGCTGGTATACTGAAATGGCAAGCCTCGAGTGGCTGACAAACTGCCTCTACCAGCAAGGAAAATACATATGAAACAGGGACATAACGCGGCTTTGGCTGCGCTTCTCACCGTCGCTGCCGCAGCCCCGGCGCTTGCCGAGACCGATTGGGACATGTCCGTGGTCTGGCCGGAAGGAAACTTCCACACGCAGAACGCCATGGCCTTCGCAGAGAAGGTGAAGGAAGTGACCGACGGCGAGGTGAACATCACCATCCATTCCGGCGGCGCGCTCGGCATCAAGGGGCCGGAAGGCATGGCAGCGGTCCGCGACGGCATCGTGCCGATCGCCGACATCCTGATGAGCCAGCAGGTCGGCGAGAACCCGGCGCTCGGCGTCGAGACCCTGCCCTTCCTGGCGCCGACCAGCCAGGACCTGGCGCTTCTGCACAAGTTCTACCGCCCGCTGATCGAGAAGATCGCAGGCGAGATGAACCAGAAGCTGCTCTACATGACCCCCTGGCCGGGCCAGGCGGTGTTCTCGCCGGAACCGATCGAGACGCTGGCGGACATCTCCGGCCTGAAGATCCGCGTCGTCGATGCCAACGGCCATGACTTCTTCGAGGCGCTCGGCGCCGCGCCGGTGCAGATGCCCTGGGGCGAGGTGATCCCGTCCCTGGCCGCCGGCACGATCGAGGGCGTCACGACCTCCTCCTCCTCGGGCGTGGACGGCGCGTTCTGGGAGTTCATGGACAACATGAGCACCTTCAACTGGCAGGCTTCCTCCAACATCGTAACCGTCAATCTCGACGCCTGGAACGACCTGTCGGACGGGGACCAGAAGGCGATCGAGGACGCCGCGGCAGCCATGGAAGGCCAGTTCTGGCTGAATTCCCGCGCCGAGGATGCCAGCAAGATCGCCACCCTCGAAGAGCACGGCATGACCGTCACCGCCCCCTCGGCCGAGCTGAAGGCGGAGCTGCTGGAGAAGGCGCTGCCGCTGTGGGACGCTTTCAAGGAACGCGTGCCGGAGGCCGCGCCGGTGGTCGACGCCTACCTGGACGCGCGCGACTGACGCCTGCCCGCCAACCTGCGGCTGCCGCGCATCCCCGCGGCGGCTGCTTCCGGCCGGACGGCGCTGTCCCTCCCTCCCCCTCCGGGGCAGCGCCTTCCCCGAATTCCCGATAGCGGAGACCGCATGCAGAGCAAGCCTTCCCACCCTGCCCCCGACGATCCCTCCGGCCCTGCCGCGGGCCGCTTCGCCTGGTTCATCGCGCCTGCCGACCGGCTGGCCGACATCGCCAATGTTGCTGCCGCGCTCTGCCTGCTGGCGATCTTCGGACTCGTCGGAGCCGAGGTGCTGGCCCGCAACCTCGCCAATACCTCGATCTCCTTTTCCTGGGATGTCGCCGCCTACCTGATGGGGTCGTGCTTCATGCTGTCCTGCGCCAGCGCGCTGAAATCCGGCAGCCACGTGCGCGTCACCGGCCTGGCCGAGAACCTGCCGCCGAAAGCGGCGCACGCGCTCGACCTCTTCGCGTGCTTCGCGGGACTTGCCGCCGCCGTCATGCTGGCCTGGGCAATCGGCCAGATGGCCTGGCTCAGCTTCGAGCGCGGCTCCACCTCTGCCTCGGTCGTCCGAATTCCGCTCGTGTTGCCGCAGTCGGTGCTGGCCTTCGGCGCCATCCTCCTCTGCCTGCAGCTTGCCGCCCAGTTCCTGCGGCTGGTCCGCGGCGAAGGCCTTCCCGCTGGTTCCGGACTGGAGTGATCCCATGGCCAAGATTTCCTTCACACTGCTCGGGCTCCTGGCCCTGCTGCTCGGCTCCGGCGTCTGGATCGGGCTCGGCCTGATCGGCAGCGGCGCGGGCATGCTCGCCCTCTTCAAGCCCAACATGCCGGTCGAGAAGCTGATCGCGCAGCAAGCCTTCAACGTGCTCTCCTCGGCGGAACTGCTGGCACTGCCGCTCTTCATCCTGATGGCGGAGCTGCTGTTCCGCACCAAGATTTCCGAGGCGCTGTTCACCGGCCTCTCGCCCTGGCTGCGCCGCGTGCCCGGCCGCCTGAGCCACCTGACCGTTCTCGGCTGCACCATGTTCGCCTCGGTCTGCGGCTCGTCGGCTGCGACCACCGCGACGGTCGGCCGGATCACCGCGAAACAGCTGCTCGACCGCGGCTATGACCGCGGGCTGGTGACCGGATCGCTGGCGGGCGCCGGCACGCTCGGCTTCCTGATCCCGCCCTCGACGATCATGATCATCTACGGCGTCATGGCCGAGGAATCGGTACTGCGCCTCTTCATCGCGGGCATCCTGCCGGGGCTGATGATCGCCGCCGCCTACATGGGCTATCTCGGCCTGCGCGCGGTGATGAACCCATCCCTGGTCGGCACGCCGCCCGCGCCTACGAGCTTTGTCGAGAAGTTGCGCGCGCTGAAGGACCTGGGACCGCTCATGGTTCTGATCTTCATCGTCATCGGCTCGATGTATGCCGGTTTCGCCTCGCCGACCGAAGCGGCCGCGGTGGGTGTCTTCGGCGCCATGGCCATCGGCATCTTCCAGCGGACGCTGGACCTGCGCGGCCTCCTGGCCTCCTGCCGCGCCGCAGCAGACAGCTGCGCCATGATCGGCCTGATCATGATCGGCGCCATGTTCCTCTCCACCGCCATCGGCTATCTCGGCCTGCCGCGCTACATCGCCGGCACGATCGAGGGCTGGGGCCTGTCGCCGCTGGCGCTGATCCTGATGCTGCTGGTCTTCTACGTGATCCTCGGCACCGTGATGGAAGGACTGGGCTGCATCGTGATGACGCTGCCGATCACCCTGCCGCTGATCGAAGCAGCAGGCTATTCCAAGGTCTGGTTCGGCATTTTCCTGGTGGTCGTGATCGAGATGGCGCAGATTTCCCCGCCCGTGGGCTTCAACCTGACCGTGATCCAGCGGATCACCGGAGACTCGATCGGCAAGATCACGCGCGCCACCCTGCCGTTCTTCCTGATCCTCGCGGGCTTCGTCGTGCTCATCGCCGTGGTGCCGGGCATCGTCGACGTGGTGCCGAACATGATGGCGGACCGCTGATGCCGAACGCTGGCTACATCCCGCGCCTGCTCCCCTCGGGCGACCAGGCGCTGACCTTCCAGATCTCCGAAGCCGTCGACGAAGGCGCCAACCGGCGGATCATCGCGCTGGCCGCCGCACTCGACCTGGCCGTCGAAAGCGGTGCGATCCCGGGCGTCACCGAGCGCGTGCCGACCTACCGCTCGCTTCTCGTGCGCTACGATCCCGAGCGGATCCGCGGCGCGGCACTCGGCGAAGCGCTGCTGGCGCTCTATGCAGGGCTAGAGACCGGAGCGGAGACCGGGCGGCTGTGGCACGTGCCGGTGCATTACGGCGGCCCGGCCGCGCTCGACCTCGAGAGCCTTGCCGAAGAGAAGGGCATGACCCCCGAGGAGCTGATCGCACTGCATTCGGGGGCCGAATACCGCGTCTACATGATCGGTTTCGCCCCTGGCTTCGCCTATCTCGGCGGGCTGCCCGAGATCCTGCATGCCCCGCGCCTGCCGCAGCCGCGCCAGCTGGTTCCGGCAGGCGCGGTCGGCATCGGCGGCAAGCAGGGCAACATCAATTCCGTGGCCGGTCCCTCGGGCTGGCGGTTCCTCGGGGCGACGCCGGTGCGGCTCTTCGATCCGCGCCGTGCCGATCCGTTCCTGCTGGAGGCGGGCGACCGCGTCCGGTTCGAGCCGGTCGATGCCGCCGCCGGCTGCCTGCGGGCCCGGGATCGCCCGGGCGCCGCTGCCGGTGACGCTGCCCGACATGCAGATGTACCTTGGCTGGCACCGGCGGCTGCAGGGCGATCCGGCGGCGCGCTGGTTCCGGGAGCTGGTCGCCGAGGCCACGGCGGCCTATCGCGCCGCCTGATGGCATTTCCCCGGTCCTTGCCTATATTCGGGGAGCACCGGAAATAAGGAGCGCGCGATGTTCTTCATGCAGACGGCAAAGACCCGGATGGTCGATGCGGCGGAGGCCCTGCCGGGCCGGGCCGATCCCATCCCCACGGCGCGGACCCATTTCGTCAATGGCCGCGACCTCAAGGCCCCGGTCCCCGGGGGGATGGAAGAGGCGATGTTCGGCATGGGCTGCTTCTGGGGCGTCGAGCGGATGTTCTGGAAGCTGCCGGGTGTCTGGCTGACCATGGCCGGCTATGCCGGCGGCCACACCCCGAACCCGATCTACGAGGAGGTCTGCACCGCGCGGACCGGCCATAACGAGGTCGTGCGGGTGATCTACGACCCTTCGGTGACCAGCTACGGGGCGCTGCTCAAGGTCTTCTGGGAGGGCCATGACCCGACCCAGGGGATGCGCCAGGGCAATGATGTCGGCACCCAGTACCGCTCGGGCATCTACACCTGTTCGGAGGCGCAGCAAGACGCGGCCGAGGCCGCGCGGGATGCCTTCCAGCCGCGTCTGAAGGCGGCGGGGCTCGGCGCGATCACCACCGAGATCCTTCCGGCGCCGGACTTCTACTATGCCGAGGATTACCACCAGCAATACCTGGCGAAGAACCCGAACGGCTATTGCGGGATCGGCGGCACCGGCGTGACCTGCCCGATCGGAACCGGCATCGGCGCCTGAACCGGATTCCGGCTGCCAGCCGCGCCGCCGCCGGAACGGGGCCGGGGGAGGGACCGGGAGGGGGCGTGCCCCCCCCCCTGCTGCGTCTCAGGCTTCGGCGCCGCGGCTCAGCGCGGCCACGCCGGTGCGGGCCACTTCGATCAGGCCCAGCGGGCGCATCAGGTCGGCGAAGGCATCGACCTTCTCCGAGGTGCCGGTGATCTCGAAGATGAAGCTCTCCAGCGAGGTGTCGACCACATTGGCGCGGAAGATGTCGGCGAGGCGCAGCGCCTCGACCCGCTTGTCGCCGGTGCCCGCCACCTTGAGGAGCGCCAGCTCGCGCTCCACCGACTGGCCCTCGACGGTCAGGTCATGCACGTCATGCACCGGGACCATCCGCTGCAGCTGCGCCTTGATCTGCTCGATCACCTGCGGCGTGCCGGTGGTGACCACGGTGATGCGCGAGCGGTGGCCCGTATGGTCCACCTCGGCCACGGTCAGGCTCTCGATATTGTAGCCGCGGCCCGAGAACAGGCCGATGACGCGCGCCAGCACGCCGGATTCGTTGTCGACGAGGACGGCGAGCGTGTGGCGCTCCATCACTTCGCTCATGTGGCTGCGGAGATCGTAGGCCGAGTGCTTCGACGAGCCTTTCTTGATCTGTAGCGCGGACATCGGGAGTACCTCCGGGTCTGTATGTATGGGGCCGGGCCGGGGTCCGGGCCGGTCTCTGTCGGGGCAGGCTGAAACATTGGCGGCCCGGAGGCGGTCCGGGCGGCCGGATTGTTTNCAGGACCCTGCGGAACGGGCGGCCCCGGGGGCCGGAATCTCACGGCGGATGAACCNCGCCGTGGGGCTGGGTGATGTGGCGGCACACGCTGCGGTAGACAGGCGGCATTCCGCTGACATAGCCTTCGAGGACAGACCCATGACCGCCGTGAGCGACCCGTCCATGACCTTTCTGCACAGCCTGCCGCACCGCATTGCCACCGTTCTGACCGCGGGGGCCTTCGCCACCGTGGCCTTCGATTTCTTCGGCCAGAGCCTCAGCCCGGGGCTCGGCTTCGCCGGACTCGCCCCCGTGCCGCTGGCCAACCAGGTGATCCGCACCGTGATCGGCGCCGAGAGCCTGCCCGGCGCCCATGCGCTGCACTACATGGCCGGCATGATCGCCTATCCGGCCGGCTGGGTGCTGGTGGCCGAGCCGCTGCGCCGCCTGATCCTGCCGCAGCTCCATTGGCTGGCGGCGGCCGCGCTCTACGGCGTGGTCCTGTGGATCTTCGCGCTCTACGTGATGGCCTCGCTGGTGGCGGGAAATCCGCCCTTCCTCGGCTTCGCGCAGATCGCCTGGGTGGCGCTGGTGGGTCATGTGCTCTTTGCCATCGTGACGGCTGCCGTGATGCGGATTCGCGGGGACTGAGCGCCCCCGCGGGAACCCGGGTGCCGCAGGGCACCCGGACCGGATCAGACGAGCACGGCGCCCTTGCCCTGGATCGCGTCGGTGGCCTGGACGTCGCCCAGCAGCATCTTGTTGTGCGCCTCGCCCGAGGGGATCATCGGGAAGCAGTTCTCGTGCTTCTCGACCAGGCAGTCGAAGATCACCGGGCCGTCATACTTGATCATTTCCATGATCGCGTCGTCCAGATCTGCCGGATCCTTGCACTGGATGCCCTTGGCGCCGAAGGCCTCGGCCAGCTTGACGAAGTCGGGCAGCGCCTCGGACCAGGACTGGCTGTAGCGCTCGCCATGCAGCAGCTGCTGCCACTGGCGCACCATGCCCAGGCGCTCGTTGTTCAGGATGAACTGCTTGACCGGCAGGCCGAACTGCATGGCCGTGCCCATCTCCTGCATGTTCATCAGCCACGACGCCTCGCCCGCGACGTTGATCACAAGGCTCTTGGGATGCGCGACCTGCGCGCCGATCGAGGCCGGGAAGCCGTAGCCCATGGTGCCGAGCCCGCCCGAGGTCAGCCAGCGGTTCGGATCCTCGAAGCCGAGGAACTGCGCCGCCCACATCTGGTGCTGGCCCACTTCGGTGGCGACATAGCGGTCCATGCCCTTGGTCAGCGCCTCGAGGCGCTCGAGCGCGAATTGCGGCTTGATGACGGTTTCCGAGTTCTTGTAGCGCAGGCATTCGACCTTGCGCCATTCCTCGATCTTCGCCCACCACTTCTTCAGGCCGTCCTTGTTGACCTTGCGGCCGCGGGCCTTCCACAGGTTCAGCGCGTGCTCCAGCACATGGCCGACATCGCCGATGATCGGCACCTCCACCGGGATCACCTTGTTGATCGAGGAGGGGTCGATGTCGATATGCACCTTGCGCGATTTCGGGCTGAAATCCTGCACGCGGCCGGTGATGCGGTCGTCGAAGCGCGCGCCGACGTTGATCATCAGGTCGCAGTCATGCATCGCCAGGTTGGCCTCGTAGAGACCGTGCATGCCGAGCATTCCCAGCCAGCCGTCGCCCGAGGCCGGATAGGCGCCGAGGCCCATCAGCGTCGAGGTGATCGGGAAGCCGGTGGCCGCCACGAATTCGCGCAGGAGCTGCGACGCCGCCGGGCCCGAGTTGATGACGCCGCCGCCGGTGTAGAAGATCGGCCGCTCGGCCGTCTCCATCAGCTCGACCATGCGCTCGATGGCCTCCGCNATCGCCCTTCACCTTGGGCTGGTAATGCGAGGTCTTGGCCTTCTTCATCTCGGTATACTGCGCCGAGGCGAACTGCACGTCCTTCGGGATGTCGACCAGCACCGGGCCCGGGCGGCCGGAGCGCGCCACGTGGAAGGCCTGGTGGATCACGTTCGACAGGTCGGCCGTGTCCTTCACCAGCCAGTTGTGCTTGGTGCAGGGGCGGGTGATGCCGACGGTGTCGGCTTCCTGGAAGGCGTCGTTGCCGATCATGAAGGTCGGCACCTGGCCCGAGAGCACCACGATCGGGATCGAGTCCATCAGCGCGTCGGTCAGGCCGGTCACCGCGTTGGTCGCGCCCGGACCGCTGGTCACCAGCGCGCAGCCCACCTTGCCGGTGGAGCGGGCATAGCCCTCGGCCGCGTGCACGGCGGCCTGCTCGTGGCGCACCAGGATGTGCTTGATGTCGTCCTGCTGGAAGATCTCGTCATAGATCGGAAGGACGGCGCCGCCGGGGTAGCCGAAAACCACCTCGACCCCCTGATCCTTCAGGGCCTGAACAACCATCTTTGCGCCGGTCATCTTCATCTTGTCCACTCCGTCATGGCGGCCTCGAGGGAGCCCCAGCGGCTCCGGATCGCGGTCTTGCAGAAACAAAAAAGCCCCCGGAGTTACTCGGGGGCGCATGGGGTTCATCCAGGGTCNCGTCACCGGCCCATGCGCTGTCTTCCTGCAAGTACGATCNCGAANGTTCCATCGGGGGCATNCCTTCCTGTAACGCGGCCTGTCTATGCAATGCGANTCCCGGGCGTCAACCNGAAAACAATTAAGTATNATGCGGGAGCGGGNTGCTTTGAAATAATGNTTGCGCATTTCGNCCGGATANGGCGGGTCCGNGCGGCNCGCAGGCCTGTGCGGCATNTGCGTTTCTTGACCGTCNTCGCCGCGCCGTCCTTAGATCCAGCGCACACTCCCGGATATTTCAAGGTGGCCATGAAGCTGTTTTCCTCCCGCCCGCCGAAGCCCGCTCCCGCCGCCGCTGCCGCTCCGCCNGCCGGCCTCTGGGGGCGCCNCCGGNCAGAGGCNTGCCGCCCCGGAGACNCGAGGCTGCNGCCCGANGCCGCAGATGAAGCTCGAGTCGGTGCTGATGCNATGTCNGGCGGACCGAAGACGNGCGACCTCGACGCTGCAGCGCTGGATGAACGCCAACCGCCGCAGGCTGCGGGTCGAGGGCGGGGTGCGGGTGCTGTCGCCGAAGGACCTGCGCAAGAGCGACATCCTCAGCCCCTGCCTGAACTACGTGAGGGGCGCCGCGGACACGCCGGAGCCTGCGTCCTTCCGCCGGGTCTTTGCCGAGGTGCGGGTGAAGAAGGCGCTGGCCAGCGAGGAGTCGCTGACCAATCTCTACATTCCCGGACACGGCACCGACCGCACCGGCTTTGCGGGCACGGAGCGGCTGATCGAGTTCCTCAAGGCGGCGGAACTGCCGGGGCTGCAGATCCTGCTGACCGTGCGCCGCCAGGACCGCTATGTCCGCTCCTGCTACGGCCACCGGGTGAAGCGCAGCGGCGAGACCGGCAGCTTCGAGGACTGGGTGGAGCAGCGCGTCGACCTCTCGGCGCTGTCCTGGCTGTCGGTGACCGACGCNGTTCGACGNCGGNCTTTCGGGCCCGAGNAATGTCTTCNGTCGTGCCCTTCGAGATGCTGGAGGAGTCCNGGGGATGCCGAGCTCTATGCCCGCTGCCTCGCGCCGCTCGGCGTCGATGTCTCCGAGCANCAAGGCGCCGAAGNATGCGCGCGGCGAACCCGTCGCTGTCGGAAACCACGGTCGAGGTCGCCCGCATNCCTGAACGCGCTGCCGGTCANATGGCCAGAAANGCGGCGCAGGAGCGCACCGGGCTTCTCGNAGCGCATCCNACCGCTTTGCCAGCGAGCAGGGCGACCGGNCCGTCGCGNTCCGGATCTGGCGCGGGTGACGGACTATTGCCGCGAGCGCTATGCGGCGGAGAATGCCGAGCTGGCGGCGCGCAAGTTCCCGGATCTGAAGACCAGCTTCGCCTTCCCCGGCACCTNGAGCGCGGGGTCCCGTCTCAGCGCTTCTGCGGCGGGGCCATCGTGTCGGGCAGGCTGATCTTGGCGACCTGCTCGGCGATCGGGTCGATCGACAGCGGATGGGCGGCGGCGGAATGGCTTTCCGGGTCGCCGAGATCGATCCAGCGGCCGTTCTTGTAGATTTCCAGGCTGCCGAAATTCGCCTTGTAGGCCATCTTCGGGCTGCCCGGCACCCAGTAGCCCAGATAGACATAGGGCAGCCCGGCCTCGCGCGCGATGTTGACGTGGTCGAGGATGATGTAGGTGCCCAGCGAGNCGGCGCTCCAGCTCCGGCTCGTAGAAGGAATAGACCATCGAAAGCCCGTCATCGAGCACGTCGGTCAGGCAGACCGCGGTCAGCTTGCTGCGGCCGGGCGTGTCGGGCGAGGGCCGGGTGTATTCGATCACGCGGCTGCGGATCGGGGTTTCCTCGACCATCGCGGCGAATTCGAAGATGTCCATGTCGGCCATGCCGCCATCGGCATGGCGGCTGTCGAGATAGCTGCGGAACAGCGAGAACTGTTCCTCGGTCGCCCAGGGCGAGGTGGCACGGCGCACCAGGTCGGCATTGCGGTTCAGCGTGCGGCGCTGGCTGCGGCCCGGCTCGAAATCGGAGACCCGGATGCGGGCCGAGAGGCAGGCCATGCATTCCGCGCAGGACGGGCGGTAGAGCACGTTCTGCGAGCGGCGGAAGCCCTGTTTCGACAGCGCGTTGTTGAGCGTTTCCGAATAGTCGCCCTGCAGCGCGGTGAACAGCTTGCGTTCCATCCGGCCCGGCAGGTAGGGGCAGGGCTGGGGAGCAGTCACGTAGAACTGGGGGGCGATGGGAAGGCTGTGACGCATGGGTTCCGTTCGGTTTTCCAGCGGAGCCTAGCAATGCTTCCTGCCTCCGCCAAGTCCCTAAAGAGCTAACGGACTGCTAACGGCCGGCCGGATGCGGCGTGGTTCAGGGCGTGCAATCAGCGCCTTGCCGTCCTGCGGTGCGGGGAGCGGCCGTCCGGACCGCCGGGCGTTGCACCGGACTTGCCCGGGATTGCCGGGAAACGGGGCATCCTCCGCGCGCCGCGCCGCGGCGGACGCCCGGAGGACAGGAGCCGCAGCGCTCAGATCTGCGACTTGTTGATCATCGCCGTGCCCAGNGAGCATGTCGTGCAGGCCCTGGCCGCGCGTGCTCGACAGCATGACCGCGATCGAGATCAGCTGTGCCGGGAAGACCATGGTCATGGCCAGATAGGCGCCGGTATGCAGCGCGGCCATCAGCCCGTCGGGGCGGCTGCCGTCCTGGCGGCGCAGCTCGATCCCGGCGAAATGCATGCCCCAGGTGGCGCCCGAATTGGCGATGGTCAGCGTGCGGTAGGCGAAGCTGACGGCAAGCCACAGGAGCGGCAGGAAGAACAGTCCCGTGAAGGCGGTCAGCGGGATCGCCAGCAGCACGAGCCCCACGGTCAGNGATCANTGTCGACGACCCAGGCCAGCAGCCGTCGCCGGGTCACGCCGTCATAGAANCGCATGGCCCGTTTCAGGGTCGGGCAGGCCCCAGTATGGATTGGAATGCATGTCGTCTCCCGTTGCGGAGGGGNCGGCNCCGGGATGCGGGCCGGCCNCCGAGATGTGTCAGGCGCCNGGCCGTGTCGGCGGCGCGGCGGGCGCGGTCTTCCATGAACTGGTCGAACTCGGCCTTGTCCTTGGCCTCGCGCAGGGCACCGAGCGGCTGCGCTTCACGCCCTCGCCGGTGCACGGCCCCGAGGACATGGACCGGCTGATCCGGGCGCTGGACGAGCTCTGGTCGCAATGCGCGCTGTCGCGTCAGCAGCTTTCCGCCTAGTCCGCCCGCGAAAGCACGGATCTGCCCTCTGGGCAGGTCCCTAAAATGCCCGGTTTTTCCCGAGCCCGGGTGCCAGACTCGTTGAATTGTGCTAACCCTGTCTTATAACGCACCCGCTATTCGAATCGTGGGGCATCTGGGGACACGAGCGGCAACCATGGGCTGGAACCTATGACAAGGCGCGAAGCTGCGCCGGCTGACGGAACATATCAGGAGTTGCCGAAAGGCTTCGACGATTACGAGCTGGTGCTCGGCGACATCCTCCGGGGCGAACGCGCCACCATGGGGAAGTCGCTTCTTGACGTACAACGCGACATCAAGGTCAAGGCGAGCTACATCGCCGCGATCGAGGACGGAGATCTGTCCGCATTCGAGACGCCCGGCTTCATCGCGGGCTATGTCCGGTCCTATGGACGGTATCTGGGGCTCGACCCCGAGCTGGTCTACCAGGCATTCTGCGAACAGACCGGGTTCTCGCATGTCGAGGGCCTGGGCGCGCGGGCCTATGCCACGCCGAAGCCCGCCGCGCAGAAGGCCAGGGCCCGGCCGCGCCCGGTGACGCACCAGGGCGGCGATGCCGTCCTGGCCCGGCGAAACCGGGGCCGTCCGCGGAAAACCCGGCCGGAGCTGCGCGGTGCCGGGCGTTTCCGGCGGCCCGTCGCCACGGGATGCAGGGCGTGCGTCTTGCCGAAGCAGCCGCCCGGCCGCCATGGCCGGGGGTCAAGCCCTTGAAAGCGGTGCCACATCGTCCCGGTTCCGGGAAAAGCTGTGGACCCGGTCCCAAGGGCCCGGCTACGAGTCGCCACGGGCGCCCGGGCTGGGGCGCCAGTTTTTGCAAGGACCGCAGCAATGGCATCTTTCCGTCTCCTCACCGGCACGGCCCTGGCATTGCTCCTGACCGCGGCGCCGATGGCGCAGGCCGAGCAGGGGCTCCCGGGGCTCGCCCGCCGCGCTCTGGGCATCGGGCTGGCGCAGGTCCGCCGCCTCGTAGCCGCCCTCGCCGGGAACATGGCCGGCGGCGCGGTTGGCGCGGCCCATGTAATCGGCATGGCGCGAACTGGTCGAAGTCATGCCCAGCGGCTTGTAGATCGCCTCCTCCGAAAGCGCGGCCCAGTCCGTCCCGGCGGCCGTCGCCACCGCCTCGGCCGCAGCCGTCAGGCCGAAATTGGTATAGGCATATTGCGCGCGGAACGGACCCTGCGGCAGCTTGCCCAGCCGTTCGAGAACCTCGCGGCGGCCATAGCCGATATCTTCGAGATCGTCCCCGGCATGGTCCGGCAGCCCCGAGCGGTGGGCATAGAGATCGCCGATCGTGACATGGCCGCTGACCCAGTCATCGCCGAGATCGAACCAGGGCAGGAAGTCCCGGACCGGGCTGGTCCAGTTCACGAGGCCATAGCCGACCTGCCGCGNCGACCACGGTCGCGCCGACCGATTTCGACAGCGAAGCCAGCAGGAACACGGTATCGGCATCGACCCGTTCGGGACGGCCCGCGACCCGGGCACCGAAGCCCTTGAGGTAGACCGCCTCGCCGCCATGGACCACGCCGATCGCCAGCCCCGGAACGCCGGAGCGCTCCAGGACCTCCTGGCCGAGCGCGTCAAGCGAGGCGATGGCGGCCTCGATCCGCTCCTGCGGCACGGGCAGCAGGACGGTCATCGGCGGCGCCGGCATCGGATCGGGAAGGGCCCGCGCGGCGCGCCGGGCACGCGCGCGCCCTTCGCCCGCGCCGGGAAGCGGCTGATCCGCGGCACAGGGCGCCGTCACGCCGCGGGACCCGTGCGGGGCGGCAGAACCGGCCGGACATTTCCCGTATAACCGTCTGTGCGGCCGCTCCGGGATTATCCCCGGGCCGCCGGCGCGGAGGGGCAGGGCCGCGACCGCCGCATCGCCGGGACGTCCCATGTCCAGGCCCAAGCCGCGGAGCGATCGGGACCGTTGCCCATAGCGGCGCGGCAAAGGACGAGTCCGGCATCGACGCCATCTTGACGGACATGGCTCCGCTCCCCTCGTGGCCAACGGGACAAATGAACCGCCCGCCTGCGGTTTTTCGATGCGTTTGCAGGCGCGAGCGTCCGGCGGGTGGTCAAAAAAACAGGCAGCTCCGCCAGTTTCCCAAGATTGCAGACAATCTGCAATTGGGCTCTTCCCTCGCGGCGCTGCCTGATTGTAGACAATCTACATCATGGAATCGCCAAGAGACCCTCCGATGGCCGGCACGATCAAGCGAGAGACGATGGGCAGCCAGCTCGGCAGCCTTCTGCGGGGCGCAATCCTTTCGGGGGAGTTTGCGCCCGGCGCGCCGGTGACGGAGACCGCCCTGTCCGTGAAATTCGGCGTGAGCCGCGGACCGATGCGCGAGGCGATGCGGCAGCTGACGGATGAAGGCCTGCTGGTCGCCATCCCCTATACCGGCACGCGGGTCCTGCAGCTGACCTCGGCCGATATCGAGGACATCTATTCCATGCGGATCTGCCTCGAGATTTTTGCCTTCGAGCAGATCTGGGACCGCCGCGGCGAAACCTTCCGCGCGGCGCTCGAAGCGCGCCACGCGGCGCTGCTCGAGGCGATCGATGCCGGAGACGACATCGGCTCGATCGGCGCGGAGCTGGACCTGCACGGGCTCGCCTACGAGACCTGCGGCAACGGCATCCTGCTGTCGAGCTGGCGCGGCATCCGCGCCCGGCTCCAGCTCTACTGGGCGGCGCATCACCGCGCCCACGGCATCACCGGCCCCAAACGGGAAAGCCATGACGACTATGTCCGCCTCGCGCTGGAAGGCAGCTGCGAGCGCATGAAGGAAGAGATCCGCGGCCACATGCGCCGCGGACTCGACAAGACGATGGCCTTCGTCTCCTCGGTCGAGGCGGAGAAGGCCGGTTCCAGCAGGAGAAAGACATGAAGAGACGGTCCCTCATTCTCGCCGCCGCGGCGGCCATTGCACTGGCGCCGATGGCCCGCGCCCAGGACAGCGGAACGCTGCAGCAGGTCAAGGCCTCCGGCGAGCTGCGCATCGGCGTCGCCTCGGCCGAGCCGTGGTTCTTCAAGGATCCGATGACCGAGACATGGACCGGCGTCGGCGTCGCCATGGGCGAGCGCATGGCCGAAGAGCTGGGCGTGAAGATGGTGCCGGTGGAAACCTCCTGGGCCAATGCCGTTGCCGGGCTCCAGGCCAACCAGTTCGACATCATGTTCGTGCTCGACCCGACCGAAGAGCGGAAGAAGGCGATCGACTTCCCGGAGAACCCGCTGTTCTACTACGCCATGGGGGCGCTGGTCTCCGACAAGAGCGAGGCTGCGACCTGGGCGGATCTCGACACGGCCGGGACCCGCATCGGCGTTACGCTGGGCACCTCGCTCGACCGCAACGTGACCGAGATGATGACCTCCGCCGAGATCAGCCGCTTTTCCTCCAATGACGAGGCGATCGCCGCCTTTGCCTCGGGCCGCGTCGATGCCGTCGTCCAGTTCCACCCGGCGCTGGTGGTGCAGTATTCGCGCCTGAAGCTCGGCAAGGTGCTGCTGCCGACCCCGGTCAATCCGGTGGCGACCTCGGCGGGCATGCGCAAGGAGGCCGATCCGGCCTTCAAGGACTGGGTCAACGGCACCTTCGGCGCGCTCTATGCCGCCGGTGTCCCCGACGAGCTGTTCGGCGCCTACCTGAAGGGCAAGAACATCGATCCCGCCGACATCCCGGGCCTCGAAAAGGAAGCCTGGTAACGCCGGTCCGGAGGCCCGCGCGCATCCGCGCCGCGCGGGCCTCCTCCCGTTTCTTCCAACCGAAAGCCGATACATGACCTATAGCTGGGACTTCCGCCCGGTGCTGGAGCATTTCGACATGCTCGCGCTGGGGCTCCTGAACACCGTCAAGATCGCGGCCGTATCGATCGTCCTGGGCGTGCTCGTGGGGCTGGTCCTGGCGATGATGCGCCTGTCCTCGCGCAGGTGGCTGTCCTGGCCGGCCGCCGTTTTCGTCGAGTTCTACCGCAACACGCCGCCCATCGTGCATTTCTTCTGGTTCTTCTATGCCTTCCCGGTGCTCCTGTCGGTCAGCATGAGCCCCTATGTGGCCGCCGTGCTGGCGCTGTCGACGCAATCGGGCGCCTTCTATGCCGAAGTGTTCCGCGGCGGCATCGTCTCGGTGGAGCGCGGCCAGTGGGAGGGCGGCCGCGCGCTCGGCATGACCCATGCGGCGCTGATGCGCCGGGTGATCGTCCCGCAGGCGGTCTCGCGCATGGTCCCGCCCTTCATCGAGCGCAGCTTCGAGCTGCTGAAGACGACGGCGCTGGCCTCGACGCTCGCCTATGCGGACCTGCTCTACCAAGCGATGCTGGTGAATTCCGAGACCTCCCGCCCGCCCGAGGTCTACACGACCATCGCGCTGATGTACCTCGTGCTGCTGGTCACGGCGAGCCAGCTCGCCCGGCTCGCCGAAGCCCGGCTTACCGCCTATCAGTGAGGTCCGAGCCATGAACTACACTCCCGATTTCAGCGTCGTGTGGGCCAACTGGCCGGTCCTGCTGCGCGGGCTGGTCGTCACCATCGAGATCTGGCTGCCCTCCATCGCCATGGGGCTCGCGGGCGGGTTCCTGATCGCCCAGGCGCGGCTGTCGCGGCGCCGCTGGCTGTCGGGCGGCAGCCTCGTCTATGTGGAACTGTTCCGCGACACGCCGGTGCTGATCCAACTGATCTGGTTCTACTATGCCTTCCCGATCCTGGTGGGCGTCCAGCTCAGCCCCTTCGCCGCCGCGCTGCTGGGCCTGACGCTGAACACCAGCGCCTATGCCTCGGAAATCTTCCGCGGCGGGATCAAGTCGATCCACCGCGGCCAGATGGAGGGCGCGCTCGCCATCGGCATGAGCCGTGCCCAGGCGATGCGCCGGGTGATCCTGCCGCAGGTGGTCAAGCGCATGCTGCCCGCCTTCACCAACCGCACGATCGAGGTCGCCAAGATGTCCTCTCTGGCTTCGGTCATCTCGGTCCACGAGCTGATGTACCAGGGACGGCTGCTGTCCTCGACCTATTACCGCCCCTTCGAGATCCTGACGGCGGTGGCCTTCATCTACCTCGTCCTGATCTATCCCGGCACGTTTCTCGCGGGACGTCTCGAAAAGCACCTGGCGCGCTCCAGCTGAGCCCGGAAAGGACCAAGACCATGACCCAGCACCCCATTCTGGAAATCAAGGGCCTGCACAAGCGGTTCGCCGACCACCATGTCCTCAGGGGCATCGACTTCTCCGTCGCCCCCGGAGAGCGCGTCGCCATCATCGGCGGCTCGGGCTCGGGCAAATCCACCTTCCTGCGCTGCATGAACTTCATGGAAACGCCGAGCGAGGGCGAGGTCTGGCTCGACGGCACCCGCATCGGCACCGAGCGGAACGGCCGCGTCACCTATCCCGAGAAACAGCTCTGCTCCGTCCGCGAGCGGCTCGGCATGGTGTTCCAGCAGTTCAACCTCTTCCCGCACATGACGGTGATCCAGAACGTCATGGAAGGGCTGGTGACGGTGAAGGGGATGCCGAAGGCCGAGGCCCGGCGGATCGCCGAAGCCGAGCTGGCCAAGGTCGGGCTGTCCGAGAAGCACGATGCCTGGCCCGGCCGCCTGTCCGGCGGGCAGCAGCAGCGGGTCGCCATCGCGCGGGCGCTGTCGATGCAGCCCGAGGTGCTGCTCTTCGACGAGCCGACCTCTTCGCTCGACCCGGAACTGGTGGGCGAGGTGCTGCGCGTCATCAACACGCTGGCCGGAGAGGGCCGCACGATGCTGCTCGTCACCCACGAGCTGGGCTTCGCCTACCACTTCGCCACCAAGGTGATCTTCCTCGCCGACGGCGTCTTCCACGAGGTGGGCACGCCCGACGAGGTCCTCAAGAACCCGCAGAAGCCCCGCACCCAGGACTTCCTCCGCCGCTTCGGCGAATTTGCTTTCTGACCCAATACGATCCAAGGTACCCCCATGACGCCTCTCAGCAGTTCCTCGTCGCAAAGCTACGTAAAAGATCCCCGCAATGACGGCGTGGAGATCTACGTCAACGGCGCGTTCTTCCCCAGGGACGAGGCCAAGGTCTCGATCTTCGATGCCGGCTTCGTGCTCGGCGACGGCGTCTGGGAAGGCCTGCGCCTGATCGACGGCAAGCTGCTGGCGATCGACGAGCATATCGACCGGCTCTTCGAGGGCGCGAAATCCATCCAGCTCGACATCGGCTTCTCGAAGGAAGGGCTGGTGGAGGAAATCTGGAAATGCCTGCGCCACAACGGCATGGAAGACGGCGTCCATATCCGCATGATGATCTCGCGCGGGCTGAAATCGACGCCGAACCAGGACCCGCGCTTCATCACGGGCGGCGCGACCATCGTGATCGTCGCCGAGTGGAAGCAGCCCAATCCCGAGCTGAAGGCGAAGGGCCTGAAGCTGATGACCTCGACGATCCGCTGCTCGACCCCGGATGTCTTCGACCTGCGGCTGAACTCGCATAGTCGGCTGAACTTCATCCAGGCGCTGATCCAGGCGATCAACATGGGCGCCGACGAGGCGCTGATGCTCGACAACCGCGGCTTCGTGGCCTCCTGCAATTCGACGAATTTCTTCATCTTCCGCGGCGACGAGCTTTGGACCTCGGACGGGCTGACCTGCTTCAACGGCATCACCCGCAAGAAGGCGATGAAGGTCTGGGCCGATGCCGGGATGACCGTGCGCGAGAAGCCCTTCACCCTGGCCGAGGTCTATTCGGCGGACGAGGCCTTCGTCACCGGAACGCTGGGCGGCATCACCCCGGTGGCCTCGATCGACGGCCGTCCCGTCGGCACCGGCAAGCCCGGCCCGCTGACGGCGCGGATCAACGATCTCTACCAAGCCTACATCACGGGCTGAGCAGTGCCGCGCCGCCTGCATCCCCTCCGCCGGCGCAGGGCCCTGCGCCGGATCACCGCGCCCTTCCGGCTCCGGACCCTGATCCGGCGCAACGAGATGGCCTACACCCTCCTCGCGGCGATCGTGGGGCTGGTCTCGGGGCTTGCGGTGCTGGGGATGCAGGAGCTGATCCACCTGATGGGGCTGTGGATCTTCGGCACGGCCGATCCGGTGAGCGGCGCGGCGGAGCTCGATCCCCTGCGGGCCTTCGCGGGCCCTCTGGCCGGGGGCGTGCTGGTCGGACTGTCCTACCTCGCCGGGCGGCGCTGGTTCCGCCGGGTCGCCGACCCGATCGAGGCCAATGCCGTCGGCGGCGGCAAGATCTCGGTGCCCGGCAGCCTCTACATCACGCTGCAGACCATCGTCTCCAGCGGCTTCGGCGGCTCGGTCGGGATGGAGGCGGCCTATACCCAGGCCGCCTCGGGCGGCGCGTCTGCCGGCTTCCGGTGCAAGGGCCGCAGCACCAGCGCGATCTTCGCCGCCCCCCGGCCGCGCAGGGTGCCGTTGGGGATGCTGCCCAAGTCGCGCACTGAGCAGGCTGCGCCCCCGGTTCGAGCGTCCTGCGACGGCGGCCGGTGTATCCCTGAGCTTTTCCAGGGCCTTGCGCATCTGCTTGACCTGCCGGGCATGGGCATAGCGGCCGACCTGCCGGGACAGAGGCAGTCCGATCCGGGCATCGGATTGGCGCAGCTCCGCCCCGCCTTCCTGCGCCGTGGCCACCAGCTGCGCCCGGGCGCGCTCGCCGGGACGGGCGTCCGTCGGATGGGCAGCCGTCTTCTCCGTCACGGTCGCGTCGACGGCGATGCGCTTCAGGCTGCGCCCGTCGGCGGCTCCGGAGGCCTTCCCGGCCTCATTCGCCGGGGAGGCGCGCCACCGGGGCCGTTCCTGACACTCCTCAGTCTGCATGAGCAGCCATTTCGCCCCGTTCGGCGGCGTGTCCGGACCGGTGGCGCACGCCGCCGCGCGCGCCGAGGCGCTTGCGCCAGAACGTCAGCGCGGACGGATCGACCGGCGGGCTGGGCCGGAGCGGGGAGGGTCGGAACGCAGTCCGGGGGGGGACCGCGGATGCCGAGCGCGGTGCCCGGCGCGACCTCGAGCCGGTCGACCGAGAGGATCGCGGTGCCGTCCGGGCGGCGCACGCCGAGTCCCGCGACCGACAGCGGCAACCCCCGGACCGGCAGGCTGCCGTCAGCCATAGCTGGCATCGGACAGGCGGATCATCGAATAGAATCCGGTCTCGGGGTCCTTGTAGCCGCCCAGTTCCAGAACGCCGCGGGTCTTGATGTTGATGTTGAAGGCCACGACCTCGACCGTGCGCTTGGTGTAGACGGCCAGGATGTCGTCGGGCCATTCGGCCTCGCTCTCGCAGAACGGGCAATAGGCCATCGGCATCTTGGTCAGCACGAAGAAGCTGCTTTCGGCCTTCAGCGGCGGCGCCATGAACCCCGGCACGGTGATCCGGCGGCCCTCCAGCGACAGCGCCAGATCCGAGAAGCTGCGGTCCTTGTTGTAGAGGTCGCGCAGCTTGACCGGCTCCTCCGCGGCGAAGGCGGGGCGGATCAGGAAGGGCGCGGCGAGGGCGGCGGTCAGGAAGCTGCGGCGGTCCGGTCTCATCGGGTCATCCTCTTGGCTCGGCGGAGGCAGGGGCTGGGCATGCGATAGTATAACATGCTTTGCGGGGCAAGCACCCGCCCCCACGGGAAAAGGGCCCCGGATGGCGGGGCCCTTCGCAAAACGCTGCGGCGCTGCGCTTACTGCGGGTTCACGGCGTAGTTCATCACGTGGAAGATCACGTTCTGCTCGATGGTGCCGTCGAACAGGTGCGACCACGGGCCCTTGGCATAGAGCGCGACATCGACGCCGGAATGCGACTCGGAGTCCTTCGGGATCAGCGCCTGCTGGACATAGTCCAGGTCCTGCGCCTGCTCTTGGGTCAGCTCCGGGCGGCCTTCGGGGGCCGCGAACGTGCCGTCGGCCTGCTCGGCGATGACCGAGCCCACGCCGTTGAGATAGCCCACGACGGTATAGGGCTTGCCGTCGGAGGCTTTGACCAGCTCGTCGGAATGCATGATGCCTTCCTTGGCGACGTCGTAGCACAGGCCGTCGATCGGGGTGCCGCGGCCGCAATAGCCGTTCATCGCGATGGCGTGCTCGTGGTCGGCGGTGACGATGATGAGGGTGTCCTCGTCATCGGTCAGCTCGTCGGCCAGCGCGATTGCGTCGGCGAAGAGCTTGCCGTCGGTCATGGCGCGCTTGGCGTTGCCGGCGTGGTTGGCATGGTCGACGCGGCCGGCCTCGATCTCCAGGTAGAAGCCGTTCTCGTTCTGCGACAGCACCTCGATCGCCTTGCGGGTCATGTCGGCCAGCGACGGCTCTTCGCCGGGACGGTCGGATTCGTAATCGGCATGGCTGTCGGCGAAGAGGCCCAGCAGCGGCGCGGAGGTCGCGGCGTCGAGCGCGGCCTTGTCGCCCGCGACGGTGACGCCGAAGCCCTCGGCGCGCTCGACCAGGTTGACGCCGTCGTCTTCCCGGCCTCGGGGCGCAAGTGCCCGGCGCCGCAGGCAACGGTCGGTCCGCGGAGCGGCGGACGAGGAGCCGAACGGAGAAGCAGCTGCCCTGCCGCAGCTTCGGCATGTCCGGCCAGGCATCGCAAGCGCCGTTGCGCCATGTCCGGCGCGCGTGCCGCCCGGCGCCACACACGCCCTTGCACCATTCTTGCCTCGATCTCCTGCAGCGCGGCCTGCGCACTGCCGCGCAGTCTGTCCCCCGGATCGGGCCAAACGCTCGGAGAGTTCCATCTTCGCCTTGGCCATCGGGGATGCTCAAGTCCGTGGCTGAAACCGCCGACCGTCCCCGGCCACAAGGCCCGGTGCCCCCCGGGATCGCACCGCCGAGAGTGTTCGCATTGCACCGCCTGCCCGGACATTGTCACGACCGGCCGCCCGGAGCTTCTGAAAGGGGAGTTCCGGTTCAGCCAATGCTACGGCACGCCGGGACGAGGTCCCCGCGAGGCGCCATGCTTGCGGCTGTGGCCGGCTGCGCGTTTTGACGGGCACAACCCGGGCCACCAGCGCTCTGCACCTTCTTCTCCGGCCTCGGGGCCGGGGCCGTCCTGTTCCCGGCAGGGCGCCGCAATGCCCGGCAGAGGGCGGTGAGGGCCGCCTTCCCCGCACCGCTGGCGCCCGGTGCCCGGCGCGCGGCGGCTCATGGAGGTGACCTGCCATCCCTCCGCGGCGAGCCGCGCGGCGATGGCGGCGCCGATGCCGGAACTGGCGCCGGTGACGAGGGCCTGGCGGGGATCAGCCATCTGCGGCGGCCTCCTGGGTCCTGCGGTAGCGCAGCGACGAGGCGAAGCTCGTCGCGATGAAGGCCGCGCCGAGCAGGCCCGTCACCAGTTCGGGAACATGGGCCAGCGCCTGGGCGAACATGATCGCCGAGAGCACGAGGATCGACCAGAAGGCGCCATGCTCGAGATAGCGGAACTCGGCCAGCGTGCCCTTCTCCACCAGCATGATGGTCATCGAGCGCACGTACATCGCCCCGATCCCCAGCCCGATCGCGATCAGGAACAGGTTCTGGGTCAGCGCGAAGGCGCCGATCACGCCGTCGAAGCTGAAGCTCGCATCGAGCACCTCGAGATAGAGGAACGCGCCCAGCCCGCCCTTCGCCACCGCGCCCGCCGCCGCGGCCGGAGCCCGGTCGAGCAGATGGCCGAGCATGTCGGTGCCGAGGAAGGCCAGGAGCCCGCAGGCCGCGGCGAAAAGGAACGTGCCCTGCGCCGCCTCCGGCACGAAGCGCGAGATCACCGCCGCCACCGCCAGGACGATGGCGATCCCGGTGCCCCGCACCGAACCGCAGCGGCGCAGCGCGCGTTCGATGCCGGCGATCCAGTCTACTTCCTTGGCTTCGTCGAGGAACCAGGTCAGCGCCACCATCATCAGGAAGGTTCCGCCGAAAGCGGCGATCGACAGATGCGCGCCGCGGATGATCGCGGCATATTCCGCCGGCTGCGTCGCGGCGAGCCGGATCGCCTCGACCGGACCGAGACCGGCGGCGACCACCACGATCAGCAGCGGGAAGACGATGCGCATCCCGAAGACCGCGATCAGGATCCCCCAGGTCAGGAAGCGGCGCTGCCAGACCGGGTCCATCTCGTTGAGCTTGCTGGCATTGACGATGGCGTTGTCGAAGCTCAGCGAAATCTCGAGCACCGCCAGCACCGCGCCGATCATCAGGAAGCCGAGCGCGCCCGCCGCCGTTCCTGTCTGCGCCCAGCCGAGCCAGAGGGCAAGCCCTAGTCCCGCCGCCGTGGCCGCATGCGCCCAGGCAAAATATCTCAGCATGGCGCACGCTCCCCTGCGGCAGGCGCCCCGCCCGAAAGGATGACCTCCGACAGCAGCGGCTGCCCGGCGAAGAAGGCGGCGAGATTGTCCACCACCGTCTGCGCCATCGCGTCCCGGGTCTCGACCGTGCCCGAGGCATGGTGCGGATAGAGCGTGGTGTTTGGCAGCGAGACGAGCCGCGGATCGGGATCGGGCTCGGAGGCATAGACATCGAGCGCGGCATGGCCGAGCCGGCCGTCGCCGAGGCAGGCGATCAGCGCCTCTTCGTCCACCACCGAACCGCGCGAGACATTGACCAGCAGCCCCTCGGGCCCCAGAGCTTCCATCACCCGTTCCGAGACCAGCCCGCGCGTGCCCTCGCCGCCCGCGACGATGGCGATCAGCGTGTCGGCCTGGGAGGCCAGATCGGCCAGATCGGCGACATGCGCCCAGGGCACGTCCTTGGCACGGCGGTTCCAGTAGCGGACCTCCATCCCCATCGCCGCGCCGCGCCGCGCGATGGCCTGGCCGATCGTTCCCATCCCGGCGATGCCCAGCACCTTGCCCGAGGTGGAGTGCATCAGCGGCATCGGTCCCTTCTTCGCCCAGTCGCCCGAGCGCACCCAGGCATCGCCCTGCACCATGCCGCGGCGCGCCGCGAGCATCAGCATGATCGCGGCATCGGCGACATCGTCGCAGAGCGCGGGCGAGGAATTCGTCAGCTTCACCCCCCGCCGCGCCATCTCGGCCACGTCGAACCCGTCGAACCCGGCCGAGGAACAGGCGGCAAGTTCCAGCGCGGGCATCGCCGCCAGCATCTCCGCGGTCAGCGGCGCATGGCCGTTGGTGGCCGCGGCCCGGCATTTCGGGCCATGCTCGGCCAGGAAGGCCGCCTTGTCCTCCGCCAGGTCCCAGCGGTGAAGGCGATACGCCGCCTCGAGCTGCGCCATGGCGGCGGGGCGCTGCGCATGCAGCATCATCACGTCGGGTTTCATCGTCACGCGGCCTCCCCGGCCTGTCTCTTGCATTCCCTGCGGCGGACCGCCGGATCGGACGCTGCACGCGGCGCATGGCCTGTCACCATCGTCCATGCCGGCCCGCGTCCCGCCCTGCCCTGCGCCGGGTCCCGGCGCTGCGCCATGCAGGCCTCCCCAAGCGGGACCAGTGCGGCAGGAGGCCGGAGGAGGGCGGCGGCGGCAAGCACATCATGCTGCGCGAGGGCCAGTTCGCCGGGATCGACGCGATGATGCTGGTCTATCCCGGCATGGACAACATCGCCGATTCCCGCGCGCTCGCCGTGACGCGGGCCGAGATCGCCTATCACGGGCGGGCGGCCCATGCCGCGGCCCGGCCCGAGCTGGGGATCAACGCGCTCGATGCGCTGCTGCTGGCGCTGAACGGCATCGCCGCGCTGCGCCAGCAGCTGCACTCGGATGTCCGGGTGCATTACGTGATCACCAAGGGCGGGACGCTGCCGCAGGTCATTCCCGACCATGTCACCGCGGTGCTGACCTTGCGCGCCAATGACGCCGCCACCATCGAGGCGGTGCGGCCGCGGATCGAGGCCTGCCTGCAGGGCGCGGCGCAGATGACCGGCGCGCGGCTCGACCGGCAGTGGTCGCCCTCGGTCGGTCCGCCGCTTCTGAGCAACCGCGCCATGGCCCGGAGCTTCGGGCGCAACCTCCAGCGGCTCGGCCGCGCGGTGCGGGGACGCGACGAGCTCTCGGGAGCCTGGTCAGGCGATACCAGCGCGGCGAGCTGGGAGATCCCGGCGATCCAGCCGCAAATCGCCATGACAGACCGGGATGTGCCGCCGCATTCGCATGAATTCCATGCGGCTTCAGCCGGGCCGCGGGCCGAGGAGGCGATCCTCGACGCCGCCAGGGCCATGGCGCTGACCGCGATCGATCTTGCGGCCGAACCGGGGCTTCTGGACGAAGCCGCCGCCGAATTCCGCAGGGCCCGGAAGGACAGCGCAGCGGTCGCCTAGGCACAGGCCGGCATGTTGCAGGGCATCCCCGCGCAGGGGTCAGCCGGGCAATGCCGCGGAGCCGCGGCCATCCACGGCGGCCAGCGGGCGGGCGGGCCGCCATCCGCGCATCTGCTCCGGATGCGGCAGGTCCCGATGTCCGGAGCCTTGTTGCCGCATTCCGGCCCAGCTTGAAAGCCCCAGTCCCGATGGCATCATGCGGCGGCGCCGGCCCCCGGCCCCTCCAAGGGCCGGGCAGCGGTCCATGAACGAGCGGCAATGCCGTTGGTCCGAACGCAGCCGCAAATGAGGCGGAGCCGGATTGCAGCGGCCCGGGGACCGGAAACACGTGACCTGACACGCGCGCTGCGCGGCTCCGGATGTGCCGGGCAGTCCTTTTCCAACGCGCTCGGCCTGGACATCGCGTGGCCCGCAAGTGCCTTTCGCGCGGAAAACCGCGACGCCGCACCGGGGACGCAAGCGCCTCGATGCCCCAGCCGCACACCCCTTGAGGCCTCGCGGTTCGTCATGGCCGGAGGCTGGCCACCTTCCTGACAGTGCCGGATCAAGACAGGGCATCCCGACGGCGACGCGAAGCGCACAGCCGGGGCAACGGTCCGGCCGCGCGCATCCCGCTGAGGATGCGCGCGGCGGCGGGTCAGCCGTAGGTGACCCATACCTTGCGGGTCGGCTCGATCACCCGCCAGACTCCGCGGAAGCCCGGGCGCAGGACGAAGCTCGACCCGGCGCGCAGCGTCACGGTCTCGCTGCCGCCCTCCTCGGTGATCTCGGAATGCCCCGAAACCACATGCATGAATTCCCAGGCGTCCTTGACCACGTGCCAGGCGCCGGGGGCGACCTCCCAGACGCCGGTCTCGACCTTGCCGTCGGGGCTGCGCTCCAGATCCCAGGTCAGGTTCGAGGGCGCGCCATCGATCACCCGCTCCGACGCCGGACTGCCGGCCACCGGGGCCACGCCGGGCGCCCCGGCGTCGATCACCAGATATTTCGGCTCCATGCCTCTGCCTCCTAATAGCCGCGGATGCGGTCGCCGAGCGGGGCGGGCGCCTCGCCGCGCGCCATCCGCGCGATGTTCTCGCTGACCGCGATGCCGCAGATCGCGGCATTGCCGTCGCTGCCGATATGCGGGGTCAGCCGCACCTTCGGATGGGTCCAGAACGGGCTGTCCGCCGGGACCGGCTCGGGGTCGAACACGTCGAGCGTGGCGGCGCCGACCTGGCCGCTCTCGAGCGCCGCCAGCAGGTCGGCGGCGACGAGATGGTTGCCGCGGCCGAGATTGATGACGACCGCGCCCTCGGGCAGCTGCGCGAAGAGCCGGGCATCGAGCAACCCCACCGTCTCCGGCGTGGCGGGCAGCACCGAAACCAGGAAGCGGGTCCGCGCCAGCATCGCGGCGAGGCCGTCCTCGCCGCTCAAGGTCTCCACGCCCGGAATGTCCTTGGGACTGCGCGACCAGCCCATCACTGTGAAGCCGAGCCCGGCAAGCGCCGCCGCCGCCGCCCGGCCCATCTCGCCCATGCCGAGGAAGCCGACCGGCAGGGCGGCCTTGTCGCGGATCTGCAGGAAGCGCCAGGCGCCCCCGGCCTGCTGCGCCGCCGCCACGTCCATCTGGCGGTAGTAGTGCAGCACCGCGTGCAGGACATAGTCGCGCATCTGCTCGCGGGTCTTGTCATGCATCAGCCGGACGATCGGCACCGCGCCGGGCAGGTCGGGATCGGCCAGGATATGGTCGATCCCGGCGCCCATCGAGAAAATCGCCTTCAGGTTCGGCAGGCTGGCCATCAGCCCCGGTGCGGGCTGCCAGACCAGGGAATAGCCGATCGTCGCCGGGTCGTAGGCTTCGCCCTCGGCATGGATTTCCAGATCGGGCATATGTGCCCTGAGCGCGTCGCGATAGGGCACCGGGTCCTCGCCCGTGGCAGCGATCAGAAGGGCGTTGGCGTCAGACGGCATGGTCTTTCCTTGCAGTGTCGGGAAGGGAACGGCGGGCGGCGATCTCGTCGAGCCAGCCGGGGGAGAGCTGCGGCACCGCCTCGAGCAGCGCCGCGGTATAGGGGTCGGGCGGCGCGTCGAACACCTCCGCCAGCGGCCCCGAAGCGACGAGCGCGCCCTGCTTCATCACCGCGACCCGGTCGGCGACGGAAGCCACCGCGCCGAAATCATGGGTGATGAACAGATAGCTCACGCCGGTCTCGGCCTGGAGCCGGGAGAGCAGCTTCAGCACGCCCTCGGCAACCAGCAGATCGAGCGCGCTCGTCACCTCGTCGCAGATGATCAGCCGCGGCTCGGCGGCGAGCGCGCGGGCGATGCAGACGCGCTGCTTCTGTCCGCCCGAGAGCGCGCCGGGCAGGCGCGCGGCCAGCGACGGGTCGAGGAGGCGCCGGCCCGAACGCCGGCCGAGAGGGGCGCCACATGCGCGCGGGGGCCCGGACCGGTGGCGCAGCTGCGCTCGTTGCGCAACGGAGGCGATGCTGGCTCCGTGGCTCGAAGAGGACTGGGACAGCCTGCCGGGCGCCTTTGCCGACGGTCTCCGGAGGGACTGCGACGCAGTGGCCGCGGCCTGGACCAGGGTCGGACGGCCGGGCCGAGGACAGATCACCGGGCTGAACATGCCGGGACGGCAGAGGCATGACCGGACGGCTGCCAACAGGCCGAAGGCGTGGATGACTGCGATGCCATAGGCAAAGGCCAGAACCAAAATTGAGGCAGAGCCCCGTTTCAGAGCCGATTGACCGTGATGGGCGCCCTTTGAAAACCCGATCTTAAGCGTCCGGCGCCTGGCCAGCCGTTCAAGTGCTGCGATCTTGGCCTCGAACTAGGCCGCCGCTCTCACCCCTTGTTCCAGAAGCGGTGGCGAACAAGTGCTCGCCCATCGCCGAGGGCGCGGCCTCCGCCGTTCCGATCCAGATGCCGATCCGGTTGCGCGACAGATCACGGCAGCGGCCGGGGGCATGCAGCGTCTCGCTGCCATGACGCTCGGCGACGATTTGGAGGTTGCAGCCGATGCCATGGATGCGGTGCCGTCCGGGCATGGGCTGTCTTGCTCCGAAAGCCCCGCGGAGGGGCAATTCAACCGATCCGAATGGCGCACCCGCAGGGGCGCGCTCCGGAAACCGGCCTCCGACCAATCAGGCGCATTTCATGACGGCCTTGCCCCGTTCGGCCATGCTTCCGGACCAGTGGCTTTCATGATCCCCCGCGCGCCCGCAGTCCAGGCACTGCTCCGCCATAGAGGTCGTGCAGAACCCGCAGCTGTGTCCCGCATTGCGGCCGGAGAACGAGCGGATTGGCGCGAACGGCAGTCTCCATGCTCCGCCGCAAGTCGCCGATGCAGGTCCCGATCGCCGAGGGCGTAAGGCCTTGCGGCGGCGCACCCCTGCCACCGTCGTCTCTCCCGGGTGATCTCGACAACCTGCGCCGGGTCGGCGGCTATTGCGGTGCTGCTGGCGCCACGCCCCCCTCCTTCCGCCTCGCTGCCCATCGCTCGATGCGCTCTCCGCCCCGTCCGCTCAGCGCGCCGGAGAGCGCGCCCTGCCGGAAATCCTGCGGAGAGCTGGTCCCGGCGGCTCGGTCCTGCGGACCCGGCGCACGGGCTTGGCACCGGCAAGGCGCATCCCTGGGTCCCCGCCCCGCCGGGT
>NZ_QBKZ01000016.1 GCF_003056725.1 Mangrovicoccus ximenensis
GGATGGCAGAGAGCACCTGCGGCGTGCTCGGCCCGGCAGAGCGGTCGCGCATGGACACCGTCAGGCGGAGCTGCCGCGCGTCGGAGTTCGCGCGCTGCGGGTGACGGCGCAAGGGGCTGTCCGCGGACAGCCCCGGGCCGGGGATCAGATCAGGCCTTCGGCCTTCGCCTCCTCGGCGACCTGGTCGAGCGCGCTGCGCAGCCGGGCGAAGATCTGGGCGATGTCGTCCTCGGTGACGATCAGCGGCGGGCAGAGCGCCACGGTGTCATAGACGTTGCGGCAGATCAGGCCGGCGTTCTGGGCGGCCTTGGCGACGCGGGCGCAGAGCGCGCCGGATTTGCCGAAGGGCTGCTTGGTGGCCTTGTCGGCCAGCTCCAGCCCGCCGATCAGCCCGGTGCCGCGCACTTCGCCGACCAGCGGATGATCCGCGAATTCGCGCAGGCCGGCCTGGAAGATCGGCTCCAGACGGGCTGCATTGCCGATCAGGTCGCGCTCCTCGATGATCTTGAGGTTCTCGAGTCCGACGGCGCAGGCGACGGGATGGCCCGAGGCGGTGTAGCCGTGGCCGAAGGTGCCAAGCTGCGCGGTGTGGTCGGCAATGGCGTCGTAGACCTTGTCGTTCACCATGATCGCGGCAAGCGGCATGTAGGAGGAGGTCAGCTGCTTCGAGGTCACCAGGATGTCGGGCATGAAGCCGTATTTCTGGCAGCCGAAGGGCGTGCCGAGACGGCCGAAGCCGTTGATGACCTCGTCCGACACCAGCAGGATGTCGTATTTCGCGCAGATCTCCGCGACGCCCGGCCAGTAGCCTTCCGGCGGCGTGATCACACCGCCGGCGCCCATGCAGGGCTCGCCGATGAAGGCGGCAATGGTCTCTGGGCCTTCCGCCAGGATCGTGTCTTCCAGTTCCTTCAGCAGCCGCTGGGTGAACTCGGCCTCGGTCTCGCCTTCGGCGCCGAACTTCCAGAAATGCGGGCAGGTCAGGTGGGTGACCGGGATCGCCGGCAGGTCGAAATCCTTGTGGTTCGCCGGCAGGCCGGTCAGCGAGCCGGAGGCGACGGTGATGCCGTGATAGGCCTTGTTGCGGGCAAGGAATTTCTTCTTGGCAGGCCGCCCCAGCGCGTTGTTCATGAACCACACCATCTTGATGACGGTGTCATTGGCCTCGGAGCCGGAATTGGTGAAGAAGGCGCGGTTCAGCCCCTCGGGAGTCATCTCGGCGAGCTTCTCGGCGAGGCGGATCGCCGGCTCGTTCGCCTTGTGGGCGAAGGAGTGGTAGTAGGGCAGGGCGTCCATCTGGGCGACGGCGGCGTCGCGCAGCCGCGGCTCGGAGAAGCCCACGGCCACCGACCAGAGCCCGGCGAGACCCTCGATGTATTCCTTGCCCTCGCTGTCATAGACCCGGACGCCGTCGCCCTTGGCGATGATCAGCGGACCCTGCTCTTCGTGCAGGCGGGCATTGGTATAGGGGTGGATCGAATGGGCGATGTCGGACGCGTGGAGCGAGTTCGGGATCTGGTTCATCGGAGACTCCAAGGGAAGCGGCGCCGGGGCGCGGTCGGCGCCCGGCGGAAACTGTCGACAGCAGGTCAACCAGATCGCCGGGGCAATGCATAGGGCCAGCGGGCGGCGGCGATCAGGCCAGATCCGCCCGCCGCGGATCAGCGGCCGAGCAGGCCTTCCATGACGCTTTCCAGCGAGGTGGTCAGGTCCTCGGAGAGATAGCCGCCCTCCTGGATCAGCACGGTCGGGTAGCCGGCGGCGGCGATCTTCCTGCCGGCCTCGCGGAAGCCGTCCCAGCTGACCTTCATGCCCGCGAGCGGGTCGTTTTCATGCGCGTCGAGCCCGAGCGACACCACCAGCGCGCCGGGGGCGAACTCCGCGATCCGCTCCAGCGCGCGGTCGATCGCGGCCAGCCAGGCCTCGTCGGTCGTGGTCCGCGGCAGCGGGATGTTGAGGTTGAAGCCCTCGCCGTCGCCCTCGCCGGTCTCATGCGCATAGCCGACGAAGAACGGATAGTAGGTCGCCGGATCGGCATGGACCGAGACGGTCTGCACGTCTGCGCGGCCGTAGAACACGCCCTGCGTGCCGTTGCCGTGATGGACATCAATGTCGAGCGTGGCGACCTTGGCGTGCTGCGTGCGCATCCGCTCCACCGCGATGGCGGCGACATTCATCAGGCAGTGCCCGGCCACGGTATCGGCGGTCGAGTGGTGCCCCGGCGGACGGGTCAGCGCATAGGCCATCTTCTCGCCTGCCAGCACCGCATCGGCCGCCGCAACGGCACAATCGGCCGCCCGGCGCGTCGCCGTCCAGGAATGCGGTCCGATCGGCGCCGAGGTGTCGCCGAGGTGCCAGCCTGCCCGGCCGACGATGCTGTCCTTGGGATAGGTGCTGGTTGCTTTCTGCGCGAAGACATTCGGCACCACTTCCGGCCCGCAATTCGGCAGCTTCTGCCATTCCTCCCAGGCATGTTCGAGGAAATCCAGCAATTCGGGCGTGTGGACCGCTTCCAGCGCGGCGCGCGGGGCCTCTGCGGGGCTTTCGGTCGCCAGCCCCAGCTTGCCGAGCGCGGCCAGCAGGAGCTTTGCGCGATCCGCCTGTTCGGCATTGTGCAGGAGCTTGCCATGGGTCAGGCGGAACTGGGGATCATGCGCATCGGTTTCGGGCGCGTAGAAGCACTTCATGGTCTGGTCACTCTTCAAGCGTTCGGAATTGCTGGGTGACGAGGCGCCGGGCCTCGCCGATATGGTATTCGATCGCGTCTTTCGCGGCGGTCTCGTCGCGGGCGCGCAGGGCCTCGAGGATCGGCAGATGGGTGTCGGCGATCCAGCGAGGGTCGCCGTAGAGCCGCCCGATCACCATGACGCAAAGCTCGGTCTCCTTCGCCAGCTGGTCGAAGATCGCGGAGAAGCGCGGATTGCCGGAGGCGGCGATCATCCGGCGGTGGAATTCCATGTCCGCCTCCATCTGGGTCAGCATGTCGACCTCGGGCGTGGAGACGCCGCGCAGCGTTTCGATCTGCGCCGCCAGCCCGTCGATCGCCGCTTCGGGCGCCTCGCGGACCACGCGCAAGGCGGCGGCGGTCTCGATCACGATCCTGAGCTCGTAGAGATCGTCCAGCTCCTGCGCGGAAATCTTGCGCACGAAGAAGCCGCGGTTCGGCTGGTAGGCCACCAGCCCCGAGCTTTCCAGGAGCCGCGCCGCCTCGCGCACGGGGGCGCGGCTGGTGCCCAGATCCCGGGCGATCACCGATTCCGACAGCCGCGATCCGGGCTTCAGCTTGCCGCGGATGATCGCTTCGCCCAGCAGGTTCGCCACCCGGTCGACCAGTCCGTCGCGTCCGAGCGGCGCAAATTGCGAGGGAGAATCGGGTTTGTCCATCGGTGTGGTCACTTTCGAGGCAATATGGGGCGAGGCTAACTGTCTTCATGTCGACTGTCGACAATTTCTTGACACAGATCAAGGACGGCGCTCTTTTCAACCCCAGACAAAGGAGACGCCCGATGCCCGACGGCCAGACCGACCCCACCGCCGCCCTGCGCCGAGACCTTGCCGCCGCCTACCGGCTGATCGCGCTCATGGGGATGGATGACGGGATCTACACCCATATCTCCGCCCGCCTGCCCGACGGTCCGGGCGGCCAGAAGCGGTTCCTGCTCAACCCCTATGGCCTGCGCTTCGACGAGGTGACGGCCGGAAATCTGGTGACGGTCGACGAAACCGGCTCGGTGATCGACGATCCCTACGGCGCCGGGGTGAATGCCGCGGGCTTCACCATTCATTCCGCCGTCCACATGGCGCGCCATGACGCGGTCTGCGTGCTGCACACCCATACGGTGGCGGGCGTCGCGGTCAGCTCGGTCAAGGAGGGGCTGCTGTCCCTCAACCAGTGGTCCGCGCAGTTCCACGGCCGGATCGCGTTCCATGACTACGAAGGCATCGCGCTGGATCTGGCCGAGCGGGAACGCATCGTCGCCGATCTGGGCGACCGCGACGTGATGCTGCTGAGGAATCACGGCACGCTGCTTCTCGGCCGGTCCGTGGCCGAAGCGGTGAAATACGCGGTCAACCTGGAGCGCTCCTGCAAGGCGCAGGTCGCGGCGCTGTCGATGGGGCTGACCCCGGTGGTGCTGCCCGATGACGTGGCCGAGCACACTGCCCGCCAATACGCGCGGATGTATGACAAGATGGAACTGGAAGGCGCGCCCGATCCGGAATGGACGGCGATCCTCCGCAAGGTCGAAACGGCCTGCCCCGGCTACGCCGGCTGACCCCGACCCCGGACAAACCGGGGCGGCAACCTCAAGCAACAGGGAAACCCATGAAACATCTCAAGGCAACGACCTTCCTCATCGCCGCCGCCTTCGCGGGCCAGGCCCTCGCCCAGGAAGCCGGCGGGCGTCTCGACATCGTGGTCCAGCCCGAACCGCCGGGGCTGATGCTGGGGCTGGTGCAGAACGGCCCGACCCAGCTGGTTGCGGGCGACATCTACGAAGGCCTGCTGCGCTACACCACCGATCTGGAGCCCGAGCCGGGCCTCGCCAAGTCCTGGGGGATCTCCGAGGACGGGCTGACCTACACCTTCCACCTGAACGAAGGCGTGAAATGGCATGACGGCGAGGATTTCACCGCCGAGGACGTGGTGTTTTCCGCGGATGTCTTCCTGCGCGAGACCCATGCCCGCCTGCGCGCCTCGCTGGCCTATGTCGACACGATCACCGCGCCCGACGACCTGACGGTGGTGTTCCAGCTGAAGGAGCCCTTCGGCCCGTTCATCTCGGTCTTCGAGGTCGGCACCATGCCGATGATCCCGAAGCATATCTACGAGGGCACCGACTACGCCACCAACGAGATGAACGCGACGCCGATCGGCACCGGTCCGTTCAAGTTCGACAAATGGGAGAAGGGCAGCTTCATCCATCTGGTCAAGAACGAGGACTACTATGTCGAGGGCCTGCCCCATCTCGACGAGGTCTATTACCGGGTGATCCCGGATGCCGCCTCGCGCGCGGTCGCCTTCGAAACGGGCGAGGTCGACGTGCTGCCGGGCGGCTCGGTGGAGAACTGGGATGTCGCGCGGCTGACCGGGATGGACGGGGTCTGCTCGACCGGCTCGGGCTGGGAATTCTTCGCGCCGCTCGCCTGGATGTGGCTCAACAACCGCGAGGGACCGACCTCGGACGTGCGTTTCCGCCAGGCGATCATGTACGCGATGGACCGCGAATTCGTCCGCGACGTGGTTTGGAACGGCTTCGGCAAGGTGCCGACCGGCCCGGTCGCCTCGGCCACCAACTTCTACTCGGACGACGTCACGCCCTATCCGCACGACCCCGACAAGGCGAAGGCGCTGCTCGACGAGATGGGCTATTCGGGCGAAACCGTCCGCCTGCTGCCGCTGCCCTATGGCGAGACCTGGCAACGCTGGGCCGAAGCCGTGCGCCAGAACCTTTCCGAGGTCGGCATCAATGTCGAGATCGACTCCACCGACGTGGCCGGCTGGAACGAGAAGACGTCCCAGTGGGACTACGACATGGCCTTCACCTATCTCTACCAGTACGGCGATCCGGCGCTCGGCGTGTCGCGCAACTACACCGCCGACCGCATCCAGAAGGGCAGCCCCTGGAACAACGTGGAAGGCTACGAGAATTCCGAGCTCGACGCGAAATGGGCCGCGGCCGCGACCATGACCGACGCCGCCGAGCGCCAGGCAGCCTATGACGAGATCCAGAGGGAAATCGTCGATGACGTGCCGGTCGCGTGGCTGCTGGAGCTGGAATTCCCGACCATCTACCGCTGCAACGTCCACGACCTCGTGACGACCGGCATCGGCCTGAATGACGGCATCCGCAACGCCTGGATCGAACAGTAACGTCGCCGCCGGTCCCTGCGGGGGCCGGCCTTCCGACCGGAGGACTCCCTCATGGCCGTGCTCGTGCCCGTGCTGGGGCGGCTTGCCAAGGCGCTGCTGACGCTCCTTGCCATTGCCGTCCTGAACTTCTTCCTCATCCATGCCGCACCGGGCGATCCGGCGGTCGTGCTGGCCGGCGAGGCCGGGGCCGCCGACGAACAGATGATCGCCCAGCTGCGCGAGCGCTTCGGCCTCGACCAGCCCTTCCATGTCCAGCTCGGCAGCTATGTCTGGAACATCGTCCAGCTCGATTTCGGCTATTCCTTCCGCCAGGGCGCCCCGGTGCTCGACCTGATCCTCGACCGGCTGCCCGCGACGCTGATCCTGACGCTGACCGCCTTCGTCATCTCGCTGACGCTGGGCATCATCCTCGGCGTCGCCGCCTCGGCGCGGGTCGGCAAGGCCTCGGACAGCCTGCTGACCACGCTGGCGCTGCTGTTCTACGCGACGCCGCTCTACTGGGCCGCGCTGATGGCGGTGCTGGTCTTCTCGGTCGAGCTCGGCTGGCTGCCCGGCTTCGGCTATGAAACCGTCGGCGCCAACTACACCGGTCTCGCGCGGGTCTGGGACGTGATCAAGCACCTGATCCTGCCCGCCTCGACGCTCGGCCTTTTCTTCATGGCGGTCTACATGCGGATGACGCGGGCCTCGATGCTGGAAGTCAGCCAGATGGATTTCGTCAAGACCGCGCGCGCGAAGGGCCTCAGCGGTCCGGTGATCCGCCGCCGCCACATCCTGCGCAACGCGATCCTGCCCGTCGTCACGCTGGCCGGGCTTCAGGCCGGGCAGCTGGTCGGAGGCGCCGTGCTGACCGAGACGGTCTTTGCCTGGCCCGGCATCGGGCGGCTGATGTTCGAGAGCCTCGCCGCGCGCGACTACAACACCATCCTCGGCGTCTTCCTCGTCTCGGCCGCCATGGTCATCGTCTTCAACATCCTGACCGACCTCGTCTACCGGCTGGTCGATCCCCGCATCGGAGCCCGCGCATGATCCGCCGTTTCGCCTCCAACAAGGGCGCGGTGATCGGCGTCCTGATCCTCCTGCTCGTCATCGGCCTCGCGCTGACCGCCGACCTCCTGTTCCCGCGCGGCCCCTGGGCGATGGTGCAGCGGCCCTTCCTCGTGCCCTTCACGATGGACGGCTTCCCGTTGGGCACCGACACGCTGGGCCGTGACGTGGCCGCCGGCCTCGTCCATGGCGCGCGGGTCTCGCTTCTGGTCGGGCTCGTCTCCACGGTCGTGGCGCTGGCGATCGGCGTGCCGCTCGGCGCCATCGCGGGCTTCTACGGCGGCTGGGCGGACGAGGGCGCGATGCGCTTCACCGAGTTCTTCCAGACCATCCCGAACTTTGCCCTCGCCATCGTGCTGGTGGCGATCCTCGAACCGACGCTGACCTCGATCACGCTGGCCATCGCCATCGTCTCCTGGCCGCCGGTCGCCCGGCTGGTCCGGGCCGAGGTGATGGCGGTGAAGAGCCGCGAATATGTCGATGCCGCGCGGCTTGCGGGCCTGTCGAAGGCGCGCATCCTGACCACCGAGGTGCTGCCGAACACCGTCTCGCCGATCATCGTCATGGCCTCGCTGATGGTCGCCACCGCGATCCTGCTGGAAAGCTCGCTGAGCTTCCTCGGCCTCGGCGATCCGAACGCGATGAGCTGGGGCTACATGATCGGCGCGGCGCGCACCGTGATCCGCTCGGCCTGGTGGCTGAGCTTCTTCCCGGGCGTCGCGATCCTCGTCACCGTGCTGGCGCTGAACCTGATCGGCGAGGGGCTGAACGACGCGCTGAACCCGCATCTGAGCCGGAAGGGAACCGCATGAGGACCGTGCTTTCGATCGAGGACCTGTCCATCGCCCTGCCGAAGGGCGCCGACCGTCCCCATGCCGTCGGCGGCATCTCGATGACCATCCGGGAAGGAGAGATCCTCTGCGTCGTCGGCGAAAGCGGCTCCGGCAAGTCGATGACCGCCAATGCCCTGATGGGCCTCTTGCCGCCGGGCGTCGCCGTCGATGGCGGCCGCGCGGTCTTCGACGGCCAGGACGTGCTCGCGCTGCCGGAAACCGAGCGGCAGAGCCTGCGCGGGTCGCGCATCGCGATGATCTTCCAGGAGCCGATGACTGCGCTCAACCCGCTGATGCGGATCGGCGAGCAGATCGCCGAGGTCTTCGCCGCCCATGGCATGTACACCCAGACCGAGCGGGACAAGCGCGCGCTGGCGCTGATCACCGAGGTCGGGCTGCCCGATCCGGCGAAGATCGTGCGGGCCTATCCGTTCCAGCTCTCGGGCGGGCAGCGGCAGCGGGCGATGATCGCCATGGCGCTTGCGCTGGAGCCGGAGCTCCTGATCGCCGACGAGCCGACCACCGCGCTCGACGTCACCACCCAGGCGCAGATCCTCGAGCTGATCCTCGACCTGCGGAAACGCCGGGGCATGGGGGTGATGTTCATCACCCATGATTTCGGCGTGGTGGCCGAGATCGCCGACAAGGTGATCGTCATGGAGAAGGGCATCGCGGTCGAGCAGGGCAGCGCCGCCGCCGTCCTGCAGACGCCGCAGCATCCCTATACGCAGCGCCTGCTCGACGCCATCCCGACCGGCCGCCTGCCCGAGGCGCGCCGGCTGGAGGAGGCGCCTGTGCTGGAGGTGAAGGGGCTCAGGAAGGTCTACCGCACCGGCGGCGGCTTCTTCCGCGAGGCGCGCGAGGTGCGCGCCGTCGATGACGTGTCGCTGAGCATCGCCCGCGGCGAGGTGCTGGGGCTGGTCGGCGAGAGCGGCTCGGGCAAGTCGACGCTGGGCCGCGCGGTCGTCCGCCTGGTCACGCCCGATGCCGGGCAGGTGCTGGTCGGCGGCACGGATCTGGCGGCACTCAGCGAAGAGGAGCTGAGGAAGAGCCGCAACAAGGTGCAGATGGTCTTCCAGGACCCCTATGCCTCGCTGAACCCGCGCCACCGCATCCTGCGCGCGCTGACCGCCGGACCCATCGCCATGGGCAAGCCGAAGGCTGCGGCCGAGGCGAAGGCGCGCGAGCTGCTGGAGATCGTCGGCCTCGGCGCCGAAGCCGCCGGGCGCTATCCGCACGAATTCTCCGGCGGCCAGCGCCAGCGGATCGGCATCGCCCGCGCGCTCGCGATGGAACCCGAGCTGATCGTCGCGGACGAAGCCGTCTCGGCGCTCGATGTCTCGATCCAGGCGCAGGTGCTCGACCTGCTGCGCGACCTCAGGTCGCGTCTCGGCCTCTCGATCCTCTTCATCACCCATGATCTGCGGGTCGCGGCGCAGCTCTGCGACCGGATCGCGGTGATGCAGAAGGGGCGGCTGGTCGAGATCGGTGCGGTCCACGACATTTTCCTTTCGCCGCAAGAGGCTTATACGCGGGACTTGCTGGCTGCCGTGCCGGGCGCGGACTGGGCCGGAGAGAACAGGGCAAGGGAACTCGCATGATCGGCGTGGTAAACAGTATCGGTTTCGACATCCTCGACTTTCACGGGGAGGCTTTCGCGAAATACGCGCCGGAGCTGGTTTTGCTGCGTCCCGAAGAGGTCGCCGACCCGGCGGCAGTCGAGTTCGTGCTGACCTTCCGCCCGCCGGATGACTGCTTCGCGCCCTATCCCAACCTCAAGGCGGCGATTTCCTCGGCTGCGGGGGTGGACGGCATCCTCGCCTGTCCCTCGCTGCCCCAAGGCCTGCCGGTGATGCGGGTCGAGGATCCGGACCAGGCGCGGCAGATGGCCGGGTTCGCGGTGTTCCACGTGCTCTGGCACCACCGCCGGATGGACCTGCATCTGGAGGACCAGGCGGCGGAGCGCTGGAACCGCCCGGCCCATGGCCGCAGCCCGGAAAACCGCCGGATCGGCATCATGGGCTACGGCAACATGGGCCGCGCCATCGCGGCGGCGCTCGCGGGGCTCGGCTATCCGGTGGGCGTGCTGGCGCGGCGGCCGATCGCCGCCGGCCGCGACCCTGCCGCCGGGCTGTCCGGCGCAGCCCGCGGTGCAGCCGAGGAAGACCGCCAATACCGATCGCGAGGAGCTGGTCGCGGCGATGGAACAGGCGGGCTGGGTCCAGGCGAAGGCGGCGCGGATCCTCGGCATGACGCCGCGCCAGATCGCCTATGCGCTGAAGAAGCACGGCATCGAAGTCCAGAAATTCTGACGTCTTTCCGCGGGGACTCTCCGCCCCGCAGTCAGGTCGAGCGCCCCGGCATCCGCCCGGGGCGCTCTTCCTTTGCAACCGCCCTGCATCCCCCCTCGCCACCACGCGGTTGCAGCTTGCAACCGCCTCTGTCCCGGCTGTCGCAATGCCGACGCATTGTTCCCTATGCGACACCGTGATCCCGGAGAAAGTGGCGCCTTTCCAAGACGTTGTCCCTTGGCACGCTTCCTGCTGCATCTGCCTCAGGTTCAAATTGAGAGGATGCGCGAAGATGAATGCCAACGTGATCTCGCTCGACGGGCTGAAAGTGGCCAGCCGGGACGACCTGACCAAAGCCATCGAGTCCAAGGGCTGCGAAAGCTCCTCTTGCGGATCCTCGGACGCCCCCGAAGACATGGATCCGGGGACCTGGGAAAAGGTGAAGGACCATCCCTGCTATTCGGAAGAAGCGCATCACTATTTCGCCCGCATGCATGTCGCCGTCGCACCGGCCTGCAACATCCAGTGCAACTATTGCAACCGCAAGTATGACTGCGCCAATGAAAGCCGCCCGGGCGTCGTCTCGGAACGCCTGACGCCGGAACAGGCCGCGCGCAAGGTGATCGCGGTGGCCAACGAGATCCCGCAGCTGTCCGTCCTCGGCATCGCCGGACCGGGCGACTCCGCCTATGACTGGCGCAAGACCAAGGAGACCTTCCAGCGCGTCCAGGCGCAGCTGCCGGACATCAAGCTCTGCCTCTCGACCAACGGCCTCGCCCTGCCCGACCATGTCGACGAGCTCTTGGACATGAACATCGACCACGTGACCTTGACGATCAACATGATCGACCCGGAGATCGGCACCAAGATCTATCCCTGGATTTTCTGGCAGAAGAAGCGCCGCACCGGGCTGGAGGCCGCGCAGATCCTGCATGAACGCCAGATGCAGAGCCTCGACCTGCTGCACGAGCGCGGCATCCTGGTGAAGGTCAATTCGGTGATGATCCCCGGGATCAATGACGAGCACCTGATGGAGGTGAACGCCGAGGTGAAGCGCCGCGGCGCCTTCCTGCACAACATCATGCCGCTGATTTCGGCGCCCGAACACGGCACCGTCTTCGGCCTGAACGGCCAGCGCGGCCCGTCCGCCAAGGAACTGAAGAAGCTGCAGGATGCCTGCGCGGGCGGCGCCAACCTGATGAAGCACTGCCGCCAGTGCCGCGCCGACGCGGTGGGGCTCCTCGGCGAGGACCGCGGCCAGGAATTCACCATGGATCTGGTGCCCGAGGAAGTGACCTATGATGCCTCGAAGCGCGACGCCTATCGCGACTGGGTGGCCGAAGAGCGCGGCGAGCGCCGGGCCGCGGCCGAGGAAGCCAGGGCGGAAACGCAGGCCGCAGTGAACCCCGATGCCGAGCCCATGCTGATCGCCGTGGCGACCAAGGGCGGCGGCCGCATCAACCAGCATTTCGGCCATGCCACCGAATTCCAGGTCTTCGAGGTCGACAATGACGGCGTGCGCTTCGTCACCCACCGCCGCTGCGACAACTACTGCGTCGGCGGCTATGGCGAAGAGGACAAGCTGGAGCTGGTGATCAAGACGCTCGAGGGCATCGACACGATCCTCGTCGCCAAGATCGGCGGCTGCCCGAAGGACGACCTGGCCGCGGCAGGCATCGAAGCGATCGAGGATTACGCCTACGACTACATCGAGACCGCCGTTTCCGCCGTCTACCGCGCCAAGAACGGCCTGCCGGCCGCCGAAGCCGAAATCGCCTGACCCCAACGCCAGCACGAAGGAGCAAGCCCATGGCCCTGAAGATCGTCGTCGAGAACTGCACCGTCTGCGGCGCATGCGAATTCGAATGCCCCAACGCGGCCATCCGGTTCGAAAGCGACACCTACATCATCGACCCCGCGCTCTGCACCGAGTGCGAGGGCCACGCGGAGAACCCGCAATGCGCCGAAGTCTGCCCGGTGCCCGACACCTGCGTGGCGGCCTGAGCAATGACGGACGGACCTCCCCCTGTCGATTGGCAGGGGGATCCCCTCGATTGCAGCGCCTGCCGCTTCGGCCACCTGCCCGACCAGGGCAAGTGCGGCCTCGGCTGGGCCTGCGTGCACGACCGCTATGCCAAGCGGATCGAGAGGTTCTTCCTCATCAATCCCGGGCTGGCGGATGACTGCCTCGGCATGCCGTATTTCGAGACGCGGATGAACGCGGCGCGGGTGGCCTCGGTGTTCCGGCTGGCGCGGCTGCTGAGCGATCCCGATCCGGGCGTGCGGGCGATGGCGGTGCTGCGCCTGCCGGTCAGCCATGCCCAGCGGCGGATCAGGGACGAGGACCGCCGGGTGCGGATCGCGGTGGCCCACCGCCTGCCGGTGGAGGAACTGCTGCCGATGCTCGGCGATCCGGACAGCTATGTCCGCTCGATCGCGATGCGGCGCGCCGAGCCGGGGATGCTGCCGGTGGCGATCCATGACGCCGATCCGGAAATCCGGCGCATCGTCGCCCGGCGGATCGGCGCGGGCTGGCTCGACCGGTTCCGCAATGACCCAGACCCGCTGGTGCGCCGCGAGGCGGCCGGACGGCGGCCGGGCCCCTTCGTGGAGGACGGCGACCTCCGCGTCCGCCATGCCGTGGCCGAGCGCGGCGGCATGGAAGACGTCACCCGCCTTCTCGGCGATCCCGAGGAGGTGATCCGCGAAACCGCCGCTTTGCGGCTGCAACAGCTGAAGGAGGGCGCCGATGTCGACGGATGACCGCGAGATCGAGGTCTATCGGGACCCGAAATACATGCCCGGGGACAAGGTCGTCTCGAAGAAGAACATCAAGAATGACGGCACGATGTTCGGCAAGGAAATCAACGAGACCGTCGTGAGGAAGGGCGATGTGGGCTATGTCCGCGACATCGGCGTCTTCCTGCAGCAGTTCTACATCTACGCGGTCGATTTCATGGACCGCGGATCCATCGTCGGCATGCGCGAACGCGAGCTCGTGCCGTTCACCATCGAGGAGCCCGCCGAATGAAGGTCATGGTCAGGAACACCCCCAAGGGGCTGGAAGTCTACGTCCCGAAAAAGGACCTGGAGGAGCTGGTCGTCGAACGCGAGCATGACGCGATCTGGGGCGGCTGGGTGAAGCTGGCCAATGGCTGGCGGCTGCAGATGCCGGCCTATGACGCCCCGCCCTCCCTGCCCGCAACCATCGAGGCGAGGAAGCTCGCCGAAGCCGAGGACTGATCCGATGAGCGACATGGACATCCTGCAGGCCGCGCTGGCCGAGGTCGAGGCCGGGACCCGCATCCCCTATCTGGGCGCCGGGGTCTCGGCCCTGTCGAACGGCAGCGCGCCGAAATCTCCCGCCGAGCTCTGCGCCGTGATCGAGGCCCAGGTCCGCGTGCCGAAGCGCGCCCGGGGCAACCTGTGGTCGGCCGCGCAATATGTCGAGAGCCGCAAGTTCCGCGCGACGCTGGCCGATATCGTCACCCGTGCCTTCGACGGCGACGAAGGCGGCAATCCGGTGCATGGCTGGCTGGCCCGCGTGCGCCCGCCGATGGTGGTCGACACCTGGTACGATGACGGGCTCTTGAAGGCGCATGAGGGCGGCAGCTGGGGCTGGGTCCAGGGCTGGTCGCGCAACGGCGAGTGGATCGAGATCTGGACCAAGGCCTTCGCCCCCGACGGCACCGAGCTGGAGGCGCCGGACCCCTCCTGGGACACCCTGGTCTACAAGCCGCACGGGATGGCGCGGAAGGGATCGAGCTTCCTGCTGTCGGACAGCGACTATGTCGAGGTGCTGACCGAGATCGACATCCAGACGCCGATCCCCCAAGAGGTCCGCGCCCGCCGCACCGGCCGCGGCTTCCTGTTCCTCGGCTGCCGCTTCGATGACCAGATGCTGCGGATTTTCGCCCGCCAGATCGCCAAGCGCTCGGGCGGCAATCACGTCGCCGTGATAGAGGGCGAGATTTCGCGGATGGAACGGAAATTCCTTGATGAACTCGGCATCCTGAGGGTGAACCTGCCGGTCTCGGCCGTGCTCGGGGCGCTGGCCCCGGAACCGGCCTGAGCGGCCCCGGAGGGATGGAGTCCGCGTTCGCCCCCGAAGCTCCCGAGAGGGAGGCGGACGTGACGGGCTGGGCAGAGCGGCATCCCCTCTGCCCGGCCCATGTCGATTGCGCGGCCGCGGTGGCGCTGAAGGTGCTCGACGGGAAATGCCGGATGCCGCCGCGCGAGGCCGCGGTCATGATGGCGCTCTATGACGCGGTCCGGCATCTGCCGGGCGACAAGCTCGGGCAAGACAGCCACGCGATGATCGCCCGCGCCCGCGCCACCGCGACGGAAGACGTGCGCATGGATGTCTACGAGGCGCGGGTCCTGGCAGAGACACGAATTTCGCGCCCGGTGATGAAGGCCTTCAAGGCCATGCTGCGCGAGGCGGGGATCCTGCCGCCGAAGCCCGGCAGCGGCGGAGTGACGCCTGCCATTCCGGACAATCCAAGGTAGTGTCGGCGGGAAGGCGCGCCCTGCGCCATGTCCGAAAGGCGACCGCATGACCGTCCCGGCCGGGAAACGCAACTACAGGCAGGACATCGAGGAGCTGATCTCGCTGGCCGCCGAGCATGAGTGGGACGCGCTGGCAGGGCTCTGCCGCCGCCATCTCGAGGCGCTGGCCGAAGATGGCGGGACGGCCACGCATCCGGGCTACCTGCGCTGGCTGCGCGAAAGCGCCGAACAGACCGGCATCGGCCATCGCGCCCTGGCGCCCCTGGCCGCGCGCATCGGCGATGCCGGCACCGAACGGCAGGCCTTCCGCGAGGCGCATGGCGACCGGCTCAGCCGCGGCACCTATGTCAGCCTCGGCTGCGAATGCCAGCCTTGGGTGATCCTGAACCGCTGGGGCTTCCGCGACTCGCTGCGCGATCTCAACCCGCTCTGCCTCGGCCTGCACCGGATGCCGGGCCTTCTGGACATCCTGGAAAGCGATTTCGGCCTCTATGCCCGGCCCGGCAGCATTTCCACCCGGCCGCATCACGCCAGCGAGGAACCGCTGATCGTCGATGACGGGCTCGGCGTCACCTGGAACCACCATCGCGGCGAGAGCTGGACCGGCGGCGGCTTCGCGCGGTTCCGGACGCTTCTGGACAGGCAGGCCGAGGCGTTCCGCGCCTCGAGCCGCCGTCCCGGCGCCGTCCATGTCATGAGCCGCTGGGTCGCCTTCCATCCCGAGCGCAGCGGCGCCGAGTTGAACCGGTTGCTGAAGGTCCTCGCCGGTGCCGGGGCGGAGCGGCCGAGGCTGGTGCTTCTGGATTTCGAGACGGACAAGCTCTCCCCCGGCATCCACCGGCTTTCGGACGAGGTGCAGGTCGTCAGCCGCCCCTATCCCGACGGCTATCTCTGGCCGGGCATCCATGCCTGCAATTCGCCCGAAGGCGTGGCCTGGGAATATTCCGTGGTCTCGGATCTGGCGGAGCTTCTGGCCTGAGCACCCGCCGGGCGCCTGTCCCGGCGGGGCAATCGGCAGATCAGTATTTCGACGGCACGTAGAGCTCGGGCGGCAGCACGGAGCGTTCGTATTCCGGGTTGTACTTGCGCTCGGGCAGCGCGATTTCCTCATGCGGCACCGGCTCGTAGGGGATCATCGACAGCAGGTGGTCGATGCAGTTGAGCCGCGCGCGCTTCTTGTCGTTGCCCGGCACGATGTACCATGGCGCCTCGGGGATGTTGGTGCGCGCCAGCATCTCTTCCTTGGCCAGCGTGTAGTTCTCCCAGCGCACCCGCGACTGCAGGTCCATCGGCGACAGCTTCCACTGCTTCAGCGGATCGTGGATCCGCATCAGGAAGCGCATCTGCTGCTCCTCGTCGGTGATCGAGAACCAGTACTTCACCACGCGGATGCCGGAGCGCACCAGCATGCGCTCGAATTCCGGAACGTCCTCGAAGAACTGCTCGACCTGGTCCTCGGAGGCGAAGCCCATCACCCGCTCGACGCCCGCGCGGTTGTACCAGCTGCGGTCGAAGAGCACGATCTCGCCCGCGGCCGGCAGATGCGGCACGTAGCGCTGGAAGTACCACTGGCTCTTCTCGCGCTCGCTGGGCGCCGGCAGCGCCACGACGCGGCAGACCCGCGGATTCAGCCGCTGGGTGATGCGCTTGATCACGCCGCCCTTGCCGGCGCTGTCGCGGCCCTCGAACAGCACCACGACCTTTTCGCCGGTATGCTGCACCCAGTCATGCATCTTGATCAGTTCGGACTGCAGGAACAGCAGCTTGCGGAAATAGTCCTTGCGCTCGAGGCTCGGCGGATGGGCCTTCTGGTAGATCTTTCGGATCTCCATCGACAGAGCCGGTTCGGACATCTCCAGCTCGTAATCCTCGTCTAGGGTGTCGGCGAGCTCCGCTTCCAGCCAGTCCATCTGCCGCGGATCCTTCTGTCCGTCCATCATCCATCCATCTCCGATTGTCCCGCGCGCCGGAGCGTGCGGGGGATTTCCGCGGCCGCTATAGCGCAGGCTGCATGACAGATTTGTGACACCCGGACGGCAGAAAGGCAAAGACCGGAAATTTATCTGCCGCTCCCGCCGCTTCGCGCTGGCCTTCGGTGCCGCCGCCGCGGCAAGAGGGCGGCGACCATGGCGACAGGAGACAGGCGATGGACATCCGGCAGGCAAGCGCGGCGGACGCAGGCGCGATCGCGGAGATCTACAATGACGCGGTGCTGAACACGACGGCAATCTGGAACGACCATGTGACCGATGCCGCCGGCCGCGCCGCCTGGATGGCCGAACGGCAGGGCGCGGGCTATCCGGTGCTGGTCGCCGACGAGGACGGCACGGTGCTGGGCTATGCCACCTACGGACCGTTCCGCCCGCATGACGGCTACCGCCACACGGCCGAACTGTCGATCTATGTGCGCAGCGACCTGCGCGGCCGCGGCACCGGCAGCCGCCTGCTGGAACGCCTCGCCGCCCTCGCGGAGGAGAGCGGCATCCATGTGCTGGTCGGCGGGATCGAGGCCGGAAACGCCGCCTCTCTGGCGCTGCACCGCCGCCACGGCTTCGAGGAAACCGGGCGGCTGCCGCAGGTGGGCACGAAATTCGGCCGCTGGCTCGATCTGGTCTTCATGACCCGCGTTCTGGCGGGCCCGGAGGCGCAGGGCTGACGCCCTGCCCGCTCAGCCCTTCCAGTCGAAGAAGCCGGGACCGGCCTGGGCCAGCAGCCGTTCGGCCAGCGCGCGGCCCAGCCCCGCGGGAAACCAGCAGGCTTCGCCCCGGGCGGCGAGGATGCCGGGCGTTGCCGTGTCCCCCAGCACCTCGGCGACCGCGCCGGGCAGGACTGCGGCGACATGCGGTTCATGCTCCGGCTGGCTCTGCAGCCCGGCATGTTGCTGCGCGATGCGCTCCATCGCGCACGCCGGAACGCCCGGGCGGCAGATACGGGTTGCATGGGCGGCCAGCGCAGTGGCCAGCGCCCTGTGCTGCGGCGCTGCACCGGATTGGTGCAACATGTCGAAGAGCGCGCGGATGGAAGGGTCGGCAAGAAGCCTCGTTGCATGCAGGGCACGATCCAGCCGGCATGGGCAGCAGCCACCGGGACGGCGGCATCGATCAGGGCGGGCGTTTCCCCGGAAGGCGGCTTGGCCACGGCGGGCCTCCTGGATGGCCCGAAAAAGGTTCCGGCCATCGGCATCTGCAATGCGCCGCAGAAAGAGTCCGCATGCCGGCATCTTTTGTCCGCCTGCGCGGAATGCGGGCTTCTCTTCCGCCCCGGCCATCTCTAGCCGGGAAAAGACATGCGCCTGGACGACTGCCCCGACCTTGCCCTGCGCATCGTGATCCTCGCCGCCCCGGTGGAGGGCCGCAACTTCACCATCGGCGATGGTCGTGGCCGCCACCCGGGGCCGCGCAGCATGGGGATGGAGTTGGCCAGCAGCCTGACGCGCGGCGGGCTCCTGCGGGCGTTGGGGCGGGCTGTGCCTGGCGCGCGATCCGGCCGCGATCAGCGTGGCGGAGGCGATCCGCCACAAGGAGAGAGATTTCGCCCCGGCCGAATGCCCGCGCAGCGGACATGCCCGCACGTTCACCGGGCGCTGCCGGCTGGAGGCGCCCTTGCAGGAGGCAATGGCAGCCTGCATCGCGACGCTCGAAGATAGTCCGTCGCCGACACCGCGCTGCGTCCGCCGGATTTCGGTCTCCGGGACTGAGCGCCGGCCGGCATCCGGCGGAGGCGCATGGCCGGACATGCCGCTGGCCGCCCTGCGGACCGTGATTTCCCGGGCGGATGATGCTAGCCTCCCTCCGGAGGCCCGTCCCTCCGGACGGGTCCGGGAGGGGAGTTTACACGAATGCATGTCCGGAAAGCGGGGACCGCCGCGCTGGTCCTGGCACTGTCTCCGGCAGGGGTTTCGGCCCAGGCCGGGTCCGATGCCGATCTGGCCAAGCAGCTGGCCAACCCGGTCGCAAATCTGGTCAGCGTGCCGCTGCAGTTCAATTACGACGGCGATCTCGGCCCCGACGATGACGGGAGCCGCTGGATCATGAATTTCCAGCCGGTGGTTCCGATCGACCTGGGCGCTGACTGGCTGATGATTTCGCGGACGGTGATGCCGCTGACCTGGCAGCAGGATGTCGTCCCCGGCCAGAACATCCAGGTCGGCCTCGGCGACACGGTGCAAAGCCTGTTCTTCTCGCCGAAATCCGGCGGAGCCCTGACCTGGGGCGTCGGGCCGGTCTTCCTGCTGCCGACCGCCACCGAACGCACGCTCGGCACCGAGAAATGGGGGGCAGGCGTGACCGGAGTGGCGCTCTGGCAATCGGGGCCCTGGACGGTCGGCGGCCTGGGAAACCACATCTGGTCGGTGGCCGGCGACGGAGACCGCAGCGACATCGAGCAGAGCTTCCTGCAGCCCTTCGTCAACTACACCACCGCCGCGGCCACCTCCTTCTTCCTGAACACCGAGAGCAGCTATGACTGGGAGGGCGATGCCTGGTCGGTGCCGGTCAATGCCGGCGTCAACCAGCTGGTGACGGTCGGCAGGCAACGCATCCAGATCGGCGGCGGGCTGCGCTACTGGGCGGAGGCGCCCGACAGCGGCCCCGAAGGCTGGGGCGCGCGGCTGAACCTGGTCTTCCTGTTTCCCAAATAGCCGCACGCAGGCGGCATCGGCGGTCCGGCACGGCTGCGGTCCGGACGACGCAAGGCAACACGCCGCAAATCTCCGGGCGCGCCGCCCGCTGCGCCCGGACGGCGGGACGTTCGCCATCCCCGGCGGCGGCGCGGACGGCCGGTCCAGCCGCCAGCCTGATGCCCGGCGACGCCGCGTGCCAAGGCCTTGGGCGATCTCGATGGAGGACTGTCGGCGGGATGGCACCGGCCGTTTCCGGCGGTCCGGCAGGACCGCGCTTCCGGTACCGGGCCGCGCCCCGCCCCAGACCTGCCGAAGGGCGCAGAGCACGGACCAAGGCATGGCGGGGCCGGACCTCCCGGGTTTCCTTGCCTCCCTTGAGCGCGGCCACCTCCGCAAGTGCAGGAGGCATGGCCGGTTCCGGCGGGCGCGGAAGCGCATCGGCCTTCGGAGCGGGGGACCGCGGCGCGCCATGCAGTGCGGCCCTCCTGATATCCGCCGACATCCGTTTCCGATGTCCGGCAAGGCCCGTGCAGCAGCACGGAGACCCCTCGTGCGCCATCCTGGACCGGTGCCGTCCCCAGGGACAGATCGGCAAGTCCGCGCGGCTCCCGGACAAGGCCGAAGTCCGCCATCGGCTCCGCCGGCCTGCGCCAAGCCGCTCCGGTCCTCTTGCGGCCAGGGGGCAAAGCCAGGAAGGCACTTCAGAACCCGGAGCGCCGCGGCGGAAGCGGGCTTTCCAGCAGGCGGAAGCCGGGGCAGGGTCAGAAGGACCGGACGGCAAGACCGTCAAGCGTCACCTGCCGCCCGGGATCTCCGGTTTGCCGGGCGCAGGAAGCGGCGTTTCCCGCCTGAGACAGCCAGGCCGCAGCTGGGCCGGAAGGCCTCGCTCCGGCGGCCATCCTGCAGATCGCGGACCGTGCCGTGACGCGGACCGCCGCGCCCCATGCCGCTTTCGCGATGCGCCGGACATGTCCTTTCAGGTCCCGGCACCCATGGCCGGAGCGCCGGAGGTTCCGGCGGCGGTCAGCCAGCCGAGGAACAGCGCCGCGGCCTGCGGCATCTTCCGCGCCGAGGTGGCGAAATAGGCCGTGCCCAGATCCAGCCGGCCGCCGGGCCATTCGCGCAGGACCCCGTCCGCCACATTGCGCTCGCTGATCGAGCGCCAGCCCAGCATCAACCCGCGCCCGTCCAGAGCGGCCTGTCCAGCCTGGACATAGTTGTTGAAGCTCTGCCCGCCGAGCCGCGGCCGGGCGACCGCGGCGAGCTTCAGGTAGTCTTCCCAGCCCGCCCAATGGCGGTTGAACGGGCTGCGCACATGGATCAGCGGCGCCCGGTCGAGGCCAGTGCCCCCGGCCAGCAGGCGCTCGACCAAAGCGGGCGCGCCGACCGGGCAGACGCTTTCGTCGAAAAGCTTGACCGTCACTCCCTCGCGCCAGCCGCCGGTACCGTAGCGGATCGCCAGGTCGATCCCCGGCGCCAGCTCGGGCAGGTCGGTCGAGGGCGCCTGGACGTTGACGGTGATCTCGGGATGCAGCGCGTAGAAGCCCGGCAGCCGCGGCATCAGCCAGTGGGTGGCCATGCCGATCGTGCAGGCGACCGTGACCTGCTGGCCCTCCTGTCCGGCCAGCGCCCGGATGTCCTCGATCGCCCCGGCGATCTGCCCCAGCCCGTCGCGCACCGCGCGGGCGAGGAGCTCCCCGGGCTCGGTCAGGCTGGCGGGCCGGGTGTGCCGGTCGAGCCGCGCCGCCGCGCGCGCCAGCAGCCGTCCGCGCGCGGCATCAGCGGCGGCCATCGCGATCAGCACCAGCAGCAGTACCGCCGAGAGCGAGGCCAGCGTTTCCAGGCTGCGGGAGTCGAGCACCCGGCCGTAGAGCTGCATCATGTAGAGCGGCGAGGCGAAGAACAGGATGTTCACCATCAGGCTGAAGCCGAGCGCCATGACGGCATGGGCCCGGATCGCCCCCGTGGCGGTCTGGTGTCGGTCGGTATCGGGCATGTCCCCTCCCTTGGCGTTCCGTCGGATCGAAGGGGCCCGCGGCAGCCTCTGCCGCGGGCCGGGAAGATCAGGCCAGCGCGGCCAGATCGTCCGCGTCGGGCATGTCCTGCATCGCGGGCATGTCGGGCATCTCCGGCGCCGGAGCCGCGGCCGGTGCCTCGGCTTGCGCCATCCCCGAGAGTTCCAGCTCGAATTCCGCGTCGAAGCGGGCATCGAACAGGATGTCGAGCAGATCCGCGGTATCGACCGCCGAGAGCTGTCCGTCGCCATCCACCCTCAGGAAGCCATAGTCGCCGTCGTCGATCTCGTCGGAGAAGCCGGCCAGCGTGTAGGTGTTGTCGGCATTGCCCAGCGTGAATTCGTTGTCCTCGTCGGCGACGGCGCCGTTGCCGATCGCGGTCGAATTCATCCCCGTGGCCGAGGCCGCCTCGCCGACCGCCAGCGAGAAATCGCCGCTGGCCTCCGCAAGATGGCCGAGCGCATGCGCCCGCACCCCGCTGGCCTCCGCCTGCCAGCCGAAGGCGGTGGCGGCGGTATTGCTCGCCACGCTTTCGCCGCCGACCGCGGTGGTCGAGGTGCCGGACGCCATGGCAGTGTCGCCGATGGCCAGCGCGTCGGTGCCGCTGGCCGAGGACTGGTTGCCGATGGCCGTGGAGAAGTCGGAGGTGGCATTGGCATCCTCGCCCACGGCCAGGCTGCGCACCCCGTCGGCATTGGCAAGATGGCCGAAGGCCTGGGCCCGTTCCGCCCCGGCGCTGGCCTGCCAGCCGACCGCAGTCGCGCCGGGACCATCGGTCATGCTCTCGCCGCCGAGGCTGGTGGTCGAGTTCCCCATGGCGCTGGCGCTGGCGCCGAGCGGCGGCGCTTGCCCCGCATGACGGGCCGCGGGTGCTGGTGCAGCGCGACTACCATGCCGAGAACCTGCTCTGGCTGCCGGAGCGCGACGGCGCGGCGCGGGTCGGGCTCCTCGATTTCCAGGACGCGGCGGCGGGCCATCCGGCCTATGACCTCGTCTCGCTGCTGGAAGACGCGCGCCGCGACGTGACGCAAGCCACCGTGGCGGCGGCGAAGGCGCATTACCTCGCCTTGACCGGCTTCGACCCGGCGCAGTTCGACCTTGCCTATGCCGCGATGGGCGCGCAGCGCAACCTGCGCATCCTCGGCGTCTTCGCCCGGCTGTCGCTGCATTTCGGCAAGCCCGGCTATGTCGACCTGATCCCGCGGGTCTGGGACCATCTGAGGACCGACCTTGCCCACCCTTCCCTGGCGGAGCTGCGCGGCCTCGTGCAGGCCGCCCTGCCAGACCCGTCCGTTGCCAAGCTGCAGGAGCTGAAGGACCGATGCGGAACCGTCCCGACACTGTGATGCTCTTCGCGGCCGGCTTCGGCACGCGGATGCGCCCGCTGACCGACACGCGGCCGAAACCCTTGATCGAGGTGGCGGGGCAGAGCCTGCTCGACCATGCGCTGGCGCAATGCGCGATCCCGCAGATCACCCGGCGCGCGGTGAATGCGCATTACCTGGGCGGGCAGATCGCGGCGGCGGCGGAAAGCAGGAGGCTCCTGCTTTCGCAGGAGCGGGACAGGATCCTGGACACCGGCGGCGGGCTGAAGGCGGCGCTGCCGCTCATGGGCCATCCCGAGGCGGTCTTCACGATGAATACCGACGCGGTCTGGACCGGGCCGCTGGCGATGGCGACGCTGGCCGATGCCTGGGACCCCGAGCGGATGGACGGGCTGCTGCTCCTCTGCCCGCCGGAGCGCGCGGTGGGACATGCGCTGAACTCGGGCTTCGCCATGGATGACGCAGGGAAGCTGAGCTGGGCGCCGGAGCTGGCCTATACCGGCGCGCAGATCCTCGCGACCCGCGCGGTGGCCGATTGCGCCGACGAGGTGTTTTCGGTGAAGGCCGCCTGGGAGGACGCGATGGCGGCCGGGCGGCTCTTCGGCGTGATCCATCCCGGGATGTGGTGCGATGTCGGCCATCCCGGCGGGATCGCCGAAGCCGAAGCGATGCTGGCCGATGTTTGAGCCCGGCCCCGCCCCCCGCGCCTTCTCGCTGGCGCCGGGACAGGACTTCCCGGCCGCGCTGGCGGCGGGGCTGCGCCAGACGCTGTCGCCGATGGCGAGGCCGGGAAACACCCGGCTGGTCTGGAAGGTGCGGCCGATCCCCAGCGCGGCGATCTCCTCGGGGCGGCGGCCGTCGAGCCGGGTGCCGCCGAAGGCGATGCTGCCCTCCGCGGGCCGGGCGAAGCCGGTGACCGCCTGGATCAGCGTCGATTTTCCGGCGCCGTTCGGGCCGACAATGCCGACGAACTCGCCCGGCTCCACCGTCAGGCTGACCGCATCGACGGCCTTCAGCCCGCCGAAGGCCACGCTGACGCGGTCGAGCACGAGGCCTGCGGATTTCTCGGTCATGTCGAACATCAGTGCACTCCCGCGATGCCCTGCGGCCGGAACCGCAGCGTGAGATAGAGAACGGCGCCGAACAGGATCATCCGGAACTCGGCGGTGTCGCGCAGCGCCTCGGGCAGCACGACCAGCGCGGCCGCTCCGAGGATGGCGCCGGTCAGGTTGCCGAGCCCGCCCAGCACCACGATCGCGATCAGCAGGAAGGACGTGTCCATGCGGAAGCTGTCGGGGCTGATGAAGCGGTGCAGGAAGGCGTAGAGCCCGCCCGCGAGCCCGGCGCAGAGCCCGGCGGCGGCGAAGGCGGTGACCAGATAGCGGCGCACCGGCAGGCCCGCGGCATGGGCGGCGACGCGGTCCTCTCGGATCGCCCGCCAGCTCAGCCCGATCGGCGAGCCGATCAGCCGGCCGAGCGCCAGCACCATGAGGACGAGCAGGCCGAGCGCCAGCCAGTACTGCGCCGCGACCGAGGTCATCGGTACATCGGGCAGGACCGAGAGCGAAGGGCGCGGGATGCCGAAGATGCCGTTCGGCCCGCCGGTCACGCCGGTCCAGTTCAGCATCGCGAGCCACAGCAGCATGCCGACCGCAAGGGTGGCGAGGCCGATGACATGGCCCGTGAGGCCGGAGGTGGCGAGGCCGACGAGGCCGGCGAGCGCCGCGCAGCCGACCGGTGCGGCGGCAGGCGTTGCCGCCTCGTCGCGGCGGGCGGCGAGCGCCTGCCTGAGCTGGTCGAGCTGGCCCTGCAGCGCGGTGATCTGCGTCGCGGCGGCCTCGCTCATCGTCTTGCCGAGCGAACTGGCGACGCCGTCGATCTGGCTGCGCAGGGTCTCGATATCGGCGGCGGAGCGGTCCATCAGCGACTGGGCCGTGGTCTCCAGTCCCGAGAACTTCTCCTGCAGCGCCGCGACAGAGCTGCCGAGATCGCCCATCTGCGGTTCCATCGCGCCGCTGAGCTCGGCGAAACGGGCATCGACCGAGGCCTGCAGGTCGTCGATCCGCCCGGCCAGCGGGTCGGGTTCGGCCCGCGACTCGGCCAGCTTCTCGCTGACGATCGCGGCGATCTCCTCGTTGTCGGGGCCCGAGGGGGCCATCATCGTGCCGACAAGCACGCCGACCACGCCTGCGACGGCGGCGGCAATGGGTACCTTGCTGTCCAAAATCCTTCTCCTCCCTGTTCCGGCGGCGCTCCGGTCCTCCTCCGGCCCGCCGCGGTGGCAAATGGCTTCGCGCGCCCGAGCCTAGCATCGCGGCCCGCCGCGTCACCCGTTTTTTCCGAGACTTTCGGATCATCCGCGGCCGGCCCGGCCGCAGCGGCGGCGCCATTCGCTCGCGATTCGCGACATGCGGCCATTTTGACGCGCCGCGCTGCGCCGCGGCGTGCCGCCCGGCCGCGGCAAGTCACATTTTCTTCGCAAACTGAACAAAACAGCGGCGAAAGACTAAACTATGGTCGTAAAACTTGGGCAAAACTGCTATCGCAAACGCGAAAGAATGTGTTAAGAACTGCGGACCGATCGGAACGAAATTGCCGAAGCGGAGTTAACAAAGCGACCCGGACGACACCGGGTCCCGTGAAAGGGGTAACGCCATGCTGACGAGAGAAGACCTGGAAGCCTTCATCGACGACGCCGACACCGACTTCATGTCGCCGCGCCAAGCCGAGACCGTTTCCGTGCCCGCCGCCCGCCGGCGGACCGCTTTCGTCACGCAGCTTGCCCAGGCCCAGATGGCGATGATGCAGTCCTGGCAGCGCAGCATGCTGCCGCACCGCTTCTGATCCCGGATCAGCCCGCGCCGCGCGGCGCGGGCTTGCCAGCGACATAGACCGCCGCAACGGCCCGGTCGTCGCCCATCATGATCGTGGGGAACAGAGCCTCCCAGAGCGTGTCCGCCTCCTGCGCCCGCTGGCGGATCGCCGGGGTGGAGGCAAGATCCAGAACGATGATGTCGGCCTCCCTGCCGGCCTCCAGATTGCCGATCCTGTCCTGCAGATGCATGGCCCGCGCCGAGCCGCAGGTCGCCAGCCACAGAAGCTGCGCCGGATGCAGCGGCGTGCCGGACAGCTGGCCGACCTCGTAGGCGGCGGCCATGGTGCGCAGCATCGAGAAGCTCGACCCGCCGCCGGTATCCGTCGCCAGTCCGACCGGCTGGCCAGCCACCGCATGTTCGCGCGTCCGGAACAGCCCCGAGCCGATGAAGGTGTTCGAGGTCGGGCAATGGACCAGCGCCGCGCCGGTCTCGGCCAGCCGGGCGATTTCCCGCGCCTCGAGCCAGATCGCATGGCCGTAGAGCGCCCGTTCGCCCAGGAGGCCGAAGCGTTCGTAGGTGTCGAGATAGTCGCGCGCGTCGGGGAAGAGTCCGCGCATCCAGGCGATCTCGTCGGTCTGCTCGCTCAGATGGGTCTGCATCAGGCAGTCCGGATGCTCGGCCCAGAGGCTGCCGAGCGCCTCGAGCTGCTCCGGCGTCGAGGTCGGCGAGAAGCGCGGCGTGATCACGTAGTCCAGCCGCGCCCGGCCGTGCCATTTCCGCAGCAGCGCCTTCGACTGGTCATAGGCGAGGGCAGGGCTGTCGCGCAGCCCCTCGGGGGCATTGCGGTCCATGCAGGTCTTGCCCGCCGCGATCCGCATGCCGCGCGCCTCGGCGGCGGAGAACAGCGCCTCGACGCTTTCGGGATGGATCGTGCAGTAGGAACAGACCGTCGTCGTGCCGTTGGCCAGCACCAGATCCAGATAGCGCCCGGCGACCGCTGCCGCGTAATCCGGATCGCCGAAGCGCAGTTCCTCGGGGAACGTGTAGTCGTTCAGCCAGTCGATCAGCCGCTTGCCCCAGCTCGCGATGATCGCGGTCTGCGGGTAATGCACATGGGCATCGACGAAGCCCGCCATGACCAGCCCGTCGCCATGGTCCGTGACGGCCGCCTGCGGATGCGCCGCGCGCAGATCGTCGGCGGGGCCGATGGCGGCGATCCTGCCATCCTCGACCAGCACCGCGCCGCGGCGCTCGTGGCGCACCGCCTCCGCGGCAGGCGTGGCGAAGGGATCGGCGGTGAAGCTCAGGGTCTGGCCCAGGATCAGTCGTGACATCGGATACTCGCAGCGGTTCCCGGCCACAGTGCCCCGGCGGCCGCTGCGGGAAAAGGGCAAATGCGCTCCGTCCCTTGCGCGCCGCCTGCCGATGCCTATGGTGCCCGCGTCATCCGTGCAGCAAGGGGGCCCCATGACCGAAGACCAGACCAGACCCGAGACCCCCGAAACCGAGGAAGAGACCGCCCAGCAGGCGGAAATCGACCACGAGATCGACGAAGACAGCCACCGGATGGACGAGCGCCGATTCGGCCGGGTCCAGGCGGCCCTGGCGGTCGAGGATGTCGACCGGCTGAACGAATATCTCGACCCGATGCACTCGGCCGACATCGCCGACCTTCTCGAACAGGTCAGCGGCGCCGAGCGGCAGCAGATCCTCGCGCTGGTGCCCGCGCAGATCGACGGCGAGGTGCTGTCGGAACTTGACGAGGGCATCCGCGAGGAAGTGATCGAGACGCTGGCGCCCGAAGCGTTGGCCGAGGCGGTGCGCGACCTCGACACCGACGACGTGGTCGACCTGGTCGAATTCCTCGAGGAGGACCGCCAGAAGGGCATTCTCGACGCGCTCGACGCGACCGACCGCGTCGCGGTGCAGATGGCGCTGACCTATCCGGAATATTCGGCCGGCCGCCTGATGCAGCGCGAATTCGTCGTTGCGCCCGCCGACTGGACGGTGGGCCATGCGATCGACTTCCTGCGCACCGCCGAGGAGCTGCCCGAGCAGTTCTACCATGTCATCCTGGTCGATCCGGCGATGCGCCCGATTGCCTATGTCACGCTCGGCCGCCTCCTGGCCTCGAAGCGCGACGTGGTGCTCGGCGACATCACCGAGGAGACCTTCCGCACCATCGCGGTCGACCTGCCCGAGAAGGACGTCGCCTATGCCTTCAACCAGTACCACCTGATCTCGGCGCCGGTTGTCGACGATTCCGGCCGGCTGGTCGGGGTGATCACCATCGACGACGCCATGATCGTGCTGGAAGAGGAGGCCGAGGAGGACATCCTGCGCCTCGCCGGCGTCTCGGACGAAAGCTCGATCTCCGACGGCGTGGTCGACACGGTGAAGTCGCGCCTGCCCTGGCTCGTGGTGAACCTCGTCACCGCGATCGTCGCCTCGATGGTGATCTCGCTCTTCGAGGAGTCGCTGGCCCAGCTGGTGGCGCTGGCCGTGCTGATGCCGATCATCGCCTCGATGGGCGGCAATGCCGGGACCCAGTCGCTGACCGTGGCGGTGCGGGCGCTCGCCACCAAGGACCTGACGCGCTCGAACCTGATGAGGGTGATCCGCCGCGAAGGCGCGGTGGGGCTGGTCCATGGCGTCGCCTTCGCCGTCATCATGGGCGCGATCGAACTGGTCTGGTTCGGCAATCTCGCCCTGGCCGGGGTGATCGCGCTGGCGATGGTGATCAACCTCTTCGTCGCCGGGCTCTCGGGCATCCTCGTGCCGGTGACGCTGGAGCGGCTGAAGCTCGACCCGGCGCTGGCCTCCGGGACCTTCGTGACGACCGTGACCGACGTGGTGGGCTTCTTCGCCTTCCTCGGCCTCGCAACCTTGGTGCTGCTATGACCCTGACCGAACGCAAGATCGCCATCCGCGCCGAAGCCAAGATCCGCCGCGCGGCGGCGCATGGCATCGTCGATCCCGCCCCGGCGCTGGCGGCGCTCGGCGCGCTGCTGGCGGAATTCGCCGGGCAGGTGGTGGCGGGCTATTCGCCGATCGGCACGGAAATCGACCCGCTGCCTCGGCGCCGTCGGACAGCTCGGCCACCGCCTCGCTGAAGCCGGCCGCGAAGCAGACCGCGCCGCCGCAGCCCATGCGCGACAGCTGCCCCGCCACCTCGACGGTCAGCGCCCGGTTGACGCCGATGAAAGCCGCATCCGGCACGCCCGGCAGGGCGCCGAGATCCGGATAGGCCGGAAGGCCGCCGATCTCGGCCTTCTTCGGATGGACGGGCCAGATCTCGCCCGCGAAACCGGTGCTGCGGCACTGGCGGATGACGGCATCGCACCAGGTGCCGCCGCCGATCACGGCGATGGACCTGGGCGAGAACAGACGGGACAGCGGCTGCATGGCTCAGGCTCCGACCGGGCGGAAGATCTCGCGGCTGATGATGTGCCGCTGGATTTCCGAGGTGCCGTCCCAGATGCGCTCGACCCGCGCATCGCGCCAGAACCGCTCGATCGGCAGCTCGTCCATCAGCCCCATGCCGCCATGGATCTGCAGCGCCGCATCGGTGACGCGGGCCAGCATTTCCGAGGCATAGACCTTGGCCGAGGCGATCTCGCGGTTGGCGGGCAGGCCCTGGTCGAGGCGCCAGGCGGAGGACAGGGTCAGCCAGTCGGCTGCGTCGATCTCGGTGATCATGTCGGCGATCTGGAAGCTGACGCCCTGGAATTTCGCGATCTGCTGGCCGAACTGGCTGCGCCCGGCGGCATAGTCCACGGCATGGTCGAAGACCCGGCGCGCGCGGCCGACCGACATGGTGGCCACCGTGATCCGCGTGGCGTAGAGCCACTCGTTCATCACGTCGAAGCCGCCATCGACCTCGCCCAGCACCTGCGCGTCCGACAGGCGGCAGTTGTCGAAATAGAGGATGCAGTTCTTGTAGCCGCGATGCGAGACCGAGTTGTAGCCGCGCGCCACCTCGAAGCCCGGGGTGCCGCGGTCGACGAGGAAGCAGGTGATCCGCTTCTTCGGGCCGCGTGGCGTCTCGTCGACGCCGGTGGCGACGAAGACGATGAAGAAATCGGCATGGTCGGCGCCCGAGATGAAATGCTTGGAGCCGTTCAGCACCCAGTCGCCGCCGTCGCGGGTGGCGCTGCATTTCATGCCGCGCACGTCCGACCCGGCATCGGGCTCCGTCATCGCCAGCGCATCCATCCGCTCGCCGCGCACCGCGGGCAGCAGGTATTTCCCGATCTGCTCGTCCTTGCAGGCCATCAGGATGTTCTGCGGGCGGCCGAAGAAATGGGTCAGCGCCATCGAGCCGCGGCCGAGCTCGCGCTCGACCAGGGCGAAATCGACATGGCTTAGCCCCGGCCCGCCGACGCTTTCGGGGAAGTTCGAGGCGTAGAAGCCGAGGTCGATGACCTTCTGCTTGATCTCCTGCGCGACCTCGGCGGGAACCTCGCCGGTCCGCTCGACCTCGGCCTCGTGGGGATAGATCTCGTTCTCGACGAAACTGCGCACCGTGGAGACGATCATCTCCTGTTCATCGGTCAGTCCGAAATGCATGGGGGACCCTCTTCCTGGATCATGTGTCTGTGTCTTCTGGCGGTCCGCCGCAGGCAGGCGGGCAGACCTTCCCCCTTTGCCGGGCGCGCCTGCGCCGGCATCGGGGCGGTTCGGGTCGCGCCGCCCCGGGGGGCAGCGCGGACAGTCGGGTCAGGTCCCGCGGCGGGACTTGCGGTGCTGGATCAGCGCGCGGGCGATGACGACCAGGGTGACCACGGCGATCAGCACCACCGAGAGCGCGGCGATCGCCGGATCGACATTGTCGCGCAGCCCCATCCACATTTGCCGCGGCAGGGTGACGGTGTTCACCGAGGTCACGAAGAGCGTGACGCCGATCTCGTCCCACGAGAGCAGGAAGCAGAGGAAGAACGCGCCAATCAGGCCGAAGCGGATGTTGGGCAGGATCACCCCGAAGAGCCGGGTCGCGACGCCCGCGCCCATCGACTGCGCCGCCAGGTCGATGCGGCGGTCGAGCTGCGACAGCGACACCATCACCACCACCACGGCATAGGGCACGATCATCACGACATGGGCGAGGATCACGCCGCCCAGCGTGTCATAGGCGATGATGCCGTTCCACTGGGTCAGCCGGGTGAGGAAGAAGTAGAGCGTCAGCGAGGACACGACGGGCGGCGTCACCATCGGCAGCAGCACGAAGCCGGTCATCAGCCCGCGGAAGCGCGGCCGGAGCATCCAGAGCCCGCAGCAGAAGGCGGTGGCGAGGACGACCGCGATGAGGCTGGCCGCCGTGCCGACCTTGACCGATGTCAGGAAGCTGTCGAGCCAGGCCGGGTCCTCGAACAGGGCACGGTAGTGGCGCAGCGACCAGTTGCCGTCGGGCAGGCTGAGATAGCGCCGCGAGGTGAAGCTGACCGGGACCACCGCGATCAGCGGCATCAGCAGGAACAGCGCGACGAGCCCGGTGATCAGCGTGGCCAGGCGGCCGGGACGCAGCATGGTCATTGCGCGATCCTCCCGTAGCGGCGCATCAGCAGGACGAGGATGCTGCCGACGCCGAGCATCAGGATGACGCTCATCGCGGCGGCAAGGCCCCATTTCGGCGTCTGGAAGATCCACAGGTAGATCAGCTCGGCCACCATCACCGACTGGCCGCCGCCCAGGAGCGCGGGGGTGACGAAGAAGCCCACCGAGAAGACGAAGACCAACAGCGTCGCGCCGAGGATGCCGCTTGCCGTCATCGGCAGGAAGACCTGCCAGAAGATGCGCAGGCGCGAGGCGCCCATGCCCTCGGCGGCGATCAGCGTGCGTTCGTCGAGATTGCGCATCGCGGTGGCCAGAGGAAAGACCGCGAAGGGGATCAGGTAATGCGACATGCCGACGATGATGGCGAATTCGTTGCGGGTCATCTGCAGCGAGGTCTCGATCAGCCCGGCATCCTTCAGCCAGGTGTTCAGGAGGCCCCGGTTCGACAGGAAGGAGAGCCAGCCGAAGGCGCGGCTGAGCACCGAGATCCAGAACGGGATCATGATGCAGAGCTCGACGATGCTGCGGGTCAGCGGGCGGCCGCGCACCCACAGGAGCGTGACGACATAGGCGGCGGCGACCGAGACGGCGGTGACGATCGCGCAGATCCGCAGCGTCCGCCAGATGACGGAGAGGATCAGCGGATCCTCGGCCACCGTGCGGTATTGCGCGAGGCCCGGCACGGGATCGGTGAAGCTGAGCCGCATGATGCCGAGAAACGGCAACAGGTAGCTCAGGCCCAGGAGCAGCAGCACCGGGCAGATCAGAACGAGAAAGGGGCGCATGGAGGGTCCTTGGCTGCGCCTCCGCCCGGCAGGGGCGGAGGCGGCGTTGGCTCGGATCAGGCGGAGATGATCTTCAGGTACTCATCCAGCGCCGCGCTGTAGTTCTCTTCGTACCAGGCCATGTCGAGCGGGATCTGCCTGGCGAAGTTCTCGGGGTCGACCGGGTTGAAGCGGCGGTCCTCTTCGGCGATCAGCGCGTCCGCCGCGGGGTTCGCCGGGCCGTTGCCCAGCAACTCGAACAGCACGGCCTGGCGCGCCGGGTCCTGGGCCATGGCGATGTACTGCATCGCCGCATCCTTGCCGCCGGGGTTGTTCTTGACCACGGTCAGCCCGCCCGGGCCGATGATGCCGCCGTCCCAGGTGAAGGTGATCTCGCCCTCGGTGTCGCGGTGCAGCACGCTGGCGCGGGTGTTCCAGATCAGCGCCATCGACACGTCGCCGTTCAGCAGCAGCGACTGGCTTTCCGCGCCGCCGCCCCAGAACGCGCCGACATGCTCCTTGAAGCCGGCGATCTTGGCATGGGCGCGCTCCAGGTCGAGCGGATAGAGGTCCTCGGGCGCCACGCCGTCGGCCAGCAGCGCCGCTTCCCACATGCCCGCGCCCCATTTGTGCATCGCGCGCTTGCCGGGGAACCGCTCGGTGTCGAAGAAATCCGCCAGAGAGGTCGGGGCTTCGTCGAACATCGTCGCGTCATAGGCGATGACATAGGAGTAGAAATAGGCCGAGGCCGCGTATTCCCAGCCGAAGCCCTCGCGCTGCTTGGCGGGATCGACGACGCTGTAGTCGATCGGCTCGACCATGCCCTGGCGGCCCAGCGTCTGCGCCGAGAAGGGCTCGCAGTCGACCAGATCCCAGGTCGGGCTGCCGCTCTGGTTCTGGGCGATGATGGCGCCTTCGGAGGGGCCCGAGCCGTCATAGCGCACGGTGATGCCGGTGGCTTCGGCGAAGGGCTTGCCGAAGGCCTCGTCCATGGCGGTCAGCGCGTCGCCGCCCCAGTTGACGAGGACCAGGTTTCCGGCCGCCGCATGCGCGCGGGAGCCCAGGCCGATGGCCGAGGTTCCGAGCAGGGCGCCGAGCCCCTGCAGCATGTTGCGGCGGGAAATCTGGCCCTTGGCGAAACGTTCGCCCAGCAGCTCGATGCAGTCTCTCTGGAAATGTCCGTTCATGTCTTTGCCTGTTGCTGGATTTTCGTGTCGGCGGCGCACCGGTCTCGGCGGGCCGGGGGATCGGGGGAGGTCAGAGGAAGAAGCTGTGGCGGGCATCCCAGGCGACGTGCAGCTCGGACCCGGCCGCGAGCTGCGGCAGGAGAGCGTCGTTCTCGACATAGAGCATCAGCTCCTCGCCGCCGCGGGTTTCCAGCATCAGCCGCGATTTCGGGCCCAGATAGACCCGGTCGCGCAGCCGCACCGGAAGCTGGTTGCCGTCGCTGCCGGCAGCCAGGCGCATGTGCTCGGGGCGCATCGCCAGGTGGCCGCCGGTCGGCACCGCGTTGCCGGGCAGAACGATCGGCGTGCCGCAGATGCCGCCGCCCGCGCTGTCGAGCGTCAGGATGTTGATGTCGCCGAGGAATTCCGCGGTGAAGCGGTTGGCGGGCGCCTCGTAGATCTCCTCCGGACGGCCGATCTGCTGGAGCTGGCCGTGGTTGAAGATCGCGATCCGCGAGGACAGCGCCAGCGCCTCTTCCTGGTCGTGGGTGACGAAGACGAAGGTGGTGCCGAGGTCGCGGTGCAGGCGGCGCAGCTCCTCCTGCATCTGGGTGCGCAGGTTGCGGTCGAGCGCCGAGAACGGCTCGTCGAGCAGCAGCACCCGCGGTTCGTAGGCCAGCGCCCGCGCCAGCGCGACGCGCTGCTGCTGGCCGCCCGACAATGCGGCGGGCTTCTTCTTCTCGTGGCCCGAGAGGCCGGTCATCTCGACCATCTCGGCGACCCGGTCGCGGATTGCCGCGCGGGGCCGCTTCTGGACCTTCAGCGGGAAGGCGATGTTCTCGGCCACGGTGAGGTGGGGAAACAGCGCATAGCCCTGGAAGACCATGCCGAAGCCGCGCTCCTTGGCGGGGGTGGCGGTGATGTCGCGCCCCTCGAAAAGGAGCTTCCCCGAGGTCGGGGCGTCATAGCCGCCGATGATCGACAGGAAGGTGGATTTTCCGGAGCCCGACGGTCCGAGGAGCGACAGGAACTCGCCTTCGCCGAGGCTGAGGGACACGCCGCTCAGCGCGCTGAATGTCCCGAATTTCCTGTCGATCGAGCACGCTTCGATCTGCGCTGTGCCGGTCACAATCGCCCCTTTCCATCTGCCCTGTTCGCGTGCCCTGAACGTGAAAGGCGAGCGGAAGATCTGCAAATGAAACCTTTTCGGTCCGGCGGCAAATGAAATTTGTCACCCATCCCCTTCTGGGCGCATATGGTTCATTTCGAGACGTCTTTTCAGCCAGTTATGGAATTCCCGGACCAGCGGATTTTCCAGATTTGCCTCCGGCGTGCACAGATAATAGCCGGTTTCTGTATGCAGGGAGGGCGAAAATGGACGCACGAGCTGCCCGTTTTCCAGTGCCTGCCGCCAGATCACCGTGTCGCCGATGGCGATCCCCTCGCCCGCGAGCACGGCGGTATAGACCACGTTCATGTCGGAATAGCAGATGCCGCGGCGGCCCATCTCGGCGGGCAGCCCGGCGATTTGCAGCCAGTCCTCCCAGTCGGTGAAATCGCCGATATGCAGCAGCGTCGCGTGCTGCAGCGCGCGGATGTCGCCGAAGCCGTTGAACCGCGTCAGGTAGGCCGGGCTGCAGAGCGGGGTGAACTCCACCTTGACCAGCGGCTCGGCGGCGACATGGGCGCGCAGCTCGTGGCCGAAGGTGATGAAGGTGTCGATTTCGGGATTGTCGGTTTCCGCCAAGTTCCGCGCGCTGTGGATGCGCAGCACGATGTCGGGATGGCGTTCGGCGAAATCGCGGATATGCAGGCAGAGCCAGCCCGAGGCGAAGCCCGGCGGGCAGCTGACCGTCAGCGTGCCGCTCAGCCCCTCCTGCGCGGCGCGCACCGAGGAGGCGGCGATCATGCTCAGCGCCCGGCGCACCTCGGCGGCATAGGCCTGGGCGCGCGGCGTGATCTCGGTGGCATTGCCGTAGCGTTCGAGGATCTTGAAGCCGAGGTCGCGCTCGAGCAGGCGCAGCTGGTGGCTGATCGCGCTGCGGGTGACGTTCAGCTCTTCGGCTGCGCGCCAGATGGCCCCGAGACGCGCGACGCTCTCGATCGCGCGCAGGGCCTGGATGGATGGATACCGTCTGATGATCGCCTCCCCGGGTCCGGTTCCTGCCGGATAGGCGATCTTTGCGCGTCTGGCGAGGGGGGCGGCCCGGCCAGGCGCCCCCTGCCCTTGTCAGAACTGCGTGCCGCAGCCCGGCAGCTTCGGCAGCTGCGCGCGCAGGAAGGCGAAATGCCGCTCCGCCATGCCGCGATAGGCCTCCCAGCCATCGGCGGTGTTCTGCGCCACCGCATCCGGCAGCACCGCCAGAGGCTGGCCGGAGGACCGCGCGAGGATCAGCGTCTGTGCTGCCTTCTCGAAGAAGTAGAGGTCCTCGAAGGCCGCCGCGACCGTGTCGCCGACGATGGTCACGCCATGGTTGCCCATCACCAGGACCGACTTGTCCCCGAGCGCTGCCGCCAGCCGCTCGCCCTCTTCCTCGGCATCGGCGATCCCGCCGAAATCGAGATCATAGGCGGTGCGCCCGTGGAAGCGCGCGGTGTTGTTGTCGATCGGCACCAGTGCCGGATCGGCGAGGCAGGCCAGCGCGGTCGCATAGGGCGAATGCGCATGCAGGATCACCCGCGCCTCCGGCAGCTTGCGGTGCATCGTGCCATGCACGCACCAGGCCGAGGCATCCGGCGCGCCGGGGCGGTCGAGCACCCCGGTATCGTCGCTGTCGAGCAACAGCAGGTCGCAGGCCCTGATCGTCGCGAAATGCTGCCATCGCGGGTTCAGCAGGAACCGCTTGCCGTCCTCCGAGACCGCCGCGCTGAAATGGTTGCCGACGGACTCGCTCCATCCCAGCATGTGGCAGATGCGGAAGGCATCGGCCAGATCCTGCCGCAGGGCGGCCAGGCCGGCATCCTCCCCGGCCGTCCGGCAGGGTGCGGCGACATTCATGCCCGGAACCTCCCTTCCGAGACCAGCGCGCGGTAGGTCGAGCGCATCTCGGCGCGATCGGTGTAGCAGCCGCGCAGGTAGCGCTCGCCGCTGGTCGCGGAATAGGCGGCGCGGCCATGCACGATGCGGTGGTTGTCGAAGACCATGCATTCGCCCGCCTTCATCAGGAAGCGCATCATGTATTTCTCTTCCTGCAGCATCTTCCCGAAGCGGCAGAAGGCCGGGTAGTAGTCGTCGAGCAGGTCCTGCGGCAGGTCGATGATGTCGAGCATGTGCTGGCTGATCGTCAGGCCGGAGACTTCGCCGTGCTTGTCGAGTTCGATCACCGTCTGGCGCGAACGCATGTCGTAGGTGTCATGCTCGCAATAGAACGGCACCGCGATTTCCGACAGCAGCCGGAAGCCCTCGGGGTCGCGCTTGCGGAAGTCGTTGGCCACCGCCACCCCGTCGGAATAGAGGCTGCCGCCGCCCTGCACGGTATTCGCGCGGCAATGCAGGAATTGGACGCCCGGTGCATGTTCCTCGGCCGGGGTGTCGGTATGCAGCTCCAGCGCCGCCGAGGTATAGGCGGTGTTGGTCGGCGCGATATGGGTGCGCACGTCGAAATAGTCGCCGAAGAAAGTCGGGCGGACCTGGCCGATCAGGTTGGCGGTGCGGGTCAGCGCCTCGTCGCTGTCGGGCATGCCGGTGACGATGGTGAAGCCCTCGACCAGCATTGCCTCGATCCACTTGGCGCGCAGCCCCGCATCCCCGAGCAGCGTGGCATGGTCGAAGCGCGGCACATCCGGATAGTGGTCGCCGTACCACGCCTTGCGCGGCAGGTCGGAGGGGTCCGGGCGCGGCGCGGCCCCGGCATGCGCCTCGAGCCAGGCCAGCGGGAAGCGGGTGACATGGGCCTCGTCCTGCCAGGCGATCTCCAGCGCATCGCCCGCCAGCTCGGCCGAGACCGCGCGCGGCGCCGCCTCGAGATGGAAGATGTCGAAGCTGCGCTCGCGGGTGGCGCTGTCGAAAGAGGAGGGACAGTTGTCGCGCAGCCAGTAGTAGTTGAAGTAGTGCGGCTGCCCGTCGGCCAGGACGATGTCCAGGCCCTTGTCCTTCAGGATGGCGGCCGTGACCGGATGACTCATGACATTCATGTTGTACCTCAGAAGCTTGTGGCCGTGATCCGGCATGTCCTGAACCGGAAGATTTCACGAGTTCCCCTTGCCGAACAGGCGGGTTACACTGAATGTAAGTTAAGCCAGGAGTTAACTTATGGACCGTCTGCCGCCCCTGCGCCTGCTGGCGACCTTCGAGGCGGTGTCGCGGCACGGATCGATGCGCGACGCGGCGGCGCGGCTCAACGTGACCCAGCCCGCGGTCAGCCAGGCGCTGCGCGCGCTCGAGGACCATGTCGGCACCGCGCTCTTCGACCGCAGGGCCGGGGCTTCGGCCGAGGCGGTCCGGCGGCAGCAGGCCGGTGCTGCGACACCGGCGGGGCGGCGCCGCGGGAACAAGCGCCCGAAGCAAGCGGGAAAAGTCATGCGGAAACCTTCCGCACCGCCCCGGCCGCTCGAACCGAGGGGGTGACCTGACCGGCTGCGCGCAGCGGGCGGCAATGACCGCGAAGCTGGAGTGCATTGTCTCCCACGCTTCCGGGCCCGCCCGAACGAGACCATCCTCGGCCATGGCGCGACTTTCCACGAGTCGCTGGTGGCCATGTCGAACAATCCGTTCTTCACCATGGCGCTGGAACGGGTGAACCGGATGCGCCGCCTGCTGGAATACCGCGCCAAGGTGGACCGCGCCCGGCTGAAGGCGGAATGCGGCGACCATCTGCGGATACTGTCGCTGCTCGAGGCCGAGCGCGTGATCGAGGCCTCGGAACACCTGCGCCGGCATCTGCAGGACGCCCGAGACCGCAAGGCGCCGAAGACAAGGGCTTGGGCCGGAGGCTGACCTGGCCCCGCGCCCCCACCGCCCCCCCCCCCGCAGGCCCGGCTGGAGCGATGCGGCATCCATGATCCGGCTCCTCCGGAATGGTCCCTGACCGCATGAAGCAGTCGCTGCGGGAGCCGGCCCAGTCCACAGCACCCCTCCTTGGACCAAGGCGGAGACCAAGTGCTGAACCAGCACAGGCGGCCGGTGCCTGCCTGTCGGAGCATGATCGCAAGGGGCGACGAATGTCCTGCGCCTGATCGCGGTTGTCGCGGAGCAAGTGTCGGAATTGCCAGCCAGTCCCGCAGGTGGTGATGCAGCTCGGCTTTCCGGCGGTCCTTCAACCCAATCCTTGATTGCATCCATCAAGACGGCGCCACCGTCGCTCCGTCCGTGAACTGGTCTATGTGCTCGACAGCGCGGCCACGGTCAGCGCGGTTGCCTCGAACGGCACCGTCGCCTGGTCGAAATCGCTGGTCCCGCCGGGCGAGCGTCCGGGCGCCGTGGTCGGCGGCGGCCTCGCCGTCGAGGGCGGCACGCTTCTCGTCACCACCGGTTATGGCCGTCTGCATGCGCTTTCCGCCGCCAGCGGCGCGGAAGCCTGGGACAAGAATTTCGGCGCTGCCGTCACCGCCGCGCCGATGGTTGCGGACGGGCTGGTCTACGTCACCTCGCGCGACGGCATGGGCTCGGCGGTCGATCTCGAAACCGGCCGCATCCTGTGGCAGATCGAGGGCAGCACGGCCTCCGCCTCGATGCTGGGCAGCGGCGTTCCGGTTCTGACCGGCAATGCCGTGATCTTCCCCTTCGGCAATGGCGAGCTGACCACCGTGCTGCGCCAGGCCGGGATCAGCCTGTGGAACGGCTCGCTCGCAGGCAGCCGCACCGGCCGCGCCTACGGCGCCTACGGCGAGATTCCGAACAGCCCGGTGGTGTCGAACGGCACCGTCTATGTCGCGACCGAGGCCGGGCGCCTGGCCGCGCTCGATGCCGATAGCGGCGACCGGATCTGGACCTCGCTCGAAGGCGCCACCGGCCCGGTGGTCGCCGCGGGCGGCGCGCTGTTCCTCGTCTCCGACGAAGGCCGGCTGCTGCGGGTCAATGCCTCCGACGGCACCACCGTCTGGGCCGCGACCCTGCCGCTCTTCGAGGCCGAGAAGGTCAAGCGCCGCAAGGATGTCTTCGTGCATTACGGCCCGGTCCTCGCGGGCGGCCGGCTGATCCTCGCCTCGAGCGACGGGCTGCTGCGCGAAATCGATCCGGCGAGCGGCGCATTGCTGCGCGCGACCCAGCTCGGCGCCCCCGCCGCGTCGGCTCCGATCGTCGCGGGCAACACGCTTTACGTGCTGACCCAGGACGGCGTGCTTCGCGCTTTCCGTTGACGGCGGAATGCGCTAAGAGCGGCGCCTGATCCTTCAGGAGGGCCCAAGGTGTTCAAGCTCGCCATCGTCGGCCGCCCCAATGTGGGCAAGTCGACCCTGTTCAACCGTCTCGTCGGCCGGCGCCTGGCGCTGGTCGATGACCAGCCGGGCGTCACCCGCGACCTGCGCGAGGGCGAGGCGCGCCTTGGCGATCTCAAGTTCACCGTGATCGACACGGCGGGCCTCGAAGACGCCACCGATGACAGCCTGCAGGGGCGCATGCGCCGCCTGACCGAGCGCGCCGTCGACATGGCCGATGCCTGCCTCTTCATGATCGACGCCCGCGCGGGCGTCACCGCCAATGACGAGCTCTTCGCCGAGATCCTGCGCCGCCGCGCCAAGACCGTGCTCCTCGCCGCCAACAAGGCCGAGGGCGCCGCCGGGGCCGCAGGCGCGCTGGAGGCCTATTCGCTGGGCCTCGGCGAGCCGCTGCAGATCTCGGGCGAGCATGGCGAAGGCATGGCGGAGCTCTATGCCTTCCTGCAGCCGCTCGTCGAAGAGCATGCCGAGGAACTGGCCGCCGCCGCCGCGGATGCCGTCGAGCACGCGCCCGAAACCGATGTTGACGTGTCCGACGAGGATGGCGAGGTCTTCCCGGACTACGACCCGAAGAAGCCGCTGCAGGTTGCCGTGGTCGGCCGCCCCAATGCGGGCAAGTCGACGCTGATCAACCAGCTTCTGGGCGAGGACCGGCTGCTGACCGGTCCCGAGGCCGGGATCACCCGCGACTCGATCTCGGTGCAGGTCGACTGGGACGGCCGTCCGGTGCGGATCTTCGACACGGCGGGCATGCGCAAGAAGGCCAAGGTGCAGGACCGGCTGGAGAAGATGTCGGTCAGCGACGGGCTGCGCGCGGTACGCTTCGCCGAAGTTGTGGTCGTGCTCCTCGACGTGGAAATCCCGTTCGAGCAGCAGGACCTGCGCATCGCCGACCTGGCCGAGCGCGAAGGCCGCGCGGTGGTGATCGGGATCAACAAATGGGATCTCGAAGAGCACCGCCAGGACAAGCTGATCGAGCTGAAGACCGCCTTTGAGCGCCTGCTGCCGCAGCTGCGCGGTGCGCCGCTGGTGACGCTTTCCGCGAAGACCGGTCGCGGCATGGACCGGCTGCGCGAAGCGATCGAGCGCGCCCACATGACCTGGAACCGCCGCATCCCGACCGCGCAGCTGAACCGCTGGCTGACCGCGATGCTGGAGGCCCACCCGCCGCCCGCGCCGGGCGGCCGCCGCATCAAGCTGCGCTACATGACCCAGGCCAAGACCCGGCCGCCGGGCTTCGTGGTGATGTGCTCGCATCCCGACAAGCTGCCCGATGCCTACAAGCGCTATCTGGTGAACGGGCTGCGCCAGGATTTCGACATGCCGGGCACGCCGATCCGGCTGTGGTTCCGCGGGCAGGGGGATTCGAACCCCTACAAGGGACGCAAGAAATCCACGCCCTCGCGGCTGAACAAGCACCTGAAGAAGTAAGCCCTGTCCGGCCCCGGAGTTCATCCGGGGCCTCTCCGTTTCCATGGCGACCACGCTGCGGATTGGCGCCGCCCCTGGCGCCGGTACGGGCGTTAACCACGATTTCACCACCTCCGGCCTTTCATGGCTCCGGGCGGCCGCGACGCCGCGCCGGACGGAGACGGACAGAGATGGCAAGGACCGGAGAGCTCTACCTTCACGAGGCGATGGAATACGTGCTGATGCGCGCGGGCGAGCCGCTGGACAGCAACCGCATCGCCGAAGAGATCAACGCGCAGGCGCTGTTCACGCGGCGGATGCTCGACGAAAAGCCGCTGCAATGGTGGCAAGTCGAACTCGACGCAAGAAAATTCCCGATGAAGTTCCGCCTCGACGGCCGGGTGGTCTGGCTGCGCCCGCCGGACGGCCCGGGCCGCGCTATCTTGCCTAGAACAGGCGCAGGGATGTCCTGCGTTCCGGTACCGGCAGCATCGGAACCGGGGCGATCCTCCCGGCTTTGAATGGCCGCTGACGGCATCGTCCCTGCCACGGAAAGCCGCAACGCCCCAGTCCCGGTCCCGGCGGTTTTCAAGGTTCTTGCGGCCGACGTCCATGTGCAGGCTGCGCATTCTCCCGGCCGGACCATGGAGCCGCCCCAGTCTGCTTCCCCGGCGAGCGCGCCGCCGAGCCGGAGACCAGGGACGCAATGGGCGGGGCTTTGCGGGGACTCGGGGTCTGCCGGAGCGGGGCGGCCATGCGCCGCCGGTCCGGGAAGGCCCGGCGGAGCGCGCTGCAGGGGACCGGGCGGTGCCCGGGGGCACTTTCGCCGCGCCGTCCTGGAACGCCTTCATGGCGCATGGCCCGGCGCTCTGGGCCGCCTTCCGCGAAGAACTGGCGGCGCTCCTGGCCGAAGGGGCGGCGCAGCAGGCCGAGGTGGCGCCGCATCTGGTGCCGCTGGCCGACGCCGCGCTGCACATGCCGTTCTCGGTGACGGAATACACCGATTTCTATGCTGCCAAGAACCATGCCTTCAATGTCGGCACCATGTTCCGCGGGCCGGAAAACGCGCTGCCGCCGAACTGGCTGTCGATCCCGATCGGCTATAACGGCCGGGCCTCCTCGGTCGTCATCTCGGGCAGCGAAGTGCGCCGTCCCTGGGGCCAGCTCAAGGCGCCCGATGCCGAGCTGCCGCGCTTCGCGCCCTCGGAGCGCTTCGACATCGAGCTGGAGATGGGCTGCATCGTCGGCCAGCCTTCGACAGGCCCGGTCACCGTCGCCGAGGCCGAGGCGATGATCTTCGGCTACGTGCTGATGAACGACTGGTCTGCGCGCGACATCCAGGCCTGGGAATACATGCCCCTGGGCCCGTTCCAGTCGAAGGCCACCGCCACCACGATCAGCCCCTGGATCGTCACTCCGGCCGCGCTGGAGCCGTTCCGCGTCCCGACGCCGCCGCGCGAGCGCGAGCTGCTGCCCTATCTCGACGAGCCGCGCCCGGGGCTTTTCGACATCGATCTGGAGGTCGGGCTGACCCCGGAGGGCGGCACCGAGACGGTGCTGAGCCGCACCAACTACCGCGAGATGTACTATTCCGCAGCCCAGCAGCTGGCGCATCACACGACCTCGGGCTGTCCGATGCGGGTCGGCGACATGCTGGGCTCGGGCACGATCTCGGGGGCCTCGAAGGACAGCCGCGGCAGCCTCCTCGAGATGAGCTGGGGCGGCAAGGAGCCGGTCGCGCTGCCCGACGGCAGCAGCCGCAGCTTCGTCGCCGACAACGACACGCTGGTGCTGCGCGGCGCCGCGAAGGGCGACGGCTTCACGATCGGCTTCGGCGAGGCCGCGGGCAAGGTCCTGCCCGCGCTCGAGGATCCCTACGCCCGCTGAGCCGCCGGTCCGGCCCCGTCAGGAGCGGGGCCGGGTCTTCTGCGGGTCGTAATGCGGGAAGGGCGCGACGGTCGCGGCATAGCGCTTCATGTGGCCGTCGAGCTGGCCGATCTCGACCTGGGTGCCGGGTTCCGAACAGGCAATGTCGAGCCGGGCCAGCGCGATCCACTTGCCGCTGCGGGGGCTGCGCATCGCCGAGCAAATCTCGCCCACCTGCGCGCGGCCGATGCGGATGCAGTCGCCATGCGCCACCGCGTTCTGGCCCTCGATCTCCAGCCCGGCGAATTTCCGCGACGGGTGCTCCTTGCGGCGCAGCAGCGCCTCGCGCCCGACGAAATCCGCGGTCTTCGATTTCAGCGGCACGGTGAAGCCGATCCCCGCCTCGAACGGGTCGGTCTGGTCGGAGAAGTCGTAGCCCGCGAAAACCAGCCCAGCCTCGATCCGCACCAGGTCGAGCCCCGCGAGCCCCATCGGCTTCATCCCGAGCGGCCGTCCGGCGTCCCAGATCGCGTCGAACACCGCCTTGCCGTCCCGCGGATGGCAGAACACCTCGTAGCCGAGCTCGCCCGTGTAGCCGGTGCGCGAGATCACCACCGGCACGCCCTCGGGTCCGCCGAGCCGGGCCGGGGCGAAGCGGAACCATTCCAGATCGGCGAGCGCCGGGCGGTGCGGCGCGGTCCAGAAGACCGAGGCGACCAGGTCCCGCGACTTCGGCCCCTGCACGGCCAGATTGTGCATCTGGTCGGTCGAGGAGCGGATCATCACGTCGAGCCCGAGCCGCGCGGCCTCCTCGCGCATCCAGGCGCCGCCCGCATCCGAGCCGCCGATCCAGCGGAAATTATGCGGCCCGAGCCGGAACAGCGTGCCGTCGTCCAGCATCCCGCCATGCGGATGGCACATCGCCGAATAGACGACCTGGCCCTCGGCCAGCTTCTCGACATTGCGCGTCAGCACCCAGTTGAGCAGCGCCTCGGCATCCGGGCCGGTGACCTCGAATTTCCGCAGCGCCGAAAGGTCCATCACCGCGACCGCCTCGCGGCAGGCCCAGTAGCTTTCCACCGCGTCGCATTGCGGGAAGCTCTGCGGCAGCCAGAAGCCGTTATAGTCGGCGAAATCGGCGGTCATCGCGGCAAAGCAGTCATGGAAGGCGCTTTCGCGGGTCATGATCGGGTCCTCGTCGGGGGTGGGGCGCCAGGCGGTGGCGCGGCTGAACCGCTCCGCCGCGCCATAGGTGCGGACATGGATGTCGGTCGGGGTCCAGCCATTGGCGGCGGAGGTGTCGTCCGGGCAGGCCGAGCTGACGCAGACCAGGTCGGTCAGCGCGCGCAGCAGCACGTAATCGCCGGGGCGCGACCAGGGCTCGTCGGCGATCATCACGCCATGCGCGTCGATCGCGGTATTGAAGAAGAAATTCGCCGCCATCCAGCCGGGACGGCCGGGGATGCCGTGCCCGGCCAGCGCGGCGTTGAAATTGTCAGAGCAATTGGCATGGCCGGGATAGCCGATATCGTCGTAATACTTGGCGTTGCAGGCCAGCGCGAAGGCATCGTGGCGGCCGCAGGTGTCCTGCACCACCTCGATGAGCGGCGTCAGGTCATGGTCGAAATATTTCCCGTGCAGGCCGGGCATCGGATAGCCGTGGCCCTGGATGGTTCGGGTGGTGGTGACGTCGAGCGGGCGGAAGATGCCGCGATCGATCTTGCGTGCATCGAAGCACTGGAAATCGGTGCATTGGCGGCCGTCGACATCGAGGATCTGGATGAACTCGCCCTTGGCGACGCGATAGGCCCGCGCCGTGGCGGAGGCGACGCGCAGATCCTGCAGCGGATCGGCCAGCGGGTCGGGCAGGGCGAAGCTGCCGGTGAGCCGCGGCTCGGCGCGGGTGACGGCGATCCGGATCGGCCTGCGCCGGACCGATCCGGGCCGGCCCGGAAGCGACAGTGCCGCGTCCGCCCGGGGGCTGCGGGAGACCACCTTCCCCTTGGCCACCACCGCCAAGCGCGCGGGCCGAAGCCGGAGCGCATCGACCGGATCAGCGGCATCGAGCACCACCAGCGACGCGGTGCAGCCGGGCGCCAGCCCATAGCCCTCGGCGCCGATCACCTTGGCGCTCTCCCCCGTCACCATGCCGAAACAGGCGCGCATCTCGTCGGGATGGGTCATCTGCGCGACATGCAGCCCCATGAAGGCGACGTCCAGCATGTCCGCCGTGCCGAGCGAGTACCACGGGTCGAGGACGCAATCCTGCCCGAAGGCGACCGGAATGCCCATCGCCCGCAGCTCCTTCACCCGCGTCATCCCCCGCCGCTTCGGGAAAGTGTCATGCCGCCCCTGCAGCACGATGTTGATCAGCGGATTGGGAATGGCGGCCAGCCCGGCCTCGGCCATCAGCGGCAGAAGCTTCGAGACATAGTAGTTGTCCATCGAATGCATCGAGGTCAGGTGAGAGCCGACCACCCGCCCCCCGAGACCCAGACGCTGCGTCTCCATCGCCAGCGTCTCGACATGGCGGCTCATCGGGTCGTCGGTCTCGTCGCAATGCATGTCCACGGGCAGGCCGCGCTCCGCCGCCAGCTCGCAGAGCGCGGTGACGCTGCGCGCGCCCTCGGCCATCGTGCGCTCGAAATGCGGAATGCCGCCGACCACGTCGACGCCCATGTCGAGCGCCCGCACCGTGTTGTCCCAGGCGGTGGGGTCGCGGAACACGCCGTCCTGCGGGAAGGCGACGAGCTGCAGGTCGATATAGGGCTTCACCGCCTCGCGCACCTCGATCATCGCCTGCACGCCCAGAAGCCGGTCGTCGCAGGTATCGACATGGGTGCGGATATGCAGCAGCCCCATCGACACCGCCCAGTCGCAATAGGCCAGCGCGCGCTCCTTCAGCCCCTCGAGCGTCATGATTTCCTTCAGCTCACCCCAGAGGCCGATGCCCTCCAGCAGCGTGCCGGAGGCATTCACCCGCGGCAGGCCGTAGCTGAGCGTGGCGTCCATGTGGAAATGCGGATCGACGAAGGGCGGCGAGACCAGATCGCCGGTGGCGTCGATCACCTCGCCGGCCTCCGACTCCAGCCGCGGCTCGACGGCCGCGATCCGGTCGCCTTGGATGCCGATATCGGCAACGGTTCCATCGGGCAGCGTCCCGCCCTTGACGATCAGGTCGAACATCAGCGTTCCCCCTTGTTGTAGGGTGTCATCAGCGCGGCGGGCACTTCGGCGCGGCGCGACATCAGGATCAGGGCGAGGATCGACAGCAGGTAGGGCATGGCAAGGAACAGCTGGTAGGGCAGCCCGGCGCCCAGCTCGGTCTGCTGCAGCCGCACCTGGAAGGCGTCGAAGCCGGCGAAGAGCAGCGCCCCCAAAAGCGCCCGGCCCGGCATCCAGGCCCCGAAAACGACCAGCGCGATGCAGATCCAGCCCCGCCCGTTGACCATGTCGAAGAAGAAGGAGTTGAAGGCCGAAAGCGTCAGGAAGCTGCCGCCGACCGCCATCAGCCCCGAGCCGACCGCGACCGCGCCCATGCGCAGCCCGTGAACGGGAAGGCCCTGGGCCTCCACTGCCGCCGGGTTCTCGCCAACAGCGCGCAGCGCCAGGCCCAGCGGCGTCCGGTAAAGCACCCAGGCGGTGATCGCCACCGTCGCCAGAGCCGCCCAGGTCAGCACCGTCTGGCTTCCGAGGATGGGCCAGCCGGTCGGCTGGAACGCCTCGATCCGCGGCGGCGAAGACACTTCGGGCAGCGCGACGCGATAGGCGAAATAGGTGGCGGAGGTCGCCAGCAGCGTCAGCCCGATGCCGACCACATGCTGCGACAGGCCGAAGGGCACGGTCAGCGTGCCGTGGATCAGCCCGAACATCACGCCGGTCAGGAAGGCACAGCCGACCCCGGCCCAGAGCGGCAGCCCGGCATAGACCGCGATCCAGCCGGCGAAGGCGCCCGCGACCATGATCCCCTCGATGCCGAGGTTCAGGACGCCGGCCCGCTCGCAGATCAGCTCGCCCATCGTGGCGAAGATCAAGGGCGAGGCGATGCGCAGCACCGCGGCCCAGAAAGTGGCAGACAACAGGATGTCGATCAGGTCCATCTCAGCCCCTCACCACCCGGAACCGGGAGAGCATCAGCGCCAGCACCATGAAGAGGAGCGCGGTCGCCAGCAGGATATCGGCAATGTAGGAAGGCACGCCGGCCGAACGGCTCATGCTGTCCGCGCCGACGAAGATGCCTGCCACGAACAGCGCCGAGACCACGACGCCCAGAGGATTGAGCAGCGCCAGCATCGCGACGACGATGCCGGTATAGCCGAAGCCCGGCGAGATGTCGGCGGTCAGGTTGCCCTTCAGCCCCGCGACCTCGGAAAAGCCGGCCAGCGCCGCCAGCCCGCCGGAGATCAGCGCGGTCTTCGCCAGCACCGCGTTGACCGGCATCCCGGCAAAGCGCGCCGCGCGGGCATTGAGGCCGACGGCGCGCATCTCGAAGCCGAGCGTGGTCCTGGCCTGCACCAGCCAGACGCCGAAGGCGCAGATCAGCGCGAGGCCGAAGCCCCAGTGCAGCCGAAGCCCCTCGACGATCCGCGGCAGCCGCGCCTCTTTCGGCAGCGACGGCGATTTCGGCCAGCCCATGCCCATCGGATCCTTCATCGGCCCCTCCAGGAGGTAGCCGACGAAGAGGAGCACCACGAAGTTGAGGAGCAGCGTCGTCACCACCTCGTCGACGCCGAGCTTCGTCTTCAGGAGCGTCGGGCCAAGCAGCATCGCCGCGCCGGCGATCACCGCGCCAGCGGCCATGGCCGGGATCACCAGCGGGCCCGGCAGGCCCGATTGCGTGCCGATCAGCACGGTGGCGACCGCCCCGAGATAGAGCTGCGCCTCCGCCCCGATGTTCCACAGCTTCGCGCGGAAGGCGACGGCGACCGCGAGCCCGGTGAAGATCAGCGGCGTCGCGCGGTTCAGCGTTTCCAGCCGCGCGAATTTCGTGCCGACCGCGCCATCGACGATCTGGCCAAGAACGGCGGCCGGATTGCCGCCCGCAACAGCCGCGAGCAGAGCGGCGACGACCACGGTCGCAGCCAGCGCTGCTGCCGGATAGCCGAGCCGGCGCGCCAGCGTCGGCGCCTCGACGGGTTCAAGCCGCATGCCGGCCTCCCTGCCCGGCCATCCACAGGCCAAGCTCCTTCACCGTGATCTCCCCCCGCGCGAAGGCAGGCGACAGCTCGCCGTCATGGATCGCGTGGATCACGTCCGACAGCGCGCGGAGTTCGTCGAGATCCTCCGAGATCAGCAGCACCGCCGCGCCGCGCTCCCGCGCCGCCAGCAGCTGGCGGTGAACGTAAGTGACTGCGCCGATATCGAGCCCGCGGGTCGGCTGGTTGGCGAGGATGATCGCCGGACCGGCCTCCAGCACGCGGCCGAGGATCAGTTTCTGCATGTTGCCGCCCGACAAGAGCCGGATCGGCACCGACGGCCCCGGACAGCGCACGTCATAGCCCTCGATGATCGCCTCGGCGCGCTGGCGCGCCCGGCCCCAGTCGAGCCAGCCCTTCCGCGACATCGGCGGGCGGGCGTAATCCTCGAGCATCGCGTTCTCGGTCAGGTCGAAATCGGCGATCGTGCCGGTGGCGTGGCGGTCCTCGGGGATGCGGGCGATGCCCTGCGCCACCGCCTGGCGCGGCGACCAATCCGCAAGCGCGGCGCCCTTCAGCGCGACGCTCCCGCTGTCGGGCACGTCGATAACCCGCTTGACGGGCACGAGGATCTTCATGTGTGTCTCTCACGGCGGCAAATCTGTTCCGGCATGCAAGCATGTTCCGCGCGCTGCCGCGAGGCGTGCAACGGCGAGGGCCTTGATCGGGAATTCCTATGGCCATGGCACAGGGCGGGGACATGGGCAGGTGGCTGTGCGCCAGGACGGCCCCCTGCTGCCATAGCGTAGCCCTATGTAGGGCATAGGGTGCAACGTCCGGTCCGGCGAGGCTCCTCGCCCTCCTCCGGTTGCAGGCATAGCTTCGGCCTGCCGGCGCGGCGGTGCGTCCGGCCGCAATGTCCTGTCGGGGGAATGCCATGGCTGCATCGGACAGATCGCTGCTGGTCGCGATCACACTGAAGGTTCTCTATGTTCTGCTCACCGTGGTCATGCTGTCGCTGGTGCGGGCCATGGACGGCGTGCCGGTCACGCAGGTCATGTTCTTCCGGTGCTTCTTCGCGATCCTGCCCGTCCTCGCCTTTCTCGCCTGGCGGTCCGAACTCAAGGGCATGTTCCGCACGTCACGGCCGCTGGCCCATGCCAGGCGCACCGTGATGGGCGTCACCTGCACCGGGCTGACCTTCGTCGCCGTGCAGAACCTGCCGTTGCCGGAGGCGGTGACGCTGCAATATTCCCAGCCGCTCTTCGTCGTCGCGCTGTCCGCCATCTTCCTTGGCGAGCAGGTCCGGGCCTTCCGCTGGGGGGCGGTTGCCTTCGGCTTTGCCGGGGTCCTGGTGGTCAGCTGGCCGAAGCTGACGCTGCTGGCCGATCCGGGGCAGCTGAGCCATGCGCAGCTGGTCGGCGTCTCGGCGGCGCTGGCCGGATCGGCCGGGGTGGCAACCGTGCTGCTCCTGGTCGGCGACCTCGTGCGGACCGAACGGCCTGCCACGATCACGGCCTGGTCCTGGCTGGTCTCCTCCAGCCTGCTGGCCTTCACGGCATTCGGCGGATGGGTGATGCCGAGCCTGCAGCAAGCGGTGCTGCTGGTGCTGACCGGCATCATCGGCGGGACGATCCAGCTCCTGATGGCCCAGAGCCTCAAATTCGCGCCTGCCTCGGCCACGGCGGCGTTCGAATACACGTCGCTGATCTTCGCGGCCGCAATCGGGTTCTACGTTTTCGGCGACATTCCCGGGCTGAACACGCTGGCCGGCGGGGCCATGGTGATCGCGGCCGGGTTGCTGATCATCTGGCGCGAACGGCGCCGCGGCAAGGCGCGGGCCGCCCGGACCGGGCTCGTTCCGTCCTCCTGAGCCGGGAAGCGGCAGGCGGACGGCCGCCGCCTGCCGGGTGGCTCAGGCCGCGGCCAGGAGCGGGGGAAGGTCGAGCTGGTAGCTGCGGATCGCGTTGCCGGCGAAAAGCGCCAGCTTCTCGCCATCCGAACAGTGCCGCAGCAGGTGCTTGTAGGCGTTGAAGGTCGGAACGTAGCCGGCTGAGCGGCCGTCGGGGGGAAAATTGCTTTCCATCATGCAGCGCCGTGTGCCGAAGGCCTCGATTGCGGTCTCGACATAGGGCGCCCAGGTCTCCGCGAGCTCCTCGTAGCTGACCGGGTCCGGCCGGTCCTCGAAACCGAAGCCCCAGATCGGCATCCCCAGCCCACCGACCTTGCACAGCACGTTGGGGCGCTCGGCCAGCTTGCGCAGGTTGCCGGACCAGCGGCGGAACATGCCGTCCCGTTCGGCCGCGGACATGCCGACCCCGACGGCATTGCCCATGTGGTTGAGAACGATCGTCAGATCGGGGAAGCGGTCGGCCAGTGCGGCGAGCCGCGGCAGGGACGGGTCGTAGATGGCGGCGTCGAAGATCAGGCCGCGTTTCTGGAGCTCGGCCAAGCCGTTGGCGAATTCGGGATGATCGAGCAGCCCGGAAGGCGGCCTGCCGGACATGATGAAACGGAACGGCCGGTCGTCGGGATAGTCGAGCGTGACCTGCCGGATGCCGCGGAACCGGTCGGCTGCGGCGGCCATGCAGGCATCGAGCAGCTCGCCGATGCGGGCGCCGAAGGTCAAGTTCGCATGCCCGATGATCCCGGCATTGACCTTGCATTTGCCGTACTGCCCGGCCGCGGTCATGTCGGCGAGGCCGTTGGCGAATTCGACCTCGCCCAGCGGCCGCATCCAGTCGCTGCCGCTGTGCGGGCGAAGGTCTGGGTCTCGCAATAGACGGAGGCCACCACGTTGTGCCCGCCCTGTGCATCCGCGAGGTAGTCGTCCAGCATGTAGCGGTTGCCGGGCAGGTCGAAGAGATGGAAATGTGAATCGACGATCGGAAGGTCGGGGTCGAGGACGGGGTCGTTCCGTCCCTCGTGGCGCTTGGTTTGCATGTGGAATGGTCCTCCCTCGAATGGTGTTCCGTGCGGTCCCGGGCCGGCCAGCGGCCCGGGACCGGCGGGGGTCAGCCCAGAACGCCGGGCAGCCAAAGGGCAATGGCCGGGAAGCTGATCAGCAGGGCCAGGGTGGCCGCATCGGTGGCCACGAACCACATCGCTCCGCGGAACACGGTGGCCAGCGGCACCTGCCCGCGCAGGGCGGAGCCGATCACGTAGCAGTTCAGCCCCACCGGCGGCGTCACCATCCCGACCTCGAGAAGCTTGATCACGATGATGCCGAACCAGATCATGTCGACATTCGCGGCCTGCAGCAGCGGGAACAGGATCGGCAGCGTCAGCAGCATGATGCCCACGCCCTCGATGAACATGCCGAGGATCAGGTAGATCGCGGCGATCATGATGATCAGCGTGACCTGGTCCGTGGCAAATCCGAGCAAGGCCGAGGAGACCGAACGCGGCACGCCGGTCATGCCCATGAAGCTGGTGAACATGGTGGCGCCGACGGCGATCAGGAAGACGGTGGAGGTCCCCAGCGCGGCCTCGCGCACGGCGCTGCGCAACATCTCCCAGTTCAGCCGCCCGCGCAGCGCGGCGAGGACGAGCGCGATCGAGGCACCGACAGCGCCGGCCTCGGTGGGGGTGATCAGACCGAGGAAGATGCCGCCGAGCACGCCGAGGATCAGCGTCGGCAGCGGCCAGACTTCGCGCAGCGCCTTGCGCTTCTCCTCGGCGGTGGGGGTGTAGGCGATCGGCGGGGCGAGGCGCGGGTTCAGCCTGGCGCGCAGCATGATCATCGCCATGTACATCGCCGCCGACAGCGCGCCCGGCAGGAAGCCCGCCATGAACATCTTGCCGACCGAGACATTGGCGAAGATTGCGTAGACGATCATCAGGATCGAGGGCGGGATCATCGAGCCCAGGGTCCCCGCCGAAGCGATCGTGCCGGTGGCGAGGGCCGGGTCGTAGCCGCGCTTCAGCATCTCGGGCACGGCGATCTTCGACATCGCCGCAGAGGTTGCCACCGACGAGCCGGAGGCCGCCGAGAACATCGCGCAGGCGCCGACGCCGGCGCAGGCAAGCCCGCCCGGCACGCGGCGCAGCACGATCCTGAGCGCCGCGAAGAGCCCGTCGGTCAGCCCGCCATGCGAGGCGACATAGCCCATCAGCAGGAACATCGGCACGGCGCTGAAGCTCCAGTTGGCGATGAAGTCGAACGGGATGGCGCGGGCGATGCCGACCGCGACCTGGAGCCCGAGCGCCGCCCAGAGCCCGCAGAAGGAGACGAGGATCAGCACGATGCCGATGGGCACCCGGAGCGCGATCAGCAGGAGCACGAGGCCGGTGCAGGTATAACCGATTTCAAGCATCGACATGGGTCAGTCCACTCCGTGGTCGGGATCGTGCGGCGCGGCGGGGACAAGCTCGTCCCGGGCCCGCGCGCTGAGGGCGAGGTTCGCGGCATGCACGAGGCAGACCAGCGCCGTGACCGTGAGCGAGATCGGCAGCAGGAAGCGGGCCGGCCAGATATAGACCCGGACCGCGCCCATCACGATTTCCCGGCGTTCGAAGGCGGCCACGGCATCGGGAAAGGTGATCCAGGCAAGTCCGCCATAGCCCGCGGCGCTCAGCAGCAGCGCAAAGCCGGTCACGCCGATTTGCATGCGGCGCGGCATCATCTGGTAGAACAGGTCGACCGCGATCGACTGGCGCGCCATCTCGACGAAGGCCATGGGCAGGACCACGATCGAGAGCATGTAGTAATAGGCGGTGATCTCCAGCGTGCCCTGGAGCGGCATGTTGAGGACGTTCTTCAGGATCACGTCCAGCGTGACATGCAGCATCATCGCGAGCATTGGCAGGGCCGTGACGGTCAGCAGCATCTCCGACAGCCAGGCAAGGGGGGTTCTCTTCATCTCTCCTCCCGAGGTTCGGCCCCCGCAACCGGGGGGTGAAGCGCCGGGCCTCCCTGCCCGCCCGGGCATGCCGGTTCGCTCTGCCCGACAATCCACCATTCCGTGCGCGAGCACCCATCCCGATTGTCCTTTGCGTCGGACAGCTGCCGCCTATGGCTCGGAGAAACCCCGCCCGCAGGCCCGGCTTATCGCCTAATGATTGCAGGTGACGGACGGTCCCGGCGCCGGAGGAGGATGCCGGCCGAGCCGACGATCTGACCCAGGAGGAGACAAGACATGACGGGGTTCAGCACATTCATGGCGGCAGGCGCGCTCGGGCTTGCACTGGCCGGTCCGCTAGCGGCGGAGACCTACCGGATCTCGTATTTCCAGCAGGACGGCGAGACCACCGTGGTGGCCGGACGCTGGTTTGCCGAGCAGATGGCCGAGCGCACCGGCGGCCGCATAGAATTCGATTTCTTCACCGGCAGCGTGCTCTTCCCGCCGAAGGCGCATCTGCAGAGCATCGGCGCGGGCGTCGTCCAGGAAGGATCGCAGAATTCGGGCTACACGCCCTCCGAGCTGCCGCTGTCGAACGCGCTGTCGTCCTACGGCTTCCTGCAGCCGGACCCGACCACCATGGGCGCCGCCTATGCCGACTGGGTGATGCACGACCCGGCCGCTCAGGACGAGTACCTGTCGCAGAATGTCGTGCCGGTGGGAGGGTTCTCGACGCCGAACTACCCGATCATCTGCAACACCCGCCAGCCGGTCACCTCGCTCGAGCAATTCCGCGGCCTCAAGATCCGCTGGCCGGGCGGGGCAAGCGCCAAGCTGACCCAGGATCTGGGCGCGATCCCGGTGAACATCCCCGGCAACGAGATCTACCAGGCGCTGCAGAACGGTTCGATCGACTGTGCCGGCATCCTCGCGGCTTGGCTGAACATCGACAATTCGCTGGAGGAAGTCTCGCGCAGCACCACGGTGCTGGACTGGGTCGGCTCCTACATCTCGCCGGCGCAGAACTGGAACCGGGATTTCTGGACGTCGATCTCGGCCGAGGACCGGGCGCTGGTCTTCGAGCTGGCGGCGCGCACCCAGGCGAAGATCCAGATCCGCTTCAACACCGACAGCCAGAAGGCGCTCGAGACGGCGGCCGCCAAAGGCCATCAGGTGGTCGAGCCCGACGACAGCATCCGCGAGGCGGTCGCGCAATGGGTGGATGACGGCGTCGGCGACATGGCCGGAGTTGCCCGCGACACCTATGGCGTGGCCGATCCCGAGGCGCTCTTCGCGTCCTTCGCTCCCTATGTCGAGAAATGGACCGCGCTGGTCGAGGGCATGGAGGACAGGAACGACGAGGACGCGTTCACCCAGCTCCTGCTCGACAATCTCTACAACGATCTCGATCCGGCGGCCTACGGGACGAAGTGAGCCGCTGCCGCCCGGACCAGACGTCTTGCGGGGCGGGGGGCGGCGACGGCCTCCGCCCTTTCGATGTGGTTTTGGGCAGAAAGCATCCGCTTTCCGGTCCGGATGCCGTGCCGGTGATCTTGTCGTTTACATCATAGGCGGTACCTATAGCATATTTCCGTTGCCTGCCGGGAGGAGACCGCGGGCAACGGGCAGGCCGGGCCAGGGAGGACACAGGGCATGCAGCACAACCAGGGATATCCGATCAAGTTCCGCCAGCTTCTCTATCTGAAGGCGCTGGCGGAGCACGGCTCGATTTCGGCGGCGGCCAGCGCGCTCAACATGGCGCAGCCTTCCCTGTCCGAGACGATCGCCAAGCTGGAGAAGTCGCTCGGCGTGCAACTGGCCGTGCGCGGCGCGCGCGGCATCCAGATGACCGAGGCTGGCGACATGCTGGCCCGCGGCGGCGCCGAGCTCCTGGAGAAGCTCGACGAGCTGGTCACCCAGGTGCGGCACTGCTCCACGGAGCCGAAGGGCAAGGTGTCGGTCGGCATTCCGCCGGGGCTGAGCCTGCTGCTGTCGGTGCCGCTCCTGGAAACCATCTATGCCGAATATCCCGATATCCGCCTGTCGATTTCCGAGGCGGTGACCGGCGACATCCTCGACTGGCTCGATCGCGACCGGCTGAATCTCGGGCTGGTCTACGAGGCCTATGACAACGCCAACTTCAGCTTCGAGCCGCTTCTGGTGGAGGAACTCTTCCTGGTGACCGCGCCGGACAACTGGGAGGGCGAGATCGGCCCCGACGGCGTTGCGCTCGACAGCGTGAGCGCGCGCGACCTGGAACGGCTGCCGCTGATCACCACCGGCTACCATGCCTTCGGGACCCGCGGGCTGCAGGGCAAGGTGGCGCGCTCGCTGGGGATCGAGCTGAACGTGATCGCGACGCTCGACTCGCTGCCGCAGATCGTCGAGATGGTCAGCCGCGCCAGCGCCTATGCGATCCTGCCGCACGGGGCCGTGCACCGCCAGGTCGAGCAGAAGCGCCTGGCGCTGGTGCGGATCAAGGAACCGGTGATCCGGCGCACCGCCTATCTGGCGCGCAAGCGCACCCAGGCCGTGCCGCGCGCCGTCGACATCGTCGAGGAGACGGTGAAGGTGATCCTGCGCGAGCTTGTCGAAAAGTTCGGCATCGAAGGCACATTGCCCTATTCGCCGGAGATCGCTCCGGTTGCGGAGCTTCCGCCGGAGCCGAAACCGGACGCGGCCTGAGCCGCGCCGGGGCAGGGCCTCATTCCGGAGGCAGCCCCGCCGATCTGGCCGTCGTCGGCCGGATCATGCTCCGGCGTTCCCGCCAGATGATCGCCAGCCCCGCGGCTGCCAGGATGGCGCCGCCATAGATCGTGCTGCCGTCGGGGATGTCGCCGAAGACGGCGAAGCCGAAGGCGGTGGCGAAGATCAGCGACGTGTATTCGAAGGGCGCGGTGGTCGAGGCCGGGGCGGAGCGCAGGCTTTCGGTCAGCGCCAGCTGCGAGAGCCCGCCGACCAGGCCGATTATTGCCAGGATGGCGGCCTGGCGCGCATCCGGAACGACCCAGCCGAAGGGGATGGTGAAGGCGAGGATGGCCGAGGCGTAGATGCCGAGCCAGATCGCGATGGTCGTGGATTTCTCGGTGCGCACCAGCTGGCCGACCAGCAGAAGCGTCAGCGCCAGCGTCGCAGCGGCGGTCAGCGCGGCGCCGGCGCCGATCAGCTCGGCATCGCTGGCAATGGCGGTGCCGCCGCCGAGCAGCGTCAGCTTCGGCCAGGTGACGACGAGCACGCCGAGGAAGCCGAAGCCCACCGCCGCCCAGCGGAACAGCCGCACCGTCTCGCCCAGGATCAGCGCCGAGAGCGCCACCACGAAGAGCGGCTGGGTGTATTGCAGCGTGACCGCCTCGGGCAGCGGCAGCGACCGCACGGCGAGAAAGGTCAGGCCCATCGTCGTCAGCGACAGCAGCGCACGGGTGAAGTGGCCGAAGGGACGTCGGGTGCGGATCGCATCGCGCAGCTGGCGGCGCAGCGCCAGAATGGCGACGATCGGCAGGATCGCGAGGAGCGAGCGGAAGAACATCAGCTGGGTGACCGGCATGCCCTGGACCAGCTTGACCAGCGTGAGCATCGCAGCGGTCAGGAAGAGATGGAGGATCTTGAAGCCGATCGCGCGGATCGGACTGTAGGGGTCGGCCGTCATTGGCGGGGTTCCGTGGATGGGGCGGAGGGCAGGCGGCTGGGCCGCCGGGAATGCGGCAGGATCGCAAGCGGCTGGGGCCGCCCGGTGCGGAGGCCCCGCCGACCAGAGGGACCGGCAGGGCAGGGGCTCAGCGGTAGACCATGTCCGGCAGCCAGGTGGCGATCTGCGGGAAGGCGATCAGCAGGAGCGCCATGGCCAGCATCGGCACCAGGAAGGGCAGCGCGCCGATGGCGACATCCGCGAACTTGCCGCCGCGCGTTCGCACCCCCTGCGCGACATAGAGATTCATGCCGATGGGCGGCGTGATCAGCCCGGCCTCCATCAGGATCACGGTGAGAATGCCGAACCAGACGCCGGTGAAGTCCTCGGCGCCGAGCTGCACGACGATCGGGAAGATCACCGGCACGGTGGTCAGCATCATCGACAGCGTTTCCATGAACATGCCCAGCACGATGTAGAAAAGCACGATGATCAGCATGGTCTCCACCGGGCTCAACCCGAGGCCGCTGATCACCGCGAGGATCGCCTTGGTCACGCCCATGAAGGCGAAGACGAAGTTCAGGAACAGCGCGGCCAGCACGATGAACAGGATCATCGCAGTGGTCTTCATCGTCCCGAGCGCGGCTTCGGCGATCATCGACAGGGTCAGCGTGCGGTTCACCGCCGCCAGCAGCAGCGCCATGCAGACGCCAACGGCCGCCGCCTCGGTGGGCGTGGCGATGCCTGCATAGATCGAGCCGACGACGGCCAGGAACAGCAGCAACGGCGCGGCCAGGTCCGGCAGGCAGGCGAAGCGTTCCTTCCAGCTGGTCCTGACCCGCGTCCCGCCCCAGGACGGACGCAGCGAGCAGGCGACGAGCACCGCGAGCATGAAGGACAGTGCCAGCAGCAGCCCGGGAATGAAGCCCGCCAGGTAGAGCTCGGGAATCGAGGTCTCGGTCAGCACGCCGAAGAGGATCAGCGAGACCGAGGGCGGGATCAGGATGCCGAGCGTGCCGCCGGCGGCGAGCGAGCCCATGAACAGGCTCTCGTTGTACTTGTGCCGCTCGATCTCGGGATAGGCGGCGACGCCGATCGTCGCCGTGGTCGCAACGCTGGAGCCGGAGGTCGCCGCGAAGAGCGTGCAGGTGCCGATATTCGCATGGATCAGCCCGCCGGGCAGCCAGGTCAGCCATTTGCTAACGGCGTTGTACATCCGGCTGGCGATGCCCGAGCGCAGCATGATCTCGCCGAGCAGGATAAAGAGCGGCGCCGAGACCAGCAGGAAGTCGATGCTTTTCTCCCAGTAGATGTTGCCGATCGCCCGCGAAAGGCGGCCGTTCATGTAGACGTCGTCAAGCCCGAAGCCCAGCAGGCCCAGAACGGCGCCGACCGGAATGGCGGCGACCAGCAGCACGACGATGGCGATGACAATCCAGAGCGCGGCCATTACCGGGCCTCCTTCTTCTGGTGATGGGAGACGTCGATATGGGTTTCCTCCTCGATCGCTTCCTCGATGCTGGGGATGCCCGCGACGCGGTTCACATGGGCGTAGTCGCGGCGCAGCAGCGAGACCACGGCGCAGATTGCCAGGAACAGCGCGGTCAGGAAGAACAGCACATAGCCGAGCATCCAGAAGAACTGCGGCATCCAGAGCGGGATGCTGACCACGCCGACGGTCATCGTGCCCGAATTCCAGGACTTGGAGAACACGCCGTAGATCGATTTCGTCAGGGTCGCGACGAAGATCAGCAGGAGTACCATCGCGACAGCGTCGAGCACGGCGCGGATGCGTGGCGGAAGGTGGGTGTAGACCGGGTCGATACGGATGTTGGCGCGGTCGATCAGGGCATAGGGATAGGCGACGGCGGTGGCGGCGGCGAAGACGAAGCCGGCGATCTCGGTCGCGCCGCCCAGCGTGACGGGCGTGAACTTGCGCAGGATGACGTCGATCGTGATCATGACCGCGACCAGGATCATCCCGAGCCCGCCCGCGATTGCCGCGGCGCGCGCGACCTTCTCGAGCCCGGCATGGGTTTTTCTGAGAGACATGGGGGAACCTGAATGGTGAGTTCGGGGAAGGTGCGCCCCGCGGCGCACCCTGCTGTGGCGCCTGCCGGCCTACGGGGCGGCCGTCAGTCCGAGCGTGCCGCCGACAAGTTCGTTCCATTCCGCCGCGCAGCCGTCGCCGCAGCGCTCGGCCCACCGCTTGAGGACATAGGTCTCCACCGTCGGCTTCAGCGCCTCCTCTTCGGCGGCATCCATGCTGATCAGCGTCATGCCGCCCGGCTCTCCGATTCCGCAGGGGCCGTCGGTCAGGCAGGCGAGCGCTTCCTCGGTGGCGGTGACGGTGAACTCTTTGTAGCGCGCTTCGAGATCGGCGAACTGCTCCGTCATGAAGGCCTGGGTGTCTTCGTTCAGGCTGTTCCAGGTGTCGCCGTTCATCGCGAGGAAATGGGTGGAGTAGCCTGCCGGCAGGTCGACGATGGCGTTGGTGATCTGCTGCATCTTGGCGCCATAGGCCGCGTTCGGCGCGGTGATCGCGCAGTCGAGCACGCCGCGCTCCAGCGCCGGCACGATGTCGGCGAAGGCCATGGTGACCGGGACGCCGCCGAGACCTTCGACAAAATTTGCATAGGCGGTGCTGTGGACCCGCATCTTCTTGCCGCGCAGCGTGTCGAGCGTGAAGCCCTCGGTCTCGGCCTCCGACAGCTTGCAATAGGCCTGCAGCTTGGGCTGGACGTAGAGCACCATGAGCTTGGCGTGGTGGTTCTCTTCGAACTGGGTTTCGAGAAGCGGGCGGTAATCGGCAAGGGCCGCGCGGAACGTCTCGAGATCGTTGGTCAGGCCGGGCAGTTCAAGGCCCTCGACGATCGGGCTGGTGCCGGAAATATAGCCGATCACGCCGAAGCTGATGTCGCTGGTGCCCAGTTCCAGCAGTTCGAGGATCTCGAAGCCGGTCAGTCCGAGTTCGGTATAGGGCACGGCATTGGTGGTGATCTTTCCGCCGGAGCGTTCCGGAAGCTCTTCGTTGAAGAAGGGCAGTTCCAGCGTCGTGACGAAGTTGTTGGTATGCGTTCCGGTCACGATCTCGAAATGCCGCTTCTGAACTTCCGCTTGGGCAGAAGCTGCCCCGAAAAAGGCGAGTCCTGCGCCTGCGAGCGCAAGGCTGCGCAGGATTGGAGATGTGGTCATTTTCTGTCCTCCCTGGGTGCCATGGTGGAAAGGGCACTCCTGTATTTCCGGTGCCTCCGGGGGCCGGCTGGCGGCGGCTTTCCATGCATAACTGATACCATTGCCCGGGGCTCCGGTCATCGGGGACAGCTATAGGTGCACCCCGTCCTGACCATCGCCTGGACCAATGGAGAATTTTCACTCCGCGAAAGAACGCGGCATCGTTCCAATAAATGGACAATGGAGAGGACGGGTTCGGGACGGGGTGAAGCTTCTTTTTTTCCTAATTTCATATTCTTTTGGGCAGAATTCATTCCGTTGTTCAGTTGGCAAGCGGCGCCTTCCTGTCGGTTCCGGATAGGAAAAACCGATAATTTCGACAGGCGGGGCCAACGCGCTCCTGCACGGACCCGCATGCTGGCGGAAGAACTTCGAAAAGCTTGCCTTGATGTTTTCGAGCCGTTACCAAATTCGGAAGGAAGATGCCCCCGGAACCGTGCGAAAAAATTTCCACAATGGAAAATTCTGGGGGCGTGAAAGGGTTCGTCGCGTTTCGCCGGAGAGCTGAAAACGGGGTTGCAGGAATGGTTTCGGCCATTGGGGATTCCTTGGTATGGAGAGCGAAAGGCCAGTCCAGCGCTGCGAACGCGCAGGGCGTGCGGTCGCTTTTCGCCGCGATGGGCGGTTCGGGATTCTACGGGGCACTCACCCGGATGCTGTCGGAACTCGCCGGGGTCGACGATTATCACGTCTTTTCCTTGGATGCCGGAAAACCGGAGCTCATTGCCAAGGGCAGTCTCGACGGCGGCTGCGGGGCCGGGCGCCAGTTCGAGATCTACATGCAGCGCCGTCTCTGGCAGCAGGACAGCACCATCCTCCAGCTCTGTCCCCCGGACGGCGCCGAAACGCTCCTGCTGCGGACCGACGCAGCGACCGTGCCCTGCCGCCGCCTGCGCGAGCATTGGCGGCAGGAACAGTTCGCCGAACGGCTGATGATGTGCTGCTGCGAGGGTGGCAGGCCTCTCGCCATGACCCTTGTCCGCCGGGAAAACCGGCCCTTCGCACGTGACGGGCTGGACCGGCTCGCTTTGGCGGCGCACCTGCTGCTGCCGCTGCTGGCGCGCCACGAGGAGCTGGCCTCCGAGCGGGGCAGCCACATCCGTGCCCTGACCTCGCTGCCCGTGATCGAGGGTATCCTCGCGTCTGCGGACACAGGATTTCCGCCCCGCGAAAGCCAGGTCTGCGCCCGGCTGCTCTACGGGATGAGCGCGGGCGCGATCGCGGCGGATCTCGGTCTCGGCACGGAAACGGTCGTGTCCTACCGCAAACGGATCTACCAGCGGCTTTCGATCGGCAGCCACCGCGAAATGCTGCTGTGGTAGCTGCAGCTCTCCGGCGGGGCTGCCGACCGTTCCCCGCCGCAATGACGCCATGCAGGATGGCAGGGCGGCCGAAGGGCCGCCCCGTCGCTTTCAGGCCATGGCCGGAGCGAAGTCCCGCGAGGGCACGTCGACGCGCACGGCCTGGATCTCGCCCTTCGGGTCGGCGATGCGGCGGCCGGGATCGAAATCGGCCGGGGTGGCGCACAGGAACAGCGTCCGCCCGTCCGCGCCGCCCAGCGTGCAGGCATAGCAGTTCAGCGCGCCGGTAGAGACCTCGTCGAGGATTGCGCCGCCCTCTGCGACGCGCAGGGCGCGCGGCCGCAGGAAGTCGGCGACCCAGATCGCGCCCTCGGCATCCGGGCAGGAGATCCCGTCGGGCGCCACGGCCAGCTCGTCCATCGCCTCGTGAAGGTCATCATGTTCGGCCACCGGGCCGAAGCGGGCCCAGTCGCGGCGTGCGGACAGCGTGCCGTCGGGACGGATGTCGAAGGCCGAGAGGCACTGGCCGAAGGATTCCGCGACGACCAGCGTCGTGCCGTCGATCACGGTCGAGCCGTTCGGGAAATGCAGCGGGTCGCTTGCCGGACGGAAGCTGCCGTCGGGATCGACCCGCAGCACGGCGACCGGCTCGCGCGGGGCGCCGCCCATGATGTCGAAGCCGTGCCCGCCCACCCAGGCGCGGCCCTCGGCATCCACCACCATGTCGTTGAGGTCCCACCGGGTGAAATCCGACGCATCGGCATGGACCGCGAGCGTGCCGTCATGTTCGCGGCGGATGATCTGGCGGTGATGCATCGCGACGACGAGCAGGCGGCCGTCGGGCAGCCAGCCCAGGCCGGAGGGCGGGCAGTCGAGCTGCACCTCGGTCCTCAGATCCGAGCCGTCCTCCAGGCAGGAATGGACGCGGTGGCGGTAGAGGTCGACGAACCAGAAGCGGCCGTCATGCCAGCGGGCATCCTCGGTATGGGTGAAACCGTCGGCGATCGTGACAGGTGTCTTCACATCTCTCTCCCTTTTCCATGTGAATCCGGATGTCAGGCCCGGCCCGTCTCCCCGCGGACCAGATCTGCAGCTTTCTCGGCGATCATCACCGTCGGCGCATGGGTGTTGCCGCCGATGATGCGGGGCATGACCGAGGCGTCGGCGACGCGCAGTCCCGCGATCCCGTGCACCCGCAGCCGGGGATCGACCACGGCCATCGGGTCGCGGCCCATCTTGCAGGTGCCGACCGGATGCCAGGAGGTGCCGCCGCTGCCGCGGATATAGCCCTCCAGCGCCTCGTCGGTTTCGAGCCCCGTGCCGGGGGCCAGCTCCGCCTCGATCCGCGTCGCGATCGGCGCGGCGCCGAGCACCTTGCGCATCAGCCGGATGCCCGAGATCAGCCGCCGGACATCCCCCGGATCGTCCAGGTAGTTCGGATGGAACTCGGGATCGGCCATCGGGTCGGGGCTGGCGGTGCGCAGCTCGCCGCGCGAGTCCGGATGGACCAGCACGCAGGCGCCGCTGATGCCGGGCAGGGGGTCGATCTCGACCTTGCCGCCGGGCAGGAACTGCGAGGTCATCGGCCGGATTGCCAGCTGCAGGTCGGGCTGCGGCCGGTCCGGCGTGCTGCGCACATAGGCGCTGACCGCCGAGGAGCCCATCGCGAGGAAGCCGCCCCGGGTCGCCAGGTAGCGCGCGCCCTCGAGATATTTCCGCCAGCCGCGGAGCCGGTGGTTGAGCGAACTGTCCGGCGTCACGCGCAGCGCGAAGGGCGCGTTCCAGTGATCCTGCAGGTTCCGGCCGACGCCCGGCAGATGGGCGGCGACCGGGATGCCGAGCCGCTGCAGCTGTGCGCCGTCGCCGATGCCCGACAGCGCCAGAAGATGCGGCGAGGCCAGCGCGGTGGGCGCGCCGTTCGTGCTGGGCAGGGCCGGGGTGATCGCCGATCTGGCTCCGCAGCTCTCGCCGGAGGAAGCGCGCGCGCTGGCGTCGAGCGCGCGGCTGCTGAAGGACACGCTGGACGCGGTGCCGGCGGCGCCGCTCTGAGCCCGCGGCTCAGTCGGCCAGGTGATCTTCCTTCTTCTCCTCGACAAGGCCCATCTCGGTCTTCTTGCGGTCGAGGAAGGCCTTGCCGAAGCTGTCATTCTGCTCCTTGCCGATCACCTTGCGGGCGCGGGCGAAGACCTCGTCCTCTTCCTCCTCCATGTGGTGCTCGTAATCGTGCTTCATCGTCTTGAACCGCGTCAGCCAGCCCGGCGAGGCCATGTCCATGCCGTTCAGCTCTTCGAGAATTTCGTCGATCTCGGCATGCTCATGCACCGAATGGCGCGCCGCATCCTGGCCCCAGGTCTCCGACATCAGCTTGGAATAGAAGGTCTCTTCCTCCGCGGCCGAGTGGGACTTGATGTCCGTGTAGAAGGCGGCCCAGGCCTCGCGGCGCTCCGGCGTGTCGCCGGAGGTCTCGGCGATGGTGTCCAGCAGCTTGCGGTGCTTGTCGTGGTCGGCGGCGATGGCGTCGTAGATCGAGGTCATGTCGGTCTCCGTTCTGGCTGTCGGAGCGGCAACGCTTCTCTCGCCGCGCCGGTTCCGCCCATCGGAGGGGCATGTTCCGCCGGCGGTCAGCGGTAGAGGCCGATCTTCAGGGACGGACCGGCGGCAGTCTCCGCCAGGTCGAGCGTGCCAAGGCACAGCGCCGCCTGCCAGACGGCGCCGGGCGGCAGCGTGCCCCGGGCGACCTCGGCGCGGAAGGGCGGGGGCAAGCGCGCCCCGCCGCCCGATGCGGCTCCCCCGCCGCGAGATGGCCGCGCAAGGCATGGACGGTGCGCGCGCGCTGCCGGATCGGGAGCAGCCGGTCCTTGTCGTTCGCACGGAACCGCCTGTTGCCCGGGGGTCTCGATCCCGGCGAAACCCGGTCTGCACCATTGAAAGATCCCACGGTCGTTCCATCCGCCGACGCGGACAGGCTGGAGCCGGAGCGCGTGACCGCCTCGCGGGTCGCTCCGGCGTCGTTCGCCGGCTTTCATGGCCGCAGCGCAGCGACGGCCCGGCTCACCATCTGTCTTCTCCGGTTCGGCGCTTGGCGCGACACAGGCCTGCGGCATGAGCAGCGCATGTCCGGACGCGGCGCGGTCCCGCGACGATGACGGGCCCCGCAGGCTTCCGTGCCGATCCGCAGAGAAGGTCGTCCGGAGTAGAGTACCAGCCGGCCGGCCCGTGGCCGCGTCTTGCACGGAACGACCGTCCCGCCGGTTCTGGCTCCGAGGGCCCGGAACACGTTCGTCGCAATCTCCATTCCGGCTGCTCCTCCTCCGTTGCCGGGCGCTGCAGGAACTGCAACGCTGCGGCCAGGAGGGGACAGGGCGCCAGACAAGGCACATCCACCTGATCAAGCGGACCCGGCCCGCCTTCCCTTCCGCTCCGGCGGGGCCATGCCGGGGTCGTTCGAGCGCTGCCAGGCGGTGCCCCGGATCGCGAAAGACACGCGACAGCGCGGCTCCTGTGGGGGCCCTCGCTGCGGCAGAGCGACCGGTCCCGGCGCCGGGGACAAGCGCGCCGGAGGCGCGGGCCGGACCCCGGACGCAGAGAATGCCGCGTGGCGGCCACACGCGATTTGCCTTGGCCCCGGTCCGGGTGCTAACCTTGCCGCAGCGTAACGGAAAGGGCGAAAGGCAGCAGCGCATGCCACGGAAGCTTGGCGTTCCATTCATCCCGGTGCTCGTGCTGGCCTCGGCTGCGGCAGCCGGGGACGATCCGACGCGGCGCGCCGAACGGCTGGAACCGCTGGAGCTGAACGCCGCCGAGGGGTTCTCGGTCGCGCGCTACGAGATCGAGGCCGGCGTCTATTACCGCTGGCGGATCCGCAGCGACGGCCTGGAAGAGTACAAGATCCTCGCGCCCGGACTGTTCCGCGACAGCTGGATCGACCAGGTCGTCATCGAGGACAAGGAGGTCAAGCCCTACGGGCTGCACGCGGTCGAGTTCGATGACGCGGGCGAGATCGACATCTGGTTCATTCCGCAGCGCCCGGGAGAGTATCCCTTCTTTGCCGAAGGCCTCGACACCCAGGGGTTCCGCGGCGTGTTCGTCGTCCGATGATGCGCGCCGCCGGGTTCGGGGCCGGGATTCTGCTGGCCTGCGCCGCCGCAGCCTCCGCCCAGCCGGCCGCGCAGGCCGGCACCGGTAGGGGCGCAGGCGGAACCTCGGGGAGCGGTGCGGGCGCGGCCTGTTCCGGCGGGGCAACGGGGTCCGGCACCGGCGGGTCCGCGGGCGCGTCGACGGAGCCTTCCTCCTCGACGATGGCCTCGAGCCCGTCCTCGATCTTCGAGGAGGACTTGAACATCCGGTCTTTCATTTTCTTGAAGAACGACATGGAAACGGCTCCGTCTGGGTCCGGGACTGCCTAAACGTCCTTGCGGGCCAAGGGAAGACCCCCGGGACGGAGCAGGCACAGCCCTGCGTTAACCTTTTGGCAAGAATTGACCGCCGACGGCACAACCAAAGGTTTCAAAAAATTTGGATAAACTTATTCACGACTTTTCCACATGAACCAGTTGAAAGAGATATTTCCCATGCGGACCCTCCTTGCAGGCCTTGCCTGCGCCGCCGCGCGGCCGCCCCCGCCTCTGCCGCAACGATCGGCCGGAACAACTTGGCCGTCACGGTGAATGACCGCAGCGGCACCATCTCGGGCTTCCGCTTCGGCGGGACCGAATTCTTCGCGCTCGGTGCCTGGGTGTCGGATTTCGGCTTCCAGATCGGCACCGACACCGCAACCTTCGCCAAGGCAACCGCCACCGGCGGCCTCGTCGGCATGGCAGCGCCGAGCATGTCCTCCGACGGCGGCAGGATCACGGCCAGCGGCACCTATCGCGGCCTGTCCTTCACCCGCAGCTACGAGATTCTGGCGGACGATCCGGTCCTAAAAATCGAGACCATCTTCCGCAACCCGACCGGCAGCAGCGTCTCCCTCCGGGCCTTCGAAAACACCGATCCCGACCAGCAGGGTTTCAGCACCCGCAATGACGTCATCTCGGTCGACGGCCACGCTGCCACGCTGGCAAGCGCGGCAAGCGGACTGAGCGTCGTCATGGGCACCGCCCCGGGCCAGGTTGCCACGGTCCGCGATTTCTCCGTCGACAACGGCCACGAACTGAACGCCTTCTTCGGACCCGCGATCGATCCGAACGGCGCCCATGGCGATACCGGCCACATCATCGGCCTCGACCTGGCCGTCGGAGCGGGCAGCTCGGCGGGCTACACGAGCTATTACGCTGCCGGGTACAGCGCCTCTGCCGCCGCCGGTGCCTTCGCCGATGCCCTGGCCTCGGCCGAAGTGCCGCTTCCCGCCGCGCTGCCGATGCTGCTGGTCGGACTGGGCGGCCTCGCGGCCGCCAAAAGCCGCTTGCGAATGACGGATGCTCGCTCCGCAACGCCCCCCCTAAGCGCTCGGAGGAAAGACAGCGGTCCGGGCGCAGGAGCCCCCCGCCTGAAAGCGGCGGAATGACCGACCGGCAAGCCTGGCGCCGCCGCAAAACTGTCCGGGACATGGCGGCAACCTCACCTCGCGTCCCCGGATCGCGGCAGCGATCCGAAGGGCCCGCCCCCTGCCCCGTGAAAGGAATGCGCGCCGCGCCAGCGGCGCGCTCCGCTGGATCAGGCGCGCACCCGGACCGGCACCGGGTTCTCGATGGTGATCTGAGTCACGTCGCAGACCCCGGCCGCAAAGGAGGAGGCGCAAGAGGTCAGGTAGAAATTCCACATCCGCCGGAACCGCTCGTCGAAGCCGAAGCGCGCGACCTCCTCCCAGGCGCCGTTGAAGCTCTCGTGCCAGCGGCGCAGCGTCTGCGAATAGCTCTCGCCGAATTCGAAGCTGCGCGCCACGCGCAGCCCGGCCCGCTCGGCCTCGGCGCGCAGCACCGACGGGCTCGGCAGCATGCCGCCGGGGAAGATGTATTTCTGGATGAAATCCACGCTCTTGCGGTAGGTCTCGAAGCGGCGGTCCTCCACCGTGATCACCTGCAGCGTCGCCAGCCGTCCGGGCCGCAGCCGCTGGCGCAGCACGTCGAAATAGACCGGCCAGTAGCGCTCGCCGACCGCCTCGAACATCTCGATCGAGGCCACCCCGTCATAGAGCCCGGTCTCGTCGCGGTAGTCCTGCAGCTTGATCTCGACCATGTCCGACAGGCCCGCCCGCGCGATCCGCGCCCGCGCGAACTCCGCCTGGCGTTCCGAGATGGTCAGCCCGGTCACCCGCAGCCCCCGCTCCTTCGCCGCGTATTCGGCGAAGCCGCCCCAGCCGCAGCCGATCTCCAGCACATGGTCGCCGGGCGCGACGCCGATCTGGTCGACGAGATGGGCGTATTTCGCGGTCTGCGCCGCCTCCATGCTTTCCTGGCCGGTCGCGAACAGCGCCGAGGAATAGGTCATGGTGCCGTCGAGCCAGAGCCCGTAGAACTCGTTGCCGAGATCGTAGTGATGGGCGATGTTGCGGCGCGCCTGGCGCCTGGAATTCGCCTGCAGCCGGAAGCGCAGCTGTTCCCAGAGCCGCACCAGCGCCAGCCCCGGGAAGCCGTTGAGCAGCGCGTCGTTGTCGGCATGGATGAAATCCATCAGCGCCTGCAGGTCGGGCGTCGTCCAGCCGCCCTCCATATAGGCCTCGGCAAAGCCGACATCGCCGTCGCGAAGGATGCGCGAGAACAGGTCGGCATCGTGGATCGCCAGCCCGGCGACCGGCCCGGGCGCCGCGCCCTCGACGCGGAACACCCGCCCGTCCGGCAGCTCCACATCCAGCCGTCCGCTGTTGATGCCCTGTGCCTGGCCGAAGACCCGGGCAAAATACCGGGGCAGATCCGCCTGCCCCTCGACACTGGTGTGAACCGCCATCACTGCTCCTCGCTCGGGTATATTGCGTGATACGGACCGGCGCGGCCCGCGGATCACTTTATTTTCGTTAAAACTTCCGGCCTTCATAGGCCCCGAGCGCGCGCTTGCGCCCCGCCTCGGGCGTCACCACCGGATCGGGATAGGGATCGCCCGCCGAAAGCCCCCAGGACAGCGGCGCGGCGTCGAAATAGGCAAGCGCGGTCTCCGACGGGTTGCGCCTGCCCTCGGCAATCCAGGCATCGGCATAGCGGCGGTTGCGGTCGAACTTGTCGAGCTGCGTCACCGGGTTGAACACCCGGAAATAGGGCGTCGCATCGGGGCCGCAGCCCGCAGACCACTGCCAGCCGAGCGCGTTCGACGCCGGATCCCAGTCGGTCAGGCAGTCCTCGAACCATTTCTGGCCGATCCGCCAATGGGTCATCAGGTGCTTTGTCAGATAGCTTGCCACGATCATGCGCCCGCGGTTGTGCATCGTGCCGGTCACCCACATCTCGCGCATCGCCGCATCGACGAAGGGGATGCCGGTGCGGCCCTGCTGCCAGGCCTCGACCTCGGGCGTCACGTCCTCGTTCCAGGGGAAGGCCGCCCATTCCTCGCGCCAGTTGTCCCGGACGATATGCGGCGTGTGCCAGGCGAGGTGATAGCCGAATTCGCGCCAGACCAGCTCCTTCAGGAAGGTCTCGGCGCCTTTCGAGCCCTCCTCGCGGCGGCGCAGCGCGGCATGCCAGCAGGTCAGCGGCCCGATCTCGCCCCAGGCGAGGTGCGGGCTCATCCGCGACGTGCCGTCCTCGCCGGGAATGTCGCGCGCCGAGTCGTAACCCTCCACCGGCCCGTCGAGGAACCAGCCCAGCCGGTCGCGCGCCTCCGCAGCGCCTACCCGCTGGTGGCTTTCGAGGATCGGCAGCGCCCGGCGCATGTCGGCGCCGAGCGCCCAGTCCTCCAGCTTATCCGACCCGGGCCACGCCTCCGGCGCGGGCCATTTCGACGGGGCGCGCTCCGGCTCCGGCAGGTCGGCGCTCCGCACCGCCTTCCACATCGGCGTGAAGACCTTGTAGAAGCCCCCCGTTTTCGTCTTCACCCGCCAGGGCTCGAACAGAAGGTGCCCGGCATGGCTCTTGGCCGTCAGCCCGGCTTCTTCCAGCCCGGATTTGACCTCGGTGTCGCGGGCGATGCAGTCCGGATCGTAATGCCGCGACCAGACCACGGTCCCTGCCCCGGTCTCTCCGGCCAGCGCCCTGAGGATCTCCAGAGGCTTGCCGCGGCGCAGGATCAGCCGTCCGCCGATGCCCGCGAGCGTTTCGGCGAAGCGGCCGAGCCCCAGCCCCCAGCGGAACCGCGGCGCCGCGCCCCAGCTTTCATGCAAGGGATCGAGGATCGCCACCGGGATCACCGGGCCGCCCGCTGCGAGGGCGGCCGCGAGGCAGGGATTGTCCTCCAGCCTCAGATCCTTCCTGACCCACCAGATCACCGCCTTGCCGCTCATCCGCACTCTCCGACATGTCTTGCGACATGTCAGCTAGCGCGCGGAAGCCAAGGTCAAGCGCCGCCGATCAATATCCCCGCGGCCAGCACCAGCCCGCCGCCCAGCACGACCTGCAGCGCGGCGCGCAGGAACGGCGTCTCCATGTATTTCTTCTGGATCCAGGCGATCGCCCAGAGCTCGCAGAACACGACGACGAAGGCGATGATCGTCGCCGTCCAGAAATGCGGGATCAGGTACGGCAGCGCATGGCCGAGACCGCCGATCGTGGTCATCACGCCCGAGGCAATGCCGCGCTTGAACGGCGAGCCGCGCCCGGAAAGCTGGCCGTCATCCGAGGCGGCCTCGGTGAAGCCCATCGAAATGCCCGCGCCGACCGAGGCGGCGAGGCCAACGAGGAAGGTACTCCAGGTGTCGCCGGTGGCGAAGGCCGCGGCGAAGATCGGCGCCAGCGTCGAGACCGAACCGTCCATCAGCCCGGCCAGGCCCGGCTGCACCCAGGTCAGGATGAACTGGCGGCGTTCGGTGTCATCCTCGGCCTCGCGGGTCTCGGGATCGAGATGCTCCTGCTCCAGCGATCCGGCCGCGCGCACATGCCCGGCCTCGGCGGCTGCCAGGTCGCCCATCAGCTTGCGGGTGGAGGCATCCTCGGAGCGGCGCGCCGCCAGCGCATAGAAGCGCTGCGCGTCGCGCTCCATGATCTTCGCCTGCGAGCGGATTTCCTCCAGCGGCATCGCCTCGGCCAGCCAGACGGGCCGCCGGTTGTAGAAGCCGGTGACATGCTCGCGGCGGATCAGCGGGATCACCTCGCCGAAGCGCGACCGGAACAGGTCGATCAGCATCTGCCGGTGCCCGGTCTCTTCCTCGGCCATGCCGTCGAACACCGCCGCCGAGGCCGGATATTCCTGGCGCAGGTAATCCGCGTAGCCGCGGTAGATGCGCTCGTCATCCTCCTCCGAGGAGATGGCGAGCGCGATGATTTCCTTGTCCGAAAGGTCGGCAAAACGCTTCTTGGAGGCGGGTAAGAGTCGCATGGCTGGTCTCCAAACTTTGGAATCGTTCTAAACCAGAGCCCCTGCCCCTGCGCAAGCGCCGCATTGCCGCATTGCCGCCCCGGCGTGCATGGCCCGCCGGGGCGGCATGGCGATCAGGCGTCGTCCTTGGCGTCGGCCCAGGCCGCCTTGTCGATCTGCAGGTCGGGGAAGGCCGCCGGATCGAAGACCGGGGATTTCCCTGCCGCCAGCTGCGCGCGGTAGTCGTTGAGCACGCGCATCGCCGTCGGGAACAGCATCGCCAGCGCGATCAGGTTGACCAGCGCCAGAACACCCATCATCGGGTCGGAGAAGCTGAACACGAAGAGCGCGTTCGGCGCCGTCGCCCCGAGGAAGACAAGGAAGATCACAAGGCCGCGCAGGACGTGCAGCGCCATCGGATTGCCGGTCATGAAGCTCAGCGCGTTTTCCCCGAGATAGTAGTTGTAGATGATCGAGGAGAAGGCGAAGAGCAGAACCGCGATGGTCAGGAAGTAGCTCGACCAGTCGCCGACATGGCTGGCCAGCGCCTGCTGGGTCAGCACCACGCCGTCCATGTCCGCGGCGCCCGGCTGGTAGACATCGCTGAGCAGGATCATGAAGGCCGTGCAGGAGCAGATGATGATCGTGTCGATGAAGACCGAGAAGGACTGCACGATGCCTTGCGTCACCGGGTGCGGCACATAGGCGACGGCGGCGACGTTCGGCGCCGAGCCGAGCCCCGCCTCGTTCGAGAAGAGGCCGCGGCGCAGGCCCTGGGCGATCGCGGCGCCCATGCCGCCCGCCACCGCCTCGCGCAGCCCGAAGGCATTTGCGACGATGTCGATGATCATGCCCGGCACGTGGATGATGTTGATCAGCACCACGACCACCGCCATGCCGAGATAGCCGATGGCCATGATCGGGATGATCACGTCGGCGACCTTGGCAATGCGCCGGATGCCGCCATAGACCACGAGGCCGGCGATTGCCGCGAGCGCGATGCCGGAATAGAGCCGGTCGACGCCCATGCTCTCCTCGAAGGCGCCGGCCACGGTGTTGCCCTGGAAGGCGTTGAAGCCGAGCGCGAAGGCGGCGATCAGGCAGACCGCGTATACCACGGCGAGCCAGCGGAATTCCGGGCCGAGTCCGTGGGTGATGTAGCGCGCAGGGCCGCCGCGATAGGTGCCGTCGGGCTGCGCCTCCTTGTAGGTCTGGGCGAGCACGCATTCGATCAGGCTGGTGGCCATGCCGACGAGCGCGATCATCCACATCCAGAACACCGCGCCGGGGCCGCCGACGGTGATCGCCACGGCGACGCCCGCGATGTTGCCGCCGCCGACGCGGCCGCCGACCGAGACCAAGAGCGCCTCGCGCGAGCTGACATGGCCGTGCTTGCCGGCCTCCTTGTCGCCCTTGAGCACGGCGAACATCTTCTTGAAGTAGCGGATCTGGACGAAATCCGAGACCAGCGTGAAGAACACGCCGAGCACGACGAGAAACGGGATCAGCGCCCACCCCCAGGTGAGGTCGTTGATCAAATTGAAGAAGCTATCCAAAAGACCCATTCGGGATCCTTCCCTGTTCTGAACTGCGCGGAATCCTAGCCCGCAGGGGGCCCGTAACGAGTCATTAACAAGCCCGGCAGGTTGGCGCAGCGGAAATTTCCGCCATCGGCAGCTTTTTTGGGCATTCGCTCCCAGGCAGGGACAATGCCCGCCACACGGGCGCATTGCCGGAGCATCGGGCAGATTGCGGATTGCCACTTGAACCGGACGGAGCACCGCCTTATCTTCAGGATGTCCTTCGGGACTATGGGCATAAACGCGCACGTAATAAACGGATCGGACCCGGGGGCGGTACCCGGCGGCTCCACCAAATATCCCTTGTTGGGGGACAATGGGGCCGAAATAGGATCGACGGACGTCTAAAGGTGTTAGCTTTGTCTCGGTGAGATACCACCGTTATCGGTTCGCTAAGCATAATTGCCAACAACAATCGTGCTCCGGTGGCTCTCGCAGCGTAAGCTGTGCGAAACATCGATCTTTAAGCCCTTGCGCCTAGCAGCGTAAGGCGGGGTTCGCAGGTACCTGGCAACAGAAACCTGCACTCACCCCCTGCTAAGCATCTGTTTTTCCATCACTTCTGCCTTCCATTTTTCAGCGGTTTTACAATCTCGCCCGGCGTTGTTGGATAAATCAGGCGTTGTTGTCCGGCGCGGCAAGGCCCCGATCGCGATCTCCGTCCTGCTGGCGGTGGTCGGGCTCGCCGCCTTCGACTTGGCGCCGATCCTGTCCCTGGCGCTCGTCGGCGCGGCGGCGGTGCTGGCTACCGGCTGCGTCGACGGCGAGGAGGGGCTGGCCTCGGTCGACGGGCGGCTCCTCTTGCTGATCGTGTCGATGCTGGTGATCGGATCGGCGCTGGAGCGCAGCGGCGCGGTCGCGATGATCGTCGACTGGCTGGCGCCGATGCTGGCCTCGGGCCATCCGCTGATCGCGCTGGCGCTGATCTATGTCGTCACCTCGGTGCTGACCGAACTGGTCACCAACAATGCCGTGGCGGTGCTGATGGTGCCGGTGGCGGCAGGGCTGGCCGACCGGCTGGGCGTCGATCCGCGGCCGTTTCTCGTCGCGGTGATGTTCGCCGCCTCGGCGAGCTTCGCGACGCCGATCGGCTACCAGACAAACACGCTGGTCTACAATGCCGGCGGCTACCGGTTCTCGGACTTCCTGCGGGTCGGGCTGCCGATGAACCTGATCGCCGGCGCGGCAACCGTCCTGCTGGTGCCGGTGTTCTGGCCGTTCTGATCCGCGCAAGGCGATTGCAGCGCGGACGGAATTCCGGCATTTTGTGGAAACGGGCGGCCGGATTGACCATATCGTCAGAAGCCGGCCGCCCATGCCCCAAGCCGGAAGGACCCCCATGAAGCCCTCAGCCCGCCGCGACATGATCCTGCAGCTCGTCGAGGAGAGGGGCGAAGTCCAGGTCCTGCATCTCGCCGAGCGCTTCGAGACCTCGCGCGAGACGATCCGGCGCGATCTCAACGAGCTGGATGCCTCCGGTTTGGTGCGCAAGATCCATGGCGGCGCGCGCCGCGCCGCGCCGGTGCCCGAAGGCGCGCCGGTCGAGGGCAGCTTCGACGCCCGGATGACCACGCAATCCGCCGAGAAGGCTGCGATCGCCCGCCGTGCGGCCGAGCTGTTCGAGGAAGGCGCGGTGCTGTTCGTCGATACCGGGTCGACAACCATTGCCTTTGCCCGGGCGCTGGCCCGCCGCCGCGGCCTGACCGTGATCACGAATTCGACCGAGGTGGCGGGGATCCTGTCGCGGGCCGAGGCGCATCACCGTCTGTACCTGCTCGGCGGCGAGATCGCGGCCGAGGGGCGCGAGACGCTGGGCGCGCTGGCCATCGAGCAGCTGTCGCGCTTCAAGGCGGAGCATGCGGTGCTGACCATCGGCGGCATGACACGGTCGGAGATCATGGATTACGACCTGCGCGAGACCGAGATGGCGCGGGCCATGGTGGCGCGGGCGGCCAAGGTCACCGTGCTCGCCGATCACGGCAAGCTCGACCGGGCCGCGGTTTTCGAGGTGGCGCCGCTCTCCTCGATCGACCGGCTGGTGACGGATCGCGAGCCGCCGCCCGAACTCGGTGCCGCGCTGCGCGCCGCCGGGGTTGACATTGTCGTTGCCGGGCCCTGACCGCGGTCAGCTTGCTGAAATATGACGCATCTGCGCCGCGGTTCCGCTCAATCTGTTTGTGGAAGCCGCTGCAATATTGTGGAAACGGTCAAAAAAGTGCACGAGTCAACTTGAGCGGAGTCCCGAAAGGGACCGGAGAAGATGACGGAGGCCGATCGTGGCTGAGGCAGAAGCAGATGTTGCCATCATCGGGGCCGGCGTGGTCGGCTGCGCGATGGCGCGGAGATTTGCGCTGGAAGGCGCGACAGTCGCGGTGCTCGAGGCGGGGTCCGACATCCTGTCGGGGGCCTCCAAGGCCAACAGCGCGATCCTGCATACCGGCTTCGACGCGCCGCCGGGTTCGCTGGAGCTCGCCTGCATGCAGGCGGCCTATGGCGAATACATGGAAATTCGCGGCGCGATGAACCTGCCGGTGCTGGAAACCGGCGCCATGGTCGCGGCCTGGACGCCCGGGGAAGAGGCGCGGCTGCCGGACCTTCTGGCCCAAGCGCATGAAAACGGCGTCACAGATGCCGAAATCATCCCGCGCGAGGCCGTGCTTGCGCGCGAACCCAACATCGCCGCGACGGTGCGCGCCGCCCTTCTGGTGCCGCGCGAGCACCTGATCGATCCCTGGTCGGCGCCGCTGGCCTATGCCACCCAGGCCAAGATGCTGGGCGCGCGCTTCCTGTTCAATGCGCCGCTGAGTTTCGCGGAGCGCCGGGACGGCGTCTGGCACCTTGATGCGGGGGGCGCGACCGTCACCGCCCGCAGCGTGATCAACTGCGCCGGCAACCAGGGCGACCGGATCGAAACGCTGCTCCTCGGCGCGTCGCGCTTCGGGATCCGCCCGAGGAAGGGCCAGTTCGTGGTCTTCGACAAGGCCTCGGGCGCGCTTCTGCGCACGATCCTGCTGCCGGTGCCGAATGACCGGACCAAGGGCGTGGTGCTGACCCGCACCGTCTTCGGCAACCTGCTGGTCGGCCCGACCGCCGAGGAACAGGAAGACCGCGAGCGTCCGGACGTGACCCGCCCCGAGCTGGACATGCTGGTCGCCAAGGCAGCCGAACTGGTCCCGGCACTGGCGGACATGCCGGTGACGGCAGTCTATGCCGGGCTGCGCCCCGCCACCGAGAAAAAGGAATACCGGGTCCATGCCGAGCCGGACCTCGGCTATTACTGCGCGGGCGGCATCCGCTCGACCGGGCTGACCGCCGCGCTCGGGATCGCGCGCCATGTCTTCGCGCTCTGGGACGGCGCGGCCGAACCGCCCGCCGATCCGCCGGTGCCGGTGATGCCGAACCTCGCCGAGCACCTCGCGCCGCGCTCAGTGGCAAGGCCGCCGGTCCCTGCAGTGCGGACGCGGAGGCGGCACTCCGCCCGATCATGGGCACCGGCGACCGGAACGGCATGGCACTGGCCGGAAAGCGCGCGATCGGGACGAATGCCCGCGGCCCGGCGCAATGCAGGCCGGGCAGGATCCGATGCCATGGACAGCGATCCGTCCGCCGGCAACAAGGGCGGACGCCCCCGGCATTTCGCCGTTGGGCATCAGGTCCGGTCAACGGGAACCCAACCCTGAGGATGTTCGGGTTTTCCGGCAAGGCGTCGCCCCCGGGCCCGAGCCGCGGCCGCCTCGGGGTCCGGGAAGGTCTCCCGTGAAAAGGATGGTTCCCGCACCGCTTCGATGGGGGCACCTCGCGGGGACGGCCACGGCCGGACTCCGATCTCCGGCTGCATGCTGTCCCGCCCGGCCTTCAGCCGGAAAACCATCGGGGCGCCTCGGCATCCGCTCCCGGGAGGAAGCCGGGCACATTGACTTGCCGGCCGTCCCCGGACCATCCATCGCGCCCGTGCCTTCCATCCGGGCCGGACCGGCCAAGGCGGAACAAAGGAGCTTCTGGCCGCCGCCCCGGCGCGGTGCGGGACAAGCGCTGTGCTTGCCGGCGCGGGGCTGCATCGGCGGCCTGCCGCGCCGTCATCCCCCGGAAGACCCCGCACCCAATGGCACCTCCATGCGGATTGCCCCACAGCACCTGCACTGCCGCAGATGAAGCAGCCCCGGCGTGTACCCGCGCGCGCGGCCTCCGAGCCTGCAGCCAAGGGCGAAGCGGTCGCCGAAGGTCAGCGGCACCAGGCCGGGGCGGGTGTCCGTGACGGCCAGCCCGAACTGGTCGGCGATCCGGTAGGCGAGGCCGGTGGCGCCGATCTTCGGGATCGACTTGCCCCCCGTCGCCAGCGCCAGCGCGTCGCAGGTGACCTCCATCCCGCGCCCCTCGCGGGCGAGCCTCAGCCGGAACCGCGTGCCGTCATGGGCGACTTCCTCGACCGAGGTCGAGAGCCACAGCTCGGCGCCCGCGGCGGCCATCTCGGCAGTGAGCAGGTCGATGATCTGCCCCGCGCTGTCGTCGCAGAACAGCTGGCCCAGGGTCTTTTCGTGCCAGGCGATGCCGTGGCGCTGCACCAGATCGAGGAAATCCCACTGGGTGTAGCGCTTCAGCGCCGATTTGGCGAAATGCGGGTTGCCGGAGAGGTAGTTCTCCGCCGAGGCATGCATGTTGGTGAAATTGCAGCGCCCGCCGCCGGAGATGCGGATCTTTTCGCCCGGGGTGGCACGGTGCTCGATCACGACGCTGCCCGGACCGGCATGGGCGGCGCACATCATCCCGGCAGCGCCGGCGCCGAGGATCGCGGTGGGGACATGTCGGGTCATGGGGCTCTCCGGATTGCGGCCCCGCTGTAGCGCGATCGGACCGGGACGGAAAGCCGCCCCGCGCGGACTTGACCCGCCGCGGCCGGGCCGCAGATGGTGGCCGGGAAAACGGGAGCAGCATCATGACCGATCTTCGCTGGGGCATCCTCGGGGCCGCCAAATTCGCGCGCGAGCACATGGGGCCCGCCATCGCCATGGCGCCGGGCGGGCAGCTCTGCGCGCTGGCAACCTCGGACCCGGCCAAGGCCGCGCCGTTCAAGGCCTTCGCGCCGGGGCTGCGGGTCCATGACAGCTATGACGCGCTGCTCGCCGATCCGGAGATCGACGCGGTCTACATCCCTCTGCCGAACAGCCTGCATGTCGAGTGGTCGCTGAAGGCGATGGCGGCGGGCAAGCATGTGCTCTGCGAGAAGCCGATGACGATGCAGGCCGACGAGTTCGACCGTCTGATCGCGGCGCGCGACGCGTCAGGCGTGCTGGCCGCCGAGGGCTACATGATCGTGCATCACCCGCAATGGCAGCGGGTGCGCGCGCTCATCGCCGAAGGCGCGCTGGGGGAGCTGTGGCGGATCGACGGGGCGTTCAGCTTCGACAATCCGGACATGGCCAATATCCGCAACCAGGCGGCCGCCGGCGGCGGCGGGCTGCGCGACATCGGGGTCTACACGCTCGGCTGCGCGCGCTTCGCCACCGGGCTGGAGCCGGAGGAGATCGAGGCGCGGCTGCGCTGGGAGAACGGCGTCGATACCTATGCGCGGGTCAATGCGCGCTTCGGCGGCGCGGATTACAGCGTCTTCACCTCGATCCGGCTGTCGCCGCGCCAGGAGATGACCTTCCACGGCACCGAGGGCGTGCTGCGCGTCACCGTGCCCTTCAATGCGCGGGTCTTCGGCGAGCCGCAGCTGCATCTGTCGCGCGGCATGGCCACCACGGTGGAGCGCTTCCCGGCCGATCCGCAATACGAGCTGCAGGTCGCGGCCTTCAACCTCGCGGCGCGGGAGGGCACGCCCTATGCCTGTCCGCTGGAATTCTCGAAGGGCACGCAGGCCGCGATGGACGCGGTCTTCGCCGCCGACCGTCCGTTCTGACGGGAGAGGGGGAGGGGCCGGGTCGAGCCCGGCCCGGGACAGGGCTCAGAGCTCGATGGCGGCCATCACCTCGGGCTCGATCACGTCGACCCCCGGCAGACCGGCCTTCAGCGCGTCGGCCGATTGCTCCAGCAGCGGGAAGGTCTTGTAATGGCAGGGGATCACCGTCTTGAAGTTGAAGAACCGCTTGGCTGCATAGGCCGCGCGTTCCATGTCCATGGTGAAATGCCCGCCCGCGCAGAGGATGCCGATCTCGGGCTGGTGCAGCGCCTCGACCAGCTCCATGTCCATGGTCACGTCGGTATCGCCCGAAACGTAGACCCGGCGGATGCCGTCATCGAGCACGAAGCCCGCCTCGGTGCCCGCAGCGACCGGACCGGCATCGGAGGGCAGGGTGGAGGAATGCACGGCATTGACCATGGTCACCTTGACCGAGCCGAGCGCCACGGTGCCACCCTTGTTGAAGCCGACCGCCTTGATGCCCTCCTTGCCCTCGAGATAGCCGACGAGATCGAAGATGCCGACCACGGGGATGTCGAGTTCCCTGGCGATCGCCGCCACGTCATTGGCGTGGTCGAAATGGCCATGGGTCAGCAGGATATGGGTGGCGCCGGCGATCGCCTCGGCGCGCTTGTCCTCGGGGAACATCGGGTTGCCGGTGAACCAGGGATCGAGCAGCAGGACCTGGTCGCCGATCTCGATGCGGAAGCCGCTATGGCCCAGCCAGGTGAATTTCATGGGACTCTCCATAAGTTTGTCACGGGGCAGACCCTAGTGCGGAGTGCGGAAAATGGAATGGACAAGACAGGTCGATGCCTATTGCGAGCGCATTGACGCATCCTTCTGGTCGGAGCCGGTCAATGCGGCGACCAATCTGGCATTTCTCCTGGCTGCCTGGATCATGTGGCGGCGCTGCCGCGGGCAGGGACCGGCCGAGGCGTTCCTGCTGATTGCCCTGCTGGCGGCGATCGGCATCGGCTCGGGGCTGTTCCACACCTATGCGACGGTCTGGGCGATGCAGGCCGACGTGATCCCGATCGGCTGCTTCATCCTGGCCTATGTCTATGCCGCGAACCGGCATTTCTGGCGGCTGCCGGTGCGGGCGGCCTCGGCGGGGACGATGATGGTCGTGCCCTATGCCTTCCTGGCGGTGCCGGTCTTCGAGGCGCTGCCCTTCTTCCGCATTTCGGCGGCCTACTGGCCGGTGCCGCTCCTGATCGCGGCCTATGCGGTCGCGCTGCGGCGCCGGGCGCCGGCGACGGCGCGGGGCCTCGGGATCGGCGGCCCGACCCGGCAACCGGGGCGCACCGGTCCGGCCTGTCGCGGTCGGGCCGGTTCTGCAGTTCGGGGGGCTGTTCTCAGGCGCGGGCGCGGTTGCGCTCGGACGGGAGGACGGGGCGGGGCAGGCCGGACCGGTCCGCGGAGCCGACTTCGGAGGCCGAAACACAGGGCGGACGATCGGGATTTGTTTCCCGGTAGATTGCCAGCGACTCGCCGACGGCCTTGTCGGGATCGCTGCAGAGAAGGGCCGCCAGATTGGCGACGCTGCGCCGCGACACCGGCTCCGCCGCATTCGGCAGCGCCTCGCCGGTCCGGGCGATGGCATAGGCGATCTCGTCGGCATCGTTCAGCTAGGCCGGGCAGAGCAGCGTATGCGCGATCCCGGCCGCTTCGATCAGCTCGGCGGCCCGCTGGTGCGGCGCGAAGCCCGCGCCGAGCTGCATGCCGGGCACGCCGCCATGCACGCCGAGCGCGGAGGCGAAGATCAGCCTGCGCAGGCCGGTGCGCCGCATCGCGGCCAGGATCGCGGCGGCCTGGCGATCCACATCGCCGGAGAGATTGGCATAGATCAGATCCTGCCCGTCCATGGCCGCTTCCAGCATGATCGGGTCGAGCACGTCGCCTTCATAGACGCGGGTTCCGTCCCCCGCGGTGGCCAGCGCCCGGGTCGCGTCGCGCAGGAACAGCGACATCTGCACTTGGCCGCCGTCGCGCAGCGCCCGCGCCACATGGCGCGCGACCTGTCCGTTCGCTCCGAGAATCAATGCCTTGGTCATGGCCGAAATTCCTTCTTTCCGGGGTCGTCCCGTCCTGCAGGCGCGCGGGCCGCAGCGTTCGGGCAGGGGGAGACGCGCAGAGTGCCTCGCATGCGACCATAGAGGGATCAAGAAGCGGAGGAAACCTCCGCTTAACTGCGGGCCGGACACGTTTGCGGGAGCGCCGACGGGCGGCGGGTCAGCCGGGACTGCCTTCGAAGGCGTGGGGCACGGCCTCGCGGATGGCCGGAAGCTCCTCCAGAACCAGGCGGAGATGCGCGCGCATCAGGGTTTCCGCCGTTGCGGCATCGCCGACCTCGACGGCCTCGGCGATGGCTTCGTGCTGGTCGACCAGCGTGCCGACCGGAAAATGCGTGACCGACAGGTGGCGGATGCGGTCCATCTGGCGGTTGAGCCCTGCCGCCATGTCCCAGGCCTGTCCGCGGCCGACGGCTTCGGCAAGGCTGCGGTGGAACAGGTTGTCGAGCGGCAGGAACTCCGCCGAACTGCCTGCGCCGAGAGCGCGCTGCCCTGCGATCTGGCGGCGCAGCTCGGCACCCAGCCCGGGCGGCCTGCACTCGGCGCAGAGCCGCACCACATCCGCCTCGAGCGCCTCGCGCAGGAAGCGGGCATCGAGCAGCCTGTCGAGGCAGATCGGGCGCACGAAGGTGCCGCGCTGCGGCCGGATGTCCAGAAACCCCTCTTCGGAGAGCTTGATGAAGGCTTCGCGCACGGGCTGCCGCGAGACCCCCATCGCCTTGCCGATCTCGGTTTCCGTCAGCCGGGTTCCGGGCGGCAGCCGGTTGCGGATGATCGCCTCGCGCAGGATATGCGCCAGCTGGGGCACGACGGCCCGTGCCGGATCAAGGGCGGGTGCACCGAGCGTCAAGGGATCCATGTGCAACTCTCCTTCCGGTACCTGCGGGTTGCGGGGCCGCCATGGCCGGAACGCTGCCCGAAACTTGATCGCGCTGCGGGTTTTTCCGCGTGCGGCAGGGCGCTTCATCTGGCACAAGCAGCACATGACCGCAACCCGGAACGAAAGGACCCCCATGACCCCCATCCTGAGGAGCCTGACCGCCGGTCTTCTTCTGGTCCTGGCCGCCGGCTGCGGCGGTCCGCCTGCGTCTCCGGTTCCGACCGGCCCGGTCTCGGCGTCCAACCTGTCCGGAATCCTCGGCATGTCCTACAGCCCGGCCATCGACCAGGTCCGGGCGCTCGGCTACCGGCAGGTGCGCAGCCGCGGGGCGACGAGCTATTGGCAGGAGCCGCGCAGCGGCCGCTGCACCCGCATCGGCAGGGCGCGCGGCCGGCGTGACCCGCCCGGCGGCGCGCAGCGGGCGGCGTCTCCTTGTTTTGGGCCGGGATCGGCATGGGAGCTGGACCGCGCGCCCTGCATCAGCTCGCATCCCCGGCGGATCGGGAGTCCCCGGGACGGACAGTCCCGGATATTGGCCCGTTTCCCGGCGAGCGTCCGGAGCGCCTGGCGCCCGGAACGCCGCTCGAGCGCGGCAGTCCGGGCTTCGCATTCGGCCATCGTTCCCGAACCAATGGCGAACAAGGCCCCGCTCCCCGTCGCGCGCGCCGGCTCCGGCCTGTCCGCTCCGGACACGGATCAGGTTGCGCGACAGGTCGTGGCGGCGGCCGGGCGCTTGAATTCAGTGCCATGGCTCCAACGGCGTCTGGGCATGGGCCTCCTCCTCTGAAAGCCCGCAGGGGATCAATTCAACCGGCCCTCCTGGCCCACCCGCAGGAGCGCGCTCCACTCGCCTGTCAACCAGCAACCCCATGGAACGCCCCGAAGAGCACAGCCCATCGCGGCATCGGAACCGGGTCCGGCAGCGCCCTCGCGGCCAGCACGGCCCCCAAGGCCAGGCGGGCGGCCCGGCTGTGACAGCGCCAGATACGGAAACGGCGGCAGGGAGTTCACCCTGCCGCCGCCGGAACCGGAAGCCCGCATTGCGGGCGGAGCCGGGCTCAGGAGGCCAGCTTCGCGCTTTCCTCGATGTAGATTTCGCGCAGGCGCTTCGCGACCGGGCCCGGCTTGCCGCCGCCGATCTCGGCGCCGTCGATCTTCACCACCGGCATGACGAAGGTCGTGGCCGAGGTGATGAAGGCTTCTGCCGCGTCCTTGGCCTCTTCGATGGTGAAGGGGCGTTCCTCGACCTGCATCTGCGCTTCCTTGGCCATCTTCAGGACGGCGGCGCGGGTGATGCCGTGCAGGATGTCGCTCGACAGCTGGCGGGTTACGATCCGGCCGTCCTTGGTGACGATATAGGCGTTGTTCGATGTGCCCTCGGTGACGAAGCCGTCCTCGACCAGCCAAGCGTCGTCGAAGCCGGCCTTCTTGGCCGCGGTCTTGGCCATCGACGGATAGAGAAGCTGCACCGTCTTGATGTCGCGGCGCGCCCAGCGCTGGTCGTCGGTGACGCCGACCGACATGCCGGTCTCGGCCTTGGGCGACTCGACGAGGTTCATGTGCATGCCGAAGAGCACGACGGTGGGCTTCAGCCCCTCGGGCATCAGGAAGTCGCGGTCGGCGACGCCGCGGGTGATCTGCAGGTAGACGCCGCCTTCGACGATGGCGTTCTTCTCGACCAGTTCCTTGTGGACACCGAGCAGCTCTTCGGCGGACATCGGCATCTCGATGCCGAGCTCGCCCAGCGAGCGCTCCAGCCGCCGCACATGGCCGTCGAAATCGATCAGCCGGCCGCCGAGAACCGAGGTCACCTCGTAGACGCCGTCGCCCATCAGGAAGGCGCGGTCGAAGATCGAGACCTTCGCCTCTTCCGCGGGCAGGAATTCTCCGTTCAGGTAAACGATGCGGGTCATGGATGGGTCCTCTCGGTCAGCCCCAGAGACCGGGCTCTGGCGGATGGATGCCGTCCCCGTCATAGAGGATCGGCGTGTCGCGGTCTTCGGCCAGCAGGAGCGGCGCGTCAAGATCGGTCACGCGGGCGCCCTGCGCCAGCAGCACGCCCGGCGCCATCGCGAGCGACGAACCGACCATGCAGCCGACCATGATGCCGTAGCCTTCGGCCATCGCGGCCTGCTTCAGCTTCAGCGCCTCGGTCAGGCCGCCGGTCTTGTCGAGCTTGATGTTGATGACGTCGTATTTGCCCTTCAGCTTGTGGAGCGAGGCACGGTCATGGGCGCTCTCGTCGGCGCAGACCGGCACCGGGCGGTCGAGCCCGATCAGGGCGTCGTCCTCGCCTGCGGGCAGCGGCTGCTCGACCAGCGTGACGCCGAGCCGGGTCAGATGCGGCGCGAGATCGGCATAGACCTCCGCGCTCCAGCCCTCGTTGGCGTCGACGATGATCTCGGACCCGGGCGCGCCCGCGCGGACGGCTTCGAGCCGCGGCATGTCGTCGGGCGTGCCGAGCTTGATCTTCAGCAGCGGCCGGAAGGCGTTCTTCGCGGCATTGGCCCGCATCGCCTCCGGCTCGTCGAGCCCGAGCGTATAGGCCGTGATCACCGGTCCCGGCGCGGGCAGCCCGGCCAGGTCCCAGGCACGGACACCGGTCCGCTTGGCTTCGAGATCCCAGAAGGCGCAGTCGACGGCATTGCGCGCGGCGCCCGCGGGCAGCAGCTCCTGCAGGCTCTCGCGGGTCACGTCCGGGGCAGGCCGCGGATCAGCCCCGCGACGCTGTCGAGCGACTCGCCGTAGCGGGCATAGGGCACGCATTCGCCGCGCCCGGCATGGGGGCCGTCCCGCAGCGTGACGGTGATCACCTGCGCCTCGGTCTTCGCCCCCCGCGAGATGCGGAAGGCCTGGGCAAGGCGGAAGCTCTCGGCCTGCACCTCGATCTTGAGCGTCATGGCATGTCCTCTCGCGCTGACGCGCGCCGGGCCTGACCCGGCGCCTCCTGGTGGTCGGGTGGGGCCCCGGGTCAAGCCCGGGGCGGGACAGGGCTCAGAGGCCCGCGAGCGCGTCGACCAGACGGCCCGCGCCCTGGCGGAACGGGTCGACTGCCGGCAGGCCCATCTTGGCTTCCAGCTCCGCCAGATAGGCATCGCCCTCTTCCGGCGTCATGCCCGAGGTGTTCACCGAGATGCCCACCACCTTGCAGGCCGGGTTCGCGACCTGCGCCAGCTGCAGCGCGACATCGCGCAGGGCCTCCAGCGAGGGAAGCTGGTAGTCCGGCAGGCCGCGCATGTGCGGGCGGGTCGGCTCGTGGCACAGCACCAGCGCATCCGGCTGGCCGCCATGGACCAGCGCCAGCGTCACGCCGGAATAGGAGACGTGGAACAGGCTGCCCTGCCCCTCGATCAGGTCCCAGTGCTCCGGATCGTTGTCCGGCGTCAGCGCCTCGATCGAGCCCGCCATGAAATCGGCGACCACCGCATCGAGCGGCACGCCGCCGCCGGTGATCAGGATGCCGGTCTGGCCGGTCGCCCGGAAGGTCGCGTCCATGCCGCGCGCGCTCATTTCCTTTTCCATGGCCAGCGCGGTGTACATCTTGCCGACCGAACAGTCGGTGCCGACGGCCAGGCAGCGCTTGCCCGGGCGCTTCACGCCGTTGGCGATCGGATAGGGCCGGTCGGGCAGGCGCACGTCATAGAGCCGGGTCCCGGCCCGCGCCGCCGCATCGACCAGCGGCTGCTGGTCGCGCAGCAGCGTGTGCAGCCCCGAGGCGATGTCGAAGCCCTTTTCCAGCGCCTCGACCAGAATCGCCATCCAGCTGTCGGAAATCACGCCGCCGCGATTCGCCACGCCGATCACCAGCGTCTTGGCGCCGGCCGCCTTGGCCTCGTCCAGCGTCATGTCGGGGATCTTCATGTCGGCATTGCAGCCGGCCAGGCGCAGCTGGCCCACCGCGAAATCCGGCCGCCAGTCGCGGATCCCCTGGGCCACCTTCGCAGCCAGCGGGTCGGGGGCATCGCCGAGGAAAAGCAGATAGGGGTGCTGGATCATCATTCGCTCCGTCATTCGCATTCGCGGCGATCATGCGCCGCCTTCCGTCCGTTTCAACATGAACCCTGCACTGGCCCGATGAAACCGCCCATATGGACCTATCCGCAGGAGAATCTGCCGTTTTTCCGGCAGGGCCTGGCATCTTTCGCTGCAGCTGCGACACCTTGCGCCGCAGCTGCGAAATTCCCGCTTGCAGACAGTCGCGCAAGGATATAACCAGCGGTGGACAAGATGAGCAATAAAATGACCGAGAGGCCCGAATGAGTTTCCGCATCCAGCCCGCGGCCCCTGCCCGTCCCAACCGCTGCCAGCTTTTCGGCCCGGGCTCCCGCCCGGCCATCTTCGAGAAGATGGCAGGATCGGCCGCCGATGTCATCAATCTCGACCTCGAGGACTCGGTCGCACCCGACGACAAGGCCGAAGCCCGCAAGAACATCATCCAGGCGATCGGCGACATCGACTGGGGCAAGAAGACCCTGTCGGTGCGGATCAACGGGCTCGACACGCCCTACTGGTACCGCGACGTGGTCGATCTGCTGGAGCAGGCCTCGGACCGGATCGACCAGATCATGATCCCGAAGGTCGGCTGCGCGGGCGACATCTATGCCGTCGATGCGCTGGTCACCGCGGTGGAGCGCGCCAAGGGCCGCACGAAGCCGATCAAGTTCGAGGTGATCATCGAATCCGCGGCGGGCATCGCCCATGTCGAGGAGATCGCCGCCGCCTCGCCCCGCATGGAGGCGATGAGCCTCGGCGCCGCCGATTTCGCGGCCTCGATGGGGATGCAGACCACCGGCATCGGCGGGACGCAGGAAAACTACTACATGATCCGCGAGGGCGCGAAGCACTGGTCGGATCCGTGGCACTGGGCGCAGGCCGCCATTGTCGCCGCCTGCCGCACCCATGGCGTGCTGCCGGTCGACGGGCCGTTCGGCGATTTCTCGGATGACGAAGGCTATCGCGCGCAGGCGCGCCGCTCGGCGACGCTGGGCATGGTCGGAAAATGGGCGATCCACCCCAAGCAGATCGCCATCGCCAACGAGGTCTTCACCCCCTCCGAGGAAGCCGTGGCCGAGGCACGCGAGATTCTCGCCGCCATGGAGAAGGCCAAGGCCGAAGGCGCCGGGGCCACCGTCTACAAAGGCCGCCTGGTCGACATCGCGTCGATCAAGCAGGCCGAAGTCATCGTGGCGCAAGCCGAGCTGATTGCAAGCAGCTGAGCCAGCGCCCGGGCCGCGCGGCGTTGGGAGGCAACGCGCGGCCCCATTTTCCCGGATCAGTGCCTGCGCGACTGACACCCTCCCGCGGCGCTGCCAGCCTTTCGGCGAACGGACATCGCCCGCAGAGGACAGCACGGAGAGCGGTCCGGCCTGCCGGCGCATCAAGCTGGCCCTCGACTACGTGCCGGTCCGGGCGCTGCCGGCAGCCGCCCTCGCCGCCCAGCGGATACGCCACCCCGGCCGCATCGCGGCGCTGGCGCGCCATGTCGGCAGCGTGAAGATCGGCCAGATGGAGATGAAGCTGCGCCAGGTCGAGACGGAGCTGCGCGAGACCGGACGGCAGCTCTCCGAAGCGAAGACCGAGAATGCCCGGCTCGCGGTGCTCTACACCCGCTTCGATCCGCATGCGCCGGTCCCCAAACTGCAAACGACCCGACAGGCCCTGGCCGAAACGGCCCGGACGCTCGGCGATTTTTCTCCCGCCCCCGAAGGCCTGCAGCCCGGCACAAGTGCCGAGGACGCCCATGCCGCCGCCGCCATGCGGCGGGTCGGCGCGACCCGGCCTGCCTCGGCGCGCTGATCGCCGCGATCGACCCGGCGCAGCGCATCGGCCGCCCCGGCGTGATCGCCATGGCCGTGGGTCAGCACGATGGCCCGGAGGCCGCCCGGCGCCGCCCGCAGGATCGCCTGGACATGCCCGGCATCGTCGGGGCCGGGATCGATCGCCAGGGTGCCCTCCGCCGTCCCGACCAGATAGGAATTCGTCCCGTGATAGGTCATCACGCCCGGATTGGGCGCTACGATGCGCAGGACGCCGTCGGCCACCGGAACCGCCCTGCCGTAATCCGGCACCGGCTCCTGCAGGAAGTCGGCCGACCGGCTCTTCTTGACGAGGTCATGCATGTCTACGGCGCTCCCGTCCCGTCCCGTGCCTCCGCCGCCGCGGCGCCGAGACCGCGCAGGACGGAAATGAAATTGCCGAGGATCGCCTCCGGCGGGCCGGAGGGCCAAACCAGGCGCAGCTCGGTCCGGAAGGTGTCCTGGCGCAGCCGGGCAACGCGGATGTCGCCGGGAAACTGCAGTTGCGACGAGGTGACGATCAGCCCGACGCCCATGCCAACCGAGATCAGGTTGATCTGGGTCGAGATGTTGGAGACCTGCTGGACGATTTTCGGCGTGAACGGGAAGAACGGGTTCACCAGCGAGCGCCCGACGACGATGAAGCCCTCGCCGCTCAGCTCGCCGATGTCGAGCTCCTCCCGTCCGGCCAGCGGATGGTCGACCGGAAGCGCGACGCCGATGTGCCCGGCATCGAGCACCAGCGAATTGAGGTCGCCGATGCTGCCGCTCTCGGGCAGCGACATCGTCCGCCTGCCCTCCTCGCGGGCGACATAGACGAAGCCCGCATCGAGCCGTCCGAGGCGGATCTCATCGAGCTGGAGGCTGCTGGCCTGCTCCTTCAGGACGAGATCGGTCTCGGGATAGAGCACGCCCATCTTCTTGACGCCTTCGCGGAACACCGGATGGCGCAGCCCGAGCGAGCCGTATCCGATCCTGAGGAGGCCGGCCTTGCCCTCGCCGACTCGCCGGGTCGTCTGGGTCGCGGTCTCGACATCCTGGAGGATCGCCAGAGCATGTTTCAGGAAGGTCTCGCCCGCGGCGGTCAGCTGCACCTTGTGCGCCTCGCGCCGGAACAGCTTCACGCCCAGCTCCATCTCGAGATCCGCCACGGTCTGCGAGACCGCAGGGCGCGTCACCGCGAGGATCTCCGCGGCCCGGCCGAAATGCAGCGCCCCGGCGGCGGCGGCGAAATATCTGATATGGCGCAATTCCAACGCAGTTCCCCTCCGCTGCCCTTCAGCCGCTTGCCAACCTGCCGCGGCGCGGCAGCGTCCCGCCCGGGGCCGCGGCAGGCCCGGCGGCAGTTCCCGCCGGACAGGCCCTTTCCCAGCGTCCCGCCCATGCCTTCCGCCGGAACATCCGCGACATGGCGCGGGATCCGGCTTGCGGCGGCCTTGTTGCCCCGTGCCACGCAAATTCCGCGCCAGCCGGAGCCGTCCGGCAGGAGACCCGGCCTGTCCGCGCCGGGTCCCTTGCCACGCGGGTCAGATCGCGATCTCGCGGTTCTGCCTGGCCTTCTCCCAGGGCATTGCGGCATGCGCCAGGACGCTGACCGCCGTGTTCATCAGCACCGACATGGCGATGATCGCGGCCAGCGCGGCGAAGACGCCGGCGGTGTTGAACTGGCTGGAGGCATGGGACAGCAGGTAGCCGAGCCCGCGGTTCGCGGCGATCATCTCGCCGACGATCGCGCCGATCATGGCATAGGGCACCGACAGCCGCAGCCCGGTGAACACCCAGACGATGGCGGAGGGCAGAACGACCTTGCGCAGCGCGTCGCCCTCGTTCGCCCCCATCAGCCGCAGGATGTTGATCAGCTCGGGACTGACGCTGCGCACTCCGGTATAGGTGTTGAGGAACACCAGGAAGAAGACGATGGTGCCGGTCAGCAGGATCTTCATTTCGATGCCGATGCCGAACCAGATGATGAACAGCGGCGCGAGCGCGATCTTGGGGATGCTGTAGAACGCCATGATGAAGGGGTTGAGCAGCTCGGCAAGGCGCTCGGCCCGTCCCAGCACCATGCCCAGGACCATGCCCGCCAGCGCCCCGAGGACGAAGCCCGCCAGCGCCTCGATCGCGGTGATGCCGGCATGGAAGAAGATGCTGCCGTCCATCACCCAGTCGAGGAAGGTCTCCGCGATCTTGCTGGGCTTGCTGACCAGGTATTCCTGGATGAGGCGGCCCGAGGCGATTTCCCAGAACGCCAGGAGCGCCGCGAGAATGGCGAAACGCGAAAGGATCATCATGTGTCAGCCCCCGCACTGCGCTGCGGCCGGCGCCATTTCGTCCCACAGGCGCGCGGTCATCCCGACATAGTCGGCGTTGTGGCGGATGCCGAAGAGGTCGCGCTCGCGCGGCAGCGGGATGTCCAGAACCTCCTTGATCGTGCCCGGACGGCCGGCGAAAACCACGCAGCGGTCGGCCAGCGCCACCGCCTCGTCGAGGTCATGCGTGACGAACAGCACCGTCTTGTTCAGCTTGGCGACGATCCGCCGGATTTCCATCTGCATCTTCAGCCGGAGCTGCGCGTCGAGCGCGGCAAACGGCTCGTCGAAGAGCAGCGTCTCGGGGTCGTAGGCCAGCAGCCGCGCCAGGGCGCAGCGCTTGCGCATGCCGCCCGAAAGCTCGCCGGGATAGCTGGCCCCGAACCCCGCCAGGCCCACCAGTTCCAGGAGCTCCTCCACCCGCGCCCGGATCTGCGGCCGCGGCATCCGCGCGATCTCCAGCGGCACGGCGATGTTGCGCTCCACGGTCCGCCAATGCAGGAGATGGTCGCTCTGGGTCATGTAGCCGACCTTGCGGTTGTAGGGCCGGACCAGCTCTCCGCGATAGGTCACCCGGCCTTCCGTCGGCTCGAACAGCCCCGCGGTCATGTTGAGCAAGGTCGACTTCCCGCAGCCGGACGGGCCGACGAGCGTGATGAATTCGCCTTCGGCGACCGAAAGGGAAACTCCGTGCACCGCCTGCAGGGCGCCGAACGACTTCGACACGCCCTCGAACCGCACCAGCTCCTCCTTCGGCACGGCCTCCGGATGCCGGCTTGCCATGGACATGGCCTCCGCTGACTCAAGCTTCATCTTCGTCATCTCCTCCGATTTGCGTCGCCGTTCCTGTCGGCGATCATGTCATTTTCGGGTGCAACAGCCGTGCCACGCATCCGGAAAACACGGCCGTTCCAGGTATCGCAGTCCCCTCGGGGCAGACCGTGCGGCACGCCCCCAAGTCCTTTTGCATGAAAGGAAAACACGGCCGAAAGGCGGCGCGCTCCGGCGAGGCCTTCCGGCAGCCGGAGAGATCGGGGGGCGGCTCCGGACACCGGCCAGACGCTCCGTCCGGCCGGGCCGCAGCGGCCATGGCCGACCAAGCCACCCGTGCCGCGCAAGGCATCGAACGACGGTGACAATTGCCCTGCACGAGGGGAGACCGCGCCGATGGAGAGCGTCTTCGGATCGCTGGAGACCGGGCTGGTCCACCGCACGAGGTTCCGGCCGCGACAGGAGGCCAAGGCCACGCTGTTCGAATTCATCGCCATCTTCCGCAACCGGCACCGGCGCCACTCCAGCATCGGCGACCGGCCCCCTGCGCAGGCAAGGATCGACATGGCCGCCAAGATGGCCACAGAGTGAATATCGCCCCAGTCAGAGATCCGGGGGGAAACTCAGTCCACGCGCAGGGGCGCACTCCAGAGGGCTCGGGCTGGGCCGTCGGCGCCCGCGACATGGTCCTGCGTCGGCTGCCGGGGCGCGGCTGAGGCGTCAGCGGATCTTCACCGAGACCGTGCCGACGCCCTCGACCATGCCTTCGAGCAGGTCGCCCATCAGCACCGGGCCGACTCCCGAGGGCGTGCCGGTCATGATCAGGTCGCCGGGGCGCAGCGTGAAGCTCTGCGAGATATGGGCGATCATCTCCGGGACGGACCAGATCATCTGGCCGAGATCGCCCTCCTGCTTGAGGTTGCCGTTCACCCTGAGCGCGATGCGCCCGGCGACCGGGTGGCCGGTCCGGGCGACGGGATGGATCGCGCCGATCGGGGCCGAGCCGTCGACGGCCTTGGCGGTTTCCCAAGGGCGGCCCATCGACTTGGCCGTCGCCTGGATGTCGCGCAGCGTCATGTCGAGCCCGACGCCGTAGCCCCAGACATGTGCCAGCGCATGTTCGGCATCGATATGCGACCCGCCGCGGCCGATCGCGGCCACCAGCTCGACCTCGTGATGCACGTCCGAGGAATGGCGCGGATAGGTGAAGTCGGTGCCGGGCGGGCAGACCGCGGTGTTCGGCTTCATGAAGAAGAACGGCGGCTCGCGGCTGGAGTCGTGCCCCATCTCGGCGGCATGGGCGGCGTAGTTGCGGCCGATGCAGAAGATCCTCCCGACCGGAAAGACGGCCTCCTCTCCGGCGACGGGCAGCGTGACGGGCACGGGCGGCGCAACGGCGAAGCTTGGGTCCTGGGTCATGGCGGGTCCTTTCGGGATGGTCTCGGGGCCGCGTGTCCTGGGCGCGGCTGGCCAGAGTGAAACCACATGCGCGGGCCGGACGGTGTGCGGTGCTTCGCCGCGCATGGGGGCTTGCGCCTGCTGCATGGCCGGGCAGGATCGGCGTCGGACCATGGAGGACAGGCAATGGCGGAACGTTGGGTGGGCGCGGTGCTGGCGGCGGGGCGCTCGGCGCGGTTCGGACCGGAAGACAAGCTGGCGGCGCCGCTCGGCGGCCGGGCGCTGGCAGCCCGGCTCGGCGGCATCGCCCAGCGACAGCGCTCCGGCGGCCTCGGCGCCGAAGGCGGCCTCGAAATAATGGTAGGCATCGTGGAAGACGACGAAGGGACGGCCCTCGACCGGTGCCAGCAGCGCAGCCGCCTCCGCGGCAGCCGCCGCGATCTCGGCCTTCCCGGCCTCGGCATTCGCCGCATAGGCCGCGGCATTCTCCGGATCGAGCTCGCCCAGCTCGGCGGCAATCGCGCCGAGCCACAGCGCGGCATTCTCCGGGTCCAGCCAGGCATGCGGATCGGCACCGCCATGATCATGCCCATGCGCGTCGGCATGGGCCTCCTCATGGCCGTGGCCGTCCTCCTCCGCGTGGTCCCCGTCATGGCCGTGCCCGCCGTCATGGCCATGCCCGTCATGCCCGTCCTCTTCGGCATGCTCCTCATGGCCGTCATCGCCATGGCCGTCCTCGCCATGGCCGCCCTCGCCATGATGGTGCGCCTCGAAGGTCGCGCCCTCGCGGAAGGCCAGCAGATGGGTCTCCGGCACCGCCAGCAGCTCCATCACATGCGCGCCGCCCGCGAGGCTGCCGATCGGGCGCTCCAGCCAGGGGGTCAGCGCTTCTCCGACCCAGACCACCAGATCGGCGCGCTCCAGCACCGCCGCCTCGGAGGGGCGCAGCGCGTAGCCATGCGGCGAGGCGCCGGGCGGCACCACCAGATCCGGCGTGCCGAGGCCCTGCATCACCCGCGCCACAAGCCCGTGGACCGGCGGGATGTCCGTCGCCACATGGGGCACTTCGGCGGCAGCCATGCCCGCCCCGCCCAGAAGCAGCCCCGCCGCGATCACCGTCATTCTCGTCCGCATGATGTTACCTTATAACAGATCAGGGCCCCTTGCTATGGCGTATCGTATAACATATCAACCCCCAAACCTGCGAAGGAGATGTCCTGTGCCGGAACCCAGCTTCACCCCCCATGATCACGGTGCCTGCATCTCGCACGGCGTCGATACCGCCATGCGCCAATGCCGCGAGGCCGGGCTGAAGATGACCCCCGTGCGCAAGCGCGTGCTGGAGATCCTGCTGGAGGAGCACCGCGCCATGGGCGCCTACGAGATCCTCGACCGGCTGCGCGAGGAGGGGCTCGGCTCGCAGCCGCCGGTCGCCTACCGGGCGCTCGACTTCCTCACCGCCAACGGCTTCGTCCACCGGATCGAGCGGCTCAACGCCTTCGTCGCCTGCACCCATGGCGGCGACGACCATACGCCCGCCTTCCTGATCTGCCGCGCCTGCAACCGCGTCGCCGAGACCGACAGCACGCTGACCCGCAAGGCGCTGGCCGAGTCGGCCAAGGGCATCGGCTTCTCGGTCGAGCGCGCCGCCGTCGAGGCCGAGGGCCTCTGCCCGGCCTGCCGCGGGGCCGCCGAATGACGCTGGTCTCGATCACCGGGCTCGATGTCCGGATGGACGGGCGGCCGGTGCTGACCGGGGTCGATTTCGAGATTTCCGGCGGCGAGATCGTCACGCTGGTCGGTCCGAACGGCTCGGGCAAGACCACGCTGATGCGCGCGGTGATCGGCGCCGTGACGCCCGCCGCAGGCAAGATCCGGCGCAAGCCGGGGCTCCGGATCGGCTATGTCCCGCAGAAGCTGCATGTCGACCCGACCCTGCCGCTGACCGTCGGGCGCTTCCTGTCGCTGCCGGTGCGGTTCAGCCGGTTCGAGACCCGCGCCGCGCTGGAACAGGCCGGCGCCGCGCTGCTCTATGACCGGCAGATGTCCGAGCTGTCGGGCGGGCAGTTCCAGCGCGTGCTGCTGGCGCGCGCGCTTCTGACCCGGCCCGACCTGCTGATCCTCGACGAGGCGACGCAGGGGCTCGACCAGCCCGGCTCCGCCGCCTTCTACCGCCAGATCGAGACCATCCGCGACGAAACCGGCTGCGCGGTGCTGATGGTCAGCCACGAGCTGCATGTCGTCATGGCCGCCTCCGACCGGGTGGTCTGCCTCAACGGCCATGTCTGCTGCCACGGCACGCCGGAACATGTCTCCTCCGCCCCGGAATACCGCGCGCTTTTCGGCAGCGGCACGCAGGGCGCGCTGGCGCTCTACCGCCACGACCATGACCACAGCCATGAAAGCGCCTGCGGCCACGACCATGCGCGCGAACACAGCCACGGAACCGCCGCCGAATGAGCTTTCTCGACAGTTTCCTGATCCGCGCCGCCCTCGCCGGACTGGGCGTGGCGCTGGCCGCGGCGCCCCTGGGCTGCTTCGTCGTCTGGCGCCGCATGGCCTATTTCGGCGATGCCACCGCCCATGCCGCGATCCTCGGCGTCGCGCTGTCGCTGGCCTTCCAGGGCCCGATCCTCGCGGGCGTGCTGATCTGCTGCCTCGCCATGGCGACGGCGGTCACCGCCCTGTCGGGACGCGGCCACAGCAGCGACACGATCCTCGGCGTCGCAGCGCATTCGTCGCTGGCCTTCGGGCTGGTCGCGGTCTCGCTGATCCCGGGCGCGCGGGTGGATCTGTCGGCCTATCTCTTCGGCGACATCCTCGCCGTCACCCGCGGCGACCTGGCGGTGATCTGGGGCGGCGGCGCGCTGGTGCTGGCTTTGCTCTGGTGGCGCTGGTCGGCGCTGCTGACCACGACGCTGAACGGCGACCTCGCCCGCGCCAGCGGCATCGACCCGGAACGCGAGCAGCGCGTCCTGACCTTCGCGCTGGCGCTGGTCGTCGCCGTCCTGGCTCGGGGCCGCGGCGGCGGGCGGGCATGACCTGTCGAGCCTGCGCAGCATGCTGGTCGGCGGCGCCGCCTTTGCCGAAGCGAGCGCGCGCAAGGTGCCCCAGGTCTTCGGCTGCCGCCTGATCCAAGTCTTCGGCATGGCCGAGGGTCTGGTGAACTACACCCGCGCCGAGGACCCGCCCGGCACCGTCTTTGCCACCCAGGGACGGCCGATCAGCCCGGATGACGAGATCCGCGTGCTCGGCCCCGACGGCCGGGAGGTCCCCGACGGCACGCCGGGCGAACTTGCGGTGCGCGGCCCCTACACGTTCCGCGGCTACTACAAGGCCCCGGGCCACAATCTGGGCGCCTTCGATGCCGACGGCTTCTACCGCAGCGGCGACGTGGTGATCCGCCAGGCTTCGGGCCATCTGCGCGTCGTCGGGCGGGTCAAGGACCAGATAAACCGCGGCGGCGAGAAGATCGCGGCGGAGGAAATCGAGGCGCTGCTGCTGCGCCATCCGCAGATCCGCCAGGCCGCGCTGGTCGCCGTTCCCGACCCGGTGCTGGGCGAGCGGAGCTGCGCGGTGATCGTCGCCGGCCCGGAGCTGCGCCCCGTCGACATCCGCCGCCACCTGATGGCCCAGGGCATCGCCGAATACAAGCTGCCCGACCGCGTCCGCATGGCGGACAGCCTGCCCCTGACCCCTGTCGGCAAGACCGACAAGACGCGCCTGCGCGAAGAGCTCACCGCGCCCGAAACCGCATCCTGAGGAGAGACCAAATGACCGATGCAGCCCCTGCCCCCCTGACCCGCGCCTGGCTGGAGGCCCGCGTGGCCGAGATGGTCGTGGACCCGTCCGGGATCGACCCCGGGGAAAGCCTGCTCTTCTACGGGCTCGACTCGATCATGGTGATGGAATTCTCCGCCGAACTCGGCCGCCACGGCGTCGCGCTCGGCTTCGAGGACCTGGCGACCGAGCCGACGCTCGAGCGCTGGTGGCAGCTGATAGAGGCCCGGCGTGCTGCGGCCTGAACCGGCGCTGGCGCTGCGCCGCTATGGCGGCAGCCCCGAGGCAGGGGTGCCGATCCCCTGCCGCCTTGCCCGGGCGAGTTCGCCCTCGCCCTGACCTTGCCGGCGGCGGTGGCGCTGATCGCCATTCCCGGCCCGCTGGTCTCGGTGCTGTTCCAGCGCGGCGCCTTCGACGCCTCCGACACCGCCGCCACCGCGCTGGCCGTGGCGGTCTATGGCGCGGGCCTGCCGGCCTTCGTGCTGCAGAAGGTGATGCAGCCGCTCTATTTCGCGCGCGAGGACACCGTGCGGCCGTTCCGCTACGCGGTCTGGGCGATGGTCATCAACGCCGCGATCGCCATCGGCTTCGCCCCGGTCTTCGGCTTCATCGCCGCCGCCTGGGGCACAACGCTGGCGGGCTGGGGCATGGTGCTGCTGTTGTGGTGGGGGGCGCGCGACATGGGGCTCGCCGCCCGGTTCGACGACCGGCTGCGCCGCCGCATCCCGCGCCAGATCCTCGCCAGCGTCATCATGGGCGCGGTTCTGATCGGCGCCGCCGCCGCGATGGACGATCTGCTGCATACCGGCGGCTGGCGCTATCTGGCGCTCGCGCTTCTGGTCGGGCTCGGCATGCTGTCCTATGCGGCGGCCTCGCATCTGACCGGCGCCTTCACGCTGCGCGACCTGAAATCGGCCACGCGGCGCGGCTAGGCCCTTGGGTTCCGCGCCAGGCCCGCTAGATCCCCGGGCATGGCGCCGGTCCTGAGCTTCACCGAGCGGGGCATCCACTGTCCCGCGGGCGGTTTCCACATCGACCCCTGGCGGCCCGTCGAGCGGGCCGTCATCACCCATGGCCATTCCGACCACGCGCGGCCCGGCCATGGCAGCTATCTCTGCACGCCCGAGGCCGCGCCGGTGATCCGCCACCGGCTGGGCGGCATCCGGATCGAGACGCTGCGCTACGGCGAGCCGCGCCGCATCGGCGAGGCGACGGTCAGCCTGCATCCGGCAGGCCACCTGCCCGGCTCGGCGCAGGTCCGGGTCGAGGTGGCGGGCGAGGTCTGGGTCGTCTCGGGCGACTACAAGACCGAAGCAGACGGGCTCTGCGAGCCGTTCGAGCCGGTGCGCTGCCACACCTTCATCTCGGAATGCACCTTCGGCCTGCCGGTGTTCCGCTGGGCGCCGCAATCCGAGGTCATGGCGGAGATCGACACCTGGTGGGCGGAGAACCGCGCCGCCGGGCGGATGTCGATCCTCGGCGCCTATTCCCTCGGCAAGGCGCAGAGGCTCCTGGCCGGGATCGACGGCTCGGCGGGGCCGATCCTGACCCATGGCGCGGTGGAGGCGACCAACGAGGTGCTGCGCGCCCAAGGGTATGACCTGCCCGCCACGATCCGCGTCACTCCCGAGACGCAGCCGAAGGATCATCCCGGCGCGCTCGTCATCGCGCCGCCTGCCGCCTTGGGAACGCCCTGGGCACGGCGCTTCGGGCCGTCCTCGGCGGGCTTCGCCTCGGGCTGGATGCGGCTGCGCGGCGTGCGGCGGCGGCGCGGCATGGACCGCGGCTTCGTGCTGTCGGACCATGCCGATTGGGACGGGCTGAACACGGCAATCCGCGCGACCGGAGCGGAGCGGGTCTTCGTCACCCATGGCTACACGTCCGTCTTCCGCCGATGGCTGGAGGATCAGGGCTATGACGCGGGCATCGTCGAGACCGAGTTCGCGGGCGAAGAGACGGAGGAGACCGCGGAATGAAGCGCTTCGCCCGGCTCTTCGCCGCGCTCGACCGCACGACGCGGACCAATGCCAAGGTCGCGGCGCTGGCCGCCTATCTGGCCGAGGCACCCGAAGAGGACCGGCTCTGGGCGATCGCGCTGCTGTCGGGGCGGCGGCCGCGGCGCGCGGTGCCCTCGGGGGTGGCGATCACCGCGGCGGGATCGGCAACGCAGGCGCCCTCCGCAGCCATGCCGGCACCGGCAGAGGCCAGCACGGCGGCAAAGCCGGCCAGGAGCGGGAACGGGAACGTGGGGCGGTACGCAGTCACTTGCAGGGTCCTCTCGGCATGGGGCGGATATCCGCAGGCGCGGCGGCCGGCGGCGGCGGCCGGCAAAGCTTGCGCCGGGGAAAGTTATGCAGGTCCCGCCAAATAATTAAAGTCTGTTAACGGTTCAATTTCGGTATAACCGCCGCAGGCGGATGCCCCTGGATTGTCAAATGGATCCACGGTTCGCGCAGAGCGGGAAAATCCGCCCGGCGCGGCAGGCGGGCGCAAACCGCCCGCCAGGCCCCGCGCGCTATTCGGAGCGGGTGAACAGGCCCAGGCCTTCGCCGTCCAGATGCTCGATCCGCATCGTCGCGCGGCCCGTGCCGAGCGCGAAATCGACGCGCGAGACCGAGCCCCCGGGCTGGTTTTCCGTCACCGGGCGGAGGACGAAGCTGTCGCCGTCCCAATGCTCAAGCGGCAGCTCCCGGCCCTCCGGCCCGAGCCGCAGCACCAGCCCGTCGGCCGTGGCCGCGACCGTGGCCGGCCCGAAATAGCCGTTGCCATAGGTCCCGGCATAGGCCTCGCCGGGCTGCGCCGCGGCGGGGGATTGCGGCGGCTCGGCGCCGACTGCGGGCGGCCGCGCCGCGCGCTAGCCCCGCCCGGCAGGCGGGGCGCACAGGACCGCCCCGCCTGTGTCGGCCACTCAGTTATCGGCCGCTGCGGAAGCAGGCGCGCCGAGCGCCAGGGGAAAGTGCTTTTCCAGTTGCCTTGCCATGCGGGCATCGCGCAGCGCGTCCAGACAGGTCTCGGTGCTGTGGTCCTGGCCATCATACATCCCTTTCGGGGCAAGCGGTGCATCGCCTCCCCAGATTCGATCTTTTGCGAAACGAGCTAGCGGATAGATCCGTTCTGCTCGCAACAGCGCCCCGCCTGACAGCCAAGTTGTGGCAAATCTCGCAATCCAGTTCTGGCAATATCAATTACTTATCGATTTTGACGTCGAACTTGGGACCTCCGGGGGAACGGTGCGGGGCTGCCGATGCGCAGCGAGATCACCGGCGACGAGACGGCCGATGTGAAGGGGTTCGACCTGGTCATGACGCAGGATCTGCCAGAGCCTGAATACTTCCTCGCCGACAAGGGCTATGATGCTGACAAGGTACGGGAAAAGCTCGAGGAACGTGGTATCGTGGCGGTCATCCCGATGCGGCGGAACCGCAAGGAATGGCGCGCTGTCGACCGCGACTTCTACCGCTGGCGCAACCTGGTCGAACGTTGCTTCTCCAAGCTCAAGCAGTGCCGTCGGGTGGCAACGCGCTATGACAAGACCGCCCTGAGTTTCCTCGGCTTCATTGACATTGCGTCCGTCCGAGTCTGGCTACGCCTTTTGTCAACATGACCTAAGTATGGAGTGCGCCCCTGCGGGCGGACATTATCAGGCCGCCCGGCACGCGGTCCGGCGCGGCGGGGTTCAGCGGCGTGCCGTAATGCGCGTTCTCGCCCATCAGCGAATAGGCCAGCTCGTCCATCTGGGTCTTGCCCACGATCCGCGCGCCGGCCGCCGCCAGCATCCGCACCACCGGCGCGGTCGAGGCGGCAGGTTCCCGGAGCGCGGCCCAGCCGGGATGGCCTGAGCCGGTGACGTATCCGGCAATGTCGAGATTGTCCTTCACCGCCAGCCGCAGCCCCGAGAGCACGCCGTCGCCTTGCGGGAAAGTCCCCTCGGGGAAGGTTGTCACGAAGGGGTCGGTACTCATCTCAGCTCTCCATGGCGCGGGTCAGCAGCCCGCTCACATCCCGGCAATGCGCCGCGTAATCCTGGGTCAGCCGGAAGCTTGCATCGCGCGGATAGGGCGCGTCCACCCCGATTTCGCCGATGATCCGCCCGGGCCGCGCCGCCATCACCACGATGCGGTTCGACAGGAAGACGCTCTCGAAGACCGAATGCGTGACGAAGATCACCGTCGATCCGGTGGCCTGCCACAGTTCCAGAAGGTCCTGCGAAATCTTGTTGCGGGTGATTTCGTCGAGCGCGGCGAAAGGCTCGTCCATCAGCAGGAGCTTCGGCTTCGTCACCAGCGCGCGGGCGATCGAGACGCGCATCTTCATGCCGCCCGACAGCTCGCGCGGATAGCTGTCATGGAAGCCTGCCAGCCCCACGGTCTCGAGGATCGCGGCAACATCGGCGGCCGCATCGGTGCGGGACAGGCCCGCGAGCTTCAGCGGCAGGTAGACGTTGTCGAAGACCGACAGCCAGGGCATCAGGTTCGGCTCCTGGAAGACGAAGCCGATCTCGCCCGCACGGGCGCGGATGCCCTTGGCCTCGTCCTCGCCGGGGCGCTGGATGCGCCCGGCGGAATGCTCGGCCAGCCCGGCGGCGATCTTCAGCGCGGTGGACTTGCCGCAGCCCGAGGGGCCGAGGAGCGAGACGAACTCGCCGGGATGGACGTCGAGAAACAGGTTCTTCAGCGCGACGGTGCCGTTGGGATAGACCTTGTCGAGGTTCTGCATCCGCATCACGGGCTGCAGCTTGGGGCTCATGTCGGTCATCTCAGCGCTCTCCGCCCAGTTCGCTTTCGTGCCAGCGGCTCAGCAGCCGCGCCTGCACCATCGAGGTCAGCCACCAGATCGCCAAACCGAAGATCGACAGGATGAAGAGCGCGGCGAACATCCGCGGCACGTCGAGCATGGTGCCCGATTCAACGATCACCCAGGCAAGGCCGGTGGAAGAGCCGGAGCCCGCGACGAACTCGGCCACGACCCCGCCGATCACCGCGAGCGACGAGGAAATCCGCGCGCCCGTCAGGATATAGGGCAGCGCGGCCGGCAGCTGGAGGTGGCGGAAGCGCTGCCAGCGCGACGCCTGGTAGAGGGTCATCACGTCCTGCAGGCCCCGGTCCGCCGATTTCAGCCCCTGCACGGTATTGGCGAGCATCGGGAAGAAGGCCACCAGCCAGGCGAGGATCATCAGCCCCAGCCAGACCCGGTCGAGCCCGACCCAGATGATCACGAGGGGCGCGATCGCCACCATCGGCGTCACCTGCAGCGCGATCGCATAGGGCCAGAGCATCCGCTCGACATCCTTGTGCTGGGTCAGCAGCAGCCCGCCGAGGATGCCCGAGACCACCGCGGCGGCGAAGGCCGCGACGGTGATGCCGGCGGTATAGGCCAGCGCCTTCATCAGGTAGGGGAAGTCGCCGACCATCGAGACCACGATCATCGAAGGCGGCGGCAGGACGAATTTCGACACGCCGAGCGCGTGGACCGAGATCTCCCAGATCAGGACGAAGGCGAGGCCGGCGGCGACGGTCGGGCCGGTCTCGCGCAGGACCGTGGTCAGGCGGCTCGGCCGCTCGACCAGCCGCTTCTGCGGCGTCTCGGGCAGGGCGGCGGTTTCATCTGCCAAGTCGGAACTCCTCGGTTCGGGCATCAGCGGAGCTGCAGCGCGCCGCCCGCAAGCGGCAGGTCGAGGCGGCTGTCTTCTCCGCAGGAAAGATGCAGGGTGGTGATCAGCGCCGAGGCGAGCGGCGCGGAAACGGGATCGGCGCCGGTTCCGGGATTGACCGGATGGGCCGGGAAGTCGGAGGCGGCGATTGACAGGCGCAGCGCCTCGCCGGGAGCCAGCGTGACGCAGAGCGCGCCGAGATCGAGCGCGACCGGGGCTTCGGGTCGGCTGCGCAGATGCAGGTAGCCCGCGGCGACCGCATGGGCCTTGCCGTCGGCGCGCAGGATCGACAGCGTTGCGGACACGTCGAAGCTCGGCCGGTCGGCGGAGAGGGCTCCGAGACGGCGGGGGCGGAGACTGCCGCCGCCGGGGCCGTCCGGTCAGCAGGACTGGCGGGCGGTGTCGAGCCAGCCGCGCAGGTCGGACAGCACGCAGGCGGCACCCGCGAAATCCTCGCCCGCGGTATAGGCCGAAGGCGTCACCACCACGTCGAGCCCCGCGCCCCGCGCAGAGAGAAGACCGTTGCGGCTGTCCTCGAAGGCGACGGCCTGCCCGGGCTCCAGACCCAGCCGCGAGAGCGCCAGCAGGTAGACATCCGGGGCAGGCTTCTTCTCCGCCACTTCGTCTCCGGCGGCGATCACCTCGAAGATATCGCCCGCGGCTCGTCCGGTGGCAGCGCGGACCAGCACGTCGACATTGGGCCGCGCGGTCGTCGTCGCGACTGCCAGCCGAAGCCCCACCGCCCGCGCCCCGCGCAGGAGACCGGCCACGCCCGGGCGCAACGGCACCTCGCCGCACGCGATGATCCGGCCATAGCGCCGGGTCTTCTGCCGGTGCAGCTCCGCGATTCCGTCCTCATCCGGCCCCGAGCCGATGCCGTCGCGCCAGGCGCGCATCCGCTCCTTGCCGCCGGTGATCTTCAGGAGCCGCCGGTAATCCGTGGCCGTCCAGTGCCAGCAGAGCCCGGCGGCGGCGAAGGTCTCGTTGAAGGCGCGGCGGTGGGCCTCTTCGGTCTCCGCCAGCGTGCCGTCCACGTCGAAGATGAGCGCGCGCAGCATCAGGCGGCCTCCCGCGCGGCGCGGATCAGGCCGGGCAGCGCGTCGAACCGGCCGAAGGCCGCGTCATGGGCGAGCTCCTCCACCGGCCGTTTGCGGTAGCCCCCGGTGAAGAGCAGGAAGGGCACGCCGGCCGCTTCTGCCGTGGCGCGGCCTGCTTCGGCACGGTCGAGCCCGAGCCTTCGGTGCCCAACCTGATGGCCGCGGTCGCCGCCGCGTCGGAAGCGGAGGCCGATCTGGTGATCGGCTTCGGCGGCGGCTCGGCGATGGATCTGGCCAAGCTGGTGGCGGTGATGGCAGGCCGCAATGTCAGCCTCGCGGAGATCTCGGGACCGAACCGCGCGCCGCCGCGCCAGGCTGCGCTCGCGCAGATCCCCACGACCGCCGGCACCGGATCCGAGGTCGGCACGCGGGCGCTGGTCACCGATCCCGACAGCCTCGCCAAGATCGCCACCGAAAGCCGCCACATGCTGGCCGACATCGCCATCGTCGATCCCCAGCTGACCCATAGCGTGCCGCCGCATGTCACCGCCGCGACCGGGGTGGATGCGATGGCCCATTGCGTCGAGGCGCTGACCTCGAAGCGCGCCCATCCGGTGATCGATGCCTATGCGCTGCAGGGGATCGAGCTGGTCGGCAAGTACCTGGCCCGCGCGGTGGCGGATGGCAGCGATGCCGAGGCGCGGGCCGGGATGGCGCTGGCCGCGCTCTATGGCGGGGTCTGCCTCGGCCCGGTCAACACCACCGCCGGCCATGCCGTGTCCTATCCGCTGGGCACGCGCTACAAGATCGCCCACGGGCTCGCCAATGCGCTGATCTTCCCGCATGCGCTTGCCGCCAACGCCCCGGCGGAGCCCGCGAAGACCGCAGCGGTCGGGGAGCCGCCCGCGCCCTCGGGCGAAACGGTCGAGATGACCTTTCGCGAGGCGGCCCGCGACGGCCTGCGCGCGGCGCTGGCGGCAGATGACCGGGTCTTCCTGATGGGCGAGGATGTCGGCGCCTATGGCGGCTGCTACGCGGTCTCGCAGGGGCTGATGGCGGAATTCGGGCCGGAGCGCATCCGCGACACGCCGCTGTCGGAAAGCGGCTTCACCGGCGCGGGGATCGGCGCGGCTGTGGCGGGGATGCGGCCGGTCGTCGAGTTGATGACGGTGAATTTCTCGCTGCTCGCGCTCGACCAGATCCTGAACACCGCCGCCACCTTGCGCCACATGTCGGGCGGCCAGTTCGGCGTGCCCTTGGTGATCCGCATGGCGACCGGCGCGGGCAAGCAGCTGGCGGCACAGCATTCGCACAGCCTCGAGGGCTGGTACGCGCATATCCCGGGGCTGAAGGTGCTGGCGCCGGCGACGCTCGAGGATGCCCGCGGCATGCTGGCCTCTGCGCTCGCGGATCCGGACCCGGTGCTGATCTTCGAGAATGTCATGCTCTACAACCGCAGCGGCCGGATCGACCGGGCGGCCGGGCCGGTCGACATCGCCCGCGCCGCCATCCGGCGGCCGGGCCGCGACATGACGCTGCTCACCTATGGCGGCTCGCTCCACAAGACGCTGGAGGCGGCGGCGGCGCTGGAGGCCGAGGGCCTTTCGGCCGAGGTGATCGACCTGCGGGTGCTGCGGCCGCTCGACGATGCCACGGTCATGGCTTCGGTCGCGCGCACGCGGCGGGCGCTGATCGTCGACGAGGGCTGGCGCAGCGGGTCGCTGTCGGCCGAGATCTCGGCGCGGATCATGGAACAGGCCTTCTGGTCGCTCGACATGCCGGTGGCGCGGGTCTGCGCGGCGGAAGTGCCGATCCCCTATGCCCGCCATCTCGAGGAGGCCGCGATCCCGCAGGTGCCGCAGATCGTGGCGGCGGCGCGGGCGCTGGCGGGGAAGGGCTGATGGGGATCGTGGCGATGCCGTCCCTGGGCGCCGACATGGAGGCGGGTCGGCTGGTCGAATGGCTGGCGGCGCCCGGCGATACGGTGGCGCGCGGCGATGCGGTGCCGCATCGTCGGCGCGGCGGACCGCAACGCGCTGCTCTACCATCTGGGCGTGCCGGGGCTGCGCGGACTGGCCCATGCGGGCCTCGCCCTGGGCGAACGCGCGCGGCCGGGGCTCGCCCTGTCGCAGTTCGACTGGATCTACCGCCACGACGTCACGCGCGGCTGAGCACAGACGGATCAAAATTCCGTCATGTGTTCAGATCCGGGGCCGTTGCGCCGCGGGGGCCGACCATGTGACTAGTCCCCGGGCCTTGTTGCCGCGGGCGCCATGGCCTAAGGAAACGGGCAATTCCAGCGAGGAGCAGCCATGGCACGCCGCCCGAACAATTCCAGCGAGGATCGCGCGAAGTCGAAGAAGATCGGGGCGCTGAGGGGGCTCTTTCCCTTCCTGAAGCCCTATCGCGGCCTGCTGGTCGCCTCGCTTCTTGCGCTGATCTTCACGGCCACCGTGTCGCTGATCCTGCCCGTTGCGGTGCGCCGGGTGGTCGACGGCTTCCTGACCGGCGAGACTGCGCTGCTCGACAAGTATTTCGTCGCCGCGCTCGGCATTGCCGGGCTGCTCGCGCTCGGCACGGCGCTGCGCTACTACCTCGTGACCCGGCTGGGCGAGCGGACGGTCGCGGATATCCGCAAGGCCGTCTTCGACCGGATGATCTCGATGAGCCCGGCCTTCTACGAGAAGATCATGACCGGCGAGGTACTGTCGCGGATCACCACCGACACGACGCTGATCCTGTCGGTCGTCGGATCCTCGGTGTCGTGGTTCCTGCGCAACCTGCTGCTGTTCGGCGGCGGCCTCGTGATGATGCTGCTGACCTCGGCCAAGCTGACCGGCCTCGTGCTCCTGCTGGTGCCGGTGGTGCTGATCCCGATCCTCGGTCTGGGACGGCGGCTGCGCGGGCTGGCGCGCGACAACCAGGACTGGATCGCGCAGGGCTCCGGCAAGGCTTCCGAGGCGCTCCTCTCGGCGCAGGCCGTGCAGGCCTTCACCGCCGAAGGTCCGAGCCGCGCGATGTTTGCCGACGTCACCGAGAAGTCCTTCGACTCGGCCAAGCGGCGCATGGCGGTGCGTGCGGCGCTGACCGCGATCGTCATCTTCATTGTCTTCGGCGGCATCATCTCGGTCCTCTGGGTCGGCGTCACCGACGTGCGCTCGGACGCGATGTCGATCGGCGAGCTGGTTCAGTTCGTCATCTATGCCGGCATCATGGCGGGCTCGGTTGCGGCGCTGTCCGAAATCTGGGGCGAGCTGCAGCGCGCGGCCGGCGCCACCGAGCGGCTGGTCGAGCTGCTCCATGCCGAGGACACCGTCTCGGACCCCGAGACCCCGCGCGCCCCGGCCGAGCCCGCAAAGGGCGAGATCGAGTTCCGCGACGTGCGCTTCCATTATCCGACCCGTCCCGACGACGCGGCGCTCGAAGGCCTCAGCTTCCGCGTCGCGCCGGGCGAGACGGTCGCGCTGGTCGGGCCTTCGGGGGCGGGCAAGTCGACGGTGCTGCAGCTTCTGCTGCGCTTCTACGATCCGCAATCCGGCGAGGTGCTGCTCGACGGCGTGCCGCTTCCGGCAATGGCGCGCGACGCGTTCCGCCGCAACCTGGCGCTGGTCCCGCAGGAGCCGGTGATCTTCGCCGACACCGCCCGCGCCAATATCCGCTTCGGCCGTCCCGACGCGACCGATGCCGAGGTCGAGGCCGCCGCCAAGGCTGCCGCGGCGCATGGCTTCGTCTCCGAGCTGCCCGACGGCTACGACACCTATCTGGGCGAGCGCGGCGTGATGCTCTCGGGCGGCCAGAAGCAGCGCATCGCCATTGCCCGCGCGATCCTGCGCGACGCCCCGGTGCTGCTCCTTGACGAGGCCACCTCGGCGCTCGACGCGGAAAGCGAGGCGGCTGTGCAGAAGGCGGTCGACGAGATGTCCCGCGACTGCACCACGCTGGTCGTCGCGCATCGCCTCGCCACGGTGAAGAAGGCCGACCGCATCCTCGTCTTCGACAAGGGACGGATCGTGGCGCAGGGCACCCATGACAGCCTGGTGGCCGAGGGCGGCCTCTATGCCCGCCTGGCGCGGCTGCAATTCACCGAGGCCATGGCAGCCGAATGACCTGCCGGAGCGCGGCGCAGCGTTACGCTTGCGCTGCCGCCCCGCCCGGGTCCATCCTCGCAAGACGCGGCCCGCATCCCATATAACAACGAATTGGGGCCGCGATCCTGGGGAGGAGACTCGGATGCACATGTTCACGGACCTGTCTTCCGCGCGGCTGATCGAGGGGGAAGCCCCCTGGGATGCGCGCGACGTGCCGAAAACCGTTCACGCGGCGCTGGCCGCCACCGCGGCGCGCCATGGCAGCCGCCCTGCGGTCACGTTCCAGATGTTCTCGGATCCGAAGGCGCCCGCCGAGACATTGAGCTGGTCCGATCTCCTGGGCCAGGTCACGCAGGCCGCGAACCTCTTCCGCTCGCTCGGCATCGGCGAGAAGGATGTCGTCGCCTATCTGCTGCCGAACTGCAACGAGACCATCCTGGCGCTGTTGGGCGGGATGACCGCGGGCAAGGTGCTTCCGGTCAATCCGCTGCTCGATACCGAGCAGATCGCGGGCATCCTCAACGATGCCGGGGCCAAGGTGCTGGTCACGCTGAAATCCTTCCCCAAGGCCGATGTCGCGCAGAAGGCCGAGGCCGCTGTCGCCTTCGCGCCGACGGTCAAGACCGTGCTGGAAGTCGACCTGAAGCGCTATCTGGCGCCGCCGAAATCCTGGCTGGTGCCGTTCCTGCGGCCGCAGATGTCGGGGCGCCACCATGCGCGGGTGCTCGATTTCCGCGTCGAGCTGGCGCGCCAGCCTGCCGACCGGCTGGCATTTCCGGCGGATGGCGGCGACCGGGTGGCCGCCTATTTCCACACCGGCGGCACCACCGGCACGCCGAAAGTGGCGCAGCACAAGTTCTCGGGGATGATCTACAACGGCTGGCTCGGCAAGGAGCTGCTGTTCGACGAAAGCGACGTGCTGATCTGCCCGCTGCCGCTGTTCCATTGCTTCGCCTGCTACCCGGTGCTGATGTCGGCGGTGCAGTCCGGCGCGCATGTCGTCTTCCCGACGCCTGCGGGGTACCGCGGCGAGGGGGTCTTCGACAATTTCTGGAAGCTGATCGAGCGCTACCGCGTCACCTTCCTGATCACCGTGCCGACCGCGTTGGCGGCGCTGATGCAGCGCAAGGTCGATGCCGATGTCTCAACGCTGAAGATCGCGATTTCGGGCTCGGCGCCCCTGCCGCTGGAGCTCTACCGCCGCTTCGAGGAGGCGACCGGCGTGCAGGTGGCCGAGGGCTACGGGCTGACCGAGGCGACCTGCCTCGTCTCGGTGAACCCGATCGACGGCAAGAAGAAGGTCGGCTCCGTCGGCGTGCCCTTGCCCTATACCGACGTGCGCATCCTCGACTGCGAGGATTGCGGGACGATCCGCCATGAATGCGGCACCGACGAGGTCGGCGAGATCTGCATCGCCAATCCCGGCGTCTTCGAGGGCTCGACCTATACCGAGGCCGGCAAGAATCTCGGGCTTTTCGCGGACCGGCGCTACCTGCGGACCGGCGATCTCGGCCGGATCGACGCCGACGGCTATCTTTGGATCACCGGCCGCAAGAAGGACATGATCATCCGCGGCGGCCACAATATCGACCCGGCCGAGATCGAGGAGGCGCTGATGGGCCATCCGGCGGTGGCGACGGTCGGCGCGATCGGCCAGCCCGATGCCCATGCCGGCGAGCTGCCCTGCGCCTATGTCGAGCTGGTGGCGGGGGCCAAGGTGCTGACCGGCGACCTGATGGACTTCGGCCGCCAGCGCATCCATGAACGCGCCGCCGTGCCGAAGCATGTCGAGATCCTCGACGAGCTGCCCAAGACCGCGGTCGGCAAGGTGTTCAAGCCGGCGCTCCGCAAGATGGCGATCCGCCGGGTGTTCGACGGCGTGCTGTCGGCGCAGGGCTTCCCGGTGACGGTCGCCGAGGTGGTCGAGGACCGCAAGCGCGGGCTGACCGCCGTGCTCGAGGCGCATGGCGATGTCGACATGGCGGCTCTGGAGCGGCTGATGGGCCACTACACCACGCCCTGGCGCTGGAAGGACGGCGGCTAGGCCCGGCCTTTCCGGCGCCGTCCCTTCCGGGATGTGCCGCGGAAGCGATGCGGCGGCCGGGGCAGGGCGTGCGTGTCCCTGCCGGGGCCCCGAGGCCCGGGGACGGCGCTGCGGGGGACTTGACCGGCATGTGCCGGTGGTCGTGCAGGACCCGATGCCCGGCTGCCGGAAGGGGCTAGAGGAGCGCCCGTCCGCCGAGCCGCCGGAACAGCGACTCCTCGTCGTCATTGTCGAAGAACGGCACCGGCCCCGGCTGCGCGCCCCGCCGCAGCATCGCGGCCAGTTCGGCCAGAACCACCTCGGTGATGAAGGGCAGGTCGAAGCCGCGCGCCTCGGCAAGCGGGATCCATTGCAGCGCCGACAGCTCGTCGGAAGCGCGCGAGAAATCCTCGCCGCCGAGTCCCGCCGCATCGGCATCGGCAAGGAAGAACCGCGCATCGAAGCGGCGCGGCCGTCCCGGCGGCGTGATCGCGCGGAAGAAGAAGCGCAGCCCCTCGCCCGAAGGCACATGCCCGGTCCCGGCAAAGTCCGCCCATGCCTCGGGCGGGTTTTCCCAGTGCCCGGCCCGGCCGAGCACCAGCCCGGTTTCCTCCCAAGTCTCGCGGATCGCGGCGGCGATCAGCGCGCGCGGCAGATCCGGCATCACGCCTTCGCCGAGCCGCTCCAGGCAGACCGGATCGGGCAGGCCCGCCAGCGGAACGGCGGCATCGCCGGGATCGACGGCGCCGCCCGGGAAAACGAATTTCGACGGCATGAACACGGCCTTGGCGCCGCGCTGTCCCATCAGCACCTCGGGGCCGCCGCGGTCGCGCAGCAGGATGACGGTGGCGGCGTCGCGGATTGCGGGCTCAGGCATCGGCCACCGGCCGGTCTGCGCCGCCGAAGCCGTGCATCCGCTTCGACCATTGGATGGCGATCAGCGCGCCCTTGATCCGCGGCAGCAGCCACAGCGCCAGCCCGACGGTCAGCAGCGACAGGCTGCCGGCCATCACCAGCGGCGCGGGCCGCCACAGCTCCCAGACCGCCAGCATGACCGGGGCCAGCACGTGGCCGACGATCAGGATCGTCAGATAGGCCGGGCCGTCATCGGCGCGGTGGTGGTGCAGATCCTCGCCGCAGGCCGGGCAGGCGGCATTCACCTTGAGATAGCCGTGGAGGATGCGGCCCTCGCCGCAGGCCGGGCAGCGGCGGCGCCCGAGACCGGCATTCATCGCCCGGCGGACCGCCGGATCGGAGGTGACCGCGTTGCCGACCCTCTGCCCGTCCCGCTCCTGCGGCGGCAGGACAGGCAGGCTGAGCCCGCGGTTGTCGACCGTCCGCACCCGCACCGCATGGAAGCCCTCGGGCAGCGCATGGGCCATCTGCGCGGGCACGGAAACCAGATCGACCGCCCCGGCCCGCGCTGCCGCCAGCCCGGCATCCTCGCCGGTGAAGAGGAAGGTGATCTGCCCGAAGGGCGCCGCCTTGCCGTAATAGGCCTCGTTCGGCGCGACGATCAGCTGCTCGCCCTCCTGCCAGGACACCAGCCGGTAGGGACCGGAGCCCACCGGATGGCGGCCGTAATCCGGGCCATAGCTGTCGGCGGGCACGATGCCGAGCGTGTAGAAGGCCTCGGCAAAGGTGATCCAGGGGCGTTTCAGCGTGATCTCGAGGGTGCGTTCGTCCAGCGCCTCGGCGCGCTCCATCACCTGCAGGTCGAGGCCCCCCGCCGCCTCGCGGGCGGCATTGAAGGTGAAGGCCACGTCCCGCGCGGTCAGGGCCGTGCCGTCGGAGAACCGCGCATCGCCGCGGATCGTCACGGTCCAGGTCAGCCGGTCTTCCGAGAGCTGCCAGTCCGTGGCCAGGTCGGGCGCGGTCTCCAGCGCGGCATCGCGCTTGAGCAGCGTGGACTGGAACAGCGGATTGCCGTAGCTGCCCCATCCCAGCAGCGGATCGAATCCGGTCTCGGGCTCGCCGCCGATCGCCAGCACCAGATCCGGCCCCTCGGCCTGCGCCATGGCGGCCGTCGCGAGAAGAAGGGCAAGGCTGCTGCGCAACAGGGTCATCGGCTCGGATCCTCGGTATGACGTTTGTTAACTTTTCGCTTACGACTCGCTGGCGCGGGATGCAAGCCGTGCCCCTTGCGCAGGATCCCCCTGCGGGGCATTTTCCGCCCGAGCGGCAGCCCGGATGTTGGACCTGCCCGGTTTCCGGACGGAAGGAACAGCCCATGCAGCGCGTGACGGTCACCCTTGACGATGATCTGATGGCGGAACTCGACAGCCTGATGGAGGCGCGCGGCTACGCCAACCGTTCCGAGGCGATCCGCGACATGGCGCGGGCCGGCATCGCCCGCAGCCGCACGGAGGCCGCGCCCGAGGCGCCATGCGTGGCGGCGATGGTCTACACGTTCGACCATCAGGCCCGCGAAGTGTCGCGCAAGGTGACGGCGGCGCATCACGACCACCACGACCTGACCGTGTCCTCGCTGCATGTCCATCTGGACCACGACCAGTGCCTCGAAGTGTCGATCCTGAAAGGCAGCGTCGGCGAGGTCCGCCATTTCGCCGACCACCTTGTGGCGCAGCGCAAGATCCGCAACGGCGAGGTGGTGATCATCCCGACCTCCGCCGCGGCCGAGCCGGGCTGAGCGGCCCGGAGGCCGGCCCGCGCCGCACGGCATTTCCGGCGGGTGCAGAGCGGTACGGGCAGACATGCAGCACCGGCAGGCCAGCCGCTTTGAAAGCCGAGCCGCACGGACCCCGGCCGCCGGTGCCTGTTCAAGCGGCGGCACGGCATTCCCCAGCGGTCCTGCCGCGGCGCCGTCCCGGAAGCAGCCGTTGGCTGCCGTCGGCAAAGCTTGGTGATAATATAACGTAACCATTTGATGACAAACAACATTCACGCAACCGTCATGTCCTTGTCATGTTCCGGGCATAGCCGCCGCGCATAATAAATTCGCGAGGGACCACCCGATGAACAAGATGCTCGCCGCTTCGGCACTGGCCATGGCCGCCTCCGGCGCCTTTGCACAGGAAATCGCCCAGTCGGACAGCGACTGGTTCACTGCCGGCCAGGACCGCGTGCAGGCCGAGCTGGCCAAGCAGCCCAACACCAATGCCGCGAAGAACGTGATCCTGTTCGTCGCCGACGGCCAGGGCGTCGCCACCAACTACATGATCCGCCTGTGGTCGGGCCAGCAGGAAGGCGGCTATGGCGACGAATATGTCCAGCCGCAGGAAGCCTTCCCGCATCTCGCGCTGGTCAAGACCTACAACATCAACGCCCAGACCCCGGATTCCGCGCCGACCGCGGGGGCGATGAACACCGGCGTCAAGCAGCGCTTCAACCTGATCAACCTCGGCGAGGACGCGATCCACGGCGATTGTGCCACCGAGGCGGACAACAGGCTGACGCTGTTCTCGGAGCTGATGTCCGAGGCCGGCAAGTCGGTCGGCGCCGTGTCCACCGCGCGCCTGACCCACGCCACCCCCGCCGCCGTCTATGCCAAGACCGCCAACCGCAACTGGGAATACGAAGTCCCGGCAGACTGCGCCGGCTCCAAGGACATCGCCACCCAGATGATCGACGCGATGGAAGCCGGCACGCTTGACGTCGCGCTCGGCGGCGGCGCCCGCGGCTTCGCCCCGGCCGATGTCGCCACCCCGAACGGCGGCACCGGCCCGCCTGGCCGGTCACCGTGACCGTGGCGGTCGCTGTGGCGCTCAGCCCCGAGGCGTCGGAGACCGTGTAGCCGAAGCGCGTCTCGGCGGTCTCGCCCTCGGCCAGCCAGGCGAAGGCCCCGGCGCTGTCCCAGGTCACCGTGCCGTCCGCGTTCCGCGTGACGGTGCCGCGCATGCCCGACGTGTCGATCCCGGTCAGGGCCATCGCATCGCCGTTCGGCTCGGCGTCATTGGCCAGCAGATCCAGCCGCACCGATGACCGCGACCCCGCCTCTGCCGCATCCTTCGCGGCCTCGGGCGCCGCATTCAGCACGACCTCGTCGAGCGAGACATTGTCGATCGCCCACCACCAGTCATTGCCTGCCTCCGCCAGCGCGAAGCCGATCTGCGCCGTCGCGGCACCAACCGGAAGGTCGATGTAGTGGAGAACCTGCTCATCCGTCGCGGTGTTGCGGAAATCGGCGCTCTCCGGATCGGACGACCAGACATCCAGCACCTGCGCCGCGCCGCCGTCGAAGGCGACGGTCACCTGCGCCTGCTTCCCGCCCGCGGGGCGCCAGGAACTGTCGAAGCTCAGCCGCAGCCGCCCCGAGGCGACGCCAGAGACATCGATGTCCGGGCTGAGCAGCGTCGAGGCGTAGCGGCCGTCCGCCGGGCTTGCCGCGCCGTCGAAATACTCGTCCGGATCAGCCACGGCGACGATGCCATGCCCGTCGGCGAAATCGCTGCGCAGCTGGTCCCAGGCGGTGCGGCTCCAGGAGCTTGCATCGAGAAAGGTCCAGCCCGCGAATTCCGCGGCGCCGCCTGCGGGAATGTCGGTCACGACGCTCCAGCCTTCGGCTGAGGCGGCCCAGTCCGAGCCGTCGCCGCGCATCTCTGTCGGGCTCCGGAACCCGCCGAGCGTCACGCCCTGCCAGTCCTCGGCAAACAGGTTGGACAGCTCGTCCTCGGCCCAGGTAGTGAAATCCCAGGCGTCCTTGTCCGAGAGCCCGGGAAACTTGTCGGCTTCGGCGACCGGGTAGCTCAGCACCCGGACATTGTCGATCGCCCACCACCAGTCATTGCCGGCGGCGGGCATGTCGAAGCTGAAGACCAGCTGGGACGCGCCCTCGGGCACGGCCAGGTCGAGCCGCACGGTCTCGCTCGTGGCGTCCGGCTTGTAATCGGCGCTTTCCTCGTCGGACGAATAATGCAGAAGGCTGACCGGCGCGCCGCCGTCGAAGGACGCCCGGACATGGGCCTCCTGCGCATCCTCGGGGCGCCAGGACGAGGCGAATTCCAGCACGATCCTGCCGTCGCCGATGCCCGAGACGTCGATGGCGGGCATGAAGAGTTCGGCATTGAACCCATCCGTCCCCAGCGAGATGTCGCCGTCGTCATATTCGTCGCCGTCGGCCACGGCGACCACGCCCGACGCGGCGGCGAACTGGCTGCGGTCCTGGTCGCCCGCAGTCGCGATCCAGGAGCCGAGGTCGTGGAAGGTCCAGCCGTAGAACTCGGCCGGGCCACCCGGCAGGGAGCGGTTGTCCTGGCTCCAGCCGCCGGGCAGGACTGCGGTCCAGTCGGTGCCGTCGCCGCCGCCTTCGGTGGGGCTGGCATAGGGACCGAGCGCCTCTGCCAGCGACTCGAAATCCTCCGAGAAAAGCAGCGCCGCCTCGGCCTCCGACTGCGCCCGGACCAGCGCGCCCCTGTCGATGGCCACGTAGTAATGCGTGCCCTGCTCCAGCGCCCCCGGCAGGGTAACGGTCAGCCTCGTGCCGTCGATCTCGACGAGATCCGAGGCGATGTCGATCTGCATGGCGACGGCGTCGTCATTGTAGGACCGCAGGGTGACATGGCCGGCACCGGCCGCGACCGGCAGCGAGAATTCGGCTTTGATCTGGGTGGCGACATCTGCCGAGACGGCATTGTCGGCTGGCAGCTGGATGGAGACCAGCCGGGGCGTGGCGTCGGACATTGGCGGGATTCCGGAATTCTGTTTGAGCTGGGCCGCAAGAACGCCGGAAAGGTGACAGCCGCTTGGCGGGACAGTCACGGCGACGTGAAGTTTCGGTGAAACATTGCCCGCCCGGGTCCCGGCCGCGTCCCGCGGACCGGCGCAGGAGGCCGGGGTGGAGCGGCCGCGCCCTATCTGCTTTCAAAACGCCGCCAGACCAACTAGGGAACCCCATCCTGGCGAGCGAGGGACCCGGTCATGGCGCTGAAATCCACCATCTACAAAGTCGAACTTTCCGTTTCGGACATGGATCGTCACTATTACGAGACCCACAAGCTGACCGTTGCCAAGCATCCCTCGGAAACGGACGAGAGGCTGATGGTCCGGCTCCTCGCCTTCGCCCTGAATGCCGGCGAGAACCTGGAACTGACCAAGGGCCTGTCGACGGATGACGAGCCCGACATCTGGCGCAAGAGCCTCAGCGGAGAGCTGGAGCTCTGGGTGGCGCTGGGACTTCCCAGCGAGAAGGTCGTCCGCCAGTCCTGTGCGAAATCCGGCGAGGTGATCGTCTATTCCTATGGCGGCCGGACGGCCGATCTGTGGTGGGACAAGATCGGGAACGGCACCAGCCGGTTCGGCAATCTCCAGGTCATCAATCTTCCGGAACAGGCAACCAAGGAGCTGGCGGAGCTGGCAAACCGCTCGATGAAGCTGCAGGTGAACATCCAGGACGGCGACGTGATGGTCAGTGCCGATGACCGCATCGTCTACGTGACCCCGGTCGTCCGCAAGGGCGCCGCCTGACCCGTCCTGCGCGGGAGGGGCCGGTTCGGGGGGCGGCAGGCCCCGCGCGCGGGAGCTGCTGCCCGTAGGCGAGGCCCGGACAGCACCATGGCAGCGGGGATCGATCCGTCCGGCAAGGCCGCTACCGCAGCCTCTGCCCCTGGGACCTCGCCCCCGGCGGACCGCTCTTCCGCGGCGCCAAGGGCGGCACGCTGAGCCAGAGCGCGATCCAGAAGGTGATCCGCGCGACCCGGCTGCAGCTCGGCCTGCCCGCCACGGCGACGCCGCATGCGTTGCGCCACAGCTTCGCCAGCCACCTGCTGAACCGCGGCGGCGATCTCAGGACGATCCAGGAACTGCTCGGCCATGCCAACCTGTCGACCACCGAGGCCTATACCTCGCTCGACGCGGCGCGACTGATGGATGTCTATCACGGCGCCCATCCGCGCGGCTGAAAACCGGTGCAGGGCATTGCGATGCCCTGCGAAATCGCGCTTGACGGCCCCTGTCCGGCCTTGTATCCGGTTGCTCCGAGGCGGGTGTAGCTCAATGGTAGAGCAGCAGCTTCCCAAGCTGACGACGAGGGTTCGATTCCCTTCACCCGCTCCAGCCTCTCCCCCGAACATCGCGACAGACATGCAGACCGGCGCGGATCATCCGTGCCGTGAATTGCCGTGCTTTTCCGTCAGGATCGTCCCGTCTCCAGCGGGCTGCGGGTGCCGTCCCGCTGCGCAGCGCAGCGGAACGGCGGCGTCTCAGGCGATGCTGCTGATCAGCCAGAAGACGGCGGCCGACAGCAGCGCGGCTGCGGGCACGGTCACGACCCAGGCCGCGCCGATGGTCAGCACATGCGAGCGGCGCACCAGCTTGCGGCGGCGGCGTTCCTCGCGCGGGATGGCCGGACGCTCGGGGTCGGAATTGCGGGCGGCGCGGAACCGCCGCTCGGCATCCCATTCGCGGAAGAAGCCGACGCCGAAAACGCCGCCCACCGCGATATGGGTGGAGCTGACCGGCAGGCCGAACCAGCTGGCAACGATCACCGTGATCGCCGCCGACAGCGCCACGCAATAGGCGCGCATCGGGTTGAGCTTGGTGATCTCGCTGCCGACCACCCGGATCAGCCGCGGGCCGAACAGGAACAGGCCGAAGGAGATCCCGAAGGCACCGATCAGCATCACCCAGAACGGGATGGCGAAGGCCTGGTCGAAGCTGCCGGTCATCACCGCCTGGACGATGGCCGCCAGCGGCCCGATCGCATTGGCGACGTCATTGGCGCCATGGGCGAAGCTCAGGAGCGCCGCCGAGACGATCAGCGGGATGCCGAACAGCACCTTGAGCGATTTCGAGCGGTTCTCCAGCCCGCGCGACTGGCGGCGCACCACCGGGATCATCACCAGCCAGATCGCCACGCCGAGGACCGCGCCGATCGCCAGCGCGGTGCCGAAGCTGATCGACAGGACATGCTTCAGCCCCTTCATCGACAGATAGGCGGCAAAGGTCCCGCCCATGATGCCGACCAGCACCGGCACCCAGCGGCGCGCGGCGGCGATCTTGTCGTCGCGGTAGATGATCTGGGACTTGATCACCCAGAGGAAGCCCGCGGCGATCAGCCCGCCCAGCACCGGCGAGATCACCCAGCTGGCGGCGATCGCGCCGATCTTGCCCCAGCTGACCGCGCCGAGCCCGGCCGCGGCGATGCCCGCGCCCATCACGCCGCCGACCACCGAATGGGTGGTCGAGACCGGCGCGCCGATCCAGGTCGCCAGGTTCACCCAGAGCGCCGAGGACAGCAGCGCCGCCATCATCGCCCAGACGAAGACGTCGACCGAGCCGAGGCTCGACGGCGCGATGATGCCCTTGGCGATGGTCGAGACCACGTCGCCGCCCGCCAGGAGCGCGCCCGCGCTTTCGAACACGGCCGCGATGGCGATGGCGCCGCCCATGGTCAGCGCATTCGCGCCCACCGCCGGGCCCATGTTGTTGGCCACGTCATTGGCGCCGATGTTCAGCGCCATGTAGGCGCCGAAGGCCGAGGCGATGACGATCACCGTGGCATGGCCGCTGCCGCCGAGGATCAGCCCGGCCAGCAGCGCCGCCGCGGCGACGAAGAGGAAGGCAATGCCCTTCCCGGCCACCGGACGCCCGACATAGGCGGCCGCCTGCTCCAGCGCGTTCAGGCGCCCGAGGTCGCGGTCAAGCGTCTCGGATGCCGCGGTTCGAAGTCTCTGTGCGCCATCTGTCTGCGCTCCGTTGTCAGCTGGGTCCCGGAAGGACCCCGGCGGAATAGCCGGCGGGCGCGCAAAGCTCAACCGCCGGTTGCGCCGGTCTCAGGTGTTGAACAGGAAATGCAGGACGTCGCCATCCTTGACGATGTAGCTCTTGCCCTCGACGCGCAGCTTGCCCGCGTCGCGCGCCTTGGACTCGCCGCCCAGCGTCACGTAGTCGTCGAAGGCGATGGTCTCGGCCCGGATGAAGCCGCGCTCGAAATCGCCGTGGATCACGCCGGCCGCCTGCGGTGCCGGGGTGCCCTTGTAGATCGTCCAGGCGCGCGCCTCCTTCGGACCGACGGTGAAATAGGTCTCGAGGCCCAAGAGGTCGTAGCCCGCGCGGATCAGCCGGTCGAGGCCGGCCTCTTCGAGGCCCATCTCCTCGAGGAAGACCTGCGCCTCCTCGTCGTCGAGCTGGGAGATCTCCTCTTCGATCGCCGCCGAGATCAGCACCACGCCCGCGCCCTCTGCCGCCGCCATTTCTGCGACCTTGGCGGAAAGCGCGTTGCCGGTGGCCGAGGCGCTTTCCTCGACATTGCAGACATAGAGGATCGGCTTCTGGGTCAGGAGCTGCAGCATCCGCCACTGCTTCTGGTCCTCGGCCGCCACGTCGAGGAGCCGCGCGGGCTTGCCCGCTTCCAGGAGCTCCAGCGCGCCCTTCAGCAGGCGTTCCTGCAGGATCGCCTCCTTGTCGCCGCCGCGCACCTTGCGCGACAGGTTCTGCAGGCGCTTCTCGACCGACTCCATGTCGGCGATGATCAGCTCCATGTTGATCGTCTCGGCATCGGAGACCGGGTCCACGCGGCCGTCGACATGGGTGATGTCGTCATCCTCGAAGCAGCGCAGCACCTGGGCGATGGCGTCGGTCTCGCGGATGTTGGTGAGGAACTGGTTGCCCATGCCCTCGCCCTTCGAGGCGCCCTTCACCAGGCCCGCGATGTCGACGAAGGTCATCCGCGCCGGAATGATCTCCTTCGACCCGGCGATTTCCGCCAGCTTGAACAGCCGCTTGTCCGGCACGGCCACGTCGCCGACATTCGGCTCGATGGTGCAGAACGGAAAGTTGGCGGCCTGCGCGGCGGCGGTCCGGGTCAGCGCGTTGAACAGGGTCGATTTGCCCACGTTCGGCAGACCGACAATCCCCATCTTGAAGCCCATGGTGCGAAATCCCTCTTTGGTCGGGCCGCTCATAAGGCCCAAGGGACCTGCGTGCAAGCTCAGCCGCGGCGTCCCAGCGCCAGCGGGATCAGGAAGGACAGCGCGAAAATCCGCACCACATGGTGCAGCGCCACATAGGCCGGATCGACATGCAGCAGCAGCGCCATCGCCGCCATGGTCTCCACCCCGCCGGGCGCGAACGCAATCAGCGCGGCAGAGAGGGGAAAGCCGAAGGCCAGCGCCGTGCCGAAGGCCGCCGCCGACGAAATCGCCACCGCCATCCCGGTGAGCATCGAGGCCGCCCCGAGCGCGCGCAGGACCATCCGCAGGTCGATCCCCGTGAAGCGCGTGCCGATCGTGCTGCCCATAAGCACGAAGCCCGGGACGGCCAGCCATTGCGGCACCGTCCCCCAGACCCAGCCCGCGCCATGGCCGAGCGAAGAGGCCACCATCGCCCCCATCAGCATCGCCGCCGGCACCCGCAGCCTGAGAAACGCGAGGCCGAGCGCCAGCGGGCCGCCGCGACAGGAGCGGCACGCAAGGCGCAGGCGCTGCCGGCAAGCTCCTGCGGCGCGGCGAAGCGCGAGGCTGCGCCCGGCCTCGGCCACTGGTTGCAGAAGGGCCTCAACAACCGGGCCGCCAACAGCCATCTGCCATTCCGGAAGCGGCGCACCATGCAGGGATGTCGATCTCCCGGTGCCGTGCACCGGTTCGCCTCCGTCCGCTCCGCCATCTGCGACAGCTTCTCCGTTCCGGCAGGCCGCAGGAATGCACTGGCCATCCGCTTCCAGCCATCGACGCGTGGACATCGGACGTCGGCATCGCCTGAACCGATCTGCCAGACCCTCGTGCCAACGCGCACGAGTTGGCGTTGCAACGCCCCTGCCACCGCTGATCCACGGGCTGTGAATGGAGGACGAAGGTTGCATTTCGGCGTTGCCCGCGACTGGGACGGGATCGACACGTACCCCGCGCGCGTCGTATCGCCCGCCCGGACCGCGGCGCGCCCTGCAAAGGCAAGCGGACCGGAACACCACGGGCCGCGATCCGCCTTGCGTCACCTGAAATCGCACCGGCTCGACACGCAGCGGGACAACGCTGCCCGCGGCCTGGCGGGCGGAAATGCGACTCGATCCGGCGGTTGGACACGGCGCACCCTACGGCGGCGGCTTGGTTTCCATTCTGCCTAACTTGCGCCCATCCGGCCACGAACCGCCAGCGCGAAGGGCAGTTGCAATCAGCGGAACGAACAGCGGCTGCGGGCACCCATACCCTTCCGAAACCAAGCAGAAATAGCCTTACAGTCTTGATTTGCGGGCAATTCATCAGCACCTCCCATAGCCCATGGGTACGGTGCTCTTCGGTATTTTGTATAATCTCAGATTATATTTTTAATCCCGCTATAAGTTGGAATTCTATTGCCCCTCGGCGGGCTAGCGGACTTCTGGGGTCTGCAAGCATCCGAAGATGCCAAGAAACAATGACCAACATGGAGCCCCTCATGACGCCGTCCCGCATCCTGCCCCTAGCGCTTGCCGCCGCCCTTCCCTTCGCTGCCGAAGCCGACGGCTACAAGGTCGCGCTCGACGGCACCTTCGCGCCGCACGCCATGCCCAGCCTCTCCGGCGGGGTCGAGGGCTTCAACGTCGACCTCGCCGCCGCCATCGGCGAGGCGCTCGGCGTCGAAATGGAGGTCGTTGCCGCGCAGTTCTCGGGCCTGATCCCGGCGCTGCAAGCCGGCACCTACGACTTCCTCGTCGCGCCGACCACGGTCACGGCCGAGCGCGCCGCCAACCTGCTCTTCTCCGAAGGCTTCATGGACACCAATTTCGCCTTCACCGTGCCTGCGGGCAGCGCGGCGATGGACGGGCTGGAGGCCTTCGAGGGCAAGACCATCGCGGTGAACAAGGGGTCGGTCTACGAGAGCTTCCTCAACGACCGCGCCGGAGAGTATGGCTGGACCGTCGTCTCCTACGGCACCAACACTGACGCGGTCGAGGCCGTCGCCACGGGCCGCGCGGACGCAAACCTTGCCGGAGCGACCGCCTCTGCCTGGGCGGCCAAGCAGAACCCCCGGATCGACCTCAGCTACGAATACCCGACCGGCCTGGTCTGGGCCTTCCCCTTCCGCAAGGACGACACCGAGACCCGCGACAAGATCGACGCGGTGCTGGAATGCCTGAAGACCGACGGCACCACCGCCGCGCTTTCGGAGAAATGGTTCGGCGTCACCCCGACCGAGGGCACGACCATCGTCACGCCGACCCCGGGCTACGGCACGCCGGGCTTCGAGGGCCATGACGACACCGCCCACGAGGTTTCCTGCACGTTCTGAGCCGAAGCTGCCGGGCGGGTCCGCCGCCCGGCCATGAAGGACCCGAGATGACCGCTCCCTCCCCCGTCCACCGCCGCCCGATGCTGGAGATCAACCGCCTGGAAAAGCGCTTCGGCGAGACCCGGGTGCTGACATCCATCGACCTCTCCGTTGCCCCCGGCGAGCTGGTCTTCGTGATCGGCCCCTCGGGCTCGGGCAAGTCGACCATGCTGCGCTGCTGCAACCGGCTGGAGGAACCCAGCTCCGGCACGATCCTGCTCGACGGCGAACATGTCACCGACTGCCGCGGCGCCGCGCTCGACCGGATGCGGCTGAAGATCGGCATGGTCTTCCAAGGCTTCCACCTCTACCCGCACAAATCCGTTCTGGGCAATGTCATGCTCGCCCAGATCCGCGCGCTGAAGCGGCCGAAGGCCGAGGCGAAGGCGCGCGCGATGGAGATGCTCGAGCATGTCGGGCTGGCCCACAAGGCCGATGCCATGCCCGCCGAGCTGTCGGGCGGCCAGCAGCAGCGCGTCGCCACCGCCCGCGCGCTGGCGCTCGATCCCAAGGTCATGCTCTTCGACGAGCCGACCTCGGCGCTCGACCCGGAACTCGTCGGCTCGGTGCTGAAGGTGATGCGCCGCCTGCGCGACGAGGGCATGACCATGCTGGTCGTCAGCCACGAGATGGGCTTTGCCCGCGAGGCCGCAGACCGCGTGGTCTTCATGGATGGCGGCGTCGTGGTCGAGGCCGGCCCGCCCGAAGCGATCTTCGGTAATCCGCAATCCGACCGGCTGAAAAGCTTCCTCGCCCGCGTCTCGAAAGACGAAGAATGAAGTTTCTGGAGACCTTCTTCAACGGCGCGGTGATGGCGAAATACTTGCCGGATCTGCTGGGCGCCATCGTCACGACGCTGTGGCTGAGCGCGGTAATCCTCGCGCTCGGCCTGTCGCTCGGGCTGGTGCTGGCTTGCCTGCGCTGCCTCGGCCGCTGGTACCTGACCCTGCCGATCGTCGCCTTCGCCGATATCGGCCGCGCGCTGCCGCCGCTGGTCGTCATCCTGATCTGCTATTTCGGCCTTCCGGGGCTGGGCATCAGCCTTTCCGGCCCGGCCGTTCTGATCCTCGTCCTTGCCGGTGTTCTGGCCGCCTTCGCCGAGGAGATTTTCTGGGCGGGGCTTACCGCCGTGCCGAAGGGCCAGTGGGAGGCCGGGCGCGCCACCGGGCTCAGCTTCGCGCGCACGCTCTTCGAGATCGCGCTGCCGCAAGCGGTGCGGCTGGGCATCCCGCCGCTCGTGAACCGCGCGCTGGCCATCACCAAGATGACCGCGCTCGGCTCGGTGATCGGGGTCAAGGAAATCCTTTCGGTGTCGTCCTCGGCGCAGAGCTTTTCCGGCTCCGCCACGCCGCTGACCATGGCGGCGCTCGCCTATCTGGCGATCTTCCTGCCGGCAGTGATCCTCTCCCGCGCGCTCGAGCGGCGCTTTTCCTGGGCGGTGTGACATGGGCGATTTCCTCGACCTCTTCCTGAATTTCGAGATCATGGCGAAGTCCTGGCCGCTGCTGGCCAAGGGGCTCGGCATCACCGCCAAGCTCTGCGCCGCCGTGATCGGGCTGGGTCTGGCAGGCGGGCTGATGCTGGCACTCGGCGCGCTCTCGCCGCGCCGCTGGCTGAAATGGCCCGCCATCGCCTTCATCGACCTCTTCCGCGCGATCCCGCCGCTTGTCCTGCTGGTCTTCGTCTTCTCCGGCCTGCCCTTCGCCGGTCTCGACCTGACGCCCTTCCTAGCCGTGGTGATCGCCTTCTTCCTCAACAACTCCGCCTATTACGCCGAGGTGTTCCGCGCAGGCATCCAGTCGGTGCCGAAGGGCCAGGCCGAGGCCGCCCGCGCCACCGGGCTTTCCCAGCCGCAGGCGATGCTCCACGTGATCCTGCCGCAGGCGGTGCGCAACGTGCTGCCCGACCTGCTGTCCAATACCGTCGAGGTGGTGAAGCTCACCTCGCTGGCTTCCGTCGTCTCGCTGGCGGAGCTTCTCTATTCGGCCAACATGGCCCGCTCCGTCACCTACAATTCCTCGCCGCTCGTGCTTGCCGCGCTGATCTATCTCGCGATCCTCTGGCCTCTGGTCCGGCTGATCTCGCGCTACCAGCGCGGCCTCGCGGCGCACTGATCCCCGAAAGGAAAGACCCATGTCCAAGATGATCATCGGCGGCGCCCAGATCGGCGGCATCCAGAAGGACGAGACCCGCGAAGAGGTCGTCGCCCGGATGATTGCCCTGATGGACGAGGCGCACGGCAAAGGCGTGAAATACCTCGCCTATCCCGAGATGACCCTGACCACCTTCTTCCCGCGTTTCTACGTGGAGGACCGCGCCGAATTCGACCACTGGTTCGAGACCGAGATGCCCAATGCGGCGACCCGGCCACTCTTCGACCGGGCGCGCGAATACGGCATGGGCTTCACCTTCGGCTATTGCGAGCTGACGCCCGAAGGACAGCATTTCAACACCTCGGTGATCGTCTCGCCCGAGGGCGAGATCATCCTGAAATACCGCAAGACCCACCTGCCCGGCCATTCCGAATACGAGCCAGAACGCACCCACCAGCACCTGGAAAAGCGCTATTTCCTGCCCGGCGACACCGGCTTCAATGTCGTGCGGAACCAGGGCGTGATCATGGGCATGTCGATCTGCAACGACCGCCGCTGGCCGGAAAGCTGGCGGGTGATGGGGCTGCAGGGGGTCGAGCTGGTCACCATCGGCTACAACACCCCCTCGCAGAACAACCTCTCGGCCGAGGAAGGCATCGAGCGGCGGGTCTATCACCACGAACTGTCGGTCTGCGCCGGGGCGTACCAGAACTCCACCTATGCCGTGGCGGTGGCCAAATGCGGGATGGAGGACGGCAACCACATGTTCGCGGGCTCGATCATCGTCGATCCCGACGGCTTCGTGGTGGCCCGCGCCGAGGGCGAAGGCGACGAGCTGATCACGCATGAGGCGGATTTCGCAAAATGCGCCTTCGGCAAGTCGACCGTCTTCAACTTCGCCGCACACCGCCGGACCGAGCATTACGGCTTGATCTGCGAGCGCACCGGCGTGCAGATCGACGTCTGAGACAGGGGAACGGACAGATGGACTTCGACACCGTCATCCATGGCGGCACGATCGCGACCGCCTCGGAGATCTACGCGGGCGACATAGGGATCAAGGACGGGCGCATCGCCGCCGTGGCCGAGCGGCTGCCGGGCGGCGACAGGCGCATCGATGCGGGCGGGCGGATCGTCATGCCGGGCGGCATCGAGGCCCATGCGCATATCGCGCAGGAAAGCTCATCCGGCGTGATGACCGCCGACGACTACCTTTCCGGGTCGATCTCGGCGGCTTTCGGCGGCAATTCGTCCTTCATCCCCTTCGCCGCCCAGCATCGTGGCCAGTCGGTCGACGAGGTGATCGCCACCTATGGCGACCGGGCAAAGCGGTCGGTGATCGACTATTCCTGGCACCTGATCATCTCCGACCCGCAGCCGGAGGTGCTGGAGGACCAGCTGCCGCGCGCCTTCGCCTCGGGCATCACGTCGTTCAAGGTCTTCATGACCTATGACCTGATGAACCTCGGCGACGGCGGCATGCTCGATATCCTGAGCGTCGCGCGCGAGCACGGCGCCGTCACCATGGTCCATGCCGAGAATAACGACATGGTCAAATGGATGAACCGGCAGCTCGCCGCCAAGGGGCTGACCGCGCCGAAATACCATGCGATCTCGCGGCCCGAACTGGCCGAGGAAGAGGCGATCAACCGCGCGATCCAGCTGGCCAAGCTCGTCGATGCGCCCCTCTTCATCGTCCATGTCTCCACCGCGGGCGGCGCGGCCATCGTCCAGCGCGAGAAGCTCGCGGGCGCGAAGCTCTATGCCGAGACCTGCCCGCAATACCTGGCGCTGACCCGCGACGATCTCGACCGTCCGGGGATGGAAGGCGCGAAATACATCTGCTCGCCCCCCTTGCGGGACCATGCCACGCAGGACGCGCTCTGGCGCCATATCGCGTCGGGCACCTTCGAGAGCGTTAGCTCCGACCACGCGCCCTACCGCGCTGACCAGTCCGGCAAGTTCCTCAACGGCTTCGACGTGCCCTATCCGAAGATCGCCAACGGCATGCCCGGCATCGCCGCGCGTCTGCCATGGCTCTTCTCCGAGGGCGTCGCAAAGGGCCGGATCACGCTGGAGCAGTTCGTGGCGCTCTCATCAACCAACGCGGCGAAAACCTTCGGCTGCGACCGCAAGGGCCGGATCGCTCCCGGCATGGATGCCGACATCGCCATCTGGAATCCCGAGACCCGCCGGACCGTGACGGTGGCCGACCAGCATGACAACATGGATTACACGCCCTTCGAGGGGCTGGAGCTGACCGGCGTGCCGGAAACCGTCCTCACCCGCGGCGAAACCATCGTCGCGCATGGTGAGCTGAAGGCCTCCGAGGGACAGGGCCGCTTCGTCGCGCGGAAACCGGCCGATCTGCGCGGCCGCTCCGGCTGGCAGGCCAAGGAGTTCGACCCGGCGCAGAATTTCGGCGCGGTGCTGCGCTGATGCGGGGGCCGGTCCTCGTCGTGAACCCGAATTCCTCGCCCGCGGTGACGCAGGGCATCCGCGACGCCATCGCCCACCTGTCCCCGGTGCAGGGCGCGGGCTTCGAGGTGACCGACCTGCCCGAGAGCCCGGCGACGATCCTGACCAACGAGGACGTCGCGCGCGCGGGCCTCGGCGTCGCCGCGCTGGCGCAATCCCGCCCGGATGCCGCCGCCTTCGTGATCGGCTGCTTCTCCGATCCGGGGCTGGAGCTTGCCCGGTCGCTCGTGCCGCAGCCGGTGATCGGCTGCCACGCCGCCGCATGCGGAAGCGCTGCATGCGGCCCCGGCGCGGCATCCGGCGCTTGCCGATCGCGGCCTTGGACCATGGCGCCACGCGCGGCGGCGATCCTGGCGAACGCCGACCGGACCTTCGAAATCATGCGGAGGCACAAGGATGCGGTCGGTCCCGTCGGCCGCATTGACCGGACCGGCGCAATCAGAAGTGGCCGGGGCATTTCGCGCCAGGCAGCCAGCTTCGGCGCCTGTCGAACTCCGCCCCGGGACAACGCGGCAACGCCAGTCAGCGGAGTTCAAGGCACGAGGCGGATCAGACATTGATCCAGGAAGGCGATGTCCCGCCGATTGATCGGCGCTCGATGCCTTCCGCAAGCTACTGACGATGGCCGGACTGGCCGGGACTTGACCGGCGACCGGCGATCCATCGCGGCACCATCCATCCGGCAGAGCGGGTCAACCGGTATCCGCGCCACACCGATCAGCGCCGGATGCGGACCGCGATCGTGACCATGGCCCAGGCGGCATCCGAACCGGCCATGACGGCCGCGGAAATCGGCTGCGCGCCCGTCCCCGCCCCCGGTTCGAGCGGAGCGCCCGTACGCAGGAGAAGATCGGCCAGGTGGTCGCGGAGCCGAAGTTTTGGTCCGCGGCCTCGTGTTCACCCCCGGCACCGGAGGCCGAAAGCGGCGAGCAAGGATCATCCCGGTCCCGGCCTTCGGCGGCAGCGGGCATGTTGCACATACCGGTGAGAGGGAGTCAGGTCCGGGACCCACATGGGCCAGATCGGCCGCATGCCGAAGCCTGGCCCGCCGCGCTGCCGCACGGCGAACCGGTCCGCACAGCGAGCCGCTTTTGCGCCATTGGTCCGAGCTGTTTCCAGCGGCAAGCGCCACCATCCGCGCGCCGCTGGCGACGGCAGGCGCCTCCGGAGAGGCCGCGCATCCGGGCCTCGTTGGCCCGGCCGGACCTGCCGGAGCCATTCAGCCGCCGCCGCGGCGGGTGCCGCTTCGGCGCAGGGCATGTTGCCCGGCCGGGGCCGGGCAGTCCCAAGTCACCAGGGCAGCGGGCCGCGGTCGTTGGAGAAGCTGCCATTCGGCCCGTCCTCGCCGGTCAGCGCCATCTCGACCGCGACGACAGCCGCCTCTTCCGGCGTCCGGTCGGGCAGGAAATTCGTCGCGGCGGTCGCCGTGAAGCCGGGGCAGATCGCGTTCACCTTGAAGCCCTGCGGCCCGAGCTGCGCAGCGTAGCTGACGGTCAGCGCGTTGAGCGCTGCCTTCGACGCGGCATAGGTCGGCAGGATCTTGTCGGCATGTTCCCACTCCGGATCGTGGCGCAGCCCGAAGGAGGCAAGCTCGGAGGAGACGTTGACGATCCGGGGCTGGCTGCTCTGCGACAGCAGCGGCAGCATGGCCTCGGTCAGGCGCAGCGTGCCGATGACGTTGATTTCGAGGGTCTGCGCCATTTTCTCGGGCACCGACAGATCCGGCACGAAATCAAGGCCCACCCCGGCATTGTTCACCAGGATGTCGATATGGCCGAAGCTGTCCGCAAGCTGCTGCGCCAGAGCGGCGACGCTGGCCGCATCGGTGATGTCGAGCTGCACGGGGGTCACGGCGAGGCCCGCCGCGACGAAGGGGGCGGCGGCCTCCTTGCCCTTCTCCAGATCCCGGCAGCCCATCAGGACATGCACGCCCTCATTGGCCAGACCGGCGGTGATCGCCTCGCCGATGCCGCGGTTTGCGCCGCTGACCAGCGCGATCCTTGCATTTTCTTCCATGCGTCGCCCCAACTCCGTTCGAACTGGAACCGGGCGCCATGGGCTGGGCGGGACCGGCTCCGCAACCACCCCCGCCGCGGCGGGGGGACTTGCACCTGCAAGCCGGTGCCCTTATAAAACCTCAACATAACTTGAGGTCAAGGAATTGATGGCCGAGGAGAACGCGGCAAATCCGCCCAAATTCCTGAGCGTCGGCCAGGTCGCGCGGCGCAGCGGCGTCGCGGTCTCGACGCTGCATTTCTACGAGGCCAAGGGGCTGATCACGTCGCTGCGCACCGCCGGCAACCAGCGCCGCTATGCGCGCGACATCCTGCGGCGGATAGCGATCATCAAGGTCGCGCAGGATCTGGGCTTCCCGCTGGCCGAGATCCTCGAGCTGCTGAAGCCGGTCCCCTCCGGGCAGATGGCAGGCACGGACGAGGTCAGCGCCATGGTCGACCGCTGGCAGCAGGCGATCCAGGCCCGGATCGACGGGCTGACCGAGCTGCGCGACAAGATGGAGGGCTGCATCGGCTGCGGCTGCCTGTCGAAAACCGACTGCCCGCTGCGCAATCCCGATGACCGGCTGGGCCGGACGGCGAGCGGGCCGCTCCTCTTGCAGACTGCGCGGCGCTGATCCCGGCCCGGCGGCCGGCCGACGGGCCGGACGGGGCATCCTGCCTGCTTGCGTCCGGGCGGAACCGCGCCTATCTGCGGAGCAACCGCAGCAGCGTGCCCAGGCCTTGCATTCCATCCCCGGCGCGCCGCAGTTCCCAACACATCCGAGTATCCGCCATGTCCACGGCTTCCCCTTCCCTCGACTCTGCCGTCCTGCCCGCGGCGGAGGATCACACGGGCCGCAACCGGCTGGTGATCCTGCTGCTTCTGGTCTCGGCCTTCACGGTGATCCTGAACGAGACCATCATGGGCGTGGCGCTGCCGCGGCTGATGACCGATCTCGGCATCACCGCCGCCGCCGCGCAATGGCTGACCACCGCGTTCCTGCTGGCCATGGCGGTGGTCATTCCGGTGACCGGCTTTCTGATCCAGCGGTTCCACACGCGGCAGGTCTTCACCGCGGCGATGGGGCTCTTCAGCCTCGGCACGCTGGTCTGCGCCACGGCGCCGGGACTGGGCACGCTGATCGCGGGGCGGATCGTGCAGGCCTCGGGCACCGCGATCATGATGCCTCTCCTGATGACCACGGTGATGACGCTGGTGCCGCCGGAAAGCCGCGGGCGCACCATGGGCAACATTTCGATCGTGATCTCGGTGGCGCCGGCGATCGGGCCGACGATCTCGGGGATCATCCTCAACCTGCTCGACTGGCGCTGGATGTTCTGGCTGGTGCTGCCGATCGGGCTGGCGGCTCTGGCGCTGGGACAGGCGCGGCTGCAGAACGTGACCGAGCCGAGGAAGGCGCCGCTCGATCTGGTCTCGGTGCCGCTTTCGGCGCTCGGCTTCGGCGGGCTCGTCTACGGGCTGTCGATCATCGGCGAGGGCCATGGCGGGGCGGCGATGCCGCTCTGGCTGCCGCTCGCGATCGGCGCGGCGGCGCTGGCGGCCTTCGTGCCGGGTGCGCTCGCGCTTCATCCCCGCGCCGGCGGCGGCCAATCCCGCCCGGCTGCCGCGGCTACCGGCCATCTGAAGACCGCGGCCGCTGCGCCACCTGCGCCGAGAGGCCAGGAATGGCGGGTGGATCGCGCCACCGCGACCAGCAAGACGGAAATCCATTCCGGCAGCCCGACTATTTCAGCAGCCTGCTAGGCGGCGCGGGGCGCTTCTGGTCCGGCCGACCGGGACATGGCCTGGCTTCCGACGAAAGGCGGCCAGCCAGGACGCCCGCCCGTCTGTTCCGAATGAGGAGGATCAGCAGACCGGTCCGGCGGAGTCCGGGCCGGTCTGCGGCGGCGGCAGAACTCGCGGCAGGGCAGTTGAGGACCGGACGGGCGGCCCCCCCTGATGGCGAAGAGCCTGTTTGGCCTGCCGCTTCGACACACCTCCGGCATTGTTTCCGGCATCCTCGGGTTGGCAGAGTCCGGACGTCTCCGCGCTCAGTCGGCGCCGGAGAGAGAGGGAGGTGTGGCCACTGCGGAGCCGCGAAAGCCCGCCGGACGATTGCCGTCCGGCTCTCGTCCCCGGGCTCTTGGTCCCTTCCCGGGCCTTGCCGTGCAACGCCCTGCGGGGCAGCTGACAGCACCGGCATCAAGCGCCCCGGCGCATGGAGAGCGACCGTGATGCGGCGAAAGTCCGATGAATGACTGGCTGGCCGGAACGTACGGAACACACCGCCGCCGCCAGTGCCGCAAAGTCCTCTGGCAATGGAGACGGCGGAGGACAGCATCCGGGCGATGGATGTCACCTCCGGACGCGGGGGCGGCCGCCCCATTCGCCGGAGAAACAGCCCCCCGGATCGTTTCCTGGCCCTGCTCCTCCCGGAGCTTCTCGACCGGATCCCGGCGGAAGAGAAGATCGGCACCGTCACCGGCGCGTTGCCAGAGGATGCCCCACCGGTCCAAGCACCGCTGCCACCCGGCGTTTCCGGCGCGCGGAGGCGCGGGCATTCCTTCGGACCGGCGGCAGCCATGCCTTCGCTCCAGCTCTGCAGGAACGGACGCCTCTCGAAGCAAGACTGCCCGGCTGCGCGGGCGCGGACGGGCGCCGAACGCGCCGTCGGCAGTCCCCATGGCAATTTTATCCTTCCGCTTCGTCCGCCGGGTTCCGGGCAAGCAGTTCCGGCAGCAGCTGGGCATCGCCGGCAGTGCCGGCGGCAAGCGCGACCGCCAGGTTCTCCGGCGTTTTCCCGGTCGATCCGACGGGGCTTCCGCCAAGAGCGGGCCGCGCCACCGGTCCGGGCGGCCGACGGATGCGGCGGCTCGAAGCGCCATGCTGGCGGCTGTGCCGCGCGCCTTCCCCGACGGCCTTGATGCCGGCGCTGTCCACGTTAGGCGACAACGGCGCCTTGGAAGCGCGTTGCGGAATGGCAACGCGGTCTCTCCGACCGGCCTGCGCGGTGACACTGGCGCCATCGACCCATCTGCCCTGCGGCCGGAAACGGTGCAGGAGTCCGGCACCGGGCATACCGCCCGGACAGCTCCGGCAGGCTCGTCCCGAAACGCCCCGCCATGCACGATCGGCCCCGTGGCATTCCAAGGCCCCGGCCCGGCGGAACGGCAAGCCGAGGAACACCTTGCGGGGCGGGCATGCCTGAATGGGCTTCGCCGGACACCGCCCGTCCGGCCCTCAAATCGTCCCCCCGAAGGATTTGCCGCTGGCGCGGACCGGCCCGGGCTCCGCCGGATCAAGTCCTTATCCGCCTTGCGCTGCGAGCCTGCTGACGGCAGCGGCGCCCGAACCGCCTGTGCGCCGATGGCACCCCGGGACCGGGAACCGGCCAGCGTCCCGCGCTGCTGCAGCGCCTGCCCATATGCGCGCATTCGGGCGGCTTCGTGCGCCGCCTTGGGAGGTCTTCCCATGCCGGCCTCACAAGATGACCCCCATGGATTTGCGCGGGACCGGCCGGGCAGGACCGCCGCGCCGGGAGAGACGAAGGGCAGCGCCGCCAGCTGCAGGAGGCAGGCAGCCAGCGCCGCCCCGACAATGCGCCGCGCCCGCACCCCCAGCGTGTCCCGCCCGCAGCGCAGCACCGCCAGATAGCCGAACGCCGCCGCCGCCAGGATCATCGGCAGCGTGGCATTGAGGTTGAAGAGCGGCGCGCCGGGCCAGAGCCAGCGGAAGAACTGCCCCTCGCTCTGCGCCACCACGGCGAGGTTCGCCAGCAGGAGCGCGCCGAACCACAGTCCGGTCGCATGGCGCATGGCCAGGCAGAACCCGAGGAAGCAGGCGATGACCGCGAGCGTGCCCGTGTAGAACGCTGCGTCGCCTGCCGCGGTGGCGGCGATCCGCGCTGCGGCGCCTTCCGGTCCGGAGAGCCAGAGCGGCAGCTGGCCGAAGCCCAGCGGGCGGTAGCCGACTGCGAGCCATACGGTCTCGCCCGGCGCGACGGCCAGAGGCGTCGAGACCAGCTTGCGGCTGTCGACAGGGCGGGTGCCGAAGCCATGCCGGAACGAGGCTTCGAGCAGTGTCTCGGCCTGCCCGCCCGCGCGGACCGCCAGGATTTCCAGCTCGCCCGCCGCTGCCAGAGGCGTGCCGATCCGCCATACCGCCGGGCCGGGGCCGGTGTTCTCCAGCGCCGCGGCCGCCCAGAATTTCTGCCAGGTCATGCCGGGATCGAGCACATCGCCCGCAGGCTCCCGGCCGCGCCAGCCACGGCAGCGTGCCGCACGGGCCCATGCGCGGGGACCGGCGGCGCCGCGGAAGAGGAGGAAACATGCTCACGCGACTAAAGACGGGGATCGAGAAGACCCTGCTCGCCATTGCGTCCGCCATGCTGGTGGCGATGGTCGGCCTGATGCTCTGGCAGGTCTTCACCCGCTACGTGCTGCAGGCACCGGCGCTCTATGCCGAGGAGCTGCTGCGCTTCATGATGATCTGGATGGCCTTCCTCGGCACGGCCCATGCCTTCGGCGTGCGCCGCCACCTGTCGCTGGTCTTTCTCACCGGCCGCCTGCAGGGCCGCCGCCGCCTGGCGCTGCTGCTGGCCAACGACGCGGTGACCATGCTCTTCGCCGGCGTCATCATGTTCCTCGGCGGGCTGAAGGCGATGGGCTCCTCGATGGAGCAGTTCTCGCCGATCCTGCGGCTGCCGATCGGGCAGGTCTACCTGATCATGCCGCTGACCGCCGTGCTGATCCTGGTGCTGCAGGGCCTGAAGATGACCGAACTCGTCCGTGACTACCACGCGGGCCGCGACCTGCCGGAGTACTGAGATGGACTGGATTTTCGACTACGTGGACGAGACCGTCTTCGCCGCGGTGCTGCTCTTCGGGCTGTTCTTCGGGATGCTGGCCCAGGGCGTCGCCATCGCCGTGGCAATCGCCGTCTCCTCGATCCTGACCGGGCTGTTCTTCCTGCCGCCGGACGTGGCCTTCTTCGTCGCCGCCCAGAAGATGTTCGCCGGGCTCGACAGCTTCACGCTGCTGGCGATCCCCTTCTTCATCCTGGCCGGCAACATCATGAACAAGGGCGGGATCGCGATCCGGCTGGTCAACCTCGCCAAGCTCCTGGGCGGCCGCCTGCCCGGCGCGCTGGCCCATACCAACGTCATCGCCAACATGCTGTTCGGCTCGATCTCGGGCTCGGCCATCGCCGCGGCGGCGGCAGTCGGCGGCACCATGGCGCCGCTGCAGAAGAAGGAAGGCTACGATCCGGGCTTCGCCGCGGCGGTCAACATCGCCTCCGCGCCCTCGGGCATCCTGATCCCGCCGAGCGGCCCGCTCATCCTGTTCTCGCTGGTCTCCGGCGGCACCTCGATCTCGGCGCTGTTCGTCGGCGGCTACATTCCGGGCCTGCTGATGGGGCTCGCAGTGATCATCGTCGCCGGGATCATCGCCAAGCGCCGCGGCATGCCGGTCGAACCGCGTCCCGGCGGCCGCGAAGCGCTCGACACCGTGCTGCAGGCACTGCCCTCGCTGATGATGGTGGTCGTGGTGATCGGCGGCATCGTGATCGGCGCCTTCACCGCGACCGAGGGGGCGGCCGTGGCCGTGCTCTACTGCTTCGCGCTCTCGCTGGCCTACCGGCTGGCGACCTGGCGCGAATATGTCGAGGTCGTCCAGGAATCGGTGGTGATGAGCGCCTCGATCCTGTTCCTGATCGCCGCCTCGGGCATCATGTCCTACGTGATGGCGATCACCGGCGTGCCGGACGCGATCGCCGATGCGCTGCTCTACTTCCAGAACCCGTTCGCGATCCTGCTGATCATGAACGTCTGCCTGCTGGTGATCGGTTTCTTCATGGACCTCACCCCGGCCGTGCTGATCTTCACGCCGATCTTCCTGCCGATCGCGCAGGAGGTCGGCATGGATCCGGTGCAGTTCGGGCTGATGATGATCTTCAACCTCGGGATCGGCTCGATGACGCCGCCGGTGGGCTCGGTGCTCTTCGTCGGCTGCGGCGTGGCCGGGCTGTCGATCGAGCGCGTGTCGCGGCCGCTTATGCCGTTCTTCGTCACGCTGATCCTGGCCCTGCTGCTGGTGACCTATGTCCCGGCGCTGACGCTGGGCCTGCCGCGCCTCTTCGGCCTGATGTAGCCCGCCGCCTGCCCCGGTCCCGGGCAGGCGCGCCCCTCCGCCGGTCCGGCACGGCAAAGCGGCCGGGACTGCCGGAGCCGGTGCAGGACGGATCAAGGCAACATGGCCGCCGCCCGTGCGAGAAGCCATGCGGACCCGGTCGATCCCGGCCGTCGCGGCAATGGCATCATCATGGCCTCCGGCCGGATGACATCCGGGAAGCAGACCATCCCGGCGCCGCGTCCCATGCCCACGGGCGGCACCCCGTTGACCGGCGCGGCGATGTTTGCCTGCGCCGACCCTGCACGGGAGAAACGGGACCCGGGCGGCCCAAGCTGCCAGCCGTCCTGCGGCGCGCGCTGCAAGTGCTCATCCGTCATCTCGGGAACCGGAGGCGGCAGATCCTGCGGCCGCGCCGCGCGCGGGCGCAAGGATCTCCGCCGCGTCGGGATGCGCCGCGGGGGCGGCCTGGCCCGGCTTCTGCAGCATGATCGGCGCGGTCAGGTCCTGCACCCGGGCGAAGGTGCCGCGCATCTCCGCCTTCAGCGCCTCGCCCTCCGGCAGGCCGAGGAAGGCGGCCATCCGCTCCCAGCCTTCGGCATCCTTGGGCAGGTCATGGCTCTGGGCGTCCTGCACCATCTGGACGCGGTGCTCCCAGGTGCGCAGCTTGGCGTAATGCTCCGCCAGCTCGGCGGCTTCGGGCTTCGGGATCCAGCCCGCCGCCGCCAGCCGCGACAGCCCCTCGCAGGTGCCCCGCACCCGCAGAGACGGATCGCGCCCCCCTATTACGAGAGCCTCGGGCGCACCTGGGAGCGGGCCGCCTTCATCAAGGCGCGGCCGTCTTCTGGGGACATTGCGGCCGGACGGCGCTTCCTCAAGGAGATCCGCCCCTTCATCTGGCGCCGCCATCTCGATTTCGCGACGATCGAGGAAACCCAGGCGATGCAGGCCAAGATCCGCGCCCAGAAGAACACCTGGGACGATGCCCGGCTTGACNGGGCGCAACCTGAAGCTGGGGCCGGGCGGCATCCGCGAGATCGAGTTCTTCACCCAGACCCGCCAGATGATCGCCGAGCGCGTGTCATGCAGCGACACGTCCTTGCGGTCGATCAGGTCCAGAAGGCGTCCCGGCGTGGCGACCAGCAGGTGGACGCCGCGCGACAGCTTCTGGGCCTGGCGGTTGACCGAGGCGCCGCCGGTGACGATGGCCAGGCGCAGATGCGCGCCGTCGGTGATCATCGAAAGGTTCTCGAAGATCTGCTGCGCCAGCTCGCGGGTCGGCGCGAGGATCAGCGCCTGGGCGCTGCGCAGCTTGCACTTCTGCTGGTCGTGCATCAGCTTCTGGGCGAGCGGCAGGCCGAAGGCCATGGTCTTGCCGGTTCCGGTCTGGGCGAGGCCCATGACGTCGCGGCCTTCCAGCGCGTGCGGGATGGCCTTTTCCTGGATCGGGGTCGGGTCGGTGATCTTGGCGGCGGCAAGCGCCTCCAGCAGGCGGGGCTTAAGCCCCATCTGGTCGAAACTCATGAAAGGATATGTCCTGTCGTGGCGGCTCGAAGCCGCGAAATGGGTCCGGCGAAGTCCGGGGAGGTGCTGCGGGCACCGCCGCATCTTCGGGAGCGGCGGGCGTAACCGCAGACCGGGACGGCCGCAACGAAGGGACATCCGGGCATCCGGCGCGTGCTGGGCAGGGGCGCGGGCGATTACGAGACCAGCACTTGGGGGCAGCGCGGCATAAAGTCAACCGGAAACCCGGGCGGACGGGAAATTGAGGCAGTGTTGCAGAAGTCGTCTGTCGTGGGAATTCACGTCGTGAATCCCATGAGGTAAGCCCGCATCAGGACCAAGCCAGAAGCTGCCCGCGACGGCCCGGCGACCTGGAAATTTTTGATATCCTTTGAGACCTGACCCTGGCAGCCGGGACATTTCCGTTGAGAACCGACCCATGTGCGACCTCGCCCCCGGCTTGATCATCCGTGGCCGGCGGCGTGGCCGGCATGGCATTTCCGGATGTGATCCGGGGCTCGGGCATTGCGGGACCGGCTGCCGGTCCGGGAGAGCTGCCCATTGGGGCGCCGTCGCCAGCGGTGCTCGGACCGGTGGCGCATCCGATGGCAGTTCCGGGCCCGATGGGCGGCCCGGCGGACGGGGCGGTGCCGGAGCGCGGCGCGTTAGCCGGTAAGGCGGTACAAACCGAGTGCTTACAGTCTTGGAATGTTTTTCCTCGATTTTGGGGCCTGCGAACGTGTGCGCGAGTTTCTCAACACAATCGTCCTGAAGCCGCTTTCTGCAACAATGTCCTTCTGATCTCCCGTCTGGACGGCGCTTGGCGCCGTGCATCGCTTCGCGGCCGCCTTGCTGGGAGGCGCGCGGCCAGTTCCTTCCCCCTTGCCGACAATCCGCCCTTGCCGCACCGGCGTCCCGAAGTCCGGGACGTGACCGGGAACCTACCAGGTTGACGCCGCGTAGGATTTGCCACTGTGTCATTTGTCACAGAACCGCGCAGGGCAGATTGCTAGCGTCTTCCGGAACTTGCCCCGTCCGGGGCGCGAGGGAGACACCAGCACATGCTCAGCCCCGGCAACCGGCAGGCGAGCAGCCCCTTGGCCGGGGCTGTCGCGCGAACCTTGGCCGTGCCTTCCCTTGCCGCCGCCATGCGGCGTGTCCGCATGGCGGCGCGCTTTTCGGACCTGTCCCTGCTGATGCCGCCGCACGGAATGCGGGCGGCTGCGCCTGGTCGGCAGACCGCGTGGCCGCCTTTGCCGTGCGCATGGCGATGGCGGCCTGACCGGGAGCGCAGCTCTGAATGACAGACCAGTCCCGTTCCCCGATGGCTCCCGAATCCCGTCTGCCGGACCTGCTGAGGGCCGGCAGCGTCATTCCCTATGCGCCCCCGGCGGCCTGTGCCGCCGCGCCGCGTGATGCGCCGCCGTGCTCTGCCGGGGCGCAGCCGGAAATGGCGCCGGAAACCTGGCCATGCGGCGGCGCCCCGGACCTGGACCCGCCAGCGGTTTCCGATGCCGCTCCCCGATCCGCCATGCCCGTCCGGGCATGCCCCGTCACCTTGCATCCGAGGACTTTGCCATGACCCCCGGCCTCATCCGAGCCAACCAGCGCGCCGACGGCGCTTTCCTGTCCGAAGTGCTGCTCGAAAACGGCCGCCTCGCAGAAAGCAACGGCACCGTGACGGCGCTTTGCCTCGACGCGATTTGGCCAAGCCGCGAAGATCCGCTGCTTGCCGAAGGCATCGCGGCGGCGCTCGGCTATCTCGAAAGCTGCGAAACGCCCGGCCGTCCCGGCCATTTCGGGCTGCATCCTGCCGGGACGCGCCCCGTCTGGAGCGGCGCAAGCCGTTCGCCCGAACTGGACGCCACCGCGCTGATCGCGGTCACGCTGCACCGCTACGGACGCCGCAGCCTCGCGGATCTGCAGGCGATCTACCGCGAGGCGCTGGTGCCGGTCCGTGTCGACCAGCTCACTGCCGCATCCGAGCCCTGGCATGACTATGATGTCTTCGGCAGCTGGCTGGTGCCCGACTTGCTCGGGAACCCGGTCGATGTGACCGCGAATGTCAACACGCTCGTGCTGCTTGAGCTGCTCGGCCAGCCGATGGCCGAGATCCCCGCGATCCGTCTGATGCTCGCCCGTGCGCTGGAATGGGCCGGAGGCTCGAAGGCGCGGGTGCAGCGGCTTTCGCCCTGGCATCCCGAGCCGGTCGAACTGGTGCGGGCGCTTGAGCGGGCGGAGAGGCTGGGCGTCGGCGGGCTGTCGCACATGATTGCGGAGCTGCGCAAGCTGTGCTGGGTCCGGAAGGATCTCGAATCCGAAGCGCCGCTGCCGCTGCGCGGTGCCGGCGATGGGCATCCGGCCTGGTGCTGCAAGCTCCTGCACGAATTGCGCCGGTCCGATCCGGCCCCTGTCCGGCGGCTCCGCAGCGTTCAGTAATCCCGGGGCCGTCGCGGTCGCGACAGTGCTGCGGGCGCACCTGCCGCAGCGGGGCAGGCGAAGCGGTGCGGGGGCTGCGGCGCCGCGGCTGAGCGCCTCCAGTCCCAGCGCCCCGGTCCCGGCAAAGAGGTCGAGCACCCGCGCGCCGTCGACCGGATCGCCGAACCGACCGCCCTCGATGACGTTGAACAGGCTCTCGCGCACCCGGTCGGTGGTGGGGCGCAGCTGGTGGCCGGGATCGCCCTTGCCGACCGGGGTCAGGGCGCGGCCGCGCCAGCGTCCGGCAATGATGCGCATGGGTCTCGCCTTTTCTCTGGCCGCGCGGGAAAGGATCTGGCGCGGGCGGTTTGCGCCCCTATAACTGTCCGCGGACAGGACGCAAACATGAGAAGGATGCGCACCATGACCATCGAAGCCGGACAGGCCCTTCCCGCGGGCACGCTCGTCAAAATGGGGGACGCCGGTCCCGAGGCGGTCGAGATCGGCACGCTGACCAAGGGCCGCAAGGTGGTGATCTTCGCGGTTCCGGGCGCCTACACCCCGACCTGCAGCTCGGCGCATGTGCCGTCGTTCATCCGCACCAAGGACGGGTTCGCGGAAAAGGGCGTCGACGAGATCATCTGCGTCTCGGTCAACGACCCGTTCGTGATGAAGGCCTGGGGCGAGGCGACCGGCGCAGAAGCCGCCGGGATCACCATGCTGGGCGATGCCGACGGCAGCTTCACCAAGGCGCTCGGCCTCGACTTCACCGCACCGCCGGCCGGGCTGATCGGCCGCTCGAAGCGCTACGCGATGCTGGTCGAGGACGGGGTGGTCACCACGCTGCACCTCGAGGAAAGCCCCGGCACCTGCGAGATCTCGGCCGGCGAGGGCCTGCTGGCGGCCATCTGAGCCGCGGGGGCGCCGGCGGCGCTCCGCAAAGAGCTGCCCGGCGGTTGACGCACTTTGCCGGGCAGCACCGGACCCGGGCGGGGACGCTCCGGGTCCGGAAAGGCGATCCTCACGGACCGCTGAAACCGTCGCCCCGCCGGGAGGGAAAGGTAGCCGGGCGGAGCTGCGGCCTCATTCCGCGGTGATGACCGTCATCACCAGCTCGCCGCCGGGCTTGATCGGACCGTCCTCGGCCGCGCCCAGCGTGTATTCGAAATCTCCGGTCGCCATGCCGCCCGCCTCGGAATGCACCATCAGCATCAGCATCTCGCCCGGCGCGACCTCTTCGGTGAGGATCGCGGCCACATCGATGTTGTCGCCGCCCCGGAGCGGCGCATGCCCGACCACCGGGCCGGGCTTCATGGCGGCGTCGGTGCGGTGCACCACCAACCAGCCGTTCTCCGGCGCCATCACATGCGAGGCGCTGACCACGCCGTTGGCGACGCTCTGGTCTTCGGCCATGACGCCCGCGGCCATCCCGTGGGACTCGGCGAAGGCGGCGGGAGCGGCAAGCAGCAGGGCGGCGGCGGTGATTTTCAGCATCGGTGGTCTCCTCGTTTGCAGCGCCGTGGCGCCGTTACGGGCAAGGATACGGAGACGGAGATGCAGACGGATGCAGGCTCACGGATGCGTGAAGGGAAAATTATGGTCCGAAGGCCGAGGCGCCCGAACGCAAGAGATGCCGCTCAAGAACGAAGAAGACGCCCTTCGTCGCGCCTAAGATAGGCTAGCGAATAAGCGTACGCACTTTGGCCAAACGATCAAGCCTCGCGCACTTCTGTCCAAGCACGCGCGGTGGCTACCAAGAGCCTTTGCTCTTTCTCCGAGAACATCGAAAAGTAACGCAACAAATCGTCCAGTTCGCGTGCGGCAGTCGGTAACGTGACCAAACTGAATATGGTAACTTCACAAGCCACGGCGATCTTCTCGAGAGTATCAATACGCGGGTTTTTGGCTCTTCCTTTCAAGATATCGGTCAGCGACCGGCCATCACCCTCGTTGCTTGACGCGTTCAAGATGAATCCCCTCGATTTGCGCAACAAGGCCACAGAACCCCAAGGCAAAACCAAAAAGGTCTTTTCGCGTTTGCAGCCGAAGGAGAAGCTGCCTCTCACGACCTCTCATCGGGCGACCGAATAGGGGCTCGCTCCGGCCTTGCGGCGGCGCGGCAGCTTGGCCATCGTGCCGATGGTTCACAGCTGTCACCATGCCGGGCCGAAAGGGCGGAACCTGCCGGTCGCGCCTGACGCCCCGAGCGCCCCCTGGCAGCCCTTTCCGACCTGTCGCGTCAGCGCCGGGCTGGCGCGGCCCACTGCGACCGGCCTAGTGAAGCGGACTTGCGGCACCGCGGCGAAGCCCAAGCGTTGGAACTGCGAAAGCGGTCGGTCACGGCGGGCAGAGCGTGGTGGGCGCCGACCTGGCCGCGCCGATCAAGTCCGGCCGTTCATCGTTGCCGCCCTTGCTGGCGAAGAGCGCATAAAACGGTCGCTCGCCTGCCACTGGAAATTCGGGCTTCACGCAGGGAATGCCGTCGCTGGACTTCATGACTTCGATCTCCGTGCCGCGGCGGATTTCCGGATTTCGACATTCACTCAGCAGAGCAATTTGGTCCCGTTCCGATCGGCAATTGCCGACTCTGCTTTCTGTCTGCCGATTTGCATGCGGCTTTCACCGCTCACGGGCAGCTGCGGGATCCGGTGGCCTTCTCGCGCCTGTCGCGGATCTCCTGCACGGTGTCGTCCAAGGCCGTGCGGGTCTCAGCCGCGTCCGCGGGATCGACGAATTCACGCGCATTCCATGCGTTCAGCGCCGCCTCCGCCTGTACCGTGCGGCCAGCCTCCTGAAGGATCGCGACCTTCTCCAGCGCCGCGAATTCCGCAGCCATGCCGCCGGACGCTTCGGCTCTGGCGAGTTCCGCCAGAGCGGCATCCGGGCGGCAGGCAACCGCAAGCTCGCCTGCCTTGCGGACCGCACCGGTATCTCCGGTGACGCCGCAGGCGGCCAGTGGCAGGAGGATGGCGGCAAGTCCGGCGATGCGCCCGCGGCGGCGGGTCTGGGTGCTGCGGATCAAGGCAAGCTCCTTTGAGTCCGTTGAATGAACAAATCCAGCATAGATCGCCACATTTCAATTCAAACTGGAACATGTGTCGCATTAACGCTTCACAATGTTTCTTCCATCCTCCGGGCCGGGAGTGAGCACGGCTGTGAGGGATCGACCGGCAAGCCGAGAGCCTCGTTTGGATTGGCGCAAGGAGATGTCCATGACCCGTTGCTTCAGGCCTGCCGCCGTGGCTGCGTTGCTGTCACCCGACGCCGCTTGCCGGATCGGCCGGGAGACCGGCACATGTGCGCGGATCGGCGCCCCGGACAGCCGCCTTTCCGGCGCCGCCCTGCCGCCCGCGGAGGGCTGCTGATGTTGCATTCCCTGATCCGGCTCGTGCCGCTCGCGCTGGTCCTCGCTGCTTGCGTCGCCGGGGAACCGGGTCCCGGCAGTTCCGGCCTCTCGGGGACGCCCGGGGAATTCGCGGCGATGCGCGCGCCCTGCATCGCGCAAACTGCGCGGCTGACCGGGCTGCCGCAATCGCGCATCCCGGTGGCCGACAGCCTGCAGACCGGCGGCGGGCCGATCCTGATCCTCGACGCGGGCGGTGCGCGCCATACCTGCCGGTCCGAACCGGATGGCAGCGTCACCGTCTTCAGCGAATATGCCAACTAGCCCCGGTCCGGCACCGGGCCCTGCCAAGCGGAGCTGCCCCATGCGCCATCTGACAGCCCTCCTTCCAGCCTTGCTCGCCGCGCTGCCTGCCTCCGGCGAGACCTCGGCCCCCGCGGGCAGCCTGCGCGTCGCGGCTGCGGCCGAGCTCCTTTCCTATCCCGATCCGCAGGCCCCGGCCGTCACCCGCTTGGCGGCGGCAACTCAGCGGCGTCGAAATTACACCAGCACCTCGGACATTATCGCTGGCGCCTGAATGCGCCACGCCAAGCGTATCTCCTCGATGGTCGGGACGTGATCCCGCTGGCCGCCGTGTTGCAGCTTCACGTTCTGCAACACGCCGTCGGGCGCCAAGTCGCGGGTTGCCGCCCAGCGGAGCATGGCGGGCAGGTCACGCAGAGTTCGGCTGGCGTTGCCACGCGCAGGAGGCTTGTCGGCCACCCTAAGGCAGCCGGGCGCATTCAGCATGCTTGCGTCCTTCTCCAGCAGCGGCCTGAAGACGTATCGCACGCCTGAATCCCTCTGGCTGGTGGGCCGCAGGTGCCCATGGGCTTGCTCTCTTCCTTCCAGCATCGCACGAATGCTAGGGACCGGAACCGCAGCGATTGCGGCGCGCGCCTGGTCCCGCGCTTCTCCGGCGCCCATGCCGGGCCAAGTGCCGACGGCGGTGCATTTGGGGGGGGGCGCACGGCAGCACGCGCCGGATCCCCCATCCGGCTTCCCTCCGGTATCGAAGGATCGCAAGCCCCTTCACCTCGTCGTCCGACAGCTCCACCCGCTCGGGGGAGTTTGGCGCGCAGTGTCCGTTCCGTCGGTCTCATGCGTCCATCCTCCGGCCTTGCGGGCAAGCCGGGGCCGCTCTGGCTTCAATTCGCCGTGGCGGCTGGTGGGGCCCAATGGGCGAGAATGGGAGGCTGGAACGTTTGGCGCAACTTCCATGGTTCTGTAGTCCAAAGACTAATCTGGCCGGGGTGTGGGCCGGAGCCAGATTGCGTGAGCCAGTGGAAGCGTTCGCATTTCCGCGCGGAACCGTCCCCCGGATCGTTTGCCGACTCTCCGGTCCCCCGAAGTTGGGCGGCTGTCGGCGGGTCGATGGCCGGGGCGTGCGTGGCGGCATTGTCCTGATCGATCGCAAAGCTTGCGCTGGCGCGACGCGCCCGCAGAGCATCGCCCGGGCAGGACCTTGCACACCCCCTGGCGCCGGATCGGCGTCCTGGCCCGGATCATGGACGGCCCGGCCCGGAAGGCCAATATGCGAAGACTGTCAGGATGCGGGCGATCTTTCTCCGGGCCCGCCGGTCGGCATGGGCTCGAAACGGCATGCCGCCACAGGCCTTCTCGGGAGGCCGCTCAGCTTCTGCCTGGCGCTGCCCTCCTCTCGGGACAGTGCTGCGCGCGGCCCTGCCGGCAGAAGATGAATGGCGGCAAGGCCGCTGCCCCGGCGCAGGGCGGCGGATCACGGCCCGTGAGCCATGCGGCCGATCGGTCCGGGGGCATGGCGAAGGCCGGCTGGACCCGCAACGTCTTGGACGCGCCCGCCATTCGGACCTGCATCCCGTCGCGGCGGTGCCGCAAGGCGGCAGTTCCGGACGGACAGGCGCGGACAGCGGATCGGCTGCATGTTCGGCGGCCTCGAGGGCTGGCGCTGCGCTGCAAACCGATGCGATCGGTGCCCGCTTGTGTCTGCTCCGCTCTCGCTGGCACCCTTTCTTTTGGATGTGGCCCTTGGCCCGGGCTGAAGGTCTCCGGGGGAGGGCATGGCCCCTCGCGAGGTTGGCTGGGCGTCATCGCATCGCCGCTGCATCCGCGCCGGTCGTCGTTCTGCCGCGCCGGGGCGCCATGACGTGCAGTTGCCTGTTTCCGGTCTCCGGCGGGGGAGGCCCGTGCGGGCCGGAGCATGATTGCAGACAGACGGGAGCGTGGCGAAGGCTGCTGTCCGGGCATGCCGGTCCGGTGCGGGCGGCTGGGCGGGCCGGTGATCGGGCCGTGAGGCGCGTTCTTCCGGATGGGCTTGTGATCCGGGAGGCGGACTGGCTGCCGCACTCGCGCGGTGCCATGCCGCGGAGGGCGGAGCGGGCATCTGCGGCGGTTTGCGGGGCCCTGGGCGGGCAAGCGCCGCTACCTGCAGCTCGAGCCCGCGCCAATTCCGGAGGCCGCGCGCCGCCGACCTTTCGTCCTGGCGGACCGGACCCCGCTCGCCGGGCCGCAGGACCTCGTCATCCGGATCGCCGAGGCCGCGGCCCGCCTGGTCGGCGAGGCGGATTTCCGCCATGTCAGGAATTGCGAAGGGCCGTCCTGCACGCTGTACTTCCTGGATGTCAGCAAGAACCACAGGCGCCGGTGGTGCTCGATGGAGGTCTGCGGGAACCGGGCCAAGGCGGCCGCCTTCCGCAAGCGCTGAGCCCGCTTGCGCCCCCGCAGGCCGCCGCTGCCTGGGACAGGAGTGCCGGCATGCCGCAGCAGGTCCGGTGCAGGCGTCGCTGCCGGGCAAAAAACGGCCGCGGAGCCGGACGGAGATTGCCGTGCCGCCGCGGCGAAGGTGGGTAACCCGGGCTGTAGCATATCTGACGGCCATGTAATTCCGCGTCATTTGAGATTGCAGCCCCGGCCCGGTACGACCGATGCATCGGTTCGCCGACACGCGGTCCCGCAAGTCCGCCGCATCGCCCGGCCTGCCAGCCTCGGCCGTGCGCCGGACCTCCGGGACCCGCAGCCCGAAAACTCCCGATCCCGGCACGCGGTGCCGGGGCGCGGCCACCTGCCCTGAGCCAGGGCCGCCCGCTCCGGTCCTCCGGACCGGCCCGCAAGGAATGCGCGAATGACGAAGCCTTTTCTCCTTCTCCTGCTCGCCGGGAGCGTTGCCGTCCTGCTCTGGCTCCTGCGCGGGCAGGAGCTTGATCTCGCGACCCTGCGGGCGCAGCTCGACGGAATCGCCGCCCTCCGCGCGGCCCGCCCGGGGGCGACGGCAGCATTGTTCGCGCTGGCCTATGTGGCAGTCACCGCGCTTTCGCTGCCGCTTGCGGTCTGGATGACGCTCGCCGCCGGGGCGCTCTTCGGTTTCTGGCAGGGGCTGGTGCTCGTCTCCTTCGCCTCGGCCGCCGGTGCCACGCTGGCTTTCCTGGCGGCGCGCTACCTGGCCCGGGACTGGGTGCGCGCCAAGCTCGGCGGACGCGCGGCCGGGCTCGAGGCCGGGCTGGCGCGCGACGGCGCCTTCTACCTCTTCTCGCTGAGATTGATCCCGGTCGTGCCGTTCTTCGCGCTGAACCTGCTGATGGGGCTGGCGCCGGTCCGGGCCTGGACCTTCTACTGGGTCAGCCAGGCCGGGATGCTGGCGGGGACGGCGGTCTACGTCAATGCGGGCACGCAGCTGGCCGCGCTCGACAGCCTTTCGGGCATCGTCTCCGCCCCGGTGCTGGCCTCCTTCGCCGCTCTGGCGCTGTTTCCCTGGGCCGCGCGCGGGGCCCTCGGCCTCTGGCGCCGGCGCCGGATCTATGCGGGCTGGACCCGGCCGAAGCGGTTCGACCGCAACCTGGTCGTGATCGGCGCGGGGGCGGCGGGGCTGGTCTCGGCCTATGTCGCGGCTGCCGTCAAGGCGCGGGTCACGCTGGTCGAGGCCGGCGACATGGGCGGCGATTGCCTGAATTACGGCTGCGTTCCGTCGAAGGCCCTGATCCGCAGCGCGGCCCTGGCCCGCCAGATGCGCCACGCGTCGGAGTGGGGGCTGTCCGACACGCCGCCGGCCATTCCCTTCGACCGGGTGATGGAGCGGGTGCATGGCGCCATCGCCGCCATCGCGCCGCATGACAGCGCCGAACGCTACGAGGGCCTGGGGGTCGAGGTGATCAAGGGGCATGCCCGGATCGCCGATCCCTGGACGGTCGAGATTGCGGGCCATGACGGCACGTCCCGGCGCCTGGCCAGCCGCGCGATCATCATCGCAACGGGCGCCGCGCCGGTCCTGCCGCCGCTGCCCGGGCTCGGCGAGGTGGATCCGCTGACCTCCGACACGCTCTGGACCCGGCTGCGCAACCGGCCGGAGGCCGGCCGTCAGGAACACTCGCCTCATCTCTCCTCCTTTGAAATGGCAGCGGAACCCTGATCCGGCAGGGCATTTGCCTTTCCGGGCCGTTCCGGATCACTCGGCGCGGCGGCCAGTTTCGTTGAGCTCCTTGTCGAGCATGATGTCGAACTGGTTGCCGCCCTCGCAGATCACGTCGTCGAGGTCGTAGCCCTCGTCCTCCATCTCGATGTCACTGGCGTCCATCTGGCAGTTCATTTCCGCCAGCTTTGCCATGATCGCATCGACCGTTTCCTGCGGCACGTCCTCGGCCAGGGCCGGACCGGCGGCAAGCGCCGCTGCCGCGGCCAGGATCAGGTGTTTCATCGGGTTTCTCCTCCTCGGATGTGGCCTGTCGGGTGGTGCGGAATGACCGGGAGCGGCCCCGGCCGGCCTGGGAGCTGCCGGGACCGGGGCCGCCGCTGTCTGCAGGAGGGGCGCTTGAGGAGGCCCGTCCTGCGAGCTGTCGATCCGCAACCGGAGGAGGTCCGTCGACCGGTGCCGTGCCGCAATTCCTGCAGCAGGGGGGCAGCTGTCCCATGTTCCGTCCTCCTCCCGCGGGCTTGCGGCCCGCCTTGCAGGAGCCACACTAGCGGGACTTTCTGAGACCCGCCTGAGCGGAACCTGAGAGAACTCTGAGAGTGTCCTAGACCTTGGTCTTAACCCCGGCGCTCAAACGCCGGCGGCGATCCGGAAGCCGAAACCGCGCACCGTGCGCAGGAGGTCCGGCGCCCCCGCCGCCGCCAGCTTGCGGCGCAGGTATCCGGCGTAGACATCGACCACATTGGTCGTGTGCGTACCGTCGTCGTTCCAGACCTGCGCCAGCAACTCGTCGCGGCTGACGGCGCGGCGGGCATTGCGCACGAGATAGGCGAGCAGCTCGAATTCCCGCTGGGTCAGCGACAGTTCCCTGCCGTTGCAGGCCGCGCTCCGCGCCCCGAGGTCCAGCAAAACCGGCCCCGCCGCCAGCGGCGCCGCGCGCGCATAGCTGCCCGCCCGCCGGATCAGCGCGTCGATCCGCGCCAGGAATTCCGCCGTCGAGAAGGGCTTGGCCATGTAGTCGTCGGCGCCGAGCCGCAGCCCGCGCACGATGTCGGCCTCGCCATCGCGGCAGGTCAGCATCATCACCGGCGTCGTGACTGCCTGTTCGCGCAGCCGCTGGCAGATCTCGAAACCGCTGAAGCCCGGCAGCATGACGTCGAGCACCACTGCCGCCCGGCCGGGCTCGGCCGCGGCCTCGAGCCCGCTCTCGCCGTCGCGGCAGAGCTGCACTTCATGCCCCGCGCCACGCAGCGTGTCGCACAGCAGGTCCCCCAGATCCGGGTCGTCCTCGACCACCAAGATGTCCATCCTGTCCTCCCTCCGCAGGCAGCCGGATCGTCACGCTGAGACCGCCCTCCCCGCGATCGGCCAGCGCGATGCTGCCGCCCATCTCCTCGGCAATCTGCCGCGCCATGGCAAGCCCGATCCCGCGCCCGCCGGTCCCGCGGCCGAGCGGCAGGCTGCCTGCCAGACCCGGGCCGCGATCGGCGACGGTGACTACCGCCATCCCGTCCTCCTGCGCCAGATGCACTTCCACCGGTCCGGCATCGGCGGCATGTTCCAGCGCGTTTTCCAGCACAGCGTCCATCAGCCGTTCCAGTTCCTCGCGGTCGCAGGCCAGTTCCAGCGGCGCCTCCAGATCCGACGCCAGCCGGAAACGCTCGCCGCCGGGCAGGATGCGCAGTGCCGCGATCCGGCCATCGAGGAATTCCGACAGCTCGACCTGTTCGCGCCGCCCCAACAGACGCCCATCCTCCGACTGCGCCAGCTTGGATAGCGCCGAGAGCCGCTCGGTCACGGCATCGAGCGCCGACAGTGCACGGGCAAGCCGCGGATCGGGCGGGCTGCCGGGCGGGGCCAGCACCTCGACGCTGCCGCGCGCCACCGCGAGCGGGGTCTTCAGCGCATGGCCGATATCTTCGAGAAAGCGAGTTTCTCGATGCGCCGGTCTCGGGCGGCCCGGCGGGCGCGGCAAGCGGCAAGCTGGCGATCTGGATCGGCGGCGACCGCGCGGCCTTCGACGCAGCCCAGCCGGTTCTGTCGGCGATCGCCGACCAGGCCCGCCATGTCGGGGAAATCGGCGCCGGATCGATAGCCAAGCTCGTGCACAACCTGGTCTCGACGGTGATGATGCAGTCGATCGCGGAAGGCATGACCATCGGCGTCAAGGCCGGGATGGACCCGCTCGACCTCTACGAAGCGCTGCGCGCCGGGGCGACAGGGCGGGCGCGGTCCTTCGACAGCATCCAGCGCCGCTGGCTGCCCGAGAACCTCGACCCGCCGCATTTCCAGCTGCAGCTCCTGCACAAGGACGTCAAGCTGGCCGTCGAGATGGCCCGCGAGGCCGGCGTGCCCGCGCGGCTGTCGCAGATGGCGCTGGAAGACATGACCGAGGCGCTGAACCGCGGCTGGGGCGGGCGCGATGCGCAATCGGTGCTGATGCTGCAGCAGGAGCGCGCGGGGCTCGAGCCATTCGGCCTGTCGCTGGAGGATGTCGCGGCGGTGATGGACCGCAGCTGAGCGCACCGCCGCCCTGGATCCGGGGCGGCGGGACATCGGTCAGGAGCGTTTGAGGAGCTCTTCGTTATGCTCGCCCAGAAGCGGCGGCAGGCTGCGCGGCAGCGCGGGCTGGCCGTCGATCTGGATGCCGAGCCCGATCTGCGGCACCACGCGGCCCGCCTCGTCCTCGGCGGCATAGAACAGCCCCCGCGCCTGCAGCTCGGGATCGCCCGCCACCTCGTCGACCCGGTTGATCGGACCGGCCGGCACCCGCGCAGCGGCAAAGATCTCCAGCCATTCCGCCCGGGTCTTCGTCCGCAACAGCTCCTGGATATGCGCCACGATTTCGGCGCGAGCCTCCCGGCGCGTGGCATTGGTCGCGAATTCGGGCCGCGCGGCATAGTCCGGATCGCCCATCGCCTGCCAGAACCGGGCCCAGATCGCATCCGAGCCGAGCCCGAGATTGATCGGCGCATCCGCCGTGTCGAAAGGCTGGTAGATCGCGATGACGCTGTCGGTCCCGCCCGAGCGCACCGGCACTTCGCCCGAGCCCAGATAGGAGGAAATCCGGCAAGTCAGGAAACGCGTCATGCTCTCGACCAGGCTGATGTCGATCTCGTGGCCCTTGCCGCTTTTCTGCCGGTCCATCAGCGCCGCCATCGTGGCCATCGCCGCGTCCTGGCCGGCCAGCATGTCCGCGGCCGGCGCGCCGATCTTCTGCGGCGCTCCCCCCGCGGCGCCGGTGATGTCCATGATGCCGGAATAGCCCTCGGCGATCAGGTCGTAGCAGGTCAGCTCCGCCCGCGGACCGCGCAGGCCGAAGCCGGTGATCGACACGAAAACGATGTCCTCGCGCATCGCCCGGACGTGGGCGTAGTCGAGCTTCAGCTTGCGCTGCACGTCCGGCGGCTGGTTGGTGACGAAGACATCCGCCCCTGCGACCAGCTCTTCGAGCGCTGCGCGATCCTCCTCGCGGCGCAGATCCATCGTGACGCTCTTCTTGTTGCGGTTCACCGATGTGAACCAAAGTGCCTGCCCGTCGAGAAAGGGCGGGCCCCATTGCCGCGCATCGTCCCCGGCCGGGCGCTCGATCTTGATCACCTCTGCCCCGAAATCGGAAAGCAGCATGGTGGCGTAGGGGCCTGCGACCGAGGTGGTCAGGTCGACCACCCGCAGCCCCGACAGGAAGCCGAAGCCCTGCCCCGTCTTCACCCGCGGCAGCTCATGCCCCGGCACCGTGTTTCCGTCCTGGAATTCCTGGCTGTGCCCACTGTCCATGGCGTTCTGTCACCTCCTCTTTCTGCGGGATGACGCAACATCCGTGCCAGTGCTCCGCACCGTTTCCCGACATGGAAAAGGCCCCCGGAGGGGCCTTTTGGGGTCATCGGCTTGCGGGCGGCTCAGAGCTTTGCGGTCAGCTCCGCTGGCCGGTCCGCAGCTGCCCGCCGGAACGGGTTGGCAAGCACAAGAGCGCGCCGGTCCGTTCCCAGCGTCTGCCGGACGGCGCCAGGCGCCGCGGCGAGCCGGGCCTGTCACCCTCCCCGCCCGGGCTTCCTTGAGAGAACGTCGGCGAGGCGGGTGACGGTGCTTCCGCCCAACTGCGGATGCGGGCAACACAGGGCCATTCACGGACTGGCGTTCCGACCTTGCGGCGCAGTGCCTCGAGGAGAGCGGGGCGCTGTCGCCCGGCGCCGGTCATCGGCACCTGCCTTGCGCTCCGCATCCGGCGGCTCCGGACAGTGAGTTGCGTGACGCGGCGCGGGCGGCTGTGCAGAGAGCGCCGCCCATTTTTCGCCTGCCGCGCCGGATCCGCCGTGAACCGCGCCAGGGTGCGCTTTCGCGGGGAAGGAGCGCGATGCTGCAGCGGAGGCTCCCCGCCAACGGCGCATGGCGGCGCGGGAGAGCGGCAAGCACTGATTTCCAGCCTGAGGCACAGCTCCTTTTCGACCGGGATGCGGGCATCTGCCCAGCCGGTCCGGATCGGCCTGCCGGCATGCGCGGGCGACTTCCGGGCTCGGCTTGAAATGACCCACGGCTGGACAGGGCGGCGTCACGGGGCGCATCGTGGCCGCCGGCGGCTTTTTTGGGGACGATCAGGGCAGCCACCGGCCAAGGCGACGGTCGGCGGGCGATCCCCGGTTCGGTGCCGACGCGCAGCTTGCGGGCGCCGCGCCAGCTGCGCGCAAGGTTGCAGCCGATGGGGTCTGCCGATGCCGCGCTGACGCTTGGCGTGCCGGGCAACGGTCCAGGCTGAAAGCGAAGCGGAGGGGCTGCCGCTGCCGGACGGAGACATGCCCCGAGCGGCGGACGGGATCTCCTCCGCAGCTTGATCGGCGCATGGGGCAAACAGGCAGGGGAAGTGTCGAAGTCCCTGTCCGGGCACGGAACGGGCACGGCCCGCGCCCGGCCGCTGGCGGAGGCCGGACATGTCGCAGCCTCCGTCCCGGACCGAACGGGCGCCGCCGGAAAAGGCGGCCCGGCAGAACCTGCGGCACCCGCAGGGCAAAGCCCGGCCATGGGACGGCACTGCCGGCAAACCTGCACTTCAGCGGCCGCAGTGCAAGACCGCATGTCTTTTCCGAGCGGCGCGCTGCCGGGGGCTGAGCCTGTATCCTGATCGCGTCGGGGCACTTGCCGCTGTCTTGCCCCTGTCCGGTCCCGCCGGTTCCGGCTATGTATCCCGGGGCAGGAGGGCGGCAGGCCATGATCCGGATCGAGGAAAGCGATGCGCTGCGGGTTCTGGCCCGCGACCCGCCGGATTCCGGCCAGAAGCGGATCCTGCTTTCCTTCACCGGCATCGGCAACCAGATGGGCGGAATGCAGGTCCAGGAACCGGAATTCTTCACGGCCGGCAATGCCTTCGACAACATCTTCTTCATCAGCGACCTGATGCGCAGCTGGGGCAATGCCTACGATTTCGCGGCGCTCTGCGACCGGCTCGGGCCGCATCTGGCGGGGCGCGAAGTCTGCGCCCTGGGCAATTCGATGGGCGGCTTCCTCGCGATCCTCGCCGCGGCCCATCTGGACATCGAGGCGGTGGCGGCCTTCGTGCCGCAATTCAGCGTCGCGCCGCATGTCGTCCCGGAGGAAACCCGCTGGCGCGAGCATGTCGGCGCGATCCGCGACTGGCGGGTGCCGTCGCTCGACGGCCGCTTCAACCGCCGCACCCGCTATCACGTCTTCTCGGGAAATACCGGCGAGGAGCGCGTCCATTCCCGGCTGTTCCCGGTGCAGCCGAACCTGTTCCACGCGGTGCCGCGCCGCTCGGGCCACAGGCTGGCCAAGAAGCTCAAGGAGCGCGGCGTGCTGCGCGACGTGATCTCCGCCGCCTGGGAAGGCAGCCTGACCGGGCCGCGCCTGGCCCGCATGGCGGGATGCGCGGTCGAGATGCTCTCGGGCGGCAGCCCGGCCCGGCCCTCGTGCGTGGGCGCAGGCTGGAGCACGCCGCCCGGGCGGCACTGCCCGGCCTCGCGCCCGAGCCGCAGCAAGAGCCCGCAGAGCCGGGTCTCGACATCATGCATCACCAGCCCGAAGACCTGGTCGTTGAGCACCCGCGTCCGCCGCGCCAGCTCCGTCGCCAGGTCGAGCGCGATCACCGGCTCGGCCAGCAGCAGCGCCCGGAATTCCGGGGTCGGCATGTGCAGCAGCAGGCAATCGGTCTCGGCATGGACCGTCAGCGAGCGCGGCTCGTGATCGAGCACCGCCATCTCGCCGAACAGCGTGCCCGGACGGATCGTGCTGAGCACGAGGTCGCGCCCGCCCGGCGAGCTGTCGCGGCCAATGAGGCGGCCCGCCACCAGCACGAAGACCCGGTCGCCGGCATCGCCCTTCTCGAACAGCGTCTGCCCGGCCGCCAGGGCCTGCCTGCGGAACCCGGCCTGCACCCGGGCAAGCGCGGCGCCGCCGAGCCCGGCAAAGATCGGCACCCGGTGCAGGATCTCGCGGATCCGCTCCGCTCCGGGGCTACCGCCGGGATCGCTGGGCATCGGCATTTCCGGGATCCTTCCTGCCTGCCGGACGGATCGTAGCCGCGGCGCAAGTTTCCGCAAGGGCGCAGAATCGACGGCCCGCCTAGCCCGCCCGCGGCAAATTTCCAGTGAGGACGCTGCAGGGCACCGAGAAAGCGATGTTCATTTGCAACAGCCTGCCGGCAAAATCGGCATACATCTTGAGGGGACAGACTGGGCGTCCCCCAAGATGCCCGATTCGTTAAAGCCCGGTAAACAGCATCGGAATGAAAACCGAGCTGCAAGCAACTAAATGCTCTGACATGACATTAGGGCTGTGCTAGCGTTTTTGCCGTAGGCAGGAGCCGACCGGAAAACCGGCGGCAGAAAAATCAGGCAGGTGACGTCAATGAAACGTCTGGGGCAGCGGACAGGCTGGGCCGCCGTGATTGCGGCGCTCCCCCTCGTCATACTCGCATCCTTATCCACTCCCGCAGCCGCCCGGCAATATGCGGACCTCGTCATGGACGCAAGAACCGGGAAAGTGTTGCATTCGCAGAACGCGGACACGCGGCTGCATCCGGCATCGCTCACGAAGATGATGACGCTCTACGTCGCCTTCGAAGCGGTGGAGCGCGGCGAAATCTCGCTCGACACCAAGGTGCGGATTTCCAAGGCGGCCGCGGCCGAACCGGCATCGAAGCTCTATCTCAAGGCCGGAAGCTCCATCGAGCTGCGCTACCTGATCCGCGCGGCGGCGGTGAAATCCGCCAATGACGCGGCCCATGCCATCGCGGATGCGGTGGGCGGCTCGGTTCCGGGCTTCGCGGCGCGGATGAACCGCACCGCCAAGGCGCTGGGAATGAGGAACACCACCTTCAAGAACCCGCACGGGCTGACCCAGTCCGGCCACCTCTCGACCGCGCGCGACATGTCGGTCCTAGGGCGCCACCTGTTCTATGACTATCCCGAGTACTACAACCTGTTCTCGCGGATCACCACGGATGCCAAGGTGACCACGGTGGCCAATACCAACCGCCGCCTGCTCAGCTCCTACCGCGGCGCCGACGGGATCAAGACCGGCTACACCAACGCCGCCGGCTCGAACCTCGTGGCCTCGGCGGAGCGCGGCGATGTGCGGATCATCGCCACCGTTTTCGGCGGCTCCTCGGCCGCGGCGCGCAACAAGCGCGTGGCGGAGCTGCTGGATCTCGGTTTCCGCAAGGCGCCGAAATACGCCAAGGTCGACAAGCCGCGGAAGCCCAATTACGCCGTCGCCAGCGCCCGCACCGTCGTGCGATCCAGCGCCGTGCCGCAGGCCCGCCCGGCCCATGTCATCGCGCTGGCCGCCGCGCGCAGCAACATCGTGATCGCCGAGGCCGACATCCAGCAGGCGCTGGAAGAGGCCCAGGAAGCCCCGGCGGCCGAAAGCGGCCTGCCCGAGGAACTGGTCGCGCGCTCCTTGAGGCCGTCGAGGCGCCCGAGACCGCGGCGAAGCCCGCCGAGGCGAAGATCGTCGCCGTCGCCAGCCCGCCCGGCGCCCGGCCGACCCATTTGCGCGCCGCGTCATAGGCCGCCGTGGTGATCCCGGCATGCATCGCCAGGAAGCCGATGGTGATGAAGAGCGGCAGCACGCTCAGCGCGTAATGCCCGGAATTGGCATGGGGCACGATGCCCGCCAGCCCGGTCGCGACCGTCGGGTTGCGCAGGATCATCATCCCCGCGATCCCGGTGAAGGCCGAGGCATAGGCCACCGGCACGCCGATGACGACCAGCAGGACCAGCACGAGGATGCCGATCACGCCGAGGGTAATGGGGTCCATGTCCGGCTCCTCACTCGTAGGGGGTTGTCTCGATCGCGTCGGCGGGATGGCCGAACAGCCGCGACCCGTCCCGGTCCGCCACCATCAGCCGCGCCGCCTCCGCCCATTGCAGCGCCAGCCGCAGCGCCAGCAGCCCCAGCGACAGCGTCACCAGCAGGATCCCCGGCCAGAGCGGCAGCCCCAGCTCCGGCGTGTCCCCGCCATTCGTCCAGGCGCGCTGGAAATTCAGCCAGCTGCCCTTGACCAGCACCACCGTCACGAACAGCGCGACCGACAGCGCGAACAGCTCCGACAGCCATTTCGCCGTGCCGCTGCAGCGGTCGCTGACCAGCGTCATGCGGACATTGCCGAAATGGCTCTGGCAATAGGCCACGCCCAGCGTCACCAGCGCGACCATCATCTGCTCCACCAGGTCGATCGAGCCGCGGATCGCGTGGTTGAAGAGGCCGCGCCCCAGCACCTCGGCGCAGACCAGCGCCATCAGCCCGAGGATCAGCACCCCGGCCACCAGCGCCGCCGCGCGCTCGACCCGGCCGAGCAGCCGGTCCGCCGTTTCTATCATCTGCCGCATCGGGCCTCCCTCCGTTCTGGCGCCGGACCGCGCGCCCCGCGCGGCCCGGGGACCGGGTCACTGGCCGGGCTGCGCATCGGCCGCTTCGGCGATCATCAGGTCGAAGAGCTCCTGCCCGGGATAGCCGCGCGCGGTGATGTCCTCGATCCACTCCTGCCAGCTCGGCTGCGCCGCGCCATCCAGCACCGCGCGGATCTCGGGCGTCACCGGAATGCGGGCGAGGCCGCGCTCGGCGAAGATTTCCTCGTTGGCGGCATCGGCCTCGGCATAGGCTTCGATCTGGTGGGCATAGGCCGCCGGGACCGCCTCGCGCAGCAGCTCCTGGTATTGCGGCGGCAGCGCGGTCCAGGCGTCGAGGCTTGCCGCCACGGTGCATTGAATCGTGCCGAGGTTCCAGCCATCCGTGACCCAGTCCGACAGCTCGTGGAACCGGTAGGAGACGAAGGCATAGGTATAGGGATAGGCCACCCCGTCGATCACGCCGCGTTCGAGCGAATTGTAGAGATCGGGGGCGGGCATGGTCGAGGGCACCGCGCCGAGCGCCTCCATCAGCACCGCATGCCCGGCCGAGGCGTTGATCCTCAGCCCCTCCCAGTCGGCGGCGGTCGCGGGCGCCGTGCCGCGGCCCATCACCTCGTAATTCGGCATCAGCGCCGACATCAGCGGCACCGCGTTCCACTTCGCCCATTCGCCATGGATCGCCGGATGCGCCAGGAAGGCGTCATAGGCGGCGACCTGCGCCTCGAAGCTCGGCAGCGGCAGGAAGGCCAGGCTCATCCCCATCGAGGCAGGCGTCTTGTCGGGGTGGTAATAGGGGCAGATCGTCGCCGCCTCGAAGGCGCCGAGCTGCAGCCCGTCGATATTCTCCTTCGGATCCGACAGCACCGCGCCGTATTCCAGCGACAGCTCGAAGCGGCCGTCGGTCTTCTCCGCCAGGTAGTCCTTCAGCCCCTCGACGCCCTCGGTGAAGCCGCGCCGCGCGCCCCAGAGCGAGACCAGCCAGCGGACCTGCGGTCCCTCCACCTCGGCAGCGGCGGCCGGGCCCGGCCATGTCCCCGCCACGGCGGCGCTCAGTTAACCCGCTTGACGGGCACGAGGATCTTCATCGGCCTACTCCTGTTCTTCCCCCGGTTCGAACCCGGGCTCGCCGGAGACGTGTTATAGGCCCGGTTCGCGGAGAAACAGCGCAAATTCGTCGTGGAAGGACCGCAAAACGTCACGCCAGCGCCCCGGACGGCATAATTCCGCAAGGCTTCTGAAAGGTTCCGGCGGGATTGCGCTAACGGAAAAGCGGCGCCCGGGCGGGGCGCCGCAGCTTGATTCCCCGGGCGCGGCCTCAGCGGTTGGCGCCGGGAACCCACAGCACGTCTTCGGCACCATTGGCATTGGCAACGCGCGAGGCGACGAAGAACCAGTCGGACAGCCGGTTGAGATACTTGAGCGCGGCCGGATTCACCTCGTCTTCCGCGGCCAGCGCGGCGGTCAGGCGCTCGGCACGGCGCGATACGGTGCGGCACAGGTGCAGATGCGCGGCCAGCGCCGATCCGCCCGGCAGCACGAACGACCTCAACGGCGCCAGCGCTCCGTTCATCGCGTCGATCTCGGCTTCTAGCCGGTCGACCTGGGCGGCCACCATGCGCAGCGGCGGGTAGTCCGCCTCGGCATCCTTCGCCATGCCGGGACGGCAGAGATCGGCGCCGAGGTCGAACAGGTCGTTCTGGATGGCAGAGAGCCGCGCGGCGATCTCGCCTTCGGCATGCAGCCGCGCCATTCCGATCGTGGCATTGGTCTCGTCGACCGTGCCATAGGCCTCGACCCGCAGCGCATGCTTCGGCACCCGGCTGCCATTGCCGAGCGCGGTATCCCCGCCATCGCCGGTGCGGGTGTAAATCTTGTTGAGAACGACCATCAGCCTCCGATGCCTCCACGGATTGCCACGAAAAGGAGGATCAGAAGCACTGCCACGAATTGAGCGATCAGCCGGTAGCGCATCAGCCGGTTGCCGTGCTTGCGGTTGAATTCGCCGCCTCGCGAGAACCCGCCGACCCCGATCATCAGGATGACGAGCACGGCCAGGCAGGCCGCGGCGGCAAGCAGGAACAGCGGATCATTGGCCATCGGACCCTCCCGGAACTGGTACAGGATCTAGCCGGATCGGGCCGGAAAGCGAATGGCAAACTGGCCCGGAACGGAAAAAGGCGGGCCAACTGCCCGCCTTTCCTCAAACTGCCGGACCGGGTCCGGTCCGCAGATGGCGCTGCCTCAGGCGGCCGTCGCGCGCTTGGCGCGGTAGTGCAGCTCGCGCATCAGCGCCTTGGCGGCAAGGGTCATCCCGGAGTTGTTCAGCTCTTCGATACGGCGTTCGAGCTCTTCGTCGCTCATGGGCATGGGTGTCTCCTTTCAACTATCGTACGCCAGACAGGAAAGAAACGCGCCCCGGAGCTGGCTTGCGCCTGCCGGTGAACGAGTCTGGCCTGACTGATTTCGAACCGGAGACACGCGCGCATGAAGCGCGGACCAGCCCCGGCGACCGTCCCGCCCGCTGGAAGCGCGCCCGGACCGTCTCTGTGGGGCTTATATAGGGGCTGAGTCGGTGGTCTGGCAACCCCTGTGACCTTTTTTGCCCGGTCAGCCGGTCCAGAACCGCTTCAGGTTGACCGCCATGTCGGCCAGATCGCCGGCCCGCGCCATGCCGTGTTCGGGGGCGGCGAGCTGGCCGCCGGGCGTCGAAAGCGCCCGCACCAGCCGCCGCAGCCGCCAGCAGTGGATGCCGAGAAGCGATTGCAGCGGATCGGTGATCAGCCCGGCAAAGGTGGAAACGAGCGCGAAGACGGTGATCAGCGCCACCGCGCAGAGCGCGATCAGCTGCGGGTCGGGCCGCGCCGGAAATACGCCGTACCACCACGCTCCGGCCATGCCGCCGAGCGGGAAGGCGGCGATCGCGGCCGATTGCGCGACCACCCCGGCGATCAGCGGCGCCAGGGAAATCACGCCGGGCGTCAGGGTCTTGAAGGCCGCGCCGGTGCCGATCGCGCTGGCGGTAGCGGTCATTTCGCCGGTCGCCGCGCGCACCTCGGCATAGCTGCGGGAACTGGCGCGCCAGGCCGCCGATGCCGGTCCCGTGGCCGAGCTGCGCGCCCAGGTGGAGGCCGATCCGGCGAACCACCAGGCCCGGTTCGACCTGGCGACCGCGCTGCATGCCTCGGGCGACGTGCAGGGCGCCGTCGACGAGCTGCTGGATCTGTTCCGCCGCGACCGCGAATGGAATGACGGCGCGGCCAAGGCCCAGCTCTTCACCATCTTCGAGGCGCTGAAGCCGACCGATCCGATCGCCCAGAAGGGCCGCCGGAAACTTTCCTCGATGATATTTGCCTGATCGCGGCTGGGGACTATCATCAGATGATGTTCTCCGCTGCCGATCTGCCTTCGACCCTTCCGGTCTTCCCGCTGCCCGGGGCTCTGCTGCTGCCCCGGGCACGCCTTCCGCTCCATATCTTCGAGCCGCGCTACCTCGCGATGCTCGACGACACGCTGAAAACCTCGCACCGGCTGATCGGCATGATCCAGCCCAGCGAGGCACCGGGCGGCAAGGAGAAGGGGCTGCACGCGATCGGCTGTGCCGGGCGCGTGACCGGCTTCTCCGAGACCGAGGACGGACGCTACATGATCACCCTCTCGGGCATTTCGCGCTTCCGCATCCGCTCCGAGGCCTCGGGCTTCACCGCCTACCGGCGCATGGATGTCAGCTGGGAGGGCTTCGGCCGCGACCTGGGGGCCGTCGAGACCGATCCCGGTTTCGACCGCGGCTGTTTCCTCGACCTCCTCGGCCGCTATTTCGAGCAGTCCGGCCTGTCGACCGACTGGGACAGCCTGAAGGAGGCCGAGAACGAATTGCTGATCAATTCGCTGTCGATGCTGTGTCCCTTCGATCCGGAGGACAAGCAGGCCCTGCTGGAGGCGCCCTCGCTGCAGACCCGGCGCGAGACGCTGGTGACGCTGATCGAATTCGCGCTGCGCGGCGGCGGCCAGGGCGAGGGGGCGATGCAGTGAGCGGCGCGCCTTCCGAGCCGCAGGCGATGGTCGACCGCCGGATGCTGGAGGCGCTGGTCTGCCCCTGCACCCAAGGCACGCTGTCCTATGATGCCGAGCGCCAGGAGCTGGTGTCGCGGGGCGCGGGGCTGGCCTTTCCGATCCGCAACGGCATACCGATCATGCTGATCGACGAGGCCCGGCCGCTGGATTGAATGAGGTCCGGCAGAACCGGACATCGCGCCATGGCGCTTGCGGCGCAGGCTGCGCATCCCCGAACATTGATTGCCGGGCTTCGCTTCATGCGGGGCCTGGTGCATTCGGCCAGTCACGTGCCAGAGGCGCCCGTTCCAGCTTGGGCCCGCCCCAGATTGCACGGCAGTGATGCAAATCCCGGGGGTCATCACTCAGGCAACGCCGTAACTGTCCGTCGATATTCGGACTGACATATGGCTGCGGCGACATGTGCCGCTCTGGAACGCATTCTCCAATCGCCATGGCAGGGCTTTGCCCGTGGTTTTCCGGTTGGCCGGACCTGGCGGAACCGGCCCGAACCTGTTGGGTTGGCTGGCTCCTGCTCCGACCGGCGCCGCAATAGGTGCCGTGACTGCCATGGGAGGAGCCACCCAATGCAGGTTGCAACAGTTGGCGCAGCTCGGGCCAAGAGCGTTTCCCAGGTCCATGGGATCACTGCGCCCGGAAAGGTCGCTTCCAATCGGACGATCAGGCGCGCGCAGCGTCCGGCCTTCTTCGAGGACCTGCCAGCGTGTCTTGCCGGGATGGAGGCGTGTGGGTCCAGCCCTTGCCGGGCGCGGCAACGTCCTGCCCTTGGCCACGATTGTCGTTTGATCCCGGCCAGTTGCGTGAAGCCGCATGTCAAACAGGGCGTCCGATGCGGCTGATGCCGAAGCCATCTGCGAAGCCGTGGCACGTCCCGGTTCAAAGGCGCGGAACGCGGTTCGCCGCGATCAAGTCGGAAGGGCAGCAGGGCGTGCCGTTCCTGCACCGTGCCCGTGACCTGATCGTTCGCCAGCGCACCCGGCTCGGCAACATGGCGCTGTTGCGCAAATCAACTGACGCGACTGGAACAGCGCGGGCGGCGCGCCGGACCGGCCCCAGGCACCGCGCAGCAGCCGCCCGGCACGGCCGGACGATCCGAGGACCAGGACGGGCGCTTGCGTCACTTGCTGTCTCTCTGGTTGGACTTGTGGATCGCCAGCCCCTCTTCGACGTCGTCGAAGAGCGTCAGCTGGCCGTCATGCAGCACCGCCGCCATGTCGCACATGCTCTTGACCTGGGACAGGTTGTGCGTGGCCATGATCGCGCTGGAATCCCGCAGCCGGGTATGGAAGGCCTCGGCGCATTTCTCGCGGAACCGCTTGTCGCCGACCGAAGTGACCTCGTCGACGAGATAGCAGTCGAACGGCACGCCCATCGAGACCCCGAAGGCCAGCCGCGAGCGCATGCCCGAGGAATAGGTGCGGAACGGCATGTGCAGGTAATCCCCGAGCTCGCTGAACTCGCTGACGAAATCCACCATGCCGTCGGTATCCACGCCATGCACGCGGGCGACGAAACGGGCATTCTGCGCGCCGGTCAGGTCCGCGTGGAAGGCGCCGCTGAAGCCGATCAGCCAGGAGATCGCGCCGTTGCGGATGATCTCCCCGGAGTCGTAGTCCTGCGCCCCGGAGATCATCCGCATCATCGTCGACTTGCCGGTGCCGTTATGGCCGAGGAGCGCCACCTTGCGCCCGGCGGGAAACAGCACCGAGCTGTTGCGGATGATGTATTTCCGCGCGCCATGCCCGGTCGGATAGCTCTTGGACAGCGACACGAAGCGCACCGAACCGCGCCCGGACGGCGAGCGCGTCCCGGGCTTGCGCGCGGCGGGCTTCGCCGGTGTCCGGCCGGAGAGAAGGCGGGCGAACATCCTTCGGCCCTTCTCAGCGCCGGTCGCGGATCGACATGAGCACCAGCATGGAGATGCCCCAGACCACGGTGAAGAAGGCCAGGCAGGTCAGCCCCAGCGTGATGCGCTGCGGATAGACCGAGCTGGCCGCCATGGTCGGCTCGATATGCACGGCCAAGTAGCGGCTCTTGCGGCGGGCTTCGGCCACGGCCGCGTCATAGGCGCCGAGCGCCGCGGTATAGGCCTGCTCGGCGAATTGCCGGTCGACCAGCAGCTCCTCGTAGGTGCCGACCGCCGGGGCCTGGTCGCTGCCGACATTGGCGCGCTCTTCCGCGATCCGCTGGCGGATCGCCGCGATCATCCGGTCGGCGCGCTCGAGCCGCGGGTCATCCTCGCGGGTGGTCGTGCCGACAAGCGCGTCGCGCGCGATCATCTCTTCGGCGAGGCGGGATTCCAGCGCGGAGATCACGCCTTCCTGGCCGGCAACGACCGCCGAAGGATCGACGAACTGGCTGCTGCCGCGGAACTCGGCCACGGCGACCCGCGCTTCGCGCAGCCGCTCTTCGGCAATGCCGAGATCCTGCTGCGCCTCGTCGATGGAGTCGCCCTCGGAGATCCGGCTGAGCTCGTTGATCAGGTCGGCACTGGCATCGAGGATCACCTGCGACAGGGCCTGCGCATCCTCCGGCGAGAAGGCCTGCACCTCGAGCGTGATCAGCCCGGAATCCCCCTCGTGGATCAGGCTCACCATCCGGCCCCAGTAGTCGATCATGTCCTCGAGCATCGCGTCCGGATCGAGCGCGAAGATCGGGTCGACATCGTGGGGCGGGCTGAACATGGCCCGCAGGTCGAGTTCCCGGTCGGCGATCTCGACCATGCGCTGCGACTGGATGAACTGGTAGAGCACGTCCGCATCCGGCGTGGTCCCCGTCCCGCCGCCGAGCGCCGAGAGCCCGAAGGCGGTCTCGATCGACGAGGAGGTGTCCTCGCGGTGGACGAAGAAGGCCGAGTTCGAGGCGTAGCGGTCCTGCGCATGCTCGAAGAGGTAGTAGAACGCGGCCGCGGTAGGCAGCACCACCATGAACAGGAAGGTGTAGAACAGGTAGCGGTGGCGATGGCGCAGCCGCGCCCGCGGCACCGGATCGAGGCTGACGCGGCTCAGCGGCGGCTTGCGGCCTCCGCCCCCGCCGCCCTTGACATCGCCCGGCCGATCGCGGCTTCCTCCATGTGAGGTTTTCCAACGCGGATCACCGGACCGCCCGGCACCCCGGCCGGTCACCGACGCATCGAAAAACCTTAAACAAGGAAGACCGATCAACCCTTTGACTTTCCGAGGCCAGCCCGCGCGAACACGCCAATTTCCGGTTTCCATCTGTCGAAGTTCGGGGGGATGCGCTTGCCATTTGGTGGTCTTGTAGGTCGGCTTCGACGGTCTGCTCATCGCCGCCCGCTATCATGTTGGATTCGCGCAGAGAATCCGCAGCCGCATTTACGCAACACGGTCGCAGCACGGCTTTCGGACGTGGTCTTCGTGGCGCGCTGGGTCGAGAACCTTACTATCAGACATCCAATGAAGCATGAGCCGGGTTTCACTGCGGTGGTTCATCTCCGTCCAGCGCGTCGGCGATGCGAAGCGCCAGGCGGCGGGCGACGGAGTCCTTGCCCATGCGCGGCCAGTCCTCGGCGCCTGCGGCGGTGATCAGCGTCACCGCGTTTTCGGTGCCGCCCATGATGCCGGTGGAAGGCGAGACGTCGTTGGCGAGGATCCAGTCGCACCCCTTGCGCAGCCGCTTGGCCGTGGCATGGGACACCACGTCGTCGGTCTCCGCAGCGAAACCGACCACCAGCCGGGGACGGTCCTCGGCCAGCTGCGAAACCGTTTTCAGGATGTCCGGGTTCTCGGCGAAGCTCAGCGCCGGGGCGCGGCCGGAGCCATCCTTCTTCATCTTCGAGCTGCTGGCATTCTCGACCCGCCAATCGGCCACCGCGGCGGCGAAGACCGCGGCATCGGCGGGAAGCGCGGCCAGGGCGGCATCGCGCATTTCGCGCGCGGTTTCGACGCGGATCGTTTCGACCATGTGCGGGGGCGGGACTTCGCCCGGCCCGGTCACGAAGCGCACATGGGCGCCGAGTCCCGCCAGCGCCGCGGCAATCGCGACACCCTGCGCGCCGGAAGACCGGTTGGCGATGTAGCGCACCGGGTCGATCGGCTCATGGGTCGGCCCCGACGTGACCAGCACGGTCTTGCCCGCAAGCGGCTTCGGTCCGAGCGCGTCGGAGATCGCGGCGAGGATCGCGCCGGGCTCCGCCATCCGGCCGGGGCCGAATTCGCCGCAGGCCATCTCGCCCGCGTCCGGTCCTGCCACGCGGATGCCGTCAGCCTCCAGCGCCGCGAGGTTGCGCTGCGTTGCGGGGTGCTCCCACATCCGGACATTCATGGCGGGCGCGATCAGCACGGGCGTATCGGTGGCCAGGAGCAGGGTCGTGGCCAGATCGTTGGCCATGCCATGGGCCATCCGCGCCATCAGGTTCGCCGTGGCCGGAGCCACGACCACCAGATCGGCCACCCGGCTGAGCTGGATGTGGCCCATCTCGGCTTCGGAGGTGAGGTCGAAAAGCTCGGAATGGACGGCTTCGCCGGCCAGCGCGGAAACCGAAAGCGGCGTCACGAATTCCGCTGCGGCGCCGGTCATCACGGGCGTCACGGCGGCGCCCGCCTTGCGGCACAGCCGGATCAGCTCCAGCACCTTGTAGGCGGCGATGCCGCCGCCGATGATCAGGAGAATGCGCTTGCCTGCCAGCATCTTGAGAATGTCCCCCGGGAGTTGGTTCCCGGGGGCATCTAAGGGCAGGACGGAGCCGGATACAATGGCCGCCTCTGCCGCGGATACTCGTCAGGAGTGACTCCGCAGAGCCTCTCCACACTCGTTACAGGTAGTATGGTAGGGTAAGGTGTCTCTAAGTCACCACTTCAGATTGCATATCGGAATTGCATATTTTGCATACCTACTGGAAGGCGGCGCAGGGGTCGTCCCGTGGCGCCGGGTCCGTGGCGATCTGCTGGTCGAAGCGGTCCGAGGGCTCCTCCGCGCCCTTTTCGGATAGCGCGATGGCCGCCACTCGGAGCTCCGGCGCTGCGCTCGCCAGTGCGGCGGGGATGCCCCAGTCCCTGCGCACATGGCCCCGTCCGGCAATCACCACGACCGGCGGCCCGTAGCGGTCCAGCGCCTCGAGGGCGGTCCGGGCGAAGGCCGACGCGGAGCGGTCCGCCCGGCCCGGCCTCGACGCCCAGCAGGGCGCCGGGGAGGTTGTCCGCCAGCGCCGCGAGCTGCGCGACCGCCCGGTCCCGGTCATCTTCGGCATGGCGCTGCGCGGTGACATCCCGGAAGATTCCGGCAATGCGGACCACCTCGCCGCGTTCCCAGACCGGCTCTCCATAGCTGCAAACCCGGCGCAGCCGGCCATCTGCCGCCCGCAGCCGCGTCTCGATCTCGAAGGGCTCGCCATCGCGGACCGCCCGGTCGAGGAGCCGCTGAAGCTCGGCGCGCTCTGCCGGATCGGCGTGAAATTCCAGCGCCCCGGCCAGATCCGGGGCGGCCCCCTGCGGCAGGCCATGCAGCGAAAAGACCCGGTCCGACCAGCGCAGCACGCCATCGGCGGGGGCGTAGGTCCAGGCCCCGATCCCGGACAAGGCCTCGATCTGTTCGAGCCAGGCCAGCCGCGCCTCGGCCCCGCGCAGCTTCTCCGACAGCGCGCGTTCATGGCGCAGCCGGTCCGCGGCAGGCAGGAACGCCAACCAGGCGGTGCCGCTTTCGGACGCGAATGTCCCGCACAGGAGGACGTCGACCGGCGGATCGGCGGCAATGGCAAGCGCCGTGGCCCCGACGCTGCCGGCCACCAGGAGCTGCGGCAGGATGAAGGTCCGGAAATAGAGGCGCCCGCCGCCCTGGAAAAGCCCGTCAAGGGCACGCCCGGCCAGCTCGTCCGGGCTGCAGCCGGCCCAGTCCGCGAACCGGACGCTGGCCGAAAGGATCGTGCCCGCCGCATCGGTGGAAACCAGCGCGCAGGGGGCTTGGGGCGGCAGGTCGGCGGCAGCAGTCATCCTCCGGTCCCGGTCACCTCCGGCCGGCCCGACGCTTCTGCGGGCCCGAGAATGTCCGCGAGCAGCGCCACGAGCTCCGCCGGATGGGTGACATGCGGGCAATGCCCCGTGGCCTGCATCCGGTGCAGCGTGCTCTGCGGCAGGTTCTCGTGGACATGGCGCACCGCGGCCTCCGGCGAGATCAGGTCGTCGCGGGTCTGCACCACATGGACCGGCACCGGCACCTCGCCGAGGATCGCGCGGCAGTCGGACATCATCGTGGTGCGCGCGAAGATGCTGGCGATTTCGGGGTCGTTGCGGCTGAGCGTCCGGGAAAAGCCGCGGGTCACCTCGGCCTCGATCGGCTGACCGGTGGCCAGCGGCGCGAAACTGTTGGCCCAGCCGACGAAATTGGCCTCGAGGCAGGACAGCAGCTCTTCGACCGCCTCGCGCTCGAACCCTCCGTCATAGCCCTCCTTGTTGAGATAGCAGGCCGAGGGGCCGATCATGACGAGCTGGCGGAAGAGCTCCGGCTGCCGGATCGAGGCCAGCGCCCCGATCATCGAGCTAACCGAATGGGCCACCAGATGGACCGGACCGAGCGCCAGCGCCTGCAGGAGCGAGACGAGGTCCTCGGCATAGCCATCGAGCCGCGCGTGCCTGTGGCGGTCGTAGAGCGTCCGGTCGGCCTGTCCGCAGCCAGCATGGTCGAACAGCACGACGCGCCAGCGGCCGGCGAAGGCGGGCGCGACATCCTTCCAGATGTGCTGGTCACAGCCGAAGCCATGGGCGAAGACCACGGTTCCGGAACGGTCCGTGCCTCCGGCGATCGTGGCATTCCAGCGCCGCGCGGCGTCTTCCTGCTGCATCAGGCGCGCATTTTCCATCCGTCCAGTGCCCCCGGCGATATCCTAGCCGACATGGCCGGAGAATTTGCGGCCAGAGGATTAAAATTCGGAAAATGCTTCAGCCATGAATCATTTCCCCGGGGTCCGGAGCGGCAGGGGCGCGGAAAACGCCTGCGGCGGCATCCGGCTTCACCTTATCGCAGGACCTCGCGGATATCCGTGACGGACCGGGACGAGGAGGCCGGTCGAGATGTGCGATCCGAACGCGGCATTCCGCCTAGCCGCCCTGCTGTCCGTCCTGGCCTGGTCCGGCCTGTCCGCCCTGGCCGGGCCGGTCATCACCGAACTGCCCGTGGCCGAACCGCCCGCGCGTTCGACTGCCTTGGTGCTGCTGCCGCCGGGCGGCTGGGCGGAGGCGCGGCCCCGACGGGGACGCGGCGCTGCGGGCCTTCCTCGAAGGGGCGGGCATGGACGCCGCGGCCATCCCGGGCGCGGACGCTCCGGCGGTGATGGGGCGGGTCGGGCGGGTGTTCCGCAGCCTCGTCGAAGGCCTGCGCGAGACGCTGATGGCGCGCACCATGCTGAAGAGCGAGTTCCGCATCGAGACCACGATGATCGCTGCCAAGGGCAACAACCCGCTGAAATTCTCGGTCACGCCGGAGACCGCGGTCGAGGGGATGATCCGTCCCTCCCGCGGCTTCCTTGACCCGGAAGAGGCGGCGCGCGAGGCGATCGACGATCTCGCCGCCCACCAGGTCGCGATGGTCACCGGCATGGAGGCGGCGCTGAAGGGCGTTCTGGCCGAACTGTCGCCTGCGCAGCTCGAGGGCAAGATCGCCGCCTCGGGCGGGCTCGGCTCGATGTTCAAGGGAAAGAAGGCGCGGTACTGGGAGGCTTACGAGCAGCTCTATGCCGGGATCGCCGGCCAGGCGGAGAGCGATTTCCACGACCTCTTCGCCCGGGAATTCGCGAAGGCCTACCAGGCGCAGCTGAGGCGGCTGAAAGAAGACAGGAGCGGGGGAAACTAGATGTCCTGGGACAGCAGGGTTCTGTGGAGCGAGGGGCTGTTCCTGCAGCCGCAGCATTTCCAGCAGCAGGACCGCCATACCGCGGCGCTGGTCGCCGGGCTGGCGCAGCGGATCGCGCCCTATGCCTGGGGGGTCTCGTCGGTCGAGATCGACCGCGAGGCGCTGAAGATCGGCCAGGTCGCGGTGAAATCCTGCGCCGGGATAACCCCGGATGGCAGCCTGTTCCGCGTGCCCGATGCCGAGGACCATCCGCCGGCGCTGGATGTGCCCGCGCAGGTCAAGGATTGCATCGTCTACCTGACCGTGCCGTCGCGGCGCCAGGGCGCGATGGAGGTCGACATGTCGGGCGCGGAACTCAGCCCGGCGCGGCTGCGCCCCGGCGAGCAGCAGGTGACCGACACGATGGGCGCCTCGCGCGCGCCGGTGACGCTCGGGATCGGCAAGCTGCGGCTGCAATTCGGGCTGGCGGTCGACGACCTGTCCGACAAGGTCCGCATCCCGGTCGCGCGGATCATCGAGGTCCGCCCGGACAGCGAGGTGCTTCTGGACGGCAGCTTCGTGCCCTCGGTGATGGATTGCCGCGCCTCCTCGGTGCTCTCGGGCTTCCTGACCGAACTCGAGGGGCTGCTGACCCACCGCATGACCGCACTGTCTGGACGGCTGAGCCAGTCGGGCACGGTGAAGGCCACCGCCGAAATCCAGGACTTCCTGCTCCTGCAGGCGATCAACCGCGCGCTGCCGGTGGTCCGGCATTTCACGCAGGTCGAGAACCTGCACCCGGAGAGGCTCTATGCCTTCCTCGTCTCTCTGGCGGGAGAGCTGTCCACCTTCATGGCGCGCGACCGCCATCCGCCGCAATTCCTGGCCTACCAGCATCACGACCTGACCGCCTGCTATGCCGCGGTGATCCGCGAGCTGCGCAGCTATCTGTCGGCGGTGCTCGAGGCCAATGCGGTCTCGATCCCGCTCGATCCGCGCAAATACGGCATCTCGGTCGGGCTGATCGCCGACCGCAAGCTGATCGGCGCGGCGGGCTTCGTTCTGTCGGTCGGGGCCGACATGGCCGAGGAGACGCTGCGGCGGCATTTCGCGGGCCAGGCCAAGATCGGCCCGGTCGAGGAGATCCGCACGCTGGTCAATTCCGCGCTGCCGGGGATCGAGCTGACGGCGCTGCCGGTGGTGCCGCGCCAGATCCCCTACGAGGCGGGGCGGGTCTATTTCCAGCTCGACGCGGCCAGTCCCTACTGGGGCAAGATGACGACCTCGGGGGGCATCGCGGTGCATGTCTCGGGCGAATATCCGGGGCTGAACATGGAACTTTGGGCGATCCGGCAGGGCTAGGCCCGCGCGGAGGAGGGAGGCACAGATGTCAGACGACGACCCGTTCGCGGAGCCCGGCGACGACCTCGACCGACGGTGATCCGCCCCAATCCGGGCGGCCGCCGCCCGTCGCTGGCGCCGCAGCATCCTTCGGCGCGCCCGTCCCCGGAGCCGCGTGCGCACCGCGAAGCTGCCCGGCACCTGCTCGATCCCCGCCTCGCCGGTGACGAAGGCCATGTCGAGCGCGCCCGCCGAGACCTGGGCCATCAGCTCCATGTTCGAGCCGACGTGGAACTCGGCCACCAGCTCGGGCAGCGCCTCGGCCAGCTCGCGGCGCAGCACCGCCCCCCAGGTCAGTGCGGCCGGGCCGACAATGCCGATGGCGAAGCGGCTCCGGTGCTTCTGCGCCAGCCGCGCCAGCATCGCCTCCTGCATGTTCATGAAGCGCTCGGCGAATTCGGCGACCTCGTGGCCCGGCCCGGTCAGGCAGAACCGCGCCGCGTCGCGGTCGATCAGCTTGACGCCGAATTCCTCCTCGAGTCCGCCGATCCGCGCCGAAACGGCCGGCTGGGTCAGGCCGATCCGGTCCGCCACCGCCTGGAAGGAGCGGAGCCGGGTCAGCCAGTAGAACGCCTCGAGCTGCTTGAAGTTCATCGCATGGCCCCCTGCCATAAAGCTTTTCTATCCGGCGCGCCAAAATTTCTGCTTTGACCGCCGGGGCGCCCGCGGGGAGAGTTCCCCGGAGTTTCGAAGTGAAAGGATCGCCCGTGACCGTCGCCGTCTATCTGCCCTCCGAGGAAAAGAGCCAGGACTGGTGCAACATGCTCGGAGAGCTGCTGCCCGGCTGGAAGGTGGAGCCGATGCATGCCGTCTCGGACCCCTCGGCCATCGAATACGGCGTCGTCTGGCGTCCGAAGACCGGCGACCTGGCGCAGTTCCCCAAGCTGAAGGCGATCGTCTCGATCGGAGCGGGCATCGACCACGTGCTGGCTGATGCCGCCCTGCCGCAGGACGTGCCGATCATCCGCACCGTGGGCACCGACCTGACCCAGCGGATGCGCGAATACGTGGCGCTGCACGTGCTGCGGCACCACCGCAACATGCCGGACATCCTGGCCAGCCAGGCGAAGTCCGAGTGGAACCAGATCGTCGTTCCCCCCGCCACCCGCCGCAAGGTCGGCGTCATGGGCCTGGGAAATCTCGGCAAGGTCGCGGCACAGACGCTCGCGGGTCTCGGCTTCGACACCCATGGCTGGGCGCGCAGCCCGCGCGAGGTCGGGGGCGTGACCTGCCATGCCGGGACCGAGGGCTTCGACGCCTTCCTCGAAGGCACCGAGATCCTCGTCAACCTGCTGCCGCTGACCGGCGAGACCCGCGGCATCCTGAACGCGTCGCTGTTCAACAAGCTCGCCCGCGGCGCCTGCGTGATCAATGCCGCGCGCGGCCCGCATCTGGTGGACCAGGACCTGGTCGACGCGCTGGCCTCGGGGCAGGTCGCGCAGGCGACGCTGGATGTCTTCCATGTCGAGCCGCTGCCCTCGGACCACCCGTTCTGGAGCCATCCGCAGATCACCGTGACGCCGCATATCGCCTCGATGATCGACGCGCCGACCGGCGGGCAGATCATCGCGGCCAACCTCAGGCAGTTCGAGGCCGAGGGCAGCGTCCCCGACCTCGCCGATGCGCGCCGGGGCTACTGAGCGTCTCACGCCGCGGCGAGCCCGCGGGGCTTCGGCGCGGCGACCTTGCCGAAGCGGTCGAGGCGGAACCGGGCGGGATTGACGCAGGGCGCGGTCCCGCTGGCCAGATCGGCCGCCAGCCGCCCTGCCCCCGGGCCGATGCCGAAGCCGTGGCCGGAATAGCCGGTCGAGAGCACGAGGCCCGGGATCGGCGTTTCCGAGATCACCGGCACGGCATCCGGCGTGACATCCATCATGCCGGCCCAGCTGTCCGCCGCCTCGATGGTGCCGCAATCCGGGAAGCGCTTCGCCCAGGCCTGCCGCGCCCGTGCCAGCAGACGTTCCGTCGGGGCCGGGTTCCAGATGCGCCATTCCTCCGCTTCCATCGGCGACGGCCCGGAGGGATCCCAAGTCTTCGGCATCCGCGCCTCGTCGAAGAAGGTCCGGCCCAGCTCCAGCCCCAACTCGTGCCTTGTCTCGATCAGGCTCGGCAGGAAGCGGAAGAACATGCGGAAGCTGTCCGGCGTGATCTGCGCGGGCGATCCGCCGCGCCAGGCGAGGTTCAGCCCGCCGTCGAGCCGCGCCCGCACCCCGATGGCGCTGTCGCCGAGCGCCGTGGTCAGCCCGGGCGAGCCGGCGACGGAGACGCCGTCGAGCCGGAACAGCACCGCGCCGGGCGTCACGGCAGGCACCTCGGGCGGAACGATCTCGGCACCGACCATCGCCTCGGCAAGCCGGTGGCGGTCAGTCTCGGCGGTCCTCATCTCGGCGACCTTGGCGCCGCGGCGCAGGATCACCACGCGGTCGGCCACGGCCATCACCTCGCCCAGCTTGTGGCTGATGAACACCACGGCCAGCCCCTTCGCCACCGCCTTGCGGATCGTGGCGAAGAGCGCGTCGACCTCCTGCGGGGTCAGCACCGCGGTCGGCTCGTCGAGGATCAGCACGCGGGCATCGCGGTAGAGCGCCTTGAGGATCTCCACGCGCTGGCGCTCGCCCACCGACAGGTCGGCCACCCGCGCGGACGGATCGACCGCCAGCCCGAAATCCTCCGACAGCTGCCGCAGCCGCGCCCGCGCCGCTCGGCGGCCGGAGCCGAGCGAGAACAGCGGCCTTGTCCCGAGCACCACGTTGTCGAGCACGGTCAGGTTCTCGGCCAGGGTGAAATGCTGGTGCACCATGCCGACGCCCGCGGCCAGCGCCGCGCCGGGCTGGCCGGGCGGCAGTTCCTGCCCGGCGACATGCACCGTCCCCTCGTCGGCCACGTAATGGCCGAAAAGGATGTTCATCAGGGTGGTCTTGCCGGCCCCGTTCTCGCCCAGAAGCGCCAGCACCTCGCCCTCGGCAAGCGAGAAGCCGATGCCGTCATTGGCGAGGACGGGACCGAACCGCTTGGTGATCCCGTCAAGCCGCAGGATCGCAGCGCGGTCCCGCCGGAGGCTCCCGGACATCAGGCGGAGGGTTCGCTGTCGACGATCTCCACCGTGAATTCGCCCGAGAGGATCTGGGCGGTGCGGGTCTGCACCAGCTCCAGCGCCCCGGCGGGCACCTTGCCCTCGAAAGTGCCGAGCGGCGGCAGCGAGCAGCCGCCATGCTCCATGAAGCTGTAGACGCCGTAATCGGCGGCGGTGAATTCGCCCGCAGCCGCCGCCGCGATGGCCGCGTCCAGCGTCGGCTCGAAATGCCACAGCGCCGCGGTGATTTCGGTGTCGGGATAGTCGGGCTGGGTGTTGACCACGTTGCCGACCGACAGCACGCCACGCTCCACCGCCGCATCGGCCACGCCGAAGCGTTCCGCATAGAGCAGGTCGGCGCCGTTCTCGATCATCGCGAAGGCGGTTTCCTTGGCCTTGGGCGGATCGAACCACGAGCCGATGAAGGCGACCTGGAAGGCGATGTCGGGATTGATTTCGCGCGCCCCGGCCATGAAGGCGTTCATCAGCCGGTTGACCTCGGGGATCGGGAAGCCGCCGACCATGCCGATATTGGCCGACTTGGACATCGCGCCGGCCATGATGCCGGTCAGGTAGCTGGCATCCTGGATGTAGTTGTCGAAGACCGCGAAATTCGGCAGCGCCTCGTCCGGCTTGAAGGACGACCCCATCAGGAAGGCGGTCTCGGGATAGTCGGCGGCGACCTCGCGGGCCTCCTGCTCGACCGCGAAGGCCTCGCCGATGATCAGCTTGGCGCCGCCCTCGGCATATTCCCGCAGCACCCGGGTATAGTCGGTGTTCGAGACGTTCTCCGAGAACTGGTAGGTGATGTCGCCGCGCGCCTTGGCGGCCTCGGCGGCGATATGGATGCGGCCGACCCATTTCTGCTCCACCGGAACGGTATAGGCGGCGGCCACCGGCAGCGCGGCGCCCTGCGCACGCAGCAGGCCCGGGGCCATCCCGGCAAGCGCAGCTGCCCCGGCGGTGCGGGACAGAAGCTGGCGGCGGTTGAGGAAAAGGTTCGCCATGGTGAAGCTCCCTGACATTCGGTTTTGGTTAACCCTAGCCGGAAAGTCCTGTTTGGAAAGCAGAAGCTGTGCCGCAGCGCCCGTTTCCGGGCAGCCGCCCAATTCATGTGCACTCAAACAGCGCCGCCATGCGGCGCACCGGCCGGGGTGCCGCAACCGACCCCGAGCGCGCCGCCATGACGGTCGCGGATTTCCCAGCCTGCCGCCGCAGTGTTCCGCCCGTGGACAGGAGCACCGCGCTTGGCGGAGTTGGCCCGTGGCCACTCGCTTCCGCGCCGGGGATGGATCGGACCCGCCGCAGCTGGACCTCCCGCCCGTCGCGTTGTCACGTCGCGGACCGGCAGGGCGCCGCGCGACGCCGGACCGAGCACCAGATCGCCGCCGAGCCGGACCAGCGTTTCCACCCCGGCACGGACTTCGCCGAAGACCAGCGCCGAGCTGGACCCGCCCAGCGGCATGATGCGCGTGCCCGCGAGGGTCAGCGTCGGATGCACCCCGTCGCCGATCTGGTCGCTGACAAGCGCGTTGCCCGGCCGGTCGCCGGAGGGATGGACCTGCTTCAGCGCCTCGTCATAGCCCGTCGAGGGTCCCACGCCGACCAGATCGACGCCGAATTGCAGGCTGTTGCGCTCGCCCAGCATGTAGCCATGCAGCCCGAGGCTGATCACCCCCGCCAGCGGCCGGTCGTCCGGCGCGGGATCCGGCAGGCTCGCCGGGGTCAGAACCTCGGTCGAGAAGCGCAGCTCCACCAGATCCGGCCCGGACTGCCCCGGTTGCGGCTCGGCCAGCAGGCCCACCTGGTAGCTGTGGGTATGCCAGCGGTCATGCCGGTCGCCGAAGAAGTCGTTGGTCAGCAGCCGCGCCATGCCGACCGTTTCCCAGGCCGCCGCAGGCCCGGCCGCCAGCAGCAGCCCGAAGATGAAGAACCGCCGGAGGATGCCCATTGTCTTGCCCCGCTATCCGCGCCGCCATCCTGCGGCTCCGGGCATCCTGCGGCCGCGACTCTTTCAGCGCGGTTAACCATGTCCCGGTCAGGGCAGCCGGTGCCAGCTCTGGGCCGTGCAGAACGGCCCGACGCAGCCCGAGACGTCCAGCACGTCGCCATGCAGCACCATCTTCGAGCGGAAGGTCTTGTCGCGCTGCGGGTCCCAGATCCGGCCCTCGCCATAGCGCCCGCCCCCCTCGGGGCGCATGTCCCAGACGATCGGCTGCCCCACGGCCCCGGATTCGCGGCGGCTGCCATCGGCATTGAACGCCGCCTGCAGCACCCCGCAGAGCGCCGCCCCGCAGGCGTCGATGCGGACATGGCCGAAGGCGCCGTCCCGTCCCGGTTCGGTCCGCCACAGCCCCTCCGCCGGATCGGCAAGGACCGGCCCCGCAGCCAGCAGGGCCGCGCAGATCAGGTATCTCATCGATGTCTCCTCCCGCCCCCAGCACGCCTGCCCGCCCTCCGCCGGTCAAGCGGAACTTCGCGTCGCTTGGCTTCGCGGCCCGGACATGGCATGGGAACGCGGCAATCACGAAAGGGACCGACCATGATCCTCTACCCCGCCATCGACCTGAAGGACGGCAACTGCGTGCGTCTCTTCAAGGGCGACATGGACCAGGCCACCGTGTTCAGCGACGACCCCGCCGCACAGGCCAGGGCCTTCGTCGAGGCGGGCTGCGAATGGCTGCACCTGGTGGACCTGAACGGCGCCTTCGCGGGCGAGCCGGTCAATGCCGCGCCGGTCGAGGCGATCCTCGGGGCCTGCAAGGTCCCCGCCCAGCTCGGCGGCGGCATCCGCGACATGAAGACGATCGAGACCTGGCTGGACAAGGGCCTGGCGCGGGTCATCCTCGGCACCGTCGCGGTCGAGAACCCGGCGCTGGTGCGCGAGGCCGCCAAGGCGTTCCCGGGCCAGGTGGCGGTCGGGCTCGACGCCCGCAACGGCAAGGTCGCGACCCGCGGCTGGGCCGAGGAAACCGAGCTCCAGGTCACTGATCTGGCAAAGGATTTCGAGGACGCGGGGATCGCCGCGATCATCTATACCGACATCAACCGCGATGGCGCGATGCAGGGCCCGAACATCGAAGCGACCGCCGCGCTGGCCCGCGCCGTGTCGATCCCGGTGATCGCGTCCGGCGGCGTCTCCTCGCTGGACGACCTGATCGCGCTGCGCGATTGCGGCGTGACGCTCGACGGCGCGATCTCCGGCCGGGCGCTCTATGACGGCGCGCTGGATCTCGCCCAGGCGCTGGCCGCGCTGAAGGGCTGAAAGCCGTCCCCGGCTTAACCCGGCAGAAACCATGGCGCCTCCAGAACATGCGCGTTCGAGGAGGTGCCGGATGGCGATTGACGTGAGCATGGCCGCGGCGCGGCGCGGACGGAGCGGAACCGGGACAGGTCCGGGCGGGCGGCTGGCGCGGGACACCCGCATCCAGACCCCGGCGGGCATGCGCCGGATGCGCGACCTCGGCGTCGGCGAAATGGTCGACACCCAGGACCGCGGCCCGCAGGAAATCCTTCGTCGCGGACCTCTTCGACGCCGTCCCGGAGCTGGAAAACAGCCTGTGACCCGGAAGGGCGGGCAGCAGCGCCCGCCCGAACCCTGCCCGCTCAGTCCGCCGAAACTGCCGCATGGATCATCTCCGGCACGGCCGCCGCCCGTCTTTCCTTCATGTCTACCGCCAGAAGGCAGGTTTCTGAAACCGCGACCGGCCGTCCGGAAGCGGTCCGCAGAAGATGGGCGCTGATCCAGGACTTTCCGCCGACCTGCACGATCCGCGATTCCATCCGGAGGAGCTCTCCGGCGCCGCAGGGCGACAGCGGCCGGTGGCGGAGTTCGACCAGCATGCGGCCGATGCCGGTCTTGCGGACGGTGTCGCGCCGGAATCCCACATCTTCCATGTGCTGGTGGGACCCGGTTGCCAACCTGGCGATCTGTGCCTCGAAGCAAAGCGTTCCGTCTTCGCCGAGCTCGTCGCGGCGGACTGGGCCGAGTTCCGCCAGGCTGTCTCCGCTCTGCGCGGCCTGCCACGGCGCAACCTCGGGCACGGCAAGCCCGCGCGGCAGGACCAGCCCTTCCAGCTCCCGCGGCAGGTCGGGCAGGTCCGGCATGTGCGGTCCCGCCTGTTCGAGGGCCGTGGCCGCCACCCTTCCTTCCGAGATCATGACATGGGCAATCGCCCCGCCATCGGCCAGGCAGGACCGGATCGACAGCGCATCGCCCTGGGTCAGCTCCCGGTGGAAGCGCAGATGGCGCCGCCGCGGGGGCGGCATGCCCGGCAGGGCCCTGCCCTTCCGCGCCTCCAGGACCGACCGCGCGGCATCGAAGCTGCGGCAGTAGAACCGCGTGTTCCAATGGCCGTTGAAATCGCATTCCCAGCTTTCGACCCGGGCATGCAGGGTCGGGCGTCCCGCTGTCATCGCCTCTGCTCCCGCCTGTCCGCGCGGCAGTGCTGCCGCAGCCTCATTCCGCAGCCAGCGCCGCGGCGCTTTCCGGCGGCAGGCCGACACTCTTCAGCTCGAAGAAGGGGTCGAACCCTTCGGCTCCCGCTTCGCGGCCGAGGCCCGAAGCCTTCACCCCGCCGATCGGCGCCCGGAAGCCCACGCCGCTGCCGTTGATCTCCACCACCCCGGTCTTGATCCGCGCGGCGATCTCCAGCCCGCGTCCGGGATCGGCTGTGAAAACCGAACCGTTGAGACCGTAGGGCGAATTGTTGGCGATCGCGACCGCCTCCTCCTCATTCGCATAGCCGATGACCGACAGGACCGGACCGAAGATCTCCTCCTGCGCGATGGTCGCGTCCGGAGCGACCCCGTCGAACAGGGTCGGGCGCACGAACCAACCGCGCTCCAGCCCCTCGGGCCGTCCGCGGCCGCCGCAAACCGCGCGGGCGCCCTCGTCCAGGCCCTTGCCGATATAGCCCGCGACCCGCTCCATCTGAGCGCGCGTCGCCATCGGCCCGATCTCGGTCGCCGGATCGTTCGGATCGCCCACTGGCATGGTGCCGATCATCGCCGCCAACGCGTCGACCGTCTCGTCCCTGCGGCGGGCGGAGACGAGAATCCGCGTCTTCAGGCTGCAGACCTGGCCGGAATTGCGCAGCGATCCGACGCGCAGCGAGGCCACGACAGAGGGGAGATCGGCATCGTCGAGGATCAGCGCGGCCGACTTGCCGCCGAGCTCCAGCGTGATCGGCCGGAGCCTCTCGCCGCAGCGCGCCGCCAGGTGCCGCCCGGCGCCGGTCGAGCCGGTGAAGGACACCTTGTCGATGCCCGGATGCAGCGCCAGATACTCGCTGGTCTCGCGCCCGGCAGGCAGGATGCTGACGACTCCCTCGGGCAAGCCCGCCTCGGCGATCATCTCCCCCAGCAGATTGCCCGAAAGCGCGGTCTCCGGCGAGGTCTTGATGATCATAGTGCAGCCGGCGAGCAGCGCCGGGCCCATCTTCATGGTCAGCGACATCAGCGGCGCGTTCCACGGCACGATCGCCGCCACCACCCCCTTGGGCTGGCGCAGCACCAGAGCCTGCGCCTCGGCGGAGCTGCGCAGCTCGCGCAGCGGCAGGTCCCGGGCGATCTCCATGAAGGCGTCGAGCATGCGGATCGGCAGCAGCGCCTGCTGCGTGCGGGACGCGGTGATCGGGCTGCCCATCTCCGCGGTGATGACCTGGGCGGCCTCCTCCAGCCGCCGTTCCATCACCGCGCGGAGCCGCGCCACCGACCGGCTGGACGGCGGGCGGGTCGTCGCCATCGGCGAGGGCCAGCTGCGCTACCAGAAGAAGGGGCGCAACGAAGTCCTGGCGATGCCGAGCGGCTGATCCGCCCCGCCGCCGCGCCCGCGGCTTCCGCCCGGGCGCCCGACATGCCATCATGCCGCGGCAGCATGTTTCGGACCCCGTCCGGGGCCGCCGCAGCCTATACTCGCAGAAGACAGCCGGAGCCCGCAGGACATCATGGAGAGCTTTCTCTTTCAGGCCACCCTCTACCTGACAGCCGCCGTGGTCGCGGTGCCCCTCGCCGCGCGCCTGGGACTGGGGTCGGTGCTGGGCTACCTGGCCGCCGGGCTCTGCATCGGGCCGCTCCTGGGGCTGGTCGGCAACGAGGTCGGCGAGCTGCAGCATTTCGCCGAATTCGGCGTTGTGATGATGCTGTTCCTGATCGGGCTCGAGCTGGAGCCGCGGGCGCTGTGGGACATGCGCCACCGGCTCCTCGGGCTCGGCGGGCTGCAGGTGGCGGGCTCGGCGGCGTTGATCATGGGGGCGTCGATGGCGCTGGGGCTCGACTGGCGCCCGGCGCTGGCGATAGGCTTGGCGTTTTCGCTCTCCTCCACCGCGATCGTGCTGCAGACCCTGTCCGAAAAAGGGCTGATGCAGACCGCCGGGGGCCGCTCGAGCTTCTCGGTGCTGCTGACCCAGGACATCGCGGTGATCCCGATGCTGGCCTTCCTGCCGCTCTTGGCCCTGCCAGTGCTCGGCGCCGCCGACGGCAGCTTCACCATGGTCGGCGCAGGCAGCGGCACCGGCGCGCTGGAGGAACTGGCGACGAACGACCATGCCGAGGCGCTGGTGGAGATGATCGACCGGCTGCCCGCCTGGGGGGTCACGCTCCTGACGCTGGGCATCGTCGGCGGCATCGTGCTGGCCGGGCTCTATCTGGTCGCGCCGATCTTTGAATACATCCACAACGCCCGGCTGCGCGAACTGAACACCGCGCTGGCGCTGCTGATCGTGATGGGCATCGCCTTCCTGATGAGCATGGTCGGGCTGTCGCCCGCGCTCGGCACCTTCCTCGCGGGCGTGGTGCTGGCGAGCTCGGAGTTCCGCCATGAGCTCGAAAGCGACATCGCGCCCTTCAAGGGGCTGCTGCTCGGCCTCTTCTTCATCACCGTCGGCGCGGGCATCGACATCAACCTGCTGATGGCCGAGCCGGTGCGGATCGTGGCGCTGACCTTCGCGGTGATGGCGATCAAGGGGCTGGTGCTCTTCGCGCTGGCGATGCTCTTCAAGCTGCGCCGCCGCGACCGCTGGCTGTTCACGCTGGGACTGGCGCAGGCCGGGGAGTTCGGCTTCGTGCTGATCGCCTTCGCGCTGCAGCAGGACGTGGTGCCCGGCGATCTCGGCCCGACGCTCTACCTGATCATCGCGCTGTCGATGCTGCTGACGCCGCTGTTCTTCATCCTCTACGAATATGTCTCGAGCCGGGTCGGCGAGGACAAGAGCGAGGCGCCGAAAGCCGACGAGATCACCGAGCAGGGCCCGATCATCATCGCGGGCATCGGCCGCTTCGGCCAGGTGGTGAACCGGATGATCCAGATGTCGGGCTTCCGCGCCGTCGTTCTGGACCATGACCTGGCGACGATCCGGCTGATGCGCCGCTTCGGCTTCAAGAGCTTCCTCGGCGACCCGACCCGGCCCGAACTTCTGCATGCCGCCGGGCTCGGCAAGGCCAAGGTGCTGGTCGTGGCGATGGACGACAAGGATGCCTCGACCCGGATCGTCGCCTATGCCCGCAAGGAGCGGCCCGACCTGCATATCGTCGCCCGCGCCTATGACCGGGTGCATGTCTACGAACTCTACCAGGCCGGGGCCGACGACATCGTGCGCGAGATGTTCGACTCCTCGCTGCGCGCCGCGCGCTACGTGCTGGAGAACATGGGGCTCAGCGAATACGAGGCGTCCGAGGCCGAGCGCGCCTTCTACAAGCATGACCGCCGCGCCATGCTGGAGCTTGCCGAGGTCTGGAAGCCGGGCGTGCCGGTGGCGCAGAACGAAAGCTACGTGCAGCGCGCCAAGGAGCTGAACAAGGAGATGGAGACCGCCATGGTCACCACGCTCGGCGAGGAGATCGAGACCGCCGAGATGCGCCGCGCCGACGGCGGCTGAGCGGCCGGCGTCCCCTCACCCCGGCCCTCTCCCCGGCGGGGAGAGGACGAAGCTGCCCGAGGGCGCCACCGGCAAGCCCGTCGGCAACCCGGTGCGCCAGGTCGTCCATGACCGCGCGGGCGCGCCCTATATCCCGCCCGGCGACTACCCGATGAGCCTGACCGTGTTCGGCGGCAGCCAGGGCGCGCGCATCCTCTCGGACGTGGTTCCCGAGGCGATCTGCGGCCTGCCCGAAGAGCTGCGCGCGCGGCTGCGGGTCTCGCAGCAGGCGCGGCCCGAGGATCTCGACCGGGTGCGCTTCGCCTATGAAAGCGCGGGCGTGCAGGCCGATGTGCGCGATTTCTTCAACGACATCCCGGCGCGGCTGGCCGAATGCCAGCTGGCGATCGCCCGGGCGGGCGCCTCCTCGATCGCCGACATCACGGTGATCGGGCGGCCGGCCATCCTGATCCCCTTTGCCGCCGCCGCCGCCGATCACCAGACCGCCAATGCCCGCGCGCTGGTCGAGGACGGCGGGGCGATCATGATCCCGGAAACAAAGTTCGATGCCGCTGCGTTAAGGGCGCAGGTCGTCACCATCCTGCAACAGCCGGACGTGGCCGTGAAGATGGCCGCTTCCGCTCTGGCCGCCGGTCGGCCAGATGCAGCCACCCGCCTTGCGGCCCTGGTCGAATCCGTCGCCAAGAACAAGTAACGAAGAAGAGGAAGAGCAGATGAAACACTGGGAGGCCGCCATGCACGCCGCCACGAAACTCCCCCTCGGCCTCGGTGCCATCCATTTCGTCGGGATCGGCGGAATCGGCATGTCCGGCATTGCCGAGGTTCTGCTCAATCACGGCTACACGATCCAGGGCTCGGACGCGAAGACCTCGAAGATCACCGACCGGCTCGTCTCGCTCGGCGCCAAGGTCTTCGAAGGCCAGCGCGCGGAAAATCTCGAGGGCGCCGAAGTGGTGGTGATCTCCTCCGCGATCAAGCCGGGCAATCCTGAGCTCGACGAGGCGCGCCGCCGCGGCATGCCGGTCGTGCGCCGCGCCGAGATGCTGGCCGAGCTGATGCGGCTGAAATCGAACGTCGCCGTCGCGGGCACCCACGGCAAGACCACGACCACCACCATGGTGGCGACGCTGCTCGATGCCGGCGGGATCGACCCGACGGTGATCAATGGCGGCATCATCCATGCCTATGGCTCGAACGCGCGCATGGGGCAGGGCGAATGGATGGTGGTCGAGGCCGACGAGTCCGACGGCACCTTCAACCGCCTGCCCGCGACCATCGCCATCGTGACGAATATCGATCCCGAGCACATGGAGCACTGGGGCACGGTCGAGAACCTGCGCAAGGGCTTCGACGATTTCGTCCACGGCATCCCGTTCTACGGCCTCGCGGTCTGCTGCACCGACCACCCGGAGGTGCAGGCGCTGGTCGGCCGCACCACCGACCGCCGCATCCTGACCTTCGGCTTCAACGCCCAGGCCGATGTCCGCGCCACCGGGCTGCGTTACGAGCGCGGCGTCGCGCATTTCGACGTGTCGCTGCCCGACGGCGAGGTGATCGAGGGCTGCACCCTGCCGATGCCGGGTGACCACAACGTGTCGAACGCGCTCTCGGCCATTGCGGTGGCGCGCTATCTCGGCATGCCGCTCGAGGACATCCGCGCCGCGTTGGCCAATTTCGGCGGCGTCAACCGCCGCTTCACCCGCGTGGGCGAGGCGAACGGCGTGACGATCATCGACGATTACGGCCACCACCCGGTGGAAATCGCCGCGGTGCTCAAGGCCGCCCGCCAGTCCGTGGAGCCGGGCGCCCGCGTCATCGCCGTCCACCAGCCGCACCGCTATTCGCGCCTCTCCTCGCTCTTCGACGATTTCTGCACCTGCTTCAACGAGGCCGATGTGGTGGGCATCGCCGAGGTCTATGGCGCGGGCGAGGCGCCTATCGAGGGCGCGACCCGCGAGGGCCTGGTCGCAGGGCTGATCCAGCACGGCCACCGCCACGCCCGCGCGGTGATGGACGAGGACGACCTGGAGCGCCTTGTCCGCGAACAGGCCCGCCCCGGCGACATGGTCGTCTGCCTTGGGGCAGGCACGATCTCGGCCTGGGCAAACCGTCTGGCCGAGCGGCTGAATGGATAAACTAAATTTGCTCGTTGTCTGCGGCGGAAAGAGAAACTGAAATAAAGTCCGGGCTTTGCCCGGACTTTTCTTTTAGGGATTTTTCCATTTCGACGGCGCTGTTGCACAAATCAACTGATGACCGCAGTTACCGAGAATTCCAGCGGCACCGGCTCCTCGGCACCGGCCAGGTCGACCTCCAGCACGCTCTCGCGGCGCTCGCGGATCGCGGCCGCGATGGCGCCGCCGACCTGGCTGCGGGCCGGTTCGGCGAAGAAGCCTTCCAGGGTCTGGCCGCGGAGCGCGCCGATCTTCTGGCCGATCGCATCGCAGAAGGACCGGCTGGCATCCTCGATCAACCCGTCGCGCGACACCACCACCAGCACATCGCTGATCGAGGCGAGCACCGAAGCCAGGAAATCCTGCAGCACCTGCAGCTCGTTGTTCCGCGCCTCGAGCTTCTCCTGGTACTCGATCAGCTCGGCATAGGTGCGGTCGACGGCGCTGAGCACGTCGGCCCAGACATGCTCGCCCAGATCACCCGCCTTGTCCGGCATCCCAGCCTCTCGCTCCATCCGGCTCCTCCGCGCCACAGCATAGGCAGCCCCGCAGGCCATGGAAAGCCCCGCGCGGTCAGCCGCGCCCGATCGCGCGGGCGATCCGGGAGATGCCCTCGGGAATGGCCGAGCGCGAGATCGAGGAATAGGCCAGCCGGTAGAAGTTCCGCGGCCGCGCCGCATCGTCGAAGAAGGCCGCGCCCGGCTCGATCAGCACGCCTTCGCCGCGCAGTTCCAGCGCCAGCGCCTCGGTATCGACATGCCCGGGCGCCTGCATCCAAAGGCTCGACCCGCCGAGCGCGTCGCGGCCCGCAACCGTCAGCCCGTGTTCGGCAATGGCCTGTTCCATGACGGCGCGGCGCTGCTGGAAGGCGGCGGACATGCGCCGGATCAGCGCGTCGTAATGGCCGAGCGACAGGAAATGCGCGACAGTGCGCTGGATATGGCCGGGCGGGTGGCGCAGCATCAGCGCCCTGAGTGCGCGGGCCTCGCGGATGAAGGGCTCGGAGCCGACCAGATAGCCGAGGCGCAGCCCCGGGAAGAGCGATTTCGAGAAAGAGCCGACATAGATCACCCGGCCCTCCTGATCGAGCGATTTCAGGGCCGGGGTCGGCGGCGTGAGGAAGGACATCTCGAATTCGTAGTCATCCTCGACCACCAGGAAATCCTCGGCCGAGGCGCGCTCCAGCAGGCGGCGCCGCCGCTCCATCGGCATGGTCGCGGCGGTCGGGCATTGATGCGAGGGCGTGGCGAAGACCACGTCGGCGCCCTTCGGCACCGCGTCGGGGATCAGTCCGCGGCCGTCGACCGGCACGGTCCGCACCTCGGCCCGGCTCTGCCCGAGGATGTCCCTGAGCTGCGGATAGCCCGGATCCTCGCGCACTGCGCGGCGGCCCGGCCCCAGGAGCACCCGGCTGGCAATCCACAGCGCGTTCTGCGCCCCCAGCGTCACCAGGATTTCCTCGGGGCGCGCGCGGATGCCCCGGCGCGGCAGCGAGTGGCGGGCGATGAACTCGACCAGCATGGCGTCGTCGCGGTCGTAGTAATCCTCGGTCAGCGCGTTGAAATCGCGCTGTCCCAGCGCCATCAGCGCGCATTGCCGCCAGTTGGCGTGATCGAAGAGCCGCTTGTCGGTCTGGCCGTAGATGAAGGGATAGGGATAGCTGCGCCAGTCCTCGGGCCGCGCCACCCGCGCCGCGCGGACATGGCTGCGGGCGATATGGGCGGACCAGTCGACCCGGTCCTCGCGCTGCGGCGCATCGCCGAAATCCGGCAGCCGCGGTGCGGTCTCGGAGACGAAATAGCCCGAGCGGCCGCGCGAGGCGAGATAGTCATTCGCCACCAGCTCGGTATAGGCGAGCGTCACGGTGATCCGGCTGACGCCGAGATGCTGCGCCAGGCGGCGGCTCGAGGGCAGCTTGGCCCCCACCGGGAAGCGCCCCGCCAGCACGCCCTCGGCCACGATGTGCTGGAGCTGCTTCTGGAGCGTGCCGTCGAAGGACGGGTCGAGGAAGAACAGATCCTCGGAGATCACCATGGACGCCCCCTGCACTGGACCTAGCAACAGCCGCTTTGATAGGTCCAAATGCCGGGACGGGCAAGGCCGCCTCTCTTCGCCCGGCTCGACGTTGAAGCCGCGCGTCCACAGGATTGTCCGCACCGCCTTGGCGTTCCAGCATTCCATCGCGCTCCCGAGCGCGGGATCGAAGCGGCCCTACCTGGCGAAATCCTTGCAGCCAGTCTCGGGCTGCTCGAAGGGCGGCGCGCGCTGGCGGAGTTCGACCGCGCCCTGCCGCGGATCGGTGCCGGTGCGCGCGGTGACCGGGCGCTGGTCGCGATCGCTCCGCCGTGGCCTGAACTCAACTGGGGAAAGGGGAATCACGCCCTAACCCAGACTTCTGCAACAACGCCGCATCAGTGCGGCCGGCTGCGAAAGATCCATCCGGCGACGGACGCGGCAACGGGGTCATCGGCTTGGCGGACCTTGTCTCCAGCCGCGACGTCGGCAGCCCATTCGGCGGGGAAGCACGCCCCGGGCGTTTCTCCTGCTCCTCCTCATTGCCCAAGTTTCCGGGCCAGAACACGGGAAACGGGCGGATAGGCACGGTCACTGACGGCGGGGCGTGTCCGACACGCGCAGGTGCCGTCCGGCACTCCCGGTCTGCCGACAGGCCTGTCCGGTGGCGCGCCAGGACGCATCCGGAATCCGGCGCTTGCCTGCGGTCTCCGGTCCGGGATGGGAACGCGGCCATTGGAGCACGCGGACACGCCGGCAGCCCCTGGCCCAGGGACGCCATTTGCGACGGTCCCTGCGGCTGCCAGAGCCACGCCCGGGCCAGGCGCGTCACACCTCCGCGCCGCGGCCCATGTCGGCGAGGAAGCCCTGCGCCCCGTCGAGCACGGCCCGGCGATGCGCCGCGTCCATCCGGTCCCAGGTCCGGTACATCTGCGCCATCCGGGGATTGGCCTCGAACCGGTCGCGGTGGCGGTCGAGAAAGGCCCAGTAGAGCAGGTTGAACGGGCAGGCGCGTGCGCCTGTCTTGTCCTTCACCCGGTAGTGGCATCCGCCGCAATAGTCCGACATACGGTCGATATAGCTGCCCGAGGAGACATAGGGCTTCGAAGCGATCACGCCGCCATCGGCGAACTGGCTCATGCCCACCGTGTTCGGCGCCTCGACCCATTCGAAGGCATCGACATAGACCGACAGGTACCATTCATGCACCTCGGCCGGATCTATCCCGGCGATCAGCGCGAAATTCCCGGTGATCATCAGCCGCTGGATATGGTGGGCATAGGCCTCGTCGCGGGTCTGGGCCACGGCATGGGACAGGCAGTTCATCCTGGTCGGCGCCCCCCAGTAGAGAGCCGGCAGCTTGCGCTGGTGGTTCAGCTTGTTCTGCCGCGCATAGTCCGAGCCGCCGCGGAAATAGATGCCGCGGACATATTCGCGCCAGCCGACGATCTGGCGGATGAAGCCCTCGGCGGCATTGATCGGAACATGGCCTTCGGCCCAGGCGGCCTCGGCGCGGCGGCAGACCTCCAGCGGGTCAAGCAGCCCGATATTCAGATAGGCCGAGACCAGCGAGTGGTAGAGGAAGCGGTTCCCCGAGAGCATCGCGTCCTGGTAGTCGCCGAACAGCGGCAGCGCCTCGGCGATGAAGCGGTCGAGCACCTGGCCTGCCTGCTCCGGATCGGTGGCATGGCCGAAGGGGCGGAGCGTGCCGAAATTGCCGCCGAAGCGGTCTTCGACCAGGTCCAGCACCCCGGCGACAGTGTCGTCCGGTTCGAACCACAGGGGCTTCGGCGCGAAGAGGTCGTCCTTGGCGGGCTTGCGGTTGTCGTGGTCGAAATTCCACTTGCCGCCGGCGGGCTGGCCGTCCTCCATCAGGAGGCCGGTCTTGCGCCGCATCTCGCGGTAGAAATACTCCATCCGGAGCGCCTTGCGCCCCTCGGTCCAGGCGTCGAATTCGGCATGGCTGGCGATGAAACGGTCATCTTCCAGCAGGGTGACGGCGAGCGGCAGCCCGCCGAGCGCCTCGATCAGCCGCCATTCGCCGGGTTCGGTCGCGATGACCTCGGAGGCGCCGGTTTCCGAGGCGCGGCGCAGGAGCTCGCCGGGGATCGAGCCGGCATTGCCGGGATCGTCGAGCCGGGTGTAGGCGACGCGCCAGCCATCGGCCTCGAGCCGGGCGGCGAATTTCCGCATCGCCGCGAGGATCAGGGCGATCTTCTTCGGGTGATGCGGCACATAGCCGGTTTCCGCGCCAACCTCGGCCATCACCACCAGGTCGCGCTCCCGGTCGGCAGCTTTCAGCGCGGCCATGTCCGGCGAGAGCTGGTCGCCGAGCACAAGGATCAGCTTCATGCGCAGGCCCCTTCGCCGGAGACTGCTGCCGAAGGGCCGGGGGCCGGGCGCGGGAGGAGGAAAGCGCCGCCCGGATATCTGTGCTCGTCTGCCGCCATCTGCCGCTCCTGTTGCCGCTCCTGTGCCGTTTTGCACTCCAGATAGCGCGGCGGCGGCGGGCGGCCATGGCCGGAGGCAAGGTCCCGGCGGCCGCTTCTGCGGCGGCCCTGCCGGGGTGGCCTGTCCTGCCCGGGGCCGGTGCAAGCGGCCTCCGGGCGGAGGCGTTCCGGGAAAATCGCCTGGAGGCATCGCGGCGCGCAACGCCGGAAGCGCCGGGCCATGACGGGAACACGGACTTCCAGCCCGTGCGCAGGCAGGTCGGCGAGCTGGCGGACGCAATGGCTGTGTACATGCCGGGACCGCTTTCCGCAGCAGGGGCAGCTTGCCGAAGCGGCGGCGGCGCGTGCGGAGATTTCGATGAGGCCGGCCCCGGCGGCGACTTTCCCGGCGACAAGGCCAGCTGGAAGCAGCGTTTCCATGTTCAATCGTGGCATCTCGCTTGTCCTCCTGAACTTGCGTCAGAAAGATAGGGAGCGCGCGTGCGCCACTTGCATCGAAAGCGAGCCAGAGCCGAAATTGGATCCGCGCAGAGAAAAGGCCCCCGCGATGCGGAGGCCTTCCCAGCGTTGGCGCGGCGCGCGCGGGTCACGCGCGGCGGCGCTCCGGCTCCTGTTCGGACAGGCGCTGCTCGATGCTTTCCAGCCGCTTGAGCACCTCGTCGCGGTAATCCGCCGTGGCCGCGTTCGATTCCTCGGCATGCGCTTCCTGCATCGAGTTGACGATCAGGCCGACGATCAGGTTCACCACCGCGAAGGTGGTCATCAGGATGAAGGGCACGAAGAACGCCCAGGCATAGGGATGGACCTCCATCACCGGCCGCACGATGCCCATCGACCAGCTTTCCAGCGTCATCACCTGGAACAGGGTATAGGCGGAGTCGAACAGCGTGCCGAACCACTCGGGGAAGGTGTCGCCGAAGAGCTGCGTCGCCATCACGGCGGCGATGTAGAAGATCAGCGCCATCAGCAGGAAGACCGAGGCCATGCCGGGCAGGGCGCTGACGAAGCCCTCGACCACCCGGCGCAGGGTCGGCGCGACCGACACGATGCGGAACAGCCGCAGGATGCGCATCGCCCTGAGCACCGACAGCCCCTGGGCCGAGGGGATCAGCGCGACGCCGACGATGACGAAATCGAACAGGTTCCAGCCCGAGCGGAAGAAGGCCGGGCCGCGCGCGAAGATCTTGGCGGCCAGCTCGATGACGAAGATCGCGAGGCAGATCTTGTCCAGCGCCACGATCAGCGTGCCCGCGGCCTCCATCGCCCGGTCCGAGGTCTCGAAGCCGAGCACGACGGCATTGAACAGGATCACTCCGGTGATGAAATTGCGGATGGCGGCCCTGTCGAGGAACGCGCCGAGGCGCTGGCGGACGGTCATGGGGTCTCCTGCACGGGAAAGTGGGAAAAGGGTCTGGCGCGGATGCCTTACTGGCGCGCCGGAGACCGCACAACTGCGCGAAATGGGCCGCTCGCCCGGGCAGGCCGCGCCGGGCCTTGGAAGACAGGGTGCCGGGCCGGGCGTCCGGGCTTCACGTCTGCGTGGGCGGCGGCGGCCTGCCTGTCCGGCAGGCGGAAACGCAAGAAGGCCCCCGCGATGCGGAGGCCTTCGGATCACTCGCCAGAGGCGCGGAGGATCACTCCTCTGCGGCTGCCTCTTCTTCTTCGTCATCGGAGCTGCCGCCGAGACCGGCCGGTGCCTGGATGTTCGCGATCACGAAGTCGCGGTCGATGGTCGGCTTGACGCCTTCCGGCAGCTGCGCGTCCGAGATGTGGATCGTGTCGCCGATCTTGCGGCCTGCAAGGTCGATGACGATCTTCTCGGGGATGTCGCCTGCGGTGACGACCAGCTCGACTTCCGGACGGACCTCGGTCAGGACGCCGCCGCGCTTCAGACCGGGGCATTCCTCGTGGTTGATGTACTCGACCGGGATGTAGAGGTTGATCTTCGACGCACGGCGCAGGCGCATGAAGTCGACATGGGTCGGAAGGTCCTTGACCACGTCGCGCTGCACGGAGCGGCAGATCACGCGGACGTCTTCCTGGCCTTCGATCTTCATGTTGAAGAGCGTTGCGAGGAAACGGCCCTGCTTCAGGCGCTTCAGCAGCACGTTGAACGGGATCTGGATCGCCTGCGGCTCTGCTTCGCCGCCATAGACAACGCCCGGCACCATGCCGTTGCGACGTGCCTCGCGAGCGGCCCCCTTGCCCGTCCCCGCGCGAACCTGGACTTCGAGATCAGGAATCTCACCAGCCATCGTAAATTCTCCTAGATAAGTGGGCCGCCTCCAAGGGTGTCGGCCCGGATGAAGCGCGCCCATAGCCGGCCGGGGCCGTTCGCGCAAGGAAAAAGCGTCGCCGTGCCGCAGCTCAGGCGGCTTGCGCGCGGGCCGGGGCGGGGCGGCTTCCGGCCCAGACGCAGCCCAGCTGGATCGCATTCGTCGGGGAATTGATCCCCCGGACCGCCAGATTTCACGCTTTGCAGTTGAGACGAACACATTGCGCTACAGACATGGCAGAACTGAAAGATTGCGGTGCCACGAAAGTCCGGAAAGTCCCGCACCACGGCCGCCCCATGTCTTCGGGTAAAGGTCCGCTTCTCCGCGTAGGCAACTCGGGGCGAAGGGCGAGACAGGGCTGTTTGCGACCGGCTGCAAACTGCGGGCATCCGGCCGCCCCGACGCGGGCCGCCCCTAGCCCGGCGTGAACCAGATCGGCGAGGTGTAGGCGCGGTCCCGCACCGTCATCGAAGTTCCTTCCGGCATCTCGATCCCGAAGAATTTCGCATCATAGGCCGTCCAGCGCGGCGACGGGATCTCGATCACCCGCGCGTAGTAGAAGGCCCGCGCAGCCGGGTCGAATTCCGGGTCCTGCCAATGGCCACCCAGCACCGCCGCGCCGATCGTGTTGGTCCAGGAAGCATCGGCAATGTCCACCGTGCTGCCGACATCTCCGGCGCAGTGCCCCGCCTCGATCTCCCGTCCGGCACAGGCGATGTCCCAGATTCTCTCCTGCGGGATGCCCTCCGCGTCGAGCCAGCCCTTCACGATCTGGATCCGGTCGAGATTGGCGCCGTCGGGATCGCGCAGCGCGCGCACCATGAAGGTCGGCGACGCGCCCTCGGGGCCCGCGAAGAGATCGCCACCCATCGGCACGCCCCGCGCATAGCCCTGCCGCGCGAAATCCGGGCGGCTGACCTCGTCCTCGGCGAAATCCCAGCCGCCGAAAACCTGCACCCGCAGACGGCTGCCGGTGGTCGCATAGACCTCGCGCCGCTTCATCGCGTCCCAGATCGCCTCGCGGGTGTTCTCGGTCGCCCAGACCGCCGCCAGCCCGGACGCGCCCAGGTCGATGTCGTAGATCGAGTATTCCGGCGAGACCTGGCTTTCGATCAGCACTCCGTCGCGGCGATGCGGCGAAGGCTCCACGATATAGGCCTTGCCGAACCAGTTCTCCTCGCGCGTCGAGGGGATCGCGTTATGCGCGTCGGTCGAGCCGATCATGCCGAACTTGAACGGGTTCGCGCCGATCCGCGCCTCCTCGGCGAGGCCGAGCTTCAGCGCCTCGCGGGCATACTCGGTCTTCAGCATCTCCGGCTGCTTCGGCTCCGATCCCGAGAGGTTCGAGGCATCGACAATCTCGAAATCGGCAAAAGCGTCGTCCGGGGACAGCAGCGGATGCGCCTCGCCGGTGCCCTTGGGCTGGGTCACCTCGACCAGCGGCTCGTACCGCGCCCTCGTCGCCGCATAATCGCCGTCGAAGGCGGTGCCGCCGAAGGTCTCCAGCATGAACATCATGCCGTTCGACAGGTTGCCGTTGTGCGGGATCGCGAGCGCCCGGCCGCCGGTGCGCGCCTCGTAGGATTCCATGTAGGCCCAGAGCGCTTCGGGGTCGTCGCTGTCATAGGTCGAGAACGGCAGCACCTGCCGCGTGCGCTCCGCCCCGTCGCGGAAGATGACGTTGCGGTGCAGGTTGTTGCCGCCCGGGCCGGAGGTCCATTCGAAGCCGATGAAGGTGGTGAAAACGCCGGGATCGTTGTAGCGCTCGGCATTGGCGATCACCGTCTCCCAGACCGAGGCGGCCATCTCGGGACTGCCGATCTGGTCCTCGCCTCGGCCATTGCCGTCGACCCATTCGATGAAGGCGTCATAGCCGTTTCCCTGCCGCATCATCTCGGCCCAGCGGCGGCCGGTCTCGCTCTGCAGCACCAGCGGATCGCCGCGCTGGAGATAGTCCGAGAGGCCGATATTCTCGGCATGATCCGCCACCACCACGAAATCGAGCGGCCGCAGCAGCTTGAAGGGCCCTGCGGCCTGGCTCTGGATCACCTCGCCGCGCGAGACCCGGTAGGCCTCGTCCGGCCCGAGCGTCGCGCCCGCCATGCCCGCATCCGCAGACCAGGAGGTGTGCAGGTGGGTGTCGCCGAAATAGACGTCCTGCGGATAGTGGTCATTCACATAGGGGGAATAAGGGCGCGGCGGGGAGGCATAGTCTTCCTCGGCGACTTCGAAATCCTGGGCAAATCCAGGGAGGGACAGGCAACAGCAGATCGCGGCAAGCACAGTGCGGCAACAGGTGGGCATCTCGGTCTCCTCCAGAAACTCCTCGTCTCCGACATACAGGAATTCCCGCCAGGATTGTACTGCCATGAGCCCTCCGCCGAAACTCCGCGGACCAGCGAGGTGCCGTTTCGAGTTCCGAGCTATGGCTGAAAATGGGTGATGGGGCCTGAAGCGCCGAGACCGCGCCGAACAGGTCGTTGCGGCCCAGCACCAGGTCGGCCCCGGCACCGCCGTCCGCCAGAAGCTCGGCCAGCACGCCGCCCTCGCCGAGGATCCGGCCTGTCAGCACCTGACCCAGATCGGCGGCGCGGCTCTCGAGCCCGCCCGACAGCATGCCGAGGATCTGGCCCGCAATGCCGCCGAAGGGATCGAAAATCGCGGTCGAGGGCAGCAGCCCCGAAATCTTCGCCGCGACGCCTTCGAGCAGGCCGGTGATGCCGGTCGCGTCGAGGATCGGGTTCAGCACCGGGTCGATGATCTTCGAGATCAGCCAGTCGGCCTTGCCCAGAACCCATTCAAAGGGCTTCAGCGCGTCGGCGACCTTTGCCAGCGGCGCGAAGAGCGGGTTCAGCGCCGCGATCGCCGAGCCGAGCTGGCCGGAGGCGCGCTCCAGCGCCGCGGAGACGCCCGCCAGCGGATCGGCAGCGGCGACGAGGTCCGACACCTGGTCCGCCAACCCGGCCAGCGCGTTCTGCGCGGTGCCCAGATCGTTGGCGTCGAACCCCTCGATTGCGCGGCCGATGCCGTCGAGCGTCGCGGCCTGGGCATCATCCAGCAGGTCGCGGTCGATCTCGAAGGCGGTGGCGGCCTCCCTCAGGCTGCCCAGCACCCCGCCGATATCCGCGGCGGTGTTGTCGAGCGGCAGCTCGACCGCGGCCAGCGCCTTGTGAACCGCCTCGATCCCGTCGGACACCTTGGCGAAGGTCTCGTCGGTATTGGCGGCCTGCTTGCGCAGCTCCTCGATGCCGTCCTCGACCCGGTCGATCACCTTGCCCAGAAGGCCGACGATCTTGCCGGCCGGGCCGAACTTCGACAGCACCTTCACGACGGCCTTCAGGTCCTCGACCTTGTCCTCGGCGTCGCGGATCTGGTTGTGGAAGTTGCCCGCGGCGTCCGAGGCGTCCTTGGCCTCTTCCAGCACGGCCTGCACGAGGCCGATCCCCCCGAGCGCGCGGCCGACATCCCCGGCGGTTCCGGCAAGCTGGTCGGCAAGGGCGGCGATTGCATTGGTCTGGGTCATTGTCCTGGCTCCGGTCTGGCGTTTCCTGCGATGTCCCGAAGCTACCGGGCAGGGTCCGCCCGGGTTATGGGGTCGACACCCCATATTGCCGCCCGGCCTGCGCCGCCGGTTTTGCCGCAAGCGGTGGCACGCTCGCGGAAACAGTATAAGTAACAACCAGTTGTCGGCGCCTCGATTGACACTTATTGCGGCATATGCAGCTATGGCCCGTCAGTGCGGGGAGAATTCGGAACGTGCGGAACATCTTGCTCGAAGCGCCTGGCAGAACGGCCGGGACCGCCCTTGAGATCGCGGTGGACGCGGTGGCGCGGGTCAATGCGGCCTCCGCCCAGAACGGCGTGTCGATCCTGCGCGGGATCACGCTGCGCAATGCCGGGCCGGTCCCGCTCGAAGGGCTGACCGTCACCGCGGATTGCCGCCCCGGCCTGATCCGCCCCAAGACCTGGACCGTCGACCGGCTGGCACCGGGCGCCTCGCTGGCGCTGCCGCAGCTCGACACCCCGCTCGATCCGGCGCTGCTCGGCGGGCTGAACGAGGCCGAGCTGGGCGAGCTTGCCGTCTCCGCCGCGAAGGGCGAGGACCAGCTTGCCCGCGCCACGGTCCAGGTCGAAATGCTGGCGCGCGACGAATGGGGCGGTCTCGGCGAGATGGCGCATCTGCTGGCGGCCCATGTCTCGCCGAACGATGCCGCAGTCGCCGCGGTGCTGAAGGAGGCCTCCGGCCTTCTCGAGGCCGCCGGGCATGACGGCGCGATCGACGGCTACCAGTCGAAGGACCCGGGCCGGGTCTGGATGCTGGCAGGCGCGATCTGGTCGGCTCTGACCGGACTGGGGCTGAGCTATGCCGTGCCCCCGGCCTCCTTCGAGACCCGCGGCCAGAAGATCCGCGATCCGGGGCGCATCCGGGCCGAGGGGCTGGCGACCTGCCTCGACAGCGCGCTGTTCCTCGCCGCCTGCTACGAAGCGGCCGGGCTGAATCCGGCGGTGCTCTTCTCCGAGGACCATGCCTGGACCGGGCTCTGGCTGGCCGAGCGCGATTTCGGCGCGGTGACCGAGCCCGACGTGGTGGCGGTGCGCAAGGCTGCCGATGCCCGCGACTTCGTCATGCTGGAAACCGTGCTGCTGACCAAGCGTCCCTCGATCGGCTTCGAGCAGGCCGCCAGCGCCGGGCGCGAGCTGACCGCCGAGCATAACGAGCACGCCTTCCGCATGGCGGTCGACATCCGCCGCGCCCGCGCCGCCCGGATCCGGCCGCTGGCCGCGCGCCAGCGCGACGCGCTGCTGCTGGCCGCCCGACAGCGCGGCGGGGCGGCGTCCGGCCAATTGTTCGAGCCCGGTCAGCGCCAGCATTTCCCCGACCCGGGCGGCGATCCGCGCCCGGCTCCATTTGCGGACCCGCAGCGGAAAGGCGATGTTTTCCGCGACGCTGAGATGCGGGAAGAGCGCGTAGCCCTGGAAGACGAAGCCGAAATCCCGGTCCTCGGGATCGCGGGCGGTGATGTCCTCGCCCTCCATCAGGATGCGGCCCGAGCTCGGCGCGGTGAAGCCCGCGACCGACATCAGCAGGGTCGTCTTGCCCGAGCCCGAAGGCCCGAGCAGCGTGACGAACTCGCCCTCGGCCACCTCGAGCGAGACCCGGTCCAGCGCCCGGATCCCGCCATAGGTCTTGGCGAGCGTGTCGACGGTGAGAAGCGTCATCTCACAGCGCGTCCCGCGCCAGCGGCGAGGTCGAGCAGTGGATGCCGCCGCCGCCGAGCTCGACGGCCTCGTAGTCGATGGCCACGACCTCGATCCCGGCCTTGTCCAGCAGCTCGGCCAGCCGCGGCGTGCGGGTGTCGTGCATGATCACCCGGCCGGGCTTCACCGCGAGGCAGTTCAGCGAGAAGGCATTGTCCTCGGGCGGCAGCTCGATCAGGCGCATGCCGCGCTTCTTGAGGTAGTCGAGGAAGAAATAGGGCAGCTCGTTGATGTTGACGATGGCGGTCTCGCGGTCGACCATCATGAAGCTGCCGTCGATATGGATGCGGTAGCCGGGCATCGGCAGCTTGATCAGATCGATGCCGAGGCCGTTCAGGATGCTCTCGACCTGGCGCACGCCTTCCTCGTTGCAGGCGACCGTGACGCCGCAGACGGCGGTCTTGTCGTCGATCAGCGCGAAGCCGCCGCCCTCGAACACGCCTTCGCCATGCACGGTGCCGAGGATCGGGCAGCCCGCCGCCGCGAGCGCGCGGGTGACGGCCAGTTCCTCGCCGCGGCGCACCTGGCGCGCCAGCCGGGTCACGATGGCGCCGCCGCGCACCGAGATGACGCTGTCGCGGGTGAAGATCTGCTTCATCGCGCCGGGCGCGGCCTTGTCGACCAGAACCACGTCGACGCCCTCGGCGCGCAGGGTCGCGGCCAGCGTGTCATGCGCGGCCTGCATCGCGGCAAGGTCGGGCAGGGTCTTGCCCATCCAGTACCAGCCCTTCTCGGGATCGCCGAAACCGCCGATCTCGGGCATCGGCTTGTCCTCGACCACGCCCAGCTCCTCGCCGGGGCGGTGCATCAACACGGTGCGCAGCTGGCCGATGTCGGAGGTGCAGCCCCAGGGCTGGCCCCAGACGCGGGACTGTTCGGCGGGATCGTCGAAGCCCGGGCTCGGGACCGAGCCGAAAGTCTGGAAGAACTTGGCTTCCTTGTATTCGTGCTCGCTCATCGCGGGGGTGTGGGCGGTCACCTTGGCGGGCTTGTTCATCGGGAGGGTCCTTTGGTTGGGAACGGAGAGGAATGGGAGAGGGATCAGCGCTGCGCGCCGGGCGGGCGGCTGCGGTCGCGGAAGGCCATGCGCAGCGCGAGGCCGAGCACCGTTGCCAGCAGCATCAGCGTGGCGATGGCGGCGATGGCGGGATCGACATTGTCGTTGATCGAGGTCCAGATCCGCCGCGGCAGCGTCACCACGCTGCGCGAGGTGATGAAGAGCGTCACGGTGATCTCGTCCCAGCTGACGATGAAGGACAGCAGGGCCGAGGCCGCGAGGCCGGGCTTGAGGTTCGGCAGGATCACCCGCAGCACGACGGTGCCGGGCCGCGCGCCGAGCGACCGGGCGGCGCGCACCAGCGCCGGGTCGAGATTGCCGAGCGACCCGCCGATCGCCAGCACCGCCAGCGGCATCGCCAGGATGACATGGACGATGACGGTTCCCGCCCAGGTGTCGAGCAGCGACAGCGACGACCAGAGCCGCACCATCCCCACCGCATAGATGATCGGCGGCACGATCAGCGGCGACAGCAGGATCACCCGCAGCAGCGAGGGCCAGCGTCCGGCATGCAGCCAGGCGCCGATCGAGAAGGCCGCCGCGGCGGCGGTGCAGAGCAGGCTCGAGACCAGCCCGATCGCCAGGCTCGCGCCGATCGAGGCCAGCCAGCCGTCGCGGGGATCGGCCAGCGACGCGAAATGCTGCATCGACAGCGCGTCGGCGGGCATCGACAGGTAGCTGCGGTCGGTGAAGGCCACCGGCACCACCACGAGCATCGGCACGAAGAGGAAGGCGAGCAGGCTCCAGGCGAGGAGGCCGGGCAGCCAGGTCTCGGCCAGTTTCACGAGCGGCGGCGCCCCGGGGCGCCGCGCTTCGGCCGTCAGGAACACTCGCCTCATCTCTCCTCCTCAGAAGGCGTCGCATTGGGACTCGGGGGCATCGAGCCCCAGAGTGTCGAGCGGGGAGCTCTGGTGCAGGAAGCCCTCCTGCGGCGAAACGCTGGCCGTGATCCGCCCGTCGAAGAGCAGGATCGGCTGGCGGAGCTGGCCGTTCCAGCTGCGGAAGGTGACCTTCTGCCCCTTGAAGGCCGCAAGTTCGAACGCATCCGACAGGATGTAGCCGCGCATCTCGCCGGCATCGGCGCTGCCGGTGCGGGTGACCGCCTCGCCGAGCACGCGCAGCGCCAGCCAGGTGTCGTAATCCTCCTCGCGGACATAGCGCCCGGTCAGCGCCTCGAAGCGGCGCTGGAACTGCGTCGCGCCCCAGGCCTCGTGCGCGGCATGGAAGGTCACCGGGCGCAGCCCGGCCGAGCCCAGCACCGGACGCGGGTCCCAAAGGTGGAACGGCAGATAGGGCGCGAAGACATCCGAGGCATCGGCGGCGATCACCGCGTCATGGCGCTTCGCCCCTTCGGTGAAGACCGGCAGCTGGCGCTGCACCAGCACATGGCCCGTGTCCGTGCGCCGCGCGCCGCCCGTGTCCTCGAATTCCCGCTCCTCGACGATGCGGGCACCGAAGCGCGCGGCGGCCCGGCGATAGGCATCGGCCAGCTCGCGGTCCGCCGGGTTCGAGCCGCGGATCATGTAGAGGCTGGTCCATTTCTTCCAGGCGGCGAACTGCACGACCGCGTCGGCAAGCATCGCGGCCGAGGGCGTGACATGCAGGACGTTTGCCCGGCAATCCTGGCTCCGCAGCCCCGTGCCGCGCGCCCGCGCATTGAGGATCAGCACCCCCGGCCCCGCCCGGTCGGCGAGCCGCAGAAGGTCGGCCCCGTCGGCCAGCACGACGACCGACTCGATGCCCTCGGCCAGGAGGCGGTCGAGCGCGGCCTCCGCCTCCGAGGGCGGCGCCGACACGGTTTCCAGCGCATAGTTGTGGCCGAGGAACGCACCCGTGGTGGCGTTGTCCTCCATTGCCAGCTCGGCCCCGGCAAAGCCGAGATCCCCGGGCATCTCGTCGAAACGCGAAATCGGCGCCTGCGAAGGATAGTCGACGCGCAGCACGGCCGCGCGCAAATCGGCAGCTGCCGCAGGTAGCGGCATGGCCAGCATCGCCGCAAAAAGCGGTGCAAGCAGTTTCAAGTTGTCCTCCCTTCCCGGAAGCCCGGGATCCCTTGGCATGCAGACTGCGCCACGGGCCTCGCGAACCCAACCTATACCTTTGGCCGAGTTGCCGCACCCCCTGTGACCGCTACCATGCCGCCATGTTCCGCGTGACCGCCCTGCTAATCTCCCTTGCCGCCGCCGGTGCCGCCCTGGCCGGGCCCGCGCCGGAGAAAGGCGCGACCGTGGCGTTCCTGGGCATCCATCTGATCAACACCTCGCCGCTGCCGCTGCGCCCGGAAGAAACCGCGCGCAAGGCCATGCTGGAGGAGCAGGTGCGCGCGCGCTTCGCCGAGGAAGGGCTGGAGCTCGTCGATCTGGCGCCCGTCGCGGAAGAGCTGGACCGGGTGGCGAACCCGGCCAACTGCTATGGCTGCGACGTGCGCATGGCGCGCAAGCTCGGCGCCGATTACGTCGCGGTCGGCGAGGTGCAGAAGGTGTCCGAGCTGATCCTGTCGATGAACCTGGTGCTGCGCGAGACCGGCGAGGGCCGGATGGTCCGCGGCCGCAGCGTCGACATCCGCTCCAACACGGATAACTCCTGGTCAAGGGGCATCCGCTACATACTGAATACCGAGATCTTCAAGGAATGAGGGAGGCATGATGCGCATTCCAAGGATACTCGCGCTGGTGGCGGGGCTTCTGATCCCCGCCATGGCGCTGGCCCACGGCCCGTCGCGGCAGAAAGTGACGCTGACGACCGAGGTCGCCGCGGCCCCGGCCGAGGTCTGGGCCGTGATCGGCAACTTCCAGGACATGGGCTGGCATCCGGCGATCTTCTCGACCACCGGTGAGGGCGGCAACGAGATCGACGCCACCCGCCAGCTGGTGCTGGGCGAAGACGGCGGTCCGACCATCGACGAGCTGCTCTACAAGTACGACGACGCCAAGATGACCTATTCCTACCGCATCGATCAGGTCGATGTCGCGGTGCTGCCGGTCACCAACTATTCCTCGCATCTGACGGTCAAGCCGCTCGACGGCGGCGGCTCGCAGATCGAATGGCGCGGCGCCTTCTACCGCGGCGATCCGCTGAACGATCCGCCCCCGGAGCTGAACGACGAAGCCGCGCTGGCCGCGGTGACCGCCGTCTACCAGGCCGGGCTCGACGCGCTGACCGAGCGGTTCGGTGCGGCGCAGTAGCCTCCGGGCCGCCCTGCTCTGCCTCGCCGCGCTTCCGGAACTGCGGTCATCAGTTGATTTGTGCAACAGCGCCCATCAGCGCCCCTGACCGGACATCAATCTAGTTTCCAGCTTCAAACTCCAGGGTGCAGCGCAGTCCTGACGGAAGGCGGTGATCCCGATTTTCCAAGGTCAGCTCGACGCCGAAAGTGCCGCTGGCAATGTCGAAAGCCGAGTCGACAAGGCTGATCTCGGCGGCGATCGGCGTGTCGAACGGCGCCTGCGGATACACCGTTGCGCCTGCCGCCGCCATGACCATCGGGTAGGACTCGACCGGCACGAACGCGTGCACGGTGAGTGTGGAAAGATTGGCCAGTTCCAGGATGATCGCCCCGTTGGCAACCAGCGCCCCCGGATCGAGCGTCTGCTGCACCACTGTGCCGGCGAACGGGCTGCGGACAGTCTTCAGCGCCAGGACCGCCTTGGCCCGGTTCACTTCGAGCGCGGCGAATTCCAGGTCCTTCTGCGCGGTTTCAAGTTCGTTCCTGGCGATGATGAACTCCGTTTCGGCACGTTCCAGTGCCTCTGCGGTGGTCGCCTTGCGGTCGAAGAGCTGCTGCGCCCGGTCGAGCCGGTTCTCGTAGAACTCGCGCCGCCCCTCTGCCGTCTGCAGCGCGGTCCGGTTCGCGGCGCGGGCGCGCGAAATGGCAAGGTTGGCAGCTTCGACTTCGGACTTCAGCCGCGCCAGCACCTGACCTTCGGCGACGCGCTCCCCCGGGCTGACCAGCACCTCCTGCAGGATGCCGTCCACGGCGGTGGTGACGGCGACCTTGAGCGACGGCTGGACCGTGCAATCCAGCGGCGCGGCAAGTGCCGGCGGCGCAAGGATGGCGAGCAAGGCGGTTGGCAGGGTTTTCATGATGGTCAGCCTAGTCATTGTTGCCCGTGAATCCGAAGGCCTGTTCCATGGCCGTTTCCCATCGCATCCGCGCGGCGCGGTAGCGGGCCGCAGCGCGGCGTTCGAGCCGGTCCGAATGCGACAGGGCCAGAGCCACGAGCCGCGCGGACGGCCAATGGAGGCGCTTGCGCAGCTTCAAGCCGAACTGGCCGCGCACGGCAGCAATCGCAGGATCGTCCCAGGCCGCATGGAGTTCGATATCGGCGCCCGGCCGGGCGCGCCAGACGGCATCCATCTTCGGCACCCGCCAGCGGGCGGTCTCGGCAGCGGCGAAAAGCACAGGCATGTCCCCGGAGGCGAGCAGGTCCTCGATCTCCTCGGCCCTGACGGCAATTTTCGCGGCAGCGCGCAGTTCGGAGGGCAGCCTGGACAGGAGGGCCTCTTGCGACGGCGAAGCGAAGGGAGCGACCAGCGCCACCTTGCCGCCGCCTGCACTCAGGTCACGCACCCGCTCCGTTATCCGGCGCCAGCGCATCGTGTCATCGGCATGGGGCTCAAGCAGGACCTTGCCGCGGCGGACTGGCCGCAACGAAGCGATGCGATCCGCGGTCAGCGCATGGACCTGCCACAAGGCGCGGCCGAGGCCCGGAGCCGGCGCGGAGACGCCCGCCAGGTGGCGGTAGCGGTTCAGCACGCGGCTCAGCGACACTTCGCTGACGATTTCGCTCCGAGGATCCCGGTCGCCCGCCTTGGCCTGGACCAGGCTTGCGGCCGAAACGAGGCTGCCCCGCGACAGGCGCTCTGCACGAGCCGGGTCGGACAGCTTGGGCACGCCGTTGATCATCGCGTAATCCTTGTGCTGGTTCATCCCGTGAAGGACGGTCAGCGCGGACCCAATCGTTTTCTCGCGCCAGGCTGCCACTGCCCAGGCCGGGCCGAAGGACAGTGCAAGGCGTTCGGCGCGTCGCCTGCCCTCCGCGGTCAGGGCAGCGTCTCCCAGCCCGGCCAGGTCGAAATCCGTGCCGCGGCGCATCCGCATTGCCAGGATCATTGCTTCGGCCGCGACACTGGCTTCGTTCACGAGGTCGACCTCGTCCTTGAGATGCACGGGGCGCCCCGCGGCTTCCATTGCGACATCGGCAAAGCTGTCGACCAGCACCACGCCGAGCGGACCGCAGAGATGGGCCTGCCGCGCGGCGGTTCCATCCGCCAGCACATGCGCCAGATACCGGGCTCCGGACCGGTGGGTCAGTCCCGCCCGGCTGTCGCGGAGGTGGTCGGTGGCCACCTGCAGGATGCCGGCCGCCACGACCGGCGCGCCATAGCATCTGCGCCGCAAGTCGTTCGGCGCATCTTCGGGAATGGCGGCAATCGGCATTTTCATCGCAGCGAAAAAGGCTGCCGCGGCATCGCGGAATTCCTGCGCCATCGCCGGGACGGCGAAAAGGAGGTGTACGCGGTGCCCCTGCCGGGCGAAGGCCAGGGCGGCAACGGCCAGGGCGGCGCGGCGCACTTCGGCCTCCTCGGCAATCGCAACCTGGCCGCGCAGCAACGCTGCGGCGGCCAGCGCCGCAGACTGCAGTCATCAGCTGATTTGTCCAACAACGCCACGTGCCGATCTCCGTGACGGCGCTTTTTCCGACGTTCGGCTTGCGCGCTCACGACTCGATGGCGCCGAACTTGGTGGTGCAGAGCTCCGAGGAGCCAACTTGTGGCAAGCTTCGCCAATCGGCTGCCAATTACAGAATACTGACCTCCGCGACACTGAACTTCGCGGCACAAATTTCCAAGGTGCGAACTTCAAAAGCTCTCTTCTTGGGGGCATCTTCCGTCATCAACGGCCGGAAGATGCGGACGAGAATACAAAATCGTCACTCTCCAAAAACAGCTTACGGGGCGCGGCCTTTCGAGATTGCGATCTCAGACGCTTGTCTATCGATGAACATGACCTCCAGAAAGTTCTCGAAGACACATTCGTAAAACTGGATTTTCCGCATCCGCAGCATTGGGTGGCCCCGCAAAGGCGTGACGACTTCTATCGGGAATGGGTACAGTTCCAACGTAGTATTTGGTATCAATCCGTTAACCTTTGACCGTGCATCTCCTATCCAAAGAAGTTCAAGCCTCTGACCGCGGCCATCCTGCCCTTGGCGCTGGCCGCGGGATCGTCTAGGAGACCGGCAAACCACCCCCGGAGGCCCCTATGCACGACATCCGCATGATCCGCGACAACCCTGCCCAGTTCGACGCCGCCATGGCCCGCCGGGGGCTCTCGGGCGTCTCGGAGCAGGTGCTGGCCCTCGATGCCGACCGCCGTGCCAAGATCGCCGCCGCCGAGGCCGCGCTGGCCGAGCGCAACGCTGCCTCGAAAGAAGTAGGCAAGGCCAAGGCCTCGGGCGACGAAGCCGAGTTCGAGCGGCTGCGCGCCCTCGTCGCCGCCAAGAAGGAAGAGATCGCCAAGCTCGAAGCCGAGGCCAAGGCCGAGGACGAGGAGCTGCGCAACCTCCTGATGACGCTGCCGAACATCATGTCGGACGAGGTGCCCGAGGGCCCGACGAAAACGACAACAAGGAACTCCGCCGGATCGGCACGCCGAAGACCTTCGCCTTCAAGCCGGTCGAGCATTTCGAGATCGCGGGCGTCAAGGCCGGCATGGATTTCGAGACCGCCGCGCGGCTTTCCGGCTCGCGCTTCGTGGTGCTCAAGGGCGCGGTCGCGCGCATCCACCGGGCGCTAGCGCAGTTCATGCTCGACACCCATGTCGACGTGAACGGGCTGGAAGAGACCTGGACGCCGGTCCTCGTGCTCGAGGAGATGCTCTACGGCACCGGCCAGCTGCCGAAATTCGGCGAGGACAGCTACCAGACCCGCGAAGGCTGGTGGCTGGTGCCGACCGCCGAGGTGACGCTGACCAACACCGTCAACGGCATGACCGTCGAAGAAGCCAGCCTGCCCCGCCGCATGGTCGCCCATACCCAGTGCTTCCGCTCCGAGGCCGGGAGCGCCGGCCGCGACACCTCGGGCATGCTGCGCCAGCACCAGTTCGAGAAGGTCGAGATGGTCTCGATCGTCAAGCCGGACGAGAGCCGCGCCGAGCATGACCGCATGACCGCCTGCGCCGAGGACATCCTGGAGCGGCTGGCCCTGCCCTTCCGCACCGTGGTGCTCTGCTCGGGCGATATTGGCTTCGGCGCCATCAAGACCCATGACCTCGAGGTCTGGCTGCCCGGCCAGGACACCTATCGCGAGATCAGCTCGGTTTCCAATTGCGGCGACTTCCAGGCGCGGCGGATGAATGCCCGCTTCCGTCCCGCCGAGGGCGGCAAGCCGGAATTCATGCACACGCTGAACGGTTCGGGCCTGGCGGTCGGACGCACGCTGATCGCGGTTCTGGAGAACGGCCAGACCGAGGATGGCGGCGTCGAGCTTCCCGAGGCGCTGCATGCCTATCTGGGCGGCAAGACCCGCCTGACGCCCGAGGGCACGCTGGCCTGAGGCCGGGCGCGTCCCGAAAAGCTTGGACACGGCGCGTCCTCCCCTGTACCAGTTAACCATTGGTCAAGGGGAGGACGCGATTTGGACGGAACCGAGTCCGGAGCGGCGGAAGAGCCGCAGCACGACCCCGCCGCCGAGCCCCAAGCGGCGGAACCGGCGCAGCAGACCAGGCTCGACAGGCTGCGCGCCAAGCTGCGCCGCCTGAAAGGCGAGGACCCCGATATCTATCCGATGTTCTGAGCCCGCGATGCGGATCGCCGTGACGGTCGCGATGGCAGGGCTCTACTATCTGGCCTTCTGGCCGGGCGCGCTGCTGTGGCGGCGGTTCCGCCGCGATCCGCTCCGACTGGCGCCTGCGCCGGAGGCCGAAAGCTTCTGGCAGCCGCCGCCGCGCCAACCCCGGCTGGCCGGGCGGATTGCCCGGTGAAGATCCTCGGCCTCTCCGCCTTCTACCATGACAGCGCCGCCGCACTGGCGGAGGATGGCCGGATCGCCGCATGCTGCGGCGGTGAAGCGCCAGGTCGCGGCCATGGCGCAGGAGCCGCCCCGCGACATAGAGCGCGGCGCCGGGCTTGCGGGTGGCGTCGAAGAACTGCCGGATGTCCTTGCCAGAGGCGATGCCCATCCCCGCGAGCGAGATCACGCCCAAGGGCGGGCGCAGCCGCTTGATCCAGGGGCCGAGCGCGCGGCCGTCATAGGGCGCGGCGCAGACCGAGCGGCCGCCGCCGAGCGCGCCGGGGCTGTCGGTGAAATCGGGCACCAGGTTGCCGTCGATCCAGTCGACCTCGGTCTCGTCGCGGAAGAAGCGGATCGCCTCGGGGCCGGTCTCGAGGTACTGGGCGATGCGCGGATCGCCCGCGCGGTTGCCCATGATCCCGGCGAGATACTGCATCGGGCCGGAGAGCGGCTCGTCGATCCCGGCCTCGGTGGCCAGCGGGTTGCGAGGCACCCAGAGCCAGCCGCCCGACCAGGCGCTGGTGCCGCCGAAGACCGGCGCCTTTTCCAGCACCGCGGCCTTCAGGCCCAGATGGGCGGCGGTCACCGCCGTGGCGAGGCCGCCGGCACCGGAGCCGACCACCAGCAGGTCGTATCCGGCGCCGTCCTGGGGACGGGATTCGGTCTGGCTCATGTCGGTCATGCCTTCTTCTGGGGCTGTGCCATCGGAGACTCCGGGGCATACCAGCGCGAGAAATTGCGCCCGGCGCGGCTGGCCTCGGCCAGCTCGGCCGCGGTCTCCTGCAGCTCGGGCAGGAAATCGCGCAGCAGTTCCGGAGTGGCTCGGGCGGCCGGCCCGGCGATCGAGACGGTGCCGATCGGCACGCCGGTCTCGGGATGGCGGATCAGCACCGCGATCGCCGCCATGCCCAGCATGAAGCTGTTGGCGTTGAGCGCGTAGCCGTCCTTGCGGGCGGTCTGGATGATCTTCATCAGCTCGGCGACGCTGCCCGGCGCCGAGACCCCCGATCCGCCGGTCTTCTCCAGTCCCTGGCGCATCGCCGCGGCGATTGCCTCGTCATCGGTCATGCCCGACAGCCAGGCCTGGCCGCCTGCGGCGGAGGCGAGGTGGATGACCTGGCCGTGCTCGGCCTCGGGGTCGTAGCGCAGCCCCGAGGTCGCGCCCTGCGAGACGCCGACCCAGACGAGTTTCTCGCCGTCCGACAATGCCATCCGCACCAGTTCCCGCGTCGACTGCGCCAGCCGGTCGAGAATCGGCTGGCTGAGATCGGGGATGCCGGTGCGGGCGAGGAAGCTCAGTCCCGAGGTCGCGAGCTTCAGCGTCAGGCAGTAATCGCCGTGATTCCGCGTCTGGCGGGCATAGCCCAGCGTTTCCAGTTCCTTCAGCAGGCGGTGGACCCCCGAGGGCGGCAGGTCCAGAGCCTTGGCGATATCGGTGACGGCCGCCCCGTCGGGATGCTCCGCGAGGAAGCTGATCACCGAGAGTCCCTTCTCCAATGCGCTGCTCATGGTCGTCCTCATTGTTCCGCGATGGGGTTACGTTATCGAATAGGAATCAAAAAAGGAAGGAAATTAAAAAGTGGAAGTTCATTCCATTTTTTGAGATGGTGAGGACAGGCGGCGATTCGCCGGGGAAAAGGAGGAGCCCATGCCAGACATCACCATCGACCGCGCGGCCCCCGTCTATGACGTGGCGGTGATCGGCTCGGGGGCGGCGGGCCTCGCGGCGGCGGTCTTTGCCGCGCTCGACGGCGCGAAGGTCCTGGTCGTGGAGCGCACGGACCATGTCGGCGGCACCTCGGCGCTGTCGGGCGGCACGGTCTGGGCGCCGATGACCCGCACCGGCGCCACGGTGAATGGCGGCGACAGCCGCGCCGATGTCTCGGCCTTCCTCGACAGCGCGGTCGGCAATTTCGGCGACAAGGCGATGCGCGAGGCCTTCCTCGACGCCGCCCCCGAGGCCATCGCCACGCTGGAGGACCGCACCAAGGTCGCCTTCCGGCCCTGTCCGAAGCATCCCGACTATGAATGGGACCATCCGCATCCGACGCTGAACGGCCGCGCCATCGAGCCGGTGCCCTACGACACCCGCGCGATGGGCAAGCTGCGCGAGCTGGTGCGCCCGCCGATCGCCGAATTCACCGTGCTGGGCGGCATGAATATCGACCGGATCGACATCGGCCACCTGCTGAACCGCTACAAGTCGCCGGCTTCGTTCCTGCATGTGGCCAAGCTGGTCGCACGCTACATGCATGACCGCGCCCGCTATGGCCGCCATGCCCGCCTGGTGATGGGCGCGGCGCTGATCGGGCGGCTGATCGACACGGCGATGGATCTGGGCATCGACCTGGTGCGCAGCACCTCGGTCGCCGCGCTCGACAGCGATGCGGGCGAGGTCACCGGGCTCCAGCTCTCCGCGGGCGGCCGCACGGCAAGGGTCGCGGTCAAGGGCGGGGTGATCCTCGCCACCGGCGGCTTCGGCCGCTCTCAGGCCCCATCACCCATTTTCAGCCATAGCTCTGGAAAAGAGGCTAGTGGGTCGCGGGCCCTTCCCACTGATGGAAAATCGTGGCTAGCGAAACTGAGCTTTGCTTTGCTCGCCACGCACAGAGATCTTCCCGACCGAGCGAGGCAGTCAGCCTGATGGCGAATGGGCCGTGGCACAAAGATATATGTCTCTCGAAACCGTCGCCCGCGTCACCGAAAACCAGAGCATCAGGCTGCCAGCCGTGACCTCCTGATCAAATTTTGCAAAGGGCACTTTTTGGTCATCCATGCGCTGAGCAAGGAAAAGTCGGCTGTCCGTCCACCTCGACCAATGCTGCACGGCGTACGAACGCCCGAAAAGGGGCTCTCAGCAGCCTTGCGGCAGCGCGGAACCTTGGCGCTGGGGACGATAGCTTATCGGATGAGACCGTGCGACGCCGAGGGGCGGAACCTGCCGCTCGCCCTCAGCATCCCGAGCGCCTCCACCCAGCTCTTTTCCAGCCGACTGCGGCGGCCGCCTGTCGCCGCGCAGAGGCTTGCTGGCGCCACACTTAGGCGGACGTGCGCACAGCCAAGGCGGGCGCGCAACGCGGAGTCGCCATGGCGCGCACCAGCGATTCATGTTAGCCGCCACCTCTGCCATGAGCGCGCGCAGCTCCATCATCAGTTTGGCCATCCGGGCGCCCCCGGTTCTGTCGAACCGGTGGCGTTCACCGAATGGACACCGAAAGCTACACCACCACTTAGCGTAATCGCCATGTCCCACCCACTGCATGTCGTAGTGCATGATGGGTTGCAGCCCGGCAAGCAGCCGGGATCCGAACATGGAGGCGACGATGAACTTATTTGCTGCGCTTGATGTCTCGCAAGGCCTGACGGCGATCTGCGTGGTCGACGGCGCGGGTGCCGTCCTGGCCGAAGCCAAGGTGCAGACCTGTCCCGAGGCGATCACGGAATGGCTGTCACGGCACGCCGGGGAGGTCGAACGGGTCGGCATGGAAACGGGGCCGCTGGCCGTCTGGCTCTGGAATGCGCTGACGGAGCGCGGGCTGCCGGTCGTCTGCCTCGATGCCCGCCATGCCAATGGCGTGCTGAAGATGATGCCGAACAAGACCGACAGGTTGGACGCCCGGGGCCTCGCGCAGATCGTCCGGACGGGTTGGTTCCGGGCGGTGCAGATCAAGAGCCACGACGCCTATGTGAACCGTGCCCTGCTGACGGCACGGGACACGCTGGTCGGCATGCGCGTCAGGCTCGAGAACGAGGTCCGCGGGCTCCTGAAAACCTTCGGCGTGATGTTCGGAAAGCGGGTCGGCGGCTTCAAGCGCCGGGCGGAAGAGATCATCGCAAGGGATCTCGCGGTCTCGCCAGAACTCGTGCCCGTCTTCGAGGCCCTGATGCGGGCCAGGCGGGACGTCCTGGCCAGGATCGCAGATCTGGACCGCCGGATCCGGGCGATTGCCAGATCGCACCAGACCGTCCGGCTGCTGATGACAACGCCTGGCGTCGGGCCGATTACTGCGATGGCAGTCGTCGCGGCTTTCGACGATGCCGGGCGGTTCCGCCGTTCGTCGAGTGCCGGGGCCTACCTTGGCCTGACGCCGCGCCGCTACGAGTCGGGCGAAATCAGCCGGAATGGGCGCGTCTCGAAGCGCGGCGATGCCTTCGCGAGGAAATGCCTCTTCGAGGCGGCGAACGCGATCTACTGCCGGAAACTTGGCGGTTCGCGCCTGCGTGACTGGTCCAAGGGCATCGCGGAACGCACCGGACCGCGGAAGGCGAAGGTCGCGCTGGCAAGGAAGCTGGCGGTGACCCTGCATGCAATGTGGCGCACAGGTACGCCGTTCCGGGAGGAGGTCGCGGCCTGAACGACCCAGGTCCTCAACGCTGACTTCGCCACACCCGAATGCGTCCAGCCGGGACGCGCGGCGAGGGCAAGATCGTTCCCAGGACAGCGGACTTGACCGCGCACAGCACTTCGATCTGCCCGACCCTGAACGCAAACATGCGGCACCCATCGCGGTGACCGCGGAGAGAACCAAAGAGCCCGGCACGCAGAAGGACCGCGAGGAGATCAGCGCTTGACCAAGGCGATTAGAGAACGCCCCGGGACATGATCCTTCTGCCCGCCGAAATCTCGCATGGGCAGCCGCGCCAGCCCGAGGTCGGGGCGTCCATTTGCGCCGCGAGGGCATGATCGGAGCAGGGCCATGGCAGCTGCGCCCGCCGCCTGAACCGGCGGTTCCCGTAGCGGAAGCCTCCGGATCCAGCGGGTGCTGTGCCGCAGGGACGGCGACCCTGCCTGCGCCGGGAACAGAGCTGAGCCGCCGGCAATTTCCGCTCCGCCGGGGCGGCGAGGCGGGGTTTCCATCTATGGCCGCCCGCTTCCCGCCGCGCGTCCGCCTTTCCAGCCAGTGCGGTGCAGGCCTGCGCCCTTCCGTCATCGGTCCGGGGAGGTCCCGCTGGCTGTCGGGCCGCGCCACCCGGGCTCTGCCGCCCTCCGGAGCGGCTACCGCCGCCGCAGCAGGGTGGAGATATGGTATCCCTGCGGTGAGGGCCGTCTTCCGAGGTCTGTGACGCCCGTCTAAGAGCATGCCTTATGGCATGCGCTAAGGTTATTTCGCAATTTGAGCTCCTGGGCCCCGGTGATGCCGGGCGTCGGCGGGAGTGGTCTGACGAGGAGAAGATCCGGATCGTCGAGGAGAGTTTCCGCGGCCATCGCCAGGGATCGGCGACGGCGCGGCGGCACGGGATTTCGCGGTCGCTTCTGACGCTCTGGCGGCGGGCCTATCGCGAGAACAGTCTTGTCGCATCGCCGGAGGGGTTCATGGCGGTGTCGATCGCGCCCGATCCGGCGGCCGGAGCGATGAGCGGCGCTGACGCCGACGCGCGGATCGAGATCGTGCTGACCAACGGCCGGCGGATCCTCGTGCCCGCCGGGGTCGACCCCGGCAGCCTGGCCCGGCTGCTGCCGGTGCTGGAGCGGGCATGATCGCGTTTCCGGCCAGGGTGAAGGTCTGGATCGCGGGCGGCGTGACCGACATGCGCTGTGGCATGAACAGCCTGGCGATCAAGGTTCAGCAGGGTCTCGGCCGGGACCCGCATGGCGGCGAGATCTTCTGCTTCCGCGGGCGCAGGGGCGACCTGATCAAGCTCCTGTGGCATGACGGGGTCGGCATGTCGCTCTATGCCAAGCGGCTGGAGGCCGGGAAGTTCATCTGGCCGGTCAGCGAGGGCGGCACGTCCGTGGCGATATCGGCAGCGCAGCTGGGCTATCTCCTGGAAGGGATCGACTGGCGCAATCCGCGCTGGACGCAGAGGCCTGGAAAGGCCGGATAACTCTCTGGCTTCAGGTGATTTTCCTTTGCCCCTGCGAGGGTCGTGATAGACTTTCCGCATGACCGATGCCGCTGCCGAAATCGCCCGCCTGCGTGCCGCCCTCGCGGCTGCGGAGACACGCGCCGCAGCGGAATCCGGACGGGCGGACACGGCCGAGCGCGAACTGGCTGGCGCGCGCGGGTTGGTCTCGGCGGCCGAGGCCGCAATCCAGCATCTCCGGCTGGAGATCGCCAAGCTGCGCCGCGCCCAATACGGGAACAGCTCCGAGCGCCGCGCCAGGCTGATCGACCAGATGGAGATGCAGCTCGAGGAGCTCGAGGCCTCTGCCACCGAGGACGCGATCGCCGCCGGGAAGGCGGGGAAGACCACCACCGTTGCCGCCTTCGAGCGCCGCCGCCCGGCGCGCAAGCCGTTCCCGGAGCACCTGCCGCGCGAGAAGGTGGTGATCGAGGCGCCGACCGCCTGCGCGTGCTGCGGCTCGGCCCGGATCGCGAAGCTGGGCGAAGACGTCACCGAGACGCTGGAGGTCATCCCGCGCCAGTGGAAGGTGATCCAGACCGTCCGCGAGAAGTTCACCTGCCGGGATTGCGAGAAGATCAGCCAGGCGCCCGCGCCGTTCCATGCGACGCCGCGCGGCTGGGCCGGTCCGAACCTGCTGGCCACGGTCCTGTTCGAGAAGTTCGGCCAGCACCAGCCGCTGAACCGCCTGTCCGAACGCTTTGCCCGCGAAGGCGTCGAGCTCAGCGTCTCGACCCTGGCAGATCAGGTGGGCGCCTGCGCGGCGGCGCTGGGACCCATCCACGAGCTGATCCGGGCCCATGTCCTGGCGGCGGAACGGCTGCACGGCGACGACACCACGGTGCCGCTGCTGGCGAAGGGCGGCACGGTCACGGCGCGGCTCTGGACCTATGTGCGCGATGACCGCCCCTTCGCGGGCGGCGCGCCCCCGGCGGCGCTGTTCTTCTTCTCGACCGACCGCGAAAAGACCCATCCCAACGGCCACCTGGCGGGATGGACCGGCATCCTGCAGGCCGACGCCTATGGCGGCTACAACGATCTCTACCTCGGGGACCGTGCCCCGGCGCCGGTGGCCAGCGCGCTCTGCTGGGCACATGCGCGGCGCAAGTTCTTCGAGCTTGCCGACATTGCCGGACAGGTCCGCAAGAAGCGCCCCGCGCACGAGATATCGCCCATGGCGCTGGAGGCGGTGTCCCGGATCGACGCGCTGTTCGACATCGAGCGAGAGATCAACGGCATGCCTGCAGACGAGCGCCTTGCCGCGCGACGGGACCTTGCCCGACCTCTGGTCACGGGCCTGCACGACTGGCTGGCATCGGAACGCGGGCGGATGTCACGGCACGCGCCCGTCGCCAAGGCGATCGACTACCTGCTGCCCGGCGACCGCTGGGCCGCCTTCACCCGCTTCCTCGACGACGGCCGCATCTGCCTGACCAACAACGCGGCGGAGCGATCGCTCGGGGGCGTCGCCCTCGGCCGGAAATCCTGGCTCTTCGCAGGTTCCGGACGCGGCGGCGACAGGGCGGCCTTCATGTACACGCTGATCGTGACGGCGAAGATGAACGGCATAGATCCACAGGCCTGGCTTGCCGACGTGCTGGCGCGGCTGCCGGACACCAAGGTCTCGCGCGTGCCGGAGCTTCTGCCCTGGAACTGGACGCCACAAAGCGCCTTGTCACGCAAGGTCGCATGACCGCGGCCATCGCCGACCTCGGCCAGCCGCTCCTGGTCACCGGGCGCGGCGCGGTGCGCGACTGGGGCCTGACCCTGCCGGACCTGTCGAGCCGCCTCACCGCCGCGGCGCAGCTGCGGGTGTCCAATCCCGACATGGACACGCTCAGAATGGTGCTGATCAAGCTTTTTTCCGACCGCCAGCTTGCGGTTCAGCCGGAGACGGTGGAATATGCGCTCCACCGGATGGAACGGTCCTTTGCCGCCGCCTCTGCGCTGGTGGCCGCGCTGGACCAGACCAACCTGCTCCGGAACCGCCGCATCGACCGCAGCATGATCCGCGAGATCCTGACACAAGAACAAGAGGGACCTGATCCCCGAGGAGGCCCAGAATTAATATCGCCTTTCCACCCGCCGACCCCGCGGTCCTGAACACCGCAGATTTCCTGAATGCCGATTTTCCCGAGCCGACCGAGCTTGCCGGATTCGATCCCGAGAGCCCCGGACGCTTCTTCAACCGCGAACTGAGCTGGCTGGCCTTCAACTGGCGCGTTCTCGAAGAGGCCGGCAATCCCGACGTGCCGCTTCTGGAACGGCTGCGCTTCGTCTCGATTTCCGCGAACAATCTCGACGAATTCTACACGGTGCGCGTCGCAGGCCTGCGCGAGCTGGCAAATTCCGGCATTACCAATCCGGCCGCCGACGGGCTGACCCCGGCCGAGCAGCTGGCGCTGATCGATGCCGATGCCCGCGCGCTGATGCAGGAGCAGCAGCGCTGCTGGAACCTGCTGCACAAGGAAATGGAGGCCGAGGGCATCGTCGTGGTGAACCGCAAGGGGCTCAATGCCGCCGACCGGACCGTGATGGAGCAGCATTTCCTCTCCCAGGTCTTCCCGGTGCTGACGCCGCTGGCCGTCGATCCCGCGCATCCCTTCCCCTTCATCCAGAACGGCGGCTTCGCGCTGGCGCTGATGCTGGAACGGCGCAGCGACAAGCGCCACCTGCGCGCACTGCTGCCGGTGCCGGGCCAGGTGCCGCGCTTCCTCGCCCTGCCGCCCGACCGCTCGCGCCGCCAGCGGTTCCTGCCGCTCGAAGAGCTGCTGCTGCTGCATGTCGAGCATCTCTTCCCCGGCTACGACCTGATCGGCGACTGCGCCTTCCGGATCCTGCGGAACTCGGATCTCGAGGTCGAGGAAGAGGCCGAGGATCTGGTGCGCGAATTCGAGGTGGCGCTGAAGCGCCGCCGCCGCGGCGAGGTCATCCGCATGAAGATCTCGGCCGGCGCGCCGGAGGAACTGCGCCGGATGATCATCCATGAAACCGGCCTGAAGGACGGCGAAGTGGTCGACATCAAGGGGATGATCGGCGTCGTCGACCTGAAGGAGCTGGTTCTGGACAACCGGCCCGACCTGCTGTGGCCGTCCTACACGCCGCGCGTGCCGGAACGGGTGCAGGATTTCGACGGCGACATCTTCAGCGCGGTCCGCCAGAAGGACATGCTGCTGCACCACCCCTATGAAAGCTTCGACATGGTGGTGCGCTTCCTGCAGCAGGCGGCGCGCGACCCGAACGTCCTGGCGATCAAGCAGACGCTCTACCGCACCTCGCGCGACAGCCCGATCGTGGCGGCGCTCTGCGAGGCAGCCGAGGACGGCAAGTCGGTCACCGCGCTGGTGGAACTCAAGGCACGCTTCGACGAGGCCGCGAACATCCGCCAGAGCCGGATGCTGGAACGCGCCGGCGTGCATGTCGTCTACGGCTTCACCAACTACAAGACCCATGCCAAGATCAGCTCGGTGGTGCGCCGCGAAGGCGACCGGCTGGTGACCTATTCGCATTACGGCACCGGCAACTACCACCCGATCACCGCGCGCATCTACACCGATGTCAGCCTCTTGACCTGCGACGAGGCACTGGGGCGCGACGCCACGCGGATCTTCAACTACCTCTCGGGCTACGCCAAGCCCGACACGCTCGAGAACCTGAAGATCAGCCCCCACACGCTGAAGCCGTTCCTGTTGGAGGCGCTGGAGCGCGAGGCGCTGCATGCCGCCCAGGGCCGCCCCGCCGAGGTCTGGGCCAAGCTCAACGCGGTGATCGACCCCGAGGTGGTGGACGCGCTCTACAAGGCCAGCCAGGCCGGCGTGAAGATCAGCCTGGTGGTGCGCGGCATCTGCGGCGTGCGGCCGGGCATCAAGGGGCTCAGCGAGAACATCCGCGTCAAGTCGATCGTCGGCCGGTTCCTCGAGCATTCGCGGATCGTCTGCTTCGGCAATGGCGGCGGGCTGCCCTCGGATGCGGCGCGGGTCTTCATCTCCTCGGCCGACTGGATGGGGCGCAACCTGAACCGCCGGGTGGAGACGCTGGTCGAGATCCACAACGACACGGTGCGCGACCAGATCGTCGAGCAGGTGATGGCCGCCAACCTGCGCGACGAGGCGCATAGCTGGGTGCTGATGCCCGACGGCAAGTTCCTGCGCCCGGACACCGCGCGGGCGCCGGGCGCCTTCAGCTGCCACGACTTCTTCATGAAGACGCCGTCGCTTTCGGGCCGCGGCTCGGCGGGGATCGGCGACGTGCCGCAGCTGACGCTGCCGCAGGAGATCCGCCCCGGCAACGACCCCGAGCGCGCGCCGCTGGCCCGCGACGCCGCGCCCGGTGACCAGGAGCGGCTGGCCGAGGTCGCGCGCCTGGTTGAACAGGTGGAAGGCGATCTGCTCGCGGATCGCGTCCCCGGCCAGCTCATGCGCGTCCTCCAGAACCACCGCGGGGCGCTCGGCGGCGCGCGGCACGCTGTCGGCGGCCAGCCGTCCGGCGGCGAGCATCAGGGCGCCGGTCTCCTGCGCGAAGACCTGCGCCAGATGGGTCTTGCCGACATTCGCCGTCCCGGTCAGCACCCGCGGTTCGCCGTCCCAGAAATCCGAGGTCAGGATCTCCGAGAGGGCTTCGGTGTTGCAGGGGCCCTCGAAGAAGCTGCCGCGCGTCATGCAGACCGTGCCGGAAAGCACGTCGAGGACAAGCTGGGGTTCGGCGGCGTCGGTCATCGGGCGGGGTCAGGGGCTTTCTGCCGGGTCGGTCCTGTCCTCGAGGGGCGCGGAGGGCTGCGGGGCGGGGGCGCCGGGGCGCCGGGTCAGCGCCTCGTAGCCGAGATAGAGTCGTCCGGTCTTGTACTGGTCGACGAAGAACCGAACAAGAACGCCGATCATCGCGGCCAGCGGCACGGCGACCAGCAGCCCGACGAAGCCGAAGATTGCGCCGAAGACCGACAGCGCCAGCAGCAGCCAGACCGGGTGCAGGCCGACCGAGTCGCCGACGAGCTTGGGCGTGATCAGGTTGCCTTCGAGGAACTGGCCGAGGAAGAACACCCCGGCCACGACGCCGATCATCAGCGGCGTGTCCCAGAACTGGACGATGGAGACGCCGATGGCGAGGACGCCGCCGAGGATCGCGCCGACGAAGGGGATGAAGGTGACGATGCCCGCCAGCGTGCCGATCAGCATGCCGAAATTCAGCCCGGCCAGCATCAGCCCGACTGCGTAATAGACCCCCATGATCAGGCAGACCGTGCCCTGTCCGCGCACGAAGCCCGACAGCGTGTCGTCGATCTCGGCGGCGATGCGGCGGATCACGGGGGCGTGGTCGCGCGGCAGCAGCTCGTCGATGCGCGCGATCATCCGGTCCCAGTCGACCAGCAGGTAGACCGACACGACCGGCACGATGACGATCAGCGTCAGCACGTTGACGAAGCTCACCGCCGAGGAGAGCGCGGTGTTCAGCAATTCGCCGCCGCGGGATTTCAGCGTCTCGATCACGGAGGACAGGCCCTGCTGCAGCGCCGAGCCCTCCTGCAGCTGCTCGGGGAAGCGCGCGGCGAGGAAGTCGCGGAAGGATTGCAGGTAGCCCGGCAGCGCCTCGACGAAGGAGACCGACTGGCTGACCAGAGAGGGGATGATCAGCAGGAGGCAGATCACGAAGAGCAGGAGCGCAACCAGCGAGATCACCGCGACCGACAGCGCCCGGCTCAGCCCCGCGGCCTCCAGCCGGTCGGCCACCGGGTCGAGCAGATAGGCAATCGCCGCGCCGATCACGAAGGGCAGCAGCTGCGGTCCGAGGAACCACAGCACGGCCAGGGTCAGGACGGCGGCGACACCCCAGATTTTCGTCTGGGTCTTGGAGGGCAGGGCCATGAAACCTCTCGTTAACTGGCTACGCGTCGGGCGCCGGCAACTGGCGCCCCTGCACGGGACTATAGCGGGAAGTTCGCGTCCGGGCAGGGGAAGTTTGCGCGCAGCCGCGCCGCCGGCGCCGCTGGAGCACGCGGTAGAAGCCGCTGTTGCGGCGGTTTGCCATCCTCTCGAAATTCTTGCTGCAATTGAACTTGGCATCGACCAGCAGCGCCGAGGGGAGCAGCTCCTCGACGATCTCCCCGACGCCCATGACCTCCTTGGTCACGAAGCGGCAATAGTCGTTCACGCCGAAGAGATGCGGCTTGAACCCGCCGGGATTGGCATGTTCGCGCAGCGCCCCGAGGGCAATTTTCTTCTTCTTCGGCCCGGCTTCGACGAAGAGCGACTGCCGCTCCTGCTTCGGCATCTTCTCGCCGCGCAGCTCGGCAAGCAGCGCCAGGATGGCCGCGGTATTCCTGTGGTCCCGCGTGAAGTGGTCGACGGCCGCCGCCTGGAAGCAGGCGGTGATGAAGGCGCAGCAGGTCGTGCCGCTGGTCTTGCTGAACCCGGTCCGCATCCTCGTGGCCCATTTGAAGGCGCGGTAGAGCGCGTCGAATTCGAAGGGCGCGCTGGCATCCTGGTGCAGCCAGGCTTGGACGCCCGAATAGCGGCTCATGTCGGCGCCGGTCTCGGTCGTCCGGTTGCAGGAATGTCTGGTGACGGGGTCCTTGGCGTCCTTGCGGGTTACCTTGCCCGTCGCGCTCCGGCTATGTGCCCAGTGGGTCGCGAATTCCACGCCGTTGGCGAGCCGAGCATCCTGCGGCTTGCAGAACCGGAAGGCATTGCCGTTCACCTCTTCCATCTTCAGATCGACGTCCTCGCAGTAGACTCCGGGCTCGACCGAGGCGGCGTGGATCACCTCGATCCTGCGTTCTTCCCGGGCGGCGCGGTTGAGCGCGACCGCATCCGCATGGAGCTTCGGGCCGGAAACGACCATGGTGTGGTGGTACTTGCCCTTGCGGAAAGGGGCGTCGCCGCGCTTGTTCATTCTTCCCCCGCTGCCGGAGTCCCCGAACTTCGACCGTTGGAAGCTGGAAATTGGCCGGGAGACGGGAGACGGGAGACGGGAGACGGGAGAACGTGCCGGCCCGCATGCCAAGCGTCAAGGCAAAAAGGCAAATGCCTGGGTCCGGCCACACCCGGCGCAGCCCCCATGCGCTCCCTGCTGCCATCCTCCGGTTCTGCCTGCGTGCCAAGCCAAGGACGGCACATCCCTCCCGCTTGCGGAGCTCTCCTTCCGGCCGATGCCTCCCCGGCGATCTGCCATGCCCGGGTCCCGGCACATGCCCGCTTGACCGTACAGCTCTTTGCCCAGGTCGCCGGAGCCGCCGATGCCTACGCCGCAACGGCGCCGAGGCGTTGCCCTGCCTGCCGGAAAGCAGACAGGAAGGCAGCCACGCGCCCCCGGCGCGGATCGCGCCTCAAATCCGGCCTGCGCTGCACGGCAATGCCGCGCCCCTCCCGTCTCCCGCGTCCGTCTCCGGGCCGCCGATCGAAGGGCAGACATGCCCTGCCGCACCAGCCCCACGGGCCCAGCGCATGCGGCCCCGTCCCCGACGCACATCCCCCTGTTATGGGCAACCGTGCGGGCAACGATGGCAGGGATCAGCCGCGCATCGCGCTTGGAGCACCCGCTTTCTCCGAGGACCACCGTTCACCCAACCCTACCCCCTGTTGCGCCAGCCGCGGCTTATGCCGTGCGCGACTGGCGCAAGATCCACCCCGACCGGCCCAGCGCGGCTGTCTTGGCTAGGCCCCCCGGCGTCCGCAGTCGCTGCGGGTCGGCAGTCCCCGCCCCATGCAGCGGCGCCAACGCACGCCGGTCGCCTGGCCAACTGCCGTCACGTGGCAGGAGTGGCGTCCCGCCCTCCGCGACGCTCCATCCTCCCCCGGGGCAGGACAGCCAGTCCGTGCCGGGCTTGCACGTCCCGGGCTGTAGACCGGCGCAATCGGGCGGCGAGCAGGACAGGACAGGCGACATGTCCCAACACAGATCCGCAGGCCCGGCGCAAAATGCACGGCAGCCGGTCAGCGCAGACTGATCGACAGGACGGGAAGGCAGCCCGGCACGGACAGCGGCACCGGCATGCAGGGATCGGGAAGGGCGGCGGGGAGCTCAGGCGGCCGCGCCGGTATTCCGGTTGCGGCGGCGGCGGCGCGGGGCGGGCGCGTTTGCCAGTCCCTTCGCCAAGATGCGCGTCATCGGATGGTCGGGCGCCCCGGTCCCGTGCAGCTCGAGAAGCGCACGCAGGGCGAGGCAGGGCTCCACCCCCTCGGGGATGGACAGCGACCAGTCCAGGAACATCGCCCGGCAGTCGGACAGCCCGATGCCGTCGATCCGGTAGGCATCGCGGATCAGGCCATCGGGATCGGGATCAGCTGGAAGCTTGCGAGTCGGCATGGCCTCAAGCTAGCGATCTGCGACAACCTGTCAATCCTGACAGGATTGGACGGCAGCGTCCACGATCTTGGCCGAATGCGCCAGAACCTCGGCGATATGTGCCTCCAGGGAGCCAATGTCCGGCGTTCCCGTGTCCCGCAGGAGCATGTCGCGGCCGCCCTGCCCCAGATGCGCCGGATCGGGCCGCCCCCCGGTCAGCAGCCGGCCCGCCTGCTTGAGCACCCCGAAGAACCGCAGATGGCCGATCAGCTCTTCGGCAACCTCGGGCGCCACGAAGCCCGAGCGCAGCTGCACCTCCGGATCGCGGTCCGGGCAGCCGGTAACCAGCGCGCAGGCCGAGGCCAGGAGCTCGACATCCTGGCGCCCCCCGGGGCCGTTCTCGGTGTCCCAGGGCCCCTTGCGCGGCTTGCCCGCCCGCAGCCGCTCGCGCATGTCCTGCAGATCCGCCAGCACCTTGGCGGCATCGGCCTCCCCGGCAATCACCCCGCGGCGGAACGCCTCGATCTCCTCCGACAGCTCCGGCGCCCCGGCGATAGGAATGGCGGTTCCGGATCGGCGTGCACCTGCTGCGCGGGCTGATCGGCGCGAAGGAGGCGGCGGCCGAGTATTCCGACCTCGCCGAGGCGGTTCTCGAGGTGCTGACCCCTGTGGTGGTGGCGCAGTTCGCCGAGAAGCACGGCACGCTGCCGGGACGCGGCGGCGCGGTGGTGGGCATGGGCTCGCTCGGGGCGCGGAACCTGGCGGCGACCTCGGATCTCGACCTGATCGTGATCTATGACGCGCCCGGGGACGCGATGTCGGACGGGCGCCGCCCGCTCGATGCCCGGACCTACTATGCGCGGCTGACCAAGGCCTTCGTCACCGCGCTGTCGGCACAGATGTCCGAAGGCACGCTCTACGAGGTCGACATGCGGCTGCGCCCCTCGGGGCGGCAGGGGCCGGTGGCGACCGGGTGGGCGGCCTTCAAGAGCTATCAGGAGACGGAGGCCTGGACTTGGGAGCATCTGGCGCTGACCCGGGCGCGGGTGGGCGAGGCCTTCGTCACGTCGGAGGTCGCGGTTCCGGTGCTGCGCCAGCTCCTCGACGAGGCGCTCGCCGCCGCCTGAGCCTGTCCGGCAGGGCGGGATCGTCCTGCCGCAACGGCACCCGGACAGGGTGCCGCCCGACCGCCTTCCGGGCGCCAGGACCTCGTTGCTGCCGACCTGCAGCACGCCGCCCAGATCGCGGGGATGCATCGGCCGGGCCAGCGGCGCGAGCGCGGCGTTGCGGGCCGGGATGGAGGGGGACAGCGGAACGATGTTCATCGCATGCAAGCGGGCGGAAAGCGGCCGCCGCTGCGGCCGCCTGCCGTCCCCGCCGGCCTCAGATGGTGATCGTGCTGGAATTGTTGCGGTCCGGCAGCGCCGTGCCGCTCGAATCCTGCGCGCCGGTATCGCTGGCCGGGTCGCCGCTCGAGGCCATCGTGTAGGTGTTGCCCGAAGCATCCGTGACCTGCATCACCAGCACATAGGCCGATGCGTTGACCTGCACGTTGGGAAACTGGCCGGACACCTCCAGGTCGAACTTGGCATGGCCCTGCACTTTCTGGGTCTGCGAAATCTCGTGGAAGACCTGGTGGATCTCGGATTTGTGCGTCGAGGCATTGGCGCCGAGGCCCAGCCAGCCCCAGAATCCGCTGATGCCGCCGCCGATCGAATAGTCCTTCTTCATCTGCTGGTAGGTGCTCGATTTCTCGAGCGAATGCAGATCGAAATGCATCTTGCCGGTCAGCCGGGCCCAGGCCCCGGCCCCGCCGACGGTCACGCCGACGCCGGACTGCGTGCCGCGGGCGGTCGACACCTTCCAGGAATTGACGTTCGTCGAGCTCGCGGGGGCGATTGCAAGGCTCATGTTCGGGGTCTCGAAAAGCATGTCTTTCATGGCTGTATTCCTCCTGTTTTGCCGGACCGGCCAGCTCCGCGGCCATCCTGGAGCCAGAATGCGCCGCCGCGCCGGAGGATTCTGTGCCCGCGGACACAGAGGCGCGCCGCCACGGAAAATGCTGATCGCGGCGTGAAAAAGCCCCGGCGCGGCGGCCGGGGCTTCTGTGTCGGTCAAGCGTGGGTCAGGCGGAAGATCGTCAGGCGGTGACCCCCATCCCCTTCTCGCGGCCCAGCTCGCGCATCCGCTTCTGCAGCTTCTCGAAGGCGCGGACCTCGATCTGGCGGATGCGCTCGCGGCTGACATTGTAGCGCGCGGACAGGTCCTCCAGCGTCATCGGGCTCTCCTGCAGGCGGCGCTCGGCGAGAATGTCCTTCTCGCGGTCGTTCAGAACCGACATGGCTTCAGCCAGGAGCTCGCGGCGGACCGAGAGTTCGTTGTTTTCCTCGTAGCTCTGCGCCTGGTTGGCATCGGTGTCCTCGAGCCAGTCCTGCCACTGGGTCGAGCCCTCGTCATCGGCGCCGACGGTGGCGTTCAGCGAGGCATCGCCCGAGCTGAGGCGCCGGTTCATCGAGATCACCTCGTCCTCGGACACGTTCAGGTCCTCGGCGATCTTGCGGACATGCTCGGGGCGCAGGTCGCCGTCCTCCAGCGCGCCGATCCGTGCCTTGGCCTTGCGCAGGTTGAAGAACAGCTTCTTCTGCGCCGAGGTGGTGCCCAGCTTCACAAGGCTCCAGGAGCGCAGGATGTACTCTTGAATCGACGCCCGGATCCACCACATCGCATATGTGGCCAGGCGGAAGCCCTTCTCGGGATCGAAACGCTTCACCGCCTGCATGAGGCCGACATTGGCCTCCGAGATTACCTCGGCCTGCGGCAGCCCGTAGCCGCGGTAGCCCATGGCGATCTTGGCGGCGAGGCGCAGGTGCGAGGTGACCATCTTGTGGGCCGCCTCGGTGTCCTGATCCTCGACCCAGCGCTTGGCCAGCATGTATTCCTCTTCCGGTTCCAGCATCGGGAACCGGCGGATTTCCTGTAGGTAACGGTTGAGCCCCTGTTCGGGACTCGGGGCGGGAAGATTGCCGTAGTTGCTCATTGGTCGACCTCCGGGGCCTGATGTAACACGCTTTCACATAAGCTAGAACTGAACCGGTCGGTTTACAAGTCTGCGCGTCCAGCTTTTGGCTGGCATCATTAGCGCATGGCTTGTGCGCATTTGCGAGACTGTGTCACTCTCCTCACCGGCATATGAGGGGATGTAACGGGTGCCCGGGACGCATGTTCCCGGCGGGAGGAACACGGAAATGAAAGCGCGGGACCAGAGCGGCCCCCCCCCCTGCCCGGCGATGCCCCCGCGATCGGCACCGGCCCCGGCGGGCTGATCCGGACGGTGCCGCAGGCCGCCTTCCAGGACGCGTTCCGCCCGCTGCTGGCGGATGCGGAGGCCCGCCTGGCGCCGCGGAGATGCCCGCTGGTCCACAGCGTCTATGTCTATGGCAGCGTCGCCGCCGGGCGCGCCCTGCCGGGCCGCTCCGATCTCGACCTGACGCTGGTGCTGCACGGGCCTGCGGAGGACAGCGCCCGCCAGGAGCTCGAGGCGATCCGGACAGCGCTGGAAGCGGCCCATCCGGTCGTCGCGAAGGTCGATTTCGACATCGGCAGCCTCCGCGATCTCGCCTCGCAGGACAGCGCGATGGCCTGGCGCTACTGGCTGCGCCACCACTGCCGCTGCCTCGCGGGCGCGGACCTTTCGGTCGGCATCCGGCTTTTCCGGCCGTCCAAGGCGCTGGCCCTGGCGGTGAACGGAGATTTCGGGCGGGTGCTGGCGGGCTACCGGGCAGCGCTGGCCCAGGACCCTCCCGAGCCGCAGGCCCGGCGGCTGATGCGGGAGGCCGCGCGCAAGCTGGTCCGCTCGACCAACATGCTGCGCTGCGACAGCGATCCGGACTGGCCGGAGACGCTCGAAGAACATGTCGAGAGAGCCGCGCGCCGCCATCCCGCGCGGGACAGCGACCTGCGCTGGGTCCTCGGCCAGGCCCGCGAACCCGATGCCGATCCCCGCGATTTCGCCCACCGGCTCGGCGATCTCGCGGACTGGATGGAACGCGAACTCCGCTGAGCACCCAGCCTCACCCGGCGGCGGGTTCCGTACGCAGCGCGGCGAGCAGGTCTTCCATGTCCTGCGGCAGCGGCGCGTCGAAGCTCAGATGCGCGCCGGTCGCCGGATGCTCGAAGCCCAGCGTCGCGGCATGCAGCGCCTGGCGCGGGAAGTCCTGGGCAAAGGCACGCGCCGCCTCGGGCATGGTCTTCGGCAGCTTGCGCCGCCCGCCATAGGTGTCGTCGCCCAGCAGGGCATGCCCGGCATAGCTCATGTGGACGCGGATCTGGTGGGTGCGGCCAGTTTCCAGCCAGCAGGTGACCAGCGCGGCGGCGCCGAAATCTTCCTCCACCCGCGCCCGCGTCACCGCGCGCCGCCCGTTCGCCCACATCACCGCCTGCTTCTGGCGGTCGGTGCGGTGGCGGCCCAGCTCGGTGGCGATGCGGATCACCCCGCCCGGCTCCATCGAGATGCCGCGCAGGCCGCGCAGCCGCGGATCGCCCGCATCCGGCACGCCATGCACGACCGCCCGGTATTCGCGCTCGACGGTATGGGCGGCGAATTGCCCGGCCAGCCCGTGATGCGCTCGGTCGGATTTCGCCACGACCAGAAGGCCCGAGGTGTCCTTGTCGATGCGGTGCACGATCCCCGGACGCAGCGCGCCGCCGATTCCCGACAGCGTGTCGGCGCAATGATGCATCAGCGCGTTGACCAGCGTGCCCGAGGGCGTGCCCGGCGCCGGATGCACCACCATGCCGACCGGCTTGTTGACCACGATCAGTTCGTCATCCTCGAAGACGATCTCCAGCGGGATCGCCTCGGGCTTGGCGTCGATCTCCTCGGCCGGGCCGATGGCGATCTCGATCACGTCGCCCTCGGCCACCTTGGCCTTGGGATCGGCGAGGACCTCTCCCGCACGGCGGACCGCGCCTTCGGCGATGAGCTTGGCCAGCCGCGAGCGGCTGAGGCTCTCCTCTTCTGGCACATCCCGCGCCAGCGCCTTATCAAGGCGCGCGGGCGGATCGGCCTGGATCGCAATCTCGAGGAGACGGGACGTGGACGACATGGAGACAACTCCGCAGGACTATCAGGAACCGGCCCCGCTGAAATTCCTCAGGCGGCTGGTGACGGTTCTGACGGGGGTGATGATTCTGGGCCTCATAACCATCATCGGGCTCTTTGTCATGCGCTTCTCGGCGGACAGTGCGAAGATCGCGGTGCCCGCCGAGCTGTCGCTGCCCGCAGGCACCGTGCCGGTCGCGGTCACCGCCGGTCCCGGCTGGCATGCCGTGGTCACCGAAGACAGCCGCATCCTGATCTTCGGCAAGGACGGCGCGCTGCACCAAGAAGTGGCCGTCGACCTGGACTGAGACAGGGCGCGGCGCCCGAGCCGCCGCAAGGGGCCGGAGGCGTCTAGCGGGACATGTGCCGCCCCGGCCCGGACACGGGTCCCGGCCGCGGCGTCAGGTGCCCGGCGGCCTCAGCAGCGGCAGCAGCTGGCCGCGCAGCCGCCCGATGCACTGGTCCGGACCCAGCCCCTCGAAAACCGCCATGCGCATGGTCCAGGTGTAGATCGCGAAGATCGACACCGCGGTCTCCCCGGCGGGCACGTCCGGGCGGAATTCGCCCGCTGCCGCCCCCCCCCTCAGCAAATCCGCAAGGACGGCCTCGAACTTGGCGCGTTCCGCCCGGTTCTCCGCCTCCGTTTCGGCGGGCCAGGTCCAGGAATAGGCCTGCATCACGGCGAGCATGGCTGGATCGGACAGATCGCCTTCGGCCCAGAACCTGAGCACCGCGAAGAGCCGGTCCTCCGCCGGTCCCGGACCCGCCGCGATGTCCAGGGAGGCCTCGAGCTGCGGCGCATTGGTCTCGCGGACCAGCGCATAGAGCAGCCCCGCCTTTCCATCGAAATAGGCGTTGATCAGGCTCGGCGACACGCCGGCCGCGCGCCCGATTTCGGTCACCGAGACATTCTCCATCCCATGCGCCGCGAAGAGCTCGCGCGCGGCTTCGAGGAGGCGGGCAATGGTTGCCTCGCGCTGGCGGTCCCGTGCGGTCACGCGCCGCCCTGATTTTGCCCGGAGCGATTTCATCGAGGCCATCATTGAGCTGTTTGATGAAACTGTCAACGAAACCCTTGATGAAAGGTCATCCCACCCCCATTTGCCTGCTTCATTCATCAAATCTTTCAGTGAAATACTTCTCGAAGCAGCAAGGACACCCGGCGATGCCCATCATGACGACACAGGACCGCCTGCGGCTTCTCGCGCAGGCCGCGCGCGCACAGGGCCTCGGCCCGTTCCAATTCGACGCTGCCCGGCAGCAGGCCGGGCTGGCGGATGACGGGAGCCTCCATGAGCTGGCGCTCGCCTGGGCGCAGGCGCTGCCAAGGGACTGCCGGACGCTTCACGACTACCTCCGGAAGCGGCATGCCACCGCAGAGGACGTCGCCGACCTCCTCGAACGCGCAGCGGAACTGGCAGGACAGCCGCCCGGCCCGCAGGACGGAGCCGCGCCATGACCCCGCGACGCGGCCGAACGGGCCTCACGTCCCGGCAGACAGGCAGCGCCATGCCATGGCCCGCTCCGGCAGGATGTCCCCGATGATCGGGCAGGCCTTGCCCGCCATCTGCCGGAACGGCGGAAGAGGCGCCGTGCGCGCCGCGGCCGCACGCCGCGGGACCGGGTTTTCTTTGCCAACCGCTCGATCCATGCGCGTCCCGGGAAATCAATGAACGCCAAGGGTTTGGCCATTGGGAATGAGCGGCGACCGTGGCCGCTGTGCGGCCGCGAAAGCGGCGCGAATGACCTGATGATCTTCAAACGCCACCTTGGCGACGCCAACGTCTGTCCATGGCCGAGCGCCGGACGTGGTTCGCGGTGTTGATCCGGAACAACGACCGCATCATCAGTGCCCTCTCGCCGCTGCCCCTGGCGGCCAGGCAGTCGATCACCTTCGACCGTGGAGTCGAGTTCGGCGCCTGACGCGAACTCGGCACCGGCATGGGCACCGGGAGCTGTTTCTGCGACCCGCAGGCGCCGTGGCAGAAGGGCCGGATCGAGACCCTGAACCGCCGTGCGCGCCGCTACCTGCCCCGGGACACCGGCCGAAGCTTTCCGCGAAGAACGGGCCAGGCTGATCTGAAACGGAACCGGTGTCGCAACCGAGTTGGAACTCACCTGGGGTGCGCGCTGCCTCGAAGTGCGACTCCTGTTGGAAAACAATGGGGAGAGCCAGCATGGGAACGGTCTGCATGCAACTGTCGCTGCAATAACGCCGCAAAATCGAGAACTGGCGGCACGCCAAGGTCCCCGACAGAGAGATGGCACCCGTCCTTGAGCGGCACAGATCGACCATCGTCCGGGAGATCGAACGCAACTTCCGGGCCGATGGCGCGTAGCCGAAGATACACCGGCAACTTCGGGCAGGCATCGTTGCAGAAAAGGGCTTCAGGACGTGATGCCCCTTTCCCCAGCTGAGGCCAGGCCCTGCGTTCGCGCTCGGCGGTGCCGGGGGCGTCGAAGCGGTTCGAGACCTGGCGGCAAGCATCCTCGGTCCGATCGATGCCGCGAATGATCCGGATGTAGATCTTGGCGGTCTGGCGCTCGGGGTCCTGTGAGGCGCTCCGTTCGCCGAAGGACCCGTGGCCTCTCCTCCCGGCGCCGCTCCGGCTCCGGACATGGTCACCGGACCATCGCTTGCAGAGCGAGCCGGAACCGTGGCGCCTTGGCGCCGTGCAAGTCCTGTTTGGATGGTTCCTGGATGGCAAGCGGGAAATGGCTTTGCTGCACCCATTCAGAAGCGGTCGTGTGTCCGGCCTGTTTGCGCGGCCTTGCAACCGCCGGCCCTTACGGCTTCCGCGTCCCGGGTCCCCGTCAGCTTGCCGTGCTGTTGCGCCCCGGAGTTTCAACGGGGTCGCCCGGGGGCGCGGCTGTGGGTGTCTCCGTCATCTCGCCGGTCTTGCCGCGTCAGGCAAGTCTCGGCGACCAGGGCTCCTTCCGGGCCAGAACGGCCCAGATGATCCAGGCGGCCTTGTTTGCCATGGCTATCGCCGCGAGCCGAAACGGCTTTCTCTCCGGCATTTTTCTCGGCCACGGGTCCCCCCCCTGTCCGGCCGGACCTGCGCGTTCCGGGGCCATCCGGTCAGGCATTCCGATTGCCGGCGAAGTCGTGGGCGCGGCCCCGCCGAAGCGGCAGCCGCAGCAGCGGCTGACCTCGCCGCAGCTGCGCCATCTGGCGGAATCCGCGCGGCTCGAAGAACGCCCGGACCATGTCGGCGCCCGGCTGACGATCTGGATCATCGCGGCCATGCTCGCCGCCTTCCTGGTCTGGGCCGGTTTCGCCCGCCTGCCCGAGATCGCCCGTGCCGAAGGCCAGATCAGCCCCTCGGGCTTCGAGCGCGAGGTGCAGCTGCCCGAGGGCGGCACGCTCTCTTCCCTGTCGGTGAAATCCGGACAGCAGGTCCGGGCCGGCATGGAAATCGCGCGCTTCGACGACCGGGAACTGCGGGCGCAGCTGCGCCAGGCCGAGCAGCAGCACCTGTCGCTGCAGATCCGTGCCGAATGGCTTTCGGCTTTCGCCGAAGGCCGCGAGCCGGATTTCAGCGGCTACGAGGCCGCGGCTGCCGAGATCGCCAACGGCCGGGCCGCCTTTGATGCGATGACCGTCTCGCTGGCCGACCGCCAGCAGGTGACCGACGAGCAGATCGGCCAGAACGAACGCGATTTCGCCATTCTGGAACAGCAGCTTGCCGCGCAGCGAAACCGTGTCGCCGCCACCCGCGACATCCTCGAGCGCCGCGAGCAGCTCTACGCCAAGGGGCTGGTCGTCTATACCGCGATCCTCGATGCGCGGCAGAACCTGACCGATGCCGAGACCGAGCTGGCCGCGATCGGCGAACGGATGGACCGCAACCGGATCGCGCGCCGCGAGCTCGAGGCGCGGCGCGGATCGCAGGCCAGTGCCGACCTGGCCGCGGTGCGCGACACGCTCCAGAGCTCTTCCGCACCATGGCGGAACGCGGGCTCGATCCGCGCGACTTCGTGCTCCTGCCCTTCGGCGGGGCGGGCCCGACCCATGCGAACCTGCTGGCCGAAGAGATCGGCATCGCCCGCATCCTCGTCCCCATCGCGGCTGGNCCGCTCGCTGCGCGTGACCCTCGATGCCGCCACCGCCGCGCAGGCCGAGGAGACCTTCGCCCAGCTTGCCGCCGAAGGCGATGCCTGGCTCGACGACGAACTGCCGGGCCTGGCCGGGCGCCGCGCCGAGCGCTCCGCCGACATGCGCTATGCCGGCCAGGCCTACGAGCTGCGCGTCTCCCTCGCACAAGGCGACGATGCCGCAGCCATGGCCGAGGCCTTCCACTGCGAACATGAACGCATCTATGGTTTCCGCGACGCCGCCGCCCCGATCGAAATCGGCACGCTGCGTCTTGCCACGATCGGCGCCGGAGAGCCGCTCGCCCCCTCGGCTGCCACCGGAGAGGCGGGTGCCGCACCCAGCAGGCCGGCATCGCCGTCCGGGACGGCGGCCGGGCCCGCCATGAGCGCGCGCAGCTCCATCATCGGTTTGGCCATCGGGGCATCCCTCGGTTCAGGCTGCGCCGGTTCTGTCGAACAGGTGGCGTTCACCGGCGCGATGCCGGCAACCCACCCCTGCCGGGAAACCCGATGGATACCGGAAGCGACACCGTCCGCCGGGACACGCCTGGCCGACCGGTCCGCGGGAAAACCCGGCATTGCGCTGCCGCTTCGGTTGGGCGCAAGGCGGGGCGCGGCTCCGCATTTGATCCGGCGCCGCATTTGGCAATAGCACAGCTGCCCCGCGCCCCTCGGACATCGCAGATCACGAGCCGCGCCTCCTGCCGCTTCGCCGATCTGCAGCTCTCCCGCGCACGGCAGCACGCAGACAGGCCTGCTTGTCCTCCCGGCATCCCTGCGCCACCATCCCGGCATTCCTCGTGTCCCCGACGCGTCCTGCGAACGTCGATCGCCATGGGATCAGTCGGCGACGCAGACCTCCGGCGGTCTCTGCGCCGTCGCTGTCATCAAGGCACCGGACAGGAGGCAGGGCATTCAATGGCCTCCTGTCCGGACCCTGTTCGGCAACCGCGCGCGTGTCGGCGGCTCCGCCGATGGGAGCAACGCGCCCAGATCAATCGAAACGGCACGGACCCTCTCATCGAGAGGGGCAGCCGCGCGGCAGCTTCCGGGCCCCCACCGCGGCCGGCGGAAACATCGGCCGCCATGGCTCCACGGAGCGAGGGCGTGCAAAGATCGGACAGGCGCAGCGTCAGGGGCCGAAAGCCCGCGCCGGGGCGCTCGGGCCGTGACGATGCCACCGACGGAGGATGGCCCGGACCGCGGCCTTCCGGCACCGGAGCAGCCCGGCCACGGCCTCGCTCATCGCATTTGAGCACAGCAAGGGGCGCCGACAAAGACCGCAGTAGCGGCCCCCGGTCATCTGCGGGCCGCTACCGGCAAACGGCACGAGCCGCCCCCAGGGCAGCGGCGGTGTCAGGCCTTGTCCGACCAGAGCCGGATCAGGTCGTACTGCAGGGCGCGCGAGCGCGTGGTCCAGCCGCGCGAGCCCGGCGGGCTCTCTTCGTGGCCCGGCGGGATCGCGGCGCGGCGCTCCGGCTCGGCGGTCAGGATCGCGAAAATCAGCGGCGTCTTGGCGGGCCGCCGGATGTAGCCGACGAGACAGCTCGCGAAATTCAGCGTCCCGGTCTTGGCGCGCAGCTCGAACGGTTCGGCCTTGCCCTGCTTGTCGTAGAGATCGACATGCTTGAGCAGCGGCCAGAGCGGCCCGTCCACGCCGACATGGTGCAGCATCTGCGTCATGTCCCGCGCCGTGACCCGCGACTCGGGGCCAAGACCGGAATGGTCGACCAGATGGCTTTCGGTCATGCCGATGCCCTGCGCCCAGGCCGACATCTCGGCAGCCGAGGCCGCGAGGTCCGCAGGGACCGCCCCGGTCCGCGCCTTGGTCGCGGTCAGTCCCAGAACCTCGGCGGTGAGGTTGGTCGAGTATTTCAGCATGTCGGTCGCCACATCGGCGAGCGGCGCGCCCTGGTGCAGTGCGACCGGCACCGCCTGGGGCAGCTCGTCGATGTAGTCGGGCTCGGGCAGCACCAGCGCGGGGCTGCGCATCGCGGCCAGCGTCCGCATCACCTCGGCGGTGTAGCGCTGGGTGTCGCGCACCGGCAGCCAGCGCCTCCATCGCCTGGCGCCAGGCATGGCTCGCGGGGCTGGAAAAGGCCTGGAACAGGCAGCGCGCCGCCCGCAGCAGGCGGGCCTCCTCGGCGGAGGTTTCGCGCCGGGACGGGCGCGTTCCGGCGGCGCTTCGGTCATCTTGGCGGTTTGCAGGGCCGCGCGGCCGGGTCCAGTGGCTCACAGTGTCTCTCCGGGATGGACATTGGCACTGGCTCGCTCCGTCGGGCGGAGCTGTCGCTGGCTGCAGGGGATCCGCAGGGACTTGCAGCCGCCGGATCCAATTCCTGACTTTTTTACTATGGCATTCAGCCGGAGGCAAGCCGGTTCGCAGGCTCCGGTCCATCCGGGGCGCCGGGCGGCCCCGCGCCGCCTCCCCGGCCAGCACCCAGGCCCGCCAATGAGCGAAGCCCCGCCGACAATCCGCCTTCCTGTTTGACCTGGCCCGCCCTGCGCCCTAGCCCCGCCGGGTTCCGGTCAGCCGGACGCCCGGCCCCAGCAGCAAGACCGGAATCAGATGTACAGAACCCGCCTCCTCTACCCCGCCCTCCTCGCCCTGCTTGCGGCTTGCAGCACGCCGCAGGACGGCGGCCGCAAGATCGCCTCGGACCGTCCGGTCAGCGTCCCCGAACGCCTGATGCAGGATCTCGAAGCCGATTTCGCGCTGCCGCCGGAAAGCGCCGCGGCGATCGCCGGGAATCTCGCGCATGAATCCGGGGCCTTCCTGATGCTCCAGGAGATCAACGGCGGGTGCTACGGCTATTCGCAATGGTGCGGCGTGCGCAAGCGGGCCTTCCGCAGCTTCGCGAAGACCCGCGGCGGACAGACGACCTACGAGGCGAATTACGGCTTCCTCGCCCATGAGCTGAAGACCGAATACCCGTCCATGCTGACCCGGCTGCGCGACATGCGCGACGTGGATGCAGCGGCGCGGATCTTCATGAAGGAGTTCCTCCGCCCGGCGCCGCGGACCGCGAACCTGCCGCGCCGGGTGCGCTTCGCCAAGCGCTTCCTGTCGTCGGATTTCGGCGGCACGGCCTGCTATTTCAGCTCCGCCCAGCCGGAAGCGAAGATCCCCGCCCCCTGCCCGGCCGCCGCGCCCGCCAAGGCAAAGGCGCAATAGCGGAGGGCAGGTCCTGTCCGGCCGGACGGGACCGCTCAGGCGGCCGGGAGGCCCTCCCCGGCGAGCCGGGCATAGGCGCCGCCCCGCCCCAGAAGCTCCGCATGGGTGCCGGTCTCGACGATCCGGCCCGCCTCCATCACCGCGATCATGTCGGCATGGGCGATCGTGCTCAGCCGGTGGGCGATGACCAGAACCGTCCGGCCCTCCGAAAGCCGCGCCAGCGCCGCCTGGATTTCCCGCTCGGTCTCGGTGTCGAGCGCCGAGGTCGCCTCGTCGAGCAGCAGCACGGGCGGGTCCTTCAGGAACACCCGCGCGATCGCGACCCGCTGGCGCTGGCCGCCCGACAACCTGACGCCGCGCTCGCCGACCACCGTGTCGAGCCCGTCGGGCAGCCCCGCCACCAGCTCGCCGAGCCGCGCCAGCTCGACCGCCCGCAGGATCTCGTCCTCGCCCGCACCGAGCCGCCCATAGGCGATGTTCTCGCGCAGCGTGCCGCCGAACAGGAAGACCTCCTGCGACACCAGCCCGATCTGGCGGCGCAGGCTTTCCAGCGTCATGCCCGACAGCGGCACGCCATCGATGCGGATCTGGCCCGATGTCGGCTCGTAGAACCGCGGCACCAGCGCCATCAGGCTCGACTTGCCCGCCCCCGAGGGACCCACCAGCGCCACGGTCTGCCCCGGCTCGACGGTCAGCGACACGTCGTGCAGGACGGCCATGTCGCCTTCATAGGCGAAGCCGACATGGTCGAAGACGATGCCGCCCCTGAGCAGCGGCGCCTCGACGGCATCCGGCGCATCGGCGATGTCCGGCTCGACCGACAGCAGCTCCTGGTAGCGGCGGAAGCCCGCGATGCCCTTCGGATAGGTCTCGACGACGGCGGCGATCTTCTCAAGCGGCCGGAAGAACACGCCCACCAGCAGCAGGAAGCCGACGAAGGCGCCGGTGGTCATCGAGCCCTCCAGCACGAAGCCCGCGCCCGCGACCATCACCACCACCTGCACCAGCCTGAGCCCCATGTAATGAATCGCCGACGAGGTCGCCATGATCCCGTAGGCCTCGAGCTTGGTCCTGCGGTAGCCCTCGTTGTCGGCGGCAAACAGCCGTGCCTCATGGCGCTCGTTGGCAAAGGCCTGCACCACGCGGATGCCTCCCAGCGCCTCTTCGAGCCGGACGTTGAAATTGCCGACCCGGCCGTAGATCTCGCGCCAGGCGCGGGTCATCCGCCCGCCATAGACGGTGACCAGCCAGACCATCAGCGGCACGATCACCGCGGTGATCAGCGCCAGCTCGACATGCAGCGCCAGCATCAGCGCGAAGGCGCCGGCAAAGGTCATCACCGCGACCACCAGATCCTCGGGCCCGTGATGCGCGACCTCGCCGATCTCCTCCAGGTCGCGGGTGACGCGGGCCACCAGCTTGCCGGTCTTGGCGCGGTCGAACCAGCGCCAGCTCAGCCGCGTCAGATGCGCGAAGGCCCTGGCCCGCATCTCGGTCTCGATGTTGATGCCGAGCTTGTGGCCCCAGTAGATCACCACCGCCATCAGCCCGGTATTGACAGCGTAGATCGCCACCAGCGCGCAGGCCGCCAGCACGGTCAGCCCCCAGTCGCCCATCGGGATCAGCCGGTCGATGAAGCCGGTGATCGCCAGAGGAAAGGCCAGCTCCAGCAGGCCCGAGGCGATGGCGCAGCCGAAATCGAGCCAGAACAGGCCCATATGCGGGCGGTAATAGGAGAGGAAGTTGCGCAACATGGCGGGACCTTTGCTCGGAAACGGCGACGGGGACGCCGCCGGTGCGCGGCAGGATGGCCGTCCCGCCGCCATGGATGCCGCAGCGCGCGGCGGATGTCATTACCTTGGCGGAACCGCCCGCGGCGGAAAACCGGCCGTGCCCGGACGCTGCCGCATGATCGCCTTGGCCCGGCCATGGACCAGCACAGCGCCCGGACGTCCGTCTTCTGCGGGCCTCCGCCGCACCCGATCCGTGCTGCGGGACGGGGCGCGCCGTGCCGTGTAGAGCTGGTCAGGCGGCAGGCCGGGGTGGTGCGCCGGGCAGGGAAACCGCCGCTGCCGTGCCGGCGGCAGACGCGTCCCGGCCGGTGGTTTCCGATGACAGGGGCGGGATCTGCCCGGTCAGAGCAAGGTTTTGCTAACCTTGTTTCCGGCTGCCGGTGTTAATCTTCGTTTCACCACTCGCGCGCTGCGCACGATGATGTAAACTTGGGTTAAAGCCTGACTGGTGCATGATGAGCCCATGACCCGGAGCCGTGACACAAGCCGTTCGATCTGCCAGCCGCCCCTCTCGAAGGTGCTGAGGCAACGACGGCGGCCTGCCTCCAGCCTGCCCAAGCGGCTGCATCGCGGCCCGCAGGATCTGGTGGTGATCCTCGACGGCACGCTGTCGACTCTGCATCCCGACAAGGTGACCAATGCCGGGCAGATCTACACGCTGCTGGCAGGGATGCCGTGGAAGGACCGGCCGCAGCTCTATTACGAGGCCGGCATCCAGTGGGACTGCTGGCGCGACAGCTGGCAGGTGATCGCCGGGGTCGGCATAAACCGCCAGATCCAGCGCGCCTATGGCTGGCTGGCCTCGCGCTACCGGCCCGGCGACCGGATTTTCCTGCTGGGCTATTCCCGCGGCGCCTTCGCGGTCCGCTCGCTGGCGGGCGTCATCGACCGGCTGGGCCTGCTGAAGGCGCGCGCCGCGACCGAACGCAACATCCGCGATCTCTACCGCCATTACCGCGAGGGACCGCTGAGCGTGGCGGCGCAGCGCTTCGCCCGCCGCTTCTGCCACGAGTCCGCGCCGATCGAGATGGTCGGCGTGTTCGACACGGTCAAGGCCCTGGGCCTGCGGCTGCCGCTGCTGTGGCGGCTGACCGAGCCGCGCCATGCCTTCCACTCGCCGGAGCTCAGCCCCAACGTGGCCCATGGCTACCAGGCGCTGGCGCTGAACGAGACAAGGCAGGCCTTCGCGCCGGTCCTGTGGTCCGAGCCCGAGGGCTGGCAGGGCCGGGTGGAGCAGGTCTGGTTCCGCGGCGCCCATGGCGACATCGGCGGCCAGCTCGCCGGGCGCAGCGAGGCGCGGCACCTGTCGAACATCCCGCTGGTCTGGATGCTGGAGAAGCTCGAGGAACGCGGCATCGCCCTGCCGGACGACTGGCACAGCCGCTTCCCCTGCGATCCGGCGGCGCCGAGCGTCGGCAACTGGCGCGGCTGGGGCAAGTACTTCCTCTACCGCCGCCGCCGCGTGCCGGGCCGCGAGACCAGCACGAAGTGAATCCCGGAGCATCTTTGTGCAACAAGGCCTACCGCACCACCAACTGGAAATCCTACAATGCTGCACTGAAGCGGCGCGGCTCGCTCTTGGTCTGCTTGGACAGCACCGGCATCAAGGTCCTGGGCGACGGCGAATGGCTTGCCAGGATGCACGGCACCCAGTGCCGACGCCAGCAACGCAAGGTCCATCTGGCCATGGACGCTGCGACCGGCGACATCCGGGCGGCGGAATTCACCTCCAGCCGGGAGGGCGACAGCCCCGTGCTGCGGGACCTTCCGGACCAGCCCCCGAGGACGCGGAAATCGGCACCGTTACCGGTGATGCTGCCTTTGGCACCCGCCGGTGCCATGCGGCGATCCTGGCGCGCGGAGGCACGGGGGCTCGGGCATTCCTTCGGACCGGTGGCAGTCATGCCCTCGCTCCGATCCGCAGAAATGGCGGCCTCTGGAAGGAGGATTGCCGGCGGCGCTGGCGCGCAACGACATCCTGCTGGCCACACGGCGCCTCGGCCGGACGATCTGGCAACGTTGGGCCGGCTGCCAGGTCCGGAGGAGGGTCGAGGCCAGGATGCGGAGCCTCAAGGCCTCTGGCAAGCGTGTCGCATCGAGGGATCCCGACCGCCAGACCGCCGAGATCCACATCCGCGCAGCCCTGATGAACCGCTTCAACGCCCTCGGCTCCGCCGGGGTCGAACGCGTGGCCTGACCTAGCTGGGGAAAGGGGCATCATGTCCTGAAGCCAACTTCTGCAACAATGCCATTGGGGCGCTCCTGGTGACGGCACTTGTGCCGGCGATCAGGAGGTCTGGATGAAGCAGGACGTCTCCCTCATCGGCGCGGGACTGGCCAAGCGGTCTTCCGCAAGACGCTGCCGCGCAGGCAGTTCGGGAATTCATGAAGGCCCGGCCCAGGTGCCGGGTGGCAATGCAGGCCTGCGGGACGGGCATCGCCGGGCCGGGCTGCTCCCGGAGGTCGGCCCGCTCTCGCCGAAATTCTCGAAACTTTTGTCACGACGCAGGGCGAGGCAGGGTCCGGACCCGTCCCCGCGGCGCCTCTGCCGCCGAACGACATGGCCGGTGCCGCGGCGATTGCCGAAGCGGCCTGTCGTCCGAGTCCAAGCGGGTCCGCGCCAGCGGATCGGACGATCCGGGGGATCGCTCGAAGTCGCAGAACGCGCTTGGTCGAACCCCAGCCGCCGGAACGGCAGGGCCTCGGCAGGATCTTCGGGCTGCGGGACATCCGGGCCGGGCAGCGGCTCCAGGTGATCAACAGCCTGCGGGGAGTGCTGCCGGACTTCGGGATAGCCGCAGGCCTGCCCGCCCCGGTCCGGACCATGTCGCAGCATTGCCTGGGGCAAGTCGACGGCCTGTCCGCGCGGATCACGGAGCACGGCGCACAGATGCAGGCGGCAAGCAGGCGAACCCGGCTGTCCGCCGGGCTCCGGAAGATGCCGGGAGTCGGCCCGGTGACGGCGATGGCCGTTGCTGCCTGCGCCCCGCCGATGGACGCCTTCGGGCGCGGCCGCGATTTCCCGGCATGGCCCGGCCTGCCGGGACGGCATTCGAGCGGGGGACAGCAAAGGCCGGGCCGAACCGGCAACTCCGGCGCCAGTCGATCATCGGCGCAATGGCGGTGTTCTCGGGCACCAAGGCGCGGCTGCTGGCGGCAATCGCGTTGGCCAGAAGCGAGCGGTCCAGTGCCAAGGGTCCGAGCGGACTGCGACCGGCCCGCATGCTCTGGGCGATCATTGCGAAGGACGAAGAGTTCCGATGCGGTCCGCAGCTGGGGCATCGCTGCGCCTGGGGCACGGCTCCGACAATGCGCGAGAAGCCGAAGCGGGCAAAAGATCGATTTCGCAGTGGTGGTTTCGGCTCCAAGACCCGGCCCGCGACATTTGAGGCGGTCCGCCACCGGACGCCATCATGGGGCGCGCTCACGCCCGACCTCGCAGCGACCATGGCCCAAGACGGACAAATCGGACCTCCGCTTGACAAGGCCGCAATGAGGGAACCGCCTCTGACAGGCGCCATCGGTCCGAATGCCGACGCGGATGGCGGGGAGCCGGATTGCGGCGGCCACGGGGCACAGTCTCCGGACCGGCGCTCTCTATGGATCATCCGGATGGAATGTCCCGGCCGCGGTTCCCGGAGTGCCTTCCCGATGTGCCATGTCCTATCCGGTGCCGGGGCGAAAGCTTGGCCTCCGTTCCGGTCGGGGCGGCCAGTTCCGCCGGGGGCGGATGGCGGCACTTGTTCCTTCATGCACAGAACCCCTGTCGCATCGCGTGTTTTCTGCAATCCCGGATAGTGTAGGCTTCCGGCATCCCAACTGGAGCAAGCCCGATGTCCTGGAATCCCGTGCTCGACCCGCAGACCCCGACCGGCGATCAGGTGGACCTGATCGACACGCTGATCATCCCGCGCGCCCGCGACCTGGGCGGCTTCGAGGTGCGCCGCGCGCTGCCCGCGCCGAAGCGCCAGATGGTCGGCCCCTTCATCTTCTTCGACCAGATGGGCCCGGCGGAATTCGTCACCGGCCAGGGCATCGACGTGCGGCCGCATCCGCATATCGGCCTGGCGACGATCACTTATCTCTACAGCGGCAAGCTGCATCACCGCGACTCGCTGGGCACCGACCAGTGGATCGAGCCCGGTGCGGTCAACTGGATGGTGGCGGGCCACGGCATCACCCATTCCGAACGCACCGACGGCGACCTGCGCAGGGCGCCGCATGGCCTGTTCGGCATCCAGACCTGGGTGGCGCTGCCGAAGGATCACGAAGACCGCGTGCCGGACTTCGAACATGCCGCCAAGGAGGCGCTGCCGGTTCTGGAGGGCGAGGGCAAGACGGTGCGGCTGATCCTCGGCCGCGGCTGGGGCGAGACCGCGCCGGTCAAGACCTTCTCCGACATGATCTATGCCGATGCCGTGCTTGAGCCCGGGGCGGCGATCCCGCTGCCCGGGGACCACGAGGACCGCGGCATCTACGTCACCTCGGGCTCGGTGATCGTCGCGGGCGAGGAATACGCGGCCGGGCGCATGGCGAGCTTCCGGCCCGGCGACGAGATCACGCTGGCCGCCGGCGGGCAGGGGACGCGGCTGATGATCCTCGGCGGCGAGACGCTGGAGGGGCCGCGCTACATCTGGTGGAACCTCGTCGCGTCGTCGAAGGAGCGGATCGAGGAGGCCAAGGAGGCCTGGCGCCGGGGCGACTGGGCGCATGGCCGCTTCTCGCTGCCGCCGGGCGACGATGCCGAGTTCATTCCGGCCCCGGAGCGCTGAGAGATTTGCGGCGGGAGGCAAGAAATCTTCGGAAAACGTCTTGACCTCCCCCGCCGCTGCCGCTAATTCCCCGCCTCACGCGGTTGTAGCTCAGTTGGTTAGAGTACCGGCCGAGTGGTACCGCGAGGGCCGCGTTCCGCTGCACACCCTGCGTGCGGACGTGGATTACGGGACCGCCACGGCGTTCACCACCTACGGCACCTGCGGTATCAAGGTGTGGGTGTTCAAGGGCGAGATCCTTGAGCACGACCCGNGCGGCCGCTCCGGCGGGCGCCGCGAGCGCGACGGTGAGGGTGGTCGTGACCGCCCGCGTCGCGAGCGCGAGCACGCGTGAGGTAAGCCATGCTGCAACCCAAGAAGACCAAGTTCGGCGGCGCAATTGGCGGGGGGCACGCGATCGGTGCCCGCGGCGGCGGCAGCGCCGGCGAATGGCGGCAGATTTCGGTGCGTCGCGTTTCCGTTGCGCATCGCCATCCCGTCGGGCGGAGCGACGCCGGCCTGCAATGGCCCTGTATCCGCGCCTTCTCGGCGGCCGTTCGGTTCAAGGCGTTTGCGGAAGCAGTCCGGACCGTTGGCGCGAATTGGCCGCTGCCGACCGCTGCCCCGCCGCGGAAGCCGCCGCTTTCCGCCAGGGGGCATGCAGTGTCGGCCAAGATGCACCGGCCGGACGGACGACCGGCGGCAGCCGGTCCTGCCGGGCGCAACGGCGCCCCGGATCAGCGGAGCGGCCGGGGCTTCTAGGCCCCGGCCGAAATGGCGGCACGCGGCCGCGGATCGCGGCTTACATGCAGTCGGCGATGTACTCGTAGCGATCCGCCTTCTCGGCTTCGTCCTCGCGGATCACGACCAGCTCGGTCATCGTCGTCTTCTCCAGCGTCTCGCCGTTGATCAGCGCCAGTGCGGCCTCCATCGCCGCTTCGCCCTCCTGCTTCGGATTCTGGGCGATCAGTGCCTGGATGGCACCGTTCTTCAGCGCGGCGACCTCGGCGGAGGCGGCGTCATAGGCGACCATCTTGACCCGGCCGATGGCCCCGGCCTGGCGCAGGCCGGTGATCGCGCCGATCGCGCCCTGGTCGTTGGTCGAGAAGATGCCCGCGAGATCGGGATGCGCCGACAGGGGCGAGGTCACGATCTCCGCCGCCTTCTGCGGGTCGTCCGACTGGTACTGGGCGCCGATATACTCGATGCCTTCATGCTCGGCGATCTTCGCCTCGAAGCCTGCGGTGCGGGCATCCTGCGCCAGCGAGCCCGGCGGCTGGGTGATGATCAGCACCTTGCCCGTGCCGCCGAGGATTTCGGCCATGACCTCGGCCGCCATCTCGCCGCCCTTCTCGTTGTCGGTCAGCACCTCGGTCTCGACGAAGCTGTTGTCGGCGATGGTCTGGTCGACGGTGATCACCTTGGTGCCGCGGTTGGCCAGCTCGCGCATCGGCTGCACCAGCGCCTGCATGTCGGTGGGCACGATCGCGGCCACGTCCGGACCGGCCGCGGTCACGGCATTGACCACCGGGATCTGGCTGTCGGCAGCGAACTGGTCGCCGGCCGAGACGGTCAGCGCGAGCCCAAGCTCTTCGGCGCGCGCCATCGCCCCGCATTGCAGCGCCTGGTAGAAGGGCGAGCCGCTGACGCCGAGCACCAGCGAGACGGTGCCCGCTTCCTGCGCCTGGGCGGTGGCCGCGAAGCTGGCCGCGCTGGCCAGGACGGCGGCGGTCATGGTCCGGAATTTCATGGGGAAACCTTTCTGTTGGGGAGGGATGCGCGGTTCAGCCGCGCTTTCTGAGCCGTCTCTTGAGCTGGTCGATCCAGACGGCGAGGATCAGCACCGCCCCCATGGCCACGGTTTGCCAGAAGGGAGGAATGCCGAGAATGACGAAGCCGTTGAGCAGGATGATCGGGATGAACACGCCGACCACGGTGCCGAAGACGCTGCCGACGCCGCCGAACAGGCTGGTGCCGCCGAGCACCACCGCCGAGATGGTGGTGAGGTTGTCCATCGCATGGCCGTTGATGGTTGTGGTGGCGAAGCGCGCGTTCGACATGACGGCGGCGATGCCGGCCATGCCGCCCGAGAGCGCATAGACCGCCATGGTCTGGCGCGTCACGTCGATGCCGCTGCGCCGCGCGCCCTCCATGTTGGAGCCGACCGCATAGGTGTGCAGCCCGAAGCGGGTGAAATGCAGCACCAGCCCGGCAACAAGCACGACCAGGACGGCGATCATGACCAGCGCCGGAATGCCGAAGATCCGTCCCGATCCGACATGGGTCACCAGCAGCTCCGGCATGGCCCGCACATCGGTGCCGCCCGACAGGATCTGCGCGCCGCCGAGCGCCATGCCGAGCGTCCCGAGCGTCACGATAAGCGCCGGGATCTTCGCCACCGCGACGAGGAAGCCGTTCAGCAGCCCCCAGGCGATGCCGGTCGCGACCGCGGCCAGAGAGCCCAGAAGGATGACGCCCCAGCCCGCCGAGGTCGTGCCGAAGGTGGTGCCTGCCGCGCCCGAGAGCGCCAGCATGATCTCGGCCGAGACCACCGAGCAGAAGACCAGCACCGAGCCGATCGACAGGTCGATGCCGTTCGAGATGATCACGTAGGTCTGCCCGACCGCCAGAACGAGGATGATCGCCGCGTTGATCGCCAGCTGCTGGATGTTGTAGCCCGAGCCGAACTGCGCTGGCCTGAGCAGCGAGAAGATCGCGATCAGCCCGACGAGCAGCAGGAAGATCCAGCCCGAGGCCAGGAGCCTCAGCAGCCGGTCCTCGCCGGTTTCGCGGAATGCGTCGGTCTGGGTCATGGGGTGAATCCTTCCCTGGTGCCGCTGGTCATCTCGCGAACCAGCCCGTCGACGGTCGTCTCGGCGGGGCGCAGGTTGGCCACGGATTCGCCGAGGCGCAGCACATGGATGCGGTCGGCGACCTCGAGGACCTGGGGCATGTTGTGGCTGATCAGCACGACCGAGGTGCCGCTGTCGCGGACCCGCTTGGCCAGCTCCAGCACCCGCGCGGTTTGCACCACGCCGAGCGCGGCGGTCGGCTCGTCGAGAAAGACGATCTTCTCGGCCCACATCGCGGCGCGGGCGATGGCGACCGATTGGCGCTGCCCGCCCGAGAGCGTGTCGACCGGCACGCGGTGGGATTTGAGATTGACGCCGAGGGTTTCGAAGACCTTGGCGCTTTCGGCCCGCATCGCCTGGCGGTCGAGCATTCCGAGCCTTCCCAGCAGGCCCGGCTTCAGCCGCTCGCGCCCGAGGAAAAGGTTCTCGGCCGGGGGCAGGTCGGGGGCAAGGGCCAGGTCCTGGTAGACCGTGGCGATCCCCGCGGCCTGCGCCTCGGCCGGGGAGCCGAAGCGCGCGGGCGTGCCGTCGATGCGGATCTCGCCGCCATCGGCGCGGTCGGCGCCCGAGAGGATCTTGACCAGCGTCGACTTGCCTGCGCCGTTATCGCCGATCAGCGCGACGATCTCGCCCGGCATCACCTTGAAATCGACTCCGCGCAGCGCCTGCACATGGCCGAAGGTGCGGGTGATGCCGGTGGCCTGCAGGATGGGTTCAGGCATCGCCCGCCCCGGGCAGCTCCAGGCCGATGCCGTTCGAGAAGGCGAAGTATTCCGGATAGCGCGCCTCGACCAGCGCCTGCCAATGGCCATACGCGGCTTGGCTCGAGGCGAACATCCAGATGTCGACGGTCTCGAAATCATGCTGGCCGCGGATGTGGAAGCAGCCCTGGTGGACGGCGCCTGCGTCCTGCGCAGCCTTGGCAACGGCGGCCCAGGCGGATTTCAGCGCGGCCTTCTCCGCCTCGGGAACGAGGTACCAGTGGGGCCGCGGGCGGGCATAGTGGAGCCAGGCGCAGGGCGTGGCGGAGGCTTGGGTCTGCTCAGACATGGGATGCCTTTCTGTCGTCATGCCGGGGGGCGGCCAGCTCGGCCAGCGGCCGGATGCGGCCGACGATGTGGCGCGAGGTCGTGAACTTGAAATCGGCGACCTCTTCATGGCCGCGGATGGCGCTGTCGGCGACATCGGGGCCGGAGATTTCCCAGTAGCCCAGGTGATGCCAGCCATGGGCGATGTCGAGCCGCATCCGGCCCGAGATGTTGACCTCATGCGCCAGGTCGCCCTTGAAGGCGATGTCGCATTCCAGGTCGTATTCGTCGCGCTCGGCGCGGCTGGCCTCGCCCCACTGGTCGTTCCATTCCCAGAGTGCCATGAAGGCCCAGCCGTGATCGGCGTGGGCGCCCTTGCCGAAGACCGGCGCGAATTCCCGCAGCCCGATCATCCATTCGGTGCGGAACAGCCGCGCCCAGCCGGCCTGTTCCAGCCGGATGGTGCCTTGCAGGGCGGCATCCAGATCGGGCGCCTCGAAGACCCCCGCGATGTCATGGGCATGGGTGAAACCGGTATCGAGCGCCACCGGGACATTTTCCGCCTCCGGATCGAAGACCCGGCGCTGGTTCAGCACCCAGCCCTCGGCGGCGAGCTCGGCGAGGACCGCCATGACCGCGTCATGCTCGGTCCGGCCGTAGATGCCCGGCAGGTCGTCCTGCCGCGTGCCGGTGAAGACGATGCAGGCCCGGGACGTGCCGCCGGTCTCGGCGGAGAAGACATCGGTATCGCCGGTCAGCGCGCTCATGCCTGGCGGGCCTTCTCGACCGCGCTCATCAGCGCCTCGACGCGGGCGGCATCGACGGGATTCCACCAGACCGCATCCTTCTTCACGGCTGCCGCACGCCCGGGCAGGCAAGGATCGACACGGCTGCCGCGATGGCCGCATTGCGAAAATCAGCCCAGTCCGGGATCCGGGGGAAAGGTCAGTGCCGGCTCGCACGGGCCTGCAGCAGATAGGCCCGGACTGGGAATGGCCATCGCCGCTCCGCCGGTCCGGGCGGCGACGGCAACACGGCTGTGCGCCAGCTTGACATGCACCACCTGCAGCTTCGCGGGCGCGCCGCCGATCGTGGCCCGGTCCCCGCTCCAGTCGACCGGGACGGTCTCGCCGGGCTCGAAAGCGAGCGGCACGAATGTGCCCCGCCCGGCGCCCCGCTTGGCAGCGTGTCCGGATTTCGGCGACCACCTCACTTCGAGGTCCCGGCCAATCGCCGCGAACAGGCATGTCTTGCCTTCTCCCGAACGTACGTCCGCAATGTCGATGCGGAAGCCTCCGATCGGGCAAGCCTTGAATTTCCGCTTCGGTTTGCCGCCCTCCACATCGGGCAGCCGGCTGATCCCTGCGCCATCGGGCGCGAACCGATGGCGCCACGATGGCTCATCGCTGCAGGCCTCGGTGCAGGGACGGGCGCGTCAGGTGCGGGATCGAGGGCTGAAATGCATGCAGGCGGTTCCGCGCTGCAATCGATCCCCCGGATCGATTCCGGGACGCTTGAACTCCAAGGGGAGCAGCGTGCGGCGCCGGAAAGCCACTGCCGCAGCTTTCCCTTCCGGGCCGAGAGCGGTTGACCGCACCTCCCCGGGGCCCATCCGGGCCTCCCCGACGCGCTCCCGCCACTTGGCCACGGTCTTGATGTTGATGCCAAGCTCCCGGCTCAGCGCCGCGTCCGAAGCTTTCGATCGCTGCATGGGAGCTCGGATGGCGTGCGCCCCTCTCGGCAAATGCGCGCATTCGCCTTCCGGTCAACGGATCGTGGCGNTGATCGCAGAATCGCAGACCGCTACACCCTGGGACCAAACAGCTAGGCCGTCGCCGGAACCGCATCGCGGGCGGCATCGGCGCGCTGCACTGCCGCCGCCAGGCCGGACGCCGCCGCGCGCAGGCCGGCATGCGCCGTCGGGCAATCTCCTGTTTTCACGAAGTGTAAACGCAAAGCTGAAGTGTCACTGATCGTGCAAAGCGGAAATGTCACCCTGGCTGCGGCTTCGGCGCGCTTCCTTGCCCGGAGTTCCAAGCGCAAGGGGCGCCCCGGGTGCCTTCCGCCCTTCTTCTTTTAGCCGGTATGGGCGCTCGATGGCGGCACGGTCACCAGGGGCGGCGGTTTCTCCTGCTCCGCCTTGATATGAGCGAGCACCGCCGACAGGCGCTTGTTCTCGGTGATGGCAGCGTGGGTCACGCGCTGCTGGCGGGGATCGAAGATCCGGAACGGCAGTGCCATGCCCTTGTGCCGGACCTGGAGCTGGCCGCCGGCGAACTCGCAGACATCGACGTACTGGCCTGCGGCGGACCGGGAGAGGTCGCTGTCTTCCACCGGCAGCTTCATGCGGTCATAGGCGATGGTCAGCTTCTTGCAGAGCCGGCGCTGGTCGCGCAGGCACAGGATGTTTCTCAGCCGGTCCGGAGGCACGTTCAAGGGAAGATGAAGGTCGTGGGCCCGCAGCGGGGCGACGGCGAAGCGCGCATTCGTGCGTTCCACGAAGCCGGGCAGGAAGTCTTTCGCGGCTTCGATGCCGGAAATCCCGGCCAGGCGCAGCTCCTTCACCAGCCGGTCCTGCAGCGTCCGGTTCGCGCGTTCGACCCGGCCCTTGGCCTGGCTGGAATTGGCGCAGAGGATCTCGATCTGCAGTTCGGCCAGAGCCCGGCCGAACTGGGTCGTCCCGTTGGAATGCTGGCCGGGTTTCGGGACGCGGAAGACGGTGCGCTTGTCGGAATAGAAAGCCACGGGGCGGCCGTGCCGGACAAGGTACCGCTCGAGCGCGCCGAAGTAGGACCAGGTGCTTTCGGAGGGGACGAATTCCAGGTGCATCAGCCTGCTCGTGGCATCATCGATGAACACGAGGAGCGTGCACGGATCCCCGCGCTCTTCGAACCACCGATGTTCCGGGCCGTCGATCCGCTGGCCGTCAGGGCATTGCCGAAGGCAATGTCCCGAGAGGCTGGATAAGCTCGCCGAGGGCTTCCCGGCGCAGGCGCGGCTGGTGGATGCGGTGCCGCTGCCGGCGCGGGAGCCACAGCTCCGCTGCGACCATCCATTTCCGCAGCGTTTCGCGCGACACCCGGATCCCGTGCAGCTCCGCCAGCTTTTCGGCCGCGAGCGTCGGGCCGAAATCGCTGTAGGTCTCGCGGACAAGCGCAAGCGCAAGATCGCGCCTTGCGTCATGGATCCGGTTGCCCGCCGTCCGGCTGCGGGATGCATGGCGGATCGAGGCCGCGCCGCCGCCACGGTACCGCTTCAGGAGCCGGAACATCTGGCGCCGGCCGACGCCCAGGATGCCTGCACCTGCATCGATGCCCAGCCGCCCGTCATCGACCTGAGCCAGAACGTCGACCCGCTGCAATTCGCGTTCGCTCATCAACACCCATCCCACGGAAGCACTCCCTCGCTATCACCAGCAGGGAGAGTGACACTTTCGCGTTGTTCCGGGGTGACATTATCGCTTTGCGTGGTGAGTTCTAATCCGGTTGCGACACCGGTTCAGGTTCAGATTAACCCGGCGAGTTCCTCGCGGAAAGCCTCGGCCGGGGTCCGGTAGCCAAGGCACTTCCTCGGCGTGGCGTTGAGGCGGTCGCAAATCGACCTCATGGATCGATTTGGGAGCACCGACACCGCGGTGCCGCGGGGCAGGTAACGGCGCGCGCGGCGGTTCAGGTTCTCGACCTGGCCCTTCTGCCACGGCGCCTGCGGGTCGCAGAACCAACTTTCCGTGCCCATGCCGGTGCCGAGTTCGCGCCACGAGGTGAACTCGAACCCGCGGTCGAAGGTGATCGACTGCCGGGCAGCCAGGGGGGCCGCGGGCCCGTCCTGCGGCGCCGCCACCGGCAGCCCCGCCACCGGCGCGCCGATCAAGGTCGGCGGCATTCACGGCAATGCGGCGCCGGGCGATTTCAGCTCGGCCACCGATGCCGCCGCCGCCTATTTCGACTGCGTCAACGCCAATGGCGGCATCCATGGCCGCCCGGTGGAGTACCTGGTCGAGAACGACCAGTGGAACCCGGAACTGGCCGCCCAGGCCGCCGCCAAGCTGATCGGCGACGAGGGCGTGGTCGCGCTGGTCGGCAATGGCTCCTTCGTCGAGATGAGCGTCAACGCCAACCGCTATGCCGAGGCCGGCGTGATGGCGATGGCCGCCGCCTGCGCGGTCTCGGAATGCTTCGAGACGCCGAACATCGTCTCCACCAACCAGGGGCCGCTGCCCTCGTCGGTCGGCGCGGCGATGTACGCGGTCGAGGAGCTGGGCGCGACCTCCGTCGCCTGCATCGCCACCGCCATTCCCTCGAGCGGCAACTGGTCCTGCGGCGCGGTCGAGGACTACATGGCCTCGAAGGGGCTCTCGGGCAGCTCGGTGCTGATGAACCCCTCGGCGCCGGACGCGAATTCCTCGCTTCTGGAGGCGATGGCCTCGGGCGCGGACACGATCCTCGTCAACCTGCCCGCCGGTCTCGGCATCGCCATCCTCGGCGCCGCCGAAGAGCAGGATCTGGGCAGCGCCTATACCTGGATCTCCTCGACGCCGCTCTATGACGCCTCGGTGCCGGGCGCGCTTGGCAGCTACTGGGACGGCAAGCTCTACGTTTCGGCCGAGCTGACGCCGCTGGACGGCGAGGGGCCGGACAACCTCAACTGGAAGGCGGTGATGGACGCTTTTGCCGAGGATGACGATCCGCGCGACACCTTCAGCCAGGCGGGCTATCTCGCGGCGCGCTACTTCACCGAGGCGCTGCTGGAGATGCCCGCGGACGCGCTCGGCGACCGCGCGGCGGTGACGCAGGCGGTCCGCGCCATCTCGGGCAAGACCTCGGACATCGCCTGCGGGCCGTTCTACGTGGGCGATGCCGACCGGCACATGCCGAACCATGCCGGGGTGATGGTCGTGCTGAAGGATGGCGGCTTCGAGACCGTGCGCGACTGCTTCGAATACGAAGGCCCATATTTCGCGCCGATCCTCGAGACCGAGGCCGCGCTCGGCCTGCGCTGAGACAGGCGGGCGGTCCCCGGGGAGGGGGACCGCCGAAACCGCTGGCCGAGGAGGGCCCGATGACACGTTTGATTCCCTATGCGGGCTTTGCTGCGCTTGCGGTTCTGTCCTATCTGCTCCTGGCCGCGGGCAAGCCGCCGGCGGTGACCGGGCTCTTCCTGGTTTCGGGCCTGGCGGTCGGGTCGCTCTATGCGCTCGGCGGCATCGGCCTCGTGGTGCTCTACCGCGCCACCGGCGTGCTGAACCTCGCTTCCGGCGCGATCGGCGCGGCGGCGGTGATGTGCGCCTGGCAGCTGCAGCAATGGGCGGTGCCCGGCTGGCTGACCTGGATTGCGGCGATCCTGATCGGGGTCGCGCTGTCGCTGCTCTACGGCCGGCTGCTGGCGCCGCGCCTGGCCTGGCGCGACCCGGTGGTCAAGGCGGTGGCGACGCTGGGCTTTGCGCTGGTGATCCTCGGGCTGACCGCCTTCGCCTGGGAGGACGACGTGCGCAAGTTCTCGCTGCCGACCGATGCGATGGGGCTGAAGCTGCTCGGCATGCGGGTGACGGTGACGCGGCTGATCGTGGTCGGCGCGGCGGTGGCCATGGTGGCGGCGATCTGGCTCTATCTCGAACGCACCCGCACCGGGCTCCAGATGCGCGCGCTGGCCGATGACCGCGGCGTCTCGGCGATGATCGGCGTGCGCATCCTGCGCGTCGAGGGCATCGCCTGGGGCCTTGCCGGGGCGATCGCGGGCTTCACCGGGCTGATGTTCGGCGACCTGATCCGGCTCGATCCGGTGATCATCACCTTCATGGTCATCCCCTCGGCGGCGGCGGCGATCTGCGGACGGCTCGACAATCTGGGCCTGGTGCTGGCGGGCGGGCTGGCGATCGGCGTGGCCGAGTCGCTTCTGACCCTGTCGCCGGTGCTGAAATCCGTGCGCCCGACCGCGCCCTTTGTCATTGCCGCCCTCGTGCTGATGCTGATGCAGCGCAACGCGCGGCTCCTCTTCGCGAAGGACTGATCCGATGGGAGTTTTCCGACCGACGCCGTCGGGCCTTGCCGGGCTGGCCCTGGGCCTTGCCGCGCTGGTGCTGCTGCCGCTCTTCGCGGGCGGGCAGTGGCAGCAGGTGCTGACCTCGACCGCCTGCTTTATCCTCGCCGCCTCGGGCACGGCCTTCATGTATGCGCGGCTCGGCATGGTGTCGCTCGGCCAGGTGGCGCTGATGGGCACCGGCGGCTGGGTGATGCTGCGGATGAACCACTGGCTCGCGCTGCCCTTCGAGGCCAATCTCGCCGTGGCCGCCGCCGCCTCGATGATCGTCGGCTGGATCTTCGCCCTGCCGGCGCTGCGGATGCGCGGCCTCTACCTCGCCCTCATTACGCTGATGGCGGCGGCCGGGCTGGAGGTGCTCTTCTCCACCTTCCGCTTCCCCAATGGCGGGCCCGGCTTCTGGGGCGTGGCGCCCTCCGCTGCCGCGCCGTTCCGCCGCCCCGGGATCGCGCAGGGCGACGCCGCATACCTGGCCTATGTGATCGCCGCGGCGATCGGCGGGTTCCTGCTGATCGAGGCGCATCGCCGCCTCGCGCCGCGGAACTGGCGGAGGCGCAGGGGCATCGCGCGAGCGGCTCCGGTACGGTGCAGGATGGCGCGCTCCGCCGCCGTCATGGCGGCATGGGCGGCCGTGGCCGGCACGTCGCGATGCCGCCTCGGCTCTGGTGGCGAGATTGTTCCGGACATCGCCCAGGGCTCAGGCGAAGAGCAGCAGGGCGGCGGTCAGCATCGCTCCGGCAAAGGCCGCAGAATGGCTCTCTTTGAGTGGCGGGCTGGATCTGGGGCGGCGCGAATTCGAGCTGGTGGCCGAAGGCGCCGCTCGTCGGGAAGGCCGCCGCCGCGGCCGTGATCGGTGCGATGTTCCGGGACGCGGGAAAGTCGAGGCTGCGCAGCGCGCCCACCCCCTGTCCCGCGCCGGTGGACTTGTCCGCCATCGCCCGCTTTCCGTCGATCCCGAGGGGAATTTTTTGCCAGTATTGCCGTTTCGAGGCGCCATGCCTGTGCCGCTTGCCGTCCTTCTTTGTCCCGGTGCTGTCCGCTGCCCAAGAAGGGATGCGCAGGTGCGGCCGCCCCTTTGAGCCGCGATGGGGAATGGTCACGTCCGTCCCCCCTGGCAGCGTGACCGGGGGCTGAAGTCCGTCGCGGCCCCGCCCGGTCCGGAAGCCCCCCAGGCCCGCCGCAAGCCCGGAGGCTTGCTGCAAGAGGGGAGGAGCAGGGCCTTGATGGTCAGGCACGCCTGGATCGCAGCGCTGCCGCGAGCCTGCTGGCGGGTGCGACGCCCGGATGGCACAGATTTCCGCCGCATCAGGGAGGCGAACCGGACCACCGGCGATCCGCGCTGCTTCAGGGCCTCGCTCGCGGTTGTGCCCGGACCGATGGCGCTGCATCGGATCGCTGCGCGTGCCAGTCGGCCGTTTTGCAGGTCGGCTTCGGCGGCCTGCCGATGCCATCCGGATGCTGAATCCGTCTCTCCGAGCTTTTGGCAGCATGGCCCGATGCGCCGCTTGCGGTCGAATCGGCCGGTACCGCAGGGCATCCGGTCCGCCATCCGGAGGCGGAATCAGGCGCGGCCGCCGGAATGGGAATCCGGTGCTCGGCCAAGCCCGCCGGTGATGTCGTGGTCTCCATGTCCGGTCGTGCCCCCGCCGCGCATGGCGCGGAGCTCGCGGGAACATTTCCGTCCGGACCGGACGGCCGGCGAAGACCATCGGCTCGCCGTAGAGCGGCCCGCCGACGATGCTGCAGCCCAGCTCCGACGCGGCCTCGGCGCAGTGGCGCAGATAGGCCAGCCCTCCCGCCCGCGCGCCGGGGTCGTCCGAGGCGATGGAGCGCTGCGGGTTCACCCGCGCAGCGAGGACGAGGAAGAGGCCCGCCTCCTCCGCCGCCTTGCGTGCCGCAGCAAGCGGCAACTCGTCTTCCGGTTCGGGAACCAGCAGTTCGACGAAGTCGAAGCCGAGCTCAGCCGCTTTTTCGAAATAGTGCAGGTCCGTGCCGCGGAAGGGCCGCGTGAACTGCATGGAAATGATGCCGATGGGGTTGTCCAAGTCCTCGTCCTTTCTCAGCCCTTCACCGCGCCCTGGGTCAGGCCGGAGATCAGGCGCTTCTGCACCAGCAGGAACAGCAGGGTGGCCGGCAGCGCGCCGGTGATGCCGCCCGCGGTCAAGAGGCCCCACTGCACCTCGTACTCGCCGATCAGGGTCTGCACGGCGACGGTGATCGTGCGCACGTTGCGGCCGCCGAGGGTCAGCGCATAGAGGTACTCGTTCCAGGAGGTGATGAAGATGTAGATGCCGGTGGCGATGATCCCCGGCAGGCAGAGCGGCAGCACGACGCGCACCAGCGCCTGCAGCCGCGTGCATCCGTCGGTCATCGCCGCCTCGTCCAGCGAGCGCGGGATGCCGTTCATGTAGCTGACCATCATCCAGATCGAGAACGGGATGGCGACGGTCGAATTGGCGATGATCAGCGCCGCATGGGTGTCCAGGAGCCCCAGCACCCGGAAGAGCACGAAGAGCGGCAGGATCAGCAGGACCAGCGGGAACATGTTGATCAAGAGGAACTGCAGCATCAGCAGCCGCTTGCCGGGGAAGTTGAAGCGCGAGAAGGCATAGGCCGCCGTCACGCTGAGCGAGAGCCCCACCGCAACCGTCCCCGCCGAGACGATCAGGCTGTCGATCAGGTTCGCGCCGAAGCCCACCGTCTCGAAGAGACGGACATAGTTGGCGAAGGTCGCGCCGGCGAGAGACGGGCCTTCGGTGAAGAGGGTGTCCTCGTTGCTGACCGAAGTCAGGAACATCCACAGGTAGGGTCCCAGCGTGAAGGTCAGGATCGCCGCCATGGGCAGGTCGACGGTCAGGATGCGGCGGAGGGTGGAGGGCCTGCGCAATGCCATCACTCCACCGCCTTTCCGGTGCGGCGCAGGTAGATCACGACGACAACCATCAAGAGCATGGTGAAGAGCACCGCGATGGCCGAGCCATAGCCGAAATCCAGGTTGGTGCGCGCCTTGACGAAGGCATAGAGCGGCAGTGTGTAGGTCGCGTAGCCCGGCCCGCCGCCGGTCATCACGAAAATCACGTCGAAGCTGTTGGCGACCCAGATCAGCCGCAGGAGGACGGCGGTCATCATCACCCCGGAGATGCCCGGCAGGGTGATGTGCCAGAACTGCCGCCAGGCGGAGGCGCCGTCGATCGAGGCGGCCTCGTAATAGCTTTTCGGGATCGACTGCAGGCCCGCGAGGAGCATCACCGCGAAGAACGGGAAGCCCTGCCAGGTCAGCGTCAGGATGATCGCCCCGAGCGCGGTGTCGGGATCGGCGAGCCACGGGATGGCCTGCCGGATCAGCCCCAGCCTGAGCAGGAACTCGTTGGCGACGCCATAATTGCTGTCGTAGATCCAGACCCACATCAGCGCGATGACCACCGAAGGCAGCGCCCAGGGAATGATGATCAGCGCACGCGCCAGCGGCCGCCAGGGGAAATGCTGGTTCAGCAGCATCGCGGTGGCGAGGCCAAGGAGCAGCTGCGCCGGGATCGTCGCCGCCATCCAGATCACGGTATGGCCGAGCGAGATCCAGAACACCTCGTCGGCCAGCGCGGTGCGGAAATTCTGCAGGCCCACCCAGTCGAACTTGTTCGGGCGGAACAGCACGTATTCGTGCAGGCTCATCCAGGCGGTCTGCACCATCGGCAGGAAGACGATCGCCAGCGTGACGATCACGGCCGGGGACAGCATCGCATAGGGCAGCACCCGGCGCGACAGCGAACGGCGCGGCAGGCTGCCGCCTGGGGTCTGGGCATGGGTCATGGTTGCGTCGGTCATGGTCCGGATCGCTTCGGGGAAATCGGGGGATGTCGGGCCGGGGCGGCGGCCGCCCCGGCGGGCGGGATCAGTCGTCGAAGAGCGCGGTGATCTCTTCGTTCATCTCCGCCGCGGTGATGTCGCCGGTCAGCACGCGCTGCATGGCGGTCGGCCAGACGGTGTTGACGAAATCCGCCGTGGCCGAGCTGTTCGGCAGCAGATGCGCGAAGGGCAGGCTGTCGACCGTCGCCCCGACGAAGCGCTGCGGATGCATCGACCAGCTTTCGCTGTCGGCCTTGACCACCGGCAGCTGGCCGGTCGCCTCGTTGAACCGCGCATTGTTGCCCGCCGAGGACAGGAAGGAGATCCACTTCCACGCGGCCTCCTTGTCCGAGGCGGAGGACAGGACCGCCGTGCTTTCGTCGCCGAAGGCGGTCCAGCGGCCGCCGCCGCATTCCGGCACCGGCGCGGCCGAAACCTTGTCGCCGAGCGCCTCGGCCATGCCGTTGGCGGAGCCGATATGGTGGATGGTCATCGCGGTCTTGCCGGCCTTGAAGGCACCGATGATCTCCTGGAAGCCGTCATTCGGCGCCGAAGGCGGGAACACCTTGTCCTCTTGGAACAGGTCGGCGACGAATTGCGTGCCCGCGATCCCCGCCTCGCTGTTCAGCCCGTCGGTCAGGCTGACGCCGTCGCGGCCCAGCGTGAAGCTGGCCCAGTGATCGTGCCCGCCCTTGGCGCCGCGGAAGCCGAAGCCGTAGACATCGGTCTGGCCGTCGCCGTCGGTGTCCCGCGTCAGGGCCTGCGCCGCCGCGCGGAAGTCGTCGCAGGTCTGCGGCACCTCGAGCCCGAGTTCCCCGAACATGTCGGCGCGGTAATAGAGATAGAGACGACATATTGCACCGGCAGGTAGTAGTGGCTGCCATCGGCCGCCCTGGTCAGCTCCAGCAGGTTGTCCTGCAGCCCGTCCGTGCCCTCCCAGGATGCGAGCATGTCGTCGATCGGCTCCAACGCGCCCATCTCCACCAGCCGCGGCTGGGCGAACATCTTGACCATCGCCGCGTCGGGCGCATTGCCGCCGATGATCGCGGTGTAGAGCTGGTCGTAATAGCTGTTCCAGGGCACGTTCTCGGCCTCGACCGTGATGCCCGGATTGGCCGCCTCGAATTCCGCGACCAGCGCGTCCATCGGGTTGTCGGCATTGTCGAAATGGTACCAGAAATGCACGGTGCTGTCGGCCTGCGCCAGCCCGGCGGCGAGGGCCAGCACCGAGGCCGCCCCGATCCTTGCGAGTTTCATCTGTCCTCCTCCCTGTTTGCCCCGCCTCCTCAAGCGGGTTTGCGTGCGAAGGCCTCCCCGGCCGCGGCGAAGGCGTCCCGCGCCTCCGGCAGGGCGCTGCCCATCTGCATGAATCCGTGCACGACCCCCTCCACGAGGTCGAACCGGTCGCTGCGCCCGAGCGCGGCGAGCCGCCCTGCCAAGGCTTCGGTTTCGGAACGCAGCGGGTCGAGCCCGGCCGCGTTCAGGTACAAGGGCGGCAGCGCGGCCAGTGCCGCATCCGTTGCCGCCAGCGGCGCCACCTCGGAATTGCCGCGCGCCGCTTCGGGCGCATACCAGTCCCAATAGCGCTGCATCTTCGCCCGGGTCAGGCCCGGGCCGAATTCATGTTCCAGATAGCTCGGCGTCGCGAAATCCGCGCCGAAGACGCCGTAGAAGAAGAGGCCCATCGCGGGCAGGTCCGCCCCCTGCCCCGCCAGCCGCAGCATCGCCGCCAGCGCCAGGTTCGCCCCCGCGCTGTCCCCGGCGATGCTCCAGCGCCGCGCCGGATCGTTGCGCGGCCCCCCAAGAGACGCGCCCGGACCAGGGAAGCGCCGGCCGCCCGGCCGCCCCCCTCCAAAGCACATGCAGGCGCACTGGAGCGGTGGCCGAACCCTGCATGCCCACACCGGGAGGTGACCGCCGGCCGCCGATCCGGCGCGGCTCCCGCCCCAAGCAGCGGAGCACGCCGCGATTCCTCGCCCCCCCATGCCTGTCCGGCACATCGGAAGCACAGCGAAAGAGAACCGTGCCCTCCCGCCTGCGGTCAGACATTGGAGGCAGGGCCCACCTGCCGGACAGCCTGTATTGCCCCAGGCCGCGAAGCGCCCACCGCATGGCTGGCATCCGGCTGCCTTTGCCGCGTGCGCCGCGGGCCGGAGACGCAGCCGCCCGCCCTAACGGAACCCGGAGCAGGTCCCGGCCATGCGACATTCGCATCGCCTGCCCCGAACAGCCTCCAAGCAGACGTGGAATGCCGACGCCAGGGACGCCCCGCGCGCGAACCGGGAGGTCCCTCCGCAGGCCGGGAAAATGCCGCCGCCGGCCGGAGGCGGAACGGCTCCTGCGCCCATGGACCGGCGCATCCAGCCCCGCGGGCAGGCTACCCGGCGCCTGCGTCCGGAAAGGCCTGCCCCATTGCGGCCAAGGCAGCTTCCCGGACGGACCGGACCGCCACGAGGGGAGCTAGAGAATCTCCTGCAGGCGCTCGGCCGGGCGGCAGAGGCGGACGCCTTTCGGCGAGGCGACGATGGGCCGCTCGACCAGCACCGGCTCGGCCACCATCGCGTCGAGCACTGCCTCGGGATCGGCATCCGGTCCGTCGATCCCCAGCTCGGCCGCCCGGCCGCCCTTGGTGCGCAGCGCCTCGGAGGGCGCGATCCCGGCCACCGCGAACAGCGCCTGCAGCTGCGGCCTGGTCCAGCCGGTCTTCAGGTACTCGACCACGACCGGGTCGTGCCCGGCGGCGCGGACCGCCTCCAGCACCTTGCGGGAGGTGCCGCATTTCGGGTTGTGGTGGATCACGATGGTCATTGCTGCCTCTCCTCTGCTGGCCCGGCCCTGCCTGCGGCGCGCCGTCATGGGCTTATCCCTTGTCACTTCAGCAGGCCCTGTGCCAGCCTGATCCCAGGCCGGCGACATCCGCCGCGACAGGAGACCCGATGACCCAGACCCTGCCCCTCGAGACGCCGACCGACCGGCCGCACCGCACCTTTTCCGATGCCGCCGAGGCCGTCGCCTGCCTCAGGGACCTCTATGACGAAGCCCGGGATTTCCTCCGGGACCGCTTCGCCGCTGCCGTCGCCGGCGGCACGCAAGGCACCCGGTACCGCGCCTACTATCCCGAAGTCCGCGCGGTGATGACCAGCTACGCCTCGGCCGACAGCCGGCTGAGCTTCGGCCATGTGACCGAGCCCGGGCGCTATGCCACCACGATCACCCGCCCCGACCTGTTCGAGGGCTACCTGACCCAGCAAATCGGCCTGTTGCTGCGCAACCACGGCATTCCGGTGCAGGTCGGCTGGTCGTCGACGCCGATGCCGATCCATTTCGCCGCCGCCGGACAGAAAGTGCCGCAGGAAGGCGCGCTGGAATTCCCGCTGCGCGACATGTTCGACGTGCCGGACCTGGCCACGACCAATGACGACATCGTCAACGGCTATGCGGTGACGATGGAGGACGGCTCGATTCCCTTCGCGCCCTTCACCGCGCAGCGCATCGACTATTCGCTGGCCAGGCTCGCGCATTACACCGCCACCGACCCGGCGCATTTCCAGAACCACGTGCTGTTCACCAACTACCAGTTCTATGTCGAGGAGTTCGAGGCGATCGCCCGCAAGGCGCTGGCCGATCCGGACTCGGGCTACACATCCTTCGTCGGGCCGGGCAATTCCGAGATCACCGATCCCGAGGGCGCGCTTATGCGGCTCTCGAAGATGCCGCAGATGCCGACCTACCACCTCAAGCGCGAGGGACAGGCCGGAATCACGCTGGTCAATATCGGCGTCGGCCCGTCGAACGCGAAGACCGCGACCGACCATATCGCCGTGCTGCGCCCGCATGCCTGGATCATGGTCGGCCATTGCGCGGGGCTCCGGAATTCGCAGCGGCTGGGCGATTTCGTGCTGGCCCACGCCTATCTGCGCGAGGACCACGTGCTGGACGACGACCTGCCGGTCTGGGTTCCGATCCCGGCGCTCGCGGAGATCCAGACCTCGCTGGAGCAGGCGGTCGAGGAAATCACCGAGCTGAAGGATTTCGAGCTGAAGCGGATCATGCGCACCGGCACGGTGGCGACGATCGACAACCGCAACTGGGAGCTGCGCGACCAGTCCGGCCCGGTCTCGCGGCTCAGCCAGTGCCGCGCGGTGGCGCTCGACATGGAATCGGCCACGATCGCCGCCAACGGGTTCCGCTTCCGGGTGCCCTACGGCACGCTGCTCTGCGTGTCGGACAAGCCGCTGCATGGCGAGCTGAAGCTGCCCGGCATGGCCTCGGACTTCTACAACACCCAGGTTTCGCGGCATCTCAGGATCGGGATCCGGGCGATGGAAATCCTGCGCGACATGCCTCTGGAGCGAATCCATTCGCGCAAACTGCGCAGCTTCAACGAAACGGCCTTCCTCTGAGGGCTGCGCGACCGGTGCAGAAATGCAACAGGATTGCACCGCAATCCGGCCCCGAAGCCCCCCTCAGGGGGCCCGGAGCACAATTTCTGTGGGCAAATCCGCTGATCGGGGCGAAATCCTCCGCAAAGCGATTGAGTAGCCGATTCCCTTAGTTTTAAGGTGGGCGACAAACCAAGAACCTTACAGGCACAAGGAACAACACAGTGACCAAACCGCTGACCAAGACCCAGCTCGTGGCTGCCGTGGCCGAGGCGATGGAAACCGACAAGAAGACCGCAACGGCTGCGCTGGACGCAATCGCGGACATCATCACCTCGGAAGTCGCCAAGGGCGGCGCCGTGACCCTGCCGGGCGTCGGCAAGATTTTCTGCCGCGAGCGCCCCGAGCGCATGGTCCGCAACCCGGCCACCGGCGAGCAGATCAAGAAAGACGCCGACCGCCAGGTGAAGGTCACCATCGCGAAGGCCCTGAAAGACGTCGTCAACGCCGCCTGACCCCGGGCCTGACACGCGCGCCGCGGCCCCCGGAGGGGCCCGGCATCCCTACTCTGCCGCCAGCGGCATCTGAGGCCGGGCCAGCCCCGCCACCTCGGCGATCAGCCGCGACATCACCCTCTTCATCCGCGCGAAGCCCTCATGCGGCACCAGCGTCCGCTCGTCCATGTAGAGCGACCGGTCCAGTTCGACCTGCACGACGCTCTGCAGCGAGGACGGACGGCCATAGCGCTGCGAGATGTATGCCCCGGCAAAGGGCGTGTTGCGCGCCACCGCCAGCCCCTCCGATTCGAACACCGCCTCGATCGCCGCCGTGACATCCGGATCGGACGAGGCGCCGAAGCGGTCGCCGAGCACGACATCGGGCAGCCGGTCCATCGACATGCAGTGATGTTCGATCGCCTCGTGCGGCATCGAATGGCAATCCACCAGAATCACCCGCCCGAATCTGTCCCTCTGGCTGCCCAGCAGGTCCTGCAGCGCCGCGTGATAGGGGTGCCAGTGCTCGGCCAGGCGATTCTGCACGTCTTCCAGCGGCAGCTTTCCGCGGTAGATCGCGCGCCCGCCGGCCACGACGCGGGGAATCACGCCCAGCCCGGAGGTCACGCGCGGATTGTGCGCCTGCCGCCGGACCCCGTGAATCAGTGCCGGATCCAGTTCGTCGGCGGCGCGGTTCAGGTCGACATAGGCGCGCGGGGTGCGTGCGGTCAGCAAAGGCACCCCGAGTCGCGGCGCATCGCCGATCAGCTTGTCGACAAAGGCGTCTTCGGACGATCTCAGCGTGTGCGGATCAAGCACGGAAGCCGCCAGGAAGGCCTCGCCATAGCCGCGTCCGGAGTGGGGGGAAGCGAAAATCGCGCCCGAGAGCAGCGTTTCCGGCATGTACAGGTCGAAATGGGGCGTCTGCATCGGCTCTCCTCAGGCTTTCCTTATAGTCAGATTCTTTTCTTTGCCGAAAGGGCTTGCACCCCCCCGCGACTCTGTCTAGAAGCCCCCCACCGACGCGATGCAGCAGCGGAACGGAACGGACGGCAAGGCCGGACAGACCGGGAAGCGGACAGCAAAGCGTAAGGCAAGTGGGCGGTTAGCTCAGCGGTAGAGCACTACGTTGACATCGTAGGGGTCACAAGTTCGAACCTTGTACCGCCCACCATAGCCTTATCGGGAAACGGGCCGCCGCAAGGCGGCCTTTGGCTTCAACCAGGCGCGGACGCGCCGCGAAATGAGGAGACAGGCCATGAAGGTCCGGAACTCGCTCCGCTCGCTGAAGCAGCGTCATCGCGACTGCCGCGTTGTGCGCCGCAAAGGCCGGGTGTACGTGATCAACAAGACCCAGCGTCGTTTCAAAGCACGCCAGGGCTGATCGCATCAGCATCACTACGTCGAAGCCGCCCTTGGGCGGCTTTTTCGTTTTCCGAAACCGTTTTGCGTCACATCTTCGGGACAGCTGCGCGACCGGCCGCCACTTGCGACGGCGTGGCACTGGTCATTATAAGGTTGCAGGTCCATATCTGGGCTGTCCGGAAGAAGGGATCCCCATGGCGCTCGTCGACACGCTCAAGCAGGCCGTCACCTGGTGGAACGGCCAGACCCTCGGCACCAAGATCTTCACCAGCCGCCACGGCCGCAAGGTCGGCGAGGACGCGCAGGGCAACATCTTCTACCAATCCGAGGACGGCAAGCGCCGCTGGGTCATCTACAACGGCGAGGCCGAGGCCAGCCGCGTGTCGCCCGACTGGCACGGATGGCTGCACCACACCTGGGACGAACCGCCCCCCGACCGCCCGCTGGCCCACAAGCCCTGGGAAAAGCCGCATACCGAGAACCTGACCGGCACGGTCATGGCCTACGCGCCTGCGGGCTCGATCCGCCAGCCCGCCCCTGCCGCCCGCAGCGACTACGACGCCTGGTCGCCCGAATAAGGGAATACCCATGTCCGAGAATGCCACCGAAGTCGCCGTCGGCGGAGCCGTGCTTGCGGTCGCCGCCGCCTTCCTGTTCTACGCGCTCAGCTCGACCGGAGGCATGTCGAGCAGCAGCGGCTATCCGCTGACCGCCAGCTTCCGCTCGGCGGAGGGAATCGGCGTCGGCACCGATGTCCGCATGGCCGGCGTCAAGGTCGGCTCGATCACCGGGATGGACCTGAACGCGCAAACCTTCCGCGCCGAAGCCACCGTGCAGATCAACAACGGCATCGAACTGCCCGACGACAGCGCCATCGTGATTTCCTCCGAGGGCCTGCTCGGCGGCAATTTCGTCGAGATCCTGCCGGGCGGCTCCGCCTACAACTACGAGGCCGGCGACGAGATCCTCGACACCCAGGGCGCGGTCAGCCTGATCAGCCTGCTGATGAAGTTCGTGGGCGGCAACGAATGATCCTGGCCCGCCTCCTGGCGGCGGCAGTCCTCGCAGCGCTGCCGCTGGCCCTGCCGGCCCAGGAGCGGGTGCCGGTGGAGACCGAGCGCTTCGCCATCCTGCGCGGCCTCGACCGGCTGTCCGGCGAGCTGACGGAATTCCAGGTCCAGGCCGGCGGCAGCGCGGTCTACCGCGACCTCGTCGTGACCGTGGCCGAATGCCGGGTGCCCGCGGACAATCCCTCGGGCGATGCCTATGCCTACATGACGATCCGCGACCGCCGCAGCTCGGACCCGAATTTCGAGGGCTGGATGGTCGCCTCCTCGCCGGCGCTCAACGCGCTCGACCACATGCGCTACGATGTCTGGCTCATCCGCTGCAGCAATTCCTGAGGCGCGGGCACCGGCGCCGCCGCATCGAAGCGCGCGCGCACCGCGAGCGCCCGCGCCAATAGCCGCCGGTAATCGCGGCGCGGGATCTCCTGCGCCCCGAGCGACCGCAGGTGCGGCGTGACGAACTGCGTGTCGAAGAGCTCGAATCCCTGCCCCTTCAGCCGGTCGACCAGATAGGCCAGCGCCAGCTTCGAAGCGTCGGTGCGGCGCGAGAACATGCTTTCGCCGAAAAAGGCGCCGCCGAGGCAGACGCCGTAGACCCCGCCGACCAGCGCATCGCCCGCGCGGATCTCGATCGAATGGCCGAAGCCGAGGCTGTGCAGCTCGCAGTAGAGATCGAAGATCGCGTCATTGATCCAGGTCTCGTCGCGATCGGCGCAGCCCGCGAGCACGCCGGCGAAATCGGTGTCGAAGCTGACCTGGAATTCCGCCCGCCGGATCGTCTTGGCCAGCGAGCGCGAAACATGGAACCCGCCGAGCGGAAGCACCCCGCGGCGGCGCGGATCAACCCAGAAGATTTCCGGGTCGTCGCGGCTCTCGGCCATCGGGAAGACGCCCATCGCATAGGCGCGCAGCAGGATTTCGGGCGTCAGATGCAAGCTGTCCATTGTCACCGCAGGCCTTCGCACCGGGCCTCCGGCCAATCAAGCGCAAAGCTCCGGCAGAGGCCAGAGACATTCTGTCCCCGGCCCTGCGTCAGGCCGCCGTCAGCATGCGGTGTATGTCCTCGGCCGCCGCGCGCCCCTGGGCCACCGCCTCCGCCGTCAGATCGCTGCCGCCGGTGGCGCAGTCGCCGCCCGCCCAGACGCCGGGCTCCGGCAGGTAGGCGCGGAAATCGCCGTCGAGCACGTCGATCGGTCCGCCGAGCTCGGCGACCATATGCGCGAACTTGTCCGCCGCCCGGCCCGAGCTCAGCACCTTCAGCGCGGCGCGCCCGCCCTCCTCGGCCGTGCGGTAGAGCCCGGCAAGCGCAGCCACCTCGCCCGCCAGCGCCAGCGTCATCTTGCACAGCCGCTGCTCGGGCTTCGGATCGGTCAGCACCCGGTGCACCTCGATCAGCTCGACCGCATTGCCGACCGCCGGGCAGACCGGCTGGTTCATGTCGGTGATCAGCGCACGGGTCTTGCAGCCCGCCGCCTTCGCCACCTTCACCAGCCCCTCGGCCAGCGCCTGCGCCTCGTCGCGGCTCTTCATGAAGGCGCCGGTGCCGCCCTTGACGTCGAGCACCAGCATCTCCGCCCCTGCGGCGAGCTTCTTCGACAGGATCGAGGCGATGATCAGCGGCTGGCTGTCGACCGTCGACGTGTGGTCGCGCAGCGCATAGAGCTTGCGGTCGGCGGGCGCGATCTTCGGGCTCGCCGCGACGATGGCGCAGCCGATCCGGCCGGTGATCCGCTTCAGCTTCGCGGTGTCGATCTCGGTGCGCACGCCGCTGAAGGTCTCGAGCTTGTCGAGCGTCCCGCCGGTATGGCCGAGCCCCCGCCCCGACAGCATCGGCACGTAGCAGCCCATCGCCGCCAGCACCGGCGCCAGCACCAGCGAGACGGAGTCCCCGATCCCCCCCGTGGAATGCTTGTCGACCACCGGCCCCGGCAGGTCCCAGTCCAGAACCTCGCCGGAATCGCGCATCGCGCGGGTCAGCGCCGCGGTTTCCCCGTCGCTGAGTCCGCCCTTGCAGACGCCCATGGCAAAGGCCGCCCCCTGCGCGTCGCTGACCTCGCCCGAGGCCAGCCCGGCCGCGAAGCCGCGCAGTTCGGCCTCGCTCAGGGTCTCGCCCTTGCGCAGCTTGGCCAGGACCTGCCGCACCTCCATGCGGTCACTCCATGTCGGAGGACAGGAAGGCGCCCGGCAGCAGCTCGCCCACCGTCGTGACCAGCTCCTCGCCCGCCACCGTGGCCAGCGTCACCGGCGTGCCCGGATCGGCGAATTCGGCAATCTTCTGGCGGCAGCCGCCGCAGGGCGGCACCGGGCGGGGACTGTCGGCGATGACATACACCTCGGCCAGGCGGGTGACCCCGGCCGCGACCATCGCCGCGATCGCCCCTGCCTCGGCGCAGGTGCCTTCGGGATAGGCGGCGTTCTCGACATTGCAGCCGCGGTAGACCGCCCCGTCCGAACCCTTGACCGCCGCGCCGACCTTGAAGCCGGAATAGGGCGCGTAGGCGCGTTCGCGCACGAAGAGGGCTGCATCCCTGAGGCTCATGTCGGTCCTGCTCCACTGCCTGTCGCGGGCCGCGCAGGACCCGCCGCATCCCTCCGACACTGGAACCCTGCGCGCCGGGATGCAAGCCGCGAGGTGCCGATCTGCAAAATTGTACCCTGTTCTTGCACGTCTACTTGACGTAACCACTCCGCAAAACACGCGCCTAAGACCTTTGGGGGATGAACCGCGCCATGACGGACACGAAATCCGAAGATTTCCGCGAACAGTCGCTGGACTACCACGAGAACCCCAAGCCCGGGAAACTTGAAATCCGCGCGACCAAGCCGCTGGCCAACGGCCGCGACCTCGCCCGCGCCTACAGCCCCGGCGTCGCCGAAGCCTGCCTCGAGATCAAGAAGGACGCGGCGAACGCATCGCGCTACACCTCCCGCGGCAACCTCGTCGCGGTCGTCTCGAACGGCACCGCCGTGCTCGGCCTGGGCAATATCGGCGCGCTGGCCTCGAAGCCGGTGATGGAGGGCAAGGCCGTCCTCTTCAAGAAATTCGCCAATATCGACTGCTTCGACATCGAAGTGAACGAGAGCGACCCCGAGAAGCTCGCCGAGATCGTCTGCGCGCTGGAGCCGACCTTCGGCGCGATCAACCTCGAGGACATCAAGGCGCCCGACTGCTTCGTGGTGGAGAAGATCTGCCGCGAGAAGATGAACATCCCCGTCTTCCACGACGACCAGCACGGCACGGCCATCGTGGTGGGCGCGGCGGCAAAGAACGCCCTGCACCTCGCCGGCAAATCCGCCAGCCAGATCAAGGTGGTCTCCACCGGCGGCGGCGCGGCGGGCATCGCCTGCCTCAACATGTTGCTGAAGATGGGCGTCAAGCGCGAGAACGTCTGGCTCTGCGACATCAAGGGGCTGGTCTACAAGGGCCGCAACGAGGAGATGACCGCGCAGAAGGAAGCCTATGCGCAGGACAGCGACCTGCGCACGCTCGATGACGTGATCGAGGGCGCCGACCTGTTCCTCGGCCTCTCCGGCCCCGGCGTTCTGAAACCCGAGATGGTCGCCAAGATGGCCGCGAAGCCGATCATCTTCGCGCTGGCCAACCCGACGCCCGAGATCATGCCCGACGAGGTGCGCAAGGTCGCCCCGGACGCGATCATGGCGACCGGCCGCTCGGATTTCCCGAACCAGGTCAACAACGTCCTGTGCTTCCCCTTCATCTTCCGCGGCGCGCTCGACGTCGGCGCAACCGAGATCAACGACGCCATGCAGCTCGCCTGCATCGACGGCATCGCGGAGCTGGCGCGCAAGACCACCAGCGCCGAGGCGGCCGCCGCCTATTCGGGCGAGCAGCTGACCTTCGGCACCGACTACCTGATCCCGAAACCCTTCGATCCGCGGCTGATCTCGGTCGTGGCCGGCGCCGTGGCCGAGGCCGCGATGGAGTCGGGCGTCGCCGCCCGCCCGCTGCCCTCGATCCAGGCCTACAAGCGCAAGCTCGAAGGCTCGGTGATCCGTTCGGCCTTCCTGATGCGCCCGGTCTTCGAGGCCGCGCGCTCCACCAACCGCAAGATCGTCTTCGCCGAGGGCGAGAGCGAGCGGGTGCTGCGCGCCGCGCAGGCGGTGATCGAGGAGACCACCGAGACGCCGATCCTGGTCGGCCGTCCCGACGTGATCGACGCCCGCTGCAAGCGGCTGGGGATCAACCTGCGCTCGAACGAGAACATCCCGGTCACCAACCCGGAATCCGACGTCCGCTACCGCGACTACTGGAGCGAGTACCTCTCGGTGATGGAGCGCCGCGGCGTCACGCCGTCGATGGCCCAGGCCATCATGCGCACCAACACCACCGCGATCGCCGCCGTCATGGTGCGCCGCGGCGAGGCGGACTCGGTGATCTGCGGCACCTCGGGCCAGTATCTGTGGCACCTGAACTACGTCACCCAGGTGCTCGGCACCGAGACGCTGAAGCCGGTGGGCTCGATGTCGATGATGATCCTCGAGGACGGCCCTCTGTTCATCGCCGACGGCCATGTGAACCCCGATCCGACGCCCGAGCAGATCGCCAAGACCGTGATCGCCTGCGCCCGCCACGTCCGCCGCTTCGGCCTGGAGCCGAAGATCGCGCTGTGTTCCGACAGCCAGTTCGGCAACCTGTCGAACCGATCGGGCGAGGTGATGCGCGGCGCGATGGACATCCTCAACCATGGCTACCGGGACTTCATGTATGACGGCGAGATGCATGTCGATGCCGCGCTCGACCCGCGGGTGCGCGACCGGGTGCTGCAGCATGGCTCGTCGCGGCTGAAGGGCCCGGCCAACGTGCTGGTCTTCTCGTCGACGGATTCCGCGCTGGCGGTGAAGAACGTGCTGAAGGCCCGCGCCAACGGGCTCGAAATCGGGCCGATCCTGATGGGCATGGGCAACCGCGCCCATGTCGTCACCCCGGCGATCACCGCGCGCGGCCTCCTGAACATGGCCGCCATCGCAGGCACGCCGGTCGCCCAATACGGCTGACCCCCGGCCGCCCGGGCGCAACCGCGTCCGGGCGGCGGATTTCCCGGCGGGGCTCCGCGCGATGGCCGCATAGTGAATATCACCCCAGTCCGGGATCCGGGGGCAAGGTCACACCGCAATCTGGTGCAGGGAGCGGTCTCGCAGGTGGCTTCTGGCGCCAATGTCACGCTGACCAACGGAACCGGGCTCTCCGCCGGTCTGCACAGCCTGTCGAATGCCGGGCGAGCAGCGCTGCAGACGGCCCATGCCAAAGGCCATGCGGCCGGGCTGACGGTCGGGATGGAGGAAATGGACTTGGTCTTCGACATGGTCCGCCGCCATGCCTCGGGCGGCACGGGCCTGTTCGACGCTGCCCCGGTCGCCGTCGCCCGCGCCTTCGCAGCGCCCGATCCTGACGGCGAGGCTGCAAGCGAGCGGGCCTGGATCGACATGGCCCATGCCTGGGGCAGCATCGATGGCAAGGGCGATCTCGGCGGCTACCGCTATGCGCTTTCGGGGCTTGCCGCGGGCTACGACCTGCTGCAGCGCACGCACGCCACGGCGGGGGTCTGGCTCGGCTTCGGCGCTCCGCGCTCGACGGCCATGACAGCACCCGCCACCGGCTCGACGCCGACAGCCTCCACCTCGGCGCCTACGGCCAGATCCGGCGCGGCGGCGGATGGAGCTTCAGCGGCGCGGCGGCAGTGATGCAGGCGCGGATTTCCTCGGGGCGGGACGTCCCGGATGTCGGTGCCTTCACCGGCGGCACGGCGAAGGCGGATTTCGACGGGCGCGGTTTCTATCTCGGCGGCGTGGCTGCGCGCGAGATCGGCCTCGGCCCGGGACTGAGCCTGACCCCTCGGCGGGCTTGTCCTGGAGCCTGTTCCGGCAGGACGCCTTTTCCGAAAAGGGGGCGCATGACTTCGATTTCGAGGTTGCCGCGGCCGAGCCGCAATCGCTGGTCGCTTCCGCCGGTCTCGATGCCGAACGCCGCTTCGAGACTGCACGCGGCAGCTGGGCGCTGCAGGGGTTGCTGCGCTACCATTACGACGCGATGGCGGACCGCGACGAGGCGCACGAGATCCGCGTCTCCAGCCCGGTCTTCGGCGACTTCACCCAGGTGGGACGCAACTGCGGTCCCGAGGGCTGGACCGCCGGGATCGGCGCAACCGGGCACAGGGGGCCTAGCCAGCTTCGGCCTGGGCTACGCCTTCACCCGCAACAGCAACGGCGAGGAGCAGGGCCTCGGCGCCAATTTCGTGATACGCTGGTAGGCACCGCGCCCGACGCGCCCCGGCCGCACCCCCGGAGGAAGACAATGACGAGACCGGAAATTCTGCTCCCCTTTCTGCTTTGCGCAGCCGGAGCCGCTGCGGACCCGGTCGAGGGCATCCTCGCCGCTGCGCGCGCAGATTGTGCCGGATTCGAGAACGGCGCCTTCGATCCGGGCAGCGCGGTCCGGGAGGTGGATCTCGACGGCATGGATCCGATGGACCGGGTGGTCGACACATCCGCATTCAGCTGCACCTCGATGGCGAGCTTTTCCTGCGGCTCGGGCGGCTGCACGCTTCACGCGGTGATCGGCGCGGAGTCCTGGGACTTCCAGGCGGAGGGCTGGAGGATGATCTCCTGGGACGGCCGCCCGATCCTGCTGATCGCCCGCGACGGCGGCTGGTGCGGCGGCGCCGGATCGCAGCTCTGCTTCGAGGCCGTGACCTGGAGCCAGGGCCAGATGCTGAGCGTGATGCCGAAAGAATGACAGGGCCGCGCGCCTCTGCTGCCAAAAGTGCGAATCATGGCTTCCGAATGTCCGCAGTCAGGATATCCGCTGCAGCGGGGGCACCCTGATCGTCATATCCGGCGAAGTCGCTTTCTGCGCCAAACGCGAAATCTCAGCGGCTGCCGACGGGCAAATGAGCGCGCTCCCCTGCTATTCGGCCACCCATGAATGCTGCGGGAGGGGTTGAGCGGCTGCTCCAGGAAGGGCCGCAGCGCAGCGGCGCTGCATTTTGAATGACCGGATTGGGGAGCGGATGCGCGGCGGCTCCTTGCCTGGCAGCGCCTGTCTGCCACCGGCGGCTTTCTGCGCTCTTCGCAAGTAGGGGCGGCCACGATGAGCGGCCGGACTTGATCGGCGCGACCTAGTTCGACAGCTAGACGCGTAAGTGGCTGATAGGCCGCGCGGAAGGGGCGGGGCCGGGAGGCCCCCTGCCCGGAAATGCGTTCAGCTGGCGCGGCCGCGCCAATCCGCGGGGGCGGCGGTGACATGCACCTGCGATCCGCTGCGCGCGATGCCGTAGAGCTCGCCGGGATGGCCGGGCAGGGCGAAGCGCAGGGCATCGCCATCCTTCATTTCCATCATCAGCCGCCCCGGCTGGGCGCCATCGGCCTTGGCGAGGTAGGTGGCGATGACGGTATAGGCGCCGCCCTCCGCTTCGGTGAAATAGACCGACATGTCGGTCGCTGCGCCCGACACCGTGCCGCCGGCGAAGGGGGCGGTCAGCGTGATCTCGGCGGCCTGCGTCGCAAGCGGCGCCATGGCGAGGGCGAAGGCAAATGCGCCGGCAGTCATTTCGGGTCTCCTCGTGTCCTGTGTTCCGTTTCCCGATGGACATGTCGGCATCGGGCGGGCAAAACTCAAATCGATCCTTGATATGACGAGCATAAGCCAAATGGATTTGAACGGCCGCGATCTGGCGCTCCTGGCGTCGCTCGACGTGCTCCTGTCCGAGCGCAGCGTCACCCGCGCGGCGAAGCGGCTGGGGATCAGCCAGCCCGCCATGTCGGCGCAGCTGGCGCGGCTGCGCGATCTCTTCGGCGACGAGCTTCTGTCCGGGAACGCGCATGGCATGGCGCTGACGCCGCGCGCCGAGGCGATGCAGGCCGGGCTCGGGGCGGCTCGGGCGCATCGCGCAGCTCGTGCATCAGCGCCCAGCGATGCGGCGTGGCCAGCAGCACCTCGCGAGCGCCGGCCACGCGGTGGCGGTGGCTGTCGCGGCCGGGCTCGTCGATATCCGCGTCGTGATGGGCATGCTTGACGGTCGAGACCGCGAAGCCGCGGCCGGTGATTTCCGTGACCAGACGCTCCATCAGCCCGGTCTTGCCGGAATTCTTGGTTCCGGTGACGCCGTAGATCCTCACGAGGCAAGCTCCCGCGCCCGGTCGAGATCTTCGGGCGTGTTGACGTTGAAGAACGGGTCCCAGGGCTCGGACGGGAAGACCGCCTCGCCCGCGCCGTGCCGGTCGGTCCAGAGCACGACCTTGCGCAGCCCGTGCTCGAGCGCCGCGCGCAGGTCATGGCGCAGCGCGACCGGCCAGAGGCCGAAGGTGGGGTGGCGGTTGAGCTTGCCGCCGGATTTCAGCGTGACGCCCGGCTCGCGCATGAGTTTTTCGTTGGAAACGGGATTTTTTTATATAATGTTAGATAGAAGAATTTTTAGTAATTTTTTTGTGTTGTGTGTATTTAATTTATAGAGTTGAATGATTTTTTATATAGAGTAGATTTGAAATATTTTTTTTGTGGAGTGGAGATTTTAGTCGTTTTGAGGTTAATGGTAGAATAGGAAATATTTTTTTATAGAAATTAGATAGAATGATTTTTAGAAATTTTTTTGTGATGTGTGTGTTTAATTTATAGAGTTTAATTTTTTTTTTTATAGAGTAGTTAGGAAATATTTTGTTTGTAAAGTTTGTAAGTGGATATTTAGATTTTTTTGAGGTTTTCGTTGGAAACCCGTCCGCAGGCCGCGGCGGCGGGTCCTGCGAGGACGCGCTGGCCGGGAGCGTCACCGGCCTCTTCAAGGCTGGGGCCATCGAGCAGTCCGGGCCTTGGAAGACCGTGCAGGACGCCGCGCGGGAGACCATGCACCGGGGGGATTGGCACGACAGCGGGCGCCTCCCCGGATCGGTCGGGGACATTCCGCCGGCCGAGGCCGAACGCCGGCATCTTGACCGGATGCAGCCGATGGACAAGCTCGCATGACGCGTGGAACGAAATGCCACCCGGGCAAGCCGGGGCGGGTCAGCCGGCAGTCGCCGCTCACGTACTGAACTCCGCGGTCGGAGTGGCAGATCTGCCCCGGCGCCGGCCGCCGCGTGACCTTTCCCCTGGCTCCCGGACTGGGAGTTGAATTGCCTGGCGCAATCGCCATGTCCCGCCCTTTGCATGTCGTAGTTCTGGATGGGCTTGCGTCCGGCATTTGGCCGGGCTCCGAACATGGAGGCCGGAGTGCCGTCCGCCGCTGCGGCGCGCGGTCCAGCGCAGCAGCGCCAGCGCATAGTCATTGGCCCAGACCCGTGCCGCCAGCATGGCGGGGGTGAAGACCAGCGTCAGCGCCGTGGCGATGCCCAGCCCGAAGACAACCGCCGTGGCGAGCTGCTTCCACCAGAGCGCGGTCGGGCTGTCGATCGTCGCGCCGCCGCCGGCGAAATCGAGGCTGAGCCCCGCCATCATCGGCATCAGGCCGGCCATGGTGGTCAGCGTGGTCAGCAGCACCGGGCGGATGCGCGCCTCGGCGGTGCGGATGATCGCTTCGATCCGCGGCATGTAGCGGCTGTATTCCTGGTAGGTGTCGATCAGCACGATGTTGTTGTTCACCACGATCCCCGCCAGCGCCACCACGCCGGTGCCGGTCATGATGAAGCTGAAGGGCTGCTGCATCGCCAGCATGCCGATCAGCACCCCCGTGGTCGAGAGCACCACCGCCAGAAGCACCAGCACCGCGTTGTAGAGGCTGTTGAACTGCGCCAGCAGGATGATGAACATCAGGAACAGCGCCGCGAGGAAGGCCTTGCCGAGGAAGTCCTGGGTCTCCTGCTGGTCCTCCTGGTCGCCGGTCCAGTCCCAGGTGACGCCGGCGGGCAGCGGCGCGGTTCCGAGCCAGTCGGTCAGCTTGGCGATCCGTTCATTGGCGGTCAGCGGCTGGCCCGCCTCGTTGAGCATGCCCGGCAGGATGTCGGCCTTGACGTCGTAATAGCGCTTCTGGTCGATCCGGTCGATCTGGTCGAGCCGCGGCACCGGGCGGATCGAGATGAAATTGGTCAGCGGCACCAGCCCCGAGGGCGTGCGCAGCTTCAGCGTCTCCAGCGTCGACAGCAGGCGGTACTCCTCGGGCAGCCGCGTGCGGATGTCGATCTCCTCGTCGGAGCTGTCGACGCGCATCGTGCCCTGCAGGATGCCGCGGGTGACGAGCTGGACCATGCCGCCCACCGTCGCCACATCCGTGCCGTAGCGCCCGGCAGCCTCGACATCGACGTCGATCTCCCAGTCGATGCCGGGCAGGGGCAGCGTGTCCTCGATCGCCGTGAGCCCGGCCATGCCTTCCATCTGCGCCCGTGCCGTCTGCGCGGCCTCGGCCAGCGCTCCGAAGTCATTGCCGATCAGCCGCAGATGCACCGGCTTGCCCTCGCCGGGGCCCTGGGCCAGCTCGGAGACCTCGGTGAAGATGCCGGGGATGCCCGCCAGCCGGTCCTCGATCCGGGCGAGCACGGCGTTGCCGTCGTAATAGGGGTCCGAGACCTCGCGCAGCAACAGGCCCTGCCACCACGGCCCGTCGAAGGGCAGGGTCGGGCGCTGGTCCCATTGCAGCGTCTCGAACTGGACCTGGCCGATCGTGTCGCGCGGCCCGCCGCCGCCGCCGCGGTCGGAATTCAGCCCGCCTTCGCCCGCGAAGGAGAAGGCCGAGGCGACGCCCTCGGTGGCCAGCACCTCGCGCTCGACCCGGCGCACCAAGGCGTCCTTCTCGGCGATCGACAGGTTGCCGCGGGCGCGGACATAGACGATCGCCTGTTCCGGCTCGGTCTCGACGAAGAATTCGGTGCCGTAGTTGCGCTGGCCGTAGACGAACATCACGGTGGCCACGAAGGTCCCGACGGCGGCGATGGCGACGAGCGGCACCAGCGGCGTGTCGACCACGCCTGCAATGAACCGGCCGAAGGGGCTGCGGCGGTAGCCTGGCTGGAGCCGCCCTTCGCCCGGCGGGCGGCGCAGCGATCCGGCGGTCATGGCGATGGCCGAGAGCCCGGCGGCGAGAAGCAGCGCGAAACGCGCCGCCAGCGCCCGCGCCTCGGCCTCGACCAGACCGGCCGGGGTTTCGCGCGCAGCCGCATTGGTCCATTCGAAGGCGATGCGCGGCGACCACAGGGGCGTGAACACCCCCGCCGCCGCCGCGTCCAGAAGGAGGCCGCGGGTCAGCGTCGGGAAGAGGACGCAGGCGTCGAGGACCGCCCTCACAGGGGCAGGACGCGGAACACCAGCGCCTTGAGATAGCCCGATTCCGCCAGCTGCGGATGCAGCGGGTGGTCCGGCCCGGCCTCGCCCGTATAGATGAGCTGCACCTGCCGCCCGGCACGGCCGGTGCCGCGCAGGCAGGCATTGCGGAACTTCTCGAGCTGGGCCGCATGCGAGCAGGAGCAGAGCGCCAGATAGCCGCCCTCGGGGGAGACCAGCTTGGCGCCGGCGCGGGCGACTTTCTCGTAGGCGCGCAGACCGGCCTCCAGCGCCTGTTTCGAAGCCCTTCTACCGGCTGATCCATGCCGAGGCCGACGGGCTTCCGGGCGTGGTGATCGACCGGTTCGGCGACACCGCCGTCGTCCAGCCGAACGCCGCCTGGGCCGAGGCGCATCTCGATCTGATGGTCGCGGCGCTGGCCGAGGTGACCGGCGTGGCGAACNGTGCTGAAGAACGCCTCCGGCCGCGCGCGCAGCCTCGAAGGGCTCGATGACGAGAGCAAGGTGCTGCTCGGGACGATCGGCGAGGCGCCGGTGCCGGTCTCGATGAACGGCGCGACCTACATGGCCGATCTGGCCGGCGGGCAGAAGACCGGGCTGTTCTACGACCAGCGCGAGAACCAGGCCTTNCGTGCAGCGGCTGTCGAAAGGCGCCCGCGTGCTCGACGTATTCAGCCATGTCGGCGGCTTCGGGCTGGCGGCGCTTGCCGGCGGCGCAGCCCATGTGACCTGCGTCGATGCCTCTGCTGCCGCGCTGGCGCTGGCCCAGCAGGGCGCCGAGGCGATGGGGCAGGGCGCGGCCGCCTTCGCCACCCGGCAGGGCGACGCTTTCGACGCGATGACCGCGCTCGAGGACGAGGGGCTGCATTTCGACGTGGTGGTCTGCGATCCGCCGGCCTTCGCGCCGCCGCCGAACGCGCGGCGCGCGCCCGGGGCGGCGTGCTCGACGACGTGGCGCTGAACCTGCCGGGGCTGACGCGGGCGGTGAAGCTGCAGAAGCGCGCGGCGCGGGTCGGCTTCGACTGGCCCTCGACCGGCGAGGTTCTGGCGAAGATAGCCGAGGAGACCGCCGAGCTGGTCGAGGCCCGCGACGAATTGAGCCAGGACGAGGTCTTCGAGGAAATGGGCGACCTGCTCTTCGTCATGGCCAACCTCGCGCGCCATCTCGATGTCGAGCCGGAAGAGGCGCTGCGCGCCGCCAATGCGAAATTCACCCGCCGTTTCCGCGCGATAGAGGCCGAGCTGGCGGCACGCGGCAAGCGGCCCGAGGACTCGGACCTGGCCGAGATGGACGCGATCTGGGACGCGGCGAAGGCGGCGGAAAAGGCGGCGGCGAAATCCAAGTGAAACGCTCGGGCTATTGACCGACTGTTTTAGTCATGTTCTACTCCCGGTAGTTTCTGCAACCGGAGTTCCCCCATGCGCCTGACCGCCCTCTCCGCCCTCGCCGCTTCCCTCTTGGGCAGCACTGCCTTGGCCCAGGAGGTGAATGTCTATTCCTACCGCCAGCCCGAGCTGATCGAGCCGATCTTCGACGTCTTCACCGAGGAAACCGGGATCGCCGTCAATGTCGCCTTCCTCAACAAGGGCATGGTGGAACGGCTGCAGGCCGAGGGCGACCGCAGCCCGGCGGATCTGGTCTTCACCGTCGACATCGCGCGGCTGGCGGAAATCGTCGAGGCGGGCGTGATCCAGCCGGTCGAGTCCGAGGTCCTGACCGCCGACATCCCGGCCGAGTTCCGCGATCCGGAAAACCGCTGGTTCGCCGTCACCAGCCGCGCCCGCGTGGTCTATGCCTCGAAGGAACGCGTCGCGGATGGCGACATCACCACCTACGAGGACCTGGCCGATCCCAAGTGGAAGGGCCGGATCTGCACCCGCTCGGGCACGCATGAATACAATGTCGCGCTCGCGGGCGCCTACATGCTGCATCACGGCGAAGAAGCCACCCGCGACTGGCTCGAAGGCCTGAAGGCCAACCTCGCGCGCAAGCCGCAGGGCAACGACCGCGCCCAGGTCAAGGCGATCTGGTCGGGCGAATGCGACATCTCGCTGGGCAACACCTATTACATGGGCCAGATGGTGGCCGATCCCGAGCAGAAGGAATGGGCCGACAGCGTGCGGCTGCTGTTCCCGGTCTTCGAGGGCGGCGGCAGCCATGTGAACATCTCGGGGATCGCGCTGACCAAGGCCGCGCCGAACAAGGAAAACGCCATCAAGCTGATGGAATTCCTCGCCTCGCCCGAAGGCCAGCAGCTCTATGCCGAGCTGAACAACGAATACCCGATCTCGCCGGACACGCCGCCGTCGGATCTGGTGGCCTCCTGGGGCAGCTTCGAGCCCGACGAACTGCAGCTGATGGATCTGGCCAAGTCGCGCCCGCCGGCGCTGCGGATGATCGAGGAAGTCGATTTCGACGGCTGATCCGGCAAATCCGGGCGGGTATTCCGTGCCCGCCCGGGCTTGCGTGCCATTGCGCACAGAGCCGGGCCGACGCCCGGCCTAGCGTCTCCGCCGTGCAACACCGGAGACCGACATGACCGACACCCATCGCAACCGCCGCCAGGTCCTGCTGTCCGCGCTCGGAGCCGCCGCCGCGGCCGCCCTGCCCGGCGCCCCGCTGCAGCGCGCCCGCGGCGATCCGGCGGCGCAGGATCGAGCCCGGCGCGACGATGCCGACCTGGCCGATCACCTCGTCGAGGCTCCGGGGCCGCAGCGCCGCGGCAAGCGGAACATGGCCCTCGGGCGCAGCCGCATCGAAGAGATCGGTCATGGGAACTCCCGCTTCCGCCGGAGGGGATCCCCGGCTCCGGCCCCTTCCTATGCCGCCCGCGCGGGAAAGCGAAGCCGCCGGATCTCCGCCCGGGCCAGCCATGCGCAGGAAGCATGGCCGATTTGCGTCAGGCGCACTTGTTCCGCAATGCAGCGCCACCCATTTGCATGCTCATGGCACGGCAACGTGCCCGAAAGTTTCCTGGGGCTCCTCCTCCTCCCTGAGCCCGGGATTCTGCGGCAGCCCTCCCTCCTCCTCCCTGAGGGCTGCCGCCTTCTCTCCCCCCTTCCGGACCCCTTGATCGGCCTTTTTTCCTTGCCTTTTTCAGTGTTCCCGTCCCGTTCCGGCTGCGGAACAGGCAGCGCCCGCTTTTCGGGCAGCCCCGTGGGAGGCCTTGCCTGCTTGGCCCGGCGCGGGCTTATCCCCCAAGTCATCCACAGTTTCGGTGGATAAGAGGCCCCGTTAACGGGCACTGCGCCATGTCAGTCCGGCGCGGGCCCGGCGGCCAGATGGGCCGACAGCTTGCAGCCCTCGGACAGGTTGTGATCCTCGGACAGGCGCCCCGCCAGGGCGGCCTCCCCGGCCAGGATCGCCTCGACGATCGGCACATGCTGCGCCCGGATTTCGGCGCCGCCGGAAAGCAGCGCGTCGCTCGAGCGGATATACATCCGGATCTGCTGTTCGATCAGCCGGTACTGCGCCGCCAGCCGGCCATGCCCCGCGGCCGCGACGATCGCCTTGTGCAGCGCGAAATCCGCCTCGGCAATCTCTTCGCCGGTGCCGCCGGCGCAGGCCGCCGACAGGCGGTCCATCGCCGCCTCCAGCGCCGGGATGTCATAGCCTCCGGCATGGCCCCCGGCGGCGAGATGGCGGTTGGCATAGGCCAGCACGCTGAGCGGCCCGGCAGCCTCCAGCGCCTTGAAGCCGGGATGCAGCACGACATGCACGGCGTGGCGGCGGCCTGCATGGGCGGCGGTGTCGGGCATCGGCGGGTCCTTTGCGGCAGCGCTGGCCGGAACCGGGTGTCCGCTGGCCGGATCCGGCCGGTGAACCCGCTACGGGCCGCGCATGTGATACTGTAACACGTCCCTCTAAGCTACCGGAAGGACACACGCAATGAAGACCCGCGCCGCCATCGCCTGGGAACCGAACCGCCCGCTGGAGATCGAGGAGATCGATCTCGAAGGCCCGAAGGACGGAGAGGTCCTGGTCCGCATCGTCACCACCAGCCTCTGCCACACCGACATGTTCACGCTCTCGGGCCGCGATCCCGAGGGGCTGTTCCCGGCCGTGCTCGGCCATGAGGGCGTCGGCATCGTCGAGGAGGTCGGCCGCGGCGTGACCTCGGTGGTGCCCGGCGACCATGTCACCCCGCTCTACACGCCCGAGGACCCGGACTGCCCCTACATCAAGTCGGGCAAGACCAACCTCTGCCAGACCATCCGCGAAACGCAAGGCAGGGGCGTGATGCCCGACGGCACCTCGCGCTTCAGCTACAAGGGGCAGATGATCCACCACTACATGGGCACCTCGACCTTCTCGGAATACACCGTGCTTCCCGAGATCGCGGTGGCGAAGATCTCGAAGGAGGCGCCGCTGGCCAAGGCCTCGGTGATGGGCTGCGCGGTGCCGACCGGCATGGGCGCGGTGCGCAACACCGCCAAGGTGCAGCCCGGCTCGACCGTCGCGGTCTTCGGCCTCGGCGCGGTCGGCATGGCGGTGATCCAGGGCGCGCGGATGGTCGGCGCGGGCCGGATCATCGGCATCGACACCAACCCGGCCAAGTTCGCGCTGGCCCGGTCGCTCGGCGCGACCGACTGCGTCAACCCGGCCGAGTTCGCCCAGCCGATCCAGCAGGTCATCATCGACATGACCAATGGCGGGGCCGATTATTCCTTCGAATGCATCGGCAACGTGAACGTGATGCGCGCGGCGCTGGAATGCTGCCACAAGGGCTGGGGCGAGTGCACGGTGATCGGCGTCGCGGGCGCGGGCGAGGAAATCGCGACACGGCCCTTCCAGCTGGTGACCGGGCGGGTCTGGCGCGGCTCGGCCTTCGGCGGCGTGCTGGGGCGCAGCCAGCTGCCGGGCATGGTCGACGAATGGCTGCGCGGCGATTTCGACGTCGATCCCTACATCACCCACAACATGGGCCACGAGCAGATCAACACCGCCTTCGACCTGCTGCATGCCGGCCGTTCGATCCGCTCGGTGATCCATTTCCGCCCCGGCGAGACCATGCGGCCCGGCACGGTTCCGGGCGAGATCCTGCCCGGCTGAGCGGGACCGCAAAAGGGAGGCCCGGACGACCGGACCTCCCTGCCTCGCCTGTCGGAACCGGCGGTTCAGAACGGGATCGAGACCTTCAGGCTGGCGCCGTAGCGCTCGGTATTCTCCGAGAAGCTGCCGAAGGCCCCGGCATCGACCGACAGTCCCTTGGCCGAGAGCACCTGAAGCCCCAGCGCGACATCGCCGTAGAGCTTGTCGAACTGGCTCGAGGCGGTGATGCGCGGCGCGCCGGAGGGCGAGTCCTCGAAGAGCGAGTCCACCTCGGGCGCGCCGTCGCCGAGGAACTGCGTCACACCGAGCATCAGCGTCGGCCGGAACAGCGTGCCGTCCGTGCCTTGCCATTCCGCGCCGAATTCGACCGCGGGCTGCAGGTTGACATAGGTCTCGGTCGCACCGTCGATTTCGTGGTTGAACCCGTCGGCGCCGGTCTCGCGGACCTTGCCGGTGCGGATCACGTCCACCCCGAGATCGAGCCGCGGCTTGGCGAAGAGATTGCCGCGCTCGAGCAGGTATTCGCCGCGGATCTGCCCCGACAGCGTCCAGAGATCCTGGTCGCCGCGCGCGGTGTCGCCGAGGAAGGTCTCGCGCTCGATGTCGAAGCGGCCGTAGCCCACCGCCAGCGAGGCCGCGACCAGCGCCGGGCCGAATTCGCGCTTGGCCACGCCGCCGAGCTGGAACATGTCGCCGTCGCTCGACATCATGCCGTCCTTCGACATGTTGCGGTTCTCGTAGGAGAAGGCCGCGCCGAAATGCCAGTCATTCCCGGCATCCGCCTGGAGGCCGCCGGCCAGCGAAAAGGTGGTCTCGTCGAAGCCCATGCTGCTGCCGCTGCCCTCCTGGCTGAAGCGCGAGCCGCCGACCAGCATCCAGCTGCACTGGCCCTCGGCGATGAAGCGGTAGGCGTCGCTGCGCTCGGCGCAGCTCATCATCGCATCGCCGAAGCGCAGGCTGGATTGCAGGGCGCTGTTCTGGGTATCCGCATAGATCTCGCCGCTGAGCGACGCGATGGCCTCGCGGTAGGCGTCCGGATCGGCGATGTTGGCCAGCGCATTGCCCTCTTCGCGCGACAGCGACCCGGCCTCGTACATGGTCTGCAGGTGCCGCGTCACCGGCGCATGGCCCGGACGGGCCGCCGCCCGCGCCCCGGCAGAGGCGAAATCGAGCTGGTAGTCCAGCGCGACGGCGCCAGCCGTGCTCCAGTCGAGGCTGTAGGTTGCCGCCACGGTGGACTCCACCGAAAGGCCTTCGTCGGTTACCCCGCCGGTCGCAGTCAGGAACGGACCGGCGCTCTGCGCCCCGGCTGCCGGACCGTCGCCGACATCCATGTTGACCTGCACCTTGCCGCCGAGCGACGCCGTGCCGTCGATTTCCAGAAGGTCGGCGGCCGCGGCCGCGCCCCCCGCCTGGGCCGCGGTCACGCGCAGGAACCGGGAGCGGTGACCGGCCGGGTGCCGGCACGGACGCGTCCCTGTCCCCTGGCTTGGCCCCACGGGCAGGCCCCGGCGGCCTGCCCGGGCAAACGGTGCGGCGTGACCTCCGGATGCCCGCGCGCTCGTTCATCGGCCTTGCGGTCCTTGCGGCTGCCGATTTTGTCCTTTTCGCAGGTCGCAGGTCGCAGGTCGCAGGTCGCAGGNATGCGGGGCTGCCGCTGCGGATATTTCGTGGATAGCGGGCGTCTGGCCGCGTGGCATGGGGCGGCGCCGACCGCTGCTCTCCCCGGGCGATGCCGGGCGCATGGGAGCCGTGTCTCGGCACGGTTGTGCAATGTCGTCCGGGGCGCGGTAGCCTGCGCCGCGGTGCAGCGTGGCCGCCCTCTCCGGCATGCGCGCCGATCCCGGAGGCCCCCTCCCAGGCGCGGCCGCCGTTCTTGTCGATCCGATCGGCATGGCCTGGGCGGTCACGCGGGAAGTGCCGCTGTCGCTGCGCCAGGCGCGGCGCCGCGAGATCTTCGAGACCGTGCTGGCCGACCTGCCCTCGGCCTTCCCGAAAACCCCCGCCAGCGCGGGCGAAAGCGAGGCCGCCCGGCGGCGCCTTGCCGCCTGCCTGGACGCCGCAACCTGACCCAGAGCGCGGACCAACCGTGCCGCAATCCCGATGGAGAGACGCATGAAACTGAACAGACGACATTTCCTGGGAGCTTCCGCCGCCACCGGCCTGGCCGGGCTTTCCGGCCTGCCGCTCAGGGCACAGGCGAACACGCTGAACGTCACCGCCTATGGCGGAGTCTGGGAACAGGCGATCCGCGACTGCTTCGTCGCGCCCTTCGAAGCGAAGACCGGCGCCACCGCGACCGTGTCGCTGGGCGGCCCGGCGCAATGGCTGGCGCAGGTCGAGGCCAACCCGGAAAACCCGCCGCTCGACGTGCTGATCATGACGCCGGATCTCGCGGTGATCGCCGCCGAAGGCGACCTGATGGACGAGTTCACCGTCGAGAAGCTGCCGAACCTCGCCGACATCCCGCAGGAATTCACCGATGCCTGCCTCGGCAAGGGCACCTATTTCGACTACGGCGTCGGCGGCATCACCTACAACAAGCAGTATGTCTCCGAACCGCCGAAAGGCTTCGCCGAATTCGTCGAGCGCGTCTCGAACGGCGAGTTCATCGCCTCGGTGCCGTCGATCTCCTACGGGCCGACGCCGGTCTTCTTCCTCTGGGCGATGAACAATGCGCTCGGCGGCACGGTGGACAATGTCGACCCGTTCTTCGAGGCGATGGCGAAGATGAAGGACAACCTGGTCTTCTGGGCCGGTCCGAACGACTTCTTCAACCACCTGGCCTCGGGCGAGGCGGATCTGGGCATCTATTTCGACGGCCGCACCTGGAACCATGTCGACGAGGGCGTCAACTGGATCGACTTCATCAACCCCGAAGAGGGCGGCGCCATGACCACGGTCGCGGTGCAGAAGCCGAAGCACGCCTCGGACCTGGCCTGGGACTACATCAACGAGATGCTCGACCCGGCCAACCAGTCGAAATTCGCCGACATCCTGAATTACGGCGTCACCAACAAGAAGGTGCAGTACAGCGAGAAGCTCGCCGCCCGCGTTCCCGCGATGAGCGACGCGCTCCTGCCGCCCTACGCCGAGATCGCCCGCGTCCGCAACGGATGGGTCGATCGCTGGAACCGCGAGATCGGCATGTAAGCCGGTCGCGCGCCCTGCCCTCCCGGCGGTTGCCACCAGCCTCTCTCCCCTGCGCCTCCGGGAGGGCGCCCTGACCAGATGAGCCACCCATGAGCCTTCACGCCTTCGCCGCCCGCCACCGCCGGAGCCTGCTCCTGGCCCCCGCGCTGATCTTCCTTGCGGTGTTCTTCGTGATGCCGCTCTTCGACAACTCGCTGCGCTCCTTCACCGCCGAAGAGGGCGGCTTCACGCTTGCCCGCTACGCCGCCTTCCTGACCGACCGCTTCTATCTCGGCGTGATCGTCGAGACCGTGGTGCTCTCGGCCGCCGTCGCGGCGATCTCGGTCGTGATCGCCTATCCGGTCGCCTATGTGCTGGTGCGCAAATCCGGGCGCTTCTCGGGCGCCATCATCTTCATGCTGATCGCGCCCTTGCTGACCTCGATCATCATGCGGACCTTCGGCTGGCAGGTGCTCTTCGCGCGCCGCGGCCTCGTCAACCAGTGGCTGGTGCAGGATCTGGGCCTGCTCGACGCGCCGCTGCGCTGGCTGAACACGCCGGGCCTGGCCATCGCCGCGCTCGTGCATGTGCTGGTGCCCTTCGCGGTCCTCTCCATCGCCTCCGTCCTGCAGGGCGTCGACCGGCGGCTCGAAGAGGGCGCTCTGATGCTCGGCGCCTCGCGCTGGCGCGCCTTCCGCGAAGTGACGCTGCCCCTGACCATGGACGGCATCGGCACCGGCGCGATCCTCGTCTTCATGATCGCCAACGGCTCCTTCGTCACGCTGGTGCTGCTCGGCGGCGGCTTCCAGACCCTGCCGCTCCTGATCTACCAGCAATTCAACACGACCCGGGACTTCGCCCTCGCCTCCACCATGAGCACCATCCTCCTGGTGATCGCGGTCGGCTGCCTGTGGCTGCAACTGCGGCTCGTGCGCCGCCAGGGGGTGTGAGATGCGCCTGAGCGACCTGCTTCTGTGGCTCTTCACCGCCGCGTTCTTCGTCTTCATGCTGCTGCCGATCCTCGTCGTGGTGGTGATCTCCTTCACCTCCGCCGGATACGCCGCCTTCCCGATCCCGGGCTGGTCGCTGAAATGGTTCGCGCGGATCTTCGAATACCAGCCGTTCATCGACTCGCTCTGGGTCTCGCTGGAGCTGGCCGTCGTCTCGACCGTCGGCAGCTGCGTGCTGGGCATCCCGGCGGCGCTCTATCTGGCGCGGTCGCGTTCGGGCTGGGCGACGGCGGTCACGACGTTCCTCCTGTCGCCGCTGTCGATGCCGATGATCGTGATCGGCTTCGCCTCGCTCTTCTTCCTCTCGGCGCTCGGGCTAGGCGTGTCCTTCCTGGCGCTCGCCATCGTCCACACGGTGATCTGCCTGCCCTACGTGATCCGCACCGTAACGGCGGTCTATCGCGGCATCTCCCCGGCCTATGAGGAGGCCGCGATGATCCTCGGCGCCTCGCGCTTCACCACCTTCCGCGAGGTGACGCTGCCGCTGATCCGCCCCGGCATCGCTGCGGGCTGCCTGTTCTCCTTCCTGACCTCCTTCGACAACCTGCCGGTCAGCTACTTCTTCGGTTCGGCCCAGACCAACACCCTCCCGGTGGTGATGCTGGCCTATATGGAGCACCAGTTCGATCCCTCGATCGCCGCGCTCTCCACGCTCCAGCTCGCGCTGGCGGTGGTCGCGCTGGTCGTGGCGGACCGGCTCTACGGAATCGAAAAGATGACCGTCGCCACCTGAACCCCGGAGCCTCTCCAATGACTGCCCTGATGCGTTTCCGGTCCGCGCTGGACCGTTCCGATATCCTCGAGAGCCTGCGCGGCGGGCTGATCGGCCGCGACATGCCCTTCGCCTCGCCCTACGGGACGCAGCGGCTGCTCTATGCCGATTACGTGGCCTCCGGCCGGGCGCTGCGCCAAGTCGAGGAGTTCGTGGCGACCGAGGTCCTGCCCTGGTACGCCAACAGCCATACCGAGGCGAGCCTCTGCGGCGAAACCATCACGCGGATGCGCGAGGAGGCCCGCGCCACCATCGGCCGCCTGCTGGGCGCCGGGCCGGACTGCCACGTGATCTTCGCCGGATCGGGCGCCACCGCCGGGCTGAACCGGATCGCGCGGCTTCTGCAGATCGAGGAACGCGTCCGCGCGGGCGAGCGCGTCACCGTGCTGCACGGCCCCTACGAGCACCATTCCAACATCCTGCCCTGGCGCGAAAGCGGCGCAGCGATCCGCACCGTTCGCCCGGGCGCCGGGGGCGGCATCGACCTCGCCCATCTGGAGCAGCTCCTGCAGGAAGTCCCGAACGGGCTGGTGATCGGCAGCTTCTCGGCCGCCTCCAACGTCACCGGCGTGCTGACCGAACCCGACCCGGTGACACGCATCCTGAAGCGCCACGGGGCGCTGGCGATCTGGGACTATGCCGGCGGCGCGCCCTATCTTGCGATGGACATGGGACAGGGAGAGACCGCGAAGGACGCCATCGTCTTCTCGACCCACAAGTTCCCCGGCGGCCCCGGCGCCTCGGGCGTGGCGGTGATCCGAGACAGCCTCGCGGGCCGCGGCACCCCGACCGCGCCGGGCGGCGGCACGGTGACCTTCGTCTCGGCAACGGCCGCCATCCGGGCACAGCCGGTTCCTACGGCACGCAAGGCCGGCGGATCGGCACGGCGTCACGAAACCGCCAAGGGGACGGTCAGACCTGCAGCGGCGCATTCCGGGCGCGCGCGGCCGGGATCCTGCGGCCTCAGCCGGACAGGGACGGCGCTCCGGAAATGCCGCGCGGTCGCCGCTCCCTGCTTGTCCCTCCTCCCGGTCCTGCCCGGCGCCGGAGACAGGCACAGCCTGCGCCAGACCTCCCGCAGTGCCGCAGGGCAACACTTCCTGCAATCGCGAAATGGAATTGATGTGGCGAATATATTCATCGAAATGCGAACGGTTGCGCGAGACAGCCGCCGCCTGACGTGGTCTTCTCTGGCCATGCCGGGCGCGGCCGGAGAGGAGCTGCCGCGCGTGGTTCCAGAACCGGAGGACTATCAATGAACCGTCGCAACCTGATTGCCGCCGCCATGCTGGCGGCCCTGCCGCTGTCGGCCGCATCCGCCCAGGACTATCCCGAACGCCCGATCCAGATGATCGTCCCCTGGGGCGCCGGCGGCGGCACCGATGCCGTGGCCCGGATCATGGCCTCGGTCATGCAGGAAGACCTCGGCGTGCCGATCAATGTCGTGAACCGCACCGGCGGCTCGGGCGTCGTCGGCCATTCCGCGATCGCCACCGCCGCGCCGGACGGCTACACGCTGGGCCTCGCCACGGTGGAGATCGCGATGCTCCACTGGCAGGGGCTGACCGAACTGACCTACGAGGATTACGACGTGCTCGCGCTCGTCAACGAGGACCCGGCCGGGCTGATGGTCTCGTCGGACTCGCCCTTCGAGAGCGTCGACGCGCTGCTCGAGGCGGTGCGCAGCGAGCCCGCGGGCACCTACAAGGCCTCGGGCACCGCGCAGGGCGGCATCTGGCACATCGCGCTGGCGGGCTGGCTGCTCGACGAGGGCATCGATCCCGGCCAGATCACCTGGGTGCCGAGCCAGGGCTCGGCCGCCGCGATCACCGACATGGTCGCGGGCGGGGTGGACCTGGTGTCGTCTTCGCTGGCCGAGGGCACCGCGATGATCGATGCCGGGCGGCTGCGGGCGCTGGCCACCATGTCGCCGGAGCGCCAGGACGCCATGCCCGACGTGCCGACCCTGGCCGAGACCGTCGAAAGCAGCTGGACCGCCTCCGCCTGGCGCGGGATCTTCGCCCCGAAGGGCCTGCCCGAAGACGTCAAGGCCCGGCTGACCGAAGCGGTGAAGGCCGCCTATGACAGCAGCGAGTACCAGGATTTCATGGCCGGGCGCGGCCTCGGCACGATCTGGGTACCGGGCGACGAGGCCGATGCCTTCATCGGCGCCTCGGATGCCGGTTTCGGCAAGGTCATGACCGCCGCAGGCCTGGCCGGCAACGGCTGAGCACCGGCGCGGCGGCCGCGCTCCGGCCCTGCCGCCGCGCCTCCCTGCAGGAGGATACCCCATGAAAGCCAATTCCATGCTGCTGGGACTGGCGATGCTCGCCGCGGGAGGGGCGGTGTTCCTCGCCTCCTTCGGCTTCTCGTCCCTGCCCGGCCAGAGCTACGGCTCCGACACCATGCCGCGCGCGGTCGGCGCCTTCGGCATCTGCGTCGCGGTGGCGCTGCTGATCCAGGCCTTTGCCGCGGGCGAACGGCTGCCGCAGCTGCGCCTTGCCGACTGGACCCGCGACCGCCACCTCGGCAGCAAGGGCGGCCTGGCCCGCGGCACCGGCGGGAAAGTCCGCGCCGCCGCCGACCTTCAGGCGCAGCGTCGATTTGCGCCGCGGCTCGCCCAGCAGGCCGAGGATGCGGTCGGCGAGCTGTTCGGCGCAGGCGCGGTAGGTCGTCCACTTGCCGCCGACCAGCACGATCATCGGAAAGGGACGTGCCTCCGTGGCGGGAATGTCGCGGAAGCTGTGGTCGCGGCTGATAGCGCCGGTGACCCCGGCATCGCTGCGCGGCAGCGGGCGCACTCCGGCATAGGCGAAGCGGATCTGGCTGCGCTCGGGGGCGGCGCCCGGCAGCACGTCCTCCAGCACGCCGAAGAGATAGTCGATCTCCTCCTCGCTGCACTGCGCGCCGTCGATCTCCGTGCAGCGCAGGTCGGTGGTGCCGAGCAGAACCATGCGCCCGTCGAGCGCATAGATCAGGCAGGCCCGGTGGTCATGGGTCTCGAAATAGAGCATCGCGCCGCCGAGCTGCGCCGCGAGGTCGGGGCGCTCCATCACCAGATGCGACCCCTTGGTGCCCTCGCTCAGCGGCTCCGGCACGCCGAGCTCCGCATCCAGCCGGTCGATCCACGGGCCCGCGCAGTTGGCGAGAAGCCGCGGCGCCACGCTGAACCGCTCGCCGGTGATCCGGTCGGACAGCACGACCCGGCCGCCCGACAGCCCGGTGACGGCCAGATAGGGGGGCCCGCCCGCCACGCTGATGATGGTCTCCCTGCCAGGGCAGGACGGCCTGAACCGGCTGCATCTGCGGCAGGGCCGGCTGCCCGATCCGCAGGCCGAGCGCGAACTGGCGGTCTCCGAGAGCTTCGCCGCCGCCCACGGGCTCGCCCCCGGCGCGGAACTGGCGCTGGTGATGAACGGGCGGCGGATGGCCTTCACCGTGACCGGCACGGCGATCTCGCCCGAATTCATCTATGCGCTCGGCCCCGGCGAGATGATGCCCGACCCGGCGCGCTTCGGCATCGGCTGGATACCGCGCGCCGCGCTCGCCGCCGCCTGGGATCTCGACGGCGCGTTTTCCAGCCTGGTGCTCGACCTCGCCCCCGGCGCCTCGGAGGTGCGGGTGATCGAGCGGCTCGACGCGCTGCTGGCGCGCTATGGCGGCACCGGCGCGGTCGGGCGCAAGGACCAGATGTCCCATGCCTTCCTCGACGCGGAGCTGCGCCAGCTCGGCGCCATGGCGAAGGTGCTGCCGCCGATCTTCCTCGCGGTGGCGGCGATGCTGGTCCATGTCACCCTGTCGCGGCTGGTGACGCTCGAACGCGAGCAGATAGGACTCTTGAAGGCGATCGGCTACGGCCGCCGCGCCATCGCCTGGCACTATGTCGAATTCGTGCTGCTGATCGCGCTCGGCGGCATCGCGCTCGGCTTCGCCGCCGGGGCCTGGCTGGGCGCCGGCATGGCCCGGCTCTATGCGGAATTCTTCTCCTTCCCCTATCTGGTGTTCTCGCGCAATCCGGCGGTTTACGGGCTTGCCGCGCTGGTGGCGCTGGCCGCGGCGGCGGGCGGGGCGGTGCTGGCGGCGCGGCCCGAAGGAGAACCCGCCGGTCGACGCCGCGAAGGCCGCTGCCTGGCGCGGTCCCATCGGCCAGGTGCTGGGCTCGGGCATGCCGCATGTCCAGGCCGGTCCCGCCGGGCTGCCTGCAGGCTATCGCTCGATGGTCGCGCTGCCGGTCCATCGCGGCGCCGAGCTGGCCTTCGTCGTCGCCTGGTATCTCTGAGGAGGCGCCGCGATGATCCGCCTCCCCCTCCGCCCTGCCTCCGGGCCGCCCGGTCCTCAGGAAATCTTAAGTCCGAGCCGCGAGGATGGCCGCACCCAGCCATTCCCGGAACCGGCCCATGCCCTGCCCCTGCCCCGACCGAACCGCGCTGCTGAAGGACAGCTTTCCCGCCGTGTTCCGCGCCAAGGCGCGGGTCGGCACGCTGGCCTACCGGCATCTCTTCGAGCAGGCGCCGGAAACGGAGGCGCTGTTCTCCGGGACCTTCAGCGCCCAGCACGAGATGCTGGTCGAGGAGCTTGCGCTGATCCTGCGCGTCGCGGAAACCGACGAGCCCCTGCCGAAGGCGGCGCGGCTCGGGCGCTACCATGCTTCGCTGGGCGTCGAGAAAGCCCATTTCGCGGCGATGCGCAGCGCGCTTCTGGCGGCGATCACCGAGGTTCTGGGACCGGAATTCGACGCCGCGACGGAGGCTGCCTGGACGGAGGCCTTCGACCGGCTCGCCGCGCAGATGCAGGCACAGATGGCCGCGACCGCGCGCTCGATGCCCGCGCCGCACCGGCCCTAACCCTTCCGCAACCGCTTTGCTCCTATGGCTGGTCCAGCCATCAGGAGAGTGCCGTTGACCCCCGAGCAGATCAGCACCGTCAAGCAGAGCTTCGCCCGGATCTTCCCGATCAAGGCCAAGCTGGCCTACGACTTCTACGAGCGGCTCTTCGAGATCGCGCCGGATCTGCGGCCGCTCTTCTCGGAGGACATCTCGATCCAGCGCGAGAAGCTCGCCGATACGCTGGCCTGGGCGGTGCGCAATCTCGACAGCCCGGCAGTGCTGGCCGAGGTGGTGCAGGGGCTGGCGCGGCGGCACGTCACCTATGGCGCGCTGCCGGAACATTACCCGGTGGTGGGCGCGGCGCTGATCCATGCGCTGCAGCTCAATGCGCCGGGCGGCCTCTCGGAGGCCGAAACCGGCGCCTGGACCGCCGCATTCGAAACCTTGTCGGACATCATGATCGACGCCGCCCGGCCGGACAATCCGCCCGGCGCCGGCTGAACCCGGCGGCCTGCTGTGCCGCCCAAGGAGGTGCAGCATGACGCAGAATCTTGTCGTGATCGGGGCCGGGATGGCCTCCGGGCGGGCGCTCGAAGAGCTGTTCAAGGCCGCGCCCGGGGCCTTCCGGGTCACGCTGTTCAACTCCGAGCCGCGCGGGAACTACAACCGCATCATGCTCTCGCCGGTGCTGTCCGGCGAGAAGTCCTACGAGGAAATCGTCACCCATGACGATGCCTGGTACGCGGAACACGGCGTCGAGACCCGCTTCGGCGAGCCGGTCGAGCGGATCGACCGCGCGCGCAAGGTGGTGGTCACCGCCAAGGGCGAGACGCCCTATGACAAGCTGGTCATCGCCACCGGCTCGAGCCCGTTCATCATCCCGATGCCGGGCCATGACCTGCCGGGCGTGATCGCCTATCGCGACCTCGACGACACCAACAAGATGATCGAAGCCGCCGCCTCCCCCGGCGCCAAGGCGGTGGTGATCGGCGGCGGGCTTCTGGGCCTCGAGGCGGCGGCGGGGCTCCGGCTGCGCGGCATGGATGTCTCGGTCGTGCATCTGGCAGGCCATCTGATGGAGCGCCAGCTCGACGAGGCGGCGGGCTATCTCCTGCGCAAGGCGCTGACCGAGCGCGGCATCAAGATCCACTGCGCGGCCAGCTCGAAGGAAATCTACGGGCAAGGCAAGGTCGAGGGGCTCAGGCTCGAGGACGGCACCGAGATCCCGGCCGACCTGATCGTCATGGCCGTCGGCATCCGTCCGAACACCGCGGTCGGCAAGGCGGCCGGACTGGCGGTCGGCCGCGGCATCCAGATCGACGACCAATGCGTGACCTCCGACCCGGACATCCTGTCGGTCGGCGAATGCGTCGAGCACAATGGCGCAGTCTTCGGCCTCGTTGCGCCGATCTTCGACATGGCGAAGGTGCTGGCGAAGACGCTGCTCGGCGAGATGGACGCCTATGCGCCGGTCGAGGTGGCGACCAAGCTGAAGGTGACGGGCTGCGACCTGTTCTCGGCGGGCGATTTTGCCGAAGGCGAAGGCCGCGAGGACATCGTGTTCCGCGACCCGGGCCGCGGCGTCTACAAGCGGCTCGTCCTCAAGGACGACCGGCTGCTCGGCGCGGTGATGTATGGCGACACCGCCGATGGCAGCTGGTTCTTCGGGCTGATCAAGGACGGCACCGACATCTCGGAGATGCGCGAAACCCTGATCTTCGGACCGGCCTTCCAGGGGGGACAGCCGCTGGACCCTATGGCGGCCGTTGCAGCGCTGCCGGATGAGGCGGAAATCTGCGGCTGCAACGGCGTTTCCAAGGGCGGCATCATCACGGCGATCAATGCGGGCGCCCATGACATCGGCGCCATCCGCGGGACCTGCAAGGCCTCGGCCTCCTGCGGGACCTGCACGGGACTGGTCGAACAGGTGCTCGGCCTGACGCTGGGCGACGATTTCGTGGTCCCGCAGGCCCAGCCGGTCTGCGGCTGCACCGATCTCTCCCACGAAGAGGTCCGGCGGCTCATAAAGGCCCGCGAGCTGAAATCCCAGCCTGCGGTCTGGCAGGAGCTGGGATGGAAATCGAAGGACGGCTGCCATGTCTGCCGCCCCGCGATCAACTACTACCTGCTCGCCGACTGGCCGCTGGAGTACCAGGACGACCCGCAGAGCCGCTTCGTCAACGAGCGCAACCACGCCAACATCCAGAAGGACGGCACCTATTCCGTCATGCCGCGGATGTGGGGCGGCATGACCACGCCCGAGGAACTGATCGCCATCGCCGAGGCCGCCAAGCGCTTCAACGCCGTCGTGAAGGTGACCGGCGGCCAGCGCATCGACCTCCTCGGCATCCGGAAAGAAGACCTGCCGCTGATCTGGAAGGACCTGAACGATGCCGGCATGGTCTCGGGGCATGCCTATACCAAGGGGCTCAGGACGGTGAAGACCTGCGTCGGCTCGGACTGGTGCCGCTTCGGCACGCAGGACTCCACGGGGCTCGGCATCAAGCTGGAGAAGCGGCTCTGGGGCTCCTGGACGCCGCACAAGGTCAAGCTCGCCGTCTCGGGCTGCCCGCGCAACTGCGCCGAGGCGACCTGCAAGGACGTCGGCGTGATCTGCGTCGACTCGGGCTACCAGATCGGCGTCGCGGGCGCGGCCGGGATGGACGTGAAGGAGACCGAGCGGCTGGTGGACGTCGCCACCGAGGAGGAGGCGATCGAATGGTCGACGGCCTTCATCCAGCTCTACCGCGAGAACGCCAAGTACCTGGACCGGCCGTATAAATGGGTGGCGAAGGTGGGTCTTGACTGGGTCAAGGAGGTGCTGTCGGACGAAGCCGAGCGCAAGGCGCTGAACGACCGCTTCGACATCAGCCAGAGCGTCTACCAGACCGACCCCTGGGCGGCGCTGGTCACCGAGGAGGAGCGGAAATCCTGGTCCGCCCCGCTCGCAACGGTCAATCTGGAGGCAGCAGAATGAAGACCTGGATCGAAATCGGATCGCTCGACGACATCCCGGTGCGCGGCGCGCGGGTGGTGAAGACCTCCCGCGGCTGCATCGCGGTGTTCCGCACCGCCGAGGACGAGGTCCATGCGCTCGACGACGCCTGCCCGCACAAGGGCGGGCCCCTGTCCGAAGGGATCGTCCATGGCGGTGCGGTGACCTGCCCGCTGCACAACCGCGTCTTCGACTTCGCCACCGGCGCCGCAAAGGGCGCAGACAGCGAGGTCGTCGCCACCCATTCCGTCAAGATCGTCGACGGGCGGCTGATGCTCGACATCACCGGCCTCGCCGCGAGGAACGTCGCATGATGGCGGACGCCCATGCCGCGGCCGCCCCGGCACCGGGCAGCTTCCGCACCACCTGCCCCTATTGCGGCACCGGCTGCGGCGTGCTGGTCACGCCCGACGGATCGGGCGGCATGGCCGTCAAGGGCGATCCCGACCACCCCGCCAACCGCGGGCGGCTCTGCTCCAAGGGATCGGCACTCGGCGAAACGCTGCGAAAGTGTCCGAAGCTCTGCGCGAGGCGCTGGCCGTCGTGACGCTGTCGGGAGATGCCGCTGCGGAGGAAAAGACCGCCGCAGTGGCCGTGCTGCGCGACATGGGCAATACCGAGGCGCGGACCGTGCTGTCGGGCGCGCTCGGGGACGCGGACCCGGCCGTGGCCGAAGCCGCCGCCGAGGCGGTGCGCCATATCGAGCAGGTCCAGAACCTCTGGGGGCTGGCACAGAATGTCTGGTTCGGCCTGTCGCTCGGCTCGGTGCTGCTCCTGGCGGCGATCGGCCTGGCCATCACCTTCGGGGTGATGGGCGTGATCAACATGGCCCATGGCGAGCTGGTGATGCTCGGCGCCTACACCACCTTCGCGGTGCAGGAGGTGATCCGCTCTTCCTTCCCGGCGCTCTTCGACTGGTCGCTGCTGATCGCGGCACCGCTCGCCTTCCTGGTCGCGGGCGGGGTCGGCGTCGCCATCGAGCGCGGCGTGGTGCGCTTCCTCTACGGCCGCCCGCTGGAGACGCTGCTGGCGACCTGGGGGATCTCGCTGATGCTGCAGCAGGCGGTGCGGACGATCTTCGGGCCGAACAACCGCGAGGTCGGCAATCCGGGCTTCATGTCGGGCGCCTTCGAGCTGGGGCAGATGACGGTGACCTGGAACCGGCTCTGGATCCTCGTCTTCGCGCTGGCGGTCTTCGCGGTGCTCTTGTTCGTGCTGAAGAAGACGCCGATCGGCCTGCAGATGCGCGCGGTGACGCAGAACCGGGCGATGGCAGCGAACATGGGCATCCGCACCGGCTGGGTCGACGCGATGACCTTCGGGCTGGGCGCGGGCATTGCCGGGCTGGCGGGCGTGGCGCTGAGCCAGATCGACAACGTCTCGCCGAACCTCGGCCAGAGCTACATCGTCGACAGCTTCATGGTGGTGGTCTTCGGCGGCGCCGGCAACATCTGGGGCACGCTGGCCGGAGCCTTCAGCCTCGGCATCGCCAACAAGTTCCTCGAGCCCTGGACCGGTGCCGTGCTCGCCAAGATCCTGGTGCTCGTCTTCATCATCCTCTTCATCCAGAAGCGGCCCCGCGGGCTCTTCGCGGTGCGCGGGCGGGCGGTGGACGCATGACCGGCAACCAGGCACTCCCGCCCGTCATCGACGCCCCGCTCCGCGGGCCATCCCTTCCCGTTGGGCCGGGCCGCCGCTGCGCGGCGGAAGGGCCGCCGTCTTCGCGGCGCGCCGCGCCGTCGAATACGGCTTCCTGCGCACCGCGGCGCCCTTCGGAGCGGCCGAGGCCCGGCAGCTCGAGGCGCATCTTGCCGAGGAACGCGCCGCGATCGGGGCCGGGGACAAGGCGCAGCTCACCTATCTGATGGGCGATTTCCACTGCCGCATCGTCGCGCTCGGCGGCAACGAGCCGCTGGCGGAAATCATGCGCAATCTCACGGCCCGCACCATCCTGATCTCGCTGCGCTACCAGACCGCTGAGGGCGCCCTGGCCTCGCACCGCGATCACTGCGCCATCGCAGAGGCGGTCATCGCCGGCGACATGGCGCGCGCCGCCGAGCTGTCGCTGGCGCATCTCGGCACGGTCGAGGCCGGGCTGCGCTTCCCCGATGCGCAGGATCCGCTTGCCGATCTCAGGGACACCCTCCGGCTCGATCCGGCGCCGCGGGGAGGGAAGCACTGACATGCCGGACCGCCTGAAACTCAATTATTACCGACAGGGACAACAGATGATCACGAAACGCAGTTTCCTCGCCGCCGTTCTGGCCGCCGCCACTGCCCTTTCCGCCGCGCCGATGGCGATGGCCGATGCGCTGGAGTCGATCAAGGAGGCCGGCATCCTCCGCGTGGCGGTGCCCCAGGATTTCCCGCCCTTCGGATCGGTCGGCACCGACATGAAGCCCCAGGGCTATGACATCGACATGGCCCGGCTGATCGCGACCAAGCTGAATGTCGACCTGGCGCTGGTGCCGGTCACTTCGGCCAACCGCATCCCGTTCCTGCAGACCGGCAAGGTCGACCTGGTGATCTCCTCGATGGGCAAGAATCCCGAGCGCGACGCCGTGATCGATTTCTCCGACGCCTATGCGCCCTTCTACAACGGCGTCTTCGGTCCCGAGGAGCTGGAGGTCGCCGATGCCTCGGACCTGTCCGGCAAGACCGTCGGGGTCACCCGCGGCTCGATCGAGGATCTGGAACTGACCAAGATCGCGCCGGACGACGCCACGCTGAAGCGCTACGAGGACAATAACGGCACGATCTCGGCCTTCCTCTCGGGCCAGGTCGATGCCATCGCCACCGGCAATGTCGTCGCCGCCGCGATCATCGCGCAGAACCCGCCGAAACTGCCGGCGATGAAGTTCCTGATCAAGAATTCGCCCTGCTACATCGGCTTCGCCGAGGGCGAGCCCGCGCTGGCCGAGGCCGTGAACAAGATCATCGCCGAGGCCAAGGAAGACGGCGCGCTCGACGAGATTTCGCAGCAATGGCTGGGCATGGCGCTGCCCGCGGGCCTCTGATCCCGGTGCCCGTCCCGCAGCGGGGCGGGCGCTTGCCGCGAAAGGGGGCAGCGTGACCTACCAGTTCGATTTTGCGTGGCTGGCGACCTACTGGCCGGTCTTTCTCGACGGGGTGCTGATGACGGTCCGGCTGATCGTGATCGGCGGCATCGCCGGCCTCCTGCTGGGCACCTTCTGCGCCTGGGCGCGGTCGCTCGGGCCGGTCTGGCTGAGGCCTCCGGTCATTGCCTATGTGGAGCTGATCCGCAACACGCCCTTCCTGATCCAGCTCTTCTTCATCTTCTTCGGCCTGCCCGCCGCCGGGTTCCGCCTGACCGAGGTCGAGGCCGCGACCCTGGCCATGGTGATCAATCTCGGGGCCTACAGCGCCGAGATCATCCGCGCGGGCATCGAGGCGACGCCGAAGGGCCAGTTCGAGGCCGGGGCCTCGCTCGCGCTCTCGCCGGTCCAGACCTTCCGCCATGTCGTTCTGGTCCCGGCGCTGCAGCGGATCTGGCCCGCGCTGGCGAGCCAGGTCGTCATCGTCATGCTGGGCTCGGCCGTGGTCAGCCAGATCGCGGTGGAGGACCTGACCTATGCGGCGAATTTCGCGCAATCCCGCACCTTCCGCGCCTTCGAGGCCTATTTCGTCTCGACTGCGATCTATCTGGCGCTCGCCATCCTGCTGCGCTTCGCGCTGCTGCAGGCGGGGCGGATGATCTTTCCGCATGCGGGGGCCGCAAGATGACCCAGTTCACCCTGATCGACATCCTGCGCAACCTGATCTTCGCCACGCAATGGACGGTGATCCTGTCGCTGGTGTCCTTCGCCGGCGGCGGGCTGCTGGGGCTCGTGCTCCTGTTCATGCGCATCGGCAAGGCGCGGCTGCTGCCGCCGGTGGTCAAGCTCTATGTCGAGATCTTCCAGGGCACGCCCCTCCTGATGCAGCTCTTCCTCGCCTTCTTCGGGCTCGGGCTCTTCGGCATCGACGTGCCGCCCTGGCTGGCGGCGGCGGTGGCGCTGATCCTTTGGACCGCCGCCTTCCTGGCCGAGATCTGGCGCGGCTGCGTCGAGGCGGTCGCCAAGGGGCAATGGGAGGCCTCCGCCTCGCTCGGCATGAGCTATCTCGAGCAGATGCGCCATGTCATCCTGCCCCAGGCGCTGAAGGTGGCGATCCCGCCGACGGTCGGCTTCTCGGTGCAGGTGGTCAAGGGAACGGCGCTGACTTCGATCATCGGCTTCACCGAGCTGTCGAAGGCCGGGACCGTGCTGACCAATGCGACCTTCCAGCCCTTCACGGTCTACGGTCTGGTCGCGCTCATCTATTTCGCGCTCTGCTTTCCGCTCTCGCAGGCAGCGCGCCATCTGGAAAGGAAAATGAATGCCGCTCATCGCCATTGACGGGCTGAGGAAAAGCTACGGCGAGCACGAGGTGCTCAAGGGCATCGATATCGGGGTGGAGAAGGGCGAGGTGATCGCCATCATCGGCAAGTCGGGCTCCGGCAAGTCGACGCTCCTGCGCTGCATCAACGGGCTGGAAACCATCAACGGCGGCTCGATCGCCGTCGACGGCGCCGAGCTGGCCGCGGACGAGGCGCATCTGCGCGCGCTGCGCCTGAAGGTCGGGATGATCTTCCAGCAGTTCAACCTGTTTCCGCACAAGACCGCCGGGCAGAACGTGATGCTCGCACAGCAGGTGGTCAATAAGACCGGCAAGGCCGAGGCCGAGGCGATGGCGCGCAAGATGCTCGACCGGGTGGGCCTCGGCGAGAAATTCGACAGCTACCCCGACCAGCTCTCCGGCGGCCAGCAGCAGCGCGTCGCCATCGCGCGGGCGCTGGCGATGGAGCCGATGGCGCTTCTCTGCGACGAGATCACCTCGGCGCTCGACCCGGAGCTCGTCGGCGAGGTGCTGCAGGTGGTCCGCGGGCTTGCCGCCGAGGGCATGACGCTGCTGATGGTGACGCATGAAATGGCCTTCGCCCGCGATGTCTGTTCGCGCGTGGTCTTCATGCATCAGGGCCGGGTCCATGAAACCGGCCGTCCCGAAGAGGTCTTTGCCAATCCGCAGACGCCGGAGCTGCAGAGCTTCCTCGGCCGGTCCGCCGCCTGACCGGGCGCGGCACTGCGGGCTGCGCTGCCTGTGGCAATGGGCCCGACCGGCTGCGTGCCGGCGGCGGATAGTCCCTTGCCCCGCTTCGGAACGCGGCAAGGGATGCAGGCGATGGGTCGAAGCCGGCGTCCTGCGGACGGGCTGCTTCCGGCAATGGCGCCGCGCCGGAAGCCGGATGGACTGCATTCATGCACCTGAACCCGCGGCGGAGGCCGCGGGTTCCAGCCGCTTGGTTGCGCAGGGCTGCGGCGGCTTCCTGCATGGCCTGCGGGTTCCGGCCGGGGCTACCGGCCCCGGTCCGGGGGAAGCCCGGCGTCAGTCCCAGTTTTCCACCCAGTCCGGGTTGAAATGGCGTCCCCCGGGCGTGGCCAGGGCATGGAGCGCGGCCATGTCCGCGCCGGACAGCTCGAAATCGGTGACGGCGAAGTTCTGCGCCACGCGGCCGGGATTGGACGAGCGCGGAATGGCGATCACCCCCTGCTGCAGATGCCAGCGCAGCAGGACCTGTGCCGGGCTGCGCTCGATGCGCGCGGCGATCTCCGCCAGCACCGGATCGGAGAGCAGCGCGCCGCTGCCCAGGGGTGCATAGGCCTCGAAGGCGATGCCCAGATCGCGGCAGGCGGCGATCAGCGGCGACTGGTCGAGCTGCGGGTGGTATTCGCACTGGTTCACCGCCAGCGGCGCGGGGCAGGCGGCGGCCGCCTTCTTCAGCCGTTCGGGGCCGAAATTCGACACGCCGACATGCGCGGCCAGACCCATCTCCTGCGCCTTGGCCAGCGCCTCCATCGTGCCTTCGAGCGGGATCGCCGGGTTCGGCCAGTGCACCAGCAGCAGGTCCACCGGCCCCATGCCCAGAGTCTCGACGCTGCGCTCGGCCGAGCGGATCAGGTCGCCGGGGGCGAGCTCGGTCCACCAGACCTTGGTCGTCAGGAAGATATCGTCCCGCGCCGCCCCGGCCTTGCGCAGCGCGCGGCCCAGATCGGCCTCGTTCTCGTAGCGCGGCGCGGTGTCGAAATGGCGGCAGCCCGCCTCGAGCGCGGCGGCCACCGCGCCCTCCATCACCTCGCCATGGAGCTGCCAGGTGCCCAGCCCGATCTGCGGAATTTCGGCGCCATTGGCGCGGATCTCGGGAATGCCGGTCATGTCCGTCCTTTCAGCAACTTGCGGTCCTGGGCCCTGTACCATGCGATGACGCCCGGCATGAACCAGGCTTTTCCGCCCAGGACCGGCACCAGCTTCGGCGGGCGGAAGCGGAACGGCGTTCCGCCTGCCGCATCGCCGAGCAGCGACAGTGCCGCCTTCTGCCCGGCCCACCGCGCCCAGACCACGCCCGAGCCGCAGAAGCCGGTGGCGTAGTGCCGTCCCTGATGGTCGAAGACCCGCGGCAGCATGTCCCGGTTCATCGCGACATGGCCCTGCCAGCTATGGGTCAGCCGCACGCCCTCGAGGTCTGGGAAGATCATCGCCATCTGCCGGGCGAGGTGGCGCGTCGGCCCGGCGGGTTCGCCCGCCAGCGTGGAGTCGCGCCCGCCGAAGAGCACGCGGGTGAAATCGGGCGAGGGCCGGTAGTAATAGCTGAGCTTGCGGCCGTCCGACATCATCATCCGGGTCGGGAAGAGCCGCTCCATCACCTCCGGCGCCAGCGGCTCGGTGGCGATCATGCGCGAACGGACCGCCACCAGCCGCTGGCGCAGCCAGGGATCGCCCTTGTCGGTATAGCCGTTGGTGCAGACGATCACCTCGCGGGCACGGACCGTGCCGCGCGTGGTTTCCACCAGATGCCCCCCCGCCTGCGGCGACATGCCGGTCACCGGCGTGCGGCCGTGGATCTGCGCCCCCGCGGCCAGAGCGACGCGCAGCATCCCCGCGGCGAGCTTTGCCGGATGCAGCCCGCCGATATCCATCCGGATCTCGCCGCCGCAATAGAAATCCGTTCCGATATGGCTGCGGACCTCGTCCTTCGGCACCGGGAAGCTCTCGATGCCGAGCCGCTTGGCCAGCGCCTCTGCCGCGCGCGCCTTGGTTTCGTAGCTCTCCGGGGTCAGCGCGCCGGAGAACCGCCCGGTGAGCGCGAAGTCGCAATCGATCTGCTCGTCTTCGATGAAGCGCCACAGATCCTCGCGCGCCGCCTTGCCCTCGGCCTCGAAGGCCATCGCGCCGCTTTCGCCGAAGCGCGCCGTCAGCTCGCCGAGCGAGGGCCGCAGGTTGCCGCTGGTGATGCCGCCGTTGCGTGAGGAGGCGCCGAAGCCGGGATCGCGCGCCTCGAGCACCACCACCGATCGGGCGCGGGCGGCTGCCCCCTCGCCTGCCTCGACCATGTCGCAGGCAATCCGCAGCGCGATGGTCGCAGCCTCCATCCGCCGGGCCATGGCGAGGGCCTCGGCCCGTTTCGCGGCGGCCGGTCCGCGGTGTCCCCGCGCTTCGTCCAGGGCAGCGCCGAGACGGGCGGTCTCGGCCGCGCACCAGATCTCGTTGGTGCGGCTTTCCTCCTGGCGCGCTTCCTCGATCAGCCGCGCCGCCTCGTCCAGTTCGCCCGCCCGCAGGCTGACCCAGGCCGCCAGCCCGGCCGAGAGCGATCCGTAATTCGACGGGTTGTAGACCCGGAAGGCGGCCAGCGCCTCGCGCAGCTGTTCCGCCTCTGCCGGAGACGGCGGCCGATCGCGGCCGATCAGCCGGGCGGAATTGCCGAAGAAAATTCCCGCACCGCGCGCCACCTTGATGTCGTAGCGCTCGGCTGCCTCCAGCGCGGCATCGGCTCCGGCCAGCAGCTCGCCGTCATCGACCGCCATCGCCGCCAGCATCGACTGGAAGGCGAGCGCCATGCCCAGCGAGTGGCCGTGATTGATCCGTTCGGCATGGCTGACGGCAAAGGTGCTGCTTTCGCGGCCGCGCAGGAGATCGCCGCGCAGCCAGCGGGTGAAGGACAGGAAGACGGCGCAGATCTCGGCATTGTCGTAGCCATGGGTGAAGGCGAAGTTCAGGTCCCTCTCCATGTCATAGGCCGCGAAGGCGGCCGAGAGCTCGCGCTCGGCATCGGCAAAGCGCCCGGTATGAAGGGCCGTGCTGCCGAGGCCGCGCCGTCCGATCATCGCATAGGTGCGGTTGCCGCGCGCCTCGGCGGTTTCGGCAAGGGTCTGTGCCCAGGTCCGGGCGCCGGCGTAATCCGCCGCGACCAGCGCGTTCGAATAGATTCCGTTCAGCGCCAGCAGCTCGGACTCGCCGTCGCCCAGATCGCGCGCCAGCGCCAGCATCTCGCGCGACAGCCGCCCGACTTCGGGATCGCCGATGCTGAAACGGCCGCGCTTGACCACCGCAAGGCCCGAGGCGGTGCGCAGCCGCAGGCGCTTGGCCGCCTCATCTTCGGGAAGGTCCTTCAGCGCCTCGCGGGCCTGCTCGAAATAATGGTTGGCCTCGACAAGGGCCGAACCCGACAGGAACTGCTCGGCCGCGGCCAGCGCGAGCGGCGCGGCTTCGGCCATCATGCCGGCCGCGAGCGCGTGGGTCGCCAGCATGTCGGGACGACGCTCGGCCATGTCCGCGGACAGCGCCCGCAGGATGTCGAGCGCCGCGCCGTGCAGCGCCCGCCGCTGGGCGCCGACGAGGCGTTCATAGACCACGTCGCGGTAGAGATGGTGATGGAAGCGGAAGCTGCCCCCTGCCCCCTCCTCGGCCACCAGCCCCGCCGAAAGCAGCTCGGCCAGCCCGTCTTCCAGCTCGGCGGCCGAGACTCCCGCCACGCCCGCCAGCATTTCGTGGTCGGCCGGCATGTCGTAGACCGCGAGCGCGGCCGCCACCGGGCGCCCTGCGGAAAGCTGGTCGAGCCGCTCGCCGACGCTTTCGTAGATGGTGCGCGGCACCGCCACGTCATGGACGATTGACCCCACCCGGTCGCCAGCCACCGAACGCGCCAGGCTTTCGAGCATCAGCGGATTGCCCTCGCCCAGCGTGAGCAGTCTATGCTGCACCGCAGCGGGAAGCTGGTTGTCCCCGAGGGCGCGCTCGAACAGCGCCTTGGCAGCCGCGGCACCGAGGCCGCCGAGCGCAAGGCGTTCCGCTTCTTCGCGGCCCTGCCAGAGCGGTTCGGCCCGGTTCCGCGAGGTTGCCAGCAGCATGACCGGACGGCCCGAGGCGCGCAGCGCCGCCTCCTCGAGGAGATCACGGGTGGTCGCGTCGCACCAATGCGCATCCTCGAGCACCAGCAGGACGGGCCGGCCGTCGCGGCTGGAAACCAGCCATTCGGCAAGCAACGAGATCAGCCCCGCGCGTTGCGCCCGCGTCTTCGGCCCCGGGCTGCGCGCCCGCGGGGCCAGGCCGATCAATTCCGCGACCAGCGCGACCTCTTCGGCGGTCCGACCCTGCATCGCATGGGCCAGTGCATCGCGCCCGCGGCCGGCGTGGTGATCTGGGGCGCGATCCGCGACGCGGCGGGCATCGCCGCGCAGCAGACCCCGGTCTTCGCCTCCGGCGTGTCGCATCGCGGCCCCTACAAGGACGGGCCCGGCGAGATCGGCTTTCCGGTTTCGCTCGGCAACATGATCGTGCATCCCGGCGACCTGGTCGTCGGCGACGAGGACGGGGTGATCGCCCTGCCCGCCGCCGGGGCCGCCGCGATCCTCGGGCGCGCGCAGAAGAAGCATGCCGCCGAAGAGCGCCAGCTCGAGACCACGCTGAAGGGCGCCTATGACGGCGCCTGGATCGACGACACCCTGGGAAAGCTCGGCTGCGAGTTCCTGGACTGACCAATCCGGCACCCGGACGGGTGCCGGCCCATCCATGCCGAACGGGAGGAGACCCATGACCCTTTTCGCAAACATCACCAAGGCCGCGCTGATGGCGTCGGCCGTGCTGGCAGGCGCCGCGGCGCAGGCCCAGGACTTCCCCAGCCGGGGCATCGAATTCGTCGCCGGCTACGGCCCGGGCGGTGGCCATGACACGATGCTGCGGATGATGGCGCGGATCATCCAGGACGAGAAGCTGGTCGATGCCGCGATCAACGTGGTGAACAAGCCCGGCGGCGCCGGCGCGACTTCGCTGGGCTACCTGAACTCGCATGCCGGGGACGGGCATTACCTGATGGCGGCGACCTCGTCCTTCATCACCACGCCGCTGGCGACCGATGTCGGGCTGAGCTACGAGGACTTCACCCCGATCGCGCGGCTCGGCATCGACCCGACGGTCCTGGTGGTCAATGCCCGCTCGCCGATCGAGAGCCTCGACGACATCATCGCCTCGGAGCGGGTGCTGAACGTCGCCGGCGGCGGCCGCGGCCAGATCGAGCACATCGCGACGCTGATGGTCGGCGACGCTCTCGGCAAGGAGCTGAACTTCATCCCCTTCCAGGGCGACGGCGAGGTCGCCACCGCGATCCTGTCGAACCAGGTCGATTTCGCGATGATCAATCCCGGCGCGGTGTCGGAATTCATCGAGAGCGGCCGGGTCCGGGCGATCGCCATCTCGACCGAGGAGCGCACCGAGTCCTTCCCCGACCTGCCGACCTTCCGCGAGCAGGGCCATGACGTGGTCGCGGCGGTGTTCCGCGGCGTGGTCGCGGCCAAGGACATCCCGGAGGACGCCAAGGCCTATCTGGAGGACATGGTGCAGAAGGTGCAGGCGACCGAGGCCTGGCAGACCACCTATCTGGAACCGAACGGCGTGATCCCGGGCTACCTCGATGCCGAGGCCTTCGGCGCCTATCTCGAGGAGACCAACGGGCTCTACACCCAGATGCTCGACCGTCTGGGCCTGCTCGGCGGGTGAGCGCGCCAGATGAAACGCGTTGACCTCGTCTTCCTCTTCCTGCTGGCGGCCTTTGCCGCCAGCCTTTCGATCGGCGCGGCGGGAATGAAGTATTCGGACCAGTACTCCTTTGGTCCGGGCTTCGTTCCGCTCAATGTCGGCCTGCTGCTGATCGCCTGCTGCGCCCTGCAGGCGCTGCGCGCGGCGAAGCGCAAGGCGCCCGAGGCCGGCCATGGCGAGGCGCCCGACCTGCGCGGCCTGTTCCTGCGGCCCCGGCCCCGGACGGGGTCAGCCCGCGACCTGCAGCACGATCTTGCCGATATGCGTGCTGCCCTCCATGCGGGCATGGGCTTGGGCAGCGGCCTCCAGCGGGAAATCGCTGTCCATCACCGGCGCGATCCGCCCGGCCGACAGCAGCGGCCAGACCTCGGCGCGCAGCGCTTCGGCGATCCGCGCCTTGGCCAGATCGGATTGCGGCCGCAGGGTCGAGCCGGTGACGGTCAGGCGCCGCGCCATGATCTGGGCGAAGTTCAGCTCGGCCTTGGGACCTTCGAGGAAGGCGATCATCACCAGGCGGCCGTCATCGGCCAGCGCGCGGATGTTGCGCGGAATGTAGCTGCCGCCGACCATGTCGAGGATCAGGTCGGCGCCGCCCTCGGCCTTCATCACCTCGACGAAATCCTCGTCGCGGTAGTTGATCGCGCGCTCGGCGCCGAGCTCCAGGCAGGCGGCGCATTTCGCCTCGGACCCGGCCGTCGCGAAGACCCGCGCGCCGCGGGCCGAGGCCAGCTGGATCGCCGTCGTGCCGATCCCGGAGCTGCCGCCATGGATCAGGTGCGCCATTCCCGCAAGAGATGGTTCATCGAATGCCTGTTCGCTGACAGCAGGACGAAGGGGCTGAATCTCGAGGACACGCGCCTGACGAACACGCGCAAGTTGAGCCTCCTGATTGCCATCACCGCGGTCGCCATCGCCTTGGCGTGCCGGGCCGCCATTGATCGCCTCGGCCACAAATACCCCGCGCGCAAGAAGCATGGCCATTTCGGGCGATCATGGTTCAGGACGGGATTTGACGGACTCCGTCACCGCTTGAGATCAGGTCTCGGCGACCCGATCGTGAGGCAGAAAATCGTCGTGCCGAGGCGTTTGAGACTGGGAGGAGGCGGCGGCCGAGGCGGCGCGGCGCGATGCGGAAGCCGCGGAACAGCGCAAGCGCGACGAGATGCGGGCAGAGGCCGAGGCGCTCCAGCGCCAGCAGCGCGAGGAACAGGACCAGGTCGTGCGCGCACTCGCCGACGGGCTCGAAAGCCTGGCCTCCGGCGATCTGCTGGCGCGGATCGACACCCGCTTCCCCGAGGCCTACGAAGAGCTGCGCGGCAATTTCAACACCACCCTGGTCAAGCTCGCGGAGCTGGTCGTCCAGATCTCCGGCCGGATCGACGAGATCAACGGAAACAGCACCGAGATTTCCTCCGCGGCCGACGACCTGTCGCGCCGCACCGAGCAATCCGCCGCGACGCTGCAGGAAACTTCTGCCGCGCTGAACCAGCTGACGGCAGCGGTCGAGACAGCCGCAGACCGGGCAAGCCGCGCAGACGGCCTGTCCCGCGCCGCCAATTCCAAGGCGGAAGAAAGCGGCGCGGTCGTGCAGCAAGCCGTCGCCGCGATGTCGGAAATCGACGAGTCCTCGCGCAAGATCTCCAAGATCATCGACGTGATCGACGACATCGCCTTCCAGACCAACCTGCTGGCGCTCAATGCCGGCGTGGAAGCCGCGCGGGCGGGCGAGGCGGGCCGCGGCTTCGCGGTCGTCGCCTCCGAAGTGCGCGGGCTGGCACAGCGCTCGTCCGAAGCCGCACGCGAGATCAACGACTTGATCTCCGGATCGACCGAGCAGATCCAGCGGGGCGTCAAGCTCGTCGACCACAGCGGCGTGGCGCTGCGCGAGATCATCGCTGCAGTCGCCGAGATCGCCAGCAATGTGGCCGAGATCTCCTCCTCTGCCCAGGAGCAGGCGCTCGGCATCAAGGAGATCAACGCGGCCACGGTCCAATTGGAAACCGGCATGCAGCAGAACGCCGCCATGACCGAGGAGACCACCGCAGCGAGCTTCGCCCTCAGCAAGGCTGCCGACGAGTTGAAGAAGGTTGCCGGACAGTTCCGCACCGACAGCCAGAACCAGCCCGGCCGCATCGGGCACGCCGCGTGACCGTGCGCGGCGGCACGGCCCGCCACCGGCAGCCCGGAGCGGCATCAGGCGATCGCCGAGAGCAGCGTCAGCACCCGGGTCACCCCGTCGGGCGCCGGCACCGGCAGGCCGAGCCCGGTGGTCAGCCCGGCGCGCCCGGCGCTTTCCGAGCGGATGAAGGCATAGCCCGCGCCGAGATCGCGCATCAGGATCGGCGTCTTCGCCGACCAGACACCGCCCGGCAGGCCCTGGCCCTTCGGGAAATGGGTGTGCTGCGACACCCATTCGAAATGCTTCGCCGCGCCGAAATAGCCGTCGTCGAGCATCAGCACGTCGTTCTGCTCGGTCCAGACCTCGATGGCGCCGGTGCGGCTCTCGTCATCGCCGCAGAGCACCACGAGAACCGCCTTCAGCAGGTCGTCCGCGAAGACCGGGATGGCGACCGCGGCGGTCAGCCCGGCCTCCTTCGCGGCCTCGGTGCGCTTGAAATAGGAGCCGTCGAATTCCTTCAGGACGACCGGCTTGCCTTCGGCCCAGGCCTTGCCCGGCAGGCCTTCGCCCTTGCCGAAGCGCTCGCGCCGCGAGGCGTCGCCGAAGGCCTCGAGCGCGCCGTAATGGCCGTCCTTGTGGACCAGCATGCCGCCTTCGGGCACCCAGATTTCGGTGACCTGGATGAAAGTTTCGGTGACCGGGGTCATGACGTCGGACATCAGGCTGCCTCGCTGGGTTTCGGCTGGACCGGGGCAGGGACCGCTTCCGCTTCGGGTTTCTTGCGCGGGTCCTTGCCGTGTTCGTATTCCTCGAGGAAGCTCAGCAGCTGCTCGCGGTAGAGGTAGTAGTCGGGATGCTCCAGGAGCGCCTTGCGGGTGCGCGGCCGGGGCAGGTCGACCTTCATGATCTTGCCGATCGTGGCCTGCGGGCCGTTGGTCATCATCACCACGCGGTCGGCCAGAAGGATCGCCTCGTCGACGTCATGGGTGACGCAGACCGCGGTGACCTTGGTGCGCGACCAGACTTCCATCAGCACCTCCTGCAGCTCCCAGCGGGTGAGGCTGTCGAGCATGCCGAAGGGCTCGTCGAGCAGCAGCAGCTTCGGGCTGAGCGCGAAGGCGCGTGCGATGCCGACACGCTGGCGCATGCCGTTCGACATGTCCGAGGCAGGCTTGTCCATCGAGTCGGCGAGACCGACGCGTTCGAGATAATAGTCGACGACATCCTGCTTCTCCTGCTGCGAGGCGCGCGGATAGACCTTGTCGACGCCGATGGCGCAGTTCTCGCGCGCGGTCAGCCAGGGGAAGAGCGACGGCGCCTGGAAGACCACGGCGCGTTCCGGATCGGCATCCATCACCGCCTTGCCGTCGAGCTTGATCACGCCCTTCGAGATCGAGTTCAGCCCGGCCGTCATGGTCAGCACGGTGGACTTGCCGCAGCCGGAATGGCCGATTAGCGAGATGAACTCGCCCTTGTCGAGATTGAGGTGGAAATCCTCGACCACGGTCAGCGGGCCCTTGGGTGTCGGGTAGATCTTGTGGAGCGCGGAATATTCCAGGTAGCGGTCCTCGCGCAGGCCCTGCTGGACGTCGGCCTGGGCCTTCGGCAGGAAATGGACCGGCGTGATGTCGGGCAGGATGGTCTTGCCCTCGGCCTTTGCCGCGATGCCGACATCCATCAGGTAGTTGGTGACATCCGCGCGCAGCCGCTTGAAGGTCTCGTCATGGTTCATGGCGGTGCGGTCGCGCGGACGCGGCAGCGACACCTTGAATTCCTGGCCGAGCGTGCCGTCGGGATTCAGTGCGATGATCCGGTCGGCGAGTATGATCGCCTCGTCCACGTCGTTGGTGATCAGCACGCAGGTCTTCTTGTCGGCCTGCCAGATCGCCTCGATCTCGTCGGCGAGGTTGGCGCGGGTCAGCGCGTCGAGCGCCGAGAGGGGCTCGTCGAGCAGCAGCACCTCGGGGTTCATGGCGAGTGCGCGGGCGACGTTCACCCGCTGGCGCATGCCGCCCGACAGCTCGGCCGGACGCCGGGCCGTGGCGTGGCTCAGCCCCACCATCTTGACGTATTTCGCGACCTTCTCGCGGCGTTCCGCCTTCGGCATCTTCGGGAAGACCGAGGTCAGCGCCAGCTCGACATTGTCGGCCACGGTCAGCCAGGGCATCAGCGAGTAGTTCTGGAAGATCACGCCGCGCTCGGGGCCCGGGCCCTCGATCGGCTTGCCCTTGAAGGTGACGCTGCCCTTCGTGGGCTGCTCGAGCCCGGCCATCAGGTTGATCAGCGTCGTCTTGCCGGTGCCGGAGAAGCCGAGGAGCACGAGGAACTCGCCCTCCGCGACTTGCAGGTCGATGTCCTTGAGCACGTCGGTGCGGTGGTCGCCTTCGCCGAAGCTCTTGGAGGCGTGCGAGAATTCGAGAATGGCCATGGGATCACCGCTTGTCCGAGAAGGTGAACATCGACTGCAGCGCGAACATCAGGCGGTCGAGGAAGAAGCCGATGATGCCGATGGTGAAGACCGCGACCATGATCTTGGCCAGCGAAGAGGAGGAGCCGTTCTGGAACTCGTCCCAGACGAACTTGCCGAGGCCGGGGTTCTGGGCGAGCATCTCGGCGGCGATCAGCACCATCCAGCCCACGCCCAGCGACAGCCGCAGGCCGGTGAAGATCAGCGGCAGCGCGGAGGGCAGGACCAGCTTGGTGATCTTGGTCCAGGTGTTCATCTTCAGCACCTTCGACACGTTACCAGGTCCTTGTCGATCGACGCGACGCCCAGCGAGGTGTTGATCAGCGTCGGCCAGAGCGAGCAGAGCGTCACGGTGATCGCCGAGGTCAGGAACGCCTTGGAGAACAGACCGTCCTCTGCCGTGTAGGTGGCCGAGACGATCATGGTGACGATCGGCAGCCAGGCGAGCGGCGAGACCGGCTTGAAGATCTGCACCAGCGGGTTGATGGCGGCGTTCGCGGTGCGGCTGAGGCCGCCGACGATGCCGAGCGGCACGGCGACTGCCGTCGCCAGCACGAAGCCGAAGAACACGGTTTTGATCGAGGTCCAGATCTGCTGGTAGTAGGAGGGCGCGCCGGTATAGGCGATGTCCTTGACCTGGTCGGCCTTGCCCTGCGCGATCAGCCGTTCGTTGCGGGCGGCGACCTGGGCCTCGAACTTGGCGCGCTTCTCGCCCTTGGCGACGGCGTCCTCATGCAGGTTGACGGCTTCGGTCCAGACCGCAGCCGGGCCGGGCACGGCGCCGAGCGAGGTCTGCACCTGCGGCGCAAGCCAGCTCCAGAGCATCAGGAAGCAGATGATCGACACCACCGGCACGCCGAGCAGCGCCCAGACTTCCTTCATCTGGGCCCTCGGGTTGTCGCCGGCCGAGGCCTTCAGGATCGGCGTGATCCAGGCGAGGCCGAGCACGCGGAACCAGCTGTCGGCCTTGTTGATGCGGGTGAAGAGCTTGGCGCGACGGGCTTCTCGAGCCGCTTCGGCGCTGGTGAATTCCGGGTCGATGGTAGCCATGGTCACGTCCTGCTTGGAGTCTCGGTGTCGCCGTGCGGAGGCTGCGCGGGGGAGCGGGGGGCGCGTTGCCTGCGACGGCACGATCTCGGGGCCTGGCCCGCCGGGAAATGCTACATCTCCGCCGTGCCATTCCGGTCCGGTTTCGCCGCGCCCTGTGCACTCCAGGATTTACTTAAGGGAAATTTGTGCATCGGACGCAGCGGTGCGGAAGAAACGGGCAGTCTCCTGCCGGTCTTGCGGGCCTCGGTTCCCTGCGGCGGGAAGGGGAGCCGCAGGGAACCTGGCCAGGGGCTCAGCCCTTGACCTCGGTGCCGACGACGGTCTGGTCGCCTTTCAGCCCGATCGGCAGGCTGTCGAGATAGGCGTTCGGCTGGGTGCCGTCATAGGGGATGCCGTCGATGATGTCCGCGGCCGGGGTCGGGTCCTTGTAGCCGTCCTCGTCCGCCGCCGGGAACATGTCCTCGGTGGCGTAGCCGTCCTCGATCACCAGCTTGGCGGCTTCCATGTAGATGTCCGGGCGGTAGACAGATTTCGCGGTCTCGTCATACCAGGCGTCGGTCTTGGCCTCCGGGATCTGGCCCCAGCGGCGCATCTGGGTCAGGTACCAGACCGCGTCGGAATAGTAGGGATAGGTCGCGTTGTAGCGGAAGAACACGTTGAAATCCGGGACCTCGCGCTTGTCGCCCTTCTCGTATTCGAAGGTGCCGGTCATCGAGTTGGCGATGACTTCGGCATCTGCGCCGACATATTCCGGCTGCGACAGCATCTCGACCGCTTCCATGCGGTTGGCGTTGTCGTTCTCGTCCAGCCAGATGGCGGCGCGGATCAGCGCCTTGACGACGGCCTTGGTGGTGTTCGGGTACTGCTCGGCGAACTCGGCGGTGATGCCGAAGACCTTCTCGGGGTTGTTCTTCCACAGCTCGTAATCGGTGATCACCGGCACGCCGATGCCCTTGAACACGGCTGCCTGGTTCCACGGCTCGCCCACGCAATAGCCGTAGATCGTGCCTGCCTCGAGGGTGGCGGGCATCTGCGGCGGCGGGGTGACGGACAGCAGGACGTCGGCACCGATCTGGCCGGTGATGTTCTCGGGGGAGTAGTAGCCCGGGTTCAGCCCGCCGGCCGCCAGCCAGTAGCGGAGCTCGTAGTTATGGGTGGAGACCGGGAAGACCATGCCCATGTTGAAGGGCTTGCCTTCGGAGCGGTACTTGTCGACCACCGGCTTCAGCGCGGAGGCCGAGATCGGGTGCTGCGGCAGGCCGTCGGCATTCGTCGGGATGTTCGGCTTCATCTCTTCCCAGACGGCGTTCGACACGGTGATGCCGTTGCCGTTGAGGTCCATCGAGAACGGGGTGATGATATGCGCCTGGGTGCCGTAGCCGATCGTGGCCGCCAGCGGCTGGCCTGCCAGCATGTGCGCGCCGTCGAGCGTGCCGGAGATGACGCCGTCGAGCAGAACCTTCCAGTTGGCCTGGGCTTCCAGCGTGACGAAGAGGCCCTCGTCGAGGAAATAGCCGTTTTCATAGGCCACGGCGAGCGGCGCCATGTCGGTCAGCTTGATGAAGCCGAAGGTCAGCTCGTCCTTTTCCAGCGCGAGCTGGGCCCAGGCGGAAGAGACGCTGGCGCTGGCAAGCAGGGCGCCCATGAGAGTCCGTTTGATCATACCAGTCCTCGTTCGTTCGTCGTTTCGGGAGGAGCTTGCCGGGGGGCAGGGACCCGGAAAGCACAAAAAAACCGCTGGATCCGTCGGGACATCTCGGGGAAGTCCGTGGGATCGAGCGGCTTTGCTCGGGTCGGCCCGCATCATCGGGGCCAGATGTCAGACAGGGCGCCATTGCCCGTCGTTGGTATCTTGTTAGCTTTTCGCGCCAGTCCGCGAAAGAAAAAGCTGCCGCAGCGGCGGTGTTTCCCGCGGAAATTCCGCAGCCCCGGCGGGCCTGGGGCAATATTTGTGCGCCTGCGGCAATGCTGATGCAGAAAGCGGCGCTTTGAAGACGGATCTGCCGGGAATCGTTTTCCCGGCACGCCTTTTCCGGTCAGGGGGCGGACGGATCGAAGATCGTGCCGTCGAAGAACCGGTCGGGGCCGAGGATCATGTGGCCGCGGGTGGAGGCGACGGCGGTCTCATGCTCCATCGCGCCCTCGAGCTTCTCGGAGGCACCGGGCATGTCGATCCCCAGGGGGGCGAGATTGCGGCGGTAGAGGTCGCTGCGGAAGCAGGCCTTGCCGGTTTCGACCGCCTCTGCGCGGTCGAGGTCCAGCCGCCGCGCGATGCTGTCGGCGATCCAGCCGGCCTGGCTGCGCCAGGGGAAATTCGCGGCCTTGGCGTGGAAATGCAGGAAATTCGGCGCAACCGCCTCGAGCCCGCGGGTGGCGGTGATGATCCGCCCCGCGAGCGCGCGGTCGATGATCATCGAGGGGATGCCGAGATAGCCGGATTTCGACAGCAGGTCGCCGGCCATGGCGCGGTTGTCGCGGTCCGACAGCCAGCGCGCGGCCCGCGCCAGCGCCCGCATCAGCCGCCCGACCGTCTCGGGGTTTTCCTCGATCCAGTCATGCCGCGCCGCCAGAACCTTCTCCGGCGCGAAGGCCCAGATCGCCGCGCCGGGCAGGATCAGCTCGCCGGTTCCCTGCTCGACCGCGTAGGAGCCCCAGGGCTCGCCGACGCAGAAGGCGTCGATCTCGCCCCTCGCCAGCGCGTCGGGCATCAGGGGCGGCGGCACGGTGCGCACGTCGAGCGCCCCGGGCGAAGAGAGCCCGAGCGTGCCGAGCCAGTGATGCAGCAGCTCGGCATGCATCGAGAACGGGAAGGGGACGCCGATGCGCAGGCTTCCCTCGGTGGCGCGGATCAGGTGCTGTCCGGTGCCCGCGGGATCGCGGAAAGCGCCGCTCCAGCCATCGGCGCGCATCCTGGCGGCGACCTCGGGACTGACGCCGATCACGTTGCCGTTGACCGACAGCACCATCAGCGCGTCGATCCGGGCGGGCAGCCCGCCGAGCCCCAGCGACATGGCGACCGGTACGGGCGAGAGCATGTGCGCGCAATCGCTCAGGCCGAGCACCAGCGCGTCGCGCAGCGCCGACCAGCTCGGCTGTTTCTCGAGGATCAGCTCGAGGCCTTCCTCGGCGGCGAAGCCCATTTCGCGGGCCACGGCGAGCGGTGCGCAGTCGACGAGGGGGACGAAGCCGCAGCGGATCGGGGTCAGGCTCATTTCAGCAGCTCCGCGGCAGTGACCAGCGCCTGGGCGACTTCGGCGACCTTGCGGCCCTGGTCCATCGCGGTCTTGCGCAGGAGCGTGTAGGCCTCGTCCTCGGAAATGCCGCGCGCCTGCATCAGCAGCCCCTTGGCGCGGTCGACGATCTTGCGCTCGGCGAGGGCGGATTTGACGGCCTCGAGCTCGCTCTTCATCTGGGAGACCATGTTGAAGCGGGCGATGGCGGCATCCATGACCGGCTTGATCCGCGCGGGCGCGAGCCCGTCGACGACGTAGGCCGAGAGCCCTGCCTCGATCGCGGCGCGGGTGGTCTCGTCGTCGGAGCGGTCGACGAACATCGCCACGGGCCGGTCCTTCGCGCCGGAGGCGATCGACAGCATTTCCAGCGAGTCGCGGCTGGGATTGGCGATGTCGATCAGCACCACGTCGGGATCGAGCTGGGCGAGGCGGCGGGTGATCGTGGTCTGGTCGCCGAGCACGGTGATCTCGTAATCTCCGGCGGCGCTGAGCCCGTCGACGATCAGCCGGGCGCGGTCCTCGTCCTTCTCGACGATGGCGATCTTGAGACGCGGGGCCATGGACTCATCCTCTCAGGCTGGGCGGGCAGGGCCGCGGGAACCAGATAACTGCGGCGGGGGCGGCAAATGCAAACCCCCAGCCGGGCGCTGCGTCATTCTGCCTGCGCGGCGAAGGGATCGTCGGGATAGTGGACATGCGACAGGTAGAGCCCCTGCGGCGGCGAGACCGGCCCGCAGGCGGCGCGGTCGCAGGCGGCCAGCGCCTCGGCGACGGTCGCGGCGGCTGCCGCGGCCGGCGTGGAGATCCGCACCCGCACGACCGTCACCGAGATCCGCCCCGGCGGCGTGCTGGAACTGGCCACGACCGCAGGAACTGACACCCTGACGGCAAAGCGCATCCTGCTGGCGACCGGCAACCGCGAAACCACCCGCGCCGCCGCGCTGGTCCCGGGGCTGCGGCCGGTGGGCGTGATGAACACCGCCGCGCTGCAATCCTTCCTCTATGAAGAGGGCCGCGCGCCGTTCTCGCGCCCGGCAATCGTCGGCAGCGAGATGGTGGCCTATTCGGCGATCCTCAGCTGCCGCCGCCACGGCATCCGCCCTGCCGCCATGATCGAGAGCCGCGACCGGGTGCAGGGGCCGCGCTTCTACGCGCTGGCCAACCGCATCCTCGGTGTGCCGCTGGTGACGGGGGCCGAAATCGTGGCGATCGAGGGCAAGACCCGCGTCACCGGGCTGCGTATCCGCGACCGTGCCGGGGAACGGCTGATCGACTGCGACGGGGTGGTTTTCTCGGGGCGGTTCACGCCCGAGGCGGCGTTGGCCCGCGCCAGCGGGCTGGCGCTCGATGCCGGGACGAAGGGCCCGCAGGTCGACGGCGCCTTCCGCAGCTCGGACCCACGGGTCTTCGTGGCCGGGAACGTGCTGCATCCGGTGGAAACTGCCGGGTTCTGCTGGGCCGAGGGCCGCCGCATCGCCGGCCTTGTCGCTGCCGATCTGGCCGGAGAGGCGCCCTCTGCTGGCGCCAGGGATGGGCGCGGCCTGTGCCGCGGGGCCGGGTCGAGGAGATCGCCCGCGGCTATGTCCGCGCGCTCGACATCCGCGCGGCGAGCCTCGACATGCCGATCCGGCTGCTGTCGGGCGGCAACCAGCAGAAGGCGCTTCTGGCGCGCTGGCTGGCCACCGAGCCGGAGCTGCTGATCCTCGACGAGCCGACCCGCGGCATCGATGTCGGCGCCCATGCCGAGATCATCCAGCTGATCGAAAGCCTGCGCGAGCGCGGCATGTCGCTGGTCGTCGCCTCCTCCGAGATAGAGGAGCTGGTCGCCTATTCCACACGCGTGGTCGTTCTGCGCGACCGGGTGCAGGTGGCCGAGCTTTCCGGCGCCGAGATCACCGCCGGAAACATCGTGCGCGCCATCACCGGCGAAGAAAGGGAGGTCGCCTGATGGCTGCACCGCATTCGCCGCTGCGCCGCCTCGCGCCGCAGCTGGTCATCCTTGCCGCCGTCCTGGCGCTGAACCTGGCGGTCTTCCCCGAATTCTTCCGCATCGAGTTCCAGAACGGACGGCTCTTCGGCGGGGTGGTCGACGTGCTCAACCGCGGCGCGCCGACCGCGATTCTGGCCATCGGCATGACGCTGGTGATCGCCACGAAGGGCATCGACCTTTCCGTCGGCGCGGTCATGGCGATCGCCGGGGCCTGCGCCGCCAAGATCGTCGCCGACGGACACGGCTGGGGCACGGCGCTGGCGGGTGCGCTGGCGTCGGGGGCGGCCTGCGGTCTCTGGAACGGCGTGCTGGTGGCCTGGCTGCGCATCCAGCCCATCGTGGCCACGCTGGTGCTGATGGTGGCGGGCAGGGGGATCGCCCAGCTGGTCACCGAGGGCACCATCCTGACCTTCCTCAACGAGGGCCTGATCCATCTCGGCGCCGGCACGATCCTGGGCATTCCGACGCCAGTGGTGATCTGGGTCGCGCTCGGGGCTGGCGTGACCTGGGCGGTGCGCAAGACCGCGCTGGGGCTGCTGATCGAGGCGATCGGCATCAATGCCGCGGCGTCGCGCCTGGCCGGGATCAACGCGCGGGTGCTCCTGACCTGCGTCTATCTCGTCTCGGGGCTCTGCGCGGCGCTGGCGGGGGTGATCGTCGCCGCAGACATCAAGGGGGCGGATGCCAACAATGCCGGGCTGTGGATGGAGCTCGACGCGATCCTCGCGGTGGTGATCGGCGGCAATTCCCTGCTCGGCGGGCGGTTCTCGATCACCGCCTCGCTCTTGGGCGCGCTGATCATCCAGTCGGTGAACTCGGCGATCCTGCTTTCCGGCATGCCGCCGGAATTCAATCTGGTGATCAAGGCGGTGCTGATCCTCGCCATCCTCGTCATCCAGTCGCCGCGGATCGGCCACTGGCTCTACATCCTGCGCGCCTCGGGCGGAGATCCCGCCCCGCGCCGCGCCAAGCCGGTGAAGGAGACCGCGCGATGATCCGCTCCACCAGCCTGCCGCTGATCGTGACGCTGGCGACCTTCGTCATCGCCTATGCGCTTTGCGCCTCCGCCTATCCGGCGATGCTGTCGAGCCGGGTCGCGGCGAACCTTCTGACCGACAATGCCTTCCTCGGCATCGCGGCGGTGGGCATGACCTTCGTCATTCTCTCGGGTGGGATCGACCTGTCGGTCGGCTCGGTGATCGCTTTCACCGGCGTCTTCCTCGCGGTGATCCTGCGCGACACTTCCGTCCATCCGCTGGCGGCCTTCGTTATGGTGCTGGCCCTGACGACGGCCTTCGGTGCCGCGATGGGGGCCGCCATCCACTACCTGGAGATGCCGCCCTTCATCGTCACGCTCGCAGGCATGTTTCTGGCCCGGGGCGCGGCCTACGTCCTGTCGGTCGACAGCGTGCCGATCACCCACGAGTTCTACGACTGGCTCCAGGACATCTACTGGAAGGCGCCCTCGGGCGGGCGGTTCCGGCTGACCGGGGCGCTGATGGTGCTGACCTTCCTGGCCGGCATCGTGCTGGCCCACCGCACCCGCTTCGGCCAGAACGTCTATGCGATGGGCGGCGGGGCGCAGACCGCGAAACTGATGGGCGTGCCGCTGGGGCGCACCACGGTCGGCATCTACGCGATCTCGGGCGGGCTCTCCGGGCTGGCCGGGATCGTCTTCTCGCTCTACACCTCGGCAGGCTACTCGCTGGCCGCGGTCGGGGTGGAGCTCGACGCCATCGCCGCGGTGGTGATCGGAGGCACGCTCCTGACCGGGGGCAGCGGCTTCGTCGCGGGCACATTCTTCGGCATCCTGATCATGGGGCTGATCCAGACCTACATCGTATTCGACGGGACTTTGTCGAGCTGGTGGACCAAGATTGTCATCGGAGCGCTGCTCTTCACCTTCATCCTGCTGCAAAAGGGCCTGACTTGGGCAACGACACTCCGAAGAAGACCGGCACCTGGCTCGCCCATGCCCTCATGAGCTTCGCCACGCCCGAGGGCCGGGCGGCGCGGGCATCGAACCATACCGATTTCGTGGTGGAAAGCCTCGGGCGCGCGATCGTGGCCGGGGAATATCCGCCCGAGACGATGATCCCGCTCGATCCCGATCTCTGCGAGATGTTCGACGTGTCGCGCACCGTGGTCCGCGAGGCCAAGAAGACGCTGATCGCCAAGGGGCTGATCCAGTCCAAGGCCAAGGTCGGCACCCATGTGCGCGAGGCCGAGGCCTGGAACATGTTCGACGAGGATGTGCTGCGCTGGCATGCCGGGCTGAGGAATGCCGGGGCCTTCTATGACGAACTCTTCGAGATGCGGCTGATCTTCGAGCCCGCGGCGGCGGAGCAGGCGGCCAAGCGCGCCAATGCCAATGGCTGCGGCCGTCTCTTCGAGCTGTCGGGCGCGCTGTCGGGCGCGGCAAGCCGCGCGGATTTCGCGGTCGCCGATTACGAGTTCCACCGCGAGGTGCTGCGCCTCTCGGGCAACCGCTTCCTGCTGTCGCTTGGCGACATGGTGCAGACCGCGCTCTACTCGCTGTTCCTCGCCGAGGCACACCGCTTCTATCCCGAAGGCGCCCAGGCCGTGGCCGACCGGCACCGGGACATCGCCTCGGCCATCTGCCGCGGCGCCGCCCTGGAGGCCCGGGAGGCCATGCACCGCGTGATCGAGGACGGGTATGCAAGGGTGAACGGGGGACGGCTGCCAGGCTGACAGGGGTGCGCGCAACATATTGGGATGATTTCCGATAATTGCCCATATTGTGTGCTCCCCCGCTGCCTATCCCTACGTCACGCTCATTTTTTGGGTTTTTCGTCGAGAATCAGGGGGACGTGCCGCCGCCGGAGCGGCGGGCGGGGCTTGATCCGGGCCTAGCTGGCGGCGCGGGCACCGGCCTCGGCGGCCAGTTCCTGCATCGCCTCGGCACCGATCGCGAAGGAGCGCTTGCGCGCCGCGTGGTCGTGGATATGGCCGGTGAGGATCACCTCGTCCGGCTCCAGGATCTCGATCAGCCCGCGCAGCCGCTCCTTGACCGTCGCCTTCGATCCGACGACCGAGATGCGCAGCTGGTGGTTGGCCATGCGGATCTCGGCATCGCTGGCCACGCTCGACAGGTCGTCCACCGGGCGCGGCAGCGGCCCGCGCAGCCCCTTGCGGATATTGATGAAGCCCTGCTGCATCGAGGTGCGGATCCGCGCGCCTTCCTCGTCGGTCTCGGCGGCGAAGATGTTGACCGCCAGCATGAAATGCGGGCGCTGGATCGCGCCGGGGCGGAAGGAGCTGCGGTAGACGGCGATCGCGTCTTCCAGCGCGTCGGGGGCGAAATGGCTGGCGAAGGCATAGGGCAGGCCGAGATGCGCGGCGAGCTGGGCGCCGAAGAGCGAGCTGCCGAGCATCCAGACCGGCACCTCGGTTCCGGCGCCGGGAACGGCGNATGATCTGCTGGGTCTCGGGCGCCTCGCGCAGGTAGCCCATCAGCTCGACCACGTCGTTCGGGANACTGCTCGGAGCGGTCGGGACCGCGGCGCAGCGCACGGGCGGTCAGCTGGTCGGTGCCGGGCGCGCGGCCGAGCCCGAGATCGATCCNGCCCGGGAAACAGCGTCGCAAGCGTGCCGAACTGCTCGGCGATCACCAGCGGCGAATGGTTCGGCAGCATGATGCCGCCCGAGCCCACGCGCATCGTCTTGGTGCGGGCGGCGACCTGGCCGATCACGACGGCGGTCGCGGCCGAGGCGATGCCGGTGGAGTTGTGGTGCTCGGCCAGCCAGTAGTCTTGGTGTCGAGCCCGTCGGGCAGCTTGCCCTCCGCCGCCAGAGCGTCGAGCTGGGTCAGGACCAGGTCCTTCACTTCGGAAAACAGGTTCATAGCGTCCACCTTTGCCTTGGCGCGGTGTAGCATCCGCAGCCGGGGCGTCAACGGCCTGCCATGGGCTGCCGGGCATTTTGCCGGAACGGAATGCCGCTCCGGCGCCCGCCGCGCTGCGTCAGATGCTCTTCAGTGCGTGGAAGAACAGCCGGAACGTCAGTCGCGTATAGGTCGAGAAGGCGAAGATCATCGCGATGAAGGTCAGCCCCAGTCCGACCCACTGAAGCCACGGCACGTCCAGCGGCAGCTTCGAGAGCGTGGCAAATGCGGCCACCGCCAGGAGCGACAGCACGCTGCGCACAATCAGCTCGGTCATGGTGAACCTGAAATTGTGGCCGGTATAGCCCTTCGCAGCCTGCACGATTGCCGACGCGGCACCGACAAGCGCAGCCAGGACAAGCCCCAAAAGAAAAGTCGTCAGGCTTATGACGTTGCCCATCTCCGGCAGCAGCTCGGCAGTCATCCGGTGTCCTCTTCCTGCACAGCACTTGAATATTAACAGGATACAATTCAGGGAAAGGGTTATCAATTGCTGCCGCGGTCGGCAACGCCGCACCGGTCCCGCCCGGGACCGACCGCAATGCCTCCGCCACCTCTCCGCCCCGCCGGGGCGGGGCCTGCCTCTCCGGGCGCCGGACAGAGGGCGGACCGCGCGGCCAAGGCGCCGGGGCTCCCTCAACGGCGCCGGGGAGGCCGCCGTCTCTTGGCGCCCGGGACGCCTCTTGCGCGGCGGACCGCAATCTTCACGGGACTGACACGCAACCATCACGCATTTGTCACCGAGCGCGAAGACCTGTGGCGCGATTTGCACCGAACCCAGGGATTCCCCATGACCGCACGCCTGCTGTGCCTGACTTCCGTCCTCGCGCTGACCGCCGGGTCGGCGATGGCCGAGATGAATTTCAACCGCATCGCCAGCTTTGCCACCTGGCACAACATGGCCGAGGGCGAGGACACCGCCCGCGAGACCTCGCCCGAGATCATCGTGGCGACGCCGGACGGCAACACGCTGGTCTATTCCGACAGCCCGCTGGGGGCGATCGGCCTTGTCGACATCACCGATCCCGCAGCCCCGCAGCCCTTGGGCAATATCGACCTGCAGGGCGAGCCGACCTCGGTCGTGGTCGTCGGCGGCCGGGCCTATGCCGCGGTGAACACGTCCGCCTCCTACACCGATCCGTCGGGCAAGCTGGTCACCATCGACCTCGCTTCGAAATCGGTCGTCGCCGAATGCGATCTCGGCGGCCAGCCGGACAGCATCGCGGCGGCGAAGGACGGCAGCTTCATCGCCGTCGCCATCGAGAACGAGCGGGACGAAGACCTGGGCGACGGCCGCGTCGGGCAGATGCCCGCGGGCTGGCTGTCGCTGGTCGGGCTGACCGGCGAGGGCGCGGACTGCGCCAGCCTGAAGGCAGTGGACGTGACCGGCCTGGCCGAGGTCGCGCCGGAGGATCCCGAGCCGGAATATGTCGACATCAACGGCCTCGGCGAGACCGTGATGACGCTGCAGGAGAACAACCACCTGGTGGTGGTGTCGAAGGACGGCGAGGTGATCGCCGACTTCTCCGCCGGGGCCGTGGACCTGGCCGAGGTCGATCTGGACGACGACCGCGCCTCGATCCGCCCGGTCAGCGCCCAGCCCGGCCGCCTGCGCGAGCCCGACACCGTCAAATGGCTGGATGACGAGCATTTCGCCACCGCCAACGAGGGCGACATGGATGGCGGCAGCCGCGGCTGGACCATCTGGTCGAAGGACGGTTCGGTGGTCCACGAATCGAATTCCTCCTTCGAGCACGCGCTGATCGCGATCGGCCACTACCCGGACAAGCGGTCGGACGCGAAGGGCGTCGAGCCCGAGTCGCTGGCCCAGGGCACCTTCGGCGGCACGCCGATGGCCTTTGTCGGCTCCGAGCGCGGCGGTGCCTTCGGCGTCTATGACGTGACCGACATGGCCAACCCGGTGCTGACCCAGCTGCTGCCCTCGGGCATCGGCCCGGAGAGCTTCGCCGTGATCGAGAGCCGCGGGCTGATTGCCTCGGCCAACGAGACGGACCTGACCGAGGATGGCGGCGTGCGCGCCCATGTCATGCTCTACGAATACCAGGAGGCGCCGGCCGCCTATCCGCAGCTGACCACCGGCGGGCTGCGCGACGCGGACGGCGTGCTGGTCGGCTGGGGCGCGATCTCGGGGCAGGTGGCCGACGAGGACGGCACGCTCTGGGCGGTGACCGACAGCTTCTACGGCAACCAGCCGTCGATCTTCCATATCGACGTCTCCGCGGTCCCGGCGAAGATCACCGACGTGATCCGGGTCACCCGTGACGGCGAAGCGGCGGCGAAGATGGACATGGAGGGCATCACGCTCGACGGCGATGCCTTCTGGGTCGCCAACGAGGGCCGCACCGACCGCGAGATCCCGCATGCGATCTACAAGATCGGCCGCGACGGCGAGATCCTCGAGGAAGTCCTGATCCCCGAGGCGCTGGCCGCCAACGAGGTCCGCTTCGGCTTCGAGGGCATCGCCAAGATCGGCGACACGCTGTGGATGGCGACCCAGCGCGAGTGGAAGGACGATCCGGCGAATACCGTTAAGCTGGTCGCCTACACGCCTTCGACCGGCGAATGGGGCGCGGTGCGCTACGAAAAGGCAGAGCCGCAAACCGGCTGGGTCGGGCTGAGCGAGATCACCCTGCATGGCGATTACGTGTATGTCGTCGAGCGCGACAACCAGATCGGCGAGGCGGCGGTGACCAAGAAGATCTACCGCATTCCGGCCTCGGACATGGTGCCCGCGCCGCTCGACGGCGACGACATGCCGGTCGTGTCGAAGGAGGAGGTCCGCGACCTGCTGGGCGATCTGGCCGCGACCGGCGGCTTCGTGCTGGACAAGGTCGAGGGGCTTGCGGTCACGGCGGACGGCACGGCCTGGGTCTCCACCGACAATGACGGCGTCGACGACCATTCCGGCGAGACGATGTTCTTCTCGATCGGCAAGATCGACTGATCCGGGGCGGAAACATCCACGATCCGGATTGTTCTCCGATCTGAAACAAAGCAGCCCGGGGCCCGGGCTGCTTTTCCATTTGGCCTGCTCTGATGCAGACAAAAGGCGAGTAGAGGTGATCCGGACTTGCCTTTATGGACACTTCGCCTTCATTGGCTGGTAAAAAGGTTCAGCCGGTGACACAGCTTCCTGTACATTCCCTCGACGGGCGCCTCCTGCGGCTTTTCCTGGAGGTCTACGAATGCAACTCGGTCAGCCGCGCCGCCGAAAGGCTCGGCCTGACCCAGTCGACGGTCAGCCACGGCCTCGACAGGCTGCGCCGCGGCCTCGAGGATCCGCTTTTCGTGAAGGACGGGCGCAACATCGTGCCGACCGCCCAGGCCGATTACCTGGCGCCGCGGATCCGGGCTGCGCTGTCCTCGCTGGAGGCGCTGAGCGAACCGCAGGACTTCGTGCCGGCGCGCGAAACCCGCCCGGTGACCATCGCCTGCAACGCCCATGAGCTGCAGGACGAGGCGCTGGCGATCTTCCGGGCGCTGCGCCGCGACGCGCCGGAGCTGCCGGTGCGCTTCGTGCCGCTGAACCGCGAAAGCGTCGCGCGGGCGCTGATGGAGGATGCCTCGGTCGATCTGGCGATCGGCGTGCATGTCGGGCCGCATGCCCAGGAATTCGAGAGCCAGACCCTGCTGACCGACCGGATGGCGGTGTTCTACGATCCCGCGATGCGCGGGCCGGTGGAGGGGATCGAGGATTTCGCCGCCGCCCGCCACGCGGTGCTGAATTTCGGCGGCGGCCGTCCGTCGCTGGTCGACCAGCGCCTGTCCGAGCTGGGGCTGGAACGCGAGATCCATCTTGCCGCGACCGAGATCGCGCTGCTCGGGACGCTGCTGCGCGGCACCGACATGATCACCACGATGCAGGCGCGCTTCGCCGCGACGTCGCTGTCGGGACTGGCGCATTGCCCGGCGCCGATCGAGCTGCCGCTGGTGCATTACGACATGGTCTGGCACAGCCGCCACAGCCGGTCGCGGCGCCATCTCTGGCTGCGCGCGGTGGTGATGCAGGCGGCCGGGCAGAAGCTGCCCTGAGCCTTCAGCCCGGCGCGGCGAAGCGGGCTTTCCAGGTCGGGACGGTGTCGCCTTCGGCCTCCGAAGCCTCGTAGACCCCGCGGGCAATCGCCCGGGCGAGGCAGACCGCCGCGGCATGGCCGAGCTGCATCTCCTGCGCCAGGGGTTCGGTCAGCGGCGTGGTGCCGGTGGCGGCGGCGAAGACCAGATCGCCGTCGAGCGGGGTATGCGAGGGCAGGATGGCGCGCGCCATGCCGTCATGCGCCGCGACCGCCATGCGGTGGGCCTGGCCCTTGGTGAGCTGGGCATCGGTGGCGACGATGTTCTCGCCGCCGGGCTTTTGCGCAGCCTGCTCGAGGCCCGCGCCGCGCGGCTGGCGGGCGTCACCGCAGAAGAGGCCGTGGCCGGACTGCGCCGGGAGCTCCTGGAAGCCGAGACCGCAAAGATCGGCCGGGCGCTGTCTTCGGGCGCCTTCGCCGCGCTGATCGTGCAGAAACTGCCCGCGCTGCGGCGCTATCTCGCGCGCTACAAGCCCGCGCGGATGCGCGTAACGGTGGTCGCGCCGGTGCTTCTGGTCCTGTCGCTCTGGTGCTCCTGGGCAGTCGCGCTGATCCTCGCCGTCGCCGGGCCACTGATCCCGGTCTTCATGGCGCTCGTCGGCATGGCCGCGAAAGAGGCCAGCCGGAAGCAGATGGCCGAGATCGGCAGCCTCAACACGCTGCTGACCGACCGGCTGGCGATGCTGCAGGACATCCGCCTGCTCGACGCAGGCGGACGCACGGCAGAGGATTTCGGCGCGCGGGCCGACGGGCTGCGGGAGCGCACGATGGCGGTGCTGCGCATCGCCTTCCTGTCCTCGACGGTGCTGGAGCTGTTCTCGGCTCTCGGCGTGGCGATGGTTGCAGTCTATGTCGGTTTCTCGCTCTTGGGCGAGCTCGGCTTCGGCGCCTGGGCCACGCCGCTGACCTTGGGCGAAGGCATCTTCGTGCTGCTGCTTGCGCCCTCCTTCTTCCAGCCGCTGCGCGACCTGGCTGCCGCCTGGCATGACCAGGCCGAAGCCAAGGCGGTCGCGGAAGAGATCGACGCACTTCTGGACGATGCCGCAACACCGATCCCGGGCGGCATTTCCCGCGCCGCCGCCCTGCCCGGTCCGGCCGTGCTGGCCTTCCGCGATGTGCGGCTGGCGCGCGGCGGCACGGAGGTGCAGGTTCCGGATTTCGCCGCCATGCCGGGCGAGCTGGTGGTGCTCAGCGGTCCGTCGTGGCCGGGTCGCGGACCTATTCGCTGGCCTGCGCCTGCCATGAATACCGGATGATGGCGCAGGGCTTCGGCCGCTACTGCCTGGGCGTGAAGCCCAAGCCCTGGGACCATGCGGCCGGCGTGCTCGCCGTCACCGAGGCGGGCGGCAAGGCGGGGATGCTCGACGGCACGCCCTACCGCCCCGGCCCGGCGCCCGAGGGCGTGCTGCTCTCGGCGCAGAGCCCGGAGCTTTTCGACGAAATGATGGCCAGGCTGGATTGGCTGAACCGCGGAGCGGATGCATGACCCCCGAAGAGATCGCGAAACTGCCCTACCGCCAGAATGTCGGCGTGATGCTGGCCAATGCCGGCAACCGGGTCTTCGTCGCCCAGCGGATCGACAATCCGGGTCCGGCGCTGCAGATGCCGCAGGGCGGGATCGACAAGGGCGAGGAGCCGCGCGCGGCTGCGCTGCGCGAGCTGGAGGAGGAGACCGGGGTTCCCGCGGAGATGGTGACGATCGAGGCCGAGACCGAGGGCTGGATCGCCTATGACCTGCCGCATGACCTGGTGCCGAAGATCTGGAAGGGCAGGTATCGCGGTCAGGAGCAGAAATGGTTCCTGCTGCGCTTCCACGGCACGGATGACGCGATCAATATCGAGACCGAGCATCCCGAATTCAGCGAATGGCACTGGGTGCCGCTCGACGAGGTGGTGACGCGCATCGTGCCGTTCAAGCGCGCGGTCTACGAGCAGGTGGTCGAGGCGTTCCGCCCCTACCTGTCCTGAGGCACCCAGCGGCGTTCGAGGGTCTCGATCGCCGCGATCCGTTCGGCCGTCTTGGGATGGCTGAGGAACCAGGCCGGGGCGGGGGTGCCTGATTGGGTCAGCGCCTCGAGCTTGCGGAACAGCGCCTTCTGCGGTTCCGTGCCGATCCCCGCCTTGGTCAGCAGTGCCGCGGCATAGGCATCGGCCTCGTATTCGTCCTGCCGCGACAGCCGCGCGGCGAGCATCCCGGTCAGCATGTTGGCGATCACCGCGCCGAAGCCGGGGATGATCCGCGACAGCACCATCGCGCTGGCCACGCGGATCGCGTTCTGCCCCGAGAAATCGATCATCCGCCGCCGCGAATGGCCGAGCGCGACATGGCCCAGCTCATGCGCCACGACCGAGGCCAGCTCCTCGGGGGTCACGTCGCCCTGGCGGAAGCGGTTGTAGAAGCCGCGGGTCAGGAAGATCCGCCCGTCCGGCGCGGCCAGCCCGTTCACCGGCGCGATTTCATAGAGATAGACCGGGATGCGCGGGACATCGAGCGCCTGCGNCCATCGGTGCCAGCACCCGCGACAGCGCCGGATCGGCCAGCTCGGTGGAGCGCTGGTCCAGCTGGCGGCGGGTGCGCCAGGCCGAGAACAGGTAGAAGGCGATGCCGTAGAGCAGGGCGGCAAGGATGGGCGCGAGTTTCAGCATGGTTCCGATATGGCGATCGCGCGGCCGCCGGGCAAGGCCTGCCGGCCTAGCGGCGGGCGTCGCCCAGCTTCTGCGCCGCGGTTCCGGCCCAGATCGGGATCCCGTGCCGGGCAATCTCCGCGGCGAGGCCGTGCAGGCGGTCGCGGTCGCCGCGCGACCAGATCCGCGACATCCGGGTCATCGCGGAGAGGCTGGCGAGCGTGCCGCTGCCGTCCGGGGCGAAGACCGGCGTGCCGCAATAGGAGGACAGTTCCTCGGCTGCCATCAGCCCGCAGCGCGCGGCGGTGCTGCCGAAATGAGCCTGCACGTCTTCGCCCGATTGCAGGACCTTCTGGCAGAGGCTGTTGCCGGTCGTGGAGACGGGGACCAGCTCGGGTGCGTCCGGGAAGCTCTGGCCGCGGGCCAGAACGAAGACGCAGCCCGGAAACGGCGAGGGGATTGCCAGCGCGATGCAGTCAGCCTGCAGGTCGGCAAGAGAATTTTCCATCAGGGCCGCGAGGCTGGTCAGTGTCTTTCCATTCATGGCCTCACGGTAAGGTGAGCGCCGGAGCCGTCAAGCAGCTCGCGGAGCCAGGTCGCGGACCCGGAGCGGGGCAGTGACATCAAGTCGGCGGCCGCGGCCGCGGCAAAGGCAGGCAAAGATGCCGCATCCGGAAAAAATCACTTCTTTAACAACGTCATGAATGAATGGTCACATCTATCATCGATGTTTCCGGAACCGCTTTCCGACATTTTCCTTACCCGCTGGTAAGTTAACGCGATATGCCTGTTTTTTGGGCGTGCCGGTGGAAACGTGAAATTGGTCCGGAAAACTATCCGGACTTCTCCCCACGGAAAAGGCGAGTGATTCTATTTCCCGTCATGCAAAGGTTTAGTGGCGATCTATGCAAATTTTTCGAAAGTAAAGAAATTTTTGCAGTTTTTCGCGGGGGCGTCAAGATGCAATGCCTCCCGCTGCCGGCCGCAACGGCGCGGGGCCTGTCCTCCGGCGCCGGCTCAGCGGCCGAGCAGCCGCATGCCGCGGTCGATCCCCTCCAGCGTCATCGGCACCATCCGCTCGCCGAACAGCTCGCGGATCAGGCCGATCGACTGGGTATAGGGCCAGTGGCGCTCGGGGACGGGGTTCAGCCAGAGGCAGTCGGGCCATTGCTCCATCGCGCGGCGCAGCCAGACCTCGCCGGCCTCTTCGTTCCAGTGCTCGTTGGCGCCGCCGGGATAGAGCACCTCGTAGGGCGACATCGACGCGTCGCCGACGAAGATGCACTTGTAGTCGTGGCCATAGGTATGCAGCACGTCCCAGGTCGGGATCTGCTCGGTCCAGCGCCGGGAATTGTCGCGCCACACGCCTTCGTACAGGCAGTTGTGGAAGTAGTAGTGCTCGAGATGCTTGAACTCGGAGCGGGCAGCCGAGAACAGTTCCTCCACCACCTTTATATGGTCGTCCATCGAGCCGCCGATATCGAAGAACAGCAGGACCTTGACCGCGTTGTGCCGTTCGGGCCGGGTCTTCACGTCGAGATAGCCGTGCTCGGCGGTGGCGCGGATCGTGCCGTCGAGATCCAGCTCCTCATGCGCGCCCGCGCGCGCCCATTGCCTGAGCCGCTTCAGCGCGACCTTGATGTTGCGCGTGCCCAGCTCGACGCTGTCGTCGAGATTGCGGAATTCGCGCTTGTCCCAGACCTTCACCGCCTTGCGGTGGCGGCTTTCCTTCTGGCCGATGCGGATGCCTTCGGGGTTGTAGCCATAGGCGCCGAAGGGCGAGGTGCCCCCCGTTCCGATCCACTTGTTGCCTCCCTGATGGCGTTCCTTCTGCTCCTCAAGCCGCTTCTTCAGCGTCTCCATCAGCTTGTCGAAGCCGCCCAGGGCCTCGATCTCGGCCTTCTCCTCCTCCGAGAGATGCTTCTCCGCCATCTTTCGCAGCCAGTCCTCGGGGATCTCGACGGCCTCGACCATGTCCTCGAGGCTGATCGCCTCGAGACCCTCGAAGGTGGCGGCGAAGGCGCGGTCGAACCGGTCTAGATTGCGCTCGTCCTTCACCATGGCGGTGCGGGCGAGATAGTAGAACCCGTCCACGTCATAGGTGACGAGCCCCGCCTTCATCGCTTCGAGGAAGGAGAGGTATTCGCGCAGGGAGGCCGGGACCCCGGCCTTTCGGAGGTTTTCGAAGAACGGCAGGAACTGGGGGGTTCCTTCTTGAAAGGCCGTCTCTGAGTTGCCGGGCGGTGTATGGGCAAGGACGGGCCGATGCAACCCCTGCCGTCGTCCGAAGCCGCCCGGAGGCAGAAAAACAAGGGCCATGAGCCGCCGGATGGCGGCGAATCCGGGCCTTTTGCAGGCCGGAGGCGCGCGCCCGGCGGCATGGTGCCTCAGGCGCGGGGCCCGCGCTGCGGATCAAGCGTCACCACATGGTTGTCCCAGGCGACCGGCTGCACCGATAGGCCGGCCAGCCCTGCCCCGGAAATCCGCGCCACGCGGCCGGTGCCTGCCGTCGCCATCAGCCCGTCGCGCCAGCGCGACGCGCTGCTGCTGGCCGCCCGAGATCTCGCGCGGCAGCCGGTCGCGCAGCCCGTCGAGCCGCACCAGCTTCATCACGTCATAGACCCGCGTAGCGATCTCGGATTTCGAGCAGCGCCGCAGCTTAAGCCCGTAGCCGATGTTCTCGGCTACGGTCATGTGCGGGAACAGGGCGTAGTTCTGGAACACCACGCCGAAGTCGCGACGGTTGGAGGGGGTCCGCAGGATGCTTTCGCCTTCCACCCGGATATCCCCGCCATCGGGATCGAGGAACCCCGCAAGGCAGCGCAGCGTGGTGGATTTCCCGCATCCCGACGGCCCGAGCAGCGTCACCAGCTCGCCCGATCCCGCCGAGAGCGACACCCCGTCAAGCGCCAGGAAGTCGTCGTATTTCTTGCGCAGTTCTGTGATCTCGACCGTCGCCATGGCTCAGATGGTCCGGTCCCAGAGGTCGTTCAGCTTGGGCATGATGGCCAGCGTCTCGTCCCAGTCGAAGCGGATCGCCTTCGACACGACTTCCGGCTGGAGCGGCCATTTCTGCAGCTCTTCGGGCAGCACGACGGTCTTGTTGGTCGGCGCGATCAGCCAGTTCTCGGCCATCCACAGCTGGATTTCCGGGCTCAGCACGAAGTTGACGTAGTCGAAGCCCAGCTGCTTGTCGGGGCTGTTCCCGAAGACCGAGAAGGAATGGTCGAACACCATCATGCCTTCCTCGGGCACGACGAAGTCGATCGGCACGCCCTGTTCCTGCATGGTCTTCACCTCGCCGAGGTCGATCGGCGCGACGGCGATCTGGCCCTGGGTCAGCAGCGGCGTCAGCTGCGCGGAATACCCGATCTGCGGGAAGGGCGCGAGCTCCTTGAACTTGGCGACCGCGGTCTCGATGTCGTCGCGGCCCGAGCCGAAATGCTCGCCCGCCCAGAGCGCCATCATGGTCGCGGCGGAGTTGGTGATCTTGTAGAGGCCGACAAGCCCGCGGAAGCGCTCGTCCCAGAGATCGGCCCAGCCCTTCGGCGGCTCGGAGACCATGTCGGTGCGGTAGGCCAGGACCAGCGGCGCCAGCATGCCGGTGACGGCGGTGTTGCCCTTGAGGACCGCCGGCTCGATCACGTCGGCCATGTTCGGCACGTTTTCCGGGGTCAGTTCCGCGAAATAGCCGTCATTGCGGATCATCGCGGTGTATTTCTCGTTCAGCATCACCGCCGGGAAGGGCGGGTTTTCCGGGCCGGCCGCGCGGAAATTCGAGATCCAGCCCATACCGAGGCCGATATCGAGGTCGAAGGGACGGCCGATCTGCTCGGCGAATTTCGGCATCACGAATTCGCGCCAGTCGTTTTCCCAGCGGCCGCCGAACATGTTGACGATGAACGTGTCGGACTGGGCCATGGCGGGCAGGCCGATCGCGCCGAGCGCGGCCGCGCCTGCGGAGCTCTTCAGGAAGTTGCGTCGGGTAAAGGTCATCAGTCTCTCCTGTCGGTGGGTCTGTATTGGCCGAAGCGGCACCGGGATGCCACCTCGGCAAGGGCCGCCAGCCCGGGGAGGAAGGCGGATTGCGGGGAGCCGGGGCTACATCTCGATGCGTTCGGGGTCGAGGCAGAGGTCGATGAGGACCGGCCCCTGCGGCGCGGCCAGCAGCGCGGCCGCCTGTTCGAGGCTGTCCGCATCGGTGACGCGCAGCGCCTCGATGCCCATTGCGGCGGCGATGGCGGCGAAGTCATGGCCTCCGATCATCGACAGGCCGGGTTCCATCCCGCGGTTGCGGAACTGGACATGCTCGGCGCCGTAGCTGCCGTCGTTGCAGATGATCATCACCAGCGGCAGCGACTCGCGGCGCACGCTGGCGAGCTCGCTAAGTCCCGAAAGCAGGAAGCCGCCATCGCCGGCGACCATCACGGTCGGACGGCCGGGCGCGGCCGCGGCGGCGCCGATCGCATGGCCGAGGCCGACGCCGATGCTGCCGAAATGGCTGGTGAAGACCAGGTCATTGGGCGCCAAGACCGGCAGGTTGCGCCAGGCCGTGGTGACGAAGCGGCCGAGATCGGCGACCAGCACCCGGTCCTCGGGCAGCGCCTGGTGCAGGCCGTCGGGGCGGGCTTTCGCTTGCGCCTCGGCGCCGTGGCAGAGCGGCCGCCCGGTCCAGTAGCCGCGGGCGCGGTAGCGCGCGGCCAGGTGATGCGGCCAAGGGGTGAAGGCGACGAGGTCGCGTGTCATGCAGGGTCTCCGCAGCAGATGGTGAGTGCCTTTCGGCAACACGCCTCCGTGGCCGCCGCCCGGACCCTGCAGTCCCGGCGGCCGTCGCTGCGTCGCATGTTCCCGCCGGAAAGGGATTGACGGGTGACAGTAGTTGAGTAGTTTTGTCGGAAAATGTCAAGGGCCGCGGAGGGGACATGTCCGGATCGAGCGAGAGGCAGGCAGCGGCCGGTGCGCTGCTGCCGCGGGCGGCGCTCCCGCGTCTCCTTGCCAAGCCATCGGGCGGCCCGCACGCGGAGTGCGGATTTCCGCTGCTCGGGCGCGGCATGGCTGGGCTGGTGCAGGGGGCGCCCGTTCCGGAAGGAATGGCCGCATGGTTGCCCGGCCGTCGCAAGGGCGATCCGGCGCCGGACGCGTTTGCCCGTCCATCTGCACCGCGTTGCCGGACGGGCCTTTTCCCCGCCCCGGCCTGCATCCGGCGGCCTTCGGCGGTACCCTGTCCGCAGCTTGGCTCCGGTTGCGGACCGGCCCCGCGGCCTGCCGGCCTGATGCCTTTCTGACGCGCGCGGCCCTGCCGCCATGCGCCTTTCCCTGATCCCGGCCCGCTGCCAGCCCCGGCCAGCCTGCGGCATCCCCTCCCGACTCCATGAAGGATGACATCATGCAGGACACTCCCTCCCGCAGCGGCCCCATGGCCCTGACCCCCGCGCAGCTCGATTTCTGGGAGGAATTCACCCTCCATCCCGACGAGCCGGTGTCCACCATCGGCCACGCCGTGCGGCTGTCGGGCGATCTCGACGAGGCCGCGCTGCTGCGGGCGATCAACCGCGCCTGCCGCGAGGCGGAGGTGCTGTCGCTCCGGTTCCATTCCGGCCCGGACGGCGTCACCCAGAGCCTCGATCCGTCGCGCGTGCCGCAGGCCGTCCTGTCGGATCTGCGCAGCTTCCCGGACCCCGGGCAGGAGGCCGCGGCGCGGATGGCCGCCGACATGGCTGCGCGGCTCGACCTCGCCCGGGATCCGCTGTCGCTGCAGCGGCTCTGGCGCACCGGCGAGCGCGACTGGCTGTGGTACAACCGCGGCCATCACATCATTCTCGACGGCTATGCGGTGGCGCTGTTCGAGGCACGGGTGGCACAGCTCTACCGCCACGGCACCGGGCAGGGCGATCCGGGGGCGCCGTTCCGCCGTTTCGGGGACTTCCTCGACGAGGAGGCCGCCTATGACGCCGGCCCGTTCCGCGCGCGCGACCGGGCGCATTGGCAGGCGCAGCTGGAGCGGCCCGGGCGGCTGGAGGTGCTGCGCAAGGGCGGCGAGGACTATGCCGCCGAAGGCCTTTTTGCCGAGCCTGCGCTCGATCCGCGGCTGCCGGACCGCCTGGCGGGGCTCGCGGCGCGGATGCGGATGGGATGGCCGGATCTCCTGGTGCTGGCGGCTTCGGCCTATCTGCATGCGCATCTGCCTCGGCAGGAGGAGGTGCTCCCGGTCTGGCTGCCCAACATGGGGCGGCTCGGCAGCGTGGCCGCGGCGGTGCCCTGCCTCGCGGTGAACATCCTGCCGCTGCATGTGAGTGTTGGCCCGCAGGAGACCTTCGGCGCATTTCTCGAGCGCATGGGCCATGACCTGCGCGCGCTGCGCCGCCATGGCCGCTACCGGATCGAGCGGATTGCCGCGGATCACGGCTTGGGCGGCGGGCAGCGGTTCTTCTTCTCGCCGCTCGTCAATGTCATGCCCTTCGATCCGCCGGTCTTCCCGGGCTGCAGCGCGACGCGCGAGGTGCTGGCCAACGGGCCTGCCGACGGGTTCAACCTGTCCTTCCGGACGGGCGCCAGGGGCGACGGGCTGGCCATGGCGATGGATGCAGACCCGAAGCTGATGGGGCTGGCCGAGTTCCGCTGCCATGCGCGGGACATTCCGGCCTTCCTGCTGCGCTGCCTCGACCCGGCGGCGCCGGGCATGGCGATGGAGGCGCTGTTCCCGCCTGGCCTTCCGGCCTGACCGGAGCCGTGGCACCGGTCCGCGGGACCGGGTCGGACGGCATGCGTGCGGGACCGGCCGTTGCGCAGAGAGGCGCAGCGGCCGCCTTGTCCGGTCCGGGCACTCTCGGGCGACCGCAGCGGCCGGCCTGCGGCCCGTCCTCCGATCTCCCGGTTCGATCTTCCGGAAGCCAGGAGGCGGAAGATCGGACAAGCCCACACGTTCTCACGAGGAAACGGTTGCCGGCGGGGACCGGAACTTTCGAGGGGTGCGATCCCGGGCCGGCCGGGCGGGAGCGCAAAGCGGATGTCGTGCTCCGGAAGCTGCGGACCGATCTGCCTGAATGGGCCTGTCCTGCTGTCTTGCCGTCATCCGGCTGCGCTTTCGGAGCGGTGCGGACGACGGAGCCTGTCCGATGCCGCATCCCTACGGCACATCGACGCGGTGCCCGGACTGCTGCGTTTCCGGCCGAACGGGTTAGAGGTTTGGGCAAGGTCCGGAGCGGCGAAGGCATATGCGCATGTCTCATTGGCCCGACTTGCCGTCCCGCGCGCCCGCCGCAACGGCAGGAAGGTCCGATCTGGCTGGCCCCGGGACGACGATCCAACCTTTGCCGAGTCGGGCTTGCGCTCTGCCTTGACTTTGGTGCGGGACAGGAAATCTTACATAAGCGTAATTACAGGACGTTCAATTGCGTCAGCGGTACATTCTATCCTGGCTTGCGACATCTCCACTAGGCGCAGGCGCCCGCCAGGAGGGCCGCGCCGAGCAGCGCGCCGGCCCGGCGGCGCTCAGACACAGAACCCGACCTCGGTCTTGATCTCCGATGCGGTCAGGCCGACATTCGTCGTCGTGATCTTGTCGCCGGTGCGGCCGTCGAACATCACCGACACGACCTGGTCGCGCCCGGCCTCGGTTCCGACCATGTTGCACAGCCCCGGCACGAACAGCACCGCGATGTAGTAGTAATCGGCCAGAAGCTGCGCGCGCTGCCGGATCTGCTGGGTCTGGAAGGTCTTGTAGTCCTTGGGTTCCAGCCGGTAGGTGACCTCGGTCATGCCGCCTTCCGCCGGAACCGGCTCGCCGGTGCGGACCAGCTCCATGCTCTCGATCTCGGGCTCTTCCGAAGTATGGGTCGCGATCGCCCATTGGAAATAGGCGGTGCCCGTCTCGCCCAGCCCGGCCGGGACCAGGGTCCTGACCCGGAAATCCTTCGGCTCGAGCCGCACCAGCCGGGATATCTCGATGGGATCATCCCACGGCTTCGGCGCGCAGGCCGAAAGCAGGGCGAGAAGGGCGAGTCCGGCAAGGCCGCGGCGGAGGAGCGTAGCTGTCATGCCGAAGACCTACTCCCCGCGGGCGCGGCTGTAAACGAAGAGCTTGCCCCGATGCGCGCGGGCCACGCTCTCTTGCGGCGGCGGAGCGCGCCGGCTAGATGATGCGCCATGACACCGATCACGGATATCGCGGACCGGCGGCGCCTGCCGTGGCGCTTCTTCGGCCAGCGCTGCACGGTACTTGCCGGGCTATGACGGGGCGCTGAGCCCCGATCCTAGCCCGTGCCCCTAGCCAAAATACGACCCGCTCGGAGATGTTCCCGATGACCGCCACGCCGAAGACCCTCTATGACAAGATCTGGGATGCCCACCTGGCCCACGAGGCCGAGGACGGCACCTGCCTGCTCTATATCGACCGCCACCTGGTCCACGAAGTGACCAGCCCGCAGGCCTTCGAAGGCCTGCGCATGGCCGGCCGCAAGGTGCACGCCCCCGGCAAGACCATCGCGGTGCCGGACCACAACGTCCCCACCACCGAAGACCGCGTGAACGGCATCACCAACGAGGAGAGCCGGATCCAGGTCGAGGCGCTCGACAAGAACGCCAAGGATTTCGGGATCAACTACTACCCGGTCTCCGACATCCGCCAGGGCATCGTCCACATCGTCGGCCCGGAACAGGGCTGGACCCTGCCGGGCATGACCGTGGTCTGCGGCGACAGCCACACCGCGACGCATGGCGCCTTCGGCGCGCTGGCGCACGGCATCGGCACCTCCGAGGTGGAGCATGTGCTGGCCACCCAGACGCTGATCCAGTCGAAGTCGAAGAACATGAAGGTGGAGATCACCGGCAAGCTGCGCCCGGGCGTCACCGCCAAGGACATCACCCTTTCGGTGATCGGCCGGACCGGCACCGCCGGCGGCACCGGCTACGTGATCGAGTATTGCGGCGAGGCAATCCGCGACCTGTCGATGGAAGGCCGCATGACCGTCTGCAACATGGCGATCGAGGGCGGCGCCCGCGCCGGCCTGATCGCGCCGGACGAGAAGACCTTCGACTACGTCAAGGGCCGCCCGCACGCGCCGACCGGCGCGGACTGGGACAAGGCCGTCGCCTGGTGGAAGACGCTGTTCTCCGATGACGACGCGCATTGGGACAAGGTCGTGACCATCAAGGGCGAGGACATCGCGCCGGTCGTCACCTGGGGCACCTCGCCCGAGGACGTTCTGCCGATCACTGCGCTGGTCCCGTCCCCCGAGGACTTCACCGGCGGCAAGGTCGACGCGGCCAAGCGCTCGCTCGACTACATGGGCCTGACCCCGGGCATGAAGCTCGAGGACATCAAGATCGACACGGTCTTCATCGGCTCCTGCACCAACGGCCGGATCGAGGACCTGCGCGCTGCGGCGGCGATCGTGAAGGGCAAGAAGGTCAAGGACGGCATGCGTGCCATGGTCGTGCCGGGCTCGGGCCTGGTCCGCGCCCAGGCGGAAGAGGAAGGCCTGGCCGACATCTTCCGCGAGGCAGGCTTCGAATGGCGCCTGGCGGGCTGCTCCATGTGCCTCGCCATGAACCCCGACCAGCTGAGCCCGGGCGAGCGCTGCGCCGCGACCTCGAACCGCAACTTCGAGGGCCGTCAGGGCCGCGGCGGCCGCACCCACCTGATGAGCCCGGCCATGGCCGCAGCGGCAGCCGTCACCGGCCATCTGACCGATGTGCGCGAGCTGATGTGATCCGGTCCGCCTCCGGGCGGATCACGGAAATCCGGGACGGCCTCCGCCATGCGGGGGCCGTTTCGCGTTCCGGGGGCGGGACATCCTGCCCCGGAGATGGCCGTATCCATGTGCGGGGAACTGCGTTAACACTTTGATGAGCCTCAACGGAAGGAGCGGGATCGATCATGAAGACCTGGTTGAAATGGCTGCTGGTGGGCGCGGTGTCCGTCGCCTTCGGCATTCTGGCACTCAGCAACACCGTCATCGCCTCGGTATCGGTCACGATCCTGACCGCGATTCTGCTGAGCGTCGCGGGCGTGTTCCAGATCATCGCGGGCCTGACCGAATCCGGCATGGGCAACAAGATCTGGAACGTGATCCTCGGCGCGATGCTGCTGTTCCTCGGCGTGTCCTTCTGGACAAACCCGCTGGAAGGCACGATCTCGCTGGCGCTTCTGGTCACCATATTCATCGCCGCGGGCGGCGTGCTGCGGATGGTTCTCGCCTGGCAGATGCGCAAGAGCCAGTATTTCTGGGCGATGCTGGTCTCGGGGGCGGCCTCGATCCTGCTGGCGGCGCTGATCTTCGCCGATTTCGCGGCGCTTTCGGTGCAGGTGCTGGGCATCTTCCTCGGCATCGAGCTGCTGTTCAGCGGCTTCAGCCTGATCGTGCTGGCCTTCTTCCTGCGCCGCCATCCCGAGCTCTTGGAGCGTTTCGGCAAGCGCTGAGCGGCGGGCTCACAGAAACGTCCGCTCGGCCACCCACCACAGGCCCATGGCGGCGATCGCCGCCGAGGCCGGAACGGCGATCCGGGCGCGGTACCACGGCCGGTGGCCGAAGGGCCGCGCGACCAGCGCCCAGGCAAGCGTGATCACGGTCAGCTGGCCGATTTCCACCCCGATATTGAAGGCGATCAGCCCGGTCGCGAATTGCGCCCTGGGCAGCGCCAGCTCGCCCAGCACGCTGGCGAAGCCCAGCCCGTGCAGCAGCCCGAAGCCGAACACCACCGCGATGCGGACCCAGCCGATCCGGCCGCTGCGGATGTTCTCCAGCGCGACGAAGGCGATCGAGGCGGCGATCAGCGGTTCGACGATGGCGGCGGGCACCGTCACGATCCCGAGGCTGGCCAGCGCCAGCGTGACGGTATGGGCGGCGGTGAAGGCCGAGACCTGCAAGAGCAGCGGCCGCATCCGCAGCGAGAAGAAGAACAGCCCCAGCACGAAGAGGATATGGTCGGTGCCCTTGGGGATGATGTGCTCGACGCCGAGGACGAGGAAGCGGCCGAAGACCGCGGCCGCGCTGTCCTGCGCGACGCCCTCGCGCGGCAGCGGATCGCTCATCTCGCCGCCTGCCAGATAGGCGGAATAGAGGTCGTCGCCTTCGCCGTCCTGGCGCAGCACCAGCGGGCCGAAGCGCGCCGCCCAGCCGATCCGCACCGGCGCGCCGCCGCGAGCTGCCGCTGATCGCGGCGGCGGGCGCTGAGCGCGCCATTCCCGAGGCGCTGGCCATCGTCGAGGCGGCGGAGCCGCTGAAGGACAGGTTGCGCGGGCTGATCCGCCAGGGCGAGCGGCGCTGGGACGTGGCGCTGACCGGCGACCAGGTGATCCAGCTTCCGGAAACCGGCGCGGTCGAGGCGCTGGAGCGGGTGCTGGCAATGGACGAGGCGGGCGACCTCATGGGGCGCGACATCCGCATCATCGACATGAGAAATCCCGACCGGCCGACGATCCGGCTCGGGGACGAGGCCTTTGCCTATCTGAAGACCCTGCGCGGGCTGGAACAAGGGATGAGCAACTGATGATCGACCTCTACGAAACCCAGCGTGCCATGCGCCAGATGCGCAAGGCGGCGATGCAGCGCGGCGTGGTGGCGATCCTCGATCTGGGGACGGCGCAGACCACCTGCCTGATCCTGCGCTTCGACGGCGGCCATGTGCCGGGCACCGACGGCGTGGGGCCGCTGGCCGGGCAGTCGCGCTTCCGCGTGATCGGCGCGGCGACGACGCGCTCGCGCGGCATGCGCTTCGGCGAAATCGACGTGATGCAGGAAACCGAGCGGGCGCTCAGGACCGTCGTGCAGGCGGCGCAGAAGATGGCGCAGGTGCGGGTCGACCATGCGATCGCCTGTTTCTCGGGGGCGGGGCCGCGCAGCTACGGGCTGGCCGGGCAGATCGACCTTTCGGGCGAGTCGGTGCGGGAATCCGACATCGCCGCCGTTCTGGCGAGCTGCGAGGTGCCGGATCTCGGTCCCGACCGCACCATCCTGCATGCCCAGCCGGTCAATTTCGCGCTCGACCACCGCTCCGGGCTGACCGATCCGCGCGGCCAGGTGGGCAACACGCTGGCGGCCGACCTGCACCTGCTGTCGGTCGATGCCGGCGTGGTGCGCAACCTGCTGCACTGCATCAAGCGCTGCGACCTCGAGCTGGCCGGGATTGCGTCTTCGGCCTATGCCTCGGGCATCTCGGCGCTGGTCGAGGACGAGCAGTCGATCGGCGCGGCCTGCATCGACATGGGCGGCGGCACCACCGGCATCTCGATCTTCATGCGCGGCCACATGATCTATGCCGACTCCGTCCGGATCGGCGGCGCGCATGTGACCTCGGACATCTCCAAGGGCTTCGGCATCTCGCTGAGCCTTGCGGAGAAGATCAAATGCTATCACGGCGGCTTGGTGCCGACCGGGCGCGACGACCGCGACATGATCGAGCTGACCGGCGAGACCGGCGACTGGGAACATGACCGCCGCGAGATCTCGCGCTCCGAGCTGATCGGCATCATGCGGCCGCGGGTCGAGGAAACCTTGGAGGCGGTGCGCGAACGGCTGGATGCGGCCGGGTTCGACGCGCTGCCGAGCCAGAAGATCGTGCTGACCGGCGGGGCCAGCCAGGTGCCCGGCATGACCGGCCTGGCGGCGCGGCTCCTCGGCCACCAGGTGCGCCTCGGCCGCCCAGCGGGGGGCACCGCGGAGCTCGGCCCGCGCCCGCAACATGCTGTGAATTATAAAAAAACGCGCTGTGCGACGTCATGCTTGTCCAAGGACACAGACATCGGCACGCCTCGCGACTCTATCACCCTCGGAAGCACCGCAAATCGGAATTCAGGGGGTCCGATGCACCGCTTACTGACCAGCAACTCGCCGTCGCCGAGAAAGCTTGATGCCGGCGCTGTCCGCTGCCCGAGACAAGACCAGGAGGTTCAGAGGCCCCGGGCCCGGCGGGACGAAAGCGCCACGGTGATCGTTCGACGGGCGTTCGCGGCGCCACCGGGGCCACGGTCCCGTCTCACTTCGGCGCCAGCTGAGCGCAGAAAAGCCGGGGCCCGCCAGTCCACGCCTGCCATTTCGAGGGTACTGGCCACCATGCCGCCTCGCCATGGCAACTCGGACCCGTGGCGTTCCCATGGCTCGACCCGCCGGAGCGGCATACCGAACAGGACCTTCGCCATCAGGCAGACTTGGATGGCATGCGCCGGGCAGGGCTCCGACCCTCCGGCCCTCAAATCCTCCCCCCGGAGGATTTGCCTCTTGCGCGGATCGGACCGGACTCCCCCAGACCGCCTGGTGATCCTCCTCATTCAGGGAAGCACCGGCGGGCGCCCGGGCTTGCCTGCCGCCAGCGCGGGCCAGGCCATGTCCTTGTCCAGCCAGACGATCAGCGACCCGCGCCGCTCGAGCACGTTCGCCCTTGCGCTCGGACCAAGGACGCAGAAACGGCATCGCTGCAGGACGTCCAGTTGGTGGCGCGGTGGCAGGCAGGCTCAGGCTTAGTCATGGCGGGCTCTCAACCCACCGGATTCATGCAGTGGTTCCCGGAAGCCGCTGAGGTCTGCAACAACGCCGCTGCCGGCGCCCCTTTTTTCCGCGAATGCGGACCTCGGCACCGCCCTGGCAGGGACATCGCCGAAAACCCCCGACAGGACACGGCCTGCGAACCGCTCCAGGGTCCGCAGGGCCCGGAGACAACAGCGCCTCCCCGCACGACCGCAGCTCCCAGCACGCCCGCAACCGGGCCGGACAACACCATTGCGATGCACATCGCAGCGGGCCCGGATCACGGGAAGCCGGTGGCGCCGCCGGAAACTTCCCGGACCCGGCGCCTCGGCCGCCACCAATCCGCAGCCCTGCGACCTGCGGAACCGGGATATATCGACAGCCCGCCTGCATCCGGTGCCGAAAACAGGCCCCTGCGAGCCGCGGTGCTTTCCGGTCCCGCCCTGGCCGCATGGCGGAACGTCATGCTGTCACATGCCGGGGCCGCCCGCCATCTCCGCCGCAGGGCAGCGGCCTCGTCCCGGCGGTCCGAAATTCCAAGCCAGACAGGCACGATGCGATCCCGCCTTGCACGGCAACGCCAGGCCGAGATCGGTCTCCGATCTGGGCGCCCGCCTGCCGGCCGGTGCAATGCCGCGGCACGGCACGTTTGCTCCCCTGCCGACGACTTGCGCAACACAGGCCTCCGGTGCACGGGGCGCCCGCTCCGCGGGACCATGCCGCCAGAGCAAAGCGGAAAGGAATCTCTCTCCCATGAGCCCCCAGCATGATGGCAGCCGGAACCTCACCGTGCGTCGAGCCGGGCAGACGTCCCTCCCGCGCTGCCAGCCATTCGGAGGCCGTGAATGTCCCTGCCGCCTGGACAGGCAGGCTTTGCGCATCCCTCCCGCGGCGTGCCCGGCCCGCGATGGAGCCGCGGATGCCTTCCCAGCCATGGGTGTCGCGGAACCGGGCCGCCGCGGCCCTGCCGCGCGTTCCGCTCCCGGCAAACCGCAAGCGTCAGCGCCAATCGGCCCGCTCTGCACGTGCCGAAGCGGGCATGTGGCGGATCGCGATATTGTCTCCGCTGCGCTCCCCACCATGCAGCTCGGCCCGGTTTGGAGCCTGTCAGGAAAGCGCAGCCATTGACCGGACGGGCGTTCACCGCAAACACAGCCCGGCAGTCCCGGCGGTGTTCCGATCCTCGGCCCGCAGCCGCCGGAACGGACCGGCCATCCGGCTGCCGCATCGGCGCAGGCGCGTGCCGGCAGCAGGCGTTCCTCGTGTGTGCTCCAAAGTCGGCACCTCCTGGACCGGCGCCCGCTGCGGGCGGGCCCGCAGCGGTTGTACCGGAAAGCACTCGCACTGGGTCCTCCGGCGTCCGGTGCCGCCCGGGATCCGGCTTTGCCGGAACGGTCCCGGGGCCCGGACAGCCTCCCGCACGGTCGGCATGGCCGTCAGGCGGCCTCGTGGATGATCCGGCCGCCGTCGACGCCGATGCCGTCCAGTGCCTTCTGCACCGCCTCCTCCATCGGCGGCGGGCCGCAGACATAGACGCGCGTCGAGCCGGTCACGCCGTGCTTTTCCAGCAACTCGCGGGTGACGCGGCCATGCTCGCAGCCGTCGCGGGCCTCGTCCTCCAGCACGAACACCGTCCGCAAATCGCGCGCGGAATGCCATTCTTCGCGCAGGATCAGCGAGTCCCAGTCCTTGTCGGCCTGGATCAGCGTGATCTCCCCGGCGGTGCCCTGGGCGATCCGGCGGCGCAGGATCGGAATGAACGGCGTCAGCCCGGCCCCGCCCGCGACGATCACCCCCGGCCCCTCGTCGCGGATCGCCCCCCAGGGATCGCCGATCTTCAAGTGCTCTCCCTTCCGCAGGGTCGGGATCTGCGCGGTCACGCCCTCGTGGTCCGGATAGCTCTTGATGGTGAATTCGAGGAACGGATCCTCGGGCTGGCTGGTGAAGGTGAAGGGCCGCTCCTCGTCCCGCCAGCCCTCGCGGTCGATCGCAACGTCGGTGGCCTGGCCGGGGACGAAATTGAAGCCCTCGGGCTTTTCCAGCCGCAGGCGGTACACCTGTCCGGTCAGCGCTTCGATCTCTTCGAGTGCGATATGATGGGTCATGCCGGTCCTCCGTTTCCGTCGTTGCGTCGGAGGGGAAACGGCCGGGGGCGCGGAAGGTTTCCGCCGGGCGCCTCACGCCCGCGTGGGGCGGCTACCCCGGCGCCCCCTCGCCCAGCCCGTCGAGGAAGCCCTGCATGAGCCTGCGCCGCGACTCGAGCCCGTTCAAACCGCCATTGATCCGCCGCGTCGCCAGGACGACGTCGCAGCCCTCGGCGCCGCAGCTGTCGAGAATGCGCCGGTCCGCGACGTAGCGGATGCCCGCCGCCACCGCGAGATCGGGATCGGCCGCCACCCGCCCGGGATGCTCCATGATGTCCGGCCGCCCCATCGCCTGCGCGAAGGCCCGGTAATTGGCGCGGCCGGTCAGCAGCAGGATCCCCCGCCCCTTGAAGCGCGCGCCGTCGCCCGGCTGGTCATTGCCGAGATCCCGGCGGCCTTCGTAGGCCTGGCCGCTGCCCAGCTCCTCGAGGAAGGCGAAGCCCGCGGTCTCATGCGCGAACTGCCCCATCAGGAGCGCGATTTCCGGGGCGGTGCAGGCGCCGATCCGGGCGAAGCCCTCGCGCAGATGCGGCACGAGGCGGCGGATGGTCTCCTGCTGCCGCTCCAGCGCGTCTCCGCTGCGCGGCGGAACGACCGACAGCACGAGATCGGCGGTCAGCCGGTCCACCACGCCGTGGTCGTCGCAGGGCGCGCGCGCCGGAGTGCCTCCCGCCGTCAGCCTGCCTGCAGCGCAGAGCGGCCGACCAGTTCGGCCCGCCAGCCAGCGCGAGGCCCTTAGCGAACGGCACCGCCCCATGGGGCGGGATCGGCGGCCGGGAGCCAAGCATGTATCCTGATCGCGTCGTGGCACTCGCCTCTGATTTGCTACGAAGGACAGCATGACCTCAGGCCATACCGTGATCTGCGCCGGCAGTGGCGTGTCGAGGGACAAGCTCGCGATCGCCGATGGCGGCACAGAAAACGATGTGCGCAACCCCGAGGCATCCGCGAACACGCACCAGCATGGAGCGACGTCGCGGGAGTCTGGCGGACCGCTGCGGGACTGTCTGGATTTGCCGTGAAGCAAGGCCGACAGGCTAAGGGCCATGTCAGCAGGTGCGCGCATTCGGATTTGGATGCGTGGCTGTAGCTCCTTCCTTCATGATCGCTCTCGAACCATGGCATTCGATCGGCGTTGTTGAAGAGCTGATCAGCCCACGGAATTCACGACGTGACTCCGATGAGTTGAGAACCTGCACGAGCAAGCCAGACCTCGCCCGCCACCGCGCGGACAACCGGAAATCCGGCCATGCGCCGTTGCCGCGCCCTTGGTCCGAGCCCGAGGGCGAACGCGCTGACGCGGCGCGGTCTCTCCTGGTCCGGCTGGACCGGGACATGGCTCGCCCCGCAAACCGGCAAGACGGAACGCCCGCCGGTCTTTTCCGAATGAGGCGGATCAGCAGGCGGTCCGGGGAGTCCGGACCGGTCCGCGCCAGCGGCACATCCTCCGGCGGGGGCCGCTCCGGTCCTCCGCAGGAGGCAAACCGTCCCTGCGGACAGTTTGGGGAAGGAACGGGCGGAGTCCCTGAGGATCGGACGGGCGGAGCCCTGCCCGGCGAATGCCACCCAGTTCGCCTGACGGCGAAGGTGCCTTCCGGCCTGCAGCTCCCGCAAGCGGCGGCCATGGTTTCCGGCATCCTAAAGAGGGGGCTGGACTGGCCGGCCCCCGACTTTTCCACGCTCAGCCGACGCCGAAGCGAGACGGGACCGTTGCGCCGGTGGGGCCGCGAAAGCCCGTCGACAGATCACGGTCCAGTTTTCGTTCTGCCGGGCTCCGGGCCCGCTGAACCTTCTGGTTCCCTTTCGGGCATTGCTCGCAATGACCTGCCGGGCAGCGAGCAGCACCGGCATCAAGCTCCCGGGCGGCGGCGGGTGCTTGGCCAGGACGCATGGCTCCCGCCGCCGCCAGCACCGCAAGGTCCATCCGGCGATGGACACGGCGGTGGGCGACATCCGGGCGGCGGAAGTCACGTGCAGCCGCGAGGGCGACAGCCCCGTTTTCCCGAACGCCTCGACCCGATGTCGCATGGCGAGGAGATCGCTGGCGGCGCCTCCGACACCCGCCGGTGCCATGCGGCGATCCCGGCGCGCGGCGGCGCGGGGACATTCCCATCCACAGAAACGGCCCATTGCGGAAGGAGGACCGTCCTGCCGCCCTGGCCCGCAGCGATATCCTGCGGGCACCCCGGCGACTCGCCCGCGTTCGCCGGACTTTCGCGGTGCCCCTGACGCCACGGTTCCGGCTCACCCTGCAAGCGTTGGTCTGGCGACCATGTCCGCAGCCGGATCGGGGCCGGGAGGACAGGCCTCAAGTCCTTCGGCGAACGGATTGCCTCGAGGGGTCCCGGCCGCCAGACCGCCGAAATCCGCATCCGCGTCATTCGCGGCTGCGCTCGGACCGAGGACGCGTGCCGCTCAGCCTTGAACCGCTTAGACGCCCCCGGCACCGCCGGGACCGAGCGCTTGGCCTGACCTCATATGGAGACAGGGCAATTGCGTCCTCCTGCCGGCTGCCGGCTGCCGGCTGCCGCAACAGTGCCGCCCGAATGGCCACTTTCAATGTCCCTGTCGCTTCGTCACTCCCGTTCAGTCCAGCGCCCTGCCTTCACGTCGAATGATCAAACCACGGTTCCTCTCAACCGCTCAACCAGCCCGCGTGCCGAGTTCGAGCGCGGCAGCCACATGCCGCGCTCCATCGCCTCGGCGAAGCGCTCCGCCATCTCGCGCAGCGCGGGCGCATTGGCCCCCTCGATGAAGTCGCGCACCGTCTCGTCGCCCAGATAGGCCTCGAAGACCAGGTCGAAATGGTGGCCCTTCACGGCGCCGGTCGTGGCCGCGAAGGCGAAGAGATAGTCGACCGTCGCCACCATCTCGAAGGCGCCCTTGTAGCCGTGGCGCATCACCCCCTCGATCCATTTCGGATTGGCCGCGCGCGCGCGCACGACGCGGGCGATCTCCTCGTCGAGCGTCCGGATGCGCGGCGTCTCGGGGCGGGAATGGTCGGGATGGTAGCTGACCGGCGCCTTGCCGCGCAAGCTTTCCACCGTCGCCGCCATGCCGCCCTCGAACTGGTAGTAGTCGTCCGAATCCAAGAGGTCGTGCTCGCGGTTGTCCTGGTTCTGCACCACCGCCTCGACCTGGCCCAGGCGATGCGCGAAATCCTCGCGCGCGGCCTCGCCCTCGGCCCTGCCGCCATAGGCATAGCCGCCCCAGTCGAGATAGCTCGCCGCCAGATCGTCCCGCCGGTCCCAGAGCCGCTCGTCGATCATCGCCTGCAGCCCCGCGCCGTAGGCGCCGGGCTTCGAGCCGAAGACGCGGAAACCCGCGCGGGTCTCGCCCAGCTCCGCCGCTTCCGAGCGGAACCGCGCGGCAGCGGGGTTCTCGTGCTCCGGTTCGTCCAGCGCCATGACGGCACGGGCGGCGGAGTCGATCAGGTCGATCTGCGCCGGGAAGGCGTCGCGGAAGAATCCCGAGACCCGCAGGGTGACGTCGACGCGCGGCCGCCCCAGCGCCGAAAGCGGAAGGATCTCGAAGCCGGTGACGCGGCCCGACATCTCGTCCCATGTGGGCTTCACCCCCATCAGCGCCAGCGCCTGGGCAAGGTCGTCGCCGCCGGTGCGCATGTTCGATGTGCCCCAGGCGGTGATCGCCATCGCCTTCGGCCAGTCGCCCTCGCGCTGCAGGTAGTCGTCGATCAGCAGAGATGCGGATTTCCAGCCGAGCGTCCAGGCCGTCCGGGTCGGCAGCGCGCGGCTGTCGACCGAGAAGAAGTTCCGCCCGGTCGGCAGCACGTCGAGCCGCCCGCGCGTCGGCGCGCCGGACGGTCCCGGCGGCACGAAGCGGCCGTCGACGCGGCCGCGCACCCCGTCGCGCATGCGCAACGCGGCCAGCGGGGTGCCGATCCTGGGGAATGCGGGGCCCAGCCCCATGGCCTCGAGCACCGCGGTGCCGTTCGGGAAGGCGAGCCGCTCGAAGAGATGCACGTCCTGCTCGTTCTTCAGCAGCGCCCCGTGCAGCTTCGGCAGGGCGGAGGCGCCGTCGCGCTTCAGGTCGGCCGGGTCCAGATCCTCGGCCAGAAGCAGCTTCAGCCAGTCGAGCACCTCGGAAGTCGAGGGCTTCTTCTTCAGCCCCGGGGTCTCGCGGATCTCGTAGAACTGGGTCAGCGCGGCAGTCAGCAGCGCGCCCTTGATGCCCGGATGGTGGACCTCGACGATCTTCTTGAGCGTGTCGGGATNCGGGGAAGCGGATGTAATGGAAGAAGCAGCGGCGCAGGAAGGCGTCGGGCAGCTCCTTCTCGTTGTTCGAGGTGATGATCACGATCGGCCGGTTGACCGCGCGCACCGTCTCGCCGGTCTCGTAGACGAAGAACTCCATCTTATCGAGTTCCTGCAGCAGGTCGTTCGGGAATTCGATGTCCGCCTTGTCGATCTCGTCGATCAGCAGGACAACCTTGCCGGGCGCGGTGAAGGCCTCCCACAGCTTGCCCTTGCGGATGTAGTTGGCGACGTCCTCGACCCTCGGATCGCCCAGCTGGCTGTCGCGCAGCCGGCTGACCGCGTCGTATTCGTACAAGCCCTGCTGGGCCCGGGTGGTGGACTTCACGTTCCACTCGATCATCGGCAGGCCGAGCCCGTCGGCGACCTGCCGCGCGAGTTCCGTCTTGCCGGTTCCGGGCTCGCCCTTGACCAGCAGCGGCCGCTCCAGCGCAACGGCTGCATTGACCGCCACCATCAGGTCTTCGGTGGCCACGTAGCTCTCGGTTCCCTCGAACCTCATGTCGTCTAACTCCCGGTAAAGCGGTGGATGCTGCCCTGCGGNCAAAAGCCTAGCATCCCCTGCGACAGGTTCAAGCACCCCCTGTTTGACCGTGACAATCGCAACCGTTTGNAGGTACAGCCGCGCGCGGGAGGGCATCGGATNGTCGGATCAAAAAAACCCAACGGCAGCCGGCCATGNATTTGNGGAGCAGTGATGAAGGCCGAAACATTTCTTCCTGACGACTATCGTCCCGCCGAGGACGAGCCGTTCATGAACGATCGCCAGCTGGAATATTTCCGTCNGCAAGCTCAACNGCTTGGAAGGCCGAGCTACTGGCGGACAGCAGGGACACGATCGAAGGGCTGCAGGACAGCACGCGCAACATTCCGGACATTGCCGACCGCGCGTCGGAAGAGACGGACCGTGCGCTGGAACTGCGGACCCGTGACCGCCAGCGCAAGCTGGTCGCCAAGATCGATGCGGCACTGCGCCGGATCGAGGAAGGCGAATACGGTTACTGCGAGGCGACCGGGGAACCGATCTCGCTGAAGCGGCTGGACGCGCGCCCGATCGCGACGCTCAGCCTCGAGGCGCAGGAACGTCACGAGCGCCGCGAGAAGGTGCATCGGGACGACTGANCGCACCGGCAANTGGGCACTGGCAGGGGGCCGTCCGCGGCAGGAAACGCATNGCTGATCGGCCGCCAGGCCATCGTGGCCGGAGCAGGAATAGGCGGACTCGCCGCTGCGCTGTCGCTGGCGCANGCGGGGGGCTTCCGTCACCGTTCTGGAACAGGCCCCCGAGCTGGCCGAGGTCGGGGCCGGGCTGCAGATCAGCACGACCACGTCGCCGCCATGGCCGCCGTCGCCGCCGTCCGGGCCGCCGTATTCCACGAATTTCTCGCGCCGGAAGGACACGGCCCCGTTGCCCCCGGAACCGGAGCGGAGATAGACTTTTGCAAGATCGAGGAATTTCATCGGACAGCCTTGAAACGGAAGTTGTTGCGGCGATACCCCCTCCGCTGCAGAGTCTCAAGCCTCGGGGGCGGCATTTTCACGCGTCCGGGGCCGAGTCGGGCCGCCTGCGCGCAGGTTACAGCGGCACGGGCCGCGGCGCCAGAGCGGCGCCATGGGCCAGCCAGTCGGCGCGGGCAAGCCGCAGCCGGAGAATTTCCACGGGCGCGCCCCAATAGGCGCTGTGGGCGACGCCGCCCCCCTCTGACCGGAAGCCGAGCTTTGCCAGCACCCGTGCCGAGGCATCGTTGCCGAGATGAACCGAGGCCGGGACGGTGCCGCCCCCGCCTGCGAAATGCCGGTCCAGCATCATCGCGGCGGCCGCGGTCATGATCCCCCGCCCCCAGGCTTCGCGCGCCAGCCAATAGCCGAGCTCGGGCTCCAGCGACACCGCGCCGACCGGTCGGCCATCGGCCTCGATCCGCCATGAGGCAGGACCAGCCGATGCGCAGCTGCGCCTTCCGGGTCTCGCGCGGGCCCGGCGGCACGGCCAGCGTCTGGATCGCCCTGCCCGGCGGCGGAGAGCGCTATTTCGACTTCCGCGGCGGCCAGCTGGCCGGCAGCGATCCCGGCGTCTCGGCCAGCCATGTCCGCAACGGCGATCTGAACATGGTCTCGGTCAACGGCGCCGAGCGCTACGAACTTCCCGATGCCGTCCTCTTCGGCGGCTGAGCGCCGCTTCCGGCAAACCATCAAGGAGCAAGCAAGATGATGTCCCGCCTGAAAAGCACGGCCGCCGCGACTGGATTTCTGGCCGGGATCGCCGCCGCAGCAGCGGCAGAGGAGCCCTTGCCCGCGCCGGGCCCGGACCAGCTGGCCTTCTCGGTCGGGAACATGGATCTCTCTGCCGATCCGGCCGCCGATTTCTACCGCTACAGCTCCGGCGGCTGGCTCGACCGGGTCGAGCGGCCGGAGAAATACCCGGCCTACGGCATCTTCTATGTCATGACCGAGCGGCTGACCAAGCAGGTGGCCGGGGTTGCCGCCGCCGCCGGGGACGCGGCCGCACAGGCACCGAAGGGCTCGCCCACGCAGCTGGTCGGGGATTTCTACACCGCCTTCATGGATGTCGAGGCGATCGACGCGGCCGGGATCGAGCCGATCCGCGGCATGCTCGACGAGGTCGCCGCGGCGGAGACGCTGACCGACCTGACCCGGATTTCCGGCGAGCAGGCTGCCGCCGCCGGTCCGGCGCTCCTGGCGATGGTCGGCCCCTCGGCCGATCCGGCGGACAACAGCCGCCATGCGATGTTCGTGCTCGGCCAGACCTTCGGCATCGACCGCAAGCTGCAGGAAATCCTGCGCATGCCCGAGGACAGCGCCCCGATGGCGGCCTATCGCGCCTATATCCGCGATCTGCTCGCGGCGGCCGGCTATCCGGAGGAGGAGGCCGGGCGCATCGCCGGCAGCTCCATCGCGATCGAGCGGCAGCTGATCTCGGTCTTCCTGACCCCGGCGGAGGCGAAGAACCCCGCGAACAAGTTCGGCATCCTGCCCTATGAAGAGGCCAAGGCGCAGGTCCCGGAATTCGACCTCGATCTCTATCTCGACACGGTCGGCTTCGAGCGCCCCGAAACCGTCTACATGTACGAACCGCACGCGCTGGAAGGCCTGTCCGAGGTGCTGCGCAGCGTGCCGCTCGCCGAGCTGAAGGACTATTTCGCCTTCCGCCTGATCGCCGAATACGCCCCCTTCCTGTCGACCGCGCTGCGCGGCCCCGCGCTCGCGCTCGAGGAGGCGCTCCTCGGCGCGCGCAACGACCAGCCCCGGGCCGAGCAGCTCTACCAGCTCTTCGTGTCGAAGCTCGGCCATCCGGTGAGCCAGCTCTATGTTGCGGAATACTATCCCGAAACGGCGAAGGCTGAGCTTCTCGACATGATCGAGCGGATCAAGGCGGTGTTCCGGCGCCGCATCGAGGACAGCACCTGGCTGTCCGGACCGACGCAGGCGGAGGCGCTGCGCAAGATCGACCAGTTCTACTACAAGGTCGGCTACCCGGACACCTGGATCGACTATGGCGACGTCGAGATCGTGCCGGACGATCCGGTGGCCAACATCATCGCGCTTGGCAAATTCGATCTGGCGCGCGAGCGGGAGAAGCTCGGGCATCCGCCGGAACATGACGAATTCAGCGGCCGCTCCACCCTGCCGATCGCGATGAACGCCGCCTATACGCCGACGATCAACGGCTTCGAGGTGACCGCGGCGATCACCCAGCCGCCGGCCTTCGCGCCGGAGATGGACGCGCCGCTGAAATTCTGCCGGATCGGCGCGGTGATCGGCCACGAGATGACCCATGGCTTCGATTTCTCCGGGCGCCAGTTCGACGCGGACGGCAATTTCCGCGACTGGTGGACGCCGGAGGATGCCGCGGCGTTCCTCGCCGAGGCGCAGAAGCTGATCGACCAGGCCGAAGCCTACGAGGTCCTGCCGGGGCTGCATATCGACGGCGCGCTCGGGGTCGGCGAGAACATGGCGGATGTCGGCGGCATCACCTTCGCGCATGAGGCGCTGCTGGACTACCTGGAGGACCATCCCGAAGAGAATGTCGAGATCGACGGGCTCACCCCGTCGCAGCGCTGCTTCGCCGCCTGGTCGCAGTTCTGGACGATGAAGGCCACGGACCAGTACCTGCGGGCACTGGTCGCCAATGACGGCCACGCCCCGGATTTCTACCGCTCGGTTGCGGCGCTCCAGCATGTCGACGCGTTCTACGAGGCCTTCGGGATCGGAGAGGGCGACCCGATGTGGCTGCCCCCGGAAAAGCGCGCGCGCGCCTGGTGACGCCCGCGCCGCCAGGCTGGAGCGGATACCCCGGCCGGGGACGAATGTTGCAAACGGCCGGCATCGCCAATGCTGCAGCGCCGGATTCCGGATCTTCCGGCTGAGCGGGGTGGCGGCCCCCGAGCAGGAGCCGCCCGAGGCCGAGGATCCGTTTGAGGTGGCAAGCGATGGCATGGCGGCCATCGGTCCGCAGGAATGCCCGAACCATCCCGACCTTTTTCCGCCGCACTTGGGCCAGGCCATTGGCCCCGGAGGCCGTGCAGGAGCGGGGCCATTCCGTCGGAAAACTCGGCTTGCCGAGCGCGTTCTCCTCGCAGGCCGGCGAAGGGGTGTCCTGGCTGAACTTGACGAAGCGCCTCCTCCAATGTGTCCAGCAACGAGCCTTGTCGCGCCATTGGTCCGAGCGACAATGGCGAGTGCGACAGACCACGGCCTGGCGGTCTTCTTCGGGTCCGCGAGCGTGTCGTGGACCGGGTGGCCGTCGGCCATGAGCGTGCTGCCGGTGAAGCCCTTCAGCATCTCCTGCGCGACCTCGCCGTTGCGGAGCCGGGAATGGCGGACCACCACGATGGGCGGGTCCGCGCCGCCCCAGCCGCGTTCGCCATCGGTCTCGGACCAGTGGCGACCAGATGGCTCACTCGCGGAGAATGGCCCCGAGGAAATCCTTGCGGACCTTGCCCGTGCCCGGGGCCAGGACCGGCAGGCAGGTCTCGTCCATCTGCAGCCGGTCCGGGCGCCGCAGCTCGGCGGTCATCGCGTCGATCACCGGCGCGGGCAGCGCGGCCGCGCGGCCCGGCCAGGCGGCGAGCATCGCGCGGTCGAGCTCATTCGCCATTGTACTCGGACCAATGGCGCACAATGGCTCATCCTGGCGCCGGCAGATGCCGCCCTGGCGGTAGAACGGGAGGTAGCCGCCGTACTTCGAGACCATGCTGTGCGCCACCAGTACCTCGGTCGGCAGGCCGCGCGGCACCAGCCATTCCGGCGCGTTCGCCAATGTCTTTCGGACCATTGGCGTTCCATTGGCTCACCCTGGGCGTGGGATTTCCCCGCACAGGTGCGGCACATGTTCGGGCACTCGCTCGGACCAATGGCGGTCGTGCCCTCACTTGGGGCGGATCGTGACCAGCACGCGCAGCCTGGCCGGAATGACATCGAGCCGGCGCTGTTGCGCAAATCAGCTGGCGACCGCATTTCCCCTTTCCCCGGACACACTTATCGCGCCGCCGATCAGCGCGCCGGTGATCGGATCGCCGGAAATGACCTGGCCGGCGGCGCCGCCCATGGCCGCGCCGGTCAGCGCGCGTTCCGCATCGGTCTGTCCGCAGGCCGTCAGGGCCATCGTGCCGCAGATTGCTGCGATCCAAGTGAACTTTGCCATTCTTCCCCGGCCTGTTTCTGCGGGTGAACGTTCTGCCCCGCTTCCGGGTTCCGCCAGCGAACGAGAATGCCGCAGCCCGGCGCGGCTGCATAGCGCGAACTGCGCCGCGTCTCGCGGGCGGCGGGAGCGCGCCGATCCGCCGCTCGTCCGTTGCGGGCGGGCGGCGTTGCCTGTGCGGCGCGCCGTGCCTAACATCCGCGGCAAGGCGCAAGCCTTGACCGTAACAAGTGCCGAAGGAGCAGACATGCCGTTCGAATCCACCGGGGCCGCCGTGCCCACCGTCCTTGCCGAAGACGACAAGATGAAGGCCACGCGCTGGGATTTCGCGCCCGGCACCACCACCGGCTGGCACGAGCACGGCATGGACTATGCCGTCGTGGTGCTGACCGATGCGGTGATGGCCTACGAGGTCGACGGCGAGATCACCGAGCGCAAGGTGTCGGCAGGCGAGACCTATCTGCGCCCGAAGGGCGTGAAGCATGACGTCCGCAATGCGGGCGACGGGCCGCTTTCCTTCGTCGAGATCGAGCTGAAGGGCTGATCCCGCGGGCGGCTGCGGTTCAGGTCTCCGGCATGCGTAGCTTGCCGCGGTGCTTGGCATCGACCCGCCAGAGCTTGCGCCGCACGCCTTCGGGCTCCAGGTGGCGGTAGGCGCCGCCCGAGAACTTCGCCCAGTCGAGCGCCAGCCCCTGCGCGACCAGCGCCGCCGAGAGGTCGGTGCCGTCGGGCAGTCGGCAGGTTGCAACCACGCGCCCGTAACTGGAATGGTCGGCCAGCTCCGCGGTGACGACATGGCCCTTGCAGAGCGCGATCATCGCGAATTTGGCGTTGCGGCCATAGGGCTGGTCCAGTTCCGGCGCGTCGATGCCGAAGAGCCGGACATGCGTCTTGCCGATGGCGATCGTGTCGCCGTCGATCACGTGGCACCGGCCTTTGAGCGTCTCCGGCACCGGCTCGAATTGCGGCGGTGGCGGTGGCGGCGCCGGAGCGTCGGCCTGCCGCGGCGGGGCGGCGCGTGCCGGGGAAGCGCGCCTCGACCTGGCCGAGCGTCAGGCAGGCCTCGCGGGTCTGGTCGAGCTGCGCCAGACTCTGTCCCAGCCCCAGAAGACCGGCCGAGGCGATGCCCTGGTCGGTGGTCTCGGTGCGGGTGAAGGCCTCCAGATAGGCGCGGCCGGCATCNTCAGCGCCTTGCCGCGCGCCAGATGCGCCGCCCCGGCCAACGGGCTGCGCGGATAGTCCGACAGGAACTTCTCGAACCCGTCGAGCGCCCCGGCCGGATCACCGGCGGCAAGCTTGCCCTGCGCCGCCTCGAAATCGCCCGCCTCGCCGGAGGCCAGCTCCGGCTGGGAGCATGGCCGCTCGGACCGGCGGCGTTTCCATGGCCCTGTCCGGCGGAGCGGCGGGCCGAACGGCCCTGTCACCGCCAGGCGGGTCTGGATGGCATTCGCCGGGGACATGAGCCCCCGGACCATGTCCCGGCCTTCCCCGTCCGGAGAAGGTCCCGGGATGGCCACGCTTGCCGCTTCGCTCCGCGTGCCGGTTCGTTTCCGGATCGAACCGGATTGCCGGCACCCCCCGCCGTTTCGGCGAAGCGCCATGGCCGGACCAGGCCGCCATGCGATGGCGGGCGGCGGCAGGCCCGGGCCTGCCGAGGATCCACCCCTCAGGAGCCCCGAACGGAAGCCCTCTCACCGATATGGGCAACAAGCCCGCGATCAGCCCTCCATCCGAGCCGGGCCGCCGAGCGTGGCCAGGCCTGCCGCGGCGCGGCCCTCGAAGGCGGCGGTCCCTTGCAGGCGGGCAACCGATGCTGATCGGCTTCGCCGATGGCGGCCGCGGTGCCTTCGGCGGCTGGATCATGGATCCCGAGCCGCTGGCCCTCGACGCCGCAGGACATCTCGTCCTCGCCCCCCAACCCGACAATTCCCGCTAGAGGAGCTTGCCATCATGGATGCGCTCACCCCCCACGCCGCCCAGGCCGCCACCGCCGACTGGTGGAAGACCGCCGTCATCTACCAGATCTATCCGCGCTCCTTCCAGGACAGCGACGGCGACGGCATCGGCGATCTGGCCGGCATCGAATCCCGCCTCGGCTATCTCTGCGAGCTGGGTGTCGACGCGATCTGGCTGTCGCCGATTTTCCCCTCGCCGATGGCGGATTTCGGCTATGACGTCTCGGACTATTGCGGCATCGACCCGGCCTTCGGCACGCTCGAAGATTTCGACCGGCTGGTCGCGGCCTGCCATGCGCGCGGGCTGAAGCTGCTGCTCGATTTCGTGCCGAGCCACAGTTCCGACCGCCATCCCTGGTTCCTGGAGAGCCGGTCCTCGCGGGACAATCCGCGCCGCGACTGGTACATCTGGCGCGACGCCAAGCCCGACGGCAGCCCGCCCAACAACTGGATCGGCGAGTTCGGCGGCCCGTCCTGGACCTGGGACGGGACCACCGGCCAGTACTACCACAACACCTTCCTGCCCGAGCAGCCCGCGCTCAACTGGCAGAACCCCGAGCTGCGCGAGGCGATGCTGGAGGTGATCCGCTTCTGGTACCGCCGCGGCGTCGACGGGCTCCGGGTCGATGCGATCACCCATGTCGCGCCGGATGTCGACAAGGGCGACAACCCGCCGAACCCGGACTGGGAGCCGCATATGGGCCCGACCCACAGCCATCTGCAGGTGCATTCCAAGAACCAGCCCGAGGGCTACGGCATCGTGCGGCTGATGCGCGAGGTCTCCGACGAGTTCCCCGACCGGGTGCTGATCGGCGAGACCTCGGGCACGCCGGACGAGGTGATGAGCTATTACGGCGCCGATCTCGACCTCTTCCACCTGCCCTTCAACTTCCTGCTGCTGAAGGCCCGCTGGGACGCGCGCGAGATCGCAGCCCTGGTCGAGGGCTACGAGGCGGCGCTGCCCGAAGGCGGCTGGCCGAACTGGGTGCTGGGCAATCACGACATCGGCCGGATCGCGAGCCGGGCGGGCCCGGCGCAGGCGCGGGTCGCCAAAGTCGCTGACCCAGAGCCCGTTCGGCGCGGAGACGCGGAACTGCCGGTTCACCTTGTCGAGCGGACATGGCGCCTTCTTGTCCGGCACCGTCGTGCGATGCGGCTTGCCGCGAATGATGCCCTGAAGGCCCATATCCTTCATCAGCCTGGCCACGGTGCAGCGGGCGACAGTGATCCCCTCGCGCCCGAGCTGCCGCCAGACCTTGCGGACACCGTAGACCTGCCAGTTCTCCTCGAACACGCGGTGGATCTCGGGGCGAAGAGCCGCGTCCCGCTTGGCACGCGCCGACCGTCGGGCAGGTTCTGCCCGCTTCGCCAAGTGATCGTAGTAGGTGGAAGGGGCGATCGGCAGCACCTTGCAGATCGGCTCGACCCCGTGCTCCGCACGATGAGCATCGATGAACGACACCATTACTTCGACCGGCGGTCGAGCTCCGCCATGGCAAAATATGCTGATGCTTTGCGGAGGATCTCATTCGCCTGGCGCAGTTCCCGGTTCTCCCGCTCGAGCGCCTTCATCTTCTCGGCCATGTCGCTCGGGATGCCGGCGCGCTGCCCACTGTCCACCTCGGCCTTCTTGACCCAGCTGTTCAACGTGTTCGCTGAACAACCGATCTTCGCGGCCACCGAGGCGATCGCCTGCCAGCGCGATCCATGCTGACCCGGATTGTCGAGGACCATGCGCACTGCGCGCTCGCGGATCTCAGGGGAGAACTTGTTCGTTGTCTTGCTCATGATGGCTCCAGTCTACTCAAGAGTTGGAGCCTCCGGCAGACCCGGGGCGTGTGTGGATGCCAGGCCTGCCTCGGCGAGGATGGCTTGGGCCGGATGGTCCGGCCCCAGCTCGAAGAGGGCGGTCACCTCGCCCTGGGCGGCGCCGCGGCGCACCAGGTCGGCGCGGCCGCGCCAGCCCAGCACGAAGCCCAGCGAATCGAGCAGGATCGACTTGCCCGCGCCGGTTTCGCCGGTCAGCACGTTGAGACCTGGCCGGAAATCGAGATCCAGCCGGTCAATGATCAGGATGTCGCGGATTTCAAGACCACGCAGCAACCGCAGTTCACCTCACCCAAAGGCCCCGGTCAGAGCCACTCGCCCTTGATCGCCTGGCGGTAGACATTCACCAGCCAGCTGCCGCCCGCCGGTTCCAGCGCCAGGCCTTCGCCGGTCAGCAGCGTGTAGGCGTCCTGGTACCAGTCCGTGCCCTGGAAGTTGTAGCCGAGGATCGCGCCGGCAGTCTGCGCCTCGTCGCGCAGCCCCAGAGACAGGTAGCACTCGATCAGCCGGTAGAGCGCTTCGGGCGTCTGGCTGGTCGTCTGGAAATCCTCGACCACCGTGCGGAACCGGTTCGCCGCGGCGGTGTAGTGTTCCTTCTTCAGGTAGTAGCGGCCGATCTCCATCTCCTTGCCCGCGAGATGGTCGAAGGCGAGGTCGAATTTCAGGATCGCCGACCGGGCGTATTCGCTGTCGGGATAGCGCTCGATCACCAGCCTGAGCGCCTGCAGCGCCTGGAAGGTCACGCCCTGGTCGCGGCCGACATCGTCGATCTGGTCGTAATAGCTCAGCGCCAGCAGGTACTGGGCATAGGCCGCGTCCTTGTCGGCGGGATAGAAATCGATGAACCGCTGCGCGGAGGCGCGGCTTTCCTCGTATTTGCGGTCCACATGCAGCGCATAGGCCTGCATGATCAGCGCCCGCTTGGCCCATTCCGAATAGGGGTAGAGCCGTTCGACCTCGCCGAAATAGTTGGCGGCCTCCTCGGCATTGTCCTGCGCCAGCTCGTATTCCGCCCGGTCGTAGATTTCCTTGGCGGAAAACTGCTCGAACTGGGGCGGCGGCGGCTCGCAGGCGGATAGGAGAACCAGGGCCGCAAAGGCGACCGCAACACCAGATTTCCTGCCTGCCGACATCATGCCTGTCTTCTCTCCGCTCGCCGTCTGTCCGGTCGGTCTAACCGGTTCGGCACCCCGATAGCACAGAGATTTTCCGGGCAAAACGCCTCAGCCGATATTTTGATGCCGCGCAGTGCGCGGCAATGCACAGGTCAGCGGTCAGGCGCAGAGGGCCAGATCGCTGACGGAGACGCCGACGCCGGGCAGGCGGGCCGCCAGTTCGGTGTCGCAGTCGATCATCCGCCAGGCGGAGGGATCGGCGAAAAGCTGCCGCAGCAGTTCATTGGTCAGCGCGTGGCCGGCGCGGATGCCGGTGTAGCGGCCGAGGATCGGACCGCCGGCCATCGCCAGGTCGCCGAGCGCGTCGAGCATCTTGTGGCGCACCGGTTCGTCCCTGTGGCGCAGGCCTCCGGGGCTGACGATGCGGTCTCCGTCGACCACCACCGCGTTTTCCAGCGTGCCGCCGAGCGCCAGGCCCGCGGCATGCATCGCGTCGACATCGGACTGGCGGCAGAAGGTGCGGCTGTCGCAGAGTTCGCGGATGAAGGCGCCGTTGGCGAGGTTCAGCTCGCGCGCCTGCTCGCCGATGGCGGCATCGGGGAAGGCGATCTCGAAGCGCAGCTGCACCGTTTCCGACGGGTCGAGGCGCGCGACGGCATCGCCGCGGCGGACTTCGACCGGCTTGAGGATCTCGATCACTTTCGCGGGAGCGGTCAGCGTCTCGACGCCGGCATTGAGGATGCCGCGCACGAAGGGGGCGGCCGAGCCGTCGAGGATCGGGACCTCGGGGCCGTCGAGCGCGATCATCGCGTTGTGGATGCCGAGTCCCGCAAGGGCGGCCATGACATGCTCGACGGTCGAAACGGTGTCGCCGTCCTCGCCGATCAGCCGGGTGCAGAGCGGGGTTTGCTCGACCATGTCCCAGCGCGCCGGGATAGCGCCGCCAGTGGCGGTCGCGTCGGTGCGGCGGAACCAGATGCCGTGTCCGGCCGGGGCCGGGGAAATGGACATGCGGACGGGACGGCCCGAGTGGAGCCCTTGGCCAAGAAACACGGCCTTGCCTTTCAGAGTCCTCTGCATGTCGTTTCCTTTCTTCTTCTTGCGGTTTGCCTGTCGCAGGGCTTTGCCTGCATCGTGCTCCTGGCCTCTTCCGGGCCGGTTTCCTGCGATGGTAGCTAGCGGCGGGACGGGCGGCACTCAATTCAAAGATTGCAACCGACTGAAACACTGGCCGTTTCCGGGTAGGCGAGTTTCCGCCCATCGTCTGGGCGGAATTGGATAACATGCTATTAACATTCGTGGAAATGGATGTGGCGCCGGGCGGCGGAGGCTGCGGAAAAGCGAACGCGGAAGATGACGGGGCCGTTGCAATCCGCCGCTCCGAGCTGGGTCCGGGCCGGGTATTCCCGACCTCCGCGACCGCGGGAAGGCCGGATCAGATGCGCCCTCCGGCGGCAGACCGGCCCGGAGACGGGGCGGTTCCGCGGCCGGAGCGCTGCGGGCCGTGGCCGAAGAGCCGCGCGCAGAGGCGGCAATCCCGGCGGAACATCCGGCATCGGGAAAGCAGGACGGCATGCGCCGGACAATCCGCCTGTTGCCGCGCTTGCCGCTGGGCACGGCGCGGCGGCCCAGAGCGGGACAGATCGAGATGGCGCACGGCGTCCAACCCTTCAAGGCTCCTTTTCAGCCGGACCAGCCGCCGTGCCGCAGCGGGCAGGCGCAAGAGACAGCGGGCCGCCGCCCCCCGCCAGGGCGCCATGGGCAGCCGCACCCGCTGACACCGGACACCGGCGCCATCCATGCCGGGCAATCCGCCATGTCTCAGCCGGGCACCTCTCCCGCCGGATGGCTCCGTCCGCGGGTCCGCGCCGGGATCGCCGCGCAGCGCGCCGAGGATGTCGCGGGCCTTCACAGCGCAGCCCCCGCCTGGGTGAGCCGCCCGTCCTTGAGCCGCAGCACGCGGGCATTGACCAGGGGCTTCGCCGCGCGGATCAGCGCGAGGTCATGGGTGGCCATCAGCACCGGGGTNGACATCTCCCAGTCGAGATTGCCGGTCGGTTCGTCGGCCAGCACCGCTTCGGGCGCGGTCAGCAGCGCCCGTGCCAGCGCGGCGCGCTGGCGTTCGCCGCCCGACAGGGTCTGCGGCGGGGCCGCCATGTGGCCGCCCAGCCCCACCCAGGTCATCAGATCCGCCGCCTGGGCGCGCAGCTCGGCATCGACCGGGCCGCGCACGGTGAAGGGCAGCAGGACGTTCTCCTCCAGCGAGAGATGGTCGAGAAACTGGGTGTCCTGGTAGACGATGCCCATCCGCCGCCTTGCGCTGGCGCGGGCATCGCTGGTCATTTCCGACAGGGGGCGGCCAAACAGCCGCACCTCCCCCTGCGCGGGTGTCATGCTCCCTGCGCACAGCCTGAGTAGCGTTGTCTTGCCCGCGCCGGAAGGTCCTGTGAGGAAAAAGAAATCTCCGGGCTGCAAGGAGAGGGTGACATCGCTGAGCACCACGCGCCCGCCGAAAGCCACCGTCACCTGTGAGAGGTCGATCACTCGTACTGCCCCTTTGGTTGCGGCCCCCTTCTTGCCTCAGCCGCCGGGGCAAGGCAACGGGCAACGCTTGGCGCGGGAGGGGGAAATTGCTAGAGCTTGGGGGATGCTGGAGGGAGTGCACGCAAAGGTGATCCGGATCGTCTGCCCAGCCTGCCAGGCGGCCTATGACGTGCCGCAGGCAGCGATCTCGGCCGGAGGGCGGGATGTCCAGTGTTCTGCCTGCGGGCACAACTGGTTCCAGCTCTGGCTGTCCGGTCCCGCAGGGGCCGGTTCCGCCGACGCGTCCCCCGGTCCGGCCCGTCCGCAGGCCGCCGGGGCAGAGGCATCCTGGGGATTCGCCGAAGGTCCGCAGCCGCCGCTCGGCGAGGCGCCGCCCTTGCCTTCGGTGCTCGGAGCGCCCGGCACCCCGCCCGCGCCGGGGTGTCCGGACCAGCTTCGGGGCGATGCGGCGCCCGAATGGCGCAGCGGGATCGCCCGGCGCCCCCTATCCATGCAGACCGGTGACATCGCGCCCGCCGCGGAGCCCCCTAACTTCGACATTTGCGATCCGGAAATCGATGGCCGCTGGAGGGCACGGGACGCATTTTCAATAAGTTACAGGGCTGAAATGGCCGGATCCGGCGCTAGCGCCGTAGTTGCACGCGGCATTATGTAACCCACCTGGAAAACGACGGATTGCGGAATATCCTGGGCCGGCTGGCAGCCGCGGGCGCGGATCCGCGCCATGCAGGCCTGGGCCGACCTGATCGAGGCCGAGGCGGAGACCATCGCCCGGATCGAGGCCGTCGCCTCCTCGCGCCCCGTGGCCCAGGCGCTGGCCGGGGATGTCGCCAGCACCGCCGAACAGATCCGCTTCTTCGCCGAATTCGCCGACAAGGAGGCGGGCACGCTGGTGCCCACCGCCGACAGCCAGATGGGCTTCATCTCCGCCCAGCCCCATGGCGTCGTCGGTGCGATCACGCCTTGGAACTTCCCGCTGTCGATGGCCGCGTGGAAACTCGGACCGGCCCTGGCCGCGGGCAATGCCGTGGTGCTGAAACCCTCTGAAATGACGCCCTATTCCACGCTCCATATCGCCGCGCTGTCGGTGAGGGCGGGCATTCCCGCGGGGCTCGTCAACATCGTTCTCGGTGACGGGCCGGTGACCGGCAACGCGCTGGTCGCGCATCCCGGCATCGACAAGGTCAGCTTCACCGGCTCGACCCGCGCCGGCAGCCAGATCATGGAGAACATCGCGCGCTCGGGCATCAAGCCGATGACGCTGGAACTGGGCGGAAAATCCCCGCAGGTGGTCTTCGCCGATGCCGACATGGAAGTCGTGCTCGACAGCCTGGAAAAGGGCATCCTGCCGAATGCCGGGCAGTTCTGCGTCGCCGGCTCGCGCATCCTCGTGCAGCGAGCGATCGCTGACGAACTGGCCGCGAAGCTGGCGGACCGCTTCGCGGCCCCCGTTCCCGGCGCCACCTGGGACGACCCGGCCGGGTTCTCGCCGATCATCTCGGAAAAGCAGCTCGCCCGGATCGACGGCATTGTCGGCGCGGCGGTGGCCAAAGGCGCCGAGATCCTCTGCGGCGGCAGCCGCTTCGACCGCGCGGGCAGCTTCTACCGCCCGACCCTGCTCGGCAGCGCCGATGCCGCAAACCCGGCAATCACGGAGGAAATCTTCGGCCCGGTCGCGACGCTCCAGGTCTTCGACACCGAGAACGAGGCGATGGAGCTCGCTGCGCATCCGACCTACGGGCTCTGCGCCGGACTCTATACCCGCGACCTCAGCCGGGCGATGCGGCTGACGCGGCGGCTCGAGGCCGGAACCGTCTGGGTCAACCGCTACGGCCGAACCCGCGACCACATCCTGCCGACGGGCGGCTGGAAGGCCAGCGGGCTGGGCAAGGATCTCGGCCGCGAAGCCTACCTCTCCAGCCTCAAGACCAAGACGGTGCTGATCGACCTCTGAGCGGCGCCCCGAGGCGGAAAAGCATCTCCAACTTTAGCGACCCCCCCGGACTTCAAGTTTGGGTTAGGCTTTTCGCCCCATTCCTGACCCGTGCCCAACAGCTGCGCCGGTGTGTGAATGGAAGACGGTCTGCAACAACTCAGCCGCGTCGTGCAGGATCTGCCCGGCCCCGCCTGCCTTGTCTCTGCGGACGGCCTGATCCTCAGCGCGAATGCCGCCCTGTCCGAGACGCTGGGATGCCCGGCGGCGGCGCTCGGCGGGCGCAGGCCCGGAGAGTTCTGCAGCCCCGGCTTCGGCGCGATGATAGCCGCCGCGCAGGCCCGGCTGGTGAAGGATGGCCGCGCCGAAAGCTGCAGCGCCGCGTTCCGGCTGGGCGACGGAACGGAACGCTATTTCGACTGCGTGATCACGCCGCTCGGCCCGGCCGGTACGGAGGAGGACGCGCTCGCCATGCTGGAATTGCGGCCGCCTGCCGCCACCGCGGAACATGGCGGGGACACCGCCGCGCTCGCGGCACCGCTGCCGCGCGAGGACCATTACATGGTGCTCAACGACGCGGCGGCCACAGCCAGCTTCGGCCAGTGGTACCTGACCCTCGACAGCCGGAAATTCTGGGCTACCGGCAGCTTCTACACCCTGCTGGGCTACCAGCCGTTCGAGACCGAGATCGACGCGGCCTGGCTGCGCGGCCAGGTCCATCCCGACGACCTGGAAATGTCGATCTCCGCGATCGAGGACCTGATCCGCGGCCGCAGCAGCCAGGTGCGCTTCGAATACCGGCTGCTCTGCCGCGACGGACGCTACCGCTGGTTCGAAGGCTCCTCGCGCAGGGTCGCGCGCGGCGGCCTGCCGCCGATGCTCTGCGGCAGCCTGATCGACATCGACCGCCGCAAGGCCGCGGCCGGACGGCTGCGGGACGCGCTTGTCTCCGCCCAGACCGCCCGGGCCGAGGTCGAGCGCAGTGCCGAAATGCTGCGCATCGCGACGGATGTCGGCGGCGCCGTCGCCTGGCATTTCGATCCGGCGACCGGATTGGTGACCTACACGACGCCGCCGCGGCTGGCGCTCGGCCATCACGATGACGAATTGGCCCAGCCGCTCGCCAACATGCAGGGCGACGTCCATCCCGAAGATGCCCCCTCGGTGCGCCGCGCCCTGAGCGACCTCGTCGACGGACGCTCCGCCCGCGCGCAGGTCGACTACCGCAAGCGCCACCGCGACGGGCACTGGATGTGGTTCTCCTCCGAGGCGCGGCCGATCCCCGGGTCCGGCCGCGGCGGCCCCGACATCATCTGCGGCATTACCATGGACATCACCGGCCGCAAGAGCGCCGAAGCGGCGCTGCAGGCCGCCGCCGACGATGCCCGCCAGGCCAGGGACGATGCCGAGAGCGCCCGCAAGCGGCTGCAATACCGGATGGAGCTGCAGCGCGTTGCCTCCGAAAGCAGCAATGTCGTGCCATGGTACATCATCCCTTCGACCGGCGAGCAGGAGATCGGCGCGCATCTGGGCACGATCCTGGGCTACGGCACGGCGCACCGGCTCAGCAGCGCCGATTTCCTGGAGTTCATGCATCCAGATGACTGGACCGAGGGCGACAGGATCTTCGGCGCGTTGCTCTCCGGCCATCTCCGCGAAATGTCCGTGGATTTCCGCATGCGCCGCAAGGATGGCAGCTGGTGCTGGATCTCCTCGGTCGGCAAGCATGTCGACAATTCCGCCAGCGGCCTGCCCGACATGGTCTGCGGCAGCTTCGTCGACATTTCCGACCGCAAGGCGGCGGAGGCGCGCCTGGCCGAGGCGCTCTCCGATGCGGAATCGGCGCGCCAGGCCGCCAAGGACAATGCCGAGATGCTGGGCATCGCCGCCAGATGCGGCGAGATCGGCGCTTGGCGGATCGGAATCGAGCCGGGCGATGCCTGGATGGAAGACGAGGGATTCCGCCAGCTCGGCTACCAGCCGGGCGCCTTCGTCCCGGATTTCGACGGCTGGGCCGAGCTGGCGCATCCCGGCGACCTGCCCGCCGCACAGGAACGGATCCAGCAGCTTCTTTCGGGTGCGCAAGACACGTTCGACAGCGAGATGCGGGTCCGCCATGCCGATGGCAGCTATCACTGGTACCGCTTCGTCGGCCGCAAGATCGACCGCTCCGCCGAGGGTCTGCCGCCCTTCATCGCCGGCGCGCACAGCCGGATCGACGCGCTGAAAGAGAACGAACAGCGCCTGGCCGAAGCGCTGGCTTCGGCCCAGGAAGCGACCGCGATGGCGCTGCTGCGCGAGGAAGTGATGGCGCTGACCTCCGAGAGCGGCCAGATCGGCCATTTCATGATCTATCCCGCGCTCGGCGAAGGCGCGATGCCGGACCTGACCTACCGGCTGCTCGGCTTCGAACCCGGCGATTTTCCCTGCACCGACGCGGGCTGGCGGGCGCTGCACCATCCCGAGGACATTGGCCCGGCGATCGAGGCGATGGAAGCGCTGTTCGCCGACCGGACGGATGTCTACGACCTGGAAAACCGCCTCCGCCACAAGGACGGGAGCTACCACTGGTACCGCGTGGTCGCGCGCAAGATCGAGCGCAGCGCGCAGGGACTGCCCTTCGTCCTGGCCGGCGCGATCTTCAACATCGATGCCCAGAGGGCCAGCGAGCAGCGCCTCGCAAGTGCCGCCGACGAGGCGCGCCAGGCAGTCGACCGGCTGAACGCTCTGGCCAACCGGGCCCCGGGCGCGCTGTTCGAATACCAGTCCTTCCCCGACGGGCGGATGCATTTCCACTATTTCAGCGCGGCACTGCCGGAGCTGATGGGCGTCTGTCCCGACATGCTCCGGGCCGACGGGCGGACGATCTTCGCCAACATCCTGCCCGAGGAGATCCCCGAGGCCAAGCGCCAGGTCGAACGCGCCCGCGCGACCGGCCAGACCTTCGAATACCGGCACCGCATAGACCACCCCGTCCGCGGCCGCCGCTGGATCCTGGTCAAGGCGTTGCCCCACACCAACGAGGACGGCACCACCACCTGGTACGGCAACACGCTGGACGTCACCCAGGAGCTCGAGGTCGAGCGCCGCGCGCGCGAGGCCGGCGAAGAGGCGAAGGCCGCGCATGAGCGGCTGAACACCATCGCCGAGAACGCGCCCGGCGCCCTCTACGAGTTGCGGCTGCATCCCGACCAGCGGGCAGAGTGGCTCTATTTCAACGCCAAGCTGCCGGATCTGCTGGGCATTTCCAGCGAAGAACTACAGGCCGATGCCTACGCGTTCTTCCGGCATGTGCCGGAGGAGGACAGCGCCCAGGTCATCAGCCGGTTCTTTGCCGAGCTCGACGATTTCACCGATCAGGTCGAGATCCGCTTCAGCGTCGACCACCCCGAGCGCGGCACCCGCTGGCTGCTGTGCAGCGCCAGCCCGGCGCGGCAGGAAGACGGATCGGTGCTGTGGTACGGCAACATCATGGACACCACCGAGCGGCTGGAGATCGAGTATCTCGCCGCCGAAGCGGCCGCCGAAGTCCACAAGGCGCATAACCGCCTGAGCATGATCGCCGATATCGCGCCGGTCGGGCTCTACGAATTCCGCCGCACCCCGGATGGCCGCCAGGACTTTCCCTATGCCAGCCGCCGCTTCGATGACCTGCTGGGCCTGGCCGAGGGAGAGTCCCGCAATACCGCCGAAACCTTCCGCCGCATCGATCCCCAGGACCTGCCGGCCTTCATCACCAGCATCGAGGACAGCGCCCGCACCCTCGCTCCTTGGAAGGCCCGGTTCCGCCTGCACCATCCGGACCGGGGGCTGCTGTGGCTCTCGGCCTCGTCGATTCCGCGCCGCGAAGAGGACGGCACCATCATCTGGACCGGCGCCCTGCATGACGTCACCGCCGACGTGCTGCGCGAGGCCGAGCTGCGGCGCGCCCACGAACTGGCCGAAACGATGCGCGCCGAGAACGAGCGCCAGGCGCTGCATGACGGGCTGACCGGCCTGCCGAACCGGCGCTACTACGACAACATGATGGCCAAGCGCCTCGACTACGCGCAGACGTCCAAGGTCGGGGATTGCGTCCTGATCCGCGTCGATCTCGACCACTTCAAGTATGTCAACGACACGCTCGGCCACGAGGCCGGCGACCTGGTGCTGGTGCGCGTGGCCGAGGTGCTGCGCAACAGCCTGCGCGGCGAGGATTTCGCGGCCCGGATCGGCGGCGACGAGTTCTCGATCATCCTCGCCCCCGGCATGACCGAGGAAAATGCCCGGGAAATCGTCGAGCGCATCCAGACAAGGCTGGCCGAACCGCTGGTCTATGACGGCCGCCTGTGCCGGTTCGGCGCCAGCTTCGGCATCGCCCATACCGAGGACCTGACCGAGATGGGCCCGGAGCTGCAGCTGTTCGCCGATGCCGCGCTCTACAAGGCCAAGGACGGCGGCCGCAACCGGATGGAATTCTTCACCACCGACCTGCACCAGGGCATCCTCAACGACCGCCGCCTGGCCAGCGAGATTCATGCCGGGATGGAGCGGGACGAGTTCGTCCCCTATTTCCAGCCCCAGGTCTCGGCCCGCGACGGCAGCCTCGTCGGCGTCGAGACCCTGTTGCGCTGGAACCATCCCGAACGCGGCGTGCTCGCGCCGGGGGAGTTCATGCATGTCGCCGAACAGCTGCGGCTGGTGCCGGAAATCGACCGGATCATGATGCTGAAATCGCGCGAGGCGCTGCGGCGCTGGCGCGCCAAGGGGCTGATCATCCCCAAGATCAGCTTCAATGTCAGCTCCGGGCGGATGCACGATCCGGACGTGGTCGACATGGCGCGTTCGCTGCTCGACGGCGAAACCAAGGTGGCATTCGAACTGCTGGAATCGATCCTCGTCGAAGAGGAGAGCGACGCCTTCAAGTTCCATGTCGACATGATCCGCGAGGCCGGGATCGAGATCGAGATCGACGATTTCGGATCGGGCCATGCCTCGATCATCGGGCTGATGGAAATCGCCCCGCAGGCCCTGAAGATCGACCGCCGGATCGTCATGCCGGTGGCACGGGACGACCGGGCCAAGAACCTCCTGCGCGCCATCGTCGAAATCGCCGAAACGCTGGGCATCAAGACCATCGCCGAAGGCGTGGAGACCGAAGAGCAGATCGCCGTGCTGCGCCAAGCCGGCTGCGACATGCTGCAGGGCTATGCCTATTCGCGCCCGATCAGCGAGGACGCGCTGACCGCCTATCTGCGCGGCGGCATGCAGAAGACCGCGTGAGCGCCGGGGCGCCCGCGCGGTCCGGGTCCGTCAGCGCCAGCCGAGGGCCGGCGCGACATGGGTCAGGATGCTCTCGATGACATGGGCATTGTAGTCGACGCCCAGCATGTTCGGCACCGTCAGCAGCAGCGTATCCGCCTCGGCAATCGCCTCGTCCCTGGCGAGCTGCTCGATCAGCCGGTCGGGTTCGTCCGCATAGCCGCGGCCGAAGACCGAGCGCTGGGTCTCGATGAAGCCGAACTGGTCGCGCTCCTTGCCGCCGCGGCCGAAATAGCGCCGGTCCATGTCATTGGTGATCGCGAAGATCGAGCGGCTGACCGATGTCCGGGGCGCGCGCTTGTGCCCGGCCTCCTTCCAGGCCGCCTTGTAGGCGCGCAGCTGCCTGGCCTGCTGGACGTGGAAGGGTTCGCCGGTCTCGTCGTCCTTCAGCGTCGAACTCTGCAGGTTCATGCCCAGCTTCGCCGCCCAGACCGCGGTCGCGTCCGATCCCGCGCCCCACCAAATCCGGTCACGCAGCCCGGGGCTCTGCGGCTCCAGCCGCAGCAGGCCCGGCGGGTTCGGGAACATCGGCTGCGGGTTCGGCTCGGCGAAGCCCTCGCCCTTCAGCATGTGCAGGAAAACCTCGGCATGCCGGCGCGCCATGTCGGCCGGGCTTTCGCCCTCGGCCGGGCCGTAGCCGAAGTATTTCCAGCCGTCGATCACCTGCTCGGGCGAGCCGCGCGAGAGGCCAAGCTGCAGCCGCCCGCCGGAGATCAGATCCGCCGCTCCTGCATCCTCGACCATGTAGAGCGGGTTCTCGTAGCGCATGTCGATGACGCCGGTGCCGATCTCGATCGACGAGGTCCGCGCGCCGACCGCCGCCAGCAGCGGGAAGGGCGAGGCCAGCTGCCGCGCATAGTGGTGGACGCGGAAATAGGCGCCGTCGAGGCCGAGCCCTTCGGCGGCCACGGCGAGGTCGATGGATTGCAGCAGCACGTCGGAGGCCGAACGCACCTGCGATCCCGGTTCCGGGCTCCAATGCCCGAAGGACAGAAAACCGATCTTCTTCATGGGACTTCCTTTCGCGCGCCGCGCTTGGCGCCGGTTGTCCCATAGATAGGCCGCCGGTCAGGCCGCTGTCAGGTGCGGAGTCTGTGCCGACGCGCGCAAGAGGTCTGCATCCGCGCCAAGGCGCGCCCTCCGCCCTTTCCCCGCCAAGCACCGGCAAATGGCTGCACGCCCTCTGACCGGCTCGCCTGCTGACGAGCACCGCGACCGGACCGGCAGGGCGACGGCACGTCCCGGCAAGGACCAGATGCTGCGCCCCCCCCCCGGTGGAGCGGTCCCGGATTGCCGGGCAAGACGCCAGCTCCCGGCGCGCACACCTAGCCTGCACCGTCCAGGCCGACACATGGGCGCGCTGGCGCGCCCCGGCGTGTCGTCGTTCCTGCATCGGCGCGAACCGGATGTCCGCCAATTTCCGTCCGGGGCCGGACATGGCGAGGCGGCGTGCACCGGGCTGCGGCAGATATCGCGGGAAAACGGCAGCGCCGGTCTTTCCGGGCAAAGCAACGCATCGCCGAACATGCGGAACCGCCTCGCCCCGGAGCCAGGCCGACCAAACGAGCCGGGACCGGCCTACCGGGCCGTCAGACCCATTTGTAGTTGAAGCTCACCGAGATCCGCTCGTCCTCGGACATGTTCATGGGCACTTCGTGGCGCAGCCAGCTTTCCCAGAGGAGCACCTCGCCGACTGCGGGCTTCGCATAGACGAAGGTGCGCAGGTCCTCTCGGCAGTCCTTCCTGCGGGCCGGCGCGGCCATCATCCTGGCAGAGCGCGGGTCTTCGAGCTTCAGAGCCGAGGCGCCGTCGGGCATGGCGACATAGGTCGTGCCGGAGATCACCGAATGCGGGTGCAGGTGCGAGGCATGCATGCCGCCCTCGGGCAGGATGTTGATCCAGAGATCTTCCAGCTCCAGCTTGCCCTCGCCCAGGTCGAATTCCAGGTCCTCGGCAAAGGCCGCGACATGGGCGTCGAGCGCCTTCTTCAGCTCGGCGAAGATCGGAAAGCGCCAGGGAAGATCGGTCAGAGAGGCATAGGAGGTGTAGCCGGGATAGCCGTTCTCCTCGCACCATTGCTGGCCGGCCTCGTCATCCTCGGCAATGACGTAGCAGGAATTCTCCAGCTCGCGCGGGTCGATGTCATGTCCCAGCTCGGTGAGGCGGGCGCGGTAGAGACGGGTGACGAAGAGGGAATCGATCTGTGCCATGCGCGTTCTCTAGCCCAGCGGCGCGGCGCGGGCGAGAGGCTTGTCAGCCATCGGCCGGAACCCTGCGCAGAAGCGGACGGAAGAGCTTTGCCATGTTGAAGGCAGAGAAAAGAGCAAAGCAGACCCCCCAAAAAACGCCACAGCTCCGCAGGATCTCGATGTACCAATCGCGATCCGCCCAGCTTGGCTCGAGAACCGGCGGCGGATCTGCGGCCAGCAGGAGCACTCCCATGGGAACCATGGTCCACAAGAGGAATACCGCTCCGCAAAGCTTGGCGCCCTTTTGGGACGTCTGCGAGACCGGCTCGTAGACCTTATGGAGATGTTCCGCTTCGCCAGCTTGTCCGGTTCCCGGCCCAGCACCCGCCGTTGCCGCGCCAGCATGGCCCGGTTCAGGCGCGCGAAGCTGCGCGGACCGGTCAAGATGACTATCAATAGGAAGCCGACGAGGACCATGCCGCTATGGCGATCAGGACTTCCCGCCGGAAGGCCTCTGGGCCGATCTCGTCCGGACAACCGGCTTGCGGGGAAGGACGGGCATCGGAATGGACCATGGATTGAAATCACTCGGGAAACCGCCCCGCCATCCTTTCCGGCCCCGCGATTTCGGTCAAGCGGCAAAGCAAAGGCCCCCGCCGATCGCTCGGCAGGGGCCCCTGAACTGTCTCGCTTGCGCGATCCGGTCTTACCAGTCCTCGCGGACCACGACGCGGGTCTTGATCGGCAGCTTCATGGCGGCCAGACGCAGCGCCTCGCGGGCGGTTGCTTCCGGAACGCCTTCGAGCTCGAACATCACCCGGCCCGGCTTGACCTTGCAGGCCCAGTAATCGACCGAACCTTTACCTTTACCCATCCGGACTTCGGTGGGCTTGGAGGTCACGGGCAGGTCCGGGAAGATCCGGATCCAGACACGGCCCTGACGCTTCATGTGACGCGTCATGGCACGGCGGGCTGCCTCGATCTGGCGGGCGGTGACGCGCTCGGGCTCCACCGCTTTCAGACCGTAGTGACCGAAGGCCAGATCGGACCCACCCTTGGCTTCGCCATGGATGCGGCCCTTGAACTGCTTGCGGAATTTCGTACGCTTTGGCTGAAGCATTATCTTATTCCTTACCGGTCGTTGTCGCGGTTGCGACGACGATCACCGCCGGCGCCGCGGGGGGACGGACCGTCCTGCAGCTCCTGCGCCTTGCGATCCCGTGCGGACGGATCATGTTCCATGATCTCGCCTTTGAAGATCCAGGTCTTGATGCCGATGATGCCGTAGGGCGTCATGGCTTCGGCGGTCGCGTAATCGATGTCGGCCCGCAGCGTGTGCAGCGGAACGCGGCCCTCGCGGTACCACTCGGTGCGCGCGATCTCGGCGCCGCCCAGACGGCCGGCGACGTTCACGCGGATGCCGAGCGAGCCCATGCGCATGGCGTTCTGCACCGCGCGCTTCATGGCACGGCGGAAGGACACCCGGCGCTCCAGCTGCTGGGCGATGGATTCGGCAACCAGCTGCGCGTCGAGTTCCGGCTTGCGGACTTCGACGATGTTCAGGTGCAGCTCGGAGGCGGTCATCGCGGCCAGCTTCTTGCGCAGGACTTCGATGTCCGCGCCTTTCTTGCCGATGATGACGCCCGGACGCGCAGTGTGAACCGTGACGCGGCACTTCTTGTGCGGGCGCTCGATGATCACGCGGCTGACGCCGGCCTGCTTGCATTCCTTCTTGATGAACTCGCGGATCTTGATGTCCTCGAGAAGAAGGTCGCCGTAGTCCTTGGTGTCTGCGTACCAGCGGCTGTCCCAGGTGCGGTTGACCTGGAGACGCATGCCGATCGGATTGACTTTATGACCCATTAGGCTTGCTCCTCGACCTGGCGGACCTTGATGGTCAGCTCGCTGAACGGCTTCATGATCTTGCCATAGCGGCCACGCGCCCGCGGACGGCCGCGCTTCATGACCAGGTTCTTGCCGACGAAGGCTTCTGCCACGACGAGCTCATCCACATCCAGGTTGTGGTTGTTCTCTGCGTTGGCGATCGCCGATTGCAGGCACTTCTTGACGTCTGCCGCGATCCGCTTCTCGGAGAAGGTGAGGTCGGCCAGGGCCTTCTCGACCTTCTTGCCGCGGATCAGCTGCGCGACGAGGTTCAGTTTCTGCGGGCTGGTGCGAAGCATGCGGACTTTCGCCATTGCCTCGTTCTCAGCCACGCGGCGGGGATTCTTTTCCTTGCCCATGGCTTATTTCCGCTTCGCTTTCTTGTCCGCCGCGTGACCGTAATAGGTCCGGGTCGGAGAATATTCACCGAACTTCTGGCCGATCATGTCCTCGGAGACGTTCACCGGGATATGCTTGTGGCCATTGTACACGCCGAAGGTGAGACCCACGAACTGCGGCAGGATCGTCGAACGGCGCGACCAGATCTTGATGACTTCGTTGCGCCCGGATTCCCGGGACTTCTCGGCCTTCTTGAGGACGTAAGCGTCCACGAAAGGCCCTTTCCAAACGGAGCGTGCCATGGATTAGCGGCCCTTCTTCTTGGCGTGACGCGAGCGGATGATGAGCTTCTGCGACGCCTTGTTGGTGTTGCGGGTGCGCATGCCCTTGGTGTCCTTGCCCCACGGGGTAACCGGGGTACGGCCACCGGAGGTGCGGCCTTCACCACCACCGTGCGGGTGGTCGATCGGGTTCATGACAACACCGCGGACGGACGGACGGATGCCCTTGTGGCGCATGCGGCCGGCCTTGCCGAAGTTCTGGTTCGAGTTGTCCGGGTTCGACACGGCACCGACGGTGGCCATGCATTCCTGGCGGACCAGACGCAGTTCGCCCGACGACAGGCGGATCTGGGCGTAGCCCCCGTCACGGCCGACGAACTGGGCGTAGGTGCCTGCAGCGCGGGCGATCTGGCCGCCTTTGCCGGGCTTCATCTCGATGTTGTGGACGATCGTGCCGATCGGCAGGCCCGAGAACGGCATTGCGTTGCCCGGCTTGATGTCTGCCTTTGCGGAGGCCACGACCTTGTCGCCGACAGCAAGACGCTGGGGCGCGAGGATGTAGGCCTGCTCGCCGTCTTCGTACTTGATCAGCGCAATGAAGGCGGTCCGGTTCGGGTCGTATTCGATCCGCTCGACGGTGGCCGCCACATCGAATTTGCGACGCTTGAAATCGACGACGCGGTACAGGCGCTTCGCGCCACCGCCACGACGGCGAGAGGTGATCCGTCCGGTATTGTTCCGGCCGCCCGACTTGGTCAGACCCTCAGTGAGGGATTTGACCGGACGCCCTTTCCAAAGCTCCGAACGGTCGATCAGAACCAGCCCACGCTGGCCAGGCGTCGTCGGTTTATACGACTTGAGTGCCATAGTTTCTGTCTTCCGTTGTTAGAGGGCCCCGTAGGTCCCAGTAATGTAGGCCCCCGTAGGTGCCCGTATTCAAAAGCTGCGGCCCCGGAGCGAATCCGAGGCCGTTCAGGTCCGCCGCGTTTAACAGAAGGGTGACACCGCGTCCAGAGGAGACGATCCGATTGAAGCACTTCCGCTCCGAATGTCCGCTCTCCGCCTTGCCGGGCCAGGCAGCTCAGCGGTCGCCAAGCACGATCCAGGACGGCGCCGAAAGTTCCGGAACTGCGGAACCGTAATTGTTTTTCCAGGGCCGTGACGTGACCCGGCAGCGCAGACCGGAAGCTCGAGATCGGCGCGGTCCTTGCGCGCCGCGAAGAAGGACAGCGTGTCCACCGCCGGGATACGCCTCACATTGACAGACATGTCCGCCAGGGCCTTGTCCACATCATAGCCCGGCTTGTCCGCTTCGCGCTGAACGAAGGCACCGCAGACCGCCAGCATGCCGTCGATCTTTCCGATCGCGTAGAAGAGGTCGGTTCTCGGCCCGCTCTTCCACGGGATCACCGCGCTCTCGACTCCGTCATGGTACCGCATCCTGGCATCCGCCGCCGCGCAGGGACCGCTGCCGACCAAGGCGACAGCGAGCGCAAGGGCAAGCGTCACATTCCGCACCATCATTTCCGTCCCTCCCGGTAACCTCCCGAGAGCGTCGGCCGACGGGCCCGCCGCTTCAATGACACAGATCAACCCAGAATTGCATGTAAAAAAGGGCCCCCGCATAGCGGAGGCCCTCCCGAAGCTTTCCAACCGGATCAGAGACCGGTGGAGACGTCGATCGTGTTGCCCTCTTCGAGCGTCACGTATGCTTTCTTGACGTCCTTGCGCTTGCCCAGCATGCCGCGGAAGCGCTTGACCTTGCCCTTGGTGATGGTCGTGTTCACGGCCTTCACCTTGACGCCGAACAGGTTTTCCACTGCTTCCTTGACCTGCGGCTTCGTCGCGTCGATGGCGACTTCGAAGACAACCGCGTTGGCCTCGGAGGCCATGGTGGCCTTCTCGGTGATGATCGGACGACGGACGATGTCGTAATGTTCCGGCTTCACGCTCATTTCAGGCGAGCCTCCAGAGCTTCGAGTCCTGCCTTCGTGACGACCAGGGTGTCACGCTTCAGGATATCGTACACGTTGGCGCCCTGGCTCGGCAGCACATCGACACCTTCGATGTTGGCCGCGGCCTTGGCGAAGTTCTCGTTGACTGCCGCGCCGTCGATGACCAGCGCACGCTTCCAGCCGAGGTTCTTGACCGCAGCTGCGAGCAGCTTGGTCTTGGCTTCGGCGAGGTTCGCGTCCTCGATCACGATCAGCTCACCCGCCTTCTGCTTCGCGCTCAGCGCGTGCTTCAGGCCGAGCTTGCGGAATTTCTTCGGCAGGTCGTGCTCGTGCGAACGCGGGGTCGGGCCCTTGTAGACGCCACCCTTGCGGAAGATCGGTGCGTTGCGGTCGCCGTGACGGGCGCCGCCAGAGCCTTTCTGGCGCACGATCTTCTTAGTCGAGTAGCTGGTCTCCGAGCGGGTCTTCACCTTGTGGGTGCCCTGCTGCATGCGCGCACGCTGCCAGCGGACCACACGGTGCAGGATGTCCGCACGCGGCTCCAGGCCGAAGATGTCGTCGTTCAGATCGACTTCGCCGGCTTCACCCGCGTCGAGCTTGATAACGGGAGCTTTCATTATTCATTCCCTCCTTCGGCCGGAGCCTCGGCGGGGGCCTCAACGGCCGCAGCTTCCGCAGCTTTCAGAGCGGCCGGGAACGGCACGCCTTCCGGCAGCTTCTTCTTGACGGCGTCCTTGACGGTGACCCAGCCACCCTTCGAGCCGGGAACCGCGCCCTTGACCATGATCAGGCCACGGTCGGCATCGGTGCGGACGACTTCCAGGTTTTGCGTGGTGACACGGGCAGCACCCATGTGACCGGCCATTTTCTTGCCCTTGAAGACCTTGCCCGGATCCTGACACTGGCCGGTGGAGCCGTGCGAACGGTGCGAGATCGAGACGCCGTGCGAGGCGCGCAGGCCGCCGAAGTTGTGCCGCTTCATGGCACCGGCGAAACCTTTACCGATCGAGGTGCCCGAGACGTCGACCTTCTGGCCGGCAACATAGTGCTCGGCGGAGATCTCGGCCCCGACCTCGATCAGGTTCTCGGGAGCGACGCGGAATTCGACCAGCTTGCGCTTCGGCGCAACCGAAGCGGCGGCGAAGTGGCCGCGCATGGCCTTGGAAACCCGCTTGGCCTTTGCAGTGCCGGCGCCGAGCTGGACTGCGGAATAGCCGTCCTTGTCGGCGGTGCGCTGTGCAACCACCTGCAGGGTGTCGAGCTGAAGCACGGTCACCGGGATCTGGCGGCCGTCTTCCATGAACAGGCGGGTCATGCCCACCTTCTTGGCGATAATACCGGAGCGCATAGTCCTATACTCTCCTTACACCTTGATCTCGACGTCGACGCCGGCAGCCAGGTCGAGCTTCATCAGAGCATCGACGGTCTGCGGGGTCGGATCGACGATGTCGAGCAGACGCTTGTGGGTGCGGATCTCGAACTGGTCGCGCGACTTCTTGTCGACGTGCGGACCGCGGAGAACCGTGAATTTCTCGATCTTGTTCGGCAGCGGGATGGGCCCGCGCACCTGTGCGCCCGTGCGCTTGGCGGTATTGACGATTTCCTGGGTGCTGGCGTCCAGAACCCGGTAGTCAAACGCCTTCAGCCGGATGCGAATGTTTTGGCTTTGCATGTGTTTATGCTTTCGCGGCTTAGGAAACGAGAGGTGGAGCGCACATCATTATGCGCCCCACTTGCATTCCCGAAGGTCTTGGGGGTCGCGCCTTTTGGCGCGAAACGGACAGATTCGCAAGGGGTTTTCGCCCCCGGAACCGTCCGCATTTCAAAAAGAGAAGGATGCGGAACCGAAGTCCCGCATCCCCCGTCTGATCGCCGAGATTACTCGATGGCGGCGCCGCTTCCCGCCGGAGCACGGCCACGAATGACATGCCTGGCTGTGCCGGCGGCGTGCGGTTCTTCTCCGGCAAGGATATTCACGATGACCAACAGAACCATCGGCATCGATCTCGCCACAAGGGGCGATCATGTCGCCCAGATCCATGGCAACGGCCGGCCAGTCGGCCGCCCGGTCCGCTTCCGGCACGACGCAGCCTCGCTCGATGCCTTCCTGGCGCGGGCGATCGAGGGCATCCGCACCGGCGACGGCGTCCTTGCCGTCATGGAACCCACCGGAATGAGCTGGTTCCCCGTTGCGCACAGGCTCGCCGACAGCGGGATCGCCGCGACCCGCGTCAAGGGCAAGCGCGTCAGGGCGCTGCGCCGCCATCTCTCCGAACACGCCAAGACCGATCTTGCGGATGCGCAGGTGCTGGCCGCCAGTCCGGGCTTCGGGGGACCGGAGCTCGATCCGCTCCATAGTCCCGCCCCGAAGAGCCACGCCCTGCAGCGCCTGACCAAGCAGCGCAGCCGCTTCCGGGATGCGATCGCCGCGGCCAAGCGCCGGCTTCTCGGCCTGATCCGCTGGGCATCCCCGGCGCTGGAGCGCGTCCTGCCCGACCTCGGCACCCGCCTCCCGGCCGCGCTGCTGCAGCGCTGGGTCGATCCCGAAGTGACCCTCAAGGCGCGCAAGACCACCATCGCGACCTTCATCGCCAGGCATGCCAGCGGCAATCCCCCCATGGCGGCCCCTTCGCCGACGCCCTCGTCGAGGGGCTGCGCCGGGCCGCCCGCGAAGCCCGCGACCTGCACCGCAGGCATGTCGGCCCCGCCGAGCTGCAGGCAGAAATCGCCATCGAGGCCGGCGTCCTGAACGCTCACATGGCCGCGCGCGCCGAACTGGATCGCAAGATCGAGGCGCTTTGCACCGAATTGCAGCCCGGGGATGTGCTGCGCCCCATCCCCGGAGCCGGACGCCATCTCGCGCCGGTCCTGTCCGGCCTGCTCCACAGCGCCGACCGGGTCCGGTCCGAACGTCACATCCGCGGTTTCCGCGGCTTGTTCCCGCGCCGGTCGGACAGCGGCGGAACGGAACGGCCCGGCCAGAAGATCACGCAGGGTGGAAACGACCGCATCAAGCGCGCCCTGATGCTCGCCGCAGACACGGCCCGCAAGATCGGCCCCGGCCTGGCCGAGGTCTGCTGGCGGCTGGTGACCGGCAGGGGCATCATCACGAGCAGGCCCTCTGCGCCGTCGCCAACCGGCTCGTCAACCGCATCTTTCGCGTGCTGCGATCCGGCAAGCCCTGCATCCTCCGCGACCGGGACGGACGCGAGATCACCCTCGCCGAGGCAAGGGCGATTGTCGCTGCACGCTACACCGTGCCGGACGCCATTCGTGCCACGCGCCGCGCCGACAGGAGTCCCATCGCCGCCCGAACCCGGAAAAACGCACTGCGCTACCGGTACAAGATCACTTCGCCGTTGGCATCGCCCGGGCCTGCATCCGGCGCGGCAAACGGGGGCGCCATCGGTCCCGGACCAGTGGCGCCGCGACGGCGCGCCCCTCAACGCCGCCGGCCTCGCCAACAAGCGCGACGCCGCAGCGCGCGCCGACCGCCAAGGGCGGACAGCCGACCTGCTGGGACGCCTCGACTTCCCGATCCTCGGCGCGCCCGGCTGTCTCCCTTTTGCCCGGACCGGAGGGCAGCTGCTCCGTCACCTGATCCGCCGCCCTTGCGAATGCACCTCGATCACCGTCACGGCGACCCCGGCCTTCGGCGAATGGCCCGTTCGCCATCGGTCTCGGACCAGTGGCGACGCGATGGCTCGCTGTTCGGCGACGCCAAGATGACAACCGCGCTCCTCGACCGTCTCACCCACCACTGCGAGATCCTAGAAACAGGCAACGAGAGCTGGCGCTTCGAGAACCGCGCCTGAGCTCAAGCAAGCTGGCCCGACACGGCTGCGCCACCTGAAAGCTGCGCCGCGTCGGGCCAGCTTGAGACCCGAAAAGCGGGTCCCTATTCGGAGCTTAAACCGGGTCCCCTTTCGGCTCTGACTCAATTTTGGTGCGCGCAGCCGGCACCAGCGCGAGAAATCGGCCCAGTCCTGCGCATAGGCCCGCAGCGTGTTGTCGGAAGCCGAGGCGCGGGCGTAATCCTGCGCGGCCTCGGCGAGCTGTTCCATCGCAGCGCTCGGCGCGGCCGGGGCCGGCCGGCGTTCAGTGTCGTCCATGGCGTCTCCGCCTCCCTGCTCGATGTTTTTCGGCAGGTTACCGGACGTGAGGGGGCGAGGCAAGTGACGGCGGTTTGTTTCGATATAAATCGAAAAACCGCCGCATTGGCCAAGGCGTCAGAGCTGGCCTCCGATCGGCAGGACGCCGTAGATGCGGCTCTTGAAGCTGCGCCAGCCGGACTCGGCGGGTTCGTCGCGATGCACGAGGATCCGGCCGTCCGCGGTGTGTTCGAGCCATTCGAGATTGCCGTCGGTGCCGAGCCGCAGCTGGTAGGCGTTGCGGCGGATGCCGGCCTGGAACTGGCGCACGGCCTCGGCGGCGATGGCGGGGGAGTCGATGAGCACGCCCATCTCGGTATTGATCAGCACCGAGCGCGGGTCCCAGTTGAACGAGCCGACGAACAGCCAGCGGCGGTCGATGGCGAAGGCCTTGGTATGCAGCGACGACAGCGACTGGCCGAGCCCGAGCCGCGCCCGGTCGGGGCGCGAGCCGTCGGCGCGCAGCTCCCAGAGATTGACCCCGGCCTCGAGCAGCGGTTCGCGGTCGCGGGCGTAATGGCCATAGACCGGCAGCACGTCGGTGGAGTCCATCGAGTTGGTCAGCACGGTGACATCGACGCCGCGCCGGGCAAGCCCGGTCAAGAGCGCCACCCCGCGGTCGCGCGGGACGAAATAGGCGGAGGCGACGAACAGGTCCTTCTGCGCGCCGCGGACATAGGGCAGCATCCGCGCGGCGACGATGTCCTCCTGCCGGGCCTCGCCGGCGGTCTTCTCCACCGGGTCGGAGATCACCTCGACCGGCACCCAGTCGAGATCAAGCCGGCCGTTCACCAGGCTTTCGCGCACCGCGTGCTTCAGCGCGCTGCCGTATTCGCTGCCGCCGGCGGCATTGGCGAGCCGCTCCAGCTTGGCGCGGGCCTCGTCGAGGGTCAGCGCGCCGCTCTTGCCGTCGGTGACGACGGCGCCCGCGGGCACGGCCTGCTCGCTGTTCCAGTAGCTGTCGAAGATGGTCGAGACCTCGCGCGCCACCGGCCCGGCGCCCAGCAGGTCGAGATCGTTGTAGTTGCTCTCGGTGCGGGCGGCGAAATACTCGTCGCCGATGTTGCGGCCGCCGATCATGGTGGCGACATTGTCGACGGTCATCGACTTGTTGTGCATCCGCCGGTTGATCCGGTCGAATTCGAAGGCCGAGGCGATCATCTTGCCGGGGCCGCGGCGGAACGGGTTGTAGAGGCGGATCTCGAAATTGGGGTGCTTGCCGAGCGCGGCCATCATCGCGTCGTAGCCCGAGGTGTCCATGTCGTCGATCAGCAGCCGCACCCGCACGCCGCGATCGGCCGCCTTGAGCAGGTGCCATGCGAAGAGATGCCCCGAGGCATCGTCATGCAGCAGGTAGTACTGGGCGTCGATCGAGCGTTCCGCCCGGTCGGCCAGCACCAGCCGCAGCGCAAGCGACTCCGGTCCGTCCGCGACCAGCCGGATGCCCGAGCGGCCGTCCTTCGGGTCGCCGAGGCGCTGCGCCTGGCGGGCGAGGAAGGTGCTGCCGGTATCGGCGAGGGCGAAGGTCTCGGGCTTGGGGTAGTCCTGCGCCCAGGGCGCGCAGGAGGCGAGCATGAAAACTGCCGCCGCCAGTGCCGCGCTTCCGGCGAGCCTGCCGCGTCCGATTGCCGTGCCGATGCGCATGTCGTCCTCCTTGCGTCCTTGCCGGAGAATCGTAGCCGCGGCGCCGCGGCGGGACAAGCGTCCTGCCGGGGCAGGGGGCTGCGGCGCGGTGGTCGGGTATTCCGGGCCGCGCGCGTCCCGCGTTTCAGCGCGGTTACGCGGCCGCCACAATCGAAACATCGCGGCCCGGCCGCTGACATCGGGCGGAAAAGCGCAGCCGCCAAAACTCGGCCCATCAACGGACAGGGGGCCGGACGCGCCCCGCAGCAGATCACGGGAGAGACAGATGAAGATGCTCGACACCAGCACCGCCGACAAGGACGGGTTCACCGGAGTGGCCGCGGCCGTCGTGGCCGGAACCGCGGGAGACGACTTCCTGCTGATCACCAGCCCGTCGCCCACCCTGGTGCTGGGCTATGGCGGCAATGACACGATCAGCTTCTACGGCGATGCCGACCACACCGCCCATGGCGGCGACGGCAACGACGTGATCAACATCAACGGCCGCGGCCGGGTCACGGCCTATGGCGGCACCGGCGACGACCGCTTCAACGTCAACTCGAAGGCGGACCACCATGTCGAGGGCGGCGACGGCTACGACATCGGCGATTTCCGCGGGCTGGCCGGGGAGGCGGATGGCGACCGCGGCTTCCGCTTCGACCTGATGGACGGGACGGTGACCGACTGGGCGCCCAGCTCGGTCGATCCCTTCGAGATCTCCTTCGAGGGGCTGGAGGAAATCCATGGCAGCTACTGGGACGACTATGTCACCGGGTCGCACGAAGCCGACATCTTCTACGGCACCGGCGGCTTCGACATCTTCTGGGGCCATGGCGGCGACGATATCTTCCACGCCGGCGACGGCGGCTCCTTCGCCTGCGGCGTCGAGGATGACGACCAGCTGATCGGCGCCCGCGGCGAGGACACTTTCTGGGGCGGCAACGGCAACGACACGCTCGACGGCGGCGACGGGGATGACGTGCTGCATGGCGAGGCGGGCGACGACCTGATCCATGGCGGCGCGGGCGAGGACGTGATCTATGCCGGGACCGGCAGCGACCGAGTCTATGCCGGCGACGACTGGGACACGGTCTATGCCACCGCCAGCATCTACGACCGCGATGTCAGCCCGGACTACTACAACGGCGGCGAAGGGCGGGACTGCTGAGCTACGAGAACAGCAACATCGCCGTCTATGTCAGCTCGCATTACGGCCGGGCCGGGGCCTGGGTCGATGGAGAGCAGATGGGGCTGGACGAGTTCTCGGGCTTCGAGACCTTCGTCGGCAGCCGCTTCGACGACTTCATGCGCACCAGCAACGGCGGGTTCGGCGGCTACCGCGAATTCATTTACGGCGGCGACGGCGACGACATCGTCTATGCCAGCCGCGGCGCCGACATCTACCATGGCGACGCGGGCTTCGACACCGTGGACTTCAGCGGCATGTACAATTCCGTGCTGATCGATTTCGGCAATGCCGGCCCTTACAACCACGATGCGAGGATCGGCGACGACATCTACAAGCTGGTCGATTTCGAGAGCTATATCGGCAGCCGCACGGACGACACCTTCATCGGCGATGCCCGCGACAGCTGGTTCGAGGGCGGCTTCGGCGACGACACGGCGACCGGGGCAGGCGGCGAGGATGTCTTCGTCTTCCGCGACCGCGGCGACAGCTTCGGCTTCGACCGGGTGACGGATTTCACCCATGGCGAGGATGCCGTCATGCTCGACGGGCTGCATGCCTGGGACGGCAGCGCGATCGGTCACTGGAGCGACCTCGACACCAACGGCAACGGCCAGCTCGACCATGGCGACGCGTCGATCTGGTTCACCCATGACAGCGCGCTGCTGCTGTTCGGCGAGGGCACGGTGGAGCTGGAGAACGTGAGCACGCTCCACGCCTCGGACTTCCTGTTCGCCTGACCCTCCGCCCGGCGCGGCCCGCCCTGCCGCCGCAGCCCCCGCAGGCCCGCCGCCTGCGGGGGCTTCCCGTTTGCGCCGGAGGGGGCACGTAACAATTGAAACACCGCCGGACAACGGTCCGAAACTTCCGGGCGGCATCCTGTTTCCATCGAAGGACAGCAACCCCGCACCATCCCGGAGGAGACCGACATGAAAGCCCCGCAACCCCGCAACCGCCCCGCCCCCAGCCATCCCGGCCGCCGCGCCCCCGAGACCTGGCGCTTCACCGACTGGGCCTCGATATGACATGGACGCGCCGCGCCGCCTGATCCGGAGACGGACGGGACAGCAGGGCCGGGACCGCCGCGGGCGGGACCCGGCCTTTTCCTTGCCCGCGGGCCGCGGCGGCGGCTATGCATCGGGCAGGGCGGGCATAAGGAGAGCGGCGGTGAGCGCAGCATTGCAGCAGGTCCTGCGGGAGCTCGACGCCGAGATCCGCGCGGCAGGCGATTGGGGCGAGGTCGCTTCCTATATCCCCGAGCTGGCGCGCATCGACCCGGCGCAGTTCGGCATCGCGGTTGCGCTGGCCGATGGCAGCCTCGCTGCGGCGGGGCAGGCGGAGCAGCGGTTTTCCATCCAGTCGGTGTCGAAGGTGTTCTCGCTGGCCTGCGTGCTCGGCCGCATCGGCGAGCAGATCTGGACCCGGGTCGGGCGCGAGCCCTCGGGGCGGCGCTTCGACTCGATCCTGTCGCTGGAGGACGAGAAGGGCCGGCCGCGAAATCCCTTCATCAACGCGGGCGCGCTGGTCACCACCGACGAGCTGCTCGCCGGACGTGCGCCGAAGGAGGCACTGGCCGAGATCCTCGGCTTCCTGCGCGGGGCGGCCGAGGACCCGGACATACATATCGACAAGGCGGTGGCGCGTTCCGAGGCCGAGACCGGCTACCGCAACGTGGCACTGGCGAATTACCTCAAATCCTTCGGCAACCTGCGCAACCCGCCCGAGATCACGCTGGGCACCTATTTCCATCAATGTGCCATCGAGATGAGCTGCGTGCAGCTTGCGCGCGCGGGGCGGGTGATCGCCGGGCTTCCGGGCGCCCCGGCGATGCTCTCGCCGGTCAAGGCGCGCCGGATCAGCGCGCTGATGATGATGTGCGGCCATTACGACGGCTCGGGCGACTTCGCCTTCCGGGTCGGGCTGCCGGGCAAGTCCGGGGTCGGCGGCGGCATCCTGCTGGCCGCGCCGGGCCGGGCTTCGATCGCGATCTGGTCGCCGGGGCTGAACGGCTACGGAAATTCGCAGATGGGCACCTATGCGGCCGAGCGCCTGGCACGGCAGGCCGGCTGGTCGGTCTTCGGCTGATCCTGCGCGTTGGACGGAGAATCGCTCTGCCGCCGCGGCCAAGGCCGGTGCCGCATGGCAGGCAGCCGGTCCTCGCACCCGTCGGCGGCACGCCCGTGGAAAGCCAAAGGACCCGCGGGTGTCCCGGCAAGATCGCTTCGCTGGCGGCGGACCGTGATTTTCCGGCGACAGGCGGGCGGGGAAGGCCCGCGCTTGGGGAGCGCCCGCGAACGGCCGGTGATCGTGTTCCGGAGGCACGAGAAGATCGTGCCAAGGCACCCGGCCCGGTCGGTCCCTGGGCAATGCGCGCTGGCCGCGATCCGCCACCGGCATGGTCAGGCAAGGGGAAGCCCTGCGGAACCGGGCGCGGATGGAACATCATCGATGCGCGCTGCCGGAACCGCCGTTCCTTGCCTGCCGCCGGAGTTGCCAGCGGATGTGCCACCGGTTCGTGCCCGCGGTGTTTTTCAAGGTTTTTGTCGCCGGTGTCCAGATGCCGCTGCGCTGCCGAACGGCGCGGGCTGGGACCTGCTGGCGGGCGAAGGGTTCATCCCCGGCTTCGTGGCAGACAACCCGTGGTTCGCGGGCTGGTGCGGGGTGATGGTCAATCTCTCCGACATCGCCGCGATGGGCGGGCGCGCCACCGCCGTGCTCGACCAGATCTGGGCGCCTTCCGCCGAAGCCGCCCGGCCGCTGATGGACGGGCTGCGAGATGCGGCGGAGGCCTATGGCGTCCCGCTGGCCGGCGGCCACACGAATTTCGGCGCGCCTGCGCTTGGCCTCGCCGTCTCGGTCCTGGGAAAGGCGGAACGCCTGATCACCAGCTTCGACGCGCAGCCCGGAGACCTCTTGATCGCTGCCGCCGATCCGCGCGGGCGCTACGTCAATTTCGACAATTTCTGCGCCGCGCTCGATGCGCCGCATTCCCGCCTGAGGGCCGACCTGGCGCTGCTGCCGGAGCTGGCGGAGGCCGGGCTGGTCCGCGCGGGCAAGGATGTCAGCCAGGGCGGGATCATCGGCACGGCGCTGATGCTGGCGGAATGCTCGGGGGTCGCCATCGAGATCGACCTCGCCGCGCTCGCCCCGCCGCCCGGCATCGATCCCGAGCGCTGGCTGCGCAGCTTCCCCAGCTTCGGCTACCTGCTTGCCGTCGCGCCGCAGCACGCCAATGCAGTCTGCGCCCGCTTCGCCGCCCGCGGCCTCGACGCCAATGCCATCGGCCGCGTCCTTGCGGGCTCGTCGGTTACTCTGGCCGACGGCGATGACCGCGCGCTGTTCTGGGATCACGCCGCCACCCCCTATCTCGACCTCGGAGTCCCCCATGCCTGAGACCTACTGGACCGTCCGCTGGCCCGACGGCGCCGAGGAGCGGCTCTATTCGCCCTCCTCCGTCGTGGCCGAGCTGTTCACCGCCGGACAGAGCTATCCGGTCCCCGATTTCCTGAACCGCGCCCGCATCGCGATGGAGCGCGCCTCGAACCGGGTGGAGCGCAAATACGGCTTCGCCTGCAGCTCGGCGATGGCGCAGCTCGACGCCATCGAAGCCCGCGCCGCCGCCATCGGCGAGGCGCCGGGCGCGGAAATCGCCTGCCTCGCCATCAGCCAATGAAGGATCCCGCCATGAAGGACCTCGCAACGTCCCGCATTCCCGTCGCCATCGTCGGCGGCGGCCAGGCCGGGCTTTCCGTCGCCTGGCAACTGAAGAAGCAGGGCATCGCAAGCCTCGTCTTCGAGCGCCATGTCCGATTCCATTCCTGGCGGGCCAACCGCTGGGACAGCTTCTGCCTCGTGACGCCGAACTGGCAGTGCCGCCTGCCGGACTTCCACTATGACGGGGAGTATGGCGGCACCGATCCCGACGGATTCATGCCGAAAGACGAGATCACGGACTATCTCGACGCCTTCGCGGAAAAGACCGCCCCCGACCTGCGCGAGGACGTGGAGGTCACCCGCGTCGCGCCGTGCGAGGGCGGCTTCGATGTGGAGACCTCGATCGGGACCTGGCGCGCCGATCAGGTGGTGATCGCGACGGGGGGCTACGACATGCCGATCGAGCCAGATTATGCGAAGACGCTCGACCCGGCGATCTTCCAGATGCATTCGGTCGACTACCGCAACCCCGGGCAATTCCCCGAAGGCCGCGTGCTGGTTGTCGGCACCGGCCAGTCCGGCGTGCAGCTGATGGAGGATTTCACCCGCGCCGGCCGCAAGGTGCATCTGGCCGTCGGCCCCGCGCCGCGCAGCCCGCGCAAGTATCGCGGCCGCGACGCCACCGACTGGCTGCACGACATGGGGCATTACGCCGTCACCATCGCCGAGCATCCCGATCCGGCGAAGGCGATGACCCAGACCAACCACTACATGTCGGGCCGCGACGGCGGCAAGGAGATCGACCTGCGCCGCTGGCATGTGGAGGAGGGAGTCGCGCTGCACGGATCGCTGGCGGACATGGACGGCACGCGGGTCCGCTTCCTGCCGGATCTGGCGAAGAATCTCGACGATGCCGACCGCTCCTATTGCGGCATCCGCGACCTGATCGACGCGTACATTGCCCGCGAGGGCATCGACGCCCCGCAGGAGCCGCCCTTCGCCAAGCTCTGGGAGCCCGCCGATGAGCCGGTGGAGCTGGACCTTGCCGAAGCGGGCGTGACCTCGGTGCTCTGGGCGATCGGCTTCCGGCCCGATTACAGCTGGATCGAGGCCGATGTCTTCGACGCCCGCGGCAAGCCGGTCTTCGACCGCGGCGTGACGGCGCATCGGGGGCTGCATTTCATCGGGCTCGGATGGCTCAACACCTGGGGCTCCGGCCGCTTCCTCGGCATCGAAGAGGACAGCGCCCACCTTGCCGGCCGGATCGCGGCGCAGCTTGCCGATGCGGCGGTCGGCGCGTGACGGCGGCGCTCCGCCTCGCCGCGCACCGGCTCTGCCTGCCGGTCACCCATGGCCGCGGCCATCCGCTGAGCTTCCATCTCTGGAGCCCGGGCGTGGCGCTGCAATCGGCGGGCTTCGGCACCTCTGCGCCGGTCGAGGCGCCCGAGGTGGTGCCGGACGTGCTGGTCGTGCCGATGCTGGCCTTCGACGGCAAGGGCGGGCGGATGGGCTACGGGGCCGGACATTACGACCGCACGCTCGACAAGCTGCGCGCGCTCGGTCCGGTCCGCGCCTACGGCTTCGCCTATGCCGCGCAGGAATTCGACGCGCTGCCGCAGGAGCCGACCGACCAGCCGCTCGACGGCATCGTCACCGAGAACGGGCTGATCCGCATCCTGTGAGGCCTGCGGCAGGCGGAACGCAGGTTCCGTTTTGCCGCAGTTGCGCAGAACATTGTCCTGCATATCTCGCATGCTGAGTGACAGCATCAGCGAAGGAGCAGGGCGATGGCCGCTCATCCCGAGGTCCGGGCATTCTGGGACGAACCGACCGGAAGCTGGCAATACGTGGTCCACGATCCCGCCACCATGGCGGGCGCGATCGTCGATCCGGTGCTGGATTACGACCCGCTTGCCGCCGCCATCTCCACCGCCAATGCGCAGAAGATCCTCGATTACGTGCGCGAGGCGGGGATTTCGGTCGAGTGGATTCTCGACACCCATCCGCATGCCGACCATTTCTCCGCGGCGGTCTGGCTGTCGGAGCAGCTCGGCGGCGTGCCGCGCGGCATCGGCGAGCATGTCGTCAAGGTGCAGAGGCTCTGGCAGGGGCTATACAATCTCCCGGACCTGCCCACGGATGGCAGCCAGTGGGACCGGCTCTTCGCCGATGGCGAGCGGTTCATGCTGGGCGAGATCCCGGTCGAGGTGATGTTCTCGCCCGGCCACACGCTTGCCTCGGTCACCTATGTCGCGGGCGATGCGGCCTTCGTGCATGACACCTTCATGATGCCCGACAGCGGCACCTCGCGTGCGGATTTCCCGGGCGGCTCCTCGGCAGATCTGTATGGCAGCCTGATGCGCATCCTTGCCCTGCCGGAGGACACGCGCCTCTATGTCGGCCACGACTACGCGCCGGGCCGCCAGGCCGCCTGCATGGCGACGGTGGCCGAGCACAAGGCATCGAACAAGCATCTCAAGGATGCGCCGGATGAGGCCACCTACCGCAACCGGCGCGACGAGCGCGACGCGACGCTGCCGTTGCCCAAGCTGATGCTGGCCGCGCTGCAGGTGAATATCCGCGGCGGGCGCCTGCCGGAGCCGGAGGCGGACGGCGCGCAGTACCTGAAGATCCCGCTGAACAAGTTCGATCCGCGCTGAGCGGAAGCCAAGACGGGGCCCGCCAGGGCCCCGTCCGATCGGCTGGGCCTTCCGCGCGGCCCGCCGTTTCGCGGTGTGGTTGGCCGGCCGTACGGGCCGGACCGGGACGGCCGCCGGAGCGGTGCAGGCGGCCCAGCCAGTTTCCGGCGCGGACCAGCAGCTCCTCGCGCGCCGACCCGCCGATGATCTCGGCCAGCCGCGGCCCGTCGATCCATTCCACCGCCATGAACCGACCGCGGGCATCGAGATGGATCGGCCGCACGGTGTCCGGCACTGCCGCTGCCATCGCTGCCAGCGCGCGGTACTCGCCGATGTTGCGCAGCCGCGATTGGTGCGCCTTGATGGCGATGTCGCGCCCCTGCGCATCCGTTGCCTGCAGGATCACCCGGCCGCGCCCGCCCTTGCGGCCGACATGGCGGCCGACGCGGAAGCTCCAGCCCTCGGCATCGCCCGGCTGCTGGCGGACCCAGCGGCCCATGGCCTCCACCAGCGCGTCAGGCAGGGCGGAAAGCGGGGCGAAATTCTCGGGAAGCGCGGCTCGGGTCATCCGGCCAAAATAGCATCCGGCACCGCAAGGGCAACATGGCGCGCGCCCCGTGCCTGTGCGCTGGCGCAGCCCCTGCCCTGCCGCGATCGCGCAGGCCTCTCCCGGAACGCGAAGGGCCCCGCGCTTGCGGGGCCCTTGCTGTGCCTCGCCGGACACGCGGCCGCACGCCTCCGCCCAGTCGTGGACGCGGCGCAGGACGCGGCGCAGGTAGCCGCGCTCGCGCTCGCTGCGGATGTCGCTGTCGATCACGGCAGCATAGAGATCCGCCAGCTCTCCCGCCTCCGCATGCTGCGGGTCGAACCCGCCCGCCACGGCAGAGAAGCGCAGCGCCACGGCGTGGTGGTAGCGCTGGACGGAGGGGGCCTTGATCCCGCGGCCGAGCTCCGCGAGATACCAGTCGCGCAGCAGGAGGCAGGCAGGCGTCCACCAGCTGCCGTCGGCAGCCTCCAGGCGCTGCGCCAGGAGGGCGCCCGGATTGCGGCCGGGCTCAGCGGACAGATCCGTGCCAATGTCAGGCGTCATGCTGGCGAGAACCCGGTTCAGCGCGGCAAAGGACAGGCTGGCCTGCGGGTCGTCCTCCGGCGCCCCGTCAGGCCCAGGGCCGGGCGCCGCTGCCAGTACTGGAAGCGGCACCGCGTCCGGCACCAGGTCCGGGACGGACCCGAACGCGGCGGACCAGCTTTCGGGCGTGGGAGAGAAGCTCGGCTGGCGTCCCCGGGCGACCGAAATCGCGGCCCGGTCCATGGCCGGGGCCGTCAGCTCGAGTTCGGCCAGCGCGCCGTCGATCAGCACGGTCAATGCCAGCGGCGTCGAGCCGAACCCAAGACCCCGTGCGATCAGGCCGGAAATCCCGGCCAGGCTGCCGGCGGCGTCGCGCAGGTCCGCGAAATCCCCGGCGTCCGGGCCGGCCTCGGTCCAGGCGGCGATCGCCGCAAGGCTGTCCGGGTCCACGAACCAGCGGCGCAGCGCATACGCCGAGATCGGCCGCGACGTGCATCCGCGCACGCTGCTCGACGAGATGCTGCGGCTCGGCCTTGCCGAGGCTCCGGGCGAGGAGGTCCGCCTGCTGGCCGGCAGCCTGGTGCCGAGCCGCGACTCCGCGATGCTGACCGGCTATTATGCCGCCAATCTGGGCGACCATGCCGAGGCGGCGGCGGCCAACCTGCTGGCGGCGCCGGAGCCGGGGCCGTTCTTCGAGCGGGCGGTGCATTACAACAAGCTGTCGCAAGCGTCGCTCGACGCGCTGGAACGGCTGGCGCGGGACCGGCAGCTGGCGCTGCTGACCGAACTCAATGCCGAGGCGCTGCGGCTTCAGCGCCGGGATGCCGGGCAGGGCGGCCCGGCGGGGCGGATCAGGATCGGCGCCTTCGTCTACCGCGAGGAGGCGGAAGATGAAGGCGCCCGGGGGGAGGAACGGACATGACGGCCGCTATCGGAGTCCCGGGAGGCCGCCTGGCGCGCGCCGCCCTGATCGGCATGGCCGCGGCGGCGCCGCCGTGCCGGTGCCGTGGTTCGTCTTCGGCTTCCTCGCCATGGCCGTGCTGAACTCCGTCCTGCCCCTGCCCGATCCGGCCCGCGACGCCGCGGCCGCCGCGACCAGCTTCCTCCTGGCCATGGCCCTGGCCGCGATGGGACTGGAGACCGATATCCGCAAGCTCCGCCGCGCCGGGCTGCGGCCGCTGGCGCTCGGCTTCCTCGCATGGATCTTCATCTCCGCGGCCGGCCTGGCATTGGTCCTCGTCCTCTGATCCGCCGGAACGCTTGACCGGAGGCCGCGCCGGTGGGAGGGCATGGAAGCGCAGACAGGACAGCCGAGATGACCGAGATTCCCTTCCGCCCCCATTCCAGCCACTGGGGCACCTTCCATGCAAGGCAGACCCCGGAGGGCCTGGAGATCCGGCCCTTCGAAGGCGATCCCGATCCCTCGCCGATCCTCGCCAACATCCCCGCCGCGCTGACCCATCCGGCGCGGCTCACCCAGCCGCTGATCCGCCGCGGCTGGCTGGAGCGCGGCCCCGGCCCCGATCCGATGCGCGGGCGCGAGGAGTTCGTGGCAGTGCCCTGGGACGAGGCGCTCGACATCGCCGCTGCCGAGATGATGCGTCTGGGCGCGGGGCCGGACCTGCCCGAGACGGTCCCCGGGGCTCATGTCTTCGGCGGCTCCTACGGCTGGTCCTCGGCGGGGCGGTTCCACCATGCGCAGAGCCAGGTCCACCGCTTCCTCAACACCGCCTTCGGCGGCTACGTCGCCTCGGTCGACACCTATTCCTCGGCGGCCGGCTCGGTGATCCTGTCGATGACTTGGGGCCATCCGATCTCGATGATGATGGAACAGCCCTTCTGGCAGGACATCGCGGAGGAGACCGAGCTGCTGATCGCCTTCGGCGGCATGCCGGTGCGCAACCTCGCGGTCAGTCCGGGCGGCAACAGCCAGCATGTCGCGCGCCCCTCGCTGAAGGCCGCCGCCGCGCGCGGCTGCCGCTTCGTTTCGGTCAGCCCGATCGCCGACGACATGGACGAGCTGCCCGGCCTGACCCGGATCGCGCCGCGCCCGGGAACCGACGTGGCGCTGATGCTGGCCATGGCGCAGGTGCTGGCCGCCGAGGGCCTGGCCGACCGGGCCTATCTCGACCGCTGCACGACCGGCTATGACCGCTTTCTCGCCTATCTGGACGGGACGGCGGACGGCACCGCCAAGACGCCGGACTGGGCGGCGGCAATCACCGGCATCCCGGCAGGGACGATCCGCGACCTCTCCCGCAGTGCCGCCGCCCGCCGTACCCATATCTCGGTCGCCTACGCGCTGCAGCGCGCGCGCAACGGCGAACAGCCGGTCTGGGCAGCGATGGTGCTGGCGGCGATGCTGGGCCAGAACGCCAGGCGCGGCGGCGGGTTTTCCTACGGGCTCGCCTCGATCGGCAATGTCGGCAAGCCGAAGCTTGCCGTGCCGCTGCCGACCCTGCCGCAGGGCGAGAACCGGTCTGGCGACTTCATCCCGGTGGCCCGCATCGCCGAGCTGCTGCAGAACCCCGGCAAGAGCTACACCTACAAGGGCGAGACCCGCGACTATGCCGACATCCGGCTGGTCTACTGGGCGGGCGGCAACCCGTTCCACCATCACCAGCATCTGGACAACATGCGCGCCGCCTTCTCCCGGCCGGACACGGTGATCGTGCATGACAGCGTCGGCACCGCCTCGGCCCGCCATGCCGACATCGTCTTCCCGGTCACGGTGACGCCCGAACGCGCCGATATCGGCGCCTCGGCCAACGACCCGTTCCTGATCCCGATGCCGCAGCTGGCCGAACCGATCGCCGGGCCGCGCCATGACTATGACGTGTTCTCCGCACTGTCGGAGCGGCTCGGCTGCGCCGATGCCTTCACCGAAGGGCGCAGCGCGGAGGAGTGGCAGGCATGGATGTATGCCCGCACCCGCACGGCGCTGGCCGAGCGCCAGCTGCCTGCACCGGACTTCGCGGAGTTCATGGAGGGCGGCATCCTCGAGCTGCCGGTCACCGACGCGCCGTCGCGGCTGGCGCTGTTCCATGCCGATCCGGACGCCCATCCGCTGGAGACCCCGAGCGGAAAGATGGAGATCTACTGCGAGGCCGTCGAGGCCGCGGGCCTGCCGGGCCACCCGGCCTGGATGCCGCCCGAGGAATGGCTGGGCGCCGATCTGGCTGCGGTGCATCCCTTCCAGCTGGTCGCCAACCAGCCGCGGGGCAAGCTGCACAGCCAGCTCGATTTCGGCGCGGCCTCGATGGCCACGAAGCGCGGCGGGCGCGAGGTGGCGCGGATGAACCCCGCCGACGGCTGGCGGCGCGGCTGAAGCCCGGCCCGCGCGGCGTGGTCCTGGGGGTGCGGCCTTCGGCGATGACGGTCGGCGGCTCGGATGCGGGGCTGCGCGTCTATGCCTGGGAACCCTTCGGCAAGCACGCGATCATCACCGCCACGCTCGCCGGCACGATGCTGCGGCTCAAGACGCCGCGGCTCGACCGGTTCGAGGCCAACCAGGAGATCGCCGTCGGCATCGATCCCGAAGGGATCGTGCTCTTCGACGGGAACACGCGGAGGGCGATCTGATGACGGCCCCGCAGGACAACGAGAAAAAACAAGACGTCCAACAGGAACAGGGAAAATCCAGCCATGACTGCGACACTGCACCGACGCAAAGCCGCCCTTGCGGCGGGACTGAGTGCCCTGGCACTTGCCGCCGCCGGACAGGCCTCGGCCTGGAGCTATGAGGAAGCCGCCAAGCCGTACCAGGGGGTGGAGATCACCATCCTCGACGAGGTCACGCCGCTGCAGGAGCAGTTCGCCGGGATCGTCCCGCAATTCGAGGAACTGACCGGCATCAAGGTCAACTACCAGCTGCTGAACCATTTCGAGGTGATCAACCGCGGCCAGGCCGACATGCTGTCGGGGCGCGGCGAATACGACGCGGTGATGGCGCACAGCCTGCAGGTCGGGCTCCTGATGGATGCCGGCGTGCTGCTGCCGATCGACGGCTATCTCGGCGATGCGGCGCTGACCGATCCGGAATTCGGCCAGGACGACCTGATCGACCCGGCCTTCACGAGCCTCGCCTTCCAGGGCGGCCAGCAGTATTCGTTCCTCAACTGGAACTACAACATGGTCTACTGGGCGCGCGGCGACCTGCTGTCCGACCCGGGCGAGATGGCGGCCTTCGAGGATGCCTACGGCTATCCGCTGGCCCCGGCCGAAACCTTCGCCCAGCTGCGCGACATCGCCGAGTTCTTCACACGCGCCGCGGGCGAGACGCTGGCCGGCGAGACGCTCGGCAGCCCGTTCTACGGCATCGTCATGGAGGGCATGAACGGCGGCGGCACCTATGTGCCGGTCTGGCAGGTCTTCATCAAGAATGCCGGCAACGACATCTTCGACGCGGAGGGGCACCCGACCTTCGACAGCCCGGCCGTGGTCAAGGGGCTCGAGACCTGGGGCGACCTGTGGCAGTTCTCGCCGCCCGGCCAGGCGGAATATTCGCTGATCGACGTGCCGACCGTCATGGGCAACGGCATCGCCGCCCAGTCGATCGCCTATTCCGATTTCGTGCTCGGCATCGACCGAGAGGGGTCCTCGGCGCTGCACGGCAAGTTCGTCTACGGCCCGACCCCGGTCTATGGCGAGGAGGACGAGTACCACGCGGCGGGCGAACCCTCGGGCTATTTCATCTCGAAGCATTCGGAGAACCCCGAGGCGACGTATCTCTTCCTGCAATGGGCCGCCGAGAAGAAGACCCAGGCCGACCTGCTGGCCTCGGGCGTCGGCGTGCCGGTGCGCGACAGCTCCTGGGCGGAGCTGATGTCGGAGGGCAACCAGCTCAACGGCCTCTATGACGCGATGAAGGCCAGCCTCGAAGGCATCGAGGCCACCCCGAAGGCGCCGCGCTGGTTCCAGATCTCGGACGTGATGAACCGGATCTTCCAGCAGGTCGGCCTCGGCCAGATGACCGCCGAAGAGGCCGCCGCCGCGCTGCAATCCGAAGTCACCGCGATCTGCGATCCCTGCCTGCTGCAGTGATCCCCTGATCCCCGGACGGCGCGTCCCCGCGCCGTCGCCTTCCGTCCCATGCCCGGCAGGGAGCCATGACCGAGATTTCCGCCCCATCCGCCGCCGCCGCGGTGCCGACCGATGACGGCTATCACCGCGAAAGCCGCTGGTATCCCTATGCGCTGATCGCGCCGACCATGCTGACGCTGGCGGTCGTGGCGCTTGTGCCCTTCCTCTACATGGGCTGGATCAGCCTGCACGAGGCCCGCTACGGCCAGGTCGGCGCCTTTGCCGGGCTGGAGAACTTCCGCAAGCTCCTGTCGGATGCGCGGTTCTGGAACTCGATGTCGGTCTCGGCGCTGTTCGTCGTCATCGCGGTGCCGATCGAATTCATGCTGGGGCTGATCGGCGCGCTGGTGCTGTCGCAGAAGATCAGGTTCCGCTCGGTGCTGATCCCGTTCCTCTTCATCCCCTCGATGATGGCGCCGATCATCGTCGGGCTGGTGTGGAAGACCATGCTGGCGGGCAGCTGGGGCTTCTTCAGCTACAACATCCTCGAACGCTTCGGCATCCTCGAGGGCGCCTCGGTCTTCGCCTCGCCGGATCTGGCGCTCTACGGGCTGATCTTCGTCGACATCTGGGAATGGACGCCCTTCATGGTGCTGACCTTCTTCGCCGGCATGCAGGCGCTGCCCGCCAACCCGTTCTGGGCGGCGCAGGTCGACGGCGCGAACCCGGTGCAGATCTTCTTCCGCCTGACCCTGCCGATGCTGGCGCCGCTGCTGGTCGTGATCGGGCTGATCCGCACCATCGACGCCTTCAAGGTCTATGACACGATCTACATCCTGACGAATGGGGGGCCCGGCATCACCACCGAGAGCCTGTCGGTGCTGGGCTACAAATACACCTTCGATTTCTGGGAGATCGGCACCGCCTCGGCGCTGGCCGTGGTGATCTGGCTGGTCTTCTTCGTCTTCTGCAACGTCTTCTACCAGATCGCCAAGCGGCGGCTGAACGTGTTCTGAGAGGCGCCCCATGCACAAGTCCCGCGCCAACAGCCTGATCTTCACCACGCTCTCGATCGCCTATGCGGCACTGATCCTGTTTCCGGTCTTCTGGATGTGGAGCTATGCCTTCAAATCCGAGTCCGAGATGTTCGCCCGCCCGACGGTCTGGCTGTTCACGCCGACCTTCGAGCATTTCGGCTACATGATCGAGAACGGCTACCACCATTACCTGGTGAATTCGCTGATCGTCTCCGGCGCCTCGACGGCGCTGGTCGTGCTGATCGGCACGCCCGCCGCCTATGCCTTCGCCCGCTACCGGGACATGAAGTTCCGCGACGACCTGTTCCTTTTCGTGCTGGCGACAAGGATGGCGCCGCCGGTCTGCCTGGTCATTCCCTACTACCTGATCTACGCGAAATTCGACCTGCTCGACACCTATCTGGGCCTCGTCATCGCCTATCTGACCTTCAATCTCAGCTTCTATGTCTGGGTGCTGTCGAGCTTCTGCCGCGACCTGCCGCTGGAGCTGGAGGAGGCCGCGCGGGTCGAGGGCTATTCCCGCGCCCAGGCCTTCGTGAAGGTGCTGCTGCCGCTCCTGCGTCCGGGGATCACCGCGACCGCCGTGCTGTGCTTCATCTTCGCCTGGAACGAATTCATGTACGCCTTCCTGCTCGGCGGGCAGACCGTGAAGACGCTGCCCGTGGGCATCCCCTCGCTCATCACCACGCAAGGGGTGCGCTGGGGCGAGATGGCGATCATCGGCATGGTCGGCACGCTGCCGGTGATGGTGGTGGTCTTCTTCCTGCAGAAACACATCGTCCGCGGCCTGACCATGGGCGCGGTGAAAGGCTGAGCCATGGCGCATCACTTCCTTCCCGCCACGCCGGAAACCGTCGCCTGGGGCAGCTTCGACGCCGCCCGCCCGGCCGTGCTGGCCATCGACAGCGGCGACACCGTCACCTTCGACACGCTGTCGGGCGAGCCCGAGGACATGCCGCCCGAAGGCGAAGGCTGGGAAATCCTGCCGGGGCATCTGGACGTTCACGCGCAATGCCCGCGCGGCCGCGGCCCGCATTTCCTGACCGGCCCGGTATGGGTGAACGGAGCGGAGCCCGGCGACGTGCTGGAGGTCCGCATCCTCGCCTGCGATCTGCGCGCCAGCTGGGGCTGGAACGTGGTCGAGCCGCTTCTGGGGACCTTGCCCGAGGACTTCCCCGAGCGGCGGCTCCTGCACATGCCGATCGATCTGGAAGCCAAGACGGTGAAGACCAGCTGGGGCAAGACCCTGCCGCTCGACCCGTTCTTCGGCATTCTCGGCGTCGCGCCCCCGGCCTCTTACGGCAGGATCAGCACAGCCGAGCCGCGCGAGCATGGCGGCAACATGGACAACAAGGAGCTGAAAGCGGGCGTCACGCTCTACCTGCCGGTCTGGAACGAAGGCGCGCTCTTCTCCGTCGGCGACGGCCATGGCGTGCAGGGCGATGGCGAAGTCTGCCTGACCGCGCTGGAGACCTGCATGACCGGCAGCTTCGAGTTCCATCTGCGCAAGGACCTGAGCCTCGGCCTGCCGCGCGCGGAACACGCCGACTGGCTGATGACCATGGCCTTCGATCCCGATCTCGATGATGCGGCGAAGACGGCGCTCAGACTGATGATCGACTGGCTCGAAGCCGATCACGCGATGCACCGGGGCGATGCCTACACGCTCTGCTCGCTGGCCGCCGACATGCGGGTCACGCAGCTCGTGGACGGCAACAAGGGCATTCACGGCATCCTGCCGAAATCGGCTTTGGGACGCGACTGACACGAGGGAAGAACCATGAACCCGCAGAGCTATGACGAGATCGACGGGCTGAAGCACTACAAGCTCTTCATCGACGGTGGGTGGCGCGCCTCTTCGCGCAACGCGCTTCTCGATTGCATCAACCCCGCGAATGGCGAGGTCTTCGCCCGCTGCTACCAGGCAGGAACGGCCGAGATCGACGACGCGATCGCCTCCTCGGACCGTGCGGCGAAGGAGTGGGGCGCGACGCTGGTTGCCGACCGCGAGATCATGCTCGGCCGCATCTCCGAGGTGATCGCCGACCGCACCAAGGAGATCCAGGAGCTTCTGATCGAGGAATGCGGCTCGGTCTACGGCAAGGCGCTGTGGGAGATCGAATACGTCCAGGACTGCATCCGTGCGGCAGCGGGCGACGTCCGCCATGTAATGGGCGAGACGATGCCGATGACCATGCCGGGCCAGATCGGCATGTCCGTGCGCCGCCCGCTTGGCGTCATCGCCGGGATCGCGCCCTTCAACTCGCCCTTCCTGCTGTCGATGAAGAAGATCGTCTATGCGATTGCCGCCGGGAACAGCTTCATCCTGAAGCCCTCCGAGGAAACCCCCGTGTCGGGCGCGGTGATGGCCGATCTCTGCGCCGAGGCGGGGCTGCCTGCCGGCGTGCTGAACGTCATTCCGGGCGTGCCGGCCGAGGTCGGCGACCGTCTGATGGCGGATCCGCGGGTCAAGATGGTGACCTTCACCGGATCGACCAGGACGGGGCGGCACCTTGCGGTCGAGGCGGCGAAGAACCTGAAGAAATTCACGCTGGAGATGGGCGGGAAAAGCCCGCTCGTCGTGCTGAAGGATGCCGATATCGACTATGCCGTCGATGCCGCTGCCTGGGGCGTCTTCCTGCATCAGGGTCAAGTTTGCATGGCGAATTCCAAGGTGATCGTCGAGAAGGAGATCTTCGAGACCTTCCGCGACAAGTTCGTGGCGAAGACCAAGGGCATAAAGGTCGGCGATCCGCGCGACCCGGAGACCGTGATCGGCCCGCTGATCCGCGCGCGGCAATGCGAGTTCATCGACGGCCATATCGGCGATGCCACCGAGAAGGGCGCGACCGTGCTGACCGGCGCCACCCATGACGGGCGCACCTATGTGCCCACCGTGCTGGAAGGCGTGACGCCCGAGATGCGGATCTATCACGAGGAAACCTTCGGCCCGGTCGTCTCTCTGATCGCCGCCGAGGACAGCGAGGACGCGCTCCGGATCGCCAATGACACCAGCTACGGCCTGTCGGCGGCGGTGATCACCAACGACATGCAGAAGGCGATGGATTTCTCGATGCGCATGGAGGCGGGCATGGTCCATGTCAACGACTGCACCATCTCCGACGAGCCGCATGTCCCTTTCGGCGGCATCAAGAATTCCGGTTTCGGCCGCGAGGGCGGGCGCTACTCGATGGAGGAGCTGACCGAGGTGAAATGGGTCACGATCCAGATGGGCAAGCGCGAATTTTCCTTCTGACCTTGGAAGCTGGCGGCGGGGCAGGTGCCTTGCCGCCAGCTTGCCATGGCCCGGCATGGCGGCGGCTGGCATCCGGCGGCCGGGTCGCGAGGGGCGCGCGCAGATCGCTTGCCGGGAGAGGCTCGGGCGCGTTCCGATGACGCGCCGCTGCATGGCCTCGATGCTCCCGAAGATGTGCATCTCCCTGTCCCGGATAGCCTTTGGGGCTCCGCCAAGTCTGGCGCGCGCATGGCCGAATGCACTGTGCCCGGACCAGGTCGGACGGCGAGTTCACGCCGAAAACCTTGGCCCAGTCCCGAGGTCTGCCTGCATTGGCGCAGGCGGCGGCGCAAATGACTCGCTGATGCTCCGACTGTAGCCTCCTTCGAGCGAGCGGGCCTTGCCGGGGCGAGTGGCTGCCTCACCGGAACGGGAGCTGTCCTTCGAAAGCCCGCGGCGCAGGCTGGCCGGAACCCGGTCGCTGCCGGTCGGGACTGATCCAAGGTGCCAGCCGGATACGCGAATTTGGCAGCAGTTTGATGTTGCGAACACTGGGTCCTTTGCTCAATCCCGGGTCACCCAAGGCTATGGCTGTCACGCTGGGCCGCAGAGCTTTTCCACATGAAACGCTCATGGCCGCCTTGCTGTCGCTAACGTTTCCGATTCCGATCCTGGTCGGCGTCTGCCTCTGTCTGCACAGCAGCGATGCGAACCCAGTTGGCCTCATGGTCGGCGTCGTCACCGTTTCCGCGGTAACGGCCATCCCCTTGATGTGCTGCGCTTCGCTGAGGCTCAACGCCGCTACCCTCGCCAGGGAAAGGGCCTATTCAGACGCGCCGGAGCAACGGATGCACAAACCGCTCGAGGGGCCGGTCCTGCTGCGGCGTTCCATCGTCACGGGCTCGGTAAAATCACGCGTCCTTGGATCTTCCCGAGTTGCATCGGTCTTGGCTTGGAGTTCGCACTCATGTCTTGTCCGGCGGGCAGCAGCGCATTCCTTTTCCTCCATGTCCTGATCGGCGCGGCGCTCGCCGTTCAAGCGATCATCGTGGCAAATCTCCTTCGATAGGCGGCGGCTTGCTGCGCCCGTCCGAAGAAGAGGCGCATCGGGATGAATGGCTGGTCCTGCCTGCAAATCGAACAGGCGGAAGCCTTGGCGTGAATTGGGCGTGCTTCGAGTCCGGCTTGACCGCCACCGCAAATCCGGATCATGCGCCAGGCCGGGTCAGCCCGGCTGCTGGCTGTGGCATTGGGCTTGAGCGTCCGGATTGCTGCCGCGGCGCGTCCGCCTGGGCAGGGGCGCGGAACGCCGTTTCGGGCCGGACCGAATTCGCAGCTTGCTGACGAATCCGACACTCTTCCGGATCGGCGATGAAAGATTATCCAAATCTGCATCTATTCCTGCCGGATGCCATCCGGCATTCGGGTAGGAGGTATACTGACGATATGGTGGCCGCATGAAGCGCCGCCGGAGCACGGAGAACCGCCGGACAAGGCGCAGCCAACGAGGAGACGCGAAGATGACCCCGACCAAACGCATCACTGCACTTTCGGCGGCGCTGGCCGCGGCGGCGCTCGGCACGGCGGCCTCGGCCGAGGACGTGATCAAGATCGGCGCGCCGCTGGCGCTGACCGGCGGGCTGGCCGACGAGGGCCACAAGCAGGAACTGGTCTGGAAGATGTGGACCGACAAGGTGAACGCGGCGGGCGGCATCGATGTCGGCGGCACCAAGATGAAGGTCGAGATCGTCGAATACGACTACCAGACCGACGGCAAGCGGGCAGGCCAGCTGGCCGAGAAGCTGATCAACGACGACGAGGTCGACGTTCTGATGGCGCCCTTCGGCTCGGGCCACACCAAGATCGTCGCCGCCGTGGCGGAACGCTACCAGATCCCGCTGGTCGCCTGCGTGTCCTCCTCGGTCTCGGTCTATGACCAGGGCTTCAAGTACCTGTTCGGCACGCTGGCGCCGAATACCGGCATGACCGAGGCGATGGTCGCCGAGTTCAAGGCGAAGATGCCCGAGCTGGGCACCGTGGCGATCTACGGCCGCGACGACGTCTTCCCGAAATCCATGGCGACCGCGACCTCGGACTCGGCCAAGTCGGGCGGGCTCGAAGTCGTCTATGACGAGCTCTACCCGGTCGGCGCCATCGACCATTCGGCCGCGCTCTCGACCATCAAGTCGCTGGAGCCGGACTGGATCTACATGACCGGCTATACCCAGGACCTGATCCTCGGCCGCAAGCAGATGCAGGATCTGGGCATCGAGGCGCCGATCATCACCATGGTCACGGGGCCGGCCTACAAGGAGTTCACCGAGGGCCTGGGCGAGCTGGCCGACGGCGTGACCAGCTCCACCTGGTGGCACCATGCGGCGGGCTACACCGATGTGGCGGGCGCCTGGTCCTCCACCGATGCCTTCTACCAGGACTTCCTCGAGGCGTCGGACGGCGAGGATCCGGACTATGTCCACGGCTCCTGCGCCGCGGCGCTCGACGTGGTGGCGGATGCGGCGGGCCGCGCGGGCACGCTCGAGCCGGCGGCAATGCGCGACGCGCTGGCCGCGACCGATCTGGAGACCTTCTACGGCCCGATCAAGTTCGGCGGCAACGGCATGAACCAGGGCCGCGAGATGCCGATCATCCAGGTGCAGGGCGGGGGCATCAAGATCCTCTATCCCGCGAACATCGCCGATGCCGAAATGACGCTTCTCGACTGACGGCCGCCGATCCCCGGCCGGACCGGCCGGGGACCTTGCAAGGAAAGAACCTCATGGGTTTCGAGCAGATACTGGCCAACGGCATCGTGCTGGGCACGCTCTATGCCTGCATCGCCATCGGCTTTTCGCTGGTCTGGGGCGTGCTGAACGTCATCAACATGCTGCACGGGTCGTTCATCGTGCTCGGCGGCTACCTCACCTATTTCGCCTGGGCATATACGGGCGTCAGCCCGGTGCTGGTGCTGCCCGTCGTGGCGGCGCTCCTGTTCGGGCTCGGCTACGGGCTGCAGTACCTCTTCATCAACAAGGTCGTCTCGGCACCGGTGCTGACCACGCTGACCCTGACCTTCGGGCTCGACATGATCCTCTACAACCTGATGACGGTGTATTTCACCGCCACGCCGCGCCGGGTGTCGATGGAATTCGGACGGGTCGAGTTTCTCGGTGTCGTCATGCCCGTCGACCGGCTGATCGGCATGGGCCTCGCGCTGGCGCTGACCGCGCTGCTCTTCGTGGTGCTCAGGACGTCGCGCATCGGCCGTGCCATCGTCGCCGTGCGGATGGACCGCGAGGCGGCGGCGCTGATGGGGATCAAGGTGAACCACATCTACGCCGTGACCTTCGGCATCGCCGCTTTGATGGCCGGTGCTGCCGGGTCGGTCTTCGCCATGGTCTTTCCGGTGACGACGAACCTCTCGGGCGTGTTCCTCGGCAAGGCCTTCGTGATCTGCGTCATCGGCGGGCTCGGCGGCGTGTCGGGCGCGCTTGTCGGCGGTCTCGCGCTCGGCATCATCGAAAGCTTCGCCGGCGTGCTGATCGGGCCGCAGAACGCGATCACCATCGGCTTCGTGCTGATGCTGGTCTTGCTGATCGTGCGGCCCCAAGGTCTCGTCGGCGTGAAAGGATACGAATGATGGCCAAGAAATCTCCCTGGCCGCTGATCGCCATGGCGCTCTGGGTGGCGGCGCTGGCGCTGGCGCCGGTGACCTTGGGCAATTACGAGGTGCGCATCGCCATCTCGATCGCCATGTTCACCGCGCTGGCGCTGAGCTGGAACATCATCGGCGGTTTCACCGGCTATCCGTCCTTCGCCACGGCGGCCTTCTACGGCATCGGCTGCTATGTCGGCGCGCTGGCGCAGCGCGCGGGCGTTCCCGCCGCGCTGGCCTGGCTCGCCGCGGCCGCCTTCGTGGGCGGCGTCTCCTTCGTGCTCGGTGCCATCGTGCTCCGGCTCAAGGGCCATTACTTCGCCATTGGCTCGATCGCGCTGGTCGACATCTCGCGGCTCGTCGTGTCGTCCTGGGGCGAGGTGACGGGCGGCGGCAACGGGCTGAACGTGCCGCTGCTCGAGGGCCGTCCGCCCGAGGTGTCGGCGCTGGTGCTCCATGTCATGCTGGGCATCGTCGTGCTGGCCTTCCTGGCCAACGTTCTGACCGACCGGTCGCGGCTCGGCTTCGGGCTGCGCTGCATCGAGCAGAACGAGGATGCCGCCGACATGGTCGGCATCGACACCACCCGCTACAAGATCGCGGCCTTCGTGCTGTCGGCGATCTTCCCCGGCGCGGTGGGGGCGGTCTATGCCTCCTGGGTCGGCTATATCGACCCGACCGACAGCTTCGACATCCTGACCACCGTCAAGGTGCCGGTCATGGCGATGCTCGGTGGCGCGGGCACGCTCCTCGGTCCGGTCGTCGGCGCGGTCAGCTTCGTCCTGCTCGAGGAGCTGTTCTGGGCCAACTTCCTCGAATGGAACCGGGCGATCATGGGCGCCATCGTCGTCGCGCTGATCTTTTTCCTGCCGGGCGGCATCCTGAAGCTCGACTGGCGCGCGATCCTGCGCCGCCAGCCCCGCCGCAAAGCCGCCGAAAGGAAGGCCGGATGAGCATTCTCGAATTGCGGAACGTCTCGCGCGCCTTCGGCGGCATCAAGGCGGTGAACGACGTGTCCTTCACGCTCGAAGAGGGCGAAATCGTCGCGCTGATCGGGCCGAACGGCGCGGGCAAGACGACGCTGGTGAACGCCATCACCGGCGTCCACACCCCGACCGCCGGGACGGTGATCTTCGAAGGGCAGGACGTCACGAAGCAGAAGCCCTTCCAGGCGGCGCGCCGCGGGCTGGCGCGGACCTTCCAGATCGTCCAGCCCTTCCCGAAGATGACGGTTCTGGAAAACGTCGCGGCCTCGGCGCTCTTCGGCGGGCATCCCGAGAGCCTCGCCGAGGCGCATGACCATGCGGCGCGGGAGCTTGATTTCGTCGGGCTCGGCCATGTCGCGCAGTCGCCCGCGTCCTCGCTGACCCTGCCGAACCGCAAGCGGCTGGAGCTGGCGAAAAGCCTTGCCATGTCGCCCAAGGTGCTCCTGCTCGACGAGGTGAATGCCGGGCTGAACGCCACCGAGATCGACGGCGCGCTCGACCTGATCCGGCGGATCGCCGCGCGCGGCGTGTCGATCCTGATCATCGAGCACCTGATGAAGGTGGTGCTCAGCCTGTCCTCGCGCGTGCTGGTGCTGCATCATGGCGAGCTGATCGCCGAGGGGCCGCCGCAGGAGATGGTCCATGACCGCAAGGTGATCGAGGCCTATCTCGGCCCGAAATTCGCCGAGAGATTCCAGAAGGAGATGGCCGGTGCCTGAGACGATCCTCGAAATCGACGGGCTGGAGGCCGGCTACGGCGACGTGCAGGTCCTGTGGGACGTGTCGCTGCGGGTCGAGGCGGGCGCGATCACCTGCATCGTCGGCTCGAACGGCGCGGGCAAGACGACGCTGCTGCGCACCATCTCGGGGCTGATCGCGCCGCGCTCGGGCTCGATCCGGCTGGCCGGACAGGAGATCGGCGGGGCGGCGCCCGACACGATCCTCGGGGCCGGCGTGGCGCATGTGCCGGAGGGGCGGCGGCTCTTCAAGGGGCTGTCGGTCCGCGACAACCTGATGCTCGGCGCCTATCTGCGCCATGACAAGGCGCAGGTGGCGCGCGATCTCGACTTCGTCATGGAGACCTTCCCGATCCTGCGCGAACGCGCGGGCCAGGATGCGACCACCATGTCCGGCGGCGAGCAGCAAATGTGTGCCATCGGTCGGGGCATCATGTCGGCGCCGCGGCTCCTGATGATCGACGAGCTGAGCCTCGGCCTCGCGCCGCGGCTGGTCGAAAGCTTGAGCGAAGCATTGAAAGACGTGAACGGCACCGGGCTCAGCGTCCTCCTCGTGGAGCAGGACGTGCTGACCGCGCTGGACCTCGCGAGCCACGGTTTCGTCATCGAGACCGGCCGCGTGACCATGACCGGCCCGTCGGCGGTTCTGGCGGGCGATGCCCGCATCCGCGAGGCCTATATGGGGCTGTGATCCCGGCGGCCGGGCGCAGGCCCGGCCGTCTCAGAACGCCTTGCGCTCGAGATCGGGGAAGGCGTCGACGATCTTGCGCATCGCCTGCATCAGCTCGCGCCGCTCGTCCGGCCCGAGCGGTTCCAGCGTCCGCGTATGCGCCGCCGAGGCCGCCGCGTCGATCCGCTGGAGCAGGCTTTCGCCCACTTCGGTCAGGGTCGCGATCTTGGAGCGGCGGTCCTTCGGCGAGGTCCGCCGCCGGATCATCTTGCGCTTTTCCAGCCGCTGCATGACATCCGCCGTGCTGGTCCGGTCGAGCCCGACCGCGCGGGAAATCGCGATCTGTTCCGACGGACCCATCTGGCCGAGCGCGGTCAGAACCGAATACTGCACCGGGGTCAGGCCCTCGCTGGCGCATTCCTGCATGAAGAGCGCGGTATGGATCTGGTGCAGCCGCCGGATCAAAAAGCCGGGGCGGTCGCGCAGCCCGGTTTCCGCCCAGTCATTGTCGCAGGCCGCGCGCAGGAGCGCGGGGGTCTCGCCGCCCTCGTCCGGCGCCTCGGGCAGTCCTTGCATGTCTTCGGTCACGGGGAGCCTCCGCCTTTGTGCCTGCGCCGCAGGATATTCCGCAGCGCCGCCAGGATCAAACCGGTCAATCCGGGCGCCTGCGCCTTGCCTGGCGCCTCGCCGCTTGCGGCCGCCGCGACATTTGCCGCGAAATCCCCGAGCAGCCGGTCGGCGATGCCCTCGACGATGGCCGGGCGGCCGAGCTGGGCCAGCGTGGCCGACGGCATGACCGGGCGGCGGCACCGCTCGAACTGCGAGCTGGTGGCGCAGGGCGCGGCCAATCTCGGCTCGGCGCTGTTCGGCGGGTTCTGCGTGACCGGCACGATCGCGCGCACCGCGACCAATGTCCGCGCGGGCGCGCATGGTCCGGTGGCGGGGATGCTGCATGCGGTGTTCCTGCTGCTCTTCATCCTGCTCGCCGCGCCGCTGGCGGCCTATATCCCGCTGGCTGCGCTCGCCGGCGTTCTGGCGGTGGTGGCCTGGAACATGGTCGAGCGCCCGGCAATCGCGGTGCTGATCCGTTCGGGATCGGGCGAGGCCATGGTGCTGGGCGCGACCTTCTTCCTGACCATCTTCCGCGGGCTGACCGAGGCGATCGTCACCGGCGTGGCGCTCGGCTCGCTCCTCTTCATCCAGCGCATCGGCCGGATGACCGCGGTGGCCTCCGGCCTGCCGCTGGTGCCGCGCGACGAGCCCGACGGCGCCCATCCGCGCGGACCCTATGACGAGGCGGCGGCGGCCGAGCATTGGCATCCTTGCCGGGGGCGGCGTGGGCATCGCCCGCGCGGCCCTGCATGTAGTCGAAAAGCGCTGGCCCGAGCGCGGCGCGGGCCTCGGCGGCGAAGGGAAGGGACATGCTCAGCGCTCCGTCGCGGGCAGGGGCAGGGGATCGGGCAGGCGCTGCGGCAGGGGCGGCTCATGCGCCTCCTCCGCTTCCTGCCGCAGATAGGCGGCGAAGGTCTCGGTCTGCGGGTTGTCGAGGATCGAAGGCGGACCCTCTTCGACCAGCACCCCGTCCTTGAGGAAGACGATCCGGTCGGCAACGGTGCGGGCGAAGCCGACATCATGGGTCGAGATCACCATGGTCAGCCCGGTCTGGGCCAGATCGCGGATCGTGCCGTTGACCTCGCGCACCAGCTCCGGGTCGAGCGCCGAGGTCGGCTCGTCGAAGAGCAGCAGCTGGGGGCGGCAGGCCAGCGCCCGGGCGATGGCGACGCGCTGCTGCTGGCCGCCGGAGCTGGCCGGCTGGCGGGCCGGGCCGGTGCTGCGCATGGCGCGGGCAGAACCCGGCCGCGTGGCGGCGGGACGTCTGGAAATCTCGCCCTTCCGCCGCGACGTCTCGCTTCTGGCGCATCGCCTGCGGGGCTGGTGAGCCTCCCTCTCCCCTGAGGGGAGAGGGCCGGGGTGAGGGGCGTCAGGCCTCCTTCGGGCGCAGCGCCAGCCAGATCAGCGCGCCCCCTGCCAGCACCAGGAAGGGCGCCATCGCCATGTTCACCGCGCTCCAGCCCTCGGCCGGGTTGCCGCCGGTGCAGTTCATCAGCCCGCCCGAAGCCAGCGAGGCAAAGGTCACGCAGCCGAAGACCATCGCGTCGTTCATCCCCTGCACCAGCCCGCGCTCTTCCGCCGTGTGGTGCTGCGCCAGCATCGCGGTGGCGCCGATGAAGCCGAAATTCCAGCCGATCCCCAGAAGGATCAGCGCGGCGAAGAAATTCCCCAGCTCCACCCCCGAAAGCGCGGTGAACCCGGCGAGCGCAAGGATCGCCAGCCCCGCCGCCACGATCTTCTCGGCGCCGAAGCGGGCGATCAGATGGCCGGTGAAGAAGGACGGGATGAACATCGCCAGCACATGGCCGGTCACGATGTCCGAGGCGCTGTCCTGGGCATAGCCGCAGCCGACGACGGCGAGGGGCGTCGAGGTCATCACCAGGTTCATCAGCCCGTAGCTGACCATGCCGCAGATGACCGCCACCAGGATCTCGGGCGTGGCCAGCAGCTCGCGGACCGAGCGGCCCCGGCGCGGCCCGGCCGCGCGGGCGGCGGGCTTCGGCAGGTCGAGCAGGAAGAACAGCCCCATCCCGAGGATGTTGAGCGCCATCGCCACCATGTAGGTCCCGAGGAAGGGCACGAGGAAGAGGTCATGGGTGACCTTGACCATCTGCGGCCCGATCACCGCCGAGATCAGCCCGCCCGCCATGACATAGGAAATCGCCTTCGGCCGGAACGCCTCCGAGGCGCGGTCGGCAGCGGCGAAGCGGTAGAAACCCTGCGCCGACATGTACATGCCGGTGAAATACGACCCCAGGAGGAACAGCGGAAAGCTCGAGGTCACCAGCCCCGCCGCGCCGATCGCCGAGCCGACCAGCCCGCCCGCCGCGCCGATGAAGAACCCGGCCTGCCTCCCGCGGCGCTGCATCACCCGGCTGAGCCAGGGCGCCGTGGTCATCGAGCCGAACACGATCAGCGAGATCGGCAGCGTGGCGAGGCAGGCATTCGGCGCCAGCATCTGCCCGGCCAGCCCGCCGATCACGAAGATCATGGTGATCTGGCTGCCGAGCACCGCCATTGCCGCGACCAGCACCGCGACATTGCGTTTCGCACGGCGGTCATCGGTGAAATAGGCGGCATCGGTCATCGGGAAATCCTCGCAGGCGTCCCGCCGCACCTAGACCGGGGCGTTCACTTTGGGAACCCCCTGCGGCAGGGGTGCGATGACATGCGCAAAGGAGCCGGTCACGCTGCCCGCGCAGAGACCCATCGGCGGCAGGACGGTGCCTTCGGCATCCGCGGCGGCAAAGAGCGGCGCGCCGGCGGCGCTGACGGTCGTGGCATAGTGGAATTCATGCCCCGCCCAATGCCCGGCGAAGGGACCGCGCGCCGCGGCGAGGCTGCGATAGCCCAGATGCAGCCGCCGCGCGGCAAAGCTGGTTTCGAGACGCAGGAGCCCGGCCATCGCGTGGCGATGGCCTCCCGCATCGGTCAGGCCGTCGCCCAGCACCATGTAGCCGCCGCATTCGCCATGGATCGCCGTGCTGACCGTGGTGAAGTCGATGCCCAGCCGCTCGGCCAGCCGCCGCTGCGGCGGCAGGCGGTCCCCGGGCAGCAGCGCTCCGCTGCGGATGTCTGCGGCGATCGCTTCGGCAATCGCCAGGTAGCGCGGCCTGCCGCTGCCGGCGATGTGGGGGGTCCAGTCTGTCATGGCTTGTCCTAGCGCAGCATGTGACAGGATTGAAGCGGATTGTATGTATGGAATATTGATTCACATCAATGTTCGAATATTACCGGAAAAGATCACCGCCCCAGATTCACTTTAGCTATATTATTTCTCAATTCAGCTCAGAATTCGCGCGAATATCAACCATATCGAGGGTTCTCGTGAAAATATTGTATGTATATTGCACTGATGTTTGATTGCGGTCATTTTGCAGGTCACCACGATGCAAGGACATCAAGCCAAGGAGATCGCGATGCCCGCAGTTACCAAGGAAGCGCACAAGGACGGGGATTTCTTCGTCAATTACGAGGAAAAGGTCTTCGAAGACGTCAAGGCGGACGAGGGCGAGAAGGCACTGGTGACCTTTCATACGGTCGCCTTCGAAGGCTCGATCGGCCTGGTGAACATCCTCAACGCCATCCGGCTGAACCGCAAAGGCTACGAGACCTCGATCCTGCTCTACGGCCCGGGCGTGACGCTGGGCATCCAGCGCGGCTTCCCGACGCTCGGCGACGAGGCCTTCCCCGGCCACCAGAATTTCGCGGTCAACCTGAAGAAGTTCATGGGAGAGGGCGGAAAGGTCTATGCCTGCCGCTTCGCGCTGCAGGCGCTCTATGGCCATGGCGAGCCGTCGCTGCTGCCGGGCATCGTCCCGATCGCGCCGCAGGACGTGCTTGACTGCATCCTGCTGCACAAGAAGGCAGATGCCGTGATCCTCGACACCTGGACGGTGTGACCCGCCAGCCGCCGGGGAGACCGCACCCGGTCTCCCCGGACCCCTCTGGTACGCGACGCACCGCTGCCGCTCCCTGTCAGGAGGCCCCGCCCATGAGAACCGACACGATCCGCGCTGCCGCGGTCCAGATCGCCCCCGACCTCTCGGGGCGCGCAGGCACGATCGAGCGCGTGCTGAATGCCATTGCCGACGCGGCGGGCAAGGGCGCGCGCTTCATCGTCTTCCCCGAGACCTTCGTGCCCTACTACCCGTATTTCTCCTTCGTGCTGCCGCCCGTCCAGCAGGGCGCCCCGCATCTGGAGCTGATGAAGGAGGCCGTCGCCATTCCCTCGCCGGAGATGGCGGCGGTGGCCGGAGCGGCGCGCAAGCATGGGGCGGTGGTGGTGCTTGGCGTGAACGAGCGCGACCACGGATCGCTCTACAACACCCAGCTCGTCTTCGACGCCGACGGCACGCTCGCGCTCAAGCGCCGCAAGATCACCCCGACCTATCACGAACGCATGGTCTGGGGGCAGGGCGACGGCGCCGGGCTGAGGGTCGTGGAAACTGCCGTCGGCCGGGTCGGCGCGCTGGCCTGCTGGGAGCATTACAACCCGCTCGCCCGCTACGCACTGATGGCCCAGCACGAGGAAATCCATGCCGGGCACTATCCGGGCAGCCTGGTCGGCGACATCTTCCGCGACCAGATCGAGGTGACGATGCGCCACCACGCGCTGGAGGCGGGCTGCTTCGTCGTCAATTCCACCGGCTGGCTGACCGAGGCGCAGATCGCGCAGATCCATCCCGATCCGGCCCTGCAGACGGCAATGCGCTCGGGCTGCATGACCTGCATCATCTCGCCCGAAGGCCGCCACCTGGCGCCTCCGCTGACGGAGAGCGAAGGCATGGTGATCGCGGACATGGACATGAAGCTCATCGCCAAGCGCAAGCGGATGATGGACTCGGCCGGCCATTACGCGCGGCCGGAACTCCTGAGCCTCCTGCACGATGCCCGCCCAGCCCTGACCCGCCATGTGACCGAGGCCCCCGGAGAGGAGGAAGCCCAAGATGCCTGAGACCGGCCGCTCCGCCCTGATCAACGACCTGCAGACCCGCGGCATGCGCCTCGCCGATCCGCGCGCCGGGCATGAAAGCCGCCGCGGCGGCGCAGGGCCCTCGGACCACAAGGCGGTGACGCTCGGCGACGTGACCGTGATGGTTCCGGTCCATACCGCGCCCGCCTTCGACAGCCCGTATCTGGTCGAGCCGCCCGGCCCGGACGGCCGGGGCCGCGTCACCCGCGACGGCGCGGAAGTGGCGCGGATCAGCTTCCCGGCGCGGCCGCATTTCTACGACCTGACCACCAGCGACGGCGTGGCAATGAACAGGATCGCGGTGCTGCATTCGAAGGACGTGCTGGCCACGACCGTGCTGCAGACCTGCATCCGCTACGAGAGCCGGAAGAAGACCTGCCAATTCTGCTCGATCGGCCAGTCGCTGGCGGCCGGGCGGACCGTCGCGCACAAGACGCCGCAGCAGCTCGCCGAGGTGGCCAAGGCCGCCGTCGAGTTCGACGGGGTCACGCATATGGTGCTGACCACCGGCACGCCGAAGGGGCCGGACCGCGGCGCAGCCGTGCTCTGCGACAGTGCCCGGGCGATCAAGGCAGCGGTCGACCTGCCGATACAGGCGCAATGCGAGCCGCCCGAGGACGACATCTGGCACGAGCGGATGCGCGCGGCCGGGGTCGACGCGCTGGGGATGCATCTGGAGGCGGTGACGCAGGAGGTGCGCGAACGCATCATGCCGGGCAAGGCCTCCGTACCGCTGGAGAAATACTTCTCCAGCTTCGAAGCCGCCGTGAAGGTCTTCGGCCGCGGCCAGGTCTCGACCTATATCCTCGCCGGGCTCGGCGACAGCGCCGAAGCGATCCTGGCGATGAGCGAAAAACTCTGCGCCATGGGCGTCTATCCCTTCGTCGTGCCCTTCGTGCCGATCTCGGGCACGCCCCTGGAAAGCCATCCGGCGCCGACATCCGCGTTCATGGCCTCGATCCTGCGGCCGCTCGGGGCGATGGTCACAGCCTCCGGCATGCGCTCCTCCGAAATCAAGGCTGGCTGCGGCAAATGCGGGGCCTGCTCGGCGCTCTCCACCTACGAAAAGCTGAAAGTGCCGGCATGATCTTTCCCGAACCGCGCGAGTTCCAGGCGCCGGGCTACTATATCCGCGCCGCCTCCGCCCGCTGGGAGGCGAAGGGCGCCGCCGATCTGCGCCACCGCGTCTTCGTCGGCGAACAGGGCATCTTCGCGGTGCATGACCGCGACGAGACCGACCTGATCGCCACCCATCTGGTGGCGCTCTCCACTTACGCCCACGAGGCTGACCAGGTGGTGGGCACGGTGCGCATCCACGAGGAGCAGCCCGGCCTCTGGTGGGGCTCGCGCCTCGCCGTCGACCGCGGTTTCCGCCATGTCGGGAGGCTCGGCGCCGAGCTGATCCGGCTGGCCGTCTCCACCGCAAATGCCCGCGGCTGCCACAGCTTCCGCGCACATGTGCAGGCGCAGAACGTGGTGCTGTTCCGGAGGCTGCGCTGGGACGTGACCGACGAGCTTTCGATCCACGGCCACCCCCATGCGCTGATGGAGGCGCGGCTGGACCATTACCCGCCCTGCGCCGATCCGGTGGCGGGCTGGTACCACCGGCCGCGGCGGGCCGCGGCATGAGCTCCGGCACCGATGCGGACCTCGCCGGGCTGGCGGAGGCGCGGCCAGGTGGACCACGCCGATGATCGGCTTCTTGCTGTCGAACAGGCGGCCGAGCGCGCTCGGCTTCGGGGGCATGACGATCGGTGCAGTCATTTCGGGGAGGGGTCCTTCATGTTCCGGTTTCCGGGGGGCGGGCATGTCCCGCATCTGGCCGCAGGACGTGCCGCGGCGGCCGCTTTTCGGCGGCTGGCTTTCCAATTGGTATGACGTTGTCGATTGGTAGTTACAATAAGACCTTCCCGGGGCCTGCAGAACATATGCTGCCCGGATTCGTCCAGAAATCGTTTAATTGAGTATATAAACGTCCATATTTGCGCCATTCCTGCCCGGGGAGACAGGACAAATGACGTCGGCATGATGACAGTCCGGCAAAGCTGCGCTAGTCTTTGTGTTCCTGTAATATCAAAGGCTGAAGCATGAGCTGGAGCACATCCGCCCTCGTCACCAACGGTGCCCCCAGATGGCTGCAGCTGGCAGAGATCTTCCGCCGCGCCATCGATGCGGGCGAATTTCCCGTCGGCGCGACCCTGCCCACCGAGGCCGAGATCAACGCGCTTTTCGGGGTCAGCCGGACCACCACCCGCTCGGCGATGCAGCAGCTGGTGCAGGAAGGTCTGATCAAGCGCCGCGCCGGGGTCGGCAGCGTCGTCGTCGACACCCGCGTCGACCAGCCGGTCAACCAGATCCGCGGCTTCGCCGAGGACATGCGCAGCCGGGGCATGCAGCCCGGCTACCAGGTGCTCGGCTGCGGCATGTCTCCGGCCTCGCCGGAGGCGACCCAGGCGCTGGGACTGCCCTCGGGCGACCGGCCGTTCCATGTCGAGCGGCTGCTCAAGGCCAATGAACGGCTGATCGGCCATTCGATCTCCTGGGTGCGGCCGGACATTTTCGGGGCGAAGGCGCCGCCCACCGCGGAGCAGCTGGCCGAGGGGTCGCTCTATGAATGGATGCGCGCCGAGCTCGGCATCGAGATCGTCGGCGGCGTCGAGTACATAGAGGCGAGCCTGGCCACGCCGCAGGTCTGCCCGCATCTCGACGTCACCGGCAGCGACCCGGTGCTGGTGGCGCGCCGCGTCGCGCGGGCGCGCGACGGCCAGCCGATCGAGTTCGCGATCGTCACCTACCGCTCGGACCGCTACCGGTTCCGCGTCGAGCTCTGAGCGCTGCATCAGCTTCGCACCGGCCGGTAGCGGTCGACGAAGCCGGAGCAGCGCCCGCGCCCCGGCATCGCTTCCGGTGAGCGAGGCGGTATGCGACACCGCCGCCTCCTGCGCCTGCTGCGAGCTGCCGACCTTGAGCGCGACCACCGGCTTGCCGAGTTCGCGGGCCCGCGCCGACAGTGCCTCGAAGGCCGGAAGGTCGGTGAAGCCCTCGACATGCAGCCCCAGCGCGGTGATGCGCGGGTCCTCGAGCAGCGCGATTCCGATTTCGGCCATCGAGGTCTGGGCCTGGTTCCCGGCGGCCACCACCGTGGCCAGCGGCAGGCCGCGGCGCTGCATGGTGAGGTTGATCAGCACGTTCGAGGACTGGCCGATCACCGCGACGCCGCGGTCGACCGGCGACAGCCCGTGCCGGTCGGGCCAGAGCGCCACGCCGTCAAGCGCATTGACGATGCCGTAGCAGTTCGGCCCGAGGATGCGCATCCGGCCGGCGGCGGCGATCAGCCCGGCCTGCAGCTCGGCGCCGTCGGACAGCTCCCCGGGAAGACCTGCGGGGCGAGCGCCTCCCAGGTGCCGGCCGCCAGCGGCGCGGCGGAGGCGAGAAGCAGCGCGAGGGCCTTGATCATCCGGCCTCCTCCAGCACGAAGCGGCCGAAGGCGCGGGGGCCGTCGGCGGTGGCGATCGTGCCGGTGACGTCGAGCGTCGCGGCGTCGATCAGGGTCACGGTGTTCTCGAACCAGTTGGCGACGACCACGGTGCTGCCCGCGATGTCGATGCCCTCGGGGTATTCGCCGACGTCGATGGTCGCGACCGGCTCCAGCGTGGCCAGGTCGATGACGCTGACGCTGTCGGCATACTGGTTGGTGACGAAGGCACGGCCGAGGGCGAAGGCGATGCCATAGGGGCGCTCGCCGACCGGGACGGTGGCCAGGGCGATGCCCTCGCGGGCGTCGAGCACGCTGACATCGTTGCTGCCGACATTGCCGGCGAAGAGCCGTCCGTCCGGGGCGAAGGCGAGGCCGAAGGGCCGTTCTCCCACCGGGATGCGGTGGAGAAGCTCCAGCGAGCCGAGGTCGAAGACCGATACCATGTCGCCGTCGCGATCCGCCGAGGCCAGCAGCCCGCCGCCGACCGCCAGCCCGGCGGGCGCGGCGCCGGTTTCCAGTTCGGTCACCGGGGCCAGCGTCGCGGCCGGCGGAATCACCGTCGCCTGCTGCACGTCGAGCAGCGCCCGCGGCCGCGGCAGCTGGGTGCGCGGCTGCGGCGGCGGAACCCGGCCCAGCAGGTCGGCCAGATTGTCCCAGCTCTTCATCGTGGACTGCACCAGCGACCACTGCCCGACCGCCATCTCGATCGGCGCCAGCGCCCGGCCCAGCAGGATCGAGCCCGCGATCATCGCCCCGGCGGTCATTTCCATCTGCAGCACCAGATAGGCGCCGAGGCCGAGCATCGCCGATTGCAGGAACAGCCGGAAGGTCTTGGTCGCGGCGGTGAAGCTGCCGGCCGCATCGGCGGCGCGCAGCGACAGGCCCAGAGACTTGCCGCGGATCTGCTGCCAGCGGGTGAAGGCGGCGCCGCGCATCCCCAGCGCCTGGACCATGCCGGCATCGCTTTTCGCCGTTCCGACATCATGTCCGCGGTCGCGGCGGCCTGGCTGGCCGCCAGCTGCGGCGCCTTGGTGCTGCGCTGGTTGAGGAAGGTCAGGAAGACCAGGATGGCCCCGCCGCCGAGCGCCATCACCCCCAGCCAGGGGTGGAAGAAGAAGATGCCGGCGACGAAGACCGGCGTGAAAGGCAGGTCGAAGAGCGAGCCGAGGATCGGCGAGGCGAGGAAGCGCTGCACGGTTTCGAGGTCGCGCACCCCGGCCGCGGCAGCGCCTCGGTCCTTGGTCGCGGCATCCTCGAGCGCCGCCGCGAACACCCGGCGGTCGAGCTTGGCCTGGAACCGCGCGCCGATCCTCGCCAGCACCCGGCCGCGGACATAGTCGAGAATGCCCATCATCAGGTAGAGGAACGCCACCAGCGCCGCGAGCGCGACCAGCGTCGCCTCGGAGCGGCTGCCAAGCACCCGGTCATAGACCTGCAGCATGAAGAGCGGGCCGGTGAGCATCAGGAGGTTCACGAAAACGCTGAAAATGCCGACAAACGCAAACAACCCGTTGCTTTCGGCCCGCGCCGCGCGAAGCTCCTTCAGGCCCTGCTCCTTGCTTCGTTCCATTGCGTTTCCTCGTCGTCTTTGCGCAATCCGCGGAATCCGGACCGGGTCGGGCCATGTATGTCAATTGGCGCGATGGCTTTCGTGCCGGTCCTATACTATGTGTTCCAAAGTGCGAAGAACAGATTGAGGTGCAACGTGAAGCCCATCCAAGACGGAGATGTCCGGCCTTCGATTGCGCGGAAGTTGAAGTTTACGAGTTGGCTGCCGGTCTCCGCCCTTGTGCTCCTGGGTGTCGCGGGCTGCACGACCGGGAACCCTGCCGGGCCGGGGGAATTCAACGACCCTTACGAGCAGACCAACCGCCGCATCCACAATTTCAACAAGGCCGTCGACCGGAGCCTGTACCGGCCGGTGTCGAACACCTACGGCACGGTGCTGCCGCAGCCGGTCCGCCGCGGCGTCGACAATTTCTCGGAATTCACCGACCTGCCCCGCCGGATCGTCAATGACCTGCTGCAGGGCAAGGTCGAGGACGCGCTGCACAACGGCTTCCGCTTCGCGACCAATGCCACCTTCGGGCTCCTGGGCATCCTCGACCCGGCAACCGATCTGGGCATCGAATCCCGCGACGCCGATTTCGGCGAGACGCTGCATGTCTGGGGCGTCGGCGAAGGCGCCTACCTGGCCGTGCCCTTCTTCGGTCCGTCCACCCAGCGGGATCTTGCCGGCGACATCGTCGATCTGGTCACCAATCCGCTGGCCTACGTGCTCACCCCACCGGAAAGTTACTATCCGCCGTCGTCGACAGTGGGTGAATATGCCGGCTACCGCTATACATACAGGGAAACGCTGAACGACGTTCTGGACAACAGCGCCGACAGCTACGCCACCTCGCGGGTCGTCTACCTGGATGCCCGGCGGTTCGAACTTGGAATGTCCTCTTCGGGGGATGCAGAAGATGGGGGCGTACTCGACCCCTACGAGGAGCTTTACGGTGAATGACCTTTCCCGCCGCGCGGTCCTGGCCGGGCTGACCGGATCGGCTGCCCTGGCCGCATTTTCGGCCCCTGCCCTGGCCCTGACCGAGGATCAGGCCGTCGCGTTCGTCCGCGACATGGCCGCGGATATCGAGAAGACCATCAACTCGGGCCGCTCCGAGGCCCAGATGTACCAGGCCTTCGAGAAGCTGATGAACAAGTATGCCGACATGGACGTGATCGCGCGCTTCGCGCTCGGTCCGGCGGCCCGCTCGGCCTCGTCCAGCGAGCTGTCGAGCTATTCGGCGGCGTTCCGCGGCTACCTGTCGAAGAAGTACGGCGCCCGTTTCCGCGAATTCATCGGCGGCGACATCGAGGTCCGCGGCGCCCGCACCGACAAGCGCGCGGTGATCGTCTCGGCCCGCGCCAAGCCGAAGGGCCAGGCCGCCGTGGCCGTGGATTTCCACGTCTCCGACCGCTCGGGCAAGGTGTTCAACGTGATCCTCGAGGGGGTCAACCTGCTGACCACCGAACGGACCGAGATCACCTCGCTGCTCGACCAGCAGGGCGGCAGCCTCTCCAAGCTGACTGCCGAGCTGAACCGGCGCGGCTGATCCGGCGGCCCGGGGATGCCCCGGGCGCCCTCCGCCGGAAACGGTTTGTTAACCAGTTTCCGGCGAAATCCGCCCATCGCGGCGGAGCACACCCCCATGTCACAGAGATCATTCGCGGGACTGGCCGCCCTGGGCCTCGCAGCCTGCGCGCCGCATTCCCTGCCGCTGCATGGCGGGCAATCGGCAGAGGTCGAGGTCGGCGGATCGGTCTTCCTGGTCAGCTATACCGGCACGCGGGCCGAGGCGACGCGGATCTCGCATGAACGCCACCCCGACCGGATGGCGATGCTGTCGCGGGCGCTGCAGGCGATCGAGGCCGCCTCGGGGTGCAAGGTCCTGCCCGGCACGCTCTATGGCGACTGGTCGCTGGCCGAGGCCTATCTCGACTGCCCCGGCACGCCGCCGCAGACCATCCGGCCGGTGCTGACCCACCGGCCCCGCGTCAATGCGCTCTAGGCGACCAGCCTGCGCGACAGGAACAGGCTGTGCGGCAGCACCGGATAGCCGCCGAAAGGCGCGCAATCCGCATAGCCGAGCCGCCGGTAGAACCGCTCCGCCGCCGCCAGGTCGGTGCTGCTTTCCAGCCGGATCTCCGGCAGCTCCAGGTCGGCTGCATGGCCCTCGGCCTCCGCCATCAGCGCATCGGCAATGCCGTGGCCGCGGGCGCCGGTGCGCACGAAGAGCCGCTTGATTTCGCCGTAGCCGCCCATGTCGACCAGCGCCACGCAACCGACCGGCATGCCGTTCAGGCGGGCGACCAGGAAGGTGACGTCCGGAGCGGCAAGCCCGGCAGGATCGAGCGAGAAAATCTCGTCTTCGGCGGTGTGTTCGAGAAGCGCCGCTTGACTCTCCCGGATGAGCATAACTCCGGTAGAATCGAGCGGGGATTCGACCCTTACGGACAGGCCATTTGACGGTCCATGTGTCATCTCAACGCCTGCAAGTCCTTGCTGTATAAAGGTTCGCATCATGTTCATCGGGTCGGTCTCGCTACTTGTTCCGGGCACTCTCCCCCTGGGGACAACTCCGTGGATACTCCAAATCGTATACGATCTCAACTTCGTTTGTTCACAACTAAAGTCGGCATTCCGGGACTCCCAAGATGTCGACTTTCTCTCCATATCTGGTAAGAGTCCGGTTCCCGACGGCCAACATATTCGCATTGCCGTTGACTTGCGGCAGCGAAGCCCCGATCATCCGGGGCGGAATCTCGGAAAGGGACCAAGGTGCAGTTCACGCGACTCCGACTCAACGGGTTCAAGAGCTTCGTGGATCCGACCGATCTGGTGATCGCGCCCGGACTGACCGGCGTGGTGGGTCCCAATGGCTGCGGCAAATCGAACCTTCTGGAGGCGCTGCGCTGGGTGATGGGCGAGACCCGCCCCTCGGCGGTGCGCGGCGGCGGCATGGAGGACGTGATCTTCGCCGGCGCAGCCACCCGCAACGCCCGCAACTTCGCCGAAGTCACGCTCCAGATCGACAATTCGGACCGGCTGGCGCCGCCGACGCTGAACGACCGCGACCTGGTGGAGGTCGTCCGCCGGATCACCCGCGATGCCGGCTCCGCCTACAAGGCCAACGGCAAGGATGTGCGCGCCCGCGACATCCAGATGCTGTTTGCCGATGCCTCGACCGGGGCGACCTCGCCCGCGCTGGTGCGCCAGGGCCAGATCAGCGAGCTGATCAACGCCAAGCCCAAGAACCGCCGCCGCGTGCTGGAGGAAGCCGCCGGGATTTCCGGCCTCTACCAGCGCCGCCACGAGGCCGAGCTGAAGCTCCGCTCGACCGAGCAGAACCTGGAACGCGTCGATGACGTGATCGACCAGCTCGCCTCGCAGCTCGGCCAGCTCAACCGCCAGGCCAAGCAGGCCGCGCGCTACCGCGAGATCGGCGAGCAGCTGCGCGCCGCCGAGGGGCTGCTGCTGTTCCGCCGCTGGCAGGATGCCGACCGCGCGCTGATGGCATCTTGCCGGCGCCGAGAAGGGCGATGGGGATCGGGGCCATCAGCGCAGCCGTCGGCCATCGGCATCGAAGAGGAAGGCGCGGGCCGGATCGAACCCGGCCGCGACCGGCAGGCCCGTGCGCAATCCGCGGCTGTCGGGCAGGCGCATCACCAGCCGCGGCCCCGTGCCGCTTCTTGCATGGACCAGGGACTCGCTGCCCAGATGCTCGACGATCTCCAGCACCAGGTCCATCCGCACCGCTCCGGTGGTCGACAGGTGTTCGGGGCGGATGCCCAGCGTGACCCGGTCGCCGGGGGCGGGCGGCGCGGCCAGCGGCATCTCGAACGGCTCGGCGGCAATCCCGTCCAGCCGCAGCCGCACGCGGCCGCCATCGGCGGCCTCGACCGTGGCACCGAGCATGTTCATCTGCGGGCTGCCGATGAAGCCGGCGATGAAGGCATTGTCCGGATCGTCATAGAGGTCGAGCGGCGTGCCGGCCTGTTCCACCTGGCCCGCGCGCAGCACGACGATCTTGTCGGCCAGCGTCATCGCCTCGACCTGGTCATGGGTCACGTAGACGATGGTTGCGCCGATCTCCTTGTGCAGACGGGCGATTTCCACCCGCATCGTGCCGCGCAGCTCGGCATCGAGGTTCGACAGCGGCTCGTCGAACAGGAAGACTTCGGGCTTGCGGACGATGGCGCGGCCGATGGCGACGCGCTGGCGCTGGCCGCCCGAGAGCGCCTTGGGCTTGCGGTCGAGAAGGTGCGACAGCTCCAGGACCTCGGCGGCCTCATCGACGCGTCGCTTGATCTGGTCCTTCGGCACGCGCTCGAAGCGCAGGCCGAAGCCCATGTTCTCGCGCACGGTCATGTGCGGGTAGAGCGCATAGGACTGGAACACCATGGCGACGCCGCGCTTCGACGGGTCGACCTCGTTCATCGGGGCGCCGCCGATCGACAGGGTGCCGCCGGAGATGTCCTCGAGCCCCGCGATCATCCGCAGCAACGTGGATTTCCCGCAGCCCGAGGGGCCGACGAAGACGCAGAACTCGCCCGGCTCCACCGTCAGATCCACGCCGTGGATCACCTGGGTCGCGCCGTAGCTCTTTTGCAGCTGGGTCAATTCAAGACCGGACATGGTTGGACTCGCTTTCGCAGGGGCGCAGCGGCCGGACCGGCGCCGGACGGACCGGGCAGGGGGCTGCGCAGGAAGGGAACCCGGCGGGCCTGCCGCCGGGCGGGAGGGGATCAGAACAGCCGGTCTATCTCGGCATCGGCCCCGGCGAGGATTTCGTCCGCATCGCCCTGGCCCAGCATCAGCCGGTCGAGCGCGTCGCGGACGATGGCCGAGATCTCGTTGCCGTAGTCGGTGACCGGGAAGGGGAAGGTGGTTTCCGGCGTGGCGACGGCGACGAAGGCGGACATGTCGATGCCCTTTGCCTCGAAGGCGCGCAGCGCGTCTTCGGTCAGCGCCTCGCGCGCGGGAAAGACGATACCGGACTCCGCGACGACAGATTGGCAGGCGTCGGAGCCCAGGAACGCGGTCCAGGCCCAGGCCTCGTCCGGGTTGCCGCTGCCGCTCCAGACCGAGTCCGCCAGCCCGTTGAACATCGAGCTGCGGCCCTCGGGCCCGGCCGGGATCGGGGCGAAGCGGACCGAGGGCATGGACTGGGCATAGAGCCCGGCCTGCCAGGAGCCGATCACCGACATCGCTCCCTTGCCCGAGAACATCAGGGTCTCGCCGCCGAGCTTGCCGGTCTGCTCGGCCGTCGGCATGTAGTGATGCCCGCGCGCGAGGTCGCGGAACCAGGCCAGAGTCGCGGCCAGGCGCGGATCGTCGAAATTGTAGCTTTCCGCCCAGGGCGCGTCGATGAAGCGCCAGCCGGTGCTGCCGGCCAGATAGCTCCATTCGGTCTCGCCATGCGGGCTGAACGGGTTTGACACCAGGCCGTAGGTCGCGACCTTGCTGCCGTCGAAGCCGGGCTCGTTGCCGCGGGTGCCCGCGGCATCCACGGTCATCCGGGCGATGGCCTGCTGGAAACTGCCGCCATCTTCGGGCGACCAGTCGAGATCGGCGAGGTCTTCGGGCGACAGCCCGGCCGCGGCGAGCTTCCCGGCATCATAGGCCAGCGCGACCGTCGCCCAATCCTTCGGAAGCCCGTAGACCGCGCCCTCCTTCGACCAGGTTTCGACGAGCCCGGGATGGAAGCCGCCGAGATCGTAGCCTGCGGCGTCAATCCGCGGGGCCAGGTTGGCCAAGAGGCCGTTGGCGGCGAATTCCGGCAGCCGCGTCGCATGGTTCACGAAGACATCCGGAGCGTCGCCCGACAGGAAGGCGGTCTGCAGCGCGGTCCAGTACTGGTTCCAGCCGGTCTGGGTGATCGCGATCTTCACGCCGGGATGCTCCGCCTCGAAGAGGTCGGCACATTTGCGGTAGACCGGGGCCTGCTGGCTGTCCCACATCCAGTAATCGACCGCCACCTCGGCATGGGCTGCCGCGGACAGCAGGGTGCCGGAGATCAGGGCCGGGATCAGGGCTTTCATCGTTCTCTCTCCCTTGTGCAACGATGGGGTCATTTCATGCCGCTGGTCTGCAGCGACTCGACGATGCGGCGGCCGAAGAACACCAGCAGGATCAGCACCGGGATGATCGACAGCATCACCGCCGCCATCAGGCCGGTCCAGTCGGGCTGGCCCTGGCCGGTCTGGCTCTGGTACTGGGCCAGCGCCACGGCCATGACCTGCACGCTTTCGTCCTGGCCGGTCAGGAATGGCCAGAAGAAGTCGTTCCAGGCCTGGATCGACAGCAGGATCGCCAGCGTCGCCATCGGCCCGCGCTGCAGCGGCAGAGCGACATGCCAGTAGATGCGGAACCAGTTCAGCCCGTCGAGCCGCGCGGCCTCTTCCAGTTCCTTCGGCGTGGTCAGGAAGAACTGGCGCAGGAAGAACACCGCGAAGGGCAGCATCAGGATGTTGGGCGCCACCATGCCGGCGAAGGTGTTCAGCAGCCCGAGCTGGCGGATCAGGATGAAGTTCGGGATGAACAGCACGATCGACGGGATCATCGTCGCGGCGATGAAGCTGTAGAAGATCGCGTCGCGCCCCGGAAAGCGCAGCCGCGCGAAGGCATAGGCGGCCAGCGACGAAAAGAAGAGCTGTCCCGAGACCAGCAGCGCAGTGTAGATCACGGTGGTGGGCGGCGCGAGCCCGAAGCTGATCGCGGCCCCGGCATTGGCGGGCGGCGCCACCTCGCTCGGCAGTCCCAGCACGCGCAGGAAATTGCCGAAGGTGATCGAGGCGGGCCACAGCTTGTCCGCGGTGGCGAAGATGTCGGCGGGCAAGGTGACCGCGGTCTTGAGCACCATCCAGACCGGCAGCAGCGAGATGAGGCAGACAAGGCCCAGAACGGCCTGTCCCGAGAGGCGGCGGAGGCGGGGGGAAACGGTCATCGGCAGGCTCCTCACCCGAGGTCCGAACGGTCGCCGCGCAGGAGGCGCATCTGCGCCAGCGTGACGAGGACAAGGATCGCGAAGAGCACCATGGACATCGCCGAGGCATAGCCCATGCGGCTGAACTGGAAGGCATTTTCGTAGATGTACCACAGCACGGCGCGGGTGCTTCCGGCGGGGCCGCCCTGGGTCGTCACGGCGATCACGTCGAACACCTGGAACGATCCCACGATGCTGGTGACCAGCACGAAGACCAGCACCGGGCGCAGCAGCGGCAGGGTGATCAGGCGGAACATCGCGGCCTCGGAGGCGCCGTCGAGCCGCGCGGCCTCGTAGAGGTCCTTCGGGATGGCCTGAAGCCCGGCATAGAAGAGCAGCGCGGTGAACCCGGCATGCCGCCAGATCGAGATGGCCGCGACCGAGATCAGCGACTGGTCGGGCGAACTGAGGAAGCCCTGCGGCGCGAGGCCAAGGAGGCCGAGGAAGCTGTTGGTCATGCCGATCAGCGGATCGAGCATCAAGAGCCAGACCAGGCCCGCGACCACGTTGGAGATCAGGTAGGGCGCGATGATCACCGCGCGCAGCGCCACCGATTTCGCCAGCCGGTCGGCCAGCACGGCGATCAGCAGCCCCAGCGCGGTCTGCACCGGGATGTTGTAGAGCACGTAGCACAGCGTGATCCACATCGAGTCCCAGAACTGCGCATCGGCCCAGAGCCGCGCGTAGTTCTCGAACCCCGCCCATTTGGCCGGGCGCATCAGGTTCCAGTGCGTCAGGCTGATTTGCGCGGCGCGCAGCGTCGGCAGCACGAAGAAGGCCAGCAGCCCGATCCCGGCCGGCAGGATGAACAGATATCCGGTCAGCGCTTCCCTGCGGCGCAGCGCCGTCATCCGCGGCAGCATCCGCCCGGCGCGCCGCCGTGGCGGAGCGTCGATTTGACCACTCATGGCAATCCTCCCGTTGTCGTCAGCCAGGGCGCCGTCCTCTCGCCCTTCCGGCTTGCTAACACGTGTCAGCAATGCAGCCAGACATGTCGCCGCCGCCGAGTCGTGTCAACGATAAATCCTCGACTAACACGTGTTTTCTGGGTAGGCTCCCGGCATGTCAGCAAAGTCGATCACCAGTCACGACGTCGCGAAGCTGGCCGGGGTCGCCCGGTCGACGGTTTCGCATGTGCTCAACGGCTCCAATTCGGTCAGCCTCAGCGAGGAAACCCGGCGGAAGGTGCAGGAGGCGGCGCTGGCGCTCGGCTACAAGCCGAACTCGGCGGCGCTGATGCTGCGCAAGGGCACGACGAAGACGGTGGGCTTCCTGGCGACCGAGGCGAAGTCGCTGGCTGTCGACGGCTATATCCCGCTGCTCTTTGCCGGGGTGGGCGAGGTGCTCCGGCGGGGCGGCTACCATCTGCTGCTCGAAACTTTCGATCCCGCGCAGAAGGGCAATCCCTATGCCGGCCTCGTGCTGTCGCGGCGCATCGACGGGCTCCTGGTGCTCAGCCCCGATCCGCAGGATGCCGAACTGCGCGCGCTGATCGAAAGCGGGTTTCCCGCGGTGATGATCGGGTCGACCGGCCTGCCGGGCGAGGTGTCGGTCTCGACCCGGATCGGCACGTCGATGGCCCAGGCCGTCGACCATGTCGTCTCGCTGGGACACAGGCGGATCGGCTGCATCCCGTTTTCTCCAGCGGGCTTCCCGGCATCGGATGCGCGGACCGGGATGCTGGCGGCGCTGCTGGCGGACCGCGGGCTGGGCCTCGATGCGGATGCGGTCGAACATGCCGAATTCAGCGCGGAAAGCGGCCATGCCGCAGCACGGGCGCTGCTGGCGCGGCGTCCCGACCTGACGGCGGTCTTCGCGGGCAACGACACGATCGCCCTCGGCGCGATCGGCGGGGCGGCGGCGGAAGGCCGGGCGGTTCCGGGCGACCTCTCGGTGGTGGGATTCGACGATCTGCCCTTCGCCGCGCATATGCATCCCGCCCTGTCGACGATCCGGCAGGACGCAATGGCACAGGGTCGGCAAGCCGCGGAGGCCCTGACCCGGCTCCTGTCCGGAACTGCTCCGGAGACACGGTCGCATGTGTCCGAAAGCACCTTCATCGCACGCGGCTCCACCGGTCCCGCTTGAGGGCAGGACATCTTCGGCAAAACTGCGGGGGAGCTGGGAACGGGCCGTTTCGGACTCCGGCCGTGGGCAGCTGGAACCGGGCCGCGGCTCCGGCTACCGGCATATCATTTCCGGACGTGGCGGTCCGCCGTCCCGAGGATATCCGCGGGAAGGCCTCCGGGACAGGTTGCCCGCGAGCAGCCAGGTGATCCCGGCACTTGCGCAGCGTGCATGGGCTGCAAGCGCGGCGCCGGGCCGGGGTTGCGGCGGCTCTGCGCGCGCCGCGTGCGGATCCCGCCGGAACTAGCGTCTGCTCGGCGCCGCGCATCATCTCGTCCCGCTGCGGCAGCAGCGGCCGGGCGGCATCCTCGGCCGAAATTTCCAGCGCGATCTCGGGTGCGACGGTGACCGGGCAGCCGAGCCAGGATTCGTAGTCGCTGCGCTCGGCGGGCGCGACCGGCATCTGCACCCGGCGNGGCAGATCTCGGTGACGAAGGCGACGTCGAAGGCGCCGATATGCGGCTCGCTGGGCAGGTCGGGCTCGGCCATGGCGATGCCGATGCGCAGGCCCGCGCCGGTATCGGCAAAGCTGACCCGGACCGGCGCGGCCAGCGGCCGGAACAGGGCCAGCCGGAGCTGACCGCGCATGACCTGCTGATCTCCTGCGGGCGTGAAACCTCGGGGGACGGCTACCGGCGGCTGCGGGATGCTTTCGAGCGGCTGGCGGGCACCCGCATCACCACCAATGTCCCGACCGGCGAGGTGACCACGACCAGCGGCTTCGGCCTGATCGAGTCCTGGCAGATCGTGCGCCGCACCCGCTCTGGGCGGATGGTGTCGGTATCGGTGACGCTGTCGGACTGGCTCTACCGGGCGGTGCTGGCGCGGTCGGTGCTGACGCTGAGCGCGGAGTATTTTTCGCTGCGAAAGCCGCTGGAGCGGCGCATCTACGAACTCGCGCGCAAGCATTGCGGCCAGCAGCCGCGCTGGCAGATCTCGATGGCGGTGCTCTGCTCCAAGTCGGGGTCCTCTTCGCCGCTGCGCGTGTTCCGCAAGATGGTCCGCGACATTGCCGCCGGAGACGGGCTGCCCGACTACACGTTGGAGGTGGCGGAGGGTGACTTGGTCGTGGTGCGTCCGCGGGACGTTTTCGAAGGGGCGGCCGCGGCCGGGCCCGTGCTGCCGCCGGAGGCGCATGACGCGGCCCGCGAGGTGGCGCCGGGCTGGGACGTGCATGCATTGGAGGCGGATTGGCGCCGCTACTGGGCCGCTTCGGGCCGCCCGCGGATCAGGAGCCCGCGGCGCGCCTTCGTGGCCTATTGCGCGAAACGGGCGCGGGATGACTGACAGGCAGCCGGGTCAGGCGGTTCCGTGTTTCGCGCGCGAAACACGGGGTCCGTCGCCGGGGCGAGGCGAGGGGGGCACGAACCCGGCATCCCCATCCGGTCCGGGCAGGGGGGTGACGCTTCGGTCGGCTCCGGCTAGACTTTGCGCTCCGAGTTGCGCGCTGTCCCGGCGCGGTCTGTCACAAGGTTCCGGTCATGGATCAGGTAAACGCTGCCTCTGCGGAGGCGCCCGTCTACAAGAAGATCAGGAAGGGCGGCCTGCGCCGCTTCCTCGGTCTGCGCAGGGTCGTCATCGACACGATGCGCTGGTACTACACGCGCATCTGGAAGATGGACCTGCATCCGAGCTGCCAGTTCTCCATGTCGGCGAAATTCGACAAGACCTATCCCCAAGGGGTGCATGTCGGCGAGAATTCCTATGTCGCCTTCGAGTCCCGCATCCTGTGCCATGACCGCACCCGCGGGCTCTACCTGCATACCCGCATCGGCCGGAACTGCTTCATCGGCGGATCGAGCCTGATCCTGCCCGGGGTGGAGATCGGCGACGGCTGCGTTGTGGGGGCGGGGTCGGTAGTGACGAAGTCGGTTCCGCCGGGCTGCGTCGTCGCGGGCAACCCGGCGAAGATCCTGCGCGAGGGCATCGAGGTCGGAGCCTATGGCCGCTTTGCCGATGCCGATGCCCGCGAAAGCGCATTGGTGGAGCAGGGTGCATGACGCAGCCCTTCCGTCCCGCCCGCCGCAGGCTGCTCGTCTCCCTTGCGGCCTTTCCGGTTCTCGGCATCGCTGCAGGAGCCCGGGCCGAGCCGGTCCCGGAGCGCACCGTGGCCAGCGCTGCGGAACTCGAAGAAGCGTTTCGCAGCGCGCCGGACGGCAGCCGCCTGCTTCTGGCGCCCGGACAGTACGGCCATGTCCGCCTCGCAGACCGCAGCTTTTCCCGCGGAATGGTTCTGACATCGGCTGACCCGGCCAGGCGTGCGGTCTTCGCCCGGAACTTGCATCTCGATGGGGTCGGCAACATGGCGATCACCGGCGTGGATTTCGCGACGGCCGGGTTCGTCGAGCATCGCGGCCGGATGGACAAGGTCCAGCTCGGCCTGACCGGGTGCCGCGATCTGGTTGTCTCCGACGCGGCCTTCACCGGCTACATTCCGGCGGCCGGGGAGGGTGTCGATCCCGAGGCTCCCGATCTGGAACGGCATTTCGCGCTGGACGGCTATGCCCGGGACGTCGGCATTGCGGTCCGCGACTGCACGGACGTTCTGGCTGCAGGGCTCCGCATGACCGACCTGCGCATTGCCGTTGCCTGCGAGGGCTCGGATCGCGTCCGCCTGCTGGGGATCGAGGTCGACCGGGCCCTTCCGCGAGTTTCGCCAGCGCCTCCGGATCGCTGGCGGCCCCCGCCTTCCTGACGATCCCGCCATGTTCGCCGGGCAGGTCGGCCGCCGTCTTCGCGCGGGACGTCGAGGGCAATGAACAGCTTCATTCCGTGATCCTCCTGCCGGAACAGATGCGGGAGCGTCGCCAGCCGCCCGCCCGGCGGGCAAGCGCAAGAAGCGGGCGGCTGGCGACGCAGGCCCCGTAGCGGCCTCCCAGTTTTGATGCAGGCGGCGTACGCGCGGAGACTATCTTTTCCGAAGTAATTTCAAAAGGATAAATGCGACGGGCATTGTTACAAAATCGGCGTCAGGACGTGATGCCCATTTCCCCATCTGAGGTAGCGTTGAAGCGGTTCATCAGGGCGACGCGGATATGGATTTCGGCGGTCTGGCGGTCGGGGTCGCACGGCGGCCGGCAGGTCGCCCACCGGACTGGCGATGACCGGCCGCCCGGCCGCCGCCGCATCGAAGACGCGCACCGCGCTCTTGCACAGGTTGAAGGGATCGTCGGCCAGCGGCACCAGCACCGCATCGGCCTCGGCAAGCTGCGCCAGATAGGCCGGATAGTCCTGNGCCGGGTCGAGCCCGGCAGTCTGCTCCAGCCCGTGGCCGATCAGGATCAGCCGCCGCGCCGGATCGGCCGCGAGGAAGCGTTCGATCGCCGGGCGCGCCACGGCGAGATCGCCCATCCGCCCGTCGGACCCGCTGGCCAGCGCCAGCGTCAGCCCAGGACCGCCGCGGACCGGCGCAGCGGCGGACAGATCGGCCAGCATGTCGGCATCGGCATAGTTGCGGCGCAGGAAGACCGGGCGCGGCAGGAAGGCGCTGACCGCCTCGATCAGCGCGGGCGTCGACACGCTGATCGCGTCGCAAGCCCCCATCACCGCGAGGATCCCCGGCGCGGCATCGGCGAAATGCCGGGTCAGGATCTCGGGCAGGCTGACCTGCGAGCCGGTAATCGCAGGCACGGAGAACAGCGGGTCGTCGAGATCGTAGAGCACCGGCAGCCCCAGCCGCCGCGCCTCGTAGAGATACATCCAGGTCCGCGGCCCCGGCTCCAGCCGGTAGAGCATCACATGGCTGGCCATCTGCAGCGCGGTCAGCGATTCCGCCTCGTCGCGGTGGTCGGCGGCGGCGAATCCCATGCCGCAGGCGGCGGCCAGGCCGCTCATCTGGTCGACGCGGTAGCGGGTGCATTGCGGCAGGCTGGCCTCGGCGATCACCGCCAGATGGCGCCGCGCGGTGCTGCGGTCGCCGCCGAAGAACACGCCGTTCCGGGCCAGGTGCTGCCAGGTCGGCCCCAGCGCATAGACCGAACGGGCGGCGGCGCCGAATCCCACCGCCTTGCCGACCGAGGTCTGGGCCAGCCGGATGCGGCCGTAATTCGCGACCCGTCCCAGAGCGGCGCGCGCTCCCTCCTCCCGGGCGATGGCGCGGAGCCGGGTCGCCAGAGGAAGCGGATTTGGGACACCATATGCCATCTCGACCCCGCACGTAACTTGGCGATAGAGGTACACCTCCGGGGACTGCGGAGCAATTCCCTCCCTTGCCGCATGCGGGAAATCCGCCATAACACGCCCGGACTGGCGCAAACGGAAGACCTGATGGAAGAGATCACGATCCTGCTCTGCAGCTACAACGGGGCAGCGCATCTCGGCGAGCAGCTCGACAGCTTTTCCGCGCAGACGCACCGGAACTGGTCGCTCGTGATCGGCGATGACGGCTCGGAGGACGCCACCCTGGAGATCGCCGCCCGGTTCCGCGACCCCGCGGGCCGGCCGCCGCGGATCCTTGCCGGGCCGCGCCGGGGCTTCGCCGCAAATTTCCTCAACCTCGTCTGCGACGGCACCCAGGCGCCGGGCCATGTCGCGCTGAGCGACCAGGACGATGTCTGGTATCCGCGGAAGCTCGAGCGCGCGATGGCGCTCCTGGCGGAAACCGATCCCGAGGTCCCGGCGCTGGCCTGCGGGCGGACGATGCTGACCGATGACGGCCTGCGGCCGCTCGGGCCGTCGCGGCTGCACCGGCACTTCGCCTTCGGCAATGCGCTGGTGCAGAACGTGGTGGCCGGCAACACGATCGTCATGAACCCGGCGGCGCACCGGCTGATGCGGGCGGCCGGGCGCCAGGACGTGCCCTATCACGACTGGTGGTGCTACCTGATGGTGACCGGGGCCGGCGGCCGCATCCTCTACGACCCCGAGCCCTGCATGTCCTACCGCCAGCACCGCCGCAACGTGCAGGGCGAGAATCTCAGTGCCGGCGCGGTGCTCCGGCGGGCGCGCGATTTCGGCGGCGGCACCTGGCGCGGCTGGTTCGAGGCGAACATCGCCGCGCTGGCCGCCTGCCGCCCCGGGCAAGCCCGCTGCCTGCCTTCGTGATGCCGCCGCGCCGGGCGCCGGCGCCGCTGGACTGCTCCGAGGGGGCCGGCCCGGGACAGGCCGCCAGCCTGCATCTGGTCTCTCCCCCGTTCCCGAGGCTCGGCGCCGGGTCATCCGGAGCACCCCCCGAAGGAGAATGCCGCGGAAGAGGCCGCCGGCCCTGTCACCGTGCAGCGCGATCAGGGGGGCTAGAGATATTTAAGAGGTTCGGCGCAGTGTTCCCGGTGCGCCTGCAGCGCATAGCGGTCGGTCATGCCCGCGACGTAATCGGCCACCATCCGCGCCAGGCGGGCTTCCTGCGCGACCAGCGCGCGCGCATGCCAGCGCTCGGGCAGCAGGTCGGGATGGGACATGTAGAGCGGGAAGAGATCGCGAATCACGTGATCGGCCTCCTCGCGCTTCTTCATCACCGGCGCCGCATGGTACATCCGCTGGAACAGGAAGGCGCGGATTTCCTTCAGGTCGTTCCAGGTCCGCGCCGAAAACTGCACCACCGGCGCGCCGGCGGCGCGGATGTCCTCGACCGATCCGGGCGCAAGCGCGGCCAGCAGCTCGCAGCTGGTGCCGATGACATCCGAGACCAGGTCCGCGGCCTGCGGGCTGAGCAGCAGGTGGTCGATGCGGATGCCGTTGTCGCGGTCCCAGGCCCCGGCCTGGTAGTCCCAGAAGCTGAAATCGCGCAGCCGCTCGGCCGGCGGGCGGTGGGGATGCACGGCGCGGATGGCATCGGTCAGCCCCAGGGACAGCAGGCGCCGCCAGGCGCGGCGGGTCTCGGGCAGGAACAGCGCGTCATTGGTCCAGGCCTCGGGGCGGGCGGCATCCTCGGGCTGCGGGATGATGTTGTAGTCGCCCGCGAAGAGCACCGGCTCCTCCAGCGCGAGCAGGTCCTTGACCCGTGCCTCCATGCGGTCGAGCCAGGCCAGCTTGTAGTCGTATTTCGGCCCCGGCACCGGATTGCCGTTCGGCAGGTAGAGCCCGCAGACCCGCACCGCGCGCTCGCCGATCACCGTCGCTTCGATCCAGCGCGCCTGTTCGTCGCTGTCGTCGCCGGGCAGGCCGCGGGTGACGTCCTCCAACGGAAGCTTCGACAGGATCGCGACGCCGTTGAAGCTTTTCTGTCCGTGGGTCTCGATCCGGTAGCCGCGCTCCTCGAAGGGCTCGTGCGGCACGCCCTCGTCGACCGATTTCAGTTCCTGGAGCACCGCCACGTCCGGCTGGGCCTCGTCGAGCCAGTCGAGCAGCGCGGGCAGCCGCGCCTTGATCCCGTTGATGTTGAATGTGGCGATCTTCATCGGTGCTGTCCTCTTGNCGGCCTCCCGCNGCAAGTCGGACGAGCGGCCCCCCNCGTGTCAANGGCGCCCCAGTTCCGGTCCTGTTGTGGAAGGNCCGCGTGCCGATCGGATAAGTTTCGGGAAACAACCNCAAACGGGCGGAATTNCGGACGNTGAAAAANGTTTCTTTATTGTCTGGGAGTTAGCAAAGGCGGCACGACCTGGCTTCATTCGGCTCTGGTGCGCAACCCGGGGATTTTCCGGATCCCGCGCAAGGAGCTGCACTATGTCCTGCGCCAGTATGGCGGGGTCGACCGGCTGANCCGACTCGGCGCGGNCTCAACAGCNCTGGCGGNTGCATTGCCGCCGCGCCCGCNTTCGTGCCGCCCGACAGCGATCTCGGCCGCGNCGACCCTGACCGACCCGGACAGCTACGGCAGCCCCTGGGATGCAGAGATGGAGGCCAACTGGGCGCCGGACGGCGTCAGCTCCCGGCGCTACCGGGGCTTCCTGCAGGCGCTGGAATGGTACAAGCCCTATCTCAAGGGGCCGATCAACGACGACTGGTACCGCAGCCTGTTCGACGGTCTTCCCGACGACCAGTACGGCGTCGACTTCTCGACCACCAGCTTCCTGGCGCGCGAGGACGGGTTCCGCCACATGGCGTCGATGGCCGAGGACACGCGCGCGATGATCATCCTGCGCAATCCGATGGACCGGCTCTGGTCGCACATGAAGTTCCATGCCGAGGGCACCCGCGAGATCNCTGCGCTNTCAAGGTCTGGAGCACGCAGACGCTNGCGCACCTNTCGCCGACCATCACNCAGCTGGTGCCGAGCAGCCTCTACGGCGATGCGGTCGAGAACATGTTCCGGCATTTCGGCCGGGAGAAGTCGCTGGNTGGCGAATTTCGAGGATATCCGCAACCGGCCGCAGCCGTTCTTCGACGAGGTGCAGGCGTTCCTCGGGCTCGACCCGGTCGCATTGCCCGAGGCCGGGAAGGACGATCCGCGGGTGATCGCCGCCTCGGCCAAGATGCCGATGCCGAAGGGGATCTTCGCGCATATCGCGGGCGATTTCGAGCGCGACCTGGAGCGGGTCGCCGAAGCCGGGGTGTCCTTCGTCGAACCCTGGATCGAGGACTGCCAGCGGCATCAGCGCGAGAAACCCGCGCCGGAACTCTGGGGGGCGGTGCCGCTGGCGCGGCGGGCGCTCAACTACCTGCGCGAAGACAGCGAGCGCCGCCAGGTCCTGCTCAGCGAACGCTGAGCGTCCGGAGCCGGGCGGGCCGCAGGCGGGCCCGTCCGGCCGGGATCACATCGAGAAGCTGGTGCCGCAGCCGCAGGACGAGGCGGCATTCGGGTTCTCGATCACGAAGCGCGCGCCGATCAGCTCCTCGGAGAAATCGATCACCGCATTCGACAGGAAGGGCAGGGAGACCTCGTCGACCACGACCTTCTGGCCCTGGCCTTCGAGCACCAGGTCGCCCTCGCCGGGCTCGTCGAGCGTGATCTCGTATTGGAAGCCCGAGCAGCCGCCGCCTTCGACCGCGACGCGCAGGGCCTTNCTGGTCGGCCGCAGAGGCATTGATCTCGGCGAGGCGCAGGAAGGCGCGCTCGGTCACTTTCGGGGGCAGGGTCAGATCCATGGGGGCGCTCTCCGNCTCTTGGAAGCTCAGATCAGGCAATATATGTGAAGGACANGGCCACAGACAAGAANAGCAGCACGCCATGTGCCAGCCCTATGCGAGCGACCCGGAGCGGCTGAGGGGCCGCCTCCACCCCGAGGAGGAAAGCGGATTCCGTTCGCCCTACCAGCGCGACCGCGACCGCATCATCCATTGCAACGCCTTCCGGCGGCTCAAGCACAAGACGCAGGTCTTCGTCGAGCACGAGGGCGACTACTACCGCACCCGGCTGACCCATTCGATCGAGGTGGCGCAGGTCGCGCGGACCATCGCGCGGGCGCTGGGGCTCAACAGCGACCTGACCGAGGCGGTGGCGCTGGCGCATGACCTCGGCCACACGCCCTTCGGCCATACCGGCGAGGACGCGCTGCATGACTGCATGGCGCCCTACGGCGGTTTCGACCACAATGCCCAGGCGATCCGCATCGTCACCCGGCTGGAAACGCAATACGCCGCCTTCGACGGGCTGAACCTGACCTGGGAATGCCTCGAGGGGATCGCCAAGCATAACGGGCCGGTGCTGGGCGCGGTGCCCGCGGCGCTGGCGACCTACAATGCCCAGCACGACCTGGAGCTGGCCACCCATGCCAGCGCCGAGGCGCAGGTCGCGGCGCTGTCGGACGATATCGCCTATACCAATCACGACCTGCTCGACGGTCTGCGCGCCGGTCTCTTCACCGAAGACGACCTGATGGCGCTGCCGATCCTCGAGCCCGCCTTTGCCGAGGTCGACCGGCTCTATCCCGGCGCGGAGGAGATCCGCCGCCGCCACGAGGCGCTGCGGCGGGTCTTCGGGGTGATGGTGATCCCGCGATCCCGGCCAGGATGATGCGGTCGGGCCCGCTTCCGGCGCCGAAGGACAGCAGCGCGACGAAGCCGAAGGCCAGCCCCGCCCCGGCCACCGCGCCGGCCGGAACCGTCAGCGCGCGCATCTCCGCCGCCAGGGCAACGGCATCGGCGGGACTGTCCGGGCGGTCCTCCGGGCAGGGCTCCGGCCCGTCGGGCAGGACGGCGGCGTCCGGCGCCTGTTCCGAAAGCCCCCGGCTGTCGCGCGGTTCCTCCGGCGGCGGCTCCGGGATGTCGGGAGGACTGTCCGTTACGGACGGCACGCCGAAGGGCGGGCTGCCGGGAAGGAACGAGGGAACCACGTCGGCGAAAAGCGTTCTGCACATGGATGGTCCCCCATATACGCTTGGCGGTTCGGCTAGTGTCGCACTCCGGAATTCTTGATGTAGCGGCAGAACGGCAGCTCTGAGTTGCATCTCGCAAGTTGCTTTGAGAGGTTAACTTGAGCAGGGCAAGCGGCATGCCCGAGCCGCCGGCGCCCGGGCTCAGCAGCGCCGCGCCTCCGCATCGGCCCCGGGTCGGATCGCGTCCCGCGGCCCGGCGTGGAGGGCCTGCGGACAGCCGGACCGATGGAGTGACCTTTGCGGATGCGTCATCCGGCGCCTCGCCGGCGCAGGCATCCTTGATCGCAAGGCCACCCGGCTGCTTCCGCAGACGGAACATTGGCACGGATCGGCCTCGCCCCGTTCCGTTCACAGGATCAGGAACCGCCAGTCCGCCGGATGACGGAAAACGCGGCCCCGGAGCGGCGGCCGACCGGACCTTGTCCGCCGGGGCGCGCGCGCTGCCGCCAAGCGGGCCACAGCGCCGGGTTTCCGCGGCGATGTCCTGCGCCTGGCCCAGCACCATGCCGCCGGCGCCCGAAGCCTCGGCCAGCGACAGCACCAGATCGGCCCGGACCGCCGGGTCTGCAGAGGCGCCGGGATCGGCCAGAAGCCGGAAGGCCAGGGTCTGCAGCGCGTCGCCGACGAGAACCGCCGTCGCCTCGTCCCATTTGACATGGACGGTCGGCTGGCCGCGGCGCAGGTCGTCATCGTCCATGGAGGGCAGGTCGTCATGGACCAGCGAGTAGGCATGCAGCGCCTCGACCGCCGCACCGGCCTGCTCCGCGCCCGCGACCCCGTGAAGCCGCGCCGATTCCACCACGAGGAACCCGCGCAGCCCCTTGCCGCCCTGGCAGGCATAGGCCATGCCGTCGCGGATCACGCTCGCCGGTTCCGCCGCGATTGCCTCGAGCAGCCGCGAGCGGACCGCATCGGCCACCGGGCCGAGCCGCGCCATGCCCATGGATCAGAGGCCCTCGACCGGCTTCAGCCCGGCGGGCTCTCCGTTGCGGTCCAGCGTGATCGCCGCGACCTTTTCCTCGGCCTGCTTCAGCTTGGTCTCGCAATGCGCCTTCAGCTCGGCGCCGCGTTCGTAGAGCTTGATCGAGTCCTCCAGACCGACCTCGCCCTGCTCCAGCTGGCTGACGACCGACTCGAGCGCCGCCATCGCCTCCTCGAAGCTCATCTCGGTGACTTTCTTCTCGGCCATTCAACCGCCCCGCTTGATCAGAACATCGACATGCGCCGCCACGGAGGCGGCGAGGGCAGCCAAATCATACCCGCCCTCCAGTGTCGAGACCAGCCGGCCGCCGCAAAGCGCGTCTGCCGCATCGCAGAGCCGTTCGGTGATCCAGGCGAAATCTTCCGTCTCCCAGTCGAGGCTGGCCAGCGGGTCCGCGCGATGGGCGTCGAACCCGGCCGAGACGATGATCAGCTCGGGCGCATGCCGCTCCAGCGCCGGGAGGATCACCTCGTCGGTGATCCGCCGCATCAGGCTGCCATCGGAGCCGGGCGGAAGCGGGACATTGACGATCTGGCCATGCGCGCCGCGCTCGGTATGCGCCCCGGTGCCGGGAAAGAGCGGCATCTGGTGGGTCGAGACGAAGAGCGCCCGTGCCTCGTCCCACAGCAGATCCTGCGTGCCGTTGCCGTGATGCACGTCGAAATCGACCACCGCGACGCGGGACAGACCATGATGGTCGAGCGCATGTTTCGCCGCGATGGCAGCGTTGCCGAAGAGACAGAAGCCCATCGCCGTTTCGGTTTCCGCATGATGCCCGGGCGGCCGCATCGCGGCGAAGGCGTTCTTCACCTCGCCCGCCAGGACCATGTCCACAGCCTTCAGGCAGCCGCCCACCCCGCGCCGCGCCGCCTCCATCGACGCGGGGCAGAGATGCGTGTCGCCGTCGAGCGCCGCCCAGCCCGCCCCGGGGATCGCCCCCGCGATCCGGTCGATATAGGCCTGCGGATGGCAGCGCCGGATATCCTCATCGGCTGCGACCGGCGGTTCGGTCCGGATCAGCGCGTCATAGCGGGGCGTGTCGATCACGGCGGCGATGGCCTGCAGCCGGGCCACCTGCTCGGGATGGCCGGGCGGGGTGACATGGGCGAGACCGGACGGGTGGGCGAAATAGGCTGTGCTCATGCCATGACGCTAGGCAGGGCGGCGGCGGCGCGCAACCGCGCCAAAGGGCGCCCCTCACCCCAACCCTCTCCCCCGAGGGGAGAGGGAGTCTCAGCGCCGGTCGAGCAGCCCGTACCAGAGATAGGCCCCAGCCAGCGCCAGCCGGCGGCACCGCCCCAGCTCGAAGCGTTTCGGCGGCAGGCGGACAAATCCGGGCAGGTCATCGGCCTCGCCCAGTAGAAGCTTCGCCGCCTGGCTTCCCGACCAGCTGGCCATCGCAACGCCGTTGCCGTGATAGCCGAAGGCCGCCACCGCGCCGGGCCAGTCGCCGAGGGGCCCGACATAGGGCACCAGCCGCCGCGTCAGGTTCGCAAGCCCCGACCAGAAGAACGGCGTCTCCACCGCTTGCCATTCCGGGAACATCGCCTCGAAATCCGCGCGCATCTTCGCCCGGATCGACCGGTGGGTCGCCGGGGTCCAGCGGATGCCGCCGCGCATGCCGAAAAGGAACCGCCCTTCGGGAAGCATGCGGAAATAGTGCAGCAGGTGGCGGCTGTCATAGGCCATCAGGTCCGAGGTCCAGCCCTGCGCCTGTCGCTCGGCTCGGGTGATTGGCCGGGTCACCAGCACCGAGGACTGCACCGGCAGGAACCGCGCCCGCATCCAGTCCGGCAGGTCGTCCGAGGCATAGCCGTTCGTCGCCAGCACCAGCCGCCTTGCCCGGAGCCGGCCCGCCGGGGTCTCCAGCAGATAGCCGCCGTGCCCGCGGGAGATCCGGATGACCGGCGATCCGCCATGGATCCGCACGCCCGCTGCCAGGCAGCCGCGGGCCAGCCCGGTGACGTATTTCCGCGGGTTCAGCCCGAAGCCCAGCCGCAGATGGAGACCGCCATGCATGCTGCGTGCCGCCAGTCCCCGTTCCGCAAGCGCGCCGGGCTCCAGCACCTCGGCCGCAACGCCGTATTCCGCCGCGCTGGCGGCGGCCTCCTCGCGGATATCCGCCATCGCGCGCGGCGAATGGGCCAGCATCGCCTCGCCGTCGGAATGCCGGTCGAAGCCGATCTGCAGCGCGTCCCCCAGCTCCGCGACCAGGTCGATCAGCGTCGAAGCGCGCCACGCCCAGCTCCAGCCCCGCCATGGCATTGGCGATGCCGAGCCCGCGGGTGTCGTGCAGGTGCAGCGCCACCGGATAGTCCGGCCAGCGGTCGCGGACCGCGCCGACGAGGCGGCGGACCAGCCCGGGATCGGCGGCGCCGATCGTGTCGCAGAGATAGATGCAGGAGGGCGGCGATCCGGCCTCTTCGCAGAGCCCGACCAGGTCGGCGGCGCGCGCCAGAACCTTCTCATGCGGAATCTCGCCCTCGTAGTTGCAGCCGAAAGCGGTGAAGAGATAGACCGGGCCGCTGCCGAGGCCGTGGGCGTCATAGAGCGCGCGCAGCTTGCGCTGGCCCTCGAGCTGGGCCTCGGGGCTGCGTCGGTTGTTGCGCTCGAGGAAGGTGTCCGAGGCGCTGCCGCTGGTCAGCGCGGGCAGGTTCAGCCCGCTTTCCGCGGCCTGCAGGAAGCCCTTGTCGTTCAGCCACATGCAGCTGTAGGTCACGCCAGGTGCGCGGCGGATGCCTTCGGCGATCCCGAGGGCATCCGCCATCTGCGGCAGCACTTTCGGGTTGACGAAGGAGGCGCAGTCGATTTCGGGCACGCCGGTCGCGGCCAGCGCCTCGATCAGTCGGATCTTGTCGGCGGTGGGCACGCCGGGCGGCTCGGCCTGGAAGCCCTCGCGCGGGCCTTCCTCGACGATGTGGATGCGGGCGGGGATGTCGCTCATGCCGGTCTCTCCGTCACTTGCCGGTCCAGACCGGCGCACGCTTCGCGGCGAAGGCGGCCATGCCTTCCTGCGCGTCCTCGGTCATGGGCATGAGGCCGATCTGCGCCTCCATGTAGGCGATCGCCTGTTCCGGGGTCATGCCGGCCATGGCGTTGAGCGCATGCTTGCCGCGGCGGATCGCGGTGGGCGAGCGCGCCGCCACCGTCGCAGCCAGCCTGTCGACGCGGGCGTCGAGCCCGGCGGGATCGGCCACGTAGTTGACCAGCCCGGCCGCCTGCGCCTCCGCTGCGTCGAGGAATTCGCCGGTATAGCACATCTCGGCGAATTTCCGGGCGGACATCAGCGGCATGAGCAGCGCGGCGACCTGCATCGGGAAGACCCCGACCTTGACCTCGGGGAGGCCGAATTTTGCGGTCGGGGCGGCCACCGCCATGTCGCAGATCGCCAAGAGCCCCATGCCGCCGGCCAGGCAATGCCCGTTGATCCGGCCGATCACTGGCACCGTGCCGCGCCGCGCCTGGCGCATCAGCTCGGCATATGCGGTGGTCGGCGAGGCATAGTCGAAGCCGAAGGTTCCGGCATTCGGGTTCAGATCCGCCCCGGCGCAGAACGCCTTGTCGCCGGTGGCCGAGAGCACGATCACCTGCACCGAAGGGCTGCGGGACGCCGCGGCGAAGGCCTCGGTCAGCGCCAGGATCAGCGCCTCGTTCAGCGCGTTGCGCCGCTCGGGGCGGTTCAGCGTCAGCCGCAGGATGCCGTCTTCCTCGCGGCTCAGCAGGATATCCTCAGAAGTTGACATCATGCCCGCCCTTCAACTTGAGCATCTCGCGCGCTTCGTCCGGGGTCGCGACCTCGAGCCCGAGATCCTCGATCATCCGGCGCGCGGCGGCGACCTGCTCGGCATTGCTTTCGGCCATCCGGCCCTTGCGCAGCCACAGCGAGTCCTCGAGCCCGACGCGGACATTGCCGCCGAGCATCACCGACTGGAGCGCGATCTGGGTCTGGCCCTTGCCCGCGCCGATCACCGACCACTGGTAGTCGTCGCCGAACAGGCGGTCGGCGGTGCGCTTCATGTGCATCACGTCCTCGGGATGCTGGCCGATGCCGCCGAGGATGCCGAAGACGCTCTGGATGAAGAAGGGCGGCTTGATCAGCCCGCGATCGGCGAAATGCGCGCAGGTATAGAGATGGCCGATATCGTAGCATTCCACTTCGAACCGCGTGCCGTTATCGGCGCAGCGGGTCAGGATCATCTCGATATCCTCGAAGGTGTTCTTGAAGATCCGGTGCTTCGAGCCCTCGAGATAGTCGCGTTCCCAGTCATGCTTGAACCCGGTCATCCGCGCCAGCATCGGGAACAGGCCGAAATTCATCGAGCCCATGTTGAGCGAGGCGACCTCGGGGCGGTAGGTCAGAGCCGGGGCCAGCCGTTCCTCGGTGGTCATCGTGGTCGAGCCGCCGGTGGTGATGTTCAGCACCGCATCCGTGCGCTGCTTGATGACCGGCAGGATGTTCGTGTAGGCCTCGACCGACTGGTCCGGCACCCCGGTCACCGGGTTCCTGGCATGCAGGTGGATGATCGCCGCGCCCGCCTCGGCGGCACCGATGGCGGCATCCGAGATCTGCTCGGGCGTCACCGGCAGGTGGGGCGACATCGAGGGCGTGTGGATCGAACCGGTCACCGCGCAGGTGATGATCACCTTGCGGGGGCTGCGGCCGGGTTTCGGGCTGTCCGTCATGGTCTTCTCCTCCAGGACCGCGCTGCTCATGCCAGGGTCTCCGCTTCGGCCAGCAGCGCGGCGCGGTCGTCGGGGTGGGCGATGGCCGCGATGGCGCGGGCGCGCTCGCGGACCGTCTTGTTGCGCAGCGAGGCCACGCCGTGTTCGGTCACCACCGTCTCGACGAAGGTGCGCGAGACCGAGACGATGTCGCCGTCGAGCCGCCGCACGATCCGCGCCTTGCCCTTGTTGGTGCGCGAACGCAGCCCGAGGATGAAGGTGCTGTCGGCGAGCTGGCCGGAGATCGCGAAATCGACGAGGCCGCCCATCGCACCGGACTGGCGGCCGCCGATGGTTTCCGCGTTGACCTGGCCGTAGAGGTCGATCTCCAGCCCTGAATTGACCGATGCCACCGGGCTGCGGCCGACGAAGCTCTCGACCGTGTGGGTCTGCAGCGCCTCGGTCATGGCGACCGCGTCATTCTCGTGCACCCAGTCATAGAGTGCCTGCGAGCCGAAGATGTCGCCGGCATGGGCCTTGGGCAGGCCGTCCGCGGCGCAGCCCGCCTCGATCAGCTTCATCACCGGGTCGGTCAGGGTGTTGAACGGCCGCAGCCCGCGCGCGCCGCGCGCGATCAGCGCCTCGGCGGCGGCCAGCGGGATGCCGCCGACCCCGAAGCTGACCGCCGCGCCGTCGGGGATCAGCCCGGCGATCTGGCGGCCGATGGTCTCGTCGATGTCGTCGCCGGGCCGGTTCGGGAACTCGGCCAGCGGCTCCTCGGCCTCGACCAGGATGTCGATCTGCGCCGGATCGATCTGCGACGGGCCGCGGGTGCGCGGCACCTTCGGGTTGACCTGCGCGATCACTAGCTTCGCGCGGCGCAGGATCGACTGCACGACGGTGCTGTTCAGTCCGACGCTGTAACAGCCGTCAGCGTCGGCGGGCGAGACTTGGATCAGCCCGACATCGAAGGGCGTCTCGTCGAGATAGCGCGCGGTTTGCGCCCAGGTCATCGGCAGGTACTCGGCCTTCACGTCGCCGGTGGTCTTGCGCAGCAGCGTGCCGGGCAGGAACCAGGTCTTGAAGGTCACCTTCGGCGCCGCCGGGGAGGACAGGAACCCGTAGCCCGACAGCAGCATGCCGCTGCAGACCGTCAGCCGCTCGAGGCTTTCGGCCCGGGACCACAGGGCGCGGGTCAGCGCCAGCGGCTCGGCGCTGAGATGCGGGAACAGCACGGACATGCCGCTGCCCACCCGCGTCAGCGCCTCTTCGGCGCTCAGCCATACCGGAGTTTTCGTCATCGTCTCTTCTTCCGTCTTCCGCTTCAGGCTTGGGCCAGCACGCCGCGCGCGACCAGCGCCTCGATCGTCTGGGCATCGAGCACTTCCATCGCGATCTCCCGCGTATGGGCGCCGATATCGGGGGCATCGTCCGGCTTGCCGGGCCGCTCGCCGTTGATCCGCCAGGGCGCGCGCAAGAGGCGCTGGCCGTCCGGGCGGGCGGGTTCGAACATGTCGAGCCACTGCATCTGCTCGTTGCCGGGCAGCGCGTCGATGGTGACAACCGGCGCGAAGGGCACGTCCGCCGCGACCAGGCGGCGCTCCCATTCGGCGCGGTCATGGCGCAGGAATTCCGCTTCCACGAGCGGGCGCAGCGCGAAATAGTTGGCGCGCCGGTCAGGATAGGTGGCAAAGCGCGGGTCCTCGCCGAATTCCGGGTTGTCCATCGCCGCAAGGAACGCGATCCAGAATTTCTGCGGCGAGGACAGGTGGACGGTCATCCAGCTGCCGTCCGAGGTCTTGACGCAGAAGCTGTTCGCCGCCGGGTGGCGGCTTTCGCGGTGCGGCCGCTCGCCGGTCTCGAACATCTGGGTCAGTGCGTCGACGGTCATGGTCGACATCGCTTCGAGCAGCGAGGTCTTAAGCTCGGAGCCGCCGCGCTGCGGATCGAGCTCGCGGCCGACCAAGGCGGAGGCGATGCCGAGCGCGCAGACCAGCCCTGTCGTGAGATCGCCGATGCAGGTCCCCGCCAGCTGGTTGCGGTTTTCGTCGCTCATCAGCGACAGGAAGCCGCTCATCGACAGGCCGATCGTGTCATAGGCGGCGCGGTCGCGCCACGGGCCGCCATCGCCGAAGCCCGAGGCCGAGGCATAGACGATCGACGGGTTGATGCCGCGCACCACCTCGGGTCCGAGGCCGAGCCGCTCCATCACGCCGGGACGGCTGTTCTCGATGAAGACGTCGAAGCGCGGCAGAAGCGACTTGACCAGCGCGCAGCCCTCGGGGGCCTTGAGGTTGACGGCAAGGCTCTTCTTGCCGGCATTGGCCTGGACGAAATACGGGCTGCCGATGCCTTCGCCGCGGCGGAACGGGTCGCCGCCATGGGTCGGCTCGACCTTGACCACTTCGGCACCGAGCATGGCGAGGATTTCGGCCGCATAGGGGCCGGCAATGAAGGATCCGAGATCGAGCACCCGGATCCCCTTGAGGGGTCTGTTGTTCTGCATGGGGACCTCTGCAAGATGGCGCGCGGCGCGGCGGGCTCAGGCGGTGTCGGGGTGCCCTGCCGCGGGGGCGGGCAGGAAGTAGGGCAGGGCGAAGCGCGGATCGTGGCGGATCACCGTGCATTCGAGGGCCATGCCGACGCGCAGCTCGGCCTCTTGGCCGGGCGGCAGGCCGCTGACCATGCGGACGCCTTCCTCCAGCTCGACCAGCGTCACCACATAGGGCACGGCCGGCTCCAGAAGCGTGTGCACCGGATGGCGGACCTCGGTGAAGGATTTCAGCGTTGCCCGCCCCGAGGCGGGTTTCCAGCCGGTGTTGAACGACCGGCAATGCGGGCAGATCGGCGAGGGCGGATGATGTGCCTTGCCGCAGTCTTCGCAGCTGCTCAGATGCAGCGTTCCGGCGGCGAGATGCGTCCAGAACGGCTGGTCGAGATAGTCGTCGGAGGGTCGGATAACAGTCATGCGCGTCCCAGAACCATTGAGCTTGCCCCGCGGAGGGTGACGAGTGCGGTTTCCGCCGAGACCTGGTTGTGGGACTCGCCGCGAAGCTGGCGGACCCCCTCGGCGATCGTGTTGAGCCCGTGGAAATACCCCTCGGACAGGAGCCCCCCATGGGTGTTGACCGGCAGCGTCCCGCCCGGGCCGTGGCCACCGGAGGTGAAGAAACCATGCGCCTCGCCGCGGCCGATCAGGCCGAAGTCTTCCAGCGCGATCGGCACCATCATCGAGGTGGCGTCGTAGATCATCGCCAAGTCGATGTCGGAGGCCGAGAGCCCGGCCTTGCCGAAGAGCTCGCGGCCGACGGCTTCGGGTGCCAAGCTGTGGGTGTCGGCGGCATAGAGGTACATCGGCACCGAGCCGGGGAAGATGTGCTGCCCGGCGGCCAGGACGTCGACCGCCTTGGCGCCGAGGCTGCGCGCCCGTTCCCGCGAAACGATGACCATCGCCATCGCCCCGTCGGTCTCGAGGCAGTAATCGTAGATCCTGAGCGGCGTGCTAATCACCCGGCCCGCGCGGTATTCCTCCATCGACAGCGTGCGGTCATGCAGCAGCGCCCGGGGATTGCCGTTGGCATAGCCGCGCTGGGTCACCGCGATCGCGCCCAGCATTTCGGTCATCGCCTCGGTATCGAGCCCGTAATGACCGGCATAGGCCTGGGCATAGAGCGCGTGGTGCTGGCCGGGGACGAGCAAACCGAAGGGTGCGGAATAGATGTCGCCCGGGGGCTCGGGCTGGCGCGTGACGAGGCCGCCATCGACCTCTTCGAGCACCCGTTCGCCACGGCCGAAGCGGACGCCGGAGCGCGCGTTCAGCGCCCGGTAGAACACCACGCAGGACGCGAGCCCCGCCTCGATCGCGGCCGAGGCCTGAGCCACCGCCCCGCAGCAATTGACGCCGCCGAATTCGGTCTCGCCGTAGTATTTCAGCGCCTTGATGCCGAGCGCATTGACGATCGTCGCCTCGCTGGTGTGATCCCATGTGTAGCGGACCAGGCCGTCGATGTCGTCGACCTCCAGCCCCGCATCCTCCAGCGCGGCCAGGATCGCCTCGGTGGCAAGCTTCAGCTCGCTTCGTCCGGAATTCTTTGAAAACTCCGTCTGTCCCAGGCCAACTATGCTTGTTTTCATTCTCTCGCCCATCGGTCTTTTCATTCGGCAATGCCAAGCGTCCGGCATCGCTTCGTCTGGACCCAATTAACCACGGACCGCCCCCTCTTCGTCAATTTTCGCGGGCGCCGCGGAAGCCTATGGCTGGTCAAGGAAAACCGATGGGCTGTCTGGTCCGGCCCGGATCGCGGGTCGTCTCCGCCCGCGGCCCCGGACCGCCGCTACACGTCCGGAATATTTTAAAATAACGAAATAACAATTGGTTAGATGTGAACATTTAGAGGGCGAACTGTGTGGCGCTGGCAGAGGGACGCGGGTCGAGCCTGGGCGCGGAAGAGGTTTTATCTGCAAGTTTTTTGGAAACGGCGGGCCGGGCGCTCTGAAATGGAGGCGGAGATCCGAAGTTTTGCGTCGGGGTTCCAAAGGTTTTCTGGATGGGGAGATTGGGACTGGGGCACCTGGCAATGGCCGGACCTCGAAAGGGGATAGGTGTCTCCTATGAGACCGGAGAATCTGCGGCCCGGGCCTCGCCAGGCGGCGGAAATGGATGCAGTCATGGGCGGGACCGGATATCGGGCGCAGCGCGCCTGTGCCGCTTCCGGCGATGGCCACGTGATGTGCCGTCGAGGCAGGGGCGCAACGGCACATCACGGCCGGGCCCGGACCGCGAGATTTGAGGAGACATCTGCCGATGGTTTGGAACGCGCATGACAATGCCCTCTTTGTCGGCGGGGAATGGCATCTCCCGTCGGGAGGCGAGCGGATCTCCGTGGTTTCGCCTTTCACCGAAGAGGTGATCGCCAGGATTGCCGCGGCCGCCCCGGCCGACGTGGACCGTGCCGTAGCGGCGGCTCGCCGCGCCTTCGACACGGGCCCCTGGCCGCGCATGGCGATGGCCGAGCGGATCGCGCAGGCAGCCGAGCTTGCTGTCCGGCGCGCAGAGGCGGTTGAACACCATGGCGCGGAGTTGCCATTGACGCGCGATTGGTCCGGGCGGCAATGGCGACCGCCTCGACATCCGTCTTGCGCCGCCCGTCGCGCAGGCTGCGCTGCAGCCACGCGTTTGGCGACATGGGCCTGGGTCCGTGGAACCAGCCTGAGACGTCTGATGGCGATGATGTGCAGGGGGCTGTGCGCCGCGCGAACCCCGCCGCGGTTCAGCCGGCGGCGGGCCGTCCTTCCCTGGAGAGGCGGAGACGGAAACGGTCCGGCGCCCCGTGTCCCCGCCGGAGGCGGACACCGGCCCCCCGCAGGGCGCGAGGACGACCTGATGGATGCGGCGGGGATGCTGGCTTCGGCACGCCGGCCGCTGATCCTGGCCGGGCGCGGCGCCATCGGCCATCGCGAGGCTCTGGTGCGGCTTGCCGACCGGATCGGCGCGCCGCTCTGCACCACGCTGAAGGCGCAGGGCCTGTTCCGCGGCCATCCCTTCGATCTGGGCATCTGCGGCGGGCTGAGCCATCCGGCGGCGACCGAGACGATCATGCGTTCGGACTGCATCCTCGCCTTCGGCGCCAGCCTCAGCAAGCACACCACCGAGGAGGGCGCCTATCTGCGCGGCAAGCGGATCGTGCAGATCCTGCCCGACACGCTGGAGACGCCGCGGCTCGACCGGCCGAGCCTGCGGATGGTCGGCGACATCGGCGCGGCGGCGGCGGGGCTCGTGGACCTGCTCGATGCCGCGGACATCCCGTCGGCCCAGGCCACCGACGACGACCTGCGAGTGAATCCCGGAGCATCTTTGTGCAACAACGCCCATTGATGATGCCCCGATCGGGGGAGCCGGTCGAGGCTCGAGTTGGGGCGATGACGGGTGCAGTCGTTGCGCCGGGCCGCGATCCGCTGCCGGTCGTGTGCGGGGACGTGGCATTCGCCTCTGACGGTCTGGCTCTTGCACGGCAGGCTGGAATGGGGTCCGGACCGCAGGCCCGATCCCGGGAGCCCAGCCGCCGCCATGGAGGTCTTCCTCTGCGCCTTCGATGGCCTCATCGCGCAAATACGGCTGGGGAGGCACGAAGAGACCCGGGAATGACAGCTGGCGGCCATGCGCCGAACGCCGAAGCCTTCCTGCATGGCCTCCGTCAAGGAGGTTCAGTTTCCCGGATGTGCCTAGCCCCCTGATCGCGCTGCACGGTGACTGGGCCGGCGGCCTCTTCCGCGGCATTCTCCTTCGGGGGTTGCTCCGGATGGCCCGCCGCCGAGCCGCGGGAACGGGGGAGAGACCAGATGCAGGCCGGCCTTCTCACCGGGCAGGATGTCCGCGAGGCGGCGATCCCGGTGGCCGCTGCGGCGGGAGGACCGGCGGCCCGCCAGGATCGCCTCCTGCACGGCCAGCGCCTGGAACTGCATGCCGCGGCCCTCGGGGAGCGTGTCGAAGGTCTCGAGCACCGTGCCGTCATGCGCCACGACGCGCATGCGGCAGGGCGCGTACCAGATCGCGTCGAGCTCCAGCACCGCCTTGTCGCCGATGATCTGCGCGGTGTTCGGCCCGGCCGTGTCGCTGGCGCAGATGAGATGCGACAGCGCGCCCGAGCCGTGCCGCATCACGGCGGCGACCTCGGCATCGGCGCCGGTCTCCTTGAAGCGGGCCACCGCCTTGATCTCCTGCGGCATGCCCAGCACGTCGAGGGCGAAGGACACCGGGTAGATCCCGAGATCGAGCAGCGCGCCGCCGCCCAGCTCCATCTTGTTCAGCCGGTGGCCGGGATCTTCGGGCAGGGCCTGGGAATGGTCGGCCCGCAGGCTGCGGATCGTGCCCAGCGTCCCTTCGGCCAGGATCTCGCGCAGCCGGATCATGTGCGGCAGGAACCGCGTCCACATCGCCTCCATCGCGAACAGGCCCTTCGCTTCGGCCAGCGCGGCGATCCCGCGCGCCTCGCGGGCATTCATCGCGAAGGGCTTTTCGACCAGCACGTGCTTGCCGGCCTCCAGCGCGATCCGCGCGCAGCCGGCATGGAAGGGATGCGGCGTGGCGATGTAGATCACGTCGACATCGGGATCGGCGGCCAGCGCCTCGTAGCTGCCATGCGCCCTGGGGATGCCATGCGCCGCGGCGAAGGCCTCTGCCTTTCCGGGGGAGCGCGATCCGGCCGCGGCGACGGGCAGGCCGGCGGTGGCGAGGTCCTTGACGAAGGTATCGGCAATCAGGCCGGTGGCCATGATGCCCCATCTGCAGGTCCGGGTCATGCGTGTGTCCTTGTCCAGAAGCCGGCGGCCGCGGCCGGGCAGCCGCGCCGGCGGCGGAACCGCCACGCTAGAGCCTTGCCGGTCCCGGGGAAAGCCGGGGCGTCAGGATGTCCCGGCGCGGCCCGCTGCCGGGGCGGGGCGTCTTTGCAAGCGAGGGTTGCGGGGTGGGGCCGCGCATCGCCCTTGAATGCGTGCAGCCGTCGCCTTCGTGCCACAGCCCGGCGGTTTCCCGGCCGGAGATGTTTCACTCCGGTGGATTATCTGGAATGGCCGCCCTTCGCCCGCGGAAAAGGCGGGCCGGAAGCGAGGGGCCATGCTCAGAATATTCGTCACGCTTCTTGTCCTGCTGCTGCCCGCGGCAGCCGGGGCAGGGGTCGTCAAGCTCAGCAATTCGGGGATCTGCCACGATCCGTCGTCGCCATGGTACGGCCGCACCCGGGATTTCCGGGAAATGCCGGACATGGCCACCTGCCTGCAGAGCGGCCGCGCCTATTCGGGCTATGCGCCGGAACCGGCGGCAGCCGCCGCTGCGGTGCCGGATTATGACCGCGGCCTCTATGGCGGCTGGATTGACGAGGATTCGGATTGCCAGAATACCCGCCAGGAGCTTCTGGCCGATCTGTCGACGGCGGCGGTGACCTGGAACGCGGCGGGCTGCACCGTGCTGCGCGGCCGCTGGCTGGACCCCTATACCGGGCAGGTCTTCCTCGACGCGCAGGATCTGGACATCGATCATCTGGTGCCGCTGGCCTATGCCCATGTGCACGGAGCGGCGTCCTGGACCGGCGAGAAGCGCCGGGCCTTTGCCAATGACCGGCGCAACCTGTTTGCCGTGAAGGCGTCCGAGAACCGCAGCAAGGGCGCGCAGGGGCCGGCCGAATGGCTGCCCTCGGATGCGGCGTTCCAATGCGAATACATGCTGCGCTTCGACCGGATCATGAAGCTCTACGGGCTCGCCTATGGCGAGATCGAAGGCGCCAGGATCGAGCGGCTGCGCCAGGCGCGCTGCGCGGGCGGCACCGGCTGATCCCGGCGGGGATCCCGCAGGCAGGACGCGCCCCGGGCAGCGGGGCGCGTCCGCGGCAGCCGCTTACTGCGCGGTGTAGCCGCCATCCACGGCCAGCGTTTCGCCGGTCACGAAGCTCGAGGCGTCGGAGCTGAGCCACATCACCGCTGCAGCCACCTCGTCGGCGCGGCCCAGGCGGCGGCTCGGCACGGTCTGGATCATGGCCTCCATGACGGCGGTCTCGCCGGTCTTCATGTCGGCGACCATGCGGGTGTCGATGATGCCCGGGCAGACCGCGTTGACGCGGATGCCCTCGGCGGCACGTTCCAGAGCGACCGACTTGGTCAGCCCGTGCACGCCGTGCTTGGCCGCGTGATAGCCCGCGCGGCCCGGCACGCCGACCAGCCCGCCGAGCGAAGAGCAGTTCACGATCGACCCGCGCCCGGCCTTCACCATCTGCGCCAGCTCGTATTTCATGCAGAGCATGACGCCGCGCAGGTTGATCCCGAGGATCAGGTCCAGCTCGTCGGTCGGCACCTCGTCGAGGACGGTCGCCTTGCTCTGGATGCCGGCATTGTTGAAGGCGAAATCGAGGCGGCCGAAGGTCCGGACGGTTTCCCCGACCAGATGCTTAACCTGCGCCTCCTCGGCGACGTCGCAGGTCACGGCCAGCACCTCGCCGCCGCCGGCGCGCAGCGTGTCCGCCGCCGCTTCCAGCGCATCGCCGCGGTTGTCGGCCAGCGCGACCTTGGCGCCTGCGGCCAGATAGGCCTCGGCCGCGGCATAACCCATGCCGGAGGCGCCGCCGGTGACAAGCGCGACCTTGCCGGAGAAATCGTAAGTGACATCCGAAGTCATGAGTGGGTCCTTTCTTCGCGGTCTGCCCGCCGGGGCGGGACGGGGCGGGATGCCCTGTTGCGGACCATGGATCTGCGCGCGTTCCGGCGGGCGATCTAGGCCGGATCGGTTCCTGTCTGGCATGTGCGGAATTCATGAATGCCGGCATCCCGCGGGTTCCGGGTGCCTCCAGGACGGAAAAGTGCATTTCATTCATGAAATTTGCGCATGGCTCCCATGGCATCTGGCCGATAGTCCCGCCTGCGCTGCCCGCGCTAAGTGCTTGCACAGTCTTCGTGACCGGACCTTGTCCGGCAATCGGCGCGGGTCCCGCTTGCGGGGCTGCCGCCCGCCGGACGGCCCGCGGAGCTTCCGGGGAGTCCGTTTCGCCGCGCCCTCCGGACCGGAGGCTGCCTGCTGCGGCAGGCCTGTGTTGCGCGGAAAGGGAATTGAAGAATGACTGTGAAGCTTACCGTGAACGGCCGCGTTCGCGAGGTCGATGCCGCCCCCGATACCCCGCTGCTCTGGGTGCTCCGCGACAATCTGGAGATGACCGGCACCAAATACGGCTGCGGGCTGGCGCAATGCGGCGCCTGCTCGGTGATGGTCGGCGGTCGGCTGGTGCGCTCCTGCGTGACGCCGCTCGACAGCGTCGGCGAGGCCGAGGTGACGACGATCGAAGCGATCGGAACCGATCCGGTCGGAGAGAAGGTCGTCGCCGCCTGGGTCAAGCACCAGGTGCCGCAATGCGGCTACTGCCAGTCGGGCCAGGTGATGGCGGCGACGGCGCTGCTGAAGGCGAACAGCCATCCGGGCCCCGAGGATGTCGAGGCGGCGATGGTCAATCTCTGCCGCTGCGGGACCTACAATTTCATCAAGGCCGCCGTGAACGAGGTGGCGGGCAACGGGGAGGACGTGCTGTGACCGCAGAGGACCGCTTCCCGTCCGGCGCCCCCGTCAACATCTCGCGCCGCGGCTTCCTGTCGGCGGCGGGCGTCGCCTCCGGCGCGCTGGTCCTCGGCTTCGGTCTGCCCGCGGGCGCGGCCCGCGCCGAAGGCTCTGCCGCCCCCGGCACGCGCATCCCGGCCTTCCTGGAAATCCGTCCCGACGGCACCGCGCGGCTGATGAGCCCCTTCGTCGAGGGCGGGCAGGGCATCTTCACCGGCATGATCCAGATCGTCGGCGAGGAGCTCGATCTCGATCCGGCACGGTTCACCGTCGAGAACGCGCCCGCCGACGACCAGTACAAGGTGCTGAGCAACGGGCTGCGGCTGACCGGCGGCTCGATGTCGATGCGGATGAGCATCGATACCATGCGCCGCGTCGGCGCGCTGGCCCGGGCCATGCTGATCGAGGCGGCGGCCGCGCGGCTCGGGGTTCCGGCGGCGGAGCTGTCGACCGAGCCGGGCCATCGGGCCAGCGTCTGCGGATGCAGGCCGAGCTCGCCGCAGGCGGCAGAACGGCACGCGCCCGCAGCCATTGCCTCGTCGACGAACCCGGCGATCTTCCGGCGATCGGGAGCAGAGGTCATTCGTCCTCTCCGTCCGCAGGGCCCCAGATCGCCGCCACCTTTTTTCTCAGGACCAGCAGCGCCGCGGCTTCCGCCAGAGCCTTCTCCTTGCGCCTCAACTCGCGCTCGAGCTGCTGGATCCGCTTCCGGTCGTCCTTCGTTTCGCGGGCAATCCGCGCCGAGGCCGTCCGGTCCCAGTCATTCGCCATCGCGCAGGCTTCGCGCCAAAGGGAGATCTGCTCGGGAAATATCCCGCGGCGGCGGCAATAGTCCCCCAGTTCCGTCTCGTTCAGCGCGGCGGCCTCGATCACCGCCGCGAGCTTGTCTCTGGACGTCCACCCTTCGACATTTGCGTCGGCTTCGGGCAGCAGCTTGCCCTTCGCCCGCGCTTCCGCGCGCCAGTTCGCGAGCGTGCCCCGCGAGATCCCTTCCTCAACCGAAAGCCGGTTCAAGGGTATGCTGTTCGGCGGCAGCAACTACGCGAGAACCGCCGCCTTTCGTTCCTGTGAATAGGCCACTCGTCATCCTGTCATGCCCGCCTCGCTGCATAGTTTCAGATCGAAGGACGGTGACAACAACCCTGCACGAGGGGGTGGGCGGAACGCGCTGATTAGCCCCGACACCTCGAGCGCCTCCTGCCAGCCCTTTCCTGCCGGTCACGACAGCGCCGTGCTCGAAATCCATGGTGAGGCCGACCACGAGAAGCGGACTTGCGGCGCCGCGGCGGAGCCCAAGCGGTGGATCTGCGAAAGCGGTCGGTCACGGCGGGCAGAGCTTGGTGGGCGCCGAGACGCTGCGCCCCTAACTTCGACATTTGCGATCCGCACCCGGTCTTCGTCGCCCAGCACGCGACCGCCACCTGCTGCCGCGGCTGCCTCGAGACATGGCACGGCATCCCGAAGGGCCGCCCGCTCGATGCGGCCGAACAGGCGCGGATCGCCGCCATCTTGATGCTGTGGATCGGACGGGACGCCGCCCGCAGGCGGTGAGGCGGAGGCGCCGGGCCGGAGCCCGGCACCTCCTGGAGAGCTCAGAAGTAGCGCAGCCAGATGTAGATATTCGCCATGACCAGGGTCAGGATCATGATCGGGAAGGCGAATTTGGTGAAGGCGACGAAGCCGATCGGCTGCTTGGCCTTCTCGGCGAAGGCGGCGACGGTCAGGTTGGCCGACGCGCCGAGCAGCGTGCCGTTGCCGCCGAGACAGGCGCCGAGCGCCAGCGACCACCAGAGCGGCTCGATGTTTTCCGGCCCGAAGGTGTCGCCGGTGGCCTGGATCATCGGAATCATCGTCGCCACGAAGGGGATGTTGTCGAGGATCGCCGAGAGGATGCCCGAGGCCCAGAACACCAGGAAGGCAGTCCACATCAGGTCGCCGTCGGTCACGTTCAGCACGAACTCCGCGAACATGGCCAAGAGCCCGACATGCTCCACCGCGGCGACGATGACGAAGAGGCCGCCGAAGAACAGGATGGTCACCCATTCGACCTCGCCGAAGATGTGGTGCACCGATTCCGACTGGTGTTCCGCATCCTGCCGGGCATAGGCCAGCAGCATCAGCAGGCCGGCGCCCGCCAGCGCCGAGGTGCCCGGCTGGATGCCGTAGCTGTGGCCGACGGTGAAGCCGAGGATCACCAGCGCCAGAACGAACAGCGCCTTGACCATCAGCCGCACGTCGGTGATCGCGCTCTTCTCGTCGAATTCCATGATCTTGGCGCAGGCGGATTGCGGGATCTGCGCCAGAGCCTTGCGGTTCACGTAATAGATGATCGCGGTGAGCACGATCAGGCAGATGAAGGCGATCGGCGCCAGGTTCACGACGAAATCGTTGAAGCTGAGCCCCGAGGCCGAGCCGATCAGGATGTTCGGCGGGTCGCCGATCAGCGTCGCGGTGCCGCCGACATTCGAGGCCAGGATTTCGGCCATGAAGAACGGGAAGACCTTGGTCCCCAGCGCATCGGTGATCAGGAGCGTGATCGGCGCGATCAGCAGAACCGTGGTGACGTTGTCGAGGAGCGCCGAGAACACCGCGGTGATCAGCGTCAGCATGATCAGGATGCCGGTCGGATTGGCATTCACGACCTTGGCGGCCTTGATCGCGACATACTGGAACAGGCCCGATTTCGAGGTGATCGCCACGATCACCATCATCCCGATCAAGAGCGCCAGCGTGTTGGCATCGACGCCCGCGACTGCCTGCTGCTGGTTGATGATGCCGAAGATCACCATCAGCGAGGCGCCGAGCATGGCGAGGATCGCGCGGTTGAGCTTCTCGGTGATCAGGATGGCATAGACCAGAATCAGGATGCCGGTCGCCATCCAGAGCGGATCGATGCCCAGAAGGGCGGGAACGGAGAACGCGTGTCCTCCGGCGTCAACTTGTCCGTGCACGTGTACTTACTCCGGAATTTCCGTGGAACCGAGAACCTGGTCGAGCAGCGAGTTCGCGCTGACCGTGCCGACGAAGCGCCCGGTGCCGGGCTCGACCAGCATGACGTGGCGCTTGTACTTGTTGATCAGGAAGATGCCTTCCATCACCGGCGTGTCGGGCGCGGTGATCGGGATGTTCTCCGGGCGCGACATGTTCTCGCGCACCTTCTCGTCCTTCAGCCGCTCGAGCTGGGCGATGAAGTCCTCCTTCGACAGGCTGAAGAATCTCAGGTTGTCGAGCTTGCCCGAGAAGGCCGTCGACCCCATGTCGATGGTCGCGGCCTTGGGCAGGATCAGCTTCAGCAGCGTCGGCGCCGAGAACACGCCGAGATACCTGCCGTCATCGTCCACCACCGGCAGGAATCGCGCGCGGCTGGACTTGATCATGTTGAAGGCGGTGGCGACGCTCGCCTCCGGGTGGATTGTCTTCTGCTTTTCGGGCGGAACCATTACGTCCGCGCATGTCAGCCCCATGTCTTCCTCCGGCTCTGAACGGGCAATGGGACGCTGCGCGCTGCGGCCGCGCCGGAAGCTCCGGAAAGGCCGCAGGACGCGGCGCCCTGCGAATGCGGTGGCCCCGCCTAGCGCCGTCGTCCCCGGCCCGCAATGAGGCTTTCCGTCCCTCCGTCCCGTGCCGGTGCGTCAGGGCGCGAATCCGGCCGGGCCGGAGACCACGAGTCCGAGGACCGCGCGCGATTCCGAATCGGCCGAATCGAGGCGGCAGCCGATGATTCCATGGCGCGACACCCGCCCGAGGATGACCGCTTCGCCCGGATCGGCGTCAATGTTGCAGGTGACGCTGGGCACGCCCGCGAATGCCGCGGGAAACTCCACCGAGCGTTCGCGCGGCGACAGCAGCACGTCGATGCGGCAGACCAGATATCCGCCTGGCAGGAGCTCGTATTCGCCGCCTGAATTGAAGCCCTTGTAAAGATCCTGATGCCGCATGCGCCGTCCTCCGCTTTGCCGGAAATGGCCTGAAAGACCAGAGCGCGCAGCCCCAGAGAAACACGCCAAGGTTGTTTCGTGCATTTTAGGTAAACCTTTTGGGCAGTCATGCCAAGCGTTGCGCGCAACCGGTGCGCGGCGCCTGCCGGTCCCGGCTGCGCCCCCCTTGACGTCCGGCCCTGCAGGCATGCAGTCGCACGGACCGCAGGCTCTGCCGCCTTGCCCCGCCCGTCGGCGCGGACCTCCGCCCTCCGGAACTGCGCCGCGCGCTCGAAAGCGCCGCCGCCGCCCGCGCCGCCGGGTTCGGCATGACCGGCGAGCTTGCCGCCTGCGAGACCGAGACCCGGCCCTTCGCCGAAGGAAAGAGCACCGCCTTCGATACATTCTGGGAGGTCGACGACCGCTTTCACGAGGCCGTGTCGCGCGCCGCGCGGCTCGACCTCCTGCCGGGCATCCTCGCCGAGCAGCGCGTCATCGCCCGGCGCTGCACCATTACCCGCAGCCATGACCGCTTTGCCGAGCAGGCGCAGGAGCATCTCGCCGTGATCTCTGCGATCCGCCGCGGCGATGCCGATGCCGCAAGCGCCGCCATGGCTGCCCATTTCGACAATGTAAGGGCCCGTTTCCTGGGCTGGCTCGGGCGCTGAGACCCGGGCGGAAGGACAACATGCAAGACCTAACCCCCGCCGCCGCCCTGCGCGGCTCCGAAGCCGTCTTTCCGGCGGAAGAATTCGCCGCCCGCATTTCTGCGCTGCAGGCCGCCCTGCCCGCCGGGGCCGACGCGCTGCTGCTGACCGGGCCCGAGAACATCTTCTGGGCCACCGGCCGCCAGACCGCCGGCTACTTCGCCTTCCAGGCGCTGCTCGTTCCGGCCTCCGGCGCGCCGCATCTGCTTGTGCGGCAGCTCGAGACCACGGGCGCGGCGGCGAATACCTGGCTGAAGCACATCCATGCCTATCAGGACGGCGAGGACCCGGCCGCCGCGCTGGCCGGGCTGGTCGGCCGGCTCGGCCCGAAGACGCTGGCGGTGGAGCGGCAGGGCTGGTTCGTCAGCCCCGAGATGTCCGCCCGCGCGGAGCTGGAGGCCGGGATTGCCAGGCTGGCCGCCGAAGACGCCACCATGGCCCGGTCCCGCGAAATCCTGTGGGGCTCCGCCCGGTCCCTCCTCGAACTGTCCGCGGGGACGGTTTGCCTCCTGCGGAGGACCGGAGCGCCCCCCGCCGGAGGATGTGCCGCTGGCGCGGACCGGTCCGAACGCCCCGGCCCCGCCCTGTCGCCACGGCGCTGATCCTGACCATTCCGCCCGAAACCGGAAGGCGCGACGGAACGCAGGCCGCAAGCCCCGCAGGCCTTGCCCCCCTGCAGCCGCGGCTCCGGCCAAGGGAAAGGCAGGGCCTGCATCAGCGGGGGGCAAGCCGTTGCGGGATGCGCTGCACCCTGGCCTCAAGGCCAAGCACGCCCAGCTCCGCGAGGCTGGGACACCCGCAAAGGTTGCCATCGCCGCGCTCATGAGAACGCTTCTGCGCGCCGCCGGCGCGCTGGCGAAAGCCGGCAGGTTGCGGACCCAGAGCCGCTTGCGCATGATGGATGCTCGCTCTCCATCGGGAAGGATCGGTGGTTTTCAAGGTTGTTCTCATCGGTATCTATTTTCAGGCTGGGCAGTCTCCCGGTCCGGCCATGGGGCCGCGGCCGGCGGCTTCCCCGCGGGCGCGCCGGCGGCCCGTTGGCCCAAGGGCCTCGGCCGCCGCCTGCTCGCGGCCTTCGAAACCGCTGCGCGGGACCGCGGCGCGGAGACCGCCTTTCTCGAGGTCGCCGACGGCAACGCCGCCGCCCGCGCGCTCTATCTTGCTGGCGGCTATGCGGAAACCGGGCGCCGCAAGGGATACTACCGGAGCCCGGAGGGCCGCCGCATCGACGCGCTGGTGATGGCCCGCACCCTCGGCCTTCCCGCACTGCCCTGAAACAGGGCATCTGCCCGAAACGGCATCCCGGCAGCCTGACGCACCGCCCCGAAAACGGTTGACCGGCCCGGCGGGCTGCGGCTCTATCGGCTCAAACCGGGTGCGAATGCCCGCGATGCACGCGGCCTCGGGTCCCGTGACCAACAAGGGGAAGACCAATGACCATGATGAAGACTCTCCTCGGCGCAAGTGCCGCAATGGCCATGGCGGCAACTGCGGCGCTGGCCGAGCCGGGCCTGATCATCGACCTCGGCGGCAAGTTCGACAAGTCCTTCAACGAAAGCGCCTATACCGGCGCGCAGCGCTACATCACCGAGAAGGGCGGCAGGTACAAGGAGACCGAGCTCCAGTCCGAGGCGCAGCGCGAGCAGTCGATGCGGCGCATGGCGGAAAGCGGCGCGAACCCGGTCATCACCATCGGCTTCATGAACATCTCCACCCTGAACAAGATCGCGCCCGACTATCCGGAGGTGAACTTCGCGATCATCGACGGCGTGGTCGACCAGCCGAACGTCAAATCGGTGGTCTTCGAGGAGCACCAAGGCAGCTTCCTCGTCGGCGTTCTGGCGGCGATGGCGACGAAGACCGACACGGTCAGCTTCGTCGGCGGCATGGACGTGCCGCTGATCTCGAAATTCGCCTGCGGCTATGCCCAGGGCGTCAAGGCGGTGAAGCCCGACGCCAAGATCATCGTCAACATGACCGGCACCACGCCTGCAGCCTGGAACGACCCGGTGAAGGGCGCCGAACTGACCCGCGCGCAGATCGCGCAAGGCTCGGACGTGGTCTATGCTGCCGCGGGCGGCACCGGCGTCGGCGTGCTGCAGGCGGCGGCGGACGAGGGCATCTATTCGATCGGCGTCGACAGCAACCAGAACTACCTGCATCCCGGCTCGGTCCTGACCTCGATGCTCAAGCGCGTCGACAACGCGGTCTACCAGATCTTCGAGGAAGGCGAGACCGACAGCTTCGTGCCTGGCCTGCAGGTGATGGGCCTTGCCAACCAGGGCGTGGACTGGGCGCTGGACGAGTTCAACGCCGATCTGGTCACTCCCGAGATGAAGGCCACCGCCGAGGCCACCAAGGAGAAGATCATCTCCGGCGAGATCGAGGTGCACGACTACACCACCGACAGCAGCTGCCCGGCATTCTGATGCCCGCCGGCGCGTCCAGCGGGCGCGCCGGTCCCACGTTCCGAGTGAGGCCCGCCATGGCTGACACCCACCCGCTCCTGCGCCTGCTCGAGGCCTGGGGCGCCCCCTCCTCCGCCGAGCGCTACCGCATCGTCGCCGAAGTGACCTCGGAGGATTTCTACTATGCCGATCCGCATAGCGGCCCGCTGACCGACCGCGCCGCCTTCATCGGCTTCCTCAACACCTTCAAGACCCGGCTGCCGGACGGCCGGATCGAGCCCGCGGGCCCGGTCGACCAGCACGAGACCCATGCCCGCGTCGCCTTCATCCTGTCGCGCGATGCCGGACCGGTGCGCGAAGGGCTCTACGTGGCCGATCTGGCCGCCGACAACACCGTCAACCGTCTCGTGGGGTTCCTGGAATGAGCGGCGCACCGGCAATCGAACTGCGCGGCATCTCCAAGGCCTTCGGCCCGGTGCAGGCGAACAAGGACATCTCGCTGAAGGTCATGCCGGGCACGATCCACGGCATCATCGGCGAGAACGGCGCCGGGAAATCGACGCTGATGTCGATCCTCTACGGCTTCTACAAGGCCGATAGCGGCCAGATCCTGGTGAACGGCCGCGAGACCCCGATCCCCGACAGCCAGGCCGCCATCAAGGCCGGGATCGGCATGGTGTTCCAGCATTTCAAGCTGGTGGAGAATTTCTCGGTCCTGGAAAACGTCGTGCTCGGCGCCGAGGAAGGCGCCTTCCTGCGCCCGACCCTGGGCAAGGCCCGCAAGCACCTGACCGAGCTGGCGCGCGACTACGAGATGAACGTGAACCCGGATGCGAAAATCGAGGATCTGAGCGTCGGCCACCAGCAGCGGGTGGAGATCCTCAAGGCGCTCTACCGCGAAGCCAACATCCTGATCCTCGACGAGCCGACCGGCGTGCTGACGCCCGCGGAGGCCGACCACCTGTTCCGCATCCTGCGCGGGCTGAAAAACGAGGGCAAGACGATCATCCTGATCACCCACAAGCTGCGCGAGATCATGGAGATCACCGACACGGTCAGCGTGATGCGCCGCGGCCAGATGACCGACACGGTCAAGACCGCCGAGACCAGCCCGCAGGACCTCGCCGAGCGCATGGTCGGCCGCAAGGTTCTGCTGCGCGTCGACAAGACACCCGCCCAGCCCGGCAAGACGGTGCTGGAGGTCAAGGGCCTGCGGGTCACCGACAGCCAGGGAGTGGAACGGCTGAAGGGCATCGACCTGACTGTCAGGGCGGGCGAGATCGTCGGCATCGCCGGCGTCGCCGGCAACGGCCAGTCGGAGCTGCTCGACGTGCTGGGCGGCATCCGCCACGCCACCGGCAGCGTCATGCTGAACGGCGCGCCGCTGAGCCTGACCGGCCCCGGATCGGACGCGCGCGCGCGCCGCCGCGCCGGGATCACCCATGTGCCCGAGGACCGCCACCGGCTGGGACTGATCCTCGATTTCAAGGCCTGGGAAAACACCGGCTTCGGCTATCACGACCTGCCGAAATACAATTCCGGGCTGATGATGGACAACCGCGCGCTGCGCGAGGACACCGCCGCCAAGATGAAGCGCTTCGACGTGCGTCCCGACGACCCGAACCTGGCCGCCAAGAGCTTCTCGGGCGGCAACCAGCAGAAGATCGTGCTGGCGCGCGAGATCGAGGCCGGTCCCGACCTGCTGCTGATCGGCCAGCCGACCCGCGGGGTCGATATCGGCGCGATCGAATTCATCCACCAGCAGATCGTCCAGCTGCGCGACGAGGGCAAGGCGATCCTCCTGGTCTCGGTCGAGCTCGACGAGATCATGTCGCTGTCGGACCGCATCGCGGTGATGTTCGACGGCAGGATCATGGGCGAGCGCCTGCCCGCGGAGACGAACGAGACGGAACTTGGCCTGCTGATGGCCGGGATGGAAGGACGGGCCGCCTGATGCAGAAGCTGCCGACATGGGCCGACGTGGTCCTGATCCCGGTGATCAACCTGGTGCTCGCCTTCCTCGTCTCCGGCCTCGTGATCCTCTATATCGGCGAGAACCCGGTCCAGGCGCTGAAGGTCATGGTCAACGGCGCCATGGGCTCGACCCGCGGCTGGGGCTACACGCTGTTCTTCGCGACGAACTTCATCTTCACCGGCCTCGCCGTCGCGGTCGCCTATCACGCCTCGCTGTTCAATATCGGCGGCGAGGGCCAGGCGGCGCTCGGCGGCTTGGGCGTCGCGCTGGTCTGCCTCGCCGTCGACTGGCCGGTCTGGTGGCTGGCCCTGCCCTTCGCGGTGATCGGCGGCGCGGCCTTCGGCGCGGCCTGGGCGGCGATCCCGGCCTGGCTGAACGCGAAACGCGGCAGCCATATCGTGATCACCACGATCATGTTCAACTTCATCGCCTCGGCGCTGATGGTCTATCTGCTCGTCAACATCCTCAAGGCGCCCGGCATGGCGCCGGAAAGCGCGGGCTTCCCCGAAGGCACGCACCTGCCGACCGCCTATGACGTGCTCGGCCTCTTCGGCATCCCGTTCAACCGCTTCGCGCCGCTCAACGTCGCCTTCCTCGTCGCGCTGGCGGCCTGCTGGGGCGTCTGGGTGCTGATCTGGCGGACGCGGCTCGGCTATGAAATCCGCGCCTATGGCCGCTCGGAACCGGCCGCGGTCTATGCCGGGATCAGCCCGGTCCGGATCATCATGGTCACCATGCTGATCTCGGGCGGGCTTGCCGGGCTGATGGGCGTCAATGCGGTGATGGGCGAGGCGGAGCGCCTGACCCTCGACGCGGTGCAGGGCGCGGGCTTCGTCGGCATCGCCGTGGCGCTGATGGGGCGCAATCATCCGGTCGGCGTGTTCCTCGCCGCGGTGCTGTTCGGCGCGCTCTACCAGGGCGGCATCGAGCTGGAATTCGAGATCCCGGCGATCAGCCGCGAGATGATCCTGGTGATCCAGGCGCTGGTCATCCTCTTCACCGGGGCGCTCGACGGCATGGTCCGCACGCCGCTGGAGCGGCTCTTCCTCTCCTTCCGCAAGAACGGAGCCGCGTGATGGATCTGAACACCGTCCTGCTGATCCTCGACTCCACCCTGCGCCTCGCCACGCCGCTCCTGTTCGCCTGCCTGGCCGGGCTCTTCTCGGAACGCGCGAGCACCAGAAGCTTCGGGTTCAGCATGATGGCCCGCGCGATGGCGATCCGCTGCCGCTGCCCGCCCGAGAACATGTGCGGATAGCGGTTGAAATGCTCCGGCCCCAGCCCGACCCGTTTCAGCATCGCCTCGGCCCGGTCATGCCGTTCGCTGGCCGGCATGTCGGTGTTCAGCAGCAGCGGTTCCATCAGAACGTCGCCGACCTTCTGGCGCGGGTTGAGGCTGCCATAGGGGTTCTGGAACACCATCTGCACCTTCGAGCGCAGCGCGCGCGGCACCCGGCCCTTGCCGATGGCGACCGGCTGGCCGTCGATCTTCAGCGTGCCGCCCGTCGCCGGGTCGATCAGCGCGATGATCCGGGCGAGCGTCGACTTGCCGGACCCGGATTCCCCGACGATGGCCAGGGTCTTGCCCTGCTCCACCGCGAAATTCGCGCCTTTCACCGCGCGCAGCAGCTTCGGCTTGCCGAACATGCCCGCGGAGATGACGTAATCCTGGGTGAGGGCCTGGCCCTCGACGACATGGGTCATTTGGGCATCTCCTCGATCAGGAAGTCCGATACGGTGGGCAGCTTGCCGTCCACCGCGTTCTCGGGCAGCGCCGACAGCAGCGCCTTGGTGTAGGGATGCTTCGGCGCCTCGAAGAGCGACAGCACGTCGGCCTCCTCCATGCGCTTGCCCTTGTACTGCACCACGACGCGGTCGGCGGTCTCGGCGACCACGCCCATGTCATGGGTGATCAGGATCAGCGCCATGCCGTGCTCTTCCTGCAGCGTCATCAGAAGGTCGAGGATCTGCTTCTGGATCGTCACGTCGAGCGCGGTCGTCGGCTCGTCGGCGATCAGCAGCCGCGGATTGGTGGCGATCGCCATGGCGATCATCACCCGCTGGCATTGCCCGCCCGACATCTGGTGCGGATAGCTCGCCAGCCGCCGCTCGGGCTCGGGGATGCCCACGGCCTGGAACAGCTCCAGCGCGCGCTTCTTCGCCTCGCGCGAGGAGAGCCCCGCGTTCAGCCGCAGCACCTCCTCGATCTGGAACCCGGCCGTGTAGGACGGGTTCAGCGAGGCGATCGGTTCCTGGAAGATCATGGTGATCTCGCGGCCGATCAGGCGGCGGCGCTCGGAGGCCGTCATCTTCAGCATGTCGCGCCCGTCAAAGGTCATCTCGTCGGCCGTGACGGTCGCGGTGTCCGGCAGGAGCCCCATGACGGCGAGCATCGAGACAGACTTGCCCGAGCCCGACTCGCCGACGATGGCCAGCACCTCGCGGGCATCCACATGGACATCGATGCCGTCGACGGCGGTGAAGCTGCCCGTCGAGGTGGCGAAGCGGACCGTGAGATTGCGGATGGTCAACAGGGACATGGCTCAGCTCCGCTTCAGCTTGGGATCGAGCGCGTCGCGCAGCCCGTCGCCCATCAGGTTGATCGCCAGCACCGAGACGAGGATGGCGAGGCCCGGAAGCGTCACCACCCACCAGGCACGCAGGATGAATTCCCGCGCCTCGGCAAGCATCGTGCCCCATTCGGGTGCGGGCGGCTGCGCCCCCATGCCGAGGAAGCCGAGCGCGGCGGAGTCGAGCACGGCCGAGGAGAAGCTGAGCGTCGCCTGCACGATCAGCGGTGCCAGGCAGTTCGGCAGGATGGTCTTGAACATCAGCCGCGCGCGGCCCGCGCCGGCGACCTGCGCTGCGACGACATATTCGCGGTTCTTCTCGGCCATCACGGCGGCGCGCGTGAGACGGGCGAAATGCGGCTGGTAGACGATGGCGATGGCGATCATCGCATTGGTCAGCCCCGGCCCCAGCACGGCGACCAGCACCAGCGCGAGGAGCAGCGACGGGAAGGCCAGGATCACGTCCATCACCCGCATCAGCACCGCATCGACCCAGGAGCCGAAGAAGCCTGCGAGCAGCCCGATCAGGATGCCGCCCACGAGCGCGATCGAGACGACCACGATGCCGATGAACAGCGAATAGCGCGCGCCGAAGATCAGCCGCGAGAGGATGTCGCGGCCGACCGCATCGGTGCCGAGCAGGTACTCGGCGCTGCCCTCGGCGGTCCAGGCCGGCGGCACCAGCAGAGCGTCTCGGTATTGCAGGATCGGGTCATGCGGCGCCAGCACGGGGGCGAAGACCGCGGTCAGGACCAGGAGGACGAAGACGACCAGGCCCGCAACGGCGCCGCGGTTCTGGCGGAAGTAGAACCAGAACTCGGCAGCCATCCGGCGGCGGATCGTCCATGTGGAAAGACGTTCGGGAGTCATGTCGGTCATTTGTGCCGGATCCTCGGATTGATCAGACCGTAGGTCAGGTCGACGATCAGGTTCACGATCATCACGATGGCCGCGATCATCAGCAGGCCGGATTGCACCACCGGGTAGTCGCGGCGGGAAATCGAGTCGATCATCCATTTGCCGATGCCCGGCCAGGAAAAGATCGTCTCGGTCAGGATCGCGCCCGCCATCAGCACGCCGACCTGCAGGCCGATCGTGGTGATCACCGGGATCATCGCGTTCCTCAGCGCATGGACCGACACGACGCGGCGCTGGCTCAGGCCCTTGGCGCGGGCGGTGCGGACATAGTCCTCGCCCATCACCTCGAGCATCGCCGAACGGGTCTGCCGCGCGATCACCGCCAGCGGGATGGTCGCCAGCACGATCGAGGGCAGGATCAGGTGCGACACGGCGGAGGCGAAGGCGCCCTCCTGCCCCGAGAGCAGGCTGTCGATCAGCATGAAGCCGGTGACGTTGTCGAAATAGTAGAGCAGCGAGATCCGTCCCGAGACCGGCGTCCAGCCGAGCGTGCCGGAGAAGAAGATGATCAGGAGGAGGCCCCACCAGAAGATCGGCATCGAGAAGCCGACCAGCGCCCCGGTCATCGAGATCTGGTCGAAGAGCGAGCCGCGCTTGATCGCGGCGATCACGCCGACAGGCACGCCGACCAGCGTGGCGATCAGGATGGCGCAGACGGCGAGTTCGACGGTTGCCGGGAAGAGCGACAGGAATTCGTCGAAGACCGGCTTCTTGGTAACCAGCGAGGTGCCGAAATCGCCCTGGAACAGTCCGGCGACGAAATCGGCGTACTGGACCAGGAAGGGGCGGTCATATCCCAGCTGTGCCGACAGCTCGGCATGGCGTTCCGGCGAGATCCCGCGTTCGCCCGCCATCAAGAGGACGGGGTCGCCCGGCAGCACCCGCACGAAGCCGAAGGCGACGATGGTGATGCCGATGAAGGTCGGGATCAGGTATAGCAGCTTTGCGAGGAGAAATCGGAGCATGGGCCCTCCATGAAATCGGGCGCGCCACGAGGACGCGCCCGTCAAAGTCAGGAAACCGGATTTACTCGGCGATGTCGACGGTTTCGAAGGTGAAGTCGCCCAGCGGGCTCATCACGAAGCCTTCGACATTGGCGCGCATCGGCACGTATTGCGTCGAATGCGCGATGGTGGCCCAGGGGGCCTGGTCCTTGAAGACGACCTGCGCCTGTTCGTAGAGCTTGGCGCGCTCCGCCTGGTCAGAGACCTGCTTGGCCTTGGTGATCAGGTCGGAGAACTCGTCATCGCACCACTGCGCGCGGTTCGAGCCGCCATCGCCGGTCGCGGCACAGCTCAGCAGCACGGCCAGGAAGTTGTCCGGATCGCCGTTGTCGCCGGTCCAGCCGAGGATCACCGCGCCCTCGCGCGACGGATCGGTCGATTTCTTCAGGTACTCGCCCCATTCATAGGAGACGATTTCGACATTCACGCCGATCTCGGCAAAGTCGGCCTGCATCAGCTCGGCGGTGCGGCGCGCGTTCGGCATGTAGGGACGCTGCACCGGCATCGCCCAGATCTGCATGTTCAGGTCGCTGACGCCGGCTTCCTCGAGCATCGCCTTGGCGGCCTCGGGATCGTAGGCATCATCCTCGATCGCGTCGTTATAAGACCACATGGTCGGCGGGATCGGGTTCTTGGCCACCTCGCCCGCGCCCTGGAACACGGCGTCGATGATCGCTTCCTTGTTCATCGCCATGTTCAGCGCCTTGCGGACCTTCGGATTGTCGAAGGGCGCGATGGTGGTGTTGTAGGCGAGATAGGCGACGTTCAGGCCGGGCTGGCTGTCGAGCTTGAGGTTTTCGTCGGCCTGGATGTCCGCGATGTCGGCGGGCGCCGGATAGGGCATCAGATGGCATTCGCCGGCCTTCAGCTTCTGCAGGCGCACCGAGGCGTCCGGGGTGATCGCGAAGACAAGGTCGTCGATCGCCGGGGCGTCGCCGTAGAAATCCGCGTTCTTCCGGTAGCGGATGACGGCGTCCTTCTGGTAGGCGACGAAGCTGAACGGACCGGTGCCGATCGGCTTGTTGTTGAAGTCCTCGGTATTGCCCGCCTCCATCAGCGTGTCGGCATATTCGGCCGAGGCGATCGAGGCGAAGGGCATGGCGAGGTTGGCCATGAAGGGCGCCTCGGGGCGGGTCAGGGTGAACTTGACCGTGTAGTCGTCGATCTTCTCGACCGAGGCGATCAGGTCGCCCATTTCCATCGCCGAAAAGTATTCATAGGTGATGCCCGGCAGGTAGCCATGCATCGGGTTGTCGGCATTGCCCTGGCGGTCGAAGGAGAAGATCACGTCATCGGCGTTGAACTCGCGCGAGGGCGTGAAGATGTCGTTGGATTGCCAGGCGACGCCCTGGCGCAGGTGGAAGGTGATCTCGGTGCCGTCCTCGGAGACCTCCCAGCTTTCCGCCAGGCCGGGCTCGATCTCGGTCGTGCCCTTCTTGAACTCGACGAGGCGCGAATAGATCGGGTGGGCCGAGGCGTCGAAGGTGGTGCCTGCGGTGTAGGGCGCGGGGTCGAAGCCCTCGGGGGAGGCTTCCGAGCAATAGATGAACGTCTTGGCGGCTGCCGGCGCGGCAGCGGCAAGCGCCAGCGCGGAGGCCGCGGCAAGGCGGCGGACATAGCGGGTCATCGAGTATCCTTTCACTCGCTGTTGGCACGGGAAACAGTCCCGGTCTCGCGTCTCGGACCGGCTCCTCACATTCCCCTTGTCCGGTATGTCCCGAATCTTGACCATCCGGTCAATCTCTGTCGCGGCGTCACGGCAGGAATTCCGGAATGCGGGCGCTTTGTGCCTCTTTTCACGCCCCCAAACGCCGCAAGGATGTATCGGGCGGCAATCCGCCCGCAACCGGGGGGCCGGCGCGAAAGCCGCATGCAGATCCGCCGCGCGGGGGGAGGCATTTGCCGGCCGGACCTTTATATAGGTCCCCGGCGCGGGGTGTCCCGCGCCGTTTCCGCATAGTTTCCTGGATTGGACCACTCGACGCGCATGGAGATCGCCGCCCTCACCGCCATCGCTGCCGGCCTGTTCTTCTTCGTGGGGGTGTCGGAACCCCTCGCGGACCGGCTGAGGCTGCCCTACAGCGTGATCCTCGCCATAGTCGGGATCCTGATCGGCACCGGTTCCGCCCTGTTCCTGCGGGTGGATTTCGCCAATGAGCTGAACTTCATAGCCGAGAACCTGACCAACCTTCCGGTCCGGGCGAACACCTTCCTCTACATCTTCCTGCCGACATTGCTGTTCCAGGTGACGCTGGGGATCGACATCCGGCGGATCCTCGACGACTGGGTGCCGATCCTGCTCCTGGCGGTGGTCGCGGTGGTGCTCTCGACGCTGTTCATCGGCGGTGCGCTCTACGGGCTGGGGATTACCACGCTCTTCGTCGGGCTGCTGGTCGGCTCGGTCGTCTCGACCACCGACCCTTCGGCGGTGGCCAGCATCTTCCGGTCGCTGTCCGCGCCGAAGCGGCTGGGGCGGATCATCGAGGGCGAGAGCCTGCTGAACGACGCCGCGGCGATCGCGCTGTTCGGCCTCTTCGTCACCTATGTCATGGTCGGCATGCCCGACCCGACCATCGCCGATGCGCTGGAGCAGTTCCCCTATCTCGTCGCCGGCGGCGCCGCGGTCGGCTGGGTGATGGGGCGGCTCGGCATCTGGCTGATGTCGATGCTCAACCGGTTCGAGCTGGCCCAGGTCAGCATCTCGGTCGCCCTGCCCTACATGTCCTACGTGATCACCGAGCAGTTCGTTTCGGCCTCGGGCGTGATCTCGGTGGTGGTCTGCGGGCTGACCGCGAACTTCCTCGGGCCGGGGCGGATCGATCCGGCGCGCTGGTCGAAGCTGACCGAGGTCTGGGACATCCTCGCGCATTGGGCCGGGGCGCTGATCTTCATCCTGGCCGCGATCCTGATCCCCGAACTGATGGCGACGGCGACCTGGATCGACGCGGCCTATGTCGCGGTCGTGGCCATCGCGGCCTTCGCGGCGCGCGCGGCGGTGCTGTTCCTGCTGCTGCCCGGGCTGACGCTGCTGAAGCTCTCGCCCAGGGTGGAGACGCCCTACAAGGCGGCGATCCTCTGGGGCGGGCTGCGCGGCGCGGTCACGCTGGCGCTGGCGCTGGCGGTGACGGAAAACGCCCGCGTGCCCGACTCGATCCAGCGCACGGTCGGCATCCTGGCGACCGGCTTCACCCTCTTCACGCTGATGGTGCAGGGCACGACGCTCCGGATGGTGATCGGCTGGCTGAAGCTCGACCGGCTGTCGCCGATCGACACCGCGCTGTCCAAGCAGGTCCTGGCCGTCGCGCTGCAATCGGTGCGCGAACGCGTCTCGGTGGCGACCGAGAATTACGACCTCAGCCGCGACATCGCCCGCGCCGAGGCCAAGACCTTCGGCGAGCGGCTCGACAAGGCGGTGGAGGCTGCGGAATCCGAAAAAGGCGTGCATGACCGCGACCGCATCACGCTGGGCCTGATCGCGCTCGCGGGGCATGAGCGCGACCTGGTGGACCGCGGCTTCGAATCCGGCCTGATGTCGCCCAAGGTCTACGAACTGGCGCGCGGGCTGGCGGCACGGGTGATGGAATCCACCCGCAGCGGCGGCCGGACCGGCTACCGCACCGCCTATCGCAGCGGCATGGGATTCACCGCGTCCTTCCGGCTGGCGGTGGTGCTCGACAACCGCACCCGCATCTCGCGCCCGCTGGCCAACATGACCGCCAGCCGCTTCGAGTTCCTGCTGGCGCAGCGGCTGGTGATGAAGGGGCTGCACGATTTCATCGACACCCGCATCCGCCGCATCCACCGCCGCCGCGTCGCCGACCTGCTGCACGAGCTGGTCGACCGCCGGATCGAGACGGTGGAACAGGCGCTCGAGGGGCTGAAGCTGCAATATCCCGGCTATGCCGAGAAGCTCGAGCGCCGCTTCATCCGCCGCATGGGGCTGCGCCTCGAACAGCAGGAGCTGGACGACCTGAAGGAAGAGGGGCTGATCGGCCCCGAGCTGCACCAGTCGCTGACCGCGCGGCTCGACAAGCTCGCCGCCAAGCAGCGCCGCCGCCCCAAGCTGGACCTGACGCTGCGCCGCGCCGATCTGGTGCGGCAGCTGCCGCTCTTCGCCGATCTCGACGACAAGACGGTGAAGCAGCTCGGCCGCTCGATGCTGACCCGCTATGCCGGGCCGGGCGAGCTGATCCGGCGGCGCACCGACACGCCGCGCTCGGTTTTCTTCATCGCCTCGGGCGCGGTCGAGGTGAAAACGCAGATGCAGACCTACAGATTGGGGCGCGGCGACATGTTCGGCCAGATCGCCATGCTGACCGGGCGCAAGTTCCGCGGCGATGTCTCGGCCATCGCGCCGACCACGCTGCTGGTGCTGGACGAGGCGCGGTTCATGGCGATGCTGCGCACCAACAAGGCGCTGCGCAATTCGATCCTGGCCAGCGCCGAGGAACGCGACCTGCCCGAAGCGAGCCTGGTCCGGCTCAGGATGATGGTGGGCGAGGCCTGACGGCCCCGCCCGCGCGGCTCAGCCCAGCACCGAGGCGACGGCCTTCGCCGTGGCGCCCGCGATGCGGTCGGCTTCCGCCTCGGTCAGGCAGAAGGGCGGCGCGAAGCGAGGCTTCGGCCGCGCTCGGCAGCACGCCGGCATCCTGCAGCGCTTCGTTGACCGCGTCGCGCAGCGTGCGCGCCTTGGCCACCGGAGCGATCTCCGCCACCGGCTGGTCGGTCTCGGCCAGCTGCACCGGCTCGGGCGCCAGGGTGATTTCCTCGGGAACGACCACATCGGCCGCCGAGGACAGCTCGGTCACCGACATGCCCTGATGCGCGGCCTCGAATCCGCCGGGCGTTTCCGGCGCGACGCGGGCCGGACCTTCGAGCGCGGCGATCACCGGGATGCCGTTGGTTTCCCGCATGGCGAGGTCATAGCCCCACCATCCGACGCCGACGACCAGCGCAAGCGAACAGCCTGCGCCGAGCCAGCCCATGAAGGAAGAGACGACGGCCTCGGAGGATACGTCGTCCGTGAAGTCCTCGGTGAATTCCGGGTTTGCCATCTATGCCCCATGCGGCGGACCTGTTGACCGGCCCGTCCTCTTGTCTGCGGTTCTGCCTCAATGCCCGCCGCCGGGGTCGCCGTTAGATCAGCGCATTTCCTCCAGCGGGGTCACGCCAAGAATACCAAGCCCCGACGAAATCACAACGCCGACCGCACGGGGGAGCGCAATTTTCGCAGCCGTGGCTTGGGGACGTGACGGTGGAGCCGCCGCGCGACGCCTCGCATGGCGACATGGCCACCAATGCCGCGATGGTGCTGGCGAAACCGGCCAAGATGAAGCCGCGCGACATCGCCGAGGCGCTGGCCGCGAAGCTGCTCGAGGATCCGCGCGTGTCCGAGGCCGACGTGGCCGGTCCGGGCTTCCTCAACCTGACGCTGACCGCCGCCACCTGGCAGGCCGAAGTCGCGCAGATTCTCTCCCACGGACCGGCCTATGGCCGCTCGGANTATGGGCGCGGGCAAGAAGATCAATGTCGAGTATGTCTCGGCGAATCCGACTGGACCGATGCATGTCGGCCACACCCGCGGCGCGGTGTTCGGCGATGCGCTGGCGTCGCTGCTGGACTATGCCGGCTATGCGGTCACGCGCGAATACTACATCAATGACGGCGGCGGGCAGGTCGACACGCTCGCGCGCTCGGTTTACCTGCGCTACCTCGAGGCCCATGGCCAGGAAGTCAGCTTCCCCGACGGGACCTATCCCGGCGACTACCTGATCGAGGTCGGCGAGAAGCTGAAGGACAAGGCCGGCGAGGCCTATATCGGCCAGCCCGAAGACGTCTGGCTGGAAGAGATCCGCGAATTCGCCACCGAGGAAATGATGGCGCTGATCCGCGGGGATCTTGCTGCGCTCGGCGTGCGGATGGACAACTTCTATTCCGAGAAATCGCTCTATGGCACCGGCCAGATCGAGAAGGCGCTTGCGGACCTGAAGTCCAAGGGGCTGATCTACGAAGGCGTGCTGGAGCCGCCGAAGGGCAAGGTTCCGGAGGATTGGGAACCGCGCGAGCAGACCCTGTTCAAATCGACCGCCCATGGCGACGATGTCGACCGTCCGGTGATGAAGTCGGATGGCGCCTGGACCTATTTCGCCCCTGATATTGCCTATCATTACGACAAGGTTTCAAGGGGTTACGACGCGCTGATCGACGTGTTCGGCGCCGATCACGGCGGCTATGTCAAGCGGATGAAGGCGGCCGTCGCGGCGCTCTCGGGCGGGAAAGTGCCGCTCGACATCAAGCTGATCCAGCTCGTGAAGCTCTGGAAGGACGGCGCCGAATTCAAGATGTCGAAGCGCGCCGGCACCTTCGTGACGCTGCGCGATGTGGTCGACCAGGTCGGCCCGGACGTCACCCGCTTCGTCATGCTGACCCGCAAGAACGACGCGCCGCTCGATTTCGATTTCGACAAGGTTCTGGAGCAGTCGAAGGACAACCCGGTCTTCTACGTGCAGTATGCGTATGCCCGGATGTCCTCGGTCCTGCGCAAGGNCCGAGGCGCAGGGCGTCGACATCTCCGACGCGGCGATCTCGCAGACCGACCTGTCGCATCTGGCCGATCCGGCCGAGCTGAAGGTGGCGAAGAAGCTGGCCGAATGGCCGCGTCTCGTCGAGATCGCGGCGCGCGGGAACGAGCCGCACCGCATCGCCTTCTACCTGTACGAGCTGGCCAGCGAATTCCACGCGCTGTGGAATCGCGGCAACGACCAGACCGAGCTGCGCTTCGTCCAGGACGGCGATAAGTCAGTGAGCGGCTACCTAATGAAACGGCGCGGGGGCTGCAAGAGGGAAAACGGCAGAAAATTCACTTGGCTGAAAACTTGTCGTTCAGGGCCCTGCGGACATATCTTTCCGCAGACCAGCCGGAGGGTCCCGAAGATGCTTGCACGCATGCTGTCCACCACGCTTCTTGCCGTCGCGCTGCCCGCGGGCGGCTGGGCGCAATCCGCCGCCGTCACCGGCGAGATGTTCGACGCGCTGCGCATCGGCGACCTCCTGGAGATCATGGCAGAGGAAAGCCGCCGCCATGGCGAGGATCTCGACGCCTCCATGCTGCAGGGCCGCGGCGGGGCGGGCTGGGCGCGCATCGTCGAGGCGATCAACGACCCCGCTGCCTGGGAGCCGCAGCTGCGCGGCTCGGTCGGGGCGGCCCGGACGCACGCCCGGGGTGACGATCAGCCGGCCTTCGGATTCCGGCAGGCCGCGGATCAGCGCGGCTTCCTGCGGCGAGGCGATCACCCCGTCAGCCCCGGCGGCCAGCGCCCGCGCGGCGCGCTCCAGCACCAGTTCCTCGACCGGGCCGTCCTGGATCAGCGCGTCGTCCAGATCGGCGCGGTCGAGCGAGGTCAGGATGGTCACCGCGAGGATCTGCGTCTTCGAGCCGGCCGCGCCCTCCTTGGCGGCGCGCACCACATGGGGGTCGCCATGCACGGTCAGGAAATCCAGGTCGAACTGCGCCAGGCCGCGCACGGCGGCCTCGACGGTCGCGCCGATGTCGAACAGCTTCATGTCGAGGAAGATGCGCTTGCCGTGTTCCTGCTTCAGCTCGTTGGCCAGCGCCAGCCCGCCGCCGGTCAGCATGCCGAGGCCGATCTTGTAGAACCCGACCTCCGGTCCGAGCTGTTCTGCCAGCTGCAGCCCGGCAACGGCATTCGGAACATCGAGGGCGACAATCAGGCGGTCATCGGTCATGGGGCGGCTCCTGCGGACGTGAGTTGCCCCTGCCATGGGGTCCCCAGGGCCGAAGGTCAAGCCCGGCGGGCCGATCTCTCACGCGGGCACACTTCGCGGTGAGATGGACGGGGAATTCCGGATTTCCGCTCCGCCGCCGGACGGCGCGTGGCATGGTCGGCCCGCGGCGCGTCGCTTCCACCTAAAGCGAATGGAGAAATCATGTCATTCCAGTCTATTGCGCGACGGGCTATCCTGCCCGCCGTTCTGGCTGCCTGTGCCTTTCCGGCGGCGGCGGCCACCTTGCGGGTCACCGTAACGAACAATTTCGCGGCCGGGGGCTTTTCGCTGACGCCGCTCTGGGTGGCCTTCCAGGACGGCAGCTTCGATGCCTTCGACCGGGGCAGCGCGGCCTCCGGCGCGGTCGAGAGCCTGGCCGAACTCGGCGATCCGTCGGGGCTCGATGCCGCGCTCGCGGCAGCGGACGGCGATGCGGTGTCGGGCGTGATCCCGGCAACGGCGACGGGTCCCGGAACGATCGATCCCGGCGAAACCGGCTCGGCGGAGTTCGAGGTCTCGCCCGCTTCGGCGCGCTACTTCACCTTCATGTCGATGCTCGTGCCGTCGAACGACTCGTTCCTCGGCGCGGAGGACCCGCTGGCGCACGAGCTGTTCGACGCCTCCGGGGGCTTCCTCGGCGATCTGGTCCTGACCCTGACCGCCGCCGATCTGTTCGATGCCGGAACCGAGGTCAACAATGCGGAAAACGGTCCCGCCTTCGTCATCGGCCAGGACGGGACGGCGGGCGAAGACGAGAACGGCGTTGTCGGTCCGGTCTCCTCGCTTTCGGGCTTTGCCGGGATCGAAACGCCTCTGGGCGACCTGATCCTGCCCGATCTGACCGGCGATCCCGCGGGGCTTGCCGTGGCGACGATCCGCATCGAGCAGATCCCCGAAGTCCCGGTGCCTCCGGCGGCGGCGCTGGCCGTGTCGGCGCTGGCCGCGCTCGGGATGCTCCGCCGGCGCAGGGCGTGACAGATCGGCATCCGGGAGCCTTCCGCCCCGGGTGCCGTCCGGGCGGCACGCTCAGGCCGCGCTGGCCCGGGACGCGCCTCCGGAGGCCGTCATTGCCTGGAAGCAGAAATTTTCCATGCGGATTGCCGCGCCGAGCATCAGCCGGGCTTCGATCCGCAGCCGGTCGCGCAGCGTTCCGCCGCCCTCTTCGGGGACGGCTAGCGTCAGGTTGCGGGCCTGCAGTCCGTCGCCGGATTTCAGCAGGACGCTGACATCGACCTCGAGCAGTCCGGGTCCGATCTGGCGGAGGCGGCGGATTTCGAGATCGGCGAGCTCCGGGGAGGCATCAAGCCGGAGCATGGGAGAGGGGGCGTCTTCCATGGTCGATACCTGTTTTGTGTCCATCCAAAGTATGGGCAAACTGCCCATTTTTCAACTTTAGATTTTGTTTCAAACACCCCACTCGCGGAAAACCGCCGAGCCGCCGCATTGTTCCCGCCGTTCATGTCCGGAAAAATCCGGGATGGCCGGTCTTGCGGTGTGATCACAGACCGCCCATCTTCTGTGCAGAGGCCTCTCGGGCCCCGTGCCGCAATGGCGGGCGGGCAGGCAGGGGCGCTTTGAAAAGGGAGAATGTCCATGAACCTCGAGAAGTTCACGGAGCGGTCGCGCGGTTTCCTTCAGGCAGCGCAGACCATGGCCATGCGCGAAAACCACCAGAAACTGACGCCCGAGCATCTGCTCAAGGCGCTGCTGGACGACGAAGAAGGACTTGCGGCCAATCTGATCAAGCGTGCGGGGGGCGCTCCCGAGCGGGTGCGCGAATCCGTCGAGCTGTCCCTCGGCCGCATTCCGAAGGTTACCGGCGATGCCGGGCAGGTCTTCATGGACCCGCAGCTGGCGCGCGTGCTCGACGAGGCCGAGAAGATCGCCTCGAAGGCCGGGGACAGCTTCATTCCGGTCGAACGCATCCTGACGGCGCTGGCCGTGGTACGCTCGAAGGCCAAGGAGGCGCTGGAAGCCGGCGCGGTGAGCGCGCAGAAGCTCAACGAGGCGATCAACGACCTGCGCAAGGGCCGCACCGCCGACAGTGCCTCGGCCGAGGACACCTACGAAGCGCTGAAGAAATACGCCCGCGACCTGACCGAGGCGGCGCGCGACGGCAAGATCGACCCGATCATCGGCCGCGACGAGGAAATCCGCCGCGCCATGCAGGTGCTCAGCCGCCGCACCAAGAACAACCCGGTGCTGATCGGCGAGCCGGGCGTCGGCAAGACCGCGATCGCGGAAGGCCTGGCGCTCAGGATCGTGCATGGCGACGTGCCCGAGAGCCTGCAGAACAAGACGCTGATGGCGCTCGACATGGGCGCGCTGATCGCCGGCGCGAAATACCGCGGCGAGTTCGAGGAGCGGCTGAAGTCGATCCTGTCGGAAATCACCGCGGCGGCGGGCGAGATCATCCTGTTCATCGACGAGATGCACACGCTGGTCGGCGCCGGCAAGGCCGATGGCGCGATGGATGCCTCGAACCTGCTGAAGCCCGCGCTGGCGCGCGGCGAGCTGCACTGCGTCGGCGCGACCACGCTCGACGAATACCGCAAGCATGTCGAGAAGGACGCGGCGCTGGCCCGGCGGTTCCAGCCGGTCATGGTGCAGGAGCCGACGGTGGAGGACACGATTTCCATCCTGCGCGGCATCAAGGAGAAATACGAGGTCCATCACGGCGTCCGCATCTCCGATAGCGCGCTGGTTTCGGCGGCGACGCTGTCGCACCGCTACATCACCGACCGCTTCCTGCCGGACAAGGCCATCGACCTGATGGACGAGGCCGCCAGCCGGCTGCGCATGGAAGTCGACTCGAAGCCCGAGGAGCTTGACGCGCTCGACCGCCAGATCCTGCAGCTGCAGATCGAGGCGGAGGCGCTGAAGAAGGAAGACGACCAGGCCTCCGTCGACCGGCTCGAGAAGCTCGAAGGCGAACTGGCCGAGCTGCAGGAACGTTCTGCCGAGATGACGGCGCAATGGCAGGCCGAGCGCGACAAGCTCGCCGCCGCGCGCGACATCAAGGAGTTGCTGGACGTGGCACGGGCCGAGCTCGACCAGGCCAAGCGCTCCGGCGATTTCGCCAAGGCGGGCGAGCTGCAATACGGCCGCATCCCGGATCTCGAGAAGCGCCTTGCCGCGGCCGAGGAGGCCGAAGACGAGGTGCTGGTCGAGGAAGCGGTTCGCCCCGAGCAGATCGCCGAGGTGGTCGAGCGCTGGACCGGCATTCCGATGTCGAAGATGCTGGAAGGCGAGCGCGAGAAGCTGCTGCGCATGGAGGACGAGATCGGCCGCCGGGTGATCGGCCAGCATGCCGCCGTGCGGGCGGTGTCGAATGCGGTGCGCCGGGCGCGGGCGGGGCTCAACGACGAGAACCGGCCGCTGGGCAGCTTCCTGATGCTCGGCCCGACCGGCGTCGGCAAGACCGAGCTCACGAAGGCGCTGGCCGAGTTCCTGTTCGACGACGACAGCGCCATGGTCCGGATCGACATGTCCGAATTCATGGAGAAACATGCGGTCTCGCGGCTGATCGGTGCCCCTCCGGGCTATGTCGGCTATGACGAGGGCGGCGTGCTGACCGAAGCCGTGCGGCGCCGGCCCTACCAGGTGGTGCTGTTCGACGAGGTCGAGAAGGCGCATCCGGACGTGTTCAACGTCCTTCTGCAGGTGCTCGATGACGGGCAGCTGACGGACGGGCAGGGCCGGACGGTCGACTTCAAGCAGACGCTGATCGTGCTGACCTCGAACCTCGGCGCGCAGGCGCTGTCGATGCTGCCGGACGGGGCGGATGCCTCGGATGCGAAGCGCGACGTGATGGATGCGGTGCGGGCGCATTTCCGCCCCGAATTCCTCAACCGCCTCGACGAGACGATCATCTTCGACCGGCTCGGCCGCCACGACATGGACGGCATCGTCGACATCCAGTTGCGCCGCCTGGCCAAGCGCCTGGCGGGCCGCAAGGTCACGCTGGAGCTGGACGACGCGGCCAGGACCTGGCTGGCCGACGAGGGCTATGATCCGGTCTTCGGGGCGCGGCCGCTGAAGCGGGTGATCCAGCGCGCGCTGCAGAACCCGCTGGCCGAGATGCTGCTGGCCGGCGACGTCAAGGATGGCGCGGTGATCCCGGTCTCGGCCGGGGCTGACGGGCTGATCGTCGGCGACAGGGTCAGCAGCTCGAACCGGCCGAAGCCCGACGACGCCGTCGTCCACTGAGCGGGCCGGACCCTGAATGCGGGGCGCGGGGGGAAACCTCCGCGCCCCTTCCGTTTCCGGCTCCCGCCAGCGTGATCGCCCGTGTGCGTCCGGGACGAAACTTCGCGGCAGAGGGCGCGTTCTCCCGGGGCAATCCGAAGTCAGGAGCATCCCATGACCCGCACCGCCCTTTTCGCCTCTGTCCTGAGCCTCGCCGCAGCGCCGGTCCTCGCGGCCACCGCCACGGCCACGCTCGAGGGCACCGATGGCAGCCCGATGGGCACCGTCACCGTCGAGGACACAGCCTCCGGCATGGCGCATGTCACGGTGGAACTAGAAAACGTGCCCGAGGGCGTGCACGGCATCCACATCCATGAAACCGGCGACTGTTCGGCCGACGACTTCACCTCGGCGGGCGGCCACCTGTCGGGCGATGCCGATCACGGCATCATGGCCGGGAACGGCCCGCATCCGGGCGACCTGCCGAACGCCCATGTGCCGGAGTCGGGCATGCTGACCGTCGAGGTCTTCCAGCCGGATTTCGCGGTCGAGGACATGCTGATGGACGAGGACGGCGCTGCCTTCATCATCCATTCGGGCGCCGACGACTACGAAAGCCAGCCCTCGGGCGACGCGGGCAGCCGGATCGCCTGCGGCGTTTTCGAGTGAGGTGTCCCTGCGGCGCCTCCGGGCGCCGCAACCTTTAGCCCGGCTAAAGCGGAATGAAGCTGCGCGCGGCTTGTCGGAGCGGATGGGACAGGCATACTGACCCGGACAACGACACGCGCGAGGATATCATGGCACGCAGCGACAAGCTCCGGCTGGGCACTTTCGTCTACACTTTCGGCTTCCACCCGGCGGCTTGGCTGCATCCCGAGTCCGACGTGAACGGCGCCAACGACATCGCGCATCTCGCCGAGGTCGCGAAGATCTCCGAGGCGGGCAAGCTCGACTTCATGTTCTTCGCGGACAGCCCGGCGGCCGCGGTCGGCCACCCCGAGGCGCTGGCCCGCCAGCCCACCAAGATGAACCGCTTCGAGCCGATCACCGCGATCACCGCGCTCAGCATGGTGACCGAGAAGCTCGGCTTCGTCGCCACCGCCTCGACCAGCTATTACGAACCCTACAACATCGCCCGGCTCTATGCCTCCGCCGACCATATCTCGGGCGGGCGGGTCTGCTGGAACGTGGTCACCTCGGACCATGACGAGACCGGCTACAACTACAACCGGCAGGGGCTCGATCCGCATGCCGACCGCTACAACCGCGGCGAGGAATTCCTCGACGTGGTCTTCGGGCTCTGGGACAGCTGGGAAGACGACGCGCTGCTGCTCGACCGCGAAAACGGCATGTATCACGACCCGGAGAAGCTGCACCAGCTGGATCACGTGGGCGAGCATTTCCAGGTGCGCGGCCCGCTGAACATCGCCCGCACGCCGCAGGGGCGCCCGGTGATCGCCCAGGCGGGGGGCTCCGAGCGGGGGCGGGAACTGGCGGCGCGCACCGCCGAGATCGCGTTCTCGCTGGCGTCGAACATCGAGAAGAACGCCGCCTTCTACAAGGACGTGAAGTCCCGGATGGCGAAATACGGCCGCGATCCCAAGGATCTGAAGATCATGCCGGGCATCGTCATCAATACCGGCGAGACCCGCGAGGAGGCCGAGGCCCGCGCCCAGGAGATGGTCGACCTGATGCATCCCGAGGTGGGCCTGCTGATGCTGCAGGAATTCCTGGAGACCGACCTGCACGGTGCCGACCTGGACGCGCCCTTCCCGATGGAGCGGATGCCGGAAAAGCCGAAGGGCTCGGTTGCGATGTTCGAGGAGGTGAAGGGCTTCGTCGAGCAGGGCCACACGCTGCGCGAGCTGGTCACCCATTACGCGCGCCAGCACACCGGCAACGGCCTGACCGGCAGCTACATCGAAGTCGCGGATTTCATGCAGGAATGGTTCGAGGCCGAGGCGGCGGACGGCTTCATCCTGATGTTCCCGACCCTGCCGGCATCGCTGCGCGACTTCACCCGTCTGGTCGTGCCCGAGCTGCAGCGCCGGGGCCTCTTCCGCGAGGAATACGAGGCCGACACGCTGCGCGGCAATCTCGGGCTGAGCTGGCCGGTCACCCGCCACGCGGCGGCAAGGCAGGCGGCCGAGTAGCTTTCCTCCCTCTGCCGGTCTACACGGTCCCGCGGCGGGCTTGACCCGCCGCCTCTTCCTTGCCGGAGCCTTGCCATGTCCCATCCCGCAATTGCCGCCCTCCAAGCCCGCTTCGGCGGCCGGATCGAGACCGGACAGGCGGTCCGCGACCAGCACGGGGCAGGGGATAGCTGGCATCCCGCCGCGCCGCCCGAGGCGGTGCTCTTCGCCGAAACGACCGCCGAGGTCTCGGACGCACTTGCGATCTGCCACGCGCACGGCTTTCCGGTGGTGGCCTTTGGGCACGGCTCGTCGATCGAGGGCCAGACCCAGGCGGTCATGGGCGGGCTGTCGCTGGACCTGACGCGCATGGCCAAGGTGCTGCGGGTCTCGGCCGAGGACATGGATGCGACGGTGGAGGCCGGCTGCACCCGCCAGCAGCTGAACGAGGATCTGCGCGACACCGGGCTGTTCCTGCCGATCGACGTGGGCGCCCATGCCACGATGGGCGGGCTGGCCTCGACGCGGGCCTCGGGGACGATGACGGTGCGCCACGGCACGATGCGCGACCGGGTGCTGGGCCTGACCGTGGTCATGGCCAACGGCGAAGTGATCCAAACCGGCGGGCGGGCGCGGAAATCCTCCTCGGGCTACGACCTGACCGGGCTCTTCGTCGGCGCCGAGGGCACGCTTGGCATCATCACCGAGGTCACGCTGCGCCTCGCCGGCATCCCCGAGGCGGCGAAGGCCGGGCTCTACAGCTTCGCCGAGATTGCCGAGGCGACCGCGACGGTGGTCGAGGCGCTGCAATGCGGGCTCTGCCTGAACCGGATCGAGCTCCTGGACGCGCTGCAGATGCAGGCGATCAATGCCTATAACGGCACCGCGCATCCCGAGACCGCGACGCTGATGATCGAGATGGCCGGGAGCGAGGCGCAGGTCGCGGCCGATCTGGAGATGTTCGGCGCGCTGGCCGAGGGCCATGGCGCGGCGGCGGCGCCCTGCGCAACGCCCGAAGCGTACAATGCGCTCTGGAAGCTGCGCCATTCGGCGCTCTACTCGGCGCGGGCGCTGCGGCCGGGTGCAAAGAGCCTGTCCACCGATGTCTGCGTTCCGGTCTCGTCGCTGCCGCAGGTGATCGCCGGGATCCAGGCCGAAATCGCCGCCGCCGGTGTCATGGCACCGCTGCACGGCCATGTCGGCGATGGAAATTTCCACCTGGTGATGCTGTTCGACGGACCGGAGGAGCAGGAGGTCGTGCGCGGTTTGCATGCGCGGCTGATCGCCATGGCGCTGGAGGCCGGAGGCACCGCCACGGGCGAACATGGCGTGGGGCTGGGCAAGAAGCTCTTCATGCAGGCCGAACATGGCCAGGCCCTTGGAGTCATGCGGAAAATCAAGGCGGCCCTCGACCCGCAGGGCATCCTGAATCCCGGCAAGATCTTCGATCTCTGACCTGCCGGGCCCAAGGCTGCGGCGCGCGCGATTGTGACGCCCGGCCCCATGGCGGCCCGCCCCGGCCGGGTGTCTAAGCGGTCCTGCATGCAGCGACGCATGCGGCCCGGCCGCCGCCGCGGACGGCCCGCTGCGGGAAAGGACCGGCCTTGAACCAGAAAACCGTGCCGCCTAGGCTTTCCCCAACGCACCGGTGGGAGACGATCATGTACCGTGTCTGGGGCTTCGTCAGCGAATACTCCCTGCTTCTGATCAGCGGGGCGCTGATTGCGCTCGTCTGGGTGAATGTCGCCCCGCACAGCTACCATGACTTCGTCGAGTTCGTGATCGCCGACGATTTCTTCATCGGCCATCCGCATCTGGACGCAGAGGGCCATGTCCACCGCACGCTGACGCTGCATTACCTGATCAACGACGTGCTGATGGCGCTGTTCTTCGCCATCGCCGCCAAGGAGGTCTGGGAGGCGGTCGTGCTGCAGAACGGCTCGCTGCGGGGCAAGAAGGCGGCGACGCCGCTATTCGCGACCGCGGGCGGCATGGCCGGGCCGGTGCTGGTCTATCTCGGCATCGCCGCGGTCATGGGGTCCGAGACCTTCGACGCGGTGTCGCGCGGCTGGGCGATCCCGACCGCGACGGACATCGCTTTCTCCTATCTTGTCGGGCGGATCGTCTTCGGCGCGGGCCATCCGGCGGTGCGCTTCCTGCTGCTGCTGGCCATCGCCGACGACGCGGCCGGGCTGATCATCCTGGCGGTGTTCTACCCGTCGGGCGAGCTGGCGCTGGAATGGCTGCTGCTGTCGATCGCCGCCTCCGCCGCGGCCTACATCCTGTTCAACGAATTGCCGCGCCGCATGGACCGCGGCGACCAGCTGAGGCTGCATTCGACCTGGGTGCGCCAGCGGCTCGGCTTCTGGCCCTATGCGGTCGCGGGCTGCCTGAGCTGGTACGGCTTCATGCGCGCCGGGCTCCATCCGGCGCTGGGGCTCCTGCCGGTCGTTCCGGCCATCCCCCATGCCGACCGCGCCTTCGGCTTCTTCGCCGATGCCGAAAGCCATCTGCACGACCTGCTGAACGAGATGGAGCACGCGCTGAAATACCCGGTGGAGGTGGTGCTGTTCTTCTTCGGGCTGGTCAATGCCGGGGTGGAGCTGAACGCGATCGGCCCGGCGACGCTGCTGGTCTTCCTCGGCCTGGTGATCGGCAAGCCGCTCGGCGTGACCCTGTTCGGCTGGATCGCGGCGCGGCCCTTGGGGCTCGGCCTGCCCGAGGGCATGCGGGTCGTCGACCTGACGGTGATCGGCTGCGTCTCGGCGATCGGCTTCACCGTCTCGCTCTTCATCGCGACGGTCGCCTTCGAGCCGGGGCTGGTGCAGGACGCCGCCAAGATGGGCGCGCTCCTGAGCTTCGCCGCCGCGCTGCTGTCCTTCGTGGCCGGGCGCGTCGCGCGGGTGAAGCGCCGCCCGGCGTGACTTCCAGCCTGTTAAGCATGTCTTCAGGCCGCATCTGCTAGACCCTCTCCGTCCCCGCTCGCGCGGGCCGGAGAAGGTGCATGATCGAGTTTTCGGGTGTCAGCAAGGCGTTCTGGACGGGAACCCGCTACAAGGTGATCCTTGACCGCGCCAGCTTTGCGGTGCGGCCCGGCAACTCGCTGGGCATCCTCGCCCGCAACGGCACCGGCAAGACCACCCTGATCAACATGATGGCGGGGCTGGAAAAGCCCGACGAGGGCGTGATCCGCCGCAACTGCCGGGTGTCCTTCCCGCTGGGCTTCATGGGAGGCGTTCTGGGGCGGCTGACCGGCATGGAGAATGCCCGCTTCATCGCCCGGCTCTACGGGCTCGATCCGGATTACGTCGAAGCCTTCTGCCGCTGGCTCTGCGGGCTCGACGAGTATTTCGACCGTCCGGTGGGGCAGTACAGTTCGGGGATGAAGGGCCGGTTCTGCTTCGCGCTGATGCTGGCTCTGGATTTCGACCTCTACCTGATCGACGAGGGCATGCCGCGGGCGACCGATGCCGAATTCAACCGCAAGGCCGCGGGCATCCTGAAGGAGCGGCTGCGCAAGACCACGATCGTCATGGTCTCGCACCAGCCCGAAACGCTGGAACGGTTCTGCCGTTCGGCCGCGGTGCTGCGCGACGGGCGGCTCTACCGGTTCGAGACGCTGGAGGAGGCGAGGCGACTCTATGACTACAAAGCCGCAGTCTGACGATCCGGGCGCCGCCCGCCGCAAGGCACGGCTGGAACGCCGCAAGGCCAAGGCAGCGCGGGCGCAGGCGCGGCAGGAAGAACGCCGTGCCGATGTCCGGGCCGAAGGATTCTCGGGCCACCAGCTCAGGAATGCCATGCGGCTGGCCCGGCATCACGGGCTGGCCGCCTCCGACCCGTTCGAGGCCGTGCGGCTCCTGCGCGAGCGCGGCGTCGATCCGCAATCCCCGGCCAATCCGCTGCATCTGGTCGTCGACAATACCCGCCCCGCGCCGGATGCCATGCCGATCCCGGTGATCACGGGAAAATCGCCGGCCCAGATCGCCGACGAGCAGCGCCAGATCCTCGAGATCGAGCAGATCCAGCAGAGCATCCTGCGGCGGCGCAAGCGCAACGTTTCGCAGCTCTGGCTGCGGATCGCCGCCTTCGTGCTGGCCCCGACCCTCGCCGCCTTCCTCTATTTCGCGTTCGTGGCCACGCCGATGTACTCGGCCAAGGCCGAGTTCATCGTCCAGAAAAGCTCGGGCGGCAGCAGCGGCGGGCTGGGCTCGCTGCTGGCGGGCACGGCCTTGGGTTCTTCGCAGGAAGCGGTGGCTGTGCAGCGCTACATCGACTCCAAGGAGGCCATGGTGCGGCTCTCCGAAGAGCAGGGCTTTGCCGCGCATTTCAGCGGCGCGGGCATCGATCCGCTGGCCCGTCTGCCAGAAGGCGCCTCGACCGAGCGGGCCTACCGGCTCTACCGGCACCGGGTGAAGGCGGGCTACGACCCGTCCGAAGGGGTCGTCCAGCTGGAGGTTTCGGCGGCCGATCCGGCAAAGGCGGTGGTCTTCGCCGATGCGCTGGTCTCCTATGCCGAGGAGGTCGTGAACGACCTGACCCTGCGCCAGCGGCGCGACCAGCTGGCCGGGGCGGAGCGCGCCTTCGCGGCCGCAGAGGTCGATGTCCAGGCGGCGCAGCGCCGGGTGCTTGCGCTGGAAGAGGCCCAGGGCGTGATCAGCGCCGAGGCCGAGATCGGCGCGGTGATGGCCCAGATCGCCACCTTCGAGACCCGGCTGCGGCAGGAGGAACTGGAGCTGGCGGGGCTGATGGACAATGACAGCCCCAACCGGGTGCGGGTCGAGGCGACCGAAGCGGGCATCGTGCGGCTCGAGGACACGATCGCCCAGCTGCGCGGCCAGCTGACCGGCACCGACGGCAGCCTGTCCCTGGCGCGGATCAACAGCGACCTGCGCATCGCCGAGACCGGGCTGGCAACCCGCGAGGCGATGCTGCAGGAGGCGCTGCAGGCGCTGCAGGCAGCGCGCCGCGAGGCCAGCCGCCAGGTCGGCTACCTTGCGCTGAACGTCTCTCCGGTGGCGCCGCAGGAGGCCGCCTATCCCCGGGTGGCCGCCAATACGGCCATGGCCTTCCTGATATTTGCTGGTATCTACCTGATGGTGTCCCTCACCGCTTCCGTCCTGAAGGAACAGGTAACAAACTGATGAAAACCATCTCCGTCGGAAATCTGGCCATCGGGAATGACGCGCCGCTGACCGTCATCGCCGGTCCCTGCCAGCTCGAATCCCTCGACCACGCCCTGATGATCGCCGAGACCATGGCCGCGGCCTGCGCCGATGCCGGCGTCGGCTATGTCTTCAAGGCGTCCTACGACAAGGCGAACCGCACCTCCCTGGGCGGCAAGCGCGGGCTTGGGCTGGAAGCCGGGCTCGACATCATGTCCGAAGTGCGCGACCGGCTGGGCTGTCCGACCCTGACCGACATCCACAACGAGGAGCAGGCGGAACAGGCGGCCAAGCAGGTCGACATCATCCAGATCCCGGCCTTCCTGTGCCGCCAGACCGACCTCCTGCTCGCGGCCGGGGAAACCGGCGCGGTGGTCAACATCAAGAAGGGCCAGTTCCTCGCCCCCTGGGACATGCCCAACGTGATTTCCAAGGTGGAAAGCACCGGCAACGAGCGCATCCTGCTGACCGAGCGCGGCGCCTCCTTCGGCTACAACACGCTGGTTGCCGACATGCGCAGCCTGCCGACCATGATGAAGACCGGCTATCCGGTGGTGATGGACGCGACCCATTCGGTGCAGCAGCCGGGCGGGCAGGGCGGTTCTTCGGGCGGGCAGCGCGAATTCGCTCCGGTGATGGCGCGCGCCGCCGTCAGCCTCGGCATCGCGGCCGTGTTCATCGAGACGCACGAGGACCCCGACAGCGCGCCCTCGGACGGCCCGAACATGATTCCGCTCGGTCGGATGGCGGCAATGGTGAAGTCGCTCAAGGCTTTCGACGACCTGGCAAAGGCAGATCCGCTGCGCGTTTGACGCCTGACGCGAGGGCATGGGGCGAAAGGGGGAATTTCTGCGAAAAAAATGCGTTTCGCCCCTTGCGCCCCCCAGCCGCACACAGTAAATCCGCCTCCACTGTTGGGGTGTAGCCAAGCGGTAAGGCAGCGGTTTTTGGTACCGTGTACCGTAGGTTCGAATCCTACCACCCCAGCCACTTTACAAGTACATGATAAATCAACGACCTGCGGGTCGGTGGCGCAGATCTCCCGCGCCTTCGGGCGTTGTTCCGGGCGTCTTGCCCGAGGCGCGGTCACGTGCCGCCTCGATCTGCTGGCTAGGTGCCGGCATGGCGTTCCGTCAGCAGATCAAGGGGCTCGGGTCCCGCCGAAACCGAGCGGCCGCCGGGAAGCCGGCCGCTCCGAAAGCGCGGGCGGGGCTCGCGGCGGCACGGCCAATTCGACAGGTTTGCGCATGGCCGCGGATACTGGAGAAATGGCCTCCGGCGATCCGGCGCCGGCATCTCCTGTCAGATCCGCTCGCCCGGGCGCTCGAGCCGGGTCATGCGGGCCCCGGTCCGACTCGGGAGGCGAAGGCCGGAGCGCCGTATCCGGCAAGGTTTCCCGGGCCCTGTCCCACGCGCGCCCGTCTTGCAGCTGATGGCGGCGTGGGAGGAGACGCTCCGGTCCAGGGCGCCTTGACGGAGACCGGAGGGCACTGCCCGAGGGGCGTCCGCCGCCCCGGTGCCCAGCTGCGGAGAACATGGCGATGGCCGTCCGCGCGATGGCTTGCGGCAGCGGCGGCCATCTCCTTTGTTGCCCTATGAGCCGCTGGCCGCGGGCATGCCGCCGGTGGCCGAATTCTAGGCCTCATGAGCCCCGCTCCATTAATGCCTGTACCGTGCCGCATTCCTTCATTGCCGATTGCGGAGGTTCATCGCCGTGGCATCCTCGGAAGGCGTTGTTGCACAAAGCGGCTCCGGGATTCACTTGGTGAATCCAATGTAGTATCGGGCTTGCATGAGCAGACCGCCGAAGCCGACCTGCCAGACCACCAACTGGCCGGCGTATAATCAGGCGCTGAAGCAGAGAGTGGCGCTTGCCGTCTGGTTCGATCCCTCGATGCAATGGGACGCGGTGCCGTCCGGGCGTCGCGGCCGGCAACGGGCCTATAGCGAATGAGGAGGATCAGGAATTGATCCGGGGGATCAATTCCCCGGCGAATGCAATCCAGGCCTGCCTGACCCTCAAGATCCTCCTCGGGCTGCCGCTCCGCCAGGGTGAGCCAGCGAGGCGCCATCGGTCCGAGCCCGCTGGCGAACGGTTTCGTCGCGAGCCTGCTGGACCTGTCCGGGCTCGACTGGTCCGTGCCCTTCGTCGGGCGATCCGTCCACTTCAATTGCTTATCGATTTTGACGTCGAACTTGGGCACACCAGACTAGGGGAAAGAAGGCTTGAGCCTTCACCGAACTCCCTGGTTCCAAAGCGGCGCGCCCCCAAGCGCGCCGCTTCTGCACGGGTGCGGACTCCCGCAAATCTGCTTCAACCCGCATCTCAGACCCGCCACGTCTTCGCTCCCTACTAATCCGCAAAAAGTAGCGGAACTGCCGCCCGATCGGACACAGACAGGCCAGGCATCGGCAATCCTCCCGAACAGCTCGTCATCAGACACCAAAATGGTTTAAGTTACTGAATTAATTAAAGTTATAGCACCTTACAAAACATTTGGATATGTGATCTTCATTATATTCTGCATGGGTGATTCCAAATGTATACACTGCGAAACCTTGTCATGGCGATCGCGAGCACTCTTTGCCTGCTTTCCGCGAACGCCGCGAACGCAGCCACAGTGACTCTTGCCGATGTCGTACCGGTCACCGGCGGTGGTGCCGCATCAGCTGGGGCGAGCTTTTCCTTCAGCTTTACCGGTGGCGTTCTGGACAGCTTTTCCGGCCTCGTCCTCATCGATGACGGTGTGCCTCCGCCCGCCGTCATTCCCGTGAACGTGACCGGCATCGCGACAAGCTTCATGGCCAACGCGACCGGCGGCGGCGCGCTGCTCCTGTCGGGTGACCTCCTGGACGTGGCAGTGACCCCGCCGAGCACCGTGGAACTGCTCTTCTCGAAGACCGGCGGCAGCTATGCCGGGGCGTTCGGCGGCGACTATCTCATCATGACGCTGACCGCGGCCTCTGGCTCATTCACTCCGGGAATGACCGGCACCTTCAGCGGGACGATGACGCTCACCGGCGCAGAACTCGCAGCTGTTCCGCTTCCCGCGGGCGGTGCACTGCTTGCAGGCGCATTGACCCTTCTGGCCGTCCGCCGCCGCCAGCAGGCCTGACGAGCATCACGACCTCGGTTCAGAACCGAGGACGGCAACGACCTTCGGAGCCCCGCAAGCAAGCTTGCGGGGCTTTCTTTTGTCTGCCCCAAATACCCGCGACCAGCTTTCTGAAGCGCGCAGATTGTGCCTGCCAATCGCACACTGGCCCGTCGTTACTGGGCCACGCCGCCGACGTACCAGGTGAAGGGGTTCGGGCTCGCCTTGGCTGCCGCGATGGCGTCCGCTTCGATGCCGCGGATGTCCTTGTACGGAGTGCCAGCCGGGTCCGAGCCGTCGGACGTGTAGACATCCCAGATCGTGATGCTCTCCACGTCAGCCGTGGCCATGCTGCCCCCGTTGGACAGGCCGAGAAGACGGATCCCGTAGTTGCCCGAGAATGCCCCTGCGGTGCCGGAAGCCTGCGCCCGCACTTCGACCCCATCGACGTAGAGACCGAATGCTCCCGTGGCTGGATCAGCCGTGATGACGAATTCACGCATCACGCCTGCGTATGGCAGCGGCGAAGCGACATCTGTGGAAGATACTCCGCCCGGAACGAAGGAATAGCGCAGCTGAGTGTTGTTGAGCAGCGAGAGCTTGATCTCCCCGCTGCCCACAGGCATCCGCAGAAGGCCCTCCTCTGCGCCGCTCGCCGGGTTTGCAACCAAGCGGAACTTGACCGTCAGGGGCGTGGATGCTCCCCAGTTCGCATCATCGAAGATCGCCGTGGTCCCAGCAACGCTGAACCGCGCTTCTGCGGGGAGCGTGGAGCCCACCTCTGCCTGATCCGGCATCGGGCGGAGAGGCACGCCCTCCACGCCGCTCACCAGTCCCGTGACAATCGGGTAGTTGAGCCAGATGCGGTCGAACAGGTCCGCCTCGATCACGTCGGCATCGGCCAGACCATCTACGGTATGGATACCCACGCCACCGCCCCGCCCGAAGTCGATGCGGGTATTTCCATCGAAGCTGCCGGAGTTCGGCAGAACCCGGACACGCCCGCCGACGATGGTCACGTTTTCGGCGGCTTCCCCGTCGATCTCGAAACCGGCGACATCCGTCCTGTGCGGCAGATCAGTCCCGCCGATAGCCGTCTGGCTGGCGGCGGCAGTCCCTGCCAGCGTGCTCGGCATGGCGGAAATCGACCGGGCAATCCGCGTCGTGGTGATCGGCGGCACGGTGTTCGTGGCAGCCTCGAACCAGAACTCCGCATAGGCGCCCGAGGGCTCCCAGTAGCTGCGGTTGAACCGCGGGCTGTCCTGCGCCTGCGCAATGTCCGGCCCGACACCGAGCGAATGCAGCATCGCCAGGGCCGTGTACTGCGCCCGCCGGGGAGAACCGTCAGGCGAGTAGCGGGACGGGTGCGGGATGTCGATCCAGGAATCCGCCGACGACCGCTCTGCCGTGTAGCTTGCTGCACCGACCGCTTGGAAGCCGCTCTCATAGGACATGATCTCCGGTCCGACGAAACCGGCCATGTGCGGGATGTCCCCGACCGGATCGCAATCGTCGCCGCCGGAATATGCCGTGGCGTAGGCAGGCACGTTCAGCAGCCTGCCCGAGCTGGCATCGACGTTGTTGCCGCAGACCAGCTCCTCATAACCCGTCACCGGGTGGAACAGGTCACCGTCCTGCTGTGCATTGACGATGTTGCCGTAGACGAAGGCCCGGCTCGCCGCATCATTCGACGGGGCGTAGATCGGGAACTGCACAACCTTGCGGTCGCAGAGCGACACGTTCCGGCGGAACGTCATCGTCCCGGGGTTGACCATGTTGCCCGACTGCTGCGCCGACCAGACCAGGAGCCAGTTGCGGGCAATTGCCGACAGGTGCTGGAGACCGGCCCGGCGGAACTCGAACAGGTTCTCCTCCACGACCACCGAGCCGTCCTGCCCGCCGACCGTGAGCATGTCGGAATGCAGGTAGGTGCAGGCGATCCAGTTGGCGTCTTCGACATCCTGGGTCGAGCTGTAGGCCGGAGGCTGGTTGCCTGTATTGCTGCCGATCTTGCTGATCGCCACGTTGGAGCCCCAGAGCACCATGTCGCCCGCAGCGTAGGTCGTGCCTGCGTCATAAGGAGCGAGCGGCAAGGTCGCCGCGAAACGCGGGTTCTCCTGCGCCAGCCGGTTATAGCGGAACGAGATGCCCTCTTTCATGCGGATCACGGCCTGATCGAGACCGGCGCCGTAGATGTTGTTGCCCTCCATGACCAGCCGGGTGACATAGCTGGTGACCCGGATGCCGTTGCCCGGACCCACCCACTTGTCATGCCACGCGTCTCCGGTGAGCGACTGGCGCACATAGCCGCCCGGCCCCCGGATCGTGTTGTTGCGGACAGCGAGGTCGGTGCCGGTGGACTCGATGTCGAGCCAGCCGCCAGCGCCCGGCGTGACGGGCAGGATGTCGTAATCGCCGCCGATGTCGTTCTGGCGCAGCGTGACGTAGCTGCCGGCGCCGGTCACGATCACCTTGCCCGGCACCCGCCAGCCCTCGAAGATTGCCGGATTGCCCAGCGTCCCGAAGAAGGTGCCCGTGTCGATGGTCAGGATCTTGTTGCCCGCGTCCCAGGTGACGCCGGAAGGCAGGGCGTCCACGCCCACGGTCTTGGTCGTGCTCGATGCCGGACCATAGGCCCTTTCCGTGACCGCCCCGTAAAGCGTGTTGAAATCCTTGCCGACGCAGAACAGAGCCAGGGCGTCCTGAGCAAACCGGCGGGTTGACTCTCGCGTGTCTTCCTTGGCGGCAGACAGCTCGGTGTGCTCGAACCGGTGCGGTCCGTAGAAATACGCCTTGGTCTTGGAGGGGTCCAGCTCGCCCCGGCCCTGTCCGGTCAGGTCGTAGAACAGGTAGTCGTAAGGGCGGTTGTTCAGCGGATCGGTGCCCAGAACGTAATCGGCGCCGCCCTGTTCCGGGGCATAGCGACCGGTATAGAGCGGATAGAGCCGCCGCCGGTAGCCGTCACTGGTGGTGGCGGGTGCCGCGGTCCAGGTGGACATCAGCACGCCCGGCTCTGCCCCGTAATCCCTGAGCATCCGCACGCCGCCTGCGAAGGAGCCATCCCAAGTCCGGTCCGACTGTTCGTTGTCGGATACCGCCGGATCATCGCTGGCGAGGTTCCAGTAGGTCGTGCCGGACACGGCAGCCTCGATCATCAGGAACCGCTCGCCCGGCGCGTTCTGGGCCAGGAAGTTCGACATGGCCCCGAGCGACGACGTCAGCATTGCCGAGTTGGTCACCGGCAGGATGCCGTTCGTGGCGTAGTCCGTGCCGGGATAGTCCCCCCCGTTCCGGTAGGAAATGACCCGAAGCGCCTCCTCGTCGGATACGGTCTGCCGGGCCGCCTGGAGATCCGCAGTGTCGAGCCACGGCGAAAACATGTAGGCTTCCTCGGACTGCCCCAGCAGAACAAGGATATGCCCGACCACGACCGGAGTGGCCGCCTGTCCCGAATTGGAACCAACGGGGCGAACCTGCACGCGCATGCGGTGCTGCGAGCGCGGCACCCACGGCACGAAACCGGAATAAGCGCCCGAGGCTGCGGAAATCGCATCGCCTGCTGCGTCCACCAGCGGCGCCCAGGAGACCAGCTCCGCGCCGTTGTCGTACCGGACCATCCGGCCTTCGAGCGCGGTCCCGTCGGGGGCGGTGGTCGTGCCGCTGACCGGGATGTCGGCGCTGTTGCGGTCGAAGGCCGCGCCGCTGTCGAAGAAAGCCACGGACTGCGTCGAGATCGGGGCAACGGTAGTCGTGTAGACCGGGGCTGCCTCGATCACGGCGCTGGCGGCGGCGGTGTCGGAACCGAGCGGCCCGGTGGCGGTGACCGACAGGGACAGCGTGCCGGGCGTATCGGTGACATAGGTGGCGGTGCGCGTGGCGCTGGCGGCGGTGCCCGACCAGACCAGCGTCAGAGGATTGCCGCCGAGCGTGGTCGTGGGCACCAGCGTGTCCACGTCGCCCGTCGCCGACACGGTCAGCGTGAGGGTCGCCCCGACCGTTGCCGTCGCGGCCGAGATCTGCACCGAGGCGACCGGCGGGGTGTATTGCGACACGATCGGCCCGATCGCGTTGGAGACGGACTGGATGCTGCCCTGGCTGTTGGTCGCGGTCTCCCGGCAGCTGATGGAGCTGCCGACGGCCGATTCCGGCACGGCATAGCTCGCCCCGGTGGCGCCGCTGATCGGCGCGCCGTCCCGCAGCCACTGGCGCGCGACCGTGGGGGCCGGGTTGCCGGCATAGCTGGATTCACAAAGTGAATCCTGGAGCATCTTTGTGCAGCAAGGCCTGCCGGGAGTGGACCGCCGCCCATCGCGGCCCGGCCCGATGGCGCAACGATGGCGATCGGCAGGAGAGGCCGCATGGCCATTCCGAACGTCGAAGTTGCCGGGGCTGCCGGGCAATCCGGGTCGCGTGCGGGCTGACCTCGGTCGATGCCGTCGATGTGCCGGCTGGATTGGCCATGGCTTGCGCAATAATCCCGGGATATCCGTTCGGAGTTGCCGGTGCGGTGCCACGGGGGGCGGCCTCGATGGGTGGCGTAGCGGAAGGTCATCGAAGGCAGGCGGCTCGCCGCGGCACCAAATGTCTGCATTCTCAGTCCGGCAATCGCCCGCCGCCCGCCGGATGCAAAAAACTGGCTGTCTTCGCCATCCGTCTCAGAGCGGCCGGCCAGAGGCAATCCGGCGGATCGGCAGGCGGAGGGCGCGCCGCGGAACCTCGGGGGCGTGCTGCAGGAAGGCTCCGGAAGGGGCGCCGCTTGGCTCAGAGCCGGTTCAGCAGCTCGCGCGTCGGCCAGGCATCGGCCGGGAAGCCCAGCCGGACCTGTTCCTTCTGCACCGCTTCGCGGGTCTTCTTGCCGAGGATGCCGTCGATGCCGCCGACGTCATGGCCGCGTGCCACAAGTTTCCGCTGGAGCGCCTGCATTTCGGCAGCCGACAGCCCCGGCGCCGGATTGCCTGCCGCGAAGACCTGCGCGCCCTCCAGCCGGGTCGCGAAATAGGCGGCGGTGGTGACGTAGACGAAGCTCTTGTTCCACTCGAAGAGCACGTTGAAATTCGGATAGGCGAGGAAGGCCGGCCCGTTGCGGCCCTCGGGCAGCAGGAGCGAGGCGGGCAGGGCGGGGAGGCTGCCCTGGCGCGGCCGCACGCCCATCGCCGCCCACTCGCGGGTGGAATAGCTGTGGTCGAGGCCCGAGCGGCGCCAATCGAGGCCGGAGGGCACGGTGACTTCCTGCAGCCAGGGCTCGTTCGGCCGCCAGCCGATCGACCGCAGCATCTTCGCGCCGGAATAGAGCGCGTCGACCGAAGATCCCTTCAGGTCGACATGGCCGTTGCCGTCGCCGTCGACGCCGTTTTCGAGGATGTCCATCGGCAGCATCTGCACCTGGCCGATTTCCCCGGCCCAGGCGCCGGTGCTGCGCACGGGGTCGAAATCGCCGCGCTCGAACAGGGTCAGGGCGGCGAAGACCTGCGGGCGGAACAGCTCGGGGCGGCGGCAGTCATGCGACAGCGTCAGGAGCGCATTGAGCGTGTTGAAATCGCCCTGGACCTGGCCGTAATCGGTCTCCAGCGCCCAGAAGGCCAGCAGGACGCCGCGCGACACCCCGTATTGCCGTTCGATCGCGGCGAAGGTCGAGGCATGGCGCTGCGCGTTGCGCTGGCCGTTCTGGATGCGGTTGGCGCTGATCACGCGGCGGGCGAAATCGGTGAAATTCATCCGGAAGATGCCCTGCGACCGGTCGGCCTTGAGCACGCGCTGGTCCTGCCGCGCATTGGCGAGGAAGCGGTCGACATTGGCCGCGGAATGGCCGCGCTTCACGGCCTCCTGCTTGATGCCGCCGAGGAAGGAGGAAAAGCTGCCGCCGCATTGGGCCTGGGCGGTTCCGGCGGCAAGCGCGAGGCAGAGAGGAAGAAGGGCGTTGCGCATCTGGGGCTCCTTGGTCCGGACCTGCCCCCGTCTACCACGGCCGGGCCGGGGGCGTCACCGCATAGCTGGGGCGAGCGCCGCGATGAGCAAGGCCAGGCCGAGCAGCGCAGCCCAGACCCGCCAGAGAAGCCCGACCGAGGCGTCGATCTCGTCCGCGCCGATCCCGCGCCGCCCCTCGGGGTTCACATAGGGATAGTCGCGCATCTGGCCGTCATAGCTGCGCGGCCCCGACAGCGCGATGCCGAGCGCGCGCGAGGCGGCGGCCTCGGGCCAGCCGGCATTGGCACCGGCTTCCGGTCCGTCCGGTCGCGATCCGCGGCCGGGCGTCCTGCACGCCGCCGGATCGCGTCTTTCGCGCGGCGGGGCAGGTCCATCGCGTCCTGCCCCGGCCCGGACGAAGCCATCTCGCGGACGGGATGCCAAATCAGCCCGCGTGGCGGGCGTACTCCTCCAGGGGAGGTCAAGCTGCCGCCTCCATTCCGCGTGCAGACACGGCCGCGACCGGTGCGGCCCTGGCGTCCGGAGGTCCGGGGGCAGGAACAGGATACGCTGGGCGGGGTTCCGCTGCTCATGCGGCCCGCCGGATCATCCGGAGCGCTGTCCCGCACTCACCGCAAGGGCACGGCCTGAGCGGATGCTGCAGGGCAGGCCTCTTTCGGGGCCGGACCGTTGCGGCAGACGGGAATGGCCGCCAAGGCGCGGCGCGCGCTGGCCGCCCGCAGGGAGCGCAGGCCAATACGCAGTGGCGGCGGCGCGCGTGGACCGGCCATTCCGGCGCCGGGGCGGAGCAGAGAGGGGCTTGGTTTGCCGGGACGGAGTCAGGGCTTTTACAGAGTGGTTTCCGCGTCGGTTGCGCCGCCGCCGTGCCAGGCGGCGGCGGAGTGAAGCAGGCTTCATCCGGCGTTCTGCCGCTATGCGGTGAATCGGGACGCCCCCTGTTGTGGAAGGCGATGCATCCGGCCCTGCCGGATCGGGCTTGGGAAGCGCAGGCAGACCTCCCCGCATATGATGTTCCGCCACAGCCTTTCGGCGAAGGCGCAGCCGCGCTGCGCACCCGTTCCATCCATGCTGATTTTGATCTCGCGGGCGGCCAAGGCCTCGACGGCGTCGATGGAGGTGATTGGCTGCCCCGGCCGCTGCCGGGGACCTCCGGCTGGCCGTGTTTCGCCAAGGCCTCCCCGAGCGCTTCGCGGCCGGAGCCCGCGTCCGGCGCTGTGGATCCCGCCGCGCCAAGATACGGCGTGCGGCCCAGCCGGTCGCCGCCGCGAGGCACGCGAAGCACCGCGCCATCGGTGCGTCCCTGATATCCATCGTCCAGACGTGGGTGGGACGCGTGATCGGCGGGGGCGGCCGCAAGTGCGGACATATCTTGCTGCCCGGCATCGGCCTTGAAGCGCCGGGCTGTCGTTGGAGCGCCTCAAGGTCCATGCGTTTCCCGAGGAAGGCGGCATGCCGGTGCCCCGTCACGTCCCCCCTTCCGGGACCGGCAATCGCGCATTCGGCGGCCCGCGACCGGGAGCTCCATCCGGCAACGGCCGATCCGTTGCATCAGCGGCAGTCCGGCATCTGTGGTCGGTCGTGACGCGCAGCAGGGGCGGCCGCGGCCGATCTCGGGCACTTTTGTCGGCCGCGGCTCAGCGCCGGGGTCCGGCCGATCATCTTCCTGCGCTCTGCCGCAGTCCTGTCTTGCGGGGCGCGTCGGCCACGGAACCGCACTCCAGCGTCCTCACGTCCGCCGCCGGTCCGGCCTTCCCATCTGGTGCCTCGCCGAACAGGCCGGCTGCTCCGTGCGGGGCCCGATCCCGCGACTGGGTGATCCGGTTCGAATGCGGGCCGAAATCCTGCGCCAGCGCGGCGCGTGTTCGGACTCTTGCGCGCCCCCGCTGGGGCCACGGTCCCCCTCGCTGTCGCCGTCGATCGAAGCTGCCTTTGCCTTGGTCGCCGGGCCGTGTATCCGGTGCAGCCGTCCTGAATGGAGAGTCTTCCCGCGCGCAGCATCATGCCGGGCTGCGCGGCAAAACGACCTGGCCAGGCTGTCCGGATTTCAGGAGCCACCGCTCCGGATGCGGTTCCGGGGAGCCTTTGCCGGGGAATGCGCTGACAGCCTGCCGGTCTTCCTGGCGGCTTCGGTTCTGCCCGAATGCCTCGGGCAGGCGCCGCCATGCCTTTGCCCCGGCCACCCTCTCATTGGGGCGACCGCTGTGCCGCTGCCGTCCTCGCCTCTTTCCGCAGTTCCGCAGGGACTCGGGCCTCCCGGACCGGGAAAGGACCGCATGGCGTCGCCCTTTGCCAGTCGCCGATGCAGCGGGAATGGTCCCGAGCATGCCCTCGGCGCCTTGCCATCCGGATCAGGCAGGTGGCCGGACAACATGCAAGCGCGCAGCAGCAGCGCACCTCCGGCGCCGGGGCCGCCCGGAGGGCGGGGTCCGTGTCCGTGACGTCCGGACCGCGTTCGCCGACCCGCTGCCCTGCGGGGAACCGCCTGTTCCTCTGCTGTCCGGAGCTGTGCCGTGCCAGTTCCGTTGGCCGCGCTCCGCCATCAGGAGGCCTTTCCCGGCATCCTGCCGGTGGTGCCCGGTCGCCGCTTGGCGCGCGGCCGGCGCGCCCATCATCCGGACCTGAGCAAGCTGCTGGGCTGGCAGGCGATGCAGAAGGAGGCCGAGCTGCCCGAGGGCCGCTGGGACGAGGAGCGCCGCTGGGCGCTGCGCATGGGCCTGACCGGCGCCGACAGCATCGAGGACAAGTCGATCCCGACCTTCGCACGGGGCGAGCTGCCGCATTTCGCGGGCATCAACACCTTCCTCAAGGCGCCCTATGCCGAGGACGTCACCGAGGTCCAGCATTACGATGCCACCGTGCTGGGCATCCCCTTCGACGGCGGCACGACCTACCGGCCCGGCACCCGCTTCGGACCGCAGGGCGTGCGCAAGATCTCGGCGCTCTACACGCCCTACAACTACGAAATCGGGGTGGATCTGCGCGAGCAGATGACGCTCTGCGACGCGGGCGACGTCTTCACCATCCCGGCGAATATCGAGAAGAGCTTCGACCAGATCTCCCGCGCGGTCAGCCACGTGTTCAGCTCGGGCAGCTTCCCGATCATGATCGGCGGCGACCATTCGATCGGCTTCCCCTGCGTGCGCGGCATCGCCGAATGCACCTCGAAGCGGATCGGCATCGTCCATTTCGACCGCCATGCCGACATCCAGGAAAAGGACCTGGACGAGCGGATGCACACCACGCCCTGGTTCCATTCCACGAACCTGCCGAACGTGCCGGCGGTCAACCTGGTGCAGGTCGGCATCGGCGGCTGGCAGGTGCCGCGCGAGGCGGTGAAGGTCGCCCGAGAGCGCCAGACCAACATCATCACCATGTCCGACATGGAGAAGATGGGCATCGACAGGACCGCCGAGATGGCGCTGGAGATGGCCTGGAAGGACGCCGACATGGTCTACATGTCCTTCGACATCGACAGCATCGATTGCGGCTTCGTCCCCGGCACCGGCTGGCCGGAACCGGGCGGCTTCCTGCCGCGCGAGGCGCTGGCGCTGGCCTCCAAGGTCGCCGCCGAAGGGCTCTGCGGGATGGAACTGGTCGAGGTCTCGCCGCCCTATGACACGTCCGACATCACCGCGCTGATGGGCACCCGCGTGATCGTCGACGTGCTGGGGGCGATGGTCTCGAACGGCACGCTCGGCAAGCACAAGCGCCATATCGACAAGCCGGTCAGCATTCCGCACGGCGAATTCACCGGCAACCGCTGGTCGAACAAGCCGTGACGCCGCCGAAAGGAGACCGCCATGCCGCATGACCACCCGCACGGGCATCATCACCCCCATGATCACGGGCACAGCCACGGCCCGGGCCACAACCATGCCGATGCCGACCACCTGCACAGCCACATGCATGATGGGGACCAGGCGGCCGACCTTCAGGTGCTGGCCGCGCAGTTCATCGACGGCTTCGTGCAGGCGGCGGACAAGCAGGCCTATCTGCGGCTCGCGGGCGTGCCGTTCGAGAAGCCGGGCATCGGCGGGCCGGCCGCGCTGAAGCTCGTCGATGTCGAGCTGAAGACCGAATGGCAGGTCGGCACCGCCTCGCCCTCCTTCGGCTCGCGCGAACTCAGCTATCTGCCCTTTCCGGGGCAGATGATCACCGAGCGCACCAACATGGCGCTCATCTACGTGTCCATGGACGAGAAGGTCGTCACCGATCTCCGCGACGTCCTCAAATCCCGCATGACGGAGCTGTCCCGATGAAATGCCTTGCCTCCCTCGCCGCCCTGCTGGCGGCCTCCCCTGCCTTCGCCCATACCGGCGATGCGCTGCACATGAACCCGCATGGCGGCGGGCTGGCCGTCGTGGCGCTCGCCGCTGCCGCGGGCGGCATCGCCTTGCTGCTGAGGCGCTGAGCGCCCCGCCTGCGTCGCCGTGCCGGCTTCTGCGGGCGCGGCGGCGCGCCGATGATTTCCCAATGGTCAAGAGGGGAGAGGGCAGGTGGCGCAACCGGCAATTCTCTGGGTGATCGTCCGCGGCAGCTTCGACAATGCCGGGCCGCTGAAATGGCTGCGGCTCGGCAACGGCCAGATCCCCGAGGCGTTCCGGGCGCATGTCGAAAGCCTTGCCGCGGGATCGAAGGCCATCGTGCCCGACCTGGAGATGGGCTTCCTCAGCACCGCCGCGCCGCAGGAGGTCGCGGCCGTCCTGTCGCGCCAGATCGGCGCGGCCTTCGCCGCGGGCAATGACGCCGGACAGCCCTTCGGCGAGGTCCGCATCGCGGCCTACAGCGCCGGGGCGCCGATCCTGCGCTATGCGCTGGCAAGGGGCCGGGGCCCGCGGGCCGCTCGCTGGAGCCGGTGGCGCGCAAGGCCGGGGAGTACCGCGCCTGGCGCGAGCTGAACCTGGCGCTGCTGAACCGCTTCGACAGCCACATGTGCGTGTCGCAGCTGGTGGCCGACACAATCACCGGGCTGGGGATGCTGCCGCACAAGGTGCATGTCACGCCCCTCGGGATGGACCTGCACGCCACGCCCGCGCAGATGAGCAAGCGCGCCGCGGCGAAACCCGCGCGCGACCGGCTGCGGCTCTCGTTCATCGGCTACGGCATTCCCTCGAAGGGCCTGCCCTTCATCACCGAGGCGCTGATGAAGGCCGACCTGCCGGTACTGAAGGAAAAGGCCGAGCTGGTGATCTATGCCCGGCTCGGCGAGCATGACATGCTGAAGCTGGCGCCGCTGACCGAGCGCTTTGCCGATGTCCGCGTCGTGCAGGGCTACGAACGCAAGGACCTGGCGAAGATCGCCGGGGATATCGACCTGAACATCGTGCCCTCGATCTGGCGCGAGACCTACAACCAGGTCGCCTACGAGCTGCTGTGTCTCGGGACGCCGTCGCTGCTGTCCTCGACAGTCGGTCTCGGCATGTTCTACGGTGGCCATCCGGAATTCGTGTTCCGTTCGGGCAGCCAGGCAGATTTCGCTGAAAGGCTCGGACGGATCGTTGAAACCCCGCACCTGCTGACGGAATTCTGGCGCAATCCGCCGGAGCTCCCGAGCATGGACCAACATATCGCGACGGCCCTCACGGCGATGCAGGGCGGCAAGAGGAATGAAGCAGCATGAGCAGAACCTCGGCATTGATTGTCAAAGGCACCCCCCGCACCGAGGGACCGCGGACCTACATCGTCTTCGGCGACATGCGCGGGGGCACCACGATGATCGGCGGAGTCATGCGCGCGCTCGGCGTGTTCATGGGCGAGAACATCAACGAGGACAACCAGGAGAGCTTCCAGTTCAACGGTCCCTCGGTCCAGGACATGCGCGACTCGATCGACGCCAACAACCAGAACCACCAGGTCTGGGGCTGGAAATTCCCGCATGCCGCCGACTATCTCGACCATGTCTGGGACAAGATCCGCAATCCGCACCTGGTCTGCGTGTTCCGCGATCCGGTCTCGAACGGGCGGGGCTGGAACCGCTGGCATCCGATCGGCCAGATCCAGGCCGTGCAGCAATGCCTGCTGCGCCAGCAGAAGAACCTGAACCTGATCGCGCTCCGGAACTGCCCCTCGATCCTGATCTCCTACGAGAAGGCCGAGCGCCACAAGGCGGAGTTCCTCGCCGAGTTCTCCGAGGTCCTCGGCATCGAGCCGAACCACGAGCGCTTCGATTTCCGAGGCTTCATGGCGGCCGAGAGCTACAAGAAGCTGTCGGACTACACGCTGGACCCCGCGGCCCAGCCCGAGTGATCCGGATGCGGCGCCCCTGCCGGGCGCCGCGCCTGCGCGGGGCTCAGCCCGCGGCCATCACGCAGAGGATCTCGTAGAGCAGCGAGGCGCCGAGCCAGGCGGTGGCGCTGCCCGCGTCGAAGGGCGGCGAGACCTCGACCAGATCCGCCCCAGCGAGCCGCACTCCCGCCAGTTCCCGCACCACCTGCAGCGCCTGGAAGCTGGTCGGACCGCCGACCTCGGGCGTGCCGGTTCCGGGCGCGAAGGCGGGGTCGACGAAATCGATGTCATAGCTGAGATAGGCGGGCTGCTGCCCGAGGATCTCGCGCGCCTCGGCCATCACGTCGGCGATGCCGCGGGCGAAGAATTCCTCGATGGTGATGATGCGGATGCCGGCGGCCTCGGCGAAGTCGCGGTCCTCGAAATCCCCGGCGGTGCCGCGGATGCCGATCTGGACCATGCGCTTCGGGTCGATCAGGCCTTCCTCGACGGCGCGGCGGAACGGCGTGCCATGGGTGTATTTCTCGCCGCCGAAATAGGCGTCGTTCAAGTCGGTATGGCTGTCGAACTGGAGGAAGCCGAGCGGGCCGTCCTTGGCCACCGCGCGCAGGATCGGCAGCGAGCTGAGATGGTCGCCGCCGGCGGTCAGCGGCCGGATGCCCTCTGCGAGGACCTTGCCGTAGAAGCCGGTGATCCGGTCCATGCTGTCCTGCAGGTTCGTCGGGTTCGGCGGCACGTCGCCCAGATCGGCGACATTCACCGTTTCGAAGGGGCGCAGCCCGGTGACGCCGTGCTGGGCGCGGATCATGGTCGAGGCGTCGCGCAGCGCCCGCGGCCCGTGGCGGGCGCCCGCGCGGTTGGTGGTTGCGGCGCCGCCGCGTGCCCGGAGCGGGTTCCGGCCCCGCCTGCCATCCACGCAGGGGGGCGGCCGGTCCGGACCAATCCGGCCGGGCGGTGCCGGGCACAGCTGGAAATGGGGACAACATCATGGATGCAACGGAACAGATCAGGCGCGCGGAACGCGAACGCAGCTCGCTGATCGAGGAATCCATCCTGCCGACGCTGCTCGGCCAGAGGCCGATCGGCCTTCTCGGCTATGCCTGGATCTGGGTGGGCATCGCCGTCATCATCGCCACCTATTCTCTGGGCGCCGCGGGCGTCGACGGCGGCCTGCCGCTCGGCACCGTGATCCTCGCGATCGCGGCCGCGAACCTGGCGGTCGGCGCCTTCATGGTGCTGACCGCCGATATCGGCACCGAGCACGGGCTGTCCTTCGCGGTCTACCTGCGCGCGCCCTTTGGCACCCGCGGGACCCATCTGCCCTCGGTGTCGCGCGGGCTGGTGGCGGCGATGTGGTTCGGCATCCAGACCTATCTGGGCGCGCTGGCGCTCAACGGCATCGGCAGCTACTTCTTCGGCTTCGACGGCTGGCCGCTCTGGTATGCCGTCTTCGCCGTGCTGCAGGTCGCCAATACCGCGATGGGCATCAAATCAGTCGAGCGTCTGGCCGCGCTGGCGGCCCCGGCGATCATCGCCATTTCCGTCTGGATGTATTTCGCGCTCGAAGGCGTGGCCGAAACCAAGGGCGTCAATATCTGGAACTTCAGCGGAACCGGCGAGATGTCGGTCCTGGTGCTGTTCATCGCAAATCTGGGGTTCTGGTCGACGCTGGCCATCGACATTCCGAACCTGACCCGCTTCGTGCGGACCGAGCCCGGCGCGCGCAGCTTCTTCCGCCGCAACCGCAGCATCTTCCTGGCACAGCTGGTTGCGTTGCCGCTGACCCAGGCCGCGGTTGCAGGGCTCGGCGCGGTGTCCTTCATCGCCACCGGCAACTGGAACCCGGTGGAGGTCATCCAGGGCGAGGGGCAGGGCCTGTCGCTGGTCATCCTGCTGGCGCTCGTCGTCCTGGCGCAGTGGTCGACCAACAACTCGGCCAACCTGATCCCCTCGGCGCTGACCTTCGTGAACCTGGCGCCGCGCGTCATCAGCTATCCGGTCGCGGTGGTGCTGGCCGGGATCGCGGGCACGCTCTGCATGCCCTGGCTGATCCTCGACAACCTGTTCGTTTTCCTCGGCTATTGCGGCGCGATCCTGTCGGCGATCGGCGGAATCATGGTGGCGGATTACTACCTGCTCCGCGGCCGCCGCCTGAACGTGCCGGATCTCTACCGGACCGATGGCCAGTACCGCTACGCGCGCGGCTTCAATCCGGCCGGCCTGATCGCCTGGATCGCCGCGGGCGGGCTTGCCGCCTGGCATCCCGAGCACGCCATCCTGATCGGCCTGCCGGCCGGGCTGGCCTTCTATTGGATCCTGATGAAGGCGGTCGTGCTGCGATCCCATCCGCAGGCGGAAATCGGCACGGCGCATCCGGACCGCTACCTGGCCACCTCGGCCGGCATGAACTGGGTCTATCTCGGCGCGGGCCGGTTCGAGCGGATGAGCCCGGCCGAAACCCATGGCGAGGCGGTCCGGCGCGAGGATCTCTGACCGCGGAGCCGCCCTGCCGGATGGGCTTGCGGCCGCGGGCCGGTCGGGGCGGTGAGGCGTGAACAGGCCCGTATCTTGGCACCAACAAGCCCCCCTCCGCCTCGAGCGAAAGGCGGAGGTCATGCAGACAGCTCCGGTGCCGCCCACGGTTCCGGGCCGCGGCTCGGCCGGAGCGTGCTGTCGGGATGCGCCGGAAAGGGGTCAGCCCGACGAAAGGTAGGCTGCGACCCGAGGAGGCCGAAGCGGACCGCCCGAGGGGCAGGGCGCGGCGACGGGCGGCTGTTTCGGCGGCCGAGACGGCGCCGACACATCGCCAAGGGTCGAGCGCCATGAGCGGACAGCTCGACCGCATCCGCGGCGCGCTGATCGGGCTCCGGATGCCCCGTGCCCTCGAAGCGCTGGAACACATCCTGGCCCGGCTCGAGCGCGGCGAGATCGCCGCTGCCGAGGCGATCGACGCGCTGCTGGGCGAGGAACGAGCCATTGTCCGCCATCGGTCCGGGGACGATGGCGCGTGCAACGCGCGAGGGCCGCCGCATCGAGGCCGCCCTGCGCACCGCCAAGCTGATGCCCCCTCTCGGCGAATGCATGCATTCACCGAGAGGGCAACGCATCCAGACGCTGGAAAGCACCGACTTCGTTTTCGCGGCGATCTGTCCCCCGGACAGATCGCTCTGCGCTCGAACTCCAGCCGTCGCTGGAGCGGGAGCGGAGTTCGGAATGAGGCCGCCATGGTCCGAAGCCCATGCCGGACGCGCTTGCCCAGCTCGACTTCGTCCGCCGTTCGAAGGTGGTCCATTTCCTTGGCCCGCCTGAGTCAACGTCATGATGCACACCTGTATATGTTATTGAAAGTACATGGTTTTCGGATTCAGATCGGATGTTCGCGGACGTCCTGACTGTAGTTCCGCGGTCCTGATCGCCGAGAGCTGCGCTTCCGGAATGGCCCACGGCGCCCCCTTGCAGACCTGGCTCGCGGTGATCGTGCCCGCACTGATCAGGCGCAGCACCGTCATCTTGCCGACGCCGAGCCGCTTGGAGGCCTCTTCCAAGGTCAGCCCGCCGCGTTCGGCCATTTCCGCCGGGCGATGCACCGGCACCTCGTGCTTGCTGCGGAAGCTGCGCACCCGGGCTTGCGTCCATGGAGTGCCGCGGCCGGTCTTCCGTCCGGGGCGGTTCAGCGTGGCGGCGACCCCGCCATATGACTGCTGCCGGGCCAGGCTGCGGATCAGGTCATGCAGATCTGCGCCGGTGCTCCATCGATGCTGCCCCCTCCGGTTGCGCGGCACGGCCAGACGGGTGTGGTCGCCGCCGCGCCATTGGAGCAGCCTCTCGATCCGCGTCTCGGCCAGGGGCACGACAATTTCCTCGAGCACGGTGCGCAGGATGCGCTTCCTGGTCTCGGCCGCGGCGCCGGGGTGCGACCAGGCCGTCTCGAGGTCGGCCCCGAGGGCCAAGAGCCGGTCCTTCTCTGCGGTTTCCAGGGCGTCGGGACGATCATCCGCTGCCGCTGCGACACGCTCCTCCTGGCGCTGCCCGTCCACCAGGCGATCATTCCAGCGCCGTTCCAGCTCTGCGGCCACAAGGCGCTTCGCCGGATCTACCGCGTCGCACTGGCGGCGCGCCAGATCTGCTTCGTAGCGCGCCTGGGGAAGGGCAAGCTCCGCCTGCCGCCGCCTCCTCGCCCCTGTTCGCGACCGCCGCAATCGCGGCTTCCACGCCCAGTGGAGAGATTTGGGCCGGGACCTCCTCCGACACAGCGGCATCGACGCGGAGGCCGCCGAAGGCGATGCACGCCCGCGTGCCGTGGTTGACATGGGCGCCGCGGCAGCTGTGGCGGACGCAGGTGCCGTCGGTGCCGCTGTAGGAAACATGCAGGCACCGCCCGCAATGGCCACAGCCCAGCAGCCCGGCCAGAAGCGCGCCGCCGCGGCGGACGGCCCCGCGCACCATGAGGCCCCGGCCGTTGGCGTTGCCGGCGATCAGGCGCTGGTTCCTTTCGAACTCCTCCCAGGCAATCTAGCCTTCGTGGTGATCCACGATCAGCACATCCCAGTCGTCCCGGTCGCGGCGGTGGCCCCGGCTGACCCGCTTGCGCCCGTTCTCCACGGCGATGCGGCTGGACGTCCGCCCGAAAGCATAGGCGCCGGCATAGACCGGATTGGTGAGCAAGGCGCGCACCCAATTGTAGACCGGCAGCTTCCAAAAGATCCGCAGGCCGTCCCCGCCCATCTCGACGCAGGGCGGCGGCATCTGCTCCTGGCGCAGCCACAGATGGACCTGGCGGATGCTCCGGAATTCCCCGAACTTCCGGAACACCATCCCGGTCGCCCCGCGCACGCGCTCGTCGGGGTCCCCGGCAATCCGGCCATGCCGGACCTTCACGCACCCCACCGCGACCGCGGGGAAGAGACCGCCCCTCCGCGCCTACTGGCGCAGTGCCTCGAACGAGCGCTGGCGCAGGATCGACAGCTCCATCTCGCTCATGGTGCCCTTTCATGCCGAGAAGGAGGCGGTCGTTCGGGAGGCGCGGATCGCAGAGCCCGCCCCGCCCTCCGGGAGCCCCCCACCAGACCGCAGAACTCCAGCAAGGTGTGCCAGTCGCGCCCGTTGCGCGCGAGCACGAGGCCGACACGCCCCTCGCAGATGGCCGGCAGCAGCCGCTCGAAGCCCGGCCCGACGATGCCGCCGCCCGAACGCCCGAGGTCGTCATCGATCACAACTGGCGCGTCCCAGCCAAGCTGCCGTGCCCGGTCGGCCAGCGCATACTGGCGGCGGCTCTCGTGGTTGTGAAGGATCTGGTCCTGCGTCGACTGCCGCACATGGACGACGGCCTCGCGGCCGAGATGGTCAGGCCCGGTCTTCGCCATTGCCGTCCTCCCGCGGTCCCGCTGCCGGCTCGCCTGCCGCAAGTGTCTCGAGACGCAGCGCTGCAAGAAGCGGCATCAGTGCTGCCCTTGTCGGAGGCGACATTGCGGCCCCCGGTTCGATCAGCCCCGGGAAATTCCCCTGCCGCGGCGCTCCCTGCGGTTCCATGCCTCTCTCCTCCAGCCGGTTCCGGGGACGGGGATAGGGCAGCATCGGGAGCGAGGCGGAGTTCGCGCAGCGCCGCCGGTGCGAGGCGCGGATGCCCGCGGACGGACATCGCCGCCGCAGATGGCTCGAACATCCATGCCGGAACCTGCGCAAGCGTCCCGCCAGGCTGCTGCACGACCGGCATCCTGGTCCCGCCGAGCCGATGGCCGCGCACAATCCGCGCGCGATCGCCGCTGCGTGGATGGACCGGATAGGAGATCGTCGCGTCGCGACCCTGATATTGGGCAATATGCGGTTGGTTCCACCGGGACCGGCAAGAGCCATCTTGCGACGGCGCTTGGCGTGGCGGCGGTAAAGGCCGGGCGCACGGTCTGCCGCGCCACTCTTGCCGAACTGACCGAGGCGCTGTCCCGGGCCGAGCGGCCAGACCGCCTGCCGGAGAAGATCCGGTTCCATACCCGGACCTCGCTGCTGATCGCCGGCAAGATCGGCTATCTGCCGATCACCCGCGGCGGGGCGTACGTTCCGGGGGCTTCCGCGGCCGCACCGCGGCCACGGCCCGCCTCCAATCTTCCAGCTGGTCAACGCCCGCTGCGAAAAGGGAGCGTTCGCCATGGGGCTCGAACCATGGCTCCCTCCTGACCTCAAACCGCGGCTTTGCCGAATGGGGCGACCTCTTCGGCGATCCGGCCGTCGCCAGCGCGCTGCCCGACCGGCTTGTGCACCACGCGGTCCCCGTCCGGATCGAGCGCGCCAGCTGTCGGCTGCGCGCCCATGCGGACCGCATTCCCGGGCATGTCCGCGCAAACGCCCCGATCACCCCGCCACCATCGCCGAAGCGCCGCCGACAGCCGCCGAAACTGAAGAACGGAGCTGCCGATCACCGAAACCGGCTGATCGCCGGACCCGCAAAGTGGGGAACTTTGACCCGCTCCGGCTTGCCCGGGTGGCATTTCGTTCCACGCGTCAATCCTGCTCCCGCAACCAAAATCAACAAGGGCTTGGTGCTGTGATGGCGCCAAGCCTTTTTTTGTTGTGTCCGGCTGGTGTCCGATTCCCGTCCCGTTTCCGTAGCTACCGCGCTCCGCCCTCATGTCGTGACGATGCTCCCGACATGCCGTGCGAGCGGGCAGGGGGGCTGTCGCTCCCCTAAGGGGTACCACGATTTTTCCGGGCCAGGAAGCACGCGCCTGCTCACCATGCCACGTCCAGTCGCTTGCGAATTTGAAAAATTCAGGTGAACCAACGATCGGGACACTGCTCTGCGGCATTTCGGTTCGGGCATTCACATACTGTGTGGCGAGGTCGACCGATCAATGTCATTGAAGCTAAGAACTCGACGACGTGTAGCAGGACTGACGGCCTCAAGGCCGCTGATCTGCACCCTTGGCGAGGCCGGGAGAAGGCGCAGCCTGAAAACAGATGCCGCTTGCAACTCCAATGAAACCCAACGCCCTGGCTGCGGCGGGAAGATGTCCGGCGGATGCAAGATTCGGCAAGAATTCAACAGAATTGATGCTTAGCCAAAAAAATCACCTGGCGTTAACCCTATCCGGCGTCCGGAGGGGCCCGGGGACCTGAAGTCCGGGCCGGCTTTGGCGCACCACGATGCGCCCCGCGCGGCGCCGAGACCCCGCTTTCCGGCCGAGGCCGGATCCGCGATGCCAGGAGACCGCGATGCCCCCCGTCCATCCCCGCCCCTTTCCCGCAATGACTCAGCGCGCCCGGCTGCGCGTTGCCGCTTCGGCTCTTGCCCTCGGAACACCCGCACCGCTCTGGTGGCGGAGTTTGGGCCGCGTCCTGCGGAGCTTCGGCCGGATCCTGCCATCCGCCGCGGCCTCTGGCCTGGGCGCGCTCGCGCTGTCGGGGCCGGCCGTGGCAAGCTGCGTCTCGATGGACAACAGCGGCTACCGATGGGAGGCCTGCCAAGGCGACAGCGGCACCGGCAGCAGCAAGCATGGCAAGGCGGGGGACAACGTGGTCATCGACACCGGCACGGCCTCCCATGATGCCGGCTATATCGCCAGCGGCTACCTGCTGAACGCTCCGGTCGGATACGGGGTGGTCATGGGCGGATCGATCGGCGGGCGCGGCCAAGACGAGGCGGAAGGCGGAATCGCAGGGACAGTCAACCTGACCAATGGCGGCACGGTCAGCCTGAGCGAGGATGCCGACCAGGGATTCCTGTCCAGCCTGCTCCTGGGATACAGCATCGGCGGCGCAGGCGATCCGCAGAACGACAACTACCGCTCCAGCGGCGGTGGCGGCGGCAGCGGCAACAACGTGAACGTCACGAATGCCGGCCTCTTGGAAGTGCTGTCGCTGACGGCCAGGGCAGGGCGCGGCATCAGCGGCATCCTTGCCCATAGCGGCGGCGGAACGGGCGGCGCGCAGAATGGCGGCCTGACCGGGGACCAGGCCGGCGGGGCGGGCGGGCCGGGCTGGTCTGTCTTCCTGACCAACAGGAACGCCGTGACTTTGGGCAGCCAGAATGCGCCGCTGCGGAACCTGGATTATGCCTGGGGCATCGCCGCGCGGTCCGTGGGCGGCACAGGCGGCGCAGACAACGGCGCCGGCGGCGCGTCCAACCTCGTCAGCGTGGTGAATGGCGATACGTCGGATGCTCCGATCTACATCCATGCAGACACCTCGGGCAGCGTGCGCGGCATCTACACGCTGAGCCGCGGCGCCGACGGCATGGCTTCTCAGGACAGCAGCGATGACGGGGGCACCGGCGCGGACGCCTTCCACGCGAGCGTCACCACCCATTCGGACATCACTGTGATCAACACCGGCGAGGCCTCCGAGCTTTCGGGCGGCATTGTTGCGCTGAACCAGGGCGGCAATGGCGGCGCGGGCTACGAGGACGGCAATGGTGGCCAGGGCGGCGTCGGCGTCCCGACCGACACGAAGCTGGCGGTGAACGTCCTGGACGGCGCGACCGTATCGGTCCATGGCGACAATGTCCTGGGCGTCGTCGCGCTGGCAAGCGGCGGCAAGGGCGGCGCGGGCGATGACGACAGCTCGGGCGGAACCGGCGGCTATGGAGGCTGGGTAGACCTGACGATCGAAGGCAACATCAGGACCGACGGGACCAATGCCTATGGACTGCTCGGGCAGAGCATCGGCGGCCAGGGCGGGGATGCTGCCAATGCGGGCGGGCTGCTGGGCGAGGCTGGCGGCGGCGGCTTCGGCGGCAATGCCGATACCGTCCAGGCCGATCTGAACGGCGACATCGAGACATATGGCGACTTCGCGGCCGGTGTGACGCTGCACTCGATCGGCGGCGGCGGCGGAACCGGCGGCGATTTCGTCGACGTGCTGGGCGGCGGTGCGGGCAATGGCGGCGCCGGCGGCAACGGGGATCACGCGATCTTCTCCAGCGATGGCGGCACGATCACCACCAATGGCGCGCATTCGCTGGGTATCCTCGTCCAGTCGATCGGCGGCAGCGGCGGCCACGGCGGCATTGCGGCGGGCGCGACGCTGGAACTCGGCGGCGACGGCGGCGAAGGGGCCGTCCAGCGCCGCCGGGCCGTGTCCGACACGTCCCCCGCCGCCGCCACCGCGCCGCGCGGCCCCGGAAAGAAGCGCAGGGTCAGCCGGTCGACCAGCTTGTATGTCAGCTCGGGATTGCCGAACGGCCCCTCGGCATCCGCCGCCCCGGCAAATGCCGCCAGCATCTCGGGATCGAAGGCCAGCCCGGCTTCTTCCGCGCCTCCGGCGATCCAGCCCAGCGTCTCCATGCCCAGCCCCTGATGGCCCTCGGTCAGCGACCCGCCGACCGTGCCATGCACGCCCGGAAACCAGAGCTGGCGATAGGGCTGCCCCTCGGCCTTCGCGTTCAACTCCGCCAGCTTCTCCGCATCCCAGGGCACCGACTTGTAGGTGGCCCGCGGCTCGTCGATCGAGATCACGTGGCGCGCCGCCATCACCATCGACGACAGCTTCTGGTCGTGGAAGCGGTAGCGCTTGTTGACCCGTGCCAGCCCCGGCCAGAGCTCGGGCACGCCGAGCGCGCCGACCGTGTCGAATATCCCCATGTAGCGGATGCGCAGCAGCTCGCAGGCACCGGGACGGCTCTCCGCCTCTTCCGGTTCGGTGGCAAGGCCGGGATTGACCCAAGCACGCAGCGACCGCGCCCGCGCTTCCCAAGGGGCATCGCCCGGACGGCGGCTGCGATAGACGCCCATCAGATGGCCGAGCAGCGCCGGCTCGTCCGAGAGCGGCAGGCTGCAATTGCGCAGCAGCCCGACCAGCGAGCGCGCCGTGTAAGCGCCGCGCGAGAAGCCGAAGACGAAGATTTCGTCGCCCGGTTCGTAGGTGCGGATCAGGAAGCGGTAGGCCTTGAGGATCTTGTCGTCGAGCCCCCAGCCAAACACGCCGCCGCCGACCTTGTCGATCGTGTGGCGGATGCGGCCGACATCGCCCGGCGTGCCGACCCCGTCGATATAGAAGACCTTCTGCGCAATTCCGTCCGGCGCCATGCCGTCGACCGCCGCCTCCGACAGCCGAAGGATGTTGGTGATCGGCCGTCCCTCCTCCGCCAGCACGGCCCGATCGCTGCGGTTCCAGGTGCCGTCGCAGAAAATTGCAATGCGCTTCATGCCAAATTTACCCTCTCGCCGTCCCAGTGGAGCATGGCCGCTGCCGTCGCGACACTCAACGCCGAACTGCCCCGCCCTCACGCGGTTTTGGCTTGTATACGAACGTATGCAATGCTGGCCCCCGGCGGAGAAATGCTGTAATGCGGCACCAGATCTACACAACGCTCCCGACTCAGAGGACCACCGATGACCAAGATCAAGGTAGACAACCCGATCGTCGAAATGGACGGCGACGAGATGACCCGGATCATCTGGGATTTCATCAAGCAGAAGCTGATCCTTCCCTATCTTGACCTCGATCTCCTCTATTACGACCTCTCGATCCAGGAGCGCGACGCGACCTCCGACCAGATCACCATCGACGCGGCCGAGAAGACCAAGGAAATCGGCGTCGCGGTGAAATGCGCGACGATCACCCCCGACGAGCAGCGGGTCGAGGAATTCGGCCTGAAGAAGATGTGGCGCAGCCCCAACGGCACGATCCGCAACATCCTCGGCGGCGTGGTCTTCCGCCAGCCGATCATCTGCCGCAACGTGCCGCGCCTCGTCCCGGGCTGGACCCATCCGATCGTGATCGGCCGCCATGCCTTCGGCGACCAGTACCGCGCCACCGATTTCCTGATGCCGGGCCCGGGCAAGCTGATCCTGAAATTCGAGGGCGATGACGGGCAGGTCATCGAGCGCGAAGTCTACCAGTCCCCCTCCGCAGGCGTCGCGCAGGCGCAGTACAACCTCGACAGCTCGATCATCGACTTCGCCCGCGCCTCGATGAATTACGGGCTGAACCTCGGCTGGCCGGTCTACCTGTCGACCAAGAACACCATCCTCAAGGCCTATGACGGCCGCTTCAAGGACCTGTTCCAGAAGGTCTACGAGGAAGAGTTCGAAGAGAAGTTCAAGGCCAAGGGCATCTGGTACGAGCACCGGCTGATCGACGACATGGTCGCCTGCTGCATGAAGTGGTCGGGCAAGTTCGTCTGGGCCTGCAAGAACTACGATGGCGACGTGCAGTCCGACACCGTGGCGCAGGGATTCGGCTCGCTCGGCCTGATGACCTCGCAGCTGATGACGCCGGACGGCAAGATCGTCGAGGCCGAGGCGGCGCACGGCACCGTCACCCGCCACTACCGCCAGCACCAGGAAGGCAAGTCGACCTCGACGAACTCGATCGCCTCGATCTTCGCCTGGACCGGCGGGCTGAAGCACCGCGCCAAGCTCGACCAGAACACCGCGCTCATGGCCTTCGCCACCACGCTGGAGAAGACCATCGTCGAGACCGTGGAATCGGGCTTCATGACCAAGGACCTGGCGCTGCTCGTCGGCCCGGACCAGGGCTGGCTGACCACGATGGGCTTCCTCGAGAAGATCGACGAGAACCTCAACAAGGCGCTCGTCGGCTGAGCCGATCCTCCGCGGACCGCTCCGGCGGTCCGCTTTCCCCGGCGACCGGGTCCGCCACCGCTGCGGACAGCCAAAAAAGGGCGGCGACAGGTTGCACCCGCCCCACGCTGCCGTCCGTCATGGGCGCCCTGCTGCAAGCCTGCCGGAAGGCGTCCCAAGGGTGCCTTGAAACCTAGCCATGCGCGCGCCCTGCACGCCGGAGGCTGTCATCCCGGCACAGCTTCTGGCCGGACGGCAGCCTCCCGGTCACGACGGATTTTCCGCCCGCTCGCCCGAAGCTCCCGCATGCCCCGGCCGCGCCTCCGCCATGGCCGGGTCCGATCCGGATGGCGGGGCCTGCATACCCGCACCCCCGGGAGGACGGCAGAATCGCACCATGCGGCCGGACAGCTCCGCCGCTCTCTTGCCAAGCCGCTCGCCGGATAGGCAGGCCGCATGGTTTCCCATCCAAAACGCGGCTGACGTTGCGTCCCGGAGCCCCCGCACCTTGCGCTCGGCCCGGCAAACGGGTTTGAGTTGGGTCAGAATCCCTGCCCTTCCTGACGGAGCCCGCCATGCCCGCACCGATGCCCATTCCCGCGACGGACGCAACCGAGCACAGCGTGCTCGACGACGTGCAGGGGCTGTCCACCGGCATCGTGATGTGCTCGCTCGGCCTCGTCCTGCTGACCCATCTGGGCTTCATGACCGGCCAGACCGCGGGCGCGGCGGTGATCATCTCCTACCTGACCGGCTATTCCTTCGGGAAAGTGTTCTTCGTCATCAACCTGCCCTTCTACTGGCTGGCGGTGAAGCGGATGGGCTGGGAATTCATCCTGAAATCATTGGGCTGCGTCACCGCGCTGGCGGTCTGCACCGACTACATGCCGCTCGGCTTCCAGATCGAGCGGCTGAACCCCTATCTCGGGGTCGCCTTCTTCGGCACCGTCACCGGCATCGGCCTCCTGGCTATTTTCCGCCATGGCGGATCGCTCGGCGGGCTCGGCATCGTCGCCCTCTACATCCAGGACAATTTCGGCTTCCGCGCAGGCTATGTCCAGCTGATCGTCGATGCCGTGCTGTTCCTGATCGCGGCGCTTCTCTTTCCCTTCACGGTGGTCTACTATTCGCTCATCGGAGCGGCGATCCTGAACATCCTGATCGCCTTCAACCACCGCAGGGACCGCTATATCGCGCGGTAACACGCCGAATGGGTCAATTCTGCTGTCTTTAGGACTAGCCTTCCGCGCTGCAGCGCTGTAGGGCCAGCGCAACTTCAGACAAGGACGCCTCCCATGGATCTGCGCAATATCGCGATCATTGCTCACGTTGACCACGGCAAGACGACCCTCGTGGACGAACTGCTGAAACAATCCGGCACCTACCGTGAAAACCAGGCGACGACCGAGCGCGCCATGGACTCCAACGACCTCGAGCGCGAACGCGGGATCACCATCCTCGCGAAAGCGACCAGCGTCGAGTGGAAAGGCACGCGGATCAACATCGTCGACACGCCCGGCCACGCCGATTTCGGCGGCGAAGTCGAACGCATCCTGTCCATGGTCGACGGCGTCGTCCTGCTGGTCGACGCGGCCGAAGGCCCGATGCCGCAGACCAAGTTCGTGACCTCGAAGGCGCTGGCGCTCGGCCTGAAGCCGATCGTCGTGCTGAACAAGGTCGACAAGCCGGATGCGGAACCCGACCGCGCGCTGGACGAAGTGTTCGACCTCTTTGCCTCGCTCGACGCCAATGACGAGCAGCTCGACTTCCCGTCGCTCTACGCCTCCGGCCGCAACGGCTGGTGCGATGCCGAGCTCGACGGCCCGCGCAAGGATCTGTCGGCGCTGTTCGACCTGGTGCTGAAGCATGTCGAGCCGCCGAAGCAGATCGCCAAGAAGGACCAGCCGTTCTCCATGCTGGCGACCACGCTGGGCGCGGACCCGTTCATCGGCCGCCTGCTGACCGGGCGCGTCGAGTCGGGCACGCTGAAGGCCGGCACCACCGTCAACGCCCTGTCGCGCGACGGCAGCCGCGTCGAACAGTTCCGCGTCACCAAGATTCTCGCCTTCCGCGGCCTGTCGCAGCAGCCGATCGAGCTGGCCGAGGCCGGCGACATCGTCAGCCTCGCAGGCATGTCGAAGGCCACCGTGGCCGACACGATCTGCGATCCGTCGATCACCGAGGCGATCCCGGCCCAGCCGATCGACCCGCCGACCATCACCGTCACCTTCGGCATCAATGACAGCCCGCTGGCCGGCCGCGACGGCGACAAGGTCCAGTCGCGCGTCATCCGCGACCGCCTGATGAAGGAAGCCGAGTCGAACGTCGCCATCAAGATCTCCGACACCCCCGGCGGCGAGGCCTTCGAGGTTGCGGGCCGCGGCGAACTGCAGATGGGCGTCCTGATCGAGAACATGCGCCGCGAGGGCTTCGAGCTGTCGATCTCCCGCCCGCAGGTTCTGTTCCGCGAAGAGAACGGCCAGCGCCTCGAGCCGATCGAGGAAGTCACCATCGACGTGGATGACGAATACTCCGGCGCGGTGATCGAGAAGCTGACCGGCCCGCGCAAGGGCGAGATGACCGAAATGCGCCAGAACGCCGGCAAGACCCGCATCATCGCGCTGGTCCCGTCGCGCGGCCTGATCGGCTATCACGGCGAGTTCCTGACCGATACCCGCGGCACCGGCGTGATGAACCGCGTGTTCCACGAATGGGCCCCCCACAAGGGCGCGATCCCCGGCCGCCGCGCGGGCGTTCTGATCTCCATGGAGAACGGCACTTCCGTCGCCTACGCGCTGTGGAACCTCGAGGAACGCGGCAAGATGTTCATCGGCGCGCAGGAGCCGATCTACCAGGGCATGATCATCGGCGAGCACAGCCGCGACAACGACCTGGAAGTGAACCCGCTGAAAGGGAAGAAGCTGACCAACGTCCGCGCCTCGGGCACGGATGACGCGGTCCGCCTGACCACGCCGGTCACGCTGACGCTGGAACAGGCCATCGCCTATATCGACGATGACGAGCTGGTGGAGGTGACGCCGAACGCGATCCGCCTGCGCAAGCGCTATCTCGATCCGCATGAGCGCAAGCGGATGGCGAAATCGGCCTGATGCGGGCCTGACATCCGATGGTTTTGGCGGCGCCTTCCTCGCGGAGGGCGCCGCTTTCCGTTTCAAGAGCTGCCGCCGGAAAGTTGCATCACGGCGGACTCACATTTCCGCCAGAGGCCTCGCGCTGCGCTGCGGCATCCCCATATGATCTTGAGTTCCCATGTTTTTCTTCAGGATGGTCATATGTCCGAACGCACGCCTATTCTCGACACGCAAGATGGCTACGGTCTTGTCACCCGCATTCTCCACTGGGCGCTGGCCGTCCTGATCCTGTGGCAGCTGACCGGCATGGGCTTCAAGCTGCTGCTCGGCGACAGCGCGGTGACGAATTTCTTCCGGGGCCATCATGGCGATCTGGGCGCGGCGATCTTCGTCCTGGCCGTCGCCCGCGTTGCCTGGGCGGTTGCAATGCGCAACCGTCGCCCTTCGCATGGCAATGCGCTGCAGCGGATTGCCGTCAAGGCGGGCCATGGCGCGCTCTATGCGCTGATCGTCTTCGTGCCGCTGGCCGCAATCCTGCGCGCGATCGGCGGCACGCGGGGCTTCGCGCCCTTCGGCATCGAGCTCGCCGCGCCGCGTGAGGTGCCGGTGGAATGGATGGTCAATCTCGGCAATGCGCTGCATGGCGAGGCCGGCTGGGTGATGGCCGCGCTGATCGCAGGCCATGTCGCCATGGTCGCCCTGCATGAAGGCGTGCTGCGCGACGGCACGCTGCGCAAGATGGCTGGGCGCGCCTGAACCGGTTGCAACCTGCAACTGTCGGCCTGACAGACAGGACCCCCGCGCGGAATTCCGGCGGGGGCCTTTTGTTTCCATCGATTTGAAGCCTCAAGTTGAAGCGGATCAGAACATCTCTTCCTGATCTTCGCCATCGTCTTCGTCCTGGCCCTCGTCCCCGCCCTGCGGCCGCGCGGTCTCGTCGGCGCCCGGCATCCGCCGCGCATCGAGAAGCCCCGCGGCGCGCAGCTCGTCGAGCCCCGGCAGGTCTTTCGGCGAGGACAGCGAGAAATGGTCGAGGAAGGCCTCGGTGACGACGAAGGTCACCGGCCGACCCGGTGTCTCGCGCCGCCGCCCGACCCGGATCCAGTCGAGGTCAAGAAGCAAATCGATCGTGCCTTTCGACACGGCGACGCCGCGGATCTCCTCGATCTCGGCGCGGGTGGCAGGCTGGTGATAGGCGATGATCGCCAGGGTCTCGATCGCGGCACGGCTCAGCTTGCGGGTCTCGACCACTTCCTTCTGCATCAGGAAGGACACGTCCGGCGCAGTGCGGATAGCCCAGGCCTCGCCGACCTGAACGACATTGACGCCGCGGCCGCGGTAATGGTTCTGCAGCATCGCGACGGCAGTGCGCACGTCGCAGCCCTGCGGCATCCGCGTGCCCATCTCGCGCAGCGTCAGCGGCTCGGAGGTCGCGAAGAGCATCGCCTCGACCATCCGCTCCTGTTCGGCCAGGGGCGGAGCATCGAAGAGTCCCGGGTCCTCCAGTGCCCCCATTTCCTCGGGATCGGCACCGGCCGGCAGGTCGTCGTCTTGGGTATTCATTCAGGTTTCTTGCGCAGCTCGATGAGGCCGAAGATATCGGACTGCCGTATCTCCACCCGGCCCTCCTTGGCAAGCTCAAGCGTCGCCGCAAAGGTCGCCGCAAGCGACGAGCGCCGCCGCGCCGCATCGCCCTGCCACTCCACCGGCAGGTAGCTCGACAGGTCCGACCACTGCCCGGCGAAAGCAATCATGCCGCGCAGCCGGTCGAGCGCCTGCTCCATGGTCAGGATCGCGTCGCGGTCCATGACATAGGGACGGAAATCATCCTTGGTGCGGATGCGGGCATAGGCCTGCATCAGGTCCAGCAGAGTGGCCTGGTACATGACGTTGCGATGGGTCGAGATGCCCTCGGGCATGCCGCGGGCGAAGACGTCGCGGCCCAGGCGGTCGCGGCCCATCAGCCTTGCCGCCGCCTCGCGCATCGCGGCAAGACGTTCCAGCTGGAAGGCCAAATGATCTGCCAGTTCTTCGGCGCTCGGTCCCTCTTCCTCGGTGCTGAAGCACATTCCCGGCCATGGCCGCGGCACCTCGGACAGCCATCTCGAGCTGCCCCGCGTCGGGGCCACGCTGGCCCAGCTGCGCGCGGTCGATTTCGCCGCCTTCCAGGCGCTGGCCGACCTGCCGATGGGCATGACCGCGCATATCGTCTATCCGGCGATCGATCCGGATCTGCCCGCCACCCAGTCAAAGCCTGTGATCGATGCGGTCCGCCGCGNAGATCGGCTTCGACGGCCTGCTGATGACCGACGACCTGTCGATGCAGGCGCTGTCGGGGCCCTTCGCCGAGCGCGCTGCCCTTTCGCTTGATGCCGGCTGCGATGTCGTGCTCCACTGCAACGGCGACCAGGCGGAGATGGAGGCGGTCATGGTGGGCACCGGCGCGCTTGCGGGCAAGGCGCTCTACCGCGCCCACAGGGCGATGATGCTGCGCGGTGCGGTCGAAGAGGCCGATATCGCGGCGCTCGAGGCGGAGCTGGCGGAGATCCTGGGGTGACGGAGGAGACGGCCNTCCAACGTCACGGNAGATCGAAGCCNCGCCGCGCCGCCGAAGCCCTGATCGTGGATGTCGACGGCTTCGAGGGGCCGCTCGACCTCCTACTCTCGCTGTCGCGCACCCAGAAGGTCGACCTGCGCACCATCTCGGTTCTCGCGCTCGCCGAGCAGTATCTGGACTTCGTCGACAAGGCCAAGGCGCTCCGGATCGAGCTGGCTGCCGATTATCTGGTGATGGCGGCCTGGCTGGCCTTCCTGAAATCGAAGCTGCTGCTGCCGCCCGATCCCAGTCGGGTTGATGACCATGTATTCCATCACGTCGGAGAATTCCGGCGAGCGGTGGCTCGGCTGGTTCTGCCCGACGACCGAGCGGGTCTCGAAGGTGACCTTGCCGCTGTCGATGATCTTCGCCGTGAAATCCGGAATGTTCACCCAGATATGCCGCTTGCCGAGCGGGAAGTTCATCCAGCGCTCGCGTTCCATCGCGGCGAGGACCGAGGCCAGCCGGTCCTCGGGCTCCTTGTTGAGTTCCCCCAGCGTGCCCTTGCCCGCCACGCCGTCGGTGGCCAGCCCGTGGTCGCGCTGGAAGGCCGCGACCTGCTGGACCACGCCGTCGTCATAGGCGGAACTGCCGCCGCGGCCATAGCCCATCGCGGCGAGCCGCGCCGCCATCTGCGCCACGGCCGGGCCCGACTGCCCCTTCTGCAGGGCCGGGGCTGCGACGGGACGCGCACCGGCTATGTCATCGTCTGGACCGACGAGAGCGGCGCGGACGGGGCGGGCCACGGCGTCTACGGCCAGCGCTATGCCGCCGACGGCGGGCGGATCGGGCCGGAATTCCGGGTGAACGAGGGCACCGCCTCGAACCAGTCCCAGCCGCAGGCGGCGGGGCTTGCCGATGGCGGCTTCGTGGTCGTCTACCACTCCGACCGCACGGCGGCGGGCAGCGAATACCGCGACGTGCTGATGCGCCGCTACGATGCCGCCGGAACGGCGGCACCCGCGGTCAACCTGACCCAGGCCGAGTTCGGCACCAACACCGAGTCCCTGCCGCATGTGGCGGCGCTCGATGACGGCGGCTGGCTGGTCAGCTGGCAGTCGAGCCTCGGCGACGTGCATGCCCAGATCTTCGATGCGGCCGGAAGTTCCTCCGGGTCCTTCCAGGTCAACCAGGCGACGGCCGCCGCGCAGACCCAGATCCGGGCCGCGCAGATGGAGGACGGCGACATCGTCTTCGTCTATTCCGCGGGGAGCTCCGGCGCCGAGGGCGACGGATCGCAGACCGGAATCTACGCGCGCCGCTTCGGCGCCGACGGCACGCCGGACCCGGCGGGCGAATACCTGGTCAACACGGTGACCGCCGACCGGCAGGAATACGGCCAGGCCGCCGCGCTGACGACCGGCGGCCATGTCGTGGTGTGGCATTCGCTGAACCAGGACGGCTCGGGCTGGGGCGTCTACGGCCAGCTCTTCGATGCCGCCGGAGCGCCGGTCGGGGCCGAGTTCATCGTCAACAGCTACACAAGCAGCAGCCAGTACAGCTCCGTCGTGGCCGCGCTGGCCGATGGCGGCTTCGTGGTCGCCTGGTATGACGACTGGTCGAGCGGAGAACAGTACCGCGATGTCTTCGCGCAGGTCTACAATGCCGATGGCAGCCGCCGCGACGGCGATTTCAAGGTCAACCTGCCCGATGCCGGCTACCAGTCCGCGCCGGCCATCACCGCGTTTTCCGATGGCGGCTTCGCCATCGCCTGGCAATCGAGCGCGGGCGAGGATGGCGACGGCTACGGCATCCTGCACCGGGTCTACGGCTCGGACCAGTCGGGGGTGCTGCAATTCGACGGCTGGGACCTGCGCGGCAGCATCGGCGAGTCCGCGCTGAATGCCGGGCTGGTGGCGCTCGATGCCGACCGGGTGGCGACGGTGGACCTGTCGGGCGGCGCCTCGCTGGACGGGGCCGTGCTGACGGTCACCGGCACGGTCCCGGCCGATGCGCGCTATCCGCTCACGTGGCCGCGGAGCTGCGCGGGCTCGGGCGCGACGAAATCCTGGCGCGTCTGGGCGGCGAAACCGTGGCCGCGCAGGCGGCCCGGCTGGCCGCACTGAAGGCGCGTTTGCCGGCCGCATAGATCAATGTGAAAAAACTTTAATTTTCGTCTTGCAGCCGCCGGAGAAAACAGTAGAAGACCCAAGCTTGGCCAGCTTGAGGCCCTGGCCCTGGTAGTTCGAGGCCAGATCCGCGCCGTAGAGCACGTCCGGCCGCTCGGTCATCCGTTCGTAGAGCAGCCGTCCCACGACCTGGCCGTGATCGAGCGCGAAGGGCGCTTCGTGGCAGCGGACTTCGAGCACGCCGCGGGCGCCGTGGCCGCCCGCGGCAGCGTGGCCGAAGCCCGGATCGAAGAAGCCCGCGTAATGCACCCGGAACTCGCCGACCATGGCGAAATAGGGCGCCATCTCGGCGGCGCAATCGGGCGGAATGGTCACCGCCTCGCGGCTGACCAGGATGTAGAAGGCGCCGGGGTCGAGGATCAGGCGGCGGTCCTCGGTCTCGAGCCGCTCCCAGAATTCGCGCACCGGNATAGGCGCCGATCCGGTCGAGGTCGATCACTCCGGTATGGGGCTTGGCGCGGTAGCCGACGAGGCCGCCCGGGCCNGGGGCTGAGATCGACCGAGAAGCCGAGGCCTTCCGAGATCACCGCCGGGCCGCCATCGACCAGCGGNCTCGGCNCGCGTGGCGCGCTGCCAGCTCGGCATCCTCCAGAACGGCGCGGCCGCGGCGCAGGCGCAGCTGGTTCAGCCGCATGCCCGGGCGCACCAGCACGGAGAAGCTGCGCGGGCAGATCTCCGCATAGAGCGGGCCGTCGTAGCCTGCGGGAATCCGGTCGAATTCGGTGCCGTTATCGGTGACCAGCCGGGTCAGCAGGTCGAGCCGCCCGGTGGAGCTTTTGGCATTNCGCCACGCCTTCGAGCCCTTCGGGCATGCGCAGGCGCTCCATCAGCGGGACGAGATAGACGCAGCCCTTCTCCAGAACGGCGCCGTCGCTCAGATCGATGCGGTGCATCAGGAAATCGGGCAGGCGGTCGGAGATCTTGGCGTCCTTCCCGGCAAGGAAGGAGGCACGCAGGCGATAGGCGGTATGGCCGAGCCGGAGATCCAGCGACGCTGGCTGGATCTGCCCATCGACGAGCGGCTGGAGCGGCGCNGATCACGCCGGTCTCAACCANGCTGCGCCAGCTCCTGANCGTGGCAGAACCCCCTGTCCGTTGGATTCGGTCATGGTTCCTCCACGTATCTTCGTGCGGTTATATGGTCGGGCCAGCGAGATTCGAACTCACGACCTTCCGTCCCCCAGACGGACGCGCTAACCAGGCTGCGCCATGGCCCGACGTAGGACTCGGTAAAGGCGGCGCGCTTCGCCGTGGCGGTGAAGCAGCTGGCCGGCGACGCGGCCTATGAACAAGTGCATGACGCGCTGATGACGATGCGCGGCAATGTCACCGACGACGCGCTGGCGCGGATCGGCAAGGATGCCGGCGTCGGTGTCGCGGCGGTCACCGCCCAAATGGACGACGCCTCGGTGACGGCCGAGCTGCAGGCCAATCACGAGCTGGCCGGAAAGCTGTCGATCTCGGGCACGCCGACCTTCATCATGGGCGACGAAATCCTGCGCGGCTACCTTCCGCTCGATGCGATGCGCCAGGTTGCGGAACAGGAACGCGCAGACGGCTGATTTCCGGGCGCGGCGCGCGGAGCGCCGCGCATTCCGGGCGTGACGCATGTGTCCCGCACGCGCAGCGGTTGACCTCGGCAAGGGGCGCATCTACCGAGGTCGGCAGCGACACATTCAGGAATTCCGCCCATGCGCCACCGCCCGGAGATTGACGGCCTGAGGGCCTTTGCCGTTCTGCCCGTCATTCTCTACCATGCGCATCTGGGCCCGTTCACCGGCGGCTATGTCGGCGTCGACGTGTTCTTCGTGCTCTCGGGCTTCCTGATCACCTCGCTCCTGGCGGAGGATCTCGAGAAGGGGCGCTATTCGCTGGCGGGCTTCTACGAGCGCCGCGCGCGGCGGCTGGTCCCGGCGCTTGCCGTCGTGCTTGCCGCGACCACGATCGCCGCCGGGTCGATCCTGTTCCCCGCCCAGCTCGAAGGCTATGCCCAGAGCCTGCTGGCCTCGGCGCTGTTCTATGCGAACATGCATTTCTGGCTGACCAGCGGCTATTTCGCGCCTACCGCCGAAGAGCTGCCGCTGCTGCACATCTGGAGCCTGGCGGTCGAGGAGCAGTTCTACCTGCTCTTCCCGCCGCTGCTGGCCCTGCTGTGGCGGATGGCGCAGAAGCAGCGGCTCCGGCTGCTCTGGGGGGCGGCGGCGCTGTCCTTCGTTCTTTGCGTCGCCGGGATCGCCGACTATCCCACCGCCACCTTCTTCCTGCTGCCGACCCGCGCCTGGGAACTTCTGGCGGGCAGCCTGCTGGCGCTGCACCTGCACGGGCGCGAGCGCAACGGCCGCGGCCTTCCGGCGGCGATCGGGCTGGGCCTGATCCTCGTGGCGGTCTTCGCCTTCAACGAAGGCACGCCCTTCCCGTCGCATTTCGCGCTGCTGCCAGTGCTCGGCACGGTGCTGGTGCTGCGCTACGCGGCGCCCGGCCAGGCGGTGTTCCGCGTGCTGACCTGGAAGCCCTTCGTCTGGGCCGGGCTGATCTCCTACAGCGCCTATCTGTGGCACCAGCCGGTCCTCGTGCTGGGCCAGGCCGCAAGCTATGACCCGCTGGGGCATTGGGCCCGCGCCGGCCTGGTCCTGCTGTCGCTGGCGCTGGCCGCTCTGACCTGGAAATTCGTCGAACAGCCCTTCCGCGGCCGTCCCGCAAAGCTTCTGCCCGGCCGCAACGCGATCCTCGGCGCCACCGCCGCCGTGCTTTGCGCCATCTCGCTGGCCGGAGCTTCCGGCATGGCCAGCGGCGGCTGGGCACGGCTCTGGGAAGCGGCGCGCTCGAAGGACATCGTCGCGACCTACCGCCTACTGGCCGCGCGCAACTACACCGCCGACGATCCGATGCCGGGCGACTGCCGCTTCGGCCTCTACGTGACCGAAGACGATCGGGCGGAGGTGTCGATGATCGCGCAGCGCATCCGCGACTGCCAGAGCCGCCACGGGCCCGGGATTGCGGTGCTCGGCGACAGCCACGGCTCGGATCTCTACCGCGCCGTGCTGGCCAGCAGCGACGAGCCCTTCATCGTCGGCCTCGCCCGCGGAAGCTGCCGGTTCCATGACGGCAAGCCCGGCTGCCCCTACGAGTCGCTGGCGCGGTTCCTGCGCGAAAGCCCCGATGCCTTCCGCGCGATCATCTTCGAGCAGGCCGCCTATCCGCTGCTGCGCTCCGAAGAGTTCGGCGAGTCCACCCGCGACATGTTCACCCAGCTCCCCCTCGATGCCGAGGTTCCGGACTACAAGCCGGTCCGCAAGCGCATCGCGGAGCCGCGCGACTACCTCGCCGAGCTGCCGGGCAATGCGCGGATCATCTGGTTCGGGCCGCGCCCGGTCCATTACATCCCCGACCAGTTCATCCTGAAGAAGGGCTGCGAATATCCCTACCGGCTGCGCACCAATATCGAAGGGCCGATCCGCAATCTCGACGCGGCGATCCGCAAGGCCGTCGAGGGAACCAGGATCGAATACGTCTCGCAGCTCGAGCTGATGCAGCCCGACTTCCCCGGCGACCTGCTGGATTGCAGCGCGATCTACTGGACGGATGGCGACCATTTCAGCGCCGAAGGCGAGGTCCGCTTCGGCAAGCGCTACGATCTGGTCAACCGGCTGGGTCTCTGACCCGGCCGGTCACTCCCCGCCGGAGGACGGTCCGCGGCGCAGCACCGGCTCGGCCCGGCCGCGCGGATCGCGCGGTGCAGGCGCCGGCGGGACCGCGGCTCAGCCCGCGCCGCCCTGCCGCGCGTCGCGGATCTCCTGCTGGCGCAGCGGCAGCTTGTCGATCACCCGGGTCAGTTCGCGCACGTCCCAGGGCGCGGGCTTGCGCAGCTCGACGCGGCCGTCCTTGCCGATCAGCACCACCGAGAAACCGCGCGGGCGCAGCTGCTTGCGCAGCGCGCTGACCGTGTCCGGATCGGTGTCGGTCAGCACGACCACGTCGCGTTCGATCAGCGGATCGGGCCGGGCGCGCAGCATGTCCATCTGCAGGACGAAGCGCGGGTCCTCGGGCGTGTCGGCAAAGACCACGACCGGCCGCTTCAGCCAGAGGAAGTCCGACAGCTCGGCCGGTCCCTCCACGAAGGGCCCCTCGGCCGGGGCGGCCGAGGCGGAGATTGCGAGGGCAAGGGCGGAGAGCAGGGAACGGATGCGCATCTTCATGCTCCAGATATAGGCGCTCCGCGAACTGAAACGAAATACAAAGCCGCGTCAGGACGGTGACAATCGCGTTGGCGCACATTGCATCGTGGCGCGGTTCCGGCATAACCGGCGCCATGTCGATCTGGTCCCGCATAGCCCAAGCCCTGTCTGCGCTCGCCTCCGGAGAGCCGCTGGCGCGGCTTTTCGAGCGTCTGCGCACGCCGCCGGAACGCTCGGTGGCCTTCACCATCGCGGTGATCGCGCTGGGGGCGAAGATGGCCAAGGCCGACGGCCAGGTGACCCGCGACGAGGTCCGCGCCTTCCGCGAGGTGTTCCAGATCCCGCCGGGCGAGGAGGCCAATGCCGCCCGCGTCTTCAACCTGGCGCGCCAGGACGTGGCCGGGTTCGAGGAATACGCCCGCCGGGTGCGCGCGATGTTCGGCGCGGGCGATCCGGTGCTGCGCGACCTGATGGAGGGGCTGTTCCACATCGCCGTGGCCGATGGCGACTACCATCCGGAAGAGGCCGAGTTCCTGTCGCGTGTGGCATCGATCTTCGAGCTGGGCCCGCGCGAGTTCCGCGCCATGCGGGCGCGCTTCGTCCGCGATGCCGATGCCGATCCCTATGACGTGCTGGATGTCGATCCCGACGCGCCGATGCCCGAGATCCGCAGCGCCTGGCGGCGCCTGGTGCGCGAGACCCATCCCGACCGGATGATCGCCCGCGGCGTGCCGGAGGAGGGCGTGAAGCTGGCCGAGGCGCGGCTGATCGCGATCAACCGCGCCTGGGAAGAGATCTCCGGCTCCGACCGCGCCGCCTGAGACGGCTCCGGCCGGGAGCGTCCCCGCCGCCGGAACCCACACCAGGCGTGCCGCCGGCGCGGCCGTGAGTCGCCCGGCCTCCGGCGGCCCGGGTCAGCCGGCCCGCCGGAATGCCGCCCTGCCGGACCCCGCAAAACTCGTTTGTACAAAAACGAGTATTTTGCGGGCAGACCTGCCCGAATTTCGGCCTCGAGGGGTGGAATCGGGCAGAAAAACCGGTCCGGAGCCTTAAAAATGATGCAAATCAAATATCGTTTGTGTACAAACAAAAAAGTCAGAGGACTTCAGGAAGGACAGACAGAATGACGTCGGTGGAACAGATCGATATCGCCGTGATCGGTGCGGGCCTCGGCGGGGCTGCCGCCGCCGGGTTGCTGGCCAAGGCCGGCTTCTCGGTGCACAGCTTCGAGCAGGCCCCGGAATTCACCCGTCTCGGTGCCGGCATCCATATCGGCCCGAACGTGATGAAGATCTTCCGCGAGCTCGGCCTCGAGGAAAAGCTTTCCTCGATCGGCTCGCATCCCTCGCACTGGTTCTCGCGCGACGGCAATACCGGCGAATACCTCTCCGAGATCCCGCTGGGCGAGTACGCGCTGAAGGAATACGGCGCGCCCTACATCACCATCCACCGCGGCGACATGCATGCGGTGCAGATCGAGGCGCTCGACCAGTCGCGCGTCCATTTCGATCACCGCCTGACCGATATCGAGGAACGCGACAGCGACGTTCTCTTGAGCTTCGCCAACGGCAAGCAGGTCGCGGCCAAGCTGGTGGTCGGTGCCGACGGCATCAATTCGGTGATCCGCGAGAAGCTCCTGGGCGCCGAAAAGCCGCGCTTCTCGGGCTGGGTCGGGCACCGGGCGCTGGTCAACATGGACAAGCTGCGCGCCACCGGCCTGGAATACGAGCGCTGCGTGAAATGGTGGTGGGAACACTCGCGCCACATCATGGCCTATGCCACCAAGCATGACGCCTCCGAATACTACTATGTCACCGGCGTGCCGGTCGACAGCTGGGACCACGAGACCGGCTTCGTCGACAGCTCGCGCGAGGAGATGGAAGCGATCTTCGGCGGCTCGCACCCGATGGTGCAGGGGCTGATCGACGCGACCGAGACCGTCACCAAATGGCCGTTCTGGAACCGCGACCCGATGGGCCTGTGGTCGCGCGGCCGCCTGGTGATGATCGGAGATGCCTGCCACCCGATGCGCCCGCACATGGCGCAGGGCGCCTGCATGGCGATCGAGGACGCGGCCGTTCTGGCGCGCTGCCTGTCGGAGACCGGAACGGGGGATTACGCCACGGCCTTCGGCATGTATGAGCGCACCCGCAAGGACCGCGCGACCAAGGTGCAGACCATTTCCAACGCCAATACTTGGCTCAAGGAGCCCGAGGACCCGGCATGGGTCTATGCCTACGAGCCCTTCGGCGTCGAACTCGCCTGATCCATGACGCGGGTCCGGCGGGAGGTTCAGCCCGCCGGACCCGGAACAGACCAACAAACCGACAGGGAAACGCAATGACCCGCAAGACAGCCCTGGTGCTGATGGCAGTGCTCATAGTCGCCTGCTACGCCGTGCCCTATCTCTTCATCGGACAGATCGCCTCCTGGCAGGCGAGCTTCCTCTTCTGGTCGCTGGCCGGCGTCGCCGTGATCATCCTCAACGCAGTGGCCATGGCCGGCTACGGAAAGGACGGCGAATGACGACCTCTCTCGTGATCTGGGGGATCGTGATCTACATTCTCCTCTCCTGCGTGGTGGCCTACCTGTCGCGCGGCGGCTCGGACAAGGCGACCTCGACCATGTCCGAATACTTCCTCGGCGGCCGCGGCATGGGCGGCATCCTGTCGGCGCTGTCCTATTCGGCGACCACCTACTCGGCCTTCATGATGGTCGGCCTCGCGGGCCTGACCTATCGCGGCGGCGTCGGCGCGCTCGGCTTCGAGATCGTCTATTTCGCCGGCGTCTCGCTGGTCGCGATCTTCGGGCCGCGCTTCTGGAAGGCGGGCAAGCTGCATGGCTATGTCACCCCCTCCGAGATGCTCGGCCACCGCTACGGCTCGCGCTGGGTCGCGGTCGCGGCCGGGATCACCAGCCTGGTCTTCCTGATCCCCTATTCCGCCGTGCAGCTTTCTGGCGTCGGCTACCTGCTCTCGGGCATGACCGACGGCGCGATCTCCTTCTCGGCCGGCATCATCGTCGCGACCGTCCTGGCGATCTTCTTCTCCTATGTCGCGGGCATCCGCTCGGTCATGTGGACCGACAGCCTGCAGGCGCTGGTGATGATCGTGGCCTCCGTGCTCGTCGGCGTGCTGGTCGTGTCGGAACTGGGCGGCTTCACCGGCATGTTCGGCACCATCGCCGAAACCCGTCCGGAGATGCTGCAGGTCCCCGGACCGGGCCTCTTCTCCTTCACCACCTTCCTCGGCCTGACCCTGCCGTGGTTCTTCTTCTCGATCTCCAACCCGCAGGTCAGCCAGCGCCTCTTCATGCCGGCGTCGCTCGGCGCGCTGAAGCGCATGCTGCTGATCTTCCTCTGCTTCGGCCTGGTCTACACGATCGTGTCGGTCACCTGGGGCTTCTCGGCGCTGGTCGCCTTCCCGGATCTGGAAAGCCCGGACCTCGCCACCGCGACGCTGCTGTCGTCGGATTACGTGCCGCCGGTGCTGGGCGTGGTCGTGATGGTCGGCATCCTGGCCGCCGCGGTCTCCACCATCGACTCGATCCTGCTGACGCTGAGCTCGATCTTCGCCCGCGACGTCTACGGCAACCTGGCCCAGGACACGGATGACGCGCACCAGCTGAAGATCGGCAAGTTCGTCATCCCGGTCATCTCGGTCCTGGCGCTGGTCTTCGCGGCAATGGAATTCTCGATGATCGCCATCCTCTCGGTCGCGGCTTCCGCAGGCCTGATCGTCGCCGTCCCCGCCATCATCGGCGCCTTCTTCTGGAAGCGCGGCACGGCGGCAGGCGCGCTGGTCTCGATCGTCGGCGGCGTGGCCTTCGTGCTGTGGATGTACATCACCGGCGTCAAGCCCTTCGGCCTGAGCGCCGGCATCCTGGGCCTGCCGGTCTCGGCGATCCTCTTCGCCGCGGTCAGCCTGGCGACCCGTCCGGCCGCGTCTGCGGTGACCTCGGGCTTCCTCGACGAGGAAGGCGCCGCGCCGGGCGCGGTGGCCTCTCCGGCCGAGTGACCTGATCCGCTGCCGGGCCTGCGGGTCCGCGGCCGGAAAGCCCCGCCATCTCCGGATGGCGGGGCTTTTTGCCGTCCGGCCGGGATGCAGGAAGCGGCGGTGAAACATGCGCCGCCGCCGGGGCTTGCGCGAAAACCGGGCAGCGTGGCAAGATTCGCTGCGGAAACCTGTTTCGCGGGAGAAAGCCGACATTTTTCGCGAAATTGTTGTTGTAGCAGCAAGCGGGACCGCCGCGCCAAGACGGCGGACCGATCCGACCCAACAGCGGAGCGAACATGACGAACGACTTTTCCGGCAGCCGGGGCGTGACGCGCCGCCGCCTGCTTCGGGGCGTGGCCGCGGGCGGCGCCGTCCTGGCCGCGGCCGCCCGCTGACCGGGCGCCGCGTCCTCAAGCGTTTCGGCTTCGGCGGAGGCTGCTCCGGCATCCGCGAAGAGGTCGCCGAGGCCGTCCTCGGCGGCGGCCTGTTCGTAGGCATCCTGGAATGTGGCGGGCGGATGGGCGCCGGGCTCCGCCGCAGCCTCGCCTGAAGGGAGGTCTTCCTCCCGGCGGGGATCGTCATCGTCCGCCGCGCCGCAGATTTCGTCGGCATCGTTCTGCGCAGGCGCGGTCGGCGGTTGCCATTCCGGCGCCTCCGGCTCCGGCCCGGCGGTTGCGTCAGAGGCTTCGGGAAGCGGGACTGCACGGTCTCCGGGCGGGGAGGCGTCCTGTCCGTCCGACGGCTCCTGCCCGCGGGATCCGGCCGAAACGCCTGGATGGTCTGCCTCTGCATCCTGCTCGCTGCCGGCGGAATGCGCCGCGAAATTCAGGCGGTGGACCGGGCGGCCTGCCGCGCCGCTTTCCAACGCGGCAGGCGGTGCCATGTCCGCGACGGCGCCGGCGCCTTGGGCGGCGAGCAGTTCCTGCACGTCGCGGATGCTCTGGCCGCGGACATGCAGCAGCTCCTTGATGCCGCCGAGCAGGCGCACATCCTCGGGCCGGTAGTAGCGGCGGCCGCCCGCGCGCTGCACCGGCGCCAGTTCGGGAAACCGGCTTTCCCAGAACCGCAGCACATGCGTCGGCGTGTCGAGCCATTTCGAGACTTCGGAAATGGTGCGGAATGCGTCCGGGGACTTTTCCATGATCTGCCTGCCAGCCAAATGTCTAAAGGCCCGCCGCCGCGGGGGCGGCGGCCGGCCGGGTCATGGATTGTTAACCGGGATCAGGTTTCCGAACGGTTACCTTGGGCCACGCGTTCCTTCATCAGGTGCGAGGGCCGGAAGGTCAGGACGCGGCGCGGATGGATCGGAACCTCCTGGCCCGTCTTCGGATTGCGGCCGACGCGGGCGGCCTTCTCGCGGACGTTGAACGTGCCGAAGGAGGAGATCTTCACGCTGTCGCCGGAGGCGAGCGCATCGCTGAGATGCGCCAGCACCGACTCCACGAGCTGCGCGGATTCGTTTCGGGACAGCCCGACTTCTCGGAACACGGCTTCGCTCAGGTCCATCCGTGTCAGCGTCTTTCCGGTCATGCTGTCCCCCCGTCTTTTGCGGTCTTCGGTTTCAGGAGCATAGGAACGGCGCGGATCGAGAGTCAATATCCCCGGAACTCAATGGCTTGGGGGAANGACCCTCTTTACCACCGGATGACCGCCGATCCCCAGGCCAGTCCGCCGCCGATCGCCTCGACAACGACGAGGTCGCCTTGCTTGATCTTGCCCTCGGCCTTGCCGACCGAAAGCGCCAGCGGAATCGACGCGGCGGAGGTGTTGCCGTGGTCCTGGACGGTGACGATGACGCGCTCCATCGGCACGCCGAGCTTGTGCGCGGTGCCCTTGATGATCCGCAGGTTCGCCTGGTGCGGGACGATCCAGTCGATGTCGTCGCCGCTCAGCCCCAGCTTGCCGAGCGAGGTTCTCGCCGTCGAGGCGAGCTTTTCCACCGCATGGCGGAAGACTTCCTTGCCCTGCATCCGCAGATGGCCGGTGGTCTGGGTCTCGGAGACGCCGCCATCGACATAGAGGATGTCCTTGTAGCGGCCGTCGGAATTCAGGTCGGAGGCGAGGATGCCGCGATCCGCGACGCTGCCCGCGCCCTCGGCGGNCCTCGAGGATCAGCGCGCCCGCGCCGTCGCCGAAGAGCACGCAGGTGCCGCGGTCGGTCCAGTCCATGATGCGGGAAAAGGTCTCGGCGCCGATCACCAGCACGCGCTCGGCCTGGCCCGACAGGATCAGCCCGTTGGCATTGGTGAGCGCGAAGATGAAGCCCGCGCAGACCGCCTGGACGTCATAGGCGAAGCCGCGGGTCATGCCCAGCTTGGCCTGGACCATGGTCGCGCAGGAGGGGAAGGTAAGGTCGGCGGTGGAGGTCGCCACCACGATCGCGTCGATGTCGTCCGGTTCCAGCCCGGCATCCTTCAGCGCGGCCTGTGCCGCCCGTGCCGCGAGATCGGAGGTCTTTTCATCCTCGGCAGCGAAATGCCGCCGTTCAATGCCGCTGCGCGTCCGGATCCATTCGTCCGAGGTGTCCACAAGGCTTTCGAAGTAGCTGTTGGGGACGATGCGTTCGGGAAGGCAGTGGCCCACCCCCCGGATCATCGCGNCGTGTCGTCATTTCTGGTTACCGTATAACTGCCCGAGTTGCTGCNGCACCTTGGCGCGCCTCGTCGAGGGATGCAACCCGATGGGCCAGCTGGCCGGGCAGGTCCGCCTTGGCCAGCTCGAAGGCGAGCTTGACGGCGGACTGCACGCCCATCGCATCCGAGGAGCCGTGCGATTTCACCACGGTGCCGTTCAGCCCGAGGAACACCCCGCCATTGACCCGGCGCGGGTCGATGCGCTTCCTCAGCCGCAGGAGCGAGGTCAGCGCCAGGAGCGAGGCGATGCGCGACAGGATGGAATGGCGAAAGGCCTGCTTCAGCGCGTCCGAGATCAGCCGGGCGGTGCCTTCGCCGGTTTTCAGCGCGATGTTGCCGGTGAAGCCGTCGGTCACGACCACGTCGATCTTGTCCGAGGGAATGTCGCCGCCTTCGACATAGCCGACATAGTCGAACAGGCCGGATTTCGCGGCCTCGATCAGCATGTCATGCGCGACCTTCAGCTCGGCGCGGCCCTTGTGCTCTTCGGTGCCGACATTCAGCAGGCCGATGCGCGGGCGCTCCAACTCCAGCGCGATCTGCGNCATAGAAGGCGCCCATCAGCGCATACTGGACCAGGTCCTCGGCCTCGGCGCGGATATCGGCACCGACATCGAGCATGACGTTGAAGCCCGCCGCGTTGCGCGACGGCCAGAGGCAGGCGATGGCGGGACGGTTGACGCCGGGCAGCTTGCGCAGCCGGATCATCGACAGCGCCATCAGCGCGCCGGTATTGCCGCAGGAAACGCAGGCGCTGGCTTCGCCCTCGCGGACCGCGTCGACCGCAGCCCACATCGAGGTGCCCTTGCCGTGGCGCATCACGTGGCTCGGCTTCGAGTCCATCGTGACCACGCCTTCGACATGGCGGATCTCGCAGCGTTCCCGCAGAAGCGGGCGCTTCTCGAGAAGCGGCTCGAGCTCGGCCTTGTTGCCGAACACGAGGAAGCGCATGCGCCTGTTGCGCCAGAGGGCCTTGTTCAGGCCGCTCATCACGACGGCGGGGCCGTTGTCCCCGCCCATCGCGTCAATGGACAGGACGATAGCACCGGAGTCGCCGTTGCCCTTTCTGGGCTGTGCCGCCTTCNGTCATGTCCTNGCTTCTGCGCGTGGCTTATGCCGCGTCGTCTTCGAGATCGACTTCTTCGGCTGCCGCGACGACTTCGCGGTCGTCATAGTGGCCGCAGGCGCCGCAGACGTGGTGCGGGCGCTTCAGCTCGCCGCAGTTCGGGCATTCCGCGGGGTTGCCGGCGGTCAGCGCGTCGTGCGAACGGCGCATGTTGCGGCGGGATTTCGTGACTTTATTCTGGGGGACTGCCATGTCTCAACCTCAGGTAGGCCGGGGCATGCCCGGGTTTGCTTGCGTTCTGGACCCTCGGGGCCCGGCGGATAGGGACGGCAACAGGGCCGGGGCCCATGGCTGACCAGCCCTGAAAACGAGACCGGTTCAATACTCTTCTCCGGCANGAAGTGCAACCGTTTTTTTTTTTTTTTTGGCCGGATCCNGGGCTATTCTCCGNCCGTCTTCCCCGGNAATTCCCGTCCGAAAGCTTGCTGCGCAGCGCGGCAAGCCCGGCAAAGGGCTTCACTTCCTCGTCGGTCATCGGCGCCTTGCCCGGTTCGGTGACGGCGGCGGAGCCGAATCCCGCCCCTTCGGCGCGCGGATAGAGCGGCAGCGCCAGCGCCAGCGCCTGGGCATGGCTGACGTGATGCCGCTGTCCTTGCCGGACAGCACCGCGGCAGACGGCGGGACGATCCTCGCGGCGACATGCTGGCCGCGCAGCAGAACTGCGTGTTCCACCTTGGCCGCGCGGACCGCATTCCCGCCCATGGCGTCTTCCTGAGCGCGGAAATGGGCGGGCAAAACCGGCATTTCATCGTGGCGCGGGCCGCGGGCCGCTCAGCGCTGACATCGCTGCGGCAGCAGATCCTGGCGGCGACCCGCGGGCGAGGAACCTGCGCGAGAAATGCGCCGGGCCGCTCCTTTCAGTGGAGCCCGACGAAGTCGCCCCGGGATGGGCGCGGCGGATCGGCCGGAGAAGCGGCCCCGCGTTTCCCGGCGAAGGGCGCAGTCCGGTAGCAGCGGGCAAGCCGGTCCGGAGCCGAAAGCCGTCCTTGACGGGATGGCCGCCGGACCCGGTGCGCCGGGCCTTGGCGGGGACTGTCCCGTTGCCCTGAAGGATCGGGGCGCCGCATCGGACCTTGGGACCGCCGGGTCCGTTCGGAGCCTTCCGGCGGCAGCCGGCTCCGGCATCCGTGCGAAAGCTGCCACCCCGCTCCGGCGCTTCGGGCGATTGCCGAGGTCTCCGGCAAGCCGTCATCCGGTGCGCCGCGCCGGTTCGCGCCGCCTGACGCCGGCCGCCCCGCCCGGTCCCGCCGCGGGCGAAGACCCGCGGCCTCCCGGCTGCTTCCCCTTGCCACTTCCGCAGCGATAGGCCAAACCGCCTGCAAGGACGACGGGAGACCAGCATGACACGGATCGACGACACCTTTGCGCGCCTCAAGACCGAAGGAAAGAAAGCCTTCGTCGGCTATGTCATGGCGGGCGATCCCGATTTCGACAGCTCGCTCGAGCTGGTCAAGGGCCTGCCCTCCGCTGGCGTAGACATCATCGAGCTCGGCCTGCCCTTCACCGACCCGATGGCCGACGGCCCGACCATCCAGCTCGCCGGCCAGCGCGCGCTCGACGGCGGCATGACGCTGCTGAAGACGCTGGAACTCGCGCGCCGCTTCCGCGAGACCGACGCGACCACGCCGATCGTGCTGATGGGCTACTACAACCCGATCTATTCGCGCGGCGTCGACCGCTTCCTCGAAGACGCGAAAGAAGCCGGGATCGACGGGCTGATCGTCGTCGATTTGCCGCCCGAGGAGGATTCGGAGCTCTGCATTCCCGCCCAGGCCGCCGGGCTGAACTTCATCCGCCTCGCGACGCCGACCACCGATGACAAGCGCCTGCCGAAGGTGCTCACGAACACCTCGGGCTTCGTCTACTACGTCTCGGTCACCGGCATCACCGGCGCCGCCGCCGCCGTGGCGGGCGATGTCGGCCCCGAGGTCGCGCGGATCAAGGCCAGGACCGACCTGCCGGTGATCGTCGGCTTCGGCATCCGCACGCCCGAAACCGCGCGCGAGATCGCCTCGGTCGCAGACGGCGCCGTGGTCGGCTCGGCCATCGTCAAGCAATGCGAGGAAAAGCGGCCCGTCGCCGAGATCCTCGCCTTCGTCAAATCGCTCTCCGACGGCGCGCACAGCGCCTGACGGCTCAGGGCCGGCAGTCGAGCTTCACCGTGTCGGCGAAATATTCGCCGACCTCCGGGAAGGGATCCTCCGGCCCCGCCTCTGCCGTGGGCAGGCCCATCGCCTCCAGCGCCTCGCCGAGCCGCCGCCCGGCCTCGTCCAGATCGGCTGGCTCCAACGACACCGCACAGGCCTCATCCGGCCCGGCCAGTTCCGCACCGTCGAGCGAATAGGCCGTGTAGAAGCCCGGATCGTAGACCTTGAGCAGCACCGGCCCCGCCGCCGGATCGAGAGGCGCCGCCAGCCGCCGGACATGGCGCAGCGTGATCCGCTCGTTCTCCCAAAGCGCCACCGGCTCGGCGATCGGCCCCAGCTCCAGCGCCCGGCCTGCCTGCTCCGCCGCCAGGTCGCCCGGCACGACCGCCCAGTCGATCTCGCGCGTGGCCAGCGCCTCAAGCTCCTCCGGGGTGACCACGCCATCCTCCAGATAGCCGCGGGAGCCGAGGATCTCCCGGCTGTCGGCGCCGCCATAGGCCCAGTCGACCTGCACCGCCACCAGCCGCCCGGCCCCGTCGGTCACCAGCGCCAGCGCCGCGTCGACATAGGCGTGCGGATGCGCAAAAGCCGCCGCCCCGCAAAGGGCAGCGGCCATCGCCACGGAGGAGATCCGGATCAGCCGAGGCATCCGGCCATGTTCCCGGCCAGCGTGCCGAGCAGCGCCGGATAGAAGTCCGGCCCCGGCTCCAGCCCCGCGCCCAGCGGGTCGAGCACCGCGTTGCGGACCTCGGTGCCCTCGGTCACGGTGCCGATCAGCCGCGTGTTGAACTGGGGCTCGGCAAAGACGCAGACCGCGCCGATCTCCGCGATCAGGTCGCGCACCTCGGCCAGCCGCGCCGGGGGCCGAAGGCGAAGCCAAGCCCGCCGCGCCGCGCCGCCGCCGCACCCCGCCGGCCGCGCCCAAGACCGACGGCACCAAGTAACCCGGAGATCCTTAGGATTTTCAGGGTTTTCCCGGAAGGCGTGTCATTCTTGGCACGCCTTTTCCCGTTCCCGGGCCTTGCGACATCACGGACTGGCAGGAAACGTCAACAAGTTTGCCATACTCTCGGGCAGCACGGTCCGCTCCGGGCCGGAAGGAGTTGCCATGTCCCTGATCGAGTCCCACTCCGAGACCGAGTACGCCGCATCCGTTCCACATGATGTCCTGAAGCTGGGCTTCGATCTGATGTGGCTGGGCGTCGAGTCCCAGGCGGTGATCGCGATGCGCCTGCTCGGGCTCGGGGGGCTCTGGCACATCGATGCCGGCGAGCCGGGCCTGATGGTGCTGGAAAAGCCGTTCGGCTTTGCCGAAGCCGCCGGGGCGGCACTGGCCGCGGCGCATCCGGGCGCGCGCCTCGACCAGGTGCTCTCGGCCGCGGTGGAGCCGCTGCCCGAGACGCTCGATGCGGCGGTGCGCGCGGCGCTGCCGCTGGCGGCGGCACCGGGGATCATTGCCGCGGTTCAAAGCCCCGAGGGCCGCTGGAGCGCCGCCTATGGCCTGGCCGATCCGGAGGCCGGCACGGCGATGGCCGAGGGGATGCATACCCGGATCGGCTCGATCACCAAAACCTTCACCGGCACCGCGCTGATGCAGCTTGCCGAAGAGGGCAAGCTGTCGCTCGACGATCCGATCTCGGACTATGTCGAGGGCGTGCCGAACGGCGACCGGATCACGCTGCGCCGCCTCGCCGACATGACCAGCGGCATCGCCAGCTACACCCAGACCGACGAATTCTGGAACGATTTCGCATCGGACCCGCAGCGGGTCTACGCCCCTGGCGACCTGCTGGCCTATGCCGTGCCGGTCTCGCCGATCTTCGAGCCGGGCGCGCGCTTCGACTATTCCAACACCAATACCGTGCTTCTGGGGATGGTGATCGAAAAGGTCACCGGACAGCCGGTCGGAGAGGTCTTCCGCAGCCGGATCTTCGAGCCGCTCGGGCTCGGCAACACGCTCTGGCCCGGCCGCTCGGCGGAGATGCCGGAGCCCTTGGCGCGCGGCTTCACGCTGCAGGGCAACGACATCTCCCCCGAGGACCCGGCCGACGCCACCTTCTGGAACCCGTCCTGGGGCTGGACCGCGGGCGAGATGATCTCGACGCTCGGCGACCTGCTGGCCTATGGCCATGCGCTGGCGACCGGGCAGGGGCTGCTCGGAGAGGAGGCCCAGACCGAGCGGCTGGCCTCCTTCCCGGAGGGCGGCGGCTACGGCATCGGGGTCGGCTGCGGCGGCGGCTGGCTCGGCCATACCGGCGAGCTGCCGGGCTACAACACCACGCTCTACTACCACGTCGGCAGCGCCACGACGGTGGTGGTCCAGGCCAACAGCGACATCCCCTCGGGCGATTGCGGCGATGCGGACGTGCTGCCGGAGAATCCCGGGGGCGTGGTCTGCAGCGGCCCGGCCACGCGGGTCTTCACCGCGCTGGCGCAAGCGCTCGGCGCCGCCTATGTCCAGCCCTCGGCTGACTGAGCGGGAGGCAGGACATGATCCGACTTCCCTCCCGGGCCGCCGCGACGCTGGCCGGCTGGACTGCGCCTGCCGTCCTTGTTCTGGCCGCGCCCGCACTCGCCCAGACCCCGCCCGCCTTCGACCGGGCGGTGGCCGGGCAGACCACGATCCTCGAACGCTTCACCCCGCCGCCGCGCGTCGGCCAGGTCGAGCTGACCGTCGAGGACCAGAGCCGGCAGATCCCGGGCCCCGAGGCCGAGGCGGTCCGCTTCCGGCTTGCCGCGGTCGATGTCGCGGGCGTGCAGTCCGTGCCGATGTCCGATCTCGCGCCGCTCTGGCAGGACAGGCTGGGGACCGAGGTCAGCCTGGCCGATCTCTACCGGCTGGCCGAGGCGGTCGATGCCGCCTATCTGCGCGCGGGCTATTTCTCGAAGACCGTGGTGCCGGTGCAGGACGTGACCGAGGGCCGGGTTTCGCTGCAGGTCTACGAAGGCTATCTGCAGCGCGTCGAGATCAACAGCGCCATCCCCGGCATCGACCAGCGCCTGCGGCCCTATATCGACCGGCTGATGGCGATGCATCCGATCCGGGTGGCCGAGGCCGAGCGGGTCCTGCTGCTGATGAGCGATCTCGGCGGGCTCCAGATCGAGGGCACCTTCCTGCGCCCCGACACCGCCTCGGGCGGCGGCGTGCTGGAGCTCGATGTCGGATTCGTCCGCCATGCGGCGATGCTGGGGCTCGACAATTTCGGCACCGACGAGGTCGGGCCGCTGGAATTCTCGACCATGCTGTCGGTCAACGATCTCTTCGGTGCCTTCGACACGCTGACGCTGGTCGGCGTCACCGTGCCCGACAGCCCCGAGGAGATGGGCCTGCTGCAGCTGTCGCACGACATCCCGATCGGCCATGACGGGCTGAAGGCCGGCTACGGCGTGACCTGGATCTCGCAGGAGCCGGGCGGCGATCTCGAGGATCTCGATGTCAGCGTCGAGACGGCGATGGGCTCGGTCTATCTGGAATACCCGTTCCTGCGCCGCCTCGACCGCAACCTGCGCGGCCGCGCCGAACTCAACCTGCGCAATGACGAGATCGACATCCTCGGCACGCCCGAGCTGCGCAGCCGCACCCGCTGGGCGACGCTGGGCCTGTCCTATGACCGCGAGTTCGGGAAGGGCGCCTATGCCGTCGGGATCGAGGCGGGCCAGGGGCTTGACGTGCCCGACCTGCGCCAGGACCTGCCCGCGGATTACCGCTTCCTGCGGCTCGATCTCGATGCCAGCCGCGCGCTGGCTCCGCGCACGGAAATCCGCCTGCGCGCGGTCGGCCAGGAGGCCGGCGAGGCGCTGCGACCTCGCCCGATCCCGGCAGCACGCCGTGGCGCTCGAGCGCCATGACGCAGAGCATCGCCGTGTAGCCCGCGGTGCCGATCTCCATCGCCTGGCGCATCGACAGGGCGCCGGGCAGCGCCACCAGCCAGTCGCCCTTGACCCGCGCGGTTTTGGCCAGCCCGCCCCAATGGGTCTCGCCCACGCCCCATCCGTTCAGCACGACCCGGTCGCCGGGGGCCCAGTCGGGATGCGCGCTTTCGGTGACCACGCCCGCGAAATCGATGCCCGGCACCATCGGGAAGCTGCGGACCACCGGCGCGCGGCCGGTGATGGCCAGCGCGTCCTTGTAGTTCAGCGTCGTCCAGGCGACTGCCACGGTCACGTCGCCCTCGGGCAGCTGCGCTTCGTCCACCTGCGTCAGCGACACGGTCTGCGCGTCGCCGGGCTTCTCCACCAGGATGGCGTCGAACATGGGGGTCTCCTCCGGTTTCATGTCTTGGGGATCATTTCGAGAAAGGCGGCGGCGAAGCGGCGGAGCGGCGCGGGTCCGGCTTCGAGCTTGGCGCGCAGCACCGCGCCCTCCCAGCCGGTCCAGAACACGGCCGCCAGCCCCGCGGGATCGGCCGAACTGCAGTCATCAGCTGATTTGTCCAACAACGCCCCTTCCGGCAGTTCAACCTGTTCCCTCACATGAGCGCGGTGAAGAACGTGATGCTCGGCCTCGTGAAGACCCGGAAAATGGCCGCGGACGAGGCGCGGGCGCTGGCCGAGACCTGGCTCGACCGGGTCGGCATGCTGGCGCGCAAGGACCATTTCCCCGGCCAGCTCTCCGGCGGCCAGCAGCAGCGCGTCGCCATCGCCCGCGCCATCGCGATGAACCCGCAGCTGATGCTCTTCGACGAGGTGACCTCGGCGCTCGACCCGGAGCTGGTCAGCGAGGTCCTGGCCGTGGTCCGCGATCTGGGCCGCGACGGCATGACCATGCTGCTTGTCACCCACGAGATGCGCTTTGCCCGCGACGTGTCCTCGCGCGTGATCTTCATGCACCAGGGCCGCATCCACGAGGAAGGCACGTCCGAAGACATCTTCGGGGCGCCCAAATCCGAGCGCCTGCAGGCGTTCCTGTCCAATTCCCAATCCTGAACGAAGAAACGAACGGAGCAACCGATGACCATCAAGCGACACGGCGTGGGCGATGCCAAGGGCAACGGCCGGAAGGCGCTGCCCTTCGCCAAGGCCACCGAGGCCGACGGCTGGCTCTATGTCTCGGGCCAGACCCCGATGGTGGATGGCGAGGTCTCGGGCCACGGCATCGTCGAGCAGTCGCATATTGCCATCCGCAACATGCTGAAGATCGTCGAGGACGCCGGCTACGGCCCCGAGCACGTGATGCGCGTCGGCGTCTGGCTCGACGATCCGCGCGACTTCTGGTCCTTCAACGGCGTGTTCGAGCAGTACTTCGGCGACAATCCTCCTGCCAGGGCTTGCGTCCAGTCGGCCATGGTGGTCGATTGCAAGGTCGAAGTGGATTGCATCGCCTACCGTCGCGGCTGACGGCGCGGCCAGAGCGAGGTGAGGGGCCGATGACCGACGATACGGGGCGCAAGCGGGCGCGCGGGCTGGACCGCGCGCTCGACATTCTCGACCATCTGCGCGCGGTGAAGGCCCCCCGCCGCCCGGCAGAGATCGCCCAGGCGATCGGCGCGCCGAAATCCACCGTCTACGACTTGGTGGCATCGCTGGTCGAGCACCGGATGCTCGAGGAGACCGGCGAGGGCGGCGTCTATCTCGGGCGGCGGCTGTTCTTCCTCGGGCTGGCCTACCAGGACCATTTCGACCTGACCCGCCAAGCCGAGACGGTGCTGCACGCGCTGACCGCCGAGACCCGGGAGATGACGCAGTTCTGCATGCTCGACGGCAACAAGTACACGGTGGCGGTGCAGGTCGAGGGCCGCCGCCCGTTCCGGATCAGCGCCGATGTCGGCCAGCTGACGCCGATCCCATGGACCGCTTCGGGGCGGCTGCTCCTGGGCGGCATGAGCGAGCGCGAGATCATGGACCTGGTCCCGGCAGAGGATTTCACGCTGCCCGACGGCACGCAGCTCGACGTCCCTGCCTGGCTCGCCGAGATCCGCAAGGCCCACGCCGAGGGCTTCTTCTCCTTCGACAGCATTGTCGACACCTTCACCCACTGCTTTGCGGCGCCGGTCACGGACCGCCAGGGCGCCTGCGTCGCGACGGTCTGCATCGTCGCGCCGAAGCAGGATGCGGAAGAGAACTACGATCTCTACCGCCAGCGCCTGACCGAGGCCGGCCGCAAGCTCTCCCGCTGCCTGGCCTGAGGCGGCGGCGAATGCGTGGATCTGGGCCTCTGCCATCTGACGGTCGAAATCCCGGGACATCAGCCGCTGGCCGACATGCCGGGCCATTGCCGTCCGAGGCAATCGGCCGACCGGGATGCGGCGTCGACGATCCCGCCCTATATTGAGCGGATCAGCGGTTTCCGGAGAGCGGTCGTGACAGCCATTGACGAGGAAAAGGCCCCGGAGATCGCGCGTCTTTACCTGGATTTCGACAGCTTCTTTGCCTCGGCCGAGCAGCATTTCAACCCGTCGCTCCGCGGAAAACCGGTGGGCGTGGTGCCGCTCGACTCCCCACATACCAGCTGCATCGCCGTCAGCCGCGAGGCCAAGGCGCGCGGCGTGAAGTCCGGCTTTTCGGTCCGGGCGGCGCGGCAGGTCCTCCCGGACATGGTCTTCGTTCTGGCGCGCCACGACGTCTATGTCCGCCTGCACAGGCGCATCCTCGCCGTCGTCGACACCATCCTGCCGGTCGCCGAGGTCCGCTCGATCGACGAGATGGTCTGCGCACTGCTGCCCGAGGAGGCGCGGCAGGGCGAGGCGCTGGCGCTGCGGATCAAGGCGGCGCTGGCGGAGGCCTTCAGCCCCGGCCTGACCTGCTCGATCGGCATGGCCCCGACCGAACTGCTCGCGAAGATCGGCGCCGAGATGCACAAGCCCGACGGCATCGCGGTGATCCGCAGCACCGAGTTGCCGGAGCGGCTGGCGGGGCTGGATCTCGCCGCGCTGCCCGGCATCTCGAAGGGCATGCAGGCCCGGCTCGCCGCCGCCGGGGTCACGGACTTCACCGCGCTCTGGCGGCTCGCGCCGAAGCAGGCCCGTGCGATCTGGGGCAATGTCGAGGGCGAGCGGTTCTGGAACGGGCTGCACGGCCTCCATTCGGAACGCCCAGAAGCGGCGAAGAGCATGTTCGGCCACAGCCGCAATCTGCCGCGGGACTGGCGCACGCCCGAGCGCGTCGCGGCCTGCGTAGCCGGGTGTCCGGATTTTGGGGACCACCTCAGGAGGCTTGCCGACGGGAGGTGCGCTCGGCCGCGCGGATATCGCCGGTGGCGGCATCCATCGCCAGATGCATCCTGCGCCATTCACGCCTGCGCGTCGCGCCAGGCTTGCGCGCGGGCCATTCTCCATCGCCACGGAAGCGGAGCCCCGTTCGGCGCTGCGCTTGGCCCGGTGGCGCTTGCGCCTCATTGCCGGTCAACAGGTTCAGCGGCGACCGGAGCACCGATCCGGGATTTGGACGGCGATCCGCGCCCGGCGCCGACACAACGTCGAAAGGCCTGGCACGGGCCAGCCGGGTCCGGCCATCTCGATCAGGCTTGCGGCGGGGCCGCCTGCATGCCGGAGCTCCAGGCTGAACCGGGCCTTCGATGCCAGGCAGGTCCGGACGGCAGCCGCCGGGGAAACAGTCTCCGACCGTTCCCTGACCCGCCTCACTCGGAACGGGTCTCGCGGGGCCCCCGCCTGCCCCGGCCATGCGCCCTCCACTCCATCTCGGGACCGACGCAGATCGCGAGCGAACCACGCGGTTTCAGCGAAGCGTTGCAGCCGGACCAGTTCGCCGTGCGGCAGTTCGGGGAGGCAGGCTTCGGCATGCCGCCGATCCAACCCGTGGGATACCCGAACGGAGTCCCTCTCGCCGATATGTGCAACGAGCCCCCGCCGGGCTGAATGCCAATGTGATGCCTTTTTCCAAGGGGGCAATTGGGCTCCCAGTCCGGGAGCCGGGGGCAAGGCCAATGCCCCATGGAGCCAGGCGCCGGACACCAGGCCCGGAGAGGACCTCTTGCATGATATTTGAATAAAATTCCGAGGAAACATGAGGGCCTGTGCGTGCGCGGCTTCGCGCCGAATTAACGCGCGGGCGTCACCTTCCAGCCAACTGCCGGTCGCTGCGGACGTCCGGCGGCATCGGGGAACGGAGGCTGTGCGACGTGGTCATGGAACTTGCCGGGATGGCGGCGGCGCACAATCCGGTGACCCTGGCGGCCGCCTGTGCACTCTGCTTCGCCAACGGCTATCTGATCGCCATCTACCTGCAGCAGATGAGGTCGCTGACCCTGAGGCGGCGCTTGGCCCTGCTCGTCATCGCCAGTTCCGTCTCGGGCCTGACGATGTGGACGGTCTCGCATCTGCTGGTGGCCTCGTATGTGCCGCACCTTCCGAAATCCTTCGACGGCATTTCCGTTGCCTTCCAGATCGCCGTCTGCGTTCTCTACTATACGGCCCTGAGCGCCAGCTCCTTTTCCGCCGTGCGATGGCATCACCGGGCGGGGCTGTTTCTCGTGCCGTTCTTTCCCGCGCTGCTCAATTTCTGGGCCGTGAACAACCTGGTCGGCACCGGCGTCGCGGATGCGGGCGTCTTTCTCAGGGCGAGCGCCTGGTTCGCGTTCGGCGGAGGGCTCATGTCGCTGACCGCGCCGAAGAATCCTGCCCGGGACGTCGCCCCGCCGGTCCCCTTCGCAGCGGTGCAGGTCGGCGTCATGCTCATCCTGCATTTCTCCATGCTCATGGCCTACGGGCTGGGACCCGATATGGTCGCGCAGCTCGGGAAATCTCCGGACACGATTGCCAGCATGACGCTGCTTCTGCCGGTGGCCGTTGCCAATGTCCTGATGATGGCCGTGTCCTCGGCCAGCTTCTTCGCCGATCACGAGGCGACGCAGGAGGCCGTCCGCCGCTACCGCGCGCTGGCGCTCCGGGACCGGCTCACCGGCCTGCCGAACCGCGCCGCCATGCATGCCGAGATCGAGGACCGGCTTGCTGCCGGGAGGTCCCCGGACCGGTTCGCGGTGGCGCTGATCGATCTCGACCGGTTCAAGGAAGTGAACGATATTCACGGCCATGCGGCCGGCGACGAATTGCTGATCTCGCTGTCGCGCTTCCTGCTGTCGCGGTTCGGCCAGGGCGAGGCCCTGTACCGGCTCGGCGGCGACGAATTCGTGGCGCTCAAGCTTCCGGTGGGGAGCCGCGGCGAGGCGCTGGCCTTCGGACAATCGGTCTGCGATGCGGTGCGCGCCTTCGAAACTCCGGTGACCGGCGACATCAAGGTGGGCGCCTCGATCGGCGTCAGCGTCCATCCCGAGGACGGCACCACCGCTTCCGAGCTGCTCTCGCGCGCGGATCTGGCGATGTATGCCGCCAAGCGCGGCGGGCGGAACCTGAGCATCGGCTTCGATCCCGACATGGAGACGGACCTGCGCCGCAAGACCGAATTGAGTTTCGAGCTGGCCGGTGCCATCGCGCGCAAGGAGCTGGCGCTGCACTACCAGCCGCAGGTCGATGCAGTCAGCCGGGACATCGTCGGCTTCGAGGCGCTGCTGCGCTGGAGCCATCCGCGGCTCGGGATGGTCGAACCGTCGGAATTCATCCCGATCGCCGAGGAAAGCGGCCAGGTCATCGAAATCGGGGAATGGGTCCTGCGCGAAGCCTGCAGGGAGGCCGCGACCTGGCCAGGGAACCGCCACGTCTCGGTCAACATCGCGCCGGGCCAGCTGGCACGGGACAATTTCGCGGCGGTTCTGCAGGACGCCCTTGCGGCGGCTTGCCTGCCGTCATCCAGGCTGGAGCTCGAGGTCACCGAAGCCGGCTTCAAAAAGGACCGGGGCAAGGCCGTCGCCGTCCTCAAGAGGTGCCAGGGGATGGGCGTGACGGTGACGATGGATGATTTCGGAACCGGCCAGTCCTCCCTGTCCATGCTGCTGGAATGCCGCTTCGACCGGCTGAAGATCGACCGGCGGTTCATCCGCCAAGTGACCTGCGACGACAGTTCCTCGGTCATCGTCAAGGCTGTCCTCGCGCTCGCCGCCGCCAACGGGATCAGCGTGGTGGCCGAGGGGGTCGAGACCGAGGCACAGCGCGACTTCCTGCTCGCGGAGGGCTGCGACCTCCTGCAGGGATATCTTTTCGGGGCAGCCGTGAGCGCGGAGGACCTGCGCAGCCGGTTTCCCGCATCACCGGAGGCCGGAGCCGGGGCGCCCCGGCAGGTCAGCTAGAACGGCTGCAACGCCCCGCGGCGCAGGCCGCCGGTGCCAGTTGCCGCAACCGGCCTCATGCGGGCATGATGCGGACCGGAGCTTCGACGGTCCGGCGATCGCGATCTCGCGGCAGGAGCCGCCCGCACATGCGCTGCAGGCGGTTCATCTCGGCCTGAACGCGATTCCGGACTTGATGGCGGGGACCGGTCTGCCGGCGCGCCCGGCCAAGGCATCGGGTGCCCGCAGGAACTCGTTGCCGGCTGATTTGAAAGAGCTGGCTGCGGGAGCCCGGATCATCTGCCGAGCTTGGCCAATGGCGCCGCAGGAGAGCGATCCGGGCGCGCCGGACCGCACATGCTGCAGGATCGGGATGGCGATTCTCCGGGCCCCGGAAAGGCGCGCGATCCCCTTCGCAGCATGGCGCGCACGCTCGCTTTCCGGCGGTCCGACCAGTCCCAGTTCTCTGGCGCGGCGATTTCCGGAGTTGCATGACGCGATCGCCGCGGCGGCCTCGCCTGCGGCCGCGGCGGAGGCCCCGGCGCACAGAACCGTCACGTCGCCGAGCTTCGCGGCGGCGGTCATTGCCTTTGCGGTGGCGTCGAGCATCAGCTCGCCGCCGGTCACTTCTGCAAGAAGGAGAACTGCCATCAGACCAGACCCTTTTCCTTGAGTTTCGCCACCAGCTCGTCGACCGAGCCGACCATCTCGCCGCCCGCGCGGGCCGGCGGCTCGGCGGGCTTGACGACCGTCAGGCGCGGCGTGACGTCGACGCCCAGATCGGCGGCCGTTTTGGTGTCGAGCGGCTTCTTCTTCGCCTTCATGATGTTGGGAAGGCGGGCATAGCGCGGCGCGTCGAGGCGCAGGTCGGCGGTGACGATCGCCGGCAGCTTGACCTTGATGGTCTGCAGGCCGCCATCCGCCTCGCGGGTGACGGTGGCGGCGTCGCCCTCGACCGACAGCTCGGAGGCGAAGGTCGCCTGGGACCAGCCCAGGAGCGCCGAGAGCATCTGCCCGGTGGCGTTCATGTCGTTGTCGATCGCCTGCTTGCCGGCCAGGACCCGAACGCGCCGCGGTCAAGCGCGCGCTGACCCGTGCCGGCGGCAATGTCTCGGCGGCCGCCCGCGATCTCGGGCTCGGCCGCGCCACGCTCTACCGCCGGATGAAACGGCTCGGGATCGGCGAAACCGCCGCCCCGGTGTTTCACTCCTGAGACAGTCCGGGGCCGGCATCTGCGCCGCCCCCGGTGACCCGCCGGAAAAGCTCCGGCACATTTCGAAGCAAGCGGCACTTGCCGCGCCAGTTTTGGCTCCAGGGAGGACCATTCATGAACGAGATGACCCAGATCGACGCGAGCCGCACCTCGCCGTTCAAGACCCGCTACGACAACTTCATCGGCGGCAAGTTCGTCGCGCCGGTCGGCGGGCAGTATTTCGACAACATCACGCCGATCACCGGCGAGGTCGTCTGCCAGGTCGCCCGCTCCGGCGCCGCCGATATCGAGCTGGCGCTCGATGCCGCGCACGCAGCCAAGGATGCCTGGGGCCACACCTCCGCCGCCGAGCGCTCGAACACGCTCCTGAAGATCGCCGACCGCCTGGAAGAGAATCTCGACCTGCTGGCGCGCGCCGAGACCTGGGACAACGGCAAGCCGATCCGCGAGACCACCGCCGCCGACATCCCGCTGTCGATCGACCACTTCCGCTATTTCGCCGGCGTGCTGCGCGGCCAGGAAGGCTCGATGTCGGAAATCGACGCCGACACCGTCGCCTACCACTTCCACGAGCCGCTGGGCGTCGTCGGCCAGATCATCCCGTGGAACTTCTCCATCCTGATGGCCGCCTGGAAACTGGCGCCGGCGCTCGCGGCAGGCAACTGCATCGTGATGAAGCCCGCCGAGCAGACCCCGGCCGCGATCATGGTGCTGATCGAGTGCATCGCCGACCTGCTGCCGCCGGGCGTGCTGAACATCGTCAACGGCATGGGTGCCGAGGTCGGCGCGCCGCTCGCCAGCTCGCCGCGCATCGCCAAGATCGCCTTCACCGGCTCCACCGCCACCGGCCGCAAGATCATGCAGGCCGCGACCGAGAACCTGATCCCGGTCACGCTGGAGCTGGGCGGCAAGTCGCCGAACATCTTCTTCTCGGACGTGATGGCCGAGGATGACGCCTTCCTCGACAAGGCGGTCGAAGGCTTCGTGCTCTTCGCCTTCAACCAGGGCGAAGTCTGCACCTGCCCGTCGCGTGCCCTCATCCAGGAGGACATCTACGAGGAGTTCATCAAGCGCGCCATCGCCCGCGTCGAGGCCATCGTCCGCGGCGACCCGCGCGACATGGCCACCATGGTCGGCGCCCAGGCCTCGCAGGAACAGCAGGAGAAGATCCTGTCCTACCTGACCATCGGCGTCGAGGAAGGCGCGGAGGTCCTCACCGGCGGCAAGGCGGCCGTGGTGCCGGGGCTCGAGAACGGCTTCTACATCGAGCCGACCATCCTGAAGGGCCACAACAAGATGCGCGTCTTCCAGGAGGAGATCTTCGGGCCGGTCGTCTCGGTGACCACCTTCAAGGACGAGGAAGAGGCGCTCGCCATCGCCAATGACACGATGTACGGCCTCGGCGCCGGCGTCTGGACCCGCGATGCGAACCGCTGCTACCGCTTCGGCCGCAAGGTGCAGGCCGGCCGCGTCTGGGTGAACAACTACCACGCCTACCCGGCCCATGCAGCCTTCGGCGGCTACAAGCAGTCGGGCATTGGCCGCGAGAACCACAAGATGATGCTGGACCATTACCAGCAGACCAAGAACATCCTGATGAGCTACAACCCGAACAAGCTCGGCTTCTTCTGATCCCTCCCTCGTAACCGAGCTTCAGGCGCGGCGGTCCCTCCCCGGGGCCGCCGCTGCCGCATCCGGGTTCAGCCGCCGAGGGCGCGCACCGTGACAGGCGAGGAAGCGCGCCGCCATGCCCGGCACCAGCCCCACGCAGATTTCCCAAGAGAAGCCGACCGGCGACGGCACATGGCCAATCATCGCCGCGACGCTGCAGTTGATCGCCGGTTCCCCCGCGACCGCAGGCGCGAAGGGGAAGGTCGAGCGCCCCCGGATGACGAGGCTGGCGGTGAAGATGACCGCGCCCGCCCGGCCCGGGACCACGCCCCGGATCTGCCCAAGCTTGAAGTCGGGCAGGCCCAGCACCAGCGGCGCGGCGGTCTCGTGGGACCGGAAGATCATCTGCCCGGCAAAAGCCACGGCCAGCGCCGAGACCGCACCCGCCGCATGGAGGCCGAACTTCGCCAGCCCAGGCATCCCGATGCCGAAACCGAGGGCCTTCGCCGGAACGAAGGCGCCGATCCGCAGGGCGCAGACCGGGAACCGCGCCGCGCAGGTCATCAGCGGCGCGATCAGGATCGTGGTCCGCCGGTCGCGCCGGTCGTCGATCACCCGCGCCGCCATGAGGCCGGGACTGGCCCAGGCGAAGCTCGACAGCAGCGGGACAGAGGCGCGGCCATGCATCCCGGCGACGCCCATGATCCGGTCCATCAGGAAGGCGGCCCGCGCCATCTAGCCCAGGTTTTCGAGGATCAGGATCTGCGGCAGGAAGACGATGACGCTGCCGCCCCCGGCGATCGCGCCGTCGGCCACGAGGCCTTCGGTCAATCCGCCGGACATCCCCGCGGACGCCGCCCCGGCGAAGACCGCCTGAAACATCGCAAACATGGCCGCCAGCAGGATCACCGGCCCGGCAACCGGATGCATCGCCCCGTTCCGTCACGCTGCGGCTGCGCTCGGGCTGGATCACCGCATCTGCGATCATCCGGTCCGCCTCGCGCAGGAGCGCGCACTGGTCGGTCGCCGAGGGATCGGCCAGCCCATCTCGCCGTGCGCGGGCAGCTTGCGGCGATCATCGCGTCGAACCCGGTCCAGGGCGCGTCCATCCCCGCCTTGCGCAAGGCGGTGGAGACGACGACCGGCAGGCCCAGCTCTGCCGACAGGCGGCCGAGTTGGATCGCGGTGCTGCGGTGGCGGGCAATGCCGATCATGTTGACCGCGGCCACCAGCAACAGGCCGATCCGCCCCAATTCCTGCGACGCCGCAGTCCCTGCCACAGACGGGCCGCGTCGAGCACCACCATCATCATGCCGGTCCCCCCGCATCCCTGCGGTAGCCGAGGACGGTGCCGCGGGTCACCTGCGCATCGGGCTGCGCGCACGAAGGCTGTGCGTGCCGGGCAGGCCGACGATCTCGAGCGCCGCGCCCGCCGGGCTGGCGCCGGGCTCGGAAAGGCGCGCGACGGCCTGCTCCTTAAACTCAGCGGTGAAGGTCGTGTCGCGAATGTGGTGGAAATTGCCGAGCGGCATGCTCCGGGCATTTGAAATTGGCTCCGTTCAGGCGGCGAGGTCAAGGGACATCGGCTCGAGGGGCTGCGAGAGGGTTTCCCAGCCGTCGATCTTGCGCATTTGGATTTGGCCGGAGGCCAGCAGCGCCCAGAGCAGCATCGGCACCGTCCCGGCACAGGGCAGCACGGTCTGGGTCTTGATCCTGCGGCGGAACTCCTCGTTCAGTCGCTCTATCGCGTTGGTCGTGCGGGCCGATTTCCATTGCGACGGATCGAGCCGGGCGAAGCTGAAGAGGCGGTCGCCCGCTTCCTCGAGGCTTTCGGCCACCGCCCGGCACTTGAGGCGCCATTTGCGCAGGAACATCTTGCGCCTGAGTTCCACCCCGGCAGCGGTGTCGGCATAGATCATGTCGCGGTAGTCCTCGGTCAGTTCGTCATGGAGGCGCTTGGGGGCATGCGCCAGGAGATTCCGGTGCTTGTGAACGGTGCAGCGCTGGATCGGCAGATCCTCGCCCCAGAGCGAAACGAGGGCAGCTTCCAGGCCGGGCGCGCCGTCGACGATGGCGAATTCTGGCCGCTGCAGGCCGCGGGCATCGAGGTCCTCGAGGAACTGACGCCAGGCCGCGGTGCTCTCGCCACCCATGTTCTTGATGGATAACAGCACCTTCTGCCCGTCGCGGCGCACACCGATCGCCGCCAGCACCGAGATGTTCGTGGCCTTGCGGTCCAGCCGGGTCCGGATGACGGTGCCGTCCAGAAAGAGTCTGACGATATCCTCGTCGGTCAGATTGCGGGCACACCAGGCATCCCAGTCGACCTTCACCTTGCGCCAGGCGCGGCTGACCACGTCTTTGCCGACAGCGCCCTCGAACAGCCCGGACAGCGCCCGCTTGACTCGCCGGGTGTTGGTGCCCGCCAGGTAGACCCCCGCGATCAGCGCCTCGGCCTTTTTCGTGAGCCGCCTGTAGCGCCGCAGCGCCTTGGACCGCCATTCGGTGACCTTGCCCGCATTCTCCTTACGATCGATCCCCCGGATCGATCGCTTGACGGTCGAATTCTTCGATCCGGGCACGAGGAACGCGCACCGTCTCGGTGCCAAAGGTGCCCGTGAGCTGCCGCTCGCGGTGCCCGTGGCGGTAGCCCTTCTGCGCACCGCCGCCGCGGCCATAGCGACAGCGCCCGATGAAGGCTTCGAGTTCTTCTTCGAACATCGCCTCGATGGTGGCGCGGACGGTCGCCCGAAGGCGATCCTCGATCGGGTCGAACCCAGGCTCGTCTGCCAGTAGCGCAAAGCCCGCAGCGTCGTTAATCTCGGTCATGGCGTGATCTCCACGGCGGTTGCAGCCGCCGGTTGGGTGGGTTTCAGTTCATCCGGAGATTACGCCGCCAACCAATTTCCACCACTTCCGAGACACGACCGCGGTGAAGTGGCGGCGGGGCTGTCTGCTCATGTGGGATCCCTTGTCCCTGAGAGTACTGTAACTCCCAGTCCGCGATCCGGGGGCAAGCTCAGTCGGCCCTGTGGCCGCCATGCAGGACACCGACAAGCCGTCAGGACCGGAACGCGCCGGTCAAGGCCGATCCCGCAACCTCAGGAGCGCAGCAGGACCTTGTTTGAATCCACCGCCTGGGCGATCTCGGTGAACAGGGCCTGGCGCTCCACCGAGCGCGCCGCCGACCGCAGCAGCACCGTTTCGGTTTCCTCGAGGATCCGCGTGGCCTCGGCCTGGACGGCAGGCATGCGCTCCACCTGCACCGGGCGCAGCGGCCGGCTGGTCTGCACATCGGCATCGGCCGCCCGTGCCGTGATCCGCGGCTTGTCGCGGTCCCAGGCATCGCGGGCCAGCGCCTCGAGCTGTTTCGAGGTGGAATCGACCGCGGCCCAAGCCTCGGCATATTCGCCGGTCTTCGGCATCTCGGCCGCCGCCGCCGCCAGCCGTTCGCTGAGGCAGTCGATCCTGTAGACCCCGCCGACCTGGCCGCAGAACCGGGCGGCATAGCGCATCGTGTCGGCCGCGCGCGACATCTGGGCCATCTGGCCAGCGGCGGTTCCGGCCTGCGCGCCGCCCGCTGCGGGGGCGAGGGCGGCGGCAGGCGGGGTGAAGACCGGGGTGAAAACCGGGCCGATCGATTCGACCGGCAGATCCCCTGCCAAGGCCGGGGCCGACAGGAGGGCGATGCCGATTGCGGCGGCGATGCGGGAGCGGAACGGAGCTTCAGAAGACATCGGCGGCAACCCAGTTGACGGAGAGAATGACGCGCTGCAGGTCGTCCTGGTCGAAGACGTCGCCCACCGTCGCGGTAAAGCCCCAGTTCTTCAGCGTCTTGAAGCGGTAGGAACCGCCCAGGTCGAAATGATCGCCGTTGAAGGCGAAGCTGGTGCCGAAGCTCTCGCTCAGGCCGATGCCGACCCCGGCGAACATGCCCGGCTCGGTGCTGTAGTCGCGCACCGCGTCGCCGCCGCCGAGCGTCATCATCAGCGGGTAGGACGCGCCGCCCAGCTGGATCACCGGAAAGATCGTCAGTGCTGCGTTGAAGCCTTCGTCACGGTCCTCGGAATCGCCCCAGGGGCCGAGGAAATCGGCGCCGACCGACACGAAGGTCGGCATGCCGCCATCGTCCAGCCGGTGCGAGGCCTTGATGCTGAAATAGCCGGAATCGCCGAAATCATCCTCGAAGGAGGTGACATGGGCGGTGAATTGCAGGTCGACCAGCCCGTCGCCGAGCCCGAGGCCGAAGCCCACCGCGCCCGAGGCATCGTCCTCGCGGTGGCGCTCGTCGCGGCGGTTGGTCCAGGCCCCCGAGGCAAAGATCAGCCCGTGCGGCGCCACCGTGGCCGGCGGAATGCCGAGCAGCGTGACATTCTTGCGGAAGGCCTCCGACACGTCGGGCGCAGCCGATGGCAGCGAGGCGGATTCCTGCGCCTGCCCCGCCGTGGCGGCCAGCGCCAGCATCGGCGGCGCGATCCATCCGGCCCAGGCCCGGCCCCGCCGGCCGGAACCGGTGCGCGAAAACAATTTATCCATGTCTTTACCCTGCCTCCCTCAACCTCGAAGGTAGCAAGCCAGTCCCGGCCTGTCCCCCGTTAATTTCTGCCCTGCGGCATTCCCGCAGGGCCGCGTCACTCCTCCTGGCCATAGGCGCGGCGCAGCCCGCGCCGCGTGCCCTCGCCGAACTGTCCGTCGATGCCCTGGTCGTAGAAATCATTTTCCCGCAGCAGCGCCTGCAGGGCCTTGCGGGTCTCGAGCTTGAACATGTCCGAGCGGGTCTCGAGGATGTCGAGCACATTGGCATTGCCCGAGCGCAGCGCCGCATAGAGATATTTCGCCGCGTCCTGCGGACCCTTGCCCGGCACCAGACCGTCATCGACCAGCGCGGCGAAATTGAACTGCGCCTCCGGATGGCGCTGGTCCGCGGCGCGCTCGAAATAGGCCAGCGCCCGCCTGCGGTCGACCGGAAGCCCGAGCCCGCCCTGGAAATAGAGATAGCCCAGATCGTTCAGCGCGTCGGGGAATTCCTGCGCGGCAGATTGCCGGTACAGCTCGAGCGCGCGGGCCGGATCGGGATCGACGCCGATGCCCTTCTCGTAGAGCTTGCCCAGCTCGAATTCCGCCACCGGCGACCCGGCTTCGGCGGCACGGGTGAAAAGCTCCACCGCCTCGGCAGGCCGGAAATCGCCGCTGGCCGCATTGAGCCGCCGATAGGCCAGCCCGACCATGGAGCGCGTGTCGCCCTGCGTGGCCAGCGCCGCCAGCTGCTCCTCCTCCTGCGGGCGCAGCGAGGCCCAGGCCAGCACCGGATCGGCCTCGGGCAGCCGGTCCTGGCCCTGCGCCGGACCGGCCAGGTAGAAGGGAACGCCGGAAAGCGAGCCATAGGTGTGGGGCTCCTGCAGGTTGCGCGTGCGCTCCAGCACCTCGTCGCGCACCTGGCGGAACATCAGGCTGATCTCCAGCCCCGGCACCGGCAGCTTGTCGACCAGCGCCGCGGCAAAGGGGCTGTTGCCGCCCGTGCCGTCGAGCGCGATCTGGCCGTCCTTGGCGGCGAAGGCGACGAGCGTGCCGCGCTCGGGCGAGGCCGGGGCCAGGGCCTGATCGCGCCGGACTGACCGGCGTCAGGCGCCCCGTGCCTGCGGCAGCGCCAGGGCCGGCTCCCGGCAGGACGCGTCCCCGCCGCAGCGCAGCGCGACCTGGTCGAGATCATCGGCAAGCGTGTCGGCGCGGGATTTCAGCGTGAACATCATCGCGGTCATGTCGTGCCGGTCCAGCGACTCGGGATCGGTCATGAACTGCGCCAACGCATAGGAAAAATTGCGGAGTCCCAGCGTCATCTCGGCGAGGTCCGCCGGCAAGTCCCCCGTCTGCTCAACTCTTCCCACGCGCGCATCCTCCCTGCTCATCCGGATGACGCGCACGGTAGGAGCCGGATCTTAATCGAACGTAAACAAACATTCTGCGATCACGATAAAGTTTCTGCAAAGCAGAAAGACCAGCGCGTCAGCCGCCGGCCTTCTCTTCGAGCACCAGCCATTCCTCCTCGGCGCCCGACAGCGCCTGCTGGCGCGCGACCAGCGCTTCGGCCGAGGCGCCCGAGCTTATGCTGATCGACGAACCGACCAACCATCTCGACATCGAGGCGATCGCCTGGCTGGAACGGACCCTGGCCGAGACCCGCGCGGGCTTCGTGCTGATCTCGCACGACCGGGCGTTCCTCAACAACCTGACCCGTGCGACCCTCTGGATCGACCGCGGCGAGGTGCGCCGCTCCGAGCAGGGCTTTGCCCGCTTCGAGGAATGGCGCGACAAGATCTGGGCGGACGAGGACGAGGCCCGCCACAAGCTGAACCGCAAGATCAAGGCCGAGGCCCGCTGGGCGGTCGAGGGCATCTCGGCACGGCGCAAGCGCAACCAGGGCCGGGTCCGCGCGCTGCAGGCGCTGCGCGAGGAGCGCTCGAGCCAGATCAAGCGCCAGGGCACCGCAGCCTTGAACCTCGCCGACGGGCCGCAATCCGGCAAGCGGGTGATCGAGGCGAAGGGGCTGGCGAAAAGCTTCGGCGACAAGCCCATCGTCAAGGATTTCNGACCTGCGCGTACTGCGCGGCGACCGGGTGGCCATGGTCGGCCCGAACGGCGTCGGCAAGACCACGCTCTTGAAACTGCTGATCGGCGAGATCGCCCCCGATGCGGGCACGGTGCAGCTCGGCACCAATCTCGAAATCGCCGTCTTCGACCAGAACCGCGCGCAGCTCGACCCCGAGGCGACGCTCTGGGACAGCCTGGCGAATGATCCGCAGATGGCGGTGTCGGGCCGCTCGGACCAGGTGATGGTGCGTGGGCAGGCCAAGCATGTCGTCGCCTATCTCAAGGATTTCCTCTTCGACGAGGCGCAGGCGCGCGCGCCGGTCAAGTCGCTCTCGGGCGGCGAGAAGGCGCGGCTGCTGCTGGCGCGGATCATGGCGCGCGAGTCGAACCTCCTGGTGCTCGACGAACCGACCAACGATCTCGATGTCGAGACGCTCGACCTGCTGCAGGACGTGCTGGGCGAGTATGACGGCACGGTGATTCTGGTCAGCCACGACCGCGATTTCCTCGACCGCGTGGCGACGACGACGATCGCCATGGAGGGCAATGCCCGCGTCACCGCCTATCCGGGCGGCTGGAGCGACTACCAGGCGCAGAAGGCCCCCGCCGCAGAGCCCGAGGCCGCGAAGCCGAAAGCCGATAAATCCGCGGCGGCAGCCCCCGCCGCGGCGACGAAGCAGGCGGCGAAATCCGGGCTGAGCTTCACCGAGAAACACCGGCTGGAAGAGCTGCCCGGCGTGATCGCGCGGCTCGAGGCCGAGATCGCCAAGCTCGAGGAGCTGATGGCCGATCCCGAGCTCTTCTCGCGCGAGCCGGTGAAGTTCCAGAAGGCGACCTTGCTGAACATGGGATCACTCGATGATCATCAGCGGCGCGCCGAACTCGACCGGGTTGCCGTCTTCGACGAGGATGCGCTTGACCGTGCCGGCCTTGGGCGCGGGGATCTGGTTCATCGTCTTCATCGCCTCGATGATCAGGACGGTCTGGCCGGCCTGGACGCTGTCGCCGACGGCGACGAAGGACGATGCGCCGGGCTCGGGCTGCAGGTAGACCGTGCCGACCATCGGCGAGGTCACCGCGCCGGGATGCGAGGCGGGGTCTTCCTGGGCGGGCGCGGCGGCAGCCGGTGCGGCCGGAGCCGGGCTGCGCGGCGCCGAACGGTTCCGGCTGAGGGCGTCTCTGCGCAGCCGCCGTCTGCAGCCGGGGGCACGGCTGCAGACGGGGTCATGGCTGCCGCGTGCTCAGGGGCGGACGGATTTCAGCGGCACGGCGCCGTCGCGGCCGCCGCCATGCGCGTCGAGGAATTCCAGCACGAGCGGGCGGATGTTGTCGCGCCAGCTCTTGCCCGCGAAAATGCCGTAATGCCCGGCATTGGGCTCCAGATGCGAGAATTTCTTGTCGGCGGGCAGCCCGGTCAGCAGGTCGAGCGCGGCCAGGCACTGGCCGGGGGCCGAGATGTCGTCCTTCTCGCCTTCGACGATCTTCACCGCGACATTGGTGATCTTGCCGATATCGACCTGGTGGCCGTCGACGACGAAGCGGTTCTGCGCGACCTCGCCGCCCTTGAACAGCCGTTCCACCGTCGAGAGGTAGAACTCGGCGGGCATGTCCATCACCGCGAGATACTCGTCGTAGAAGCGGTTGTGGTGGTCGTTGTCGCGGGCCTCGCCCTTCGCGGCGCGGAGGATCTGGTTGAAGAAGGCCTCGCCATGGCGGTCGGCATTCATCGACATGAAGGAGGTGAGCTGCAGCAGGCCCGGATAGACCATCCGTCCCGCGCCGGCATATTTGAAGCCGACCCGCTGGATGGCGAGCTCCTCGAGCTGGCCCATGGTGATGCGGCGGCCGAAATCGGTGACGTCCGTCGGCGCGGCGTCCGGGTCGATCGGACCGCCGATCAGGGTCAGCGTCGCCGGCTGCGCCTCGGGCTTTTTCTCGGCCAGGTAGGCGGTCGCGGCCAGCGTCAGCGGGGCGGGCTGGCAGACCGCGATGACATGGATGTCGGGTCCCAGATGCTCCATGAAATCGGCCAGATAGAGGGTGTAGTCCTCGACGTCGAACTTGCCGCAGCTGACCGGGATGTCGCGGGCATTGTGCCAGTCGGTCACGTAGATGTCGCAATCGGGCAGCAGCGACGCCACCGTGGAGCGCAACAGTGTGGCATAGTGGCCCGACATTGGCGCGACAAGCAAGACTTTGCGCGGCATGTCGGGACGGCCCTGGACCTGGAACTTGATCAGGTTGCCGAAGGGGCGCTCGACCACGGAATGGATGCTGACGAGGTGGTCGCGGCCGTCCTGGCCGACCACGCTGCGGATGCCCCAATCGGGCTTCGCAATCATGCGGGAGAACGATCTTTCAATTACTTCGCCCCATGCGGACATCAGGTTGAAGGCCGGGGTCGGGGCCAGGCCGGTGGCCGGGTAGGAGCCGAAGGAGCGGGCGGTCGAGCCGAGCCATTGGCTGGCATTCCGCACCGTCTCCATCATGTCGTAGGTCAGAAGGTACCGCATGGTGCACTTTCTCCGTAACGGAACAGCCGGGGCGGATGATCGTCCCGGTTCAATTCGCCGCTTTTCCCATTGGGGGTGCGCCGATAGTCTGGGGTCGCGGGAACGTACGGTGGAACGGACAAGATGACAACCGACGAAAAAGATAATGCGGCCAACCTGGACCGTTTGAACAACAATATTGCGCGCATGGAGGAATTGTCCCAGAGGCTGGTGCGTGCAATGGCCAGCAAACGCGCGATCGACCCCAATCTCCAAGCGCCCGACAGGGACGTGTTCGTCAAGGCGATGACCGCCTACATGTCTGAAATGATGAACAATCCCGCGAAGATCATCGAGCACCAAGTGTCATACTGGGGCAAGATGCTCAAGCACTATGTCGAGGCGCAGCACCTTTTGACGACCGGAAAGATCGGCGTGCCGTCCGATCCGACGCCGAAGGATCCGCGGTTCCAGAATCCGCTTTGGGACAGCCATCCCTATTTCAACTTCCTCAAGCAGAACTACCTGCTGACTTCGGACGCGATCTCGCAGGCGATCAACGGGCTCGAGGGACTCGACGGCGTCGACCGCAAGAAGATCGAGTATTTCACCCAGCAGATCATCAACATGATGTCGCCGACCAACTTCCTCGGCACCAATCCCGAGGCGCTGGAGCGCGCGGTGACCACCGAGGGCGAGTCGCTGGTCAAGGGGCTGGAGAACCTGGTCCGGGACATCGAGGCCAACAACGGCGAGGTCCTGGTGTCGCTGGCGGACAGCGACGCGTTCAAGGTGGGCGGCAACATCGCCACCTCGGAAGGCGCGGTGGTCTACCGCAACCGCATGTTCGAGCTGATCCAGTACGCGCCGAAGACCGAGCAGGTGCACAAGACTCCGATCGTCCTGTTCCCGCCCTGGATCAACAAGTTCTACATCCTCGACCTGAAGCCGAAGAACAGCCTGGTGAAATGGATCGTCGAGCAGGGCTACACGCTCTTCGTGGTCAGCTGGATCAATCCGGACAAGTCCTATGCCGATGTCTCGCTCGATGACTATGTAGAGGAGGGCTACCTGACCGCGATCGAGCAGGTGAAGGCGATCACCGGCGAGCCGAAGGTCAACGCGATCGGCTACTGCATCGCGGGCACCACGCTGTCGCTGACGCTGGCGCTGATGGAGAAGCGCAAGGACAAGTCGGTCAATGCCGCGACCTTCTTCACCACGATGACGGATTTCGAGGATCCGGGCGAGATCGGGGTCTTCCTCGGCGACGATTTCGTGGATGCGATCGAACGCGAGGTGTCGAAGCAGGGGATCCTCGACAAGTTCTTCATGACGAAGACCTTCTCCTTCCTGCGATCGAACGACCTGGTCTACGGGCCGGCGATCAAGAGCTACATGCTGGGCGACACGCCCCCGGCCTTCGACCTGCTCTACTGGAACGGCGACGGCACCAACCTGCCGGGCAAGATGGCGGTGCAGTACCTGCGCCAGCTTTGCCAGCACAACGAGTTCTGCGACGGCGGATTCGAGATCTGCGGCGAGAAGGTGCAGCCCTCGGACATCAAGCTGCCGGTCTGCTCGATCGCCTGCGAGACCGACCACATTGCCATCGCCAAGGGCTGCTACAGCGGATTCTCCAAGTTCGGCAGCCGCTCGAAGACCTTCATCCTGTCTCAGTCCGGCCATATCGCGGGAATCGTCAACCCGCCCTCGAAGGGCAAGTACGGCCATTACACGAATCCCGACCTGAAGCTCGATTTCCAGGAGTGGAAGGAAAAGGCCGAGTTCACCCCGGGCACCTGGTGGTTCCGCTGGGAGGAATGGCTGCGCAAGAAATCCGGGGCGAAGGTCCCGGCACGGCCGGTCGGCAATGTGTCGCACCCCGCGCTCGCTCCGGCGCCGGGCACCTATGTGGTGAAAAAGCCGGAAGCTGCTTGACCTGCGAAGCCGCATTTCGCTAGTGAATCGAGGGACCCGCCGTTTCGGCGGGTCCTGACTTTGCGGAAGGCAAGCGCCTGTAACGAAACGGAAAGTTTCCAGGTGGTGTTTTTGCTGCGATGCAGCAAGATATTTCCGCTCATATTCTTCGCGCTCGCAGCAAGAATCTTGCGCGTCCATTGATGCACTATTCTTGCATGTTCCTGTGTTTGCAGGGGTTTTGGCGCAATCTGCAAATGGTCCCTTGACTTGGCGGCTGCCGCATCGCAGCGAATTTCTCTTGATTTGCTGCGCCGCAGCATATATGAATATGGACAGGCGCAGGAGGCGGGTCCTTCCCGCCCCAGTTTAGGAGAGAGACTATGGCTACCAAGACCAACGACCTGACCAAGATGATGCAGGACATGATGAGCGCGTTCCCGATGGACACCAAAGCCATGCAGGACGCCTTCAAGACCCAGGCCACCCTCGGCGAGAAGATGTCGAAAGTTGCGCTCGAAGCAGCTGAGAAGTCGACCGACATCTCCTCCAAGTTCGCCAAGGAAACCCTGACGAAGATCGCCGCGCTGTCGACCGTCAAGGAAGAGCCGACCGACTACACCAAGGCGATGACCGATTTCGCCTCCGCGCAGGCCGAGATGACCGCCGAGACCATGGCTGCCTTCGCCGAAGTCGCGAAGAAGGTTCAGATGGAAACCGTCGAGCTGATGCTGGCCGCCGGCAAGGACATCTCCGAAGACGCGACCGCAGCCGTCAAGAAGGCCACTGCCGAAGTGACCTCGGCTGCCAAGAAAGCAGCAGCTTCCTGATTGCGGCCGGAACCGCGCGGCGCGTTCCCCCGATCGAGAATTGACGGTCCCGGCCCCTGCGGCCGGGCCGAAGGAAGGGCGGGCGCAAGCTCGCCCTTTTCTTTTTGAATCCGCTCCCCTACTCTGCAACGCAGCACTTGAAGGGAGGGCTTAGAGTGGCCGACAAAGACCAGCCGCTTCTGATAAAGCGATACGCCAGCCGCCGGCTCTACAACACCGAAACCAGCGACTACGTGACCCTCGAGGACATCGCGGGTTTCATCCGGGAAGGCCGCGAGGTGAAGGTGGTCGACCTGAAGAGCGGCGACGACCTGACCCGCCAGTACCTCCTGCAGATCATCGCCGAACACGAGGGCCGCGGCGAGAACGTCCTGCCGATCGCGGTGCTGACCGATCTGGTGCGCAGCTATACGACCTCGGCCCAGAGCGTCGTGCCGCAATTCCTGGCGATGAGCTTCGACATGCTCCGCGAGGGCCAGTCGAAGATGATGCAGAACATCACTTCGATGCCCAACCCGATGATGCCGATGTCCGGCCTCGAGGCGATGAAGCGGCAGCAGCAGGCCTTCCTGTCCTCGATGATTCCCGGCTGGCCCGGCGCGTCCGCGGCGCAGGACAGCGAGGCGAAGCCCGCGCAGAGCGAGACCGAACTGGCCGACATAAAGCGCCAGCTCGCGGATCTGCAGGCGAAGCTGTCGAAGCTGAACCAGCCGGACTGACGGGCGGACCTCCCGCAGCAGGACCATGGCAGACTCGGCGGGACGAATCACGCTCTGGGCGGTGGAGGTGTTTGCCGCCATCGCCGAAGAGGGCAGCATCTCCGGTGCGGCGCGGCGGCTCGGCGCCAGCCCCTCGGCGGTCAGCCAGCAGCTGGCCAATCTCGAAAGCGCCCTGGCCACGCAGCTCGTCGACCGGGCGGCGCGGCCCTTCCGCCTGACGCCCGCGGGCACGACCTTCCGCCGCCGCGCGCTGAACATCCTCGGCGAGGCCGCCCTGGCCAAGGCGGAACTCGCCAATGGCGGCCTCAGCCACCTCTCGCATCTGCGACTCGGCATGATCGAGGATTTCGACGCCGACGTGACGCCGCGCTTCCTCACCGATCTGGCGGGCGATCTCGGCAGCTGCCGATTCCTGCTGGAAACCGGCGCCAGCCACGCGCTTACCGCGCAGCTCGCGGCGCGCTCCCTCGACATGATCGTCGCGGCCGACATGGGCGGGACCGAGCCCTGGATGGAGGTCCATCCGCTGATGGACGAACCCTTCGTCGCGGTGACCCCCGCCGGGCGCGAGCCCGATCCCGCGGCGCTCGCCGATCTGCCCTTCATCCATTACACCCAGCGCCACCACATGGGCCGCGCCATCGCCGCCCATCTGGCGCGCCACGGCCTGGCGCTCGACCACCGTTTCGAGCTCGACAGCTACCACGCGATCATGGCGCTGGTCTCGGAAGGGGCGGGCTGGACGATCGCGACGCCCTTGGGCGTGCTGCGCGCGCAGCGGTTCCTCGAGCGCGTCTCGATGGCGCCGCTGCCGGTGCCGCCGCTGTCGCGCAGCATTGGTCTTCGGCGCGGCCCTCGCGCAGGGGGCAGGCACGGCGCTGCGTTCGCTCGCCGATCCTGCCGCGCTCGACGCGATCCGCCTGACGCTGACCGTCGCTGCGATCTGCCTGCCGGTGAACCTCGTCACCGGCCTGGCCGCGGCCTGGGCCATCGCCCGCTTCGACTTTCCGGGCAAGGCCGTCCTGGTGACGCTGTTCGACCTGCCCTTCTCGGTGTCTCCGGTCGTCGTGGGTCTCTGCCTCGTGCTGCTCTGGGGCGCGAACGGCGCGGCGGGGCCGCTCCTTGCCGCCCTCGGGGCGAAGGTCGTCTTCGCGCTGCCAGGCATCGTGCTGGCCACGCTCTTCATCACCTTCCCCTTCGTCGCCCGCGAGCTGATCCCGCTGATGCAGGAGCAGGGCGCCGCCGAGGAAGAGGCGGCGCTGACGCTCGGGGCCTCGCCGCTGCGGATGTTCCTGACCGTGACGCTGCCGAATATCCGCTGGGCGCTGCTTCACGCCGCGCTCCTGTGCAATGCCCGTGCGATGGGCGAATTCGGCGCCGTTGCCGTGGTCTCCGGCAAGATCCGCGGCCAGACCGCAACCATGCCGGTGATGATCGAGATGCTCTACAACGAGTACCTTTCCGCCGCCGCCTTCGCCCTGGCCGCCGCGCTGGCGCTGATGGCGCTGGCGACGCTCGGCCTCAAGGCGGCGCTGGAGCGCCGCCATGCCGATGCCCTGGCCGCCACCCGCCGCCACTGATCCCAGGAGACGACACATGCAGATCGAAATCGACGAGATCGCCAAGGACTTCAACGGCAGCCCGGCCCTGGCCCCGGTGCAGCTCGCCATTCCGTCGGGGGCGCTGGTGGCGCTGCTCGGGCCGTCGGGCTCGGGCAAGACCACGCTGCTGCGCATTCTCGCCGGGCTCGAGACCGCTTCGTCCGGCCGCGTGCTCTTCGACGGCGAAGATGCCACCGGCCTTCCGGTGCAGGCGCGCCGGACCGGCTTCGTGTTCCAGAACTACGCGCTCTTCCGGCACATGACCGTGGCGCAGAACGTGGCCTACGGGCTCGAGGCGCGGCCGCGCCGCATCCGGGGCAGCATCTCCTCGGGGTCGATCGCGCCGCGGGCCACCTCGGCCATGCCCAGCCGGTTGAGGCCCGCCATCGCAAGGAAGGTCGCCTGCGCCACCCCGTCCTGGAGCTTGCGCATCCGGGTCTGCACGTTGCCGCGGAACTCCACGAGCTGCAGGTCCGGACGACGGTTCGCCAGCTGCGCGCGGCGGCGCAGCGAGGACGAGCCCACGACGGCCCCTTCGGGCAGATCGGCGATGGAGGCGGCCACCGGCGAGACGAAGGCGTCGCGGACATCCTCGCGCGGCAGGTAGCAATCGAGGATCAGCCCCGCGGGCTGCTCGGTCGGCATGTCCTTCATCGAATGCACCGCGATGTCGATGTCGCCGCGGGTCAGCGCCTCTTCGATTTCGCGGGTGAACAGGCCCTTGTTGCCGATCTCCTTCAGCGGCCGGTCGGCGGCGATCAGTGCGCGGTTGTCGCCCGTGGTGTGGATCACCACCACCTCGAAGGCCTCCCGCGGCAAGCCATGCGCCGCGGCCAGCCGGTCGCAGGTCTCGTTGGCCTGCGCCAGCGCCAGCGGCGAGCCGCGCGTGCCGAGTTTCAGGGGGTCAGCGGGGGTGGGCATGTCCTTTTTCATGCCGCCCGCTTTAGCGCCCCGTTCGGGCGGTGGCAATCGCCCCTGCTGGCACGCCGCATGCTTGGCCGGAACGGTGCGCCGGGCGGAACGCATTGACTTTGCGGCCCCGCCCCGGCAGTCACGGCATGTCGAGCATGAGGACCCCATGGCAGAGAAGAAGAAGCTGCTCCGCAGCCTGAACGGCGAAACCCTGGACGTGCCCCCGATCTGGATGATGCGGCAGGCCGGGCGCTACCTGCCCGAATACCGGGCCACCCGCGAAAAGGCCGGGGATTTCCTGACGCTGTGCTACACGCCGGAGCTCGCCGCCGAGGTGACGCTCCAGCCGATCCGGCGCTACGGCTTCGACGCGGCGATCCTGTTCGCCGACATCCTGCTGATCCCCGATGCGCTCGGCGCCGAGGTCGGCTTCGTCAAGGGCGAGGGTCCGAAGCTCTCGACCATCACCACCGAAGCCGATTTCGCCAAGCTCGGCGATGCCGCCGACATCCATTCCAAGCTGGCGCCGGTCTACGAGACGCTGTGCATCCTCAAGGAGGAGCTGCCCGCCGAGACCGCGCTGATCGGCTTTGCGGGCGCGCCCTGGACGGTGGCGACCTACATGATCGCGGGCCACGGCACGCCCGACCAGGGCGCGGCCCACAAGCTCAAGGACGAGAACCGCGCGCTCTTCGAGCAGCTGATGCTGCGGCTGACGGCGGCGACGATCGAGTATCTCTCGGTGCAGATCGAGGCCGGGGCCGAGGTGGTCAAGCTTTTCGACAGCTGGGCGGGCTCGCTCAAGGGCGCGGATTTCGCGGCCTATTCGCTGTCGCCGATGCGCGCGATCACCCGGGCGCTGCATGCGCGCTATCCGCATGTGCCGGTGATCGGCTTCCCGCGCGGCACCACGCCGGAGAACTACGTGAACTTCGCGAAGAGTTCCGGCGTCCAGGCGGTAGCCATCGACGAGACGCTCGACGCGGACTGGGCCGCTGCCGAACTGCAGCCGCTGACCTGCGTCCAGGGCAACCTCGCCTCGAGCCACATGGTGACCGGCGGCCAGCCGCTGGTCGACGAGGTGCGCCGCATCCGGGAGACCTTCTCGAAGGGTCCGCATATCTTCAATCTCGGCCATGGCATCACCCCGGACGCCGATCCGGAGAATGTCGCGCTGATGATCGAGACGCTGCGCGAAACCGCCTGACGCCGTCCGGAACCGCCGGTGCCGCGACCCCCGCGGCGCCGACGCGCCGACGCGCCTCGCGATATCCCGCCTGCGTCTCTGCGCCGCTGGGCCATCTGCGAGGGCATCGTCTGCGGCACATCTTGTGCGAGCGGCGGGCGGATGTTCCGCCGCATCCCGCTCCGGCAACCGGTGCGCGGCGGTGCCGCTGCTGCCTGCCGCGCCGCCGGGGCCCGCCGGGCCCGAGTCGCGCGGATGTGCGGATTTCCGCACAACCCGTCCTGCTGGCGTGCGGAAATCCGCACAGGGCGGTCCGCCATGTTCTGGGCGCAACCCGGCTATGCAGCGGAAAACCGTGATCCGTCAGGATGTTAAGCGATATTGGCGCAAGATTGTTGCACGGTTCTTGCCGCGATATGGCCGATCGTTGCCTAACGGTGCCACGCCCTGCGGGGCCCTGACATCGTAACGAGGGAGGACATCTCGTGAAATTCCTGACCACCGTGGCCGTTCTGGCGCTTTCCGCCTCTTCCGCTTTCGCCGCCTGCGACGAGGGCGAGATCGTCATCAAGTTCAGCCATGTCACCAATACCGACAAGCACCCCAAGGGCATCGCGGCATCGCTGCTGCAGGAGCGCGTCAACGAGGAGATGAACGGCAAGGCCTGCATGGAGGTCTATCCGAACTCGACGCTCTACAACGATGACCAGGTGCTCGAGGCGATGCTGCAGGGCGACGTGCAGATGGCTGCGCCCTCGCTGTCGAAATTCGAGAAATTCACCAAGAAATTCCGCATCTTCGATCTGCCCTTCATGTTCGTGAACATGGAGGCGGTCGACGCGTTCCAGACCTCGGATGCGGGCCAGGAGATGCTGCACACGATGGAGCGCCGCGGCCTCGTCGGCCTCGGCTTCTGGCATAACGGCCTGAAGCAGTTCTCGGCCAACAAGCCGCTCGTGATGCCGGAAGACGCCAAGGGCCTGAAATTCCGCGTCCAGCCTTCCGACGTCCTCGTCGCCCAGATGCAGGCGCTCGACGCCTCGCCGCAGCCGATGGCCTTCTCCGAGGTCTACGGCGCGCTGCAGACCGGCGTCGTCGACGGCCAGGAGAACACCTGGTCCAACATCTACGGCCAGAAATTCTTCGAGGTGCAGGACGGCATCACCGAGACCAACCACGGCGTGCTCGACTACATGCTGGTGACCTCGACCGACTGGTGGGACAGCCTGCCCGAGGACGTGCGCACCCAGCTCGGCAGCATCGTCACCGAGGTCACCAACGAGCGCAACGCGGCGATCGCGCAGGTCGATGCCGACAACCGCCAGGCGATCCTCGATGCCGGCGGCGTGATCCGCGAGCTGACCGCCGAGCAGCGCGCTGCCTGGGTCGAGGCGATGAAGCCGGTCTGGACGCAGTTCGAAGGCGATGTCGGCGCAGACAACATCGCGGCCGCGCAGGCGATCAACGACAGCATGTAATCCGCGCAAAGCGGGCAGGGGCCGGGCGTCGCGTCCGGCCCCCTTTCCGACTGCAACACCGGGGGAGAGCCCATGAGCGGGCAGAGACACCAACCACAGACCATGTTCGGGCAGTTCGTCGCCCGCGCCGAAGAGGTCATCATCGCCTTCCTGCTGGGCGCGATGGTGCTTCTGACCTTCGTCAACGTCGTGCTGCGCTACGTCTTCAACCACTCCATCATCTGGGGGCTCGAGGTCGTGCTGGTGCTGTTTGCCTGGCTCGTGCTCTTCGGCATCAGCCATGCCTTCCGGATCACCGCCCATCTGGGCGTGGATGCGGTGCTCAACATCGTGCCGAAGGACACCCAGAAGATCCTCGGCGTGATCTCGGCGCTGGCATGCGTCGTCTATGCCTTCCTGCTCCTCAAGGGAGCCTGGGACTACTGGGCGCCCTTCGCGGGCTTCGACGCCACCTCGGGGCGCTGGTTCCCGACCGGGTTCGAGAACAGCCGCGACCAGGCCTGGTACGAGACCGACCAGATCCCGATGATCGACTGGCTGCGCTGGATGGAGCCGGTGTTCAATCAGGGCGAAAGCTACGAGAAGCTGCCGCGGATGGTCCCGTACCTGATCCTGCCGGTGGGCTGCCTGCTCCTGCTGGTGCGCGTGGCCGAGGCGCTGGTCGGCGTGCTGAACGGCACCCATGACAGCCTGATCGTCAGCCACGAGGCCGAGGACCAGGTCGACGACCTCTCCGCCACCCATCACGACCACGACCACCCCTACTACAAGGACTGATCCGCGATGGAAATCGTTCTCCTCTTCGTCGTGATCGTGGCGATGCTGCTGATCGGCGTGCCGATCGCCGTGTCGCTGGGTCTCAGCTCGATCCTGTTCCTGCTGGTCAATTCCGAAAGCTCGCTGGCCTCGGTGTCGCAATCGCTCTACCAGGCGATGGCCGGGCACTACACGCTGCTGGCGATCCCGTTCTTCATCCTGGCATCGTCCTTCATGTCGACGGGCGGCGTCGCCAAGCGGATCATCCGCTTCGCCATCGCCTGCGTCGGCCACCTGCCGGGCGGCCTGGCCATCGCCGGCGTCTTCGCCTGCATGATCTTCGCGGCGCTCTCGGGCTCGTCCCCGGCGACCGTGGTGGCGATCGGCTCCATCGTCATCGCGGCGATGCAGAAGGTCGGCTATTCCAAGGACTTCGCCGCGGGCGTGATCTGCAACGCCGGCACGCTCGGCATCCTGATCCCGCCCTCGATCGTGATGGTCGTCTATGCCTCCGCCACCGATGTCTCGGTCGGCCGGATGTTCCTGGCGGGCGTCATCCCGGGCCTGATGGCCGGCCTGATGCTGATGATCGCGATCTATGTCATGGCCAAGGTCAAGAACCTGCCCAAGGGCGACTGGCTCGGCTGGGACGAGATCGGCGCATCCTTCCGCGACGCCTTCTGGGGCCTGATGCTGATCGTCATCATCATGGTGGGCATCTACGGCATCCCGGGCATCACCGGCGCGATCTTCACGCCGACCGAAGCGGCCGCCGTGGCCTCGGTCTACGCCTTCATCGTCGCCTGCTTCGTCTACCGCGACATGGGTCCGCTCTCGGGCGGCGAGTCCGGCCGCGCCAAGAGCCTGCTCGACCGTCCCTATGCGCTGGTCACCGCCTTCTTCCACCGCGACACGGTCAACACGCTCTATGACGCGGGCAAGCTGACGATCACGCTGATGTTCATCATCGCCAACGCGCTGATCCTCAAGCACGTGCTGACCGACGAGCAGGTGCCGCAGCATATCGCCGAGGCGATGCTGAGCTACGGTCTGGGGCCGATCGGCTTCCTGATCATGGTCAACGTCATCCTGCTGATCGGCGGCCAGTTCATGGAGCCGAGCGGTTTGCTGGTGATCGTCGCGCCGCTGGTCTTCCCGATCGCGATCGAACTGGGCATCGACCCGATCCATCTCGGGATCATCATGGTGGTCAACATGGAGATCGGCATGATCACCCCGCCGGTCGGCCTGAACCTCTTCGTGACCTCGGGGGTCGCGGGCATGCCGATGATGGCCGTGGTGCGCGCCGCCGCGCCCTTCCTGGCCGTGCTCTTCGTCTTCCTGATCCTGGTGACCTACGTGCCCTTCCTGTCGACCTGGCTGCCGACGCTGATGATGGGACCGGAGATCATCACCAACTGATCCGGGCCGCGACCCGAAGGACCAAGGGGGCCGCCGACGCCATGTCGGCGGCCCTTCCTGCATTCAGCCTCCGCACGGCCATCGGCCGTTTCCGAAGCCATCGTCTTCCATGATGGGCGGCGGCGCCTTTGGCGCCATCGCGCGGGCGGGGACCGACAGGTCCGGCTCCGCGCCGCCAAGGCTCAGTTTGTGCCGGTGCCCGAGCTGTGGCTGTTGTTGTCGCTCGAGGCGACGGCCACCGCGACGCCGATCGCGGCGGCGGCGGCGGCCGTTGGATGGGGCATCCACCGCATCAGTTCATTGTGCTTCTCAACGCTAGGAAGGTTGTCTCCGATCTTAGCCACCTCCCCCCTTTCCTGCGCCGCATCGTACTCGTCCGCGAGCCGCTGCTTGGCGGTGGCCTCCCATAATTTTGCCAATTTGGTAAATTATAGCGCTACACAACTAGCACGATAGTTGACGGATGGTTCACTCGCGGTGCTGAATGGGAATCATAGCGATAAACTTTTCTCCGAAATCATGTTCAGACCTTCCCAAGGTGCATGTGCCGTCATGGTTCCCCCTGTGGCGGCACATGCATGGGATGAGCGCTTCGGGTCCTTCCAGGCACCAGCAGCCAAGGGTATTTCGGCACCTGGAGGGTTCCCCTGTGCGTGCCCCGGAAAACGGCAGACTATTACTATTAGTCTAGACATATACATATAAAATGCGAAGCGCGGCGCCACGCACACCGGAACCATCGGAGTGCTGAAATACCCACGGTGCCCCAGGGCGGGAAGGACCCGGCCGGGCCACGCGAGCCCGGCCAGACCGTCACACGAAGCGGACCCCGCGGTCGCGCGCTTCCCTCATCAGGGCCTCGAAAAACAAGCCGATCTGCGGGCCTGAGGCGAGGTCGCCAACTCCGAAGGTCGGCAGGCGCACGTCGAGCGGGGCCTGCGCTGCAGGGGCAGCCTGCGCTGGCGAGCTGGCCGCCGATCCGCCCCCGCGAGAAGATCGCCCGCCGCCGCCCCCGTTCATGCTGACGCTGTTGATGCTGTCCCAGGCGCCGAGGCCGGCCGCGAGCACCTGACCAGCAGCAGGGATGCGCATCCACCAAGGCAGCGTCGGGTCCCGCAGCGTTGCGTTGTGCGCCGCCCAGGCATCCATCAGCGCCTGCCCGGCAGCCAAGCTCTTTGCGACAGCGAAGATCTGCTTCCCGCGCTCGCCCATGAGGTTGCCGAGCTGAGTGAAGTACCCGCCCCAAGCGCCGAGCATCTGCCCTGTTCCTGCCTCTGTGAGGTTCCGCAGCACCTGCATGTGCTGGCCAACGGCGTTCTCGCGATCGGCCAGCTTTTCCCGCAGCGCATCGCCCATGGACTTGCCGCTGCCGTCTTCGCCTTCACCGCCACCGAAGAGAACGCCGTTCAGCGACAAGTTCTCGTCCTTCATGCTGGCCAGCAGATCCCGAATCCTCTGCACGCTCTCGAAGGACTCCGTCATCTGCCCGGCAAGCGTGCCGGATTGCGAAAGCGCGGCGCCAGCCTGTGCGGTCAGTCCATCCGCGACACCGCCGAGGAAGTCACCCACGCCGGATTGCAGGTTGAAGTCCCGGCCGAACAAGCCGCCGATCGCGTTGACGCCTGAATAGACCTTGTTCAGCAGGGCGTCGTACTGGCGGCCGATCATGGCGAAAGCTTCCACGAAGGCCGCAGAGACGCCGAGCGCCGCCGCCTTCATGGCCATCCGCATGGACTGCGCCCCGAGCCGGAGCCGCTCCCACGTCTCAGCGGCCACGGCCCCGACCAGGGAAAAGGCTTCCCCCATGCTGCCCGTAACCTTGGCAAGCCGGGTGAACTGGTAGACGGCCTCCCCGGCGCCTATCACCAGCGCGCCGATGCCGGTCCTGATCAACGCCGTCCGCAGTGTCGTCAGCGCCCCAGCCAGAGAGAAGGTCGCCACCCGCGCCGCCACGAAGGACGCCACCAGCGGCCCGGCGAATGCCGTAGCCGCCACGCCTGCCGTGATGATGATCCGGTCGAGGTTGTTCACCACGATCTCTGCGAAGTCGATCGCGAGTTCACCGATCCTCTGGAAGCTGCCAGCCACCGCCTGCGCAGCCGGGGCGAGGGTGCCGAAGACCTGCGTCACGTCCTGCCCGCTGCTGGCCATCCCCCGCATGGCGACGGTCAGCGGAATGGCCACTGCGGCCACGGTGCCGACCGCCGCGCCGAGCGCGCCGAAGCCACCGAGAAGCTGGGGAAGCTGCTGGGCAAGCGCGGTCGTCGCCGCGGTCCCGGCGCAAGCGGGCTGGTCCTGCATTCCGACCGGATTGACGACACCGATGGCGGCACGGTTCTGTGGCTGGCCGATGTGGCGCGGGTGGAACGCGGCGTCTTCGCCTTCAAGCCGGCCAATGGCGTGGTGGTGTCGCTGCGCCGCCGCGGCAGCCTGCGCTGGGTGCCGGGGCTGTGGTGGCGCACGGGCGCGCGGGTCGGCATCGGCGGCATGACCCCGAAGGGCCAGACCAAGGCCTTTGCCGATCTCCTGCAGCACCTGATCGCGGAAACTTCGAAAAACGGTTAGCATAACCTTCATCGATCGCGGAAGATCCTCTGCGAGGCCGGTCTCGGGGCTTCTGAGTCGCCCCGGTGCCGAGCCCGGGAGGAGACCGCATGAATGTGCCAATAACCGGACAGACGGCCCCGCCGGAGCCGAGCTTCCGCCATTCCGTCGACATGATGTTCAACCACGCGGTGGGCCTGATGGACCTGCCCTCGGGGCTGAAGGAGAAGATACGCGTCTGCAACGCGACCTACACGGTGCGCTTCGGCGTGCGGCTGCGCGGCCAGATCCAGACCTTCACCGGCTACCGCGCCATCCATTCCGAGCATATGGAGCCGGTCAAGGGCGGCATCCGCTTCGCGATGGGCGTGGACCAGGACGAGGTCGAGGCGCTGGCCGCGCTGATGACCTACAAATGCGCGCTGGTGGAGACGCCCTTCGGCGGCTCGAAGGGCGGGTTGCGCATCGACCCGCGCCAATACGAGGAGCACGAGCTGGAGGCGATCACCCGCCGCTTCGCCTATGAGCTGATCAAGCGCGACCTGATCCATCCCAGCCAGAACGTGCCCGCCCCCGACATGGGCACCGGCGAGCGCGAGATGGCCTGGATCGCCGACCAGTATGCCCGCATCCACACCACCGACATCAATGCCCGCGCCTGCGTCACCGGCAAGCCGCTGAATGCCGGCGGCATCCATGGCCGGGTCGAGGCCACCGGGCGCGGCGTGCAATACGCGCTGCGCGAATTCTTCCGCCATCCAGAGGACGTGGCGGCGGCGGGCCTGTCGGGCCGGCTCGACGGCAAGCGGGTGATCGTGCAGGGGCTCGGCAATGTCGGCTACCACGCGGCGAAGTTCCTGTCGGAGGAGGACGGGGCGAAGATCACCGGCGTGATCGAGCGCGACGGCGGCGTGATCGACCCTTCGGGCATCGACATCCAGTCGCTGCGCGACTGGATCGCCGACAATGGCGGGGTGAAGGACTACCCGCATGCCCAGGTGATCCCCGAGGGCGCGCTGCTCCTGGAGGAAGAGTGCGACATCCTGATCCCGGCCGCGCTGGAAGGGGTGATCAATCTGGGCAATGCCGAGCGCATCCGGGCGCCCCTGATCATCGAGGCGGCGAACGGGCCGGTCACCGCCGGGGCCGACGAGATCCTGCGCCGCAGGGGAACGATCATCATTCCCGACCTCTATGCCAATGCCGGCGGCGTGACCGTCAGCTATTTCGAATGGGTCAAGAACATCAGCCATATCCGCTTCGGCCGGATGCAGCGCCGCCAGGAGGAGGCGCGCCACCAGCTGGTGGTCGACGAGCTGGAGCGGATCGTCTCCGCGATGGACAACGGCACGGCGCTGTCGGAGACGTTCAAGACGAAATACCTCAAGGGCGCCGACGAGCTGGAGCTGGTCCGCTCGGGGCTCGATGACACGATGCGGGTGGCCTACCAGTCGATCAGCGAGCTCTGGCACCGGCGCAGCGACGTGCCCGACATGCGGATCGCCGCCTATATCGTCGCCATCGGCCGGGTGGCGAACAGCTACCGCACGAAGGGGCTCTGAGCGCACCGGGTCCTCTGGCGTCCGGCACGGGCTTGGGCCATAGTGCCGGGCATGAGTCTTCCTCCCGGTTTCCTCGACGAGCTGCGCACCCGCGTGAGCCTGGCCCATGTGGTCGGACGCAAGGTCATGTGGGACACCCGCAAGTCGAACCAGGGAAAGGGCGACATGTGGGCGCCCTGTCCCTTCCACCAGGAAAAATCCGCGTCATTCCATGTGGATGACCGGAAGGGCTTCTATTACTGCTTCGGCTGCCACGCCAAGGGCGACGCGATCAGCTTCGTCAAGGACACCGAGAATGTCGGCTTCATGGAGGCGGTGGAGATCCTCGCCCGCGAGGCCGGGCTGCCGATGCCCCAGCGCGACCCGCAGGCGCAGAAGCGCGCCGACCGCCGCACCGAGCTGGCCGAGGTCATGGAACAGGCGGTGCGGTACTACCGGATGCAGCTGGGCAGCGGTGCCGCCGAGGAGGCGCGCGCCTATCTGGACCGCCGCGGGCTGGGCCGCGAGGGCCAGGACCGCTTCGGCATCGGCTTCGCCCCGAACAACCGCCGCGGCCTGTTCGAGGCCCTGAAATCCAAGGGCATCGACGAGAAGCTGGTCATCGATGCCGGGCTTGCCGCGCGGCCCGACGATGGCGGCGCGCCCTATGACCGCTTCCGCGGCCGCATCATGTTCCCGATCCGCGACGCGCGCGGCCGCTGCATCGCCTTCGGCGGCCGCTCGATGGCTCCGGACGCGCGGGCGAAATACCTGAACTCGCCCGAGACCGAGCTCTTCGACAAGGGCCGCAACCTCTACAATCACGGCCCCGCCCGCGAAGCGGCCGGGAAGGGCGCGGCGCTGGTCGTGGCCGAGGGCTACATGGACGTGATCGCGCTGGTCCAGGCGGGGTTCGGCGGCGCGGTGGCGCCCCTGGGGACAGCGGTGACCGAAGACCAGCTCCAGCTGATGTGGCGGATTTCGCCGGAGCCGGTGATCGCGCTCGACGGTGACAAGGCCGGGCTGCGCGCCGCGATGCGGGTGATTGACCTGGCGCTGCCGCTCCTGTCGGCGGGCAAGTCGCTGCGCTTCGCGCTGATGCCTGCGGGCAAGGACCCGGACGACCTGATCAAGGCCGAAGGCCCGCAGGCGATGCAGGCGATCCTGGACAAGGCAAAGCCGCTCGTCGACCTGCTGTGGCAGCGCGAGACCGAGGGCCAGGAGTACGACAGCCCCGAGCGCAAGGCCGCGCTCGACCACCGGCTGCGCGAGCTGATCGGCCGCATCCAGGACCCGTCGCTGCGCCAGCATTACGGCCAGGCCATCAAGGACCTGCGCTGGGGCCTGTTCCGCTCCGGCCGCGCGCCGCAACAGCGTGCGGGGGGGGCGCGCGGCAGAGCGCCGATCCGCCGCCGCGCCGTCCGCGCGCCGGGGCGGTTCCATGCGGGCGGCCGCGGGACGCCCGGATTGACCCCGCCGCCTGCTTTGCCTACACCGCCAGCGATCAAGATCTGCAATTCCGCCTGTCCGGGATGCGGCCCAGCCGCCGGGCAGGACCAGACGAGGCCCGCCATGACCGACCGCCCCACCTGCTTCCAGGATATCCTGATGCGCCTCCAGGCCTATTGGGCAAAGCAGGGCTGCGCCGTGCTGCAGCCCTATGACATGGAGGTCGGCGCGGGCACCTTCCATCCGGCGACCACGCTCCGGGCGCTCGGCTCGAAATCCTGGGCCGCGGCCTATGTCCAGCCCTCGCGGCGGCCGACCGACGGGCGCTACGGCGAGAACCCGAACCGTCTGCAGCACTACTACCAGTACCAGGTGCTGATCAAACCGAGCCCCGCGAACCTGCAGGACCTCTATCTCGGCTCCCTCGAGGCGATCGGCATCGAGATGGACCTGCATGACATCCGCTTCGTCGAGGACGACTGGGAAAGCCCGACGCTGGGCGCCTGGGGCCTCGGCTGGGAAGTCTGGTGCGACGGCATGGAAGTCAGCCAGTTCACTTATTTCCAGCAGGTCGGCGGCCATGACTGCAAGCCGGTCTCGGGCGAGCTGACCTACGGTCTCGAGCGCCTCGCGATGTACGTGCTGAACATCGACCATGTCATGGACATGCCGTTCAACGATCCGTCCTCGCCGCAGCCGCTGACCTATGGCGACGTGTTCCGCCAGACCGAGGCCGAGTACAGCCGCTTCAACTTCGACCAGGCCGATACCGAGAAGCTGCTGCAGCATTTCGAGGATGCCGAGGCCGAGTGCCAGGCGATCCTCGCCGCCGCGCATGACGACCCGAAGACCGGCAAGCGGATCGTGATGGCGCATCCCGCCTACGACCAGTGCATCAAGGCGTCGCATCTGTTCAACCTGCTCGATGCGCGCGGCGTCATTTCCGTGACCGAGCGGCAGGCCTATATTGGCCGGGTGCGGGCCTTGGCGAAGATGTGCGCCGATGCCTTCGTGCAAACGGAAGCCGGAGGCTGGGCGGCCTGACGACGCCCTGCGCATGTCCGGCGGGAGGAGGCCGGAAATGTGGTTCAGGAGGCTGGCCCGGCAGGCCAGGTACAGGGCGCTCAGCCGCTACCAGTACTACCGCGCCGGGCAACTCAAGGGCAGGGCGAAGCAGCGGCGGCGCGATCTGGCCAAGGCCCTGCTGAAAGTGCCCTGCGACCTCGAGTTCCGTGACGCGATGGAGGCGGCGCGCGGGCTCCCGGCGGTCGATCTCGGCGCCAATTTCGGCGAGGTGGCGCAGCGGCTGGCGGAGACCGCCTCGGTGGTGCATGCCTTCGAGCCCGATCCCTGGACGGCGTCGCGGCTGCGCGCCAATGTCGGCCATCTTCCGAATGTGGTGATCCACGAGGCGGCGGCCGGGGCCGAGGCGGGCGAGATCGAGCTGTTCCGCCATGTCGATTTCGACGAATCTACCGGGCGGCACTGCGAGTCCGCGACCGTGGTCGCGGCCAAGGACGGGGCGGACCGCGGCAATTCGGTGCGGGTGCCGATGCTGGCCGTGCCGGAGTTCCTCGAAACCCTCGGGCCCGAGATCGGCATCCTCAAGATCGACATCGAGGGCGCCGAAGTCGCGCTGATGGAGGCGCTGCTCGAGCATCCGGTGTTGGCCCGCGTGCGCTATGTCTTCGTCGAGACCCATGAGGACAAGATCCCCGAGCTTGCGGCGCGGACGGCGGCGCTGAAGCGGCGGGTGCGCTGGATGCGGCACCCGCATGTCAACATGAACTGGTGGTAGCCCTCAGGGTCCGGGGCGGCGGGCGACGTCGAACCAGGCTGCCAGCCGCCGCGGCTGCCAGCTTTCGGCGATCTCCAGCCCTGCCGCATCGAGCCAGCCGAGATACTCCTCGCGGCCGAAGACCGAGAGCTGCGGAAACACGCCGATCGTGGCAAAGACCGGGGCCAGCTTGCGGGCGATGGCCGAATTGTCGGCGATGCAGGTGGTCGAGGCGACCAGCACGCCGCCGGGCTTCACAAGCGAGGCGAGATGCTCCACCGCCGCCTGGGCATGCGGCAGCTGGTGGAAGAAGTTCAGCGCCAGCACCGCGTCATATCCGCCGCTCAGCTCGTCCCACCAGGCGGTGCGGAAGGTGACATTGCCGATCCCGGCCGCAGCCCGCTTCTTCTCGGCGATCGCGATCATGTTCTCGGCGAAATCGGTGGCCTCGACATGGGCGGCATGCGGGGCATGGGCCAGCGCGGTCGCCCCGGTGCCGCAGCCGGCCTCGAGCACCCGCGCCTGAGTCGTCAGGTACTTGCGGGTGCGCCGCAGCTTCTCGCGATAGGCGGCCTCGTCGCGCACCGGGGTGGCCGCGTAGCGCTTGGCGAGCTTGTTCCAGAATTTCTGCGGATCCCTCATGCGGCGCCTCCGGCCAGGCCGGGCAGCAGGCTGCGCAGCCCGGCGGCCATCATGCCGACGGCGATCGCCGCGAGGATCATGCCCATCAGCCGGGACATGATCGCCCGCGCGGTCTGGCCGAGCAGCGCGCCGAGCGGCCCGGCGAAGAGCAGCACCGCGCAGAGAAGCCCCAGCACCGCCGTCAGCACCCCGGCATAGAGCGCGGCGTCGCGCGGCCCGGCCACCTGTCCCGAGAACACGATCAGCGTGGTGATCGTGCCGGGGCCGACGATGATCGGAAAGGTCAGCGGATAGAAGGCCAGCTCCCGTGCGCGGGCGAAGCCGTCCTGTTCGTCCTCGCTGCCGTGATGGGTGCTGCTCTGTTCGCCATGCAGCATGTTGAGCGCGATCAGCAGCAGGACGAGCCCGCCCGCGACCCGGAAATCCTCGACCGAGATGCCGAAGAAGCGCAGGATCGGCGCCCCGGCCAGCGCGGTGACGGCGCACATCACCGCGGAATAGAGCCCGAGCCGGAGCGCCGCCGTGCGGCGCAGCGGCTTCGGCATCCCGTCGGTCAGCCCGAGGAAGACCGGCAGGTTCACGAAAGGGTTCATGATCGCGAAAAGCGCGCCGAAGAAGGTCACTGCCGAAATATGGTCCATGCCGCCCCGCAACCGTTGCAGGACATTCCTGCGGAACCGGGCGGCCCGGGTCAACTGCCGCGATGTCGGGGGAGAGGTTTCAGGTCCCGGGGCTCCGCGGCGTGGGGGCTATGGGTGCTCGGCCCCGGGACCAGTGCATCGCGTCGTTGCGATGGGGCGGGTCTAGCTGCGGGGCATGGCGGCACGAGGGAGCGGAGCAGGCGCGGACCGGGTCATTTCAAGGCGGAAATGCGGCGGGGCGCGCAAGGGAAAAGGCGGGGCCGCCGGCCCCGCCCTGTCGATGTCAGCCGGCCACCGTGACCAGCGCGTGGCGCTTCTTGCCGGCCGAGAGCTTGACCGGCGCGGCCAGCGCGGCGGCGTCCAGCATCAGCCCGGCATCGGTCAGCGGCTCGTCATTGATCCGCGCGCCGTTGTCGGTGATCAGCCGCTTGGCCTCCTTGCCGGATTTCGCCAGCCCGGCGCGCACGATCAGCTGCACGATCGAGATGCCGCCGCCGNACTTCCTCGGCCGAAAGCTCCAGCGTCGGCAGGTCGTCGCCGACGCCGCCCTTCTCGAAGACCTCGCGCGCGGTGGCCTCGGCCGCCGCAGCCGCCTCGGCGCCGTGCAGCAGCGTCGTGACCTCGCGGGCCAGGATGATCTTGCCCTCGTTGATCTCGGAACCCGCCAGCGCGCCGAGGCGCTCGCATTCGTCCACCGGCAGCTCGGTATAGAGCTTCAGGAACCGGCCGACATCGGCATCGGTGGTGTTGCGCCAGAACTGCCAGAACTCGTAGGGCGACAGCATCTCGCCGCTCAGCCAGACCGCGCCGCCTGCGGATTTGCCCATCTTGCGCCCGTCCGAGGTGGTCAGGAGAGGCGAGGTCAGGCCGTAGATCTCCTGGTCGGCCACCCGGCGGGTCAGGTCGATGCCGTTGATGATGTTGCCCCACTGGTCCGAGCCGCCCATCTGCAGCACGCAGCCATAGCGGCGGTTCAGCTCCAGGAAGTCATAGGCCTGCAGGATCATGTAGTTGAATTCGAGGAAGCTGAGCGACTGCTCGCGGTCGAGGCGCGACTTGACGCTCTCGAAGCTGAGCATCCGGTTCACCGAGAAATGGCGGCCGATGTCACGCAGGAATTCGAGGTAGTTCAGGCTGTCGAGCCATTCGGCATTGTTCAGCATCAGCGCGCCGCCGTCCTCGCGGTAGTCGAGGTAGCGGTCGAAGACCTTCTGCATCCCCGCGATGTTCGCGTCGATCTGTTCCGGGCCCAGGAGCGGGCGTTCGTCCGAGCGGAACGAGGGGTCGCCCACCTTGGTGGTGCCGCCGCCCATCAGCGTGACGGGACGGTGCCCGGTCTTCTGCAGCCAGCGCAGCATCATGATGTTCAGCAGATGCCCGACATGCAGCGAGGCCGCGGTGGCATCATAGCCGATATAGGCGGTCACCAGGGCTGGGAGATCGGCTCGGGCGCCTTCGTGGCGGGCCACTCGCTGGGCGAGTATTCGGCGCTGGCCGCGGCCGGGGCGCTGAGCGTCGCCGATACCGCGCGGCTGCTGCAGCGGCCGAACCCGATCGGCACCTCGGTCGTCCGACTCGAGCGCATCGAGGGCGGGGTGCTGCATGTGCGCGGGCTCGACTGCCTCGACGGCACGCCGCTGCTCGACCTGAAGCCCGACCGCGCCGCTTTCGTCCCGAAAGCCCCGCCGAAGTCCGGCGACACCCAATTCCCCTGACGCGTGCCCGAAAGGACCATCATGCACCGATCCCTTGCGCTTGCCGCCGGCCTCGGCCTGGCTGCCGCCCCCGCTCTGGCCGACGAGGTCGCGCTGTTCGCCGCGGGCAGCCTCAAGGCCGCCCTTTCCGATGTCGCGGAGGACTTCGCGGAGACCTACGGAACGCCGGTTGCCGCCAGCTTCGGCCCCTCCGGGCTGATGCGCGAGCGGATCGAAGCCGGCGGCGGCGCCCATGTCTTCGCCTCGGCCAACATGCGCCATCCGCAGGTGCTGGCCGGGCGATCTGGCCGTCGCGGTTCAGCGCGAGGATGCCGCTGCGCGCCGTGTCGAGGATCGCGCCCAGCCGGTTCGACAGTCCCTCCATGCGTCGCGCCTGGTCCAGCGCCCTGCGCCTCGCCCGCAGGATCAGCCACACGAAGGCGGCCCCGAACAGGGCGGCGGCCGAGATCGCCGTGTTGCGGGCCTGGCGCAGACGGTCGGCGTTCCAGAAGGCCGGGGGGGTCAGCCAGGTGTCGCGCAGCACCTGGTAGCTTTCCGAGGACAGGTAGCCGGGGATCACCGCATTGAGGCGCTCGCGCACCGTGGCGAGGCCCGGGCGCAGGCCGATGGCGCGCTGCGACACATGGAACGGCGGATGGACGGCCTCGATCCCGGATGCGGCGCCCCGCTCCGCCGCGAGATCGCGCATGCTCGCCTCGGCATAGAGCGCGGCATCCGCCTGCCCGCCGAGCAGCGCGCGCTCGCCCGCGCCATGGACCTGTGGGTGGCTTGCCAGGATCTGCTCGGCCAGGGTCGTGCCCGAGCGCGGGAGGCCGGTGACGAAGACCGGGCGGCGGCGGGCCAGGGACGGCGGGTCGATCCGGGGAAAGCCCGCCCGGGCGATGTCCCGCGCCCGGGCGAATTCCGCCTCGTCCTGCGACAGGTCATAGCCCATCTCGGCCTTGCGCACGGCATTGCCCCGCGACCAGAGCCTGAAGGCTGCTTCATGCGCGCCCTGGCCATGGCGCTGCCTGCCGAGCGCGAATGTGAGGAGCACCTCCTCGCCGCGCGGCAGCGGCGGCCCGGCGAGCAGTGCCTCGATCCGTCCGAGCAGCGGGTCGTCCGGAGCCAGGTCCTGTTCCAGGCAGGCGAGGTGCAGGTAGCGCGGGCAGTCCGGCGCGATCTCCAGCGCGCGGCCGAGATCCCGGGCCGGACCGCGACCGTGACCGTGACCGAGAAGACGGCTGCCCATCCGACGGATGCCCGTCCCGGCGAGCGCGCCCGGGCGCAGCTGCTGGCCCTGGCGCAGGAAGCCGGGGCCAGCAGCTGCGACAATCCCATGCCCGGCTTGCCCCGCGCCTGTCCCGGCAGGTCGGCCGCCACGCCCATGCCCGGCAGGTCAAGCAGATGCGCAAGGTCCTGAAAAAGCTCAGGGATACACCGGCCGCCGTCGCAAGGCGCTCGAACCGGGGGCGCAGCCTGCTCAGTGCGCGACTTGGGCAGCATCCCCAACGGCACCCTGCGCGGCCGGGGGGCGGCGAAGATCCCGCTGGTGCTGCGGCCCTTGCAGCGGAAGCCGGAAGGCCGGGGCAAGATCCGCGCGCTGCACGGGCCCGCGGCGGATTGCATCTCGACGGGGAAGCCGCGCGTGCGCTGCGAGGTCAGCCTCCGATCCCGGCCGCCGCCAGTCCGATGACCGCTCCGGCCCGCAGCAGCGGCCGGGCGATGCCGTCTTCCGCCATGCCCGTCATTCCGCAGCCTCCCGCGCCATGCCGTCCGCAGCCGGTGCCCCGACCACGCCGATCGTCCGGCGCCGCACCGTCCCGATGATCTGCTCGCGCGGCGCGCAATGCTCGACCATGCCTTCCTTCATCATCAGGATCCGGTCCGCGAAGGAGGCGAGCACCGGCTTGTGCGAGATCACGATCACCGTCGTGCCGGCCTGCTTCAGCGCCCGGAGGGCGTTCAGAGCGGCAACCTCGCCCTCGGCATCCGCCAGCGAGGTCGGCTGGTCGAGGATGACCAGCGGAGGCTGCCCGAAGAGCGCGCGCGCCAGGGCGATCCGCTGGCGCAGGCCCGGGGGAATTGCCGTTCCGCCGGGCCCCGCCTGCGCGGCGAAGCCGCCTCCGGAAGCCCGGTGCCGCTCCAGGCCGCGCCGCTGCTGCTGGCGCAGGCCGCGGCGCCGCTGCCCGACTGGTGGCAGAGACTGCCCGGCGAGAGTTTCGTGAACACCTTCGACCCGGCGGTTCCGGGCGCCGAGGAATTCCACGAGGACACGCCGAACGCGCTGTCCTGGCCGCGCTACCAGCAGGGCTCCGTGCCGGGCTGGAGCTACCGGCTGTTTCCGGACGGCTCGGCGGTCGTCGTCCCGGACCGGCCGCAGGCCGCCGCCGAATACATCCTGAAATGCACTCCGGCGGTGTCCTGCGATATCATCCAGGGCGACCGCATCGTCGACAGCGTTCCGGCAACCGGCGCGCCGCGGCCGGACCTGCCGGAAGGTGCCGACGGGCTGGAGCTGTCGCGCTATCTCGCCCGCTGGATCCTCGCGGGCACCGGCGCTCCGGCGGCACGCGCCGTCCATGCGCGCCATGGACCAGCAGCCGCGGCGCGGTTCCGCCCGCCTCCAGATAGGCCTTGGCCAGCGTCTGCACCCGGCGCATCGTCAGGTCGACGGGCGGCGCGTCATAGGCGATCGCGCCCGAGGGACAGGCCGCCGAACAGGCGCCGCAGCCCGCGCAGATCATCGGATCGACCGTCACATGGTCGCCTGCGGGCTGGATCGCGCCGGTCGGGCAGAGGTCGAGGCAGGCGGTGCAGCCGGTCTGCCCGGCCCGCGAATGGGCGCAAAGCAGCGGCTCGGTGCGGACATAGAGCGGCTTTTCGAAAGTGCCGACCAGATGCGAGGCGGCCAGAACGGCGGCGGCCACGGCCTGCGGGCGGCCGGGATCCGCCCGCAGGTAGCCTTCGCGCTTCTCGTGCGCCGGGAAAAGCGGCGCGGCGCGGCGCAGGTCGAGGATGATGTCGCAGTCGGAGACCCCGCCAGGTTCCGGCGTGATCCGGCGCCGCCCTGCCCGCGGGCTTGCCGCGCTCGTGCTGGCCTGCACCGCCACCGGTGCCGCCGCGCAATCCTATCCCGACGCCTCCGCCATCGTTTCGATCGGCGGGCCGCTGACCGAGATCGTCTATGCGCTGGAGCAGGGCGACCGGCTCGCCGCGCGTGACACGACCTCGCTCTATCCGCCCGAGGCGCAGGCGTTGCCCGATGTCGGCTATATGCGCCAGCTCTCCGCCGAGGGGGTGCTCTCCGCCGGGCCCGACCTGATTCTGGCGCGCGACACCGCCGGTCCGCCCGAGGTTCTGGAGCAGCTTCAGGCAGCGTCGGTGCCGGTGGTCCTCGTCCATGACGGTTTCACCGCCGAGGCCGTGGCCGCCTCGATCCGCAGCGTCGGCCGGGCGCTGGGAGAAGAACCCGCGGCCGAGGCGCTGGCTTCCGGGACCGAGGCGGCGGGGGCGAAGGCGAAGAGGTCGGACTGCACGAATTCCGCGCCCGAGCGCGTGTCCTCGGCCACCTCGCGTGCACGGGCCAGCGCCCTGGCGCTGAAATCCACGCCTACGGCCCGGGCGCCGCAATGCAGCGCCAGCGCATTCGCCGCCCAGCCGGTGCCGCATCCGATCTCCAGCACCGAAAGGCCGGGTCCGGCCTCGGCGAGCGTCGCGTCGAGATCCGGATAGGCGGCCAGCGGATTGGCCCGCACGCGCGCTGCCGCGAGGGCGGGATCGGCGAAATGATTGTAGGGCAGCGCGTCGTAGAAGTCGCGCACCGCACGGTCCGTAGGGGCAAGCTCCGCCGTCACAGGAATTTCCTTTCCAGCCTCCATGCCGCTCCGCCGAGGCCGAGCCCGAGCGCGGCCATTTCGGCCCAGGGCGCGCCGCCCCCGGCCGCAAGCCCGCCGACCATCGCCAGCCGCCGAAGGCTGCCGGTCCGCCCCGCCACGCTGGCCTCGCGCCGCCGGATCGGGTTTGCTCGGCGCAGGGACAGATCGGGAGACGCCGCCATGAGACTTGCCGCCATCCTTGCCGCACTGGCCAGCCTGGCCGCCGCCGCTCCGGCGCTGGCCGAGGGACCGGTGCTCGACCTGCCGTCCTTTCCCGACTACGCCATTCTCGGCACCGGAGCCGGCCCCTCGCATATCGGCGCCGACGAAACGACCTGGGCTGTGGTTCCCGCCGCGCGCAAGAGCTTCGGCCGCCGCTATCTGAGCCTCGAGGCGAACTACCTGTCCGCCAACCTGCTCGGACACCGCCACCTGCAGGCCGGGCCGGCGGGCCTGCTGCGCTTCGGGCGGCGCGATGCCGAAGACGACCGCGGCGATCCGCTGCCCGACATCGGCATGTCGGCCGATCTCGGCGGCTTCCTCGCCTGGGAGACAGAAGACGGCACCGGCCGATCCGGATTTTCCGGCCTCGCCGCCAGCGTCTCGACCCCGGGGCCGGACCGGCAGCCGCCCGCCAAGATGCCGGGGGCGTCGCCGATGACGTCGACCCGGAAGATCCGGAGCTGCGCGCCATTTCCGCCAGATCGCACTGCCGCCGTTCGCCGTCGCCCATCGGACTCGGACCGATGGCGCCGCGACGGGCAACGCCCGAAGGCATGGCGAGCTGATGGCTTACCTTTGCAGCGCCGTCCTCACCTGGCCCCGCACCGGCTGGCGGACATGGATCACCGCCTGGCGCTTGAGCAGCTCCGGCGGAAAGCCCGCCATCCCCTTGACATGCACCGCCCTGTCCTCACGGAGCTGCCGCCGCGGCCGGACGGAGCTGCGCAGGCGCCGTCACGGCCGGCTGGCGATCCGGCCGGCTCAGCGACGCCGTCATTCCCGGCCGGAACGGCAAAGCCGGTTTCGGCAGCATCCGGCTGCGCGGCGTGCCCATCCGCGACCCGTATTCCGGCGATGCCGCGCAGAGGCCCGGTCCTGTCGTCCATGCGGCCCATCTCGCCGCCGTGACGGACCGGATCACGCCCGCCACCACCGGCATCGTGCTGCCGGCCGGCGGAGCGAGGGACGCTTCACCCTCGGGCTCCCGACCGGCAACCGTCCCGCCGGGCATCCTGCCTTCGATGTCGATCTCGAGGGTCGCGGCGAGGGCTGCCGCGGGGCGGCGGAGGTGATCCGAACGCTGTCCGAAGGGCGCTTGCCAAGGCCGGGACGATGCGTTCCGGCACCTTCCCGGGCAATCCCGGCTGCATCCGAAGCCGGTGACCGGCGCGAAATGTCCATGCCTGGAACCGGGCGGCGGAGGGCGGCAGCGGGATCCCCGCCGCACTGGATGCGGCCGCAGGCGACGGCACGCCGCCCCCCGGCCGGTGCCAGGGCATCGCGGCGACATCGGTGGAGGCGGTCTTGACGAAGCTGCCGCGCCCGACCTCGCCCGAGACCAGATCGGCCCGGATCAGCTCTTCATAGGCGCGGCTGACGGTCTGCACCGACACGCCGAGGCGCCAGGCCATGTCGCGATGCGGCGGCAGGCGGTCGCCGGCACGCAGCCTGCCGGCTTCGATCGCGGCGGCGATGCCCTGGGCGAGACTGCGATAGGCGGGACGGGCGATGTCGTCTTTGGTAAGCGGCCAATGGGACATGCCCGCCAGTGTCGCGCAGGCGCCGCCGCATGTCCAGTTTCCCGGCCCGGACCTTCCCGCGCAGGCGGGTCCGCGCTATCTGGAGGGCCATGCAAGACCGTCCCGACACCGGCCTTTCCGGCGAGATCGCCGCCTGCCGCCTCTGCGCCGCACGCTTCGCCGCGACCGCCACACGGCACGCGCCCACCGCACCGGACAGGCTGGACCGGCGGCGGAGGGGCAGTCGCAGGCAACCGTGGCGCCAGTGGCGCCGCGAAAGTGCCGGAGACCGACGACGTCGATGCCGAAAGCGCAGCCCATGCCGCCCATGCGGAACGCAGCACGGTGACCGCGGCGGGATGGCCGGAAGCCTCCGCGTCCTCAGGGTCTGCCGGAGCGAGGCGGTGCAGACATCCGTCCGGGGGACGGATGTCCCGCCGAACCGCCATCCAGGCACGGCGCACCGCCCCGGCTCGATGATCCGGGCGGCGATCGCCTGCGCCCCGGACAAGCTGCGGGACCCGCTGCGCCGGATGGCCCGGATGCAGCTGATCCGCACCCTCGCGGCCTGGCGCCCGGACCTGTCCGCCTATCGCGGGGCGGACGTGGCGTATCGCATCTCCCCCAAGGTCCTGGCCCGGCGGTGCCTGGAGCTGCATGACGAGGTCGCCGCCACGGGTCCCGAACCCGTGCAGGCGCCGTGGCGTCTGCACGGACGGGGGCGGCTCAGGGTCGGCCGTTCGGGGGCTTCCGCTCCGCTCCGGGCGGTCCGCGCTCCGGGCGCACCGTCACCGGTGCAGATGCGGCAGGCGGGCAACTTGGTCGCCGGGGGTGCGGTGCCATTTTGCAAAAGGAAGAAACGGGATTCCCGTCGCGAGCCGGATGGCATGTCCAGGCCTCCGAAGTCGGCCTGCAAGGCCACCAGCTGGCACGCGCGACGAGCCGGTGCAGTGCCGCTGGTCCGAGCGCAACTGCGGGCATGGCGCTGTGGCGGCACGGCTTTCTGGCCGTCTGGGCCGATCCCTCGACGAAGCGGGAAGGCGCGCCTTCCGGGCGGCGCGGCCGCTGGCAAGCGTTCAGCGGCAAAGAGGATCGGGAGACGTTCCGGGGAGTCCGGGCCGGCCCGCGCCGGCGGCGCAACGGCGCCGGGGCCGGAGCACGGAGGCGGCGTTTCTTCCGGGTGTCGCCGCGCCATTGCCCGCCGGTACCCGGGCCGGTCCCGGCCATGGCGGGCGACTTCGACGGCGGGACGTCGGGAAGCCGGGAGCGCGCGGCCTCCGGATCGTCAGCGGCTGAATTCGGCCGGTTTTCCGATTGAAATACTCATCTATTGACCGGACCCGGCGCGGCTTGTATCTCCGGCTCATCCGCGCGCCCCGTGCCAGGAGCGCTGCCGATGATCTTCCTGCCAGCCGTGTGCGAGCCTCCCGAGCAACCGTCCCGCGGGCAGAACGCCCCGCGGCCTGTCATGGGGTGACCCGATGATTTCCCTGCAGCATCAAGCCCCGGCATCCCTGCCGGAGACTGCCGCCTGCGCCTTTGCCTTCCATGGCGCTGGCCGCACCCTGGCCGCCGGAGAGGGCGCGCGGCGCGTGCCGCCCGGCCCCGGCCACTGACCCGCTGCGTCCCCATGCGCACCCTGCCCTGCGGAGGGCTGGCCCGACCCGGCTGCCCTCCGCTCTCCGCACCGCGGTCCGCCGGGTCGGGCCTTCCTGCCGTGCGGAGCGGCGGCGCAGGAGGCCGCCCTTGCAATTGCCTTCCCCCTTCCCAGCCTCTAGATCAGTGCCGATGTCGATCACGACCGAACAGAAGATCATCCACCATGTCCTCGATGCCATCGCGGACCAGAAACTGCGCGCCGGCACGAAGCTCGGCGAACAGGAGCTCGTCGACATCTTTGCCTGCAACCGCGCCACGATCCGCCGCGCGCTGGCGATGCTGACCGGCTACGGGGTGATCGAGCTGGTGCGCAACCGCGGCGCCTTCGTTGCCGTGCCCGGCGAGGAGGAGGCGCGCCAGGTCTTCGAGGCGCGCCGCGCCATCGAGGAGCGCCTCTGCCGCAGCGCCGCGGAACACGGCGCCCTCCGCGAGGGTCCGGTAGCCCATCAGCCCCTGCTCCGGATCGGCGAGGCCCAGCCGCCAGGGGCCGCCGCGGGCGCGGAACTCGCCCAGATCGGCCAGCGTATCGGCGAAGCCATGCCGGGCAAGCAGCGCACTGATCCGGTCGGCGGCATAGCCTTGGGCGATGCCGTTCAGCGTCAGGCTCTGACCGGGGGCGAGCTGCACCGCGTCGCGGCCAAGGCGGACCCGCTCCCAGCCCGAGGGACCCGGGGGCGCGGTCCAGAGCGACTGCACCGTCGGGTCGAAGCGGCCCTGCGTGAGCCGGTGGATCTTGCCGCAGGCCGCCAGCAGTTCCGCCATCCAGGGATGCAGCCGGTCGAGCCGCCCTGCCGCGTTGAGCCGCGACAGATCCGAGCCGGGATTGTAGAGGCTGAACCGCGCTTCGAGCGCGCGGATCATCGCCTCGGCCTCCCGCAGGGCCGCCGGTGCAGCCCGGCGACCGGGTCGATTTCCGCGGCCAGCCGGTCGCGGTGGTGGTCGCCGACAGCTTCGAGACCGCCCGCGACGCCGCCGCGCGGCTGGCGATCCGCTACGAAGAGGAGGCTGCCGTCACCGATCCCGCCGCGGCGGAGACCGAGACCAAGGCCGACGACGCGGCGGAGGAAGCAGTCAACGACGCGATGGCCGAAGCCGCCCATGCGCTAGACGCCACCTATTCGACCGCATCCCATGCCGCCGCCGCGATGGAGCCGCATGCCGCCATCGCCGACTGGCAGGACGGCCATCTGACGCTGTACAGCGCGCTGCAGATGCTGCGCTTCAACGCGCTGGAGCTGGCCGATGCGCTGGGGCTGGAGCGGGACCGGGTCCGCATTCTGGCGCCCTATGTCGGCGGCGGCTTCGGCTCCAAGCTGGGGCTCGGCCCCGAGGCGGTGGCCGCCGCCGTCGCGGACGGCAGACCGGGGCGGCCGCTGGCGGCTGGGAGGCCGCGGACCCGGGCCGGAGCCGGACAGTTCGCGGCGGGCGTTGCGGCATGTGTCTAACTGGTCCCCGCGGGTTCCGGGATGCCGGCTCTCTTGCGGCAAGCGTCTCCGCCCGGTGGCGATGCGGGACGGCGGCAGGGCTGCCGTGCCTCCTGCGCTGCACTGATGTTCTGTTCCCGGCAGTTCTGCCAAGGCTCGAAACGATGTCCTGCAAGGTTGTGCAGACCGACGGGGCGGGTCTTCCGAATTCGCGCAGCGACATCCTCGATCCGCGGCCGTTTCCGGGATTTGATCGCCTTCTCCCATCCGGTCCGCCACGGAGCGCCGCCGGCCATCCGGGCCGGCGACCTGCCGGGATGTCTCTGCCTGCACGGCCGCAGGACAAGGCCGGTGGGCCCGGTGCCGTCCGGAGCGGCGGCGGAGCCTGCGGCCGGTCTACGGGCACCGGCACGGCGCTGGCGGAGGCTGGGCTCGGCGCGCCGCGCTTGGCCGGGGGCGACATCATTCCGGCGCGCCAGGCGACGCTCGGCGCGCTCGATGAAACTTCCGGCGCACCGGTCATCGGCTATGTCGAGGAGGATCACATGATGTCCGACAGCAGCGCTGCGGCGGGGACCTTCCGTCCGGCGGGCGTGTTCGGCGTGCGGCTCGGCGAGGCGCTTGTCACCGAGGGAAGCTACACCTTCCACGCGCGGGCGCGGCTGCAATCGGGCGATTGCACGCTGACCCGGGAGGTGCAGTGGAGCCATCACGTTGCCGTCGGCATCGACCCGGAGGCGACGCCGGTGACCGTGACGCCCTCGGGCGATGGCGACGGCGCGGTGGTCGTGACCTTCACGCCGCAGGACCGCTACGGCAACCTCGTCGGCCCGGGCGCGGCGGACAGCTTCGAGGTGGCGCCGCTGCCCGGGCCGACCGCCTGGCAGGCCGCCGCGCCGAGCCCCCCGGCCGGCAGCAGGCACGGCAAGGCCAGCCTCGCGTTCGATGCCGGCAATCTCGCCGTCGCAACGGTTGAACGTCCGGAACACCGTGACATCCGGCCCGAACCCGGCGTGCCACCGGCACCGGACATGGCAGCGCTGACCGGCATGGGCAGAATGACCGGGAGACGGCGCTGAACCGCAAGAACGCGCTCCTTGCAGGCCAAGGCGAGGGCGGCCGGTCCAGCGCGCGCATCGCCTCGCCGATCGAGACGGCGCAGATCAGCGGCGTCGAGCCCTCCGCCTGCCTGAAGCCACGCCGGAAGCGATCGCGGCCGCGCATCCGCAGAAGCGGATCGGCGAACGCCTGCAGTGGAACTCCAGGCCGCCAACCCGAGACCCCGCGCGCCAAAAGGCAGCGATTGCGAAGAGAGGGCGGACGCAAAATGTGAGCAGATCCGGGCCGCCGCGCCGGGCCATGTCGGGCAGCCGTCACGAGGGCCGAGCCCTGCTTTGCGGGGCTGCTCCGGTGCCGGGCATCGCCGCGCGGTCCCGGTCGTCCGGCTCTGCCCGGAGTGTCCGGACGGGCGCATGGCCAAGCCCTTCTGCTGCGTCTTCAGCCGGATCGGTGCCGGGAGCGCGAAAGCTCGCTGCGGCGGTGCAATGGTCATCCGGAGTTCTGGGCACCGGCCTCCGACCACGGGACGGCCTGACTAGACCCCGTGAACGCGGGGTGAGCCGACCGGGTAGGCGGCCCGTTTTAAGGATATGCGCGGCCTGCAAGCCGCCTGACGTTGCCTGTCTGAGCGATCCCTTCATGGGCCGGTGCGGGACCCGTTCGGGCGGACGTGCCATCGGCGCCCTGGCGCCGGCCAGCACGCCCTCGAACCGGTGCCAGCGACTGGCAGCCGCGGCCGATGCCCGCCGCACCCCGGCCCCCGCCAAGGTCGAGACCGCCGCGCTGGCGATCGCGCCGGAGACCATGGAACGCCCGGCCCCGCGCCCGGCGGTGACCTTCTCCACCTCCGACATGGGGCTGCAGGACAGCCAGCCCGAAGAGGCCCGCCCGGTCACCGTTTCCACCCGCCAGGGCTCCGACAGCTGGGGCATCAGCGTCGGCCGCTATTCGACCCGCTGGCAGGCCGAGCGCGTCCTGCTGCGCACCGCGCTGCAGCAGGTCGACCTGCTCGGCAAGGCCAAGCGCGCCGTGGTGTCGAAACCGACCGGCTTCGAGGTCCAGTTCGTCGGCCTCAGCGAATCCGAGGCGCAGCAGACCTGCCTGCGGCTGAGCGCCCGCGACGAGCGCTGCGCCGCCTTCGGCTCCTGACCCGGCACCCGCGATGGTTTTCAAGGTTGTTGTCGCCGGCGTCCATTTTCCGGCTGCGCATTCTCCCGCCCCGGCGCCCGCTCGGCCCGCCGGTCGAGCACAAGCTCTGCCGCCGCCGCGCCGTCCCGCATCGCGCAGGCGCGACCAGCGAAGTCAGCGCGCAGTCTGGGGGCGCAGTCTCCGGCCAGCATCGCCGCGAAGCCCGCCAGTGCTGGTCCGGTGATGGATCGCCGCATCTGGCTCTCGCCCGAAAGTCTCCGGAATCCCGGCTCTCCGGCGATGGCGGGGACGGGAATGGCGCCGGGGACCACGCCGGGCACCGGGCCGATATCGAAGCCCGGCCCGTTGCCGCGGTCGAGGAAGACCATCAGCGAACCCGCCGAAGGACCGGAAAAGGTCAGCGAGGTGACGCTGACCGGGTCGAAGCCGCGCTGCGCCAGCTGCCAGGTCAGCACCCAGCCCATCGTTGCGGCGAAGCACGCTCCCGAGCCGGGGACCGGCACCCGCATCCCGACGCTGTTGCGCCGCGCCGGCCCCAGCGCGGCGGCCCGCCACCCGGCGATGCGCCAGCCGCCCCGCGGCGGGACGCGAGACCAGCACGGCCAGCACGGCCGCGGCTGCGAGCACCGCCATCTGCCACAGCGTGCCGGGCACCAGAAGCCGGGTCAGCACCCAGAACTCCGCCCGCATCTGCAGGTTCTCCAGCGCGATGACGTCGATCAGTCGCTGATAGCTTTCCATGGCCGTCCCGATCCGCTTGCCCCGGTCCCAGTATCCGCAGCGGGGGACCGGAAAATCAACAGTTTGGCCCAGGGCTTTTGCGTCGCGGCCCGGGCGGTGTAGTCTCGCCGGGCAAACGTGCAATTTCCGGGCAAGGGAGAGCCAGATGCCATCGGGACGCAACCTGGGACGCCTGCGGAGATGGGCCGCGCTGGCCGGCCTCGCCGCCCTGCAGGCAGGGCCGCTCCACGCGCAGGCTCCGGGACAGGAGCAGCGGCTGGCGGCCATTGCCACCGCCTCGCAGCCCCGCCCGCAGCGCCGCCGTGCTGAGCGCATTTGCCAGAAGCGCGCTCCAGGCCGGGCCCGATCCGGCCAGCGCCGTCAGAACGTCGAGCTGGTCCTCGCTGTCGATCTCGTCCTCGCCCCCGGTGGCGCCGAGGATGCGCGCGGCGATCTCCTTGTCCTTTGCCGTCACCGCTTCGCCCGCGACCCAGGGCGCATAGCTGCGGCCGATCTCGACGGCGGCATTCGGCATGGCGCGGACGATCCGGTCCGATCCGGTGCGGGCGGCGATCTCGCCGGACGGCACCCCCGCCATGAGCGAAATCACCAGCGCATCGGGGCAGCGCCAGGACCCGCTGCGGAAATCCTGCGGCCGCACCGACAGGATCACCACGTCGGCTGCGGCGGGCAGGGCGGTGTCCCAGCGCAGCTCCGGCCAGGCGGCATAGTCCGGCGTGGGGCCCGAGCGGTTGAGGCAGGCCATCTGCCCGGCCCAGGCGCGGCGGCTGCTGCTGGCCCGGGCGATCGCGATGCAGGCAGACCTGATCATCGCCGACGAGCCGACCGCCGATCTCGACGCCGAAACCGCTGCCGTGGTGACCGCGGCGCTGCGCGATCTCGCCGCCGAGGGCCGCACGGTGATCGCCGCCAGCCACGATCCGGCGCTGATTGCCGCTGCAGACCGGGAGGTGGCGCTGTGAAACCGCTTTTCCGGGTGATCCGCCTGATCTGGGCCGCCGCGCCTGGCACGATGGCCAAGGGCGCGGCGCTGTCGCTGGTGACACTCCTGGCCGGGGTCGCGCTTCTGGGGCTCTCGGGCTGGTTCATCACCGCTGCCGGGATTGCCGGGCTGGCCGGGATCGGCATTGCCTTCGACGTGTTCCGCCCCTCGGCGGGGGTGCGGATGCTGGCGCTCGGCCGCGCCGCCTCGCGCTATGGCGAGCGGCTTCTGACCCATGACGCCACGCTGCGATGGCGATCTGCCCGGGAAAAATCCCCCGGCGGCGACGGTGATCACGCGGACCTTCCATCCGTCCACGATCTCGTCCCTGTCGCCCGGCTCGTCCCCGACCTGCACGGTTATCACGGTGTTGTCGAGCATCATCGTGACCTTCCGCTGGCCATCCGCCGCCACGCTCAGAAGCTCCTCGGGGCTTATGCGGCTGGTCCGCGTCACCCCATGCACCTTGCCGCAATGCTTGCTCGGCTCCCGTCCTGCACTCTCTCCCATAGCCTTCTCCTCAAATTCAGCCACCAGTCCTTTCAGTGTCCATTTTAACACCCCAGGTTGGGTGGAACATTTGAGACAAGAGAAAACTACCGTCGCCCTCCGGCAAATTTGCCCGCGCCTCAGTGACCGGCGGCTTCCGCTTGATTCTCGTGGGGCAAATCACGGGCAAAATCTGCCCATCCCTGGAGTGCGCCCCTGCGGGCGGACATTATCAGGCGCCCGGGATGGCCCGGCGCGGCAGGCACGGCGATCCGGTCACCGGGCCTTGGCATCCGCGTGCACGTCCCCGTCCGGCCGGTCGGACGCACGATTTCCCGAGGCCGACCGCAATGCGGGCAGAGGCGCTTGGCTGCCGCAGTCCCGGCAGACAGGTCGGGGCGCCGGAGGGCCCTGCCGATCCTCGGTCACCGGGTCCGCACAGCCTGCCGGAAGCGGCGGAAGGACAGCGCATCCTGCCTTGTCTCCGCACGGCAACTCATTGCCCCCCAAGAAAAGCAAATCCTGCTCCAACCGCGCCCATTCCATCCGCGTGGTCCGCATTGAAGCTGCCCGGCGGTCCGTTTTCCGGCGCAGCCGAATTCGTGGAAACTGCGCGCAACGGCTCCTTTGCGGCGGCCGGCGCTGACCGGCCCGGCGATGAACAAGAGCGCCGGCCGCCTCGAGGCGCGGCGCGGCACCGCGCTCTTGCACCGCAGCGCGGGCCGCGGGGCCGCCGGGCTGGCCCATGTTCCGGGCAGACTGCTGCCGCCCGGCAGGGCAGGCCGCATGGCCCGGCGGCCGTCAGTCTCCGCCGTCCTCGAAGATGCTTGCCAGGGCGTTGGCGGGGGCGCGGCGGTTGCCGAATTCGACCTCCTCCTCCAGATGCCGCAGGTGCTGTCCGAGCAGCGCGCAGGCCCGGTCTGCATCGCCCGCCTCGATCGCCCCGACGATATCGCCATGTTCGCCGGAGGCGCAGAGCCGGGTCTGCCGCCGGCCGTAGCAGCCGAGGATCAGGGAACTCCGCAGGGTCAGCTCCTCGAGGTATTTCGCCAGCACCAGGTTGCCGCCGATCTCGGCCAGGATCATGTGGAAGCGGCGCGACAGCCGCAGTGCCTGGGCGCGGCTGGCCTGGCCCGCCGCGGCTTCCTCGGCCAGATGGGCCCGCAGCCGGGCGATGTCCGGCGGTCCGGCCCGTTCCAGCACCCCGCCCTGTTCCATCGTCGCCAAGGCCGGCGCGGGATCGGGCGCGGCGAGGAGCTTCTTCATCTCCTGGCCCTTGCGCTCGGCGGCGATGCGCTCGAGCCCCTCGGCCAGCGCGGCACACGCGGCCAGCCCGTCGGCATCGGGACCGTCGCTGCCGTACCAGGCGGTGAAGCGGAAGAAGCGCAGGATGCGCAGGTAGTCCTCGGCGATGCGCTGCTCGGCGCTGCCGATGAAGCGCACCCGGCCCGCCCGCAGATCCGGCAGGCCGCCGAGCGGATCGACCACGCTGCCATCGGCCTCGGCATAGAGCGCGTTCATGGTGAAATCGCGCCGCGCGGCATCGTCCTCGATCCGGTGCGAGAAGCTGACCACGGCGCGGCGGCCGTCGGTTTCCACGTCGCGGCGCAGCGTCGTGACCTCGAACCCCTCGCCGCCCGCGACCACGGTGATCGTGCCGTGCTCGGCCCCGGTCGGCAAGCGTCTCGGGCGGCGGGACGTCCTGCTCGTCGAGCCGCAGCATCCGCGCCAGCAGCCAGGCGGTGCGCGTCATGATCAGCTCGGCGCCCTGGGTCTCGCGGAACCAGCCCGCCAGGCCGACATGGTCGGGATGGTGATGGGTGGCGAAGACCCGCGCCACGCGGCGCCCGGCCAGCGGCCCGGCCAGGAGCTCCAGCCAGGTCTCGCGGGTCAGCCTTGTATCCATGCCGGTATCGACGATGGTCCAGCCGTCATCGTCGGCGATGGCATAGACATTGACATGGTCGAGCGCGATCGGCAGCGGCAGGCGCATCCACAGGATGCCCTCGGCCACCTCCACCGCCGCGCCGGGGCCGGGCGGCTCGGGAAACGGATGGCGCAGCGGCGCCGATGTCGTGTCGGGTGCAGTCATGGCCTGGGCCTCCGGGTTGCCCCGTCCCTGCCCCGGATCGCCGCGCAGTTCAACGCCGCAGGCGCGCCCAGGAACCGGTGCAGCCGCAGCCCCGGCGGCGGCGCCTCCCAGAGGAGCGGCGCAGAGAGCTCCTGCACCGGCTGGGCGCGGGCAATGGCGGGCAGGCAGAGGCCGAGGGCCATGGCACGGCGGCGGGTCAGGACGGTCATGCCCGGCAGGTCCGGGACGGAACAGGATGGCAACGGGGATGTCGGGGCATCGGAGGCTCCTTGCAGGGCGGCATATGACTGAGTATTCTTGTCGGGTTATCGGCTGTCCCCGCGCCGGAGGCCAGCCGCAGATCTTTGCAGGAGCGCCAGATGGCTTTGCCGGAGCACCGCCCCGACAGCATGACCGCCCCGCCCGCCGCGCGGTTCGCCGACCGCTTCGACGGCACGATGGCGGCGGTCAACTTCGCGCCCGGATTCTCGCTGACAGTGCTCGACGCCGTCGCGCGCGGCAGCTTCGAGTCGCGCGCGATGCGGGCGCCGGGGGTGATCCTGCATTGCGCCGGCCATGCGCTGATCGCCGGCTTCGCGCGGCTGCAGGAGGCGCTCGACGGCGCCGCGCGGCGGCTGGAGCGCAGTCTCGCCGATCTGCCCCACGCACCCGCCCCCCTGCTGAGGCACCTGATGATGCAGACAAGCACGCGCAATGCCTGGCGCTGCACGGTCACGACGGTCACCGAGGGGCCGGTCCATTCCCTCGTCGAGATGGCACTGGCCGACAGCCAGGTCCTGACCGCCGCGATCACCGCCAAAAGCGCCGCCGAGATGCGCCTCGCGCCCGGCTGCGCGGTCCATGCCCTGGTCAAGGCGTCCTTCATCCTGCTGGTTCCGGGCCGTCCCTCCGGCCCGGTCTCGGCGCGGAACCAGCTGGCCGGCACCGTCGCCGCGCGCCATGACGGCGCGGTCAGCAGCGAGATCGTCCTCGATATCGGCGGCGGCAAGACCGTCACCGCGATCGTCACCGCCGACGGCGCGGAGCGGCTCCGGCCTGCCGCGGGTCCTCCCATCGCCGCCCCGCCTCCGCGGGGCATGCCGGATGCCCGCCGGTTTCCGGCCGGACCGGCCCCGGGGCCGAGCGGGATCGTTCGCCCTGTCTTTCCGATTTGCGCGATCGCGACTCTGGGGAGCAGAGCCCGTTCCGTCTTCGGGGCCGAGCCCGTGCGGGAGCAAGGGTCCCCTCCGCTCCGCCTCCAACCTGAACCGCCACCTGGGCCGCCAAGAGGCCGCAAGACACGGACGCGTGCATCGCCCGTCCGCAGGCCATCATCGGCTGCAGCCCTGCGCCCCGGCACAGCTCCGGACACCGTCGGCATGTTCAGGTCCTTGCCCGCAGATGTCCTGGCCGTCCCCGCAGCTGCGCGCGGCTGCAATGCAGCCCTTGCCGACTGCGGCTGGCCATGTGCCTAGGTGAATCCCCGCCCGGCCCGGCAGGTCGCCCGCGCCGTTGGCCTTCCAGCCGCCGGCCCCCGGTCTCGGCGACTTCGGCCTCCGGGTCAGACCCGGGCACGATCCCCGCCCCGGCATAGAGCCGCGCCTCCGCGCCGCAGATCTCGGCACAGCGGATCGCCACATGCCAGGCGCCGTCGCCATGCGCATCCGTCCAGCCCACCGCGCCCGCGTAATAGTCCCGTGGCACCGGCTCCAGCTTGCGGATCAGCTCCTCGGCCCGGTTGCAGGGCAGCCCGCAGACCGCGGGCGTGGGATGCAGCCTGGCGGCCAGCACCGCCGAGGGCAGCCCCTCGTCCTTCAGCACGCCCTCGATCGGCGTGCCGAGATGCCACATGCTGCGCGTCGAGGTCAGCCGCGTGCCCTCCGGGGTTCCGAGGCTGCGGCAGAACGGCGCCAGCGTGTCGAGGATGTATTCCACGACGATCGCGTGTTCGCGCCGGTCCTTGTCCGACCCGGCCAGCCCGGCCGCCGCGGCGGCATCTGCAACCGGATCGGCCTGCCGCACGGCTGGCAAGCGCAGCGGCGCGGAAGGCAAGGGCCAGCCGGACCCGCTCGCTGCCGGCGCCTGCCGGAACGAGGGCGTTGCCGAATTTGGCGGCAGCCAGCAGGAGCCCCGAAGCCAGCGCCAGGACGAGATTGCCGTAGCTGGCCAGGGACAGGGCCAGAGCGGTGGCACCGCCCCCCGACAGCAGGTCCCCCAGCCGCGTCAGGCGGGCATCCGGCGGCGCCGGTGCCGTCCAGGCCCGTTGATAGACTTCGCCGGAGATCAGGAAGATGGCCACGGCCAGCGTCAGCCAGCTCGCGCCCGGACTGCCGATGAAATAGTCCCGCACAGCCCCTGCGGCGGACCCTTCCGCCCCGCCCGCCGCAGCGGAGATCTGGGCGGTCAGCCCGGCGGCCAGGGCAAGGAGGTTTCCCGCGTTGTAGAGTCCGCCCGGTCCCTGCAGGCGCGCGGCAAGCGCGCCGCGCATGGGGCGGAGGCGAAGGCCAGTTCCGCCACCACCACGCCGAAGCTGGTCGAGAGGATCAGCGCGACCGGCCCCAGCCCCTCGGGCGCGAGAATGGCCAGCGCCAGCGCGGTGACGGTGCCGTAGAGCGAGGGCGGCTGCGCGCGGGCCAGCATCCAGACGACATGCCAGGCGCCCGCCACGGCAAGGAAGACGGCGAGGCGCAGCAACCCGCCCGCGCCTTCGAGCCCCAGCCAGACCGCGCCGATCGGCAGAAGCGCCAGGATCAGCAGTTCCGCCACGGTCTCGCGGTCCCAGATGCCCCGGATCATGCCGCCTCCTCCGCCTCGATGCGCGCGAGCAGCCCGGCGAGAAGCCCCGAGAGCCGCGGTTCGGCGCAGGTCACGTAATCGGCCAGCGCCAGATCCTCCTCTAGGAAGGACAGCACCCCCAGCCGCGCCGCGGTCTCGGCATCGCCCGCGGAGAGCGCGCGCAGGAGCGGCATTGCGGGCACCGCGCCATGCGGGCCTCGGGGAAGGCGCGGTTCAGCCGCTCCTGCAGCGGCACCAGCAGGCGCGCAGTGGCCGCGGGCGAGGCGGTGGTGACCAGCGCCTGGGCAAAGCCCGGCGCGTCCTCGCGGTAGCCGACGATGTTGTAGTAGAAGGCCGGGGCGCTTTCGCCGATGGTCCAGGCGGTATGGGTGACCTCCGGCTCGGCGCGCAGGAGCGCGTCCATCTCGCCGGCCAGCGCGCGGGTGCGCGGGATGGCGGTGCCCTTGGGCAGTTCCACCTCGATATGGAACTGGTCGCGGTCGGTGCCGGGGAAGAACTGCGCGGTCAGCCCGCCGAGCGAGACGAAGCCGGTGACCGGAAGGACCAGCGCCAGCATCGCCGAGCGCAGCGGGTTCCTGACGCTCCACAGGATCGAGGCGTGGAACAGCCGCCCCAGGCGGCCGCCGGACAGGCCGTGGCCGCGGTCGCGCTCGGGCAGGACCCAGCCGGCGACAGGGGCCGGTGCTCGACGAGGCGGGCGAGAGCCATGCCATCGTGTCAGGCGTGCGCGGCGGGCTGCGCTACCGCAACGCGCGGATCCACGGCGTCTGGGCGCATTCGGGCGGCGCCCCCCGCGACAGCCGCGCCGATGCCGTCTTCGCCTTTGCAGATCTGGTCCAGGCGCTCGATGCCGACTGGGCGGAGGTGCTGGACGGCGGCGAGGATCTGGCCGTGACCTTCGGCCGGGTCGATGCCGCCGGGCCGCTCCATGCCATGGCCAAGGTGCCCGGGCAGCTGGAATTCTGCCTCGACCTGCGCTCCGAGGACAACGCGGTGCTCGACCGGATGGATGCCATGCTGAAGTCGCGCATCGCGGCGATCGAGGCCGCCCGACCCGGCATCCGCTTCGAGCTCGGCGCGCAGAGCCGGTCGCAGCCGATGCAGCTTTCGCCGCGGCTGGGCGACTGGCTGGAAGCGGGCGCCGCCAGCCTCGGCGCCCAGAGCCCCGCGATGGCAAACCAGCTCGCGGGCCGGACGCCGACTGGCACGGCACGCCCGCAACAGGGGCGGCGCGCTTCGGGACCGTTTCGATGGCCCGGACCGATCCTTCCGGCGCGCTAGACCGCCGACCAGAGCGCGGCCAGCCCCCAGGCCATGAACCCCGCTCCCGCGATGCGCGATGCCGCGACGCCATGGGCCGAGAGCTTTTCCAGCGCGACGAGGGCGGCAAGCCCGGTGATCCAGTAGAGATTCATGATCCCGCCGAAGAAAAGCAGCGCCATCAGCGCCCAGCAGCACCCGATGCAATAGCTGCCATGCTCCAGCCCCATGCGGAACGCGCCGCCCGTCCCCGGCCGTCCGCGCGCGGCGAGGAACGCCGCCGGGGCGCGGCAATGCACCAGGCAGGCGGTCTTCAGCGCGGTGAACTGGAACAGCCCCGCGGCGATAAGCAGGAGCGCGCCGGGCACCGAGCCGGTCAGGCGGCCTCGGCGCGGGCGCGCTCGAAGGGCATGCCCAAGGTGGCGCATGCCGCTTCCAGCCGGTCGAGATGCGCGGCGCCGAAGGCCACGCGGCCGCCGCGGACCATCGCGGTGTCGAAGAGCCCGTCGCCCAGGAGAAGCCCGCGATCGGTCAGATCGAAGGGCATCTCGGGCGAGGCCGACAGGGTGCCGTCAGCCCACCAGCGCATCTGCGCCTCCGCGGGCGAGCGCGAGCACGTTGCCGATCATCCGGTGGCCATGCTCGGAGAGCACGGATTCGGGGTGGAACTGGATGCCGAAGGTCGGGTGGCGGCGATGCGCCAGCGCCATGACCTCGCCGGTCTCGGAGCGCGCGGTGACGCGCAGCTCGGCCTTCATTTCGGGGGTCGGCGCGACGATCAGCGAGTGGTAGCGGCCGACGGTCACGGCCGCGGGCAGCCCGGCGAAGGGGCCGGTGCCGTCATGGCTGACGGTCGAGGCGCGGCCNACGGCTGCGCGACCCGGCCTTCTACGTGCATCGCGCCGCCGGGCGCGACCTGTCGGTGATCGTGCTCGACCGCTGTTTCAAGCGCATCTCGGGCGACTGGGCGGAGGGCTGTCATTTCGTCATGGCCGCGACCCTGCCTGCGCACCGCCACGAAGGCATTGCCGGGCGGCTGGCCGGGCTGGTGCGCGCCGATTGCGAGGCGCGGCTGCCGGGGGCGGGGTTCGGCTTTGCCTATGTCGAGGCGGGCACGGTGTTTTCGCTGCATATCTCCGACCGGATCGGCCATGCCTTCGAGGCGGAGTTTCCGGTCACGCTGCTCGGGCGGCTGCTGCCGCGGGATGACCGCCGCGCGGAGGCATTGCGGCCTGCGGAGGCGGCGGAGGTCACCGGGCGGCTCGGGGCGCTCTACGCGGATCACGAGCTGACCGATTTCGGCCGCTCGCTGCGGGTGGCGGAGTATCTGGTGCTGCGCCGGGACGGCGGGATCGCGCGCGCAGGTGCTGCTGGGCATCGGCACCGGGCCCCGCACGATCAAGGTGCCCGCGCTGCAGGATGCCTCGGTGCAGATCCGCGCGGTCAACGAGATCGGGGCCGGGCCCTGGTCGATCGACAAGACCGCCACCCCGGCCGAGGCGCCGGAAGCGCCAACCGTGCTGAGTGCTCCGGCCATCTCCGGCACGGCAACGCAGGGCCAGACCCTGACGGCGACGGCGGGCAGCTACGACGGAAATCCGGCGCCCACCGTCACCCGGCAATGGCTGCGCGACGGGGCGCCGATCAGCGGCGCGACCGGCCTGAGCTACCAGCTGCAGGCCGCCGATGTCGGCGCGACGGTCACGCTGCGCGAAACGGCAACCAACGGGGTCGGGTCGTCCATTCAGGCGGTGTCGAACGGCATCGGGCCTGTTGTCGCCCCGCTGTCCGCTCCGTCGGTCCTCTCGGCCCCGGCGGTCTCCGGCGAGGCGACCAGCGGCCAGACCCGCGCGACCGGCGCCTTCGCCGCGGGCGAGACCGGAGCCGTGGCCGAGCTGAGCCTGCCCGCGGAACTGAGGAACCGCGTCACCCGCTTCGAGATCGAGGGGCTGCGCTCCGCCGGGGCGGTCAGCCTGACCGATGACAGCCTGCGCCGCCGCGAGATCGCGCTCCTCTCGGGGCAGGGCGAGGGCGAGGGCTTCGAGCTCTTGTCGCCGCTGCATTACCTGCGCCAGGCGCTGGCGCCGAATGCAGACCTGCTGGAGACCGACCTGAACGACATGCTGCTGGCCAATCCCGACGTGCTGATCCTCGCCGATGTCGCGCGGCTCTCGCCTGCCGAGGAAGGCCGGATCGAGGACTGGGTGGAAAAGGGCGGGCTGCTGCTGCGCTTTGCCGGTCCGCGGATGGCGGCCTCCGATGTCAGCCGCGCCGCCGAGGACCCGCTGATGCCGGTGCGGCTGCGCGAAGGCGGCCGCTCGGTGGGCGGCGCGATGACTGGCGCAGCGACAGCGGCAGCGCCAGCAGCGCCGCGTTCAGCCGGTCCATTGCCTCGGGGGCGAAGATGCCGTCCCACTGCTCGCGCTCCGGGCCGAAGACGGTGCCTTCGGCGCCGGTCTGCACCGCGCGCAGCCGCGCCGTGGCCTCGGCATCGAGCCGGCCGTCAATGAGCGCCACGCCATAGGCGGATTTCGCATGCTCGGGGGTGACGAAGCCTGCCTCGATATCGGCCAGGACGGCGTCGATATCGCGGTCGAGCGGGTTGCCCCAGCCGCCTGCGCCGGGCGTGCGGAAGGTGACGATGTCGCCCGCTTCGACCTCGAGCACGTCGATCTTGCCGAGGCGGCGTTCGCGCGGGCATCCCTCGTTCACGGTCAGCGAGCCGGGCAGGCCGGGCTGGCCGCCCGCCTGGCCCCAGGGCCGGAACAGCAGCCGTTCCATGCCGCGGCCGAGCACGTGGGAGCCTGGGGTGAGGATGCGGAAGCTCATGAACCGCACTGGGTTTGCCGGAGGCTAATTTTCGTTAGTTACGCGGCGACGGCATCGGTTTCCAGAGCTGCGTAGTATTCTTCTTCGGCTTCAGCGGGTGGGATGTTCCCGATGGGCTCGAGCAGGCGGCGGGTATTGAACCAGTCTACCCATTCGAGCGTCGCGTATTCGACGGCCTCGAAACTGCGCCAAGGGCCGCGGCGGTGAATGACCTCCGCCTTGAACAGGCCATTGATTGTCTCAGCCAAAGCATTGTCATAGCTGTCACCGACGCTCCCGACAGATGGCTCGATGCCGGCCTCACCGAGGCGCTCGGAATACTTGATGGACAGGTATTGGGACCCGCGATCCGAGTGGTGGACCAGTCCCATGCCCTTCGCCGGCCGACGCTCGTGGACGGCCTGCTCCAGCGCATCGAGAACAAAGCCCGCGTGGGCCGAGGTGCTCACCCTCCAGCCCACAATCCGTCTGGCGTAAGCATCGATGACGAAGGCCGTGGCGGCGCTGGCCGCGGCCAAGCCGGTGCATGCGCTGGTCAACCCGCTGGCGGCCTCGGCCGCCTATTGGGTCGCCTCGCAGGCCAGCGAGATCGTCGCCACGCCCGGCAGCGAGCTCGGCAGCATCGGCATCGCGGTCATGACCGGGGCCTATGTCGGCCCGGGCAGCTCTGGCGGGCAGCTCTTCGAATTCACCTCGTCCCATGCCCGCGCCAAGCGGCCGGACCCGACCTCCGACGAGGGGCGGGCCGAGATCCAGCGGATCCTCGATGACCTCGAGGCGCGCTTCCATGGCGCCGTGCAGGCAGGCCGCGGCATCGCGCGGGATGCGTATCTTGCGCAGGTGAGCGCGACGGACGATCCGCGCGACGGCGGGGCGACATTCGCTCCGGAGGATGCCGTCCGGCGCGGTCTCGCCGACCGCATCATGACCCGCGCGGCCTTCTACGGCGACCTCTTCGAGGCCAGCCGCCCGGTGTCTGCGCCAGGAGGTCGCGGCGATCGCCGATGCCATCGCGCGGCTGCTCGGGGGCACATGGCAGGACCGCGACGGCAGCCGCCGCGCGATGGCGGCGGGGGACATCATCGTGGTCGCGCCCTACAATGCCCAGGTCAACGCGCTGCGCGACGCGCTGCCCGCGGCGGTCCGGGTCGGCACGGTGGACAAGTTCCAGGGCCAGGAGGCGCCGGTCTGCCTGGTGTCGATGACCGCCTCCTCGGCGGAGGAGACCGCGCGCGGCATGGAATTCCTGTTCTCGCGCAACCGGATGAATGTCGCGGTCTCGCGCGCCAAGGCGCTGGCGCTGGTCTTCGGCGCGCCGCGGCTGCGCGATGCGGGCTGCGCCACGCTCGAGCAGATGCGGCTGGTGAACACCCTCTGCGCCCTGCCGGACCTGCCGTCGTCCGGCTGACGGCACGTCCGGTTCGCCGAAGGATGGCGCGGTCCGCCTGCCGGGGCTGGATGCCATTGCGTCTCTCCGAGCTCGGTCAGCCGCGCAATGGCCGCGCCTGTGCGCCCCTTGGCGCGCGCCTCCAGCCAGCGGCCGAGCAGGATCAGCGTGACGATCACCGCTGCGGCCTCGAAATAGACCTCGCGCGACCCTTCGGGCAGCAGCCCCGGCAGAAGCAGCGCAACCGTCGAATAGGCCCAGGCCGCGGTGGTGCCGAGCGCGACCAGCGCATTCATGTCCGGCGCCCCCTTCAGGAGCCCGGGCCAGCCGCGCCGGTGGAAGCGCCGTCCCGGTCCGACCAGCACCGCGGTGGTCAGGACAAACTGGATGCCCCAGCTGGCCGGGATGCCGATCGTGTCCGCGATCCAGCGATGGACCGCCGGGACCATGTGCCCGCCCATCGCCAGCAGGAAGACCGGCAGGGTCAGCGCGCCGGCGAGGATAAGGTCGCGCCGCAGACCGGCCGCCTCGCCGTCCTGCTTCGGCGCGGGCGCGTCGAAACTGGCGGGGCGCGCAGGGAAGCCCGCATCAGCCACTTACGCGTCTAGCTGTCGAACTAGGGCTGCCCGGGGCGTCATGGACGTTGAAGGGCGCGAGTTCGGTGCAGGTCTCCAAGCCGGAGCCCGGTCTCGGCCACCGCGATAATGATTCGCGCGACGTGCTCCGGCGTTCTCTCGATGAACTTACCGATCTCGTTGTCTAGCCAGATGATTTCCGCCTGGCCGGAGTGGTGAAGGCTTTTGATGCCGCGAAGCCGATGCTCGGTCAGGTCGCTGCGGTCGAAAGCCCATGTCACGATTTCGGGCCTTTCTGCGCAACTGCGGCTGGGAGCCACGGGCGGCTCCGGAAGGGTGGCCGGCGGCCATGAGCAGACCGGCGAAGACCGCGTGCACGGCCGCCAGCTGGCACAGCTGGCGCAGCGTTGCGCGACACCGGTCCGAGCGCAACGGCGAGCGAGGCTCGGACGCATGTCAACGCCGAGTCAAAATGCCCCAGAAGTGCCGAAGTAAAATTCCCCACTTCGGACGCCGCCGCTGAAAGGTCCGCTGCCGGGCCGCCCGCGAGGCGCCATCGGCCCGTCGGCGTTGCGGGACCGCCATCCTTGCGGGGCAACGGCCGGGGCTCTGCGAAAGCCGAGCCACCCGGTGCAAGGCGCGGACCTGGACTGCAACATGGGAGCGGTCTGCGCAGGGCACGATCCCGGCTGGCGACGGCGGGCATGCCGCAAACCCCGGAGGCTGGTCTTCCATCCTTGGTCCCGCCGAGATCAGCTGGGGCGCGGCAGGGAGGTGCGCGCTGCATCGAACCCCTGAGCTTGCGCCTGCTCCGGGACGGGGCGTTGCGCATGTCCGTTCCGAGGTCGGGCATGGCCGGCGCGCCGCGCCGGAAAGGCGCTGCCGCGGTTAAGGAACAGGCCGTTCCCGCCCGCTCCGCAGGCTGTCGTGGCGGCGGGTTCGCGCGGGTGGCCGCCGGGATGGGGTCAGCGGCAGCATCGGTCGGAGCAATCCGCCTGCAGCAGGCGCCCCCGGACCAGGTCGCGGCGGCGGCAGAAGCGCTGCAGCAGCCCAGGGCTGTGCTTTTCGTGAACGGTCCCGCGCTTCACGGCGCGCTGGCGGAACTGGCCGGGCAGATTGCGGCGCGGACCGGCTGCCGGCTGATGACCGACCTCTTTGTGCCGCGGATCGAGCGCGGCGCCGGCGCGGTGGAAATCGAGTGCCTGCACTACCCTGTGCTGGAGAACGCAGCGATCCTGGCAGAAGCCCGCAACATGGTGCTGGTCGGGTCAGGGGAGCCCGTCGCCTTCTTCGCCTATCCGGACAAGCCGTCGACCCCCGCTCCGGCAGGGTGCCGCCTTCTCGCGCTCTGCGATCCGGGAATGGACATTGCCTGGACGCTCGCCGCGCTGGCGGAGGCAACCGGGGCAGCCGGGGCAATCCCGGCGCGCGTGCCGCACGGACTGCCGGACCTGCCCTGTGGTCCGCTGACGCCTGCCGCGATCGGGCAGGCCCTGGCGGCGCTGATGCCACCGGCGGGTCGCGCGGCCACAATCCTTCGGGCTCGCCGATGGCGCGGGCCTCGGCGCGGCGGGTCGGGCCGTCCTTCAGCGTGACGCCGGAGGCCAGCGCGGCGATCGCTGCGGCATCCGGGACGCCTTCCACCTGCACCCAGTAGGTCTTCGGCGTCTTGTGCTTCGGATCGGCCAGCCGCGCCTGCAGGCGCCCGTCATCGGTCAGCACCATCAGCCCCTCGCTGTCCTTGTCGAGCCGTCCGGCCGGATAGACGCCGGGCAGGTCGATATAGGCCGAGAGCGTCGGCGAGGGCGAGGCGGCGGTGGAGCTGTCGGTGAATTGCGACAGCACGCCGAAGGGCTTGTTGAACAGGATTGTACGGGCCATGGCGCAGCCGCTAGCAGCTTCGCGTCCGCCGCTCAAGCCGGGCCCGCCCGGCCGTCGCCCGGAAACGCCGCTCCGGCGCTGCGCAGGAAGGCTGCCGCCAGTGCCGCCGGATAGGGCGGGTCGCGGGGAAGGCCTCGCTGATGGCCGATATCGGCGAGCGCCGCGGCGTCGAGTTCCCGGCCCTCGGCCCGGCCCAGTCCGAAGGGCTGCGCGCCGCGCTCGGCCCCAAGGTCGCGCTGGCCAATCCGCTCGACTACAACACCTATATCTGGGGCGACGAGGCGGCGCTGGCGGCCTGCTTCACGGCGCTCTGCCAGGGCGACATCGCGCTCGGCTGCGTGGTGGTCGACTTCCCGCGCAGCGACCGGTTCGAGGCGCCCGACTACGACATGGTGATCCGCGCCGCGAAACTGGCGGGCGAGGTGGCCGGCAAGCCGATGGCACTGGTCTCGCTCCTGGCGGAGGGATTGTCCGAAGACGTGGCTGATCGGGCCATTTCGGCAGGGGTCGTCCCGCTTTGCGGCATGGGCGAAGCGCTCGGCGCGATCCGGGCCGCCGCCGATGTGGCCACCGCGCGCAATTCGGGCCCTGCTGCAGCGCCATCGCGGCCGATCCTGCTGCCCGGCCCGGACGGGCGGAGTTCGCAGCGGACGCGGCGCGGTTCCGCGCCATCGACTGCGATGTCGGCGATCCGGACAGCGTCGCTGCGGCGGCGGCAGAGGTGGCGGATGCCTTCGGCGGGGCGGATATCCTGGTCAACAATGCCGGCATCCTGCGGCCCGGGCCGCTGCGGGACCTGCCGCTGGCCGACTGGAAGGCGATGCTGGCGGTGAACCTCGAGGGCGTGCTGCTGGCCAGCCAGGCCTTCGCCCGGCAGATGGAGGCGCGGGGCGGCGGCGCTCTGGTGCATGTCTCCTCGATCGCGGCCAGCCAGCCGCAGCCCTTCTCCGGCGCCTACAGCCCCGGCAAGGCGGCGGTGTCGATGCTGTCGCGGCAGCTGGCCTACGAGATGGCGCCGCTGGCGATCCGTTCGAACGTGGTCAGCCCGGGGCTGGTGCTGACGCCGCTGAGCCAGGCTTTCTATGCCGACGCGGCGGTGCGCGAAGCGCGCGAGCGGCATGTGCCGGCCGGGCGCCAGCCTGCCAGCTGCGGCGGCGCAACGCCGCGTCTCCGGGCAAAGCTCGTCTTCGAGGGGCCCGGCTCGGACAGGCCCGCGACGGCCTGCTCCCTGACCTCGGCAGTGAAGCGGCGGGGGCTGTCTGCTTGTCGTGGTTCCTTTTCCCCGAGAGCAATTGAACTCCCGGTCCGGGAAGCGGGGGAAAAGTCATCGCGCAAGGTGCCGTTGCAGCCGATCGCATCGGGGCAGCAGGGCTTCCGGGCAATCCCACATCCGCTCGCGGCGGTGATCGGTGACGCGTCGCGCCGGGGATGCAGACCCGGAGGCCGGAGGCTGATCATCCTGATGCGGAAAACATCTCGGGGCGCCGAGGTCGGCCGCGCCGCCGGAGCCTCCAGACGGTGCCGTGTTCGTGCCTGTCGCCCGTGACGGCGGAGATCAACTCGGGCTTGCTGCTTCCGGAAGGCCCCTCGCTGGCGCAGCGCCCGCGGAGCCGGGCATGGGTCCGCGGAGCCGGGCACAAGTGGTCGGCGAAGCGGCGGCAGGCGGCGGCCATCCCGAGGCGGTGCAGCCCGGCCAGGCCGTGCGCATCTTCACCGGCGCCCCGGTTCCCGCGGGCGCCGACTGCATCGTCATCCAGGAAGACACCGAGCGCGACGGCGACCGGATCACCCTGACCGACCGGCTGGGCGATGGCAGCCATATCCGCCCTGCCGGCGGCGATTTTGCCGAAGGCACCGAGATGCTCGCCGCAGGACAGCGGCTCGGCCCGGCCGAGATCGCGCTCCTGGCCGCGATGAACATTCCCGCCGTCCTGGCGGCGAAGAAGCCCGAGGTCGCGCTGATCTGCACCGGCGACGAGCTGGTGATGCCCGGCGAGACCCCCGGCCCCTCGCAGATCGTCGCCTCGAACGCTTTCGGGCTGGCCGCGATGATCGAGGCGGCGGGCGGCACGGCGCGGATGCTGCCGATCGCCCGCGACACCGCGGAAAGCCTCGCCCAGTGCCTCGATCTCGCCGCCGGAGCCGCCTCCGGCGGGATGCCGTGGCTCGCGCGGAAGCGGCGCGCCGCCTCCGGACCGGGCTGCTGCTCGGCCGCGACCGGGTGGCCGACGAAATCGCAGCGCATCCCCTCGGCCTCCATGTAGGGCGGCTCGAATGGCAGGAGCGACAGCACCTGGTCGATCATCTTCGCCATCTTCTTCGCCCGGCCCGGGCGCCAGGCCCAGACCGAGGGGGCGACATAATGGATCGTGCGGATCCCGGGCGCCTTCGCCTTGACGAGCTTCGCCACGCGCAGCGAGAAATCCGGCGCATCGATCGTGATCAGGGCATCCGGTTTCGAGGCGATCACATGCTCGGCCGTCTGGTGCAGGCGCCGCCGCAGGTCCATGTAGCGCGGCAGCACCTCGGCAAGGCCCATCACGCTGAGCTCGTCCATCGGGAACAGGCTTGGCACGCCCGCCGCCTGCATCAGCGGACCGGCGATGCCGTCGAATCCCACGCCCGGCGCCAGATCGCGCAGCCCGGCCGCCCTGCTGATGCGCGACCCGGACCCTGCCCCGGCAGCCGCCCCCGCGGCGGCAGAGACCGCGGGACCGGAGCTGCCGCTGGTGCCGGTCACCGTGCTCCTGAGCCTCGCGGTGATCTGCTGCTGCGCGCTGATGTCGGTGCCGCTGATGCATCTGGTGCCGCTGGTGCAGGGCTGCGGCATCTCCGGACCCGAGGCCGGGCAGGTGATGCTGCTGATGATGCTCTCGGCGATCGCCGGGCGGATCGCCTTCGGACGGCTGGCGGACCGGGCCGGGGCCGTCCCCGCCTACCTGATCGCCAGCGCCTGGCAGACGCTCCTGGTCGCGGGGTTCGCGCAGCTCGGCGATCTCGGGCAGTTCCGGCTCTTCGCGCCGATCTACGGCTTCGGCTATGCCGGGGTGATGACCGGCGTGCTGACCACGATCCGCGCGCTGGTCCCGGCCCGGCACCGCGCGGGCGCCAGCGGGGTGATCATCGCCTTCGCCTGGCTCGGCCACGGACTCGGCGGCTCCGGGCAGGACCGCCGCGCCGCCTGCGCACGCCGGAAGGCCCGGCGCACGGACAGGGTCTCCGGACCAAGCAGCCGCCGTGCTATCATCCGAGCGCCGGTCCGCTGGCCGGGGAAGCGCGGCGCCTGCAGGACGCAAGCCCCCGGGGCCCCGGGAACCGCAACAGGGAAAGGGATGCGCATCATGGACACTCCTCTTTCGGGCAGCCTCGGACAGCTGCGGCGCGCGGCGGAACAGATCGACCGGCTCTCCGGCTGGGCGGGCCATGCCGCGCTCCTGCTGCTGCTGCCCGTCTCGGCCTATTTCGGCAATGTCGCCATCGACCTGAAGCTCCTGTCGCTGCCGCTGGCGGTGCATCTGGGGCGCCGCTTCGGGCGGCAGGGCGTGATCCTGGCCGCCGCGGGCCTGCTGCCGCTCGCGGTCCCGATCTCGGCCGAATTTGGCTGGATCGCCTACGGCACCAGCCCGCCGATCTACCTTGCCGCCCTGCTGGCCGCAGCGGCGGCGGCCCCTCGCGCCCGTCGCGGAGTCGGCGGTCGGCTGCCGGTCGATGTGCAGAGCCATGGCCGGACCGACGGCGGATGATCCGGGGGGCTCCGTGCCGCAGCGGCATTTCGCGGGGGCCGCGGCGCCTGCTCCGGGGATCGGCATCGTGGGCCATGATCCGGTGCTGGTCCCGCCTGGCGATGAGCGAGGATGCGGCTCTGGTCTCTGCGGGCGCCCGGGGCAGGTCAGCGGGCGTTTCGGACCGGGCTGGCAGCTGCGGCAAGATCGTGCATCGGCCTGCACCGCATCGTGACATCAGGTTCTTCACGGGTTTCCGCAGTTGCCGCCCGGTCTGCCGGATGGTGCCGACGCGCCGATCGCGGCACAGGCCCGGCAGTCCCTTCCCCGGCGGTGGAGACGGCGCATCGGCATGGCGGGTCGTGGCCTCTGCCGGGCCGCCCCCTCTCCGGGGAAGAGCTGCCACGGGGCTTGCCCTGCCGCGGGCTGGCCGGAATGGGACGGCTGCAAGCCGCTCGATCGCGCCGCGGATCAGCGGATCGCGGTGCGGCTCCACCGCCACGGCAGCGGCCAGGACCGCGGCGGGCGGTGCTGCGACCAGCCGGTCGTGGCGCTCGCGGAATTGGAAGTCCGGAAGGAAGGTGTCGATCAGCATGGCGCGGTCTCCGCAGGGGATCGGCGGCACCGTGGCAGCGGCTCAGCCCTTCGGCAAGCCGAGGATCACCGCCGCGGCAATCAGCACATAGGCGCTGCGCCGGTAGAGCGTCTCGCGCGCCGGATCGAACAGCGCCTGGCCCAGCCGCGAGCCCGCCGCATAGGGCAGCAGCTGCAGCAGCCCGAGCCCGATCGCAGGCCCCGAGAGCAGCCCCTGAAGCGCCAGCTGCGGCAGCAGGAGCAGCGACAGGAGCGTCAGGAAGACCAGCGTATTGGCACGGTTGGCCGCCGCGCTGCCCTGCCCGCCGAGATGGAACAGGATCACCACCGGCCCGGTCAGCCCGGTCGCGCCGCCGACCATGCCGGTGGCCGTGGTCGAGGCCTCGGACCTGACGCCGCGCACCGCCTTCAGCCTGACCGAGCCCGAGGCCGTCATGGCCCGCATCGCCGAGACCCGCAGCCGCGGCTATGCGATCATCGACCAGGAGGTGGAGACAGGGCTGCGTTCGATCGCGGTGCCGGTGATGAATGCCCGCGGCACGGTGGTCGCGGCGCTGAATACCGGCATGGCCGCGACGCAGGAGGCCGCATCGGCGCTGGCCGAGACCTACCTGCCCGCGCTCCTCCGGGTCCAGGCCGGGCTGCGCCGGGTGCTCTGAGCCCCGCATCGTTGCCTGGCGCGATGTGTTGCGCTATGTGTAGCCCATCCGGCAGAGAGGACCCGCCATGGCCACCGCCCTGAACATCCGCGACATCGGCGAAGCCCGCAAGGCGGCGCTGGAGCTCGAGGCCCGCTCCCGCGGCATCTCGGTGGCCGAGCTGGTGCGCAGCTTCATCGATGACGGCATCGGCCAGGCCCAGGCCGGCCGCGACCGCGCCGCCGAGGAGGAGACCGATGGCGGGATGGGCGGCACCGGTATCCTCGGCGTGATCACCGCCGCGGGCGAGCTCCGGGTCGACGGGCGCAGCTTCCTCTACCGGCCCGAGGCGCGGGTCGGCTCGCAGCTGGGCGACTTCCCGGTCTCCGACCTGCGCCGCGGCGACACGGTGATGCTGGCGGCGATCAAATCCGCCTCGGCCAGCTGCGCTGTCTCGGTGATGCATTACCTGCCGGTGGTCGGCCAGGTCGCCGGGCTCTCCGGCAATGGCCGGGGCTTCACGGTGCTCGGCGCCGAGGTGGAACTGGCCCGCGGCGGCAGCATCGAGGATGGCGACGGCCGCCCGGTCCCGGTCTCCGCGCTGGAGGAGGGCAGCAAGGTGGCGGTGTCCGGGCTGTGGGAGGGGACGCGCATCCGCGCCACCCATGTGCGGATCGTCGATGGCCGGCCGCGGCTGCGCGACTCGATCACCGGGCCGCTGCGGGTGGACGGCAACGGCGACTCCTATATCGGCGCCTCGCCGCGCGCCGCCGCAAGCCCGCCCCCGCCGTCACCCTGCCGCGCCGCCGCGTGCAGCTGGCGATCGGCGTCCTCTTGGTGCTGCTCTTCTCCAAGCAGGTCTACATGGCCGCGATGTCGAGCTACTACACCTTCTTCCTGATCGACCGCTTCGGGCTCGGCACGACCGGGGCGCAGCGGATGCTGTTCCTGTTCCTCGCCGCAGTGGCCCTCGGCACGGTGATCGGCGGGCCGGTCGGCGACCGGATCGGGCGGCGCACGGTGATCTGGATCTCGATCCTCGGCGCGCTGCCCTTCACGCTGGCGCTGCCCTTCGCCTCGCTGTTCTGGACCGGCGTGCTGTCGGTGATCATCGGCGTGATCATCGCCTCGCCCTGCCCGCGATCATCGTGCTGGCGCAGGAGCTGGTCCCGGCCCGGGTCGGCACCATGGCGGGACTGTTCTTCGGCGCGGCCTTCGGCGTCGCCGGGATCGCGGCGGCGGCGCTCGGGGTGCTGGCCGACGCCCGGCCGGGAGCGGCCAGAGCTCGGGCAGCGTCACCCGCAGGAGCGCTCCGGCGGCGAGCAGGGCCAGCCCGGTGCCGAAGGGCGAGCCCGAGAGCCAGCGCCGCATCGGCGCCGGACGGAACAGCAGCACCAGAAGCAGGCAGATCTGCACATAGGCTTCGACGAACCAATAGAGATAGGGCAGCATCAGATGGGTCTCGGGCACGGTCACCGCGAAATTGCCGATCAGCGCCACCGAGGCCCAGGGCACCTGCTGCCAGACCAGCGCATAGCCCGCCAGCACCAGGCCATAGGGCACCAGCACCCGGCCGAGCGGCGCGAGAAAGCCAGCCGCATCGCCTTCGGCGAGGAAGCGCGCGCGGTCCTGCGCGACGCTCATGCCGAGCAGAACCATCATCGCCGCCGCGCCGCCATAGACCGGCCAGAAGGTCTGGTGCGCAACCACCACGGCGAGGATCGCCAGCGCCCGCGCCAGAAGCGGCATCGGCACCTGCGGCGACGTCGCCGAGGCCCGCGGCCGTGTGCACCGGCGCGCCGCTGTCGCCGGTGCCGAAGCAGGCCGGATCGGGCGAGAGGCCGCAGAACCCGAGCAGCGACGCGATCGCAGGTCCCGGCGCCGCGGCGAGTTCCTCGAAAAGACAGTCATGGATGCGCTCCGGGAAAGCGGCCTGCCAGCGGCGCATCGCGGCTTCGGTGGCGCGGAACTCGGCGGCGATGTCGGCGAGCCGGTAGGACCAGGGCTGCTTCGCGCCGAAATGGGTGCGGAAGCAGGAGAAGCCGACCGCCATCGGGTGGCGGCGCATCCAGATCACCCGGGCTTCGGGCAGGGCAGCGAGCGCGTGGCCCGCCAGATAGGCATTCGCGGGCATCTTGTCGGTTGCCGCAGCGGCGCCTTGCGCGGCCGCGGCCATCGCGGCGCGGTAGCGTTCCGCGAAACCGGCGGTTGTCTCTGCCGGCCAGGGCGGCTGGCTGCGCATAAGGGGAGCGAAGGCAGCCTCCAGCGCGGTCTTCTCGCCGCCGGCCAGCGCCGCTGGCGCCGCGGCAGCTGGCCCTTCGCCGCGCGGTGACGCCCGGCGGGTCGATGCACCCCTATGCCTGGACCATCGGCGGCGCGGTCTGGGACGGGCATGTTCCGGCCGGCGTGACCCGCGGGACGAGATGCGTTCCGCAACATGTCGATGATGGCCCATCCGATGCATCTGCACGGCCATGCCTTCCAGGTGACTGCGATCGGCGGCCAACCGGTCTCCGGGGCGTTGCGCGACACGGTCCCCGTTCCGGAGACGGGCTCGGTCACGGTGGCTTTCGAAGCCGGGGAGGTGGTGCGCTGGATGATGCATTGCCGCCGGACGGGGCATCTTGCGAGCGGCATGATGGCCGAACTCGAGCTCCGCCTGATCGCGTGGCGCCCGGGCGGCGCCCGCAGGATGGCTTGGCCGGGAGCGGCTTCCCGCGGCAGGCGCCATGCGTTTCCGGACATTTGCGGTGCCGCCGTCCGCGGATGGCGGCTGCACGAGGGGGCGGTGCGGTTTCGCGCAGCCGCCCGGCCAGATCCGGCGGGATGATCAGCGCGGCGCGGACCCGGCCCGCGCGGATCGCGCGCTCGGCCTCCTCGGGGGTGGCGTAGGCCGCCGTGAAATCCACGATCTGCGTCGCTTCGACCATCTGCACCAGCGCGCGGCTGAGCCCGGACTGCGCCTGGTCGACCAGCGCGGCGGGGATGTGGCGCAGGTTGGTCTCGATCGCATAGCCGAACAGCAGCAGCTGGATCACCGGGATCATCACGATCATGCCGAAGGTCATGCGGTCGCGGTGGAGCTGCAGCAGCTCCTTCCTCAGCACGGCGATCATGCGGAAGGGCGAGATCATGCCGCCTCGTCCCGGGTGGCGGAGACGAAGACGTCTTCCAGGTTCGGGCGGGCCGGGGCGATCGCCGCTTCGGGCGGCAGATCGGCGGCGGCGCGCAGCCGGGCTTCTGGATCGGCGATGCTGCCTTCGACCAGCACCCGCAGCCGCGTGCCGATCTGCGCCGCCGACAGGATGCCCGCCCAGCGTGCCGGTCTTGTCGAAAACGGCCGTGTCGGTCTCGGCGAGCCGCTCCAGCGCGGTCGCGTCCTTGATCAGCAGCCCGCGGCGGAACAGCCGCCCCGACGCCGCCGTCGTCACCGCCGGAACCGCGAGGCCGAGCGCGCAGGGACAGGTGATGATCAGCACCGCCGCCGCGATGTTGAGCGCGACGCGCAGGTCGCCGGTGCCCGCGAACCAGCCGAGGAAGGCCAGCCCCGAGAGGATATGCACCCCGGGCGCGTAGAGCTTCGCCGCCTTGTCGGCCAGCGAGGAATATTGCGACCGGCCGCTTTCGGCGATCGCCACCAGGTCGGTCAGCGCATGCAGCGAGGTGTCCGCCCCCACCGCGGTCGCCCGCAGCACGAGCGGCCCGGTCAGGTTCACCTCGCCGGCCGAGACCTGCATCCCCGGCCCCGCCTGCACCGGCAGGGTCTCGCCGGTCAGCAGCGCGCGGTCGAGTTCCGACATGCCCTCGGCGATCTCGCCATCGACCGGGACCGCACCGGAAATTGAACCGCCGCGCTTCTTGGCACGACCGAAGGGCATGAGACCTATGAGGAGATGCCCCGATGGCCTTCCACGACACCCTGTACAGCATCGAGAACATGATCGGCTTCACCGGCAAGCTGCATGAATTGCCGACCGTCTATTTCATGGATGGCGAATATGCCGGGCACATCACCCAGCAGCACCCGGTCGCCGAGAATGTCGGCCGCGAGGAGGTCATCCCGGCCGGCGCCTACCGCTACGCCAACGAGCCCGTGCCCGGGCGCGGCGAGGTACTGCACGAATACCGCAACGACCGCCTCATCCATGTCAGCCGCAACAAGCTGATCCTGCTGGCACGGCTGAACATCACGGCCATCGACATCTGCGCCCAGTCGATCTGGCGCCACCCCGACGCCAAGCCGGTCGCCATGCGCAGGCGGCACCGCGGCGTGCGCTTCGGCTGACGGGGAGCACAGCGGGCGCGCCATCTCCGGCGCCGCCGCCATCCACCTGACCGGAAACGGGCGGTCTTCAGCCCGGAGAAGCTCAGGTCGCAGCCGGGCCGGTCAAGCAGCGGCCGCGGGAAGCGGAACCGTGCCGGATCGCCCTTCGCCGCCTCGCGCTCGACCGCCGGGCCGCCGGGCTGTTCCAGCCCGAGGAGCTTCGCGGTCTTGTCGAAGGCTTCGCCGGGGGCGTCGTCGATCGTGCCGCCGAGCCGGGTGAAGCTGTCGGGGCCCTCGGCCACCAGGAACTGGCAATGCCCGCCCGAGACCAGCAGCATCAGATAGGGAAAGCCGATCCCGTCGGTCAGCCGCGGGGTCAGTGCGTGGCCCGCCAGATGGTTGACCCCGACCAGCGGCTTGCCCGCGCCGAGGGCGATGCCCTTGGCGCACATCACGCCCGCCAGCACCCCGCCGATCAGCCCGGGACCGGAGGTCACCGCCACGACATCCACCGCCGAGAGCGGCAGCCCGGCCTCGGCCAGCGCCTGTTCGACCGCCAGGTCCATCTTCTCGGCATGGGCGCGGGCGGCAAGCTCCGGGAGGCGCACCGCGCCCGCATGGCCGACCGCCTGGCGGGCGCGAAGCCGGTCCGGCCCGACACCAACCTGAACCGCTTCGACCCGTTCGGGCTGCGCTATGTCGCGCTGATGCTCTTTGCCACCGGGCTGCTCTTCGGCTCGATCTGGAAGGCCGACACGATCGCGGGCATGGCGCCGGGCCGCGCCGATGCGCTGGCTGCCGGGCCGACCTGGGAGGGCTGGGTCGAGCCGCCGCGCTATACCGGCCAGCCGAGCCTCTATCTCGCCGACCTGCCGGAAGACGGCGTCGCCGTGCCGAAAGGCTCCAAGGTGATGGTCCGGCTCTATGGCGATGTCGGCGCGCTGACCCTGTCCGAGACCGTCTCGGGGCGCACCGGCGAGATCGGCAGCGCCGCCGACCCGGTGCAGGATTTCGAGGTGGCGCAGTCCGGCACGCTGGCCATCGAGGGGCCGGGCGGCCGCAGCTGGGAGCTGGAGGTGATGCCCGACAGCGCGCCGCAGGTCTCGGTGCAGGGCGAGCGGACGGTGATCTGCTGGCTCTCCCCGGTGGAGCCGGGGATGCGGATGACATGGGCGCCGGGCTTGATCGCGATGAAGCTCAGCTCCACCGTGCCGGCCTTGTCGAATTCGATCGAGTCGACCGCCATCGGGCGGATCTCGATCTTGTTGATGACGATCTCGTTCATCCAGATCGCCCGGAAGAAGGACGGCCCCTCGATCGCCAGCTCCGCCGAGCCGTCGGCCGTGATCATCATCTTGTAGTAGGCGCCGGATTGCAGGACGACATCCTCGCCCAGCGGCTCGCCCGAAGCCAGCGTCAGCTCGATCGGCGCGCCGCGGTTGCACGAGGCCAGCAGGCCCGCGAAGCCCAAGTCGTCGCAGAGCGGCGCGGCGGCCGCGGGCGCGGCCAGCGCCAGGGCGGCCAGGGTGGTCAGGATACGCATTTTCGCCTCACATGTCCGGTTGCACGACGACGCCCCAGGGCTGCTCGCCGACCTGGATCGAGCGCAGCGCCTTCTGCTGGGCGACGTCGATCACGGTGCCGCCACGGCCAGCCCGGCCAGCGGCCAGGCCCAGGCGGCGGCGGCCCCGCGTGTTAGCGCGAACGCGGTGTTGACCTTCACCGGCAAGCGCGTCAGCAAGCCGAGGGCGGCAGAAATGTCGCGCAGATCGAAAAGCGGTCCGGGGCGGGCAGGCATGGCACGTCCTTGGCTGGAACAGGCGGAAGGCAGGGCATCCATGTTCAAGACCATCGAGGAATTCAAGGCCGAGTTCGCGCGCTTTCCCGAGGCGGATGCCGGGATCCGGGCGGCGGCGCAGGCCCGGAATTCCGCCCTGACCAAGCCCGAGGGCGCGCTCGGACGGCTCGAGGCGCTGGCGCTGTGGTATGCCTCCTGGCGGGGCGATGCGCGGCCCGCGCTCGACAAGGTGCAGATCGCGGTCTTCGCGGGCAATCACGGCGTCGCTGCCAAGGGCGTCTCGGCCTATCCCGCCGAAGTGACCGCGCAGATGGTCGCCAATTACGAGGCGGGCGGCGCGGCGATCAACCAGCTGGCGCGCGCCGCCCGGCAGACGCCGGTGGTGACCGCGAAGCTGTCGGTCTCGCCGCGCTCGGTCAGCGGCACCATGATCGAGGCCGCGGCGGCGGAGGCGGCGGTGATGCCCGGCACGATCTCCACCTCGATCCCGGCGGCGCGGGCGGCGGCGATTTCCTCGGCGGCGCGGCCGAAGATCGACGGATCGCCGGATTTCAGCCGCACCACGCGGCGGCCCTTCAGCGCCTCGGCGGTGATCACCCGGTCGATCTTCTCCTGCGGCCAGGCATGCTGCCCGACTTCCTTGCCGACATAGATGCGGTCGGCATCGCGGCGGGCGAGTTCCAGCACCTCGGGCTCGACCAGCCGGTCGTGGAAGATCACGTCCGCCTCCTGCAGCCGCCGCACTGCCCGCAGCGTCAGCAGGTCGCGCGCGCCGGGTCCGGCGCCCACGAGCGAGATATGGCCCCTGGCCCCGGGCATTTCGCCGGTTTCCAGCGCGGCCTTCAGCATGTCGGCGGCGGCGCTTTCCCGGCCCGCCTCATGCGCGCGGAACTCGACGGGCTGGAACCGGTCGGCACCAGATCGCTCGACGCGCATCTGGCGGATCTGCGCGCGCGCGTCGAGCTCTTGGCCCGCGGCGCCTTCGCCGATAGCGGCGTGCCGCTCTGGGACGGGCGCGACGGCGAGGCCGCCGAGAAGGCGATGAACGCGCTCGCGGAAGATGCCGGCCATGGCGGCGAGCTGGACGTGGTCACCTTCAATTCGGTGCTGCGCGGCTCGATGTCCGAAGAGGTCCGCGACCCGACCCTGCCGCACCCGGGCGTGATGATCTGGGGCACGCTCGAGGCCCGCGTCCAGGGCGCCGAGCTGGTGATCCTCGCAGGTCTCAATGACGGCGTCTGGCCCGAGCAGCCCGAGCCCGACCCCTGGCTGAACCGCGCGATGAGGAAGGCCGCCGGGCTGCTTCTCCCGGAACGGCGGATCGGCCTCGCGGCGCATGACTTCCAGCAGGCAGCGGGGGCGCCGCAGGTGGTTCTGGCCCGCGCCAAGCGCTCGGCCGAGGCCGATGCCGTGCCGAAATCGCCCTCGAGCCCGTGGCCGACCGCCTCGTGCAGCATCACGCCCGGCCAGCCGGCGCCGAGCACGACATCCATCTGGCCCGCAGGCGCGGGGACGGCCTCGAGATTCACCAGCGCGATGCGCAGCGCTTCCTTCACCGAGGACTGCCACAGCGCCGGGTCGAGCAGCCCGGTCAGCGCGGTGCGGCCGCCGCCGCCGGCATTGCCGCTCTCGCGGCGGCCGTCCTGCTCGACGATCACCGAGACCGACAGCCGGGTCATCGGGCGGGTGTCCTCGACCATGTGTCCGTCGGCGCGCAGGATCACCACCTGCTGCAGAGAGGCCGCGATGGTCGCCGAGACCTGCACCACGCGCTTGTCGAGGTCGCGGGCGAAGGCGTCGATCTCGCGCAGCGTCTCGACCTTCACCGGGAAGGCGGCATCCTCGATCGGGTCGAATGCCTTGTAGAGATGCCGGTTGGTGCCCTGCGGCGCATCCGCCATCACGCCGCCGCCATCGCCGACGGCGAGCCGCGCGGTCGCCAGCTGCGCCCGGTCGACGGCCAGGTCGGGCGACCGGCTCTGCGCCTCGGCCTCTTCCAGCGCGGCCTGGCTGGCGAAGCACGAGGACTTCAGGTTGCGGATCCGCCCCGCGGTCGATTGCGCGTTCTTCAGCGCCGCCGCGGCGGAACGCTGCGTCGCCTCGGCCTGGGCGACGGCGGCTCTGGCGGCCTCGATCTGGGCGCCGATCCGGGCGAGCGTCTGCGTCTGCGTCTGCGTCTGCGTCTGCGTCTGGGTGGCGACCTGCGCCTTGGCCTGGTCGAGCGCGATGCGGTAGTCGCCGTCATCGATGCGGAACAGCACGTCGCCCGCAGCCACCGCCTGGTTGTCTGCCACCGCGACCTCGGTCACCGTGCCGGTCACCTGCGGGAACATCTCGGAAATGTCGGCCTGCAGTTAGGCATCGTCGGTGGTTTCCGTGAACCGGCCGCTGCTCCACCAGCACCAGCCCTCGTAGCCGTCCGCGCCGGGCGCCGCCAGGAGGACAGGGCCGAAGCCGAACCGGCGCAGCCGCCGTGCTCGGCGGCTGGCCCGACCAGGCGATGAGCCGCACCGTCGATCTCTTCATGGCGCTGCCGCCGCTGATCCTGGCGCTGCTGGCGCTCTCGGTCACCGGCACCTCGTTGGTCACGCTGACCCTGGTCGCCGCCTTCCTCGCCGCGCTGCGGGTGTTCCGGCTGTCGCGCGCGCTGGGGCTCGACCTTGCCACCCGCGATTTCGTCGACATCGCGCGGCTCCGCGGCGAAGGCACGCTCCGGATCGCCGCCTGCGAGATCCTGCCCAATGCCGCCGGGCCGCTGATTGCCGAGGCCGGGCTGCGCTTCGTCTTCGCCTTCCTTTTCGTCGCTTCGCTCAGCTTCCTCGGGCTCGGCGTGCAGCCGCCGATGGCCGACTGGGGCGGGATGGTGCGCGAGAATGCCGGCGCGCTGAACTACGGCGGCATCGCGCCGCTGGTCCCGGCCGCGGCCATCGCGCTCCTGGCCATTTCAGTGAACCTGCTCGGCGACCGGGCGGCAGGCGGGAGGACGGGCCGATGAAGGTTCCACGGAGCGCATTGCCACGGCGGCGGCCGGGATCAGCCCCGCGGCGCGATTACCCCGTTCGAACTCGCGGCGATTGCCCCATCCCCGGAATTGGGCCGGTCACCCTGGCTGATGGCGGCCCTTGGCGCGCCTTCCGGCACGGAGATGCCGCGGCATCAGGTCCGGGACGGCGATGCGCCTGGGACCTGCCACGGGATTTTTCCTCCACCGCCGATTAGAGACCGGCCCAACTTGAGGACGGACAATGAGGCAAACGCGGTTCACGGACGAGCGGATCATCGGCATCCTGGCCGCGCGCGCGGCCGGTGCGACGTGTGCGGATCTGTGCCGCAGACACGGCATGTCGGAAGACCTTTTATGATTGGAATGCCAAGTCCGGCGGCATGACCGTGTCCGAGGCGAAGCGGCTGAAGACGCTCGAAGACGGGAACGCCAAGCTGGAGAATCTGCTTGCCCCGCAAATGCCAGCTCTCGCCGCGATGAAGGAGCTTGCTTCAAAAAGTGGTGAAGTGGTGACGCCTGCCGTCCAGCGGGTCTCCAGCCGCACGCCGCGTTCCGCGAGCCGGCCCAGCCAGGCGCGCAGCAAGGGCGAGGCCTTCATTTCCTTGGGGAACACCCGGCCGGTCGAGCCGGCGAAAACCTCGCGCCCGAGCCCGCGCATCCAGTCCTGCACCTCGGCGGGCCCGAACTCGGCCAGCATCGGCGTGAGCCGGCCCGCACCCTCGCCATAGGCGGCAAGGAAGCGTTCCGGCGGCTCGTCCTTCGTGATGTTCAGACCGGATTTCCCGGCCATCAGCAGCTTGCGGGCCGGCGTCGGCATGGCCTCGGCGACCAGCACGGCATGCCCGGCTGCCGACAGCATCTCGGCCGCCATCAGCCCGGCCGGGCCGGCGCCGATCACCAGCGCGTCTGTGCGCAAGGGCTCTGCCATGCTGCCTCCTTGATCCTCGCCCCCGTCTTACCGCGGGGGCGGCGGAGGCTCCAGAGGCCGGCTCAGCCGTTGAAGGTCAGCGGGATCCGAAAGCGGTGGCTCGGCGCCTCGAAGCCGCGCGGGGCGCGGGCGGGCTGGTGATCAATGCCGACAGCGCGGTGCCGGGCCGGATCGGCGAGCTGACCGTGCGCGACGCGGCGGCGGAGACGGCCGCTCCGGCCGTGGTCCGCGGGACGCCCTCGATCGAGGCGGATCAGTTCCGTGCCATCCTGCTGCAGAAAGACAGCGTGATTTCCGCCCGCGACCAGCTGATCAGCACGCGCACGGCGGAACTCGTGCAGGCCAATGCCCGCGCCGAGAGCCTCGAGGTGCAGCTCGGCACTGCCACCGAGCGCGCCGAGTCGGCCGAGGACGAGGTCGCCCGGATCAAGGCGGCGCAGTCGGAACCGGCCGAGGTCACCAAGGTGATCGGCGGGCTCGGCTCGAAGCTGGCCGAGGCGAACGAGGCGCTGCAGGGCAGCGCGCTGCCCTTCCGGCTGGGTGCGGTGAAGGTCGATCTGCGCGGACGGATGACCAATGACGGCACCGGCATCGTGCTGGGCGAGGCGGCCCGCGACGGCTCGGGCTTCTCGGCCGAGCTGTTCGTCGACCGCCCCGGCCTGCTGGCGGGCAGCTCGGCCATGGAGGCGATGCGCAGGGCGCTGCAGACCCTGCGGTCGGCGCCGCGGCTCATCTGTCATTCTGGCCGCGGAGGCCAGTGCGCGGCCGATTGCGGACGGCTGCCGGCGCCTTGGAACGCCGCGGCCTCGATGAGCGGAAAGGGGGATTGCCGCGAGTTCGAGCTGGTTCGCGCGACCATTCGAAGGTGCGGAACGCGCCGATGGAGAGCGCCTTCGGCTCCTCGAAGAGCGGGCCGGTCCGCCGCACCCGGCTAGGGCCGCGCGGCGACGCCAAGATGGCCCCGTTCGGGTGCACCGCGATTCGGGCATTTCAGGCCGGATGTCGGAGCAGGCAAGGACCGACATGGCCGCCATGGTGGCCGCATCGCGAATATCGGCCCGGTCTGGGCGCCGGGGAAATGTCGCAGTGCCCGGGCGGCTTCGGGCCGTGGTCGGCCTTTGGGGCAGGGCAGCGCCCCTGCGGTGCGGAGGGGTGGCGCCGGTCGCGGTGTCGGGCCTCCTGCGGACGCCGTGGCCTCGGCGCGGGCCGCGACCTCGAGCGGCGCATCGCGGTCCGAGGTGTCGGACTTGCCGATCCGCCCGGCGGAAATCTCCACGGCGCCGCCATCGGGCGCGGTCATGCCCGCACTGTCGAGCGCCACCGCCAGCTGATGGTCCTGCAGCGAGAAGAAGCCCCCGGCATTCTCGACCTCGGGCAGGCCCGGCACCGGCAGCGCCCGGCCATCGGCAAAGCGGAAGGTCAGCCCGATTTCGGGCTTGCCCGTCGCATCGAGCCGGAGCGACAGGCGCGCGTCGCGGATATCGCCCTGCAGGACATTCTCCAGCGCCCATTTGCGCGAAGGCGGCGCCACGCCCGGCGGCCAGAGCGCACGGACATCCTCCACCGCCAGCGCATCGGCGCGCGCGTCGAGCTGCATCCGCCAGCAATCGGGCAGGAACTTCCGGCTGGGCGCCGCAGCAGCGGTGCAGCGCAGCGGATCGGGAAGCTGCACCCCGCCCGAGACCTCGACCGCTGCCGTGTCCGTGACCAGCCAGCTCTCGCGCAGCGCCCCGACCGCTTGGCCCGACGGCAGGCCCCTGACCCTCCGGGCACACGGTACCGCAACGCCCGGCGGCCTGCCTCTCGGTGCCCGGGGAGGAATTGCGGGGGCGGATTGGAGAGTTCCCGCCCCGCTGGCACGGAGGCCCGTCGGGCGGCAGGATCCGTCCGCTCGCCGCGCCGTCCCGTGCAAGCCTCCGGTGCCGTCCCCGCATCGGAAGCCACGATGCGACCCGTCGCGCGCAATCTGCGCCGGAGACCTCGGACGATCCGACTGACTGCTGAAGGGAAGCTGCCGCAGAACGCCTGCCGGGACACCCCGCGGCAGCGCCATGCCGTCTCCCTCAGGCCCGCAGCATGGCATCGCCATCGACAGGGAGAGCGGCCTTGGCGACCTGGCCCGTCTCGTCCGGCGGCGGGACCTTCGCCGCCACCGGCAAGTCACATGCGCAGCCGAGCTTGCCGGGCGGAATGCCGAGACCTCCGGCGTGCCAACCGCCTGCGGCAGGCAGGCTGGTGCCGGACGCCTGCCGAGGTGGCCCTGCCCGGGTGCACCGTGCTGCCGGGGATCATCGACCTGCATGGCGACGGCTTCGAGCGGCATCTGGCGCCGCGGCGCGGGCTGGTCTCCGATCTGGGGCGCGGCCTGGCGGCGCTTGACGCGGAACTGGCGGCGAGCGGCATCACCACGGCGGTGCTGGCGCAGTTCTGGTCCTGGGAAGGCGGCATGCGCAGCCCGGATTTCGCGAAGAAGCTGGCCGTGGCGCTGGAGGAAGCGCGGCCGCATCTGCTGACCGACATGGTGATCCAGCTCCGGCTGGAAACGCATCTGACCGACCAGTTCGGCGAGGTGGCGGCGTTCGTCGAACGCCACGGCATCGGCTATGTCGTCTATAACGACCATCTGCCGCACGAGGCGCTGAAGAAGGGCCGCAATCCGCCGCGGCTGACCGGGCAGGCGCTGAAAAGCGGACGCAGCCCAGAGGCGCATCTCGCGCTCATCCGCGAGCTGGCGGCGCGCGACGCGGAGGTGCCGGGCGCGCTGGCGGAGCTGTCGCGGCGCTCATGCGGCGCCGCCGCCCGGCTGGAAATCCGACAGCCGGTACCGGCTGCCGCTCGAAGGCGCCGAAAGCCTGACGGAGGCCGGCGCCCGCGTCGCGGCGCATCTGCGGCAAACCATGGCCGAACAGGGCGCGCCCGGGCAGCTGACCGTCTTCGCCGGCCATGGTGCGTCCTTCCGCCACGCTGCGCACCATCTCGGGCTGCTTAAATCTGACGAAATCGCTCAGCTATCCATGCACCACGCCAAAGCGTTGCTGTTCTGTTACACGCGCCATGATAGGTGGCATCACCTTGTCGGCGACTGGAAGGTCCGGCCTGCGGCGCAGCAGCCGCGCGACTGACCGGCCCGGCCCAACCGAAAGGCCCGAACGTGGACTCTCTCGCCCGCCCGTCCCGTCCCGCTGCCGGGCTTCTTCCGCCGGTCTTCGACACCGCCGCGGACCTACCGGACCTGCCGAGGGTGACCGAACCCTGGCCCTGCGCCGCGGATCCGGGCTTGGGCCCCTGCCTCGCAAGGGTCCGCCGCCATGGCGGCTGGCCTTGCGCAGTCGGTGGGCGGCGGCGGCGGCACCGGCGGCGACAACTCCGTGCTGCCCGACGGCTCGACGGCCGACGAGCAGGACCCGGAGAATGACTACACCCCGCCCAGCCTGACGCTCGGCGCGAACCTGACCTCGATCAGCGCCAATGGCAGCGCCGGGAATGGCGGGCGCGTCGCGCTGTCCTCGGCCGAGGCTCTGGAGGGGAGACAGATCGTGGCGACGCAGGGCGGACAGGCCCATGCCGTCGCGCTCCAGTCGGTGGGCGGGGGCGGCGGGCTCTTGGCCCGCGGCGGCTCGGTCGATGTCGCGAATGACGACAGCGACATCTATCCGACCGCAACGGTCCGCCTCGGCAACCAGGGGCTCTCGGCCGGCAATGGCGGCGCCATCGACACGACCGGTCTGACCGCGGAGACGCCGCTGGCGCTCTCCACGTCCGGGACCGGGTCCTTCGGCCTGCTGGCCCAGTCGGTCGGCGGCGGCGGCGGCCTGCTCTCGGCCTCGAACGGGCATGTCCTGACCTCGCTCCATCCCCGCGGCGATGCCGGCGCCGATCAGCGCGCCCAGCACCGCATGGGTGGTGGAGATCGGCGCGCCGATCCAGGTGGCGAGGTTCAGCCAGAGCGCGGCGCCCAGCACCGCCGCCATCAGCGCGCGGACATGCATGGCGCGTTCGCTGTAGCCGGGCGGGTCGATGATGCCGGTCGAGACGGTGGTGATCACTTCCTTGCCGCCGATCAGCGCGCCCGCGCTTTCGAAGATCGCGGCGATCGCGATGGCGCCGCCCATGGTCAGCGCCTTGGCGCCGACCGCCGGGCCCATGTTGTTGGCCACGTCGTTGGCGCCGATGTTCAGCGCCATGTAGGCGGCGAAGACCGTGGCGGTGATGATCAGCATGTCCTCGGGTGCCGTGCCGACCGCGATGGCGGCGGCGATCCCGGCGAGCGCGAGGAACACGAGGCCCAGCCCGGCCGCAGCCAGCGGGCGGACGGCATAGATGCTGGCAGCTTCGAGCGTGGTGACGCGGCGGAGGTCCGTTCTGGTCGCGCTCGACGCGGAGACCGGCGAACTCGGGCGCATCGAGCAGCACCGCCGCCTCGGGCAGGTTCGGCGTGACATGGGTGGCGACGGGCAGCAGATGCGTGCGCAGCGCGGCGACCGCTTCGGCGGCCAGCAGCGAGGCGCCGCCCTTGGCCACCATCACCGGGTCGAGCACCACCGGAATGCCCGCATGCGGCTTCAGCGCATCGGCCACGGCTTCGGCAATCTCCGCGGTGGCGATCATGCCGATCTTCACGGCATCGACCCGCACATCGGCGAAGACGGCCGCGATCTGGGCGGCGACGAATTCGGCGGGCACCATGTGCACGCCGGTGACGCCTTGGGTGTTCTGCGCGGTCAGCGCGGTCAGCGCCGCCATGCCGTAGCAGCCGCGCGCCGAGATCGCCTTCAGGTCGGCCTGGATGCCGGCGCCGCCCGAGGGGTCGGAGCCGGCGATGCTGAGCACGTTGCGGATCATGCGTCCCTCGCTTTCTTAATGGCATGGGCCAGCACGCGGGCGGCGCGGGCCGGATCGGGGCGGCCGCAGATCGCCGAGACGACGGCCGCCAGCACCTCGCCCGGCCGGAGATCGAGCGTCAGCCCCGAGAGCCGCGTCACCTCCTCGCGGCGCAGCAGTCCGGCATAGCGGCGGAAGCCGACGGAAAGGCCGCGCAGGCTCAGCATTGCGCCTCGCGCGGGCTGGCAAGGCGGCGCGCCGCGCTGCCCAGCATCTCGAAGGCCAGCACCATCGCCATCAGCATCGCGCCCGGAAACAGCCCGAGCCACCAGCGCCCGGCGCTGAGATGCCGCATCGCCTCGGACAGCATCACCCCGATCGCCGGGCGCGAGGGTTCCAGCCCGAAGCCGAGGAAGGTCAGCCCCGCCTCGTGCAGGATCGCATGCGGGAACATCAGGAGCCCGCCGACCAGGATCTGCGGCGCCAGATGCGGCAGGATGTGGTGCCTCGCGACATGCAGGCGCGAGCGGCCGAGCGCCAGCGAGGTCTCGACGAAGGGCGCGGCCTGCACCTGCTTCAGCTCGGCGCGCAGGATGCGGGCGAGGCGCGGCCAGTGGCTCACCGCGACCGCGAGGATCACCGCCGCCAGAAGCCGCCGCCTGGCGCGACCTGACCGGCCGCGGCGAGCGGCTGGCCCTCGGCGACGAAGGCAGCCAGCGGATCGACCTGCCCTTCGCCGTCACCTTCTTCGGCCGCAGCTTCGACACGCTCACCGTCACCGCGAACGGGCTGGCGAGCTTCGGCACGCCGCGCGGCACCTATGACATCCGCAGCATGGAGGGCGCCCCCGCCTGGTCGATCGCGCCGCTCTGGGCCGACCTGACCACGGAGTATGGCGGCCAGGTCATCTGGCTGGCCGAGGAGGACCGGGTCACGGTGCAATATGCCGGGGTGCGCAGCTTCTCGGGCGAGATCCGCGCGAGCTTTTCGATGGAGCTGCGCCGCGACGGCGACATCGCCTTCTCCTATGGCGACAGGACCGGCCTGCCCGGCGACTTCGCCATCGGCCTGCGCGGCGGCACCCGCGGCGACAGCCTGTCGCTGGAGGCCCCGCCCGGGGCCGGAAGCCTGCGGTTCTCGTTCCGGCCGCCCTCCGTGGCCGGGGCAGATGTCGATGCCGGGCCGGGCCAGCTGCTGCGCATCGCCGAAGGCCTGCTGCGCGGGCAGGGCGGCGATTACGGCGCGCCGGACATCCGCGGCATGATGGCGAAATCCCGCGCGCTCTTCGTCTCCGACTTCCTCGGGCCGATGGACCGGGTGGAGGCGGCGCTGACCCAGGCCGCGGACCGCGGCGTGCGCGGCGCGCTCCTGCAGGTGCTCGATCCCGAGGAGGAGGCCTTCCCCTTCGACGGCCGCACCGTCTTCGAGAGCATGGGCGGCGGGATCGCCCATGAGACGCTGCAGGCTGCCAGCCTGCGCGGCCGCTACCTGGAGCGGCTGGCCGAGCGCAAGGCGCGGCTGGCCGATCTGGCGCGGTTGACCGGCTGGCAATTCGCCTGCCACCATACCGGCGAGAGCGCGCAATCGGCGCTGCTCTGGCTCTACGGCGCGATGGAGAAGACCCGCTGATGCTGACCCTCGGCCCCCTGGGATTCACCGCCCCGGCGCTGCTCGCGGCGCTCCTGGCGCTGCCGGTGCTCTGGGTGATCCTGCGCGCGGTGCCGCCCGGGCATCGTCGCGCAGGACCTCGAGCAGCGCGTCGAGCTCGCTGCCGGCGGCGGCGCCGTCAGCCTGGCTGCCACCGCTGTCCTGCGCGGTTTCCTGCTGGCTGGCTTGCGGCAGTCCCGGCAGCAGCGACTGCGCCGGGGCCTGGGTGACATGGAGGGCGATCAGAAGGACCGGCAGCAGCCGCAGGAGCATCGGTCTCATGCGGCGGCTCCCGGACGGCGGCAGGAAAGAGGGACGGGGGGAACGGCTGCTGCCGGAGCTTCCCGGCAGGACATGCCGAACAATGGAATCATCTTCAGGTCTTCTCTTGCGTCAGGCTCTGGTTCAGGTCTGGCGGATCGTCTGGGCGACGGGCCCGCGGGAAAACGCCGGGCGCGGGAAAAGGTTCCGCAGCGCAGCGTGCTTTGCCCCTTCTCGGAAGGCCGCGCCGCCAAGTCAACTGCGCGATGCCGGACCGGCAGGCTCCTGCCCATGGTGCCGCGGCAGCAGGCAGGCGCCCGGCCGGGACCGGCGCGCGGGTGAGGGTCCGGGAGAGGGCGGGCCGTGACGACCGCGGCGGCGGCGGGCCTCGGGGAACCGGGCCGCCCGGTGCTGCAGTTCGATGCGGCGGATGCGGCGGGCGGGCATGTCGTGGATCCGGGCCTTGCGGCCGCGGCGACGAGCTTCACGCTGGTCTACGATCTGCTGATCCCGGCAGGCCAGTCGGGCTATGGCGGCCTGGCCCAGTTCGGTACGCAGAACGGCGACGATGCCGAGCTGTTCCTGAACGGCGACGGCAGCTTCGGCATCGGCATCTCGGGCCAGTATGACGGCGCGGTCGCCGCCGATGCCTGGGTGCGGCTGGCCTTCGCCGTCGAGGACCGGGGCGACGGCAGCTCGGTCCTGTCGAAATACATCGACGGCGCCCTTGCCGGCACGCAGGTCGTCGAGACCGGACGGTTCACCGTGGGGCCCGAGGGCTTCCTGATCCTCGCCGACAATGACGGCGAGACCTTCGGCGGCTACCTCGCCAATTTCGCCTTTGCCGCGACCGCGCTCGACGCGGCGGCGGTGGCCGCGCTCGGCGGCGCGACCGCCGAGGCGATCCCAGGCCGCGGCGGCCGAGAAACTCGCCGATCGCGGCGGCAATGGCCGCCGCCGCGGCCGGATCGAGATGGAAATGATGGTCTCCGGCGATCTCCAGCCGTTCGAGATCCGGCACCAGCGCCTGGCCGAGCCGCGCCAGCTCCGCCACGGCGGGCCGGGAGGCCAGAATGCCGCGCTCCGCCCAGATGTTGAGAACCGGGCAGCCGATCGCGCGCAGGACCGCCTCGATCTGGGGCCGTGTCAGCTTGACCGCCGAACTTGCGAAGAGGCGCCGGTCGCCGCGCATCCGCACGCCCTCCGGGAGCGTCTCGAGCGCGCGTTCGGCCAGAGCTTCGGCGGTGCGGCGCGAATTTCCCTGTCCGCAGCGCCGCCGGATGTAGTCCTGCGGCCCGGCAAAGGTCCTCGGTGGCCGGGCGGTTTGCTTGCGGGTGTCCTCGATGAAGGCCCGCAGGGTTGCGGCGACATCCTCGCCCGCAGGCTCCGGCACCAGCGAGTCGAGGGCCACCAAGCCGCGCACCCGCTCCGGCTGGGCCGCGGCCAGGAGCGGTGACGGCCGGGCTTTGGCACGAGCGCAGCGGCACGGAATGGCCGCTCGATGTGCGGTCGCTCGGCGGCGGGCTCTACGAGGTCAGCATGACGGCCGCGGCCACCGCCGCGCTGCCGCTCGGCGTCTTCACTGCCCGCACCACCGCATCGGACGCCGCCAGCGGCGAGGTCTTCCGCAAGCGGGCCAACTACATCTTCATGGGGGACGACGCATGAGCGGCGAACATTTCGGGGGCGGCCCGGCGGGCAAGAGCTTTGCCGAGACCTGGAACGAGGTCCACGGGACCGATCTGGACGAGGCGGGCGCCATCGCGGCGCTGAAGGACGAGATCCTCGCCGCGCTCGCGGGCGACGGCGTGCTGCCGCCGACCGTGCCGGAGGCCTTCGGCACCGCCGACTGGACCCTGGCTGGCACGGAATCCGATGCGGGCGACGCGCTGATCCTCGAGATCCTCTATCTGCCCGAGGACGGCCGGTCGCCGGTCACGCGGCTCGAATGGCGGGTCGGCGGCGGCGCCGCGCAGGTGCTGCTGGGCATCGGCACCCCGCGCCGTGATGCGGCGAGGGCTGCGCCAGGCGGCGGAGCTGGCCTATGGCCGCGTCATCGCGCCCCTGGTCTACCGCCGCCACCTGAGGCGCAAGCGGCTGGCCAGCCGCCCTGGCCCGCGCTAGCCTCAAGGGGACAAACAGGAGGCCAAGCCCATGTTCACCATCGAGCACGAATTCGACGCCACCGTGGTCACCCTGGTCGACGAAGGCCACAAGCACCTGCAGGAGGACGTGATCGTCAGCGCGCTCGACGATTGCGTGACCATCGCCCAGTACGACCCGGTGCGGCGGCAGGAGAACCTGATCACCCTGTCGATGGAGCAGATCTCGGACCTGCGCGCCGCGCTCGACCTGCCCGAAGGCATGTACCGCGTCGTCGAGAAGAAGGTCTAGCAAGGTGCTGAAATAGTCTGACTGGAGGAACCGTTTCCGCCTTTCTGGGCGGGTCGGCGATATTTTCCGGCCGCTCCTGGCCTTTTGGCGTGGGTGGCGCGGCTGCCGCCGACCTCAGATGGCCAGCAACCGCGGCAGCCGGGCAAGGTTGCCGCTCAGTCGCGGCGGAGCCAGCCGCCGGCCTCGGCGGTCTGGGCGCGGACGAACTCCACCACCGCCTGCACCCGGCGCAGCGCGCGCTGGCTTTCGTGATAGGCCAGCCAGTAGGAGCGGGTGACCGACATGGCTGGCAGCACCCGCACCAGCGCGGGATCGTCGCCGACGATGAAATCATGCAGCACGCCGATCCCGGCGCCGCCGCGCACCGCCTCGAGCTGGCCGAAGGCGGTGGAGATCGCGATGGCCGGGCGGGTCTCGCCGAAGAACTCGGTGACGTAGTCGAGCCCGGGCGCGGCGACCAGATCCTCGACATTGCCGACCAGCCGGTGGCCTTTCAGGTCGGCGGCGGAGCCGGGCGTTCCGGCGGCGGCGAGATAGCGGTGCGAGGCATAGAGGCCGAGGCTGTAATCGGTCAGCTTCGTGGCCACGGCGCGGCCGCGTTCGGGCCGGCCGACCAGGATCGCGACATCGGCCTCGCGCTGCGACAGCGAGAAGGCGCGCGGCACCGGCACCAGCTCGACGCGCAGCCCGGGATGCAGCCCGGCATCGCCCGCGCCGGTCAGGCGGGCGCGGTTCCGGAACGGGTCCGGGGACGGGGCGGGATGGGCCGGGGGCATCGCGGTCTCCTTGCGGTCGCCGGGACCTTGACACAGATTGGCGACAATCGGCAATCGACAATCCTGCCGCAACCGGCTAGGCCTGCGGAGGGGCGGCAAGCGCCCGCCCGGACGCGCCGCGGGGACGGCGCCGGTATCGCGGGGAGCGGGAAGATGGCGCGGAAAGCTTTGCCGAAGATCGAGCGCAAGCCGGTCGAACAGCAGGCGCTTGAGGCGCTGCGCGAGGCGGTGGTCACCGGAGCCATCGCGCCCGGCGAGCGGATCACCGAGATCAACCTGGCGGCGGAGATGGCCCTGTCGCGGGCGACGCTGCGGGCGGCGCTGCACCAGCTGGCGCAGGAAGGGCTGGTGACGCTGGTGCCCTATACCGGCTGGCGCGTGCTGAAGCTCCGCCCTGCGGATGTCGACGAGCTCTACACCTTGCGGGCCGCGCTGGAGCGGCTGGCGGCGCAGCTGGCGGCGGAGCCCCCCTCCCGCGCCCTCCCCCGCCGCGGGCGGCGGGGGACGGGACGTTACTGCGCGGCCGGCTCCAGCGGCGGGGCCGCGTCGAGCACGAGGTCAATATCGCCCGCGAGCATCAGCCGCCCTTCGACAAGGCCTTCGGCGGCCTGGCGCAGGGCCGCACGGTAGGCTGCCTCGTCCGCATAGCGGTCGCCAAGCGGCTCGCGGCCGTCTTCCGCCATGGCCCCTGCGGGGAAGGGCACGAAGCTGCCGGTCAGGCTGCAGAGCTCGCCTGCAGCGAAGCCCTCCGCACGCAGGTTCCAGCCCGCATAGGTTCCGGTCGGCACCGCCACATAGGGCAGCTTCACGCCGACCTCGGCAATGCCGTCGGCATCGAGCGCAGGAAGCCGGAGATCATAGGCCTCGCCCGCCACCGGCGGCACCGCGGAATGGTCCATCACCGCCAGCGGGTTCGGCTGCGGCGCGGGACGGGTCCCCGCCATCCGCGGCATCTCCGCATCGGCCCCGGCCACGAGCCCCTCGCCGCCGAGCCCCGGGAAGACGCTGTCGGGCCCGCTGCGCGCCCTGGCCGAGGCCCGTGGCATCCCCGCCGAACTGGCCAGCGAGACCCCGCCCGGCCTCTGGCGGATGCGCGAGATGCAGGCCTTCCTTGCCGCCATGCGCCGCGAGCCTTCCCGCCTCTGCGGCATCGCCGCGCTGCTCGGCTTGCTGCAGGAGCAGCAGCCGAACCGCTGGACCGACCTCATCGCCGAGGGCATCACCGCGCTGGCCGACGAGCTGGGAACCAAGACGATGCCCGTGCCCGACCTGGTGGAATGGTTCGGCGAATGGGCCCGCGACACGCGGGGCGAGCAGCGCGGGCTGCTCCTGCTGACCGCGCATCGCGCCAAGGGGCTGGAATTCGACCATGTCGTGATCCTGGACGGCGGCTGGCAGCGGCCCTCCGAGGGCGAGGATGCCGATGCGCCACGGCGTCTCGACTACGTGGCAATGACCCGCGCGCGCCGCAGCCTCGCCCTGATCTCCCAAGGGAGGACCCCGTTCCTCGCGCCGCTCGGCGGCCTGGCGCTGCGCCGCAAGGTGGCGCCGGAGCGCCCCTCGGTTTCCCTGTGTCGTTCGGGCCGCAGACGGCGCCGCCGCCTCCGGCCAGGCTGTGGTTCGGGTCCTGCCGGGGACCCCTGGTCCGGGATGTCCGGCTTGGATGCCGGAGCTTTGTCGTTCTGTTTCAATGGCAAAGCCGTTGCGTTCGCCCCCTTGTCAGGGCGTTTGCCAAGTCTGTGCCGATCGTTTCCCGAAAAAGAACGCGCCAATTATTGTTTGTACAGAAATAAATTTCTGTTCTGCATCTTTCGCCTGCTGCGAACCGTTTGCGCCAGGATTGTGCGCATTTTGAGGGCGACAATTTGGTTGTTAGCCTAAAAATGCTGCATCAATAGCTGGATGAGATGGCTCATCAGGGGGCGGCAGGTCGTCCGGGAAGTCGCGGTGCCGCTATCGGGACACTCGTTTCCTGCCGGACAAGGGCGTAGCGGCCGACCTGCCGGGACAGGCGCAGTCCGATCCGGGCATGGGATTGGCGCAGCTCCGCCCCGCCTTCCTGCGCCAGGGCCCCGAGCTGCGCCCGGGCGCGCTCGCCGGGACGGGCGTCAGCGGCAGCATGCGGATGCCGCGGCGGCGTGCCGGAAGCTCGGTGACATCGCGGTCATCGCAGAAAATCCGCCCGCCATCGGGCCGGTAGCGCCCGGCGAGAACCTGCAGCAGCAGTCCGGCGCCGCCGCCTGCCGGACCCGCGAGCGCGAGGATTTCGCCCGGGGCCGCCTCCAGCGACACGCCTTCGAGGCGGGTCTCGCCGCGGAACAGGCGCAGGTTTCTGACGGAGAGCTCGGGCATGGGCGTTCCTTTCTGGTCCGCCGACCCTGCTTGCCCTGCGTGGCGGGGGAATGTCGGAGGGGCGAAACTTCCGTGACGCGCCGCCGGCATCGGCCCCATCGTCTTCCCTCGGGCCTGTCACGGTCGCCGCGTATGCCGGCGGCAGCAGGACATGGTCCGGCCGGGCGCGCGCCGGATGGACACGCCTTTGCGCGTGACGCGACGCGCTGTTTCCGGCGGGGCCGACCTGCGGGAAGGCTGCCACGGATTTCCGCCCGCGTCTCCGGGCACGGCAACGGCCGGGATGCGGATCCGGCTGCCCCGCGCCTGCGGAGCTCGCGGGCCTGCGCGCAGTGCGCGGCGAGATGCTGCTGGTCGAGGCGCCGGATGTGTCGCTGGCCCGGCCGGTGCGGCTCCTGCATCCGCGCTTTCCCTGCTACATCGTCCCGCGCGACGGCAATGTCTTCATGATCGGCGCCACGATGGTGGAGCGCGACGATCCCGGCCCGGTCACCGCCCGCGCCGCGATGGAGCTGCTTTCGGCCGCCTACGCGCTGCATCCGGGATTTGCCGAGGCGCGGATCCTCGAGCTGGGCGCCGGGCTGCGCCCCGCCTTTGCCGACAACCTGCCCGCCGTGATCCGGCGGGACGGGCGGCTGCATGTCAACGGCATGTACCGCCACGGCTTCTTGATGGCGCCCGTTCTGGCGCGGCAGGCCGCCGATCTCATCCAATCCGACATCCGGGAGGACACCCATGCGCATTGACCTGAACGGCGAAAGCGTGACGACCGGGGCCGCGACCCTGGCGGCGCTGGTGGAGGAGCGGGGCCATGACGCCGCCTCGGTGGCGACCGCGCTCGACGGCGCCTTCGTGCCGCGCCAACCAAAAACCCAAGTCTCAATGCAAGTCTCCCGCATTTGCTTGCTGCCCGGCGGTCCCGGCCGCCGGCGTGCTGTTTTCCTTGCCGATGACCATGAAGGGGCCGCCCGAAGACGGTGCTTTCCCGCCGGGACGGAGCCGTCTGCATCGGGCGAACCCTTGGGCCGGAGCCCGCTTCATGGTCAGAACATCCCGGATTGGCTAGTTGGCTTTACCTTTCCCGGCTATAACGAAAGGCTTTCCGCGACAAAAATTCACAACGTCGCGGAAGCCGCGCGGCAGATGCGCGCGCGGCTTCCGGCGGACGGGACTGTCGGCTAGAGGCAGGGCCGGAAACGAACGGAGGCCCAGATGCAGCCAGCCCATCCCCTTGTGCGCGACCTCGTCCTGATCGGCGGCGGCCATGCCCATGCGCTGCTGCTGCGCCGCTGGGGCATGGCGCCGGTGCCGGGCGTGCGGCTGACGCTGGTCAATCCCGGTCCGGCGGCGGCCTATTCGGGCATGCTGCCCGGCCATGTCGCGGGCCATTACACGCAGGAAGAGCTGGAGATCTGCACCGCATCCGCGTCGGCGCGCGCAACGCGGAGTTCGCGCAGCTGCTCGGCGGGCTGGCCGAGGGTGCCGAGGTGGTTCTGCACCCGCCGGACACGCTGTCGGAGGGCACCCGCGTCGTCGGGCCGGATCAGGCCACCGCGGCCGAGAGATAGGGCAGCGCCGTGGCCAGCGTGGCGATCCGCGGGTAATCCGCCTCGGGAATGTCGACGCCCAGCCTTTCGTGCAGCGCGGCGGCGAAGTTCAGCACATCCATCGAGTCGAGCTCCAGGTCGTCCTGGATATGGTCCTCGTCACCGAGTTCCTCCGGGTCGATATCCGGCGCCGTCGCCACCAGCGCGTCGATATAGGCGGTGCGGATCTGGTCCTCTGTCATGGCGTCTCCGGCTGTTCGGTGAAGGTTCGGAAGGCGTCGAGAAAGCGCGAGGCCACGCGCCCGTCGGCCGCCCGGTGATCGGCCGACAGCGTGACGGTCACGATCCGGCGCGGCACCACCTGGCCGTCCGCGATCCAGGGCCGCAGCTGCGGCGCGCCGATCCCGACCAGCGCGACCAGAGCCCCTGCGCATCCGCCAGCGACCGCGCCAGCACGCCGTCCTCGACGGTGCCCTCTTCCATGCACCCCCCGAGCCACGCCTCGACCGCATCCGCGTCGCAGCCCCGGCCGAGCTCCAGCTCGACCAGCGCATAGAAGCCGTGGCGCCCGGCAAGCGGCGGGCGGACATGGCCGGTCTCATGGCAAACGTAGTCCCAGTAATCCGGCCACATGCCCTCGAAGGCCACGAGCCCGGTGCCGAAGGCCGCGCGCGCCGAGACGAGGCAGTCGAGCGCCGCGTCATGGCTGGGCAGCGCGACCAGCGCCAGCGTGGTTTCGGCCGGGGCGGGCTGGAGCTGCAGCACCACGCGGGTGATCATGCCCAGCGTTCCCTCGGAGCCGATGAAGAGCTGCTTCAGGTCGAAGCCGGAATTGTCCTTGGCGAGCTTGCCAAGCCGCGAGATCACCCGCCCGTCGGCCAGCACCGCCTCGAGCCCCAGCACGTTGGCGCGGGTCATGCCGTGGCGCAGCACGCGGATGCCGCCGGCATTCGTCGCAACCGTGCCGCCGATCGGCGTCCGCCTGCTGGGGATCGAGGTCGACCGGGCCCGCGAGGGGGTGAACCTGATCGACAGCAGCGATCTGACAATTGCCGAATGCCATTTCCACAGCTTTCGCCCTTGGCTTGCCGAGGCATCTCCGCACCGCGACCATCCGGACATGATCCAGTACTGGGCCGGGCGAGCGGATCGGGGGATAGACGGACTCGAAATTCGCGGCTGTCTGTTTCACCAAGGTCCGGGAGAGCCGTGGACCCAGACGATCTTTGGCCACATGCAGAATGTGAAAAACGCCGCAAGCCTGGCAACCCGCATACGCGTTACCGACAACATAATCGTCAATCGCCATGTATGGGGGATCTATTTCGGCGATGCGCGGGACGTGGAGATCGTCGGCAATCTGCTGCTGCCGTCACCTGACCTTCCCGATGCCCCGGTCGTCCTGAACACGCCGACCATTTCGCTGGAACGATCCGAAGGCGTGACCGTCAGTCGTAACGCCCTGCTGCCCTATCAGGGGCTGCAGCGGCCTATCCGGGCGGAGCCCGAGGCACTCGCAGACGGCCGGGGGCGCCGCCGGGGCGCAGCACCATGCCGTTCCCGGCGGCGGCGGCGGCGAAGCCCTCGCTGCGGGCGGCGGCCAGGATGCCCTCGGAGAGCTTCGCCTTGACCTCGTCCGGCATGCCCTTCGGGCCGACGATCATCACGAAATCGCCGACCACGACGTCATGGCCCTGCTCCCTGAAGGTCGGCACGTCGGGCAGCTGCGGGTGGCGCTGCTCGGCGGCGATGCCGAGGATCTTCACCGTGCCCGCCCTGGCATGTTCCAGCACCGGCGGCACCGGCAGCGTGGCGGTCTGCACCTCGCCGGTCAGCAGCGCGGTGACGGTCGGGCCGTGGCCGGGATAGGGCAGCTTCATCATGTCGATGCCCAGCCCCTTCGGGATCACGTTGGCGAAGACGAAGGAATTGCCGCCCTGCGGATCGTTGCCGTTCAGGAAGGCCATCGGGTCGTCCTTCATCGCCGCGACGTACTCGCCGAGCGTGTCGATCCCGGCATCGGCGGCGATTTCCAGCGCGCCCGGCTCGTCGGAGATATAGGCCAGCGGCTCGACCTCGCCGGTCGCCAGGGCCCCAGCCGCGCCCGCATCGCATCGACGAATCCCGCGATCTCGTCGCCGGTCTCGCCGCGGTAGCGCATCAGCATCAGCAGCGCGCCCACCGCTTCGGGCGCGGCCGATCCGTCGAGGATCGCGGCCATGGCCTCGCGGGCTTCCTTGCGGTCGAGGTTGCGGGAACGTCCGGGTCCGCGGCCGAGGGCGCGGACGAGGGGGGCGAGGGTCACTGGGCAGCCTCCTGCTGGCGTGTGCTTGTCAGGATAGCACGTAGTTCCGCCTTGCAGGACCCGCAATTGGTCCCGGCCCGGCAGGCCGCGCCGATCGCCTCGACATCTGCCAGGTTGCCCTTTTCGATGGCATCGATGATCGTGTTCACGCCGACCGAGAAACACGAGCAGATGATCGCGCCCTGGTCGGGCTGGTCCTCGCCCGGCCGCCCGGCAAGCATCAGCGCCGGGCTGTCGATGCCGAGCTGACCGACGATATGGCTGCGCGCGGCCTGCACCGGCTCCGGCGCCGCGAAGAGCGCGGCGGTGACCCGGCCGTCCTGCATCAGCGCCACCGCCGCCCGAGGCCGCGGCCAGCGCGCCGCCGATGGCGAGGCAGAGCTCCGACTTGCCCGCGCCATTGGCGCCGAGCACCGCGGTGGTCTCGCCCGGGCGCACCTCGAGGGACACGCCGTCGACCACCGGTTTCGCTCCGGACAGAAGGGTCAGATCCGTCACTGTCAGGGTCATTCCACGTCTCCGATGCCCAGATAGGCCGCCTTCACCTTCGGGTCCTCCAGCACCGCGGCGGTCGGGCCGAAGGCGATCCGGCGGCCGAAATCCAGAACCAGCGTCTCCTCGCAGATATCCCGGATCAGCTCGACATCATGGTCGATGACCAGCGTGACCGCGCCGCCCGACAGCTCCGGCACCTGTGCCAGGAGGAGGCCGAGGCGCCGCGTCTCCTCGCGCGACATGCCGCCGCCGGGCTCGTCGAACATGATGAGCTTCGGCCGCCCGAGGATGCAGCGCGCGATGTCGAGCACACGGCGGTCATAGGTGGTCAGCCCGCCGGCCAGATCGTCGGCCCGGGACGCGAGCCCGGTCGCCTCCAGCGCCTCGGCGAGCGCGAACCGGGCGCGGTGCTCGACGGCCAAGTGCGGTGCTACGGGCCGCTCTACGGGCTGTCGGAGGTCGACGTGCCGGGCGGACGGATGCTGGTGCCGGGCGAACTCGGCCCCGCCGGCACCCGCATGCGGCTGCGGATCGCGGCACGCGATGTCAGCCTTGGCCGCCTGCCGCCCGACGACACCTCGATCCTCAACGCCCTGCCGGCCCGCATCCTCGGCGGCACGCCCGCCGGAGACACCCAGATGACCGTGCGGCTGGCTCTGGGCGGGGGCGGAGAGGGCAGCGTGATCTTGTCGCGGATCTCGCGCCTGTCCTGGGACCGTCTGCAGCTGACCCCGGGCGAGACGGTCATCACCCGGATCAAGGCGGTCGCGCTGGTCGACCCGCTCGCCCTGCCCCGCTGACGCAGCCGCCCCCGGCCCGCATTCCCGCCAAGGCGCCGGAGGCTCGGAGCGAGCGCGGACCTGTCCCATGGCGACCTGGCCAATGGCAGCCCGGGTCCTTGCTGCTCCCGCCCGCCTGGAGAAGCAGCGCGCGATGAGAGGCTCGCCACCGGGGATGCCGAGGCCGGGGCCGATCCGGCGGAGGTCCGGGGCCTCGGCTTCGACGCGACCTGCTCGCTGGCGGTGATGGGGCCCGCGGGCGGGCTGCCGGTCGGCGATCCGGATCATCCCGAGCGCGACATCATCGTCTGGATGGACCACCGCGCGCTCGGCCAGGCGGCGCGGATCAACGCGGGCGGCCATGACGTGCTGCGCTATGTCGGCGGCCGGATCTCGCCCGAGATGCAGACGCCGAAGCTTTTGTGGCTGAAGGAGAACCGTCCCGGGGTCTATGCCGCGGCCGCGCATTTCCTCGACCTGACCGATTTCCTGACCTGGAAGGCCAGCGGCGCGACGGCGCGCTCGGCCTGCACGGTCACCTGCAAATGGACCTATCTGGCGCATGAAAGCCGCTGGGATGCGGATTATTTCCGCGCCATCGGGCTCGGCGACCTGGCCGATGACGGCTTTGCCCGGATCGGCGCGGAGGTCGTGCATCCCGGCACGGCGCTGGGGCAGGGCCTGACCGCAGAGGCGGCCGCCGCCATGGGGCTGCGCCCCGGCACGGCTGTCGCCCGCGGCTGGCTGCTGTCGATCCGCCCCGAGATGCCCTGGCGGGCCGTTGCTGACGTGCCGGCCGCCGAGGAACCGGATCTGGCGCGCGACGCGCTTGACGCGCAGATCGCGGCGGCCGGGCATGCGCCGGAGCATGCCGCGCTGCTTCTCAATCTCGGCCTGTTCCACGGGCGCGAGCAGAAGCCCGGGCAATGGGCGGTCTTCGACGCTGCGGCGAAGGAGGGCGAGGACCTTGCCGGGGATCTCGACGCGCTCGGGCTGCTGTCCGCTGCGGGGCCGGTCGAGCCGGAGAAGCGCTCCTTCCTGCGCAGCTATGCCTTCCCGCCGCAGGAAACCAAGCTGCGCAGCGGATCGCGCGTGACGGTCGCGAACCCCGACGGACCGCCGGTCTCGGTGCAGGTCACGTCGCTTGACCGCCGTGCGGGGCGGGTGACGGTGAAGGCCGGGCCGGGCAAGGCGCATCTGCTGTCCGACCGGCTGGGGCTCGGCCCGGACTGGCCGCTGAACACCGACGGGATCGCCGCGGCGCTGGCGGAGGTGATTGCCGACCAATGCGGGCCGGAAGCGCAGGATCAGCCGGCCGTCGCCGATTTCCACCGGACAGCCCCAAAGGCGGGAGAGCCGCTCCTCATGGCCGCGCGCCGCCGCTGGCAGCGCCACGCTGTCGGGCACCAGCGCGGCGCCCGTGGCCAGGCGGAAATCGGCGATCACCGCCGAGACCGCGAATTCCAGATAGGCCGGGAGCTGGAGCACCCAAGGATCAAGGCTGCGGATGACCCAGGCCCCGGCATCGCCATCGCGCAGGAACTCCATGTGCAGTCCCGGCCGGGTCAGCCGCAGGAGCCGCGCAGCCGCCGCCATCGCGTCGCCCAGGCTGCGCGATCCGTGGAAGACATAGCTGACGATGGTGCTGGTCCGCCCCGGCATCTTCAGCCCCAGCTCGGCCGCGAAACAGGGATTGCCCATCTGCTCGGCAAAGGCATGGATGGCCAGCGCCTCCTGCCTCTGGCCGATCGCGGCATCCGCCCCGGCAATCGCCGCCCCGTCGAGCCCCGCCGCCGCGAGCACCCGTGCCGCCAGGTTCTCGCCCGCCCCAGACACCCGGAGCGCATCGCGCACCCAGCGAACGGGCCGACAGAGCCTGACCGTCCGGCCCGCCTGCCAGAATGACAGCGCGGCCAGGCCCCAGCCGGACCTGCAGCAGAACCGTTGCCCCGCCCGCCCGTTCCGCAACCGGTCCGGCCCTGCGGCCGCGACCGACACTGTCGGCAGGTCACGTGAACACGCATTCTCCGCCTCCGCCCCAAGCCGGCCTGCTCGCCGCACTGGCCGCAGCCGTCGCACGGCACAGGCCCGAACTCAGGGATCTGGTCCATGACCTGCGCAGCCCGCTGACCGCATTGCAGCTCGGCACCGAAACCTTGCTGGAAAACGCGGAGGAAGGGTTCGAGAGGATGCTTTTGGAACAAATGCTGTCCGATGTCGGACGTCTTGCCGACATGCTCTCGGCTGCCCGCGCCCCCGCCATCGGCGCCCTGTATTCGCTGCTGGCCGATGATCTGGAGGCCGCCGCAGGGGCAGCCCGGTCCCGAGGCGTCGACGTCGCGCTGGACGTCGCCTGCCTGGCCAGGCAGCCTTCGCTGGCCCCGCCCGAAGCCGCTGCCATGTCGCAGACCGCCTGGAGCGCCACCTCCTCTCCGCGCGACAGCGTGGCGACCAGCCGCCCGCGCATCTTCCGTCCCTCGAAAGCCGAGAACCTGGCCCGCCCGCGGAACCCCGCGCCCGAGACCACCGCCTCGCCCGACGGATCCCAGAGCGTCAGATCGGCATCGGCACCGACCCGGATCCCGCCCTTGCGCGGCCAGAGCCCGAAACGCCGTGCAGGCGCCTCCGCCGTCATCCGCGCGAACTGCTCCGGTGCCATGCCGCGGCCCAGCACCCCCTCGCTCAGCAGCAGCGGCACGTTGGTCTCGACGCCCGTCAGCCCCATTCCGGCCTGCCAGACCGGCAGATCGGCGGCCTTGTCCTCCGGCGGATAGGGGCAGTGATCCGAGGCCACCATGTCGATCCCCCCGGCCAGCACGTGCCCCCAGAGCGCCGCCAGCATCGGCGCGGGCCGCAGCGGCGGTCCGCAGCGCGCGACATTGCCGATCCGCACCAGGTCGTCCTCGTCGAGCAGCAGGTAGTGCAGGCAGGTCTCGGCACTGATATCCGTCCCCGCGGCCCGCGCACGGGCCAGCACCTCGGCCGCCCGGGCTGCTGCGGGACATGCCCGACACCCCGGCACTGGAGGCGCCGGCCAGGCCTTCCGCACGGCGCCGCATCCGCCCCGCGCGCCGTCCGGGCGTCCGGCGGCAGCGCTACTGCATGTAGCCGGCCAGACCCTCGAAATCGATCTCTGCGAGAAGCGGCAGCATGACCTCGACCGGTGCGCCCTCGGCCTGCACCAGGTAGCGGTTGCCGGCCAGCGCGCTGAGCGACCCGTCCATCTCGAGGACATGGACATCGCCGACGCGGTGGAGCTTGCCGCCATAGGCCGGCGCCATCTCGGGCTGCGCGAGGAACGGCGCCATGGTCAGCACCATCGGGTTGTCGCCCATCAGCGTGATCCGGAAGGTTTCCTGCGCCGAGGCATAGGTCGCCTCGATGCTGCTGCCGCCGCCCAGCATCGGCATCGCCGCCGTCAGCTCGGTGGTCAGCTCGCGGCTCCAGCCCTCGGGCGCCGCCGGCAGGAAGGCCGACAGCCCCTCGGCCCGCTGCTGCTCCAGGACCCCCTTGGCGATGCCCAGCTCCTTCAGCGCCAGGCCGACATCCCCGGCCTCGTAGGCGAGACAGCGGGCCAGTGGCGAAGCACCCGGGGCGACGATCTTTCGACGGTAGACCGTGTCTTTATCGACGCTAGCCTCGACGCCGAGAAACTGCGCCAGCAGGAATCCGAAGCGAGGCGAACTGAGCTGGAAGAGGCACGTAGCCGGGCGGATCGTCGCCGCAGGCTCCTTCTGCAGGTCGCGGCGGCCGCTTTCGTGGCGGCCGCGGGACTTGGGGCGGCAGCGTTCCTCAACTGGCAGGCTGCCCGAATGGCAAACCAAGGCCTGACATCCGCAAACGAGCGACTTAAGATAGCAAACCGACAATTGGCCGAAGAGGTGGACCGCGCGGACGCCGCGCTGACGACCGCAGAAACGGAGCTTCGCCGCCGCCAGACTGGCTGGTCCCGGCTGGCAGCGCAAATGGCACGCCAGCAGCTTTCCGAAGGCCAGCCGGACCGCGCTCTTGCGGTAGCCGCTAGCGCGTTTTCGGATGAAAGCAGAAGCCTTTGGCACAATCTGAGTGAAGCTTCGCAGATTGCGCCGGTGTTGCGGGATGCGCTGGCCCGGTCGCAGATCGACTTGACGCTGCGCAGCCGCCGAAGACGCGGCAGAGCTTTGCCGGGATCTCGGCCACGACGTGGAGACCGCCCGGCCGGACTATGACAACGCCGCGCTGAAGGCCGCCTGGTTCACCGTCTCCGCCGTTTCGGTGGCCCGCGGCGTGGCCGGTTTCGCCGCCGCGCGCGGCATCGCGGATCCGCTGGCGCTGCTCGAGCCGGTCAATGCCGAATGGGTGCGCCGCGGCGGAGCCATCTCCGGCACGGAATACCTCGGCGCGGTCAGCCTGCTGCACCAGACCAGCCGTGCCATGGGCCGGTTTTTCTCCGCCTTCGACATCTACCTGTCGCCGACGACGGCGCAGATCGCGCCGCCCTTGGGCTGGCTCGCCGGGGACGGGCTGGAGCCTGGCGCCTTCTTCGACCGGTTCTGGGCGCATGCGCCGCTGACCGCGGTGTTCAACGCCTCGGGCTGTCCGGCGATGAGCGTGCCGCTCTGCTGGACCGAAGGCGGCCTGCCGGTCGGCGTGCAGTTCGGTGCCGCCTATGGCCGCGACGAGCTGCTCTATTCCCTCGCCGGCCAGCTCGAGGCGGCGCGGCCCTGGGCGACAGTCCCTGCGCCAGATGTCCGGGCCGTCCGCCGTCCTGCACGCTCAGCAGCCCGTCGGCGCGCAGGATCTCGAGCGCGCTCATCCCAGGACCTCCAGCGTCGCGCCGCCGAGGCCGTCCTCAGCCGCGGCCAGCGTCTCGTACTCGTCTGCGGAGACCGGGACATAGCGGATCGCGTCGCCCGCACGGAGCGGAACCGGCGGTTCGCGGCCCGGCAGGAAATTTCGGAAGGCGGCGCGCCCGACCTGGCGCCAGCCGGTGGGACTGGCGGCGGTGAACATCACGATCTGGCGCACCGCGATGGTCAGCGCGCCTGCGGGCACTTCGGGGTTCAGCGCCGACATGCGCGGGAAGTTCCAGCGCTCGGGCAGCAGGCCGATATAGGGCTGGCCGGGCGCGAAGCCGATCGCCAGCACCCGGAGCTCGGCGGCGCAGATCTGGCGCACGGCCTCTTCCTCGCGGGTTCCGGCAAGCTCCGCCACCTCGGCGAGCTGCGGGCCGTGGTTCCCGCCGAAGGCCACCGGGATGTGCCAGCGCCGCTGCGGCGCCGGTGCTGCCAGAGGGCCGTCGACGGTCCGCAGCGCGATTTCCTCCAGCTCGGCGAGCCCCTGCGCGCCCGGGTCATGCAGGTGGATGTCGATGCCCTTGCCGTGGCGCGCGGCCAGGCCGAAGACGATGTCGAGATGCGCGGCGGGATCGCCGTCGATCCCCGCCGGATCGAGCCCGCCCACGAGATCCGCGCCCTCGCGCAGGGCCGCGTCCATGAGGGCCGCGGTGCCGGGATCGCGCAGGATGCCGCTTTGCGGAAAGGCGACGATCTCGATGTCCAGGAGGTCCCGCAGCGCCTCGCGCAGGCGCAGCAGGTCGTGGAGGCCCGAGAGCCCGGATTGCGTGTCGATGTCGACATGGCTGCGGACCCGCGTGGTGCCGAGCGCCGCGATGTGGCGTGCCAGCGCCATCCCGCGACCGTAGACCGGAGGCAGCGCCGGACGGCGGGCGCGTTCGAGCGCAATGCGTTCCGCCACTGTTCCGCCGCGGGCATGCGCCTCGAAGGGCAGGCCCCAGAGCGTCTTGTCGAGATGGATGTGCGAGTCGGCCAGCCCGGGCAGGACGGCCAACCCGGCGCAGGGCTCGGCCGGGCCTTCCGGCGCGGGCCCGGCGCTGGCGCTCGGCTCGCATCTCGACACGGTGCCGGATGGCGGCATCTATGACGGCCCGATGGGCATCGTGCTGGCGCTCGGCGCCATCGAGGAGGTCGGGCCGGAAAACCTGCCTTTCCCGGTCGAGATCCTCTGCTTCGGCGACGAGGAGGGCGTGCGCTTCGGCACCTCGGTCGCGGGCAGCCTGGCGCTGAGCGGCCAGACCCGTGCCGGCGCGCTCGATGCGGTGGACCACGACGGCATCACCCTGCGCCGGGCGGTGGCGGAGTACGGGCTCGACCCGGACCGGCTGCTCGATGCCGCGCGCAAGCCCTCGGATTTCCTCGGCTATGTCGAGCTGCATATCGAGCAGGGACCGGTGCTCGACCGCGCCGGGCTTCCCGTCGGCGTGGTCACCGGAATCGCGGGATCGACCCGCGCCTGGATGAGCTTCACCGGCGAGGCGGGCCATGCCGGCACGGTGCCGATGGCGCTGCGCCGCGATGCCTTCCTGGCGGCGGCGGAACTGGCGCTCGGGATCGAGGCGATCGCGCTGCGCCACGGGGTCGTTGCCACGACCGTGGCCCGGCGCCGGGCCGCTGCCGTGGCCGGAGGCAGAACGGTCGCTTCCGGACCGGCTCAGGCTGCCGTCCGGCGTCCCCGTCCGGCATCAGCATGGCGCAGATGCCCGCCAGGGTGAAGGCCGCGCTGGCCAGCACCGCTTCGTGCCAGCCGCGGAAGAAGCCGGCGTCGCCCGCACCTGCCAGGATCAGAGAGATCAGCGCGATGCCGATCGCGGAGCCGAGATAGCGCGCGGTGTTGTTGGCCGCCGATCCCATGGCGGCGCGTTCGGGCGGAACGCTTTCCACAGCGGCATGGCCGAGCGACGCGTTCAGGATGCCGTTCGACACTCCCGCCAGGAACAGTCCGGGCAGGACGGCGGCCCAGCCGGTGCCGTTCCCGGCGAGCAGCAGCAGGAGCTGCGCAGCCATGCAGCCGCCGAGCGACAGGACCGTGCGGCTGCGCGCCGGAAGCCATGCCGGCAGGAACCGCGCGCCGAGCGCCGAGAGGACGGTGACCGCCGACCAGGCCAGGAGAATGAAGGCGGCATCGAGCGGCGACAGCCCGGAGCCGCGCACCAGCACGGTCGGCACCCCGCCCGCGCCCGCGACGGCTTCGCCGCCCGCGAAACGGCAGGCTTCGAGATGAAGGGCCCGCAGGATTTCCTGACCGAGACCGACCTGGCCGTCGAAGCGCTGATCCGCGGCGAGATCGCCCGCGCCTTCCCCGGCGACGCCATCCTGGGCGAGGAGGGCGGCGGCACGCCCGGCCCGGCCACCTGGGTGATCGACCCGATCGACGGCACCGCGAATTTCGCCCGCGGCGTGCCGCATTTCTGCGTGATCGCCGCCTTCTGCGCCGAGGGCGACTGCCTGCTCGGCGCCATCCACCAGCCGGTGCTCGACGAGCTCTACCTCGCCCGCAAGGGCGGCGGCGCCACGAAGAACGGGCGGGCGATGCGCGTCTCCGCGGTGCCGGACATGAGCGCCGCCTGCATCGAGATGGGCTGGTCGCACCGCCATGCCGTTGCGCCCTATCTGGAGGCGCAGCGCCGCGTGCTGGAACAGGGCGCCAATATCCGCCGCGGCGGCTCGGGCGGGCTGGCGCTGGCGCATGTCGCCGAGGGCTGTTCCGACGGCTATCTCGAGATCGCGATGAACAGCTGGGACTCCCGGCCGCCGAGGTGGCGCGCGCCCGGTTGGGCGGGGCGGGGATCAGGCCTGCAGAAGCGCCCTTGCGGCCTCCCGCGCGGCTTCGGTCACGCGGTCGCCGGAGATCATCCGGGCGATTTCGTTGATGCGGGTCTCGGGGGCGAGGGGGGTGACGGTGGAGAGCGTCACGCCATCCTCGACCCGTTTCTCGACGCGCCAGTGATGGTTGCCGAGCGCGGCGACCTGGGGCGAATGGGTGACGACCAGAACCTGGGCATTGCCCTCGGCCAGCGCCGCCAGCCTGCGGCCGACCGCATCCGCCGTGGCGCCGCCGACGCCGCGGTCGATTTCGTCAAAGATCAGCGTCAGGCCGTGGCTGTCGGTGGTCAGGCAGACCTTCAGCGCCAAGAGGAAGCGCGACAGCTCGCCGCCGGAGGCGATCTTCTCCAGCGGTCCCGAGGGCGCGCCCGGGTTGGTGGCGACGCGGAAGGCGACGCTGTCCTGGCCGTCGGGGCCGGGCGGGGCGGCGGAGATTTCGGTGGCGAAGACGGCGCGCTCCATCTTCAGGGGCGCGAGCTCGGCCATCACCGCGGCATCGAGCCCGCCTGCAGCGCGCCGCGGGCGGAGCGCCGCCGGAGGCGCAGCCGCAGACGCGGCGCCCCGCTCAGATCTGCTTTTCGGGGATCCGCACGACCAGCCCGTCCAGCGCGGGCGTGACGGTCAGCTGGCAGGTCAGCCGCGAGCTGCCCGGCTTCGGCTCGAAGGCGAAATCCAGCATGTCCTCTTCCATCGTCTCGATCCCCGGCAGCTTGCCGGTCCAGGCCTCGTCGACATAGACATGGCAGGTCGAGCAGGCGCAGGCGCCGCCGCAATCGGCGTCGATGCCCGGGACGTTGTTGTCGCGCGCGCCTTCCATCACCGTCAGCCCGACAGGCACCTCCACCACATGTTCCGTGCCGTTATGCTCGATATAGGTGATCTTGGGCATGCTCGTTCCTCAAACTGGCTCAACTGCGACAGGACCCATTTAGGCGATGGCATCCCGCTTGGCCAGATCCGCGGGCCGCTTGCAATCCCGCCATGATGTTCTGAAAATGTTCTCATGTTGTCCGAATCGCCTCCCTCCTGGCCGCGCCCGCCCGCGGCGCTGCCCGCCGCCTGGCTCGGACGCCCGCCCGCCGGCGAGCAGCGGCTGGCGCCGGGCCAGGGTACGCCCGGCCAGGCGCTGATGCAGCACCCGGCGGCGGGCACCGCCGCCCCCCATGGCAGCGAGATCCTGGTCGTCTTCGGCGTGGCCGCGCCGAAGGACCAATGAGGAGGAGGCAGAGATGGCCGATATCAAGTCCCTTGTCGGCGACGTGGTCGCCGCGCCGCTGGGAGAGGTGATCGCCTCGGTCGGGCAGGGCGTGGCCGACGCGCAGCATGCGCTCGACGAAGGGTCGCTGGCGGCGGTGCTCGACATCTATGCCGAGAGCGACGACGCCAAGCTGAAGCTCCTGCAGGAGATCGGCTACCGCCCGACCTTCTATGCGCTGCCCGAGACCACCGGCGAAGTGCGGGTGACGCTGCGCCTCGGCCAGGGTGCGGCCGGGCAGGGCACCGGCACGGCGGTGCGCAAGGCAGCGGTGCCCGCGATCCAGGCCGTGCCACTGCGCACCGGGCTGAATGCGCGGATCGGCAACCGGCTCTACGCGACGCCGGTCGATGCGGGCTATGCGAACCGCTTCGGCTATGCGGCGGATGTCTCGGCCAAGCTGACTTTCAACTGCGGTCGTCAGCTGATTTGCGCAACAGCGCCCGGCAGAACCGCCACCGCTTCCGTCCATCCCGCCACGCCAAGCAGCGTCAGCGCAACCCTGGTCGGCCCCGGATCGCGCCGATTGGCCCCAAGGCGCCGCCCCCGCTGGCTGTGCACCGGATCAACGGCGCATGGAGCCGTTCCCTCCGCAGGCCGCCACGGCAAGCCGGACTCCCGTTGGCTCCGGCCGCACCGCCCTGCATTGCCGACAGGCGCAGGCCCGAACGACGCCAGCTCGGCCGTTGCCATGGCTGCACCGGGATTGTGCCGGGCGCTGATCCCGGCCTTCCTTCAAGTGCTTCCGGAAGGCTCGGCGGACGCCGCGCACCGGACCCTCGGCACGCCCGAATGGCAAGCGGATGCCTGATCCGGTCACGACGTCATCCGTCGCCGACAGGCTCAGGCCGCAACGGAGAACCGCCTGGGGACACCGCCGCATCCGCCGCGCGCAGCTGCGGCCGAAACACGCCGCAGGCAAATGGCGACGGGCCCTCTGCACGCGCGCAGTGCAGGCGGCTGGCGACGCGCTCCGACGGCATAGCCGTCCGCTCCGCCCGCCCCCGCGGGGGTGCATGACCGCGATGCCTCGCCGCTGCCGCGGCTCAGCGCGCTGCCGGTCCGCGACCGCTGGACCACGCTGCTGGGGCCGGTCCGGCGCTTTTCCTTCACCCGCAACCCGTTCACGCGGGTGCTGTCGGGCTATCTCGACAAGATCGTCGCCAGCGACTGGGAACGCCCGCGCCACCTGCCCCGGCTTGGCTTCGCGCCCGATGCCAGGATCGATTTCGCCACGTTCCTCGAGGCGCTGGCCGCCCGCCCGGAACGCGCCCGCGACATCCATTTCGCCGGGCAATGCCGGCTGCTGATGATCGGCGACTTCTCCTACGATTTCCTCGGTGCCTTCGAACGCTTCGACGCGGATTTCGCCGAGGCCAGGCGGCGCTATTACGGCGAGGACGCGGAAGCGCCCCCCGCCTCCGCCGGGCGCCGCCATGCCACCGGGGCGGGGGCCAAGCTCGCCGAGCATTACGGGCCGGCCGAGATCGCGCTGGTGCGGGACATCTATGCCAGGGATTTCGAGCTCCTGGGCTATTCCGAAGAGCTGGCCGATGCCGCCGAGCCGCCGGCGCGCCCGGCCCCGCGGCACAGCCGGGCCGGCCTGGGTCAGGTCCGGGCGGTGGCGAAGATCGCCCGCACGGCGAAGGACACCGATCCGTCGGCATTGAGGTAATGCGCCAGCGGTTCGGCGGCGGCCTGCCGCAGCCGCTCCATGATCCCGCCATCGACCATCTCCGCCAGCGTCCAGCCGCCGATCTCGGTGTCGAGCCAGGCGTCGAGCGACGGGTGGCGCAGGGAGCCGGTGCGCGGCTCGATCTGCGGGTCATGCAGCCCGGCCGCCGCGAAGAGCGAGGCGATCCGTGTGCGGTCGCCCATGCCGAACGGTGCCTTGAGCGCCTCCGCTCCGGCCTCGCCGACGATCTTGCCGACCAGCGGGATCAGGTCGCAATAGCCCGGCGATCTCGGCCAGCTGTCGAAGACCGCGACCGCGACATGGCCGCCGGGACGGGTGACGCGGGCCATTTCCCGCAGCGCGGCCGCCGGATCGGCGAAGAACATCAGCCCGAACTGGCAGGTCACCGCGTCGAAGGCGTCGTCGGGAAAGGGCAGCGCCTCGGCCGGGGCCTGGCGGAAGGCGATGCCGGGCGCCAGCGGGCGGGCGACCGCCAGCAAATCCCGGAAGCCGATGGGTTCTGCAACAACGCCCTTCTGTCGGTCAGTGGTCTCATGCCTAGGTCCTCCCGTTCTTGGGGCGCTCAAGGGGCGCAATCGCAGTTTTCGCGGTGGAAGCCTGCATTGGCTGGTGCGACCAGATGAGACATGCGGAATAGGGCAGGCAATCGCATAAGTAATTGTTACAAATGGTAGAACGCGCCATAGAGTGACGTAGTGTCGGCAGGCGTACGCCAGTGGGAACACTTGCCAAAACCACATTGTGAACGTAGCCCGCGTTCCGGGCGGAAAAGGGCAATACCTCATGGAAGCACTTGTCGGCGCGGTCCTCACGGCCGGAGAAAACGCGCTCTATACCGCGCTCTACATCTTCATGCCGCTGATGGTCGTGCTGATGGTCATGCTGCGTTTCCTCGAGGGCTGGGGCTTCCTTTCCTGGCTGGAGCGCGTGCTGGCGCGGCCGATGCGGCTCTTCGGGCTCGGCGGGCTCGGCACGCTGGCGATCCTGCAGGCGCAGTTCGTCTCGGCGGTCGCGCCGGTGCCGGTGCTGGCGATGATGCAGGCGCGCGGCCATTCCGAGCGGCGGCTGATAGACACCGGTGACAACCCCATTGAAAACCACCGCATCCAGCCCGATGAAGATGCCATGCTGCATCCGGTCTCTCCCCATTCCCGAAGCTCGGCACCGGCTCATCCGGCGGCGCCCGCCTCGAAGGAGAATGCCGCGGCAGAGCTTCCTCGGTGGCGTGCTGACCGGGCTGGATCACTGCACGACGTTCCGGGCGCGCCTGCGCGCCAGGAAAGCGCCGTTCGACAGCATCGCCATCTCGCGAAACCGGCGCCTGCTCCATGCGGGCACCGGCTGCCGGACGACCGGTTCGCCGAGCGGATGGCGGAGGGACGGTCGCGCCGGTCCGGAGGCGGCGGGAGCATCGGCGATGTCGAACCCGCTCCGCGGGAATTGGACCCGAGTGATCCGGGACGGGGGGATCGGGCGGCTTGCCGCCCGGACTTCGGCGCCATCGGGTTGTACCGAGCTGTGCATCGGGGCGCCCGCGCCAAGGTGTCAGGGAAAGGTGGTGCCGCGGTTCAGGGCGCGGGCTTCGGCTGCGGTGGCGCGCTGGATGCCGAGCTGCAGCGGATCGGCGGCCGGCACCGGCGTGAAATCGGGCGGACCGGACTTGACACCCGGTCCGAAATCCCGCGACCACCTCTAGCTGTCCATCTTTCGGCCCGCTGACTAGGACAGGTTGCGTTCGGCCGCGCGCTGTGGCCGATCTCGGGCTCGATGGCCGAGCGCCGCCGCAGGTCCGGCGCCAGCTTCGGCATCACGCCGCGGCGCTGGCTGCTGATCAGGATCTTCGTTGCCGTCACCTTGTGTCCGCGGCGACCGCGGCCGGCCACGGCGAGCTCGGCTACCGTGCCGGTGAGAGCCTCGACCTGCTCCGGCGCGGCCCCGAGCGCATGGCCGTCACAGGGATTGCCGGGAAAGCTTCGCGCACCGGCCGCGAAGCCCTCGTCCAGCGCCGTCGCCAGGCTGGCCTTCAGCCGAACTCGCAGCGCACGCGCGCCTTGCCCTCGGAGATGCAACCTACCGCGAGCCCGTGCAGCGCGTGGAACTTGCCCTGCCTTCCGGCTTCCGGTGCAAGAACCGCAGCATCAGCGTGATCTTCGCCACCACTTTGTCGCGCAGGATGCCCTCGGGGATGGCGCCGAGATGCCGGCGCAGGCCCTTGCCCCGGAGCACCGGGTGGCGGGCAATCAGCGCCCCATCGGCGGCACCCGCACGGTCGTGCTGCACGGCCCGGAGGGCGGGATCGCGGCGACCGCGCATTGCTATTTTCCGCACGGCCCGCACAGCCCGCATGTCCGCGACGCCTGGGTCGGACTCGTCGCCGTCGCGCCGGAATTCCGCGGCTGCGGGCTCGGCACCCGGGCCAATGCCGAGGGCATCCGGATGGCGCTGGACGATCTTGGCGCCACGGCGGTGCACGAACTGGTCTCGGAGACCAACATCGCCTCGCGCCGGATGATGGAACGCTGCGGGCTGTCCCGCGACGCGCAGCGGGTCTGCGCCATGGCCATTGCCGCAGATTCGGCGAAGTTCACCCGCTAGGGGCATGGCGGGATCGCCCCCGCGGCGCCCCCAGTCGCTTGGCCTGTCCCCCCGCGGCCAGGGACCGGTCCCGGCAGACGTCCAGGCCCGCGCCTTGGGCATCGGGCCGGGTCCGGCAAGGCGCTTCCCGGCATGACCTCGCATCCCTCCCGGGCGGTCATCCGCGGTTCCCGGACCGGCACGGCATTTCCCGCGTGGCATGGCGGCAGCCACGGGGCGCTGTTGCAGGGCTCAGCGGCTTCCGGGATTCGAACGCCGCCTGCCATTCGCCGAGATGCACCCAGTGCAGCCGGTTCGGCGCCAGGATCCAGGCCGGGTCGCCCAGGGCCCGCACCGCCTCCGCAAGCCCCGGCTGCAGCGCGACCGGCGAGTGCAGCAGCAGCCTGCCGCCGATCCGGATCACCGTCATCCGCGTGGTGAAGGGCAGCCGCCCGGGGCCGTAGCGCATCGCGATCCCGGGGCCGTCGACGATCCACAATTCCGGCGCCAGAGGTTTCGGCACGCAAAGCGGCGCATAAGGGACAAGCTGGTCCGCCAAAGAGGCAAGCTCCTGTTTGCAAAGCAGTTACCACGAGCGGAAGAAGTCCCGCCGGGCAACTCCGATTTTACGCTTTGCCAAGCTCCTTGGGCAAGAAGGGACGCATCCCAGCCGCGAGGAGCCGCCATGATCCGGATGTGCCTGCCCGATGACCGACCGCCCCCGCCCGATGCGGCGGCGCTCTGCCAAGCGCTCGAAGCCGAGCGCATCTGCCTCGAGCGGCGCCGCTCCGAACAATGGCTGGCCCGCGACCTGGTGGACAGCATCGCCCTGCGCGTCGCCGCGCTGGCAGCCGAGCTGGACGCCATGGCGCTGCGGAACACCGCCGGCGTCCATGCCGGGCTCGCCCCCGGCATCGGCTTCGCGCTGAAAAAGCTCCTGCGCCTCGCCATCGTGCTCCTTGGCCTGCAGCTGACCCTGGCGCAGATCGGCGGGATAGGGCCGGGCGGCATCGCCGCCATCGTGCTGACCCTCGCCGCGACGCTGGCCTTCACCAAGGCGATGGGCCGGGTTCTGGGGGTCGAGCCGCGGCTGGCCGAGCTGATCGCGGCGGGCACCTCGGTCTGCGGCGCCTCGGCGATCCTCGCCTGCAACACCGTGACCCGCGGGCGCGACGAGGATGTCGCCTATGCCATCGCCTGCGTCACGGTCTTCGGCTCGCTGTCGATGATCCTCTTTCCGCTGCTGGCCGGGCCGCTGGGACTTGCGCCGCAGGACTTCGGCCTCTGGGCCGGGGCATCGATCCACGAAGTCGCGCAGGTCGTCGGCACCGCCTTCGCGGGCGGCGAGGCGGCAGGCCAGACCGGCACCATCGCCAAGCTCTCGCGGGTGATCCTGCTGGCCCCGGTTGTCCTGTCGCTCGGGCTGATGGCCCGCCGCCGGGACCGAAGCGGCCCCCGCGCCCGGTGCTGCCGGTCACGCGGGTCGAGGCCGATCTGGGCGGCGCGCCGGGGCGGCTCTATGCGATGGCGGACGATCCGACCTACCGGCAGGACTGGCCGCTGATCGCGGCCGGACCGCAGGTCTGGGACCGGCTGGCCGCGGGCGAAGGCGTGCTGGTCAACGAACAATGGGCGATCCGCGCCGGGCTGTCCCCGGGCGATGCCGTGCAGATCGACGGGGCGGACCGCGAGGTGCTGGGCATCTATGCCGATTACGGCAATCCGCGCGGCCAGGCGATCCTTGGCCTCGACGCCTTCCGCGCGGCTCATCCGGAGGTGGCGGAGACCCGCTTCGCGCTGCGCTTCGGCGGCGATCCGGCGGCAGAGGCGGCGCGGCTTGTCGATCAGGGCCTGCGCCCCGATCAGGTGACCGACCAGGCGGCGGTCAAGGCCGAGTCCCGCGCGGTCTTCGAGCGGACCTTTGCCGCGACCGATGCGCTGAACGTGCTGACCCTGGCGGTGGCGGGCTTCGCGATCTTCACCTCGCTACTGACGCTGCAATCGCTGCGCCTGCCGCAGGTCGCGCCGCTCTGGGCGCTGGGGCTGACGCGCCGCCGCCTGGCCGCCGCGCCCGGCCGCTTCGAGCGCCGCTGCGCAGCCGGTGAACCCGGCGCCGATCACCAGCAGGTCGGCGGCGGCATCGGTGGCCAGCGGTGCCGTCCGGAGTCTTTCGCGGCGCGAATGCCGCCAGAGGTTCGGCTCCCCGCCGGGAGAGCCGGTCATGCCGGAACTCTGACGTTTTGCTCCAGAATGTCCGGGCGGGCGGCGGCAGCGGCAATGCAGGCAGATGTCATGGAAGCGGGCCTTTGGCAGAAAAACTCCGTGCATTCTTGCGCCGGCGGCCCTAGCCGGAAAAGCGAGAAGATTGCACCATGGTTGGAGGTTTTCGAACATGAGCATCCCGCGGAGGTTCCTGCCATCGATCAGCAGCCTCGTGGCCCTGGAGGCGGTGGACCGGCTGGGCTCGGCCGTGGCGGCGGCCCAGGACCTGTCGCTGACGCATTCGGCGGTCAGCCGCCAGCTGAAGGTTCTGGAGGAGCAGATCGGCGTGCCGCTGTTCCGGCGCGACGGCAAGGGGCTGGCGCTGACCCCGGCTGGGGCAGGCTATGCGCGGGCGGTGCGCGGGGTGCTCGAGGATCTCGGCCAGGCCAGCCTGCGGCTGCGCCGGTCGCGGCGGCCGCAGAGATTGCCCTCGATGCCGACCGCGCCGACGATGGCGAGGATGCCCGACACCGCCTGCGGCAGGCCGAAGCCCGCCAGCGCGTGCAGCGCGCCGTTGAGGATCGCGACCACGATGGTCAGCCCGATCAGGGCCAGCGTGAAGCGGAGGGGCTGGAAGCTGTAGCTCATGTCCTGGTCCCGGCTCAGGCGCGGGCCGCGTCCATGCGGCGGCGCATCTCGCCGATCGCGCCCTCGAGCCCGAGGAAGATCGCCTCGCCGATCAGGAAATGGCCGATATTGAGCTCGCGCATCTCCGGGAAGGCAGCGACCGGCGCCACCGTGTCATAGGTCAGCCCGTGCCCGGCATGGACTTCGAGCCCCAGGGAATGGGCGAAGGCCGACATCTCGCGCAGGCGCTCCAGCTCGGCATCGCGCTCGGAAAAGCGGCCCTCGGCATGGGCATCGCAATAGCCCCCCGTGTGCAGCTCGACCACCGCCGCGCCGATCCGCGCCGAGGCCTCGATCTGCGCGCGGTCGGCGGCGATGAACATCGACACGCGCGATCCGGCGTCGCGCAGCGGCGCGATGTACCCGGCCAGCCGCGCCTCCCTGATCGCCGTGGCCGGTGCGCCGGGCTCGGGCAAGTCGCGGCTGGCGGAGTTCCTGGCCGAGGGGCTGAACGCCGGCTGCCCGGGACGGGCCGAGGTCGTGCCGATGGACGGCTTCCACTATGACGATGCCGTGCTCGCGGCGCGCGGGCTGCTGCCGCGCAAGGGATCGCCGGAGACCTTCGACGTTGCGGGCTTCGACCATCTGCTGGCGCGGCTGAGGGCCAATGACGAGCCCGAGGTCGCGATTCCGGTCTTCGACCGCAGCCTCGAGATTTCCCGCGCCGGGGCGCGGATGATCGGCCGCGGGGTCGAACTCCTGGTGGTCGAGGGAAACTACCTGCTGCTCGGCAAGGCGCCTTGGGACCGGCTGGCGCGGCATTTCGACGAGACCGTGTTCCTCGATGTTCCGGCCGACGAGCTGGAGCGGCGGCTGCGGCGGCGCTGGACGGTGAAGCATGCGCTGCCGCCGGAGGAAGCCGAACGCAAGCTGCGCGGCAACGACCTGCCCAATGGCGAGACGGTGCGCCGGATGAGCCGTCCGGCCGGCTGGACTGTGGGGCCTGCGCCCTGAGGAGCTGCGGGCGCGCTGCAGGCTGCGGTCTCCCCAGGTGTTGGTCCACATGTCCATGCCGCCCAGCGTCAGCGACGCGGCCAGGCCGTATTTCGACCAGAGCGGCTTGACGTTGCGCACCGGCTTCAGGTCCTTGCCGATCGCGCCCTCGCGCACCTCGGTCTCGTAGCCCGAAAGCTCGTCGCCCTCGCGGCCCGCCTTGATCGCCGCATGCGCGGCCTCGGCCGCCGCCATGCCCGAGAGCATCGCGTTGTGGTTGCCCTTGATGCGCGGCACGTTGACCATGCCCGCCGAGCAGCCGAGCAGCGCGCCGCCCGGGAAGGTCAGCTTCGGCAGCGACTGCCAGCCGCCCTCGGTGATCGCCCGCGCGCCGTAGGCCACGCGCTTGCCGCCCTCGAGCAGCTCAGCGACCATCGGATGGTGCTTGAAGCGCTGGAATTCCATGTAGGGGAAGAGATGCGGGTTGGCGTAGTTCAGGTGGACGACGAAGCCGACATAGACCTGGTTGTTGTCGAGATGGTAGATGAACGACCCGCCGCCCGCATTGGAGCCCAGCGGCCAGCCCATCGTGTGGGTGACCGTGCCCTCGCGGTGCTTCGCCGGGTCGATCTCCCAGATTTCCTTCATGCCGATGCCGGCGCCCGTCGATCTTCCCCGAGCCGCTGCGCGACGCCGTGGGCGGCGGCCCCGAGCAGGTGTCCTGGCGGCCGATGGGCATGGGCGTGCGTCAATCGATCCTGGCGGAAACCGCCGGCGCCTCGGTGCGGCTGCTGAGCATTCCGCCCGGCGCGGCGGTGCCCGATCACGGCCATCGCGGCATGGAGATGACGCTGGTGCTCCAAGGCGCCTTCGAGGACGAGTTCGGCCAGTACCGCCGCGGCGACATCGAGGTCGCGGACGAGGAGGTCGAGCACATGCCGCGGGTCATCGGCGACGAAACCTGCATCTGCCTGGCGGCCACTGCGAACCGGCTGCGCTTCCACAGCCTGCTGCCGCGGCTCGCCCAGCCCTTCCTGCGGATCTGACCCGCTCGGGACGCCGCCCCCGGACATCGTCTTCAGCGTCGGCCCGCCTGCCCCGGGCGCTGCCAACGCGGCCTGCGGCTTCCGGGCAGGGCCGGGCGCGCGGAGCATGCCTCCCGGCAATCATCTGCGCCTCTTCGGCAGTCCGCTCAGACGCTCGAATCCGGTCTGCGGGCTACGTGCCGGAATGAACTGATGCGGTGGATGCCCCATCCAACGGCCGCGCTTCATCTGGTCCAGCGGCGGCAGCCAGGCGCGCCAATGCGGCGGGGCCAGCCGCTGGACGCGGCCGCCCTCCTGGTCGATCAGGATCGGCGCGTCATGGCCGACCGTGTCGCGCAGGTCGCCGGTCAGGCGGCGCAGCTGCTCGGGGTCCTGGATATTGCGGGAGAAGAGAATGAAGCCATAGGGACGGGTCTCGGCGAAGAAGCCCCGCTCCCATGCGGAAAGCTCGGACCCTTCGAGCCCGAGGATCGCTGCGGAAAGCGTCATGGATCAGCGGACCTGCACCGGAATGCAATCGGCACCGCCGGCTTCCAGCGACGAGCAGAAGCGGCGGCTGTCGGCCAGGTCATCGAAGCCGTGGACGCGCAGGCGGTAGAACACCTTGCCGTTGCGCTCGGTGCGCTCGATGACGCGCTGCTTGCCTTCGAAATAGCCCGGGAAGCGGCCGGAGAGACGGCCCCATTCCGATTGCGCGGTGCCCTCGCTGTCATAGGCGCCGAGCTGCACCAGACGGGTGCCGATCGCCAGCAGGCCCGGGTCGACGTCGAGCGCGCGCTGCGGCGCGGGCGCGGCGGGCGCGGTATAGGAGGCGCGGCTGACCAAAGCGCTGCCGCCATTCCGGGGCGGCCTGGCAACGCGGTCACGGCGGTGCCCGGATTGGTGGCGCGGACTGCGAGCCGAGGCGCCGCTGCATTGTTCCGGGCGTCGCCGCGTCTGCCGTTGCGGAGGCGGGGCCGGGCAGGCTGTCGGTCCGATCCCCGGAAGCGGTGCGGCCGCCCAGGGCTTTCCGGCACTTGATCACGGCTTCCCCACGACGCCCTGCCGCACCGTCCGGAGCATTCCGACGCCGCACCGGATGTCCGGCAGACCGTTCGGGCACCGCAGGCGCTCTTCCGTCCGGAGGTGGTTCTTCCCTGCGGTGCGGGGAGCCTGGCGGCTGCCCGGGCTCTTTGCCTGGCCCAGAAAGCAGCAACGGCGGATGCAGAAGCCGCCGGACAGGGGCACAGGGGCTGGAGGCTTCGCCGGTGACGCTGCCGGTCTGCCGGGCGGGAGCTGGCCGCAATGCGTGCGCAAGGGAGAAGATCGGACGCGCTCCGGGGGATCGCTCGACCGAGGCCGGAGCTGCCTTGCTTGCGGGCCGGGCGGGCCCCTGCTGCCCGGATGCCGCGTTGAGCCAGCCCTTGGCCGAAGGGGCCTTGCCGTGCCGGCCGGAACCGGCCGAGCCGAAAGATCCAGAGCCGACGCCCGCCGCCATGACGAAGCCCCCCGAGGCAGGGGCGCCGCCGAAGCAGGGCGGCAAGTAACCCGCCATGGAGGTGCTCTCCGACATCGACCAGGCGCCGCCCGCGGTCGGCATCGAGGCGTTCCGGCGCGCGACGGGCTTCCTCGAGGCGGATGCCAGCCAGGATGCCGCGCTCCTCGACAACCTGCGGGCGGCGCAATCGGTCGTCGAGACCGGCACCAACCGTCCGCTCGGTCCGGTGCGGGTGCGGATCTCCGAGCGGCTGCCCGCCGGGGCTTCCCGCTGGTTCCTGCCCTGCGCGCCGGTGTCGGAGATCCACTCCGTTGCCCTCGAGGCCGATGGCGTTTCCGCCTTCGCCGACGGGTGGCGCCTGGAGCGCGGCCGCGACGAGCCGGTGCTCGTCCTGCCATCTCCCCTGGAGCGCGAGGCGCTGATCACCGTCGAGGCCGAGGCCGGGCATTCGCGGACGGACCTGCCGCGGCAGATGGAACAGGCGATCATCCTGATCGCGCGCGACTGGCAGGAGGCGGAGCTGGCCGTCGACGAGCCGCGCCCGGCGCGGGTCAGCTTCCGCGGCGCGGCCCGTTCCGGCGCGCAGCTTGTCCCAGGCCGCGGCATCGAAGCTGGCGAGGTCCTCGAAGGCGAAGCGGCGCGACCGGCCCGGGGCGAGCCCGGCAGCGATCTCGGCGGACTCGATCGGGAAAGTGCCCGATCCGCACATCGGATCGACCACCGCCTGGCTGCCGTCGAAATCCATCCGCCCGAGGAAGGCCGCGGCGAAGGTCTCGCGCAGCGGCGCCTTGCCGACCTGCTCCTTGTGGCCGCGCCGGTGCAGCGGCTCGCCGGAGGTGTCGAGGCTGATGGTGCAAAGGTCGTCCTCGATCCGCGCCTTGACCACGATCGCCGCTTCCGCCGAGATGGTGACGCCCGCGGTTTCGCTGATCGCCCGGCCGATCCGCTCGGCCGCCGCGCCCTGGTGGTAGATGCGCGACCGCTTGCAGGCGACCTCCACCCGGACCGCCAGGTCCGGGCGCAGGATGCGGTCCCAGCCGACCTTGCGGGCACGCTTGTCGAGCTGCGCCAGATGAGGCGCCCGGAAGGACGCCACCCGGATCAGCACCCGCGAGGCGGTGCGCAGATGCAGGTTCGCCGTCCAGACCTCGGGCCAGCCGCCGCTGGCCCGGCGCTTTTGGGGACATTACGGGCGGCGGTTGCAGCATGCTGGAGGTACAGCAGCCCAGCAACCAGCCGCGGCGGCGCGGCCGGACGGCCGGTCTTCGACGGGAAGACCTGGACCACTCGCGTTCGAAGACCTCCCAGTCGATCAGCCCGGCGAGCTTCGCCAGGTCGTGGCGCGGATCGATCATCTCGGCCAGACGCGTCCGGAGAAGGTCAGTCCACCGGCTTGCGCCGTGCCGCTGGCACGGCGCTCCCCCGAATTGTCCGGGCGGGCGCCAGCGGTGTTTCATCGGCGGCCGGAGATTGCAGGGTTTTGGCCTGAGTCGTGCTCTTCCTCGCAGGGCATGGCAAAGGAAACAGGACGAAATCCGCAGGATATCAATGCAATGAGACTTGTCCGGGGCAAACGCACTCAGCTGCGGGAGCAAACCTCCGCGACGAGGTCGGCCGACGCTTCGGTGCCGTCGACACGGGTCCAGGACACCTCGCCGGTGCCGCGCGCCAGCTGCGCTTCCAGAACCTCCGCCGTGGCATCCGAGACCCCGCCCCTGCGCGCCGCGACGCGGGCACGCAGGGTGCCGGGCGGAACGTCCAGCCAGACCCCCGCGAAGCCGCCCGCCCGTGCCGCCGCCGGCTGGCCGGATTTCGCCGCTGCGATGGCAACCAAGGCGGACTGGCCTGCCGCTCTGGGATTGGCCCGGAGCTGGTACGAGCCGCATTTGGACCGCCTGCACGAGGACGCCGAGACGCGCCGCGCCGACCTGATGCAGATCGAGCAGATCGCCGCCGGCTATCCCTCGGCCGAGGCCTTCCTGACCGAGCTGGTGCTCGACCCGCCGGAGGCCTCGGGCGGCCGGGCGGGCGTGCCGCTGAAGGACGAGGACTACCTGATCCTCTCGACCATCCATTCCGCCAAGGGGCAGGAATGGAAATCGGTGCATCTGCTGAACGCGGTGGACGGCTGCTTGCCCTCGGATCTGGGCACCGGCAGCGAGGCCGAGATCGAGGAGGAACGGCGGCTCCTCTATGTCGCGATGACCCGCGCCAAGGACCGGCTGGCGCTCGGCCTGCCGCTGCGGTTCTACGTCACCCAGCAGGGCCGCAACGGCGACCGCTACGTGCATGCGATGCGCACCCGCTTCCTGCCGCGCGAGATCCTCGGCCAGTTCCGCGCGGAGACCTGGTCGCCCGACCAGGGCGGCGGCGCGGCCCCGCGCCCGAAGCCCGGCGGAGCGGATCGAGGCGCGGATTCCCGTCGCCGCCGATCCGGCCGGGCTGGGCCTCGGCGCCGAGGATGTCATCCTGCTTGCGGTCAAGACCCAGGACAGCACCGCCGCGCTGGAGCGCCTGGCCGCGGCCGGGCTGCGGGACCAGCCGGTCTACTGCACGCAGAACGGGCTGGCCAACGAGCCGCTCGCGGCGCGCTATTTTCCGAACATCCACGGCGTCAACGTGATGATGCCCTGCGCGATCGCCGGTCCCGGCCATGTCCGCACCTTCGTCGGGCCGCGCTTCGGCATGTTCGACATCGGCTGCTGGCCGGGCGGCACGGATGCGTCCGACAAGGCGCTGGCCGGGGCGCTGAGGGCCGGCAATGTCGCCTGCGAGACTTGGGACGATGTCATGGTCTGGAAGCGCGGCAAGCTGCTTCTGAACCTGTCGAACGTCATCGACGCGGCGGTCGGGCCGGAGGCGGAGGATGCCGCCATCCGCAAGGCGGCGCGCGACGAGGCCGAAGCGGTCTACCGCGCGCTCGGGCTCGGCTGGCGGACCATCGACGCGGATGATCCCCGGCGGGAGCAGATCCGTCCGGGCGAGATCGCCGGGGCGCGTGCTCTGCCTCACGCCGGGCGCACCCCGGAAAGGAGCTGCGGTCCTGCACTGCGCCCGGGGACGCGCTGTCGCAGGGAAGTCCGTGGGCCCTGCCATGCGCCGGACACGGCGCGTCCCCGGGGCGCGGCAGCCACGGGGACGTCCCGCGGCCATGCCGTCGCAACCCCGTGAGTGCAAGCTTGCCCGGCCGCCGTCTCCCGTTCCGTTCTCCGCCCTGCGCATTTGCACTGCCTTGCGCCCGGTGCCGACGGAACAGAGGCTTGAGGGAAATCATGAGAGCAAGACAGCTCAGGCGGGTCCACGGTGCCCCCGCAGGCGGAACCCGTCCCGAGTTGGCCAGAACGTTGCCGGACACGGCCAATCTCAGTCGATGCACGGCTGCCCTTGCCGTGCTGGTTCCGGCCAGTCCTGCCGGGCAGGCTACATCGGCAGCCTCCCGGCAGTCCCACGACGGAAGTCCGCCTCCGGCTTGGCCGGAGCGATTGGGGCGCCCGCTGCCATCGGATGCAACCCTACCGGTCAAGACCGCGGAACCGGCGCGGCAGGCGGCGCGGCCCGCCGCGTCCCGGGCATCGGCCAGCCCGATCGGCGCATGCCGACGCTGGACGCCAGCACTGCCGGGGTTCCCGCGGGCAGCAGCCGCGCCCAGAGGCCGTCGGACCAGCCCGCCGCGAAGAGCGCGGAAAGCAGGAAAATCGCCGCGACATGCAGCGCCTGGTCGGCGAGATAGCTCCAGAGCCGCCCGGGTTCGAGCCGGGTCTTGGCGGCATCGGTGGCCATGTGCAGCAGCGTCAGAACCGCCACCAGCGGCAGGGCCGCGGGGGCCAGCCCAAGCGCCAGCCAGCTGGCGGCGAAGACGATCGCCCCGTGCAGCGCCAGCACCGAGAAGCGGCGCTTGTTCTCGACGATCCAGTCGGTCTGGAAGGCGTAATCGGCCAGGACATGTGCCAGGAGCAGGGCAGCGGCAGTCTCAAGCATGATGGCGTGCAGGCGTCAAAACAAGCCTCAGGGTTTGTATTTTGAAAAACAAGCCCTGTAACTTGTAATTTGCACTGCAGGGCGGGTGTCAGCCGGACGGCGTTTCGGCCCAGGCCAAGGCCTGTTCTAGCGCCCAGAACCCCGCGAGGTCCAGCCGGTCCTGGACCGCCTGCTGGGTCAGGCCGAGCCCTGCGCCGATTTCCGCCTGCGTCGGCGCGCCGGGCGGCAGGGCGCGGGCCACCCAGTCCCGGAGCCAGGGGAATGGTCACTGGAGGCCGGTTGCAGAAGTCGTTCATCACGCGCAGCGTCATGTTCGGGGCCACGAAGTCTTCGACCGTGAAGCCATGCTCGGCAGCGAAGACCATGAAGTCGTTTGCGGCGGCGTCGGGCAGCCCCGAGGTGCTGTTGCACCCGATCGATGCTGTTCGCGATCTCGCCTTGGGCGTCCTGCATGCCCTGCCGCGAGGCGTACGTGATGATGCTGTCGCAACGTTACCGTGGAAAAACGGCAGTCTCAGCAAATCCGGCCCTTGACGCTGTCCGCCGTGCACAATAATCACGCTTCACTCCTTGGCGGAGTAGCTCAGTTGGTTAGAGCAGCGGAATCATAATCCGCGTGTCGGGGGTTCAAGTCCCTCCTCCGCTACCAAATACCCAGTCTCCTTAGAGATCAATGACATGGCGGCCCGCGGGCCGCCTTTCGTTTATGCAAATCACGCTCGAACGGTGTCATGTGATTGGGTGTTATTTGGGGCGCTTTAGGTGTATCCGTGGGCGGATGTCCCCGATTTCTTCCCAGCTTTGGGCAAATTTGCCCATCGGGTGGAGTGCGCCCCTGCGGGTGGACCAGGTTGGCCGCCTGCCGGGCGGCGCCTGACACAACTCTCGCCGTGGCGTGATCCGGCGCGCGCGCTTCGCGCTGGCCAAGGCCGGATCCCCGCCTTACTCCTTGGAGCATGACCCAGGACATTGCCGCCGCGCCGCCCTCCGCCGCCGACCTCCTTGCCCGCGAGCTTTACGATGCGGGGGTGCGCCACGCGTTCGGCATGCCCGGCGGCGAGGTGCTGAGCTTCGTCGCGGCCCTCGAACGCGCGGGCATCGAATTCGTGCTGGTCAAGCACGAGAATTCCGGCGGCTTCATCGCCGAGGCGGTGCATCACCGCACCGGCGCACCCGCGCTTCTGGTCGCGACGCTGGGGCCGGGCGCGCTGAACGCGGTGAACGTGGTCGAGAATGCCCGCCAGGACCGGGTGCCGATGATCGTGGTGACCGGCGCGGTCGATGCCGCGGAGGCGCAGAGCTACACCCATCAGGTGCTGGATCAGCAGGCAGTGTTCCGGACCGTCGCCAAGGGCAGCTTCTGCATGGTCCCCGAAGCCGCCGGAACGATTGCCGCCAAGGCCGTCGCGCTGGCCATGGCGCCGCGGCCCGGGCCGGTGCATGTCGACCTGCCGATCCGCGCGGCCGATGCGCCGGCCCGCTCGATGCGGTGGCGGCAGGCAGCGGCTCCAAGCCTGCGGGCAAGTCGGCCCCACGCAAGCCGCCGCAGGCCTCGCTCTTCGACGACTGACGTGGCGTCTCACGCCGGGCCGTTCCGCGCGAGGGAGACGCGTACGGTCCGGACGGCCGCCGCTCAGGTGCCCAGATAGGGCGCCGGGCAATGCATCGGTTCGGTGGAGCGCTGCACCTCGTAGAGCCAGCTGCCCGCCGGATCGCTGTCGGCGCGGGCGCCGAGCCGTCCGCCGTCATGGACGAATTGCCAGCATTGAAGCGGAATGCCCTCGCCGTAATCGAAGCAGATCTGCCCGCCCGCTTCGAACCAGACGCCTTCCTGGCAATCGCCGCCGAACTGGCGCCAGATCACCTTGCGGCCCGGCAGGTACTGTTCCATGCCGTAGACCCGGCCGTCATGGGCATAGGTGACCGTATGGCCGTCGACATAGGCGCCGAATTCCTCGCCAGACATGGCGGAGGGCTCCGCCGCCGCGGCCGGCGCTGCCAGCAGCGCCAGCACCGCCGCCATTCCGTGCATCCGTCGCGTCATCGCAGCCTCCGTCTCCGCGCCCGGCCGAGGCTAGCCCGGATCGCCGCCCCCCAAGCCGCCGAGCCTGACCGCGCTCTTCAAGGGGCCCTCGGGCACCGGCAAGACCATGGCAGCGGGCGCGGTGGCGCGCGCGCTCGGCCTGCCGCTCTTCCGGGTCGATCTGGCGGGGATGGTGTCGAAATACATCGGCGAGACCGAAAAGAACCTCGACCGGCTCTTCGCGGCGGCCGACCATGCCGATGTGGTGCTGTTCTTCGACGAGGCCGACGCGATCTTCGGCCAGCGCTCCGAGGTGCAGGACAGCCACGACCGCTATGCCAATCTCGAGGTCTCCTACCTGCTGCAGCGGCTCGAAGCTTTCGAGGGCGTCTCGATCCTCGCCACCAACCTGGCGCAGAACATCGACGCGGCCTTCCTGCGCCGGATCGACATGGTGGTCGAATTCCCGGCCCCGTCAGCTTCGGACCGCCGCGCGCTCTGGGCGCGGGGGCTCGCGGGCGGCGTGCCGGCGGAGGAGGAGATCGATCTCGACCTGCTTGCGGGATTCGAGCTCACGGGGGGCGAGATCCGCAATTGCTGGCTCTGGGCGGCGCATCTGGCGGCGCGGCAGGGCGGGCCGGTCGGCACCTTCCGGCTGCTGCAGGCGGTTTGGGCGGAGCTGGCCAAGCAGGGCCGCCC
>NZ_QBKZ01000017.1 GCF_003056725.1 Mangrovicoccus ximenensis
GGACTTTCGCCCGGCGGCACGGCTGCGCTGCGGCTCTCCCTGAAGCAGCCGCTCAGCCGTAGCCGCAGCATCCTCGCGCCACCGAATTCACCCTTCGCGCACTTAACGGTCCTTCAACCGTGCAACATTTTCTTGCTGTTGACGCCAAGTGGCCGACGGACGCCGGACGGAGAGGGTTTCCGCACCGCAGCAGTTTTCCCGGTAGCAGACACGCGCAGCTCCCTGCCGATCGCTGTCGTGACGACCAGAAAACCCGACACGTAAAAAGCCGGCTTCCTGCGATGAAGCCAAGGCCTAGTACGGCCTCCTGCACCACCCGAAGGAGCACGATCCCCCACGATCGGCGTCATGCGCGAGCCAGTTGGCTCGAAAGGACCGACGCCTCTATCTCACGCCGGCAACCAGCGTTTTCACGCAGCCAAGCGGTGTTTTTCCCTATGCTCGGCTTCCGCGCGGATCCAGTCGCGCCATGTCTCCGCGAAATCCTGGGCCTGTTCCGCAAGGGAAAACCGTACCGAACCGAGCGATTCGTCCTCTTCGCCGAGATGCCTCACGAGAAAGGCGCCGCCGTCCCGAATGATATCGACCGTCATATGCCTGCTCCGGTTCCGGCTGAGACGCTGCGTTTTCCTCCGCCGCCGAAGTCGCGCGGCTCGCGGGCGTGTCGCGCTCGGCCGTGTCGCGCACCTTCACCGACGGGGCGAGCGTGTCGGACCGCACCCGCGCCAAGGTCATGGCCGCGGCGAAGGAGTTGAACTACCACGTCAACCACCTGGCCCGCGGCATTTCCAAGGACGAGAGCCGGCCGGTCTGCCTCTTGGCCTCGAACATGACCAAGCCCTATCACGGGATGCTGCTCGACGCGCTGACCCGGCGGCTGCAGGCGGCAGGGCGGATGGCGATGGTGATCAATGTCACTGCCGATCCCGAAAGCGCGCAGGAGGCGCTGGAGCGCGCTCTGAGCTACCGCGCCTCGGCCAGCATCGTGATGTCGGGCACGCCGCCCGGACAGATGGTGCAAAGCTGCGTCGACGCCGGACAGAAGGTGATCCTGATCAACCGCGGCGAGGCCGGGCCGGGCGTGCACCAGGTCCGCATCGACTACCGAGACGCGATGGCGGACGCGCTGCACATGCTCCTCCGCGCGGGCTGCCGCCGGATCGGGCTGGCGGGGTCGTCGAAGGGCACGCCGAGCCTTGCGTCGCGCGAACGGATGTTCCTCGGGGCGGCCGCGGCAAGCGGACTGGATCCGGCGGTCTGACAGCGCGGCGCTTTCCGGCGCAGCCCGGTCCCCGACACAGGCTGCACAGCTTGCGTGATCCATCGCCATGGCCGCCGCCGGAGCAGCCGGCAGGAGCCCCGCAACGAGCAGGACCGCAAGGATGGCGAGGCGGATGGCGTTCACGGGCTCTCCTTTTCAGGCCCGGCATATCGCAGGCGGAGCGGCGCTGCGTCAAGCCCGGCGGCGCCTGACGGCAAACGATGCCGCAGGCACGCGAATCCCGTTGCCATTGCCCGGCGTTTGCGCTCTGATCCCCGCCATGCGCCGGATGACCTGGACCAGAGCCTGCCGTTTCGTGGCCGCGCGGATCGTCTCCGCCGCGCTGGTCTTGGCCGTGCTGCTGCAATCCGTGCCGATGGCCCATGCAGCGCCGCATGGCGAGGCTGCGCCGATGGCGGAGATGCACGCGGAAATGCACCATGGCGGCCATGCGATGCACGCCTCCGGCCCGGACGCGGCCGCGCTGCCGTCGAAGAACCTGCCGGGCTGCGCCGGAACCGTCTGCTGTGCGGGCTGCAGCTTCGTGCTTGCGCCCGCCGAGGGGCCGGTCTCCTGGATCGCCTTCGCCTATTGGGTGCCAGAGCCGGTCCCGCATGTTCCCGGCCCGCCCGGACCGGCCGCCGCTCCGCTTCGGAACCGGCGGGCAGGTGCCGGAGATGCGGGGGAGGCTTTGGCAGCGATGGCGTGAGCGGCCCGACGCTGCCGGTCCGGCGCGCGGCGGCCCCGAACCGCTCCACGGCCTCCCGGTCGCCAGACCAGAAGGAGACCAGCGCCAAGAGCAAGGCGAATGCCGGAGATCAACTGGCCTGCCCACGACACCCCGCTGGCCTGGCGACGGGAAAACCCCATCCCTGCGGTCTCCGCACCGAAGATGCCCCCGGGGACAGGCCCGTCCGGACGGCGAGGCCGGCCTGCGGTCCGTGGAACAGCATGGACAGCTTGCCGGTCCGGCCGGAGGCGGGGCCAATGCCGGGCCTCGCGACGCGGCCGGTCGCCGGATGACCGGCCTCAAAGGCGGCTGGTCCGCCCGTACGCCCCCGCAGCCATCGCGGATTGCAGCCCCTTCACTCCCAACCTCGACAGCTGATCCGTTAAGTAATTGATATTATTTACACCGAAATGGCGTTTGTGTGACTGCACGAAGGCTCAGGCGGGTTTTGGAAGGCTCAATGCATCGAAAAGCTCCAGTTGCTCCGGGATGGTCCTGCTGGTGCCGTTGAAGCTGCGCTTGTCGATACGGGCTGTTTGAAGCCCCTTCCGCGCCAGGCGCGGCCAGGGGAAATACCGCCCCGGATCCTGCTTGCGCCCGGGCGCCATGTCCTGGTGGCCGATCACCCGCTCGGGCGGGATCGACCAGCGCGCCAGGATCTCCGCCAGCAGCCGCTCCAGCGCCTCGAGCTGCGCCACCGCGAAGCTGCCCTTGCCGCGGTTGTCGAGCTCGATGCCGATCGAACGGGAATTGACGTCTGCGGCCCCGCCCCAGCTGCCCTGCCCGGCATGCCAGGCGCGCGCCTCCTCGGCCACCAGCTGCCACAGCGTGCCGTCGGCGCCGATCAGGTAATGGCTCGACACCTCGTGCGGCGGCGAGCAGAGCCGCTCCAGCGCCTCCCCGGCGCTTTCCATGGCGGTGTAGTGCAATACGACCATGTCGGGCACGGCGCCGCCGCGGCGCGGCCCGAAATTCGGCGAGGGATGCCAGATGGCCCCCTCCGCCTCGGGGAGATCACCCTCTTGCGGCACGGCGGTAGGGCTCGGGATCGAAGCCGCAGGCAAAGCCGTCGCCATCCGGGTCGACGCCCAGACGGTCGGATTGCGGCCCGCCGGCCTGCAGGAAGGCCTGCTGCGCCGCCACGCCGGAGCTGTAGCGGCCGCAGGCGCCGGAGGCGGCCCGAAAGCGGCAGGCCGTGCAGCGCCCGCACCGGGGGCGAGGGCGCGCCGCTGGCGCCGGTCTTCCACTGGGCGCTGGCGCGCTGGATCAAGGCGGAACGGCCTGTCGCCTTCCTCAATCTCGGCGGCGTCGGCAACCTGACCTGGGTCGACCCCTCCGCCGGGGATCCCTTCGCGCCGGGGGCACTGCTGGCCTTCGATACCGGACCCGCCAATGCGCCGGTCAACGACCTGGTCGCCCGGCGGCTCGGCTGGAGCCAGGACCGCGACGGCGCGCTCGCGGCATCGGGGCGGGCGCATGTCAACACGGTGGTCGACATGCTGGCGCACCGCTTCTTCCAGCGCACGCCGCCGAAGAGCCTCGACCGCGACGCCTTCCCCGATCTCGCCGACCGGGTGATGGGGATGAGCGATGCCGATGCCGCCGCGACGCTGGTGCGGATCGCTGCCGAAGCGGTGGCGGCGGGGATCACCTGGTGCCCCTCGGTGCCTGCGCAGCTGCTGGTCACCGGCGGCGGGCGGCACAACAAGGCGATGATGGCCGCGCTGTCCGAGCTTCTGCCCTGCGAGGTGGTGCCGGTCGAGGCGGTCGGGCTCGACGGCGACATGCTGGAGGCGCAGGCTTTCGCCTATCTCGAGCGCGCGATGATCCCGTCCGCCATCTTCCGTCCGTCCGTTCGAATGCCCACCGGTTCTAGTCCATTGCGGCTGATACGGCCAGACGGTTCGGGTTTGCAACCGCCTCAGAGGATTGCGAATTGCCCGTGCATCACGGCCCGGGCGCTTCCGCCGACCGTGACCCGTGACCGGCCCGGACCGGGAGCCTCGGCCGTCGCGCGGATCAGGCTCGGGCGTCCCATGGCGACGCCTTGAGAAATCTCCAAGCTTTGCGGTTGGCCGGTCAGGTCGCAGAGGAAAGCGGCGAGCGCGGCTGCGGCGCTGCCGGTCGCGGGATCTTCGGGAATGCCGTCGAGCGGCGCGAACATCCGCATCTCGATCTGTCCCGGCCCGCGGTTGCAATATGCAACCAGCGCGAAATCCCCTTCGCAGTCCGGATGCCGCGCAGCCGCCTCGGCAAAGGCTCCGGCATCGGGCGCGATTGCCTCGAGGGCCGCGGTCCCGTCGATCTCCGCCAAGGCGAAAAGCAGACCCTTCGAGGCCAGGCGCGGCGGGTGGTTGCAAAGCGCAACCTCCTCGGGCTCCAGCCCGAGGCAGCGCGCGACCAATTCCGGATCGACCACCGTGCCCAGATGCAGCGGCACCTCCGTTGCCAGTTCCGCGCAAAGCATTCCGTCCTGCCGCCCGATCCGGCAGGGGATCGGGCCGACGGCTTCCTCGAGGACAATCTCCGCAGGCAGGGGCTCCCCGCGTTCCAGCGCCATTTCCGCCAGGCAAACCGCCGTTCCGATGGTCGGGTGCCCGGCAAAGGGCACCTCGCGGCCGGGCGTGAAGATCCGGAGCTTCGCCGTGCCGCCGCGCTCCGGAGGAAGGACGAAAACGGTTTCCGAGTAGTTGAACTCGCGGGCAATGGCCTGCATTTGCGCGTCGGCGAGCGGGCCGGACGGGAACACCACGGCCAAGGGGTTGCCCCCGAAAAGCCGGTCGGTGAAGACGTCATAGGTGCGGAATTCCGGCCCGGCCATGTGTTCAGCCCTGGTTCACGCCCATCCGGGCATGGATCGCGTCCCGGGTGGCGGGATCAAGCCGCAGTGCGGCGGCCAGCGTGTCGAGATACTGGGTCTCGGCCTTGCTGTCGACGGTGATCGCCATCAGCGACATGGCATAGACCTGCGCGCGGCTCTGTTCCGACGCGTCGCGGGCCAGCCCCATCGGGTCCACCGGTGCGGCCAGCTGTTCCTTTACGAAGGCGACCTCCTCGGGCGTGGCATCGCCCAGATGCTCCATGATCTTCGCCTGTTCCTCGGCATCGATCTCGCCATCGGCCTTGGCCGCCTGGATCATCGCGCGGATCATCAGCTTGGCATTGTCCTCGGCCAGCTGGCCCGCGGGCGTGCCCTGGGCCATGGTCGCGAACATGTCCGCCGCCGTGCCGCCGGTCGCCGCGGCCATGCCGGAGAAGGCATTCATCATGCCCCCCAGTCCGGCCATCTCGGCCGGGTTCTTCCGGGCGGCGACGCCGAAGCGGGACATCATGTCCTCGACTGCCTTGCCGCCGCCGGGCAGCCCCATCTTCTCGGCCATGACCGACATCTGCGTCGCCATGTCCGAGCCGGATTTCTCCATCGCTTTGCGCACCCCATCCATGCCGCCCATGGTCTGGTACTTGCTCAGCCCCTTGGCGGCCGCGAAGCCGATCCCGACGCTGACCAGGGTTTTCATGAAGCTCATGACCTCTCTCCCGTCCTGAACCCGGTTGCAGGATGCAACCGGGCACCTCCCGCACAGGGTTGCACTTTGAAACCGGGGTTTCCAAGGAAAAACGCGGGCCTGCGCAGCCTTGACTTGCCCGGCGAAACAGCCTCTGGGGGAACACGTATAGACATAAGGGGGCAGGGCGATGCGCAGGGACCGGATGGACATGGCAGGGGCAGCGGGGCTGGTCCTGTTCGCCGCGATCTTCGCGCTGAACCAGGTGGTCATCAAGATCACCAATGGCGGCTTCCAGCCGATCTTCGGCGCCGGGCTGCGCGGCCTTGGCGCAGCCGCCTGCCTGATGCTGTGGATCTGGTGGCGCAAGATCCCGATCCGGCTGCCGCGCGAGGCCAGGCTGGGCGCGGTGCTGATCGGACTGTGCTTCACCACCGAATTCCTCTGCCTCTTCCTGTCGCTCGACATGACCAGCGTGTCGCGCTCGGTGGTCGGCTTCATCCATGGCGTGATGAATACCGACAACTGCCATGTCGGCGGGGAAACCATCGACTATGGCCCCTGCGCCTTCATGGACACGTTCAAGTCCGGCATGGTCTATTCCTCGATCGACCATTACGGACGCTACGCCTATGACGCCCAGCCCGGCATCGCCGCCTGGAACCTCGCGCAATTCGCCACCTGCCTGCTGCCGCTGATCGACGAGGACCGCGACCGTGCGGTGGAGCTGGCGACCGAGGCGGTGCACNCGGTTCCCGCCGCTCTACGAAGGCGCNGTTCCTCGACCGGTTCCGCGCCAAGCTGGGGCTGGTGACCGAGGAAGACGGGGACTGGCAGCTGGTCCTAGATCTGCTCGATGCGCTCGAGGCGGGCCAGGCCGATTTCACCAATGCCTTCCGCGCGCTGAGCNCGCGGCCGGGCGCAGGACTGGTTCACCGACCGCGCGCCCTTCGAGGCTTGGGAGCCGCGCTATGCCGCACGGCTGGAGCGCCAGGNGCGGTGCCGACACGGGCTTGATGGAGCGTANCCAATCCGGCGGTCATCCCGCGCAACCACCAGGTCGAGGCCGCCATCGTCGCGGCGACCGCAGGCGACCTCGCGCCCTTCGAGGCGCNTGCTGGNCCGCGGTCACCGATCCCTATGTGCAACCGCCCGCCGGTTTCGATCTGCCACCGGAGCCGGATCAGGTGGTTGCCCGGACATTCTGCGGCACCTAGGCGGTGCGCACCCCGCGGACGGGCCGGTTGATCAGCAACAGCCCGGCCGCGACCAGCACCAGCGCGACGAAGATCTCCGGCCCCAGCCGCTCGCCCAGGATCGCCCAGCCGAGGAGCACGCCGAAGACCGGCGTCAGGAAGCTGAAGCTGGCGACCGAGCCGGCCGGATAGATCGACAGCACCCAGAGCCAGAACAGGAAGCCGCCCGAGGCGACGATCACCGCCTGGAAGCCCAGCCCCCAGAGATGGATCGGCGCCAGGTCGCGCAGGAAGGGGCCGAAGAGCGGCGACAGCGCCAGCAGGATCACGGTCGAGATGGAGAGCTGGCAGAGCAGCTGCACCTCGGGCGCCACCTCGCGCAGCTTGGTCACCCGCGCGCAGAGCGCGATGCCGGTCCAGCCGAGCGCGGCACCGAGCGCCAGCAGGTCGCCCAGGAGGCTCGTCTGCCCGCCCGAGCGGTTCGCCAGCGCAATCCCGACCCCCGCCACGGCGCAGGCCAGGCCGAGCGCCTTGGTGCGGGTGATGCGCTCGCCAGGGATCAGGAAATGCCCCGCGAGCGTCAGCCAGACCGGCATGGAATAGAAGATCACCCGGCCGATGATGTCGATGATCGTGCTCATGGTGCTGCTCCCTCTCGGAAAAACCTGTCCGCGACCCTGTTAGCTTGCCTTCAGGGCCGAGGAAAGTGGGCGACTGCGCGCATGCCGCTCGCGATGCAGGGTGTAGAGCCCCGAAGCGAGGATCAGCCCGGCCCCCGCCAGCATGGGCAGGTCCGGCCTTTCTCCGAAAACCAGGAAGCCCAGGGCGATTGCAAACAGCAACCGGGTGTAGCGGAAGGGCGTGACAACGGCGACCTCGCCGATGCGCATCGCCTGCGTGATCGCGAAATAGCCGCAGATGCCGCAGCAGGCCGCAAGCCCGAGAAACACGAGGCTGCGCGGCGCCAGATCGGTCGCGGCGCCGAGGAAAGGCACGAGGATCGCCCCGGCCACCGCCATGGCACCGAAACCGTAGAAGGCAATCAGCAGCGACGGCACCTCGCGCGGGATGGCGCGGGTGGCCAGGTCGCGGCTGCTCATGCAGACCGTGGCCGCCAAGGCGAGGAGCGAAACCGGCTGGAACCCGTCCAAGCCGGGGCGGATGATTACGAGGACGCCGGCAAACCCGGTCGCAAGCGCCAACCAGCGCCGCCAGCCGAACACCGCGCCGAAGAACAGCACGGCACCGAAGCCGACGATCAGCGGCGCGGCCTGCATGATCGCGGAGGCGGTGGACAGCGGCATGTTGACGATGGCCGCGACCATGAAGCCGGTGCCGGCCACCTCGGCCAGGTTGCGCAGAACCAGCGCGCGGCTGAAGAAGACCGGCGAGAGCACGCGGATGCGCCGCGCCCGGCAGATCGCGCCGAAAACCGCCAGCCCGCAGAGCCCGACGAAGATCATGACATAGCCGATCGGCATCGCCGCCGCGAGCGTTTTGACCAGCGCGTCTTCGAGCGCGAAGCTTGCCATGGCCAGGATCATGAAGCCGATCCCGCGCAGATTTTCCAAGATGTTACGCCTTCGGTTTCTTGACGGGCACGCCGTAGAGTTCCAGCCGGTGGCCCTTTAGCCGATAGCCCAGCTTCGCCGCGATCTTCTCCTGCAGCGCCTCGATCTCGGCATCGACGAATTCGATGACTTCGCCGGTATTCAGGTCGATCAGGTGGTCGTGATGGTCGCGGTCCGCCGGTTCGTAGCGGGCGCGTCCGTCGCCGAATTCGCGCTTCTCGAGGATGCCTGCTTCCTCGAAGAGCTTCACCGTGCGGTAGACCGTGGCGATCGAGATGTTCGAATCGACCGACTGGGCGCGGGCATAGAGCTCCTCGACATCGGGATGGTCCTGCGTGTCCTGCAGCACCATCGCAATGATCCGCCGCTGTTCCGTCATGCGCAGGCCCTTGGCCTCGCCTTCGGTGGCTTTCCCCAGAATATGTGACGCAGATATCCCGGCGCTTCGGCGCAGCGGGATTTTTTGCGTCTGCATTCATCTTTCCTCGAGGGTTGCGGGTGTCGTCCCCATTAGTCTACAAAGTTGACTAATTGAGGGAGGGGATGCATGCCGCAGGAATCCGCAATTGCCATGGGCCGCCCGGCGGCGAAGGCCGGGGGAGGCAGGCTGGCCTTTGTCCTGGTCGTCATCTGCTTTGCCGCTTGGGGCGTGGCCGCGAACATGACCGACCCGCTGGTGCAGGTCTTCAGCCGGATTTTCTCGATGGGAACGCTGCAGGCCTCGCTGGTGCAGTTCGCCTATTACGGGGCGTATTTCTGCCTGGCGCTGCCTGCCGCCTTCATCAACCGCCGCTTCTCCTACAAGACCGGGCTGCTGACCGGGCTGGGCTGCGCGATCGCGGGGGCGGTGATGTTCTGGCCGGCAAGCCTCGCCATGACCTACGGCACCTTCCTGGCCGCGCTCTTCCTGCTGGCCGGGGGGCTGTCGATTCTCGAGACCTCGGCCAATCCGCTGGTGATCGCCATGGGCCCGGCAGAGACCGCGACGCGGCGGCTGAACCTGGCGCAGGCCTTCAACCCGGTGGGCACCAATATCGGCGTCTTCCTCTCGGCGGCGCTGATCCTGCCGCATCTGGACCCGGCCACCGCCGAGGACCGCGCCCGGCTGGGGCAGGAGGCCCTGCTTGCGATGCAGTCGGCCGAGCTGCAGGCGGTGATGCTGCCCTATGTCGGCTTCGCCGCGGTGCTGGGAGCGATCTGGATCGCCATTGCGCTCTGCCCGATGCCCGCCTCCGGCGAAAGCACCGCCGCCCGCGACCACGAGGTGCATTTCGCCGCCACGCTGAAGCGCCTCGCGGCCAACCGCCATTACGTTTTCGGCGTGGCGGCGCAGTTCTTCAATGTCGGCGCCCAGACCTGCGTCTGGACCTTCACCATCCCCTATGTGATCGCCGCGGTCGGCGGCACCGAGGCCCGGGCGGGCTGGGTGCTGCAGGCCAGCCTCGCGGTCTTCCTCGTCTCCCGCTTCGCCATGACCTGGGCGATGGGGCGGGTGCGGCCCGCCGGCCTGCTGGCGGCGATGGCGCTTTTCGGCGCCGGGCTCTGCGCGGTGGCGGTGCTGCTGCCGGGCTGGACCGGCATTGCCGCAGTGGTGCTCTGCTCTGCGGCGCTGTCGCTGATGTTCCCGACGATCTACGGCATTGCGCTCGACGGCCTGGGCGAGGACACGAAATTCGGCTCGGCCGGGCTGGTCATGGCGATTCTCGGCGGCGCGCTGATGCCGCTGGCCTTCGGGGCGGTCTCGGACGCGGCGGGGCCGGTGGCGGGCTATGCCGTGCCGGGGCTCTGCTTCCTGATGGTCGCCGCCTATGGGGCCTTCGACCTGCGCGCGGCGCGGCGCTGAGAATTTTTCGCGCCTGCCGCAGCGAAAGCTCTTGCCCGCTCCGCCGGGCAGGGGGGGACGGGGCGGAGAGGTGGCGGACGATCACCACGGAGCCCGGGCTTCGCTGTCCTCCCTGAGAGGCGCGCTTTCCGCGCCGCCGCCCTCCGGGTCCGGCGGAAGCTGCTGTCCGCCGCCCCGCCCTGTTCCGGCTTGCAGTCCTCGGGCACGATGTTGTCCGCCAAGGCGGCGGCGACCGCCACCGACAGGGAGCCCGAAGCGGCATAGGTGAACGAACTGCCGGTGACGTCAGCGTTGCGGTCGCCGAGCGTCGGAGCTTCGGCGAATTCCGCCGTGAATGCTGGGGGCCGGCAGCCGCTCGTCACGTTCCGATCCTCGGAATCTGTCTTGTCACACACGGGTCCCGGCCCGCAGCGGCAACCTGCCGGGACAAGACGGGATCCACGCTACCGGCACGGACAATGTATTTCGGTTCAAAAACGGTTCAGCGCCAGCCGGCCGCCGCCCGCTCCAGCGCCGGATAGCGCGCGCCCAGCGTCGCGGCCCGCGCGGCATAGGACACGCAGAGCGCCGCCCAGAGCCCGTGATTGCCGAAGGCCGGGATCAGCGCGAAGGCGGCGGCGAAATAGATCGCCGTGGCGATGACCATCATGTTGCGCATGTCCCGCCCGCGCGTCGCGCCGATGAAGATGCCGTCGAGCATCCAGGGCGCCACGCCCAGAAGCGGCACCGCCACCATCCAGGGCAGGTAGGCCCGCGCCTCGTCCCGCACCAGCGGCGCCGTCGCCATGAGGTCGATCACCGTGCCGCCGAAGACGCCGAAAACCAGCGACAGCGCCAGCCCCGCCACCAACCCCCAGAAGCTGCACATCAGCGCCGCGCGCCGGATCCGCAGCGGATCGCGCGCGCCCATCGCCTGGCCGACCAGCGCCTCGACCGCGAAGGCCAGACCGTCGAGCGCGAAGGCCGTGATGGTGATGAACTGCATCAGGATCTGGTTCGCCGCCAGGGGCACCTCGCCGAAGGCGGGCGAGAAGAAGAACGCGAAGCTCAGCACGACTGAGAGCATCAGCACCGAGCGGATCATGATGTCGCCGTTCACCGAAGCCATGTTGGCCAGGCGCGCCCGGTCGAAGACCCGCGCCCGGTCCCGCCAGGCGGTGCCGCGGAACGCGTCGCGGCAGAACCAGAGCCCCGCCGCCAGCCCGCACCATTCGGCGGCGAAGGTCGCCCAGGCCACGCCCTCGACGCCCCAGCCGAGGCCCAGCACGAACCACAGGTCGAGGAGGATGTTGACCGCGTTCACCGCGATCTGGGAGATCAGCACCGCGGTGGCGCGCTCGTTGGCGATCAGCCAGCCGATGATGCCGTAGCTGGCGATCATCGCCGGCGCCGACCAGATGCGGATCGCGACATAGCCGCGGGCCAGGTCCTGCACCTCCGCCCCCGCCGTCGAGACGCCGAAGGCCAGATGGAACAGCGGCAGCTGCAGCGCAATCAGCGCCAGCCCGGCCAGGCCGCCGATCAGCAGCGCGCGGCTGAGCAACGCGACCAGCTCGGCCCGGTCGCCCGCCCCGAGCACCGCCCGCCGCAAAGCCAGGCGCCGAGGCGGTGCCTCCGGTCGGCCTCCGGATGGCGGACGGTCAAGCAAGGGCGGCAGCGCGGGAGGATATGCTCCGGGGTGCTGCGCAGCACGCCGCGCCTGTCGCCGGTTCAGCGCCTGACCACGCCGAGTCCCGCCAGCATCCGCGCCAGCTCGGCTTGGCGGGCTGCTCCGGTCTTTGCGAAAAGCGCTTTCAACTGGGTGCGTGCCGTGTTCAGGCTGACCCGGCGCGCCGCGGAGAACTGTGCCAGGGTCAGCCCGCGGCCGAGGGCCAGGGCCAGCTCCGCTTCGGCCGGGCTCAGATCGAAGAGCGAGCGCAGGAGGCTGCCATCGGCCGCTGCCGGACCGCGGCCGTCCCGCAGGACAATCAGGGACAGCCTTTCCCTCTGGGGATAGCCCAGAGCCGCCGCACGCGCCTCGGGCAGCGGAGAGGCAAGCAGCCAGGTGCCCCACGGACCAGCTGTTCCGAGGGCCGCGCTGGCGCCGATGCCACGCGCCAGACTGTCGAACACCGTGTTCAGCCGGCCGCGGTCGGCGGGGTCGTGCGCCGCCAGCTTGCCGAAGGACAGCATCAGCTGCGGCGAATCGTGCAACGCCTCCTCTCCGGACCGGTTGGCATGGATGAGGCGGCGGGCTGCATCAACGACGAGCAGCGGCAGGGCCAGATGGTCCAGCGCATCCTCGAAAAGGTCCGCGCGCGCCCGTGCTCCCTCGACCATGGCCCGCAGCTTCACCGCCCGGCGCAGATGCGGCGAGAGAATGCCGGCGACCCGGCGCGACCGGCTGCCGTGGCATCCGTCCTCGCCGGGCCGGAAGAAGGCGAGCGACGATATCCCGCCGCGGTCCCGGACGAACAGGATGCCGAGGCACTGGTGCAGCCCCGCAGGTTTCCAGACCTCTTCGTACAATTCGAGGCCACGCCAATCCTCGCGGCGGATCAGATCAATGTCGCAGACCGGGTCATCGACCTGCACCAGGTGCATGCGCTGCGCAAGCAGGTTCTGGTGCATGAACCGTGCCATCGGCACGTCATAGGCCGGGTCTATGCCCCAGCTCATTTCCACCCCGCTGCCGTCGGCGCCGCGCTGGCAGAGGATCGCGCTCCGGCTCGCAGTCATGCGGCTCATCAGCTCGAGCAGGCGGGGCATGCCCTCCTCGGCAAAGGCAAGGTCGTAAATTTCTCCAATGACGTCTTCAAGCCCCGGAAACGGGGACAGGTCGGGACGGAAAGCCATGCGGGTCTGCCTTTTCCGGTGGCGCGTGCGATCGGGCCGCGCGGGGCGCGGCAGCAGTGGCCACAGGGTACCCCGAGTCGCCCTTCCGGCAAAGCGCGCCGTCCCTTGCGGCATCACCCGGCCGGGTGATGCGGACCAGATGGCATCGCGGCAGGCTGGATCCCGTTCCGCAGCAAGGAGGCAGCAAGACATGGACCATCGCGATGATTTGCGGCCAGCCACCGCCGATGCCGCGCCCCGGAGGACCGCCCGCCGCGGCGGGGCCGCGGCATGACCCGCGAAATGCCGATCGAGCGCGTTGCCTGGCCTTAGCTGGCGAATGGCCGATCCCGTCCTGAGACCGGCTACTGCAGAAATGCCGGTTCGATGCGCAGCGTGCCGCCGCGCTCGGGAACCGTGTGAGGGGCATGACCCGCTTCGCCGCGCGCTGCAGTTGCCGCATGAGCGTGTTGGCCCAGCGCGGACTTCTGCCGTCAACCGCTCTGCGCAACGGCACCGTCCGTCGCCAAGAGCAGCTGTTTCCAGATCGCGACCTCGTCGATCAGCGTCCATTCCCGGCGCAGCCCGCGCGGGCCGAACTCGGCATGGGTGATCCCCATCACATAGGCGAAGCACCCCGTCGGCGCGCCGAAAATGCCCGGGCCGTCATGCTTGCCGTAGAGCGACCAGCGCAGCGCGGCGCGGGGCATTTGGCCGTCTTCCTCCATGCCGCTGACATGCTCCACCCGGAAGGCCGCCGACGGAAAGGCCGAGCGGAGCCCCAGCCAGAACCGGTCGGCCGCCGCATGGCCCTGGCGGATGTCGCCTCCGGGATAGGCCAGCTCGCAGGCCCGGTCATAGCGGTCGGGAATGACCGAGAAGGCGCCGTTCATCAGTTCGCGCAGCAGATCCTCCAGCTCGGCGCCCGGCGCACTCTTGTTGCCGCGCGCGTAATAGGGGCCCTCGGGGTCGTTGTCCGGGGTCAGCGGCGGCACGCAGCGCTCCGGCCCGCCCTCCGCCACGATCAGCCGCTCGGCCACCGCCCGCGGCGTCAGCCCGGTCTGCAGCGCCAGCGCAGCGCTGTCCTCGACCCGCCAGATGTCGTGGATGCGGTTCTCGCCGCACCACATGTCGGTCAGCACCCGCGCATGGGTGCGTTTGCCGCTGCCGCTGCCATGCGGCCCCTCGCCCATATGGGTGCCGCGCGCATGGCTGCGCAGCGAGGCGTGGAAGCCCGCGGTGATGTCCTGGCCCAACGGCGTTTCGTGCCAGATCACGTCCTCGCCCAAGAGCTCCCGGTCGGGGAACTCGGCCAGCGAGGACAGCGCGTCCGACAGGATTTCGCGCGCCCCCGACAGCACCCGGGCCGGGCTGCGCAGCAGGGCGGCCTCGCCGTAATGGTCGAGGATCGAGGCGACCCCGCGACCTTCGCAGGTTTCCCAGCACACTCCGAGGACAAATTCGGGGACGCTGTCCCAATGATGGGAAAAGCCGGGCGCGATCGCGCCGGGAATATGGGAAATCTCTGCCATGGGCGTCCCTTTCTGGATACGCGGAACCGCCAGCCCGACCGGGTCGCCCGAGTCGGTCCTGGCCACCCATCCTTGCTAGGGCGGCATGGTTAACATCGCGCTACGTCCCGCCGGTCACGGCGCCAGCCACCGCCCTGCCCAGCCATCTCTGGCCGCGAAGACCGCGCGGCGGTGCAGATCCGCCCCAAGATGCAGCACCTCCAGCTCCGAGAGGTCGCACAGCAGCGCGAGATGCCGCGAGATCACAGGTGCCGCGCGCCACTCCCCCGGGTCCGCCAAAGCGGTGCCGGGCGGCGGCGTGCCGCCATAGGCCGCGCGGGCAAGCCCGGGGACCTGGGTCACCATCGGCGCGGCGGCCGGGTCGGCGTGGGTCATGTGGGCGGCCATCGCGCCGGTGACGGCGATGGCGAGAGCGAGTTTCTTCATGGCGGCCTCCAATGCCGGTTACTCTGGACATGGACCGCCGCTGCGGACCGGCACGGGCAGCCGGTCCGCAGCGGCGGTCTCCGTCGCGGAAGGTGCGCGCCGCGTCCTCAACAGGGCGTAAACACCGGGCCGGGCAGCGGCAGCGGCGGCCAGGGAAGTAGATGGCATTTTAACCATCTTTGCCGCGATCAAGCCGGACCCGGCCGGTCCGGGGCGCGACAGCTTGCACCTGTGCAGCCCGCGCCACGCGTCCTATCTGGGAGGCATCGCCGCCGCCGCGCGGGCGGCAGCGCCAAGCGGAAAGGAAGTCCCATGTCCCAGCTGGAAAACTGGAGCCCGGCCCAGGTCAAGGCGGCGCTCGATGCACAGGAGATCGTGCTGATCGACGTGCGCACCCCGGCCGAATACGCGCTCGAGCATGTCGAGGGCGCGTTCCTCATGCCGATGGCCTATTTCGTCCCCGGCGCGCTGCCGACGCAGGACGGCAAGCGGATCGTGCTGCATTGCGGTTCGGGCATGCGTTCGGGCAAGGTCGCGGCCAGGTGCATGGCGGCGGGCATCGCGCCGCTGGCGCATATGGAGGGCGGATTCGGCGCCTGGAAGGCGGCGGGGCTGCCCTATATCGGCACCGACATGGCCACGGGCGGGCCGCAGCGCATGCCGGGCGCCTGAGAGCGGGCGGAACCGGCGGAAAGGCGCCGCGGTCAAGCCATCGTGACGCATTCCGGCAGTGGTGGGCCTTCCGGGGATCTGCTAAACAGCGTGTTAATACGAGCAGTGGAATTAAGGGTCCATTCATGAATCGCATCGCTTCCCTGGGCCTGGTCGCAGCCCTGGCCCTGACGGCCGCCTGCAGCAACCGCGCCGACAACCTGGCCGGCGGCACGGGCCTGAACGGCGACCGCTACGGCTATGGCAGCGGCAGCGGCGCGGACGGCGTGTCGAACCCGGCCTCGCCCGCCTATTTCCAGGCCCGCGTCGGCGACCGGGTGCTGTTCCCGGTCGACCAGTCGGGGCTGACCTCCGAGGCGCGCGGCATCCTCGACGGCCAGGCGCGGTGGCTGGCGTCCAACCCGTCCTTCTCGGCGGTGATCGAGGGCCATGCCGACGAGCAGGGCACCCGCGAATACAACCTCGCGCTCGGCGCGCGCCGCGCAAGCGCGGTCTATGACTACCTGATCTCGAAAGGCGTGTCCTCGTCGCGCCTGCGCACCGTCAGCTACGGCAAGGAGCGCCCGATCGAGGTCTGCTCGGAAGAGAGCTGCTATGCCAAGAACCGGCGCGCGGTGACCTCCGTCTCCTCCGGCGCGGGGGTCTGACATGCGCCGCGCGCTGCTGCTGACCGTCCTGCTCCTGCCCTCTGCGCTGATGGCGCAGGACCGCACCGCGACCCTGGCCGATATCCGGCTGCAGCTGCGGGCGCTGAGCACCGAGATCCAGGGCCTCAAGCGCGAGCTGGAGCCCCGCCTGCGCGAGGTCGCGCCGCCCGGCGCGCTGGTCGCCCGGATCGGCGGCGACGAATTCGCGATGATCATCGAGGAACGCGCGCTGGGAGAACGCTCCTCGGAAATCGCCGAGGCCTGCATCGAGGCCGCGAGCCGGCCGATCGAGTTCCACGGCATGAAGCTCGCCGTCGGCGCCAGCGTCGGCATCGCCCACCTGTCCGCCCAGAGCCAGGGCCAGGATGCCGACCGCCTGCTGGCCGATGCCGACATCGCGCTCTACCAGGCCAAGGAAGCCGGGCGCGGCCGCCTGGCGCTGTTCGACGGCGAGGCCCGCGACTCGCTGGAAAAGCAGGCCGATCTGGAATTCGAGCTGGCGCTCGGCCTCGAATACGGCGAATTCGTTCCCTTCCTGCAGCCCCAGGTCGATGCCGTGACCGGCGAGGTGATCGGCGCCGAGGTGCTGGCGCGCTGGATGAGCCCGTCGCGCGGCCTGCTGACGCCCGGGGCGTTCCTGCAATCGCTGCGCAACCCGGAGCTCGAGGAACGCATCACCTATGCGGTGCGGGCGGCGGCGCTCGACTGGATGAGCCGGTCCGAGGCCGGACGCCCTCCGGCGATCAGCATCAACCTCTCCTCGACCGAGCTGACCCGCGTGGACTGCGCCAGCGACATGGACTGGGAGCTGACGATGCGCGGCCTCTCGGCCCGCAAAGTGTCGATCGAAGTCCTCGAAGACGTGGTGATCCACGAGAATGACACCGAAATGGAGCGCACGATCTCGGCCCTGCGCGCCGCCGGACATCCCTTGGAGCTGGACGATTTCGGCACCGGGAATTCCGGTCTGGCGAACCTGGTGCGGCTGTCCGTCGAGCAGCTGAAAATCGACCGCAGCTTCATCTCCGGCATCGATGCCGACCGCTCCCGCCAGGCCATCGTGCAGGCGATGATCGGCATCGGTCAGGCGCTCAACATCAAGGTGCTCGCGGAGGGCGTCGAAACCGATGCGGAGCGCAAGATGCTGGTCTCGCTCGGCTGCACGCGCATGCAGGGCTTCCATTTCGCGCGCCCCATGGACACGGGCTCCTTCGAACGCTGGATGGCCAGCCGCAGCGCCGCAGCCTGATCCCGCCCGCACCGCAAGGCACATCGGCGTCCGGAAGCTGGCGGATGACGCTTGCATGGACGCCAACATCCGACGCGCGCCCGGGAAGACCGGATCGCCGCTGCCATCGGCATGTGCCGTGGCTTCTGCGGATGCCGAACGGGATCGCGCGGCGCCGGCGATGGACATGCGGGCCGCCGTGCCGGGACGGCAAATGGGGCGGCGACACCGCGTTCGGACCGGAGGAGCGGGCGGATTGGATCGAGCACCCGACCCTGCAACGGAGGAGCCTCCGGCGCAGCAGGCACGGCTCGGCATCCGACCGAAAGGCCGCTTCGCCGCCGACCATGCAGGCAGCGTCGGCACGGCGCCCCTGCCCTTCTGCCCTGCCCGTCTGCCGGGCCCGGGGCCGAAATCGCTGCCCGAACGGCGTTGTTGGACAAATCAGCTGGCGACGGCAGTCCCCCTTTCCCCGGACAGACCTATCCCATTCCTCTCCTCGGGACACGATCGGGCGATGGAAGCGCATCGCCTCTTTAGGTTGCATCGAACCGGCACGAAGCCAGCGGGGACGAGCGCTCCGGCGAAGCTGCGCCCGTCGGGGCAGATGGGTCCGGTCTGCGGGATGGCCGGACCTGAATCGGCAAAGAGGTCCGGCAAAGACCGCAGCCGGGGGCGGTTTGCGGCAGGGCGGGCGCGCCGCCCATTTCCTGCGGAGCCGCTGCGATGATGCAAGCTGAACTGATGTCAAACCTGCGCTGGACGGCAGAACACGGGCTGCTCATCCGGGAGGGCCGCGTCGCTGCCTTTGCGCTGTCGCCCGGCTTCGTTCCGCACCGGTCTCGGCAGACTGGCCGGGCCTGAGGAGAGCCTCGGGGGAATCCGCAAAGCGGGGCCGACCGGACAAGCCTGAATGAAACCCGGACACGATTCCTGCCCGGTGCCGTGGCAGCTGCCGTGCAATTCCCCTTGGCGGTCCCGCATCTCGCGCCTGTTCGGCCGGGCTGCCCTTCGCCCTTGGCGCCGAACTCCGGCCAAACTCAGGAATGCCGCCGTCTCTGCCGGCGAGGGCGCAAAATCCGGGGGGCGGGCGCCCGCGGGGGCCGCCATCCGGGGTTGCCGAGGTTGCCGTTGCCGCTGCCAAGGCGCTCGGGCGATCCGCGATTGCGATGCGCCGGGATGCCGGAGGACGCCTGCTCCGAATTTTTCGGAAACCGGCGGAACTTTCTCCGGACCGGGAGGTTGTGCAGGGGTGACCACGGCGGCGGGCGGACGGTGTCCCCCGAAAGCTCCTGCCCGCTGCCGGGTTCACATCTCCCCTCGCGCCTCGTTCCGCCCTGGTCCCCGCCAGGGCGGATGCGCTGCGGCGAAGGCCGCGCGGAGGTCTTCGGGCCCGGTCCCGGAACGTCTGGCCGGCCGCGGGCATGGGCGCGGAAACGCAGCCGCGCGCGGAGCGGGCTGCTCCGCGCGCGGGTCTGTCATGGCCGTCCGGAGATCACGAGGCCTTGGCGAGGAATTCGTCGATCTTGGTCTCGGCCTCGTCCTTGGCCAAGCCGTATTTTTGCTGCAGAAGGCCCTTGAGCTCCTCGCGGTCGCCCTTGGCACGGGTCAACTCGTCATCGGTGAGCTTGCCCCATTCCTGCATGACTTTGCCCTTCCACTGGCCCCAGTTGCCTTCGATGATATCCCAGTTCATCGCTGTCTCCTTCCGTTGCTGTTTCATGTAGACAACGCTGCCGGGCGCGCCACGTTCCGCAGCGCACGAATTCGTCAACTGCCCGGATTTCCGGCAACGGCGGCGTGTCCGTCCCCAACCTTTCCGGGAATTGGATCGGGACCAAGGCTGCCCTGCCAATCCAGCTGGCTCCATCAGGCAACAGCCGCATTTCCGAATGGTCCCGACATGGAGCTGGGAAATCGCGATGCCATCGGCCGCAGGGGCCCGCCCGGCGAGGCCGGACGGGGATGCCGGGGACGGGCGGTCTGCCTCCTGCCGCTGCCGGGCAGCGGACGGCTGGCGGTCGAGAAGATGGAGCGCCGCCCGATCGAGACGGGATTCATCGAGGGGGTCGAGGGGCGTTGTTGCACAAAGATGCTCCGGGACCGCGGCCGCCGGAAGCAGGAGCGGCCGTGGCGCTTGGCTTGTCCGGATGCGCCATCGCCTTGCCGTCCCTGCGCCCCGGACGCCCATCCGTCAGCCCCCCGGCCCCGCAATCCTGCCGCCGCACTTCCGCATCGGCGGCTGCTTGGCTATCCAGTCCAGACAGAAGACGGGGAAGAGTGCATGAGTTTCGGAACATACGGCAGACAGGCCTTGATGGCCGCCATCGCTGCGGGGGCGGCGCTCCTGGCGCTCTGGCCGCCCGCCCCGCTCGAGCCGCAGCAGGCGCGGACCCTCGCAGTGGTGATCGTGACGCTCGGCTTCTGGGCCACCTCGCTGCTGCCGCCCTTCCTGACCGCGATGGGGTTCTTCGCGGCGCTGCTGATCTCGGGGCTGGCCCCGCCCGACCTGGTGTTCTCCGGATTCACCTCGGCGGCGATCTGGCTGATCACCGCCGGTTTCGTGATCGGCAAGGCGATCCAGGTCACCGGCCTCGGCCAGCGCTTGGCCGAGGCGGTCGCACCGCACCTGTCGCGCAGCTATCCGATGCTGATCGGCGGGCTGATGCTGATGGGCGCGGGTCTGAGCTTCCTGATGCCCTCCTCGGTCGGGCGGGCGATGCTGCTGGTGCCGATCGGCATGGCGCTGGCCGACACTCTGGGGCTGACGCCCGGCAGCAGGGGGCGCACCGGCGTCGCCGTCTGCGTGGCCTTCGCCGCCAATGTCCCGGGCTTCGCCGTTCTGCCCGCCAACCTGCCCAACATGGTCCTGACCGGGGCGGCGGACAGCATCCTCGGCATCCATTTCGGCTATGCCGACTACCTGCTGCTGCATTTTCCGATCCTCGGGCTGGTCCGCTGCGCCCTGCTGGTCGTGCTGATCCTGCGGATCTTCCCGGCAGAGGCGCCCGAGCTGGGCCGCGCAGCCGCCGCCGCGCCCGAGCCCGGCGGGCGGCAGCTCTGGCTGATGGCGATCCTTCTGGCCACGCTGGCGCTGTGGACCACCGACCGGCTGCACGGGATCAACCCGGCCTGGGTCGGGCTGGGGGCGGCCGTGCTGATCCTGCTGCCGCGCATCGGCTTCGTTTCGCCGCCGCAATTCCGCGAGTCGGCCGATTTCCCGACGCTCCTGCTGGTCGCGGGCGTGCTCGGCCTCGGCGCGGTGGTCAGCCATGCCGGGCTGGGCGTCGTGCTGGCCGATCTGGTCAGCGGCGTGCTGCCGATGGCGCCGGGGCAGGATTTCGCGAATTTCGTCTCGCTGTCGCTGCTGGCGACGCTGACCGCGGTGATTTCCACCATGCCGGGCGTGCCGGCCGTGCTGACGCCCCTGGCCGAGCAGCTGGCCGCGCAGACCGGCCTGCCGGTGGAGACGGTGCTGATGACCCAGGTGATCGGCTTCTCGACCGTGCTGCTGCCCTATCAGGCGCCGCCGGTGCTGATCGCGCTGGGGCTGGCGAAGGAGCCGCCGCGTGTGATCGTCAAGATGCTGCTGATCCTCGCGGCGGTGACGTTCCTCGTGCTGGTGCCGCTCGACTTCCTGTGGTGGCGGATGCTCGGCTGGATCTGAGCCGGACGGTCGACCCTCCGGCGCCAAGCCCCCCGGAGACGCTCCAGCCCGCGCCCGGAAAACGCTGCGCCCGGGCGCTTGCCGGCCTCCCGCCGGGCTGCCCTGCGCACGGCCCGGCATTACGGGGCGCAGGCCCAGACCGAGCGGCTTGCCAGCGAAGTCCAGCAATGGAGCGCCGAGGCCGAGCAGGTCACCGAGGAACTCGAGCGGCTGCGCGCCGAGGGCGAAGCGCTGGCCGCGCTGAGCGCCGAGCTCGACGAGCTGAAGCCCGAGCTTGGTTCGGCACGGGCGCGGGCGGAGCAGGCCGAGGCCAATCTTGCCGCAGCTCAGGAAGAAGCCGCGGAGCTGGCTGCCCAGCTTGCCGAAGCGAAATCCGGCGACAAGGCGCTGTCGATGGCCTCGCGCGCCGAAGCCGAGGCGCTGCAGGCGGTGCTGACGCGCACCGAGGCGGCGGTGGCCGAATTGCAGCGGGTGAATGCCCAGCTCAGGACCAACAATGCGGCGCTGCGCGGCGCGATCGAGGCCGGGCTCTCCGAGGCGGCGCTGGTCGACGAGGCGCTCAGGGCCGACCTGCAGGCGCTGGAGGCGGCCCGCGCCGCCGACCGCGCCGAACTCGACAGCATTCTCGCCGCGCTGGCGCCTGCGCTGAAGGAAGACGGACATGCCTGAAGTTACCATTTCCATCGGCGGCCGCGGCTTCGACGTCGCCTGCCAGGAGGGCGAACAGCCCTTTCTCGAAACCGCCGCGCGGCTCCTGGATGCGGAGGCGCAGATCCTGGCCGAGCAGATGGGGCGCATGCCCGAGCTTCGGATGCTGCTGATGGCCGGGCTGATGCTGGCCGACAAGACCGCAGGTCTCGAGGACGAAGTCGCCGAGCTGGCCGGCAAGCTCGCCAGCCAGGAAGCGCTGATCGAGGAGCTGCGCGCCCGTGCGGCCGAGCCGGGACCGCTGAGCGACGACATGGCGGTCCGGCTCGAGGCGCTGGCCTCCCGGGCGGAGGCCTTGGCAGACTAGCCCGGAATGCCGTCCCGCCGCAGGGCGGGGCCGCCGCCGTGTTTCGGCGCACATGTCAGGATGCCCCCTCGATGCAAGGGGCTCCTGCGTTTCAGGGCGGCGGATCAAAGCTGCGGGCGATCCCGTGCCGGATCATGGCCATCATTTGCGCCTGCTGGTCGCCGTCCGCCTCGCATCGCCGCCAATGCGGCGGCTGCGGTCAGGAGAGCCCGCCGGCCGGATCCCGGCATTCTCCATTGCGCGGAAGCATGGGCCCGGAGGTTCCGGGCGGCCTTGGGTGCCAAGGCGATGTCGGCCCGCATGCGCGGCTTGCGTGTCAGCATGCACGCAGGCCAGCTCCCGGGCCTGCCGCCGTTCCGGCCCCGCCAATGCATGACAGACATTGCCCCTGCGATCAGCAGGCGCCGGAGGTGCCAGTGGTTGCGCCACCGGTCCAAGCGGCCATTGGCGACGCGCTGTGCCGTCCAGGACGTTTTGGACGTTCGGCCGAGCTTCTGCCTGCCGCCCGTGGCATGCGGGCGGGAAACATGCCCGCTCCAGGCTGCGACATCCCGGCCGCGCGCGACTGGACCCATGGCAGGTGCGAAGGCCACGACTGCCATGGCGGTGACTGCCCCGAAGCCCGGGATCGCGCGGAGCCGCCATGCCGCCCATGCCCGCCTCTTCGCCGATGCGGCGGTCCAAGCTCTCGATTCCGCCTGCCGTCCGGGCGATCCGCCCGAGATACGGGGCAGCGGAGTCGCGACCCTGACCGGGCAGGCCACTGTCCAGGCCGCCGGGAGCCCTGGCGAATGGATCGGCCGACCGGCGACCCGGGAAATTACACCTCGTTGACGGACGCTATCGCCTTTCCGGTCTTCGGCGCGCGCCTGCTCATGTCCTTGTCCAGCCAGACCAGCAGGGAGCCGCGCCGCTCCGGCGCGTTCGCCTTGCGGGCGCGGGCAGGCCCGGACTTAGCCATGGAAGGCCAATAACCCGCAGGATTTCATAGGGAATCCCGATCATCGGAGAGATCTCCAACAAGGTCCGCTGCCGCCAGTCTTCGGGGACGCCTTTGCGCAACAGGACCTAGCAGGCTGCAAGCCGGCTCCTACTTGGGAGCCACGAGCGGAGTCCCGGAACCCCTTTGCACAAAAAGGCCCCGCCGACGGGAATCCTCGTGGCGCAGGAAACGGGATGCGGCCCGCAGCCGGGGTCATGGCACGGCTGGCGGCCCCAGGCGGGCGACGGCGCCCGGCCTGGCCGCCGGGCATCGGTCGGCCATCGCCCGGCCTATCGCGGAAAGAAGCTCCGAGCGGCTCACCGGCTTGGCCAAACGGATATCCGTCGGCTGCAGATCGCTGCCCCGGATGGCGGAATCCGCGGCATATCCGGACATGAAGATGACGGGCAGGCCAGGAACGCGCTTGCGGATCTCCGCGGCCAGCGCGGGCCCCATCAGGCGTCCCGGCATGACGATGTCCGTCAGCAGCAGGTCGAATTCGCCGTCGCGGAACAGCTCCAGCGCGACATCCCCGGACCCCGCAGGCGTGACCGTGCAGCCCGCCCGCTCGAGCATGGCCTTGATGACCAGCAGGACCCCCGGCTGGTCTTCCGCCACCAGCACGCGGCAGCCGGCGCAGGGACTGCCCGCGGCCTCCGCAGCGCCGGTAGCGATGCTGCCTTCCCGGACACGAGCCGGAAAATACAGTATGAAGTCCGTTCCCGCCCCCGGTTCCGATGCGACCTGGATCGTGCCGCCGCTCTGCTTGATGAAGCCCTCGACCATGGCCAGGCCAAGCCCGGTGCCCTTGCCCTGTTCCTTGGTGGTGAAGAAGGGCTCGAAGATGCGCGCGGCCACCTCCGGAGCCATGCCGGTCCCGGTGTCCCGCACGCAGAGCCGGACATAGCGGCCGGGCTGCAAATCCTCGCGCGCGGCCCGGTCCGGGCCGATGTCGAGGTTCTCCGTCGACAACGTGATCCGGCCGCCTGCGGGCATCGCATCGCGGGCGTTCAGCAACAGGTTCAGCACCGCGCTCGAAGTTGCATCGACATCGACATCGACCTGCCAGAGGTCCCCGGCCAGCGCCGTTTCGATCCGGATATTCGACGGGATGGTCCGCGCCGCCCAGCCGATGGTTTCCTCCACCAAAGCGTTCAGATCGCAGGCCTTCGGGTCGAGCCGGGCCTTGCGGGCAAAGGCCAGCAGGCTGCGCGTCAGCCCTGCCCCCCGCTGCGCCGCCTGGATTGCCGGCGCGATCAGCTCGCGGGACAGCGGATCCTCCGCGGTTTCGTCCAGCAGCTCGAGGCTGCCGAGGATCACGGCAAGCAGGTTGTTGAAGTCATGCGCCACACCGCCGGTCAGCTGGCCGAGGCTCTCGAATTTCTGGGCCTTGCGCGCCATCGCCGCCTGGCGCTCCGCCTCTGCCTGGGCCTCGACCTCGGCCGAGACGTCCAGGACGATGCAATCCGCCCGCATCTGGCCGCCCTCCGCGGCGCGGGTGCTGCCGCGGAGCTCCAGCCATTTCTCGCGCCCGCCCGCGGTGCGCACGAGAAACCGCCCCGCGACCTCGGCCACCTGATCCGACAGCGCAGCCTGGAGCTGCACCAGCTGCGGGTCCGCCGAGAGCCGTGCCAGGAGCCCGTGCTGCAGCTCCTCGCGGAACCAGTGGCGGGCCTGCTCGGCGCGGCGCGCGTCCCAATGGCCGCTTTCCCGCCGCCAGGCATCGAGCGCCTGCATCTCGGCCCAGGCCTCCTCCAGCCCGGTCTCGGCCATCGCCGAAACCATCAGCGCCTTGGGGAAGCCCGGCGGGTCCTGTGGCCGCTTCCTCAACAGCCGGAGCGCCCCGGCATAGTCGGCGCAGGTCCGGGTCGCCACCGGCTTCAGGTCGCCGTCGGCCTTGTTGACGAGAATGATGTCGGCAATCTCCATGATGCCGCGCTTGACCCCCTGCAGCTCGTCGCCGCCCGCCGGCGCCATCAAGAGGAGGAACAGGTCGCACATTTCCGCGACCATGGTCTCGGACTGGCCGACGCCGACGGTCTCGATCAGCACCACGTCGAACCCCGCCGCCTCGCAGAGCGCCACCGCCTCGCGGGTGCGCCGCGCCACGCCGCCGAGCTGGGTCTGCGACGGCGAGGGCCGGATGAAGGCCATCGGATCGCGCGACAGCCGCTCCATCCGGGTCTTGTCGCCGAGGATCGAGCCGCCCGAGCGTGCCGAGCTGGGATCGACCGCCAGCACCGCGACGCGCAGCCCCTTGGCGGTCAGCATCATGCCGAAAGCCTCGATGAAGGTCGATTTGCCGACGCCCGGCGTGCCCGAGAGCCCGATCCGGAGCGCCTTGCGGCCCGACCTGCGCAGTTCCTCGACCAGCGCCACCGCCTCTTCGCGGTGATCGGCGCGGCCGCTTTCGACCAGGGTGATCGCGCGGGCAAGCGCGCGGCGTTCCCCGCCGAGGATGCGGCGGGCAAGGTCGGAACGGTCCATGGCGGGTCTCCGCTTCATCTGGCGCCCGTGGCCGGGCCGGTTGACGATCACCGCGGTTTTCTGCCTTGTGCCGGGGAGTGATGGCAAGGGCTGGAGGGCGCGAAGAATGTCACATGCGGGATTTGCAGGGCTTCTGGCCGGGCTCCTGCTCGCCGGAGCGGCAGCCGCCGAGACCGGAACCTTCGACCTGAGGCTCGGCCCGGTGCGGGCCGGAACGCTGCAATATTCGGCCGAGGCGCGCGGCGGGCAATACGCCGCCGCAGGCGCGGTGCGCTCCGCCGGGCTGGCCGGGCTCTTCCTCGACTCTTCGGTCGACGCGAAGTCCCGCGGCCGGGTCGACGGCAACCGCTACCGCCCCCAAAGCTTCTCTTCGACCACCACCGAGGGCGGCGAGACCGAGCGGCTGGCCTTCCGCTATGCCGGGGGCGTGCCTCAGGTCAGCCGCGACCCGGAACGGAAGAAGCCGCCGAAACACGCCGCGCCGCCCGCGCAGCAATCGGGCACCGTCGATCCGATGACCGCCGCTTTCGCCATCCTGCGCGACCGCCCCGCCGCCGAGGCCTGCGACCTCCGCATCGACCTCTATGACGGACGGCGGCGCGCGGATATCCGTCTGGTCGGCGGCACGCCCACCGCCGATGGCGGGCTCGACTGCCGCGGCGAATACCGCCGGGTGGCGGGCTTCTCGCAGAAGGAGCTGGCCGAGAAGCCGGTCTGGCCCTTCGCCGTCACCTACGCCCCCGCCGGCGATGCGCTGCGGGTGACCGAGTTGCGCGTGCCCACCAGTTTCGGCAATTTCCGCATGGTGCGGCGCTGACCGTGAGCTTCCCCCTTCCGATTGACGACGCCCTGCCCGGGCTCCGTGCCGCGCTTGCAACCGCGCTGCGGGTCGGCCGCCAGATCCACGTTCTGCTCGAACATCTGGCAGGCCACCCCGCCGCCGGACGTGCCGAGCGGGCCGCACAGCTTCTGTGCGAGGGACCGGATGCCGCCGAGGGCGCGGCGCTTGCCGCGCTTCTGGACGAAGCCTCCGCCGTGCTCGACCATCCCGCGCTGGCACCGTTCTTCGCCCCCGAGACCCTGGCCGAGGTGCCGCTCTCGGCCTGGCTGCCCGTGCTCGGCCGCGTCGCCTATGGCACGATCGACCGTCTGCAGGTGACGCAGGACGCTGTTCTTGCTGTCGATTTCAAGACCAACCGGACGGTGCCCGCGACCCCCGACGAGGTGCCCGAGGGGCTGTTGCGCCAGATGGGCGCCTACCAGGCGATGCTCGAGGCAATCTACCCGGAGCGGCGGGTCTCGACCGCGCTGCTCTGGACCCATGGCGCAAGGCTGATGGAGCTGCCGCACGATCTCGTGATGGCGGCCCTGGCGCGTGCGACCCCAACATCTTGATTGATGGACCCGGCTCGCCTAGGTAGGGGGCCAGTCCGAAATTAACGCCTCAGGAGGCATCCATGGCAACCGTTGCAGTCACCGACAACACCTTCGACTCCGAAGTCGTGAAGTCCGACGTCCCCGTCGTCGTCGACTTCTGGGCGGAATGGTGCGGCCCGTGCCGCCAGATCGGCCCGGCGCTCGAAGAGCTCTCCGCCGAATATGACGGCAAGGTCAAGATCGTGAAGATCAATGTCGACGAGAACCCGGTCTCCCCGGCCAAGCTCGGCGTCCGCGGCATCCCCGCCCTGTTCCTGTTCAAGGACGGCCAGGTCGTCTCGAACAAGACCGGCGCGGCGCCGAAGGCCACGCTGCAGAGCTGGATCGACAGCGCGCTCTGATCCGATGAGCGAGGACTTCCCCGGCTGGCACGGCACGACGATCATCGGCGTGCGCAAGGGGAACCAGGTCGTCGTCGCAGGCGACGGCCAGGTTTCGCTCGGCAACACGGTGATCAAGGGCACGGCCCGCAAGGTGCGCCGCCTGTCGCCCGGCGGCCATGACGTGGTCGCGGGCTTCGCGGGCTCCACGGCAGATGCCTTCACGCTGCTCGAGCGGCTGGAGGCCAAGCTCGAGGCCACCCCCGGACAGCTCGCCCGCGCCGCGGTGGAGCTGGCCAAGGACTGGCGCACGGACAAGTACCTGCAGAAGCTGGAGGCGATGCTGATCGTCACCGACGGCAGGGATCTCTACGTGATCACCGGCGCCGGCGACGTGCTGGAGCCGGAACATGACGTCGCGGCGATCGGCTCGGGCGGCAATTTCGCCCTCGCCGCCGCCCGCGGCCTGATGGAGAGCGATCTCGACGCCGAGACCGTGGCGCGCAAGGCCATGGCGATCGCGGCGGATATCTGCGTCTTCACCAACGGCAAGCTAACGGTCGAGGCGATCTCCGCCTGACCCGCGGGGAGAGGGATGCCCTCTCCCCGCCCCCCTCTCCCACGCATCGCAGCATCGGCAGGACCCGTCTGCCCTGACAGGCTTTCCGGGCCATCCCGGCAAAAGAGCCGGAGCCCTGCCGGGAAAGCGCCATGTCCTGTCCCTGACCGGAGACCCTGCCGCCTCTGCCAAGCGGTTCGACCCCGGCCCCGCGGCTACTTCTCCGGCAAATTCGCCGCCATGCTCGGGAGGTGCTTGCCGCCGGGCATGACGGCGGCGTGCTGCGGGTCTTCGCCTGCGGCGCGCCGATCTGGACCCCGGAATGCGCCGCCGACCGGGCCCGCCGCGCGGTTGCACCGGACTCCGCCTGCGCCGCCGCCGCCGAGGCCACCGCCTGCCCGACGATGGCGGGCGTCCCGGCATGGAGCCGCGCCACGACCTCGCCGGTGGCCGGATAGATCACCTCGATCGGCGCGCCTTCGGCATCCTCGACATACCGGCCGCCGATGAAATGGCTGGCCTTCGGTTGCAGATCGGTCATGCGGTCCTCAATTCGTTGTCCAGCGCCTGCAGCGCATGGGCATTGGCAATGGCGGCGGTCGTCTTCGGATTGAGCGCCGCGTGAAGGTAGAGCCCGTCGATCAGCCCGGCGATGCGCTCGGCGATGCCGTCGGAGGCCGCGCCGGCCAGCGGCCGCAGGTCATGCACCAGATTGGAATGCAGCCGCCGGTGATAGACCCGCAGCAAGCGGTTCGCCTTGGGAGAGGTCTGGGCCAGGACGTAGAAGCTGAGCCAGGCCGAGACCGATTCGTGCCGGAAATTGACCGGGGTGAAGCCCGCCGAGATCACCGCCTCGAGCCGTGCCCGCGGCGAGCCGGCGGCGTTCAGAAGCCGGCAGACCTCGGCACCGTAGAGGCTGAGGATATGGCGCATCGCGGCCAGGAAAATGTCTTCCTTGGAACCGAAATAGTGATGCGCCAGCGCCGGCGACATGCCCGCCCGCTTGGCGATCCGCGACACCGGCACGTCGAGGCTCCCGGCCGCGCCGATCTCCTCGATCGCGGCCTGCACAAGCGCGCGGCGTCTGATGGGCTCCATTCCGACTTTCGGCATCTTTTCGCTCTTTTTGGTTGCATCTTCACGATAGGGCGTTCTTAATTGACTCGTCAATCAACAAAACGACGGGGACCAAAATGAAACTGACCGCTTCTCTCCTGGCCCTGGCCTGCGCCTCCGCGGCCCATGCGGATTGCGGAACGGTCGTCTTCTCGGATGTGGGATGGACCGACATCACGGCCACCACCGCCGCGACGACGGTCGTGCTCCAGGCGCTCGGCTACGAGACCGACATCAAGATCCTGTCGGTGCCGGTGACCTACACTTCGATCGCCAAGGGCGATGTCGATGTCTTCCTCGGCAACTGGATGCCGACCATGGAGGGCGACATCGCCCCCTATCGCGAGGCCGGCACCGTCGAGACCGTCCGCGCCAATCTCGAAGGCGCGAAATACACGCTGGCCGTCAACAAGGCCGCGCATGAGCTCGGCATCGCCGATTTCGCCGAGATCGCCAATTTCGAGGACGAGCTCGACGGCAAGATCTACGGCATCGAGCCGGGCAATGACGGCAACCGCCTGATCCAGGAGATGATCGACCAGAACGCCTTCGGGCTCGACGATTTCGAAGTCGTCGAAAGCTCGGAACAGGGCATGCTGGCCCAAGTCGCCCGCGCCGACCGCCGCGGCGAGCCGGTCGTCTTCCTCGGCTGGGAACCGCACCCGATGAACGCCAATTTCGAGATGTCCTACCTGACCGGCGGCGATGACTGGTTCGGCCCGGATTTCGGCGGCGCGACGGTCTATACCAATGTCCGCAAGGGCTATGCGGGCGAGTGCCCCAATGTCGGCCGGCTGCTCGGCAACCTCGCCTTCACGCTGCCGATGGAGAACGAGATCATGGCCGCCATCCTCGATGACGGCACCGATCCCGAAGAGGCGGCAGAGGCCTGGCTGAAGGCCAATCCGGCAATCATCGCAGGCTGGCTCGACGGCGTCACCACGCTCGATGGCGGCGACGCGACGGCTGCGGTCAACGCCAAGCTGGGGCTCTGAAAACTGCCGGCGGCGTCATCCCTGCCCGGCAGCCGCCGCGTCGTCGCGCGCGGCGGCGCGCCGGAACAGACGGCCCCGAACAGGAACGACGGACCCGGAAATCCATGAGGCAAGGCAGGAACGGCCGTCGCCAACGGTGCTCGAACCGGCGGCGCATCCGCTGGCAACTCTGCGGCAACCCTCCGGCTCGCTTCCCCGATGGGAATCTGCGGCAGCAGCTCCGGCAGGAACGGGGTGCCACCCTGGCGGCTTGAGGCGAACTGGACCGCGCGGATAGCGTCGGTGGCGACATCCATCGCCAGATGCACCTTGCGCCTGCGCGTCGCGTGTCACGGAATCGGAGGACCATTCGGCGCTGTACGCGGACCAGTGGCGGTTGCGCGTCATTGTCGATCAGCAGGTTCACAGGCTGGCCGGATCAGCGGCATGGGAACTGCACCGCGATCCGTGCCTGACGCCGACAGGGCGTCGGGAAAACCGGCTCCGGCCCGTCGGGCCCGGCCATCTCGATCAGGCCGGTGAGCAGCCGACGGTCCGGCCAGGCGGCAGGCCGGACCGAATCTTCTAGGCTAGGCAAGTCTGCATCGCATTCGCCGGGCAGGGTTCCGCCCGGCGGGCCTTCGAGTTCTCCGCCGGAGGATTTGCCGGTTCCGGGGACCGGTCCGAACTTCTCCGGACGGTTGCCTGACCGGCCCATTCGGAACGGTCTCGGGCTGGCCTCGATTGCCCGGATCCTGGGCATTCCACGCCATCGCGGGATCGAACCAGACCGATGGCGATCCACGCCACCTCAGCGGAAACCGGCAATCTGACTGGTTGGCCGCGCGGTCTCGGGCGGGGCGGGTTTCGGCATGTGGCCGACCTAACCATCACGGGGCACGCCTGAAGCTCTCACCGATACTTGCAGGAATCCTCCCCTGCGGCCTCTGTGGCGGCCAGACCGGCCTGGCCGCACCGGTATGGTCGGCCGCCGCGCTCTGTCGGCGCCGATTTGGCCGGGAGCGATCATTGCCTGGGTGCAATCCGGCGCGCCGCGCGGATGGATTTGCCCTAGCGTCCTGCAGCGGGCTGTGCCGTGTCGGTGCATCGGGAAGGCGCGCGTCCTGCGTCCCGCCGCCGGGTCAGTGGCATCCGGTGATCGGCGCAGGGACCGCAGCGGCGCCGCAGCCGGGAGTTGCGCCCATGTCCGCTGGCGGCGTTTCCGCCCCTGCAGGACTGCCGCAGCTTCCGCCATTCCAGTGTCCTGCGAGCCCGCACAGTCTTGTTCCCGCTGATCTCGGCGTTGCGCTTCGGCCGCCGGGACGCGGTGCCGGGGAGCCGGCATTGGTGCTTGGAGAGCGGCACGGACGACATGCTTTCGGCGGGCGATGCTTCGAAGCGCCGGATTTGGAGCAGCTTTCGATGTTCCGGCGCCGCAGGACTGCGCATGGGCTTGGCTCCGCTGCGCCGGTCCCGATTCATGTCGGCAGGTGCGGGCGTGCGGATGCCGCGCGGACATCGATGCCCCTGCCTGTGGACCGCAGCAGGCTCGGAGCGGTGACCACGCCGCGCCTGGCCAGCCATGTGGCCGCCGCAATGCCGGACCCGCCTCCGGCCGTCCCGTGATCCGGGGCACCGCATGGTCTTGGCCCGGCACGGCGCGTTCCGTCCCGGTCCCGTCCGGAAAGGCGTTTTGCTGATGCCGGCGCAACCGGCGCGTCGTTCTCGGGGCAGGGTTGAGCGGGAAGTGCTGCCGCAATGTTGCGGCTGCTCCGTTGGTCTGCGGCGATCTTCGGCGCTACGGGATGGCGCGCGGCGGCGGTTCGGGGCGTCGAGGTCCGGTCGGTCCGGCCAGGGCGTTGCGCTGCCTGTCCTGCATTGCGTTTCCGGCCCGCGGCGGCGGCGGCTTGGGCGCGCCGGAAGGCTTGCCGCCGCGGCCGCCGCCGCCGGATTTCGCCGGGCGGTGGGTTGCGCCGAGCGGGCGCTCGCCGAAGCTGGTTTCCAGCTGGATGCCGATCAGCTTCTCGATCTGCTTCAGTTCCTTGGTCTCCGCCGAGGAACAGAAGGCCACGGCGCGGCCGTCGCGGCCGGCACGGGCGGTCCGGCCGATGCGGTGGACATAGTTGTCCGGCACGTTCGGCAGGTCGAAGTTGTAGACATGGCGCACCTCGGGAATGTCGATCCCGCGGGCGGCGACGTCGGTGGCGATCAGAACCTTCAGCTGGCCGGTGCGGAACGCCTTTCCTCGTGCTCGACGAGGCCGACCAGATGCTCGACATCGGCTTCATCCACGCCCTGCGCCGCATCGCGTCGCTGCTGCCGAAAGAGCGCCAGACCATGCTGTTCTCGGCCACGATGGCCGACCAGATGGAGGAAATCGCGCAGGCCTACCTGACCGATCCGGTAAAAATTTCCGTCACGCCTCCGGGCCGGACCGCCGACCGCATCGAGCAGGAAGTCCGCTTCATCGAGCAGTCCGAGAAGACCGGCCATCNTGATCGACCTGCTCGGCGCGCATCCCTCCGAGCTGGCGCTGGTCTTCACCCGCACCAAGCACGGCGCCGACCGGCTGGCCCGCGCGGTGGAGAAATCCGGCTTCGATGTCGGCGCGATCCACGGCAACAAGAGCCAGGGCCAGCGCGAGCGCGCGCTGCGGCGCCGATGTCGCGCGCTGGCGCCCGGCCGACAGCCTGGCGATCATGAAGCTGATGGGGCTGCAGCTCTCCACCCATCTTTCTGCCGAGGTGCAGCGCGCCCGCACCGCCCTCGCCCTGCCGCCGGACCGGGTGCGCGACATCCTCCCCGACAGCCGCCGAGCGGCAGGCCGGCCTCGCGGGCCAGCGCGTCATTCGGGCTGGCGCCGATGCCCGCGAGGATGAGATCGGCCTCGATGAGCCGGCCATCGGCCAGCGTCACGCCTTCGGGCGACACGCCCGCGATGGCCGTGCCCAGATACAGCGCCACGTCGTTCTGCCCGGCCACCCAGGCGAGGAACTCGCCGGCTTCCGAGGGCAGCAGCCGCTTCAGAAGCCGGTCCTGCGCCTCGATCACCGTCACCTTTTTGCCGAGCGCACGGGCGGCGGAGGCGATCTCCAGCCCGATGAAGCCGCCGCCGATCACGGCCACCTGCGTGGCAGCCCGGAGCGCCGGGCCGAGCCGTTCGGCATCGGCGGCATCGCGCAGATAGTGGACCGTCCTGTCCTCGGCGCCCGGCAGCGACAGCCGCCGCGCCCCGGCCCCGGTGGCCAGCACCAGAAGGTCATAGCCCAGCTCCGTCCCGTCGCCGAGCGTGACCCTGCGTGCCTCCCGGTCGATGGCGGTGACGGCGGTGCCGAGCCGCAGCGCAATGCCCAGACGCTCCGCCTCGCCCGAATCGAAGACATGCGCCTCGGCCAGCGTGGTGCGCCCGAGGAGCAGGTCCTTCGACAGCGGCGGACGTTCATAGGGCGGATGGCGCTCCGCCCCGATCAGCACGATCTCGCCGCCGAAGCCCTCGGCGCGGGCCGCCCGCGCGGTCTCGGCCCCGGCCTGCCCGGCACCCGCAATCACCAGACGGCGGCTGTCGCTGCGCCTTGCTGCTGCGGCGGCCGCCGGAGCCTCGCCGCCCGCGGCGGCTGCCGGTTCGGTATCGACCCAGACGAGGCCATCCTCGACCTTCGCCGGATAGGTGGCGAGGTCCTTGGTGACCGGGGCGCCCTGCGCCTTGCCGGTGCGGATGTCGAACAGGCCCTGATGCAGCGGGCACTCGACGCAGCCGCCCTCGACATGGCCCTCGCTCAGGAGCGCAAAGGCATGGGTGCAGATATTGCCGGTGGCGAAGACCTCGCCGTCAAGCGCATAGAGCGCGATGCGCAGCCCGTCGATCTCGACCCCGGCCACGCCCTTCGCCAGAAGCTCGGCCTCGGTTATGGAAGAATGCCAGCTCATGGCCGCCTCACACCGCTTCGGCCAGGAGCGGCAGCCCGAGGAGCCGCGCCGCACTGTCATGGCAGACCATTGCCCTTGTGGCGGCATCCATCAGCGCGCTCTCGATGAACTCCGCCGCGGTGGCGGTGTCCTCATAGGGATAGTCGATCGAGAACATCACGCCCTCGGGCCCCATCTCGCCGAGCGCCCCCATCAGCGCGGCATGCGAGCAGACCCCGGTCGTGGTGATCAGGATGTTGCGGGTGAAATATTCGGAGGGCTTCAGCTTCAGCTCCACCCCCATCGGATAGGCCCCGAAACGCGAGTCGAAGCGCCAGCGCAGATAGGGCAGCGCCTCGCCCATATGGCCGAGCACCAGCTTGACCCCCGGAAAGCGGTCGAAGACCCCGGAGAAGAGCAGCCTGAGCGCATGGCTGCCGGTATCGACGCCCCAGCCCCAGGTCGCACCCTGCAGCACCGGCATGTCGGCAAAGACCGGCGGCGCGGCGCGGGCATTCGAGGGGTGCAGGTAGAAGGGCACGCCGAGCGCCTCGACCTCGGCCCAGAACACGTCGTATTCCGGCGCATCGAAATAGCGGCCATGGACCGGGCTGTTGGCGAGGCAGCCGAGAAAGCCCAAATCCGTCACTGCGCGGCGCAGCTCGGCGGCGGCCAGCTCGGGGTCGTGCATCGGCAGCGCCGCAAGCCCCGAGAGCCGCGAGGATAGCGGCGCGATCTTCTCGGCGAGGAAGTCGTTCGCCCCCTTCGCGGCATCGGCGGCCAGTTCCGGCAGCTCGCCCTGCGGCCCCGGCCCGGTCAGCGACAGCACCGAGCGGGTGATCCCGTAGCGGTCCATCAGCTCGATCCGCTCGCCGCCGAAATCATCGAGCCGCCGGGTCAGCTCGCGGGCCTGCGCCTCGGGGATGAGCTTGAGGAAGGCGGCCGAGTGCTTCTCGAAGCCGGGCGCCATGAAATGTTCCTCGAAGGTGATCTTGGGTATCATTGAACCCTCCTGTCGTCTGCCGGCCGTGCTGGCCGGATTGTCTTGTGTCTTGGTCCAGCGCCCTGCCCGCTCAGAGCAGCAGCGAGGGCGCCAGCGTTGCAATCCCGGGGACGTAGGTGACGAGCATGAGCACCAGCAGGTTGACCAGGATGAAGGGCCAGATCCCCGCGATGATCTCGGTCACCGGCGTCTGCAGCGTCGAGGAGGCCACGAAGAGGTCGAGCCCGAAGGGCGGCGTCACCATGCCGAGCGTCACGTTGACCGCGACGATCATGCCGAAATGCACCGGGTCGATGCCGAGGCTCGTGGCCACCGGAAAGAGCGCGGGCACCAGGATCAGCTGGATCGAGTTCGGATCGACGAACATGCCCGCGATGATGAAGGCGATATTGGCGGCCATCAGGAACAGCACCGGCCCGGCATGCAGGCTGTCGAGCCCGGCGATCAGAAGGCCGGGGATCTGCGCCAGCGTGATGAAGTGGGACAGCGCCGTGCCGAGCGCGAGCAGGAGGAAGATCACCGCGTTCTGCACGGCGGATTTCTCGGCGATGGCGATCAGCCCCTTCAGATCCAGGCTGCGGTAGACCCACATCTCGACAAGGATGGCATAGACCACGCTGACCACTGCGGCCTCGGTCGCGGTGAAGAGCCCACTGTAGATCCCGCCCATGATGACCACCGGCAGGCCGAGCGCCCAGCCCGCGCGGCGGAGGGCCAGGCCGATCTCGGCCAGGCTGGCGCGGGGATCGCCCGTCACCCCGGTGCGGCGCGCCTCGACGGCGGTGAGCAGCGCGAAGGCCAGCCCCAGCACGAGGCCGACCGACAGCCCGGCCGCGAAGAGCGCGGTGATCGAGGTGCCGGTGATCCAGCCATAGACGATCAGCGTGATCGAGGGCGGGATCAGGAGCGCGGTTTCGGCCGAGGAGACGATCAGCCCCAGAGAGAAGCGGTCGCGGAACCGCGCGCGGCGGAGTTCGGGATAGAGGATGTGCCCCATCGCAGCGACCGTGGCCGGGGCCGAGCCCGACACCGCGCCGAAGCCCATCGCGCCGCCGATCGTAGTATAGCCGATGCCGCCGCGGGCATGGCCGACCAGCGCCCGCACCAGCCCGGTCAGCCGTCCGGCGATCTGGCCATGGCCCATCAGCTCGGCCGCGAAGAGGAAGAACGGGATCGCCAGGAGCAGCGACTGATTGATCCCGCCGGCCATCTTCTGGGCGATGACCATGTCGGGCATCCGCTCGAAGAAGCCAGCCTTGATGGCCAGCGTGGGAAGCCCCAGCACCATCAGCATCTCGAAGCCCGCCACCAGAAGCAGGACGGCCATCAGGGCGATTGCGAGGCCGGGGATCATTCCGCGGCCTCCGCTGCGGCGCCAAAGCGGTCGATGGTGCCCGCGAGACTGGCGCCGTAGCGCAGCGCCAGCAGAAGGAACCCCGCGCAGGGCGCCACGTAGATCCAGCCGATCGCCAGATCGAGCGTGGCGCTCTTCTGGCCGGTGCCGAAGACGAAATCCGCCATGTCCAGCGCCAGCCAGGCCATCCAGAGCGAGAAGCAGAGCCCCGCGGCATCGATGATCCGCCGCAGCGGCAGGCGCAGGCGCTCCGCGATCCGGTCGCGCCAGCTGTCGACTGCCACCTGCTTGCCGCGTTCCAGCGCCAGCCCGGCAGCGAGGAACACGAGGTAGAGGTTCATCAGCCGGACCACCTCGTCGATCCAGCCGAAGGAGGAGGCCAGCGCCCCTCCGAACAGCCGGACCGCGACGTTGAAGGCGAACAGCCCGGTCATGCCCAGCAGCAGCGCGACGAGGCAGCTGCGCTCGAGCAGGCGGATGATATGGAGAAAGGCGTGCATGGCGGGATCTCGCGGGCCGGGATCAGTTCGCAACTGCGCCGTAGGCCGCCTCGTAGGCCTCGAAGAGCGCCCTGCCCTCCTCGCCGGAGCGGGCCAGGAACGCGTCGCGCGCCGCCGGGAACATGGTCTCTCGCAGCGCGGCAATCTCGTCGGCTGAGGGCTCCGTCACGGTGACGTCGGCGGCGCGGATCGTCTCCAGCGCACGTGCCCCGGCCGCGGCCTTGTGCTCGATCATCTCGGGAATGACCTCGTGCAGCGAAGTGGAGATCGCCTCGCGCCATTCCGGCTCAAGCCCGTCCCAGACCGCCGGATTGAACAGCACGACATTCTCGATGGCGCCGTGGTTCGACAGGGCCAGGTATTTCTGCACCTCGTAGAACTTCATGTTGAAGATGGTGTCGAGCGGGTTTTCCTCGCCGTCGACCACGCCGGTCTGCAGCGCGGTGTAGAGCTCGCCGAAGGGAATCGGCACGGCGGTCACGCCGATGGATTTCAGCGCATCGACCAGCACGGCGGATTCCATCACGCGGAAGGTCTGGCCGGCGAAGTCGCCGATCGAGGCGATCGGCGCGTTGGAAGTGAACTGCTTGGTGCCGTTGGGATAGAGCGACACGCAGGTCACGCCGCGGCTGTTGAAGCTGTCGCAGAAAGCCGTGCCGAAGCCGCCGTCGCGGATCGCCTGGGCCTGCTCCGGATCGGCCGGGTAGAGGAACGGGATGTCCATGATGGAGGCAAGCGGATTGAAGCCGCCCATGAAGGCGACCGGCCCGGAAGTGGCGTCGAGCGCGCCAAACTGCACGGCCTCGGTCATCTCGCGCTGGCTGCCGAGCTGGCTCTGCGGGAAGATCTGCAGCTCGACGGCGCCGCCGGTCTTCTCCGAGACCATCCCGGCAATCTTCTCGAGCATGACATGGGTGGTCGAGGCAGGGGCTTCGACATGGCCGATGCGCAGCGTGAGCTCCTGGGCGAGGCCCAGCTGCGGCAGGGCGGCGAAAAGCAGGGCGGCGCCCAGCGGGCGGAACATGGCGGACATGGAGATACCTTCCTGTCGGCTGTGACTTGCGGAACTGGTGAAGGGGACCGCCCGCATGGCGCGGGCGGTCGGCCGGATCACTCGAAGGCGGAGGCGGGCAGGAACTTCTCGTCGGTCCAGGCGCCTTGGACGGCCTTCTTGATCATGTAGGCCCCTGCGGGCGTGCCGCTTTCGTCCAGCGTCAGCGGACCCGAGGCGCCTTCGTAGTCGATGTCCTTGCCCTCGGCGAGCGCCGCCTTGGCCGCCGCGAAGGTCGACACCTTCTCGCCGCCCTCGCTGACATCGCGCAGGACCGCGTTGATCCCCTCGCCAGTGCAATCCGCGGCGGCCTCGAGCGAGATCGCCGTCAGCATGGCCATGTCATAGGAATTGGCGGCGAAGGGTCCCGGGGCCGCGCCGGTTCTCTCCCGGGTCAGGTCGGCGAAGGCCTTGAACTCCGGTAGCGTGCTGTCGGCCTCGGCGATCTCGACATAGGCGCGATCGTTGAGGATGCGCGGATCGACTGCCTCGAAGACCTCGGGCACGGCGAGGTCGGCGGTCAGCAGCCATTCGCCCCCGTATCCGCCCGCGGCGGCCTCCTTGAGAACGGTCACGCCGGATTCCTGTCCGCCCGCCAGGTAGATCGCGTCCGGATCGTGCGACAGGACCGAGATCAGCTCGGCCTGGTAGGAAGGCTGGCCGGGATTGTAGATGATCATGTCGGTCAGCTCGATCCCCGCCGCGGTGACGGCGTCGCGCGCGACCTGGGCCGGAGAAATGGTGGATTCCTCGTTCTGGATCAGGAAGGCGACCGACTTGTAGCCCTTCTCCGCCAGCCACATGCCCGAGGCCGCGCCGTCGCCGAGATCGGACGAGACTGTGCGGTAGACATAGTCGCCGCCGATCTCGTTGAGGGTGATCGTGCCGGCATAGGGCGACATCATCACGGTCTTCTTGCGCTTGGCGAGATCGACCAGCGCCACCATCTCGCCCGAGGCCGGGCCGAGGATCGCGACCGCCCCCTCGCTGTCGATCATCTTGTTGGCCTCGCGGATCGCCTGTTCCGCCGAACCGCCGGTATCGGCGACGACGGTGCGCAGCGGCCCGCATCTGGTGCCCCCGGCGGCATTGACCTCGTCGACGCCCAGTTGCACGGCATCGGCAACGATCTTGCCGAATTCGCCGAGTTCGCCGGTCAGAGGCACGAGCACGCCCAGCGTCACCCCGTCGGCTTGCGCGAAGGCAGGCTGGACGGCGGTCAGGGCGGTGGTCAGGGCGGCAAGCGCTGCCGCGGATCTTGCATGTCTCATCGTCTGTCTTCCTGTTGGCTAGCGTTTCTTCTTCCGTGTCGCGCCACCCTGCCGCGGATGGAGCGGGGGGCAGGCTCAGTGCTCCTGCAGGAGCATCTCCTCCAGCCGGCCCGGTTCCAGCAGGTCTTGGCTCGGCAGGGTCTCCCGGTTGCGCCCGGCATCGAGCATCCAGGTCGTCCGCGAAATCTTCAGGATCTTCTCGGGGTTCTGCTCCACCACCCAGATCACGCTCATGCCCTGCCGCGAGAGCTCGGTGATCCAGGCGATGATCTGGTCGACGAAGATCGGCGCCAGCCCAGCGGTCGGCTCGTCGAGGATCAGGAATTCCGGCGAAGCCAGCAGCGCGTTGGCGATGGCCAGCGTCTGGCGCTCGCCGCCCGAGAGCGTGGCGGCCAACTGGTGCGAGCGCTCCTTCAGGATCGGGAAGCGGCGATAGGTCTCCTCGATCAGCGCCCCTGCCCCCTCGAAGGCCAGCGCCGAGGCCAGTAGGTTGTCGCGCACCGTCATCCGAGCGAAGGTGTTCCGCTCCTGCGCGACATAGCCGATACCGGCCCGCAGCGTCTCCAGCGCTCCGAGCGGCGCGACCGAGCGGCCGTCGAGCAGGATGTCGCCGCCCGAGACCGGCAGATGGCCCGCGACGGTCTTCATCAGCGTCGATTTTCCGGCACCATTAGGGCCCAGCACACAGGTGATCTCGCCCGGTTCCGCGACCAGGTCGACCCCGTGCAGGATCGTGACCTTGCCGTAGCCCGATTGCAGCCCCGTGACCTCAAGCTTCATGATCCGCCCCCAGATAGGCCGCGATCACGGCAGGATCGCGGCGGATGTCATCGGGCGTGCCTTCGGCCAGCAGCGCCCCGTTCTGCAGGACCACCACGCTGTCGGCCAGCGACATCAGGAAGCCCAGGTTGTGTTCGACCACGATCAGCGTGGTGCCCGCCGCATGCAGCCCGGCAAGAATTTCAGACAGCTTGCCCTGAAGCGCCGGATCGACGCCGGCGGTCGGCTCGTCGAGCAGCAGGATCCGCGGCTCGCGCACCAGCTGGCGGGCGACCTCCAGCATCCGCAGCTCTCCCCCCGACAGGTTCGACACGCTGTCATGGCGCCGTCCGGCCAGCCCGACCCGCTCCAGTGCCGCCTCGGCGCGGCCGAGGAACTGCCGCTCGGCGGGCTTCCAGCGCCCGAGCATCGCCGCCAAAGGTCCCTCCTCGGGATGGGCGAGCCCGACCATGACATTGTCGATGATGCTGAGGCTGCCGAAGGCACGCGGCGTCTGGAACGTGCGGCCGAGGCCGAGCGCCGCTGTCCCCGCAGTGGAGAGCTGCGAGATCTCGGCACCGTCCAACGTCACGCTGCCCCTGGTGGGCGGCATCACCCCCGAAATCAGGTTGAAGGTGGTGGACTTGCCCGCGCCGTTCGGCCCGATCAGCCCGAGGAAGCCGCCGCGGCGCACGCCGAAGCTCAGCCCCTCCGGCCCGCCCACCGCGCGGAACCCGGCGAATTCCTTCACCACGCCGTCGAGTTTCAGGATCGTATCGGTCATGAGCCTGCCTTCCGTGACAGCCGGTCCCAAGGCTGCCAGCGCAGCACGAGGATGAAGAGGATGCCGGTGATCACCTCTTCCGCAGAAGCCGCGATCTGGGCGCCGCGCACGGTCTCGAAGGGGATGACCCGGACGAGTTCCTGGAAGAAGACCAGCGCCATGGTGCCGAGGATCGCGCCCAGGATGGTCCGCTCGCCGCCGAGCGCCAGGGCGATCCAGACGAAGAAGGTGACCTCGGCCGAGAACAGCGCGGGCGCGACCAGCGTCGTGATCATCGCGTAAAGAGCCCCGGCGAAGCCGATCGGGATGGCGGAGATCACGAAGATCTGCAGCCGCACCCTCGCGGTGTCCTTGCCGACGGATTCCGCGGCGATCTCGTCGTCTCGGGTCGCGTCGACCAGGCGGCCATAGGGCGAGGCCAGCAGCCGGTGGAACAGCCATGCAGTCAGCAGCATCAGCGCGCAGGCCGCCAGCGTGTAGCCCAGCGTGTCGCCGAGGCCGATCGCGGCCGGGTCGGGACGTTCGACATTGGCCATGCCGACGCTGCCGTTGCCGATGCGGCGCTCGTTCAGCAGGATCGAGTGGAACACCTCGGCGAAGGCGAAGGTGGTCAGCGCCAGGTACTCGCCGCGCAACCGCAGCGTCGGCCAGCCGGTGATCAGCGCGAAGAGCATCGCCGCCGCGCCCGCCGCCAGGAAACCCGCCCACCAAGGCATGTCGAAGCCGAAGGCGTACTGGTCGAGCCCCGAGGGCGGTTCCTGCGTGAAGATCGCATAGGCATAGGCCCCGGCCGCGAAATAGGCCACGGTGCCGAAATTGATCATGCCGCCGCGGGCATATTGCAGGTTCAGCGACACGGTCAGGACCGAGAACATCGCGCCGAACATCAGCGTGGAGAGGATCAGGGACTGGATCATTTTCCGGCAGCGCTCCCTGCGATGCCCTGCGGGCGGAAGAGGAGGACGAGGATGACGACCGCGAAGGCGACGAGCGGCCGGTAGCCAGCCGGGATCCAGAAGACCGAGACATCCATGGCGACGCCGACGATCAGCCCCGAGACGATCACCGCATAGAGCGAGCCGAGACCGGCCAGGATCGCTACGGCGAGAATCTGGAGGATCTGGTGGAAGGCGATATCGGTCGAAAGCGTGGCGATCACGCCCAGCATCACCCCCGCGACCCCGGCCAGGCCCGAGGAGATCAGCCAGGTTGCGCGGCTGGTCTTGCGGACATCGATTCCGCGCGAAGCGGCGAGTTCGGGATTGGCCGACATCGCGCGGATCGCCAGCCCGGTGCTGGTGCGGTTCAGGAATAGAGCCAGCGAGGCGCTGGAAACGATGGCCAGCGCCACGACGAGCAGTTGGTAGTCGGTGATCCTGAGGCCCCAGAAGCGGTAGCTGGTGGCCAGCGGGATATCGAGCGTGCGGATGCCCGTGCCGATCAGCGCGTCGATCGTGCCGCCGATCACATAGGCGACGCCGACCGAGGTGATCAGCATTACGGAGGGGCCGAACCTGCGGATCGGGTCATAGACGATGCGGCCGATGGCAAGCCCGGCAAAGGCCGTCACGATGATGCCGACCGCCGCGGAGGGCAGGATATGCCAGCCGAGCAGCTTGTTGCAGCCCCAGGTGACGAAGGCGGAAACGCCCAGTAGCTCGGCATGCGCGATGTTCAGGAATCCTTCCACCCTGCGGGTGAAAGAGAAGCCGATCGTCGCCAGGATCAGGAAGCAGCCGGTCACCAGACCGGTCAGGACGAACTGCAGGAAGAGCGTCATCTCCGCCGCTCCGGGAGCGTGGCAAGCTCTTGCAGACAAAGGAAATTCGTTCGGCCGCAGAGCCCGCGGCCGTCGATACGTGGGTAGGTCATTGTCCCTCCGTGTCTTATTTTATGGAGTATGCTTCTCTTTTTTTCGTGACTCAAAGGGATATCTGCGATTCAGCTTCCGCGAATTCGGATTCCCGCATCGTTGCCGAAAAATTATGCAGTAGGCTCCCTATTTTTTGCGGCCCCGGTCCGGGACCGCCCCAGCAGGGCAGCCGGCGCTATTTCATGGGCGCGCGGGAATGCTCGTTATTGGCCCCGATCAGCTTGCGCAGCAGCTGCATGAACATCTCGTGCTCTTCCTCATCCAGCGGCGAGACCAGACGGTCCTGCGCGGCTTCCATCTTCGGCCGCACGCTGCGCACGAAGCGGCGCCCCTCCTCGGTGATCCGCACGACGCGGGCGCGGCGGTCCTCGACCGACGGTTCGCGCGTGGCCAGGCCGCGGCGCACCAGCCGCTTGATCACGTCGGCGCCGCTGGTGCGGTCGATGCCCACCGCCTTGGATAGCGACAGCTGGTCGAATCCCTCACCGGAATAGAGCACCGAGAGCACTGCATACTGCACCGCGGTCAGGTCGAGCCCGTCGCAGGCCTCGGCGAAAAGGCCCATGTGGATCTGGTGCAGGCGGCGCACCAGATAGCCCGGGCGCCCCCAGAGATCGTCATATTTCGCCTGGCCGAAGGGGCTGTCACCGTCGTCAGCCGGCGTCGTCTGGTCGGGCGTGTCCTGCGCCATGGAAATCTCCGTTAGTGGAAGCTCGGCGTCGTGTCCTCCGGCGCGCAAAGACAGCGCCGGTGCACTGTTCCCCTTGCTCCGCCAAAGTTAAGACGTATACTTCCCATTAAAGCGGGAATGTGCGGAGACACGCAATGGCAAAACCCGCGCCTCCAGAACAGCAACAGGGAACAGGCGAGATGACGTCCGGAATAGGCGCGCGAGTCCTGCGCAAGGAAGACGCCAGGCATCTGAACGGCAAAGCGCAATTTGTCGGGGACATTAAGATTGCGGGCTGCTGGGAGGCTGCCTTCGTGCGCAGCCCCCTTGCCCATGCCCGCATCCGCGGAGTCACCAAGCCCGCGGGATTCGAGGACCGGGTCTTCACCATGGAGGACATGCCGGACCTGCGGCCGATCCGCTGCGAGTCGACGCTGCCGAGCTACAAGGTCTCGGACTATCCGGCGCTGGCGACTGACAAGGTCCGCCATGTCGGCGAATGCATCGCAATCTGCATAGCGCCGACCCGCGCCGAGGCCGAGGACCTGGCCGAGGCGGTCACGGTCGATCTCGCCCCCCTTCCCGTCCTTGCCGATATCGACACGGCCCTGGCCCCCGGCGCCGCGCGGCTGCACGAAGACTGGGACGACAACCTGTTCCTGACCACCCGCCACGACGGCGACCTTTCCGGCGCGAAGGCCCGCGCCGCCGTGGTGGTCGAACGCAGCTTCGAGACTGCGCGCCAAGCGATGAATCCGATGGAAGGCAAGGGCGTGCTCGCCCGCTGGGACCACCGCGCCGACCAACTGGTGGTGCATACCTCGACCCAGGTGCCGCATCTGATCCGCACCGGCCTGTCCGACTGCCTCGGGCTCGACCAAGCGCAGGTCCGCGTCATCGCCCCCGATGTCGGCGGCGGATTCGGCTACAAATGCGTGCTCCAGCCTGAGGAGCTTTCCGTCTCCTGGGTGGCGCGGAAGACCGGCCGGGCGATCCGCTGGACCGAGGACCGGCGCGAGCATCTGACCGCAGGCGCCAATACCCGCCAGCACCGCTACAAGCTGACCGCCTATGCCGATGGCGAGGGACGCCTGCTGGGGATCGATGCGGATATCTGGGTCGATATCGGTGCCTATTCGGTGTGGCCCTTCACCGCCTGCCTCGAGGCCGCCCAGGCCGGCGGAAACCTGCCCGGCCCCTATGACCTCGGCGCCTATGCCTGCCGCACCTGGTCGGTGGCGACCAACAAGCCGGGCTTCACGCCCTATCGCGGCGTGGCGCGCCCCGGCGTCTGCTTCGCGATGGAGCTGACAATGGATGCAATCGCCCGAGCCGTCGGCAAGGACCCGCTGGAAGTTCGCTGCCTCAACCTCGTGCCCGGCGCAGCCATGCCCTATACAAATGTCACCGGAAAGTTCTACGACTCCGGCGACTATCCCGCCGCCGCCCGCGCTGCAGCCGACATGATCGGCGCAGGGAACTTCGCCGCGCGCAAGGCCGCCGCCGCCGCCGAGGGCCGCCTGATCGGTCTCGGCTATGCCTGCTTCACCGAGCAATCCGCCCATGGCACCAAGGTCTTCGCCGCCTGGGGCCTGCCCTTGGTGCCGGGCTACGAACAGGCGACAGTCAAGCTCGCGCCCTCCGGCGCGGTGGAGGTCCGCTCGGGCAACCATTCCTTCGGACAGGGGCTGGAGACCGCCATCGCGCAGGTCGCCTGCGACTGGCTGAAGCTCGACATCTCGCGGGTCAAGGTGACTATGGGCGATACCGCGCTGACTCCCTATTCCACCGGCGCCTATGCTTCACGCGGCATGGTGATGGCCGGGGGCGCGGTCTCGAAGGCCGCCGAAGAGCTGGCCCGCCGCCTCCGCATCCACGGCGCGCATCTGCTGCAATGCGCCCCCGAGGACACGGAGATCCGCGGCGGCGCGGTCTGGAACGGCCAGGCCTCTGCCAGCTTCGCCGAAATCGCCGCTGCCTGGTACCTGCATCCCGACCGGCTGCCCGACGATGTCGACACTGCCGGGCTGGAGGTCACCGAGGGCTACAAGCCCGCAATCGACACCGGGCTGTTCACCTATGCCACCCATGCCGCCATCGTCGAGGTCGATCCGGAAAGCGGCCGCACGGAGATACTCGACTACGTCATCTTCGAGGATTGCGGCCGCCGGGTGAACCCGATGATCCTCGAGGGCCAGTCCTATGGCGGCGCGGCTCAGGGCATCGGCTCTGCGCTGTTCGAGGAGACGCTCTATGACAGCGCCGCGCAGCCGTTGACCTCGACGCTCGCCGACTACATCCTGCCGGGCCCGGCAGAGCTGCCGCATTTCCGACTGGGCCACTCCGAGACGCCCTCGCCCTATTCGCGCCACGGCATCAAGGGGGTCGGCGAAGGCGCCGCCATCGCCCCCGCGGGCGCCATCGTCAACGCGATCAACGACGCGCTCGCGCCGCTCGGCGCCGAACTGACCCGCATCCCCGCCACGCCGCACCGGGTCCTCGGCGCGATCCTCGAAGCCGACGCCGCCAGGGAGGCCGCCGAATGAAACCCGCCGCTTTCGAGCATCTGCGTCCCGACACCGCCGAGGCCCTGGCAGGGCTGCTCTCGCCAGAAGCCAAGCTGATCGCCGGCGGCCAGTCGCTCGGTCCGATGCTGAACCTGCGCCTCGCCCGCCCCGCACGGCTGGTCGGGCTGTCCGCGATCCGGGCCCTGGGCGAGATCCGCGAACAGGACGGCATGATCGTGCTCGGTGCCGCCGTCACCCATGCCCGGATCGAAGATGGCGACAGCCCGGTTCCGCTGCCGCCGATGCTGCGCCATGTCGCCCGCGGCATCGCCTATCGCGCGGTCCGCAACCGCGGCACGATCGGCGGATCGCTGGCCCATGCCGATCCCGCCGCCGACTGGATCACCGCGCTGACGGCGCTCGGCGCGCGGGTCGTGCTGCGCTCCGCTGCGGGCACGGAACGCCGGGTTGCCATGCCGGGCTTCGTCCGGGGCGCCTACCGCACCGCACTGAGCCCGGACGAGATCATCGCCGCGGTCGAGATCCCGGCCGCGATGCGCGACGCGATCTGGGGTTATGATAAAATCTGCCGCAAGGTCGGCGAGTTTGCCGATGCTATCGGGGCCCTCGCGCTTCATCCCCCAACCGGCCATGTCCGGCTGGTCGCGGGTGCGACCGGTGCCGCACCGCTGGTGCTGGCCGAAGCCGGGGCGGAGCTTGCCCGCAGCGCCCGCCATCCCGCCATCCCAGCTCTACGGGATGCACTCGCTGCCGCCCTGCCCGGCACGGATCCGGTCAAGCTCCGCCTCCTCGCCACCTCGCTGTCGCGCGCCATCGCAAAGGTCCTTCCCGCATGAACGCCCTGAGCCCCGTCTCCGAGACCTCCACCGCCGCGGCGCCGCGCGCCATCCCGGTCCGCCTGACCGTCAACAGCGTCCCGGCCGAAGTGCTCGTGCCGCCGCGCACCCAGCTGGCCGAAATCCTGCGTGACCGGCTCGACCTGACCGCCACCCACCTGGCCTGCGAGCAGGGCGTCTGCGGCGCCTGCACGGTCATGGTCGACGGTCGGCCGGTCCGTTCCTGCCTGACCTTCGCCGCCGATTGCGAAGGCGCCGTGGTCGAGACGCTGGAGGGCTGGCAGGGTGACGCGCTGATGGAGAAGCTGCGCTCCGCCTTCTCGCGCAACCATGCGCTGCAATGCGGCTTCTGCACGCCGGGGATGCTGGCGACCGCGCGCGACCTAGTGGCCCGGCTCGACAGCGATGACGAGGCGCGGATCCGCAACGAACTCTCGGGAAATCTATGCCGCTGCACAGGCTATGTCGGCATCGTCGCGGCGATCCGCGAGGTGATCGCCGAGCGGGACGCCGCAGGGATCGCGCCCCTGGGCGCCTCCCTTCCCGACCGGAGCCCGGCGGCAGGTTTTGCACCATTCGAGCCCGCCGCGGCGGCGGCAGGGCCCGGAGCCGCAGGCCGCGGCCACGGCGACGCCCGGCAGCTGGAGGGTGGCGAGACAGGTGGCCGCGAGCGCCCCGGCCAGGCCGCCGATGCTGAACATCGCGTGAAAGCCGGACATCAGCGGGCGACGCTCAAGGACCTCGACCTGCGAGCCGCTGATATTCATCGCCACGTCGAGCGCTCCGAGCGCCGCGCCGAAAAGCATGAGGGAAAGTCCTAGCCACCAGCCATTGCCGGCCAGGGCAGCCACCGGAAGCGCGAGGGCCGCCAGGGTCCCGGCAACGGCGATCACCGGCCCGGTGCCGATGCGGGCGGCGATGCCGCCGGCGGCCAGCATGGACATCAGGGAGCCCGCCCCGAGACAGAGCAGGGCCAGCCCGAACTGCGCATCGTCCAGTCCGGTCGCAGCCTTGACTCCGGGAATGAGCGGCGCCCAGGAGCCGATCAGGAACCCGCCTGCAAGGAAGGCCAGCCTGGTTCCGCGCCGGGCCAAGGGAAGCCGTGTCATGGCCTGTGTCATCGGGTTTTACCTATGATCTCTTCCGCCGGCATGCCTTCTGCGGCGGCTGGCAATACGAGGGCCTCGCGGATGCCGTCCGCGGCCCGCAGCGCCAGTGCGCAGACCGTCAGGGCCGGGTTCACCGCGGCTGAAGTCGGCAGCACCGAGGCATCGGTGATCCAGAGATTGGCAATCTCGTGGCTGCGCAGCTGCGGCGTCACCACCGAAGTGCGGGGATCGGTCCCGAGCCGCGCCGTGCCGCATTGATGCGATGTGACCCGCATCCCGAAGGTCCGCACCAGCACCAGCGGAAAGCCTGCCTTGCGCATCAAGGCGCGGGTGCGGCGGATCAGGCTGCGATGTGCCTGCATGTTGCTGCGCTTCCAGTTTATGACGATGCGCCCCTTCTCCCAGGTCACCCGGCTTTCGGGATCGGGCAGGTCCTCGCTCTGGAGGAACCACCCGAAGGCATAGGCCGCCAGCAGGCGGGCCAGCGGCATCGGCAGCCAGGGCATGTTGGCCTTCAGCACCGGAGCGGTGATCCGTCCTAGTCCCTGCACATTGCCGAGCGGCTGCCGCCCTTTCGGATCGGCATCGTAGAAGTCGTTCAGGCCGAGGGTCTTCTGGTAGACCGACGTGTTCTTCATCCGCGGATCCAGCGTTAGCATTGCCGAACTGTTGTGGTTCATGAAATTGCGCCCGACCTGGCCAGAGCCGTTCGACAGGCCGGCCGGATGCGCGGCATCGGCAGATTTCAGCAGCAGCGCTGCCGACTGGATCGCCCCGGCAGCCAGCGCAAAGCCTCTGGCCGCCAGAGGCTTCTCCCGCCCGTCCATGCGGATGATCGCAGCCGAAATCCGCGTGCCGCCTGCCCCGGTCTCCAGCCGGACCACCTCGGCCCCGGCCAGCAGCGTCACGTTGGGACAGGCCAGGGCATCGGCCAGCGGACCGGTCTCGGCATCGATCTTGCCTCGGCCTGTGTTGGGGAAGGCATCCCAGCCTGTCTGCCCTCCTGCCAGCCAGGTGTCGATGTCGATGGCCAGCGGAAGCGACGCCGGATGTGCCCCGGCTGCAGACAGGCGGCGGCGGACCGTGGCAATCGCAGGCTCGTCTGGCACGGGCGGGAAAGGATAGGATCCACTGCGGGGCGGTTCTGTCGGATCCTCGCCTGCAGCACCGCGCACCCGGAAGAGCCGTTCCGCCCGGTCATACCAAGGCGCCAGGTCCGCATAGGCAAGCGGCCAGCCGGGGCTTGTGCCCCCGGGATGACGGCGCGGCGCGAAATCGGCCTCGCGGTAGCGGTACATGACGCCGCCGTAGAACTTCGAGTTGCCGCCGACGGCATAGTGGTTGCCCGCGACGAAGGGCGTGCCGTCCGACCCCATCCATAGCTCGGTTGGCGCGAAATACCGGCGCAGGAAGATGGCCTCGTCGTCGCGCGCCTCGGGACAGGGCAGCAGGTGCCTGCCCTTCTCCACGACGAGGATGCGCAGCCCGCTTGGGGCGAGGGCTGCCGCCAGGGACGCCCCGCCCACTCCCGAGCCGATGATGATCAGGTCGGCATCCATCCCGGCTCAGTCCAGCCGCGTCTCGGTCGCGGGATCGAAGAGGACGACCTTCTCGGCCTTGACCGAGAACCGCTCCTGTCGGCCCACCTGGGCGTCGAAGGGCTCGAGGCGGGCAACCACCTCCGTGCCCCCGGCAGCAAAGACGATCAGCGTGTCCGGCCCGGTCGGCTCCACGACGTCGACGCCGACCGGCACCGTGCCGGAGGGGTCGAGGCCGAAATGCTCGGGACGGATGCCCACCAGCACGTCCCGTCCCGCGAAACGGTGCGCCGTTTCGGCCGACAGCGGCACGCCGCGCACCACGGCCTCGCCCTGGGGCGTGTCGAAGGCCACCGTTGGCACCCCGTCCGACGCGAGCAGCCAGCCCGGGATGATGTTCATCGCCGGCGAGCCGACGAAGCGTGCCACATAGGTGTTGGCCGGCCGGTCATAGACCTCCTGCGGCGGACCGAAATGCTGCACCACCCCGCCTTTCATCACCGCAACCTTGGTCGCCAGCGTCATCGCCTCGATCTGGTCGTGCGTGACATAGACGATCGTGGTGCCAAGGCGCTGGTGCAGGCGCTTGATCTCCGTGCGCATGTCCACGCGCAGCTTGGCGTCGAGGTTCGACAGCGGCTCGTCGAAGAGGAACAGGTCGGGATGGCGCACGATGGCACGCCCCATGGCGACACGCTGGCGCTGGCCGCCGGAAAGCTGGCTGGGCTTGCGGTCGAGAAGGCCCGTCATCTGCAGCATCTCGGCGGCGGCATTGGTGGCTTTCGCCCGTTCCTCGGCCGGGATGCCGCGGATCTTCATGCCGAACTCGATGTTCTGGCGCACCGTCATTGTCGGGTAGAGCGCATAGCTCTGGAAGACCATGGCGATGTCGCGGTCCTTTGGCGGCAGGTCATTGACGACGCGGTTGCCGATCAGGACCTCGCCGCCGGTGATGTCCTCCAGCCCGGCGATGATGTTGAGCAGGGTGGACTTGCCGCAGCCCGACGGTCCCAGCAGCACCAGGAACTCGCCGTCGCCGACGGAGATGTTGACTTCCTTGAGCACTTCCAGGTTGCCGTAGGCCTTGCGGACGCGGTTGATGTCGAGAGTTGCCATGGGATTATCCTTTCACGGCGCCAGCTGTCAGGCCGCGGACGAAGTAGCGGCCGGCGACGACGTAGACGAGCAGCGTGGGAATGGCCGCGATCATGGCCGAGGCCATGTCAACGTTGTACTGCTTGCGGCCGGTGGTGACGTTGACGATGTTGTTCAGCGCCACGGTGATCGGGGTGTCGGAGCCGGATGTGAAGGAAACTCCGAAGAGGAAGTCGTTCCACACCTGGGTGAACTGCCAGATGCAGCTGACCACGATGATCGGCAGCGCCGCCGGAAGCATGATCGAGAGGAAGATGCGGAAGAATCCGGCACCATCGATCTGCGCGGCCTTCGTCAGCTCGTCCGGTATGGTGATGAAGTAGTTGCGGAAGAACAGGCTGGTGAAGCAGATGCCGTAGACAGTATGCACCAGGACCAGGCCAGGGATCGAGCCCGAAAGGCCCAGCCGGCCCAGCACCTGGGCCATCGGCAGGATGACGGCCTGGTAGGGCAGGAAGCAGCCGAACAGCATCATCCCAAAGACCAGGTTCGCCCCCTTGAAGCGCCATTTCGTTAGCACATAGCCGTTGAGCGCACCGAGACCGGTCGAGAGCAGCACCGCAGGCACGACCATCATGATCGAGTTGACGAAATAGGGTCGCAGCCCGGTGCATTCCGTGCCGATGCAGGCCCCCGACCAGGCCTTGGACCAGGCCTCGAAGGTGATTTCTTGCGGCAGGCCGATGAAGGATCCGGAGTAGATCTCGTCCAGCGGCTTCAGCGACGTGGTGACCATCACCCAGAGCGGCATCAGGTAGTAGAGAGCCAGCAGGATCAGCGCGCTGTAGATGAACAGGCGGCCCAGCATCTGCTGGCGGGCGAGCGACTTAGTGGCCATGGGTGTCCTCGCGCAGTTCGGAGTAGAGGTACGGGATGATGATCGCGGCGACCGTCATCAGCATCATGATCGCGCTGGCCGCGCCTACGCCCATCTGGTTGCGCTGGAAGGTGTAGGCGAACATGAAGGTCGAGGGCATCTCGGTCGAGCCGCCCGGACCGGCGTTGGTCAGTGCCAGCACTAGGTCGAAGCTCTTGATCGAGATGTAGGAGAGCAGCACGATGACGCTGAGGAAGGCGGGGCGCAGCAGCGGCACGATTATGCTGGCATAGATGCGCGGCAGCGAGGCTCCTTCGATCTGCGCCGCCTTGATGATGGAGCTGTCGATCCCGCGCAGCCCGGCAAGGAAGATCGCCATGGCAAATCCGGTCGACTGCCAGACCGCCGCGATGACGACGCAGTAGATGGCCGTCTCGGGCCGGGTGATCCAGTCGAAGGCGAAGGTGTCCCAGCCCCAGGACTGCACGACCTTCTCTACGCCGAGCTCCGGGTTGAGGACCCATTTCCACGCGGTGCCAGTGACGATGAAGGACAGCGCCATCGGATAGAGGTAGACGGTGCGCAGCACGCCCTCGGCCCGGATGTTCTGGTCGAGCAGGATCGCCATCAGCAATCCCAGCGCGATGGTGACGGCGAGGAAGAGGCCCGTGAAGAGGAACAGGTTGATCACTGCCGTGTGCCATCGCGGCGTGTTCCACAGCCGGACATACTGCTCGAGCCCGACGAAATCATAGCGCGGAAGCATCGCCGAGGAAGACAGCGAGATCCACAGCGTCCAGGCGATGAAGAGATAGACGCCGATCAGCACCACGAGAAAGCTCGGGGCCATCACGAGGCGCGGCAGCCATCGGGCGAGCCGGGCGGACAGGGTCGCGGCTGGGCGCTGCGGGGCGGTACCAGGAACCGCGGCGGATTGGGAAATGTCGGTCATGGTGTCTCCTTGCCGAGCGTGGAGCCGTGCCGGTGCGCGGGGGAGCGCCCCGCACCGGCAGGACTTCGTCACATCGCGTTGGCGATTCCGTTCACAAGCATGTCCACCGCCTGCTGCGATGTCATGTCGGTGACGAAGAACTGGCCCACGACGTCCGCGAAGACGGCGGCGAATTGCGGCTGGCTGGCAAATCCGTGGGTCAGCGCCCCCAGCATGGCGCCGTTTCCGATGGCGGCGGCGCGGTCCTCGAAGCTCTTGACGGCACAGCTGTCAAACCCGTCGACCGACACGTCGGACCGGGCCGGGATCGAGCCCTTGATCCTGTTGAAGGCGCGCTGGACTTCCGGATCCATGATGGTCTCGGCCAGGGCGGCCTGAGCCGCGGTTGTGGCGGCGTCACGGGTCGTGAAGGCACCGAAGCTGTCGATCAGGAACAGGTAGCTTGGCGTCTTCGACGGGGTGGCGAAGCAAAGGAAATCCTCGCCTTCCTTCAGTCCATGCGCGAGGAACTCGCCCTTGGCCCAGTCGCCATGCACCTGCATCGCCGCCTCGCCCGAGGCAACCATGCCGGTGGCCACGGCCCAGTCCCGCCCGACGAAACCGTCATCGACCAGTCCGCGCACCTCGCGCAAGGTGTCGAAGACGGCGATCATGCCGGGACTGGACAGAGCCTCGGTGTCAAGCTCCACCAAGGCCTTGCGGTAGAAATCCGGGCCGTTCAGGTCGGTTACCAGCGCATCGAAGATCAGCTGGATCTGCCAGGCCTCGTCGCCCGTCGCCAGCGGAACGACGCCAGCGGCCTTCAGCTTCGGCCCCATGGCGATCAGCTCGGCCCAGGTCTGCGGCACCGACAGGCCATTGGCGTCGAACACCTTCTTGTTGGCCCAGATCCAGTTCTGGCGATGCATGTTGATCGGCATGGCGAAGAACTTGCCGTCGGCCGTGACGAATTCCGCCACCTCCGGCTCGATGGCGTCGAACCAGCCCTTCTCGTTCGCAGGCTCCGAGAAGTCGCGGACCACGCCTTCGGCATTCCAGTTTAGGCCCTCGTAGCCGAGGAACTGCATCGCCCCCGGCGGGTTGCCGGACGCCAGCCTCGTGCGCAGCGCCTGCGTGGCATTGGCCCCGGACATGCCGCCCACAGCGCTGTCCTGCCAGCCGAAGCCCTGCTCGGCCATCCTCTCGCGCACCACGTTCAGAGCGGCGGATTCGCTTTCGGACACCCAGTGATGCAGCACCTCGATGGTGCCCTTTTCCTGCGCCAGGACCGGAAGCGGCAGGGCCAGCGCTGTGGCCAGCAGGAGGGTCTTGTATTTGGTCATGATTTCTTCCCTGTTGATTGGTTATGGATGGGCGTGGTCCCGGACGGGACCACGAGTCGCGAGGGGATCACTCCGCAGCTGCGGCGGCCCCGTACTCCAGATTGCGGCGGCCATGGCGGCGGACGCGGATGTTGGCCTGTTCGGCATGGCCAACGAACCCTTCGAGATGGCATAGCCGCGACCCGTAGGCACCGATCAGCGCGCTGGCCTCGTCGGTCGTTACCTTCTGGAAGGTGCAGGTCTTGAGGAACTTGCCGACCCAGAGACCGCCGGTGTAGCGCGCCGCGCGCATTGTCGGCAGCGTGTGGTTGGTGCCGATCACCTTGTCTCCGAAGGCGACATTGGTGCGCGGGCCCAGGAACAGGGCGCCATAATTGCGCATGTTCTCGAGAAACCAGTCGTCGCGGTCGGTCATCACCTGCACATGCTCCGAGGCGATCTCGTCGGCCTGCGCCAGCAGTTCGTCATAGGTGTCGCAGACGATTACCTCGCCATGGGTCTCCCAGCTGGCGCGGGCGGTCTCGGCCGTCGGCAGGATCTTCAACAGCCGCTCGATCTCGGCCAGTGTGGCCAGGGCCAGGGCCGACGAATTGGTGAGCAGCACGCAGGGGCTGTTGTACCCGTGCTCCGCCTGCCCGAGCAGGTCTGTCGCGCAAAGCTCGGCATCGGCAGCCGTCTCGTCGGCGATCACGAGGGTCTCGGTCGGGCCGGCAAAGAGGTCGATGCCGACGCGGCCGTAGAGCTGCCGCTTGGCCTCGGCGACGAAGGCGTTGCCAGGCCCGACGATCATGTCGACGGGGGCGATGCTCTCGGTCCCCAGCGCCATGGCGCCGATCGCCTGGATGCCGCCGAGCACGTGGATCTCGTGCGCGCCGCCGAGCTTCATCGCAGCGATCACCGCGGGGTTCGGCTCGCCCCGGAACGGGGGAGTGCAGGCGACAATGCGCGGCACTCCGGCAACCTTAGCCGTCGCGACGGACATGTGGGCCGAGGCGACCATGGGAAACTTGCCGCCGGGCACATAGCAGCCGACGGACTGCACCGGGATGTTGCGATGGCCGAGGATGACGCCCGGCAGGGTCTCGATCTCCAGATCGCCCATCGTTGCCCGCTGCGCCCGGGCAAAGCCGGTCACCTGGTCATGGGCGAAGCGGATGTCGGCCATGTCCCGGTCCGGCACCCGCGCGATGATGGCCGCGATCTCGCTGTCGCTTAACTGGAAGGACGTCGGCGTGTAGTTGTCGAACCGGGCCGACAGCTCGCGCACGGCGCTGTCGCCCCGGGCCTCGATGTCCTTCAGCGTCGTTTCGACGACAGCACGGGTCTTCTGGTCCGCATCGGCGCGGGCATCGGCGGCCTGGCCGCGCTTGAGGTACTGGATCGCCATGTCATCGGTCTCCTGTGACGGCGGTCGCTCTGGCCCGCGGGACGACGGGAGACGGCGACGATGAGGGGATGGAGGCCCCGGATCCCCCAGGGAAGAGGAGGAGGGACCGGGGCCGGGACGGCGGAGGCGTGGCACGCTCCCGCCCTGCGGCCCGGTGGAGGGCACCGGGCCGGAGTCCTGTCAGGACCGGGATCTTGCGACCCCTCGGGAGATGTCAGAGATGCTGTTCCTTTGCCCGCATCGCGGCGTAATCCGCCTGTTCCTTCTCGTAGTAGGCGGGCGACGGGAAGTCCCACCAGCCGGTGGCGAAGGGGCCTGCGGCATCGCGCGAGACGATGACCTCGACCAGGGCAGGGCCGCCGCAGGCCAGCGCCGCCTCGAGGCTGCTTTCCAGTTCCTCGTCCTTCTCGACCTTCCAGGCCTGGAGCCCGAAGGCCCGCGCACTGGCCGCGATATCGGCCGAGTAGGGCTCGCCGTTGCCTGCGTGGTGGTTGAACTCGGATGCGACGTGCCTGCCCATGAACTTGCGCTGGCCGCCGCGGATCGACATGTAGCCTTGGTTGTTGAGCACCAGGAACACCACGTTGATGCCGTTCATCACGGCGGTTCCCATCTCGGGCAGCGACATCATGAAGTCGCCGTCGCCGACGATGGCCACGACCGGAGTATCGGGCTTGGCCAGCTTGGCGCCCATGGCCGCCGGAACGGCCCAGCCCATCGGCGAATACGACCCGGAGGTCAGGTGCGTGCGCGGCTCGTAGACCGGGAAGCTCTGCTTCACCGAGCCCTGCGTGTTGCCCGATCCGACCACCACGATGCCGTCGCGCGGCAGAACCTTGCGGAGCGCCATCAGCGGGCGCTGCGAAGTGAAGGGCGTCTCGCGGCTCTGCTCGCGCGGTTCCACCTGGGCGCGCCATTTCGCCTTGGCCTCGGCCACGTCGGCGCGGAAGCTGTCGCGCTTCGCCTGCATCGCGGCGCTGTCGGACTCGGAGATCGCATCCAGGATGCCCTGGAGCGCGATTTTCGCGTCAGAGACAATGCCTACCTCGGTCGGATAGGTCTTGCCGATCTCGCGCGGGTCGAGGTCGATATGGATCAGCTTGCCCGGCGGGAAGGAGAAGGACACGCCCTTCGCGTAGGACGACGCCGACCAGTCGGTGAAGCGGCAGCCCACGGAAATCACGACGTCGGCCGAGGCGGTGATGGCGTTGCCGCAGGTGGTGCCGGTCTGGCCCACCGCGCCGATGAAGGCCTCGTGATCCTCCGGGATCGCGCCCTTGCCGTTCCAGGTGATCGAGACGGCCGCGCCAAGCCGTTCCGCCAGCCGCGTCAGCTCCTTCGACGCGTTCGCCGTGATCGCGCCGCCACCGGCCACGATCACCGGGCGCGCGGCGGTCTTCAGGAGCGCGACCGCGGCTTCGATCGCCTTCGGATCGGGGTGCGCGACGCCAATCGGCAGCCGCTGGGACAGCGGATGGATGGTGACGTCATCCGCCTCGACCTGCACGTCCATCGGCACCTCGACATGCACCGGGCCGGGCCGGCCGGTCATCATCTCGTTGAAGGCCCTGTGCATGATCGACGGCAGAACCTTGACCGAATTCGCCTGCCAGGCCCGCTTTGTCACCTGCTCCGTGATGCGGCCGAAGGCGTTGTCCTGCCGGCGCTCCAGCTCCTGCATGGTGCCGTGCCCGTGCATGTAGGTCTGCGGCGAACCCGAGACGTAGAAGACAGAGGTCGAATCGACATAGGCCGTGGCGAGGCCGATGACCGTATTTGCCGCGCCGGGGCCGACTGAGGTCGAGCAGGCCATCGGCTTTCCACTAGCACGGAAGTAGCCATCCGCCATATGCACGGCGCTCTGCTCGTGCATAACTTGGATGAAGGGAATGTGGCTCTCCTCCTGGAGGAAGGCGTCGAACAGCGCCCAGATCCCGTGCCCCGGCACGCCTGCCACGTACTCGACGCCATAGTCCTTCAGCGCCCGTGCGACGACTTCTCCGCCTGTCAGCTTCATCCTGGTCTCCCCGTTCCAATTTGGGTTCTGCCGGAGGCGACATCGTTCACGGCGCCGTCCGAATTGGAGCAAAACTCGATATTTCGGGGTTGAAAAACAATTTCGCATGACCCAGAAACCTGACGCAACCTGACGCACCCACATGCGACACCCTGGAGGACACCTTGACCGAAGCGCCGCTCCCGGACCCGAGACTGCTGGCATTTTCGGCGAACCTGCGCCGCCTGTGCGAGCAGCAGGGCTCGATTTCCCGGATCTGCCGCAAGATCGGAATCAATCGCCAGCAGTTCAACAAGTACCTGGCCGGGCGTCACACGCCCTCGACGGCTAACATCCGCGCCATCGCCAACCATTTCGGTCTGGATCCCGAGGTGATGTTCTCGCCCGAAGAGGAATTCCGCGCCCTGATCGACGGCGATTTCTTCGACACCTTCAACCGGATGCGCCGGATGCCTCAGGTGGCGGCCTTCCTGTCGACGGCCATGGCAGTGCCGGACTCGGTACGCCAGTCGCTTGTCGGCGTCTACGACCGCTACCACTACTCGTCGATCTACCCGCGGCGCATCCTGCGCGCGAGCATGTGCATTTATGCCGGGGCCGACCTGCTGCAGCATGTCTATGTCGAACGCTTTCCCCACCAGGACGACCGTAGCAGGACGGCCTACCGCTTCCGCTACCATGGCTTCGTCCTGCCGATCGAAGGACGCATCTTCACGCTCGACTTCGAGACGGAGCAGCGCAACGAGATGACTTTCGGCATCTATTCCCAGATCCAGCGCAACACCAAGTCAGTGCTGCTCGGCATCACCTCGGGGATCGCCGCCAACATGTACCGGCAGCCATTTTCCACCCGGCAGGCGCTGCACTACAGGCGCCCGGGCCTACTGTCGCGGCAGGATCTCGCGCGGACCTCGGCGCTCGATTTCACCGATCCCTCGATTCCCGCCGAGGTCCGCGACTATCTCGGCACCGAACCGGAGATGATCAAGCCCGGCTGACTTGCGTCAGTCTGCGTCAGAATTTGCATCGCCGCGAAATGGCGCGGCCGCAGTGCCGGTGCTGATATGCCCTCGTCACAGGAGGGCAACCATGCCGAACACAAAGCGAAATCTGGCCTTTGCCGACGATTTCATTCACGCCGAACTGGTCGAGGATGTCCGCGGCTACAAGGTCGAAGACGCCATAGCGATCAACCTCTCGCCGCGCCGGATGATCACCGGCAGCGATCATCCGGCAATCGTGCCGGCGTGGAAATCGACGTGGCTCAAGGGCGGCACGATCGCCGAGGCCGAGCGCGTCGCACTGATCAAGGTGCGTCGGCGCACCAATCTCGGCGGCGCCGGCCTGCGCGGCTGGGACTGGCTGGGCGACCGCATCCGCAGCTTCCCGCGGGACACACCGCTCTACATCTCGCCGTTCGACCATTGCGGCGAGGTCGTCACCGATCCCCTCGTCTTCACCAACGAGCGCAGCACGGCGCAGGCGGAACAGACCTTCGACCTGAGGCTCAACCTCTGGTGGTCGCCCGGAGACACCGACTGCTTCATTCACAACGAGCACCCCTTCCTCGAGGTGCACACCCAGATCCATGGCACCGGACGGATGCAGAAATTCCACGGCTGCAATGAGGCCTCGATCTACGAGGACATCCCGATGAGCCCGGGCGCCACGCATGACCCCTTCTGCCGGGTCACCGGACACAACCAGTGGACGTATCCATGGCATCGGTACTACGCCGATACCGACTGCGTCTGGCTGGCCATCGAACTGCATCCGAAGGGCTGATCATGGGCGATACCGTCAAATGCTCGGACCTCCGCCGCGAGTGCGACGCGCTTGGGCCCCTGGATGTGCCGGCGTCTGCGCTCTACGGGGCCCAGACTGCGCGGGCAATCCGGAACTTCCCGATCTCGGGAATTCCCATCGGGCAGTTTCCGCACCTGATCCGCGCCTTCGCCCAGGTCAAGCAGGCGGCGGCCCTTGCCAACGCAGAGCTCGGGCAGATGCGTCCCGAGAAGGCAGGGATCATCGCGCGGGTCTGCGATGAGCTGATCGCCGGGCACCACCTGCACCATTTCCCGATCGACGTGCTGCAGGGCGGCGCAGGGACCTCGACAAACATGAACGTCAACGAGGTCATCGCCAATCGCGGGCTGGAGCTGATGGGCCTGCCGCCCGCCGCCTACCAGCATCTCCATCCCAATGACGACGTGAACCGGGCGCAATCCACCAATGATGTCTACCCCACGGCCCTGAGGGTGGCACTGATGTCCGCAGTGCCGGAACTGGTTGCGGCACTGGACCGGCTGGCGCAGGCCTTCGAGGAGCGCGGCGCGGCCTTCGCCGATGTCATGAAGCTGGGACGGACCGAGCTGCAGGATGCGGTGCCTCTGTCTCTGGGCGACGAGATGCGCGCTTATGGCGTCACCCTGCGCGAGGACATGGCGCGGCTGGAAGCGGCGATCAGCCTGCTGGCCGAGGTCAATCTCGGCGGCACGGCCATCGGCACGCGCGTCACCGCCACCCCGGAATTCCAGGCCCGCGCCGTGGCAGAGCTGGCCCGGATCACCGGGCTGCCGCTGCGCCCCTCGGGCGACCTGATCGAGGCCAGCTGGGATGTCGGCGTCTTCGTCCACCTCTCCGGCAACCTCAAGCGGCTGGCGACCAAGCTGTCGAAGATCGCCAACGACCTGCGCCTGCTGTCTTCCGGTCCTCGCGGCGGCCTGGGCGAGATCGGCCTGCCGCCAATGCAGCCGGGCTCGTCGATCATGCCGGGCAAGGTGAACCCGGTGATCCCCGAGATGGTGAACCAGGTTGCGTACCAGGTCATCGGGATCGACGTTAGCATCACCTTCGCCGCCGAGGGCGGACAGCTGCAGCTCAATGCCTTCGAGCCGCTGATCGCCTACGGGCTCCTGCATGCGATCACCCTGCTGCGCAACGCTTCCGACGCCTTCCGGGACCGTTGCATCACCGGCATCGCCGCCCGGCCGGAGCGCTGCGCGCAGAACCTGTCGGCCAGCACGGCGAACTTCGCGGCACTGGTTCCGGCCATCGGCTACGACCGCGCCTCCGCACTGGCGAAGCAGATGGTGGAGAGCGGCGAAAGCTGGGACACCTTCGCCGCCTGTCACGGACTGCCTGCAGTGCCATGACCAAGGGATGCGCCGGTCAGAGGATCGTCCGGCGCATCAGGTCATGCAGCTCGCGCGCAATGGCGAAGCTGTTCTCCTGCTGCTGACGGCGGCAGAACAGTTCGCAGCTCCACCATCCCTTGTAGCCGGTCGATTTCACCGCGTCCGACCATTCGCGCAGGTTCAGCACCCCCTGCCCCGTCGCCACGTCCCGCAGCACGGACTCGTCCGGCACCCCTCCGCCATGGAAGCGCGAGTCGCAGAAATGCACCCCGTGGATCAGGCGCGGGTCCAGCCGGGCCACATCCTCCGGCGTGTCGCCGGAGGCATGGCAATGCCAGAAGTCCACCACCACTCGGAGATTGCCCCGGTCCGCGCGGGCTATCGCCTCGACCTGGTCGGCCAGCCGGTTCAGCGGCAGCCAGGCCAGGGCCTCGAGGTAGATCAGCAGGCCATGCGCCGCGGCGGCATCAGCCAGCCGCGCCAGGCTCGCCGACAGGATACGCATCTGCTCGTCCCGCGGCAGGCCCAGCACCCCGGCATAGCCCGGCCAGGCGCGTCCCTCGCCGAGGGACTTCACGGCCTCCAGCTCTACCGGACCGGTGATGACCTGCACGCCCTCCGCCCCGGCGATGCTGGCGAGACGGAACATCTCCTCGGCGTCGGACATAAGCGCGTCCGCGTCCGTCCCATGCCGCTCGACATCGAGGAGGAAACCGATGCCGGGCACCCGCACGTCGCGAAACCAGCTCCGCAGCTCCTCCCCGGAGATGCCGGCATCGAGCGCCGCCTTCATCTTGGCGGCCGAGACCTCGAGTCCCTCGAAGCCGGTCTGGCGCATGATCTCGAGGTCAGTGGACAGGGTCGAATGCCGCGACACGAGGCCGTGGTAGATCAGCTGCTGGTCAGCCATGGGAGTCTCCTGTGATGACAATTGCCGGGAATCTGGCAGCGTGTTATCCGGACCGGGACTTTCCAGGCAAGTGGAATATAAAAAATTATCGATTTTTATCATATACTTGACGCAATCCGGCTCACTCATTGCGTCACATTGCGAAGACAACCGTTTCGATGCGAAATTGAAGGGAGCCCCGCGCCACGGATAAAACCCGCTCCATCGCGACAGCGCCGATGACCGGCAGCGGCGGGCCATCAGGAAGGGGGCGTCATGGAGAGCGTCGACTATATCGTCGTGGGGGGAGGATCGACCGGCTGCGTCCTGGCGTCGCGCCTGAGCGAAGACGCCTCCTGCCAGGTGGCGCTGCTCGAGGAAGGCCCGCGCGACCGCAATCCCTACATCCACATTCCGGGCGCCTACTACAAGACAGCCCAGGGGCCGCTGCTGAAACGCTACGCCTGGGAGCCGCGTCCGGAACAGCAGCGCCCGGAGGGCGAGACCATGGTGCAGGCCCGCGTGCTGGGCGGCGGCAGCTCGGTCAACGCGATGATCTACATCCGGGGAAACCCGGCAGACTACGACGGCTGGGCCGCGGCAGGGGCAACCGGCTGGAGCTATGATGACGTGCTGCCCTATTTCCGCCGCTCCGAGAGCAACAACCGCTTTGCCGGCGAGGCGCACGGCACCGACGGGCCGCTGAAGGTCTCGGACATTGACGGCATCCATCCCCTGACCCGTGCCTGGCTCCAGGCCTGCCAGCAGCAGGGCCTGCCGGTGAATGCCGACTTCAACAGCGGCGACCAGGCGGGGGCCGGGCTCTACCAGATCACCGCACGGGGACGGCGGCGGTCCTCGGCGGCGGTGGCCTATATCCACCCGGCACTGGAACGGCCGAACCTGGCCCTGGCCACCGGCGCGCAGGTGACGCGCATCGTGATCGCAAACGGCCGAGCCACCGGAGTCGAGTATGTCCGGAACGGCAAGATAGAGACGCTGACCGCGCGCCGGGAGGTCATCCTCAGCGCCGGCGCCATCGCCACGCCGCACCTGATGATGCATTCGGGGCTCGGGCCTGCTGCAGCGCTGGAACGCCACGGAATCGCCGTTGTGCAGGACCTGCCCGGCGTCGGCCAGAATCTCCAGGACCACATCGAGATCTCGCTGGTCTACCAGCTCAACGGGCCACACAGTTACGACCGCTACAAGAAGCCGTTCTGGAAGGCGATGGCCGGGCTGGAATACCTGGCCTTCGGCAAGGGTCCGGCGACATCGAACCTCATCGAGGGCGGGGCGTTCTGGTGGGGCGACCGGACCGAGGCGCTGCCCGACTGCCAGTTCTTCCTGGTCTGCGGCGCGGGCATCGAGGAAGGCGTCGACGGCGTGCCCGGCGGCAACGGCTGCACGGTGAATCTGGGCCAGATCCGCCCGCATTCGCGCGGCGACGTCACTCTCCGCAGCGGCAACCGTCAGGATGCCCCGGTGATCCGCCCGAACTATTTCGGCGATCCGCGCGACTTGGAGGCCGTCACAGACGCGACCCTGCTGGCAATGGAGATCATGGCCCAGCCGGCAATTGCCCAGTACATTGCGTGCCGCATCGTGCCTGAAGGCCCGGCCCCGACCCGTGACAGCGTCCGCCAGTTCTGCCAGCGGGAGGCCCATGCCGCGCTGCACCCATGCGGCACGGCACGGATGGGAACTGACGGGGGCTCGGTCGTCGATCCGGAGCTGCGGGTGCATGGGATAGAGGGCCTTCGGGTGGCGGATGCCTCTGTCATGCCCAACATCACTTCGGGCAACCTGAATGCCGTCTGCATCATGATCGGCGAGAAGGCGTCCGACTTGATCCGGGCATAGGGCAACCGCGGGCGAGAAAGCTGCAGAAGCGATCCTGGGAAATGGCGCTCCCTGCACGGGAGTGGAAAGAAAGCAAGGAGGTAGTCATGACACTCTACATTGCCGAGAATGATGGAGCTGGGGACGTTATCCATGTCTGGGTCCAAGACGTCCCAGGGCACACAGCGCGCCCGGTGGCCGAACGTGCGGCACATGTTGACATGGCCGAGTACGCGGATATTTCCGGTGCGTCACGGGCTGACATCCGCGCCTGGCTTGAAACCTGATCGCATGGCCCTCGCAGAGGGATGCGTCAGACACAGGTGTCTCCCGCCGCCTTCTTGCCCTTGGACCGGAGTGGCGGAACGGATCGACTTGATCGTGTGCCAGCGCCAGCATCGTCAATGTTTCGATCACGCTGGCATATTTCATGCCCGACCTGGGGATATCGCCGCCGAAATACCCGGTCGAGTGTCCAGGGCGGCACCAGACCCCTGCTGTCTACCCGGAGTTCGGTCTTGCCGCCCGATGCCCGGCCAGGGACTTCAAAGCCGAGTGCGATCCCCTCGACGCAGGGCTTCCGCGGCTGCAGCTTGGCCCACGACGCCCGGGCGGGCCTGCCGCTGATCGCGGTCTCCACCATCGTTGCCATGATCCTCCTGCACCTCCTCTTCCCCTTCTTCCCCTGAGGACGCACCGGAAACCTGGCCCCGCGCGGGGCCGGAAGACGTCTCAGTCCCGGTCCGGGCCTCCCAGCACGGCCCAGAGGGTGACAGCCGCCATCAGGCAGGCGGCGGCGGAGAGGGCCGCGGAGACAGGAGCCACGGCGAGGATGGCGCTGGCTCCGATGATCCCCAGCGCATGCGCGGTCCGCTGCAGCGCGAAGACCTCGGGCTTGCGGCCTTCCGGCGCGAGATGCTCGAGCGCCAGCGAGCCGGCGGTACCCAGCGGCGCCAGGCAGAGGCCGACAAGCACCGCCCCGAGAACCGTCAGGCCCAGCGCCCCCCCAAGTGCGGACAGGCCGCCGCCCGCCGTGGTGAGCGCGAGCGCAGCGAGACTCCGGATCCTGTCGAGTGGGCGCTTGCGGACACTCACCCAGAGACCGCCGGAGACCGATGCCACGCAGAGCGGGAGAGTGAACAGGACGGCCATGGTCGCGTCATGCCCATAGCGGAGCGCCAGCGCGACGGCCCCGATCTCGAAGGCCGCGACGGCGAAGCCGCCAGCGGCGGCGACGGCCAGCCAAAACAGGACCGGGCGCGTGAGAACACGTGCCTTTCCCGGCGCCGGCCCCTCGGGCTGCAGGTCGGGCCGGATGTCCGGGACCAGCAGGACCGGCAGCAGTCATGGCTGCCAGCGCGACAGCGGGCGACGCCCCGCCCAGCAGCGATGCGAGCACCGGCGAGATCACGAAGACCAGCTCGTTCAGCGTTGCCGCGATCCCGAGGGCGCGCGGGAAGCCTGATCCCGGAACGATCCCCGCAAGCAGCGACCGGAGGATGCCATGGGCCGCCCCGTGGACCGATCCGAGCAGGAGGGCCGCGACGAGAAGCCAGCCGAAGGCCGCCCCGGTCACTGCCGCGACGGTCATCGCAACGAGCGCCGCCACGCGCACGGCCACGAGGATCCGGAAGCAGGAGAGCGGCGCAAGGCGCCGTCCTGCCCGGGTGATCGGAACCGCCCCGAGAACGCTCGCGGCAGTCATGGCCAGGATCATCGCCGCGCCGCCGCGCACGTCGCCGGTCGCGGAAAGCGAGACGAGGGAGAAGGCGACCGGCGCCGCCGCCAGCGGCACGCTTGACAGGGCAGTCGCCGCGCACCGACCGCTGGCTGCGCGGCCTCGCGGGCGACAGGGCGCCATGGATGCGCTGCAGCTACGGGATAGGCATCTTCGACGGCGTCATCCACGGGGCGGGACTCGGCGTGCTCGCGACCTTCCTCGCCGGGGAGAGCGCGGCCCTCGACGTGGTCATTCCGCACATCCCCGAGCTCGACTAGGAGGTCTGGCTGTCGATGCACCAAGGGCTGCGCAGCAGCGCCCGCGTCCGCGCCGTGACGGATTTCGTAGCCGGACTGTTCGATGACGAGCGGAAGCGGCCGGACTGAGCTGTTCCGGCAGGATTCAGATCAGCCCAAGAAGATGGAAATGCCGGAGCGCGTTGCCGCCTCGGCGCTGGCTGCGGAGATTTACACCATGGCCATCCACGGAACGGCACTGTTGACGGCAGACACTGTGCCAACGGTTTTCACGATCGGGTCAGCAGCGTTGGTCTTGTGACTGGTCGAGGGCAAAGCGGACAAACTGGGTTTCGCTCCGGAAGGATGGCGGGCGGGATTTGGCGGGATCAATCATATCTGCCTGGCCGGTGGCGCCGCCGATGGCGGCGGCGGCGGTGCCGGTCCTGCGGCGGGCCTGGATCAGCTCGTGGCCCTGCACCACCGCCATGCCGGAGAGCAGCAGCGCCCCGCCCGCCAGGAATCCCGGCGCCAGCTGCTCGCCCAGGAGGAGAGCGCCAAGCGCGGCGCCGAAGAGCGGCGTCATCAGGCTCAGCACCCCGAGACGCGAGGCCGGGTAGATCTGAAGCAGGCGGAACCAGACGAGGAAACTTGCCGCGCAGACGATCAGCGTCTGGAAGCCGCGGCTCGCCCAGAGAAGCTCGTCCGGCACGAATCCGGTCTGGCCCGTGAGCAGGGCGAAGCCGAGCGCCGCCGCCCCGCGACCGAGAGCTGGCAGAAGAGCGTCTGCGCCGCCGTGCCGCCGGGACCCGGAACGAGGAACATCGCCGCAACCCCGGGCCCAGGAAGATCCCCGGCAGCCAGCGCGCCCCGCCCCGCCAGCGGCTCCAGCCATAGACCAGCGCCGCAGCGCTCAGCGAACGCAGGGCGATCTGCAGCACCGGGTCCATGCCCGGCGCCGCCGCCTTCATGGAGACCTGCTGCATCCCCCAGACGAGGCAGAGGACAAGCATCGCGGACAGGGCCGCGGCATCGACGGGTTTCTTCATGGATCACCTGGGGAAAGTCGTTTTCCCGGCCTGTCTATCCCGGCGCATCCGTGGCATATAGCGCAGAACTGCCACACGCTTGCGCGAAAGGGCCAGAGATGCCGCAGCGTTCCCCGCCGCATGAGCGGCACTCGCCCGTCACGCGCCTGCCCGGCCCTGTGCTGCACCGGGTGGAAACGATGCCGGCCAACGGGCTCTGGTCCGAGGCGTCGCATGACTGGGGCGAGTTCGTCTATTCCCATGCCGGGGTGACCGAGGTGGCAGCGATCGGCACGCATCTGATCGCGCCGCCGCATATGGGCATCTGGATCCCGCCGGGACTGGCCCATACCGGCACCAACCGCGAGGCGACGGAACATTGTTCGGTCTAAGTCGCGCGCGCGCTCTGCGCGGCGCCGCCCGGGCGGTTCTGCGCGCTGGTGGTGACGCCGCTCCTGCGCGCGATCCTCGAGGAGCTGCGCGCCGCTCCATGGGACGGCAGTGTCGGGCTGAAGCGCGGCGGCCTGCTGCTGTCGCTGCTGGTGCTGCCGCTCTACGTGCCGACGCTGATCTTCGGCGCCGAGGTCGCGCGGCGCGGCGCCGAAGGCCTGGAAACGCAGGTGCCGCTGATGCTGCTCGGGGCGATCACGCTGGGGGTGCTGGCCGCAATGCCCTTCGCGGCCGCGGCGGCGCTGCGGATCAACCTCAGGTGATCGGGGCGTCTATTGTGCGGCGGGAAACAGGGGGGTAACAGGATCGGCATGGGATCTGTCTGGGAATATGCGAATCCGGTGAAATTCAGCCGGACGGTGACGAAGGTGCTGCCCTTCTTCGCCATCACGGCGCTCGGCTGCCTGGTCGTCGGACTGGTCTGGGGCTTCTTCTTCACGCCAGAGGATTACCGCCAGGGCTCGACCGTCAAGATCATCTACCTGCATGTTCCGGCCGCGATGGTCGCGATCAATGCCTGGCTGATGATGCTCGCCGCCTCGCTGATCTGGCTGGTGCGGCGCCACCATGTCAGCGCGCTCGCCGCCCGCGCCGCGGCGCCGGTCGGGCTGGTCATGACGCTGATCGCACTCGCCACCGGGGCGATCTGGGGCCAGCCGATGTGGGGCACCTGGTGGGCCTGGGACCCGCGGCTGACCTCCTTCCTGATCCTGACGCTGTTCTACCTCGGCTACATCGCGCTCTGGGAGGCGCTGGAGGACCCCGACACCGCCGCCGACCTGACCTCGGTGCTGTGCCTCGTCGGCTCGGTCTTCGCGGTTCTCAGCCGCTACGCGGTGAATTTCTGGAACCAGGGCCTGCATCAGGGCGCCTCGGTGATGCGGGTCGAGGCGGTCACCGGCGCCGATACCGAGGAAAAGGTGTCGAACATCTTCTTCGCGCCGCTGATGGTCTGCATGGCGGGATTCGTCCTCCTGTTCCTGGCGCTGGTGCTCCTGCGCACCCGCACCGAGATCCACCGCCGCCGCCTGAAGGCGATCGAGGCAAGGGAGCGGATGGCATGATGCCCGAGCTTGGAAAATACGCAGGGACCGTGCTCTCGGCCTATGCCGTGTCGCTGGTCCTGCTGGTCCTGCTGGTCGCAGGCAGCGTGCTGGCCGCGCGCCGGGCCGCGAAACAGCTCGAGGACGCAGAGGAGCGCCGCAAGAATGGCTAGGATTCCCCCGCTCGTGATCTTGCCGCCGGTGCTGTTCGCCGGTCTGGCGGTGGCCTTCTATGTCGGCATGACGCGCGAGAACCCCGATGCGCTGCCCTCCGCGCTGACCGGGCGCACGGCCCCCGAGGTCACGCTGGAGCCGCTGGGCGGCCTGCCGGAATTCGACGTCTCGATGCTGAAGGACGGGCAGGTCAAGCTGGTCAACTTCTGGGCCTCCTGGTGCGCGCCCTGCCGGGTCGAGCACCCGAACCTGGAGGCGCTGGCCGCCGAGGGGCTCACGATCTACGGCATCAACTACAAGGACCAGCCGCAGAAGGCGCTGGCCTTCCTGCAGGAGCTCGGCAATCCCTATGCGGCCGTTGCCGCAGATGACAGCGGCCGCGCAGGCATCGACTGGGGCATCTACGGCGTGCCCGAGACCTTCGTGATCGATGGCGAGGGCACGGTGATCCTGCGCTTCCCGGGGCCTGTCACGGAGCGGGTGATCGAGGAAACCATCCGTCCGGCACTGGCCCAGGCGGCAGGTTGAACTTCGCCTTTCAAGCCATTGTTCGAAAAGGGCGGTTGCGCGATGCAACTGCCCTTTTTCATGCCGGGATATCGAAGCCCGGCGGGGCCAGCTCGAAGCCCGCGAAATGGAAGCCCGGGCTGACCGCGCAGCTGACCAGCGTCCAGTCTCCGGCGGTCTCCGCAGCCTGCCAGTGATGCGGCGGCACCAGCAGCTGCGGCTGCGCGCCGCCTGCCAGATCCGGCCCCAGAACGTGCCGCAGCGCCGGACCTTCGGCGGTCGCGGCGACCCGCAGCTGCAGCGGCGCACCGGCATGCCAGAGCCAATGCTCGGCGGCATCGACGCGGTGCCAGTGGCTGCGCTCGCCCGCTGCCAGCAGGAAATAGATCATCGTCCCCGCGGGGCGCTCTCCCGCGGCAGCCTCCGCCCGCCATGTCTCGCGGAACCAGCCGCCCTCGGGATGGCGCTCCAGCCCGAGGGCGGAGATGATTTCGTCGGCGGTCATGCTCATATCCCGGTCTCCACGAAGCGGTCGGGGATGACCCGGCGTTCGGAGGCGAGCTGGCGGTCGAGCGCGGGCGGCACGAAGTCGATCACCCGGTAGCGGTCGAGCTTCTTCTCGCGGACCCGCTCCGGCCCCTTCAGCCCGCCTATCCGCACCGCGGCTTCGGCACCGAACAGCCGCTGCATCACGGAGCGGCCGGAGAATGGTTCAAGATCGACCGGCATCTCATTGTATTTCTTCAATTCACCCATCGCCCGGTCGCCATCCCAGAGCCAGAGCTTGCCGGTATTCCGCGCCACGCTGGTGCGGAAGGCCCGGCGCTCTTCCTGGCGGGACAGAAAGCGGTTTCCGTCTATGAATTTCATGTGCACCAGGTAGAGGTCCGGGTCGAAAACGAAGGGCCGGTCCGCGGCATGCGGCCAGATCCGGCTGCCCGTGCCGAGCACATGCGGCTTGGTGTAGAGCAGCGAGCAGAAGAAGTTGCGGCGCTGCGCGAAAACCGGGCGGGCCGGATCGAAATCCGCTTCGCTGCCGATGTCGTGGAACATCTCAAGCCCGAGCCCGGCAGTCACCCGGTTGTCGGCCGCGCGGGCTTCGACATAGGCGCGCAGATCGCGATAGCGTGCCGGGTCAGGGACATAGATCTCGTCGGCATCATTGAAGATCACGACATCATAGAAGGCCAGAAGCCCGTTGAGCATGTTGCTGATCAGCTCGAAGCGCTTGGCATCGAAGCGGCCGCCGCTGCGCGCCTTGGACAGGCTGTCGAGCGCCGGGATGCGGAACACGTTGAGCCGCTCGGCCCCGGGCTCGCCAGGCAGCATCCCGGCCGGATGCTGCGCCGAGCAATGGTCGAGGATGAACAGGTTTTCCGCCCCGAACAGGCGCGAATAGTACCGGAACCAGATCGGAAGGAAGAAATCCTCGTCCTTCATCATGGTCACGCAGGCGATGTTGGTCATGGGGTCCCCAAGAAACGTCGGGCAGAACCGTTAACGGTGCTGGCGACTTTGCACCGGCGGATGCCCGCTCATCAACCGGTCATTGCGCCGCCGCCGGAACAGGAGGCCCGGGCCGGGCATTGTTCCGCCATGAAACGCCAAGCGAAGGAGCTTTCCATGACCTGTTCCGCCATTCCCGCCCTGGCCGCAGCCGCTGCAATCGCCGCAGCCCCGCTCTGGGCGCAGGAGACCGAGATCGACCCGGGCCAGCTGATCCTAGCCTCGGATCTGCAGGGCGCCGAGATCTATTCGGATTTCGAGAGCGGAAGCTGGACGCAGGAGCCGAGCCTGTCGACCATCGGCGATGACTGGAAACCGATCGGCCATATCGAGAATGTCGTGCTCGACATGAACGGCAACATGCATGGCGTGATCGCCGATGTCGGCGGCTTCCTCGGGATCGGCGACAAGCACGTGCTTTTCGCAATGGACCGGGTGATGATCCTGCCGCAGCAGGAGGGCAGCGACACTTACCAGATCGCCGTCCGCGAGACCCAGGAAGAGCTGGAGGCAATGCCCGAAGTCGAGAAGGGCTGGCTGGAATGATCCGCGCGATCTGACCGCAGAAGACAGAAAAGGGGGCCTGCGCCCCCTTTTCCATGTTCAAGGTTGCGGCTTGCAACCGGCGACGCGGTTGCAGCCTACAATCACTTCAAAAATTCTCGACAGCCGCGGCAATCCGACCGTCGAGGTCGACGTCATCCTCGAGGATGGCACCATGGGCCGCGCCGCCGTGCCCTCCGGGGCCTCCACCGGTGCCCATGAAGCCGTCGAAAAGCGCGACGGCGACAAGGCACGCTACATGGGCAAGGGCGTTCTCGAAGCCGTTGCCGCCGTGAACGGCGAGCTGGCCGAGGGCCTCGTCGGCATGGACGTGACCGAGCAGGCCGCGATCGATGCCGCCATGATCGAGATGGACGGCACCGCAAACAAGGGCCGTCTCGGCGCCAACGCGATCCTCGGCATCAGCCTCGCCTGTGCCAAGGCCGCGGCCGATTTCACGACGCAACCGCTCTACCGCTATGTCGGTGGCACCTCGGCGCGCATCCTGCCGGTGCCGATGATGAACATCATCAATGGCGGCGAGCATGCCGACAATCCGATCGACATCCAGGAATTCATGATCATGCCGGTCTCCGCGGGGAATATCCGCGATGCCGTGCGCATGGGCTCCGAAGTGTTCCACACGCTGAAGAAGGAACTCTCGGCTGCGGGCATGTCGACCGGTCTCGGCGACGAGGGCGGCTTCGCGCCGGAACTGGCCTCGACCAATGACGCGCTCGATTTCATCCTGAAATCCATCGAGAAGGCAGGCTACAAGCCGGGCGAGGACATCTACCTGGCCCTCGACTGCGCCTCCACCGAGTATTTCAAGGACGGCAAGTACGAGATGAAGGGCGAAGGCAAGTCCCTGACCTCGGCCGAGAATGTCGACTACCTCAAGGCGCTCTGCGATGCCTACCCGATCATCTCGATCGAGGACGGCATGGCCGAGGACGACTGGGAGGGCTGGAAGCTGCTGACCGACGCGATCGGCGACAAGGTGCAGCTGGTCGGCGACGATCTCTTCGTGACCAACCCGGTGCGCCTGGCCGACGGCATCGCGCAGGGCGTGGCGAACTCGATGCTCGTTAAGGTGAACCAGATCGGCAGCCTCACCGAGACGCTGAAAGCCGTCGACATGGCGCATCGCGCGAAATACACCAATGTGATGTCGCACCGCTCTGGCGAAACCGAGGACAGCACCATCGCCGATCTCGCCGTTGCCACCAATTGCGGCCAGATCAAGACCGGTTCGCTGGCGCGCTCCGACCGGCTCGCCAAATACAACCAGCTGATCCGCATCGAGGAAATGCTGGGCGCAACGGCCGAATACGCCGGCCGCTCGATCATGGCGCGGCGCAGCCAGCGCTGATCGCCTCCGCGCCGCCTGCGTCATCGAACCGTCATGGCCGCGCGGGGAACCGCCCTGCCCGCCCGGCGTTTCCCGGCCATGACACAGCATGACGCACAAACCGGCCCCGCCGCCGTGCCCGAGCTGGTCGACCGGCTCGACCGGCTGGCCGAGGGACAGGACGAGATTTCGATGGACCGGCTGATCGACGAGATCGGCGCGCAGGGGCATGCGCCGCTGCTGATGATCGTGGCCGCGCTGATGATCCTGCCCTTGGGCATGATCCCCGGCATCGGCGGCGCGCTCGGGCTGATCGCCGCGCTGATCGGCCTGCAGATGCTGCTGGGGCGCCGCGGCGTCTGGGCGCCGCGCTTCATCCGCCGCCGCAGCCTCCATCGCCGCCGCACGTCCCGGCGATCCCTTGGTGCTGAGCCGGGACGGCCCGCGCTGGATGCTGCTGAACGCGGCCGGACAGGCGGTCGGACGGCTGTCGGCGAAATACGCGCCCCCCGAGGGCTGCCGGTTCCTGCGCGGCGAGGTCGGCGCGGTGGTCCGCTGGCGCAAGCTCGACAATGCCGAGGAATGGCGCGGCTCGATCCGCCGCGACGACTGGGAGACCATCCTCCCCGAACTGGTCTTCGCCCGGTCAGCGCAATAGCGGCATCCCCGGCCCTCGTCAGTGGCCTTTCTGAACGGCGGCGGCCAAACGCAAAATCATCGCGATCAACCATTGCCTCGCTCCGGTTCATTACGTGTCCGGAAAGATCAATCCATGCCCTGCGCGCCTTCGACGAAGATTTGTGCAAGGCAGGACATCAGGATCGCCAGATGCCGTCGGAGAGCCTCACCCCGGATCAATGTTGCGGCGCAGCATTGCGGGGCCGCCCCCCAAGGAAAAAAGGCAGGTCGAGGACACGCATGGACCGCCTGCATCTCGGTCTCCGTGTCCGTCCCAACGGTCTTGCCCCCAGCACGGAGGCCGAAGCAACCCATGCCGAGGACCTGCGCGCCCGGCAGGCCTCAGGCATGACGCTCGACGCCGCCATTGCAGGCGGCACCGCGCTCTCGGGCGGCTGCGAGAACAAAGGGGCGGGCTGCCGGGGCCATGAGGTGGAATTGTCCGATCCAACCGCCGCCACTGCCCGCCATGAATGGCATGGCGGACAGCGGCTTCCAATCAACGGGAAGCCACAACTCTGGATAAGGCAAGCAATGATGACAGGGCCGATGGCGGAGAGGCCGACTGACAGGCGACGGAATGGCGCGACGGCCGCCGTCTTCGGGCGATCCCGCGGTGCTGCGCGCCCGCGCTCCGGAGATGAGCCTGCTCTCCCGCAGGGTGGCCCGCGGCGGCACCGCGATCGAACTGCAGCCGCGCGAATTCGCCCTGATCGAGCACATGCTGCGCCGCAAGGGTCGGGTGCAGACCCGCACAATTCTGCCGGAAACGGTCTGCACAGCCATTTCGACCGGCAGACGAACGTCGTCGAGAGACATATGGGCCGCCTGCGCATCAAGGCCGACAGGCCTTACGCGACCCAGCTGATAGGGACCCTGCGCGGCGCGGACGACCGGAGTGCCGAATGAGGCCGGTGCATTCGACACCAGCCCGCTTGGCGATGGTGCCGATGCGCGTCTTTGCCGGGTTCCTGGCCGTCGGGCTCGCTGCGGCCGCCATGCCGTCGGCGCCCCTGCCCCGCGCCATGGCGGCAGGCCGGCCAACCCCGTCAGGCAGCACTCCGCCCGGCATCATGGACCAGCCGCGCCGCCTCGATCACATGCTCCTGGAAACGGCTGGCATGGCGCGACGCGGTTCCCTCCCGGTTGCTCGTGATGATGCCCAGGTTGCGCGTCACCGCCGGATCGCAGAGCGGGACCGCGCAGAGCAGCGGGTCATCGGCTGGCGGGCAGGTCAGCGCGGACAGCGCGCTGACGCCCATCCCGGCCGAAACCATCGCCGCCACGGCCGTGAAGTGGTTGAAATCCATCACGGTGCGGGCCGGGCGGTTGATCGCCCGCATCGCTTCGTCGGTGATGAAGCGGGTGCCGCTGCCGGCATTGGCGCCGATGAAATCATAGTCCAGAAGCTCCGCCCAGGTGATCCGCTCGCGGGAGGCCAGCGGGTGGTCCCGGCGCAGCACCGCCATGAAGGGATCCGCCCGGAACTGGGTGAATTCCACGGCCAGATCCTTGTGCGGCAGGTAGCTGGACACCGCGAGGTCCAGCTCGCCGCGATCCACCGCCGCGAAAAGCCCCTCCGCCGTGTCGTCCCGGGCATGCACGGCGACATCGGGAAACTCGGCACGGAACCGGCCGAGGGCATGCGGCAGGTAGCGGGCGGCGGCGGAGGCCAGGAAGCCGAGCCGCAGCGGCACGCCGGGATCGGTGCCAAAATTCCGGGTCCGGTCGAGCGCCTCGCGGAGCGCGGGCAAGAGGCCCGACAGGTGGCTGCGCAGTTCCGCGCCCTCGGCGGTCAGCCGCACCGAGCGGGTGCTGCGCAGGAACAGCGCCATTCCGAGATGCGCCTCGAGCTGGGCGACGTTCTGGCTGAGGGCAGGCTGCGACATGCCCAGGCGGTCGGCGGCAAGGCGGAACGACCGGGCCTCGGCAACGGCGAGGAAGGCCTCGAGCTGTCTGGTAGGCGGAAGGCTCATTATTCTGTTTTTCTTATTGATTCATTTGATACTACGATTTGTCTTATCGGCCATCAAGGACTAACGACTGCGGCGCCACATCGCAGGCGGCGCGGATCAAGCCGCGCCAGATCAAGCAGATACCGAGGTTTACCTTGTTTCCCAGTTCCGATTCCGGCCGCATGGGCCGTCGCCGCTTCCTGCTCGGGACGGCGGCGGCAGCGACCGCGCTCGCCTCTCCCGCGCTCCTGCGCGCCGCCCCCTCCGCCGCCCCAGAAGATGCGTTCCTCGCCGTGTCCCGGCTGCTGGTGAACCACGAGCTGAACCCTGCCGTTTCGGCACGGATGGCCGCCTGGGCCGCGACGGCCTATCCGGGCCTCGAGGGCCTGCTCGGCTAGATCGCGGCCGCCGCCGCGGCGCGCGGCGCCACGCGCGTCGAGGAGTTCTTCGACGACCTGCCCGAGGGCGAGGTCCGCGATTTCGCCTCCTGGGTGATCTCGGCCTGGTACACCGGCTCGTCCTCCCCGGACCGCGACGCGGTGCTCTTCTCCTATGAAGAGGCGCTGCTCTACCGCCCGACGCTCGACATGGTGCCGATCCCCAGCTTCGGCTTCTCCGCCCCGAATGCCTGGGGCCGCGACCTCCATCCGCTGAGCGCGCTGCCGCGGTTCTGACCCCCTTTCCAGAAAGACATGCCATGACCAGTTCCTCGCAAGTCGTGATCGTCGGCACCGGCGTCGTCGGCGCCGTGATCGCCGAAGAGTGCCTCGACGCGGGCCTCGAAGTGCTGATGATCGAAGCCGGCCCCCGGGTCACCCGCGCCGAGATCGTCGAAAACTACCGCAACCTGCCGCTCGGCGCGAAGCCGGACGCGACCGCCTCCTACCCGCCGGCCGACTGGGCGCCGCACCCGTTCTTCGGCCAGGACTACCTGGGCAGCACGGGACCGGACACCTACAACCCGACCTATCTGCGCTATGCCGGCGGCTCGACCTGGCACTGGGCCGGGACCTGCTGGCGGCTGACGCCCGAGGACATGCAGCTGCGCACGCTCTACGGCGTCGGCCGCGACTGGGCCTTCGACTATGCCACGCTCGATCCCTACTACAACAAGACCGAGCGCGCCCTGGGCATCTGCGGCCCCGCCGATCCGGCCGACCAGTGGCCGCCCCGGACCCGCTCGATGGACTATCCGATGCCGCATCTGCCACTGTCGCAGGGCGAGCAGAAATTCACCCGCGTCATGCAGGACAAGCTGGGGCTGCGGAACCTGCCGGTGGCGCAGGCGCGCAACTCCGGCACGCCCTATGACGACCGCCCGGCCTGCTGCGCCAACAACAACTGCGTGCCGGTCTGTCCGGTGGGCGCGAAATACGATGCGGCGACCGCGCTGAAGCGGCTCGAGGCCAAGGGCGCGACGATCCTCGACAACTCGGTCGTCTACCGGGCCGAAACCGGCGAGGGCAACCGGATCGCGGCAGTGCATTACTACGACCGCAACCGCGGCAGCCACCGCATCGCGGGCGAGCATTTCGTGCTGGCCTGCAACGGGATCGAGACGCCGAAGCTGCTGCTGATGTCCGCCGACGACCGCAACCCGGCGGGCCTGGCCAATTCCTCCGACCAGGTCGGGCGGAACATCATGGACCATCCGCAGCAGGGCTATACCTTCACCGTCAGCGAGCCCTACTGGCTGGGCGCCGGGCCGGTGGTCAACAGCGGCATCATGGAGACCTCGCAGGGCGCCTTCCGCAGCGAGCATGCCGGGGCCTATTTCCGCCTGAACAACTTCGCCCGCAACCGCTTCATCGCGCAGCGCGCGCTGAAGAGCGGCAAGGTCGGCCGCGCCCTCGACGAGGAGATCCGCCGCCTGACCGCCACCTCGGTCAACATCGTTTCGGCCCATGAAATGCTGCCCGATCCGGAGAACCGCCTGACGCTCTCCTCCGCGAAGGACTGGCTCGGCCTGCCGAAGCCCAGCGTCCATTGGGATGTCGGCGAATACACGCGGCGGTCGTCGCGGGACTATTCGGAGCCGATGGTCGCGCGCATCGCCGAGGCGATGGGCGCAACCGACTTCACGCCCGCGGGCGGCAAGTTCTCGACCTCGAAGCACATCATGGGCGGCACCATCATGGGCAACGATCCGGCGGACTCGGTCGTCTCCGGCGTCTGCCGCGCCCATGACCACGACAACCTCTATCTGCCCGGCGGCGGCGCCATGCCCTCGACCGCCTGCGGCAACAGCACCATCACCATGACCTCCCTGGCCTTCATGGCCGCCGAGGCCCTGATCTCGGAAGCGAAGGGCGCCTGATGAACATCGTGATTTTCACCCTCTCGGCGGGGCTCGCCCTGGCTGCGGGCGCCGCCTGCGCGCAGGAGACCCCGCAGGCGCTGGCCGAGCGCGGCCGCTACATCGCGACCGCCTCGGACTGCGTCGCCTGCCATACCGGCCCGGGCGGCAAGCCCTTCGCCGGCAACCACGTGATCGCCTCGCCGGTCGGCGGCATCGTCGCCACCAACATCACGCCTTCGGTGACCCACGGCATCGGGAGCTATACCGAAGAGCAGTTCTCGGACGCGGTGCGCCGCGGCATCCGCGCCGACGGGGCGAACCTCTACCCGGCGATGCCCTATACCGCCTTCTCCAAGATCACCGACGAGGACATGCAGGCGCTCTATGCGTATTTCATGACCGCGGTCGAGCCGGTGGACGAAGCCGGCGCGGAAACCGCGCTGCCCTTCCCGTTCGGCATCCGCGCCTCGATGATCGGCTGGAACCTGCTGTTCCGCGACACGGCAACCTTCGAGCCCGACCCGTCCAAGTCGGAGGAGTGGAACCGCGGCGCCTATCTGGCCGAGGGGCCGGGGCATTGCTCCGCCTGCCACACGCCGCGCGGCCTGCTGATGCAGGAAGACGGCAGCCGCTTCCTGGCCGGCGCCCAGGTCGGCCCTTGGCACGCGCCGAACATCACCTCGGACCCGGAGGCCGGGATCGGCAGCTGGTCGAAGGACGAGATCATCGCCTATCTCGGCACCGGCCGGGCCGAGGGCAAGGCCCAGGCCGGCGGCAGCATGGCCGAAGCGGTCGAGCACAGCTTCTCGAAGCTGACCCCGGAGGATCTGGGCGCGATCGCCACCTATCTTGCCGACGTGCCCGCGGTCTCGGGCCCCGCCCGCTTCGGCCAGGGCCGGCCCGGCAACATGGCCGCATCCTTCCGCGGGCTCGACGGCATGCCCGGAGGGCTGGCCCGGGGCGCGCAGATCTATTCGGCCAACTGCGCCTCCTGCCACGGCTTCGACGGCCAGGGCACGGCGGACCAGTACTATCCGAGCCTCTACGGCAATTCGGCAACCGGCGGGCCCGAGGCGGCGAATTTCATCGCAGCCGTGCTCAACGGCGTCGACCGCGAAACGGCAGAGGGCCATGTCTTCATGCCGCCCTTCGGCACCCAGCCGAATGCCTTCAACAGCCTCTCCGATGACGAGATCGCCGCGCTGGCCGCCTATGTTTCGGCCAGCTACGGCGACGGCTCCTTCGCGGTCACGCCGGACGATGTCGCCGAAATCCGCGCCGGCGGTCCGGCCTCCGGCCTGCTCCTCTGGGTGCGCTGGCTGATGGGCGCGGCAGGACTTGCCGTGCTCATCCTCGCCGGAGTTGCGGGCCTCGCCAAACGACGGCGCATGGCGGCCTAGGCCGAGGCAGGGCGCCCCCCGGCAAGGGGGCGCCATCGCAGCGGCAAAGGGCGGAACCGGTCTTTTGCAAAGCGGCGCGCAAGAACAGCCCTTTGCGACGGCCCATGCACCCAGAGCATCCGTCGCCCAGGATCGGAGACGGACGCCTCCGGCCGCCGCGCAGTCCGGCGGACAGCCCGGCTCCCGCCGCGCACGGCCATCCCGACGGATCTCCGCGGCAACCGGGTGCGGGACCATTTCCTCCGGGAACCAGGGCTTCCTCACGACCGGGAGACTGCAGGCCCCTCGCGACCCTCCCCTGCAATGGAACAGCCGCGGCAGGGCAGGCGTCCGGTTTGCGCGCCGGAGACCGCCATGGCAGCGGGACCCGCGGATCAGGCGTGCAGCGCCGCCTCGATCAGGCCGAAGGAGGCGCGGATCGCCTGCTCCAGGTCGGGGCGGTCCCAGACCGCGGCCGTCGTGCATTCGAAGGACAGCGGCCCGGCGCAGCCGCCCTCCCGCAAGGCACGGATCTGCGCGAGGGTCCGGCAGCGGTCCCCCGCCTCCAGCAGGATGCGCCGGGCATCGCCGCTGTCGTCGAGCGGCACGGCCGGATCCGAAATCCCCGAGATATGGATCATCGCGGTTTCCGACGGGAACAGCTGCGCCTCGCCGGAAATGGCATGCTGGAACGTGTCGTGGACCATGCCGAAGCCCGGCACCTCTGCCATCGCCTCGGCCAGCGGGCGCTTGCTCCTGAGCGATGACGCGGCGAAGCCGATCGGCTCGATCAGCGGCAGGACCGGCGATCCTTCGAAGAGCCGCGCGATCCGCGCCATCGCCGCGGCGAGCGGCAGCACCGGGCGGCCGTCGACGCAGGGGATCAGGCTCAGCGTCTCGGCCCCCGACGCCTCGGCGAGGTCGCGCAGCGCGCAGATCTGCGCCTCCCGCTCCGCATCCCAGACGTTGAAGCCGTAGACTTCGGACAGGCCCAGCAGCCTGAGGCCGCGGTCGCGCGCCATCCGTCCGGCGAGATCCGGCGCGATGCCGTCGAACATCGGCCGTCCCAGATCGCCGCGCGGTTCCACGCCGGCGCAATCCAGCCGGGCGGCGAGATCGAGGAAGGCCTCGAAACCGAGAGTGCGGGCGGTCTTCTGGTTGAGGGCACGGTCGATCACGGCAAGGTCCTTTCAGAAACCGGTGCGGGCGAGGAAGGCGCGGCTGGCGGCAAGGTCGCCGAGAATGCTGCCGGCATTCTGCGGGTCGCGCTCCTGCTCGATGGTAATCCAGCCGCCATAGCCCCGGCGGGCCAGCAGGTCGCGGATCGCCGGATAGTCGATGCGGCCCTTGCCGATCGGGCACATGACGCCGAGGGCGCAGGCCCCGAAGAAGCGGATGCGGCGGGACATGACCTCGGCATGCACATCCGCGTCGATATCCTTGAAATGGATGTAGTCGAGCCGGTCCCACCAGCGATCGAGCGTCGCGACCGGGTCCATGCCGGAATACTCCATATGGCCGGTGTCGAGACAGAGCCCGGCGAGATCGCCCGGGATGTCGGCCATGATCCGCTCCAGCTCGTCGGCGAACTCGACATGGCCGCCGGCATGGGGATGGATCACCGCGCGGACGCCGTGATCGCGGGCCAGCTCCGCGATGGCGCGGATATTGGCGACCATCCCGTCCCAGTCGGCATCGCAAAGGCGCGGCGCGCGGTCCGGATGGCCCGCAGCGAAATCGCGGTCGTCATGGCCCCAGTCCATCACCGTCAGATAGGGCGCGGCGAAGCGCTGGCCATCGTGCCGGGCGGGCGGCGGCAGGGCGGTGATCAATGCGCAGATCTCCCGCGTCTGGCGCAGCAGGCCGGCGCGGTTCACCGGCGAAACGAGATCGTCGAAGATCGTGCCCGCGACGATGGAGAGACCCCGCCGCCCGAGTTCCGCGGCCATGAGCGCAGGATCGAGCGGCATGTAGCCGTAGGGGCCGAGTTCGAGTCCGCCGAAACCGGCGGCGGCGGCTTCGTCGAGGACCCGGTCCCAAGGCGGCAGATGCGGGTTTGCCACGTCATCGACGCCCCAGCAGCAGGGCGCGCAGGAGACGGTGATGCGCGGATCAGCCATCGGCAGCGACCGCCAGGAAGGTCAGCGACAGGTGGAACGGCTCGTGGAAGGCGATCCAGTCCCTGGTGTGCTGTTCCTGCATATGGGCGGCATGGGCGGCCTCGTCCGCCCAGATCTCGACGAAGACCAGCCGGTCGGGATCGTCGGTGCAGGTGAAGAAGTCATAGGCGATGCAGCCGGGCTCGGCGCGGGTGGCGGCCTGAACCGCGGGGGCGCGCGCGAGGATGTCCGGCAGCGTGCCGGGGCGCAGGGCGATGTCGATCACGAAACGGTACATGGGCGCTCCGGCGGAAAGGGGGAGCCGCCCGGTCAAGCCGGGCGGGGGACAGGGCTCAGCGGCTGATCGTGGCTTGCAGCGCGTCGATGGAGGAGCGGATGCCGGCCTCGGTCGACATGGTGAAGTCCTCCATCTCGAGCGAAACCCAGCCGTTGTAGCCCGACATGCGCACGACGGAGAAGAACTCCTTCCACCATTGCAGGTCGCGCCCCGCGCCGACGGCGACGTAGTTCCAGCTTCGGTTGGCGACATCGGTGACCTCCTTCAGCTCCAGGAGGCCGTTGACGTCGCAGAGGCCGCGCTCGATGCGGGTGTCCTTGCCGTGGCAGTGATGGATCGCCGCCCCCAGCGCACGCGCCGTGGCAATCGGGTCGGCGCCCATCCACATCAGGTGCGAGGGGTCGAGATTCATGCCGACCATCTCGCCCACTTCGTTGCGCAGGCGGAACAGCGTCTCGGGGTTCCAGACCAGCATCGCCGAGAAGTTCTCGAGCGCATAGCGCTTGATCCCCGCCTTCCGCCCGAACTCCACGAGGTCGTGCCAGAGCGGGAAGGCGCGGTCCTCCCACTGGTAACGGTCGCGCTCGGGCATCTCGTCCGGCCAGGACTTGGTATAGACCAGCCAGTTCGGCACGCTGTCGCCGGGCGCCGCCTCGGGCAGGCCGGACATGGTGACGACGGTCTCGACGCCGATCTCGCCGGCGAGCGTGACCGTCTCCTTCATCTCCTGCAGGTGCCGGGTCCCCATCGCCCCCGGATCGAGCGGGTTGGCCGAACAGTTCAGCGCGGCGATCTCCAGCCCGCGGGCCGAGATTTCCGCCAGCTTCTGCTTCAGCAAGCCCTTGTCGGCCAGAAGCTCGCCGGCGCGGAAATGCGGACCCTTGGACCAGCCGCCGCCGGTCATCTCGATGCCTTCGACGCCGAGCGCCACGCATTTGTCGAGCATGTCGGTGAAGGAGAGATCCCCCATCACGTCGGTACAGATGGACAGTTTCATCGCCAGTCTCCTCAGGCGGCAGCCTCTGCCGATGCGGCAGGGTCGTAGGTCACCCATTGCGCGCCGGCATCTGCCGAGCGCACGCAGGCCTCGAGCCAGCGCACCCCTTCGGTGCCGGCCTCGATCCCCGGGTAGCGGTGGGTCTTCAGGAACGCCTCGTCGCCGCGCGCCTTGGCGTCGATGGCCTGGGCGATCCAGAGATAGATGTTGGCCCAGCTGTCGCCGAGGCCTTCGGCATGCAGCGCGCCCATGCGGTCGACGGCGAGCGACTCCTCCTCGAGATAGGGCATGCCGTGATGCAGGATGCGGGCCGGCTCGCCCTGGACTTCGTAGACCAGCTGGTCGGGATGGCTGTCGGACCATTCCACCGAGGCTTTCGAGCCGGTGAAGCGGTAGCGCTGGGAGCCCATGTTCCCGGCATTGACCGAAGACACCCAGAGCCGCCCGCGGGCGCCGTTGCCGTAGTGCATCAGCACGGTCGCATGGTCCTCGAGCGGCGCGCGCGACGGAATGAAGGCCTTGCGGTCGCAGAGCAGCTTCTCGATCTTCAGCTCGGGCAGCACCACCTCGGAGAGATAGTAGAGATGGGTGCCGATGTCCCCGAGCACGAAGGTCGACCCCGCGGTGGCCGGGTTGGTGCGCCACCTGACCGCCTCGCCGACATTGCTGTCGTCGCCCGCGTTGAAGCCGTGGGTATACTGCATGTCGACGATGCGGATCTCGCCCAGCATGCCCTTCTTCACCATGGCGGCCATCTGGCGGACCAGGGGGTGGCCGGTGAAGCCGTAGGTGACGCCGACGATCAGCCCCTTCTCGGCGGCGAGTTTCGCCACCTCGCCGCATTCCGCGACCGTGAAGAACAGCGGCTTCTCGCAGATCACGTGGATGCCGGCCTCGAGAAGCGCCTTGGTGATCTCGAAATGGGTGAAGTTCGGGGTGGCCACCGAGACCACGTCGACCTTGTCCTCGCGGTCCTTCTCGCCCGCGATCAGGTCCTGATAGGTCGCATAGCAGCGGTCCTCCGCCACGCCGAGCTTCATCCCGAAGTCGCGGCCGCGCTCGGCATCCAGGTCGAAGGCGCCCGCCACCAGCTGGTAGGTGCCGTCCCGGAGCGCGCCGGTGCGGTGCTTGTAGCCGACCTGTCCGGTGCGGCCGCCGCCCACCATGCCCCAGCGGAGCGGGCGGGCGATCGTCATTTCGCCGTTGATCATCTGCTTGATCCTTGTGGAATGGGTCAGGGAAGGCGCGCCGCGGAAAGAGGCGCGCCCGGAGACGGTCCGGCGGCGCTCAGGCGGCCTGCTGCAGGGGCAGGTCGTAGAGCCCGGGCTTCTCGCCCATCTCGATCCTGGCGAGCTGCCCGGTTTCGGCGGCCTCGAGCGCCGCATCGGCCACCAGCGTCGCGGCGTAGCCGTCCCAGGTGGAGGGGCCGGTCGCGGTGCCCTGCCCGGCCGCGGCGATCCATTCGCGGAATTCCTGGTCATAGGCCTCGATGAAGCGCTCGCGCCAATCCTCGGGGATCGCCTGGCGGATGCCATGCGCGTCGGTGATGACGGTCGCGGGACGGTTCGGCAGCGCCGCGATGCCGGTCTCGCAGGAGACCTCGCCGCGGATGTCGTAGCCATAGGCGATGTTCACCGAGATCTCGACATCGACGATTGCGCCCGAAGCCATGTGCAGGAGCACCATGTGCGGATCGCGCAGCTCGCCGCCCTGGCGCGACCGGCGCGGCAGCCTGACCTCGACGCCGGTGACCTCGTCCGACAGGAGCCAGCGCGAGATGTCGGCGTCATGCACCAGCGTGTCGTTGAGCGGCATCTCCGAAGTGTAGAGCCCCGGCGGCACCGAGGCGTTGCGGTGCACCGATTTGTAGATCAGCGGCAGGCCGAGCGTGCCGCCGTCGATCACCGCCTTCAGGCGGCGGTAATCGGCGTCGAAGCGGCGCATGAAGCCGACCTGCACGAGGCGGCGGCCAAACCCGACCTCGGCGTCCATGACGCGGCGCGCGGCCTCGGCGGAGGTGACCAGCGGCTTCTCGCAGAAGACCGGCTTGCCGGCCGCGATGCAGTCGAGAAGCTGTTCCTCATGGGCCGGCCCCCAGGAGCAGATCACCACCGCATCGATCCTGTCCGAACGGATCAGCGCCTGCGGCGTGGCGAAGACTTCCGCGCCCTGCGGGGCGGCAGCAGCCGCGCGGGAGGCGTCGATATCGCTGACCCCCGTGACCTCGACCCCCGACAGCACCTGCGTGAGGCGGCGGATATGGTCCTGACCGATCATGCCGGTCCCGATGACTCCGACTTTCAGGCTCATTTCGTCCCCCAATGCTTGTCGATGTAGCGCTGCATTTCCGTGCGCATGAAGGTGCCGCTTTCGTCCATCCGGTCCTCCCAGGCGAAGACGCAGGCGGTCATGATGCCGTCGAAGCCGATCTCGGCGAGCGTGCCGAAGAAGTCGTCCCACGGCACCTCGCCCTGGCCGATGTCCAGGTGCTGGTGGATGCGGGCATTGGTGCCCGGCGGGTTGAGGATGTAGCGCAGCCCCGAGCTGGCCTTGTGGTTGAACGTGTCGGCGACATGGACATGGGCCAGAACATCGGCGCATTCGCGCAGCATCGCTTTGGTGTCGTCGCCGAAATAATAGGTATGCGGCGCGCAGTAGAGGAACTTGACGTGTTTCGAGTTCACCGTGCGGATGATGTCGACGGCCGGCTTCAGCTCCTCGACCCAGTCCTCGGGATGCGGCTCGATATGCAGGCTGATGCCTTCGCGCTCGACCACCGGCACGAGTTCCTCCATCGACCGCCACCAGGCGTCCTCGCAGGTCTCGATCATGCTGCCGGTATGGCAGCAATAGCAGCCGCCCTTGTCGGGATGCGGGCCGCGGCCGAATTCCGAGTTCATCGTGTCGACGCCGAGTTCCACGGCGATCTCGACGGCGCGCTTCCAGTGCTTCACCGCGGCCTGGCGCTCGGCCTCGTCCGGGCTGGCCCAGCGGTACATCGGCAAGAGCGACGAGATGCCGACGCCCGAGTCCGACAGGGCGCGCTTGAAGGACTTGATCCGGTCGGGGAAGACGCGCGGCGCCTTGAACCATTCGAGGAAGTCGGCGCGGGGGCTCAGTTCGATCCACTCGTAGCCGAGCTCGGCGACCTTCGAGGGCAGCTCTTCGAGGCTGAGATGACGGTGCATGAAAGGGTCGAGCGCGATTTTCATGGCTCGGGTCTCCGTGGTCTGGAATGTCGGGGGCTTCGGCGGCGGCCGGGACGGATGTGTCAGGCGACCGGTTCGGCCTTGGGCTGCGGCTGAGGCTGGGGCGCGTGGCCGTCATGGGTCTCCATGTAGTCCTCGACCTCGGCATCGAGCGACGCGAGCGCCTCGCCCCCGGCCATCAGGTCGGTGATCTCCTCGCGGGTCTTCTCGCCGCGCATGAAGTTCGCCGCCACCGCACCGCGGATCAGCACCGCGAAATGATCTCCCACAGCCATGGCATGGGTCACCTGGTGGGTGATGAAGATCACCGCGATGCCGCGCTTGCGGGCCTCCAGGATGATGCGCAGGACGTGGCTCGACTGCTTGACGCCGAGCGCCGCGGTCGGTTCGTCGAGGATCAGCACGCGGGCGCCGAAATGCACGGCCCGGGCAATGGCCAGCGACTGGCGCTCGCCGCCCGAGAGCCCGCCGATCAGGCGGTCGCCGTCGTCGATCCGGGTGATGCCGAATTCGCGCACGGCCTTCACCGCGGTCTCGTTGGCGGTCTTGCGGTCGAAGATCCTGAAGGGACCGATCTTCTTCACGGGCTCGACGCCGACGAAGAAACTGCGCCCGATCGACATCAGGGGGAAGGTGCCGCCGAACTGGTGCACCGTGGCGATGCCCTGCTCGGCCGCGTCCTTCGGCTTGTCGAAGAGCACCGGCTTGCCGTCCATGAACATCTCGCCCGAGGTCGGCTTGTGCACGCCCGCCAACGTCTTGATCAGGGTGGATTTGCCGGCGCCGTTGTCGCCCAGGAGGCAGAGCACCTCGCCCGCGTTGATCTTCAGGCTGATGTCGTGGAGGACGTCGATCGGCCCGAAGGACTTGTTGACGTTCCGCAGTTCGAGAACAGGATGGGTCATGTCCGGGGCCTCACTTCTTGGCGGATTTTGCGGAGGGCGCGGTCAGCGCCAGCTTGCGGAAGACATTGTTCATCAGCACGGCCAGCAGCAGCATCACGCCGATGATCAGGCTCGACCAGTTGCGGTCGATATCGGTGAAGTAGATCCCCTGGCTGACGATCGCGAAGGTGACCGTGCCGAGGAAGATGCCGCCGATGGAGCCGAAGCCCCCCGTGAGCAGCACGCCGCCGACCACCACCGCGACCACGGCGTTGAAGATGTAGTTCATGCCGCCCGAGACCTGCGCCGAGTTGAACAGGATCGCGCCGCACATGCCCACGAAGCTGGCCGAGACCGCCGAGAGGATGAAGAGCCCGATCAGCATCCGGTCGGTCGGGATGCCGGCATTGCGCGCCGAGACCTTGTCGCCGCCCATGGCGAAGATCCAGTTGCCGCGGGCCGAATGGTGCAGGATGCCGATGAAGAGCGCGGTCATGCCCAGCCACCACAGGATGATCACCTGGTAGGAGCCCCCGATCAGGTGGCCGAAGAGGAACTTGGCCCAGGCAGGCGCCTCCACCGCGACCGAGGCGGAGCCGGTCAGCAGAACCGAGGCCGAGAGCACGATCCCCTGCATGGCCACGAGCGTGCCCAGCGTGATGATCAGCGTCGGCACCGTGGTGCGCACCGCCAACAGGCCGTTGACCAGCCCGACGAGGACGCCGAGCCCCAGCGCGCCCGCCATGCCGATCCAGATCGGCAGGCCGTAATGGCCCGACAGGATCGCGACGCTCATCGAGCCCGCCGGGATCATCGCCCCGATCGAGATGTCGAGTTCGCCCGCGATCATCAGGAGCCCCATCGGGATCGCGACGATCCCGAGATTGGCGGCGAAGTTCACCCAGCTTGCCGTGGTGGCCAGCGTGCCGAGATTGACGCCGCCGAAGATCACGAAGAACAGCGCGACGGCGACGAGGCTGAGGAAGGAGCCCGCCTCGGGGCGGCGCAGGACCTGCGAGAGAACAGCGTTGTTCATTGGATCAGCCCTTCTTTTTCGTCGCGCCGAGCGCGAGCTTGCGGAAGGTGTCGTTCATCAGCACCGCCAGCAGCAGCAGCGCACCGATGATCACCGAGCCGAGATTGGCGTCGAAATTGGTGAAGTAGATGCCCTGGTTGACGATGGCGAAGGTGACGGTGCCGATGGCGATGCCGAGCACCGAGCCGGCCCCGCCGGTCAGCAGCACCCCGCCGATGACGACGCACATGATGGAGTTGAAGATGAAGGACTGCCCGCCCGCGACCTGCGCGCTCTGGTAGACGATCACCTGGCTGACGCCGACGAAGGCGGCGGCGAAGCCGGAGGTCATGAAGAGCCCGATGCTCAGCCGGTCGGTCGGGATGCCCGCGTTGCGGGCGCTGACCTTGTCGCCGCCGAGCGCGAAGACCCAGTTGCCCCAGGGCGAGAGATGCAGGAAATAGCCGATGGCCAGCGCGAAGGCGATCCACCAGAAGATCGTGACCTGGAACATGCCCGCGATGAACTGGCCGAGCAGCGCGGTGGTCAGCGGGGCGGGGGTCAGCCCGGTGCTGGTCGAGCCGGTGATCAGCACCGACAGGCCCAGCGTCAGTCCCATCACCCCGAACATCGTCCCGATGGTGACGATCAGCGACGGCACCCCGGTCTTGGCCACGAGCATGCCGTTGATCCAGCCGATCGCGAGCCCGAAGGCCAGTCCGGCCAGGATGCCGGCGATGTCCGGCAGCCCCCAGTAGCCCGACACGACCGCGACGGTCAGCGACGAGGCCGGGATCACCGAGCCGATCGACAGGTCCAGCTCGCCCGCGATCATCAGGAGACCGATGGGCAGTGCGACGATCCCGATCTCGGCAGCGACGTTCAGCCAGCTGGCGAAGCCCGCGGGCGAGACGAAGACCTGGCCCGCGACCAGGGCGAAGAAGGCGAAGACGGCGGCGAGGCCGAGCAGCGCCCCTGCCTCCGGGCGCCGCACGAGCTGGCCGAGACCGGCGCCGCTCCGGCCGTGCAGCCGCGCCGCCCGCGCGGTGCGCGCCGAGAGCGACTGTCCGGGCCGCGCCAGCACCCCGATCGGCACGGCCTCGAAAATCGAGCGCCAGCGGTCCCAGCGATGGAACCCGGCAAGGTTGTCCTCGCCCATCAGCCAGACGAAGCGGGTGCCGGGATAGGCGCCGAGAATGCCTTCGAGCGTTTCGGCGGTGTAGCGCGTGCCGAGCCGCGCCTCGATATCGGTCACGGTCACGCGGGGATGGCCGCCGATCAGCGCCTCGGCCGCCGCCAGGCGCCGCGGCATCTCGGCGGGGCCTTGCGTTTTCAACGGGTTGCCTGGAGATACCAGCCACCAGACCTGGTCCAGGCGGAAGCGGCGCAGTGCCTCCAGCGTGATGTGCACATGCCCTTCATGCGGCGGATCGAAAGATCCGCCGAGCAGTCCAATCACCTGTCCCGGCCGCGCGAAGGGCCTGCCGGGTCCGATCACATGCCGCATCGTCCGTCTCCCGAAAGCCCTCCTTCCCGGTATCGCCGGGGGATGTCAACGGCTTGGCGTGCCCGCGGCGGATGCGGCGCTGCGGCGCAACAGCGGCAAAGCCCCAATTCTCCGTTGCGTTCCCCCCAGTTGTAGTGTGTGGTGGCCCAGGAGGTACAAGATGGCAGGATTCACGATCACGGTGGCCCAGCAGAAGGGCGGCTCCGGCAAGACCACGCTGGCCGTCAACCTGGCCGTCGAATTCTGGAAGCGGGGCCATACCGTCGCGGTTCTGGACACCGATCCCCAAGGCTCGCTCGGCCGCTGGTACATGGCGCGCCGCGAGGCGATGAACGGCGAGGCGGGGCTGGAATTCGCCACGGCCAGCGCCTGGGGCGTGTCCTACGAGCTGGAAAAGCTTCTCAAGCACAACGAGATCGTCGTCGTGGACACCCCGCCGAAGGTCGACAGCGACCTGCGCCCGGCGATGCGCGCCTCGGATCTGGTCGTGGTGCCGGTGGCGGTCAGCCAGGTCGATGTCTGGGCGACGGAAAGCGTGCTGGAAATGGCGCAGCGCGAACGCCGCAAGACGCTCCTGGTGCTGAACCGCGCCGCGCCGCGCGCCAAGCTGACGGCGGACATCTCCAGCCGCATCCAGGAGCTCGACAGCCCCGCCGCCGAGACCATGCTGAACAACCGGGTGATCTATGCCGAGGTGCTGGGCGAAGGCCAGGGCGTGGTCGAGAAGGCCGCCAAAGGTCCGGCCGCGGTCGAGATCCGCACGCTCTGCAACGAGATTGCCGACGTTTTGAACAGCTGAGGCGGCTTTCCGCCCATCCCCCCCCTGCGCCCTGCGGCGCGGGGAACGCAGCCGCCTCCCGCGCATTGTCTCCGCGAAACGCCAAACGGAGGAAATGGCAATGTCGCTGAAATCGATGCTGAAATCTGCCGCGAAATCCTATGCCCGCAGCAAGGGCCATGGCAGCGCCCGCCCCGGTCGCTACCGCGCGGGTGCCCGCCGCTCGCCGAAATCCGCCGCCGCCGAACAGGCCGTGCGCGAGGTCGGAAAGCTCCTGCGCAAATCGCGCTGAGCAGTCCCCGCCTGCAGCCCTGCCCGATGAAAAAAAGCCGCGCGGCCCATGGCTGCGCGGCTTCGTCATTCCAGTGCCCGGACCTGTGCCCGGAGCCGCCGTCTCAGAGGACGGTCAGGTCGGTCGCGCTCTCGCGGCCGTCGCGGCCGGTGCGCAGTTCGTATTCGACCTTCTGGTTGTCGTTCAGCCCGGTCAGGCCGGAGCGCTCGACGGCGCTGATGTGGACGAAGACGTCCTTGCCGCCCTCTTCAGGCGCAATGAAGCCGTAGCCTTTGGTTTGGTTGAACCATTTCACGGTGCCCTTCGGCATGATCCCGTGTCTCCTGTCGTAGATGCTGCCCGCGGTATTGCGGCAGCCCGGCCGTGGTCAGTGCGGATCGAGGTCTGACAGCCGGAACGGAGCAGCGGGTCGAGTGCAAAAGACGTATGCGTGCCTGAAAATGACGTGTTTGCCGAGTCGGCGCAAGAGCGTCGTCGCGGCCGACGCGCCACTGCAGGAAAACAACAGTCCGAAACAGAAACGGAGCGCCTTTCGGCGCTCCGGTTTTCTTTTCAGATCATGGCCCAGTCAGTGAATTGGACGGGCTTCGGACGGCTGTCCGGCTTGGGCTTTCCGCCCGTTGAAGTTGTTTTCGGCATCGCTCTGCTCTCCTCCGCACCGGTGCGGATCGGGGATGCCCTTTGCACCGGTTCCTCCGGTGTCGCAAGAGCGGATCCGTCTGGGACCCGGCGCCATAGGCAAGTCTGCGCTCATATTTCTTAAGGCGCGCCTCACGTTTGCGAAGGTTGATTCAAGTTTTCGAAACTGAAACCTGCCGTGACCGCAAAACGTACCGGATTCGCCCGTTTCGGCCGCTTCCTGCCGGATTTCCGCAGCCGGATCGGGCGCCGGCGGGACCGCCCCGCGACTCGCCCTCAGATATCCTCGGCCAGATGATCGAAAAACTCCTCGGCCTGATCGATCGACAGGTGAGTCGCGGCCCAGTTGTAAGCCTCGGTCTCGCCAAGCTCGCGGACCCGGCCCTTGCCCCCCGGCTCCGGCGCGAAACTGCTCGACGGCCCGCCGGTTCCCGCCAGCAGATAGCCCGCGCCGGTGCGGTAGAGACCGGCCGCCCACCAGCCGGGATCGTCCTGCGGCGCCGCGGAGCGGGCCTTTCCGATCAGCTGCGGCGCGGAATGCGGATCTGCGGTCATGGCGGGGCTCCTGCGGCTTGGGCGTGCCTGTTCAGCCTGGCAGCCCGCAGCGACCGCGCAATCCCCATCGCCGGGATGGCACGCTGCCTGCGCCCGGCCGGACCCGGTCAGGACTCGGGCGCCTCCTTTTCGGCCGCTTCGACCCAGGCGGTGACCAGCTCGTAGAACACGGCCAGGATCACCGGCCCGATGAACAGCCCGATCAGCCCGTAGGCGAACATGCCGCCCAGCACCCCGACAAGGATCACCAGCATCGGCGTCTCCAGCCCGCGCGCCATGAGGATCGGGCGCAACACGTTGTCGACGATCATCACCGGCACCATCACCACGGTGAAGAGGACGGCCATCCAGGTATCCATGCCGAACCAGGCCCAGATGATCACCGGGATCAGCACCGGCCCCGGCCCGATCTGGATGATCCCGAGGAACAGCGCCGCCAGCGTCAGCGGACCGGCCAGCGGCACGCCGAAAGCGACCATGATCATCCCCGCCAGCAGCGCCTGGATCACCGCCACGCCGATCACCCCGCGCGAGACATTGCGCACCGTGGCCCCGGCCAGATCGACGAAGCCCGCGCCGCGCGGCGCGAAGATGCGGTTGGCGAAACGGCGGGCATGACCGACCAGCGCCGGCCCCGGCCGGAACAGCAGCCCCATGATGATCACCGAGACCGACAGCATCGCCAGCGCGATCCCGACCCCGGCCACCTTGGCCAGCACCAGCCGCCCGGTGGAGAGCAGCAGCGGCCCGATCTGTGCCAGGAGCTGCGCGAGGTTGCTGCCGAACGCCTCCCAGGCCTGGGCGAGCCGCAGCCCGACGACCGGGACCCGCGCCAGCTTCTCCGCCGAAGGCAGCGCGAAGCTGCCCTCCTGCACCGCCTTCATCCCCCAGGCGGCCGCGTCGATCACCTGGCTGGCCAGCACCGCGATCGGTCCCAGCGTGATCGCCAGCCCCAGGAGCGTGATCAGCACCGCCGAGAGCGTCTCGCGCCCGCCCAGCCGCCGCGCCAGCCAGGCATGCACCGGATAGACCGCCACCGCCAGGATCACCGCCCAGAGCATCAGCCCGAAAAGCGGCGCGACCAGATGCAGGGCGAGGAAGAAGAAGCCGCCGAGAAACAGCAGGCGGATCGCGGTGTCTATCACCTGGGCGTCGCGGGACTGGGCCATGTCAAATCTCCTTTGCGCAGACCCTGCCACGGCTTCCGTGGCCGGGCGCGGCTGTCGTGGTCAATACCCCGAATTTGAATGGAATTGCCGCAATCCGGCAACGCTTGGCGCCGCTTCCGTTAACCAGATTTCCGGCAAGCCGGTGTTGTCTGGACCGGGCAAGTACGAGTGTTTCGGGTCTGGGTGATGCTGACTTATCTGAGCGGTGCGGACACGGCCCCTGCGCCGCGCGCCGAAGACGGGCAGGAATTGGATGGCGGGCAGGAGCTGATCGTGCGCCTCGCCGAGGGGGCCGATCCGCAGGCCCTCGCCGCGCTGCGCGAGGCGATGGGGGCGGACCTGGCCGGCACCACGCAGGCCTGGGGGTTCGAGCTCTGGCGCTGCGACGCGCCGTTCGATGCCGCCGCGCTGGCGGCTTTCCCGGGCGAGGATTGGTACGACGCAGCCGCAGCCAGCGTGACCTATCTGCAGGACAACCTGCAGCTCGATGCCCGGGCCGTCTCCGACGATCCGCGGACCGGCGATCTCTGGGCGCTCGACAATGACCGCGACACCGATATCGACCTGCCCGAAGCCTGGGAAAACAGCCGCGGCGCGGGCGTTCTGGTGGCGGTGATCGATACCGGTGTCGACTACCGCCATCCTGATCTCGCCGAGAACATGTGGATCAATCCCGGCGAGATCCCCGGCAACGGCATCGACGATGACGGCAACGGCTTCGTCGACGACATCCATGGCTATGATTTCGTCGATACCGATGCGCGGCCGATGGACGGCAATTCCCACGGCACCCATGTGGCCGGCACGATCGCCGCGGTGGCCGGAAACGGCATCGGCATCGCCGGCGTCGCCCCCGAGGCGCAGATCATGGCGGTCAAGGTCCTGTCGGACAGCGGCACCGGCAGCATCTTCGACGCAATCCAGGGGATCGAATACGCCGCGCTGATGGGGGCGCAGATCGCCAATTGCAGCTGGGGCGGCGCGGCCTTCCCGACCGCGCTGGCCGATGCGGTGCGGCTGGCCGGAGAGGCCGGGATGGCCATCGTCGCCGCCGCCGGAAACGACGCGAAGAACACCGACATCTCGCCGCATTACCCAGCCGCGATCGACGCGCCGAACATGATCTCGGTGGCCGCGACCGACCGCTATGACAGCTTCGCGGGCTTCTCGAACTACGGCATCCGCTCGGTCGACGTGGCGGCGCCGGGGGTCGGCATCCTCTCCACCGTGCCGGGCGCGGGCTATGCCAGCAAGAGCGGCACCTCGATGGCGGCGCCGCATGTCTCGGGCATCGCCGCGCTGATCCTGGCGAACGAGCCCTGGCTCAGCCCGGCCGAACTGCGCCAGCGGCTGATCGACAGTTCCGACCCGGTGGCAGGACTGGCATCGCGCAGCGCAAGCGGCGGCCGCGTCAATGCCGCCACCGCCCCGCCATCGAGCGGCCTGAGCAGCCAGCGCGGCGCCGCAGCGGTGCCGATGATCCGGTGGCGCTCCAGATCGCCGGGAGACTGCGGCGTGCCATGGCGTTCCAGGTAGCCGGGCGCGCCGGTGACGATCGTGCGGGCCAGCCCAAGCCGCTTGCGGGTCATGCCGGAATCGGGCTGCGGCCCGACGCGCAGCGCGATGTCGGCACCGCTTTCCTGCAGGTTCTCCAGCCGGTTCGACAGGCGCAGTTCCAGCTCCACCTCGGGATAATCGGCGACGAAGGCCGACCACATCGGCCGCAGCGCATGCAGCGACAGGTTGGTCGGCGCCATCACCCGCAGCGGCCCGCGCATCTGCGTCAGGTCCGCCGAGAGCGCGCGCAGCTCGTGGTCGAGCTGCGCCATCAGCGGCCCGAGGCGGCGCAGATAGGCCTCTCCCTCGCCGGTCAGGGAGAACCGCCGCGCCGAGCGGTGGACCAGGCGGCAGCCGAGCCGTTCCTCGAGCTTCTGCAGGCGGCGGGTCACGGTGGCGGGCGGGATGCGCAGGCGGCGCGCCGCGCCCGAAAGCCCGCCGGTCTCGGCAATCGCGACGAACAGCGCAATGTCGTCCAGCATGATTCCATTTCCGGAAATTATCTCTGCGACATTCGGCATATAATTCCTGTTCCGGCATGTCTAGCTTGGCCCAAGTCGCAATTGCCACCGGAAAGGAAGCTTCGTGACCGAATTCTGCATCAGCGCCCGGATCGAGGCCACCGGCGCGCTTCCCCTCTCCGACACCGAGGCCCTGCTGGCCGGGCTGGTCCGGGACACGGCCGGCGAGCCGGGCTGCCTGTCCTTCGAAATCCGCCAGGACCTCGACGACCCGACGCAATTCGTCCTCTGGGAGCGCTGGACCTCGCCGGAGGCGCTCGAGGCGCATCACGCCTACCCCCATACCCGCAAGGTGATCGAGACCGGCGCCACGCGGGTGGTGTCCTTCCGCAAGCTTGCGCCGATCGGCGCCCCCGCACGGAGCCCCGCATGACCCACCGCCTGATCTTCGCCGTCATGATGTCGCTGGTCCTCAGCTTCCTGATGACCTTCTTCGTCACCTGGCTGAATCTCGGCTTCGTTCCGGATTTCGCGTCCCGCTGGATGACCGCCTTCCGCGTCGCCTGGCCCACGGCCGCGGCGATCTCCTTCCTGTTCGGGCCGGCCGTGACGAAGGCCAGCCTGCGGCTCGACGCGATGCTGGCCACCCGCACGGCGCGGCCGCGCTGAACGGGGGCCGCCCGGGTTGCTTTTCCGGGCGGCCGCGGACAGGGTGCGCGCGACCAACTACGTGACGAGGTGCACATGTCCCCCGCCGATGAAGAGCGCATTCGGCTCCCGGCCCGAGACGCCCCACCAGTCGGCCACGGTCATGCCCATGGTCAGCGGCGAGGAGATCTCGATTTCGACATTGATGTGACGGCCCGAGAACAGCTCGGGACGGATCAGATAGGCGATCACGCAGGGGTCGTGCAAGGGCGCGCCTTCGGATCCGTATTTCGCCATGTCCCAGCGCTCGAAGAAGCCGGTCCAGGCGGCGACGGCCTCGCCCGGGCGGGTGCCGAGATCGCGGAAGGCCTGGTTGCGCGCTGGCGAGGTCANGCACCTTGTGGGTCACGTCGAGCGGCATCACGACCAGCGGCACGCCCGCGCCGAAGACCACATGCGCGGCATGCGGATCGGCGAGGATGTTGAACTCGGCCGTGGGCGAGGTGTTGCCGACCTCGAAATAGGCGCCGCCCATCAGCACGATCTCCTGCACGCGGCCGACGATGTCGGGGGCGCGGCGGAAGGCGGTGGCGATGTTCGTGAGCGGCCCGAGCGGGCAGAGCGTCACCGTGCCCGGGGCTTCGCTGCGCAGCGTCTCGATGATGAAATCGACGGCATGCTGCTCCTGCAGAGGCATGGACGGCGCAGGCAGCNTCGATGCCGTCGAGCCCGGTCTTGCCATGGACGTTCTCGGCGGTGCGCGGCGCCGCCAGCAGCGGCCGGTCGGCCCCGGCGAAGACCCGGATATCGGCGCGGCCCGCCAGCTCGCAGACCTTGCGGGCGTTCTCCTGGGTCCGCGACAGGGGCACGTTGCCGGCCACGGCGGTGATGCCGAGCACCTCGATCTCTTCCGGCGAGCCGAGCGCCAGCAGGATGGCCACGGCATCGTCCTGGCCGGGATCGGTGTCGATGATGATCTTGCGTCGGTCTCCGGCACCGCCACGGGCCGCGCCTTCGCCGCCTGGCTGCCCGACGAACTGGTCCGGCCCACGATGCGCGCCAACCTGCCGAAATCCGTCACCGACCGCTTCGTCGGCCGCGCCCAGCCCTGGGAGGAGCCGGATGCCGCGCGGATCCGCGCCGAGGGCATTGCCACCGTCGCGGAACCGCCGATCCCCGGCATCAATGCCATCGCCGCGCCGGTCTTCGACCATCTGGGCCAGGTCTTCGCCGTCATCACGCTGGTCGGCGATGCGCGGCTGCTGGACAAGGCGCCGGACACGGAGTTCGCCGCCGCCCTGCGCGGCGCGGCGCAGGCGCTGTCCGCCGATCTCGGCCATTGGGAGTCTCCCGAGCCCAGCTAACAAGATTATTCTATTGCGAACGCATTATCCTTCGTGCAATCATGAGCGCAGGGGGCATCTTTCGCCATGCCCCGTCGAGGAGGACAATCGAATGAAGCTGGAAGACAGGCTGGCCGTCGTCACCGGGGCCGGACAGGGGGTCGGTGCGTGCATCGCCAGGGGACTTGCCAAGGAAGGCGCCAGGGTGATCGTGGCCGACATGCGCGCCGAAACCGCCGAGGCCACCGCCGCGGAGATCCGCGCCGGCGGCGGCGAGGCCTGGGCCTATGCGCTGGACGTGACCGATGCCGCCGCCTGCGAGGCCTTCGCCGGGACGGTCGCGGACCACGGCGACGTCTCGCTCCTGGTCAACAATGCCGGTGTCTGCCCGAGGAATTCCGTCGACAGCCCCGATGTGCGCGAGACCTGGGCGCTCGGCATGGGCGTCAATCTGGACGGCACGCTGAACATGATCCTGCCGCTGCTGCCCGCGCTGCGCAAGACGAAGGGCGGCATCGTCAACATGGCGTCGATCGCCTCCTTCGTCTCGACCGCGACCTCGGTCAGCTATTCGACGTCGAAATCCGCCGTGCGGATGCTGACGATGAACCTCGCGGCCGAGCTCGCGAAGGACGGGGTGCGGGTCAACGCGGTGGCGCCCGGCACGCTGAAGACGGCGATGACCGAAGCGACGCGCCACAATGACGAGCGCCGCGAGCGGTTCCTGTCGCGCATCCCGATGGGCCGTTTCGGCGAGCCCGAGGAGATCGTCGGCCCGGTGGTGTTCCTGGCCTCGGAGATGTCCTCCTACGTGACCGGCGCGACGCTGGTCGTCGATGGCGGCTACCTGACCGCCTGACGCGCAAAGGCCCGGGGTCTCCCCCGGGCCTTCCCTGCCGCCTGCATCAGGGTTCAGGCGACCTGGCGGGTCTCGACGAAATAGGGCGTGATCGTGTCGAGGAAGACCTTGGCGTGCTCCTGGGTCTCGGCGACGATGTCGCTGGCATAGAGCTTCGCCGCCGTCTCGGTGTCGCGGAACCAGAATTCGACGATCCCGTCCACCGGCACCGCCTCGTGCGGGGCGCTTTCCGTCCGCGAGCCCTTGTAGCGGTCCAGCACGATGTTCTGGTGGTATCCCAGCACGTCCGGCCATTGCCGCACCCAGGCGGCATGGGTTTCCAGCCATTCGCGCCGGAAATCTCCGTCGCTCATCCCCGGCACCCGCTTCAGCAGCGTCATGCGCTTGATGACAGGACCGCCGCCGGGCTGGAACGGCACGACGACATGCTTCTCGCAGGCGACCAGCGCCAGATCGGCGAGGAACGCATCCTCGTCGGCCAGCGCCGGGGCGAAGTCCTCGCCCGAGACCGCCGCCAGCATCGTTTCCATGTCGGGGAAATGCAGCTCCGAGAACCCGTCGAGATCCCAGTCGCTGCCGCGTTCATGGGAAATGCCGAATTGCTGCTTGTCGGTGACGCGGTGCTGGAAATAGGCGCCGAGCCCGGGCAGCCTGGCCGCCAGCGGGCCGTGTCCGCCCTGCCAGTGGCGGTCGAATTCCTCTTCGGTCAGGTCCGCCCGCTTGGTCAGCAGGCCGAAACGCGAAATCATCTCTGTCTCCTCCTTGGTCAGGTCTCTGCGGCGAGCCGGCCGAGCGCGCGCTGGCGGCGCGCCAGCCAGTCGCGGTGCTGCACCGGCCAAGCGCCGAAATCGTCCGGATCGCCGAGCGCCCGCGACGCCTCCGCCGGCCAGTACCCCGGCGCGAGCAGTCCGGAGAGCGCGATATCGTCGGACGGATCACCAAGGCAGGGGATGCCGCGCTGCGAAAGGCGCTCTTCGGCGCCGCCACCGTGATGATGCATCACGCGAGGCCCTGCCGGCTCAAGGCGTGGGGCATGCAGGTTGCCCGGCGCCGCGGCCCGAAGCGCACCGCGGTCGCCATGGCACGGCGGATCGGCGTCCAGGCGCTTTCGCGGCCCCGCAGGGGCCACGGCCGCCTTCACTGCTTCATCGCATGTGGCTGGACGGTACCGAGTTCCGCCTGCAGAGGGATCCGGTCCCGGCCGCCGCCCGAGACTTCAACCGGAACGGGAAAAAGGAGAAGGCCAGCTCTTGGCTGGCTCCGTCCCGCCTCGGCGAAGTCCCTGCCGGGACGCGGTTTCCGGCGACGCCGGATATGGCGCTGCCGCCGGACGTTCCGTCCGGGCGCGTTTTCCAGATGGGCGCCCGGGAACCGATCTCGCCGGCATCATGCAGGCAGCCCATGGGCTGGCCACGGATGGAAGCCTGACACCGGCAAGGGACTGGGAGCGGGATTGACGGCGCCGGGGAAGAAGCACATGGCGCTGCACAGGCCCAACGCGGCTGTCGGCGCGGGCAGCGCTCCGGTATCTGGTGTCTCCGCGCCGCCCGTGCCTCGCGTTCCGCAGCCAGCCCGGCAATTGCGGCAGCCTTGCCGCGCAGATTCCGGATTGACGGCGGGGGCCCCAAGACGGCAACGTCAGGCATCGGCCGCGCTGCACGGTCCATTCCTCGGTCCGCTCCATCAGGATCGCGCCGACGAGGCGCCGGATCGAAGCCTCGTTCGGAAGCGAGCATCCGTCATGCGCAAGTGGCTTTTGGGGTCCACAGCCTATCGGCTTTCACCAGAGCGTTGGCGGTGGGCAGGAGCTTTCGCATGAGCGCGACGATGGCAACTTTGCGGGTTTCCCGGCCTCGCGGAGCTGGGCGCGTCTGGCCTTGAGGCCAGAGTTGCAGCGCATTGCGACGACGGCAGCAGGCAGAGCGCATCCCGCAACGGCTTGCACCGCCCGCTGATGAAGGCCCTGCCTTTCCACTGGCCGGTGCCGGGCAGGCCGGCGCCATCGGCGGATCGGATGTCTTCCGGCCGGTATCTCGCGGGCATGCGCTGCGCCGACCGCGGATCCGGAGGTGCCTGCCGGAGGGCGGGCATTGAAAGGCAGGGGCAAGCAACAGGAACGCCCGCACGGCTGGAGGGGCGTGCCGGAACGCTGCCGGCTGCCGCGCCCGGCGGAGCTAGAACGGCACCGGCGTTCCGTCATGGGTGAGGACGGCCCCGGTGCGGGCGAGGTCGAGTTCTCCGAAGCGCGCGGCCAGCCCTTCGACGCAGTCGGCCAGGTCGATATCGGCGTCCTTGCCGCCCATGTCGGTGCGCACCCATCCCGGATGGTAGGCGCCCACCGCGATGCCGATCGGCTCCAGATCTGCGGCGAGGTTGCGCGCGAGGTTCGTCGCGGCGGCCTTCGAGGCGCGGTAGGCATAGGAATGGCCCGGCGCCCGCGCGCTCGACCCCATCGCCGAGGTGATCACCGCGACGCGCGGCGCCTGCGCCATCTGCAGGTTCGGCAGCAGCGCCTGAACGGTCAGGAAGACGCCGGTGACATTGACGGCGAATGTCTCGGCCCAGAGCGCGGCGGGATAGCCGGTCGCCAGATTCATGCCCTTGTCGCGGTAGACGCCGGCATTGCAGACCAAGAGGTCGATCGGCACGCTGTCGAGCGCTTCGGCCAGCGCCGGGAAGCCGCCGGGATCGGTCAGGTCGAGATGCAGCCAGCTGCCCTCCACGGGAAGCTCGCCGCGGGCGGTGCCGTAGACGGTTTCGCCCGCCGCGACGTAATGGTCGCGCAGCCCCCTGCCGATCCCGCGGTTCGCGCCGGTGATCAGGATGGCCATGCGCGCTCCCTCAATTGGTGCCGCGCCGGTCGCGGAAGGGCAGGGGGACGACCGGAATCCCGTCCTTCAGCAGCGCCCGGGTTTCTTCGGCATTGGCCTCGCCATGGATCGCGCGGCTGGGTTTCTCGCCGTCATGGATGGCCCGGGCCTCGGCGGCGAAGCTGCGCCCGACATAGTCGGAATGCGCCTCGACCTCGGCGCGCAGCTTTTCGATGGCGGTGCGGACCTCCTGCGGCATGGCGGCGCCGGCGGGCATGGTTTCCTCGGCCTGCGGCTGTGCTCCGTCCCCGGCCTCGGATGTCCTCTCGGAGGCCGTCACCCGCGGCGCCATCAGCGCTTTCGCCACCTTGCGGTTGCCGCAGGCGGGACATTCCAGCTGCCCGGCCGCGGCAAGCGACTCGAAATCCTCCGCGGATCGGAACCAGCTTTCGAAGCCATGGTCCTGGGAACATTTCAGGGCGTAACGGATCATTTCGGCACCGGATTGGACAGCAAGAGCGTACTACTTAAGGCAACAAGGTAAAAGATCAACTTCCGGGAACCTTGATCCGTTCGGCCGCCGGCAGCGCCTCGGGGCGGAACCGTGCCAGGATCTGCGCCAGCCCCTCGTCCTCCACCAGCTTGGCGGCTTCCTTCGGCGTGACCCAGCGGCGCTTGCGCTCTCCGGCCTCGGGATAGCGGCGGCGCAGGTCGCTCACCTCGACCGCGTAGAGCGCCACGACGCAGGGCATCCCGGCCTTGCGGCTGCCATAGATGCCGATGCACAGCGGATGGGCCTTGCCCTCGACTCCGGCTTCTTCATAGGCCTCGATCCCGGCCGCTGCCGCCGGGGTGCGGCCCGAGATCGGCCAGCCCTTGGGAATGATCCAGCGCCCCTTTCCGCGCGACGTGATCAGCAGGATCTGCACGCGTCCCTTGCTGCGCCGGTAGCACAACGCCCCGAATTGCGAGCGGACCTCGCGCATTTTCGAGGTATCCAGGGAGATGGGTGCCTGCCCGATGCGGTGGAATGTCATTGTGCCTGCCCGACAGCTCTGCGAGTCGTTGTTGTTTTTGCAGCTGCAGTATGGCCGCAATCCCGGGCCTGTCCATGAGGTATCTGCCTGCGCGGTCACGCCGGCTTGAATTGACCGGAGGCCGGCCTAGGTTCGCAGTCGAGACATGGAGGGCCAGAGATGATCCGCATCCTAGCAGCAGCTGCCGCCGCCCTGGCCGTTCCCGGCATGGCCGCGGCCTTCAGCTTCGCCAATATCGACGGCGGCGAGCTGGACACTTCGGCCTGGACCGGCCAGCCGGTGCTGGTGGTCAACACGGCCTCGCGCTGCGGCTATACCCCGCAATACGAAGGCCTGCAGGATCTGCACGAGCGCTACGGCAATGACGGGCTGGTCGTGCTGGCGGTGCCCTCCGACGATTTCCGCCAGGAGCTGGCCAGCGGCGGCGAGGTCAAGGAATTCTGCGCCGTGGTCTTCGGCCTGACCCTGCCGATGGCCGACATCACCCATGTCCGCGGCGACGAGGCCCATCCGTTCTACCGCTGGGTGCGCGAGCAAACCGGCTTCGAGCCGTCCTGGAACTTCAACAAGGTCCTGCTCGGGCGCGACGGCCGGGTGGTGGCGACCTGGGGCTCGCGGACCGAGCCGCTTTCGCCGGAGATCACCGGCCCGATCGAGGCGGAGCTGGCGAAGGACGGGTGAGCGCGCCGCCTGTCTTCATCGGATCGGAAATCTACCGCCATTCCTCCTACGGGACCTGGCATCCGCTGCGGGTGCCGCGGGTGTCGACGCTGATGGACATGGTGCGGGCGCTCGGCTGGCTGGCGCCCGGCCAGTACCGGCTGAGCCCGCGCGCGACGCCCGCGGGGCTCGCGATGTGGCACGATCCGGACTATGTCGCCGCGCTGGTCCGGGCCGAGGCCGAGCAGAGCGTGAGTCCGGAGGTGCAGGCGCGGTTCCATCTGGGCACTTCGAACAATCCGGTCTTCCCCGAAATGTTCCGTCGTCCGGCGACGGGCTGCGGCGCGGCGATGCTTGCGGCCTCGCTGCTGAAGGCCGGGGGCGTGGTGCATGCGCCGGGCTGCGGCACCCATCACGGCATGCCGGACCGCGCCAACGGCTTCTGCTTCCTCAACGATCTCTGCATCGCGATCCTGTCGATGCGCGCGCAGGGCCTCCGCCGCATCGCCTATATCGACATCGACGCGCATCATCCCGACGGGGTGGAGCACGGCTTCGGCCAGGATCCGGACGTGCTGATGATCTCGGTGCACGAGGCCAACCGCTGGCCGCGCACCGGGCGGCTGGAAGATCGCGGCGCGGGCAACGTGTTCAACCTGCCGGTGCCCTCGGGGCTCAATGACGACGAATTCGCGCTGATCCGCGAGGCGCTGGTGCTGCCCTTGCTCGGCGCGTTCCGCCCCGAGGCGGTGATCCTGCAATGCGGCGCCGATGCGGTGGAGGAAGACCCGCTGTCGCGGCTCGGGCTGTCGAACAACGCCCATGTCGCGATGCTGCGGGCGATCCGGCCGCTGGCGCCGCGGCTGATGGTGACCGGGGGCGGGGGCTACAATCCGTGGTCAGTCGGACGGCTCTGGACCCGGCTCTGGGCGGAGCTCGACGGGCGCGATCTGCCCGGGCGGCTGCCCGGCGGGGCGCAGGAGGTTCTCCGGGAGCTGCGCTGGTGGCGCAACGGGCAGGAGCGGGGCCGGATCGGCCACGCCCGCGGCCGCGAGCCGGGCCATGCCCGCGCGCATCACCTCGCCGACCTTTGCGCTCATGCGTCGAGCTCGGCGAGCCGCGCGGCCTGGTCGGAGGCGATCAGCGCATCGGTGATTTCGGCCAGGTCGCCCTGCATCACCTGTTCCAGCCGCCTTGATCGTCTCCCAGTCGGCGGTCTGCTGCTCGGCGGATTTCTCGCGGCTCTCCCCGCCGAAGACATGCGGATGGCGGTCGATCATCTTCTGCGCGACGGTGCCCGCGACGGTCTGGAAATCGAACAGCCCGGCTTCGTCGGCCATCTGCGCGTGATAGACGGTTTGCAGCAGCAGGTCGCCCAGCTCGCCCTGCAATTCGCCCCAGGCTCCGCGCTCGATCGCGTCGGCGACCTCGTAGGCCTCCTCGATCGTGTAGGGCGCAATGGTCGAGAAATCCTGCTCGATGTCCCAGGGGCAGCCGGTCTCGCGGTCGCGCAGCCGCCGCATGATCTCGAGAAGCCGGGGCAGGCCGTCCTGGGTGTCGAAGATCGGGTCGCGGTCGCNTCATGNGGAAGGCTCCGGCTNGCGTATGGGACAATTGGTCCGCGCCGTCNCGGGGGGGACCGCGCGGCATTTCAGGATAGTCTTGGCGGAACACTTGGGGGTGTTCCATGCGACTCGTGACCATATTCGCGGCCATCGGCGTGGCCNGTGGCCGTCCTCTTCTCGCTNTTATGTCCGGTTCGNCGCCCAGCGATCCGNCGCATCNTGGCANCGTCGATCNCGCGNGGTCGCGGTCGATCCNCGGGGCGGATGGCGGCTTCCTCTTGCGTGACNGAGGCGCCTTCGGACGGGGCGGCGCCGCAATTCGGCGGCAGCCCGGCCNGAGGTCATGGCGCGGCTCGNACGCGGTGGCGATGGCTGCGCNCGCGGGTCGAGCGGCTGGCGGGCAGTCNCCGGCGAGGGCCATGTCACCTATGTGGCGCGCTCGCGGCTCTTCGGTTTTCCCGACTATATCTCGGTCATTGCCTGGCCGGCGGAGGGCGGGGCGAAGCTCGCCGTCTATTCGCGGCTGCGCTTCGGCTCCTACGATCTCGGCGTGAACCGCCAGCGGGTGCTCGACTGGCTCGGCGAGATCGCCTGAGCCGGACTTGACGGCGCCCGCGGGCTTGGGCATTGNCCGATCCNATGATACCCGAAGACAAGCTAGACCAGATCCTCGGCCGGTTCGAATTCCTCGAAGCGAAGCTCGCCAGCGGCGCTGCGCCCGGGGACATCGTCCGGCTGTCACGCGAATACAGCGAATTGAAGCCCGTCGTCGGCCAGATCCAGGCCTGGCGCGGCCTCGTGGCCGACATGGCCGAGGCCGAGGAAATGCTGGCCGATCCCGAGATGCGCGCCCTTGCCGAAGAGGAGCTGCCGCGGCTGAAGGCCGAGCTGCCCGGGGCCGAGCATGCGCTGCAGCTGGCGCTCTTGCCCAAGGACGCGGCCGATGCCCGTCCCGCGATGATCGAGATCCGCCCCGGCACCGGCGGCGAGGAGGCGGCGCTGTTCGCCGGCGACCTGCTCCGCATGTACCAGCGCTTCTCGGAGGCGCAGGGCTGGACCTTCAAGATCCTCGAGGAAAGCCAGACCGAGCTCGGCGGCATCAAGGAAGTCACCGCCCATGTCGCGGGCGAGGGCGTGTTTGCCCGGCTGAAATTCGAATCGGGGGTCCACCGCGTGCAGCGCGTGCCGGAAACCGAGTCGGGCGGCCGCATCCATACCTCGGCGGCGACCGTCGCGGTGCTGCCCGAGGCCGAGGAGGTCGACATCCAGATCGACCCGAACGACATCCGCATCGATACGATGCGCGCCAGCGGGGCGGGCGGCCAGCACGTCAACACCACCGACTCCGCCGTGCGGATCACCCATGTTCCCTCGGGCATCGTCGTCACCAGCTCGGAGAAATCCCAGCACCAGAACCGATCCATCGCCATGCAGGTGCTGCGCACGCGGCTCTATGACCTCGAACGCCAGCGCGCCGACAGCGCCCGCGCGGCGGACCGCAAGAGCCAGGTCGGCTCCGGCGACCGTTCGGAACGCATCCGCACCTACAATTTCCCGCAGGGCAGGGTCACCGACCACCGCATCAACCTGACGCTCTACGACAGCGGCGTGACTTGCCGGGGCGGCAGCAGCGGCGGCTCGCCCTCGAAAAGGTCGGGGTCCAGGAAACGCGACAGCAGCGCATGGTCGGCTTCGGAAATGTCGCCGAGCGCGCGGCCGCTTTCCAGCGTCAGCGCGGCGGTGGTCCAGCGGCCCTCGCGCGCCAGGCAGAAGACCCGGGTCATCGGGTTCGGCACGATGCCCGGATTGGCTTCCAGCGCCGCACAGGCGCGGTCCTCGCTGTCGGTCAGCAGGCTGATGTCGAACCAACGGCGGAACAGGTCGGGCGTGCCGGGGCCGGCGCGCTCGATCAGCGCTTGCGCCCGGTCGAGCGCTCTCGAAGGCCACGCGGCTGTTCGGCACGAGGCCGGCCGGCAGGTCCGAGGCCCGCAGCACGGCTTCGGTGCCGCCTGCGGTGGCGCGGTAGAGCGTGCCGGTCTGGTCGGCAATCCAGAGCCCGGAAGCATCGGCGACCGGCGAGGCAAAATTGTTCGTCGCGCTGGCCGGGCCTGCGCTGCGGGCGTCGCTGATCTGCAGGGTGAGGGCGGAGGGAAGCACCGGCGCGGGCTCCAGCGTGGCGGCGAGTGCGGGGCCCGCCGCCATGACGGCCGGGAAGAGGGCAGAAAATCGCATGATCGGAACTCCCTGGAAATATCTTTTCCCGAGGGTAGTCGAGCCTTGCCGCCGAATCCAGAAGTCTGCGCACCGCGGTCAGGCGGCGCGGACCCCCACGGACTGGAACAGCAGCTGGGCGTTGCCGCGGTTCTCCATGAAGGCGACGTCATAGGCGTCGCGGCCCACCGCGACGATCACCGAGCTTTCCGGGCGGCACATGCCGGTCGGGTCGACGATGTGCCAGCTGTCGTCCAGCCAGACCTGGGCCACGGCATGGAAATCCGGCGGATCGACATCGGGCGCATAGACCGAGACATAGCGTGCCGGAATGTCCGCGGCGCGGCAGAGCGCGCAGACCATGTGGGCGTAGTCGCGGCAGACGCCCTGGCGCGAGGTGAAGGTGTCGACCACGGTCGTCGTCCCGGTGGAGGCCCCGGGCACGTAGCTCAGTTCGTCGGCCACCCATTTCCGGATCGCGGCCACCTTGGCGCCGCCCTCGAGATCGCCGAAGCGGCGCCTTGCGAAGGTCTCGAACACGTCCGACTGGCAGAAGCGGCTGGGCCGCAGATAGGTCATCGCCTCGGCGGGCAGGTCATGCCAGGGCGTGGCGTCCATCTCTGCGAGCGGCCGGTCCTGCCGGGTGATCTCGACCTCGGCGCGATAGGCCAGCCGCATCAGCGGGCTGTCGAGCCGCGCCACGACGCGGGTGCCGATGCCGCTTTCGCCCGGGATGCGCGACAGCAGCGCGCCTTCGATGTCGAGGCGGCTCTCCAGCACGTGCTGGCCGTCGGTGTCGGCCGCCTCGAGGGTCAGGAATACCACGCATTCCTCGCCCAGCTCGTAATCCATGGCCACGTCGATGCCGATCTTCATGCCTGGTCTCCGTTGCTGCTGCCCCCGCAGAGTCTACGTGCGAGGCTGGCAGAGGTTTCGAAATTTGTCGCCCCAAAGCAAAAGGCCGCCCCGGGGGGCGGCCTCGAAATCGGAAGGGGCAGGGCTCAGAAGCCGAGGCCTTCGTATTTCTTCTTGAACTTGGAAACGCGGCCGCCCTGGTCCATCAGGCGGGTGTTGCCGCCGGTCCATGCCGGGTGCGCCAGCGGATCGATGTCCAGCGCCAGCGTGTCGCCTTCCTTGCCCCAGACGGATTTCATCTGGATGATGGTGCCATCGGTCATCTTGACGTTGATGAGATGGTATTCGGGATGGATGTCTGCTTTCATCGGTCCGGTCCTTACGCCTCGGCGCCGGCCTTGGCGGCCTTCGGCTTGTAGTTGGTGACCTCTGCGATACGGGCGGACTTGCCGCGGCGCGAACGCAGGTAGTAGAGCTTGGCGCGGCGCACGCGGCCGCGGCGCACGACTTCGATGCTCTCGATGTTGGTCGAGTAGAGCGGGAAGATACGCTCGACGCCTTCGCCGAAGCTGATCTTGCGGACCGTGAACGAACCGGCAATGCCTGCACCGTTCTTGCGGGAAATGCAGACGCCTTCGTAGTTCTGGACGCGGGTCCGGGTGCCTTCGGTCACTTTGAAGCCGACGCGAATGGTGTCGCCCGCCTTGAAGTCGGGAATGGTCTTCCCGAGGGAGGCGATCTGTTCGGCCTCCAGCTGTGCGATCAGATCCATCTGATCTCTCCTGTCTGGCTCACGGTTATTCCGTGAAGGTGATGCCGTCCCAGAGCTCCGCGCCTTCTGTCGGGTCCGCCTCGGCGCCCGCGGGAGATGGGTCGTCTTGCTTGTTGCAGCTCCGTCCCGGAACTGCCGGTCCGGCGCCGTCAGAAGAAGAGGGCGCGCATCGGATAACGGCACGAGTCGGAAGTGGGCGTGCTATGACACCAAGCGCCCCGGTTTTCAAGCGCGGAATGCCGCAGCCCGGCGGATTTGCCGTGGCTTTTCAGGGGGCGGTGCAGGCCGGGCCGGGCGCGGTGGTGACGCGGGCGACGCGGTCGCGCTCGTACCAGACATGCATGTAGCGCTCGGTGCCCTCCGCGTCGTAGCGGTAGGCGCCGCATTCCGCGATGCCTGCGCCGGGATGGCCCGGGCCGAGCATTGCGGTGACGTCGGCGCGGGCCATGCCCGGGACCACGCCCGCCCGCTGGCCGCCTCCGCCCCGGATGCGATCGGCCGTGCCATCCCCGGCGGCCATCTGGCGCTGCGCTGCGCGGATGGCGCCCTGATCGAAGCGGCGGATGCCGAAGGCGAGCTGGTCTATCGCGGCCCCAACGTGATGATGGGCTATGCCGCCGATGCCGCCGACCTTCTGCGCGGCCCGGAAACGGAGGAGCTGGCCACCGGCGACCTGGCGCTGCGCGGCGCAGACGGGCTCTACCGGATCACCGGGCGGAAATCGCGCATGTCGAAGATCGCCGGTCTGCGGATCGGCCATGACGCGCTGGAACAGGCGCTGGCCGCGGCAGGCACCGAGGCGGCGGTCTGGGGCGACGATGCGCAGCTCTGGGTCGCGGCGGCGGCTCCGGCGGCGGCACGTCCCCCTAGCGGGCACGCCGCCTCAGCGGCGGCACACCTCCGGCTGGCACGCCGCCTCAGCGGCGGCGTGACGCCAGCGCGGCCTCGATCTTCGGCAGGACCTTCTCCGGGGCGACGGAAGCCTTGCCGTCCTCGCGGATCATCTCGGGATAATAGACCCGGTCGAGATAGTTCATGAACACGTCCCGCGCATCCGGGTCGAAGCCCGCCTCCTCGATGGCGGCGAAGCTGCGCATCAGATGGGTCGGGCTCTCGACCGGCGTCACCAGCTCGGGCATGCGGAAGAAGCACTCGCCCAGCACCAGCACCGGCTTGTCGTACCAGAAGGTCTGAAGCCCCACCGAGGAGTTCAGCGTCACCACCGCGCGGCTGGCGGCGACCTGCTGGAAGGTGTCGGTCGAGTTGTCGATGACGATCTTGCCGGGCTGGGCGGCCGCGGCCTGTTCGAGGAACTCGGTCAGCGGGATCTTGGAGCTCGGATGCTCCTTGAAGCGCAGGTGCCAGCCCTCGGGCAGATGCTCGGCCGCCAGCTCGAGAAGGTCGATGAAGCGGTTGATGTTGCGCACCCAGCCGCCGAACATCTTGATCTGGGTGTCGTCCGGCACCTGAAGCGGGCAGAACACAAAGGGCGCCGCCGCCAGATCGGCCGCCGCATCGGTCTGGCCGACATCGCTGCGCTTCTTCGCCTTGCGCGACACCAGGATGTCCTTCAGCGCGCGCCAGCCGCCGCCATGGCCGTTCTCGGCATCCGCCCAATCGCGGTAGAAGCCGATCTCGCGCGCCAGCCCGTTGACCTGGTTCACGCCGGTCTCGTCCACCGTCACCCGGCCCGGCAGCGGCGCGCGCTCCATGTAGATATGCGGCGTGCCGGTATCCTTGGCGGCCGACATGAAGGCGCGGCGCGTGCCCGTCAGCCCGTTCCAGGCGACCGCCACCGCTTCGGGGTCGCGCTCGAACAAGCGGCGGAAGCCGTTGTACTGCGCCGAATAGAGCGCCGTCTTCAACGCCCGCGTGTGCTTGGAACTGCTCTGGTGCTTGGCATGCTTGAGCGACTCCGCCGCCCGCGCCGCCGTCTCGGGATAGTCGGAAAACCGCCAGCGCACCTTGGATACGCAGGCGGTCTTGCCGCCCATCGCGCAGACCGAGGCCATCATCCCGTCGATCTCGGGGTCGCCATCCTTGAGATAGTAGAACATAGCCGGTCTCCGCACTTTGCAATCGGGGGTTAGCAGGCGCGGCGGAAATTGGCAAAGCCTGCGGGCGCTCAATCGCGCAGGATGGCCGCCACCGCCTGATCGACAGGCGTTCCGCCATCGGTCAGCTCCAGGATCTCGCGGCGGATCGCGGGCGTGCCGATCAACCCGGCCAGCACCCGCGCCACGTTCCCGCGCGCCACCGCCCCATAGGTCAGCGCCAGGCCGAGGCTGACATTGCCGTCGCCCTCTTCATGCACCAGCGTGCCGGGCCGCAGGATCACCCAGTCGAGACCGCTTGCCGCCAGGGCGGCATCGGCCTCCTTCTTGATCCGCATGTAGTTCTCGAAGCCTTCGCGCAGCGGCTCCTTGCCGCGCCCGGCATCGGGGAAGGCCGAGACCAGGTAGATGCGGCGCAGCCCGGTGCGGCGCGCCGCCTCGATCAGCTTCACCGGCCCCTGCCCGTCGATCATCTGCGTGCGTTCCGGGCCGCTGCCCGCCGCGCCGGCCGAGAACACCGCCACGTCATGGCCCGCGACCGCTTGGCCGCGCCGCCCGAAACCGGCGCGTCGAGCATGGCGACGCCGATCGCCTCGAGATCGGCGGCCAGCGCCTTGGCGTCCTCGGCGGACTGGGTGCAGCTGACCATGACGGCACCGCCTGCCTTGATCTTGGCCGCTGCGCCCTTCTCGCCCAGCAGCACCGCGCGGGCCTGGGCGGCATTCACGACGAGCACGATCATCGCGTCGAAGCTGCCCTCGAATTCGGCGGCGGAGGCCGCCACGGCTTCGGCGCCTGCGGCCAGGAATTCGGCGCGGCGCGCCTCCGACAGGTCGATCCCGCAGGTCGGGATCCCCGCCTTCACGCAGGACAGCGCGGCGCCCATCCCCATAGATCCCAGGCCGACGACGCAAGCGCGGTATCCGGAAGGCACGTCCATATCGATTTCTCCACCAGTGGCTGATCGGTTCGGCACAGGAAGTAACACAAATTTCACGATTGCAAAGGTATTTTAACAGTTATTCACATGATGTCACACAGAAGGACATTCTCACATCGCTTGCGCCGATAAATAACAGGGTTTTACAGATCGGAGTGAATATCTGTGACGCGCCCCCAAGGCGCGGAGGGACTTGAAAATGGTATACCATTTCGGCTAGTGCTGGTCCTGCCGCGCCAGGCGCGGGCCATGGCAAAGGAGGAGATGACCATGAGCGACCCCGTCCTGCTGATCTGCGGACCGTTCTCCGGCGAAGAGCGCAGCCGCCTCGAGGCCGCCCATGCCTCGGCCTTCGCCGCAAGCCCCGACGAGATTTCCGGCCTGCCCGAAGCCGCGCGCGCCAGCCTTCGCGCCGTGGCCTACAAGGGCCACGCGCCCTTCGGCGGCACGGCCATGGACGCGCTTCCGGCGCTCGGCGTGATTGCCAATTACGGCGTCGGATATGACGCGATCGACGTGGCGGCCGCCGATGCGCGCGGCGTGAAAGTCACCAACACGCCCGGCGTGCTGAACGACGATGTCGCGGACCTGGCGCTCGGCATGATGCTGTCGCTGTCGCGCGACCTGGAGGCCGGGTCGCAGCTGGTGCGCTCGGGAGACTGGGCCGGGCGCGCGCTGCCCTTGAACCGCAAGTTCTCCGGCGGCAAGGCGGGGATCGTCGGCCTCGGCCGGATCGGGCGCGAGATCGCCGACCGGCTGGCCGCCTTCAAGATGGAGATCCACTACACCTCGCGCAGCGAGAAGGACACGCCCGGCTGGACCTGGCATGCCGATCCGGTGTCGCTGGCGCGCGAGGTCGACTGGATGGTGATCGCGCTGGTCGGCGGCAAGGAAACCGAGAACCATGTCGGCGCCGAAGCGCTGGCGGCCCTCGGGCCGCGCGGCGTCCTGGTCAATATCTCGCGCGGCTCGACGGTGGACGAGGCCGCGCTGCTCGACGCGCTGGAGCAGGGCACGATCGGCGGCGCCGCGCTCGACGTGTTCCTCAACGAGCCGGATATCGACCCGCGCTTCCGCGCGCTCGGCAACGTCGTGCTGCAGCCGCATCAGGGCTCGGGCACGGTCGAGACGACCATGACGCTGCCGGTCTCGGGGGCACGCAGCCAGGCAAAGGCGGGGCGCGCCATCGCGGCATCGAGCAGCCCGGCCGCCCGTCCCGGCGGCGCCTTCGCCAAGAGGCCCATCCAGGCCTGCCGCTCCGCGTTCGCGCTTTGCATCTCGACAACTTCCCGCTATACTATACAACTAGACACATTATGCCCCAAGCCGGGGCCGGGCGCGAGCGGGGATTTGTGAATTTTGGGTGACAGGACACCGATCTGGGCGGAAATCGCCCGTGCGCTGCGCCGCGAGATCGCCGAGGGCGGCTATGCCCCCGGCGACCGCCTGCCGACCGAGGCGCAGCTTGCCGCGCGCTTCGGCGTGAACCGGCACACCGTGCGCCATGCGCTGTCCGCGCTGGTGGACGAGGGCGGTCACCCTGCCGCGACGGTGTCCGGCAGCGCCGCGAAGGCGGTCCGGATGCCGGGCAGGAAGCCCGGATGCCCGGCCAGACCGGCAGGCACCAGCTCCGGCAGGGCCAGCACCGCGGCAACCGGATCGGTGTCCCTCACCGCAGCGTCGAGTTCTTCCTTGCGCGGATCGGCACTCCCGCGGCCCTCGGCCAGGAGGCGGATCCAGGCGGCGATGGACTCGGCGGTGACCGGCCAGTCCCCGCCCGTCTCCAGGTGGACGAGCGCAGGCGCGAACAGCCGCTGCGGCATCTTCTGCGAACTGTCCGAGGCGATCTGGTCCAGCCGGTGGCGCAGCCGCGGATTGGCAAAGCGTGTCAGCAAGGCCTCCGCGTAAGCGTCCAGATCGACGCTCTGCGGCACGGACAGCGTCGGCGCCTGCTCCTCCAGCATCAGGCGCCGCGCCTTGGCGCGCAGCGCGGCATCGCCCATGCAGCCATCGACAGTCACATGCCCCGCAAGCTGTCCGCGGCAGGCCAGCATCGTGTGCGACCCGTTGAGCATGCGCAGCTTCATCTCCTCGAAGGGCCTCACATCCGCGACCAGCTCGGCCCCGCCCTCGGCGAAGGGCGGACGGCCGGCGGCAAAGCTGTCCTCGATCACCCATTGGCGGAAGGGTTCGCAGACGATGCCGTTCGGGTCCGGGCGGCCCAGCAGGCTTTCCAGAAGGGCGTGGCTGTCCCCGGTCATGGCCGGCACGATCCGGTCGACCATCGAACAGGGGAAGGTGCAGGTCTCGGCAATCCACGCCGCCAGCGCGGGATCGCGCGCCTCGGCGAAGTCCAGGATGACGGCCCGCGTCAGATGGCCGTTCTCCGGCTGGTTGTCGCAGCTCAGCACGGTCAGCCCGCCGAGCCCGGCGGCGCGGCGGCGCGCCAGCCCTTCGGCGATCACGCCGATGGCGGTCCCGGGGGTCTGCGGCGCGGCGAGATCGGCAATGATCCCGGCATGGCCGCGGTCGAGCCCGCCCGAACGCGCGCAATAGCCTTTTTCGGTGACGGTCAGCAGGATGACCGACATCGCTTCCGTGGCGATCAGGTCCGGGATCGCCCCGATGCCGTCGCGCGCCGGGTGGAGCGTGCCGGTGACCACGCCGATCTCGCGCAGGGTCGCGCCCTCGCCGTCTGCTTCGGCCACGTGATAGCGGTGACCCGCCGCATCTAGCGCATCGATCTCGGCGCGCCCCGAATTCAGCCGCGCGACGACCACGCCCCAGTCGCCTCCCGCCTTGGCGAGGCCCTCGGAGAGATAGACCATCGGATGGGCGCGGGCGAAGGCGCCGAAACCCAGGTGGAGGATGCGGGGCTTCAGCGCCGCGGTGTCGAAGCCGGGTGTCACGATCTCGGTGCTCACAGCGGCATCTCCTGCGGCAGGCTGCGGGTCTCGCCCGCGGGCAGCACGATCCGCGCCACCGGGATGACCGGCGCGCCCTCGCCCGCACGGGTTGCGGCCAGAGACAGGCTGTCGGCGCTGCCCGAAAGCGTCAGGGTGGTGATGCAGGCCGCGCCGCCCTCGCTGACGCCGTCGTCTTCGTACATCAGGCTCGCCTCCTCGAACGCTCCCGGTGCCGGGAAGACGGCCAGAACGCGCTCGGTCTCGGCGCCCGGATGCGCGCGCGTGGTCGAGTTCCCCATCGGGATCACCGCGCCGCCGCGCACGAAGAGCGGCATGGAGCCGAGATCGACATCGAGGGTCAGGACGGTGCCGCCCTCGTGCCAGGTCCCGGCATGGAAGTCCCACCATCCGGTCGGGCAGGCCGGCAGGCGCAGCGTCCGGGTGGTGGCGCCCTCCTCGACCACGTTGGCGACCAGCAGGTCGCGGCCCAGCAGGAACTCGTCGCATTCAGCATAGGCGCCCTCGTCCTCGGGGAAGTCCATGAAGGCCGGGCGGATCATCGGTTCGTCCCGCTCGGCGGCCTGCCACAGCAGGGTGTAAAGATAGGGAAGCAGCCGGTAGCGCAGCTTGATCGCGTCGCGGATATGGTGCGTCACCTCCGGGAACATCCAGGGCTCGTTGACCGTGGCGTCGTCATTCCAGGAATGGATGGTGAAGCGCGGGTGGAAGATGCCGTTCTGCACCCAGCGGACGAACAGCTCCGGCTCGGGCCGCGGACCGGAGAAGCCGCCGACATCATGGCCGATATTGTAGATCCCCGACATCGACAGGCCGAGACCCATCCGGATGTTGTAGCGGATCGTCTTCCACATGGTGCGGTTGTCGCCGGTCCAGGTCTGGGCGTGGCGCTGGATGCCCGGCATGCCCGAGCGCGAGATCAGGTAGGGCCGCTTCCCGGGCGCATGGGCGCGCTGCGCCTCCTCGCTGGCGCGGGTCATCAGCACCGAGTGGACCGGCCGGATCAGCGAGACGTCGATCGCGTCGCCGAAGCCCGCGCATTGCGCCTCGTCATCCCAGATCTCGTATTCGTTGTTGTCGTTCCAGGTCGAGCCGATGCCGTAGTCGAGAAGCTGCGTGGTCACGCCGTCCTTCCACCAGTCGACGGTGCCGGGATTGGTGAAGTCGAGATGCGATCCGGTGTCGTCCCAGTAGATGGAGCGCTCTGGCCCGCAATCGGAGTCCATCTCGAGGCTCGCGCGGACGAACAGCCCCTTCTCGGCAGCCTCGGCATAGCGCGGATGGTCCTGCAGAAGGCAGGGCTTGATGTTGGCAATCAGGTGCACGTCCGCTCCGGCGAATTTCGCCGACATCGCCTTCGGATCGGGGCACTTGTCGAAGTTCCAGTTGAAGACATAGCGCTTCGGCCCGATCGAGGTGTAGCCCGAGGACATCTGGAAGCTGTCGCAGGGAATGTCGTGCTCCTCGATCCGCGCGAGGAAGCTTTCCAGCTGCGCCTGCGCATCCGGGGCGTCGGTATAGCTCATGGTCGAGCCGGAGTAGCCCAGAGACCAGCGCGGCGGGAAGGCTGTGCCCCCCGTGAGCCGGACCTGGCCCTTGACCAGCTCGGCCAGCGAGGGCGCCCACCGCATGTAATAGTCGAGATCCCCGTCCTCGGCGCGGTAGGCGCGGTAGGCCAGGTGGTAGTTGTCGAGCTCGTTGCCGAGATCGAACCAGGCCCCCGCCATGTTGTCGTAATAGACCGACCAGCAGCCCTGGTCCGGCGTCTTGGTCAGGGTGAAGGGGATGTGCTTGTAGAGCGGGTCGGTGGTTTCGGCGTCATAGCCCATCGCGTCGAGATTGCGCATCTCGTAGCGGCGGCCGGAGCGTTCCAGGTTGCCCGCCTTCTCGCCGAGGCCGTAGACTTTCTCGCCGGGGAAGCGGCGCAGGAAATGGCCGTGGCGGTTGTCGCGCAGGCCGAGCATGGTGCCGCCGGTCGGGCGCTCCTCTGCGAAGGTTGCCCATCCGCCGCCGTCCTTCCGCTGCCAGACCAGCCGCAGCGGATGCTCGATCACGAGCCGCATCGCGCCGGTGGAAATGGCGAGCCCCTCGCCCTCCTCCACCGCGAAATCAGGGCAGGGATGGCCCGAGAGGTCGTCGCGCAGGCGCCCCTCCCATGGCATGTCCCCGTCGGGGGCCACGCACCAGCCGCGGTTCAGCCGCCATGCCCCGTCCTTCAGCAGCGAGACCCGGAACAGCGTCTGGTCGAGCACGGCGACGAGCAGCAGGTGGCGGCCGTCGATCAAGAGCTCGATGCTGGTTTCGGTCCGGTCCTTGAGGGTCCAGTCGGTCAGGGTCTTCATTGATACACACCAAGAATGCGGGGCAGGAACAGGCTGATGGAGGGCACGTAGGTCACCAGCAGCAGAAGGCCGAAGAGCACGGCATAGAAGGGCAGCAGCGGCTTGATCACCGAAGCGATCGAAGTCTTGCCGACCGAGCAGCCGACGAACAGCGCCGAGCCGACCGGCGGCGTGCAGATGCCGATGCAGAGGTTCAGCGTCATCATCACGCCGAAATGCACCGGATCCATGCCGAGGCTCTGCACGACCGGCAGGAAGATCGGGGTGAAGATCAGGAGCGCCGGCGTCATGTCCATGAAGGTGCCGACGATCAGAAGCGCGATGTTGATCAGCAGGAGGATCGCCAGCGGGTTGTCGGAGATCGCCAGGAGCGTGTCGGAGATCAGGTAGGGGATGCCGCCGAAGGCCATCACCCGGCTCATCGCGATCGACGCGCCGATCATCAGGAGCACGATCGAGGTCGTCACTGCGCTTTCCATGATGATCGCGGGCAGGTCGCGGATCGAAATCTCGCGGTACCAGACCAGCGCCAGGAACAGCGTGTAGACCACTGCGGCGGCCGAGGCCTCGGTTGCGGTGAAGGCGCCGGTGATGATCCCGCCCATGATCACGACGATCAGGCCCAGAGGCAGGATCGCGTCGCGCGCGGCATGCCAGACCTGGCAGAGCGTGGGTTTGGGCGCCAGCGGATAGCCGCGCTTCTTGGCGATGATGCCCGCCACGGTCATCAGGCCGAGCCCCATCAGGATGCCGGGAAGGTAGCCCGCCATGAAGAGCGCGGCGATCGAGGTGCCGCCGGTGATCAGCGAATAGACGATGAAGGTGGTCGAGGGCGGGATCAGCAGGCCGGTCGGGCAGGAGGCGATGTTGACCGCCGCCGAAAAGGCCGGGTCATAGCCCTCCTTCTTCTGCAAGGGCGCCATCACGCCGCCGACGGCCGCAGCCGAGGCCACGGCGGAGCCCGAGATCGAGCCGAACATCATGTTGGCCAGAACGTTGCAATGCGCCAGCGCGCCCGGCAGGCGGCCGCCCAGCACCTGGGCGAAATTGATCAGCCGCATGGCGATGCCGCCGCGGTTCATGATGTTGCCCGCCAGGATGAAGAACGGGATCGCCAGCAGCGTGAAGCTGTCGAGGCCGGAGGCCATCTGCTGCGCCACGATGAACAGCGACTGGTCGAAGCTCATGAACAAGAGGAAGGTCAGGAAGGTGGCGGCGCCGATGGCGAAGGCAATCGGCACGCCGATCACCATGAGCACGGCAAAGGAGCCGAAGAGCAGGAAGATCGCGTTGGTCATTGGAGGTCCTCAGTCCAGCGGGCCGGCCACCGGGCCGTCGGAATGGCCGCGGGCGCCGTGGCGCGCCAGCTCGGCCAGGAAATGGCCGCAATAGATCAGCATGACGAGCCCGGCGAAGGGGATCGCGGCATAGACCCAGGCCATCGGGATCTGCAGTGCGGGCGTCACCTGACCCGAGGCCAGCGTCTTGGCTGCCAGCGCCCAGCCGCCCTTGATCATGACGAGCCCGGCGAAAAGCGCGACGATGGCAAGGACCAGCGCCTCGGACAGCGTCCGGGCGCGGCCCTTCAGCGTACCGGTGAGGAAATCGATCGCCAGGTGGCGGCGCTGTCCCAGCGTGTAGGCGCCGCCGATCAGCGCCAGCCACATGAAAAGGAAGCGCGCCAGCTCGTCGGTGACGGTGGAGGGCGTGCCCAGCACGTAGCGGCTGACCACCTGCCAGACGACACAGCCGACCAGCACGGCGAAGATCGCGACGATGACGGGACGCAGGATCAGGTCGAGCACGCGGATCACGGCGCGCCTCCGGCGGTCCGGGCCGGAAAGGCAGGTTGCGGGACTTGCTGCACGATGACGTCTCCTCCGCAGGCGGACCCGCCAGGGTCCAAGATGCGGCAAAACTGGGCCATCCAGACAAACTGGTCAACCAATTTGTCGGACCGCTTGACGAGTTTGGATTCGGAAGCCATGAATATCCGTGTTTGGCCGACCAATTTGCTTAAATTGGCTCGGTCGCATGACTGACCGTCCCGGGAGGATGCCATGAAGACCGTTCTGACCACTGCGTTGGCCTCGACCGCGCTCGTGCTGGCCGCCGCGTCCGCAGATGCACGCATGCTGCGCCTGAATCACAACAACCCGCCGGACCACCCGGTCCATGTCGCGATGCAGCAGATGGCCGACCGGGTCGAGGAGCTGACCGGCGGCGACATCCGCATCCAGATTTTCCCGAACGGCCAGCTGGGCACGCAGCGCGAATCCATGGAGCTGGTGCAGAACTGCGCGCTCGACATGGCCCGCTCGAACGCCTCCGAGCTCGAGGCCTTCGAGGAAAGCTATTCCGCGCTGAACCTGCCCTACATCTTCCAGTCCGAGGACCACTTCAACAAGGTGATCACCGGCGACATCGGCGCCGACATCCTGGCCGCTTCGGCCGACAAGGGCTTCCGCGGGGTGGCCTTCTACACCGAGGGCGCGCGCAGCTTCTACGGCGACAAGCCGATCCTGTCCCCGGCCGATCTCGAAGGCGTCAAGGTCCGCGTCCAGCCGTCGCCGTCGGCGATCCGCATGGTCGAACTGCTCGGCGGCAACCCGACCCCGATCTCCTGGGGCGAACTCTACAGCGCGCTGCAGCAGGGCGTCGTCGATGCGGCCGAGAACAACCCGACCGCGCTGACCACCGCGCGCCACGGCGAGGTCGCCAAGCATTTCTCGCTCGACGAGCACACGATCATCCCCTCGGTCGTGGTGATCTCGACCTGTGCCTGGGACGGCATGACGCCCGAGCAGCAGGAAGCGCTGCAAACCGCAGCCCTGGAATCGATGGCCGACCAGCGCGAAGCCTGGAACATCGCCTCCGATGCTGCGATCGAGGAAGCCAAGGCCGAGATGGGCGTCGAGGTCCACGAGGTCGACAAGACCGCCTTCGCCGAAGCCGTCGCGCCGATGATCGAGGAAACCGCAGCCCGTTCGGACAACCTGCGCAGCCTCATCGAGCGCATTCAGGCCGCGGCGGACGAGTAACCCATGCTGGAACGGTCCGACCTGGCGGAAAACGCGCTGCAATGCCTGCATGACGAGGACTATGACCGTCCTTTCAACACGCAGGCGCTGAATGCCGAAACCATGATCTTCACCGGCGGCCGGCAGGGCCAGCCGCTGGACGGGACGTGGAATTTCTGCGTCGACCTGCTCGACACGGGACTGCGGCAGAAATGGTTCGCCATGACGCCGGAGGCTCCGGAGGAGCGGACCGAACCCTGGGATTACGATCCCTATGCGGGCGAGACCGTGCAGGTGCCCTCCTGCTGGCAGATGCAGAAGGAGAAGTGGTACTTCTTCGAAGGCTCCGCCTGGTATACCCGCGCGCTGGAGGCAGGCCCGCCTGCCCCCGGCACCCGCCGCTTCCTGCGCGTCGGCGCGGCGCAATACGACTGCAAGGTCTTCGTCAACGGCCAGTTCCTCGGCAACCATTTCGGCGGCTCGACCCCGTTCTGCGCCGAAGTGACGGATGCCCTCCGCGAGGGCCGCAACTGGATCATGTTCTGCGTCAACAACACCCGGACGCTCGACCGGGTGCCGATGCGCAACACCGACTGGTTCAACTACGGCGGCATCTACCGCGAGGTGACGCTCTACGAGACCCCCGCCACGGTGATCCGCGATGTCTTCGCGCATCTCGGGGACGGCGGCATCCGCATCGCGGTGACCGCCGACGGTCCCGCCAACGAGGCGCAGGCCGAGATCCCCGGCCTGGGCATTTCCGTCACGATCCCGCTCGCCGATGGGCGCGGCGAGGTGACAGTGCCTGCAAGCCCCCGCCTCTGGTCCCCCGAAACGCCGGTGCTCTACGACCTCGCAGTGACCGCAGGCGGCGACCGGGTGGCCGACCGCGTCGGCTTCCGCACCATCGAGCGGCGCGGCACCGACATCCTGCTGAACGGCCGTCCGGTCTACCTTCGCGGCATCTCGGTTCACGAGGATGACGCCACGCTCGGCAAGGTGACCTCCGAGGCCGATATCCGCCGCCGCTTCGCCCATGCGAAAGAGCTGGGCTGCAACTACCTGCGGCTGGCGCATTACCCGCATCACGAGCTCGCCGCGCAGATCGCCGACGAGCTGGGGCTGATGCTCTGGGAGGAAGTCCCGGTCTACTGGGCGATCGACTTCGCCAACCCGGCCACGCGGCGCGACGCCGAGAACCAGCTGCGCGAACTGATCCGCCGCGACCGCAACCGCGCCAGCGTGATCATCTGGTCGGTCGGCAACGAGAACCCGGACACCGATGCGCGGCTCGACTTCATGCAGGGACTCGCCCAGCTCGCGAAGGCGGAAGACCCGACCCGGCTGACCTCGGCCGCCTGCCTCGTCAACCACGCCAAGCTCAAGATCGAGGACCGGCTCGCACAGCATATCGACGTGATCGGGCTGAACGAATACTATGGCTGGTACGAGGAAAACTTCGAGGAGCTGGAGATCATCGGCCGCAATTCCGCTCCCGACCGCCCGGTCGTGATTTCGGAAACCGGCGCCGACGGCGACAGCGAGCAGGGCCCGTCGCGCGGGCTTTTCAGCCTCTCCTACCAGGCGGAGGTCTACGAGAGGCAGATCGCGGCGCTGGAGCGGCTCAGCTACATCAAGGGCATGTCGCCCTGGATCCTCTATGATTTCCGCGTCGAACGGCGGCAGAACCCGTTCCAGCGCGGCTGGAACCGCAAGGGGCTGATCGCCGGGGACAAGGCAACCAAGAAACCTGCCTTTGCCATCCTCGCGGCGCATTACGCCCGGCTGGCACGGGCGGAGAGCCCGGAGATCGAGGCATGACCCAGACCCGCCGCTACCAGGAGGTGGCCGCGATGATCCGCGCCGAGGTGGCGCGCCGCCACCTGCCGCCGGGCACCCGGCTGGATACCGAACGGCAATGGTCGCAATCGCTCGGCGTCTCGCGCTCGCTGGTGCGCGAGGCGGTGATCATGCTCGAGATCCAGGGCCTGGTCGAAGTCCGCCAAGGTTCGGGCATCTACCTGCTCGCGGAACCCGCCGACCCGGCGCCGGTGCCGCAGGACGATATCGGGCCGTTCGAGCTCCTGCAGGCGCGCCAGCTTCTCGAAAGCTCCATCGCCGCCTTCGCCGCCGAGCAGGTGACCAAGGGCGACATCCTGAAGATGCGCGACGCGCTGGAAACCGAGCGCGCCTATATCGAGGCCGGCGGCGGTCCCGACTATTCCTCGGACGAGCTGTTCCACCGGCTGATCGCCGAGGCCACGCAGAATTCGGTGCTGACCTCGATGGTCGAGGAACTCTGGGCGGCGCGCGACCGCAGCCCGATGTGGGCGCGGCTGCATGCGCGGGTCTTCAACCAGGATTACCGCGCCAACTGGCTGGACGACCACCAGGCGATCCTCGACGCGCTGCGCGCCCGCAACCCCGAAGCCGCCCGCCGCGCGATGTGGGCGCATCTCGGCCATGTCCGGGAAACCTTGCTGGCGGTCTCGGATGTCGATGACCCGGCCTTCGACGGCTACCTTTTCCAACCTGTCCCCGAGATCGGCCGCCGATCCCCGGACCCCTGACAAGACAGAGGCTTATTCATGATCGAGACCTGGCGCTGGTTCGGCCCGAACGATCCGGTGACGCTCTCCGACGTGCGCCAGACCGGCGCCACCGGGATCGTGACCGCACTGCATGACTTGCCCAACGGCACGGTCTGGCCGGTGGAGGCGATCGAAGCGCGGCGCGACATGATCCGTGCCGCCGGGCTCGAGTGGCAAGTGGTGGAAAGCATCCCGGTCCATGAGGACATCAAGACCGGCGCGCCTGGCTGGGAGCGCCATGCCGAGGCCTGGGCACAGAGCGCGGTGAACCTGGCGCGCTGCGGCATCCGGACGATCTGCTACAACTTCATGCCCGTGCTCGACTGGACGCGGACCGATCTGGAGCATGCCCTGCCCGACGGCGCGACCTGCCTGCGCTTCGACAATGACGACATGGCCGCCTTCGACATCCACATCCTGGAACGTCCCGGCGCCGCGGAAGATCACGGGCCCGAGGCAGCGGCCCGCGCCGCGGCCCGCTTCGCCGCGATGGACGAGGCCGCGAAAGAGAAGCTGACCCGCACGATCATCGCGGGCCTCCCGGGCTCCGAGGAAAGCTTCACCGTGGACAGCTTCCGTGCCCAGCTGGCGCGCTACGACGGACTGGGCCATGCCGGGCTGCGCGCCAATCTGGCGAAGTTCCTGCAGCTCGTCGTGCCGATCGTCGAGAAGGAAGGCATCGTCATGGGCATGCATCCCGACGACCCGCCCCGCCCGCTCTTCGGCCTGCCGCGGATCGTCTCGACCGCCGACGACCTGCGGGCGATCCTCGCCATGGCGGACAGCCCGGCGAACGGCCTGACCTTCTGCACCGGATCCCTCGGGGTGCGGGCGGACAACGACTTGCCCGCCATGCTGCGCGAATTCGGCGACCGGGTGCATTTCCTGCATCTGCGCGCGACCAAGCGCGAGGCCGATCCGCTGAGCTTCCACGAAGCGCCGCATCTCGACGGGGATGTCGACATGATCGCGGTGATCCGCGAGACGCTGGCGATCGAGACCCGCACCGGTCGGCCGCTGCCGTTCCGCCCCGATCACGGCCATGCCATGGCCGACGACCAGCGCCGCCGGACCGCGCCCGGCTACCCGTTGATCGGGCGGATGCGCGGCCTCGCGGAACTGCGCGGCATCGTCCGCAAGGCCAGCGCCACGGTGCGGGTCCGCTGCGGCCCGGCGAAGCTGCGCACGGCCACCCGGTCATGCTGCGCCTCGCTTTGCGCTGCCATTTCCGGGATCAGCGTCACGCCCAGCCCATGGGCCACCATTTGCACCAGCGTCGACAGGCTGGACGCGGCGAGCGTGTCGACCTCGTCGGCGACGCTCAGCCCGCAGGCCGCCAGCGCATGGTCGCGGAAGCAGTGGCCCTCCTCCAAGAGCAGCAGCGGATGCCGCGCCAGCACCTCGTCATCGGGCAGCGCGGCGGGGGTGCCGGGCGGGGCGATCAGCATGAAGCGTTCGGAGAAGACCGGCAGGGTCTCGATCTCGGGATGCAGAAGCGGCAGCGCGGCGATCACCAGGTCGAGCGATCCCTGCGCCAGCTCGGCCAGCAGCGTCTGGGTGACGGTCTCGCGCACTTTCAGCTCGGAGCCGGGATGGCGGCGGGCGATTTCCTTCAGCAATCCGGGCAGCAGATAGGGCGCCACGGTCGGGATCACCCCCAGCCGCAGCGGCCCGGCCAGCCCGCCGGAATGCAGGCTTGCCGCCTCGACGAGGTCGCGCACCGCCTGGCCGACATCGCCGGCGCGAGGGTGAAATTGCCGAGATTGATGCGCTCGAATTCCACGCCTCCGGCGGTGCTGCGGATCTCGAAATGGTCGCCCGCGGTTTCGGCCCCGTCGACATCGGCGGTGTCATGGCCGTAGCCGCCGTCCATCAGGTCGGAGCCGTCGCCGTTGTCCCATTCCATCCGGTCGCGGCCGAGCCCGCCGCGCATCGTGTCGTTGCCCTTCTCGCCTTCGAGGATGTCGGCCCCCGCGCCGCCTTCCAGCAGGTCGTCCCCTGCCCCGCCGATCAGCACGTCCTTTCCGGCGCCGCCGATCGCGCGCAGTTCGATGGAACCGGCGTCCAGGCCGCTCGCATCGATCGTGTCGTCGCCGCCGAGGCCGCTGACGATCAGCTTTTCCGTGTCGCGGATATCCAGCGAGAAGGTGCCGAAATTCACCCGCTGGAAGTCGATCCGGCCGTCGAGGCTGCGGATTTCGAAAAGGTCGCCGCCATCCGAGCCGTTGGCCACCGCGCGGTCGAAGCCTGCGCCGCCGATCATCACGTCCGAACCGTCGCCGTTGTTCCAGACCATCGTGTCGGCGCCGCCGCCGCCCAGCATGACGTCGCTGCCGCGGTCGCCGATGATCGTGTCGCCGCCGCTTTCCCCGGCAAGGACGTCGTCGCCGTCGCCGCCATGGATCTCGTCAGCGCCGCCGCCGCCCGCGACCACGTCAGCGCCGTCCAGCGCGTCGATGACGTCCGCTTCGGCGCCGCCCGCCAGGATATCCGCGTCCACGGTTCCGAGAATGTTTTCGCCAGCCATCTTCCGTCTCCTTGAGGATCATTCGACAGCGCCACCGCGGCGCCGTTGAGCCTTCGTCGCGGCACGGCAGGAAACGGTTCACTATTTTTATTTCCCTGCCGGAGACCGCCGTCGGCGCCGCCCGGGCGGCATCCGGCCGGCTCTGCCGGAAACTTTCCGTGATCGCCCGGGGAACGGGGCCGAACCGGGCTGTTCCGGGTCTTGCAAGCCGGCCTATTAGATGACAAGTCATCAAATGAAACATCATTGGAAGTCCTGCTCGCGACTCGCGGACCAGGACGGGACGGACCTACATGACAGATGGTCGGACAGATCCGGAGCGGCATCCGGACGACGATATCGGACGCCTTCTCCCCGCGGTCGGCCAGTCCTGGAAGCGGCTCCTGGGCAAGTGCCTCGCGGATGAGGGCCTGTCCGATGCGACCGGCCTGCCGATCCTGGTGCTCTGGCGGGCCGGCGGGCGGCGGATGCGCCAGCACGAGCTGGCCCAGCAGCTCGGTCTCGAGACCTCCGGGGTGGTGCGGGTGCTCGACGGCCTCGGCAGGCGCGGGCTGCTCCGCCGGGTCGAGGATCCCTCCGACCGGCGTGCCAAGCTCGTCGAACTCACCGCCGAAGGCCAGGCGATGGGCGAACGGGTGGACCGCGTCGCGCGGACCTTGCGCGCCAGGCTCCTGCAGGCGGTCGATCCGGCGGATCTGGCGGCCGCCTCGCGGGTGCTCGCGCAGCTCTGGGACGCCATCGAAGCCACCGAAGCGGACCGGAACGGCAAATGATCCCCGGCGGCATCAAACTCGAACATGCGGTCTTCTCGCTGAAGACCTTCGCGGCCGGCATGCTGGCCTATTGGATCGCGGTCAAATCGGGCCTCGAAAGCCCGTATTGGGCGCTCGGGACGGTCTATATCGTCATGACCCCGCTGGCCGGCGCGCTGACCTCGAAGGCGCTCTACCGGCTGGCCGGCACGGTTCTGGGCGCGCTCATGATCGTCGTCCTCGTTCCGACGCTGGTGCAGATGCCGGCGCTGCTGTGTCTCGCCATGGCGCTCTGGTGCGGGGCCTGCCTGTTCGTCAGCCGCCTCGACCACAGCCCGCGCAGCTATGTCTTCATGCTGGCGGGATATACCGTGACCCTGACCGGGTTCACGCTGGTCAGCGATCCGCTGAACAGCTTCCACCTGGCCGTGTCACGGGTCGAGGAGATCGGCATCGGCATCCTCTGCGCGGCGATCGTCGGGCGGATCATCCAGCCCCGCGAGGCCGGGCCGCTGCTGGCCGGGCGCGTCGAGGACTGGCTGGCCACCGCGGCGGAGCTGACGCGCGACGTGCTCGCGTCCAGCCGCGTTTCAGCGGCATCCTCTCGCCCGCCATTCCGGTCACGACGCCTCCGGATCGCCGCCGAGCGCAACGGTCAGCTGCAGCGCGCGCTGGCGCTGGCCGGAGGAAGCCCCCGCGGCCTCGCGCAGCTCGGCCAGGTCGGCCAGCGCCAGATCGGTTTCGTTCTGTTCGACATAGATCAGCGCGCGCAGTTCCAGCGCGCTCAGCCGGAAGGCATGGCCGGGCTCGAGCAGCGGCGCCAGGACCTCCAGCCGCTGGTCGGTGGTCAGGCGGTTGTCTGGCAGCATCACGATCTTCAGCCGGGCGATGTCGCGGAACACTTGGCTGACCGCGTCATCGGCGATCAGCGCCTGCAGCATCTCGGTCGCGCGCTGGCTGTCGTCGAGCGCCATGTCGCCGGCCGCGGTCAGGTCGCGGATCGCCACCTGGTCGCCCTCGGCGGAGACCTGTTCGACCGCGAGCGCGCGCACCTGCGGATCGTCGGATTCCAGCGCAGCCAGCATGGCGTCGCCGAAGTCCTGGGCAACCGCCTCGGTCTGCGACTTCTGCCAGTCCCAGTAGCCGACGGCGCCGACCCCCCCGACGATCGCCACGACGGCGATCCAGCCATAGCGGCGGGCAAGCCGGTAAAACCGGTCGCGGCGGACTTCCTCTGCGACCTCGTCAATGAAACTGTCTGGACTGCTCACAGGTCTCTCCCGTACGTTCCGTGCCGTCTTACAGCCAAATGCCGAAAAATGCCAAGACCGGCCAACAGCTTTTGGCGCGGTGTCTTGAAGCGCTGCGGGGCGCGCCCTAAACTGAACTGCATGGTTCAGCCGCGTCGGGAGGATGCCGCGCGGACGCCTGGGAGCAAGGATTCGGGGGCCTTGATGAGACTTCTGCCGATCGTGACCGCCCTGATCGTGGCGGCCGTGCTCTACGGGCTGGTCTTCGAGCGCGACGCGCTTCGCGACATCGTGAGCGGCCGCCCGCCCGAAAGGGCCGAAACTCCGGCAGGCGCAGAGGCCGCGCCGGAGGCCGCCGGGCGCGGGGCGATCAATGTCGTGGCGATCGACAGCACTGCCCGCGAAGTGGGCAACACGGTCGTGCTGCGCGGCCGCACCGAGGCCGACCGGCAGGTCGAGGTGATGGCGCAGATTTCCGGACTGGTGATTTCCGAGCCGAAGCCCAAGGGCAGCTTCGTCGCGGCGGGCGAGGTGATCTGCCGGATCGACCCCGGCACCCGCCCCGCCGATCTGGCCGAAGCGCGCGCCCGGCTGGCCGAGGCCGAGATTTCCAACACCGCCGCCGAACGGCTGTCCCGCGGCGGCTACACGTCGGAAACCCAGGCGGTGGCGGCCCGCGCGTCGCTGGAATCGGCGCAGGCGGCCGTCACCCGCGCCGAGACCGAGATCGCCCGGCTGGAGATCACGGCGCCCTTCGCCGGACTCCTGGAGACCGACAGCGCGGAACTCGGCAGCCTGATGCAGCCCGGCTCCGCCTGTGCCACGGTGATCCGGCTCGATCCGGTGCGGCTGGTTGGCTTCCTGCCCGAGACCCAGGTCGATCTGGTGAAGACCGGCGCGACGGCGCGGGCGCAGCTTGCCGACGGCACGCAGCGGGAGGGAACGGTGAGCTTCGTGTCGCGCTCGGCCGATGCCGAGACCCGCACTTTCCGCGTCGATATCGCGGTCGCCAATCCGGATTTCTCGGTGCGCGACGGCCAGACCGCCGAGATCGCGATCGAGGCCGAGGGCACGCTGGCGCATCTGATCCCGCAATCGGCTCTGACGCTCGACGATGACGGCACGATGGGGGTGCGGATCGTCGATGCCGAGAGCCGCGCGCGCTTCCTGCCGGTGCGGATGCTGCGCGACACCGCCGAGGGCATGCTGGTCGCGGGGCTCCCCGAGCGGGTGACGATCATCACGCTCGGCCAAGACTATGTCACCGACGGCGTCGCTGTCACCGCCCATGCGCCGGAGAGCGGCCTGTGACCGGCCTGATCGACTGGGCGGCCGACCGGGCGCGGATGATCCTCGCCTTCATCCTGCTGTCGCTCCTCGCCGGAGCCTATTGCTACGCCACCCTGCCGAAGGAGGGCGAACCCGACATCGAGATCCCGATGCTCTTCGTCTCGGTGCCCTTCCCCGGCATCTCGGCGATCGACAGCGAGAAGCTCCTGGTGCGGCCGATGGAGACCGAGCTTTCCGATCTCGACGGGCTGAAATCGATGAGCGCGACCGCGGCCGAGAATTATGCCGGGATCGCGCTGGAATTCGAGTTCGGCTGGGACAAGACCGCGATCATGGCCGATGTCCGCGACGCGATGAGCAATGCCGCCGCCGACTTCCCCGACGGCGCCGAGCAGTATTCGATCAACGAGATCAACTTCTCGGAATTTCCGATCGTCATCGTGTCGCTGACCGGCGACGTGCCCGAGCGGACGCTGGTGCGGCTGGCGAAATCGCTGCAGGACCGGCTCGAATCGCAGGACGCGGTGCTGGAGGCGGTGCTGGCAGGCTCGCGCGACGAGATGGTCGAGGTGGTGATCGACCCGATCCGGCTCGAGGCCTACAACGTCACCGCCGCCGAACTGGTCAGCGTCGTGCAGAACAACAACCGGCTGATCGCGGCGGGCGAGATCCAGTCGGAGACCGGCGCCTTCTCGCTGAAGATCCCGTCCTCCTTCGACGAGAGCCGCGACCTCTTCGACCTGCCGGTGAAGACCAATGGCGACCGGATCGTGACCCTCTCCGACCTCGCCGATATCCGCCTGACCTTCGAGGACCGCGCGGGGACGGCACGGTTCGACGGCCAGAAGACGGTCGCGCTGCAGGTGGTCAAGCGCAAGGGCTTCAACCTGGTCGACACCGCCGCCATGGTGCGCAACCTCGTCGCCGAGGAACGCGCTTCCTGGCCGCAGGAACTGCAGGACGCCGTCGGCATCCAGACCTCGAACGACCAGAGCCACACCGTCGCCTCGATGATCGCCCAGCTCGAAGGCTCGGTGCTGACCGCGATCGCGCTCGTCATGATCGTGGTGCTGGCAAGCCTGGGCGGGCGTCCGGCGCTTCTGGTCGGCTTCGCGATTCCGACCTCGTTCCTGCTGTGCTTCGTCTTCCTCGCGGTGATGGGCGTGACGATCTCCAACATCGTGATGTTCGGGCTGATTCTCGCGGTCGGCATGCTGGTCGACGGCGCCATCGTGGTGGTCGAATACGCCGAAAGCCGGATCGAGCAGGGCCAGGGCCCGATGCGCGCCTATGTCGAGGGCGCCAAGAGGATGTTCTGGCCGATCGTCAGCTCCACCGCCACGACGCTCTGCGCCTTCCTGCCGATGCTGTTCTGGCCGGGCGTGGCGGGCGAGTTCATGGGGATGCTGCCGGTGACGCTGATCTTCGTGCTCTCGGCCTCGCTGATCGTCGCGCTGGTCTACCTGCCGGTGATGGGCGGCGTGGCAGGGCGGATCGACCGCGCCTTCCACCATGTCTCGGACGCGCTGCGCGGGCTCGCCCTGCCCTGGCGCGGCGGGCTCCTGCTGCTGTCGCTGGTGCTTGCCTGGGCGGGGCTGCGCGGCTTGCTGGCGCCCTCGCGCGTTGCGCGCCGTGCCGCGTGGTCCAGCCTTCGCGCCATCGCCGGGCCCGTCAGGAACACAGGCCGGACCGGCCGGAGGCGACAGTGGCGGCCGCGCCGCGGTGCAGACAGTCCTGCACGTATTTGGCTTGTGCCAGCGTTGCCGCTGGATGATCATCGCAGCCATCCTAGTTTCTGGACAGCACGACCTGTCAAACGTTCACTTCAGCCGGGGGCCCGTCCGCCCATGTTCACAAGACGCCATTTCCTGACGACCAGCGCCGCCCTGTTCTCCGCGCCGCTCGCGCTGCCCGCCGCCGCCCAGACCGGCGGCCAATGGGCGCGCTGGGATGCGCAGGTGACGCCTGCGGGATACGATCCCGCGACCTCAAATCCCTGGGGCTTCCATCCCCGCTTCCTGCCGCAGCGCGTCGAAGCGCGGGACGGGCTGACGCCGGGCGACATCCATGTCGATGCCGTGGCGCGCTATCTCTACCATATCCGCCCGGACGGCACCGCCGACCGCTACGGCGTGGCCATCGCCCGCGGCCGCCTCTACGAGCCGGGCACCTACACGATCCGGCGCAAGGCGAAATGGCCGAGCTGGACGCCGACCGCGGACATGATCGCCCGCGATCCCCAGCTCTATGCCCAGCATGCCGACGGCATGCCCGGCGGCCCGAGCAACCCGCTGGGGTCGCGCGCGCTCTATCTCTACACCGGCAACCGCGACACCTATCTGCGCATCCACGGCACGCCGCATCCGCGCTCGATCGGCGGCCGTGCGAGCTCGGGCTGCGTGCGGATGGTCATGGCCCATATCATCGGCCTCTATGACGATGTCGCCACCGGCAGCCGAGCGGTCCTGCACCCGGCGGAACGCGCCGTGACGGCCCAGAGCTGAGTCCCGCGCCCCCGGAAACGGGGGCGCCGGACCGAGCCCGTCAGGCCTCGACTTCGGCTGAAGACGCCCCTGCGGACGAGCAGATCGGCCGCCCCTCCGGGGTGAGCAGCGGCAGCAGCGTGGTCTCCACCGGCCCCGCATATTCATACCACCAGCAGCCATCCTCGGGCAGCAGCCGCGCCGAATCGACATTCTGGTTCGGGGCCGCGACGGCGCGGACCGCTTCGGGAACCGTGCTCTCGCCCGGGCCGTTCAGCGCGGTCAGCGCGGCGGGATCGCAGGCGGCAAGGCTGCCGAGAAGGGCGGGGAAGAGAAGCGCGGTGTGCAAGCTGAAACGCATGGATCCATTTTCCGTCAGTCGTGTCATTGGCCGAGTGTCGCATCTGCCGCGGCCCGTGCAACCGGCTTGTCGCAGGCGCCGCGGCTGGGGACATTCCTGCATCAGGTAGCGGCACCGGCCGGCAGGTCCATGGCGGGGCCGCCGCAAGCCGCCTGCCTGACCCAGATCATGGCAGGCGGAACTCGCCCCAAGGTAGAATGGAGCAGTTTCCGGAGAGGGAGGCCATCATGAGACATCTGATCCTTTTGCTCGCTGCAGCGGTGGCGCTCGCCGCCTGCAGCGCATTCCAGAACGAGGGCGGCCCCTATGCGGGCGGCAGCGACACTGGCGGCGGCACAGGCACGGCCTCCGCCTCGGCCGGCTCCGCAGCCAATGCCGGTGCAGATGGCGGCGACACTGCCGACGACGGCACCGGCGCGGGCGATCAGGAGCAGGATCAGGACCGCGACCGGGACCAGGTCCACAAATAGCGGCACCGGCCGCATAGGGGGGAGGGGCCGTGCAAGCGGCCCCTCTTCGCGCATCCCGCCCCCGCTTTTTCCGGAATGCCTGCAAATGCGCCAATCCGCCCTTGCGTCCTGCCGCGGGGACGGCATATTCGACGTGACGCATAATTTCCGGGCGGGAGGAATTCTTGCAGGACATCGGAGAGGCCTTCAGGCTGGCGCTGTCCCTGGTGCTCTCCGGGGAGGCCGATCTCTACGAGATCGTCGGGCTGTCGCTCAGGGTGAGCCTGAGCGCCGCGCTCCTGGCCAGTGCCATCGGGCTGCCGATCGGCGCCCTGGTCGCGGTCAGCCGGTTCCGCGGCCGCGGCGCCGTTCTCGTGCTGATGAATGCGCTCATGGGCCTGCCGCCGGTGGTCGTCGGCCTCCTGGTCTACCTGCATCTGTCGCGCTCCGGCCCGCTTGGCTTCCTCGGGCTGCTCTACACCCCCGGCGCGATGATCCTCGCCCAGACCATCCTGATCGTCCCGATCGTCGCCGCGCTGTCGCGCCAGGTGCTCGAGGACCTGCATGCCGAATATGCCGAGCAGTTCCGCTCGCTCTGCCTGAGCCCGGGCCAGCGCATCGCGGCGCTGCTCTGGGACGGGCGCTACGCGCTGCTGACAGTCTGGCTGGCGGGCTTCGGCCGCGCCGTGGCCGAGGTCGGCGCGGTGATCGTCGTCGGCGGCAATATCGACCATCTGACCCGGGTGATGACCACGGCCATCGCGCTGGAAACCTCCAAGGGCGATCTGGCCCTCGCCCTGGCGCTCGGCATCATCCTCCTGGTGCTGGCGCTCGGCGTGAATGCCGCGGTGCAGACGCTGCGCATGACCGCGGCGAGGCAGGCGCATGTCTGAGCTCGGCATGACCCAGACCGTGCCGTTCCGGCGCAGCCGGACGGCCACGGCAAGCCCCGCGCCGCTGCTGCCGCTGTCGGTGTCGGGCCTCCGGCTGGAAACCGGCGGTGCGGTGCTGCTCGACGGGGTGGAGCTTTCGCTGGCGCGGCCGCAGCCCAATCCGGTGCCCGAGGAAAGTCCGATCCGCGACATGCCGGTGGCCACCAGCGACGAGCTGGTGCGCCGCTACGGCCTCCTGGAGGACCGCCTGGTCGCGGCCGGGCGGCTGCGCGAGGATACCGGCGGGCTCGACGGCATCGATGCCGACCGGCTGGCCACCAATTTCATCCGCATCGCGCTGCATGACGAATACACCCCGGTCGAGGGCGGCGCCTTCGTCGCGCGCGAGAGCGCCAGCCGCCTGCGCCGCTGGGCTGCTCCGGTCGAAGTGTCCGTCAATTTCGGCGCATCGGTCGCCCCGGCACAGCAGGGCGCCGACCGCGCCGAGGCCGCCGAGGTGGTGCGCATCATCCGCGAGGCCAGCGGCCACCCGGTCCGGATGGCCGAGAAGGGCGGAAATTTCAGCGTCTTCGTGGTCAGCGAGGACGAACGCCTGCACCTGCGCCCCGAGCTGCGCCGCATCGTGCCGGGGATCACCGATCCGGTGCTCGAATCGATGCTCGACATCCTGCCCTCGACCTTCTGCCTGGTGGTGGCCTTCTCCGCCCCCGAGGCGCCGCAGACCTATCTGCGCGCCGTCGCCATCATCCGCGCCGAGCATCCGCCGCGCCTGCGCCGCGGCTGCTTCCACGAGGAGCTGGCCCAGGGCATGGGGCTCGCCAATGACAGCCGCGAGGCCAGCCCGTCGATCTTCAACGACGACGAGGAATTCACCCGGCTGACCGACCAGGACCGGCTGATGCTGAAAATGCTCTACGACCGGCGGCTGCACCCCGGCATGGACGTGGCCGAGGCCACCGCCCCGGTGCACGAGATCGCAAGGGAGCTGCTGCCGCCGCCGATGGCCGCCGCGCCGCAAGCGCCGGAGACCGCCCCGGTCGAAGTGGCCGCCGCCCCGGCGCCGGTCCCGCAGGAGTGACGGGACGGCGGGTTGGACGATCCGCCGCCGCGTGCCATAACCAGCCAAGCGACGCCCCGCGAAAAGGACCAAGCGCATGTTTTCGTTCCTGTCCGGCGAGTTCATCGACGTCATCGACTGGGTGGACGACACCCGCGACACGATGGTCTGGCGCTTCGAGCGCCACGGCCATGCCATCAAGTACGGCGCCAAGCTGACCGTGCGCGAGGGCCAGACGGCGGTCTTCGTCCATGAAGGCCAGCTGGCCGATGTCTTCACCCCCGGCCTCTACATGCTGGAAACCAACAACATGCCGGTGCTGACCACGCTGCAGCACTGGGATCACGGCTTCCGCTCGCCCTTCAAGTCCGAGGTCTATTTCGTCTCCACCACCCGCTTCAACGGGCTGAAATGGGGCACGAAGAACCCGCTGATGCTGCGCGACCCGGAATTCGGCCCGGTGCGGCTCCGGGCCTTCGGCACCTATTCGATCCGGGTGAAGGACGCCGCGCGCTTCATGCTGGAAATCGTCGGCACCGACGGCGAATTCACCTCCGGCGAGATCGCCTTCCAGATCCGCAACATCATCGTGCAGGAATTTTCCCGCGTGGCGGCCAGCTCGGGCATCCCGGTGCTCGACATGGCGGCGAACACCGCCGAATTCGGCAAGCTGATGGCCGGGCGGATCGCGCCGGTGCTCGAGGGCTACGGGCTCGAGATGCCGGAACTCTACATCGAGAACATCTCGCTGCCGCCCGCGGTCGAGGCCGCGCTCGACAAGCGCAGCTCGATGGGGATCATCGGCGATCTCGCCGCCTACCAGCACTATTCCGCCGCCGAGGCGATGACCCGCGCCGCCGAGACGCCGCATTCCGGCATGGGCGCCGGGATCGGCATGGGGATGGGCATGGGCATGGGCCAGCAGATGGCGCAGGGCCCCTGGGGCGCGCGGCCCCAGCCCGCCTGGCAGCCCGCGGTTCCGGCCGGTGCAGCATCGGCAGCGCCGGATCGGCCAGCATCCCGCCCAGCGGCCCGGCGGCACGGACCCGGCCGGCCTCCATCAGCACCAGCGTTTCGGCCAGGCGGTCCACCTCGGCCATGTCGTGGCTGACATAGAGTACCGGGATCGACAGGCTGGCATGGAGGCGTTCCAGATAGGGCAGGATCTCGTCCTTCGACATGCGGTCGAGCGCCGAGAGCGGCTCGTCCATCAGCAAGAGCTCCGGCTGCGACAGCAGCGCCCGGCCGATCGCGACGCGCTGGCGCTCGCCGCCCGAGAGCCGCGCGGCAGGACGGTCGAAGAGCGGCGCGATGCCCAGGAGGTCGACCACCTCGTCGAAGGCGATGCGCTCGGGCTTCTTCGTGCGCCGGATCACCCTGCGCGCCTTCTTCGGCGCGGTCGGCGGCAGCTTGCTTGCCGCGGCGATCCTTGCCACTTTCCCGGCAACCGGCGCCGCAGGGCTGCCCGCGCTGCGCCCCGACGGGTTCGGATGGGCGCTCCTGGTGCCGGTCCCGCTCTTTGCCGCGCTCGTGGCCTGGATCACCACCCGCCGGAGCGCGCTCCGGATGCTGAAAGGACGCCCCTGACATGGCCCATGCCTGGCGCTGGTTACGCTCGCTTCTGTTCGTGGGACAGATGTACCTGATGATGGCCCTGATGGGGCTGGTCTTCGCGCCCTGGGCGGCAATCGACCGCCGCGGCGCCTCGAAGGGCATCCACACCTATTGCAACTGGGTGCGCTGGACCGCGCGCTGGATGGTCGGGCTGCGCTCGGAGATCCGCGGCACGGTGCCCGCGGGCGAGGTGCTGATCGCCTCGAAGCACCAGAGCTTCTTCGACATCATCCTCCTGTGCTCGGTCCTGCCGAAGCCGCGCTTCATCATGAAGCGCGAATTGCTGCGCGCTCCCGTGCTGGGCTGGTTCGCGCTGCGGATCGGCTGCGTGCCGGTCGACCGCGGCAAGCGCGGCGCGGCGGTCGCCAAGATGCTGAAGGACGTTTCGGGCAACGGTGCCGGGCCGGGCCAGCTGATCATCTATCCGCAGGGCACCCGCGTCGCGCCGGACGCCGATCTGCCCTACAAGATCGGCTCGGGCGCGCTCTACAAGCAGCTCGGCCAGACCTGCGTGCCTGCCGCCACCAATGTCGGCGTGTTCTGGCCGCGCAGCGGCATCTACCGCAAGCCTGGCCTCGCCGTGGTCGAATTCCTCGACCCGATCGCGCCCGGCCTGGAGCTGTCGCCCTTCATGGACAGGCTGAAGACCGAGATCGAGACCGCCAGCGATGCGCTGATGGCCGAGGCCGGATTCCGCAGGAGCGCGTGATGGACTGGATCGGCAGCGAGGCGGAGCTGGAAACCCATTACGGGCAGCCGAAGCCGCCCTCGACCGTGAAGGTCGCCGACCGGATCACCCCGGCCTACCGGCCCTGGCTGGAGGCGGCGCGGTTCTGCGTGCTCTCGACCGTAGGTCCCGAGGGCACCGATGCCTCGCCGCGCGGCGATGACGGCCCGGTCGTGACGATGCTCGACGAGCGCACGCTCGCCCTGCCCGACTGGCGCGGCAACGACCGGATCGACAGCCTGCGCAACATCGTCCGCGACGGACGGGTCTCGCTGATGCTGATGGTACCGGGCGAGACCAACGTCATCCGCATCAACGGCACCGCGCGGCTGACCGCGGATGCAGGGCTCAGCGCCAGATTCGCCGCCAAGGGGACGCAGCCCCGCACCGTCGCGGTGATCGCCGTTGCCGAGGTCTATTTCCAATGTGCGCGGGCGCTGATGCGCTCGCAGCTCTGGGAGCCCGCGGGCGACCGCCCCGCCCTGCCCAGCCCGGGCCAGATCCTTGCCGCCCAAAGCGCCGGAGAGGTCGGCGGCGACGACTACGACCGAAGCTGGCCGGACCGCGAGCGCGGCATCGGGCGACAGCCCTGCCGCGCGCAGCCGGTCGGCGACCGTCAGGCCTTCCGCGCCGGTTTCCGCCATGTGCTCCGCGCGCAGCCGTCCCGAATAGGCGTGGCTGCCGAGGCGGCTCGAGCCGAAGCAGATGCCTTCCTCGTCCTCGAAGGCCAGAACCTGCAGCGTCACGTCCGGCACGGTGCCGCGGTCGTGCAGCGCCTGCACGGTCTCGATGGCAGCCAGGATGCCCAGCGTGCCGTCGAAGCGGCCGGCATCGCGCACCGTGTCGAAATGCGAGCCGAGCGCCAGAACGGGGCGGTTGCCCGGCGCGCCGCCGGGATAGGTTCCGATCAGGTTGCCGGTGGCATCGCGGACGGTGTCCATGCCCGCCTCGCGCATCCAGCCGAGGATCATCTCCGCCGCCTGCCGCTGGGCGGGGCCGAGCGGCAGGCGGGTCAGGCGGTCCGGCTCGTCGGAGATCCGGGCCAGCGCGTCGATGCGCGCCAGGACCCGGGCGACGGCCGGGTGTCCGGCGTCAGGCATCCGCGAAGACGAGGTCCCGGTTGACGTCCTTGTAGAGCATGTAGGCCGAGCGCGTCCAACCGGTGGGATAGAAGAACTGCGGACAGAACGGTCCCATCCAGATGAAGTCGCCCTCCCAGACCTCGTGCCAGTCCTGGTCGAGCAGGTAGAGCCCCTGGCCCTCGAGCATCAGCAGGCCGTGCTCCATGATGTGGGTCTCGATGTCGGGGAAATGCACGCCCGGCTCGAAGGAGAGGATGTTGACCTCGAAATCGAAGCGCATGTCGCCATAGGGCATCAGGTGCTCCCAGGTGCGCCCGATCGTGCCGTTGTGGTTGATCTTCTCCAGCTTGTCGCGGTGCGAGATGATCACCGGCGGCGCGTCGAAGCCCTCGGCGGGGACATAGGGCTTGCGGATGTCCATCAGCCGGGCCGGAGCGCCGCCCGCGGCGGTGACGGTGTGGCCGGTCCCGGCGGGCAGGAAGGCATAGCCGCCCGCGGCGAGCTCGACCGGCTCATGGTCGTCGACGGTCAGCGTGACGCTGCCCTCGAGCACCCAGAACAGGTGCTGCAGCCGGTCGCGGACCCGGCCGCGGGTGCCGCCGCCGGAGGCGATTTCCAGGATCACCTGGCCGAATTTCGCGCCGAGCTGCGGTCCGGCGAGAAAGCGCGCCACGGTGTTCACCCATTGCGGCAGGTAGCTGTCCATCACGCCTTCGGGCGGCATCACCGCGTAGTTCGGGGTGACGCGGCAGCGGCCATGGCCGATGGCGCCGGGGCGGAACTGGCCGGGGGCGGTCTTGAAGTCGGACGGGAACATGTCAGGCTTTCTCCGCGGGCAGGACGGCGGTGACGATCAGCTCGACCAGATCGCCGTCGGGCATCTTCGACTCGACGAAGGAGCGGACCGGGCCGTAGCCCTCGGGCATCCATTCCTGCCAGACCGCGTCGAATTCCGGCTTGCGGTCATGGTCGGTGGTGACGACTTCGCATTTGACGATGGCGCGGCGGTCGATGCCTTCGGCCTCGAGATAGCCGTCGATCACCGCCATGGCGTCGCGGGCCTGGCCGGGCAGGTCGAGGCTGAGATCGCGCGAGGTGGCGACGCCCCAGAGGAACCCGCCGCCGCCGGGCAGGCGGTGGATGGCGACGCAGGACTTGCTGGGCATGTCCGGGACCGGAAGGCGCTCGATGGACTGGAACTTGGTGGTGGTCACGGATCAGGTCTCCTCGGAAGGTTTGGAAAGGGCCGCGCCGCCGCCGGTGCGGCGGCGCGCGATGGACATCAGGACGAGCGCGGTGGCGATCACCGCGAAGGAGACCAGCGTGGTCAGCGAGCCGAGCGCGTAGAGCACGGGCGTCGTGACGTTGTTGGTCATCGCGTAGATTTCCAGCGGCAGCGTGTTGTAGGCGCCGCCCGCCAGCACGGTGCGCGGCATCTCGTCATAGGAAAGCGAGAAGCCGAACAGCATCACGCCCACGACATTGGGCAGGATGATCGGGAAGGTGACATGCCGGAAGGTCTGCCAGCGGGTGGCGCCGGCATCGACCGCGGCCTCTTCGTAGGCCGGGTTCAGCCGGGCGAAGACGCCGATCATGATCAGCACGCCGAAGGGCAGGGTCCAGGTCAGGTGCGCGCCGAAGGCGCTGGTGTACCAGGACGTGCCCAGCCCGGTCTGGCTGAACAGGAGCCCGATGCCGAGGCTGACGAGGATCGACGGCACGATCAGGCTGGCGATGGTCAGCCAGAACAGCGTGCGCGCCCCGCGGAAGCCCTTGCGCAGGGCCATGCCGGCCGGCACCGCGATCAGCACGTTCACGAACATCACCAGGACCGCGAGGATCAGCGAGCGCTTCAGCGAGCCGCCGAAGTCGCCCACGCGCTGGACCTCGAAGAGCGAGGCGAACCAGTGCAGCGAGGCGTCCTTCAGCGGGAAGGTCAGGCCGCCCTGCGGCCCCTGGAAGGACAGGATCAGGATCGTGATCGTCGGCCCGTAGAGGAACAGCAGGAACAGGCCCATCAGGATCTGCAGGGCGCGGGAGAGGGGGCTGTGGCGGATCATAGGGCCCTCCGGATGTCGGTGCCGCGCAGGATGCCGCCGATCGCGGCCATCACCACGATGAGGAGCAGGACCGCATTGGCGCAGGCGGCAGGATATTGCAGCATGAGATCTGGTTGGTGATCAGCAGGCCCGTGGAGGCGCTCTGCCCGCCGCCCATCAGCCGCACGGTGACGAAATCGCCCATCACCAGCGTGATCACGAAGACCGAGCCGATGGCGAAGCCGGTCTTGGTCAGCGGCAGAACCACGCGGAACATGATCTGCAGCGGCGAGGCGCCTGCGTCGACGGCGGCCTCGATGATGCTGCGGTCGATCCGCGACATCGCGTTGAAGAGCGGCGTCACCATGAAGAGGGTGAAGAGATAGACATAGACCAGCACCACCGCGAAGCGCGAATAGAGCAGGAAGTCGAGCGGCTCGGCGGTCAGGCCGATATCCATCAGCATCGAGTTGATCAGCCCGTTGCGCCCGAGGAACGGCACCCAGGAGATCATCCGGATGATGTTCGAGGTCAGGAACGGGATGGTGCAGGCCATGAAGAAGATCGTCTTCATCACCGGCGAGCGGACATAGAAGGCGATGTAATAGGCCACCGCGAAGCCGAGCGCGCCGGTGATCGCCAGCGTGATCAGGGTGAACTGCACCGTGCTCCACATCGTCCGCCAGATGGTCGGCGATCCGAGCATTTCCGTGTAGTTGAAGGTCACGAAGGCCGGGATCACCCGGAAGCTGTCATAGTCCCAGAAGCTGACCACGACGATCAGCGCCAGCGGGATCAGCAGGAAGACGAAGAGCACCAGCGCCAGCGGCGCGATCTGCAGGTAGGGCAGCAGCCGGTCGAACCGGCCGTGAAGCGAGGGGGAAGGGGCGGCGCGCATCTCAGCCTCCTGCCGCGGCAAGCGGATGTTCGTCGGCGGGCATCCAGCTCAGCTGGACCTGGGCGCCGAGCGCATAGGGCGCGGCGAAGAAGGCGCGGTCCTCCAGCTCCGCCACATGGCGCCGGTCGGCGGCGTCCTCGGCAACGGTGACGCGCACCCGGCTGCCCTGGTATTCGACGGCGCCGACCGTGCCGGTGAGCGCGCGGGCCTCGGCCGGGACCGGTGCGGCCCCGGGAGCGAGCCGCAGGTGGTCGGCGCGCACCGAGACCGGGCCGCGGTCCGAGACCAGGATGTTGTGGCCGCCGATGAAGCGGGCGACGAATTCGTTGGCCGGGGTCTCGAACACCTCGCGGGCGGTGCCGCTCTGGCGGATTTCGCCCGACTGCATCACCACGACCTGGTCGCCGAGCGCCAGCGCCTCGTCCTGGCTGTGGGTGACGTGGATGAAGGTGATGCCGAGGTCGCGCTGGAACCGCTTCAGCTCCTCGCGCATCCGGATGCGCAGGAACGGGTCGAGCGCCGAGAGCGGCTCGTCGAGCAGCAGAACGGAGGGTTCGTTGACCAGCGCGCGGGCCAGCGCGACGCGCTGCTGCTGGCCGCCCGACAGCTCGTGCGGGCGCCGCGAGAGATAGTCCTGCATCTCGACCAGCTCGAGCAGCTCCTGCGCCTTGCGGTTGCGCTCGGCCTTGCCGATGCCGCGCATCCGCAGGCTGAAGGCGACGTTGTCGCGCGCGTCGAGATGCGGGAACAGCGCGTAGCTCTGGAACATCATCGCGGTGCCGCGCTGCGACGGCGGCTGGTGCGTCACCTGGCGGCCCTGCACCAGGATGTCGCCGGAGCTGGCGTCCTCATGCCCGGCGATCATCCTGAGCGTCGTCGACTTGCCGCAGCCGGAGGGGCCGAGCAGGCAGCAATAGCTGGCCTCGGCGATCTGCAGGTCGATGGCGTTCACGGCGGTCGACGCGCCGAACCTCTTGGTCAGCGAGACGAGCTCTACGTCCTTGTTGGGCATGGGCTTCCTGTCTGGTCGTGCTTGGGGCCGGAAGGGGGTGGGAGGGCGGCCGGGTGCCGCCCTCCGCGGTGGATCAGGCGGCGACGAACTCGTTCCACTTCATGATCATGTAGCGGTCCTCGTCCATGACCGAGTTCCAGCAGGCGACATTGCCCATGCGCTCTTCGAAGGAGCCGCCGTCGCGGACGGTGCCGACATCTTCCATCTTCACGCCCTCGGGGCTGACGATGTCCTCGGTGGCGGGCTTGCCTTCCATCCAGAAGCCCCACTCGTTCTCGGTCATGTGCTCCTTGGCGGTGCTCAGGACGGCCGAGTAGTAGCCTTCGCGGTTCAGATAGGCGCCGGCCCAGCCCGAGAGGTACCAGTTGATGTATTCATAGGCCGCGTCGAGCTGCAGCCCCTCGAGCCGCCGCGCCAGGCCCATGCCGCCGCCCCAGGCGCGGTAGCCTTCCTTCAGCGGCTGGTAGACGCAGGGCACGCCCTGCGAGCGCACGGCCGCCACGGCCGGGGACCACATCGACTGGATCACCACCTCGCCCGAGGTCATCAGGTTGACGCTTTCGTCGAAGCTCTTCCACAGGGCGCGGAAATGGCCGTCGCGCTTGGCCTTGATCAGGAATTCGACGGTCTGGTCGATCTCGTCGCGGGTCATGTTGCCCTTGTCGCCATAGGTCAGCACGCCCTGGGCTTCGAGGATCATCGCCGCGTCCATGATGCCGATGGACGGAATGTTGACCAGCGCCGCGCGGCCCTTGAACTCGGGGTCCATGATGTCCGCCCAGCTGGTGATCTGGCGGTCGATCATGTCGGTGCGGATGCCCAGCGTGTCGGCATTGTAGGTCGTCGGGATCAGCGACATCCACTCGGTCTCGCCGGCCGCGAAGGTGGTCGAGTCCGCGCCTTCGAGGAAGCCCACCGTATGCGGCGCGGTGCCCTGGGCGACCATGCTGTCGGGGCCCAGCTTGCCGGTCTTGAACAGCGGAACGATGTCGTCGTAGTAGCGGATCCGCTTGGTATCCATCGGCTGCAGAACGCCGGTGGGGAAGATCTTCTTGCAGCTGAAATACTCGATGTCGGCGATTTCGTAGCTGTCGGGCTGGGTGACGATGCGGTTGTTGACCGAGTCGGTGTCGAGCGCGGTGAACTGGATCGTGACGCCGATGTCTTCCTTGGCCTTGTGGGCGATGGCATTGGCGGCGGCGGTGCCGGTCGAGGTCGAGCGCAGCACGACATCCTTGATGTTCTGCGCCCAGACCATCGGCGCGGCCAGGGTCGAGCCGACGGCGGCGGCGCCGGTGGACTTGAGGAAGCTGCGGCGGGTCCACCCGGCGCGGGCGTTGGACATGGTCATCGTGGGGTCTCCTGTTGGCGAGAGGGGGCCGGACGGGCCGGTTCTGGTTGGACGCCGGATCAGCCGATCTCGGCGGCGGTGAATCCGTTGGGAACGTCGGAGGAGGGCTCGGCCAGCTTGTAGCGGCCGCGCGGCAGGAAACGGCCGGCGCCCTCGGGGGCCAGCACTTCGCCGTCCTGCATCGCGCGCGTCCCGCGCAGATAGGTGGCGACCGGCCAGCCGGTGACCTCGAGCCCGGCATAGGGGGTGTAATCGACCGCGTGCTGCATGACGGCGTTGTCCAGCGTCACCTTGCGGCCTGCATCCCACAGCACCAGGTCGGCATCGGCGCCGATCGCGATGTCGCCCTTCTGCGGCGCCAGGCCGTAGAGCTTCGCGGGATTGGCGGCGGTCAGGCGGACGAAATGGTCGAGCGTGATCCGGCCTTTCGAGACGCCTTCGGAGAAGACGATCGGCATCCGCGCGCCGACGCCGGGCACGCCGTTCGGGATCTCGGCGAAGCTGGCCTCCGGTCCGGCTGCGTCCTTGCCGTTCTTCCCGGTCAGGTTGAAGGCGGAATGGTCCGAGGAGACGACATCGATCACGCCGCGGCGGATCATGTCCCACATCCCCTCCTGGTCGGCCCTGCTGCGCGGTGCCGGGCTGCACATGAAGCCCGCGCCCTCCTGGCCGGGGCGGTCCATGTCGTCCTCGCTCAGCACCAGGTATTGCGGGCATGTCTCGCCCCAGACCTTCACGCCGCGTGCCTGGGCGCGGGCGATTTCCTCGGCCACTTCGGCGCAGGAGACGTGGAAGACCTGGATCGGCGTGCCGGTCAGTTCCGCGAGGCAGATCGCGCGGTAGGTGGCCTCGCGCTCGACCACCTTGGGCCGCGACCAGGCATGGTATTTCGGCCCGGTGCGGCCGTCGGCCAGCAGCTTTTTCGTCAGCCAGCCGATGGCGTGGTAATTCTCGCAATGCACCGCGACCATGGCGCCGCCGCGCCGCGCGGCCTCGAGCACCTCGAGGAATTCGGCATCGTTCAGCCGCGCCGCGTCATAGGTCAGGAAGGCCTTGAGGCTGCGGATGCCGCGCTCGATGATCTGCGGCACCTCGGCCATGACCTCGGGCGTCGCGTCATTGATGATCTGGTGGAAGGAATAGTCGATCCGGGACGCCTCGCCGCGGCGCAGGCTTTCCTGCAGCACCTCGGTTAGGCTGTGGTCCGGGATCTGCCCGAGGAAGGACACTGCCGAGGTGGTGCCGCCCGCCAGGGCCGAGCGGCCGCCGGTCGCCAGCGTTTCCGCGCCGTTGCCCATGCCCGGCTCGACCTGGTCGAGATGGCAATGGGTGTCGACGCCGCCCGGCGTCACGATCAGCCCCCTGGCATCGACGTCTTCCGCGGCAGGTCCGACCCGGCCGAGCTGCACGATGCGCCCGCCGGCAATGCCGATATCCATCTGCGTCACGTCCCGGCTGGTGGCAACGGTGGCGTTGCGGATGGCGAGATCGAGGGGCGTGGTCATGGCGGGGTCCTCCGGGCCGGTCATGGGTCTTGGTACCGGACCTTTTGCGCAAAATGTACTGTAATGTCATGTCAAAGTACTTAAATGCCACGACGTGATGATTTATTAAGCAAATTCCGGCGGAGTGGCGGCTTCATGGGCGCTGCGTGTCCGGAAAACGCAGCGGCCCGGCCGCAGGGGACCTGCGGCCGGGCCGGTTTCGCCCGCCGGGGCCGGATCAGTTCCGGCCGCGCAGCAGGCAGGCTGCGGAATGGCTGCCGCCGGGGAGGAGCCGCTTCAGCTCCGGGCGCTCCGCAAGATCCTCGCCCGCCTACGAGCCATTTGGGCGAGGCTCATCGCAACCATCGTCGCGTCCATGGCCACAGGTCGGCACCGTCGCCGGGACTTTGCCGCGGCCTGATCGCGTTCGACCCAAGAGGCAGATGCTGCCGCGGAAGCCGGAGCCTGACCCTTTGCCGTCAGTCCTGCGATCATGATCCCCGCCTCCGGGGGGGGGCACGAGCGCGCACCTGCGCCTGCCTTCGAAGGCGCGGCGGACGAAGTCGGCCTCAGGCCTGCGACAGCTCCTCAAGCAGCCGCGCGCATGCGGTGGACGAGTCCGCTCCGCGTTCCGCGCCCGGTCCGCAGCAGCCTCTCCGGAGCGGCCGCCGCTGTCCCGGGTGTCTTCGCCCTGCCTTCATCCAGCGCCGCGATGATGCGCGCCTCTCTTGAATTCGACCGCCGTTTCCAGGCCGTCGGCAGATGGCCGACCGACGTTCCGTCTCGCCCTTGGTCTGGGCGTCAATGATCTGCACCCCGCCGGAAGTGCTGCTCCGGACAGTTTCTGGATTCTGGCCCAAGGTCTTTCGGCGGCCTCTCCGGCAGGCAGAAAAGCGCAAGCACTCCTTCCATTGGCGGCGGGAGCCAACGCGTGTGATGCGGCGCCCGCTTTCGAACCGGAAAGGGCGCAGCAGGCCGGGGGCTGGAACCGGATATGAAGCGGTTGCATCAAGCCGGACAGGGGGACGGCCTGCGCCCGATCTTGCATGCCGGAGCGGCAGCTTTTGCCTCGCGCTTGCTGGAAGAGACCTTGCGCATCCCCCTCGATCGCCTGCATGCGGGGCGCGCGCCCCCGACCGGTGGCGCCGCCTACCCGTTCCAAGTGTCGATCACCGTCCGATGCATGCCATGTTCTGCCTCCGGCCCGGCGACCGTCGCATCCCCTAGATCGGCTCCGGGACCGCCTGACCATACGGAGGCCAGTCCGGAGGATCGGTCTCTGCATCCTTCCGATGCCCTGACCTTTCCCCGGCTCCCGGACGGGGCCGACATGCACGATGCGGCCACAATGGGGGCCATGTCGATCCTGGCCTGCGCAGGGGTCCGGCCGCCGATGCCGGAGAGGTGGCGCTGCCGGTTGCAGGAGATTCGATGCATTCGAATAGCGCGGCTTTCGCCTCCTGGCGTGACCGGAACTTGGGGCGGCGGACCAACGCGTCCTTCGGCGATCCGGAGGCGCTCTCCATGGGTCGCCCGGCGCCGTCGCACGGCCCCCCGGACCGTGCGATCCGCCGAGGCGGACCAGCTTGAACTCGGGGAAATCGCCCTTCCTGCTCATTGCGGCGGAGGCCTTCCTGGCATCGAGAAGCCGTCGATAGCCGCCGCATGCCGGCCCCCTCGGACGCCCATCCGTTTGCCAAGCGCGCCCCTCGCCAGCCGCCGCCGGTTCGGGTCGAGCCGGCCCACCGGCAGCGCGTAGCAAAGCTCGATCGCGGTGATCCGCACGGGCTCGGTCTCGGGCGCGGTGAACTTGAAGACCGCGTCATGCTCGGCGGTAAAGACGGCGCGCATCGCGGCTTCGGTCAGCTGCGCGGGATCGCCCAAGGGGACCAGCAGGTCCGAACTCTGCCCGGCATAGCGCATCCGCGCCGTCGCTGTCAGGCGCCCGCCGGAGCGCTGCGCCTCGGCCTCGGCCAGAACCGCCATCTCGGCCAGCGCGGCTTGCGCATCCTTCACGGCGGCACCGTCGAGCAACCGGCGGAAGCTGCGCGACTTGTGGATCTCGATCTCGGCACAGAGCAGGCCGAGTGCCGAGAACACGCCCGGCGCGGGCGGCACGATGACCTTGCCGCAGCCCAGCGTTTCGGCAATCCCGGCGGCGAAGAGCGGGCCGTTGCCGCCAAAGGCGAAGACCGCGAAATCGCGCGGATCCTGGCCGCGTTCGGTCGTGACCGCTCGGATCGCCTGGATCATCGTCATGCAGGAAAGCGTGAAGACGCCATGCGCGGCCTCTTCCGGCGCCTTGCCGAGCGGCCCGGCCAGCTGCGTGTCGCAGGTGGCGACGGCGGCGGCTCGGTCGAGCTGCATCTCGCCCCCCGCGATCGAGTTTTCGTTGAGATAGCCCAGCGTCAGGTTGCAGTCGGTGACAGTCAGCTCGGTGCCGCCATTGCCGTAGCAGACCGGCCCCGGATTGGACCCGGCCGAGCGCGGCCCGACCTGCGGCACGCCCGCCGCGTCGCGCGCGACGATGGAGCCGCGGCAGCAGCGTCAAGAGCACCCCGGCCATCGCCAGCCCGGTGCAGACCAGCGCGGCGCGGCGGCGGCCGAAGCGCTCGGCGGCACGGGCGCTTGCCACGGCAGCATAGGTCGAGGGCAGGAAGGCGATCGAGACCAGCCCGACGGCATGCTGGCCGAGGCCCATCTCCGGCGACAGCAGGTGGAAACCGATCACGTTGAAGAAGGCGACGAAGCAGGCCATCAGCAGGAAGCCCTGCAGCACCGCCTCGCGCAGGCCGGGAGTGGCCAGATGCATCAGATAGGCCGCCATCGCCGGACCGAGCCGGGCCCGGCGCGGGCGGAAGTTGCGCGAGGCCGGAAGCCAGAGCCAGAGCATCGCCGCCGAGACGAGCGCCACGCCGGCCAGTGGGCGGTCTTCGCCGTGCTCGCGATCCTCGCGGGGCTGGTCGCCTGGTTCCTCGTGCTGAATGCCGAAGGCCGCCGCGCCGTCGAGGACGAATTCGAGATGCAGGCCCGGGCGCTTTCCGACGAGAACGCCCGCCGCCGTGCGTCCGACGAGGCGGCGCAGGCGGCGCGCGAGGCGGCGGAGGCGGCGAATTTCGCCAAGTCGCGCTTCCTGACCGGGCTCAGCCACGAACTTCGCTCGCCGCTCAACTCGATCTTCGGCTATGCCCAGCTGATGGAGCGCGCGCCGGAGACGCAAGCCACCGCCACGGCCGTGATCCGCCGCAGCGCCGAGCACCTGACCGACCTGATCGACGGGCTTCAGGACATCTCGCGGGTCGAAAGCGGCACGCTGGTGCTGGCGCGCGACCGCATCGCGCTGCCCGAGCTTCTGGACCAGCTCGCCGGCATGTTCCGCCTGCAGGCCGGGGCCAAGGGGATCGGCTTCTCCTACGAGCGCCGCGGACGGCTGCCGCGCCATGTCATGGCCGACCGCAAGCGGCTGCGCCAGGTGCTGATCAACCTGCTGGCCAATGCGGTGAAGTTCACCGCCGAAGGCGAGGCCGGGATGCGCGCCGCCTATCGCGGCTCGACTCTCGAAATCGAGGTCTTCGATACCGGGATCGGCATCCCGCAGGCGGATCTGGAGCGGATCTTCCAGCCTTTCGACCGCGGCAGCTCGGCGGCGGCGGAGGCGGTGCCGGGCACCGGCCTGGGCCTGACCATCACCAAGCTGCTGGTCGAGATCATGGGCGGCACGCTGTCGGTCGAGAGCCGCGAGGGCGAGGGCACGCGGATCACGCTGCGGCTGATGATGTTCGAGGCGGCCGCGCCCGCGCCCGAAGAGGACGCGCCGGTGCTCGGCTATGCCGGGGCGCGACGCTGCTGGGCTCCGCGACCCGCGCCGTCGCCGCCACGCCGGTTTCCGGCGGCTCCCTGCGCGCGGCCGGCTGGTCCTCCTCGACCGCCGACACGCTCGACCCGGCCAAGGCCTCGAACACCACGGACTATGTCCGCGCCTGCTCTTTCTACAACCGCCTGACCTTCCTCGACGAGACCGGCCTGCCGCAGATGGAGCTGGCCGAGGCCGTCGAGACCGCCGACGCCAAGACCTGGCAGATCAAACTGAAATCCGGCGTCACCTTCCACAGCGGAAAGACGCTGTCGGCCGCCGACGTGGTCTGGTCGCTGAAACGCCATCTCGACCCGGCCACGGGCTCGAAGGTCAACGCGATCGCCCAGCAGATGGCCGAGATCGACACCGTCGACGACCTGACCGTCAAGATCGTGCTGGCCGAGCCGAATGCCGACCTGCCGACCATCCTGGCGCTGCACCACTTCATGATCCTCGCCGAGGGCACCTCGGATTTCACCACCGCCAACGGCACCGGCGCCTTCACCTGCGAGACCTTCGAGCCGGGCGTGCGGTCGATCGGCACGAAGAACCCGAACTACTTCAAGCCCGAAGGCCCCTATCTCGACTCGATCGAGTTCTTCGCGATCTCCGACAACAACGCGCGGATGAACGCGCTGCTGTCCGGCGACATCGATCTGGCCGCCAAGATGAACCCGCGCTCGATGCGGATGCTCGACGGCAAGCCCGGCATCACCAACTACGTGACCACCGCGGGCAACTACACCAACCTCAACATCCGGCTCGATCTGGAACCGGGCGCCAAGGCCGGCTTCGTCGAAGGGATGAAGCACCTGATCAACCGCGAGATGATCCAGAAATCGATCCTCCGAGGCTATGCCGATATCGGCAATGACCAGCCGGTGCCGACCAACAACCGCTACTACAACACCGAGCTCGAGGCCCCCGCCTACGATCCGGAACGCGCCAAGCACGCCTTCGAGAAGGCCGGGCTGCTGGGCACCGAGATCCCGATGACCGCCTCGGATGCGGCGGCCTCCTCGGTCGACATGGCGACGATCGTGCAGCAGGCCGGTGCGGAGATCGGCATGAAGCTGACCGTCGACCGGGTGCCGAATGACGGCTACTGGTCGAACTACTGGCTGAAGGCGCCGGTGCATTTCGGCCATATCAACCCGCGCCCGACCCCGGACATCCTGTTCTCGCTGCTCTACGCCTCGGATGCGCCCTGGAACGAGAGCCAGTACAAGTCGGAAACGTTCGACGCGAAGCTGAAAGAGGCCCGCGGCATGACCGACGAGGCCAAGCGCAAGGAGATCTACTGGGATCTGCAGGCGATGGTGTCGAAGGAAGCCGGGACCATCATCCCCGCCTACATGGGCAACATCGACAGCTTCACCGACAAGCTCCAGGGCATGAAGGACAACCCGCTGGGCGGCCTGATGGGCTGCGCCTTCGCGGAATATGTCTGGCTCGCCGCCTGATCCGAGCAACCCCGGCGCCGCGGGCCTGACCCGCGGCCTCCCCCTCAACCGCAGGAGGCGCGCCTTGCCCCGATCCCTGACCTTCTACATCCTGATCGCCCAGCGGCTGGGCATCGCGGCGGTGACGCTGGTCATCGTATCCTTCGCGGTGTTCTTCGCCACCGAACTGCTGCCCGGCGATGTCGCCCAGGTCCTTCTCGGCCAGGCCGCAACCGAAGAGGCCGTGGCCGGGCTGCGCCAGGCGATGGGGCTCGACGAGCCCGCGATCTGGCGCTTCCTGTCCTGGCTCGGCGGGCTCGCCACCGGCGATTTCGGCATGTCCTATGTCAGCAACATCCCCGTCGCCGAGCTGATCTCGGACCGGCTGTCGAACTCGCTGCGGCTTGCCGCGGTGACCACGGCGATCTCGGTGCCGCTGGCGCTGGCGCTGGGGATCGGCGCCGCGATGTGGCAGGGCTCGCTTTTCGACCGCGCCGTCTCGATCCTGACCATCTCGGTCATCTCGGTGCCGGAATTCATGGTCGCCACGCTCGCCGTGCTGATCTTCGCGGTCTGGCTGAACTGGCTTCCCGCGCTGTCCTACGGCGCCGAGGCAGGCTCCTTCGGCGCCATGCTGAAGGCCTATGCCATGCCGGTGATCACGCTGGGCTTCGTGGTCTCGGCGCAGATGATCCGCATGACCCGCGCCGCGGTGATCGAGACGATCAACACCCCCTATGTCGAAATGGCCCTGCTCAAGGGCGCCTCGCGCCGCCGCATGGTGCTGGGCCATGCGCTGCCGAACGCGCTCGGTCCGATCGCCAACGCGGTCGCGCTGTCGCTCAGCTATCTCGTCGGCGGCGTGATCATCGTCGAGACGATCTTCAACTATCCGGGCGTCGCCAAGCTGATGGTCGACGCGGTTTCCACCCGCGACCTGCCGCTGATCCAGTCCTGCGCGATGATCTTCTGCGTCAGCTACCTGCTCTTGATCACAATCGCCGACCTGACCGCCATCCTGTCCAACCCGAGGCTGCGCCGATGATCTCCGTTCTCCGCACATCCCCGCGCCCGGGCGGCACCGGCCCGACCTGGCGCTTCAACTGGGTCGGCCGCATCGGCCTCGCCATGATCCTGTTCTGGGCCTTCGTCGCCATCTTCGCGCCGATGATCGCCCCCTATCCGATCGGCGAGATCGCCGACTGGGACTATTTCGGCCCGATGAGCGGCCAGTTCTGGCTGGGCAGCGACTATCTGGGCCGCGACGTTCTCAGCCGCATCCTGGTGGGCTCGCGCTACACTGTCGGCATCTCTCTGGCTGCGGTCTTCGTCGCCTGCGCGGGCGGCGTGATCCTCGGCATGGTCGCCGCCGTGATGGGCGGGATCTTCGACACGCTGCTGTCGCGGCTCCTCGACGCCTTCAACGGCATCCCCTCGCTGCTTTTCGGGCTCGTGGTCGTGGCCGCGGTCGGCTCGTCGATCCCGGTGCTGGTGCTGACGCTCGCAGCGATCTACCTGCCCGGCGCCTACCGCTTCGCCCGCGCCCTGTCGGTCAATGTCAACGCGATGGATTTCGTCACCGTCGCCCGCGCCCGCGGCGAACGCACCCCCTACCTGATCTTCCGCGAGATCTTCCCGAACATCCTCGGGCCGGTGCTGGCGGATCTCGGCGTGCGCTTCGTCTTCATCGTGCTGCTGCTGTCGGGCCTGTCGTTCCTCGGCCTCGGCGTGCAGCCGCCGAATGCCGACTGGGGCGCGCTGGTGCGCGAGAACATCGAGGGCCTGTCCCTCGGCGCGCCCGCCGTGATCTTCCCCTGCATCGCCATCGCCACGCTGACCATCTCGGTCAACATGTTCATCGACAACCTTCCCAAGAAGATCCGCGACAGGAGCGAATGATGACGCAGCAGCCCCTCGTTTCCGTCCGCGACCTGCGCATCGGCGCCGTCACCGATGCCGGGCGCAAGGTCGAGATCATCAAGGGCCTCGATTTCGACATCCATCCCGGCGAGATCGTCGCGCTGATCGGCGAATCCGGCTCGGGAAAGACCACGACCGCGCTGTCGCTGATGGGCCATTGCCGCCCCGGCTGCGCGATCACCGGCGGTTCGATCCGCGTCGGCCGCCATGACGTCGCCGCGATGAGCGAAAGCGCCCGCGCCCATCTGCGCGGCACCGAGGTCAGCTACGTTCCCCAGTCGGCTGCGGCCGCCTTCAACCCGTCGAAGCGGATCATGGAGCAGGTGATCGAGATCACCGACATCCACGGACTGATGCCGAAGGCCGAGGCCGAGAAGAAGGCGGTGGAGCTCTTCCGCGCGCTCGCCCTGCCCCATCCCGACACGATCGGCACGCGCTATCCCCACCAGGTCTCTGGCGGGCAGCTGCAGCGGCTTGCCGCCGCCATGGCGCTGATCGGCGATCCGGAACTGGTGATCTTCGACGAGCCGACCACCGCGCTCGACGTGACCACCCAGATCGAAGTCCTCAAGGCCTTCAAGTCGGTGATGGCCGCGGGCGGCATCGCCGGGGTCTATGTCAGCCACGACCTTGCCGTGGTGGCGCAGGTCGCCGACCGGATCATCGTGCTCAAGGGCGGCGAGATCCAGGAAGAGGGCGGCACCGAAGACATCCTGCACCGTCCCGCGCATCCCTATACCAAGGCGCTCCTGGCCGCCTTCGAGCCGGTGCCGCATGTCCCGGCCACGCGCGACAAGGCGCCGAACGAGGCGCCGATCCTGCAGGTGGAGCACCTCTTCGCGGGCTATGGCGCGGTCCGCAAGGGCGAGCCGGACGTGAAGATCCTCAAGGACGTGAATTTCCGGATCGAGCGCGGCAAGAACCTCGGCGTGATCGGCGAAAGCGGATCCGGCAAGTCGACCCTAGCCCGCGCCGTGGCCGGCATCCTGCCCGCCTATCGCGGCGCGATGAAATTCGACGGGGCCGAGCTGCGCCCCGACCTGCAGTCACGCAGCAAGGACCAGCTGCGCCGCTGCCAGATGGTGTTCCAGCTCGCCGACACCGCGCTGAACCCGGCGCAATCGATCGAGGCGATCCTGTCGCGGCCGCTGGCCTTCTATCACGGGCTGTCGGGACGGGCGAAGGCGGCGCGGGTCGCGGAGCTTCTCGACATGGTGCACCTGCCCGCCGCCATGCGCCACCGCCTGCCGGGCGAACTGTCGGGCGGACAGAAGCAGCGGATCAACCTCGCGCGCGCGCTCGCCGCCGAGCCCGAGCTGATCCTCTGCGACGAGATCACCTCGGCGCTCGACACGGTGGTCGCCGCCGCGATCCTCGACCTGCTGAAGGAGCTGCAGAGCGAGCTGGGCCTGAGCTACATGTTCATCAGCCACGACCTCTCGACGGTGGAGGCAATCTGCGACGAGGTGCTGGTGATGCTGAAGGGCGAGGTGGTCGAACAGCTGCCCGCCGCACGGATGGCCGCGGATGCGCAGCACCCCTATTCGCGGCTGCTGATCTCCTCGGTGCCGCAGCTCGATACCGGCTGGCTCGCGGGGCTCGACCGCGCGGGCTGATCAGGCGAAGGGATTGGAAATGCGCAGGCGGCCCTCGACCAGGAGGCCGTCCTGCATGTCCTCGCTCAAGAGCGTGTCGCAACCGTCGGCAAGGGCGGCCGCGACGATTATCGACTCGCAGACCGCAAAGCCGTAGCGCGCTCCCAGCGCCCGGCCGATGTCATGGACCTCCGCGGTCAGCGGCAGCACGCGGCAGACCCGGCAGATGCCGTGCAGGAACTCGTCCGCCTCGTCCCGGGTCATCCGCGCCTTGCGCAGGCAGTTGACCAGCGCTTTGTTCAGCACCTGCACGCTGATCGTGCCGCCCCCGGCCAGAACCGCCTCGGCGCGCTCCGCTTTGGGCCCATCGTCCAGCAGGCAGAGGATCACGTTGGTGTCGAGGAACCGTCCCGGCATCGCCGCCTAGCGCCCGGCCGCCTCGTTGCGTCCCAGCCGCTCGGCGGCGGGAAGCCGTCCGCGGAACTTGCGCAGCCCGGCGAGGATCTCCTCGGGCCGCTGGTGGCGCCGCACCTCCAGCCCGGCATCGCCCGCGACCAGCTCGATGTCGTCGCCCTCGCGCAGCCCCAACTCGCGCACCAGCTCGGCGGGCAGGCGCACGGCCAGCGAATTTCCCCATTTCGCGATCTGCATGCTCCGGCCCTCCGCGCATGGATATACATGCGGGATGTATATCCCCCTGCCCTTTCCGCGAGGGCGCGGGGGAGGGGCCGGGGAGGGGGCGGTCCCCCTCCCCGCCTCAGAGCCGGTCGCCGAACAGCCGGTTCAAGGGCGCCTGGGTCTTCACGAAGGGGGTCTTTATCACCACGAAGCTGAAATATTTGTCGATGCCCACGTCGCGCTCGACCAGCCCCTCCATGATCGTCTGGTAATCGACGATGCCGGCCGTGATGAATTTCACCAGGTAGTCGTAGCCGCCCGAGACCAGGTGGCATTCGACGCAGCTGTCGATCTTCTCCACCGCCTCCTGGAAGCGCGCAAAATCGATCTGGCGGTGGTTCTTCAGGGTGAATTCGGTGAAGACGGTCAGCGTCTCGCCCAGCTTCGCCATGTCGATCTGCGCCGAATAGCCGGTGATGTAGCCGGCCTTCTGCAGCTTCTTCACCCGCATCAGGCAGGGCGAGGGCGACAGCGCCACCAGCTCGGCCAGCTCGACATTGGTGATCCGGCCGTTCTTCTGCAGCTCGGCGAGGATCCTGATGTCGATCCGGTCCAGCTTCTCACCCGCGCCCATCTGTCCAGCCTCTGCCTCCGATTTGGGCAGGAATGGCGCCCGCGCGCCCCCGGTGTCAAGCCGTTTCCGTTAGCGCTTGCGGCGGCGCAATCTTCTGCGCCAGAGAGCCCTGCGCAGCGTTTCGTGCCGTTTGCCGCCCCGCCTTCGGCAGCATCCGCGCCCGCACGCGCATAATATCGGGGCCGGAACCGAATGCCTGTCCGGCCGACTGCAAGGAGACGAGAATGACGACCTACAAGCTTGCCCTGATCCCCGGCGACGGGATCGGCGTGGATGTGACCGACGCGACGATGAAGGTGCTCCATGCGGCGGCGGCGAAATTCTCCTTCGCGCTGGAAACCGAGACCTTCCCCTGGTCCTGCGAATACTACCTGGAGACCGGCACGATGATGCCCGCCGACGGGATCGCAACGCTCCGGGGCTTCGACTCGATCTATCTCGGCGCCGTCGGCTGGCCCGCCACCGTGCCGGATTCCGTGTCCCTGCACGGGCTCCTGCTGCCGATCCGCAAGGAATTCCGCCAGTACGCCAATATCCGTCCGCACCGCCTGCTGCCGGGCGTCGAGGGCCCGCTGAAATCGGAAGGCTTCGACATTCTCTGCATCCGCGAGAACACCGAGGGCGAGTATTCCGGCGCCGGCGGCCGCGTCCACCAGGGCCAGGACAACGAAGTCGCGGTCGAGACCTCGGTCTTCACCCGCACCGGCGTCGAGCGCATCCTGCGCTTCGGCTTCGAGCAGGCCCGCGCGCGCCGCAAGCACCTGACCTCGGTCACCAAGTCGAACGCGCAGAAATACTCGATGGTGTTCTGGGACGAGGTCACCAAGGAACTGGCCGCAGACTACCCGGACGTCACCGTCAGCCACATGCATATCGACGCGATGGCGGCGAAGATGGTGATGGCGCCCGAAGAGCTCGACGTGATCGTCGCCTCCAACCTCTTCGGCGACATCCTCACCGATCTGGGCGCAGCGATCCAGGGCGGCCTCGGCTTCGCGGCTTCGGCCAATATCTGCCCCGACCGCTCGGGCCCGTCGATGTTCGAGCCGGTCCATGGCTCCGCCCCCGACATCGCAGGCCGGAACATCGCCAACCCGATCGCCGCGATCTGGTCCGGCGCGATGATGCTCGAGCATCTGGGCGAGACCGATGCGGCCAAGGCCGTCCTGGCCGCCATCGAGGACGCGACCGGCAAGGGCATCGGCACCCGCCCGGGCAGCCATTCCACCGACGAGATCACCACCGCAATCCTGACCGCCCTGGAGGCCTGAGACATGACCCTCGACACCCTTCCCGGGCTGCGCGCCCAGCTTGCCGATCCGGATCTGTTCCGCGAGGCGGCGCTGATCGGCGGGACCTGGATCGCCCGTCCCGACATGGAAGTGACCGATCCGGCCACCGGCGACGCGCTCGGCACCATGCCGGACTGCACCGCCGCCGAGACGGAAACCGCCATTGCCGCGGCCGAGGCCGCCATGGTCGAATGGCGCGCCCGCACCCATGCGGAACGGGCCGACATCCTGATGGCCTGGCACGACCTGATGCTGGCCCATGAGCAGGACCTGGCGCGCATCCTGACCGCCGAGCAGGGCAAGCCGCTCGGCGAGGCGCTCGGCGAGATCCGCTACGGCGCGTCCTTCGTGCGCTGGTTCGCCGAGGAAGCCCGCCGGATCAACGGCACGATCATCCCCTCCCCGGTGAAGGGCAAGAAGATCCTCGCCATGAAGGAGCCGGTCGGCGTCTGCGCGATCATCACGCCGTGGAACTTCCCGAACGCGATGATCACCCGCAAGGTCGCCCCGGGCCTCGCGGCGGGCTGCACCATGGTGATCAAGCCCTCGGACTTCACTCCCTATTCGGCGCTGGCGCTCTGCGTTCTGGCCGAGCGCGCGGGCATCCCCGCGGGCGTGCTGAACTGCCTGACCGGGCGCCCCGAAGCGATTGGCGGCGCGCTGACCGCTTCGCCGGTGGTGCGCAAGCTGTCCTTCACCGGCTCGACCCGGGTCGGCGCGCTGCTCGCGGAGCAATGCGCGCCGACGCTGAAGAAGATGTCGCTGGAGCTCGGCGGCAACGCGCCCTTCGTGGTCTTCGACGACGCCGATCTCGACCTCGCGGTCGAGGGCGCGATGGTGTCGAAGTTCCGCAACGGCGGCCAGACCTGCGTCTGCGCCAACCGCCTGCTGGTGCAGTCCGGCATCTATGACGCCTTCGTCGAAAAGCTCGCCGCCAAGGTCGACGCGCTGAAGGTCGGCGCGGGCACCGAAGAGGGGACCGATATCGGTCCGATGATCAACGCGGCAGCGATCGACAAGATCAACGCCCATGTCGAGGACGCGCTGGCGAAAGGCGCCGAGCGCGCCACCGCGAAACGCGATCTCGACGCGCGCTTCGCCGATCCGGTGGTGCTGCGGAACGCCACGACCGAGATGCGGCTGGCGGGCGAGGAGACCTTCGGCCCGGTGGCGCCGGTCTTCCGCTTCGAGACCGAGGAAGAGGCGCTGGCCATCGCCAACGGCACGCCCTTCGGCCTGGCCGCCTATTTCTACACCTCGGACATGGCGCGGGCCTTCCGCTTCGGCGAGGCGCTGGAATTCGGCCTGATCGGCGCGAATACCGGGGCCGTCAGCCATGCCGAGGCACCGTTCGGCGGCGTCAAGGCCTCCGGCCTCGGCCGCGAGGGCGCGCAGGAGGGCATCGAGGAATATCTCGAGACCAAGGCCTTCCATCTCGGCGGCCTCTGATCCCGCAGCCTGCCGGACGGGGCGGCCCTCCAATGCAGCGCCCCGGAGCCTCGCGGTTCCGGGGCGTTTTCCCGATCAGATGCCGGTCACGGCCAGGAGCACGATCCAGCCCGACAGCAGGACACCGCTGGCCAGCAGGTAGGGACCGTTCCAGATCAGCCCGACGCGCCGCGCCGAAACCTTGCCGAAATCCGCGATCAGCAGCGTCGAAGCGGTGAAGGGAGAGGTCGCCCCCGACAGCGCCCAGCCCGCGGTGATCGCCACCACCATGGCCGCGGGAGTCACGCCCAGCAATTCGGGCGCGGGCAGCACCGGCCCGATCAGCGACACGGCAAGGATCGGGTTCATCCCCAGCTGGCCGGTCAGCGGCACGAACCAGAAAAGCAGCACCAGGAGGAGCGGTGCCGGGATCACCGTCAGGTCGAGCCCGCTTGCCGCCATCACCGGCGCAGCCAGATGCCCGCCCACCGTGCCGATGAAGGCTGCCATCACCAGGAGCACCGTCTGGTTGCGCAGCCCCGGCATGTCGGAAAAGGCAAAACGGCGTGCGGTGCGGGCGGCATGGCGAAGATCGGGACGGCCGCCTGGCGTCTGGAACGCCGTCCACACGAGCCCGATCAGCGGCACCAGCGCCATCACCACGCCGATGATCCGCACATCCGTCGCCATGTGGATCGCCGCCGTCGCGCCGCCGAGCAGCGCCAGCAGCAGCAGCAGGGGCCGCATCTGGGTCAGCCAGCCGCCCTCGGCCTTGACGCGCGGCGGCGGCGGGGCCGACAGCCGCGGCTTGAACAGCGTGTCGAGCGCCCAGCCTGTCCCGGCGAGCATCAGCACCCCGGCAAGGCTGTAGGGCAGCACCTGCGCCCATTCCGCGCCCGGCACGACACTCAGCGTGATCGCCGAAGCGAAAGACAGCGGCGACCAGGGCAGGGTCGAGACGAAGCCGCGCTGGATCGCGACGAGCATCCGGCGGATGCGGTGGCGGCGGATCTCCGCATCAGGCTCCTTGTTCGCGGCCTCGGTGGCCAGCGTGCCGAGGAGCGCGATGCCGCCATAGATCAGGATCAGCCCGAAGAGATGGCCGCCGACCGTCAGCGCCAGATAGCGCCGCCCGGGCGGCTGCGCGGCGAGGAATCGGCCGCAGGCGATGATCGGCTCCGAGCCCTGCGCGGCGGCGCGCATCGCGTTGATTGCGGTGAAGAAGGCGGCGATGAACCCGGCCTTCTGCACGGCGGTCACGACGGTCGGCTCCCAGTCGGCCTGGAAGGCCGCCGAAACCAGGACCAGCGCGAAGCCGATCGCCATGAAGCCGCGGCTGGTCCAGCTGATCCCCGGCCAGAAGCCGAAGCAGGACGCCAGCGCGAAGATGCCGGCCAGGGTCGAAAGCCCGGCCCGGCCCGAGAATTCGCCGCCGATGCCCGCGGCAAGCGCGCAGATCAGCATCGCCCCGCCGAAGCGCGTCAGTCCGGGAGAAAGCGGTTTCACCATGCCGGGTCCGTCCCGGCGGAGGGGCTGGGCCCGCGCGTCATGACACTTCCGATCGCAATTTGTCGCCGATGCGCCCTGCATGGCGCAAATGCTCTCTCTGGGGAACCCTTCCCGCCGCCCCGGCAGCGGGAAGCCGCCATGCGTCTCAGTCGAAGCTGAGGAAGCCCTCCGCCTGCGAGATCGGCGGCGCAGCGCGCAGCGCCTCCAGATCCGGGCGCCGCGGCGCAAGGTCCGGCAGCCCCGCGATCACCGCTTCGAGCTCGGCGGCGACGGCCAGCACCTGCCGGTCGGCATGGCGCCGCCCGACGATCTGCAGCCCGAAGGGCAGGCCGTTGGCGTCATGGCCGCAGGGAATCGAGATCGAGGGCAGCCCGGCGATGGTCGTGGCATAGGCCAGCGCCAGCCAGTGGTAGTAGGTCTTGGTCGGCACCCCGTCGATCTGCGTCGGATAGAGCTCGCGCCAGGGCCGCGGGCTGACGGTGATCGCCGGGCTGACAAGCACGTCCCAGCTGCCGAAGAACGCCTCCCAGCGGCGGTGATAGTCGCCCTGCGCGATCAGCGCCTTGGCGACATCCTCGCCGGAATAGCTGCGGCCCTCCTCGACATTGTCGCGGACATTCGGGCCGACGTGCTCCGGCGCGCGGTCCAGCAGTTCGGCATGGACGCCGAGGAACGAGATCCCGCGCAGCACGCCGAAGATGCGGTCGGCCGCGCGGCAGTCGGGGGCGGTTTCCTCCAGCGCGCCGAAGGCCGGGGCAAGCTGCCCGACAGCCTTGCGGAACTGGCCGCGCACGGTCGACTCGGTCGGCGCGAAGCCGAAATCCTCGGTCGCCGCGACCTTCAGCGCGGAGAGGTCGACCCGGGGCAGCGCCGCGAAGCCCGCCGGGTCCCAGGCCATCCGGCCTTCGGCCTCGACGGCAAACGGGTCGTCCCGGCCGGGGCGCGCATAGAGCCGCGCCTCCGACAGCCGCTCCAGCTCGGCCATCAGCCGCGAGGCGGCGGGCTGGGTGATGGCCAGCTGCGCGGCGGCGGCCGAGACCTGGCCGGTCTCCTTCAGCGCCACCAGCAGCCGCAGCTGCGAGAACCGCAGCCCGCGGCGGATGAAATCGTCCCGCGTGCCGGTGCGTTCGCCCTGATCCATTGGGATATACCTCTGATGATATGGCTCAGTGCCGATTCCTGATTTGAATGTGATGGCAACGCAACCCTAAACAGAGCGGGCCGGAGGCAGCCGAGACGCGCCCCGGCGGGACAGGAAAGCCCGTCCGCACCCCGGGGAGGACACGAAGGGGCCGGTCAGGGCACAGGGAGAGACAAGATGGCTTCATTCACCCGTGCGCTGGCTTCCAGCGCGCTCGCCCTTCTCGTGGCGGGCACCGCGATGGCGCAGGACAAGGGCTATGTCGGGATCGCGATGCCGACGAAATCCTCGGCGCGCTGGATCTCGGACGGCCAGAGCATGGTCGAGCAGTTCGAGGCAGCGGGCTACAAGACCGACCTGCAATATGCCGAGGACGACATCCCCAACCAGCTGGCGCAGATCGAGAACATGATCACCAAGGGCGTCGACGTGCTGGTGATCGCGGCGATCGACGGCACCACGCTGTCGAACGCGCTCGCGAATGCCGGGGCGATGGATATCGAGGTGGTCGCCTATGACCGGCTGATCCGCGATTCCGGCGATGTCGACTATTACGCGACCTTCGACAATTTCCAGGTGGGCGTGCAGCAGGCCAGCACGCTGGTCGACGGCATGAAGGAGCGCTTCCCCGATACCAAGCCCTGGAATGTGGAGCTGTTCGGCGGCTCGCCGGACGACAACAACGCCTATTTCTTCTACGACGGCGCCATGTCGGTGCTGCAGCCGCTGATCGATGCGGGCGACATCGCGATCCCCTCCGGGCAGATGGGCATGGACACGGTCGGCACGCTGCGCTGGGACGGCTCGGTCGCCCAGGCGCGGATGGACAACCTTCTGAGCGCCAACTACACCGACCAGCGCGTCAACGGCGTGCTGTCGCCCTATGACGGGCTGTCGATCGGCATCATCTCCTCGCTGTCGGGCGTGGGCTATGGATCGGGCGACGACATGCCGATGCCGATCGTCTCGGGCCAGGACGCGGAGATCCCCTCGATCAAGGCGATCCTGCGCGGCGACCAGTATTCGACGATCTTCAAGGACACCCGCGAACTCGCGCGCGTCACCGTCGGCATGGTCGATGCGCTCCTCGGCGGGGCCGAGCCCGAAATCAACGACACCGAAACCTATGACAACGGCGTCAAGGTCGTGCCCTCCTACCTGCTCTCGCCGGTCGCGGTGACCGCGGAGAACTGGGAAGAGGTGGTGATCGGTTCGGGCTACTACACCCGCGACCAGGTCGAGTGATCCGCATCTTCCGGCGCCGGAACCTCCACCGGGCGGCGCCGGACCTTCCCTGCAGGGCGCGTCCCTGCAGGGGCTTTTCCCGCAGAACTGGGGACAATCATGGCCAACATTCTGGAGATGCGCGGGATCACCAAGGAATTCCCGGGCGTGAAGGCGCTTGACGAGGTGAGCTTCGAGGTCGCCGAGGGCGAGATCCACGCGCTCTGCGGCGAGAACGGCGCCGGGAAATCCACGCTGATGAAGGTGCTTTCGGGCGTCTATCCGCATGGCTCCTACACCGGCGACATCGTCTATGACGGCAAGGTGCAGAACTTCGCCTCGATCCGCGACAGCGAGGAGATCGGCATCATCATCATCCACCAGGAGCTGGCGCTGATCCCGCTCCTGTCGATCGCCGAGAACATCTTCCTCGGCAACGAGCGCGCCACGAAAGGCGTGATCGACTGGCACGAGACCAATGCAAGGGCGAAGGAGCTGCTGGAGCGGGTGGGCCTCGGCCGCGAGCATCCAGAGACGCTGGTTGACGATCTCGGCCTCGGCAAGCAGCAGCTCGTCGAGATCGCCAAGGCGCTGTCGAAGAACGTGCGGCTCCTGATCCTCGACGAGCCGACCTCGTCGCTGAACGAGCAGGACAGCGAGAAGCTCCTGGAGCTGATGCTGGAATTCAAGGCCAAGGGGATCACCTCGATCCTGATCAGCCACAAGCTGAACGAGGTCTCGAAGGTCGCCGACAGCATCACCGTGCTGCGCGACGGGGCTGCGGTCGCCCGGATCGACTGCAGGGGCGGGGTCAGCGAGGACCGCATCATCCGCGACATGGTCGGCCGCTCGCTCGACGACCGCTATCCGCCGAAAGTGGCCCATGCCACGGCCGAAGTGGCGATGAAGGTCGCGGACTGGACCGTGCACCATCCGCTCCATGCCGAGCGCAAGGTCGTCGACAATGTCAGCTTCGAGGTCCGCAAGGGCGAGGTGCTGGGCATCGCCGGGCTGATGGGGGCAGGGCGCACCGAGCTTGCCATGAGCCTGTTCGGCCGCAGCTGGGGGCAGAACATCTCGGGCAGCGTCGAGATCGGCGGGCGGCCCGCCGAGATGAAGACGGTACGCCAGGCGATCAATGCCGGGCTTGCCTATGCCACCGAGGACCGCAAGGGCTATGGCCTGGTGCTCGACGACACGATCCGCCGCAACGTGCCGCTGGCCAAGCTCGAGAGCATCGCGAACGGCATCGTGGTCGACAGCCACCGCGAGGCCGAGGTCGCCGAGCTCTACCGCAAGCGGCTGAACATCAAGTCGTCCTCGATCGAGCAGGAGACCGTCAACCTCTCGGGCGGCAACCAGCAGAAGGTGGTGCTGTCGAAATGGCTCTTTGCCGATCCGGACGTGCTGATCCTCGACGAGCCGACCCGCGGCATCGACGTGGGCGCGAAGTATGAAATCTACTGCGTGATCCGCGAACTGGCCGCGGCGGGCAAGGCCGTCATCGTCATCTCGTCGGAAATGCCCGAACTGCTGGGCGTCACCGACCGCCTCTATGTCATGAACGAAGGCCGCTTCGTGGGCGAAATGCCCACCAGTGAGGCCAGCCAGGAACGCATCATGGCGACCATCATCAAATCCGCAGGGGACCGGACATGACCGATACAACCACGGGCCCGGGCATGGACGGCGGCAGCCGGAAGGCCGACATCATGGGCTACCTGAAGAAACACATGCGCGAATACGGCATCCTGATCGCATTGGTCGCGATCATGGCCTTCTTCCAGGTCGCCACCGGCGGCATCCTGCTGAAACCGGTGAACCTGACCAACCTGATCCTGCAGAACAGCTACATCGTCATCATGGCGATCGGCATGCTCCTTGTCATCGTCGCGGGCCATATCGACCTCTCGGTCGGCTCCGTCATGGGCTTCGTCGGCGCGGTTGCCGCCGTGATGATCGTCAACTGGGGCATCCCCTGGCCGATTGCCGGGATCCTCTGCCTCGGCGTCGGCGCGGTGATCGGCATGGCGCAGGGCTTCTGGGTCGCCTATTACCGCATCCCGTCCTTCATCGTGACGCTGGCGGGGATGCTGGTCTTCAAGGGGCTGACGCTGGCGCTCCTCGAGGGCCAGTCGGTCGGTCCGTTCCCGCCCGCCTTCCGCCTGATCGCGTCGGGCTTCATCGCCGATCCCTTCGGTGTCGACGGCTTCAACCTGCTGTCGCTGCTGATCGGCATTGCGGTGGCGACCGGCCTGCTGGTCATGGCGGTGCGCACCCGTCGCCGCCACGAGGCCGCGGGCGTCGAGGACGAGCCCTTCGCCTTTTTCGCGGCGAAGAACGGCATGATCTTCCTGGCGCTGGTCTGGATGAGCTTCCTGATGGCGGATTTCCGCGGGCTGCCGAATGTCTTCATCGTCATGGCGCTCTTGATCGGCATCTATTCCTTCCTCACCTCCAAGACCACGATCGGCCGCCGCATTTACGCCATCGGCGGCAACGAGAAGGCCGCCTCGCTCTCGGGCATCAACTCCCAGCGGCTGACCTTCCTGACCTTCGCCAACATGGGCCTGCTGGCGGGGCTCGCGGGCATCGTCTTCGCGGCAAGGCTGAACACCGCGACGCCGAAGGCCGGGCTCGGCTTCGAGCTCGACGTGATCGCCGCCGTGTTCATCGGCGGGGCCTCGATGTCGGGCGGCGTGGGCACCGTGGTCGGCGCGGTGATCGGCGCCTTCATCATGGGCGTCATGAACAACGGCATGTCGATCCTCGGCATCGGGATCGACTGGCAGCAATGCATCAAGGGCCTCGTCCTGCTGGCCGCCGTGATTTTCGATGTCATGAACAAGAAGAAAGGCTGAGCCATGCTCCTGTCGCAATATCTGAAGGACGGGCGGCCGCAGATCGTCGTCCGCGAGGGAACCGAGGCCTACGAGCTGCGCTCCGAAGACACCCTCTATGCGCTGGCGATGGACTGCATCGCCCAGGGCGACAGCCTGAAGGACCGGATCGCGGCACTGGGGGTCGGCGCGGCCGTCGACCTGGCTCAGCTCTATGACCGCGGGCTTTTGCTGCCGCCGCTGACCCATCCCGATCCGGCGCATCTGCATCTCACGGGGACCGGGCTGACCCATCTGGGCAGCGCCTCGACCCGCGCGGCGATGCATGCCAAGGCCGATGACGAGACCGACTCGATGCGGATGTTCCGCATGGGGATCGAGGGCGGCAAGCCGGAGAACGGCCATCCCGGCGCCCAGCCCGAATGGTTCTACAAGGGCAATGGCGTCGCGCTGGTCGCGCCCGGCAAGCCGCTGGTCTCGCCCGGCTTCGCCGAAGATGGCGGCGAGGAGCCCGAGATCGCCGGCGTCTATGTGATCGGCCCGGACGGCACGCCCTTCCGGATCGGCTTCGCGCTGGCCAACGAGTTCTCGGACCACGTCACAGAGCGGGGAAACTACCTGTGGCTGGCGCATTCCAAGCTCCGCCCGGCTGCCATCGGACCGGAGCTGCTGATCGGCGATCTGCCCGACAGCATCGAGGGCATCTCGCGCATCCGCCGCGCGGGCGAGATCGTCTTCGAGAAGCCGTTCCTGTCGGGCGAGGCCAACATGAGCCATTCGCTCGCCAACCTGGAGCACCACCATTTCAAATACGGGCTCTTCCGCCAGCCGGGCGACGTGCATGTCCACATGTTCGGCACCGCGACGCTCAGCTTCGGCGACGGCGTGAAGACCGAGGAGGGCGACCTGTTCGAGATCGAGGCCGCGCCCTTCGGACTGCCGCTGCGCAACCCGCTGCAACAGACCGCCCCGGAACCGGGCCGGGCGGAAATCAGGACCCTGTGAGGAAGACATGACGTTCACGAAGGCCGAATGGCCCCGCCGCCTGCGCAGCCAGGAATGGTACGGCGGCACCTCGCGCGACAACATCTACCACCGCGGCTGGCTGAAGAACCAGGGCTATCCCCATGATCTCTTTGACGGCCGCCCCGTCATCGGCATACTCAACACCTGGTCCGACCTGACCCCCTGCAACGGCCATCTGCGCGAGCTGGCCGAGAAGGTGAAGGCCGGCGTCTGGGAGGCCGGGGGCTTCCCGCTGGAAGTGCCGGTGTTCAGCGCCTCGGAAAACACCTTCCGCCCGACGGCGATGATGTACCGCAACCTCGCCGCCATGGCGGTCGAGGAGGTGATGCGCGCCCAGCCGATCGACGGCGCGGTGCTGCTGGTCGGCTGCGACAAGACCACGCCGAGCCTCCTGATGGGCGCGGCCTCGACCGACATCCCGTCCATCGTGGTCACCGGCGGGCCGATGCTGAACGGCTGGTTCCGCGGCGAGCGCGTCGGCTCGGGCACCGCGCTCTGGCAGATGTCCGAGGACATCAAGGCCGGCAAGATGAGCCAGGAAGATTTCCTCGAGGCGGAACAGGCGATGAGCCGCTCTTCGGGGACCTGCAACACCATGGGCACGGCCTCGACGATGGCCTCGATGGCCGAGGCTCTGGGCATGGCGCTCTCGGGCAACGCGGCGATCCCGGCGGTGGATGCGCGCCGCCGCGTCATGGCGCAGGTGACCGGGCGGCGCATCGTGCAGATGGTCAAGGACGACCTCAAGCCCTCGGACGTGATGACCAAGCAGGCCTTCGAGAACGCCATCCGCGTCAACGGCGCCATCGGCGGCTCGACCAATGCGGTGATCCACCTGCTGGCCATGGCCGGGCGCTGCGGCGTCGATCTCAGCCTGGATGACTGGGACCGGCTTGGCCGCGACGTGCCGACCATCGTCAACCTGATGCCCTCGGGCAAGTACCTGATGGAGGAGTTCTTCTACGCGGGCGGCCTGCCGGTGATCCTGAAGCGGCTGGGCGAGGCGGGGATGCTCCACAAGGATGCGCTGACCGTCTCGGGCGACACCGTCTGGGACGAGGTCAAGGACGCGGTCAACTGGAACGAGGACGTGATCCTGCCGGTGGAAAAGGCGCTGACCGCCTCGGGCGGCATCGCGGTGCTCAAGGGCAACCTCGCGCCCAAGGGCGCCGTGCTGAAGCCCTCGGCGGCCAGCCCGCATCTGATGAGGCACCGCGGCCGCGCCGTGGTCTTCGAGGATATCGACGACTACAAGGCGAAGATCGGCGACGAGGCACTGGACATCGACGAGACCTGCGTCATGGTGCTGAAGAACTGCGGTCCCAAGGGCTATCCCGGCATGTCCGAGGTCGGAAACATGGGGCTGCCGCCGAAGGTCCTGAGGAAAGGCATCACCGACATGGTCCGGATCTCCGACGCGCGCATGAGCGGGACCGCCTATGGCACCGTCATCCTGCACACGTCTCCCGAGGCCGCGGTCGGCGGGCCGCTCGCCGTGGTGCGGACCGGCGACATGATCGAAATCGACGTCGAGGCGCGCCGCCTCCATCTCGACATTCCCGAGGCGGAGCTATCCGCGCGGCTTGCCGCCTGGACACCTGCGGCGGATGCGCCCAAGGGGGGCTATGACTGGCTCTTCCGCACCCATGTGGAGGGGGCGGATACCGGCGCCGATCTCGATTTCCTCAAAGGGTGCCGCGGCAGGGAGGTTCCCCGTGACAGCCACTGATCTCGACAGGCTGGACATCGCGCTGGTGGGCGTCGGCAAGATCGCCCGCGACCAGCATATCCCGGCGATCGGCGGCAACGGCGCGCTGCATCTCGCCGCCACGGTCAGCCGCGCGGGCGGCGTCGAGGGCGTCGAGAACCACGCCTCGCTCGGCATGCTGCTGCAGGCGCGGCCGGACATCGCGGCGGTCTCGCTCTGCATGCCGCCGCAGGCCCGCTATGACTACGCGGCCGAGGCGATCCGCGCCGGGCGCCATGTCATGCTGGAGAAACCCCCGGGGGCGACGGTCTCCGAGGTGCTGGACCTGCGGGATCTTGCCGCCGCGCAGGGCGTCACGCTCTTCGCCACCTGGCATTCGCGCCATGCCGCGGGTGTCGCCGCCGCCAAATCCTGGCTTGCGGAGAAGGATATCCGCCGGGTCCGCATCGACTGGAAGGAAGACGTGCGCCACTGGCATCCCGGCCAGGACTGGATCTGGGAGCCGGGAGGACTCGGCGTCTTCGATCCGGGCATCAACGCGCTCTCGATCCTGACCGAAATCCTGCCCGCGCCGGTGCATCTGACCTCGGCCGAGCTGACCTTTCCGGAAAACCGCGCCCAGCCGATCGCCGCCGATCTGCGCTTTGCCGGGGCCGGGGGCCTGTCGGTCGAGGCCGGATTCGACTGGCGCCAGACCGGGCCGCAGACCTGGGACATCCTCGCCGAGACCACGCAGGGCGTGCTGCGGCTCTCCGAGGGCGGCGCGAAACTTGCAATTGACGATGTGCCGCAAGCGGTTGCAGGTTTGGGCGAGTATCCCGACCTCTACCGCCGCTTCGCGCATCTGATCGCCGGAGGCGCCAGCGACGTGGATGTCGCGCCGCTTCTCCATGTGGCGGATGCCTTCCTGACGGGGCGCCGCCTGACCACGGAACCGTTTCACGATTGACCAGCAAGGAGTCCGATCCATGCTCGACGCCACCCATCTCACCGGCCAGCACCTGATTGCCGGAACCTGGGTAACCTCCGAAAATTTCTTCGAATCCGACCCGGTGACCGGCGAGGCCGGGGCCTTCTATGCCGGGGGTGCCGACGAGATCAACGAGGCCGTCACCGCGGCAGTCGCGGCCTTTGCCGAATACGGCTGGACCACGCGCGAGGCGCGCGCCGCCTTTCTCGAGAAGATCGCCGGGGAAATCGAGGCCCGCGGCCCGGCCCTGACCGAGGTCGCCATGGCCGAGACCGGGCTTCCGGCTGCGCGGCTCGAGGGCGAGCGCGGCCGCACCTGCGGACAGCTCCGGCTCTTCGCAGCGCATATCCGCGACGGCGGCTATCTCGACATCCGCCATGACAAGGCGCTGCCCGACCGCGCGCCGCTGCCGCGTCCCGACCTGCGGCTGATGCCGGGCGGGTGCTCTTGGAAATCGGTGCCGCCCAGGGACCCGATGTCGCGGCGCTGTGCCGTTCCTGCGGATTCGCCGACGCGTGCGTGCTGCCGGATCTCGACGGGCGCGACCGCGTCGTGGCAGCCCGCAAGGGCTGAAACCGCGCTGCAACCCCTGATTATCTGCAATTTTCCGAAGATTTGTGCGATACACCGTGTTTTTGAGCTTGTTTCGCCCGCTGGACCGTGTTTAGAACGTTCTGCAGAGTAGTGGTGCCCGACGGCACCCCTCAGCCCCAAGCCAAACAGCGTCAGAGACAGCGGCCGCCGAAGGCCGCGGAATTACAGTTTGGCCAAGGAAAATTCGAACAAGGCTGGAACCCGCAGTACAATGAGATCTTCGAAGTCACGATCACGGTCGTCGGCAACGGCGCGGTCGACCACCGCGGTCCGGGCCGAGGCCCCGTCGGGCAGGTCGCGCATCACCACCGCCCGTTCCATGTCCTTGGCCACCGCCAGGACGGCGCCGCTTTCCGCCAGCCGGCGCAGGACGCGGAGATATTCTGCCTCGCGGCAGGCATCCTCGGTGAATTCTTGCTTGATGCTGGTCATCGCAGACATGATGGCGGGTTCCTCTCTTGCCTTGGTCCGGGCGATCCGGGCGAAATGTTGCTGGCCGAGCCGGTCCAGCGCTTCGTCGATCAGCGGATCGTCGCGGCGGCTCTCGAAGCGGCGGACCTGTCTGGAAATGGTCGAAGCATGACAGCCGGCATGGCGCGCGATCTGACGGATGGACTGTCCGAGCTCGGTATGGGTCAGATAGTGAACAACGGCGTCGGGCAGCCCCCTGGCCGAGGGCTCTCCGGCGATGTTCGGCAGCGCGGTCATCCGCACGGTCTCCTCCTTTCTGCGGTGCCGCTCGTTAATTTCTTGGCACCGGGCTTAATACAATTTCAACCTTCAGTTGAGGCAGTTAGAAGACAGTTAAAATTGTAAATGCTCTTAGGTATTGTTTCTAAAGCCTAAACCTTTTCGACATCACCGCGCGCCCGTTCCGCGCTCGCGCAACACCCGGACAACCTGCGCAAGTTTCCTGTGGACAAACTTGTGGAAGGACCCCGGCTATGAACGACGTCATGTCCCTGCTCGAAACCCTGCACCGGCCGCGCCTCTTGATGGAGGCCGCCCGCCACGGCGCGGCGCTCTACCGGCGCGACACCCAGCTGCGCCGCATCCTCGGCGACCCCGCCCTCTGGGCGGCATGGACATGTGGACCAACACCTGGGGGTTCTCGCTGCTGGGCACGATCGGCCATGGCAAGTCGGACGCGGCCGCGACCGGCAAGGCAGCGGATCACAAGGTCATCGAGTATCCCAAGCCCGATGGCGTGCTCAGCTTCGACCGGCTGACAAACGTGAGCTTCTCCTTCACCAACCACGAGGAGAGCCAGCCGGCGCACCTGAAGCTGGCCGATCCGTCGATCCCGGTGAAGGTGAACCTTCCGGTCTATGGCGGTCCCTCGGCGCGCTACTGCCCGGCGGGCGTCTACGAGTTCATCGGCGAGGGGGCGGACACGAAGTTCCAGGTGAACTTCCAGAACTGCGTCCACTGCAAGACCTGCGATATCAAGGACCCGAGCCAGAACATCACCTGGACCACCCCCCAGGGCGGCGACGGCCCGAACTATCCAAACATGTGAGCGAAACTATTTCGTTTTCATAATATCGATTACAGCATGAGCGTCGGTGTAGGGGGGGAGTTCTATCCCGCCTTGCGACACCGTTGGCATCGATACCACAAGGTGGCCAGCTTTGCCACCAGCAAGGATGCATCCCCCTTTCCTGCCGGTCGCCGGGCCCCTCCTGTCCGGCGGAAGAGCGCAGTTTCCGGCCGTTCGCAGACAGGTGCTGCCAAGCCATGGCGCGCGCCGCCGCCCCCCCAGTCCGGTCATTCAAAATCCAGCGCCGCCGCGCTGCGGCTTCCCCTGGAGCGGTCACTCGGCCCGGCCCGCAGCATTCCCGGCGCGCTGGCCGACGGAGGTGCGCACAGAACGGCCGCTCGCGAGGGCGCCGCCAACTGGTAGGATCGGCCCTTTACTGTCATCCATGGCTACCGGCAGCGCTGCGCTGCGACTTCACTGAAGCGGTCGTTCGAGCCTCGGCGCAGCATTTCCGACGATCCGAGGCCGGCAGTGCGGGACGAGGCGGACACGCGGAACTGATCCAACTCCGATGATATGTCGCCCAGTTCTCTGGCTTGCTATTGGCGCGCATCTGCGAATGAGATGCATTATAATATATTGATATTATTTGACTTTTATGAGGAGATGCCCCATATGCGAAGGCATCGGGGAGTAGCGACCGCTTTCGCGGCGGGGGCACGTCAACATACTCGCGGGAAAGCCGCGTGGCGTGTCCGACCCAACGGGTTTTGCAAGACCGTGGCGAAGTGGCTCTGCGGGCGGAGTCCATACATCGCCCGGCACAGCCCCGAGGAAACCATCCATGTCTCCACTTTCCATTGGCGTGCTCGCCATCTCGATGTCGATTGACGCATTCGTCGCCTCCGTCGGCAAAGGCACGACGGAGGACAGTCCCGGCCTCGCGATGACCTTGCGCACTGGGGCGATCTTCGGCGTGATCGAGGCCATCACCCCTTTGCTGGGGTGGCTGGCCGGCGTCGCGGCCTCGCAGTATGTCGCCGAGGTCGATCATTGGATCGCATTTGCATTGCTGGCGGGGGTGGGTAGTCACATGACGCTTCAGGCCTGGACACGCGCCGAGGATGAACCTCGCGCCACCTCACTCTGGGCTACGGTCTTCACAGCAATCGGCACCTCGATCGATGCTATGGCGGTAGGGGTCTCTCTTGCCTTATTGCAGGTGAATATCTTGGTCATCGCCATGGCGATCGGCGCGACGACTATGCTGATGAGTTCGGTCGGCCTAATCGTCGGCCGCTACGTCGGCGGCCGCTTCGGTCGGATCGCAGAGACCCTTGGAGGGGTTGCCCTGCTCACCATTGGTACCATGATCCTCTTGGAACATCTCAGCGCAGCGGCGTAGCCATCTGTTGCAGCCTCGATTGCCCGGTGGCTTATGGCGTGAGGGTTCTGGAAGGGCTCGGTGCGGAAGTGCGGCGCTGCGGCGTCGGGCCACCAGCATACGGACGCACCAGTTTTCAACTGCGGAGGCATGAACGCCCGAAGTACAATTCGGACTCTGACTACCCTCCCCAAGAAATCAATTCATAGAAGGCGCGAGAACGCCGCATTCAGATTGGCATCGTGAGCCTTAGCGGATGCGGCACCGGGTACCATATCGAACCCATGCGGCGCACCAGCGTAGATGTGCAGTTCGCAGGGCACACGTTCACGGACCATCCGCAGGACATATTCGGTATCTTCTTCAAGAAAGAGATCCAGATCACCGACGGCCACGAAGGCTGCAGGAAGACCAGCCGTCGAAGGAACATGGGAAGGCGAGAACTGACCGATGCGACTGTCGTCCAATTTGTAGTCGCCACGCAGCGCGTCCCAGCCAAAACGGGTGTTGGCTCGGGTCCAGACAAATTCTCCAGTGGTCAGGTTGTTGACAGGCGCTGCCGTCGTTCCGGTGCGATAGTCGAGCATCGGGTAGATGAGGAACTGCGCCTTCACAGGCACTTCACCTCGGTCACGGGCGAGGATCGCCAATGCAGCAGCCAGGCCCCCGCCTGCAGACTGGCCCATCACCGAAATGTGCGCAGGGTCAATGCCGAGTACGGCAGCATTATCATGGAGGTATCTCAAGACGGCATAGCAATCCTCCACCGGGCCGGGGAATGGAGCTTCCGGGGCCAGTCGATATTCTGCATTGGCCACAAGCGCGCCGGTTCGCTGCGCGAAGTCATAGCACAACGCGTCAAAGCTTTGCGCCTGATTGAGTATCATGCCGCCGCCGTGAATGAAGAGAATGCAGGGCATCGAGCCCTCCGGGGTCAATTCGGGCCGAAGGAGTCGAAAGCTCGCGGGACTGCCGGGCACATCCACGATCTCGACCTTGTCCGGCATGGCTCTTGCGGCACCAGTGGCATTCACCACCGCGCGCACTTGCGGCAATGTTTCGGCGGTGATGTCGAACGGGCTGACATCTGCCAGCATGCGCAAATCCGGGTGAACCAGAACATAGGTGGATTGAACGACGTCCACTGCAGGGCCCGCGGGGCTGAACTCTGCATGGACGCGAGGAGGAACTGCCGTTCCGAGCGCCGCGACAGCAGAGGCTGCCAGAAAGCCGCGTCTTGTGGTCATGGCGAGCCTCCCTTCGTGGCGGTCCCTCGACAATCGAGGCCTCGCCCAGCGGCTATACGGTGAGCCCGCGTATTCACTTGGGCATTGATTCAGATCAATCCGCACGACGGCGGTAAAACGAAGGGAAATTCACGTTTGAGGGCGGCCATGCCCGGCATCGGATTGCCTTCGAGTTCCATCCGTGGCGCGCTCGGTTGGGCCTTTCTAACGACCTCTGGCATCTGCGAGCGCCGCAGCAGCTTCGCGAGCGTCCGCTTTTGCGAACCTTCCCACGGAATTTCGCAGTTACAGTGGAGTTGTCGCTGCGCATAGCACGAATGTCGTGCAAGGGGCTCTCACCGGCCGAGCCGTGGTACGGAAATCTGGCCTGGGGCCGGTAATCCATGTGCCATCACCATGGCAGGCTGTGGGGCGGGCACTTGCGGCACAGTGGCAGAGCACAGTGAATCTGGAGCGGCTGAGCCGCGCGGCCTGATCAAGCCGCGTCACCCAGATTCAGCCATAGCTCGAGCGGCAGCCGCTAACGCGCTAGAAAATTCATCAGCGCCGATCGGGCCCCGCCCCGCGGCCAAGTCTAGTCACCTTGCGCAAAGCCCAATAGGGGCGAAGCATGCAGTTCCTCGCCGGTGGCGCACAGGTTTTGCCAAGCCGGGGGTCGCGTAGTCCGTATGGACCTGTGGCCCGCCAACCTCTAGCTTCGACGCAAGGCTGGTCGGAAGATTGGAGGCGACGGTGTCAGCATCTAAGGAGACCGGGAACCGGTCGGAAGCGTTTGTGCGTGATGATCTTTTCCAACAAGGCTACACTGAGATTTTTACGATCTTCAATAACAGCGGATGGGGAACCGACATCATCGCATTCAAGGGGCGGGACGGCTGCGACGGTATTCTTGTGATCGAGGTGAAGACGGGGAGCGGACGCCTGAGCAAGGCGCAGAAGGCGGCCGGGCCCAAGAAGCACACCTTCACGCACATGAGCGGCGGCACTTCCGAGGCTAAAGTCCAAGGGCGATACCGCATTATCAGGTTCACGCCGCAAAACCGCAGCCAAGGGTCCGAGTTGCGCAATGCCGCACTTGCCCACTTTGCAAGATGCATCCAGAACGCCACTGGCGAGCTGACCCAGGAAGAGATCGACAGGCTCATCAGCATGCGTGACACCAGCGGCGCCGATGCACTTGGCCAGATACCGGGGATCGGAGGCCGAACGTGCCGGATCTCCTACAGCAAGGCCAACGTCTATGGTCCCCGAAATATCAAGTATTCGCCATGGGAGCCTTAGGGCTGCAATCAAAATTCCATGGATTTCTGCGGGTCTTCGGGCGGCTGTTTCAAGTCAATCGTCCGGTAGACGGGCAACTTGGCCTGCTTGGCGTAGCGGAAAATGTCATTGTCGTCGGAGTAGATGGCGCTGGCGCGCTCTGCCACAGCGATCGCAATAATTTGCGCTTCGAGGGCGAAGCCCCATATTTTATTGGGAAACTATCGCTAGACGGCCGATCAACGGAAATGAATACCGGTATCTTGATCGCGGCGGAGATAGCGCGCAGATTGCGCGACAGACTGAGCCCGGAGACATCCATCCCGGAATGCCTGCCTCGGTGCCCCCGAGGATGGCCCGCCAAGCCCAGCAAGCCCGAATACCGGTAATCTGGGAGCAATCAGGATAATCGCGCCGGGCTATGTCGCGACGCAGAAGGTGATCGACTGGTGGAACGCCGCGCCGGACCCGGCGGCGGCGCGGGCCGAGACCATGGCGCTGCATCCCGGCGGACGGATCGCCGATCCCGAAGAGATCGCGAATGCTGCAGTCTTCATGGTCTCGGACGAGTGCCGTTTCATGACCGCCGCCTGCCTGACGATCGACGGCGGGCTGAGCGTGCGCCAGCATGGCTAGGCGGCCCCGGCCGTCATGACGCATGAGATGACTGCCTGCGCGGCGGAAAGCGCCGGATCGCGCCGCAGGTGAAGTCAGGCAAGGTGCGTCACCTGCGCCGCCCGCTGGACGTCCCTACAACAATCGGCAAGCCAGCGGGCCGAAAGCGGGACCTGCGAAACCTGGTGCCGAGGTTCCGCTGCCCGTTTCGGTAAATTCAGCAGCCAGGTTCGGCGGCAACTCCCGAACATTGCACAGTGCTCGCGCGCTCGCGCTGCATTTTCCGGACTCGACAGTCTGTAAAATATATACCAGACCTGAGAGTACGGTAAATAATCGAGAGCGAAATGGAACAGTTACTCCTTCCCGTCCTGACCCATCCTCATGCGATCATGTTCATGAAGGCGGTCCTCACATCGTTCTTCTGGCTCGCGGGGCTCTTCGGCGTCTTCAACTTCCGGGCCGTCGTCCAGGAGATGATCGATGCCGGGCTTCCGCGACCCGCGCTCTTCGCGGCCGCGACCATCCTGTGCCAGCTCGGCGGTGCCACCCTCCTGATCACCGATATCGGCGACCTGGCCTGGCTCGGCGCGGGCGCGCTCGGCGTGTTCACCCTTCTGTGCATCCCGATTGGCCACCCGTTCTGGAAATTCGACGGCCAGAAGGCGATGCACGAGTTTCAGATTGCGTTGGAGCACGTTGCCGTGGTTGGTGGCCTGATGATCGCCGCCGCGGTCTCCATGATCTACTGAGAGCTGACCGGGGGCTCATGACAGAACCGAAACGGCCGCGCGGGCGCCCCAAGGACAGAGCCAAGCTGGCTGCCTTGCTGGATGCAGCAAGGCAGCTGCTGCTGACCAAGGGGCCCGATGTCACCATAGACGAGATCGCGGCGGCCGCGGGAGTTTCCAGGAGCACGGTCTACGCGAATTTCGCGGGGAAGGACGATCTTGTCGAGGCCGTGATCCGCAGCGAGGCGGACCGGACGATCACGGAGGACGGCTTCGCCTCCCTCGTGCGCGGAACCGTGGGCAAGGCAACCCTCGTGGAGTTCGGGCTCCGCTATGTCGGCTTCGTCAACAGCCATGACCTGATCGGCTGGGACCGGGTCATCGCCTCGCTCGAGGCCGTCCGCCCCGACCTGCCGGGCCGGTTCTTCGAACTCGGGCCCGGCCGCGGGCAGCGGCTGTTGGAACGGCTGCTGGACAAGGCGGCGGCCGACGGACTCATCGCGGCGCCATCCATCGCCGTTGCTGCGGATCAGCTCACGGGGCTCTGGCTCGGCTTCTCCAATCTCGAGGTCAAGCTCGGCGTGCGTCCGCCGCTCTCGGACGCCGAAATCGTCGAGCGGGTGACGGCCGGGGTCGAGATATTCCTGCGGTACTACGGAGAAACTGGGGTCCAACTGGCGTGAATTCGAATTTCCGGAAGAGCACCGCAAGGTTCATGATCGGGGCTTGCGGAACGTGTCGACTCTGGTGAGAGCACTTGGTGCCGGACGGCGGTCGGCTCAGTCTCCAAATAGATGCGTGTGACACCCCTCATTGGAAATCATCGAAACGGTAATTTTCCTCCATGTACGCTCCGGGTAGTGCACCTCTTTTTCAATATGGTTTAGGATGGGATCACGCATCAAACTCTGGCGCGTGATCCCGTTGGTCAGAGACGCTTGACTATTTTCCGAGGGTCACAAATCGCTTTTCATCTTGCATGAAGGTTTTGGCTTCGATTTCGCTTTCATTCGATCCAAATGGCATTTGAGCGATCAGCTTCCAGCTCGCGGGAACATTGAATGCGTCAGAAAGTGCGGCGTCGGCGATCGGGCTATAGTGCTGCAGGCTTGCGCCAATACCTTCTTCAGAAAGGACGGTCCAGACTGCGAGCTGCGCCATGCCTGCCGAATGATTCGAGAATCCAGGGAATGCATCTGCATAGAGAGGAAACTGTTCCTGCAGGGCTTTGATTGTATCCTCATCCTCGTAAAACAGGATGGTTCCCGCGCCGGCCGCAAAGCCTTTCATTTTATCGGCAGTGGGCGCGAAAATGTCCGAAGGAACAATTTTCCGGAGCTCATCACCTATCAGCTCCCAGACTTTTTTGCTTTCTGAGCCGAAGAGAATTACAGCGCGAGAGCTTTGAGAATTGAAGGACGAAGGGGATTGTCGAATCGCTTCTTTGATCAAACTTTCCACTTTGTCCTCGGAGAGAGGGAGTTGCTTTCCAAGCGCATATTGCGTTCTGCGATTAGAAAGGAGATCGAGAGTTTTGTTCGACATATTGTCTGCTTCTTTCTTATGAGGTGGAGAAAGTAAGCTGTGTTTCTCACAGATGTTATCTTGTTCCAAGGTCGCCATGATATTTTATCTGTGCAGGCGCGAACACAGTCAGTTCTTCCGTGCATAAGGAGAGGGGTTTCGGTTGAAACTGTAAGGTTTTTCCGAATGGCAAAAGCATTCCTTGGGCCGGATGTTTGCGACGATAGCATGCTTTTTCTTTGGTAGGGTTTCGAAAATCCATATGATATGGCCTTGGCCGATCAAGGACGATGGCCTCAAGTTCACCTGACACGTGATTGTCTTCGATCGCACCAAGTCAGTCGAGTCTTGAGCACTCTGGAACCGGGGTTGCTTGCACGTTCTAAGTACTTCGGAAATTGTTGTTCCTATAACTGCAGCGCGCGACGCACAGTATCACGAAAGAGGTCGGCGGCCGGGTTCATGGACGATGTGCCGCTCTGGCTGGCCCAGCACATTCCCAATCCCCAATTTGGTAGCGACATCCCACCGGGCTCCAGGTTCAGTGCCGTGATTGGCCGATCGCGGATCAGTACTTCCGGTACCATGGAAAGGCCTAACCCGCGTTCGACGAACTCCAGAAGAACGGAAAGATCTTCAACCTCGAAAGAGGTTTTGCGCCTTAGGCCGTGGCTTAGAAAAACCTGATCCACTAGTTTGCGCAATTCCCACCGAACGGAAACATCCACGAAGGGTTCCGGGGAGAGGTCGTCGGGCGAGACCGCTAATCTGCTTGCCAGTCTGTGGTCTAGTGATGCAGCAATAACCAGCTTTGCATCAAGTAGCGGCGCCACATCTAAACCTGGGTATTCCACGCCGTAATGCGGCATGAAGGCAACGTCGACGGAACCCCGCTTTAGTTCTGTAGTCAGGTCGCCGGGCCGGGTCTCGCGGACATGAATCTCGACGTCGGGGTTTGTACGACTGAAGTCTTGCAGAATCCGAGGTATGTCGAGGAGGGATGCGAGGCTCTGAACCGTCGAGATGACGATGCGTCCAGAAGCGCCTGTGCGCACTGCGGAAAGCGAATGTTTCGCAGTGCGCAACGCAGCTAGGATACGCCGAGCTTCAGGGAGGAATACCTCGCCCGCGGCGCTCAACTCAACGCGGCGCGTGTTGCGAATAAAAAGTGATGTGCCCAATTCCGTCTCGAGCGCTCTTATGGCAGCGGATAGGCCAGACTGGACGATATGGCATCTCTCAGCGGCACGCGAGAAATGCTGTTCTTCGGCAGCGGCCACGAACATCTCGATTTGACGTATCTCCATTTCCATCCTCAGCTTATCTTCCGGTGAAGTGTATTATAAGACTACTTTTCTTCATAGAGCATTCGTGCGGACGGTGGGCGCGGTGGGTTTTCGGAATGTTGAAAATGTCTGGTGGGTGGCGAGGTAGTCTCCCTCTTGTGTTTCGGTTTTCTGCACTCGTTCATCAAGAGCGCAGAGTATGAGGGCTGTCCTCTCAGCTCTGAGCGGGAGAATTTCGGTTCGGATCATTTGTCGGGAGGGGAGCCCGGTGTTTTGCAATGGCGTTGTATCCGGTATCTCATTTCCGGTTTCGCCTTCTTCCGTCCCGGATATGGGGCCGCCGCTGACTGCCATTCGGCGCCGTTCAAATCGTAACCGTAAGCTTGGGTTTGGTGCCATTGGGTCAGGCCACAGAAGTAGAGGTCACCCACTTAAGTGGCCTCCAGCGCCTGCTATCGAGGCATTACCCATTCCTCAATCTATATTTTGGAATTTATGTTATCTCCAATGGAGATAAATTGCAGTTTGGCGCGACGACGGCGACGCATCACTTAAGTCGTCGATCCTGAACAACGAGTTCAGGCGGCGGCACCGGACGGATCGCGTTCGATGCCTCACTCCCCATGCGTCGCATTCGCCATCGGGCTCGGACCGGTGGCGCCTCGATGGCTCATTCCTGTATCTTGTGGCGATCATGGAACGCGTCATTGTCCGCCATCGGTCCGAGGACGAGGGCGAATGCGACGCGCCGGGTGCTGTCCTGGCGGCTGTCGAACTCGATGGAATGAGACCTTGTTCGCCATTGGTTCAAAAACAAGGTTGAATGAGTTCTGCATCGAGGCGCTGGAAGACGCGATACGGCTGTATGGGCGGCCCGTAATATTCAACACAGACAAAGGCTCGCAATTCACCAGCCCCCGTTTCACGGACATGCTGCTGGACGCGGAGGTGAAGATCTCGATGGACGGCCGCGGGCGCTGGATGGACAATGTCATGATCGAGCGCCTATGGCGGTCCCTGAAATGCGAGTGCGTCTACCTGAACGCTTTCGAGACCGGGTCCGAGGCCCGCGCCGGGATCGGCAAATGGATCGTTCGGCATCTCTCTCGGACGGATCGCGTTCGATGCCTCGCTCTACAACACCGCGCGCCCACTCGGCGCTCGGGGGGCGGACACCGGTCGGGGCCCACGAGGGCCCCGGCCTGAAGGCAGCGGCATGATCAACAGGCAAGCTTGGCGCCGCCGCAAAACTGTCCGGGAAATGGGGACCACCTCACTATGAGCGAGCGGGCCGAGCCGCTGCGGCGGCAATGCCGTGCGGTGGCCTTGTTGCACATCTCGGTGAGAGGGATTCACCTCGGGAATTCCGATGTTTGGTTCGATGGCCTGCCACCTCCCGCTACCGCACGACGAACTGGGCTGCCTATAACGCTTCGCTGAAGCGGCGAGGATCGTTGTCCATCTGGTTCGATCCGGACATGTCCTGGCAGGCGAAGAGAAGTGGCAAGCGCTGTGACCTGCCCCCCGATAGTTCCCTCGCCGTAGCGTAGAGTCTGCCCAACCGCGAAGGAGCAGACGACATGAGGAAAAGCCGCTTCACCTAGGCGCAGATCATCGGGATGATCAAGGAACAGGAAGCAGGAATGGCGACGGCGGAAGTGTGCCGGCGACATGGCCTCAGCCCGGCGACGTTTTACAAGCTGAAGGCCAAGTATGGCGGGATGGAATTGTCGGATGCCAAGCGGCTGAAGCAGCTTGAAGACGAGAACGCAGAACTGAAGCGCCTCTTGGCGGATACGATGCTCGACAATGTCGTGTTGAAAGACCTGCTGGGATCGAAGCCATGGACCGCCACTGGTCCGAGGACCATGGCTGAGGCCTGACGACACCGAAGGAGCGGCGGGACGCGTCTCTGAGGGCGATGCGGGATCACGATCTCTCGCAACGCCGCGCCTGCGCCCTGGTCGGTGTCGATCCGAAGACGGTGCGGCGGGAACGGCCGCCCGATCGAGCCATTGCGGTGCCATCGGTCCGAGCCCAATGGCGAGGCCGGACATCCGCGAGGAAATGGGCAAGCTCGCCGCGAATCGGCGCCGGTTCGGCTATCGGCGCCTCGGCGTCCTGCTGGAACGCAAGGGCATGGTGATGAACCACATCGGAGCCCGTAAAGCAAAAGGTCCGGGGGACCTTTTGCAGGGCGGAGCGCTCTACCGCCTGTATCGTGAAGAGGGCCTGTCGGTGCGCCGCCGACGAGGCCGCAAGCGCGCTCGTGGCAGCCGGCCGCCGATGCCCGAGGCTCTACGTCCGAACCAGCGCTGGTCGCTAGATTTCGTCTCCGACACCTTCGGGGCGTCGCGCCGGTTCCGCATTCTCGCCGTCAACGGCGACTGCTGCCGCGAGAACCTCGGCCTGGTTGCCGATACCAGCATCTCCGGCGCCAGGGCCGCGCGCGAACTGGATGCGATGGTGCGTCTTCACGGCAAGCCGGTCAGCATCGTCTCGGAGTCGCCAATGGCTGCGCCACTGGTCCGAGCGCCATTGGCGACGGGACCGAGTTCACCAGCAAGGCGATCCTGAAATGGGCCAAGGACAACGACGTCGCGTGGCACTACATCGCGCGGCGCGCGGTGCCCTCGGCGCGGCTCAGGGACTGGGCCGCGGAGCGCGCCGGGCTGCCGCTTTGGCTGGTGGAGGACTCCTATCCGGTGGTGGGCGACCTGGCCGAGACCATCGCGCTGATCCTGCCGCCGCCGCTGCGCGACGAGGAGCGCACGCTGACCCGCTGGATGGACTGGCTCGACACCCTGCGCCCGCTGGAGGAAGAGGCGAAGAAGGCCGAGGTCCTGGCCGCTTGGGACGCGATGGCGGCGGAGGACCGGCTGGTCTTCAACAAGCTCCTGACCGGCGGCTTCCGCGTCGGCGTCAGCCAGAAGCTCGTCACCCGCGCGCTGTCGCAGGCCACCGGCATCGAGGAGCCGCGGCTGGCGCACCGGCTGATGGGGGACTGGACGCCCGGGACGACGAGCTATGCCAAGCTGGTGCTGTCGAACGATCCCGGCGACGACCTGAGCCGCCCCTATCCGTTCTGCCTCGCCCATCCGCTGGAGGACCCGGCCGAAACCTTGGGCGATCCCGGCGGCTGGCTGGCCGAGTGGAAATGGGACGGCATCCGCGGCCAGCTGATCCGCCGCGGCGGCGAGATCTACCTGTGGAGCCGCGGCGAGGAACTGATCACGCCGCGTTTCCCGGAATTCGCGCCGCTTCTGGATTTCCTGCCGGACGGCACGGTGATCGACGGCGAGATCCTCGCCTGGGATCACGCGGCGGACCAGCCCCTGCCCTTCGCCCAGCTGCAGAAGCGGATCGGCCGCAAGACCGTGCCGAAGAAGCTGCTCGCCGAGGCCCCCGCGCGGATGCTGGCCTATGACCTGCTGGAGCGCGGCGGCGCCGACCTGCGCGGGCAGCCGCTGGCGGAGCGGCGGACGGGGCTCGCACCAGCCGCGCCGCGCGCTCGGGCGCGGGCCAGCGGGTCAGGAAATGCAGCGCGCCGCCCAGGTGCGCATGCGCCTCCGCCAGCCCGAGCGCGCGGTCCTCGGCCTCGATATCGTCGAAATCCGGCAGCAGCTTCAGGTATTTGCGCAGGCAGCGGGCATTCAGCCCGGCGGCGAAGGCGGCCCAAAGATGGTCTTTCAGCTCCCCGGTCTTCCCCAGCGCTTCGAGACAGGCCTCGTAGACCTCGTCGAGTTCGTGGCGGAAGATCTCGAGCCCTTTGCCTTCCTCCGCCGCCCGCGCCCCCGCGACGATGGCAAGCGCCTCCTCCGCCCGCCCGGCGGCGAGCAGGCGCCCCGCCACGTCGGGGGCGATCGTGCCGTAGGTCAGCTGCTCGGGCGTGTAGCGCGCCATGTAGGCATCGACATCGCCCTGGGCAGCGGCCCGAGCGCGGCCCCGGCGGCCAGCGCGGCCGAGGAGGACAGGAAGGAACGGCGGGAGAACTTGGAAAGGGTCATGGCAGGCTCCGTCTCTGCTGCGGCTTGGGCTGCGGGAAATCTCGGGGAAACGTTAACGGTTGCAGTGCTGATGTCGTCTGCTAGTTTTGCACCTGACCGCTGCAAAAGATGCAGCACTGGGGGCGCGATGCGGCATCTGGAGCAGCTGGCCTATATCGAGGCGATCGTGAAGGCGGGTTCGATCCGCAAGGCAGCCGAGACGCTGGCGATCACCTCGACGGCGCTGAACCGCCGCGTGCTGGCGCTGGAGGAGGAGCTGGGCGTGCCGGTCTTCGAGCGGCTGGCGCGCGGCGTGCGGCTGTCCACTGCCGGCGAGCTTCTGGTCGCGCATATCCGGACGCAGATGTCGGAATTCGACAAGCTGAAGAGCCAGATCGCCGACCTTGCCGGCGAGCGGCGCGGCCATGTCCGGATTGCCTGCTCGCAGGCGCTGGTGCCCTATTTCCTGCCCGAGCAGATCGCCGAATACCGCGCCGAGCACCCGCGGGTGACCTTCGGCGTCTCGGTGCGCGACCGCGAGGTGGCCGAAGAGGCGCTGGTCGACCTCTCGGCCGATATCGCGCTGATCTTCGAGCCGGTGCGGCTGCGCGAGGTACAGGTCATCGCCGCCGTGCCGCAGCCGGTCTGCGCGGTGATGGCGCAGGCGCATCCGCTGGCCGGGCGCGAGGTGCTCAGGCTGCGCGACTGCGCGGGCTATCCGCTCGCCCTGCCCTCGCAGCGCTTCGGCGTGCGCCACCTGTGGGACAGCGCGGTGCTCAACAGCTCGCTGCCCTATCCCCGCCACGAGCCGGTGATCGGGTTCCAGATCCCGATCGGCCTGCCGCCGGACGGGCCGGGGGCGGGCATCGTGGCGCGCCCCATGGACCAGCGCGACCTGCCCGCCGGGCGGCTCTATCTCTGCCACGCTGGCAACCCGGCCGTGACCGCGGCGATCTCCTCGTCCGCCGGGACCCGGGCGAGCAGGTCCGGCAGCCTCCCTCGCCGGTCCGCCCGGACCGGTGGCGCTCACCGGCTCGGCATCGCCGACATTGCCGGAGCTGACCTCGACCGCCCGGATCTCCAACCGTCGTCGGGGAAACGGTCCACCGGACCGTTCCCCGATCCTCCTCCATCTCGTCTATGCCGAGGTGGATCTTGCGCCAGGAGCGGGCGGCGCCACCGGTCCGAGCGGCACCGCGAATGCGCCGCTTCGAGCCGCCATGCTTGCGGGTGTGCCGTGCTGCTTCCACGCCGCGATCCGCGAGGGCGCGAAAAGCCCGGTGCTGGCGGAGACGCTGGCCCGGCTCGAACTCCAGACCCTGCCCTGGCGGGCGCTCAATTTCTCCCGCGATGCCGGGCGGAGCGCGCAGTCCCGCACCGAACATGCCGCCATTGCCGCCGCCTTGCTGGCCCGCGATGCCGAAGCCGCGCGGGCGGCGATGCAGGCCCATGTCGCCGGCGCCTTCCTGGCGCTGTCCCGAACCCATTCCGCATAACGATCAACGGAGCTGTCATGCCGGATCCCTCCCTCCTCCTTCTCATGCTGGCGCTGCTGGCGGTCATCGGCGCCTTCGCGGGCGTGCTGGCCGGCCTTCTGGGCGTCGGCGGCGGCATCGTGCTGGTGCCTGCCTTCTTCTATGCCTTCTCGACGCTCGGCTATGGCGGCCCGCAGCTGATGCAGGTCTGCCTTGCCACCTCGCTGGCCACGATCGTCGTCACCTCGGTGCGCTCGGTCATGAGCCACAACAAGAAGGGCGCGGTCGACTGGGACATCCTCAAGGGCTGGGCGCCCGGCATCGTCATCGGCGCCATCATCGGCGTGCTGGTCGCCGCCGCCCTGCGCTCGATCGTGCTGCAGGCGATCTTCGGCGGGCTGGCGCTGGTCATCGGCCTCTACATGGGCCTCGGCAAAGCGCATTGGCGGCTGGCCCAGGCGATGCCCACAGGCTTCAAGCGCGCCATCTATTCGCCGGTGGTGGGCTTCCTGTCGGTGCTGATGGGGATCGGCGGCGGCAGCTTCGGCGTGCCGCTGATGAGCCTCCATGCCGTGCCGATCCACCGCGCGGTGGCGACGGCGGCGGGGTTCGGTGTGCTGATCGCGGCGCCCTCGACCATCGGCTTCCTGACCGTGGGGATCGACCCGGCGACGCGGCCGCCCTTCACGCTCGGGGCGGTCAACATCCCGGCCTTCCTGATCGTGATCGCGATGACGCTGCTGACCGCGCCGCTGGGCGTGAAGCTCGCCCATTCGCTCGACCCGAAGCCGCTGAAGCGGGTCTTCGCGGTCTTCCTGATCCTCGTGGCGCTCAACATGCTGCGCAAGGTCTTCCTCGCCTGACATGCAAAAAGGGCCGGGGTTTCCCCCGGCCCTTTTCCTTTGCCTGCCTGCGGCGCCTACCGCGAATAGAGCCGGTCGAGCCGCACGAATTTCCCCAGCACCCCGAGCGCGATGATGGTGACCCCGATGAGGAGCGCCGAGATCGCGTGGGCGGTCGGTTCCAGCGCGAAGGTCGCCTCGGAATAGATCCGCACCGGCAGGGTGGTCAGCCGCGCCGTCGTGAGGAAGGCGGTCACCGTCACCTCGCCGAAGCTCATCAGGAAGCCGACGAGGCCTGCCGCGAAGAGGCCCGGCGCAAGCGAGGGCAGGGTGACATGCAGGAAGGTGCGCACCGCATTGGCCCCGAGGCTGGCCGAGGCCTCTTCGAGCGCCGGATCGAGCGACAGCACCGAGGTGGTCAGGAGCGTGATCATGAAGGGCAGGATCACCACGACATGCACCGCCATCAGCCCGAGGAAGGGCGGCACCGCCAGATAGATCTGCAGGAGCTTCAGCATGCCGACCGCGATGGCGATGCCGGGCAGCGACAGGGGCAGCATCCAGAAGGCCAGCAGCATGCCGCGGCCGCGGAACGGATGGCGCGCCAGCGCGAAGCCCGCGGGCAGCGCCAGGATCAGCCCGGTCACCACCGAGGCGAAGGCCAGCTTCACCGAGATCAGGAAATTCGCGGTATAATCGCCCGCGATCAGAACCCGGCGGTACCATTCCAGGGTGAAGCCCTTGAACCCCGCCGCCGTTGCCAGCGGCACGTCGTTGAAGCTCTGCACAACCACCAGTCCGAGCGGCAGCAGCAAAAGCCCGATCGCGCAGTACAGCGCCAGCTTCGACAGCACGGGACCGGCCAGATCGACGCTCCGCGCCAGCGGGGCGGGGATGTCCATCGGCGCCGAGGGCGTGCCCTTGCGCCAGGCCATGAAGCGCCCGAGCGCGACGGTGACGAGCCCGATGAAGGCCAGTCCGACGACGGTCATGACCAGCGACAGCGCCGAGGCCATGGTGGCGTTGAGGTTCTGGATCGCCTCCTGCATCACCAGCATGCCGATGGTCCAGACCTTCTTGCCGCCCAGAAGCGTCGCCGAGACATAGGAGGTCACGGTCATCAGGAAGACCACGATGATCCCCGAGCGCAGCCCCGGCAGCGACAGCGGGAAATCGACGGTCAGGAAGCGGATCGCGGGCGAGGCGCCGAGGCTTTCGGCGGCTTCGTGGATGCGCGGCGAGGTGTTCTGCAGGTTGTCGTAGAGCGCCAGCACCATGAAGGGCATGAAGACCTGCGCCAGCGCCACGATCACCGCGCCATGGGTGAAGAGCATGCCGTTGAACGGCCCGAGCCCGACCAGCGCCGCCACGGAGTTCAGGAGACCCTTGGGCGACAGCAGCAGGATGATCCCGAGCGAGCGGACCACCACGTTCGTGAGCAGCGGGATCAGGATCACCGCGAAGGCCAGCGCCCGCCAGCGCGACGGCATCCGCGCCAGCCAATGCGCCAGCGGATAGCCGAGGATCGCCGAGACCACCGTGACGGCAAGCCCGAGGGCCACCGTCTCGGCGATGATCGACAGGTAGAAGCCGTCGGTCAGGATGGTGCGGAACTGCACCAGCGACGGATGCACGAGCACCGGGCCGAAGGGGCTCGGATACTCGTGCAGCGAGAGGAGAACCACGACCGCAAGCGGCGCGGCGAAGGCCAGGAGCAGCCACGCCGTCACCGGCGTGGCAAGGACCGGCCCGATCCAGCGTCTCATCCGGCCAGCACCCGGTCGAATTTGGCCTGCCACTCGGCGCGGTGGGCGTTGATGTAGTCCCAGTCGAAATCGACGAGGTCGTCGACCTGGCCGCCGGTGATCACCTTGTCCTTCACGTCATCGGGCATCTCGATGTCCTTGACGGTCGGCGAATAGTAGACCTCGCGGGCATAGGCGACCATGACCTCTTCGCTGAGATGCAGGTTGATCCATTCCTCGGCGAGCTTCTGGTTGCGGGTGCCCTCGGTGATGCAGGCGACGTTCATGGTCACGGCCATGCCTTCCTCGGGAGCGGCGATGACGCAGTCGGGATTGCGGGTCTCGGCGTATTTGCGGGTGAAGGAGGCGAATTCCACCGACAGGTCGGCCACGTCCTGGTCGATCATGTCGTAGAGCTGCGCCTGCGAGGACTGGATGCCGGCGAAGGGCTTCAGCTCCGCGACCTTCTCGAGCACCTTGTCGAATTCGGTGATGTCGTAGCTGAAGGATTTCGCGGTCATCATCAGCGCCGAGATGCCCTCCGCGCCGAGCCCGTTCGGCCAGGCGATGCGGCCCTTCCATTCCGGGTTCCACATGTCCTTCCACGAGGTCACCGGCGTCTTGGCGGCGGTGCCGTCATAGACGACGGTGCAGGGGTTGAAGGCGACGCCGTAGCCGCCCTTCTGCGCCAGCGGATAGAGCGCGTCGAAGCGTTCCACCGCCGCCGTCGGCGCCTGGGTCACGCCGTCGGCCACCGCCTGGCGGCTTTCGTAGATGTTGAGGTAGAGCACGTCGAAGCTCGGGCGGCCGCGCTCGGCATAGGCGCGCGCCCGGCGGTCGGTGGTGCCGCCCAGCACGTAACTGATCTTGCAGCCGTATTTCTCGACGAGCTTCGGCTCGATGAACTGCTTGACGATCTTTTCCTGGGCGCCGCCCCAGATGCCGACCACCAGCTCGTCGCCGGGTTTCGGTTGCGCATAGGCGGGGCGGATGATGCTTGCGGGGGCGGCAAGCGCGGCAAGGCCGAGGCCGGTGAACTGGCGGCGGGTCAGCGTCATGGGAGGTCTCCTGTCGGGGGTCGTTTCTGGGTCTGGTCTCAGATGAAGGTGACGGCGCCGGGCAGCGCCTCGACCGCGATGGTCTGGCCGGGGGCGGGGGGCGGCAGGTCGGAGGGGATCACCATCCGCACCGGTCCCGAGGCGGCCGCCAGGTCGATCTCGAAGCTTTCGCCGAGATAGCTGACCGTGCTGACCGTGCCCGAAAGCGCGAGCGGGCCGGTGGCTTCGGCGGCGGGGCGCAGCCGCGAGGCGCGCAGCACCATCTGGCTGGCGCCTTCGGGTGGCGCTCGGCTATGGCCGCGGCCTCGCGGCCGCCGAGGCTCTGGCCGCAGAGCTGGGCGACGCGATCCCGCTGCAGATGGATCTGGCCGACCGCGCCTCGGTCGCCGCCGCGGTTGCGGAGGCTGCCGGCCATTTCGGCGGGCTGCATCTGGCGGTGAACAACGCTGGCCATTCCGCGCCGGGGCATCTGCTGGATCTCTCCACCGAGGATTGGGATCGCACCTTTGCCGTGCAGGCCCGCGGCTTTTTCCATTTCGCGACCGAGGCGGCGCGGCAGATGAAGGACCGGGAAGGCGGCGCCGTCGTCGCCATCGCCGGGGCCTCGGCGCTGCGCTGCTATCCCGGCAACGGCGCCTATGGCCCGTCGAAATCCGCCGTTCTGGCGGCCTGCCGCCAGATGGCCGTCGAATGGGCGCCCTTCGGCATCCGCGTCAACGCGGTCTGCCCCGGCCCGGTGCGCGATCCGGCGAGCAACTGGCGCGAGGCGGAGCCCGCGCTCGCCGAGGAAGTCGACCGGCTTCCGCTGCCCAGGGCGGCAGCCCCCGCGGAAATCGCACAGGCCGTGCTCTATCTTGCAACGGCGGGCTATGTTACCGGACAGGACCTCGTCGTCGACGGCGGCGGAACGACGACCTGGTATATCCAGGGCTGATGGGCAGGGCAGTCCGGGGAGGCAGGGCCATGGCACGCAGGAAGGCGCTCGAGACCGAAGCGGCGCAATTCGACGACAGCTACCAGCCCGCGCCGGGCTCGCCGCCGGACATCATGTGCCGCACGGCGCTCGACCTCTTTGCCGAGCGTTCCTATTCCTCGGTCCGCATCAAGGACATCGCCGAGGCGAGCGGGTTCAACCCGTCGCATTTCTACTACTATTTCGACAACAAGGAGGATCTCTTCATGAAGACGATCGCCCGGGTTGTCGCCGAGGCGTTTTCCCATTTCGACGGGATCACCCGGGCCGGGGGCACGCCCGAGGAGGTGATCTCGGGCTGGATCGAGCTGCATGTGCGCCAGTTCGTGGCGCTGCAGAAGGTCGCGCGGATGAGCCTCGACTATGCCGCGACCGGCAAGCGCACCCCGGTCGCAGACCGCGCGATCCGCGCCTTCTACGAGCGCGAGGCGGATATCCTGAAGGCGGCGATCCAGCGCGGCATCGCCGAGGGCAGCTTTGCCGATGTCAATCCGTCGGACACGGCGGCGCTGATCTCGACCTTTCTCGACGGGGCGCTGTTCCGCAACGTGATGTTCCCCAATTTCAGCTATGCGCGGGCGATGCAGTCGATGCGCCGCGTGGTGCTGCACTGGCTGAAGACCGGGGCGGGGCCGCTGCCGAAGGCCGGGGCCGCCCCGTGAGCCACGGTCCGCGCGCCGGTCCTCGGAGGACCGTCCTGCCGGAGCCGGGGCGCGGCACGGCGGCCGCGCCCGCCGATACGGCGGCTGGCCATCGGGGCCATGCGGATCATTCGCCGGAGGGGGCGGGATGGCGGAAAGCCAGGCTCCCGGCCGGAAAGACTGCCGACGCGCAAGCCGCGGATGGGGGCCATCGCCCCGGCAAGCAGGTTCGCCCGGATCATCTGGCGATGCTGGCGCGCAATGGAGAATGCCGCGATCCGGTCGGCGCGGCCTCCTGGCAGCCGCCGCCGGATCGTCGGCCATGCGAGGCGGGCAGCGACCAGCATGGGCAAAGGATCGCCATGATCCGGGCGGGGCAAGTCAGCGCCCGGCATGGAGTCCAGAGCCCGCAGTTCCGAAATCACTGCCATCCGCGCAGCTCCATGCCGGCCAGCGGCCGGACAAGGCCGCGCATCAAGGTCCGGCAAATGGCCGCAGGCGCCAACTGCCCTGCGGGACACGGAAATCACCTGCCCGCTTCGGAGCAATGCCATGGACCCCGCCGCGCAGGCGCAGCGGGACTTCCAAGTCGAATGGATCGGAGAGGAGACATGCCATGGAAATCGTCAGGATTGGCCTCGACCTTGCCAGGAGCGCATTCCAGGGTCACTGCGTCGGCAGAGGCGGCAGGACGGCGCTCGGAAAGACGCTGCGCCGCGATGCCGTCGTGCCGTTCCTTTCCCGGCTTCCGCCTTGCCCCGCCGGCATGGAAGCCTGCAGGGGGTCCCATTGCTGGGCGCGGGTGCTCCCGGAGCTTGGCCACGAGCTCCGGCTGATTGCGCCGCAGTTCGTGGCTCCCCAGGTCAAGCCGGACAGTGAGGCGGAACGGGAAACGGCGCGGGGCGCCGTTTTCCCGCCGGACGACCGCAAGAGGCGATTTGCGGGGCGGCCGGCCGCCCGCCAATGCGGGTCGCGCCATCGGCGTGCTTTCAGCACGGCGCCGCTGAAATCGCCGGAGCAACTCGAGATACAGGCTGTCCGCCGGATCCGGCAGAGACGGATCTCCGGCCGGACGCGGCTGGCGGACCAGGTGCGGGGCCAGCCGGGCGAACATCGGGCGGTCCTCGCCCGCCCCGTCAGCCATCTGCGGAACGCGCGTGTCCGGATCGCCGGAGGACGCCGCCGCGAGGACGGGGTGCCGGACATGATCGGCGAGCTCGCGATGGAGACCCGCGACGGATTGGCAGGGCCCGGCAAGCGCATCGCCGCCTTCGGCCGCAGGATCGGGACGCTGTTCCGGAACAACGGGGCCTGCCGGCGGACCGGCTGCACCGACGGGATCGGACCCTTCTCGGCAGATTTGGCGCCACGCCGCGGGCGTGCCTCCGGAACTTGTGCCGAGACAGAGGTCGGGCGGGGGCAAGGCGCGGCTCTTCGGCAGGGTGCGGCGGCCTTCAGGACCTCAAAGCCAAATGCGATTCCCCTGGCCCCCTTGGTCAGGACGGGAGAGTGCGCAGCCTGAAAATAGACACTGGTGACAACCCTATTGAAAACCACCGTTGGGGGCGTCAAATACCTTTGACTCCTAATATGGAAAAGTTTACGTAAATTTACAGAAGATGATCGAAAGTAAAGTGTGGCTTTGGCACTCTAGCAACTGACATCTCAGATGATTTTTCCAAGCAAACCAGCGTATAGTTCGTATCATTATGAAATCAGCACAGTATCGCCCTGACATAGATGGCCTGCGTTTTTTCGCAGTGATCCCCGTGGTCCTTTTTCACGCAGGAATTTCCGGGTTCAGTGGCGGCTTCGTCGGGGTGGATGTTTTTTTTGTGATCAGCGGTTATTTGATCACGCGCATCATTCTTAGTGAACTGGATCAGAAAAAATTCAGCATTGTTCGTTTCTACGAACGGCGCATTCGACGGATCTTTCCCGCACTTTTTGCACTGATCGCTTTTGTTTGCATCGTTTCCCCCCTAGCACTTTTGCCCAGCGAATTGAAGACGCTGCCCTATGAAATACTTGGTGCACTCGCTTTCGTAGCCAATATCGTTTTCTGGCAGCAATCGGACTACTTTACGACATCCGCCGAAGAAAAGCCCCTTCTGCATACTTGGTCTCTGGGGGTGGAAGAGCAGTTCTACATTTTCGTGCCGCTGATACTATGGCTTCTTGTACGGTATGCGCGACGGGGCGTTTTGCCCATGATCTTGGCGGGCCTCGCCGTGTCCTGCGCTCTCAGCATCTGGTTGACGCCGCTCAGGAACAGCGCGGCATTTTACCTCCTGCCCCCCCGTGCCTGGGAACTTCTGATCGGGTCGGTTCTGGCGACTGGCATACCCCGGATGCGCAGTCCTGTTGTGAACGAAAGCGCGGCAGGTCTCGGCCTGCTTTGCCTTCTTGCTGCGGTCTTCACCTTCGACGAACATACCAGTTTCCCCGGCTATGCGGCGGCCCTGCCGGTGATGGGATCGGCCCTGATCATCCAGTTCGCGCAAGGTACTGCGGTCGGGCGCCTGCTTGGGAGCCGGCCCTTGGTGTTCATCGGGCTGATTTCCTACTCGCTTTACCTGTGGCACTGGCCGTTGGTCGTGTTCTTCCGGGACTGGGGCCTCTTAGAGAGCATGGCCGGTCGTGGTGCGGTCGTGGTTTTGTCGGTCATTCTGGCCTGGGCAAGCTGGAAATTCATCGAAACACCGTTCCGTCGGCCGGTGAACTGGCCCCGTCTACGATTGTTCTGGTTTGCGGGTATCGGAAGCGGGGTGCTGGCGGCGACTGCCGGAGCCTTGTATCTGACCGATGGCTGGCCCAGCCGGTTCACACCCGAGAATGTGGCCTTCGATCAGGCAAGGAACGACATCAGCCCCGAGCGGCAGCGTTGTCATATCAACTGGGGACGCCGACCATTCGAGACGCTGTGTCGTCTCGGCACCACAGGGGATCAAGAGCCCGACACGCTTCTCTGGGGAGACAGCCATGGTGTCGAAGTGGCGGCGGCTTTCGCGGAAGCTGGATTGCCGCTGATCCAGGCAACCTATTCGTCCTGCCCGCCAGCACTGAATTTCGTGCCCCGAGGCCGACCCGACTGCAAGGCACATAACGACGACATGCTGGCGAGCATCGAAAAAGAGGCGCAGATCAAGACCGTGCTGCTGTCGGCTTTCTACTATAATTATTCCGGATCCGAATTCTGGTCCGGCATGCAGCAAAGCATTGCGCGTCTGCAGGCTGCCGGGAAACGGGTTATCGTGATTGCGTCGCTTCCGAACTTCGGCATGCGCAATATTCCGTCTTATCTGGCCTCAGGCCACAGGGGGCCGCTTGAGATGAGCCCGGTCCCCCCGGAATTCGCGGAATACATCACGGACGTGCCGGTTGTCTCGCTGACGGAAAAACTGTGTTCCGGCAATGTCTGCTCCCTGACCATCGACGGCAAGCCGCTGCTCTTCGATCACAGCCATCTCAGCATGACGGCAACGCGCAGTGTCGCAGCCAGCGTCGTTCAGGACATCAGGGGCATCATACAGGGGCACTGAGCCTGCTTGCGCCCTGCACGAGGGCTGGCTCTACCTTGCAGCGGTGAAGGACATGGCTACGATGGAGATTGTCGGCTGGTCGATGTCGGACCGGCTCAAGAGCAGCCTCGCGGTCGACGCGATGCGCATGGCGTTGCAGAACCGGCGGTCGGCGCCGCCCAACTTCGACAGTTAATCCGATAAGTAATTGATATTGTTAACGCCGAAATGGCGTTTGTGTGACTACGCGAAGGCTCAGGCGGGTTTCGGAAGGTTCAATGCATCGAAAAGCTCCAGTTGCTCCGGGGTGGTCCTGCTGGTGCCCTTGAAGGTGCGCTCGCCGATATGGGCGGTGTGTTTCTGGATGCGGGCGAGCAGGTCGAGCGCGGTGCGCGGGCTCGCGGAATGGCCCTTCGCCTTCAGCCTCATGCGCATGACGCGGTAGAGGACCAGCGCCAGGAAGCAGATCAGCGCATGGGCGCGGATGCGGTCCGGCCGGCGGTGGTGGACGGGGGCGATCTCGATGTCGCTCTTGAGGACCCTGAACCCGCGCTCGATATCGGCCAAGGCCTTGTAGCGCGCGACGGCCTCCGCCGACGTGATGCCGACGACATTGGTCAGAAGCGCCAGCTTGCCGTCGAAGAGTTCGGCGCGGGCGATCGCGGCCTCATCCAGGCCCCCGCTGAACAGGTCCGCCTGCAGGTCGGGCTTGATGAAGCGGGTGAGCTCGGCTTCGGCGACGGCCCTGGCGAAGCGGCTGTACGATCCGCGGTCGGATGCGCGGCGGCCGCGGGATGTCTCGCCAGCGTCTTGCCCGTCCAGCTTTCCAGCCAGCCGTTCGCCCATCTCCTCGAGCTCGCGGATGCGGACGCGGCGGCGGTCCGACTGCTCTGCGGCGCGCAGGGGATCATGGGTGACGATCAGCCGGTGCCCGGCGAAGTCCGCCTCGGCGAGGCCGTCTGTGTCGAAGGCAAGCGACTGGAATGTTTCGGCCAACTCGGCATAGCGGCGCGCCGGGACGGCCAGGATGAACTCCAGCTTGCGGCCGTCGCGATCGGCCAGCGCGGTCAGCTCGCCGATATTGTCCATGCTCAGCAGGCCCCGGTCTGCGACCAGAACCACGCGCTGGACCGGGAACCGCTTCAGCACGGTTTCGAGCATGCCCTGCAGCGTTTTCGTCTCCGCCATGTTGCCGGGATGAACGGTGTGAAGCAGCGGCAACCCCTCGGCCGTCTGCACGATGCCGAGCACGAACTGCCGGGCAATCCCTCCGGTTTCCTTGTTCATTCCGAAGCCGCGCAGGTCGTCCTCGACGCGCCCTTCGCCGTGGATGCGAACGGTGGTCAGGTCATAGAAGACGACCGCCAGGTCACGATCTACGAGCGGCCGCATCTGTTTCGCCAGCGCCTCTTCGATGGCATCGGCATGGTCCATGAGCGCATCCATGGCGCGCAGGAGGTGCTGGTGCGTAACGGTTTCCGGCATGGACGGCATCGCCACGGTCTCGAGCCAGCGCAGGCAGCCGAGCTTTCTGTCCGGGGCGCAGAGACGGTTGAAGACCATGGCCCTGACCAGCGCTTCGGCATCGAATTCCCGCCGCGACGAGCGCAGCGCGCGATCGAGCGCCTTGCCGATCCCGAGCTCCTTCCAGATTTCATGCAGGGCAAAGACATCGCCGAAACTGCGGCCCGCCTCCTGGATCACCTCGGAGGCGGTGTTCTCCGCCCGGCCGACGGCACGGTTGAGGCCGTTGATCAGCGGGTCGAGCTTCTCGGGGCTGAGCCTGTCGAGGCGGCCGAGACTGGCCACGACGCGGACGCGGACCTGTCCGTTCTCGTTGCGGAAGGACTCGACCAGCTGCAGGTACTGGCGGTCTCCGGTCTTGGTGATGCGTGTGTACATTGTGTAGCGAAGCTATCACTGGAATCCTCAAGTCTCCAATACGATTTTCCAAATCGTGTGTGACTACAAGACATGCCGGATTCAGCGACTTCCATGCTGCTAACTCATTGAAATCCTGTCGGCGCAGGCTCTCAGGCCCGCCAAAATGGCCCCGTAGGTGTCGAACTTCTTTGGTTGCCGCCCGTGATGCAAGAAGTTTCCGTCCCTACCGGTGTGTGATCGAATGCGGTCTTCTTTCAGGCCTCGATGTGCGGCGCTTTCCGGAAGCCGCGGGCTAGCATGGTGATCAGCGGATCAGGTCCAAATCTCGGGGCCGAGCTCGCAGCTCGAAGTTCGACCATGGTTCTCCCGATCCAGATCTGTTCGATCATTCAGGTCATCGCCTTCTCACACCCCCCTTCGCACCGGTTCTGGCCGTTCACGACATGAGGGTCATGCCGTGGCCAGCGCCGGATCCCTGTAGTCTTCGCCCTTCGTCAGCATGGCCCAGATCTGCCGCGCCATCCGGTTTGCCAGCGCAATGCCGGCCAGCATCTTCGGCTTCCTGGCCAGCATCCGGCCGAGCCAGCTCTCCGCGGGCACCTTGGCCCCCGCGCGCCCCATGATCCGCGTCATCGCGCCGATGATCAGGAGCCGCCGGATGTCAGTCTGCCCGGCTTTCGACACCCGGCCGAGCCTGTCCTTGCCGCCCGAGGAATGCTGGCGCGGCACGAGACCCAGCCAGGCCGCGAAGTCCCGGCCGCACCTGAACTGGGCCATGTCCGGCGCAAAGGCCTCGACTGCCAGCGAGGTCAGCGGGCCCACTCCCGGCATCGTCTGCAGTCGCCGCGCCATCTCCGTCTGCGCGGCCAGAGTTCTCAACTTTGCGGTCCTTTCGGTAATCCGCTCTGTTCGGGGCGGCTTCGGACCGGTGGCAGCACGCCCCTCACTCTCTGCAATTTGCTCCAGCAGGTCCCGGCATTCCGAGACGATCAGCTCTGGCAGTCCATTCTCCGGCTCTTCGACCAGGGCCTCGATCCGCTTCAAGTGAACAAGGCCGAGAGGAAACACGTGGCCTTGCTCGTAGAGGACCGCCCGCAGCGCGTTCACCAGTTCGGTGCGCTGGCGGACCAGTCGCTCGCGGCTGCGGAACATCACGGCCCTGGCCTGCTGCTCCTCCGTCTTGGGGCTGACAAATCGCATCTCGGGCTGGCGTGCCGCAATCACGATTGCCTCGGCGTCGGCTGCATCGTTCTTTTGCCGCTTCACGAAAGGCCGCACGTATTGCGGCGCGATCAGCTTCGCCTCATGTCCCATCGTCTCCACCTCGCGCGCCCAGTAGCTGGCGCTGCCGCAGGCCTCGAACACGACGAGAGCCGGTGGCTGCTCCGCCATGAACTTCCGGAACTGGGGCCGCGTCAGCTTCCTGCGGAACTTCACGTGCCCGGTCATCGAAGTTCCGTGAACCTGGAAAACGCTCTTTGCCAGATCCACGCCGATCATCGTATCCTTCATTTCGCCGTCCTCTCCGCTTCCGTGGCTTACATCACCACGATCTTGGCACATCGCGATGCCGTCTGGGGAGGGCGGCAACCATCCCATCTCGGGTGCCGGGGCTGATCTGTCATTCCGATCGCGGAATCCAATATGCCAGCGGAGACTATCGGCGGCTTCTGGATGCGTGGAAGTCCAACGCTTCCATGAGCAGAAAGGGGAATTGTCTCGACAACGCCCCCATGAAGAGCTTCTTCGGTTCTTTGAAAAACGAGCTGGTCCACCGCACCAGGTTCCGGTCCCGCCGCGAGGCCAAGGCGGCCCTGTTCGAGTACATCGCCATCTTCTACAATCGGCAGCGCCGCCATTCGAGCATCGGCTACCGCACGCCCGAGCAGGCAAGGATCGACATGGCCGCCGCGATGGCCGCATCGTGAATATCGCCCCAGTCCGGGATCCGGGGGCAAGCTCACCCTTGACCTCGCCGATTGAACGGAGCCAGTCTCACATGCCCGGAGCACGCCGATCGGCATTTTCCACCACATTCGCGACACAACCCAGTCCGGGATCCGGGGGCAAGTTCATCCTTGACCTCACCTCCTGAACAGCGCCACCTTCACTTGCTCGGAGGAAGACTTTAGGGATTTCCACCAAGTTAACGACACGATCTAAAAGGACTTGATATGAATTTATCTTTCAAACACGCATGCGCATGTTGAGTCCTGAGAGGGGTAAGCCGACCGGCGCCGCCTCAGCGTGACCTACCGCACAGATATCGACGGGCTGCGGGCGATCGCGGTCTTCCTCGTGCTGCTGTTCCATTGCCAGGTCGCGGGATTCGCCGGAGGCTATGTCGGGGTCGACGTGTTCTTCGTGATCTCGGGCTACCTGATCACCGGCATCATGCTGGAGGATCTCCGGCAGGACCGGTTCAGCTTCAGGCAGTTCTACATCCGCAGGGCACGCAGGCTGCTGCCTGCCCTGGCCGCCACGATCCTGCTGACGATGGCTGGCGCGGCGCTGATCATGACGCCCGAGCATCTGGAGGAGACCGCCGCTTCGGCCGTCTATACCGCCTTCTCGCTGGCCAATCTCCATTTCGCCGTGGCCGACAGCTATTTCGGCGCCGCCTCCGAGATCAAGCCGCTGCTGCATACCTGGTCGCTGAGCGTCGAGGAGCAGTTCTACTTGGTCTGGCCCGTCGGCCCCGCGGTCTGCTACCGCCTCGGCGGCCGCCGTGCGGTGCTGACCGGCGTGGTCCTCGGCTTCGCGGCAGGGCTCGCGCTCTCGGAATACTGGATCGGCCGCAATCCCAAGCAGGCCTATTTCCTCCCGATGTTCCGCGCCTACCAGTTCCTGGCCGGCGCGGCGCTGGTCTTCATCCCGCATCTGCGCCTGCCGCGCAAATTCGAAGAGGCCGGGCTGGGGCTGGGGCTGGCATTGGTGATCGGCTCGGCCTTGGCCTATGATGACGCCACGCCGTTTCCCGGGATCGCAGGGCTCGTGCCCACGGCCGGGGCAATGCTGATGCTGCATTGCGGCCAAGCCCCGGGGCTCGGCCGCATGCTGACCCTGCGGCCGATGGTCCAGCTCGGGCACGTGTCCTATTCCGCCTATCTGGCGCATTGGCCGGTGATCGTGTTCTGGCGCTATCTCTCGGCCGATCCGTTCAGCCCGGCCGAGAAGGTCCTCCTGCTGGCGCTGAGCATCGGGTTCGGCGCGCTGCTCTACCGCTTCGTCGAGACGCCGTTCAGGCTGCATCGCGGCCAGACGCAGGCCATGTCCTGGAAGCAGATGCTTCCGCCGGTCGCCGCGCTGGCCGCGCTAGCCCTGACTGCCTTCGGCATCCGCGCCATGGACGGGCTGCCGCAGCGGATGGCGCTGGCTCCCGCCCAAGAGGAATATGCGCGGCTGAGCCGGTTCCAGTTCCTCGACGAGTACGGCGACGGCATCCTGGAACTGGGCAGCGGGCGCTCGGGCGAGCGGATCCTAATCTTCGGCGACTCGATGATGCAGAACTACATTCCCGCCCTGATGTCCCTGCCCCGCTTCGCGGCGGCGGAGGTCACGGTGATTTCGCGCGGGGGCTGCGTAATGGCCGCAGGCGCGGTGCGGGTGATCAACCACACCTCGGACCGCGACTGCAGCCGCTACCGCGATGCGGTGGCGGGACTGGCAGGACCCTTCGATCTGGCGGTCTGGTCCCAGAACTGGACCAGCTACGGCGACACGCTTGCCTGGGAGACGGCGGACCGCCCCCCCAGGCCCGCCTTCGCCGACGGCATTCCGGACTGGACCGGCTGGAGGGACGGCGTGGCGGACACGCTCGGCCATCTGCAGGCGATCTCGGCCGCGGTGGTGGTCTTCGGGCCGCAATACAATGCCGGGCAGGTACCGGAGATCCTCGAACGCATCGGCCCGCTTGCCCCGCTCGCGGCCGCAGCGGCGGAAGTGGAGCGGATCGGCCATGCGCCGGTGGCGAACAGAGACGAGATCCTCGAGGGGCTGCGCGCTCAGGCCGCCGCCCGGCCTGAACTGGAGGTCATCGACCCCCGCAATCTGGTCTGCGCTGACGAGGGCTGTCGCTTCCATGACGGCCCTGTCAGCTATTACATGGACCCCGTGCATCACACCACGGCGGCGACCACCTGGCTGGCGGGGCGGCTGGAGGGAGCTCTGCGCTGACAATGCGGCGATCTGCAGGAGGGCAGCCCGGATCCGGCACGGCTAAGCTGGACGGACCCGGGCGCCTTCCACGGAGCGCCATGCCATTGGAGAAACCTGACTTGGCCTTCGTTCCCCCGCACGCCGATCCCCGCGACAAGCTGTTCGAACTCGAACTCGAACACCGCGATCTGGGCCGCAAGGCTGGCGGCGCTTCGATCTACGTGCTGTTCATGGCCTTCCTCAAGGCTGCCCAGCAGCTGGGCAGCATCGCCATCATCGCCCGGCTGGTGCCGCCTGAGGATTTCGCCGTCTTTGCGTTGGCGATGCCCGGCGTGGTGCTGGCGACGGTGCTGTCGAATTTCGGCCTGCCCGAGGCAATCATCCAGAAGAAGGTGATCAGCCATGCCCAGGTCAGCGCACTGTTCTGGTCGAATGCGGCGGTCGGGCTGCTGGCATCGCTCGGCCTTGCCGCCTTGTCGGTGCCTGCGGCGGGCTGGTTCAACGAGCCGCGGGTGACGCCGATCTTCCAGGCGATCGCGGCCAGCGTGCTGCTCTCGGCACTGGCCGGGCAGTATGTCGCCATCATGCGCCGCACGCTGAAGATCCGCGTCACCGAACGGGCCACCTTGACGGCCGAACTGGGCGCCACGGCGGTTGCCATCGCCACGGCGCTGATGGGCTGGAGCTACTGGGCGCCGGTGCTGCAGCAGATCGCAATCCCGGTCTTCACCCTGATCCTGCTGATGATCGCCACCCGCTGGCTGCCCTCGGGGCCGCTGCGGTCCGATTTCGGCGACATCCGCTCGGCCTTGTCCTTCGGCGGCTACGTGGCGGGCAGCTCGATCCTGACGCGGATGTCGCAATATATCGGCTCCACCATCACCGGCATCCTGCTGGGGCCGACGCCGACCGCGCTCTACTACCGTGCCACCAACCTCGCCATGCTGCCGCAGCGGCGGGTGATGGTGCCGCTTTCCTCGGTCTTCGGCCCCACCCTCGCCCGGCTGCAGGACGACCCCGAGGCCCTGACCGCCATGTTCGGGCGCCTGGTCAGCCGGGCGGATCTGCTCCTCAACCCGATCGCGGTCGGCATCGCCTGCGGCGCGCCCTGGATCGTGGCGCTGATGTTGGGGCCGGACTGGACCGACGTGACGCCGCTGCTGTTCTGGTCGAGCCTCTTCACCCTGGGCGCAGGGCTGCGCAACGGGCTGCAATACCTGTTTTTCGCCTGCGGCCAGAGCCGCCCGTTCTTCTGGGTGTCGGTGCTGCGCTTCGCCGTCGTGGCACTGTCCCTGTGGCTGATGGCCCCCTACGGCATCGAGGCGATGATTGCGGCCTACATGCTGACGGAACTTTTCGTGATCCTGCCTGCGCTGGTCTTCGCCGCGGACCGGACAACCCCGGTGTCATGGCGGGCGGTGGCGGGCTTCGCCTGGTTCGACTTTGCCTTCGCCGCCGCTCTGGGCGCGCTTCTTCTGGCCGTCGTGGTGCCCCGGATCGAAGGCTGGAGCGCTGTCCCCGCGCTGGCGCTCCTGGGCGGGCTGATCGGGGCGGCCTATCTGGCCAAGGTGCTGCTGACGCCGGAGCTGCGCGGCGAAATGCTCCGCCTGGTCCGGCGGGCCGCGGCGCGCTGAGCTGCATGGCCGCCCCTCCCCTGAGGAAGGGGCGGCTGCCTCAGAGCGCGCCGAGATCCCGAATTTCGGTGCCCTCGGGCAGCGTCAGATCTCTCACCGTCGCATTCGCTGCGATGACCCGGGCATGGCCGCCCCCCTCGGCAGTGGCCTTGTCCACGAGGAGCGTTTCGATCATCGGCAGCTGGCTGTAGGCATAGCCGAGATTGGTTCCGACGAGCTTCGCCGCATCGATGGCCGGGTCGTAGATTTCCAGGTCGAACCCGGCCTGGAGCATCTTTCGGGCCAGATCGACATTGGGGCTTTCGCGCAAGTCGTCGGTATGGGCCTTGAAGGCCAGCCCCGCCAGCAGGACCTTGGCACCGGGCGCAAGCCCCTCCACGGCGTGTTCGTAGATCCGGTACTTGTGGGCTTCGTTGCTGCGGATCAGGTTCTCCACCAGCGGCATCGAGGTGCCGCTGTCATGGCCGATATACTGCAGCGCCCGCACGTCCTTGGGCAGGCAGGACCCGCCGAAGGCCCCTCCCGGACGGGTATAGTAGTCCGAAATGTTCAGCTTCGTGTCGGACTTGAAGATCTCGTGCACCTTGGAAGCCTCGATGCCGAGATTGAGGCAGACCCGGCCGATCTCGTTGGCATAGGCGACCTTCAGCGCATGCCATGAGTTGTCGACGAATTTGGTGAACTCTGCCTCGCGGTAGCCCACGTAGAAGACCGGGGCGGCAATGTTGGCGTTCAGCTCGTCCAGAACCTGGTTGGGCAAGCCGCCCTTCGTGCCGATGACGATCTTCGGAGGATCGAAATAATCCTTCACGGCCGAGGATTCCCGCAGGAATTCGGGATTGTAGACCAGATCGGCCAGCTTGTCCGTCTCTTCGCCCAAAGCGCTCCGGAAAATCGGAAGGACCAGCTCTTCGATCGATCCGGGCCGCATGGTCGAACGGTAGGCAACCACCAACGGGCGGCTGCGCCGGGTGCCCTTGAGAGCGGTTGCGATCTGCCGCGACACATCTGCGACGAAGCCCATGTTGTGCGACCCGTCCGCGGCCGAAGGCGTACCCACGCAGACGATTGCCAGATCGGCCTCGTCCAGATGACCGCAAATGGCGGTATCGGCAGAGATCAGGCCCTTTTCCAGTCCCGAGGCGAGCATCTCCTGGACGCCCGGTTCAATGATCGGCGCATGCCCCTCCAGGATGGATTTCACCTTCTTCTTGCTCACGTCGATTCCGACGACCGAATGCCCTTCGCTCGAAATGCAACAGGCCGCGGTGAAACCTACATATCCCAAGCCGACAATGACAATTTTCATAGTCCGACATTAACCTCAACTTGCTTTTCCGCGCCGTCGCGCAGCTATACCGGGGCATCCCTTAGTATTTAGTATGCCGTCATATAGCGCCCGCCTTTAACATGACCTCCGGAACAGGCAAAGCAGCTAACTGTTGCCGTATGTTAGGAGGCAACAGGGGCGCATTTGACGGCCAGCGCTTCACCGGGCGCTCGAACAAATGATAAACAGCCATGGCATATCCCAGACAGAGGGCTCCGGTTGCCAGGGCCATCGCAATGGGCGGCAAGCCCTCCAGTCCGACCGTCTGCCACCAGACCTCCACATTCGCCAGAAGCACGGTATGGATCAGGTAGATCGAGTAGGAATAGAAGCCCAGCCACCGCATCCAGCCCCAGTTGAGAGGGCGGAAAAGCGGCAGCTGCGGCTGGCTCACCGCGTAGTGGAACACCGGCATCAGCGCCAGCCCCTGCAAGCTGTAGCGGAAGGTCTCGCGGAAGAACGTCCCGCCCAGCCCGAAACATGCAAGCAGCACCGCGGCCCCGCCCAGCAGCCAGAGCAGCCGTCCCGCTCCTCCTTCGGGGAAGATCTTCCGCGAGAGGCCCCGGGCATTCATCATCGCGAGCATGGCCCCGTAGAGAATGGAATCGAAGCGCGTGTCGGTGGACATGTAGATCGTGTTTGCCTCGGTGCCGAACACCCCAATGCGCAGGATCCGCCACAGCAGCAGCCCGGCCAAGATCCCCGCCATATGACCAAGGGTCAGCCTTCTCCTGAGGAAGAGCAGGAACAGGGCCGGGAAAATCAGGTAGAAATGCTCTTCCACCGCAAGGGACCACAACACGTTGAGCCCGCGCGCGCCCTCGTTCCAGTCCGGTACCAGCACCTGGTAGTAATTGTAGAAATAGAAGAGCTGACTCGCCATCGCCCCCGGCACGAGCTCGCCGATGAAGACGCCTGCAGCGACCAGCCCGTAGGTCAGGGCCAGTGTCGCCAGAAGCGGCGGGCTCAGCCGCAGCAGGCGGCGGATGTAAAAGGCCTTGAGATCGATGCTGCCGGCCTTCTCCGCTTCGCGGAAGAACAGCGTGGTGATCAGGAAGCCCGACAGGAAGAAGAACACCGTCACGCCGAAGCCGCCGGGCAGCGGCAGGCCGATATGGGCATGGGCGAAGAACACGATGGCAATCGACACCGCACGCAGTCCGTCAAGCGACGGGATCGTGGCATGGTTGTGAAGTTTCAGGGCCATGACGGGACTCTCGGCTTGGGTTCGAGCGCGGCAATGCCGAGGGCAAGTCGCCGGAATGGCGTCGCCCGCGCGCAGGGATCGCAGATGGGACGGAATCTGCCCAACCAGGCCACAGCGGACCATGCGTCACGGCGCCCGGCCCCTCATGCAGATGCCGTAATGAGGGGCCGGGCACGAATCATTACCGTTTTTTCTTTTTTTATTAATCAGCTCTGAAAGGGGGTCTGACTTCGGCAACGGGGCCGTCTCCGTCAAGTGTTTTCGGCCAAGCGACCTGGTCCGCCAGAGCGGTGTTTCGGTAGATCAGGTTGCCATCCGTCCTTGGAGCGCGGGCCCGCTGCTGGGGTCCCCGGGGTGCATGCCTGTTCACACCTTCTGCGCTTGGCCCGGCTGCCAAGGCACGGAATGAAACCCTGCGCGCCACGCGTCACTACGGTCGAGCCTTCCGGAAGCGGTGGACCGGATACCAGGCCCGCAGCCGCGTGGAAGCCAAGATGCGATGTCTGAAGGCTTTCGGTGAGCACATCGCCGCGAGGGATCCCGACCGCCAAACCGCCGAAATCCACATCCAGGTCGCCCTTGTCAATCGCTTCAACGCGCTCGGCACTGCCGAGGTCGTACGCGTGGCTTGAGACTGAACGGGGAGGGGAACTCACACCTCAGGCTCCCCTTCTGCAACAACGCCCCACTGCGACAGCGGGCCAGCTTGGAGCCCGATCGCCTCGACGGGCCCGGTCAGGTCCCGCAGGAAGGAGATGAGCGCCTCGGGCTCGCTGTCTATCTGCTCCCGCTTCACGACCTGCCCAAGGTCGTCGAGCACGCAGACTGCGGAACTGGCGAACGAAACGTCGATGCCGATATAGGTCTTCATGCCGTCCTGCTCTGCGATGTGGACGCGCCAGCCTATTCGGTCCTGACCGCCCATGACGATATCTTGGAAAAATACCGCCCGGCATCCCGGGGTCACAAAGACCAGCCCCGGCGTGTCCGGTAGGCTGCCGCCGGCGAGGCCAGATCCGGCGTCACCTTGCGCCAGAAATCCGGCATCACCGGGCGGGTACTGAGGCACCAGCACCTCGGACACTATCGGAAAGGCGGAACGCACGCGGGTGTTTCCTGAATGAGGAGGATCAGCCGACGGTCCGGGGGAGTCCGGTCCGATCCGCGCAAGCGGCAAATCCTCCGGGGAAGATTTTAGGGCCGGAAGGGCGGAGCCTTGCCTGATGCATGGCATCCAGTTCCGCCTGATGGCGAAGGTCCTGTTCGGCCTGCCGCTCCTGAAACGACCGGAATGGTCTCCGGCACCCTCGAGATGGCAGGGCTGGACTGACCGGTCCCCGACTTTTCCACGCTAAGCCGGCGCCGAAGCGAGACGGGACCATGGCCCCAGCGGAGCCGCGAAAGCCCGATGAATGAATGGCCGACCCGGAAACTTGGTACCCGGCGCGAGCACCGCAAGCTCCATCCGGCGATTAACTCGGCGACCGGCGGCATCCGGGCGGCGGAATTCACGGGAAGCGGCGATGGCGACAGTCCTGTCATGCCCGAACTCCTCGACAGGATCCCGCATGGCGAGGAGATCGGCACCGCAACGGACGAGTTGCCAGCGGATGCGCCGTCACCCATCGGGCGCGGACCGATGGCGCAGCGATGGGCAACTCGGAACACTGCTGGCGGCGCCTCCGACACCCGCAGGTGCCACTTCGGAGTTCCTGGCGCCCGGGCCGCGTTCGCCTGATGGGGTTGATGGCTCCTGCTCCATCGGCGTCGCCATGCGCCATGGTGCAGATGTCATCGTCTGCTGCGAGAGGAGCCATCCGCATGAAGGTCACGACAGTCGGCCTGGATCTGGCCAGGAATGTCTTTCAGGTGAAGGTCCGGCTGCGGATTCCGGAGCATCCGGTCGCTCGTTCCACGGGCTGCGCGACAGGTCCCAGGGATTGCGCGCAGGCCCGTGGAAGGCGCCCTCGGCAGTGAAGCTCAGCGCCAGTTCCGGCGTGTTGGTCCGCCCCATCGGCACGAAGCCAGCCGCGCGCAGCCGCGCGCCGAGCGTGCTGTCGGCCGGGCTGACCACATCGGCATGGAGCCGCGAGCCGGAACTGACCGGGGCGTCCTTCACCGCGACGCCGATATTCTTCAGCAGCAGCGGCACCCCGGCAAAGGCGCCGTCCAGGGCCGCAGGCATTTGCGGCGGGAACGCGTGCACCACCGCGTTCAGCGACGGGTTCAGCGCGCGGATCCGCGCCTGCGCCTCCGTCACGAAATGATCGGGCTTCACCCGGCCCCTGCGCACCGCTTCCGCCATTTCCAGGGCGGTCATCGCCTCGTAATCCATGTCCGTCATCCTTGATCTGTGCTGTCTGCGGCGGCTGCGAGAAACCGCAGCGCCGCGATGTCCCGGCCTGCCGCCGCGCCTGCCAGCGCGCCGCGGCGTCCCGCCAGTGAAAGGGTCGCGCGGCCGAGCACCCGGACCGGTGGCGCGGCCCGCTCATGGCGCAAGCTCAACCTCGGCATAGACGAACAAACATTGGAAATCCGGGCCATCGAGGTCACCTCGGGCAATGTCGGCGATGTCGAGCCGGCGAGCGCCACCGGTCCAGGCGAACCGGCGAGGGATGCTGCCTGAGCTCCTGAAGCAGATCGGCCCGGATCAGGACATCGCGACGGTCACTGCCGAGTTGCCAGCGGATGCGCCGTCGCCCATCGGGCTCGAACCGGTGGCGCCACGATGGGCAACTTCGAGCACCGCTGGCGACGCCTGCGACACGCGCGCCTGCCACGACGCCGTCGCTGCCCGCGATGCCGCGGCGTTCAGCCTTCCGCCCCGAGGAGGGCGCGGCGAAGCAGTTCGGGAACGCGTCCCGCGGTCTCCGGGCCCTGATCCGATGGCTGGGCAAGGCACCGCACGCATCGCGGCAAGGGTCCGCGGCCGCCGGACGGTCTCCATATCCAAACCCGTATCCGCCGCGGCTGCGCGCGCCGCCCGGCCCCGAACCGCCGAACCGCCGAACCGCCGAACCGCCGAACCGCCGAAGCCGACACCGTCCGTTCCGGAAATGGCAAACGCGGAGTTTACCCTGACGCCGGTTTTTTCGCTGCCCGGCGGTCTGCATTGCCGGGCCGTCGCTCCAAGCCCTCGGACGGAGAGCAGGACAGCGCCTTTCCGCGCCACATTCCGTGGAAAAAAGGCAGCTCCGCGGCATTCCGGAGATGCGGGAATCGGGAAATCCGGCGGAAATGGGGCAGCATTCGGGCAGGGTAAAACCACCCCTCGCGGCCCCTTCGGCAAAACACCAGAAAGCTGTTAAACACCAGCACTTTGCAAATTGGAAACACCATCCCGTTGGTTAAGTCCGGCGGTTTTCCTAGCTTGCCGGACAGAGAGATCGGGGCCGGATTTGCGGGCCAGCCAGACAATCCGGCAAAACCGGGCCTGCAAGCGGAGTTTCCTGTCATGTGCGATATCTGCAGCTCGGTGCGCGTCGTGTCCAACGATTGCAGTTTCGAGGGAACCGTGTCCGCCGAAAGCGCCGGAACCGGCGGCAGCACCACGATTTCCGCAGCCCTGCCGGCCTATTCGCCGGAACAGGTCGCCGATTACCTCGAAAGCGGCTACTGGCAGGACAACGGCACCTCGGACCACCATTTCGACGTCTCCGCCGGCGGCACGCTGAAAGTGAAGCTCTCGGGGCTCAACACCAAGTACAAGGCCTTTGCCCGCGACGCGCTGAAGGCCTGGAGCGAAGTCTCGGGCATCACCTTCACCGAGACCACCAATAGCGGCGCGGCACAGATCATCATGGATGACTCGGTCGCGGGCAGCGCCTATGCCTCGGGCAGCTGGGATGCCAACGGCATCGTCACCCAGATGAGCATCAATATCGGTGCCGACTGGGACGACATGTGCGGCGACGCCTATACCTACCAGACCTTCCTGCACGAGATCGGCCATTCTCTGGGGCTCGGCCATGCCGGGCGCTACAACGGCTCCGCGCAGCTGTCGGACCGCGTCTTCGCCAATGACAGCTGGCAGACGACGGTCATGTCGTATTTTGACCAGACCCAGAACCCCGATGTCGATGCGGATCTGGCCTATGCCTCGACGCTGATGGCAGCCGACATCATCGCGATCCGCAACATCTACGGCGCCAATGTCACGGTGAATGTCGGCGACTCGACCTATGGCGCGAACACCAACGTGACCGGCACGCTGTCGCAGCTGTCGGCCAAGCTCGCCTCGGGCTGGGCGGCGACGATCTACGACACCGAAGGCCGCGACACGCTGGATTTCAGCGGCTTCGCCCAGGCGGCGAAGGTCATCATGCAGCGCGGCGGCGTCTCCGATATCGGCGGGGTGAAGGGCAACCTTGTCATCGACACCTTCTCGGACATCGAAAACACGGTCACCGGCGCGGGCAATGACACCGTGACCGGCAACGCGCTCGACAACATGATCAGCACCGGCGCGGGCAATGACGCGCTCTACGGCGGCGACGGCAACGACACGCTCGACGGCGGCGCGGGCGACGACACGATCGACGGCGGCGCGGGCGAGGACACCGTCTGGCTCGACCTGACCGCGGGCAGCACCGGCAATGACCGCGTGCTGAACTTTTCGCTGGGCGACCTGGTCGAGGCCTATACCGGCGGCACCGATCCGGCCGCCTGCTTCGCCGGATACCGCCAGGTCGGCGCCGACCTGTTCCTCGACTTCCTGACCACCGGCGGCCTGGCGGCCTCGGTCTGCCTGGCGGGGACCACCTGGTCGGCCGATGCGCTGAGCTTCGGCGCCGACCGCATCCTCTATGCCGGCACCGCGGCGCCCGCCGGGCCGCGATCCGCTGGGCCGCCTGTCGGGCGATGACGGCAATCCGCAGACCTCGCGCGGGCTCCTGCCCGAGGACACGCCGGCCGGGCGCGCGCGCGACCTGCAGGACGAGATCCGCCGCCGCTCCACCGAACAGGAACGCCCTGAAACCGAACGCGACTATCTCAACCGCCTGCTCGACCGGTTCTGACCGGTCCGGCGGGTGCCGCCGTGACCGTCTTTCCCGTGCCGAAGCGTGCGTCAGCGCGATCGTTTCGGCACGCGGGACCGGGAATGCGCTTGCCTTCGAGACCTGCGTGCGGCGGTCACGGGGGCGCGGCGGGATACGGGCGGCATGCCGTTGGATGATGCCCGGCCTTTTTCCCGGCCGCGGCGATCTGAATGTCGCGGAACGCTTGTGCCGAGTGGGCTGCGACAGCCGGACAGCCCTGCGGGAGGCAAGGGAAATACCGTGCTTTGGCTCTTGAGATCTTCGGTTGGTCATCCGCAATCCGCTGTGGCCGGGGCCGGTCTTCTCCCGGCCTCGGGGCGCCGCTGCCGGGCGGATTGCGGGCGGCAGGCCTGTGCGGGACGGAGGCGTGACTGGAATGCGGTGCTTTTCCCTGCGCGCCAGCCGTCCATCGTCTTTGCCTGAAACCGGGTGCTGCTTGCACGGCATCGGCATGGAAGCGCAGATCGAGGCGTGCCCGAACATCGGGGAGCCATGCGGGCGGCCGGTTCGCGACGGGACTCCGTGGGGGCGCAGCTTCGCGCCGGAGCGCCGGTTGCGGCCTCCTCCCGCCGTATGGGGCAGGGAGGTTGCCGGTGCCCGATCCTCGGGGCCGACATCCGGCCGGGCAGCGGCATGGGCTGCTGGGGGGCATGGATGAGGGCGCCGTCTGCGGGCCGCGCGGGTCGGCGTGCCCTATGACCTGCCGGGCGGCGGGCGGGTGACGCTGACGGCGGCGGGAAGCCTGAGCTTCGACACCGACGGCGATTTCGATCTGGCCGCGGGGGCCACGCAGGATGTCACCTTCAGCTATGTGCTGCGCGATGGCGGCGGCCTTGACAGCACCGCGACGGTGACCATCACCGTGACCGGAAACGGCGCGGCGCCGGCGGCCACCGACGACACGGTGGCAACGGACGAGGACACGGCGGTCCAGGCCAACCTGGTCCAGGGTCTGGGCGGCGCGGCCGCCGACAGCGATCCGGACGGCGATCCGCTGCATGTCTCGGCGGTGAACGGCGCGGCGGCGGATGTCGGCGTGCAGGTCACGCTGCCTTCGGGGGCGCTGCTGACCGTGCTGACCGGCGGGGCGATGTTCTACGATCCGAACGGCGCCTTCGAGCATCTGGGCGAGGGTGACACCGGCAGAGACAGCTTCGATTACGAGGTCTCGGACGGGGCGGGCGGCACGGACACCGCCACGGTCACGCTGGAGATCGCGGGTGCCAACGATGCGCCCGTGGCGCGGGACGACCGGGTGCAGACCGGCGAGGACACGGTCCTGGGCGGCGACGTGACGGCCGATAACGGCAACGGCGCGGACAGCGATGCGGATGGCGATGCGCTCCGGGTGATCCGGGTCAACGGCGCGGGTTTCGTGCCGGGCACGCCGCTGCTGCTGGCCTCGGGCGCGCTGCTGACGATGAACGCGGACGGCACCTTCTCCTACGATCCGAACGGCGCCTTCGAGGCGCTGAAATCGACCGAGAGCGCCTCGGACCTGTTCGGCTATACGGTCGAGGACCCGTCGGGCGCGGTGTCGACCGCGATCCTGCGGATCACCGTGCAGGGCGCGAACGATGCGCCGGATGCGGCGGACGACACCGGGGCGGCCTTCGAGAACACGCTGGCCACCGGCAATGTGCTCGGCAACGACACCGACCCGGACGGCGATCTCCTGACGGTGTCGTCGGTCGGGGGGCAGGCGGTCGGCGCGCCCGTGGCTCTGGCCTCCGGCGCGCTGGTCACGGTCAATGCCGATGGCAGCTACAGCTACGACCCGAACGGCGCCTTCGACGCGCTGGCTCCGGGGGAGGAAGCGACCGACAGCTTCGCCTACACCGCTTCCGACGGGGCGGCGGGCGACGGCGCCACGGTGGTGATCACCATCACCGGCAAGGGCGTCGACCCGGTTGCCACCGACAATGCCTATGCGACCGACGAGGAAACCGCCGTTGTCGGCAATGTTTTGGCCGACGATACCGGGGCGGGCGTCGACAGCGACGCGGATGGCGAGGCGCTGGCGGTCACCCATGTGGAGGGCAGGCCGATCGCCGACGGGCCGGTGACGCTGGTCTCGGGCGCGGTGGTGTCGATGAACCCGGACGGGACGTTCTCCTACGATCCCGCGGGCGCGCTCGACGGCATCCGCGCGGGCGGCACGCGGCTCGACACGTTCACCTATGCCGTGGCCGATCCCTTCGGCGGCACGGACACCGCGGGGGTCTTCGTCACCGTCTCGGGCGTCAACGACGATCCCGCGCCGCGCGACGACGCGTTCGAGACCTTCGAGACGGCGGTGCTGGAGGGCGGGGTGCTCGGCAACGATGCCGATATCGACGGCGACGCGCTGGAAGTCAGCGGGGTCAACGGCGCGGCCTTCACTCCGGGCGCGGCGATCGAGCTGCCCTCGGGCGCGCTGCTGGCGATGAACGCCGACGGCACGTTCTCCTACGATCCGAACGGCGCCTTCGACGCGCTGGTCTTCGGCCAGACCGCGACGGACAGCTTCGCCTACACGGTCGATGACGGCAATGGCGGCATGGCCGAGGCCACGGCCGGGATCACGGTGGAGAGCACCGACGGCGCGCCGAACCTGGTGGCGACGGCGGGCGCCTTCGCGGGCGGACGGAGCTCGCAATGGCTGTCGGTCAGCTACCGGGTCGACAACGAGGGCGGCGCCACGGCGGCCGGGAAGAACTGGGTCGACCGGCTCTACCTGTCCACCGACCAGGTGCTGGACGAGGACGACATCTTCCTGCGCGAACTGAGCTTCTCGGGCCAGCTCGACACCGGCGAATGGTACGGGAAGACCGCGACGGTGAAGATGCCGGGCGTGCCGGGAGACTATTACCTGCTGGTCGATGTGGATGCGAAGAACGCGCAGATCGAGACCGGCGAGGCCGACAATGTCGGCGCCAGCCGCGATCCGGGCACGCTGCTCGCGGCCTATACGTCGACGCTGACGGCGGTCTCGATCTCCGACCCGACGCTCGGCGTGACCGAGGCGGTGACCGGGCAGAGTTTCCTCTTGCGCGGGCAGGCGGTGGATTTCGTCACCAACGAAGGCGAGCCCTATGCGGTGGTCAAGATCGTCGCGGAAATCGGCGGCTTCGCCCGCACCGCGACGGTGCTGACCGATGTCGACGGCTACTGGTCGGCGAGCTTCTCGACCCTGCCGGGCGAGGCGGGGCTGCTGAGCCTGACCGCGCGCCATCCCGATGACCCGACCGAGGCGCCGATCCCCGACGACACGGTCATGGTCTACGGCATGGGCTTCGAGCGGGCCGACAATTTCCGCACGCTCGAGGTGATCGAGGGGACGGCCGGGACCTTCTCCTTCACGCTGGAGAATTTCGGCGAGTTCGACCTTTCGGGGCTCGAGGCCGAGCTTCTCGATCTGCCCGCCGCCTGGAGCGGCGCGGTCTCGCTCGGGACGGAGCTCGGCGGCGACGGCAGCATCGAGCTGGAGCTGACCGTCGACGTGCCCGGGGGCACGCCGCTGGCCTTCGACGACATGCAGGTGCGGGTCACCTCGGACGAGGGCGCCTCGGCGCTCCTCGATGTCCGCATCGACCCGGTGGTGTCGCTCGCCGATATCGAGATCGTCCAAGCGACGGTCCGGGCCTTCGCGATCCGCGAGGACCAGACCTTCGTCAGCTTCGACGTGGTCAATAACGGCTCGACCGTCTCGAACGCGATCAGCGTCGACATCCCGGCGCTCGACTGGATCGGCTTCGTCTCGCCCGAGATCCTCGATCCGCTGATGCCCGGCGAGAGCGCGACGGTGACGCTTGTGCTGTCGCCCGATGCCGAAGATCCGCTGGGCCGCTTCGCGGGCTCGATCGGCGTGGCCGAGGATGGCGGCGACATCGACACGGTGGGCTTCGAGTTCTTCACCGTCTCCGATGCGCTCGGCACGCTCGACATCACCCTGACCGACGAGCTCTACTATTTCGCCGAGGGCGAACCTCTGGTTCAGGACGGCAAGGTCACGGTGCGCAATGCCTCGACCGGCGAGATCGTGTTCCAGAGCGACGATGTCGATGGCAGCGTGACCATCGAGGACATCCCCGAGGGCACCTACACGGTCCGCGTGCAGGCCAAGGATCACGACCTCTTCCAGGCCAATGTCAAGGTGGAGCCGGGCCAGGCCAACGAGGTCGAGGCCTTCATGTCCCGCCAGACGGTCAAGTACTACTGGTCGGTCGAGGAGATCGAGATCGAGGACCGCTACGAGGTGACCATCGAGGCGGATTTCGAGACCGACGTGCCGGTCCCGGTGGTGGTGCTCGATCCGCCGGTGCTGGATTTCGCGCCCCTCGACGATATCGGCGACACCCAGACCTTCGAGCTGACGGTGACGAACCACGGGCTGATCGGCGTGAACGATCTGGCGCTGCAGCTCGGCAGCCATCCGTTCTTCGAGATCAGCACGCCCTTCGACAGCCTCGACTTCCTCGATGCGAAGTCCTCGGTCACCATTCCGGTGAAGGTGACGCGGATCGACGATTTCGACACGGCCACGGCGCCCTTGGGGGCCGAGGCCTTCTCGCTGGCCTCGGTGGCGGCTGCGACCGCTGAAACCATCCCCTGCTCCTGGAGCGGGACGCTGACCTATGAGTTCCCCTGCGGCGACAACGATGTCGAGAAGTCGATCTCGCTGAGCGGCTCCAACGTGCCGGGCAATTGCGGCCAGGGCGGCTCGGGCGGCTTCGGTTTCGGCGGGGGCGGCGGCGGCGGAGGAGGCGGCGGCTTCGGGGGCGGCGGCGGGGGCGGCGGCTCCAGCTATTCCTCCTCGGTGCCGATGATCTCCGAGCAGAAGCTCTGCGACTTGCTGAAGGTGATCTTCGACTGCGAGGATCTCGTTCCGCAGGGCCCGCTGATGGGCGGGATCATGGACGGGCTGGAATATCTTGCCACGGGCAATGCCGAGGGCTGGGTCGAGACCGTCCAGGATGTCTTCAACTTCTTCGACGATCCCGTCGGCACGCTCGAAGACAAGATCGCCGGCCAGAACCCGTTCTCGGGCTTCGCGGGCGCGAGCGCGATGATGCTGGTCTCGGGCACCAAGGAGACCTCGGACCCCGTGCCGCTGGCCGAGGTGTCCGGCACTCGCGAAAGCTCGGGAGATGCAGGCGAGCTCCTGCATCTGCACGGCGCGGAGGCAACGTCTCTGGCGGCGTCCACAGGCGGAAAGAAGGTCACCGCAGGCGGCATCGCCGGCGCGCTCGGCACCGCGTCGAGCGTCGGGGCCTGCGTTTCGGCGGTGGGCAACTTCATCGAGAACGAAACCGTCAAGGATGTCGGCGACACGATCAAGGACGTGGCCGACAAGTCGAAGCCGGTCTTCGATTTCCTGTCGAAATTCGAGGGCGGCGGCGACAGCCCCTCGGCCTCGGGCGCGCTCTTTGCCGGGGCGGCCGTGCAGCTCGCCGCCGATGGCGAACCTTTCGATCCGGCCACTGTGCAGCGCGTCGTCGATGCGCTTGCGGCCTTCGAGGCCGTCGCCGCCGGGGCGGAGACATCGGGCGACGTGGTGGCGCTGGAACCGGAAGTCGACGAGGTGATCGACGCGCTTCGCGACCTGAAGATCGCGCTCGAGGCCCATCCCGAGGAAGACCCGCCCGAGGCGCTGTTCGACGCGATCGACGGGCTGCGCGACAGTTTCGAGGCGCTGGAGACCCGGATCGACACGATCCAGCCCCATCTGGGCGAGCTCGGCATCGCCCGGGCGGCCATCGCCGAAATCCAGGATTTCTGGGGGGCGGTCTTCGGCGACCAGATCTGGCTCGACAATATCGACGATGTCGACACGGTGGCCTTCCTCGACGAGGTCAGCCGCCTGTCCAAGCTCAACACCGCCATCGGCGGGCGGCTGACCGCCGACAACATCGCCGCCCTCATGGCCATGCCCCTTGCCGAAGGCCTGCAGGGCGCGGCTGCGCAGGAATTCCTCGATCGCTGGAACCGCTCGCTCGACAATTACGAGGCCGGCATCTTCGGAACGGACGATCCCGGTGCCGGCAGCCTGCCCTTCATCGCCTTCGACAAGATCGACCTGGCGCGGCAGGCCCTGTCCGCACGCTGGGAAGAGGCCTGGGATGCGGGCTACGACTCGATCTCCGACTACGTCAACGCGCTGATCACCTCGGTCGAGACCGGGCTGAACCAGGAGACCGAAGGCTCGGTTTGCGCCACGGTGCGGATGCAGATCAGCCAGGAGGTCGTGCTGACGCGGCAGGCCTTCGAGGCCAAGCTGGAGATCGTCAACGAGACCGCCAACGAGCTGACCGACATCTATGTCACGGTGTTCATCCGCGACGAGACCGGCGCGCTGGTGGCGCAGAACACCTTCGGCGTGACCGATCCCGAACTCGAGGGCCTGACCGCAGTCGACGGCACCGGGGTGATCGCGGCGAATTCCTCGGGCTCCGCATCCTTCACGCTGATCCCCTCGCGGCTGGCCGCCGCCGAGGAGGAGACGACCTACTACGTCACCGGGCAGCTGTCCTATTCGGAGCAGGGCGAGACCCTGACCTTCCCGCTCCGCGAGGAGGAGATCACCGTGCGCCCGCAGGCCGAGCTCGAGCTCGACTACTACCTGCAGCGCAACGTCTACGGCGACAATCCCTTCACCGAGGAAGTCGAGCCGTCCGACCCCTTCGCGCTCGGCCTCATGGTCACCAACAACGGCGCGGGCGAGGCCAACAACCTGACCATCACCTCGGCCCAGCCCAAGATCATCGAGAACGAGAAGGGCCTGCTGATCGATTTCGAGATCATCGGATCGAGCGTCAACGGCGAGGATTTCTCGCCCAGCCTGCTCGCCGATTTCGGTGACGTGGCGGCGGGCGGCCGCGAGGTGGCGACCTGGTTCATGCAGTCCTCGCTCGAAGGCAAGTTCGTCGATTACGAGGTCAGCTTCAAACATCTGAACTCGCTCGGGATCGAGGAACTCAGCCTGATCACCGAAACCCGCATCCACGAGCTGGTGCAGGTGGTGAAATCCGACCTGACGGGCGATGACGGCCTGACCGATTTCCTGATCAACAGCGACTGGGAACAGGACCCGGCAGGCATCCCCGACCAGCTCCACACCACCGATGGCGGCATCTACGACGTCGCCCAGGCGGTGCGCGAGGAGATCTCCGGCACGGTCTCGGGCGGCAGCCTGTCGGTCATCCTCTCGGCCGACATGGATGCCGGCTGGAACTATGCGTCCGTGCTCGATCCGGGCCGCGGCAACTACCGCGTGGAGTCGATCACCCGCAACAGCGACGGCAAGGACATCCTGCTCGAAAACTTCTGGCAGACCGACCGCACCTTCCCGGCGAACGGCACGCCGATCCGCGAGGACGTGCTGCATCTCCTCGACCATGTCGCGGAGGAGGGCGTGCAGACCTACACTGTGGTCTATGCGCCGAACAACCTCCTGCCGGTCGCCGCGGCGGATTTCGCCACGACGCTGGAGGACACCTCGGTCAGGATCGCCGTGCTCGACAATGACAGCGATCCCGAAGGCCAGGCGCTGTCGGTAGCGACGATCTCGCAGCCCGTGAACGGCACGGTCACTCTGGGGACCGGCGGGGTGCTGACCTATATCCCCGACCTGAACTTCTCCGGCACCGACACGTTCAGCTATTTCGTCTCGGACGGGCAGGACACGGCCGAGGGCCGGGTCACCGTCACGGTCGAGGAGGATGAAGACCCCGACAGCTCGGTGCGCATCGACGTGACGCTGGCCGAGCCCGCGGGCGCGGCGCCGGTCTCGCCGGAGATTTCGGCCGGAGAAGGCAATTCGGGCGAGAAGGACGTCTGGTTCACCGTCAGCCGGATCGGCGACCTGACCGGGCCGGTCACGGTCGACCTGGCGGCCGGCGGCACGCTTGCGGCGGCAGATCTCACCGGCAGCATTCCCGCCTCGGTCACGCTGGCAGCGGGCCAGTCCAAGGCCTCCTTCCGCGTCAAGCTGAAGGGCGACTACGCGGTCGAGGAGGACGAGACGCTCACGGCAACGATCACAGGCACCGACCGTCCCGACGTGACGATCGAACCGGACGGCAATGCGGCCGTCTTCACGGCGCTCAACGACGATGTTGCGGGGGTGGTGAAGGTCTTCGCCTCGCTCTCGCAGCCCGCCGCGACGCCCTCGGGCGCCCCGGAGGATACCAGCGCGGCGGAAGGCGATGACGGCACGACGCCGGTCTGGTTCACGGTGCTGCGCGAAGGCAATCTGGCGGGCGCCGTCACGGTCTCGCTCGCCCGCTTCGGCAGCGCGACCAGCGCAGACGTGACGGGGACGGTCCCGGCCTCGGTGACGCTGGCGGACGGCCAGGCCTTCACCTGGTTCCGGCTCGACGTGAAGGGCGACGTGGCGGCGGAACCCGACGACACGCTGGGCGTGCGGATCACCGGCACGAACCGGGTGGATCTGGTGCCCTTCTCCGATCCCGACGTGCAGCATGTCATCCTCAATGACGAGGAAACCAACCAGCGGCCTTCCGCCGTGGACGACACGTTCAGCATGCGCCCGGGCGGGACGCTGGCGATCGCGGCGCCGGGGGTCCTGGCCAATGACAGCGATGCCGACGGCGATGCGCTGCAGGTGGTGAGCTTCGTCCAGGCCTCGAACGGGACGGTGACGATGCGCGCCGATGGCGGCTTCGACTACGAGCCGGATCCGGGCTTCGTCGGGACCGACACGTTCAGCTACACGATGACCGACGGCTTCGCCTACAGCCAGGCGACGGTGTCGGTGGCGGTGGAGAACGCGGCGCCCGAGTTCCTCTCTGCCAGCGCCTTCGCGGTCGGAGAGAACACGGTATTCGTGGGCAGGCTCGAAGCAACCGATCCGGACGATCCCGACGGCGAGATCGTCTTCGCGATTTCCGGCGGCGCGGATGCCGCGCTCTTCGCGCTCGATCCGCTGACCGACGAGCTGGTCTTCCGCGAGGCGCCCGACTGGGAGACTCCGCAGGATGCCGGCGGCGACAATGTTCATGACCTCCGGGTCTCGGCGACAAGCAACGGCGAAACCGTGTATGCCGACCTGCAGATCACCGTGGAGAACGTCTTCGAGCGGGACACCGTCCAGACCGGCGGCGGCGGCACCGATGTGCTGATCGGCGGAGAAACCGAGGACGAGATCTCCACCGGCGGCGGCTTCGGGGATGTCGCGATCGGCGGCGGCGGCATGGATGTCTTCATCTTCGAGAACGCCGCCGACGGCCGGACCCAGATGGCGACGATTTCGGATTACCAACCCGGGGTCGACGCCATCGACCTGCAGGGAACGGCGGTCGACTTCCACTTCAGCTGGAACGGCTCGACCTATCTCTACATGAACGGAAGCGATTATGACGGGCTCACGGTGAACGGAGCCCCTAGCCTCGCGGACATCACCTTCATATAATATGAGAACTTAATTCGAAGTGGAGTGAGAATTGACATGATTTCGATGAAGAAGGTTCTGGCCGCCTGCCTGATGGCTGCCATGCCGCTGTTTTCGGCGGGCAGCAGCCAGGCCGCGACGCTCAATGACGTAACGGCGGTGCCGAGCCCGTCGGGGACCTCCGCGGCCATTGGCTTCACCGTCACGGATGGTTTGCTGAACGCTTTCCTCGGGCCGACAGTTGCAGGTCCGGGCACGAATTTCGGAATTCTCCAAAGCAGCGGCGTCGGCGGAACGCCTAGCCATGCAACCGGACTGGTCTTCGGGCTGGGCGGCGGCGTGCTGTTGGCCGGGGATTACGAAGACAGTGCGGTCATCGGGCCGGGAACCATCCAGGCGCTGTTCCTGAAGACCGGGGGCAGTCTCGCCGCGGATTACGGCGGCGACTACCTGCTTCTGACGCTGACGGCGGGCGTCGGTCCGATCGCGCTGTTCGGGACCAACGTCTATGCAGGGACGGCGACCTTGACCGGCGCCGTTCTCGATGCGGCAGTGCCGCTGCCGGCGGGGGGGCTGCTGCTTGGCTCGGCTCTGGTTCTGGCCGCGCTGCGCCGCCGCCAGGCGAGCTGAGCTCCGGAAACGTTGCAAAGGCGCCGCCCTCCGCGCGGGGGCGGCCCCAGGGCATTGACCGCGCTGCAAATTCAGCCTGTATTATGGGTCTGAAACAGATTGCAGACGGAAATGCCCGTGACCGCCGAAAAGTCAGACAACCCAGCTCCCCGAGGCAAGGAAAGCCTTGTCGCACAGCTTTGCGCCAGCCTGCGTGCGCTGATCGAGAGCGGGCAGTACAAGCCCGGCGACCGCCTGCCCAGCGAAGCCCAGCTGACCCGCGATCACGGGGTCAGCCGCACGGTGGTGCGCGAGGCCGTGGCCACGCTGCGCGCCGACGGGCTGGTGCAGCCGCGCCAGGGGGCGGGCATCTTCGTGACCGAACCGGCCGAGGACCCGGCGCCGTTCTCGCCGCTGGAGCTGGACATGACGAGCCTGCCGGCGGTGATGGAACTCCTGGAGCTGCGCACCGCGATCGAGGTCGAGGCGGCGGGGCTGGCTGCGATGCGGCGCAGCCCCTCGCAGGAAGCGCAGATCCTCGACCGGCTGCGCGAGGTGAAGGCGGCGGGCGGAACGGACGGGTCGGCCGAGGCAGATCTGGCGCTCCACCGGGCGATTGCCGAAGCCACGAACAATCCGCGCTTCTGCCAGATGCTGACGCTGCTGGGCGCGGCGGCCATTCCGCGCCGGTCGCTGGGCAAGGCGGCCGAGGTGCCTGCCGATTACATCGGGAAAATCAATGCCGAGCACGAGGCGATCGTCAACGCGATCCTCGACGGCGACGAGGAGGCTGCCCGGACCGCGATGCGCAGCCATCTCAAGGGCAGCCTCCGGCGCTACCGCGCCCTGCAGAGGCAGGGCGCCTGAGCCTCAGGCCGCAGCCAGCAGCCCCTCCTGCGCGTCGATCAGCGCCTGCAGCATCGCCTCCTCCTCGGCGGTCAGGTCGTCGAGCGGCGCGCGGACCGGACCGGCCTCGAAGCCCACCAGCCGGACGCCGGCCTTGATCGCCGAGACGGCATAGCCCTTGCGGCGCGCGCGCAGCTCCATGAACGGATAGAAGAAATCCTTCAGGATGGTCTCGCAGGTGGCGCGGTCGCCGGCCCGCAGCGCCGTGTAGAACCGGTTTGCCAGCGCCGGGACGAAGTTGAACACTGCCGAGGAATAGGTGGTGAAGCCCGCGCCCAGATAGGCCTCGGCAAAGAGCTCCGCAGTCGGCATGCCGCCCAGATAGGTCAGCCGGTCGCCCATTTTCGCGGTGATCTGGCGCACCAGGCCGATATCGCCGGTGCCGTCCTTGAAGCCGATCAGGTTCGGGCAGTCGTCGCAGAGCCGCGCCAGCGTGTCGGCCTGCAGCACGGCGTTGTCGCGGTTGTAGACCATGACGCCGAACTCGACCGACTGGCAGACTGCCTTGATGTGGCGGTAGAGACCTTCCTGCGGTGCGTCGATCAGGTAATGCGGCAGCAGCAGGATGCCGTCGGCGCCGGTCTTCTCCACCGACTGGGCGATTTCGACGGCCATTTCCGTGCCGTAGCCGCAGCCCGAGACGATCGCGGTCTTGCCGGAGCTTTCCTTGGCGGCGGCGACGATCCCGGGGATTTCGCGCGGCGCGAGCGAGAAGAACTCGCCGGTGCCGCCCGCGGCGAAGAGCACGGGCGCGTCGAAGCCGGCCAGCCAGTCGACATGGCGGCGGTAGCTTTCCGCCTGGAAGCGGTTTTCCGCATCAAAATGGGTGACGGGGAAGGACAGCAGGCCGGAGCCGAGCGCTGTCTTCAGCTCTTGGGGTGAAATGGTCATGTGTGGGTCCTCCGGATCGGTTTAGGCGATGTCATCGGGCAGTATGCTGCCGGGGATGTTCTGGAAGCACCTCGTCGATGCGCGGCTTGCGCCCGAGCTTGACCACCTGCACGGCATCCGCCGCCATCCCGGAGGGGAAGCCCATCTCCAGCGCCTCGCCCATGCCGAGCGCCGCGAAGGCCGGGCTGGAGGCCGCGCGGTCGAGCGCGCCCTTGGTCAGCCTGTTGACCCGGCGCCCCAGCTGGTCCAGACGGCCATCGGCGGTCACGAAGGTCACGACCCGCCCCTCGAAAGTGGCCAGAAGTTCCAGGTCGGGCTCGCGGAAATGGATGCTTGCAGGTGTGGTCATCGAAGGTCCTCGGTCTGTCAGGCGGACCCTAGCCCGGCCCGGAAGGATTGGCCAGTTAGGAGTTTTCCCCTCCGGGGCAATCCTATAGGGTGCGGACAAAACGGAGAAACGAGGGCAGTGCATGGGAAGGTTTGACAGATACCTGCTGTCACAGCTCATGCTCGTTTTCGGCTTCTTCGCGCTCGTGCTGGTCGGCGTCTACTGGATCAACCGCGCGGTCATCCTGATCGACCAGTTCATGGGGGCGGGCAGTTCGGGCCTGCTGGTGCTGGAACTGACGCTGCTGACCCTGCCGACGCTGGTCAAGCTGGTGCTGCCGATCGCCGCCTTCCTCGCCGTGATCCAGGTCTGCAACCGGCTCTATTCGGACAGCGAGCTCGTGGTCGTGCAGGCCACCGGCTTTTCCGGCTTCCGCCTGGCGCGGCCGGTGCTGGCCTTCGGCTGCATCGCCGGGCTCCTGATCGGCATTCTCGCGCATGTGCTGGTGCCCGCCTCGATGGCGCGGCTCAACGACAAGGAGGCCGCGCTGGCCGATGCCGCCTCGTCGCGGCTGCTGGTGCCCGGCAGCTTCCAGCACCCGGTCAGCGGCGTGACGATCTACGTGCGCGAAATCGATGCCGACGGGGTGATCCGCGGCCTGATGATCTCGGACCGCCGCGAGGCCGGGCGCGCGGTCACCTATACCGCCGAGCAGGCGCTGTTCCTGCGCGACGACACCGGACCGAAGCTGGTCATGCTCGACGGCATGGCGCAGAGCCTCGATCTCGACACCGAGCGGCTGGCCATCACCCGCTTCGAGGATTTCACCTTCTCTGTCGGCAACATGGTCGGCGAGGCCTCGCAGCGCAGGCTTGATCCCCGCCAGGTCTCCACGCCGCAGCTGCTGGCCGCCTCCGAGGCGCTGCAGGAGCGCACCCGCCGCGACACGGCCTGGCTGCGCCGCGAGGCGCATCTGCGCTTCGCCGAGAGCACGCTGACCCCGGCACTCTGCGTGATGGGCTTCTCGGCGCTGCTTCTGGGCACGTTCAGCCGGTTCGGCCTGTGGCGGCAGATCGTGCTCGCCGTGCTGCTGGTCGTGGTGGTGAAGGTCTTCGACAATGCCGCCGCCGACATCGCCCGCGACAGTCCCGCCGCCTGGCCTGCGATCTATGCGCCGACCGGGCTGGCCGGAGCGATTTCGATGCTGCTGCTGTGGCTCGGCGGCGGGCGGCTGCACGCGATGCGCCTGGCGCTGAGACGGCGGAGGCACGGCGCATGATCCTGCATCTCTACTTCGCGCGGAAATACCTGACGATCTTCACGATCATCCTGTCGGGCTTCACCGTGTTCATCTGGCTCGTCGACCTCCTCGAGCATGTCCGGCGCTACGATGCGGGCGAGCTGGGCTTCCTGCATCTGAGCTATCTCGCGGCGCTGCACCTGCCCGAAGTGCTCTACCAGGTGCTGACGCTGGTGGTGCTGCTGAGCACGGTGACCATGTTCATCACGCTGGCGCGCACCTCGGAGCTGGTCGTGACCCGCGCCACCGGGCGGTCGGCGCTCAGGAGCCTGATCTCGCCCGCGGCCACCGCCTTCGTGCTGGGCTGCCTGGTGGTGGCGCTGGCCAATCCGCTGGTCGCGGTCTCCTCCAAGGCCTACGAACGCGCGATCGAGCGCCAGTCCGGCAACGAGCGGGTCCTTCAGCGACGAGCGCAGCATCTTGCGGCGCTGGTTGAAGGCCGCGGCGACGACCTTCGACAGGCCTTCGGCCGGGGCCGGATAGCGCGGCTCGGGCAGGGCGGTGACATGGACAACGGCCGAGTTCACCTTGGGCGGCGGGGTGAAGGCCCGCGCGGGCAGGTCCATCACGATCCGCGCCTCGGCGCGCCACTGCGCCAGCAGCGCGAGGCGTCCGTAGGCCTTCGACCCCGGCGCCGCGACGATGCGCTCGGCCACCTCGCGCTGGAACATCAGCGTCAGGCTCTGCCAGAGCGGCGGCCAGGTCTCGGGCGTCAGCCAGCGCACCAGAAGCTCGGTGCCGACATTGTAGGGCAGGTTGGCGCAGACCCGGATCGGACCGTTCAGATGCGCCGCCCAGTCGACCTCCAGCGCGTCGCCCGAGATGATCTCGAGCCGCCCGGGATAGGCCTCGGCGATCTGCTGCAGCGCCGGCAGGCAGCGCGTGTCCTTTTCGATCGCCACCACGCGGCGCGCGCCCATGGCCAGGAGGCCGCGGGTCAGCCCGCCCGGTCCGGGGCCGATCTCCAGCACGTCGCAGCCCGTGAGGTCGCCCGCCGAACGCGCGATCTTCGCGGTCAGGTTCAGGTCGAGGAGAAAGTTCTGCCCCAGCGATTTGCGCGCCGAAAGCCCGTGCTCGGCGATCACCTCGCGCAAGGGCGGCAGGCTGTCGATGCCGCTCACGCCGCTTCCNCTCCGCCNCGGCCATCTCCCAGGCGAGGCGCAGCGCCGCGATGGTCGAGGTCGGATCGGCGGTGCCGGTTCCGGCGATGTCGAAGGCGGTGCCGTGATCCGGCGAGGTGCGGATGAAGGGCAGGCCCAGCGTGACATTGACGCCGCCGGCGAAATCGACGGTCTTGATCGGGATGAGGGCCTGGTCGTGATACATGCAGATCGCCGCGTCATAGCGGGCGCGTGCCGCCGGGTGGAACATCGTGTCGGCCGAGGACGGCCCGGNAAAGGTCGAGCCCATCGGCGCGCAGGCGGTCGAGCACGGGCGAGATCATCTCGATCTCTTCGCGGCCCATCGCGCCGCCTTCGCCGGCATGGGGGTTCAGCCCGGCGACGGCGAGGCGCGGTGCGGCGATGCCGAAATCGCGGGCGAGCGNCGGCGGCAGTGATGCGTATGGTGTCTTCCAGCAGCTCGGCGTTCAGNCGCCTGCGGCACCTCGGCGACCGGAATGTGGATCGTCACCGGCACGACGCNGCAGCTCGGGCGCGGCCAGCATCATCACCACGCGGTCGCTGCCTGCGAGATGGGCGAGGTATTCGGTATGGCCGGGATAGGCGAAGCCAGCCCCGTCCTTCAGCGCCTTCTTGTGGATCGGCAGGGTGCAGACGCCCCCGGCCTTGCCTTCCTGCACCAGCCGGACGGCCCGCGCGATCGCCTCGATCACGCCGATCGCGTTCTTCGGATCGGGGNCGGCCGGGCACGGCGTCCCCGGCGAAATCATGGCGCAGCACGGCCAGGCTGTCGGCAGGCTNCCAGAGCTTCGGACGGGTCGGCGATCTCGTGCCAGCGCGCGCCCTCGGGCAGGTGGCGCGGATCGCCGATCCAGAAGAACGGCAGTTCCGAGGCCAGCCGGGCCTGCGCCAGCAGCGCGAGTTCCGGACCGACGCCCGCGGGCTCGCCGCAGGTCAGGGCAATCGGGGCAAGGGCCATCACATGCGCTCGATATAGGCGTTGGCGCGCAGCTCGGCGAGGTAGCCGGCGGCCAGGTCCTCGAGCTTGCGCCCGAACAGGCGGCGCTGCAGGTCGTCGCGGCTCAGATCCGCGCCTGCGATCGGCGTGCGCGCGCAGAGCATCACGATGGCGGAATTGCCGGGCAGGACCGCCAGTTCCAGCGGGTCGAGCCGGTCGACCGCGCCGCGTACGCCCGCGGCGGTCTCGGCGCGCGGCTCGGTCACGTGCTCGATCCGGGTGCGGTCGGGGTCGGACACGAAGGAGTAGAGCGAGTCGCAGGTGCTGACCTGCGGCTTCAGCCGCGCCATCTCGGCGGCGGCGGCGCCCTGCGGGGTGCGCACCAGCATGTAGTCGAGCTCGACATTCTGCATCACGCCGGGGCGCGAGTCGCGCAGCCCGCGTAGCTGGAACAGCGCGATCGCATCGACATTGGGCAGCGGCAGCGGCGGGGTGACATCGCCCGGCGCCATCGACAGGAAGACCGGCGCGATCTGCTCGGGCAGATCCGACAGCGGCATCCAGCCGAGCGATCCGCCATTGCCGGCCGAGGGCGAGGCGGACAGTTCGCGCGCGGCATCCGAGAATTCGCCGAAGGTTTCCATGCGCTGGATTGCATCGGCCTGCTCGCGGACCAGACCCGCGGTTTCCGGCATCAGCGGCAGCACGATTTCGGCAAGCTGCACCTGGACCGAGCCCTGGCCGGTGCCGAGCGCGATGGCGCGGTCGATTTCCTCGTCGGAGACCCGGGCGCGCGAGGCGAAGCGCGAGCGGACGACTTCCCGCCAGGCGGTGCCGGCACGGACGAAGTCGCGGAAGGTCTCGGGCGAGACGCCCTGCTGGCCGATCGCCGCGATNGAACTCGTCGGGGGTCAGGTTGGCGCGGGCGGCGAATTCCTCCATCGCCGCCTGCAGCTGCTCCTCGGTCATCTCGACATTGCCGCGCCGCGCGGCGGCCAGCTGCAGCCGTTCGTCGATCAGCGCCTCGGTGACGCTGTCGCGGGACACGCCGGGCTGGCGCAGCACGGTCAGGAACGCCAGCCGCTGGTCGATTTCATAGCGGGTGATGACGCTTTCGTTGACGCGCACCACCGGGTCGAAGGCGGACTGCGCCTCCGCAGCCGGGGCCAGTGCGCCAAGGCCGAGAAGCAGCGCCGCGCCGGCGCTCCGCAGGACATTTATCAGCATACGCTCTTCCTTATCATGAACACCGGCCCGTGCGCGGGCGGTTCTGCGCTCCGCCCGTGCCGAAACCGGTCAGCGACACGGTCAGGCCGTAGGAATAGGTCGGTTCTGCGCCGTCGCTGTTTCTAAACCGCCGGTCGCCGGAAAGATCAACCCTGACGCATTCGTTGCTCCAGCTCAGCCCCAGCCCCGCGCGGGTCGTGCGCGACGAGATCAGGTCGCGGCGCAGGTCCATCTCGGCGCTCCAGCTGTCGCTGATCTCGTAGCTGCCGTCGAGGGTGATCTCGCTGAGATCCTCGTCCTGGCTCAGCGCCTCGTCCTCGATCTGCCAGACATAGCCCGCCGCCAGGTCGAACTTGGCGGAAATGTAGCCCAGCCGCAGCTCGTTGAGCGTCACCGAGCCGTTATCGGCGATCAGCGCCAGGTTGCGCAGCGTCAGGCCGGCGTAATCGACCTCGATCTGGGTCAGCCAGTCGGACCGCTCGCCGCCGAGCCCGGTGCCGGGGGTGAAGCCGCTTTCGCTGTCGCGGCGCAGGATGCGCCCGCCGGTCAGTCCCAGCGTCCATCCCGACGGATCGAAGCGCTGCCAGCGCAGCGCCAGGTTGGCGCGCAGCCCGTCCTCGACCCGGTCGAGCCCCGGATAGCGCTGGTAGCCGAGCAGGTTGCCTGCATCGAAGGCGGGCTGGGTGCTGTCGTCATTGGGGCTGTCGATGTCGTAATCGCCGACCCAGACCGCCTGGGCCATCGGCTCCAGCAGGTAGGAGACGCCGTTCTGCCCGGCCTTCTTCATCGGCAGCGAGGCGGTCAGCGAGGCGCCGGGGGTCAGCGCCGACTGGTAGCTCTCGTAGCGGCTGTCCTCGACGATGTGCTTGACGTCGCCGATGGCACGGGCATCGGCCGCGATCCGGATGCCGGGGCCGGCGGTGATCTCGTTGCCCCAGCGCAGGAAGGCGCGGCCATGGGCCATGTCGCGGCCCTCGATGTCGGTGTCCGAGGTGCGTTCGTGGCCATGGCCGATCAGCGAGAAATCGACATATCCCGGCAGGCCGGANCACCTGCCAGCGCCGGTCGTAGCNGGGCATTGCCGACCAGNCGTCGGGATGGNTGTCGTTGTCCTCNGTCGTCGCGCAGCGANGTGATGCACCGTGACGCTGCCTTCGGCGCGGCTGTCGCCGACGATGCGGGTCAGCCCGATCCGGTTCTTCAGCCGGTCCGCGCCGGAATAGTCGTAGTCGTTCAGATAGGTGTCGTCGGTGACCAGCTGGATGCGGAAGCTCAGCTCGGTCTGCCAGGGCAGGGCGAACTGGCCGGTGCCGAACAGGTAGGCGCGGGTGCCGGGTTCCACCGNTGTCCTGGGTCACCGCGCCGTTGAACTCGATGTCGCCGTTGACGAAGGCCTGGCGGTAGCGGCCTTCCAGCGTCTTGGTCTCCCTGCCGGAGAAATCGGTCGCGTAGAACGGCGTGAAGGTCAGGTCGGCATGGTCGCCGAGCGGCACGAAATAGGGCAGCTTCACGCCGTTGCCGTAGAGGCTGGAGCTTTCGATCGAGGGCACCATGAAGCCGCGGGCGCGCTCGACCCCCGGCTCGGGCGTCGAGATCGCCGGCAGGTAGGCCACCGGAATGTCGAAGATGCGGAACTGGGCGTGCTGGAAATAGATCCGGCGGCGTTCCTCGTCATGGATCACCCGGCGCGCGCGGATGTGCCAGAGCGGCGTCTCGCCGGGGCTGCAGACCTCGCAGCTGGTGGCAATGCCGTCGCGCAGGTCGGTGAAGCGGCCCTGCTGGCGCTGCGCCGAGCTGGCCGCGATCTGCACCTGCTGGCCGAGAATGATCCGCACGCCCTCGACGATGCCCTCGCGCAGGTCGGCAGACAGGTCGGCNGGCATCGGCGATCACCAGCGTCTCGGGCCCGTCGGTCNAGGGTGATCGGCCCCTCGACGGCCAGCGTGTCGTTGGACTGGTCATAGGTCAGCCGCGAGGCGGTCATGCGGATGCCGTCGGCGAAGACCTCGACCGAGCCTTCGGCGGTCAGCACGCTTTCCGCCTCGACGATCACGGAATCGGCGACCAGCGTGACCGGGCCTTCCTGCGCGGCGGCCGGCTGGGCGGCGGCAAGCGCGAAGGCCGTCAGCGCAGCGGCGAGGAAGCGGCGGGACCGGACGGCAGGTCCGGCGGAAAGGGGGGCGGTGTCCAGGGTCATCCGTCCTCGAAATGCAGGAGCGCGGCAAGCGCAAGGCAGATTGCGGCGATGGAGGGGCTCCAGACGGCGAGCGCCACCGGAAGCTGGCCGCTCTGGCCCATCAGCTGGGCCAGGTTGGCGATGAAATAGACGAGGAAGCCCGANAAGGACGGCCAGCAGGACCATCAGCCCGGTGCGCCCCATCCGCGTGTGGCGCAGCGTGAACACCGCGCCGATGAAGACCATGGCGACGAAGCTCAGCGGCCGCGCCAGCTCGGCCTGCATCCAGACGATGTGGTTTCTCGCCGAGAATCCCGCCGCCTCGAGTTGGCGGATGAAGGCCGGCAGCGCCCAGATCGAGATCGAGGAGGGCGTGCCGAAGCTGTCGCGGATCTGCTCGGGCGTCAGGTCCGAGGGCAGGAGGTAGCTGTCATGCGTCTCGGCGGCGGCCTCGGGGATCTCGTCATTGGCGAGGTCCCAGACCTTCGCGTCCTTCAGCTGCCAGCCGCCCGGGGTCAGCGCGGCTTCNGGCGGCATTGATGCGGTAGACCGGCGTGCCCTCGGGGTCGAAGCCGTAGAACACCGTGTCGTAGAGCACCGTGCCGTTGAGATTGGTGCGGGTGGCACGGATCGCGGTCTGTTCGTCGTCGANTGCCCTGGCGCAGCCACAGCCCCTCGCGGCTGACCGACAGCTCTCGATCGGTCTCTGGGCGGTCGCCATCATCGGCTTCGTGCTGCCGCTGGTCATCGGCGCGCGCGTCAAGGCCAAGATGCATGCCCGCCGCGACGAGGAAGGCGCCATCTCCGACTGACCACGGCGCGGGGCACCCTCCCCCCCCCCGGCCCCGCGCGGACGCCCCCCGGAGACCAGCCCTCCGGGGGGCGCATCCGTTTTCAGAGCTGGATGCGGTAGCGGTAGAACCCGCCCTCGGCCTCGCCGACCGGCGCGATCCGCACGCCCTCGACCTTCTGCGCGAAGTCCCGCCCGGCCGGCCCGGTATCGAAGACCACGCTGGTGCCCGCCATCGGCGCGAAGGACCAGTTGCCGTCGGCTTCGGGGCTGACCGTGCCCTGATCGACGATATAGCGCACGATCACGTCGCGGTTGGTGTCGGGCGCCTCGAAAACCACGTTCTCCTGGGTCGCTCCGGGGAAGTTGCCGCCGCCGCCCGCGCGGTAGTTGTTGGTCGCAACGATGAACTCCTGCGCCGGATCGATCGGGGCGCCGTTGAATTGCAGGTCGGCGATGCGGCTGGCCTCCGGGTGCTCGAGCTCGCCCTTCGGCCCGTATTTCGAGGGCTGGCTCAGGTCGATCCGGTAGCTCACCCCATCGATCACGTCGAAATTGTAGCTGGGGAAATCCGGGTTCAAGAGCGGCGCGTCCTTGGCGCCCGGCGCCACCTGGTTGAACATGCCCGCGCTGCGCTCCAGCCATTCCCTGACCGTGGCGCCGTCGATCTTCACCGCGCGCACCGTGTTCGGATAGAGGTACAGGTCCGCCACGTCCTTGATCGCGATATCGCCCGCGGCCACGTCGGTATAGTAGTCCGGCCCGCCGCGGCCGCCCGACTTGAAGGGCGCCGCCGCCGACAGGATCGGCAGCCCCTCCCATTCGGTGCCCCGCATCATCTGGGCGATGTACCATTCCTGCGCCTGCGAGACGATCTGCACCGAAGGGTCATCGGCGACCAGCGCGAAATAGGAATAGAGCGGCGCGTCGGTCTTGCCCACCGGGCGCCGGATGTAGTCGAGCGTCGCGGCATGGGCGGTCTCGACCGCTTCCAGCACCGCAGGCACGCTTTCCACCGTCGGGGTCACCGTGCGGTCCTCGCCGCGCAGGTAGATCGGCCGCGCCTCGCAGCGCGCCTCGGCGATGGTCCAGCCGCTTTCGCCGCGCTCCAGCAGCAGGTCGACCAGCCCCATATGCGAGCCCCAGAACCCGGCCATCACCGCGGGCTTGCCGTGGATCGTGCCCGCCGCGGCATCGACCGCCTCGAAGCCCTCGAAATCGGCGCCGGGGAAAACGAGGTGGCTATGGCCGGTGAAGATCACGTCAATCCCCTCGACCGCGGCCAGCGGCACGGCGGCGTTTTCCATGCCGGGCTCGTGTACAGCAGACCCGATGCCGGAATGGCAGAGCGCCACGATGATCTCGGCGCCCTCGGCCTTCATCACCGGCACCCAGGCTTCGGCCGCCTCGACGATGTCGCGGGTCTCGACCTTGCCTTCCAGATGGCCGCGGTCCCATTGCAGGATCTGCGGCGGCACGAAGCCGATCACGCCGATCCGGATCGGCTGGCTTTCGCCCGAACCGTCGACCAGGTCGTGATCGAGGATCACATAGGGCGGCAGCAGCGTCTCGTCCTGATCCGGCGTCTCCCCTTTGGCGGTCACCACATTGGCCGAGACCACCGGGCAGGCCGCCCCCTTCAGCGCCGCGTCGAGGAAGGGCAGGCCATAGTTGAATTCATGGTTGCCGAGAGTCGCGGCATCGACGCCGAGCGCATTGAAGGCGTCGATCGCCGGATGGGTGCGCCCCTCGCCCATGCCGCGCTCATAGGCGATGTAGTCGCCCATCGGGTTGCCCTGCAGGAAGTCGCCATTGTCGAAAAGCAGCGCATTCGAGGCCTCGGCGCGGATCTCGCCGACCAGCGAGGCGGTGCGCGCCAGGCCCACCGTGTCGACCGGCTTGTCGGCATAGTAGTCGTAGGGGAAGACATGGACATGGATGTCCGTGGTCTCCATCAGCCGCAGATGCGCCTGGTTCGACTGCGCCCGCAGCGAAAAGGGATGCAGCGCGACGGCGGCACCGGTCGAGGCAAGGAAGGTTCGGCGGGTCAGGCGCATGGGGGCTCCTCAGTCGGAAATCGCGGCAGTCCCGGTGCGGCCCGGAACCTGCCGCAGACTCCCCCTTCCGGACGCGCCTGTCCAGTGACGCTGACGCCACAACCGGGTGATGCCGCGAACTGAACCGAACGGGTAAATTCAAATTTGAATAACTTGATGTGAATCATGCCCGTCCGGCGGCAGCGGGCGTTAGATTCGGCTGCGCATCAGGCCGCGGCAATATCGCTGCGGTGCGCAGAAGGGACGAGGGGGGGATAGGACAATGGCAACCTATGCATCCGCACTACATACATTTTCGGTCAATGACCTGACATCGACATTCTCGGGCGTGCAATATCCGGACGACATGTCGATGCTCGACAGCACCGGCTCGGTCGTGGTGCCCTATGTCGACCATGACGGCGACATTCTCTACGGCATCGACAGCGAATTCGGCTTCTACGTGAACGATTTCATCGGCGCCGAAGAAAAGGAACTCGACGGCGACTACGGCGAAGGGTACGCCGGCAACATCTACGACATCGACGGCAACACGGTGGGTCTGGCGGTGCATAACGCGCCGACCGACGAGTTCCTGTCCGGCGCGCCCTTCGGCACATGGTCCATGGGGCTCGGCGGGACACTGGTGAAGGCCTCCACCGAGCATTACGCGACCATGGTGTCGGTGCTGTCCGACCAGGCCTATCCCGATGACCCGAACGCGCTCGGCCCGCTCGACAACGACCTCAAGCTGCTCGACCTGAAGCCGGACGAACTGGGCGCCTTCGAGATGGGGCCACTGCACGAGCTCTATCTCAAGGAGGTCGTGACCGCGCTGCAGAGCGCGATGGACAGCACGGATCCCAGCCTGAACGCGGTGATGGCCGATCTCGACTTCGACCGCGACGGGGTGATGGACACCTACCGCATCACCAAGCAGACCGTGAAATATGACGCCGATGGCGACGGCACTGCCGAGGACATCCTCGTGGGCGCGGTCGATCTGGGCAATGACGGCACGATCGACGTGCAGGACAAGTGGCTGAACGGCTATGGCGGCGATGCCGACATCGCCGACGTGCTGGAAGCCAACGAGTCGAGCGTCACCTACAACATCGCCTACGGCCAGGACTATTCCGTCACCGTGAAGGATGACGGCAAGCTGCTCTACCGCTGGGGCGAGGCCGTGAAGCGCCCGAACGACGTCCGGATGGAGGCCAATATCGCGCTGCCCGAGGAATGGACGCGCGACGAGGACGGCAACGGCGTGGCCGACAGCCTGGAAGACGGCTCCGGCGGCTTCGTGGTCACCAAGGCCGAGCTGGTGGTGACCCACACCATCACCAACAATCCCAATGACCAGATCCGCCCGGAAGACTTCGAGAACGAGGCCGCCATCGGCCGCCTGCCCTCCTACTATGTCGTGACCGACCCGGACGACGCGTCGAACACGCTCTGGGTCTCGCCGGTCGACAGCTATGACGGCACCGGCACCGCGCTGCCGAGCTACTTCAAGCTCGACGCCGCCGGCCATATCGACATGTCCGCGGGCGGCACCGCCGTCCATGATCCCGACGGCGTGCTGGTCGGCTACCGCAACGAGGATGCCGAGGGCAACGCGGTGGGCACCGTTCTGCGCGACCTGTCCCTGGCAGCGCTTGCCGCTGCGGCGGATCTCGACTTCTCGACCGCCGACATGGAGCAGGGGCTGACCGCCGCGTGGTACACCACGATCGACCGCGAGCCGTTCGAGTGGTCCTATGACGTCTATCCGGACAATCCCTTCGCGAATGTCTACGAAAGCTTCCGGACGCCGGAGGATGCCGCTGCCGCGGGCTTCCATGGCGATGCGCTGGTCTCCGGCCCGCGCTGGCGCCTGACCCCGAACAAGTTCGGCCAGGATCTGCCGGGGCTGGAAATCCCGCTCGAGGAGAACAGCGAGCCGCCGTTCCAGTCGGACAACATCAAGTATGACACCGGCGAGCTGACCACCACGACGCTGAACCTGCTCGACTGGGCGGGCGACTCGCCGCTGGCCGCCAGCGCAGGCTGGATGACCATCGATCCGGGCACGCTCGACGTCGATGCAGACGGCATCATCGATGCCGGCTGGTCGATGGTGAACGGCACGCTCGGCGCGGGCGATGCGCTGCCCGGCGGGCTGATCCTCTCGGCGGTGACGCCGAACGGGGCGGTGCTGGAACAGAACTTCCTCGACACGGCGCTCTACGTGAAGGGCGACCAGCAGGATGCCGCCAAGCTCTACGACATGCGGCTGAACATCGAGTACCAGCCGGCCGGCACCTATGTCGACGCGGAGTCGGTGATCGGCACGGTCCAGAAGGTGACGCTGAACCACAACGAGGTCACCGTCGACTTCCAGGGCGGCGCGATGCTCGACAATGCGGTGGTCTTCGCCACCCCGGCCACGCTGAACGGCAGGGCCGCGGCAACCGTCGAGTTCACCGAGATCACGGAAACCGGCGTGTCGATGTACCTGCAGGAACCCGAAGGCTATGACGGCGTGCATGTCCTCGAGGACGTCACCCTCCTGGCGCTGGAGCAGGGCGTCTGGCAGCTCGATGACGGCAGCCTGCTGCAGGTCGGCACGACCGAGTTCGAGGGCGGCGCCACCGATGTCTTCCACCAGGTCTATTTCGACACGGCCTTCGAGGAAGCCCCGGTGCTGATGCTCCAGGTCCAGACCGACAATGGCTGGCAATGGGACATCGTCCGGGCCGCCGACATCACCGAGACCGGCTTCAGCTATGCGATGCAGGAATCGGAAGCCTCGGACAGCTGGCATGCCCGCGAGGTCATCGGCTGGGCGGCCCTCGACGCCGCTGCGGCAGACGGGCTGGTGGACTGGGGCGTGGTCGATGCGGAGGCCTTCTCGACCGGCCGCATCTTCGACAGCGAGCCCACGCCCTGGAGCTTCGCCGAAGAGGTCGGCACCGACCCGCTGGTCGCGGCCATCCTGACCAGCTTCGCCGGCCAGGACCCCGCCAACCTGCGCATGGCGCGGATGGAGGATGACGGCTCCGCCGCCACCGCCTGGTTCGTCGCCAGCGAGGAGACCACCTACGACGCCGAGACCGCGCACAATGCCGAGACGATCAACGGGCTCGCCTTCGCAAGCGAGGGCCTGCTGGCCGGCACGGCCTATGGCGTGGACGAGCTGATCTTCGCCTGACCACTGCCAGGACCGGAAACCGGGAGGGGCGGCCGCGTGCCGCCCCTTTTCCCTGCGCGGCCTACCAGGGCCGGAAGGTCACGATGGTATGGGTGCGCTCGATGCCGTCGATGCCGAGGATCTGCTCGTTGATGAACTTGCCGATATCGGCGTCTTCCGGCGGGTAGAGCTTCATCAGGAGGTCGTATTCGCCGCTGGTCGAGTAGAGCTCGGAATGCAGTTCCTTGAGCGCGATCGCATCCGCCACCTTGTAGGTGGTTCCGGGGCGGCAGCGGATCTGGATGAAGAGCGCCTGGGTCATGTGTCCTGTCCTTCCTGTATGCGGCCGGCCGCGATGCAGATGCGGCCCGGCCCCGCGCCGCGGCGGCGCCTGCCTCCCTCCCCTAGCGCAGGATCCGCCCGCCCTGCCAGCGCCTTCTCGCCCGCATTGCCCCTGCCCGCCCGGAGGCAGGTTCGGCCATCGCCCGCGCCAAGGGCATCAAGCCGGTGCTGGTGCTGGCGGGCGCGCTGCCGCATGCCGCCGAGCTGGCCTTCGGCCTGGCGCTGCGGGCCTATGCCTATGGCGACATGAAATCGAAGGCGGCCGAGCCGCAGGGGCCGGTGACGGTGATGGTCTCGAAGCCCGAGGCCGTGGCCGCAGCCGCGAAGGACCAGGCGGCGGTCTGCGAGGGCGTGTTCTTCGCGCGCGACCTGACCTCGGCTCCCGCAAACGTGCTGGGCACGCTGGACTTCGCCGCGCAGCTCGAGGCGATGGAAGAGCTCGGGCTCGAAATCGAGATCCTCGACGAGGCGGCGATGGAGAAGCTCGGCATGCGGCTGCTGCTGGCCGTCGGCCAGGGCTCGGCCAGCCCGTCGCGCGTCGTGGTGATGCGCTGGAACGGCGGCGGCGACGAGGCGCCGCTGGCGCTGGTCGGCAAGGGCGTGGTCTTCGATACCGGCGGCATCAGCCTGAAGCCNCGCCCAGGGCATGGAAGAGATGACCATGGACATGGGCGGCGCGGGCGTCGTCTCGGGGGTGATGCGGGCGCTGGCGCTGCGCAAGGCCAAGGCCAACGTGGTCGGCCTGGTCGGCCTGGTCGAGAACATGCCCTCGCACATGGCGACGCGCCCCGGCGATGTCGTGACCTCGGCCCAGGGCCTGACGGTCGAGATCAACAATACCGATGCCGAAGGCCGCCTCGTGCTCGGCGACGTGCTCTGGTACGCGCAGGAGACCTTCAAGCCGTCGGCGATCATCGATCTGGCGACGCTGACCGGCGCGGCGATCGTCGCGCTCGGCAACGAGATGGCGCCGACCTATTCCAACGATGACGNGCTTCGCCGAGAGCTTCCTCGCGGCGGCGAAGGCCGAAGGCGAGGGTGCCTGGCGGATGCCGCTGGCGCCGGGCTACGACCGGATGATCAAATCCTCGATCGCCGACATCAAGAACAGCGCCGGGCGTCCGGCGGGCTCGGTCACCGCGGCGCAGTTCCTGCAGCGCTTCGTCCGAGCGCCCCGCCAGAGCGGCCGCGCCGCTTTCCTTCGCCGTCTGCCAGGCCATCTTGGCGGCAATGCCGAAGCCGCCGAGCGCCGTGACCACCGAAAGGCCAAGTTTCGCGCCGTTCACGACGCCAGGTTCGATATGCATGTCTCTGTCCTTTCCGCACCCGCCGTGCGGCATGAGTTGGCGCCCCTCGCGGGGCCTTCCGATGGCAGGTCTCCTGACTCGCGGCCCTCGCCTTCCCCGCCTTCCCGGACCTGTCGGGGTCCAGTGGCTTCCTGGGGTCGGCCGCCGCCTACAGTTGCGGGGGCAGTCACGGATTCGGTCCCTGATGGGTACGCCTGACCGTGTTCCCTTTCTCATCCCGCTTGCCTGGGGCGCGCGGGAACCATCGGCGCGGATAATGGCGCGAAACACGCATGCAAGTAAAGCGTTCTCTGCGCCGCAGCGCGTCAGCTGCCACCAAGGTCGCGATGCCGCGGACAGCTTGCGACATGGTCGTTCACCAGCCCGCAGGCCTGCATCCAGGCATAGGTGATGGTCGGCCCGCAGAAGCGGAAGCCGCGTTTCTTCAGGTCCTTCGACAGCGCCCGCGACTCGGCCGTCTCGGCCGGAACATCCGCCATCGCGGCGCGGCCCGGCTGCAGGACATCGCCGCCGGTGAAGCTCCAGCAATGATCGGAAAACGCCTGCGGGCTGCCGAAGTCGAGATAGGCGCGGGCATTGCCGATCGTCGCCTCGATCTTGCCGCGGTGGCGCACGATCCCGGCATTGCCCAGAAGCCGCTGCACCTCGGGCTCGCCCCAGCGCGCGATCACCTCGGGCTCGAACCCCTCGAAGGCCTCGCGGAAGGCCTCGCGCTTCCTCAGGATGGTGATCCAGGCAAGCCCGGCCTGGAACCCGTCGAGGACCAGCTTTTCCCACAGCGCGCGGCCGTCGCGCTCGGGCACGCCCCATTCCGTGTCGTGATAGGCCACATAGAGCGGATCCTCGCCGCACCAGCCGCATCTGCCGTCCATGATCATCTCCCCTGCTGCGCAGGATTTAGAACATTCATGGAACTTAAGTCAAAATTAAAGCTCCGCGCGCAGGATTCCCTCCGGAAGGAGAGCGTCATGGCACAGAAGAACAGGGCGCAGGCACAGGGGCAGGACCCGCTGGACATCGCCGCGGCCGAACGCGACCGCAACACGCTGGCGATGGTCCGCCAGGCGCTGGAGCGGCGCAACGCGCTGCTCGCCTTCCAGCCGGTGGTGCAGGCGCGCCAGCCCGGCAAGCCCGCCTTCCACGAAGGGCTGATCCGCATCCTCGACGAAACCGGCCGGATCATCCCGGCGCGGGATTTCATCGACGTGGTCGAAAGCCAGGAACTCGGCCGCAAGATCGACGCGCTGGCGCTGGATCTCGGGCTGCAGGAACTGGCCAACGAACCCTCGCTCCGGCTGTCGATCAACATGTCGGCGCGCTCGATCGGCTACCGCCCCTGGACGGAAACGCTGGAACGCGGCCTGGCCGCCCATCCCAGCATCGCCGAACGGCTGATCCTGGAAATCAGCGAAAGCTCGGCCATGCTGGTGCCCGACCTCATTGCCGTCTTCATGGGCGAGATCCAGGCCAAGGGCATCGCCTTCGCGCTGGACGATTTCGGCGCGGGCTACACCAGTTTCCGCAACCTGCGCGATTTCTACTTCGACATGGCGAAGATCAGCGGCGATTTCGTCCGCGGCGTGGCGGCCAGCCCCGACAACCAGGTGGTTATCCAGGCCATGGTCTCGGTCGCGCAGCATTTCGACATGTTCACCGTCTGCGAGACCGTCGAAAGCGGCGAGGATGCCGCCTTCCTGGCCGCCGCCGGGGTCGATTGCCTGCAGGGCTACCATTTCGGCGCGCCGACCGTCCGCCCGCCCTGGCGCCCGGACATCGAGCGCGCCGCGGCCGGCTGAGCCTGCAATTCGCGCCAGATCGCGCCAAACAGCCCCCGAGGGGCGCATATCCGCCCTTCACAAGCCATCGTGAGGCGACATGAGACCATCTGTCCGTTGCCCCCGCCCTGTCTCTCTCCCTAAGCAGAATACGTCGGTCCGGGTTCGACCCGGGCTCAATCGGAGAAGGGGGAGACCTACTCATGACCGGTATCGTAATCGCATCGGCTGCCCGCACCGCCGTCGGCAGCTTCCTGGGGTCTTTCGCCAACACCCCGGCCAGTGACCTTGGGGCCGCCGTGATCGAGGCCGTCGTCGCCCGCGCCGGCATCGACAAGGCAGACGTGTCCGAAACCATCCTCGGCCAGGTGCTGACCGCGGCCCAGGGCCAGAACCCGGCCCGCCAGGCGCATATCAAGGCCGGCCTTCCGCAGGAAGCCGCCGCCTGGGGCATCAACCAGGTCTGCGGCTCGGGCCTGCGCGCCGTCGCGCTCGGCGCACAGCACATCATGCTGGGCGATACCTCGATGGTCATCGCGGGCGGCCAGGAGAACATGTCGCTGAGCCCCCATGCCGCCGCGCTGCGCCAGGGCCAGAAGATGGGCGACATGAAATACATCGACACGATGATCAATGACGGCCTGTGGGACGCGTTCAACAACTACCACATGGGCCAGACCGCCGAGAACGTCGCCGAAAAGTGGCAGATCAGCCGCGAGATGCAGGACGAGTTCGCCGTCGCGTCGCAGAACAAGGCCGAAGCCGCCCAGGCCGCAGGCAAGTTCGCCGACGAGATCGTCCCCTTCCTGATCAAGACCCGCAAGGGCGACATCACCGTCGATGCCGACGAGTACATCCGCAAGGGTGCCACCATCGAGGCGATGCAGAAGCTGCGCCCGGCCTTCGCCAAGGACGGCTCGGTCACCGCGGCCAACGCGTCGGGCATCAATGACGGCGCCGCTGCCGTTCTGCTGATGACCGCCGCCGAGGCCGAGAAGCGCGGCATCGAACCGCTCGCCCACATCAAGTCCTACGCCACCGCCGGCCTCGACCCGTCGATCATGGGCGTCGGCCCGATCTACGCGTCGCGCAAGGCGCTGGACAAGGCCGGCTGGAAGGTCGACGACCTCGACCTGATCGAAGCCAACGAAGCCTTCGCCGCCCAGGCCTGCGCGGTGAACAAGGACATGGGCTGGGATCCGGCCAAGGTGAACGTCAATGGCGGCGCGATTGCCATCGGCCACCCGATCGGCGCCTCGGGCTGCCGCGTCCTCAACACGCTGCTGTTCGAAATGAAGCGCCGCGACGCCAAGAAGGGCCTCGCCACGCTGTGCATCGGCGGCGGCATGGGCGTTGCGCTCTGCGTCGAGCGCCCCTGATCCGCGTCGGCCGGAAACATGGCGCGCCTGCTCCGGCAGGCGCGCAGCCCGGCAGCCGTCCTTCGGGATGCGGCCGGAGCGAAAAACCAGCAAACCCTAGGAGAGAGGGACGAAAATGGGACGAGTAGCACTGGTCACCGGCGGGGTGCGCGGCATCGGCGCGGCAATCTGCAAGGCACTGGCCGCCGAAGGGTACACGGTTGCCGCAACTTACGCGGGCAATGACGCCGCCGCCAAGGAATTCAAGGAAGAGACCGGAATCGCGGTCTACAAGTGGAACGTGCGCGACTACGAAGATTCCAAGGACGGGATCGAGCAGGTCGAAGCCGAGCTGGGCCCGATCGACGTCGTCGTCGCCAATGCCGGCATCACCAAGGACGCGCCGTTCCACAAGATGACCCCGGAACAGTGGAACCAGGTCGTCGACACCAACCTGACCGGCGTCTTCAACACCATCCATCCGGTCTGGCCGGGGATGCGCGAGCGCGGCTTCGGCCGGGTCATCGTGATCTCCTCGATCAACGGCCAGAAGGGCCAGTTCGGCCAGGTCAACTACGCCGCCACCAAGGCCGGCGATCTGGGCATCATCAAGTCGCTCGCCCAGGAAGGCGCCGCCAAGGGCATCACCGCCAACGCGGTCTGCCCGGGCTATATCGGCACCGACATGGTGATGGCGATCGACGAGAAGATCCGCGAGAAAATCGTCGCGGGCATCCCGGTCGGCCGCCTCGGCACGCCCGAGGAAATCGCGCGCTGCGTCTGCTTCCTCGCCTCCGACGATGCGGGCTTCATCAGCGGCTCGACGATCTCCGCCAACGGCGCGCAATTCTTCGTCTGAGCCTGCCCGCCCCGGCGGACAGCGCAGGGCCAGCCTCCGGGCTGGCCTTTTTCATGGCCGGGCAGGCTCTGCGGCCCCGCGGGGGATTTACCCCGGACGCCGCCTCGCCTAGCTCTGGGACATGATCGAGTCCCTCACCCATCACGAGCTGCGCCTCTGCCTGGAATGGCAGGTGGAACTCGGCATCGACGAGGCCATCTCGGAAACGCCGGTCAACCGCTACGAGCTGGCCGCGGCGGCGCCCCGCCCTGCCGCCCCCGCCGCTCCGGCGGACCGGGGCACCTGGCGCGGGCGGACAGCGGGCGGTGACGCGCCACCGGTCCGAGCGCACCGCGAGCGGCGCGGATCGTCCGGGCCTTGATGAAGAGCGGAGAGACCTGCCGGGCTCCGGCCATGGCGGCGCAAGGCCAGCCATCGGCCGCGAGACGTCGGAGCGGAGGGCCAAGAGCAGCTTGGCGCAACGGTCGCGAGACAGGACCGGACAACCAGGGCGCAACAGAGTGCCATCGAGCACGCGGCGCTGATTTGGACGTTCGGCATCTCTCTCGGACCGATGGCGGCCGGATCGTGTCTGCCCAGCTCGACCGGACCGCGAGTGAGCAGGAGCTGCCGCCGTCTTCACCATGGGCCTGCACTGCCGCCCTCCCGCGGCGTTGCAGGGCAACGTCGCGGGAGGGGCTGCGCGTGCTTGCGCCACGCATGGCAAGGACAGGACATGGCGAAGATGGCGGATCATGCCATCGGCATCGACATCCCAGACTCCCGTCCCGATGCCTTCCGCCTCGGGGAGGGCGGCCTCGACCCAGCGGGCGTTCTTCGGCGCGGCCGGCTGGCTCGATGCGCCGGTGATCCCGCGCACCGCGCTCAGCGAGGCGCAGGGGCCCTGCATCGTCACCGACCCGGATGCGACCACGCTGGTGCCGCCCGGCGCAGTGGCGAAGGTGACGGCAACCGGCAGCCTGGAGATCGTGCTCGCCGCGAAGACGGTCGCAGCCGCGGAAGAAAGACAGGAAGAAAATGCCTGAACCCGGCTACGACATCCCGGCGCGGATCGGCGATCCGGTCGAGGCCATAGCCACCCCGGCTCTGATCCTCGATCTCGACCAGCTGGAGGCGAATATCGACCGGATGCGCGCCGATGCGGAACGGCTTGGCGTCGATCTGCGCGCGCATGCCAAGATGCACAAATCGGCCGATATCGCGCGGCTGCAGATGACCCGCGGCGGGGCGGTGGGGGTCTGCTGCCAGAAGGTCTCGGAGGCCGAGGCGCTGATCCGGGAGGGCATCACCGACATCCTCGTGACCAACGAGGTGGTGGGCCGGGCGCGGCTCGCCCGGCTGGCCAAGCTCGCCCAGATGGCGCGGATCGCGGTCTGCGCCGATCATCCCGACGCTGTCGCAGCCCTGTCGCGGGCCGTGACGGAGGCCCGCGCGGCGGGTGCTCGACGTGACGCTGGAGGCGGTGGCGGGCCGCGTGCCGGTGATCGCGGGCATCCTGTCGCCCGGCCTCGGCGACACGCTGGAGGCGGCCCGCGCCTGCGAGGCCGCGGGGGCCGACATGCTGATGGTGGTGACGCCCTATTACGCGCGGCCCACACAGGCGGGCATTGTCGACTATTACAAGGCCGTCTCGGACGCCGTCGCGCTGCCGCTGATGCTCTACGAAATCCCCTACCGCACCGGCATCGACCTGGCGCCGGAAACGGTCGAGGCGCTCGGCAACGAGACGCGGGTGACCGCGATGAAGGCCTGCTCGCCCAGCCTGCCGCAGCAAATGAAGGTGGTGGAGCTTGCCGGCGGCAAGATCGACATCCTGACCGGCGAGGAGAACGTCTATCCGATGCATGTCGCGATGGGGGCGAAGGGCGGCGTGCTGGCGACCTCCTGCCTGTTCCCGCGGACCTGGGCGCTTTTGCACCGGCTGGCGGCGTCGGGACAGATGGCGGAGGCGACCGCGCTGCACCGGCGGCTGATGCCCGTGGTCTCGGCGCTCTATGCCGAGCACAATCCCGTGCCGCTGCGCGCCGCCCTGGAGATCCTCGGCCAGCCGCAGGGCGCGCCGCTGCCGCCCTTGCCCAATCAGGTCATCGACCGCAGTCGCGGAAATCTCTAGGATCGCCTCGCCGTTGTCCAGATCGATGATCGTCGGGATATCCAACGTGAGCAGGGTCGGCGCAGTCGTATCTGCGGTGGCTGGAGGCTCGCTCGTTTCGAGGCTTCCGATCTGTATCTCGGTATTTATGCCAAGCGCCTTGAGCTCGCTGGTTTCATAGGTTCTGCGATTCCCTACGAGATCTTCCACTGTCGCGCTCGCGACTGTCAAAATTCCTGTCTGGGAAGACAAGCTGACGCTATAGCTGGTTGCAACCTCCCCAAAACTCCAGCCTCCGCTGGACGAACTGGAGGAGCGTGAGGAGCTGGAGACTGCTCCAGATGCGAGCCCACCGAAAGCGAGACTGATCGAACGAATTCCGGAATAGTCATCCCGAGCAGTCGCGCTGATTGAGAAACTGGCATAGCCGGAAGTTGCTTCCGGAAGAACTGATGGCACGATCAGAGATTGCAGGGTTGGTGCGGTAGTATCGTTATCGAATATCATTGAACTTTTCAGCCATGGAGCACCGACATCACGACGAAAGATCAACATATCTCGTTATCGTGATGGCAAATCAAGAGAAGTGTCCATATGTAAACTAATAGTTTTGGCGTGAACAATCTGTGGGCGGCCCGCGATCTCACTCTGCGGCAATCTGTAACATTATGTGCACAGAAAATTAATGCCGACAACGTCCCGAACCTTCGTTCGCCATTTGTAGAACGTCGATGCCATTCCTTTCTCGACGGCCGCTTTGGAAAATTCGTGACGGGTGCCTCAACACTTTCAGTGAGCTCATGTGGTGCAAGATTCGTTCCGCCGTGAAACGGGAGCATGGGTTTGGCCATTTCCCAAAGCAACAGTCCGGAATGGGGCTCTCAACAGCCTTGCGGCGGCGCAGGAGCGTAGCGCTGGCGCGCGGTCGTGCGTCTGATGATACCATGTCAAGTCGAGGATTGGAACCTGCCGCTCGCCGTCGGAGCTATGGCTGAATTTAGGTGACGCGGCTTGATCGGTCGAGCATCCGCGCGGTCATGAGGTCGGGATCGGCCCGGCGGACACCGCGGGCGACGTCGATCACCACGTCCCATCCGGCATGCAGCAGCCGCCCCGCGCTCTGCTCGGCGCTCACCGCACGCACGGTGGCCATGGCGATGCCCGCGGCCGCCACGCCGATGAAGCTGGCGATGCCTGCGCCGACGAAGGGGCTGAAATTCATGTGGACCTGGTTCGAGAAGGTCATCATGTAGATGAAGTTCACGCCGATCTGGAAGCCGGTGAACCAGGTCCCCGGCGTCGACAGCAGCACGCCGCAGGGCAGCAGCAGCAGCCCCAGCGCGGCCGCCAGCGGCAAGAAGCCGTCGATCATCGGCAGGATCGCGAACTGGTAGAGCAGCGCCAGCCCGAAGGCCAAGAGCATCAGCGGGAAGATCTTCTTCAGCGCCGGGGTCGGGTTGTCCATCATCGCCAGCACGGTGCAGAGGATGCTGGAGATCTGCACGGCGCCGACGCCATAGGACCAGCCGGAATAGATCCAGAAGGTGCAGGTCAGCAGGATCACCGCGACGAGGGCAAGCGCACAGCGCAGAGCCATGCCGAAATCGGTATGGCCCGAGGGCGTGCCGCGGTAGCTGGCCGAGAGCACATGGCGCAGCTGGTGGGTCTCGCCGGTGGCGATGTCGGAGCGCAGGACCCGGCAGTCGAGCCAGACCTCGACGAGGTTGCGCAGCCGCCTTGCCAGGCGCAGCTGCAGCAGGTCGTCCCAGCCGGCAGCGCCGGTCTCGAGGCGGTCGATCTCGGCATCGAGATCGGCGAGCAGAGCATCGGCCCCGGCAAGCCCTTCCGCATCCGGCAGCTCCAGCCAAGCCCCGACCCGCCGCGCCAGCGGCGAGCGGCGCTCCGTCCCGTTCAGGCTGCGCGCCGACAGGAGGTCGTCGATCTCGGCGAGCAGCGGCAGGACCTTGACCATCCGGTGCTGCAGCGCCTGCATGCGCTCGACCCGGTCCTGGCCGCGGCGCCTGCGGGCGCCGCGCTGCGGGCGCGCGCGACATTGCGCCCGCCCGACTCACGGCTTCGTGATCGGCAGGATGGCAACGTTCCGCGCAGCGGTTCCACGGGGAACTGGCTCCGCGCGCCGGACGTAGTATGATCATGCCCATGTCGCTGCTTCGCACCGCACTGATCCATCTGCTCCTGGTCGCGCTCCTTCCCTGGGGCGCCTGGGTGCATGCTGCCCGCACCGCCGGGGAGCTGCCGCTCCGCACACATGCGGAGCGGGTGGAGACGCGCGCGCCGCTGGCCCCGAAAAGCGTCTCGACCCTGAGCCGCTGCCGGATCGCCGGCCTGCCCGGAACCGCCTGTGCCTTCGACCCCGGCACGCTGGTCGGATCTCCGGAAACCGCACGGCCCGCGGCCCAGGTGCCCCGGCCCGATCCGGATCTGAGGCTCTGGGCGAAGCACGATCCCGCCGGGCTTCTCGACCCGCCGCGGCGTGGCTGATCCGCCGCAACACGACCATCAGATCAGTTCATGAGAGATCCCCAAATGATCACCCGACGTTCCTTCCTCGCCACGGGAGCCGCCGCGAGTCTCGCCGCCTGCGCCCAGCCAAAAACCGTCCAGCCGATCGCCCAGCCCCAGGCGTTCCGCGAAGCGACCCCGAAGCTTCCGGAATTCTACGGCGCGGTGGATGACAAGTTCTTCATCCCCGCCGTGCCCGAAGGCGTGGTGCCGCAGCGCCTGTGGCGCCAGGTGGTGGCCAACCCCTTCCCGGAATACGCGGAAGGCACCATCGTCGTCGATCCGGATGCGGGCTACCTGCACCTGATCCAGGAAGAGGGCAACGCGCTGCGCTACGGCGTCGGCACCGGCGCCGCGGGCCGCGAATGGGACGGCGATGCGGTGGTCCAGTTCACCCGCTCCTGGCCGCGCTGGACGCCCCCCGACACGCTGATCGCGCGGATGCCGAAATACGAACCCTATTCGGCGGCCAATGGCGGCATGGATGGCGGCCCGGGCAACCCGCTGGGGGCGCGTGCCCTCTACCTCTTCCAGGACGGCCGGGATACGCTCTACCGCATCCATGGCGGCTGCGAGCCGCAATATCTCGGCAAGGCCGTATCCTCGGGCTGCATCCGCATGCTCGACCAGGACGCGATCGACATCCAGACCCGGGTGAAGCAGCACGCCACCGTCGTGGTGCTGCCCTCCTACAAGACCGGGATCGACGTTCCGGTCTACTGACCGGCGACTGATGCGCGCACGTCCCGGACGGGGTCCGGGGCGCCGCCCGCCGCCCCGCCGCTTGACAGGCCGGACCCGCCCGCCAAAGCTGGTCCGGCAGCAGCGGCCGGAGCGGACATGCCGAGCGACCTTCCCATTGCGGACCTCCAGGCCCCGAGAGGCCGGATCGACTCCGTGATCGACCGCCCCGGCGCGACCCAGGGCCTCTGCGCGGGCGCGTTCCTCCTGACTGACCTTGCCGATCCGGGCCGGACCCGCCCGGCCCTGTCCGCAATCTTGCCGCCCGGCATGCTGCGCCATGCGGCGCTCAGGACCCGGACTGGTCGGCAGGATGCATCCCTTGCGGGCATTGAAGCTGGGCCCGCCCCCCGAGACTGCCGGACCGCCCGTGCCGCCTTGCGCGCGCTCGGCATCCCGGAGCCCGCCGCATGGGCCAGGCAATTCGACGTCCCCGCCGGTCCGGCAGGGGCCGCCATCGCAGGAATGGGCTGACCGCATGGATCCCGCCACCTTCATCGCCGCCTTCACCACGCTCTTCGTGATGATCGACCCCGTCGGGCTGGCGCCGATCTTCATCGCGCTGACCCAGGGCATGGACAAGCGCCACCGGATGCAGATCGCCGCGCGCGCCTGTGCCATCGGCCTTGCGATCCTCGTGCTCTTCGCGCTTGTCGGCATGCCGCTCCTCGAAGCGATGGAACAGCAGCAGCCCGCCGGCGATGCGGAAGGCCGGCAGCGTGATGCCGGATGCGGATGCCGACGGGTACTATGCGCTTCTAACGACAAGGATCGGCACCCTATGACCCCCGTTCGCCTCATTCTCACCGGCGGGACCTTCGACAAGGTCCATGACACCCGCACCGAAGGGCTGGCCTTTCCCGAGGACGGCCATTCGCAGGTGCCGGATCTGCTGAAGAACGCGCGCTGCCACCATCCGGCGGTGACCGAGCTGCTGCAGATGGACAGCCTGCATTTCACCGATTTCGAGCGCGAGCTGATCCTGAATGCCTGCCGGGACGCGGAGGAGACCGCTCTGGTCGTCACCCATGGCACCGGCACGATGGGCGCGACCGCACGCCATCTCGAAGGCAAGATCCCCGGCAAGACCGTGGTGCTGACCGGCGCGATGCGGCCCTATTCGCTCGGGCGCTCGGACGCGGCCTTCAATCTCGGCGGCGCGATCGTGGCGGCGCAATGCCTGCCCGAAGGCATCTGGGGCGTCATGAACGGCCGCATCTTCCCAGCAGCGAAGCTGGAGAAGAACATCGAGACCGGGCGCTTCGACGCCTGACCCGGCCATTCCGGGGGAGCGCGGCCGCCGCTCTCCCGGACCCGCTGCCGCCGCAGGCCCCCGTCGCGCAGCCGTCAATGCTCCGGGCAGATCCGCCGCCGGGCCATCGCCTTGCCGCACCGCCGCGCCTCCCGGGCAGCCGGAGCAGCGGACGGATTTCCGCCGTCTCCGCGCCGGAACCGGCGCGCGCGGCAAGAAAATGCCGGAGCGTGCCAACGCACTGCCCCGCGAAGCACCGGGAACTGCTTCGGAGAAAAACCTTTCCTTTACCAAGCCTTAACCCCTGCTCCGGTGCCGCGCATCTGGTCGCCAGGGGCATTCACGAACGTTAACAGTGCAATCTTTGAACATATTCGAAGTTTTGATGCCGATTTTCGCGGCGCCGGAAAAAGCCGGGCGCCGCAGCCGCGGCCGGCGCTGGTGCTGCACTGCAGGAAGGCGCATATTCGGGGTGTCGGCTAAGCGGCGGCGCACCGCAACCTCCTCCCTTCACGGCACGCCGCCGCTTGACCGGCACGACATCGCGACTTGGCACATGCCGGAGTAGAAGCAGTCAGGCGCCCGCAGGGGCCGGGTCATTGCTCCGTTACGGAGACGACCGACACATGACCAGCATGCAGGAACTCGGGCGCGAGGCCCGGATCGGCGGCGAAGGCTCGGAAAAGGCGCGCGAGGTCGCGCTGATCGACCTCGGCGATTACGACAGCCGCAAGGACGAGATCGCCGAGGCGCTCTGGCAGGCCGCCACCGGGCTCGGCCTGTTCCAGATCACCGGCCACGGCATCCCGATGGCGCAGATCGAGGAGGCCTTCGCGCTCTGCGAGGCGTTCTTCGCCCTGCCCGAGGCGCAGAAGGCGGCGCTGCCGCTGCGGCCCGGCACCAATGCGGGCTGGGAATTCAAGAGCCAGGTCCGCCCCTCGACCGGCACGCCGGACCAGAAGGAAAGCTACCAGATCACCCGCCCGCGCATGGCCGGTCTCTGGCCCGCCGAAGAGGCGATCCCCGGCTTCCGCGCCAAGATGCTGGCCTTCGAGCGCGCCAACTGGGAGGTCGCGATGAAGGTGCTCGACTGTTTCGCGCCGAAGCTCGGCTTCGCGCCCGGCTTCTTCGAGGGCGCGCATGACCCCGAGAGCCCGGAATACCAGTCGACGCTCCGGCTGATCCACTACCTGCCGATGACCGAGGCGAAGCCCGAGGACTTCAAGGGCTGGCGCGCCAGTGCCCATACCGATTTCGACTGCCTGACGCTCCTGCACCAGAAGACCGGCCAGGGAGGGCTGCAGGTCGCGCCTGGATCGGAGGCCGAGACCGGCGAATGGACTTCGGTCGAGCCGGTCACCGGGGTGATCACCTGCAATATCGGCGACATGCTGATGCGCTGGTCCGACGACCTGCTGCTGTCGAATCCGCACCGGGTGCGGATGCCGCGGCCGGAGGAATATCTCGGCCCGCGCTATTCGATGCCGTTCTTCGCCCAAGCCAACCGCGATGCCGTGCTGCAGGGGCCGAAGAAGACCTATCCGGCGATCACTGCCGCCGATTACATCAATGAGCGGATCCGCGCCAACTACGAGGCGCTCCAGGCCCGGAAAGCCTGATGTGCCAAGGGGATGGCCGCGCATGCCGCGGCCGCCTCCGGCACCGGAAATGACCCATCGGTAAACGGAACCGGCACAACTCTACGGACCTGCCCCGGAACCGCCGCATTCCTGTCACGTTGCCTCCCCGAAGCAGCGCCATAACGGCCCTGCAACCCAATGGAGGAACCAGCCATGCCGACCGAGAAAAGCCAGAAGACCGTCGTCCCGGAAACCAAGCAGACCGCCGCCGATCCGCGCAAGACCGGCAGCCGCAAGCAGATTTTCTTCGACTGGGCGGCCATCTGACCCGACCCGCCCGGCCTGCACCCCGCGCCGCCTGTCCGGCGCGGGCCGGTTGCCCGAAGGGAACCAGGGCCGCCTTCCGCCGTTGACCTGCCACGCAACAGGGAGACCGCAGGAAAAATGAGTTCGTCCCTCATCGCCGACCATGTCGACCAGAATACCAGCCTGGCCGAAATTTCGTCCTTCGACGAGTTCAAGGCCTATGTCATCGCCAACCGCGCCGAGATCGAGCGCAAGCTCCTGCTGACCGTCATGAGCATCCTGATCAAGGAAGCCTGGTCGCTCTACAAGGAGAAGCGCGGCCTCTGATGCGGCTTGCCCCGCCTCCGCATTCCCGGCATTGTGCCCGCGGGAACAGACGGGGAACAGATGCCGACACCGATTTCCGAGCTGCGCAACCTTGGCCCCGCCATGGAAAGCGCCTTCGCCGCCGCAGGCATCGGCTCTGCCGAGGAGCTGCGCGAGATCGGCACCGACGCGGCCTATGCCCGTCTCCTCGCCAATGGCGCGCGGCCGCATTTCATTTCCTTCTACGTGATCGAGATGGCGCTGCAGGGCCGCCCCTGGAACGACTGCAAGGGCGCCGAGAAGGACGCCCTGCGCAAGCGCTTCGACCGGATCAAGGCGGGCACCGCCGCCAATGACCGCGGGGCGCTGCGCGCGCTCGACCGCATCCTCGACGAAATCGGCGTGATCCCGAAGCGCGGCTGAACCGCCGTCAGCTCCGGAAGAACGCCTCGGCCTCGGCAAGCGAGCCGCAGACCCGGGCCTCGACGCGGCCGCCGAATTTCGGCAGCGTGCCCGCCTCCCACCCGGCCATCCAGGCGGTGTCCTGCCCGGTCTCCGGCAAGGGCGGCAGCAGCACGAATTTCCGCAGCGGCGACGCAAGGACGGCGGCGCGGAACTCCGGGCCGCTCACCCAGGCGCAATCGGCCTCCGACAGCGCCCGCGGCGAGCCCGAAACATCGGCCAGCCAGTTGCGCACCCCATTGGGCCTGCCTCCAGCCGAGCGCCGCGGGAGCGGCAGCGCGGACCCGCGTGCCTTCGTCATATTCGCTGAACCACTGCAGGCAGACGGCCGCGAGATCGGGTCGGCAGCTGATCTCGACCAGCCCCTCGGCCGCGTGAATCACCGTCCGGTCCATGGCCGCCCCTCCTGCCGCGCCAGCCTGGCAGGAGACGCCCGCAAAAGCAAAGGCCGCGCCCGGGAAGGCGCGGCCCTGACTGTCATCCCGTCGGGATCAGGCGGCGGTTCAGCCGACCAGCTCGAGACCCGAGAAGAAGTCGCCAGCTTGTCCTGCATCTCGGTCAGCTTCTCCACCCGGGCCTCGCATTTGCGGACCTCCGAGCGCAGCGCCAGCAATTCGTCGCGCGAGGCGCGCTTGGGGGCCTTCGGCTTCTCGGCAGGCGGCTTGGCGGGCGCGTCCGCGGTNCAGCACGAAGGCGCGGTAGGCCTCGAGATCCTCTTCGTAGGGCGCGACCGCCCCGTCCTTCACCAGCCACAGCCGGTCGGCGACGAGGCTGAGCAGGTGCATGTCGTGGCTGACCAGGATCACCGCGCCCGAGAAGCCCGCCAGCGCCTCGACCAGCGCCTCGCGGCTCTCCATGTCGAGGTGGTTGGTCGGTTCGTCGAGGATCAGCATGTGCGGCGCGTCGAGCGTGGCCAGCAGCAGCGACAGGCGCGCCTTCTGCCCGCCCGAGAGGCGGCGCACCTCGGTCTCGGCCTGCTCGGCCATCAGACCGAAGCCCGCCAGCCGCGCCCTGAGCTTGCCGGGCATCTCGCCCGGACGCTCGCGCTGCAGGTGCTGCAGCGGGGTTTCCTCGGGCACCAGCTCGTCGAGCTGGTGCTGGGCGAAATAGCCGATCCTGAGCTTCGAGGACTTCGCCATCTTGCCCGCCATCGGCTCGAGCCGCCCGGCCAGCATTTTCGACAGGGTCGACTTGCCCTGGCCGTTCTTGCCGAGGAGCGCGATCCGGTCGTCCTGGTCGATCCGCAGGTTCANGCTTCGAGAGCACCGCGCGCCCGTCATAGCCGACCGCGCCGCCCTCGATATTGATGATCGGCGGGCTCAGCTCGTCGGGCTGCGGGAAGGAGAAGACGNCGCGATTTCGCCTCTTCGGGGGTAGAGATCGTCTCCATCTTCTCCAGGAGCTTCACCCGGCTCTGCGCCTGCTTGGCCTTCGAGGCCTTGGCCTTGAAGCGGTCGACAAAGGCCTGAAGATGCGCGCGGCGCGCTTCCTGCTTCTTGGCCTCTGCCGCCTGCACCGCGCGCGCGGCGGCGCGCTGGCGGGCGAAGCTGTCGTAATTGCCCTGCCAATAGGTCAGCTGGCGGTTCTCCAGATGCAGGATGCCGCCCACCGCGCGGTTCAGGAGCCCGCGGTCATGCGAAATGATGATGACGGTATGCGGGTACTTGGCCAGGTAGCTTTCCAGCCAGAGCGCGCCCTCGAGGTCGAGATAGTTGGTCGGTTCGTCGAGCAGCAGCAGGTCGGGCTGGGCAAAGAGCACCCCCGCCAGCGCCACGCGCATCCGCCAGCCGCCGGAGAAGTCCGAGCAGGGCATGCGCTGCTGTTNCGTCGTCGAAGCCGAGGCCCTTGAGGATCGAGCTGGCGCGGCCCTCGGCCGACCAGGCGTCGATATCGGCGAGCCGGGTCTGCACCTCGGCGATCCGCGCCGGATCGGTCGCGGTCTCGGCCTCGGCCATCAGCGCGGCGCGCTCGGTATCGGCGGCCAGCACGGTGTCCAGAAGCGAGGTCGCCGAGGCCGGGACCTCCTGCGCCACGCCGCCGATGCGCGAGCGCGAGGGCAGGGTGATGGCGCCGCCTTCCAGCGTCAGCTCGCCCCGGATCAGCCGGAACAGCGTGGTCTTGCCGGTGCCGTTGCGGCCGACGAGGCCGACCTTGTGGCCGGTGGGAATGGTGGCGGAGGCGTCCTCGATCAGCGGGCGGCCTTCGACGGAATAGGAGATGTGCTCGATTTTCAGCATGGCGCTCTGGTGACGCATTGCCGGGTGAACGTCAATCTGAGCTTTTCAAGCCGCAAGCAGCATGGTAGCGGCAACGCNCAGATTGGCCGGGGNCAACCTCCGGCTGACGCTGNCTCCGCCCGCTCCTCCGGGATGGTCGGAACGGCACCTACTTCATGAGGACTATGATATGGCCACCGAGCGCACCCTGTCGATCATCAAGCCCGACGCAACCCGCCGCAACCTGACCGGCAAGATCAACGCCAAGTTCGAGGAAGCAGGCCTGCGCATCGTCGCCCAGAAGCGCATCCACCTGTCCAAAGCCCAGGCCGGCGTCTTTTACGCGGTGCACAAAGAGCGTCCGTTCTACGACGAACTGTGCGAATTCATGGCGTCCGAGCCGGTGGTCGTGCAGGTGCTGGAAGGCGAAGGCGCCGTCGCGAAGAACCGCGAAGTGATGGGCGCAACCAACCCGGCAGAAGCCGAAGCCGGCACCGTGCGCGCCGAATTCGCCCTGTCGATCGGCGAAAACTCCGTCCACGGCTCCGACGCTCCGGAAACCGCGGCTGTCGAGATCGCCTCGCCGCTTTTCCTCCGCACCCGGCGCAGTGTCGCGCTCAGCCCGTTCGGCGCGGCCTGGCTGTCGACGCGCTGAGCTTCGGCGGCACCAAGAACGGGCTGATGGGCGCGGAGGCGGCGGTGTTCTTCGACCCCGCCCTCGCCCGCGATTTCGCCTTCCGCCGCAAGCGCGGCGCGCATCTCTTCTCCAAGCACCGCTACCTCGCTGCGCAGATCGCCGCCACGCTCGAGGACGGGCTGTGGCTGGAGACCGCCGCCGCTGCCAACGACGCCGCCCGGCAGCTCGAGGCCGGGCTGCTGGCCACCGGCAAGGCCGAGATCCTGTTCCCGCGCGAGGCCAACATCCTCTTCGCCCGCTGGCCGCGCAGCCTCCACCGGAGGCTGAAGGCGGCAGGCGCGCAATACTACATGGACGGCGCCCTCGACGGCGGCGGCCCCGACGACCTGCTAGCCGCCCGGCTGGTCTGCGACTGGAGCGCCGACCCCGCCGCGACGGATGGCTTCCTCGCGCTCTTCTGACGCGGTAGATCTGCGCCAAGGGGTGTTGCAATCCCGTCCGGCCGCCCCAGGGCGCTTTGCCTTTGCCGGACCGGGTGATAACTGACGCTCGAATTGCGAATCCGAACTGTCCCGACTGCCAAGGACCCTCCCATGCCGACCAGCAACGAACCGAAGATCATCGCAGGCAACGCCAACAAGCGCCTCGCCAATGCCGTCGCCCGCCGCATGTCCATGCACCGCGGCATGAATGTCGAGCTGGTGGATGCCCGCGTCGAACGCTTCAACGACGGCGAGATCTTCGTCGAGGTCTTCGAGAACGTCCGCGGCGAGGATGTCTACATCCTGCAGCCGACCTCGCGTCCGGCCAATGACAACCTGATGGAGCTCCTGATCATCGCCGATGCGCTGCGCCGCTCCTCCGCCGCGCGCATCACCGCCGTGATCCCCTATTTCGGCTATGCCCGCCAGGACCGCCGCACCAAGTCGCGGACCCCGATCTCGGCCAAGCTGGTCGCCAACATGCTGACCGAGGCCGGCGTGTCGCGGATCGTGACAATGGACCTGCATGCCGCGCAGATCCAGGGCTTCTTCGACATCCCGGTGGACAACCTCTATGCCGCGCCGCTGTTCGCGCTCGACATCATGGAGAACTTCAAGGACGACATCGACGGCATCACTGTGGTGTCGCCGGACGTGGGCGGCGTGGCCCGCGCCCGCGAATTGGCCACCCGCATCGGCGCGCCGCTGTCGATCGTCGACAAGCGCCGCGAAAAGGCCGGCGAAGTCGCCGAGATGACCGTCATCGGTGACGTGCAGGACCAGATCTGCATCATCGTGGACGACATGTGCGACACCGCCGGGACGCTCTGCAAGGCCGCAGAGGTGCTTCTGGAAGCCGGGGCGCGCGAAGTCCACGCTTACACCTCGCACGGCGTCCTCTCCGGCCCGGCAGTGGAGCGCGTGACCAATTCCAAGCTGAAGAGCCTCGTCATCACCGACTCGATCGAGCCGACCCAGGCGGTGCTCAACACGCCCAACATCCGCATCGTGCCGACCGCACCGCTCTTTGCCCAGGCAATCCTGAACACCTGGAACGGCACCTCGATTTCCTCGCTGATCGACGTCAAGACGCTGGGCCCGATCTACGAAGGCCTCTACGGCCAGCACTGAGCCGGAAAAAAGCTCCGGTCCCTCGGGGACCGGAGCTGTTCCTATCGGAAAATGCCTTGTCCGACGATTAGCCGGACTTCGTCACGATTCTGTAAAGGCAGCCGGATTACTTCGGGACATCCCGCTCCTTTCCCCTCACCGCATCGCTGCCCTGCGCCCCGGCCCGGTCTTCTCCGCGCCGGTTTTTTCATGTCCGGCCGTCCGTTCCCTGCCCTGTGCGCAAAGAAAAAGCCCCGCCGGTGGCGGGGCTTCGTGCAGCGCGGCCTCGGCGGCGCTTACTGCATGTTCTCGAGCAGGTGCACGAAATCGTAGACCAGTTCGGTCGCCGTGTCGCGCTCCGGACCCTTGGCTGCCTCTGCGGCGGCGCGGGCCTGGGCCAGCTCCGCCTCGACGGCGGCGCGGCCCTCGGGGCCTTTCTCGAAGGCCTGCTCGGCCAGAACGGTGGCGCCTTCCGCGGAGATGTCGGCGAAACCGCCGGTCACCGCGAATTCCAGCACCTCGCCGTCGGCCGTGACGGTCAGGATCCCCGGCTTCAGTGTCGTGATCATCGGCCAGTGCCCCGGCATTGCCGTGAGCTCGCCCTCAGATCCCGGCAACTGGACCGCGGTCACCTTGAGCGAAGCGAGGCTCCGCTCAGGCGAGACCAGGTCGAATTGCATGGTGTTTGCCATCTATCCGGTCCTTACGCCGCTTCCGCGGCCAGCTTCTCGGCCTTGGCGATGACCTCTTCGATGCCGCCGACCATGTAGAAGGCCGATTCCGGAAGATGGTCGTACTCGCCCGCAACCACGGCCTTGAACGACTTGATGGTGTCTTCCAGGGCAACCTGGACGCCGTCCGAACCGGTGAAGACCTTCGCAACGTCGAAGGGCTGGGAGAGGAAGCGCTGGATCTTCCGGGCGCGCGCCACGGTCAGCTTGTCCTCTTCCGACAGTTCGTCCATGCCGAGGATCGCGATGATGTCCTGCAGCGACTTGTAGCGCTGGAGGATCCCCTGCACGTCACGGGCAACCTGGTAGTGCTCTTCGCCGATCACCGCCGGGTCGAGGAGGCGCGACGAGGAGTCGAGCGGGTCCACGGCCGGGTAGATGCCGAGCTCGGAGATCGCGCGCGACAGAACGGTGGTTGCGTCGAGGTGCGCGAAGGTCGTTGCCGGTGCCGGGTCGGTAAGGTCGTCCGCCGGAACGTAGACGGCCTGGATCGAGGTGATCGAGCCGTTCTTGGTCGAGGTGATGCGTTCCTGCATCGCGCCCATGTCGGTTGCCAGCGTCGGCTGGTAGCCCACAGCGGAGGGGATGCGGCCCAGAAGCGCCGACACCTCGGAGCCCGCCTGCGTGAAGCGGAAGATGTTGTCGACGAAGAACAGGACGTCGGTGCCGGAGGCATCGCGGAACTGCTCGGCCAGGGTCAGGCCGGTCAGCGCGACGCGGGCACGGGCGCCCGGCGGTTCGTTCATCTGGCCGTAGACCAGCGCCACCTGCGAGTCGGACAGGTTGTCCGGCTTGATGACGTTGGATTCGATCATCTCGTGGTAGAGGTCGTTGCCCTCGCGGGTCCGCTCGCCCACGCCGGCGAACACCGAGTAGCCCGAGTGCACCTTCGCGATGTTGTTGATCAGTTCCATGATCAGAACGGTCTTGCCGACGCCTGCGCCGCCGAACAGGCCGATCTTGCCGCCTTTCGCGTAGGGCGCGAGCAGGTCGATCACCTTGATGCCGGTGACCAGCACCTCGGAGGTGGTGGCCTGCTGCTCGAAGGTCGGTGCGGGCTGGTGGATCGCGCGGGTCTCGGTCGCTTCGACCGGGCCCTGCTCGTCAACCGGCTCGCCGACGACGTTCAGGATGCGGCCCAGGGTGGCCGGGCCGACCGGAACCGCGATGGGCGCGCCGGTATCCTCGACCGCCTGGCCGCGGACCAGACCTTCGGTCGCGTCCATGGCGATGCAGCGCACGGTGCCTTCGCCGAGGTGCTGCGACACTTCGAGGACCAGCTTCTTGCCCTGGTTCTCGGTGGTGATCGCGTTCAGGATCGCCGGCAGGTGATCGTCGAACTGAACGTCGACCACGGCGCCGATGACCTGGGTGACTTTGCCAATTGCCATTGTTGTGTGTCTCCGGTTCGTTCGGTCAGAGCGCCTCGGCGCCCGAAATGATTTCGATCAGCTCGCTGGTGATGACGGCCTGGCGGGTGCGGTTGTACTCGATCGACAGCTTGTCGATCATGTCGCCCGCGTTCCGGGTCGCGTTGTCCATCGCGGACATCCGCGCGCCCTGTTCCGAAGCCGCGTTCTCCAGGAGAGCCGCGAAAAGCTGGGTTGCGACGCCGCGCGGCAGCAGGTCGGCCAGGATGGCCTCTTCGCTGGGCTCGTAGTCGTAGATCGTCGAGACGGCGCCCTCCTCGGGAGCGTCGTAGCTCGCGGGGATGATCTGCTGCGCGGTCGGCTTCTGGCTGATGACGCTCTTGAACTCCGAGTAGAAGATCGTCGCCACGTCGAACTCGCCCGCGTCGAAGCGGCCGAGCAGGTCCTTGGCGATGGCCGCGGCATTGCCGTAGCCCAGCTTCTTCACCTCGGACATGTCGATATGCCCGATCATCATGTCACCGTAGTCGCGGCGCAGCTGCTCGCGGCCCTTCTTGCCGACGGTGAGAATCTTCACCGTCTTGCCGGCGATCTTCAGCGCTTCGATCCGCGTCCTTGCGAGCTTGACGATCGAGGAGTTGAAGCCGCCGCAGAGGCCGCGCTCGGAGGTCATGACGACGAGCAGCTGCACGTCATCCTTGCCGGTTCCCCTGAGCAGGAGCGGCGCGTTGTCCGCGCCGCCCACCGATGCTGCCAGCTGGCCGAGCACCGCGTTGAACCGCTCCGTGTAGGGGCGGGCCGCTTCGGCACTCTCCTGGGCGCGGCGAAGCTTCGCCGCGGCCACCATCTGCATGGCCTTCGTGATCTTCCGGGTCGATTTGACCGAGGAGATCCTGTTCTTCAGATCCTTGAGGCTTGGCATAGGTCCTGTCCCATCCAGCCCTTAGGAGAAAGTCGCAGCGTATTCGTCGAGAGCCGCCTTGATCTTGTCCGCCAGCTCGTCCTTCACCTTGCGGTCGTTCTTGGTGATGTCCTCGAGCAGCTCGGATTTCTGGTTGCGCAGGAAGGCCAGCAGGCCCGCTTCGTAGCGGCCCACATCGCCGACCGGCACGCTGTCCAGGTAGCCGTTGGTGCCCGCGAAGATCACGCAGACGATTTCCGCGTTGGTCAGCGGCGCGTATTGCGGCTGCTTCATCAGCTCGGTCAGACGCGCACCGCGGTTCAGCAGGCGCTGCGTGGCGGCGTCGAGGTCGGAGCCGAACTGGGCGAAGGCGGCCATCTCGCGGTACTGGGCGAGCGACAGCTTGACCGGGCCGGCAACCGAGGACATCGCCTTGGTCTGGGCCGAGGAGCCGACGCGCGACACCGACAGGCCGGTGTTCACGGCCGGGCGGATGCCCTGGTAGAACAGTTCGGTTTCGAGGAAGATCTGGCCGTCGGTGATCGAGATCACGTTGGTCGGGATGAACGCCGAAACGTCGCCGCCCTGGGTCTCGATGATCGGCAGCGCGGTCAGCGAGCCTGCGCCGAACTCTTCGTTGAGCTTCGCGGAGCGCTCCAGCAGGCGGGAGTGCAGGTAGAAGACGTCGCCCGGATAGGCTTCGCGGCCCGGCGGACGGCGCAGCAGCAGCGACATCTGGCGGTAGGCGACGGCCTGCTTGGAGAGGTCATCGTAGATGATCAGCGCGTGGCGGCCGTTGTCGCGGAAGTACTCCGCCATCGCGGTCGCGGCGTAGGGCGCGAGGAACTGCATCGGCGCCGGGTCGGACGCGGTTGCGGCAACGACGATCGAGTATTCGATCGCGCCGGTTTCCTCGAGCTTCTTCACCAGCTGGGCAACGGTGGAGCGCTTCTGGCCCACGGCGACGTAGACGCAGTAGAGCTTCTTCGACTCGTCGTCGCCGGCCGCTTCGTTGTAGGACTTCTGGTTCAGGATCGCGTCGAGCGCCACGGCGGTCTTGCCGGTCTGGCGGTCGCCGATGATCAGCTCGCGCTGGCCGCGGCCGATCGGGATCATCGCGTCAACGGCCTTCAGGCCGGTCGCCATCGGCTCGTGCACCGATTTCCGCGGGATGATGCCCGGCGCCTTGACGTCGGCGATGCGCTTTTCGGCGGCCTCGATCGGGCCCTTGCCGTCCAGCGGGTTGCCGAGCGCGTCGACCACGCGGCCCAGCAGCGCGTCACCGGCGGGAACGTCCACGATCTCGCGGGTCCGCTTGACGGTGTCGCCTTCCTTGATGTCCTGGTCGGAGCCGAAGATCACGACGCCGACGTTGTCGGCTTCGAGGTTCAGCGCCATGCCCTTGATGCCGCCCGGGAACTCGACCATCTCGCCGGCCTGGATGTTGTCGAGGCCGTAGACGCGGGCGATGCCGTCGCCGACGGACAGCACGCGGCCGACCTCGGCAACTTGCGCTTCCTGCCCGAAGTTCTGGATCTGCTCCTTGAGGATCGCAGAAATTTCTGCCGCCTGGATTCCCATTATCCGACCTCTTTCATTGCGTTCTGGAGGTGTGCAAGCTTCGACTTGACCGACGTGTCGATCATCTTCGAGCCCACCTTGACGATGAGACCACCGATCAGGGACTGATCGACGGTCATGTTCACTTTGACGATTTTGCCGATCTTCTCGTGGATGGCGAAGGCCAGCTCATCGATCTGCTCGGCGCTGAGCTCGGTGGCGCTGACCACCTCTGCGGTGACCTCGCCCTTCTCTTCGGCGATCATCGCCTGCAGCTGCGCGATGAACTGCGGCAGCACGAACAGGCGGCGCTTGGAGGCCATCAGGCCGAGCGTGTTCACGAGCATCGGCGACAGGTCCATCTGGCGGGCGACCGCCATGATGGCATTGCCCTGCTCGGACCGGCTGTAGACGGGCGAGAACACCATCGCCGAGAGCTCGGCGCTGTCCTCCAGCGCCGCCGCGAGCGCGTCCACATCGGATTCGAGGTTCGGTATCTGGCCGGCTTCCTTGGCCAGGTCAAACACGGCCGTGGCATAGCGCTCGGCAATGCCAGAGGAGATCGCTGCTGGTTCGGACACGTCCACCCTTCCGCATGATGGCCCCGGTCCCTTTGGCAGGACATGGGGCGGTCTGAGGCCCCTCCCGCAGTCGGGGCCGCCAAAATTATGGGGGAAGTATCAAAGCCGGCGTCGCCAAGCAACCAATCAAAAATGAGACATGGATCCGCGAAATTACGCTAATTCAGAAGCTTAGCGCTGGGTGCGACCCTATGGACAGGCAAAGGAAACCAAAAGGTTAAGCTATCACGCCGCCGTGTTAGCGCTCGCCGCAGCGTCAAGCGTTCAGATATGATGCCGCGGTTGATGCGTGAAGGCCGGCGCCGCCCCCTTCCCCTGGGTCCGGGAATCACTGCGCCGGTTCGGCAGCGGACCGGCGACCGGCTTCGGCAGGGCATCGAGGATCTGCAGCGGGCGGCGCAGCTCGCCGCGCACCGGCCTGCCGCGCGGCGCGAAGACCCGCTTGGAGGCTTCGAGCATCAGCACCCCGCCGGCATAGCGGTTCGACAGGCTGCGCCCGACCTGGTTCCACATCGCCCCCGTGCGCAGCCAGAAGCGGCGGTGCGAGGGCGGCTGGAACAGGGTCACGGTATGCGCCTCAGGGACGAAGCCGAAGGGTTTCAGCTGCGCCTCGAGCTGGCCGAGGCTGTAGGGTCGCCCGAAGCCGAAGGGCGTCTGGTCCGAGCGCGCCCAGAGCCCGGCGCGGTTCGGCACGATGAAGAGCACCCTGCCCCCCGGCCCCAGCACCCGGTGGCATTCCTCGAGCAGCGCGGCCGGCGTCTCGGTGGTCTCGAGCCCGTGCATCACCACCAGCTTGTCGACCGCCCCGGTCGAGACCGGCCAGGCGGTCTCCTCGCAGAGCACCGAGACATTCGGCATCCCCGCGGGCCAGGGCATCACCCCCTGCGCCGAGGGCATCAGCCCGACCACCCGCCGCGCATCGGCAAGGTAGGGGCGCAGGAGCGGCACGGCGAAGCCGAAGCCGGCCACCGTCTGGCCCTTGGCCTCGGGCCAGAGCCGCTGCACCTGGCCGCGGATCGCCTTCTGGGCGGCGCGGCCCAGGCTCGTCCGGTAGTAGAAATTCCGCAGGTCGAGCACATCAAGGTGCATTGCGCCTAGTCCTCAGATCGGTGACCCTCGGCATACCATAGCGACATCCGTGAGCCTTTCCATGCCCCTGACCCTCGTCACCGTTCCCTGCCTCAGCGACAATTACGCCTATCTCGTCCATGACCCGGCGACCGGCGCCACCGCCGTGGTCGACGTGCCCGAGACCGGCCCGGTCGAGGCCGCCCTGGAGGAGCGCGGCTGGACGCTCAGCGACATCTGGATCACCCATCACCATCACGACCATATCGGCGGCGTCGACGCGCTGCGCAAGGCCACCGGCGCGCGGGTGACCGGAGCGCGGGCCGACGACCACCGGCTGCCGCAGCTCGACACCGCGGTCGAGCCCGGCGACAGCTTCGCCTTCGGCGGCGAGACGGTCGAGGTGATCGACGTCTCCGGCCACACGGTCGGGCACATCGCCTTCCACATTCCCGGCGCGGAGATGGCCTTCACCGGCGACAGCCTGATGGGGCTGGGCTGCGGACGGCTCTTCGAGGGCGACGCGGAGATGATGTGGAACAGCCTCTGCCGCCTGCGCAGCCTGCCAGGCGCCACGATGATCTGCTCTGGGCACGAGTACAGCCAGTCGAATGCCCGCTTCGCGCTGACCATCGACCCGGAGAACGCGGCGCTGGCCGAACGTGCGGCCGACATCGCCTCGAAACGTGAAGCAGGCACCCCCACGGTGCCCGTTGCGTTAACCTTGGAGCAAGAAACCAACCCTTTCCTGAGGGCAGACCTGCTGTCCCTGAAGGCTGCCCTGGACATGGCGGAGGCCCCCGACGCGGCGGTTTTCGGCGAAATCCGGCGGAGAAAGGACTCCTTTTGACTAGAAATGCGCCAAACGGCACTTAATTAATCAGTGATGACGTATGCGGAATGCCTCCTCCGTGCCAAGGCGGAATTAGACGAAATTGCCACTTGAAGCGGAGCGAAGAAAACCGAACTTTAAACATACGAGGTCACCGTTCGGCTGGGGCCCCCGGTCCCGTCCGACCCTTACTATAAGGAGCACGGAGCGTGCCTTCATTCTCGACTACCCTCGAACAGGCAATCCACGCGGCTCTTGCCCAGGCAAACAGCCGCCGTCATGAACTGGCCACGCTGGAGCACCTGCTCCTCGCGCTCATCGACGAACCGAACGCGGCCAAGGTCATGCAGGCCTGCGGGGTGGATCTCGAGGCACTGCGAAAGACCCTGATCGAATTCATCGACGAGGAACTCTCGACGCTGGAGACGGATGTCGAGGGCTCCGAAGCCGTGCCGACAGCGGCCTTCCAGCGCGTGATCCAGCGCGCCGCGATCCACGTGCAGTCCTCGGGCCGCACCGAAGTGACCGGCGCCAACGTCCTGGTGGCGATCTTCGCGGAGCGCGAATCCAACGCCGCCTATTTCCTGCAGGACCAGGACATGACCCGCTATGACGCGGTGAACTTCATCGCCCATGGCGTCGCCAAGGATCCGTCCTTCGGCGAATCCCGCCCGGTTTCCGGCGCGAACGACTACGAGGAAGAAGCCCAGACGACCCAGGAAACCGCCGAGAACAAGGAATCGGCCTTGGCAAAATATTGCGTCGATCTCAACGCCAAGTCGCGCAAGGGCGATGTCGATCCGCTGATCGGCCGCGATTCCGAGGTGGAGCGCTGCATCCAGGTGCTGTGCCGCCGGCGCAAGAACAACCCGCTCCTGGTGGGCGACCCCGGTGTCGGCAAGACCGCCATCGCCGAGGGCCTGGCGCGCAAGATCGTCAACGGCGAGACCCCCGAAGTCCTCGCCTCGGCGACGATCTATTCGCTCGACATGGGCGCGCTGCTGGCCGGCACCCGCTACCGCGGCGATTTCGAGGAACGCCTGAAGGCCGTCGTCACCGAGCTGGAGGCGCATCCCGACGCAATCCTCTTCATCGACGAGATCCACACGGTGATCGGCGCCGGCGCGACCTCGGGCGGGGCGATGGATGCCTCGAACCTGCTGAAGCCCGCGCTGCAGGGCGGCAAGCTGCGCTGCATGGGCTCCACCACCTACAAGGAGTTCCGCCAGCATTTCGAGAAGGACCGCGCGCTCTCCCGCCGGTTCCAGAAGATCGACGTCAACGAGCCGTCGGTGGATGACGCCGTGAAGATCCTCAAGGGCCTGAAGCCCTATTTCGAGGAGCATCACGACATCAAGTACACCGCCGACGCGATCAAGACCGCGGTCGAGCTCTCGGCGCGCTACATCAACGACCGCAAGCTGCCCGACAAGGCGATCGACGTGATCGACGAGGCCGGTGCCGCGCAGCATCTGGTCGCCGAAAGCCGCCGCCGCAAGACCATCGGCGCCAAGGAGATCGAGGCCGTCGTCGCCAAGATCGCCCGCATCCCGCCGAAGAACGTCTCCAAGGACGATGCGGAGGTGCTGAAGGATCTCGAAGGCACGCTGAAGCGCGTCGTCTTCGGCCAGGACAGCGCGATCGAGGCCCTCGCCTCGGCGATCAAGCTGGCCCGGGCCGGCCTGCGCGAGCCCGAAAAGCCGATCGGCAACTACCTCTTCGCGGGCCCGACCGGCGTCGGCAAGACCGAGGTCGCCAAGCAGCTCGCCGATACTCTGGGCGTGGAACTGCTGCGCTTCGACATGTCGGAATACATGGAGAAGCACGCGGTGTCCCGCCTGATCGGCGCGCCTCCGGGCTATGTCGGCTTCGACCAGGGCGGCATGCTGACCGACGGCGTCGACCAGCACCCGCATTGCGTGCTGCTGCTCGACGAGATCGAGAAGGCGCATCCGGATGTCTACAACATCCTGCTGCAGGTGATGGATCACGGCAAGCTGACCGACCATAACGGCCGCCAGGTGGATTTCCGCAACGTCGTGCTGATCATGACCTCGAATGCGGGCGCCGCGGAACAGGCGAAATCGGCGATCGGCTTCGGCCGCGACCGCCGCGAGGGCGAGGACACGGCCGCGATCGAGCGGACCTTCACGCCCGAATTCCGCAACCGCCTCGATGCCGTCATCAGCTTCGGCCCGCTGCCGCGCGAAGTCATCCTGCAGGTGGTGGACAAGTTCGTCCTGCAGCTGGAAGCCCAGCTGATGGACCGCGGCGTCACCATCGAGCTCACCCCCGAGGCGGCCGCATGGCTGGCCGACAAGGGCTATGACGACCGGATGGGCGCCCGCCCGCTCGGCCGCGTCATCCAGGAGCACATCAAGAAGCCGCTGGCCGAGGAGCTCCTGTTCGGCAAGCTCGCCAAGGGCGGCACGGTCCGCGTCGCCGTCAAGGACGACAAGATCGAGCTGGAAAGCATCCCGCCGCAGAACCCGCGGCTCTCGGGCAACAAGCCGCCGCTGCTCACCGCGGATTGATCCGCTGCGGGGCAGCGCAGCCCTCCTGATCCTCGCCCTCGCACCTGCCGGTGCGGGGGCGTTTCAGCTTGGATGGCCGGTGGATTGCACGCCCGGCGACAGCTGCCACATCCAGAACTACGTAGACCGCGATCCCGGTCCGGAGGCCCGCGATTTCGCCTGCGGACCGCTGAGCTATGACGGCCACAAGGGCACCGACATCCGGCTTGCCACCGAGGCCGTTCTGGACCGCGCCCCCCCTGAAATCCGCGCAGCCGCCCCCGGCACGGTCATCGCCATCCGGGACGGGATGCCCGACCAGCTCCTGAACACGCCCGGCGCGCCGCCGCTCGGGGAGATCGCCGGGCGCGAATGCGGCAACGGCGTGGTGATCCGGCACGATCGCGGCTGGCAGACCCAGTACTGCCACATGGCGCGCGGCTCCGTCGCCGTCGCGCCTGCTGGGCCTGCCGCTGGAGGCAGCCGAGACGCCCTGGTTCTGGTCCGACCTCTTCGGCGGCACGCTGCAGATCGCCGGTACTCCGGGGCCGGATCTGGCCACGGTGCACCGCGACGGCGAGGCGCCCGCCTTCTTCTGCCTCGATGCCGCCGGCCGCGTGGCTGCCGTCATCGAATTCGGCGACCCCGCGCTCCTGCGCCTCGGCCGCCGCCTGATCGCCTCCGGACAGCCGGTCGACCCGGCGCGGCTCGGCGATCCCGATATCGAGCTTTCCCTGATCGAGGACGACGACATGAAAATGCTGCCCATCGAGAAGCGGTTCACCTGGCCGGCCTCCGGTCTCGACCGCGTGCCGGACTGGGTCTACACCAGCCGGGAGATCTACGACCGGGAGATCGAGCGGATTTTCCACGGCCCGACCTGGAACTATGTGGGTCTCGCCGCCGAAGTGCCGGAAGCGGGCGACTATATCCGCACCAATGTCGGCCCGACCCCGGTGGTGATGGTGCGCGACCACGAGGGCGGCATAAATGTCTTCGAGAACCGCTGCTCGCACCGCGCCGCCGAGTTCTGCCGCGAGCTGCGCGGCAATGCCGAGGAATTCGTCTGCCCCTATCACCAGTGGAGCTATGACCTGAAAGGCAACCTCGCCGGCGTCCCGTTCCGCCGCGGCGTCAATGGCGAGGGCGGCATGGGGCCGGATTTCAACCCCGAGAACCATGGCGTGCGCAAGCTGAAGGTGACCCAGCGCAACGGCGCGGTCTTCGCTTCCTTCTCGGAAGAGGTGGAGTGCTTCGAGGACTATATGGGCGAGGAGATGCTGACCGATTTCGACACGGTCTTCTCGGGGCGCAAGCTGAAGGTGCTCGGCCATTACCGCCACACGCTGATGGGCAACTGGAAGCTCTATCCCGAGAACCTCAAGGATCCCTATCACGCGACGCTGCTGCATACCTTCCTCGTCACGTTCGGGCTGCTGGTCGCGGGCAACAAGTCGGCGATGATCGTCGACCCGAGGGGACGCCATTCGACCATGGCCTCGGCGAAAAGCGACGGCGCCACGGTGTCGGCCGAGAACAAGGCTGAGATGCGCGCATATCGCGACGGGATGGTGCTGGAAGACCCACGGCTGATGACCTTCTTCGAGGAATTCGACAGCCCCTGGTCGGTGACCATGCAGGTGGTCTGGCCCGGGCTGATCGTGCAGCGCGAGATGAACACGCTCGGCGTGCGCCAAATCGTGCCGAACGGGCCGAACGAGTTTACCATGGTCTGGACGATGTTCGGCTATGAGGACGATGACGAGGAAATGACCCGCCACCGGCTGCGCCAAGGCAACCTGATGGGGCCGGCGGGCTTCCTCGGGCTCGAGGACAACGAGGCGATCAAGTTCGTGCAGGATGGCATGCTGAACTCCACCGGGGGCGAGCATCTGGTGGCGCTTGACCCGGAAGTGCCCGCTGGGACTTCGACCACCCTGATTTCCGAGGCGGCGATCAGGGCGATGTACAGGCACTGGCGGCAGGAGATGGGACTGTGAGCAGCATGGCGGACGAAACGGTGGCCTTGGCCGAAGACAGCCGCACGGCAAGGCGCGCGGCCTGTGCCGCGGTGGAAGAGTTCAACGCGGATTACTGCGCAGTGCTCGATGACGGCGACCTGATGGACTGGCCGGACTTCTTCACCGAGGACGCGTTCTACAACATTACCAGCCGCGAGAACTTCGATCACGGCCGGCCGGTCGGGCTGGTCTATTGCGAGGGGCGCGGCATGCTGCGCGACCGGGCGCTGGCGATCGCTAGGACCTCGATGTTCGGGCCGCGCTACCTGCGCCACTACCTGTCCAATACCCGCGTGACCGGGATCGAGCCGGACGGAACGGTCTGCGCCACGGTCAACTACATGCTGATCGAGACGCTGGCCGAGCTCCCCGAGGGGCGGCTGCACCAGGCGGGACGCATGATCGACCGGTTCCGGCCGCAGCCGGATGGCGGGCTGCTGCTGAGCTCCCGCATTGCCATCTACGATACCCTGCTCGTCCCCAACGCGCTGGTGTTGCCGGTTTGATGACCAGCTGGAAGCTCCGCGCCGGAAAGGGCGTGGAGCACTTCCCCATCACCTTGAAGATATTCACGAGGTCTTTTGCCTGTCGGGCACTTGGGCTGAGATTGGGGAAGCGGAAGAAGTCCGGCGATAAGATTGTCTCCGGGGAGGAGCCTGAAGCGCGGCGGATATCCTGACGCCGCAATCGATCCGTGCCACTGGAGAGCAAGAAGAACGTTGCCGCCACGGGCTTCAATTCGAAGGGGCCGGGCCGCTGCTGCTGGGCTGGATGGCCCGCGGCGGCGCTGCTATCGTCTTGCGGCCCGCAAGGGCATGCAAGTGACGGAGGACGGCATGGCCGCGGATCAGGACGAGTTCGACCGGCGGGTCGCCGAATATGATGCAAGGCTGCACCCCGCCCAGCTGGTCCGGCGGGTCCACCAGCGCGGCGCACAGCTCTTTACCCAGAACGTGAAGGCCCCGAACCTTTCGGTCACGCAGTTCGTCGCCCTCGTCACGCTGCTGCGCGAGGGGGCCATGGCGCAAAGCCGCCTCGGCCGCATGACCAGCATGGATCCCTCCACCACCACGGTCGTCGTGCGCAAGCTGGAGAAGGACGGGCTGATCGCCAAGAGCCGGGACCCGGAGGACCAGCGCACCACGGTGCTGACGCTGACCGGGGCAGGGCGGGACTGTGCCGCGGAGCATGTGCCGATCAGCGTCCGCGCCGGAGACGAGCTGCTGGCGCCGCTGACCGAAATCGAACGCGCGCTTTTCCTGGAGCTGCTGCGGAAGCTGCTGGAAGCCGAGGGCTGAGCGCGCGGCGCCCATGCTGCGGGAACTGGTGCGACTACAAAGCAAAAATGAGCCGCATGTTTTAGCATTCAGCCGTAAACCTGCGGAATTATCGCGCAATTTTTCGCAAAAAAGTTGGTATTGATTTAAGTCAAAGCCTCTCATTGACGAATCGGAACGTCAAAAACATTTTGAGTACGTAGCAAAATACTTGAAATGCGCCGCTACGGCGGCAGGGAGATGACAATGACGACGCTGGTCCGCAACGCTTGGTATGTCGCCGCCTGGTCCTCCGAGGTGGACGGCACGCTGCGCCGCTTCACGATCCTCGGCGATCCGGTCCTGCTCTACCGCCGCAATGATGGCCATGTCGCGGCGCTGGAGGACCGCTGCCCGCACCGCCAGCTGCCGTTGTCGATGGGCAAGCGGATCGGCGATGCGGTGCAATGCGGCTATCACGGGCTGACCTTCGGCCCCGACGGCAAATGCACCCGCGTGCCCGGCCAGGACAAGATCCCGCCCTCGGCCTATGTCGATGCCTATCCGGTGGCCGAGAAGAACGACATCATCTGGATCTGGATGGGCGAGCCGCACCGCGCCGACCCCGACGACATCTTCGACCTGCCGCAATTCAGCCAGCCCGGCTGGCACGCGCATCAGGGCGACGCGCTGTTCCTGAAGTCGAACTACCTCAACGTGGCCGAGAACCTCGTCGACCCGGCCCATGTCAGCTTCGTCCACCCGACCACGCTGGGCAATTCGGCGTCGGAGAACGTGCCGGTCCATGTCTCCACCGACGGCCCGGCGATCACCGCCTGGCGCTGGATCCGCGACGCAGAGCCGATAGGCTTCTTCAAGGCGTTCGGCGGCTTCGAGGGCAATGTCGACCGCTGGCACTACTATCATCTCTATGCGCCCTCGATCGCGGTGATCGATTTCGGCTCGGCCGATGCCGCCGAGGAGATCGCCGAGGAGGACCGCGACCGCGGCAACCGCATCTTCGCGCTGCACTTCATGACCCCGGTCAGCGAGACCGAGACCATCGACCGCTGGATGCACCTGCGCAACACCGCCATCGAGACCGAGGAAGCCTCGCAGAAGATCGACGCGATGTTCCGCATCGCGTTCGGCGAGGACAAGGAGATCCTCGAGGCGGTCCATGCCGAGGAACAGCGCCCGGCGACGCGCCGCCCGATCCGGCTGGCGATCGACCGCGGCCCGATGGTCTACCGCAAGCGGATTGCCGACATGCTGGAACGCGAGCGGACGCTCGATGCCTCCGACGAGCCGAACGGGGCCTTCGTCTACCATGACTGAGCTGTCCCCGATCCGCGCGGGCGCGGCGATGCGCCCGCTTCCCGCGGCACTCCCCATCGGCTGCAACGGCCGCGGTGCGCAGGCCTCTTCGCCTGCCCGCCCGGTCTCCTTCGCCGAACAGCCGCTGGCCGAGCAGTTCGCCATGGTCGCGGAAGCCGGCGTCTTCGATTTCTTCGACCGGCTGCCGATGGAGGGCGAGGTCGAGACTTTCCGCGCGCTCTCCGCCGACAATGCTCTGCCCGCCTTCACCGCCAGCGGCGTCTATGCGCTGGGTCCGGGCTATCTGCCCGCCCTGCGCGCCAACATGGCCCGCGCGGTCGCGGCGGGCGCGAAATTCCACAACATGATGGTCTTCGCCTGGCATTCAGACGGCCGCTGGGCCTCCGATGACGAGGTGATCCGCGCCTGGGCCGAAGCCTGGGAGGCGGGCGGGGAGGCCGGGATCGAGCCCTGCTTCGAGCTGCATGTCAACATGTGGAGCGAGGATCCGCGCCGCGTCGCGCTGGTGGCACGGGCCGCGGAGCGGCTGGGCATCCCGTTCAACCTGACGCTCGACTATTCGCACATGCTCTTCAAGATGGGCGATCCGGAAGAGCTGGAGCTCTCCGGCATCCGCGGCGATGTCGAGGCCGGACGCATCGTGCTCGACCCCTATCTGCCGGGGAATCTCGTCGACGAATGGCTCGACATGGGGATCGTCCGCTGGTTCCAGCTGCGCGCCGTGACGCCTGCCGGACCGCGGAACCGCTGGTCGATGCATGACAGCGGCAACGGCGCGGCCGGCGTGCCCGACGATCCGAACCAGCGTGCCCGCGAAGGCCGTCCGGGCCGCGCGATCCTCTACCCGTTCACGCAGCCCGGCCCCGGCGAATGGCATTCGCCCTGGGAAGCCTGGCGGCTGGAGCCCTGCAAGCAGGTCGCCCGCAAGGTGCTGCGGCATCATGCGGAAACGCCGGGCAGCCGCCTGGCCGTCATCACCACCGAGATGATCAACCTCACCGATTATGCCGACGGCGCGAAATTCTCGCTGCTCGGCCAGAACGCCGCCATCGCCGCCTTCCTGCGCGCGGAGATGCGCAGCCTCGGCATTCCGGAGGGCCTGCCGTCATGACCGCCGATCCGGCCCGCGCCGCCGCCCTGACGCTGGACGTCGCGGAGATCATCCGCGAAAGCGCCTCCGTCGTCTCGCTGCGCCTGGCTTCCGCGGAGGGCGCCCTGCCGCCCTTCCAGCCCGGGCAGCACCTGCCTCTGCGCCTCGGCCTGCCGGGCCGAAGCCTTGCGACCTACACGATCTCCTCCGATCCGGGCGACCTGTCGGCCTACCGGCTGAGCGTCAAGCTGGAGCCCGGCGGCAAGGGCGGCTCGCGCCATCTGCACGGACTCCGGGCGGGCGACCAGGTGCAGGCAGAGATCCCGCGCGGACGCTTCGTGCTGCAGGACGACCATCGGCCGGTGCTCCTTGCCACCGGCGGGATCGGCATCACCCCGGCGCTGGCCATGCTGCATGCGCTGTCGCGCCAGCCGGAGCGGCCTGTCATTTTCCTCCATGCCTGCCGCTCGCGCGAGGATCTGTGCTTCGCAGAGGAACTGGCAGCGCTCGCTGCGCGGATGCCCGGGCTGACCCGGATCACCGTCTTCGCCGAGGGCGACGGGACCGACCTCCGGGACGGGCTCTGCCAGCATCTCGGCCTGATCGACCGCGCGCTGCTGCGCCGGCTGCTGCCGCTCGATGCCTGGCAGACCTATCTCTGCGGGCCGGAGGGCTTCATGGCGGCGATGCGCGCGGCGCTGGTCTCGCTCGGCCTGCCGGACAGCGACATCCGGCAGGAAAGCTTCGGCGGAGCTGCTGTGCCTGCGGCCCAGGGTCCGGCAACGGCAAAGCCGGGAGCGGCGGAAGGGCCGGTCATCCGCTTTGCCCGCTCCGGGCTGGAAGCAGTCTGGGACGGGTCGCAGCCGAGCCTGCTGGACTTCGCCGAGGCGCAGGGGCTCTCCCCCGATTTCAGCTGCCGCGCCGGGATCTGCGGAAGCTGCGCCTGCCGCAAGCTCGACGGCGACAGCGACCACACCGAGGAGCTGATCGACTCTCCGCCGGAAGGCGAAATCCTGCTCTGCTGCTCCATCCCGAAGGGAGATGTCGTGCTGGATCTCTGAGCGCGGCCTTTCTGGCGGATCGGCGGAGAGGTCCTTGAATTTTGGGCAGCTGCTCCCTTCGGCGACGCCGGAAAGATGCATCGCGGAAGTGCATTTCGGCACAAGCGAAATTTGGCGGGCTGATCTGTGTACAACCACCGGCCAGCCTTGCCGCAACCGCCCCCGCAAAGGGCGGAACCGGGGCTTTGTCCCCGGACACACGAGAAGAACAATCCTGTGGCCAAGCGGGGCAGCCAGATGCCTGCAGGTCCGCAGGCCCCGAACCACAGCCAGGCCCGCGGCGGCGCCGCCGTCTGCGGCCCGAACGACACAGGGAAACCGACGGCCGCGGCAAGCGGACTGGATCCGGCGGTCTGGCGCGGTCCCGGCAGCGACTATGCCGACGGCGCGGCAGCGGCGCGCAGCCTGCTCGCGGGGCGCAACAGGCCCGACGGGGTGTTCTGCATCACCGATCTGGTGGCCTGCGGCTTCCTCGACGCGGCGCGGCAGGAATTCGGCCTGCGCGTGCCGGAGGACCTCTGCGTTCTCGGCTTCGACGACATCCCCGAGGCCGCCTGGGGGGCCTACGGGCTGACCACCTTCGCCCAGCCCTATGCCCGCATTGCCGAGGAGGTCGAGCGCATGCTGACCGGAGAGACCGGAACGGAGGGCGTCACCCTCCTGCCCGCACCGCCGGTCTGGCGCCGCACGGTGCGTCTCGGACCCTCGCCCGGGACGGAGGACCGCCCATGTCCCGGCCTGCCCCCTGAACGGTGATCCTCGCCGAAGCAGGCGTTCGGGCCGGATCGAAGGCGGGAACATGGGTCAGACCGGAGCCGGCGGGCCTGCCCGGGGGATCGGCCGCCCGGCAGAGCGAGCTTGCCCCAAGATTCCGGATTGGGCCGATATTCCCCGTGCGGCGATCTCGGCGCGCATGTCGATCCTTGCCTGCCCGGCGTCCGGCAGCAGATGCCCGAGCGGTCGCGTCGACGGTTGCGGGTGATGCGGATGCATTCGGACAGCGCCGCCTTGGCCCTCGCGGCATGACCGGACCCTGCTGCGGCAGACCAGTTCGGATTTCCGCGGGCGGAAGAAGCGCTCCACCGGCGCATCCTGCGCTTTCCGAAGGTGTCCCGGACCATTTGATCCGTCGGCGCCGACCTGCTTGAACTCCGGCAATCTCCCCGTCCGGCTCATCGAGGCCGCCACTTGCCAGGCATCGGAACCTCGCCCGCATCCACCGGCCGCATATTGGACATTGCGGTTCGAGGGACAGGTCGGGCCCGGGGACTGCGTAGGTTGCCGGTCCTCTGCGGCATGCACGGGACACGGGATCGCGGATGAATTCCTTTTGCCAATGCCCCGGACAAACGGCGACCAGAAGGGACATCGGCCAGGAGCCTGGCGATCGCCCGCTCGGCGGCCCGGATGCCGTTCGTCCGCGGCGGCGGGTTGAAGCTCGGGCCGCTTTGCGCCGGTGGCTGGCCCCGCCCCCCTCGAGGATCATGGGCCGGAGGCGCAGGCTGACCGCCCGGCCGAGACGGCGCGGCCGAGCGCGGCGATCAGCGAGGCGCGGCCCCCGAGCCCTTCGAGCGGGTTGTCCTCGGTCACCTGGAAGCCCCTGGCCAGCGCCTCTGCCGAGAAGCGTGCCAGTGCCGCGGCATCGGTGCCCGGTCCCTTGCCGCCGCTGAAGGCGCCCGCCATGAACATGTCGAGCGAGGCCAGCGCCAGCCCCTCGGAGCGGGCGAATTCCGCGCCGCTATCCGGATCGCGATAGGTCCAGAGCGGTCCCGCCCCGGCATCGAGCAGTACCGAGACGATGGCCAGCTCGCATTCCAGCCGCGCGCGTTCCTGCGCCGGGACATCGAGCTTGGCGGCATGCTCTTCCCAGCGGTCGCGGCCGTCGAGCATGAAATGCCGCCAGCGCGAATGCGGCGGAACCTGCAGGTCGGGATAGTTCTCTCGGATCGTCGCGACCACCTCGTCTGCGGCGGCCTCCAGCAAGTCCGGGCGGAGCGTGAAATGCTTCAGCCGATCAGCCAGGGCCAGCTCGTAGAGCGCCCCGCATTGTTCGCGGATCGCCTCCGCACCCATCAGCCATTCCGCCGTCTTCGCGGCATCCGCCTCGGCAAGGTCAGTAGTCGTCAAGCCCGCGCCCCTTGGTCAATGTCAGATCCAACGGCTTCGAAACCGTCTCGTCCGTGTAGTACCCGGCGGCCTTCTTGGCGTCCATCTCGACCTGCGCGTCGCCCGGGATCAGCTCGTCGGGGATCGGAACGCGGTCGCCGACGGTGATGCCGGCCTCGGCAAGCGCGTTGTACTTCATGTCCGACATCGACACGAAGCGGTCGATATGGCTGATGCCGAGCCAGTGGAACACGTCGGGCATCAGGCTCTGGAACCGCATGTCCTGCACGCCGGCGACGCATTCGGTCTTCTCGAAATAGGCGGCGGCGGTGTCGCCGTCCGGATTGCGCTTGCGGGCGTTGTAGACGAGGAACTTGGTCACTTCGCCGAGCGCGCGGCCTTCCTTCCGGTTGTAGACGATCAGCCCGGCGCCGCCCTCCTGGGCCTCCTTCACGCATTCCTCGATGCCGTGGGTCAGGTAGGGGCGGCAGGTGCAGATGTCCGAGCCGAACACGTCCGAGCCGTTGCATTCGTCATGCACCCGGCAGGCCAGCCGCTTCTTCGGGTCCCACATCGCCGAGGGCTCGCCGAAGATGTAGAGCGTGATCGAGCCGATCGGCGGCAGGAACACCTTCAGGTCGGACCGCGTGACCAGCTCGGGGAACATGCCGCCCGTGTACTCGAACAGCGCGCGGCGCAGGCTGACCTCGGTCACCTTCAGGCGGCGGGCGAGGCCGGGCAGGTACCAGACCGGCTCGATGGCGATCTTGGTGACCGAGGCTTCGCCGGTTTCGGTCAGGATCTCGCCGTCGGGGACCAGCCGTCCGGAGGCGATCGCCTCCTTGAACTCGGGCAGCATGATCCGCGCCTTGGTGATGGCGATGGTCGGCTGGATCGGGCGGCCCGCGGCGATGTCGGCGGCGAAGACATCCGCCACGATATGGCCGTAGGGGTCCATCGACACGATCCGGTCCTCGCCCTCCCATTGCGGGAAGGGGCCGATATCGACCGAGGGGCGGGTATGGGTCAGGTCGGGGCGGTGCACCGATTTCAGCTGGCCGGTGGCGATGGCCAGCGCGCGGTAGACGCCATAGGCGCCGGAATGGGTGCCGATGACGTTGCGCTGTCCGCCGGACATGCCGCCGATCACCGGGCCGCGCGCCTGTGCGCCGGGCGCCCCCCAGTGGATTTCCGGCGGCTTGCGCGTCCCGGTCGGCGGGTGGGACGTCAGCACGATATGCCTGGGATCGGACATGTGGCACTCCAATACGGTTTGCAGATCCCGATGTAAGACCCTGCGCCGGCCACCGGTCAAGCGCGGCGCAATTTCCGACGCGGCGTCAGGTCCGGCGTTCAGCGCAGGATTGCGGGCCCTCCGGGGCCGGCATCGGCCGGATGGGCGTGGCTTTTCAGGAAGGAAATCCGAAAATAATCATGCATTTTCAGTAAAATGAAGACGCCCCGGGCCTTGCGGCGCCGGGGCGGACCAGCATCCGGACGCGCCCTTTGGGCGCCTCCGAAAAAATTTTACCATGTGGTCAAAAAATGAGCCGATCCTGTCCGGAAACGCTGGATCAGAAGATCTTTCCGGGGTTCATGATGTTCAGCGGATCGATGCCGCGCTTGACGGCGCGCATCATCTCCAGCGCGCCGGGGCCGCGTTCCTTCTCCAGGTATTTCATCTTGCCCTGGCCGATGCCGTGCTCGCCGGTGCAGGTGCCGTCATGGGCGATGGCCAGATCGTTGAGCCAGGCGACATAGCTCTCTGCGAGGCCGCGCATCTGCGGATCGGCGGGATCGACGAAAACCAGCGTATGGAAATTGCCGTCGCCGACATGGCCGATATTGGCGCCCGGCAGGCCCAGCTCGTCGAGCTTGGCGCGCGCTGCCGTCACGCAATCCGCCAGATGCGAGACCGGCACGCAGACATCGGTGGAGAAGCCGACCCGGCCCGGATGCAGCGCCAGCGCCGAGAGGTAGAAGGCATGGCGGGCGCGCCACAGGCGGCCGCGCTCGTCGGGATCGGTGCTCCAGCTGACGCCGGTGGCGCCGTTGTCGCGCGCCAGTTCGGCGAAGGCCTCGCTCTGTTCGGCGAGGCTGCCCGGCGAGCCGTGGAATTCCAGCAGCAGCAGCGGCGCCCCGGGCAGGCCCAGGTCGTGGCTGCGGTTCACGTAGCCGACCGCGGCCTCGTCGAGGAACTCCATCCGCGCCACCGGCAGGGCGAGCTGGATCACCTCCTGCGCGGTCAGGCAGGCGGCATGGATGTCGGGGAAGCTGGCCACCGCGCCCGAGATCGCCTCGGGCTGCGGCGCGAGGCGCAGCGTCAGTTCGGTGATGATGCCGAGCGTGCCTTCCGAGCCGACCATCAGCCCGGTCAGGTCGTAGCCTGCCGAGGACTTGCGCGCCCGCGTCGCGCTGCGCACCACCTCGCCCGAAGGCAGCACGGCTTCGAGCGCCAGCACCCGGTCGCGCATCGTGCCGTAGCGCACCGCCGTCGTGCCCGAGGCGCGGGTCGCGGCCATGCCGCCAAGCGAGGCATTCGCGCCGGGATCGACCGGGAAGAACAGGCCCGTCGCGCGCAGCTCGGTATTGAGCGCCTCGCGGGTGACGCCCGGCTGGACGGTGACGTCCATGTCGCCGGGGCGGATTTCCAGAACCTTGTCCATGCCCGAGACATCGACCGAGACGCCTCCCATAGGCGCGTTCACATGGCCCTCGAGCGAGGTGCCGGTGCCGAAGGGGATGACCGGCACGCGGTGCGCCGCGCAGATCCGCACGATTTCCTGGACCTCGGCGGTGCTTTGGGCGAAGGCCACCGCGTCGGGGATCTGGTTCTCCAGCCAAGTGGTGGTATGGCCGTGCTGTTCGCGCAGCGACTGGCCCGTCGCCAGCCGCGGCCCCAGCAGGTCCGCCAGCGCGGCCAGAGCCGCCGTGATTCCTTCTTCGTTGCGCAGACTCAGCATCGCGTCACCTTTCCGTCCGTATCCGCGCGGCATAAGGGAAAGCCGGACTTTCCGCCAGTGTGGCCGCCCTGCGACGGCTCCTCACCTTGCGCTGGGGGTGCCGGCGGGCCATGTGCTGCGCAACGATAAAAGGGAGAGTCCCATGACCAGTGCCGCCGTTCTGTTCGATCTCGACGGAACCCTCATCGACAGCGCGCCTGATCTCCATGCCGCTGCCAACCGGATGCTTGCCGACGAGGGACAGGAGCCGCTGCCCTTCCAGATCATCCGCAGCTTCATCGGCAACGGCGTGCCGAAACTGGTCGAGCGGATCATCGGTGCGACCGGGCTGGACATGGCCGACCATCCGCGGCTGGTCGAGGCGTTCATGGATCATTACAACGCCCATTCCACCGACCTGACCCGGCCCTATCCGGGCGTCGCCGATGCGCTGGCGCGGTTCCGGGCGATGGGCTACGGGCTGGGCGTCGTCACCAACAAGCCCGAGGTGTCCGCCCGCGAAATCCTGTTCGAGCTGGGGCTCGCGGAGTTCTTCCCGGTGGTGGTCGGCGGCGACAGCTTTCCCGAGAAGAAGCCCGACCCGACCGGCGTGCTCTCGGCGATGGACGCGCTGAAGGCCTCGGCCACGGTCTTCGTCGGCGACAGCGAGGTCGACAGCGAGACCGCCGGGCGCGCGGACCTGCCGTTCCTGCTGTTCACCGAAGGCTACCGCAAGTCGCCGGTCTTCCAGATCCCGCATCAGGTCATGTTCGACAGCTTCGACAGCCTGCCGGGGCTGGTCGAGCCGCTGGTGTCGTCCAGCCGGCTGGTCTGACGCAGGGCAGGGCGCCGGATTTTCCGTTGAGCCCTGCCTGCCGCCGCTCTAGGCTCCCTGTCGAGGGCCCCCGGGAGAGGGCCGGGACAGGGAGAACAATCCATGACGTTTCTGCGCAGCGCCGCCTTTGCGGCAGCCGCAGCCTTTGCTGCCGTTCCTGCTGCCGCCGAAGAGGCGAGCTACATCCTCGCCACGGCGTCCACCGGCGGGACCTATTACCCGGTGGGCGTGGCGCTTTCGACGCTGATCAAGGTGAAGCTGGAACCGACCGAGAAGATCGGAATGTCGGCGATCAGCTCGGCGGGCTCCGCCGAGAACGTGCGGCTCCTGCGCGAGGGCGAGGCCGAATTCGCGATTCTCCAGGGCCTCTACGGCTATTATGCGGCGACCGGCACCGGCCCGATGGCCGAGACCGGCCCGCAGGAGAACCTGCGCTCGGTCTCGATGCTGTGGCAGAATGTCGAGCAGTTCGTCATCGCCTCGGACGCGGCCAAGACCGGCACGATGGCGGATTTCGTGGCCCTCAAGGGCGAGTCGATGGCGCTCGGCGCGCAGAATTCCGGCTCGATCGGCTCGACGCGCACCCTTTTGGAAGGGCTCGGCGTCGATATCGATGCCGACTACACGCTGGTCTATGGCGGCTACGGCCCGGCGGCGGAGGCGCTGCAGAACGGCCAGGTCAAGGGCATAAGCACCCCGGCCGGCGTGCCGACCGGCGCGATCAGCCAGCTTTTCGCCTCGATGGGCGACGGGGTCACGCTGCTGGCCTATACGCCCGAGGAGCTGGCCGCGGCCGATGGCGGCAAGGAGCTGTGGACGCCCTTCACCGTCAAGGCGGGAACCTATCCCGGTCTCGACCATGACGTGACCACCATCGCCCAGCCGAACTTCCTCGCCACCACGGCCGAGCTCCCGGAAGAGAACGTCTACCTGATCACCAAGGCAATCTACGAGAACCTGCCCTTCCTGCAGGCGATCCACCCGGCGACCAAGGCGATGGCGCTGGAGCAGGCAATCGCGGGCCTGCCGCTGCCGCTGCATCCGGGCGCGGCGAAATACTACCAGGAAGTCGGCGTGACGATCCCCGACCGCCTGATCGCCAAGTGATCCCGCAGGCCCGCCGGAATGCGGCGGGCCGTCCCAAGCCCTAGCCGGAAGCCATCCCATGTCCGATCCCGAAGCGGGCGGTCCCGATCCCAGCTGGCGGCGGTTCTCCGCGCCGGTCGAGGCGGGCCTCGCCATCCTCTGCGTCCTGATCGCGCTCGGCCATGTCTATGTGGCCTTCGATCCGGTCATCTCCGAATTCGCGCGCAACGCCTATCACTTCGCGGGCTTCGCCTTCCTCGCGGCGGTGCTGAAGCCCGCCGTGGCGCCCCTGGGGCCGTCGCGCTTCTGGCGGATCGTGGATTTCCTCTTCGGCCTCGCCACGGCGGCGGCGGCGGTGCATCTGGTGCGCGCCGAGGACGCGATCTATGCCCGCGGCGTCAAGCTGGAGCTTTACGACTGGCTGGCCATCGCGATCTGCGTCTATGCCGCCATCGAGCTGACAAGGCGGCTCACCGGGGTGATCATCCCGATCCTGATCGTGCTGTCGCTGAGCTACGTGCTGGTCTGGGGCAAGTGGATCGGCGGGGTGTTCTCCTTCCCGGGGCTCAGCCTGGAAACCGTCGCCTTCCGCTCGGTCTATGGCGATGACGCGATGTTCGGCGCGATCGCGCGGATCTCCTCGACCTATGTCTTCCTCTTCATCCTGTTCGGCGCGTTCCTGATCCGCTCGGGCGCCGGCGATTTCGTCATCAACCTCGCCCGCGCCGTCGCGGGCAAGATGACGGGCGGCCCCGGCATCGTCGCGGTGATCGCCTCCGGCCTCACCGGCACGATCAGCGGGTCGGCCATCGCCAACACCGCCTCGACCGGCGTGATCACCATCCCGCTGATGAAGCGCGCGGGCTTCGCGCCGAAATTTGCCGGCGGCGTCGAGGCCGCGGCCTCGACCGGCGGGCAGCTGATGCCGCCGATCATGGGGGCGGGGGCCTTCGTGATGGCGAGCTTCACCCAGATCCCCTACGAACACATCGTGGCGGTCGCCGCCCTTCCCGCGCTGCTCTATTTCCTGTCGGTCGCGCTCTTCATCCGGGTCGAGGCGCGCAGGCTGAACCTGCCGCCGCTGCCGTCGGACGGGCAGACGCTGGGCTCGGCCTTCCGCCAGGGCGGCGCCAGCTTCGTGCTGCCGATCGGGCTGCTGATCGGCATGCTGGTGGCGGGCTTCACCCCCACCTATGCCGCCGTCTTCGGCATCGTCGCGGTGGTGGCCTCGAGCTGGCTGACCAAGTCGCCGATGGGGCCGAAGGCGGTCTGGGAGGCTCTGGTCCAGGGCACCCGCGGCATGGTGATGACCGCCGTTCTGCTCTGCTCCGTCGGGCTGGTCGTCAACGTGATCACGACCGCAGGGATCGGCAACACCTTCAGCCTGATGATCGCCGACTGGGCCGGGGGCAACATCATCGTCGCGATCATCCTGATCGGGCTCGCCAGCCTCGTGCTCGGCATGGGGCTGCCGGTGACGGCCGCCTATATCGTGCTCGCCACGCTCTCGGCGCCGGCGCTGGCCGGGATGATCTCGGACCGGTTCGTGATCGACGCCATCGCCAACGGCACGCTTTCCGAGGCCGCGAAGCCGATCCTGATGCTGGCCAATCCCGAGGCGATGATGCAGCTGGCATCCGGCATGACCCGCGCCGAGGCGGCGGAGCTCGTGCATTCGCTGCCTCTGGAGATCGCCGCGCCGCTGCGGGACATGGTCGTGCCGCCCGAGGTGGCGCTGGCCGGGCTCCTCTCGGCGCACATGATCATCTTCTGGCTCAGCCAGGACAGCAACGTGACGCCGCCGGTGGCGCTGGCGGCCTTCACCGCGGCGGCCATCGCCAAGGCGCCCGCGATGGGCACCGGTTTCGCCAGCTGGAAGCTCGCCAAGGGGCTCTACATCGTGCCGGTGCTCTTCGCCTACACGCCGCTCCTGTCGGGCAACTGGGGCGAGATGATCCAGGTCGCCGCCTTCTCGGTCTTCGGCCTCTACGGGCTGGTCGGCCTCCTGCAGGGCGGGCTGGAGCGGCCGATCGGCTGGCCGCTCCGGATCGTGGCCGGGGCGCTGGGTCTGCTCTGCCTCTGGCCGCTGCCGATCCTGTGGCATGCGGCCGGCGCGGCCGGCATCGTCGCGCTGACGGTCTGGAGCCGCCGCTTCGGCCCTAGGCCGCCTTCAGCCGCTCCCGGCCATGCGGCGACATGAGGTCGAGCTCCGGGCCGGTCGACAGGATGCGGTGCGGGTTCACCGTCTCGTGGCTGATGTAGTAGTGCCGCCGCGTGTGGTCCATGTTCACGGTTTCCGCGATGCCCGGCATCTGGAAGAGTTCGCGCGTGTAGCCCCAGAGGTTCGGATAATCGACGATCCGGCGGCGGTCGCATTTGAAATGGACGTGATAGACCGGGTCGAAGCGCAGCAGTGTGGTGAAGAGCCGCCAGTCGGCTTCGGTCAGGGTTCCGCCGGTCAGGTAGCGCCGGGTCGATAGCCGGTCCTCCAGCCAGTCGAGGCTCTCGAACAGCGGCTCGACCGCGGCGTCATAGGCCTCCTGCGTGGTGGCGAAGCCGCATTTGTAGACGCCGTTGTTGACCGTGTCGTAGACGCGCGCGTTCACCGCGTCGATCTCGTCCCTGAGCGGCGCCGGAAAGTAGTCGCCCGGTGCCGCGCCGACCCCGTCGAAGGCGGCGTTGAACATCCGGATGATCTCGGCGCTCTCGTTCGAGACGATGGTGTTCTCGCGCTTGTCCCAGAGAATCGGCACGGTCACCCGGCCGGAATACTGCGGATCGGCCTTCAGGTAGATTTCATAGGCGTAATCGGAGCCGAAGAGATGGTCATGCGGGATGCCGTCGCCCGGATCCTCGAAGGTCCAGCCATGGTCGCCCATGTACCAGTTGACGAAGGAGACCGAGATCATCTCCTCCAGCCCCTTCAGCGCGCGGAAGATCAGCGTGCGGTGCGCCCAGGGGCAGGCATAGGCGACATAGAGGTGGTAGCGGCCCGGTTCCGCCTTGAAGCCCGGCTTGCCCGAGGGGCCTGCCGAGCCGTCAGCGGTGATCCAGTTGCGGAACTGCGCCTCGGAGCGCTCGAACTTCCCGCCGGTCTTTCCGGTGTCGTACCACTGGTCCTTCCAGACCCCGTCCACGAGCAGGCCCATCGCGCATTTCCTTTTTTCATTGCTCCCTGCAAGGGAAAATGACGGATTCGCGCGATGGTTCCACCTCTGCCAGTGCACAGGGGCTGTGCGGCGGGCTCAGTCCCTGGCCAGCCGGTGGTAGAAATGCGTGAAGCTGGCCGCGCCGATGATCGGCACGATCAGGTTCAGCACCGGCACGGTCAGCGGGATCGCCATCAGCCCGCCGAGGATCCAGATCTGGCCCGCGTATTTCTTCCGCATCGCCTTGGCCCCGGCCGCGCCCAGCCGCCGCATCGCGACCAGCTGGAAATATTCCCGGCCCAGCAGGAAGCCGTTCAGCGCCCAGAAGATGAACGGCGCGAAGGGGATGAAGAACAGGTAGAGGATGAAGGCCGCGATATTCGCCAGGATCATCACCCCGAGGAAGCTGAACGTGTCGCCCAGCGTTTCGACGAAGGGCGTCGGGCGGACATCGGGCAGATGCGGATAGTGCTTCACCTCCACCGCATCGGCGACCTGGTCGAGGAACATGCCGGTGAAGGCGGAGGCGACCGGCATCATCAGGAAGCTCGACAGGAACATCGCGCCCAGCACCGAGGCGCCCGAGGCGATGTCGTTGATCCAGCCGATCTGGCCGATCCAGGGCAGGGTCACCGTGTCCGGCACCGCCCAGGCGACAATCCAGGCGGTGGCGATGTAGAACAGGAACAAGAGCCCGACGGTGATGCCGAGCCCGAGGAACAGCACCTTGCGGAACCGCGGATCGCCGATCTGGCCGAGCGCGCGGGAAATGTCGCGGATCATGCCGTCACCCAGGTGGTGATGGCGTTCACGTCGGGGCGGGGCCGGTCGGGGGGCGTGGCGCTCTCGGTGCCGATATGGACGATCCCGGCGATCAGCTCGTGCTCCCCGAGCTCGTAGGCCTCGCGGCGGAACTGCGCGTCATGGCTCGACCAGCCCGACAGCCAGTTTGCGCCCCAGCCGATCGCCAGCGCCGCGTTCAGGAGCCCGAGGCAGACCGCGCCCGCGGTGTATTGCTGTTCGGCATAGGGGATCTTCGGGCTTTCCTTCGGCGAGAAGATCACTGCGACCGCGAAATTCCCGGCATCGTAGACCAGCTTCTGCTTGGCGATCTCCTCGGGGGTCTTGCCCATGCGGGCGCCGGTCGCCTCGATCAGCCCCGAGATCCGCTCCAGCGCGGGGCGTTCGAGCACGATGAAGCGGAACGGCACCAGCGCGCCATGGTCCGGCACGCGCGAGGCTGCGGTCAGCATCGGGCCCAGCTCGTCGGGGGTCGGCACGGGGAGGGTCAGGGTCTTCGACGGCCGCGACCGCCGGGTCAGCAGGAAGTCGAGGACGTCGGGGCGTGCGGCATTCACATCGGGTCTCCTTGATCTTTGCGCACTAGGTCGGCGCTTTGGCGGCCCGGGTCAAGGGCAGGGCTTGCGCGGCCCGGTGCAGCAGGGCAGGAGAGGGCCATGCAGACAGGCGACACGATCACCGTCAAGGTCACGCCCAAGGCCTCGCGCGCCCGGATCACCGAAGGCGCGGAGGGGCTGCATGTGTATGTCACCGTGGCGCCGGAGAACGGCAAGGCGAATGCCGAGGTGCAGAAGGCGCTGGCCAAGCATCTCGGGCTGCCGAAATCCGCGCTGAAGCTCATCCGCGGCGCGAAATCGCGCGAGAAGACCTTCGAGCGGGTCTGAGAGGGGCTCCGGCCCCGTGTGCCGCGGCAGAACCAGCGCCACCTCGGTCTGCCGGAACCCGGGCTCGGGCTCCTCCGTGGCAAAATCGCTATGGAAGCCCCTCGGGCGGGGCGGCCAGGCATTCCGGGCTTCCGGTAGCCACGCTCCGGCTCATCCGCAGCACGAAATCGCGCGAAAACGCCTTTGAGCCGGTCCGGTCCGGTGCGCTCCGTCTCCGTCCCGGGGGGCCGGTCCGCGCGCCGGGGCTGCCGGACAGCGGAGGGCAATGCCTCTGCGGGCCGCCCTAGCAGGGTGCTGAAATAGTCGGACCTCGACGGGGATCGCGCCGCGCCGCCTGCGGGGGCTGCTGGAGGAGGCGGGCTTCACCCCGCGCAAGACACGCGGTCTGGCGGCGCGCGGCATTCCGGGCCTGAGCGGCCCGGGCTACTGCACGGTCAAGGGGAGCCGGCCGCTCTGGCTCGGCACCGCGCTGAAGGACTGAACCCTTCCCCTCTGCCGCGACTGGCGCTAGGGAGGGGCATGCTCCTGCAGTTAGACACCCTTTCCGGCTTCTTTGCTCACGGCTTCGATGACGTGATCGACGTCCGCAGCCCCGCCGAATTCGCCGAGGACCATGTCCCCGGCGCCATCAGCCTGCCCGTGCTCGACAACGAGGAGCGCGCCAGGGTCGGCACCATCTACAAGCAGGAGAGCCGCTTCGGCGCGCGCAAGATCGGCGCGGCGCTGGTGATCCGCAACATCGCGCGGCATCTCGAAACCGAACTGGCCGACCGGCCTGCGCGCTGGCGGCCGATGGTCTATTGCTGGCGCGGCGGCCAGCGCTCGGGCACCTTCACCTGGCTGCTGCGCGAGGTCGGCTGGCGCGCCGAGCAGGTCGATGGCGGCTACCGCACCTACCGGCGCCTGGTCGCGGCGATGCTGCACGACACGCCGCTGCCCTTCCGCTTCGTGGTGCTCGCGGGCATGACCTGCACCGCCAAGACCGCGCTGCTCGAAGAGCTCGGGCGCGAGGGCATGCAGGTGCTCGATCTCGAGGGGCTGGCGCGGCACCGCGGCTCGGTCTTCGGCGGCCATGCCGATCCGCAGCCCGCCCAGAAGATGTTCGAAAGCCGCATCGCCCGGGCGCTCTGCGCGCTCGATCCGGCACGGCCGGTGGTGGTGGAGGCCGAGAGCTCGAAGATCGGCGACTGCCTGGTGCCGCCGCGCCTCTGGGAGCGGATGTGCGAGGCGCCCCGCGTCGAGGTCACGGCCGATCTGGAGCAGCGCTCGGACTTCTTCCTGACCGCCTACGAGGATCTGGTCGCCGATCCCGACGGGTTCTGCGCGACGCTGGACAAGCTCGTCCGCCTGCAGGGGCATGAGCGGGTCGAAGCCTGGCAGGGGCTGGTGCGGCAGGGCGCCTTCCGGCAGGTCGCGGCCGAGCTGATGCGCGACCATTACGACCCGCGCTATGCCCGCTCCGAGGCGCGCCACGGAAATGTTCCTGCCGAGGCGCTGCATCTTGCCTCGCTCGCCCCGGCCGGCCTGCGCGCGGCGGCGCAGCAGCGCCTCGGCGCGCGGACGGCCCTCGGCCATCTGCGGCAGCGCCACGTTCTCGGCGGCGGTGAATTCCGGCAGCAGGTGGTGGAATTGGTAGACGAAGCCGATCTCCGAGCGGCGCGCGGCGGTGCGCTGGCGCTCGCTGCGGCCGTTCATCGACACCCAGCCCAGCCAGACCTCGCCCTCATCGGGGCGGTCGAGCAGGCCCGCGATGTGCAGCAGCGTCGATTTCCCGGCCCCCGAGGGCGCCATCAGCGCCACCATCTCGCCGGCATTCACGGTCAGCGAGGCCTCGTTCAGCACGGTGACCTCGCGGGCCGTGCCGGGGGCGTAGACGCGGGAGACGTTCTCGAGCTTCAGGACCTGGTCACTCATAGCGCAGCGCATCCACAGGGTTCATCCGCGCCGCGCGGCGGGCGGGAAAGATCGTGACGACGAAGGACATGCCCAGGGACAGCGCCACCGCGGAGAAGACGTCCCCGGCCTGCAGCTTGGCGGGCAGGTAGTAGATGCCGCGGATCGACGGGTCCCAGACGCCGCCGCCCGACAGCGCGTTCACCGCCGCGAAGATCGGATCGATATAGATCGCGAAGAGGCAGCCCAGGATCACGCCCGCCAGCGTGCCCGCGATGCCGGTGAAGGCGCCGCAGAGGAAGAAGATCCGCAGGATCGCGCCCTCGGTCAGGCCCAGCGTGCGCAGGATGCCGATGTCGCGGCCCTTGTTCTTGACCAGCATGATCAGCCCCGAGACGATGTTCATCGTGGCGATCAGCACCAGCACCGAGAGGATCACGAACATCACGTTGTCCTCGACGGTCAGCGCGCGCAGGAACGAGCCGGAGGCCTCGCGCCAGGTATAGAGCACCTCGTTGTCGCCGAGGCGGTCCCAGAGCGCGGGCAGCACCCGGTCGACATGCTCGGGGTCCTGGACCATGATCTCGATCCGGTCGGCCACGCCCTCGCGGTTGAAATAGCTCTGCGCCTCGGCGAAGGGCATGTAGACCCGCACCTGGTCGATGTCGTAGCGCCCGGCCGAGAAGATGTAGGCGACTTCGAACGTGCCGACCCGCGGCGAGGTGCCGAACGGCGTCCGGGCGCCTTCGGGCGAGATCAGCTTGACCCGGTCGCCGACAGTGGCGCCGAGGCTGCGCGCCACGCCCGAGCCGAGCGCGATGCCCTCGCCGAATTTCGCAAGGTCGCCGTATCCCGTTGCCGGATCGATGATCCGCGGCAGGCTGTCGAGATCCGCGCGGGCGATGCCGGTGACCTGGACGCCGGCATTGCGGCCCTCGAAGCTGGCGATCACCTGGCCGGTCACCACCGGCGCCGCCGAGGTGACGCCGGGCACGGCGCGCAGCTTGTCCGCGATCGCGCCGTAACCGGCCAGCGTGTCGGTGCCGTTGCCGTTCTCGTCGTATTGCGTGACGCCGTAGACCGAGACATGCGGTTGGCGCCGAGGATCGTGTCGACGAATTCGGCGCGGAATCCCGCGCGCACCGCCAGCGTGGCGATCAGCGCGAAGACGGCCAGGGTGATGCCGATCAGGCTGATCCAGGTCATCACGCTGACCCCGCCCTCGGCACGTTTGGCGCGCAGGTAGCGCCATGCGATCATCCGCTCATGGGCGGAAAACGGGACTGTCATGCTGTATCGGCGCTCCGGCGGTTCTCGGGGCGGAACCTGTGTCATGGACTGCGCGAGGTCAAGCCGCGGCCGCGCCGCGGGCGGAGGTCAGCCGGCCGGGCAGCCCATGGTTTCGGCGGCGCCGTTGCGGCCGAGCACGGTGATCCTGAGCTTCGAGCGGTCGAGCGCGAAGGGCGCGAGCCGGCGGCGGCCCCATGGCCGGGGCGGGAGAATACGCAGCCGGAAAATGGACACCGGTGACAAAAACCTTGAAAAACAACGACGGGGAATTCCGGAGATATGCCGTGTGCCATGGGGTCCCGCCAAACGCGCCCTGCGGACGGGCCGCACGGCGCGGGAGATCGGGAGCGGGAGCCAGGAAGACAGGAGAAGCGGAGGTC
>NZ_QBKZ01000018.1 GCF_003056725.1 Mangrovicoccus ximenensis
ACTGCGACAGGACGTGATGCACCCGGTCGAGATCGATGGCGCAAGCGGGCGCAGCGCGGGCCGGATCGGCCGGGTCATAGCCGAAAAGCTCGAAATCCTGCCGGTAGGCCTCCCACATCAGATGCATGGCCATGTCGTCGAAATAGGCCGCCACCGGATGGGCGCGCCGCGGCCCGTGGCCGGAGCTTTCGTTGAAGCGCGGCACCGCCTCGATCGCCGGCGGGAACCGCGGCGCGAAATCCGACAGGACAGCGCGCATGCCCTCCGCGAAGGTCTCGGTGGCGATGATCCGGTCATAGCGTCCGCCATTGGCGATCAGCGTGGCGACATGGCTGGATTGTGCGGACCAATGGATGTCGGGCTCCATCGGCTTGCGGAACTGGATCGTGTCGCGGGCGAAGAGCAGGAACCGCCGGAAGGCGGCGATCTGGTCGAAGTCTCCCTCGACTGCCACCCCGTAGAGCTGCGCCACCTTCGGAACGAGATTGCCGCGATAGCGCTGGCCGTTGCGCTGCACGCCGCAGATCTTGTCGAAGAACGCGGACAGGATCCGCCGGTAGGGATTGCGCACGCAGGTGAAGACCGGGACATCGGGCGAGAAGACCGCATCCTCGATCGCGGCGCGGCGGTCCTCCATCGACCATTTCCACAGCCCCTCGGTCGCGTCGTGGATGTCGCCGTCATAGAACCGCCCGTGATCGGCGTAGTGGAGGATCTGGCCGATGGTCGAGCAGGCGCATTTCGGGACGACGCGGTAGGCCACCGTGCCGCTCTCGGTCATCCAGATGCCGGGAAATCCCATGCCGCCGTCCTTCTTCGTCCTTTCTCAACGGTTTGGCGCCATGAGGTGAAGAAAGTCTGACCAATTCAGGTGGAATCCGTGGCATCCATCGCCTTTCTCCTGCTGGCGCACAAGGCCCCGGACCGCGTGGCGGCGCAGGCGCGGATGCTGTCGGCGCGGGGCGACCATGTGGTGATCCATTTCGACGGCAACGCGGCGCAGGCGGATTGGCTGCGGCTGGCGGAGGCCGTGGCCGGGCTGCCCTGCATCCATCTGGTGCGGCGCAGGCGGCGCTGCGGCTGGGGGCAGTGGTCCCCGGCAGGTAGCCCGGCCCCAGCCGGTCCTGGATGTCGCCGACCGCCCCGATGACCGTGCCCGGATCGCCCGCCAGCGCGGCGTTCATCTCGGTGGCCACGCCCGAGATCGCGGGCGCCGCGCCGGTCACCAGCCAGTCGAAGACCGCCTCGGCGCGCAGCGAGAACGTGACCGGATCGCTCTCGTCCGGCAGCTGTCCGGCATAGGCCGGGACGGTGGGGATCGCCATCAGATCACTCCCTTGACGGTGAAGGAAAATTCGTACTCGTCGGGCAGTTCCTCGGACCAGTCGACCGTGCCGAGCACGCCGAACTGGATGGTCGAGGGCCGGTGCGCGGCGCCGACCGCGCCGACCAGCGTGCCCGCCATGCGGTCCATCAGCGGCTTGATCCGCGCCCAGTAGGCGGCATCGCAGGCGCAGGCATAGGTCATCTCGTTGCGGGTCGGCCGGGTCACCAGCTGCAGCTGGCCATAGGCGTTGAACTCGTAGCGCGAGGCGGTCACCGCCTTGCCCGAGGTGCCGTTGTGCAGCGTCGCGCCGACATAGGTCCGGCTCCCGGCGACGATCTCGCCGAGCGCCACCGAGGCGCCGCGCAGCGCCACGATCACCCGGATGGTCGAGGCAGGCACGTCGAGCACGGCGAGCTTGTTCGACCCGGCCGTGAAGGGCTTCGAGCGCCATTCCCACCAGCTCGACACGGTGCGCCCCGAGACCGGCGCCACCCGGTCGAGCACCGCCGTCCCGGCGCCGTCGATGCAGATCACCCGCACCTCGACCGCGTCGATGCCGAAGAGCAGCAGCGTGTCGAGCGCATCGACCGCCATGTCGATGATCAGCGGGCTTTCCCCGGCATCGAGCCCGTAGCCCGCCTGGTCGCCCTTGAGCGTGCCGTCGCCCGTGACCGCGCCCGAAGGATTGGTCAGCACCCCGTCGAAGGCGCTGAACGCGTTGGTCCAGCGGTAGAGCAGCCAGCGCGCCGCGGCCGAGCCCTGGTCCTCGAGCGCCGGATCGTTGCCGAGATTGTCCGCAATGGCAGAGACATAGACGCGGTGGTCCCGCACCACGGCCTCGTTCAGCGCGTAGCTGGTGCCGGCCGCCCAGGCGGGCGCGTCGTCTTCGGCGAGCGAGACCGTGACATCCTCCGGAGCGATCGCGCGGCGGGAAACCAGATGCATCAGAACGCCCTTTCCACCGGCAGGCCGGTCTCGTCCCACTGGTCGAAGATCTCGACCAGCTTGCGCAGCAGCCCGTTGCCCTCGGCGGTCAGCGCCGCGCCGCCATAGGTGACGCCGCCAGGACCGAAGGCGGCCTCCTGGACGATGCCGCCGCCATTGGCCTGGGCGACGGCGGCCAGCCGCGCGTCGAACTCGCTGCGGAACCAGCCGTCGTCATAGCTCAGCCCGGCGGTCGCATTGGCGACATCGCCATGGACGGAGGCGAAGGCATCGGAGAGGCCCAGGAGCGCGACATAGGTCTCGCGCCCGGCCTCGGTCATCAGGTCCTGGGCATTGACCAGCTCGCGGAAGTCCCGCGCCGTCTTCGGCACCGCCAGGCCGATGCCCTCGAAGGCCTTGCCGAGCGCGTCGGCCGCCATCTGCCATTGCTCCTGCGCGGTGTAGAAGGCCGTTTGGAAGCCGCCCAGCAGCCCGCCGAAGGCATCGCTGCCGCCTGCCAGCTCCACGAGCCCCCCGGCCGCCTGCGACATCGCCGCGACCGTGCCCGAAAGGCTCTGGCCCAGCGGATCGAGCGCGGTCTTCACCGCGGCGAGCTGCGTTGCCGCCTCGGCCGCGATGCCGCCGAGCGCCTTCGAGAAGGCGTCGGCATAGCCCTCGACCCATTTGCGCAGCTCGGACTGGATGCCCTTGTCGCTGCGGCCCTTGGTGCTGATCCGCTTCGTGGCATGGTCGAAGCCCTCGACGACCAGCGCATCCGCCGCGACGCCGATCGCCTCGTAGGCCGCCACCACGCCGGAGCGCACCCCGTCGACCGCCTCCTGCAGCGGCGCCAGCTCGCGCGCGGACAGGTCCGAGCGCTTCCAGGACGTGG
>NZ_QBKZ01000019.1 GCF_003056725.1 Mangrovicoccus ximenensis
CTCGCCAGGACCGCCGACGACCTGGAGACCGCCTTCCAGACCGCGCGCTCCGAGGCGAAATCCGCCTTCGGCAATGACGAGGTCTATATCGAGAAGTACCTGGGCAAGCCCCGGCACATCGAGATCCAGGTCTTCGGCGACGGCAAGGGCAAGGCCGTGCATCTGGGCGAGCGCGACTGCTCGCTGCAGCGCCGCCACCAGAAGGTCTTCGAGGAGGCCCCCGGCCCCTGCANTCGACGCCGAGACCCGCGCGCGCATCGGCNAAGACCTGCGCCGAGGCCGTGGCCGCGANTCAACTATGCCGGCGCCGGCACGATCGAGTTCCTCTACGAGGACGGCGAGTTCTACTTCATCGAGATGAACACCCGCCTGCAGGTGGAACATCCGGTGACCGAGGCCGTCTATGGCGTCGACCTGGTGCGCGAGCAGATCCGCGTCGNCGGCAGNGCCTGCCGATGGAATTCNGTCCAGGAGGAGCTCGTCCCCCAGGGCCACGCCATCGAGGTCCGCATCAATGCCGAGCGCCTGCCGAACTTCTCGCCCTGCCCGGGCCGCATCACCGCCTACCACCCGCCGGGCGGTCTCGGCGTGCGGATGGACAGCGCGATCTATGACGGCTACGCGATCCCGCCCTATTACGACAGCCTGATCGCCAAGCTGATCGTGCGCAGAACGCCGCCGGCCAGGAGACCCTGCGCTGCCGCACGGCCCGCCGCCGCGACGGTCATCGGATCGTCGCCATAGCAGCGGTTCAGCAGGAACGGATGGGTCTCTGCCGTCGCCACATCCGCCATCGGCGCGCAATTGGTGTCGATGCCGAGCGCGCGCAGCTCCGCGGCGATGATGCGGTAGCGCAGGAACATCGCCCGCCCGGCCAGCCCGGGCGCGGCGCGCTTCATCTGGTCCAGCGGCGGCAGCCAGCACGATGTCGTTCTCGTCGCGCGCCACCAGGCAGAGTTCGGCGACCCGCGGCACGCCCTCGCGCAGCCGGTAGGAAGACAGCGCCTCGCGCCCGGGCGCAAAGCAGGTGTCGTAGAGCCATTCGACCTCGTCAAAGTCCCGTGAAGTCTCCGGCTCCAGATGAAACACCGCGCGCCACCTCTTTCCTGTGTTCGGGCCGCGCCCTATCACAGGTTTCGAAGGCGACGGAAGCCCCCGGAGGAGCAAAGTGTTTTATCAACCCAAGGACGGCCACGGCCTGCCGCACAACCCGTTCAACGCGCTGGTCGCGCCGCGGCCGATCGGCTGGATCTCGACGCGGGGCGCCGACGGGCGGTCGAATCTCGCGCCCTATTCGTTTTTCAACGCGGTCGCCTATGTGCCGCCGCAGGTGATGTTCTCCTCCACGGGCGCCAAGCCCGACCGGGAGAACACCAAGGACAGCGTGTCCCATATCCGCGAAACCGGCGTGTTCTGCGTCAACATCGTCAGCTACGACCTGCGCGACGCGATGAATGCCAGCTCGGCCGGGCTGGCGCGCGAAGACAGCGAATTCGCCCATGCCGGGCTGGCCGAGACGCCCTGCCGGATGATCGACTGCCCGCGCGTGGCCGAGGCACCGGCGAACCTCGAATGCCGCATGACCCGGATCGTGGAGCTTGCGGGCGAAGCCAATATCGCGGTCTTCGGCGAGGTGGTCGGCATCCATATCCGCGACGATGCGCTGACCGAGGGACTGTTCGACGCGGCCAGGGTCGGGCTGCTGTCGCGGCTGGGCTACCGCGACTACGCCATCGTGCAGTCGCCCTTCACCCTCGCCCGTCCCGACGACAACCGCTGAGGAGGCCGCGATGAAGCACGACGCCGTCCAGGAGTATTACGGCCGCACCCTGCAGGGCAGCGGCGACCTTCAGACCGATGCCTGCTGCACCCCCGGCGAGATGCCCGAGCGGGTCAAGCGGGCGCTGTCCAATGTCCATGACGAGGTGATGGCGCGCTATTACGGCTGCGGTCTGGTGATGCCGCATGTGCTGGAAGGCGCGCGGGTGCTCGATCTCGGCTGCGGCTCCGGGCGCGACGTCTATGCGCTGGCGCAGATGGCCGGCCCCGAGGGCTCGGTCGTGGGCGTCGACATGA
>NZ_QBKZ01000002.1 GCF_003056725.1 Mangrovicoccus ximenensis
GGCAAGGTGCTGCGCAACATGGTGCGCTTCTCCTACCAGAGCCTGATCAAGGACCCGCCGTTTTCCAAGCTCGACCTGATCTCCTGCCGCAACCTGACGATCTATTTCGAGCCGAAGCTGCAGAAGGTCGCCGCCAGCGTGTTCCATTACGCGCTGACCCCCGGCGGATTCCTGATGCTGGGACTTTCCGAAAACCCGACCGGCGTGACCGAACGTTTCGAGGAATTCGACCATTCGGTGCGGATTTTCCGCCGCGACAACCAGATGGCGCGGCCGCTGGATCTGCCGCTGGGCCGGCTGTCGCACGGCCTGCCGCGGCTGGGCAGCGAGATGACCCCGCCGCTGACCGGCGGCTCGCCGCGCGCCCAGGTGGAGCGCGCGATCCTCCGCCGCGAATACCTGCGGGCGCGGCTGACGCCCGAGGGCCAGGCGGAGGTCTTCGGCTCCGAGGGCTCGGGCCGGATCAGCGGGCTGTCCTGGGCGGACGGGCTGGTGGAGCTGCCCGACGGCGCGGCGGAGGTGACGCCCGGCACGCCGGTGCGCTACCTGCCCTATGCCTCTTTCGGGCTGGGCTGAGCGGGCTCAGCCCTTGCGGATCAGATAGACCTGCGCGCCGTCCTCTTCGCCGGTGGCGGCCAGCTCGTGCCCGGCCTCGCTGCAGAAGAACGGCACGTCGATCACCGCCGCCGGGTCGGTGGCGATCATCCGCAGCACCTGGCCGCTGGCCATGCCCTGAAGGCGCTTGCGGGCCTTCAGGACGGGAAGCGGGCAGATCAGCCCGCGCGCATCGAGGTCATGATCCCAGTCCATGGCGCAAGTGATAGGCCGCACCCCTGCCGCTGTCCATCCCGTCCGGTGCTGTCCGCAAAGCGCGCGGCAGGGGCCGGGCTTGCGTGCGGCGGGCAGCGTCCGCCTGTGAGGGGCGGGGCGCAGAGGCACTGAAAGCCGGTCGGCTCCGAAGCGGTCCGCAAGGCGGGAGGGCATGATGCCTTGCGAACGGGCATGAAGCTAGGGGGGTGCCGGCGGCCCCTGCATCCCGGTTCGGGCGGCTTTCGTCGGCAGGCTGCGAGCGAGGCCTCGCCAGGACGGAGGGTAGCGCCGCAGGTCGCCTGCGAGGCCCGGGGCTGCAGAAATATGCACGGCCTGCGGCCCGGAACCGTTGTGCCGCTGCGCCGGGGGACGTCCGGATGCAGGACGGCATGACGGGCGGGCGCAGCCCGCGGGATGCGTCCGGTCGCTGCGGGGAGGCCGGGGCCCGGCGCGCAGCGGCAGCCGGGTCGGGCCTTGCGCGCCGGGCCGGTCCCGGACCGGCCATCACATCATGACGCCGCGGGCGAGGCCGGGGATGATGATGTCGCGGATCGCGATGATCGCGATGAACACCACCAGCGGGGCCAGATCCAGCGCGCCGGTATCCGGCAGGAAGCGGCGCACCGGACGGTAGAGCGGCTCCAGCAGCCGGTTCAGCCCGTCCCAGATCTGGTAGACCAGCGGCTGGCTCAGGTTCAGCACGTTGAAATTGATCAGCCAGCTCATGATGATGTGCACGATCATGACGAAGAAGACGACGCTGAGGATCAGGTCGACGAGCTGAAGGATCATGATCATGGGCGGGGTCTCCTCGGGAATGACCGGAAATGGCGATTTGCCCGTCACCTAGGCATTCAGGGTAAAAAGAACAAGAACGGACCCCATGTCCAGCTTGACGCGGCGCGCCGCCGCGGCTCCCTTCGGACGGATTGGAAAGGGGCCCGTCATGTATCCGTTTGTCCGCATGGGAGTCGATCTGTGGCTCTTCCGCAAGGCGCCGCCGCTCTCGCCGCTGGAGCCGCACGTCACCACCCACCGCATCTGGCCCTGGGATCTCGACATGTTCCTCGAGCTCAACAACGGCCGCACGCTGACGCTCTACGATGTCGCCCGGGTGATCCAGGCCAAGCGCTGCGGGCTCTGGGACACGCTGAAGGCCGAAGCCTGGGGCATGACCGTCGCGGGGCTCTCGGTGCGCTACCGCCGCCGGGTGCGGGTCTTCCACAAGGTGGAATCGCGGGTGCGGCTGGCGGCCTGGGATGCGCGGTTCTTCTATCTCGACCAGTCGATGTGGCGGAAGGGCGAGTGCACCTCGCAGATCCTGGTGCGCATCGCCGTCACCGATCCGGACGGCATCGTGCCCACGGACAGGGTGCTCGACGCGATGGGCTATGACGGGCCGAAGCCCGCGGCCCCCGCCTGGGTGCAGGCCTGGATCGAGGCCGAGGCCGCCCGTCCCTGGCCGCCGCAATAGTCCTGCGACTCGCTTGGACAGCGCCCGTGTCCATGCTATCCCTTGTGGAATGAACGCGCACAACCGCAATATCAGCTCTGCCCCGATCCGCCAGCTCGACGAGGCCGCCATCAACCGCATCGCCGCCGGCGAGGTGGTGGAGCGGCCTGCCTCGGCGGTGAAGGAATTGGTGGAAAACGCGCTCGACGCGGGCGCCAGCCGGATCGAGATCGACTATGCCGATGGCGGCAAGACGCTGATCCGGGTGACCGATGACGGCCATGGCATCGCGGCGGCCGACCTGCCGCTGGCCATGGCGCGCCACGCCACCTCCAAGATCGACGGCAGCGACCTGCTGAACATCCACAGCTTCGGCTTCCGCGGCGAGGCGCTGCCGTCGCTCGGCGCGGTCGGCCGCCTGACGGTAACCAGCCGCCCGCCGGGCGCCGAGGCGGCCGTGGGCCCGGCTTTGGCCGGAAGGGGGCCGCCGCGACCGCGCCAGGAATCCCGGTTCCGCAGCCTGGCGGAGCGCGGCGGGACCGGGCGCCGATCGGGGAGGCTTCCGGCAGCCCAAAGTGCAGATCGGCGCCGGAGCCCGCGCCAATGGAGGCTCTCTCCTCATGGACCCGGCCGGCCGAGTGCGGGCGGAGGATCCGCACGTCTTTGCCGCAGGTCATCCATCGCAGGCTCGCAGCTATCCCGCGGGCCGCGGCGGAGCGCCCTGGCGGAACCGGTGCTTGCCTGGCCATGGCGCAATCTGCCATGAGAGCCGGACACGCCCGGCGCCGCGCGCCGCGGCAGGCTCAGGAGACAGGCATGCGGACAGAAACCGGCACAGCGCCGCGGCACGGCACCGCGGGGATGCTGCTGATGTGCGCAGGCGTCGCCTGCCTCAGCATCAACGACGCGATCGCCAAACTGCTGGCCGAAAGCTACCACCCGATGCAGATCCTGTTCCTGCGCAACCTGATGGCGCTTCCGGTCGCACTGGCAGTCGCGGTCCGGATGGGCGGGCCGGGGGCGCTGCGCTCGGCGCGGCCCGCGGCGCATCTGCTGCGCGGGGTGCTATGGATCGGGGCGGCCTTCCTGTTCTTCTCCAGCCTGCGGCTGATGCCGCTGGCGGAAGCGACGGCGCTGGTCTTCGTCGCGCCGCTGTTCATCACCGCGATCTCGGCGCTCTTTCTCGGCGAACAGGTCGGCTGGCGGCGCTGGCTGGCGGTGCTCGCCGGGTTTCTCGGGGTGCTCGTGGCCATCCGGCCCGGCGCCGAGACGTTCAGCGCGGCCTCGCTCCTGCCGGTCGCGACCGCGCTTCTCTATGCGCTGCTGATGGTCAGCGCCCGCTGGGTCGACCGCGGCGAGAGCGTCTGGACCCTGCTGCTCTACCTCACCGGGGCGGGGGCGCTGATCAGCGCGCTCGCTGTTCCGTTCTTCTGGGTGCCGCTGCGGGCGGGCGACCTGTGGCTCTGCGCGGCGATTTCGGTCTTCGGCACCGCGGGTATGACGATGATCACCCAAGCCTTCCGGCTGGCCCCCGCGGTCGTGGTGGCACCGCTCGACTATACCGCGCTGGTCTGGGCGACGCTGCTCGGCTGGGCGGTCTGGCGGGAGATCCCCGAACCGGCGGTGTTTCTCGGGGCGGCGGTGATCATCGCCAGCGGCGGCTTCACCATCTGGCGCGAGCACCGGGCGCAGGGCTGAGGGCATCCGCGCGCCGCAGTCCCGCAAGCCAGGCCGGCTGCGGACCTTGCCCCGCAGCCGGACGGGGCGGCGCATATGCGGCAAGCGGCGGAGCGCTGTGCCGCCCGCGGAGGACGAGGCTCCTTTGCCATGTGCACGGGACGGCCGGGCAGGCCTGCGCCGCTGCTCTGCGGGAAGGCGCCAGACTGCCAAGGCTTGGGGGACGCCGGGCGGTTTTCCGGGAGGGCGCTCCCGGCCCGGACTCCGGACATGGCGCAGCCCGCGCTGCCGCGCAAGAAGGCTGGCGGCAGCGGGGCATATCCCTGCCGGTCCGGATGGCGCCGCTGCGGAAAGCGAGGCAGTGCCGCAGTCTGGCATGCCGTTTGCACTTCCCCGGCATGCAAACGGGAGGAGCGAACCTCCCGTGCAGTCCGGCGCCCGCATGCCACCCGCGCCGGAAGGGAGGTGAACCGAGATGCAAGCAATAGAGCGGATCCTGACGCTGTCCGCGAAACTCCTGGTCTGGCTGTCGGGAGCGTTCCTCCTGGCGATGGCAGTGCATGTCTGCCTGGACGTCGGGATGAAGTATTTCCTCAACAAGCCGATCCCGGGCACCGCCGAGATCGTCGCGCGCTACTACATGCTGGCGGCGGTCTTCCTGCCGCTGGCCTTCGTCGAGGCGCGCAATACCGGCATCTCGGTCGACCTGTTCTACGGCATGTTCGGCCCGCGGCTGCGGCGCGCCTGCGTCGTGCTCGCCTTCATCGGGCAGCTCGCCTTCTTCTCGCTGCTGACCTGGCAGAGCTTCCACGACGCGATGAAGGCCATGGCCAAGAACGAATACATCGACGGGCAGATCACGGTCTACACCTGGCCCGCGACCTTCATGCTGCCGGCGGGGCTCGGTTTCGCCGCCGCGATCAGCCTCCTGCGGCTGGTGCAGGCGCTGACCCGCGATGACTGGGAAGAGGTCACCACCTTCGCCCGCCCGATGGCCGGCCATACCGAAGTCAAGGAACCCGTCTGATGGATCGTCTCGAAATCGGCATTGCCGGCATCGTCATCTCGCTGGTGCTGATCGCGCTGAGGATGCAGGTCGGCGTGGTTCTGGGCATCGTCGCCTTCGGCGGCATCGCCGCGATCACCACCACCGGCGCGGCCTGGGGCATCCTGACCGCGATCCCGGCCAATTTCATCGCCCAGTGGAGCCTCAGCGCGGTGCCGATGTTCCTGCTGATGGGCTATATCGCGGCGCAGGCCGGGCTGACCAACGGGCTCTTCGCCTCGGCGCGGATCGTCGTCGGGCGCATCCCCGGCGGTCTCGCCTCCTCCACCGTCGTGGCCTCCGCGCTCTTCGCCTCGGCCTCGGGTTCCAGCGTCGCCACAGCGGCCGCCTTCTCGCGCATCGCGGTGCCCGAGATGCTGAAATCGGGCTACCGCCCGTCGCTGGCCACCGGATCGGTCGCCGCCGCGGGCACGCTCGGATCGCTGATCCCGCCGAGCATCCTGCTGATCCTCTACGGCATCTTCACCGATACCTCGATCGGCGCGCTCTTCGTGGCGGGGGTGATCCCCGGCATTCTCTCGGCCGTCGCCTATATCGCGATGATCACCATCCGCTGCATGGCCAATCCCGAGCTCGGCCCGGTCAACCGCGCCACCTACACGCGCGACGAGAAATGGGCCGCGCTGAGGGACATCTGGCCGCTGCCGGCGCTGATCCTGGGCGTTCTGGGCGGGATCTTCGCGGGCATCTTCTCGCCCACCGAAGCCGGCGCCATCGGGGCGGGGCTCGCTGTGCTGATCGCGGCGCTGCGCCGCTCGCTCTCGGGCAAGGCCGTGCTGCGCGCGCTGATCGAGACCGCCGAGGGCACCGCCTCGATCTTCATCATCGCCATCGGCGCAACCATGTTCGCGGTCTTCATGGGGCTCTCGGGCCTGCCGGATGCGCTCTCGGGCGCGATGCTCGACCATGTCAGCTCGACCTTCGCGATCATCCTGGCGATCGCGGTGATCTACGTGCTCCTGGGCATGTTCGTCGACAGCGTGTCGATCATGCTGCTGACCATCCCGATCATCCAGCCGATCCTGAACGGTCTGGGCGTCGACATGGTGTGGTTCGGCATCATCGCGATCAAGCTGCTGGAAATCGGCATGATCACCCCGCCGGTCGGATTGAATGTCTACGTGATCCGCAGCGCGCTCGGTTCCGAAGTGTCGCTGGGCGAGATCTTCAAGGGCACGTCCTGGTTCATCCTGACCGACATCATCACGCTGCTTCTGCTGATCCTGTTCCCGGCGATCACGCTCTTCCTGCCGGGGATCATGCAATGACCGCGGCACGGACACTCTCGACAACAAGAAGACTGAAGCCACGTTCTGGGAGGAACACCATGAAATTCGCATCATTCGCGGCCGCCGCCGCGATAGCCGCCGCAGGGCTGCCCGCATCGGCAGAGACCTTCCGCGCCGCCACCTGGAACGCGGCCGGATCGCCCAACGACACCTTCCTCACGGATGTCGCTACCCAAGTCCGCGAGGCCTCGGGCGGCAGCATCGATTTCGAGATTTTCCCGGGCGGCATGCTGCTTCCGGCCGACGGCACGCTGCCGGGGCTGGCCAGCGGCGTGGCACAGCTCGCCAACATCACCGCGGCCTACATTCCGTCGGACATGCCGGTGAACAACGTCATCGCCGACCTGTCCTTCGTGGCGGACGACCAGATGGCGCTGGCCTTCACCTCGACCGAGCTGAACTTCTTCGACCCGATGCTGCAGGCAGAGGTGGACGAGCTCGACCTGGTCTTCGCCACCGGCTTCACCATCGGCATCTACAGCCTGATCTGCGGCTTCGAGGCCGACTCCATCGACGACTTCCAGGGCCGCAAGATCCGCACGTCTTCCAGCGCGCAGGTCGGCTTCACCGAGGCGGTCGGCGGCGTCACCGTCGCGGTGCCGGGGCCGGAAATCTACACCGGCATCCAGCGCAAGTCGCTGGATTGCGCGATGGGCACGCCGCTGTTCCTGACCGATTTCTTCAAGCTCTCCGAAGTGGCGAAGTCGGTCTACCTGCTGCCGCTCGGCTCCAACGCGAATGGCGGCTACTACTTCAACCGCGATTTCTGGACCGACCGCAGCCCCGAGGAGCGCCGCATCCTCCTGAACGCGCTGTCGCGGGCGACCGCACGCAGCATGATCGACTGGGCGGGCAATACCGAAAAGGCCTTCGAGGCCGCCGCCGCGGCCGGGGTCGCGCTGAACCAGCCGGAAGCCGCCGGGACCGAGACGCTGGCCGCCTATGCCGAGCAGTTCCTCGAGGGGCTGCCCGAAGCCACCCGCGAGAAGCGCGGCATCGAGGATGCCCAGCCGCTGATCGACAATTTCACGGCCACTTTCGAGAAGTGGAAGGGCCTGCTGGCCGAGGTCGACCGCACCGATCTTGACGCGGTCACGGCGCTTCTGGACCGCGAGATCTTCGGCAAGGTCGATGTCGAGACCTACGGCCTCGAATGACACCGCCGGCCGGGGGCGCAGGTCCCCGGCCGCAGCCGATCCGATCCTGGAAGGAGAGAGCTTTGAGCGACGAGACTGACACCCGCCCGGCCGACTGGATGCGCAACTCGCCGATCGAGGGGCTGGCGGCGCTGGTCGTCGGTGCCGGCAGCGGCATGGGCGCGGCCTGCGCAAGGGTCTTCGCGGCCAATGGCGGCCGGGTGGCCGTGGCCGACCTCTTCAGGGGCGGCACCGGCAGGCGGAGGCGGCGGATCGCGGCCTCGGCCTCGCGGGTCTCGGCCAGGCTCATCTGCTCGAAATCCATCGCCCGGAGCCGCTCGCTGGCCGACCAGCTCAGGGAGGCCTCGATCTGCAGTTCCTCGCGCTCCCCGGCCTGGCGCTTTGGCTCTGGCGCATCGGTCAGCGCCTCGGCGGCCCGGCGCTCGGCCGAACGGGGCTTCGCGCGCTCCTCGTCCTTGCGGATCGCGGGCGACAGCATGTGGATCATGTTCTCGAGGAATTCCGGATCGCGCCAGAACATCGCGAAAACCTGGTCGTAGAGGTCGAGATGCTCGGCCCGGGTGATCAGGCAGGCGCGCAGCGTGTGATAGAAGTCACGCTTTTCGGTGAAACCCGCCACGGCGACGGCGCGCACCGCGTCCTCGACCTGGTTGGTGCCGACCTTGACCCCGGCCTTCCGCAGGGCACGGGTGAAATGCACGATGTTGTCGGGCAACCGCCCCGGCGTTTCGGGCAGTGCGGTCACGCCATTTCCCTGAGCCGCGCCTTCGCTTCCTCGAGGATGCGCGCGGCTTCGGACCCGGCGATCCGGGCGATGTCGTCCTGGTATTTCAGCACGGCACCCAGCGTCTCCGAGATCAGGTCGGGGGTCAGCGCCACGGCGTCGAGCGCGATCAGGCAGCGCGCCCAGTCGATCGTCTCGGCGACGCCGGGCGATTTGAACAGGTCCTGGTCGCGCAGCCCCTGCACGAAGGCCACGACCTCGGCGGAAAGCTGCGCCGAGACGCCCGGGATGCGGGCCTGCAGGATCTCCATCTCGCGCCCGAAGCTCGGGTAGTCGACCCAGTGATAGAGGCAGCGCCGCTTCAGCGCGTCATGCACCTCGCGGGTGCGGTTCGAGGTCAGGATGACGATGGGCGGCTCGGGCGCGCGGATCGTGCCCAACTCCGGCACCGTCACCTGGAAATCGCTGAGCGCCTCCAAAAGGAAGGCCTCGAAGGGCTCGTCGGTGCGGTCGACCTCGTCGATCAGCAGGACCGGCGCGCCCTTCGGATCGGGCGACATCGCCTGCAGGAGCGGGCGGCGGACAAGATAGTCGTCGGAGAACAGCTCCGTCTGCAAAGCCTTGCGGTCGGCCTGCCCCGCGGCCTCGGCGGTGCGGATGGCGATCATCTGCGCGGCAAAGTTCCATTCGTAGATCGCCGAGGCGCTGTCGAGCCCTTCGTAGCATTGCAGCCGGATCAGGTTGCGCCCGAGCCCGGCGGCCAGCGCCTTGGCGATCTCGGTCTTGCCGGTGCCCGCCTCCCCTTCGAGGAACAGCGGCTTGCCGAGCTTCAGCGACAGGAAGGCCACGGTTCCCAGCGCGCGGCTGCAGACATAGTCCTCGCCCGCCAGCATCTCCAGCGTATCCTCGATCGAACCCGGTATCCCTGCCACCTTCGTCCTCCCCGCCGGTGCCCAATTTCCGTGGTATAGACCGGCCGAGCCGCTGTCCACGCCCGGACCTTGCCATTCCGGGCGCGGAGACCGACATAGGACCAAAGCAGCATGGAAGGACCGGCCATGAATTTCCTCAACCCGACCTCCGTTCTGGCGCGCGACCCGATCGAGGCGCTGGCCGGGAGCGGTTCCGATGCGGTGCTCGCCGTGATCACCGGGGTCGAGGGCCCGTCCTACCGTCCGGTCGGCGCGGCGATGGCACTGTTCGATACCGGCGAGCGCGCCGGCACGCTGTCCTCGGGCTGCATCGAGTCGGACATCATGATCCATGCGATGAAGGTTCTGGAGACCGGCATCCCGGCGGCGATCCGCTATGGCCGCGGCTCGCCCTTCATCGACATCCAGCTGCCCTGCGGCGGCGGGCTCGACATCCTCCTGGTGCCGAGGCCCGATCCGGGCCTGATGCAATCCGTCACCGCACGGCGCTCGGCCCGCGTACCCTGCGTGCTGAGGATCGACCGGGACACGGGCGCGATGGCGCTGGCGGACGAGGGGGCGACCGGCTGGGACGGCAGCACGTTCTGCGTGCGCTACGATCCGCCGCTGAAATTCCTGGTCTTCGGCAAGGGGCCCGAGGCCTCCACCTTCGCCGCACTGGTCCAGTCGGCAGGCTATCCGAACCTGCTCCTGTCGCCCGATCCCGAGACGCTGGAACTGGGCCGCGGCGCGGGCTGCGCGACCGAGCAGCTCGTGCAGAAGGCGCTGCCCGGCGGCGTGACGGCGGATGCCTGGACGGCGGCGGTCCTGTTCTTCCACGACCATGACTGGGAGCCGGAGATCCTGCGGGATCTGCTGGCCACCGACGCCTTCTACATCGGCTCGCAGGGCTCGCAGCGGGCGCGCGACGCGCGGATGCTGGAGCTGGAGGCGATGGGCGTCGGCGCGGAAGACCGCGCGCGGCTGCACGGGCCCGTCGGACTGATCCCCTCGGCGCGCGATGCCGGGACGCTGGCCGTGTCGGTGCTGGCAGAAATCCTCGCAGAAGCCAAGGCCGTGGCGGGCTGATCCGGACCCGCCCCGCAAGTCCCTGTCCGCAGGGCGGCCGTCCGGTCTTCCGCGGAATGGCGGGCCGGAACGGGGAGAGGCAGTCCCGAAAGGGAACGGCTGCAGCCGGCGATCACGGCCTCTGGCGCCTCACATGGCAGGACGCCGCTTCCGCGGGCAGCACATCGACATTCCCGGACCGGCGCGCGCGCAGGCCCGCCCGCATGGCGCCACCGGCCGGACGTCCGACACCGCCCTCCCCTGTGATGGCAGCGCCGGCCCCTGTCTGTTTCCACGCCCCCGGGCCGCGGCGGCGAGCATGCCGGGACGTTCCTGGCCGGCTTCGGCGGCATCCTGCAGCTCCCCTCTCGGCGATTGCAAGCAATCGCCTGCCGGGCAACGGACGGCTATCCGGGCTGCAACCGGCTGGCGCGCCCCTCCCGCAAGGGCGGCGCCCCGGTCACCGTCGCGCATTGCCGGGCACATGCGCGGCGCAAGCTGCGGGAAACATTCGACCGGGACGGGGTCGTGCCGAAGGCACGCCTTCGGCGTGACGATCGCCGCCGAGGGGCTCCGGCGCATCGCAGTCGCCATTGTCCTCGGACCAATGGCGGAACAATGGCTCATTTCCACCGGATCGAGGCCGGGAACCGCGGCATGGGCCCCGGCCGTCCGGCATGGGCCCCGGACCATGGCGGCCACATGCCGCGGCACCGGCTTCGGCCTGCGCATCCTCAGCGAGGCGGACAGCGCGCCTTGCGATCCGGGGCTCCGCGCGAAGCTGCACGCGGCTGCCGCGGCGGCGGGGAACCGGGAGGTCCCGGATCTGCTCAGCGGGGCAGGGCATGACGGGGCGCACATGACCGCGCTCTGCGGCTATGCGATGCTTTTCGTGCGCTGCCGCGACGGCATCAGCCACAACCCGGCAGAGTCGGTCCGTCCGTCCGATCTGGCCGCCGCGCAGGCGGTCCTTTCGGATTTCCTGCGCGCGGGGTGACCGGAGTTTCGATCGGGGAACGGGGAAGAACATCCCCGGCAGCGCCCGGGACGGAAATTGCGCGGTCCGGCGCCCGGTCGCGGGGCATCCGCAAGGGCTGCCTCTGCGGCCATGCCGGTGACCGCGGGCGGACCGCGGCACTCGTCTGCGTCCGCCCGGCCGTGCCGTTGCCCACCAGTGGTGCGGTGAATTGGGTCCGCGACCAGCGCAGGCCTTGGCGACAAGGACAGGATCACGAGCCGCCATGTGGCACCGAATGCGTGAGGTGCGGGCCTGGAGCAAAGCCGGGCGGAAACGGAAACCGCCGGGGTCCGGCCCGGGGGATGAACGGCTGAACCGCGGGCTCGGGGCGGTGCCCGATGTGCTCGGGGAGCGGCCGGGAAATCGCTGCCCGCGGCGTTCCGGGACTGGTCGAGCGCCAAGGCGGCCTGCCGGTTCCTTTCCGGCGGAAATGTCGGAGAAGACAGGATCCCAAAGGGGCATGCCGCGGCATCCGCCCTGCGCAGGCGGACAACCACAGCTCCCGATCCGATCCCTCGGGACACCGCGGAATTCAACGTCACGCGCGCGGCCCCGGAGAAGATCGGCGTCCCCCATGTCCCGACCGGGCACAGGTTGCCGGCCCGCCGCCGCAGGACGCACGCCATCTGAGGGATCCGGATCCCTGCCGGGCTGGCGATCACGCCGGACGGGCTGCCCCTCGGGCCGGCGGCGGCAAAGGTCTTGTCCCGCGCCGCAGTCAAGGGCACTGCCGCGCCCAAGCGCAAGATCAACCCGGCCCGCGTGCCCATCGGCCAGACGGAAAGCATGCGTCGGCTCGGCGAGCGGCACCTGTCCGCCGGACTGGCAGGTGCGCCGGAGCGCTGCGTTCATGCCGGCGGCCGCGGGCGCGACATCTGCAAGCTCTGCTGTCTGGCCGAGGAACTCGGGAGCAAACTGCCGGTCCGGAGCTGCGGCGACCGCCTGGCAGAGGATGGCGGCACGGCCATCGCCAAGGTCATGGCGCGGGTGCCGTCCAAAGGCTCCGGCGAAGGACGGTTCCGCGATGCGCAGGGCAACGGTCATCGCGCGCTGCTCTCGGTCCGGCATGCGGCGATGACGGTCCGCCCGCCGACCGGAAGGCAGCGGACATGCCGGCATCAGGGGCTCCGGGTCATCCGCACCGAGGAGTTCGAACCGCCGGAAGGACGGGCCCCGTCCGCCGGAAGCCGATCACGAACCGAGGCCAGCCCGGGCAGCTCCTTGGGCAGGTGCGGCAATGCGGCGACGGAATGCGCGATCCCATCAGGACCTGCGTGACCCGTCCCCGGCGGCAAAGGCCTTGCCAGAGACGACTTGAAGGTCCCTTGCGAGTCGCCGTACCGCGCGAGTGGCGCGGCCGGCCTTTCAACATTTGGAAAACGCGGAAAATAAACCGCCATCCATATTGGCATGCGGCGCTGATCTGGGCCGGTGCCGTTGGATGGAGGTGCCGGGACCGGTTTCCGGGAACGCTTGCCATTCGCTGCAGGGAGTTTCGCTCTGCTCCGCAACCCGGGACGCGGGACAGGCAAGCCGGAGCCGGGAGTCCCCGGGGGGAGCAGTCCGGACACGCAGGGCCGACGCGGCGCCCGGGGCGGAGAGGGATGGCGCTGATGCCGGGGCGGCCGCCCATGCGGACGGTGCCGGGCATCGCAGCGTCACGCAGGCGGAGGACGCAATGGGCTTTGCGGCGCGCCCATTGAGCCCGTGGCGGCTCCCGGCCTCGTCCCCGGCGGCCAGCCGGCGCGACAGGTCCGGCAGCAGAACCACGCCGACTGCAATGCCGACCACGCCCAAGGGCAGCTGGTAGAGCCGGTCGGCATAGGCGAGCCAGGCAACCGCGCCGTCGAAATAGCTGGCCACCTGGCGGCCGACCAGCAGGTTGACCTGCACGACGCCGCCGGCCAGCGCGGCAGGCACCGCGACCTTCACCAGCAGGCGCATGTCGGGGGTGAAGCGCGGCCGGGTGATCCCCATCCGGTAGCCCCATTTCCGCGCGGTCCACCACAGCAGCAGGAATTGCCCGATCCCGGCGGCGAGCACGCCCCAGACCAGGATGCGCCCGGCATGGAGGCCGGTGATCTCCTCGGCACGGGGCGACACCGGGATGATTCCGCTCTGGGCCAGCGCCAGCGCCGCGACGAGGATGATGTTCAAAACCACCGGCGCGGCGGCCCCCGCCGTGAAATGGCCGATCGCGTTCAGAACGCCGGTCAGCAGCGCGGCGAGCGAGATGAAGAGGATGTAGAAGAAGCAGACCCGGCCGAACTCGACGGCCAGCTCGAAGCGGATGTCGTCCGCGAAGCCCGCCGCCATGGCAAGCACTAGGAGCGGCATCGCGATGACGCCCGCCGCCGAGAAGACGACCAGCACGAAGCCGAGGCCGGAATAGGCCTCCTGCGCGAAGGCGCGCGCCTTTTCGGGATCCTCGACGCGCTTCGAGAACATCGGCACGAAGGCCATGTTGAAGGCGCCTTCGGCGAAGAAGCGGCGGAACATGTTGGGCAGGGCGAAGGCGACCAGGAAGGCCTCGGCCACCGGGCCGGTCCCGAGGATAACGGCCAGCAGGATGTCGCGGGCGAAACCGAGAAGGCGGCTGGCCATAGTCCAGCCGCCCACGGTGACGAAGCCCGAAATCAGGCGTATCGGTTTCAAGATGTCCTCACTCGGTGGCGCGCATCGCGCCCTTGCGGATCGATTCCTCGAGCTTCTTCGAGAGCGAGTCCTGCTTGCCGGGGCTGACGATCTTCAGCCCGAACATGTCCTTGACGTAGAAGGTGTCGACCGCCTGAGCGCCATAGGTCGCGATCTGCGTCGAGGCGATGTAGACATGGTTGTTCGCGAAGGTCCGGGTCAGGTCGTAGAGCAGGCCGGGACGGTCGCGGGTGTCCACCTCGATGATCGTGTAGATGTCCGACCCCTCGTTGTCGAAGAGGATCTTGGTCGGCACCTCGAACTTGCGCTCGCGCTTCTTGATCTTGTCGCGCGACTTGATCGCCTCGCGCGCCACGACCTCGCCGAGCAGGGTCTTGTGGATCATGCTGCGCAGCCGGTCCATGCGGTCGGGCCCGTAGGGGTGGCCGTCGGCATCCTGGATCCAGAAGGTGGCGGTGGCATAGCCGTCCTTGGTGGTGAAGCTGCGCGCATCGACCACGTTCGCGCCGACCAGTGCCAGCGCGCCCGCGAGCCTGGCGAAGATGCCCGGATGGTCCTGCATCGCGAAGCAGCACTGGGTGGCGTCCATCTCCTCGGCTTCGGTCAGCTCCAGCCGGATCTCGTCTGCCGGAAGCCCGTCGAGCAGCCGCGCGAAGATCGCCTGGGTATTGGTCGCCAGGCCCTGCCAATAGGGCGGGTAATGGCGCTCCAGTTCGGCCTCGAGCTTTTCCGAGGGCCAGCCGGACAGGGCTCCGGCGAGGCGCTCCTTGGCCTCGGAGGCCAGCGCGTCGCGGTTGAGATGCTCCATCCCGGTGGCCAGCGCCGTCTCGGTCAGCCCGTAGAGCCGCCGCAGCAGCGTCGCCTTCCAGTTGTTCCAGACATTCGGGCCGACCCCGATGATGTCGCAGCAGGTCAGCACCAGGAGGAGGTCGAGCCGCCGCTTGGTCTGCACCGCGCGGGCGAAGTCGCGGATCGTGCGCGGATCCGAAAGGTCGCGCTTCTGCGCCATGTCCGACATCAGGAGGTGCTGGCGCACCAGCCATTCGACGGTTTCGCATTCCTGCTCGTCGAGGCCGAAGCGCGGCGCCACCTTGCGGGCGATGCGCGCGCCCAGAACCGCATGGTCCTCGTTGCGGCCCTTGCCGATGTCGTGGAAGAACAGCGCCAGATACAGCACCCGGCGGTTGACCGAGCCCTCGGCCATCACCCGGCTGGCGGCGGGCAGGCCGTCCTTCAGCTCGCCGCGCTCGATCTCGGCTAGGGTGGAGATGCACTGGATGGTGTGTTCGTCCACCGTGTACTGGTGGTACATGTTGAACTGCATCATCGCCACGACCGGCTGGAATTCCGGGATGAAGGCGCCGAGCACGCCCAGTTCGTTCATCCGGCGCAGCGCGCGTTCGGGGTTGCCGTGTTCCAGGAGCAGCCTGAGGAAGATCTCGTTGGCATGCGGGTTCTGCCGCATCTTCGAGTCGATCAGGTGCAGGTTTGCCGCCACCAGCCGCATCGTGTCGGGATGGATCAGGAGCCCGGTATCCAGCGCCTCCTCGAACATCCGCAGGAAGTTCAGCGGATCGGAGAGGAAGGCCGCGTCGTCGGAATGGCGCAGGCGGCCGTGCTGGACCTCGAAATTCTCCGGCACTTTCGGCTTGCGGCCGAGCTTGCGGATGTTCTCGATGAAGGAGGTCTTGGTGACGTGGGTCGCCTCGATCTGCGTGAGGAAGATCCGCGTCAGCTCGCCCACCGTGGTGGCGTGGCGGAAATAGTCCTGCATGAAATGCTCGACCGCGCGGCGGCCGCCGCGGTCGACATAGCCCAGCTTCTCGGCCACCTCGACCTGCATGTCGAAGGTCAGCTGGTCCAGCGCGCGCCCGGCGATCAGGTGCAGCTGGTTGCGCACCGCCATCAGGAAGCGCTCGGCGCGGTCGAAGCGGTCGAATTCGTCCTGGGTGAAGACGCCCAGATCGACCAGATCGGCGGCGTCATCGACCCCGTGCAGGTATTTCGCGATCCAGAACAGCGATTGCAGGTCGCGCAGGCCGCCCTTGCCCTCCTTGACGTTAGGCTCGACGACATAGCGCTGGCCGCCCTGCTTCTTGTGGCGCGCGGCGCGCTCCTCGAGCTTGGCGGCGACGAATTCCGGGCCGGTTTTCGAGAAGAGCTGGCTCTGCAGCTTCTCGACGAGCTGTTCGAACAGCTCGGGATTGCCGATCAGGTAGCGGGTTTCCAGGACCGCGGTGCGGATCGTGATGTCGCCCTTGGCGCGGGTCAGCGTCTCGGCGACCGAGCGGCTGGAATGGCCGACCTTCAGCCGCAGGTCCCACAGGATGTAGAGGCAGCTCTCGATGACGCTTTCCGCCCAGGCCGAGGGCTTGGACGGGGTCAGGAACAAGAGGTCCACATCGGAATGCGGCGCCATCTCGGCGCGGCCGTAGCCGCCGACCGACAGGAGCGCCAGCCCCTTGAGCTGGTTGCGCGACTGGGCCGGGTGCAGGTAGCGCGTCGCCACCTCGAAGACGGTCCGCGTGATGCAGTCCATCAGATAGGCCCAGGAGCGCACGGCGCGGCCCGACTGCATCGGCGCGCGGCGGACGGCCTCGGTGATCGCCTTGTCGCCGCCCTTGCGCGCCAGCATCAGGATTTCCACCGCCCCCTGCTGGATGCCCCGGCTGTCCCCGGCCTCTTCGGCCAGGGTGTCGAGGGCGGCGTGGATCCGCGCGATGTCGAAGATCTCGTCCGGAGGCAGGATCAGGTCGGCAGGCGGGACATAGGCGTCCGTGCGGAGGAGGGAACGATCAGGAACCGAATGCGCCAAGACGGGAGGAAGCCTGTTTGAGGATGGTTACGGTGTTGCTGCGGATCGTGGCGATCGACAGGCTGCGGCGGTTGGTGCCGTCCGACAGGAAGCGGAAGGTGCCGGTCGCGCCCGAGAAGGCGCCCGCGCTCGACAGCGCCTGCGGGGTCAGCCCGGCCGGGCCGGACTTGCGCGCCTGTTCGGCGATCACGCGGATGCCGTCATAGGCCAGCGGCGCCAGCAGGTGCGGGGCATTGCCGTTGGCGGCGATGTAGCGCTGGTTGAACTCGCCGACCGGAGTGGTGTCGGGCATGGTGTACCAGCCGCCCTGCAGCCCCGGCAGTGAGGTGGCGGAGGGCGGACGGTCGAAGCGGGTCATGCCCATGTACTGGAACTCGTTCGGCGGCAGGCCGTAATCCGGCAGCAGCCCGACCAGCGTCGGCAGCGCGGCATTGGTGTCCGAGGTCAGCAGCAGGCTGTCGGCGCCTGCGGCGCGCGCCGAGGCGGCGATGCCCGGCAGCGCGGCGGTCAGGCCCTCCTGCGACAGGTCGAAGGACCCGGTGCCCACCACCTGCACGCCGGTGCCCGAGAGGCCGCGGACCGCGGCGTCGCGGATCGCTTCCTCGGCGGTCGAATTGGCGTGGATGATGAACACCCGGCGCTTGCCCTGGCTGGCGGCATAGCTGCCCAGTTCGGCGGCGCGGTTGTCGAAGGTGTCGCTCATCATCAGGACGTTGCGCCCGGCGATGTCGGAATTGTTCGAGAAGGTCAGAACGGCGGTGTTCGTCGAGGCCATCACGGTGCCGACGGCGGCGGCGTTCTGCGCCAGGAGCGGGCCGAGGATGATGTTGGCGCCTTCCGCCTTGGCCTGCTGCGCGGCCTGCTGGGCGCGGCCGGGATCGGCGGCGGTCGAATAGGTGCGCAGCGTCACCAGCCCCGGCTCGGCTTCGGAGACCGCAAGCCGCGCGGCCTTGGTCAGGCTGTCGGCGATGATGCCGAATTGCGGATCGGCCGCGCCCGAGGGCCTCGCGCACCTGGCCGTCCCAGGTCGCGTTGGCAAAGGCGTCGGGACGCGGGATCACCACGCCCTCGGCAATCGTGTTCTGCGGCACCGGCACGAAGAGGAGACAGCCGAGGACCGCCGCCAGCGCGCCGCCGGTCACGGCGAAGGCGCGGCCGCGGTGGCGGCGCAGCGCGGGCGAGGTGAAGAGCCACCAGATGCCCTTCAGCACCGGCAGCACCAGCATCAGGAACAGCGCCCAGACCGCCAGCATCACCCCGATGAAGAAGAACCGCGTCGCCACCAGCCCGACGATCGCCACCATGATGAAGAAGCGGTAGACCCAGGCAGCGATGGCATAGGTGACGAACCAGAAAGGTTCATGCCGTCCGGTCACCGGCGACTCCGCCCAGTCCATGCCGAAGCCGTGCCGCTGGATCAGGTAGCCGAGATAGCGGTTCGAGCGCTGGCCAAGATTGGGGATCTCGAGGATGTCGCAGAGCGCGTAGTAGCCGTCGAAGCGCAGGAGCGGATTGCCGTTGAACAGCAGCGTCGACACCCCGCCGATCAGCATGACGTTGAAGGCCAGCGCCCGCAGGATGCCCTCCTCGGCATGGGCCCAGACGATCATCGCGATGGCGGCAAGCAGGATCTCGACGAGGATGCCGGCCGAGCAGACCGCCGCCCGGCGCCATTTCTGCGGGAAGCCGATGCTGTCGGAGGCATCGACATAGGGCACCGGCATGAAGACCAGGAACATGATCCCGATCTCGTGCACCTCGCCGCCCCAGCGCTTGATGAAATAGGCATGGCCCAGCTCGTGGCAGGCCTTCACGAAGGGATAGGCCAGCAACAGCAGCAGGATGTTGTCCCGCGCCAGCGTCCGGTCGAGCACGTTCTCGGTCAGCGGCCCCCAGTTCAGCGCCGCGGTGACCACGCCCCAGCCGACCACGCAGAGGAAGAGCAGGACCCCGAACCAGCTCAGCAACGGCCGCACCAGCGGGAAAGTCGCGCGCAGGAAGTCCTCGGGGTCGAAGACCGGCAGGCGCAGCGCCAGCGGGTTCAGCACCGAGCGGATCAGCGTCTGCCGCGCCTGGCGGCGGCCGCGCTCGGAGATCTCGATGATGTCGGCAGGAACATCGCCCGACAGCACATCCGCCGAATAGAGCTGTCCGACGAGGCGCACCAGCTCGTCCTGGGTGACCGCGTCGATCTCGAAGGCCGCGACCGCGTGCTCCCAGATCTCCTCAAGCGTGCGGCTGCCATCCATCATGCAGACCAGCCGGTAGGTCTCGGGGGTGAAGCGGTGGAACCGCCCAGACAGCCGGTCCTGCAGCACGAACCACAGCTTGCCGCGGTAGAGATGGCGGTGGATGCGGACATGCGCGCGCAGCCGCGGGCGGAACCCCGCGACGCGGTACCAGGACGAGGCGCGCCAGCTGCGGGTCTTCAAGGCTGCCACCTCCAGAGCGCGAGCCGCGCCCAGTCGGCAAGGTCATGGAACAGCACCCAGCCGAGCCGCCGTTCGCCGATCTCGGTGCGCGACACGCCCTCCATGCCGGGACGCGCCCGCTCGAAGCCCTCGGCCAGCGCGGCCTCGACGACGAAGAAGTTGCGCCCCTCGCCCTGCCGCGCCAGCGGGGTGATGCGTTCGACCTGGTAGCCATGCGGCTCGTCGGGGAAGGCCGAGAGGCGCAGGCTGCCCTGCTGTCCCGGGGCGATCTGGGCGATGTCGCGCTCGTCGATCTCGAGCATGACGCGGAACCCGTCCAGGGGGGCGATGCGGAACAGGGTCTGGCCGCGCTCCACCGCGCCGCCGACCGACTGGCTCAGGTCGCCCTCGACCACGTAGCCGTCGAAAGGCGCGCGGATCCGGGTGCGGGCCAGCTGTTCCCCGACCAGGCCCAGCTGCGCATCGGTCTGCTCCAGCTGGGCGCGGATGATCGAGGCTTCGGCAACCTCGCGCGCGGCGATGGCGCGGTCGAGCTCGCGGGTCTTCTGCTGGCGCGCGGTGGCGAGGCGCAGCTTTTCCAGCGCCAGATCCTTCTCGTCGAGCACGGCGAGGATCTGCCCTTCCGTCACCTGGTCGCCCGCCCGCGCCGCCTGCGCGGCGAGATAGCCGTTGAACGGCGCGATCACGCTGCGCTGCACCTTGCCTTCCAGCCGCACCGGGGCGGTCACGTCATATTCCGCCGGAAGGAGATAGAGCGCCGCCGCCGCCGCCGCGACGCCGAGCGTGGCGAGCTTGGCGCCGAAATGGCGCGGGCCGACGAGGGCGGCCAGTCCGCGGCGCAGGCTGGCAAAAATCTTGGCGGGCAGCCAGCGGCTGTCCTTGCGGCGGTCCTCGATGATCGGCCCGGCAATCGCGGCGACCGCGTCGCAGACCTCGACGTCCCGTGCGGTGAAGGGCATGTCGCGGCGGCGCTCGAAGGTCAGCGCGCCGGTGATCTCGCTGCCCGCGATCATCGGGATGGTCAGCACCGATCCCACCCCATGCGAGGCGGCCAGTTCCCCGGCGGCGCGGGAGACGCGGAATTCCCAGTCCTCGGGCGCGGGCCAGAGGATCACCGCCTCCTGGTCGGCGGCCTCGTCCATGGCGAGCCCGACCTCGCGCACCAGGCTGGCGCGCTTGCCGAAGCCCGCCGCCGAGGACACCGCGCGGATCCGCATCCGCCCCGGCGGTCTTCACCCGGCTGGCGCTGCCCGAGATGGAGGCGCGCGGCTATGACCGGCGCCTGGCCGCCGGCGTCGTGGCGGTGGGCGGCACGCTGGCCGCGCTGATCCCGCCCTCGGCGATCCTGGTGATCTACGGCATCATCGTCGAGCAGTCGGTGGCGAAGCTGCTGATGGCCGGGTTGGTGCCGGGGGTGATCTCGATCATCGTCTATCTCGTGGTGATCACCGTGGTGGTGAAGATGAAGCCCGGGCTGGCGCCTCTGGAGCCGTCGACCACCTTCGGCGAGAAGCTGCGGGCGCTGCCGCAGGTCAGCGGCGTCTTCGCGGTGGTCGGCGTGATCCTCGGCGGCATCTATCTCGGCTGGATGACGCCCACCGAATCCGCAGGCGTGGCCACCGCGATCATCCTCTGCATGGCGTTGTGGAAGCGCATCGGCCTCGGCGATTTCCGCGACGGGCTCCTGGACACGGTGCGCACCACGGTGATGATCTTCATGGTGATCTGGGGCGTGATGATCTTCGTGCGCTTCCTCGCCTTCACCGGCCTGCCGGGCGAGGTCACCGAATGGGTCACCGGGCTCGACATGCCCCGCTGGGCGATCATGGCCGGGATCATCGTGATGTACCTGCTGCTGGGGATGATCCTCGACGGGCTCGGCATGATGATGCTGACCCTGCCGGTGGTGTTCCCCGCTGTCACGGCGCTCGGCTACGACCCGATCTGGTTCGGCATCCTGCTGGTCAAGCTGATCGAGGTCGGGGTTGTGACGCCGCCGGTGGGGCTCAATTGCTACGTGGTCAGCGGCATCCGTCCCGACATCCCGCTGCAATCGGTGTTCCGCGGCGTGACGCCCTTCCTCGTCGGCGAGATCGTCATCATCGGGATCATCCTGGCCTTCCCCGAGCTGATCCTGTTCCTGCCCGAGCTGATGGGCTGAGAGGGGCGAAGGGCCGGCGGACATGCCGGCCCTTCGCGCATCAGCGGACCGGCGAGATCGCCAGCGGGCGCAGGATCTCGTGGCGCGCCGCCCCGGCGGCGGTGGCGAACGGGTCTTCGCCCGGCTCATGCGGCGGCGGGCCGGGTCGGGGTGACGCAGCGTCATCGTGCCGATCGCGGTGCGGATGTCGCGGCGCAGGCTGTTGTTCACCCGGATCCGCTCGGACCCGCGCGACGGAATTTCGCCATAGTCTTCGCCGGTCAGGATATCGGCGGCGAAGTCGTCCCGCCCCTCGGAGCGGACCGCGACCACGCGCCCGTTCGAGTCGAGCACTTCGAGATCGCCTTCGAGCAGCACTTCGAGCACCCGGAGCGCCCGGTCGTCGCCGGTCGCGGCGATCTGCGCCACCACTGCGGCGCGGTCGTCATAGCTGCCCTCCGGCAGCGCCGGGACCAGCTCTTCGAGGGTCTGCGCGAGGCCGAGCGAGGCCCAGAGGCAGAGCGCGATGGACGGCAACAGGCGGGTCAGCAGGCGCATGGGGCGGGCCTCCGGCGGAACAGGGAAGGGCGGCCCCCCGCCCGGGGGGAGCCGCCGCGTGAGGTCAGGACGCGGTCACTCGGCGCCGCAGGTCTCGGTCTCGGTGTTGTAGTTGCCGCAGTTCAGCTCCACCCAGTCGGATTTGAGCGGTGCGGATTCCGGCAGGAAGTCCGACCAGGCGTCGCCCGGCACCAGCTCCTCGGTTTCCCAGACGACGTCGAACTGGCCGTCATCCTGGATCTCGCCGACGAAGACCGGCTTGGTGATGTGGTGGTTCGGCAGCATGGTCGAGATGCCGCCCGTCAGGTTCGGCGCCTCGGTGCCCGGCAGCGCCGCGATCACCGCGTCGGCATCGGTGGTGCCTGCGGCCTCGACGGCCTTCACCCACATGTTGAAGCCGACGTAATGGGCTTCCATCGGGTCGTTGGTGACGCGGTCCTCGTTGCCGGTGAATTCCCACCAGGCCTCGATGAACTCGTCGTTCTCCGGAGTGTCGATCGACATGAAGTAGTTCCAGGCCGCCAGGTGGCCGACCAGCGGGCCGGTGTCGAGGCCCGAGAGCTCTTCCTCGCCGACCGAGAAGGCGACGACGGGAATGTCCTCTGCCGAGACGCCCTGGTTGCCCAGTTCCTTGTAGAACGGCACGTTGGCGTCGCCGTTGATCGTCGAGACCACGGCGGTCTTCTTGCCGGCCGAGCCGAATTCCTTGATGTCGGACACGATCGTCTGCCAGTCGGAATGGCCGAACGGCGTGTAGTTGATCATGATGTCCTCTTCGGCCACGCCCTTGTCCTTCAGGTAGGCCTCGAGAATCTTGTTGGTGGTGCGCGGATAGACGTAGTCGGTGCCTGCCAGCACCCAGCGCTCCACGCCCTCGTTCTCCATCAGGTAGTCGACCGCCGGGATCGCCTGCTGGTTCGGGGCGGCGCCGGTGTAGAACACGTTGCGCTGCGATTCCTCGCCTTCGTACTGCACCGGGTAGAACAGGATCGAGTTCAGCTCCTCGAAGACCGGCAGGACGGATTTCCGCGACACCGAGGTCCAGCAGCCGAACACCACGTCGACGCCGTTGCCCTCGATCAGCTCGCGCGCCTTCTCGGCGAAGAGCGGCCAGTCGGAGGCCGGGTCGACGACGACCGCCTCGAGCTGCTTGCCCATGACGCCGCCCTTCTTGTTCTGCTCGTCGATGAGCATCAGCATGGCGTCTTTCAGCGTGGTCTCGGAAATGGCCATCGTTCCCGAGAGGGAGTGCAGGATGCCGACCTTGATCGTGTCTTCCTGCGCCATCGCGGTGGAGCCCATCAGCATGGCGGCCGTGCCGAAGCCGAGCAGCGTCTTGGTGAATTTGGTCATCTAACGGTTTCCCCTGAAATTGGGACGGCTCGGCCGGCAGTTTCCGCACTGTCGGTTGTCGCGCCGTTGTCCCCCCGCCGTCCCTGTCTGCGGAAGCAGGTCCCTGCGGACCGCCCCCCTGTTGGCGGCGCCCGCTCGGGGCGCCTGCGCAGGAGGCTTCGCAACATGGGCCATGCAACGGAACTGCGAAGCGCGGGGGCAGGTGCCGGACCGTGCGAAATAAGTCGCGACTGCCTGCGCTTTTTGCGATTGTGTACAATCAGTAAGCAGATCGTGAAAAATTGTGCAGTCCGGCGGGGTGGGCGGCCTTCGCGCCGCCCGGAGCAGGGTTGCCCGGCAACTGCGCCAGGCCCCCCATATATTGCATGGACATATCGGCGGACATCAGCCGCCCGGGGCGAGCAGCGTGAGCGCCCCCAGCATCAGGCAGATTTCGCTGCAGATCTGCACCGCGCCCAGCACGTCGCCGGTCTGCCCGCCGATCCGCGCCCGCGCGTACCGTCCGAGGCCGGCGGCAAGCATCCCGGCGGCGAGGGCGGCCAGCCGTGGCATCGGACCCGGCGAGCTGTGGATACCTGCGTCTTTCCCGTGCCGGGCCCGCCCCCTCTCGGGCATTGCTACGCGATACCCTGCCGGGCAGCGGATCAGGACGGCATTGCGGGCGCCGTCGAGGATCGAGCCAGCGTGTCGCCATCGGTCCGAGACCGCTGGCGAGGGCAGCGGTGGAGCTGTCGCACGAGCGCCTCGCCGATTTCGCTGGCTTCGAAGCGGAACCCGGCCATGTCCTTGCAGGCCGGAAAGCGCGCGGCCTTCATGTGGCAGGCGATGGAGCGGACCTCGCGTTCCGCGCGCCCTGCCTTGAGCAGCTGCGACAGGATCGGGGTTCAATCGTCGGGGAAACGATCCCCCGGATCGTTTCCTGATCCTCCTCATGCCTCGAAGGCTGGCGCGCCCTGGCTCATCAGATCGTCCACCGGTCACGCCGCAGGCGTGCCTTGGGCACGACGCCATGCCGTACATCTTCAGGCTGCGCGAGCCATGACGGCGATCGCGCCGCTGGCCGGACCATGACGCATTGCGGCTCTCCTGCTCCCTGCCGCGCAGGCCGTCATGGCGCCCGACATCCGCCTTGGGCTCCTTCGACAGCGCCAGCGCCTCCGGAGGCGTGACCTCGGGCAGGCTGGGCGCGGCACCGGTCAGCCGGTGCAGGAGGTCCAGGACATGGGTCTTGGCAGGGACGCCGGCCTCCAGGGCCATTTCCACCGCGCGGAGCACGGCAGCCCCGTCGGGCTGCAGCACCGGGGCCAGGATATCGGCCATCTCCCGGTCGCCGCCCGGCCGCTTCGGCAGCTGATGCTGGAGGGTCCGGACGGCGTCGGGCAATTCCGCGAGGGGAGCGTTCGCCATGGGTCTCGAACCGGTGGCGACCACATGGCTCACTCCGGAGCGCGCCAGGCTTCCTCCGGATGACGGCGAGGCAGTGCCGCCAGCCGTAGATGGTCCGGTTCGGCAGATGGTGGGAGCGCTGGATCAGCCGCCCATGCTCGCAGAGGATCTGCCCCTCGGCGGCGTCACGCCACAGGCGTGCCTCCGGCACGACGACAAGGCGGCCGGGGTGGATCCGGAGGCTGACGGGGCGGTTGGCGAAGGGTGCGCAGGGACCGTGGCGCCTGTGGCGCCGCGAAAGCCCGCAGCACGGAACGCTGCAGCGGTTGCGCTCGAAGGTGATCAGGCCCCCTCTCGGCGATTGCCCGCAATCGCCTGCCGGGCTACGGGTGGGCGACACCCGCTTGCTCTGCTCGACGAAGCCGTCGAAGGCCGTCGGCAGCGGCATCAGCGCTGTCCTCTCCGCGGCCCAGGCATCCGCGATGCTGCCCGGCAGCGTGCCATGCCGGGTCTCTCCCCGGAGCTCGATGCAGCGCTGTTCCAGCCAGCCGTTCATCGCCGCCAGGTCGGGGAGTTGCCCATTGTGGCGCCATTGGTCCGAGCCCAATGGGCGGCGGCACCAGCTGGAGGATCCGGTGGCGGGCGTCCTGCACGTTCTTCTCGACCTGTCCGCTCGCCGTCACCAGCGGCGCTCGGACCGGTGGCGCAGCCGCTGGCAACTGCTTGAACCAATGGCGCATAATGCCCCGCTCCCAGCCAGCCTCCGGATTGCAGAATTCCGGCTCGAAGACGTAGTGGCTTGCCATGCTCGGGAAGCGGGCGTTGACCTGCCGCGCCTTGCCCTTGCCCACCCGGTCCACCGCCGTCTTCGCGTCCGTCGCCGGCGGGATCGGACCGATGGCGCCTCGTCGGCAACTCCTCGGACCAATGGCGGATCAACGAACGCTGTCGCAAATCCCCCGTCGCGGGACGCCTCCGAAGGTGAGGGGCAATCCGCCACCGGTCCGAGGATGCCCCGAACGAAGCCATGCCAGTGGGCGTCGAACAGAATCTCGTGGGTCTGCAGCAGATGGACCCGGACGAGGAGTTGCCATCGCCGCGCCACCGGTCCGAGCGGTGATGGCAACGCGGCTGTGCGCCAGCTTGATATGCGCCACCTGAAGCTTCGTGTGCTCGCCGCCGATCGTCGCCCAATTTCTTGAGTCATGGCCTCGCTCCAGTCGAACTGGAAGGCCTCGCCGGGCTCGAAGGCGAGCGGCACGAAGGTGCCGCGTCCGGCGCTCTGGCTCTCGCGCTGCCGCGCCTCCTTCCAGCGCCGCGCGAAGGCGGCCACCCGGTTATGGGAGCCCTCGTAGCCCAGGCTGGCGAGTTCGGCGTGCAGCTGCTTCGGCGTTCGCCGCTGCTTCCGCGGCTTGCCCGCCTCGGTCTTCAGCCAGGCCGCCAGCTTTTCCGCGTAGGGGTCCAGCTTGCTCGGCCGCTCGGGAACTTGGAACGGCGGATCCACGGTCCCGGCCCTGGGATACTTGCGGATCGCTCGGCGCGGCCTCGGACCGGTGGCGGCGCGCGCCTCGCTCCGGGATAGCCCGGTACGCCGGGATATCTCCCGGATCGAGAGCTGGTCCCTCAATGCCCAGCGTCGGATCACGCTCAGAAATGCCATGTCGATCACTCCGTTGACCCCCGATGATCAAGTCGGGGGCGAGTTCAAACATGGGTCAGTTCTCAGTGGAAATTTCCGGGCTGCCCGGGTCAGTTCTCAACGGAAATCAACAGGCGGCGGCCGGAACCGCCTGCCGGAGGTCATCAGCGGGGTTGAGTTCCGCGACGGCCTCCGCCACCTTCAAGCTGCGGCCTGATCAAGCGTCGCCAACTTTCGCGCATTTCTCACCCATCATACCCCGGGAGCAAACACCTGGGACTGCAGGCGCCTGACCGGAGGACCTGCCATGCTGCGCCTTGCTTCGTTGCTCTGCGGATTGATCGTCCCGACGCTTGCCGGGACCGGCGCGGTGATCGCGCTGGCCGCCGGGACCAAGGGCGCGGCGGCGATCCTCTCGGCCGCCGCAGCCGGTACGCTGGCCGCGCTGCCGCTGTCCCGGGTCGCGGCGAAGGCGCTCTACGGCTCCTGACCGGCATCGAGGAAGACCCGCGCGGCGGCCTCGAATTCGCGCGGCTTCTCGGCATGCAGCCAATGGCCCGCGCCGGGGATCTTGACGAAGCGCGCCTTGGGGAATTTCGCCTTGATCTCGGGGCGGTACTCCTGCGTGACATAGTCCGAGGCGCCGCCCGAGAGGAACAGGGCCGGGCCGCCGAAGCTCGCCTCGATCTGCGGGAAGCCGATGACCTTGTCCATCTCGGCGGCCAGCACGTCGAGATTGAGCTTCCAGCGCTTCTCCTTCACGTCGAGGCTCTGCAGCAGGAAGGCGCGGATCTGGAGTTCCGGCACGCTGGCGCGCAGCTGCTGGTCGGCATCGCTGCGGGTCTCGACCGCCGAGAGGTCGACGCTGCGCATCGCCTCGACATATTGCATCTGGCTGTGGCGGTAGCCCACCGGCGCGATGTCGGCGACGATCAGCCGGTGGACCAGCTCGGGCCGGGTCAATGCCAGAACCATCGCCGCCTTGCCGCCCATCGAATGGCCCAGAACGTCGGCGCGGCCGCCGATCGTGCCGATGGCCTCGGCGATGTCGTCGGCCATGCCGGGATAGGAATGGCGGTCCGTCCAGGGGCTGTCGCCGTGGTTGCGCTGGTCGACGGCATAGACCGGACGGGTGTCCGACAGCCGCTTGGCGATGACGCCCCAGTTGCGGGCCGATCCGAAGAGCCCGTGCACGATCAGGAGCGGCGTTCCGGTCTCGACGGTGCCGTGGCGGATGATGTTGAGCATGGCCTGTTCCCTTGCCTCTGCCCCGCGGTATTGCGGCCCTCCGGCAACAGGTCAAGGCCTGCCGGGCGATGCGCGGCGACAGGGCCGCGCGTTGGTGCCACTCTGGGGGCGAGGAGGTCCGGCCATGCAGGAGAACAGGATCGGCGAAATTTCGGGCGCGCTGGCGGCGCAGCTCCATGCCAAGCTGGGCCTGGCGGATGCGGGACTGCGCCAGCAGCTGCGCGGGATCGGCCGCCGGGTGCCGCGGCGGGTGCCGACGGCGCCATCGAGGGCGAGGACCGGCTGAGCGAGGCGGCGGAATGAGGCTCGCCCAGGCGGGGCGGATCGCCCGGCGGGAACTGCGCGGCGGCCTCGGCGCCTTCCGCATCTTCCTCACCTGCCTGACGCTCGGCGTCATGGCCATCGCCGCGGTCGGCACGGTGCGCCTGTCGATCGAGGACGGGCTGTCGCGCGAGGGCGCGGTGATCCTCGGCGGCGATGCCGAGATGGAATTCACCTACCGCTTCGCCTCCGAGGACCAGAAGGCCTGGATGCGCTCGGTCTCGGACCGGATGTCCGAGATCGTCGATTTCCGCTCGATGGCGGTCAACGCGGCGGGCGAGCGCGGGCTGACCCAGGTCAAGGGCGTCGACGGCCTCTATCCGCTTCTGGGCAATGTCGCGCTGGTGCCCGAGATGCCGCTGGCCGAGGCGCTGGCCGGCGACGGAACCCGTCCCGGCATCGTCATGCAGAAGGTGCTGATCGACCGGCTGGGGCTCGTTCCCGGCGACACGGTGCGGCTGGGCGCCAAGGATTTCGTGCTGATGGCCGAGCTGGCCCGCGAGCCCGATGCCGGCACCTCGGGCTTCTCGCTCGGGCCGCGCAGCATCGTCGCCACCCCGGCGCTCGACGGCTCGGGGCTGCTCTCCGAAGGATCGCTCTTCGACACGGATTACCGGCTCGACCTGCCGGAAACCGCCGATCTCGACGCGGTGAAGGCCGAGGCCGAGGCGCGCTACCGCGACGAGGGCATGCGCTGGCGCGACGCGCGGAACGGCGCGCCCGGCATCCAGCGCTTCGTCGACCGGATCGGCGCGTTTCTCGTCCTCGTCGGGCTCCGCAAAACTGTCCGGGAAACGGGGACCACCTCAATCCTCAAGATGACAGGGCTGAACTGGGCGGTCTCCGGCTTTTCCGCGCTCAGCCGGCGCCGAAGCGATCCGGGACCATGGCGCCAGCGGCGCGGCGAATACCTGATGAATGGCTGGCCAGGACGAACGGCCCCCGCCGTCGGCACCGCAAAGCCCATCTGGCTATGGACACGGCCACCGACGACATGAAGGCGGTGGAAGTCACCTGCAGCCGCGAGGGCGACAGCCCCGTGCTGCCTGAACTTCTGGCCCAGCTCCCCGAGGACGAGGAGATCGGCATCGCAACGGGCGAGTTGCCAGCGGGTGCGCCGTCGCCCATCGGGCTCGGACCGATTGCGCCGCGATGGGCAACTCCGGGCACCGCTGGCGACGCCTTCGGCACAAGGCGGTGCCACTCGGCGATCCTGGCGCTTGGCGGCACAGGAGCCTTTCCAATCCGCAGGAACGCAGCCTCCGGAAGGCGGACTGCCTTTCCGCCCTGGCCCGCAGCGACATCCCGCGACCACTTCTTTCCCTCGGACCGGTAGCGGTCCTGACCTCGCTGTCCGCATCGTTTCAGTGCCACCGGCGGGCTATCCGCCGTGGACAGGAGTTCAATCTTGGGATCGGACATGAGGACGCGCACAAGCTCGGTGCCATTCCCGAATGCCGCCCCCGTGACGCGTCTCTCGACGGATGAACGCGATCGGGCGGCCATCAACTGCGGAACGCCGCTGGATCAAGCTGCGCGGTTCCGGAAGGCGCGGGGCAGGGTGCGCGGGCGGCCCGGTGGGGTTGCCGCCGCTGCCGGAAGCCGGGATTTCCGGAGAGCGTGGCGCCCGGCCTTGCCGTGTCGCGCGGTCCGTCCATCGGAGAGGCACCTACTCGTGGTCCGAGCTGGTGCGTCCGGGGCTGGCGTTGTGGTGCCGAGGCCGGTTTTGCATGGCAGGTGGCCGGGTGCCGCAGGGCTGCGCGGGATCGCGCCCTCCGCCGGGCAGGGCTTCGGGCTCTGGGCGGTGGCGGGCAAGGCCTCGATGGCGCTCGCGGCGCTGGTGCTGCTGCCGCTTCTCGACCGCGCCGGACTGGAGGAGGGGCGTCCCGGCGCCTCGCTCCTCTTGGCGCTGCTCTACGGCCTCCTGCCGCTCGGACTGAAGCTCGCGGCGATGGCGCTGCTGGCCGCCACTCCCCTCGAAGACCGGAGAACCGCATGTCCCTCGTCCTGAGTTTCCTGGTCGGCCTCGTGGCCGCGCTCGTCCTCGTCCTGCTGGCCTCGCGCATTGCCTCGTTCCGCGCGCAGCGCCCCGAGGACTATGCCGGCGACGGCCCGGCCTTCGACCTCGTGCGCCATATTTCCGGGCCGATCGACTGCGAAGGCGTGATCTACGGTCCCTTCGGCCGGGTCGCCGCACGATTTGTTGCGCAGATGCAGGCGGATTGGGACGGGAACCGGGGAACGATGACCGAGGCCTTCCGTTATCATACCGGCAGCACGCAGGACCGTGTCTGGACCCTGACCGCCCGCGAGGACGGCACGGTCCTGGCGGAGGCGCCGGATCTGGTGGGCACCGGCCACGGACGGCAATGCGGTCCGGCCCTGTGCCTCAACTACCGGCTGCGGCTGCCGGAGGGGTCGGGCGGGCATGTGCTCGATGTGACCGACTGGATGTACGTGATGGAGAACGGGGCGATCGTGAACCGCAGCCAGTTCCGCAAGTTCGGGATCAAGGTGGCGGAGCTGGTGGCGGTGATGCGCCCAGCGGCAGCACGGGAGGCCCTGGACAAGACCGCCTGAGAGGCGGCGGGAGCTGGGTGATGACGGAACTGAAGGATCGCCGCTACTGGGTGGTCGGGGCCTCCGAGGGGCTGGGCCTGGCGCTGGCCGAAGCGCTGGCCGCCGAAGGCGCGGAGCTGGTGCTGAGCGCGCGTTCGGCGGGGCGGCTGGAACAGGTCGCGGCAGGCATGCCGGGTCCAGCCCATCGCCTCGCGGGCGGCGGCGATCTCTTCCGCGCCCAGCGGCGCGCCATGGACCTTGTGGCTCCCGGCCTTGGTGGGCGCGCCCTTGCCGATCACCGTCCTGCAGGCGATCAGCGAGGGACGGGGGTCTTGGCGCGCGGCCTCGATGGCGGCGGCGATGGCGGCGGTGTCATGGCCGTCCACGCTCTGCACATGCCATTGCGCGGCAGCGAAGCGGGCGCGCTGGTCGGTGGAGGTGGAGATGTCTGTCGAGCCGTCGATGGTGATGCCGTTGTCGTCCCAGAAAACGACCAGCCGCCCCAGCCGCAGATGCCCGGCCATGTCGATCGCCTCGTGGGAGATGCCCTCCATCAGGCAGCCGTCCCCGGCCAGCACATAGGTCCAGTGATCCACCAGATCGTCGCCGAAGCGCGCGTTCTGCATCCTTTCGGCCAGCGCCATGCCGACCGCGGTCGAAATCCCCTGGCCCAGCGGCCCGGTGGTGGTCTCGATCCCCTTGGCGTGGCCGTATTCCGGGTGCCCGGCGGTGCGGCTGCCCATCTGGCGGAAGGCGCGCAGCTGATCCGCCCCCATGTCGTCATAGCCCAAGAGGTGGTTGATCGCGTAGACCAGCATCGAGCCATGGCCCGCGCTCATCACGAAGCGGTCGCGGTCGGGCCATTTGTCGTCGGCGGGGTCCACCGACAGGAAGCGGTTGAAGAGCACGGTCGCCACATCGGCAAGGCCCATCGGCGCGCCGGGATGGCCCGATTGCGCGGCCTCGACGGCGTCCATGGCGAGCACGCGGATGGCATTGGCCATGACGGTCTCGGAGACGGTGATCCTTGTCTGTTCGTTCATCGGGCGTCCTCCTCAGGCGCGGCGGCTCTCGCGGACCAGCCGGTCGATCATCGGGGTGAAGATCAGCTGCATCGCCAGGTCCATCTTGCCGCCGGGGATCACGATGGAATTGGCGCGGGTCATCCAGCTGTTGTGGATCATCGAGGTCAGGTAGGGGAAATCGATGCCGCGGGGGTTCTTGAAGCGGATCACCAACAAGCTTTCGTCGGCGGTGGGGATCCAGCGGGCGATGAACGGGTTCGAGGTGTCGACCACCGGCACGCGCTGGAAGTTGACGTCGGTCTCGGTGAATTGCGGGCAGATGCAGTGCACATAGGCATGCATGCGGCGCAGGATCACGTCGGTGACCGCCTCGGTGGTGTAGCCGCGGCTGGCGCGGTCGCGGTGGATCTTCTGGATCCATTCGAGATTCATCACCGGCACGACGCCGATCTTCAGGTCGGCAAGAGCCGAGAGGTTGACCTCGTCGCTGTGGACGGCCCCGTGCAGCCCCTCGTAGAACAGCAGGTCGGACCCTTCCTCCAGGTCGCGCCAGTCGGTGAAATTGCCGGGCTCCACGCCGAAGCGTTCCGCCTCCTTGTCGTCATGGACATAGTGGCGGGTGCGCCCGGTGCCGGTCTCGCCGTAGCTGCGGAAGGTTTCCTCCAGCGCCTTCAGCTCGTTGGCCTCGTAGGAGAAATGGCTGAAGGTCTGGTCGCCGGCGTCGAGCCGCGCGGCAAGCTCGGCCTTCATGTCGGCGCGGTTCAGCCGGTGGAAGGCGTCGCCCTCGATGGAGACGGCCTTGATCCCCTCGCGGCGGAAGATCTGGTCGAAGGTGCTTTTCACCGTCGTGGTGCCAGCCCCCGAGGAGCCGGTCACCGAGATGATCGGGTGTTTCTTGGACATGTCTTTGCTCTCAGCTCAGGCGCGGAACAGGCCGCGGGTGCCGAAGAGGGCGGAGACCTCTTCCTCCGGCAGATCGTGATAGACGCAGACCCGCTCCACCGCGCGGGCGGAACCGAAGACGAAGGGCGATCTTGCATGCAGGCTCAGCGGCACCTGGTCGAGCATCCGCTCGGTGCCGTTCGTGGCCTTGCCGCCGGCGGCTTCGACCAGGAGCGCGATCGGGTGGCATTCATAGGCCATGCGCAGCCGCCCCTGGCCGTAGCCGTCGCGGGCGTCGCCCGGATAGAGGAAGATGCCGCCGCGGGTCAGGATGCGGTGGGTCTCGGCCACCAGCGAGGCGATCCAGCGCATGTTCCAGTTCTGCCCGCAGGGTCCGTCGCGCCCCGAGAGGCAGTCATCGACGAAGCTGCGCACCGGGCGGCTCCAATGCCGGTAATTCGAGGTGTTGATCGCGAATTCGCGGGACTCGGGCGGAATTTCGAGGCGCCCGGCCAGCACGAACTGCCCGGTGGCGCGGTCGAGCACGAATTGCAGCACGCCCTGGCCGAAAGTGGCCACCAGCTGGGTCGAGGGACCGTAGATGAAGTAGCCGCCCGCGATCATCGCCTGGCCGTCGCGCAGCACGCTGGCCGCCGGGGCCGTCGCCGCGCGGGAAATGCCGAAGATCGTGCCGATCGAGACATTCGCGTCGATGTTCGACGAGCCGTCGAGCGGGTCGATGGCCAGTGACAGCGTGCCGCCGGGATCCACTTCCAGCACGTCATCGCGCTCTTCCGAGGCGTAGTGGCGCACTCCGGTCCCGGCCACGGCCGCCAGGAAGGCCTCGTCGGCGATCACGTCCAGCGCCTTCTGCGCGTCGCCATCGGCATTCTCGCCGACTTCCGCGCCGAGCGCCCCTGCCGCCGGGCCTGCCGCGATGCGGACGGACAGATCCGCCGCCACCCGGCAAAGCGCCGCCATCAGCGGGCGGAGCGCGTCGGGAATGCGCCCCGTGCCGGCCTCAAGACTGGTCTGCATCGTCAAGGCCTCCCTTCCTCAACTTGCTTCGTTGACGTTGATATTCGCCATTTCCCGCCCTATGGAAATTTAATCATTCTGATGGAGGAGTCAGAAAATTTGATGCGGCGCCTGGACCAGATCACCTTGAAGCAGCTTCGCGCCCTCGATGCGGTGGCGCGCGAGGGGGCAATCAACCGTGCGGCAGAGGCGCTGGGCCTGACCCCGCCGGCCGTGCACAACCAGTTGAAACAGCTTGAGGATCTGATGCGCTGCACGCTCTTCGACCGGTCCCGCGCCGAGGGGTTCGAGCTGACCGGCGAGGGCCGCGCGCTGCTTCTGGCGCATCGCGAGGGCCGCTCCGCGCTGGAGCGGTCAATACATCACATAGATGCACTCGCGGCCGGGCTTGCGGGGTCGGTCGTGCTCGGCGTGGTCTCCACCGCGAAATATTTCGCGCCCTCGATCGTCGCCCGGCTGAAGAAGGACCTGCCCGATGTGCGGGTGCGGCTCGATGTCGGTAACCGCGCCGAAACGCTGGCCTCGCTTTCCGAGCGGCGCTTCGATCTGTGCATCATGGGCCGCCCGCCGCGGATGCCGCCCGTCATCGCCGAGCCGATCGGCGCGCATCCCCACCTGATCGTCGCCGCTCCCGACCACCCGCTGGCCCGCGCCACCCGCATCCGGCCCGCGGAACTGCTGGACCAGACCTTCATCCTGCGCGAACCTGGGTCGGGCACGCGGATCCTCGCTGCGCGCTACCTGGACGAGACCGGCGAGGGGCGCGAGGCGGAGGTGCTGGAGATGAATTCCAACGAGACGATCAAGCAGGCGGTGATTTCCGGCCTCGGCATCGCCATGCTCTCGGGCCACACGGTCTTCGAGGAGCTGCGCACGGGGCGGCTGGTGGCGCTGCGCTGTCCGGGCCTGCCGCTGACCCGCCAATGGTACCTGGTCGAACGGCGCGAGCAGACGCTCAGCCGCGCGGCCGAGAAGGTGCGCGACTGGATGCTCGGCCACCGCGACAGCCTGCTGCCGCGCATGGAACTGCTGCCCAACAATCCCGGCGCGAGGGACCGGCCGTGATCGACAAGCTGGAAATGTTCCTGGCGCTGGTGCGCGAACGCCATTTCGGCCATGCCGCCGAAAGCGTGGGCGTCACCCAGCCCAGCCTCTCGGCGGGGATCAAGCAGCTCGAAAGCCAGCTCGGCGTGCAGCTCGTCAAGCGCGGCGCGCGCTATCACGGGCTGACCCCCGAGGGCGAGCGGGTGCTGGTCTGGGCGCGCCGCATGGTCGGCGATGCCCGCACGCTGAAGGCCGAGATGCAGACCCTGCGCAAGGGCCTGTCCGGGACGCTCCGGATCGCCTCGATCCCGACCGCGCTGCCGGCGGCGGCGACGCTGGCGGCGCGATTCGGCGCGGCCCATCCCGAGGTGACCTTCACCGTGCTTTCGGAAAGCTCCGAGGACATCCTCGCCATGCTCGACAATCTCGAAACCGATCTGGGCGTCACCTATCTCGATGGCGCCATGCAGGGCCGCCGCAGCGTCGCGCTCTACGAGGAGGATTATTGCCTCGTCTGCCCCGAGGGCGCCGAGCTGGCCGGGCGCGCCGAGATCGGCTGGGACGAGGTCGCGGGCGAGCGGCTCTGCCTGCTGACCCCGAACATGCAGAACCGCCACATCATCAACCGCAATTTCGCGGCGGCCGGAGCGATGGCCGCGGGGGTGGTGGAATCGAACTCCACCGTGGTGCTGATGGCGCAGGTGGTCGAGCGCGGGCTCTGCACCATCCTGCCGCGGCAGCTCGCCGAGTTCAGCGCCGCGGGAAAGCCGGTGCGGATCATCCCGATGTCCGCTCCGCTCCAGCGCCACCCGGTCGGCGTGGTGGCGCCCGACCGCGATCCGCTGCCGCCGCTGGTCGAGGCCTTCCTGCGCCGCGCTGCCGCGCAATCGCGCCCCTGCCCGAGGCCGCGCCCGCATCGGAGCTGCCGGTGCGCATCTTGGGCTATCGCTGGGACCGGCCGCATGCCCTCAGCGATGCCGGGAGCTGCGGTTTCCGGCCGCTCGGCCAGGGCGTGCTCCGGCTGAGCTGCGAGGCGACCTTCGGCAATTCCGGCGGGCCGGTGCTGCAGGAGACGGCAGAGGGCTGGCGGATCGTCGCCATCGTCTCTGCCATCGATGCCGAAGGCACGCTGGCCGCGCCGCTGCCCTGAGCGCAAGGCAAAGGGGCCGCCCCTTCCGGCACGGCCCCTTTGATGAAATCTTATGTCAGGAAGATCAGGCGGCGCGGCCGACCAGAACCTCGCCGACGGTTTTCTGGGCCGAGCCCTCGTCAGTGCCGGAGACGGCAGCGACTTCGCGGGTCAGGCGCTCCAGGGCGGCTTCGTAGAGCTGGCGCTCGGAATAGGACTGCTCGCGCTGGTCGTCGGCGCGGTGCAGGTCGCGGACAACTTCGGCAATCGAGATCAGGTCGCCGGAATTGATCTTCTGCTCGTATTCCTGGGCGCGGCGGGACCACATGGCCCGCTTGACCTTGGCCTTCCCGCGCAGCGTGTCCATCGCCTTGGTCACGACATCGGGGCTGGAGAGCGAACGCATGCCGACCTCGGCCGCCTTGGCCGTCGGGACACGCAGGGTCATCTTGTCCTTTTCAAAAGAGATCACGAACAGTTCCAGCGTGATGCCGGCAATGTCCTGTTCCTCGATCGATACGATCTGCCCCACTCCATGGGCCGGGTAGACGACGTAGTCGTTCGGGCGGAATTCAGACATCTTCGCTTTGCTCATCGCGGTATATTCCTCGGCTTTCCCCAGCATTCCCGGCCCCCTGTTCCCCTTCCGGCACAAAAACATTCGCCGCAACCGGGACGCACAGGGCAAAAAAACGACCGCACAATTGTGCCGGCCGCTGAGACGGGACTCGTTTGTGCCGCACTGTATAGCAAAAAATGGGCAGGAAAAAAAGTCCCGGCGCAGGCATACCGGCCATGTCACCCCAAAATGGGGACGGCCGGAGACGATGCGCCGGTTTTCAAGGCATTTCCGCCGGCATCGCGGACGCTCCGCGATGCCAGTCCAGTCTTAGAGCGCTTTTTCCGGGCAAACCAGAGCGAATCTCCCGGATCGGCGAATCTCAGCTGCCCGCGCCCGGAGCCTCGGAGAAGTACTTCTCCATCTTGCCCTCTTCGCCGTCATGCGTGGCGGCGTCGGGCATCGGATCCTTCTTCTCGACGATGACCGGCCAGAGTTCGCTGTACTTGCGGTTGAACTCGACCCATTTCTCCATGCCCGGCTCGGTGTCGGGACGGATCGCATCGGCGGGGCATTCCGGCTCGCAGACGCCGCAGTCGATGCATTCGTCGGGATGGATGACGAGCGTGTTCTCGCCCTCGTAGAAACAATCCACGGGGCAGACTTCGACGCAGTCGGTGTACTTGCAAGCGATACAGTTTTCGGTGACGACGTAGGTCATGGACTCTCTCGATTGATCAGTCCGGTCCTTAAGGCCTTGGTCCCGGTCATTCAAGCGCGGAACGTTTGAGGGCACGCGCCTGTTCCCGCTCGCGGCGGCTGGGAGCGGCTCCGGCCGCGGGCGCGGACTCGTCGCGCGGCTGTTCCGGGGTCATGTCCTCGTAGAGCGCCTGCGCCTCGGGGGCCGGGCCGCGGCGGGTGCCGATGCCCAGCACCTTGATCACCCGGATCCGGCCACCCTGAGGGAAGGTCAGCGTGTCGCCGGGCTTCACCGCTTGCGAGGACTTCTTCACATGCGCCCCGTTGAGGCGCAGATGCCCCGAGGACGAGACCTCTGCGGCCAGCCCCCGGGTCTTGAAGAAACGCGCCTGCCAGAGCCATTTGTCGACCCGCAGGCGCGCCTCGTCGGACATCAGCTCTTGTCCTTCAGCCCCATCAGCGCTGCCGCGAAGGGGTTGTCCGGATCAATGGCCTTTTCCTTGCGCTGCGGCTTGGCGGAATAGACCTTGGCGCCCTGGTCCTTGCGGGGGCCGTCCTTGTTCCAGTCGCGCTTGCCGCCGCCGGGCTTGCCCTTGCCGCGGGGCTTGCCGCCCTCGCCGCGCTCGCCGCGCGGCTTGCCGTCGCGGGCGGCGCGCTTGCGGCGCAGCGCGCCCAGCCCGGCGAGGCCGCCCATCAGCAGCAGCGCCGGTGCCGGGATCGGCACTGCAGCGGCAACCGCGTCGAGCGTCCCGGCAATCGCCACCGTGTCGGAAATGCCGTCATAGAACGAGATCGTGAAGTCATCTTCGGCCCGCCAGTTGGTCAGCTGGAGATAGGCGACTTCCGGATCGACATCGTCGATGTCGAAATCGTCCGCACCGAATGTCATGATGCCTTCGCCGTAATCGAAGGACAGCGACTGCAGATCGTTCAGCGTGCCGGTCAGGGCGAAGGACACGTCGATCAGCACCGGTTCGTTCACTTCGAACTCGAACGAGGCGGTGCCGCCCGGCGCCAGAACGTCGCTGAACGACAGATGCGAGCCGGGGGTGACCGGAACGGCGGACGCAGCAGCGGGAGCGGCAGCGACAATTGCTGCCAGCACAACTTTACGCATGTAATTTGACCTTGCTTGGTAGGGAACGAAGCAGCCGGAGACCTCCCCCGCACCGCGACCCGTTCTGCAGGATCAACCCGGCAGGCTCTTGCCGGTTCCCCGGTGGGGGAAATTTTTATTTACATTCAATATATTGCGGCCGACTCCCTTGCACGAAGAGCGGTCAGGCGGCGCGCTCCACGGCGCCAGCCAGTTCCTCGACCACTTCGGAGAGCACCGCGGGGTCGGCATGCTCCGCCATGACGCGGATCAGCGGCTCGGTCCCCGACTTGCGGATCAGCAGGCGCCCCTGCCCTTCGAGGCGCTTCTCCGCCGCGGCAATCGCCGCCTTGACCTCCTCGGCCTCGAGCGGCGCCTTGCCCGCGGCGTAGCGGACATTCTTCAGGAGCTGCGGACAGGGCTCGAAGCTCCGTGCCAGCTCGGAGGCGCGGCGGCCGGTGCGGACCATCTCGGCGAGGAACTGCAGTCCCGCCAGCAGCCCGTCACCGGTCGTGGCATAGTCGGTCATCACGATATGGCCGGACTGCTCGCCGCCGAGGTTCCAGCCGTGGCGGCGCATTGCCTCGACCACGTAGCGGTCGCCGACCGGAGTGCGGTGCAGGCTGAGCCCGCGTGCGGCAAGGAAATGCTCCAGCCCGAGATTCGACATGACGGTCGCCACCAGCGTGCCGTCCTTGAGCCGCCCTTCCTCGGCCCAGCGGGCAGCCATCAGCGCCATGAGCTGGTCGCCGTCGGCCTGGGCGCCGGTCTCGTCGAGGATCAGGATGCGGTCGGCATCGCCGTCGAGGCAGATGCCGACATCGGCGCCATGGGCGCGCACCGCCTCGGCGGCGGCCTGCGGCGCGGTGGACCCGACCCCGTCATTGATGTTGCGCCCGTTCGGGGAGACGCCGACATGGACCACCTCGGNCGCCGAGCTCCCACAGCACCTCGGGCGCGGCGCGGTAGGCGGCGCCGTTNGGCGCAATCGACCACGACCTTCAGCCCTTCCAGCGTCATGCCGTGCGGNCAGCGTCGACTTCACCCGCTCCTGGTAGCGGAAGCGGCCGTCGTCGATCCGCTTGGCGCNGGCCGATATTCTCGGGCTTGGNCCGGGTCCACGCCGGCCTCGAGCAGCGCNCTCGATCTCTTCTNTCGGCCGCATCCGACAGCTTGANAGCCGTCNCGGCCCGAAGAACTTGATGCCGTTATCTTCGTGCGGGTTGTGGCTCGCCGAGATCATGATCCCCAGATCGGCGCGCATCGAGGTGGTCAGCATCCCCACCGCCGGCGTCGGCACCGGACCGAGGAGCAGCACGTTCATGCCGGTCGAGGTCAGACCCGCGGTCAGCGCGGTCTCCAGCATGTAGCAGCTCAGGCGGGTGTCCTTGCCGATCACCACGCGGTGCGTGTCCTTGCCGTCGCGGCGGAAATAGCGCCCGGCCGCCGCGCCGNAGGCGCAGCGCCATCTCGGCGGTCATCGGGTAGCTATTGGCGCGGCCGCGCACCCCGTCGGTTCCGAACAGCTTCCGCATCCCAAGTCTCCCGCTTTCCCGCCCGGCCGCCATCGGCCGGACACCCTGNATCCGGTCCGGCAAGTTACCTGCCGCCGGACAGCCAAGGCAAGCCGGAACTGCCGCAGCGCGATGCNCGCGGCGGAGCCCCGCCGCAGCGGCGNCGGGTCACTGCCGGTAGAAGTAATGCACGCCGATCGACGCGGTGNCGCGGGAAGACCCTGGCCCAGTTCGGCCGGACCGCGCGGGTGTGGTAGTGCGTGGCACCGTCGGTCAGGTTGCTCTTGGCGCCCTTCAGCATCAGAGCCGCCACCTTGGAGACCTGCTTCCAGGCCTTCTTCTCGCCGATATGCTCGGCCAGCCCGTCGCAGGCATAGCTGAACTGGCAGGCATGCTTGCGGCCGGTGCCCTGGTTGACCACGCCGCAGACCGTGTCCGGATAGGCCTTGGACTTGACCCGGTTGAGGATCACCTCGGCAACGGCGAACTGGCCTTTGACACCTTCGCCGCGCNGCCTCGAAATNAGAGCGCCTCGGACAGGCACTCCCATTCCGCGCCCTTGCCCTTCGCGGTCTGCTCGGCCAGCCAGTCGCGGGTGTACTGGACCTTCCGGCGGAAGCGCGGCTGGCGCTCCCCGCGGGGGACCGGCCGCACGGTGAGCGCGCTCAGGACAACCCCGTCCGACAGGAGCATATCGCGCTCCGCCTCGAAGACAGAGCCAAGCCCGGTGCCGAAATCGAAAGAGGGGTCATTCGAGGTGCTCAAGGTTACCTCTGCTGCGGCGCTTCCCACGGAAAGGACAGCAGCCAGAGTCGCCAATGCACGCAGTATCATGACAATTTCACCCAAGTCGATCAATTACGACTCGGGGCGTATAAAGACGCGCCGCTAGATGCAATACTCGTCAAAAAGTACGCATTCCGCGGATTGTGGCACCAAGGCCACAAATCAGCGTCGGCGAGATTCTGCCGACTGTCAAGAATTTGTCGTAATTCCGGGGTTATCGTCGAGTCAAAACCGCATGGGCGCCTGCCAACCGNGGCAACCGGAACACGGAACGGCGAACAGGAAACATAGTTAAAACCGCACTCCCTGGCGAAGGCAATCGAATCAGCCGTGCCGCCATGTTCGCCGCAAATCGACAGGACGATTCGCGGATTTGCCTTCCGGCCGCGCTGCGCGCCGATCTGCAGGAGCTCGCCGACGCCCTCCTTGTCGAGGTAGTGGAACGGGTCCTCATTGAAGACGCCCTGCTGGACGTAGGTCTGCATGAAGCGCCCGGCATCGTCGCGCGACAGCCCGTAGGTCATCTGCGTCAGATCGTTGGTGCCGAAGCTCATGAAGGAGCAGAGCTCGGCGATCGACTGCGCCTTCAGCGCGGCGCGCGGCGTCTCCACCATCACGCCCAGCTTGTAGTGGAAGGAACAGCCGCGCTCGGCGCGGACCTTGGCGGCGACCTGCTCGATCCGGCTCTGCAGGATTTCGACCTCGCGCTGCGCCGACACCAGCGGCAGCATGATCTCGGGGACCACCTCGGTGCCGTTTTCGGCCATGGCGATCACCGCCTCGAAGATCGCCTGGACCTGCATCTCGTAGATCTCGGGCACGGCGATGCCGAGGCGCACGCCGCGCAGGCCGAGCATCGGGTTGAACTCGGTCATCGAGTCGATCCGCGCCTGCACGTCCGAGACCGGGCGGCCGAGCGCATTGGCCAGGTCGACCACCCCCTGCCGGTCGGCCGGCAGGAATTCGTGCAGCGGCGGGTCGAACAGCCGGATGCAGACCGGCAGGCCCTCCATGATCTCGAAGAGCCGGGTGAAATCCTCGCGCTGCATCGGCAGCAGCTGGCGCAGCGCATCGGCCCGGTCCTCGGGCGCATCGGCGAAGATCATCTCGCGCATGACGGTCAGCCGGTCGTCGTCGAAGAACATGTGCTCGGTGCGGCAGAGGCCGATGCCCTCGGCCTTGAAGGTCCGCGCGATCCGGGCATCCTCGGGCGTGTCGGCATTGACCCGCACGCCGATGTCGCGGACCTCGTCCGCCCAGCCCAGCAGCGTCTGGAACGCCTCCCCGAGCGCCGGTTCCAGCATCTCGGCCGCGCCGTCGAGCACCTCGCCCGCGGAGCCGTCGAGCGTGACCAGCGCGCCTTCTTCCAGCACCCGCCCGTCCGGCAGCCGCATGTGGCGCGCTGTCTCAGCCCGGCACCGCGACGGCAATCTCCGAGCTGGCGACCATGGCCTCCCCGAGATCGGCGGCAATGCCGGCACCGCCAGCGCCCGGAGCATCGTGATTGGCGGGACCCGTGCCGACGGCCTGCGTCCGAAGACCGCGAGCTCGCGATGAGCTGCCGGGGCCGCGCCATCCGCATAGACGGTGCCGCAAGCCCGGCGCGGGCCCGGGCAGCCCTCTCCAGCGCATCGTCATGGGATGGGCGATGGCGCGCGATTTTTCCGCCTTCCTTCGGACGCGCCGCTTTCCAAGCTCGGCACCAACATCGTCTTCCTCCCCGAGGGCCGGACCGAGACTCTGCCGTCGGCCGCCCGGGCCGGGGCAATGATGGACGCCCTCCCCCAGAAATCCGCCGCGCGCGACGGGATCTGCTACCGCCCCGCCAATTGCTTTGGCGCGGTTTTTCGCCCGTCGCGGGTGATTTTCCGCCCCCCGAAAGCCCGGCTGGACCCCCCGCAAAGATGTCGAGGTCGGGCCGCCAGCCGCGCCCTTCCCGTCCCGGCGCCGCGGTCTGGCCGGAATGCGGGACTGCGGCGACGCCCCTCTTCGACCCGGCCAGCAGGGCGCGGCCGTAACACGGCAGGCCGGAGACGGAAAGCTGTGCGGCGAGCTTCCGGACCGCCATTCGGTCGGCTGGCCACGGTGCCATCCTCCAGGGCGGCGCGCCGCGGCTCCGGTCCGGGCACGCCGGGGATGAGGCATCGGCCTCGGCGGGGCGGCGGCAAGGGTTCGCGGGGCATCCCGAGGTCCCCCCTTCCCCGCAGAGGCAGCTGATCGAGGGACAAGGCGNATTGCCCTGNATCGGAAGGCTGTACAGGGCCGTNGCGCAGTGCNCGATATCCGCNGGCACGCCGATGCCCGGCGGAACTGGCCCTTCGGCAACGGCCATGCGGCGGCGCTACGTTCCGATGCAACCGANCCTGTGATGGCAGCGGCACATTTGNCTTGGAAGACCTGGCCGGNGACCGANACGGCCTTCCGTGGCTGGCAAGCTTCCGGAAGGTGACGCCATGGGCCGCACGGCCCAACCGGATCGTGGCATGACGGTCCTCGCGCTTCCGGAGCTGTGCGGCGGAAAGTCGGCGCCTCACCCCGGCTTCGCCGTTTCGCGGGGCGATACCGGGGAGGCGCAGAGCCTTGCCGTTCCGGTGACCCTCGCCAATGCCGCGACCGGCGGTGGACGCAGCCTGCGGCGCTGGCGAGGGTCCGAGACATGCGCAAGCAGCGGCGCGGCGGGACCTGAGCGCCGCCGGAGATCCGCGCCGGGGCGCGGACCGGTCAGCGATCCGCGGCGCGGATCAGCTTTCGTTCGGGCCGCGCAGCATGCGGATGGCGCCGCGGATGGCGTTCCACTCCTCGGCTTCCTCCATGTCGCCGCGGCTTTCGCAGAGCTTGCTCTTCTGCGCTGCCTCCGCCTCGGCCCTGTCGCCATGCGCCCGGTAAAGCGCGTGGGCATGCTGGGAAATCTGGTTCATGTCCATGGGTCACTCCTCCCTTCCCGGAGCCGTGCCGGGCCGTCACGAAGCCAGGCACCCCGGGTAGCCGGACCCTAGACGATTTCCGCCGCCGAGTCAGCCTGCCTCCCGGAAACGTGCATCAATCCGCCGGTTTGCCGGCCTTGGGACCGAGGCAGGCCGCGATCTGCGCGCTGTCCAGAACCTCGCGGGCCTCGAGCTCGGCCACCAACGCGCGGATCTGCGGCTGGTGGCCGGCGATGACCTGGCGCGCGGCCTCCTGCGCCTCCTTCAGGACCGCGATCACCGCCGCATCGACCCGCGCCGCGGTTTCGTCGGCATGTTCGCGGGGCCGGGCGATGCTCTGGCGAAGCCCGACAGCGCCAGTTGCCGCGCCGCCGCGTCGAAGGCCAGCCAATCGGGCAGCGGCCGTCCGCCCTGGCTGGTGGCGGCGAAACTGCCCGCCGAGATGTCGAACTCCGCCACGCCGTCGCCATCGGCATCCGGCGACCAGCCATAGGCCTCGCGCAGGCGGAACCCGCCCATGACCTCTTCCGCGACCGAGATGCCCGCCGCCAGTTGATCGGCATCGCCGAAGGCGAAGCGGAAGGCATGGACCGCATCGGCGGCGGGGTCTTCGACGAAGACCGCCACCTCGGCCGGGCCGCTGCCCTCGGGCAGCATGCCGGAGAAGGTCAGCGTCGCCGCGTCGAAGTCCAGCCAGCCGGGCAGGCCGGTGTTGTCCGCCGCCGCCGCCCGCACCGTGTAGTCCGGCGACTGGAAGCGGTAGGCGAAATTGCCGAGGAATACGGTGTCGCGGAAGAAGATCACGTCGCCGTCGAGATCGCGGTCATTGCCGAAGGCCTCGGCCGGGATCACGTATTGCGGCCCGTCCTCGAGGCCGGCAACCACGTCGTTCCTCAGCTCCGGGCCATGATTGACCGGCAGCACGGTGATGTAGGCGGTTGCCGTGTCGGTGCTGCCGCGCCCGTCGCTGACGGTATATTCGAAGCTCGCCGTGCCGTTGAAATCGCGCCGCACCGCAAACTCGATCAGCCCGTCCTCGCGGACCCGCACCTTGCCGTTCTCGGCGAAACGGTAGACCCCCGCGAAGCTCAGCGGGTCGCCGTCCGGATCGCTGTCATTCTCCAGCAGCAGGCCCGGGTCGATGGCGATCGTGCTGTCTTCGAGCGCGCGGATGCCGCGGTCGTCGCGGGCGACCGGCGGCAGGTTCTGCGGCCGCACCTCGATCTGGAAATCGAGCACCGCCTCCGCGCCGCGCGCGTCGATCACGTCGAAGGAGATCCAGGCCTTGCCGAGCTGGGCCGGCGTGTAGTCGATCGTCCCGGCCTCCGCGTCAAAGACCTCGGCACCGTTACGGGTGGCATTGCCGTCCGCGCCGAGATGCAGGCCGACGAAGCTGACCTCGTCGCCCTCGATGTCGTAGACCTGATCCATCAGCTGGGCGACGGTGAAGCGGGTGGTCTCCTCCAGCTTGGCCGAGGCGGCGCGGCCCTTCAGCCGTGGCGCGTCGTTCACCGGGGCGAAGTAGATCTCCACATCCGCCCGCGCCTCGGCGCCGCTGTTGTCGGCCAGAACATAGGTGAAGCCCGCAAAGCCGAAATGGTCCGGGCGCGACAGGAGCTCGATATATTGCCCATCGAGCCGCCAGGTCGCGTCGGTCGCGTCGCCGTCATAGTCGTTGTCCTTGTAGGGCCGCAGCGGCGCGCCCGCGGCATTGGCCAGCGGCTCCGCCGAAACGATGCGCAGCCCCTCGGCTTCGGCATCGCCGTCGACATCGTAGTCATTGGCCAGCAGGTTCTCGATGCGGATGCGCAGCGGCACGTCCTCGAGCCCGTAGACCAGCGGATCGTCCATCGCCACCGGCGCATCGTTGACCGGCGACAGGTTCACCTCGACCCGCGCGGTCGACTCGCGGCCCAGCGGATCGCGGACGGTATAGGCGAAGAACGCGTCGCCATTGTGGTCCTGCACGCCGAGGAATTCGATCAGGCCGTCTTCCGCGCGCGCGACCGTGCCGAATTCGGCAGCCTGCACCGAGAGTAGCTCGAGCTCTTCCGCGCCGGTCTCGGCGTCGTTCGCGATCAGGTCGGCCGGGTCGATCAGCAGCGGCGCGTCCTCGATGCCGAAGCGGACGAGGTCGTCCATGGCGTTGAACCGCCCGTCGCGCAGCCGCGCCGCGATCGCCGCCCGGTCCCAGACGGTGCCGTCGGCAAAGACGATCTCTTCGATCCCGGTCGCGCGGCCGAGGAAATGCCCGGCGACGGTGACGGTGTCGATCTGGTAGCCGTCGAAGCGTTCGTGTCTACCCTTTTTCGGTTTCGCGCCCTTAGGTCCCGCGGAGCGGAGTTCGTGCGCTGACGCACCATCGGACTGCGTGCCTTACGGCTGTGAGAATCCCGCCACTGCGACGGGAAGCCGCCTGATGCAGGAAAAGCCCCGCTGTGTCAAGCAGTCCGGGGCTCAGAGATCCTCCGACAGCATCATCGCCCCGAGCGCCCTGCCGGTGGCATGGGAGGTCTCCAGGAACATCTGGTCGAAGGCCGAGAACAGCGCCGCGTTGAAGGCCTGCCCGGCCGCGCTCTCGCTGAAGGCGATATAGGCGTCGAGTTCCGCGGCGTCCAGCGGCGCATAGGCCAGCGCGGCGAAGGAATAGACCCATTCGGTGGTCGAGGCGCGGATCTCGGGCTCCTGGGCCATCACGTCGCCCAGCGGATCGCCCTGCCCCTCGCTCCCCATGCCCTGGCCCAGCCCGTCGAGAAAGGCGAAGCTGGAATTCAGCGCCCCGGCCACGTTGGAATCGATCAGGCCGTTCACCTCGACGAAGCGCTCGATCTGGCCGTAGAACGGCGCGCCCTCGGCCTCGAGCTGGCCGACCCGCGCCAGGCTGGCTTCCTCGACGCCGTCTTCGAGCAGCGCGCGGCGCGCCGAGATTTCCAGCTCGACGATGCGCCCGCCCTGCGGCGAGGAGAAGAAGGCCAGCACCGCGCGCTCCTCCTCCGGCCCGAGCGCCGCCCCGACCCAGCGCCAGCTGCCGTGCGCAGGCCGCGATGCGCTCGGGCGTGCGCCAGTCCCGCGGCAGGTTGCGGCTGTGGCCGAACATGCTCTTCGCCGTCTCCGGGCGCTCGGAATGGTGGCCGTGCAGCCCGTTCCAGAAGCGTTCGCCCTCGACATTGCCCCAGATCGCGCGGGCCTGCTTCGGCGCCAGCCGCCAGAGCGCCGGGAAATCTGTCACCCCGGCCGCGGCGAGCCGGGCCTGCATGCCCTTCGAGATGCCGGGCAGCGCGGCGAGATCCAGCCCGGCCAGCCGCTCCGGCAGGTCGGTGCTGCGGATCACCGCGATGCCGTCCGGCTTGTGCATCTCCGCGCCGATCTTGGCCAGCAACTCGGTCGACGCCATGCCGATCGAGCAGGTCAGGACCGGGCTGAAGGCCTCGGCCAGCGCCGCCTTGATGCGGAGTGCCAGCACCGCGCCCTGCCGCGCCTCCTCGGGCAGGAGGGCGCAGACCATCTCGTCAATAGACCGCACCTCGGCGACCGGCAGGATGGTGTCGACGACGACGAGGATGCGCTTGTGGAGGCGGACATAGACGTCGTGGCGGGCGATGACGAAGATCATGTCCGGGATGACCTGCCGCGCCGCCTTGACCGAGAAGCCCGACTTCACGCCCCGCGCCTTGGCCTCGCGGCTGACGGCGATGCAGCTGGTATGTGGGGAGTCGAGCGGCACCACGCCCACCGGTTTTCCGCGGAGCGACGGGTTGAAATGCTGCTCGGCCGAGGCGAAGAAGCTGTCGAAATCGAGGTAAAGACGCGCAATTTCCGGGGCCCTTCCGTCTGCGCTTTCTGTCACGGCCGTTCTCCGGGAAGCATTGCTCCGCTGGATATAGCACGGGCAGCGCGAGAGTTCAGGCCGGACGGTCGCTCGAAGGAGGCCTGACCCCGGCGATGTCCTCCGGCTGCCGCATTCCCGGGAATGCCAGTCCGCCCCCCTGCGAATGCCCGGAGCACGCCGCATGCTCCCGTGCCTGGACCGCCCCGGAAAGCGCGGGAGGCCTCCCTTCCGGCCGGGACGCGGCAGCAGCCGGTTCCCGCCGGACCGGATTGCGGCTAGGCTGAGCGATGCCCCGCCCCGCAGACTGTGCCGGTTCATGACTGGAGACCATGATGCCAATCGACCCGATCGCCATCGCAGGTGCCGCATTTGCCAGCGCAGCGCTGGTCCTTGGCTGGGCGGGCCGCAGGGCGGCGCAGAAGGCGGAAGCCGAGGCGGAGAGTCGCAGCTTCTCCGGGCTCGGCGAGGCCCTGGCGGAGCTGGGCGAAAGATATCGGAACGCCGCAGCCGAAACGACCGGTGCCGGAGGGCTGCAAGCGGATCAGCCGGCAAGGGCAGAAGACAGCGAGGCTGTCAGAGCCGCGCTCTGGCAGATCCCGGCTACCCGGGAAACTTCGGCAAGGACGGCCTCCGGGTTGCCCTTGTCCCGGCACGCGCCGAAGGCAGCCGGACCGAGGCAAGGGCAACCCGCGCCCGGCGCGAAGGCAGCTGCGGGCGCCAGGACCGGGCGACGCGCCGGGACGGCCATGCACGATGACGCAGGCGGAGACTCCCTCGGCCGGCCACGCCGCGTTCCATCTCACGGTCGCTGACCGCAGCCTCCAGGCCCTGCCCCGCCCCAGCGTCCCCCTCGATCGAGAGAGGGGACCTTCCACTGCCGCGAATGGCCGATCGCAAGCTCCGCCCGGGCACGGGCCGCCGAGCCGGGACGGTGCAGTTGCCTGAACGGAAGGCAAAGCCCTCCGGCCCGGCTTTCCCGGCGAGAACCTCTCCCCGCACGCGGAATTGCGTGTATAATGACACCAACTTCGGGGCCGTGGCGCAATTCAAGCCAACAGCTCGAAAATGAAATTATAGTCGACCTTCGCTTTCCGCGAAACTTTTCCTTCGGACCGATCCGGGCGGGCGAAGTTGAGCACCACGGCCGCAGCGCCTTGCAAGTGCATGATCGCGTTGCTTCCCTTGCCGATGGCAGCCAGGCCGAGGGGCGTCTGCCGGGACGGCCCGACGCTTCGGATCCCGGGATGCCACGTCACGGTCCGGAAGTGCGCTACATAGAAAATTTCACTTGTTTTTCAATTATGTAACGGTTTTCAGCCGCATATATCAGGCGTTATCTGCACACCGGGAAATCCCGCTACGTCCGGTCAAGGCCGGGCTCGGAGGGCACCGCCCCCGAACTTTTGCGCCCGGCACCCCGAGACCGTTCCTCTGCACGCAAGGGCGATGGCCTCCGCGACCTGCAAAGCAGCTGGAAGATCCGTTCGGCGGGAACGGCCAGGCCAGAGGAAGACCGGAAGCCGCTCTCAATAAATTGGGAGTTTTGGAGACGATGCGCAATCATGTTTCACTTTCGGGTATCCGGGTTCGAAAACCTCCGGAACAGAAAGTGACGTTCGTCACTTTTTAATTGCACAAAGACGAATTCCCCCCGAACCTTATAGGGTGACACTTCGTTCCGGTGGCATCTTGTGCACGTTCAGTGCACAAGATGCCATTTCTGCAGGATAACCAGAGGTTCGCGGCCAAAAATAGCAAAAGTAATTAAAAAAAGCTGGCACGATCCTCGCATCGGAACCCCAGGCAGGGCCCGCGCAGAAAAAGTGACAATTTGCGCTTGCACTGCCGGAAAAACCGGCCGATAACAGCACCGAATCACAAGGGACGCGAACCGATGCCCGCAAACACGACAGTAGCGCTGGCTTTTGACCTCCGGGATCCGGCGGATCGCCAGCAGTATCTGCACGTGCTCCTGGCGCGGGCAGGCATCACCATGACGGAACTCGCCGAAGAGCTCGGCGTCGGGCGCACGATGGTGTCCCAGGTCATCGGCAGCCAGAGAGTGTCGGGCAAGATCCGCGCCGACATTGCGGCACGCCTCGGCCAGGACGTCAGATTGCTCTGGCCGGCCGAAGCGCAGAGCGGGGAGGATAGGGACACGCCGAAACAAAGACTGAAGTGAAGTGAGAGTTGCCTCGGCACTGTCCTACCAGTGCCGAGGCGACCTGGAAGATCCAGGCTGTCGCTAGGACGGTCCGTCTCTTCCCCAGCCAGATTGCAAAGTCAAGCTCCAGCGCTCGGTGACTCCGGGCGCAATCTGCCGGGCTGCGCCCGGACAAGGAACGAAACATGGACGTCATTCAATCGGACGGCGATGCGATCGCCGGCCTGCGGCATCGACATGCCGCCCCATCCCGCACATCAGAATCGCGAGGGCAGCGATGGCCTTCCTGATTTCGCCATGCGCGGAAAAATGCCACGAGCTGGAGATCGGCAAGTACCAGCACGTCCCCGTCATCTGGTCAGCCGACTGGCGGCTGGCCGAGGAAGCGCTCGACTACCTGATGCAGCTCGGAGCCGGGAACTGGACCCGCCGCCGGAAGGAGAGCGCCAGCGACTACGCGCTCCATTCAAGGCTATCCGCAAGTTCAATGCTTTCCTACGGTCGCGACCTCGAAAACTTCATCACTTATTGCGAGCGCGCCAAGCTCGACTGGCGCGAAATGAGCCCCACGGATCTCGAGGACACATACCAGAACCAGATGGAGACCGGCAGCTATTCGTCCCGCGGCCGCCCGCTTTCCGCGGGCACTGTCCGCCGGCGCACGGACATCGCCGTCGATTTTCTCGTCTTCGCCGCCTGCCGCGGTTTGCGTCCGCCATTCGAACGAGACGGCCTGCTTTCCCTCGACCAAGCTTCTCCGGACCTCGGACAGCCCCGGGCTCCGAACACGAGCCCTGTCCGGACACATCCCGAGGGGCTTCGGCTGCCGAGCCGCCGGGAACTCGCGGAGTGGGACGCCGGCATACGGGCCGCCCACCCAGGTCTCGTCGGCATCACCGCGTCGCTCATGTGCCGCACGATTCTCGGCACGGGCATGCGCGCTAGCGAATTGCTCTTGTTCCGCCGCGATCAGCTGCCGGAGGAGTCCGGTTCCGCCGAGGAAGAGAAAGTAGAGATCATGTACGGCACGAAGGGGCAGCGCATTCCCGGTGATCCCGAGCTGCGCGGCAAGCGCCGCTGGATCGAAATGGATCGCGCCCTGTGCGCGGAGCTGCAGACCTACTGCAAGATCGGACGCGAAATTGCGCTGCGCACCTTCCGCCGGAAGCACCCCGGGCAGCCGGATCCAAGAGAGCTCTTCCTGTCTCCGGTCACGGGAAAACGCTATTCTTACAGGCGCCTGCATGATTTCTGGGTCGATGGCTCCGCGGTGCCTTTCGCGGGCTGGAGTCCGCATTGCGGACGGCACGCCTGAGCGTGCTACCAGGTCCTCGACCGCCTGCAATCAGAGCTCGAACTGCTTGGGGCCCGGGGCGGACTGTCCCCCTTGCCGCCTTCCGCCACGATGATCGAGGCGATGGCGAGCGACTTCCTAGACCAGTACGTCCGGCCAATTCTCGGCCATGTGAGCAAACGGACAACGGAAATGTATCTTGTCTGGCTCCGCACCGCGGTCGGGGCCGACCGGATTTCGCTGCAGAGGTCCATCTCTCTGGACGCCCTTGAGGAGGAGGCAGGCGATGAGCAAGTACAGAAAATCTGAGGACGACAGGCGTTTCTCCGCAACATTGCCGCGCAGGAAGAACTTGCCTCCGTCCCGGGACGATGACGAGCACGATCCGCTGGTCTGGACGCATCGGCATGCAGCAGAGATCCTCGTCGAGGTCGACCTCCGGACCTTCCGGGACGGCTGCGGTGCAGCGCTCATCGGCGAGATTGCGCCGCATTTCCGCGCGCTGACCCGCGGAAATGCAAGTAAAACAGTGCGAAGCAGGAAGGGCCAGCTCAGCAAGTTCTTTCTGTTTCTCGGCCGTCAATCGCAAGATTTCGGCCGAGACATCACCTCCGTGACCGACATCGAGTCCGCCGACGGCGAGAGCTTCCGCCGTTTCCTCCTCTCGCAGGCCGGAAAATCCCGAGAGAAAATCACATGCTTGAATTTCATCTTCAAACTTCTGCTCTTGGCGCGCACACGTATCTCGGAAACAGACCCCGCATTCGATCCTGCGCTCGTCTGGCCGACCATCGAGGCCGATCGCGACATCAGCGACCATATGGACGTGGAGCCACGCGCCGTGAAGATGGTGTATACCGCCGCGAAGCGCGGCATGGACGAGAGCACGTGGTACCACCTGCGGGGGCAGGAGGCCCTCCGGACCGGGATGGACCCGCGCCATGCTGGCCCGAGCGAAGATGACGCCGGGTCCGTCTGGCGAACGCGCGCAAATCTCTCCGTCCTGATGCGGGCACGCATGCAGTCGCGCATCGTCGATGGGCGGGACCTGAGTCAAGCCGACATCAAACGGATCGACACGAGCGGCGCAGGCATGGACTTCGCCTCCCTGGCGGGCGAGCATGCGCCCAGTGTCGCCGACGCAGTGGCAGGACATACGCTTGTTTCATGCCATACTGGCTGGACCGATCACGTCCGGGGCATCTGCGTGGTGGATGCCGCTTTCGAGGAATGGAATGGCTGGTACTCCGACCGCAGCGCACATCTCTCGCGCGACCAGGACCGGCGCGGCACCGTCGCGATCTTCGCTTCCGACGGAATATCCGAGGCGGAGGCCGGGCAGGCGGCAATCTTGTCGCTCCGGCCGAAGACAGGACGGCTCGCATCCTCATTGTCGCTGAAGCGGTCCCGTTACCACCCCTTTTCCGTGATAAAATTTCAGCTGGAGCGGACGAGATTCCTGCGCGACAGCCTGAGGACCCGCCGTGCCAGAATTCTGTCCGATTCCCTGCAGGCGGCAGCGTCATCCCGCGAGCTTGCGATGATCGAGCGGAAACTCCGGTCGCCCTGGATTTACTACAACTCAAAGGGCCTCGGTCACGAAGCGGTCGGCGTTCTCGGCGTGACCACCTGGGTATCGGGCGCTTTTCGCGCCCATATTCGCCCTTGCGCCATCGATGAGGCCCGCCACCGGGACGACCCGGACCTCGTTGCCGCAACCGCAAGGATCAAGCCGACGGACCTGCGCGACGCCCATGCCAGCCACGTCTTCGAAACGTCCGGCGGCAACATCTTTGCAGTCCAGCAAGCACTGCACCACAAGGCTGTCTCGACCACGCGGCACTACCTCCGCCAGCAGCGCCAGATCAGGGAACGGTTCGCGGCCTGGCGGCGCATGACGGAAGCGCTCGGGGCCGAAGCCGCAAGCGGCGGAACCGTCGATCCCACCATGCTGCGTCTTGCCGCAACGGTCCGAAACGCAGTGACGGAAGAGGATCGGGCCTCCCTGCAGACGTTCCGTTCGCGAGATCGCCTGGCTTGTGCCGACCCGCGCAATCCGCCGGCCGAGCTTGCGCCCGGACATGTTCCCGGCACTCTCTGCATGGTCCAGCGCTGCACCCTCTGCCGCCATGCGAGCCTGACGCTGGAAGCATTGGAGCCGCTCGCCCTCCGCCTTGCGGAACTTTCGGAGCTGGCCAGGATCCTCCCGGCCGAACGTTTCGCGACGTCTTCCTTCCGCCGCGAAATGGACACGATCGAGATCGTCCGTGACGGGCTGGGCCGGAACCGGCGGGCCGCCTTCGAGGCAGCCATGGGCCGCCATCGCGAGGCGCTAAAAACCGGAGCCGCGAAAATTTTCGACGAATTCCCGCTTTCCCGCGTCGCGGCCGAAATTGCGGTCGAATACCCGGCCGCCGCAGGAGGTACTGCCAATGCCTGATGACCAGAAGGCACGCCTGGACGATCATCGCCGCGAGCTGACCCGCCACCCAGTGCCAATCGGCCGGAGCTGGAGCCTGCCCTGGCAGGAGCTGCGCAATTTTCCGGTGTTTCCGGGCATCGTGATGGAGGATGATGTCTTCCTCGCACCTGCAGACATGGTACCGCCTTTCCAGCGCGCGCAAGGACAGCGGTCGGTGGACTTCCGCGCCGCAATCCTGCAGGGCTGGGGCCGCTCTGACGCCAGGACCGAGCAAATGCTCCGGCGCCTCAAGCGCATCGCCCTCCTCGATCTGACCCAGACCGTGCGCGGCGGGAAGAGCATCTCGAAGCCGCCATCGATATCGACCTGGGCGGCACGGACAAAGGCGATGCTGAGTGCCGCCAAGACGGCCATCGAAATGACCGGTCAGCGCCGGACAGCCAGCAGCGGCTGTCCGGATGGAGGTGCCATTTTCCGGACCCTGGCACCCGACGCGTTCCGGCGCTTGCTCGACAGCCAGCCGACATTTGCAACAAAATGCATTCCGCGGCTGAACGCCCTCTTCAATGCCGGCCTATTCGACGACTGGCCCGCAGGGGATGTCCCCAAGAAGAAAAGGGAACATGATCCGATCCAGCCGTTCTGCGATGCCGCCTTCAGCGAAATTCTGGGCGCCTGCTTCTTTTTGGCCTCCATCCAGTCGGACCTCGAGGCATGCTACCGGGAGATTTCCGCAGTTGCCGCCGATGAACGTGGCCGACGCGGTGCTGACGCGGTTCGTGCATGCAGGAAGCGCCGCCTGTCACGGTGGCGCGGAAAGATCCTCACGCCGGGATATGCCTTCGCCAACGGCTTCCTGATTGACGGCGAGGGCAGGCAAACGGTCCTGGCGTCCGCTTGGCCGGTGGCGACGTTGAACAGCGTCCGTTTCCTGCTGCGGCTGTGCGAAATCGCCAATGCGCAGATCCTGGCGGCAATGACCGCTGCGCGCCACTCCGAACTCGTCACCCTCGGCCGGGACCCCCTGGTCCCCTTCGCCGGGTACCGCCACATCGCCGGCCTCACCTACAAGGAAAGCGAAAATCCCGCGGGGCAGGTTCGGCAATGGCCGCTGGCCAGTCACGGCGTGGCGGCCGTCCGGCGGCAGCAGAGCCTGCTTTGCACTCTGGCACAGGATGGCCCCTACCTCTGGTCGACGGACCCGAAAAGCCGGCCGGACATCTCGGGCCTGGGCAAGCGAATTCTCAGATTCGGGCGCGCTGTCCGCACCCGCGACGGCACGCCCCTCGCCGAAATCGACGGAGACCTCTCCCCGCACCGCTACCGCAAGACCATGGCGCGCCTGGCCGGTCTCTGCCTCGAGGGCGCGAGCGGTGTCCTCTACGACGTTCTCGGACACCGCGACATCGAAGTCACGCTGGGCTACATGCTCGCCGATCCAGATTTCCGACGGGACGCCGACCGGGTGCGCCACGAGATCCTGCACCTGCGCCGCAAGGAGATCGCCAGCGAACTCGATGACTGCGGCGGGCCTGCTGCCGACGGGCTGCGGATCGCCAGGGAGGATCTTCAGGCCCGGATGATGGCAGACCAGGTGGGAGAAGACGACCCCGGACTCCTCGCAACGCTCATCCCGTCGCTGCAACTCGTGGGGCCCGGCCGCTACTGCACAGCGGACTCGAAACAAACCGGGCTCTGCAGCAGGGTCGCCGGCCAGCGCGACATAGGAGCCTGCAATGCCGGGTGCATCTTCCGGCTGGAAACCGCGGCCGCCGCGAAAGACCGCAGGGATGCCGTCGCAGACGCGCTGGAGGCCCTCTCTGGCGAGACAGACCCCGGGCACCGCGCCTATCTCCAGGGACAGATCCTCGCCAATCTGGCTCCGTTCGGGCAAGTGCTCGATGCCTTCCTTGGCGATCCGCGCCTGAGGGCGGCCCTGGAGGACTGCGATCCCCGCAACTTCTCAGTCCTCCCGGATGACACCCGCCGCAAACTGGAAAACCTGCTGGAGATGACATGACAGGACAAGACGGCGCAGCTCTGGCCAGCTACCACCACCGGCGCCAAGAGGATGCCCGGACAGCTCTCCTCTCGGCGCTCGGCAAGATCGAAGCGGAAATCGCCGAGCACGGCTTCTATCCCGATCCCGAGGATCGCGATAAGCCGTGCAGGCTGTCCCAGGCCGAGGTGCTGCGGCGCGCAGGCCTGAGCGAGAGCTATCTGCGCAACGCGCGCAACAAGAGCTTGCGAAAGATCGTGCAGGACCGGCTGCGGGCCTTGTCGAAGCGTTCGGCCACGACCAAGGCCGAGGCCGGAAAACTGCGGCAGGACACGCTCCGCTATTACGAGCAAGCCCTGAAGCAGGTCTCTGCCCAGGCCCTGCGCTGGAAGACCGACAAGGCCGAACTGGAAGAGAAGATCCGCAACCTCGAGGCGCAGATCGCGGGGCTGCAAGGGGCAGGCAACGTGGTCGGTTTCCACTCCAGGGACGGGGAGCCATCATAGCCAGACGGCGCTTCATCGGCAGGGGCGGCGCTATGTCCGTCAATTTTTCTCCAAAGCGCCACCTCCTGCCGGTCTCCTTCATGTCCGGTAATCTTGGATTATCGACCTCTGTCCTTCACCGCCTTCCAGACACGCAAAAGCGCCCCGGAGGGCGCTTGCGCAGGCCTGAAACCGGACCGGGATCAATGCCGGTCGAGGCTGGTGGCATGCAGGTAGCCCGATGCCAGCGCAGCGCTGCCGAACTCGCCCGGCGCCACGCCGATGGCACGGGCCAGCTGGGCATTGGCCGAGACGGCGGCGGCGTCCCGCGAGGCGGTCACGCCGGCGCCTTGCAGGAAGGCGAGGCGCTGGACGTCATCCTTCTCGGCGGCGGTCTTCAGCGCAGCCTGCTCTGCGGCAGCGGCCGAAGGCGCGACCTTGCTTTCGATGAAGGCCACCCGCGTCCAGTCGCCCTGCTCGCGGGCATTGCGCAGCTGCACGAGTTCGGCGGTGCTGTAGGCGCCCGGGGCGACGCCCAGCGAGCGGGCCAGCTGGTCGGAGGCATCGGCGCTTGCGGCAAAGCCCGTTGCGGCAAGGGCGAGGGCGGCGATGGCGGCAAAATTCGTTTTCATCTTTCTCTTCCTTTCTTGCGCCGGACCCCGGCGCCTTGGCGGCTTCTGCCCGGGCGGCTGCGCGGCCGAGCGCGCGCTCTTCCGCGATCTCGCCGTCACCCATCTGGTGGCGAAGAATTCCGGCGGCCCGGCGCGGGACAAGCTCGACGCCGCCCGCGATCTGGGGCTCGAGGTGCTGCTCGTCGCGCCGCCGCCGCTGCCTCTGGGGCAGCTCTGCACTTCGGCACGGGAGGCGGCGGACTGGATCGAAGGGCTTGCTTGACACGCCTCGGTCGGGACCGGCAAATGCGCCGGACCCAAGAAGGAGGTGCCCCATGGCCCAGAAGATTCCCGCGACCGTCGTCACCGGCTTTCTCGGGGCCGGCAAGACCACGCTGATCCGCCATCTCATCCAGAATGCAGGCGGCAAGCGGATCGCGCTGGTGATCAACGAATTCGGCGATCTGGGCGTCGATGGCGGCATCCTCAAGGGCTGCGGCATCGAGGGCTGCGCCGAGGATGACGTGATCGAGCTGTCGCTCGCCCGGATCGTTGACGATGAAGGGATAGACATGCGGCACCGGGCCGAGCGCCACCTCGGGGAAGCATTCCGAGCTCAGCGCCAGCGCCTTGCCGGGCAGCCATTCGAGGTTGCCGTGCTTGCCCATATGCACGATCGCATGGGCGCCGAACGGCCCGCGCAGCCACAGGTAGAAGGCGAGATAGCCATGCGGCGGCACCAGATCCGGCGCGTGATAGGTNGTCCTCGGGATCGATGTTGTAGCCGCGCGCGGGCTGCACGCCGACCACGACATTGCCGTATTCGAGGATCGACAGCGCGAAGGCGCCGTCCTCGACGAAGGGATCGGTCTCGGGCGCGCCCCAGCGCTCNCTCGATCTTCAGCTTCGTCTCCCAAGGCNAGCGCGTCATACCAGGCGCGGTAGGCATCCATCGGCAGCNCGCACGCCGCCTGTCCGCTCGGCCCGNGTCGGTCAGCCAGTTGGTCGGCCNCGGCCAGCACGTCTGCCATCAGCGCGGCGCCGTCCTCCGGCGNCATTCTCNCAAGGCNGTATCNCGGCCGCCGACAGCGCCTTCAGCACGCCGACGGNTCGCAGCGGGCGTATCGAGGCCGACGCCATTGGCCAGCCGCCCGTCCTTGTTCGGGTAGTTCGCCAGCACCAGCGCAACGCGGCGCTCGGCCGGCGCAGCGCGGCGCAGTTTGATCCAGTTCTCGGCCAGATCGACCACGAAGCCCACCCGGTCCATCAGGCCGCGATAGGTGGCGATCATGCATTCGGTGGCTTCGTCGAAATAGGCCTCGTCCTTGAAGCTGACCGCCCGGGTCATCACCCTGCCGTCGACCTCGGGAAGCGCCACGTTCATCGCCACGTCGCGCGCGGAAAGCCCGCGCACCGACTCGAGCCAGGCCTGCCCCGAGGCGCCCGACAGCACCACCTGCAGCACCGGCGCGCCGGTGGCGTCGAGCACCGTCGCAGGCCGCTCGCCCTGCCAGCGGGCGGGATCGGGCGAGGAGACGGCGAAGGAGGTCGCGTTCAGGATCAGGTCCGGCGGCGCATCGGCAAAGATGCCCTCGAGCGTCGCGATGCTGACCGGGTCCTTCAGCGAGGCGACGAAGACGGGCAGCGGATTCAACCCGCGCCTGAGCAGCGTCTTGACCAGCTGGCCGATCGGATGGAGCCCCGCCCCCGCGACCAGCGCCCGGTAGAACACCAGCGCGACGACCGGCGCGCCTTCGGTCCAATAGCGCTTCACCTCCGACGCATCGGCGATGCCCGAGCCCGGCCAGTAGAACCCGGCGCGCAGGAGCGGCAGGGCCGGCGCGGGCCGCTCGCCCTGCCCGGTCATGTGGGCGCAGAGCTCGAGGAATCCTGCGGCATTCGCCGGGCCGCCTTCGACCATGTAGCCCCAGAGCTGTTCCCAATCCTCCCGGGAGACCGTCGAGAGCGTAAACAGTTCCTCGTCCGGCTTGTCGTCACCGGGCAGGAGCGCAAGCCTAATCCCGGCCTCGCCGAGCCGCGCCGAAAGCTGTTCGGCNCGCGTNAGCGGAAATAGGCCGCCCCGCCCAGCACNGCGGGCCACCACCAGCNTTCGCGCCCGAACAGNGTGTCGTCGATATAGGTGTCGACCGTGAACGGATGGCTCAGCCAGCCCATGTTCGCCAGCCGCAGTCCCGGCGGTGCCGCCATCTGGCCCCGCGCCTCGGAAAGCGCGGCCAGCTCGGTATCGGCGNGCCGAGAGAAAGATGACNATCTGCCGGGGTCTGGCCCGGATCGACGGGTNTCGGAGCCGTCATTGACGGCTCCGGGCGTTNGCGGCCAGCAGNGTGCATCAGGCGGNGCTCGGTGACGGCGCCGAGGGTTGCCGAGATGGCTGCGCGGTCGAGGCCGGAGAGGCCGATCACCACCAGCCGCGTGGCACGCGCCTCGCCTGCCGCGAAGGGCCGGTCGAAATGCGTGTCGATGCGCGGACCGACCGCCTGCAGCACCAGCCGCATCGGCTTGCCCTTCACCGCGGCAAAGCCCTTCACCCGGAGCAGGTCATGGGCCGCGATTGCCTCGGCGACGCGGGCCTCCAGCGATTTCGCGTCCGCGATCTCGGGCAGCACGACGACGAAGCTTTCGAACTCGTCATGTCCGTGGTCGTGATGANTGATGGTGATCATGGTCGTCGTGATCATCGTCATGATCGTCATGATGATGGTGATNGGTGGTGCAGCTCGTGGCGCGCCTCCATGTCGTCCTCGGCCCCCATGTCTAGCCCCAGAAGCACGCCCGGATCGACAGCGCCCTTCGCGGTCGGGATCACCTGCACGCCCTTCCGGACACGCTCATGGACAGAGGCGACCACGGACCCGGCATCGTCCAGAAGATCGGACTTGTTCACCAGCACCATGTCGGCGCAGGCCAGCTGGTCGGCGAAGAGCTCGGAAAGAGGCGTCTCGTGATCCAGCCCCTCGTCCTGAGCGCGCTGGCGATCAACCGCTGCCTCGTCGGCGGCGAAGCGGCCTTCGCTCAGCGCAGGGCCGTCGACCACGGTCACGACGCCGTCGACGGTGACGCGGGTGCGGATCGCAGGCCACTGGAACGCCCGCACCAAGGGCTGCGGCAGGGCGAGGCCGGAGGTTTCGATGACGATATGGTCGGGGNGCGGGCTCGCGCGCCAGCAGGCCTTCGATGGCGGGGACGAAATCCTCGGCCACGGTGCAGCAGATGCAGCCGTTGTCTTGCCCGCGATCGGGCTGCCTTCGGCCTGCGGGCGTTCGACGCGCTGGATGGCGAGCTCCGCCGCCAGCCGGTCGATCGAGGCCCGCTCGGTCTCCTGCGCGAAGGCGGAGACCAGCGACACGGCGACAGTCGCGCCGATGCCGTCGATCCCGACCAGATCCTCCCAGGCGGCGCGGCTGTCGGCGCCGATTTCCGGCGCCTCGGCCCAGACCTTGTTGCGCGTCGCGGTGATCTCGGCACGGCGCCGCGCCGCCGGACCCCGGCCGTCCCGCCACCTGCCGGGACGGCGGCAGGCACGCGATCGTGAAGGCCCCGCCCCCGGGACGGCCAGGCCGCCAAGTCGCTCCCCCCCCTTGCACCGCATCGCAAACCGCCCCTCCGGGAGACCGGAGCGGGATTGTCCGTCCGTTTCAGATATATCTTGCAGTTAGATATATCTGATACTAAATCTCCCGCATGACGCAGGACACCGACAAGAGCCAGCCCCGCCGGCGCAACGGACGCCCCCGCAGGCGCGCCTTCGACAACGGCACGCTGCGCCTCTTGATCCTGCAGATGATCGCGGAACAGCCGCGCCACGGCTACGAGATCATGACCGAACTGGAGGCCCGCACCGCCGGTGCCTACCGTCCCAGCCCCGGGGTGCTCTACCCCAACCTCTCCGCGCTGGAAGAGGACGGGCTGATTGCCAGCGAGGCCATGGACGGCCGCCGCAAGCTCTGCCGCATAACCCCGCTCGGGCAGGAGCGGCTGAAGCATGAAACCGCCGCGCTGGAGACCCGCACCGGGCCGCTCCTGCATGGCGGCCACCGCTTCCGCCACGGGGCGCCGCCGGACATCGTCGAAGCGATGGACCGGCTCAAGGCCGCGCTGCGCCGCAATTTTCTCGACGGCGATGCAGCGCCCGAGGCTGTCCGGGCCGCCGCAGCGGCGATCCGGGCTGCAGCAGACAGGGTCGAGCAACTGGGCGCCGCCGCCGCGGACGGGCCCGCAAAGGATACCGACATGACCGAGATCATCACCCGCCACCGCCACGAAATCCACCGCCGCGACCTGACCGTGCGCGCCGCGTCCGACGTGACCCCGCAGATGCGCCGGATCGTCCTGGAAGGCGGCGGGCTGGAGAATTTTTCCAGCCTCGGCTTCGACGACCACGTGAAGCTGTTCTTCGAAACCGGCGGCGGGAAACCCGAGATGCGCGACTACACGCCCCGCGCCTATGACAACGCGGACGGCACGCTGACCATCGATTTCGCGATGCACGAGGCCGGGCCCGCCACCGACTGGGCGCGCCAGGCGGAACCGGGCAGCGCGCTGCATGTCGCCGGGCCGCGCGGCTCCGCGGTGATCGCGCAGGTCTTCGACTGGCACCTGCTGATCGTGCCCTGCATCCTGCTCCCGCCTCTCCGTCCGCCGCCTCATGCCGCCGTCTCCGCCTTGCGGGCGGCCGCCTCGCGGGCGCGGGCCTCCTCGAAGGTGCCGACCATGTAGAGCGACTCCTCGCTCCAGCCATCCGCCTCGCCGTCGAGGATCGCCCGGCAGCCCGCCACCGTGTCTTCCAAGGCGACCGAGCGGCCCGCGATGCCGGTGAAGGCCTCGGTCACCGTGAAGGGCTGGGTCAGGAAGCGCTGCAGCCGCCGCGCGCGCTCCACCAAGCGGCGGTCCTCGGCGCCGAGCTCCTCGAGGCCGAGAAGCGAGATCACGTCCTGCAGTTCGCGGTAATGCTCGATCGCGCGGCGCACCCCCGCCGCCACCGCGACATGCGCCTCGCCCAGGATCAGCGGATCGAGCAGCACCGAGGAGGACGCGATCGGATCGACCGCCGGATACATCCCGTCCGCCGCCATCGCCCGCGACAGCACCACCATGCTGTCGGCATGGCCCGCGATCGCCGTCACCGCCGGATCGGTGAAATCGTCGGCCGGGACATAGACCGCCTCGATCGCGGTGACCGAGGCCCGGCCGGAGGAGGCGATCCGCTCCTGCAGCTGCGCCACCTCGCTGGCCAGGGTCGGCTGGTAGCCCACCCGGCTCGGCAGGCGGCCCAGCAGCCCCGAGACCTCGGCCCCGGCCTGGACGAAGCGGAACACGTTGTCCATCAGCAGGAGCACGTTGCGCGCCTCGGCATCGCGGAAATGCTCGGCGATCGCCAGCGCCGAGAGCGGCACCCGCCAGCGCGCCCCCGGCGGCTCGTTCATCTGGCCATAGACCAGCACGGTCCGGTCCAGCACCCCCGCCCGCGTCATGTCGAGGAGCATCTCGTGCCCCTCGCGCGACCGCTCGCCGACCCCCGAGAAAATCGAGATCCCGTCATAGCCCGCGACCATGGCATGGATCAGCTCCATCACCAGCACGGTCTTGCCGACGCCCGCGCCGCCGAACATCGCCGCCTTGCCGCCACGGGCCAGGGGCGTCAGCAGGTCGATCACCTTGATCCCGGTGCGGAAGATCTCCGCCGCGCCGGCCCGGGCCCGCAAGGGCGGCGGCGCGCGGTGGACCGGACGGCGCGGCACGACCGGCCCGCCTTCGGGCGCGAGCCGCACGCGGGCGGGGGTCATGGCGCGCAGCCGCGCCTCGAGCAGGGTCATCTTGCCGCTCATGCCGGGATCCCCATGCGCCGCGCCAGGTCGGGCAGGGCCAGGGGACCGGCCGCCAGATCCATGCCGGCGAGCCAGTCCTCGAATTCCGGGGCGGGGCGCTTGCCCATCGTGGTGCGCAGCCAGGCGCCGTCCTCGAAGGACAGGGTCTGGTAGCTCAGCATCACGTCATCGGCGCCGGGCACGCAGATCACGAAATTGACGCCCGCGACGGCGAGCAGCGTCATCAGCGTGTCCATGTCGTCCTGGTCGGCCTCGACATGGTTGGTGTAGCAGACATCGCAGCCCATCGGCAGGCCGAGCAGCTTGGCGCAGAAATGGTCCTCGAGCCCGGCGCGGATCACCTGCTTGCCGTCATAAAGGTATTCCGGGCCGATGAAGCCGACGACGGTATTGACGAGGAACGGATCGAAGGCGCGGGCGACGCCATAGGCGCGCACCTCCAGCGTCTGCTGGTCGACCCCGTGATGGGCGTCGGCCGACAGGGGCGCGCCCTGGCCGGTCTCGAAATACATCACGTTGTTTCCGGCCGTGCCGCGGTTGAGGCTGCGGGCGGCATCGTTGGCCTCCCCCAGCACGGCGAGGTCGACGCCGAAGCCGCGGTTCGCCGCCTCGGTCCCGGCGATCGACTGGAAGGGCAGGTCCACGGGCGCGCCTGCCTCGATCATCCGGATCGTGTTGGTCACATGGGTCAGCACGCAGCTCTGCACCGGCATGGCGAATTCCAGCCGGAGCCGGTCCAGCGCCTCCACCAGCCGGGTGCAGTTCGGAATGCTGTCGGAGGCCGGGTTGATGCCGATCACCGCGTCGCCCGCCCCCTGCAGCAGTCCGTCGAGCACCGCCACCGCGATGCCCGCCGGATCGTCGGCCGGATGGTTCGGCTGCAGCCGCGTCGCCAGCCGGCCCTTCAGGCCCAGCGTGGTGCGGAAGCGCGAGACGACCTCGATCTTCTGCGCGACGCCGATCAGGTCCTGGTTGCGCATCAGCTTCGACACGGCGGCGGCCATTTCGGGGGTGATGCCGGGCGCCGCGGCGGCCAGCTGGGCGGTCCCGGTCGAGGCTCGCCCCGGCCGCCAAGCAGCAGGGCGCCTATGTCGCGCGCAAGATCCTGTCCCGCACCGGCGGGCGGCGCGATCCCGGCAGCTTCGTCTACCGCCACCAGGGCAGCCTGGCCACGATCGGCCGCAAGGCGGCGGTCGCCGATTTCGGCTGGCTGCGGCTCCGCGGCAGCCTCGCCTGGTGGGTCTGGGGGCTGGCGCATATCTACTTCCTGATCGGCACCCGCAACCGCATGGCGGTGGCGCTGAGCTGGCTCTGGTCGCATGCGATGGGCCAGAAGAGCGCGCGGCTGATCACGGAGCCGGTCCATTCCCGGAGCTCGGCAGAGCCCGCGCCCCGGCTTCACGCCGCCGAGTGAACCCCGGGCGGTCGGGGCCTTCCGGGGCCCGGGTGCCGTCCGGCCGGTCCCTCTTGTCCCCGACCGGCGTTGTTGCAGAACTCAGCGGCTTCCGGGATTAATTTTGTGAATCCCGTGGATTGAGAGCCTGCCATGGCAAAGCCTGAGCCTGCCTGCCACCGCGCCGCCAACGGGACATCCTGCAGAGAGCCGTTGCTGCGTCCTTGGTCCGAGTGCAACGGCGAACGCACTCAGGCGGCGCCGCGAAAGCCCGGTGAATGAATCGCTGGCCAGGAAGCATGGTACCCACCGCCGTCGCCAGTGCCGCAAGGGCCATCCGGCGATGGACACGGCGGCGGGCGACATCGGGGTGATGGAAGTCACGTCGAGCCGCGAGAGTGACAGCGCCGTCCTTCCCGAGCCCCCGGCCAGATCCCGCATGACGAGGAGATCGGCTCCGCAACGGGCGAGTTGCCGCCGGATGTGCCATGGCCCATCCGGCTCGGACCGATGGTGCCGCGTTGGGAAACTCCGGGCACCGCTGGCGATGCCTTCGGTACCAGCCGGTGCCATGCGGAGATCCTGGTACGTGGCGGCACGGACGATTGCGGAAAGAGGACTGCCCTGCTGCGCTGGCGCGCAACGACATCCTGCAGGCCACACAGCGCCTCGGACGGACGATCTCGAAAAGGTCGGGCTACCACGTCCGCAGCCGGATCGCGGCCGGGAGGAGAAGCCTCCAGGGTCAGGACCCATTGATTTCCTTGGGATACCGTGATTCCGGGCCTCCTCTGGAGGTGCATGGGGAATGGCAAAGGCAAAGTTTGAGCGTAACAAGCCGCACGTGAACATCGGCACGATCGGCCACGTGGACCACGGCAAGACGACCCTGACCGCGGCAATCACCAAGTATTTCGGTGACTTCAAGGCCTACGACCAGATCGACGGCGCACCGGAAGAGAAAGCCCGCGGCATCACCATCTCGACGGCGCATGTCGAGTACGAGACCGAGGCGCGCCACTACGCCCACGTCGACTGCCCCGGCCACGCCGACTACGTCAAGAACATGATCACCGGTGCCGCGCAGATGGACGGCGCGATCCTGGTGGTGAACGCAGCCGACGGCCCGATGCCGCAGACCCGCGAGCACATCCTGCTGGCGCGCCAGGTCGGCGTTCCGGCGCTGGTCGTGTTCCTCAACAAGGTCGACCAGGTCGATGACGAGGAACTGCTCGAGCTGGTGGAAATGGAAGTCCGCGAGCTGCTGTCGTCCTACGACTTCCCCGGCGACGACATCCCGATCGTTGCAGGCTCGGCCCTGGCCGCGATGGAAGGCCGCGACGACGCCATCGGCGCCGACAAGATCAAGGAACTGATGGCAGCCGTCGACGAGTTCATCCCGACCCCGGACCGTCCGATCGACCAGCCGTTCCTGATGCCGATCGAAGACGTGTTCTCGATCTCGGGCCGCGGCACCGTCGTGACCGGCCGCGTCGAGCGTGGCGTGATCAATGTCGGCGACGAGATCGAGATCGTCGGCATCCGCGACACCAAGAAGACGACCTGCACCGGCGTCGAGATGTTCCGCAAGCTGCTGGACCGCGGCGAAGCCGGCGACAACATCGGCGCGCTGCTGCGCGGCGTCGACCGTGAAGGCGTCGAGCGCGGCCAGGTTCTCTGCAAGCCGGGCTCCGTGAAGCCGCACAAGAAGTTCGAGGCCGAGGCGTACATCCTCACCAAGGAAGAGGGCGGCCGCCACACCCCGTTCTTCGCGAACTACCGTCCGCAGTTCTACTTCCGGACCACCGACGTGACCGGGACCGTGACGCTGCCGGAAGGCACCGAGATGGTGATGCCGGGCGACAACCTGAAGTTCGAAGTCGAGCTGATCGCCCCGATCGCGATGGAAGAGAAGCTGCGCTTCGCCATCCGCGAAGGCGGCCGCACCGTCGGCCGGAACTGGCGATCAGCCCGTAGAGATCCGGGTCCGAGGCCTCGATCCGGGCGAAGACGCGCTTCAGGCTCTGGATCGCCGGCTCCAGCATGTTGACGCGGATCGGACCGACCTGCTCGATCCGCAGCCGGTCCTTCAGCGCCGGGTTGGTCATCGGCTCGCAATCGTCGCTGAGCACCTCGCGCGGCTTGCCGAGGAAATCCTGCAGGAAATTGGGCGAGGCGACGGTGATGCCCTTGTTGACGTTCAGCCGGTCGGCGATCAGCACAACCTTGGCATAGGCGTCGAGGATCGGGTTCGGCCCCTCCTGGCGGAAGCCCCCCGCGCCTGGACCGGGGCCGGGACCGCCGGGCGCAGGCTGGGCGGGACGGCGCAGGCGGCTTTCCTCGAGCGCCTTCAGCCGGCCCTCGAGCTCGTCGATGCGGTCCTGCTGGTTCTCGATCTGGAAGCGCATCCGCTCGATGTCGATCCGCGCGCCGCTGTCGATGCCGCTGCCGCCTGGGACGCCGCCGGTGGGAAGCTGCAGGCGCGGCAGCAAGAGGAGCGCGGCCAGCCCCAGCGCCAGCGCGACGATGGCGGCGATCAGCCAGGGAACGGCGCGCATCGGACCTCCTTCCGCTCAGACGACATCGACGACGATGGCCGAAACATTGTCGGTTCCTCCCGCCTTCAGCGCGCGCGAGATCAGCGCCTCGGACACGGTTTCCATCGGCTCGCGCTCGAGCACGCCCGCGAGCTCCCGCGCGCCGACATGCTTGGTCAGCCCGTCGGTGCAGAGCAGGAACCGATCGCCGGGGCGGACTTCGCCGCGGATCTTGTCGAGTTCCAGCGCCTCGCCGACGCCGACGGCGCGGGTGATCACGTTGGCATGGGGCAGCTTCTCGGCCTCCTCCCAGGTCATCTCGCCGCCCAGCACCAGCTCGGCCACCATCGAATGGTCCGAGGTCAGCATGTCGAGATGGTGCTCGCGGTAGCTGTAGAGGCGGCTGTCCCCGGCCCAGAAGGCGGCGAAATGGTCGTTGGTCAGGATCAGCGCCACCACCGTCGCGCCGATCGGACCGCCGCCGCGGCGCGCCGCCTCGGCGAGGATCTGCTCATGCGCGCCGAGGATCGCGCGGCGCAGCCCCGCCATCATCTCGCCCGGCCCCGAGCTGGTGGCCAATCCGGTGCCCGAAACCGACGAGCTCCCCGCCGGCGAGATGGCGCCGGTCATCGCCCAGGCCACCCGCGAGGCGGCGGCACAGGGCATCCTCGGCAAGGCGGTGACCCCGTTCCTGCTCGGCCGCATCCTCGAGCTGACCGGCGGCCGCTCGCTCGACACCAACATCGCGCTGGTGCGCAGCAACGCCCGGCTTGCCGCGGCCATTGCCAAAGAATTCACCAGACTCGCCTGAACCGGATGCGGCTGCCCATTCCATGGGCAGCCGGCCATTGTGCGCTCCCGCCGCAATGCCTAAATTCGCTCTGTCGCGCCCTCAGGACCCCCCGCAGATGCTAGAGCCCTTCGAAGACCCCAATATCCCCCAGAAACCGCGCAAGCACCGTCTGCTTGCCAATCTGCGCGCCAGCTTCCTGACCGGGCTCGTCGTGATCGCGCCGATCGGCCTGACGATCTACCTGATCTGGACCGTCGTCGGCTGGATCGACGGCTTCGTGCTGCCGCTGGTGCCCGCGCGGTTCAATCCCGAACAGTATATCGGCATCAACCTGCGCGGCGTCGGCGTCATCTTCTTCCTGTTCTTCACCATCGCGGTCGGCTGGATCGCCAAGGGGATCATCGGCCGGTCGCTGCTCAACGCCGCCGAGGAACTGGTCGGCCAGATGCCGGTGGTGCGCTCGATCTACAACGGCCTGAAGCAGATCGCCGAAACCGTCTTCGCCCAGCAGGACACCAGCTTCGACAAGGCCTGCATGATCGAATACCCGCGCAAGGGCTCCTGGGCGCTCGGCTTCATCTCCACGCCGGCCCGCGGCGAAATCAACCGCCGCGCCCCCTGCGACGACGACCTGCTGTCGATCTTCGTGCCGACCACGCCGAACCCGACCTCGGGCTTCCTGCTCTACATCCCGCGCCGCGACGTGATCGAGCTCGACATGTCCGTCGAGGACGCCGCCAAGCTGGTGATCTCCGCGGGGCTCGTCTACCCGCAGGACCGCGGCGCCGCGCCCGCCCCCGATGACGGCGCGCTGGTCAAGATGCACGACACTGCGGCAGCGGCAGCCAAGCGCGGCTGAGCCGGTGCTGCCGGGCGCCTTCGCTCTCGGCTTCGCCACCGGCCTGTCGCTGATCCTGGCCATCGCCGCGCAAGCGCGGCGCCGCACGGGACAGCGTCGCCCCCCGGGGGCCGGCAGCGGTGCAGTCCGATGACATGCACCGGCTCTTCAACAGCGAAAGAAAACAGGAATTTGATGGAAATCTACTGGGGCGAACCGATGTCCCTCACCGAACCCGCGGGCGGCAGCCGCATCAGGATCAGCACGATCGAGCAGGCGCAGTACTGGCTCCGCCGCAAATGGCCGGTCTCCGACGTGGCCCGGCAGCGCGCCATCGGCCAGCTCGACGCGGCCATGGAGTGCATGTGCCCGGTGGGCAATGCACGCAGCGCGTTCCTGTCGGCGGCCAGGACCGCAGGCCTTGCGCCGCGGGTCGAGAGCGGGGTGCGCCATGACGCCTGAAGCGGCCGTCCGGGCCGCAACCGGACGCAGCGCCCCCGCGGCGGAGACGCCTCCGGCGATGCTCCGGCTCCGCACGAAGCTGTTCGACGGGCTCTTCGGCCTGTGGACCATGTGTCTCGGCCCCTGCATCCCGGTGCTTGCATGGCTGCAGCGGCCGGGCCTGACCCGCGCGGCGATCCGCATCTGGACCAACGGCGCCTTCGCGCTGATGCGGCTGGTGCTGGGCCTGCGCTACCGCGAGGAAGGTCTCGAGAACAAGCATCCCGGCGGGCCCTGCATCTATGTGTGCAACCACCAGTCCACCTGGGAGACGCTGGCCTTCAACCGGCTGGTTCCCGACATCTGCATGGTCGCGAAGCACGAGCTGCGGCGCATCCCGGTCTTCGGCTGGTATCTGGCGAATGCGCCGATGATCCTGGTCGACCGGGGCGCCGGCGGCCGGGCGCTGGCGGCGATGATCACCGAAGCCCGCCGCGAGGCCGCCAAGGGGCGGTCGATCCTGATCTTTCCGGAAGGCACGCGGGTCGGCGTCGAGGAGCGCTGCAAGTTCCAGCCGGGCCTGATCGCGCTCTACCGCAAGCTCGACCTGCCGGTGGTGCCGGTGGCGCACAATGCCGGCTGCTTCTGGCGCGCGGACGGCAAGGCGGCGGGAACGGTCACGCTGTCCTATCTTCCGGCCGTGCCTGCCGGGCTGCCGGCCGCCGAGGCGATGGCCGGGGTCGAGGCGCTGCTCGATGCCGAGAAGGACCGGCTGGCCCGCAGCGGGGCCTGAGGGAAGTCCTCCACCTTATCGAGCATATGTCTCTCCCGTGTCTGGGTCCGCTCCCGCCGGACCCGGCCTGTCCGGCGGGGATGCGCCTGCGCGCCCCGGCCGGTGATGGCGGGACGGTCAGTGCTGAACCCGGGATTTGCAATGCGGCAATTGCGGAAAACCCCGCCGGAGCGGGCCGTTTCTGACCAAAGTACGAGACGGAACCGGCCGTTTCCGGGGATGCCGGTAAGGAAAGGTAACCAAATCACATTGCTGTTACGCTGTTCATCGGGGTAGAAGCCGGGATAGGGTTCCGGTCGCGGGGCGGTCCCGGAACCGGGTTGCGGATTGAGGCGGCCCGGGGACGGCCGGTGAATTTCAGGGAAGGGGCGGCCATGTCGCGCAGCGCATTGACCGGCACGCGGATCCGCGAGCGCCGCACGCTTCTGGGGATGAAACAGGCGGAGCTGGCGCGGGCGGTGGAGATCTCGCCCTCCTATCTCAACCTCATCGAACACAACCGCCGCCGGATCGCAGGCAAGCTGCTGGGCGAGATCGCCCGCGAACTGCATGTCGAGGTGGCGCAGCTGACCCGCGGTGCCGAGGCCGAGCTGCTCGACCTGCTGGGGCAGGCAGCGGCCGATCTGCCCCAGGCCGGGGCCGAGCTTGACCGCGGCGACGAGTTCGTCGGCCGCTTTCCGGGCTGGGCGGCCGTGGTGCAGGCGCAGCATCGCCGCATCCAGGACCTGCAGGACCGGATCGAGGGGCTGAGCGACCGGCTGAGCCACGATCCGCGGCTGTCTTCGGCGATGCACGAGGTGCTGTCCAAGGCCACTGCGATCCGCTCGGCGGCGACGATCCTGGTCGAGACCGAGGATATCGACGAGGCCTGGCGGCGGCGCTTCCACCGCAACCTGCATGGCGACAGCCTGGCGCTGGCGGAAAGCGCGCAGGCGCTGACCAGCTTCCTCGACGGCGAGGACGAGGCGCGCACCGAGGCGGGCACGCCCTGGGAGGAGCTGGAGCTGTTCCTGGAGAGCCAGCGCTTCCATTTCCCGGTGCTGGAAGAGGGCGGCGCGGCGGAGGCGGTGCTGGCCGAGGCGACCGAGCTCACCGCCCCGGCGCGGGAGCTGGCGCGGCACTATCTGGAGCGCTACCGCCGCGAGGCGGCGATGCTGCCGCTCGCAGCCCTGCCGCACCGGGCCCGCCGAGGCGCGCTCGACCAGCCGGCAGGACAGCTCGATCCGCCGCGGCAGGAAGGCGGCGTCGTCGAAATGGTCGCGCAGCAGGTCGATCGCCACGGCACCGATCTCGCGCATCGGGATGGCGACCGAGCTGAGCTTGGGGTCGAGGAAATCGCTCTGCGGCAACCCGTCCATGCCCACCACCGAGACCTGCCCCGGCACCGCCACGCCCATTTCGCGCAGCGCCATCAGCGCGCCGATCGCCAGGCTGTCCCCGGCCGCGAGGATCGCGGTGAAATCGGTGCCGCGGGCGGCGACATGGCCGCGCAGTGCCTCTATCGCCGCTTCCGGCGTCCAGTCGGCGGCATCAAGCACCAGATCGCGCCAGCCCTCGCCCAGCACCGGCAGCACCTCGTCGCGCCAGCCATCCATCCGCCGCGCGATTGTGCGCCGCCCCGGCCGCGACAGGAACAGGATGCGCTCATGGCCGAGGCCGCGCAGGTAGCGCGTCGCCAGCGCCGCCGCCGCGCGGTTGTTCGGCACCACGCTCGACAGCCCCATGGTCGGGTCCTCGCCATTGACCAGCACGATCGGCTTGGCGAAATCGCGGATCGGCTCCAGCAGCTCCTCGTCGTCGATGGTCAAGAGCAGCACGCCCGCGACCGCCGGATCGGCAAGCGCCTCGCCGAGCATCTTCCGCTCTTCCTGCGGACCGCCGATCGCCCGCGTGTCGAGCGTCACCCCGAGCGTCGCCGCCCGCGTGCGCAGCCCTTCGAGCACATGGGCGGTGAACTGGTTGCGCTGGTAGTCGATCATCGCATGGGTGCTGGCCGCGACGATCATCGTCGTGCCCTCGAAATTCGTTGCGGTGCTGTAGTTCAGCGCCTTGGCCGCGGCCTGCACCTTGGCGCGGATCTCGGGCCGGACCCCCGGCGCGCCGGCCAGCGCACGGGAGACCGTGCTGGGAGAGACGCCGCATTGGGCCGCCAGGTCGCTGAGGCGGACTTTCTTGGACGGGTGGTGCATAGGGACCCTCGCAGCGGCGGAACCCGCCTGCAAAAAACTTTCATCTGGTGCAATTTGAGCAAATATTGCACAGTCCCGCCACTGCCGCAAGCGAAACGGCCTGCCGCGCGCCGCCCGGCGGCGCTCCCGGCCGCGCCAGCCACGGCACCCCCGCTCGCTCGAATGGCGCAAATAGGTCGATAGCGTTGCACATGTTTTCGTTCGGTATGCTATTAATTTGAAAGTCTATCTATTAGTAATAGCTATGGTCATTTCTGTAGAACTGGGCCGCGACACGGACAAGATTCTGATAAGAAATTTTTTTCGGGGATCTTGTCGGGCGATGGACCCGCGTTTCTCCGGAACCGCCCCCCTTGCCAGCCAGGATGCGGTCATTTAGATAGTCGACCTATCTATTGGGAGAACGGCAATGTCTCGTCCCGGAAAGCGGGAGGACCTGGGCCTTCAGCTCATCACCGTATCGCGACGCTACCGCCGCATGATGGACGCAGTCTTCGCCGAGCACGGGCTCAGCGATGCCTCCACGCTGCCGCTGCGCTTCCTGATCCGGCAGGACCGGCCCTACCGCCAGAAGGACCTGGCGGAGGAGCTGGACATCGAGGGCCCCACGCTGGTGCGGGTGCTCGACACGCTGGTGGCGCAGGGCTTCGTGCAGCGCGCCGAAGATCCCGGAGACCGGCGGGCCAAGCTGGTCACCGCCACCGATGCCGGGCGCGGCTTCCTCGCCGCACTTGCCGGCCGATTGGACTTGCTGCGCGGCGAGATCTTCGCAGGGGTCGACGAAGCCGATGTCGACAGCGCGCTGACGCTGCTCGCGCAGCTCGACGCGAACATGCAGGCGCTCGGCCGCCGGGACTGATCCCGCGGGCCGGGCCGGACAATTGCAGACCCGAACCTCCGGTCGCGGGACCGGGACAGGAAAGGCATGACCAATGACGAAAGCAGAGCTCGGACGGGCGCTGTCGCTGGGCGCCGCGGCCTGGACCGCCTTCGCGCTGGCAACCGCCCTTGGAATCGAACACGCCTTCTGGGCCTCGATGCCGGTCTGGGTCGTCGCCCAGCCCTGGCGCGGCGTGATCTTCGAGCGCGCGCTCTGGCGGCTTCTCGGCACGGTTCTCGGCGGGGCAGCCGGGCTGGCCCTGCTGGCGCTCTCCCCTTCCCCCTGGGCCACCGCGATCGGCATGGCGCTGCTTCTCGCGGCCGGCGCGTCGCTGACCCATCTGTGGCAGGGCGTGCGCAGCTACCTGCCGCTGATGAGCGCGATCACCGTTGCCGTGGTGGTGCTCCCGGCGATGCTCGACCCGTCCGGCGGCCTGGAGCTCGCATGGCCGGGTTCGCGCCGAAGGCCGCCGGTCCTTTCGGGCGCGGCGATCCTGTGCCGCGCGGTGGCGAAGGTCCTGTCCGGCCCGCCGCTGCGCCAGTGGTCAGGGCCCGATGGGCGACGGCGGGCGGGACGGTCTCGGCCGTCATCGGGATGGCAGCGCTGGACTGGCCGGTCCGGACGTCTCCACGCTCAGCCTATGGCAGAGCGGGACGGGGCTGCCGTAGTTCCTCGAAGGATTGCCGTCTAGGTATCGTCCCGCCGTGCTCCAGGCCTGCTGAAGACGGCGCCGGCGTCAAAGTCCCCGGCGAAGGAAGAGGGGCCGTGGCGCCAGCGGCGCCGCAAGAGCCCGATGAATGGACGGCCAGGGCACAGGCCACGCATCGCTGCCGCCAGCGCCGCAAGCTCTGCCCGGCGGGGGATACTGCGGCGGGCGGCATCCGGGAGGGCTTCGCCTCCGGCCACGAGGCCAACGGCCCCGTTCGCCGGAAAAGCGATCGCCCGGACCTTTTCCGGATCCGGCTCATATCTCGACCCGGCTCCGGCATCCGCTCCAGGTGCGCCGCAGGGACAGGCCGAGCTGCTCCGAAGTCCGCAGGACCCCGTTGCACGCGCTCCGGCCATGTCGGGCATCCATAGGTCCGCGTTGCGATGCGGCGGAATGATTGCCGCTGCATCATGCACCTCGCCGGTTCGCCCTGCCGCAGCGGCAGAGGGAGACGTGACGCTGGCGCCAGTGCTGCCGCGAAAACCCGCCGGAAAATGGACGTGGCCAGGCCCTGCGGCGGTTCCGGTGGCCCCCTTCGATTGCTCGCGGACACTGGGGCACCGACCGCCATCGCTCCGGGGACGATGCCGAATGGCATCAATGCGGCAGGCGAAAGGCTTCGGAGCAATGGCCGCGACAGTGCGCATCATGGCACAGGCGCAATTATGGCAGCGCCAAGCGGCGCTGTCGCGGGTCCGCCCTGACCGGTGGCGCGGTTCGCTCACGGCGCAGGATCCGCCTCGGCATCGACGGGAAAACGCAGGAGATCCGGGCCGTCGAGGTCACCTCCGGCAATGCCGGTTCGCTCGGACCGGCGCGGGATGCTGCCTGACCTGCCTGCCCGGATCCCGGCGGACGGGGAGATCGCCGCCGTCGTCGGCGGGTTGCCAGCGGATGCGCCGTCGCCCATCGGGCGCCGGCGCCGTGGCAGCTCCGAGCATGGCTTGCCCCGCCGGGGCGCCCCCGGCCCCTGCCCGGCAATCGCCTCCCCAAGCCGGTCTGCCCCGAACCCGGCCTCGGCGGCGGCATGACTGCTTGGCGGGCGATCGTTTCCCGGAAGGACCGCAGACCATCCCCGCTCCTGCAGCACGACCCCCTGCGTGCTGATGGCCGGACGCCTGGCGCCAGCCTGCGGCGATCGATTTTCACCAAGCCTGTTCGGTCCTCGAAGCTTCCGCGGAAGATTTTCCGCTGTCGCGGACCGGCACGGACACCCGGCGAGCTTCGGCCTTGGCACCGGAGAAATCCTTGCAGGCAGGGCGCGCGGTTCAGCCCCTCTCTTCCTGTCGCCCGCTGCGCGAGGCTCCCTCCCGCAGCCAGTCAGCCGATGCCGGTCCCGCCGCGATGGCGCGGTTCCGGCGCGCCGTGTCCACACGGCTTTCGGACCTGGGGCACGGGACCGCTCATCCTCGGCCAAAGCGCGCCCCGGAGCGCGGGCCAACTCTGCAGCGTCCCGCCGTCCGGTTCCCGGACCGCACCCCGCACTGCCCTTGTCAGCGGACCGGGCGATCTGCCCGGGAAACCGCCGCCGCCGGAGACCGATTGCCAGATTCCCGACGGCACGGGGCGTCCAACGGGCCGGGCGCGGGAGGCCGATGGCAAGGGGCGTCGGCGCCCCTTGGCCCGGCACCGCTTCTTGCGTCCGGACGGTCGCGGCCCAGGGCCGCAAACCAGATGCAAATCGCCCGCACCGGAAAGACCACGGCCGACGCTTTCCAATCAAGGACCCCATGGCCGATCAGGGACGCGCCAAGGGCTGCCGCCCCCCCTTTGCAAGGGTCGCCGGCGCGGCCTTGCGGGGTCCTGCACGCACAAAGGAAAAGGGCCGCAGCGGTGTTCCGCTGTGGCCCTCCTGTCCGTCCGGATCGCCTGTGATCAGCCGACCGACCACCAGCCGCGCCGTTTCGGCTTGGCTGCCGCGGCATCCGCTTCGGCGGTTTCCAGCTCCTGCTCGGGCGCTGCCGCGGGAGCGGGCGCCGGAGCAGCCTCTTCGGCCGGTTCCGCCGGTGCTTCGGCTGCAGGCACTTCGGCAGGAGCCTCAGGCGCCGCAGCTTCCGCCGCCGGTTCCTCTGCGGGAGCTTCGGGCAGCTCTTCCGCTTGTCCGATCCGGAACTGAAACCCGTCCGTTGGCGTCCGGCCTCCCGCGACATGATCCGCCCGCCGACGCGCTTGACGCGGATCATCCGGGCCGTCTCTGCCGCGCGCCTGGCGGCAGGCCGGATTGTTCCGCAGCGCCCGGCCGGACATCGCCTTGCCCGCAGGATGGCAGCATGGCACCGCAGGTTGCCGCATGCAGATGCCTGCTGGCCGTCCCGATGGCCCGGACAGCAGGCATCTGCGGCAGAAACCCGGGCAACGAGGCGGCCCGCGAAACGGTCCGGGCAGGCCGCGCTTGCCGGCATGCCACGCCATTCCCGGATCAAAGGACCCACGTCTCCCGAGCGGCGCGCCTGCCGTCGCCGCCAGCGGCAGGACCGACGGCGCCGCATGATCTCGCCAGGGGCAAGGGTTCGGAACGCGGCCGGTCCGCCCCGGAGGAGGACCGAACGGATTTCCCCCCCGATATGGGCGACAGGCCCCAGCCTCGGGCGCGCGCCCAAAGACGCCGATGCAGCCGCCCTGCTTCAGGCAAAGCTGCAGACAGAATGCGACCAGCTTGGAAAGCGTTTCGGAGACCGTGCGATGCGCCGGGCCGCCTTGCCCCGGTCCCGGAAACTCCCCCGAGGATGGCATCGCGCCCGGCACCGCATCGAAGCGAGCACCGAAACCGCCAGCACCGCTGCTCCGGTCCCCTTCCGCCCTCGACACGCATGTTCGCATGCGGAAACCGCAATCGGTGGCCTCCGCTTCCTCTTGAGGTCAGCCCCGCCGGGACTTGTGCCCGTTCGCCTGTCTGCACCTTTGGCGACCGGAGCAGGCCATTGTCCGGGCCGTGCAGCGGAGCATTCCGTTCGGCCTGCCGGCCTTCACACAATGGGAAGGCGGCCTCTTGGACATGCCCGCGCGACGGCTGCGGCCGAGCCTCAGGACCGGGTCCGGGACGAGGTCCCTCGGTCAGGACCCGCTCGGCGATCGCTGCGTCCAGCGGCTTCCGGCCCATCCAGTTCCCTGCACATGCGGCCCGTCCGCATTCGGGCCGAAGATCGGTTCCCCCGCCCGGACCCACGTGGCAGAGGTAGGTCTCCGGACCGTCATGGACCAGCCAGTGCCGCCTCCAGCCATCAGGTCGCGGACGGGCTCCGGCAGGCAAATGGGGCTCTGACTCAATTTTGATGCAGGCCGCGCATGTAAGATCGCCGACCTTCGGAGAGGCCCGGATCTGATCAGGCGGCTGCGGCGGGCAGCCTGATGTTCCGAGTTTCGGTCACGCGGGCGAGGGGTTCAAGAGACATGTATCTCCGAGCCACGGCCCATTCGCCGTTGGTCTCGAGCAGTTCGGCATGTGGCCGCCATGGGTCCGAGGCCCATGCCGGACGTGCCGGCGAGGCGGATGATGGCACCATCGTTCGGAAAGATCCCGATGACGTCGGCGCGGCGCTTGATCTCGCGGTTCACCCTTTCCAGCGGGTTGGTCGACGCGATCTGGCTCCAATGCTGCCTGGGGAGTTCGCGCCGGTCCGCCGCAGGCGGCGAACCGTCCGGGGGACGGTTCGAGGCAAGAACGGGCGGAGCCCCATGCAGGCAAGGACATCTTCGCGGATGCCGTCCATCATTTCGCCGAGCTTCGGCCGCTTTTCCCTCAGCGCGTCGGCAACGGCAATCCACTGGGCTTCCGCCTCGGCCTTGGCCTCCTGCGCAAAGATGGCCTTCGGCATCGCCGCCACGGCCGTACGCTGCTTGGCGGGAGCATGGGCGAGCGCGTTGCGCATCCAATGCAGTGAGGCAGTGGCCGCCGTCGCCCATCGGGCTCGGACCGATGGCGCCACGATGGGCAACTCCGGGACCGCTGCCGAACGCAGCGCCGGTGGGTGGCGCTGAACACGCGGCGCGCGGCGGCGCCGAGACCGCGGCGGGCGGCGGCAATCACCAGATTGACGCTGCGCAAACCGCGATCGGCCAAGGTGCGCAGGAAATCCGTCCGGAACGTTTCGGCTTCCGACGGGCCCGTGGCGACGCCCGGCACCTCGCGCTTGCCGTCCTCGTTGACGGCCACGGCGAGCATCACGGCCTTGCTGATGATCCTCCCGCCCTCGCGGACCTTGAGGTACGTCGCATCGAGCCAGAGGCATGGCCAGGCGCCCTCCAATGGCCGCGTGAGGACTGCGTTCACCCGCTCGTCATCTCCGGACACAGGCGGCTGACCTGGCTTTCCGACATGCCGCATTCGTCGGGCGGACCGTCCACTGGACGCTCCGCTGATCCTCCTCATCCCATCGCCTTGACCAAGCCGTCCACCGACCGGGTCGAGATGCCTTGCATGTAGGCCTCCTGGAACGAGCCATGTCGCGCCATTGGTCCGAGTGACAATGGCGAGTGGGCGCTGTTGCAGGGCTCAGCGGCTTCCGGGATTCACGGCGTGGCTCCGGCGGGGCGAGAGCCTGCCATGAGCAAGGCCTGACGCCGCCCGCTACCGTACCACCAACCGAAATGCAGCCCTGAGCCGTCGATGCGCCCTTGGTCCGAGCGCAAGGTCGAACGCGCTTAAGCGGCGCGGGGCACGGCTCGTCTGGCTGGACAAGGACATGGCCTGGCTCGTGACGAAGATCGGCAAGACGGGATGTCCGCCGGCATTCCTGAACAAGGAGGATCGGCAGACGGTCCGGGGACAGTCCGGTCCGATCCGCGAAGGCGGCAAATCCTCCGCGGAGGATTCCTGGCCGGACGGGCGGCGCCCTGCCCGGCGCATGCCGTCCCGTTCCGCGTCATGGCGAAGGTCCTGTCCGGCCTGCCGCCGCGCCAGATCGGGCGATGGGATCGCCGCGGGCCCGCGTGAGTTGCCCATCGCGGCCCCATCGGTTCGGGCCCGATGGGCGGCGGCGCGGCGGAATTGCCGCCAGCATCCTCGAAATGGCAGGCATGGACTGGCCGGTGCCGGACGTCTCCACGCTTAGCCGGCGCCGATGCGGGACGGGGCCGTGGCGCCAGCGGGGCCCCGAAAGCCCGATGAACGGCAAGCGCTGCATCCGCCCCCTAAATTCCGATTTCAGGTGTTTTCGAGGGGGATAGCGCCGGCGGGGCGTGCCGGTGTCCGAGCCCTTGGGCAAACATGACGCCGCACAGAGCGCTTCTTGATGATTCACGGCATGTTGCAGGCGAGGGGCGTGCCGGGAGGCTCTGCCTTGGAAAGGGGCTTGAGCGCCATCGCGCTCCCCCCGCCCACGGCCCGGAGAGCCGTGCCGGCCCGCGCATTGCCGATTCCGAACCAGCAAGGCCGAAGAAACCTGCCCAAGTTTCCGCTGGTCATGGCACCGTCGGACGCAGCCGCGCGGCTGCTCTCCCGGCAACGGGCATCGATGTTCCGCCTGAACCTGCGACTTGTCACATGGCGAAGGGCGCCAGCTGCGATGGCGGCAATCCCGCCTCCGGAAGCGGAGCCATGACGGCCGGCGGCGCTGGCGCATATGGAGACGCCGGCGGCGGCTCGGGCGAGCTCAGGCCTCCTGGCATGGGCGCCAGGTCCCGATGCGGCACACGCGCACCAATTGAGGCCCGGACCGCGGCCCGGGAGCGGTCAGCGCGGTGGCCTCGCCGGTGCCGCCGATCGGGGCCAGCCCCTCCGTGCCGGCCGCGACCAGCGCATTCGCCAGATCGGCGGCAGCCTTGCGGTCGATCCGGCCGGTCCCGAGAAGCGGGGTCGGCGTTGCGGTGACGATGCCCGAGAGTTGCATGGGGGCGGTCCTTCCTGTTGTCCTGCCTCCCGTTCTGCGTCCGGCAGTCCATCCATCAAAGGAAAAATCGTAGCCTATACGAAAAAAACATCCTTTGAGGGTGCCGGGCTGCCGGATTGCCCGGAATTCAGGCGGCGTCCTTGTGCTGCGGCGCTGCCATGCCGGGCAGGTCGCCCCGGTCGAGCCCCGACAGGATCATCGCCTCCTGCAGCTCTTGGAGCAGCCCGGCCAGCGCAGTTTCCGCCCCGGGCTCGCCTGCCGCGGCCAGTCCCCAGAGCGGCAGGCGGCCGGCCATCACGCCCGCGGCCCCGGCATGCAGGTATTTCAGCACGTCGAGCCCGTGGCGCACGCCGCTGTCGGCAAGCACCGTCACGCGGCTGCCCACGGCCGCGCAGATCGGCGGCAGCAGGTCGATCACTGCCGGACAGGCATCGAAATTGCGGCCGCCATGGGACGAGACGACGATCCCGTCTGCGCCGAATTCCGCCGCCTTTTCCGCGTCTTCCGGGGCGCAGACCCCCTTCAGGACCAGCTTGCCCTGCCAGCGGTCGCGGATCCGGGCGATCTCGTCCCAGTCGCGCGGCGGGGCGAACCCGATGCGGGCGTCGTCCGGTGCGTGGGTCAGGGTCGGGCGGCTTTCCGCGGGATAATGGCCGTGCGCGGGCATGCCGCCCTTCAGCAGTTCGGGCAGGATCACCCGCATCGCCCAGGGCGCGTGCAGCGCCACGTCCAGAACCGTGCGGGCGCGCCAGCGGAACGGCATGCCGAAGCCGCGGCGGCTGTTCCAGTCCTTGCGGATGGCGATCGGCGTGTCGAGCGTCGGCACCAGCACCTCGGCGCCCGCATCGGCCGCCTGGCGCATCAGCCCGTAGCTCAGCTCCTTGTCGTTCCAAGTGTAGAGCTGCATCCAGATCCGCGCTTCGGGCACCGCCTCGCGGATCGCCCAGATCGGCGTGACCGACTGGGTGGAGAGGCAGAGCGGCAGGCCGCGCCGGGTGGCGGCGCGCGCCAGCCGGGTCTCGCCGTCGCGCTCGACCACGTTTGTAGCAGGATTTGTGGCAGAGGCCCTTGGAGTGCAGGAGTTTCCTGCATTTTCATGGCGCTAGAGGGGGGTGGGGTGAGAGGCTGGACAACGACCCAAGCGGGGCTCGTTACGGCTGCTTCCTTCCGGACCTGACCGGGTTGGCGAGGTGCCTGCCCGCGCCAACCTCTCGAGCGGTCATCTACGCGTTGCAAACGGAGGTTTCAACCCCCTGCGGGCACGCAGGCGGACCAAGATATGCCCGTTTCGCGCCGATCTGTGTTCGCCTGCGCACATAAGTGCCGGTTTTCTTTCCCGTACATCGGAATATCTAGGGGGCCAGAGCTTAACAATTATCCGTTTGGAGCCCGTGATGAAAACTGTTGCCGTACTCGTCGGATCGCTGCGCCGCGACTCGATCAACCGCAAATTCGCCGAAGCGCTGGAGAAGCTGGCCGAGGGCAAGCTGAAATTCGACTATGTCGATCTCGACATGCCGCTCTACAACGAGGACCTGTGGGAGAACCCGCCGGCCGCCGTCACCGAGATGAAGCGCATCGTCGATGCCGCCGACGGGGTGCTGGTGCTGACGCCGGAATACAACCGCTTCATGTCGCCCGCGGTGAAGAACGCGATCGACTGGGGCTCGCGCCCCTATGGCAAGGGCTCCTGGAGCGGCAAGCCGGCCGCCGGGATCGGCGCCACCCCGGGCGCGCTCGGCGCGCTGGCGGGCATCATGTCGCTGATCACCCTGATGGGCGCGGTCGGCATGACCGTGATGACCCAGCCCGGCGTCTACATGAGCCTGCGCGATTCGAGCTTCGATGCCGAGGGCGGCATTGCCGACGAGGGCGCACGCAAGTTCCTGCAGGGCTTTGTCGACGCTTTCGCGGACTGGGTCGACACCAAGGCCTGACACGGCCCGGATGGCGGGCGGGCTGCGCGGAAAGCCGCGCGGTTCGCGAGGTCGTCATGACGGGGCAGGGAAAACTCGTGTAGGATCCGGGGCGAGACCCGCAACCTGCAGAGGCCCGTCGCCCCGTGTTCCAGCCGCATCTTGCCGCCATCCGCTTCGGCACCGGGCGCAGTCCGGTGCATCCCGACCCGGTCTCGCCGGAGGCCATGCTGGCCGCGCTGGCTGCGCCGGACGGCATCGCCGGGGCCTTTCCGGTCTCGCCGATGCAGGACGTCCTGCCCTGGGTGGAGCCCTACCGCGCGCTGCAGAAGGCGCGGCGGCAGGGCGGGCGATGCTGGCCGGCGGCATCTGGGAAGCCCTGCTGACCACCGCGGCGGGCATGGCCGTGGCGATCCCGGCCACCATGGCGCTGAGCTGGCTGGAAAGCGTCTGCGACCGGCTGGCGCATGACTTCGAAGACCTCGGCACCCGCGTCTTCCTCGCCCGCGACACTGCCGCGCCGCAATACCGGGCCGCCGCGGAATGAGCCTGTCCCTCGCCAAGCCCCGCCGCTCGCGCCGGCCCAGCCTCACGCCGATGATCGACGTGGTCTTCCTGCTGCTGGTGTTCTTCATGCTCGCTTCGCGCTTCGGCATCGACATGCAGATCCCGATGACGCTGGCGGGCGGCGGCGGCGGCTGGTCCGGACCGCCGCGGCTGGTCCAGGTCGAGGCCGGCAGCCTGGCGCTGAACGGCGTCGCCATGGCGCCCGAAGCCCTGGCCGCCGAGCTGGGCCGTCTGACCGAGGCAGCGACCGATCCGGTCGTGCTCCGGGCCGGCGAGGGCGCCGACGTGCAGCGGCTGGTCGAGGTGATGGAAGCCCTCGGCCAGGCCGGCTTCTCCAATCTGGTACTGGTGGAATAGCCATGCGACTTGCCTCTCCCCCCAAGCGGCAGCCGTCGGAGAGCATCATCCCGATGATCAATGTCGTCTTCCTGCTGCTGATCTTCTTCCTGATGACCGCGCAGATCGCGCCGCCGGCCCCCTTCGAGGTCGAGCCGCCCGAAGCCCGCAGCGAGGCCCAGCCCGAAGGCGAGCTGACTCTTCTGGTCGATGCCGATGGACAGCTCGGCTTCCGCGACATGGCCGGCGGCGACGAGGTCCTGCAGGCGGTCTCCGCCGCGATGGCCGACTGCGGCGACGGCTGTGCCGCGCCTCTGCAGATCCGGGTCGATGCCGCGCTGCCCGCGGCCAAGCTCGCCGCGCTGATGGCGCAGCTTCCCGCAGCCGGCATCCTCAGGGCCGAGATCGTGACGGCCTCGAAATGAAACGGCAGATCCAGTTCACCGCCTGCATTTGCGCGGCGCTCGCCGGCCATCTGGCGATCTTTGCCGCCTTCGCGAGGGATGAGGAAGGCGGCGCCTCCGGCGGCGCGGGCGGCTCTGCCGCTGTCTCCGTTCAGGGCAGTTCCGAAATGATCGCGGCAATGGTCGAGGAGTGGGAAACCCCGCCCGAGATCGCCCCCGAGCCGGCGCCGCCCGAAGCTCCGGCCGCACCGGAGCCGCCGCCCGCACCGGTGGCCAGCCCAACCGCATCCCCGCGCGCTCGGCCGCCATGTCGACGATCAGCCTGAGCCCGTTCTCGGCGCTCGGCAGCACCATCGGCACGCCGTCGAGCCGCGCGATCTCGGCGGGGGCGTCCAACAGCGGATGGCCCCGCGGCCCGACCAGCAGCAGCTCCTCGCGCACCAGCTGCTCCGCAGGCAGCTGTCCGGCGCCGCGATAGACCAGCGCCATGTCGAGATCGCCGCGATGCACCCAGTCGAGCAGGTGGCTGGTATAGCCCTGCTGGAGGTTCAGCCGGATGCCGGGATGCGCGCGGCGGACGGCCAGCGCGAAATCCGCGCCCATGATCGCGGCAGCCGAGGGCACCAGCCCGACCGCGACCTTGCCCTGCGGCGCCTCCTCCATGCTGCGCACGTCCTCGACGCCCTGTTCGAGCTGGCGCAGTAGCCCGGAGACCCGCGCCTGCAGCAGCTCTCCTGCCGCGGTCAGCGCCATGCCCTCGCGCGAGCGGGTGAAGAGCACCTGGCCGACCTCGTCCTCCAGCATGCGGATCTGGCGCGACAGCGCAGGCTGGGCGATGCGCAGCCGGTCCGAGGCGGCGCTGAGCGAGCCGGTCTCGGCGACGCGGAGGAAGGTCTGCAGCCTTCTGAGGTCCATCTATAGAATTCCGGCATGGATAACTTGCCTATATTGTAATTTCGGCATGGTGCGGCGTCCAGTAGGAGAGGCGGCGAAAAGGAGTCCGCCATGCCCGCCACGATCGCTGCCCCCGTCCTGCCGCTCGAGGACCGCCGCCCCGGCTTCGCCCGGATCTGCGCGGCGCTGGTGATGTGCGGCGCGACGGCCTTCTCGGCGCTTTACTTCGTGCAGCCGCTGATGCCTGTCTTCGCGCAGGAATTCGGCATCGGCGTGACCGGCGCGGGGATGAGCCTGAGCCTGCCGACCATCGCGCTGGCGCTCGGCCTCGTGGTCACCGGGCCGGTTTCGGACGCGGTCGGGCGCAAGCCGGTGATCCTGTTCTCCACGCTGATGACCGCCGTGCTGCTTCTCGCCATGGCGGCGGCAACCGACTGGACGATGTTCCTCGTCTTCCGGACGCTGCTGGGCCTGATCCTCGGCGGCATCACCGCGATCAACCTGGCCTGGCTGGCCGAGGAGATGGCGCCGGAGCACCTCGGCCGGGCGGTGGGCTACGTGCTGGCGGGCAATTCCATCGGCGGCATGGCCGCGCGGCTTCTGGTCGGCACGATGGTCGAGACCACCGGCTGGCGGCTGCCGGTGGCGGCGCTGGCCGGCGTGGCGCTCGTCTCGGCGATCCCGGCGCGGCCGAAAGGGGCATGCTCTCGGCCAGCGAGCGGCGCGGCCATGTCCGGCTGGCCTGCCAGGTCGCGGTGAAGGGCCCGGTCGCGGTCGAGCTGCCCGCCGATCTGCTGGAGGTCGAGACCCGCCAGTGCCGCGTCGCGTCGAACCGGATGCTGGCGCCCTTGATCCGCGAGCTGGTGCTGGAACTGCCGGGCGAGGAGAACCTTCAGTTCCGCGCGGGCAGCTTCATGCAGCTGACCGTCCCGGCCTACCGTCTGCCGTTCTCGCGCATCGAGGTGCCGGAGGACTACGCCGAGACCTGGGCCGATGCCGGCTGGCGCGGGCTGACCGCCACGGCGCCGGGGCCGGTCACGCGCGCCTATTCGATTGCCAACCGTCCCGGGGACCGCGGCCGCGCCGTGTTCAACATCCGCCTCGCGGTGCCGCCGCCGGGGCAGGAAGATACCGTTCCGCCGGGGCTGGTCTCGAGCTATCTCTTCGGGCTGAAGCCGGGCGATGCGATGGAGCTGTCGGGCCCCTATGGCGAGTTCCACGCCCAGCCCACGTCCCGCGAGATGGTCTTCGTCGGCGGCGGCGTCGGCATGGCGCCGCTGCGCGCGCTGATCCACGAACAGGTGGCGGCGGGCGCGCCGCGCAAGATGCACTATTTCTACGGCGCGCGCTCGGCGATCGACCTGTTCTACACGGAGGAATTCGAGGCGATCGCGCGGGACTGCCCGAATTTCGCCTGGACCCCGGCGCTCTCCGATCCGGCGCCCGGCGACCGCTGGACCGGCGCGACCGGCTTCATCCACGAGACGCTGGGCGCCGCGCTGCGCCGCCATCCGGCGCCGGAGGCCTGCGAATACTATCTCTGCGGCCCGCCCCTGATGATCGCCGCGGTCCGCCGCACGCTCGACCAAGCCGGGGTGGAGCCGGGACGCATCTTCAGCGACGATTTCGGAGGATAGCACATGGCGGAGGAGATGATCGCCGCGGTGATGCGCCGCGAGTTCCTGGCGCTGGCGCCGGAGCTGCCGATGCGCGAGGCGGTGACCCGGCTGGTCGCGGCGCGGGTCTCGGCGGCGCCGGTGCTGGATGCGGGGGGACAGCTCGTCGGCATCCTCACGCAGAAGGACTGTTTCGGCCCGGCGCTGAGCGCTGCCTATTACCAGCGCTGGTCGGACACGGTGGCGCATCACATGACGCGCGAGGTCGCGGTGCTCGATGCCGGAACCGAGATCGTCGCGGCGGCGGAGGCGTTCCGCGACCTGCCGCACCGCGCCTTTCCGGTGCTGGAGCATCGACGCGCTGCTCGCAGCGGCGGCGGAGGCCTTCGGCGGCACGGTGCGGCTCCGCGGCGAGATCGATGACGCCGCGCTGGCGGGCGGCGCCCAGGTCAATTCGCTGGTCTTCGCCGAGACCCGAGTCACCATCCGAGGCGATGCGGTCGACGGGCTGTTCCGGGCGAAATTCGCGGATTCCGAGACGGCGCGGGCCTTCGATGCCTTCGCGGACGAGGTCCTGGCCAAGGTGCGGGACACCGGCGCGCTGGCCGCCGGTCCCGACGAATTCCGCTTCGACATCGGCGATGCCCGGGTCTTCTACGATGCGGCGGCGGAGGCGTTCGGCCTGACCCCGGACATGGGCGGATCGGTCGAAACCTTCGACCGGCTGGAACGCTTCGTCGAGGCGATCGTCGCCGAAGAGGGCGGCACGGTCACCCGCACCTCCAATTTCTACGAACGCATCCTCGCCTGGGGCGACGGGAGCGATGCCGGGGCCGTCGCCGACGGCACCGGGCTTTCGGTCGCCGGCCGCGCGGTGACGCGCGGCTTCGAGGCGGAGTTCGCCAGCGAGGCCGAAGCGCAGGCCATGGCCGAGGGGCTGAACCGCCTGTTCGGCGAGATCGCCCTGACCGGCGCGGTGCCCGCGTCCTTCGACATCGCCTGATCCATGCCCCGCGCGGCTCCGGACATGTGCCGGAGCCCCGGCTCCCCCCAATTCCAGGATTTTCCCATGAGCAGCATCGTCTCCCTCAGCGACCTTTCCCTGCCGGCGCTCGGCACGTCCTCCATCGCCTTGCTCGATGCCCCGGCCTCGGGCCCGGAAGGCGGCTTTGCCGTCATCCCGGGCGACCTTTCCGGCATGATCGGCACCTACACGCTGATCTTCGACCTCCATGCCGGCTCGGACAGCGGCTGGTCCTATAACAGCCTGTTCCAGACCGACCTGTCGAACGGCTCGGACGGCGAGTTCTTCATGCTGCGCTCCGGCGACAGCTTCGGCATCGGCATTTCCGGCCAGTATGCGGGCGCGTTCGGCCTCGATGCGTGGCACCGGCTGGTGGTCACGGCGGAGATCGCCGAGGACGGCTCCAACCTGATGTCGGGCTATGTCGACGGCACCTATGTCGGCACGGTGGTGCAGGCTGACGGCCGGTTCCTGATCGATGCCGATGGCGGCTTCCTCATCCTGGCCGACAATGACGGCGAGACCGCGGCGCAGCAGCTCGGCGCCTTCGCCTTCCTGCCGCTGGCGCTCGACGGTGCGGCCGTCGCCGCGCTTGGCGGCGTGGACGCAGCAGGCACCGGCGCGGCGAACGCGGCCGAGGCGCCGGGTTGCCCGCAGGATGCCGTTGCACGGCAAGGCGGCAGGGCAATCCGCCTTCCTGAGGCGGCCGTCCTGCGGATCGGAATGACCCTCGTGCCTCCGCGCGCCAGGATCGCCGAGTGGCACCGCCGGGTATCGGAGGCGCCGCCAGCGGTGCCCGGAATTGCCCATCGCGGCGCATCGGTCCGCGCCCGATGGGCGACAGCGCATCCGCAGGCAGCTCGCCGGTGACTGTGCCGATGCCTTCGTCCTCCGGAAGCTGGTCGAGAAGGTCTGGAAGGACGGGGCTGTCGCCCTCGCGGCGGGCGGTGACTTCCGCCGCCTTGATGTCGCCGGTGCCCGTGTCCATTGCCAGATGGGCTTTGCGTTGCTGGCGACAGCCCGGATACCGTGCTTCCCCGCAAGCCACCCGCCGCCGCCCGGGACCTTGATGCCGGCGCTGTCCGCTGCCCGGAACGGCATTGCGCAGCAATGCCGGAGAGGGGACCAAAGGAGGTTCACGGGACCTTGGGCCCGGCAAAACGATAGCTCGACAGTGATCGTTCGACAGGCTTTCGCGGCCCCGCTGGCGCCACGGTCCCGTCACGCTCCAGCAGAGCATGGAAAAGCAGGGGGGCCGCCAGTCCAGCCCTGCCCTCTTGAGGATGCTGGAAACCATGACCGCCGCTTGCCGGAGCAGCAGTCCGAAGAGGGCATTCACGATCAGGCGGACCTGGATGGCAAGCTTCGGGCAGGGCGCCGCCCGCCCGGTCCTCAGGGAACCCCGCCGGAGGATTTGCCGCTTGCGCCGATCGGACCGGACTCCCCCGGATCGTCTTCTGATCGTCGTCGTTCAGGGAACACCGGCGGACGCCCGGGCTTGCCTGCGTTCGGCGCGGGCCATGTCCCGGTCCGGCCAGTCGAGCAGCGCCCCGCCACGCTTCAACGCATCGTTATAGGATTTCCAGTTCGCCGTGCGGTAGCGGGCAGGTTCTTGCTTCCTCAAGATGGGGGCTTGCCCCGTGGGATTCGCGACGTGGATCCCCGCGGCAAATGAGTTCCGCAACACTGCCAACGCAGTTTGCCTCGGGTCCGTCCGGCGCGATGTTTCCGCCATGGCCAGACGGAACCGGGGCTTGGAAACGCCCGCACCGGCTTCGCGGCCGCCGGGCTGGGTGCCGCCCCCATCTGCCCATCCCGAATCCTGCTCCGGCGCCAGGCCAAGCCGCTGGCGGCGGACCAAGCTCCTTTCAGGGACCGGCGGCCTCTCCTGCCGGCCAGGCGTCGAGCCGGGCCTGCTGGCGGCGGGCGAGCGTGTCGGCCTGCGCGCCGCCCTCGATCAGGTCGTCTCCGGCACCGCCCCAGATGTCGTCCCGGCCCTGCCGTCCGAAGAGCTGGTCGCCGCTGCCGAGCCCGGAAATCGTGTCATCGCCGCCGAGCCCGTCAATCAGGTCCGCGCCCGATGTTCCCGGCAGGGAATCCGGCCCCTCGGTCGGAACGGCGGTGGAGGCGGCCGATGCCGCAATCTCCATCACCGGGGCGGCTGGCGGCAACGTGACCTCGACTGGTCCGGAACTGCGGGCTGCGAGATAGCTGCCGGGGAGGATGCCTGCCGCGGCAACGGCCTGGCCGGTTGCCGGGTCGACGGGCAGAAGGATGCAGTCCGTCGAGCCCGCGCGCGCGATCACGGCCAGGCGGTGCGGGGCGCCCCCGTCCGGCGGCAGGAGGTCCGCGAAGTGCACCGAGACGATGTCGGCAGGGCTCCCGTCCGCCACTGCGACCTGCGTCGCCGCGGGGTCGGAGATGTCGATCCGCCCGTCCGCATCCTGGAATTGCACAGGCACGGCCGGGTCCAGCGTCAATGACCCGCCATCCGTGCCCGGACCGAAGACGGCATCGAGCAGGTTTTTCGGAACGACAAAGGCGTCGATGAAGAGTTTCATGAAAATTCCTCCCCCGAGAAAATCACGATTTCTTTACCTTGCGGCAGGTGCAACCGTAAGTAAACAACATATTAATTAGAACACCCATGACGTGCTCCTCCGCGAGGCCCGGATGACGGCATCCGCCGATCTGCTTCCGCGCAGGGGGGTGCCGGAAGCGGGCGGCATTTCTCCGGGACAGGCGCTGCCGCTCAAACCCGGCAGAGATGACGTGCCGGTTGCCGTGGCGCGGTTGCGCAAATCCGCTGGCGGCCAAGGCCCCGATTCCACTGGCGGCCTTGCCTGGTTGTCACCCGCTGTCCGAATTCCGGCGCTTCGGCCGCCCTTCCGGCTGCAGGCTGGGCGGTGCAGTCCGGATGGAGATCGGTCGCATCCCGCCACGGGGGCGCCGGGAGCTGGCAGAGCGGCGGCGGCGCATTGCTCGGCCCGAAGCTGCGGCGAGACATGCACCGTCAGGTGCGCCCAGTCCTCAACTTCGGCATTCCCCGGCGCCGGAAAAGCCTGTGGCAGAAGCGCTTGGCTGCAGACGCTTTGCGCCGCGGCCGGATCAGGATATCGGGACCGCCGCCGGTCGCGTCCGGCGCCCCAAGGTCGACCTTGCCCTCCATCCGGATGACGACCTCGCCGGGAGCCATTTGGGCTCTGACTCAATTTTGGTGCAGGGCTTTGAAATCGGCCATCTGCCGGGCCTGGTCGGGATCGACGAGCCGCGCGACCGGCATTCCGGCAGGCAGCCGCGGGTCGCGGTCCAGCCCGTCGGTCCCGGCGCCGAAGCAGACGACCTTGCGCACGGAGGCCGGCAGCGCCTCCATTTCGGGCGGCAGCTGCCAGGCCAGCAGCACGTCATGGCGCTCCGCCCGCGCCGCGGCCTCGTCCCAGCGCAGGAACCGGACCTCCGGACAGTGCTGCCGGAACGCCGCGAGATAGCGGTCGTCCCAGGCCAGCGGATCGGCGAGCATGACCGTCGTCGTCACGGCGTCCGGTCCTCCCAGGCGAGGCGGCGCAGCGCCTGCCATTCCAGATCTGCAGCGCCGTCGGGGTCGGAGTCGTATTGAGCGGCGGTACGGGCGCAGACCTCGGGAGAGGGCAGGCGCATCTTCATGCCGGTCGAGGCCGCCATGATCTGCATCCGGCAGGCCATCTCGAGATTGTACATCAGCGAGAACGCCTCGCCGATGCTGCGGCCCACGGTCAGGAGCCCGTGATTGCGCAGGATCATCGCCCGGTTGCTGCCCAGATCTGCGACCAGGCGGCTCTGTTCGTCCCTGTCGAGCGCGATGCCTTCGAACTCGTGATAGCTGACGCGGCCGTAGAACAGGAGCGATGTCTGGTTGAGCGGCAGGAGACCTTCCTCGAGCGAGCTGACGGCGACACCCGCGGGGGTATGGCAATGCACGACGCAGGCGGCATCCGGCCGGGCGGCATGGATGCAGCAATGGATCACCGCGCCCGCCGTGTTGACCGGCACCGGCGCGCCTTCGGCCTGCCGGCCGTCATGATCGATCACCACCAAGCTTTCCGGGGTGACGTCCTTGAACAGGTCTCCGTAGCGGTTGATCAGCAAATGGCCGGGCGAGCCGGGCAGCCGGGCGGAGACATGGGTATGGATCAGGTCATCCATGCCGAACCGGGCGATCAGCCGGTAGACGGCAGCCAGGTCCTGGCGGGTCTCGTCGATGGCGTCGAACATGGAAGCCTCTTCCTGCAACTGGTATCCCAGTGTGGTAGTTCTGCGGGAAAGCGGTCAATCCAGGATGCGGGACACGGAGGGACGTGCCGGAAACTGGCGATCAAATCGCCGGAATTCTGCCTGGGAGCACAAAACTTGGGCTGGAGCTTGACGGAAGAGGGCCGAGCGGCGGCCGAGTCGGGAGTCATCTGGTGACGTGCCGCTTCCGGCAGGGCGGCGCGCCGTCCGCGTCTCGGCTGCCGGAAACGCCGGCATTCGGCTCGAGCGCCGCAAGCGGCGCGTCAGCGGCGGCCTTTCCGGTTCCGGCATTCCGGCCGTTGGCGGAGGCCTTGAGCCGGGGCGGGCTTGCGCCGCGCCCGTGGAATGCGGCATCCCAGAGCATCCTCCGCCCGGTCCAACGCCAGTTTCGCCAGCCTCTGCACATCCGCGGCGGACAGGTCCGGAGCCGCCGCGGCCAGATCGGACCTCGCTTCCTCTTCTGCCGCGCGCAGCGCCTCGTGGTCGTCCGGCCGCAGACGGTCCGCCAGGCGCGCGACCACCTGCGCGAGCCGATCGTCGCTGAAGTGCCCCGTCATGGCAGCAACCTCCGCGCCATCGGCGCCGTGATCCCGAGTTCCGCCGCAACCCCGTCGATACATTGCGCGATCCCGTCGAGGTCGCCGGCGGCGAAAGCCGATCCGCTCAGAAGCGGCGCGGACCTCCAGCCGCCATGCCCCATCCAGGCATCGATCCGCCACCCGGCGACCCCGTCCCGCGTCATCCGGCTGCGCCATCCATGCCGGAAGCAGTTGCGCGGCAACCGCGGGATCGGCGCGCTCTCCCAGTGTTCGCTGCAGCGCAGCGGAACCGGCGTTCCGCCCGCATCAGGCAGCAGAAACAGCGGCGACACCTCCCCGGCCTGCGCCCGCCGGGCATAGGCGACGGCTTGCGGCGAGAACATGCGCCCCCAGGCGATGACATGGTCCAGCTGCGATCGTATTTCCCGGATCGTCACAGCCGCCAGGGAAGGCAGCGGCAGCCAGCGGCCGTCATCGACGGAGCGATTGCCCTTGTCGACGATCCTGATTGCGGCATGCGCGACGCCAGGGACAAGCTCCTGCAATTTGGGCAGAACCTCGCCATGTGGGCGCCGTCCGAGACACCACAGCAGCACCGCGGCGGCATGCGCCGCGAAGGCTCCGTGGACCTCGCGGGCCGCGGACGGCTTGCCGCGCTGCAGCCCGAGGGCCGCGTCCGCTGCGGCCTCCCCGCGCTCCCGGAAATACGCGGCAACCTTTTTGTCGGGCGGCACGCGGCGCGATCCGACCTTTGTCTTCGGGCCTGTCGGCACGATCACCGGATACGGCGGTGCCTCGCCGAACCACGCGGCAATGGCCGTGCGGCAGGCGCCATCCAGCGCGGACACGTCGGTCTGGAGGTAGTACAGCTGCGGTGTCGTGCGCGGATCAGCGCCGAGCACGAGCCCGGCAAGGCCGGTGTCGCAAGCCTGCGCATCGAGCGCCGCAGCCAGTGCCTGCGTGATCCGTCCCGGACGCGGGCTGCGCCCCGTCCCCGGCAGGTCCCGGAGAAAAGCCCGCGCTTCCGCCTCGAGATAGGCGGGATCATGGCCCCCCGACAGAACGGCCCGCAGCGGAGCCTGCAGCCAGTCCGGCAGGATGATCGCGAACCCGCCTGCAGGCGGGCGCCGCGCGCCGGTGACAGCGGGCGACGCGCTGGCCGACCTGCGGCGGCTGCATCGCGAATACCTTCCGCTCGTCGAGATCTACGCCGCCCGCTCGGTGGCGCCGCGGCCGTTCTGAGCCGCGCCCCGTCCCGCTGCCATTCCAGAGGAGTTCCGCAATGACCTTCACCATCGTCGCCCGCGACGCCGAGACCGGCGATCTCGGGATCTGCCTGGCCACCAGCCCGCTGGGCGTCGCCTCGCGATGTCCGCATGTGAAAGGCGGCGTGGCGGCGATCTCGTCGCAATGCCATTCCGACTGGCGCCACGGCCTCGCGGGGCTGAAGCTGGCCGGGCAGGGCTGGCCGCCCGAGCAGATCCTCGGCGCGCTGCGCCAGAAGGACCGGTTTTTCGACTACCGCCAGATCGGCATCGTCACCGCCGATGGCCGCGCTGCCGCGCACAGCCCGTCGCATGGCGCGGTCTGGACCGGGCATCTGGTCGGCGAGGGCTTCGTCGCTATGGGCAACAACCTGTCTGGGGCGGGCGTGGTCGGGGCGATCCATGACAGCTTTGCCGCGGGCGGCGGCGGCGGCTTCGGCGAGCGCCTCGTGCAGGCGATCGAGGCGGGCTATGCCGCCGGGGGCGAGACCATCGGCCAGCGCTCGGCCGGCCTGGTGATCTGCACCGCAGGGGTCGAGCGGCCGCTGATCGACATCCGTGTCGACATGGCCAATCCCTTGCCCGAAGAGGGCGGCGATGCCGTGCGCGACCTGCGGCGGCTGTTCGACGCCTATGGTCCCTTGGCGCCCTATTATGCCGGGGACTGGCTCGACAATCCGGAACTGACGCTGTCCGGCTACGCAGCAGCCCGGGCCATCGCTTGACGGCAATGCCCTGGGCCGGAGCGCAGGGCGGCGGCGCCAAGCCCGAACTTGCAGATGCAGCGCCTGTCCGGTTCGGCGCGCCGCTCCGCGCAACGCTGGTCCGGGCGCCACGCTTGCCTGTTCCGGCAGACCCGGCCGCCCTCCGATGCCCGCACTTTCGGGAATCCCGCGGCGAACCGCATCCGTGCCGCAGCGCATTCTTCGAGGCCAAGGCCTTCGGCATCGACTGCGCGGCACTGCTGGGCGATGACTGCAAGGAGATGCCGGTTGGCCGCGATCGGGGCATGGCGGCTATCCTCGTCGGCGTCGGCCAAGCGGAATCCTTCTTCCGCGACCTCATCGGCTGCGACAACCGTTTCGACTCTTCCGGCTGGAGATCGACCGGCGGCGGCCGGTACCTGCCACCTTCCCGGACCTGCCCCGGCGGCGCGGGGAGGAGGCCGCTCTTTCGGTCCCAATGCGCTCAGGCCGGGAGCGGGCTCGCGGCCTCCGGGGTGACGTCCGGCAGCGCCGCGATCCGCCGGATCCGGGCGCGGATCGCCGGATCGGGCGCTCCCGCGCCATGGCCGGGCCGGTCCGGGAGGTCGGGCCGGTCCGCGTCAGCGGCAAATCCGCCAGGGGAGAAGGCGAGATCCGGACGGGCTGGACGGCGGCCCTGCGCTTCGCCCGCCCGGCGCAGCAAACCGTGTTCCGGGAGCGCGGAGGACGAGCGCGCCGTCCGGGGGGACGGATCGCCTGGCGACTGCCGATGCCGCGGCGCGGACCGGACAGATCGCCGATCTGCTGCCGGTCTTCCACATGGCCAACAGGATCGTGGCAAGCTTCCGGCTGACGGCAACGATGGCCTTCTTCGTGCAGGTCCCCTTCGCGATCCGCAGGCCCCAGGCCTCGAGCGGCGACAGGATGCGCACCCGGCCGGAACGGCGGCAGCCCCGAAGCGCAGCCTGCGCACGCGGGCATCCCCGCCTTGGTGAGCCGGCCGGCGATGTCGGTCTTGCCGGACTGCCACCGTCGCGGCGTCAGTCCGAGCCACGCACCCACGTTGCGGGACCGGGAAAGCGGCCGGGATCGTCGACCGCGCTGCGGAAGCCCGGAGCCACGATGACGCCGACACCCGGCATCGTCATCGGAAGCCGGGTCACCGGATCGGACTTCGCGAGTGCCGTGAGCTGGCCGTCCAGCGCGTCCGGTTCGGCGATCAGCAAGGCGCGCACCCGCAGCATGGCCCCGACGAGGCCTTCGAGGATGTCATGGCCATCGGCAAGGTCGCGGGCCCGTCCTTCCCAGGTCTTCCGGGTCACGGAGCCGGTCCTCAGCCCGAAGTTGCGCAGCGCGGCCCGCGAGGAGTTCTCGGCTGCCCTGACTTTCTCCACCAGGAAGGTCCGCGCCGTCAGCAGCGCCAGGGTTTGCCGGGCATCCAGAGACTTGCCGTGGACGCGCTTGAACCAGCCCAGGCGGACCAGAAGGGCAATGGCGGGTCCGGACTGGCCGGTACCGGACTATTCGAGCCTGTGCGGGCACCAGGCTCGGATCGCCGTGCAGACCCCATATCGGGGTTCCGGCGCTCCCTTGAACCTGCTGATCGACAGCACCCGCATTCGCTTTCGTGGCGACGGTGAGTGGCTGGCGTTCAAGCACGGTGCGATGCGCAGGCGCGAATGGCGGAAGGTGCTTTTGGCAATGGACACCGCTACAGGCGATATTCGTGCAGTCGGGTTCACCTTGGGCAGGCAGGGTGACAGTCCCGGCCTGCCTGATTTGTTGACGCAGATCCCGGAAGAAGAAGACATCGAGACGGTCACTGCCGATGGCGCCTGCGATACACGCCGTTGCCGTGCCGCGATCCTCGAGCACGGTGCAGACCCGATCATACCGATCCGGGGGACTGTCTGCCCGCCGGATGAGCGCGAGCTGAGACGCAAGGAGAAGGCTCTGGCGGAGGCCGCGGCGCTAGGGTCGCGGCGACCATGGCCGCGATGGCTGCCACGCCGAGCCAGCGCCCGGCCGCCAGCAGCCCGCTGTTGACGGCGCCGAGGAGGCGCGCCGCCGCGATCAACGGCTTCATCCGATTTCCTCCCCCGGGGGACCACGTTTGGGTTCCTCATAGCCCATGCCGGGGCGGAGCGCCCTACCCTGGCGCGAAAAAAGTCGCGCCGGTCACGCGACTTCGCGGCCGAGCGCGGCCTCGTAGAGGCGGAACCAGTCCTCGCGTCCCAGCGCGACCTGCGCCGCCTCGCCGATCCGGGCGATCCGCTCCAGGCTGTTGGTGCCGAGCACCGGCAGGATCCTGGCGGGATGCGCCAGCAGGAAGGCCACCGCGATGGCGGCGCGGTCGGTGCCGTGCTGCCGGGCGAGATCGTCCATGATGTCGGCGAGATGGCCCTTGCCGGTCATCAGGCTGCCGCCGCCCAGGGGCGACCAGGCCATGACCGCTTCCCGGCGGCGCTGGTGGAAGGCCAGGTCGCCGTCGGTGAAGGGCGCGACCCGCGACAGCGAGATCTCGATCTGGTTGGTGACCAGCGGCTGCGCCATCAGCGACTCCAGCAGCTCGACATCCCAGGGCCGGAAATTCGACACGCCGACGCTGCGCACCTTGCCCGAAGCCACGAGGTCGTCGAGCGCCTGGCCGGTCTCCTCGTGATCCATCATCGGATCGGGGCGGTGGATCAGCAGCAGGTCGATCCGGTCGGTGGCGAGGTCCCGCAGGGAATGATCGACCGCGGCGAAGATATGGGCGCGGCTGGTGTCGTAATGCTTCACCCTGGCATCGGCATGGCGGCCGACCGGCGCGACGATGCCGCATTTGGTGACGATCTCCATCTGCTCGCGCAGACCCGGCGCGGCACGCAGCGCGTCGCCGAGGATCGCCTCGGCGGTGTAGCCGCCATAGATGTCGGCTTGGTCGAAAGTGGTGATGCCCTGCGCCAGGCAGGTCTCGATCTTGGCCTGGACATGCTTCGGCGAGGTGTCGGCATCGTCGCCGATCCGCCACATGCCGTAGACGAGGCGCGAAAAGGTCAGGTCGGGGGCAAGGGACACGCGTTCCATCAGCGGCGGACTCCGGCGGCAAGAGGGGTTGCGGGGGGCGCGGCGGGCACCCGCCCGTATTCATGGGGCAGCGAGCAGGTCTTCAGATGGGGCAGCACCAGGCGGCCGACCTGTTCGCATTCGTCGATATGCGGATAGCCCGAGAGGATGAAGGCGCGCATCCCCATCTTCCGGTAGCGCTCGAGTTTGGTCAGCACCTGGTCGGCCGAGCCGACCAGCGCCGCCCCGCAGCCCGAGCGCGCCCGGCCGATCCCGGTCCAGAGCCCCGGCTCGATGAAGCCGTCGGCATCGGCGCTGTCGCGGGCCCTGGCCTGATGGCTGACGCCGAGCGAATGCCGTTCCGCACCGGCGCCGGGCTGGCCGTCGCGGCCTGCCTGCTCGGCGGGATGCTGTCGGTTCCCTGGCTCTGCGCCATCCTGCTGCTCGTCGCCTGCCTCAGCCTCGCCGGGCTGACCGTGCTGAAATGCGCCACGCTCTTCGCCCGCGGGACGCCGCCCCAGGGGGCGGAGATCCTGGAGCTGCATGGCGACGGCCGCCCCGGCCAGCTGCCGGTGATCTCGATCCTCGTGCCGCTCTACCGCGAAGAGCGCATTGCCACAGAACTGGTGCGGCGCCTGGAAAAGCTCGACTATCCCGAGGCGCTGCTCGATGTCTGCCTGGTGGTCGAGGCCGATGACAACGTGACCCATGCGACGCTGTCGGCCAGCCAGCTGCCGGGATGGATGCGGGTGCTGACCGTCCCCGACGGCCGCCTGAAGACCAAGCCCCGGGCGATGAACTACGCGCTGGATTTCTGCCGCGGCAGCATCGTCGGCATCTATGACGCCGAGGACGCGCCCGAGCCCGGCCAGCTGCACCAGGTGGCCGACCGCTTCGCCTCCGCCGGACCGCGCGTCGCCTGCCTGCAGGGCTGCCTCGATTTCTACAATACCGGGCTCAACTGGATGTCGCGCTGCTTCACCATGGAATACGCCGCCTGGTTCCGGGTGATGCTCCCGGGGGTGGCCAATCTGGGACTCGCGGTGCCGCTGGGCGGCACGACGGTGTTCTTCCGCCGCAGCGTGCTGGAAACCCTCGGCGGCTGGGACGCGCACAATGTCACCGAGGATGCCGATCTGGGCATCCGCCTGGCGCGGGCGGGCTATGTCACCGAAATCCTCGACATGACCACTTGGGAAGAGGCCAATTGCATCCCCTGGCCCTGGATCAAGCAGCGCTCGCGCTGGCTGAAGGGCTATGCGATGACCTATGCAGTCCACATGCGGCAGCCGCGGCTGCTGTGGCGCGAACTCGGGGCGCGCCGGTTCTGGGGCTTCCAGGCGATGTTCCTCGGCACGCTGGTCCAGTTCATGCTCGCCCCGCTGCTCTGGTCGCTCTGGGTGATTCCCTTCGGCATCGCGCATCCGGTGCGGGAGGTCGTGCCCGATCCGCTGATGGCGGCGATCGCGCTGTTCTTCGGGCTGAGCGAACTGGTGATGGCAGCGATGGCGGCAATGGCGCTGCACCGCACCGGACGGCTGAGGCTGCTGCCCTGGGCGCTGACCCTGCCGCTCTATTTCACGCTCGCGAGCGCAGCCGCCTGCAAGGCGCTCTTCGAGATGCTGCACAAGCCGTTCTACTGGGACAAGACCCAGCACGGCATGTTCGGCGGCGCGATTTCCGGCAGCGCCGCGCTGCGGGTGATCCGCGGCGGCAGCAAGCGCGAGGCCGCCTGACCCTGCCCGTTCCGCGTCCGGGACGACCGCGCCGCCGCTGCGGTCCTCAAGCCGCGTCACCCAAATTCAGCCATAGCTCTCTTTTCCAGAGCCACGGACTGCGACAGTCTTGCCACATTATGACCAACCGCCTTTTCCCCCATGGCCGCCCGCGCGCCGCGCTCCCTGTCAGCCTGGAACAGGACGGCAGGGACCTCGCCATCGCGCGGATCAACGACCTGACGCGGGTCGGCGGGCAAACTGGTTCGGGCTCCTAGCCTATCAGGCCTTCGTCACGGTGACGCTGCTGGGCGTCGAGGATATGGACTTCTTCCTCGACAGCCGCCAGACCGAGCTGCCGCTGGTCGGCGTGTCGATCCCCACGACCAGCTTCTTCGTCGCCGCCCCGATCCTCGGCGCCGCGCTGCACGTCTACCTGCATCTCTTCGTGCGCAAATGCACCGCCGCGCTGATGGTCCCTCCGGCGCATGTCAACGGCACGCGGCTGGAGGTGCATGTCCTGCCTTGGCTGCTCAACGACCTCGTCCTGCGCTGGCGCAAGGACGGATCGGCAGAGGCCCGCCCGCTCGACCTGCTCGCCACGGTGACGGCGATCCTGCTGGTCTGGTGCGCCGGGCCCCTGGCGCTGGGATACGCATGGTGGCGCAGCTGGCCTGCCCATGACTGGGTGATGAGCTATTCGGCCCTGACCTGCGCGCTCTTTGCACTCCATGCCAGCCTTGCCAGCTGGTCGCGCCTGCGGGATGACCTGAAGGGGCGCAAGGGCATTTTCACATGGCGCCACGGTCTCGCCATCGCCGCCACGCTGGCAACCGCGACGGCGACGGCGACGCTGACGCAGATCAAGACCGTGGACGACAGCTTCGGACCGGTCAACTTGGCGCCGATAGTGGCATGGATTGCCGACCGGAGCCCCGTCCCGCCAAATCTCGCGCTCGCCTCCGCCGGCCTCCGCGAAGAGGTGCTGCCCCCCTGCCTGCGGACTGGCTTCCCTGCGAGATCCACAAGCGCCGCTTCCGCAACGAATGGTGCGCGCGCGAGGGGCTGGATGCCGAAACCTGCGGCCCGCCGCATTTCTCGGATGCGGAAAAGATGCCGCATCTGGACAGGCTGCGGGAAGTCTGGTGCAAGCACTGGTCCCGGCGGCTCGGGGCGGAAGACTGCGCCGCCTTCTTCGCGGCGCCCGACCCGAGGCCTGGGCGACGGAGCGCAGCACCAAGCGCGGGACACTGACCCGCTGGGCCCCGGACCATGCTGACCTGCGCGGCGCCGATCTCAGCTCCACCGGGCTGCAGGCGGCAGACCTCCGCTTGGCGCGGATGCAAGGGGCACTCCTCACGGAGGCGTATCTGGCCGGAACCCGAGAGGCCGCCATTGCGTTGACCGGCACGAACCTGAGCGCGAGCACAAACAATGGCGGCGCGCTCAGATTCGCTGTAATCGGTGCATCGGTTCCCCGGATCCGGAGTTGGAGCCAGGACGGGCGGGTGCATTACGAGCTGGTCCGCCCGGCGGCGCCGACCCAGCCGGAAAGCCCGGTCGTGGCGCAGCAGCCGGAGTAACCTTCGTCAGCAGGTGTCGGGCTTGACCTCGTGCGGCGTGGAGGCGCGCAGGCGCGCGCGGATCGCGCGGCTGAGCGCATCGACCGCCGCCGTCATCAGCCCGCAGGCGATCAGCAGCACCAGCGCCCGGTCGAGCCGGAGCTGCTGCATCGCCGTGTCGACATAGAAGCCCAGCGTCGCGACGCCCAGAAGGCCCATGACGGCGGTCTCGCGCAGGATGATCTCCCAGCGGTAGAGGCAGAGCGCCAGGAACGGCCCGAAGAGCCGCGGCACCAGCTCCCAGCCCCAGAGGGTCAGGCCCTTCGGCGCATCGGCACGCAGCTCGCGGGTGACGCCGGCGGCTTCGCGCCCGGTCAGATGGGCGATGATCGCGCCGTTATGCAGGGCCAGCGCCAGCACCGCGGGCAGCATCGACGGGCCGAAGATCTGCAGGAAGAGATAGGCCAGCATGTATTCGGGGAAGCTGCGCAGCAGGATCAGCACGAGGTCCGCGCCCACGCGCCCGGCGCGTCCCGCCACTTCGCGGACCACCAGGCCGAAGCCGAGGAAGGCGATCGCCCCGGTCAGCGCCAGCGCGATCTGCCCCGCCACCAGCGTCGACCAGAGGCCGGGGAGGATCTCGCCGGTGAGCCGGTCGCCGAGCCAAGGGGCCAGCCCCGCCCAGTCGCCGTTCCGGACCGGGGCCGGGACCATGTCATGGAGCGCGCGAAGGAGCGCGCCCTGGCCCATCGGCGGCACCGGGATGCTGGCGAGCAGCCCGAAGGCCGCGAGGATCCAGACCGGCACGGCGCGCGGCCGCATCCAGAGCCGGATCGTCGCGATCAGGAGGACATAGACCGCCATGACGGCGCTGACCGCGCCGTAATTGCCGATCTTGAAGAAGGCGTCGAGCTGGAAGCCCAGCGTCGGCAGGCCGACGAAGCCCAGCACCGCCGAGGCGCGCATCCCGCATTCGAAGCGGTAGAGCCAGTAGCTCCACATCGGCCGGATCGCCAGCGGCGCGCGCGCCCAGAGGAACCGGGTCAGCGGATCCGCCTTCGGCCCCAGCCAGGCGGCGGGGCGCGGGTCGGCCTCCTCGATCTGCTCGGCGAAGACCTTGGCGAAGATGCCCGTGTAGGGCAGGGCGATGGCCAGCACCCCCGCCGTCGGCCCGAGCCCGATCGCGGCGATCAGCAGGAGCGCCCAGAACAGCTCATGGACGGAGCGCAGCGCGATCGCCGGAAGGCGCACCGCGCGCAGGTGGTAGAAGGGCGCGAGGACCAGCCCCGCGAGGCCGCCGATGGTGACGCCCGCCAGCGCGAAACCGACGGTCAGGGCGGTGGCGCGGACGATGTCCTCGACCGCGGAAAAATCGGGCCGCAGGAGCTCCCGCGCCGGACTTGATCCGGCGCCTCCCGGCCCTCAATCCCCGGCGCGTCTCCTGTGGCGCGCCGGGTCAGCCGCCTTGCGCGGCCGGGCGCTTCAGCGACATCCCGATCCCCGTCACCGCCAGCGCGATGGCTGCGACCTGCAGCTGGCTGGGAATGCTGTGCAGCATCGGGATCGCCATCAGGATCGCCATCGGCGGCACCATCGCGAAGAACAGCGAGGCCCGCGCCGCGCCGAGCCGCGACACCGTCAGCGCAAAGAAGGCGAAAGCCAGCGCACCGCCGCCCACGCCCTGGTAGAGCACCTGCTCGGCCCAGCCCGAGGCGGCGACCGCCGGCCAGTCGGCAAGCAGCAGGTAGACCGGCGTCACCGCTGCCCCCGAGATCACCGTGATCAGCGACGCGACCTGCAGTGCCGGCAGCTTCCAGCGGCCGACCAGATAGGTATAGCCGCCCCACATCGCCCCGCCGGTGGCGAAGCCCGCATCGCCGAGAAAGGTCGAGCCGCTCAGCTCCTCCGGGGCGGAGGAGGCATCGATGCCGACCAGCGCCAGCCCGGCCACCATCAGCCCCATGCCGCAGAGGCGGCGCTGCGAGGGCCGGTCTCCGTCGAGCAGCCAGACCAGCAGGTTCGCCGTCATCATAGAGGCGCAGGGCGTGATGATCACCGCATGGCTCAGCGGAGAGGCCTGGAAGCTCGAGGCGATCACGAAGGCAAAGGCCGGTCCAGCCAGCAACGCCAGCGGCAGGAAGCGCCGGGCCGGGATGGCAGGCGCGCTGCGTGCCAGCCACAGCACCGGCAGCATCACCAGCCCGCCGCCGAAAAAGCGCAGGAAGACCAGGTCGGCGGCGCGGAACCCGTCTGCCATGCCGATCTTCGAGCCGATATTGTACATGCTCCAGATGAGCACGGTGATGGAACCGAAAATGGTTCCGGCAAGGTACGGATGTACCTTCGGAAAATCTATGCGTGTCATTGCGTTCTGCTTCTGTTGCGCCGGAAGGCCCGGGCCGGCCGGATGTCTCTTGGCCGCGCGGATCCGCTGTCTCCAACAAAATTTGCGATTAATGAACGTGTTAGTCAAGTCGGACATCCGCTGCGCCGGATGAAATTTCCCGTTCCAACAGAATGACTTGACCAGGGCGGGAAGCAGGGTTGCGGCCTCCGAATGGCGCTGCGTCCGCAGAAAAGGCGCATCCGTGGTAAAGATTAGTCATTGACGAAGAAAGTCGCATATGGATAACTCCGGTCCAGAGGAGGCTGCCAGCGTCGGCGCCCCGGCGGGAGAGGCCGGGCGCATCGGGACCGGGCGGCAGAAGACATGACATGGGAGGAAGGACATGACGGATTACATCGTCATCGGCGCAGGCTCTGCCGGCGCCGTGCTCGCGAAAAGGCTTTCGGCGGACCCGTCGGTCAAGGTTACCGTGATCGAGGCCGGCGGCTGGGACCGCAGCCCGAGAACCCGGCCGCGCTGGCCGCGCTGGCTCACGCTTCTTCGAGCACCGCCACGCTGGCCGCGCCCGCCGTCATCGCGTCGCCCACCCGGTCGAAGCGCAGGAAGGCGAGGCCGGTGCCCTCCGCCTGGCTGTAGAGCGTGCCGGCGGTCACCCCGCCCGACAGGATTTCGGTGCCGACCGGCACGGGTTCCGAGACCGAGACCCGCTTCAGCCCCTTGCGCAGCTCCAGCTTGTGCTTCATCCGCGCGACGATTTCCTGGCCGACGAAGCAGCCCTTGCGGAAATCGACGCCGTTGAGCCGGTCGAAGCCGACCTCGAGAATGTAGGTGTCGTCGGGGATCAGCTCGACCCCGGCCTCGGGCACCGCGAGCTTCACCCGGCGGGCCTCGATCTCCTGCGCGACTTCGGGCGACTCGGCGAGGTCGGTGCCGTAGCGGCGCCAGCCCAGATCGGGATGGCGCGGATCGGCGAAGCCGTCGGCGGGGACTGGCCCGAGCCCGCGCTCCACCGACAGCTCCGCCGGTTCGATCGCCACCTTGGCGCGCAGCTTGTACATCGCCAGCTTCTGCGCCACGGCGGCAGCCTGGCCGCCGGGCAGATCCATCAGCACCGCGTCGGGGCCGTCCGGGATCAGGAAGAAATCCGACATGTACTTGCCCTGCGGCGTCAGCAGCGCGGAATAGACCGCGCCCGCGTCGAGCCGCTTGGTGTCGTTGGTGATCAGGCCCTGCAGGAAGTCGCGGGCCTCCGGTCCGGAGATGCGCAGCACCGTCCGTGGCCGTTGAGTTTGGTCTGGCAGCAATTTAGGTCTCCCGGTAAGGGGCGCGTTCGGGGTCAAAGATGACCTAAACGCTCAGGAAAGGAAAGGTCATGGCGGCGCCGATTTCGGTTGTGATGCCGGTTTTGAACGCCGGCGATGTCTTGCCAAGCACGTTGCAGGCCGTTCTGCCCGCCCTGACCGCGGGGCTGGTGCATGAACTGATCTTCGCCGATGGCGGTTCGGCCGATGCGACGCTGGAGATCGCCGACGAGGTGGGGGCCGTGGTCGTGCCGGGTCCGCCGGGGCGGGGCGGACAGCTGGCGCGCGGCGTGGCGGCGGCCTCGGGCGAGTGGATCCTGGTGCTGCATGCCGATACGCAGCTGTCGGGCGACTGGGTGAAGGCGCTGGCCGGTCACATGGCGGCAGGGCCGGACCATGCGGGCTATTTCCCGCTGCGCTTCCGCGCCTCGGGGCTGGCGCCGGCCTGGGTGGCAGGCTGGGCCAACTGGCGCGCGCGGGTGCTGGGGCTGCCCTATGGCGACCAGGGCCTGTTCCTGTCGCGGCGGCTCTATGACCAGACCGGCGGCTATCCCGACATTCCGCTGATGGAGGACGTTGCGCTGGCGCGGGCGCTCAAGGGGCGGCTGCGGGCGCTCGACGGCCTCGCCGAAACCAGCGCGGCGCGCTACGAGGCCGAGGGTTGGACACGGCGCGGGGCGAAGACCGCGCCCTTGGCCGCGCCGCGGCGAAGCCCTGCAGCTCGGGCCGCAGGATGCGGACGATCTCGCGGTCGGGCCAGGCGCCTTCGGCGACGGGTGCGGGACCGTCGCCCAGCGGGACGACATGGGCGGCAGGGGGAAAACCGGACATCGGATCACTCGTTCTCTGAAGGACACGCCCCGAGCCTGACGGCCCGCGCGGCGCCGTCAAGGGTTCGGAGATTCCCTTGCGGCGGAAAATGGGGTAGCCTCGCAGCAAACAAGAAGACCGAGGCACCAGAGCAGATGACCCATATCGAAACGGCGAGCGCCGTGAAGCCGGACGTGCGCGACCAGATCCTCAGGAATGCGGCCGCCGTGCTGGAGGACACCGAGCTGATGGCCGCGCTGATCGCCGCCGATGACGGGATGCGCGGCAAGAACGTGATCGACCTCAGGGGGCTGGCGATCGCGCGGCTGGAGGACCGGCTGTCGCGGCTGGAATCCACGCATCAGAACGTCCTGTCGGCCTCCTACGAGAATGTCTCGACCACCACGCAGGTGCACCGCGCGATCCTCTCGATGATCGCGCCCTTGCAGCTCGAGGCCTTCCTCGACTGCCTCGGCAGCGACGTGGCGGACATCCTGCGCGCCGCCTCGATCCGGATCCTGGTCGAGGGCCGCATGCCGATCGAACACGAGGTGCTGGTGCCGGTGGGCGTGGGCGACATCACCCGCTACATCGACAGCTGGCGCTCCGGCCGCCCGGTGCCGATCGCGCTGCGCCGCGTCCCCGGGAAAATGCCCCGCCTGCATGACGAAAGCCGCGGGCCGATCCGCAGCGAGGCGCTCTACCGGCTGGAGCTGGGCGACACCGCCCCCGCCGCGCTGCTGGCGATCGGCGCTGCCGATCCCGACCAGTACCTGCCGAGCCACGCGACCGACCTGCTCGAACTCTTCGGCCGGGTCTGCGAACGCACCCTGCGGGGGCTGCTGGCGTGATCGACCTCCCCCCCGCCACGCGCGACCTGCTGGAACGCTGGCTGACCTCGCTGAGGGCGCTCGACGATGCGTCGAACGCGACGATCCTGGCCTATGGCGGCGACCTGCGCGACTATCTGGGCTTCATGGCCGGCTATCTCGAGGGCGGCGCCGCACCGTCCAGCCTGCGCGGGGTCGACCTGACCGCGATGCGCGCCTGGATGGCGCACGAAACCGGCAAGGGGCTGGCCGCGCGGTCGCGCGCCCGGGCGCTCTCGGCGGTCAAGAGCTTCTACAACTGGTGGTCCGAGCGCGAGGGCTTCGACGTCACCGCCGTGCTCTCGACCCGGTCCCCGCGCTATACCCGCAAGCTGCCCCGGCCGCTGACCGAAGATGCCGCCAAGGCGCTGCTGGAAACGGTGGAGCTGCAGGCCCGCGACCCCTGGGTGGCGGCGCGCGACGTGGCGGTGGTGACGCTGCTCTATGGCTGCGGGCTGCGCATCTCCGAGGCGCTGGGGCTCGATGCCGGCCAGGTAGCCGGGTGTCCGGATTTTGGGGACCACCTCAGGGAAAGGGGCATCACGTCCCGACGCAGACTTCTGCTACATTGCCCAGCGGACGACAGGATGCCTTGCAGCAGCGGTGCCGCTCCGGCGCCGGGGCGCGGTCTCGCCTGCGGAGCCCGCAAAGGGCTCCGCGCTGCGGGGAGCGCTCAGGAGCTGATCTTGGGCGCGCCCTTCTGGGCCGGTTCCGCCGCGGGATCGGTCCAGGAAACGCGCAGGCTGACCCGGCATTCGCCGTCCTCGCGCTCGGCGCGCAGGCGCAGGTTCATCAGCCCGGCGGTCTGCAGCACCATTTCGCTGTCATCGTCGCCGAGCGTCAACTCGCCCTTGGAGAAGCCCTTGGACAGCGCGGTCAGCAGGGTCTTGATCGTCTTCGCGTCCTGCAGGGAGTCATGCGAGAAACGGGTGGTCTTGTCGGCCATTGCGGTCCTTCCGTTCAGGCGGCGCGCCCGGGCGCGAAATGCTTGGCACGCGGATAGTCGCGGCTGAGACCGATCACATCTCCGCTGGGGAAGATCAAGGTCGCGCCGGCGCCGATGCCGTCGAGCCCCTCGAGGCTGCGCGAGGCGCGGTCGAGCGTGACATCGGCCTCGAGATGCAGCAGCCCCTGCTTGGCCAGCAGCCGCTGGCCGGCATGGTTGTTGACATGGCCCTGCACCACCATGTGGATGCCGCGCCGGTGCAGGAGCCCGACGCCCTCCTCGCCGAGCGCCCAGTCGGAGGCGCGGTACTTGGTCCGCACCAGGTTGGCGAGCGGGCCGAAATAGAAATCGAGCGTCGGGGCCTCGGCGCCCGCGCGGTAGGCGGCATTCACCGCCCCGGTGCCGCCCTCGGCCAGCAGCCGGCACATCCGGTCGCAGAGCCCGGCATGCACGAAAAGCAGCGAGCCCATGCGCGCGACCACATCCATTTCCTCGTAGAACCAAGCATAGGCGCCGCGCGGGGCGAAGAACACGTCCCGGCATTTCAGCACCGCGGCCAGCAATTCGCGGCCCGACAGCCCGGTGCGGTCCAGAGCCTTGGCGAACTGGCCGCGTTTCTCTTCGAGCTTGCGGATCTCCTTGGCGATGGCCTTCTCCGGCAGGCGTCCCCGCGCGGCGGCCGCGAAGGTGGCGGGCCAGTCCGGACCGGGCGAGAGCCGTGCCAGGCAGGCGGCGTCATCCGGGAGCGCCGCCAGATCCTCGGGCGTGACGAAGCGGTCGAAGACTTCGCGCAGCGCCGGCAGGATCTTGCGGCCCATGCGCAGGAAAATGTGCTCGGTCATCGGCGTGCGCGGGCCAGCCAAGGCGGTGACGGCGAGCCGCAGCCGCAGGTCGTGATTGCCCGCAAGGATGGTCAGCGCGGCGCCGGTGGCGCGCAGATCGGCCAGCGCGTCGAGCATCGCGAGATTGCTCGGGCCCTTGTCGAGGCAGTCGCCGCCGAGGATGATCCGCGCCGCGCGGCCGAACTCGGTCAGCTCGAAGCCCTTGCGCCCGAATGCGGCTGACGGCAGCAAGCTGACGGCGCAGAAGCCTTCGCGGTCCTGGCCGGGCACCAGCCTGCGGGCCACGGGGCCGTTACCGGGCAGGCAAGATGACGAAGGCATCCATGGCCGCGTGGTCGGACAGGCAAAGCGGCACGCGCCCGATGCCCATGCCCGGCGGCAGGCTGGCCCGGCCGCTTGGGGTGCTGCGGCTGAAATCCGCGGGAGACCCGGCGCACGGCTCCATGATTCCGACGGAACGCAGGCCTGGCCCGCCGCGGGCGGTTCCAGGGCGCTTCGGCCTTTTGCGCGCGCCACACGCGGTCTTGCCTGTTCCGTCCCGTCCAAGTATGCGTTGTATGATTGTATAACAATCTAGAGGTGCCAAATGTACCGGCTGACCATGAATCTCGGCGATCCGACCGAGGCGCGGATCTACTATCTGCCGCATGTGCTTGCGGAGCGGCTGGGCTTCTTCGCCGGGCAGGGGCTCCGGGTGGAGGCCGTGCAGAGCCTGTCGGGCGGCCAGACCGTCAATGGCGGCCAGATCCCCTCGGTGCTCGACGGCAGTGCCGACCTGACCATCGGCGGGCCGATGGTGACGATGAAGCTGGCGGAAGAGGGGCAGCGGCTGGTCAGCTTCGCCGCCGCGGTCCGGTCGAACCCCTGGGTCGTGCTCGCCCGCGAGCCGGTCCCTGGCTTCGCCCTGTCCGACCTGGCCGGGCAGCGGGTCTTCGACCTCGCCAAGATCGGCACGGCGGGCTTCATCTTCGATGCGGTCATGGCCGAGCAGGGGATCGCGGCCGAGCGCGTGGAGCCGGAGGCCGCTGCAACCGTCGGCGACTTCCTCGCCTCGGACATGGACTTCGCGATCCATCACCTGCATGCCGCCGCGCCGCTGATGGCCGAGGGGCGAATCCATGCCCTCTGCAGCCTGGCCGGGGCGACCGGCGGGGTGCCCTGGAGTGCCTATATCGCGCGGCCCGGAGCGATCGATGCCGGCCCGCAGGCCTTTGCTGCCTTCACCCGGGCCATCGCCCAGGCGCTGGCCTGGCTCGCGGAGGCGGATGCCGGGAAGGTGGCGGAAACGGTCGCCCCCGCCTTCCCCGATCTCGCGCCGGAGGTGATCGCGCGGATCGTCGATCTCTACCGCACGGCCGGGCTCTGGCCGCAGGACCACCGCATCCCGGCCGGGGACATGCTGCGTTTCGGACGGCTGCTGAAGGCCTCCGGCTGGCTCCGGGAGCTGCCCGATCCGGCGGGGCTGACACGGGATCTGCTGGCGGAGGCGGCCAATGCCTGACCTGAGGATTTCCGGCGCTCTCGCCATCTGCCCGGACGGTGCGCAGCCGCTCGACGTCACCGTCACCGGCGGCACCATCGACGGCCTGCATGCCCCGGGAACCGGACCGGAGGCGGCCCGGACGATCGACGCCGGCGGGCTCTGGCTCATGCCCGGCGCGATCGACGCGCATACCCATTTCACCGCCTGCGGGCCGGATCGCGGCGCGGAGGTCTTCGAGAGCCACTTTTGCATGCTGAGGCACACCTGGCACGAGTCCGGGGAGCGATGGAGCTGGTAGATCGAATTCATGGTTAACGCGATCTGCCATCCGGCTGCCTGGCAGCCTTCGTCATGTCTCGCGTTACGCGACCGTCCGTTCTCGGAATTCCCCGTTTGCAACGTGGGAGCTGGGAACACGTAAGTCCGGACGGCAGCAACCCACCGGCAAAACAAACCCATTTAAATCCACCGTTGACGCCGAGGCGCTGGTCCTGCTGCGCCGCGTCCCAGACGGGCTTCGCCTCCAGGTCATCCCGCCTCAGCACCTCGATCGCTCCAAATCCGGCCGACAGGACGACGGTAACGCCAGCGTCCAAGGCGTAGAGCTGGCGCCGCACAGCCTCGAAGCGAACTCTTCGACAACAACATCGCGCCCGACGACTCCCGCGCGGCCATGACGAGGCAGGCGCTGGAAAGCGACGGGGTGAGCCCGTCACTCCTGTCCCTGTTCTTGGGACACGGCTGCCTGTGGGACGCCCTTCGGAACATCTCCCCGTAACAGGTTGCTCAACGAAAAGGTGAGAGCACCTAGGGACCGGCACGGCCGCCGAAGGGGCCTGGCGCCTAGCATTGATCGGCTTGATCGGATTTGGCTACGGGTCCCTCTTGGCCGAGGAGCACAGCCGGGGGGCGCGCGGAGCCCGACTCTAAACGATTCGCCCTATGCGCTTAAGGACTGACCTCACTTTAATGTATATACATAATAAATATGGAAACTTACCGTGAAAAATTCTAGCTTCAATCCTCACCATGGAGGGGAGTAGCATATTAGCCTCGTCCCCTGTGGGAGCATACGAAATTTGTCGCCCAATTGTCGCCCATCTCAGCGCAAGAGGCCCCCGAAAATCGCAAAACCGGCTCTAAGTTCTTGATTTTATTGGTGCCCCCACACGGACTCGAACCGCGGACCCACTGATTACAAATCAGTTGCTCTACCAGCTGAGCTATAGGGGCATCGACGCTCTGAATGGGGCCTGGACTTAAGGAGAAGGTGTCCCAACCATGCGTCGATTTCACGGCAGGAATATCAGGTGACTGGAGTCTCTGCAAGACGGAGCCGGACCGCCCGGTCCCTACGCTGCGCCCGCATGGCCGCCAGTTGATGCGGACCGTCCGGGAGTCCACTTACGATCCCACCTTGTTCCTTTTTTCACCTTCCCTGGAACTGCCCCCTCCTGCATTCAGACGGGCGGGACAGGATGGCGCATGGCCTGTCGGCCGGGACGGAAGGCGGCGGTTCCCGCGGAGATGCTGCCGCCGAACACCGAGCCATGTCGCGCCATCGCTCCGGGCGGCCATCGCGAATGCCCTGGAACCGCTTGGCGGTTGGGGGCGGGATATCGCGGGCGGCGCTCCCCAAGTGGCGCGCCGAGGCGCGGGCGGAGGGAAAGCTGCTGCCCGAGGCCGACGCGCCTGCCGAAGACCGGACGTCCCGGGACAGTCGCCGGGGACCGCCACCGGTCCGGGAGGTCGCGGGTTCGAGCCCCGTCAACCGCGCCACCGCTTCAGGAAGTCCTGGAAGGCCTCCTGCTCGTCCTCGAGGCGGCGCAGGGTCTCGGCCTTGTAGGCGTCGAAGGCGCTGTTGCCGGAGGACTGGAAGGCGTATTTGGCGGTCTTCATCTTGCGGGCGTTCTTGCAGCCGGAAAACATGCGTTTGCTCCAGATCATGTAGGCGAGAAGGGCGAGGCCGACAGGCCAGAAGAATATGAAACCGAGAACCATGGCCGCGATCCAGGCGCCCTTGCCGCGCTGGTCGAGCCATTGTTCCGCCTGGCCGGGCCAGGAAGCGACTGCGTTCATCTTGGTCTCCCTTGGTGTGTCCTTGATGTGAATTCCTTTCACATCCCCTAGATGTGAAGCCTCTTAACTTCTATCAAGGGCGGATGTGAAAGTTTTTCACATCGGGGCCTGCCGAGCTGGCGGCGGCGCCATGGCGTCGGTGGCCAGCCTCGAAAACCTCCCGGGTCATCGGCAGGAGGCGCTCGTCGGCCATCTGGCGAGGAGCCAGGCATCCGGACAGGAGCTGCCTTCACCTTGTGGCCTTGAAGGAAATGGTCCCGATGGAGATTGCAGGCTGGTAGATGCCGGACCGTCTACGGAACAGACCCGCGGTCGATGGGATGCGCATGGCGCGGCAGAATTGCCGACCGGCGCCGGGGCTGATCTGCCATTCGGACAGCAATGGTGTCCTGGCCGGAGCACCTGAACGTTCTTCGCCTTCCCTGTGAGTTCCAACCTGGTTGCGACACCGGTTCCGGTTCAGATCAGCCTGGCGCGTTCTTCGCGGAAAGCTTCGGCCAGGATTCGGTCGCCGAGGCACTTCCCCGGCGAGGCGTTGAGGCGGTCGCAAATCGACCTCATGGATCGATTTGGGAGCGCCAACACCGCGGTGTCCCGGGGCAGGCAGCGGCGCACGCGGCGGTTCAGGGTCTCGATCTGGCCCTTCTGCCACGGTGCCTGCGGGTCGCAGGGTGAGCCATCGCGCGGCCGCCGGTCCGAGGCCGATGGCTACCGCGCCCTGTGGCCATGCCGGTGCCGAGCTCCCGCCAGGCGCCGAAGCCGCACCTGCCGTCCAAGATGCCCGACCGCCGGACCGCCAGGGGCAAGGGCATCGATGATCGTGTCCGCCACCGGACCGGGCTTGCGGTCGCTGTTCCGGATCAGCACCGCGAAGCGGGTCCGGCGCTCGGCCATGGACAGCACGTTGGCGTCGCCGAGCGCCTCGCGGAAGATCATGAGAACATTCGCGGCCGCACTGCGGCCACGACCGCCGCTCATTTGCTGCAAGTTCCACCTCGCGATGGACACGGCGACCGGCGATGTCCGGGCGGCGGAATTTACGTCCAGCCGCGGCGGCGGCAGTTGGGAGCTGCCGGAATTCTCCGGCCAGCCACCGCAGGATGAAAAGATCGGCACCGCAACGAGCGGGTTGCCAGCGGATGCGCCCTCGCCCGTCGGGCGCGGTCCGATGGCGCCGCGATGGGGCAATGCCGGGCACCGCTGGCGACGCCTTGGGCACGCGCCGCTTCCATGCGAAGATCTTGGTGCGTGGCGCCACGGCGGTCATTCCCATCCGCAGGAAGGGCCGCCTCCGGAAGGAGGACTGCCCGGCCGCCCTGGCCCTCAGCGGCATCCCGCGGGCAACCCAGCGCGTGAGCCGCGTCAGCGGGCGCGACCTGCCGCAGCCTCGGCACCTGCCCGAACAACTGAGCGGTTCCGCGCCGCGGAGACCCGGCAAGGGGCCGACCGGCCCCCTGCCCTTCCTGACGGCCGCCCCGCCTCGGCGGAGCGGCCTTCAGCCTGACCGCCTCACGGGCGGGACACGCATTTCGTTTCCAGGAAATCCTCGATCCCCATCTCGCCGCCCTCGCGGCCGTTGCCGGACATCTTGTAGCCGCCGAAGGGCGAGCCGTAGTCCAGATCCGAGCCGTTGAGCCGCACCATGCCCGCGCGCAGCCGCCGCCCGACCGCCATCGCCCGGTCGAGATCGCCCGACTGCACATAGGCAGCGAGACCATAGGGCGTGTCATTGGCGATCTTCACCGCCTCGTCCTCGTCGGAATAGGAAATCATCGCCAGGACCGGGCCGAAGATCTCCTCCTGCGCGATGGCCATGCCGTTGGTGACATCGGCGAAGACCGTCGGCTGCACGTAATAGCCGTGGTTCAGCCCGTTCGGACGGCCCGTGCCCCCCGCCAGCAACGTCGCGCCCTCGTCGATGCCCTGCTGGATCAGCGCCTGCACCTTGCCGAACTGGATGTCCGAAGCCAGCGGGCCGATATGGCGGCCATCTTCGGCCGGATCGCCGACTTCGGTCGCCTCGGCCGCCGCCTTCGCCACGTCCTTGGCGCGCTCGTAGAGCGAGGCCGGGACCAGCATCCGGGTCGGCGCGTTGCAGCTCTGCCCGGTATTCATGAACACCGCCCGGCAGCCCTGCTTGACCGCAGCCTCGACATCGCAATCGTCGAGCAGGATGTTCGGCGACTTGCCGCCCAGCTCCAGCGCGACGCGCTTGATGTTGGCCGAGGCGTCGATGCTGATCTGCTGGCCGGCCCGGGTCGAGCCGGTGAAGCTCATCATGGTGACGTCGGGATGCTTCGACAGCGCCGCGCCGACCTCCGGCCCGGTGCCGTTGACGAGGTTGAACACGCCCGGCGGCACGCCCGCCTCGTCGAGGATTTCCGCATAGAGCAGCCCCGAGAGCGGCGTCAGCTCCGAGGGCTTCAGCACCATGGTGCAGCCCGCCGCCAGCGCCGCCAGAACCTTCAGCGCGATCTGGTTGATCGGCCAGTTCCAGGGCGTGATCAGCCCGCAGACGCCGATCGGCTCCTTCACGATGAGGTCGCCCTGCAGGTTCTCGAATTCGAACTGCATGTGCTCCAGCGCGCGGACGAAGCCGTCGAGATGCCCGATCCCGACCGCTGCCTGGGCATTGCGCGACAGCCGGATCGGCGCGCCCATCTCCGAGGTGATGACCTGCGCCATCTCCTCGGACCGCTTCTCGTAGACCGCGCGGATCGCGGCCAAGAGCTCCAGCCGCTCGGCCTTGCTGCTGCGCGAGAAGCTCTCGAAGGCGTTCAGCGCAGAGGCCACGGCGCGGTCCACGTCCTCGGCATTGCCGAGCGCGATCTCGGCGATCTGCTCTTCGGTCGCGGGGTTGATCACGCCCATCCGGTCCTGCCCGGAGGGCTGCATCCAGGTGCCCGCATAGTAGAACTTGTCGGTCTGAAGTGCGGTCATCTCATTACTCCTTAGAACCGGTCACGCAACGCGTACCATGTCATTGCGGCGGCCAAGAGCGGCTCCCTGAGCGCCACGCCGCCGGGAAATTTCGAGGCGGGCAGTCCCGCCATCAGGTCGAAGTCCGCACGGTCGCCGCCGACCGCGTGGGCCATCATCTTGCCCGCCAGCGTGCCCATGGCGACGCCGTGGCCGGAGAAGCCCGAGGCGCTGAACACGCCCGGAGACACTTCGGCGAAATGCGGCAGGCGCTGCATGGTGATGCCCAGCGTGCCGCCCCAGGCATGGGTGATCTTCACGTCCGCGAGCTGCGGAAAGACCTGCAGCATCGGCTTCCGGACCTTGGCGGCGATGTCGGACGGGAAGCGGTAGCCATAGCTCTCGCCGCCGCCGAACAGCAGCCGCCCGTCCTCGCTGAGGCGGAAATAGTTGATCACGAAGCGCGAATCGCCGACCGCATGGCCGTTGCGGATGATCTCCGCCGCGCGCTCGCCCAGGGGCTCGGTCGCGGCGATGAAATTGTTGATCGGCATCACCCGCTGGGCGAGGCCCGGCAGCAGGTTGTTGTGGTAGCCGTTCAGCCCCAGCACGACTTTTTCGGCGCGGATCCGGGCGCGGCCGGTGACGACCGTGGTGCCCTCGATCCCGGTGATCCGGCTGTCCTCGTGCAGCGCCACGCCGGCGGAAAGGCAGAGCCGCGCCAGCCCGAAGGCGTAGCGCAAGGGGTGCAGATGCGCGCCGCCCATGTCGAGCGTGCCGGAATGGTAGCCGGGGGAGCCCACCTCGTGGCGGATCTCGTCGCGGTCCAGATAGCGGATCAGCTCGTAGCCGTAATGCTGCGCCATGTGATCGGCATGGGCGCGGCTGTCATCGGCATAGCGGGCGCGGTGATCGGCATGGATGATGCCCTGCCCCCAGCCCGCATCGCCGCCCGCCTCCTCGACGAGCGCCTTCGCCAGCGCCACCGACTCGAGCCCGATCTCCCAGAGCTTCCGCGCGTCGTCGATCCCGACGAGCTTCTCCAGCTCCATCTGCTCGACCCGCTGGCCGGTGCCGACCTGGCCGCCATTCCGGCCCGACGCGCCGGAGCCGATCCGGTTGGCCTCGACCAGCACCACGCTGTGCCCGGCACGGGCCAGGTGCAGCGCCGCCGACAGCCCGGTGAAGCCGCCGCCGACGACGCAGACATCCGTCCGGATTTCGCCCTCTGCCGGCGGGAACGGCCCCGGCGCGTCGGCGGTCGCAGCATACCACGACCGCGGAAGTTCGCCCTCGGGATCGTTGATCCTCAGGATATCCATCAGCGCAGCTCCGCCCGGGAAACCGGGCCCGCCCGGCAGGACTTGCCTGCCGCGAGGGGCGCCCCGGCCGAAGGTCTCCCTGCGGCTGGTCGCACGTCCGCCGGGCTCCGGATCATTCCGCGGCCTGCCAATGGCCCTTCGCCTTGACCTCTTCGAAGGCCTCGTCCAGCGCCTTGCGCGCCCGTTCGATCAGCAGGTCGACTTCGGACCGCGAGATCACCAGCGGCGGCGAGATGATCATCCGGTCGCCGACATGGCGCATCACCAGGTTGTTGGCAAAGCAGCGCTCGCGGCAGATATAGCCGACCGTGCCTTCCTTGGCGGCGAATTTCGCCCGTTTCCCGCGGTCCGGCGTCAGCGCCAGCGAGCCCATCAGCCCGGCGATCTTGGTCTCGCCCACCATCGGATGGTCCCCGAGGCTCTCCCAGGCCTTCGCCAGATAGGGCGCGGTCTCGGCCCCGGCCCGCTCGACGATGCCTTCCTCGTCGAGAATGCGCAGGTTTTCCAGCGCCACCGCCGCGGCCACCGGATGGCCGGAATAGGTGTAGCCATGGGCAAATTCATCGGCCGAGTTGATGGTCTTCGCCACCTCGTCCGACACCATCGAGGCGCCGATCGGGATGTAGCCCGAGCTCAGCCCCTTCGCCAGCGTCATGATGTCGGGACGGATGCCCATGGTCTGCGACCCGAACCACTTGCCGGTGCGGCCGAAACCGGTGATCACCTCGTCGACGATCAGCAGGATCTCGTATTTGTCGCAGATGCGCTGGATCTCGGGCCAGTAGGTGGCGGGCGGCACGATCACGCCGCCGGCGCCCTGCACCGGTTCGGCGATGAAGGCCGCGACGCGGTCCTCGCCCAGTTCCAGGATCTTCTGCTCCAGCTCCTGCGCGCGCATCAGGCCGAAATCTTCGGGCGTCATGTCGCCGCCCTCGGACCACCAGTCAGGCTGGTTGATATGGACGATGTCCGGGATCGGCAGGCCGCCCTGCTTGTGGATGCCCTTCATCCCGCCAAGCGAGCCGCCGCCCATGGTCGAGCCGTGATAGCCGTTCCAGCGCGAGATCACGACCGACTTCGACGGCTTGCCCTTCGCCGCCCAGTAATGCCGGACCATGCGCAGGTTGGTGTCGTTCGAATCCGAGCCGGAGCCGTTGAAGAAGGCGTGGTTCAGATCGCCCGGGCACAGTTCGGCCAGCCGCGCGGCCAGCTCGATGGCGGGCACGTGGCTGGTCTGGAAGAAGGTGTTGTAGAAGGGCAGCTCCTGCATCTGGCGCATGGCGGCCTCGGCCAGCTCCTTGCGGCCATAGCCGATGTTGACGCACCACAGCCCCGCCATGCCGTCGAGGATCACCTCGCCCTCGCTGTCGGTCAGGAACACGCCCTTCGCGCTGGTGATGATCCGCGCGCCCTTGGCGTTGAGCGCGTCGCCATCGGTGAAGGGATGCAGGTGATGGGCGGCGTCAAGCGCCTGCAGCTCGGCGGTGGGCAGGTGGTTCAGGGGCATGGTCGGTCTTCTTTGCGTCGCGTTGCGATTACACGTTGAGCATCAGGTGCTGGCGTTCCCAGGGAGAGATCTCCTGCCGGAACTCGTTCACCTCGGCGGACTTGATGGCCGCATAGAGGGCGCAGAACTCCTCGGAGAGGACTTCCCGCACGGCGCCGGCCTCCTCGAAGGCGGCGAGCGCTTCGTAGGCGCCCTCGGGGATGGTCTCGCCGATCTCGGTCCAGACCTCGCCGACCGCGGGGGCGCGCGGCTCGATCTTCTCGACGAGACCCATATAGCCCGCGGCCAGAGAGCCGGCGATGGCCAGGTAAGGGTTCGAGTCGATGCCGATCACCCGGTTCTCGACCCGGCGGTGCTCCGCGGGCGAGGACGGGATGCGCAGCCCGGTGGTGCGGTTGTCGGCGCCCCATTCCAGGTTGGTCGGCGCCGAGAGCCCGCCCGAGAGGCGGCGGTAGCTGTTGATGTAGGGGGCGAAGAGCGGCATCAGCATCTGCACGTAGCGCTGCGAGCCGCCGATGAAATGGTAGAATTCCGGCGTCTCGCGCCCGTCTTCGGCGGTGAAGATGTTGCGCCCGGTCTTCGCGTCCAGCACCGACTGGTGGATATGCATCGCCGAGCCCGGCTCGTCGCGCATCGGCTTGGCCATGAAGGTGGCGAACATGCCGTTCTTCAGCGCCGCCTCGCGGATCGTCCGCTTGAAGTAGAACACCTGGTCGGCCAGCCACAGCGGGTCGCCATGCAGCAGGTTGATCTCGATCTGCCCGGCGCCGCCTTCCTGGATCAGCGTGTCGATCGCCAGGCCCTGCGCCTCGGCATAGTCGTAGATCGTGTCGATGACGCGGCCGTATTCGTCGACCGCCGACATCGAATAGGCCTGCCGTCCGGTGCCGCGCCGGCCGGTGCGCCCGACCGGGGGCTCGATCGGCTCGTTCGGATCGACATTCGGCTTCGTGAGGTAGAATTCCAGCTCGGGCGCGACCACCGGCTGCCAGCCCTTGGCGGCGTAGCGGTCGAGCACCCGGCGCAGCACGTTGCGCGGCGCCACCTCCAGCACCTCGCCCGCCCGGGTCTGCAGGTCGCAGATCACCTGGAGCGTCACGTCCTCCTCCGCCCAGGGGGCGGCGGTGGCGGTGTTCATGTCAGGGACGAGGATGATGTCGGTCTCGGTCCATTGCTGGTCGATCTCCTCGATATCGACCCATTCGCCGGTAATCGTCTGGTAGAACAGCGAGATCGGCAAATGGAACCGGCTCTCGGGATTGAACTTGTGGAACGGCATCGCCTTGCCGCGGGACTGCCCGACGAGGTCGGGAATGACGCATTCGACTTCTTCGATTCGGCGGTCGCCGCGATAGGCCTGGAACGCCAGCGGAAGCTTTTCCCGCCAGTCGGCGGCAATGTCGGAGGGCACGGAATTCACCTGTGGATCACGAACGGAAAGGCCGTCCGGCAAAGCCCCGGCGGCTGCTGATGCGTACCGTGCGTAGGAACGCGGCAGGTGTCAATCATGACGCTTGGCAATTCCGTGACTGTCGCACGGGCACTCTTGCGGAGGGCCGGAAATCTTCACAGAGTGACCGCAGAACAAGGGTTCAATGGGGAAAACCAACAATGAAGAAGGCACTGCTGCCGCTCTCTGCGGCGCTGCTCTGCGGGACCGCGGCCCTCGCCGCCGAGGGCACCGTCCATGTCTACAACTGGTCGGACTACATCGACGAGGAGCTGCTGTCGAAGTTCGAGGAAGAGACCGGGCTGGAGCTGGTCTACGACGTGTTCGACTCGAACGAACTGCTGGAAACCAAGATGCTGGCAGGCGGTTCGGGCTATGACGTCGTCGTCCCGACCGGCACCTTCCTCGAGCGCCAGATCCAGGCGGGCGTGTTCCAGAAGCTCGACTTCGCGCAGTTGCCGAATTCGGAAAACCTGTGGGGCGTGATCAAGGACCGGACCGCGAAATACGACCCCGGCAACGCATATTCGATCAACTACATGTGGGGCACCACCGGGCTCGGCGTGAACGTCGCGAAGGTGCAGGAAGTGCTGGGCGAGGGCGCGCCGATCGACAGCCTCGAGCTGATCTTCAAGCCCGAGAACATGGAAAAGCTGGCCTCCTGCGGCGTGCATTTCCTCGACGCGCCGACCGAGATCATCCCGGCCGCGCTGCGCTATATCGGCGAGGATCCCGACAGCCACGACACCGACGTCATCGAGAAGACCGAGGACGTGCTGATGGCGGTGCGCCCCTACATCACCAAGTTCCACAGCTCGGAATACATCAACGCGCTCGCCAATGGCGAGATCTGCGTGGCCTTCGGCTGGTCGGGCGACATCCTGCAGGCCCGCGACCGGGCCGCCGAGGCCGATAACGGCGTCGAAATCGCCTACAACGCGCCGAAGGAAGGCGCGCTGATGTGGTTCGACCAGATGGCGATCCCGGCGGACGCGCCGAATCCCGAGGGCGCCATGGCCTTCCTGAACTTCATCATGGATGCCCAGAACATGGCGGCGGCGTCGAACTACGTCTATTACGCCAACGGCAACGAGGCCTCGCAGGAATTCCTCGCCGAGGACGTGATCGGCGACCCGGCGATCTATCCCTCGGCCGAGACGCTGGAAAACCTCTACACCGTCACCGCCTATGATCCCAAGGTGAACCGGGTCGTCACCCGGCTCTGGACCAAGATCAAGTCGGGCACCTGAGCCTGGCGGCCGGACCGCGCCGCAAGGGCGCGGTCCCTTCCTTTTCAATGATGTGAAGCGTTCCGGGTCTGCCATGGATACAAAGCCTTCCCCCGCCCCCTTTGCCCCCTGGACCGACCCGGCCGCCGTGCCGCTGATCCGTTTCGAGGGCGTCACCAAGCGTTTCGGAGATTTCACCGCGCTGCAGGGGATCGACCTCCAGATCTATCCGCGCGAATTCTTCGCCCTGCTCGGCCCCTCGGGCTGCGGCAAGACCACGCTGATGCGGATGCTGGCGGGCTTCGAGACGCCGACCGAGGGCACGATCTGGCTCGACGGCCAGAACATCGCGCCGGTGCCGCCGAACAAGCGCCCGGTGAACATGATGTTCCAGAGCTACGCGCTGTTCCCGCATCTCTCGGTCTGGGACAACATCGCCTTCGGTCTGCGCCGCGCAGGCCAGGACAAGGACACGATCAAGGCGCGCGTCGAGGAAATGCTGCGCCTCACCCGGCTCGACCAGTTCGCCCGCCGCAAGCCGCACCAGATTTCCGGCGGCCAGCGCCAGCGCGTCGCGCTCGCCCGCTCCCTCGCGCTCGGGCCGAAGCTGCTGCTTCTGGACGAGCCCTTGGGCGCGCTCGACAAGAAGCTGCGCCAGGACACCCAGTTCGAGCTGATGGACATCCAGGAGAAGACCGGCACGACCTTCGTGATCGTCACCCATGACCAGGAAGAGGCGATGACCGTCGCCTCCCGCGTCGCGGTGATGGATGCCGGCCGCCTCTGCCAGATCGACACGCCGCAGCATATCTACGAGACGCCGAATTCGCGCTACGTGGCGGATTTCATCGGCGAGGTCTCGATCATCGAGGGCCGCGTCGACAGCCTCGGCGAGGAAATCGGCATCGCCTATGCCGAGGGCCAGAAACCCGTGATGACCCGCACCGGCGGAACCGAGGTCGCGCTGGGACAGAGCGTGTTCTACGCCATCCGCCCCGAGAAGATCTGGGTCGGCGCCGAGCCGCATCCAGACCGGATCAATTCCGTCGAGGGCACGATCGTCGATATCGGCTATCTCGGCGATGTCAGCACCTACCATGTCCGGCTCGACAGCGGGCAGATGATCAAGGCGCTCATGACCAATGCCGAGCGCTATGCCGCCAGCCGCTTCACCTGGAACGACCGGGTCTGGCTGAGCTGGAGCCGCCATGCCGGGGTGGTGCTGACCTCATGAAGCTGAACCCGCGCCGCTTGGTCCTGATCTCCGTTCCCTATGCGTGGCTGCTGGCGCTGTTCATGGTGCCGTTCCTGATCGTGCTGAAGATCGCGCTGTCGGACACCGCCATCGCCATCCCGCCCTACATGCCGACGCTGGACCTCGCCGCGGGCTGGTCCGGGATCCGGGACTTCTTCTCCGAGCTCGATTTCGAGAATTTCACCTGGCTGGCCGAGGATGACCTCTACTGGAAATCCTATGTCTCCTCGCTCTGGATCGCCACGGTCTCGACCTTCTTCACGCTGCTGATCGGCTATCCGGTCGCCTATGCGATGTCGCGCGCCCGGCCGGAATGGCGCCCGCTGCTGATGATGCTGATCATCCTGCCCTTCTGGTCCTCGGCGCTGATCCGCGTCTATGCTTGGATCGGCATCCTCTCGAGCGAGGGCTACCTGAACCAGGTGCTCTTGGCGCTCGGGCTCGCCGACACGCCGCTGAGCATCCTCAACACCCAGACCGCGGTCTATATCGGCATCGTCTACACCTACCTGCCCTTCATGATCCTGCCGATCTACGCCACGCTCGAGAAGATGGACGAGAGCCTGCTGGAGGCCGCCGAGGATCTGGGCTGCACCCGCATCTCGGCCTTCTGGCGGGTGACCTTCCCGCTGTCGCGCCCGGGCGCGATCGCCGGCTGCTTCCTGGTCTTCATCCCCTCCCTGGGCGAATTCGTCATCCCCTCGATCCTCGGCGGATCGCAGACGCTGATGATCGGCAAGGTGCTGTGGGAGGAATTCTTCAACAACCGCGACTGGCCGGTGGCCTCCGCCGTGGCGGTGGTGCTGCTGCTGATCCTCGTGATCCCGATCGTGCTGTTCCAGCGCAACGAGGAGAAGAACGCATGAAACGCAGCATGTCCGTCTTCAACGTCACCACGCTGACGCTGGGGCTCGCCTTCCTCTACCTGCCGATGCTGCTCCTGATGGTCTACAGCTTCAACAGCTCGCGGCTGGTGACGGTCTGGGCGGGGTTCTCGACGCAGTGGTACGGCGAGCTCCTCCGCAACGAGCAGTTCCTCGACGCGGCCTGGGTGACGCTGCGCGTGGCCGTCGTCTCCTCGACCATCGCGACGGTGCTGGGAACGATGGCCGCCTGGGTGTTGGTGCGCGAGCGCCGCTTCCTCGGCCGCACGCTGTTCTCGGGGATGATCTACGCGCCGCTGGTGATGCCCGAGGTGATCACCGGCCTGTCGCTGCTCCTGCTCTTCATCGCGATCGGGCTCGACCGGGGCATCCTCACCATCATCCTGGCGCATACCACCTTCTCGATGTGCTATGTCTCGGTGGTGGTCTCCTCGCGGCTGGTCAGCTTCGACCGCTCGCTGGAAGAGGCCGCGCTGGATCTGGGATGTTCGCCGATGCAGGCCTTCGGCCATGTCACCCTGCCGATCATCGCCCCGGCGGTGATCTCGGGCTGGCTGCTGGCCTTCACCCTGTCGCTCGACGACCTGGTGATTGCCTCCTTCACCTCTGGTCCCTCTAGCACAACGCTTCCGATCAAGATATTCTCGTCCATGCGCCTGGGCGTCTCGCCCGAGATCAATGCGCTGTCCACCATTCTGATCTCCATCGTTGCCGTCGGGGTCGTGGTTGCGGCCCTCGTCTCGAAGAGTCAGATTGCGCGGCGGGAGATCGAGGAACGGGAAGGCCAGAAGTGACATTCGAAGAAGAGTACAAGGCCTATTGCGCCGAGCACGGAGAGCCCGAGCGCATCGAGCTCCTCCTTTGCGACCTGAACGGGATCTTCCGCGGCAAGTGGATGCCCGGCGACCAGTGGAAGAAGATCGCCAAGGGCGCGGTCCGCATCCCCTATTCGACCTGCGCCGTGTCGATCCGCGGCCATGAGGTGACCGAGACCGGCCTCGGCATCGTCGTCGGCGATCCCGACGGCGTGCTGGTGCCGGTGCCGGGAACGCTGCTGCCGGTGCCATGGGCCGACCGCCCCACCGCGCAGGTGCTGGTCGATCTGGAGGAAGAGCTGGGCAAGCCCTCGGATCTGAGCCCGCGCACCCTGCTGAAGCAGGTGCTGGCGCGCTTCGCCGCCAGGGGCTGGACCCCGGTCGTGGCGCCCGAGCTTGAATTCTACGCGCTCGAGCACCGCGAAAGCGTCGACCATCCGCCGCAGCCGCCCGAGCGCACGCCGCCGGCCCAGAACTACGACATGGAGGTCATGCACCGCGCCGCTGCCTGGCTGGACGAGATCGGCGACATCTGCGCCGCGCAGAACATCCCGACCGACACCGTCACCGCCGAATACGGCCCCGGCCAGTTCGAGGTGAACTTCCATCACGGCCCGGCGCTGCGCTCGGGCGACAATGCCGTGCTGTTCCGCCGGGCGGTGCGCGGCGTGCTGGGCCGCCACGGGCTCGAAGGCACCTTCATGGCCAAGCCCTATGGCGACGAGCCGGGCTCGGGCATGCATGTCCATGTCTCGGTGCTGGACAAGGACGGAAAGAACATCTTCGACGAGACGGGCGAGCCCGGGCCCCTGCTGGCCTCGGCCGTGGCCGGCACGCTGGCGACGATGCGAGACCTGCACGCGATCTTCGCACCGCACATGAACAGCTTCCGCCGCTTCGGCGCGCTGAGCTTCGCGCCGAACGCTCCGGAATGGGGACTCGACCATCGCGGCGTCGCGGTGCGGCTGGCCGAATCGAGCGGCGTCGCCGCGCGGCTCGAACACCGCATCGCCGGGGCGGATGCCAACCCCTATCTGGTGATCGCCGCGATCCTCGGCGGCATGCTCTACGGCATCGAGCGCGGGCTGGAACCGGGGCCGATGATCGACGAGGAGCACGAGCCGCCGGAGCCGCTGACCGCGCATTGGGAACTGGCCGTCGATCGATTCGCCAAATCCGAGATCGCCGCCGAGATCTTCGGCGAGGCGTTCCGGGACGTCTTCGTCGCGGTGAAGCGCAAGGAGATCGAGGAGCTGACCACGATCATCCCGCCGCTGGAATACGAGACCTACCTGACCCGGTTCTGACCGTAGGACAGCCGACAGGTCCTGTCGGGTTTCCCGCAAAACACCGCCATCCGGCCGCCCTGCGCCGGATGGCACGCCCCCTGCTCGGCTCCCTTGCACGCCAACCGCAACAGGGGACAGGACATGGCAAAGATCGGCCTCTTCTTCGGCACGGACACGGGCAAGACCCGCAGGATCGCCAAGCAGATCAAGAAGAATTTCGACGACGAGACGATGGCGAAGCCGCTGAACGTCAACCGCGCGACGGTCGGGGACTTCATGGCCTACGACTTCCTGATCCTCGGCACGCCGACCCTGGGAGACGGCGAACTGCCCGGCCTCGCCACCGAGGCGCAGGAGGAAAGCTGGCTCGAATTCCTGCCCAGGATCGAAGATCAGGACTTCACCGGCAAGACCATCGCGATCTACGGGCTCGGCGACCAGATCACCTATCCAACCGAATTCGTGAACGCGATCTTCCTCTTGCACGAGTTCTTCACCGATCGCGGCGCCACCTGCATCGGCAGCTGGCCGTCGGAGGGCTATGGCCATGAATTCTCCACCGCCGAGGTCGACGGCGAATTCCTCGGGCTGGCGCTCGATCTCGACAACGAGGCCGCGCTGACGGACGGGCGGGTGTCGAAATGGCTCGACCTGATTGCCGCAGGGATGGGGCTGCCCGCGCACGCCGCCTGATCCCGCCGCCGGGGCGCCGCAACAGGAAAGGAGACGCCATGGGCATCGTGAGACTGATCGACAGGCAGGGCAACCGGCACGAGCTGCAGGCGCTCGAAGGCTGGCGCGTTATGGAGATCCTGCGCGACTGGGGCATGTTCGTGCCGCCCCGCTGCGGCGGATCGGGCCAGTGCGGCATGTGCCACGTCAAGGTCGCGGAGGACTGGAGCGGCAAGGTTCTGCCGCCGGGCGAGCTGGAGGCGAAGGTGCTGCCGCTGCTGCCGGGACGCGGCGAGACCTCGCGGCTCTCCTGCCAGATCCTGTGGTCCGAGACGCTTGACGGACTGACCGTCGCCTTGCCCTGAGGGCCTGCCGGGCGCGGCCGTCAGGACGGGACGGCCGGCGCGCGGAACACCCTGGGCGCGGTCGCGGGCCAAGCGCCCGGGCCGACAGCTCCAGCCCGGTGGCGGCCCGGATCGCGCCGCATCCGCTGCCGGCATGTGCGAGCCGCAAGCTGTCGCGATGACCCCGTGCGCCGAGCCATTCGCGTGGCGCAAAGACATGGGCCGGCGACTGCGTGGCAGGATGCCCTTGCCGGCCAGCTGGACAAGCGTTGCCAGCCCCGGAGGGGTTCTCGCCGGGATGGGTGAGCCAGAGCCGTTCCATCGGTTCGCCGCCAGGGCGCATGGCCGGCGACCGTCGAGATCATCGGTCCCCCGGTGCGGATCGGCCGGAGCCTTTGGTCGAAGCTTTTGCGGCAGCCCGGCCCCGGGAAAGCGGTCCGTCGGAGCGTTTTCCGGCCCTCGGCAGTCCCGAGAGCTGCCCTACTCCGCATCGGCGGCCTGCGCGCCGAAGGCGGCTCTCCGAGATCGCACCGCCCGGACCGAGGGCGACGCGACGGGCAATTCTCTCGGACCTAAGGCGTTCCACTGGCCCGATCCTTCCCGAGTTCCTTCAGGTGCCTGGATTGGCCGGTCTGCAGACCGGCACTGGCCGCCGCCCGTCGGGCTCGAAAGCCTGCGTCAGGGAGGACAACCGTCAGGGAGGACAACTATTCCGGGGGCAGAGCAGGTAGCTCGCAGTGCGCCAGGCGATCTTCCGGCAGCCTCCAGTTCACGGCACCCGGCCCGCAGGTTCCAGCCGGCCACACCACCCGCCATCGGCAACCGCAATGGCAGTTGGTGCGCTGGCCCGACCCGGTTGCCGCCTGTTTATCGTCCATAGGGCAGCCGGGTCGGGCTTTCCCTCCGCTTGAAAGCCAGTGCTCAGATATGGAAGGACACGCCCTCGTCGGCAAAGCCGCCGCCGAGCGCGAAAACCGTGCCGTCGGCACGCCAGCAGGCCGCGCCGGTCATCACCCCTTCCGGGCCGAAGCCGATCGCGTTCATGCCGCCGCCGATATGCGGGACGATCCGCACCTCGTGTCCCTTGGCGCGCAGCGCTTCGGCATGGTGTTCGTAAGCCGGCTCCAGCTCGACATGCGCGCCTTCGGTCCAGATCCGCGGCGCCTCGACCGCCTGCTGCACGCTCATGCCATGGTCGATCAGGTTCAGGATCGCCTGCATCGCCGAGGGGAAGATCCTCAGCGCGCCGGGCAGGCCGAGCGCGAAGCGCGGCTTGCCGTCCTTCAGCACGATCATCGGCGCCATCGAGGTCGGCACCCGCTTGCCCGGCGCGATCGACAGCGCCTTTCCGGGATGCGGATCGAAATTGTACATGTAGTTGTTCGGGATGATCCCGGTTCCCGGCACCATGAACCGCGCGCCGAACAGCCCGTTGATCGTATGCGTCGCCGAGACGATCATGCCGTCGCCATCGGCCACGGTGATATGGGTGGTGTTGTTGCTCTCGTAGCCCGGCGGCACCGCGCCTGCCCCGCCCAGCCCGCGCATCCGTGCGCGGCAGGCCTCGCCATAGGCTTTGGAAATGAGCTTCTCCACCGGGATGTCGACGAAATCCGGGTCGCCCGAGGCGGCGCGGCGGTCTTCGAAGCCGATCCGGATCGCTTCGGCCACCAGATGCAGCCGCTCGGCGGAGTCGAAGCCCATCGCGGCCAGGTCGAAGCCCTCCAGGATGTTCAGCATCTGCGCGACATGGACGCCCGAGGAAGCGGGCGGCGGCGGGCCGACGATGTCATGGCCGCGATAGCTGCCGAAGACCGCCTCGCGCTCGCGCGCCTCGTAACCTTCGAGATCCGCCATCGAGACCAGGCCTTCGCCGCCGCCATCCTGCGCCAGGCGGTCCGCCAGCGCCTGCCCCAGCGCGCCGCCATGCAGCGCCGCAGCGCCCTCGCGCGCGACCAGCCGCAGGCTTTCGGCATAGTCGCCCTGCACGATCCGGTCGCCCGCCTTTGCGGGCGCGCCTCCGGGCAGGAAGATGGACGAAATCACCGGGTCGTTGATCATGTCGGCAGCGTGGCGCTCGATGTTCGAGCTCAGGTAATGCGTCGCGCGGAAGCCCTCGGCCGCCCAGCGGATCGCCGGAGCGATGACATCGGCGAAGGGCAGCGCGCCATGGGCGGCATGCATCGCGCACCAGCCGCGCAGGTTGCCCGGCACCGCAACCGAGGCCGGACCGACCAGGTTGCGGCGGCCCTCGGTCTCCATGTAGTCGGGCAGGCTGTCGGAGACCGGGCGGAACTGGTCCGGCCGCGCCCCCCCCGCCCCAGGCCAGCAGGCGCGGCCGGGTCGACAGCCCCAGCGACTGGACCGGATCGCCCGCCTTCTCGGCACCGAAGGCCTTGGTCGCGCAGCGCATCGCCGCCGCGGTATAGGCCTTGTCCTGCGCGATCTCGAGGATCGCGGGCACCACGCCGTCCATGCGCAGCGAGGCCAGCACCGCGCCCGCCGGATCGGCCACCGCGACGGCGACCGCCCAGTTCTTCGAGCGGGAATAGTCGAAGGCGCGCGACACCAGCCGGTGCGCCGCCTCCGCCGAAAGCTGGGATTGATGGAAGATCATGGCGCCCTCCCGAAGCCGCTGTCCCCTGGACCGAGTGGAACACGGCCCGCGCGATGGCGCCAGAACAATCCGCGGCCGGGCTCAGCCGGCGTGGATCAGCGAGCCGAAAAGCCGCGGCTCCAGCGAGACCTGCGCGAAGGTCGGCCCCTCGGTCAGCACCGACACCGCGTCATGGCTGTGCAGGCTTTCCTGATGGCTGGCCACGACGCGGAAATCGCCGACGCGCGGTTCCGCCAGAAGCATCCCCGCGAAGCTGCGGGCCGCGTCCTCGACGAAGATCGGGTTGGCGGCATTGAGTTCGGCAAAGGCCTGTTCGTCCTCGCGCTTGACCATGACCTGGGTCTCGGTCGGCACGGCGCGGCGGCAGAGTTCCACCAGATCCTCGAACCACAGCACCCCGGCGCTGTCGTCCAGCTCCACCGAAATCCGGGCGACCGAGCGCTGCGAATGCGGCGTGGCGAGCTGGCCGCGCTCGCGGCGGGCATGTTCGCTGAGTTCCAGCGAGCACGGGCAGGTCGAGCTGTAGACATAGTCGAGATGGACGATCTTCTGCCGGACGCCGTCCTGTTCGACGACTTCCAGCGCGATGTCGTAATACTGCCAGCCGGACAGGCCCGAGCGCAGGCTTTCCACCTGCATCGGGAAGCTCAGGCGCATCTGGATGCGCGCGTCGAAGCTGCCGAGATCGGCCTTGTAGCTGTCCAGAACCGCCTCGATCACCTCGATCGAGAACGCCTCCTCGGCGCGCTTGTAGAAGCTGCGCATGATCCGGGACATGTTGATGCCCTTCTTGTCCGCTTCGAGGCTGACCGTGCCGGTGACCGCGGTCTCCAGCACCATGTCGCCCGAATCACGGGTGCGGAACCGGATCGGCAGGCGGAAATTCGAGATGCCGACATGCTGGATGCGGGCATTGGCGCCGCGGATCAGGCTCGACGGCCCGTTCTGCAGGTCCGGAAGCGTCGCGCGATAGGCCTCGTCGGCAACGAAGTCTTCGGAAAACTGGCGCGACAGAACGGGATAGCCCGAAGCCTTGCCCGGCATCAGGGTCTGGACGGCCGGATCGAGCGTCTCGATCTCGGCCGCGCTGGCCTCCCCGGCCCAGCGGCGCAGCAGCTCAAGCGCCTGCGCGGCGTCTTCCCGCGTCGGCTCCCTTTCGGGCCTGGGCGTATGGATATTCATGGCCGAAGATCCCCGTTCCGTGACAACGCGGCTTTATGTGGGGCGCATGCCCCTCTTGTCCAGCAGAGTTTCGGCGCGTTCACGTCCTGCTGACATTGGAAAAAAATGTGATCCGGAGGCCACGCTCCGACGTAGCGTCAGATCGGCGGTCCGGCGGCCCCGGGCAGGATGCCGCCTTGCCCGCCGCGGACGCCCCGCCCAGTCTGGCGCCATGGCAGAAGACACCAGCAGGAGACCGGGCCGGAGGCAGGCCCTTGGACAGCTCGCGGCGCGGCTGGGCACGGCGCCCGGCGCGCTCGACTATCTGGTGCATCCCGATCCGGCCCGCCGCGTCGCCTATGTCGAGACCCCGAAAGTCGCCTGCACCGCGATCAAGGCCTTCCTGCAGGACCGCGCCGGAGGACGGAAGGAAGGCGACGTGCATGACCGCGCGACCTCGCCGCTGCCGCTTCTGTCTTCCCTGCCGCCCGCGACCCGGCGCGCGGCGCTTCTGGGACGCTGGCAGCGGTTCTCCTTCACCCGCAACCCCTATGCGCGGCTGCTCTCGGGCTATCTCGACAAGATCGTCGCGAATGACTGGGAACGCGCCCGCCACCTGCCCCGGCTGGGCTTCGCCGCCGACGCCCGGCCCGCGCTGGCGCAGATGCTCGCGGCGCTGGCCCGCATCCCCGAAAGCGCACGCGACATCCATTTCGCGCCGCAATCGCGGCTGCTGATGCTGGGACAGGTCGACTATGCGCTGCTCGGCGCCTTCGAGAGTTTCGGCCGGGATTTCGCGGAGATGCAGCGGAGGTTCTACGGGGCGGAAGCCGGCAGCTACGCCGCCATCGGCCAGCGCCATGCGACCGGCGCGGCCGGCAAGCTGGCGGAGCATTTCGGCCCGGCCGAGATCCGGCTGGCGCAGGAACTCTATGCAGAGGATTTCGACGCCTTGGGCTATCCGCCCGATCCGGCGCGCGCGCTGGAGCCGCCCATGAGGCCGAGCGTCATCACCGTGTAGCCCAGCAGCACGCCGCCGCGCTCCGCCTCTGCCTCCTCCCCGGCCTGCCAGCCGAAATGCGCGAAGACCGGGCGCGAGACATGGCTGGCATGGGCGGTGAGCCGCAGGATCCCGCGGGCGCGCGCCTCGGCAACCAGCGGATCATGAAGGCGCCGGGCATGGCCCTGCCCGGCATGGTCGGGATGGACGAACAGCAGGTCGAAGCAGTCGTCCTGCATCCCCGCGAAGCCGATCGCCGCGCCGTCCTTCTCGAGGATGCGGATGTCGATGCCCTGCACCCGCTGGCGCCAGGCCGCCGGATCGGGGCGCGACCCGGCCCAGGCCAGCCTCTGTTCGGCGGAATAGGCGTGCTTCGTGCCGCGCAGGATGCAGGCGCGGAAGATCCGCGACAGGGCGGGCGCGTCCGCCGCCCCGCCCTGCCGCAGGACCAGGCTCATGCCTGTTCGAGCGCCGCCAGCATGTCGGCGACCAGATCGGCGCTGTCCTCGAGGCCGCAGGAGATGCGGATCAGCCCGGGCGCGATGCCCAGTTCCGCCTTCTGCTCGTCCGACAGCCGCGAATGCGTGGTCGTCGCCGGATGGGTCACGATGGATTTCGCGTCGCCGAGGTTGTTCGAGATGATGAACACCTCGAGCGCGTTCAGCACGCGGAAGGCCGCCTCCTGGCCGCCCTTTACCTCGATCGCCAGCATGGTGCCCGGACGGGACATCTGCGACTTCGCCAGCTCGTGCTGCGGATGCGATGCGAGGCCCGGGAAGATCACCTGCGACAGCTTGGGATGGCCGTCGAGCGCCGCGGCCAGCGCCTCGGCGGTCTCCGCCTGCGCGTCGCAGCGCAGCGTCATCGTCTCGAGGCCCTTGAGCAGCACCCAGGCGTTGAACGGCGACATCGAGCCGCCGGTATGCTTCATGTAGGGCTCGAGCGTGCCGCGGATGAACTCCTTGGTGCCCAGGACGATGCCGCCCAGAACCCGGCCCTGGCCGTCCATGTGCTTGGTCGCGGAATAGATCACGACATCGGCACCGAGCTCCAGCGAGCGCTGGAAGACCGGGGTGGCGAAGACGTTGTCGACCAGCACCAGCGCGCCGTTGTCATGCGCGATCTGGGAAATCCCGCGAATGTCGGCGACTTCCAGCGTCGGGTTGGAGATGGCTTCGAGGAACACCGCCTTGGTGTCCGGGCGGACCGCGGCGCGCCAGGCATCCAGATCCTTGCCGTCGACGAAGGTCACCTCGACGCCGTAGCGCGCCAGGATGCTTTCGAGGATGTAGAGGCAGGAGCCGAACAGCGCCTTGGCGGAGACCACGTGGTCGCCGGCCTTCAGCATCGAGGTCAGCGCGCCCGAGACGGCGGCCATGCCGGACGCGCAGGCAAAGGCATCCTCGGCGCCCTCGAGCAGCGCGGCGCGCTGTTCGAACATCGCGACCGTCGGATTGCCGTAGCGCGCATAGATGAATTCATCGGGGCCGACCTGCTTGAAGCGGGCCTCGGCCTGCTCGGCGGTGTCGTAGACGAAGCCCTGGGTCAGGAAGATCGACTCGCTGACCTCGTTCCATTGGCTGCGCTTGGTGCCGCCATGCACCAGCTTGGTCCGGGGCTGCCAGCCCGCTTTCCCCGAAACCTTCAGATCGTCCGCCATTGCGCGTCTCCTTGCCATCGCCCGGGAAGAGTGGGGAGGGCCCTGCCCTCGACCTCTTTAGCGGAATCTTTAACGTGGCCCGCAATCCGGTGAACAAAGCGCCACGGGCCCTGCCCTTAGGACTCCGGCCGTCCGAGGTCAAGATCGGGCGCAATCCGCCGCCCGGCAACGGAAGTCCCGCGCGGCTATTTCAGCTGGCTGTCCTTCGAGCCGCGGCGGTTGAAGCCCGCGCGCTGGACCGGCCGGCGGTCGCGCTCGGACTGGCACTCGATGCAGAGCTTCACGCCCGGGATCGCGGTCCGGCGCTTTTCGGGGATCGGCTCGTCGCAATCGGCGCAATGGGTCAGGCTCTCGCCCTGCGGCTGGCGGCGCATCTGCATGCGGCGCAGCTCGTCCTCGATGGATGCCTCGATCTGCTCGTTTACCGCGCCGTCCTGCGCCCAGCCGCCTGCCATTGCCGTCACTCCTGAACCTTGCCGAGGATACCGCCCGGCGGGCCTGCCGGTCAATCGCGCCCTTCGGCTGCAACAAAGCTCGCGGGAACGCGGCTTGCGGTGCGGGCGTTCGGATGCAGGATGGGCGCAATGCCGAAAGGAGACCCCATGGCACCGATCGACCTCTATTTCTGGCCGACCCCGAACGGCTGGAAGATCTCCATCGCGCTCGAGGAAATGGCGCTGCCCTACGAGACGCATCTGGTGAATATCGGCGCGGGCGACCAGTTCGACCCGGCCTTCCTGGAAATCTCGCCGAACAACCGGATGCCCGCGATCGTCGATCCCGAGGGACCGGACGGCGCGCCGGTCCCGATCTTCGAGTCGGGCGCGATCCTGCAGTATCTGGCGCGCAAGACCGGGCAATTCTGCGGCCGCACCGAACGCGAGCGCATCGCCGTCGACCAGTGGCTGATGTGGCAGATGGGCGGCGTCGGCCCGATGGCCGGACAAGCGCACCATTTCCTGAAATACGCGCCCGATCTCGATCCGCCGCAGGTGCTGCCCTATGCGCAGGACCGCTACCGCGCCGAGGTCGGGCGGCTCTACCGCGTGCTCGACACCCAGCTGGGCAAGACCGAATTCGCCGCCACCGACGAGTTCACCATCGCCGACATGGCGATCTGGCCCTGGGCGTCGCTCTGGGAAGGCCAGCAGCAGACGCTGGAGGACAAGCCCAACCTCGCCCGCTGGCTCGAGGCCTGCGCCGCGCGGCCCGGCGTCGCCAGGGGCCGCGCGCTGCATGCCGAGCTGCGCACCGGCAGCAACGACCGCAAGGCGCAGCAGGTCCTGTTCCGGACCAAGTGACCCGGGATCAGGTCTCTTCGGTGGAGTGCCGCTTGAAGAGGCCTGCCTGCGTGACGAAAAAGCCCATCATCGCGGCCATCTGCCCGAACGTGTCCCAGGCGACGAAGACATCGGTGGAGAAGCCGCGCCAGATGATCTCGTTCGCCACCGCGACGCCCGCGAAGAAGATGGCCAGGCGCCTGGTCAGGATCATCCAGCCTTCGTGGGTGATCGGCAGCGCCCCGTCCATGACGAATTCCAGCCAGGACTGGCCGCGCGCGATCCCGATCCACAGGAGGCCCGAGAAGATGCCGAAGGCCAGCGTGGACTTCATCTTGAAGAACCGCTCGTCGTTCAGCGCCACGGTCAGCCCGCCGAACACCACGGCCAGGACAAGGGTGAAGATCTGCATGCGGCTGACCTTGCCGGTCAGCTTGTAGAGCAGCCAGTTGGTCAGCAGCAGCAGCGGAATGAAGCAGGCGGTGACGATGACGAAGCCTTCGTAGTCGCGGCCGCCGATGGCGAAGGTCTTCTCCCGCACCAGCACGTACCCCGCCACGAAGAGCAGCACCGGCCCCAAGTCCAGCGCCTGCTTCCGCCAGTCGTTCTGATCGCTCATGCTCAGCCTCCAAGAATGGTCACTGCACCGACTAGGACAGTGGCGAGCAGGAATCCAGCGATCTTCTGGAAGTGGAAGAAATTCGCGACGGCACGGTTATCGCCATGGGTCACGCTCTCGAAGCCCTGCGACGGCTCGATCAGCGGCATCGCGTTCTCCAGCGAATAGAACAGCCGCTCGAACGGGCCGCGCCCATGCAGATCCGGCGACCAGCCCGTCACCGCCCAGCCCACGATCACGAGTCCGAGAAACCACCACAGCGCCCGCTGCGGATAGACACCGAATCCGACGAATATCCGGGCCGCCCCGTCCACGAGCCAAGGACCGAGGCCGTCCCGCGTCGCCATCCGGTGCGTCAGCCGCGCGAAATCGACCTCGTCCGCCGCCGCCTCCGCCCCGGCATTCCTCAGCGTGCGCGCAAGCTGCATGTAGGGCTGCGGCGCATAGCCTTCGCCCGCTTCATGTCCCGGCGCCACCGATTGTTCGACCCACGCAATCAGCCGGTCGGCCCGGATACGGGTAATGTCGTGTTCAGCCTCCTCGCTAGCGCCGCCGAGCCGGTCATAGCTGAAATTCGCCAGATCGACTGGCAGGGCGGCGTAAGTGGTACGGCCATCCGCATCCTCCCCGGCTTTCAGACGCCAGGAATGGTGGGCATCCTCGATGCCCGGCACCGGCATCACGGCCTGCAGCGATCCGGCATGGGCGTTCCGCAATATCAGCGCGCCCTGATCCTCCCAGATGGCATGGGTTTGCCCCCTGCTCAGGGTCAGTTCCGTCCCGATCTCGGCGGAATTCAGACCGACCTCCCCACCGAAAATGGAGCCCTGCAATTGCAGCCATTGCCCGATGCGCGCGCCAAACAAATCCACATTCTCCGCGAAATTCGCCCCATCCCGCAGATACAGGCTGCCCGCCGCATCCATCCCGTACGCGTTGAACGATCCGCCGAAGCTGGAGCCGTTGGCCGCGACACTCCCGCCGATCTTTGCGCGACGCAGGAGGACACTGTCGTCAAAGCGCGCGCCATTACTTAGGAATAGGCCATTACCAAGGAATAGGCTGCCCGCCACCTCCATCCCATCCGCGTTGAACGATCCGCCGAAGCTGGAGCCGATGGCCTCGACATTCCCGCCGATCTTTGCGCCTAGAAGGTCGACACCGTCGTCAAAGCGCGCGCCGCCCCGCAGAAAAAGACTGCCCGCGACCTCCATCCCATCCGCGATGAACAGTCCGCCGAAGCTGGAGCCGTCGGCCTCGACATTCCCGACGATCTTTGCGCCTCGCAGGACGACACCGTCGTCAAAACGCGCGCCGCCACGCAGAAAAAGACTGCCCGCCACCTCCATCCCGTCCGCGTTGAACAGTCCCGAAAAAATGGAGCGCGAGCCGCTCAAAATCCCGCCGATCTTGGCCCCCAGCAGGCTGAAACCCGGAAAGCGTCCATCTGTCAGCATCAAATCTCCGCTGACGTCTAGGCCAACGGCGGCAACTACCAGCCCCCCGACCACGCTGTTGCGAAGGTTCACGTCCCGGCCAAACTCCGTGCCGGCCATCGACAGCCCTTGCGGCAGATGACTGTAATCCAGAGAAAGAACCGACGGGACTACGTCATGCTCGAATGCCAATCTTCCCTCGACCAGAGCATTGGAAATGCGGATCTCCGGACGCGCCGACGCCTCGATCCAAGGCGAGCGCGTGGCAATGGTCCGGATGAATCCGGCGCGCAGGCACTGGCTGTCGTCCAAGGGCTGCGCGTCCTCGGTAATGTCGGGAATGCAGCCCGGGTCCGCTCCATGGAATGCCAGCATGTCAGCATCCAGACCGGAGCAGATCCGCCGCCAAGCCCACTGCTCGCCCGCGCTCCATTCTTCCAGCGGCGCAACCGTGCAGTCGCCGTAGAGCGGTGTCCGTTCCACCTCATGCGCCGCCGCAACGGTGCCAAGGCAGGTCAGGAGAAAGGCGAGGAGCAAACGCATGGCGGCAATCCACGAAATAATGCCGCAAAGTTAGCTCTTCTGCTCCATCACCTCAACGCAGGAGCCGCCCTGCGACACCGGCGCCGGGGCTCAGACCTCCAGGCCGGTCAGCGCGGCGGCGAATTCCTCCGGGTCGAAGGGCGCGAGGTCGTCGATCTGCTCGCCCACCCCGATGGCGTGGATCGGCAGGCCGAAACGGTCGGCCAGCGCCACCAGAACGCCGCCCTTCGCGGTCCCGTCGAGCTTGGTCATCACCAGCCCCGAGACATCCGCCAGACGCTGGAATTCCTTGACCTGGGTCACCGCGTTCTGGCCCGTCGTCGCGTCGAGCACCAGAAGCGTGTTGTGCGGCGCCTCCGCGTCGCGCTTGCGGATGACGCGGACGATCTTGGCCAGCTCCTCCATCAGGTCGGAGCGGTTCTGCAGCCGCCCGGCCGTGTCGATCAGCAGGAGGTCGGCACCGTCGCGATGCGCCTTCTCGATCGCCTCATAGGCCAGGCTCGCCGGGTCGGAGCCCTCGGGCGCGGTCAGCACCGGCACGCCGGCGCGCTCGCCCCAGACCTGCAGCTGCTCGACCGCCGCCGCGCGGAACGTGTCGCCCGCCGCGATCACCACCTTCTTGCCGGAGGCGCGGAACTGCGAGGCGAGCTTGCCGATGGTCGTGGTCTTGCCCGAGCCGTTGACGCCGACGACCAGCACCACCTGCGGGCGCTTGGGATAGATCGGCAGCGGCCGCGCCACCGGCTCCATGATGCGGGCGATCTCCTCGGCCATGATCTTCTTCAGCTCGGCAGTGGAGAGCCGCTGGCCCATCCGGCCCTCGGCCATGTTGGCGGTCACGCGCGCGGCGGTCTCGACCCCCATGTCGGCGGTGATCAGCAGGTCCTCGATCTGCTCCAGCATGTCGTCGTCGAGCGCGCGGCGCATCGCGCCGCTGCTGTCGGCGCGGCCCAGCATGCGCGCGAAGAGCCCGCCCTTCTTCGCCGGTTCCTGCGGCGGCACGGCTTCGGGGACCGGCATCGGCGGCCCCGCCTTGCTGCGGCCAGGGATGCGCTCGCCGCCGCCGCGGCCGGGTTGCAGGGCGTCTCGCCCTCCGGCACCGAACTGCTGCGGCTCTCTCCGCCCGGCAATCCGGTTCTGGCCGTCCGGGCCGCATTGCTGGCCGCCTGCGCCAGCCTCGCAGGCTCGGCCATGTACATCCTCAGCGGCAGCTTCTCCGCCGAACTGACCGCCTTCTCGATGGCCATCTTCGCCCTCGTCCTCGGCTCGATGCCCCTGCCCCATGTGATTGCGCCGAAGCTCGGCACCGGCGTGGTTCTGGGGGTGATCGCGGGCATGGCGTACCGCATCGGCGTGCAGCCGCATATCGGCGGCTGGAGCGATCTCGTGCTCACGATCCTGCCCTTCATCGCGATCGGCGCCCTCGCCCGCGCACATCCCCGCAGCGCCCCCTATGCGCTGGATGCCAACATGTGCTTCATGCTGTCGAGCCAGGCTGGAGCGGCCGCCGCACCGATGCCGGCCGTTCTGGCCTCCGGTCTCAGCATGGCCGCCGGAACCTTGGCGATGGTCGGCTGCTACATGGCGCTCCCGCGTCCGGGACGGCACCTCGCCGCCCGCACCAGAACACGTCTCGACCGCGATCTGGCACTGCTGTCGGCCCGCGCCGAGCCGCTCGGGCACCGCCGCTGGGCGGCAATCTGGGGACGGCGCATCGTGACGCTGGCGGTCGAGCTGGACAAGTCCGGGGAAACCCTGCCCCCGGACCTGCTCGGGTTGGCAAGTGCCGGGCATGACCTGCTGGACCGGCAGCCTTTGCCACGGAGCACGAAACAGGCAACGCCCGGCTCCACCGCCTGAAGGAATGGCGGGGATAGCGCTCGGACAATCTCTCCGCTCGCATCCGCGGCGGTTATCTTCACATTTGGTGACTTTACCGCCGCTTCCTGACGGCGGTAGACGTGTCCGATAATCGAAAAGCGGCAGGCGCAGTCAGCCCAATCGTTGGCAAATTACCATTGCCACACGGGAACACAGACCCGGTTGCCAGCTGGCAACCGGCATGACTCTCTTGCCGCCGCCGGTGACCGCTGCCTGCGCAGTATCGCACTCCCTGATTCCGGACAACAGCTCCCGTGGTCGCCTCTCCGGAGGGGCGGGTCCCAAGACAGTTCCCGCCCCGCTTCGCAGCCGACGGCAGCCACCTGGCGCCAGCCACCTCCACAGCAGGACAAGCGCACAGCCTAGCCCCATCACTTTCGTCCGTCTGCCTGTCGGCCGAGACCCGCATCGACTTCGCCTTGATGACCATCTGCATTCCCACTGCGCGGATCACGGGACCCGGTGTCTGTTGCTCAATCTGCCTTCAAGGTTGGCCGGAGACCCTTTCCCTGATTCCGCAGACCATGCTCACCCTCGAGTACCCGTCAGGCACTGTCTGCTCCGCCGCAGCCGGACGAAGGTGTCAGGCTGACCGGGAAGGCAGCTTCCCGGTGATCAGACCTGCCTTGCCCAATGCCTCTCATGCTTCGTCCACCCTCGCTCTGAGGAACTCAAATCGATAGATGACATCCCGTTCGACACGTCCGACGAACGCCATCTCTCGGAGCGGCACATCGGACCGATCGACTTGGTGCCTTGGACGAGGAAGAACGCAGCTCTCGCCAACAGCGCAGATCCAGGTCCCGAACCCGGCTCGGGCTGGACGCGCCCGATTGCACGACCGAACCAGACTGCTCCGAAGCCTGCGCAGGACACGCGGCCAGCGGGCCATCGCCTCCGGCCACAGCACACCAGATATGAGTCCCCTCCCCCGTTCGGCACAGGCCGGAGGAACTCCAAGGCCGCCCGGGCGCAGGTCTGCTCTGTCGCCAAGCCCGGTGGTTCACCCTCCCCCGGAAAGCACGGCAGGGACGGATCCGGACGAGCGCCCCGGACCCCGGTCCCGCACACTCACGCAATTGCACCCTAGCAATGAGTCATGGATCAGGACTCCGGGCACCGCCCTAAATCGCGACGTCCGCTCTGCCGCTGAAGCCAGACTGTCCGGACACGCCTCCCCGCCGGATTGGGTCACGAACATCGCGTGCAGAACGGATCGCCCTTCGTTGCGGAGGCCACATGCCACTCGAAGAAGGCGCCGGCCATCCGAGCCCGCCTGTGGCTTTGCGTCGCCTTATCCCGCAGACCGGCGCAGACCATCGGGCTCAAGCTGACGGTTCCCTCTTGGCCAAACCCTGCGCCGCTTCAGCAAGGCATCAAGGCATCAAGGCATCAAGGCATCAAGGCAGGCCGGTTCCATGCAGCACGATCAAACATCTTCAACGCGAAGCCGCATCCTCGTGACGGAAAGTCACGGAGCGTGGTCAATATCCGCGCCAATCGCAGCCCGGGTCGGCCCTAGACGCTTTTCAAGCAGGATCCCGTCAGCCGACTGCAGCTCGCGGACATCGCTCTGCAAGCACCCAGTTCAGAACGCTTTGATCGCCGCAAACGCCGAGGCCGCCACCGTCGTCCGTAGGTGGCGTCGTCTGCTTCTGCTGGCCCAGGCAGCAGAGGGACAGGCTGCGGCATCCGGTTTTCACATCAAGCCCGCCTGCCCCAAGATCAGGCCCGACAGACGCGCTCCGGCGGAATGCCTGCCTCCCCGATGCGGCGCCGCTTGCTCGATCAGCCCCCCGCCGCACTTCCGGGTCTCAGGCGCCAAGCGATCCGGTCCTGCGTCCAGGTCCGCCCAGACGATCCGGACCGCTCCGGAACCTGTATGACCGCGGGCGCAGCTAAATCTCCGGACTGGCATCGAAGTCTGCCCGCAGCCAGTCTCGCCAGTTGCGGCATCCGAGTCAGTTCGGAAGTCCCGCTTCCCGGAACATCGAGGCAGGTTCCCTGTCCGGCCCGGTTTGTCCGATGATGCCGTGCAATCCTGGCCCGGCATTGCCGCTCCCGCATCGGCGCAGGCGCTACCATTACATTACCCCCTTGATAGGCAGCGCTCCAAGTTTAGGCGACCTTGTCGCGGATCGTGGTTCTCCCGTCAGGGAGCGGTCCACCCGCCGTGCGGTCAACTCGGCCGAGCACGGATGGTCTCGCCCTGAAGACGCCTCTCTCAAATTGGCGCCGTCCCGGACACTCATGTCGGCAAGACCAGCACCTAGACCGCCCCAACGGCCGCCTCGCGGCATTCTCGCCGATGCCGTTGCGCCGCGGGCAGAAGGCCCCACAAAGACGATTGCCTCGGCGCGAGTGCAGGACATGCGCAGGCACAGCAGCCAATGGCTGCATCCAGCGGGACATGCGAGGCGTGGATCGGCGCCATGGAGCCCACGGAACATCAGGGAAGCCTATCTGCATCGCGTGACCCTGCCTGCTCGTTCCTCATCGGCGAACCCGGACCACGAGCTGGCAAACCGTCCCTTTCAAGCCGGTTGCCAGCTGGCAACCGCCTGTTGCCAGCCGCTGCACAAAGCCGGTGACACCGAGAAAACACAGTCTTTTCCATAGATTGTTGACAGCGACGGAGATTCTGTCACAGGGTAACGCCGAACGTAACGCAAAACGCGATAAAAAACCAAAAAAGCGCTCTAACAGAGGCAGGCAGAGCATGAAGGACACCCAGTCCCAAGATAGCGTCGCGCATGAGCGACTGGCAAGCCGTGCCGGAATCATCCGCACCGCGCTCCTGCGGGCGGAGCTCGCCTCCTGGGCGCCCGAATCCGGCAAGGCGCTGCGGCGGTTCACCTCCGCAGAGGCCGCCTATTTCCTGAACATCACCCAGGGCCACCTGCGCCGCCTCCATGCCGAGGAACGCATCGAGGACGTCGCCGAACGGGTCGCGAACCGCAGGGTCTATTCCGAGGCGGAGATCCAGCGCATCCGGGCCTATCTGGAGAAAAACGCCAAAACCCCCGGCACCTACCTGAAGGGCCGCCGTGACGGCGACAAGATGCAGGTCATCGCCGTGTCGAACTTCAAGGGCGGCTCCGCCAAGACCTCGACCACGGCGCATTTGGCGCACGGGCTCGGCATGCAGGGCTACCGCGTGCTCTGCATCGATGCCGATCCGCAGGGATCGCTGACTTCGCTGTTCGGTTTCGCGCCGACGATCTTCGACGACAGCGTGGCGACGCTCTATGACGTGGTTCGCTATGACGGCGCCGTGCATATCGAGGAAGCGATCCAGAAGACGCATTTCAGCAGCGTCGACATGATCCCCGCCTCGCTGCAGCTCGCAGAGTTCGAGCACGAGACGCCAATGGCGCTGATCAACGGCAACCCGGACGGCACCGACATCAAGTTCGACCAGCGGCTGCGGATGCAGCTCGGCGCGGTCGAGGACAAGTACGACGTGGTGCTGATCGACTGCCCGCCGCAGCTCGGCTTCATCACGCTGTCGGCGCTCTGCGCGGCCACAGGCATCATCATCACGGTAATCCCGGCCATGCTCGACATCGCTTCGATGGAGCAGTTCCTGACCATGGCGGCGGGGCTTCTCGAAAGCGTCGCGATGGGCGGCGAACCGCTGCGCTGGGATTTCGAGAAATTCCTGCTGACGCGGTTCGAACCGAATGACGGGCCGAGCCAGCAGATGGCCGCCTTCCTGCGCTCGAAACTGGGCGAGGACGTGCTGCTGCACCCGTTCGTGAAATCCACCGCCGTCGGCGACGCCTCGATGACCAAGCAGTCGATCTACGAGGTTGCCCGCGGAGATTTCCACCGCCAGACCTATGACCGTGCCTTTGCCAGCGTCGAACTGGTGGTGCGCACCGTCGAAAACGAATTGCGGCGCGTCTGGGGCCGCGAAGCTCTGGAGATGACCCATGGCGCGTAAGGACCGTCTGTCCGAAGTGTTCTCCGGCGAGGCCGCAGCCGGGGAGTCCGGCCGGTTGCCAGCTGGCAACCCGGTTGCCAAGGGCTCGCGCAAGCCTGCGCCCTTCGGCCTGAACCGCTATGCGGCCGAGCATCTGCAGAAGCCGAATGCACGGTACATCCAGGAAATCGACCCCGAGCTGATCGAACGCGGCGGCCCTGCCGACCGGATGGACGAGCTCGACGAGGCGGCGGAGGCGGCGCTGCGCGAGTCGATTTCGCGCACCGGCCAGACCACGCCGGTGCTGCTGCGTCCCGATCCCGAACATCCGGGACGGTTCCGCATCATCTACGGCCGCCGCCGGGTGCGCGCGATCCGCAGCCTCGGCCAGAAGGTCAAGGCGATCATCCGCGACGACATCACCGACGAAGACGCGGTGATCATCCAGGGCCAGGAGAATTCGGTCCGCAAGGATCTGAGCTTCCTGGAACGGGCACGCTTCCTCATCGCCATCGAGGCCGAGGGCTTTCCCCGAGCGGTCGCCATCGACGCGCTCGCCATCGACAAGGCCCGGGCCTCGAACTACGCGAAGCTCGGCAAGACGCTGCCGGACAGCCTCGCGCGGCTGATCGGCCCGGCACCCGGCATCGGCCGCGACCGCTGGCTGGCCTTCGTGTCGGCCTATGAGGGCTGCGAGACTGCGTTCGAGCGGATCGAAGCCGCGCTGACCGCGCCGCGCCGCGAGGCTGCCGACAGCGATGCCCGCTTCGGCATCGCCTTCGAGGCACTGGCGCCGGCCGCGAAGGTGGCCCCGGAAAAGCCGGCCCCAAGTGCCGGAGACAGCAAGATGCAGATCGGTCTGGGCGAAGGGAAGGACCGCAAGGTCTTTGCCACCGTCAAGACCGCGAAAGGCGCGATCTCGGTCTCGGTTCCAGCCAAGACCGACGCGCAGAAGAGCTTTGCGGATCACCTGTCCTCGCGCATCGAGGACCTGATCCGGGAAGAGCTGGACCGCTGGCAGAAGACCGGCGGCCGCACAGGCGACTGACCAGAGGCTAGGTTTCAAACAGGCAAGGAGGCACGGAAGCAGGACAAAAAAAGAACCCACCGAACCGAGATCCGATGGGCCTAGAGATAAGTTTCGCAGCTTCACGCTAGACCCCGACAGGTCTGCCGTCAAGAGCACCGACTCGGTGAACGGGGAAAATTTGCCTGCCGTGAAGTAGAAATGATCCATCAGACATTTCCCGCCGCAGGGCGGGGCAGGGGGCAGGAGCACCAGGTGCGTCCTGTTCACGGGACAGGTGTGCCCGCAGCAAAGACATGGCACAAATGGCGGCAGATCCTGCCTGCGCTGAGACTGGCACGCGGTCCGCTCGGTCTGAACCGCAGCCGCCTCGACCTGCTCGAGAAGATCATGGCCTGCGTGCCCGGCGACCTGCTGGCAACCGGGCCCGATTGCGAGCTGATCGTCCATGTGTCCAATGCCCGGCTGGCAGAGATGACCAACCGCGACGGCGACAAGACCGTCACGCGGCTGATTTCCGAACTGGTCGCCCTGCGGCTGCTGGCGCGGAAGTCGAGCCCGAACGGCAAGCGCTACATGCGCCAGGCCCCCGATGGCAGCCGCACAGCCTACGGGCTCGACTTGGCGCCGCTGCTGGCGCGGATGCCCGAGATCGCCGGGCTCGCCGAGGCGGCCGAACTGGAGGCCGAAACCTGCCGCCGCCTGCGCGAGCGCTGCAGCCTCATGCTGCGCCAAATCGAGGCAACCGACGCGGCAGGGGACCTGCTCGCCGAGGCTCGTCGTGTCCTGCGCCGCAAGCCTGTCGCCGGAGACCTCTGCGCGCTTCTGGCCCGGCTGGCAACTTTTCTGCCCGAGCCAGAAGCGCAAGACGTCCGCCACGAACAGGGAGCCGTCCGGACCGAAATGCCCGCGACAGGACATCCGGGAGGCACTGCCCCTCAAAATGGCTGCCACAAATATCCCAGACAAAATCCTTCTGATCGCTTCGCATCTTCGGAATTATCTGAGGCGTCGAAACGGACGCTTCGAACTGCGCGCCATCCCCGTCCCTCAGCCCCGAGATGGTAGAGGCCGCCTTGCCCCGTGTCGCCAATGTCGGGCGCCACCTTGCAGCCCCCTTGCGCGATCTCGTCGACCATCTGGTCCGCAGTCTCGGGATCACCGCAGAGCTCTGGCGGAGCACCATCGACCGTCTCTGCTTCGCCGAAGCCGCCCTGCTGGTGATGGTGCTCTACGAACGGCAAGCCGATCTGAGGAACCCGCCCGCCTATCTCCGCAAGCTGCTGCAACAGGAGGAGGGACGGAACCCAGCTCTCGGCAGCCGGATGCTGCGCACGATGGTCCTGTCGCGAACGCACGGACAGTCGTCCCATGCATGCTGAAAGTGCAAGTCAAGGACGGTTCTTGCGAGTGGACAGCAACGCTTTGATTGGGATAGCTTCCGCGCGGGGAACAAGAAGGAACCGTCGGATCGGCAATTGGCCCGGGCACCGGCCGGGCACAGGGGACACACACGATGCAGCATCCTTCCATGCTGACCGTACTCGAGCGAGCCGGTCTCGCCGCTTTCGAGGAAAGCTTCCGTGCGGAGCACATCGATGACGACCTGTTCTGGACGCTGAGCGATGCCGACCTGCGCGAACTGGGCCTGACCCTCGGCCAGCGGAAGCGGTTGCGGGCGGCAATCGACGCCCTGCGCGGCACGATGACCGTGGGACCGGAGACCCTTCCGGACGGGCTGGAGATGCGGCGGCTTACGGTGATCTTCACTGACATGGTGGGGTCGACCCGGCTGACGGAAACCCTGTCCCCGGATGACCTGCATGCGGTTTTCCAGTCCTTCTACCTCGCGGCAGGCGCCGTGGCCCGGCGCTTCGGCGGCTATCTGGCCTCGCTGCATGGTGACGGGGTGATCATGCTCTTCGGCTATCCCAGAACACGTCTCGGCGATGCCGAGCGCGGTCTCGGCGCCGCGCTTGCGCTGCAGGCGGAGCTGTCGGAGCGCGAGTTCCAGCTGCCCTCCGGGCAGCGTATCCAGGTCGGGTTCCGCGTCGGCGTGGCAACCGGCGAGGCGGTGATCGGCCGCCCCGAAGAGCACACCGGCAACGAACGCCTGCACATGGTCGGCAAGGTCATGCACCGCTCCGCGCGGCTGCAATCGGTGGCGCCGCCCGGCGGCGTTATGGTCGATGCCGCCACCCGAGCTCTGGCCGCCGGGCAGTTCGAATTCGAAAGCCGCGATGACGTGACCCTCGCCGGGTTCGACGATGCGGGCAGCGTGTCCCGGCTGCTCGGCCGTGCCTCCTCCGGGCGCGACGGCCGCAGCCTGCATGTCGAGGCCCTCGGGCGTTCGGACGAAGCGGACCGGCTGCTCGGCCTCTGGTCCGAGGCAAGCGATGCCCGTCCGCGCATGGCGGTGGTGACCGGCGAGGCGGGGCTCGGCAAGACCACGCTGCTGCGCGAGGTCACCGGGCGTCTCTCCGGAAACGATGTCGACCTGCGCTGGCTGAGCTGCTCGGCGCTGTCGCAGAACAGCGCCTTCGCGCCGGTCACGGGGTTCTTCGAACGGCTGGTCGGGGGCGAGGCGGCGGGCACGGCCGGCGCGCGGCGCGATGCACTGGCCCATGCGCCCCGGCGGACACTGGCCCGACATGGCAGGGTCCGGCTCCGGCGGCCGCGACGCCTGCCGCCGCTACCGCCTGAAACTCACGCAAGGACCGGATGCCCCCAAGCGCGCCTGACCGCCACGAGACCCGGCATGCCTCGACCGTCGCCATCGACGGACGCGCGGTGCTGATCCAGGGGCCTTCTGGCAGCGGCAAGTCGGCGCTTGCGCTGCAGCTGATGGCCTTCGGCGCCGAGCTTGTCGCCGATGACGTGACGCTGCTGCGCATCGCGGACGGCAGGGTGACCGCGTCCGCCCCGCCCAGCCTGCCCCATGCCATCGAATGCCGCGGCATCGGGCTGATACGCGCCCGACTGGCAGATCCCGCTCCGGTTGTCCTTGTGGTCGACATGTCTGTCACCGAAACGCAACGCCTGCCCGAACCCGCGCATATCCGCCTGCTCGACCACGCCCTTCCGATGTTAAAAAAGATCGAGTCCGTGCATTTTCCTGCAGGGATTCTGCAATATGTCAGAGGTCAGGGAAGATTGCAGGAATGACGTCACGCCCAGCAGATGCGGAACCGGCCGGACATCACCGGGTGATCCTGGTCACCGGGCCCTCCGGCGCCGGCCGCTCGACCGCGATCCGCGCGCTCGAGGACATGGGCTGCGAAACCATCGACAACCTGCCGCTCAGCCTTGTTCCCGCGCTGATCGAGGGCGCGCCCCTTGGACCGCCGCTGGTGCTGGGCCTCGACGTGCGCAACCGCGATTTCAGCGTTGCCGCGCTGATCGAGATGATCGAGACGCTGACCCGCGATCCGGATGTCGATCTGGAGCTGATCTATCTCGACGCCCGCGCCGACATTCTGGTGCGCCGCTACTCCGAGACCCGCCGCCGCCACCCGCTGGCCCCGGCCGAAACCGCCGCCGAAGGCGTGGAACGCGAACTGGACCTGATGCGGCCGATCCGGGCGCGGGCCGATTTCCTGATCGACACTTCCGACCTGACCCCGCATGACCTGCGCGCCGAGCTCGACAGCTGGTTCGGCGGATCGAGCGCGCAGCGGCTGGCCCTGTCGGTGCATTCCTTCAGCTACAAGCGCGGCCTGCCGCGCGGCATCGACATGGTTTTCGACGTCCGCTTCCTGCGCAATCCCTACTGGTCGGCGCCGCTGCGGTCACTCGACGGCCGGTCCGCGGAGGTGGCAGCCTACATTTCGCAGGATCCGCGCTTCGACTCCTTCTTCGGCAAGGTTGCAGATCTGGCGGAATTCCTGCTTCCTGCCTATCTGGAAGAGGGAAAGTCGCATCTGTCGCTCGGCTTCGGCTGCACCGGCGGGCAGCACCGTTCGGTGGCGCTGGCAGAAAAATTGGCGGCCGCGCTTGCAGCCAAGGGCTGGGGCGTGTCTATTCGACATCATGAGCTGGAGCGGCGCGGCATGGTCGCCGCTGCGGCAAGAACCGGGTGACGCAGCTTGATTGGCATCGTTATTGTCGCGCATGGGGGTCTGGCACGGGAGTATCTCTCGGCGCTGGAGCATATCCTTGGCCCCCAGACGGGCATCGTGCCGATTGCCATCGCTGCCGACGACAACCGCGACTTGAAGAAAGCCGAGATCATGGCCGCCGCCGACGCGGTCGACCAGGGCGACGGGGTCGTGGTCGTGACCGACATGTTCGGCGGCTCGCCCTCGAACCTGTCCCTGCCCGCCTGCGTCCAGGAAAAGCGCAAGATCATGGCCGGCGCCAACCTTCCCATGCTGATCAAGCTGGCGAAGCTGCGCGGCCAGCCGATTGCCCTGGCGGTTGAATCCTCGCTCGCCGCCGGCAAGAAATACATCAACAGCTTTGACGGAGCTCCGCTTGACGATCACCCCCATGCCGCAACAAACACGGCGGACCCTCGAAATCATTAACGAAAAGGGCCTGCATGCCCGCGCCTCGGCCAAGCTTGCCGAGGTAGTCGAAAACCATGATGCACGGGCAACTGTGTCCCGCGAGGGACTCAGCGCCTCGGGTGACAGCATCATGGGGCTTTTGATGTTGGCAGCTTCCAAGGGAACCACTATTGAGGTCGAGACCTGCGGACCGGAAGCTGCAAAGCTGGCCCAGGCCGTGGAAGATCTGGTCGCCAACCGGTTCGGGGAAGACTTCTGATCCTCCGGCTGCCCGGAGAGCCGGACCGACAGGATGGATGGACAGGAAGTGGTTGAGAGTTATCAGGACGCTGCGGCCGAGGGGCCGGATTATGTTCCGTACGACAAGCGGAAACTGTCCTATGCGACGACCTTCGACAGCCCCCTGAAGGCCCAGGCCATCCGCAGCATGGAGTGGATGACCGGCAAGCTGACCCTGCTGCGGCTGATTCGGGAATTCGAGCGCTCGGGCGTGCCCGAGGGCCAGGCCTTCTGGCGGCGCGCGCTCGACATCATGGGCATCGCCCTGCACACCCCCCACGACCAGATCGAGCGCATCCCGCGCACCGGGCCGCTGATCGTCGTCGCCAACCATCCGCACGGGCTGGTCGACGGCATGGTGCTCGGCGAGCTGATCGGCCGCGTCCGGCAGGACTACAAGATCCTGACCCGCTCGCTGCTGACCGGGGTAGACGAGATCAAGCGCTTCATGCTGCCTGTCCCGTTCCCGCATGAATCCGACGCGCTGCAGCAGAACCTGGAGATGCGCCGCAGGGCGATGGAGCATCTCGGCCAGGGCGGCGCGATCGTGCTGTTCCCGTCGGGCGTCGTCGCGGCCTCGCAAACCTGGTTCGGCCCGGCGCTCGAAGCCGCCTGGAACCCGTTCACCGCCAAGATGATCCAGCGCAGCGGCGCCACGGTGCTGCCGGTCCGCTTCCCCGGCCAGAACAGCCGCTGGTACCAGATCGCCAACCAGATTTCGCCGACCCTGCGCCAGGGCCTGCTGATCCACGAGGTCGTCGCCGCGCTGAACAAGCCGCAGGCGCCGGTCGTCGGCACCCCGATCCCGCCCGAGGAAAGCCGCAGCTGGTCGAGCGATCCGCGCGGCTTCGTCGCCTGGCTGCGCGAACGGACCCTGTCGCTCTGAGCCCCGTTAACGGCGTCTGAACGGCGCGGGCGCGCCGCTCAGGCTTTGCTCAGCCCCGCTGTCTAGCTTCTCCGGCCATGCAGGAACCGGTGGAGCCGACATGACCCAGACGATTACCCCTTCCGAATTCGAAGCCGAAATCGGCGCGGCACCAGGGCCGAAGCAGAACCTTCCGGCGCTGGAGGTCGGGCCGCTGACGGCGGCGGACATCGCGACGGTGAATGTCAGCGAGTCGGTCCCGGCGGTGGAAGTTGCCGCGCATGAGGCCGGCAGCATGGCCTCGCCCTATCTCTATGTCCCGGCGCTCAACCAGCCCGCCCACCCGATGCGCGTGCAGTCGAACAACGGCCAGTGGTTCGAGCTGGCCCAGACCGTAGACCTGAGGCATTTCGGCCGGGTCCTCGACAACCGCGGCTCGGATATCGGACCGGCGATGCGGAATTTCGTCGACTACGCCAAGGAGAAGGGCGGCGGCGCGCTGGTGATTCCGCCCGGCATCTTCTCGCTGGAAAGCCCGGTCGACGAGACCATCAACCTGCCTGCGGACAATATCAGCCTGTCGATCCTCGGCATGGGCACCGAAGTCAGCCGGATCGTCGTCGACGGCTCCAGCGTGTCGCACGGGCCGATCTTCACCGGCGGCAACCGCGCACCCTATTTCCATTTCGAGAAATTCGCGCTCCTGGCCGACGGGCGGGTGGACGGCCGTCCCCTGACCGCGACGCTGCCGCTGAACGGCGGCTCGCGGCGCAACTGCTCGCTGGTGGTGCGCGACCTCCTAGTACAGGGCTATGACGCGCATCTCAGCGCAGGCTTCCCCTATGACGACCATTTCACCAAGGGGTTCGACTTCACCGGCGCCTGGCGGATGCTGTTCGAGAACTGCCACATCTCGGGTCCGCTGGTCGGCAACGTCAAGCAGATGAACGACTGGACCGACAGCTCGATCCTGTGGCGGATGGAGGACGGGCTGGTGATCGACGGCGCCTATGCCCCGATCATCCGCGACATCCAGTTCTATTTCGTCGCCCGGCCGGTGATCTGCCGCGGCCATCCCGACGGCGCGCAGGAGCCCGGCACGATCGAGGCAGAGCGCGCCCTGTTCCACAATGTCCGCTGCCCGACCTGCAAGGTCGCGATCGAGTGGTTCCGCACCGGCGCAGAGCCGGAGCTGGTGATCAGCGACTGCTTCTTCGACTTCCGCGACCACGGGCTGAAGATCAAGGGATCGCGGCTCGGCCAGATCCACCGCAACGCCTTCTTCCAGAAGACGAACACCAACACCTCCTGGCCGCCGCCGGCAGATATCTACCTGGACCACTGCATCGACTTCAACATCGACCACAACATGCATCACGAGGCCGGCGACACCCGCCGCGTCGGCGTGCGGATGGTCGATACCAGCTCGGATCCGGGCTACGTCACCGAGCGCATCGAGATCCGCAAGAACCGGGTCACCAGCTTTGCCGTCATGACCACCTATTTCCAGAAGGGCGCCGGCACCGGCCAGGCGGTCTATGAACCGGGCGCCTTCCAGGGCACCGTCGCCGCCGAAGTCGACGACACCGCCGCGACCGAAAAGGCGACGCTGAACCTGCGCGAACCCTACGGCCTGTCGCTGTCGCTGGACGCGCCGGGACAGGGCCTCGCCAACGGCAGCTGGGAAACCCTGGCCTGGACGACCAAGGTCTCGGCCCACGAGAATGTCGACAGCGCCTGGAGCGCGGCGGAGGCGACGCAGATCGTGGTGCCGCAGAACCGGGCGATCACCCGCATCCGCCTGCGCGCGACGGTGGATTTCGCCGAAGGCGGCGCAGGGCTGCGGCGGCTTCAGGTGCTGAAGAACGGCATTCCCGGCACGGATCTGAACATCGCCGTGCCCGCGGCCGCGAATGCGCCCTCGATCCTCTCCGGCAGCACCGATTGGATCGAAGTCGGCGGCGGCGACGTGCTGGAGCTGCGCGTGCTGCAATCGAGCGGCGCAGCGCTTGCCACCGGCAGCTCGACCAACGTCACCGCCTCCTTCCGCTGAATCGCCAGACCGTTACCGAAATGCAGGCGTCCGGAGCTTTCCGGGCGCCTTTTCCCTTGCGTCGGTTCAGGCAGCTTCCCGCCCATGCTATCACGGTCCGGTGACATGGAGGTGCCCGAGTGCTGGAAGCCATCAAGACCGCCTGGCGATTCGCCATGAACATGCAGGCCCGGATCGACGCGGCGAACCTGCCGCTGGTCGCCGCCGGCGGCGCCTTTTTCTCGATGCTGTCGGTATTTCCCGGAATCGCGGCGGTGGTCGCGCTGATGGGGTTCATCGCCGACCCGAAAGCCGTCGAGGAGCAGATGGCGCTGCTGCAGGGCTTCATGCCGCCCGAGGCATTCCAGATCATCGACAGCCAGGTGCGCCGGATGATCCTGACCTCGAACAGCACGCTGGGCTGGGCGACGGCGATCAGCACGCTGGCGGCGCTGTGGTCGGCGCGCAAGGGCACGGACGCGCTGATCCGCGGACTGAACGCGGTCTATCACGGCCGCTCCCGCAAGGGCTGGCATGCGATGGCGCTGTCCTTCGCCATGACCCTGACCCTGAGCCTCGTCGCGGTGATCGCCATCCTCGCGCTGGTCATCGTGCCGATCATCACCACCGTGCTGAACCTGCCCTTCCTGGCGGAGAACCTGCCTGCCGGGCTTCTGGCCTGGGTCAACGGCCTGCTCCTGCAGGTGGCGCGCTGGTTCATCACGCTGGGGCTGGTCTTCACCGGGGTCTGGCTGCTCTACCGCTTCGCGCCGAACGTGAAGCACCGGATGACCGGGTTCTTCACGCCGGGCTCGGTGCTGTCGATCACGGTCTGGGGCGCGGCGACCTTCGGCTTCAGCTACTACCTGGGCAATTTCGGCAATTACAGCCAGGTCTACGGCTCGATCGGCGCGGTCGTTGCGCTGCTGATGTTCCTCTACATCACGATCTATGTCGTGCTGCTGGGCGCCGCGCTGAATGCCGAGCTGGAGCGTTTCTGGGATGACCGCGAAGAGCCCCCGGCCGAACCCGACGCGCTGGCCGAGGCCTGAGGCCTCAGGCCTTCAGGTCGTCCGCCCCGTCCTTGAGCACGGCATATTGCCCGTCGGTGCGGAAACGCCACAGATAGCCCGGCAGGACCGCGGCCATCGCCGCAGGCGCGATGCCGAGATCGGCGAAGCCCTTCGCGCCTTCGGAGACGACATTGTCGCGGGCCAGGTTCTTCAGCTGGTCGCGGGTCAGCATGTGGTTCACGAACAGCCCGCCAGTGCCCTTCTGCAGCATGTCGAAGCTCCAGGCCATGCCGCGCGCCGCGAAGCCCGGCAGCGACATCACCGCACGGCGCTTGCGGATCACCGAAAGCATGTCGCGCATCAGCTGGCGGAAGGTCTTCACCTCCGGACCGCCCAGTTCGTAGACGCCGCCTTCGGCGCGGCCGAGCAGGTAGAGCTCCGCCGCAGCGGCGACATCGTCGACATAGACCGGCTGGAATTTCGTGTCCGCGCCGGTAATCGGCAGGACCGGGCCGAACTTCGCCATGTCCGCGAACCGGTTGAAGAAGCTGTCGCCGGGCCCGAAGATCACCGAAGGCCGCAGGATCATCGCGCCGGGCACGGAAGCCAGCACAGCCGCCTCGCCCGCTGCCTTGCTGCGGGCATAGCCGCTGGAGCTTCCGGCATCGGCGCCGATCGCGGAAATCTGCACCATGCGGTCGATGCCCATCTCCGCCGCGATCCGCGCGACCCGGCCCGGCCCCTCCGCCTGCACCGCCTCGAAGCTGTTCTTGCCGCTTTCGACCAGCACGCCCACGCAGTTCACCACCGCATCCGCGCCGGTCAGGACCTCGCGCACGGAGACGTCGTCGCGGATGTTGCAGAAGACCGGCTCCACCTGGCCGACGGCGCCGTAGGGCTTGACGTGCATGGCGAGGTTGGGATTGCGCACCGCGACGCGCACGCGCCAACCGTCCTTGGCCATCCGCCGCGCGATGTGGCGCCCGACAAAGCCCGATCCGCCGAAGATCGTCACAAGTTTCGCCATGGCTTGCCTCCCAGCTCGGTACCAGATTCGAGATAGCCCCCTGCGCCAAACCCGACAAGGTCCAACTGGTCGCGCTGGTAGCCCGGCGGCTATGGACGGACGGTTAATTCGCAGCGGCGGGAAGACGTTGCGGAAAGCGCGGAATTTTCTCCGAATCCGGATTGACAGTGCCCGCAGCCGCCTTTAGAAGCCCCCCTCACGACATCGGCCCAGATGGCGGAATTGGTAGACGCGCTAGCTTCAGGTGCTAGTGTCCGTAAGGACGTGGAGGTTCGAGTCCTCTTCTGGGCACCATTNTCCCAAGGAAATGGACGCGCTGGTTCGGTGTCGAACCCCCTCGACAACATAGAGAACGACGCCCGCACGGGGTCAATCCGTGGCTCTTTCCGCGCATCCGCAGCCTGCGAATTTTGTTGAGGACCCCCCATTGACACCCCCGCGGACCTCCCTTAGAAGCCCGCCTCACGACATCGGCCCAGATGGCGGAATTGGTAGACGCGCTAGCTTCAGGTGCTAGTGTCCGTAAGGACGTGGAGGTTCGAGTCCTCTTCTGGGCACCATTCCCTTTCCAGCAGGAAGGGAAGCACGTCACCTCCGGAGAGCGAAGACAGACGACGCCGCGGCCCCGCAACGCCTGACCGCCCAAGCTGCACTCAGGCGCCTACGGCGCAAGCGCCCGCCAGACCGGAAGGCCAGTCATCGCCGCGATCATTGTCATGGTCATTGTCCCTGTCGCGATCGCCATCGCTGTCCCGGCCGCCGTCATCGCCGCGGCCACCCCCGTGATCATCACTGCGATCGTTGTCTTGACCATCATCGCGATCGTCACGGCCCTTGTGCGGTTCGGCGCGCCGCCCGCCCTCAGTCCGGACCTGCCCGTCCTCCAGCTTGCCGCTCCGGTCGCATTCGCGCTCGATCCGGGGGTCCGCCAGGGCGGACCGTCTCTTTCCCGACCACCCGCATGCCGTCGCGGCTGCAGGCCCGCTCGGTGCGCCCAGCCGATCCGGTCACCTCGACGCGCGCCGGGATCTTCGTCCGGCTCCCGCAACCTTCGCGGTGACGTCAGCGTGCCAGGTTCATGCAGTCCTGCGCCTGTCCCGCTCCGGCCAGGACCGCACCCCGAATGGCAGAAGCCCCCCCCTCTCGATCCGCCCCCGGCCGGGGCAGCCGGAGTCTCGCGGCCCCATGCGGAAACAAGACACGTTGATGGAACGTGAAGATCCGCAGTCGGCAGATCACCACAGGATGACGATGCCCGCGGCCGTGGTCCCCTCGGGATAGATGCGCTCGCACTGGACGGCATAGACGACGCCCGGCTGCAGCGCCGGCAGGACCGCACGGTTGCCGGGCACCTCCTCCGTCCCGGCGAACAGGACGTCGAGATTGCCGCCCACCGCCACCATGATGCCCCGCGTCACCGCCGGAAGCGGCGCATCCGACGGCAGCACCGCCGCTCCGTTCACTGCGCCATCGATACGTCTCGCCATCTCTCGCCGCCTCCGCGCAAGGGGATTTGCGCCGAGGTATTCCAGACGGATGTCACCATCACTGGATCATGGCGCCCTTAGCGTTCATAAGGATGCAACCCCTCCGCGGGGGAACGGCAAACGGACAAGGATCGGGGATTTGGAACATCAAGTGCATGCCGGGGACCTGCCCGACGGCCTGGATCTCGGGCCGGTCGTGGCGATCGACTGCGAAAGCATGGGGCTGATCCCCGGGCGCGACCGGCTCTGCGTCGTGCAGCTTTCCGCAGGCGACGGCACCGCCCATCTGGTGCAGGTCGCGCGGGGACAGACCGAAGCGCCGAACCTCGTGCGGCTTCTGAAGGACCCGACCGTGCTGAAGCTGTTCCATTACGGCCGGTTCGACATCGCCATGATGTACAAGAGCTTCGGCGCGCTCGCCACGCCGGTCTACTGCACCAAGATCGCGTCGCGCATGACGCGCACCTATACCGACCGGCACGGGCTGAAGAACCTGGTTTCCGAACTCCTCGGCGAGGACATTTCCAAGCAGCAGCAATCCAGCGACTGGGGCGCGGAAACCCTGACCGAGGCCCAGGTTGCCTATGCCGCCTCGGACGTGCTCTACCTGCACCGGCTGCGCGAGAAGCTCGACCAGCGGCTGGCCCGCGAAGGCCGCACGAAGCTCGCGCAGAAATGCTTCGACTTCCTTCCGACCCGGGCGCTCCTCGACCTCGAGGGCTGGCCGGACACCGACATTTTCGCACATTCGTGAGCGCCATGACCGATACAGATTCCGACATCTTCCTCTCCGCAGGCCGCCGCGTGATCTCGATCGAGGCGGAGGCGCTCGGGACACTCGCCGAGGCATTGGACGCGAGCTTTGCCGATGCCGTGCGGCTGATCCTCAATGCCACCGGGCGGGTGATCGTCTCGGGCATGGGCAAGTCGGGCCATATCGCGCGCAAGCTCGCCGCGACGCTGGCCTCGACCGGCACGCCCGCGCATTTCGTCCACCCTGCCGAGGCCAGCCATGGCGATCTCGGCATGCTGGCAGCGGGCGACGTGGTGATGATGCTGTCGAATTCCGGCGAAACGCCGGAGCTGGCCGACATGATCGCCCATACCCGGCGCTTCGCCATCCCGCTGATCGGCGTGGCCAGCCGGCCCGACTCGACGCTGCTGCGCCAGGCCGACGTGGCGCTGGTGCTGCCCAAGGCGCCGGAGGCCTGCGGCACCGGCATCGTCCCGACCACCTCGACGACGATGACGCTCGCGCTCGGCGACGCGCTCGCGGTGGCGCTGATGGAGCACCGCCAGTTCACCCCCGAGCATTTCCGCCAGTTCCACCCGGGCGGCAAGCTGGGCGCCCAGCTGTCCAAGGTCGCCGACCTGATGCATGGCGATGCCGAGCTGCCGCTGGTCGGCATCGACACGCCGATGAGCGAAGCGCTGATCGAGATGAGCCAGAAGGGCTTCGGCGTGGTCGGGGTGACCAGCGAATCCGGCCTGCTGGCCGGCATCATCACCGACGGCGACCTGCGGCGGAACATGGTCAACCTGCTCGACAAGACGGCGGGCGACGTGATGACCCGCGACCCGAAGACGATCGCGCCCGACCAGCTCGCCGAGAAAGCGGTGGCGCTGATGGACCAGCTGAAGATCACCAGCCTCTTCGCGGTCGATCCGGACGGCCCGCGCATCGCGCGCGGCATCGTCACCATCCATGACTGCCTGCGGGCCGGGGTCGTCTGACAGTGCGACGGTTCGATAACGCCTATTCGCGCGCTATCGCCGTCGTGAAAATCGTCCTCCCGCTCGTCGCGCTCGGCATCCTGTCCACCCTGTTCCTGCTGTCGCGCAGCGGGCAGATCGGCGAGCCGCTGCCCTGGAGCGAGGCGGAGCTGGGCGACATGGCGCGCGAGGAGCGGCTGGGCAATCCGACCTATGCCGGGCTGACCGAGGACGGCTCGGAACTCCGGCTCTCAGCCGAGCGGCTGACCCCGGATCCCGGCCGGGACGGAATCGCCCATGGCCGGGTCCTCGCCGCGCGGCTGGCCCGCCCGGACGGAATCACCCTCGAGCTCACGGCCCCCGAAGGCACCCTGGACCAGGGCGAGCGGGTCGCCGAACTCGGCGGCGGCGTGCGGATCGACAGCTCGAACGGCTATGTCGCCACCATGCCCGGCGCCCGCATCCGGACCAATCTGAGCCATCTCGAAAGCCTCGGCCCGGTGGAGGCCGAAGGGCCGATCGGCACGCTTTCGGCCGGCAAGCTGACCGTGACCGCCGAACCCGGCACCCGCAACGGCACCGTGGCCCTGTTCACCGGCGGCGTTCACCTGATATATCGCCCGCAAGCGACGGAGGCCGAATGAGACTTTCCCTGTTCCTGACCCTGATGCTGGCCCTGCCGGCGCCCCTGCTGGCCCAGGGCACCGGCGTGAGTCTCGGCGGCGTCGCCCGGAACGACTCCGGCGCGCCCGTCGAGGTCACTGCAGACCAGCTGGAAATGAACCAGACCGAGGGCACCGCGCTGTTCACCGGCGACGTGCTGGTGGTGCAGGGCGAGCTGCGCCTCGCCGCGCCGCGCATCCTGGTGGAATATGCCCGCCTGCCCGATGGCAGCCTCGGCGAGGATGTCGAGCAGATCACCGCGTCGGGCGGGGTGACGATGGTCACGCCCAGCGAGGCCGCGGAGGCCGGCGAGGCGGTCTATTCTCCGGTCCGCAACGAGGTGGTGATGACCGGCGACGTGCTGCTGACCCAGGGTCCGAACACGCTGAACGGACAGCGCCTGGTGATCGACCTGGCCACAGGCACCGGCCGGATGGACGGCCGCGTCCGCACCGTGATCACGCCCGGCAGCACCCCCGGGAATGCAGCGCAATGACCACCGTCGGCGACCTGAACAACCCGCCCTTCGAGCGCACGGGCGGCCTGCAGGTGCAGGGGCTGCGCAAGAGCTACCGCAAGCGGCCGATCATCCGCGACGTGTCGCTGGAGCTGGAACGCGGCGAGGTCGTGGCGCTGCTCGGCCCGAACGGCTCGGGCAAGACGACGACCTTCTATGCCATCGCCGGGCTGATCCATGCCGAGGGCGGCCAGGTCACGCTGGAAGGGCGCGATGTCACGACCCTGCCGATGTACCGCCGCGCCAAGCTCGGGATCGGCTACCTGCCGCAGGAGGTCTCGATTTTCCGCGGCCTCTCGGTCGAGGACAACATCCTGGCGATCCTCGAAATTTCCGAGCCCGATCCGCATACCCGGCGCGAAAGGCTCGAAGAGCTGCTGTCGGAATTCTCGGTCACCCATCTGCGCCGCTCGCGCGCGCTGGCGCTGTCGGGCGGCGAGCGCCGCCGGGTGGAAATCGCCCGCTGCCTCGCCGCGCGGCCGCGCTACGTGCTGATGGACGAGCCCTTCGCCGGCGTCGATCCGATCGCGGTCGGCGACATCCGCGCGCTGGTGGCGGATCTGAAGACCCGGGGAATCGGCGTCCTGATCACCGACCACAATGTCCACGAGACGCTGCAGATCGTCGACCGCGCCTACATCCTGCACGAGGGGACCGTTCTGATGAGCGGATCTGCCGAAGAGGTGATCAGCAACGAGAATGTCCGGCGGGTCTATCTCGGCCAGGGATTCCGGATGTCCTGAGCCGGATATGGCAACAGAAACACATATTTTAAGCGCATTTTAACGTTTGCGATTGCACTTGCTCTTCCCATGGATGCGTGGATACAGTTGACATCCAAGAGTGAGGTGGAGCCAAATGGCTGCATGTTCGTCGATGCCGATGTCCTCCAATCGTCCCACGGCGCTGCCTGCGCGGTTGCAGCGGAGTTCCGCTCCCCCAGGCGCCATCCAATCCCCGGCCACCAGGCCCAATACGTGACGGCCCGGCCGGTCAACAGCCCCAAGTATAAGGAGGTGTTATGAGATACCAAATCAGCGGAAAGCAAATCGATGTCGGTGATGCCCTGCAGACGCATGTGCAGGACGGTCTCAACGAGGTCATGGGCAAGTACTCCCAGCGCCCCACCGAAGCGATCGTGACTTTCTCCCGCGACGCCCATGAATTCGTGTGCGAAGCGACGGTTCATCTCTCCACCGGGCTGACGTCCCAGGCACGTGCCAAGGGGACCGAAATCTACGGCGCGTTCGAGGCCTGCCTCGAGAAGCTCGACAAGCAGCTGCGCCGGTACAAGCGCCGCCTGAAAGACCACCACGTCAAGCGCGCGGAACCGGTTGAAGCTTTCGGTGCTTCGTCGTATGTGATCGCCGCCGAAACGGGTGGGGACGAGCTCGAGGAACCGAATTCCCTCCAGCCCGTCATCATTGCCGAAATGCAGACTCGGATCCCGTCGATCTCGGTGGGCGAAGCGGTCATGCAGATGGAGCTTGTCGGTGCGCCGATCCTGGTGTTCCGCAACGAGGGAACGAGCGGAGTGAACGTGGTGTATCGGCGTGACGATGGCAACATCGGCTGGATCGATCCCAGCAACACGGTGTGATGGTCGCGGGAACCGCGAGAAAGTGGATAGATGGAACTTGCATCCTTACTGACGCCTGCCGCGGTGAAATCCATCGGCGGGATGACCAGCAAGAAGCGTTTGCTGCAGGAACTCGCGGAGATCGCCGCTGACTGCTACGGCATCAATGCCGACGACGCTGTCGAAGCGCTGCAGGATCGCGAGTCCATCGGTCCGACCGGTGTGGGAGAGGGCGTCGCCCTCCCCCATGCCAGACTGGGCGAGCTGGAGAAGGTCTCGGGAGTGTTCCTCCGCCTCGAGCGTCCGCTGCCCTTCGACTCGATCGACCGCCAGCCGGTCGATCTGGTCTTCGCGCTGTTTGCGCCCGATGATTGCGGCGTTGCCCACCTGAAGGCGCTGGCGGCCGTGTCGCGGGTGATGCGCAATGCCTCGACCTGCGCCAAGCTGCGCGCCAATGACGACCCCGACACACTCTACACGATCCTGACGGACCTGCAGAACATCAAGGCCGCCTGAGCCTGTCGGCGGCAAGGCCGCGGCGCAGCCGCGATCCGGGCGCGCTGCGCGGCAGGTCCATCGACGGGTTCAGCCCGGCATCCCGCATCGTTACCAGGAACTCCGCCAGCCGCGCCGCATCCGGCACGGCCAGCGCCTGCGGCGCCAAGCCAAGCGCAAGCGCAACTGGCGCGGACCGGCCCGGACTCCCCCGGACGATTCCCTAATCCTCCTTGTCTTATGGATTTCCGAGCCGTTCGTGCATGCTTGGGGCTGTCTGTTTCCCGCCATGCATGGCGGGAAACAGACGGCGACGGCCGGATCGTGTCTGCCCAGCTCGACCGTACCGCGAGTGAGCAGGATCAGCCGACGTCTTCACCATGGGCCTGCACCGCCGCCCGGCAGCGCGTTGCATGGCAACGCCGCGGGAGGGGCTGCGCGTGTTTGCACCACGCATGGCAAGGACAGGACTGGCGAAGATGACGGATCATGCCATCGGCATCGACATCTCGGACTCCCGTCCCGATGCCTTCCGCCTCGGGGAGGGCGCGGCGAAGCCGTTCGGGAACACGTCCCGCGGTTTCCGGGCCCTGATCCGATGGCTGGACAAGGCACCGGTGGCGGCGCATATGACTCGGCGCAACGCGCCCTGGCCACCGGGCGGACGCTCCGGCGCAACCGCGGCCACGTTCAGATCCACGCTCCGGCGACGCGCCAGCCCGCGAAACGGCTGGCCCTCGCCGAGCGCCAGATTGCGGACCTGGATGCCGGGATTGCCAGGCTGATCGCCGAAGACGGTGCCATGGCACGCGCCCGCGAAATCCTGTGCTCCATTCCCGGCATCGGCCCCGTCGCGGCGGCGCTGATCCTGGCCTTCCTGCCCGAAATCGGGAGGCTCGACGGAACGCAGGCCGCAAGCCTCGCAGGGCTCGCCCCCTTCAGCCGCGAACCCGGCCAGAGGACAGGCAGGTCCTTCATCAGCGGCGGCCGCAAGCCGTTGCGCGATGCGCTCTGCAGGCCCGCACTCCTCGCAATGCGCTTCAACCCCGATCTCAAGGTCAAGCACGCCCAGCTCCGAGAGGCCGGGACACCCGCAAAGGTTGCCATCGTTGCGCTCATGAGAAAGCTCATGCTCACCGCCAACGCGCTGGTCAAGGCCGACAGGTTGTGGACTCCAAAAGCCACTTTCGCATGACGGATACTCATTCGCTGTATGCCTGCTGGCGGCCGCGACGCCCCGATGGGATGGCCTCCCGTTGCAACGAAGGATCGATCCAGACGGTCAGCGGGCCGCGCTGCCTCAGCGCCTGATTGTAGCTCTTCCAGTTGGTCGTCTTGCACGTCGTCTTGGGCGGTCTGCTCATGCTGCACGGCTAGCATTCTGGATTCACGAGATGAATCCCGCCGATTTGCGGAACAGCGCCCACGGCCGGAAGGATTTGCCCCCGATTTTCGCCGCGACTTAGTCCAGGTGCCAGACGTCGCCGGGACGAGACTGCCGCCGCAACAGGTTCCGCGCGACCCGAGGCCCGAACTTGACGGTCCAGCGCCGGATGATTTCGCAGAATACGTCGATGCAGCGCTCCAGCAGCATCTCCTCCACCGCGCACAGGCTGAAGCTGAACCGGATGCAGGGCCAAACCGCGCAGGTGACGATGGCGGGCAGGAAGCGATGACGCTTGTACAGCGAGGCGTTGGCATCATGGGCAGGCATGTCCAAACCAGCGGCCCGACAATCGGAGCTGGCCAACGTGACACCTCCCAGCAGGCCGATGCCGGGATTGGCGGAAATGTTCCCGAAACTGTCGGGACGATGTTTGCCCGGCCGGTCCGGAAAGAACGGGGGTCGGTCGCCGTGCACCTTGACGGAGCCGGGCACATCGCCGCGTGGAGACGTGGCGATGGCGTCCTCCGCTTCGCGCGACGACAGCACGGCAAAGGAAGGCAGCCCAATGAAGGCGCACGCAAGACCGTTCAGGCAGGCCATTTCCTTGTTGGCAACGCGGACCGAAACCGGCTCGGGGATGAGCCCGCGCAGTGCGGCAATGCCCGTGACCGGCTCGCTGGGCCTGAATGCCATTGGAAGGCTCCGGAACGAAAGATCGGATTGGAAATTCCGGGGCGGCGCTGCGGAAGCATAGCACGCTCGGCCCCAGACCTGGCAAACCTCGGGGCGGCCGACAGTCCCCGCCGGATACGGGATCGCCACGATGCCCGTGCAGCGCACCGGCGTCCGGCGGCCCGGTCCCTCGGATAGCCCCGACCTGCGGTTCAGGTCAGGATGCAGCAGGGGCCGTCGCGAGCACCGGCCCACGCCCCGCTACGGAGACGCCCTCTAAAGGAACAGGAAGTCCTGATGGTTCAGATCCGCCACGTCGAAATTCGCCAGAACGATCCGGTCCGGCCCGCCGGCTGCCAATGCAATGACCGCGTCCGCGCCTGCCTGGAAAAAATCCAGATTGGCCATCGACGGACGGCCCGGCGGGGTGGCGAAGCCCGAGAAGACCATCGTATCCAGCCCGTCCTCGAAATCCCAGATCGTGTCCTGGCCCCAACCGGCGGAGGCGAAGTTGAAATCGTCGCGCCCCGCATCTCCGTACAGCATGTCATCGCCTGACCCGCCGGTGATCTGGTCATTTTCGATCCCGCCCCGCAACGTATCGTTTCCGGCTCCGCCCAGCAACGTGTCCTGGCCCTCGCCGCCCTCGAGACTGTCGTCGCCGTCGCCGCCGTCCAGAAAATCCAGACCGTCGTCGCCGTAGAGGTCGTCATCTCCGCCTCCCCCGAGGATCAGGTCGTGCTGGGTGCCGCCATGCACGGTGTCGTCGCCGCCATTGGCGATGACCGTGTCGTTGCCGTCGAAGCCGTAGATCTCCTCGGCCGCCGCAAGCCCGGTGAACTCGTCATTGGCCTGCGTCATCTCGAAGCCTTCGACATCCACGTACACATCGCCTTCCGCGATCCCGGAATTGCGCGCCTGGTCGGTGAGGTCGATAACGATCCCGATGATCGACTCCGTGACGTTGGTCCAGTCGAAGCCGCTTCCGCCATCGACCAGATCCGCCCCTTCGCCGCCGACCAGGGAGTCGTTCCCGGCCTCCCCGTAGAGGGAGTCGTTCCCGGCATAGCCCAAGATCGTATCGTCCCCGCCCCCGCCATGAACGACATCGGGCGGGTCTTCCTGATCGAATCCGATATACGTGTCGTCGAAGTCGGAAAGGCCGAATTCCTCGATCGAGATCCAGGTGTCGTCCGCCGCGTCTCCGGTATTCTGCGACGGGTCCTGCTGGTTGATCGTCACCGGCCCGGCTGCGTCCTCGAAGGAGGCACGGTCGATGCCGTCGCCGCCGTCAAGCGTGTCGGGGCCTTCGCCACCGGAGAGCGTGTCGTTGCCGTCTTCGCCCTTCACGAGGTCGATTCCGCCCTCGCCGAACAGGGAGTCGTCGCCGGCGCCGCCGCAGAGCGTGTCGTCATCCGCGCCGCCATGCAGTTCGTCCGCCCCGTCATCGCCGTAGAGCGTGTCTTCCCCGCCTCCCCCGAAGGCCGTGTCGTTGCCGGTCCCGCCATGGACCAGATCCGCACCGCCGCCGGCCCAGATTGCGTCATCTCCGCTGCCGCCATCGACGGTGTCGCTGCCCAGGCCGGCATGCACCTCGTCCTCCCCGGGGCCCGCCGCGACGCTGTCGGCGCCGAAGCCGCTCCAGATCGTGTCGTCGCCAGTTCCGCCATTGACGAGATCGGCGCCGCTGCCGGAAACGATGCTGTCGTCATCCTGGCAGCCGTCGATCGTGTCCGCGCCGGAATAGGTGGTGATGACGTCATTCCCGGCATCGCCGGAAATGCTTTCGTCACCGCCGCCGCCGTCGATCACGTCCGCGCCCGACCCGCCGGTGGCGGTATCGTTGCCGGTTCCGAGCCAGATGACATCCGCGCCCGCGCCGCCGACCGCGCTGTCGTCTCCGGCCCCGGCATGGAGCGTGTCGTCATCCGCGCCGCCATCCAGCGTGTCGTCATCGGCGCCGCCATCCAGCGTGTCCCGGCCGTCATTTCCCTCCAGGATGTCCGTGCCGTCCCCGCCCGACAGGCTGTCGTCGCCGACGCCGCCGCCGATCAGGTCGTTGCCGAGGCCGCCAATGGCGGTATCGTTGCCTCCCTCGCCGTAGAGCCAGTCATTTCCCTCGCCGCCCTCCAGACGGTCGTACCCTGCATCGCCGTAGAGCCGGTCGTCTCCGGTCCCGCCATCGACATCGTCAGCGCCGGTTCCGGCATGAACGGTGTCGCCGCCGCTGCCGCCGGAGATCGTGTCATTGCCGTCCCCGCCGTCGACGCTGTCATCGCCAATGCCCGCGTCGATGCTGTCATGGCCCAGGCCGCCGTCGATCGTGTCGGCCCCCGAGCCGCCGTTGATCGTGTCGGCCTGGCCTCCGCCGGCGATACTGTCATTGCCGCCGCCGCCCGCCAGCGTGTCGCTGCCTGCGCCGCCATCGATCGTGTCGCTGCCGCCATCGCCCGCGATGTCGTCATCGCCGAGATCGCCGAAGAGCGAGTCGTTGCCTGCGCCGCCGCTGACCGTGTCGCTTCCGCCGCCGCCGCGCACCGTATCCTGGCCGCCGCCGCCCGACAGGCTGTCTGCGCCGCCGCCGCCCAGGAGGCTGTCATTGCCGCTTCCGCCGGAGGCAGTGTCATTGCCGCTGCCGCCCTCAAGCACGTCATCCTCCGAACCGCCCTCCAGGCTGTCGGCACCCTCTCCGCCGTCGAGCGAGTCGCTCCCCGTCCCGCCCAGCAGCGTGTCATCGCCGCCGAGTCCGATCAGCGTGTCGTTGCCGCCGTTCCCGGCGAGCTCGTTGCCGAGCTGGTTGCCGGTGAGCAGGTCGCCGCCGCTGCCGCCGGCCGCGTTCTCGATCAGCGATGCGGTGTTGCCCTCGTGGAGCATCGCATTGGCGACATTCCCCCAGGCCGTGTCCTCGTTCATGTTCGAAAGCTGCGCCGCGCTGAAGGTCGACCAGCCCTGCGGATCGGTGCCGTCATGGGGATCTACCGGGCGCAGGTCGATATCGACGCCGGCCGTGTAGGCGGACAAGTCGTAGATATCCGTCCCGCCGCCGTCCCAGATGGTCTGGAAGACGAAATTCTCGAACGGGTCGATGGTCAGCACGTCATCGACGTAGAACTCGCCGCCATCCGGATCCCAGCGATAGACGGTGTCACCCGAATTCGTCGAATAGTCTGCGCCGTACATGTATTGCAGCGCCAGGATGTCGAGCGCCATCGGCGTCGTGGGATAGCGGTTGATGCCGGGCGGATCGGGCTCGACGAAGCCTTCATAGGTCATGATCGTGTAGGACAGGCTGTCGAGCGGCTCGTCCATGATCTCGCCCTCGACATCGGTCAGGATGCTTTCCAGGAAATCCGGCACGCGGCCGCCGAAGAGCCCTTCCTCATGGGTATGCTTGAAACCGAGCGCATGGCCCGCCTCGTGCATGATCGTCCAGTGCGCGAACGTGCCCGGCTGCGGATCGTCGAAAGTGCCGTCATTGCGGAACCAGGTGTCGCCCAGCCAGCCAGTGCCGAGCAGAAGCTCGATCCGCTGCAGCGGCGGAATGCCGAACGCCGGCGCCTGGGTTGTGTCGGTCAGGGCGAAGCGGATGTCCGCGTGGTTGAAGACAAGCCCCTCGTCCTGCTCGTTGAGCGTCAGGCCGCTGACCGCATCGAAGAAATCCATGGCGAAGCGCGCAGCATCCCGCTGCGCGCCGCTGAACGAGCCGAAATCATTCGCGGTCAGCGCGCCGGCGAAAAACAGGCCCGGGTCCAGATATGTGCCACCAGACAGCAGGAAAAGCGCCCATTCCAGCGGATCGCCGATATCGAAGAATTCCTGGGCAAGATAGGGAAAACCACTGCCGGGGAAACTGTAGGACAGGGTCGTGCTGTCCCATCGGTAGGCGATGCTGGAATTGTCTTCGTCGACGTTCAGCAACGCGTCGATTTCGTTGATGCCCGATGTGGAGAAGGATTCTGCGTCAGCCATGGTGCTCTCCTTGCGGAGGTTTGGATGTGGCAGTGGAACAAGGGTTGCACGGAACGCACACGTCTGGATTGTATTCGGATTCCCGGAAATTCACAAACTTATGTTAAGTCCAAGGCGAATTCGGAAAGGCCTCGCGGCCGCGCCCGGCCGCAATCGGCTTCCGGCCCAACGGCTAGCGCGAAAATCACCGCCGGGACGTTGCCTCCCGGTTCGCCAAGATGGGATGGTTGCCGCCCTCTCCAGACGGCATCGCGATGTGCCAAGGTCGTGATGATGCAAGCCACGGAAGCGCAGAAGACGGCGGGATGGAGGATGCGATGGTCGGGAGTGGATCTGGCAAAGGACGTTTTCCGGGGTCACGGCGCTTCGAAGACCGGACATGTGAAGTTCCGCAGGAAGCTGACGCGGCTTCAGTTCCGGAAGTTCATGGCGGAGCTGCCACCGGCTGTCGCCGTGTTCCAAGCCTGCGGCAGCGCGAGCCATTGGGCGCGCGAGGTGGAGTCGATGGCACATGAGGCCAAGCTGATCGCACCGCAATACGTCCGGCCCTTCGTGAAGCGCCAGAGCGAGCATCGGCCATGCGCAAGTGGCTTTTGGGGTCCGCAACCTGCCGGCTTTCGCCAGCGCGCTGCCGGTGGGCAGGAGCGTTCTCATGAGCGCGGCGATGGCAACCTTTGCGGGTGTCCCAGCCTCGCGGAGCTGGGCGTGCCTGGCCTTGAGGCCAGGGTGCAGCGCATTGCGACGACGACAGGCAGGCAGCGCGCATCCCGCAACGGCTTGCGCCCCCCGCGGATGGCGGACCTGCCTTTCCATTGGCCGTAGGCGCGGCTGCAGGGGGCAAGGCCTGCGTTCCGTCGCGCCTTCCGATCCCGGGCGGAATGGTCAGGATCAGCGCCGTGGCGACAGGGCCGGGGCCGGGGAGTCCGGACCGGTCCGCGCCAGCGGCACATCCTCCGGCGGGGGCCGCTCCGGTCCTCCGCAGGAGGCAAACCGTCCCTGCGGACAGATTGGGGAAGGACCGGGCGGAGCCCCCGGGGGCCGGACGGGCGGAGCCCCACAGGATCTTGCGGGACAGGGCCATGGGGACGTCTTCGACGGCCAGCCTGGCAATCCCGGCCTCCAGCTCCGCGAGCTGTCGCTCGACGAAGGCCAGCCGTTTCGCGGGCTGGCGATCCTCGCGTTTTCTGATTGGCCGGCGAGCCCCTTTGATGCGGGTGTTCAAGCCATCATGCGCCCGGTGATCTGCACCCGGCGCCGATCCGCGAGACGGGTTGGCATGGCTGCGCAGCTTGCCGACGATGATGGCACGCGGCGCGCCGAACCGGCCGGCCAGCCCTTTGCGGAAGCGCCTTGCAGCCCTGGCGCTCCGCCGGGGCTGAAGCGGAATGCCGGGCACTTGGCCGTCCGCGCTGACGGCCTGCCGGAACCGGCGTGTCCCCGCGCGGATCGCGGTGACGACCTCATCGAAATGCCGCCTGCCGCGCCTGGCGCCGGTGGCGAAAGGGCGGCCAAATCGGTCGGCCCATTTCCGGACCGGTTCCCGGCTGGCGATCACGCCGCGCCCGGCCGTTCGCGCATTCGCTCGGAGCAATCGCGTTCATGCCCTCGCTCCGCGACATCCGCCGTGCCGAGCGCGAATCTATGGTGCGCCCGGACCGCGCAGGCAAGCAGCCCGCGCGGGAAGCGGCAGCCGTTCAAGAGCGGCATCCCGGACGGTGCCCTCATTCCGGATGCCCATCCAACAGAGGCATCCCGGACAAGCTGGCGATGCCCGACATGAATTCCTGCGCGACTTGGGAAAGCGGACCGGTCTCATCCACACCCGTGACATTCACCGTGGCGTTGCCGGCGGCCGGGCACTGCCATGCAGCGGTCTATCGACGGAATTGCCTCAGGAAGAGGCCAGCATCACGTCGAGCACGCCGGAACGGTCCAGCGCCATCAACTCGCTGCAGCCGCCGACATGCGTCCCGCCGATGAAGATCTGCGGCACCGAGTTCGATCCTCCTGCGCGGCCGGCCATCTTGCGGCGCAAGTGCGGCGAGACCGAGACGTCGATCTCGGTGAAGGCGGCACGCTTCGCTTTCAGGAGCTTCTTCGCCCGTGTGCAGTAGCCGCATGTGGGCGTAGTGTAGATGTCGATGCGGGGCATCCCGCTCTCCTTGTCTTAAGGACGGAGGCTCGGCGCGCCCGTTCCGGCCCGGCGCCACCTGTCAATCAAGTTTCCGTGCCGCTCAAGTCGGCACGCTTGGCTCGGCCGCGATGGCCACGGTCGCCGCGGCCGCCGACACCAGCCGCGCGGTCTGGCTTCGCGTCGGTTCTATCCCGGCCTGCGCCAGGTCAGACATTGTTCGGGCGCGGGCATGTCGCATGAACCCATCCGGCGCAGGACTGTCAAGTTCGGGTCGCAAATCGCGGGGAACCTTCGGCGTCGGCAATGTCGTTCTGGCGGCGGGCGGCACCTGGACGAAACGGCGGAGAAGGTCTCGGGCAGCCCCTTCCGGCTCCGGCACGCGGTGGAACGGCAGGGCGTCTCGCGGTACAAGATCCGCCAAGCAAGGCGGGACAAGCAGGCCGCCTCGGCCATTCGTCGCACAAGAGCTTCATCAACGGGATTGAAAACAGCCGATTGTCAGTCAGGATGCGGAAGCCTGCCATGGCAAGAATATCGTTCCCCGTGAGCACTGCAACGTCCCGCTTCCATCCACACGGCAACCGTCGAACGAGAATGATGCGGGAGAGGCCGCCGACCCAGTCGGCTCATTCCGCGACCATGGAGGCTAGGCTTTCCTGAGAACCGCCGGAAAGCCTAGCTATTCGCTGCCACCGGATAGAAGCTATCGATTCCCGGAAATAGGCAGCAGACATCGCTGGAACCGACCTGCGAGGCGCTCCTGCCACGTGCATTGGTCGACGTAACATCTCCCGGCCGTTCCAGGCTGTGGCGGGGCGGGCGGGGGCGTTCGGCGATCTGCGGGCGGCCGCCGGCGCCCATGCGGCCTCCAGCGCGGGCATAACATGGCTGCCCGTATCCCCGATCACCGCTCGATCGTCGGCTGGCGGGTGAGCACGTCCGCCCAGACGGGGTTCGTCTTGGATGCCCTTGAGCAGGCGGTTCATGATCGGCGCCCCACGAAGGCCATGGGGCTGGTTCACCACAGCGATCGCGGCGCGCAATATCTGTCCATTCGCTACACCGAAAGGCTGGGCGAAGCCGGCATCGAACCATCGGTCGGCAGTGTTGGCGACAGCTATGACAATGCCTTGGCCGAAACGATCAACGGCCTCTACAAGGCAGAAGTCATTCATCGTCGCGGCCCATGGCGCAGCTTCGAGGCCGTCGAATATGCCACCCTCGAATGGGTCGACTGGTTCAACAACCGCCGCTTGCTCGAGCCCATCGGGAATATCCCGCCAGCCGAGGCAGAAGCCAACTTCTACGCAGTTCTGGAAACTGAAGACATGGCCGCGTAACTAACGGCAATCAGCCTCCGGTAAACCCGGCGCGGTTCACCGCCACTTCACCGCTGAGTTCAAGGAGCAGGCCGNCAAGCATCAAAGTGCAGCAGATCGGCCTCCGGCAGACTCTGCGCGTGCTGGACGGCCGAGGCCCAGCGGCCATGGATCAGCACCAGCCCGTGCGACGCACGGGCCGGTGCGGCGCCGGCAAGCGCGATCGGCTTCATGCCGGCACCTTCAGCGGCGGCAGGATCCGCTCGATATCCGCGCGCCGGCCTTCGTATTGCGGCGGCAGCTTCAGATGCTGCCCGAGCGCGTCAGGCGCTTCGTCGGCGGCGAAGCCGGGCGGGTCGGTGGCGATCTCGAACAGCACGCCGCCGGGCGAGCGGAAGTAGATCGCGTTGAAATACTGCCGGTCGATCACCGGGGTCACCTGCATCCCGGCCGCCAGCAGCCGCTCGCGCCATTCAAGCTGGTCGGCATCGTCGGAGGCGCGGAAGGCGACATGGTGGATCGTCCCCTTGCCCTGGCGCGCGACATGGTCCGGCGCCCTGCGCATCAGGTCGACATAGGGCGCGTCGCCCGCCGTCTTCAGCCGCAGCCGTTCCTCGCCGCCCAGGGTCTCGTGGCCGATCTCTTCGTAGCCCATCACATCGGCCAGCAGGTCGCGGGTCGGGCCGATGTCCTCGAGCCAGAGCGTGACGCCGTGGAACAGCCCCGGATGGTCCGGCGCGGCCTCGTCCTCGGCGATCTCCACCGGCGCGCCGTCGGGATCGCGCAGGATGATCACGCGGCTGCCGAAGCGCTCGGACGGGCCGTCGAAATCGACCGCGCGGTCCGCCCAGTGCCGCATCCAGTCGTCGAAGGAACGCGGGTTCAGCCCGTAGGCATAGGCCGAGGCCATGCCCGGCCCGGCATGGCCGGGACCGGCATCGACGAAGGGGAAGAAGGTCAGGATCGAACCGGGATCGGCCGCCTGCGTGCCGTAATAGAGGTGATAGGTGTCGGGCGCGTCGAAATTCACGGTCTGCTTCACCAGGCGCTGGTCCATGACCTTGGTGAAGAAATCGACATTCTCCTGCGGCGGGCCGGAGATTGCCGTCACATGATGCAGGCCCTTGATCTGGTCTTTCATCGGGTCCTCCTGTGGCTGGTGTTTACGCTCACATAGTCGCGGCCGCCGCTCAAGTCCTCTTGCAGGGGCGCACAGCCGCTCTGCCGGAACCGCGGAAGCGCCCGCCGGACCCGTGGCGGAGACCCGCGGCAGGCGGAGTTTCCCCAAGGCCGGCCTTTTCGTGGCAATCGGGTCCTGCGGCACTTGCGCCCTGTCCTGCCTTGACTATAACGCAGGCGATTTGCCCACTCCTGAGTCAGAGGCCGCACCATGCCCAAACGCACCGACATCTCTTCAATTCTGATTATCGGTGCCGGGCCCATCGTCATCGGGCAGGCTTGCGAGTTCGACTATTCCGGCGCCCAGGCCTGCAAGGCGCTGCGCGAGGAAGGTTACCGGGTCATCCTGGTCAACTCGAACCCGGCCACCATCATGACCGATCCGGGCCTGGCCGACGCCACCTATATCGAACCGATCACCCCCGAGGTCGTCGCCAAGATCATCGAGAAGGAGCGTCCCGACGCGCTCCTGCCGACGATGGGCGGCCAGACCGGCCTGAACACCTCGCTGAAGCTCGAGGAAATGGGCGTTCTCGAGAAATTCGGCGTCGAGATGATCGGCGCCAAGCGCGAGGCCATCGAGATGGCCGAGGACCGCGCGCTGTTCCGCGAGGCGATGGACCGGATCGGGCTGGAAAACCCGAAGGCCGACATCGTCACCGCGCCGCTGCGCGAAGACGGCAGCCGCGACATCGCCGCGGGCCTGAAGATCGCGATGGACTCGCTCGAGCATATCGGCCTGCCGGCGATCATCCGTCCCGCCTTCACGCTGGGCGGCACCGGCGGCGGCGTCGCGTATAACCGCGACGACTACGAATACTACTGCCGCACGGGCATGGAAGCCTCGCCGGTGGGCCAGATCCTCGTCGACGAAAGCCTGCTGGGCTGGAAGGAATACGAGATGGAGGTCGTCCGCGACAAGGCGGACAACTCGATCATCGTCTGCTCGATCGAGAACGTCGACCCGATGGGCGTCCATACCGGCGACTCGATCACCGTCGCGCCCGCGCTGACGCTGACCGACAAGGAATACCAGATCATGCGCGCCGCCTCGATCGCGGTGCTGCGCGAGATCGGCGTCGAGACCGGCGGCTCGAACGTGCAATGGGCGGTGAACCCCGAAGACGGCCGCATGGTCGTCATCGAGATGAACCCGCGCGTGTCGCGCTCCTCGGCGCTGGCGTCGAAGGCCACCGGCTTCCCGATCGCCAAGATCGCCGCGAAGCTGGCCGTCGGCTACACGCTCGACGAACTGGACAACGACATCACCAAGGTCACGCCCGCCTCCTTCGAGCCGACCATCGACTATGTCGTCACGAAAATCCCGCGCTTCGCCTTCGAGAAGTTCCCGGGATCGAAGCCCGAGCTGACCACCGCGATGAAATCGGTGGGCGAGGCGATGGCAATCGGCCGGACCTTCCACGAATCCGTGCAGAAGGCGCTGGCTTCGCTCGAAACCGGCCTGACCGGCTTCGACGAGGTCGAGATCCCCGGCGCGCCCGAAAAGGTGGCGATCACCAAGGCGCTGAACGACAAGACCCCGGACCGCATGCGCGTCATCGCCCAGGCGATGCGCCACGGCCTGTCGGATGACGAGATCCAGGCGGTCACCGCCTTCGATCCGTGGTTCCTCGCGCGCATCCGCGAGATCGTCGAGACCGAGGAGCAGGTGCGCCGCGACGGCCTGCCGGTCACCGAGGAAGGCCTGCGCCACCTGAAGATGATGGGCTTCACCGATGCCCGCCTGGCCAAGCTGACCGGCCGCGACGAGGACAACATCCGCCGCGCGCGCCTGAATCTCGGCGTCACCGCGGTGTTCAAGCGGATCGACACCTGCGCCGCCGAGTTCGAGGCGCAGACCCCCTACATGTACTCCACCTACGAATACCCGGTGATGGGCGAGGTGGAATGCGAGGCGCGTCCGTCGGACCGCAAGAAGGTCGTCATCCTCGGCGGCGGTCCGAACCGGATCGGCCAGGGGATCGAATTCGACTATTGCTGCTGCCATGCCTGCTTCTCGCTGTCCGGACAGGGCTACGAGACGATCATGATCAACTGCAACCCCGAGACCGTCTCGACCGACTACGACACCTCGGACCGGCTGTATTTCGAGCCGCTGACCTTCGAGCACGTCATGGAGATCCTGACGACCGAGCAGAAGGCCGGCACGCTGCACGGCGTGATCGTCCAGTTCGGCGGCCAGACCCCGCTGAAGCTGGCCAATGCGCTCGAGGCCGCGGGCATCCCGATCCTCGGCACCACGCCGGACGCGATCGACCTGGCGGAGGACCGCGAGCGCTTCCAGGCGCTGGTCAACCGCCTCGGCCTGAAGCAGCCGAACAACGCCATCGCCTCGACCGACGCGCAGGCCTTCGCGGCGGCGGCCAAGATCGGCTTCCCGCTGGTGATCCGCCCGTCCTACGTGCTGGGCGGCCGCGCGATGGAGATCGTCCGCGACCAGGCGCAGCTCGAGCGCTACATCGCCGAGGCCGTGGTCGTCTCCGGCGACAGCCCGGTGCTGCTCGACAGCTACCTGGCCGGCGCGCAGGAAGTCGACGTGGACGCGATCTCCGACGGCACCGACGTGCATATCGCCGGGATCATGCAGCACATCGAAGAGGCCGGCGTCCATTCGGGCGACAGCGCCTGCTCGCTGCCGCCGCATTCGCTGAGCCCCGAGATCATCGCGGTCATGGAAGAACAGGCCCGCGCGCTGGCGCTGGCACTGAATGTCCGCGGCCTGATGAACATCCAGTTCGCGATCAAGGACGACGAGGTCTACCTGATCGAGGTGAACCCGCGCGCCTCGCGCACCGTGCCCTTCGTGGCCAAGGCCGTGACCTCGCCGATCGCCGCGATCGCCGCGCGCGTGATGGCGGGCGAGCCGCTGAAGTCCTTCGAGGGCGTCGAGGGCGGCCTGGTCGACTACCGCACCGGCCGCTTCGCGGTGAAGGAGGCGGTTCTGCCCTTCGCGCGCTTCCAGGGCGTCGACACGCTGCTCGGCCCGGAAATGCGCTCCACCGGCGAGGTGATGGGTTCGGACGAGGACTTCCCGATGGCGTATCTCAAGGCGCTTCTGGGGGCGGGCACGACCCTGCCGTCTTCGGGCAAGGTGTTCCTGTCGATCAAGGACGAGGACAAGACCCCCGTCCTGGCCGAGACCGCGCAGGTCCTGACCGAGATCGGCTTCCAGATCATCGCGACCCGCGGCACGGCGGCGTTCCTGTCGGAGCAGGGCGTTCAGTCCGAGGTGGTCAACAAGGTCTATGAGGGCCGCCCGAACATCGTCGACGTGCTGAAGGATGGCGGCATCGCGATCCTGATGAACACGACCGAGGGCAACCAGTCGATCGAGGACAGCCGCGAGATGCGCAATGTCGCGCTGATGAACCGGATCCCGTATTTCACCACGCTGGCGGCCTCGCATGCCGCCGCGCTGGCGATGAAGTCGCGGCTGAGCCACGACATCGGGGTGAAGGCGCTGCAGGAGGTGTAAGCCTCCGCCGCTCCGGCCCAACCGCAGGACAGGAAGGCCCCGGCATCGTCCGGGGCCTTTTCCGTTCCGGCGGGCTGGCATGAAAAAGCCCCGGCATTGCCGGGGCTTCCTGATCGCAGGGTGGCGCGGTCAGGCCCGCTTGCGGCGCCGTGCCAGGAAGGCCAGGAGGCCGAGCCCGCCCGCCGCCATCGGCAGCGCGGCCGGGACCGGCACCGAGGTGACCGGCGGCGGCGGCGAAACGATGGTGGTCGGCAGCGTGCCCCCATAGGTGTAGCTGTCGTTGTAGGGACGGACCTCGCCGCCCAGCACGACATCGGAGGCCACGATCACGCCGTTGCTGCCGCCCGGGGCGGTATCGACAAGCGCGCCGGTGGCGAGGATCGCGCTGCGCCAGGTCGAGGTGAAGTTGAGGTAGTCCGCCTCGTAGAAGTTGAACAGGACCGACGGCGTGTCGGTGTTCATCATGGCGCCCAGATTGCCGAGGTCGGTGCCCGCGACATTGATGATGAAGGTGCTCGCGCCGCCGCTCAGGTCGAAGGTGATCTGCTGCTGCTCGTTGAGCATCTGCATCGCCTGGCTGCGGCTGATGTTCAGGACCGCGATGCCGTCCTCGTCCCCGGCGCCGGAGGTGAAGGACTTGAAGTTCATCGCCGTGTTGAAGCCCGTCCCGGACGTGCTTTCCAGCGAGGCGAGATTGCCGGACAGCGCGGTGAAGGTGCTGACCATCTCGTCGACGGGAATGCCGGCGGGCGTGTTGGTGCCGACGCCCGACTGCAGCCCGCCGGAGCCTTCGCGGCGCCCGGAATAGGACGAGCCGATCACGATGTCGCCGCGCATGGCGCCGCCGAAATTGCCGCCGGCCTCGCCGCCGACGATCAGTGCGCCGGTGACGTCGCCGACCGTGCCGGGCGCCATGTTGTCGGTATTGATCGAGGTGGGGGTGCGCGGCGAGGTGCCGGTTGCGCCCGTATTGTAGTCGTCGCCCACATAGACGGTGCCCTCGACATGGTCGGTCGCCCGCAGGTCCATGTCGTCGAGCGCGATGATGTTGAAGGATTTCATCAGCTGTTCGGCGTCAAGGCTGGCAGCGGAGGCAGCAATGGGGGCCAATGCGATGGCCATTGCAATGAGGGAGGGTGCAAGTTTCATCTGAAAGTTTCCTGGCTTGTCGGCCGGGGCCGGAGCATTACTGGCGCCGTGATATTCGATCACTGCCGGGTGTCCAGATTTTATTGACATCGAAACAATTTATTTAGAAATCAAAATTCTGCATTTGTTAAACGGTTTAAATCTTTGATTGTGCATGTTTTGAGCGGGATGCCCGCAGGTTGCCGGGCGCGCGAAACAGTCCGGCCGGACGGCACAGCCGGCGTCGCGGAGGCGCCCGGCGCCGCGGTCTGCCGGTGCGCAGAGATAATCCCGCGTCAGCGGCACCGCGGTCTGGTTCTTCGCCAGCTGGAACTGGAACACCGCCAGGCGGCCATGGCGGAAGGTCATCTCGCAGGCGACGTGGCAGAAGCGCCACATCCGGTAGAATTTCTCGTCGAACATCGCCTCGATTTCGGCCCTGTGCGCCTGCACCCGCAGGTTCCAGTGGCGCAGCGTCTCGGCATAGTGGAGGCGCGGGATCTCCAGGTCGCAGGGATAGAGCCCCGAATGCTCGATATGCGGCGCGGTCTCGGACAGGGACGGCACGTGGCCGCCGGGGAAGATGCGCTTGAGGATCCAGGGGCTGACCGGCACCGGTTCGGCGGTGCGGCCGATCGTGTGGATCAGCGCCACGCCCTCCGGGGCCAGCTTGTCGGAGACCTGCCCGAAATACTCGCCATATTGCGGGATGCCGACATGCTCGAACATGCCGACCGACACGATCCGGTCGAACTGCGCCTCGACCTCGCGGTAGTCGCGCAGCAGAATTTTCACCCGGTCCCCGAGTCCTGCCGCCTTCACCCGCGCGCAGGCCAGCCGGTGCTGGTCCTCCGACAGCGTCACGCCGGTCACGCGGGCGCCGAACTCCTGCGCCAGCGTGATCGCCATGCCGCCCCAGCCGCAGCCGATGTCGAGAACCGACATGCCCGGCTCCAGCCGCAGCTTGCGGGCGATATGGCGCTTCTTCTGCAGCTGCGCCCGGTCCAGCGTGTCGTCCGGATGCTCGAAATAGGCGCAGGAATACTGCATGTCAGCATCGAGGAAGAGCCGGTAGAAATCGTTGGACAGGTCGTAGTGATGCGCCACGTTCGATTTGGCGCGGGTGACGGAGGTGATCTGTCCGAGGCGGCTCGCCAGCTTGCCGGGGCGCAGTGCGCGCAGCCGCCGCCCGGTGCCGTTCATGTTCTTCAGCGCGAGAGCCAGCAGCCCGCCGATATCGTCGTTTTCGACCGTCAGCGTGCCCTCGGCATAGCTGTCGCCGAGCGCCATTTCCGGATCGGTCACGAATTGCCGGATGCGCCGTGGGTCGCTGAGCGCCACGCGGACCGGCGGCGCGTCCTTGCGTCCGCAATGGACCGTGCTGCCATCGGGGAGCGTTACCTCGAGCGCGCCCTCGGCGACAACGCTTCACTGGAGCCTGTCAAAGAGTGTCTGCCACATCGTCACGGTCACTTTCCACCAGAGAAGCCCGGTGCGGGACAGGTCTCGTGGACAAGGAAAGCGGTCGCGCGGCCTGTCACGGAAGGGACATCGGCAAAAGGGTAACGCAGGTTCCGGCCGGCGGGGGGGCACAACGGCGTGACGGCCGGGCGCGGGGCCCGGCGGTCACCACATGGTGGCGGCGGCGCGGTCCGGCCATGTGGGATCCCTTGTTCCTGAGAGTACTGTAACTCTCAGTCCGGGATCCGGGAGCAAGCTCAGCCGCGCAGGGACGCAGGGTCCCGGCCACGATCTCCGCCTTCAGCCCGTCCGGCCCCTTCCGGTTCCGCGCTGCGTTGCGCGCCCGTTCGCGGGACCCTCGAAACATGCGCTCGTTGGGAAAGCCGCTCCCTGCTCGCTGCAGGAAACCAGATCCCGGAACCGCCGCCTCGCAAACAGGTGGGGCTGCCGGGACATCCCTTGCGAACCGGCGGCCGGTGCCGGGGATGATCTGCCGCTCCGACCGCGGAGTTCAGTACGCGAGCGGCGACGGCCGGCGGTTTCCCGATGCCTGGACGGCAGCTGCCTCGATGAGCCGCACGAGCGACTGCTTGGAGTTCAAGCGGGTCCGCGCCAGCGGATCGAACGGTCCGGGGGCCCGTTCGAAGGCGTGAGACACGCGCCGGTGGAGAGCGCCCTCGGATCGCTGAAGGCCGAGCTCGTCCACCGCCCAAGGTTTGGTTACGCCGCGCGGCCAAGGCGTCGCTCTTCGACTGCATCGCCCCCTTCTGCAACAGGAAGCGCCGCCATACGAGCAGCGGCTGCCGCACGCCCGGGCAGGCAAGGATCGACATGGCCGCCGCGATGGCCGCATAGCGAATATCAGCCCGAAGGTCAGCCCTCGGCATCCCCTTGACCATGGCCGCCGCGTAGCTTCGCTCGGTGCGGCCGGCGACGATCTCTACCGGTTCGGCCCGGGCGGCGGGCAGGACGTGATCGACGATGCCTCGGGCAGCGACACGGTAGCCTTCGGGGCGGGCATCGATCCCGGCGACGTCGCGGTCCGCNGAACTGCGCTTTGCCGATGGCACGGTCTGGACCGATGCGCAGATCCTGGCGGCCTCGCAGGCGCTCGGCGCGGGCGACGATTCCGTCTTCGGGGCCCGCAGACTGCGGTCGGGATGCCGAGCCCGGCGAAGAACCCGGCCTCGGTGCCGTAGGCGACCTTGACGGGCGCGGGATCGGGCAGCAGGGCCGCAAGCCGCGCGATGGCCGGATCGGCCGGATCGGCGGCGAGGCCCGGGTAGCTGCCGGTTTCCGTGATCGAGATGCCCGCGGGCAGGCCCTCCGCGATCCGGGCGAGGATCTCCGGCGCGGTCTCAGCGGCAAGGTGGCGGATCTCGAATGCCACTTCGGCCAGTTCCGGCACCATGTTCAGCGCCACGCCGCCCGACATCTTCCCGGCATGCACGGTCGAGCAGGGCATGTCATAGGCGGCATCCCGCGCGCCCTCCCGCATCAGCCGGTCCTGCTCGCGCCGGAGCGCGCCGATCATGTCGCAGGCCAAGTGCAGCGCGTTGGCGAAATTCGGCGCCATCGCGGAGTGGCCCGGCTCGCCGCGGCAGGTGGCGAGGTAGCTTGCCTTGCCCTTGTGGCCGGTGCAGAGCCGCATCGAGGTCGGTTCGCCGACGATGCAGAGCTCGGGCCGCCCCAGCACCGGGATCACGCGGTCGATCATCTCCGGGATGCCCTTGCAGCCGATCTCCTCGTCCCAGCTGAGTGCGATCATCACCGGGCGTGCGGGCGGCGCCGCCTCCAGCCGTCCGGCCAGCGCGAGCGCGCAGGCGAGGAAGCCCTTCATGTCGGTCGCGCCGCGTCCCACCAGCCGGTCACCGCGCGGCGTCAGGGTGAAGGGATCGGTTGTCCAGCTCTGTCCGGCCACCGGCACCACGTCGGAATGCGCCGACAGCAGCACGCCGCCGGTCCCGTCGCCGAACCGCGCCAGCAGCCCGGCCCTGGTGCCGTCGGCCGAGGGCACCCGCGTCACGGCGAAGCCGCAGCCCTCCAGATAATCCGAGACCCAGGAGATCATCTCCAGGTTCGGGCCGTCGGAGGAGCTCGGTTTCGGTCATGGCATGGCCTCATGGGTGATTTCGCCGCCGCAGACGGTCAGCGCCGCGCGGCAGGCTTGCGGTCCGTCTGCCAGCCCGGCGGGGTCGCCGTCGAGCAGCACCAGATCGGCCGCCATGCCGGGGGCGCCGCGAGGCCGAGGCCGCCGCCGAAGCCCGTGCCCAGGCTGCCGTCGCCCAGGCGGCGCTGGCGCAGGTCGTGGCAGCGCTGAATGCAGGCATCCCCTACGAGACCGCGCTGCCGGCGCTCGAGGAGGTGACCGAGGTTCCGCAGGTGCTGGCCGACAATGGCGCGACCGGCATTCCGACCGTCCTGCAGCTTCAGGAAAGCTACACCCCGGCGGCGCGCGCCGCGCTCGAGGCGTCGCTGACCACCACCATGTCCGAGGATCCGGGCAACCGCCTGATGGCCTTCCTGCGGACCCAGACCGGCGTCCGGTCGCTCGAGGCCCGCGAGGGCAACGATCCCGACGCGGTCCTGTCGCGGATCACCGCCGCGGTGGATGGCGGCGATCTGGAAACCGCGCTGGCCGAGTTTGCCGCGCTGCCCGAAGGCGGGCAGGAGGCGCTGTCGTCCTGGGCGGCCGAGGCCCGTGCCCGGGTCGATGCCGATGCCGCGCTGCCTGCCCTGGCAGCCGCCGTGAACACGAACTGAGGACGAGACCATGCTCTGGACCCTTATCAAGATCCTTGTCTTCGTGGCGGTCGTCGCGGCGCTGGTCTACGGCATCACGATCGTTGCCGGTTCCGGCGAAGACCTGACCGTGATCTTCAGCGGCTACGAAATTACCCTCGGCCCGCTCCAGGCGGTGATCGCGGCGCTGGCGCTGTTCGTGGCCGTCTGGATCGTGCTGCGGATCATCGGCCTCTTCGTGGCGCTGCTGCGCTTCATCACCGGTGACAAGACGGCCTTCACCCGCTGGTTCTACCGCCACCGCGAAAAGCGCGGCAACCAGCTGGTGACCGAGGGCATGCTGGCGCTGGCCTCCGGCGAAAGCCGCGTGGCGCTGCGCAAGGCGCAGAAGGCCGACGGCAAGCTGGCCGATGACGCGATCGCCACGCTGCTGGCGGCGCAGGCGGCCGAGCAGATGGGCGACCGCGCGCTGGCGATGGAGAGCTACAAGAAGCTGCTGTCGAACGACAAGACGCGCTTCGTGGCGATCCGCGGCCTGATGCGGCAGAAGCAGGCGGAGGGCGACGAGTCCACCGCGCGCAAGCTCGCCGAGAACGCGCTGAAGCTGAAGCCGGACAACTCCGAAACGGCCGACCAGCTGTTCCTGATGCAGACGCATGAGAAGGACTGGTCCGCCGCGCGGGTGACGCTCGGCCTGAAGCGCAAGTACAAGTCCGCGCCGAAGGACCTGGCCAAGCGCCGCGACGGCCTGCTGGCGCTCTGCCAGTCCTGGGACCTGCGCCGCGAGGGCAAGCTCGACGACGCCCGCAAGGCGGCGCTCGATGCCGCGCGGGAGCTGCCGAATTTCGCCCCCGCCGTGGTCGAGGGCGCCAAGGCGCAGCTCGAAATGGGCGCCGGCGCCAAGGCGGCCCAGCTGATCCGCACCGCCTGGGCGGCGGAGCCCCATCCGTCGCTGGCCGCGGCCTATGCCGCGATCGAGCCCGAAGAGACGCCGCAGAAGCGGGTCAAGCGCTTTGCCGACCTGGTGAAGAAGGACCCGTCCCATCCCGAGGCACGGATGCTGATGGCCGAGCTGAACATCGCCGCCGAGGACTTCCCCGAGGCGCGGCGGTCGCTGGGCACCCTGGCCGACACCGATCCCACCGCGCGCGTCATGACGCTGATGGCGGCGATCGAACGCGGCGAGGGCGGGTCGGACACGGCCGTGAAGGCCTGGCTGGCCAAGGCGGTCACCGCACCGCGCGGCAATGCCTGGGTCTGCGAGGTCGAGGGCGCGGTCTATGCCGAATGGCAGCCGGTCTGCGATGTCTGCGGCAGCTTCGACACGCTCACCTGGAAGCCGGCCCCGGCCTCCGAAGTGATGCCCGAGGTCGCTGCGGGGATGCTTCCGCTGATCGTCGGCGCGCTCGAGGACAAGGCTCCGGAGCCCGGTCCGGAGGATGCGGAAACCGTCGAGGGCTCCGCCGAAGATTCGACCGAGAAAGCGTAATTTCGGTCTTTCGCTGGTAGCAGGGATTTGCTACCAGCCCCTCCACGGTGCTTCGCGCACCGCGCCGCAGTAGCTCAGCTGGTAGAGCACGTCATTCGTAATGATGGGGTCGGGGGTTCGAGTCCCTTCTGCGGCACCACTTCCTTCCCAGACAGTCATTGGACCATAAGAGTGCGAATTTGGAGCATTGAGCGACCAAACTGCAGTCAATATGGGAAATTCAACACACGACAATGACGGGATTGGCACGATATCCTATCATCTGGGCGTGTCGCCGTTTGATCCGCGTTTGAGATCGGCTTTTTGGGTGATTCAAGCGCAGTCGGCATTCAGGAATCGTACCGGATCATCTCCCCTACTTATCGTTGCCGGCCCTTTCTAGGCTGACGACCCTGGAACGGGGCATGACCTCTGCAAGCTCATATTGCTACCGGACATGACGGTGCAGTACTCAAGCGCCCGGCTCCGGCCTGCAATGAGATTCAGACCTCTCGACACTTCGCCGGAGGCCGGGAGCGGACCTGGCGTAAGCAGCCGTTCGACCCTCTCCGCAGCATCCTCTCGCAGCCGAACTCAACCTTCGCGCACAAGGACGACGCCCTCGCCGGGTCGTGGCCAACGGGCTTGTTGCGCAAATGCGGCCTGGGATTCACGGCGCGAATCCGGCATGATAGCTGGCGGCCATGAGCAGACCGGCGAAGACCAAGTACAAGACGACCAACTGGCGTAGCTAGCGAGCCGTTGCGCGCCACCGGTCCGAGCGCAGCAGCGAGCGAGGCGCTGAGGCGGCGCGGCTCGCTGACCGTCTGGTCCGATCCCGAGATGCAGTGGGACGCAGTAGCGTCCGGGCGAACCGGCGAGGGATGCTGCCGGACCTGCTCGCCCAGATCCCGGCGGACGAGGAGATTGCCACCGTCACGGCAGACGGTGCCTACGACACGCGCGGCTGCCATGATGCCATCTCGGCCCGCGGCGCGGCGGCGGGTCGTCGGGCAAAAGGTCCCCCGGACCTTTTGCTGAACCTCCTCACTTCCGCACCGCCGAAATGCGCGACCATGGAAGCCGGACACGGCGGGAGCCCGGGCGCGCAGCGAGATCCTGCGAGCATCGAAGCACTTGGGCCGGACACTCTGGCGGAACTGGAGCGGGCACCACAGCCGCAGCATGGTGGAGATATGACGCGGACCGGGCAAAGGTCCGGGGGACCTTTGCCCCGGCGATTGAATGAGCTGCGTGAAGCTGCTCGGGCAGCGGCTGATGTCGCGGGACTTCGACTGCCAGGTGGCGGAGGTCCAGATCCGGGTGGCGGTCCTGAACCGCTTCACGGCGCTCGGCATCCCGATGACGGTGGCTGCAGGGTAAGTGTGTCCGGGGAAAGGGGGCCTCTGGCCGCTAGCTGATTTGCGCAACAAGGCCTTCTTATGGTCCAATGACACAGACATGTCCGGTCCTTTCCGTCGCGCGCCTGCGCGGCAGGAACGATTGCGACCGCAGCGGCGCTTGCATCCCCGGGCGCAAACGGGCACTCCCTTGGGCATGCGCTTCCGTTCCTATTCCGTGCACCTGTTCACCGCGCTCGGCGCCTCCCTTGCCATGCTGGCCCTGCTGGAGGCCGCGTCCCAGGACTGGGCCATGATGGCGATCTGGCTGGCCGTGGCCTTCGTCGTGGACGGAATCGACGGTCCGCTGGCGCGGCGCTACGACGTCACTGCCAACGCGCCGGTGATCGACGGGACGATCCTCGACCTGATCATCGACTTCCTCACCTATGTGATGATCCCGGCCTATGCGCTCTACGGCTCGGGGCTGCTGCCGGGCTGGACGGGCTGGTTCGTCGTGCTCTTCATCCCCTTCGTGTCCTCGCTCTATTTCGCGGATACCCGGATGAAGACCGCGGATTCCTCGTTCCGCGGCTTTCCCGGCTGCTGGAACATGGTGACGCTGGCGCTGCTGGTGATCCAGCCGCCCTGGCAGGTGATCCTGGTGCTGGTCCTCCTGCTGTCGGTGGCGCAGTTCCTGTCGCTGAAATTCATCCATCCGGTGCGGACGGCGCGCTGGCGGGCGGTGTCGCTGCCGGTGGCGCTGCTCTGGACAGGAGCCATCGGCTATGCCGCCTGGACCGGCTTCGCCCATGTGCCCGCGCTGACCGGCCTCGTCGCGGTCACTTCCGTCTACCTGCTCGGGGCGGGGATCGCCCAGCAGGTGATCTACGACCGCGGCTACGTCCGCTGAGGCGGGCCCGGCCTCCGGGCGGCCATCTCCGCGCATCCCAAAGAAAATCCGTGTCCTCGGGGCTTGCCTCCGCCTGCGGGTTCTTCTATGTCTCCGGAACGGCGCGGGTATGGTGAAATGGTATCACACGAGCCTTCCAAGCTCTTGGTGTCGGTTCGATTCCGACTACCCGCTCCAATCCCCTCATTTGCATAGCTGACAGGCCCGCCGCGCAGGCGCGCCGGGAAAACCGCATATGGGTACCGGAAAGCCTTGTCACGCAGCCGTCATGCGCGTATAGGGGCCGCTCATTCACCGACTCCACCGGAATCAGAGTGACCTCGAACGCAGGGGGCTCTCCGGTGATTGTGCAAAGGAAAAGGCGATGAACGCCACGGAACTTCGCGAGAAGACCCCGGATCAGCTGCGCGAGCAACTGGCCGATCTCAAGAAAGAAGCCTTCAACCTCCGCTTCCAGCAGGCCACCAGCCAGCTGGAAAACACCGCACGCATGCGCGCCGTCAAGCGTGACGTCGCCCGCGTCAAGACCATTCTCAACGAGAAGGCAGCTGCAGCTGCCCAAGCGGAGGCCTGATCCATGCCCAAACGCATCCTGCAAGGTGTCGTCACCAGCGCCGCGAACGAGCAGACCGTGACCGTTTCGGTCGAGCGCCGCTTCAAGCACCCGGTCCTGCAGAAGACCATCCGCAAGTCCAAGAAGTACCGGGCTCACGACGAGCAGAACACCTACAAGGCAGGTGACAAGGTCCGCATCATCGAATGCGCGCCGAAGTCGAAGACGAAGCGCTGGGAAGTGCAAGGCACCTGGTAAGGCGCCACGCTTTCAGTTGACTGGATACGACGGGCGGAATATTCCGCCCGAACTATTCGAAACCCTGGGACCCGTTCCCAAAGGTCGGGAGACTAACCATGATCCAGATGCAGACCAATCTGGATGTCGCTGACAACTCCGGCGCCCGCCGGGTTCAGTGCATCAAGGTCCTCGGCGGCTCGAAGCGGAAATACGCTTCCGTGGGCGACATCATCGTCGTCTCGGTGAAGGAAGCGATTCCGCGTGGCCGCGTGAAGAAGGGTGACGTGCGCAAAGCAGTCGTCGTCCGGACCGCAAAGGAAGTTCGCCGCGAAGATGGCACCGCCATCCGCTTTGACCGCAACGCTGCCGTTATCCTGAACAACAACGGCGAGCCGGTCGGCACCCGTATCTTCGGGCCGGTCGTCCGCGAGCTGCGCGCCAAGAACTTCATGAAGATCATTTCGCTGGCGCCGGAGGTGCTCTGAGATGGCTGCTAAGCTGAAAAAAGGCGACAAGGTCGTCGTCCTTGCCGGCAAGGACAAGGGCAAGCAGGGCGAGATCCAGTCCGTGAACCCGTCGGCAGGCAAGGCCGTGGTCGAAGGCGTGAACGTTGCCATCCGCCACACCAAGCAGAGCCAGCAGTCGCAGGGCGGCCGCATCCCGAAAGCGATGCCGATCGACTTGTCGAACCTCGCGCTGCTCGACAGCAACGGCAAGGCAACCCGCGTCGGCTTCCGCATGGAAGGCGACAAGAAGGTGCGTTTCGCCAAGACCACCGGGGAGACCGTCTGATGCTCGACGTGACCGATTACACCCCGCGCCTGAAGGCCCTGTACCGCAACGAAGTCCGTGCAAAGCTGCAGGAAGAGTTCGGCTACAAGAACGTCATGCAGATTCCGCGTCTCGACAAGATCGTCCTGAACATGGGCGTCGGCGAGGCCGTCAACGACACCAAGAAGGTGAAGTCGGCATCGGAAGACCTGACCGCGATCGCCGGCCAGAAAGCTGTCATCACCAAGGCGAAGAAGTCGATTGCAGGCTTCCGCGTCCGTGAAGGCATGCCGCTGGGCACCAAGGTGACGCTGCGCGGCGACCGCATGTACGAATTCCTCGATCGCCTTATCACGATCGCCATGCCCCGCATCCGCGACTTCCGCGGCGTGTCGGGCAAGTCCTTCGACGGCCGCGGCAACTACGCCACCGGCCTGAAGGAACACATCGTCTTCCCGGAAATCGAGTTCGACAAGGTCGACGCGGTTCGCGGCATGGACATCATCATCTGCACCACCGCGCCGACCGACGCGGAAGCCAAGGCGCTGTTGAAAGCTTTCAACATGCCGTTCAACAGCTAAGGCGAGGATCGAGGACATGGCAAAAAAATCCATGATCGAACGCGAGAAGAAGCGGGAACGCCTGGTGGAGCAGTATGCCGCCAAGCGCGAAGCGCTGAAGGAAATCGCGAAGGACGAGAGCCGTCCGATGGAAGAGCGCTTCAAGGCACGCCTGAAACTGGCGAAGCTGCCGCGCAACTCCTCGGCAACCCGGCTGCACAACCGCTGCCAGCTCACCGGGCGTCCCCACGCCTACTACCGCAAACTCAAGGTCTCCCGGATCATGCTGCGCGAACTCGGTTCCGCAGGCCAGATCCCGGGCCTTGTGAAGTCCAGCTGGTAAGGGAGGTTTAACCACATGAACGATCCTCTCGGCGATATGCTCACCCGCATCCGCAACGCTCAGCTGCGTCGCAAGTCCACCGTTGTCACGCCGGCCTCCAAGCTGCGTGCATGGGTTCTCGACGTGCTGGCCGACGAAGGCTACATCCGCGGCTACGAAGCCACGACGGGCGAAGACGGCCACCCGGCCCTCAAGATCAGCCTGAAGTACTTCGAAGGCACTCCGGTCATCCGCGAGCTGAAGCGCGTTTCCACCCCCGGCCGCCGCGTCTATGCCGGCGCCACCGAGATCCCGCAGGTCCGTCAAGGCCTGGGCGTGTCCATCGTCTCCACCCCGAAAGGCGTGATGACCGATGCGAATGCCCGTCAGGCCAATGTCGGCGGCGAAGTTCTCTGCACCGTTTTCTAAGGAGGGCAGAAATGTCTCGTATCGGCAAAAAACCGGTCGCCCTTCCTTCCGGCGTGACCGCAGACATCAAGGGCCAGACGGTCGAAGTGAAGGGCCCGAAAGGGACCCGCTCCTTCACCGCCACTGACCTGGTCAGCCTCGAACTGGAAGACGGCGCCGTCAAGGTGACCCCGGTCAACAAGACCAAGGTTGCCCGGCAGCAGTGGGGCATGACCCGCACCATGGTGGCGAACCTCGTCACCGGCGTGTCGGACGGCTTCAAGAAAGAGCTGGAAATCCAGGGCGTCGGCTACCGTGCGCAGATCCAGGGCAACACCCTGAAGCTGGCACTCGGCTACTCCCACGACGTGAACTTCGATGTTCCGGCAGGCATCACCGTGACCTGCCCGAAACAGACCGAGATCGTCGTCGAAGGCATCGACCAGCAGCTGGTCGGCCAGGTCGCAGCCAACATCCGCGAGTGGCGTGGTCCCGAGCCCTACAAAGGCAAGGGTATCCGCTACAAGGGCGAGTTCATCTTCCGCAAGGAAGGCAAGAAGAAGTAAGGACGGGCAACATGGCCAACAGCAAACGAGAGCTGTTCCTGAAGCGCCGGTTGCGCGTTCGGAACAAACTGCGGAAAATGGCAAACGGGCGCGCGCGCCTGTCGGTCTTCCGTTCGAACAAGAACATCAGCGTCCAGCTGATCGACGACGTCCAGGGCATCACCCTGGCCTCCGCCTCGACCCTCGAGAAGGATCTTGGTCTGGCAGGCAAGAACAACGTCGAAGCCGCAGCCAAGGTCGGCGCCCTGATTGCAGAGCGTGCCAAGGCGAAGGGCGTGGAAGAGTGCTACTTCGACCGTGGCGCATTCCTGTTCCACGGCAAGGTGAAGGCTCTGGCCGACGCCGCACGCGAAGGCGGTCTGAAGTTCTGATCGCGCGCCCCTCGGGGCGTGCCTTCATGACAGGACCTGTGCAGGCAGCGCCATTGGCGCTGCCTCGATGATCCGGGAGACGGGATCCGTCCCTCTCACCTGGATTGGGCAAAGACGGCGCCTGGCGCCTGAAACAAGGAAATTGCCACATGGCAGAACGTGAAAACCGCCGGGATCGCCGCGACCGCGACGAAGCACCGGAATTCGCAGATCGTCTGGTCGCGATCAACCGCGTCTCCAAGACCGTCAAGGGCGGCAAGCGCTTCGGCTTTGCAGCTCTGGTTGTCGTCGGCGACCAGAAGGGCCGCGTCGGCTTCGGCAAAGGCAAGGCGAAAGAGGTCCCCGAGGCCATCCGCAAGGCCACCGAGCAGGCGAAGCGCCAGATGATCCGCGTGCCGCTGAAAGAAGGCCGGACGCTGCATCACGACATCGAGGGCCGCCACGGCGCGGGCCGCGTCGTCATGCGCACCGCCCCGCACGGTACCGGCATCATCGCCGGCGGTCCGATGCGCGCCGTGTTCGAGATGCTGGGCATCCACGACGTGGTCGCGAAATCGACCGGGTCGCAGAACCCCTACAACATGATCCGCGCCACGCTGAACGGTCTCGGCCGCGAAGCAAGCCCGCGCCAGGTTGCGCAGCGCCGCGGCAAGAAAGTCGCCGACATCCTCCCCAAGCGGGATGACGCGGCGGCCGAAACGGCTGACGCATAAGGAGCGGACCCATGGCGAAAACCATCGTTGTCAAGCAGATCGGTTCCCCGATCCGCCGCCCGGAAATCCAGCGCAAGACGCTGATCGGCCTGGGCCTGAACAAGATGCACAAGACCCGCGAGCTGGAGGACACCCCCTCCGTGCGCGGCATGATCAACAAGATCCCGCAGCTGGTGGAGATCATCGAAGAGCGCGGCTGAGCCCCTCTTCGATTTCTACTCGGAACGCCCCGGCCCCAGTGCCGGGGCGTTCTGCGTTCTGGCCCCGGCATCTGCCGCAGGGCCGGAACCTGGCCCCCTCCTGCGCGNTCTGGTGGAGATCATCGAAGAGCGCGGCTGAGCCCCTCTTCGATTTCTACTCGGAACGCCCCGGCCCCAGTGCCGGGGCGTTCTGCGTTCTGGCCCCGGCATATGCCGCAGGGCCGGAACCTGGCCCCCTCCTGCGCGTTTGTTCCGCATCCAGACAGGAGATCCGCCCGTGCCCACGCTTCGCCAGATCGACATTTCCCATCGCGGCCTGACCCTCTGCGGCACCTTCTACCCGGCCGACCGCAGTCCGATGGGCACGGTGATGCTGGCCCATGGCTTTTCCGGCAACCGGATCGGGCCGGGGCGGCTGCTGTCGGATTTCGCGCGCCGCCTGCAGGCGGAGGGCTTCGCCGTGCTGGCCTTCGACCGGGCGGGACATGGCGAGAGCGAGGGCGCCTTCGCCGATGTCACCGTGCCCGACGAGCTCGCCCAGCTTTCCGAGATGCTCGACTATGCCCAGGGGCCGTCGCGCGCGCCTGTGCACCTGGTCGGCCATTCGCTCGGCGCGATGGAACTTGCCTGCCTTGCCGCAGAGCGTCCCGAGGACGTTGCCAGCCTGCATCTCTGGGCGCCGGCCGCGAATTTCGCCGACGAGCTGCGCGCCGGACAAATCCAGGGCCGGAGCCTTGCCGCCCTGGACGAGGGCCGTCCCTTCGATTTCCAGGGCCAGGCGCTCGGTCCGGCGTTCCGCGACACCGGGCTGGCCTTCGACCCGCTCGACGGGCTGGAGCGGATCGCCTGCCCGGTCAGCCTGCATCACGGAAGCGAGGATGCCATCGTTCCGCCGGCCGTGACCGAAACCTACCTGATGCGGCTGCCGCAGGCGGTGCGGCGGCTCTACCCGCTGGCCGATCACGGCTTTGCCCGGCATGACCAGCGCGAACCGCTCATGGCGGCGACGCTCGACGCCATTCTGGAGGCGGCAAGGGCGCGCCAGGCGGCCTGACGTCCCGGCAGTGCGCCGCGGGGTTTCTCCCGGAGCGCCCGGCAGGTAAGCTCCAATTCCGACAAGCAAGGCGAGCAGCAAGATGTACGACATGAAGGCGGCCGTTCAGGCTGCGACGACCTGGCAGGAATTCACGCTGTCCTACGGCCGCATGATGATCTCCGCCTCCGTGGTGATCCAGCAGCGCACGATGCAGATGGCGCTGGGAACGATGAAGCCGGAAGAGGCCGCAAGGATGGTCATGGAGAAGCCTGCGGCCTTCGCCAAGTCCTTCGAGATGGCGGCGCGCGCCGCGGCCGGCAGCAAAGGGCCGGCGGTGGCCGCTCTGGCGGCGATGCGGCCGATCGAGGCCAAGACCCGCGCCAACAGCCGGCGCCTGGCAAAGCGCTGAGTTCAGTCCTCGGGGCCGAAATCCAGCCGGGCGAGGCGCAGCGAGAAATCGTCGGGATCGAGCGACAGGCTCATCCCCAGCCGCTTCGCCAGGCCCAGCATCCAGCTGTTGTCGCCGGAGATGCTGCCCCAGACGCCCGAGGCGCCGCGCGCGCGGGCGACACCGATCACCGCCTCAAGGGATTGCCGCGCCAGCCCCATGCCCTCCGCTTCGGGCCGCAGCGAGACCGAGAATTCGGCGGGCTCGCCGCGCACCAGATCTGTGACGCGCGCGCCGCCAAGGATGTCGCTCTCCAGCTCGCCATGCCCTTCGACGACGAGGCAGACCGTGTGGCGGGGATTGGGCCGGCAGAAGGCATCGGCCATCTCTTCGGTCAGATGCGGCACCGGATGCAGCAGGCGGAACCAGCGGTTGCGCGGCGGCATTGCCTCGAATCCGCGGATCAGCGAAGGTGCATCCCCCGGCCGGATCGGCCGCAGGGTATAGGGCGTCCCGTCTGTGGCGTGAATGACCCGGGGCGGGGGCGGCATCTCGGTCTCCTGCATGGGGTTTGCGCCCATGATAGCGCCGGAGGCCACGGCATGCACGCTGCGTTGCGGCCTGCTCAGGCGGCGGCGCGGGCGCGGGCCTTGCGGCGCATCCGGCCGATCCGCCGCAAGTTCGCGAGTCGGCGCGACGACCAGCGCCAGCGGCGCGGCGGCCGGGCCGAACGTCTCGGCCTCGCCCAGGAGCGTCGGCGCGATCGCCAGGCCGAAGCCCACGGTCTTGCCGGAGCCGGTCTGCGCGGAAACCAGCAGGTCGGAGTCGGCCAGCTCGGGATCGGTGACGGCCTCCTGGACGGAGGTCAGGCTTTCATACCCGCGCTCGGCGAGGGCATCTTGGAGAGTCGGTATCATGGGGTGTGTCCATCGGGTCGGCGCGGGGTCCGTCCCGGCGCAAGGAATGCGGACCTCTAGCGGAAGCGCGGCGGTTTGTCCACAGGGAACCCCCGCGCAGCCTTACCTGTCACTCCAGCGCCGCAAGGAAGGCGGTGACCATCGTCGCCGAGTTCCCCGCGGCGAGCGCGAAGAAGGTCTCCATCTCGTTCGCCCCCTCGCCGCCGCCCGCGAGGTCCGACAGCGAGCGGAAGGCGATGAAGGGCACCCGGTTGGCCCAGGCGACCTGCGCGACGGCCGCGCTTTCCATGTCGACCACCTGCGCGTCGAAAGTGTCGAAGACGTATTCGCGGAAATCGGCATTGTCGAGGAAGGCCATGCCCGAGACGCCGTTGCCGCCGACCACCGCCCGCGGCGGGCTGCCGAGGCACGCGGTCTCGCCGGCGCAGGTCTCGAACTCGATCTCCGCGGCGACCTCGCGGGCGGTGGCCAGCAGCGCCGGGTCGGCCTCGAACCAGAATTTCCGCTCGGGCGCCTCGATGCCGTCGCGCATCACCTCCACCGGTTTCGGGAAGATCATGCCGTAATTGGGGAAATCGGTCTCGAAGAAGGGCAGCTCGAGATATCCCTGCGGCGTTTCCCGCGCCATCAGCGCCTCGAGATAGGAGCCCCACTGCCCGGCCACGACCACGTCGCCGACATGCAGCGACGGGTCGACGCCGCCGGCGATGCCGGAGAAGACGATCGCCGAGATGTCGTAATGGTCGAGCGCCAGCTGGGTGGTCATGGCGGCGTTGACCATCGAGATCCCCGACAGGAACAGCACCACCTCCTGCCCGGCGAGGCGCCCGGTGACGAAGGTGACGCCGTTCAGGCTGCCGCTTTCGGCGCCTTCCAGCGCCTCGACCAGCATGCCCCATTCCGGGGCGAAGGCCGACATGACGGCGATGCGGGACACATTCTCCTGGGCGGCGGCGGCAGCGGGAAGGGCGAGGCAGAAAGCGGCGGCGCGGACGATCATGGACGGGCTCCTGGAGACGGGGACGGCCTCAGGCTCGGGGCGGCGGCGGCGCAGGTCAAGCCCGGCGGACGGCCCGGAGGACGATTGTTCGATGGTTAACGAATCGCGCCCGGCGGTCGCCCCAAACGCGCAACGGCAGGAAAAGGTTCCCGCCGAATCTGTGCGGGCTGCGGCAAAACCCTTCGCTGACGTTAATCGTGATCCGGAAAACCGCTATATGAGCCTGTAAAATTCATCAATAATTGGACATTCGGCGAAAATCCGCCTACAAGGAAAGGGCTCTTGAAGACCTCACCAATGATCGGGGCGCGGGCGAAATCAGGAATTCAGGCGAGTTGCACGTAACGTCACAGACAGCCAGGACCTGCCGCTAGGCAGATTGTTAACCTGTGTCAACAAGCATGCTCTTCCCTGAGTTCCGCGAATGGGGAACGGGCATGAAGAAGTTCACAAGTTTCTGGGGCCTGATAACGGCCTACTGGGTGTCGGAGCGCTGGCGCGAAGCCTGGCTGCTGACCATTGCGATTTTCGCGCTTACGACGCTGCTGAGCAAGGCCAGCGTCTGGACCGCCACGGCCAGCGCCGACTTCATTGCCTCCCTGGCGGGCTTCCACCGGAACCTGAATACCGGCGAGGATGCGGCCGGCATCCTGTTCGCCGCCGCATTCGCCTTCGTCGCGATCTTCCTCGGCAAGTCCGCCGGCGTCGCCGCCCGCCACCTGATGTCCAGCCACCTGCACCGCAAGGCGCGGTCCTGGATGGTCGGCCGCTTCGACTCCGCCGTGCTGGCCGACCAGCGCATTGCGCTCGACCTCAGCTCCGACAAGGGCGGCGACGCCGGAAAGCAGCGCCTGCCCGACGCGATCGACCAGCGCATCGACGAATGCTCGATCGGCCTCTATGGCGGGGTGATCGGGCTGGCGATGGGACTTTGGGGCGCGATCGCCTCGATCTGGTTCGTCTCGCAGGCGCTCCTCGAACGCAGCCAGGCCGTCGCCTTCCTCGACAGCTGGGCCGCCTCGGCGCGCGACGGGCTGACCGCCATGGGCCTGCCCGGGCTGGCGCAGGCCATCGTGATCGAGCCCGGAATCCACGGCACGGCGATCCTGTCGGGCCTCCTGGTGCTGACCTATGTGCCGACCGTCACGGCCATCGCCTGGATGATCGGCAAGGTGATCGAGACCCTGACCGTCGCGCGCCAGCGCCATGACGGCGCCTGGCGCGGCGAATGGAACGCGATGCTGAACCGCGTGACCAAGCTCGCCGCCTCCAAGGGCCAGCGGGTGCAGCGCGACGTCAACGGCCGGCTCTATGCCGATATCGACCGCACCTGGGGCCGCCAGAACCGCTGGTCGGCGGGGATGCTGCTGTTCACCGACAGCTACAACTTCCTCAGCTCGCGGCTCTTCGCCTATCTCCCGGCGCTGCCGGCCTACATGTCGGGGCAGATGAGCTTCCGCACCTTCGCGGCCAGCTCCGAGCTGACCGCCGCGCTGATCTCGGACACCTCGTGGTTCATCAACGTGATGCCCGCGATCGCCAACCTGCGCGCCAATGCCGACCGCCTGACCGAGCTCGCCCGCGCGGTGGCACGCGTGCAGGACCGCGAGACCTTCTACCGCGAGACCGGCGTCAACGAGTTCCGCCAGAAGACCCACGAGACCGGCCCGGTGCTGAAACTGACCGGCCTGGCGCTGAACCACCGCGGCCATGGCAGCGACGCCTTCGTCTCGGTGCCGCGGCTGGAACTGTGGAAAGGCGACTGGATCTATTTCCACGGCCGCAACGGCTGCGGGAAGAGCTCGCTGCTGAAGGCCGTGGCCGGGCTCTGGCCATACGGCACCGGCACGGTCAGCCGCCGCGACGACAGCCGGCTGTTCTTCGCCGGCCAGGAGCCCGACCTGCCCGACCGTTTGACGCTCAAGGCGCTGGCCACCTACCCTGCCCGCGAGACCGCGTTCGACGACATCCGCGTGGCGCATGTGCTGAACCGGGTCGGGCTCGGCCAGTTCATCGGCGCAATGGCAGAGGAGCTGCATGACGGGCAGCTGTGGCGGAACGTGTTCTCCGGCGGGCAGAAGCAGCGGCTGGTCCTGGCGCGCATCCTGCTGCACAAGCCCGAGATCCTGCTTCTGGACGAGGCGACCTCGGCGATGGACATGGTAGCGACCGCCGAGTTCCACATGACGATCCGCGAGGAACTTCCCGGGACTTCGGTGCTTGCCGTCCTGCATGGCAAGGAAGTGCCGCATGATCCGGACGGGCTGCCCTTCTACAACGCAGTGCTTGGAATCCGGAACGGAATCGGCATGGTCCGTCCTGTCGGCAAGGGCAATCTGGGGGTCGCGCAGCTCGTCGCGGAGTGACCCCGTAGCAAGGGGGTCCATACGTGACCACGCAAGACGATCCGCAGGGCCTGCTGGCCCGGATGACGCTGGCCGAGAAGATCGGCCAGCTCAACCTCCTCGCCGCCGGCGAGGGCCTGACCACCGGGGCCGAGACCTCTACGCCCCTGGCGCGCCGGCTCGATGCCGGCGAGGTGGGCGCCATCTTCGGCACCAAATCCCGCGCAAGCACCCGCGCCATGCAGGAACGCGCCATCGCCGGGTCGCGCTTGGGCATCCCGCTGTTCTTCGCCGAGGACGTGATCCACGGCCACCGCACGATCTTTCCGCTGAACATCGCCCAGGCCTGTTCCTGGGACATGGAGCTGATCCGCGCCTGCGCCGCCTTCTCCGCCGAGGAGGCGTCGAGCGAGGGGCTGCACCAGGTCTATGCGCCGATGATCGACATCAGCCGCGATCCGCGCTGGGGCCGGGTTGCCGAAAGCCCGGGCGAGGATCCGCACCTGGCCTCCTGCATCGCCGAGGCGGTGACCCGCGGGCTGCAGGAGAACAATGGCGGCCGGGTCTCGGCCTGCCTCAAGCATTTCGTCGCCTATGGCGCCACCCAGTCGGGCCGCGACTACGACAACGCGACCATGGCCTGGGAGGACCTGCTCGACATCTACCTGCCTCCCTTCGTGGCGGGGGTGAAGGCCGGGGCCGAAGGCGTCATGGCCTCGTTCAACGCGGTCAACAAGATGCCGATGCATGCCCATGAGCCGCTGATCGAGGGCTGGCTGCGGGGCACGGCCGGGTTCGACGGGCTGGTGGTCTCGGACTACACGGGCGTCAAGGAGCTGACCGCGCACGGGGTCGGCACGCCGGAAATGGTGGTGGCCCGCGCACTCCATGCCGGGATCGACATGGACATGGTCGGCGAGGATTACCTGCGCCACCTGCCCCGGCTTGCCGAAGAAGGGCTCGATGCACCCGAGATCGGCCTGTCGATTTCCGCCGCGGCGATCCGCGGCCTGATCGACCGGGCCTGCCTCCGGGTGCTGAGGTTCAAGGCGCAGCAGGGCCTCTTCGAGGACCCCTACAAGGGCATGGATCCGCTGGCGCCGAGCCCGAACCGCGCCGCGGGCCGCGCGCTGGCGCGCAAGGCCGCCGCCGTGACCGGCAGCCCCGGCGCGGGGCTCGGCATCGCCTATGGCTCGGCCGGATCGGCGCGCGGCGTGTTCCTCGGCCATACCCGCGAGGAAGAGAGCGCCGCCGACCGCTCCGGCATGCGCTTCATGGCGCGCGCCGGGATCGACCCGCATGCCATGGCCGAGGTGATGGCGCTCTTCGCCGGGCAGGAAGACATGTCGCCGGTGCGCCAGGACCCCTACCTGCGGTCCCACCCGCTGTCGCGCGACCGGATCCGCGCGATCGAGAGCTATGCCGAGGTTCTGGGGCCGCAGACCTCGGACCGCGCCAGCGCCGATTACTGGTTCGCGCGGCTGCAGGCCAAGCTCGGCGGCTACCTGCGCGATCCCGATTTCACCTTCGGCCGCTATCCGGCGTCCGACCGCTCGGACGCCGGCCATATCGGCCGCGCCCTGGCGCAGTACAAGATGGGCCGCGCCGAAGCCGCCTGGGCGGAACTCGACCCGGTGCTGGCGGAACGTCCCGACGACGCCTACCTGCACGAGCTCAAGGGCTGGATCGCGCTGGAATCGAACCGCATGGACGTTGCCGAGGCCTCCTACCGCCGCGCCGCGGAGCTGGCGCCGCGCGAAACCCAGGTGATGGCCGGGCTCGGCCGGGTGCTGCTGGCCGAGGACACGCCCGCCGCCAATGCCGAGGCGCTCAAGGTGCTCAATTCGCGAGAACCGCCGCCTTTCGTTCCGGTGAGCAAGCCAATCGTCATCCCGTCCTGCCCGCCTCGCTGCATGGTTTCAGATCGAACGACGGTGACAACAACCCTCCACGAGGGGGCGGGCGCGTGAATGGAGAGGTCGCGCAAATGCCGGTTGACGCGCTTCGAAACCCCGGCCCGCCGGGCCCTGCCGCCCGTTGCGATAGGCAGCAGCGTGGCCAGTGCCGAAGCTGCTGCCGGTGCCGATGGCGGGCACGAGCGCCGCCGCGATCTCGGGACCGGCGCCCGGCATCTCCGTCAGCCCCGGCTCCGCCCTGGCAAGCGCCCCGATCGTTGATCGTCTCCGGCTCCGCGGGCGTGCCGGACAGGAGCGCGCGCCTCCGATGCGGAAGGTCGCCTGGGCTCTCTGCGGTCGGCACGGCCAGGGCCTTCCGGACAAGGTGGCGCCCGGTTCCGGCCCCGATTCCGCGTTCCACCAGGAAGCCGCGGCCCGGATTGACCAGCCACGTCCGGAGCAGGGGGAAGATCGAGCGGCTCTTCCGGCTTGATCGCGGCGAAGGGCTTCGCCGATGCGTTGCGGCTTTGGGGATCGTCCCGGCGTCCCGGCTGTCCGGCCGCGGGGGATGTCATCTGCCGGATGAAACCGTGATCCGTCTTGCCGTGAATCTTCGGACAGGGCAGGATGTAGCGGCGGCATCAGCCGCGGCGCGCGCCCTTTCCCGCGACGGAAGCGCACGATGCGATCCCGCCCCATGTGGCGGTGCGGTTCGCGATGGGCCTCGCGCTGGCTGGCGAGCGAGCTGGCCAGCCGCTCTGCGCTGCAGGCAGGCTGACGGCGGGAGGGCTGAGGACCGGACATCGATCCGGGCGATCGTTTTCCCGAAGCACGCAGGCCGCGGCGAAGGAGGCCAGCTCTCGCCGCGATGAAGGAGCTCGCTTCAAAAAGTGGTGAAGTGGTGACGCCTGCCGTCGCGATCTGCCGCTCCACCGCCGCGCGGCGCGGTCCCGGCGCAAGCCTGTCCCTCAGAGCACACAGCAGGCCATGCGCATGGCGCGACACCATCGGGTCGGGCGCAACATAGGGCCGCGTGTCGGTATGCGCGGTCTCCAGCACCGTGGTGAAGCCCAGGAGCCGCTCCGGATCGCAGAGCCCCTCGGCCCCGGCCGGATCGACCGGGCCGCGCGCGGCCAGCAGGTGCAGCGCCGCATGCAGCCAGTTGAGGCAGTTCATCGCCGTCACCGGGTCGTTCACCCCGGGCGACAGCGCCCGCGCGATGATCTCGACCAGCTGCTGCGCGATGAAGAGCGGGTTCTGCGCCTCGGTCCGCCCGGTGCCGGTGGCGAAGCAGCCGCGCAGACGGTCGCGGTCGCGGTCGCCCAGCGGTTCCTCGCTGCCGACGGTCAGGACCGGCACATGCGGGCCGGCGAAGTCTCCGGGGGCGATCTCCAGCCGCAGCACCCAGCCGTTTTCCTGCGCCAGCTTGCGCAGCCCGTCGCAGTCGAGCGCCTGCAGATAGCCGGTCGCCTCCAGGGCCACCGTCTCGGTCCGTCCGGCGGGCGCCGGGGCGCTGCCGGGGCCCGCCTGGGGCAGCGCTTCGATCGTCTCCTGCAGGCGGCGGCCGAGCGCGGCCGAGACGTTTTCCAGCGAGATGATCTCGGGGATGTGGTGGACGAAGAAGATCATCACCCCGACCGAGACGAAGGCAAGTCCCAGCGACACCGTCAGCGACAGCGCGGGCAGCCAGGCGAAGCCGTTCTCGCCGTCCTGCACGCCGCGCAGCACGGTCAGCGAGAAGACGAAAGTCGAAAGCAGCACGCCGAGCGACACCTGCACGCCGCGGTCCTGCATGAAATTGCCGATCAATCTGGGGCCGAAATTCGACGAGGCGAAGCTGACCGCCACCATGGTCATCGAGAACATCACCCCGGCAGCGCCGATCGCGGCGGAGGCGATCACCCCCAGCACCGAGCGCACGGCTCCGGCATCGGTCTGGAACAGCACATGCGGCATCCAGCCGGTGACGCCCTGCCGGTCGAGCCATTCGCAGAGCACCGCGGCGCCAAGCGCCGCCAGCGCCATGGCCGAAGGGACGAACCAGTAGGAATAGCGCAGATCCAGCAGAAGCTTGCGCAGGAGGGCAGGCAGGAAATTCGTCATGGTCGCCGGTTCCGTCTTTGCCTTTGAACGTATGTCGCAGGACATGGTTCCCGTCCGGGGCGGGAATTCCGGAGCCGGCTGCGCCGCGTTCTTGTGCGGCGGCGGCGGAAAGCGCACATATTGGGGAAATGCCATCATAAGGGCTCCGCGATGGACCTGTCCCAGCTTCCCCCGCTCTCCGGCTCCGGCCTCGTCACCGTGGCGCTGGCGGTGTTCATCCTGCTCTGCCTGTTCCTCGGTGTCCGCGTGGTGCCGCAATCCGAGAAATATGTGGTCGAACGCTTCGGGCGGCTGCGCGCGGTGCTCAATCCCGGGCTGAACCTGATCATCCCCTTCCTCGACAGCGTGGCGCACAAGGTGTCGATTCTCGAACGCCAGCTGCCCCCGGCGAGCCAGGACGCGATCACCGCCGACAACGTGCTGGTGCAGGTCGAATCCAGCGTCTTCTACCGGATCACCGAACCCGAGCGGACGGTCTACCGCATCCGCGACGTCGACGGGGCGATCTCCACCACCGTCGCCGGGATCGTGCGCGCCGAGATCGGCCAGATGGAGCTGGACGAGGTTCAGGCCAACCGCGCGCGGCTGATCGCGACCATCAAGGAGTCGGTTGCGGATGCCGTCAATGACTGGGGGATCGAGGTGACGCGGGTCGAGATCCTCGATGTCGAACTCGACCGGGCGACCCGCGATGCGATGCTCCAGCAGCTCAATGCCGAGCGCGCCCGCCGCGCACAGGTCACCGAGGCCGAGGGCCGCAAGCGCGCGGTGGAGCTGCAGGCCGATGCGGAGCTTTACGCGGCCACCAAGCGGGCGGAAGCGCGGCGCGTCGAGGCCGATGCCGAGGCCTATGCGACCAAGGCGGTGGCCGAGGCGATCGCCGAGACCGGGCTGGCGGCGGCGCAGTACCAGGTGGCGCTGAAGCAGGTCGAAGCGCTGAAATCGCTGGGCGAGGGGCAGGGCCAGCAGACGGTGATCGTCCCGGCTGCGGCGCTCGAGGCTTTCGGCGATGCGTTCAAGATGCTGAAGGGGCGGCCGTGATGGCCGGGTCAGGCTGGATCTGGCTTCTGGCTGCGGTGGTCCTCGGCATCGGCGAGGTGCTGCTGCCCGGCTACATCCTCCTCGGTTTCGCCATAGGCGCGCTCGCGGTCGGCATCCTGCTGTCGGTCGGCGGGCCCTTCGCCGCTGTCCTGGCCGGTTCGGTGCCCGCGCTGGCGCTGGTTTTCGCGCTGGTCTCGCTGGTTGCCTGGCTGGGGCTGCGCCGCTGGGGCAGCGGCCGCGGCCCGCGCAGCAAGCGCTTCGACTACGACATCAACGACGACCTGCCCGAAGACTGATCCGTGCAGACGGGCCGATGGCTGGCCATCGGCGTGCCGGAGCCTGCGGAGCCGTTGCGGGCAGGGGGGGCTCGGCGGGGAAAGTTGCCGCTGCCCGTTTCGGGAACCGGCGGCCTGCCTGGCCTGCGATCCGCAAGGGAAGAGCGGCGGGTCGGGGCGCTGCCGGGATGCGGCAACGCCTGGGAGTTCCGGTCAGCCGGCCATTTCGGCGAGGATCGCCTGCGCTTCTTCCTTGTTTAGATCCTATTTCAATCGGAACTTTCCGCGTCGATCCTTTTTTATTACGTCTTGTTTTTACTCCTATATTGGGAGTTACTCTACGTATTGCTTGACGTAAAACCAATAGTGGATTNTTAACCACCATGTTAACTAATCGATTACGAAAAATTGGATCGGATTTTGCAGTTCTTTTTTCTGCAGTACCTCGACGTGACATGAGCGTGAAAGAGGTTCAAGAATCCGTTTTCTTAAACAAGGCATGGACTCCCCAGCGACCCCCGTGGACTTCTCGCCACTTCTCAGTCTGGCGCACTATAATGAATCACGCTATACAAAAGATAAAGCCGTTGCCCACGCTGGCTTGTGGTTGGCACGATAAATGTTTCACAACAGTAGCTCGCGAACCGGTCCTTAATTGTCATGAGCACAACCATCAAAACCATATGCTCACAACCCACCTTATCCAGGTTTTAATTATCAATTAATTAACATCACACGATTTACCATCGTGAGCTACCATTAAAATAACCACTATTAATAACATAAAATTATGTAATCTATAATTAACCCTTTTAGTTATCTAATGTTTCTAAGCATGGCTAAGCAAACCTATATATAGCANATGATTTTCCGAAGTTTTAATCTATTAGAAAATCGGATCTGGGTGCGCGAGGCGACGATCCCGGCCATTTCGGAGGCGGTCTTGTCGGTCGTCCAGCCGGCGATGCCCAGATCGCCCTCGCCGCCGGTGCCGCCGCCGCCGCCGACCGACTGGGCGAGGATGCCGTGGCTCAGCTGGCCATGGGTGACGACGACGCCGTCATTGGCGACCTCCACGGTGCCGCCGTCGCTGCCGTCGCCGGCCTCGCCGCCGATATCGATGGCCATCGACAGGCTGACGGTCTGCGGGCTCTCTTCGTCGCTCGGCAACGTGCAGGAATAGTTGCCGACCGAGACGAGCGCGCAGACGCCGCTCATCCCGAGGCTGTAGCTCGAGGCGGTGCCGCCGTCGCCGCCGCCGCCGCCCACCGACAGCGTCGTGATGCTGCCGGCATTCGCCACCTCCACGGTGCCCGCATCCATGCCGGTGCCGCCATCGCCGCCGATATCGACGCCGACCGTCACCGAACTGCCGATCGCCCCCGTGACGGCGCCGGTGAAGACGTTGCCGCCCGCGCCGCCATTGCCGCCGATGGACTGCGCCATGATCCCCGCGGCATGGTAGCCGCCGGTCACGATCGCGCCGGCATTGACGATCCCGGCATGGCCGGCGACCGCTCCCGAGCCGCCGCTGCCGCCGATATCGACCGTGACGTCGCCGCCGCCCTCCGTGCTGATGTTCACGTTGCCGGTATAGACATTTCCGCCGGTCCCGCCATTGCCGCCGACCGATTGCGCCATCAGCCCGCGCGATCCGTAATCCGAAGTGGTCACCGAACCGAAATTGGTGATCGCTGCCTCGCCGCCGCGGCCGCCCCCGCCGCCGCCGCCGCCGATGGTCAGGTTGACCGCGCCCGAGATCTCGCCGCCCGTCAGGCTGCCCTCGACCGAGAACCCGCCATTGCCGCCCGCGCCGCCATGGCTTTGCGCGAGGAGACGGCCGCGCCCGCGGTCCCGGCCTGCAGGCAGCGCATCGGGCCGAAGCGGGCGGCGAGCCGCGCATTCGCGAGGTTGCCGCCGGTGATCCCCAGCACGCAGGAGGCGAAGAGCAGCCCGTAGGCCTGCGGCGACACCCCGTGATGGCCGATGAAAGCGGCGGGCGTGCCCGCGACATAGCCGTACATGCCGGCATAGAACATGCCGACCACCACCGCATGGCCCATCACCATCGGGTCGCGCGCCAGCCGTCCGTAGGTGGCAAAGGCAGTTCCCAGCCGCAGCGACGGACTGCGCTCCGCGGGGCGCAGGGTTTCCGGCAGCGTGAAGAGCGCGGCAAGCGTGGCGATGCCGATCAGCGCCAGCAGCACGAAGATCGCCCGCCAGCCGAAGCTGCCCGAGACCAGAGCGCCGACGCTGGGCGCGATCACCGGCGCCACGGTCATCACCGCCATCAGCACCGACATCACCTGTGCGGCGCGGGCGCCGGAATAAAGGTCGCGGACCATGGCGCGCGACAGCACGATCGCCGCCGAGGCGCCGAGGGCCTGAAGGATGCGCCAGCCGACGATGCCGGGCACGCCTTGGGCCGCCGCGCAGCCCGCCGAGCCGAGAATGAAGAGCCCCAGCCCCGCCGCCACCGGCAGCCGCCGCCCGAACCGGTCGGCGACCGGTCCCCAGACCAGCTGTCCCAGCGACAGGCCGACGAGATAGCCGGTGATGGTGAATTCGATGGCGCCGTCTCCGGCGCCGAGCGCCCCGGCCATGGCAGGCATCGCCGGGAGGTAGAAATCGGTCGAGATCGAGGCGAAGGCCATCAGCAGGGCAAGCACCGCCCCCGCATGCCAAATGCCCGGCCGCCCCGGTCCGGTGTCCTGCGCTGCCATGGCCCCGCTCACATCTGCTGCGAGGTCGGGCGCATCAGGATCTCGTTGATGTCGACATCCTCGGGCTGGCTGACCGCATAGACCACGCCGCGGGCGAAGGCATCCGCCGGAATCGCGGCCTCGGCATAGTAATCGGCCATCGCCTTGGCGATCTCTTCGTTCCGGATCGATTGCGGCAGCTCGGTCGCGACGGCGCCGGGGCTCAGCACGGTGACGCGGCCGCCCCAGGCCTTGACCTCCTGGCGCAGCGACTCGGCGATCGCGCGCACGCCGAACTTGGTCGCGGAATAGACCGCGCCGATCGGCGTGCAGACATGGCCCGCCACCGAGGAGACGAAGATGTTCTGGCCTGCGCCTTGCGCCTGCATCACCGGCAGCACCGCGCCGAGCCCGTAGAGCACGCCCTTGAGGTTGACGTCGATGCACTGGTCCCATTCGTCATGGCGGTTCTCGGCCAGGGGCGCGAAAGGCATCAGCCCGGCATTGTGCAGCATCGCGTCGATCCGCCCGAAGCGGTCCCTGGCGGCATCGACGAAGCCCTGCAGCTCTTCGCGCTTCGTCACGTCGACGCGGAACGCCATGGCGTTGTCCGCCCCCAGCTCATCGACAAGCGCGTCGAGACGGTCCTTGCGGCGGGCGCCGAGCGCGACCTTGGCGCCGGCGCGGACCAGATGGCGCGCGGTCTCGGCACCGAGCCCCGAGCTTGCCCCGGTGATCGCCACGACCTTTTCTGCGATATTTTCCATAGCCGTATCCAGCCTTGCTGTCTGTCTTGCAGGCGGGGGCACGATGTCTGCCCCGCCCTGCCTACAGATAGGCTCATGAGGCGGGAAACTATGGCGCATCTCCTCATGAATGCCATGCGCGGCGTGGAAGACTGCGCGGCGGGAACCGCCCGCCGCGCAGGGGGTCAGGCGGGGCCGGGCTCCGCCGCCGCAGGCTCCGCCCGCCCGGCAGGATCATGTCGCGTCCCGCACGGCGGCGATCACCCGGGCGAGATGGCCGGGATCGAACGAGCCGGGCACGAGGATGCGGATGTCCTGCACCCTGATCTCGATGGCCGGGCCGATATCCTGGTCACCAGCGCCGCCGCGGTGTCCGCCATTGCCGGCGACGAGCACCGGCACCAGGCCAAGCGCATCCTCCTCGGGCATTGGCAGCAGACCGTCCCGCGCGGCGCGCCGCCAGGCATGCAGCTGCGGTGCGGAGACCCCGTTGCGCCGCGCGACGTCCGCCACCGAGACACCGTCGCGATAGGTTTCCAGCACCATCTCGGCTTTCACGTGCTCCGGCCACCGGCGGCGGCCGCTCGGNCCCCCTAAGTTACGGGCGTCATCTCGGACGTCACAACGCGTCAAGCAACGAGGGTGATGGCCGGTCGCTTACGGAAGGTCGCCACTGCCTGATCGGTCCACGGTAAGTGGGCCTGCTTCTTGTCGTCGGGCGTCGGCAAGTGCCGGACACCCTCTGCCGGGTTTTGCGACAGCCAGCCAAGATCGATCGCGTGCTCGCATAGGATGACCAGCATCTGCGGGATATAATTGGCAAAGCGGACACGGTGTGCGTTGGCCCGCTGAGCCTTGATGACATCCTGCCGCGACAGCAGCTTCACGTCCCGCTCGCCGATCTTTTCTTCAAGGTAGGTTAGAACCTTCTCATAATCTTGGCGGGTACGGGGCTTCAGCGACGTCCATCGATCTGAGACCCGGCAGTCCTTCATCAAGGCCGACCAGCTGGTCTTGGCCTGGATCCTCTTCCCGGTCAGGATCTCCCAGTATTCGAGATCGAACTCGGGAGTCCTCTCTTGCGCGGCAATCCGATGGTAGCGGCCTTGAACGCGCACATACCATCGGCCGCTTGGATGCTGCCAAAGGAACTTCTTCTTCACCAATCGACGTCCTCCAGCCCTTGCACGGCTCTGCCCGAGACAAAGGCCGAAAGCCCCTCGACGCTCCAGCGTGTCAGACCAGGAGCCAACTCTCGCCCACGAGGGACGCTGCCGTGAGCCACAAGGTTGCGGCACTCATCGATCCGAACGCTCAGTAGATGTGCCGCGCCTCTCTCAGAGACGACCAATGGGCGAAGGTTGCTCATCAGAAGCCCCCTCGTCTGTCTGATCGTTGCGAAGGGCCTGAACGGTATGTGCAGCCAAGAACTCATCGAGGGCACTCTCAGGGACAAGGAAGCGGCGCCCCACACGAACATGGCGCAAACGTCGGTCTCCGAGCAGAGACCGCACGTGCCGCACCGACAGTGACAGCCGCTCTGCGACGTGCTTCGGGGCGCTGTTGCGCAAATCAGCTGACGACCGCATCCCGGCCGTCAGGCCGGGTTTTTGCGTTTCCGGAGCCCGTGAAATTCCTTCCGATTTTCTGTGCGAAAGCGCTTGTGCCCGTCCGCGGGCGCCGCTATACGCGCCGGACAACGCGGTTGTAGCTCAGTTGGTTAGAGTACCGGCCTGTCACGCCGGGGGTCGCGGGTTCGAGCCCCGTCAACCGCGCCACTTGTCCCGGAGGTCAGCGCGTCGTCAAGCGACTGCAGGTCGGTGCAGTCCGCCATATAGCCGCGCGACTGCATGACATTGAGAAACTCGGATCGAGGAGTATAGGTCATCGGTGTCGCCCTTTTTCGGATGGGCGGGGTATAGGGGGTTCGATGGATGAGGAAAAGGCCTCTGGCGCGGTCCGCGCGCTGGGGACGATGTCGGGAACGTCGCTGGACGGGGTCGATGCGGCGGTGCTGGTGACGGACGGGGTGTCGATCAAGGGATTCGGCCCGACCGGCTACCGGGCCTATGGCGGGAACGAGGCGGCGGTGCTGCGGGCCGCGCTCGGGCGCTGGCCGGGCGAGGAGGGCGTCGCGGGGGCGGCCGATCTGATCGATTTTGACGTCGAACTTGGGCGGCACATGAGGATGACGGCGTGCGCGGACGCGTGGGCGGCGATGAACTGCAGCTTCGTGTTCATTGTTTCGCCGCCCACTGAGCGAAGCCGGTCAGGTCGCGCCACCGGTTCGAGGAACATGACCGGCGCCGAAGCTTTGCGCATCACCTCCACCTCTTCCTTCAGGCGGCGGTTCTCGCGGCGCAGCTCGGCCAGTTCCGCGGCCTCGGCTGAACCAGCGGCCGCCAGTTCGAGCCGCCAGCTTTTCAGCTGCGATGCGGACACGCCGAGCTCCCGGGCCACGCTGGTCTGGGTGGCACCGGGTTCGGAAAGGCGCGCAACGGCCTGCTCCTTGAATTCGGCGGTGAAGTGACGGCGGGGCTGTCTGCTCATCTGGGATCCCTCTCTCTGGGAGTAATTTAACTCCCAGTCCGGGACCCGGGGGCAAGGTCAACCGAACCCTCCGGCCCAACAGCGCAGACCTGGAAGCTGCCCTTCGCCAGGTCGATTGCCAGCATGCTGATCGTCGTCGTCATTGATGTGCCCTCCGTTCGGTTCCGATGGAACCATCATGGCATACGAGATGCCGTTGGATGGGGGCATCCACCGCATCAGGTCAAATCGAGCTGTGCCGTGTCTTCCGGCCGCTGTGCACGGAAACGGGGCAAAAATCTGACGGGGCCTACCGAACTGTAACCGAACCGTCAGACACGCGTTACGTTCGCCCGCCATCAGGGCGCGGAGCCATTTCCGATTCCGAACGCCCCCGGGGGATTCCATGTCTGTCGAACCTGTCGAAACCTTGTCCTTCGGGACCGGTGCCGCCTTCACGCTGCAGCTTTTCCACGTCTCCGACCAAGAGGCCAATGCCAATTCGGTCGACGTGATCCCGAACTTCTCCGCCGTGCTGAATGCGCTGCGAGCCGAGGATATCGACGGCGACGGCATCGGCGGCCATGGCGAGACGCTGTTCCTCAGCTCCGGCGATGCCTGGATCCCCGGCCTGTTCTATGACGCGTCCGAAGAGCTTTATGGCCAGGGCGGTGCGGCCGACCTGATGATCCAGAACCTGCTGGGCGTCCAGGCCATCGCCTTCGGCAACCACGAATTCGACAAGGGCAACGGCGCGATCGCCAATATCCTGCAGGGGCTCGCCGAGGACGGCAGCGCGGCTTTCGATGCGTCGGCCTTCCCGTACCTCTCGGGCAATATCGATTTCTCCGCCGATCCATCGCTGGGCGGGCTGGTCACCGCCGACGGCCAGGCGGCGGAGGACATAGCCGGGCGGATCGCGGGGAGCACGGTGGTCAGCACGGAGAACGGCACCCGGATCGGCGTCGTCGCCGCGACCACGCCGACCATCCCGGTGATCTCCAGCCCCTCGGCCGAGACTGCCGTGTCTCCGGCGCAGTTCAGCGGCAATCCGACGGCGGCCGACCTCGATGCGCTGGCGGCGGTGATCCAGGAAGATGTCGACGCGCTGCTTGCGGCGAACCCGGATCTCGACAAGGTCATCCTGATGGCCCACATGCAGGACATCCGCATCGAGGAGGCGCTGGCGACGCGGCTCTCGGATGTCGACATCATCATTTCGGGCGGCTCGAACACCCGGCTCTTCGACGGCAATGACGCGGGCTACGAGGGCGACGCGGCGCAGGGCGGCTATCCCTATTTCACCACCGATGCCGACGGGCTGCCGGTGGCGGTCGTCAATACCGACTACCAGTACAAGTATGTCGGTCGGCTGGTCATCGATTTCGACGATAACGGCGTGATCATCCCGGAAAGCTACGACGCGGAGGTCTCGGGTGCCTGGGCCACCGACGCGGCGGGCGTGGCCGCGCTCGGTGCGGAAGGCATGGCCGATCCGGAGATCGTTGCCATTGCCGAGGCGGTGCGCGACGTGATCGTGGCGGGCGAGAGCGAATGGTACGGCGCGGCCAGCGTCTTCCTGAACGGCAACCGCACCGGTGGCGGCACCGACGGGGTGCGCACCCAGGAGACCAACCTGGGCAACCTGACGGCAGATGCCAATCTGGCCTATGCCAAGGGATATGACGCGAGCGTGCTGGTCTCGATCAAGAACGGCGGCGGCATCCGCGACTCGATCGGCCAGACGGTGGTCCTGGGCGGCTCGAACGGCGAGGCCGCCCGGCTGCCGAACGAGGCGGTGCCCGGCGCCAAGCCCGAGGGCGGCATCAGCTCGAACGACATCGGCAACGTGCTGGCCTTCAACAACGGACTGTCGCTGGTCAGCCTGACCACGGCCGAACTGGCCGCCGTGCTGGAACACGCGGTGTCGAACGAGCCGTTCAGCCAGGAGGCGGGCGCGGGCAGCTTCGGCCAGTTCGGCGGGCTGCGCTTCAGCTTCGATCCCGATGCGGCGCCGGGCAGCCGCGTGCAGAACGCGGTGATCGTCGACGATGCCGGTGCGGTGCTGCACGAGATCGTCCGCGATGGCGGCATCGTCGACAATGGCGGCATGAGCTTCCGCGCGGTGACGCTCGACTATCTTGCGGGCGGCGGCGACGGCTATCCGATGGGCGCGCTGTCGAACCCGGACCTGGTGAACCTCTACGATCTCGAGGCCTCCGCGGCGCATGATGTGGTGGACGGCTTCGCCGCGGGCTACGAGCAGGACGCGCTGGCCGAGTACCTGCTGGCGGAATACGGCACCGGCGAGGACCGCAAGACCTTCGACCAGGCCGATACCGTGGTCGAAGAGGACACCCGCATCCAGAACCTGGATTACCGCGCGACCGACACGTCCTTCCACGATACCTCGGCGAAGGACAGCCTGACGATCCTGCTGACCAATGACGACGGCTATTCCGCCGAAGGCCTGGCTGCGATGCACGAGGCGCTGGCGGAGGCCGGGCACACCGTCTACGTGGTCGCGCCGAAGGGCCAGAATTCGGGCGGCGGCTCGACGCTGGGCGGCACCGATGCGCTGCTTTCCGGGATCGAGGTCATGGAATATGCCGACGGCCAGTGGTGGGTGGACGGCACGCCGACCGCTGCCGTGATGGCGGCGCTCGACGGAATTCTCGCAGGCGAGCAGGTCGACCTGGTGATTTCGGGCACCAACGAGGGCGAGAATATCGGCGCCTTCTCCAACATTTCGGGCACGGTCGGCGCGGCGGTCGAGGCGATCTCGCGCGGGATCCCGGCCATCGCGGTCTCGGCCGGCAGCGGCGTCGACGGGAGCTTCGACGGCGCCTATGCGCGCGCGGGCAGCTATGTCGCCGAGCTGATCGGCCAGCTGAAGGCTGCGCAGACCGGCGAAACGCTGCTGCCGCAGGGCACCGGCCTGACGGTCAACGTGCCCTCGGCCGATCCGGAAGGCGTGGCCTACACGGAGATCACCGGCGAGGCGCCCTACATGCTGGGCGTGGCGGAACACGCGGAGGGCAACCCCGCGACCTACGGGTTGGCGGCGACCCCCGGCACGGTCACTGGCGCGGAGGACTCCGAGGTCAGCCGGTTCCTCGACAACGTGCTGACCGTCTCGGCGATGGACGGCAACTGGAGTGCCGATGCCGGGACCCGCGAGGCGCTGGCCGCGCGGATCGACTTCGCGACCACCGGCGCGGCGGCAGCGCCGCTGAAGATCGTGCTGACCAATGACGACGGCGTCGGCTCCGACGGCACGGCGGCGCTCTACGATGCGCTGGTCGCCGCCGGGCACGAGGTGGCCATCGTCGCGCCGATGGCGCCGCAGGAAGGCGCGGGCACCGGGCTGACCCTCTCGGGCTTCATGGTGACCGAGTATTCGCAGGGCTGGTTCGCGGATGCGGCGCCGTCGACGGTGGTCGGCACGGCTCTCGGCGCGCTGATGACCGGCGAGTATGCGCCCGACCTGGTGGTCGCGGGGATCAATGACGGGCTGCTCGCGGGGTCTGACCTGCGCTATTCGGGCACGGCCGGGGCGATCCAGGCCGCGGTCATGGGCTTCGGCACCGGGGTGATCTCGGTCGCGGCCGAACGCGCCGGGGATCATGCTTTCGCCGCCGAGGCGGTGCTGGAGCTGATCGCCGACCTGCAGGCGACCGCGGGCGAGGGCGCGCTGCTCGAGGGCGGGCTGTCGGTCAATATCCCGGCCGGAGCCTCCTTCGCGTCGGACGTGGTGTTCTCGGTCAACGACCAGGCCTCGGCGACGCGGCTGGCGGTCGGCGAGATTGCCGATGGCAGCTACGGCTTCGTCCGCGAGGCGGGGCTGTCCTCGTCGGATGCGCTCTCCGAAGGCGCGGCGCTGGCGCGCGGGGCGATCGCCATCACCGCACTCGACGCCAATTACGGCGCCGATGACGCGACGGCGGCAGCGATCGGAGATCTGCTGGGCATGGCGCTCGGCGAGTTGGCCGCGCTGCCCGCAGGCGAGGAACCGCTGGTGGCCGAGGCCGCCGACGGCACGAAGCTCTTGCTCGATGCGGGCACGGGTGCTGTCCGGGACGAGCTCGGCCATGCCAATGCGACGGTCATCGGCCTGGGCGATTTCGACGGTGACGGCCGGACCGACCTGCTGCTGCGCCATGACGATTTCGGCTGGATGAAGACGCTGGCGGCTGCGGGCGAGGGGGCGATCATCGGCAATGCCGCGAACGCCTTCGTGCTGGCGCTGGACGCGGATGGCGACGGCGCGGACGAGCTGCTGATGCAGCGCGGGACCGGCAACTACTTCCTGGCAGAAGCCGACGGCAGCCAGATCGGGGGTCTCCTGCGCGCGGGCCACGACATGTTCGGGGCGGCCGACATGAACGGCGACGGGGTCGAGGACATCCTGACCGAACGCCCGGACGGTACGTTGGCCTGGCTCGACCTGGAAACCGGCGAGGGCCACGGCTTCGGCCGCGGCGCGGGGACCACTGCCCTGGCGGTCGCGGATGCCGATGGCGACGGGCTCGCCGAGCTGATCGTGGAAACCGGGATCGGCCGGACCGTGGCGCTTGATGCCGAAGGCGCGAAAGTTGCCGATTACGGGATGCCGGGCAAGCTGCTGGCGGCGGGCGACCTGGTCTTCGGCGGTGCCGACGAGCTGGTCTTCGAGACGGCGACCGGCGTGGCGGTGCAGGACGGCGCAACCGGCGCGCTGCTGGCCGAGATCGAGGGCGCGCTTGCCGGGATCCACCGCGGCGGGGAGGGCCATGCCGATGCGCTGATCTTCGGGACCGGTGAGGGCCATGCCCGCTACGACATGCAGTCCGGCGCGATGGCGCCGCTCGAGGCTGGCGGTTTCGACTTGATCCTGCAGGACCCGGCGGGCTTCGGCGGCCTCGCCTGGCAGGACCAGATCGCCTGACCGTCCTGCCCGCGCCGCACGAGGCGCGGGCAACCGCAAGTCAAACCGCCCGCTGCAGCCTGTTGCAGCGGGCGGCGTGCGTTTCGGGCTGGCCTATTCCTGGATGGCAGGCGTGTCGGGGAGGGTCCGTGCCTGCGTCCCAGCTGAGGCGGCTTTTTGAGGTGGTCCCCGTTTCCCGGACAGTTTTGCGGGGTGACGCGCAGCCCGTCCTTGATCGGCGCGACCTGGCAGCTTGCCGAGGCGATGCGGCCGCGGTCGGGCTGGGCGGCCATGGCGCTGCGGATCGCGGCCGGAGCCGACTGGTTGCTGCCGAAATAGGCCTGGTTCACCGCGACGCAGATGTCGCGGCAGAGCCCCAGCTCGGCCATCCCGGCGACGCTGACCGGCTTCGCGGGATCGGCCGGGAACAGCTCCACCGGCAGGACGACCTCGCCGGAATAGCCCAGCGTGCGCTGTCCGAAGGTCTCGAAGACCTGCGGGCGCGGCCAGTGCAGGCGCACCGCCTTGAGGTTCTCCGAGGCGCTCCAGTCGAAGCGCGGCGGGATGCCGACATCGCCGGGGCTGCGCCAGTAGGTTTTCCAGCCGTCGGCAACCTGGATGCGCAGGCCCGCCATCACCGTGCCCTGCGGCGTGACCCAGCCATCGACCACGTCGACATGGACGAGGTCGTTGTGGTCGGCCGCGGCGGGCAGGGCGGCGAGCGAGGCGCTGAGCGCAAGGCAGAGTCGGGCGATGAGGGCTTTCATGGGAAGGTTGATTACCAGAAACCCGCCCCGGCAAAAGTCACATTCAGGTCAGGCTTGTGTCACCTGTGGCGCCGCCGCACTTGATGAAACGCCCAAGCGCTGCCACTTTGGGGGCATGGATGACTCCGAAGACTTCGATCTCAGCGGCAAGGTGCTGATTGCCATGCCCGGCATGGGCGATCCCCGTTTCGAAAAGACGGTGATCTTCCTCTGTGCCCATTCGTCCGACGGCGCGATGGGCCTCATCTTCAACAAGCCCGCGCAGGACGTGAGCTTCTCCGAGTTGCTCGAGCGGCTGGAGATCACGCCGGTGGCGGGGGCGTCCTCGCCCGCGATCTTCGTCGGCGGCCCGGTGGAACATGCCCGCGGCTTCGTGCTGCATTCGGCGGATTACGCGTCCGAGAACACCACGCTGCAGGTGGATGACCATTTCGGCATGACCGCGACGGTGGACGTGCTTGAGGACATCGCCCGCGGTTTCGGCCCGAATTCGGCGCTGCTGGCGCTCGGCTATTCCGGCTGGGGGCCGGGGCAGCTCGAGGACGAGATCGCCGAGAACGGCTGGCTGGTGTGCGATGCGGACGACGCGCTGGTCTTCGGCACCGAGCCCGAGGGCAAGTGGCAGGCCGCGCTGGCGCGGCTGGGCGTCGACCCGTTCACCCTTTCGGCGGATGCAGGCCACGCGTGACGCCCGTTGACATGACCTTGACGGCCGCGCGGGTGCTGACCCCCGCCGGACCGGAAGAGACGCCGCTCGCCATCGCGGGCGGCGCCGTCCGCGCCGGGCGGACATGAGGTCGCCCGGGAGCCTGCCGGGGTGGCCGCGCTGGTCACGCCCTGGAACTGGCCCCTGAACCAGGTGGCGCTGAAGGTCGGCGGCGCGCTGGCCGCGGGCTGCGCGATGATCCTGAAGCCCTCCGAGCTGTCGGCCGGGGCGGGGCTGATCTTTGCCGAGTGCATGGCGGCGGCGGGCGCGCCCGAGGGCCTGTTCACGGTGCTTGTCGGCGATGGCGAGACCGGGCGCCTGCTGGCCTCGCATCCGGACATCGACATTGCCAGCTTCACCGGCTCGACCTCGGTCGGGCGGCGGATCGCGGCGTCGGCGGGGGCGAACCTGGTGCCGGTTCTGCTGGAGCTGGGCGGGAAATCCGCCAACCTGCTCTTCGCCGATTGCGACCTGACCCTCGCGGTCAAGCAGGGCGTGGCGCATTGCTTCCGCAACACGGGGCAGTCCTGCAACGCGGCCTCGCGGATGCTGGTGGCGCGCGAGGTCTATGACGAGGCGGTCGCCCTGGCGGCGGCGGAGGCGGCGGAGTGGCGCATGGGCGCGCCTTCGGCGGAGGGCGGCCATCTCGGTCCGCTGGTCTCGCAGGCGCAGCACGAGCGGGTCCAGACCCATATCGAGGCGGCGCTGGAAGACGGCGCGCGGCTGGTTGCGGGCGGGCCGGGCCGGCCCGAGGGCTTCGAGCGCGGCTGGTATCCGCGCCCGACGGTCTTTGCCGACGTGACGCCCGGGATGCGGCTGTTTCGCGAGGAGGTCTTCGGCCCGGTCCTGTCGATCACCCCCTTCGACAGCGAGGACGAGGCCGTCCGGCTGGCCAACGAGGGCGATTACGGGTTGGCGGGCTATGTCCAGACCGCCGATCCCGCGCGCCAGCGCCGCGTGGCCGCCCGGCTGAAGGTCGGCATGGTCCAGATCAATGGCCGCAGCCGGGCCGAGGGCGCGCCCTTCGGCGGCGTGCGGCAGTCGGGCCATGGCCGCGAAGCCGGGATCTGGGGCATCCGCGCCTTCCAGGTGATCAAGTCGGTGAGCGGCCTCGATCCGCTCTGAGCGGACGATCACGGAAAAAGTGAACGGCCTTCCAGCTGCTGGAACCCGGATTTGGCACGCGAACGGCTCGGAGCGAGGTGCTAAGCATGGGGCCGCCATGCTGCCACCGCGCCGGAAGGAGTAGTTCCATGTCGCTGCACGATCCCGTCAGTTTCCGCCTGTCCGGCCTCAATTGCGGGGCCTGCGCCGGCCGCGCCGAGAAGGCGCTGTCCGCGGTGCCCGGCGTCGAGGCGGCGCAGGTCAACCTCGCGACGCATACCGCGCAGGTGCGGGGCGGCAGCCCTGGTTCCGCCCCGGCACCCGCATCCTGGTGGCCGGCCAGGCGCCGGGGCTGCGCGTCCACGAGGCCGGGCGGCCGTTCCTCGACCGCTCCGGCGACCGGCTGCGCGACTGGATGGGGATCGAGGCGGACACCTTCTACGACCGATCGCTGGTCAGCGTGCTGCCGACGGCGTTCTGTTTCCCGGGCTATTCCGCCAAGGGATCGGATCTTCCGCCGCCGCCGCTCTGCTGGGAGACTTGGCATGGCCGCGTTCTGGAGGAGATCGGCGACGTGCCGCTGCGGCTGATCATCGGCAGCTACGCGATTCGGCGCCATCTCGGCTTGAAAGGTCCCGTGACGGAGATCGTGCGGGGCTGGCACGCCCATGCGCCGGGCACCTTCGTGCTGCCGCACCCGTCCTGGCGCAACAACGCCTGGCTGAAACGCCACCCGTGGTTCGAGGACGACCTGCTGCCCGCCCTGCAGGCAGCGGTCAGGGATGCGCTTCGCGGCTAGTTTGCCGCACCCCTCGTCCCGCAAAAGGCAAGAGCTGGACGGAGCCTCCGGAGCAAGTCGAGCGCGGCGGAACACCGGCGCACCGTCGTTCAGGGTTCCTGCAAGCCGGTGACCCACGCCTCTGGAACGACCGGTCCTGGCTGGAGCCCGGCACCCGGAACCATCGCGGCGAACGGCTCGCGCCAGAGACAATCGCCGCCAAGGTTTGCCGCGTCTGCGCCATGTACGGATGGTTCGCAGAGAAGGGCTGGTTCCGCGGCGATCTTGGCCCCCGCGCGCTCCGCAAGCGCGTGTATCGCCGCGGCGGAACGCCAGACCGGTATCATTCCGGCACCGGCCGCAACCAGGGAGCATTGCTCGGCCCCACCGGATCCGCTTTGGCAGAGGTGCGGAAAAGGAACCCGGCCGGACTCCCGCGCACCCTGACAGCGTCCGATCTGCGCAAGCTGGAGGACACCCTTGCCAGAAGCATCGCCGCGGCGGATGAAGGCAGCGCACGCCGCGACAAGCATGTGCGCGATCAGCTCATCTTTTCCGTCGGACGTATCGCCGGACTCCGGGTCGAGGAGATGGAAGGTCTGCCGGTGGCAAAGATCATGGCGCTCCGCCTGCGGGGCGCCGGGCCGGCAGAGACACGCAAGCTTGCGGTGACAGGCAAGTTCGGCAGGACTCGGGAGGTCGACTTTCCGGTAGCGCTGCTCCGGCAGCTGCAGGCTTACGCTCTCGGTCTGCGGCCGAAGGCTGTCGAGGATAGCGGACGTGACCCCGCTGGGCTCTTTGTCGCCCATCTCGGCAAGGCGCGCGGCCGGGCGCTGGCCATCCGCGGATTGCAGCGCGCGATGGAGGACCTCTTCATCCGGGCCGGACTCTTCGACCTCGTCCCCTGCAAGACCGCAGCAGGGGTCCAGCGGCTGGACGGGAGCGGCAGGCCGCTCCTGCGTCCGCGCGCGCGGCACAGCATCCACGACCTGCGCCATACCTGTGCCGTCGAGACCTACTATGCTTGTCTGCGCCTGCTCCATGACCGCCTCCAGGCGCTGGCCAAGGTCCGGGCCCAGCTGGGGCACAAGGACATCGCGACGACCGACTGCCGCACCCGTCCTGGCGCAACAACGCATGGCTCAAGGCCAATCTCTGGTTCGGCGCCGAGCTGCTTCCGGCGCTGCGCGCGACGCGCTGCAGGCAGACGGGTAACCGGGAGGGAGGACCGCCCCCTCCCGGCGTGGGTCAGCTGTGCGAATAGAGCTGCAGCGCCTCTCCATAGACCCGGGCGCGGAAGATGTTCGCGCCCTCGCCGCGGCCCGCATCGCTGGTCACGATGAAGAGCTCGTTGGTCCCCGGACGCAGCGCCAGGCTGGTCGAGATCAGGTTGTGCCCCTCGTCGCGGCCTGGGATCAGAACCTGGCCGATCGGGATGCCCGCCCGGTTGAAGACCAGCACCCGGCCCTGGCCGAACAGCGCGACATAGAGGTTGCCGTCGGCGTCGATGCGCATCGAATCCGGCGCCGGGCCGTTGAAATGGTAGCCGATCGTGGTCCCGAAGGGCGCGACCGTGGTCGCATCGGCCAGCTGCACCCGGTGCAGCAGGTTGCGGCTGAATTCCGTCGACCACAGCTCGGTGCCGTCGGGGCTGAGCGCGATGCCGTTGGCCAGCGCCATGTTCGGCAGGATGGCGACCGGATCGCCGCCCTCGGGGCCGACATGGTAGATGCCGCCGACGGGTTCGGTCGAGGTGCCCTGGAAATCGGTGAAATAGAACCCGCCCTCGGCATCGAAGACCAGGTCGTCGGGCAGCAGGCCGGCATCCGGCGAGACGATATCGGTCAGCCCCGAGCCGTCGGGATTGATCGCGAAGATCGAGCCGCCATCGGTGAAGTTGCCGGGGCTGGCGACGAAGATGCGGCCGTCGCGGTGGATTGCCGTGCCGCCGGTGCTGCGCGGGTTCGGCGCGATCAGCGTGGTCATCTGCCTGTCCATGGTGGCGCGCACCACCCCGCCGTCGAGCGGCAGCGTGAAGATCAGGTCGCCCTGGCGGTCGAAGGCCGGACCTTCGAGGAAGACGCCCTTGTCGGACACTTTCAGCCAGTGCTCGGCCACGACCGTGTCGAGCCCGGCCTCTGCCGAGGGGATCGGAACGGCGCTTGCGGGGGCGGCCCCGAGGCTCGGGATCGCATCGCCGCCATCGGCGAAGGCAGGGACGCGGGCCAGACTGCCCGCGACGGAAGCGGCGGCAATGCGCGTCATCAGGGCGCGCCGGGTAAGGGAAGACATTGAAGTTGCTCCGCTGAAGGTTTGTGGCGGGCACCGGCGCGGCCCTCGGGCCGGACCGGCGTCCCGGGCGGGGGCGGCGGCTGTGCCGTCCCCGTCCATCGGCATCCGTCCGTTCAGCGCATCTGAAGGACGATCGGGCTGCTGCTGGCCGGATCGGTATGGGCGCGCATCGCGCCGACTGCTTCGGCCGTGACCGCGCCGCCGGAATTGCCCCAGGCGCCGCGCAGGTAGCTCAGCACCTGGGCGATCTCGGCATCCGACAGCTGGGCGCGGAAGGGCGGCATCCGGTAGGCATCGGGCACGCCGTCGGTCACCACCCGCCACGACCCGTTCAGCGTGACGTTGATCTGCGAGTCGGGCGCATCGACCAGCGAGGATGCCGCCGCGGCGAGCGGCGGGATCCAGGGCGCCTGCCCCTCGCCCTCGGCCCCGTGGCAATGGGCGCCGGGATTGACGGCGTGATCCCGGTGGTGGCCGAGCTCGGCCTGGCGCGCGCGTCGTCGAACGGCGGCAACCGGGCGTCCGCGGAAGCCGAGGCTGCCCCGGGCGTCTGGCTCCAGGATACCGCCGAAGCGCGCGCATCGCTGCGGGACTATGCCTACGAGGCCAGCGCCGCGACCCTGGCCTTCAGCCTCGATGTCATCGAGGCGGCCTATGGCCGGCCACCGGCATACAGCTATTTCAACGGCTGCTCGAACGGCGGCCGCAACGCGTATATCGCGGCCGAGCGGCTCGGCGCGAAATTCGACGGGATTGCAGCGGGCTGCGAAGGCATGTCGCTGGGCGGACAGGTCGCGCGCTGGCTTGCCGTTTCGAACACGGCGGGCACGGAGGCCGGGCTGAGCGCGGAGCAGTACCACGCCGCCTATCTCGCGGCGGTCGAGGCCTGCGATCCGCTGGATGGCAGCCAAGACGGCGTGGTCTCCGATCCGGCGGCCTGCCATTTCCGGCCCGCCAGCCTGGGGTGCGGGGTCTCGGACGCCGCAACCTGCCTGACCCCGCCCCAGGTCGCCACGCTCGACATGCTCTATTCCGACATGACCGGCAGCGACGGAGAGGTGATCTACTCGGCCTATCCGCCCGCCGATTTCGGCAAATGGATCGATCTCCAGGCCGCGCTCGGGGGCGGCTATGCCTGGATCGCGACGGATGCGCCGGACTGGGCCCTCTCGGCCGAACGCCGCCGCGCCTTCGAGCCCGGCCGCGACCACTACCGCATCGAGACGGGGCTGCTGCGCGCCGGGTTCGGCCATGACCGGATCGCGGTCGCGGATTGGGTCGCGGCCGGCGGCAAGCTGATCTCCTGGCACGCCGTCGGCGACGGTCTCGTCTCGGCCAATGACCATGTGCGCAACTTCAGGAACATGCTGGCCACGGCTGCCGATCTCCGCGCGGCGCGGGGCAATCCGGCGCCCGTTTCCGACAGTGCCGCCTTCTTTGCCATTCCCGGCGGCGACCACGGTCCGATGTTCGGTCCGAGCGAGCCGGAGCTCGTCTCCGCGCTGATCCGCTGGGTCGAGACCGGCGCCGCGCCGGATGGCCTCGAGGCCATCGTGGCAGGCGTGCCGCGCATCGTCCGCCCCTACGGTCCGGCGATGCCCTGATGCCGGCTCCCGCGGGCGGCCGGAAACACCGCTGAGACGGAGTGCGCAGCCTGAAAATAGACATCGGTGACAACCCCATTGAAAACCACCGCATGTCCACAGGATAAGTGTGTCCGGGGAAAGGGGAACGCTGGCCCTTAGCTGATTTGCGCAACAGCGCCGCGGAGGTCTGCAGCCATCCCGCTCAAATGCCCGCCCGTCTGCGCAAGGCGTTGGTCAAGGGGCGCTCCACCAGAACATGGGCGGATGCGCCGGCAGCCACGCCGCCGAGGATCAGAAGGGCAAAGCTGGTCCATGGCGGGGCTGCGGCATTGATGCCGAGCGCGAGGACAACTTTGGCGCCGACCGCCAGGGCAACGCCGTGGACCAGATAGATCGCATAGGACGCGTCGCCGAGGAAGCTGAGGAGCCGGGGCGCGGCGAGCATGCCGTGCAGTTCCAGTGCCGCCAGCCCGGCAACGACGCTTGCGAGACCGGCGCCGAAGATCAGGGTCCGGATGCCGTGATCCATGTCTGCTGCGCCGGTGACATCGGCCAGGCCGATGGCCAGGAACAGGGCCAGTCCGCACAGCGCGAGTGCGGCGCCTGCCGGGGCGCTCAGGCTGCGATAGGTGGCTGCGGCGAGCATGCCCATCGGGAAGAGGAGGTTGTAAGGCGAAAACAGGTCGTCCAGCGGATAGCTGGCCGTTGCGCCCATGCTGACGCAGAGCGCTGCCAGGATCCACAGGCAGAATGCGGCAACCCCCAGCCGGTGGGAGACGATCAGCAGGGCGAAGACGGCTTAGAACAGGAATTCGTGCGACATCGTCCAGGCCTGATGCACGATCAGCGGCCTGTCTCCCGCCATGGGGACGAGAAATATCGAATGAAGGAGCTGGAGCGGGCCGGGGCCGCCGGACGACTGGGCGAAGACAAGGAGAATGGTCCCGAGGAGCACCGCCCAGTAGAAGGGCAGGACCCGCAGCAGGCGCTTCTTGACGAAGCGCAGCGCCCTTGCCGGCCGGCCGATATCGCCGCGATGCACCATGAGCATGATGAAGCCGCTGAGGACGAAGAAATATTCCACGCCCGCATAGCCGAGGTCGAAGATCGGGCTGATCGATGCGCCGGGATGCAGGCGTTCCGGCAGGTAGAAGACATGGGCATGGAAGGCCACGACCGCGATGGCGGCCAGGGCCCGTCCTGCCTGCAATGTCGTGAGAGCGCGCTCCGGGCGGGCCTTGTCGTGCGTGCCGCCATGCGCCTGCTGAGCTGCGGGTGCCTGTTCCATGGTAAATGCCTCGTTGAGAAAAACTCCGGAGAGGGTGTCGATCATCCGGGATTCCGGCAACGCAGAAAATTAATTTGGCAAGAAATCGGCGGATAGTTTCTCGTTGGCGGGCCCGCTCGCTGTCGGAGGGCGCTGCGCCGCGCGGCGGGGGCTGCCGGTCGGGTCCTGACCGGCGCCCGCAGGATGGCGGCTGCGCTGCAGGACCGCACCTGCAGGAAGGCATGACGTAGAGTTATCTTGCCGGAGGGCCTCTCCCGCGAGCGGGGGGCAGACCATATCTGCCAGTGCACCGGGCCGGGCAAGCGCCTGTCCGGGCGGCAGACTGCCGAAGCCAGACAACAGAGGAAACAGTAAATGGACACTTCCGACCGCCAGGCGATCAGCGGACTCTTCGACAAGCTTGCAGAGGTCGAGCGCCAGGCGCCGTCCCGCGATGCCGATGCAGACCGCTTTATCGGCGATGCCATCGCCCGGCAGCCGGGCGCGCCCTATTACATGGCGCAGACCGTGGTCGTGCAGGAGCACGCCCTGAACAATGCCCAGGCGCGGATCGAGCAGCTCGAGGGCGAGCTCGCGGCGGCGCAGCAGCGCGGCCAGGGCGGCGGCTTCCTGTCGGGCCTGTTCGGCGGCGGTGCTCCGGCCGCGTGCCCCGTCCGCTGGATCTGGGGCGGCTGCCGGGCGAACTGGCCGAGGCTGCGCCGGAAACCGCCGCCGACCGCATCTCGCGCTGGCAGAGGAAGCTCCTCGACCTGTCGCTGCGCAACCGGCTGCTGAATTTCCGCGACACCCGCCAGACCCTGCCCTTCCTCTGCCCCGACGTGCCCGCGCTCGAGGACCGGCTGGCCGCCGGGCAGAAATTCCGCGCGCTGGCGCTGAAGGACGAGAACCCGGTCGGCCCGCGCGACCTGCCGCCGGGAGAGGAGGCGGCGCTGCTTGCAGAGGTCGCCGCAGACGCTTTCGCCAAAGGCCAGATCGCGGTGCCGCTGACCGGGGCCGAGACCCAGGCGCGGCTGCTGGAACTCTACCGCCGCGCGCGCAGCGACCTGGCCGAAGGCGGCACCAACACGCTGTTCCTCTCGGCGGGCTTCCTGCGCTGGAAGCGCAGCGAGGACGACGCCAAGAGCTACCGCGCGCCGCTCCTGCTGATCCCGGTGAAGATCTCGCGCCGCTCGGCCCAGTCGGATTTCGTGATCGAGCATCACGAGGACGACATCCGCTTCAACGCGACCCTGCTGGAATTCCTCAAGCGCGATTTCGACCTCGCCATCCCCGAGCTGGAAGGCGAGCTGCCCCGCGACGGCAGCGGCCATGACCTGCCGATGATCTTCGAGATCCTGCGCCGCCGGGTCCGCGACGTTGCCGGGTTCGAAGTGGTGGAGGAGCTGGCGCTGTCCACCTTCTCCTTCGCCAAGTTCCTGATGTGGAAGGACCTTGTCGACCGCACCGACAGCCTGCGCGAAAGCGCGCTGGTCCGCCATCTGGTCGACGGGCCGGAGACCGCCTTCCTGGCCCCCGATGCGCCCGGCCTGCCCGAGCCGCGCGAGGTCGACCGCCGCCTGCCGCCCGAGACGCTCTTCGCGCCGCTGCCGGCGGATTCCTCGCAGCTGGCCGCCGTGCTGGCCGCGCAGGAGGGCCATGACTTCGTGCTGATCGGCCCGCCCGGCACCGGCAAGAGCCAGACCATCGCCAACATCATCTCGCAATGCCTCGGACTGGGGAAGACGGTGCTCTTCGTCGCCGAGAAGGCGGCTGCGCTCGACGTGGTGCAGCGGCGGCTCGCCGCCAGCGGGCTGGGCGACGCTGTGCTGGAGCTGCATTCGGCCAAAGCCGACCGCAAGACCGTGCTGGGCCAGCTCGGCCGCAGCTGGGACCGCGCCGCCGCCGCCTCGGAAACCCGCTGGGTGCAGGTGACGGGCGACCTCGGCGTTCGGAGAGGCCCGCGGCCGCCCCCTGCCCTGCCTCGCCCGCGCGGCGCAGCAGCTTGTCATAGGCCAGCACCGTGCCGATCCCGAGGAACCGGCCGAGCCCCGCAAGCTCCGCGCGGGTGAAGCCGGTGCAGAACAGCCCGAAGGCCAGCACGCCGAGCCCCAGCAGCACAGCCGAGATCTTCAGCGACAGGCCGAGGGCGAAGGGCAGGATGCCGATCACGATGCCGAGCGCGGCGTCGCCGAGCATGCCGCCCAGACCGAAATGGTGCGTCCAGTCGGGTCCGGGCACGTAGCTCGAGGCATAGACCGCCGCCAGCGCCACCCAGATCGGCAGGAACACGCCGCGGCTCAGCAGCCGGTCGCCGCCGCGGTGGAACAGGAACCGCCCGCCCCAGACCGCCAGCGCCGCCACCAGCGCCCAGGCACCGCGCCCGAAGATGAAGCTGAGCGCCGAGGCGACATAGGCGCCGGGATAGCCCAAGATGTTCTGCGGATCGCCGGTCGCGCTGCCGAGGAAGGACGGGTCGTAGGGCGAGTAGCTGGCGAGCATGAGCGCCAGCGCCACGCTGCTGGCCAGCAGCGCCAGGCCGATCAGCTCGCTCGTGCGCCTCTCCAGCGCCGCCTGGGTCTCGGCATCCAGGAGGGGATCACGTCCGCGGGTCGAATAGGCCATGGCTCAGGTCCTCAACTGTCATAAAGGCAATGGCGGATCAGCGTCAGTCCGGATTCGGTCTGCTCCATCGGCGCAACCAGCGCCACGCGGATGAAGCCCGCGCCGGGATTGCCCGCGCCGCTGTCGCGGCCGAGATAAGCCCCCGGAAGGACGCGCACGCCAGTTTCCTGCCAGAGCTTCAGGCAGGCGGCCTCGCCATCCCCGACCGGCAGCCAGAGGAAGAACCCGGCCTGCGGCGGCTCGTAGCCCGGCACCTCGCCGAAGATGCTGTCGGCCAGCTCGAACTTGGTGCCGTAGAGGCGGCGGTTCTCGGCGACATGCGCCTCGTCCGCCCAGACCGCCGCGGCTGCCGCCTGCAGCGGCATCGGCAGCGGCGCCCCGCCATAGGCGCGCAGGATCGCCACGCCCTCGGCTTCCAGCGCCGTGCGCAGCGTCCGGGCGATGTCGACCGCGCGCTTCGTGTCGCCATGGACGCAGAGCGTGTCGGCAGAGACCGGCAGGAAGCTGCCGTCGGTGCAGGGAATGCGGCCGCCGACGACCATTTCCAGCACCTGCCGCGCCGAGACCTGCGGATCGTGGATCACCGCGCCGGGCTGGCTGCGGGGCGTCAGCCGGCCCTCGGGCGTGTAGCTGCGATCGGCGAAGATCTCGCAGGCCTGCGGCAGCCCGGCCCGGTCGGCTGCCACGGCAAGCTCGGAATAGGGCATGGTGACGAAAGTCAGCGACGGATCGACCGCCTTGATTGCCCGTGCGCAGAGCGCCGCCAGCCCGGCATCTTCGGAGGCCATGTTGCTCAGCGCTCCGTGGAATTTCACATGGGTCATCGGATGGCCCTCGACCGCGCACATGCCCTGCATGGCGACGATCTGGTAGATCAGCTGCGCCTCCAGATCCTCGGGCCGCTCGCCCGAGATGCGCCGCCGCCCGAAGCCGTAGAGATCGGCGAAGCCCGGATGGGCGCCGACCCGCACGCCGCGCGCCCTGGCCTCGCGGATCGTGCGGCGCATCACCGAGGGATCGCCGGCATGGAATCCGCAGGCGATATTGGCGGTGCTGACGAGCGCCAGCATCGCCTCGTCCTCGCCCATCGTCCAGGCGGCGAAACTTTCGCCCATGTCGCAGTTCAGATCGAGGGTCGTCGCCATGTCGGTCTCTCCGGGTCAGTCGGTTCGGTCGAGCTCGTCCCCAGCGGTGACGCCGCTGACGAGGGTATGGGACAGCAGGTCCGGGATCTCGGCCGGATCGCGCACCAGGTTGCGGCAGCGCGCCGCCGCCTCGCGGATCTGGCCGGCCTCGCTGCGGCAGAGCCGGTCGGCCTCGGCCAGCGCGATCCGCTCGAAGCGCAGCTTCGTGCCGGGCGCGGCCTGCGCGATGACGGGCAGATCCGCGGGAATTACCGTGCCGATCCGCGGATAGCCGCCCATCGTCTGGCATTCGGCCATCAGCACATAGGGCAGCCCCTCGCCGGTCATCTGCAGGTCGCCCGGCTGGATCACGTCGGAGGCGAGGCCCGCGGCATGCTCCGAGGTGAAATGCCGCTCGGCTTCCAGTGCCACGCCCTGCCGGTTGCCGCGCTGTCCGCGGACGAACGCGGTGGCGTAGAACGCGTCGATCGCCTCCGCCTTGAAGAGCCCGGTCTGCGGGCCGTCGATCACCCGCACGCGGCCGCCGCCGAAGCGCTGCTCGGCCGGCAGGGTGCGCCGACGGGACCGTCCCGGGCGACGGCCGCCGCGCGGGCGCGCAGGTTGCGGGCAATCTCGCGGGCGCGCTGATGGGCGCGGACGATGCCTGCCACGGAGTTTTCGTCGGCAATGGCGATTGCCTGCAGCCCGGCCGCGGCGGCCTGCTCCATGTATTCCTCGGGATGGCTTGCGCCCAGGAGGAAGGTGAAGTTCGAGGTGATGCAGAGTTCGACCGCCATGGGAATCTTTGTATTCCCTTTTTGTTCTCTTCGGGAGTCCGCATGGCGGCCTTGATGATGCCACCGCCCCCCGACGGCATCGCTGTGCCAAGGTGGGAGCGCAACACTCCAAATCGGGAGGCGGTCACGCCGGAGATTGCCACGGCCGGTCTGGATTTGGACAAATATGTGTTCCAAAGGCATGGTGCCAGAGTTCTTCGCCACGCTGCCGCCCTGACTGATTGCGGTGGAGGCCTGCGGCGGCGCGCATTTCCGGGGCCGGGAGCTGGCAGGTTCGGCCATGAGATCAGGTTCCTTCCGCCGGCCTGCATTGAGATCCCATGAGGAGGGGGCCAGCGCGCTTCGGTCTGGAGGGGCATTGTTGCGGAAGTCGGCATTGGCACGTGTGCTCCTTTCCCAAGTTGAGGCCAGGCAACGCGTTCGATCCCGGCGGTGCCAAGGGCGTTGAAGCGGTTATCACTGAGCGGCAGCTGCAGCGGTGCTTGGACCGGTGGCGCATCGGCTGACAACACGCTGGTGACGGTGCCGAACTGCCGGTCCTCCGGGCACTGGCCGGGACGCGCGGGAAATCAGGAGGGTCAGGAAACCGTCCGAGGGACGGCATTGCCCGGAAAGGTGATCTCAGCCACTGGCTCGCGCCACCTGTCTCTGGCCCATGCTCCGTGGAAAGTGGTCGTGCGATTGGGTGCTGTTGCGCAAATCCGGCGAAGACCGCGGGTTCCCTTTCCCAGACACACTTATCTCAGGGCCGCGGTGACCGGGATGACGACGGCAGCGAAGACCGCATGTCTTTTCCGATCGGCGCGCTGCCCGGGCGCCGCCGCCCTGCCACGGCCCGGCCCTGCCCGGCACGGTAATTGCAGATCTTCGCCCTGTCGCGCGCTGACGCTGCCGGTCCTGCAGGCAGAAGGCCGTGCCGCTGCCGCATCGGCAACCGCCTGCGGCGCGGTCCCTGGCCCGGAAGGCTTCGCCGGGGGACGGAATCACCCTATCTGTCGGCCAGGCTCGAAAGGCAGGTCCCGTGTTCCGTTTCTTTGAAAATCTTGTCGATCCCTATGTCGATTACCCCGAGACCGACGCGCCGCCGCGCGGGATCTGGGCCTATATGCGCGAGCTGTCGCGCCCGTTCCGCAAGGTCTTCGTCTGGGCCTTCGCCAGCTCGATCCTCGTCGCCGCCGTGGAAATCTGGCTGATCGGCTATGTCGGCCGGGTGGTCGACCTGCTCGGCAACACCACGCCGGCCGCGCTCTGGCAGGCGCATGGCATCGAGCTGATCGCCATGGCGGTCTTCCTCGTCACCCTGCGCCCGGCGCTGCAATGGCTGAATGTCGCGCTCCTGAACAATGCGGTGATGCCGAATTTCGGCACGCTGTTCCGCTGGCGGGCGCATCGCCATGTGCTGCGCCAGTCGGTCGGCTGGTTCGAGAACGATTTCGCCGGGCGCATCGCCAACCGCATCATGCAGGCGCCGCCCGCCGCCGGCGAGGCGGTGTTCCAGGTCTTCGACGCGCTGACCTTCGCCACGGCTTACGTGATCGGCGCCGCGGTGCTGCTGGCGGATGCCGACCTGCGGCTGTTCCTGCCGCTCGGGCTCTGGCTCGTCGCCTATGTCGCGCTGGTGCGTTGGACGGTGCGCCGGATCGGCCCGGCCTCCAAGGCCGCTTCGGATGCCCGCTCCGCCGTCACCGGCCGGGTGGTCGACAGCTACACCAACATCCAGTCGGTGAAGCTCTTCGCGCATCATTCGGGCGAGCTCGACTACGCCAAGGAGGCGATCGACCGGGCACGCACCACCTTCGCCGCCGAGATGCGGCTCTTCACCATCATGGATGTCGTGCTGACGCTGCTGAACGGCTTCCTCGTGCTGGGCGTCGTCGGCTGGGCGATCTGGCTCTGGGCGGAGGGCTCGGCCTCGGTGGGCATCGTCGCGGCGGCCTCGGCCCTGACGCTCAGGCTCAACGCCATGACCGGCTGGATCATGTGGGCGGTGTCGAATTTCTTCCAGTCGCTCGGCGTCGTTGACGAGGGACTCGAAACCATCGCCCAGCCGGTGGCCCTGACCGACCGACCCGGCGCGCCCGCGCTTGAGCTCAGCGAGGGCCGCATCGCCTTCCGCGAGCTGTCGCACCATTACGGCAAGGGCGCGGGCGGGCTCGACCGGATCACGCTGGAGATCGCGCCCGGCGAGAAGATCGGCCTGGTCGGCCGCTCGGGCGCCGGGAAATCGACGCTGGTCAAGCTGCTGCTGCGCTTCTACGATCCCGAGAGCGGCCGGATCGAGATCGACGGACAGGACATCGCCGCGGTCACCCAGGACAGCCTGCGCCGCCAGATCGGCATGGTCAGCCAGGAATCTTCGCTGCTGCACCGCTCGGTGCGCGAGAACATTCTCTATGGCAGGCCAGACGCGACCGAGGCCGAGATGGAGGCGGCCGCGCAGAAGGCGCAGGCCCATGATTTTATTCAGGATCTCGCCGATTCCGAGGGCCGCCGCGGCTATGATGCCCAGGTCGGCGAGCGCGGCGTCAAGCTCTCGGGCGGCCAGCGCCAGCGGATCGCTCTCGCTCGCGTGATCTTGAAGGACGCGCCGATCCTCGTGCTGGACGAGGCCACGAGCGCACTCGATAGTGAGGTCGAAGCCGCCATCCAGGACACGCTCTACGGCATGATGGAGGGCAAGACCGTCATCGCCATCGCCCACCGGCTGTCCACGATCGCCCATATGGACCGCATTCTCGTGCTCGACGGCGGCCGCATCGCCGAGGTCGGCAGCCATGGCGAGCTGCTGGCGCAGGGCGGGCTCTATGCCGGGTTCTGGTCGCGCCAGTCCGGCGGCTTCCTCGGAACGGAAGACAAGACGGAGGCGGCCGAATGAAATGGCCCGAAGCTGACATCGCGGAACGCAAGGCGGCCCGCATCCCGCCCTTCTACCGGCGGCTCGCCGACACGATCGAGCCCTTCGCCCGGGCCGAGGGACCGCCCCCCGGGCGCCTGCGGCCGTTCCTCGGCTGGGCGCTGGATGGCGCCGGCCGCCAGATCCGGCTGGCGGTGGCGGCCTCGATCTCGGTCGGCATCACCACCGTGCTCGGCTTCTGGATGATCGGCTGGGTGATCGACGCGGCGCAGGCCAGCGGCGCGTCCTTCCTCTCCGCCGAGGGCTGGAAATTCTGGCTTCTGGCGGTGTTCTTCCTCGCCGTCTGGCCGCTTTCGATGGTGGCAAACGCCGCCTTCAACACCGTGACGCTGCAGCCGAACCTCTATGCGCTGGTGCTCAGCCGCGTGAACCGCCACACACTGGGCCAGGCGCTGAGCTATTTCGACAATGATTTCGCCGGGCGCATCGCCCAGAAATCGCAGCAGACCGCCCGCGCCCTGACCGAGGTGGTCACCGAGGCGACCAACATCCTCGGCAACGCCGTGGCGGCGGCGCTCTCGGCGGTGGTGATGCTGGCGGCGGTCAACTGGTGGCTGGGGCTCGCGGTGCTGGTGTGGATGGCGGGCTATGCGGTGCTGATCCGCCTCTTCCTGCCGCGCATCCGCGCCCGGTCGCAGCTGCGCGCCGCGCGCCGCGCCATGGTGACCGGCCAGATCGTCGACACGATCACCAACATCACCACGGTGAAGCTCTTCGCCCATGGCCCCAAGGAAGAGGCCGCCACCGAGGAGTCGCTGCATGGCTACCGCGAGGCCTCGGTCGCCTGGGCCTCGATCGTGGTGACCTTCCGGCTCTGCATCTTCGTGCTTGCCGGCCTCCTGCCGACCGTGCTGATCGGGCTGAGCCTCTGGCTCTGGGGGCAGGGCGCGGCGACGGCGGGCGACATCGCCGCGGCGGGGCTGGTCTCCACCCGGCTGGCCACGATGACCGGCTGGGTCAGCTTCGCGGCGCTCGGCATCTTCTCCAATATCGGCGAGATCGAGGACGGCATCCGCACCCTCACGCCGCCGCATGCCATCACGGACCATCCGCAGGCCGCGAACATCCCGCGCGCCAGCGGCGCGGTGCATTTCGAGGGGGTCTCCTTCGGCTATGGCGGCAAGCCGGGCGCGGCGCTCGACCGGTTCGAGCTCGACATCCGCGCGGGCGAGAAGATCGCGCTGGTCGGCCGCTCCGGCGCGGGCAAGTCGACCGTCATGTCCCTGCTCCTGCGGCTCTACGATGTCGAGGGCGGGCGGATCACGCTCGACGGCCGCGACATCCGCGAGTTGACCCAGGACGCGCTGCGCCGCCAGATCGCGATGGTCCGGCAGGAAACCGCGATGTTCAACCGCTCGGCGATGGACAACATCCGCTACGGCCGTGCGGACGCGACGGACGAGGAGGTGATGGAGGCAGCGCGCCAGGCCTCGGCGCATGACTTCATCCTGACGCTCCGCGACCACCGCGGCCGCACCGGCTATGACGCGCATCTCGGCGAGCGCGGCGTGAAGCTCTCGGGCGGCCAGCGCCAGCGCATCGCGCTCGCCCGCGCCATCTTGAAGGACGCGCCGATCCTGGCGCTGGACGAGGCGACCTCGGCGCTCGACAGCGAGGTCGAGGCCGAGATCCAGGAGGCGCTGGACCATGTGATGCAGGGCAAGACCGTGGTCGCCATCGCCCACCGTCTGTCCACCATTGCAGCGATGGACCGGATCATCGTTCTGGAGGGCGGCCGCATCGCCGAGATGGGCACCCATGACGAGCTGCTGGCGCAGGGCGGGCTCTATGCCCGCTTCTGGCAGCGCCAGTCCGGCGGCTTCCTCGGCGCCGAAGCCGCGGAATGACGCGCGCTCCCTCTCCCCCCGGGGGGAGAGGGCCGGGGTGAGGGGCTCTGGTCCCGCGCGCGCCCGTGGTATAGGTCGGCCCGGCACATGAGGAGCCAGGCCATGACCGAGCTTGTGATCACGAAACTGGGGCATCTGGGCGATGGCCTCTCGGAGGGCATCGCCGTGCCCGGCGCGCTGCCCGGCGAGACCGTCGCGGGCGAGATCGAGGGCGGCATCCTGGCCGCGCCGAAGATCGTCACCCCCTCCGCAGACCGGGTGAAGCCGCCCTGTCCGCATGCCAAGTCCTGCGGCGGCTGCGTGATCCAGCATGGTTCCGACCGGCTGGTGGCGGAATGGAAGCGCGGCATCGTGCTGGATGCGCTGAGGTCCCAGGGCGTGGCGGCGGAGGTCGGTCTGCCGGTGACCTCGCCCGGGGCCAGCCGCCGCCGCGCGGGTTTCGCCGGGCGGCGCACCAAGAAGGGCGCGCTGGTCGGCTTCCACGGACCGCGCTCGCATACGCTGATCGAGGTGCCGGGCTGCCTGGTGGTCACGCCGAAACTGGCCGCGCTGAGGCCGCATCTCGAGGCGATGGTGATCGCCGGGGGCTCGCGCAAGGGGGAGATCTCCTTCCAGGCGACCGAGACGCTGAACGGACCGGACGTGGCGGCGAAAGGCGGCAAGGCGCTGGATCTGGCGCTGCATCAGGAGCTGGTCGCGATCGGCGCGGCGGCCGGGCTGGCGCGGCTGAGCTGGAACGGCGAGCAGGTGGCGCAATGGGCGGCGCCTGAAATCAGGCTCGGCCCGGCACGGGTCACGCTGCCGCCCGGGGCCTTCCTGGAGCCGTCCGCCGGCGGCGGCCTCGTGCGCGTCGAGCAGCGCGTCGAGCTCCCTGCCTTGCGTCAGGTCGGCAAAGCCGGTGATCGCGCCGATCCGCGGCCCGCCATAGAGGCCGCTCTCCGACATCGCCGCCTGGCCGGCCGCGAATTCGGTCTCGCCCACCGGGCGCAGATGTTCGGGACCCGCGGCACGGTACATCGACTTGCATTCGACATAGACCGCCGCGGCGACATTGTGGCCGCTTTCCGCAGCGTCGCGGGCCAGATCGGGCAGGAAATAGCCGTAGCCGCTGGCATGCTGCCACAGATGGACATGGGTATCGACGATCTCCAGCTCCGGCTCCAGCGCCGGTTCCGGCAGGGCCAGCGCCAGCCAGTCCTCGCGCGGACGCTGCGTGCGGCTGAAATCGGTGGCGGTCGTGGTCATGCGGGTTTCCTCCCTGATCGCAAGCCGTCCCGCGGGAGGCGCGCAAACCGCGTGCCGGTCGCGCGCCGTGTCCTTCGGGTTGCCTTCCGCGCGCAAACTGATCATGCCTTCTGAAGCCTGGGGAGGCTGCAAACAGGAGGGCTGCCGGGGAGTGCCGTGCCGATTGGCACCGGATTTGCACATCCTCCGGCTGAGTCCGTGCTCCGTTCGCCGGAGCCGGGCAGGGAGACAAGGGAGGAAGACATGAACACTCAAGGCAACCGTGGTCCGGCCGCACCGGTCCGCAAGCTCATCGCCGTCTTTGCCTCGGCCGCCGTGCTGGCCGGGCCCGCCATGGCGGAGGACGCGGCCGACTATCCCAGCCGTCCGATCGAGTTCATCGTGCAGAGCTCGGCGGGATCGTCCTCGGACACCTTCGCGCGCGAACTGGCCAAGGCCGCCGAGCCGATCCTCGGCCAGACCGTCGCGATCGACTACAAGCCCGGCGGCGGCGGCGCCAACCAGATGGGCTACATCTCGCATGCGCGTCCCGACGGCTACACGATCGGCGTCAACACGCTGACGCATTTCTCCAACATGGCCGGCGTGCTCAAGGGCATGTTCAAGCCGGACGACTTCACCTGGATCGCCATGGTCCAGACCGAGCCGCATATCTACGCGGTGCGCGCCGACGCCCCCTATGACACTTTCGCGGAATTTGCCGCAGCGGCGGCGGAGCGCGGCGAGGCGGCCACGGTCGGCGGCTACGGCCCGATCGGCTCGACCACCAACATCGCGGCCGACATGGGGCTGGACGCGGCGGACGTGACCTACAACTGGGTGTCGTTCAATGCCTCCTCAGAGGCGATCACCGCGCTGCTCGGCGGCCATGTCGAGGTGGTGTCGCTGACCCCCAGCAACGCGCTGGAATACCGCGACGCCGGCCGGGTGAAGATCCTCGGCGTGATTGCGGGCGAGCGCAATCCGGTCATTCCGGACGTGCCGACGCTCGGCGAGCAGGGCTACGAGATCGACACTTCGTGGCAGCAGATCCGCGGCGTCTACGGCCCGGCGGGCATCCCCGGAGACATCCGCGACAAGCTGGCCGCCGCGCTGCAGGAGGCCGCCCGCAGCGACGGTTTCCAGCAATACATGGACCGGGCGGGCATTTCCTCGAACATCATCGGGTCGGAGGAGTACACCGCCCTCGGCGCGCAGCTGTCGCGGATCGCGGAAAAAGCGCTGGACTCGGCCGGCCTGAACTGACGCGCGCCGCCCGGCGGCCGGAGGGCCTGTGCCCCGGCCGCCGCCCCTGACGACCCCAGAGAGACATCCGGAGGGTTCCATGTCCAATGATCAGCGCTCCCCGCTTCCGCGCGGACGCGCCAGCCTGTCGCTTCCGGCATGCTGGACCGAAATCGCCCTGGTTCTGGCGCTGCTCGGCGGGGCCGTCTGGTACCTGCTGGCCGCGCAGGAGCTGCCCGCTTCGCGCAACCCGGTGGAGATCGGTGCGGGCGCCTTTCCGCTGCTGATCGCCATCGGCACGATCGGCTGCCTGGTCCTGCTGCTGCTGCGCTGGCTCTTGGCCGGCGGCGCCGAGCGCGCCCGGCGCATCTCCTTCGACCGTCCGGTCTGGGTCGCGATCGCGATCGCGGGCATGGGGCTCGGCGCTTGGGTGCTGGGTCGCTGCGGGCGGCATCGCGCGGGCGGCGCTCGACAAGCTGGTGCCGGGCATCGAGATCACCGGCTACATGGTGCAGATGGGGCCGGGGGCGATCGAGCGCAGCCGGTTCGACGCCGCCGAGATCGCGCGGAACCCGTTCTGGTGCCCCGATGCAGGGGCGGCCGCGGACTGGGCGGAGTATCTCGATGCGCTGCGCAAGTCGGGCGACAGCGTCGGCGCGGTGATCGAGGTCACGGCGAAAGGCGTTCCGGCCGGCCTCGGCGCGCCGATCTACGGCAAGCTCGACACCGATCTGGCGGCGGCGATGATGTCGATCAACGCGGTGAAGGCGGTCGAGATCGGCGAGGGCATGGCGGCGGCGGCGCTGACCGGCGCGGACAATGCCGACGAGATCTCCATGGGGCCGGACGGTCCGGTCTTCTCCTCGAACCATGCCGGCGGCATCCTCGGCGGCATCTCCACCGGCCAGGAGGTCGTGGTGCGCTTCGCGGTCAAGCCGACCTCTTCGATCCTGACCACCCGCAAGACCATCACCAAGTCGGGCGAAGAGGCCGAGATCATCACCAAGGGCCGCCATGACCCCTGCGTCGGCATCCGCGCGGTGCCGGTCGGCGAGGCGATGATGGCCTGCGTGATCCTCGACCACCTTCTGCTCGACCGCGGCCAGACCGGCGGCATCCGCGGTCCGATCGGCTGAGGCTCTGCCGCAAGGCGGGCGCGGCGCAAAGCTGAGTCCCCGCCCTCCGGTTTCGGGCGCCGTCCGATTGCGGTGCGCAGCCGCCGCGTTAGCCGACAGGCGGGAAACTTGGCGATCCGCCCCTGCCGCCCCGGCGGAGCGGGCCGTCCGCCCGTGCCGCGGGGGGCGGCGCGTATCGAGGGGCTATTCCGGACAGGCCAGCGCCATTTGCGAAGGGGGGTAGTCGCTCAGCAGCCCCTCGAGCGGCCGGACCAGCCGGGCGCTGTCCATGAGCCGCCCCATGCCGGAAAGGTCATAGGCCAGCATTTCCACCTGGACCTGCCCCAATTCGCCGGACCGGAAGCTGCGGAACATGTCCCGGTCCAGCAGCAGCCTGTCGGCGATCGCCTGCAGGCGCTCCGGCGAGACCGGATGCTTGCCGCCCCCGGTTTGCGCGCCACCCGGGTCGCGCCAGCGTTCCAGCAGGAAAACGGTGTCGAGCGACTCCGGCCGGATGCGGAAGCCGGCCGCGCGGTCGAGGGCAAACCTGTCCGCGCCGAGTTCCTCGGCCAGCGAATGGGGCTCTGCCGGGCCGCGGGTGTCGCCCCGCAGCAGGTGCCCCATTTCATGGGCGATGAGGAATTGCAGCGTCGGGCCCAGCAGGTCGCTGGCGGCCAGGCGGGCACCGAGATCATCGGCTGCCGTGTCGGCGGTGATGCCGAAGGCCCGGAGGGGCGGCGGCAGGTCCCGCCCGTCCGCCAGAAGCGCCCAGGCATAGGCCTGCAGCCAGCCCCGGTCGCAGCCCCGGCGTTCGAAGATCGCCTCGAGCTGGACGAAATCCTCGAGGAAGCGGACCGACTCGACCGGGATGACGACCGTCTGGGTGTCGGGCCGGTTGCCGAAATAGATCGGCGACGGGCCGTCGAGCGGCACGGACAGCAGCAGCTCCGCGGCCCGGAACTGGTCGAATTCCGGCACGGCGGCGCGGAGTTCGCGGAAGGCCGTCCGGATCAGCGGGGCAAGCCGCTGTTTCTCGCTTTCCAGCTCGGCGGCGGTATAGGGCGCGGCAAGGGCCGGCGGCGCAAGCAAGAGAAGCAGCCACAGCCCGGCAGCCCGGAGAATTCCGGGGCGGGCGCGCTGCGCGATCTGCCGCAAGATCCTGGACATCCTGTCTCCCTGCCTTGGCGGAGATTAACGGATGGGATCTTAAGAAAATCCTCCCGGTTCCGCGTCGCAGCGTCCGGCGAAGAAGGCGGCGATGGTGGCGGCGGCGGTCTCCAGATGCCCGCGCAGCACCTGCGTGGCGCGGGAAATGTCGCGGGCGCGCGCAGCCTCCAGCATGGCGCGGTGGTCGTCCTGGGACATGTGCGCCCGGCCATGCGCGGCAAGGTGGAAGCGCAGGTAGCGGTCGAAACCTGCCAGCGTGGTCTCGGTCAGCGCCAGCAGCTTGGGCTGCCCGGCCGCACTGTAGAGCACCATGTGGAAGCGCCGGTTCAGCTCGCCCATCCGCCCGGGGTCGGGTTCGCTGTCCATCTCGTCGATCAGCTCGGCGGCGGCGGCGAATTCAGCCTCCGCCAGGTGCGGGATCGAGCGTTCGAGGCAGGCCGGCTCCAGCGCCAGCCGGATCGCATAGGTGTCCGCGGCGTCGGCGGCGGAGATCTCGGTGACCACGGCGCCCTTGTGCGGCACGAAATCGAGCAGTGCCTGCGCCTCGAGCTGGCGCAGAGCCTCGCGCACCGGCATGCGGCTGACGCCGAAGGCGCGGGCGATCTCTTCCTGCCGGAGCGGCGTGCCGCCCGCGAGCCGGCCGGTCAGGATAGCTTCGCGCAGGGTGGCCTCGACATGCTGGGTCGCGGTGCGGGGCCGTCCGCCGGTTGCGGCGGCGAGGGCGGCCAGGTCGGGAAGTTGCTGCATCCGATATCCAATTGCTGATTGGATCCAATTATGCCACCAACGCTGCATCCGTCAAACAGTCGTTGCGAGTCGCCATGACCGATACCGCCCAGCCGTCTTCCCTGGTCCAGCCGCTCACCGCCGGCCTCCTTGCCGCCGTGGTCGGCTTCGCCAGTTCCTTCGCCATCGTGCTGCAGGGACTTGCCGGGGTGGGGGCAAGCCCGTCCCAGGCGGCGTCGGGGCTCTTTGCGCTCTGCCTGCTGCAGGGGGCGCTGGCGGTCTGGCTGGGGCTGAGGCACCGCCAGCCGATCAGCCTCGCCTGGTCGACGCCGGGCGCGGCGCTGCTGATCAGGCGGTCGACGCGCACCACCTGCGCGGTCAGGTTGTCGGGCGAACCGCGGTCCAGAGCCGCCTCGACGAGGGCGCGGGCGGCGGCGTCCGGCTCGGCGGAGGAGGCGATGCGGGCGATGGTGCCGGGGGCCAGGTGTTCGTGAACGCCGTCGGTGGTCAATACGAAGATGTCGCCGGGCGCGACGGACACGCGGCGGTAGTCGGGCTGCATGTCTTCGTGCAGGCCGAGCGTGCGGTCGAGATGCCCGCCCTGGCCCGCGCGGTGGTCTTCGGTCAACGGCTCCAGGCTCAGCCCGGCGACCCGGGCGATGCGGGCATCGCCAAGATGCAGCACATGCGCCTCGCGGCCCTTCAGGATCAGCGCGGAGAGGGTGCAGACATGTCCGCGGTCGAGATCCTCGATGCCGCGGTTCTGCCCGCAGAGCCAGGCGTTGGCGGCGGCGATCACCCGGCGGGCCGAGGTCTCGGCGGTCCAGGCATCGGGCGTGTCGTAGTAATCGGTCATCAGCGCGGCGACGGCCGTCTCGGCGGCTTCGCGGCTGACCGGGCTGGGGCTGATCCCGTCGGCAATGGCGACGGCGATGCCCTTCAGCACGAGGGCGGCGCCGTCCGGCACGGCCGCCCCATGGAAATCCTGGTTTTCCGGCTTCGCGCCTGCCGCGGAAAACTGCCCGATGGTCGCGGCGAGGGCGGCCTTGTGCTGGGTGTCCTTGGGCATTGCGGCTCTCCGGAAACGGCGGAACAGGGCCCCGCTTGACGCAGGGCCCTGTTCTTCTGCTCGATTATTCTGCTGCGACGCGGAAGTCCGGCGAAGCGTTGCGCTTCGGGGATTCGCGGAAGTGGGTCGCGTAGATCATGCCGCCCACGAAGGTCAGGCCGCCGACGAGGTTGCCCAGCACGACCGGGATCTCGTTGTAGAGGAGGTAGTCTCCCCAGGTGAACTGGCCGCCCAGCATGATGCCCGAGGGGAAGAGGAACATGTTCACGATGGAGTGCTCGAAGCCGAGGTAGAAGAAGACCAGGATCGGCATCCACATCGCCATGATCTTGCCCGAGGTCGAGGTCGACATCATCGCCGCGACGACGCCGGTGGAGACCATCCAGTTGCAGAGCACCGCGCGGACGAAGACGGTCAGCAGGCCTGCGCCGCCGGCAGCGGCATAGCCCAGCGTCCGGGCTTCGCCGATCTGGCCGATCTTCTGGCCGACCGCGTTCGGTTCGGTCGAGAAGCCCATGGTGAAGACGATGGCCATCAGGATGGCGGTGGTCATGGCGCCGCCGAAGTTGCCGAGCGCGACGAGGCCCCAGTTGCGGAACACGCCGCCCCAGGTGCAGCCTGGGCGCTTGGCGATGACGGCGAGCGGGGCCAGCGTGAAGACGCCGGTCAGCAGGTCGAAGCCCATCAGGTAGAGCATGCAGAAGCCGACCGGGAACAGGAGCGAGGCAACGAGGAAGTTGCCGGTATTGACCGCGATGGTCACCGCGAAGGCGGCGGCGAGCGCGAGGATGGCACCGGCCATGTAGGCGCGGATCAGGGTGTCCTTGGTGGACATGAAAATTTTGGATTCGCCTGCATCGACCATCTTGGCCGCGAATTCCTTCGGCATCACGTAAGACATGCGTGTCGTCCTTATAGAATGGGGGCCTGTGGTCAGGCGCCGATGGTGGTGGAGAGGTAGATGTCCTGACCGTCGAGACGGACCGGGAAAGTGCGGGTGGCGCCCTCGTCGGCGCCCTGTGCGGCGCCGGTCTCGAGCGAGATCACCCAGTTGTGGAGCGGGCAGGTGACGCAGCCGTCATGCACGATCCCCTGGGAGAGCGGCCCGTTCTTGTGCGGGCAGCGGTCTTCGATTGCGAAGATGCGGTCATCCCCGGTGCGGAACACGGCGATGGTCATCGCGCCGTTCTTCACGCAGCGCGCGCCCTGGCGCGGGATGTCGTCGATGGTGCCGATCAGGCGCCAGTCGAACGCGGTTCCAAGGTCCTTCATTCGGCTGCCTCCAGCTTGAGATCTGCCATCGGGGTGAATTCATGGGCGTCCGTGCCCGCGACGCGCTCCGCCCAGGGATCGACCTGCGCGAATTGCTGCGAGAAGGCGAAGCGGTCGGCATAGGCCTTGCGTGCCTCGGGATCGTCGAAGATCGTCTCGCGGATGTGGTCGTAGCCGAGCCGGTCGGCCCATTTGTAGATCCGCTCGAGGTAGAAGCCGGTCTCGCGGTAGTACTGCGTCAGCGCGCCCACCACCTCGATGACCTCTTCCTCGGTCTTCACCGACCCGAGCTCGGTCGTGCCCTGGATATGCAGGCCGGCCGCGCCGCCATAGACGATCTGGTAGCCGCTATCGACGCAGATCACGCCAATATCCTTGCAGGTCGCCTCGGCGCAGTTCCGCGGGCAGCCGGTGACGGCGAGCTTCAGCTTCGCGGGCGACCAGGAGCCCCAGAGATACTGCTCCAGCTTGATGCCCAAGCCCGTGGAGTCCTGCGTGCCGAAGCGGCACCACTCCTTGCCGACGCAGGTCTTCACCGTGCGCAGCCCCTTGGCATAGGCCGCGCCCGAGATCATGCCGGCGTCGTTCAGGTCCTTCCAGACCGGGATCAGGTCCTCTTTCTTCACGCCGAGCAGGTCGATGCGCTGGCCGCCGGTGACCTTCACCGAGGGGATGTCGTAGCGGTCGACGATGTCGGCGATGGCACGCAGCTCGGACGAGGTGGTCATGCCGCCGAACATCCGCGGGACCACCGAATAGGTGCCGTCCTTCTGGATGTTCGCATGCACCCGCTCGTTGATGAAGCGGCTCTGCTGGTCGTCGACATACTCGCCCGGCCAGTCGGAGAGCAGGTAGTAGTTCAGCGCGGGGCGGCACTTGGCGCAGCCTTCGGGCGTCTTCCACTCCAGTTCCTGCATGACGGCGGGGATCGACTTCAGCCCCTGTGCCTTGATCAGGCGGCGGACCTCGCCATGGCCGAGATCGGTGCAGCCGCACATGCCCTCAACCTTTTTCTCGAAGCTGTCGCCGAGGGTCAGCGCAATGACCGATTCCACCAGCCCCGTGCAGGTGCCGCAGGAGGCCGAGGCCTTGGTATGGGCGCGCACCTCGCCGAGGCTGGTCAGGCCCTTTTCGGTGATCGCGTCGACGATGGTGCCCTTGCAGATGCCGTTGCAGCCGCAGATTTCCGCGTCGTCCGACAGGTTCGCGACCGCTGCCAGCGGATCGGCCGCCGCGCCGCCGCCCTGGTACGCCTGGCCGAAGATCAGCGTGTCGCGGATGTCCTCCACGCAGTCGCCGGATTTCAGCAGTTCGTTGTACCACATGCCGTCCGCGACATCGCCGTAGAGCACGGCGCCGATGACGCGGTTGTCCTTCAGGATCACGCGCTTGTAGGTGCCGTTGGCGGCGTTGCGCAGGACCACGTCCTCGCGGTCCGCGCCTTCGGAGAAGTCGCCGACGGAATAGAGGTTGATGCCGGTGACTTCAGCTTGGTCGGCGTCTCGGCATGGGCGAAGGCGGCCTGGCAGTCATTGGCGGCGGCAAGGTGTTCTGCCGCGACATTCGCCATGGCGTAGAGCGGGGCGACGAGGCCATAGACGCGGCGCTCGACCTCGGCGCATTCGCCGACCGAGAAGATGTCCGGGTCGGAGCTGCGCATGTCCGCCGAGCAGACGATGCCGCGGCCGACCTCAAGCCCGGCCTCTTTCGCCAGCGCGGTGTTCGGGCGGATGCCGACGGCCATGACGACCAGCGAGGCGTCGATCACGGTGCCGTCTTCCAGTTCCAGCCCCTCGACCTTGTCGGTCCCGAGGATCGCCTTGGTATTGGCGCCGCAGCGGACTTCGATGCCGCGCGATTCCAGTTCTTTCTGAAGCAGATAGCCTGCCGCTGGATCGAGCTGGCGCTCCATCAGGGTCGGCATCAGGTGGATGACGGTGACGTCCATGCCGCGCGCCTTCAGGCCCGCTGCCGCCTCGAGACCGAGGAGCCCGCCGCCGATGACCACGGCGCGGCCGCCCTTCGCGGAGGCGTCCAGCATGCCCTCGACATCGTCGAGATCGCGGTAGGCCAGCACGCCCGGGAGCTGGTGGCCGGGGACGGGAATGATGAACGGGGTGGAGCCGGTGGCGACCACGAGCTTGTCGTAGGAGACGGTGATGCCTCCCTCGGAGGTGACGGTCTTCGCGTCCCGGTCGATCTGCGTGACCTTCTGGCCGCGATGCAGCGTGACGCCGTTCGAGGCGTACCAGTCATCGCCGTGGATGATGATGTCCTCGTAGGTCTTCTCGCCCGAGAGCACCGGCGACAGCATGATGCGGTCGTAGTTCACGCGGGGTTCGGCATTGAAGATGGTGACGTCCCAGGCGTCCGGAGCGATCCGGAACAGGGTTTCGAGCATCCGGCCGGGGGCCATGCCGTTGCCGATGATGACGAGGTTCTTCTTGGTCATTTCCGCTCGCTTCCGTGTTCAGCTGGCGAGACGCAAAGCGCCTGCGTTAACTCGAAAGGGAATGCGAGATGGCAGCGCCCGCACGCGTTCCCAGAAACTGTCCGATGGTATCGGTAGTCTTGAGTCCGCAGCGCCGTTGCTGCCGGGGCCCGGAGGGCCGTCTGTTCGGAGAAGGCCGCGCCATTGCAGCCTAGGTGGAGGACGGTGCCTCCGATGACATTCTGGTTACCGGCTTGCCGCGGCGCGATCCAGGGAAAAATGTGGCGCATCCGGCGAATGTTTCGGACTGGCCGCGGCGCTGGGCGGGGATGGCTTTCTGCCGTGCAGAAAACGGCATGTCTGGCGATTTCCGCAGCGGTTTTGAAACGGTAATATTCATTCATCACGGCGCTTTGCCATCGAAAAGCCCCGGCGCAGGGGGCTGCGCCGGGGCTCCGGGAAAGGGAGTTGCGAATCGCGGGCGCTATCCGGGCGAATCATGCGCGGCGGCGCGTTGCAGAAGCCCGAGCGACCCGGGATGGGACAGCAGCGCATCGGCCAGGCTCAGCCGGTCGAGCGCCGCGTAGAAGGCGGCCTGCGCCTCTGCGAAAGGGCCCGGCAGGCCGCAGGCCCCGGTCAGGAGGCAGCCGCCGCAGTCGACGAGGCCACCATCGCCCTCCATGTGCCGCACCACCTGGCCCAGCCGGATCTCGGGGGCGGGGCGGGCGAGCCGCACGCCCCCGGCGCGGCCGCGCGTGCTTTCGAGAAAGCCGCCCTCGACGAGCTGCAGGGCGACCTTCATCAGGTTGTTCTTCGACAGGCCGTGGGCGCGGGCCATTTCCGCGACCGTCACGATCCGATCCTGATGCGCCCCCAGATAGAGGCAGATGCGGATCGCGTAATCGGTGAACTTGGACAGGCGCATGGCGGGAGCCTCGGGTCTGCGGCGGTTCCGGTCAGGCGGCGCGGGTGGCGGTTCCGGCCGACAGCGATTTCGGATGGCGCAGGAACAGGATCGCCGGGCTCGGCAGGGCCTCGCGCCGGATCGTCTCGGCCAGCGTGCCGAGCGTCGCGGCGGCATGGCGCTCGCGGCCGACCGCGGATTGCCGGGAGAGGCAGAGGTTTGCGGTCGGCTGCCGACCTCGGCGCCGCTTGCTCCCGCAGCCGCCGTGGAGGGCGCCTCACACGGCGCGGGCCCGGCCGCTGCGGTCCATGGCACGCATCTGTTCGACGATATGGCGGCCCGAGCCCTCGACATGCTGTTCGATGACGCGCGCCGCTTCGTCGGCATCGTGGCGGCGGATGGCATCGACAAGCGCGCGGTGTTCGGCAAGCACGTCGTTGCGCCGCTTCGGCGAGACGGTGAAGGGGCGCGCTATGGCGCCGAGGATGTTGCGGTGCCGCCACCACAGCTCGACCGCGTTGCGGTTGTAGTGCCGGTCGTACATCAGGCGGTGGAACTGCGTGTCGTATTCGTACTGCGCCTCGTGGTCGTCATCGAGCTTCAGCGCCTCCATCCTGGCGCAGAGCCCGTCCAGCGCGCGGATGTCCTCGGCGGTGGCCATGCCGACGAACCAGCGCGTCAGCTTCGGTTCGATCAGCATCTCGATCTCGACGATGTCGCGGACGAAATCGGCATCCATGGGGCGCACGCGCGCGCCGCGGTTGGGTTCGAGGATCACGAACCCCTCGCCGCGCAGCTGCTGCAGGGCCTCGCGCACCGGGTTCGTCGAGCTGCCCATGCGGGCCGCGATCTCGGACACTTTCAGGCGCTCATGCGGTTTCACGCGGCCAAGGACGATGTCATCGCGCAGCCGGTCATAGACGGAGGCCCTGCGGTCCCCGGGCTGCGTTCCGCTGTCTTGCCGATCATCCATGACGTGTTGCCCGCGTTTGTCCCTGTGGTCGTGTCTATCCCGAGATGGGGGGGGTGTCAAAAAATTTAAAGTACGATAGTTGACAGATAATGTACGATCTGGTGTCTATTCTACAACGTTCGGGAAAGGAGCCCGTGCGGAACTCAGGAGGAGGCAGCGCGGTCCGGCAAGGCCGGGCGCTGCATGGCCCCGTGTGCCGGGGCGGGAGGACTGTATGAAGATGCCAAGTTCCAAGTTGCGGATCGCCCTGGCGGGAAGCGTGGCGGCCCTGCTGCTGCCCGGCGGCGTCTTGGCCGACGATTATGCCCAGGCGCCGATGCTCGATGCCCGTGTCGCCGAAGGCACGCTGCCGCCGGTGGAGGACCGCCTGCCCGGCAATCCCTTCGTCGAGACGATGGTCGACGGGACCGGCAGCTATGGCGGCACGCTGCGCACGACGATCCTGGCAAATGGCGACCAGTACAACCTGACCCGCACGATCGCCAACGAACTCCTGGTGCGCTGGGATCCGGACTGGCAGCGGATCGTGCCCTCGCTGGCCGAGGAGGTGACGGCCTCCGACGATGCGACGACCTACACGCTCCGGCTCCGCGAGGGGCTCAGGTGGAGCGACGGCGCGCCCTTCACCGCGGATGACATCATGTTCTGGTACGAGGACGTGTTCATGAACGAGGCCCTGACGCCGAGCAAGAGCTCGGTCTTCATGGCCGCAGGAGAGCCGGTGGCCGTGACGCGGATCGACGATCTGACGGTCGAGTTCAAGTTCGCCGGCCCCTACGGGCTGTTCCTGCAGCAGCTGGCCTACGGACAGGGGCACCAGCCGGTGATCTACCCCCGGCATTACCTCGAGCAGTTCCACGAGGACTACAATGCCGATGGCATTCCGGCGCTGCTGGAGGTCGACCCGGCCGCGCATGACTGGGTGTCGCTGTTCAATTCCAAGGTCTCGCCGAGCTTCCAGCCGGTCTATTGGCAGAATGCCGAACTGCCGACCATGAACCCGTGGACCCTGACCGTGCCCTATGCCGATGGCGAGCGCGTCGCGGCGACCCGCAACCCCTATTACTGGAAGGTCGACCCGGAGGGGAACCAGCTGCCCTATATCGACGGCGTGACCTGGGCGAAGGTCGACGACCCGCAGCTGATGGTGCTGAAGATGACCTCGGGCGAGTTCGATTTCGCCTTCCGCCACATCAACAACGCCACCTTCCGCTCGGTGCTCCATGACGGCCAGGAGACCGGCAACTACCATTTCCTCGACGTGCAGGATCTGCCGGCCAACGATGCCGTGCTGATGCTGAACCTCAATGTCGAGGACCCGGTCAAGAACGCGGTCTTCAACGACAAGGATTTCCGCATCGCGCTGAGCCACGCGATCAACCGCCAGGACATCATCGACCTGATCTATGTCGGGCAGGGGACGCCGTCGCAGGTGGCGGTGAACCCGATCCACGAGCTCCACAACGAGCGCCAGTCGTCGCAATATACCGAATACGACCCCGAGCTCGCGGCCAGCCTGCTCGACGGGATCCTGCCCGAGAAGGATGCCGAGGGCTACCGGCTCGGGCCGGACGGCGCGCGTTTCACCATCAACTTCATGGTCGCCGATGTCTACGGCCTGTCCTATCCGGACATCATGCAGATGGTGCAGCAATACGCGGCCGATGTCGGGCTCGACATCCAGATCCGCACCACCGACCGCACGCGGCTCAGCACGATGTGGAACGCCAACGAGCAGGACGCCTATATCTGGAGCTGCACCGGCGGGCTGTCCGAAGTCTATACCGACCCGCGCTGCTACATGCCCTACCAGAAGGCGGACGTGTTCTTCGCCTCGAAATGGTCGGACTGGTACGCCGACCACGGCCGCGGCGAGGAGCCGCCCCAGGAGGTGCAGGACCTGATGGCGGCCTATGACGCCGTCACTGCCGCGGTCACCGAAGAGGACCGCAAGGCGCTGATGGAGAGCTTCCTCGAACGCTCCGCGGAGGCGTTCCTCAATATCGGCATCGTGCGGCCAGAGCCGAAATACATGATGGTGTCCAACGACCTGCACAACGTCAAGGACGGCATCCCGGTCAGCGGCATCCTCTGGCATCCGGCGCCGACGCTGAGCCAGTGGCATTTCGGCGGCAGCCGCTGACGGATCGCCGCGCCGGTCCATCCCGTCCGGCGCGGCTGCGTTCCGGCGGCGGCTTCCTCCCGCCGCCGGGCGTCCTTCCCGCGACCATGCCGATCCCGCCGGGCGCCTCCGGCCTCCCGGCAGACCAAGGACTGCTCCCATGCTCCCATTCCTGGCCCGGCGGCTGCTCTATGCCGTCCCGACGCTCTTCGCGGTGTCGGTCATCGCCTTCGTCATCATCCAGCTCCCGCCCGGCGACTACCTGACCACGCTGATGGCCGACTGGGCCGCGCAGGGCGGCGCGGTCGAGTCGGGCATGGTCGAGGCGATGCGCGAACGCTACGGCCTCGACCAGCCGATCTATGTCCAGTATTTCAAGTGGATGTCCGGGATCCTGCTGCAGGGCGATTTCGGCATGTCCTTCGAATACGGCCGCCCGGTGTCCGAGCTGATCTGGTCGCGGCTGGGCTTCTCCTTCCTGCTGGCCTTCCTGACGCTGCTCTTTGCCTGGGCGATCGCCGTGCCGATCGGCATCCTCTCGGCGGTGCGGCAGTATTCCGTCGCCGACTACATCGCGACCTTCATCGCCTTCGTCTTCCTCGCGCTGCCGAACTTCGTGCTGGCGCTGGGGATGATGTACGTGATGTCCGCCTATTTCGGACAGAGCGTCGGCGGGCTGTTCTCGGCCGAATACGTCGATGCCCCCTGGTCTCTGGCCCGGCTCTGGGATTTCCTCAAGCATGTCTGGCTGCCGGTCTTCGCCATCGGCACCGGCTCGCTCGCGGCGCTGATCCGGATCATGCGCGCGAACCTGCTCGACGAGCTGCGCAAGCCCTATGTCACCACTGCCCGCGCCAAGGGGCTGGACGAGTTCCGCCTGCTGATGCGCTATCCGGTGCGGATCGCTCTGAACCCGCTGATCTCTGCGCTTGGCTGGATCCTGCCCGCCGCGGTGTCGATGGAGATCCTCGTCTCGGTGGTGATGAGCCTGCCCACGACCGGGCCGCTGCTGCTGCGCGCGCTGCTGGCGCAGGACATGTACCTGGCCGGATCGCTGATCCTGCTGATCTCGGTGCTGACCATCATCGGCACGCTGATCTCCGACATCCTTCTTGCTCTGACCGACCCGAGGATCCGACTGCAATGACCGATACGTCCTCACCGATCGACACCGCCCCGCGCGATCCGGGCGCCGCGGAACTGGCCGTGGCAGGCCAGTGGACGCTGTTCTGGCTGCGCTTCCGTCGGCACAAGCTCGCCGTGGTCAGCCTGGTGGTGGTCGCCGCGCTCTATCTGGTGGCCGCCTTCGCGCAGTTCATCGCGCCGTCCGATCCGAACCAGACAAATGCCCGCTTCACCTATGCGCCGCCGCAGGCCGTGCAGCTGTTCCACGAGGGCCGCTTTGCCCCGCATGTCGACGGGCTGGCGATGACGGTCGACCGCGAGTCGATGCGCCGGGTCTTCGCGCCCGCGCCCGAGAAGCCGGTCTTCATCGAGTTTCTCGCGCCGTCCGCCCCCTACCGGCTGCTCGGGTTCTTCACCGTCGAGACCAAGCTCTTCGGCATCGCCGGGGCGCGGCCGGGCGACAGCCTGTTCCTGTTCGGCGCCGACCGGCTGGGCCGGGACATCTTCTCCCGCGTTGTCCACGGCGCGCAGATCTCGCTGTCGATCGGCCTTGTCGGCGTGTTCCTCAGCCTGGTCCTCGGCGTCGCGATCGGCGGCATCTCGGGCTTCTTCGGCGGCACCGTGGACGTGCTGATCCAGCGGCTGATCGAGCTTTTGCGCTCGATCCCGACGATCCCGCTCTGGATGGGGCTCGCCGCCGCGATCCCGGTCGGCTGGCCGCCGCTGAAGACCTATTTCTTCATCACGCTGATCGTCTCCCTGATCGGCTGGACGGCGCTGGCGCGCGAGGTGCGCGGCAAGTTCCTGTCGATGCGCAACGAGGATTTCGTGACTGCCGCGCGGCTCGACGGGATGAGCGAGATCGGCATCATCTTCGTCCATCTCGTGCCCTCCTTCACCAGCCACATCATCGCCACGCTGACGCTGGCGATCCCGACCATGATCCTGGCCGAGACGGCGCTGTCGTTCCTCGGCATCGGGCTTCAGCCGCCGATCATCTCCTGGGGAACGCTGCTGCAGGAGGCGCAGAACATCCGGGCCGTGGCGCAGGCGCCCTGGCTGCTCTTCACTCCGGCCGCCGCGATCGTCCTCGCGGTGCTGGCCCTGAACTTCCTCGGCGACGGGCTGCGCGATGCCGCCGACCCGCATGGAGCGATCTCATGACCCGGCCCCAGCCTCCGCTTCTGGCGGTCCGCAACCTGCAGACCTTCTTCCCGACCCGCCACGGCACCTTCCGCGCGGTCGACGATGTCTCCTTCACGCTGGAGCGCGGCCGCACCCTCGCCATCGTCGGCGAGAGCGGTTCGGGCAAGTCGGTCACCGCGCGCTCGATCCTGCAGATTGTCGACCATCCCGGCCGGATCGAGGGCGGCGCGATCGAGCTGGCCCGCGAGGACGGCACGGTGACCGACCTGGCGAAGCTCGATCCGCGCGGCCGCGAGATCCGCGCGATCCGCGGCAAGGAGATCGCGATGATCTTCCAGGAGCCGATGAGCTCGCTCTCGCCGGTGCACCGGGTCGGCGACCAGATCGGCGAGGCAGTCCGGCTGCACCGGAAGGTCACCCGCCGCGAGGAGCGCGACCGCGTCCTCGAGCTGCTGCGCCAGGTCGAAATCCCCGATCCGGAGACCGCGATCGACCGCTATACCTTCGAATTCTCGGGCGGCATGCGGCAGCGGGTGATGATCGCCATGGCGCTGGCCTGCGACCCGCGCGTCCTGATCGCCGACGAACCGACCACCGCGCTCGACGTGACCACCCAGGCCGAGATCCTCGACCTGATCCGCCGCCTGCAGGACAGCCACGGCATGGCGGTGATCTTCATCACCCATGACATGGGCGTGGTGGCCGAGATCGCCGACGAAGTGCTGGTGATGTTCCGCGGCAAGGTCCGCGAGAGCGGCCCGGTGGACGCGATCTTCCATGCGCCGCAGGACGGCTATACCCGCGACCTGATCGGCTCCGTCGTCAAGCTGGAGCAGAAGGCCGGGGCGCGCGTCCGGCCGGCACTGCCGCCCGCGGACCAGCCGCCGCTCTTGAAGGTCGAGAACATGTCGCTGACCTTCGGCAACGGCAAGACGGCGGTCGACGATGTCTCGCTGACCCTGCGCGAGGGCGAGACGCTGGGCATCGTCGGCGAAAGCGGCTCGGGCAAGACGACGATGGGGCGCTGCCTGCTGCGCATCTACGATCCGCAGCAGGGCCGGGCCGAGTTCCGCCGTGCCGACGGCCGGGTCGAGGACGTGCTCTCTGCCGGGCGGCATGGGCTGAAATCGATCCGCCGCGAGATGCGGATGATCTTCCAGGATCCGGTGGGCTCGCTCAGCCCGCGCAAGACGGTGGGCGAGATCATCGCCGAGCCGCTGAAGCTGGCCGGCATCCGCGGCAGGGCCTGCGAGGAGGAGGTCTGCCACCTGATGGAGCAGGTCGGCCTGCCGCCGGCCTGGCGCGAGCGCTATCCGCATGCCTTCTCGGGTGGCCAGCGCCAGCGCATCGGCATCGCCCGCGCCATCTCGGTCAAGCCGCGGCTGATCATCGCCGACGAGGCGACCTCGGCGCTCGACGTGTCGCTGCGCTCGCAGATGCTGGACCTGATGATGAAGCTGCAGGACGAGATGGGCCTGAGCTACATCTTCATCTCGCACGACATGTCGGTGATCCGCTACATGTGCGACCGCGTCGCCGTGATGTATCGCGGCCGCATCGTCGAGACCGGCGAGACCGGCCAGGTCATCGGCGCGCCGCAGGCCCCCTATACCCGCGCCTTGCTCTCTGCCATCCCCAATCCCGATCCGCGCAACCCAAGATTGCGCGCGCGGTTCCGCCACGTCCCCGAAGCGGCGCTGGCCTGAACGGAAACGACCATGAAAATCACCGACATCAAGATCATCGTCTCCTCCCCGGGGCGCAATTTCGTCACCGTCAAGATCTTCACCGACGAGGGGCTGACCGGCATCGGCGACGCCACGCTGAACGGCCGCGAGAAGGCCGTGGTGGCCTATCTGCAGGACCATCTCGTGCCGGTGCTCACGGGGCGCGACCCGCAGCGGATCGAGGATATCTGGCAGTATCTCTACAAGGGCGCCTACTGGCGGCGCGGCCCGGTCACCATGGCCGCGATCGGCGGGATCGACACGGCGCTGTGGGACATCAAGGCCAAGGCGGCGGGCATGCCGCTCTACCAGCTTCTCGGCGGCGCCAGCCGCGAGCGGCTGATGGCTTATGTCCATGCCCAGGGCAGCGAGATCGCGCAGACCGTCGAGGCGGTCGCGCGCCGGATGGAGGAGGGGTTCCGCGCGGTCCGCGCCCAGGTCGGCATTCCCGGCCTGCCCGCGGTCTACGGCACCGACAAGTCGGCGACCAACACGGCCGACCTGAACGGGCTGCCGCAGGAAGAGGTCTGGTCGACGCCGAAATACCTGCGCCATGTGCCGAAGCTCTTCGAGGCGCTGCGCGGCGACCTGGGGTGGGAGGTCGAGCTGCTGCACGACGTGCATCACCGGCTGACCCCGATCGAGGCGGCGCGGCTCGGCAAGGACCTGGAGCCGTTCCGGCTGTTCTGGCTCGAGGATGCGGTGGCGGCGGAGCACCAGGAATCCTTCCGGCTGATCCGGCAGCACACCGTCACGCCGCTGGCGCTCGGCGAGGTGTTCAACACTGTCTGGGATGCGCGCCTGCTGATCGAAGAGCAGCTGATCGACTACATCCGCATGACCACCGTCCATGCCGGCGGCGTGACGCCGCTGCGCCGGATCATGGACCTGGCCGGGCTCTACAATGTCCGCACCGCCTGCCACGGCGCGATGGACATGTCGCCGGCCTGCCTGGCGGCGAACCTGCATTTGGGGCTCTGGGCGCCGAATTTCGGCATCCAGGAATACTCGCCCTACATGCCCGAGACGCTCGATGTCTTCCCCGGCGCCTGGACCGTCTCGGACGGCCATCTGCATCCCGGCGAGGCACATGGGCACGGGGTCGAGATCGACGAGGCGCTGGCCGCGAAATTCCCCTACGAGCGGTCCTACCTCCCGGTCAACCGTCTGGAAGACGGCACGCTCTGGCACTGGTGAGGGCGCCGATCCCTTGCTGCCTGCGGCGGCCTGCGCCGCCTGCAGGCGGGTGCGCGCGGCGGCGTTGTGCCGCGTGACGCGGCCCGCCGCTGCCGCCGAGGAGGTACTCGATGTCCTGCCGGTGCGCGAAGGTGATGCCCTCGAACACCGCGCGCAGCACGTCCGGGAGCGCGCTGCCGGCCTGCACGCCAAGCAGCCCGGCGGGGGCCCCGCCTGCCCCGCCGAAGACGTAGGGAAAGAAGAGGATGCCGCAATCGCGGTCGATCGCGCCGTCCACCAGGTCGCTGCAGACCTCGTAGATCGACCGGCCGCGGGCGCGCGCGCGGGCGCCTTCGGCCTCCAGGAGCGCGGTGCAGACCCATTCGAGATTGCTTGCCGAGGTCGCCGCCGCCATCGTGCCGAGGAAGCGGTCTTCCAGCGGATAGGCGACTTTCAGCGTCGGCAGCGGATCGGCGGAGGGCGCCGCGAAGAGCCGGGAATTGATGCTGAACGTGCCGGCGACCACGCCCAGCTCGTCGGTGCGGGTCAGCCCCGAGGAGAGCGAGCAGGCCACGACGTCATAGACCCCGCGCGCCACCGGCGTGCCCTCGAGCAGCCCGGTCAGCGCCGCCGCCCCGGCCGAGACATGCCCCGCGATCTCGGCGGAGCCGCCGATCTGGGGCAGCTTGGCCAGGCAGCGCTCCAGTCCCGCGGCGCGGAAGGCGTCGGTGGAATATTGCCCGCGGGCCACGTCGGCAAAGCCTGCGCAGCCGGCATCGGTCGGATCGGTGGAGATGTCGCCGCAGAGCCGCAGCCGCAGGAAATCCTTGCAGGACAGCAGGTGGCAGGTGCGGTCCAGGACTTCGGGCGCGAAATCGGAGAACCAGCCGAGGAGCGCGAGGCTCTGGCCGGGCCAGACCTGCGAGCTGATCGCCCGTTCCAGCACCGGTTTCAGCCCGCTGCGGTCCCATTGCCCGACCGTCCCGGCCGCGCGCGTGTCTGTCGAGCCGATCCCCGGCCGCACGACCTCGCCCTTGCCGTCGACGAAATAGAGCCCGGCGCCATAGCCCGAGACGGAGACTGCCGCGATCTCTGCCGGGCCGGTGCCGCTGCGCTCTAGCAGCCGCCGGATCGCCTTGCAGGCGGCCCGCCACATCGCGTCCGGGTCGCGTTCGGTCCAGCCGGCATGCGGGAACCGGATCCGGTTCGGGCTGGTCTCGCAGGCGATTTCGTCGCCCGCCTCGTCGAACAGGGCAACCTTCGTCATGGTACCGCCTGAATCGATGCCCAGTAGCCGTGCTGCCATTCTTTCCTCCTCCCAAGGCGGGTCCGGGGACCCTTGCAACCGTCTCGTCCGTTGCCGGACTTGTTTTAACTTGTAGTTACAGGTTGGACTATGGCGGCAGGCTTTGCTTTAAGTCAAGGAAGCCTCGCCGAGACTAAGGTCGTAGTCTTATAGTATTTGTTCGCACATGCAGCATTGCGCGTGGCGCAGTTTTCCCTTGAAACTCCCGTCCGGCTTCGATCATCTTCCAACTTGTAATTACAGGATGGCCAAAAAACGGCCAGGGAGGACTTCATGGACAGCCGCGACCGGATCATCGCCCGCCTCAGGGAAGGCGCTTTCGACGGAGCCGTGCTGATCGCAGGGGGCGGCATAAACGGGGCCGGGCTCTACCGCGATCTCGCCGCGCAGGGCATTCCGGCCCTGCTCGTCGACAAGGGCGACTTCGCCTCGGGGACAAGCTCGGCGCCGTCGCGGCTGATCCATGGCGGATTGCGCTATCTCGAGACCGGGGAATTCGCGCTGGTCCGCGAGTCGGTGGAAGAGCGCAACCGGATGCTCCTGAACGCGCCGCACCTGGTCCGGCCGATCCCTGTCTGGGTCCCGGCGCTCAGCCGCTTCGGCGGTCTGTTCTCGGCCGGGCTGCGGTTCCTGCGGCTCAAGCGCAGCCCGGGAGACAAGGGATCGGCCGTGGTGCGGCTGGGCCTGTCGCTCTTCGACCGGTTCGGCGAGACCGACCGGACCATGCCGCGCCACCGCGCCGTGCCCCCGGGCGAAGCGCGCGCGATCCCGTTCTCCGCCGCGGTGCGGGCGGTCCTGGAATACTGGGATGCTCGGGTCACCTCGCCCGAGCGCTGCAGGGGGCCGCTCGCCGATGTTGGAGTGGCGGCGCTGCCGGTTGCAGGAGGTGGCCATGCATTCGAACAGCGCGGCTTTCGCCTCTTGGCGTGGCCCGAACTTGGGGTGGTGGACTAGCTCGTTCTTCAGTGAGCCGGGGACGCTCTCCATGGGGCGTTCCGCGCTTTCGAACGCTCCCCCGGACCGTGCGATCCGCTGGCGCGGACCAGTTTGAATTCGAGACAATCACCCATCCTGCTCATCGAAGCGGAGGCCTTCCAAGGGCGTTGCCGCAGAACGCAGCGGCTTCCGGGATTCTCGGCCTGAGACTGGCGGGTCGAGAGCCTCGCATGACGAAGCCTGCTGAGCCAGCCCGCTGCCGCACGACCAGCCGGAAATCCTGCGGTGAGCCGTTGCTGCGTCCCTGGTCCGGCTGCAACGGCGAACGCGTTCAAGCGGCGTGGGGCGCTGCTCGTCTGGCTGGACAAGGAGATCACCTGGCTCGCGCCGAAGGCAGGCAAGCCCGGGCGCCCGCCGGCCTTTATGCGTGGCACCGGGTTCGGACAGGCGCGCGACGTCCTGCTCCTTGACCTCGCCGGGGAAGCGGCGGCGGCGCTGTCTGCTCGTCGCGGTTCCTTTTCCCCGGAGCAATGCAACTCCCGGTCCCGGATCAGGGGCAAGCTCCGGCCACTCCGTGACTTCGGGGGCCAAGGGATTGCGGGGGCCTGGTCGTGGGGGCGCTCTCTCGGCGCTCAATTCGCAGTCCCGGATGCGGGGGCAAGGTCAGCGCCTGCGCGGCGTCGCCGCCCATGACCGGAAACGGGCCGGGAAGGGCGGCGGCTGCCGAAACGGGCGCCGCCCCGCGGAGGGTCAGGTTTTCGAGCGGCGCAGCACCGAGATCACAGACCGCAGCGGGCGGGTGGCCCGCCAGGACGTGCTGCTCTCGATATCCGCGATCCATTTCTCCAGCATCAGGCGCTGCTGCTCGGTCTGGGCCCGGAGATCCGCGGTCAGCGTCTCGTGCCGGGCCGTCAGATCCGCAGTCAGCTTTTCGTGCTGCTGCCTTTCGAATTCGAGCTCCGACTGCGTTCTGGCCGTATCCTGGCGCAGGGCGTCGAGCTCGGCCTTCAGCGCACGGCGCTGCGCGATCTGATCAACCAGCTCGGATTCCCGGCGCCGCAGCGTCGCGCGGAGATTTTCGCGCTCCGCCTCGCCGCTTTCCATGCCGGCCTGCAGCTCGGCCAGCTCCGCGCGGGTCCGCTCCAGCTCGCGCTCGGTGCGGGCCACCTTCCGGTCGCGTTCGGCCATAAGGTCTTCGGCCGTCGGACCGGTTTCCGCCGCCGCGATGCGCTCCTGGGCTTCGGCCAGAACCTGCGTCAGCCGGGCGGTTTCGCGGCGCGACAGCGCGGTCAGCTGGCGGCTCATCCGGTCGAATTTGGCCTCCAGGCCGCTTGATGATGACGCTGTTGGCGCCGATGATCGGCAGCCGCCTCAGCGGGCGCTCGCCCATCCGCGGCCTGCCGCCCGTCGAGCTGCGCGAGCGTTGCAATCAGGACCTGCAGGGAGGCTCGTGCCGCTTCCGGCAGGTCCGTGTCTTCGTCGGCGACGACCGCAACCAGGCCCGGACATTCGCAGCCCCCTGCGGCGCGACTCAGCCGAACTCGCCCAGATGTCCGCGGAGGCCATTTATCGCCGGGGTGCGCTGCCGGATCAGCAGCTCCCGGACACGGAAGACGCTGGCCGCCCCTTGCGTGTCCGCGCTTTTCACCGGGACGAAGCGCATGCTCGGCCGCTGGGCTGCCTCGCAGATCGCCTCCGCGTCCGCCGCGTCATTTTTCTGCCGTTTCATGAAGGGTTTCACATAGGCAGGCGGGATGAGCCCGACCTCATGGCCCAGCCTCGCAATCTCGCGGCCCCAGACATGCGCGCCGCCGCAGGCCTCCATCGCCACCAGGCAGGGCGGCAGCTGCGCGAAGAACACCAGCACTTCGGTCCTTCGGAGTTTCCTGCGCAAGATCCCAGCGTCCTTGACGTCGGCACCGTGGACCTGGACCGCATTCTTCGCCAACCTCTCGGCGATTGCTCTGCATCCGCCTGCCGGCCAGCGGATCGAGCCCGGCCGTGACAATTTCCGGCATGACCGCCTCCCAATTCGGAGTGTCGCGATCCCACCTTGGCACAGCTGATGCTGTCGGGGCGGTTGCAGTATCAATGCCGCGCGGCACCGCGCACGCCCCGCAGAGTGCTAGCGTGCTGCTGCGGCAGTCGATGCCGGGGCGGGCGGGAAACCGGCTCTGCCGATGAAATGGCAGGTGGTCCGCGGGCTTGCCGACGGGGGATGGCCGGCCATCGCTTCAGGCGGCAGGCCGCCGCCGCCCCAGCTTCATTGGCCGCCGCACCCGGTGCTGCCCGGATTTTAGACCTTTGTGCGGATGGCTCCGGCGGCGCTGCGGCAGGCGGAGAGAGGCGCCCGCGGGTCATTCCGTGGCGGAGCCCGCCGAACCTCGAGCGCCGTCACCTTGCGCCAGCCAATCCCGGCGAAGACCGCCCGGTCCAGGAGCACCGCCAAGCCGGTGATTGCGGGCCGTCGAACGCTGTCTCGTCCTTTCGCCTGAAGGACCTCGCCAGCCCACGCAGGATTGCCGCCCGGAGCAATTGCGCACCGATGGATCATCGTGCCGGAACAGGATCATCTGCCGGTGCGCGCCTGGAAACGGTCCAGGCGAAGGGGGCTTCCTTCGGCCCGGCTGCTCCAGCCCGGCAAGCCCATCATCGTGATCGCTGCACGGGGCATCGTGCAGCCGCCGGTTCGAGGCCGGTGCCGGATGGCCGGCCTCGCGGTCCCGAGGAGCCGCACGCGGCCAGACCGGATCACGCCAAGGCGTGCATCACGGAAGCCTTCCCAGCGGCAGGCCCCTGTCGCGTCCCGCCGGGCCGCGATCTGGCGAGGCGGGCCCCGGAATGCGGATGTCCTGCCCCCTGATCCCTATGGCCGCGCTGGCGCCGCCGCGCAGGTGATCGCTGCCGCTGCCGCCCGCGAGATAGTCGCGCCCCATGCCGCCCGAGAAGGTGGCGCCCTCCGAGCCGAAGATCGCACGGTCCGAGCCGTCGGTGCCGCTGGCGGGCTCTTGGCCGCCGCCGAAGACCGACAGGACATCGCCGCTGGCGCCTTCGCTGGCGATCAGCGAGACCGAGGCGAGCGCAAGGCCCGCAGGCGGCCCATTGTCCGCGATGAACCCGGCCAGGGTCGCGGCCTGCAGCCCGTTGGCGGCTTCCCATTCGGCGATGGTCGCGTAATCGGCCAGCTCGCCATCCTCGCTGGCCATCAGGCCGATGAGCTCCAGCCGTGGACCGACGAACCGCTCCTCGATCGAGGTTCCGAGGGCGTCGAGGGCGCTGATCGTCCCGGCGAGCTCGGCCAGCCCGGAATGGCCGCGGTCGCTCAGCCACAGCTCCGCCAGCATCAGGGCCGCGCCGGCGACGGTCTGCTCGAGATAGGGGATCTCGTATTCGGCAAGGTCGTCGTCGGACGTGTCGAGTTCGACGGTCCGGTAGCCGCCGGGCAGTTCGTAGAGCAGGCTGCTCCAGCCGAAGCTCTCCTTCGCCTGGTCTAGATAGAGCTGCGCCTCTGCCTTCCGCATCTCGGGATTGGTGCCATGGAACAGGTTGAACGGTTCGGGGGAGGACAGCCGCGACAGCTCTCCGCCGGTGATGTAGTAGGTCTGCCAGAAGGTTGCCGGCTGGCTGATGCTGGGATGCTTGAGCATCCAGTCGCGGTCGAGCCATTCGAGATAGGCCTCGGTCGGAAAGGTGTAGACCGCCGAAATCTCGGTCTTGTAGTAGTCCATCCCCATCCAGTCGCCATCCGGCGATCCGTTCGTCCAGTCCGAGGACTCGCCGGGATCGTTATAGGCGCCGTACCGGTACTCGCCGAGTTCGACGACGGTCTCCACGGCATTGCCGAGGGTCAGCGGCACATAGTATTTATCGGGATCGGTATAGCCGAACTTCGTGCCGTAGACCGGATCGTCATACAGGGTCTCGGGGAAGGGGGCTTCGCTATAGGTGACCTGGAACTCGACATAGAGACGGACCAGGGGCGAACTGATGTCGCCCACGTAGCGGGAAATCGAATAGGACACGACAGAAAATCCTGAACATTGCAAGAAATCGACCTTGCGGGAGCAAAGCAGGGTTTGCCGCAGCGTTCAAGAAAGTTGCCGCCCGGACGGGATATCCGCCAAGAAACCAAAGGAAAATCAGGGGGTAATGTTTCAAACCATCCCCGGACAGATCGTGAACAGAACGGGAATCTTTCAAACGGCGATCTGGGCTGCCTAGGCGATACGGCAAAGAAAAACCCCGGCGCGCTGGGGAGGGCTACCGGGGCTGATACTTGTCACAACCGTGTGGTTGGCAACAAGAAGGAGGGTACTCAACCAGAAGCATGCCTGGGCACCGGAAAGAATGTCGCAGAAAAGGGAAACCCCGCCGCAGGGGCAACTGCGAGCGGGGCTGAGAGTGCGTGTGAAGTATGCGTGCTTCGCAAGAAGAATACCCCGAAACGCGGGCGCCTGTCCATCTCCAAGCACGCCGAAGCGCGCCACAAAATCGCCGGGAAGGTGGTCTGTGACGCGTTGATCTTGGGCGAGGACTTCGACGCCTGGGCGGATGCCGCCGCGGTGCTGGCCGTGCGTCTCGACGTGCGCGAGCGCGCCGCGCTGGCCTGGGCCGCGCTCAAGAGCCTGCCCCCGGAATTCGCCGAGATGACGGCCGGTGCCGCGCTGGAGGTGCCGTTTGATGCCTGACGATTTCATGCGCGGGATCGAGGAAGAGGCCAAGCGCCAGCAAGGCGCCAGCTACCGGCCGCCGGGCAAACTCGAAATCACCGCCACCCACCGCGCCTTGGCGGAAATGGATGGCGGCACGCCGGAGATGTACGCCCGGCAGGAGCAGGAACGGAAGCAGCAGGCGGCCACGGAGCGCCTGAAAGCGACGATGGACCCGACGCCCTTCGTTTGGCGCGACCCCTCCGCCATACCGCCGCGGCCGTGGCTCTACGGGCGCCACCTGATCCGCAAGCAGGTCTCCGTGACCGTGGCCCCCGGCGGCGTCGGCAAGTCCTCCCTGACGATCTGCGAGGGGCTGGCGATGGCCTCCGGCCGCGAGCTTCTGGGCGAATGGACCGAACGCAATCTCAAGGTCTGGATCTTCAACCTCGAGGACCCGCGCGACGAACTCGACCGCCGCATCGTCGGCGCAATGCAGCACTACCAGGTTGCCCCGGATGAAATCGCCGGGCGGCTCTTCGTGGACTCGGGCCGCGAGCGCGGGCTGTGCACAGCCGTCCAGACCCGTGAAGGCGTGGTGATCAACAAGCCGGAGATCGAGGCCCTGGCCCATGTCATCGAGGCGCGGGGCATCGACGTTCTGGTGGTCGACCCCTTCGTGTCGTCGCACCAGGCGAACGAGAACGACAATGGCGCGATCGACCTGGTCGCCAAGGAATGGGCGCGGCTGGCTGACCGGTGCAACTGCGCGATCGAGCTGGTTCACCACACCCGGAAGACCAACGGCGAGGAAGCGACCACGGAAGGCGCCCGCGGGGCCTCTGCGCTCTTGGGGGCGGCGCGTTCCGGCCGGGTGCTCAACAAGATGCCGGACGCCATGAAGGCGGAGGCTGGCGTGCAGGACGACCCAGCGACCTATTTCGCGGTGGACCGGGACAAGGCGAACCTCGCCCCGGTGGGCGCTCGCCTCTGGCGCCGCATGGCATCGGTGCACCTGGCCAATGGCGACAGCGTGGGCGTCGCCGAGGTCTGGCAATGGCCCGACACCTTCGATGGCGTGTCGGTGCGCGATCTGCTGGCCGTGCAGCGCGCGCTCGACGGCAAGGGCATGCGCTACTCCGACCAGTCGGGCGACGAGTGGGCGGGCTGCACCGTGGCCGAGGTGCTGGGGCTTAACCCAGTCGCTGACAAGAAGCGCATCAAGAAAATGATCGAGGCATGGCTGCGGTCCGGCGCGCTCAAGAAGGTGAAGCTCATGGACAGCAAGCGCATGGAACGGCCGTGCCTGGAGGTGGGCGAATGGGCGACCGAATGACTGCCCCACCCACCCCTGAAACCGAGGTGTGGCAGGGTGTGGCAAACCCCCCTGAAATCGGCTGCCCCACCACCCCACCCCTAAAGGGGGGTGGGGGTGGTGTGGCGCGCCTCACCCCGATGGCCCTGGGGTGGGGCAACCAATCCAAGAAATCGGAGCAGTGAAATGAACGAAGACGTGATGCTCGAACAGTACGCCGCGCAGATCTTTGACAGCCTGGTGGCGGCAGCGAGAACCCGCGGGGATGACCCGCTGGAGGACATGCGGGGCGTCCGCAAGATGCTGGCCATTCAACTGAGGCTGGCTGACGAGGCGATCGAGGCCATGACCGCGAAGCCCAAGAAGCGGGGGCGGAAATGACCGAGGACGACAAGCAAGCGACTGACCAGGTTGCCGGGGCCATCAAGGCGCTGATGGCGATGCTGGTGGCACAGGGGCACGACCCCCGCCACGTCCTGGCCGCAGCGCATGCCGTGGCCGTCTCAGAGATCGCGGCAGTCTATGGCGGGCCGGTGGCGGCCGAGAGGGCAAGGGCAGCGGCGCAGCAGGTCGAGGGCCTGCCGCCTGCCTCGCTGGCCTGGGCGATGGAGACGGAGGGGCGGCCATGCTGACCCCATTTGAGGCGCTTTCGGGTCCTTCTGGGGCCTCTGGGGCGTGGGTAGTTTGGCATCCCGATGGTTTGCTAGCCGCAGACCTGCCGACGTGTTCCACCACAACAACGGTAAAATTCACATATTATGGAGGGCGTTATGGCGACTGACCCTAACATCAGAATCCGCATCAGCGCCGACAGCGCAGACGCCGAGGGCGGCCTGCGCCGCACCGAGGACGCGCTAGAGCGCACCGGGGCTGCAGCGGCACGGACCTCGCGCCGGACCTACGACATGGGCCGCCGGGCGCAGGAGGTCGGGCGGCAGATGTCCGGCCAGACGCGGGCCCAGATCCAGAACGTCGGCTTCCAGATCCAGGACTTCGCGGTTCAGGTGGGCGCCGCTTGCCGCGGAAGGCCTGGGCTGGGAGCCCTGAGCGCCGCTGCCGCCTTGGCGCCACAGCCGCGCCGGGGTGCCGGAGGGGCGCTTGACAGCGTGGGGCGCCCGCGCCATCGCAGGCACATGATCGATCTGCGCCCCGTTGCCTATGTGATCGGCATGCTCGTCGCGGTTCTGGGCGCGACCATGCTGGTGCCTCTGCTGGTGGACCTCGCCTATGGCAACGGCCACTGGCCGGCCTTCCTGATCAGCGGCGTGCTGGCCTGCATGGTCGGCGGGCTGACCGCGCTGTCCTGTTCCTCGACGGCCGGAACCGGGCTGACGCTGCAGCAGACCTTCCTTCTGACCACGCTGGTCTGGGTGGCGCTGCCCGCGGCGGGCGCGCTGCCCTTCATGTTCGGGGCGACCGACGCGCGGCTGGTCGATGCCTATTTCGAGGCGATGTCGGGGATGACCACCACCGGCTCGACGGTGTTTTCCGGGCTCGAATACCTGCCCAAGGGTCTGCTCCTCTGGCGCGGCATGCTGCAATGGTTCGGCGGCATCGGCATCATCGTCGTGGCGATGGTGTTCCTGCCCGAACTGCGGATCGGCGGCATGCAGATCTTCCGCTCGGAAGCCTTCGACACGATGGGCAAGATCCTGCCGCGCGCCGCCGAGATCGCCAGCCGCATCTCGGTGATCTATGTCGGGCTGACGATCAGCTGCGCGATCACCTTCTTCGCCTTCGGCATGTCGGGCTTCGACTCGATCGTGCATGCGATGACCACGATCTCCACCGGCGGCTTCGCCAATTACGACGCCTCCTTCGGCCAGTTCAACGCGCCCGAGACCTATGCCTGCTCGATCTACATGATCCTAGCGGCGCTGCCCTTCGTGCGCTATGTCCAGCTGATCCACCAGGGGCCGAAGCCGCTTTGGCGCGACAGCCAGGTCCGCGCCTTCGTCGGCACGATCTCGGTGATGACGCTGATCCTCTTCGCCTTCGTCGAACATATCGGCATGGGCGGCGAGGAGGGCTTCCGCGAGGCGATCTTCAACACCGCCTCGATCATGACCGGCACCGGCTACGCCAATACCGATTACATGAAATGGGGCAGCTTCGCGGTCGGCTACTTCTTCTTCGCCGGGCTGATCGGCGGCTGTGCGGGCTCGACCGCCTGCTCGATCAAGATCTTCCGCTACCAGATCCTGTTCGCCTCGATCGTCACCCAGATCAAGCGCATCCACTCGCCCTCCGGCGTCTTCGTGACCCGCTTCGAGGGGCGCGCCGTGGATGACGATGCGCTGGGATCGGTGATGGCCTTCTTCGTGATGTTCATCCTGTCGATCGGGGTGCTGTCGGTAGGGCTGACGCTAACCGGACTCGATTTCATCACCGCGCTGTCCTCGGCGGCGACGGCGCTGGCGAATGTCGGGCCCGGCCTCGGCGACCAGGTGGGGCCCGCGGGCAATTTCGCCGGGATCAATGATCTTGCCAAATGGATGCTCGCCTTCGGCATGCTGGTCGGGCGGCTCGAGGTGATGGTGGTCTACACGATCCTCACCATCCAGTTCTGGCGCGCCTGAGCCCCGCGGCCACTTCCCTTTCCGGTTTCGGGCCGCTAGGAGGCTGGCCAAGACCGTGAGGGGAAAACCATGAAGTTCACTCTGTCCTGGCTCAAAGACCATCTCGACACGCAGGCCTCCGTCGAGGAGATCGCCTATGCCCTGACCGACCTCGGGCTCGAAGTCGAGGAAATCTCAAATCCGGCGGAAAAACTTGCGGGCTTTTCCCTCGGCAAGGTGGTCAAGGCCGAGAAGCATCCCGACGCCGACAAGCTGCGCGTCTGCCAGGTGGAAACCGCCGACGGCCCGACCCAGATCGTCTGCGGCGCGCCGAATGCGCGCGAAGGCATCACCGTCGTCGTCGCCAAGCCCGGCACCTATGTCCCGGGCATCGACATCACCATCCAGAAGGGCGTGATCCGCGGCCAGGAAAGCTTCGGCATGATGTGCTCGGTGCGCGAGCTGGAGCTGGGCGAGGACCATGACGGCATCATCGAGCTGCCCTCGGGCGAGGTCGGCCAGAGCTTCCCCGACTGGCTGGCGGCCAACGATCCGGCAAAGGTCGACCCGGTGATCGAGATCGCCATCACCCCGAACCGTCCGGACGCGCTCGGCGTCGAGGGCATCGCCCGCGACCTCGCCGCCCGCGGCGTCGGCACGCTGAAACCGCGCCCCGCGAAGACGATCGACGCGAAATTCCCCTGTCCGGTCAGCGTCTCGATCGACGCGGACACGGCTCCGCAGGCGCCGGTCTTCTACGGCCGGCTGATCCGCGGCGTGAAGAACGGCCCGTCGCCCGAATGGATGCAGCAGCGCCTGAAGGCGATCGGCCTGCGCCCGATCAGCTTCCTCGTCGACGTCACCAACTTCTTCACTCATGATGCCTGCCGTCCGCTGCATGTCTTCGACGCCGACAAGATCACCGGCAACACCCTGCGGGTGCACAAGGCCCAGGGCGGCGAGACCCTGACCGGGCTCGATGAGAAGGACTATGTCTTCGAGCCGGGCATGACTGTGATTTCGGATGCCGAAGGCCCGGAAAGCATCGCCGGCGTGATGGGCGGGCTCAGGACGGGATGCACCGACGAAACCGTCAATGTCTTCGTCGAGGCCGCCTATTTCGACCCGATCCGCACCGCTCTGACGGGCCGGGCGCTGAAGATCAACTCGGACGCGCGCTACCGCTTCGAGCGCGGCATCGACCCGCTCTGGACCCCGGTCGGGCTGGACGAGGCCTGCGCGATGATCCTGGAGATCGCCGGCGGCGAAGCCTCCGAGGTCGTCACCGCGGGCGCGCTGCCCGATGTCGCGCGCAGCTACAAGCTCGATGTCGAGCGGGTGCAGAGCCTCGTCGGCATGGAGATCGCGCCCGAGACCCAGCGCGCGACGCTGGCCGCGCTCGGCTTCGCGCTCGACGCCGATGACATGGCTGCCGTGCCATCCTGGCGCCCGGACATCCTGGGCGAGGCGGATCTGGTCGAGGAAGTCGCCCGCGTGGCGTCGCTGACCAAGCTCCAGGGCCGCCCGATGGCCCGCGCCCAAGCGGGCGTGCCGAAGCCGATCCTGACCCCGCAGCAGCGCCGCGAGATCGCCGCGCGCCGGATGCTGGCCAGCTTGGGCTACAACGAATGCGTGACCTACAGCTTCGTCGACCGCAAATCGGCCGAGCGCTTCGGCGGCGGCGATGCGGCCCGCGCGCTGGAGAACCCGATCTCCGCCGATCTGGGCCACATGCGTCCCGACCTGCTGCCCGGCCTGCTGATGGCCGCGGCACGCAACCAGGCGCGCGGCTTCGCCGATCTGGCGCTGTTCGAGGTCGGTCCGGCCTTCTCGGGCGGAGAGCCGGAGGAGCAGTCCACCCATGTCACCGGCCTGCTGGTCGGACATAGCGGTCCGCGCGATCCGCATGGCGCGCGCCGGGCGCTCGATGTCTATGACGCCAAGGCGGACATGGAGGCGGTGCTGTCCGCGGTCGGCGCGCCGGAGAAGGCGCAGATCTTCCGCAACACGCCGGACTGGTTCCACCCGGGGCGGTCGGGCCGCGTCGGGCTCGGCCCGAAGAAGACCATCGCGGTCTTCGGCGAGTTGCATCCGCGGGTGCTTGAGCAGTTCGGCGTCAAGGGCCCGGCGCTGGCCTTCACCGTGATGCCCGCCGAGGTGCCGCTGCCGAAGAAGGCGGTGACCACCCGTCCGGCGCTTGTGCTGAACGACCTGCAGGCGGTGGAACGCGATTTCGCCTTCGTGGTGGATGCCTCCGTCGAGGCGCTGGCGCTGGTCAATGCCGCCGCGGGCGCCGACAAGGCGCTGATCGAGGCGGTGCGGGTCTTCGACGAGTTCGCGGGCGGCAAGGCCGAGGCCCAGATGGGTGCCGGCAAGAAGTCGCTGGCGATCTCGGTGCGGCTGCAGCCGGTCGACAAGACCCTGACCGAGAAGGACATCGAGGCGGTCAGCGCCAAGATCGTCGAGAAGGTGAAGAAGGCCACCGGCGCAGAGCTGCGCGGCTGAGCCGCGGCGGCGGCCCGGAAGGGCGGGGCGGGCTGCAGAGAGCTTGCCCCGGAGTCCTGGCTGGGCCGCGGCACCATTGCTGCGGAAGTAGGCCTCAAGATCCTGTGCCGCTTGCCTTGGCCGAGCTCAGGCCGCGCATTCGAGCTCGGCAGTGCCGCGGGCAGTGAAGCGGCTCAGGACAGGGCAGGAAACGCCATCGGCATTCCGGTTCGCGCGGCTCTGGATAAGCCTGTCCGGGAAAGGGGACCTGCGGCCGTCAGCCGTATTGCGCAACAGGGCCTCTTCCCGTGGTCAGCCAACCAATCCATGAAGTGCTTCCCGTCTTGCTTCTGGATGAAAGTAAGCTTGAACTGCCTTCCGGCGGTGCCGCCATGTCGCATCCTGATGCTATCAAGCGTTTTCCAGTTGGCCGGACATTTGGCGGGAAACGGACCAACTCCTTAGATTTGTCAATGGGTTAAACCATGGATGGCGGAGGAGGTGGGATTCGAACCCACGGTACGCTTTCACGCACGCCGGTTTTCAAGACCGGTGCAATCGACCACTCTGCCACTCCTCCGAATGCCGGGCGCAAGTGGCGGCGCCCCGGGCCGTGCTGGCGTTCCGGGAGGGAAACCCGGTCACGGTGCAGGCCGCGGGGTTCGTCATGGCGTCCAATGCGGGGGAGGTCAAGATGGCAGAGCCTGCTCCGGCGCATGCTTCCGGCATGTGCGGCCCCATGGTATCACAAATCCGTAACACATCATTAAGGATTAAGGGGTTTCCCGAATGGCGCTCGTCCAGGAATTCAAGGCCTTCATTTCCCGTGGCAATGTCATGGACATGGCGGTGGGCATCATCGTCGGCGCGGCCTTCACGGGCATCGTCAATTCGCTCGTCGCCGACCTGATCAATCCGGTGCTGGGGCTCGTCGTCGGCGGCATCGACTTCACCGACATGGCCATCACCTTCGGTGAAGGGGAGATGGCGGCGACCCTCGCCTATGGCAAGTTCATCATGGCCGTGATCAATTTCCTGATCATCGCCTGGGTGGTGTTCCTGCTGGTCAAGGCGGTGAACCGGGTCAAGGACGGGCTGGCGCAGAAGGCGCGGGGCGATGTGCCTGATCCGGCAGATGCCGCCGAGTTGCCCGCGCCGACCGAAACCGAGATCCTCACCGAGATCCGCGATCTGCTGAAGGCGCAGGCCGGGCCTCAGGGCCCGGCAGCCGGCTAGCTCCGGATCAGCCTTCGCGGGACGGGATGTCGAGCGCGCGCTGCACCGCCGGTCGCGCCAGGAAGCGGTCGCGCCAGGCGGTCACGTTCGCGAAGCTGTCGATCTCCAGCGCCTCGCCGGCCCCGTAGGTTTCCGTCAGGGCCCGCACCCAAGGGCCGGTCGCCATGTCGGCGATGGAATAGCTTCCGGTGATCCAGTCGCGCCCGGCGAGGCGGCCGTCGAGCACGCCAAGCAGGCGCCTGGCCTCTGCCGTGTAGCGGGCGCGGGGGCGGGGGTCTTCGATTTCGGCGCCGGCGAACTTGGCGAAATAGCCGAGCTGGCCGAACATCGGGCCGGCGCCTCCCATCTGCCACATTAGCCATTGGATTGTCTCGGCGCGCGCCGCTGCCGTGGCCCCGAGGAATCGTCCGGTCTTTTCGGCGAGGTAGATCAGGATGGCGCCGGATTCGAACAGGCCGAGCGGCGTGCCGTCCGGACCGTCGGGATCGATGATCGCGGGGATCTTGTTGTTGGGGTTGAGCGACAGGAATTCGGGACTCTTCACGTCGGCATCGGCCAGGGTCACGAGATGCGGCTCGTAGCGCAGTCCGGTCTCTTCCAGCATCGCGGAGACCTTGATGCCGTTCGGCGTCGGGAAGGAATAGAGCTGGATCGCCGTCGGATCGGCAGCGGGCCAGCGCCGGGAGATCGGGAAATCTGCGAGCGGGGAAGTCGCGGTCATGGGAACGGTCCTTGCAGTGCTTTGCGCCGAAGTTAGGGGCGAACGCGGCAGATGCCACCTGCGCCAGCGCAGACCGGCTGTGCAGGGCTCGTTCCAATGCGAGCGAAAAACCGGGGGCTTCCGCCCGGTTCCGCCGCGAAGTTGCTGCCGGCTCAAAGGTTTCGAAAGGAACGCACGGCAGGCTGCGGGGAACGTGAAACGGTCGGGCTGGGGAACATGGACGCTGCAATCGGCTTGCAGGAGCCTTCGGGCAGGCAGGAGGACCGGACGGAGGCGGTCGAACGCGGGCTGCGCCTGTCGCTCTGGCTATCGCTCGGCGCCGCCGCCATGGCGGGCGCGATCCTGGTTTTCGGATGGGGATTCGGCTTTGCCCGCCTGCCGCGGATCATGCCGGAATGGCCGGCGCTGGTGCCGTCGACGGCCCTGCTGTTCCTGCTCGCCGGCGGCGCGCTGGCGGCTTGGGGGCGGACCCGCCGCCGGATCTTCCCGCTCGGCGCCGGGTGCGCGGTCTTCGCCCTGCTGATCACGGGCTTCGTCGAGCAGATGATGGATGCCGATGTGCCGGCGCATGACGGCATGTCGCTGACGACGCGGCTGTGCTTCCTGATGATCGCTGCCGCGCTCTGCAGCCTGCCGGGGCAAAGCCGGCTGCAGGCGGCCGTCATCCACGCGGCGGTGCTCGGCTCGATGCCGCTCTCGCAGGTGGCGCTGCTCGGCTATGTCTTCGACATGGGGTTCCTGTTCGAGACGGTGCTGTTCTCGAAACTGTCGCTGATGACCGCGGTCTGCTTCCTGCTGCTGCAGGCGGCGCTGCTGCTGGCGGTGCAGCGTCCCGGTTGGGTTCATCTGCTGTTCCGCTCCGGGCCCGGCAGCCGGATCCTGCGGCGGTTCCTGCCGGCGATCGTGGCGGGGCAGCTGGCTTTCGGGGTGTTCTGCGAATACGGCGCGGCGCGCGGCATGTTCACCGCGCAATTCGGCATCGCGCTGATGACGCTGGCCTCCTGCTGGTACGCGGGGACCGGCCTCCTCGTCATGGCGCGGCAGCTGAACCGCGTGTCCGAGCGCGAGCGCCGCGCCCTGCACGGCTTGCACGAGAAGCATGTCGTCCTGACCCAGGCAGAGGCGATGGCCGCGCGGATCCAGAAGGCCAATTCGCTCGGACGCATCGCCGGCGGGGTTGCGCATGATTTCAACAACCTGCTGACCGTGATCCGCGGCAATCTCGACCTGATCGCCGAGGCCGGGGACCAGGAGGCGCGGCAGCGCTGCCTGCGTGACGCCCTTGCCGCGACCGAGCGCGGGGCGGAGCTGACGCAGAAGCTCCTGTCCTATGGCGGCAAGCTGGTGCTCAATGCCGAACCGCTGATCCTCGACCGCAAGCTGCGCTTCCTCGAGGGCATGCTGCGCCGGTACCTTCCGGGCAATGTCCGGCTTTCGGTCGCGCTCGGCTCCGGCCGCCGCTGGCTCATGGCGGATCGCGGCCAGCTGGAGCAGGCGATCATCAGCCTCGTTTCCAATGCGGCCGACGCGGTCGGCGCAAACGGCGTGATCGAGATCAGCACCGGCCATTGCTGCATCGCGGCTGGGGCCGGCCTGCCGGTGCCTCCGGCGCTGCCGGGAACCTACCTGTTCGTCGAGGTGCGCGACAACGGGCATGGCATGGCGCCGGAGATCCTCGAAAAGGCCACCGATCCGTTCTTCACAACCAAGGACGAGGCGACCAGTTCCGGGCTGGGGCTGTCGATGGTCCATGGCTTCTGCCGCCAGTCCGGAGGCTTCCTCAGGATCGACAGTGCGCCGGGGGAGGGGACCCGCGTGACGATGCATTTCCCTGAGGTTGCGGCCGGCGCGGCGGCGGAGGACCGGGATGCCGAGGACGGCCCGGAAGCGCCCGGCGCGGAGGGGCTGCGCCTTGCCGACCGGGCCTGAACGCAAAAAGAAAGACCCCCGCGATTGCAGGGGTCTTTCTGAAACCTTGATGCTGACGCATCTGGTTCGCGGTCGATCGGCTTAAAGCAGACCTTCGCGCTGAGCCTTCTTGCGCGCGAGCTTGCGCGCACGGCGGATAGCCTCGGCTTTCTCGCGTGCCTTCTTCTCGGACGGCTTCTCGAAGTGCTGCTTGAGTTTCATCTCACGAAACACGCCTTCGCGCTGCAGCTTCTTCTTCAGGGCCCGAAGAGCCTGGTCGACATTGTTGTCGCGAACACTAACCTGCATTCTGGTGTCACCACCCTTCCTGTTAGAGTTGCATTTTCAGCAGGAGGCGTCCCTATAGCAAGGCAAGACCACTCTGTCCAGAGCCGCGGCTCCGCAGAACGAAGAGGAAGAGACCATGGAAGTGTCTGAAATGTCCCATATGGATGTCAAGGACCGTCTGCTGGAGGCGATCCTTCCCCATGTCGTGTTCGACGGCTGGTCGGAGACCAGCTTCCGCGCCGCGGCGGCCGATTCGGAAATCGACCCCGCGGTGGCGCGCGCGGTCTGCCCGCGCGGGGCGGTCGACCTGGCGCTGGCCTACCATGCCGCCGGCGACGCCGAGATGGTGCGCCGCCTGAAGGCCGAGGATCTCAGCGCCATGCGGTTCCGCGACCGGATCGCGCGGGCCGTGCGCCTCCGGCTGGAGCTGGTCGAGGACAAGGAGGCGGTGCGCCGCGGCGCGACGCTCTTCGCGCTGCCGCCGCATGCGCCGGACGGAGCGAAAGCGCTGTGGCACACGGTCGACCAGATCTGGACCGTGCTCGGCGACGGCTCCGACGACATCAACTGGTACACCAAGCGCGCGACGCTCGCAGGGGTCTACAGCGCGACGCTGCTCTACTGGCTGGGCGATGACAGCCCCGAGCACCAGCGCACCTGGCGCTTCCTCGACCGGCGCATCGACGAGGTGATGCAGATCGAGGCGGTCAAGAAGAAGGTCAATGACAATGCGCTGCTGCGTCCTCTTCTGGCCGGACCGAAATGGGCGCTAAGTCTGGTGAAGGCGCCGAACCGCAGCCAGGGCCCCGCAATGCCGGGTTCGCTGCACGATCCGCGCTGAGGAACGACCGAAGGAGCCCGAGATGACCCTGCCCGAGACCATGCGCGCCGTGGAGATTTCCTCTCCCGGCGGCCCCGAGGTGCTGACGCCCGTGACCCGGCCGGTTCCGCAACCCGCGGCCGGACAGGTGGTGATCCGCGTCGCCTGGGCCGGGGTGAACCGCCCCGACGCGCTGCAGCGGGCCGGGTCCTACAATCCGCCGCCCGGCGCCTCCGACCCCTGTCATCGCAACTTCCTTTTCCAAGCGATTGCGGCGACCGGTCGGACCCGCCCGATGCCTGTTCAGTCGCCACGGCGGGCGGCTGGCGGGCGCGGGCATTTGGCCCTCGTTCCAGTGTCGGTGACAGCTGCGGATCCAAGCGCGGCCGCGCCAGCGGATCGGCCGGCCCGGGGAACCGATCGGCGGCGCGCCCCCCGATGGAGCGCTTCTTCGGCGCACTCGAGACCGAGCAGTTCCGCCGCACACGGTCCGGCCGTGCCAGGAGGCGAAAGCCGTGCCGTCTGACGGCCTCGCGATCTTCTGCAACCGGCGCCGCAGCCGGTCGGGCATCGCATTCTTGCCGCCGCAGCAGGCAAAGAGCGGCATGGCAGCCACAATGGCCGCGTGACAGATATCGAACCGGTCCGGCATCCGGGAGAAAGGTCATGACCGCTGCGATCTCCGCATGGGGAGTATCGGCGCAGTCCGCAAACCCGGCGCAACTTTCATGGGGGATACCGCAGGGCGATGCTCAATTGGGGTCCGCGGCCTCGCCCGCAAGAGCGATGCGGACGGTTTCCGCCAGCTGCGACGGGGGGCAGGGCTTCTGCAGGAGCGGAGCGCGGACCTCGCCCATCTCGTCTGCCGAGATGCCGGTATAGCCCGACATGTAGATCACCGGCAGGTGGGGGGCGAGGCGGCGGGCCTCGCGGGCCAGCGCGAACCCGTCCAGGGGGCCGGGCATCACGATGTCGGTCAGCAGCAGGTCAACCGCGGTGCCGGCGCCGAGCTTGGCCAGAGCTGCGCTGCCATCCTCGGCTGTTTCGACCCGGTAGCCCAGCGACAGCAGCATGTCCCCGGTCATGCGGCGCAGCTCCGGCTCGTCCTCGACCACGAGGATGCGTTCGCCGGTCCCGGCCGCCAGCGGCGGCAGCGGCATCGGATCTTCGCGCCGTCCCGCGGGGGTGCCGCGCGGCAGCACCATGCGCACGGTCGTGCCCAGGCCCGGTTCCGAATAGATCCGCAATTCGCCGCCGGATTGCTGGATGAAGCCATAGACCATCGACAGGCCGAGCCCGGTTCCGGCATGGGTGCCCTTGGTCGTGAAGAACGGATCGAGCGCACGGCGCTTGATCTCCTCCGTCATGCCCGGGCCGTTATCGGTCACCGAGAACTCGATGTAGCGCTGGTGCAGGCCGCCGCTCTCGGCTGCGTCCGGCGCCTGCTTGAGCGACCGTGCCTCGGCCTCTCCGACGCTGCGCGCATCCACCGTGATCCTGTCGCCCTTGCCGGACTGCACCACAGCGTCGCGGGCGTTCAGCACCAGGTTCAGCAGCGCGTTCTCCAGCTGGGCGACGTCGCAATGGACCCATAGGCCGGGAGCCGCGGCAGCGAAATCGAGGGCGATGCGCGCCTCGATCGACGGCCGCGCCAGGAGCTCGAAATCATGCAGGATGTCCTCGACGGAGCGCGAGACGGCCAGGCCCGGCTGGCGCTTCGCGAAGGCCAGGAGCCGTTTGGTCAGCGCCGATCCGCGCCGCACCGAGGCCAGCGCGGTGGCGTGGTAGCGCCCGCGCAGCTCCGCCTCGGTTTCCTGGTCGGCCAGCTGGATGCCGTATTCGATCGTGGCCAGGAGATTGTTGAAGTCATGCGCGACCCCGCCGGTGAGCTGGCCGAGCGCATCGAGCCGCCCCGATCGCTCCAGCTGCTGGCGGTTGCGTTCCTGCTCGGAGATGTCGTCGATGCTGATGACCGCCCGGATGGTGCTGTCGGGCACGTCGATCCGGGCGCTGGAGAGCCTGACATAGAGGCTCTGCGCGCTGCTGCCGGCCTGCGCCATCAGGTGGATCTCGCCGTCGAGCCTCTCGCCGGCGAGCGCGCGGGAGACCGGGTCTTCGGCGCCTTCGAGGCGGCGCAGATCGGCGCTGCAGAGAAAGCCGGTGCCGGGCGGCCAGGGGCAGGGCATGGTCTCGGGCAGGTTGCCGAGCATGGCGCGGGCCGCGGGATTGAGCAGCACGATGTTGCGTTGCCCGTCGAGCCCGACGATGCCGCTCTGGACGGAATTCATCACCGCCTGCAGCCGCGACGAGACCGAGATCGTCCGCCGCGTCAGGGTTTCCGCCTGGCGCTTGGCGCGCAGGCTCAGCGCCGTGATGACGCCGAAGAGCAGCAGCAGCACGCCGCTTGACAGAAGCAGGAGCAGAGCCAGCCGCTGGCGTTCCGGCGTCCAGAAGCCCGGCGTGCCGAAATAGGCCTGGCGCAGGTCCGCGAATTCGTCGGAGAGCACGTAGCCAGGCAGCTGCGCGTTGAGCTTTTCGCGCACGGCTCCGAGGCCGAAGCGCAGCGCGATGGCGTTGCGGAGATCGATGGTTTCGCCGTCCAGCCGCCGCAGGGAGTCCCGGGCGCCGATGGCGGCGGCGGCTGCCTGGACGGCATCCGGCACCTCGGCAATCGCCTCGACCCGGCCGGAGAGCAACGCGTCGATCATGTCGCGTTCGCTGTCCATGACCACGGGCGCGACCCGTGCGAGCGGGCCCTCTGCGGCCTGGCGCAGGTCGTCGCGCATCGCCACCGGCTGCCCGGCCAGATCCGCGAGGCCGGAGACCGCCGGCCCGTCGGCACGGACATATATGCCGAACTGGACCAGATCGGTCGGCAGGGTAAAATCCATGAGGTCGCGCGCGCCGGGGGAGATGACATAGACCGGCAGGATGTCCACCGCAGGCCCGTCGGGAAAGGCGAAATAGTCGGCAAGGCTGAGCGGCACGAATTCATAGGCCAATCCGGCGCGCCCGGCGAGCTGGCGGAAGAACTCCGCCGCATAGCCGGAAATCCCGCCGCTCCCGGGATCGATGATGCCGTAGGGCGGCGCATGGGCGATGCCGACGCGCAGGATGTCGGGCTCCGGGGCGGGCGGGTCGATCCGCCAGCGCCGCCGCAGCTCGGGCAATTCGCCGCTGCGCTCCATTTCCTCGATGGCGCTGTTGACCGGGCCGATCAGCGCCTCGCGGCTGCGATGGACGTAGACGACCCGCGACTCGCGCGCGAGCGGCGCGCCAAGCTCGGCGATGCGGTGATCGACCCCCATGCCGCGCGTGGTCGGGAAGACCGCGCGTTCCGAGATCACCGCGATGTCGGCGCGGCGGCCCAGCAGGAAGGCGATCAGCTCTTCGGGGGTGCGGGTCGGAATGCCCTCGTTGGCGGCGAAAAGCTCGGGGAATTTCGCGCCGGTGCCGCCCTCGATATAGGCGACCCTGAGGCCTTCGGGCGGGCCGTCGCCGAATTCCTCCAGCCGCTCCTGCAGGGCGAAGAGCCGGATCTGGTTGCTGGCCACGGGGATCGAGGCGATGCTGGTCTGCTCCAGCAGCTCCAGCTCGGGAATGCCGGCGAGGATCTGGGTTTCGCCGCGCAGCTGGGCGCCGATGGCCATGCTGGGCAGGGTGGCGCGGAACGCGACCTCGGCGCCGGTCATTTCCGCCAGGCGGCGCGACAGGTCGGCGGCGAAGCCTTCGAACCGGCCTTCGGCGGTTTCCTCGCAGAGATTGGCGACCGAAATGCAGCCCGCCGCGAAGGCATAGGGCGGCACCTGCGCGGCGGCGCCCCGGCAGGCGGCGAAGAGCAGCAGCAGGCCGAGGGCTGGCGGAGCGGCTGCCTAGCCATCTGGGAACCCGCGGAAGGTTGCATATTCCTCGAGCGGCGCCCGCGCGGTGCGGAAGCGGTTGACCGGCGCCGCCGGGTCCGGCCGTCCCAGCGCGATGCCGCAGACCACCATCTCCCCGTCGCCGAGCTCGAGGGCGCGCTGCACGCTGCGCCCGTAATTCGCCAGGGCGCCGATCCCGCAGCTGCCATATCCCATGTCCTGCGCGCAGAGCATGAGCGCCATCAGCGACATGCCCAGATCCATGAAGCAGCCGGCCCCCATCTCCCGGTCGATCGTCACGACGATCCCGGCGGGCGCATCGAAGAACCGGTAGTTCCGCAGGAACTGGCCGCGGCGCCCGGCAATGTCGCGCCGTTCGATGCCGAGCGCCTGGTAGAGCGCATATCCGGCGTCCCGCTGGCGCTGCTTCAGCGGCGCGGGCATCGGTTGGGGGAAGTAGCTGTATTCGGGGGCCTCGGCCGGGCCGGAGGCCGCCTCTTCGAGCGTGCGGCAGAGCGCGCGGAGCGGCTCTCCGGCAAGGGCGTGGAACCGTCCCGCTGCAGGTTTGCCCCGCTGGGCGCGCGGCGGGCGGCCGACAGGATCTGCCGCAGGTCCTCGGCCCGGACCGGTTCCGGCAGGAAGGCCCGGCAGGAGCTGCGCTGCGCCAGCAAGCGCGCGGCAAGGTCGTCGGTCTTGGGCATGGAGCCTCTCCAAGCGCTCGATGTGGCGGCGGATACTAGCTCCGGCCGGCCGAAGTGCAAGCCGAACTGCCGCGGCGCAGGCCCGGAGGATCGAAGCTCTGCCGCATCCGGCTCTGGGGGGCAGGCGGTGAACCTGCGTTTGGCGGCGCCTGCCCTGCCCGGTCCCGCGGCGGTGGCCGGGGGCTGCGGGCGGTCCGGTTCGGGCCGCGGATCCGATCACGGAGATGTTGTTTCCGCGAATCGGCCGCTGCCCTGGCGCCGCGCGGGGAATCAGGGCGGAAGCCCTGCCTGGCCACGGCAGGGCCCGTCCGGGGCGGGGGCAAGCGGCATTTGGGTCAAATCGGCCGCGTGGGGTGCGGCACACACGCAGCTGCGCGGATGAAGGCTGAAAAATCTTGTGAAAACGGTCGGATAGTAGAGGTGAAATGCGCTGCAAGGGGGAGAAATGGCTTTGAGGAAAGTAGCTAATTTGTTATACAAAAATGGTTAACGAACGTTTTTTGTCCCCTGCATGGAACATGAGTGCGCAGGGTATCCGGGTATCCGCCTATGTACGAGTACACGGCCATCTCCAGGCCGCAGCCAGATTGCACCCGCCTGAAGGTGGTCGTCGCGGATGATGACGCGGTGCAGCGGGCGTATATCTCGCTCATCCTGAAGAAGCTCGGATATGAAACGCACGAAGCCCGTGACGGCGCCGAGGCCCTGGAGCTCGTGCGGGCGATATCGGCCAAGATTCTGGTCTGCGATCTGGATATGCCGGGCCTCGACGGCTACGATCTTGCCCGGACGATCCGGGCAGAACCCGGCGACGGCTATGTCCATATCCTGATGGTCACCGGCCAGGACCAGCGCCAGCAGCGGGAGCTCGCGCTGGAGGCCGGAGTCGACGACTTCATGGGCAAGCCGGTGGATACCGCGACGCTGACCGCCCGGGTCCGCTCGGCCGACCGCTTGCTGCGGCACGAAGAGCTGCTGCTCCAGCGCAGCAAGGTTCTGGCAAAGGCGAAGGAGCAGATCGAGGACGACCTGCGGGCCGCGGCCGATGCCCAGCGGCGGCTGCTGCCGCCCGCCCACCAGGTCGTCGAGGGCTGCCGGTTCCATGCGGCCTTCCAGCCGTCCAACATCCTGTCGGGCGACATGTTCGGATACTACCGGATCTGCGAAAGCTACACGGCCTTCTATGCGATCGACGTCGCCGGGCACGGGGTGCATGCCTCGCTGATGTCGGTGGCGCTGGGGCATCTGCTGACGGCGGAGCATTTCCGGGCGCATTCCTTTGGTGCCGACGGCCGGCCGGATCCGGCCGCGCTTGTGCGCAGCCTCAGCGAACGGTTCTACCGCGACGACGGCACCGAATACTTCACCATGTTCTGCGGCATGATCGAACACGGCTCGGACCTGCTACATTTCTGCCAGGCGGGCTATCCCTCGCCCTACATCCTGACGCGCGACCGCGCGTGCCGCCAGGTCGGGACCGGCGGCTTTCCGGTCGCGCTGCTCGACGGGGTGCCCTTCGAAACGGATGTCACGCCCTTTGCCGAGGCCGAGTTCCTGGTGCTGTGCTCGGACGGGGCCATGGAAGCGGAATGTCCCGCCGGCGAGGCCTTCGGCGAGGCCCGGGTGGAGGCGGCGCTGGCCGGTTCGGCGCCTGCCCCGCACACCATTCCCGGCAATCTCGTCTCGGCGCTGGAAGCTTGGCGCGAGGGCCGGGCGCTGGACGACGACCTTACCGTTCTTGTCTGTGAAAGGACCCCGAACCAATGATCAAGACCCGCCTGCATGACGAATATGGCATCTGCGTCGTGAACCCGGCCGTCGAGCGGCTCACGGCGGCCAATGCGACGGCATTCAAGGAAGAGGTGCTGGCCCTGATCGACCAGAAGCAGGACAAGCTGGTGATCGATCTGGCCGATGTGACCTTCCTCGATTCCTCGGGAATCGGCGCAATGGTGGGGCTGCTCAAGCGGCTGGGCAACCGCGGCGAGATCGTGGTCTGCAGCCTGTCGAGCGGTGTCCAGCAGATGTTCAAGATCACGCGCATGGACCGCGTGTTCAGCTCCTACAGCGACGTCAATGCCGCGATTGCGGCGATCAAGGAACGCGTATGATGGCGATCGTCCTCGAAATGCCCCCGAAACTGGATGAAATAGACCACCTGGTCGTCACGCTGAAGGCGGCGCTGGACGGAGCTGTTTCCGAGGACAAGCTGTCGGCAATGGAAATTGCCGTGACCGAGGCCCTGGCCAATGCCGTGAACCACGGCACCTCGGCCGCGCTGGACGAAACGATCCGCGTGACCGCGACGATCGGCGCGGACGGCGTGCGGGTCGAGATCGTCGATGCCGGGGAACAGATGCCGGACGACCTCTACGAGGACGTGGCGTCGCTCGACGAGGTCGATCCGCTTGCCGAAAGCGGCCGCGGCCTGCCGCTGATCCGGTTCTGCAGCGACGATCTGGTCTACGAGCCCCGCGACGGCCAGAACCGGCTGGAACTGCTGTTCAAACGCGAAGCGCCGGCATGATCCAGGAAGGGCCGCATTATTCCGTACTCGTGATCCTGCTGGCCGTGGCCGTCATCGTCCTGGCGCTCCAGGCCGTGTGGCAGATCCGGCGCCGCCGGGCGCTGGCGGCGGTGACCCGGCAGATGCGCGAGGCCCAACGCATTGCGCGGATGGGAACGGTCCGCTGGGATTTCCGCCGGGACGTGGTCGAATGGTCGGACGAATATGCCCGGCTGCTCGCGCTGGAGCCCGGCGGCTGGATGACCGGCGCCGAGTTCCAGGGAATGCTGCTGCCCGAATACGAAGCCGCCGTCGTCGAGAGCGAGCGGATCGCGCTTGAGACCTCGCGCCGGACCGGCAAGTATGCCCGGCGCGAAATCTTCTACAAGGTCCGGGCGCGGGATGGCCGGGTCCTGCAGATCGAGGCCCTCTCCGAGCTTCTGGCCGACGAGAACGGCAAGCCGGTCCGGATGGTGTCGACCGTCCGGGACGTCTCGGAGCATGTCGAACGCGAGCTGGCCCTGCAGGAGGCGGTCGAGGCCGCGGAGCAGGCCAATGCCGCCAAGAGCGAATTCCTCGCGATGATCAGCCACGAGCTGCGAACGCCGATGAACGGGATGATCGGCATGCTCGGCGCGCTCGAGGACAGCGGCCTGTCCGCGCCGCAGCGCGAGCAGGCCCGGGTGGCGCGCCAGAGCGCGAACTCCCTGCTGGTGATCCTCAACGACATCCTCGACGTCTCGAAGATCGAGGCCGGTAAGATGGAGCTGAACAAGGAGCCCTTCGAGCTCCTCTCCGTGGTGCGCAGCATCATCCATCTCTATGCCGTCAAGGCGCAGGAAAAGGGCATCGAACTCGACAGCCGCATCGCCGGGGACGTGCCGCCCTGGATGTGCACCGATCCCGGCCGGGTGCGGCAGGTGCTGGCAAACCTCGTCAGCAATGCCGTCAAGTTCACCGCCCATGGCAGCGTCATCCTGTCGGTCGAGCGGCTGGAGCCGCAGGACGGCGAGGAACTGCGCCTGAGATTCAGCGTGACCGATACCGGCACCGGCATCCCCGAACAGCACCAGGCGAAGGTCTTCGGGCGCTTCGAACAGCTCGGCGCGTCCTACACGCACCGGTTCGGCGGAACCGGGCTGGGACTGGCGATCAGCCTGCAGCTTGCCGAGCTGATGGGCGGCTCGCTTGCCTTCCGCAGCATCGAGGGCGAGGGGTCGACCTTCTGGATGGACATCCCCGTCGACAGCGCCGAGCCGGTGGTCAAGGAGGTGCCCGAAGAGGTGCCTCTGGATCTGCCCCGGATGCGGATCCTCGTGGTCGAGGACAACAGCACCAACCAGCTTGTCGCGCGCACCAAGCTCGACCGGCTGGGGCAGAATTCCGACATGGTGCTGAACGGGGCCGAGGCCGTCGAGGCGGTGCAGAAATTCAGCTACGACCTGATTTTCATGGATCTTTCGATGCCAGTCATGGACGGCGCCGAAGCCACGCGCGCGATCCGGGCGCTCGGCAGCCCGCTTTCGGAAATTCCGATCATCGCGGTGACGGCGCATGCCGGCCAGGAGTGGCACGACTCCTTCATTGCCGACGGGTTCGACGACGTGCTGTGCAAGCCGGTCATCCTCTTCGAGGTGGCGCAGATGCTGCACAAGTGGAAGGGCTATTCGGAGCGGCGCGCCGCCGGGCAGGAGATCGAGACCGTGCCCTTCGAGCCGTCGCAGTTCGCGGAGGAGGCCGCGGAGCTGCCGCAGCAGATGCCGCAGACCTTTTCCGAAGCCGACAGCCTGCGCGCGCGGATCCGCGACCTGACCAGGGATTTCGGCGCGGATGTCGCGCCGACCATGCTGACGGCGGCGCTGTCGGATTTCGACCGGCATCTGGGCATCCTCGAGGAGGACGCGCCGCAGGACGGCAGCGAGCCGCCGGGCACGCTGCGCAGGCGCGCGCTGCATTCCTTCGTCGGCATTGCCGGCACGCTGGGCTGCACGGAGCTCGCGGCGCGCTGCCGCCGCCTGGAGTGCCTGCCCGATGCCCGAAGGGACGCCCCGTCCGAGCTCGAGGAGCTGGCCAACGACATCCGGCTGTGCCGCGCGGAGCTTGCAGCGCTCCTGGAANATCTTCCGGAGAAGAGGCATGAGTATCAGCCGTTCCCATCTTTCCGCTCTCGCGGTTCCGCTGGCGCTCGCGCTCGCCGCCTTGCCCTGCGCGGTCCGGGCGCAGGACAGCGCCGGCCAGACCGTGCCGCCCGCCTCGGCGCGGACCCTGGGCTTCTCCGAATTGCTGCCGCCGCAGGACGGCGCCGCGCAGACCGGCCATTTCGGGCGGCACGGTGCGCTGACCCCGCGCGAAATGGACATGGCCCGCACTGCCTGGAGCTATTTCGTCAAGCATTTCCAGCCGGAAACCGGCATGGTCAATGCCGTCGGATCCTATCCCTCGACCACGCTGTGGGACACGGCCTCCTATATCAGCGGCCTGGTCTCGGCCTATGAGCTGGGCATCATCGACAAGCGCGAATTCGACCGCCGCGCGACGCTGCTCCTCGGCACGCTGCGCAATCTCGACCTGTTCCGCGGCGAGGCCCCGAACAAGGTCTACAACACCCAGACCGGCGCCAAGGTGAACTATGCCAACCAGCCGGGCGAGGTGGGCTTTTCGGTGCTCGACATGGGCCGCATGCTGGTCTGGCTGCGCATCCTGAAGGAGCGCTATCCCTATCTCGCCAACAGCGTCGACAACGTGCCGCTGCGCTGGAACTACTGCAACATCGTGGAGGATGACGGGCGGCTCTTCGGCTCGATCGTGCGCGGCAACGGCGAGACCCGCTATGTGCAGGAAGGCCGGCTCGGCTACGAGGAATATGCCGCAAAGGGCTTTGCGCTGTGGGGCTTCGACGTGGCGGGGGCCCTCGATCCGGCGCCGCTGAACTACACCGAGATCTACGACGTCATGGTGCCCTATGACGGCCGCGACCCCAGGGTCTTCCACAACCAGAACTACGTCCTGACCGAAAGCTACCTGCTCGACGGGCTGGAACTGGGCTGGGACCTGCCGGTGAACGACCGCGACGGGCCCGGCATCGCCTCGCAGGGCTGGCGCGCTGAATTCGCCCACCGGATCTTCCTGGTGCAGCAGCGCCGCTTCGAGGCGACCGGCATCATCACCGCCCGCTCCGAGCACCAGGTCGAGGGCAAACCCTATTTCGTCTACGACTCGATCTTCGCCGACGGCTACGCCTGGAACACGCTCGATCCCAGCGACGTCTACCAGCCCGACCGCGCCGCGGTGGCCTCGAAGGCCGCGATCGGCATGTGGGCGCTGTGGGACACGCCCTATACCGACCTGCTCTTCGAGACCGTCGCCGACCTGTCGGAGGCCGAGGGCGGCTTCTACGAAGGGCTCTACGAGAACGGCAACGGCTACATCCCGCTGCAGACGGCGAACAACAACGGCATCATCCTGGCAGCGCTGCTCTACAAGGCCGAGGGGCCGATCCTGCAGTATCTCAACGAGAATACCAGCTGGTGGGACATGGCCTATTCCGGGACCGACATCCGCGGCGCGAAATGCATGCCCGAGCCGATGGTGATCGAAGCGACCTGCTGCGCCTGCGAAGACCTGCCGCCGCTTCAGCCGGCCGTGCCGTGGGAGGAGTTCCAGTACTGCCGGCCGCTCCAGCGCGAAACCGGGATCGCCGCAACCGAATGCCGGCCCGAAGCGCAGAGCTTCGCCAAGCCCGAGCCGCGGATCGTCCTGCCGCAGCAATGCCGGTCGCCCTGGGGGCAGCCATGAGCTCCCAACGGTCGCGCCTCGTCTGGTTCGATGCCAACCGCGTCTGCGCGGCCGTCGGCGTCGTTCTCATCCACACCACCACTGATTTCGCCGGGCGGCCCTTCCCGGGCGTCGAGCCGGGCGAACGCTTCGTGCCGGTCCTGCTGCGCTCGATCGGCGAATTCTCCGGCTCGGAGATGTTCTTCTTCTTCTCGCTCTTCCTGATGGCGATGCGGGTCGACCGCAGCCGCCCGGGCTACCGCGAGGCCATCTCCGTCCAGGCCGGGCGCCTGCTCGTGCCCTTCGCCTTCTGGACCGTGTTCTACGCCTTCTTCCGGCTGCTGAAGGCAGACGCGTTCGGCTACGCGCCGCAATACCTCGCCAGCCTCGGCGAGGCCGAGACCTGGGTCTCCTACTTCCTGCTCGGCCGGTCGCAGTACCACATGCATTTCCTGCCGACGCTGTTTGCCATCTTCCTGTTCTTCCCGGTGATGCGGATCGCCATGCGCTATCCGGTGCTCGGGGTCATGCTCTTCGCCACGCTCGGGGCGATGGACCATGTGCAGCGTTATTTCTGGTCGATCGACATCGACCCGCTGACCCGTGCCTACCTGGTGAGGATCACCAAGGTCTGGGGCTATGTCGGCTATGGCCTGGCGGCCTTCGCGATCTATTCTCTGTGGCGCGACGGGCTGCCGAGGGGCGAGTCGAAGCTGATCCGCCGCGGCGCCTTCTATTTCGCCTCGATGGTCTACATCGCGACGCTGCCCTTCTTCGGCAAGGCGCTGTTCGACGGGGTCTGGGGCGTGCGCACGGGCTGGGACTATTACGGCCACTTCCTGATGCCGCTGTTCATCTTCTGCATCTTCATGGGCGGCCAGTTCCTCGACTGGTCGCCGCGCTGGTCGCGGCTGGCCAAGTATACCTTCGGCGTCTACCTCGTCCATCCGCTGATCATCGACCTCTTCGACGTGGCCGTGTTCCGGAGCGGGCTTTCGGACCTGCTGTCCCCGACCCTGCTGGTGCTGGCGCGGCTCGCGGTCGTGTTGCCTGCCGCCTTCGGCCTGGCGCTGCTCATCGAACGGACGCGGCCGCTGGCCTGGACCATCGGGCTCGGAGAGCCGCCGTGGAAATGGAGCCGGGGCGCCCCGGCCGGAAAGAGCTGAGGCCAGAGATGGACGATTATTTCCGCGCCTTCGAACACCGCCGCCCGCCCGAGCCCCTGCCCTATTCGCCGGCGCGCGAAATGCTCTGGCAGTTCCTGGCCACCATTTCGCTGGTGGTCGGGGCCTGGTATCTCGGCTGGCGCTGGCTGCATTCGCTGAACCATGACGCGATGTGGTTCGCGCTGCCGCTGGTCCTGTCGGAGACGGCCGCCTATCTCGGGCTGATCCTCTTCGTCTGCAACCTCTGGAAGGACCAGGCGCCCACCGTTCCGGACGCGCCTGCCCTGATCGAGGATGTCGATCCGGCCGCGCCTGATCCGGGGCGGCCGATCAGCATCGACGTGCTGTTCGCGACCTACAACGAGGATCCCGAGCTGGTCCGGCTCGGCCTTCAGGATGCCAAGCGGCTGGACTACCCGTTCCCGATCGACGTCAAGATCCACGTGCTCGACGACGGCAAGCGTCCCGCGATGCGCGCCGTGGCCGAGGAAGAGGGCGCGGGCTACATCACCCGCGAGGGCAACGAAGGCTTCAAGGCCGGCAACCTGCGCAACGCGATGGAGCAGACCTCGGGCGATTTCATCGTCATCTGCGATGCCGACACCCGGCCCTTCCCGACCCTGCTGGCCCGCACCATGGGCTATTTCCGCGATCCCAAGATGGCCTGGGTCCAGACCCCGCAATGGTTCTACGACCTGCCGGAGGGCCAGCGCCTGCCGGACCGGCTGGCGCGGCGGTTCGGCCGTGCCGGGGAGCGCGTCGGCCACGGGATCGAGCGGATCCTCGGCGAGATCCGCGTCGGCCAGGATCCGTTCGTCAACGATCCGCAGATGTTCTACGACGTGATCCAGCGCCGCCGGAACCCCGCCAATGCCGCCTTCTGCTGCGGTGCAGGGTCGATTCACCGGCGCGAGGCGGTGATGGAGGCAGCGCTGCGCAGCTTCGGCGAGCTCGTCGAGCGCCGGGTGATCGCCGCGGAAGAGGAGATCACCCTTGAAAGCCGCGAGCGCCGGGTGAACCCCGCGCTGATGGAGGCGATCCGCACCGAGGCGGTGTCCGAGGTCGTGCTGACGCCCTACCGCTTCCACGTCTCCGAGGACATCTATACCTCGATCGTGCTGCATTCCGACCGGGAGCGCGGCTGGAAGTCCTTCCAGCATCCATTCGTCGAATCCAAGATGCTGTCGCCGCAGGACTTCCTGACCTGGACGATCCAGCGGTTCAAATATGCCGGGGGCAGCCTCGACATCCTCGTCAACGACAACGCCATGTTCCGGCGCGGGCTGACCCTGCCGCAGCGGATGATGTACGGGGCGACCTTCTACTCCTATCTCGGCGCGCTGTGGAACATCGTCTTCCTGTTCTCGCCGGTGATCTACCTGTTCTCCGGTATCGCGCCGGTCTCCGCCTATACCAACGACTTCTTCGTCCATGTCGTGCCCTTCCTCGTCATGCTGGAACTGGCCATGATGGTCGGGACCTGGGGCGTGGCGGGCTATGCGTCCAAGGCCAGCTACCTGTCCTTCTTCCCGCTCGGCCTGCGCGCGATCTGGACGGTCCTGCGCGGACAGAAGATTTCCTTCCCGGTCACGCCCAAGGACCGCCAGTCCGGCAATTTCCTGAAGCTCGTCCGCCCGCAGCTGGGCGTCCTCGTGCTGACCGCCGCCGGGGTGGTCTGGGGCATTGCCGCGCTGGCCTTCGCGGATACCGAGCACACGCTGACCGGCGTCGTCACCAATGCCCTGTGGGGGCTCAACAACTGCGCCGCGATGGCGGGCATCATCCTGGCTGCGATGTGGCAGCCGCCGGAAGAGAGCGAAGAGGAGGGGCACTGATGAGCTTCCGCAAGAACGTGACCCGGGCGCGGGGGCATATCGTCTTTCTCGTGGGACTTGTCGCGGGCCTTGCGCTCGTGCTCTGGCTTGAAACATTCGGCGACCCGCCCGAGGTCGTCCAGATGCAGGGACATCCCGACGTCATGGAGGTCTTCGACAAGATCGAGCCGCTGCCGCTGGCCATCCGCGGCGAAAGCACGCCCGAGGACCTGGAGGCCGCGCGCATCGCCTGGACCTACTTCGTCAACAACACGGTCGAGGAGACCGGGCTGGCGAATTCGGTCGACCGCTATCCGTCGACCACCATGTGGGAAACCGGGTCCTACATCGTCGCGATCCTCTCGGCCGAGCGGCTGGGGCTGATCGGCGGCGACGAGGCGCGGGCGCGCCTGGAGACGCTGCTGGGCAGCCTCCGGACCCTGCGGCTGTTCCAGGACACGCTGCCCAACAAGGCGTATCACACCCGGACGCTGGAGCTGGTCGATTACGGCAACAAGCCGTCCGAGCTGGGCCTCGGATGGTCCGCGCTCGACGTGGCGCGGATCGTGTCGACGCTGGGCCTGGTGGAGCGCCGCCATCCCGAGCTGGCCCCGCAGGTCGAGGATCTGGTCGCGGCCTGGTCGCTGGACCGCATGGTCCGGGACGGCGAGCTGATCGGCACCAACGTGGTTGCCGGAGAGGTCCGCGAGAACCAGGAGGGCCGGGTCGGCTACGAGCAATACGCCGCCAAGGCGATGATGCTGTTCGGCTTCGACGTCTACAAGGCCTACGAGGTCCGGGACAACCTGATGGTGCAGATGGTCGAGGGCCAGCCGATCCCGGTCGACACCCGGCTCCACCGCGGACAGACGCCGGCCTTCGTGGTCAGCGAACCCTATCTGTTCGACGGGCTGGAATTCGGCTTCGACGCCCGTTCGCACCGCTTCGCTTCGGCGATCTACCGCGCGCAGAAGAACCGCTTCGACGAGACCGGCGAGCTGACGGCGGTGACCGAGAGCCATCTCAGCGGCGAGCCCTATTTCGCCTATTCCACGGTCTGGGGCGGCGGCGAACCCTGGGCGGTGATGACCTTCCAGGGCGAGCGGATCGACGACCGGCGGACCGTCGCCACCAAGGCGGCCTTCGGCTGGGATGCGCTGTTCGGGACCAAGTATACCGGGCGGCTGGTCGAGGCGGTCTCCGAGGCGGCCGACCCCGAGAAGGGATGGCCGGAAGGGATCTACGAAGCGACTGGCGAGGTGAACACCTCGACGACGGCAAACACCAATGCCGTCGTTCTGGCCGCGCTGTCCTTCAAGGCCTTCGGTCCGCTGATGCGGGCGGACGGCGAATGAAGGCGGCTGGGCTGGCTGTCTGCGGGGCCCTGGCGCTTCCGGTGCCGGTGCTGGCAGAGCCCTGCGTCGGCCCGGGCTTCGACCGTCCCCTGCCCGGGGCGGTCCAGTCCGAGCAGCGGTTCCGCGACGTGCCGACGGCGCGCTTCCCGGGGATCTGGCAGGAAGGCCGGATCGCGGGGTTCTCCTACCAGATCGCCAGCGACCTGTCGGCTTTCGTCGCTCCGGGCTTCGAGGCGCCGGAGTGGCAGGTCGTGGTCCTGTGCGATGCGGATGCAGCCGGATGCGAGCAGCGCCGGACCGGAGACGTGCCGCCCGGCGCCCTGCCGGTGGCCGAGATGTTGGGACGGTGCCTCCTGGGGGAGGATCTTTCCGGCGTGACGCTGGTCTCCGGGGGCGGCCAGACGGCGATCGGCCTGCCTCCGGATGCGGGCGTCACGGATGCCGGGCGCATCGTCGGCTCGGGCGCCGGCCTGGCCACCGGGGCCCGAACCCGGCGGGCGAGGGCCGGACCGAGGCGCATGTGCTGACCGCGCCGCTGCCGCGGGCCGACCGGATCGCCGCGATCCACCGCACCGAAAGCTTGCGGCGCGCTGCAGAGGAGGCCTTCGCATGAGCCGCGACCATGCGCTCGGCGACTGGTATCCGGTCGGCGACACGGTGCTGCCGCAGATCCGGACCACGCGGCTGCTCGGCACCGATCTGAGCGTCGCCTGGGACGGTGAAACTGCGGCCGTGACCGGCACGGACGGCACCGCCTATCCGGTGCAGATCCGCTACGATCACGTCTGGACCTGTCTCGGCCCGGCGCCGCGGCCGCTCTTCGACATTCCGGAGGCGGAACAGGAGGGCCGCCGCCGCGTGCCCTGCGGGTCCGTGCGGGTGAGATGCTCGGCCCTGCGCGCGGTCGAGAACTTCCTCGACATCGCGCATTTTCCCTATGTCCATACCGGCATCCTCGGCGCCGAGCCGCAGACCGAGGTGTTCCCCTACGAGGTGAAGATCCGCGAGGAGGTCGACGAGGTCTGGGCCACCAAGGTCAGCTTCCACCAGCCGAAGGCGGCCAGCTCCTCGGGCGGCGGCGCCGATATCCGCTATGAATACCGGGTGCCGCATCCGATGGCGGCGGTGCTCTACAAGACCTGCCCGCCGCGCCCGGCCGAGTGGGACGTGATCGCGATCTTCGTGCAGCCGGTGTCGGAGACCGAGTGCTTCGCCTGGCCGTGGATGGCGCTCTACGACGACATGTCGAGCCAGGCCGAGCTGGTGCAGTTCCAGCAGGAGATCTTCCTGCAGGACCGCTCGATCCTGGAAAACCAGCTGCCCGTCCGCCTGCCGCTCGATCCGAAGATGGAAATCCCGACCCGCGCCGACCTGACCTCGGTCGCCTACCGGCGCTGGCTGAAACGCAGGGGCGCGCTCTACGGCGCCCAGTCGGAGGCGCCATGAGCTTCGTTCTCTACAACCATGTGCTCGATGCGGATTGCTACAAGGTGCGGCTGATGGCGGCGCTCCTGGGCGTGCGGCCGCAGATCGAGGCCGTCGACATCCATCCCGGCACGGAAAACCTGTCCGACGCCTTCCTGGCGCTGAACCCGGCCGGGACGCTGCCGGTCGCGGCGGCCGGCGGGCTGGTGCTCTGCGACGCGCCTTCGATCCTGGTCTGGCTGGCGCTGACCGCCGATGTGACCGAGCGCTGGCATCCGCGCGATCCCGGGCCGATGGCGCAGATGCAGCAATGGCTGGGCTTTTCCCACCGGCTGGCGGCCAGCGCGCCCGCAAACTTCCGGTGCGGCCGCGGCTGACGGTCAACACGGCGGAGGCGGCGGTCGATGCGGCGGCAGCAGGGGCGGGCATCGCGCGGGTGCTGTCCTACCAGGCGGCCAGAGCGGTAGCCGCCGGTCGGCTGGAATTCCTGCTGGAGGCTTTCGAGCCGGAGCCTTGGCCGGTCAGCCTCGTCTACCGCGACGCGCCGGTGCCGCGGAAGCTGCGCGCCTTCCTCGATTTCGCAGCCCCGCGTCTCGAGACAGTGCTCGCCGGAAGTTTCGTGCGCGGCTAGAAGGGCAATCTGCACCGGCGCGGGCTGCCTGCCGGAGCGAGGGGCGGCGGCGATGTGATCCCGAAAACGCCCGCCCCCGTTTCCGACCTTGCCCCGCGAATCCCGGACTGGTTCGATATTCACCATGCGGCCCTTGCGGCGGCCCTGCCGGTCCCTGCCTGCCCGGGCGTCCGGTCGCTGATGCTCGCGAGGCGGCGCTGGGGGTTGCGGAAGATCGCGAGGCATTCGGACAGCGCCGCCTTGGCCTCGCGGCGCGACCGGAACCTCTTGCGGTGGACCAGTTCGGGCTTCGGCGGTCGTGTGCAACCGCCGCCCGTAATGTCCCCAAAAGCGCCGCGAGCTGGCCGGCAAGCCGCGCCCCCTGGGCAAGGAACGCTGGGCCGGAGGGATCGACGTGGCCGGCAGCACGGTTCTGGCGAACCTGCTCTCGATGACCCGCTATGGCGGCACGGTCGCGGCCTGCGGGCTGGCGGCGGGGATGGATCTTCCCGCGAGCGTGGCGCCCTTCATCCTGCGCGGCGTGACGCTGGCGGGGGTCGACAGCGTGATGTGCCCGATTGCGCGGCGCCGCGAGGCCTGGGACCTGCTGGCCGCAGAGCTCGATCTGGACAAGCTCGCCGCGCTGTCGGTGGAGCTGCCTTTCGGGGACGTGATCGACACGGCGCCGAAATTCCTCGACGGGCAGATCCGCGGCCGGGTGGTCGTGCCGGTCGCACCCGAGCTGGGCTGAGGACATGGCGCAGGATCCGGGCGGCCCGGCGCGGCTGGCGGAGTGCCCGGGCGGTTCTGCCTGCTCCGCGTGACCTTCCCGCCGGAACCCGGACTGGGCTGATATTCGCTATGCGGCCATCGCGGCGGCCATGTCGATCCTTGCCTGCCCGGGCGTGCGGCAGCCGATGCCCGAATGGCGGCGCTGGCGGTTGCAGAAGATGGCGATGCAGTCGAACAGCGCCGCCTTGGCCTCGCGGCGGGGACGGCACGCTGGGCCTCACGCGGGCCGGCGCGGTGGCGCTAGAACTGCCCGCCGGGCTGGTGCCGGTCGATCCTCTGGCGCTCGATGCCGGATTCTGGGAGGAATTCGGCGCCGCCAAGCCGCCGCAGACCCAGGCCGAGCTGGTCGATGCGCTCGAGGGCGGCGACGGCGCCACGGTCCTCGCCGGGCTCGCGGATCACTGGCAGGCGATGGGCGTCGACGATCCGGACGACCTGGCCGCCTTCGCGGCCTGCGGCGAAAGCGTGGCTGAAACCCTGGACAAGATCGACGAGCTCGGCACGCCGCTCGACCCGTCGGTGCTGGCGCTGTCGGACTGGGAGAAGATCAGCCCGGATTTCGCCCAGAAGCTGCCGATGGCCGAAGATGCCTATCGCCGCCTCCACTGGATCCGGGCGCGGGTGAAATCGGCCCATGCCGCGGAGGACCCGAAGCCGCAGGGGCTGCGCGCGCTGCATCTGAACACCGTTGCCGCGACCCAGGCCGTCACCCGGCTGGAGGAAACGCTCGGCCGCTCCGACGGCCGACCGGCGCAGGCGGTCACGCTGTCGAAACTGCCGGTGCTGATCGACCCGGACACGCTGCTGCCCGATCTCGACCTGACCGTCGCGGGCGAAAGCTGGCAGCGGGTGACGGATTTCTACCGCTCGGGGCCGTCCGACGGGCATTACCTGCTCGACCCGGAGACCGGCCGGGTCACCTTCGGCGACGGCCGCCGCGGCCGCATTCCCGTGGCGGGGGCGCAGATCGTGGCGCAGCGCTACCGCCATGGCGGCGGCGCGGCCGGCAATGTCCCCGAGGCCACTGTCACCAAGGTCAAGGGCAAGATCCGCGGCGTGAAGGGCATGTCGAATTTCCGTCCCGCAACGGGCGGCAGCGACGCCGAAGAGATGGACGAGGTTCTGCTGCGTGCGCCCTCGACCCTGCGGTCCCGCGACCGGGCGGTCAGCGCGGAGGATTTCCGCGACCTCGCCATGGAGACCCCGGGCGTGCCCTTGCATTCGGCCACCGCTCTGGCGCGCACCGTGCCGGTCGAGCAGCCGGATGGCAGCCATGTCCTGACCGCGAAGGACGGCGCCGTGACGCTGATCGTGCTGCCGGACCGCGACGAGCCGCGGCCGCAGCCGACCAAGGCCGAGCTGCGCGAGATCTGCCGCTACCTCGAGCCGCGCCGCCTGATCACCACCGAGCTGCACATCATCGGCCCGGCCTACACCAAGGTCACCCGGCTCGATGCCAGGGTGACGGTCTCGGCCAGCCATGACCTGGCGGTGGTGCAGGCCGCGCTCTATGACGCGATCCTCGCCTTCCTGCATCCGGTGACCGGCGGGCGTGACGGGGCGGGATGGCCCTTCGGCGAGGACATCTATTACGGCGATCTCTACGACGTGATGCTCGGCGTCGCGGGCGTGCGCCGGGTCTCGTCGCTGGCCGTCGATACCGAGGCCGGGGCAGGGGACGCGGATGCCGATATCGCGGCGGTCCCCGAGGGCACCCTGCCGCTGCTCGAACGGGACGTGATCCGCCTGGTGGCCTCCCATGGCTGAGCCGCGCGCCACGGTCCCACCGTTTCTCAGGCTCAACGCCGCGACCGGCTGGCGGCTGGCGCCGAAGGCGCTGCGGGCGGCGGCGGCGACAAGCTGATGGGCGGCTTCAATGCCGACCGCCTGTCCGGCGGCGCGGGCGACGACGTGCTGCGCGGCGGCTATGGACGGGACGTTCTGGAAGGCGGCGCCGGGGCCGACAGGATGTCAGGCGGCGCGGGGGCGGACACCTTCGTCTTCGCCGGGGCCGATGCGGACCGCGCGCTGAACGTGATCCGCGATTTCGAACAGGGCACCGACCGCATCGACGTCTCTGGCCTCGGGGCTGCGGAGATCGCCTTCATCGGCGGCGGCAGCTTCGGCGGCACGGCAGGCGAGATGCGCAGCTACGCAGACGGGGGCCGGACCTGGATCGAGGCCGATCTCGACGGCGACGCCTCCGCCGATCTTCTGGTCATGCTGCGCGGCAGCCACGAGCTGGGCACCGCCGATTTCCTGTTCTGATCCCGCGGGGGCGTGGTGTGCACCCGGCTCCGGCCGGGTGCCGCTTGCGTCACAGCTCCTGCGACGGGTCGATCAGCCCGTCGCGGAGCGCCACCGCCAGCAACTGCGCGATGGAATTGACCCCGAGCTTCTGCATAAGGCTAGTCCTATGTTTCTCGACCGTCTTGATGCTGATTCCCAGACCGGCCGCGATTTCCTTGTTGGAGCGGCCCTTGAGGATCATGTTGAGCGTCTGCCGCTCGCGCATCGTCAGCGCGGCGCTGTCCTCCGCCCCGCCCATCGCCTCGAGGAAGAACGGCGCCACCTTGCGGCCGCCGCGCATGATCAGCGGCAGCGCCTCGAAGAGCGGTGCCAGATCCTCGCGCTTGGAGAACAGTCCCTCGACCCCGGCCTCGACGAGGCTGGCCACCAGCCCCGGCGCGGCGATGCCTGTCAGCACGACGATCCGGGTCTCCGGGCTCCAGCGGCGCACCTCGCCGATCACCTCGACCCCGCCCGCCAGCGGCATCTGCACGTCGAGAAGCAGCAGGTCGGGCCGGTGCTGCCGGATCGCGACGATCGCCTGCAGCCCGTCGGCGGCCTCGGCCACCACCTCGAACTCCGGATCGGTGCCGAGCTGCGCGGCCAGTCCCAGCCGGACGATCTGGTGATCGTCGGCGAGGACGGTTGAGAATGGCGGCGTCCTGGCCATGGCGGCTCTGCTCCTTGCTCCGCCTTGCGGCGCTGCTGGCATATCTGGCATCCGGCATGGCTGCGGCGCAAGCGCCGGACCCCGCCCTGCGGTCCGGACCCGGGGCCGATCTGCAGCTTCCGGCCGGGGCTTTCCGCATGCTCGCAGGGCTGCCCGCGGACACGCCCTGGCAAGCGGTCGCGGGCCGCCCTGCCCGGCGCCCCGCTGCGCGCCGCCAGCCGGAGAAATCCGGACCTCTGGGCCGGCGGGCTGGTGCCGGTCGACCTCGACAGCGTCCTCCTGCACAGCCAGAGGCAGGTGATCCTGGACGCGATCGCCGAGATGAACCAGAAGACCAACGTCCTCCTGAGGCCGACCCCGCGCGCGATGCTGGACGCGCTGAATGAGGTCCACGTCACCTTCATCGACGACGGCACCGGCAACCACACCCGGATCGGCGCGCCGGACAGCGGATCGCGCGACGTGTACATCAACAAGAATGTCCGCGCCCTGCACGAGCTCGGCCATGTGCTGGGGCTGATCCACGAACATACCCGCTCGGACCGCGACCGGTTCATCCGCTTCCTCGATCCCTCGCTGGCCACCCGCACCGACAGCGACTGGGCCCGTGTCGACGATTCAGAGAATTACGGCATTCCCTACAATCTCGGCTCCTTCATGCAGTACTGGGACACGGCCGGCAGCAGCAGCGGCAAGCGGACCATGGAATACATCCCCGAGCCCTCGCGCCGCTGGGGCACGCCGGAATGGCTGAATGCCGATGCCGTCCGCGCGGTCAACGCGCTCTATCCGCAGCGCTGCGCGCAGAAGACGCCCTTCGTCGCCGCCGGCAGCATCGGCCGCGACTGCGTGCTGCACAATCCGAAGGTCAACGGCTATCTCGATGCCGGGTCCGACGCGATCCGGGCCGCCAGGCACGGCGACGCGCGGACCAACCCGTTCCTGCGCTGGAAACCGGTGCGGCCGGACGGGCGCGGCTACCTGCTCCACAACGCCCATGCCGACCGCTATCTCGATGCCGGGCCGGACCACGCCCGCGACGGCTCGCACAAGGACAGCGCGCGCAACCCGTTCCTGCGCTGGCAGTTCGAGCGGATCGGCGAGTATTACGTGCTCTACAACCCGCATACCGGCAGCTATCTCGACGGCGGCCCCAGCCACGCCCGGAAGAAACAGGGCGAAGAGGCCCATTCCAACCCCTATCTGCGCTGGACGCTGGAGCATCCCCGCAGCTGAGGCCGGACGGAGATCAGATGATCTCGTCCTCGTCAAACAGCGCCGCCGCGTCGAGCTGCGCCGAGAGGCTCTCGATCCGCCGCTCGGCGCCTTCCGCCTCGACATCGGCGATGTGGAAGAGCGCGTCGCCCTCGTTGACGATCGGCAGGTTGGTGCGCCCGACGATCAGCCCGCCGCCCGTGGCGGTGATCTCGGCCTCGGCCTCGCCGAAGGGATCGGAGATGATGCCGAGGAGATCGCCCTGCGCCACCATCTCGCCGCAGCTCTTGAAGGCGCGCATCAACCCGCCCGCCGGCGCCCGCTCCCATTCGGTCTTCGAGGCCCTGAGCGGCGCCGCCGAGGGAATCGGCACGCCGCGCTTGGGGATCATGCCGAGGCTGTGCATCACCCGCAGCACCCCGGCCACGCCCGCCCGCGCCGACATCTCGTCGAACCTGAGCCCCTCGCCCGCCTCGTAGAGCAGGATGTCGACCCCGGCCTGCTGCGCCGCCGCGCGCAGGCTGCCGTCGCGCAGCTTCGAGCGGATCACCACCGGCGCGCCGAAGGCCTCGGCATGGGCCATGGTCTCGGGCTTGCCGGGGCTGACGCGGATCTGCGGCATGTTCATCCGGTGGATCGCCGCGGAATGCAGGTCGATGCCCAGATCCGCCCGGCCGACGATCTCGGCCATGAAGAGATGCGCCAGCCGCCCGGCGAGCGAGCCGGTCTCCGAGCCCGGAAACGACCGGTTCAGGTCGCGCCGGTCCGGCAGGTAGCGCGAATGGTTGAGAAAGCCGAAGGTGTTGACGATCGGGATCACCATCAGCGTGCCCGAGATCCGGTCGAGATGCTGGCTACGCAGCAGGCGGCGGGCGATCTCGACGCCGATCACTTCGTCGCCATGCACCGCCGCCGAGACGAACAGCACCGGACCGTCCTTGCGGCCGTGGATGACATGGACCGACATGCTGACCGGCGTGTGGTCCGACAGCACGCTGACCGGCAGGTCGACGGTGCGGCGCGAGCCCGGCGGAATGCGCTGGCTGCCGATCTGGAAGGGGGCACGGTTGGTCAATGCGGCGCTCCTGGCAATGGACGCGCGAGCTAACCACCCGTTCCGGGGGCTTGCAAGCGCCCGCCGGAAAGCTGGCGGAGCCGCGCGGCGCGCTGCGGCGGAATCGCCGCGATCTCGAGCCCGGTGAAGACATGCAGCGTGCCGAGATCGCGGTCGGCCACGGCATGGCTGCCGACCCGGCCGCCGAGCCCCGGGCGAGGCCGCGGCCCTGCCGGGCGGCGCCGCGCATGCCGATGGCGGGGCGAGCGACGGGCGCTGATCACCGCCCGTTAACCATGCTGTCCTAGACCGGGTGCATGCAGCCATGTCCCCTTCCGAAGGTCGCGGTCCTGACCATGGTGCGCGACGACGAGACCTTCCTGCGGATCTGGGCCGGGCATTACGGGCGGCTCTTCGGGATGCGGTCGCTTTTCGTGGTCAGCCATGGCGACAGCGACATGGTGCGCGACACGGCGGCGGGGGCGAACATCCTGCCGATCCCCTACGAGCCCGATCCGCGCTTCGACGCGAAGCGCTGGCAGCTGCTGAACCACATCGCCCAGGGGCTGCGGCTCTACCATGACCGGGTGATCGTCGGCGATGTCGACGAGATCGTGCTGGCCGATCCGGCGCAGGGCACGCTGGCCGGCATCCTCGCGCGGCACCGCAAGGCGCGGGCTCTGACGCCCTTCGGGCTGGAGCTGGTGCATCGGCCCGCCGAAGAACCCGCATCCTTCGAGGCGCCGATCCTGCGGGCGCGGACCCATGTCCGCATCGCGCCGCTCTATGCGAAACCCTGCCTGATCCGCGGCGATGTCCGGCTGTCGCGCGGCGGCCATTACGCCACCTCGCCGCGGCTGGTGATGCCTGCGGGGCTCTATCTGCTGCATCTGAAACATGCCGACCGGGCGCTCTGCGCCGCCACCGCCGACCGCCGGAATGCGACGGCTGCCGCGACAGGGGTGGCGCGACCGCGGGACGCGATGATCGGCAGGCACTGGTTTGCCGGGTCGCGCAATGACGCCGCCGATTTCGCCGCGATCGACGCGGCGGAGATCCGCGGCGGCTTCGGCTTCGCCGCCGAACGGCAGGCGATGGCGCAAAGCTGGGCGCCCCGGCCCGGGACGCCCTTCTTCGAGTTCAAGCTGGCGGAGGATCCGGCGCTCTACCGGCTGCCGGAGCGGTTCCGCGGCCTGTTATGAGCCCATCTGCCCCAGGATCCGCGCCCAGCTGCGCGTGCCCTTGTGGAAGCATTCGAGGTCGTATTTCTCGTTCGGCGAATGGATCTGGTCATCGTCGCGGCCGAAGCCGATCAGCGCGGAGTCCATGCCCAGATACGTCTTGAAATAGCCCGCGATCGGGATCGAGCCGCCCGAGCCGATGAAGGCGGCCTCGATGCCCCATTCCTCGCTCAGCGCCTGCCGGCCCTTCTCGAAGATCGGATGCGAGGTCTCCATCACGCTGGCGGGCGAATTGCCGTGGCCCTTGAACGCGATCTTGCAATCGGCGGGAACCATGGCCGAGACGTATTCGCGGAAGCTCTCGCGCAGCTTGTGCGGATCCTGCGTGCCCACCAGGCGGAAGCTGATCTTGGCATGGGCCTGCGACGGCAGCACGGTCTTGAAGCCCGCCCCGGTATAGCCGCCCCAGATGCCGTTCACCTCGCAGGTCGGGCGGCTCCAGAGCAGTTCCAGCGGCGTGCGGTCCNGCTTCGCCGGCCTGCTGGCCGAGGCCGACCGCCCCGAGGAACGCGCCGGCATCGAAGCCNCAGCCCGTCCCATTGCGCCTTCAGCTCCGGCGAAATCTCCGGCACGCCGTCATAGAAGCCCGGCACCGTGACGCGGCCCTCGTCGTCATGCAGCGACGCGACGATCTTGGCCAGCACCCGCGCGGGGTTCATCGCGAGGCCGCCGAACATGCCGGAATGCAGGTCCTTCGACGGGCCGGTGATCGTGATTTCCTCGCCGAGCAGGCCGCGCAGCTGGGTGGTGATCGCCGGAACCTTGCTGTCATAGAGCGTCGTGTCGCAGATCAGCGCCACATCGGCGGTCAGCTCTTCGGCATTCTCCTTCATGTAGGGCACCAGAGACGGCGAGCCGCTCTCTTCCTCGCCCTCGAGGAAGATCGTCACCTTGCAGGGCAGGCTGCCGNGTCTCGGCGATCCAGGCGCGGCAGGCCTCGACGAAGGTCATCAGCTGGCCCTTGTCGTCCGAGGTGCCGCGGCCGCGGATCACCCGGCCCTTGGCGGTGTCCTCGATCTGCGGGTCGAACGGGTCGCGGTCCCACAGCTCCAGCGGGTCCACGGGCTGCACGTCGTAATGGCCGTAGAACAGCACATGCGGNGCCGGGGCCGTCGTAATGGGCCACCACCATCGGATGGCCGGGGGTCGGGCGGGTGGAAGCGTCGAAGCCCATCGCGGAGAGTTCCGCCACCAGCCAGTCGGCCGCTTTCGCGCATTCCGCCTTGTAGGCCGGATCGGTCGAGATCGACTGGATTCTCAGAAGATCGAAGAGCCGCTCTAAGGAAGCGTCGAGATCCTGGTCGATACGGGCGAGAACGGGGGCAACTGACATTTTCCGACTCCTGTCTTGTCGTCGCCCCGGACCCTAGCCTCCCTGCCGCCGGACGCAAGGCCGGGGCAGGGAGGCCGTAGCTCACATGCCGTCGAGCTGCGCGCGCAGCTGCGACGGGAAGAGCTGCAGCAGCAGCGTCTCGGTCTTCGCGTCGCCCTCATGCGTCACGTAGAGCCGCAGGTCGACCGGCGTGTCGTCATCCTGGGCAAGCTGCGAGACATCGAGATCGAACATCGCGCGCCAGTAATCGGTCGACACGACCGGGAAGACATCGGTGTTGCCGGTCGTGCCGCGCGAGGCCGAGACCTCCAGCGCCACGCCGTCGCCGCGGCCGAGCCCGTCGAGCCCCATGCCGTCGAAATCGCAGACGATCTTGGCCACGCCTGCGGGACGCGGCTGGCCCGGAACGCCGCCCTTGCCGATCCGCACCGCCGAGAAGCGCCCCGTGCTCTGCGGCACCGGACAATCCTCGAGCCAGCTCAGCCGGTAGCCGAAATTGTATTCCCGGCCCGCCACCGCATCGCCGCCCGGGGTCCACATCGCGACGATGTTGTCGTGGATCTCGTCATTCGTCGGGATCTCGACCAGCGTCACCGCGCCGTCGCCCCAGTCCTCCGTGGGCGCGACCCAGACCGAGGCGCGCTTCTCGTAGAACACGCCGTCATCTAGATAGCGCTCGAAGTCGCGTTCGCGCTGCATCAGGCCGAAGCCCTGCACCGAAGGCGTCGAGAAGGCATTGGCCATGGTGCGCGGCGGGTTGTTGAGCGGCCGCCAGATGCGCTCGCCCGAGCCTGCCAGGATTTCCAGACCGTCGCTGTCATGGATTTCCGGGCGCCAGTCGGTGCCGAGCCGCTCGTTCATCTTGCCGTACCAGAACATCGAAGTCAGCGGCGCCAGCCCCATGCGCTTGACGTCGCCGCGCAGGAAGACCGCGGCCTCGACATCCTGGATGATGCCGTTGTCCTGGTGGCTGGCGATCTTGTAGGCGCCCGTCGAGCGCGGGCTCTCCATCAGCGCATAGGCGGTCAGCGCGCCACTTTCGCCGGGTTCCAGCCAGAAGCGGGTGAAGCGCGGGAATTCCTCCGGACCATCCGGAATCGCGGTGTCCATGGCGAGGCCGCGCACCGAGAGGCCGAACTGGCCCGAATAGCCGGAGGTCCGCCAATAGGCCGCCCCGAGGAAGGCCATCCAGTCGGATTTCATGTCAGGGTTCATCACGCGGAAGCCCGCGAAGCCCTCGGTCTGGGTCAGCTCGCGCGCCGGGTTGCCCTCGGGGATGTCGAAGAGATCGAGCGAGAACGGCANCCTCGCGTGCCATCCCGTCCTCGACCGCGTAGACATGCACCGGCAGCGGGAAGTAGCGGCCGGGGAAGAAGAACTGCACCGGCGAGCGGTCGCCCTGTTCCGCCCAGAGCGTGTCTTCGGCGCGGTAGGATATCCGGTTGTGGGCGTCGTAATCGATCAGGTCGATGATCCCGGCATCGGCCACGTTCATCGGCGTGAAGGGATGCTGCGCCAGATCGCGCGCCATGCCCTTGAGGATGTCGAAGGAGAAGGGCGTCGCCTCTCCGGTCGCCTGGGCCGGGGATTGCGCGGCGGCAAGGCGCGGCAGCAGGAAGAAGGCACCGGCGCCGAGCGCCTTCAGGATGTCGCGTCTGGTCTGGTCTGTGTCCATCGTCTCGACTCGCTAGGAAGCCCGCAGAAGGGCCCGCACATTCAGAGCCGTCCTCGCGCGCCATGTCAAAGCGCGCGGGCGGCGGTTGGGCGGAAAAATGCCCGGTCCGGGGCAGGCGGGGCGACCGGGATTGTGCAGGATTAACCTTTGGTTGCGGGGCATCGCCGCTATTGCAGGTAATTCGCGCAATAGGTGATCTCGAGCTGGTCGAGATACTTGCCCGCGCGGCCGCCGATCGTCAGCACCCGGATGTTGCCGAGCTCGCGCACCTGTCCGCCCATGCCGCCGCCGCCCAGCGTCTTGCCGGTGCTGGTGGTGAAGAACACCCGGTCGACCAGCTTGCCCGAGCGGACCTGGACGCGGTTGATGTATTCGCCGGGCCCGAGCCTCATGCCCATCGGCCGCATGCCGCCGGTCCCGCCATGCTGGCGGCCGTTGAGGATGATCGCATCGACGTATTTGCCGTGCTGCAGCTGGATCGAGCTTGGCGCGACAGCGGTGAACTGGCTGCCGCCGCCGCCGCCGAAGATCGCCTGCCTCGGCGTGCAGTTGCCGATCACCTCGGCCTGGGCGGGCAGGCCGAGTGCAAGGACCAGCGCGGCCAGGACATGGCGCGGCTGAGGCGGGGCCGCAAAACGGCTGGACGGGGTCATGTGGACATCCTCCCGGTCGGACGGCTCCGGGACCTGATCCGGCTGGCGGCCGGACGGCCCGGGCTCGCGTTGGGGGGCATTTTCGACATTGCAACTTTCGCATGTTTTCCGCGGAATTGCCAGCCGGGCGCCTCCGGCGGGCGGAAGCGGGGCGCTTGACATGGATCAAGGCGCGGGCCTCCGGGCGGCTGGCAAAGGTGCAGCTGCGCTAGAACTTTGGTCTGCGATTTACGAAATTGTGCGCCGGGCAGCATTGCATTTGTGCCACATATCCGGGCAAGTAACGCTTGGGACTGACCCAGGACCGAAACCAGGTCTCCGGAACCGGGGGCCCAGCCACGAAAAGGGCAAGACCGCAGTGGACTATTCCGCCAGCATCGACGCGGCGCTGGAGCGCCTTCACCAGGAAGGCCGGTACCGCACCTTCATCGACATTGCCCGGGAAAAGGGGAACTTCCCCCATGCCGTCTGGCACAAGCCCGACGGCACGACGAAACCGGTGACGGTCTGGTGCGGCAACGACTATCTCGGCATGGGCCAGCACCCGGCGGTTCTCGCGGCGATGCACGAGGCGCTGGACGCGACCGGCGCCGGGTCGGGCGGCACGCGCAACATCTCGGGCACGACCGTCTGGCACAAGCAGCTGGAGGCCGAGCTTGCCGACCTCCACCAGAAGGAAGCCGCGCTGGTCTTCACCTCGGCCTACATCGCCAACGACGCGACGCTCTCGACGCTGCCGAAGCTGTTCCCGGGGCTGCACATCATCTCGGACGAGCTGAACCACGCCTCGATGATCGAGGGCATCCGCCACGGCAACTGCCCCAAGCACATCTTCCGCCACAACGACCTGGGCCATCTGCGCGAGATCCTCGAAAGCATCCCGGCCGGCNGTGCCGAAGCTGATCGCGTTTGAATCGGTCTACTCGATGGACGGCGATTTCGGCCCGATCGACGCGATCTGCGATCTTGCCGACGAATTCGGCGCGCTGACCTATATCGACGAGGTCCATGCGGTGGGCATGTACGGTCCGCGCGGCGGCGGCGTGACCGAGGCCCAGGGCAATGTCCATCGCATCGACATCGTCAACGGCACGCTGGGCAAGGCCTTCGGCGTCCATGGCGGCTATATCGCGGCCTCGGCCAGGATGTGCGACGCGATCCGGTCCTATGCCCCGGGCTTCATCTTCACCACCTCGCTGCCCCCGGTGGTGGCGGCAGGGGCGGCGGCCTCGATCGCGCATCTCAAGACGGACGCGGCGCGGCGCGAGCACCACCAGGCGGCGGCCCGCATCCTCAAGGCGCGGCTCAAGGGCATGGGCCTGCCGATCATCGACAACGGCAGCCATATCGTGCCGCTGCTGGTCGGCGACCCGGTGAAGTGCAAGATGATCTCGGACCGGCTGCTGGAAGATCACGGCATCTACGTCCAGCCGATCAACTTCCCGACCGTGCCGCGCGGCGTGCCCGGTTCCGCCTCCACGGTCACCGGATTGCCGTTCAATGTCAGAGAAGTCGTCATCTTCGCGCTCCACCCTTGGCTTCGGGCCCGGCGCGGCGCGCGGAGGTCGGCGCACGCCCCGGGGTTGTCCCTTCGGTCTCCCATCCTGCCATGCCGCACGGGATTCACCACGGCACCTGACTTGCAATATGTGCCAAGCTGCTAACAATTCGCGCCACAGAGCTTGCCAGACTCCCCCCGACAGGCAGTATGAAAGAAAACAACCATAACGGGAGGGGAGCCCATGAGTAGAAAGTCGCTCTATCCGGTGGCGCGGATGGTCCGGCTCGGCTGCGGCCTGCTGGACATCGATCCGGCCGAGGTGCTCAGCCAGGCAGGACTGCCCGCCGACCATCTGCAGACGGAGACCCATGGCGTGAATGCCCGCGCCTATCTCGATGTCTGGACCGCGCTGGTCGGACTGGGATCCGCCACCGCGCCGGACGCAGTGCTCCGGCTGGCGCGCGCAGCCGCGCGGCAGCCCTCGCATGCGCCGATCATCGCCTTCTCGGCAAGCCGCACCGTCCGCACCGGGCTGCAGCGGCTGGCCCTGTTCCGGGCGGGAGGCCGCCCGCGCCTGTCCATCGCCCTGCCCCGGATGTCATCTGCCGCCCGCCATGCCTGCCCCGCCCGCGACTGCCATGGCCGCAGGATTGTCCGGGAGCGCGCCTGCGCCAAGCCCGTTCGCGCCGTTGCCGGAAACGCAAAAGGCCCGGGGTGGTCCCCGGGCCCCGCAAAGCGTCTGCGGCGCGATCTCAGCCGTGGCTGCGGATGTAATCGACCAGCATGGCGGTGGAGCCGTCCTTGTCCCCGGTGCCGGTCTCGCCCGCCAGCACCGGACCGAGCGCCTTGGCCAGCTCCTTGCCGAGCTCGACGCCCCACTGGTCGAAGCTGTTGATGCCGAGGATCACGCCCTCGACGAAGACCCGGTGCTCGTAGAGCGCGATGATCTTGCCGAGGATCTCCGGCGTCAGCTGCGGATAGACCAGCATGGTCGAGGGCCGGTTGCCCGGGAAGACCCGGTGCGCGGCCTGGCGCTCCAGCTCCGCGCCTTCGAAACCGGCCTGTTCCATCAGGCCGCGCGCGGTCTCCATCGAACGCCCGAGCAGCAGCGCCTCGGCCTGCGCGAGGCAGTTGCCGACCAGGAGCTGGTGATGATGCGCCAGTTCCGGCTCATGCCCCTTCGCGGCGACCATGAATTCGCAGGGGACCACGCCCGTGCCCTGGTGGATCAGCTGGTAGAAGGCGTGCTGGCCGTTGGTGCCGGGCTCGCCCCAGACGATCGGGCCGGTGACGGTGGCGGGCGCCGTGCCGTCCATGCAGACCGACTTGCCGTTCGATTCCATCTCGAGCTGCTGCAGATAGGCGGGCAGACGCGCCAGCCGCTGGTCATAGGGCAGCACCGCGCGGCTCGGATAGCCGCAGATCTGATGGTGCCAGATGCCGACCAGCGCCAGCAGCACGGGCAGGTTCTCGCCGAACGGCGCCTCGCGGAAATGGGTGTCCATCTCCGCCCCGCCCTTCAGGAAGGCGCGGAAATCCTCCGCCCCGACACCGATCATCAGGCTCAGCCCGATCGGCCCCCACATCGAATAGCGCCCGCCGACCCAGTCGGCGAAGCCGAAGACGCGCGATGCGTCGATGCCGAAGGCCGCGGTCTTCTCGGCCGAGGTCGAGACGGCGGCGAATTGCGCGGCCGGGTTCCGGACCGTCTTGGCCATCCAGGCCTTGGCGGTCTCGGCATTGGTCATGGTCTCGATCGTGGTGAAGGTCTTCGACGAGACGATCACCAGCGTGGTTTCCGGGTTCAGCCCGGCCAGCACTTCGGCGATCTGCGCGCCGTCCACGTTCGAGACGAAATGCAGCTTCGGCCCGTCGGCATAGGGCGACAGGGCCAGCGCCGCCATCGCCGGGCCGAGGTCGGAGCCGCCGATGCCGATATTGACCACATCGGTGATCTTGCCGCCCTGCCCTTTGAACATGCCCGAGCGGACCTCTTCGGCGAAGGCGCAGCAGCGGTCGAGCGTCGCGCGCACCTCCGGCATCACGTCCTCGCCATCGACCACGACGGCGGCATCGAGGTTGCGCAGCGCGGTATGCAGCACGGCGCGGCCCTCGGTATCGTTGATCTTCTCGCCCGAGAACATCGCCTCGCGGCGCGCGGCGACGCCGCGATCCTCGGCCAGGCCGGTCAGCAGCTCGAGCGCCGCGGCGTCGATCGAGGTCTTGGAATAGTCGAAGACCATCTCGCCGAGCGCGGCAGAGAAGCCCTTCGCGCGCTCGGGATCGGCAGCGAAGAGATCGATGATCTTCGTCGCCTCGGTCGCGGCGCGGTGCGCCGCCAGCTTCTGCCAGAACTCAGACATGGTACTCACTTTTCACTCAGCCCAGTGGATTGTCGCGTCGCCGAGCACAGTACGGATCGGCGCGTCCTGCGCATCGTGGAGCTTTGCCGCAGCCTCGAGCGCGGCCCGCTTCTCCTCGCCCGTGACCAGCACATGGGCCGACATCGCGCCCTTCAGCACCCGGCCCGACAGGGTGACCCGCGGCTCCAGCCCGTCCTGCGGCGTCATCGTCACCACCGCGGGCGCGTCATCGGCCAGCGCGGCGGGAAGCTCCGGCGCGCCGGGAAAGAGCGAGGCGGTGTGCATGTCCGCCCCCATCCCGAGCAGCAGCAGGCTCAGCGGCAGATGCGCCGCGACCTCGTCCTGCAGCCGCTCCAGCTCCGTCGCCGGGTCGATCGCGAAGGAGACGAACCTGGCCGCCGCCGCCTTGCCGGTCAAAAGCCGCTCGCGGATCAGGCGGGTGTTCGAGCGGTCCGAGGTTTCGGGCACGCAGCGCTCGTCGGTCAGCATGACGGTGACATTCGCCCAGTCGAGATCGACTTCGCAGAGATTGTCGAAGACCGGCCCCGGCGTGCTGCCGCCCGGCACCGCCAGCGTCGCCGTGCCGTTCGCCGCCAGCGCGGTGCGCAGCTCGCCCGCCATCATGTTGGCGACGTCGATCATCATCATCTCGCGGTCGGGATAGGTGACGAGATTCATCCCTTGATCTCCCGCCAGCTGCGGCCCGAGCGGTGCAGCAGCGCCAGCGACTGGTCCGGCCCCGCGCTGCCCGGCTCGTAGGGAATCGGCCGGTCGTGCTTGTCTTCCCATTCCTTCAGGATCGGGTCGGTCCAGGCCCAGGCGGCCTCCACCTCGTCGCCGCGCATGAACAGCGTCTGGTTGCCGCGGATCACGTCCATGATCAGGCGTTCATAGGCATCCGAGCCCGCCGCCTCCTGGCCGAAGCGTTCGGCGAAGGTCATGTCGAGCGGCACGTCGATCAGCCGCATGCCGCCCGGGCCCGGCTCCTTGATGGTGACGCGCAGGTCCATGCCCTCGTTCGGCTGCAGCCGGATCACCAGCTGGTTCGGCATGCCGCCGGCATCGGCGTCGAAGATCGAATGCGGCGTCGCCTGGAAGGTGATGACGATTTCCGAGACCCGCGCCTTCATCCGCTTGCCGGTGCGGATGAAGAACGGCGTGCCCTTCCAGCGCCAGTTGGAGATCGACAGCTGCATCGCGATGAAGCTCTCGGTCATCGAGCCGGGATTCTCGACATCCTCGAGATAGCTCGGCCCGCCCTGCCCGGCGGCGTATTGCCCGCGCACGGTATGTTCCCGCGTCGCCGGATCGAGCGCGCGGATCACCTTCAGCTTCTCGTCGCGCACCGCATCCGGGTCCATCTTCGCGGGCGGCTCCATCGCGATCAGGCAGATCAGCTGCATGATGTGGTTCTGCACCATGTCGCGCATCGCGCCCGAGTGGTCGTAATAGCTGCCGCGGCCGCCCACGCCCACGGTCTCGGCGACGGTGATCTGGACGTTGTCGATGTACTGGTGGTTCCACAGCGGCTCGAACAGGATGTTGCCGAAGCGCACGGCCATCAGGTTCTGGACGGTTTCCTTGCCGAGATAGTGGTCGATCCGGTAGATCTGGTCTTCCGCGAAATGCTCCGCCAGTTCGGCATTCAGCGCCTTGGCCGAGGCCAGGTCATGGCCGAAGGGCTTCTCCACCACGATGCGGCTGTCGCGCAGCGCCAGCCCGTGGGTGCGCAGCCGTTCCGCGATGTCGCCGAACAGCGACGGGCTGACCGAGAAGTAGAAGGCCCGCACCACGCCTTCGCGAAGCTTCGGCTTCATCTCGTTCCAGCCGCCCTCGCCCTTGGCGTCGACGCTCTGGAAATCCAGCCGGTCGAGGAACTGCGCCACGTCGCCCGGACGGCAATCCCCGGCGGGCAGGAATTCATGCAGCGCCGCGCGCACGAAGTCGCGGTAGCCCTCGGCGTCCATGTCGCCGCGCGCCGCGCCGATGATCTTCGCTTCGGGCGGCATCTGGCCGGTGACGAAGCGCCGGTAGAGACCGGGAAGGATCTTGCGGCGGGCGAGATCGCCGGTCCCGCCGAAGATGACCAGGTCGAAATCCTCGACCGGAATGATGCGTGCTGCCATGATCCTGCCCCATATTCCTGCCCCGGCGGTGCGGGGCGCTTGCAACTAGTGCCTGTTCACAGCTCCGACAGAGGAGCCTTCCGATGCTTTGCCGATCCCCGCAGGCGGGATATGTTCCGCGGAGCAGTCAGGGGGACCGATGAAAGACCAGCCCGATCACGCCATTTCCGCCCGCGGAAACAAGTTCCGGCAGCGCGATGTTACCGCTAAAGGCGAACCCCGCGCAACTGTCGCCCTCCGCGACCCGACGACACTGTGGTTCAATACCGGCACGCTTTGCAACATCGCCTGCACGCATTGCTACATCGAGAGCTCGCCGACCAACGACCGGCTGGAATACCTGTCGCTGGCGGAGGTCGGGGACTTCCTCGACCAGCTCGGCCAGCGGCGCTGGGGCGTGCGCGAGATCGGCTTCACCGGCGGCGAGCCCTTCATGAATCCCGACATGATCGCCATGGCGGAGGCCGCGCTGGCCCGCGGCTACGAGGTGCTGATCCTGACCAACGCGATGCAGCCGATGATGCGGCCGCGGGTGCAGGACGGGCTCAAGCGGCTGAACGCGGCCTATCCGGCGAAGCTGACGCTGCGGATTTCGCTCGACCATTACGGCGAGGCGCAGCATGACGAGGAGCGCGGCGCCGGCAGCTACGGCAAGACGCTCGACGGCATGGACTGGCTGCGCGACCAGGGCATCGCCATGGCAGTGGCCGGGCGCACCATGTGGGGCGAGACCGAGGCAGAGGCCCGCGCGGGCTTCGCCCGGCTCTTCGCGATGCGGCACTATCCGATCGAAGCCGGGGACCCTTCGGCCTGCGTGCTCTTCCCCGAGATGGACGAGACCGCCGACGTGCCCGAGATCACCACGGCCTGCTGGGACATCCTCGGCAAATCCCCGGACAGCGTGATGTGCGCCTCCTCGCGCATGGTGGTCAAGCGCCGCGGCGCCGAGCGGCCCGCGGTCCTGGCCTGCACCCTCCTGCCCTATGACGCGGAATTCGAGCTGGGCGCGACGCTGGAGGAAGCCGAAGGCGATGTCGCCCTGAACCACCCCCACTGCGCCAAGTTCTGCGTCCTCGGCGGGGCCAGCTGCTCGGGCTGACCCTGCGGACTTGGACGTCCCCGGGCAGGCGGCATTCCTTGGCCATGTGGTGAGGATGATTGCCGATGGCCGGCCGGCCCGGGCGCCTGTCGAATGCCGCCGCCTTCTGGTCCGGGTGCTCTCGGTCGCCGCCGATCCCACGGGGCTGACCGCCGCCGGTCACCCGGCGGGCGGGCTGACGCGTCGATCCCGAACACCTGCATCAGGCGGCGGCACAGTCCCGGTCAGGGGGCCGATCTGCGGTCATGGACACGACGATGGCTGCGTTGAGCCAGGCCCAAATGGCCGGAGGCGGGCGGGGACCTTGCGGATGTCGTGGCCGCAGCCGCAGGGCGCGGCGAAGATCGCGTCGCCACCGGTCCCCTTCAGCGGGCAGCGCGCCAGCTGAAGGGGACCGGTGGCGTTCGGCGCCGCGCTGTGGCCGGTCTCGGATTCGATGGCCGAGCGCCGACGCAAATCGGCCGCCGGCTTCGGCGTCACGCCGCGGCGCTGACCGCTGGTCAGCACCTTTGCGGCGGCAATCTTGTGTCCGAGATAGCCGCGGTCGGCCACGGCCCATTCCGTCGGAAAACTCGGCTTGCCGAGCGCGTGCCTCGCCCGCCGTCTGGCTGCGCGCGACCGCCACCTCGGCGGCGGGATGCGGCACGGCCGGGGGATGGATGCGGCCCTCGGCGGCCAGGAGATAGCCGCGCTCGGATTTCGACAGCATCGAGGGTACCGCCCCGGTCTCGGGAAGCAGATCGGCGGCCAGCTCGTAAAGCGCGGAAAGCGGGCCGGATTTCAGCTCCAGCTCCAGCTCGCGGAAGGTCTCGGCACGGTCCCCGGCGGCGATCAGCCCCTCGTCGAGCGCCACTTCGACCGCCGCGCCCTCCGCGCCATGGACCACCAGCAGCAGGCGCTCCATCCGGGTCTCGCAGACCGGCTGCAGCATCCGCCCCTTCAGCGCGGCCTGCACGGTCACCCGCAGCGTCTCGTCGGGGATGGCGGTGAGGTCGATCAGCGCGTCGGGCATATCGGCCTCGGCCTCCTCGGCGCGCTGCAGCCCGCCATGGTTGCGGGCCTTGGCCTTCACCGTCTGGATCCAGCGCTCGCCGTCGCGCCGCATCCTGAGCGCGACCCCGGCCTTCTTCAGCCGGAGCTTGCGGGTGTCGAAATAGACGCTGTGGAGAATGCGGCGTTCGGGTGCGCCAAGCTGATCCAGCCGGGCGCGCAGATGCGCGAAGGCGGCGGCGTCGAGGGCGAATTTCAGTTCGGTCTCAGGCATGATGTCCGGGATCTAGTCCGCGCGGGGCGGTTGCGCAATCCGTCCCGTCTGCGGCGCTTGCGCGGGAACCGCGCGGCAGGGGCGCGGATTGTCCGGGGGAACCGAAAGGAAAAGTGCGATGACCAAAGCCAAGACGAGCAAGCGCAGGACGACCCGGGGCAAGCCGATCGGCCAGGTGCGGCTGACCTTCGACCCCGACGCCCATGAGGAAGAGGTGCATCTCGACATCTCCACCGCCACGCGCCACGGCGAGGCGCTGCTGCTGAGCTGCGACGAGACCGCCGGGATCGAGCGGCTGACGCCCGACGAGGAGGGCTGGGGCAACCACGCGCATTTCTCGCTCGGCGAGATTTTCGATCTGCCGGGCGGGCCGGAGGGCGAGATGGACATCGAGGGGCTGGCGGTCGACGGCGACTGGCTGTGGATCACCGGCTCGCAGTCGCTGAAGCGCGGCAAGCCCGATCCCGATGACGATCCGGACGAGCGGCTCGAGGACATGGCCGGGATCAAATGGGACGAGAACCGCCAGTTCCTCGGCCGGGTGCCGCTTGACGTCGGGCCGGACGGGCCGGTGCCGGTGAAGAAGGACGGGCCGCGCAAGGCGGGGATGCTTAAGCCGAAGAAGCTGGGGCGGCTGCGCAAATGGCTGGCCGGGGATCCGCATCTGGGGGCGTTCCTGGAGATCCCGTCGAAGGATAACGGGCTCGACATCGAGGGCATCGCGGCGCGCGGCGACCGGGTCTGGCTGGGGCTGCGCGGTCCCGTGCTGCGCGGCCATTCGGTGATCCTGGAACTGCGGATCAAGGAGACCTCGGACGGCTGGCTGAAGCCGCGCAAGATCGACGGCGAGCGGCGCTACGTCAAGCACCTGCTGCCGCTCGGCGGCCATGGCGTGCGCGACCTGGCGCTCGACGGCGACGACATCCTGGTGCTGACCGGCACGCCCCTGGCCTCGGGCGGGCGCTCGGCCATCTGGCGCTGGACGGACGGCACCAAGGCGCGCGCCCCGGGCGTGCGCGGCGCGGAGGAGGTCGGGCTGGCCAAGGCCTTGCCCTACAAGGGCGATACCGACAATCCCGAGGGGCTGGTGCGCTGGCAGGACGGCACCTGGCTGATCACCCATGACAGTCCAGAGGACCACCGGATCGGCGATGGCTGCTGGCTGGAGGCGGATGTCTGGGCGCTGGACGGCTGAGCGGGGCCGGGCGGGGCTGCCGCGCAGTCATGCATCTGGGGCAAGCCTGACCCCACGCTGGCGGCCTTGCCCGGCAAGGAATTGCTAACTAGGTGTGCACGCGCCCGGGCGGACTTAACCGGGCAGTAACGGCGCCCGCCCTACTTGCGCCTTGCCCCAACCGCACACGGAGTATCGTGCCATGTTCGATTTCGTTTCTTCCATCGTCACCAACCCGGTCTGCCTCGGGATCATCGCCTTCTACTTCACGGTGCTGGCGATCCGCGTCCGCGCCTGATCCTCAGCCCGGACATCCGGCATCCGAACCGAAGAGGCCTGCCGTTCCGGCGGGCCTTTCTGTTTTCGGGGGATGGGTGTGGATGGCTTCCCCCGGAGAATATTCCCTTTGACGCAGGGGTAGGTGCCGCTAGCCTTGGGGCAAGTCCGGTTGCGGGAGGGAGCAAATGGCGCAGCACGACACCCTGACATCCGCCTGCGGGGCCGTGTCGAAGCGCGGGCCGAACCAGATCGGCCTGGTGCTGGGCATCGGCGGCGCGATCTACTTTGATTTCCTGAGCGCCCCGAGCCTGTCCGCGGCGGGGATCAGCAATTTTTGCCAGGGTGATGCGGGCAAGCTGGACGGGGCCAGCGCCCATGCCGAGATGGTGATGATCGCCAGCTGGAAGGCCTGCATGCAGGCCTATTGGCAAAGAAGGCAAAAGCCGCCCAAGAGCTGCGAGATCTTCCTGACCAGTTCGCCGTGCCGGAGCATTGACGCGGCGCCCAGCGTGGCCATGACCGTCCATGGCGAGACCTATCCGGACTCCTGCGAGCAGAAGCTGATCGCCTTCTTCAAGAAGAACAATTCGGTGACGTGGCGGATCTATTACTGGGAAGCCTTCGGCACCGTGAACCCGTTCCTGCCGCTGAAAGCCAGCTTCGATGCGATCGGCGTCGAGATCCTGAAGGCGCAGTCCAGCTACCAGAAGGCCGACAAGGGGGGCGGGAAGGCCCCTTATTCCTATTCCGAGCTGCAGAAGATCCGGTCCGTCCTGCCGCAGATGTAGGGGAAGGCGCCCGGAAAAGGAAAACCGCCCGCGGCAGGACCGGGGCGGTTTCGGAAACGTGGCCGTGCAGGCGGCGGGTCAGACCGACAGCGACGCCGCGCTCTCGGGCAGTTCCTCGTCGAAGCAGCGCTGGTAGAACTCGGCCACCGTCTGGCGCTCCAGCTCGTCGCACTTGTTGAGGAAGGACAGCCGGAAGGCATAGCCGATGTTGCGGAAGATTTCCGCGTTCTGCGCCCAGGCGATCACGGTCCGCGGGCTCATCACCGTCGAGAGGTCGCCGTTCATGAAGGCCGTCCGGGTCAGGTCGGCGACGGTCACCATCTGGCCGATCTGCTTGCGCCCCGCGGCGGTGTTGTAATGCGGGTTCTTCGCCAGCACGATGTTGGTCTCGGCATCATGCGACAGGTAGTTCAGCGTGGCGACCAGCGACCAGCGGTCCATCTGGCCCTGGTTGATCTGCTGGGTGCCGTGATAGAGGCCGGTCGTGTCGCCGAGGCCCACGGTGTTCGCCGTCGCGAAGATACGGAAGGCCGGGTGCGGGGTCAGGACGCGGTTCTGGTCGAGAAGCGTCAGCTTGCCGTCGGCTTCCAGCACGCGCTGGATCACGAACATCACGTCGGCGCGGCCGGCATCGTATTCGTCGAAGACAATCGCGCAGGGATTCGACAGCGCCCAGGGCAGGATGCCTTCCTGGAACTCGGTGACCTGCTTGCCGTCCTTGAGCTTGATCGCGTCCTTGCCGATCAGGTCGATCCGGCTGATGTGGCTGTCGAGGTTCACCCGCACCGCCGGCCAGTTCAGCCGCGCCGCGACCTGCTCGATATGCGAGGATTTGCCGGTGCCGTGATAGCCCTGGATCATCACGCGGCGGTTATGCGAGAAGCCCGCGAGGATCGCCAGCGTGGTGTCCGGATCGAACTTGTAGGTCGGATCCAGATCCGGAACGCGGTCCGAGCCTTCGGCAAAGCCTTTCACCTTCATATCGGTGTCGATGCCAAAAACCTCGCGGACCGAGATCTCCTCGGTCGGCTTTGCACTCATATCCATCGTTCCGTCCGCCATGTCCGTCCTTCGGTCTTTCAGCTTCGGGATGCAACATATGCCGCGGGCGTGCAAGGGGAGCCGCGACAAATCCGCGTCCCGGCCGGTTCCGGAAGGGCGGGCTGCCTGCTTCCTTTGCGCTGGAAACTCCGGATGGCGGAACAACCGGCCGCGCCGCGCGGTTTTCCCCGGAGCGGGGCGGCCGCCCCGCAAGCGACGGAAAAGGAGAGCCGAATGACCCGTTTCGAGGACAAGACCGTGATCGTGACCGGCGCAGGCACGGGCATGGGGGCAGCGGCGGCGCGCCGGTTCTCGGCCGAAGGCGCGAATGTCGTGCTGGTCGGCCGCCGCGCGGCGCCGCTCGCGGGGGCCGCGGGCTGGCCCGGCACGCTGAGCACCAGCGCCCGCCCCGACAGGGCGATGTCGAAGACCGCCAGCATCAGCTGCGCGCCCGCCACCATGAAGAGGCCGTTCAGCAGCACCGCGAAGCCGCCGCCGAGATAGGGCGCGAGCGTCGCCAGGTCGCGCGTGCCCATCGCGATCACCTGGAACATCCCGAGAGCGACGGCAACGCCGCCGCCCGCCATGATCCCCCATCCGAGGAGCGACAGCAGCCACGCCGCCATCCGCCCCAGCCGGTACTTGCGTGCCGACATGCAATCCCTCCGGAAAAAGGCCGGGACTGAGCCCGGCCGCGGGCCTGCTACTCCGCCGCCTCGACCTCGGCCGCTGCGTCGATCTCGGCCGCCTTCTTCTCGACCTGCTCGACGATATGGACGAGGCGGCGACCAAGGCGCTGAAGGAGATCGTGCGCGAAAGCCCGGTGCCGATCGTCGCCGACATCCATTTCCACTACAGGCGCGCCATCGAGGCGGCCGAGGCGGGCGCCGCCTGCCTGCGGATCAATCCGGGCAATATCGGCGACGAGAAGCGGGTCAAGGAGGTCATCAAGGCCGCCAAGGACCATGGCTGCTCGATCCGCATCGGCGTCAATGCGGGCTCGCTGGAGCGCCATCTGCTGGAGCAGTACGGCGAGCCGTGCCCCGACGCGATGGTGGCTTCGGCGCTGGAGCATATCCGCATCCTCGAGGACAATGATTTCCGCGAATACAAGGTCTCGGTGAAGGCCTCCGACGTGTTCCTGACCGCCGCCGCCTACCAGGCGCTGGCCGAGGCGACCGACTGTCCGCTGCATCTGGGCGTGACCGAGGCGGGCGGGCTGGTCTCCGGCACGATCAAGTCGGCCATCGGGCTCGGCAACCTCCTGTGGATGGGCATCGGCGACACGATCCGCGTCTCGCTCTCGGCCGATCCGGTCGAGGAGGTCAAGGTCGGCTACGAGATCCTGAAATCCCTGGGCCTGCGCCATCGCGGCGTCAACATCATCTCCTGCCCGAGCTGCGCGCGGCAGGGCTTCGACGTGATCAAGACCGTCGAGGTCCTGGAGAAGCGTCTCGAGCATATCAAGACGCCGATGAGCCTCAGCATCATCGGTTGCGTGGTCAACGGGCCGGGCGAGGCGCTGATGACCGATGTCGGCTTCACCGGCGGCGGCGCGGGCGCGGGCATGGTCTATCTGGCCGGCAAGCAGAGCCACAAGCTGTCGAACGAGCAGATGATCGACCGCCAGCAGCTGGCGGCCCATATGGAAGCGGGCGGCGACGGGCTCGACCCGCTGGTCAAGGAGGCCTTCGCGCTGGTGCGCGTTCCGGCCGAATGACCCCTTTCGCCCATTGATCGCAGGCCTTTCCGGGGGCAGACAGGGAACCTAGCCGAGCCGGAAAGGACCGTCCCATGCCCTGCGCCCGCACCCGGATGCCCCTGACGGAGGCGCCGCGATGATCCTGTTCCTCGCCGCCGCCGCCGCGATCTGGCTGGCCGGCTGGGCGCTGAAGGCGCCGCGCCAGGCCCGCTGGCTGATGATCGGGCTGCTCTATGTCGCCACGCTGGCCGCGCTGATCCTGCTGCCGCCCGCGGCGGGGCATCCGGCAGCAGCAGCAGCGCCGCGCCGATGCTGGTGCCGGTGGCCGAGGCCGCGGTCTCGACGCCGCCGGGACGCAGCGCGGCCAGCATCTCCAGGTAATCCGGATTGGCCGCGAAGGGACCCTCGACGATCACCGGGCCCTGGGCGCCGACCAGATCGAGGCAGGTATCGGTCATCAGCGCCAGGTACCAGGACAGGGCCAGCATCCGGGCGCCTTCGGTGGGTGGCGGGGCGGTCCAGCCGCCGCAGACGCCAGGGAAGGGACCGCTGCCGGGCTCGACCGAGGGCAGCAGCATCAGCCCGCCCAGAACCGACCTTCGGTCGGCCTCCGTCGGGACGGCCGCCGATCCTTGGCGGACGATCTCGTATTCGCGCCCGCCCATGAACCGCGCCGACGGCACCGGGTCGCCCATCGCGTTGACATTGACCAGCGTGTCGCGCGCCGGATCGAGGTCCCGCGGCGCGGCGCCGATCGCCATGGCGACCACCCAGGTGCCGGTGGAGACGACCGAGAAGGCGCCCTCGCGGCCCAGCAGATGCGGGTAGAGCGAGGCGTTGCTGTCATGGATGCCGCAGGCGACCGGGGTGCCCTCGGGAATGCCGGTGCGGGCGGCGACCTCTGCCGAGACCCCGCCGAGAATGTCCGAGGAACGGTGCGGCGCGGCCAGCCGGCCCTCATCCGGATGGGCCGCCAGCCGCCCGCCATAGATCTGCTCCGAGACGAAGCCGCAGACCGCAGGATGCATCCGGCGCGACACCGGCAGGAACAGGCCGCGCTCCGGCGGCACCGTGGCTGCGCCGCCGAGCATCCAGTCGAGGCAGGAAAGCCCGGCCGGTTCGGGATGCGCCCCCTGGATCACCTGCGGCAGCTGCGCCGGATCGCCGACCAGCACGATGTTGCGCGCCGCGCGTCCCATCGCCGCCATGTTGGCGAGGCTCACCTGCCCGGCCTCGTCGGCAAAGAGCCAGTCGAAGGCCTGCTCGAATTCGGGCCGGGCGAAGAGGAAGGCCGTGCCGCCGGCGATATCGGCCTGCAGCAGCCGCGGATCGTCGTTGCGCGCCACGCGGGCGACCGGGCTCCCGGCCGGATAGCCGTCCTCGCTGCCGGTCTTGTGGGCAAGGCTGACCGCATCGCCGGGCTCCAGCGCGGCCACGCAGCCGCTCAGGACGTTGCGGATCGCCTCGTGGCTGTTGGAGCTGACCGCCACGCGCCGGCCCTGCCGGACCAGCGCCAGGATCGCGCGGGCGGTGACATAGGTCTTTCCGGTGCCCGGCGGCCCCTGCAGCGGCAGCACGGTTTCGTCCATCGCAGCCACGGCCTCGACGGCCGCCGCCACCGGATCGCCGCGCGGGATGTCCTCCAGCGGCAACGGTTGCAGAGGGCGGCACGCCCTGGGTCGACGTCACTGCGCCGGGCGACCCGTGCTGCTTCGCGCTCTGCGATCCGGCGGCGGTCTCGGGGGCGGGCGGCGGTCCGCTGGTGCTGTCCGCCGCGTATTCGCGCAGCCTCTCGCCCGCTAGACGCAGGGCCATGACCTTCCGCTTCTTCCGCCGCCATCACCAGTATCTCTGCGCCTTCGATGATCCCTCGGGCTTCGACTGGGTCCGCACCGCCTGCGGGCCGGAGCGGCTGGAGGAGGTGTTCTCCGGGCGGGCCCCGTCTCCGGGACGGATCGCGGCGGATCTGCGCCCGGAGGCGGCGCGGTGACCGGCCTGCCGCCGAAACCGCCCGGTCGGGGCGGACGGATCGGGCCGCTGCGCTTCCTGTCGCTGTTGCGCAAGGACATCCTCTCGGCCCAGTCGCCGCGGCTCTACCGCGCCAAGATGGCCGAGTTCCGCACGCCGTTCTTCCGCTCCTATGTCGTCAACGATCCCGGGCTGATCCGCACCGTTCTGCAGGAGCGGCCGGACGATTTTCCGAAATCGCCGCATCTGGCCGGGGCGCTGGGGCCGCTGCTCGGCAACGGGCTGTTCCTGTCCGACGGCGCCGACTGGGCGCGCCAGAGCCGCACGGTGGCGCCGCTCCTCGAGATCGAGCCGCGCCGCGCGCTGCCCTGCCGGCGCTGGCCTTCCCGGCCCCGGTCGCGGGACGGCTGCCGGTCGGAATGCAGCTGATCGGCCCGCCGGGATCGGAGGCCGCGCTGATGGCAATCGGCGGGGAGGTCGCCCCCGGTTTCCGCCCGCCGCCGCTCTGAGCGACGGCCCGGTTTCCCTGCCGCGCCGGATCGCCTAGGCTCCGGGAAACGGCAGGAGGCAGCAACATGGCCGATACCGTCACGCCCGAGGTGCGGTCGCGGATGATGGCCGCGATCCGTCGCAAGGACACGAAACCCGAATTGGCGCTGCGCCGGGCGCTGCATGCCGCCGGGTTCCGTTTCCGCGTCGATGTGCGCAAGCTGCCCGGCTCGCCCGATCTGGTGCTGCGCAAGTGGAACACGGCCGTCTTCGTGCATGGCTGCTTCTGGCACCGCCATGAAGGCTGTCCGCGGGCCTCGACGCCCGCGAGCCGCGCGGAGTACTGGGCCGCGAAATTCGAGGGCAATGTCGCGCGCGACGCCCGCAACCGCAGCCTGCTGCTCGAGGCTGGCTGGCGGGTCGCGACGGTCTGGGAATGCGGGCTTCTCGGGGCCGCGCTGGAGCCCACCTTGGAAGAGCTGACCGGGTTCCTCACCTCCGGCGGCGGCCGCGCCATCGAGCTCCCCGCAGCCCCCGTGATTCCGGGCAGGCGCCGGCCCGCAAAGGCGTCCCTCCTTCCCGGCAGCCTTCGCCTTGGCCACCCCCTCGATTGCCCGAGGGCGGGCAACGCCCTTGGACCGGTGGCGGGCGGCCCCTCGCGCCAGATGTCGGTCGCTGTCTGACGCATGCCGCGCTTCGCCACTGGCTCGGCGGCCGCCGCATCGCTCCCGAGCGCCGCCGGGGCGACCCAATCGCGGGGAAGTCGATCCCCCGGATCGATTTCTGATCCTCCTCATGCCTCGAACGCGGCGCTGTCGTTTGTCCGTTTGCCGGCCCCGCCCTCCATCCCCGCACTCGCTGGCGGAACGATTGGCAGGGTGTCCGGATCTCGGGGACAACCTGCAGGCTCAGGCGGCGAGCCCGCGGAGAAGGTTTGCGGCGAGCGCCAGCATCACCGCGGCGATTGCCAGGTCGAGACGGCGCCAGGCCCGCGGGCTCCGCATCGCCGGCGCGAGGAGGCGCGCGCCGTAGCCCAGAGAGAAGAAGAACACGAAGGAGGCCGCGATGGCGCCGAGCGCGAAGGCGGCCTTCGCGGCGCCTTGGTACTGGGTGGAGACGGCTCCGATCAGCCCGAGCGTGTCGAGATAGACATGCGGATTGGCCCAAGTGAAGGCGGCGGCGGTCAGCAGCGCCGGGACGAGGCCTGCGCTCTGCGCCTGCGCCGGGAGGTCCTGCCCGCCGCGCAGCGCATCGCGCAGCCGGCAGGCGGTGCGCCGCCACGAGCGGGCCGATCCGCTGGCGCATCCCGGCGAGGCCGATCTGACCGCCCATGTCGATTTCGAGGCGCTGGCCCACGCCGGCCGGGACTGCGCGGTCTCGCCGATGGTGCCGCAGGGCGTGTTCCTCGAACGGCTCGGAATCACCCAGCGCGCCCAGGCGCTGGCGCGCGGACTCGACGGCAAGCCGCTCGACACGCTGGTCGCGGCACATCGGCGCTTGACCCATCCGGACGAAATGGGAACGGTGTTCAAGTCGCTCGGCATCGCTTCTCCCGGAAGCCCGCCGCTCCCCGGACTGCATCCATGGCCCTAGAGATCATCACTTCCGACTTGCTTTCGCCCTTCCGCCACGGCTTCTTCACCCGCAAGGGTGGGGCCTCTTCGGGAATCTATTCGGGGCTGAACTGCGGCTTCGGCTCCTCCGACCAGTCCGAGGTGGTCCATATCAACCGCGCCCGCGTCGCAGGCGCGCTCGAGGCCCGCCCCGAGGACCTCGCCGGGGTGAACCAAGTGCATTCCGCCGATGCCGTCGCCGTGGACGGCCCGACCTCGAAGCCCCTGCCCGAAGCCGATGCCGTCGCCACCGCAACGCCGGGCGTGGTGCTGATGATCCTGACCGCGGATTGCGCGCCGGTGCTTTTCGCAGACCCGCAGGCCGGGGTCGTCGGCGCCGCCCATGCCGCCGGCTCGCGCGCATCCAGGCGCACGCGGCGCATGTCGGCGAGCGCACCTTCAACGGCCGCTCGAGGAGCATGCCCGACCAGCTCGGCCCCTTCGACGCCATGCGGCTCCCGAGGTCTGCCTGACGGGTGATGTTGCCACGTTTTTGGCTTCGCTCCCTTGACGATATCAGATCCTGACGCGCTCAGCGGATGAACTTGGCCGGACTGCACGGCACCGGTTGACTTGGGGTGGCGGCGATCGGCGGGAGGGCGGCTCCTGGCGGGCTCGACCGCGCCAAGGGAACCGCCCGCTGGATATCCGCGCTCGCGCCGGCCTGCAGAAGGCGCTTGCCCCGCATGTCCCGCTGGGCAGGTCCCGCCTCATCCTGCTGGGCATGATCGGCGCCCGGACGGTGACCCTCGCGCATGTCGCCACCGAGCGGCCCGGCCGCGCCAAGGCTGCATCGACCTGCCGCCGCCTGCAGCACGTTCTTCGCCGAAGCCGATCCGCTGGATCGAGTTCGGCACGCTCGAACTTCGGCATGTCGGGCTGCCCGGGGACTGGACGCTCCGTCCCGCCGTGGCGCTTATCTGCAGCCCGAGGCCGTGGCATCCCTGCTCCGGCCGGACCGACTGGAAGCTCGGCCGGACCGACGTCCATGGTCCCGTGCCGGCCGTGGTCACGGAGACGTTCCGCGTTCCGCCGATGTGGGTGCTGCCTGGGGGCAGTGGTCGCTGGTCGAGGCGACGCTGGCGATGATGCGCCGCGCGCTGACGGTTGCGCCCGGGGCCGGGCATCTGGTGCTGCTGTCGGGGGACTGCATGCCGCTGCGCCCGCTCTGCGAGCTGCGCGCGCATCTGGAGGCCTCCGCCTGCGACCATATCGAGGCCCGGGATTTCTTCCGCTCGGGCTGGATCAAGACCGGGCTCCGGGCCGAGCGGGTGCTTTACCGCCATCCGGTCAACGAGCGCCGCCATCCGCGGCTCTTCCGCGCCTGCTGGCGCTGGCAGCAGCGGCTGGGGCTGGAGCGGCGGCTGCCTGCCGGCCTGCCGCTCCGGATCGGATCGCAATGGTGGGCGCTGCGGCGGCGGACGGCGGAGGCGGTGCTGGCCTTCTGCCGGTCCCGTCCCGAGGTGCCGCGGTTCTTCCGGACGAGCTGGATCCCGGACGAGACCTTCTTCCAGACGGTGGTGGCGCATCTGGTGCCCGCTGCGGAGCGGTCCGAACGGATCCTGACCCAGCTGATCTTTTCGGATTACGGGATGCCGGTGTCGTTCCATGACGACCAGGCGGCGGCGGTGATGGGTTCGGACCGGTTCTTCCTGCGCAAGCTGGCGCCGGGGGCGGAGGGGCTGCGGCGCCAGCTTGCGCAACGCTTCCTCGGCGCCGCGGCGGCGCCCGCGGAGCCGGTCGATCTCTGCCCGCCGGCACGCCCGGCCCGGTCGAGGCCGCGCTGGTCGGCGCGCCGGTGGCCGAGGGCGAGGAGACGCCGCTTTCCGTCCAGCATATCGTGCGCAGCTTCGACCCCTGCATGAATTGCACCGTCCATTGAGCGACGGACTGCAGATCCGGGTCCGCGGCCAGGTCCAGGGGGTGGGGTTCCGCCCCTTCGTCTGGCAGCTGGCGCAGCGCTTCGGCGTCTCGGGCGAGGTGCGCAACGATGCCGAGGGCGTGCTGGTCCGTGCCCTGGGCGGCGATCTGGCCGGCTTCCTCGCCGCGCTGCAGGCCGAAAGCCCGCCGCTCTCCCGGATCGACGCGGTCGAGACCGCCCCCTGCGCCTTCGACCCGCCGCAGGGCTTCGTGATCGCCGCTTCCGGTGCGGCGGGGGCCGAGACGCGGGTGACCCCCGATGCCGCGACCTGTCCGGCCTGCCTCGCCGAGATCCTGGACCCGGCCGACCGCCGCCATGGCTATGCCTTTGCCAATTGCACGCATTGCGGGCCGCGCTTCACCATCCTGACCGGGCTGCCCTATGACCGCGGCCAGACCACGATGGCGGCCTTTCCGATGTGCGAGGCCTGCGCCGCCGAATATGCCGACCCCGCCGACCGCCGCTTCCACGCCCAGCCGGTGGCCTGCCCGGAGTGCGGGCCGCGGCTCTGGATCGAGCCTGCCGCCCCGGACCCCCTCGATCCCGGCGCGCAGCGCCAGCAGGTGCCAGACCGGCCGGACCGCATCGCCGTTGACCGTCGGCGTGCCCGGGACGATGCCGTCGGCCTCCTCGGTCAGGTCGGGGAAGGGCGCGGCCTCGGCGGCGGCGTGATCGTAGAGCGTGACGCGGACCTCCGGGTTTTCCGAGGCGCCCCCGGCCACCGCGGCGGCCATAGGCGCTGGCATGGAAGATCAGCAGGGTCTTCTGGGTGACCTCCGAGGCCAGCCGCTTGGTCAGCAGCCGCCGGCAATGGACGATGTCGTCCCGCGGATGGCTGCGCGGCACCGGACCATGGGCGGGGGCGGTCACCGAGAAGTCCAAAGGCTGGATCAGGTCGAGCGCCTCGGACACGTGCCGCCGGAACGGCCGCATGATGTGGTCGAAATGGCACTCGAAGGCAAACCGGACGTCGCCCGCCGCGTCGCTGAACAGCCGCCCGTCGCAGAAATGGCAGCCCAGGAGGTCGCAGGTGAAGAGGAGCGAGTCCTCTTCGGGATAGGTGCATTGCGTCTCGGGCCAGCGGACATGGGGCGTGATCAGGAAGCGCAGGGTGCGGCCGCCGGGATCGACGCTGCTGCCGGTGCGGACCGGGACCACGCGGCTTTCGCCGAAGCCGTCCTTCGGCAGCGCCCGCAGCATGCCGAGGCCGCGCGGGGCGAGATGGACCCTGGCGCACGGCGCGGGGTGACCGGCGACAGCAGGACCCACCCCCCCGCCCCGGCGGCGAGGATCGCGGCAACCGCCACCCCGGCCAGGACCTTGCGCCGCTTGCCGGGCTTCTGCGCGTTCTGCATGTGGTGAGGTCTCCCCTGCGGCAGGCGGCGGCGCCGGACCGTGAAGCCGGGCCGCCTTCGATATTGCGTCCAGCGACATCTAGGGCCGGGCGGCGGCGCCGTCTTGGCGCCACGGGACCAACCCTTTGCGCCGACAGGACATCCGCGCTGCGCCGCGCACAGCCCCTGTCCGAAAGTGGGGGGTGATCCCGGAACGGGCCCCATGCTAGCGGCTTGCAGAGATTCCGTACGACTTGGTATCAAACGACATGACATTTCCCGGACGACACACGCCCCAGGGCCCGCGCATCGACACCGCGGCCTATCCCCCTGCCGAGCAGGTCGCGCAGTGGGAGTCCCATACCCGCACCCATGTGCTGGGCGTCCGCTGCCATTCGGCGACCGCGGGCACGCTCCATGCGGTGCAGCGCAACTGCGCAGCCGGGCTGATGCGCTTTGCCGAGCTCAGGGTCTCGCCGCATGCGGTGGAGCGGGGCGCGGCCGAGATCGCGCAGGAGGCCGCGCCGCAGGCGGTCCTGCTGATGCTGCTCGAGGGCGAGGCGATGTTCGGCCAGGACGGCCATTGGGTGACCGTGGTGCCGGGCGACATCCTGGCGCTGCGCTCTCGAGCTGCGCGGCCCCGAGCGTGACCTGCCCGCGTGCCGACAGCTCCGGCGGCAGCACGCCCATCACGGCCTGCGCCAGCAGGCTCTTGCCGGAGCCGGTCTCGCCGAGGATGACCAGAGGCTCGCCCGGCCGCAGCTCCAGGTCGACCGGCTCGACCAGCGTTTCGCCGCCGGAGGCGACGGAGATCCCTTGGGCAGTCAGCAGCGTCATGTCCCGCGGCTCCCGGCAATGAGGGTGAGGCCCAGAAGCAGGGCGAAGGTGGCGAAGACCGGCGCGAGGATCGCCAGCGGCGCCTCGTGCCAGTAGGGCAGGAGCTCGACCATCATCAGCCCCAGCTCGGCTTGCGGCGCGCGCATGCCCACCGAGACGAAGCCGAGCGCGGCGATGCCCATGATCGCGGTGGCCGTGCCGAAGGCCGCGGCGGTCAGCATCATCGGCGCGATTTCGGGCCACAGATGCGTGCGGAACAGATAGGCCGGCCCGAAGCCGAGCAGACGCGAGGCCTCGACCGCGGGAGAGGCCAGGATCTCGCGGGTGGCGGCGCGGGCGAGGCGGAAGAACTCCACCCAAAGGACCAGCGACAGGCCGATCCAGAATCCCGTGGCGGTGCCCGGCACGATGGCCAGCACGATCAGCACGAGGAGGAGCCCCGGCAGTGCCAGAAGCGCATCGGCGATCCCCGAGAGCAGCCGGTCGGGCCAGCCCGGCCGCGCAAGATGAATCCCCTCGATTTGCGCAACAAGGCCTAGAAAAATCTCCAGTTCATTTGATAATTTCTGACTTCAACATGCCAGGAATGGATGGCCTCCAGTTGCTTCATTCAGTTAGAGCCACACCGAAAACAAAAGGTATCGGCTTCATTCTCATAACTGGCCGCGCGGAGCGACAAATCATAGATAACGGGAAAAAGCTTGGAATGAATAACTTCATAAAGAAACCATTTCAACCACTAGATCTTAAAAAATGCATTGAAGCCGTTGTCGGGCGACTATAATGAAATCCTTGTGTACAAAGAAATTCGTGGAAATTTCTTCAAATATAATTGACGAATGCAGTGCCGACTGCTTGAATATACAAAAATCACTTTCCGCAACACTGGAAAAAAGCGCGCACCTCAAAGAAGAAGATATATTGCAACTGCAATACATAGATAGGCTCAATCAACGCTTGGCGGACATGGCAACACTATTTTCGGTCGCAAGCGAAAATGCAGATGAGAGACCAATTATTTTTAAAAAAACATTACTTTTGAACGCAAAGTTGTCAAGCCTCCAAGCACTCTTTGCGGAAGAAAAATGCCATAATACTTCTACTGACTGCGAATTCGACCTATTTTAATTTAAACGGCCGCCATTGCAAAACTCAGCTGATGACCGCAGCTCCCCTTTCCCACCCAAGTTGGCGCTGTTGCGCAAATCAGCTGACGACCGCATTAAGGCCGGGGGCGGCGCGCTCGACCTGCGGCTCGACCCGGCCGGCGCGGCCGGAAGCTACCGCGGCGATCTGGCGATCGACGGGCTGACCGTCACCGATGCGCCGGCCGCCGCCAGCATTCTCTCGGCGATCTCGCTGGTCGGCATCGCCGAGCAGGCAGGCGAAGGCGGACTGCATTTCGGCCGGGTCGAGGCAGAGTTCCTCTTGACGCCGGAGCGTCTGGTTGTGAGCCAGTCGAGCGCGACGGGACCGAGTCTCGGTCTGTCGCTCGACGGTGCACTAGATCTGAAACGGAAGACCATGGACATGCAGGGCGTCATATCGCCATTCTACTTCGTCAACCGCGTCGGTGCCGGGATGACCCGGCGCGGCGAGGGGCTGGTGGGCATCACCTTCACGATGAAAGGCCCCTTCGCCCAGCCGCGGGTGCGCGCGAACCCGCTCTCGATGCTGGCGCCGGGCGTGTTCCGGGAACTGTTCCGGCGGCCGCCGCCGCAGATCGGGGGCGCGGAATGAAGCTCTCGGATTTCGATTTCGACCTGCCCGAGGACCGCATCGCCACCCGTCCGGCGCGGCCGCGCACCTCGGCGAAGCTGCTGGTGGTCGAAGGCCAGGAGGCGCCGTTCCGCGACCTGCAGGTCTCCGACCTGCCGGACCTCCTGCGCGCGGGCGACCGGCTGGTGCTGAACAATACCCGTGTGCTGCCGTCGCGGCTGGCCGGCACGCGGGCAAGTCCCGCCCCTGGCTGCGCGAATGGAGCGTCGGCTTCGCGCTCCTGGCCGGGCTCGCCGCCGGTGCCCTCGCCGCGCCCCTCGCCGCCTGATCCAGACACGGAGACTTCCCATGACCGACCAGACCCAGGACCACGTCTACCGCACCGCCTTCCTGCCCCGCGCCCACCGCATCGGCCGCCTCACGCTGCTGGCCGCGATGCTGCTCTGCCTGACGCCCGCGCTCTATCTGTCCTTCGGGCTCGGCGCCTGGCCGGGCGGCGGCGCGATCCTGACCGGCTTCCTCGCCATCCTCGCCTTCGTCGGCGTCATCTGGATCGTCGAGCCGGTTTCCTATTTCCCGGTGCTCGGCGTCTGCGGCACCTACATGAGCTTCCTGTCGGGCAATATCGGCAACATGCGCCTGCCGGTGGTGATCTCCTGCCAGAGCGCGGTCGGCGCCGGGACCGGCAGCCGCAAGGCCGAGCTCGCCGCGGTGATCGGCATCGCCGTCTCGGTGCTCGTCAATCTCGTCTTCCTGGTCGCGCTGGTGCTGATCGGCCAAGCGCTGGTCGAGGCGCTGCCCGCCGCCGTTGCCGCCACGGTCAAGGCCTATACCCTGCCCGCGCTCTACGGCGCCGTGCTGGTGATGTTCGCGAAATCGGCGACGCGGCGCAACGTGCTGACCGGGCTCGGCGCCGGGGCCGCGGTGTTCCTGTCGCCCGTCCCCGAGCTCTTCGGCTCCGCCAGGGCCGCCGGCGCCGAGCTGCGCGTGCGCTGGCCCGACGGCACCGTCTCGGACTGGCAGCACGCGGCGGCGGGCACAGCCGTCACCGTGACGCGCTCCGGCGCGAATTCCGGGGGTGACATTCCCGCGCCGAGACCCTAATCTCCGCCAATCGACAGGGGCGTCCCGCAGCGCGGGGCTGAGAAGCACCCTTTGAACCTGAACCGGATCATGCCGGCGGAGGGAGTCGCTTCGCCGGCGCAGGGGACCTCCCCGCTCCGGGAGCCTCCCCAAGCCGGAAGGGAGGCGAGATTGACCAATCTGGACCAGTTGCTGGCCACCACCCCCGCCGAGGCGCTGTCGCGGATGCGCGCCGCCACGCCGCTGGTGCAGTGCATCACCAATTTCGTCGCGATGAACTACGCCGCGAACGTGCTGCTGGCGGCGGGCGCCTCTCCGGCAATGGTGCATGCGGCCGGGGAATCCGGCGAGTTCGCCGCAATCTCGGGCGCGCTGACCGTCAATATCGGCACGCTCTCCCCGGACTGGGTGTCGGGCATGGAGGCGGCTGTGGCCGGCGCCAATGCCACGGGGGTGCCTTGGGTGCTCGACCCGGTGGCCTGCTTCGCCACGCGCTACCGCGGCGAGGTCACCCGCAGCCTGGCCGGGCGCGGTCCGGCGATCATCCGCGGCAATGCCTCCGAGATCCTGTTCCTCGGCGGCGGGTCCGCGGCCGGCAAGGGCGCCGATGCCGGAGATGCTGGGCGTGCATGTGCCCGCGGGCGACCGGGTGGCCGCGAAGCAGCTCGAGGGCATCGTCCGCGTCGCCGCGCGCCCGCGGGCAAGGCGGCTGGTCGACGAGGTGCTCTCGACCGCGGTGCGCGGGCTCGAGATCGAGCTGACCTGCGACGAGAGCTTCTTCGAGGGCGCCTCCGCCTATCTGATGGGCGCGGTGCTGGAGCGCTTCTTCGCCAAATACGTCACGATGAACAGTTTCACGGAAACCGTGCTCTGCACGGAAACAAGGGGAGAGGTGGCCAGATGGCGCCCGAGAGCAGGGAAGGCGCGGCTGATCTGACGCATTACGCGCAGTTCCGGGCCGATCCGAAAAGCTACCATATCCTGCTCGCGCTGCGCATCCTGGAGGCCGAGCTGCAGACCGGCGCCGCGCTGGGACGCACGCGCCAGCCGTCGCAGGACGGGCTGCGGCTGGGACAGGACCCGGAGCTGGCTTTCCCGGGATCGGCGATCTCGGGCTATGCGCCGCCCGAAGACGGCCGCCCGGCGCAGCTGCGCAACCTCGCCTTCGGGTTCTGGGGGCCGCACGGGCCGATGCCGCTGCATCTGACGGAATATGCCCGCGAGCGGATGCGCGACCACCGCGACCCGACGCTGACCGCTTTCGCGGACATGCTGACCCACCGGATGATGAGCCTGTTCTACCGCGCCTGGGCCGAGGCCCAGCCCGCGCCGGGGCTCGACCGCGGCCCGCGCGCTTCGGCATGACCGAGGCGAAGAGCGGCAGCGCCAGGAACCTGTCCAGCCAGAGCCGCAGCGCCGGTGACGCCTCGCGGTCGAAGCGCGGCCGGTCGATCATCGCGAATTGCCGCACGAAGGGCAGGACCGCCATGTCGGCAAGGCGCGGACGGTCTCCGAACAGCCACGGACCGGGCCGCAGCCCGCCGAGCATCGCCATCGCCGCCGCGCGGGTCTCCTCCGGATCGCTGTCCGGATGGCGCGCCGCGTATTTGGTGCGGTCGAGCGCCTGCTTGAACGGCCCGTCGAAGCGCCGGATCAGCGCCCACCCCGCCTCCGGCATGTCGCGCCAGCCTTCCGGGTCCGACCGCTCCAGCGCCCAGAGCATGATGTCGAGGCTCTCCGGCACGATCCCCTGCCCGGTCTGCAGGAGCGGCACCGTGCCGTCGGGTGACACGGCAAGGAACTCCGCAGGCTTGGCGCGCAGCACGATCTCGCGGAGCTCGACGGGCACGCCCGAGACCTGCAGCGCCAGCCGCGCCCGCATCGCATAGGGGCAGCGGCGGAAAGACCACAGGACCGGCGTCACGCCGTCAGGCCGGCCGCCGTCGCTCCGGTGATGCGGACCGGCACGATCTGCCCCTCGGGCTGGTCGGCGGAGAAATGCACCTCGGCGAATTGCGCGGTGCGGCCCATGCGCGGGCTTTCCATCAGGACCTGGTGCTCGCGCCCGACCTGCGCCGCGAGATCTGCTGGTCGCGGCCACCGGGCTGAAGGCGGTGCCGCAATTCCTCATGGCGCTGATCCTGATCCTCGTCGTCTCGGTCGGCTTCGGCGCGCTGCCCGCCGCCGGGCACGGCGCGCCGAAGCATGTCGTGCTGCCTGCCCTTGCTCTGGCGCTGGGTCTCGCGGCCGTCAATGCCCGCATCGCCCGCGATGCCATGGCGCGGATTTCCGCCATGCCGTTCTACCGCTTCGCCGCATGGAAGGGCCTGTCGCGCCGCCAGGTGCTGCTGCGCCACGGGCTGCGCAATGTCGCGGTGCCGGTCGTGACCTATATGGGGCTGCAATTCGTCACCCTGGTCGAGGGCGTCGTGGTCGTCGAGTCGGTCTTCGGCTGGCCCGGGATCGGCCATGCGCTGGTCCATGCGATCTTCTCGCGCGACGTGCCGATGGTGCAGGGCACCGCGCTGGTGCTGGGGCTCAGCTTCGTCCTGATCAATGCGCTGACCGACCTGGCAGCGCGCCGTCTCGATCCCAGAGGTGCCGCATGACGCTGTCCCCTGCCCGTCTTTCCGGCGCCTTGCTGCTGGCGCTCGTCGCCGCGATCGCGCTCGCCGGTCCGCTCGCCGTGCCGGGCGATCCCTATGCGATGGACCTGATGAAGACCCTCGGCGGGCCCGAGGCGGCCGCGCCCCTGGGCTATGACCATCTCGGCCGCTCGGTCTTCCACCGGCTGGCCGCGGCGCTGCGGCTGTCGCCGCTGATCGGTCCGGCTGCAAGCCGCCGCTGCGCAAGCGGGGCGCGCCGCGCGACGGGCGGCCTGGATGTCCGCCGGTGTCTTCCGGTGCGGCCATCCAAGTCTGCCTGCCGGTCAAAGTCCTGTTCAAGCGGCCCTTGCGCCAAACCGCCGGGAGAGTGGCCGACCAGCTCCGGCCGGTGGGGCTAAAAGGGCCGGCGCCGGACGTTTCCGCGCTTTGCCGGAGGCGGAAGATCCCGGCGGGCCAGGTCCCGCACCGGCGCGTCGGCGGACCGCCCAACCTGCCTGCGGACGGCACCGGGATCAAGGTCCCCGGTGAATGAAGAGGGAGCGGGGCGCCAGCAGCGCCGCAGAAGCCCGATGGCCGAATGGCTGGCCGCAAGCTCGGGGGCCTGCGCCAATGGCGCAAGCTGCATCCGGCGATGGGTCCGGCCGCATCCGGCCCTTGCCGCCGAATTTGCCCATGGCCGTGACGGCGGCAGCCCTGTGCCCCCGACCTGCTCAGCCAAGCCCCCGGGGGTGGGCAGACCCGCAGCCTGACCGCCTGCGGTGCCCAGAACACGCGGCGGTGCCGCAAGGCCGTGAACGCCCGTGATGCTGTCCCGATCCTCCCGAGCCGCAGGACCGGACGCGCCCGGAAAGACGGCGCCCTGCGACACGCGCCGGACACGGCCTCCTGCGCGCCGCCCGGCACCATGGCGTCAGCGGGGCAAGGGAACCTCACGCCTCGCGCCCGGAAAATGCAGCAACGCCGCAGGCATCGCCGCGCGCCCGGAGCGCGTCCGCGGGGGCTGCGCCACATCTGCGACGCGCGCCGGACTGCCGTCGGGCGGTCCAATATCGATCCGGCCTCCCTGCAGTTTCCGGCCTGGCCAGTGCGGGCGATGGGGAGCAGGTTCTCCGCCCGTCCCGATGGCCGGACCCGCCCGGGGCCGGTCCGGTCCGCGAGACGCTGCGCAAGATGCCGGGCTTCGCATTCAGTCCCTTGCAGGCCGCCACGTCCGCACCGCCCTTCCCGACCCGGCAGGATCCGTCCCTCCTCTTCAGGGCCGGGCACCGAACTGACGGTCCCGCGGCAGCAGCGGATGACGGCCATGGGCCGCTCGGCCGTCTCTTCCTGCCTCGGCGCATCGCCGTATCTCATTCGCGCCCTGCCCCGCCGCCGGTCCCTGCCCTGCGGTTACGTCCCCGCAGTCGCGGCAGGCGATCACGCCGGGCAGGTCAGGGTCGGCATATGGATCATGCTGCGCCCCGACCGGGCGGTCCTGACCCGCTTGCAACAGGGGGAGCGGGCCGTTTGGCACGAACGGCATCCTCGCGGCCGCGGACGACCCAGCAAACCCGGGCGGAGTCCGGTGCCGGGCAGTCATCGGGGGCGATGCCGACGGGGACATTCCCTTCCGGGAGCACCGGCGAGCGCATGGCCCGGGTGCCCCCTGCGCCGTTCCGGACCGGTGGAGCGCAGCGCCGACACGGCGCGGCGTCCGAGGGCTGCCAGCCCGCAGCGCGCCGCGCCTCAGGGCCCGCAGAAAATCCCCGGCATTTCCCATATCCTGGCGGTGGCCAGCGGCAAGGGCGGCGTCGGCAAGTCGACCGTGTCCTCGAACCTCGCCTGCGCGCTGGNCGCAGCAGGGCCGCCGGGTCGGGCTGCTCGATGCCGATGTCTACGGGCCGAGCCAGCCGCGCATGCTGGGCGTCTCGGGCCGTCCGGCCTCGCCCGACGGCAAGACCATCCTGCCGCTTCGGAACCACGGCGTCACCATGATGTCGATCGGGCTGATGACCAATGACGANCCAGGCGGTGGTCTGGCGCGGGCCGATGCTGATGGGCGCGCTGCAGCAGATGCTGACCCAGGTGCAGTGGGGCGCGCTCGACGTGCTGATCGTCGACCTGCCGCCCGGCACCGGCGACGTGCAGATGACGCTGAGCCAGAAGGCGCATCTCGACGGCGCCATCGTGGTCTCGACGCCGCAGGACGTGGCGCTGCTCGACGCGCGCAAGGGCATCGACATGTTCCGCCAGCTGAACGTGCCGCTCCTCGGCATGATCGAGAACATGTCGACGCGCTACTTCTCCGAAGACGCGGTGGCCGCTGCGGCCGAGCCGAAGGAGCTGATGATCATCGACGGCGCGGATCATGTCGACCTTTACGACCAGGTGGACATCATTCCCTTCGACAAGCTCGAGGCGTTCTTCAATCAGAACCTCGCCTGACAGGGCTGCGAAACGGGAAGGGGGCATGCGCCCCCCTTTGCCGTTCGGGTGCTTCCGATCGGCAATGCCGGTGCTTGACTGACCTTGCCCCCGGTTCCCGGACTGGGGCGATATTCGCCATGCGGCCATCGCGGCGCTCATGTCGGCCCTCGCTTGCTCATGCATGCGGTAGCCGGCGCTCGCGTGGCGGCGCTGCGGGTTCCAACAAATGGCGATGTAGTCGAACAGCGCCGCCTTGGCCGCGCCGCGCGGCCGGAACTTGGTGCGGCAGACCAGCCCGTTCTCGAGCGATCCGGAGACGCTCTCCATCGGCGCGGTCTGCGCCTTCGGAGGAGCCCCCGGATCATCCGGTCCGCTGGCGCGGTCCAGCTTGAATTCCAAGCAGTTGCCGTTGCGCCTCATCGAGGCAGGCGCCGTCCAGGCATCGGGAAGCCGCTGGCGCATTGAACTCCGCGGTCGGAGCGGCAGATCAGCCCCGGCGTCGGCCGGCGGTTCTGCAGCGCCATGCGCATCGCGTCAACGGCGAGGCCGCTCTTCAGACGCCCGGACATCGACCCGCTGCCCGGCAGGCGATTGCCTGCAATCGCCGGGAGGGGCGACGATTTCCATGGTGGCGTTCGCCATCGGTCTCGGAGTTGCCAGCGGCTGCGCCATCGGTCCGAGCGCCGCTGGCGACGGCGGCTCGATGACGAACTCCGTGACCGCCGCCAGGTAGAGCCAGCCCCCGTCAATGGGCAGTCGCCAAGCTTGCGCCACTGTTTCGAGCAACCATTGGAGACGCTGATGTCAGCGAGCCAGTTCCGGTTGGGCTTCGCAGCCTTGAAGGTCCGCCTCAGCAGATTCGGAGCGATGCCGAGATGGTACCGGCTGTCGGTCGTCCGCGGAACACGGCGTCCTTTGCGTGGCAGACGGATATCGTTTTCTTTCATGAGTTTGGCCACCGTCTTCCTGGCCACCAAGATGCCTTGACCGCGAAGCCCGGCGTGGATGCGGGGAGCCCCGTGACACCGGTGGCTGGCTTTTAAGATCGCACGTATCCTGGGAAGAAGCTCGGTGGGTAACTGCAAGACAAGCCGAGTGCTTACGATCGATGGGCGGGCGGTGCTGGAGTGAAGAGGATCAGAAAGCAGTCCGAGGGACTGTTTTCTCGACGAACGTCTCGCCGGTGAAGTGCTGGTCGGACGCGGCCGTCCAGTTCTGCCTGATGATCAAGCTGCTCTTCAGCCCGCTGCCCAGGCAAACGACCGGGATGGTCGCCAGCATCCTCGAGATGGCTGGTCCGGACTGGCCGGTCCCGGACGTCTCCACGCTCAGCCGCCGCCGGAGCGAGACGGGACCGTGGCCCCGGTGGGGCCGCGAAACCCCGTCGAACGATTGCCGTACAGTTGCCGAGCCGACGTGCTGCGGGTCCGCGGACCTTGCTGGTCCCCTCTCGGGCATTGCTGCGCAATACCCTGCCGGGCCGCGGACAGCGCCAGGATCAAGTTCCCGGGTGAATGAAGGGGGACCGTGGCGCCAGTGGCGCCGCGAAAGCCCGAAGAATGAGTGGCTGGCCAGGAAGCATGGCACCCACCGCTGCCGCCAGGACCGCAAGGTCCATCTGGCGATGGACACGGCCACCGGCGACATCCGGACGGTGGAATTCACCTCCAGCCGCGGGGCGACAGCCCCGTGCTTCCGGACCTTCCCGACCAGATCCCCGAGGACGGGGAAATCGGCACCGTTGCCGGCGAGTTGCCAGCGGATGCGCCACCGCTTCGAGCACCGCTGGCGACGCCTCCGACACGAGGCAGTGCCATGCGGCGATCCTGGCGCGCGGAGGCACCGGGGCTCGGCCATTCCCTCGGACCGGTGGCCCTCACGCCCTCGCTCCCATCCGCAGAAACAGCCGGCTCTGGAAGGAGGACTGACCCGCCGCGCTCGCCATTGCCCTCGGAGTTGCCAGCGGCTGCGCCATCGGTCCGGGCGCCGCTGGCGGCGGCGGACAATGGCCCGCCCCGCAACGACATCCCGAGGGCAACCCGGCGCCTCGGCCGCGTTCGCCGGACTTTCGCGGCGCCACTGGCGCCACGGTTCCGGCTCACTCTGGAAAAGGTGGTCCGGCGATCATGTCCGCAGCCGGGTCGAGGCCCGGATGAGGACCCTGGCATCCTTCGGCGAGCGGATCGCCTCGGGGGACCCCGACCGCCAGACCGCCGAAATCCACATCCGCGTCATTCGCGGCTGCGCTCGGGCCAATGGCGCTTGCCGCTCATTGATGAACCGCTTCAACGCCCCCGGCACCTCCGGGATCGAACGCGTGGCCTGACCTCAGCTGGGGAAGGGGCCATCACGCCCCGGCGCAGACGTCTGCAACAATACCAATGTGATACCTCCATTTTCCATTGTCAGTCAGAGTATGCGACGCCGCTTGATTTGGGGTGACATCGATCGGCGAAAGGTGGTCACCTGACGGGCCCGCTCATCGGCAGGAGGCTTTCTCCAAAAAATCGCGTTCCACCACCAGCTGGCCGATCTTGGCATGAAGCTTCTCGATCCCGCCCTCCTTCTCGGCGGCTTTCGCCTCGGCCCTGCCCGAGACCACCCCGGTCATCCCCTCGATCGCCTGGCGCCTCCAGGTGTTGATCACCGTCTGATGCACGCCGTGCTTCGCCACCAACTCGGCGACCGTCGCATCGCCCCTGATCGCCTCCAGGGCCACCCAATCGTCGGGAAATCGATCCCCCGGATCGATTTCTGATCCTCCTCATACCTTGAACTCGGCGCTGTCGTTCTTCCGTTTGCCGGCCACGCTGTCAGTCCTCGTACTTGTAGGCAGCAAGCTTAGCCAGGTGTCCGGATTTTGGGGACCACCTCAGATCGTCTCACGGGAAACCGTGACGCCGCGCGCAGCCAGGAGATCCTCGACGTCGCACAGGCTCAGAGCGAAACGGCGATACGCCCACACGGCATAGCCGATGACGCTTCGCGGGACGCGGAAGGCTTTGATCCGGGACAAGTCTTCGACGTTCAGCATTAGATCAGGCTGCCGCCATCTGGAGTGCCCGGAATCTTGACAGTGCCCCTTGAAAAGCACCGGCATGAACTGCTGCTTGCACGTAAAATGGGCATGTGCTTATGCCGATCCACATCCAGTGCACGCCCGGGCGCCTCACGCCACATGCCGCATCTCGTCCCGCTCCCCGGCGATCCACGCCTGGTTTGCCTTCATCGCGCGGTTCAGCTGCCTATGCAGGCCGGCCAGATCGGCAAGCGTCCAACCGAAACTTGCGATGCGGTCGGAGACCTCGAAAATCGGCAGGGACAGGCGGTCGCGCTGCGCCTCGTAAGTGCCGAGCGTTCCGGTGCTCGCCGCCTCGGAGAGCAGCTCGGCGTCGCGGAACGCGTCGGTGATGCCATGCGCGGTGAGCGGGTCGCGGAACCAGCTGGCGTCGCCGACCAGCGCCCAGCCCGGCCCGGCGCAGCGGCGCATGTAGCCCTTGACGCCGGCAAAGATCACCGGCGCCTCGACCGGCTCGGAGCCCGCCATGTCATCCGCCATCACCGGCATGTAGCGTGCGGCCAGCTCTTGCACCGAGGCGCGGCGCAGCTCGTCCGCGGAGTCCTGCGGCAAGGCGACGAAGACGCAGCTTCTGCCGTCATTCGTGGGAATGATGCCGCCCGCGGCGCCCGCGGCGAAGTGCCAGCGGAACCCGCGATTGGGCAGGCCCGCAACATATTGGTAGGCGCAGGCCACCGTATGGCGGGCCTGCCGCGTGACTTCGGCCCCGGCGAGCCGCGCCACGCGCGAGCGCTTGCCGTCGGCGCCGATGACCAGAGCCAGGCTCCCGGCCGGAAAGACTGCCGACGCGCCCGCCGCGGATGGGGGGGCATCGCCCCGGCAAGCAGGTTCTGTCGAACAGGTGGCGTTCACCGGCGCGATGCCGGCAATCCAACCCTGCCGGGAAACCCGATGGACACCGGAAGCGACACCGCCCCCCGGGACACGATTTGTCCGCTGATGCAGCATCGCTCCCGTCGGCCCGGATCGGTCGACGTGATGCGCCTGCGCGGGATGATCGGCCGCGCCATGAGTTTGAGGCGAGCAAGACGTCGGGGCGGTGAAGACATCCGGCACCGCCGCTGGCCACAGCTTGATGCGCATCGCCGATCCGGCAGTGGACGGGGCGGCCAAGTCAAGACGAGGCGCATGTCCCTGATGCCGCTCGGGGACTGTGCTGGTCCTTGGGGCTGGACTTGCACCGCTCCCCATGCGGCCGTCCGGGGGAGGCCTGCGCGACCGCGTCGCGGTGCCGGTCAGCCATGGAAAGACGGCGGGCCGTCGGCTGAAGGGGACGGCGGGCGCCGCGCCACGGCATCGCTGCCGTCCCGGGAGGCGCCGCAAAACTGTCCGGGAAACGGGGACCACCTCGAAATTCGCCTTCGCCGAGTTGCGCCGGAAGGCCGGGAAGATGGCGGCCGCGCAATTCCCCGGAACTCCCGTCGCGGCGCTGTCCTGCCGCATCGATGCCGGACACGCCGAGTTGCCGATGGCTGCGCCACCGGTCCGAGCGGCCATTGGCGACGGAATCCGGTTCGCCAGCCGTCAGCAGGACCGCCACGCAATGGCCCATATTTCCGGCAGGGTCCGCGAAGGGTATGCCATCCGGCACCGGCTCGCGGAGATGAAGCACCCTTGGCGCAGCGAGGATCCGAAAATGGTCCGGGGGACCAGTTCGCGAGGGGCGGCCAAGTCGAGCGGATGAACCGCAGGATCAAGGAGGCGACCGCCAAACGGAATCGATGCGACACGCAGGCGGAACTGGAGGGCCGCCTGGTCGCGCTCGTCGCCGCCTGCAACTGCGCCCGGAGATTGAAGACGCTGGGGGGCCGCTGACCGTTCGGGTTCATCTGCGGAAGAGGGACAAAAGAGCCGGCTCGTTCCACCGCCGACCCGCCCCGCCACACCCCGGGACCAAACAGCTAGCCCCCTTGACCACGGGGCGAGCCGACCGGGACGGCGGCCTCCCATGCCGAGGTTTGCGCCGGACGGGCCGGCGCCGGGCCCTGGACGGCCCAGTGCAGGATTGGCGGCCGATCGGGATTGACCTCCGCGAGGCGGCGATCCCGGCCGCGGCGGCTCTCGGCGGCCTCCGCTACTGGACCGCGATCCCGGACCGGGCGGCGGCATTTCTGCCATGAAGTCGGCCATTGCGGCGACGGCCTGCACCGGCAACCGGCCGGTCTTGGTCCTGCTCACAGCTTTGGCGCGTGCTCGTCCGCGATCTCTGTCGAGCCATGGTGTTTGCTCGTCCGCTCCCCGCGAAAGCAGGAGAGCACGTCAGGGCGGACCGCCGCGATGCCGCCATGCCGGTTGCGGGACCTGGTCTGGCGCGGGCATCGGCGATGACCGCCAGCGGCAGGGCGCCCCCCCGCGCCATGGCCGTGCCGATCCGGGAGTTCGCGCGGGTCTGCGGAGGCGCCCGACCTGCGCGGCCTGTTCCTGGCGGGCGGCATCGTGGCGCTCGGCATCGCGGCGATGGCGCTCGGCTCGGTGATGGCGCCGGTCGCGGCGATCGTCTTCCTGGTCTCCTGGCTGGTGACCCGGCATTCGCTGGCGCTGTCGGCGGGCGTCGCGGCGGCGACCACCGGGATCATCTATGTCCTCTTCGCGGTCTGGCTGAACCTGCCCGTCACCTGAGATCGTTCCGGAACCCAAACCATGCAATCATCCATACTCGAGCTGGCCTCGGCGATGTCGCAATTCGCGACGCCGGCCAACCTGCTCCTGATCTTCGTGGCCGGGCTGATCGGCACGGTCGTCGGCGCGCTGCCGGGGCTCGGCCCCTCGGCGGGCATCGCGCTGATGATGCCGCTCACCTTCGGCATGGACCCGGTCTCGGGGCTGAGCCTGCTGACCGGCGTCTACATGGGCACCATGTATGGCGGCCGCCTGACCGCCATCCTGATCAACACCCCCGGCGACGCCCCCGCCATCATCACCGCGCTCGACGGCTATCCGATGATGCAGCAGGGCAGGGGCGGGCTGGCGCTGGGAATTTCGGCGGTGTCCTCCTTCGTCGGCGGCGTCTTCGGCCTGGTCATGCTGGTCTTCTTCGCGCCGGTGATCGCCGAATACGCGATCTTCCTCGGTCCGCCGGAATACTTCATGCTGATGCTGCTGGGGCTGAGCATGATCATCGTGCTGGCGGGAGCCGATCCGCTTAAGGCGCTGATCGCCACGCTGTTCGGCGTGCTGCTGAGCACCATCGGCAGCGACTACGTCTCGGGCAACAGCCGCTTCGTCGTCATGCCCGAGCTGATCGAGGGCATCGATTTCGTCGCGGTGATCATCGGCCTCTTCGGCATCGGCGAGGTGCTGGTGAACATCGAGGAGCGCGTCCGCCTGAACATGGGCAAGCCGCAGTTCCGCCTCGGCGAGTTCATCCCGGGCGCCCGCGACCTGCGCAAGGTGGCGATGCCGACGCTGCGCGGCTCGGCGATCGGCACCGGCATCGGCGTGCTGCCGGGCGCGGGCGCGACCATCGCGACCTTCATCAGCTACATCCTGGAGCAGAAGCTGTCGAAGACGCCCGAGCGCTTCGGCAAGGGCGCCGAGGAAGGCCTGGCCTCGCCCGAGGCGGCGAACAACGCCGCGGTGCCGGGTTCGCTGATCCCGCTGCTGACGCTGGGCATCCCCGGTTCGGGCGGCACCGCGATCATGCTGGGCGCGCTCATCATGTTCGGCCTCAATCCGGGTCCGATGCTGATGATCCAGTCGGCGGACATCGTCTGGGGCGCGATCGCCGGCCTGATCCTGGCGAACGTGTTCCTGCTCGGCTCGAACGTGCTGCTGATCCCGCTCTTCGTCAACGCGCTGCGGCTGATCCAGCGGCATCTGAGCGCGATCGTCCTGGCTTTCTGCCTGGTCGGCGCCTTCGCGATCAACTACGGCACCTTCGACATCTGGATCGCTGCCATCTTCGGCGTGATCGGCTACCTGATGAAGAAGGCGAACTACCCGGCCGGTCCCTTCATCCTGGCGCTGGTGCTGACGCCGCTGGCCGAGAACTACCTGCGCCAGTCGATCATGATCGGCCAGGGCTCCTGGGGAATCTTCTTCGCCAAGCCGCTGACCGCCGTGTTCTCGACGCTGGTGCTGGCGGTGGTGGCCTTCGGCCTGCTGAAGGCGCCGATCTCGGCCGCGATCCGCCGCCGGACGAAACCCGCAACCTGACACGGATCCCGCCCCCGGCAGTCCCGGGGGCGGGATAAAAGGCTCCGGCCGGCGTTCCGGCCCGGGCCGATCAATGGGAGGACTACCATGATATCGAGACGAACCCTGATCGCCGCCGCGGCAAGCCTGCCGGCGGCTCCCTTCCTGGTTCCTGCATCGGCGGCCGCCGATGCGTCCCAGCCGGAAACCGCCGCGGGCTTCGCGCTGCCTCCGGGCGCCTGCGATTGCCATGTCCATGTCCACCCCGAGGGCTACCCGCTCTACGAGGGCCGGACCTACACGCCGGGCGGGGCGGAGGTCGGCGAACTCGAAGCCATGATGGCGGCGCTCGGGCTCGACCGGGCGGTGATCGTGACGCCCAGCATCTACGGCCCGGACAACTCGGCGACGCTGTCGGGCCTGCATGCGCTCGGCGAGCGCGGCCGCGGCGTGGCGGTCATCGACGGCACGACCACGGCCCGGGAGATGCGCCTGCTCGACGCTGCCGGAATCCGGGGCGTGCGGCTGAACCTGTCCACCGGCGGCGTCAGCCAGCCGGAAGTGGCGCGCGGCATGGTCGAGGAGACGCTTGCCCGCATCGACGCGACGGACTGGCATCTCCAGCTCAACACCAATCTCGCGATGATCGCCGCGCTCCACGACTTCCTGGCCGACCAGCCGCGCACCTTGGTCTTCGACCATTTCGGCGGCGCCCAGCCCGATGCCAGCGCGCAGCCGGATGCCGAGGCGCTGGTGTCCCTCGTCGCAAGCGGCAAGGCCTATGTGAAGCTTTCGGTGAAGGGCGGCCCGCGGGACGACTATTCGGTATTCGATCCGCTTGCCGCCGCGCTGGTCGAGGCCGGTCCGGACCGGGTCCTGTGGGGCACGAACTGGCCGCATCCGAATGCGAAGCCGCCCGCGGGAGGCACGGCCAAGGATCTGACGCCGCTTTTCGATGTCGATGACGGGGCAGTGCTCGGCCATCTGCCGGTCTGGGCGCCCGACCTGGCCCTGCGCGAGAAGATGCTCGTCGCCAACCCTGCCCGCCTCTACGGCTTCGGCCAGGCCTAGGCGCCGCCCGGAGGCTGCCACGCCGGGAGATGCAACGGCCATCTCCCGGCATTTCCCTGTTCCGGGGGCCTGTTCGGGCGCAACGCTGCGGGCCGGGCCGCGGGAAACAATTGATTGCAATGGGATCATTTGTTGCGCCGGGGCCATAGCCGCTCGCCGCCAAGGTTTACGTGCTGAGATAGCTTCATAAATGAACTAATCCCCTGTCTTGTGGAAGTTATCTGTTTCGATAGGTAGGGCGGGTGCGGCAGGCGGGGCCTAATTTTCTGATCGATATCGCCGACCGGCTGCAGGCGGGGCCGGAGGATCGTGCTGCGGGCTGGGACCGCATCCGCGGTGTCGCGGACAGCCTCGGGCTGACGGGGATGAATGCGGGCGCGGCCTTTGCCGGGAGCCTCGAGCCGGTCTGGACCCGGTTCCACATGGACTGCCACTGGGAGGAGGAGTACTCCCAAGAAGCGCTCTGGACGGCCGATCCGATCTGGCGCTGGCTGCCGCGGCCGGAGCCGCGGCTGCTGAAGTCCTCCGACGGCATCGCGGCATCGGAAAACGGCGGCGCGCTGTCCTCGGCCATGCGGGCGCGCGATTTCAATTTCGTCCAGGTCTACAAGTGGCGGCGGGCCGGGCTGATCGAGGTCCTGACCCTCGGCACGCGGGCTCCCGCCGACATCTCCCTCGGGCCAGAGATCGCCGCGCAAATGCCGGTCATCGCGTCGATGATGGGCGGGCAGCTCTCGGCGCCTCCCTCCTCGGACGGGTTCCTGGGCATTCGCTACAGCCCGCTTTCCGGGCGCGAACGCGCGGTGCTGGCCTATCTGGCGAGCGGGCTGGACAATGGCGGCATTGCCGAGCGGATGGGGCTGGCCGAGGTGACGGTACGTTTCCACCTGAAGAATGCCCGCATCAAGATGGGCGCTGCCACGCGCGAGCAGGCCCTGGCGATGGCCATGGCGCGGGGCATGCTCGATCTCTGAGCGGCCCCGGCCTTCCGGAACCGGTGCCGTTTGCACCGGGAATTTTCAGTCATGTCGCGAGGTCGCGCGAAAGCCGCGCGCGCCGCGCAAGCGGCGGCCGGCCCCGGGCAGGGAAGCCGCGCTGCCGCCCGACGAAGGGCACCGACCAATCCAGCCCGGACAATTCCAACAGGCTTGCCACGAAGCCGTTCGCCTGACGGAGCGGCAGCCCGAGCAGGACCTTGAGGGTCAGGCAGAGCTGGATCGCATTCGTCGGGGAATTGATCCCCCGGATCAATTCCTGATCCTCCTCATTCGCTACAGGCCTGCTGTCGGCCGCGACGCCCGGACGGCACCGCGTCCCATTGCATTGTGAGATCGAACCAGATGGTCAGCGAGCCACGCTGCCTCAGCGCCTGATTGTAGCTCTGAACTGATGCGGTGGATGCCCCATGCGCCACGCACGACAAGCATGGGACATGGCGAAGATGACAGACCATGCCATCGGCATCGACATCTCGAAAACCCATCTCGACGCCTTCCGGCTTGAAGACCAGGNTCGGAGAACCAGCTTGCTCTCAAAGACTTGCAGGTAGCACGTATAGCGCTGGTCAAGGAACGCACGCGCCTGCGCAACCGCAGCCATGTGCAAATCAACCCGGTTCTGAAACGTCGGGTCAAAGTGCGGCTTACGCTTGTCGAGCGTCAGCTTGCCGAGCTCGATCCCCGGCCTTGGACCCGTCGCCTCGGCGCTGATCCTGATCTGGCCAAATTCCGGCTTCCAAGTGTCGAAGTTCGGGTGCCGGGTGCTCTCGGTGAGCACGAGCTGGTTCCATTCCTGGCGTGCCGCCGCCCCGAAACGGGCGGCGCGCCGGTCGTCCCGGGACGCCCTGTTGCCGCGGATACGTGGAATCTTCGAGGCCAGTCGGCGACGATACGGAGCCCCGCGCATCCACGCCGAGCTGCGGGGCCAAGGCATCCGGGTTGCCCGGAAGACGGTGGCCAAGCTCATGAAAGAGCGAGCCATTGTCCGCCATCGGTCCGAGGGAAATGGCGAGCGATATCCGCCCGCCGCGCAAAGGTCGGCAGGTCCCGAGGACGACGGATGGCCGACACAATCTCGGCATCGCCCCGAACCTGCTCAAGCGGAATTTCCGGGCCTCGGAGTCCGACCGGATCTGGCTTGCCGACATCAGCGTCGCCAATGGTTGCTCGAACCAGTGNTACGCTCCATTCGCGCAGCCAGGGGCGGGACTTGCCCGCGACATGCAGCAGCGCCATCGTTGCGGCGGCGGCGAGGATCGCGGCCAGGTCGTCGGCGGCGACCGAGAGGCCCGAGAGCCAGTCCTTGTCCACCGCGGCATTGGCGCCGAGGATGAAGAAGATGGCGATCNTGACGACGAGGCACGACAGCAGCCAGAGCACCGGGCTGTTCGCGATTTGCAGGACATTTTCCATTGTCTTTGTCTCCCTGTTGGCCCGGCTTCAGCCGAGTTCGCGCTGCACCAGGCGGCAGAAATAGCTCGCCGCGACCGGCAGGATGGCGTCGTTGAAGTCATAGGCGGGATTGTGCGGCATCGCGCCGGGGCCCTGGCCGACCAGCACGTAGCTGCCGGGCACGCGGTCGGTCATGTAGGCGAAATCCTCGCTGCCGGTGAAGGGCGCGACATCGTCATGCACGCGGTCCGGCCCGACGGTCGAGACGGCGGCGGCCACGGCGATCTCGGTGGCGTCCTCGTCATTGACCAGCGGCACGAAATTGTCGTCGAAGCCGATCTCGGCCCGGGCGCCGTAGGTGGCGGCGACGCCCTTGGCGATCTCTTCCAGCCGGTCCTTCATCAGCGCCGCGGCCGGGGCTGCGTAGTAGCGCAGGCAGCCCTTCAGCGTGGCGCGCTCGGGGATGACGTTGTGGCTGTTCGTGCCGGCATGGACATCGGTGAAGGAGACGATGCCGGTCTCGTTCGGGTCGAGGTTGCGCGCGACGATGCTCTGCGCGGTCACCACGATGTTGGCGGCGACCTGCGCGGCATCGACCGTGGTCTGCGGCAGGGCGGCATGGCCGCCGCGGCCCGCGACCTTGATGGTGAAGAACGCGCAGCCCGCCATCATCCGTCCGGGACGGGTGAAGATGCGGCCGGTCTCCATGCCGGGGAAGTTGTGATAGGCATAGAGCCGGTCGCAGGGGAAGCGCTCCAGCAGCCCGTCCTCGAGCATCGCCCTGGCGCCGCCGAGGCCTTCCTCGGCCGGCTGGAAGATGAAATGCACCGTGCCCGCGAAGTCGCGGGTCCGCGCCAGCTGCCAGGCGGCGGCCAGCAGCGTCGCGGTATGGCCGTCATGGCCGCAGGCATGCATCACGCCCGGCACCTTCGAGGCATAGGGCTTGCCGGTTTCCTCGGCGATCGGCAGCGCGTCCATGTCGGCGCGCAGCCCGATTGCCCGGTTCGACTTGCGGCGGCCATGCAGCACGCCGACCACGCCGGTGCCGCCGATCCCGGCATGGACTTCGTCCAGCCCGAATTCGCGCAGCTTCTCCTCGACCATGCGGGCGGCGAAGGTTTCCTCGAAGCCGAGCCCCGGATTCTCGTGCAGCGCCTGCCGCCAGCCGGCGAACTCCTCCTGCCGGGCCTCGATTTCCGCGATGACGCTCATGGTGGTCTCCTGTTCTCGCAAAAGTAGTGTCATATAGTGATAGTCTCAAAATAAGAATATTGCGTAGGGAGAATGCGTGATGTCTGCTGTTTTGCCGGGTGCGGCCCCGCGGCGTGCCCGATAACCCGACGGAAACCGGAAGAACGAGGAAAAAATGGGCAGGACGTGGTCGAAGGCATTTCATCAGGGCAATGCGATCTACCAGCTGAACATGCTGGCCAGCATCGCCGTCGATTCGGCGGATGCCCGTTTCGTCGATCTCGTCGGGCTCGACATCCGCACGATCCGGGTGCTGCGGCTGATCGGCGACAATCCGGGGGTCACCTTCGGCGAGATCACCGGCATGACGGCGCTGGAGCGCAGCCTGGCCTCGCGGCTGATCCAGAACCTGGTGCGCGGCCGCCTGGTCGAGCGGCGCAACCTGCCCGAGGACGCGCGCAAGTTCGGCCTCTACATCACGCCGGAGGGCCAGGAGGCGCGCGACCGGGCCGACCGGCTGTCGGAGATCGGCATGGAGGTGCTTTTCGAGGCGCTCGCCCCGGAGGAGCTTGCCGCATTCACTGCGGCCATGGCGAAGCTCGCTGATTGGATCGACAGCGATGCCTATGAAGAGAAGTCCGCCGCCGCCTATGCCGCGGTGCAGTTCGGCGCTGGCGGGTCCGGCAGCTGAGCCGGGGGAAAGCCTGCGCATCTCCGCTCCGCGCGGCCCGGCGGATGCCGGCCCGACGTTCCGGCGGCCGCCTCCGGCCTAGCCCATGCGATGAGTGCGGACGTCTCTCGTTGTATTAGCTGATCCAGGCGCCGATCCCCTTGCGGGCCTCGGACCCGGTCCCGAAGACGTTCAGGTAGACGCACTCGTATTTCAGCGGGCGCCACAGACGCTCGGTCATCCGGTTGTCGATCCAGCGCCCGCGCCCGTCCATGGAGATTTTCACCTCCGCATCGTGCAGCACGCCGGTGAAGCCGTCGCCGGTGAATTGGGACACCTGATCGCTGTTGAATATCTCGGGCGTGCCGCATTTCGCCAGCGCCTCCTTCAGCGCCCCGACGCAGAGTTCGAGCGTCAAGCGATTGATCCGGGGGATCAATCGTAGCGAAGGACGCATCCATGCTGTCGGAAAGCCGCCAGCTCAGCACCTTCCGGCCGTGCCAGTCCATGACGGCCACGAAGCGGGGAAATGAGCCATCGGGGCGCCACCGGTCCGAGCCCGATGGCGAATGCGCCGCATCGGACCATGCGCAATGTCTGCACGCCAGGCCCGGTCCGGCCGGGTGACGGGCAAGTCCCTCAGAAGATGCGGATATATCTTGTGCTCAGGGTGTTTCCCGCTGGTCCTGGGCTCTTGATGGACGGGCAGCAGCCGCATCGGCTTCATCAGCCGACGCACGCCATGCCGCCCGCATTTGTGCCCTTCCCGTTGCATGTGGCGGGCCATCCACTGGCCGACAGGGCATTGCGCAGCAATGTCCCGAGAGGCTGGCGCGAGCCGTGCCACGGGGGGTCCGGGAACTGGCGGTCCCTCTCGGCAGATTGCTGCGCAATCGCCTGCCGGGCAGCGGATGATCGTCATGAAGGCCAAGTTCTCCGCGCTTTCGCCGCGCGGCTGGCAGCAAAGGCTCGAGCGCCCCAGGGACAGCAGGCTGCATTGCCGCCGCACGCCGAGGCCGGGATGATCCTTCTTCACCGCGATCGAGCTCCAGTGCCGGGAATGAGACTGGAGGCTTCCGGCAAAAAACCGCGCTCGATCACCAACTGGCCGATCTTGGCGTGCAGCTTTCCGACCTCGGCGGGCGATATCAGCGGCCCGGATGCCGCCTGAGCGCCGAACGCCGGCGCCATGTTGCCGATCGCCGTGTTCGTCGGGAAAACGGTCCCCCGGGATCGCCCAGATAGCGCGCGACCTCGGGTTCCAGCTCGTCATGCACGCCGCCATGGGCGCGGGCCCGCAGCGCGGCGGCGACCGTGTCGATCGGGCGGGCGACATTCTCGTCGAAGAGCCGCCAGACGAAGGCTGCCAGCGCGAAGATCCCGAATCCCGCCAGCAGCCCGGCGGTCAGCATCGCCTGCGCGGGNATCGCCGGTCGCGCGGCTGAGGGCGAAGACGCCGGCGCCAGCGAGGATCGCGAGGCTGCCGAGGCCGAGAAAGGCGAAGAACAGCAGGATCCTCAGCCGCAGGGAAAGCTTGCCCGGCATGTCAGTGGACCGGCTGCTCCGCGAGAAGGCGGCGCATCTCGGAACGCAGATCCTCCAGCCGGAAGGGCAGGGACACCACCCCGTCCGCGCCGAGCGCGCGGGTGCGGCGCCGCTCCAGCGCGCTGCCGCCGGTCTGCAGCATCAGGATGCGCACGCCGTCGAGCGCCGGGTCGCGGCGGATCGACTGGCAGGCATCGAGCATCGCGGCGGTTTCGCCATGGGTCAGGTCGAGCATCACCAGGTCGGGATGGTCGCGGGCGATCCGCTCGACGATGCGGTCGCCGGGCGCGAGCCGGGCGCAGGCATGGCCGTCGGCCGTCACCACATGGTCCATGGCGCGGGCGAGGCTGTCCTCGGATTCCACCAGGAGCACCTTGCGCGCGTTCTGCAGCGTCATCTCGGTCATCGGCTCATCCCCTCGCACAGGTGGCGGCAAGCACCGGATCGGTGTCCGGCACGTCGGTCCAGGCGGCACCGGCAACCGAGCCGGAGGCGTCGAAATCCGCGCCCTCGACCAGCGCGGCGCGGCGGTGGCCGGTGCAGTCGACGGCCACCGGGAAGCTGCGGACCGGCTGCCAGCGGCCCAGCAGGTAGATGTTGGCGATGTGCTGGCCCGGCTGGTCCGGGTTGCTCTGGATGCGCTCGACATCGACCGCCATGAAGCGGTTCACCAGCGGCGCCGCATAGGTCCAGGGGCGGTAGAACTGGCGCTCCTCGTTGACCTGNGGCCACCTCGAGCCCTTCGGGCAGGCCCGCGACGGTGCGGTCGTACCAGTTGTATTCCGACCAGATGGTCATGGCGATCATGCCGATTCCGGCCGCGACCGGCATCGTCCAGCGGGGCAGCCGCCCGCCGGAAATCCAGTTCACCGCCAGCGCAAGCCCGGCCGCGCCGACCCCTGCAAAGACGGTGGCGATGAGTTCAAAGAACATGTNGTCCTCCCTTCCTGCCCCGGAGGGCAAAGCCGCCTCCTCAAGCGNGCTAGGCAATCATTCCCTTGCCCTGGCCGATGGCGGACTGCATCGTCCGCACCACGACGAAGGCATCGCGCAGATGGCTGCGCTCGAAATCCGAAAGTTCCGTCGGCGCCAGGTAGTTGTCCGGCTTCCCGCCGCGCCGCACCAGCGCCGCCTGGTGGTCGAGCCGCGCCTGCGCGATCAGGTCATAGGCATCGATCAGGTCGCTGGCGCCGGCCTTCGACAGCACGCCGCGGGTCCGCGCCGCCTCCAGCCTGGCGCGGGTGTTGATTTCGGACAGCCGTCCCTGCAGCGCATAGACCCGCGCCAGGTCGGTGATCGGCACGACGCCGTTCAGCTTCAGGTCCAGCCGGTTCTTGTGCTCGCCCGAGCGGATCGTGGCAAAGCCGCGGATCAGCCCCAAGGGCGGGGTGTGCTTCAGCGAATTGCCGATCATGTGCGCGGTGAAGATCGAGTTCTCCGACGCCNTTCTGCAGCGTCTCGGCCTGCAGNCGCGCGCCACAGGCTTTCGGTGCCGCCGATCGGGCGCAGGTCGAACATCACCGAGGACAGCATCTGCGCCTCGGGATTCGGCTTGGCGATCCAGCCGCGGAAATACTCGCGCCAGACGCCGAGCGGCTGCCGCCAGCNGGTCGGCCGTCGCCATCATGTCGCCGGGGCAATAGAAATAGCCGCAGTCGTTCAGCCCGTCGCAGACGAATTCCGCGAGCTTCAGGAAATANCGCGTCGTCGCCCCCGGCCATGCGGTCATCGATGATCAGGCAGTTGTCCTGGTCCGAGACGCCGGTCTGCTCTCGCCGCCCCTGGCTGCCGCAGGCGCACCAGACATAGGGAACCGGGGCAGGGCCGAGCTTGTCCTCGGCCAGCCGCAAGAGCCGCCGCGTGCAGGCATCGGCGATGTCGGTGATCAGCCGGGTCACGACGTCATGGCGGTTGCCGCCGCCGACCAGCTGCACCAGGAGCTGCGGGATCTGCGCGGTCACCTTGGCCAGCGCCGCGACNCGAGCGGCCGCGCGCGATGTCCGAGACGAACTGCGCCGAGGTCACCGCCTGCAGCCGGGTCAGGTCGGTCTGGGTGACCATGCCGACCAGCACGTCCTTCTCGACGATCGGCAGATGGCCGATATGGCGTTCATGCATGACATGCAGCACGTCGGTGCCGAGGCTGTCGGGCGCCAGCGTCACCGGGTCGGCGGTCATGATGTGCTTGACCGGCAGCTTGGCGTCGATGCCCNTCGGCGAGGCAGCGGTTCGACAGGTCNCGAGGTGGTCAGGATGCCGGCCAGGCGGCCNCTCCTCGACGACGGCGAGGCTCGAGATGTTGCGGTCGCGCATGATCCGCGCCGCCTCGATGNATCGGGGTCGAGGGCGGGCAGGTGATCGGCGGACCGGCAAGGATCTGGCGCACCGGCATGGTGGCAAGCGAGGTGCCGCGCTCCTCGCGTTCGGCACCGGAGCGGCGGAAGAACCGCGAGAAGGCCGCATTCTCCTTCATCAGCCGGGCGAATTCCGCGGCGGGCAGCAGGAAGAGCGTGGTCTCCTCGATGGCGAAGGCGGTGGTCGCGGCAAGGCCGTCGCGCATCAGCCCGCGTTCGCCGAAGGAGTTGCGGCAGCCNGAGGATCGACACTTTGGCGCCGCGGTGGTCGCGGACATCGACCGCGCCCTGGTAGATCAGGTAGAGTCCGGCGAGCTCCGCGCCGAGCGCGTAGATCTCGTCGTCCTTGGCGANCGGTCACGGTCTCGAAGCAGGCGGCGGCGCGGGAAAGCTCGCCGCGCTCGAAACTGTCATAGGGGTGGACGGAAACCAGGAAGGCCTCGATCTCGTCGCGGGTCAGGGTCATCGAAGGGTCTCGCTATCCGCTCGGTGCCAGTTCAGGACAGGGTAGCACATCGGAACCTTGATACAGATCAGGCCGGTTTGGAACCGGNCCTGATTTTTCTTTTCATGTTGCCGTGGCGATCAGTGGTCGACGGCGGCACCTGCCCCGCGGGGGATGCGGACGGAGGCGACCAGGTCCTGGATTTCCTGGGGCGGCTCTTCCGTGGCCCGCGACACCATGATGGCGGTGGCGAAGTTCAGCAGCGCGCCGACGGCCCCGAAGGAGGTCGACTTGATGCCGAGGAACAGCGGGTCCGCATCGGTGAAGGAGTTGGTGTCAGGGATGAAGAACCAGCCCTTGTGCAGGAAGATGTAGACCAGCGTCACCCCGATGCCGACCAGCATGCCGGCGACGGCACCCTTGTCGTTGATGCGCTTCGAGAAGATGCCCATCATCAGCGCCGGGAAGATCGACGAGGCCGCGAGGCCGAAGGCCAGTGCCACGGTCTGCGCCGCGAAGCCGGGCGGATTGATGCCCAGATAGGTGGCGACTGCGATCGAGACGGCCATGGCGATCCGGGCGGTCAGGAGCTCGTTCTTTTCCGACATGTCCGGGGTCAGCTGGCCCTTGAACAGGTCGTGCGAGACGGCCGAGGAGATCGCCAGCAGCAGGCCTGCTGCGGTGGAGAGCGCGGCGGCAAGGCCGCCTGCTGCGACGAGGCCGATGACCCAGCCGGGCAGGTTGGCGATTTCCGGGTTGGCGAGAACCAGGATGTCGTTGTTGANTGGTCAGCTCGTTGCCGGACCAGCCCGCGGCAGCGGCCTTTTCCTGCATCGCGGCAGACTTGTCGTTGTAGTACTGGATCTTGCCGTCGCCGTTCTTGTCTTCGAAGGCCAGCATGCCGGTCTTGGACCAGGTGTCCATCCAGTCATAGGCCGGGTCGTCGTTCATCTGCTCGAGCGTCACCGCTTCGCCGGAGGTGCCGTTCGGCCACATCTGGTCGGTGATGTTCATGCGGGCCATGGCGCCCACGGCCGGAGCCACGAGGTACAGGAGCGCGATGAAGACCAGCGCCCAGCCGGCGGACCAGCGCGCGGCGGCCACGGTCGGCACGGTGAAGAACCGCATGATCACGTGCGGCAGGCCGGCCGTCCCGATCATCAGCGACAGGGTGAAGAGCACCAGGTTCAAGAGGTCGCCGTGACGCTCGGTGTAGCTGGCGAAGCCCAGCTCGGTCACGATCTGGTCGAGGCGCGACAAGAGCGGCTCGCCGGAGGCGACGTGATCGCCGAACAGGCCCAGCGGCGGCAGCGCGTTGCCGGTCAGCTGCAGCGAGATGAAGATCGCCGGAATGGTGTAGGCGGTGATCAGCACGCAGTACTGCGCCACCTGCGTGTAGGTCACGCCCTTCATGCCGCCGAACACGGCATAGGCGAAGACGACCACGGCTCCGATCAGCAGGCCGGTGGTGTTGTCGACTTCGAGGAAGCGGCCGAAGGCCACGCCGACGCCGGTCATTTGGCCGATCACGTAGGTGATCGAGGCGATGATCAGGCAGATCACGGCCACGAGCCGGGCGGTCTTCGAATAGAAGCGGTCGCCGACGAATTCCGGGACGGTGAACTTGCCGAACTTGCGCAGGTAGGGCGCGAGCAGCAGCGCCAGCAGCACGTAGCCGCCGGTCCAGCCCATCAGGTAGGCCGAGTTGTCATAGCCGACGAAGGCGATCAGGCCCGCCATCGACAGGAAGGAGGCGGCCGACATCCAGTCCGCGCCGGTGGCCATGCCGTTGACGACCGGGTGGACGCCGCGGCCGGCCGCGTAGAATTCCGAGGTCGAGCCCGCCCGGGCCCAGATCGCGATGCCGATGTAGAGCGCGAAGGACGCGCCCACGAACAGCAGGTTGAGGGTAAACTGATCCATCTGTCCCGCTGTCCCTTACTCTTCGNACGCCGTATTTGCGGTCGAGCGCATTCATCCGCCAGGCGTAGAAGAAGATCAGCGCCAGGAAGACCAGGATCGACCCCTGCTGGGCGAACCAGAAGCCCAGATCGGTGCCGCCGACGGGAGGCGAGGTCGCGGGTCCGCGAATGCGCCACCGTCACGGTGCAGCTTTCCCGCAGCAAGAGCTGCGCCATCGGCTTGCCGACGATGTTCGAGCGCCCGACCACCACGGCGGACAGGCCCGACAGATCGCCCAGATGGTCGCGCAGCATCATCAGGCAGCCGAGCGGCGTGCAGGGCACCATCGCCGCCTGCCCGGTCGCCAGCAGCCCGGCATTCGAGACATGGAACCCGTCCACGTCCTTTTCCGGCGCGATCGCGTTGATCACCAGATCGGCGTCGATCTGCGCGGGCAGCGGCAGCTGCACCAGGATGCCATGGACCGCCGGGTCGGCATTCAGCCGCGCGATCAGCGCCAGAAGCTCCGCCTGCGGCGTCTCCGCGGGAAGCCGGTGCTCGAAGCTCGCCATCCCGGCCTCGGCGGTCTGGCGCGCCTTGTTGCGCACATAGACCTGGCTGGCCGGGTCTTCGCCCACCAGCACCACCGCCAGCCCCGGCGTGATGCCCTGCTGCGCGAGCCCGGCCACATGGCCCGCGATGCGGGCGCGCAGCCCTTCCGCGAAGGCCCTGCCGTCGAGCAGCCGGGCCCCCTGGATCGTGTCCGCCGTCATGTCTTTTCCTCCGTCTCTCTCCGCGTCAGGCCGCGAGGCGCGCGGTTTCGGTTTCGAGCGCGTGCCAGAGCGATCCCGCCTGGCTGCGCATGCCGATCACGGCCAGCCTGTCTTCCGCGCGGCGGACCAGGAAAACCGTCATGTGATGCAGCCCGGTGCGGGCCGCCCTGCCGGGGGCCAGCGCCGCGGGCGGCAGGTTGACAAGCCGCTCCAGAAGGGCGGCGATGCCGGGACCGGCGATCTCGAAGGCGGCGAAACCGTCGGTCTGTTCGGTGATCCGCGCGCCCGGCGCCTCCGCCGAGACAAGCCCCGCGAAGTCCGCATCGGCCAGCCCTTCGCCGGTGATCATCCACTGGCCGGGGCCGCTCCAGAAGGGATGGCACGGCGCGGGTGTGGGAGGCGGCAGTTGCGACGGAACTCGCGGTGCTGCGCGGCCACGGGAACTCCTTCCAGACCCGCTCAGTCCTTAGCGCCGTCTTCTCGCCGGACGGACGCCGTGACCTCACCGGCTCGGACGATGGCACGGCGCGGGTCTGGGAGGCGGCAGTCGCGACGGAACTCGCGGTGCTGCGCGGCCACGGGAACTCCTTCCAGACCCGCCCAGTCCTTAGCGCCGTCTTCTCGCCGGACGGACGCCGCGTCCTCACCGTCTTGGGCGGTGGCACGGCGCGGGTGCGGGAGGCGGCGACCGGGGCGGAACTCGCGGTGCTGCGCGGCCACGAGAGCTACCTCCGGAGCGCCGTCTTCTCGCCTGACGGACGCCGCGTCCTCACCGTCTTGGGCGGTGGCACGGCGCGGGTGCGGGAGGCGGCGACCGGGGCGGAACTCGCGGTGCTGCGCGGCCACGAGAGCTACCTCCGGAGCGCCGTCTTCTCGCCTGACGGACGCCGCGTCCTCACCGGCTCGGACGATGGGACGGTGATCGCCACGCGGATGGCCGTCTTCGCCATCGCCGCGCTGTCCCTGGACCTGATCCTCGGCTTCGGCGCGCTGGTCAGCTTCGGCCACGCCGCCTATCTGGGGCTCGGCGCCTATGCGGTCGCGATCTGCGCGCGCCACGGGGTGACCGACCTCTTCGTCCAGATGGCCGTCGGCGCCGCCGCCGCCGCTGCCTTCGCCGCCGCCTCGGGGGCCATCTCGCTGCGCACCCGCGGCATCTATTTCATCATGATCACGCTGGCATTCGGGCAGATGGCCTATTTCTTCTTCGTCTCGCTTTCGGCCTATGGCGGCGATGACGGCACCGCGCTGGCGGCGCGCTCCACCCTCTTGGGACAGGACTGGCTGGAGAACGACACCGTCTTCTTCTACGTGGTGCTCGGCTGTCTCGCGGCGACCTATGGCGGGCTGCACCGGCTGGTGAATGCGCGCTTCGGCCGGGTGTTGGCCGGCACCCGCGAAAGCGAGCTGAGGATGCGCGCGATCGGCTACCGGCCATTCCGATACCGGCTGGCGGCCTACGTGATCTCGGGGATGCTCTGCGCGGTGGCGGGCGTGCTGCTGGCGAACCAGACCGAATATGTCGCCCCCGCCTACATGGCCTGGACCCGCTCGGGCGAGTTGATCGTCATGCTGCTGCTCGGCGGCATCGGCACGCTGTCGGGCGCGCTGGCCGGTGCGCTGGTGACCGTCGGGCTCGAAGAGCTGCTGTCGGACTATTCCGAGCATTGGCGGCTGGCCTTCGGGCTGATCCTGCTCGCCGTGGTGCTCTGGTCGCCTGCCGGGCTGACTGGGCTGGTCCGCCGCCTGCGCCCGGAGGAGCGGCCATGACGCTGCTCGAGGTCCGGGACCTGCGCAAATCCTACGGCGCGCTGGCCGTCACCGACGGGCTGTCGCTCGGGGTCGCGGAATGCGAGCTGCATGCCATCATCGGTCCGAACGGCGCGGGCAAGACCACGCTGATCGCACAGCTTTCGGGCGAGCTTGCGCCTGACAGCGGCACGGTGCGCTTCGCCGGCACGGACATCACCCGGCTCGACATGGCATCGCGGGTCCGCGCCGGGCTGGCGCGCAGCTTCCAGATCACCACGTTGATGCCCGCCATGACTGCGCTGGAAAACGTCGCGCTTGCCGTGCAGGGCCGGTCCGGCAGCTCCTTCCGCTTCTGGCGCCCGGTGGCACAGGAGGCCGCGCTGAATGACGAGGCGATGGACTGCCTGGCGCAGGTGGGGCTCGCGGACCGTGCCGCCCGTCCCGCCGGCGCGATGAGCCATGGCGAGAAGCGCCAGCTGGAACTGGCGGTCGCGCTGGCCTGCCGCCCGCGGCTTCTGCTGCTGGACGAACCGCTCGCCGGAACCGGCCCGCAGGAGGCAGAGGTGCTGGTCGGGCTGCTCGCGGGGCTCAAGGGCAAGGTGACGATGGTGCTGATCGAGCATGACATGGAGGCGGTCTTCGCCCTCGCCGACCGGGTCTCCGTGTTGGTCTACGGCCGGATCATCGCCTCGGACGCGCCGCAGGAGATCCGGCAGGACCCGGCGGTGCGCGCCGCCTATCTGGGCGGGGAAGCCACATGCTGAGCATCGAGGGGCTCGAAGGCGGCTACGGCTCGGCGCAAGTGCTCTTCGGCATCGACCTCGCCGTGGCCGAGGGCGAAGCCGTCACGCTGCTGGGCCGCAACGGCATGGGAAAGACGACGACGATCCGCACGGTCTTCGGCCTGCTGCCCGCACGCGGCGGCCGGATCCGCGTCGCCGGGCGGGACCTGACAGGCGCGGCGCCGCACCGGATTGCGCAGGCAGGCCTCGGGCTGGTGCCGGAAGGCCGCCAGATCTTCCCGACTCTGACGGTCGAGGAGAACCTCGTTGCCACCGCCCGCAGCGACGGTCCCGCCCGCTGGACCCTGCCGCGCATCTGGGAGCTGTTCCCGCGGCTGGCCGAGCGGCGGCGCAACATGGGAGACCAGCTCTCGGGCGGCGAGCAGCAGATGCTGGCGGTGGGGCGCGCGCTGATGACCAATCCGCGGCTCCTCGTGCTCGACGAGGCAACCGAGGGGCTGGCACCCTTGATCCGCGAGGAGATCTGGTCCTGCCTGATCCGGCTGAAATCCGAGGGCGAGGCGATCCTGGTGGTCGACAAGAACCTCGATGCGCTGACCCGTTTCGCCGACCGGCATGTGGTGATCGAGAAGGGCCGCACGGTCTGGAGCGGCAGCACCGCCGATCTGCGCGCCGCTCCGGAGATCGCCGACCGCTACCTGCACGCCTGAACGGGTGCGGCGGCGTCCCGGCTTGAACGCCCAGGCCTGTCAGCGCTAAACCCGGCCGGGTGCGCTGCCCGAGGACCCGCCCATGACGCCCGAAATGATGATGCTGATCGCCGCCGCCTTCGTGGTCGGCCTGTCGAAGGGCGGCCTTGCCGCCGCAGGCGCGCTGTCGGTGCCGATGCTGTCCCTGTGGATGGACCCGCTGCAGGCCGCCGCCGCGCTTCTGCCGGTGTATATCGCCTCGGACATGATCGCCGTCGCGATCTACCGCAAGCAGCCCTCGTGGCCGAACCTACGGATCCTCGTGCCCGCCTCGCTGGCGGGGATCGTTCTGGCGACGCTGGTCGCGCCGCATGTGCCGGTCGCCGCCGTCACGCTGCTGACCGGGACGATCGGGCTGGCCTATGTCGCGCAGTCGGTGCTGGTCCCGCCGCCCGAGGTGCCGCATCGCGCGCGGATCGGACGCGGCATCTTCTGGGGCGTGCTGACCGGCATCACCAGCTTCATCTCGCATAACGGCGCGCCGCCCTTCACCGCCTATGTGCTGCCTCAGAAGCTGCCGAACCTGGCCTTCGCGGGCACCTCGACCATCGTCTTCGCGATCATCAACCTGTCGAAACTGCCGGCCTATCACGAGATCGGCCTGACCGGCGGGCTGTCGCTGCAGATGCTGGTGCCGCTGATCGCCGTGGCCATCATCGGCGCCTTCGCCGGGCGCTGGCTGGTCGGCTGGCTGCCGCAGAAGATCTATTCGGCAGTGATCCGCACGTTGCTGGCGATCGTCTCGGCCTATCTCTGCGCCATCTCGGTCATCGCGCTGGCCTGAGCGCGGAGCTCCAGCGCCTCGGCCAGGGTCAGGCGGCTGCGCGCGCCGGGTTCGCCCGAGGGACGCGGGAAATCGGCGCGGAAATGCGCGCCGCGGCTTTCCTCGCGGCGCAGCGCGGCCACGCCGCCGAGCACGATGGCGCCTTCGCCGCCGATCACCGTCAGGCCGAGCCGCGCGGGCAGCGCGACGCAGAGCGCGGCCAGCAGCAAGGGCGCGGTACGGCTCAGCGTGTTTGCCCAGGAGAAGGCGGTGCCGAAACCCGCCTTGTAGACAAGGGCGAAATACTCCGCCGGGCTCTTGCCTTGCGTCAGCAGGAACAGCGAGAAGATTGCCAGCCCGGCCAGCAGGGCGCCGAGCGGGATCAGCACCGCCTCGGAACGCCGCGCGATCCCGGCAAGCCAGCCGTCGGGGGAGAGCCCGCCCCCGAGCGGGGCGGCAATGGTCCGGTCACTCATGGCGGGGCTCCCTCAGTGCGCTCAGGAGGTCGCGCCGATCACGCCTTCGACGAGATAGTCCATGCTTTCCAGACGGATGTCGTCTTCGGCAAAGCCTTCGCCAGCGCCCGCGATTTCGTTGCCCTCGTTGTCCTTCAGCGGCCCCTTGATGACCTGGAAGCCACCCTTCATGATCTCGGCCTGGGTCGCCTCGAATTGCGCCCGCGCCGCGTCGGTGACCGCCGGGCCCAGCGGCGACATCTTGACGAAGCCGTCGGCCAGCCCGCCGCGCAGGAAGTTCGGGATCTCGCCGCCATCCATCATGGTCTGCACCATCTTCGGATAGACGCCCGCCCAGTTCCACTCGGCGCCGGTCAGGTATTTCTCGGGGGCCAGCGGCGACTGGTCGGCATGGTAGCCGCAGATCCAGCAGCCCCGGCCGGCCGCCGTCTCCATCACCACCTTCGGCCCGTCGACATGGCAGGTGATCACGTCGCAGCCCGCATCCGCGAGCGCGTTCGTCGCCTCGGCCTCCTTGACGGCCAGCGACCATTCGCCGGTGAAGATCACCTGGCAGGTGATCGACGGATCGACCGCGCGGGCGCCCAGCAGGAAGGAGTTGATGTTCAAGAGCACCTGCGGGATCGGCTTGGCCGCGACGAAGCCGATCTTCTTCGACTGGCTCATGTGCCCTGCGGTGATGCCGTTCAGGTACTGGCCCATGCCGATATAGCCGAAATAGCTGCCGATGTTCGACGGCATGCCTTCGGTCCAGAGACCGGCGGCATGTTCGAAGCGGACATCCGGATACTTCGGCGCGACTTCCAGAACGTGGGGATCGAAATAGCCGAAAGAAGTCGGGAAGATCAGCGAGGCTCCGTCGAAATTGATCATCGATTCCATCGACTTCTGCACGTCGGTGGTTTCGGCGACATTCTCTTCTTCGACGATGGTCACGCCCGCCATCTGCGCAACGGCAGCTGCGCCCTCGGCATGGGCCTGGTTGTAGCCGAAATCGTCCTTCGGCCCGACATAGATGAAGCCCACCGTGATGTCGCCCGCGGCGCGCGCCGGCAGCGGCCCGAGCGCGGCCCCGACCGGTGGCCCAGCCGCTGGCACCTCCGGGACCGATGGCGAACCCCACCATGGAGATCGCCGGTCCCTCCCGGCGGTTGCACGCAATCGCCTGCCGGGCAGCGGGTCGATGTCGGACCGGCTCACGAGCAGCCTCGCGGTCGACGCGATGCGCATGGCGCTGCAGAACCGGCGGCCGAAGCCGGGGCTGATCTGCCACTCCGATCGTGGAGTCCAATATGCCAGAGGCGATTGCCGGCAGCTTCCCGATGCCTGGACGGCAGCTGCCTCGATGAGGCGCACGGCCCCGCCAGTGCAGCCGCGCTTGCCGCCTGCAGGCCCGGGCCGCACATCGCCCGCCCTTCGCCCGAACCCGCGCCGCACGGGCTGTGACACTGCTTGCGCCCGGCAATCGGGCCGCCGAGGTTGCGTCACCGTCCCGAATGGCCCTAGGTAGGGCCGGATTGGCTTTAACGGAACTGAGGCACGTGTCACCTGATCCTGGCTTTTTCGGCCCGCCGCCGGTCGACCCGGCAGATGTCCAGCGGCTGTCCCGTGTCGGGGTCGTCGATGTCGGCTCGAACTCGGTGCGGCTCGTCATCTTCGACGGCGCCGCCCGCTCTCCGGCCTATTTCTTCAACGAAAAGGTGCTCTGCGGCCTCGGGCGCGACCTGGCCGAGACCGGACGGCTGAGCCCCGAGGGCAAGACCCGGGCGCTCGCGGCGCTGAACCGGTTCCAGCATATCGGCGAAAGCCTCGGCATCACGCCGATGCTGGCCGTGGCGACGGCGGCGATGCGCGTCGCCGAGGACGGGCCCGACTTCCAGAAGGAGATCCTCGAAAAGACCGGCATGCAGCTGCGCGTCATCGACGGCGCCGAAGAGGCGCGGCTGGCGGCGCAGGGCGTTCTGCTCGGCTGGCCCGAGGCTTCGGGCTATGTCTGCGACATCGGCGGCTCGTCGATGGAGCTGGCGCAGGTCTCGGCGGGCGAGATCGGCTGGCGGGACACCTCGCCGCTCGGGCCCCTGGCGCTGGCCCGGCTCGAGTCGGAAAAGGCGGTGCGCACCCGCGTCGAAGACCACCTCAAACGCCTGCGCAAGGCCATGCCGGGCGATCCGAAGCGGCTCTACCTGGTCGGCGGGTCGTGGCGGGCGATCGCCAAGATCGACATGGTGCGCCGCGACTATCCCCTGCAGGTGCTGCACGAATACCGTCTCGACCGCGACTCGCTGGTCGAGACCCTCGACCTGATCGACAGCGCCGATCCCCATGCGCTGCGCAAGCAGGCCGGGATCTCGGGCGAACGCATGGCGCTCTTGCCGATGGCGGGACAGGTGCTGCGCGGGCTCCTGAAGGTGCTGCAGCCCGAGGAACTCTTCGTCTCGGCCTACGGGCTGCGCGAGGGGCTGCTCTACGAGGAGATGCCCGAGGCGCTGCGCACCGCCGATCCGCTGATCGAATCCTGCCGCCATGCCGAGATGAGCTCGGCCCGCGTGCCGGGCTTCGGCACCACGCTCTACCGCTATGTCCGCAGCCTGTTCCCGGATGCCGACCGCGCGCGGCTGCGGCTGATCAAGGCGGCGAGCCTCTTGCATGACGTCAGCTGGCGCACCCATCCCGACTACCGCGCCGAGGTCTGCTTCGACTATGCGGCGCGGGCCAACATGGGCGGGCTCAGCCATGGCGAGCGGGTCTTCCTCGGGCTGGCGCTGCTGCACCGCTACAAGAACAACCGCGACGGCACCCGCTTCGACGCGCTGCGTCCGCTCCTGAGCGAGCAAGAGGTGCGCGACGCCGAGATCCTCGGCCGCGCGCTGCGCTTCGGCGCCATGCTGACCCTGGGCGGGGATGACAATATCGGGCGGCTCGACTGGGATCCGGCGGCAAAGCGGCTGGCGCTGCACCTGTCGGACCACACCCAGCCGCTGTTCGGCGAAGTGGCCGAGGCGCGCTTCATCGCGCTCGCGAAGGCGCTCGAGGCCGAGGTTTCGGTGCTGGCGGCCGGGACGCTCTCGGCCTGAGGCCGTCCTGGCGCGATGCCCGTATTCCGGGGCGGCAAAACGCCGGGCACGGCGCCGCTGGCCCGGCTCGGCTGCCCTCGGTTCTTCGTCCGAAGGTCAGCCGGGTCGGGCCCTCCTGCCGTGTCCCGCCGTGCCGCGGGCCGGCCGGCCTTACTCGGCAGCCACGCCGGAGGCGCCGCCGGGCGTGTAGTTCAGGATCGGTGCCAGCCAGCGCTCGGCCGCCTCCACCGTCATGCCCTTGCGTGCGGCATAGTCCTCGACCTGGTCGCGCTCGACCTTCGCCACGCCGAAATAGTAGCTCTCGGGATGCGCCAGGTAGAGGCCCGAGACCGAGGAGCCCGGCCACATGGCATAGCTTTCGGTCAGCTCCACGCCGGTGGCCGCCGTCGCGTCCAGAAGCTCGAACAGCGTCGTTTTCTCGGTGTGGTCGGGCTGGGCGGGGTAGCCCGGCGCCGGGCGGATGCCCTCGTAGGGTTCGGCGATCAGCTCCTCGGGCGTGTAGCTTTCCGAGGCATAGCCCCAGAGTTCCGTCCGGACCAGCTCGTGCATCCGCTCGGCGAAGGCCTCGGCGAAGCGGTCCGCCAGCGCCTTGACCATGATCGAGGAATAATCGTCATGCGCCGCCTCGAACCGCGCCGCGATCTCCGCCTCTTCCGGGCCGGCCGTCACCACGAAGCCGCCGACATAATCCGCCGTGCCTTCGGGCGCGATGAAATCGGCGAGCGCCACGTTCGGCCGCCCTTCGCGCTTCGCGGTCTGCTGGCGCAACGTGTGCAGCATCGCGCGGGTCTCGGCGCGATCCTCGCCGGTGAAGAGCCGGATGTCGTCGCCCGCGCGGTTGGCCGGCCAGAAGCCGACCACCGCCTTCGGCGTGAACCATTTCTCGGCGATGATCTTCTCGAGCATGGCCTGCGCGTCGGCAAAGAGCTGCCTTGCGGCCTCGCCCTGCTTTTCGTCCTCGAGGATGCGCGGATAGACGCCCTTCAGCTCCCAGGTCTGGAAGAACGGGGTCCAGTCGATATAGCGCGCCAGCTCGGCCAAGTCCCAGCCGTCCCAGACCTTGGTGCCGAGGAAGGACGGCGCCTTGCTGCCGGACTGTTCGAGCTTGAGCGCATTGGCGCGGGCATCGGCCAGGCTGATCCGCTTCTTGGCCAACTCGGCGCGGGCATGGCGCTCGGCGACGTCGGCATAGTCCGCCTTCACGCCCTCGACATAGTCCGTCACCTGGCTCGGCGACAGCAGCGCGGAGACCACGCCGACCGCGCGGCTCGCATCCGTCACGTAGACCGCCTGGCCCTTGGCATAGCGCGGATGGATCTTCACCGCGGTGTGGACCTTCGACGTGGTCGCGCCGCCGATCAGCAGCGGGATGTCGTAGCCCTGCCGCTCCATCTCGGCGGCGACATGGACCATCTCGTCGAGCGAGGGGGTGATGAGGCCCGACAGCCCGATCACGTCGACCTTCTCGTCGCGGGCGACCTGCAGGATCTTCTCCGCCGGCACCATGACGCCGAGGTCGATGATCTCGTAGTTGTTGCAGGCCAGCACGACGCCGACGATGTTCTTGCCGATGTCGTGGACGTCGCCCTTCACCGTGGCCATCAGCACCTTGCCGGCGCTTTCGCGGCCTTCGCCGCCCGACAGGCGCTTTTCCTCTTCCATGTAGGGCAGAAGGACCGCCACGGCCTGCTTCATCACGCGGGCGGATTTCACCACCTGCGGCAGGAACATCTTGCCCGCGCCGAACAGGTCGCCGACCACGTTCATCCCGGCCATCAGCGGGCCCTCGATGACATGCAGCGGCCGCTCGGCGGCCTGGCGGGCCTCCTCGGTATCGGCGTCGATGAATTCGGTGATGCCGTTGACCAGCGCGTGCTCCAGCCGCTTCTCGACGGAGAATTCGCGCCAGGACATGTCCTTCTCGCGGCCCTTGGCGCCGCCCTGGCCGCGGTAGCGTTCGGCGATCTCCAGCATGTTCTCGGTCGCCGAGCCGCCATTGGCCGGGGTGCGGTTCAGGACGACATCCTCGCAGGCCTCGCGCAGCTCGGCGTCGATCTGGTCATAGACCGCCAGCTGCCCCGCGTTGACGATGCCCATGTCCATGCCGTTCTGGATCGCGTGATACAGGAACACCGCATGCATCGCCTCGCGCACCGGCTCGTTGCCGCGGAACGAGAAGCTGAGGTTCGACACGCCGCCCGAGATATGGACATGCGGGCAGTCGGTGGTGATCCGGCGCGTCGCCTCGATGAAGTCGACGCCGTAATTGTCGTGTTCCTCGATGCCGGTGGCCACGGCAAAGACGTTCGGGTCGAAGATGATGTCTTCGGGCGGGAAGCCGACCTCTTCGGTCAGCAGCTTGTAGGCGCGGGTGCAGATCTCGACCTTGCGGTCCTCGGTATCGGCCTGGCCGGTCTCGTCGAAAGCCATGACGATGACGGCGGCGCCGTAGCGGCGGCAGAGCCGCGCCTGTTCGAGGAACTGCGCCTCGCCCTCCTTCATCGAGATCGAGTTGACGACCGCCTTGCCCTGCACGCATTTCAGGCCGGCCTCGATCACCTCCCATTTGGAGCTGTCGATCATCACCGGCACGCGGGCGATGTCGGGCTCGGCCGCGATCAGGTTGAGGAACTCGATCATCGCCTGCTTGGAGTCGATCAGGCCCTCGTCCATGTTGACGTCGATGATCTGGGCGCCGTTCTCGACTTGCTGGCGCGCGACGTCGAGCGCCTCGGCATAATCGCCATTGGTGATCAGCTTGCGGAACTTTGCCGAGCCGGTGACGTTCGTCCGCTCGCCGACGTTCACGAAGGGAATTTCGGGGGCCAGCACGAAGGGTTCGAGCCCCGACAGCCGCATCAGCGGCGCCTGTTCCGGGACGGTGCGCGGGGCGCAGTCCTTCACCGCTTCGGCGATGGCGCGGATATGGTCATAGGTCGAGCCGCAGCAGCCGCCGACGATGTTGACCAGGCCGTCGCGGGCGAATTCGGCGACCTGCGCCGCCATCTGGGCGGGGGTCTCGTCGTATTCGCCCATCTCGTTCGGCAGGCCGGCATTCGGATAGGCGCAGATCAGCGTGTCGGCAACGGTCGAAAGCTCGTCGATATGGGCGCGCATCGCGGCCGCGCCGAGCGCGCAGTTGAGGCCGACGGTCAGCGGCTCGGCATGGCGCACCGAATGCCAGAAGGCGGTCGGCGTCTGGCCCGACAGCGTCCGGCCCGAGAGGTCGGTGATCGTGCCGGAGATCATCACCGGCATCCGCATGCCGATTTCCTCGAAGACCAGCTCGCAGGCGAAGATCGCGGCCTTGGCGTTGAGCGTGTCGAAGATCGTCTCGATCAGCAGGATGTCGGCGCCGCCTTCGATCAGGGCGCGGGCCTGCTCGGCATAGGCGTCCTTCAGCTGGTCGAAGGTCACGGCGCGGTAGCCGGGGTTGTTCACGTCCGGGCTGATCGAGGCGGTGCGGTTGGTCGGGCCGAGCGCGCCTGCGACGAAGCGCTTGCGGCCGTCCTCGGCCTCGGCGCGGTCCATCGCCTTGCGCGCCAGCCGCGCGCCCTCGACATTGAGGTCGCGCACCGCCGCCTCGAGCGCGTAATCGGCCTGGGCGATGGTGGTCGAGGAAAAGGTGTTGGTCTCGACGATATCCGCCCCGGCCATCGCATAGCGGAAGTGGATGTCCTCGATCACGTCCGGGCGCGTCAGGTTCAAGAGGTCGTTGTTGCCCTTCTGGGGCTTGTCCGACGCATGCGGCTGGTGGCAGGAGCAGGCGCCGTTGCCGCAGCCCTGGAAGTCGTCTTCGGAGAGGCCCAGAAGCTGGATCTGCGTGCCCATCGCGCCGTCCAGGATCAGGATGCGCTCGGCCGCCGCCTTGCGGATGTCGTCGAAGACAGGAGAGAGTTTCAGCATATCGGGCACCTTTCGCACGGACGGGGTCGCGCTATACGGTTTGGCGGCGGATGCCAAACTCATAATCTTCAACGAGACTATGAAAGTTGCTCACATCCGGGCCTGCGGCGCCGGGGCGGGTCCGGTCGGTTTCCGCTTTGCGGCCTCCGGGGTCCTCCGTAAGCTCGGACTGCGGGGAGGCGGCAGGGCATGGACAGGCATCGCAGTGCAGGGCCGGAAGGGCGATGGGCATCGGGCGGGCGCGGCGTCACGCGACCGATGCGCGATGCGGCTGCCGTCCGGGCGGACGTGCGGCGGTTCCCCGGCGCAGGCGGCGGTGCCGGTCCGCTTCGGCGGCAGCTGGCGACCGCTGACCTTTCCCCGCCTCGACCCGACCCGCTACGGCCTCGAGGGCTCCAGCCTGCAGATAGAGGCCGATGCCTCGTCCTCGCTGATCTACCTGCCGGCCCCCGAAAGCACCCGCGGCGCGCGCAGCGCCAGCTGGTCCTGGTCGGTGAGCCGGAGCGTGCCGCCGACCGATCTGGCCCGCAAGGGCGGCGACGACCGCAACATCTCGCTCTATTTCGTCTTCATGGATGCCGCTTCCGCTGCCCGGCTGTCTCCGGACACCCCGCCGCAACGGCTGCTGCGCAACCGCTCGGCCCGCGTGCTCATCTATGTCTGGGGCGGCGCCCATCCGCCGGGCAGCCGCCTGCCCAGCCCCTATCTGCGCGGCCGCGGCGTCACCATCGTGGTGCTGCGCAGTCCGCAGGCGGTGGCGTGGTTCGCCGGCGCCTTCGCCGCGCGCTTCGCCCGCCTGCCGTGAGCGGAGAGGCAGGGCCCGGACATGGAAAAGCGCCCCCCGAAGGGAGCGCTTCCACCATTGGAGGATGGTGCGTGGATCAGTCGTCGCCGGCGCCCGACTGTGCCAGATAGGCGGCGGCGAGCGATGCGTTGTCGGTGCTGCCCGGCTCGACGCCGACGGCGCGGGCCAGCTGGGCATTCGCCGAACCGGCATTGGCGTCGCGGGTGACCTGCAGGCCCTGCTCGGCGAGGAAGGCGATGCGGGCGGGCTCGTCGCGGTCGATGGCATGTTTCAGCGCGACCAGCTCGGGGCCGTTGTAGCGGCCGGGCTCGACATTCAGGCCGGCAGCCAGCTGGGCGCTCGGCTCGGCGGTGGTGTCGCCCTTGCGCTCGAGGATGTAGGCGATGCGCTGCGTGTCGTTCCTGTCGACGGCGATGCTCAGCTGGGCCAGCTCGGCGGTGGTGTAGGCACCCGGCTCGAGCCCGAAGCGGCTGGCCAGCTGGTCGGAGGCATTGGCAGCGCCGGCGGTTGCGGCGGCTGCGATCAGGGCGAGGGCGGCAAACTTGGTGTTCATCTTGGTCTTCCTTCTTCTGCGCCGCGATCGGCGCGGTCTTGGCTGGGCGGGTCAACTGGTCCGCCCCGGACAAGAGGGGATTTAGATCTCCGCCCTGGGGAACGAAACTGCCCGAAACAGCCCCTGGATGTGAATATATGCACATCAACAGAATGTGACGCTCCTTGAAACCGGAGGTGGCCTCCGGTAACCCGTGCGCCCGTGCCGCCGCGCGCCATTCCGTCTTGACCTTCGCGTGCCGCTCGCGCATCCCGCGCTGCATGGGACAGGACACGACCACACCGAAGGACGGCTGGCGCAATTTCTACGGGCGCCGCCATGGCAAGCATCTGCGCGAAAGCCAGCGCGGCTATCTCGAGGAAGATCTCGAGGAGCTGGCGCTCGACGGCATTTCGCGGCGCGACCATGCCGAGCGGCAGGTCTTCGACCCGGCGCTGCGCTTCGGGGACAAGCCCGTCTGGCTGGAGATCGGCTTCGGCGGCGGCGAGCACATGGTCCATCAGGCGGCGCTTCACCCCGAGGCCGGGTTCATCGGCTGCGAACCGTACATCAACGGCGTGGCGATGCTGCTCGGCAAGGTGCGCCAGGCGGGGGTCGAAAACCTCGCCGTGCATCCCGGCGACGTGCGCGACCTCTTCGACGTGCTGCCCGACGCCTCGATCAGCCGCGCCTTCCTGCTCTATCCCGATCCCTGGCCGAAGAAGCGGCACCACCGCCGCCGCTTCGTGACCCGCGACTATCTCGATCCGCTCGGCCGCGTGCTGAAGCCCGGCGCGATCTTCCGCGTGGCGACCGACATTCCCGACTATGTCCGCCAGACGCTGGAAGAGCTGATGCCCGATCCGAATTTCGAGTGGCTGGCCGAGGGCCCGGATGACTGGCGCCAGCCCTGGGACGACTGGATCTCGACCCGCTACGAGCAGAAGGCGCTGCGCGAGGGCCGCACGCCGCATTACCTGACCTTCCGCCGGACCTGAGGCGCGCTCCCTCTCCCCGCCGGGGAGAGGGCCGGGGTGAGGGGGCGCCCCGCCTCTTTCCCGGTGGACCGCGCGTCATGCTTGCGCTAACCCGCCCCCGACACAATGCTGGAGACGACCCGATGGCATCCCACGGCCCCGCAACCCCGATGACCTCGCGCGCCTGCGGGCCGCTCAAGGGCACGGCCGACGTGCCGGGCGACAAGTCGGTCTCGCACCGCTCGCTGCTCTTCGGGGCCATGGCCATCGGCGAGACCAGGATCACCGGCCTGCTCGAAGGCCAGGACGTGCTCGACACCGCCAAGGCGATGCAGGCCTTCGGCGCAGAGGTGATCCGCCATGGCGAGGGCGCCTGGTCGGTCCATGGCGTCGGCGTCGGCGGCTTCGCCGAGCCCGAGCAGGTGATCGATTGCGGCAATTCCGGCACCGGCGTTCGTCTGATCATGGGCGCGATGGCGACCTCGCCGATCACCGCGACCTTCACCGGCGATGCGTCGCTGCGCTCGCGGCCGATGGCGCGGATCACCGATCCGATCGCGCTGTTCGGCGCACGGTCCTATGGCCGGAGCGGGGGCAAGCTGCCGATGACCATCGTCGGCGCCGCGGACCCGGTGCCGGTGACCTACGTCACGCCGATGCCCTCGGCGCAGGTGAAATCCGCCGTGCTGCTCGCCGGCCTCAACGCCCCGGGCCAGACAGTGGTGATCGAGAAGGAAGCCACCCGCGACCATTCCGAACGGATGCTGGCGGGGTTCGGCGCCGAGATCACGACCGAGATCACGCCCGAGGGCCATGTCATCACGCTCACCGGCCGTCCCGAGCTGAAGCCGCAGACCATCGCCGTGCCGCGCGACCCGAGCTCGGCCGCCTTCCCGGTGGCCGCCGCCGTGCTGGTGCCGGGCTCCGAGATCCTCGTGCCCAATATCGGCCTCAACCCGACCCGCGCCGGGCTGTTCCAGACGCTGATCGAGATGGGCGCCGACCTGACCTATGAAAACGAGCGGCTGGAAGGCGGCGAGCCGGTGGCCGACCTGCGGGTGCGCCATTCGGTGCTCAAGGGCATCGAGGTGCCGCCCGAGCGCGCGCCCTCGATGATCGACGAATACCCGATCCTGTCGGTGCTGGCGGCGAATGCCGAGGGCATCACCGTGATGAAGGGCGTCAAGGAGCTCCGCGTCAAGGAAAGCGACCGGATCGACGCGATGGCGCGCGGGCTCGAAGCCATGGGCGTCACCGTCGAGGAGGACGAGGACACTTTCATCGTCCACGGCATGGGCCCGGGCAACGTGCCTGGCGGCGGCACCGCGGCGGCGCGTCTCGACCACCGCATCGCAATGAGCTTCCTCTGCCTCGGCATGGCGTCGAAACAGCCGGTGACCGTTGACGATGCCTCGCCGATCGCCACCTCCTTCCCGATCTTCGAACCGCTGATGACCGCGCTCGGCGCGGATCTGTCCGCCGGCGCCTGAGCGCCGGTGTTTCGGTTGCCATGTGTCCCTGCCTTCTCTAGGCAGGGTGCATTCTTCTATCGGAGCCTGACATGAAATTCACCGTTGCCATCGACGGACCGGCCGCGGCCGGCAAGGGAACGATTGCGCGCTCTCTGGCGGCGCAATTCGGATTCGGCCATCTCGACACCGGGCTGCTCTACCGCGCCACCGCGCGGCGGGTGATGGATGGCGAGGACGCCCTCAGCGCGGCGCTGGCGCTGCAATCCTCCGACCTGCGGCGCGACGACCTCAGGACCGCGCAGGTGGGGCAGGTGGCGTCCAAGGTTGCCGCCATGCCGAAGGTCCGCTCGGCGCTGCTCGACTTCCAGAAGAACTTCGCCCGGCGCGAGGGCGGGGCGGTGCTCGACGGGCGCGACATCGGCACGGTGATCTGCCCCGAGGCCGAGGTGAAGCTCTTCGTCACCGCCACCGACGCCGTGCGGGCCAAGCGCCGCCATGCCGAGCTGTCGCAGAAGGATCCGTCGCTGACCGTCGAGGCGGTGCTGGCCGATCTGCGCGACCGCGACATGCGCGATGCCGGGCGCGACACCGCGCCGATGACCGCCTCGGGCGATGCGCTGCTTCTGGACACGTCCGAGCTGACCATCGAGGAAGCGATCGAGATGGCGGTCGCGGCGGTGGTGGCGAAGCTCGCCGCCTGACCGCCTGACCGCCTGACCGCCTGACCGCCTGACCGGAGACGGGGCGCTCAGACGCCCCGCTTGTTGCCCCAGAGCAGCACATGAAGCTGCGGCAGGATCCGCGGCCGGAACCAGCCCGATCCCAGCACTTCCGCCACCAGCCAGTCGAGCCGCGCCGTCGCCTCGGCCTGGTCGACCGGCACCGAAGGATCGCTTTCGGGATTTCCGGGCTGCAGGTAGAGCGGCAGATCGGGATAGCGCGCCGCCGTCTGCCGCGCCCAGGCCAGGTCGGCCCCGTCGAAGACGACGATCTTCATCACCACTTCCGGCTCGTCTCCGGCTGCCGCGAGGCAGGCCTCGAAGGCCGCCCAGTCAGGGCTTTCGCCGCTCGAGGGCGGTTTCGGGCTCAGGACCAGCGTGTCGAGGGCGGCGAACCAGCCGCGGGCGACGGAGCCCTGGGTCTCGCAGGCAAAGCGGTAGCCCGCCCGGTTTCCCAGCGCGATCAGCGGGTCGAAATCCTGGATCGCCGGATTGCCGCCCGAGAGCGACACGGTCAGCGGCTGTCCGCCCGAGAGCCGCTCGACCTCGGCCCAGACCTCCTCGGGCTGCATTGCCGCCCAAGCGTGGCGGAACTGGCTCTCCACCGCATGGAGGCTGTCGCACCAGGAACAGCGGTAGTCGCAGCCGCCCGCCCGGACGAAGACCGTGGGTTCGCCGATCAGCGCGCCTTCGCCCTGCACGGTCGGGCCGAAAATCTCCGAGATGCGCAGGGTCATGGCCGGTACTCCGCCCAGGTCTTCGGCGTCTCGGACACCCGCACGGCGCAGGTCTCGGGCCAGCGCGCCTTGCACCAGTCGTGGAAATGCTTCGCGAGGTTCTCGGCGGTGGAGGGGACCTCCAGCAAGTCGTTCAGATGGCGGTGGTCGAAGCTGCCGTCGATATAGTCCTTCAGCGCCTTCAGCTCGTGATAGTCGCGCACGAAACCATCGGCGTTCAGCTCGGCCGCGGCCAGCTCGACGGTGACCACGTAGTTGTGCCCGTGCAGCCGCGCGCATTGGTGGTCTCCGGGCAGATGCGCCAGCTGGTGCGAGGCGGAGAAGTGGAATTCCTTGGCGATGCGGAACATCAGCGGCTCTCCCGGCCCGCGACGGCGGCCTTCCAGAACTCGGGGTCGGCGTATCCGGTCGGGTCGGGGACGCCTGCCAGCGCGAAGGCCTCCTGGCGCTCGACGCAGGTGCCGCAGCGCCCGCAATGCTCCGCGCCGCCCTTGTAGCAGGACCAGGTCTCGGCGAAGGGCGTGTCCGCCGCCGCGCCCGCCGCCACGATGTCGGCCTTGGAGCGGTGCACGAAGGGCGTGTGCAGCGCCACATCGGCATAGCCGTCGAGCGCGGCGCGCTGCATCGCGCCGAAGGCCTCCGTGAAGGCCGGGCGGCAGTCGGGATAGATGAAGTGGTCGCCGCCATGCACGGCAGCGGCCACGGCATCGTCGCCATTTGCCGCGGCGATCCCGTAGGCGATCGCCAGCATGATCGCGTTGCGGTTCGGCACGACGGTGATCTTCATCGTCTCTTCGGCGTAATGCCCGTCGGGCACGTCGACATCATCGGTGAGCGCCGAGCCGGTGAGCGCCGCGCCGAGCCCCGAGAGGTCGACGAGATGGAAGGGCACGCCGAGCCGCCTTGCGCAGGCTGCGGCGAAATCCAGTTCCTTGCGGTGGCGCTGGCCGTAATCGAAGGAAACGATGCGGGAAAGGTCTCCGGCCGCGGCGAGCACATGCGCCAGGGACACGGAATCGAGTCCGCCGGAGCAGACGAGGGTGGCTTTCATCATGTCAGTCCTTGTTTTGATGACCGGGTAGGCTGCGACCGGTGGCGCGAAATTAGGCGTTCCGTGGGCGGAAGGCAAGGCGGGGCGCGGGCGAGCCTTCGCGTGGGCGCAACCCGGCTGTGCGTTCGCGGAGGTTGCGGCGGCGGCCGCCGTGCCCCTAGCTTGGCGGCAACGCGGCCCCGCGAGGGGCCTGTTCCGTCCTGTGAGGAGTACGATCGATGCTGGACAAGCTGAGCTGGCGCTATGCCGTGAAGAAGATGGACCCGAGCCAGTGCGTGCCGGAAGAGAAGGTCGAGAAGATCCTCGAGGCGATCCGCTATGCGCCGACCTCCTCGGGCGTGCAGCCCTTCGAGGTCTTCGTGATCACCAATCCCGAACTGCGCGATGCGATCCGCGCGGCCTCCTACGGCCAGCCGCAGATCACCGAAGGATCGCATCTGCTGGTCTTCGCCGCCTGGGACAACTACACCGCCGAGCGCATCGACGCGGTGCTGGCGCAGAACGTGGCCGAGCGCGGCGAGTCCGAGACACTGGCGGCCTATTACGAGCGGCTCAAGGGCATGTACCTGCCGCGCACCGAGGAAACCAACCACGACCACGCGGCGCGCCAGGCCTATATCGCCTTCGGCTTCGCGCTGGCGGCCGCGGCCGAGCTCGAGGTCGACTCGACCCCGATGGAAGGCTTCGAGCCCGAGAAGGTCGACGCGATCCTCGGCCTGCGCGAAAAGGGCCTGCGCTCGGTCACGCTGCTGCCCCTGGGAGTACGCGCGGCCGAGGGCGACTGGCTGCAGGGCATGGCGAAGGTCAGGAAACCCGCAGACGAGCTCTTCACCGTCCTCGCCTGAGGCGGTCCGGTCCCCCCGCGGGCGGTTTCGCGCCGCCCGTGCTTGCGTTCATCGCCGATTGGGACTATATCGCGCAGCGTCGAAGGCCGTAAGAGCCGGGACAAGGGCAGGGTCGGGGTTCCTCCGGCCCGTTTTGTTTATGTGTGGCCCGCGTCCCAGAGGCGACAGACCAATCCAAAGACCGGCGGAGACAACCGCTCGGCCAGCAACATGACATGTAAGGAAATCATCAGCCACATGGCGAACACGTCCATGGAGGAATTCGAAGCCCTCCTCAACGAAAGCTTCGAACTCGAGACCCCGACCGAAGGTCACGTCGTCAAAGGCCGCGTGCTGGCAATCGAAGCCGGCCAGGCGATCATCGACGTCGGCTACAAGATGGAAGGCCGGGTCGACCTCAAGGAATTCGCGAATCCGGGCGAGGCTCCCGACATCACCGTTGGTGACGAGGTCGAAGTCTACCTGCGCCAGGTCGAGAACGCGCGCGGCGAAGCCGTGATTTCGCGCGAGATGGCCCGCCGCGAAGAGGCATGGGACCGTCTCGAGAAGGCCTATGCCGAAGAGAAGCGCGTCGAAGGCGCGATCTTCAACCGCGTCAAGGGCGGCTTCACCGTCGATCTGGGCGGCGCAGTTGCGTTCCTGCCGGGTTCGCAGGTCGATGTTCGTCCGGTGCGCGATGCCGGCCCGCTGATGGGCCTCAAGCAGCCGTTCCAGATCCTGAAGATGGACCGCCGCCGCGGCAACATCGTCGTGTCGCGCCGCGCGATCCTCGAAGAGTCCCGCGCCGAGCAGCGCGCCGAAGTCATCGGCAAGCTGTCTGAAGGCGATGCGGTCGAGGGTGTCGTCAAGAACATCACCGAGTACGGCGCATTCGTCGACCTCGGCGGCGTCGACGGCCTGCTGCACGTCACCGACATGGCATGGCGCCGGGTCAACCACCCGTCCGAGATCCTGTCGATCGGCGAGACCGTCAAGGTCCAGGTCATCAAGATCAACAAGGAAACCCATCGCATCAGCCTCGGCATGAAGCAGCTGATGGCAGATCCGTGGGATTCCGTCGAAGCCAAGTACCCGCTCGAGTCGGTCCATACCGGCCGCGTCACGAACATCACCGACTACGGTGCGTTCGTCGAGCTGGAGCCGGGCGTCGAGGGCCTCGTTCACGTCTCGGAAATGTCCTGGACCAAGAAGAACGTGCACCCCGGCAAGATCGTGTCGACCTCGCAGGAAGTCGAAGTCATGGTGCTGGAGATCGACTCCGCCAAGCGCCGTGTCTCGCTCGGCCTGAAGCAGACGATGCGCAACCCGTGGGAAGTCTTCGAAGAGCGTCACCCGGTGGGCACGCAGGTCGAGGGCGAGGTGAAGAACATCACCGAGTTCGGCCTGTTCATCGGTCTCGACGAAGAGATCGACGGCATGGTTCACCTGTCCGACCTGACCTGGGAAGGCCGCGGCGAAGACGTGATCGGCAACTACCGCAAGGGCGATGTCGTCCAGGCCGTGGTCACCGAAGTCGACACCGACAAGGAGCGCATCTCGCTCTCCGTCAAGGCCCTGGGCGGCGACCCCTTCGCGGAAGCGATCGACGGCGTGAAGCGCGGCGCGATCATCACCGTGAACGTCACCGCGATCGAGGATGGCGGCATCGAGGTGGAATACGAAGGCATGAAGTCCTTCATCCGCCGCTCCGACCTGTCGCGCGACCGTGCGGAACAGCGCCCCGAGCGCTTCCAGGTCGGCGACAAGGTGGACGTCCGCGTCACCAACATCGACGCCCGTTCGCGCCGTCTGGGCCTGTCCATCAAGGCCCGCGAGATCGCCGAAGAGAAGGAAGCCGTGGAACAGTACGGTTCCTCCGACTCCGGCGCATCGCTCGGCGACATCCTGGGCGCAGCGCTCAAGGGCGACAACTGATCCATCCGATCAGCCCGAAGTTGAAGGCGGTCCCTGCGGGGGCCGCCTTTTTTCGTGCCTGCATGATTCGCGGCGCAACCTGCCGGTGAATGGCACTTGCCGCGGCGCGGCAGCCCCCGAGCGGACCCGCAGCGGCGCCAAAACGGCCGCCAAAGGCGCATTTGTCTTGCCATTTCTGTGGATTACCCGAGAAAGTCCTTTCTGCACGAGGATATTTGCCTGTAGGTTTCCTGAGAAACAGGGGCAGCGCTGAGGAGGGACTTGATGATCCGGTCGGAACTGATCCAGAAAATAGCCGACGAGAACCCGCATCTGTATCAGCGCGACGTCGAAAAGATCGTCAACACGATCTTCGAGGAGATCATCGAGGCGATGGCCCGCGGCGACCGGGTGGAACTCCGCGGCTTCGGCGCCTTTTCGGTCAAGCGCCGCGATGCGAGGATTGGCCGCAATCCCCGGACCGGCGAGGCTGTTGAGGTGGAGGAGAAGCACGTGCCATTCTTCAAGACGGGCAAGTTGCTGCGCGACCGCCTGAACGATGAAGAAGAAGAATAGGACCGGGCCGGAACCATGCGTTACGTCAAGATCGCCATCGCCATTCTCATCGCGATCCCGCTGATCACCATCTTCTATGCGAACCGCCAGACCGTCGAGCTGGTGATCCTCCCCGAGACGCTGGAGCGCTTCGTCGGCCTCAACGCGATCATGGGGCCGATCTCGGTGCCGCTCTGGGCGGTGGCCATCGGCTTCCTGGCGCTCGGGCTGGTGCTCGGCTTCTTCTGGGAATGGTTCCGCGAATACAAGCACCGCCACGAGGCCGCCAAGGGCCGCCAGTCCAAGGCGGAGCTGCAGGCCGAGGTGAAGAAGATGAAGGCCCGCGAGAATGCCGGAAAGGATCCGGTTCTCGTGATGGTCGAGGAAACCGCGGCGGCGCGCTGACTTCGGCATGACAGGCGTGAAAATCTGCGGGCTGACGGCCCGCGACCAGGTGGAGGCGGCGACCCGGGCAGGGGCCGCCTTCGTCGGTTTCGTGTTCTTCGGAAAATCCCCGCGCAACGTGACGCTGGACCAGGCGGCGGCGCTGGCCGCTGCCGTGCCGCCCGGCATCTGCAAGGTGGCGCTGACGGTCGATGCCGATGACGCGGCGCTGGCGGCGATCGCCGCCGCCGTGCCCATCGACCTGCTGCAGCTCCATGGCGGGGAAAGCCCCGGGCGCGTCGCCGAGGTGAAGGCCCGCTTCCAGCTGCCGGTGATGAAGGCGCTCGGCATCGCCTCCGCGGAGGATGTCGCGGGGGTGGCGCGCTACAACGGCGTGGCCGACATGTTCCTGCTCGACGCCAAGGCGCCGAAGGATGCGGTTCTGCCGGGCGGCAACGGGCTTGCCTTCGACTGGCGGCTGATCGCGGGACGGACCTTCGCCCGGCCCTGGATGCTGGCCGGCGGTCTCACGCCCGGGAATGTCGGCGAGGCGGTTGCGCGGACCGGCGCGCCGAATGTCGATGTGTCCTCGGGCGTCGAAAGCGCGCCGGGGATCAAGGACCCGCTGAAGGTCGCGCGCTTCGTCGAGGCGGCGCAGGTCTCCGGCGATCCGGTACCGATCCTGCGCTGACCGTCCAGCTATGCAAAACGGGCCCGCAGGGCCCGTTCCGGGGCGCCTATTGGCGCCCTTTCCGGTCCGCGTCTCCGGGGGGCGTCAGCCTCCCGGGGGCGGGGACAATCGCCTCAGCGGTTCATCCGGTTCTCGATCAGATCGTCGACCACCGCCGGCTCCGCCAGCGTCGAGGTGTCGCCCAGAGAGCCGTAGTCGTTCTCCGCGATCTTGCGCAGGATCCGCCGCATGATCTTGCCCGAGCGCGTCTTCGGCAGCCCCGGCGCCCACTGGATCAGATCCGGCGAGGCGATCGGGCCGATCTCGGTGCGCACCCAGGTCCGCAGCTCCTTCATCAGCTCGTCCGAAGGTTCCACCCCGTTCATCAAGGTCACGTAGCAATAGATGCCCTGGCCCTTGATCTCGTGCGGATAGCCCACCACCGCGGCCTCGGCCACCTTGGCATGCGCCACCAGCGCGCTCTCCACCTCGGCCGTGCCCATCCGGTGGCCCGAGACGTTGATCACGTCATCGACCCGGCCGGTGATCCAGTAATAGCCGTCCTTGTCCCGCCGGCAGCCGTCGCCGGAGAAGTAGTAGCCCTTGTAATCCGAGAAATAGGTCTTCTCGAAGCGCTCGTGATCGCCGTAGACCGTGCGCATCTGCCCCGGCCAGCTGTCCTTCAGGCAGAGCACGCCCTCGCATTCCGTGTCGGCGATCTCCTGGCCCGTGTGCGGGTCGAGGACCACCGGCTGCACCCCGAAGAACGGCAGCGTCGCCGAGCCCGGCTTCAGCGCGGTCGCCCCCGGCAGCGGCGTCAGCAGGTGGCCGCCGGTCTCGGTCTGCCACCAGGTGTCGACGATCGGGCAGCGGCCCTTGCCGACATGGTCGTTGTACCAGGTCCAGGCCTCGGGATTGATCGGCTCGCCGACCGTGCCGAGGATCCGCACGCTCGTCAGGTCGCATTTCTCGACGAAATCCGGACCCTTGCCCATCAGCGCGCGGATCGCGGTGGGCGCGGTGTAGAACTGGTTGACGCGGTGCTTCTCGCAGACCTGCCAGAAACGCGAGGCATCCGGATAGGTCGGCACGCCCTCGAACATCACCGTGGTGGCGCCGTTGGCGAGCGGGCCGTAGACGATGTAGCTGTGGCCGGTCACCCAGCCGACATCGGCGGTGCACCAGAAGATGTCGCCCTCCTGGTAGTCGAAGACGTATTGCATNCGTCATCGCGGCATAGAGCAGGTAGCCGCCCGAGGAATGCACCACGCCCTTCGGCTGGCCGGTGGAGCCCGAGGTGTAGAGGATGAAGAGCGGGTCCTCGGCATTCACCTCGGCGGGGCGNGTTGTGGTCGTCGGCCTCGGCATGCAGCTCCGCATAGTCGAAATCGCGGCCCTCGACCCAGGTGGTCTGGCCGCCGGTGCGCTTGACGACCAGNCATCTTGACGTCGTCGCGGCAATGCAGCAGCGCCGCGTCCGCGTTCGACTTCAGCGGCGTCATCCGGCCGCCGCGCGGCGCGTAATCGGCGGTGATGACGAGCTTGGCGCCGGCGCCGTTGATCCGCGCCGAGAGCGCGTCGGGCGAGAAGCCGGCGAAGACGATCGAATGGATCGCGCCGATCCGCGCGCAGGCCAGCATCGCATAGGCGGCCTCGGGGATCATCGGCAGGTAGAGCACCACCCGGTCGCCCTTGCGCACGCCCCTCGGTCGGCTCGGTCATGACCCGGCTGAAGCCCGTCGGCACGCCGGGCCATATCCTCGGCACCGACGAGCTCGGCCGAGACATGCTCACCCGGCTGCTCTATGGCGGGCGCGTCTCGCTCTTGATGGGGATCGTGCCGGTGGCCCTGGCTCTGCTGATCGGCGGCACGCTGGGGCTGGTCGCCGGCTATGCCGGGGGCCGCACCAACGCGTTGATCATGCGCGGCATAGACGTGATCTTCGCCTTCCCCTCGATCCTGCTGGCCGTCGCCATTGCCGGCGCCATGGGGGCCGGGATCGCCAATGCGCTGGTCGCGCTGACCATCGTGCTGATCCCGCCGCTGGTGCGCATGACCGAGGCCGCCACCACCCAGGTCCGCGCGCTCGATTTCGTCGATGCCGCCCGCGCCTCGGGGGCCGGGACCTTCCCGATCATCCGCCAGCACCTGCTCGGCAATGTCGCGGGTCCGGTGCTGGTCTATGCCGCTTCGCAGCTTTCGGTGGCGATCATCATGGCCGCGGGCCTGTCCTTCATCGGGCTCGGGGCCAAGCCGCCGACCCCGGAATGGGGGCTGATGCTCAACACCTTGCGCGCGGCGATCTACAGCCAGCCGATGATCGCGGCGCTGCCCGGCGTCTTCATCTTCATCGTCTCCCTGTCCTTCAACCTGCTCAGCGACGCGCTGCGCTCCGCCATGGAGATGGACGCATGACCACGCCCGTCCTCGAAACCCTGAACCTCGAGAAGCGATTTCCGGCCGGGTCCAAGGGCCTGTTCGGCAAGACGGACCGCTGGGTGAACGCGGTCTCGGATGTCTCGCTGCGCCTCGCCGAAGGCGAGACGCTGGGCATTGTCGGCGAAAGCGGCTGCGGCAAGTCCACCACCGCGCGGCTGATCATGGATCTTGTGACCCCCGACAGCGGCGAGATCCTGTTCGACGGACAGCAGCTGCACCGCGACCGGGCCAACCTGCGCGCCTACCGCCGCAACGTGCAGATGGTGTTCCAGGACAGCTCCGCCTCGCTGAACCCGCGGCTGACGCTGGAACAGTCGGTGATGTTCGCCCCCGTCCAGCACGGCGTGCCGCGCGCCGAGGCCCGCGCCCGCGCGCGGGAACTGCTGGAACAGGTCGGGCTCGACCCGGCGCGCTTTGCCGGGCGCTATCCGCACGAGGTCTCGGGCGGGCAGCGCCAGCGGGTCAACATCGCCCGCGCCCTCGCCCTGCGCCCGCGCGTGGTGATCTTCGACGAGGCGGTCTCTGCACTCGACAAGTCGGTGGAGGCGCAGGTGCTGAACCTGCTCGCCGACCTGAAGGAGGCCTACAAGCTCAGCTACATCTTCATCAGCCACGACCTGAACGTGGTGCGCCACATCTCGGACCGGGTGCTGGTGATGTATCTCGGACAGGTGATCGAGGAGGGCCCGGCCGCCGATCTCTACGCGCATCCGCGCCATCCCTACACCCAGGCACTGCTGGCCTCGATGCCGAGTCACGATCCAGACCGGCGCACCACTGCCCCGCCGATCACCGGCGACCCGCCCTCCCCCATCGACCTGCCGCCGGGCTGCCGCTTCGCGCCGCGCTGCGCCTTCGCAAGCGACCTCTGCACGGCGCGCGCGCCGCTCCCGGTCGCGGCGGGACGGCAGACCGTCGCCTGCCACCTGGCCGATCCGGCCTCGGGACATCCCCTGCTGAACGGAGCGAAGACATGACCGAGCCACTTCTCGATCTGGAAAACCTCACGGTCCGCTTCCGCACCCCGCGCGGCGAGATCACCGCGGTCGACCGCCTGAGCCTGCAGCTAGCCCGCGGCGAGGTGCTCGGGCTGATCGGCGAATCCGGCTCGGGCAAGAGCGTCACGCTGCGCGCGCTGCTGCGCATCCTGCCGGAAAAGCGCACCGCAATCTCCGGCGGCATGCGGGTGAACGGCCGCGATGTTCTGGGGCTGAAAGGCCGCGGGCTGCGTGCCTATCGCGGCGGCACCGTGTCCATGGTCTTCCAGGAGCCCGCAACGGCGCTCGACCCGGTCTTCACCATCGGCCAGCAGATTTCGCAGGCAGTGATGGCGCACAAGGGCTGCTCGAAGACCGATGCCATGAAGCGCGCGCTGGAGATGCTGGAGCTGGTCAAGATCCCGTCCGCTGCCTCGCGGCTCGGCAGCTATCCGCACGAGATGTCCGGCGGCATGCGGCAGCGGGCGATGATCGCGCTGGCGCTTTCAACCTCGCCTGACCTGCTGCTCGCCGACGAGCCGACCACCGCGCTCGACGCCACGGTGCAGATCCAGGTGATCCTGCTCCTGCGCGAATTGCAGAAGGAGCTGGGCATGGGCGTGATCTTCGTTACCCATGATGTCGGCGTCGCCGCCGAAATTTCGGACCGTGTCGCAGTGATGTATGCCGGACGGCTGGCCGAAACCGGCACGGCACGCCAAGTGCTCGGCCTGCCGCGCCATCCCTATACGCAGGGCCTGCTGGCTTCCTCGGTCCAAGGGCTGGAGCCCGGCGCGCGGATCGGGGCCATTCCCGGCATGCCGCCGGATCTGGCGCAGATGCCGCCGGGCTGCGCCTTCGCGCCGCGCTGCGCGCTGGGCCGCTGAGCCCGGGTCAGGCGGCGGCGGGGCCGTCGACGATCAGCATCGGACAGCCGCGCGAGCAGCGCTCGACCCGTCCGTCGATGCCGTAGAGGCGGCGGATCAGATCGGGCGTCAGCACCTCGAGCGTCGGGCCCGCGGCCAGGATGCGGCCTTGGGCCAGCGCCAGCGTGGTCCGGCAGGCCCGCATCACCTGGTTCAGGTCATGCAGTGCCAGGATCATCACCGCGCCGGTTTCCTCGGCATAGCGGCGCAGCGCTTCCAGGATGCCGTATTGCCGCTGCAGGTCGAGCGCCGAGGTCGGCTCGTCCATCAGCACCGCGCGCGGCCGGCTGACCAGGGTCTGGGCGATCGACACCGCCTGGCGCTGGCCGCCGGACAGCTCGGGCAGCTGCCGCTCCGCCAGATGGGCGATGCCGAAGCGCGCGAGCACGCCGTCGACCGCCGCCAGGTCCTCTGCCGAGAGCCGCCATCCCGAGCCGCCCTGCTTCAGCGCGAGGATCACCGATTCATAGACCGTCAGCGCGGCGCTCATCGCAGTGTCCTGCGGCATGTAGCGCAGCTCGCCCGGATCCGCGCCGCTCAGCCGCACCGTGCCGGGCCCGCGCATCTGCCCGGCGATCCGCCGGAACAGCGTCGATTTCCCGGCCGCATTGGCGCCGACCAGCGCGGTCAGCGATCCGCCGGGGATGGCGGGAACGCTGGCATCCGACAGGATCTCGCGGCGGCCGTAGCGCGCGCCGACCTGTTCCAGCGACAGGCTCACCATGATTTGCGCCCCCGCGTCAGGATCAATGCCGCGAAGAAGGGCACGCCGACCAGCGCGGTGATGATGCCGATCGGCAGCACCGCGCCCGGCAGCAGCGCCTTCGACAGGACCGAAGTGGCCGACAGGATCACCGCGCCCGAGAGCATCGCGCCGGGCAGGAAGAACCGCTGGTCCTCGCCGAGCAGCAGCCGCGCGACATGCGGGCCGACGATGCCGATGAAGCCGATCGTGCCGACGAAGGAGACCGGCACCGCGGCCAGGAGCGAGACGAGGACCAGCGCCTCGAGCCGCAGGCGCTTGACCGGCACGCCCATCGCGGCGGCGCGGGTCTCGCCCAGCCGGATCGCGGTCAGCGCCCAGGCTCGGCGCGCGAAGAGCGGCGTGCAGAGCGCGAGGATCGCGGCAGTCACGCCGACCTTGGCCCAGCTCGCCTTGGCAAGGCTGCCCATGGTCCAGAACACGACCGCCGAGAGCGCCTGTTCCGAGGCGAAATACTGAAGGAGCGCCAGCGCCGCGTTGAAGGAGAAGACCAGCGCGATGCCGAGCAGCACGATGGTTTCCACCGTCACGCCGCGCAGGCTCGAGAGGCCGAAGATCAGCAGCGACGCCGCCATCGCCATGGCGAAGGCATTGACGGGCACCATCAGCCCGATTGCCGCCGGGACCAGCGCCACGCCCAGCACCATCGCCAGCGCCGCGCCGAAGCTCGCCGCCGCCGAGAGGCCGAGCGTGAAGGGGCTGGCCAGCGGATTGGCCAGGATGGTCTGCATCTGCGCGCCCGCCAGCGACAGGCTGGCGCCGACCGTGACGGCGAGCAGCGCCATCGGCATGCGGATGTCCCAGATCACCACCCGCATCTGCAGATCGGCCGCGCCGGGGAAGAGGATCGTGCGCAGCACGTCGGGCAGCGCGTAGCGCGCCGGGCCGAGCGAGACATCGACCGCGACCGACAGCAGGAGCAGCGCCGCCAGCCCGGCGAGGATCAGCAGGCGCTGCGCCACCAGCCTGTGATAGCTTCCGGCGGCGGGCGGGGGATCGGAGATTGCCGTGGACATGGCCTGTCTCTTGCGGGCAGGGCGGCGCGGCGGCCGCCCGCCGGTTTCAGTTGGACGCGGCGCCGCCGAGCGACACCCAGTAGCCCGGGCGGTACGCCACCGGAAGGAAGCGCTCGTGCAGTTCCCTCAGCGTCGCTTCTGGGTCGAGATCGGCGAACAGATCGGGATGCAGCCAGGCGGCCAGCTGCTGGACCGCGACGAAGCTGTAGGGCGAGTTGTAGAACTGGTGCCAGATCGCGTGGACCTGGCCGGTTTCCGCCGCGCGCACGCCGGTGAAGCCGGGACGCTGCATCAGCGCGGAGAGCTTGCGCCGCGCCTCTTCCGCATCCGCGCCGGGACCGACGCCGACCCAGGCGCCGCCCGGGACATAGGCCTCCCAGTTGCCGCCGGTGGCGATGATCTGCTCGGGGTCCGAGGCGATGATCTGCTCGGCGCTGACCGTGCCGAAGGTGCCCGGGATGAAGGGCGCGGCCATGTTCTCGCCGCCCGCCAGCTCGACGAAGCGGCCGAAATTGCCGTGCCCGAAGGACATGCAGCATTCCTCGGAATAGCCCGCGGCGCGTTCCACGAAGGTCAGCGGCCGGTGCAGGTCCGGCTGCGCCTCGATCGCGCCGGTCACGCGCGCCATCTGCTCGGCGTAGAAGGCGTTGAATTCGGCGGCGCGGTCCTCCTTGCCGAAGAGCTTGCCGATGATCTCCATCGAGCGCGGCGTGTGCTCGAAGGGCTTCTCGCGGAAATCGACATAGACGATCGGAATGCCGAGCTTGGCCAGCGTCTCGTCATAGCCGGCCTCTTCGGTGGCGGCCTTGGCTTCGAGATTCATCAGCAGCACGCCGGGCTCGAGCGAAACCGCCTGTTCGACGTCGAACGTACCGTCCTTGAAGCCGCCGAAGGTCGGGATGCCGGCCAGTTCGGGGAATTTCGCGGCATAGGCGGCGTAGCTGTCCGGCGAGGCCTGCCGGAAATCGTCGCGCCAGCCGACCACGCGCCGGAACGGATCCTCGCGGTCCAGCACGGCGGCAAAGAAGATCTGGCGGCCCTCGCCGAGGATGACGCGCTCGACCGGCGCGTCCACCGTGACCTCGCGGCCGGCGATGTCGGTGAGGGTGAGGGGATCGGCTTGCACGAGGCTGGCTGCGGAAAGGATCAGGGCGGCGGTGCCGGAGAGGGCACGGAGGATCATGTCGGAAACCTTCGGTTGTGCAGGTGTGGCCGCCCTAGATTGTCCGATAGTTTCAGTCAACCTTTAAAGTTGACAGAAATAGTCGAAAAAGGGATGGCAGGCGCAAGCAACTTCCGGGGGATGCCGATGGCCGCGCCACGCCTTTCCAACCGCGATCTCCGCGACGAGATCCGCGACTACTGGTCCGACCGGGCCGCAAGCTTCGACGGTGATCCCGGCCACAGGATCGCGGAGGGCGCCGAGATGGCCGCCTGGCAGGCGCTGTTCCGGCGGCATCTGGGACCGGCCGCGGGGCGGCGGCTTCTCGACCTCGCCTCGGGAACCGGCGAGATCGCGCGGCTCTGCCGGGAGCTGGGCTTCGAGGTGACCGGGCTCGACTGGTCCGAGCCGATGCTGGCGCGGGCCCGCGCGAAGCTTCCCGGCGTTGCGTTCCTGCAGGCCGATGCCGAACGGACGATGCTGCCCGATGGCTGCATGGACGTGATCGTGACGGGGCACTTGGTCTGGACGCTGGTCGATCCGGCGGCGGCCTTCGCCGAGTGGCACCGCGTGCTGGCGCCGGGCGGGCAGCTCCTGCTGGTGGACGGCGATTTCGTCTCCCGCGGCTGGCTGGCCCGTGCATTGGCGCGGCTGTCGCCGCCGCGCCGAGCCGACCTCGCCCTGGCAGCCGACCTCGGCGCCCGAAATCGAGGCATTGTGCTTGATCAGCCCGCCGACCGCAGCCGCCACGATGATGTAGTCGCGCAGCCCGTCGCGGCTGGCGCCGACGCAATGGTCGAGATAGTAGCGCCCGACCGCCGGCACGACGCCGGCCGCGCCGTTCGTCGGCGCGGTGACGACCTTGCCGCCCGCCGCGTTCTCCTCGTTCACCGCCATGGCATAGACCGACATCCAGTCATTCGCCTGGTGCGGCTGCGCGAGGTTCAGCCCGCGTTCGCCCTGGAGCTTCTCGTGGATGCCTTTCGCGCGGCGGCGCACCTTGAGCCCGCCGGGCAGGATGCCCTCCTGGGTCAGGCCGCGTTCGATGCAGGCATTCATCGCGTCCCAGATCCGGTCGACGGCCGCATCGAGCCCCTGGCCGAGCATCACCGCCTCGTTGGCGCGCTTCATCTCGGCGATGGTTTTGCCGGAGGTCCGGCCCATCTCGAGCATCTCGGCGGCCGAGCCGAAGGGATAGGGGAAGGCATGCGCCACCTTCTCGTCATGCAGGTCCTGCGGACCGGCATGCTGCGCGGCAAGCTCCGCCTCGGTCAGCACGAAGCCGCCGCCGACGGAATAGTAGACCTGGCGGTGCCAGGGATTGCCGTGCCGGTCGAAGGCTTCCAGCACCATGCCGTTGGCATGGCCCGGCAGGCCCGGACCGTAGTCGAAGACCAGGTCGGTCTCCGGGTCGAAGGCGAGGGGCGGCAGCCCCTCGGCCCGGATTTCGCGCGCCTCGCGCACCCCGGCCTCGATCCCTTCGGCCGCATCGGGGTCCAGCGTCTCGGGGCGGCAGCCCGCGAGACCCAGGATCACCGCCCGGTCGGTGGCATGGCCCTTGCCGGTGAAGGCAAGAGACCCGTGCAGGCGGGCCTTGAGCGCGTGCAGCTCCCCGGAACCGGGGATCTGCTCCACGCCGCCCCTCAGATCGTCGAGGAAGCGGGCCGCGGCCACCATCGGCCCCATCGTATGCGACGAGGAGGGACCGATGCCGATCTTGAAGATGTCGAAAACCGAGAGGAACAAGGTCTTACCCGCCGTAGATCGGGAAGGCGTCGCAGAGCGCCTGGACCTCGGCCCGCACGGCGGCCTCGACGTCCGGGTTGCCCTCGGCATTCTCGGCCAGCGCGTCGATCACGCGCAGGATCAGCGAGCCGATCTGCTCGAACTCGGCCTCGCCGAAGCCGCGGGTGGTGCCCGCCGAGGTGCCCAGGCGGATGCCCGAGGTCACGAAGGGCTTTTCCGGGTCGTTCGGGATCGAGTTCTTGTTGCAGGTCAGGCCTGCCCGCTCGAGCGCGATCTCGGCCACCTTGCCGGTGACGCCCTTCGGCTGCAGATCGACCAGCACCATGTGGCAGTCGGTGCCGCCCGAGACGATGCCGAGGCCGCCGACGCGCAGCACATCGGCCAGCGCCTTGGCGTTCTCGATCACCTGGCCTGCATATTCCGCGAAGGAGGGCTGCAGCGCCTCGCCGAAGGCCACGGCTTTCGCCGCGATCACGTGCATCAGCGGACCGCCCTGGTTGCCCGGGAAGACGGCCGAGTTCAGCTTCTTGGCGATCGCCTCGTCATTGGTCAGGATGACGCCGCCGCGCGGACCGCGCAGGGTCTTGTGCGTGGTCGAGGTGGTGACATGGGCATGCGGCACCGGGTTCGGGTATTTGCCGCCCGCGATCAGGCCGGCATAGTGCGCCATGTCGACCATCAGGTAGGCGCCGATCTCGTCGGCGATCTTGCGGAAGCCTTCGAAATCGATGACGCGCGGATAGGCGGAGGCGCCGGCAACGATCAGCTTCGGCTTGGTTTCCAGTGCCTTCTCGCGCACCTTCTCCATGTCGATCAGGTGGGTGACCGGGTCGACCTCGTAGGAGACCACGTCGAACCACTTGCCGGACATGGTGACCGGCGAGCCGTGGGTCAGGTGGCCGCCATGGGCCAGCGACAGGCCCATGATGCGGTCGCCGGGCTGCAGCAGCGCCAGGAACACGGCCTGGTTCGCCTGGGCGCCGGAATGCGGCTGCACATTGGCGAACTCGGCGCCGAACAGCTGCTTGAGGCGGTCGATGGCCAGGGCCTCGACCTTGTCGACGAATTCGCAGCCGCCATAGTAGCGCTTGCCGACATAGCCTTCGGCATATTTGTTGGTCAGCACCGAGCCCTGCGCCGCCATCACGTCCGGGGACACGATGTTTTCCGAGGCGATCAGCTCGATCTGGGACTTCTGGCGGTGGAGCTCTTCGGCCACGGCCTCTGCGATCGCGGAATCGGTGATGCCCGCGGCGGGAAGTTGGTCGTACATGTGTGACTCCGTAGGGTCAGAGGGTCTCGGCGGCCAGTTCCCGGCAACCAATTTCAAGCAGGCCCAGCAGGTGCGGCGCAAAGCTGTGCCAGACATCCATGCGGAACTTCGTCGCGCCGTCGCGCCACAAGAGGACGGTCTGCCCGTCGAACAGCGTCCGGCGGCCTTCGCCTTCGGCGATGCTTTCCGGGTCGCGCGCCATGCCGAGACAGAGCAGGTCCAGGACGCGCGGACCGTCGATGGCGACGGTGGTCTCGCGGGCGGAGACATCCACCAGGCTGTGGGGATGCGCGTCATAGACAGCAGCCGCGGCAGCGACCACCGAAGCGACGTTCTCCGGCGCGGTCAGCAGCACCCATTCGTCCGGGCCGAGGCAGAGCGCCTCGATCCCGTTGTCCTGGGAGCGGCCGCCGATCTTCCCCGGAAGGGAAAGACCGAGCGCGCCCTCGATTGCGCCGAGCTCGCCGCGGGCCCGCAGGCTCAGGCGGCCCGGAGCGGCGGTGACGGTGACCCGTGCGGCGGCGGTATCCGCCAGCGTGCCCGGGGTCAGGATATTGGCATGTGCAGTCATCGGTCCTTGCCTCCGGATCAGATCTTCAGCTTGGCGTTCTCGGGATCGTAGAACACGGTCCCGGTGATCTTGGCGGCGATGGTCCGGTCGGGCATCGGGATGTGGACGGTTTCGCCCATCCGGTCATGCCCGCCCTCGACCAGCGCCAGGGCGATCGGACGCCCGGTCGTGCCGGTGTCGTAGGACGACGTCACGTGTCCGACCATCTTCATCGGCACGGGCTGGGCCGGATCGAAGACGATCTGGGCGCCTTCCTCCAGCTTGGAGCCGTCCTCGGTCAGCAGGCCGACAAGCTGCTTGCGGCCCTTGGCGGTGAGGTCCGGACGCGCCAGGCCCCGCTTGCCGACGAAGTCGGGCTTCGCCTTGCCGATGGCCCAGGCCATGCCCGCATCGTCCGGGGTGACCGTGCCGTCGGTGTCCTGGCCGACGATGATGTAGCCCTTCTCGGCGCGCAGGACGTGCATCGTCTCGGTGCCATAGGCGGTGATGCCGTACTGCTCGCCCGCCTTCCAGAGGGTCTCCCACAGCTGGCGGCCCATCGGTGCCGGGACGTTGACCTCGAAGCCGATCTCGCCGGTGAAGCTGACGCGGAAGAGGCGCGCGGGCATGCCCGCCACGGTGCATTCCACGCAGGACATGTGCGGGAAGGCTTCCTCGGTCAGTTCGACGCCCTCGACCAGCGGAGCCAGCAGCTTGGCGGCGTTCGGGCCGTTCAGCGCGATGGTCGACCACTGTTCGGTCGTCGAGGTCAGCCACACGTTCAGGTCCGGCCACTCGGTCTGGAGGTAGTCCTCCATCATGTTCAGGACGCGTGCCGCACCGCCGGTGGTGGTGGTGACGTGGAACTTGTCCTGGCCCATGCGGCCGATCACGCCGTCGTCGCGGATGAAGCCGTCATCGCCCAGCAACAGGCCGTAGCGGCAGCGGTTCACGCCGAGCTTGGTCCACGGGTTGGTGTACATGCGGTTCATGAACTCGACCGCATCCGGACCCACGACCTCGATCTTGCCCAGCGTCGAGGCGTCGAAGATGCCCACGGAGGAACGGGTCGCGGCGCATTCGCGGGCCACGGCCTGGTCCATCGTCTCGCCGGCCTTCGGGAAGTACCAGGCGCGGCGCCACTGGCTGACCGGCTCGAACACGGCGCCGTTCTCGGCGGCCCAGCTGTCGATGCGGGTCTTGCGGGTCACTTCGAAATGGCCGCCGCGGTGATAGCCCGCGAAGGCGCCGAAGGTGGTCGGCGTGTAGGGCGGCCGGAAGGTGGTCAGGCCGACCTGCGGCTGCTTGCGGCCGAGCGCGTCGGAGGCGATGTTCAGGCCGTTGATGTTGGACATCTTGCCCTGGTCGGTCGCCATGCCGTTGGTGGTGTAGCGCTTGACGTGCTCGATCGACTTCATGCCTTCGCGCACGGCCAGGCGCAGGTCCTTGGCGGTCACGTCGTTCTGGTAGTCGACGAAGGCCTTCGCCTTGCCCGGGCTCAGGTCGGTCGGCAGCTCCTTGTGCGAGACGCCGGTGCCGGTGCGGTCGTTCTTGACCGCCGGAACCGCCGCGATCGCGGAACGGCCGAGCGCCTCGACGGCCTGCTGGCCCTTCTCGGCCCCGTCCGCCAGAGCGGCGGCGATGCCCCAGAGGCCGCGGCCCGCGCCAGCGATGACGCAGTCTTCCGGCGTGTAGTCGGGCAGGAAGGTGGTGCGGTCGTCATCCCAGGCCAGCTTGCCCTGGGTGTGCGAGAACAGGTGCAGCGACGGGGTCCAGCCGCCGGACATCAGCAGCGCGTCGCAGGAGATGGTCTCCGGCGCGCCGACCTTGCCCGACTGCATCGGGTTGACGCGGACCGACTTGACGCGCAGGCGGCCTTCGGTGCCGGTGGCGGTGTAGCCGGCCAGCACGCGGATGCCGCGCGATTTCGCGCCGTCCAGCAGTTCCTGGCGGATCTCGCTGCGGGTATCGACGATGGCCTGCACCTTGGCGCCCGCATCGGCGAGGTCGAAGGCGGAGAACCAGGCGCTGTCATGCGAGGTGACGACGGCGGGCGAGGTGCCGACCAGAACGCCGTAGCGGTTCAGGTAGGTCTGCGCCGAGCCTGCCAGCATCACGCCGGGGCGGTCGTTGCCGTGGAACACCAGCGGCTTTTCCAGCGCGCCCTGGGCGAGCACGACCTGCTTGGCGCGCATCCGCCACAGGCGTTCGCGCGGCGTGTCCTGCGGCAGGACCTCCAGATGGTCCGACAGCTTCTCGACGAGGCCGATCAGGTTCTGGTGGTAGTAGGCGATCGCCGTGGTGCGGGTCATGATCTTGACGCCCGCCGCCTTCAGCGCAGCCAGCTCGGAGGACAGCCAGTCCCATGCCGGCTTGCCGTCGATCACGGCCTGCGGTTCGCTGAGCAGCGTGCCGCCCGCTTCGGCGTTCTCGTCCACGAGGACGACCTTCAGCCCCTCGACGGCGGCGGCACGGGCCGCGGCCAGGCCGGCAGGGCCCGAGCCGATGACCAGCACGTCGCAGAACGCGTTGCGCGAGGCATAGGTATCCGGGTCCTCTTCCTTCGGCGACACGCCGAGGCCGGCCGCGGCGCGGATGAAAGGCTCGTAGACCTTGTCCCAGAAGCTGCGCGGCCACATGAAGGTCTTGTAGTAGAACCCGGCCGAGAACATCATGTAGGCAGCGTCGTTGACCGCGCCCACGTCGAATTTCAGGCTCGGGAACTTGTTCTGCGAGTTGGTCTCGAGGCCTTCCCAGATCTCCTGGACGGTGGCGCGGGTGTTCGGCTCGAACCGGCCCGGGCCGCGGCGGGTGCCGATCAGCGCGTTGGGCTCTTCGGACCCGGCCGCCACGGCGCCGCGCGGGCGGTGGTACTTGAAGGAGCGGCCCATCAGGTGGATGCCGTTCGCCAGCAGCGCGGAAGCGACGGTGTCGCCCTTCGCGCCCTTGATGCGCTTGCCGTCGAAGGTGAAGCTCACCGGACGGGAGGTGTCGATGCGGCCGCGGCCGGAAACGCGATACTTGCTCATTTGCCGCCCTCCGTCAGGGTGTCCAGAGCGGGACGCGGGGCGCCCGCCTCATAGGTGGTCAGGAACTTGTCGGTGATGGTGTTGCGCGCGGCGTTGAAGAACCGTCCGCAGCCGTGCAGGTGGCGCCAGCGCTCGTAATGGACGCCCTTCACGTTGTCGCGCATGAACAGGTACTCGGCCCATTCCTCGTCGGACACGGCAGAGGGATTTTCCGGACGGGCAATATGGGCCTCGCCGGCATAGGCGAATTCGACCTCGGGCAGGGTCTCGCCGCAATAGGGGCAATGGATCAGCAGCATATCGGGTGTCCTTAGTGTGCCACGGCCGCGGCGGCGGCTTCGTCGATCAGGCGGCCGGTGCGGAAACGGTCGAGCGTGAACGGGGCGTTGATCGGGTGCGGTTCATCCTTGGCGATGGTCCAAGCGAAGACATGCGCCGAGCCGGGCGTTGCCTTGAAGCCGCCGGTGCCCCAGCCGCAGTTGACATAGAGGTTCTGCACCGGGGTCTTGCCGATGATCGGCGAGCGGTCCGGGGTGTTGTCGGTGATCCCGCCCCACTTGCGCAGCATGCGCATGCGGTTGAAAATCGGGAACACCTCGGAGATCGCCGCGATGGTGTGCTCGATCAGCGGCAGGCCGCCGCGCTGCGAGTAGGACACGTACTGGTCGGTGCCGGAGCCGATCACCAGCTCGCCCTTGTCGGACTGCGAGCAGTAGGCGTGCACCGCGTTCGACATCACCACGCAGGGGAAGATCGGCTTGACCGGCTCGGAGACCAGTGCCTGCAGCGGCATGGATTCCAGCGGCAGGCGGACATCCGCGGTCGCCATGACCTGGGTGTTGTGGCCCGATGCGGAAACGGCGACCTTCTTGGCCTTGATGAAGCCCTTGGCGGTCTCGACGCCCGCGACGGAGCCGTCGGCGTTGCGGCGGATCGCGGTCACGGCGCAGTTCTGGATGATGTCGACGCCGCGGGCGGCCGCGCCGCGGGCATAGCCCCATGCGACGGCGTCATGGCGTGCGGTGCCTGCGCGCTCCTGCAGGGCGCCGCCCATGACCGGGTAGCGCGCGTCCTTGGCGATGTTGATCGGCGGGCAGTATTCCTTGCACTCCTCCGGCGACAGCCAGCGGTTGTCGACGCCGTTCAGCCGGTTGGCATGGATGTGCCGCTTGAAGCTCTGCACGTCATGGACGTTGTGCGCCAGCATCAGAACGCCGCGGTTCGAGTACATGACGTTGTAGTTCAGCTCCTGCGACAGGGTCTGCCACAGGTCGACCGAGTGGTCGAACAGCCGCGCGCTCTCGTCATAGAGATAGTTCGAGCGGATGATGGTGGTGTTGCGGCCGGTGTTGCCGCCGCCCAGCCAGCCCTTGTCGATCACCGCGATGTTGGTGATGCCATGCTGCGTGGCCAGGTAATAGGCCGCCCCAAGACCATGGCCGCCGGCGCCGACGATAACCACGTCGTACTCGGCCTTGGGCTGCGACTCGGGCCATTGCTCGGTCCAGGCCTTGTGGCCGCCGAGGGCGTTCTTCACCAGGTTGAATGCGTTGAAGCGCGTCATGTCGGGGTAGCCTTCTACGGAGGAGTAGACGTGACCATAGTTCCCGGTGCAGAGTCGCGATTGGAGGAAAACGACAGCCGGAAAGCAGAATCGCGTCATGAAACCGTCGCATAGCCCGCCACGCAAGCGTTTGCGCGTCGCCTTCCTGCTGGCGGACCGCTTCACGCTGTCGGCCTTCGCCAATTTCGTCGACGTGCTGCGGCTCGCCGCGGACGAGGCCGACCAGTCGCGGCCGATCCTCTGCGACTGGAGCGTGCTGTCGGACACGATGGAAAATGTCCGCTCCAGCTGCGGCGTCCGGGTGGAGCCCGACCGGCGGCTGCGCGAGGCCGGCGAGTTCGACTACATCGTGGTCGTCGGCGGCATCATGGGCGACCGCGCGGCGCTGTCCGCGCCGATGCTGACCTTCCTCAAGGCGCGCGCCGCCCAGGGGGTGCCGGTGGCCGGTCTCTGCACCGGGGTGTTCATCCTGCAGGAGGCAGGCCTGCTTGCCGGATACCGCTGCTGCGTCAGCTGGTTCCACCACCAGGATTTCCTCGAGCGCTTCGAATCCGAGCGCCCGGTTTCCGACCAGATCTTCGTCGTCGACCGCGACCGGCTGACCTGCTCGGGCGGGCATGGCGCGGCGCATCTGGCGGCCTTCCTGGTGCAGCGCCATGTCGGCCAGTCGGCGGCGATCAAGAGCCTCAACATCATGATGATCGACGACGCGCTCGACGGCGAGCGGCCGCAGCCCGGACAGCTGCTCACCAAGCGCGCCAGCGACCCGCTGGTGCGCCGCGCGGTGCTGCGGATGCAGCAGCATATCGAGATGCCTCTGCCGGTCGGCGAGATCGCCGAGGCGCTCGGCGTCGCGCGGCGCACGCTGGAGCGGCGCTTTCTGGCAGATTTGCGTCAGACGCCGCTCAAGGTCTATCTCGACCTGCGGCTGGAGCGGGCACTGGTGCGGCTGCGCGAGACCGATGCCAGCGTCGCCGACATCGCGCTGGCCTGCGGCTTCTGCGACGCCTCCCACCTGACCCGCACGCTGCGCGCCGAGCGCGGCATCACCCCGGCCGAATACCGCCGCGCCCGCGCCGTGCCCTCGGACGACGCCATGGCGGTCGGCGTCTTCCTGCCGCCGCGCGCGTGACGCCGGAAACCTTGCAAGGCATTGCCATAAAATCTAAATTCATCGGGTGCATTGACCAAGAAAGGGCCGTGAGATGGCCGAGTTCCGCGATGTCCTGGCGCTTGATGCGCTGCCCGAGAACCGTGTGGTGACAGTCACGCTCGATGGCCATGTGATCGGCCTGGCGCTGCAGGACGGCGCGCCCCGCGCCTTCCAGAGCCTCTGCCCGCATGACAAGGCCTCGCTGAAAGACGGCAAGGTGGAGGGCTGCGAGATCCACTGCCCGCGCCATTTCGCGCGCTTCGACCTCGCCACCGGCAAGGTCTCGGCCGGCTGGAAGGTAAGCGACCTGAAGCTCTACCCGGCACGGATCGCCGGGGAGCGGGTGGAGGTCGATGCCGAAGCCGTCCGGCGGAACCCGCCGGACGGTGCGAAGAAGGTCTGGGACTTCACCTGAGCGCGGCGCCCGCGCCCGGATTTCAGGCCAGGACCGGCGGCGGGATCAGCGGCGAGTCCGCGTCGAACTTCTCGCCGTCCTTGAAGCACATCACCGGGCGGAACAGCTTGTCGGTCACCGCCTCGACGCCGGAATTGTCGAACAGCTTGAACCGCCCGTCGAGCAGCTCCAGCACAGAGATGTCGGCCGCGCGACCGACCTGCAGCGACCCAAGTTCGTCCGACTTGCCGAGCACCGTGGCCGGGTTCTCGGTCACGGTCGCGATGATGTCGGCCATCGACATGCCCAGCGTCAGGAGCTCGGTCATCGCCACGGTCAGGTTGAACGGCGCCGCGCCGAAGAACGGGTTCGACTCGCGGACGTCCTTCTCCAGCCCCTCGGGCGGCACGGTGACGTTGAAGCCGTGCATGTCGGCGCCCAGCGTGAAGGGCTTGATGCCGCTGTCGAGCACCTTCTTCGCCACTTCGAAGCTGAAATGCGAGCCATGGCCGACATCGACGCGCACGCCGCGGGCAATCGCCTCGAAGACGATCGGATGGACCTCGCCCTCTTCGGAGACGAAGCCGCCGGGATGGCGGGTGAAGGGATGGGCGAGCATGTCGCCCTCCTCCATGATCGGCACCAGCTCGCGGATCAGCTCGTCCGGGTCGGGCACCGGGCCTTCCTCGAGCGACGGCCAGAGCTGGCCGAGATGGATGTAGAGCGGCAGGCCAAGCTCCTTCGAGATCTGCTTGCCGATCTTGATGACCTCCATGCCCCAGCGCGACTGGCCGCCGATCTCGGCATGGGCCTTCACGCCGCGCACGATGTCGAGGTTCTCCTTCGCCACGCGGATCGTATGCTCGGCATTGACGCCGTGCGGCCCGTAGAGATCGGGGTACATGTGGCCCTCGAGCCCGCCGACCAGATAGGCCGAGATGAAGCAGTAGAGCTTGGTCTTGGAGCCATGGTCGAGATAATGCTTGAACCCGCCCAGCGTCATGCAGCTGGGCCCGCCCTGGTCGATGATCGTGGTCACGCCGGAGCGGACGCCGACCATGTCGGGGTTCAGGCCGAACTTGCCGGTGACATGCTGGTAGACATGGCCGTGAGTGTCGATCATCCCCGCCGTGACGATCTTGCCCGCGAGGTCGACCACCTCGGCGGCGCCTGGCTCGATCGACGGCTCGATGGCGGCGATCTTGCCGCCTGCGACCGCGATGTCGAACAGCCCGTCGCGGCCCGTCGCGGTGTCGATGACCCGTCCGCCCTTGAGGACGGTGTCGTATCCCTGTTTCATCTATGTACCTCTTGTCACTCGAAAACCTGGACGACCCCAGCCTGCCGAAAACCCTCAAGAAGCTGACAGGACAGGGAATTCATGCGTTTCCGTGGCATCTTCTTGAATTCATCAGTAGACTGACTAATCTGCGTTTTCAAGACAGGAAAGCTTATCATCAGGACAAGGTTGCCTTATGGAAGGACGCACATGACCCCTGCCCGCCGCACCGCACAGACCCTGCCGCTTTTTCCCGCAGGAGCCGCCGCATGAGCTTCTGGGAGGGCATTTCCCCGCATCTCGCCGCCTGCCTGCCGCTTTCGGAGGCCATTCCCGGGCTGCCCGAGCGGGTTCTGCTGCATGCCGGACCGGCCTTTTCCTCACCCGCCGCCTGCCCGCGCCCGGTGAGGAACGCCGCCGCCGCCGCCGCGCTGGCCGAGGGCTGGGCGGCGGCCGATCCCGGCACCGATCCGGCCCCCGCGCCGGTCGCGGGGATCGAGATCACCGGCACCGGCCAGGACGACACGCTGGCCGGCACCGGCGGCGACGACACGCTGACCGGCGGCGACGGCAACGACATCCTGATCGGCAATGGCGGCAATGACGTCTACCGCTTCTCGCTGCCCGGCATCACCGGCGGCGGCGGCTCGGCCGCCCTGCCCCAGAGCGGCAATTTCTTCGCCGATCCGGCCGCCGCCTACCTGAATTTCGGGCTCGGCTCCGGCTATGACCCGCTGGCGCGGATCTACGGGCTTGCCGAGGGCCAGACCCAGCAGGCGGTGAATGTCGGCTCGACCGCTTCCACCATCCTGATCGACGACCGCATCGAAGAGCTGAAAATCTCGGGCTACCTGACCTCGCTGACCGACATGGCCGAGGGCAGCTTCCTGATGCAGAGCCTCGGCGAGAACATCCGCGACAAGTACGGCATCCATGTGGCGGCCCATGCCGATCTCGCATCCGCCGAGTCCGACAAGGGGCTGACGCTGGCGCTGCGCGACGGCGCGGGCGGGCTGTCCTTCGAGATGAAGGTGCTGCTGTCGATCGCGGCAGGCGGCGGCGCGTCGGGCAGCGCGGCCGATTACGGGCTGCGCCTCGGCGGCTTCGACATGACCGGCGACGGCATGCTCGAAGTGCTGGCCGACGGCCGCGGCCAGACCGACATCCTGCGCTTCGAGGGCGAGATCGCCAAGCTGGCCTTCGACCATGTGCGCATCGCCAATACCGGCGCGGACACGACCTTTGCCGAGTACCAGGCGCAGCTCGACCATCTCGGCAGCCTGATCCAGGATTTCCGCGCCTCGACCCTGACCGACCCGTTCCGCAACGCGGTGACGGTGGCGCGCGACTATTTCTCGATGAGCCTGCTCGATGCCGGGCGCAGCTACGAGATCGACGAGACGGTGACCTGGTTCCGCATCGGCGGCACGCTCTATGACGCGACCGACACCACCTCGGAGACCGCCTTCGCCAATCTCGGCGCGCGCGCGGCGATCGAGGGCGGCTTCGGCCTGCATGTCGCCGCGATGACCGTGCCGGGCGACACCTCGGGCAGCGCGCGGGAACTGACGATCTACGACGCGGACGGCAATCTCTCGGCCGAATTCAAGGCGCTGCTGACGATCGCCGATGCCGGCGGCGCGGTGGGCAGCGCGACCGACCTGAATCTGCGGCTGGGCGCCTGGAGCGCCTCGGACAGCACGCTCGACCTCTATGTTGACGGCACCATCGCGACCGATCTGATCACGCTGAAGGGCGGGCTGGCCGCCGCGGCCCTGGCCTATCTGAATTCCGCGTCGAACGACCTCGACGTGCTCTTCCCGGCGGCGGTGGCCCCCGGGGCGGTGCTGCTTTACGGCGATGCGCTGAAATACAAGAATTTCGACCTCGGCGAGGGCTACGACCCGACCCAGCGGCTCTACGAGGCGGTGCGTCCGCAGCAGACGCTGGCCCTCGGCAACCAGGCGAGCACGGTCATCGTCGATGACAGCGTCACCAAGATCCGCCTGACCGGGCGGCTGACCGACACCAATGACGCCGAGGGCTTTGCCTCGAAGACCCTGGCCGAGAACATCGCCGAGGGCTACGGCATCCATGTCGCCGCCATGGCCGACATGGAGAACGGCGCGCGCGACAAGACCCGGGCGATCCGCATTCACGAGGCCGATGGCAGCCTGACCAAGGAAATGCAGGCACTGCTGTCGATCGCGGCCCGGGGCGGCGAGATCGGCACGGCACAGGATATCGGCATCCGCCTCGGCGACAGCGACCCGGCGGCCGGCTGGATGGAGATCCTGGTCGACGGCGTCGGGCAGACCGACGTGATCCGGCTGGACGGCGCCATCGCCGGGGAAGCGGCCCAGTACCTGGCCGGGGATACCGGCGCGGTTCTGGACCAGCTCCAGGCCGAATACGACGCGCTTGCCGCGAAATTCCAGGGCTTCATTCCCTCGACCCTCTACGATCCGTTCCGCTTCCGCCATGTGATCACGCGCGAGAAATTCGCCTTCGCGGTGACCGATGCCGCGCGCACCTACGCCTTCGACGAGACCGTGCAGACGATCAGCATCCGCGGCCGCCTGACCGACATCTTCGACACTTCCGAAGGCGGGTTCCGCGCCCAGAGCCTGCAGGAGAACATCGAGGACGGCTGGGGCATCCATGCGGTGGCCGCGCTGCTCGATCCGGTGGCAAGCAACCGCGAGAACAGCGAGATCGACATCTGGGACGATGCCGGCGGGCTCACCGTCGAGATGAAGGGCCTGCTGGCGATCGCCGCCGCGGGCGGGATGAACGGCGCATGGAACGATTACGGCCTGCGGCTGGAAATCCCGGCGGACGACCCCGGCGTGCTGCTGGTCTATGTCGACGGCACCCGCGCGACCGACATCCTCAAGATGACCGGAGCGCTGGCCGCGGCGGCGCTCGACTTCGTCAACTCGGCCGAATGCTCGGTCGAGGCGCTGTTCGGCTTCGCGCTGTCCGGCGAGCCTGCGGATGACGGCATCAGCGCCGATCCGACCCCGGAGGAGCTGCTCGGCGCCGCCAACGGCACCAATGTGACCGGGCTGGAATCCGGCTTCGGCCGGGACGAGATCCGCGGCTTCGACCTGGGCGACCGGATCGAGGTGGCGACCGCCGAAGGCCAGGCAACGCCGCTGGAAATCATCCATTCCGGCCGCGACACGATCCTGAAATTCGGCACTGCACGGAATAGCGAGATCACCATCAAGGGCTATTCGCTGGACCCATCCGAGATCTCATGGGACGGCACGATCTTCGTCATCACCGCGACCCAGACGGCGAATGCCTCCTTCGCGAAGGCCAAGCAGCTCCAGTCGGGCACGGCGGATGCGGATGTCTTCGACTTCGCCGCCGGCCCGGAGGGCTTCGGCCGCCAGCACCTGAACCATCTGGCCGGCGGCGACCAGGTGGAGGTTGCGGCGAGCCTCGAGGATTTCCTCGGCCTGCGCGTCGCGGACGGCAACTCGATCCTGCGCTTCGCCGATGCCGGGGGCGGCTGGAAGAGCGAGGTCGTGCTCTGGAACACCGAGATTTCCGCGGAGCAGCTGAGCTGGGCGGAGGATCACCTGACCGTGCTGGTCTGACGGACCGGCCGGGGCCCTCCGGGGCGGGTTTCCCTTGTGGGGAGGGAGGGAGCGCGGCGCAGCGATGCGCCGCGTTTTCCCGTTCGGCCCGGCTCAGGCGCGCAGCCCGTCGAGCGCGATGCCGATCGCGGTGCCGAACCGGCGGCGGCGTTCCTCGAGGCTCTGCTGGGTGCCCGGGTCCATCAGCTGCACCACCAGGTTCTGGTGGGTCATGTCGAGCAGGATCGCGGAGACAAGCTTGGTGTCGACCGGGCGGATCTCGCCCGACCGCAGCGAGCGCTCCAACTCGCCCTCGACGATCCCCAAGGCCCGCCGCCGCAGTTTCTGCATGAATTCGCGGGCCATTTCCGGCCGTGCCGGGGCCTCGGCGATGATGCAGCGGAAGATCTCCAGCGGCAGCGCGGTCGGGCATTCGACGCGCGGCTCGAGGATCAGCGCCAGCCGCTCGGCCAGCGGCAGGCCCCCGGCGCCTTCGGGAAGGTCTCGGATGAAGGTGCAGCCGACCTTGTCGAAATAGGCGGCGAACAGCGCGCCGCGATCCTCGAAGATTTCGTAGAGCGTGCGCTTCGACATGCCCGCGCGCCGCGCCACCTCCGCCATGGTCAGGCTGCCTGCGCCGCCTTCCTCGTAGACCAGGTCGAGCGCATCGAGCACCTGGGCGCGCCGGGCCTCGTGCCCCAGCGCCGCCGGCCGCCCGCGGCGGCGTCCCTTGCCGCAAACCGCAATCTCCACAGAACCTCCTCCATTCCCCTGTCATGTCACGGCAACGTGATGCGTGACCCGGCTGCATCACCAGCCGCAGCAGGCTTGCCAAAAGGGGTACGCCGCATTTATGAAACCGTCTAGTTTCGTAATTCAAGATCAGGGGCCGCGCAAGGTTCCCGCACGCGGAGTGCCAGACATGTGTTCCACTCGAATTTTCCGTCCTCTCCCGGCCCTTGCGCTTGCATTCTGCGCCTTGGCCCTGCCCGCAGCGGCCCAGCAGGGCGGCGGACAGCCGCCCGCGCCGGTGACCGTGGTCACGCTGGAGCCGCAGGAAATCACCCTGACCTCCACCCTGCCCGGCCGGGTCGTCGCCTCTGCGGTGGCCGAAGTGCGCCCGCAGGTGGCCGGCATCATCACCGAACGCCATTTCGCCGAGGGCAGCCATGTCGAGCAGGGCGACCTGCTCTACACGATCGATCCCGCCACCTATGACGCCGCCGTGAAGCAGGCCAAGGCCTCGGTCTCGGCCGCCGAAGCCGCGCTGGCCGCGACGCAGCGCGACGAGAAGCGGGTGACCGAGCTGCTCGACCGCCGCGTCGGCACCCAGCAGGCGGTGGACGACGCCCGCACCGCGCCGCCCCCGGCCTCGCGGTCCGCGCCGTGGCGGACCCGGCCGAGGCAGCGGCCTTTGCGGACATCATCGTCACCACCACCCCCGCGTCCGAGCCGATCCTGATGGCGGACTGGCTGCGCCCGGGGCAGCATGTGACGGCGATGGGCAGCGACCAGGCCGGGAAGGGCGAGCTCGACCCGGCTTGCCTTGGCCGCGCCGGCCTTTACGTTGCTGACAGGGTCGCCCAGACCCGCAAGATGGGCGAGCTGCGCGCCGCGCTGGAGGCCGGGACCATCGCCGATGACGGGAGCATTCCCGAACTGGGCGACGTGATCACAGGCCGCCATCCCGGCCGCCGCGCGCCCGACGAGATAACGATCGCCGACCTGACCGGGACCGGCGTGCAGGATACCGCGATTGCCACCAGGGCGCTTGCCGCCTTCGACCAGGACTGAGCCGATGAACAAGCTGCAGAGAACGCCGGAACGCTACACGACCGAGGAATACGAGGCGCGGCTGGTCAAGATCCGCGCCCGGATGGAACGCGAGGGCTATGACCTTCTGATCCTCTCGGACCCGTCCAACATGGCCTGGGTCGCGGGCTATGGCGGCTGGTCCTTCTATGTCCATCAATGCGTGATCGTCGGCCCGCATGGCGCGCCGGTCTGGTTCGGCCGCGGCCAGGACGCCCAGGGCGCCTACCGCACCGTCTGGATGCAGCGCGACCGGGTGATCGGCTATCCCGACCATTACGTCCAGTCGACCGAACGCCACCCGATGGAATACCTCTGCGCGAAGCTGAAGGAATTCGGCTGGGACAAGGGCCATATCGGCGTCGAGATGGACAATTACTGGTATTCGGCGCGGGCGCATGAACGCCTGACCTCCGGGCTGCCGGATGCGACCTTCAAGGATGCCACCGGCTTCATCAACTGGCAGCGCGCGGTGAAATCCGAGAAGGAGCTCGACTACATGCGCTCGGCCGCGCGGCTGGTCGAGCGCCAGCACCGCCGGATCGCCGAGAAGGTCGAGGTCGGCATCCGCAAATGCGACCTGGTGGCGGAAATCTACGATGCCGGGCTGCGCTATGACGACTGGGAGGGCCATGGCGGCGACTACCCGGCGATCGTGCCGCTCCTGCCCTCGGGGCCGGATGCCGCCGCGCCGCACCTGACCTGGGACGATCTGCCGATGAAGCCCGACGAGGGCACGTTCTTCGAGATCGCCGGCTGCTACCAGCGCTACCACGTGCCGCTGTCGCGCACGATCTACCTGGGCAAGCCGCCGGGCCATATCCTCGATGCCGAGGCCGCGGTGCTCGAGGGCATGGAAGCCGGGCTCGAGATGGCGAAGCCCGGCAATACCTGCGAGGACATCGCGATCGCCTTCTTCCGGGCGCTGGAACGCCACGGCATCGAGAAGGAAAACCGTACCGGCTATTCCATCGGCCTGAGCTACCCGCCCGACTGGGGCGAGCGCACCATGTCGCTGCGCCGGGGCGACCGGACGGTGCTGCAGCCGGGCATGACCTTCCATTTCATGACCGGCCTGTGGATGGACAGCTGGGGCTACGAGACCACCGAGTCGATTGCCATTACCGAGCACGACCCCGAGATCTTCTGCAACATCCCGCGCAAGATGCTGATCAAGGACTGACAGATCCTTGGCAACCTTTCGTTAAACGTTTTTGCGAAAGCTCCCGGCAGCGGGATGGCCCGTAATGACCGGGAGCTGGCGAGAATGGGCAGGTTGAATTGCGGCGTGACGACGGCGGCTGAGATGGCGAGAAAGGCGAGGATATGCCCGAAAGTCTTTCGTTCTGCCCTGCGCAGGGCGGCATTTTCCTGGCACATGCACAACGACAGGTGGACGGTTCCGACTGGAAGCGGACAGCAACGCGACATGCAGGGCGTTCTAGACAAGATCGTTTGCAGAGCGCCTGCGGTGACGCCGGATCGTTTAAGCAGGCGAAATGATCGCGACGAAACATGGGTTATCGACCAGTGTGATCTCTTGCTTGGATGCAAGGCCTGGCGTCAGCACCGCTTTGCCTTTCTTAGGGGAGATGTTGGGGCAAACGGCCGATCTGCAAGTTTGCCCGTGGACGCATTCTATCAAGAATTAAGCCTCGTGATAGAGTACAATGAGCTTCAGCATAGCTACGAAGTACCTTTCTGGGACCGAAAGCAGACGATCTCTGGATTGTCACGGGGCGAGCAACGTCGCCGCTACGATGAGCGTCGGCGCACGGTACTTCCTGTCCATGGTGTCAATCTTCTGGTCATTGATGTTGAAGAACTCGACCAAGATGGACGTGGCAAGCTTCAACGCACAGAAAAATCGCGCCAAGCCATTGAGGCGCGACTGCTCGGATACATCTCCTGATTTCATCCGTACGACGAAGAACGTCCGGTCTCAGAACTCGACTTCGAGCTCGGCCATCTCGTCGGGCTCGGCCTTGGCGGCGTCTTCCCATTCCTGCATCGGCGCCCAAGCGAAGATCGTGTCGCAATAGGCCTGCAGCTTCGGCTCCAGCTCCACCGCATAGGTTCGGAACCGGGTGCAGACCGGGGCGAACATCGCATCCGCCACCGAAGGCGCCGCGCCGAACAGGAACGGCCCGCCATAGCTGTCGAGGCACTGGCTCCAGATTTCCTTGACATGGGCGATGTCGGGGCGGGCGCCGGAGAAGACCTTGAACTTGGCGTGGCGCGCCTTGATGTTCATCGGCAGCGCCGAGCGCAGGTTGAAGAAGCCCGAATGCATCTCGCCCGAGATCGCCCGGCAATGCGCGCGCGCCTTGCGGTCTTCGGGGAACATGCCCGCGTCCGGAAACGTGTCGTGCAGGTAGTTGGCGATGGCGAGCGTGTCCCAGACCTCGACCCCGTCATGCGCCAGCCGCGGCACGCGCACCGTCGGCGACAGCAGAAGCAGCTCCTGGCGGGTGTCCGGATCGTCCATCGAGACCGGCTTTTCCTCGAAATCAAGTCCCGCAAGCTTGCACAGCAGCCAGCCGCGCAGCGACCAGGATGAGTAATTCTTGGAAGAAATAGTCAAAGTCGCCTGAGCCATGGCCGGGTTCCCCGCGTTTCATGCCGCACTGCAAATAATACTGTCGCAGCGCAGCGAAACATGCACTAACTTTTTTCTGCGAACATGCTGCGACAAGGCAGGGGGCAGGCACGATGCTGTACATGGGTTACCAATTCCAGGATGACGTGATCGCGCCGGTCCGGATGATGGCACGGAACCTGCGCCTGGGCGGCACGCCCTGGGGGCAGATGCTCAACGGCACCGCGCAGTATTTCGATGCCGCGATGGAGATGGTGTCGCGCTTCCAGCTGACCCATGCCAGCCCGCCCTTCGGCATCCACAAGGTCCGCACCGGCAATGTCGATGCGACCGTCACCGAGGAGGTGGCGATGTCGCTGCCCTTCGGGCGGCTCCTGCATTTCCGCAAGGACATCGATACGCCGCAGCCGCCGATCCTGGTGGTGGCGCCGCTCTCGGGGCATTTCGCGACGCTCCTGCGCGGCACGGTCGAGGTGCTGCTGCGCGACCACGACGTCTATATCACCGACTGGGCCAATGCCCGCGACGTGCCGCTCTCGGCCGGGAGTTTCGGCGTCGAGGACTATGTCGAGTACGTCATCAAGTTCCTCGAGCATATCGGCCCGGGCTCGAACATCCTGGCGGTCTGCCAGCCCTGCGTGCAGGCGCTCGCGGCGGTGGCGGTGATGTCTGAGGACAACAACCCCGCGACGCCCGTGTCCATGACGCTGATGGCCGGGCCGATCGACGTGCGCGAAAGTCCGACGGTGGTCAACGACCTCGCCAACGAGAAGCCGATGGAGTGGTTCGAGACCAATGTCATCGCGCGGGTGCCGTCGCGCTATGCCGGGGCGGGGCGCAAGGTCTATCCGGGCTTCGTGCAGCTCACCGCCTTCATGGCGATGAACATGGAGCGCCATCAGGACCAGCACCGGAAGCTGTTCGGCCACCTGTCGAAGGGCGAGTTCCGCGAGGCGGAGAAGATCAAGGAATTCTACGACGAGTATTTCGCCGTGCTCGACCTGACGGCGGAATTCTATCTCGAGACGATCGAGCGGATCTTCCAGAAGGCGGAGCTGGCGACCGGGGAATTCACCTATCGCGGCCGCAAGGTGAAGCCGGCCGCGATCCGGCGCACGGCCCTCCTGACCGTCGAGGGCGGGCGCGACGACATCTGCGCGCTCGGCCAGACCACGGCGGCCCATGAACTCTGCTCTTCGCTGCGGCCGCATCTGAAGCGGCACCACCTGCAGGCCAATGTCGGCCATTACGGCGTGTTCAACGGCCGCCGCTGGGAGAACGAGATCTACCCGCAGGTCAGGAACCTGATCCTCGCCATGGAGTGATCCCGGGCCGGGCCCCGGTTCAGCCCGCCGCGGCGGCCTGCCTGCGTGCGGCCAGCGCGGTCTCGCGCTCGTAGACATGCCACAGATAGAGCCGGACCAGCTTCTCGGTCGCGCCGGGAAAGCGGCCCGAGATCCGGTGCGTTTCGAGAAGCCGGTCGAGCGGCGCCAGGTCGATTCCGGACAGGTCCGCCATGTAGCCCTCCAGCGCCGCCCGGTCGGACGGGGCGTCCGCGGCGGCGGCAGGGAAATCGATGCCGAAATGCCCGGCGACATAGCTGGTCTCGGAGGCGTCGGCGAGCGCGCCCAGCCACTCCGCCGCGATCGGGCGCGACGGGTAGGCGGCCGCCAGTTCGCGGCCCATCGCCATGCGCGCCTGCATCAGCACCCGGTCGCCGGCCGAAAGCGGCATCACCCGGTTGAAATGGTAGAGCAGCTTGGCCGCTGTCTCGCCCAGCCCTTCGTTCAGGCTGGTGCGCGCCATCCGCGCCAGGTCGAGCCCGAGCACGGTGGCGAAATCCTCCACCGCATCGCCGCCCGCCAGCTTGCCGCGGGAGAACTCCCGGACCTCCAGCGTGGTGACGCGGGCATCGGTGCGGAACGCCTCCAGCCGCATCCGGTAGCCGGGGCTGCAATGCGCCGGAAGCTGCGCCATGCCGCCGGTGATGCGTTGCTGGAAGGCGGAAGCGGCGTAGCTGCCGGGCGCGCGCAGATAGCAAAGCACATGGATTTTCGGCACCCGCGCGGCGAAGAAGTCGACCAGCGCGGTCTTGTCGGCCGGATCGAGGATGCTGATGTCCTCGCCCGAGATCAGCAGCCGCCTGCGGTCCGTGCGGGCGAGCTGTGCATCGAGCATCTCCAGATAGGAGCTGCGGCGCTTCTCGATCTGCTCCGGGCCGAGGCCGAAGCTGCGCCAGTAATGGTACTTGGCGCGGTTTGCGGAAAAGGCGGTGTAGAGCGGGGCGGAATGGTTGGGGATCTCCAGATCCGCCTGGACCGTGTCGCCGTCGTCATAGCCGAGGATCGCCGACTGGATCGAGGTCGTTCCGGTCTTGTGCATGCCGATATGCAGCAGGACTTCGTCCATGGTCTTCCACTCCCCGGGGCCGCCCTCCGGCCAGGCAGGGCCGGTTCCGGCATCCTAGCCGGGCCGATGCGCGGGAAGAAGCGGGCGCGCCGCGGCAAAAGGGCCGGCCGCGCGGCTGTCCCGGAAAGCGAAGGGGCGGCCCGCAGGCCGCCCCATGCATCATTCCAGTTCGACCAGCAGATCCTTGGCGTCGATCTGGGCGCCGGCGGTGACATGGACCGCCTTCACCTTGCCCGCGGTCTCGGCATAGAGGCCGGTTTCCATCTTCATCGCCTCGATCACGACGATCAGGTCGCCCTCCTTCACCTCCTGGCCGGGGGTGACGGAGATCTGCGAGGCGATCCCGGGCATCGGCGCGCCGATATGCTTGGGGTTTCCGGCCTCGGCCTTGGGCCGCGCCGCGGAAGACGCCTTGGCCTTGCGGTCCGGCACGCGGATGGTGCGCGGCTGGCCGTTCAGCTCGAAGAACACCCGCACGTCGCCGTCATCCTGGGTCTCGCCCACGGTCTGCAGGCGGATTTCCAGCGTTTTGCCCGGGTCGATCTCGACCGAGACCTCCTCGGCCGGCTCCATGCCGTAGAAGAAGGTGCGCGTCGGCAGCGTCCGGACCGGGCCGTACATGTCGTGGCGCGTCATGTAATCGGCGAAGACCTTCGGGTACATCAGCGAGCCGTTCAGATCCTCGTCGTCGATCTCCACGCCGAACTGCTTGGCGAGCTTGGCGCGCTCGGCCTCCAGGTCGACCGGGGCGAGATGCTTGCCGGGGCGCTCGGTGTTCGGCGTCTCGCCCTTCAGAACCTTTGCGACGATGCCCTCCGGGAAGCCGCCCGGAGGCTGGCCCAGATTGCCCTTCATCATGTCTATGACCGAGTCGGGGAAGGCGACGTCCTTCGCCGGGTCCTCGACCTCGGCGCGGCTGAGGCCCTGGCTGACCATCATCAGCGCCATGTCGCCGACGACCTTCGAGGACGGCGTCACCTTCACGATGTCGCCGAACATCTGGTTCACCTCGGCATACATGTGCGCGACCTCGTGCCAGCGTTCCTCCAGCCCCAGCGAGCGCGCCTGCGCCTTGAGGTTGGTGAACTGCCCGCCGGGCATCTCGTGCAGGTAGACCTCGGAGGCCGGCGCCGCGAGGCCCGACTCGAAGGCGGCGTATTGCGCGCGCACCGTTTCCCAGTAATCCGAAATCTCGCGGATTTTCGCGATGTCGAGTCCGGTGTCGCGCTCGGTATGGCGCAGCGCTTCGACGATGGAACCGAGGCAGGGCTGCGAGGTGCCGCCCGAGAAGGCGTCCATCGCCGCATCGACCGCATCCACCCCGGCCTGCGCGGCGGCGAGGATCGTCGCCCCGGCGACGCCCGAGGTGTCATGGGTGTGGAAATGGATCGGCAGCCCGACCTCTTCCTTCAGCGCCTTGACCAGCATGCCCGCCTGGGTCGGCTTCAAGAGGCCCGCCATGTCCTTCAGGCCGAGCACATGCGCGCCCGCGGCCTTCAGCTCCTTGCCCATCGAGACATAGTAGTTCAGGTCGTATTTCGAGCGCGCCGGGTCCAGAAGGTCGCCGGTATAGCAGATCGTGCCTTCGCAGACCTTGTTTGCCTCGACCACCGCGTCCATCGCGACGCGCATGTTCTCGACCCAGTTGAGGCTGTCGAAGACGCGGAACACGTCGACGCCCGACGCCGCAGCCTGCTTGACGAAGCTCTCGACCACGTTGTCCGGGTAGTTGGTGTAGCCGACGCCGTTCGACGCGCGCAGCAGCATCTGCGTCATCACGTTCGGCATCTTGGCGCGCAGGTCGCGCAGCCGCTGCCACGGGCATTCCTGCAGGAAGCGGTAGGCCACGTCGAAGGTCGCGCCGCCCCAGCATTCCACCGAGAAGAGCCCCGACAGGTTCGCCGCATAGGCCGGCGCCACGCGGATCATGTCGATCGAGCGCATCCTTGTGGCCAAGAGCGACTGGTGCCCGTCGCGCATGGTGGTGTCGGTCAGCAGCAGCCGCGTCTGCGCCGCCATCCAGTCGGCGACGGCCTGCGGGCCTTCGCGGTCGAGAAGCGTGCGGGTGCCTTCGGGCGCCAGGCCCGGCTCGACCTTCGGCGCGCGCGGCTCCTTGGCCATGGCGGGCTTGACCCGGCCTGCGGTCTCGGGATGGCCGTTCACCGTGATGTCGGCGATGTAGGTCAGCACCTTGGTCGCCCGGTCGGCGCGGCTCTTGAAGTCGAAGAGTTCGGGCGTCGTGTCGATGAACTTGGTCGAGTACTCGTTGTTGAGGAAGACCGGGTGCTTCAGCAGGTTGATGACGAAGTCGATGTTCGTCGAGACGCCGCGGATGCGGAACTCGCGCAGCGCGCGGTCCATCCGCTTGATCGCGGCCTCGGGGGTCGGCGCCTTGGCGGTGACCTTGACCAGCAGCGAGTCGTAGTAGCGGGTGATCACGCCGCCGGCATAGGCGGTGCCGCCGTCGAGCCGGATGCCCATGCCGGTGGCCGAGCGGTAGGCGGTGATGCGGCCGTAATCCGGGATGAAGTTGTTCTGCGGATCCTCGGTGGTGATCCGGGTCTGAAGCGCGTGGCCGGTCAGCTTGATGTCGTACTGGCTGGCCTTGCCGGTCGCCTCGGTCAGCGACTTGCCCTCGGCGATCTTGATCTGCGCCTGGACGATGTCGATGCCGGTGACTTCCTCGGTGACGGTGTGCTCCACCTGGACCCGCGGGTTCACTTCGATGAAGTAGAACTTGCCGGTCTCCATATCCATCAGGAATTCGACCGTGCCCGCGCATTCATAGTTCACATGGGCGCAGATCTTGCGGCCGAGCTCGCAGATTTCCTCGCGCTGCGCCTCGGACAGGTAGGGGGCGGGGGCGCGCTCGACGACCTTCTGGTTGCGGCGCTGCACCGAGCAGTCGCGCTCGTAGAGGTGGTAGATGTTGCCCATCTTGTCGCCGAGGATCTGGACCTCGACATGGCGGGCGCGGGTGATCATCTTCTCGAGATAGCCCTCGCCGTTGCCGAAGGCGGCTTCGGCCTCGCGGCGGCCTTCGGCGATCTTGTCCTTCAGCTCGGAGGGATCGAGGATCGGCCGCATGCCGCGTCCGCCGCCGCCCCAGCTGGCCTTCAGCATCAGCGGATAGCCGATCTCGGCCGCCTCTTCGGCGATCGCGTCGAAGTCATCGCCCAGCACTTCGGTCGCCGGGATCACCGGCACGCCCGCGGCGATGGCGACCTTGCGGGCGCTGGCCTTGTCGCCGAGCGCGCGCATGGTCTCGGCCTTCGGGCCGATGAAGGTGATGCCGGCCGCGTCGCAGGCCTCGACGAATTCCGGGTTCTCCGAGAGCAGGCCGTAGCCGGGATGGATCGCGTCCGCGCCGCAGGCCTTGGCCACGCGGATGATCTCGGGGATCGACAGGTAGGCGGCCACGGGCCCGAGCCCCTCGCCGATGCGATAGGCTTCGTCTGCCTTGAAGCGGTGCAGCGAGAGCTTGTCTTCCTCGGCATAGACCGCGACGGTCTTCTTGCCCAGTTCGTTGGCTGCCCGCATGACCCGGATGGCAATCTCGCCGCGGTTGGCGACGAGAATCTTCGAGAACTCGGCCATGGTCACATATCCTTACCAAAATCGACGTTGGGGCCTGACTTAGCGTCCCCGAAGGCGGCTGGCAAACATTTGTGCTAATGCGGCGTCAAATTGTTACAGATATTGCGCCGCCATTTCAGGGAAGTGCCTGTAAACCGGCCGTTTTTCCGTCATGAATTTGCCATTCATCCATGGTGTCCGGCACGCATTTTGCGCCATGCAGCGGGGGGCTTGGGCTGATCCGGCCGCGCCGCGGGAGGGCGGCGGCAGAGAATCTGCCTGCGGATGTGCGGCCCGCAGCGCCCCTGCAGACAGGTCCGGCGGGCCCGATCCGGAACTGCAAAAGGTTTTGACGGAAATTTCCGGAACGTATCGGGAACACGCCTTCTCACCCGGCGCGGCCCGCGTTATAAGCCGGGGCATGAATGAATTCGATGACAGCGAAGCCTTCGAGGCGGCCGCGATGCCGCTGTCGCGCCGGGCCATGGCGGCGCGGCCGATGCCCTATCTGGACGGCCTGAACCAGGCGCAGCGCGAGGCGGTCGAGACGCTCGACGGGCCGGTGCTGATGCTGGCGGGGGCGGGGACCGGCAAGACCCGGGCGCTGACCGCGCGGATCGCGCATCTGCTGAGCACCGGCACCGCCAGGCCGAACGAGATCCTGGCCGTGACCTTTACCAACAAGGCCGCGCGCGAGATGAAGGACCGGGTGGGCAAGCAGCTCGGCCATGCGGTCGAGGGCATGCCCTGGCTCGGCACCTTCCACGCGATCTGCGTCAAGCTGCTGCGCCGCCATGCCGAGCTTGTCGGTCTGAAATCGAACTTCACCATTCTCGACACCGACGACCAGATCCGCCTGCTGAAACAGGTGATCTCGGCAGCCAATATCGACGAGAAGCGCTGGCCCGCCCGCGCGCTCTCGGGCGTGATCGACAACTGGAAGAACCGCGCCTGGCGCCCGGATGCGGTCCCGGCCTCGGAGGCGAACGCCTTCAACGACCGCGGGATAGAGCTCTACGGCGCCTACCAGCAGCGGCTGCTGGACCTGAACGCCTGCGATTTCGGCGACCTGCTGCTGCATGTCGTGACGATTTTCCAGAAGAACCCCGACGTGCTGGAGCAGTACCAGCGCTGGTTCCGCTACATCCTGGTCGACGAGTACCAGGATACCAACGTCGCGCAGTACATGTGGCTGCGGCTGCTCGCGGCCGGGCACCGCAACATCTGCTGCGTCGGCGACGACGACCAGTCCATCTATGGCTGGCGCGGTGCCGAGGTCGGCAACATCCTGCGCTTCGAGAAGGACTTCCCCGGCGCCGCGGTGATCCGGCTGGAGCAGAACTACCGCTCGACCGAACATATCCTCGCCGCCGCCTCGGGGGTGATCCGCGGCAACCAGGGGCGGCTGGGCAAGACGCTCTGGACCGATGCCAAGGGCGGCGAGAAGGTCCGGCTGATCGGCCATTGGGACGGAGAGGAAGAGGCGCGCTGGATCGGCGAGGAAATCGAGTCGATGCAGAAGGGCACGCGCGGCATGCGGCCCTTCGGGCTCGACGACTGCGCCATTCTCGTGCGGGCCTCGCACCAGATGCGCGTCTTCGAGGACCGGTTCCTGACCATCGGGCTGCCTTACCGGGTGATCGGCGGGCCGCGCTTCTACGAGCGGCTCGAGATCCGCGATGCCATGGCCTATTTCCGCATGGTGACCTCGCCCGAGGACGACCTGGCGTTCGAACGCATCGTCAACACGCCGAAACGCGGCCTCGGCGACAAGGCGCAGCAGAAGATCCAGCTGGCGGCGCGCGCCAACGGCGTGCCGCTGAAGGAAGGCGCGCGGCTCCTGGTCGAGGCGAAGGAAATCGGCGGCAAGGGCGGGGCGAAGCTGCGCGAGCTGGTCGAAGCGCTCGACCGCTGGGCGATCATGCTGCGCGAGCCGGACGCCAACCATGTCGAGATAGCCCAGGTGATCCTCGACGAGTCGGGCTACACCGCGATGTGGCAGAACGACAAGACGCCCGAGGCGCCGGGCCGGCTGGAGAACCTCAAGGAGCTGGTGAAGGCGCTCGAGAGCTTCGAGAACCTGCAGGGCTTCCTCGAGCACGTGGCGCTGGTCATGGACAACGATGCAGGCAATGCCGGTCCGCAGGTTTCGATCATGACGCTGCATGCCGCCAAGGGCCTCGAATTCCCGGCGGTGTTCCTGCCGGCTGGGAGGACGGGCTGTTCCCGTCGCAGCGGTCCATGGACGAATCCGGCATCACCGGCCTCGAGGAGGAGCGCCGCCTGGCCTATGTCGGCATCACCCGCGCCGAGGAGGTCTGCACGATTTCCTTCGCCGGGAACCGCCGGGTCTACGGCCAGTGGCAGTCGCAGCTGCCTTCGCGCTTCGTCGACGAGCTGCCCGAGGCGCATGTCGAGGTGCTGACGCCTTCGGGCCTCTATGGCGGGCAGGCGCCGGTGCAGCGCTCGACGCTGGATGACCGGGCTGCGCGGGCGGATGTCTACAATTCCCCTGGCTGGAAGCGGCTGCAGGAGGCCCAGAGCCGTCCGCGTCCGATGCACCAGCCCAAGGAATCGCTGACCAGCGTGATCGATCTCGATGCGGTGTCGAGCTTCGTGCTGGGCGACCGGGTGTTCCACCAGAAATTCGGCTACGGCGCGGTGGCGGGCATCGAGGGCGACAAGCTGGAGGTCGCGTTCGAGCGTGCCGGGACCAAGCATGTCGTCGCGCGCTTCCTGAAGCCTGCCGCCGAGGCCGGGGATGATCCGCCTTTCTGATTTCCGGCCCGGCGGCATTTCCGCCTAGAATGCAGGTGCGGCATTTTGTAAGCATGGGGGTGCGGGCGGACCGCGGCGTCCGTCCTGCCGGTGCTTTTCGGATGCGTGCATGAAGATACTTATTGTCGAGAACGATCCGAATCCGAGGGAGCTGTGGGCGGCTGCCTTCCGGCGGGAGCGGCACGAGGTGCAGGAGGCCGCCAGCGCGCAGGCTGCGCGCAAGGCGCTGATCAGCGGCAGCTTCGATCTTGTCCTGCTCGATCTCTATCTCGGCGGCGGTCCCGGCCGTGCGGTGGCGGCGCTGGCGACCTATGCCAATCCGGACTGCAAGATGGTGCTGGTCGCGGGCGCGGCGGGGTTCTCCCAGGCGCGGCTGATGGGGCTGTCCCCGGCCGTGGTCTCGGCGCTGCGCAAGCCCGTCGACATAGAGCACATCATGGCGGTCTGCCAGCATGTGTGTCTGTCCCGCAAGGCCGCCGCGGCGTCCTGAGCGGGCTTTCCGTGAGGTTTCGTGAGATCCTGTGAGCGGCTCCGGGCCGTGTGCGCCGGGCTGCGGGCAAAAAAAAGCGGCGACACCAGGGAGGAGGAGGGTGCCGCCGCGAAAGCAGAAAGCCCAGGGAGGAGGAGGGGCTTCCTGATCTGAATGTCTGCGGAAGCTCCGGAGCGGACCACAGGGTCCGTGTCGCTTCCTGTGATCTCAATCTAGCATTTTTCTGCACCTGCACAATAGGGTAGTTAACATTTCTGCTATGCAGCATGCGCAAGCGTCGGAAATTATCGTTTCATACTTGAGGATTGATCGATTCTCTTGGGGGTTTGCCCCGCGGCAGGCGGCGACGATCTTTCTGCAAGTGCAAAATGATCCCCAGGCATTAGACCTTGGTCGCAGCGTGCGCCGTGCGGCCCGTCCGGTCCCGGCTGGATCCCGCAGGGGAATTCATGGAACCAGAGGGCAGGTGGCTGGAGCAGGCCGGATTCCATGAAATCCCATGGGCGGACGGGGGGCGAAACACGTATTTCCTGGCTCTTTCCGCGAAATCCGGCGAGTCTTCCCGCAACTTTCGTCACAGGTTCCGCACACTCGGAAAATTTTCTGCTCCTTTGGTGTAAATTCCTGTTGAGTTCCATGAAATCCCATAGTATCCCTTTCCCTAACGGAGACAGACAAAAAATAAAGCAGGCTCATACAGGCAAGCACATCTCCGGTAAGAAGTCTTCGCGCGGGCGTGTCCCCCAAGGTTTGCCCCGCGCAGAAGATCGACCAAGAGGCACAGGTGGCGGATCAGGCTGTGGCAGCGGCCCGGTCCGCCACTTTCATTTAGGTAGGATTGCCAGGGGATCACATCGTGCTCTGCACCTTCCGGGGCGAATTTGGGCAGAAGATCGACGCGAAGGGCCGCGTCTCGATTCCTGCACAGATCCGGAAGGTCCTGGATGCCGGCGATCCCGACCGCGAGTCCGGCGAAGACCCCAACCTGATCATCGTTTTCGGCGACACGACCCGCAGCTGTCTCCTGGGCTACAGCCAGCAGGCCATGGCCGAGGTCGAAGCCAAGATCCACGCGATGAAGGCCAGTCCGCGAAAGAAGGCGCTGGTCAAGGCCTTCCTGACGCTCAGCTGGGAAGCCCGGGTCGACACCACAGGACGGATCGTGCTGCCGAAGCATCTGCGCACGCGGCTGGGGCTGGGCGAGACCGGCGAGCTGACTTTCGCCGGCGGCGGCGAGAAGTTTGAAATCTGGAACTCGGTCGATTACGAGGCCGAGGCGGCCGCATTCGACCTCACCGAGGTCGAGGGATACGAGGAGGGGATGGACCTCTCCGAACTGCTTGACATGGAAGACTGAACCGATGACCGAAGCCCCCCACGTTCCGGTCCTGATCGGCAAGATCATCGAGGCGGTTGCGCCGGTTTCCGGCCGCTGGCTGGACGGCACGCTGGGTGCCGGCGGCTACACGCGCGCGCTTCTGGATGCCGGGGCGGAGCATGTGATCGGAGTCGACCGCGATCCGCTGGCGCTGGAGCTGGCGGCGGACTGGGGCAAGCCCTATGGCGACCGGCTGAGCCTGTTCCACGGCACCTTCTCGACGCTCGACCAGGCCACCGACCGGCCGCTTGACGGGATCACGCTGGATCTGGGGGTCAGCTCGATGCAGCTCGACCTGGCGGAGCGGGGCTTCTCCTTCATGCGCGACGGCCCCCTGGACATGCGGATGAGCCAGGACGGCGTCTCGGCGGCAGATCTGGTCAACGGCGCCTCCGAGGAGGTCCTGGCCGACATTCTCTATCACTACGGCGAAGAGCGTGCCTCGCGCCGCATCGCCCGCGCGATCGGGACCGCGCGCAAGACCGCGCCGATCGAGACGACGCAGGCGCTGGTCAAGATCATCGAGTCCTGCCTGCCGCGCCCGAAGCCCGGCCAGAGCCATCCGGCGACCCGCAGCTTCCAGGCGCTGCGCATCGCGGTGAACGACGAATTCGGCCAGCTCGCCGAAGGGCTCGAGGCCGCCGAGCGGGTGCTGGCGCCGGGCGGCTGGCTGGCGGTCGTCACCTTCCATTCGATGGAGGACCGCGTGGTCAAGCGGTTCTTCCAGGCGCGCTCCGCGCGCTCGGGCGGCGGCGGCAGCCGGCACCGGCGGCCGGAAATTGCAGGGTTTCGGCCTGTGTCGTGCTCTTCCTTGCAGGGCATGGCGAAGAAAACAGGGCGAAATCCGCCGGATATCAATGCCATGGGACTTGTTCAGGATGAAATGATGAACCAGCGGACGGCGTTTTGGCGCAGGGATGCCGCGGCATCCATGGCCGAGAGCATTGCGCAGGCGCTGCAACGGCGCCCCGCATCCAGCGGCTCGCCGGACGAGGCGGAGGTCCTGCTTCCGCAGTTGCTGGAAGCGGCCATGCCCGCCCCGGCAGAGCTTGCCGCCGCGGATCCGAGCGCCGAACAGGTACTGGACGACATGGCAGCGAGGCGTGCCGATCTGGGTCCGAGGTCAGCCGCGCGGGGATGATCGAGGGGTTCCGCCGCTGGTTCGACCCGGTTCCGGCCGACCTGCTGGCTGATCCGACCTTCATGACCGCCCTTGCCCCGGCCATCGCGAAGGAAACGCCGGACGGGAGCAATGCGGCCCGGTCGGCGAAGCGCTCGACACCGTCGGGGCACCTGCAAGGGCGGGCACCGACCAGCTGAAGGCGCTGACGACCCGCTTCGGCATCGCGGATTGCCTTTCAGCGGCATCCCGGGGCACGGCGCGACCTGCTGGAGAAGAAGGCCGAGGACGACCGCGCGCTGTTGCGGCAGGTGGAGGGGCTGAACGGGCGGGCGGCGGCGATTGCCAATCTCAAGAGCACCGCACAGGACGCGATCCGGCACGGCGATCCGCAGGAAATGGAGGCGCTCCTGTCCCGCGTGGACGAGGCCGAGACCGAGATCGCGGCGGAGACCGGGCTCGCCCGCGCCGACAGCGCGTGTCTGCGCGGCCGGGTGGAAGACGCCTGCCGCATCCTCTCCGCCGCCGACAGCTTTGCGGGCCCCGACCTGGCCGGATCGGCAAGACGGCGGGCACGCTGCGAAGGCCGGCGCCACGCAGGCGGGGTGCGCTATGGCGGTACCGGGCTGGCACGGGCCATCGACATGGACCGGACGGGCCTCTCGCAAATCGACAAGGGAGCAGAGCTGCAACTTTGGGGCGATTTGCGGAACACCCCCGGCGTCGCGCTTCGGGACAAGGGCAGCCGCAGCGCCGGGGAGGACGGCACCGCCCTGCCGGCACGCAGCGCCGCCACCTATCGCGCCGCCCTCACCGTCCACGATGTGTCCGCGCATCCGCCGGACTGGGCCATTACGCGGGAAAACATCGCCATTGCGGAACTGGCACTGGCCGGTCACCCGGCCTGCTCGGAAGGCACCGCGGCATTGGAGCGCGCACGGACCGCAGTGGCGGCGGCACTGGCCGGCCGTGATCCAGTGCGTGCGGGGGACCGTCACGAGGAGGCACCCCGGCTGCGGCAGAACATTCCCGGCGCGCGCCCGCTCCGCAGCTCCGCCTAAATCGCGAAAATCGCGGCCCAGCCGCCGAAGAGGAGCAGCGGGAAGACGTAGCGGGAGGTGCGGTCGAGGCGGCGGGCGGCGGGCTTGTCCGAGGCGCGGCCCTCGCCGCCCTTGTTGATCAGCCACGCCACCAGCGACTCGGCCATCGACAGGAAGACCAGCCCCACCGCCCAGATCAGCATCTTGTCGATCACCGTCAGGTAGCCCAGCGTCGGCAGCTGCCCGGCGATCGACAGCGAGAAGGCGATCGCCGTCAGCATCGCCGTCGCCCCGAGCCCGATGCGGAACTCGAACCGCTCCGGCGAGCCCCAGAAGATCGTCCAGGACATCGCCACCACGAAGCTCAGCGGCAGCAGGACCCGGTAGATGTAGTAGGTCGCCTCCCGCTGGGCTTCGATCGTCAGGGTCAGCACGCTGGAGGGACGGTCGAGCACGGCAAGCTGGTGCACGACGGACGCCAGCGACACGCCCTCGATGTTCCAGCCCTCGACATTGAGCCGCCCGGAGATCCGCGGCGGCGCCTCGGCGGGCTCAAGCAACAGGCTCTGCGCATCCATGTCCGGCGCCAGGAAATCCAGCGTGAAATGCTGGCGGTCGAAGGGGAAGCGCTCCAGCCGGTGATAGGAGGAGATCCACCCGGTATAGCGCTGCACGTAGCGGACCCGGCCGCCCTCGCCGACCGCGACCTGGTTGCGGGAAATCCGGAAGGCCTCGCGCAGAGAGGCGGAATTGGCCAGCATCACCGGCGGGAACCAGACCTGGCTGACGCCGAAGCGGCAGCCCTCGAGCCCCTCGAGACGCGGATCGGTCCATTCCATCGCCATGCGCAGGTCGACATCGATGCGCTGGTCGGTATCGCTGACGCCGAGGAAATCCGCGACGATGAAGCCGACCGCCACCCGCACCGGCCCGTCCGCGGGCGGCGGCTGGTCGGTGCGCAGCTCGGGCAAGGTGCAGTCGGCCACGGCCATGGCAGGAAGGCAGAGAAGCAGGAGAAAGGCGGCGAACCGCCCGAGATGCCGTCGCATGGGCCCTCCCGAAGCATTTGATATGGCCGACAGTTCCACGAAGGCCCCGCTTCGCGCAAGAGCCAAGATGCGACAGCCCGCCGCGGCGGCAAAGCCCGTTGGCAACAGCCCCCCCGATGGCCTAAGCCTTTGTCCCACAGAGGGAGGACAAGATGACTGACGCACCCGATCACGGCTTCGACACGAAGCAGGTCCATGCCGGCACCGCGCCTGATCCGGCGACCGGCGCGATCCAGACGCCGATCTACCAGACCACCGCCTACAAGTTCCGCGATGCCGAGCATGCCGCGAAGCTCTTCAACCTCGAGGAGATCGGCTACATCTATTCGCGGCTCACGAACCCGACGGTCTCGGCGCTGGCGGCGCGGATCACCGCGCTCGAAGGCGGCGCGGGCGGCATCTGCTGCTCCTCGGGCCATGCCGCGCAGATCATGGCGCTGTTCCCGCTGATGGCCCCGGGGCGCAACGTGGTTGCCTCGACCCGGCTCTACGGCGGCACGGTCACGCAGCTGAGCCAGACGATCAAGCGCTTCGGCTGGTCGGCGAAATTCGTCGATTTCGACGATCTGGCCGCGCTCGAGGCCGCCATCGACGGCGACACCCGCGCCGTGTTCTGCGAGTCGATCGCCAATCCGGGCGGCTACATCACCGATCTCGACGCCGTCTCGGCGGTCGCGGCGAAGGCCGGCCTGCCGCTGATCGTCGACAACACCTCGGCCACGCCCTATCTGTGCCGCCCGTTCGAGCACGGCGCGACCATCGTCGTCCATTCGACCACGAAATACCTGACCGGCAACGGCACGGTGACCGGCGGCGCGGTGATCGACAGCGGCACCTTCGACTGGTCGGCCTCGGACAAGTTCCCCAGCTTCTCGCAGCCGGAACCGGCCTATCACGGGCTGACCTTCGGGACGCTCGGGCCGATGGCCTTCACCTTCCATTCGATCGCCATCGGGCTGCGCGACCTCGGCATGACGATGAACCCGCAGGCGGCGCATTACACGCTTCTGGGCATCGAGACGCTGTCGCTGCGGATGCGCAAGCATGTCGAGAACGCGAAGGCCGTCGCCGCCTGGCTGGAGAACGATCCGCGGATTTCGAGGGTGACCTATGCCGGGCTGGAAAGCTCGCCCTGGCACGACCGGGTGGCGCGGATCTGTCCCGAAGGCGCCGGGTCGCTCTTCACCTTCGGGCTGAAGGGCGGCTACGAGGCCTGCGTCAAGCTCGTCGACAACCTCAAGCTGTTCTGCCATGTCGCCAACCTGGGCGACACGCGCTCGCTGATCATCCATTCCGCCTCGACCACGCACCGCCAGCTCTCCGAGGAACAGCAGGTCGCCGCCGGAGCCGCACCCGACATGGTGCGGGTGTCGATCGGCATCGAGGATGCCAAGGACCTGATCGCCGATCTCGACCAGGCGCTGTCCGCCGCCGGCGCCTGACCGGCAGAGGGGCCGCGCAGCCGCGGCCCCGTCCGGATCACTGGTCCAGCGCGAAGACCACGGTGACCCGCTCGGTCACCGTCAGCGCGCCGGGCGCCACCGGCATGGCGGCGTCGGTCCAGCCCGGAGAGACTTGCGGATCGCCCGGCGCGGCCGCGGACCGGTGGCGGCACGCGCCGCGCTCCGGGACCGCCGGGTCGCCCATCGGGCTTGAACCGATGCCGCCCCAATAAGCAGCTCTCCCGGACCGGGAGCTGGCCCCGCAATGCCAAGCTCCGGATCACGCCCGGAAATGCCGTGCGGATCACGCCGCCGTCCCCCGGCAATCAATCCGGAGGCGACGTCGAACAAGGGTCAGGCCTCAACGGAGATCAACACGTCCGGTCCCAGTCAACAGGGACCGGCGGCCCGCCGGAGCGGGCCGCAGCCTGCTCAGCCGAAGACCCGGCCGAGCGCGCCGTCGACCGCATCGGTGATCTGGTCGATGTCGTCCGGCGTGGCGATCAGCGCGGGCGAGAAGCACAGCGTGTTGTTGAAGCCGGTGAAGCTGCGGTTGGTGGCGCCGATGATGACGCCCTGCGCCATGCAGTCGGCAACCACCGCCTGCACCATCTTCTCGGCGGCAGGTTCCTTGGTGGCGCGGTCGGCAACCAGCTCGGCACCGCAGAACAGGCCCTTGCCGCGCACGTCGCCGATGACCTTGTGCTTCTCCATCAGCGCGGCGAGATTGGCCATCATCCGCGCGCCCATGGCGGTGGTGTTCTCCAGCAGGTTCTCTTCCTCGAGGATCTTCATGTTCTCGATCGCCGCCGCCGGGCCCGCGGTGCAGCCGCCGAAGGTGGAGATGTCGCGGAAGTAGTCCATCGGGTCGGACATGTCGGTCTTGAACAGGTCGAAGACCTTCTCGGTCGTCACCAGGCAGGCGATCGCCGCATAGCCCGAGGCCACGCCCTTGGCCATGGTCACGAAATCGGGCTGGATGCCGTATTGCTGATAGCCGAACCAGGTGCCGGTCCGGCCCATGCCGCAGACCACCTCGTCGATATGCAGCAGGATGTCGTACTTGTCGCAGATTTCGCGGACCCGCTGCCAGTAGCCCTCGGGCGGCGTGATCACGCCGCCGCCGGCGGTCACCGGCTCCAGGCAGAGCGCGCCGACGGTGTCGGGGCCTTCGCGCAGGATGACCTCTTCGATGGCGTCAGCCGCGCGCTCGCCATAGTTCTCGCACTCCCACTGGGCGCGGTATTCCATGCAGTGCGGCACCTCGACGAAGCCCGGCGTGTAGGGCCCGTACTGCATGTTGCGCTCGGGCTGGCCGCCGGCCGAGATGCAGGCGATGGTCGAGCCGTGATAGTCGCGCTCGCGGTAGAGGATCTTGTGCTTCCTGCCGCCGTGGCGCTTGTGCGCGATCTGGCGGACCATCTTGAAGGCCTTCTCGTTGGCCTCGGAGCCGGAGTTGACGTAGTAGACGCGGCTCATGCCCGGCATCTTCGCGAGCAGCATCTCGGCGAACTGGCTGCCGGGGATCGAGCCCGCCGATTGCGCGAAATAGTTCATCTTGATCAGCTGGTCGCGCACGGCATTGGCGATGCGTTCGCGGCCATAGCCCACGTTCACCGTCCAGACGCCGCCCGAGACTGCATCGAGATGCTCCTTGCCGGTCTGGTCCCAGACTCGCATGCCCTTGCCCTCGACGATGATCTTCGGATCCTTCGTCTCGAGAGACTTGTGCTGCAGCAGGTGGTGCCACAGATGGGCGCGGTCGGCCTCGATGACGGCGGAAAGATCGTTCGGCTGAACCGACTTGTTCATGGCGTGCTCCAAAGCGGGAATCGCGCGGGGCCGGTCGCTCCGCGGCGGGTTTGCCGAGTGTCCTGCCTATTTTCCCTGCAAACCGATAGGGCCAGAGCACTTCGCGATTTAGGTCCAGATCGGCAGAGGTTTGGAAACGTCCCTGTTTGATGGCGCTTGCCGAATTTTCTCCGGAGTTCCGGCATCCGGTCCCGCCGACGCCGCGATGCATTTCCGGGCAGCGGCGGGACGTCTGACTGAGCTTGCCCCCGGATCGCGGGCTGGGCCGATATTCACTATGCGGCCATTGGGGTGGTCATGCCGATCCTTGCCTGCTCCGGTGTTCGGTATCCGATGCTCGAATGGCGGCGCTGCCGATTGTAGAAGATGGCGATGTACTCGAACGGCGCCGCCCTGGCCTCGCGGCACGACCGGAATCTGGTTCGATGGACGAGCTCGTTCTTCCGCCTGGCGGCCGGTGCCGACGGCCGCCTCGCGGGCATCTGGCACGAAGCGGCGTCCTATTGCCTGCCGGGCGGGCGCGGCGAGAACGCGACGGCGCAGACGCCGGTCTTCTATGCGGGCGGCACGCGGCGGGTGAAGAACCATGTCGTCGACATGGCCCTGCCGGAAAGCGCCGACATGCGGGCGCCGGGCGAGGCCTCGGGGCTGATGGCGCTCGAGGTCGCGATGGACGAGATGGCGGAAAAGCTCGGGATCGATCCGGTCGAATTCCGCATCCTGAACGATACCCAGGTGCATCCGTCGCAGCCCGACACGCCGTTCAGCGACCGCAATTTCGCGGACTGCCTGCGCCGCGGCGCGGAGGAATTCGGCTGGGAGGCGCGCAACCGGGAGCCGGGGGCCACGCGCGACGGCGACTGGATGGTCGGCCATGGCGTGGCCGGGGCCTATCGCGGCCATCTGGTGCTGCCCTCGGGGGCGCGGGCGCGGCTTGCGGGCGGCAAGCTGGTGATCGAGACCGACATGACGGATATCGGCACCGGCAGCTACACCATCCTCGCCCAGACCGCGGCCGAAACGATGGGCATGGCGGCCGGGGATGTCGAGGTGCGGCTGGGCAACTCCGCCTATCCGGTGTCCTCGGGCTCGGGCGGCCAGTTCGGCGCGCCGAGCTCCACCGCCGGGGTCTATGCAGCCTGCATGGCGCTGCGCGCGCGGATCGCCGAACGCCTCGGTCTCGACGATCCCGAATTCCGCGGCGGCCGCGTCATCGGGGGCGATGGCGACCGGGCGCTGGCGGAGATCGAGGAAGAGGTCTCGGCCGAGGACGCGGTCCAGTGGGGCGAGTTCCAGAAGGGCTATGCCATGGCCACTTTCGGCGCGCATTTCGTCGAGGTGGGCGTGCATGCCTATACCGGCGAGACGCGGGTGCGGCGGATGCTGGCGGTCTGCGATGCGGGCCGGATCGTCAACCCGGTCACGGCGCGCAGCCAGGTGATCGGCGCGATGGCGATGGGCGTCGGCGCAGCCCTGTCGGAAGAGATGGCGCTCGACACCGGGCGGGGCGTCTTCGCCAATCACGACATGGCGTCCTACGAGGTCGCCGTCCATGCCGACATTCCCGAGCAGCAGGTGATCTTCCTCGACACCGCGGATGCCGCGGCCTCGCCGCTGAAGGCCAAGGGCGTCGGCGAGCTTGGGCTCTGCGGCGTCCCGGCGGCGATAGCGAATGCCGTGCACAATGCGACGGGCATCCGGGTGCGCGACTATCCGGTCACGCCCGAGCGCCTGATCGGGGGGCTGCCGGAGATCGGCTGACCCTCCGCGCCGGGGCCTTCCTCTCCGGGCCCCGGCACCCTGCCTGTCGCAGCAGTTTGCGCATGTGTCGCATTCGTGCAGGTCAGGACGCCGCCTCTGCGTCATGCTGGCGGGCACCCTGCAGCCGCAGGGGGCGTCTCGTGGGAGGAGTTATCATGAGCAGCAATATCGGCGTCGTCTATACCGGTCCCGGCCTGGTCGAAGTCCAGAAGATCCCGGATCCGAAGCTGGAGGCCCCCGATGGCCGCCGCATCGAGCACGGCGTCATCCTCAAGGTCATCTCGACCAACATCTGCGGCTCCGACCAGCACATGGTGCGCGGCCGCACCAGCGCCGAGCCGGGCCTGATCCTCGGCCACGAGATCACCGGCGAAGTGATCGAGAAAGGCTGCGACGTCGAGATGCTGGAGATCGGCGATCTCGTCTCTGTGCCGTTCAACGTCGCCTGCGGCCGCTGCCGCTGCTGCCGCGAAGGCGATACCGGCGTCTGCCTGACGGTGAACCCGTCGCGCGCCGGCGGTGCCTACGGCTATGTCGACATGGGCGGCTGGATCGGCGGGCAGGCGCGCTACGTCACCGTGCCCTATGCCGATTTCAACCTGCTGAAATTCCCGGACCGCGACCGCGCGATGTCGAAGATCCGCGACCTGACGATGCTGTCGGACATCCTGCCGACCGGCTTCCATGGCGCGGTGCAGGCCAAGGTCGGCGTCGGCTCGGTGGTCTATGTCGCGGGCGCGGGCCCTGTCGGCCTCGCAGCCGCGGCCTCGGCGCGCATCCTCGGCGCCGCTGTCGTGATGGTCGGCGACTTCAACAAGGAACGCCTGGCGCATGTCGCGAAAGTCGGCTTCGAGCCGGTGGACCTCTCGGCCAGCGACCGTCTCGGCGACATGATCGCCCAGATCACCGGCTCGCCCGAGGTTGACGCGGCGATCGACGCGGTGGGCTTCGAGGCGCGCGGCCATTCCGGCGGCGAACAGCCGGCCATCGTGCTGAACCAGATGATGGAAATCACCCGCGTGGCGGGCTCGGTCGGCATCCCCGGCCTCTACGTGACCGAGGATCCCGGCGCTGTCGACGCGGCGGCGAAGCAGGGCAGCCTGTCGATGCGCTTCGGCCTCGGCTGGTCCAAGGCGCAGTCCTTCCACACCGGCCAGACCCCGGTGCTGCAGTACAACCGCCAGCTGATGCAGGCGATCCTGCATGACCGCCTGCCGATCGGCGACATCGTCAACGCGACGATCATGCCGCTCGAAGAGGCCGTCACCGGCTACCAGAGCTTCGACAGCGGCGTGGCGCGCAAATTCGTGCTCGATCCGCACGGCACCCTGGCCGCCTGAGGTCCGCAGATCTGACCGCAACCGCCCGCACCGGGGCGGTTGCAGAGGGGGCGCGGTTCAGCCGCGCCCTGCTTCTTCGGCGATGACCTCGGCCATCGGCCGCGCCAGCATCGCCTCGAGGATCGTGGCGGTTTCCGCCCAGAACCCGTCATCCGCTGCCGCTGCGGCCGGCACGAAGCCCGCCTCGCGCAGCGCCTCGGCGATGCCTGCGGCATCCTTTCCCGACACCATCGCGGACAGCTCCGCGGCCCGCGGATCGCGCAGCTCGTAGGCCGCGCAGTCATGGGTGCTGCCCGAGACATGCCGCGCCCAGGCCGCGGTGGCGAAGGCGAAGGGGCGGATGTCCACGTCCTTCGCGCGCGCCTCGGCCAGCGCCGCGAAGATCCGCTGGGGCATCTTCTCGGAGCCGTCCATGGCGATCTGGAAGGTCTCGTGCGCGATCGCCTTGTTCTCGAAGCGCCGTGCCAGCGCAGCGCCGTATTCCGCCGTGTCGATGCCCGGGATTTCGGGCAGCGTGGCGGCGGCTGCGGCGAGATGGCGGCGCACCAGCTGCGACAGCGACGGGTCGTCCATCACGTCGCGCACATAGGGCAGCCCGGCATGGAAGCCCGCATAGGCCAGCATCGAATGCGTGCCGTTGAGCATGCGCAGCTTCATCGCCTCGAAGGCGGCGACGTCATCGGTGAAGATCGCCCCCGCCGCCGCCCAGTCGGGACGGCCGAGCGGGAAATCATCCTCGATCACCCATTGGCAGAAGGACTCGGTCTCGATCGCCGCCAGATCCTCGGCCCCGGTCAGCGCCGCGGCCTCGGCCAGCGTCGCTGCCGTCGCCGCCGGGGTGATCCGGTCGACCATGGTGGAGGGGAAGGCGCCTTCGGCTGCGATCCACTCCGCCAGCTCGGGATCGAGGCGGCGGGCGAAATCGGCCACCGCGCCCTTCAGCAGCACGCCGTTCTCGGGAAGGTTGTCGCAGCAGAGCACGGTGAAGGGCGCGAGCCCCGCCGCGCGCCGCCGCTTGAGTGCCGCAACCAGCAGGCCGAGCACGCCCTGCGGCGCGTCGGGCGATGCCAGATCGGCCGCCACCGCCGGATGCGACGGGTCGCAGCCATGGGTCGCGCGGTCGAGGCCATAGGCCTTCTCGGTTACGGTCAGCGACACGATCTTCGTGGTCTCCGCGGCCATCGCGTCGAGCGCCGGGCCGGGATTGCCGGCCGAGCAGATCGCCCCGGACACCGATCCGATGACCCGCGCGACAGTGCCGCCCGCGCCCTTCTCGATCAGCGTGTAGAGCCCGTTCTGCGGTGCCAGCTCTTCGGAGGCCTTCGGCGAGCGCAGCGACACGCCGAGGATGCGCCAGTCGCCGCCCGAAGCCGACAGCGCCAGATCGGTCAGCGACGCCTGATGCGCCTTGTGGAAGGCGCCGAGCCCGAGATGGACGATGCCGGTGCCGTGCTCCGCCGGGTCGTAGGACGGGCGCAGCTCCGCGGGCACCTGCTCAAGCGAGGCCAGCCGGGTCATGCCCGGCCCCCGTGCTGGAAGGCCCGGTAGAGGCCGCGGAGTTCGGCGAGGCCCTTGAGGCGGCCGATTGCCGGATAGCCCGGCTGCGCGTCGCGGCCGATGTCGTCGAGGATGTCCTGGCCGTGATCGGGACGGAACGGGATCGACCAGTCGGCGCGGCCCGCCGCCTTGCGGCGTGCTTCCTCGGCGACGATGGCGGCGACCATGGCGACCATGTCGGTATGGCCCTCGAGATGTTCGTCCTCGTAGAACGAGTTCATCACGTTGCTGCCCTCGATCGCGACGTTGCGCAGGTGCAGGAAGTGCACCCGGTCGGCCAGCGCCTCGAAG
>NZ_QBKZ01000020.1 GCF_003056725.1 Mangrovicoccus ximenensis
CCGCCGAACAGCTTGCCGTCGCGCGGGCGCACCAAGACTGGCATGCCGAGCGCTTCGGCTTCGCCAATGCCGAATTCCACGAGGGCTATATCGAGAAGCTCGGCGAGCTGCCGCTGGAGCCGGGCAGCTTCGACGTGATCGTGTCGAATTGCGTCGTGAACCTCGCCACCGACAAGGCGGCGGTTCTGGCGGGCGCCGAGCGCCTGCTGAAGCCCGGCGGCGAGATGTACTTCTCCGACGTCTATGCCGAGCGGCGCATCCCGCAGGCGCTGGCCGAGGACCCGGTGCTCTACGGCGAATGCCTGTCTGGCGCGCTCTACTGGAACGACTTCCTGCGGCTGGCGCGCGCGGCGGGCTTCCCCGATCCGCGCATGGTCGAGAGCCGCCCGCTGGCGATTTCGAACCCGCAGATCGCCGAGAAGCTCGGGCCGCACCGCTTCCTGTCGGCGACCTACCGGCTCTTCAAGCTCGACCTCGAGCCCGATTGCGAGGATTACGGCCAGGCGGTGATCTATCGCGGCACCATCCCCGACAGCCCGCACAGCTTCGTGCTCGACGGCCATCACGAGATGGAAACCGGCAAGGTTTTCCCGGTCTGCGGCAACACCTGGAAGATGCTGGCCGAGACGCGCTTCGCGGAGCATTTCACCTTCATCGGCGATTTCTCCACGCATTACGGAATCTTCGAAGGCTGCGGCGGGGCAAGTCCGTTCAACGCCGCCGAAGCCGGTGCAGCGGCGCCCTGCTGCTGACGCGCGCCCGCGGCGGCACGCAGTTTCGGGCGACGGTGGAGGCCCCCGGAATCGCCGCTGCCGCCCTGCGCCCCATATATCAATGCAATGGGTCTTGTTCAGGTCGAACTATCGAGAAGGGCGCCTTCACCGGCCCGCATGCCTTGCCATCGCTGCCGATGCTCTTCGGCCATGATCAAACCCAGGTCATCGGCTTCTGGAACAGCGTCTCCGAGACCGCGCAGGGCCTGACCGTGAAGGGCCAGCTCCTGGTGGACGATGTAGAGCGCGCCCGCGAGGTCCGCGCCATGGTCCGCGCTGGTGCCGTCTCCGGCCTGAGCATCGGCTTCATCACGAAGCAGGCCGTCCGCGCAGGCCGTGGCCGTCGCATCTCCGCGCTTGAGCTTCACGAAATCAGCATTGTTGCCGTCCCGGCCCATCCGGGCGCGCAGATCACCTCTTTGAAATCAGTTCTTACCGAGGAATCCATTTTGGAAAACGAAAACCCGGCCCCCGAGGCCACCCCCGCCGCTGTCGAGACCAAGCAGGCACCGGCAATCGACACGAAGGCCTTCGACCGCATCAACGCCCGGCTCGACGCCATCGAAGCCCGCGCAGCCCGCCCGGCTGTCACCGGCATCCAGAACCCCGTCATGGGCGAGACGGAGACGAAGGACTTCGCGGCCTACATCAGCGGCGATGACAAGAAGTCGCTCACTCTGGCGAGCGACACCGCGAACCACGTGCTCGCCCCCGAGCAAGTCAGCGCCGAATTCCTTCGCAATCTGGTAGAGTTTAGCCCGATCCGCGCGATTGCGGATGTGCGGTCTACCGAGAGCACGACTGTCATCCTGCCGAAGCGCACCTCTGTAACGAACGCGACTTGGGTTGGCGAAACCGACACCCGCACCGGCAGCGAGCCGACCTTCGACCAAGCGCAGCTTGCCATCAAGGAGCTGGCCACCTTCGTGGACATGTCGCTTCAGCTTGCCGAAGACAGCGCGAACGTCCTGGCAGAACTGAACCTCGCCCTCGCCGAGGACTTCGGCCAGAAGGAAAGCCTCTCCTTCGTCAGCGGCAGCACCGCCAACGAACCCTCCGGCTTCATGGCTGACGCCAACGTCGCTGCGACCGACGCGACCAGCGGCGAGGACATCTCTCCGGATGAACTGATTGCGCTGATGTACGCGCTGCCGGCCACCTACCGGAACGCCGGAACGTGGGTGATGAATGGCGCGACCCTCGCAGTCCTGCGCACGCTGAAAGACGGCCACGGCAACTACTTGTGGCAGCCGTCCTATCAGGCAGGCCAGCCCGAAACGATCCTGGGCCGTCCGGTGGTGGAAGCTGTGGACATGCCCGACATCGGCGCAGCCGCCGAACCGATCATCTTCGGCGACTTCAGGCGCGCCTATCGCATTTACGACCGGCTGCAACTGTCGGTCCTGGCGGATGGATTCACGCAGCGTGTCAACGGCCTGATGCGCTACCATGCGCGCCGCCGCGTGGGCGCGGGCGTCATCCGCCCCACCGCCCTGCGCAAGCTCAAGATGGCCGCATAAGCCATGACCCCGCTCGCCCGCATCGAGGAAGTCACGATCCGCCACAACGGCCACGTCGTGACCTTGCGTCCCTCGCTGCGGGCGGCAATGACCCTTGAACGCCTGCATGGGGGGTGGGAGCCGCTTATCTCCCGGCTGTCCGAAACCCACGTAATCACCATGCAGGCGATTATCCGGGCCTCTGCGGTCTCTTCCACCACCGCAGAGGCCCTTCTAGCCGCGCTTCAGAACCAGCCGCTGGCCCGCGTTCATGCCGTTCTGGTGGAACCCCTGTGTGAGCTGGTGAACCTGTTCCTGGAACCGGCCAAGGCCGAGACTGGAACGGAACCCCGCACCGGCAAGCCGATGACGTGGCCCGAAGCGTATGCCGAGCTGTACCGTATCGGAACCGGCTGGCTCGGCTGGAACCCCGCCGAGACCTGGGCCGCGACCCCCACCGAAATCACGCAGGCCTTCGAGGGCAAGGTGTCGTATCTCAAGGCGATTTACGGCAGCCGAGAGACCGAGGAACGGAACAGCGGAACCCCCGCACCGTACCAAGCCTATACCGCCGAACAGCTCGCGCAGATCGAAGCACAAGGCTTTGACCCGGCCTTCGACCGGGCAGCCCTGAGAGGGCTTGCCTAAGCCGATGCCCAAGCCGCCCCGTGTCTGCTCTTGTGGCCGTGTTGTCCCGCACGGCGAACGCTGCGGCTGTCAGATCGCTGGAACCCGTGCCCGGAACCGCCGCCACGACCGCAACCGACCCACAGCGGCAAAGCGCGGGTACAATCATGAATGGCGCAAGGCCCGCGATGAATTCCTGCACCATCACCCCTTCTGCGCCATGTGCCACGCCCCGGCCCAGGTAGTGGACCACATCCAGCCCCACCGTGGCGACCAGAGCCTCTTCTGGGACGTCAGCAACTGGCAGGCCCTCTGCAAGTGCTGTCATGACCGCGAGAAGCAGCGGCAGGAAAGAACGAATCGTTCCCGCCCTGTGTCGACCTTGACTAACCGTTAAATAATCAATTCATAAAGGCCGCATCTGTAACCCTTTGTCAGGTACGCAATGAAGACGTTTTGGATCGCTGGTGGCGCAATCTTGCTTCTAGGGGCGTGCGCAACCCCTCAAATGCTCGCCAGTAAGTATGAGGACATGTCCACTCGAAGCCTTTGGACGGAACGTATAATCAGCCGCTCATCGCCAATGGAAGTCGCTCTCATTGAAGCCGAACTTGGCTCCCGCGGCGAAATGACTTCGAATAGCCGAGGCTACACCTACTTGGGTGAAGCAACCGCCGCCGCATATGGCCTGGAACTCTACCAACGGCCCCTTCCCACGAAGACCGACGTCAACTGTGACGACTTCCCGACGTCTGGCAGTGCTCAGAAGTATTTTCTCACACATGGAGGGCCACATTCCGACCCATACGGATTGGATCGCGACGGCGATGGCCTAGCCTGTGAATGGGGTGCATATCTTCAGAAATCTGTACGCCGAGCCAAATCACTACAAGAATCCAGCCGTCGTGAATCTAGCCGTCGAGCAGTTCGGTCTAGTTCCCGATGCTACACCGGACCGCGAGGCGGAACGTACACGATCACCGCAAGCGGGAACAAGAACTACGGCGGATGCTAACCTAAAGTTATCAAAAGAAAATATTGCGACTTCACAAAGTGGCTGCGCATACGTTGAGTTACACCACAAGCGCAGCCACGATCGGCACACATAACGTCAACACCTTAGAGGCCCTTAAGTGCATTCTCCTCCAAGCTCTGCTCCGGCGCATTTTCGGATCGAGGTGAGACTTCTGCGGCCTCAAACGTGTCTCCCGTGTAATTCGCAGGGGAGTATTCACGAGACGCCAGCCAATAACCGTACCCCTTAAGGTTAACGACTTTATCCATACGACTGAGCCGCGCGGCCATCGTATTTGCGATTGTAGCGCGATCCTTGCCGTGGATCACGACACCGAGGCTTTCAAGTTCATTCAGCAATTCACCACGCTGAAGCGGATGTTCAATCTCCGCCAACAAATCGAGCGAGATCTCTTCAAAGTCTTTTACCGAAGTCTGTGGCGCTTCTTGCATGTCATCTGGCGCCAACTCGGCACCACCAACAGAGTGTACTTTCGCGGCGGCTTCGGTTCCGTCACTCAGAAGAGACGAGACGTTCGCCGCCCATTGCTCATATTGAACGATGGCCTCCTCAATCTTGGACAGCTGAGAACGCAGCAATTCCCGCCGCTTCTTGAGTTCTGTAAGCACGTCTTGCATGACTTCACCCGTTGCTCGTATGTTTCAAAACACCATAGATGCAACGATAGCCCCCCGCAAGGCCATCCAAGGACACACACAACCCCTGGGAGTTTCTGGAAACCACACATCGCGGGCTTGACCCCACCCCATCGCGCCAGTACTCCTACTCATTGTGGGCACCGAGTCTCACTCCCGATAGTTCTTGGAGGAAATCAACAGACAAAAACCAACATGAAAGTCTACGTGAAGCGAAAACCGCGCGCCCACGTTGACTAAAAACGAGAAGGACCAGCACGATACCGTACTGGCCCCTCAATTTAGCGGAGTTCACTGTGGGCAGGCCACATGAAATTCACTAAGGCTGACACCTACTGAATTTCACAAAAGCACGCTCACGTCAAGATCCACCCTTCTCAAGGAGTAAGGGCATGAATCGAGACGTTTTTGTCCATGCGTACACTCGTGTGCGCTTTGGCAGAACCGAGTTCGTTTGCGCTCATTGGCGTCGCTGGCCGTCGTGATGCGCATTTGACGCGGAATCGCTCACGCTAAGCGCTAGCGGCTTGAGACGACTGTTTTCACCTCCAACCCGGGCAGCCACAGCGCTGCCCGTCTTCGTTTGAAGACTACCGCATTAGGTAGACCCTCACCTGTCACCGGCCACTGAACATAGATAGCAGCAAACTGGCTGCGCGGCCTACGCACACACGGCAGGCAATTGCCGTCACAGTGTGGAGACACACAGCCCCACACAAGGACCGGGGGGCATCTAAATTTGCGCCTGCTTTCTTGGACCGGCGGGGGGAGGTCCGTACACAGTTTGCTTTAAATAACTTTTTTGATTCACACATTCATAAATGAATGTTATTCTATGTATAATTTGAATGAGAGTTATTCATGAGTTCTGTTTCCGTTGACGAGCTGAAGGCCCAGCTCAACCTTGATCATGATCTTGATGACGACCTTCTGGCGTCCAAGATCGACGTGGCCGAGGCCTACGCCGCCGCCTTCATCGGCCAGCCGATCCCCGACCCGTGCCCGGGCACCATCAAGCAGGCCATCTTGATGCTGGCCGCCTACTGGTACGAATTCCGCGAAGCCGCGACATCGAGCGGCAACATGTACACGACGCCCTTCGGCGTTCGCGACCTCCTGCAACCGCACCGTACCTGGGCGGTGTGACCATGGCGAAGAAGTTCGACCTCGCCGCGCAGTCCGCGAAGCTGGCCAAACGCCTAGAAGCTATCCCGGCGGAGATCATCGCCGAGCTGCGCCCGGCCATCGTGAAGGGCGCCGAAGACCTCCGTGACGTGGCCGCTGCCCTCGCGCCGGAAGACGAAGGTGACCTGAAGGAGTCCATCGTCATCACCGAGCCGGGCGAGATGACCCCGGCCTATGCGGAAGGCGGCGGCAAGCGGCTGGCAGCCGAGAACCAGGCACTGGTCACGGTGGGCAACCCCGAGCAGCGCCACGGCCACCTTGTCGAGTTCGGGACCGAGCCGCACGACAACGGCGGCCAGTTCGCAGGCTCCAAG
>NZ_QBKZ01000021.1 GCF_003056725.1 Mangrovicoccus ximenensis
CACCCCGGCACCAACGCCCAGCCCTTCCTTCTGCCCGCAGCCCGGCTGACACAGGCCCGCACCCGGCGCAGGATCGCGCGGGCGGTGGGCAAGGCAGTCCGAAACGCAAAGGCCAAGGCCGATGATTGACCCGACCGAAGCCTTCCAGACTGCCGTTCGCTCGACCCTGATCGCCTCGCCGGACGTGGTGGCGCTGGTGCAGCCGGAGAACATCCGCGAGCTTCCTGGACGCCCCGAGAACTTCCCGAGCATCCTCTTCGGCAACCAGAAGCTCGAATTCCTGGGCTACTCGGGCAATGGCTGGCGTTCTGGCCGTGTCTCTCTGGTCCTGCATATCTGGGCGCTTGAGAATGCCCAGATCGCCCGGCAGATCGGCGGTGCGGTCCTGCATGCGCTCGAAACTGGCCCGGCAGACACCGAGGACACGATGTTTCTCGACTGGCAGCGGCCCACCCTCGCCTGGATGCGCGACCCCAAGCCCGAGCTGGTAGCGACCCACGGCGCGATGGCCCTCGAATGCGTCGCCATGTGGAGGCCTTGACCATGATCGAGGCAGGCAAGCTGCAACACTACATCGAGCTTCAGCACGAGACGGAGATCGTCGCCGCCTCTGGTGCAGTGACCAAGACCTGGACCGCCTACGCGGCGGGACGCGCCGAGCTGAGGCAGGCGACCCTTTCCGAGTTTCTGGCCGACTACGGCACCGGCACCGAGAACAACGGCGTCTTCCTGATCCGCTGGCTTCCCGGCGTGACCGTCTCCGACAGGATCGTTCACGGCGGCAGGGTCTGGAACATCGTCGCGATTGCCGAGATCGGGCGCAGGCGCGGCCTTGAGCTGCGGGCAGTGGCGGCATGAGCACCCATTTGCGGGGCATCAAGCCGCCTATCTCCGCCGACGCAGAGGCCCTGACGAAGGCCCCACCGGTGCCGAAGCACCTGGGGACGCATGCCAAGGCCGAGTGGAAACGGATCATGCCCCAGCTCATTGCCCGGCAGATCATCACGAAGGCCGACTTGTCCGGCGTGGAGAACTACTGCATGGCCATGGGTGCCGTCCGCCAGATCGCCGACGCGATGGCGGCAATGCCGGTGCCCGACCTAAAGCTGGGCGGGCTGCAAATCCGCTACGCGCAGACCGCGCGCCAGCTCGCCGCCGAGTACGGCCTGACCCCGACTTCGCGCGCCCGCGTGGGTGCTGCCCTGCCGGATGATGACGAAGACGACCCGCTGGCGGTGTGATGACGACGAAAAGCACCTATCCGGCGTGGGTATTCGACGGCACGCCGATCGGTGACCCTCTGGGGTACGGCGAACGGGCCGTGGAGTTCCTTCGGCGGCTCAAGCACCCGGCCAGCTCCGCGCCCAAACGGGCCTTCCAGCTCGCGCCCTGGCAGGAACGGATTGTCCGGCGCATCTACGGGCCGAGGAACCCGGACGGCTCGCGCGTGGTGAAGAGCGTCTTCCTGATGATCCCGCGCGGCAACAGGAAGACCTCGCTGGCCGCCGCCCTCGCCCTCCTGCACCTTCTGGGGCCTGAGAAACTGCCCGCCGGGCAGATCATCTTCGCCGCGTCTGATCGCGAGCAGGCGGGTATTGGCTTCCGCGAAGCCGCCGAGATCATCCGGCAGGACAAGCGCCTTGAGCGCGTGACCAAAATTTATGACGCCAACAACGCGCCGAAGACCGTCAAGAGCACCCGCGACGGCTCGACCCTCAAGGCCGTGTCCAGCGACGGCAAGGCTATGCACGGCACGACGCCGACCTTCATCCTGGCCGACGAAATCCACGTGTGGAAGGGCCGCGATTTGTGGGAAGCCCTTCAAAGCGGCATGGCCAAGCGCCCCGGCGGGTTGACCGTGATCGCCACGACCGCCGGGCGCGGTGCCGAGGGCCTTGCCGCCGAGCAGTACAGCTATGCGCGCGGTGTCGCGCTTGGCCAGATCGAGAACCCCGAGTTCCTGCCGATTTTGTTCGAGCCGGAGCAGGGCGACCAGTGGGACCACGAAGCCGTCTGGCACCGGGTGAACCCCGGCCTCGCCCATGGCTTCCCTGACCTCGACGGCCTCCGCAGCCTTGCGAAGAAGGCGAAGGACAGCCCGCCGGAGCGCCACAGCTTCGAGCAATTCAACCTGAACCGCTGGCTGGGCAACAGCCGCGACCCGCTCTTCGACTTCGAGACCTACGACGCACGGAAGCTCCACGACGACGACGAAGACCTAGAAGCCCTGCCCTGCTGGCTGGGCGTGGACCTGTCCCGCTCTGGCGACCTGACGGCCATTGTCGCGGCCTTCCAGCATCCTGACGGACAGGTGACGCTCCGGCCCACGTTCTTCGTGCCCGGCGAAGACCTGAAGGCGCGTGAAGACCGTGACCGCGTGCCCTACCAGAAGTGGGCCGACGAAGGCCTGATCCGCCTGTGTCCCGGCCCGATCATCGACGAAGGCGCAGTCGAGGACGAAATCCGTGAGCTGTGCGCCAAGTTTGACGTAAGGGAAATCGGTTTCGACCCGCACCTAGCCGCGCGCATGATGCAGAACCTCTTCGATGACGGCCTGCCCGTGGTGGCCGTCCGGCAAGCCCCGCTGACCATGGGCGCAGCCGGTGCAGACCTTGAGCGCATCGTGAACGGCAAGCTGGTGCGCCATGACGGGCACCCTGTCCTTCGGCATCACCTCGCGTCCGTGGTGGCCGTCCGCACCGATACCGGCCTTGTGAAGATGCATAAGGGCCAGAAGACCGACCGGATTGACGGCGCAGTCGCCGCCGCGATGGCCATCTACCGCACGTCTCTCGGGCAATCGAACCTTTCCGCCTACAACGCCCCCGAGGCGTCCCTCTTCGTTTTTTAGTGAGTGATTACCCATGACCAGCAACACCGAGATGCCCGGCCTGATCGTCCCGATTGAGGCGAGGATTAACCAGCTTGAAAGGAGCTTTCAGCGGGCCAACCAAGCCCAGCGGCGCTTCGCCCGCGACACCGAGCGCCGGGCACGCCAGAACGCCGAGCGCATCGGCCAGCAATACGAGGGCCTGGGCGCGAACATCACGCACAGCCTGTCGCGCATCCAGCTTCCGGGCGTGGGGTCCATCGGCGGTTTGGCCGGGGCTGGCGCCCTTGCCGGTATCGGCCTTGCCGCCGCCCAGGTACACCGAACCATGCGGGCCGTTGCCGACATCGGCAACGAAGCGGCCCGTGCTGGCGTGGACGCGGAAAGCTTCCAGCGCTGGCAGTACGTCGCCGAGCGGAACCGCATCAGCCTTGACGCCATGACGGACAGCTTCAGGGAATTGAACATCCGGGCTGAAGAGTGGGTCGCGACTGGCGAGGGTTCGGGCGCCGAGGCTTTCGCGCGGCTGGGCTTCAGCGCGGAAGAGCTGGCCGAGAAGCTGAAAGACCCCTCCGAGCTGATGCTTGAAATCATGACCCGGCTTCGGCGGCTCGACCGGGCGGCCCAGATCCGGGTTGCGGACGAGGTCTTCGGCGGCGAAGGCGGCGAACGGTTCGTGGAAATGCTGCGGCTGAGCGATGCCGAAATTCGCAACATGCTTGGCAGCGCCTCAACGCTGAGCGCCGAGCAGATCGCGAACGCAGACGAACTTGACCGGCGGTATAGCGCCCTGACGACCTCGATTGCGAACGGCTGGAAGCGGGCGGCTGTCGAAGTGGTGGACTTCGCCCGGCAGGTGGCGAACGTCCGGCTTGAGACTGACGAAGTTGACACGTCCTCGCTCTTTCGCAGCCCCGCCCAGGCATCCGCCCTGCTTGGCGACGGCGTCATTGAAGCGCTCGACGGCAACAGCGAAGCGGTGAAGGCCCACGCGGAAGAAATCGCCGGCCTTCTCGCGCTGTATGGACGGTTCGGCGCGCAGGCCGATGCCGTCACGCCGATGATGCAGCGCTTCGCGGGCGAGCTGCGCCGGGCAGGCGAAGGCGAGGCTGCCGCCGCCATCAACGAAGCCGCAGCAGGCATGCAGGTGCTGAGCGCCCAGCTCGACAACGGCGAAATCAGCGCCGGAGAATTCGAGACCGGCATGGCCGAGTTGATCCTCAAGGCCCGCGAGGCCTTCGAGTCCGTGGCCGACATCGACGGCGCCAGCTTCGGGCGCGTCATCGACCGCCTGGGCGAGCTGTGGGACGCGCTCGACAGTCTCCGCACCAAGGCGACCGAGACCCGCGAGGCCCTGCCCGGTGGCGGCGGCGCTGGCAGTATCGACATGCAGGCGATGCGCAACCGGCAGGAGGCCGAGGCCGAGAGCATGCGCAACTGGCGCGCGATGCAGGAGGCCAACGACCGCTTCACGGCCTCCGAGCAGGCCCGCAACGCGGCCACGACCGAGGCCCTGCGCCTTGATCGAAGCGCAGCGGATCGATGCCGGGGGCGGCGGTGACCCTGCGGCCGCCGATGGCCAGCCGCACCGGATCGCCCGCGACCGGGGTGAAGAGCCGCTCCACCCCCGGAAACGCCGAGAACGGGCCGGAGCGGTCGATTACCGCCAGGCTGATCCGCCAGAGGAAATCCCCGATCCCGGCGCCTTCGGGGAAGCTCGCCAGGGTCGCCGTCCGCCCGCCGCCGTTCTGCCATGGGTCGAAGACGCGGGTGGCGGCGCTCCATTGCGGGCCGGGCGTCACGCCTTGCCCTCCAGCCCGTCGGCGGCAGCGGCGCTGCCGGGGATGCGCATCTCGAAGGTCTCGCGGATCACCGCGTAGTCGTAATAGCCCATCCTTGCCAGCGGCTCGATCTTCGCGACATCGAGCTTGCCTTCCGCGCTGATCACCGCGTCGGCGACATGGATGCGCTCCACCTGGCCATAGACCACGTCGATGCTGCCGACCGCGGAATTGCCGGGCAGGCGGTGGGTCGACAGGTAGCGGCATTCGAACTGGCACGGGCTTTCGGCGACGCGCGGCCCCGGCGCGTCGATGCAGGCGGCCTTGGTCACGCCCGCCGCCTCGAATTCGTCCGCTTCGGGCGGCAGCGCGGCGGCAGAGGCATTGACCGCTTCGCGCAGCGCATATGTCGCCATGTTCCAGACGAACCAGCCGGTCTCCTCGGCATTCACCACCGTGTCCTTGCGCCGTCCGTCCGGGTAGTGGTTCGCCGAGAACATCACCAGCGGCGGGTCGAAGGTCAGGTTCTGCCATTGGCTGTAGGGCGCCAGGTTTGCGATCCCGCTGCGGCTGACGGTGGAAATCCAGCCGATCGGCCGCGGCACGGTGCAGGCCTTGAAGGGCGAAAAGGGCAGCGGGCAGGGATCCTTGCCGGGGGCGTAATGCATCGCGTCTCTCCTTGGCTTGCGGAGGGCGGGTCCGCCCTCCGTCCTGTCATGGCCTCCGGGCCGGGATCAGTTGCCGAGGATCCGAGGCAGGCGCAGCTTGTTGGCGCGGGCGCATTCGATCGCCTCCGGATAGCCGGCATCCGCGTGCCGCCAGACGCCCGAGGCCGGGTCGTTCCACAGCACCCGCTCCAGCCGCTTGGCCGCCTCCGGCGTTCCGTCGGCGCAAATCACCACGCCCGCATGCTGCGAGAAGCCCATGCCGACGCCGCCGCCATGATGCAGCGACACCCAGGTCGCGCCGCTTGCGGTGTTGACCAGCGCATTCAGCAGCGGCCAGTCCGAGACCGCATCCGAGCCGTCGCGCATTGCCTCGGTCTCGCGGTTGGGGCTGGCCACCGAGCCGGAATCCAGATGGTCCCGGCCGATCACCACCGGCGCCTTCAGCTCGCCCGAGGCCACCATTTCGTTGAATTTCAGCCCCGCGCGGTGGCGGTCGCCGAGACCGATCCAGCAGATCCGCGCCGGCAGGCCCTGGAAGGCGATGCGGTCGCGCGCCATGTCGAGCCAGCGGTGCAGATGGGCGTTCTCGGGGAACAGTTCCTTCATCGCCTGGTCGGTCTTGTAGATGTCCTCCGGATCGCCCGACAGCGCCGCCCAGCGGAACGGGCCGATGCCCTTGCAGAAGAGCGGGCGGATATAGGCGGGCACGAAGCCGGGGAAGGCGAAGGCGTTCTCCAGCCCCTCTTCCTTGGCCATCTGGCGGATGTTGTTGCCGTAATCCAGCGTCGGAACCCCGGCGTTCCAGAAGCCGACCATCGCCGCGACATGCGCCTTCATCGACTGTTTCGCCGCCTTGGCGACGGCTTCCGGCTCCGCTTCCTGCCGGGCGCGCCATTCGGCGACCGACCAGCCCGCGGGCAGGTAGCCGCGGAACGGGTCATGCGCCGAGGTCTGGTCGGTGACGATATCCGGTTTGCCGTTCGGCAGCGCCTCGCCCGCCTCCATCCGGCGCAGGATTTCCGGGAAGATCTCGGCCGCGTTGCCGATCAGCGCCACGGATTTCGCCTCTCCCGCCTGGGTCCAGCGGTCGATCATCGCCAGCGCCTCGTCGAGATCGCGGGTCTTCTCGTCGCAATAGCGGGTGCGGATGCGGAAATCGGCGCGGGTCTCGTCGCATTCGACGGCAAGACAGCAGGCCCCGGCCATGACGGCCGCCAGCGGCTGCGCGCCGCCCATGCCGCCGAGGCCGCCGGTCAGGATCCACTTGCCCTTGAGGTCGCCGCCGTAATGCTGCCGCCCGGCCTCGGCGAAGGTCTCGTAGGTGCCCTGCACGATGCCCTGCGCGCCGATATAGATCCAGCTGCCGGCCGTCATCTGGCCGTACATCATCAGGCCCTTGCGATCGAGCTCGTTGAAATGCTCCCAGGTGGCCCATTCCGGCACGAGGTTCGAATTGGCGATCAGCACCCGCGGCGCGTCGGCATGGGTGCGGATGATGGCGATCGGCTTGCCGGACTGCACGATCAGCGTCTCGTCGGCCTCGAGGTCCTTGAGGCTTTCCACGATGGTGTCGAAATCCTCCCAGGTCCGCGCCGCGCGGCCGATGCCGCCATAGACGACCAGCTCGTGCGGGTTTTCGGCGACATCCGGGTGGAGATTGTTCATCAGCATCCTGAGCGGCGCCTCGGTCAGCCAGGACTTGGCGTTCAGCTCGGGGCCGACCGGCGGGAAGACGTCGCGGATATTGTGGCGGGGATTGGTCATCGGATGTCCTTTCAGCGCGCGAGCGACGGCGCGAGGTCGATCAGGTCTTGGCAAATGTCTTTCAGCACGGCGCGCAGGCTTTCGGCCTTCTGCGCGTCGAGCCCGAAGGGCGGTTCCTCTCCGGCGAGATGCGAGGACTGCGCCAGCTCCATCTGGATCGCGTGGAGGCCGTCATGGGGCCGCCCGTAATGCCGGGTGGTCCAGCCGCCCTTGAAGCGGCCATTTGTGATCACAGTCCGCCCGGAGGCATCGCAGCGGGCCCGCACGGCGGCGGTGATGCGGGGATCGCAGGTCTCGCCATTGTTGTCGCCGATGTTGAAATCCGGCAGCACGCCCTCGAAGAGCCACGGGATCACCGAGCGGATCGAGTGGCAGTCATAGAGGATCGCCACCCCGTGGATCGCCTTCACCCGGGCCAGCTCTGCCTCGAGCGCGGCATGGTAGACGGCATGCCAGTCGGCGCGGCGGGCCGCGATCGCGGCCGCATCCGGCGCGGTCTCCCAGATCGGCGCATTGTCGAAGGTGGTGGTCGGCACCAGAGTCGTGGTGGTCTGGCCGGGATAGAGGCTGACGCCTTCCGGGTCGCGGTTGGCGTCGATCAGGTAGCGGTGGAAATTCGCGGCCACCGCGGTCACGCCCGGCACCAGATCGCGATAGAGCGCCTCGACATGCCAGTCGGTGTCGCGCAGCAGGCGGCCTTCGGCATTCAGCTGCGTGCGGATGTCTTCGGGGACGTAGGTGCCGGTATGCGGAAAGCCCAGCACCAGCGGGCTGCCGCCGCGGGTCACGGTCACGGGATGCATCAGAACACCTCCGGCAGGGGCAGCCCGGCGGCTGCGGTCAGGGTTGCGTCGGCGATCAGCCGGCCGGCGGCTTCCAGATCGGGGGCCATGAAGCGGTCCGGGCCGAGCTCCGGCACGGTCCCGCGCAGGGCTGTGATCACATTCGCCAGCGCGGGCGAGGTGGCCAGCGGCGCGCGGAAGGCGATGCCCTGCGCCCCGGTCAGCGCCTCGACGCCGAGGATGTAGTTCAGGTTCTCTGTCATCTGCAGCAGCCGCCGCGCGCCATGGCAGGCCATCGAGACATGGTCCTCCTGGTTGGCGGAGGTCGGCGTGGAATCCACCGAAGCCGGATGCGCCAGCTGCTTGTTCTCGCTCATCAGCGCGGCGGTCGTCACTTCGGCGATCATCAGGCCCGAGTTCAGCCCCGGCGCGGGCGTCAGGAAACCCGGCAGCCCGTAATTCAGCGCCGGATCAACCAGAAGCGCGATGCGCCGCTGGGCGATGGCGCCGATCTCGGCAATCGCCAGCGCCATTTGGTCGGCGGCGAAGGCGACCGGCTCGGCGTGGAAATTGCCGCCCGAGACCACCGAGCCGTCCGACAGCACCAGCGGGTTGTCGGTGGCGGCATTGGCCTCGATCTCCAGCGTGACCGACACCTGGCGCAGCAGGTCGAGGCAGGCGCCGGTGACCTGCGGATGGCAGCGCAGGCAGTAGGGGTCCTGCACGCGCTCGTCATCCTCGCGGTGGCTCTCGCGGATTTCGGAGCCGTCGAGCAGCGCGCGCAGCGAGGCCGCCACGTCGATCTGGCCCTGATGGCCGCGCAATGTGTGGATTTCGGCGCGGGTCGGCGCGGTCGATCCCATGGCGGCATCGGTCGACATCGCGCCTGTGATCACAGCCGCCTGCAGCGCACGGGTGGCGCGGAAGAGCCCCGCCAGCGCCAGCGCGGTGGAGACCTGCGTGCCGTTGATCAGCGCCAGCCCTTCCTTGGCGGTCAGCACGACCGGGGGCAGCCCGGCACGGGCGAACGCCTCGGCCCCCGGCAACCGTTCGCCGCCGAAGAGGGCCTCGCCTTCGCCGATCATCACCGCCGCCATGTGGGCGAGCGGCGCCAGGTCTCCCGAGGCGCCGACCGAGCCCTTTTCCGGGATCACCGGGATCACGCCGGCGTCGAGCATCGCCTCGAGCAGCCGGATCAGCTCCGGCCGCACGCCGGAGGCGCCGCGGCCGAGCGACATCAGCTTCAGCGTCAGGATCAGCCGGACGATTTCCGGGGCCAGCGGCTGGCCGACGCCGCAGCAATGGCTGAGGATCAGGTTGCGCTGCAGCGTCTCGACATCTCCGGCGGCGATGCGGATCGAGGCGAGCTTCCCGAAGCCGGTATTGATGCCGTAGACCGGGTCCTTGCCGGCGGCGACCCGGGCGATCAGCGCGGCGGCGGACTCGATCGCGGGCATCGCGGCCGGGTCCAGCACGGCTGCCGTGCCGTTCCAGTAGATACCGGCCAGGGTCTTCAGATCGACCTTGCCGGGGACGAGGGTGACGGCCATCAGACGGGTTCTCCCTTGAAGACCCGCGATTTCAGCGGGTTGAAGCCGATGCGGTTGGCGATCTGGGCAACGCTTGCGGCATCCCAGAGCGCGAAATCAGCAGAGGCGCCTTTTGTGATCACACCCGTCTCGCTGCCCAGCCCGAGCGCGGCGGCGGCATGGCGGGTGGTGGCGGCGAAGCATTCGCGCACGGTGAGCCGGTAGAGGGTCGCGCCCATGTTCATGGTCATCAGCAGCGAGGTCATCGGCGAGGTGCCGGGGTTGCAGTCGGTGGCCAGCGCCATGCGGACGCCGGCGGCGCGGAAAGCCCCGACCGGCGGCACCTGTTCCTCGCGCAGCATGTAATAGGCGCCGGGCAACAGCACCGCGACCGAGCCGGCCGCGGCCATCGCGGCGGCGTCTCCGGCCGTGGCATATTCCAGATGGTCGACCGACAGGGCGCCATGGCGCGCGGCCAGCAGCGTGCCGCCCTGGTGGGTCAGCTGCTCGGCATGGAGCTTGACCGGGATGCCCAGCTCGTCCGCGCGGGCGAAGAGCGGCTCCAGCTCGGCGGCGGAAAAGGCGATGCCCTCGCAGAACCCGTCCACCGCATCGGCCAGCCCTTCGGCATGGGCCTGCTCCAGACCGGGAATGGCGACGTCATTGATATAGTCGGCGCCGCGCCCCTTGTAGTCCGGCGGAAGGGCATGGGCGGCCAGCCAGCTTGTGATCACACGCACGGGGCGCAGCGCGCCGAGCCGCCGCGCGGCGCGCAGCATGTTCAGCTCGGCCTCGATCTCCAGCCCGTAGCCGGACTTGATCTCGACGGTCGACACGCCCTCGGCCAGCAGGTGGTCGAGCCGGGGCAGGGCGGTCTCGACCAGCTCGTCGACCGACAGCGCCCTTGTCGCGCGCATCGTCGAAGCGATGCCGCCGCCAGCGCGGGCGATGTCCTCGTAGCCGGCGCCGTCGAGCCGCATCTCCCATTCCATCGCACGGTCGCCGCCATGCACCAGATGGGTGTGGCAATCGACCAGCCCGGGGGTCAGCAGCGCGCCGCCGCAATCCATCACCTCGGCGCCGTCGCGGGCCAAGCCGTGCCCGACCTCCGCCACCCGGCCCGACTCGGTCAGGATCTCCAGCTCCTCGGGGTCGAGACTGTCCGAAAGCCCTGTGATCACACGGGCATTTGTCCAAATTCTGCGCATCGCGTCCGTTCCGGCTTTCCCTGTTGTGTCCATAAGTATATACATATGACCAAGCAGGCAGGAAAGCCTTTGCGGACCAACAGGCGGAGCGGAGCATGAAAATCATCGCGGAACGGGCGCTTCTGCCCGATGGATGGGCAGAGAACGTGGCGGTGGTGCTGGATGGCGCCCGGATCGCCTCGGTCGAGGCCGGGGCGGGCGGCGAGGGGCTGCGCGTCGCCTGCCTGGTGCCGGGCATGGCCAACCTGCACAGCCACGCCTTCCAGCGCGGCTTTTCCGGGCTGACCGAGGCGCGCGGGCCGGGGCGGGACAGCTTCTGGACCTGGCGCGAGATGATGTACCGCTTCGCGCTGACGCTGGCGCCGGAGGAGGCCGAGGCGATCGCCGCGATGGCCTATGTCGAGATGCTGGAGGCGGGCTACACCCGGGTCGGCGAATTCCACTACCTGCATCACGCGCCGGACGGCGCCGCCTATGCCGACCCGGCCGAGATTTCGGCGCGGATTTTCGCGGCGGCGGCGGAGACCGGCATCGCGCTGACCCATCTGCCGGTTTTCTATGCGCATGGCGGCTTCGGGCCGGTCCCGGCGGTCGAGGGACAGCGGCGGTTCCTGCATTCGCGCGACGCCTTCCTGCGGCTGGTCGAGGCCTGTGACGGGATGCGCCGCCCGGGCGACGTTGTGGGCTATGCGCCGCATTCGCTGCGCGCGGCCACGGCGGAGGATCTGGCCTTCCTCGCGGCGGCACTGCCGGACCGGCCGGTGCATGTCCATGTCGCCGAGCAGGTGAAGGAGGTCGAGGACTGCCTGGCCTTCTCGGGGCGCCGTCCGGTCGAATACCTGCTGGACGAGGCCGAGGTCGGGCCGCGCTGGTGCCTGATCCACGCCACCCATCTGATCCCGGCGGAGGTCGCGGGCATTGCGGCGCGCGGCGCGGTGGCCGGGCTCTGCCCGGTGACCGAGGCCAATCTGGGTGACGGCCTCTTCCCGGCGCCGGACTTCCTGGCGGCGGGCGGCCGCTTCGGCATCGGCACCGACAGCAACGTGCGGATCAGCCTCGCCGAAGAGCTGCGCGTGCTGGAATACGGCCAGCGGCTGGCCACGCGGGAGCGCAGGCAGCTCGGTCACCAGCTCTCCGGCCGCCGCGATGGCATTGGCCAGCGCCGGGCCCGCGGGCGGCACGCCCGGTTCGCCGATGCCGCTGGGCGCCTCGGCCGAGGCCAGGATTTCCACCTCGATCGAGCCGATATCGGTAATCCTGAGCGGCTCGTAATCGGGGAAGTTCGACTGCACGACTTCGCCGCCCTCGAGCGTGATCATGTTGCGCATGACCGCGCCGAGGCCATAGCCGATGCCGCCCTCGACCTGCGCCTTCACCAGCTTTTGTGGGTGATCCGCGACGAGCTGAAGCTGNACCGGCACCAAGTTCGGCTGCGGCGTNGGCGAGCTGCGGCGCCTGCACGGTGCATCTGGACGGGGTGCCGGTGCGCTCCTGCCAGACCTTCGTCGAGGATGCCGAAGGGGCCGAGGTGACGACGATCGAGGGCATCGGNCGGCAAGGCCGCGCAGGCGGTCCAGGCGGCCTGGGCCGAGCTTGACGTGGTGCAGTGCGGCTATTGCCAGTCGGGACAGATCATGTCGGCGGTGGGGCTCCTGAGCGAGACGCCGAAGCCCACCGACGAGGATATCGACGCGGCGATGTGGGGCAATGCCTGCCGCTGCGCCACCTACCAGCGCATCCGCGCCGCGATCCATCGCGCCGCCGACATCATGGAGGCCTGAGATGAGCTTGCAGACCACACGCCGCGGATTCCTCAAGGCGGCCGGCGCGGGCGCGCTGGTGATCGGGATGGGGCCGCATGGCCTGATGGCGCAGGGCGATGACGGCGGCATGCTGACGCCCTTCGTGCGGGTCGATCCCGACGGCACGGTGACCGCGATCGTCAAGCATTTCGAGATGGGGCAGGGCACGACCACCGGCCTGACCACGCTGATCGCCGAAGAGATGGGGATGCCGATGGAGGCGATGAAGGTCGCCTTCGCGCCCTCGGACCCGGAGGTCTACAACAACCTCTTCTTCGGCAAGTTCCAGGCGACCGGCGGCTCGACTGCGACGGCCAACAGCTGGATGCAGTACCGCCAGGCCGGCGCGGCCGCGCGCGAAATGATCCTGCAGGCCGCGGCAAAGGCATGGGGCGTCGAGCCCGGCACGCTGACGCTCGAGGGCGGCAAGATCGCCGGCCACGGCGACCCGGCGGAGATCGCGCCCTTCCTCTCGGCGGCAGCGGAGCTGCCGGTGCCGGCCGAGCCCGCGGTCAAGGATCCCTCGGACTTCGTTCTGATCGGCAAGCCCGGGGTGAAGCGCAAGGATACGCCGGGCAAGATCGACGGCACCGCGCAATTCGCGATGGACGTGCAGCTCGACAACCAGCTGGTCGCGGTGATTGCGCGGCCGCCGCGGATGGGGGCGGTGGTGTCCTCCTTCGACGACAGCGGCGCGCAGGGGATCAAGGGCTTCGTCATGGCCGGAACGCTGGCCAATGGCGGCGGCGTGGCGGTGATGGCCGAAACCACTTGGGCGGCGATCCAGGCGCGGGACGCGATCACGGTCGAGTGGGACGTCTCGGCCGCCGAGAGCCGCAGCTCGGAGGACGTCAAGGCGGAGCTGCTGGCGGCGGTGAACGCGCCCGCGGAATACGATGCCAAGGGCGTGCCGGAGGATGCCGCGGGCATCGAGGGCGCGGCGACGGTNGATCGANGCGGACCTATTACTTCCCGCNTCCTCGCCCATGCGCCGATGGAGCCGCTGACCTGCACGATCCGCCCCGATGCCGATGGCGGGATCACGCTGCTCGACGGCGCGCAGATGCCGACCTCGCCGCATATGGCGCTGGCGCAGATCCTCGGGCTCGACCCGTCGCTGATCCGGGTGGAGACGCTCTATGCCGGCGGCTCCTTCGGGCGGCGCGGCAACCCCTCGGCGGATTACCAGGTGGAGGCGGGGCTGGCCTTCGCGCTGACCGACCGCACGCGCCCGGTGAAGCTGGTCTGGACCCGCGAGGACGACATCAAGGGCGGCTGGTACCNGTCCGGCCTTNCGCCCACAAGGTCCGGGTCGGCATCGGCTCCGACGGCAAGATCGCCGGCTGGGNACCACCGGGTCGCCGGGCAGTCGCTGATGAAGGGATCGGTCTTCGAGTCGGTGATCGTGGTCGACGGCGTCGACGGCAGCTCGGTCGAGGGGGTGGCGGACACGCCCTATGCGATCCCCGGCATGTATGCGGGGCTGACCGACCATGCCAAGGCGACCTCGATCCTGTGGTGGCGCTCGGTCGGGCATACCCATACCGCCTATGTGATGGAGACGATGATGGACTTGGCCGCGGCGGCGGCGGGACNAGGANTCCGCTGGCCTTCCGGCTGGCGCATCTGCCCGGCGACCGNGCCCGAGCAGCTGNCGGCTGGCCGCNGGTGCTGGAGGCCGTCGNCGGCGAAGGCCGGCTGGGGCANGTCCGCAGGACGGCNCGTGTGCAGGGCATNCGCGGCGCATCANCTCCTTCGGCTCCTATGCGGCGGAGGTGGTCGAGATCTCCGGCAATNGCCGCCGACGGGGTGNAAGATCGAGAAGGNTCACCGCGGCGGTCGATTGCGGCATCGCGGTCAATCCGGACGTAATGCCCTTCAGAAGCGGCCGCAGCAGGATGCCGAAGCCGAAGGAAACCAGTGCCCAGATGATCAGGCACATCTTGATGAGGCCGAGATTGGCCTCCCAGTATTCATTGTCAGAATTGTCCGCCATGGCGGTCTCTCCCTTCTCGGTTGCTCCTTGCGACGCCCCTGCGGGCGGCGCGTCTCCCTTGTCTCGGTCCGGGCGGGACTGGCGTCGTCTTCTTGGTCTTCTGGACATGCCCGCACCGGCACGATGCTTGGCGCGGCCCGGCCTGGCGGCCACGGCCTGGGCAATCCGCAGCCTGTCGACCTGGCCGTCCGGCTGCAGATGGCGAACACGCCGCAACTGATCTGCATGATCGGCCTCGGCGGGGCCGGCTGCAGCCTCCGCTTCCCCGCCGCACAGGGCATCGAGCCGGGCCATGGCCCCGACCCGGGCTCCGCCGGACCCTTCCGGCAGTAGTCCGAGAAGGCGCCTTGCCTCGGCATGGAGCGCGCGGCACGCGGACGGCGGCACCGCCCCGAACAGGGGATGGGAAAATTTCTCCGGTCCCGGCATCGCCCGCATCCTCGCTGCTGTGGCTCGCCTCCAGCTGAGCATGGACGGCCAGCCCGTTCAATACCGGTACATGTCCGGCCATCCGGATAGCGCCCCAATTCAATACCGGTACATGGAGGCCGATCCGGATAGCGCCCCGGGCGGCGCAACGGGACGCCCGCGCGGGACCGCCCCGAACCCAATACCGGTAGGCATGGGAAAACCGGGATAGCGCCTCCAAATGCAACATGCTGAAATACTGCGGCATTGCCGCCAGGAGGTGCCGCACGTTTCTGAATACCGGTACATATGGACCCGGCAGGATAGCGCCTCAGGGCAGTCCTGCCGGGGACGCCCGGAATCTCGCGACAGCGCGCTCGAACTGGGTGCCCTCGGCCGCGCGCGGGACACGAAGGGGCGGAGGGCCATCCGGTCGGCTGCCCGCATCCCCTGCCCCGGCCTCACCGGCCGGGATATCGGCACTCATCCCGGCAAGGGTCCGGGCAATCTCGCCAGCCATCTCGGTAGGGAGGGACGCAGCGTGGAGCAAGATCGCCAACTCCGCCCGCGCCGCCTGCAGAACCGCCGCTTCGGCCGCGAAGGGCAGGACAACCGCGAGCACGCCCTCCTCCCCCGCCAGGGCGCGCAGATAGGCCCCGAACCCGCCGACGACCGCAGGCCCTTCCGGGGCCATGGCGGCAATGGCAACCACCGCGCCACGCGCGGCCGTCTCATGGCCGGCACAGGATGTCCACGCTCTGCTCCAGGCCTCGAAGGCGGATCGCGCAGCCGGATGGAGCGGCAGTTCCGCCGCATCCGCAATTCGGACATCTTCCGGTTTCCAGCCCGCTGCCATGGGCATGATGAGGCGCTCCCGCTGCCGGAATTGTCAAGGTCGCGGCTGCTCGAGATTAAATTCGTGAAATTAATTTTATTCAGGAAACCATAGGCTTGCAGGCCACGCGACAGATGCCCAAATCCATCCGGAGCGAACAAAGATGGAACACGCGCAGGTGCAGGACCACGACACGGGCGGATTGCCGGCCTATCTCCACTTGGACGAGAAGACCTGTAGCGCCATGTTCGGCGCCGACCCGCGATGGACACGGCTCGTCCTCGACGCATCCTATCTGCACCGGAAAGCAAGCGTTGCCGAGGACCTCGCAACGAACCGGACCGGCGAGATCGTGCTCGACCTCAACGCGGCGGAAACCGCGGCACCCGGCCGCTTTGCCCGCAAGGACAAGCTGCCATGGGCCAACCGTGACCGCCCCTGGACGCCGGAAGATTTCAGCCGCAGCAGGAACGACGACCTCATCCTGAGCATGGCGCAATTCGCCGCCGCGCACCATGTCCACACGGTGCTCGCGCCCACGCATCTGCTCGGCGACATGGGAGAGCCCTGGCTGCCGGTCGACGCGGACGGCTGCCGCCAACTGCGCGCGGCGCTGGATCGGCTGGGATGCGCGCATGTCACCATCGACTATCCGGTCCTGGCGCCGCTCGCCCGCGTGCGCGAGCATGCCTGGCGCAAGCAGGTCATCTCCGCGCTCGCGGATCTGCCATTCGGCCAGCTTTGGCTCCGCGTGGGCGGCTTCGGGCTCCACGAAGACAAGCGGGCCGGCATCCTCGTAGTCGCGCTGCAGGATTTCCAGGCGCTCGGACGCCCGATTGTCCTGGACATGGCCGGAGGGGTCGCCAGTCTCGCCGTGCTGGCCTGTGGCGCCGTCAGCGCATTGGGCCACGGCATCGCGAAAAACGAAAAGATGGACTTTTCCGAGTGGCGCAAGCAACCCAAAGTCGGCAGCAGCGGCGGCGCGCCAATGGCATCCCGAGCCTATCTTGCCCAGATCGACGCCTTTCTCAAGCAGGACCAGCTTGCAGATTTTGCGGGTCAGGTTCCGGCACAGGCCATGATCGATCGCCACTGCCAAAATTTCCTGCGCGACCGCGCTGCCCAGCTGGACAATGCTGTGTCCGGCAGCGCCGAAGAACGTGCCGCAGCCTTCGTCGCCGATCAACGGCAACGCTTGTGGGAGCTCGAACAGGAGATCAAGCGGGGCGATGCGCCGGGCCTGGCTGCCACACAGCTGGACAAGGCACGGCAACGCACCAAGGTACTCATCCGCGGCCTGGAGGAGACAGGAGCAACCCGCTTCCGTTCGTTCGCGGTCCCGCTTCTGCAGCGCAGCCATGACGCGTTGCAATACCCGCTGGACCTGCAGCCCTGAGCCCGCAATTGCGGCGCAAAAGCGGCCACCGGCGGGACGCCGCAGGCGATCCCGGAATTGCGTTTTCCAAATGTCTTGCCATGTGGCAAGACATGCGCCTTCTCAAGCGTCCCCGAAGCGGTCCCGGACAAATTCCCGGATGGCCGCATCGAACTCTTCGCGGGATATTTCGGGCGGCACTTCCAGGACCAGCTTGCGGCCCCTCGGGATCGCGGCAATGCCGGCCGCCGCGCTCGGCCCGTAAACCTTCGGAGCCGGAAGCTCGGCGGCAGGCGGCCGCGCCGGCTTCAGCAGCGCCGCCAGGACCTGCGCTCCGGTCCTCGCCGTCCCCTCGGCCTTCCCGGCCGCCATGTCCCTTGCCACTGCCAGCACTTTCTCCCTGGCGCCCGGATCAGACAGGAGCGGCGCCAGCTGCCGCGCATGCACTTCGAGGATGTCGCGGATCGAGGCGTAGGCCGCCACGATTTCTTCAGGGAGACGCGCCAGGGCCAGGCGGCGCGACAGCCAGCTCTCGCTGACCTCCAGACGCCTGGCCATGACGGACTGCGTGCCGCCGTAGTAGCGCTCCAGCGCAACGGCATAGCTGCACGCGCGCTCGTAGTCGCTGATGTCCCGGCGGTGGCGGTTCTCCACATCGGCCAAACGGAAGGCCTCCTCGTCGCCGAGATCCCGGATCTCGACGAGAAACGGCATCTCCGGATGGCCGTTCGCGCGCAGCCAGCTGACCGCGAAATGCCGCCGCGCGCCGCAGATCACCTCGTAGGCAACGCCCCCGCCATCCCGCACCTGCCGCACGATCGCGGGAAACTCCTGGCAACCCTGCGCGCGGATGCCGGCAATGAGGTCGCCGCAGGCTTCCTCGTCCAGCAAACCATAGCTGCGGTTGTGCCCCTCCCAGATCCGGCACGCAGCCGGATCGACCAGCAGGATGGACCCTGCACCGGCCTCCGGCGCCTTCCGCTTCCGGCGCCTGTCTGGCCCGGCGGCCTTTGCAGCCTCCGGCTGCCCCTCCAATCCGGACAGGAGGTCGCCGAACGCGGCATCCTTGCTCTTGCTCATGGCGGCTCTCCCTGTCGGCAATCCACCCGTGCGGCTGACACGGCGACAGAGCCCGTGCGGACGGGTTCTTCGCGTTGCCAGCGGGCTGCAGGACGAATCAGGCCAAGTTGAAGCAAGTATCCAGAGATGCGCAACTCCATGTCAACGCAGCAGAAAAATGTTTCCAAGGGTACTTTTTTCTGCACCTTGGGCGCGGGACAAGCCGCCGTTCCGCTGCCAGGGAAGGAGCCGGCCACGGCCCCTCTCCAGCACGGCGGGAAGCTCCATGGAAAGGGACCAGGCAGGAGGTACCCATGGCGGGCCGGCTGACGGACCAGTTCGCCCGGCGCCATCGCGCGAGGCAGATCCTGCGCAATCGCGCCCCCGCGAAATCCGGCCGTCCGGCCGATCCCAGGCTGCTGCCCGAGCCGGTCCGGAAGGTTTCCCCGGGCTGCGCCCATGGCCTGTCCGATCCGCTGCGCCGCCGCGGAGACGGCCTTGCCGTGCTTCTCCGGCGGCTCTGGGCTGCCGGACGCTTTCCGCCTGGCGCGCAGCTTGCCTGGCCGGAGGCAAGGCCGGACGACTGGCCGAGGCGGATCCCGCGGCGGCGCTCGGCCACCGCCCGCGAGCGAAACCCCGATCTTCCTCCTGACCCTCGAGCCCGGGAGACCGGGCTACGCCCTCCCTGCGGTTGGCGGCGGCGGCCAACTTGCCTGACGGTGCCGGTCAAGATGGTTGTCGCCCACCAACGCCAAGCGCGCCCGGCTGCGCGAGCTGCTGGCGGAGCTGGTGGCCGAGGACCGCCACGTGCTGGTCTTCTCGCAATTCGTGGAAATGCTGCGGCTGGTCGAGACGGACCTCGCGGCGGCGGGGATCGCGTCGCTGTCGCTGACCGGCGACACGCGCGACCGCGCCGGGGTGCTGGAGGCCTTCTCCCGCGGCGAAGCGCCGGTGTTCCTCCTGAGCCTGAAGGCCGGGGGCACCGGGCTGACCCTGACCGAGGCGGACACGGTGATCCTCTACGACCCGTGGCGGAACCCGGCGGTCGAGCGCCAGGCGATGGACCGCGCCCACCGGATCGGGCAGGACAAGCCGGTCTTCGTGCACCGGCTGGTGGCGGCAGGCACGGTGGAGGAAAGGATCCTGGAGATGCAGGCCCGCAAGCAGGCCCTCGCCGACGCCCTCTTCGCGGAAGGCAATGCGGGCACCGACACCCTCCTCGACGCCGCCACCCTCCAGGACCTCTTCGCCCCCCTCGGGGCATGACCGCCACACGGCCTTCTCCAGCCGCGCCCACCGCACCACCAGGACCAGAAATCAACCGTGCACGCGACGCAAATTGCCCCGCAACACCGCGTTGCCGGGCATCCGGTGATGCGCCTGGCCTGCCTGCGCCCAGCCTTCAACCCGCTTCAAATTCCCCTGAGCAGCGTCGCAGCCTCGGGTGCCGCAGCCAGC
>NZ_QBKZ01000022.1 GCF_003056725.1 Mangrovicoccus ximenensis
GAGGCATCGAGATGGGCGCGCCAGGACGGACCCCGGTGGCGGGCATCCGCCAGGGTTTCTCCCAGCAACTCCGGCTGGTCATCGGCCAGAACCTTGATCAGCCGCGTGGCCTGGGCCAGATCCTTGCCGCGCTTGAGCCGTCCATCCGGGTCCCGGCGCCGACGGTCGGCGACGATCAGCTTGTGGATCGCGAAAGCCTCCGGGCGCGGGATCCGCACGAGCACGCCGCCTTGATACAGGGCTGCGGCGTGCACCGGATCGGCGATCAGGAAATTCAGGAAATGCAGGGACTGGGCGGAGACGCCGAGCGCCGGCAGGTCGCGCAGATCCTCCTCCTCGCGGAACGAGGGCGTGATGAACTCGACCGCCATGTCTCCGCGCATGTGCTTGAGCCGCCAGCACCGGTGCGGATCGAGGCTCGGGACCGGAGCGAAATCGAGCGCCCCGAGCGCCGCGACCATGCCGGGTTCGGCGGCATCGCCGATGGCCAGCGACAGGCGCTCGAAACTGGCAACGTCGATGTCCTGGGTCTGGGCCAGGTCCTCCGACGCGAAGGTGAGCCCCAGTTCGCCCTCGTAGAGCCGGAAGGCGGCGGTGCCGACGAGCACGCCGCCGACCTCGAAGGCCCGGGCCCGCGCCATGGCGGCGAGGGTGGCACCGGTCTCCCGGTCCATGGGCGTCATGCCCTCGGCGCGCAGCACGCGGACGAGCTGGGCCCGCCCGCGCCGGACCTCCGAGCGGACATGGATCGCCGACCCCTCCGCGGTGATCCCCGAGGTGATCCAGCGCCCGTCCCGGCGCAGCCGGAAGGGCTCGCCGGGCGCCGCCTGCAGCTCGGCATGGGCATGCATCTGCGCCACCTGCTCCGCCCCGCCACGCGCCAGGCTGTAGGCCAGGGAGCTGTCCGCATGGCCGAGATTGACGACGCCCCGCGTCGCCGTCCCGCGCCGGATCTTCGCGGCGGGCACCATGAAGCTCAGATCCATCGCCTCGAAATAGTCGCGCTGCCAGCCATCCTCGGCAAAGCTCTCGGCAGTCAGGGCCGCCAGCAGCACCGGCGAGAGGCCGGTCACCGGCAATGGCAGATCGACGGCCGCGGCGAACCGTTCCAGAGCCCGCTGGGAGCCCTCGCCCCAGAAACCGTCGAGCAGCCCGTGACAGAAGTTCTCCAGCGCCAGCCCCGCCTCCAGGAAGCGCGCTTCGCCGCGCGTCAGGCGATGCGGCTCGAAGGCCTCCCGCAGCGCCGCCGCCGGATCGGCGCGCAGCGGCGCCTGCGGGACTGCCGGCAGAAACGCGGACAGCAGGAGAACGGCAGACGCGCGCAGGCACGCCGGTACGGACCGGACCATGGACGGAAACACCTTCTGAACGTCCCGGATGGAAGCACGGCCCCGTCCTACGGCCCGTTAACGGGCCGCCGCCCGGGCGCAGAAGAGTGTCGCGGATTTTGGGAAAATCGGGCTGGTCACCGGGCCGGACCGGGTGACCTGCGGGGGCGTAACCCGTGGGTTACGCCCGCCGGTCTCAGAGCTGGGTAACCCGCGGGTTACCCTCTTCCTCGTGCAGGGCCGCTTCGAAGGCGCGGATCGCGCGCATCAGCCGGTCTTTCGGAATGTCGGCGAAATCGTCGCCCGACACGATCCGGCATTCGCCCTTGCGCGCGGTAACCTTGGTGGTACCGACATGGAACTCGTACTTCTCGCGGCGCTCGCGCTTCGGCCGGTCCTCCTTGCGGCGGTCGGCAATGAAATCCGACAGGACCTGCGCCTGGTCCTCGACCGCCGCGACCGCCGCCAGCGCCCGGCGCAGCCCGCCCACCCGGTCCGGCTGGGCCTTCATCGTGCGGACCACCTCGACACCGACATTGCGCGTCACCGCGCGCGGCCACTGCAGCGATGTGCCCAGTTCCGCAAGCAGGAAGACGAAGCTGCGGATGTAGCTGCGCTTCATCTTGTGGAGCGAGCCGTAGAGCCGCGCGACCAGCGCCTCGGCATCGGTCTCGGGCACATCCGGATCGGACGCCGCGGCCAGCGCGACCTGCGCCATCTCTGCAAATGTCAGGTCCTCTCGGACGACGTTTTCCTCGACCATGTCGACATAGCGCGCGACGCGGTCCTCGGTCTCGGCATTGTCGATCCGCGCGACGACCTCCGAGAAGGCGCGGTCGTCGGTCTCGAGATAGAGCTGCTTCAGCGCGGTGAGCCGGCGCCAGCCCTTCTTCAGCTGGTAGCGGCCCTTCGGGTCGAGGAAGACCTCGATCGGCTCGCGCTGGCCGCGGGCGCGGATCGACGCCTTGAGTTCCTCCATCTCGTCCGAGGAAGCGACGGCCTCCAGCTCAAGCCGGTCGCGGGGCAGGTCGTCGGTGCGCACGTCGCCGATCGACAGGCGGCGCAGCACCAGCCCCGAGGCCTCGGCCTCGCGGAACGCCTTGGCGTCCTCGGCATTGCGGCGGCGCTGTTCGACCTTGGCCTCGGTCGTCTCCTGCAGGCTCGCCGCCGCCTCGCGCACCGCCGCGCCCATCGGCCCGACCGAGCGTTCGCGGCGCTTCGAGGGCAGGCCGGTATCCAGCGCGTCGAAGCCGAACTTGTTGCGGTCAGCCATCGATCAGCTCCTTCTCGCGGGCGCCTTCCTCCCAGGAGGCCAGCACGGTCGCCTTGAATTCCTGGTAGGCGGCGTCGAAGCTTTGGCGCGCGCGCTTCCAGGTCTCGCGGGTCATCTGGCGGTAGTCCTGTTCATAGACCGACATCTGGAAGCGGCCCGACTGCTCGACCGCACGGGTCATCTCGATCGGGTGGTGACAGACATCGGCGCCGAAGACATTCCGGAACGCGCCCTGCATCGCGGCATGGAGCGGGTTGGAGGCCTCGAACCGGGTCATCAGGAGCTTGATGTCGCGGAACCGCTTCGGCAGCGACAGGCCGGCATCCTCGGCCAGCGTGTCGAAGCCGTCGGCGATATCCTGCATCGCGTCGCCGAGCTGGCCGAGGAAGGAGGTGGTCGAGTCGTATTCCCAATAGCCGGGGCCGGAGGGGATATAGAGGATGTCCGCGGCGAAGGCGGCGTTCAGCGACTGGTAGCCGATGGCCGGCGGGCAGTCGAAGATGATCAGGTCGTACTGGTCGTCCGGCAGCTCCGAGAGATAGCGGTCGACGCAGCCGAAGAAGCTCCAGGCCTTGTGCATAGAGCGGTACTGCGCCGAGGCGAATTCGACGAAGGCGGCATTGGCGCAGGAGGGGATGATGTCGATGGTCGGCCAGCAGGTCGGCTGGATGAAGTCCTGGAAGCGCTGCGCGCCAATCGACTGGACATCCTCGGGCAGCTCGTCCGAGGCGGGGTAGGGGCAGTCGTCCGGATCGTCATAGGAGGCGGCGATGCGGTCCGCCTCGCGGCACAGGTCCCGGCACATGATGCCCCAGACGGTGTTCCACTCCTTCACCTCGACGAGCCCCATGGAATGGGTCAGCGTCGCCTGCGGGTCGAAATCGACGCAGAGAACCCGGTAGCCGTCGAGCGCGGCAGCATTGGCGAGGTGCTGGGCAACGACCGTCTTGCCGACGCCGCCCTTGAAGTTCGACACGGCGATGCGGGTGGCGCGGCCCTTGGGACGGCGCGGCAGCAGCGACTTGCCGCGCAGCCGGATGCGGCGGCGCAGCTCGTTGATCTCTTCCAGCGTGAACCAGCGCTGGCGGCCGTCCTCCTCGGTCTCGCCCTGCGGCAGCGACGGGTCCTCGGCCAGCTTCTTGCGCAGCGTGTCGGCGGCAACGTCGAACATGAACTGGCTGATCTCCCAGATGGAGAAGCGGCGCAGCTCCTTGGTTTCGGCAGGCGAGAAGGTGGCGCGGCGCACGGCGGTCTGCTGGGCCAAGCTGCGCTCGTTCATGGTTTGTAGGTCGGTATGGTCTCTCATTTTCCGGCTGCTCGCGTTTTTTGTCACTGGCTCCTGAATAACGCGAAATCGGGAAACTGCAAAACGGCAATTCCGCGCGCGTTATTGCCGGCGCCGTCCGGAAAAAGACGGTCGAACGGGAATCGCCGAGTCGAAAAGGGGACAGGATTTCCGTGTCTTCCCGAAATAGGGTGACAGGAAAAGGCTTATTTGGTGACATCCAAAGAGTCCTGCTTCTCCTATGAGACTCTCCAATCCTGATTTTTCAGATCCGGAGGAACAAATCCCGTAAATCGCAGCGCGTTGACAGATTGCGGGACTTCGTGCTTCACTCCGCTCAACAGGAATCGAGGTCCCCGCAAAGAGGGAACCCGCATCGAGGCACAAGGCAGATCGCAGTCATGGACCGCGCACGCATCACCGGCCCCGGGGCCGGTGTCTGGAAATATGACATCCTCACGGCGCTGACGCTATGGGGACTGAACGGATCGCAGGGCGAGCAGGCCACGGCGATGCGGGTGATCGCCATGGTCACCGCCCGCTACAACTGGCAGCGCGACGAGGTGTCGATCGGCCAGCGCGACCTGGCGAAGCTCTGGGGTGTGACCGACCGGACGGTGAAGCGCGAGCTGAAGCGGCTTTCGGCGCTGGGATTGCTGGAAACGCTGCGGCCCGGGGTGCGGGGCAGGGTGGCCAGCTACCGGCTGGTGCCCGAGGTCGTGGCGGCGCTGTCGGCGCCTTATTGGGACCGGGTTGGGCCGGATTTCGCGGAACGCTTCGGCGCGCGGCGGACCGCCGCCGTGACGCAGGAAGGACCGCAGGTGCTGCGCGTCGATTTCCGCCAGGGACGCGAGGAGCCCGCGGCCGGCGATCCCTGGAGCCAGGTGCAGGCCAGGCTGCGCGCGGCTGCGCCCGAAGCCTATGGTGCCTGGTTCGCCGGTCTGGTGCTGCGCGATGCCAGCGAGGAGCGGGTCGAGATCGTTGCCCAGAGCGCCTTCGTGCTGCGCTATGTCGAGACCCATTTCGGCGAGATCCTGCGTGGCGCGGTGGCCGAAGCCTTCGGTCCGGAGCCCCGTCTGGTGCTGGCGATCGCGGGCTGAGGCCCGCCCCGCTCTGCAATCTCGGCGTGCATTCCGAAACTTGCATGTTATGGTTTCCGCGGAGATGGAGGCCGCCATCCGTTCCGGCGCGGCCTCCCGGGGGAGGACGACATGACGGGGGACTGGGAAGCACCGGAGGCGGAAACGGTGCTCAACATGGCGCATGAGGCCGTCGACCGGCATGTCGGAAACGGCCATGGCGGCGAGACCGCGATGCTCTGGCTCGGCAAGGACGGTTCGCGGCGCGAGATCAGCTATGGCGAACTGGCCGGGCTGAGTTCGCGCTTTGCGGACATCCTGGCGCGGCACGGGCTGCAGAAGGGGGACAGCGTCTTCGCTCTGGCCGGACGGGTGCCCGAGCTCTACGTCGCCGCGCTGGGAACGCTGAAGGCCGGGCTCGTGTTCACGCCGCTCTTCTCGGCCTTCGGGCCGGAGCCGATCCGGATGCGGATGGAGATCGGCAATGCCAAGGTTCTGGTCACCACCGAGGCGCTTTACCGGCGCAAGGTGGCGGCGCTGCGACCGCAGCTGCCCTCGCTGGAGCTGGTGCTGATCATCGGCGGCGAAGCGCCCGAGGACTGCCTGGCGCTCGGCCCGGCGCTGGAGGCGGCGTCGCCGGACCGCCCGGCCTCGGCGGCTGTCCCTTCGCGGGCAATCCCGCCGCGGCCGGCAACATCGCCACCGAGGAGCTGGCGCTGCTCTGCGGGCGGATGGGCATCGAGACCGGCATCGATCTCGGCGCGCTGATCGAAGCGGCCCGCCTGGCCGAGGAGATCGTCGGCCGGTCCCTGCCCGGCAAGCTGTCGAAGGCAGGCGTTTTCAATCCGCGCCGCTGAGGCGCTCCGCCGCGCGCCGCGCGGCCCCGAATGACGAGGGAGGAGTATCCCATGAAGAAAAGCGATTTGCCCGCGGGCATCGAGATCACCGAGGAACGCCGCCAGATCGCGGACTCGGTCCGCCGCATCTGCGACGGGTTCGACGACGAATTCTGGCTGGAAAAGGAGCGCAAGCACGAGTTCCCGCATGAATTCCACAAGGCGATGGCCGATGCCGGCTGGCTCGGCATCACCATGCCCGAGGAATATGGCGGCGCCAATCTGGGCGTGACCGACGCGGCGCTGCTGATGCAGACCATCGGAAATTCGGCCGGCGCGATCTCGGCCTGCTCGACGATCCACATCAACCTGTTCGGCCCCCATGCCATGGTCAAGCACGGCACCAAGGAGCAGAAGGACCGGATGATCCCGCCGCTGGTCGACGGCTCGCAGAAGGCCTGCTTCGGCGTGACCGAACCCGATGCCGGGCTCGATACCACGCATATCTCCACCCGCGCGGTGCGGCAGGGGTCGAACTACATCGTCCACGGCCAGAAGGTCTGGACCTCGACGGCGCAGAATGCCGACAAGATCCTGCTGTTGACCCGCACCACGCCGATCGAGGACTGCCGCAAGCCGACCGACGGCATGACGCTGTTCTACACCGATCTCGATCGCGCCAAGATCGACATCACCCCGATCGACAAGATGGGCCGCAACGCCGTCAACTCGAACTCGATCTTCATCGACGGGCTGGTGGTTCCCGAGGAGGACCGCATCGGCGAGGAAGGCAAGGGCTTCAAGCTGCTGCTCGACAGCCTCAATCCCGAGCGCGTGCTGATCGCCGCCGAGGCGATCGGCGTCGGCCGCCGGGCGCTGGAGAAGGCCGCCGACTATGCCAACGAGCGCGTCGTCTTCGGCCGCAAGATCGGCCAGAACCAGTCGATCCAGCACCCGCTGGCGCAGAGCTGGATGGCGCTCGAGGCGGCCGACCTGATGGTCTGGCATGCCGGCCGGCTCTATGACAGCGGCCAGCCCTGCGGCGCCGAAGCCAATGCCGCGAAATTCCTGGCCGCCGATGCCGCCTTCGAGGCCTGCGACCGCGCGGTGCGCACCCATGGCGGCTTCGGCTATGCCAAGGAATACCACGTGGAGCGCTATTTCCGCGAGATCGTCCTGCCGCGGATTGCCCCGGTGACCCGCGAGATGATCATGTCCTTCATTGCCGAGCGCGTGCTCGAGCTGCCGAAATCGTACTGACGGGAGGAAGGACAGACATGGCACATCAGGGACGCCTTGCCGGGAAGACGGCGCTGGTCACCGGCGCCTCCTCGGGGCTGGGGCACCACTTCGCCGAAGTCCTGGCGCGCGAGGGCGCCGCGGTGACCGCCGCGGCGCGGCGCACCGACCGGCTCGAAGAGCTGGTTGCCGGGATCGCGGCGGCTGGCGGCAGCGCCCGCGCCGTGGCGCTCGACGTGACCGATCCGGCAAGCGTGGCGGCCGCCTTCGAGGGCGCGGCACATGACATCGTCATCAACAATGCCGGCGTCACGGTGGACGGCCCCGCACTGAAAACCTCCGAGGAGGACTGGGCGCGGGTGATCGACACCGACATGACCGGCGTCTTCCGCGTGGCCCAGGCAGCGGCCCGCGCGATGACCGCCGCCGGACAGGGCGGCAGCATCGTCAACATCGCCTCGATCCTCGGGCTGCGCGTCGCCGGAAACCTCGCCGCCTATGCCACCGCCAAGGCCGGCGTCGTGCAGATGTCGAAAAGCCTGGCGCTGGAATGGGCGCGGCACGGCATCCGCGTCAACGCGCTCTGCCCCGGCTATATCGAGACCGATCTGAACCGCGATTTCTTCGCCTCCGAGGCCGGGCAGGCGCTGATCCGCCGCGTGCCGCAGCGCCGTCTCGGCCAGCTTCGCGATCTCGACGGCCCGCTGCTGTTGCTTGCCTCGGACGAGAGCGCTTTCATGACCGGATCGGTGATCGCCGTCGATGGCGGCCACCTGGTCTCTTCGCTTTAGGAACACCCCATGGATTTCACCATTTCCCCCGAGGTCGAGGATTGCCGCGCCCGGATCGCCAGGTTCGTCGAACGCGAGCTTCTGCCCCTCGAGGAGGACCGCGCCAATTACGACCCGCACGAGAACATCCGCACCGAAGTGCTGAACGACATGCGCGCCCGCGCCAAGGCCGAGGGCCTCTGGTGCCTGCAGCTGCAGAAGGAGACCGGCGGCCAGGGGCTCGACAAGGTCGGCATGGCAGTCTGCTACGAGGAAATGAACCGCTCGATCTTCGGGCCGGTCGTGTTCAATTCCGCGGCCCCCGACGACGGCAACATGCAGGTGCTCGAAAAAGTCGGCACCGCGGCGCAGAAGGAAGAGTGGCTCCAGCCGATCGTGCGCGGCGACGTCCGCTCGGCCTTCGTGATGACCGAACCCGCGCCCGGCTCGGGCTCGGATCCGGGCGGCATGATGCTGACCAAGGCGGAGCGCAAGGGCGACAGCTATGTCGTGCGCGGCCGCAAGTGGTTCATCACCGGCGCCGAGGACAGCGACCACTTCATCCTGATCGCCCGCACCTCCGACGATCCACGCAAGGGGCTGTCGGCCTTCCTGCACCGCCGCGACACCCCCGGCTTCCGCATCGAGCGGCGGATCCCGATCATGGGCCCCGAGGAACATGGCGGCCATTGCGAGGTGGTCTACGAGGACATGGAGATCCCGGCGGAGAACCTGCTGATGGAGGAAGGCGACGGGCTGAAGCTGACGCAGATCCGGCTCGGTCCGGCGCGTCTGACGCATTGCATGCGCTGGCTGGGCCTCGCCAAGCGCAGCGTCGAGATCGCCAGCGAATACGCCCATAACCGCTTTGCCTTCGGCGAGCGGCTGTCGAAGCGCGAAAGCGTTCAGATGATGCTGGGCGATCTCGGCATGCAGATCGAGATCGGGCGGCTCCTGGTGATGAAGGCGGCTTGGGAGCTCGACCGCGGCAGCTATGCCCGCAAGGAGGTCTCGATGGCCAAGGTCCATGTCGCCAACGTGCTGCACAAGGCCGCCGACACCGCGATCCAGATCAACGGCGCGCGCGGCTATTCCAAGGACACGCCGCTGGAATGGATCTACCGCTATGCGCGGCAGGCGCGGCTCGTCGACGGCGCCGACGAGGTGCACAAGATGGTGCTCCACCGCAGCATCGAGAAGGAAGGCCGCGACTTCTGGAAATGGGGCCTCGGCGCGTGATGCGCCCCTGCCCCGCCCGCCGAGGAGGAGACAAGCGACATGAGTGCTGACATCGATTTTGACCCCGAACGGCTCCGGGACTTTCTCGCGGAGCGGCTCGGCTCCGCCGGGGACATGGCGATCGAGCGGATCGCCGGCGGCCAGTCGAACCCGACCTATTTCGTCACCTGCGCCGGGCAGGAAATGGTGCTGCGCAAGCAGCCCAACGGCCCGATCCTGAAGGGCGCGCATGCCGTCGACCGCGAATACCGCGTGCTCGAAGCGCTGCATCCCGCCGGGGTTCCGGTGGCGCGGCCAATCCTCTACCACGCCGATCCGGACCTGCTGGGCACGCCCTTCTACCTGATGGAGCGCGTCCATGGCCGGGTCTTCACCGACTGCGCGCTGCCCGAGGTGCCGAAAGAAGAGCGCAAGGCGATCTGGCTCGGCCTCGCCGAGGCCATGGCCGCGATGCACAAGGTCCGCCCCGAAGAGGTCGGGCTCGGCGATTTCGGCCGTCCGGGCAACTATTTCGAGCGCCAGATCTCCCGCTGGTCGCGGCAATGGGAGGCCAGCCCCAGCGGCCCGATCCCCGAACTCGACCGGCTGGGCGCGTGGCTGCGCGAGAACCTGCCGCCGGATGATGGCGCAACCAGCCTCGCCCATGGCGATTTCCGCATGGGCAACGTCATCTTCCATCCGACCGAGCCGCGGGTGGTGGCGATCCTCGACTGGGAGCTCTCGACGCTGGGCCATCCGCTTGCCGATCTCGGATTCTGCGTGCTGCCCTGGCATACCGGCCCCGAGGAATACGGCGGCGTTCTCGGGCTTGACCGCGAGGCGCTCGGCCTGCCCACCGAGGAAGAGTTCGTCGCGCGCTACATGGCGTGCGCGCCGGGCACGCCGCCGCTGCTGACCTTCCACAAGGCCTTCGCGCTCTACCGCTTCTCGGTGATCTGGGTCGGCATCGCCGACCGGGTCCGCCAGGGCACCGCCGCCGGGGCGGATGCCGCGCGCCACGGCTCCATGGCCCAGCGGCTGGCCGCCCGCGGCATCGACGTAATCGAGGGCATGCCCGCGCTCTGAGCGCGGCAGGCCCGCCACGACAGGAACAGGCAGAGACAATGACTGATGTAGTTCTGGTATCCGCAGTCCGCACCGCGATCGGCGATTTCGGCGGCGCCCTGGCCGGGATGACCCCGACAGAGATGGGCGTGATCACCGCCAAGGAGGCGATCGCCCGCGCCGGGATCGACGCCGACGCGGTCGACCAAGCCTTCTACGGCAACGTGATCCATACCGAACCGCGCGACATGTATGTCTCGCGCACCATCGCCATCGGCGCGGGCGTGGCCGAACGCGCCCCCGCCCTGACCGTGAACCGGCTCTGCGGCTCGGGGCTGCAGGCGATCGTCTCGGGCATCCAGGCGCTGCGCCTCGGCGAGGCCGGGGTGGTGCTGGCCGGGGGCGCTGAAAGCATGAGCCGCGCGGGCTACCTGATGCCCGGCATCCGCTGGGGGCAAAAGATGGGCGAGACCCAAGCCATCGACATGATGACCGCGGTGCTGACCGACCCGTTCGGCAATGGCCACATGGGCGTCACCGCCGAGAACGTCGCCGAGAAATACGGCATCTGCCGCGAGGCGCAGGACGCGTTCGCCGTAGAGAGCCACCGCCGTGCCGCCGCCGCAATCGAGGCGGGGCTGTTCAAGGACCAGATCGTTCCGGTCACGCTGAAGACCCGCAAGGGCGAGCAGGTCTTCGACACCGACGAACATGTCCGTCCGGGCGCCACGCTCGAAGACATGGCGAAACTGCGCGCGGTGTTCAGGAAGGACGGCAAGGTCACCGCGGGCAATGCCTCGGGGATCAATGACGGCGCTTCCTCGGTGGTCCTGATGACCGAAGCCGCGGCAGTGGCGCAGGGCGCGGCGCCGATGGCGCGGGTGCTGGCGCATGGCCATGCCGGGGTCGATCCGCGCTACATGGGCATCGGACCGGTCCCGGCCATGCAGGTGGCGCTGGAGCGCGCCGGGCTGACGGTCGCCGATCTCGACGTGATCGAGTCGAACGAGGCCTTCGCCGCCCAGGCCTGTGCCGTCGCGGCCGAGCTGGAGCTCGACCCGGCCAAGGTCAACCCGAATGGCGGCGCGGTCGCGCTCGGCCATCCGATCGGCGCCAGCGGCACGGTCATCACGACGAAGCTCCTGCACGAACTGGTGCGCACGGGCGGACGCTACGGCGCGGCGACCATGTGCATCGGCGGCGGCCAGGGCATCGCGCTGATCATCGAGAACCTGGCACGCTGACGCCCCTGCAGCCAGCAGCGCGGGACTTGCAGCCCCCGCCTCACGAAAGGAAAAATCATGGAAGAACTGGATTTCTACAAGGCCGTGCCACAGTTCAGCCGCCTGCGCAGGGACGTGCTTTACGAGGACGTCTGGAAGCAGCCCGAACTGGGTCCGCGCGACCGCAGCCTGGTGACCTGCGCCATCCTCGGCGCGCTCGGGAAGAATGCCGAGTTGGAAGCCCACATGAAGAAGGCCATCGCCAACGGGGTGACGCCGGACGAGCTGCGCGGCCTCGTGGTGCAGCTCGCCTTCTACGGCGGCTGGCCCTGCGGCGTAAACTCCGCCAAGGCCGGACTGGAGATTTTCCAGTCTGGCGGCCCCGCGGAAACCGCCTGATTGGCGGGCGTGGCAGGCGGCTCGGCAAGCATCGCCACGGGACAGTCCCCCGCGGAAGGGGACGCTGCCATGGGACACGGGAGCGGCTCCACGCCGCCGGAAGACCAGGACGCGGGGAAGTGCCGGGACTTCCGCGCGTTCCGGCCGGCCGTCCCTGCCTTTTCTCATGAGTTACCGGGTCCGTCGTTCATGTTCGGGGTCGTCTGTTGCCCGCCATGCATGGCGGGCAACAGACGGCGGCGGCCGGACCGTGTCTGCCCAGGTCGACCGGACCGCGAGTGAGCAGGGCCGGCCGCCGTCGTCACCATGGGCCTGCACCGCCGCCCGGCAGCGCGTTGCATGGCAACGCCGCGGGAGGGGATGCGCGTGCTTGCACCGCGCATGGCAAGGACAGGACTGGCGAAGATGACGGATCATGCATCGGCATCGATATCTCGAAATCCCGTCCCGATGCCTTCCGCCTCGGGGAGGGCGCGGCGTAGCAGTTCGGGAACTCGGCGCGTGGTTTCCGGGCCCTGATCCGATGGCTGGGCAAGGCACCGCCGGCCCGCATCTCCGGGCCTTCGAGGCGGCGCTCCCGGGCAGGTTTCCGCTGGCCGAGGTCGCCCCGCTGCAGGACCGGCGCCTTGCCGGGGCGTGTGGCATGCGCGGCCCAGGACCGATGCGGCCGATGCCTCCCCCGCCGCCAGCGCGGCGAGGACGGCGACGGCCAGATGGTCCGGCTGCGACAGCCAGTGGCCGCCCGGTTCGGCGCCATGGCCGGGATGGGCCAGCGCCGCAGCAGGCGCCAGAAGCAGCAGGGTAGTCAGAACGCTCTTCATCTTGGTCTCCTCCCTCAGCGGACCTTGACGGTGGCCATCTCCTCGCCCTCGGGCGACATGACATGGGTGGAACAGGCGAGGCACGGGTCGAAGCTGTGCAGCGTGCGCAGGATCTCGACCGGCTCCTCGGGGCGTTCCATCGGCGTGTTCATCAGGCTGGCCTCGAAGGCGCCGATATTGCCCTGGGTGTCGCGCGGCGAGCCGTTCCAGGTGGTCGGCACCACGCATTGGTAGTTCTCGATCCGGCCGTCCTTGATCTTGATCCAGTGGCCGAGCGCGCCGCGCGGCGCCTCGGTCATGCCGACGCCCTGCGCCTCGGCGGGCCAGGTCGACGGATCCCATTTCTCGACATTCGCCGTGCTCTCGTCGCCGTTCTTGATGTTGGCGATGAGCTTGTCGAAGAAATGCTGCTGGAGACGCGAGCAGTATTCGGATTCGAGCGCCCGCGCCGCAGTGCGCCCCAGCGTCGAGAACACAGCGTCGAAGGGCAGGTCCATGGTGCGCAGGAGGCCGTCGACCTGGGTCTTGATGTCCTCGTGCCCCTTGGCATAGCCGATGATGTAGCGCGCGAGCGGGCCGACCTCCATCGCATGGCCCTTCCAGCGGGGCGCCTTGATCCACGAGTATTTCGCGGCCTCGTCGAGCTCCTCGATATTGGTGCGCGTGCCCTTGGCATTCGGCCCCAGCTCGTATTTCGCCTCGGTGACGCCGTCCCAGGGATGCAGCCCCTTGCCCGGTTCGCCATAGGTGTACCAGCTGTGATCGACGAATTCCTGGATCTGCTCGGGATCGCGCGGATCGACGTCATGCACCTCGGAGAGGTTGCCGTTGATGATCGCGCCGCGCGGCAGGTGCAGCTGCTCGGGGCTGAAATCGTTGGGATGCTCGGGGATGTCGCCATAGGCTAGGCAGGCCTGCGAGGAGAGACCGCCGCCATAGAGCCAGTTCTTGTAGAACCCGCCGATCGCGATCACGTCCGGGATATAGACGTTGCGGTTGAATTCGAGCCCCTGCTGGATGATCGACTGGACCATGTTCAGCCGTTCCATGTTGATCGCACCCGTCGCGCCCGTCGAATGGACGTTGATCGGACAGGGCACGCCGCCGACCAGCCAGTTCGGATGCGGGTTCTTGCCGCCGAAGATCGTGTGGAGCTTGACGACCTCCTTCTGCAGGTCGAGCGCCTCCAGGTAGTGGGTCGTCGCCATCAGATCCGCCTCGGGCGGCAGCTTGTAGGCGGGGTTGTCCCAATAGCCGTTCTTGAACAGGCCCAGCTGGCCCGATTCCACGAACTGCTTCAGCCGGTTCTGCACGTCGCGGAAATAGCCCGGGCTCGACAGCGGGTGCGACGGGCTGACCATCTGCTGCAGCTCGCTCGTCGCCTTCGGATCGGCGCGCAGCGCGTTGATCGGATTGACCCAGTCGAGCGCGTGCAGGTGGTAGAAATGCACGATGTGGTCGTGGATCTGCAGCGCCAGCTGCATCAGGTTGCGGATCGAGTTGGCGTTGTCCGGGATCTGGATCCCGAGCGCGTCCTCGACCGAGCGGACGGAGGTCAGCGCGTGGGTGCCGGTGCAGACGCCGCAGATGCGCTCGGTGAAGGCCCAGGCGTCGCGCGGATCGCGGCCCTTGAGGATGACCTCCAGCCCGCGCCACATGGTGCCGGTGGAGACCGCGTTGCGGATCACGCCGTTCTCGTCGACATTGACCTCGCAGCGCATGTGGCCCTCGATCCGGGTCACCGGATCCACGACGATGCGGCGGCCGCTATTGTCCAGCTCGAAGCCGTTCGGAGTCTGCACGACCATGGCTTACGCGTCCTCTTTCTTCTGGGTCTTGCGCTGCGCGGATTTGAGCGCGCTGACCGCGGCATGGGCGGCGACGCCGGCGCCCACGACGCCGGCCGCGGTGGCGCCGATCTTGTCGGCATTGGCCTCGACGCCGAACTGGGTCAGGTCGGTCACCCGGTCATAGAAGGTGCCCTGGTCCCAGAACCCGTCCTCGGAACAGCCGATGCAGCCATGGCCCGACTGGATCGGGAAGCTGACGCCCTCGTTCCAGCGCACGGTGGAGCAGGCATTGTAGGTGGTCGGGCCCTTGCAGCCCATCTTGTACAGGCAGTAGCCCTTGCGCGCGTTCTCGTCGTCCCACTGCTCGACGAACTGGCCGGCGTCGAAATGCGGGCGGCGGTAGCATTTGTCGTGGATGCGCTGGCCGTAGAACATCGCCGGGCGGCCCTGGCGGTCAAGCTCCGGCAGCCGGTCGAAGGTCAGCATGTAGGTGATCACCCCGGTCATCACCTCGGCGATCGGCGGGCAGCCCGGCACCTTGATGATCGGCTTGTCGGTGATGACCTTGTGCACCGGGGTCGCGCGGGTCGGGTTCGGCTTCGCCGCCTGCACGCAGCCATAGGAGGCGCAGGCCCCCCAGCTGATGATCGCCTTGGCGTCCTTGGCGGCATGGCGCAGCTGCTCGACGAAGGGCTTGCCGCCGACGATGCAGAACATGCCGTCCTCGTTCAGCGGCGGGTTGCCCTCGACCGCGAGGATGTAGTTGCCCTTGTATTTCTGGATGGTCTCTTCCAGCGCCGCCTCGGCCTGGTGGCCGGCCGCCGCCATCAGCGTGTCGTCGTAATCGAGCGAGATCATCGACAGGACCACGTCCTTCGCGAGCGGATGCGCCGAGCGGATGAAGCTCTCCGAACAGCAGGTGCATTCCAGCCCGTGGACCCAGATCACCGGGGTGCGGGGCTTGGTCTCCATCGCATGGGCGATCTTCGGCACGTAGGAGGGCGCGAGCCCCAGCGCCGCCGCCGTCAGCGAGCAGTATTTCATGAAGCTGCGCCGGGTGATCCCCTGCCGCCGCATCACATCGTAGAAGGTCTCGATCTGGCTCACGCTGGCCCTCCCTGTCGGTCCGGGACTCTGGATGCCGCGGCATGCAGAGCGTCCATGACAGCAAACCACAGCCGGGCCGGACGCACACAGGAAAGCCGGAGAAGGGCGGATTTGCCGATTAATTGACCGTTTTCAGAAACTTGCCGGCAGATGGCGGCGGCATCGCCCGGTCAGGCGGCAACCATCTGGCCAGAGCGCTGGTCAGCCGCCTTCCGGCCGGATGTGGCGCGCGGCGGCGGCCAGCGCCTGCCCCAGCGCCAGCGATCCGTCATTGGCCGGCGTGCTGCGGTGGAGCAGAACGGGGGTGTCGCCGAGCGCCCGGCCGCCGAGCGCGGCCGCCGCATCGAAGAGGTGCTGCGGCTGACCGGGCTCGGGGCCATGGCCGACCGCTATCCCCACCAGCTCTCGGGCGGGCAGGTGCAGCGCGGCGGCATCGCCCGCGCGCTGGCGGTGAACCCGGACATCCTCCTGATGGACGAGCCTTTCTCGGCGGTCGACGCGCTGACCCGCGAGGGCCTGCAGGACGAGGTGCTGCGGATCTGGTCGGAAAGCGGCAAGGCTGTGCTGTTCGTCACCCATGACATCGGCGAGGCGGCCTTCCTCGCCGACCGGGTGATCGTGCTGTCGGGCCGCCCCGCGGGGATTGCGCTGGACCTGTCGATCGACCTTCCGCGCCCGCGCGCCCGCGGATCGGACGCGCTGGGAGCCTATGCCGGGCAGATCGGCGCCGCGCTCTGAGGGCTGCGACCGGGCGGCCTCTGGCCTTGCTCTCCGGCGGGGGCCAAGCTGGCCGCGAAGCCGGAGAGGCGGCGGCGCCGCCCGGAAAGCGCAGCATGCAGGATTACTCGAAAGGCGCCGCCTGGATCGACGGGCGGATCATGCCGGTGGACCAGGCGAAGATCCCGGTCACCCATTGGGGCTACCGCCGCTCCGACGTGACCTATGACGTGGCCGGCGTCTGGGAGGGCAGCTTCTTCCGGCTCGACGACCATCTCCGCCGCTTCCGCGCCTCGATGACCCGGCTGCGGATGGATCCGGGCCAGAGCGACGATGACATCCGCGCCATCCTCCACCGGGTCGTGGCGGCCTCGGGCCTGCGCTCGGCCTATGTCGCGATGGACTGCCTGCGCGCGGTGCCGCCGCCCGGCGCCCCGCGCCATCCGGCCCATGCGCCCGCCTATCTGGTCTGCATGGCGCTGCCCTGGGCCTGGGTCGCGCCGCCCGAAATGATCGCCCGCGGCCTGCACCTGATGATCCCCGAAGTCCGCCGCATTCCGCCCGAGAGCGTCGATCCGCGGGTGAAGAACTTCCATTGGGGCGACCTGACCGAGGGCCAGTTCGAGGCCGGGGAGGCAGGCGCCGATTTCGCCATCCTCCCCGACGGCGACGGCAATGTCACCGAGGGCCCAGGCTTCAACATTTTCTGCATCCGCGACGGCCGCGTCATCAGCCCCGACCGCGGCGCGCTGGAGGGAATCACCCGCGCCTCGGTCTTCGAGCTTTGCGCAGAGCTGGGGATTCCGGTGGAGATCCGCCCCCTGCCGGTGGAGGAGTTCCGCGCGGCCGACGAGATCTTCGCCGCCACCACCGCCGGAGGGATCATGCCTGCCTCGCGGATCGACGGGCGGATCATGGGGAACGACCGGCCCGGTCCGCTGTCGATGCGGATCCACGACCGGTTCTGGCAGCGGCGCGCCGAAGGCTGGCACGCCACGCCGGTGGATTACGCGCTGGCCTGACCCAGCCGCGCCAGCGCCGCCTCCATCCGGTCATAGACCGCCTGCGGATCGCTGCAGCCGTTCAGCCACAGGCAGGTGTCGGGCCGGCCGGTCTGGCGCAGCCAGTCGACCACGGTCATGCCGGTGGTCAGCTCGCCCGCGCATTCGATGTCGACCGGGCAGAGCCGGCCCTCGAACAGCTCCGGCCAGATCAGCGCGGCGACGGCAACCGCATCATGCAGCGGCCGCGAGGCGGTGCCGTGCTTGGCATTGCCGTAGCGCTCGAAGAATTCCATCATCCCCGCGCAGGCCTGCATCACCGGCTGCGGATGCCTGGCCAGAACCTCCGACCAGCCGACCGGCGCCGCGCAATTGTGGGTGCAGTCGAGCGGCACGGCGGTCACCGGGATGCCCGATCCCAGCGTGATCCGCGCGGCCTCGGGGTCGACGAGGATGTTGTACTCGGCGGCCGGGGTCATGTTGCCGCCCTCGAAATAGCCGCCGCCCATGAAGACCACGCGGGCGATGTTGCCGGCGATCTCCGGCGCGCGGCGCAGCGCCATGGCGAAATTGGTCTGCGGGCCGAGGAGGATCATGGTCACCGGCTCTGGATGCGAGAGCACGGTCTCGATGATGAAATCGACGCCATGGCCCGGGGCAGGGCCGCCAGCCGCCTCAGCCCAGTCCCATCCGTCGATGCCGGTCTCGCCGTGGATTTCCGGCACCGGGCGGGGCGCGCGCATCAGCGGCCGGGCGCAGCCGGCATGGACGGGCAGGGCGCCGTGCCCGGCCAGTTCGACGATGCGGCGCGCGTTGTCGGTGGTCTGCGGCAGGCCCATGTTGCCCGCCACCGTGGTCAGGCCGAGGACCTCGAGTTCCGGCGCGGCCAGCGCCAGGAGGATCGCGAAGGCATCGTCCTGGCCGGGATCGGTGTCGATGATGACGGGGATGGGGGGCATGGTCTGTATCCCTGACCTGTTTTCATTGCGCCCACATCTGCAGCAGATCGGAACGGAGGCGAGAAAAAGTTTCACAGAAATGCACTTTTTTTGTCATCCGAGCGTCTCCTCGGGGCTTTGCGCTTCAAAAATCCGCGCCCTGCTGTTTCTGTATACAATATCCAGAACAGGAGATGCGCGATGAAGGGCGAATTCGACAACATCCCGGTGGTGGACCTTTCGGGTCTGGCAGCCGGGGCGGCGCCGGAAGCACGGGCGGCGACGGTTGCCGCGCTGAACGAGGCGCTGACCACCTCGGGCTTCGCCTATCTCGCGGGGCATGGCGTTCCCGAAGAGCTGGTCGAGCGCATGCGCCAGATGAACATGGCGTTCCACGACCTGCCGCTGGACGAGAAGATGAAGCTGAAGATCAACGGCTTCCACCGCGGCTACATGCCGATGTCGACCTCGACCATCGTGACCTCTTCGGTGGCCAAGGTGACGAAGCCGAACCAGTCCGAGAGCCTGATGATCATGCATGAGGTGCCCGAGGACGCGCCCTATGCCGGCGAGCCGATCCAGGGGCCGAACCAGTTCCCCGAGACGCTGCCCGAGCTGAAGGAGACCGCGCAGGCCTACATGGCGGCGATGACCGGGCTCGGCCAGCGCATCGCGGGCGGCATCGCCGAGGCGCTCGGCCTGCCGCGCGACTGGTTCGACAAGCATTTCGACAACCCGACCCTGTTCCTGCGGCTGCTGCACTATCCCGAGCAGCCCGACGAGGAGCAGCTCTTCGGTTCCGCGCCGCATACCGACTACGGTTTCGTCACGCTGCTGAAGCAGGACGATGTCGGCGGGCTCGAAGTGCGCAACAAGAAGGGCGAGTGGATCCCGGCGCCGCCGATCCCGGGCACCTTCGTGATGAATGTGGGCGACATCCTGGCGAAATGGTCGAACGGCCGCCTCGTTTCCACGCCGCACCGGGTGAAGAACCTGTCGAAGCGCGACCGCTATTCCCAGCCCTTCTTCTACGATCCGTCGATGTCGGCGCTGGTCGAATGCCCCGCCGAGATGCTGGCGGCAGGCGAGGTCGCGCAGATGGAGCCGGTGCTCTACGGCGACTACCTGATGGAGCGGCTGAACAAGAACTACGACTACCGCAAGAAGGCCTCCTGAGGGGTCCGCACCATGGCGATTGCCGACAGGGAAAAGGATACGCGCGAATGACCGAAATGAACCGCCGCACCATGCTCCAGGCCCTCGTGGCGCTCGGAGGCGCCTCGGTGCTGAACGTGCCCGCCGTGCATGCCCAGGCGCAGGACCTGGTGATCACCACCTATGGCGGGTCCTGGGAGAAGTTCTGGCGGGACATCCTTGTCCCGGGCTTCACCGAAGAGACCGGGATCGCGCCGCGGCTCGATATCGGCCTGGGCCGGACCTACACCACCAACATGCGCGCCGCCGGGGCGGAGAACCCGCCCTATGGCTGCCTGATGACCAACGAGATCTATTCGACCGTTCTGCGCGACGAGGGCTATTTCGAAAAGCTCGATCTCGACCTGGTGCCGAACTATGCCGATCTCTACCCGGTGGCGACCAAGGCATCTGATGGCTGGGCCGCCGTCGGGCTGATCTCGCCGATCGGCATCGGCTACCGCACCGACATGGTGTCCACCCCGCCGACCTCCTGGAAGGATCTGTGGGAAAATGAGGAGCTTCACGGCCAGCTCGGCCTCTACAACATCAAGAACTCGGCCGGGAAGATGTTCCTGATGCTGGCCTCGATGATCTACGGCTCGGGCATCCGCGACGTCGAGACCGGTTTCGCCAAGCTCGCCGAGCTCGGCCCGGTCTACCAGACCGACTTCAACATGAGCACCGCCATGGCCACCGGCGAGATCGCCGTCGCGCCCTTCGATTTCGGCGAGATCGCGCGGCTGCGCAACCAGGGCCTGCCGGTCGATTGCATCATCCCCGAGGAAGGGCTGATGATGTGGGACCAGACCTTCAACATCTGCGCCAACACCCCGGCGCGCGAGGCGGCCTACAAGTATCTCGACTTCGTGCTCGGGCCGAAGGGGCAGGAGCTCTTGATGAAGGAGTTCTTCGTCTCGCCGGTCAACCGGACGGTCACCGTGCCCGAGGAACTGAAGCGCGACGTTCCGGTCTCGGGCGAGGCCATGTCGCAGTTCATCGACTGGGACTGGGACTACATGAACGCGAATGCCGAGGAATTCGCCCGCCGCTGGAACGAGATCTTCGGCGCCTGATCCCCGCAAGCCCAAAGCCCCGCGCCCGGCCGCGCGGGGCCTGCCAGAAAGACCCCCTTCTCCATGACCGAAGTCTCCCTTCTCTCGCTCGTCAAATCCTATGGCGGCACCCCGGCGCTGCGCGGCATCTCGCTCAAGGTCGGGCATGGCCAGTTCGTCTCGCTGCTCGGCCCCTCGGGCTGCGGCAAGTCAACGACGCTGCGCTGCATTGCCGGTTTCGAGGAGGTGACCGACGGCCGCATCCTGTTCGACGGCAAGGACATTTCGCGCAAGCTCCCCGAGGACCGCGACATCGGCATGGTGTTCCAGTCCTATGCGCTCTTCCCGCACATGACGGTCGCGCAGAACCTCGCCTTCGGGCTGGAGATGCGCAAGGTGCCGAAAGCCCGGATCGCCGAGCGCGTGGCGAAGACGCTCGAGCTGGTGCAGCTGAGCCCATACGCGGAGCGCTATCCCAAGGCGCTGTCGGGCGGCCAGCAGCAGCGCGTCGCCCTGGGCCGCGCGCTGGTGATCGAGCCCGCGATCCTGCTGCTCGACGAACCGCTCGCGAACCTCGACGCCAAGCTGCGAGACGAGATGCGCGGCTTCATCCGCGACCTGCAGAAACGCGTCGGCATCACCACGATCTACGTCACCCATGACCAGAACGAGGCGATGACCATGTCGGACCTCGTCGTCGTCATGTTCGACGGCGACATCGCCCAGGCCGGCAGTCCGCAGGAGATCTACAACACCCCGGCGACCGAGCAGGTCGCGCGCTTCGTCGGCAATGCGAACATCCTCGACCTGGACGTGACCGCCTCCGGCGCGGGGACCGTGGAGATCGCGCTGCCTGGCGGCGCGTCGCTCGCCATCCCGGCCCCCGCGGCCCCGGCGGCGCGTTCCGGCATCATGGCAGCCCCCGGCCGGTGCGCGATCCGGACCACCGGCAGCAAGCGGGCGATGGTCTGCGATGCTGCGGGGCGCCCGGCCCGGCCTGAACCGCGCGGCTGCCGGTCCGGAAGGGGGCGGACAGGTTTCAGATGCCCTTGTGCGGCCCGATCCCCTCGGCGGTGACCGCGGTGTCGAGGGAGCTGCCAAGCTCGGCAGGGCGGAGCAGGGACGCAGGGTGGCGAGGCGCCAGGCATCCTCCGCACAGGCGATAGGCGTGAAGATCCGGAACGAATGAATGGATGCTTCGACGGCAGCGCCTGCCTTGGCGCGTTCGGCCGTTCCGGGGGCTTTGCAGGAAGAGAGGCATGCCGACCGATCTTTTCGCTCCGCGCGGCGGCCAGCGCGGCGGCGTTCCTTCCGGTGCGGGGCGCGGAGGCGTGGACCGGTTTGCGGGTGCTGCGGCTGCCGGGTTGCAGCTGAGGTCTGGTGGCATGGCGCCGCGACTGGCCGGAGGCCGGGTGGCCAGTGGCTTGCCATCGGCATTGCCCCGCCCGACCTCCGTCTCGGCACAAGTCCCGGAGGCACGCCCGCGGCGTGACGCCAAATCTGCCGAGAGGGGTCCGATCCCGTCGGTGCAGCCGGTCCGCCGGCCCGCTCGCCGATCATGTCCGGCCCCCGTCCTCGCGGCGGCGTCCTCCGGCGCTCCGGGCACGCCCGTTCCGCAGATGGCTGACGGAGCGGGCGAGGACCGGTCGATGTTCGCCCGGCTGGCCCCGCACCTGGTCCGCCAGCCGCGTCCGGCCGGAGAGCCGTCTCTGCCGGATCCGGCGGACAGCCTGTATCTCGAGTTGCTCCGGCGATTTCAGCGGCGCCGTGCTGAAAGCACGCCGATGGCGCGACCCGCATTGGCGGGCGGCCGGCCGCCCCGCAAATCGCCTCGGCGTCATTGCGGTCGTCCGGCGGGAAAACGGCGCACCGCGCCGTTTCCCGTTCCGCCTTGCCTCATGAATTTCCGGGGCCGTCGTTCCTGTTCGGGGCCGTCTGTTGCCCAGATCGACCGGACCGCGAGTGAGCAGGAGCTGCCGCCGTCTTCACCATGAGCCTGCACCGCGCATGGCAAGGACAGGACATGGCGAAGATGACGGATCATGCCATCGGCATCCCGGACTCCCGTCCCCACGCCGCCAGAAGACATTGGACGTCACCATCCCGCATCGCGGCTCCAAGGGGGCGCTGCACCTGCTCATCGACAATGAGGCATCGACCGCCATCGGTCCGAGGAGCTTCCAGCGGCTGCGCCATTGGTTCCAGCGCCGCTGGAGGCGCCGGATGGCATCAAGGTCGAGGGCGAAGGGGGCGGAGCGACCGTGGCCCCGGCGGGGCCGCGATTAGCCGGGTGTCCGGATTTTGGGGACCACCTCAGTTCGCACGAAGAACATGGCGAGCGGCCGCTTCCGCCCGATCGCCGACGGGTCTCCGCCGCGCCGCCGCAAGTCCGCTTCCCCTAGCCGACCACAGCCGGTCTCTCGTGCCCGACGCCGTCGCGAGCGGCCGAAAAGGGCTGGCTTGAGGCGCTCGGGGTGGCGCGGGCGAGCGGCAGGTTCCGACCCTTGGCGTGGCATGGTGATATCAGATAAACCATCGGCGCCAAGGCTAGGGTTCCGCGCCGCCGCAAGGCCGGAGAGAGCCCCACTTCTGCCGTTCGTGCGCACTGCAGCATTGATCGAGGAGGGCGGAAAGCCGCCATTCGCTGCATTCGCCGCCAAGGTCAGGTATGGGGTTAGCTGCTCTCCGCCGCGCTGTGCCACAGAGTTAGTTGAATTGACCTTGCGGCCTTTTGGTACGAGCCATTCCCGCCTTTCAACAAGGTGGATGCCTTAGCCATCTGCGGCCGCGATGCCGAACCGCTGGCGGTAGGCAGCGGGCGCGGCGCCGACGAGCTTTTGGAAGATCTTCCGGAAGGCCGCAGGATCGGAGTAGCCGACATCCCAGGCGATGCGATCCACCGGGTCCAGCGTGCGCTCGAGGCTTTCGCGCGCCTTGGCGATGCGCACCTGCTGAAGGTAGGCGTTGGGCCTGTGCCCGGTCGCGGCGGTGAACCGGCGCAGGAAGGTGCGTTCGGTCAACCCGGCGACGGCGTGCAGGTCGGCCTGCTGCAGGGCCTCTGTGAAGTGCGCGTGGAGGTGGTGCTGCGCCCGGCGGATGGCCTCGTCGCCATGGTCGAAGCGCGGGATGAAGGCCGCGAAGGGCCGTTGGCTGGAGCGCGGCGGGTCGATCAGCAAGAACCGCGCTGTGGCCAGCATGGTGGCGGGGCCGAGAAAGCGCTCGACGAGGGTGAGGCCCAAGTCGGTCCAGGCCAGGATGCCGCCCGCGGTGACGATGTCGCCGTCATCCAGCACCATCCGATCGTCAGCCACCTCGATATCGGGAAAGCGCCGGGCGAGCTGCGCGGCGAAGGCCCAGTGGGTGGTGGCGCGTCGTCGGCGCATCAGTCCCGTCTCGGCCAGAACGAAGGCGCCTGCGCAGACCGAGCCCAGCACGGTGCCCTCCGCATGCTGCGCGCGCAACCAGGCGGCGGCGGCAGGAAATGGCTCCATGCGCTCCGGCATCACAAGGCTCGGCGGAGCAATGGCATAGCTTAGCCTGTGCGGCAGGTCAGGGTGGCTGTCCCAGGTGCAGGTCACCGTCTCTTCGGTCGCATTCCAGTGCGACACACGGATCGTGCGCCCGTCAGCCCATTCGCCGGCGATGCGGAAGAGGTCGGTCATGCCGTAGATCGCCGAGAGCTGGCAGTCGGGGTAGATCAGCAGCCCGATCTCGGCCGCGGGTGCGGAGGCGCCAGTCGTCTTGGGTCTTGTCGTCATGCGTCCGGTCCCAGCCGTTTTCGAGGGTCGATATTATCCTGAAATCTAAAATTCCGCATCTCACTTTGTCCCGCTTATCGGAATACCCTCAGGGCCATAGCTTCGAGTCACAACGTAATCGGAGTGAAAACCATGCAATACTACCAAGTTTTCATCAGCGCCGAGCAGACCGCTCAGGCCTATCGCATCCTTGATGCGCTCATCGCCAAGCAGCTCGTCTTCGGCGGCCCCATCTTCGGTGGTCCGGCAAAGTTTCTCTGGAACTTCAAGGACAGCGACGTGCCCGAGAGCATGCGCAAGCCGAAGCTGCTGACGCTGGAGCAGGATTACAACTACATCATCAGCTACACCCGCGAGGACCTGAAGGAGGAGCTGATCGAAGTGGCCGAGGCCGCCTCGCTCGAAGAGGTCTGCATGATCTCCTTCCTGCCGATGGAAACCAACCGCTCGCTGCGCCTCCTGCTCGACGCCTCGTTCGAAGGCAAGGGCGAGCTGGCCGCGCCCGAGCCGGTCGATGCGACAGTGGCCCTCACCTTCGTGCCCGGCGAGCAGATCCCCGCGCGGACCAAGAGCTCGACCGGCGAGATCGGCACTCGCACCTGAAAGCGCCCCCGGCGGAGACCCCTCCGCCGGGCAGGCACCGAGTTGTCGGTGACAACTCGGCCAAGGAGGGGCGGTTTTCATCATTGTCAGTTTTGACCCGAAGGTTGTCAGATTCGCCACGCCTCTTGCTGCCGCGCCCCGTCTATCTCTGTCCACATCGAAACCGAAAGGACTGGCAATGACACCCGATTTCACAAGGCGGGTAATTCTCAAGGGCGCAACGGTTGCGGCCGCGCTCCTCACCTTGCCGACATCCATCCTCGCTCAATCAGAAGGACCTTTCACCATGGCTACGATCACCACCCGCGACGGCACCGAAATCTTCTACAAGGACTGGGGCCCGAAAGACGCCCAGCCCGTCGTCTTCCACCACGGCTGGCCTCTCTCCGGCGACGACTGGGACAACCAGATGCTGTTCTTCCTTGGCCAGGGCTACCGCGTCATCGCCCATGACCGCCGCGGCCACGGGCGCTCCGAGCAGGTCTCGGACGGACACGACATGGACCACTACGCCGCCGACGTGGCCGATCTGGCAAAGGCGCTGGACCTGCGCGATGCCATCCACATCGGCCACTCCACCGGCGGCGGCGAGGTGGCGCGCTACGTCGCCAATGCCGAGCCGGGCCGGGTCGCCAAGGCAGCCCTGCTGGGCGCGGTGCCGCCGATCATGGTGGCCTCCGAGACCAACCCCGACGGCATGCCGCTGGAGGTCTTCGACGGCTTCCGCGCCGCCCTGGCCGCCAACCGCGCCCAGTTCTTCCTGGACGTGCCCAGCGGCCCTTTCTATGGCTTCAACCGCGAGGGCGCCGAGGTCAGCCAGGGGCTGATCAACAACTGGTGGCGCCAGGGCATGACCGGCGGGGCCAAGGCCCATTACGACGGCATCAGGGCCTTCTCGGAGACCGACTTCACCGAGGACCTCAAGGCCATGACCCAGCCGGTTCTGGTGCTGCACGGCGAGGACGACCAGGTCGTGCCGATCGACAACTCGGCGCACAAGGCCATCAAGCTGCTGCAGAACGGCACGCTGAAGACCTACCCGGGCCTGTCGCACGGCTTCTTCGCCACGCACCCCGACCTGATCAACGCCGATCTGCTGGCCTTCGCCCGCAGCTGACGCCGCGACGGGCCGCGCCCACCGCCCTGGCGCGGCCTGACATGACCCGCGACGACCCGACACAGACCAGCCCAACCTTCATACCGAAAGGACCGATCCGATGACCAGGCTTCAGAATCTCATCGCTGCCGCCGCCGCGGCGGCCACCGTGGGCACCAGCGGCACCACCGATGCCTCCGCCCAGACCCGCATTCCCGACGACCAGACCATCCGCAGCGTGGTGCTGGTACACGGCGCCTTCGCCGACGCCTCCGGCTGGCGCGGGGTGTATGACGACCTCACCGCCCGCGGCTACCGCGTGACCATGGTGCAGAACCCGCTGACCTCGCTGGCCGATGACGTGGCCGCCACCAACCGCGCGCTGAACCGCCAGGACGGCCCGGCTATCCTCGTCGGCCACTCCTGGGGCGGCACGGTCATCACCGAGGCGGGCATCCACCCCAAGGTGGCCGGGCTGGTCTATGTCTCCGCACTCTCGCCGGATGCGGGCGAGACCACCGCGCAGCAGTACGACGGCTTCACCTCGCCGCCCGAATTCGTGCTCGACATCGGTGAGGACGGCTATGGCTACGTTGCGCCCGACAGCTTCCAGGTTGGCTTCGCCCATGACGTGAGCGACGCGGACGCCGCCTTCATGCGCGACGCCCAGGTGCCGATCAACATGGATGTCTTCGGCACGGTGCTCGAAAACGCCGCCTGGCGGACCAAGCCGAGCTGGGCCGTCATCGCCACCGAGGACAAGGCCTTCGCGCAGAAAATGCTGCACCACATGGCCGACCGCATC
>NZ_QBKZ01000023.1 GCF_003056725.1 Mangrovicoccus ximenensis
GGGGCCAAGGTCACCGAGGTGTCGGCCAGCCACGCGGTCTTCATGACCCAGCCCACCGTGGTGGCCGAGACCATCGACGAGGCCGCCCGCGAGGCCGTGGTGCCCGCCAACTGAGCCAAGCCAGCAACCGGAGGCTCCGCGCTTCCGGTCGCTACGCACCCCGGCGGCGCCGATCCTCGGAGGGACCGTCCCTCCTCAACCTTCCCGGCCCGGGCCTGAGCCCGCGCCACAGATCACACCCAGGAGAACCCCATGACCATCCTCTACACGACCCACGCCACCGCCAGCGGCAACGGCCGCGACGGCACCGCCTCCATCGAAGACCGGGCCATGATCCTCTCGCTCTCCACCCCCAAGGCCCTCGGCGGGACAGGCGGGGAGGGGACCAACCCCGAGCAACTCTTCGCCAGCGGCTACGCGGCCTGCTTCCTCAGCGCCCTGAAGTTCATCGCCGGTCGGCAAAAGCAGAAGCTCTCCGACGAGACCAGCGTGACCGTCACCGTGGGCATCGGTCCGCGCGAGGACGGGGCGGGCTTCGCGCTCGACATCGCGCTCGCCGCCAGCCTGCCCGGGCTGGACGGCGAGAGCGCCGCGAAACTGCTGGAGGCCGCCCATGCGACCTGTCCCTATTCGCACCTCACCCGCGAAGGCGCGCAGGTGCGGCTGAGCCTCGCCTGATGGCTGTTGCCCTGTAACAGGTCGGTCCGGACGGTGCGTCAGCGCCCCCGGGCCGATCGCGCCAGTTCGCGCGCAAGGTCCACGAAGACCTTGAGGCCGCAGGCGGGTTGCGGCGGCTGGGGTAGTAGAGGCAGAGCGGCGCGAGCGGCGGCGTCCATCTCTCCAGCATCCGCACCAGCCGCCCCGCGTCAATATCCGCCTGAACATCCGATTCCATGAAATAGCCAATCCCCACCGCCTCCAGCACGGCGATCCGCGCGAGGCTTGCCTCGTCCAGCGTGATCGGCCCGTCCACGTCCACATGCACCGGTTCGCCGTCAGCCGCGAATTGCCAGCGGAACATGCCCCCGTTCGGCAGCCGGGTGCGGACGCAATTGTGCGCAAGCAGGTCGGACGGCACCCGGGGCAGCTCGCGGTTTTCAAGGTAGGCGGGTGCCGCCACCACCGCGTAGCGGCGCGGCGGGCCGATCGGGATGGCGATCATGTCGGTCGGCACCAGCGGCTGGCTGCGCACCCCGAAGTCGAAACCGTCGGCCACGATGTCCACCAGGTTGCCCTCGGTCACCACATCTACAGTCACGTCCGGAAACCGCCGCAGGAACTCCAGCACCAGGGGGGCGAGGAACTCGCGCCCGGCAGTGGCGAAGGTGTTGATCCGCAGCGCGCCCGAGGGAGTTTCCTGCTGCGAGCGCACCGTGTCGAGCGCCTGGTGGATGTCGCGCAAGGCGGGGCTGACCTGGTCGACAAAGCGCCGCCCGGCCTCGGTGAGCGAGACGCTGCGGGTGGTGCGGTTGAAGAGCCGTACGCCGAGCTGCTCCTCCAGCTTGGCAATCGCATTGCTGAGCGCGCTGGTTGACATGCCCACATCGAGCGCGGCGGCCCTGAACGACCCCCGCCGGCTGATCGCCAGCACCGCGTCGAAATCCGTCAGCTTGTACATCGCCATTATCCCGAAAAGCGCAATTCCGCGTCTCAATCTGTCCCGGTTATCCGTATGGCGTCAATGCTCTAGATTTGGGGCAATCGGAAACGGAAATCAGAAGAACAGGAGAAAATTCATGAGCTTGAACCTCCCCCGGGCCATCGAGGCCTATTTCAAGGCCGACAAGAAAGGCAACGCCCAGGCACTATCGGAGCTTTTCACGCCCGATGCTGTCGTGGTCGACGAGGGCAATACCTATACCGGGCGCAACGCGATCCGGCAGTGGATGGCAAACGCCTCGACCAAGTACACCTACACCGTCGAGCCCTTCGCGCTGGCGGAGGAGGACGGGCGGACCGTCATCACAAGCCATCTCGTAGGCAACTTCCCCGGCAGCCCCGTTGACCTGCGCTATTTCTTTGTTCTGAAGGACGGGATGATCTCCGAGCTGGAGATCGTTCCATGACTCCCTTCGTGACTTTTGAAGGCAAGCGCGCACTCATCACGTCCGGCACACGCGGTGCCGGAGCCGCCACAGTGCGGCTCTTCGAGGAACTGGGCGCACGGGTGCTTACGACGGCCCGGACGAGGCCGCCGGAAATGCCGGAGGCGCAGTTCGTGGCGGCCGACCTGACGCGCGCAGAGGGGTGCGCTCACGTGGTCGAGGCGGTGCGCGAAAGGCTGGGCGGCGTGGACGTGGTGGTTCACATGCTGGGCGGTTCCTCCGCCCCGGCCGGCGGCTACCGGGCGCTGGACGATGGAGAGTGGCGCAAGGAGATCGACCTGAACCTGATGCCCGCAGTGCGGCTCGACCGAGCGCTGCTGCCCGGCATGGAAGAGCAGGGCTCGGGCGTGGTGATCCATGTCACCTCGATCCAGAGCCAGTTGCCCTTGCCCGAGGCGACCACGGCCTATGCCGCGGCGAAGGCGGCGCTCTCGACCTACAGCAAGAGCCTGTCGAAGCAGGTTTCTCCCAAAGGCGTGCGCGTGGCGCGGGTTTCTCCGGGCTGGATCGAAACGGAATCCGCCGTGGACTTGGCAAAGCGGCTTGCCGCGGAGCATGGGGTGGATGTTGCGCAGGGCAAGCAGATGATCATGGACTCGCTCGGCGGTGTACCGATCGGGCGGCCGTCGAAGCCGGAAGAGATCGCCAATCTGATCGCCTTCATCGCTTCAGATCGTGCCGGCACAATCACGGGCACAGAGTACGTGATCGATGGCGGAACCGTGCCAACAGCGTAGTCGTTGACGCGGCCTGAGAGTTTGTTGACCTCACATAGCGATGAAGGACTGCCGGACAACGAGGTTGGTGCCCCACTGCATCAGCCAAATTTGGTGGCCGCGTGAACGCCTCGGGCTGGACGGGGCACCATTAAAAGTTGCCTTTGTCTAAATATCTTGGCCGGTTTCGTTTAACGCAGCGAACTACCGAAGTTCGCTCTTGGTTCTCGTACATGTCACCGTGCTGTGCGGCGTGTCTCCGGTGGCTTTGGGCTTAGACCGGTCATCTGCTGCGCTTGGCACGAAAGTCGGCTTCGGGCCGATCCATCCAGTTGGCCATGGCGTGCCGAGTGGCCGTTTTGTGCGCTCCTCCGTCGGCCAACAGGCGTAGAATGCTGCGAGCCGGGCTGAGCGGCTGCTCCAGGGGAAGCCGCAGTGCGGCGGCGCTGGATTTTGAATGTCCGGACTGGGGAGCGGCGGCGCGACGCTTGGCTTGCCAGCGCCTTTCTGCCACCGGCCGGAAACTGCGCTCTTCGCCAGTAGGGGCGGCATGGACGAGCGGCCGGACTTCGGTGGCCTGGCCAGGTCGGCGCCGTTCGCACGAAAAACCCGGCGAGCGGCCGCTTCCGCCCGATCGCCGACTGGTCTCCGCCGCGGCGCCGCAAGTCCGCTTCCTCTTGCCGGTCGCACCGGGCCTCTCGTGCCCGGCACCCTCGCGAGTGGCCGGAAAGGGCTGGAATGAGGCGCACGAGGTGACCGGCGCAACCGGCAGCTTTCGCCTCCCGGGTCGGCATGGTGGCGCCCGGTGAACTGTCGGTGCCGCGGCGAGGATTCCGCGCTGCCCCAGGGCAGCTGAGAGCCCCAAAGCAGCCGGTCTTTTTTTCTGCAGCTGGAAAGTTTAACTTACGAATGAAGTTGGCGACTACAGTTCTGAATGGCGTTGTTGGACAAATCAGCTGATGACTGCAGCGGAGGCGGGCCGTTTTCACGGAGCGGCGGCGGCTGCGGGACGCTGCGTCCCGGACCAGGCCGGCCGGAGCAGCTCCGGCGCGGCCCGCAGCCTGTCAGCCCTTGAAGCGCTCGACATAGGAGTTGTCTTCGGTCTTGATCACCACCTTGGTGCCGACGCCGATATGCGGCGGGACCATGATGCGCACGCCGACATTGGTCATCGCGGGCTTGTAGCTCGAGGATGCGGTCTGGCCCTTCACGACCGGCTCGGTCTCGGTGATCTCGACCGTGACGCGCTGCGGCAGCTCGATGGAGATCGGGTTCTCCTCGAAGGTCTGCAGGAAGACGCGCATGCCCGGCTCGAGGAAGGCGGCGGCATCGCCGACCACATCGGCAGCGGCGGTGACCTGCTCGTAGGATTCCGGGTTCATGAAGTGGTAGCCTTCGCCGTCGTCATAGAGGAAATCGTATTCCCGCTCGTCGACATTGGCCTTCTCGACCTGCTCGGTCGTCTTCCAGCGCTCGGTCGTCTTCACACCGTCGGAAATGCGGCGCATGTCGACCGAGGTGGTCGGCGTGCCCTTGCCGGGGTGGAAGTTCTCGGCCTTGAGAACGACGTAGAGCTGGCCATCCTTTTCGACGACGTTGCCCTTGCGGAGAGAGGAGGCGATGACTTTCATCGGTAGGTCCTTGTGGATGGTCGCTAGGCGCCCTAAGCGCGGATCGGCCCGCAGATACCCCGATCTCGCGGGGGAATCCAGAGAGGAGCTGCACCGATATGACCGACACGCCCTGGTGGACCCCCGCGCGCCATGCCGACCGCCGACCCGTGCTGATGGCCCGCAACCGGGCGCAGGCAGCGATCCGCGGCTATCTGGCGGCGGAAGATTTCGTCGAAGTCGATCCCTGCGCTCTGGCGGCGAGCCCGGGAAACGAGGCGCATCTGCATGCTTTCGAGACCTCGGCCATCGGCAATGACGGCCGCCCGCGGGCGATGTACCTGCATACCTCGCCGGAATTCGCGATGAAGAAGCTGCTGGCCGCGGGGGAGCCGCGCATCGCCGCCTTCGCCCATGTCTGGAGGAACCGCGAGCGCGGGCCCCGGCACAGCCCGGAATTCACCATGCTGGAATGGTACCGCACGGGCGAGGACTACGCGGTGCTGATGGAAGACACCGCGGCGATGGCGCGGCTGGCCTGCGAGGCGGCGGGGGCGCGGATTCTGCGCGCGGGCGATGCGACATGCGATCCCTTCCTGCCCTATGAGCGGATCTCCGTGGCCGAGGCCTTCGCCCGCCATGCCGGGATCGACCTGCTGGCGACGCTGGCGGCGGACGGGGCCGCCGACCGGGACCGCTGCGGGGCCGGACACCGGAAGCGGAGCCGGTGGCCGCCCGCCCGTTCGGCATCCTGCCTGTCCGGCAGGCATTGCGGACCGCCTCACCCGATCTTGAACGGGCGCAGCGGACCTGGACCTTGCCCTGCCCGCGGCCGGCGCGCGGCATGCCGCCAGTCCCCGGCAGAAAGATGGAGGTCCAGATGCCCGATGGAAGCAGCCCGGCAAAGGCAGCGCAGCGCAGCGTCATCGTCGACGGATTCACCAACAGCGTGCTCGATCCCGCCCAGCCGATGCTCGGCCCGGTGGCCAGCGGCGGCACGATCATCGCCAATACCGCGCCCGGCTGCTGGGGACCGATGATCACGCCCAGCTTGCGGGGCGGCCATGAGGTCACCCGCCCGGTCGCGGTTGAAGGCGCCGAGCCCGGCGACGCGGTGGTGATCCGCATCCGCGACGTCTACGTCACCTCGATGGCGACGGCCTCGGGCCATGACAGCTCTCCCGAGGGCTTCTGCCTCGGCGATCCCTATGTCGCGGCCCGCTGCCCGACCTGCGACGAAGTCTGGCCCGAGACCCATGTCGAGGGGATCGGCCAGCAGGCCGTGAAATGCGACACCTGCGGCAATGCCGTGACCCCGTTCCAGATCGTGCATGGCTACACGGTCGGCTTCGACCAGACCCGCGCCGTGGGCCTCACCCTGCCCGCCGCCGCCGCCGAGCAGATCGCGAAGGACGCGCCCGCCTATGCCGCGCTGCCCGATGCCTCGCGCCAGCATTCGATCCTGACCTACGCGCCGTCGGACATGCCCGGCATGATCGTGCGGATGCGGCCCTTCCTCGGCCAGCTCGGCACTTGCCCGTCGAAGGCCATGCCCGACAGCCACAATGCCGGCGATTTCGGCGCCTTCCTCGTCGAGGCGCCGCATGACTACGCAATGACCCCCGAGGAGCTGGCCGAGCACAAGACCGACGGCCATCTCGACATCGACGCGGTGCGCCCCGGCGCGGTTCTGGTCGCGCCGGTCAAAGTGCCGGGCGCGGGCATCTACATGGGAGACATGCATGCAGCCCAGGGCGACGGCGAGATCGCCGGGCACACGATGGACGTGGCGGGCAGCGTCACCCTGCAGGTCGAGCTGAAGAAGGGCTACCCGATCGACGGGCCGGTGCTGTTCCCGCTGCTTGAGGACCTGCCGCCGCTGGCCCGCCCGTTCAGCGCGGAAGAGAAGGCCAAGGCGGCGCGGCTGGCCGCGCAGTACGGCGTGGAGGAGATCGTCGAAACCGCGCCCGTTTCCGTCATCGGTACCGCGGCGAACATGAACGCGGCGATCGAGAACGGGCTGGAGCGGGCGGCGACGCTGCTCGGCATGACCGTGGCGGAGGTCAGGAACCGCGCGACGGTCAACGGCGCGATCGAGATCGGCCGCGCGCCGGGCGTGATCCAGGTGACCTTCCTCGCGCCGCTGGCGGCACTGGATGCAGTGGGCCTCGGCGACATCGCGCGCGAGCAATACGGGCTCTGATCCCGGCGCCCCCCGGCCTGTCCGGGGGCTTGCACCGCCGACGCGTGGAACATATGAAGAACATATGGTCCAGCGCAGCCTTTCCGAAAAACTGGCGATCCTCGCCGATGCGGCGAAATACGACGCGTCCTGCGCGTCCTCGGGCGGCGAGCGGCGGTCCTCGAAGGACGGCAAGGGGCTGGGATCCTCGGGCGGGTCGGGCATCTGCCATGCCTATGCGCCGGACGGGCGCTGCATCAGCCTGCTGAAGGTCCTGATGACCAATTTCTGCATCTATGACTGCGCCTATTGCGTGAACCGGGCCTCCAGCCGGGTGGAGCGGGCGCGGTTCACCGTCGACGAGGTGGTCAAGCTGACCATCGAGTTCTACCGCCGCAACTACATCGAGGGGCTGTTCCTGTCTTCGGGCATCATCCGCAGCCCCGACGATACGATGGCGGACATGGTGCGGATCGCGAAGACCCTGCGCGAGCGCGAGAATTTCCGCGGCTACATCCACCTCAAGACCATTCCGGACGCCGCCCCCGAGCTGATCGAGGAGGCAGGCCTCTGGGCCGACCGGCTGTCGATCAACGTGGAGCTGCCGACCGAACGGGCGCTGGAGAGCCTCGCCCCCGAGAAGTCCCCGCAGACCATCCGCCGCGCCATGGCCGATGTCCGGATGCGCCGGGACGCCGCGCGCGAGACCAGCCATGGCGGCAAGCGGCCCCGGCGCTTCGCTCCGGCAGGACAGTCCACCCAGATGATCGTCGGCGCGGACGAGGCGACGGACAGCCAGATCCTCGGCCAGTCGGCGACGCTCTATTCCGCCTACCGGCTGGGGCGGGTCTATTACTCGGCCTTCTCGCCGATCCCGGACGCCTCGAAGGCGCTGCCGCTGATCCGGCCGCCGCTGATGCGCGAACACCGGCTCTACCAGGCCGACTGGATGATGCGGTTCTATGGTTTCGAGGCGGCGGAGATCGCCCCGCCGGCCGGCATGCTCGATCTGGAGATCGACCCGAAGCTCGCCTGGGCGCTGGCCCATCGCGGGCAGTTCCCGGTGGCGGTCAACCGCGCCCCGCGCGAAATGCTCCTGCGCGTGCCGGGCTTCGGGCCGCGCTCGGTCGACCGCATCCTTGCCGCGCGCCGACACCGGGAAGTGCGCTACGAGGACCTCGTGCGGATCGGCTGCAACCTGAAGAACGCACGGCCCTTCATCTCGCTGCCGTCGGCAGCGCTTCGGGCGGGACCTGGAGCGGCACCTATTCCGGGGCCCGGCGCAGCCCGCACCGGCTCAGGGCCGAGGTCCGGGTGGCGGGCTCTCCGGCGGGCGCGGCGCAGGGCGCGGACGATATCATCGTCGGGAACATCATGGTGCTGATCGGCCAGTCCGAAGAATCTTACATGCTGTCGCCCTCCACGGATACGTCCGAACTGCAGGGAATGCGTCCCGCGATTGCCGACCCTGATGCGCTGCATGTGATCACCTATCGCTCCGGCGGAGACTATCCGGGATCGGACTATGCCTCAAACAGCATGCTCGCGGTAACGGACAGCACGATGTATCATACCGCTCTGGGCTACATGTCGAATTTCCTTTCGGAAAATGCGCCGGGCGAACGGTTCCTGCTGATCGATGCCACCGTCTCCGGCACCAGCTACTGGAACCTCGCCAGCGACGATCCGGCGGCTAGCGCGACCGAGCTGTCCGACCGGACCTGGGATGGCTCCTTCGAGGGCGGCATCGACGTGCTGCGCAGCTACGGGGCTGAGCCGGGCCTGCTGATGTCCACATGGACGGCAGCGCCGGCGACCACTAATGACGGATACCGCCAGAGGCTCTATCCGCTCTTCACCGGGCGCTATGCCCCGGAACAGGGCGGCGCTGATTATGTCCTGGGTACCGATCCGCTGAACGGCAGACCCTACGACCATCTGTTCTACGATCTGACGGGGCAGGGCCGCGGCACGCTCGATCCGGCCAGGACCATGGCGTATTTCTATGGCCCCCATCGTTTTGAACTTATGGAAACGACTGCAACCAAGCAGGACACGCGGCTGTCGATCCGCAATTTCGTGGATGACGGCCTGCCGAACATGCTCGGTTTCGTCGGGCCGGAGATCATCTCATATGAGAGCGGTTTCCAGGCCATCGGCTCTTCCCGCACCGTTGACCGCGGCGCAGCGGATTCCTGGGTCGATGTCGCGCATCCCTCGCGCTATTCGGCCGATGGCTCTCCGCGCCGCGCCCAGTATACCGCCCTTGCGGCGCTCTATGGTTTCGGTATCGGTCCTGCCGCCGCGCAGGAGCGCGACGTGCCGCGGTTCAACCGCGCCTTCTGGGAGCCCTCGGGAGCCTATGCCGAGTTCTGGTTCGAGGATGCGGAGGGCAACACGCCTGCAATCACCACGACGCGTCTGGCGCGCGCGCTGCCCGCGATTCCGGAGACCTTGGCCGGAACGGCATCTGCCAGCGAAACCGCCATCGGCGGCGCCCTCCTGCCGCACCGCGCGGAAGTGGCAGGCTTCGAGATCGACGGTGCCGGGGCACAAAACGTTTCCATTGCCGGAGGGCGGGTCCGGGTCTATCCGAATTCCGGAAGTTTCGGCGGAAACACCCGGATCGATTTCGGCCGCGGCGCCGCGTCGGGCATCCATACCGTGCCGGGGCTGGCCGATGCCGACGTGATCGAGGCCGACCTGTTCGACCGTATCTGGATGAACCTCCCGATTGTCACGGGAATGGCGGAAGGCGTCGAGGGTATTCCGCTGCGGCCGATGCCGGAGCAGAACGACATTGCATCGACCCTTGCAGCCGCTCCGCAATTCGACGTTGCGGGAAATACGGCGATCTACGGCAGCGCAAATTGGGGAGTCGTCACGCCGATCACGGCGAAGTTCCGCTTGACGGCCAACCCTGCCAGCGCGGCAGAGGAAGCCCTGCTGCGGTTGCCCGTCGGATCGGGCGAACTGAAGCTGTCGCTCCTGAGCGGCACCCGGCTGCGTTATTCCTTCGGCCCTGCAGGGCTTTCCGGCGATGTCACCTCGCCGCTGCCCTATGAGGGCGTGATGCGGGAATTCGTCATCACGGCCGATCCAGCCACGGGAGCGTTCGGGCTCTATGTCGATGGGACCGAGGTGCTGGCGCAGGCTTCCGGTACGCCCGGATCTTTCTCGGGGAACTACGCGCCGCGCCTGCTAGGCTTGAACAACGGCGCGAACATGCTCAATGCGACGGTGGAGAGCATCACCATCTGGGATGCCTACACGGCTGACGGTTCCGACCCGGCTGCCGCGCCCTACAAGACCATTGCAGGCGACGCTGCGACGGCGCTTGCCGCAGCGAAATCGGGCCCCAACGCGTTCACATGGTACGAGGGCGGCGCAGCCCAGTAGCGTGCCTCAGGCAGGCGGCGGACACGTGCGGTCCGCAGCCTGCGCGATCCGGCGGACCAGTCCCGGGACCACCACGCGGGCGGTGTCCTCCGCCGTCGGATGCAGGCCGTCGGGAAAGCGCCGCTGTGCGGGCGGAAGCGCCAGCCAGTCGGCGTAGAGATCGGCCAGGGCGGTGCCGTGCCGGTCTGCCAGCTCCACCTGCAGCGCATAATAGCGCGGCAGCAATGCCCGCAGGGCCCGATGCAGCCCGCCGACCGGATTCATCGTCATCAGCACCACATGTCCCGGAGCCACGGCCGCGCCCAGCCGGTCGATCAGCATCGCGTGCTGGCTGCGGCTGCGGCGCAGGGATGCTCCGTCGAGAAAATCCGCATCATTGATGGCGAATTCCATCAGGACCAGATCGGGACCGGCCGCTATGACCTGATCCACGGAGTCCAGTCCCCAGCTGCTGTCTGCTCCGCTCTGGGCGATGCGCAAAACCTCGACTGGCTGCCCGAAACACTCGGAAAGAGATCTGGACAGGGCCTTCGGCCAGGGATTCGAATGAGTCAGGCTGGAGCCGAATGCCACTATGCGAAAAGATGGACCTGACAGGGGAATATAGGCAATTTCTCTGTCTCTTGGGGTATTCGGATTCGCCATGCCGATCCAAACCAGAAAGCCAAGAACACAGGCCATGGTCAAGGCCATAAATGACATTGCGAAATGCTTCATTGTGCTTCTATCCGAAATTTTCGGCCGTCATTGCGTTTGTTTGTTTACTTAAACTATTATTTTTCATGAAGAAAATGGATCGCGCCCATTTCTTTTGGAAACAGTTCTTGCAGCTGAGAACACGTTGTCGCGTTTCCAAGCAAAAAGAAGTGGCTATGGTCAGCAAGTAAGGCATGGAAAATGCCACTTTTGCCCCTGTCCTTCAGGGGGGGGGGAGACGTGATCGGTCTCGGGAAGTTTCTGCCTGCTGCAGGAGTTTCCAAGCGTGTTGTCTTGTTCGAAAGGTGCTCCGGTAATGAGTGATATTGTTGTAAATACGGCGTCCGAATTCACGCAGGCCCTTCGGGACGCAACCGGTGGAGACACCATTCTTCTGGCTCCGGGCGAATACGGTTCCGTTTTCATAAAGGACATATCATACGAATATGATGTTGTCGTGAGGTCTCTGGACTCCGAGGATCCTGCGGTCTTCACCGAGCCGGTGACATTCGTCCGGGCAGAAAATCTTGTCCTGGAGAATATCGCTTTCCAATCCGACAGCATTGAAGGCACCTCCGGCTCATCTCCGCTTCTGTTCCTGCACAGCAACAAGAACGTCACGATGTCGGACCTTTCTTTCGTGGGCCACATTCCGACCGAGGAGGAGGGGGCCGACCCCGATGCCGCGGACACGACGCGCAGCGATGCCATTGCCGGATACGGCCATCAGCAGGGCCTGAGGGTCCACAATTCGGAGAATGTTTCGCTCGAGGATGCCACGTTCCGGGACCTGCGCCTTGCCGTCTATGTCGGCGAAAGCACGGATGTCGATCTGACCGGGCTGACCATCGAGGAAGTCCGTGAAGGGATCAATTTCTACGAAACCCAGCGCCTGGCCATTTCCGACAGCTTGTTCCGGGATTTCAACCCCTGGCTCAGCATGGATGACGAGACCTACGATACCAGGATCCACGATCATTCGGACATGATCCAGTACTGGGGGGCGAATTCCGTGCTGGGGGTGCATGACATCACCATCTCCGGGAATACCTTCATTGCTGCTCCCGGCAGCACGACCCAGACCATCTTCGGCCATCTCAAATCCGGTCCCGATGGCGTGACGGCCTCGAATTTCACCGTTACCGACAACCTGATCATCAACGGGCAAACCCATGGCATCAGCCTGGGCGATGTCGACGGGGCCGTGATCGCGAACAACGTGCTTTTGCCGAATACCTATTCCGATCTTTCGATACGCCAGCCCGCGATCCGGGCGCCGGACAGCACGAACCTTGTCGTGGAGAACAATACGGTAGTCGACGGCTACGGCGTCTACAATTCCTCCGATGCCGTTCTGGTGGAGGGCAATATTGTCCTGAACGGCAACACCATCCTGTCGAGCGTTCCGACCGACGAAAGCTACTGGAAGCTCCTTGGCGCCGAAGACGTGCTTCCGCTGTCGCTCTGGGCTGAGGCAAACGGGATGGCCGTCGTCACCGGAACCGCCGGAGACGACGTGATTTCGGCCGCTCCCCAGGGCAGCCTGCTCGAAGGCGGCGCGGGCGACGACATCCTGCATGGCGGCGCCGGGGACGACATCATGATTGGAGGGGACGGGGCGGACCAGTTCCATTTCGACCTGCGCGGCACGGAGGAGCAGGGCAACGACCTGATCCTGGACCTCGATGTCGGCGAAGGCGACGAGATCCACCTGACGACCGGCACGTCCGGGCTGTTCGCGGCGGCAGCCGGGGACGGAAGCGGTCCCGAGGTGCTTCTCGACGGCAGTGCGGTGATCATAGACAGTCTCGAGGACCTTCAGGACATCGTGGCATCCGGTGCGATGACCCATCAGGGCGGCGGCGTCCTGGCCCTGGCGGGCGGCAGCGGATACACCTTGCAGCTCGGCGGGATCGACCCCGCGGATCTGGAGGTGCCCATTCCCGTCGAGGACAGCCCCGCCATCGAAGACGGCGGTTCGGCCGAAGAGGAGCCGGCTCCCGCTCCGGTCTCGCCGCCGCCGATCTATGCCGGCGGGGACATGGTGACCGGCACTGACGCGGGAGAGACGCTCTGGGCTTCGTCGGGCGGCAGCCTCATCGATGCGGGCGGCGGCAACGACACCCTGGCCGGGCGGGCCGGTGCCGATACCTTCTTCGGCGGAGAGGGAGCAGACCGGTTCATCTTCGACCTGCGGCTCTCGAATGCGGAAGATGACATGATCCTCGACCTGGACTTCAGCGAAGGAGACGAGATCTTCGTCGTCACCAACATTGACGGGCTGTTCACCAACGATGCCGATCCCGACAACAACCTCTGGATCGGCGGCAACGGCAGTTCGGCGAAGATCCGCAGCGAGGCGGACTTGCAGGAGGTCGTGGCCTCCGGCGCCATGGACTTCGTCAGCGACGGCATGGGCGGCGGCGCGCTGTCCCTGGCAGATGGCAGCGGCTACACGCTCTACATCTGGGGGGGCGGGTTCGTTTGAGGCTGCGGGCCCGCAGGGCCGGCAGGGGCTGCGGCCGGAACCGAACGGGATCCGGCCGCAGCTTTTCCGCAGATGGCGGGGATCAGGCGATCTCGGTCCAGCCGCCTTCCGCGGCCAAGAGGCCGGACACGGCATCGAAGGTCCCGGCATCGAGCGTGCTGCCTGCATCCAGATCGAGCCGCAGTTCTTCGAGCAGGCCGCCGAAGGCCGTGGCGCCGTACTGCCCGCCGATCACCATGACCGAGCCGATGCCCGGATCCATCATGCCCGCGACTGCCGTCTCGCCGAGCACAGCATCGTCGACCACAATTTGAAGAACGTCGTCCGCGTCGAAGCGCACGGACACGCCATGGCTGTCGCCGTCTCCGATACCTGCTCCCTTGGTGATCAGCCGGTGCCAGATCCCGTCGGTCGTCTTCAGGCGGAGATCGAGCTCGCCTGCATTGGTGACATTGACCTGGAAGGCCCGGTCGAGCCGCATAACCTCGCCGCCGATGCCGCCGGTCTCGGAGGGGTCGAGGCGCAGCACCATGTTGATGCTGAACTCTTCGGCGCCGACCATCGGCTGGATCTCGGCGCGGTCGATGAGGATAGGGCTATCGAGGTCGCGCAGGTCGATCGCGCCGGGAGAAAGATCGACGATCACCGACATTTCGCCGTAGGGCAGGCGGCAGAAGTCCCCGCTCTGGCTGTCGAAACCGACCAGCCCGGTGCCGGGGATGCCGACCGTGTAGTCGGTGCTCGAGATGCTGCCGTCGCTGCCGGTGACGGTCAGCGTGACCGTGTGGTAGCCCGGCACATCGAAGCTGTGCTCGACGGCAATGCCTTCGGCCTGGCTGCCATCGCCGAAGCTCCACAGGAAGCTGTAGCTGCCGCCGGTGCTTGCCAACTGAACGTCGGCGGCGCCGAACAGCCCGCCGGCATGGGTCGCGTCTGCGTCGAGCGTCATGGCGATGTCCTGCACCAGGCCGGCGAAGGGCGTGGAGCCGTACTGCCCGCCGATGGACATGCGGTCGGACACGCCCGGTGCCATGGCCGCGCCGATCTCCGCGGTGGCGAGGACCGTGCCGTCGACGACGACCTGGATCTCGCCGGCGGCAGCGTAGCGGAGCGAGACGTCATGCATGTTGCCGTCGGTCAGCCCGGCACCGGCCGTCTTGATCTGGTGCCAGATCCCGTCGACGGTCTTCAGGCGGAAGTCGATATCGCCCTTCTCGGTGACTTTGACGAGGAAGGCGCGGTCGAGACGCATCACTTCGCCCGCCACCGGGCCTGCGGCCCCGGGGGCAAGGCCAAGCACCATGTCGATGCAGAACGATTCGGCTTCGAGGAGGGGCTGGAGATCGGTCCGCAGGATGCCGAGCGGTGCCGCTAGGCCGCGCAGGTCGAGCGCGCCGGCCTCCAGATCCGCGACCACGACATCGCCGTGATCGGTGGCCAGGACCAGGTCTCCGGTCGCATCGTCGAAACGGGCGAAAGGACCCGCGTAAGCGGAGCTGGCGGTCTGGATTTCAGGCAGGGAGGACAGGGAGGCGTCGAACACGAACTGGTCAGGGCTGTCGGCGGCCTCGATCAGGATGCGCGCGACCAGCCCGGAGAGATCTGCCGTCTCCGTGGTCTCCGCCTGCTCTGCCTCGACCTCGCCGGTGACATGCTCGGAGCCTGCTCCGGCGGCGCGGATCGGGCTGTCCGCCTTCAGCAGGAACTTCTCGGGATGCCCGCCCAGCTCGCCTTCGGCCCCGGCGAAATGCTCGGTGTAATAGTCCGGCTTCTGCGGATCGGTGCTCTGCACGACGAAATTGCTTCCGGTTTCCCAGCTTTCCGGAAGGTTCAGGATCGCGGAGGAGCCGGCGATGTTGCCGGTGACCACGGCATTGGTGCTGCCGCTGTCGAGCCGGATCGTCGGCACGAAGGAATTTTCCGTGTCCCAGAAGGCATGCACGATCGTGTTGTTCTTCACGATGAGCCCGTCAGTCAGCCCCACCACGATGCCGTTGGCGCGGCCGTTGATGTACATGTTGTCTTCGATGGTGATGTTCTGCCAGGGGACATCGTCCTTGTTGGTGAGGAAGATGCCCTGTGCGTCGGTGCCGCTGCCCTGATCCATCAGGTTGCCGCGGAAGGTCAGGTTGGTGCACGGGCTGCGCGCACCGCCGCCGTTGATCTGGAAGAAGTCGGGATGGTCGCCGCTGCCGGCCGCGGCGCCCTCGGGCAGCGGATAGCCGGCCGTGTCGTGCAGGTAGTTGTTCTCGAACAGCGCGTTGGTGAGGGTGCCGAACTCGATGGCATCTTCGCGCATGTGATGGATGTCGTTGCCGGAGACAACGATGTTCTTGATGGCGTTCAGCTGGATATTGTCGCGGAAGCCGCGGATCTCGCTGTCGAGGATGCGAATGTCCTCGCAGTACTGGAAACGCAGGCCGGTGGCATTGCCGTAGCCGTCCTTCTCGTCGCCGCGGCCATGGGCATTGTCGCCGTCGACCAGAGAGTTGCGGATGGTGATGTCCTGGCTGTTGGCGAAGCGGAACGGGCGGTGCCATTCGGCATCGCCTTCGGCGAAGGTGTAGTCAAAGGTGACGCCGTCGAAGGCAAGGCCGCGGACATTGTCACACTGCACAGTGCTGAACACTGCTGGATCGGCCGGATCGGACATCAGCGTCACCGAGACGGCATAGTTCTTCAGGCTGAAATCGCCGTAGCTGCCGCCGGCCAGGCGGATCACGTCGCCATCCTGCGCGGCGGCCAGAGCGGCGGCCAGCCCGGCGGCATCGGAGACCTCGAAAGTCGCGGGCGCGCCGGCGGCCTCCGCCGCAGATGCGGGATCGCTGCTCTCCGCAGCCGCGTCGAGCGGGGCGGCGTCCGTGCCGGACTCCGCTTGCGGGCCGCCTTCCGCCGGAGCGGTAGTTTCGACCGTCTGGAAATCGGTTCCGGACGGCACGCCGTCCGCATCCGTCTCCGCCTCTGCGGTGGCATCGGCAGTGTCTGCGGCAGGCAGGATGCCGGTTCCGGCATCGCCCGACGACAGGTCGGCGGCGGCGGCTTCGACAGGTTCGGCAGTCTCTTCGGTGCTGGAGAAAGATACGACGGCTTCGATCGGATCTGCGACCAGATCCGTGGCTTCGATGACGAGTGCGGACATCCGCAAGTTCCTTAGCGCAAGGCCGGAGCTGATCCTCGGATCAGCCCGGCAAGCGCCCCCACAGCTGCGGCTTCTAGGGCCCAGGTCTTAAGCGGCGGTGAATTCTCCATGTTTCCCAAAGGGATGGTGAATCTGTCTTTACCATGATCGCGCGGGAACGGAGCGGGGCCGCTTCGGGAGCGGGGCTGCTCAGCCGAGCCAGACGGCGCTTTGAAGGATGCGGCGCACGACGCCTGTCTGGCTCTTTTCTCCCATCCGGGCGAATAGCTGCTTCGAGGCGCTCCTGGCGGTGCCGATGGTCCATCCCAGATCCTCTGCCGCCTCCTGCAGGCTCAGCCCGTCGCAGAGCTGCGCGGCCAGCCGGGCCTCGCTGCGGCTGATCCCGAAGGCCTTGGACAGCTGCTCCGGCGGCAGCGCGCGGGCCGAGAGCCCGTGGCGCAGCCGTCCGAGCAGCGCCGGCGCGGGCCGCGACGTGGCGGTGATCGGCGCGGGCGCCTCGGCGATGGACAATGCCGCCACCGCGCTCGAGGCAGGCGCAGCGCGGGTCGACCTGCTGATCCGCCGCGAGACGATCCCGGCGGTCAACAAGCTGACCGGCATCGGCAGCCCCGGAACGGTCGAGGGCCTGGCCGTGGTGCCCGATGCCTGGAAGCTGAAGATCCACGATTACTGCGCCCGCGAACAGGTGCCGCCGCCGAGCCATTCGGTGCGGCGGGTCTCGTCGCACCCGAATGCGAAGTTCCACATGGGCTGCGCGCTGGCCGGGGCGGCCGAAGACGGGGATAGGCTGCGGCTCGACACCTCGCGCGGCAGCTTCGCCACCGATTTCGTGATTGCCGCCACCGGCTTCCGCAACGATTTCGCCGACCGTGCAGAGCTCGCGGATATTGCGCCGCATGTGCTGAGCTGGGCCGACCGGCCGGATTTCCCGGAGGACCTGCCGAAGGACGGATCGCTCGGCGCCTCGCCCTATCTGAACCCGGATTTCAGCTTCCGCGAGAAAACCCCCGGTGCCTGCCCGGCACTGGCGCGCATCCACTGCTTCAACGACGCGGCGATGCTGAGCCAGGGAAAGGTCTCGGGCGACATTCCCGCGGTCAGCACCGGCGCCAAGCGGCTCGCGCGCGCCATCGTCGCGCAGTTCTTCGCCGAGGACGTGGAGGACCAGTTCGCCCGGCTCGAGGCCTTCGACACCGCGGAACTCGACGGCAGCGAATATGCCCCCGCGCCTTCGCTGCCCGGCCGCTGAGGCCCCGCGCATCGCCGGCAAGAAAAAAGCCCCGCCTTCCGGACAGGAAGGCGGGGCTTTTCCGATCCATCGGGACCGGAGCGTCAGTCCTCGTCGCGGCCGCGGAATTCATGGCGCAGGAACAGGCCGTAGCCGCCCACGACCATGAGCGCGAGCGCGCCCCAGGTCAGCGCGTAGCTGAGATGCGAGTTGCGGAACGTGACCACCGTCATCCCGGCGCGCGGCCAGGCCTCGGGATCGACCAGATCGGCATCGATGAAATAGGGCGCGGCGGGCGCATAGCCCAGCGTGTCCGTGATCGAACCGATGTCGCGGCGGTACCAGGTCTCGTTCTCCGGATGCCGGTCGAGGTCCAGGCCGTGTCGCTCGACTGGAAATGGCTGTTCATCTACCCGGAATACGGCGTCGCCTCGGTCAACGAGCTCGTCATTCCGGAAGGCCGTCCGATCAATTTCAGCCTGACCTCCTCCACCGTGATGAACACCTTCTCGGTGCCGGCGCTCGGCGGCATGATCTACTCGATGGCCGGGATGGAGACCAAGCTCCACCTGATCGCGGATGAAACCGGCACCTTCGCCGGGCGGTCCGCGCATTACTCGGGCCCGGGCTTCTCCTGGATGACCTTCGACACCATCGCCACCGATCAGGGCGAGTTCGACGCCTGGATCGAGACGCTGCGGGCCGAAGGCTCGGAGCTGAGCCGCGCAAGCTACCTGGAGCTGGAAAAGCCGACCATCGCCGAGCCGGTGCACTACTATGCATCCGTCGACGAGGGCCTGTTCGACCGGATCCGCGGCATGTGCGTCGAAGACGGCAAGGCCTGCATGGACCAGNATGATGATGATCGACCAGGCCGGCGGCGGCGGGCTCGACGGCATCGCGCTGGAACCGCTCTTCGAATACGACGAGCAGCGCGCAATCGACGGCTTCGGCAACCTCATCTCCTCCGGCGAGGACCTGAGCGCGCGGAACCTGACCGGCGGCGACGACGCCTACCTCCTGGCCATGCTGACGTCCTATCCGGACGCGCTGTGCCGCACGACCGCGGAGTAAGACAAACCAATGGCAACTGACCTCCATACCTCCCCACCGGATACCTGGACGCCGCTCTTCGGGCGGCTGAACTGGGACTGGATCCCCCTGCACGAGCCGATCCTCATCGGCACCTTCGCGGCCATCGCGCTCGGCGGCCTCGCCGTCCTGGTGCTGATGACCTACTTCCGCCTCTGGGGCCCGTTCTGGCGCGACTGGGTCACCACGATCGACCACAAGAAGATCGGCATCATGTACATGGCGCTCGGCTTCATCATGTTCATCCGCGGCTTTGCCGACGCGATCATGATGCGCGCCCAGCAGGCCATGGCCGCAGGCGGTGCCGAAGGCTACCTGCCGCCGCACCATTTCGACCAGGTCTTCACCGCCCACGGCGTGATCATGATCTTCTTCGTCGCGATGGCGTTCATCACCGGCATCATGAACTACGTCATGCCGCTGCAGATCGGCGCGCGCGACGTGGCCTTCCCGTTCCTCAACAACTTCTCCTTCTGGATGACGGTTGCAGGCGCGCTGCTGGTCAACATCTCGCTGTTCGTCGGCGAATTCGCGCGCGTGGGCTGGCTGGCCTTCCCGCCGCTCTCGGGGGCGAGCTTCTCGACAGGGCCGGGGATGGACTACTATCTGTGGTCGCTGCAGATCGCGGGCATCGGCACGACATTGTCGGGCATCAACATGGTCGCCACGATCCTGAAGATGCGCGCCCCGGGCATGCGCCTGTTCGACATGCCGATCTTCGCCTGGACCACGCTCTGCACCAACTTCCTGATCGTCGCCGCCTTCCCGGTGCTGACCGCGACGCTCACCATGCTGACCCTCGACCGCTACCTGGGCACCCATTTCTTCACGAATGACCTGGGCGGCAACTCGATGCTCTACATCAACCTGATCTGGATCTGGGGCCACCCGGAAGTCTACATCCTGATCCTGCCGATCTTCGGGGTCTTCTCGGAAATCGTCGCCGTGTTCTCCGGCAAGCCGATCTTCGGCTACAAGACCATGGTCTGGGCGACCGCCTGCATCATGGTGCTCAGCTTCGTCGTGTGGCTGCACCACTTCTTCACGATGGGCTCGGGCGCGAACGTGAACGCCTTCTTCGGGATCGCCACGATGATCATCGCGGTGCCCACGGGCGTGAAGGTCTTCAACTGGATCTTCACCATGTACAAGGGCTCGGTCCGTCTCGAGACCCCGATGCTCTGGACCATCGGCTTCATCGTCACCTTCACCATCGGCGGCATGACCGGCGTCCTGCTGGCCGTTCCCCCGGTCGACTTCCAGCTGCACAACACCCTGTTCCTGATCGCGCACTTCCATAACGTGATCATCGGCGGCGTGGTCTTCGGCGTCTATGCCGCGGTCTGCTTCTGGTGGCCGAAGGCCTTCGGCTTCAAGCTCGACGACACCTGGATGCGCCGCAGCTTCTGGCTCTGGTTCGTCGGCTTCTACTTCGCCTTCATGCCGCTCTACGCGCTCGGCCTGATGGGCGTGACCCGCCGGATGAACGCCTACATGGACACCGCCTGGCAGTTCTACTTCATCATCGCCGCCTTCGGCGCCGTGCTGATCCTGGGCGGCATCGCCTGCGGCTTCATCGGCGGCTTCGTGTCGGTGCTGAAGCGCAAGGAACTGGCCTGCGGCCCCGATCCGTGGGGCGGCCGCACCCTCGACTGGGCGACCCAGTCCCCGGTTGCGCCCTACAACTTCCCCGAGGATGTCCAGGTCACCGGCCGCGACATGTTCTGGAAGATGAAGCAGGACGGCTTCAAGTGGTCCGGTCACTACCATGACNATCCACATGCCCAAGGGCACGGCGTCCGGCGTCATCCTGGCAGCCTTCGCCACGATCTTCGGCTTCGCGATGATCTGGTACATCTGGTGGCTCGCCATCGTCAGCTTCGTCGCCTGTGTCGCGATCGGCATCGCCCACACCTTCAACTATGACCGCGACTTCTACATCCCCGCGAAGGATGTCGAGGCAAACGAAGCCAAGGACGCGCTCGCATGACCATGATCGACAGCCCCGTCACCGGGGCAATCAAGGGGCCGGNAAGGCCCCGAACACCACCCGGACCACCACCCGCACCATCATGCCAGCCCGACCCCCATCGGGTTCTGGATCTACCTGATGAGCGACTGCATCATCTTCGGGACGCTGTTCGCGACCTATGCGGTGCTGGGCTACGGCTATGGCGGCGGTCCGTCGCCGGCCGACCTGTTCTCGCCGGGCTTCGTCTTCGTCGAGACCGCGTTCCTGCTGTTCTCGTCGATCACCTTCGGCATGGGCATGCTGCGCGCCGACAAGGGCGATGTCGACGGCCTGCTGAAATGGCTGGGCATCACCGCCGTCTTCGGCGTGCTGTTCATCGCCATGGAGATCTACGAGTTCAACCACCTCGTGCATATCGGCGCGGGTCCGGACCGGTCGGCCTTCCTGTCGTCGTTCTTCCTGCTGGTGGGCACCCACGGCCTGCACGTGACCTTCGGCCTGGTCTGGCTCGGCACCCTCGCCGCGCAGATCAAGTGGAAGGGCGGCCTCAGCGAGGCCAACACCCGCCGCCTGGGCACGCTCAGCATGTTCTGGCACTTCCTCGACCTGATCTGGATCGGGGTGTTCTCCTTCGTCTATCTCGTGAGGCTCGTCTGATGTCCGATCACCACGACGCCGGCCACGGAGGCCACGGCACCTTCAACAGCCTGATGACCGGCTTCGCGCTGGCAGGCATCCTGACGCTCATCCCCTTCGCGCTGGTNCTGGATCAAGCCGGGCTGGGACCCGAAGATCACNCATCGGGATCATCATGGGGCTGGGCGCGGTGCAGATCATCGTGCACCTGGTGTACTTCCTGCACCTCAAGCGCTCGACCGAAGAGGGCTGGACCTTCGCGGCCACCATCTTCGCGATCGTCATCCTGGCCATCGTGCTGGCAGGCTCGCTCTGGGTCATGCACAACATGAACGTCAACATGATGCCGATGAGCGACGGNCAACATGGGCGCCCTGCCGGCCCTGCCCGAAGGGGCAGCCGGCCNATGGCGGCCATGGCGCAGCGCACGAGTGAGGCAGCCATGAGCGCAGGAGCCAANGACCGCGCGNCCCGTCCCGCCGCTGGGGGCGGATCCTGGCGGTNGTCGCTCTGCGCGGCAATCGGCCTGGGCGGATTTTCCGCCCTGGCCACCTGGCAGGTCAAGCGCCTCTCCTGGAAGCTCGACCTGATCGAGCGCGTGGATGCCCGCGTCCATGCCGCTCCGGTTCCGGCGCCCGGCCCCGAGGCCTGGCCCGGCATCACCCGCGAGGGCGACGAATACCGCCATATCACGGTGACGGGCGAATACCTGCCCGATGCCGACATCGCNGATCTACGTCCCCTCGGACTGGGGGCCGGCCTACTGGATCCTGACGCCGCTGCAGCAGGCGGATGGCAGCATCGTCATGGTCAACCGCGGCATGGCGCCNGGAGACCGAGCTGGAGACGCTGCCGTCGNGCGCCCGCGGGCGAGGTGACGGTAGAGGGGCTGCTCAGGATCAGCGAGGACAAGGGCTGGCTCTTCTCCCGCGAGAACGCTGCGACACGGACGGGATCGACGGAGCCGCCGAGGTGGCCGGGGCGATGGTGGACGGAACCACGCGCGCCCGCGCGGCAAAGGCGGGCTATCCTCTGGCGGAGGCGCTCCGCCGCTGCGACGGCCACGGCTTCTTCGCGGCGCTCGGCGACCAGATCGTCACCGGGCCGACGCTGACGAACGTGAATGACTTGCGCGCGATCCTGATCCGCTGATCCGTCCGTCGGACCGGCCGACCGCGCGGTCGGGCCGGGGGGCGCTGATGCGGAAATCCGCTCAGGACCGCAGTCCCCTTTGCCCGGAGACACTTATCCCGTTGCCACGGTTGCCCGAATCCCGAAGGCCGCGAAGCGGTTAAGAACGGCTGCACCGATCTGGACCTTGGCGACTTGGCGGACGAAATCGCGGGACATCAGCCGTTGGCCGAGAAGCCTCACGGGAGTTGTCACGGGCATTGCTGCAGAAGTTGTCTTCAAGACGTGATCCCCCTTTGCCCAGCTGAGGTCAGGCCACGCGCTCGATCTCGGCGGTGCCGGGGGCGTTGAAACGGTTCATGAATGAGCGGCAAGCGCCGTCGGTCCGAGCGTAGCCGCAAATGACCCGGATGTGGATTTCGGCTGTCCGGCGGTTCGGGTCTCTTGAGGCGATCCGCTCGCCGAAAGACTTGAGGTTCCGCATGCTGGCCTCGATCCTGCTGTGGACATGATAGCCGGACCACCTTTTCCAGATCGTCCGGCCGAGGCGCCGGGTTGCCCTCAGGATGTCGTTGCGGGCCAAGGCGGCGGGGCAATCTTCTTTCCAGAGGCGGCCGGTTTTCCGGATGGGAGGGCACATGACTGCCACCGGTCCGAAGGAATGCCCGAGCCCCCGTGCCTCGGTGCGCCAGGATCGCCGCATGGCACCGCATTGTGCCGAAGGCGTCGCCAGCGGTCCGCGCCCGATGGGCGACGGCGCATCCGCTGGCAACTCGCCCGTTGCGGTGCCGATCTCCTCGTCCTCCGGGATTTGGCCGGAGAACTCGGGAAGGAGGGGGTTGTGGCCGTTGCGGCAGGAGGCGACTTCCACCGCCCGGATGTCGCCAGTGGCCGTGTCCATTGCCAGATGGACCTTGCGTTGCTGGCGGCGGTGGGTGCCATGCTTCCTTGCCAGCCACTCATTCATCGGGCTTTCGCGGCGCCGCGAAAGCCACGGTCCCGTCTCGCCCTGACGACGGCTGAGCGTGGAGACATCGGGAACTGCCCAATCCAGCCCTGGCATTTTCAGGATGCTGGACAGCATCCCGGTCGTTTGCCTGAGCGGCAGACCGAAGAGCACCTTGGCCATCAGGCAGAATTGGATGGCGCTCGTCGGGCAGACGTTCCCACGGACCGTCTGCTGATCCACCTCAATCCTGCACCTCGGTGACCACCCGGGGTAACACCGCTGGCGGCGGCGAAATTACACCACGTACTCGGACACTATCCGTCAGGTTGCTCTTGCGGCGGAAGAACAGCGACAGGACGCTGCGGGGCTCGCGCAGCATCCGCCGCCGGTCCGGAGAACCGGCTGTGCCAGGTCCCTGATCATGTAACGGCGTCGCAGGACCGGTCAAAGAGTGACCAAAACTTGCATGTCTGCTGAATTTTTCTACCTCTGGGCAGCCTCGGGCAGAGCATTCGTTGACAAGTGCGCATGCCGTCTGTGCTCTGTATGCAGTATTCCAGCCATCTCCGGAGTTGCGCATGCCCGTCACCTTCCCCCGCCGCGCCCTGCTCGCTGCAACGGCCGCTTTCGGCCTGTCCGGCCTGCCCACCCTTGCCCAGGACCAGAGCATCACCATCATGATCTGGGGCACCACCTGGCAGACCGCCTTCGAGCAGATCGCCGCAAACTTCACCGAGGAGACCGGCATCGAGGTCCAGCTCATGCCGCAATCCAACAGCGGCGAGTCGCTTGCCAAGCTCCAAGCGAACCGCGCAGCGCCCGGTGTCGATGTCTGGTTCACCACTTCCTCGGTCGCCAACCGCGCGGTCAAGGACACGGAGCTCTTCGCGCCGATCCCGGTCGACGCGCTGACCTACAAGGACGACATGGTCGACGGCTCCTACAATGCGGGCTGGGTCGGCGCCTATGCCTATCCGCTGGGGATCGTATGGCGCCCTGACATGGTCGACGGCGACATCACCTCCTGGGAGGACCTGTGGAAACCGGAATTCGAGAACGCCATCGCGGCACCGACCCCGGCCACCTATCAGGGCCGCATCGTCCTGGTCGCGGCCGAACTGGCCGGGGGCTCGATCGACGATGTCGATCCGGGCATCGAAAAGCTCAAGCAGCTCGAGCCCAATGTCGCCTTCTGGTACAGTTCCGACGCCCAAGCCCGCCAGGCGCTCGCGAATGGCGAGATCAGCGTGCTCGTGTCGCCGCCGTCCGGCGCCAAAACCGTGCGCAACGAGGGCATCGAAGTGAAAATGGTCTCTCCGGCCCCGGCTCCGATGACCTATGACGTCATGACCATTGTCCGGAACGGCAAGGAAGATCTCGCCGCGCAGTTCGTCGATTTCGCGACCAGCCCCGAGTCCCAGCAGATCATCGCCACCGGCAACCAGAACATGCCGGTCAACACCAAGGCCTCCGTCCTGCCGGAACTGGCGTCGCAATATGCGAAACCCGAGGACACCCGGACCTATGACGAGGACAAGGTGAATGCCGAATACGACAGCTGGAACGAGAAATTCCAGATGACGGTCTCGCAGTAAGGCCGGCGCCCAGTTGGCCATGCAGCACGTCCCCGACATCGCAGCGCAGGAGCGGGCAACCGCCCTGCGCATTTCCGGCCTGAAGAAATCCTTCGGCAGCACGCTCGCGGTCAAGGGAGTCTCGCTGGACCTCGCCGAAGGCGGCATTCTCGCGCTGCTCGGTCCCTCGGGCTGCGGCAAGACCACGATCCTGCGGATGATCGCCGGCTTCGCCGAACCCGACAGCGGCACCATAGCGCTGAACGGCCGCGACATCACCCGGCTTGCCCCGGAAAAACGCAATGCCGCCATGGTATTCCAGTCCTATGCGCTGTTCCCGCACATGACCGTCGCCGAAAATGTCGGCTACGGGCTCAAGATCCGCCGGGTGTCCCGCAGCGAGCGCGAGACGCGCATCTGGGACGCGCTGAAACTGGTGCGGCTCGACCAGTTCGCCCGCCGCTATCCGTCGGAGCTGTCAGGCGGCCAGCAGCAGCGCACCGCGCTGGCCCGCGCCATCGCCACCCGGCCCGACCTGCTGCTCCTCGACGAGCCCTTCGGCGCGCTCGACCAGAACCTGCGCGAGGCGATGCAGATCGAGCTGAGGAAGCTTCAGGAAAGCCTCGGGCTGGCGACCGTCATCGTGACCCATGACCAGCAGGAGGCGATGATCCTTGCCGACCGGATCGCCGTCGTCAATGACGGGCGGATCGAGCAGCTATCGCCGCCTGCCGAGCTCTACGACCACCCCAGAACCCGCTTCGTCGCGGAGTTCATGGGAGTGGAGAACATCCTCGATGCCGTCCTCGCGCCGGGCAGCCTGACCGTCGCCGGCAGCACCATCGCACTGGACCGGCCGCCGGCTGGCGCCCGCCCCGGCCGGGACGGCCCCTGCCAGATCGCGCTGCGCGCCGAGGCGGTCACGCTGGGCGATCCCGGCATCGGCGGCATCGGCGGCACGATCGGCTACCGCACCAACCTGGGCGGACGCGTCCTCTACGAGGTGAGCCTCTCCGACGGACAGATGGTCAAGGTCTCCGAGGCGCGGGCGCCGGACCTGCCGACCCGGCCCGTCGGACAGAAGGTCTCGGTCGTCCCGGGCGGCATCACCGTGCTGGAGCCCGCGGCATGAAACCGGTCCCGGTCCTCTGGCTGATCTGGCCGCTGCTGGCCGTGCTGGGGCTGTTCTTCGCGGCGCTCCTGCGCTTCGCCGACACGAGCCTCCTGCAGCAGATCCCCGGCACGGCAATGTTCGAGGGACCCCGCTCGCTCGGGAACTATGCCGATACCTTTGCGTCGCCGCTGGCCCGCAAGGCGCTGTGGGACACGCTGGTCATGTCGCTGCAGATCACCGGCGCGGCAATTGTCCTCGGCTATCCGCTGGCCTACCTGATGGCGCGCTCGCCGTCGAAATTCCTGCGCAACGCCATCTTCTTCGTGCTGATCGTCACCTTCCTGTCCGGCGGCATCACCCGCGCCTATGCCTGGATGCTGGTGCTGGGCAATAACGGCCCGGTCAACGGGCTGCTGCGCGAGTTCGGCCTGCCGACGGTCCGCATGGTCAACAACCGAACCGGCGTGGTTCTGTCGATCGTGCATTTCGTGCTGCCCTTCTTCGTCCTCACCCTGCTCGGCGCGATCCGCAATATTCCCGCGTCGCTCGAAGAAGCCGCGCGCAGCCATGGCGCCAGCCGCTGGGCCGCCTTCCGGGACGTGACTCTGCCGCTCAGCGTGCCCGGGCTGGTCAGCGCCTCGCTCCTGGCCTTCACGCTGGCGATCAGCTCCTTCCTCTTCCCGCTTCTTCTGGGCGGCGGCCGGGTGCAGATGTTCGCCAACCTCATCTACGACAAGATCCAGAGCAGCTTCGACATGCCCGCAGCCTCCGCCATGGCGATGATCTTCCTGGTCTTCGCGCTCCTGCCGATCCTGGCGCTGAACCTTATCCGCGGGTCGCTGTCGCGCCGCTTCGGGGGGACGCGCCGATGAGTTCCCGTCCCTATTCGCCGCTCCTGACCTTCGCGGCAGCGCTGGTCCTGATGTTCCTCGTCGTGCCGACGCTGGTGATCCTCTATTCGTCGGTCAGCCCCTCGGCGCGGGTGCAGTTCCCGCCCGAGGCGGTGACGCTGAAATGGTTCGGAAACTTCTTCGAGAACAGCCAGTTCCGCGATGCGCTGGTCAACAGCCTGCTGGTAACCGCGCTGGTCACGCCGCTGACCCTGGCCATCGCGGTGCCCTGCTCGCTGGCCATCGTGCGGCGGCGGTTTCCCGGGCGCGGGCTGCTCAGCGCGCTGGCGCTGTCGCCGCTGGCCGTGCCTGGCGTGGTGATCGGCGTGGCCTTCCTCAACTTCTTCGCCTGGACCGGGATCGATTCCGGCTTCTGGAAGATCGCCTTCGCGCTTGTCGTCATCACCCTGCCTTTCGCGATCCGCGCGCTGGTCGCGACGCTGGAGGGGCTCGACCTCGCGCTGGAAGAGGCCGCGCGGAACCTGGGCGCCTCGCGCTTCCAGACCTTCCTGACCGTGACCCTGCCGCAGCTGCGCTCGGGCATGCTGGCGGGCGGCATCTTCGTCTTCGTCGAGGCGATCGACAACTTCTCCACCGTGGTGTTTCTCACCGACATGCGGACCAATGTCCTGTCGGTGCAGGCCTATTCCTACATCCGCGACTTCAACGACCCGACGGTCTCAGCCATGGCCGCGATCCTGATCCTGCAGAGCGTGGTGCTCGTCTTCCTGCTGCAGCGCTTCGCCGGGTTCGAGAAGGTGATCGGCGGAAAATGATCCCGGAGCAACGGACATGACCTATTCCATCATCGGCCTCTGCCCCGATACCGGCATGATCGGCGGGGCGATCACCACCTCGAGCCCGGCCGTCGGCGCGCGCTGCCTCTTCGTCGAGTCGGGCACCGGCGCGGCGCTCAGCCAGTACTGGACCGACCCGCGGCTCGGCCGCGATGCGCTGGCGCTGATGGCCGGGGGGCTCGGGCGGAAGGGCCGGTCAGGAGGGCTCAGTCGCGGGCGCGCAGCTCTTCGGCGCGGCCGCGCAGTTCGCTGGCGCGCGACATCATTGTCTCGTCGGAGGATTGCCGGGGGGCGCTGTCCAGCCTGGTCCGGCGCAGCGCCAGGGCGGCATTTCGCGCATCGAGCTCGGCCGTAGTCGCGTCAAGATCGGTCCCGGGGGCAGGGTCCAAGCCCGGCAGGCCGCGCAGCGGCAGGATTTCCGGCGTTTGGCCGGTCACGCTGCTGCGCTCCTCGCCGGAGCGGTACTCGGCGGGAACGCAGCCGGAGAGGGCTGCGACAAGCGGAAGGAACAGGAGACGGGCTGGGATTGGCAAGGGGCGGATCTCCGGCGGGACGGGATCTGCCTAACCGAAGATGCGGGGCGGAGCCAGCACCGCACGCGAGAAAGGCGCGCCGGAAACCGGCGCGCCCCTTGGTTCGGCGGAAATCAGCGGAACAGCGACAGCACGTTCTGCGGTGCCTGGTTCGCGATGGAGAGCGCCTGGATGCCCAGCTGCTGCTGCACCTGCAGCGCCTGCAGCTTGGCGGAGGCTTCTTCCATGTCCGCATCGACCAGCGAGCCGATGCCCGCGCGCATCGAGTCGGTCAGTTTCGACACGAAGGTGGATTGCGTGTCGATCTGGTTGCCGACCGAGCCGAAGACCGCGGCTGCGTCGATGGCCGTGGAGATCAGCGATTCCATGGTGATCAGCTGGGCGGCGAGCGTGCCGGCATTGGTGGCGTCGATCGTCGAGAGCGCAGCAAGGCCGCCGGAGCCGTCATCGCCGAACTGCCCGGTGACCGTGAGGTCGAGGGTGCCTGTGTTGGTGAAGGTCAGCTCGCCGGGGCTGGCGCTGTCATAGGCGACGCTGAGACCGGCGATGTTGAAGGACTCGATCTGCGCCTTCAGGTTGGTGGCGATGATGTCCTCGGGCGTGTTGCCGACGGCGATGTCGTTCGCCGAAACGGTGTAGCTGGCCGTGTAGCCGGCGACGCTGATCGTGATGCTCTCGCCGGCGTCATAGGTCGGGTTGCCGATGACCACGGAATCCGTGCCCACGGTGTTGTCGAGCGACATCACGAAGGTATCGGCGGCTGCGGAAACGACGGTCGCGGTGCCGCCGGAGAAGACAGATTTCGCGGTATAGCCGCCGGAGCCGAGATTCTGTCCGTTCACGGTGATGTAGTTCGCGGTGACCGTGCCGGTCGAGTCGCGGTCGATCGAGGAGAGCACGTTGGTCGTCGTGGTGCTGCCGTCGACCAGGTTCAGGCCGTTGAACTGGGCCGCGCTGACCACCGAGGTGATCTGGTTCTTGAGTGCGTCGACATCGTTGTTGAGCTTGGTGCGGTCGACGTTTTCGCCCTGGGCGGCAACGATCTTCGCCTTGATCTCGCCCAGCAGCTCCTGGATCGTTTCGGAGGCGGTCTGCGCGACGGCGACGGTGGATTCGCCCAGCGACAGGCTGTCCGAGATCGCCTTGAAGCCGTTGACGTCGGATTCCATCACCTTGGAGATCGCCCAGATGGCCGAGTTCTCCTTGGCGTTCGAAATATCCTTGCCGGTGGAGATTTCGCTCTGGACCTTCTCGAGGCCCATGTTGATGGTCTTGAGGGTCTGCAGCGCGACCATGGCGCTGGTGTTGGTCAAAATACTGGACATCTGCCCACGGTTCCCTTCTTCGGCGCAGTTCGGCGCCACTGTAAATTCGAGGTCCGGAACGAACCCTGTGCGCAGTCATTCTGATCTTACGATCCGCTTTCCGCGGCCGTGCCGTCCTTTCGGAACGCATTGGCAGATAAGCGGCCAATGACTAAGGAACGGATAATGTGCGGCCGACGCCTCCGCGCGGCCTGCAGGACGAGGCGCGGCTCCGGCCGCGCCGGAAAGACGGGAAAGGAACGTGGAATGCCGGGATATCAGACGCTTGCCGGGCGAGGCGGGGCAGGGACATGAGCACGGATCCCCTGTTTCGGCTTTATCCGTCAAAGACACGCATAATTTTAACGGTCGCGGTTCTGGCAGCCGCCGCCGCGATGTGCCTCTGGCTGGCGGCCACGGGCCAGGGCTTGGCGGCTGGCGAGCGCGCCGTCCTCGCGGTTCTGGCCGTTGCAGCGTCGGCGGGCGCGCACAAGCTTGCCCGCGCCGAGCGCCTTGGCCAGCTGCACCGCCGCCATGCCGACGCCGCCGGTCGCGCCGAGAACAAGCACGGTCTCGCCGGGCTTGAGCTGGCCACGCTCCGTGAGCGCGAACCACGCGGTCTGGTAGACCAGCCCGAACGCCGCCGCCACGTCGAAGGGCAGCGCGTCGGGCATCGGGAAGCAGTAGCCCGCGGGCAGGCGGATCTTGCCGGCATAGGTGCCGTATTCCGGCAGCACCATGACCCGCTGGCCGATTTCCAGTCCCGTGACATCCGCCCCGAGCGCCGAGACGGTGCCCGCCCCCGCCAGTCCCGGCGAGAAGGGAAAGGGCGGCTTTTTCTGGTACTTGCCCTCGATATAGAGGATGTCGGGAAAATTCGCCTCCGCCGCGGCGATGTCGACCACGGCCTCGCCCGGCCCGGGTACCGGATCGGGCAGCTCGCCGTATTCGGCCTGGTCGAAGGGCGTGAATTCCCGGACGATGACGGCTTTCATCTCAGCTCCTCCCGGCCAGTTCGGCCCCGAGGCAGGCATCGGTATCCGCGCCGAGCGCCGGGGCAGCGCGTGCGCTGTCCGCGGCCGCGCGGAAGCCCGGCACCACCGGCACCGGCAGCGCGGCCATCTCGTCCCCGCCCTGCCCGGCAATGCGGGCCTCGAAGATGCCGCGTTCGCGGAAATGCGGATCGGCCTGCGCCTCTTCCAGCGTGCGGACGATGGAGCAGCAGCAATCGGCCGTCTCGAAGACCGCCTGCCAATGCGCGGCATCGCGGGATTTCAGGATCGCGCCGACGGCGGCCGTGGTCGCCGCCGGATCACGGGCGTCATCTGCCAGTGCCGGGTCGAGCCCGATGGCGGCGCAGAAGCTGTCCCAGAATTTCTGCTCGATCGGCGCGCAGGCGGCGAAGCGGCCGCAGGCCAGCGGGTAGAGCCGGTAGCGCGGGCTGCCCCCGGTCACCAGCGCGTCGCCGTTGCCGGGCCAGTCGCCGGTCACCTGCCCCTCGCCCTGCGCCCAGTACATGAACGGGAAGAGGTTCTCCGCCATGGCGATGTCGAGCATCGCGCCCTCGCCGGTGCGTTCCCGCCGCCAGAGCGCCATCAGGATGTTGACGAGCGCCGGATAGGTCCCGCCGGCGATGTCGGCGGTCAGCGCGGGCGGCAGCACAGGCACATCCGCCGTGCCGCAGCTCAGCGCCAGCATCCCGGCATCTCCCTGGAAGTTCATGTCGTGACCGGCGGCCAGCGCCTTCGGCCCGGTCTGGCCATAGCCGGTGATTGCGCAGTAGATGATGTCCGGATTGATCTTGCGCATGTCCTCGTAGGCGAGGCCGAGCCGCGCCATGACGCCGGGGCGGAACTGCTCCACCACGATGTCGGCGCTCTCGATCAGCGGCACCAGCCGCGCGCGCGCCTCCGGGTCCTTGAGGTCGAGCGCGATGCTTTTCTTGCCCCTGTTGAGGAGCTGGAAGTTGGAGCTGTCGCCGCCGTCCCATTTCGGGACATAGCTGCGCATCTCCTCGCCGCGTCCGGGACGCTCGACCTTGATCACCTCGGCCCCGGCCTCGGCCAGCACCAGCGTCGCCATCGGCCCGGGCAGCAGGGTGGAGAAATCCAGAACGCGGATGCCGTCGAGCGCCCCTTTCATGGCTCAGCCCTCCCGCGTCTTGGCGACCACGGCGGCGCGCGCGGGCGCATAGCCCGGCTGGCCGGTCATGGCGAGGATCGCGGAGCTGACGTCGTAATGGCGCGCGAGCCCGCCGCGGGTGACGCGCTCCAGCGGGCCGTCGGGATAGCCGAGACCCATGCAGCAGGTCTTGTCCATGTCCGCCGCCGTCGCCAGCCCCTCGTCGAGGAAGCGCAGCGCGTCGTTGTATTTCGGACGGACAAGGCGGTCGACGATGCGGCCGGGCTGGTCGGCGCAGACCACCACGTCGAAGCCCGCGACCTCGAAGATCGCGCGCGCGGCGGCCAGGGCGGCCGGATCGGTCTGCGGACGGCGCACCAGCTCGATGAGGTTCGAGGGCGCGTCGTCGCCGTTGCGGTAGCGCGCGAAACCGACCACGTTCGACGGCCCGCCATTGAGCGACTCGCCGGTATGGACGCCGAGGCATTCGGTATCGAGTTCCACCACGACGGCCGTCTTGCCGGTATCCGGCGCGAAGCCGCCGCCGAGATGGATGGTCACAGGCGCATCCTCGCTGGCCGCGTCAAGGAACGCCCCGCCCTCGGGGAAGGACCGGCTCCCGCCCGCCGAGACAATTGCGTAGCCCGGCGCTTCGGTCGCCTTCGGCGGCGTCTGCCCGGTCAGCAGGCCGGAGCCCGACTTGTTGCCCAGCCGTCCGGCGGCGACCATGCGGCGGCAGAGCGGCGGCACGGCGGCGCGCTTGTCGAGCGTGATCGGATAGAAGGCCTCGCCGAGGCGGACCTGCGTATCCAGGCCAATCAGGTCGAGGAGCGTGCAGGGCCCCATCTTGTAGCCGAGCCCCGACTTGATCGCGATGTCGATATCCTCGGCCGAGCACAGCCCCGCCTCGATCGCGCGGATCACGTCGTTGTTGAAGGGCACCAAGAGCGCGTTGAGGATGAAGCCCGGCTTGTCCTGCGTCTCGACGGGGATCTGCTTGCAGGCCTCGGTCCAGGCCCATGCCGCGTCGAAGGTTTCGTCCGAGGTGTTGATGCCGCGGGACATCTCGATCAGCTTCATCACCTGCGCGGGCAGGCAGAAATGCATCCCCACCACGCGGTCGTCGCGGCCCGAACCGCCGGCGATCTCGGTGATCGAGAGCGTCGAGGTGTTGGAGGCGAAGATCGTGCTCTCCTTGCAGATGCCGTTCAGCTTGCCGAACAGCTCCTTCTTCACGTCCAGGTTCTCGAAGATCGCCTCGATCACCAGGTCGCAATCGGCGAGCGCCTCGAGGTCTGTGGCGTCGGACATGCGCGCCAGCGTGGCGTCGCGGTCCTCTGCGGTCATGCGGCCCTTCTCGACCGACTTGCCGAAGAACTTCTCGGCCGCGCCGCGCTGGCGGGCAAGCGCATCGGCGGACATGTCGAAGCAGATCGTGTCAAACCCTGCGCGCGCCGCGACGATGGCGATGCCCGCCCCCATGGTGCCGCCTGCCCCGCAGACGGCGACTGTCTTGATACCGGTCATTTTACGATGAAACTCCGTCCGATGAGCTGGCGGTGGACCTGGTTGGTGCCTTCCCAGATCTGGGTGATCTTGGCGTCGCGCATCAGCCGCTCCGCCCGGTAGTCGCGGCAATAGCCATAGCCGCCGTGGAACTGGACGCATTCGGTGGCCATCTTCATGGCCAGGTCCGAGGCGCGCAGTTTGGCCAGCGAGGCCTCCATGCCGAAATCGGTCTCGCCGCCATCGACCATGGAGGCGACGTAATCGAGCCATTTCTCGGTCATCAGCAATTCGCCCGCGAGGTCGGCCAGAGTGAACTGGTTGCCCTGGAACTCCAGCACCTTCTTGCGGCTCTGCACCCGCTCGGAACCGTAGGCCACCATGTCCTTGAAGGCCGCCCGCGCGATGCCGAGCGCATGGGCTGCCACCGAGGGGCGCGAGCGGTTGAGCGATCCGAGCAGGATCTTCAGCCCGTCGCCCGGCTCCTGCAGCAGGTTGGCGCGCGGCACGCGCACCCCGTCGAAGGCCAGCGAACAGGTCGAGGAGCCGTTATGGCCCATCTTCTTCTCTTTCGAGATGACGCTGAAGCCCTCGGCGCCCTTCTCCAGGATCAGCGCGGAGATCGCCTTCTTGGGGTCCTCGATCCCGGCCCATTTGCCGAAGACGAGGTAGCGGTCGGCCACGTCGCCGTTCGAGATGAAGCACTTGCCGCCCTTGACGATGATGTCGTCGCCATCCTCGGTGAAGGTTGTCTTCATGCCGGTCGCGTCCGAGCCGGCGGTGGGCTCGGTGATCGCCAGCGCGCCGAGGCCGCCCTCGGCGATGCAGGGCAGGAGGCGCGCCTTCTGCTCCTCGCTGCCGTATTCGATCAGCGGCTTCATGCCGTGGTAGTTCGTGGCGTAGATGATGCCCGTCGAGGCGCAGGCCTCGGAGATGATCGACACGATCTCCAGATAGAGCCGGAACGACATAGGCATGCCGCCATAGGCCTCGGGCACGAAGACCGCGTTCAGGCCGAGCGCGTTGATCGCCTCGACATTCTTCCAGGGGAATTCGCCGGTGGCGTCGATGTGTTCGGCATTCGGCGCGATCACCTCGTCGGTCATGCGCTGCACCTGGTCGAGGATCGCCTGTTCGTCCTCGTCCCAGTTCCGCGAGCGGAGCACTTTCTCGTACATGTTCATCAGTGGTTCATCCCTTGTGCGCCGTCGATGTAGATCGTCTCGCCGGTGAGGAATCCGATCGCCTCGCCGAAGAGCGCGGCAACCAGCCGGGCAACATCCCCGGGCTGGCCCGGCGCGCCGGTCGGAATGCGGCTGGCCATCCAGGCCTTGACCTTCTCGCGGGCGAGGAAGTCGCGGTTGAGGTCGGTCTCGATGTAGCCGGGCGCGACATTCATCACGCGGATGCCGTCCTTGGCCCATTCGACCGCCATGCAGCGGGTCATCGCCGCGACCGCGGCCTTCGAACCGCAATAGGCCAGGTTGTCGGGCACGCCGAGCTTGTCGAAGAACGAGCCGATATTGACGATCGTGCCGCCGTTCTCCCGCAGGTGCGGATAGGCCTCGCGCGCGGCCACCATGACGGCGGTGGTGTTGAGCGCGAAGGTGCGGTCGAAATCCTCGGTGGTCAGCGAGGCGATCGGCCCGCCGATATGGACGCCCGCATTGTTGACGAGCCCGGCGACCGGGCCGCGGGCGGCGGCCTCCGCCATGGCGGATTTCACCGCCGCCTCGTCGGTCATGTCGCAGGCGATGCCGTGGCCGACCTCAGCCGCGCCCGAGCGCGACAGGCAGACGACCTGCCAGCCGCGGCTGTCGAGCTCCGCCGCGATGGCCGCGCCGATCCCCTTGGAGGCGCCGGTGACGATGATCTGTCCTTCAGGCATCCTTGAACTCCGGTTTGCGTTTCTCGTCGAAGGCGGCCATGCCTTCCTCGGCGTCGTTCATGCGGTAGGCCATCGTCGACAGCTCCGCCTCGACGCGCAGCCCCTCGGTCAGCGGCAGGTCGCCGGCGCGCTGCACGGCGCGGCGGGCAAATTGCAGCGCGGGCAGGCTGTAGCGGGTGAACCACCCGGCGAAGTCGAGCCCGGCCTCCATCAGGTCGCCCTCGGCCACCGCATTGACAAGGCCGATGCGCTCGGCCTCCTCGGCCTTGACGTTGCGCCCGGTCATGATGATCTCGAGCGCGCGGCCCTCGCCCACCAGCCGCGGCAGGCGCTGCGTGCCGCCATAGCCGGGGATCAGCCCCAGCTTGATCTCGGGCAGGCCGAAAACGGCATTGGGCGACGCGATGCGGAAGGTGCAGGCCAGCGCCAGTTCCGAGCCGCCGCCGAAAGCATAGCCGTTGACCAGCGCCACGGAAGGAACCGGCAGCGTGTCGAGCTTGGCGAAGACCGCCTGGCCCAGCTCCGCCCCGGTGAGCTGGTTCATCAGCGGCCGGTGGCGCAGCTCCTTGATGTCGGCGCCCGCACAGAACGCCTTGTCGCCCGCGCCGGTGACCAGGAGCGCGCGGATGCCCTCCATCGCCGCGACCTCGTCGAAGGCGCTGCCGATCTCGCGCAGGATGGCGAAGCTCAGCGCGTTCAGCGCCTCGGGGCGGTTGAGCGTCAGAACGGCAATGTCGCCGTTCCGCGTGAGTTCAACGGACATGGATCAGACCTTTTCCTCGATGTAGCGGACGGGCTGCGGCGCGATCTCGCCGCGCTTGACCATCTCGGTCAGCTCCCGCTTCAGGATCTTGCCGCTCGGCGTCAGCGGCAGCGTGTCGACCGCCAGGAACCATTCGGGCATGTCGAATTTCGACAGGCCTTCGCGCGCCAGGTGGTTCAACATCTCGGCCGCGTCGACCTCGCCGATCACGGCAAGGCAGACCTTCTCGCCCAGGCGGTCATCGGCCACGCCGAAGGCGGCGGCCTTGTCGATGCGCGGATGCGTCAGCGTCAGCGCCTCGATCCGCGAGGGATAGATGTTGTGGCCGCCGCGGATGATCAGGTCCTTGATCCGGCCCTCGATGCGCAGGTTGCCCTCGCCGTCGAACGAGCCCAGATCGCCCGACAGCAGGTAGCCGTGGCGGTTGAAGGTCTTCTCGGTCGCCGCCTGGTTGGCGAAATAGCCCAGCATCATCGCCGCGCCGCGCCCGCCGATCTCGCCGGACTGGCCCTGCGGCAGCTCGATGTCGGGGTTCTCGGGGTCCCAGATCTTCACGTCATAGGCCGGTCCGCCGCGCCCGCAGGTGGAGATCCAGACCCGCCGCTCGTCGCCCGGATGGGTGTATTGATGCGAGGAACACTCGGTCATGCCGTAGATGTTCTGCGGCGTGATCCCCTGGTCTACGAAGGCCTTGGCCACGACTTCCGGGATCGGCGCGCCAGCCATGTAGAAGGTCTGGACCTGGCCGATGCGCGGCAGGCCGCGGGATTTCTGCTCGGCGAGGATGTCCATCGCATGGGTCGGCACGCCCATTACATAGGTCGCGCCGGTTTCGAGGATCCAGTCGAGACGGCTCATGCCCTTCGGCGGATCGTCCATCACCAGCGTGCCGCCGCAGACCAGCCACTGCCCCAGCGCCACCCAGGCGATGTGGTGCGAGAACGGGCTGAGCGTCAGGATCACCGAGCTGGAATCGAGCGCCCAGTCGCGCACCAGGTCGCGGGCATTGGCCAGAAGCGTGTTGCACGAATGCATGACGCATTTCGGCTTGCCCGTGGTGCCCGAGGTGAAGGCCAGATAGGCGACGCTGTCCGGGTTGGCATGCGGCTGCCGGTCGAGCTGGGTGATGTGGTTGGGAAAGTTCTGGAGCGTGTAGACCTTCTTGAGGAAGGGCAGTTCCGCCAGCATCGCGTCGAAATCCTTCGCCGCGCGGTCGGCGCCCCAGCCGTCTTCGGTCAGCAGCGCGCTGGCCGAAAGCTCGGTCAGGAGCTCGATGATCTCGGCACAGGTATAGCTGCGGTGGAGCGACGGGTTGCAGGCGATGCCCTCGCGCGAACAGGCGAGGAAGGTGATGACCACCTCGACCCGGTTCGACATCCAGATCGCCACCCGGTCGCCCGCGCCGATGCCGCGGTCGACGAAGCTGTCGGCCATCGCGTCGGTGCGCGCCTTCAGCGTCTCCCAGTCGAGCCGGGACCGGCCGTCCCTGAGCGCCAGGCCCCTCGGGTTCTCCGCGGCATGGCGGGCGGCCATCTGGTAGAAGGTTTCGTCCTGCCAGAGGCCTGCATCGTAATAGCTGCGGGCCGCCGACGGATCATGCAGCGTCAGGAACGGTTTCATGGCTGTCTCCCCCTGCCTCGCGTTACTGGCCGAACTTCGACGGATCGGGCTTGCGGCGCCCGTTGAAGCTTTCGTTCAGCTCCTTGTGCTCGGCGGTCTTCAGGTACTGGGTCAGCAGCAGGTCATGGGTGACCCGCGACAGCCCGCCGACGCCGCCATGGCGGGCGTTGAAGGCGCCCTTGATCGAAGCCAGCGCGAAGGAGCCGCGCTCGGCGATTTCCAGCGCGAATTCGCGGGTCTTCTCGGCCAGCTCGGCATCCGGGACGACGCGGTTGATCATGCCGATCTCAAGCGCCTCGGCCGCGGTCATCTTCTTGTTGCAGTACCAGATTTCCTTGGCGCGCTTCTTGCCCACCAGGTCCTCCAGGTACCAGGTGCCGTAGCCCGCATCGAAGGAGCCCATCATCGGGCCGACCTGGCGGAAGACCGCGCTTTCCTTGGCGATGGTCACGTCGCAGACGACCTGCAGCACGTTGCCGCCGCCGACCGCGAAGCCGTTGACGCTGGCGATCACCGGCTTCTGCAGCTTGTCGATTGCCTCGTACATTTCCAGCACCGGCAGCGTCCCGGCATAGAGGCGCGTGTCCTCCATCCCGTCCTTCTGTCCGCCGATGCAGAAGAACCGGTCGCCCGCGCCGGTCAGCACCACGACCCGGGTGCGGGTCTCGCGGCGGATTGCCTCGATGCAGTCGCGGATCTCGTGGCACATGGTCTCGGTGAACATGTTGCCGTTTTCCGGCCGGTTCAGCGTGATGGTCCCGACGGGGCCGTCCTCCTGGTACAGGATTTCGCTGTAGCTCATGGTCTGTCTCCCTTCCGACGGCTGGAGCCGCGTTCTGTCCCCGAAAGATGCAATCCATGTGCCAGCGTGGCCGGTGCGCGGACATGGAGGCGAAGTTTCCGCCGGGCGGACAGGAAACAGGCCCGGGCGGGTGCACCGGGCCTGTCGGGATCGAGCGGGGAAACCGCCGCTATTCCATGGTCGAGGGCAGCCAGGTCACCAGCGCCGGGAAGGCGATCAGGACGCCGACCAGGATCAGGTGGCCGATGACATGCGGGAACGCCCCGCGGAACACCTCGTTCAGCCGCATCCCCGTGGTGCTGGCGATGACATAGACGTTCATCCCCAGAGGCGGCGTCAGCACCCCGATCTCGCCCATCACGATGGTCAGGATGGCGACCCAGATCAGGTCGTAGCCAAGGCTGTCCATCAGCGGCACGACGATCGGGATGGTCAGGATCAGCATGGCGATCAGGTCCATGAAGCAGCCGAGCACCAGATAGATGAAGAGCACGATCAGCAGGATCCACAGCCGGTCGATGCCGGTCTCGGCGAGGAAGCCGATCAGCCCCTGCGCCGCCTGGGTCATGGTCAGGAAGTAGACGAAGAGATGCGCGCCGACGATGATCATCGCGAGCATGCAGCTGGTTTCCACCGCGGCACGGGCGGCATGCATGATCTGCTTGCGCGACACGCCGCGGGAGATTGCCAGGAGGAGCGCGGTCAGCGCGCCGAGCGCCGAGGCCTCGGTCGGCGTGGCGACGCCGGTATAGATGACCACGGTGACCATGGTGAAGAGCAGGATGAAGGTCCAGGCCTTGCGCAGCGAGCGGATCTTCTCGCCCCAGGAATAGCCGCGCGCGGCCGGGGCGTGCTCGGGATGGCGCCAGATCAGGAACAGCACCGTCAGGATGATGGTCAGCGTCACCAGGAGACCCGGCACCACGCCCGCGATCAGCAGCTTCGCCACGCTCATGTCCGCCAAGAGCGCATAGATGACCATCGCGCCGCTCGGCGGGATCAGCATCGACAGCGTCCCCGAGATCGCCACCACGCCGGCGGCGAGCTGCGGGTTGTAGCCCTGCTTGATCATCCCCGGAATGGTGGTCGAGGCCAGCGTCGCGGCCGCGGCCGTGCTGGAGCCCGAGATCGCGCCGAAGCCCGCGCCGGTGATGGCGGTGGCATGGGCAAGCCCGCCGGGAATGCGGCCGACCCAGGTCTTGGCGATCTCGAACATGTCGTCGCCGATGCCGCTGACCATGACGAAATTCGCCATCAGGATGAACATCGGCAGCATGACCCATTCATAGCCGTTGACCGAGCCCAGGGGCGTCGCCGCCACCATGCCCGCGGCCAGGTCGAAGCCGCCCACCAGGAACAGCCCGACGCCGCCCGCGACCGACAGCGCGATCGCCACCGGAAGGCCGATCACCATCAGCCCGACGAGAAGGAGGAAACCGGTTGCCAGCGCCATCAGATGCTCTCCTCTTCGGGATGCTCGTGGGAGTTGATCAGCTGGAAGCCCATCTCGGGATCGTCCAGCGCCGCGGCCAGCAGGTTGGCCGCCGCGATATGCACGAGGCGCAGCAGGATCAGCCCCATGCAGACCGCATAGATCGCCTGCTCCGCCCAGATCGGCCAGGGGATCAGGCCATAGGTGACCCGGCCCGCCTCGAAGCTCTCGATCGCGCTGTGGGCGACGCGCCAGGTCATGATCCAGAACATCGGCACCGCCATGGCAAGGCCGATCCCCAGCAGGAAGAGGTGGATGCGCCGCGGGATCAGCATCGCGAAGAGATCGACCGAGATGTGCCGCGCATGGCGCAGCGCCAGGCTCGCCACCGCCAGCATGATGATCGGCAGCAGGTAGCGGGACACGAGGTCCATGGTCACGATCAGCGGCGCATTGAACAGGTAGCGGCCGAGCGCATCCGCCGAGACCACGCACATCACCACCAGCGCCATCAGCGCGGCGAGGGTCCAGACCCCTTTCTCGATCCAGCCGAGGAAGGCGTCCACGGCGTCCACCGCCCGCCGCACGGGGCTCGGCGTCGCGTCTATGCCGGAATTCTGCATGTCAACTCCAATGGGTCAGAAGGAGGGGCCCTGCCGTGCACCCGGCACGGCAGGGGCCTGCCTCCGTCAGGTCACTGCGGCAAGGCCGCCTTGTAGGCCTCGAGCGCGTCCCCGGCCGGGATGCGGCGCTTCTCGAGATCCGCGACCCAGGCATCGACGACGCCGGAGGTGACGGAGCTCAGCTCCTCGACCTGTTCCGGCGTCCAGGTGTAGATCTCCATGCCGTAATCGTCGGTCTGCAGCTCCTCGATGGCCTTCGCTTCGTCCTCTTCCATGAAGGCACAGAAGGATTCCTCGGCCGCCTTGCCCGCTTCGACCAGCGCGGTCTGGATGTCCTCGGGCAGGGACTGGAACTTGCGCTCGGAGATGGCCGCGAAGATGCCGGGCGTGCCGAGGCTGAAGCCGGTCACGCCGTAATCCGCGTCGCGCCAGTAGTCGTAGTCGCGGACCGAGGAATAGGCCCCCATCCAGCTGTCGATCGTGCCGCGCTGCAGCGCCTGGACGACCTCGGGGCCGGTGATGCCGACCGGCACGCCGCCGAGCGCCGAGACCGTGCGTTCCATCATGCCCCCGGCATTGCGCAGCTTCAGCCCCTCCAGATCCGACACTTCGGTGATCTGCTTGTTGGACGCCGACGGTCCGTAGGCCGGGTAGACGTAATAGGACAGGATGCGGATGCCGAGCGGTTCGTACTGGGTCTGCCAGACGATGCCGCCGGGATCGCCGACCGCGCGCATCGCGCGGGTGCCGTCGCAGACCTTCTGCACCAGGTTCGGCGCCTCGAGGAGCCCCCAGAGCGGCACGTCCGAGCTGCTGTAATAGCCGGTGCCGAGCTCGTAGATGTCGATCGCGCCGACGCGGACCAGCTCCAGCGCCTCGCGCGACTTGCCCGCCTGCTCGGCCGGGTAGAATTCGATCTCGGCGCGGCCCTCGGTCAGCTTCGACAGCTCGTCGATGAAGACCTGCGTGCCATGGATGGTGCCGTTGACGCTGGCCGGCAGGAAGGTCCCGAGGCGCAGCTTCACCTCCTGGGACATGGCTCCGGTTGCGGTGGCGGCGAGAAGTCCTGCGGCGAGCAGGCCGGTGGTCTTGGCAGTCATCAAAGTTCCTCCCTTGGTGTTCCCGGGGCAGACCTGCAATCCGCGTGCCACTGTGCCGGGCCGCGGAGGCGGCGATCCTGCGGCGCGCCATGGCACCTGGTTTGCGGCACCCGCTGCGGGCCGGAGTCCCGTGCTCCGGCAACATCTTCCCGCATAGGAGGCAAGGAAGGCAGATGAAGATCGGATTCATCGGACTCGGGCTCATGGGCCGCGGCATGGCCGCGAACATCCGCAAGGCCGGGTTCGACCTGGCCGTGCATGACCTGCGCGAGGACGCCGCCGCACCGCTGGTCGAGGCGGGCGCCGTCTGGGCGGCGACGCCCCGGTCGGAAAAGACATGCGGTCTTGCGGAGCGGCGGCGGCATGAAACCATTGCCTCCTTCTGGATTGTGGCGCGGCAAGGACCGGACGGCGCAGTCGTCCCGCGGGCGAAGTTCCGGACCGGGGACGGGCTGAACCTGCTGACCTGACCCTTGGCTCAGAGCGCCACGCCGTAGTTCCGGCGCATCGCCTCAACCGTGTCGGCATAAAGCTCGGCGAGGAAGTCGCGGACCTCCTGCGCGGGCGCAGGATAGCGGTTGCGGTTCAGCCTGCGCAGCGTTTCCCGGTCCAGCGGCGCCTCGGGCAGGCCGAGCGCGGCCCAGGCCTGCGCGGTGACCGCCGCGGGGTCGTCCCGGAGCGCCTGCTGGGTCAGCAGGCTGAGCTTGCCGGCCGCCAGAGGGGCCTCCCAGAGCGGCATCCGCTTTTCGTAGAACCCCGTGCGCAGATAGGGGGCGCCGGCCTCCAGATCGGCGCGCAGCCGCGCCACGTTCAGCTCCTCTCCGGGCGCGACGAAGCCCCCGGCATCGACCGCCTGCTTCGACCAGCGCAGGTCATGGTAGTATTCCGAGACTGCCCGCCGCGCCGGATCGGCGAGGATCAGGAAGAGATGCGCCGTCGGCGCCAGCGCCGCGATCCGGGCCGGGGTGTCCGGGAAGGGCATGTCGAAATAGGAGGGGCTGGCCTCGCCCATCAGCTCTCCGGGACGGCGCCCGGCGAAGAAGCTGCGGTACCAGTCCTCGCTGCGGTCGCGGCGCATCGAGAAATAGTGGATTTCCTTCGGGCGGCGTTCCACCACCTGCGGGTGGCGGCAGATATGGTCGTAGAGCGATGTGGTGCCGCCCTTCATCGTTCCGATGATCAGGAAATCCGGGCGGCATTGCGCCGGAGCCGGGGCGGGGCGGGCGTTGCGCAGCGCGAAGAGCGCGGCGGCAAGCTCCGGGTCGCGGGCATCCTCGGCGCGCCAGAGCGCCTCCATCTCGACCGGGGTCAGTGGATGGCGGCCATGCGGCGTGAAAAGCGGGGTGTCGGGCATGGGGATGTCCTTTCGGGAACCGGTCAGACGAGGCCGACCTTGGAGAGGAAAGCGCCGAGCTTGGCCTCCTGTGCCGGGGTCAGCGGCCAGGCGGAAGGCGGACGGGTCGGGCCGCAATCATGTCCGGTCGCGGCCAGCGCGGCCTTCACGCCGGTCACATTGGCGCCGTTCAGCTCTTCGGCACGGATCTCCTCGAAGGGCTTCATCTCGTCGATCAGCTTGTTCGCGGTCAGATAGTCGCCCGCATCGAGCGCCTTGTGGATCGCCACCGACCGTTCGGGCCAGACATTGATCAGACCCGAGGTGAAGCCGCGCGCGCCCACCGCGTAAAGCGGCGGCGCCCAGACCTCGGCCAGGCCGCCGACCCAGACGATCGAGGAATCGCAGGCCGCGATGGCGTCGGCCAGCTTCAGCGGGTTGGGCGTCGCCCATTTCACGCCCTTCACGCCGGGCAGGTCGCAGAGCGCCTTGATCGCCTGGGTGCCGATCGCGTCGTTGCGCAGGTAGAGCATCATCGGGAGGCCGCCCGAGGCCTCGTGCACCGCCCTGACATAGTCAACCGTGCCGCGCGGGCTGACGAACGGATCCGGCGGCTGGTGGATCATCAGCGCCGACGCGCCCGCCGCGGCGGAAGCTTCGGCCAGGCGGCAGGCATCGCGGATGCCGCGGCCGACGCCTGCCAGCACCGGCGCGCGGCCGTCCACCATGCGGCAGACCTCGGTCACCATGGTGCAGGCCTCGCCGGTGGTCAGCGCGTAGAACTCGCCCGTGTTGCCGTTCACGACCGGGATATGCACCCCCGCCGCCAGCGCGCGGTCGATGACCGGCGCGAGTTTCGCGGGCGCGATGTCGCCCGCCGCGTCATAGGGGGTGACGAGGATGCCGGAGATGCCCCGCAGCGCGGTGTCGAGATCGAATGCCATTCAGGCCTCCTCAGAAGATGTCTGGCTCGCCGGCCGTGCGGCCGAAATCGGATTGCAGGTAGTCGAAGTCGCAGCCCTTGTCGGCCTGGGTGACGTGTTGCGAGAACATCCAGCCCCAGCCGCGCTCGTATTTCGGCGCCGGGGCAACCCAGGCGGCGCGGCGCGCGGCGATCTCCTCCTCGCTGACCAGCATGTCGAGGCGGCGGGCCGGCAGGTCGAGCCGCACGATGTCCCCCGTCTTCACCAGCGCCAGCGGACCGCCGGCGAAGCTTTCCGGGGCGACATGCAGCACGCAGGCGCCGTAGGAGGTGCCCGACATCCGCGCATCGGAGATCCGCAGCATGTCGCGGTGGCCCTGCTTGATCAGCGCCTTCGGGATCGGCAGCATGCCCCATTCCGGCATCCCCGGACCGCCCAGCGGACCCGCGTTGCGCAGGATCATCACGTGGCCGGGCGTGACCTCCAGCGTCTCGTCATCGACCGCCGCCTTCATCTCGGGATAGCTGTCGAAGACCAGCGCCGGGCCCTCGTGCACGTAGTATTTCGGATCGCAGGCGGCGGGCTTGATCACCGCGCCGTCGGGGCAGAGATTGCCGCGCAGCACGGCCAGCGAGCCTTCATGGTAGACCGGGTTCGACAGCGGCCGGATCACGTCGTCGTTCCAGACTTTCGCGCCTTCGAGGTTCTCGCCCATGGTCTTGCCGGTGACGGTCAGGCAGGCGGTGTCGAGACGGTCCTCGATCTGCTTCATCAGCGCGCGCAGCCCGCCCGCGAAGAAGAAGTCCTCCATCAGGTAGCCCTTGCCCGAGGGCCGGACATTGGCGATCAGCGGCGTCTCGCGCCCCAGCGCGTCGAGATCGTCGAGCGTCAGCTCGACGCCCGCGCGCCGCGCCATGGCGATCAGGTGGACGACGGCATTGGTCGAGCAGCCGGTCGCCATGGCGACGATGGCGGCGTTGCGGACCGCAGCCGGGGTGATGATCCGGTCCGGCGTCAGGTCCTCCCAGACCATGTCGACGATGCGGCGGCCGCAATCGGCGCCCATCCGCTGGTGGCCCGAGTCGACCGCCGGGATCGAGGAAGCGCCGGGCAGCGTGAGCCCCATCGCGTCGGCGATCGCGGTCATGGTCGAGGCGGTGCCCATGGTCATGCAGACCCCGGCCGAGCGGGCGATGCCGCCCTGGATGCCTTCCCATTCCCCGTCGGTGATGTTGCCCGCGCGGCGCTCGTCCCAGAACTTCCAGGCATCCGAGCCGGAGCCCAGCCGGTTGCCCGCGTAATTCCCGGCAAGCATCGGCCCGGCGGGCAGGTAGATGAACGGGATCCCGGCCGAGATCGCGCCCATGACGAGGCCCGGGGTGGTCTTGTCGCAGCCGCCCATCAGCACCACGCCGTCGAACGGATGGCTGCGGATCATTTCCTCGCATTCCATGGCCAGCATGTTGCGGTAGATCATCGAGGTCGGCTTGGTGAAGCTCTCGTCGACGGAGAGCGAGGGCATCTCGACGGCGAAGCCGCCCGCCTGGAAGACGCCGCGCTTCACGTCCTGGGCGCGCTCGCGGAAATGGCTGTGGCAGGAGTTGATCTCCGACCAGGTATTGAGGATGCCGATCAGCGGCTTGCCTTTGAAATCCGCCTCCGAATAGCCGAGCTGCATCAGCCGCGACCGGTGGCCGAAGCTGCGCAGGTCGTCCGGCGCGAACCAGCGCGCCGAGCGCAAGCTCTCCGCATCCTTGCGGTCCACATCTTTCATGGATGCCCCTCCCTTGGCGCAATCGTTCCGGCCCTTATGTATGCGCTTACATTTCATTCCGTCAACGGGATTTCTGCATTGCGCGCAATATTGGACTGATCAAGATTCAAAACTTGACAGGGCTGCGCCGAATATGATGTTGAACTATGTATGCGCTTTCACAGCGCGGATCGGAGCGGCGGGGGACCGCTCCCCACCTCGGGAAAATCCGGCTGCGCAAAGCGGCCAAAGGGAGGAAAACAGATGACATTCACCCGCAGGACCCTGCTTGCCGCAGCATCGGCAGCCGCGATTCTGGCACAGCCATTTGCCGCTTCGGCGGCCGATCTGCCGAAGAACATCCGCATGGTGATCGGCTCGACCTCGACCGGCGGCGACACCTACCAGGCGGCTTCGATCGTCGCCGATGCGCTGTCGGAGAAGCTCGGCGCGAACATCAAGGTGGACGCGGTCGGTGCAGTCAACGGCTTCAAGGCGCTGGAACGCGACAGCCGCGGCACCACGATCATGCTGTTCCACGATTTCGCCTATCTGGCCGAACTCTACGGCGGCAAGGGCTTCGTCAATCCCTTCGAGGCATTCACCGTCGGCGCGACCATCGCCAACAACCCCGGCAACGCCTACCTGGTCGGCGCGAACTCGCCCTACCAGACGATGGAGGACATCCTGACCGCCGCCGAGAACGGCGAGCGCGTGCGCGTCGCGATCCAGCCCGGCGGCGTGTCGGAGATCGGCTTCTCCGCCATGAAGAACGCCGCCAAGGTGCGCGCGCCCGGCTCCGAGGAGAACATCGTTCCGGTGAACACCGGCTCGCAATCCGACAAGAACCAGGCGATGTGGGACGGGCTTGCCGACGTGATCAACGGCTCGATCCAGGCCAACGAGCAGTTCACCCAGCTCGACGGCGACGACCAGAAGGCGATGCGCTTCGTCTGGATCACCGCCTCGCCGGAGACCCTGGCCGAGGCGCCCGAGGCCGGCATGGGCAAGCTCACCCGCGACGGCATGCTGGACTATGCCAGCCCGGCGACCTCGGTGACGCTCGACGGCACGCAGGACTTCACCTTCGACAAGGAATTCTTCCTGATCTTCAACAAGGACATGGATCCGGCGCTGATCGACACGATCGACGGGGCGCTGGCCGAGATCTACGACGAGGGCGAGATCCAGAAGAAGGAAACCGCCGCGTTCTTCACGCCGAATTTCCGCCCCTCCGCGGAAGCGCGAGAGCACCTGATGGAGAAGCGCGAGACCTACAAGAAGGTCATCGCCGAGATCTCGGGCTGATCCGGAGCTGACCGGTCCCGCCCACGAGGCGGGACCCTGCCCGGCAGCCCGGGCGGGGCGCCGCCTCGCGCCCCGCCCCGCCATGTTCCGCGCTCAAGGGAGACCGCGATGGGCAACCTGACCCATGTGACCATCGATTTCGACAGCTCGCACCTGATCTTCCCGGCACTGACCGGCTGCATCCTCGGGCTTCTCGGGCTTGCCATCCTGATCCGCGACCGCCGGGCGATCCTCGCCTCCGGCGCGCATTGGCGGAGGATCCTCGGAGAAACGGACAAGATGCGCTTCTTCGGCACGCTCGCGCTGACCGTGCTCTACTTCTCGGCCATGGTGCCTGTCGGCGACATCTGGCCGAATACCGGCATGGGCTTCCTGCTCTGCTCGATCCCGCTGGTCGCGCTGTCGGGGCTGCTCTTCATGCGCGACCGCACGCTCCGCAAGACCGTGCCCCTGATGATCGTGGCCGTGGCCGCGCCGCTTCTGGTCTGGTGGCTCTTCACCGACCTGTTCTTCCTGACCCTGCCCTGATCCGGACCGCAGCCCATGGACATCCTCGCCTTCATCTCGCCGCTCTTCGTGCTGCTCGCGATCGGCGGCACGCTGGTCGGCATCATCTTCGGCGCCATCCCCGGCATGACCGCCACCATGGCCGTCGCCGTCTGCCTGCCCGTCACCTATTCGCTGGGCCTCGAGAACGGCCTGGCGCTGCTGCTGGGGCTCTATGTCGGCGGCATCTCGGGCGGGCTGGTTCCGGCGATCCTGCTGGGCATTCCCGGCACGCCCTCCTCGATCACCACGACGCTCGACGGCCATCCGATGGCGAAATCCGGGCATGGCGAGAAGGCGCTGCGGATCGGCATCTGCGCCTCGCTGGTCGGCGGGCTGGTCTCGCTGCTGATCCTCGACCTCTTCGCGCCGACGCTGGCGGATTTCGCGATCAAGTTCTCCTATGTCGAGAAATTCCTGATCATCCTCTTCGCGCTGTCGGTGATGGCGGCGCTCAGCTCCGACTTGCTGCTCGGCATCTTCTCCGGCTTCCTGGGCATCTTCATCTCGCTGATCGGCACCTATGACGTGACCAAGGGCGGCAACGGCGAATGGCGGCTGATCCCGCCGGGCACCGAATACTGGCTGGAGTCCGGCTTCTCGCTGCTGCCGGTGCTGATCGGGCTCTTCGGGCTGGCCGCCATCCTCGACGAGGCGGAGACCGGCATGAAGGCCGGGATGAGCCGCAAGGATGTCCGGATCGGCCAGCACGAAAAATTCTCGCTGACGATCTTCAAGGGCCAGTGGGTCAACCTGATCCGCTCGAGCTGCATCGGCACCTTCGTCGGCATCCTTCCCGGCGTCGGCGGCTCGGCCGCCTCGATCCTGAGCTATTCGAACGCCAAGACCTTCTCCAAGAATCCGGAGAAATTCGGCAAGGGCGAGCCCGCAGGCATCATGGCGTCGGAAGCCGGGAACAACGGGCTGACCGGGGGCGCGCTGGTGCCGCTGCTGAGCCTCGGCATCCCGGGCGACTCGACCACGGCGCTGCTGATCGGCGCCTTCACGCTGCAGGGGGTTCAGGTCGGACCGCTCTTCATCGGCAACAACCCGGTCACCTGGGACGCGATGATCCTGGCCATGCTGATCGCCAACATCGCCATGTTCGTGCTGATGTACTACGCGATCCGCTATTTCGCGATGGTGGTGACCGTTCCGAAATGCATCCTCTTCCCGGTCATCCTGATGATGTGCGTGATCGGCGCCTACACCATCAATTACGGCATCATGTTCGATGTCTGGACGCTCCTGATCTTCGGCGTGTTCGGCTGGCTGATGGCCAAGATCCGGCTGGAGGTCGCGCCCTTCATCATCGGCTTCATCCTGGGGCCGTCGGCAGAGGTCTATTTCGTCAAGACGCTGGAAAGCTTCGGCGACCTGACGATCTTCTTCACGAAAAGCTGGATCGCGGTCTTCCTGTGGGTGCTCATCGCGCTCTCGGTCGGCGGATCGGCCTATCTGCAGACCAAGAAGGCGAAATGACACGAACGTCGCGGGGGAAGCCGGCGCGGCTGCCCTTGCGGCCCCTGCACCGCAACTGGAATATGGCGCCATGAAAGAGCCTGCATCCAGCAAGAAGGCCCGGCGCGGCCGGGTCCCGCCCGAGGGCGGCGCCGTCACCATGGCAACCGTCGGCCGCATGGCCGGGGTCAGCCAGGTCACCGTCTCCCGCGCGCTGTCGAACCCTGAGAAGGTCTCGGCAGAAACGATGAAGCGCATCCAGGAGGCAATCCGCGTCACCGGTTTCGTGCCGAATGCGCTGGCGGGCGCGCTGGCCTCGCGCAAGAGCAGCCTGATCACCGCGCTGGTGCCTTCGATCACCAATGTGGTCTATTCGAGCCTGCTGCACGGGTTCTCCGAGATCATGCGCGCCGAGGGCTACCAGCTGATGGTCTCCGAAACCGGTTTCCTGACCGAAACCGAGGAAGCGCTGATCTTCACCCATCTGTCGCGGCGCCCGGACGGGATCCTGCTGACCGGAATCCATCACAGCGCCGCGGCCCGCAAGATGCTCCTGGGCGCCGGCATCCCGGTGGTCGAGTTCTGGGACATCACCCAGAGCCCGGTCGATTGCTGCGTCGGCTTCTCGCATACCGGAACCGGGCGGCGCACCGCCGAGCTGGCGCATGGCTGGGGCTACCGCCGGGCTGCCACTGTCTCGGCCGGGGACGAGCGCGCGCTGCGCCGCCGCGACGGGTTCCGCAACCGCTTTGCCGAACTGACGGGCGGCAGCAACATTCCCGGCGTCACCGGCGAGGCCCCCGTCGGGCAGGCGCAGATGCGCCACGCCGCCGCCCGCGATGCCGACCATCATCGGCTCCACCACGGTCAGCGCCAGGAGAGAGGCGACGGCGGCATCGACCGCGTTGCCGCCGAGCGCCAGCATCTCCTGCCCGGCTGCGGAGCCGAGCGGATGGTTGGTCACGACGACGCCGCGCGACGCGGAGGCAGGCAGCTTGCGGCAGGTGAAGGGCAGCGGGAGGGGGGCGGAGCTCATCTGGATCGTCTTCTTCTTCCGGCGGGACCGGCCCGCCTCCCGCCCCTCTCGGACAGGAGCGGAACTCCGGCCATGCATTGCCACATGAAAATGTGGTTTCGGTCAAGCTAGCGGCATGTCCCGCGGAGGTCACGGCGAAATCTGCCGGAAACCCGTTGCTCCCGGCTTTCAACCGGCACTGCGCCGCAATTCCCGCCGAAACTGCCCCCGATATCCCGGAAGCCTTGCGAACACGCCTTCCGGATATGCATTTTCGGGCAACACAGATGACCGTTTGCACAATTTTTCGTCACCCCATCAGCCCGACCAAGCGAATCTTCGGACCGTTTCCGCTTTGCAATGGACAGGCAGGGTCAAAATGACCGATCAGTCATTTCAATTGCACGTTCGGTCAAAACTGCACAGGATTGCAGGCCCGGCACGGCAGCCACCAGACGTCCCGGACCTGTCCGGGCCCAAGAGGAGACATCAGATGGCCCTTGCAGCCAAACTTGCCAAGCTCGCCGCCGGCGCCGCCCTCGGCGCCATGCTGGCCCTGCCCGCCGCCGCGCGCGACATCAAGATCGGCCATTTCGGCACCCCCGGCACGCCCTTCGATCAAGGTGTCGAGTATTTCATCTCGCAGGTGGACGAGCTCTCCGGCGGCCGCATGACCGTCAAGAACTTTCCCTCGGGCCAGCTCGGCAACGAGGCGCAGCAGATCGGCGCGCTGCAGGGCGGGCTGCAGGAGATGCTGATCACCTCCTCGACCAACCTGATCAAGTACAACGAGCTGTTCCAGGTCATCGACCTGCCCTTTGCCTTCGCCGATGACGCCGCCACCGACAAGGTGCTGCTCGGCGACCTCGGCAAGGAGATGCTGGCCGGTCTCGAGGGCTCGGGCATGCTGGGGCTGATGTACATGGACAACGGCTTCCGCGACCTGTCGAATTCGAAGCACGCGGTCGAGAGCCTCGCGGATTTCGACGGCCTGACCTTCCGCGTCATCGGCGCGCCGGTCTTCATCGACACCTTCTCCGCGCTCGGCGCGAACCCGGTGCCGATGCCCTTCCCCGAGGTCTATACCGCGCTGGAAACCGGCACCGTCGACGGCCAGGACAACCCGCTGCTGACCGTCCGCGACATGAACTTCTACGAGGTGCAGGACTACCTGACCACCTCGAAGCACGCCTATTCGACGCTGGTCATGCTGGTCAGCCAGCCCTGGTGGAACAGCCTCTCCGACGAGGACAAGGGCATCCTGCAGGAGGCTGCCGGCCGCACCGCCGTGGAAAACCGCAAGGTGATGCGCGCCGCCGTGGCCGAAGCCAAGGCCTTCCTCGCCGACGAGGCCGGGCTGACCGTCTCGGAATTCTCGCCCGAGGCGCTCGAGGAAATCCGCGCCGCCGTCGCCCCGGTCACCGAGGAACTGCTGACCGACAAGACCCGCCCGCTCTACGAAAAGATACAGGCCGTCCTCGCCGAGTGATCCGACCAACGGGACCGGCCGCACGCCGGTCCCGGCTTTCCGGGAGACCCCCATGTCCATGCTGCGCCTCGCCGAGAAATGCCTCGAAGCGCTCGTCGCCCTCCTGCTCTTCGTGCTGGTGGCGATGGTCTTCACCAATGTCTGCCTGCGCTTCTTCCTCAATTCCGGCATCGTCGTGACCGAGGAGCTGTCGCGCATCGCGCTGAGCATCCTGATCTTTTCCGGCGCCGTCCTCGCGCTGATCCAGCAGCGCCACATCGCCATGACGCTGGTCGTCGACCGCCTGCCCGAGACCCTGCGCAAGGCGCTGGTGCTCCTGACCGGCGCGGTCATGCTCTACGGCAACTGGCTCCTGGCCAAGGGCGCCTGGATGCAGGCCAAGCTGAATTTCTCCGCCTCCTATCCGATCTCGGGCCTGCCCTCGGCGACGATCTATGTCGTCGCGACGTTGGCCGGCGCCGCGCTGGCCGCCGTGGTGGCGGTGCGCATGGCGCTGATCCTCACCGGCCGCATGCCGTCGGCCCGTTTCTTCCAGGCGGCTTCCGCCGACATCGCGGAGTGACCGCCCCGTGACCTTCGTCATCTTCCTTTCCGTCCTGATCCTCGGCATCGTCGCGGGCCTGCCGATCGCCTGGGCGCTGATCGGCTGCGGCATCGCGCTGATGCTGCATCTCGACTATTTCAACGCCCAGATCGTCGCCCAGAACATGATCCTGGGGACCGACAACTTCATCCTTCTGGCGATCCCCTTCTTCATACTGGCAGGCGAGCTGATGAACCGCGGCGGGCTGTCCCGCCGGATCATCGAGGTCGCGATGTCGGCCTTCGGCCATGTCAATGGCGGTCTCGGCTATGTCGCCATCGCCGCCTCGCTGGTCATGGCCTCGCTTTCCGGCTCGGCCATCGCCGACAGCGCCGCGCTGGCTGCGATCCTGATCCCGATGATGAAGCTCGGCAACTATCCCGAGGGCCCCTCGGGCGGGCTGCTGGCCGCAGGCGGCGTGATCGCCCCGGTGATCCCGCCCTCGATCGCGCTCGTGGTCTTCGGCGCCATTGCCAATATCTCGATCAGCGGACTCTTCATGGCCGCGATCGTCCCCGGCGCGCTGATGGCGCTGTCGCTGGTCGTCGCCTGGCGCTTCGTCTCGCGCGGCGGCGGCTTCGCCACGCTGGAGAAGAAGAGCCGCGCCGAGACCCTGCGCGCGCTTTGGCTGGCGATCCCGGCGCTGGTCCTGCCGGTCGTGGTGATCGGCGGGCTGCGGGCCGGGGTCTTCACCCCGACCGAGGCCGCGGTGATCGCCGCCGTCTATGCCGCCGCGGTCGGCGCCTTCGTCTATCGCGAGCTGACGGCGAAAGCCTTCTACGAGGCGCTGGTCGAAGCCGGCAAGACGTCGGCCGTGGTGATGTTCCTGATCGGCACTTCGATGGTCTCGGCCTGGCTGATCACCATCGCCAACCTGCCCGACCAGGTGATCGCCTTCCTGTCGCCCTTCCTCGACAACCCGCGGCTGCTCGTCGGCATGGTGGTGCTGCTGACGCTGCTTCTGGGCATGGTTCTCGACTTCACCCCGCTCAGCCTGATCCTGATGCCGATCGTCATTCCGCTGGCCAAGGCGGCGGGGATCGACCTGACCTATTTCGGCGTGGTCTTCACCATCGCGGGGGCGCTCGGAATGCTGACCCCGCCGGTGGGCAACGTGCTGAACGTGGTGGCGGGCGTCGGACAGGTGCGGCTCGACCGGATCATGACCGGCGTGCTGCCCTTCCTCTTCGCCGAGATTGCCGTGCTGGTGCTGCTGGTGCTCGTCCCCGGCATCGTGACCGTGCCGCTCGGCCTGCTGCGCTGAGCGCCCCGCTGCGCAGCAAGAAGGCCGCCGCTTGTCCAGGCGGCGGCCTTTTCCTTTTCCGGCTGGTTACTTGCGCCAGCCGCGCGCCCGCTCCACCGCCTCGGCAAACCGCGCCATCCGGCCCGTCCGGCCGCAATCCCGCGGCGTGATCACGGCCCGCGGCCAGGCTGACCGCCCGGCGCGCCAGGAACGGAACCAACCGGCGCAGCCCGGAAGCACGGGGCACGGGGCACGGGGCAGCTTCGCGCCCGATCCCGCCAGGCCAGCGGACCGCATGCGGATGGCCTCTGCGGACGCGTGGGCGGAGATGCCCTCCGGCCTCGCGCTCCTTGTTCCGTCGCCCACCGGTCCCGGACCGATGGCACCGAAATGGGCCACCCGGCTGACCCGGTCGGCAGGGACGCTTTCCGCATGGCCTCGCCGTTTCCCGCGAAGCGCCGTGTCTCCGGGCGCAGTTCCGCCAGTTCGGCGGCGCCGGATCGCTTCGGCCGAACCCGCGTCGCGAGCGCAAGCCGCCAGCCCTTCAGCTGCAACGGCATCACGCCAAGGTCTCTCGCAACGCCGGTCTGGATGGCTTCCCGCGCCCCGGCAGGCGGGCGACGGCCGGTTCTTGGCCTCGACAGCGAACGGATGGCGGGGCTGTCTGTCCATCCGGGGACCCGCGCTCCGGGAGGTCTCCCAACACCCCCGCCAACGACCGCTGCCACTGCCGTCATACTGCGTGCCGGGCCGCCGAGGTCTCTCCGCGGTCGCCGCATGTTTGCCTTCGGGACCGCTCAGATCATCGCACTGTGCGCGGATCGTGCCGCAGTCCGGAGAGCGATCCGGCCCGCGCCGCGCATGCCGACGGAGCCAATCCGGGGGCGCAGGGAGGCGGCGCTTTCCGGAGCGATGCTCCTGCCGCAGAGGCACTTACCGGAAGGGCGAGCCGGGCCGCCAAATTGCGCTAAGCGCGGCTGCCAGCTTCAAAGCCTGGACAACCTTTGCCTTGCGCGGCCCGGGTCCATGCGCAATCGCCTTGCCCCGCTCCGTGCGAACAGGCCCGCACGGGCACCAACCGTGGATCGCAGTCGCCGCTGCGGACAAGCCCTTGCCGGTGAGGGAGTCTCCGCGCGCCGGGACCGCTGCCATGGCCGAGATCCAGACAACGCCAGGGGCAGCCGTCAGCAACCGGACCGTCTCCTGCGGCCCGGACCCGGCGGCCAAGGCCGACAATCCCGCCGCGGATGCGTGAGGGCGTCGAAGGCGGGAACAGGGTCCGGCGAGATGCCGGTTCCTCCGAGAGACTGTCTTCCGAGCGGCGCTTGACGCCGCCGACACGCGGACCGGACGTGATGCCGGAAAACTCCGGCAAGGCGCGGCTGCTTGCTTCCGATCTGGCGCGCCTGCGGACCAGCCTGTCCCGGGCCGTCCGCAACGCCCTGCTCAGAGGGGTGCCGCCGCTCTTGATCCGGACCGCCTCGACCCCACCAGCTGGCAGGATCTGCGCCGAACCCGGGACATCGAAGCGATCCGTTCGGCGGCACGCCAGCCCCCCGGACCAGCGGGTAGAAGATCGGCACCGTCAGCAGGATCATCGACAGGCTTTCCAGCACGCAGCCGAGGATCAGGTAGATCACGATGATCACCGCCAGCACCGCCCAGGCGTTCAGCTCCATGTCGTAGATCAGCTCGGACNAGCGCATCGGGNCAGCCCGGCGAGGTTGATGTAGTTCGAGAACACCTCGGCGCCGATGACGATGATGAAGATCATCGCGGTCGCCTCGGCGGTCTCCAGCAGCGACTGCCAGATCTCNGGACCAGCCGGCATGGCCGGTGGCGGTGACCATCACCAGCGCCGCGCCCGCGCCCATGCCTGCCGCCTCGATCGGGGTGAAGAAGCCGCCATAGATGCCGATCATGATGAAGGCGAANGAGCGCCGCCGACAGNGATCACGCCGTAGAGCCCGTCGATCGGGGCATCGTCGGCCTCGGGCATCTCCGGGGCGAGGGCGGGGTTGATCTTCACCGCCGCGCCGACCGCCAGCACGTAGAACAAGAGCCCGATCAGCCCGGGAATGATGCCCGCGAGGAAGAGCATGCCGATGTCGCTCTCGGTCAGGATGCCGTAGAGGATCAGGATCACCGAAGGCGGGATCAGGATGCCGAGCGTGCCGCCCGCGGCGATCGCGCCCGAGCTGAGGCTGTCGGCATAGCCGAAGCGGCGCAGCGACGGCATCGCGACCTTCGACATGGTCGCGGCCGTGGCCAGCGACGATCCGGTGTCGGTGATCCTCGGCGGCTTCGGCGGCACGGCGGCTCGGCCCGGCGCTGATGAACACCCGCTCGACCACCTGGCGCGGCCTCTCCGAGGCAGAGCGCGCGGGCGAGCCGGTCGAGCTGATGCTCGCGCATCCCGCCCTGATCAAGCGCCCGGTCATCGAGGATGGCGAGGCGCTCCATCTGGGCTGGGACAAGGCCGTCCAGGCCGCGCTGCTCTGAGCGCTCAGCGTCCGGGCTTGCCCAGCCCGGGCTTCGGCCCGGGATCGTCCGGCGCGATCATCTCGGCCGTGACCTCGGGCGCCGCCAGGCAGGCGACGTCCAGCGTGGCATCGAGCGTGCAGACCGCGAAATGCAGGAACGGCACGTCGAGCACCTCGCCCGCGCGGGTGGCCTGCGCCACGTAGTCGAGGAAGGCCGAGCCCTGGTATTGCCGCAGCAGCGGCGCCCCGGCTTCCGGGCCGTCCTCCGCGTCCGTGTCCTCCGGCAGGCCGTAGCTTTCGTCGCGCCAGGCATAGGACAGGCAGTCGCGGAAGGTGATGCAGTAGCGCAGGCAGCCGGGGCCGGTCTCGATCGTCTTCGGGATGCCGACGAGGCTGTCGAACAGCGGGTTGCCGCTGCCGTCTTCCCCGTCATCCGCAAGCTCGGCGGAATCCACCCAGAGCGTGACGGTGTCGTATTCCGGCCCGGCCTCGAGCCCGCCGAAGCGCAGGAAGCGTTCGGCGGTCAGCAGGTCGGTGGCGTCGGTTCCGAGCACGATCAACGCAGATCCGGCGGAGTTGCCTCGGCGGCCAGCGCGGCGGCGATGCCGTCGAGCGTGTCCTGCGAAGTCTGTTTCTCGCCGAGGCGGCGCACGGTCACGGTGCGCTCCTCGACTTCCTTCATGCCGCAGGCGAGGATCACCGGAACCTTGCCCACGGAATGTTCGCGGACCTTGTAGTTGATCTTCTCGTTGCGGGTGTCGGCCTCTGCGCGGATGCCCTTTGCCTTCAGGGCCGCGACCACTTCGGCCACGTAGTCATCCGCATCCGAGACGATCGAGGCGACGACCACCTGGCGCGGCGCCAGCCAGAACGGCAGCTTGCCCGCGTGTTCCTCGATCAGGATGCCGATGAAGCGCTCGAACGAGCCCAGCACGGCGCGGTGCAGCATCACCGGACGGTGCTTGGCCCCGTCGGCGGCGATGAAGTTCGCGTCCAGCCGCTCGGGCAGGTTCGGGTCGACCTGCAGCGTGCCGCATTGCCAGTCCCGGCCGATCGCGTCGGTCAGCACGAATTCCAGCTTCGGCCCGTAGAAGGCGCCTTCGCCCTCCTGGATCTCGTAATCATAGCCGGCCGCCTTGCAGGCATTGCCGAGGCTTTCCTCGGCATGGTCCCAGCTTTCCTCGGTGCCGATCCGCTTCTCGGGGCGGGTGGAGAGCTTGATCGACCAGTCGGTGAAGCCGAGATCCGCGTAGATGCCCGCGAGGAACTCGATGAATTTCTTGGTCTCGGACTCGATCTGCTCTTCGGTGCAGAAGATGTGCGCGTCGTCCTGGGTGAAGCCGCGCACCCGCATGATGCCGTGCAGCGCGCCCGAGGGCTCGTAGCGGTTGCACGAGCCGAATTCGGCCATGCGCAGGGGCAGGTCGCGGTAGGATTTCAGGCCCTGGTTGAACACCTGCACGTGGCACGGGCAGTTCATCGGCTTCAGCGCGTTGACGGTCTTCTCGCGGGCATGGTCCTCGTCGACTTCGACGATGAACATGTTCTCCTGGTAGTTCTCCCAGTGGCCGGAGGCTTCCCAGAGCTTGCGGTTCACCACCTGGGGCGTGTTGACCTCGACATAGCCGTCGCGCTCCTGGCGGCGGCGCATGTAGTCCTGCAGCGTGGTGTAGATCTTCCAGCCGTTCGGGTGCCAGAAGATCTGGCCAGGGGCCTCTTCCTGCATGTGGAACAGGTCCATCTCGCGGCCCAGCTTGCGGTGGTCGCGCTTGGCGGCCTCCTCCAGCATCTGCATGTGGGCCTTCAGGTCGTTGCGGTTCTTGAACGCCACGCCGTAGATCCGCTGCAGCATCGGGCGCGTGCTGTCGCCCAGCCAGTAGGCGCCGGCCACATGGGTCAGCTTGAACGCGTCCGCCGGGACCTGCCCGGTATTCTGCAGGTGCGGGCCGCGGCAGAGATCCTGCCAGCCGCCGTGCCAGTACATCCGGATCGGCTCGTCGCCCGGGATGCGGTTGATCAGCTCGACCTTGTAGGGCTCGCCGGTCTTCTCGTAATGGGCAATCGCGTCGGCGCGGCTCCAGACCTCGGTGCGGACCGCGTCGCGGGCGTTGATGATGTCCTTCATCTTCGCCTCGATGGCGCCCAGATCCTCGGGGGTGAAGGGCTCTTCGCGGTCGAAATCGTAGAACCAGCCATGGTCGCGGACCGGGCCGATGGTGACCTTCACGTCCGGATAGAGCTCCTGCACGGCGCGGGCCATGATATGCGCCAGGTCATGGCGGATCAGCTCCAGCGCCGGGGCGTCGTCCTTGAGCGTGTTGATCGCGATGGCGGCGTCGGCTTCGATCGGCCAGGCCAGATCCCAATGCGCGCCGTCGAGCTGCGCCGAAATCGCCTTCTTGGCGAGAGAGGGGGAAATGTCGGCCGCGATCTCGCCGGCGGTGATGCCGGCCTGGTAGTCGCGCGTATTGCCATCGGGGAAGGTGACGGTGATCTGGGACATCTCAGGTCCTCCTCGTCGGTTTGGCGCCCACGGAACGCCCGGTTGCGGGTATTGGTCGTGTGCGCGCCATGCCCGATGCGCGGCCCGGGGTCAAGCGGTGCCCCCGCGGAGGCCGGATTGGTCGCATTAATCATAAATGCAAATCATCCGGCAGGGCGGCGTTAAGCCGGATATGGTGAATTCGCCGTATACCGCGCTTCGTGCGTGCAAACCCTGTCTGAGCGAGGTCGCCGATGCCCGTGTTCCTGTCCACCGATGACGGCCGCGTCCTGCTCGCCGATCTGGCAGAGCGCCGGACCCTGGAGGTGGCGGATTTCGGCGTGGCGCTGACCGGGCTGGCGGTGGGCGCGGGGGGCGTCCTCTACGGCAGCACGGAAACGAAGGTCTACCGGCTGAAGATCGCCGCCGATGCCGATCCCGAGGAACAGCTGGAGGAGGTCGCCGAAATTGCGGTCGGCGGCGGCATTGCGGGGCTCGATGCGGACGGGTCCGGGCGGCTGCTGATCGGCACCGCGGCGGGCCTGCTCTGGCGGCAGGAGCAGGATGGAAGCCTGACCCGGATCGGCCAGTTCGCCGACGGCATCCAGGGCGGTATGGCCCGGATCGGCGGCTTCGCCTTCGCCATCGGCCAGACCGGGGTGCTGTCGGTGATGTCGATCCGCAGCGGCGCGGTGACCGACCTGCAATATGTCGGGCTCGGCACCGTTCTGGCAATCTGCGCCGAGGACCGCGTGCTCAGGATCACCGCCGTGCAGGGCTCGGGCCAGCCCCAGTTCTTCCTCTACGACGCCGATGCGGGAACGCTGGTCCACGACACCGGGCTGCTGGGCTCTCATGACCGGATCACCGGATCGGCGGCGGGCGATCTGGCGGAGGCCGGCTATGTCGGCACGGCCAGCGAAGACAGCTTCATCGGCACGCCCTTCGGCGACACGATGACCGGCAATGGCGGCGATGACGAATTCTACGGCCGCGACGGCGACGACCTGATGATCGGCGGCGCCAATGACGACCTGATGATGGGCGAGGCGGGCGACGACACGCTGCAGGGCGGCGGCGGCGACGACGCCTTCTATGGCGGGCCGGGCTCCGACTGGGTGCTGCTCGACGGCGGGCCGCTCAGGGTCGACCTGTTCGAAGACACGGCGCAGCAGACCGGGCAGGGCCGGGATTTCTTCGAGGAGGTGGAAAACCTGCGCGGCGGCGCCTGGGCGGACCGCTTCGCCGGGGATTCCTGGGCCAACATCTTCGAGGGCATGGGCGGCGACGACACGCTTCTGGGCCGCTCGGGCAACGACACGCTGCGGGGCGGGGCGGGCGACGACTACCTGCGCGGCGGCGACGGCGATGACGTGATGGATGGCGGCGACGGGTTCGACATGGTCTCCTATGCGGGCGGCATCGCGGTGACGGTCTCGCTCAACCGGCTTTATGCGCAGGATACCGGCCGCGGCATGGACGTGCTGCGCAATGTCGAGGGCATCAGCGGCTCGGCCGGGCATGACCGGCTGGTCGGCAATGACGCGGACAACCGGCTGGAGGGCAATGCCGGCTTCGACACGCTCGATGGCGGCGCCGGGAACGACACGCTTTTCGGCCTGCGCGGCTATGACAGCCTCTCGGGCGGGGCCGGGTCGGACTATCTCGACGGCGGCGGCGGCGACGACACGCTCGATGGCGGCACCGGTCCCGGAATCGACACGGCCTGGGGCGGGCTCGGGGCGGACACTTTCGTCTTCACCGCCCGCGCGCCGGACGGCAGCACCGGCACGCGGCTGATCATCCTCGATTTCGACGCAGGCGATGGCGACCTTGTGCAGCTCGCCGGCGAGGATCCGGGCGGCTTTTCCGGGTGGTCCTTCCTGTCCACTGCGGGCGGCACGCTGGTGGGCTTCAGCAACGGCACCGAGCTTTTCCTTGCGGGCATCGCCCCGGCAGAGGTGGAGGCCTCCTGGTTCGCCTGAGGCACCGGACCGCTGGCGGCAAGGCGCTGCTCCCGGGCCCCGGCGTCCCGGAAAGCGTTGCGCCGGGATCACGGCCAGCGGCCCGGGATCGGCCGCTGAGGGCCGGAAATGGGGCAACCGGGCGCGGCAGGGCGCATCGGGGTGCCGTGCGCGGCTCGGTCGGCTCCGTGCCGGACCTTGCCCGGCAATGTCGGGGTCTCGAGATGCCGCATTCCGGTCTGCCGGATATCCGTTCAGGTTCGACGGCAGCGCAAGGGGCGGCCATGCTCGGGCGCGGTTCCTGACAGCCCGGGGCGGTGCGGTCCATCCCCCGCCATCACGCCGATTTGCGTGATGGCTCCCATCCTGCAGCGGGAGCTGTCGAAGCCATGAGGCAAGAGCGGAGGCCTCCGGGCCCCGTCGGACCGGGACGGTGGCGGAGGAGCGCGTGACGGCATTTCAACCGGGAGATGTTGCCGCCTGTTGCCGCGCCACGGCGGACTGACGGCAGCGGACGCAAGCCGGGTCGCCCTGCGTCACCGGGTTGGCATGGCAGCCGGAATGCCGACGGAGGTGGCCGAGGCAGTCCGGCATTCCACAGCGGCTTTCCGTCGATCCAGCCTCCTTCGGCCCAAGCTGCCACGGCGGCAGCCTGCTCCAAATGAAACTTGTGGTCTCCCGGCCGGGAGGGCTGGATGGTCCGAATGACCCCGGCGCGGACGGATCTCAGGCTGCCCCCCTGATCTGCTGCCTTCCCGCCTTGCCGCTCGGCGCAGCGGCGGACCGGTCGTGGTGATGTCGCCGCCAGGCCCGGGGCGTCCCGTTGGGGCAGGGCGCGGCGGCTGTCTGCGGGGGCGGCGCGTCGTGACGGGCCGATCTTCGTCATGGAAGGCTCTCAACCCACCGGATCCACGCCGTGAATCCCGGAAGCCCGCGAGTTCTGCAACAATGCCGGTTCACAAGGGAATCGGTGCCTGGATCGGCGACTGCAAAGAAAGACGCCCGCACTCATCGCATGCGCTCCTGGTGCCGGACGAGGCCCATGGCAGCCGGACCCGGAACTGCAGATCGCCGCCTGACATGAAATCGATGCCGTAGCTTAGCCTGCCGACAAATTGGCCGACATCCGGCGACATGGCGTGATTTGGCCGGTCGCTCCCCGATGGCGAGCGAAGTCCGGTACCCTCAGCCTCACATGACGTCGCTGGAAGGAGAACGACCATGAAGCACGATGCCAGGCTCGATGTATCCGTCAAGGAATTTTCGATCCGTGTCGTCGACGAGACCGGGGCCGTCCAGGCCCGGAGGAGCGTCGCCTGCGATCCTGCAGCCGTGGCAAGGTTTTCCACAGAGAAGCGGATTGTACCGGTGCTGACTGTTCACGAAAGCAGTCAACTGTCGGTCTCGCTCCAGCGGTCGCTGAGCGATCCGGGTTTGGCCGTGACCTGTGTGGATGCGAGGGTTGCCCACAAGGTCCTGTCCTCGCGCCTGAACAAATCCGATGCCGCCGGGGACCATCGGCTCGTGTCGCGAATGTGTTGGAAAATGCCGATCGGCCCTGCCCGGAGGCCAGCAGCGCCCAGAGCAGCATCGGCACGGTCCCGGCGCAGCGCAGCACGGTCCGGGGCTGGATGCGGCGGCGGAACGCTTCGTTCAGGGGCTCTGTCGCGTTGGTCGTCCCCGCAGGTTTCCATTTTGCGGCGGATCGAGCCAGGTGACGCTGGAGAGCCGGTCGCCCGGCCCTTCCAGGCTGCCGGCCGCCGCCCGGCACTTGAGGCGCCATTTGCGCGCGGCAACATCTTGCGCCTGAGCTCCCCCCGGCGTCGGTGCCGGCATGGATCAGGTCGCGGCAATCCTCGGCCAGCTCGCCGTGCAGGCGCTTGGGGGCCTGCGCCAGGAGGGTCCGGGTTCGACCGGTCATTCGGACCAGTGGCATTCCCGGTCTCACTGTGAACCGTGCAGCGCTGGATCGGCAGGTCTTCGCCCGGAGCGCCACGAGCGCGGCTTCGAGCCCGGGCGTGCGGTCGACGACGGCGCATTCGGGCCGTCCGAGGCCGCGGGCATCGGGATCGGCGGGGAACCGGCCCCGGGCCGCGGTGCTCTCGCCGCCCATGTTCTTGATGGATAACAGCACTTTCTGCCCGTCGCGGCGCACGCCCCCTCTCGGGACATCGTTGCGCACTGCCCTGCCGGGGCAGCGGATCGCCGCCAGAACCGGGATGTTCCTGGCCTTGCGGTCCGGCCGGGTCCGGATGACGGTGCCGTCCGGAAGCGAGGCATCGACCGCGATCCGTCCGAGAGAGATGCCGGACCCGGGCACTGTCCCCGTCGGCCGGATCGCGGGCAGAGCAGGCCTCCCACTCGACCTTCGCCTTCCGCCAGGCCCGGCTGCCATTCGCGCCTGCGCCCGGACCGGTGGCGCGCAGGCGCTCATTCCCGGCTGACGGCCCCTTCGAACAGGCCGGACAGCGCCCGCGTCACCCGGCGCGTGCCGGTCCCCGCCAGGCAGACCGCCGCGATCAGCGCCCCGCTCGCCGGGCAAACAGCGCCCCACGCTGTTTGCTTCCCTCCCCGCTCTTCGTCAGCCGCCTGCAGCGCGGCAGCGCTTTCGACCGCCACGCGGTGACCTTGCCCGCATTCTCCCTACGATCGATCCCCCGGATCGATCGCTTAACGGTCGAATTCTTCGATCCGGGCACGAGGAACCCGAACCGTCCCGGTGCCGAAGGTTCCGGCGAGCTGCCGCGCGCGCTGCCCGTGGCGGCAGCCCTTCTGCGCAGCAGCGCCGCGGCCATGGCGGCTGCGTCCGAGGAAGGCCGCGAGTGCTTCTCCGGACATCGCCTCGATGGTGGCGCGGACGGCGCCGCCGCGACGGGTTCGAGCCGCTGCTGTCGGCCATCGTCTCGCAGCAGGTCTCGGTCGCGGCGGCCGATGCCATCTGGGGCCGCCTGAAGGCCGCCCGGCTGACCGGTCCGCGCAAGATCCTCGGGGCAGGGGACGAAGAGCTGCGCGCCTGCGGCCTGTCGCGCCAGAAGATCCGCTATGCCCGCGAACTGGCCGCGTCGCGCATCCGCTTTGCCGCGCTGCGCGAGGTCCCGTCCGAAGAGGTCATCGCCACGCTGGTCGCAGTTCCGGGAATCGGCCGCTGGACCGCGGAGATTTACGCGATGTTCAGCCTTGGCCGTGCAGACGTGTTCGCGCCCGGAGATCTGGCACTTCAGGAGGCGGCGCGCCTGCTTTTTGAGCTGGACGGACGCCCGAGCGAACGGATCTTGCGCGATATGGCCGCAGCCTGGAGCCCGTGGCGCGCGGTTGCGGCACGGCTGCTCTGGGCCTACTACCGGGTGGAAAAGCAACGCGAGGGCATGAGATGACGCGCAAGCTGACCGTCGGACGGGTGGAGCCGAAATCGGGCGAGACGAAGACCGTGGTGGCCTTCGTGCATGGCTACGGTGCCAACGGGGCCGACCTTCTGGGCCTTGCGCAGCCGCTCGGCGGCTACCTGCCCGACACGCTCTTCCTGGCCCCCGATGCGCCCGAGCCCTGCGCCGGGAACCCGATGGGGTTCCAGTGGTTCCCGCTGCCCTGGATCGACGGATCGAGCGAAGCCGCGGCCCGGGCCAGCATGGCGCTGGCGGTCGGGGACCTGCAGGGCTTCATCGACGACACTCTGGCCGAGACCGGGGTAAGTCCCCAAAATTTCTATCTTTTCGGTTTTTCGCAGGGCACGATGCTCAGCCTCCATGTCGCCCCGCGCCGTGACGAGGCGATCGGCGGCGTGGTAGGCTTCTCCGGCCGCCTGATGCAGCCCGAGACCCTGGAAGCCGAGGCCAAGGTGAAGCCGCCGGTCATCCTGATCCACGGCGATTCCGACGAGGTCGTGCCCTATTCGGCCATGCAGGAGGCCGGGAACGCGCTGAGCGCGGCGGGCTTCGAGACCTATGCCCATACCATGAAGGGCACCGGCCACGGCATCGATCCCGACGGCCTGAGCACCGCGCTGGCCTTCCTGCGCCAGCAGATGGAGGGCAAGGCGGGGGCCTGAGTCCCCGCCCTGTCACGCCAGCGTCGCATAACATGTTTATTGGATACCTGAACTATACCGCATGTTGCGGGACTTGTGCCGTGGAAAACGCGATATATAGTCAGGATAGCTAGGGTGGGACGGCCCGCTCTGGTGCCGCGACGGGCAGACAGGGCGAGGACACTTCACCCATGCAGGCAGATTTCAGGACGGCTTTCGTCCGAGAACCCAATAGTCTCAAACACCATCCGGCCTTGGTGCTGAATGCGGATTACCGTCCGCTCTCCTATTATCCGCTGTCACTCTGGCCGTGGCAGGAAGCCGTGAAGGCTGCCTTCCTCGACAGGGTGAACATCATAGCCGAGTACGACCATGTGGTCAGGAGCCCGACCACCGAGATCCGAATACCGTCGGTGGTCGTTCTCAAGGAATTCGTCAAACCTCAAAAGCGCGTGGCCTTCACGCGCTTTAATTTATTTCTGAGGGACGAATTCGGCTGCCAGTATTGCGGATCGAAGGGCGACCTGACCTTCGACCATGTGGTGCCGCGTGCGCGCGGCGGGATCACGTCCTGGGAAAACGTGGTGGCGGCCTGCGGGCGCTGCAACCTGAAGAAAGGCTCAAAGACGCTGAAGCAGGTGGGGTTTTCCCTCAAGAAACCGCCGAGACAGCCGTCTTCGGAGGAGCTGCGCAACATGGGGCGCCGCTTCCCGCCGAACTTCCTGCACGAAAGCTGGGTCGATTATCTCTACTGGGATGCGGAACTTGACAGCTGATCTGGCCTTGCCCCCGGATCCCGGACCGGACTGATATTCGCTATGCGGCCGTCGCGGCGGCCATGTCGCTCCTTGCCTGCTCCGGTGTCCGGCAGCCGATGCTCGAGTGGCGGCGCTGGCGGGTGCAGAAGATGGCGATGCATTCGAACAGCACCGCCTTGGCCTCGCGGCGGGACCGGAACCTGGTGCGGTGCACCAGCTTGGTCTTCAGCGATACGAGGAAGCTCTCCATCTGCGCCTTCGAACGGTCCCCGCCCGGACCGTTCGATCCGCTGGCGCGGACCAGCGTGAACTCCAAGCGGTCGCCCTTGCGGCTCATTAAGGCAGCATGGGCCGCCGCCTCGGCGTCGAAGCCGTCCGTCTCCGGCACTTTCGCGGCGCCACCGGCGCCACGGTTGCCCGCGACGTGGCGTTGTTGCACAAAGATGCTCCGGGATTCACTTCGTGAATCCAATGTAGTAGCGAGCTTGCATGAGCAGACCGCCTAAGCCGACCTACAAGACCACCAACTGGCCCGCGTATAACCAGGCGCTGAAGCAGCGCGGATCGCTTACGGTCTGGTTCGATCCCTCGATGCAGTGGGAGACGGTGCCGTCCGGGCGTCGCGGCCGCCAGCAGGCGTACAGTGATGCCGCAATCCAAGCTTGCCTGACCTTCAAGGTCCTTCTCGGGCTGCCGCTCCGCCAGACGACAGGCTTCGTGGCGAGCCTGTTCGAACTGTCCGGGCTGAGGTGTGTAACCGCCGCCCTGGGCTCTCGGCGGCGGCAGCGCTGCGCGAGGGCGGGGCCGAGGCGGTCTGCTGGGACGACAGCCCGGAAGGCCGTGCCAAGGCCGAGGAGGCGGGCCACGAAATCCGCGACCTGACCAAGCCCGAGGCCCTGCGCGGGCTCGACCGGCTGGTGGTCAGCCCCGGCATTCCGCATCTCTATCCGCATCCCCATCCGGCGGTCCGGGCCGCGCTGGAGGAGGGCGTGCCGGTCGACAACGACATCGGCCTGTTCTTCCGCTCGCTGGCGGGCAGCGAATGGCTTGAATTCGACGTGCCGCCGAAAGTGGTGGCGATCACCGGCTCGAACGGCAAGTCCACCACCACGGCGCTGATCCATCACTGCCTTCTCGAGGCGGGGCGCGAAGCGCAGCTTGCCGGCAATATCGGCCGCGGCGTCCTGGACATCGATCCGCCGGGCGATGGCGGCGTCATCGTGCTGGAGCTGTCGAGCTACCAGACTGACCTGGCGCGCGCGCTGACCCCGGATGTCGCCGTCTTCACCAATCTCTCGCCTGACCATCTCGACCGCCATGGCGGCATGGGCGGCTATTTCGCGGCCAAGCGCAGGCTCTTCGCCGAGGGCGGTCCGGACCGCGCGGTGGTCGGCGTCGACGAGGACGAGGGCCTGTTCCTCGCGGGCCAGCTCGCCGAGGCGCCGGGCGACGACCGGGTGATGCGCATCAGCGTGACGAAGAAGCTCGACGGGCCGGGCTGGAACGTCTTCGCCCGCAAGGGCTTCCTGTCGGAATACCGTAAGGGCCGCCAGGCGGGCTCGATCGACCTGCGCGGCATCCGCGGCCTGCCGGGACGCCACAACCACCAGAATGCCTGTTCGGCCTATGCCGCGCTGCGCGCGCTGGGGCTGGCGCCGCGCGAGATCGAGGCCGGCTTCCTCAGCTTCCAGGGGCTGCCGCACCGCAGCCAGATCATCGCCGAAGCCAAGGGCGTCACCTATGTGAACGACTCGAAAGCCACCAATGTCGACAGCGCCGCCCAGGCGCTGCAGGCCTTCCCGAAGATCCGCTGGATCGCCGGTGGCCTCGGCAAGGATGGCGGCATCGGGGCGCTGGCGCCGCATCTGGGCGCGGTGGTGAAGGCCTACCTGATCGGCCACTCGGCGCGCGACTTCGCGCTGCAGCTCGGCGGGCTCGACCACGAGATCAGCGGCACGATGGAACAGGCGGTGGCCCAGGCCATGGCCGAGGCAGGAGAGGGCGAGACCGTGCTGCTGGCCCCGGCTGCGGCGAGCTTCGACCAGTACCCGAATTTCGAGAAACGCGGCGAGGATTTCGCCCGCATCGTGCGCGAGCGGCTGGGTCTTCCCGCCTGACCGGCCGGGCAGGGCGGCGCCCCGGCGCTGCCCTGCGGACTTGCCGCTGCGGAATCTCATTTTTTGCCGAAAACCCTCTTGCAGCTCCCGGAGCATCCCTTTAGAGAGCGCTCTACCGGGTGATTAGCTCAGTGGTAGAGCGCTTCGTTCACATCGAAGATGTCAGGAGTTCGAATCTCTTATCACCCACCATCACACCTATAATTGCCAATAAGGCATAAGTTTGCACATTTCGTGCATAAGCTTGCACATGCCTGTCAACAGATTTCTTCGGATTGGGAGGTGAAAGTCTTCCGATCTACGGCAAGAAGTTGAAATAAAAAGATAAAATTCTTGAGTTGTCTTGGGGCGTGCGCCCAACTCAAGAGAAGGCAACCTACCCATGTCTCAGGCACGTCCGCACGCTCGTTGGAGGGTGGTCACCTTGGCGAGGGGATGTGGTTGCAATGGCGCGGCGCCCGCGCCCGGCTTGTCCGGAGCTTCCGGAACGGACCTTGCCCCAGAATCGCCGCAGAGTACTTTAGCGGCGCAAGAAGATGCGGAAATCGAAATCCTGCCGGAGGTATATGTTCCCGTAATCCTTCCCGCCCGGAGAGAAGCGCGGCACGCCCGCGTCGCGAAGGCAGGTCCGGACGGTGTTTCGATGAAGGCCGAGTTCGGCCGCCAGGGTGGGCACGGTCACGAACCGGCGGTGGAACTGCGCCACATGCGCTTCGCTCAATGCAGGGAGGGCCGGTCCGGTGGCGAGATGCCGGATGGCGCTGGCGGGAGTGTGGCCGTCTTCCACGAGGGACCGGAAGCAGCTGCGATCCCGCAGACCGATGCTCCGGGAAAATGCGGACAGGGCCAGGGCGCCGGGCACCCTTTCCGGCTGTACCTCCTGGAATGCCCGGGCAAGACAGTCGACGTTTTCCTTTGCGATCAGGAGCGCCGCATAGCCTGACCGGCCGGTCTGCTGTCCGGCCCGCAGCATGCCGCGGCGAAGCCCCTCCAACAGGATCCTCAGCCCCATGCCCATGCGGCGGCGCGCTGCCTGCAGCGTCTCCCAGGCGTCATTGTCCCGGGCAACCGGACACGCCGTGGCGAGAAGCTCCTCGACAAGGTGCAGGCCATCTGACAGGCGCCACCGATTATTGACCAAAGGGTTCCGGATCACGGGGTGAAGGACGCCATCCGCCTCCAGGCACTCGAACTCCCGCTTGGAGGCTCCCATTTCCGCGCACATCCGCGAGATGCAGACGAGCTGCGGAATCTCGGCAATCATCCCGCCATGGCGCCGGGCATCGAAGGTCTGCCGCGCGAAGCTGCGCGGATCATCCGCCGCCAGCGCTCCCGCTTCGACGAGAAGGGCCTGGATGACGATCGGGTCCGCTCCCGTCGCCTGGGATGCGGCCAGCACCGACTGCAGCCTGCGTTCCTGCTGGACCTTTCCGAGAACGGTGGCACATGCCGCAAAAGGCCAGTGGTCGAGGACGCAGTCCCGCAAGATGTCCCGGAACCCGTCGAATTCGGGAAAGTCAGCGTAATTCTTCCGGAAGATCTCATGGAGGCTGCCGAAGGCCGCGTGAGGCTTGGCACCGGATCCTGCGGCAGCGGCAGCGAGTGCGTCGAGAGCTGCCCTGAAGGCCTGCGGACCGCGGCTGAGCACCCCGAACCCTGCCGCCTGGGCTTCGCCCGCAAGGTCGCCGCCCGAAGCGGAAAGGCTTTCCGCGTCGACGAGGTTCAGTCCGAGGTGGCGGCAGACAGTCGCTGCCGCGAAAATGGAATGCTCCGCAAGCCAAGTTGGATCGCGCCCGGTCGCAAGGCGCCTGTCGAGCCAGAGATCATAGGCGCTGGGCTCCGCATGTCCGCCCTGCAATTCGCCGTCCGCAATCCGGTTCAGGAGGCCGCCAAGCTGGCCCTAGACGTCCTGCCGCGCAACCAGGTTGGCCTCCTGCCAGAGATCGGAGAGCTTCCGTCGATGACGGACACAGACCGAGGTCTCCCGGAACTGCCAGTCGCCGTGCATGGCCATCGCCGACAGCGGAACATCCGGGGACGCTTGCAGGTCCTCGCGGAGACAATCGGCACAGCCGCGCATGAGCGGATTGCGCAATGCGCGCGATACCATCAACTCGCCGCGGAACTGCATGCGGACGCTCCCGACGGGAATGCTGGTCCAAGAACGGAGCTCCAGCATTTCGTCTTCCGCCAGCCCTGAAACTTCCGAAAGCCGGGCAATCCCGTCAGCGCGGCCGAGCAGGGTCCACCGTAAGGGCAGGCCCATGTCGATCGCGAAATCCTGCAGGCTCACGTTGTTGCAAGCGGCGAGGCGCGACATGAAGGACGGGAGCGTCTCGCGCGGCGCCGGGCTGGTGCGCAAATGGAGCAGGGAGGGCATTGCCGGAGCCTTTCAATTTGCATTCGGATGGCGCATCGTCTTGGGCTCTAGATTGCCGTTAATCGACGCCTGCATCAAATGCAGCTTCAGGCCCCATGATCGCGGGAGAGGCGCCGACCTAGTCGCCTCACCACGCGATCATGGGGCCTAGAGCTGGCCCGCCTTGCGGCAAGACGTATCTATTGAATGCAAATCGGAGCAAGCCGGACATCCGTTTCCAGACGGATTGCGCTGCGCCAGAGCGGGGTCTTGAAGACGTGGCAGACCCGGCTCCCGAAGTCGCCTTCACGTGGCGCTGTTGCGCAAATCAGCTGATGACCGCAATTCCCCTTTCCCCGGACACACTTATCCTATGGCCACGGTCGTCGGGATGCCGAGGGCAGTGAAGCGGTTCAGGGCCGCCACCCGGATCTGGACCTCGGCCACCTGGCGGTCGAAGTCGCGGGCCATCAGCCTCTGCCCGAGCAGCTTCACGCAGTTCATTTTCGTTTCGACCCTGCTGCGGCGATGGTACCCGCTCCAGTTCCGCCAGAGCGCCCGGCCCAGGTGTTTCGACGCCCGCAGGATCTCGTTGCGTGCGCGAGTTCCCGCCGTGTCCGGCTTCCAGGGCCTGGCGTTGCGGGAATGACCGCCGCCGCGCCGCGGGCCGCGATGGCATCATGGCAGCCGCGCGCGTCATAGGCGCCGTCGGCCGTGACGGTGGCGATCTCCTCGTCCGCCGGGATCTGGGCGAGCAGCTCCGGCAGCATCCCTCGCCGGTTCGCCCGGACCGGTGGCGCTCACCGGCTCGGCATCGCCGACATTGCTGGAGGTGACCTCGACAGCCCGGATCTCCAATGTTTGCTCATCGATCCCGAGGTGGATCTTGCGCCGCGAGCCATGTCCGCCATTGGTCCGAGGACAATGGCGAGCCCTTCGTTTCGAGCCGCTATGCTTGCGCGTGTGCCACTCACCTTCGCCTTCCACCTTGATGCCGGTGCTGTCGATGAGCAGGTGCAAGGCACCTTTCGAACCGCGAAACGGAACGGTCACGTCCAATGTCTTCTGGCGGCGTGACAGCGTGCTGAAGTCCGGCACGGACCACCCCAGCCCGGACAGTTCCAACAGGCTTGCCATGAAGCCGGTTACCTGGCGGAGCGGCAGCCCGAGGAGGATCTTGAGGGTCAGGCAAGCCTGGATCGCGGCGTCGCTATAGGCCCGTTGTCGGCCGCGACGCCCGGACGGCACCGCGTCCCATTGCATCGAGGGATCGAACCAGACCGTCAGCGATCCACGCTGCTTCAGCGCCTCGCTCGCCGCTGCGCTCGGACCGGTGGCGCGGCCCGCTCACGGCGCAAGATCCACCTTGGAATTGACGAGATCGAGGAGGGTCAGGAGACGGTCCGGCAGACCGTTTCCCCGACGGCGATTGGAGATCCCGGCGGTCGAGGTCACCTCCGGCAATGTCGGCGATGCCGCCTCCCGCGCCACGCCGCGCCGCGCCGCCTGCCCCATCAGCGCCATCACCGCCTGCAGGTTCGACGCGGGCCGCCCGAAAGCCATCACCGGTCCCGCGATCTCGCCCAGCTGAACAACCTTCATCCGCCGTCCTTCTTGAACACGTCATTGCGCCCTATCATAAGACCCCTAGACAGGCATAAGGACGTTAAGGAATGGACACCGCCACCACGGCTTTCGATGCAGCCTTCTGGATCACCGCGCTCGCGGTGCTGGGGCTGCTCGTGCTTTCGGGCTGATCATCTGCGCCTCGTGGATCACCAGCCCGGCGATGGTGTTGGCCTCGGTATCCGGCAGCTGCCAGTCATTGGCGCGGTTGAGGTCCCGGATCGTCACCCAGCCATCGACCAGGTATTGGCCGTCGGGCGCCTTCTCGATGCCCTGCGTCTCGCCGGTGTCGAACTCGTCGGTGATCTCGCCGACGATCTCCTCGAGGATGTCCTCCAGCGTGATCAGGCCCTGCAGCATGCCGTATTCGTCCACCACCAGCGCGAAATGGGTGTGGCGCTTGAGGAACTGGCGCATCTGGTCGTCGAGCGTCGTGGTCTCGGGCACGAAATAGGGCTTCCGCNGCGACCTCGAGGAAATCGAAATCCTCGGCCACGGCAGCTGGATCGTCGGCCTCGGCGCGTGCCTTGGCGAGCCCGCGCAGCAGGTCCTTGGCATGGATCACCCCGATGATGTTCTCAAGCCCCTCGCGGAACACCGGCAGCCGGGTATGCGGCGAGGCGAGGCACTGCGCCAGCACCTNCGGCGGGCGGCGCGTCGGCATCGACCATCTCGATCTCGGAGCGGTGCTTCATCACCTCCTCGACGGTCCGGTCGGCCAGGTCGAGCGCGCCCAGAAGCCGGTCGCGGTCCTCCTTCTCGACCACGCCCTCGGAATGCCCCAGCGCCAGCGCGCCCGAGATTTCCTCGCGCACGGCCAGCACGTTGTTCTGCGGATCGGTCTCCACCCCGAAGAGCTTCAGCACGGTGCGCACCAGTGCCCGCACCGCCATCACGACCGGAGAGAAAACGCGGATGATGATCGAGATCGGCGGCGCGACGGCGGCGGCCGCGGCCTCGGCATTGGTGATCGCGTAGGTCTTGGGCAGCACCTCGGCGAAGATCAGCACGAGGAAGGTCATGATCAGCGTCGCCAGCGCCAGCGTCGCGCCGCCGTCGCCGAAGGCCCGCGTGAACAGGGCAGTGGTCAGCGAGGTGGCGAGAATGTTCACCAGGTTGTTGCCCAGGAGCACCGAGCCGATCAGCCGCTCGTTGTCCTCGGTGATCTTGAGGGCTTCTTCCGCGCCGCGGCTGCCGCCGTCGGCCTTGGCCTTCAGCTTGCCGCGCGACGCCGCGGTCAGCGCGGTTTCGGAGCCCGAAAAGAATTTCGCCCCCGATCCCTCAGCCGGAGGACACTGATGACCGAAGAGCGCTTCTCTGCCCTGACCCAGCTCGGCGGCAGCAACGAGATGCCCGCCAGCCCCGAGGCCGCGACGCTGGAACGCGTGCCGAATGCGCGCGCCGGGATGGATTACCTGGTGCGCTTCACCTGCCCGGAATTCACCTCGCTCTGCCCGATGACCGGGCAGCCGGATTTCGCGCATCTGATGATCGACTACGTGCCGGACCAATGGCTGGTGGAGTCGAAATCGCTGAAGCTGTTCCTGGGCTCGTTCCGCAACCACGGCTCGTTCCACGAGGACTGCACGCTCATGGTTGCGTCGCGGCTGGTCGAGACGCTCAAGCCCCGCTGGCTCCGGATCGGCGGCTACTGGTATCCGCGCGGCGGCATCCCGATCGACGTGTTCTGGCAGACCGGCGCGGCGCCCGAGGGCGTCTGGATTCCGGACCAGGGCGTGCCGCCCTATCGCGGCCGCGGCTGAGGCCTAGACGGCGAGCGCCGCCAGCCCGACGCGGCGGCCCTCGCCCAGGAGAACGTTGTAGGTCCGGCAGGCCGCCGGGCTGGCCATCGGCTCCACGCCGATCCCCGCCGCCTCGAGCTGCGCCTTCAGCTCCCGCGGCAGGAAATCCATCTCTGCCCCCGTGCCGATGAACAGCACGTCGATCTGCCCGGCATGCTTCAGGATCGTCGCCAGCTCGCCATAGCCGCCCCAGGTCCGGCGCAGCCCCGGCAGCACCAGCAGCCCGCCCTCGATCACCTCGCCGCCGATGCGGAAGAAGCCGGGGCCGTAGCCCTCGACGGGCGGCGCGTCGCGGTACTCGATTTCGGTCAGGCGCATGGGCGTTCCTCCTGCTCCCTTTCTAGCGCCATCGGCGCCACGGGGCCAGCTGTCACGCCGCTTCGGCGGCGCGGGCGGCCATGGCCAGGAGGCGGCGGCGGATCAGCCCGCTGACCGGCCGGATCAGGTACCAGTAGGGCGCGAAGGCACGCTCCGCCGCCCGGTCGAGGCAGAACACCCGGGTCTCGGTCACGAGCCCGGATGCGCGGCCGCGGCTTCGACGCCGTGGCGCTCGATGCCTCCGCGGGCATGGCCGCCGAAGCGATGCGCCGCTACCGGCTCGAGGTCACGGTGGCCGGCTTCTCCGCCCTTCCCGGCCTCGGCCGTTTCGACGGGATCTGGGCGCATTTCAGCCTGCTCCATGCCGAAGCCCGCGCCCTGCCCGGCCATGTCGCCGACATCCATGCCGCGCTGGAACCCGGCGCGCCTTTCTTGATCGCGATGAAGACCGGGACCGGCACGGCCCGCGACCGGATCGGGCGCCGCTATGCCTATATCGGCGAAGGGGCCCTGGCCGAGCTGCTGCACCGGACCGGGTTTTCCCGGCTGGAGATTGACACCGGCGCAGATGAAGGCTTTGACGGCACCCTCTCCAATTTCGTGATCGTGACAGCCCATGCCTGACCTATTTGCCTATACCGACGGCGCCTGCAGCGGAAATCCCGGCCCGGGCGGCTGGGGCGTGATCCTGATTGCCCGAGAGGGCGACAGCGTCGTCAAGGAACGCGAGCTGAACGGCGGCGAGGCCGACACGACCAACAACCGCATGGAACTTCTGGCCGCGATCTCGGCGCTGGAGGCGCTGAGCCGCCCCAGCAAGCTGACGCTGGTCACCGACAGCGCCTATGTGAAGAACGGCATCACCCAATGGCTGGCCGGCTGGAAGCGCAAGGGCTGGAAGACGGCAGGCGGCTCGGCAGTGAAGAATGTCGACCTGTGGAAGCGTCTCGACGAGGCGCGGGCGCGCCATGACGTGACCTGGGAATGGGTCAAGGGCCATGCCGGGCATCCCGAGAACGAGCGCGCCGACGAGCTGGCCCGGGCGGGCATGGCACCGTTCAAGTAGGGCGGCGCGGAAATCCGTGCTACCGTGAGGGCATCGCTTTTCCGAAAGAGAGCCTTCATGACCTCTGCCTTTTCCGCGGCCGCCCTCGGCCTTTCCCTCTGCCTTGCCGCGCCGCTGGCCGCCGCCACGCTGCCGGCAGGCTATGACCGCGTCGTCATCCTGGGCGACAGCCTCAGCGACACGGGCAACCTGCATTCCGCCACCGGAGGGCTCTATCCGCCGCCGCCCTACAATGACGGGCGCTTCACCGGCGGGGACACCTATGTCGACATCCTCGCCGATGCCTGGGGGCTCGGCGCCGGGACGCTGGCGAATTTCGCCTTCGGCGGCGCCCGCGCCGTCACCGATCCGGGCGATCTGGTCGTCGATCTCGGCGAACAGCTGTTCCAGCTCCAGGCCAGCGGCTTCGCCGCCGGGGCGCGGCCGCTGACCATCCTCAATATCGGCGGCAATGACGCGATCGCGGGCGCTGCCGCCGCCGGGGGCATCGCCGCCTACGGCCTCTCCGGCATCGCCGGGGACGGCAGCAATCCGGCGCTCGTGGCCGCGGCGGCGGTGGCGGGCATGGCGCCCGCCGCGGGCGGCTGATCCGGTGGCCGGCTGTCGCTTTCGCAGGCAGCCGGGCACAGTCCCCCTGCGTCTTCCGCCGGGGCAGGGCCAGACCCCTTGCTCCGGCGCACGCAGCGCAATACGCCTTGGCTGAGGACAGCAAGGAAGGCGGACATGGCGCTTCTCAAACCCTCCGGCCCCCGCAAGAGCGGCAGCTTCGCCGTCCTGGGGCTGGGACTCTTCGGAGCCACGGTCGCGCGCGAACTGATCCGGTTCGGCAATTACGTCATCGGCGTCGACAATGACGAGGCCCGCGTCAATGCGCTGGCCGACGAACTGAGCCGCGCGGCGATCATCGACGTGCGCGACGAAGAGGCGCTGCGCGAGGCCGGGATCGGCGATTGCGGCACCGCGCTGGTGGCGATGGGCGACGATCTCGAATCCAGCATCATCGCGGCGATCAACCTCAAGACCATGGGCGTGCCGACGGTCTGGGCCAAGGCCTCGTCGAAGACCCATCACCGCATCCTGTCGAAGCTGAAGGTCGACCGCATCATCCATCCCGAGGTGGAGGTCGGCCGGCATATCGCGCAGGTGCTGCACAACCCGATCGTGCGCGACTATGTCAGCCTCGGCAACGGCTTCCACGTGGTGAACTTCAAGGTCCCCGAGAAGCTCGACGGCACCCAGCTCTGCGACCTGAAGCATGCCGGGCACGACCTGCGCTGCATCGGCGCGATGCGCGGCACGGAATATCTCGGCTTCGACGGCCAGAACTGCACGCTGAAGAAGGACGACCTTCTGATCCTGCTCGGGCGGCGCGCCGACCTGCGCGAATTCGCGGCGACCCTGCCATGGCCCTGATCCGCCGCGGCGTTCCGGCGCTGTCGCGCGGGCTGGTGCATTCGCCGCCCGCGACGCTGGCGCTGCTCTATCTCTGCTGCATCCTGGCGGGCGCGGTGCTGCTGAAGCTGCCCCTCTGCCATGACGGCAGCCTGAACTGGGCGGATGCGGTCTTCACCTCGGTCTCGGCGGTGACGGTGACCGGGCTGGCCGTGGTCGATGCCGGCTCGGTCTTCACCTTTGCCGGGCAGGCGGTGATCCTGGTGCTGATCCAGCTCGGCGGGCTCGGGCTGATGGCCTTCGCGGTGCTGCTGCTGTTCCTGCTCGGCGTGCCGGTCGGCATCCCGTCGAAGCTGCTCTTGCGCGAGGAGCTGAACCAGTCGGGCTATCACGAGCTGCGCACCATCGTCTGGCTGGTCTTCTGGGTGGCGGCGGTTTCGGAGCTGGCCGGAACCGTGCTCCTGTCGTTGGTCTTCGTGCCGGAATTCGGCGCGGGGCAGGGGCTGTGGATGGCGCTGTTCCACGCGGTCTCGGCCTTCAACAATGCGGGGTTCGCGCTCTTCCCGGACAGCCTGTCGCGCTATGTCGCCGATCCGGTGATCAACCTCGTCATTCCGGGGCTGATCCTCGCGGGCGGGCTCGGCTTCATCGTGCTGGGCGACATCGCCGAGGCGCGCAGCTGGCAGCGGCTGACGCTGCATTCCAAGCTGATGCTGACCGGCTCGGCGGTGCTGATCCTGCTCGGCTGGGTGCTCTTCGCGCTGCTCGAATGGCGCAATCCGGGCACGCTCGGCGGGCTGCATTCGGCCGCAGCCAAGCTCGGCGCCGCCTGGTTCCAGGCGATCAGTCCGCGCACCGCGGGGTTCAATTCGGTGGACACCGCAGCACTCCACGATTCCACGGTGCTGCTGACCATGGCGCTGATGGTGATCGGCGGCGGCTCCACCTCGACGGCGGGCGGCATCAAGGTGACGACGGTCTGCGTGCTGATCATCGCCACCATCGCCTTTTTCCGGCGCGAGACCGTGATGCGCGCCTTCGGCCGCAGCTTCGGCCCCGAGGACGTGTTCAAGGTGATGGCGCTGGCCACGGTCTCGACCATCGCGATCATGACGGCGATGTTCGCGATCTCGATCTCGCATGACGGCGAATTCACCGATCTGGCCTTCGAGGTGGTCTCGGCCTTCGGCACGGTCGGCCTGTCGCGCGGCGCGACCGCCGAGCTCGACGGGATCGGCCGCGGCGTGGTGATGATCCTGATGTTCCTCGGCCGGGTCGGGCCGCTGACGCTGGGCTTCTTCCTCGCGACGCGCGGCCAGCCGCGGGTGCGCTATCCGCGCGGCCGGGTCTATCTCGGCTGAGGCGGCGCGTTTTCCGCTGGCCAGATCCGGGCGGCGGGCTTAAGGCGATGGCATGACCGATCAGCTGCCCCCGTGCCCCGAATGTTCCTCCGCCTACACCTACGAGGCGGATGCCCTGCTTGTCTGTCCCGAATGCGGGCATGAATGGTCGCCCGGCGCGGCTGCCGAGGAGGGCGGCGAGATCCGCGACAGCGTCGGCAACGTCCTCGCTGACGGCGACACGGTCACGGTGATCAAGGACCTGAAGGTCAAGGGGTCTTCCTCGGTCGTCAAGGTCGGCACCAAGGTGCGCGGCATCCGCCTGGTCGGCGGCGATCACGACATCGACTGCAAGATCCCCGGCATCGGCCAGATGAGCCTGAAATCCCAGTTCGTGAAAAAGGTCGCCGAGTAGCCCCGGCCGGCCGCGCGGCCCCTTCCGGCCAGCGCCCCCCATTCTTCGGAACCGCGTCCGGAGGCCGCCCGGACCCGGCCTTCGCCGTGCGCCGGTGCGCATCGCGCGCCATCTGCACGTGCCTTGCCGCTCCGGCGGCCCTGCGCGCTTGATTGCACATCGTCCGCGTGCAATCCTTTCCCTTAGATAATCATTCGTAAATATTATCCGGCAGGTTTCAGCACGTTCTTCGCAATGGAGGGTTTTGCCATGCCGATCGGAAGCAGCGCCGGCCGGAGAGCGGCAACTCCGCAAGCGGACCGCCGGAGACCTGCAAGCCATCCGGAAAATCCCGGCCTTTTGCCGGTCGCCGGTCGCGCGCATCTCTGTGCCGCCCCGCGGGACGCAATCCTGGCGCATTCCCGCGATGCTTGGCTGGCCCGGCCGATCGCGCGACCTTCCCTGTCTGCCGGACCTGGCGGCGGGCTGGCCCCGGCCGCTTTTGCCGATGCGCCGGACATGCGGGACGGCGTCTGCGGTCGCGGGACTGCAGCGGAGGCGGCCTGAAGAAGGATGCGGTCTGGTGGAATCCCGTCGATCCCGCCCGCGTCGAAGCGCTGATGACCGCCATCAACCGGGCCTGCCCCGCCTGATCCAAGGCGCGCCCCGCGCCTCCCCCGTTATCCCGACAGGACGACCAATGACTCAGACAATCTCCAATATCGCCTCCGACGCGATCCGCGACATCTTCGGGCGCCCCAAGGCACTGATCGGCATGGTGCATTGCCCGGCTTTTCCCGGCGCGCCGCGCTACCGCGGCGCCGCGGTCGACAGCCTCTACGACACCTGCATGCGCGATGCCGAAGCGCTGGTCGCAGCCGGCTTCCACGGGCTGATCATCGAGAACCACGGCGACATCCCGTTCTCCAAGCCCGATGACATCGGCTACGAGACCGCCGCCTTCCTGTCGGTGATCACCGACCGTATCCGCCGCGCGCTCGGCGTGCCGCTCGGCATCAACGTGCTGGCGAATGCGCCGATCCCGGCCATCGCCACCGCCGTCGCGGGCGGCGCCGCCTTCGTGCGGGTGAACCAATGGGCCAATGCCTATGTCGCCAACGAGGGCTTCATGGAGGGCCGCGCCGCCGAGGCGATGCGCTACCGGGCGGCGCTGCGGGCCGACGGCGTGAAGATCTTCGCCGACAGCCATGTCAAGCACGGTGCCCATGCCATCACCGCCGACCGCTCGGTCGAGGAGCTGACCCGCGACCTGGCCTTCTTCGACGCCGATTGCGTGATCGCCACCGGCAACCGCACCGGCGACAGTGCCGCGACCGAAGAGATCCGCACCATCGGCGGGGCGACCCATCTGCCGGTCCTGGTCGGTTCGGGCGTGACCGAGGCCAATGTCTGCGAGATCCTCGGCCTGACCAGCGGCGTCATCGTCGCCTCCTCGCTGAAAGAGGGCGGCGTCTGGTGGAACCCGGTCGATCCGGCCCGCGCAGCAGCCTTCGTCAAGACCGCGCAGGAGGCGCTCGAGGCATGACCGACGCCCTGTCCGACCGGATCCTCGCCGAGAACGCGGCGGTTTTCGAGGCCATGACCAGCCATCGCTTCGTGCAGGACATCGCCGCTGACCGGCTGCCCCGCGAGGTCTTCGACCGCTACCTGCAGATCGAGGGCGGCTTCGTCGAGACCGCGATCTCGATCTTCGCGCTGGCGGTCGCCAAGGCCCCGGACATGGCCGCGAGGCGCAAGCTGATCGCCGTGCTCGACGCGCTGGCCAACGAGCAGATCGCCTATTTCGAGCGGGTCTTCGCCGCGCGCGGGATCGTCCGCGACGAGGCGCTTCTGGCGCATCCGGACGTCGCCGCCTTCGGCGGCGGCATGCTGGAGATCGCCGAGACCGGCAGCTATCCCGAAATTCTCGCCGCGATGTTCGCCGCGGAATGGATGTACCTGACCTGGAACGATGCGGTCGCCGCGCATATGCCCGCCGACCCGGATCTGGCGCATTGGATCGGGATGCATGTCTCCGACGGCTTCCGCGACGGGGCGCATTGGCTGAAGGACAGCCTCGACGCGCTCGGCGCGGAGCTGCCGGAAGAGGCAAAGGCCCGCTGCAGCGCCATCTTCGGCCGCGCGCAGCAGCTCGAGATCGACTTCCACAGCGCCGCCTATCCCTGACCAGGAGCACCGGCGCGGGTCCGCGTGCTGCCGGACCCGCGCAGACGGTCCCGGCAAGGCCGCGGGCTGCGCTGGCGGACAACGCCCCGGCCGTGTCCGGCCGTCGGCCCGCGGCACCCGGGCCTCGATCCCCGACCGGGCGCTGGCCGAACGGGTCTGCCTCGGCGGACAGTCGCTGAGCGAGGTTCTCAGGGCCTTCGGCTGGGCGGAGAAGCAGGAGACGCGCCGCGCGCTGGCCGAGGCTCTGGGCGCCGTCCTGGAGCGGCTGCGGGCCTGCTGAGCGAAAGGGGATTGACTTAAAGTCCGTCCGCGCCCATCACTTGTGCATGATCAGGAAATGCGCCCGGCAGGCAACTGCGCGGGCGCTTTCCTTTTCCGACCTCATGCCATGCCAAAACTGATCTGCGTCACATCCGGCTGCGAAGAGCTGGCACAGGACGGGTGCGCCCGCTGTGCCGGGCACGAAGCGCGGCGCCTGGCCGGGAAGTCGGCGGCGAAGAACCGGCGCAGCGATGCCGAACGGCAATGGCGCAAGCTCTACAGCCGCGCCTGGCGCAAGGCCTCGGCCGCCTTCCTGGCGAAGCACCCGACCTGCCGCGACTGTGCCGGGCTCGGCCTGGTGACCGCGGCGACGGAGGTCGACCACATCGTCCCGCATCGCGGCGACCGTGCCCTGTTCTGGGACCGCCGGAACTGGCAGCCGCTCTGCAAGCCCTGCCACAGCCGCAAGACGGCGGCCGAGGTCTGGCATGGCGCCGGTGCCCCGGGGGTGGGTCAAGAATCCGGGGTCCCGGCTGACGACCGGCGCTCTCCCTCCCTTTCTGCACGCGGCAATTTGGAGAAAAAAGCCCAAGGTGAACGGACATGAGGGGGGCAAAGCCGGAACCTCGGAACGTGCTTCCATTCGCGGGCGAGACGACGATCCAGATCCCGGACGCTCCCGAGTGGATGTCGACGGAGGGAACGAAGGTCTGGGAGCAGCTTGCTCCGGTCATGGCGCAGAAGAAGCGGCTCGAGGGCCACTACGAGCACAGCTTCGCCGCCTATTGCGAGGCCTGCGCGGACTTCATCCGCTTCACCGGCGAGATCGCGACCTATGGCAGCTGGTACGAAGTGAAGACCCGCAACGGGCTGCAGCAGAAGCACACCGCAGTCTGGAAGCAGCGCCAGGAGGTGGTTGCCACCATGCAGCGCCTCGGCGCTGTCTTCGGGATGACGCCGGTCGACGAGCAGCGGCTGAGCGGCGAGGGGCAGGGCAGCTTCATGGAGCAGCTCATGGGCGCCTTGAAGGGCAATGATGCAGCCGATTGACCATGCCGTGTCGCGCTACGCGCTGGACGTGGCCGAGGGGCGCGTCGTGGCGGGGGAGCTGGTGCGGCTGGCCTGCGAGCGGCACCTGCGCGACCTCGAGGAGGGAGCGGCCCGCGGGCTGGTATTCGACTGCGGGGCCGCGGACATGATCATCCGCTTCGCCGCCATGATCCGCCACAGCGAGGGATCGAAGGCCGGACAGCCCTTCATCCTCGAGCCGTGGCAGGTCTTCCGCATGGGCTCGGTCTTCGGCTGGAAGCACGAGGACACCGGGCTGCGCCGGTTCCGCGACACCTACCACCAGGTCGGCAAGAAGAACGGCAAGACCACCGACACCGCCGTGCCGATGCTCTACACGCAGCTCCTCGACGGCGAGGCCGCGCCGCAGGGCTATTGCGCGGCCACGACCCGCGACCAGGCCGGGCTCCTGTTCAAGGGCCTGAAGCGGGCGCTGAAGCGCTCGCCGCTGCTGAGCCGCGGGTTCGCGGTCTACAAGTACGAGATCGAGCAGCCCGACACCGACGGCGTGATGAAGTGCCTGTCGCGCGACGGCGACAGCTCGGACGGCATCAACCCGCATTTCCTGGCGCGCGACGAGCTTCACCGCTGGACCGACCGCGAGCTTGCCGAGACCATCCGCGAGTCGATGATCGCCCGCGCCCAGCCGATCGACTGGGCGATCACCACCGCCGGGCACGACCGCAACGGCTCGATCTGCGGCGAACTGCGGACCTATGCCGAGAAGGTGCTGCGCGGCGGCCACCACGACGACAGCCTCTTCGCCTATGTCGCCGAGCCGCCCGCCGATTGCGATCCGATGGACCCGGCGGCCTGGGCGATGGGCAATCCGAACCTCGGCGTGTCGAAGCCGCTCTCGGCCGTGCGCAAGGCGGGCGAGCGCGCCCAGGTGATCACCGCCGAGATGCCGAACTTCCGCCGCTTTCACCTCAATCTCTGGACCGAGGGCGCCGAGGCTTGGATCGCCTCCGACAGCTGGAACCGCGGCGGCGCCGATGCGGCCATCGATCCGCGCACGCTCTACGGACGGCGCGCCTGGGTCGGGCTCGACCTCTCGGACACGACCGACACGACGGCCGTCGTTGTCGCCGTTCCGGTCGGCGAGGAGGTCCACCTGCTGGCCTATGTCTTCATCGCCGAGGGCCCCTCGGGCTTCATCCACCGCGCCCAGACCGAGTGCCGGGAATACATCGGCTGGCAGCAGGAAGGCTGGCTCGAGGTGCATCCCGGCGGCAATATCGACCGGGGCGAGGTGAAGAAGCGGCTCAAGTGGATCAAGTCGGCCTTCGACGTGCAGGAGGTCGCCTATGACCCCTGGCGGATGGCCGAGATGGCGAAGGAGCTCGAGGCGGCGGGGTTGCCGATGGTCGAGCACCGCCAGGGCTTCGCGTCGATGTCGCGGCCGATGCAGCGCGTCGAGGAGCTGGTCGCCGACAGGCGCCTGCGCCATGGCGGCAACCCGGTGCTGGCCCAGCATGTGGGCAACACCCATCGCGACGAGGATGCCAGCCTCAACATCAAGCCGAACAAGAAGCGGAGCCGCGGCCGGATCGACGCCGCGGTGGCGATGATCATGGCGGTCGGCCGGGCGACGCTCGGCGAGGGCCGCATCCGCGCGCGCGAGTTGGAGACGCTGTGAAACTCTGGAACCCTTTCCGCCAGGAACCGCCGGCCGCAAGGCTGGAGCCGGTCGTCACCGCCTCGGATGTTACCGCTTCCGTGGGCACGTCCTCCGAGGCGGGCTGGCGGCGCGAGATCGGCTTCGGCGGGTCGGGCACCCGCGTGGCCGGGCTGCCGCCGGTTTCTCCGGTCATCGCCCAGCGGCATGCCACCGTGACGGCCTGCTGCTCGGTGATCGCGGGCGACCTGTCGAAGCTGCCGCTCGAGGTGATGCGCCGCGGACGGGACGGGCGCGAGGAGCCGGTGCCGGAGCATCCGGCGAACTACCTCCTGAACGTCGAGAGCTCGCCCGGCGTCGCGGCGATAGGGGCGCGCTTCGCCCTTGGCTATGCCTTCTGCCTGCGCGGCGAGGCCTTCGCCTACGCGCCGCGCGACGGGGCGGGCGAGCTGGTGCTGATCGAGCACATCCACAACGACCTGATCACGCCGCTGCGCTACGGGCGCGAGCGCTTCTACCAGTTCGAGGACGGGGCGGAGATCCACCGCCGCGCGCCGGGCCGGGTGATTGCCCATCTGCGCTACATGAGCGAGGACGGCTGGACCGGGCGCAGCCCGCTTGCGGTCGCGGCCGAGTCGGTCGGCATCGCGCTGGCCGGGCAGGAGGCGGCGGCCAAGGCGGCGAGCGGCACCAACATCAAGGGCTATGCGAAGGTCAAAGAATACTTCGACGATGACGAGGCCTACCAGCGCAAGGTCCGGCGGCTGCGCCAGGCGATGGAGAACGGCGACATCCCGATCGTCGGGCCTGATGACGAGATCAAGACGCTGAGCATGAGCCCGGCCGACCAGCAGTTGCTGGAGAGCCGCAAGATGGACCGCGAGCAGATCGCGGCGCTCTACCGTGTGCCGCCGTCGAAGCTGCAGATGCTCGAGCATGGCGTGAAGGCGAACGGCCAGCAGCAGGCGATCGACTACCGCGCCGACTGTCTAAGCCATTGGGGCGGCTTCGTCGAGGCGCAGACCGCGCTCGGCATCCTGACCGAGGCCGAGCGCCGCGCCGGTCTGGTGCTGCGCCACGACTACGACGCGCTGCTGACCGCCACGACCAAGGAGCGCTACGAGGCGCTGAACCAGGCCGTGGGCGGGCCGTGGATGAAGGCGAACGAAGCCCGCCGCGGCGAGGGCCTGAAAGACACGGAAGAGGGCGACCAGCTCTACCCGCCGCCGAACCAGAACGGCACCGAGAACAAGGCTGCCGCCCCGACAGAAGGAGAAGACGCATGACGGCGCCGACGATCAGGGCGATGCTCGAGGGCCAGCCCGCCGCCATCGATGACCGTGCCGCCGCGCCGCTGCTGGCCATGGCCATGCCGGACGGGCAGGCGGCGGCGATGGAGGGCGAGCGCTTCCAGGTGCAGCGCGGCGTCGCAGCACCTCGCCCGCGGGCGTGGGCACGACGCGGCCGCGCACCCGCTCGAAAAGCGGCTTGCCGAGCTGCGCCTCGAGCTCGCGGATCTGGCGGCTGACCGCGCTCTGGGTCAGCGCCAGCTCTTCGCCCGCGCGGGTGAAATTGCGGTGCCGTGCCGCGCATTCGAAGGTCTGCAAGAGCTTCAGGTCGGGCAGGTTGCGGCGTTCGAGCATCGTGGACGGCTCCGGGAGGACATCATTCATCATTTGCCATGCGCATGGCTTGGGCCGCAAGCCATTCCGGACGGGAATGAAGCCATGTGCAACTGTCGTTGGCGGCGGGCCGCCATCCGCGTCTAGGATGCAGGCGACCGGCACAGGACCGCAGGACACGCGATGACCCATTCCTATGTTTCCCCCGACGAGATCCGCGCCCGTTTCGCGCGTGCCATGTCGGCCATGTACCGCACCGAAGTGCCCGCCTACGGCACGTTGGCCGGGCTGGTCGAGGCGGTGAACGGCGAGACCCTTGCCGCCGACCCGGCCGAGAAGGCGCGTCTGGAAACCTTGGGCGAATTCGCCCGGATCAGCGAGGAGCGCCATGGCGCCATCCGGCTCGGCACGGCAGGGGAGCTGGCGACGATGCGGCGGCTTTTCGCCGTCATGGGCATGGTCCCGGTCGGCTATTACGACCTCTCGGTGGCGGGCGTGCCGGTGCATTCCACCGCCTTCCGCCCAGTCGATCCGGCCTCGCTGGCGAAGAACCCGTTCCGCGTCTTCACCTCGCTCCTGCGCCTCGACCTGATCGGCGACGCGCGCCTGCGTGCCGAGGCGGCCGAGGTGCTGGCTGCGCGGCAGATCTACACGCCTGCCTGCCTTGCCCTCATCGCGAAGGCCGAGGCCGAGGGCGGGCTGTCCGAGGCGGATGCCCAGGCCTTCGTCGCCGAGGCGCTGGAGACCTTCCGCTGGCATGCCGAGGCCAATGTCACCGCCGCGCTCTACCGCCGGCTGCATGACGCGCACCGGCTGGTCGCCGATGTGGTCAGCTTCAAGGGACCGCACATCAACCACCTGACGCCTCGGACGCTCGATATCGACGCGGTGCAGGCGCGGATGCCCGCCGAGGGGATCGCGCCCAAGGCGGTGATCGAGGGCCCGCCCGCGCGCCGGGTTCCGATCCTGCTGCGCCAGACCTCCTTCAAGGCGCTGGAAGAGCCGGTCGCGTTCCTCTCCGACGGCACCGATGCGCCGGGCAGCCACACCGCGCGCTTCGGCGAGATCGAGCAGCGCGGCCTGGCGCTGACCCCGAAGGGGCAGGCGCTCTATGACCGGCTGCTGGCCGAAACCCGCGCCAAGGTGACGCCGAAGGCAGACGGATCGAACGCGGCCGAATACGTAGCCGCGCTGGAAGACAGCTTCGCCGCTTTCCCCGACGACCTCGAGACGCTTCGGACCGAAGGCTACGGCTATTTCCGCTATTCGCCCGTGGGAGACGCCACCGAGGCGGACCTGTCGCGCAGCGCGGCGGAACTGGTCGCGGCGGGCCTTCTGCGCGCTGATCCGATCACCTACGAAGATTTCCTGCCGGTTTCCGCGGCCGGCATCTTCCAGTCGAACCTGGGCGACGGCGCGGCGCAGGCCTTTGCCGCCAACCCCAACCGCGCGCGTTTCGAGGAAGATCTCGGCGCGCCTGTCACCGATCTCCACCAGCTCTATGCCGAGGCCGAAGCTGCCTCGCTCGCCCGGGCGCGCGCCGATCTGGCCCGCGCCGTGGCCTGACCCCATCAAGGACAAGGACCTGACCATGCTGACGAAACCGCTGTCGACCGTCACCCGCGAGACCATGGAGGCCTGCGGCGTCACCGCATCGCTCGAGGCAACCGGCCTGGCCGTGATCTCCCCCGTCACCGGCGAGCCGGTCGCGACGCTCGCGACGCACTCTGCCGCCGAAGCCGAGGCGATGGTCGCCAAGGCCCGGGACGCCTTCCGCAAATGGCGCATGGTGCCGGCACCGCGCCGCGGCGAACTGGTGCGGCTCTATGCCGAAGAGCTGCGCAAGGCCAAGGACGAGCTCGGCCGGATGGTGTCGATCGAGGCCGGCAAGTCGCCCTCCGAGGGCCTCGGCGAAGTGCAGGAGATGATCGACATCTGCGATTTCGCGGTCGGCCTGTCGCGTCAGCTCTACGGGCTGACCATCGCCACCGAGCGCCCCGGCCACCGCATGATGGAGACCTGGCACCCGCTGGGCGTGGTCGGCATCATCACCGCCTTCAACTTCCCCTGCGCGCCCTGGTGCTGGAACTCGGCGCTGGCGCTGGTCTGCGGCGATCCGGTGATCTGGAAACCCTCCGAAAAGACCCCGCTGACCGCGCTGGCCTGCCAGGCGGTGCTCGACCGTGCCATCGCGCGCTTCGGCGAGGACGCGCCCGAGGGGCTGAGCCAGGTGCTGGTCGGCGGGCCGGAACTGGGCGAGGTGCTGGTCGAGAGCGACAAGGTCGCGCTGATCTCCGCCACCGGCTCGACCCGGATGGGCCGGATCGTCGGCCCGAAGGTCGCCGCGCGCTTCGGCCGCTGCATCCTGGAGCTCGGCGGCAACAATGCCGGCATCGTCTGCCCGTCTGCCGACATGGACATGGCCCTGCGCGCCATCGCCTTCGGTGCCATGGGGACCGCCGGGCAGCGCTGCACCACCATGCGCCGCCTCTTCGTGCATGAGAGCGTCTATGACCAGATCGTGCCCGCGCTGAAGAAGGCCTATTCCTCGGTCACTGTCGGCAATCCGCTGGAGACCTCGGCGCTGGTCGGTCCGCTGATCGACAAGGCGGCTTTCGACGGAATGGCCAAGGCGCTGGAGGAAGCGGCAGCTCTGGGCGGAATTGTCCATGAAGGTGGCCGCGAGGCCGTCGGGCCGGACACGTCCTACTATGTGAAGCCGGCGATCGTCGAAATGCCGGTGCATGACGGCCCGGTTCTGCGCGAGACCTTCGCGCCGATCCTCTACGTGATGAAATACGCCGATCTGGACGAGGCGATCGAGCAGCACAACGCGGTCGGCGGCGGCCTCAGCTCGTCGATCTTCACCACCGACCTGCGCGAGATGGAGACCTTCCTGTCCGCCCGCGGCTCGGATTGCGGCATCGCCAACGTCAATATCGGCACCTCGGGCGCCGAGATCGGCGGCGCCTTCGGCGGCGAGAAGGAAACCGGCGGCGGGCGCGAGTCCGGCTCGGACGCCTGGCGCGCCTACATGCGCCGCGCGACCAACACCATCAACTACTCGAAGGAGCTGCCGCTCGCCCAGGGCGTGGTCTTCGACATCGACTGATCCTCAGGAGGCGCGGGACATGTCCCGCGCCTTTTCCGTTGCCGCGTCGAGCGCCTCGCGGACGGCGCGGTCGAACCCGGCATCGCGCGCGGCCTCCATGGCCGCCGCCGTCGTTCCGGCATAGTCGATGAAATCCTGCACCAGATCCCCGGCCTTGCCGATATTGCCGGCGAGCATCTGCGAGGCGTCGCAGACCACCGCCTCTGCCGCGCGGTGCGCGATCCGCCGCGGCAGCCCCGCCCGCGTCCCTAGCCGCCGCCTGCATCCCGGGGCTTCGAGCTGCCGCAACCGGCGCTGCCATCCGCGTCCCGGCCGGAGCAGGGGCAGCGGAACGCTGTCCGCCCTGCGCAAGCCGGAGGCGGGTTCCGGCGGCCTTCCTCCGGAGACCCCGCGGCAGCCGCACCGGAAAGGTATGGAATGCCCGACGGATGCCCCGGTTGCCCCGGCGCCGGGGCACGGCTAAATGTGAGTGAATACTCACACACGGAACGGGCAGGAATGGACATGGCAAAGGCAGGCACCGAAAGGCGGGCCCTGATCGAGCGGATGGCGCTGCGGCTCTTCGCGGAACGCGGCTATGCCGCGGTCACCACGAAGGACATCGCGAAGGCCTGCGGCGTCGGAGAATCCGCCCTCTACCGCCACATGGACAGCAAGGAGGAGCTGGCGGTCCGGGTGTTCCGCACCGCCTATCTCGGCCTCGCCGGGCGGCTTCTCGGGGCAGCGCCGGAAGAGGCCGCGATCGGCGCCAAGATCGGCGCCTATCTGCAGGTGCTGCTCGACACGTTCGACCGCGATCCCGACCTCGTGCTCTTCCTGCTCGGGCGGCAGCACGACATCCTGGCGCGGGCGATCGGCCCCGAGGACATGACGCCGCTGCTGGTGGTGCGCGCCGCACTCGTCCGGGCGCAGGCGCAGGGCGAGATACGTCAAGGCGATCCCGACCTGCTGACCGCGATGACGCTGGGCGCGGCCTTCCAGCCGCTGACCTTCGCCCAGTTCGGGCGGCTGCCCGCGCCTGCCATCCAGCATGCAGGCCCGATCCGGGCCGGCATCCTGCGGCTGCTCGGCACCGCCGGGGCGGAGGACGCGCAATGATCCGGAAAGCCTATCCGACGGCCCCGCGGCTCGGCATCTATCTCGCGGCGATGCTCGGCGCGCTCAACGACAACCTGATCAAGGCCGCGCTGGTGGTCTTTGCGGCGATGACCGTGCCCGCGGAGCAGGCCGCCACGCTGGGGCTTGCCGCGGGCGGGCTCCTGATGCTGCCCTATGTGCTCTTCTCCGGGCTGGCCGGAGCGCTGGCCGACCGGATCGAGAAGGCGCGGATGATCCGCTGGACCAAGCATTCGGAATGCCTTCTGGCGGCGCTGGCGACCGCGGCGATGGCCGCCCAGAACATTCCCGCCATCCTGGCGCTGGTCTTCCTGATGGGCACGCAGAGCGCCTTTTTCGGCCCGTTGAAGCTTGGCTGGCTGCCCGAGCGGCTGCGGCCCGAGGAGCTGGTCGGCGCCAATGGCCGGCTCGAAGCCGTGACCTTCCTCGGCATCCTCGCGGGCACGGTCTGCGGCGGGCTGCTCGGCGGTCCGGACCGGCTGGTCCTTGCCGGGGTCGCGGCGACGGCGGGTTCCAAACGCGATGGCCCTGGCTCGACCCTCTCGGCAGCATTCTCGACGCGCTGGCCGACCGGGGAGCGGACGGAGCGGACATTTGCGAATGTGGCCTGGCAGGGAATAGCCTGCCAGACCTGTTCTCAGCTCTTTATACGGAGTGCCGCATTCGGGAACTGGAACCCGAAATCATCGACCGCGCGCCGGGAAACCTCTTGAAATCCGAGCGCCCTGTAAAAGCGGACGGCTTGTTCATTCTCGGTATAGACCTCTAGGGACAGTTCGTCCTTCCGGGTCAAGGCATCGGCGATAAGCGTGCGCCCGATACCGTGACCTTGCCGGTCCGGCGCGATGAATATCCCGCCGATGAAACTTCCCAGAAGGCTAATGAAGCCAACAGCTTCTCCGTCAAGGCAAGCCACGGAAGTCTCCGCCTTCGGCAGATACTCCTCCTCGATCAGCTTGCGCTGTTCCGTCAGCCTTTTCTCACCGATGAAGGGGTGCGCCTTCAGCGAGGCGTCGAACCAGATGGCCGACAGTCTTTTCAGATCCGTTGCCGCGTCAAAGGGCCGGATCACCACGTTTGCGTTCTTCATGAGAACTCCACAGAAATCATGCAAAAAGGGTCGGCATCCATGTGCCGAGCGATGCCGCTACACGCGGATCAATCGAAGCTTCTGTGCATAAATCACGCTATCCGCGCAGGGTGGCGTCAGGCCCGCGGCAGCGTGACCGTCAGCCGGGTGCCCGTGCTCCGGGCCGCATCCAGCGACAGCTCGAGCCCGTGCGTCGCGCAGAGCTCCGAGATGATCGCGAGGCCGAGGCCGTCCCCTTCGGACATCGCCCCTTTTTCGCCGTGCAGCAGATAGCGGGAGAACGCCTCTGCCGTCAGCCGCGCTCCGTCATTCTCGACGCTGACCTCTGCCGATTCGGCTCGGGCCTCCAGCATCAGCTCCACCCGGCTGCCGCCGGAATGGCGGATCGCGTTGACCGTCAGATTGGACACGATCCGCATCACGGCCAGAGCGGGCACGCGGGTCAGCACTTCGGCCCCGCTGACATCCAGCGCGATGCCCCGCGCCGCCGCTTCGTCTCGGAACATGTCCGCCGAGGCGCGCAGAACCATGCCGAGGTCGTAGGCTTCCGCCGCAGGCGCTTCCGCGGTGCTGCCGCGCCGGGCAAAGGCATCTGCCAAGCGGTCCAGATAGCCCATCGCCTCGGCAACCGCCTCGTCGCCGCGCTCGCCCCTGTGCTGGCGCAGGAGCAGGCGCAGCGCCGCCAGTGCGGCTTCGCCCCGGTCTACGGCCCGGGCGGAACTGGCAGCGCGCTCGACCGGGCGGTGATCCTCGACACCCCCGCGACCTCGAACGGCTTCACGCTGCGCCAGCGCCTGCAGGACCGGCTCGGCCCGCCCGAGGCGCCGCGCTACCGTCTCGCGGTCACGGTCGAGACCGAGACCAAGCGGATCGCGCTGACCCGCAACCAGGACACGAGGCGCTACAACCTGCTGGGCGAAGCGCAATACGTGCTGACCACGCTCGACGGCACGACCGTCGCCAGCGGCAGCTATGACAGCTTCAACAGCTATTCCTCCACCGGCACCACGGTCGCCACCGATTCCGCCGAGCGCGACGCCTACCGGCGGCTGATGGTGATCCTCGCCGACGGCATTCTCGACCGGCTCTACCTCTCCGTTCCCGCCGGGGCCGGGGAATGAAGCTCGCGGCCCGGGACGCCGCCGGCTACATCGCGCGGCCGGACCGCAGCCATGCCGGCATCCTGATCTACGGCGCCGACCCGATGCGGGTCTCGCTGAAGCGCCGCGACCTCGTCGCCGCCCTGATGGGCCGGGACAGCGATCTGGGCCTGACCCGGATCGCCGCCGCCGACCTGCGCCGCGATCCCGCGCTGGCGCATGACGCGCTCAAGGAACGCTCTATGTTCGCCGACGGCCAGCGCGTGGTGCTGGTCGAGGACGCGACCGACGGGCTGCAGGCCCCGATCGCCGCGGCCCTCGCGGACCATGCCCCCGGCGATGCCTATCTGGTGGTCATCGCCGGCGCGCTGAAGGCAACCTCCAAACTGCGCAAGGCCTTCGAGACCCACAAGAATGCCTATGCGCTCGGCATCTATGACGACCCGCCCAGCCGGGCCGAAATCGAGGCGCAGCTTGCCCGCGAGGGCCTGCGCGACCTGCCGCGCGACGCCATGGAGGCGCTCGCGGCGCTGTCCCGCTCGCTTGATCCCGGCGATTTCGGCCAGGTGATCTCCAAGCTCGGCCTCTACAAGCGGGGCGATTCAGCGCCGGTGGCGCCTGCCGATATCGAGGCGGTCGCGCCGCTCTCGCAGGAGGCCGATCTCGACGACCTGCTGCATGTCGTGGCCGAGGCCCGCACCCCCGAGATCGGCCCGCTGCTGCGCCGGCTCGAAACCCAGGGCATCCAGCCGGTCGCCATCGCGATCGCGGCCACCCGCCATTTCCGCACGCTCCATTACGCCGCCGCGGATCCCGGCGGGGTGCAATCCGGGCTCAACCGCATGAAGCCCCCCGTCTTCGGCCCGCGCCGCGACCGCATGGCGCGGCAGGCCCAGGCCTGGGGCATGCGGCGCCTGGAATCGGCCATGGGAATCCTGACGGACACCGATCTGACCCTGCGGTCTTCCAGCGCCGCTCCGCCCATGGCCCTCATGGAGCGCGCCCTGATCCGCATCGCGATGATCGCCCGCCGCTGATCCGCTGCGCCCGGAGTCCGGGCTTGGCCTGAAGTCAGGCCATCCATGCGCTGAATTCAGGCGATGTCAGTCGCTCTTGTTTCCCGGAAAACAGCGGCCATGATGAAGCCAGTTGTCCTTGATGCCAGTTCGGTCCTGTTGGCCTGCCCCCGGAAAAGCGGGCCTCCCCTAAGCCGGATTGCAAGGCGGCAGCCGGCCCTTCTCCCGTCGCAGGGCCAGGAGCGGCACGGTCGATCGGCGTGACGCATGATCGGTTGCGCCAGGAACACGCCAAGGTCGTCACTGGCCCGAGCAAGTTGCCCCATCGCGGCACCACCGGTTCGAGCCGAATTGCGAGGGAGCAGCTACGGGGGCAGTCTCCGGCCAGGCAATCGGGAAACTGATCCCGACGGAGCGAGCGCGGATGCGCCACCGGCCAGTGCGGCCGCACGAACGCGCCAGGAACGAAGGGCGGAGCGGTTCGGCCCCGGACGGGCGGACCCTCAGCGCCATGCCCGCCACCTTTCCCGAAGCGGCATCCTCCGGAAGAAGTTCCACCTTGCGGAACGGCGGGCCTGCCGCATCTCCGGCCAGCACCCGTCGACGCAGCGCAAGGCACTTCGCGGGCGGGCCGACGAAGGTGCGCTGACCGCAGGCATCATCGCGTTGAAGCTCCCATGTGCGTCAATTGGTGCCGGCGCGCTCCTGCGGCACACACGGGTGGCGGTACATCTTCCGGATGACGGGCCGCTTGATGCAGCGCACGATCTCGCGCCGGGTCTTGCCCTCGGCCGTGCGTCGTTCCGCATGGGCCTTCATTCTCCCGTCGCCCCCCTTCCGCACGGTCGCGGCGCGGCAGATCGCGGCCTTGGCCTGCCGGTTGCCGCCCCGGTTCAGCCGCATCCGGCTGGCCTTGCCGCCTGAGGCCGGGAGGGGGCAGACGCCGCACGTCCTGGCCAAGGCAGCCCCGGACCTGATCCGTCCGGGATTGCCGCCGACGGGGATCAGCATCTCCGCAACGGTCATGGCCGTTATCCCGTGCCCCGCCATCGCTCCGGCCCCCTTTCGCGGACCATGCGCTCGAGGTGCCGGTCCGGCTCCCGGATTTCGCCGTGCAACGCCAGCCAGTGCCGTGGCCAGGCGGGGGCAAGCTCTCCCGGGCGCAGCTCGGCTGGTACATCGAGGATCAATGCGTTCAAGATGATCACCGCCCGGGATTGCGCCTTCACGGCGCTGCCGCGCAGTCTTGAGCTGCCGGATCATCCCGGATGGCCCTGCCCGCGACTTCGCCAGGGCCGCGGCCTGGCGGTTCGGATGCATGACCGCCAGAACGGTGTGTCCCGCGGCGGGCGGCGCGCGGGACAGCCCGGCACCGCGGGAGCCTGTCCCCTCGATACCGAAGGCTCTGACCGTCCGAGGCGGGCGGGCCCATGTTCCGAGCTCGCGATAGCCGCGTCGCGTGGCCAGGATCGTCATGAGGCCCATGCGCGCGCCAGGGAAATTGATCGCGCCAGCGACGNGGGTCAATCAGGTCGCGAGCCAGGCCACCGAGCATATTCACCGTCAGGTTGCCGGCCGCGCGGCATCGCCATGCCCGCGCTCATGCGCGGCCTCGGCACCGCCCCGGCCGTCGCGGCCTTCTCGACGGTCTGGATCGCCCTGCTGGCCGGGCTGGGAGGCGGCTGGCACCCGCGGCTCCTGCTGCCGGCACTCGGATTCGGCATCGGCGCCGCGGCCTTCGTCCATCTCGTCTTCATCCGCCTCCTGGCGCTTCCCCTTCCGACCTGAGCGGGGCACGACATGCTGTTCACGACCTTCCTCGACACGCTCGCGGGCTTCGCCACCGATCCGGCGATGCTGGGGCTGCTGGCCATCGGCGCGGTGCTGGGCCTGGTGCTCGGCGCGGTGCCCGGGATTTCCTCGACCATGGCGCTGGCGATCCTGATGCCGGTGACCTTCGGCATGGAGCCGGGTCCGGCGATCCTGTTCCTGATCGCGATCTTCATGGCCAGCGTCTATGGCGGCTCGGTCTCGGCGATCCTGATGAAGCTGCCGGGCACGCCGGCCTCGATCTTCACCCAGGTCGACGGCTATCCGATGACCCGCCAGGGCAAGGCCGGGCAGGCGCTGACCTATGCGCTCGCCGCCTCGACCATCGGCGGCATCGTCGGACTTGCCATGCTGGTGGTGCTGGCGCCGCTGCTGGCGGGCTTCGCGACCAATTTCCGCAGCCCGGAATTCGCCGCGGTCGCGCTGTTCGGCATCGTCATGCTGTCCTTCGCCTCGAACGGCTCGACGCTGGTCGCCACCGTCGTGGGGCTGATCGGCGTGATGCTCGGCATGGTCGGCTTCGACCGGCTCAGCGACGCGCAGCGGCTCAGCATGGACGTGCCCGCGCTGCAGTCCGGCTTCAACCTGATCCCGGTGATCATCGGCCTCTTCGGCCTCGGCGAGATCCTGCAGAACCTCGCCGATTTCCGCGGCGGCCCGGCCAAGGCCCCGCCGATCGGCCGGATCTTCGTGCCGCTCGCGGATCTTGCCTCGCGCTGGAAGGTGATGCTGCGCGGCTCGTTCATCGGCACCTTCATCGGCGCGATCCCGGCGGCGGGCTCCGCCGTCGCGGTCTCGATCGCCTATGCGCAGGAGCGCCGCCTGTCGAAGGAGCCCGGGAAGTTCGGCCATGGCCATCCCGACGGGCTGGTGGCGCCGGAGGCGGCGAATTCGGCCTCGGTCGGCGGCTCGCTGGTGCCGCTGATCGCGCTCGGCGTGCCGGGCGACACGATCACCGCCGTGCTGATGGGCGCGCTGATGGTGCACGGGCTGACGCCCGGGCCCCTGCTCTTCGGCAGCGATCCGGCCTTCGTCAGCTGGATCTACGCCTCGGTCCTGCTGGCGCTGCGGGACCGCATTGTCCTGCTTGGCGGCGGGACCGGCTTCCTCACCGGCGGCGCGCTGCGTGCCGATGGCGGACATGCGCCGAAGCAACTGTGACCGCGTCCGGACAAGGGGGCGATCTGTGGGGGCGCCGTTTCGGGCCGGGTGCCGGACCAGGGCGCTGCCGGGACCATTCAGGCCGCGGCGGATCGGCATGATGGCGCCGCATCCGGCGGGTCCCTTGGCCGAACCCGCAAACCGTCCGTCCCGGACGGAAAAGGCCGCCCCGGACGGGACGGCCCCTGAACCGCTGCAGGTGGGGATCAGGCGGCGGCTGCCTTCCGCCGGGACGCAGCAAGCCCCAGCAGGCCGAAGCCCGCGCCCAGCAGCGGCAGCGAGGCCGGAAGCGGCACTGCCGAGGTCTCGGTGAAGTTCGCGGGGTTGAGCGTGTAGCTGGCGGCCCCGCCCGGCAGGGCAGCAGAGGCGAAGCTGCCGATGAGGCAGAAGCCCTGCGCGCTGAGGCAGACGTTGCTCTCGGGCAGGCCGATCACGGCAAGATCGAAGAAGGAGCCGTCCGTGGCAAAGGTGCCCGGATCGGAATCGACGTCGCCGGAGATGTGATAGCCGCCGCCCGTGGTATCGACCAGGAAGGACGCAACCCCGAGGGAGCCGCCCGTCGCGGTGATCGTGGCCACCACGTCGTCCACCGTGAAGATGCCGCCGGCCTCGGTGCCGATGAAGTCGCCCGAAATGCTCGCGAAGCTGTCGAACACGTAGGTGAAGGAGAAAGTCGCTCCACTGGCTGCCGTTCCCACGGCCGTGCCGATCATCAGGCAAACTGCCGAAACGATGCTTTTCATAAAATACAACCCAAAGCTGATAAGGTTCTCATTTTCCGCCCATTTCTCGACTGGGACGGTCATATCGTTTTATTTGGAAAGCTGTGTATGTCAATGCGTGCGTAATTTGTGACAGCCCCGCTGATATCGCGTCTTGCCGCATCCGGCTGCGGTTCCGGGCAGGGCAACCTGAGCATCCGTCCGGGAATGTCCCGAAATTTCCGCCATGTCGCGGCCTAGGCTGTCGGAGGCGCCCCCCCCGGTTCCGCGGCTTGCTTGAAGCGTCCGGCCGGCGCCTGCGCGATCCGCCATAGGGCATGCTGCGCGCCCCCGCCCGCCGCCGCCGGGAGGAGCAGCCCCAGCCGCGTCCTTTCAGTGCCGCGCGGGATAGAGGCGCTTGTTCGTCTCTTCGGCATAGCGCCGGAGGCAGTAATGTTCGTTCAGCGTGCCGAGCACCGCCATGTCGCTGCCGACCACAGCCAGCGTGTCGGCCTCGTTGCGGGCGAAGGCGTTGATCGCGTCGCGCACGGTCTGTTCGGGGCGCAGCCAGGCGGATGCGAACCGGGCAATGGAGGCCAGCGGCTGCTTCGGATCCTGACCGTCCCAGTGCAGGTCGGTCAGCAGGCACATGCCGACATAGCCGTCCTTCTCGTCGAGCAGCGGTACCGCCTTGGTCGAGCCCAGCGGGAAGCGCCGCCGCGCTTCGGCGATGGTCGCGCCGGCGGCCATCGTGTTCGCGCTGCGCCGCATCAGCCGTCCGACGGTGAGATCGCGGATCCAGCCGACATCGGTCGCGGAGCGGATCGTCTCGCCGCGCAGGTGGAAGCGCCAGGTCGAGAAGCTGAATCCGAAGAACTGCCGCACGATCGAGGTCGAGAGCAGGGCCGAGAACAGCACGGCAAGGGCGAGCGGCGGACTCTGGGTCATTTCCAGGGCAAGGAAGCTCATCGCCATCGGCGCGCCGATGATCGAGGTCGCCAGCGCGCACATGCCGACCACGGCGAAGATCACGATCGGGATCTGCAGCCCGAAGCCGAGCATCCAGAGGATCGCGAAGGCCTTGCCGAGGATGGCGCCGAGCAGCAGCGAGGCGAAGAACAGGCCGCCGCGGAAGCCCGATCCGAGCGAGATGACCGAGGCCAGCGTCTTCAGCGCAAGCAGCGCCAGAAGCGCACCGACCGTCAGGTTGCTGTCGAGCACGAGGGTCATCGCGCCATGGCCCGAGGACAGGATCTGCGGCGAGACGAGCGCCAGCAGGCCGACGGCCAGCCCGCCGATCATCGGCTGCGTCCAGCCGGGCACCGGGCTTCGGGCGAAAAGCTGCTCCATCAGCGCGACCGAGCGCATGACGAGGATGCCGGCTGCCGCGGCCAGCACCGCCAGAAGCGCGATCGGCAGGTAGCCGTCCACCGGGATCTGCCCGGCGAAGAACAGGCTTGGCCCGTGGCTGCCGCCGATCAGCCGGGTTACGGCAGTCGCGGCGATCGAGGCGGCAAGGACCGGCAGCAGCGCCGCGACGCTGTAGCTGGCAAGAACCAGCTCGAAGGCGTAGAACGCCCCGGCCAGCGGCGCGTTGAACGCGGCGGCGATCGCGGCCCCAGCCCCCGCGGCGACCAGCTGCAGGGGCCGCGCAGCCCCGCCGCCCCGGCGGCAAACGCCCCGCCCTCCCAGAGCCGCAGGGCCTCGCAATTCGGCGGCTCGGTCGCGGATTACGTGGCTTTCGCCGCCGGCCGGCTGTCGCTGATCGGCACCGATTACTGCTTCATCGCCACCAGCGAGGACACCGCGCGGCATTTCGGGCGGCAGCAGATCTCGCTGATGGGAATGCCGCTGGCCGAGGTGATCGGCGCCCACCGGTTCGAGACCCGCGCCCGCGCGCGGCTCGATGCCTGTTTCGACGGCAAGCTGCAGAGCTACCATGTCGCCCTGCCCGAAGGCGGCCGCGCCAAGATCATGCGCTGCGACATGCGGCCGGTGAATTCCGGCGAGGGCGGCATCCTCGGCGCGCTGGTCTACATGACCGACGTCACCGAACAGGTGAAGCGGCTGCGCCCCGACCAGGACCTCTTCGCCGTCGACATGCGCCACGGCGCCTGAGGCCCGGGCGGAAACGCGAAGGGGCCGCAGCGCGGCCCCCTGTCGTCACAGCATCCCGGGAATGACCTGGTCCGGCGGACGGTGGCCGTCGGCAAAGGTCTTGATGTTGATGATGACCTTCTCGCCCATCTCGATCCGGCCCTCGACCGTGGCCGAGCCCATATGCGGCAGCAGCACGACATTGGGCAGCTCGCGCAGCTGGGTCGTCGACTCGGGGCCCTTCTCGAACACGTCGAGCCCGGCACCGGCCAACTCGCCCGCGCGCAGCGCCCGGGTCAGCGCCGCCTCGTCGATCACCTCGCCGCGCGAGACGTTCACCACCACGGCGGTGCGCTTCATCAGCTTCAGCCGCCGCGCGTTCACCAGATGGAAGGTGTCGGCGGTGGACGGGCAGTTGACCGACAGGATGTCCGCGCGGCGGATCATCTCGTCGAGGTCTTCCCAATAGGTCGCGCCCAGCTCCTCGGCGACCGAGGCATGCACCGGACGGCGGTTGTGGTAGTGGATTTCCATGCCGAAGGCCTTGGCCCGGCGCGCCACCGCGGTGCCGATCCGGCCCATGCCGATGATGCCGAGACGGCGCCCGCCGAGCCGGCCGCCGAGCAGCGCGGTCGGCGCCCAGCCCTTCCACTGGCCCGACTGCATAAGCGCCAGGCCCTCGGGAATGCGGCGGGTGACGCCCAGCATCAGCGCGACCGCCATGTCGGCCGTGTCGTCGGTGACCACGTTCGGCGTGTAGCTCACGAGGATGCCGCGCTGCCGCGCGGTGCGCACGTCGATATGATCGACCCCGGCCCCGTAATTGGCGAAGAGCTTCATGTTCGGGCCGGCCTGCGCGATCATCCCCGCATCGATCTGGTCGGTGACGGTCGGCACCAGGACGTCGGCCGTGCGGATCGCCTCGATCAGCTCCGCCTTGGTCATCGGCGTGTCGTCTTCGCGCAGGGTCGTGTCGAAGAGATCCGCCAAACGCTTCTCGACGGCTTCCGGCAACCGCCGGGTCACGACAACTTTCAGCCGGTCCTGCCCCATTCTCTCCACCCTCGGTCTTTCCTTGAACCCCATTCGATGGCAAATTGCGGCATTAGAACAGGGGACACAAGAACCCCGATGCGCGCGCGGCAATTTAAACCGCAGCCCAGGCAGAGCAGAGGCAAGGCAATGAGACCATTGTACAGGGCCGTCTTGGCGGCCGCGCTTGCCGCGGCGGCCCCGGCAGCGGCCCAGCAGCAGAGCACCGGCCCGGAAACCGGCCTGCCCCTGCCCCGCTGGGTGTCGATGAAGGCGCCCGAGGCGAATGCCCGGCGCGGGCCGTCGACCAACCACCGCATCGACTGGGTGTTCAAGCACCGCAACATGCCCTTGATGGTGACCGCCGAATACGGCCACTGGCGCCGGGTGGTCGACCGCGACGGCTTCGGCGGCTGGGTGCATTACGTGCTGCTCAGCGGGACCCGCACGGTGATCGTCGACGAGAACATGCTGGAAATCCACCGCAGCCCCTCGGATTCGGGCGAGGTCCTCGCCGAGGCGCAGGAAGGCGTGATCGCCACGCTGCGCGAATGCGAGGCCGGCTGGTGCCGCATCGCGGCGGACGGCATCCGCGGCTGGGTGCATGAGAAGGGGCTGTGGGGCGCGGGCGATCCGGAAATGCCGGACCGCGCCAGCGTCGCGCCGCCGCCGCGACGGGCTGACGGCCGCCGATCTGGCCGCCACCGCCGCGGCCCGGGCTGCGCTCGGCCGCTGACCCCGCTGGCTACTGGATGTCGAGATCCGAGAGATAGCGCGACAGTGCCGCGATGGTGGCATCGTCGAGCTGCTTCATGGTGCTGTTCTTGTCCGGCGCGTTCATCCGCACGTCCGTCTTGAAATCCTCCATGGTCCGCGCGAGGTAGCCCGCCTGCTGCCCGGCCAGCCGCGGGATGCGGCTGTCGCCCTGCCATTTGCCGTGGCAGGCGCTGCATTGCCCGCCGGTGATGCCCTTTTCGGCAAGCGCGGCATCGCCCTCCTCGGTCTGCGACGGGATGTCCGGCCAGGCGAGCCCGGCGAAATGCTCGGCCAGAAGCTTGGCCTGGTCTCGGTCGTATTCCGCGGCGATGCCGGTCATCACGTCGTTCTGGCGGCGCCCGGCGCCATAGTCGCGCAGCTGGGTGAAGATGTAGAAATACTGCTGCCCCCAGATCACCGGATAGTCCGGTTCCACCGGCACGCCCGCCTCGCCATGGCAGCCGGTGCAGACCGCCACCTCGTCCTCGAGCACGAAATCTTCCTTTGCGGCGGCGGGGGCGGCGGCCAGCAGCGCCGCGAGCGCGGCCGGGGCCGCCAGGCCGGCGGAAAAGCGTCGGATCACGGTCAGGTCTCCTTCCTGGCAAGGGGCGGACGCATGGCCCGCCCCCGGTTGCTTGGTCCTGCCGCCGCTCAGTCGGCCAGGGTGAAGGCGATGATGTTGTTGCCGCGCTTGTAGTTGAGCTGCGCGTTGCCGCCGGCCGCGACCACGATGTACTGCTGGCCCTCGACCGTGTAGCTCGACGGCGGCGCGTTCACGCCCGCCCCCGCCTGGAAGCGCCAGAGTTCGGCGCCGTTCGAGCTGTCATAGGCCTTGAAGAGCCCGTTGCCCTCGCCGGTGAAGACCAGCCCGCCGGCCGTCGCCAGGATGCCGCCGATCATCGGCTCGGCGGTGCGCACCTGCCATGCGATCCGGCCGGTATCGTAATCGACCGCCGTGACATTGCCCCATTGTTCCTCGTCGGCGATCACGTCGAAGGAGCCGCCGAGCCAGAGCTTGCCCTCGGGATAGGGGGTCGAGCGCACGGTGTAGGTCATCGGCTGGTGCAGGTTGATGGCGTAGCTCAGCCGCAGCTGCGGATCGATCGCCATCGGCGACCATTCAACCCCGCCATTGGCGCCGGGCAGCATCCGCGCGCCTTCGGCGGTGGGCAGGGTCCACATGTTCTCCTGCGGCACCATCGCCTCGGAGAAGCGGATCATCGAGCAGTCATCGGCCTTGTGGACATAGACATGGCCGGTCTTGCCGCCATGCAGCACGCCCTTGACGTCATTGCCAGCCTCGTCCTGGACCATGGTCAGGATCGGCGGCGAGACCGCGTCGAGATCCCAGACGTCATGGGCGATGTACTGGAAATGGCAGACATATTCGCCGGTATCGAGATCCACCGAGACCAGGCTGTCGGTATAGAGGTTGTCGCCCGGGCGCAGGCTGCCGTCGAGATCCGGCGAGGGATTGCCCACCACGAAATAGATGCGCCGGGTTTCCAGGTCGACCGCGGGGTTCTGCCAGACGCCGCCGCCGAGCGTTTCGTAGGGGTCGCCCATGCTGGCCAGCGCGGCCTTCTCGGCCTCGATGTCGCGCATCATGTCGCGCCCGGTGGCGTCATGCGTCGCCCAGACGCCGGTCGAGTCTTCGGGCACCGTGTGGAAGGTCCAGATCAGCTCGCCGGTCTCGGTGTCGAAGGCCTTGACGAAGCCGCGGATGCCGTATTCGCCGCCATTCGTGCCGATCAGCACCATGTTCTCGACCACGCTCGGGGCCATGGTCTCGGAATAGCCCAGCTCGGCCTCGGCGATCTGGGTTTCCCAGAGCTGCTTGCCGGTCTTCGCGTCGAGCGCCACGAGCTTGGCGTCGAGCGTCCCCATGAAGACCTTGTCGCCCGCCACGGCCACGCCGCGGTTGTTCGGCCCGCAGCAATAGGTGGTGACCGGGCCCATCGCGTGCTTGTGGTGCCAGATCTGGCGGCCGGTGCGCGCGTCGAGCGCATAGACATGGTTGAACGCGGTGGTCACGTACATCACGCCGTTCACCACGATCGGCGAGGTCTCCATCGTGTCCACGATCTCGGTCTGGAAGATCCAGGCCGGACGCAGGTTCCTCACATTGCCCGCATCGATCTGGCTGGCCGGGTAATAGCGCGTCTGCGCGTAGTTCCCGTTGGTGTGCAGGAAATTGTTCCCGTCCCCCGCCGCCCGCGTGAGCATGTTTTGCGTCACCGACTGCAAGTCGCCGTAGAGCGTGCTTGCCGAGGTTTCCTCCTGAGCCGTCGCTGCACTCGAAACAACCAAAGCCACACATACGAGCGACGCCTTTGACGACCATTCCGCCATGACGTGTCCTCCCTAAGGTTTGCGTTGCCGATCTCCCCTAAGTTGCGTAGCCTATCCCAAAAAAAAAAAAAAAAACAGCACTCCGTTATGCGACTTGCACAGATCCGATCCGTTTTGGGAATTTCCGGCTTCGCCTTTTGGGCGAGCGCTGCGGCCGTTTCCGGGCAGACCGGGCTGGCGATCGTGGCCGACGAACGCGGCGACACGCTCAGCATCCTGTCGCCGGATCTGGAGCTGGTGCGCAGCATCGAAACCTGCGCCCGCCCGCGCGGCATGCATTTCAGCGCCGACCGCAGCAGCTTCTTCGTCGGCTGCGCCGATGACGACATGATCGCCATCTACGACACCGCGACGCTGGAGCTGACCGGCCGCATCCGCGGCGTGCCCGCGCCCGAGACCTTCGACCTGCATCCCGACGGGCGGCGGCTGATCGTCTCCAACGAGGAAGACGCCGCCGCCTCGGTGATCGACATCGTCACCGGCGAATTGCTGGCCGAGTTCCTGACCGGCGAGGAGCCCGAGGGCGTCCAGGTCACGCCGGACGGGCGGCTGGCCTTCGTCGCCTCCGAGGCAGCGAGCCTCGTGCATGTCATCGACCTCGCGGCCGGGGAGGTGATCGCCGACATCCCGGTCGACACCCGGCCGCGCCGCTTCGCGCTGACCCCCGACGGGCGCGAGCTCTGGGTCTCGGCGGAACTGGCGGGCATCGTCGACATCATCGACGTCGAGAGCCTGAAGCTGGTCGGCGACGTCACCTTCCTGCCGACCGGCTTCCGTCCCGAACAGGTGACGCCGGTCGATCTGGAGATCTCCGCCGACGGGACGCGCGCCTATGTGGCGCTCGGCCGGGCGAACCATGTGGCGGTGGTCGACGTGCCCGCGCGCAAGGTCCTGGACTACGTCCTGGTCGGCAGCCGCGCCTGGGGGCTGGCGCTGACCGCGGACGAAAGCCGCCTCTATGTCGCCAACGGCCTCTCGGACGACGTCACCGTCATCGACACCGGAAGCCTCAAGGCCCTGACCTCGATCCCGGTCGGCCGCGTGCCCTATGACATTCTCATCGACGATCGCTAGGAGCCTCCTTAGGAGCCTCCTGCTGCTGGTCCTGCTCTGCGGGCCGCTCGCAGCGCAGGACACCGTGCGGCTCGTCTATTTCGGCATGGCGGCGGATCCGCATTACCAGCCGCAGCCCTTCTATACCGGCCTGTCGCTGCGCGACCGCCACCGGCCGATCGAGGGCGTGCGGCTCGGACTGCGCGACACCCGCGTCCTCGGCCGCGCGCTCGGACTCGCCTTCGCGGCCGAAGAGGTGATCGCCGGAGCGGACAGGCTCGCCCCTGCGCTGGCGGCGATCGAGGACAGCCGTCCGGCGGCGATCCTTCTCGACCTGCCTCCCGACGGCATGGCCGAAGCCCTGCAGATGGCCCGCGACGACACGCTGTTCATCAACCTGCGAGACCGCGCCGACCATTGGCGGCACGGGCATTGCGCGCCGAACCTGCTGCACGCCATCCCCTCCGAAGCGATGCTGGCCGACGCTCTGGCCCAGTATCTCCGGGCGCGGAACTGGCGGGACGTGCTGCTCATCCGCGGGCCGACGGAGGCCGACGCGGCGCAGGCCGCGGCTGCCCGGGCGTCGGCCGGCAAATTCGGGCTGCGCATCGCCGCCGAGCGGTCCTTCGAACTGACGAACGATCCGCGCCGCCGGGACGAGGCCAATATCGCTCTCTTAAGCGGCGGCGTCCGGCACGACGTCGTCTGGCTGGTCGATGACGTGGGGGATTTCGGGCGGTTCCTGCCCTATGCAACCTACGCGCCGCGCCCGGTTGTGGGCTCCGAAGGGCTGGTGCCCCGCGCCTGGCACTGGACCTTCGAGCGCTATGGCGCGCCGCAGCTCAACCAGCGGTTCCGCCGCCTCTCCGGGCGCGACATGTCGTCGGAGGACTGGGCCGGGTGGGCCGCGGTGAAGGCCGTCGCCGATGCCGCCCTGCAGGCAGGTTCCGCCGATCCCGCGCAGATCGCCGCCGCCCATATCCGGATGCCGCTCGCGGAGCCTGCCGGCCCTTCGCCGACCGCAGCGGGGCGGAGCACCGGGCTGCCCTTGCCCAAGCTCCGGGCGGGACCTGCCGGGGGCAGGTCCGCGCCCGGATGCAACAGATCACTTCGCGGCGGTGACGACGATCTCGACCAGAACGCCCTCGCCCAGCTGCGCCACGCCGAGGAAGGCGCGCACCGGCAGGTGCTCGGGGTCGAGCCAGGTCGTCCAGGCCTCGTTCAGCCCGTCCTTCTGCGAGAAATCCGTGGCATAGATCATCGCCGACAGCAGCTTCTCCTTCGAGCTTCCGGCCTCGGCCAGCAGCGCGTCGAGCTTGGCGCAGATCTCTTCGGTCTGGCCCTTCATGTCCTTGGTGCGGTCGTCCGCAACGAGGCCGCCGATATAGATGGTGTTTTCGTGCTCCACGATCCGGTGATGGATTTTCGTGCGGATGGAACGGGTGATCATCGTGAACTCCTTGAACTGGCCCGGACCGGGCCCCGGCCGGAGACTGCCGGGGGCATGGGCCGCGCGCAAATGACAAGAGTTTCGAAATCCATGCCCTGAAGTTATGGATGCGTCAAAAAGCCGGCAACGGCGGCAGCGCGGCGACCGCCTCGGGATCGGGACGGTAGCGCTCTTCCAGAAGGTCGAGCTCGGACCGGATCCGCTCCAGCAGCTTGCCGGCCAGCATAGAGAGCGGCTCGTAGGTGCGGGTATAGAGCCACATCTCCTTCTTGGCGGTGGGCCAGGTCGGGCGGAAGGTGACCTCCTCAGCGCGCCAGCCCGCCGTCACCAGCGACGGGACCAGCGCCACGCCGCGCCCGCCGGCCACGAAACTGCAGGCGGTATCGGCCATCTGCACGCGGATGACCGGATCGACATCCAGCCCGGCCCTGCCGAAGACCTCTGCCGTGACGACATCCGACAGGTCGTCGCGGCCGAGCGAGATGAAAGGCTCTCCGGCCAGGTCCCGCAGGTCGATCACCGGCCGCTCGGCAAGCGGATGCCCCGGCGGCAACGCGCAGATCATGTGGCTTTCGTGGAACAACTTGCTGTCGAGCCCGGGATGGCTGGTCGGCACCAGGGAGATCCCGAAATCGGCCGTGCCGGTCAGCATGGATTCGTAGATCGCCCGCGAGGACCGCGTTTCCATCGAAAGCCGCACGTCCGGCCGGCTGGCAAGGAAACCGGCGGCGACCTTCGGCAGGAAGCGCAGGCTGAGCGCGGGATAGGCGGTGACCGCCACCTCGCCGCGCTCCAGCTCCCGGATCGAGCGCGCGATGTTCTCCACCCGCGCGACGCCGGTCAGCAGCTTCTCGGTCTCGAGGAACAGCCGCTGCGCCTCGGCGGTCGGATGCAACCGTCCGCCCGCCCGTCGAACAGCGCGAATCCGCAACTGTCCTCGAAGCCCCGGATCAGCTTGGTCACGGCCGGCTGGCTGATGAACAGCGTCTCGGCGGCCCGGGTCACCGATCCGCATTTCATAACGGCGTTGAACGCCTCGATCTGCCGCATATTTGCCCGTGCCATGTGTCACTCATAACCAGATGGAATGGAAAGTCCAACTAATCTCATTTGCAGCCCTGGCTGTCACCGGGCTTGATCGGCGCATCAGAAAAAACGACAGGGATGCAACACCATGAAACGCACGACCGCGCTTGCCGCGCTTCTCGGCCTGACGACCGCGCTTCCGGCGCTGGCGCAGGACAAGATCCTGACCGTCGGCGGCTATGGCGGCTCCTTCGAGACGCTGCTGAAGGAACTGATCATTCCCGATTTCGAGGCGGCCCATGACGTGACCGTCGCCTTCGTGCCGGGCAACTCGACCGAGAACCTCGCCCGGCTGCAGGCGCAGCGCAATTCCCAGGAACTCGACGTCGTGATCCTCGATGACGGTCCGATGTACCAGGCCGATGCGCTCGGCTTCTGCGCGCCGCTCGCCGACAGCCCGGTCAAGGCCGATGTCTACGACCTGGCCAAGCTCGGCCCGAATTCGATCGGCCTCGGCTTCGTCGCCACCGGCTTCACCTACAACACCGAATGGTTCGAGCGCGAAGGCTGGGAACCGCCGAAGAGCTGGGAAGACCTGAAGGACCCGAAATACGCCGACATCCTGTCGATCCCGCCGATCACCAACACCTACGGCCTGCACGCGCTGGTCATGGCGGCGCGGCTCGCGGGCGGCGGCGAGACCGACATCGATCCGGGCTTCGGCGCGATGGCCGACGAGATCGCGCCGAACGTGCTGGTGTTCGAACCGTCCTCGGGCAAGATGTCCGAACTCTTCCAGTCGCAGGAGATCGCGCTGTCGATCTGGGGGTCGGGCCGCACCAAGTCGCTGGCCGATACCGGATTCCCGGCCGCCTTCGCCTATCCCGAGGAAGGCGCGGTCGCGCTCCTTCTGGCGGCTTGCCCGGTGGTGGACAGCGACGCGCCCGAAGAAGCCCAGGCCTTCATCGACTACCTGCTCGACCCGGAAATCCAGGTCCGGCTGGCCGATGCCGTCGGCGCCGGTCCGGTCAACATCGAGAGCGAGCTGCCGCAGGAGCTGGCCGAGACGCTGCCCTATGGCGACAAGATCGACTCGCTCGTCGCCGTCGACTGGGACGTGATCAACCCGGCCCGCCAGGACTGGACCGCCCGCTGGGCGCGCGAAGTCGAACGCTGATCGCCCGCGCGGCAAACGGGGGCGGGGATCCTCCCCGCCCTGCAACCATCCGGGAGAGAAGATGGCATTCCTGACATTGGACGGCCTCACCAAGCGCTACGGCGAGGTGACGGCGGTCGACAGCCTGAGCTGCAGCGTCGAGAAGGGCGAATTCGTGTCGCTGCTCGGCCCCTCGGGCTGCGGCAAGACGACGACCCTGCAGATGATCGCGGGCTTCGAGCAGCCCTCGGCCGGGCATATCCGGCTGGGCGGGCGCGACCTGGCGGCGATCCCCGCGCGCGAACGCGGCCTCGGCATCGTGTTCCAGAGCTACGCGCTGTTCCTGCACATGACCGTGCGCGAGAACGTGGCCTTCGGCCTGGAGATGCGCAAGGTGGCGAAGAAGGAGCTGAAGGCGCGGGTCGAGCGGGCGCTCGAGCTGGTGCATCTGGGCGCCCTCGCCGACCGCTATCCGCGCGCAATGTCGGGCGGCCAGCGGCAGCGCGTGGCGCTGGCGCGCGCGCTCGTCATCGAGCCCGAGCTGCTGCTGCTCGACGAGCCGCTGTCCAATCTCGACGCCAAGCTCCGCGAGGAGATGCAGCTGGAACTGCGCCGCATCCAGCGCGAGGCCGGGGTCACGACGCTGATGGTCACCCATGACCAGTCCGAGGCGCTGGCCATGTCGGACCGGGTCGTGGTGATGGACGGCGGACAGCTCCAGCAGGTCGACAGCCCGTTCAACGTCTACGAAACCCCGCGCTGCAGCTTCGTCTCGACCTTCCTCGGCAAGAGCAACAATTTCGCCGCCATGCTGGAAAGCCGCGACGCGACCGGATCGGTGCTGGCCTGCAACGGCGTGACGCTGCGCGGCCCGGTCGCGCATCTGCGCCCCGGCCCCGCCGAGATCGCCATCCGCCCCGAGCGCATCCGCCTTGCCGCTCCGGGCGAGGGCCTGCTGCGCGGCACCGTGCAGGAACGCGTCTTCCTCGGCGCGCAATGGATGCTGGCCATCGACACGCCCCTCGGCGGCTTTCTCGTGGCGCGGCCGAATTCCGGCGCGCAGGAAGTCGAGATCGGCGCCGAGGTCGGGCTCGACTGGTCCCCCGCCGACATGCGCATCCTGCCGGCGGGAGAGGCCGCATGACCTCCCGTCCCTGGCTCCTGTCCGGCCCGGCGCTGACGCTGTTCGGCGTGCTGCTGCTGGTGCCGCTCGCCATGACCTTCGTGCTGAGCTTCAACAGCTTCGACTTCTACGAGGGCATCATCCCGACCGCCTCCTTCGCCAATTATGCCGAAGTTCTGGGCGACGGCTATTTCTGGGAGATCTTCGGCCGCACCTTCGCCATCGCCGCCGCGACGACCGCGATCTGCGCGCTGATCGGCGTGCCGCAGGCCCTGATCCTCTACCGCCTGTCCCCGGCCTGGCGCTCGCTCGTCGTGCTGATCGTGATCGGTCCGCTCCTGATCTCGGTGGTCGTGCGGACGCTCGGATGGGCGATCCTGCTGGGCAACCGCGGCGTGATCAACACCGCGCTGATGGACTGGGGCCTGATCGAGCGGCCCTTCCGGATGATGTACACTTCAGGCGGCATCGTGCTGGCGCTGGTGCATGTCTTCGTGCCCTTCATGGTGCTCGCCGTCTGGGCGGCGCTGCAGCGCAAGGACCCCGCGACCGAGGCGGCGGCCGAAAGCCTCGGCGCATCCTCCTTCACCATTTTCCGCCGGATCGTGCTGCCGCAGGCAATGCCGGGGATCCTGTCGGGCTCGCTGATCGTCTTCTCCATGGCGGCCTCCGCCTTCGCTACGCCGGCGATCCTCGGCGGGCGCCGGGTCAAGGTCGTCGCCACCACCGTCTATGACGAATTCCTCAACACGCTGAACTGGCCGCTGGGCGCCGCCATCGCCATGCTGCTGCTGATCTCGGTCATGGCGGTGATGCTGGCCTGGAACCGGCTGGTCGAGCGCCGCTTCGGGGAGGGGCTGCAATGAACCGCAACGGCGCTTTCTCGAAAGCCTTCAACATCCTGTTCTGCGCCTTCATGCTGGCTCCGATCGTGGTCGTGCTGGGCGTGTCCTTCACCCCCGAGGGCTTCCTCGAATTCCCCCCGAGCGGCATTTCGCTGCGCTGGTACGAGGCGATCCTCGACAATCCCGACTTCATCCAGGCGGCCTGGATCAGTCTGCAGCTCGCCTTCGCCGCCGCCACCGTCGCCACGCTTCTGGCGATCCCGGCCGCGCTGGCGATCGGCCAGTCGCGGTTCCGCGGCCGCGACGCGCTGCAGGCGATCTTCCTGTCGCCGCTGATGGTGCCGACCGTGGTGCTGGGCATCGCCTTCCTGCGCTTCCTCAGCCTCTTCGGGCTGAACGGCACCTTCGCCGGGCTGACCGCCTGCCATGCGATCATCATCACGCCCTTCATCCTGCGGCTGGTGCTGGCCGCCGTGACCGGGCTCGACATGTCGGCGGCCCGCGCGGCCGAAAGCCTCGGCGCCGGGCGCTGGACGGTGTTCCGCCGCATCACCCTGCCCGCGATCCTGCCCGGCGTGGTCGGCGGCTGGGTGCTGGCCTTCATCACCAGCTTCGACGAGCTGACCGTGACGGTCTTCATCGTCAATCCCTCGACGACGACGCTGCCGGTGCGGATGTTCTCGCATATCACCCAGACCACCGACCCGCTGGTCGCGTCGGTCTCCTCGGTCACGGTGATCTTCAGCCTGGCGCTGATGATCCTGGTCGACCGTCTCTACGGCCTCGACAGGCTCTTGATCGGAGAAGGCAAGAAGGCATGACGACCGAACCAAGCGCAGACACCATCGTCGTCGGCGGCGGCCTCGTCGGCGCCGCCGTGGCCTGGGGGCTGGCCCGCGAGGGCGAGCGGGTCACGGTGATCGACGAGGGCGACATCGCGCTCCGGGCCTCGCGCGGCAATTTCGGGCTGGTCTGGGTGCAGACCAAGGGCAAGAACCTGCCGGACTATGCCCGCTGGACCCGCCGCTCGGCCGATCTCTGGCCGGGCTTCGCGGAACTGCTGGAGGAGGCGGGCGGCATCTCGCCCGACTATTCCAAGCCCGGCGGCATGATCCTCTGCCTCTCGGAGGACGAGCTGGAGAATGCCCGCGCGCTGAACGACCGGATGCACAACGTCAATGGCGGCGCGGGCTACGGCGCCGAAATCCTCGACGCGCAGCAGGTCCGCGAGGCGCTTCCCGGGCTCGGCCCCGAGGTGATCGGCGGCTGCTACGGGCGACATGACGGGCATGCCAGCCCGCTGCGGCTGCTGCGCGGGCTCCATGCCGGGCTGAAGGCCGCGGGCGCGCGGATGGCGACCGACGGCCCGGTCACCGAAGTCGGAAAGGACGGCACCGGCTTCTATGCGAAGACTGCCGGGCAGACCTATCGCGGCGCCAAGCTGGTTCTGGCTGCCGGGCACGGCAACACGCGGCTGGCGCCGATGGTCGGGCTCGACATGCCGATCCGCCCGGAAAAGGGCCAGATCCTCGTCACCGAGCGTTGCCGGCCCTTCCTGCCGATGCCGACGCATGTTGTCCGCCAGACCGCCGAAGGCTCGATCATGATGGGCGACAGCCATGAGAACGAGGGCTATTCGACCCGTTCGACCAGCCCGCCCATGGCCCAGATCGCCCGCAACGCGGTGCGCTGCTTCCCGCATCTGGCGAGGCTGAAGATCCTCCGCAGCTGGGCCGCGGTGCGCATCCTCAGCCCGGATGGCGGGCCGGTCTACGAAGAAAGCGCCGAAATGCCCGGCGCCTTCACCGTGAACTGCCATTCCGGCGTCACCCTGGCCGGGGCCCATGCGATGGCCCTGGCGCCGATGATCGCGCGCGGCGCGCTCGATCCCGAGATCGACATCTTTTCCACGCGGAGGTTCCATGGCGCGGCGCATTGAGGAAACCGGCGCGAAGGTGAGCTTCACCTTCGAGGGCCGCAGCATAGAGGCCCGCGAGGGCGACAGCCTGGCGGCGGCGCTGGTCGCGGCGGGCGAACGGGAGCTGCGCGACAGCGTGGTCTCGGGACAGCCGCGGGGCGTGTTCTGCATGATGGGCACCTGCTTCGACTGCCTCGTCGAGGTCGACGGCGAGACCAATGTCCAGGCCTGCCGGACCCGCGTGGCCGAGGGCATGACCGTGGCGCGCCAGACCGGCGGCCCGGTGATCGGGGAGTGAGCAGGATGATCCATGACG
>NZ_QBKZ01000024.1 GCF_003056725.1 Mangrovicoccus ximenensis
CAACCGCGCCGAAGCTCTGGGACCTGGCCGTGATCGGCGCAGGCCCGGCCGGCATGGCCGCCGCTGCGACCGCCGCGAAAGCAGGGCTCTCGGTCGTCCTCCTCGACGAGGGCGAGGCCCCCGGCGGCCAGATCTACCGCGACATCGAGACCGCAACGCCCGCGCGACGCAAGGTGCTGGGCCCGGATTACGCGGCGGGCGGCCCGCTGGCCGAAGCCGTGCGCAGCGGCGCCCTGACCTACCTGCCGCGCAGCATGGTCTGGAACATCTCGACCGACCGGGTGCTCGACATCTCGCGTGACGGCGGCTCGACGCAGCTGCGCGCGCAATATGTTCTGGCCGCGACCGGAGCAGTGGAGCGGCCCTGCCCGGTCCCGGGCTGGACCAAGCCCGGCGTGACCACCGTCGGCGCGCTGCAGATCCTGCTGAAATCCGCGGGCATCGTCGAGGAGGACGCCATCCTCGCCGGTTCCGGTCCGCTGCTGTGGCTGGTCGCCAAGCAGATGATCGACGCGGGCATCCGGCCCGTCGCCGTGGTCGACACCACGCCGAAGGGCCGGATGCAGGCCGCGCTGCCGCATCTGGCGGGCGCGCTGCGCGGCCACCGCTACCTGCGCAAGGGGCTGGGGCTGATGCTGGCCGCGCTACGCCAATGTCGCCGCCGCCCTTTCGACCACGCGCGAGGGGCCGGCCACGCCGCCCGCCCGCGCCGAGGTGCTGCGCCACCTGGCCGGCTGAACCCCAACACCAAGAGGGCCGTCAGAGCCCCGACCACACCGACAAGGAGACCGACATGAAATCCGCCTTCCTTCTTTCCCTCTCCGCCGCCGCACTGGCCGCGTCCGGCGCGCTGGCCGACGAGATCCGGGTGCTCAACTGGCAGGGCTACGGCACCGACATCGACTGGGCCGTGAAGGCCTTCGAGGAGGCCACCGGCCATACGGTCGTGCACGAGTACTTCAATTCCGAGCAGGAGATGCTGACCAAGATGCGCACCAATCCCGGCGCCTATGACGTCGTGCTGGTGAACGCCATCTACAACCCGCAGGCTACCGCGGAAGGGCTGCTGTCGCCGATCGACCCGGCCGGACTGGAGAACTTCGTCGGCATTCCGGCCGAGTTCGCCGGCAGCGCGATGCTCAACGAAGGCGGTGCGCTCCATGGCGTGCCCTGGACTTGGGGCGTGACCTCCTTCGCGGTCAACACACAGGCCTTCGACACCGTCCCCGACACGCTGGAGGTGCTCTGGGACCCGGCGCACGAAGGCCGCGTCTCGGTGCGCGACGATGCGGTCGAGGCGATGCAGATCGGCGCCCTGGCGACAGGACAGGACATCAACGACATCCGGGACCTCGAGGCGGTCCGTGCCAAGCTCGAGGCGCTGCTGCCGCAGCTGCGCACCTTCTGGGGCAGCGAAAACGACTGGAACCAGTTCATGGCGGCGGGCGAGTTCGACGTCTCCACCTACTGGTCCGGCTCGGCGGCCCGCTCGGCGGCGATGGGCCTGCCGGTGGAATTCGTGGTGCCGAAGGAAGGCGCGATCGGCTGGCTCGACAGCCTCGCCGTTCCGGCCAGCTCGGAGCACAAGGAAGCTGCACTCCAGTTCATCGACTGGATGATCGACCCGGAATTCTATGTCGGCTGGGATGCCGAGGGCGCGCCGGCCTCTGCCAATGGCGAAGCTGCGGCGGCCCTGGACGAAAGCGCCTTCAACCGCCGCGTCCTGGGCGATCCCGAAGTCGCCGCCCGCGTCCAGTTCCAGGCGCCGATCGACGACGGGACCCGCCGCGAATACCTCGAGATCTGGCAGGCCCTGAAGGCCGTCCAGTAAGCCCGGAAGCGGCACCACTCGGAAACGGAGGCCCGCATGGCAGACCTCGAAACCCCGGCAGAGCGCAGGCGGCTGTTCACCCTGCTCTCCCCGGCCTATCTTTGGCTCACGGTGGCGGTCTTCCTGCCGCTTTCGGCCATGCTGTTCTTCAGCTTCCTTACCGACATGCCGCAGGACGCCCCGGACTGGGGCGTCACCCTAGGCAACTATGCGGAGTTCCTGACGAACCCGACCTATGCCACGCTGCTGCGGAAATCGCTGACCCTGGCCTTCACCGTCACCGGCTTCTGCATCCTGATCGGCTATCCCTGCGCTCTGGTGCTGGCGAAATCGATCAAGGGACGGTCCCGCGAGGCGCTGTTCCTGATGGTCATCCTGCCCTTCTGGTCGAACTCGCTGGTGCGGATCTTCTCCTGGGCAATCGTGCTCCGGGGCAACGGCGTGCTCGAGCGCGCGGTGAACTGGCTTCTGCCCTTCGACGTGCGGCTGAACCTGATGTTCACCACCGACGCGGTGGTTATCGGGCTGGTGCACAGCTACCTGCCCTACGTGATCCTGACCTCGTATCTGGCGCTGCAGGCGGTGGATGACGACCTGATCGACGCGGCCCGCTCGATGGGCGCCTCGAAGCTGACCATCCTGCGCCGCATCCTGCTGCCCTTGTCGCTGCCGGGCCTGCTGGCCGGCGCGGTGCTGGTCTTCGTGCCCGTCGTCGGATCCTTCATGGAGCCGCGCATCCTCGGCGGCCGCATGGGCACCTATTACGGCACGGTGATCGAGGACCAGTTCGTCGCCGTCTACAACTGGCCGCTCGGTGCAGCGCTGTCCTTCATCCTGCTTGCAGTCGTCATCGCCATCCTCGCCGCCGCGAGCCCCGTGCTGAAGAGGGCGCAGACATGACCCGTTCCCCGCTCGTCCTCCTCGGCCGGATCTGGCTGGCGCTGATCCTCGTCTTCCTCTACGCGCCGATCCTCGTCATGGCGGCGATGTCCTTCAACGCCTCGCCCTTCTACCAGCTTCCCTTCGAGTTCTCGACCACCTGGTATGCCAAGATGGCCGGGAACCAGCAGATCATCACCGCCGCCATCCGCTCGGTCCTGATCGCCTGCGCCACCACGGTGGTGGCGACGGTGCTGGGCACCGCCGCCTCGGTCGCGCTCTTCCGCTACGACTTCCCCGGCAAGCGCATCCTGCAGGTGCTGCTGTTCCCGCCGATCGCGATTCCGTGGCTGATCACCGGCACGGCGATGCTGGTCTTCTTCTTCGCCGTCGGCATCGGCCGCGGCACGCCCGCGGTGCTGATCGGCCATGTCGCGCTGGCTCTGCCGTATGTCATCGTCACGGTCTCGGCGCGGCTCTCGAGCTTCGACGTCACGCTGGAGGAGGCCGCGCGCTCGATGGGCGCCGATGCCTGGACGGTGCTGCGCCGCGTCACCCTGCCCTGGATCGCGCCGGGGGTCGTCGCGGGGGCGCTCTTCGCCTTCGCCGTCAGCTTCGACCAGTTCGTGGTCAGCTACTTCCTGTCCGAGCCCGGCGACAGCACCCTGCCGGTGCTGATCTACACCGCGATCCGCAAGGGCTTCACCCCCGAGATCAACGCGATCTCCACCATCATCGTCACCGTCTCCATGGCGGTCATGTTCCTCGCCACCCGCTATTCCAAGTTCGGAGGGTCCCGCTGATGTCCCGCGTCGACGTTGCCAACGTGACCAAGAAATTCGGCCATGCCACCGCGCTGGACGATGTGTCGATCACCTTCGAGGATGGCGGGTTCTTCGCCCTTCTCGGCCCCTCGGGCTCGGGCAAGACCACGCTGCTGCGGACCATCGCCGGGTTCTACTTCCCCGAAAGCGGCACGATCCGGATCGGCGAGCAGAATGTCGAGAAGGTGCCCGTGGAGAAGCGCGACATCGGCATGATGTTCCAGAACTACGCGCTCTTCCCCAACATGACCGTGGCCGACAACGTGGGCTTCGGCCTGCGCGTCCGCAAGGTTCCGGCAGCCGAGGAGAAGCGGCGCATCGCCGAGGCGCTGGAGCTCGTCCAGCTCGGGCATCTGGCGGACCGGCGGCCCTCGCAGCTTTCGGGCGGCCAGCGCCAGCGCGTCGCGCTCGCCCGCGCCATCGTCACCAATCCTAGGGTGCTGCTTCTCGACGAGCCGCTCTCGGCGCTCGACAAGACGCTCAGGGTCGACATGCAGATCGAGCTGAAGCGCATCCAGCGCGAGATCGGCATCACCACCATCTTCGTCACCCATGACCAGGAGGAGGCGCTGACGCTGTCGGACCGGATCGGCATCCTGAAGGACGGGCGCATCGTCCAGGCGGGCCCGCCGCGCGAGGTCTATGACCGGCCGGTCGATGCCTTTGCCGCAGGCTTTCTCGGCGAGGCCAATTGGCTGCCCGAAGCGGCGCTGCCCGGCTTGGCGCTGCCCGGCGCGGCCGCGGGACGCCGCTTCGCCACCCGTCCCGAAATGCTGTCGATCTCGGCCCAAGCACCGGGCGAGGGACGCAATGCGGTGAAAGGCCGGCTGCTGCAGCGGGTCTTCGCCGGGGCGATGGCGACCTGCCTCGTCGATGTCGCGGGCACGCAGTGGAAGCTCGTGGCGCGCGACCGCGACATCCCCGAGCTGCCCGGCGGCGGCGAGGTCTGGCTGAGCTGGGATCCCTCCGACACGCTGGCCGTCCCGGCATGAGCAGCTGGCTGCTCGTCATCGACATGCAGCCGGGCTTCGGCCATCCCGACAGCCCCTGGTGCACGCCGGGCTATGACGCGGTGGCCGGGCGGGTCGGGGCGCTGGTCGAGGCCTATGGCGACCGGGTGCTCTTCACCCGGTTCCAGCCGCCCGGCGAACCGCAGGGCGCCTGGCGGCCCTATTATGACCGCTGGTCCTTCGCAGTGGACCCGGCCCATGCCGGGCTCTGGGACCTGGACCCCCGCTGGCAGGGGCGACCGAGCGTGGCGGGCCAGCGCTTCGCCAAGTGGCGCGAAGCCGCACCGCCCCGCCCTTGCGGTCCGCCGCAAGGCAGGACATCGCCGTTTGCGCTCCGGCAGCGCTTGGTCTTGGAAGTTCCGGAGACCGGCCGCTGATGGAAGCCGCCGCAACCGCAGCCGGCCGGCCGGGGCCCCGCTCCAGGCCGGGGCGCATCCTGCCTGCGGTGCGCAGACCGGCTCAGCGCGCCGGAATCAGCCGGATTTCGCCTTCGCGGACCGCCACCCAGTAGCAGGAGGCCGTCGGTCCCGACAGCGCAGGCGTCAGGCTCTGGCAGTACCGGCCCTCGCCGGTGAAGACCCAGACGCCGCGGAACTGCTCCCCGGCATAGAGGCCCGACACGGTGCCGTCCGGTTCCACCCGGGCGCGGTAGCCGTCGCCCGAGAGCCGTTCGCCGACCACCGCCTCCTGGAAGCGGGCGCCGTCGCGGATCAGTTCGTATCCGGCATTGTCGAGCCCCGCCATGGTCAGCGGGTCGGGCCCCGGCAGATCCGCCGTGCAGGCGCCGAGACAGAGGCAGAGGAGGACGAGTTCTAGACGGGACATGGGCAGGAGCTAAGCGTCACAGTGTTTCTCCGTGGTTAACGTGGGACTTTGACGGCACGGTTCCGGGGAAGTAACGCGGAACCGGAACGGAGGGTCCCTGATGAGCTACGAATACCACGTCATCCCCGCACCCGAGCGCGGCCAGAAGGCCAGGGGCGCCAAGACGCCCGATGCCCGCTATGCCGCAGCGCTGGCCGAGGTGCTGAACGCGCAATCGTCCGAGGGCTGGGAGTTCCAGCGCGCCGAAGTGCTGCCCAGCCAGGAAAAGCAGGGCCTGACCGGCAGCCGCACGGTCTATGTCAACGTGCTGATCTTCCGCCGCCCTGCCGCGGGGACCGCCCCTGCGGCCCTGCCGGAGAGCCCCGGCGCGGACTGATCCCTGCCCGCCCTGCGCCGCGCTCAGGCCCGGATCTCGAGCGCGAGCGCGTGGATCGCGCCCATGAGGTCCTTGCCCAGGGCCTTGTGAATCGCCCGCTCGCGACCGACGCGCGTCATCTCGCCGAAGGCGGGCGCGGCGATGGCAACGCGGAAATGGCTCTCGCCCGAGCCATCATCCCCGGCATGGCCTGCATGCATGTGGCTTTCGTTGACGACGGTCAGCTCGACCGGCTCGAAGGCCTCCGTCAGACGCGCCCGAATCTGGTCCGCAATACCCATTTTTTGTTCCTGCCCCTCTTCCGCTCGGCGAATTAAACGCTAGAATTCCCGCCTGTTTCGAATTGCTACCGTGCTGTGGTCCTAAAGAAAAGGTGACTCTGATGGCCAAGGAAGATCCCTTCGGGTTCGACATGTCCGTGTCTTCCGCCAAGAAGAAGCGCGTCCGGGGCCGCCGCGGCATGTCCGGCGCCTTCGACACCTCGCAGCGCGTCTGCGAGCACGAGGGCTGCGAGGAAGCCGGCAAATACCGCGCGCCGAAGAGCCCCGACGCGCTCGACGATTTCTTCTGGTTCTGCAAGGACCATGTCCGCGAATACAACCTGAAGTGGAACTTCTTCAACGGCACGACCGAAGCCGAGATGAACCAGCAGATGGAGCAGGACAAGGTCTGGGGCCGCGAGACCAAGCCGTTCCGCAAGACCGTCGAGGAACGCGCCTGGGCGCGGCTCGGGATCGACGACGCGCATCAGGTGCTGGGCGAGAACGCCACGCGCAACCCCGGCAAGGGCGATCCGTCCTCGGGCACCCGCCGCCTGCCGCCGACCGAGCGCCGGGCGCTGGAGATCCTCGAAGCCAAGGACACTTGGACCAAGGTCGAGATCCGCAAGCAGTACAAGTCGCTGATCAAGGTTCTGCACCCCGACATGAACGGCGGCGACCGCTCCGACGAGGAACGGCTGCAGGAAGTCGTCTGGGCCTGGGACCAGATCAAGGAGAGCCGCAGCTTCCGCTGACGGCCTCCGGCACCGCCGCGCAGCTCCACAGCGCGGCGGGCAGGTCCAGCCGCAGCGCACCGGTTGCGCGCGGCAGGTACACCGTTTTCGAATATCCGGCGAAGGGAATCGTCAGCCCGTCCGAGAAGGCAACCGCCGTGACCGGGACATGGATGCGCGTCCCCGACCCCGCCTGGCCGGTCGCCTGCGCGTCAACCTCGATCTCTCCCTTCAGATGCACCATGGCGACATGCAGCGCCCGCATGCGGACCAGCATGCCCGTGGCGGCGCTGGCCAGCCCGGCCGGTGCGGCGAACGCCGTGTTGCGGTCGGTGACCGGCGCGCCGCCCATCGCGCCGAGCGGGCCGAGCACCGGCGCAAGGTCATGGGCGTGCTGCACCACCAGGCCGATCGCGGCGCCGAGCTTGCGGCCCTGCCCGGCAAGCTCGGCGGGAAACATCGGCCGGAGCGCGGGGTCGGTGCGGAAAAGCTCGGCGTAGAAATCGGCGGCCAAGCCGGGCGCGTCCTGGGCAAGCACCTCCCAGGTGGCGCGGATTTCGCGGATATCGTCTTGGCTCAGGGCCATCGTGGCATCCTCCAATTGCTGATGGTGCCACCATGGGTCCTGCGCTTTTCCGGCTTGTGTCCGGATGCCGGGGCCGGGGTTTCATTTGTTTCAGCCCCGCGGCGGGCCGCCCGGCTCCGGGGGCGGACGCTTGCCGGACGGCCTGCGGCGCGGGCCAGCTGGACCGCAAGGAGCGGCGGTGCGCGCAAATCCAAGGGGCTGCACCTGGCAAATCCAGCATGCCGGCTGCGCAGCATGGGCAGCCTCCCAAGACGGCGCGCGTGACGGCCAGCTGGACAAGCTGTTATCGGGCGCTGCGGCAGGGAGGGTCTCTGGCCGTCCGGTTCGATCCTTCCCTGCCGCGGCACGCCGCACTGTCCGGCCGACGTGGCCGCCAGCAGTCCCATGGCGACGCTGCGATCCAGTCGGCCTCGCCCTCGAGGGCCTCTTTGGCCTGCCGCTCCGCCAGATCGATCCAGCGTAGCGCCACATCGGCCCGCCCGTGGCGAACGGCTTCTTGGAAAGTCTGCCGGCTCTGTCCTGGCTGGGTTGGTGCGTCCGGGACTTCAGCCCCCTGTCCCGGCGCCAGATGACCTTGGACAGGGCCATTCCAAATGGGCCTTTGCATCTGCTGGGGGACAATGGGGCATCGACGGGGCATTGTTGCAGACGTCAGCGTCGGGACAGGATGCCCCTTTTCCCAGCTGGGCTAAGGTCATGCGTTCGATCTCGGCAGTGCGGGGGCGTCGAGACGGTTCAAGACTGGACGGCACGCGTCCTCGGTCGGATCGCAGCCGCGAATGATGCGGGTGCGGATGTGGATCTTGGCGGTCTGGCGGTCGGGGTCCCTCGGAGCGATCCGTTCTCCGAAGGACCTGAGGCCTTTCCTCCCGGCGCCGCTCCGGCTGCGGACATGGTCGCCGGACCATCGCTTGCCGAACGAGCCGGAACCGTAGCGCCAGTGGCACCGTCGAGATCGAACGCGGCCGAGGCGCCCGCAAGATGTCGCTGCGGGCCAGGGCGGCGGGGCGGTCCTCCTTCCGGAAACGCCCGCTCCTGCGGATGGGAGTGCCGCCGCGCGCCGGGATCGCCGAGTGGCACCGGCGGGTGCCGGAGGCAGCGGTGGCTGCCGCGCGGATCGCGGCGATGTTCCGGCCATAGACCTCCGGGCTGTCCACCGAGCCGCCGCGGAACACGGCGGAGCCCGCCACCAGCACATCGGCCCCGGCCTCCGCCAGCAGCGGCGCGGTGACGGGATCGACGCCGCCGTCGATCTCGATCTCGACCGGGCGGTCGCCGATCATCTGGCGCAGCCGCCGGACCTTGCCGGTCATGTCGATGAATTTCTGGCCGCCGAAGCCGGGATTGACGGTCATCACGCAGACAAGGTCGCAGAGCTCCAGCAGATGCTCGGCCGCCTCGGCCGGCGTGCCGGGATTGAGCGCGAGCCCGGCCTTCATTCCGGCAGCGCGGATCGCCTGCAGCGTCCGGTGCGGATGCGGCCCGGCCTCGACATGCGCGGTCAGCACATCTGCCCCGGCCTCGGCATAGGCATCGATATAGGCGTCCACCGGCGAGATCATCAGATGGACATCCATCACGGTCGTCACATGCGGGCGGAAGGCCTTCACCGCAGGCGGGCCGAAGGTCAGGTTCGGGACGAAATGCCCGTCCATCACGTCGACATGGACCCAGTCGGCGCCCTGCGCCTCGATGGCGCGGATTTCCGCGCCGAAATTGGCGAAGTCGGCGGACAGGATGGAGGGGGCGATCTTGATGGTCATGGCGGTCTCCTCATTCGGCCGCTTGCGCCATGCGGGCACGGTCGGTGGCAAGCCCGCCGCGGAACACCCGGCTGGCGCGCAGGTCGGTCTCGGTGATGGTGCTGAGCTCCTCTGCGCCGAGCGGGCCCCTGGCTTCGCTGAACAGCCGGTTCGCTTGGCGCAGCCGCGCGCGGTCGAGCGCGTTCCTGATCGAGCGGGCATTGGCGAAATGCGGCTGGTGGCGGCGATGCGCGATATACTCGGCCATGGCGGCGCGGGCCTCCGGCGCAAAGGCGTAGTTCTGCTCGCCCAACATGATCTCGGAGATGCGCAGCAGCTCGTCGTCGGAATAGTCCGGGAACTCGATATGGTGGGCGATGCGGGAGCGGAATCCGGGATTGCTTTCGAAGAACCGGTCCATCCGGTCGGCATAGCCGGCGAGGATCACCACCAAGTCGTCTCGGTTGTTCTCCATCACCTGCAGCAGGATCTCGATCGCCTCCTGGCCGTAGTCGCGCTCGTTCTCGGGACGGTAGAGGTAATAGGCCTCGTCGATGAAGAGCACGCCGCCCATCGCCTTCTTCAGAACTTCCTTGGTCTTCGGCGCGGTATGGCCGATATACTGGCCGACGAGGTCGTCGCGGGTGACGGTGACCAGGTGGCCCTTGCGGACATAGCCGAGCCGGTGCAGCAGGCTCGCCATTTTCAGCGCGACCGTGGTCTTGCCGGTGCCGGGATTGCCGGTGAAGGACATGTGCAGGGTGGGCATCTCGGTCGCCAGCCCCATCTGCCGCCGCGCCTGGTCGACCAGCAGCAGCGCGGCGGTCTCGCGGATGCGGGATTTCACCGGGGCGAGGCCGATCATCTCCTCGTCGAGCTCGCGCAGCACGTCGCCCGTGCCGCTGTCCTCGAAGGCGCGGGCCAGGTCGACGGTCTCGGGGCGGGGGGCGGGGTCGTCTGCGGTCTCGGTCATCGGTCTGCCTCGCAGGGTCTCGGGGGAAAGGGGGACCGCAGCCGCGCGGGCTGCGGTCCTTGGGACGGGGGCCGGTCCCCGGGGGAGCGTGAGGGGGAACCGGACCGGCAGCCGCCACTGGGACTGGAGGACGGACAGCTGCCGCGGGCGGGAGCCCGCCCCGGCGCAAGGGATCAGGCGTAGCGCGCCCCCTCGGGGCGGTCGGCCGAATAGCTCTGGATCGTGTAGCGCACGGTCCGTCCTTCGCCTTCCTGGCGGACCAGGCGGAAGCCGGGTTCCTCCTTGGGGCGGTTGACGATGAAGGACATGCGGATCGACTCCCATCCCGGGGAGGCGTCGAAGGCGATGACGCGGATGTATTTCCCGCCATGCTCCTTGCGGCATTCGTTGACCTCGTAGACCACCGCGGCGGCGTCCGGGTTGTCGAACATCGGGTGGCCCCACATCTCCCAGTAGGTGTTGCGGGGATGCGGATCGTCGGTCCATTCGACCGAGACGGCCCAGCCCTTGTCGATGGCGTATTGGGCCTGGAGGCGGATGTCCTCGTCGGTGAAATCCGGCAGGAAGCTGAAGGTGCCCTGGGTGAGGCGCATGGGGATTCTCCTTTGGAAACGGGGGAGGCGCCGGGTCTGCGCCCGGCGCGGGACAGGGCTCAGGCGGACACTTCGGGCGTGGGCGCGAAGTCCGGCGCGTCGGTGGAGGCGTAGTCGAAGGTCACGTCCTTCCAGGTGTCGAGCGCCTGCTTCAGGGGCGTGCAGGTCTTGGCCGCATCGCGCAGGATGTCCTCGCCCTCGTTCCAGATGTCGCGGCCGGCATTGCGGGCATAGACCATCGCCTCCAGCGCCACGCGGTTCGCCGTGGCGCCTGCCGCGATGCCATGCGGATGGCCGATCGTGCCGCCGCCGAACTGCAGCACCACGTCTTCGCCCAGATAGGTCAGCAGCTGGTGCATCTGGCCCGCATGGATGCCGCCCGAGGCGACCGGCATCATCTTGTTGAGGCTGGCCCAGTCCTGGTCGAAGAAGATGCCGTTCTCCAGCGCCATCGGGTTATGTTCCTCGCGGAAGATGTCGTAATAGCCCTTGGTGGTGGCGGGATCGCCCTCGAGCTTGCCCACGACCGTGCCGGCATGGAGATGGTCGACGCCGGCAAGCCGCATCCACTTGGCGATGACGCGGAAGCTGACGCCGTGGCTGCGCTGGCGGGTATAGGTGGAATGGCCCGCGCGGTGCAGGTGCAGGATCATGTCATTGTCGCGCGCCCATTTCGCCATCGACTGGATCGCGGTGTAGCCGATCACCAGGTCGATCATGACGATGCAGGAGCCGAGCGACTTGGCGAACTCGGCGCGGGCGTACATCTCCTCCATCGTGCCGGCGGTGACGTTCAGGTAGGTGCCCTTGACCTCGCCGGTCGCCGCCGAGGCGCGGTTGACGGCCTCCATGCAGTAGAGGAAGCGGTCGCGCCAATGCATGAAGGGCTGCGAGTTGATGTTCTCGTCATCCTTGGTGAAGTCGAGCCCGCCCTTCAGCGCCTCGTAGACCACGCGGCCGTAGTTGCGGCCCGAAAGCCCCAGCTTCGGCTTGACCGTGGCACCGAGGAGCGGACGGCCATAGCAGTTGAGACGCTCGCGCTCCACCACGATGCCGGTCGCCGGGCCCTGGAAGGTCTTCACATAGGCGGTCGGCAGGCGCATGTCCTCGAGGCGCAGGGCCTTCAGCGGCTTGAAGCCGAAGACATTGCCGATGATCGAGGCAGTGAGGTTGGCGATGCTGCCCGGCTCGAACAGGTCGAGGTCATAGGCGATATAGGCGAAGAACTCGCCCGGCGCGTTCGGCACGGGATCGACGCGGTAGGCCTTGGCGCGGTACTTGTCGCAATTGGTCAGCCGGTCGGTCCAGACCACGGTCCAGGTCGCGGTGGAGCTTTCGCCCGCCACGGCCGCGGCGGCCTCGATCTCGTCCACCCCGTCCTGCGGCGTGATCCGGAAGAGCGCGATCACGTCGGTGTCCTTCGGCGTGTAGTCCGGCTCCCAATAGCCCATCTGGGCGTATTTCATGACGCCGGCGGCATAGCGCTTCTTGCCGTCGGTGACGGTCTGGGGGCTCATGTCGTTCATCTCGGGGTTCCTCCCTTGGAAATCAGGCTGCTTTCTGGGCTGTGATGCGGGGGTCCAGCGCCCCGCTTGCGTATCGCTTGGCCATCTCGTCCATCGAGACGGGCTTGATTGTCTTCGCGTGCCCGGCGGTGCCGAAGCGTTCGAACCGGTCGCGGCAGAGCGCCTCCAGCTCCTTCATCGCCGGGATCAGGAACTTGCGCGGGTCGAACTCGGCGGGCCGTTCCTGCGCGACCTTGCGGAACTGCCCGGTCATCGCCATCCGGCAGTCGGTGTCGATGTTCACCTTGCGCACGCCCATGCGGATGCCCTTTTCGATCTCTTCGACGGGCACGCCGTAGGTCTGGGGCATCTCGCCGCCATTGGCGTTGATCAGGTCCTGCAGCTCCTGCGGGACCGAACTGCTGCCATGCATCACCAGATGCGTGTCGGGCAGCTTCTCGTGGATCGCGGCGATGGTGGACATGGCGAGGATCTCGCCGTCGGGCTTCCTCGTGAACTTGTAGGCGCCGTGCGAGGTACCGCAGGCAATGGCCAGCGCGTCGCAGCGGGTGGCCATCACGAACTCGACGGCCTGCTCCGGATCGGTCAGCAGCTGGTCATGGCTCAGCTTGCCGACCGCGCCCGATCCGTCCTCCTCGCCCGCCTCGCCGGTTTCCAGAGAGCCCAGCACGCCCAGCTCGCCCTCGACCGAGGCGCCGACCGCATGGGCGGCAACCGTCACGCGCCGGGTGATCTCCACATTGTACGCGTAGGAGGCCGGGGTCTTCATGTCCGCCTCCAGCGAGCCGTCCATCATCACCGAGGTGAAGCCGTGGCGGATCGCCGAAAGGCAGGTCGCGTCGTTGTTGCCGTGATCCTGATGCAGGACGACGGGGATGTCCGGGTTCATCTCCGCCAGCGCCGTCACCATGTGGCGCAGCATGATGTCGCCCGCGTAGCTGCGCGCGCCGCGGCTGGCCTGCAGGATCACCGGCGCCTCGCAGGCGGCGGCCGCGGCCATGATGGCGAGGCCCTGTTCCATGTTGTTGATGTTGAAGGCCGGAACGCCGTAGCCGTGCTCGGCCGCGTGATCCAGCAATTGCCTCAGCGTGATTAGTGCCATCTGGGGTCCTCCCTCATGCAGCCCGGTCGGCGGTCTTCAGCGCCGCGATCCCGGGCAGATCCCTGCCTTCCAGCCATTCGAGGAAGGCGCCTCCGGCGGTGGAGACATAGGTGAATGCGTCCGTGGCCCTGGCCGCGTTCAGCGCCGCGACCGTGTCGCCGCCGCCTGCCACCGTGACCGCGCGGCCCGCCCTGGTCAGCGCTCGTGAATCACCGCCTCCCCCTCCACGGCCACCCCGGCATGGCCGGACAGTTCGGACGCCGGCACAAGCTCGGGGTCGTCATGGCAGACCGCCACCAGCACCTGTCCCGGCGCCCAGAGGCTCCGGGCATCGAAAACCCGGCGGGCGCGCTCGAAGGTGCTGCCGATCAGCGCGCAATCGCCGCGGTGACGCAGGGCGGCCAGCCGCCTCGCTGGCAGGTCTCGGATCGTGACATCGTACATTCCGGGCACTCCGGTCGGACAGGCGCGGTTCCCCCCGGTTCCTGCGGCCCGTCCGCCGCCATGGCCAGCGCCGGCGGGGCGAGACGCCGGGATGGCATGGCGGCTGCATCCGCGCCCGCCCGTGCTGCCCGAATTTTCTGCAGCTGCCCAATTCCCGGACCCGCCGCAACCGCGCTGGCGAGTTGCGTTTCCCTGCATCCGGCTCCATATAGCCCACCGGAACAGACGGAGCCCACGGATGCAGAGCTATCTCGATTTCGAAAAACCCCTGGCCGAGATCGAAGGCAAGGCGGAGGAGCTGCGCGCGCTGGCGCGGGGCTCGGAAGAGATCGAAGTCGAGCGCGAGGCAGAGGCGCTCGACCAGAAGGCCAAGGCGCTTCTGGTGTCGCTCTACAAGGACCTCTCGCCCTGGCGCAAATGCCAGGTCGCGCGCCATCCGAACCGGCCGCATTGCAAGGACTACATCTCCGCGCTCTTCACCGAGTTCACGCCGCTTGCCGGCGACCGCGGCTTCTCCGACGACGCCGCGGTGATGGGCGGGCTGGCGCGGTTCAACGACCGCCCGGTCGTGGTGCTGGGCCACGAGAAGGGCCATGACACCGCCAGCCGCCTCGACCGCAATTTCGGCATGGCCCGCCCCGAGGGCTACCGCAAGGCCGTGCGGCTGATGGACATGGCCGACCGCTTCGGCCTGCCGGTGATCACCCTCGTCGACACGCCCGGCGCCTATCCGGGCAAGGGCGCCGAGGAACGCGGCCAGTCCGAGGCGATCGCGCGCGCAACCGAGAAATGCCTCGGCATCGGCGTGCCGCTGGTCTCGGTGGTGATCGGCGAAGGCGGCTCGGGCGGCGCGGTGGGTCTCGCCGCGGGCAACCGCGTGGCGATGCTGGAACATTCGGTCTATTCGGTGATCTCGCCCGAAGGCTGCGCCTCGATCCTGTGGAAGGATGCCGGCAAGATGCGCGAAGCCGCCGAGGCGCTGCGCCTGACCGCGCAGGACCTGCTTCAGCTCGGCGTGGTCGACCGGGTGATCGCCGAACCGCTCGGCGGCGCGCAGCGGGCGCCGGACGTGGCCATGGAAAATGTCGGCCAGGCGATCGAGACGATGCTGGGCGAGCTCGCGGGCCTCGACCGCAAGGCGCTGGTCGCCGACCGGCGGAAGAAGTTCCTCGAGATGGGCCGCATCGCGCTGCCCGAGCCGAGTTCCTTCATCCCCAGCCATTTCCCGGGCCGCGACCGCGGCTGACCCCGGCAGACCGCTAAGATTCTAGGCACTATTCCGGCGGTCCTGCCGCCGGACTGCCCTATCCTGCCGCCGGAGCGCCCCGGAGGACAGGAGGTCGGGCATGGGATGGCGGATCGCAGCGGCGGCGCTGCTGCTTGCGGGCTGCAGCGGCAGCATGCAAGGCGTCACCCGGGGCGGCGGCACGCCTGTGCAAGTCTCCTACCGGCAGCATTTCGACACCGGCCGCATCGCGGCGGTGATCGACGGCGAAGAGTTCCGCGGACGCCCCGCCCTTGCAGCGGCCGGAGACGGAAGCGGCAGGGCCGCCTTGGACCCGCTTATCTCGGACTTCTTCCTCGGCACCACCTACGCCACCTCGCCGTCGGGGGCGTTCACGGCCCTGCTGCGCGGCGACCGCGGCAACCGCCTCGCCTGCGACCTGAGCTACAGGGACCGCTCGGGCTACGTTCCCTCGGGCGGAACCGGGGTCTGCCGCCACAGTGACGGGAGGATCATCGACATCTCCTGGTGACCGCGGGAAAGCCGGTCCCCGTCACGCCGGACCGGACAGGCAGCGGCCAGAAGCTACGGCGCCGTCCTGCCCAGCAACGCACCCGACACAGCCGGCGCGGATGCGCCCAAGGAGAATGCGGCAGCCGCAGCCTCACTTGAGGGACCGCCGAGCGGGCGATGTCCAGAGGCAGACCCGGGACCTGCCGCCGCAACGGCGGGCGGGCCGTCGCCATCTTGCCGGTGACCGCCCCGGGGCGCAGCCCCCGCCCGGCGCATCCCCTTGGCCGGAAACGCCGGAAATGCCGCAAGCCAGCGGCGCCTGCACCGCAATGCAGTGGTCGATGAGCCGCGCCGGATCTGGCAGCCGTTCCGCCCCCTTCGCTGGAACCGGACGCCCGCTCGGCACTGTCGGCTCATTGCGCCCGAGAGACATGCTCCCCCTTGCGACGGCCTGCACGGCGCCCGGCCCGTCAGCGGCCTGTCCGGAGGCAGACCCGACCCCTGCCGCCGCAACGGCGGCGCCCCTTCGGCATTTCCCCGATGACCGCCGCCGCGATCAAGACCCGCCCGGCGTGTCCTCCTGGCCGAAAACACCGAGAATGCCGCGGGCCAGCCGCTCCTGCACCGCGTCGCCATGGGCGATGACCCGCTCCAGCGGACACGATCATCGATGCCCTCCCGCCCTTGCCCCTGGCGGCCAGGCAGTCGATCACTTTCGACCGAGGGTTCGAGATGGCTTCGTTGCGCGAACTCGGCACCGGCATGGGCACGGAAACTTGGTTCTGCGACCCGCAGGCACCGTGGCAGAAGGGCCAGGTCGAGACCCTGAACCGCCGACGCGCCGCTACCTGCCCGGCGACACCCCGGTGTCGGCGGTCCCGAACCGATCCATGAGGTCGATCTGCGACCGCCTCAACGCCACGCCGGGGACGTGCCCCGGCTGCCGGACGCCGGCCGAGGTGTACCGCGAGGAACGCGCCAGGCTGATCTGAGCCAAGACCGGTGTCGCAACCGGGTTGGAACTCACCAGGGGTGCGTGCCACCTTGAAGAGCGTCTCCTCCTGGAAGCCAATGAGTTATCCGATGAGCAAAACCGGCATGGGACCGGTCTGCAGACATGGTTCAGCGATCCGTCCCCGCCCGGGCAGACGGGAACGGCCGGGACGGCCAGCCGGCGCGCGAAAAGGTGGCTGCCGGAGACACGCGGCATCCCGGCAGCCGGTGGCCATGATTTGGAGAGGAGTGCCGGCCGCCTCGGCGCCACGCCCCGGAATTGCCCCGGCTGGAAGACACAGGCCGAGGTGTTCCGCGAAAGGATGAGGGACGAAACGGGGCGGGACGTCTGCCCTGAACAGCAGGAGCCGCGCTTCAGGCAGCGCTGACCCGTGGCGCCTCCGCCCGGTGGTCGGCGGATTGAGTCCGGCCGTGGCGGTCAAGGACAGGAGTGCCGCAAGCTCCCCGCATGCCGGGGGCGCCGCGGGCCTGCTTGGCGACCGTAGCGGCTGTGACGCCCATATCATTCAATATCAATATGTTGCAGCCGGAGGCCGGACCATGCGCTTTTCCGGACCACGGGCGCAATGCTTCACAATTCCTTTGCCTGCCCGTCACGAAACCGACGCCCTGGCGGCCTAGCAGGACCCGCGACGAAAGAGGTGATGCATGTTGCAGGTCGAAAATCTGACCCGGCGCTTCGGCAGCAGGACGGCCGTGGACCGGGCCAGCTTCCAGGTGGAGAAACCCTCGATGATCGGGATCATCGGACGCTCCGGCGCGGGCAAGTCGACGATGCTGCGGATGCTCAACCGGCTGACCGATGCCAGCGAGGGCCGGATCCTCTATGACGGCACCGAGATAACCGCGCTCGGCGGCGCCGACCGCCGCCGCTGGCAGAGCCGCTGCGCGATGATCTTCCAGCAGTTCAACCTGGTGCCGCGGATGGACGTGGTGTCGAACGTGCTGCACGGCACGCTGAACCGCCGCTCGACGCTGTCCTCCCTGTTCAACCTCTACCCCGAGGCCGACATCCACCGCGCCATCGGCATCCTCGAGCGCCTCGGCATCGCAGAGCACGCGCCGAAGCGCGCCGAGGCCCTCTCGGGCGGCCAGCAGCAGCGCGTCGCCATTGCCCGGGCGCTGATGCAGGATCCCGACATCATCCTCGCCGACGAGCCGATCGCCTCGCTCGACCCGATGAACGCCCAGGTCGTCATGGACACGCTGCGCCGCATCCACGAGGAGGACGGCCGCATGGTGATCGCCAACCTGCACACGCTGGATACCGCGCGGCGCTATTGCGACCGGGTGATCGGCATGCTCGACGGCCGCATCGTCTTCGACGGCACGCCCGCGCAGCTGACCACCGGCGCCGCCCGCGACATCTACGGCGCCGGCGCCGATTTCTCCGAATACGCGACCTCGACCGCGATCGTCACCCCGGCTGCCGCGCTGCGCGAAGCCGAGGCCCTTATCTGACCGTTTCAACCGGCCGCGTCCCGGTCCGGGGCGGCCAACCCAAGGAGAGAGAGAATGAAAGCTCTTGCACTTGCCCTGGCCGCGACCACGGCCCTCGCCTCCGTTGCCTCCGCCCAGGAGATCAGCGAATTCCGCCTCGGCATCCTCGGCGGCGAGAACGCCCAGGACCGCATCGCCAACAACGAATGCCTGGCCGAGCAGATCACCGCCAAGCTCGGCGTGCCGGTCAAGATCTTCGCCCCCGCCGACTACAACGGCGTGATGCAGGGCCTGCTGGGCGGCACCATCGATGCCGCGATCCTCGGCGCCTCGGGCTATGCCGGCGTCTACCTGCAGGACCCCGAAGCGGTCGAGCCGGTGCTGGTCAAGACCAACCTGGACGGCTCCTACGCGTATCATTCCATCGGTTTCGCCCGCAGGGACTCGGGCATCGCCACGCTCGCAGACGCCAAGGGCAAGGTCTTCGGCTTCGGCGATCCGAACTCCACCTCGGGCTACCTGATCCCCTCCGTGGAAATCCCGGCCGGGAATCCCGACATCTCCGCGAATGCGATGCAGGACGGCGCCTCGGACTACTTCGCCGACGTCAAGTTCACCGGCGGCCACGAGCAGACCATTGTCGCGGTCTATAACGGCGACATCGACGCCGGCGTGACCTGGGCCGACGGCCAGGGCGCCTGGGAAGACGGCTACAATTCCGGCGCGCTGCGCAAGGCCGTCGATGCGGGCCTCGTCGACATGAACGACATGGTCGAGATCTGGAAGTCGAAGCCGATCCCCGAAGGCCCGTTCGTCGTCCGCAAGGCGCTGCCCGAGACCGTCAAGGCCGAGGTCACCTCGATCATGGACAACCTCTACGAGACCGATGCCGACTGCGCCTACGGCGTTGCCGCCGGCGACACGCTGGGCTTCAACCCGATCGGCCACGATGCCTACGAGTCGATCATCGCCGTGCGCCGCGCGAAGATCGAGCAGGGCTCCTGATCCGCTGACCTCTTTCCCGCGGGCCCGGCTGCGTCCGGGCCCGCGCCTGTTTCCGGGGGACCCATGACCGACCTTGCCTCGCCGCCGACCGGCGCCATCCGCGACAGCTACATGGCCGAGCTGCGCCGCCGCAGGCTCTATGGCGGGCTGGCGCTTCTGGTCTTCGCCGCGCTGATGGCCGCGGGTTTTCGAACCGCCAATGACCGCAATGCCGGCGGCTTCCTCGACGGGCTGCACCGGGTCGGCGACTATCCCGCGATGGTGCTCTCCGAGGCCTGGGAGAAACGCGCCCAACTTCCCGCGAAGCTGCTGGAATACCTGCCCGATCTGGTCGAAACGCTGAACATCGCGGCCGTCTCCACCCTGGCAGGGGCGCTGGCCGGGACGGTGCTGGCCTTCCTGTCGATCCCCGGGCTCGCGCCCTGGCCCCGCATGGTGCCGCTGTTCCGCCGCCTGATGGATCTGATGCGCGCGATCCCCGAGATCGTCATCGCGCTGATGCTGATCTTCGTGCTCGGCGGCGGGCCGGTCCCGGCGGTGATCGCCATCGCCTTCCACACCGCGGGCGCGCTCGGCAAGCTGTTCTCGGAGGTCGCCGAGAATGCCGATGCCAAGCCGGTCGAGGGGCTGGCTTCTGTCGGCGCGGCCTGGGGCCAGCGCATGGCGCTCGGCGTGCTGCCGCAGGTGGCGCCGAACTTCCTCAGCTATGCGCTCCTGCGCTTCGAAATCAATGTCCGCGCCTCGGCGATCCTCGGCTTCGTCGGCGCGGGCGGGATCGGCTACGAGCTGAAGAACGCCATGGCCTGGGGGCCCGGCCGTTTCGGCGATGCCGCCGCGATTTTCGTGCTGCTCTTCGGCGCGATCGTGGCCTTCGACCAGCTCTCGGGCCATGTCCGCCGCCGTCTCGTCGAAGGAACCCGCACATGACCGCAATCGATGCTGGCGACCTGCGCGCCTCGGCAAGCCGCCTGTTCCGCCGCAAGCAGCTGGCCGGCTTCGGCCTGCTGGCCGGCGTGGTGCTCTATCTCGCCTATGCTGCCTTCGCCTTCGACATCGCCGGGCTGATGGGCCGGGCGCGCTGGGAAAACGCGGCGGTTCTGGCCTCGGACAGCTGGAGCTACAAGACCCATGTCGAGCGGCAGCACCGTTCCGGCGAGATCGAGATCGCGATCGAGGGCGAGCGCCGCGGCACCTATCCCCCGGGCGAGGCGCCGGACTGGATCGGCCTCGGCGATGCCGTCACGGTCGATCTGGGCCATGGCGCGGTGGCGCGGCTGCTGCCCGGCAACGTCACCGAGATCGACATCCCGGATTACGGCACCGCGCGCCTGGCGCTGGAGGGCCGCGACATCTCGAACGATTTCGGCGACGTGCCGCCCGGCTGGGTCAGCGCCTCGGACAAGCGGGTGATGGTCACCCTGCCCGGCGCGCGCGTGACGATGACGCCCGCCCGGACCGAGATCTTCCGCTATTTCTTCGGCTGGGACCTGTTCTGGTTCACCCTCGACAGCCCCTATTACGGCCACGGACCGGGCGAGATCCTGTTCGGCCCGCGCCTCGACCCCGAGCGCGGCAACATCGCGGGCGCGGCGCAGGACTGGTGGACCAACGCCGTCTGGCACCACAAGGACGTCGCCTGGGCGATCTGCGAGACGATCCTGATGGCCTTCCTGGGCACCTTCGGCGCGGCCCTCGTGGCGCTGCCCCTGGCCTTCCTCGCGGCGCGGAACTTCACGCCGGTCTGGCTGGTGCGCGGGCTGTTCCGCCGGGTCTTCGACTTCATCCGCGGGGTGGACTCGCTGATCTGGACGATCGTGCTGGCCCGCGCCTTCGGGCCCGGCCCGCTGACCGGCGCGCTGGCGATCCTGGTCACCGATGCGGGCACTTTCGGCAAGGTCTTCTCCGAGGCGCTGGAGAACATCGACGGCAAGCAGGTGGAGGGCATCCGCTCCACCGGCGCCAACGGGCTGCAGCGCGCGCGCTTCGGGGTGCTGCCGCAGATCGTGCCGGTGCTGGCCAGCCAGGTGCTGTATTTCCTCGAGTCGAACACCCGCAGCGCGACGATCATCGGCGCCATCACCGGCGGCGGCATCGGGTTGCTGCTGACCCAAGCGATGCAGACCCAGAAGGACTGGGAAGAGGTCGCCTATTACATCGTGCTGATCGTGCTCATGGTGATGGCGATGGACTGGCTTTCGGGCAAGCTGCGCGCCGCCCTGATCGGCCGCGGGCGCGGACACTGATGCCGCGCCTCGGCCCCGATCCGGTCCTGCATCCCGATTGCGAGATCTCGGAGAGCCGCTTCGGCGCGTTCTGCGAGATCGGCCGCGGCAGCCGCCTGTCGCGGGTCGAGATGGGCGATTACAGCTATTGCGACCGCCATGCCGAGATCGCCAATGCGCGGATCGGCAAATTCGCCAACATCGCCGCCTTCTCGCGGATCGGCGCCACCGACCATCCGCTGGAGACCGCCGCCTGCCACCATTTCCTCTACCGCTCGGACGACTACTGGGACGATGCGGAGCCGGATGAGGCATTCTTCGCCCGCCGCCATGCCCGGATCGCCGAGATCGGCCACGACAGCTGGATCGGCCATGGCGCGATGGTGAAACCGGGCGTGACGCTCGGCCATGGCGCGGTCGTCGCCTCCGGCGCGGTCGTTACGAAGGACGTGCCGCCCTACATGATCGTCGCGGGCGTCCCGGCGGCGCCGCTGCGCGAGCGGCTGCCGCGGGAGCTGGCGGAGCGGATGATCGCGCTTGGCTGGTGGGACTGGGACCACGGCCGCCTGCGCGCCGCGCTGGAGGATTTCCGCAGGCTCCCTGCCGGGGCATTTCTGGACCGCTACGGAGGCTAGTCCTCGCCCAGCGTCAGCGTGATCCGTTCCCCGGCCCACCAGGTGCGGCCATGCTCCACCGGCTGCCCGTCCGGGCCGAGATTGAGCGCGGTCGTGCAGAGCAGCGGCGCGCCCTCCGGCAGTTCCAGCTGGAGCCCCTGCGTCGCGCTGGCCGGCACGGCGGTGATCCGAGTCCAGGCGCGGGTGTAATCGGCGATCCCCGCAGCATGCAGCGCCCGGGTCACCCCCTGCCCTCCGGCCAGCGCTTCGGCGATGCCGCGCGGTGCAGCATCGCACGGCTTTCGGCATCGAGCGGTGCGATCTGGTCGAGCAGCCGCCCCCCCGCATCCGCATTCAGGCGCACTTCGGGATGATCGGCGAAGCGCGCCGCCTGCACCGCGCGGGCGGCGGCGACGCGCTCCGCGATCACGGCCGAGGTCTCGCCCGAGGCAGGCAGGTCGAGATCCTGGAACTGGACGGGGGGCACCTCGATGCGCAGGTCGAACCGGTCCATCAGCGGGCCCGAGATGCGGCCCAGGTAATCCTCGCCGCAGCCCGGCGCGCGGGTGCAGGCGCGTGCTGCATCGGAAAGATAGCCGCAGCGGCAGGGATTGGCCGCCGCCAGCAGCATGAAGCGGCAGGGATAGCGGACATGGGCATTGGCTCGGGCAACCATGACCGATCCGGTCTCGATCGGCTGGCGCAGGGTTTCCAGCACCTGGCGGGGGAATTCCGGGAATTCGTCCATGAAGAAGACGCCGTTATGCGCCAGCGAGATCTCGCCGGGCTTGGCGCCCTTGCCGCCGCCGACGATGGAGGGCATCGAGGCCGTGTGATGCGGATCGCGGAACGGCCGCGCGCGGGAGATTCCGCCCTCGTCGAGAAGCCCCGCCAGCGAGTGGATCATGGAGGTCTCGAGCGCTTCGCCCGCGGTCAGCGGCGGCAGCAACCCGGGCAGCCGCGCCGCCATCATCGATTTTCCCGAGCCCGGCGTACCGATCAGCAGCGTGTGATGCCGTCCGGCGGCCGCGATCTCGAGCGCGCGCTTGGCCCGTTCCTGGCCCTTTACCTCCGACAGGCAGCCGACGTCATGGCCCGGCAGCACTTCGCCCGGTTCCGCAGGGGGCAGAGGCGACTGGCCGGTGAAATGGCGCACGACATCCGACAGCGACGCCGCGGCCAGAACCTCGGCGCCGCCGACCCAGGCGGCTTCGGCACCGCAGGCCTTGGGGCAGACGAGGCAGCGGTCCTCCTCGGCAGCGGCCAGCGCGGCGGGCAGGGCGCCCACGACCGGCACCAGCGAGCCGTCGAGCGACATTTCCCCCAGCGCCAGGGCCCGTTCCACCGCGTCGCGCGGCAGGATGTCGAGCGCCGCGAGCAGCGACAGCGCGATCGGCAGGTCGAAATGCGATCCGACCTTCGGCATGTCGGCGGGCGCGAGATTGATGGTGATCCGTTTCGAGGGCAGGGCGATCGACATCGCGCTCAGCGCGGTGCGCACCCGGTCGCGCGCCTCCGACACGGCCTTGTCCGGCAGGCCGACGATCGAGAAGGCCGGGAGGCCGGGGGTCACCGCGCATTGCACTTCGACGGGCCGCGCGTCGAGCCCGTCGAAACTTACCGTGAAGGCGCGTGCGACCATGGCCCCCTCCCGCCGCTGACGGCGGAGCGTGGCCCCGGCTTGGTTAACGGGCGCTTAACGCAGCCCGGTCAGGCCTGTGCCAGCTGCTTTTCGCGGCGGATCACATAGGCGATGCAGCAGAGCCCGGCGACGACCGAGATCAGCATCAGCCAGATCAGCGGCAGCGCGCCCGACTCCTCGGTCAGCACCACGCCGGCCAGTGCCGATAGCCCGGCGCCGCCGCCGATCATGATCGCGCCGCCGACGCCCGAGGCGGTGCCCGCGAGCTTCGGGCGCACCGACAGCATCCCCGCCGTGCCGTTCGGCATCACCAGCCCGTTGCCGAGGCCGACCAGCGTCATCGAGCCGAAGAACACCGCGACAGTCGCCTCCCCGGCATAGAACAGGCTCAGAGAGACCAGCATGCCGAAGCTCGAGATCAGCCCGCCGGCCACGATCATCGCATTCAGCCCGAAGCGCACCGAATAGCGGCCCGACAGCCCGTTCCCGGCCATGTAGCCGACCGCCGGGGCGCCGAAAAAGAGGCCGAGCTCGGCCGGGGTCAGGCCGAACACCACCGATCCCACGAAGGGCGCGCCGCCGAGATAGGCGAAGAAGGCGCCCGAGGCCAGGGTGGTCGACAGGCAGTAGCCCCAGAACCTGCGCGAGGTGAAGAGCTCGGGCACGTCGCGGAACTGTTCGCGGAAGCCGCCCGCGGCCTGCGCGGGCGCGGTTTCGCCGAGATCGAACCAGACCAGCGCGAAGACCGCGATGCCGCAGATCAGCAGCGCCTGGAAATTCGCCTGCCAGCCGAAGGCGGAATCGAGCAGCCCGCCCACCACCGGCGAGACCATCGGCACCAGCGCCATGCCCATGGTGACATAGCCGATCCGCGAGGCCGCCTCGTTCGCCGGGTACATGTCGCGCACGATCGCGCGGCTCAGAACCATGCCGGTGACGATCACGGCCTGCGCCATGCGGAAGCCGAGGAAGATGCCGACCGTTGGAGCGAAGAGCGTGCCGAGCGTGGCCAGGCAGAACAGCGCGCAGGAGACCAGCAGTACCGGCCGGCGGCCGAACCGGTCCGAGATCGGTCCGATGCCGAGCTGCAGCAGCGCGTTCATCGCCAGATAGACCGTGACCGAGGCCTGCATCAGCGCGTAATCCGTGCCGAAATGCTCGGTCATGCGCGGCAGCGAGGGCAGGTAGATGTTCATCGTCGCGGCCGACAGGCCGGCGATGGTCACGAGGGTGAAGATGTGGGGCGGGGTGCGCCTGTCGAGGAAGCGCGAAGGCTTGGCTTGCATTGTTCCTCACATGCCGTCAAAGAGCGGGCTTGTCCATGGCTGCCATGCCGCATGCGCGGCGGGCGAGAAGGGGGCTTGGCGATGCGCCGCTGGCAGGTGACCCGCGATACGGGCTGCGTGACCCTGTCCCGACCGGGACGGGCGCGCTTCGATGTCGGCGCTGCGGCGGAGTTTCCGGCGCTGCGTCCGGTCGTTCTGGCCCATGAGATCCGCAAGGATCTGTGGCGGATGCTGCAGGATCTGCGGGGCTTCTCGCCGGTGGTCGAGATCCGCGTGGCGGCCCCGGGGCTTGCGGTCCGCGCGGGCGGCATGCTGGCGGGACAGGGGCGCCTGGCGCCGGGCATCGAGGAACGGATCGCCGGGCTGCTGGCCGATCCGCAGAAGCGGGCGCGCTGGATCGCCCATGCGAGGTTGAGATGATAAAGCACAAGGGCTTCCCGGGGCGCTTTCCCGGGACCGATTTCCAGTTCACGATCCGCCGCGCCAATCCGCGCGGCGTGACGCCGATCACCCGGCGCGAGCGGTTCAAGGACCGCAAGGCGGTCGACAAGGCGGTGGACGAAGCCTTCATGGCCGCGCTCTGGGAACATTTCGGCGAGGAGCCCTTCGAGCGGGGCAATCTCGATGCCGGGCGTCTGTCCTGGCTGTTCGGCCGCGAGGTCGTGCCTGCATCGGAGCCTTTCGATCCGTCGGATTACGAGGCGCTGCTCAGGATCGATGTCGACGCGGCGCGGCTGTCCTTCCCGGATATCTTCTATTGACGGACTCGGGGCGGTGACTCGGCTGCTGCCCTGAACGGGCGGCAGAGCCCGTCCCGTCCCGATCCTGCCCGGTTTCGCGGCATCCGCCTGTTCAACTGGCGGAGCGATGGGCATTGCCGGGAATGAGGTAACCTGCGGCCAACCTTTCCGTGGGCGGGCGGCGGAGCTGGGCGCAAGCTGATCCTGCGCCGAGGTCACGTGCGGCGCAAGCGTACGAGTGTTCCAGTTACCCCTTCCTCTGACAAGCGGCCACGGTCTGCCCGACCGGGCCGCTTTTTTTCCGGCGCTCAGGCGCTGCGGCGGCGGCGGCGGTAGATCGGCCGCCCCCAGATCAGCGCCAGCACCCAGCCGGTCAGGAAGCCGCCGAGATGGGTTTCCCAGGCCAGCTGGCCATGCAGCAGCAGGTAGAAGACGACATTGTAGGCGACGAGGATGAAGAGCGCACGCCAGATCTCGCGCATGCCCTCGCCGTAATGGCGCCGCTCCTGGTAGCCCCAGGAGATCCAGACGCCGAGCAGGCCGAACAGCGCGCCCGAGGCGCCGACCATCGGGGTGGGCGAGTTCGAGAGCGCGCCATAGAGCGCCGCGCCGCCGATCGAGGTCAGCAGGTAGGCGGTCAGGAACTTGGCGGTTCCGGCCTGGCGGGCGATCTCGGTGCCGAAGCTCGACAGCGCCAGCATGTTGACCAGCAGATGCAGCCAGCCGGCATGGAGGAAGGCGTAGGTGACGAACATAGTCACCGGCTGGAGCGTGAAATTCGGCGTCCAGTCGCGCAGCAGCGGCGCGTAGAAGGCGAAGTCGTCATAGATCCAGCCGCGCCAGTAGGGCGAGCCGAACAGGCGGAAGTCCGAGGCCTGGAGCACGGCCTCGATGGCGCAGTTGACGGCAATCAGCAGGATGACGGCAATCTGGGGCTGGCGGGTCTGGGTGGGCGCGCTGGTGGGCAAGGCATCCTCTGACATGTCAGCCGCGGGTTCCGCCCGAAGATATGCCGATGCGGAGGGGGCGCAAGTCCCTAGTTTCCTTGCGCCCGCCGCCGGTCACTCGGGCAGGAAGCGCGGCAGCGGCACCAGCACGTCCTTCATGATCGCCTGCAGGCGGCGGTCGGCCTCGGCCTCGTCGCCGTTTTCGATGTCGATGACGAAGCGGACGATGGCGCCGTCCTTGCGGTGGATGGTCCAGGCGTCCTTCAGCACCGACAGCTTGGTGAGGAAGTCGTTGGTCATCCGCTTGCCGCGTTGCTCGAACCAGTAATAGACCAGCTGGTTGTGCATGCCCTTCTGGATCACCGCGCGGTTCAGCTCGAACACGCCGTAGCCGACATCGGTCATGTCGACCTGGTAGGGGGCGAGGCTGTAGACCTCCCAGCCTCCATTGGGCAGGCAGACCTCGGGCGAGTGCAGCCCGCCGCCATTGGTCTGGTCCTGGTAATAGGCAGAGAAGAACTGGAAGGTGCTGCCGTCGAGCGAGTTGCGGTAGGTCGCGGCCACGTAGTCATCGGCCCCGAGCACGGTCTCCACCGCCGGGTCGAGCCGGGTGAAATCGCCGTACCAGGACCCGAAGCTGCGCGGGAACATCATGTAGCTCTGCCGCTCGGGCACGATGATCTCGGGCTCCTGCAGCCGGTTCCAGGCGACCGAGACGCCGACCGTCAGCACCGTCAGGGCGATCAGTGCCGCGCTGGGGACGACCGCGAAGATGCGGCGCGCCTCGTTGGCCAGCCCGTGGGTTTCCAGGTCGATGGCCTGGCTCAGCGGCAGCGGGTTCGGCGTCAGCCGCTGCAGGCCCATCGCCATCAGGAACAGGAGGCCGACGCAGGCGAGGAAGATCACCCAGCCCTCGAAGAAATGCAGGAAGCCTCGGCCTGCTCGATCCCGTAATAGTTCACCAGGATCCCGATCATGCCGATGCGGAAGCTGTTCATCAGCACGGTGATCGGCGCCGCCGACAGCAGCATGACCGCCTTGTGCCAGAACGGGCCGCGGTAGAGGATCGAGAACAGGTAGGAGAAGCTGAGGATCGGGAACAGGTAGCGCAGCCCCGAGCAGGCCTCGGCGACCTGCAGCTTGTAGACGCCCAGATCGATGATGTTGCCGTCGAGATAGACCGGGATGTTGGCCAGCTGCACCACGGCGACGCCGATCTCGGAGGAAATGCCCTGCAGGAAGATCGACAGCTTCCAGTAGAACAGCTGCGGCAGCGGCAGCATGAAGACGAGGTGCAGCACCGGGGCCCAGTGGCTCTTGCCGCGGTCCCAGCCGAAGCAGATCAGCACCAGCCCCATGATCCAGATGATCAGCGCATAGCAGACGATGTCGGCGACATCGACGATATTGCCGACCACGGCCAGCGCGATGGCGAAGAGCGAGACCGCCACGCCCGGCCAGCGCAGCCGCACTTGGTCGGGGACGGGGGGCGTGTGGCGCAGCTCGCGCAGGAAGAGATAGAGCGAGATCAGCGGGATCAGCGGACCGTGGCTGTATTCGGGGGTCACCCAGGCGCGGGCCAGGGCGGTGAAGCCGTACCAGAACACCGGAAGCGACGCGACGACCGCAAGGACCAGCCAGGCGAAACCGTGCCAATTCACCGAAACCGGCGTGTTCTGCGGTCCCACTCTTACATCCGTCGAATCCACTGACATTCCAATGCCTCTTTAACGAAAAGCCCGGGAACCAGCTATAAAGGCCGAGTCCCGGGCAATCACCTGATAATTGGGTGAAGTGCGGAATTTTCCCTAGCGCCTGGCGGAGAAGCTCCGGGTCAGCGTCAGGAAGACCGCATTCGACATGGAATCGCCGTCGTCATCCTCCATCCGGGTCTGGTGGCGGATGCCGGTGGAGACCGCCCAGTCGCGGGTGATCGTCTGGTCGTACTGCGCCGTCAGGGTCAGCCGGGTCAGGCTGCGGTCGTCGAATTCGTCCTCCAGATCCTGCTCGCGCCCGGCAAGGGCGGAGAGGGTGAAGGACGAGACCGGGTTGATCGCCTTGGTATAGGCGGCATCCAGCGCGAGGTTCAGGCGGTCATTGAGGTCGTCATTGACCGACAGCTGCTGGCTGAGGCCGATGTTGAACTGCGAGGTCGGCCCCGCGGTCACGTAGTCGAGCTGGAAGACCGGGCTGACATCGGAGGCGTCGGTGACGCTGGCCCCGGCCTCGCCCGAGAAGCTGCCGGTGGGGGTGTCGAACTCGCGTCCGACCATGACGTCGGTCTTGGTGCCGCCGGCATAGTTGCTTGCGTTTGCGGAGGCGTAGATGTTGCCGTTGGGCAGGTCATGCGTCACCGACAGGCCGCCGACGACGCCTTCGCGGGTCGTCGAACTGCGGCTGGCGTAATCGGAATCGACCTGCTGGTAGCCGATATTCGCGTCGATCGTGGTGATCGGGCTGATATCGGCCTTGGTGCCGACGCGCAGCGATGCGGATTCCGACTGGTTGCCGTTGCCGCGGTCGTTGTTGTAGCCGGAGGCCTCGACATAGATCTCGGCGGTCTCGGTCACGTCGAAGCCGACCATCGCGGTCAGCTGCTGGTACTCGCGGTCGACCAGCCCCGATCCGCTGTCCGTGTCGTGGTAGCTGATGTCGGTGGCGCGCCCCGACAGGCCGAAGCGGATGGGACCGTCGCCATTGATGTTCAGGGCGAAGCCGCCGCGCATCAGGGTGCGGCGGCCGCCGCCCCGGGTGTCGTCGAAGCTGCCGTCGTCATTGAAATACCGCAGCGGGTCGAGGAATTCGACATCGGCGTCATTGGCAAGGAAATTGAACGAGAAATCGCTGTCGTCGATGCTTCGGGAATAGTTCAGGTCGACCGAGCCGTTGTCCAGGTCGGTCTGCGTGCCGCTTTGTGGCAGATCGGCCACGCGCAGGTCGCCGGACACGTTGCCGACCAGCCGGTCGACCGGCGTGATGCTGGAAATCCCGAAGCGCAGCGTGTTGGTCCAGAGCAGCGCATCGCCCGGAGACTTGTCGGCAAGCGCGTAGTTGTCGTTGCCTTCGAGGGAGCTGCTGATGCTGGCGGACAGGATGGTGCCCTGCTGGGCCTGCTGCGATGCGGCCGGGAGCGCGATGATCACAGCGCCGCCGGAGACGGCGCTGGCAAGAAGGGTGTTGCGGATCACGTGGCGTGCTCCGTCATTCGAACAGGCGGCGCTGCGGCACCAGGATCACGTCGCCATCGGCCATCGTGGTTGCGCCGGTGATCTGCGCGCCTCGGGAAATCGCGCGGTAGTCGAAACGGTAGATGATCTCGCGGCCGTTGCTGTCGGTGCGGCGCAGCTGGATGCGCTTGGTGGCGGCGAAGTTGGTGAGGCCGCCGCCCATCGACAGCGCCTGCAGCAGCGTGGTGCCCTCGGGGATCTCGAGGCGGCCGGGCGCGTTGACTTCGCCGAGGAAGTAGACTGCGATCAGCTCTTCGTCATTGACCGTCTGGGTCTGCGGCGACAGCTGGGACAGGTTGACGAAGACCGTCGGCGCGGCGGCGAAGTTCGGCGACAGCGCGCTGGTCAGGTTGGCCTGGACCTGGCTGAGGGTGCGGCCCGAGGCCTGGATGCTGCCGGCGAAGGGGAAGCTGATGCGGCCGTCGGGCAGGACCAGAACGCTGCGGTTGAGTGCCGGGTCTTCGAGCACTTCCACGGAGAGCGTGTCGCCCGGTTTCAGCGTGTATTGCTGCGCGAATGCCATCGCGCCGGCGAAGATGAGAAAAATTGCTGCGATAATCGGTCTGAACATGCCGTGCCTCGTGCCAGGGGTGCCTTTGGGGCTTCGGGCCGAGCTTAGACCGCAGCAGATGCGAACCCAACCGCGTCAAGGCCCTGTGGCGCAGGAAAGCGCCGCGGCGTATTCCCGCGGCCACAGTTTGCGCCAGGCAGGGCAGGCTGTTGCGCCCCGGCCCGCATGGCGGGCCGGGGGTTGCGGATCAATTCGGCGTTTCGGCGGCTTTCGCGGCCGCGGCGTCGCGGGCGGCCTGCAGCTCGCCGATGCGCGCGGCATTGCCGGCATCGGTCAGTTCGATCGCCCGGTCGTAGATGACCACCGCATCCGCGGGCCGTCCCGACGCCTCGAGCGCGGCCGCGTAATGCTGCTGGACCATCGGATCGGCGGTCAGCGCGGCGGCAGCGTTCTGCAGGTAGGGCAGGGCCTCCTCGACATTGCCCATCCGGTAGGCGATCCAGCCGTAGGTGTCCTGGAAGGCCGGGACCTGCGTGCCCTTGAGGCGGCGCGCGATCACGTAGGCGCGGTTCAGGTCCTCGTGGCTGTCGCGGTAGGAGGTGATCAGGCTCGCCAGGTTGTTGGCGACGATCGTCGAGTTGCTGTTGCGGTCGTAGAGCTGCTGGTAGATCTCGATCGCGCCCTCGACATTGCCGGCCTTCTCTTCGAAGCCCGCCTTCTGCCACAGGAGGTTCATCGAGTCCGGCAAGGCCGCGATGCCTTCGTCCAGCGCGGCCAGGGCAGCGGCGGTGTCGCCGGAATTGGACAGGGTCGAGACATAGGCGCGCCAGACCAGTTCCTGCTGCGGGTTCTTGTCGAGCAGGCTGCGGTAGACCTCGGCGGCCTCGCCGTACTTGCCCTCGACCCCGAGCAGGGCGGCGTTGAGGAAGCGCAGGCCGTCGGACTCGGGCGCATCGGCCAGAACCTCGTCCATGAAGGCGCGCGCGGCGGAGACGTTGCCGTTCGACAGATGGGTGCGGATGATCGCCGCCTGCGCCATCAGCGCGGTGGAGTTGTCCTCCATCATGCCGCGCAGCAGCTCCATGCTCTCGTCGGTGCGCTGCATGCGGACCAGGATGGCGGCCTCCATCTGCGTGGCCAGCGACTTTGCCTGCGGGTCGTCGGAGGCGGCGAGGCTGCGGACGATCTGCTCGGCACGCGACCAGTCGGCCATCCCGATGTAGACCTGCGACAGCAGCTGCAGCAGGCCAAGGTTCGAGGGCGTGCGGCGCACGGCCATGGTCAGCACGTCGCGGGCGGCCTGGTACTTCTCCTCGGCAATCAGCAGCTGGGCGAAGCGGCTGCTCTCGTCGGCGGCATAGGCGGACTTCTCGGCGGCGATCTGGAGGTTCTCGCGCATCAGGTCGCGGTTGCCCTCGCGTTCATGCGCGCGGGCCATCAGCGTGTTCAGCGCGGGGTCGCGGGGCGCCTGGTCCATGGCGGTGCGCAGCGACAGGATGGCATCGCCGACCCGGTCCTGGTCGATCCGCCGCTGTGCCTGCAGCTTGAGCGCTTCGACATGGCGGGGGTCGGTTTCCAGGACGGCCTCGACGATCTCGGAGGCTTCGTCGCTGGCGCCGGTGGCCTGCAGCATCCGGGCCAAGGTCACCTGGGCGTCGCGGTTCTCGTCGTCGATCTCTTCGTCGCCGATCTCGCCGAGCAGGGTGCGCATCTCGGCGATTGCCTGCTCGCGCTCTCCGCTGTCGAACAGCGTGCTGGCGCGCAGCGTGCGGAACATCTCGTTGTCGAGCCCTTCCTCGACATAGGCGTCGATCTGTTCGAGGGCCGCTTCGGTGCCGTTCACCTGCAGCAGGAACTGCACGTATTCGACGCGGGGCAGCACATCGTCGTCCTTGCGCTCGACATCGGCCTTCATGAACTCCTCGGCCGACACCTTGTCGCCGTTGGCGAGATACCAGCGGACCAGCGCGAGCTTGAAGGTCTTGTCCTCCGGGAAGACGTCGACCCCCTTCTTCAGCACGTCGCCGATGCCCTCGGAGTCGTTGAGCTGGCTGAGCAGCTGCAGCTTGAAGTTGTAGTAGCGCTTGTCCTCGGGATAGATCGCGATCGCCTCGTCCAGCAGCTCGAGCGTGCCGTAGGAGTCATTGAGCGCGACCGAAGCGTCGATCAGGGCGTTGCGGGCGTGGAACAGGGTTTCGTCGTCATCCAGAAGCGCGCGGGCCTCGGTGCGGATCTCCTCGATCCGGCCGTTGTCGCCGTTGCGGCGCGCCGCGCGAAGGTCGCGCACCAGGAGGAGGGCGCGGACCCTCGGGCTTTCCGGGTCCAGCCTGTCTGCGGCGTCGAGATTGCTGTCGAGCCGGTCGAAATCGCCGAGCGTGGCGGACATTTCCGCCGCCAGGATGCGCGGTTCGAAATCCTGCGGATGCTGCTGGGCCGCGAGCAGGTACTGTCCGTAGGCGTCCTGGAGGTCACCCATTTCCCTGCGCAGCTCGGCATAGGCGAGCCGCGCCTCGAGATGCTCCGGCATCAGGTCGAAAATGCCGCGCAGCTCCACTTCTGCGCGCTGCAGGTCCCCGGCCTCGATCAGGGCCTCGGCATTCTCGAACTTCCGCTGCGCTGCCTGCTCGCTGTCCTCGCAGGCGGCAAGGGAAAGGATCAGAGCCGAAGACAGCAATGCGGTCCCGATCTTGCTGGTCAGTGACATAAGTGCCTCGAATTCTTTTCAATAGTCTTGAGCCAAGGCCGCCGGACGGCAGGCCCGAAGCCGCTATGCATCTATATAGCAGAAAACGCCGCGCACGAAGCGCGACGAAGACGACATCAACGCGATGTTACGTTTGGTCAGCCGACAATGCGCGGTCAGGCGCCGGTGCCCCGGCAGATCGCTCCGAAAGTCTTGAAAATCACGCGCAGGTCCGTGCGGAAGCTCAGGGCGCGGTAATAGTCTTCGTCGTAATGCGAGCGGGCGGCAAAGCTGGTTTCGTGGCGGTCGCCGATCTGCCAGAAGCCGGTGACGCCCGGGAGCAGCATGTAATAAGCCTTGCCCGGATACAGTTCCCGCTGCGACGGCAGCATCGGCCGCGGTCCGACCATGCTCATGTCGCCGATCAGCACGTTGAGGAACTGGGGAAGCTCGTCGATCGAGGTCTTGCGGATGATGCGGCCGACCAGCGTGATGCGCGGATCGTTGCAGAGCTTCTGCTTCTCGTCCCATTCGCGCTTGGCGTCGGGATTGGAGGCGAGGTGCTCCAGCAGCCTGGCTTCGGCATCCGCGACCATCGAGCGGAGCTTGAACATCCGGAACTGGCGGCCGTCCTTGCCGACGCGGATCTGGACGAAGAAGGGGTTGCGCCCGTCAAGGGCGACCAGGAAGGAGAAGATCAGTATGACAGGCAAGACGACAGGCAGGCTGCATACTACGAAGACAATATCAAATACTCGCTTAAATGTTCCGCGGTAGCCGGATAGGTGTGGTTTGAATTCGACAATTTCGCACGCTTCGTGCGCTGCCGACTGAAGATGAATGGTCACGCCAGATCACCTCATGGAGTGTACAAATGTTTTCATGCTTCAGAGATTGATTGCGTCAGACCAATGCCCTGCTGTTACTCCGGACAGTTCTAGCAGAGTTTTCAGATCGATCAATCAAGCGCTTAATTTTATGGAAAAGAAGGTTAAGTCCTCGAAGCCTGCCAAGCATATGTAATAATTCAACAAAAGACTTGCTTCGCCAGTCTGGGCCGCGTGGCATGGTTGTGTATATAGTTAATATCTTTGGGAACATGGTGGGCGTTTGCGGAAATTTACACGATTCTGGACGATGGCAGCCCGTCCGGAGCGCAGCGGGCGGGGCCAACGGGGGCGAGTCGCCGGCTTGCGACCTTTTGCTGCGAAGTTGAAAAACCGCAGAGACCTCGCCTTGCATTTGTGCCACCCGTGCCGGACCGGGCCAGCCTGGTTTTGACGGAATCTTGTTGAAGATGCCGGGATTGCCGGGGACATCGGCGGGACGGGCGTGTAAGCTGGGACACCATGAACAAGACGGCACCAACGGAAATCTACAATTCCCATTTCGGGTTTGCAGAACGGCCTTTCACGCTGCTGCCCGATCCGGAATTCCTGTACTGGTCGCGCGAGCATCGGCTGGCCTTCACGATGCTGGAATACGGCATGATGACCCGCACGCCGATCACGGTGATCACCGGCGAGGTCGGGGCCGGAAAGACGACGCTGCTGCAGTACCTTCTGCGCTCGATCACCGAAGATGTCGACATCGGCCTGATCTCGAACGCCCAGGGCGGCCGCGGCGAGCTGCTGCAATGGGTGCTGCACGCCTTCTCTGTGTCCTTCGATCCGAACTGCAGCTATGTCCAGCTGTTCCAGCTGCTGCAGGACCACATGCTCGAGGTCTACGCCGAGGGGCGGCGGATGGTGCTGATCATCGACGAGGCGCAGAACCTGACCCCCGAGACCGTCGAGGAACTCAGGATGCTGACCAACATCAACAGCAACAAGGACGAGCTCCTTCAGCTGGTTCTGGTCGGCCAGCCGGAATTCCGCGAGATGATCCGGCGCCCCGAGCTGCGGCAGTTCCTGCAGCGGGTCGGGGCCAGCTTCCATCTCGGGCCTATGACCGCCGAGACCGTCGTCGAATACGTGGCGCACCGGCTGCGCTTCGCGGGCGGCACCGGGACCGAGATCGATCCTGCGGCCATCCCGCTGATCCATGAGGTCACCGGCGGCGTTCCGCGGCTCGTCAACCAGATTTGCGATCTGGCCCTTGTCTATGCTTTCGCATCCGAACAGCCTGCCGCCACCGAGGAAACGATCCGCTCCGTCCTGAGCGACGGGGTCTTTCTCGGCGGCTACGCGTCCTAAAGGAATAAAGCGCGATGAGAATTGATTTCTCTTACTACATTTCGGTCTTCTGGAGACGGTTCCACTATTTCTTCGTGATCGCCTCCTGCTTCACGGTGATCGGGCTTGCCGTGGCCGTCATGATGCCGCCGGAATATTCCTCTTCCGCGCGCCTGCTGGTGGAATCGCCGCAGATCTCGGACCGCCTGGCCTCCTCGACGGTGGAGGTGGTGGCCAACGAGCAGCTCCAGGTGATCGAGCAGCGCGTCATGGCGCGCTCCAACCTGATCGACATGGCCACCGAGCTGGGCGTGTTTCCGAACCAGGCCTCGATGACTGCGAACGACATCGTCACCGAGATGCGCGAGCGGACCCAGTTCACCATCTATGGCGGCCGCAACCAGGCAACCTTCGTGGACGTGTCCTTCCGCGGGGCCGATCCCGCTGTCGTTGCCCGGGTCGCCAACGAACTGGTCACCCAGATCCTTGACGTGAACGTGCGCCTGCGGACGATGGCGGCGGGCGACACGATGGACTTCTTCAAGGAGGAAGTGGCGCGGCTGAGCGCGGAACTCGACCAGCAGAGCGCCCGCATCCTCGACTTCAAGACCTCCAATGCCGAGGCGCTTCCGGAGAACCGCGACCTGCTGATCGACCGGCAGGGCACGCTGATGGAGACGGTGCAGGGGCTTGAAGCCCGGCTCGAAGCGCTGCGCGAGCAGCGCAAGAATGCCGTCGAGCTGTTCGAGGCGACCGGGTCCGTCGGCTCCGGCTCGGCGATGACGCCGGACGAGGCGGCCCTGGCCGATGCGCGCCGCGAGCTCGACAACGCGCTTGCGGTCTTCGCGCCCGACAATCCCCGCCTCAAGGTTCTCGAAGCGCGGGTCCGTCAGCTCGAGGCGCGCGTGGCCGGCAGCATGGGGGCGGCCGAGGGCGGCGCCCAGGCTGTCTTCGACGCCCAGCTGTCGCAGGTCGATGACCGTATCGCGGCAACCGAGCGCAACATCGAGGAGAGCCGCGAACAGCTGGCGGCGATCCAGGAGAGCCTGGGCAAGATCCCGGCCGCGACCGTCACGCTCGACGGGCTCCAGCGCGACTACGAGAACACCCAGTCGCAGTACCGCGACGCCGTCGCGCGGCTTGCCGAGGCGGAGACCGGCGAACGGATCGAACTCGGCGGCAAGGCGCAGCGCATCTCGGTGGTCGAACAGGCGACGCGGGCAACCGAGCCGTCGAAGCCCAACCGTCCGGTGATCGCTGCCGCGGGTCTCGGGATCGGGTTGTCCCTGGGGCTCGGCTTCATCGTCCTGCTGGAACTGCTGAACCGCTCGATCCGCCGCCCCGCCGAGATCAGCGACAAGCTGGGCATTGCCACCTTCGCGGTGATTCCGCTGATCCGCACCGAGCAGGAAACCCGCTGGCGCCGGATGGTAATCATGTCCACCGTCCTGCTGCTCTTCGTGGCGATTCCGCTGACCATATGGGCCATCCACATGTATGTCGTGCCGCTCGACGTCTTCGTCGAAAGCGTGGTGAACAAGCTCGGCATGAGCGTTTCCTTCAGCAATTGATCCGCAGCGGCCGGAGTCGAAGAGGACAGACCGATGGAAAGACTTCAGAACGCCCTGCACCGCGCCCGTGAAAAGCGCGGGGAAGCAGCCGAGAGCACGATGCGCACGGCCAAGCCGCGCAGCGGCGGCGGGGGCGGCGGCAACAGCGCGGAAATCGCGGCACGCTGGGAGGCGCTCAAGCCCTTCACCCCGAACCCGCGCGCGCTGCAGCAGACCCGCGTGGTGTCGTATTTCGGCAAGCAGCAGGCGACGCCCTTCGACCTGATGCGCACCAAGGTCGTGCAGCAATGCAAGGCCAAGGGCTGGAAACGGCTGGTGGTGACCTCGGCGACGCCGAAATGCGGCAAGACCACGGTCACCGCGAACCTGTCCTTCTCGCTCGCGCGGCAGACCGACCTGCGGATCATGGTGATCGAGCTCGACCTGCGGCGCCCGAGCCTTGCCAAGGTTCTGGGGCTGAAGGAACCGCATTACTTCGCCAAGGTGCTGGCCGGGGAGGAGCGCGCCGAGGATCACCTTGTCTGCCATGGCGGCAACCTGGCCTTCGGCACCAACCTGGCGGCCGAAGCGAACTCCTCCGAGCTGCTGCAGAGCATCAAGACCCGCGAGACGCTGCAGGCGCTCGAAGAATACTACAAGCCCGACCTGACGATCTTCGACACCGCGCCGCTGCTGGCCAGCGACGACACGATCGGCTTCCTCGAATATGTCGACGCCGCGCTGCTGATCGCGGCCGCCGAGCAGACCACGATCGAGGAACTCGACGTCGCTGAAAGCGAAGTCAGCGAGATGACCGAGGTGATGGGCGTGGTGCTCAACAAGTGCCGCTATTCGGCCGGCGGCTACGGCTACGAATACGGCTACGGCTACGGGTACGGACAGTATTGACGCCGGTTGGCGGCGGAGGAGCAGGGCCCGGGGCGCAGGCAGCGTCCCGGGCCCTTCTTCATTGCGGCGGCGGCCGCGGCTTTCCGCCGCGCCGCGACTTGCTGGGGAGGGGTGCAGCCTCTATGTGCTGCGCATGAAACTGTCTTTCGCCTCCCTGCGCCGCAAGCCGCGCGTGAACGTGGTCCATCTCCAAGGTGTGATCTCTTCCCAGACGCGCGGCAGCGCGCTCAACGACCGCAGCCTCGCGCCGCTGATCGAGAAGGCCTTCTCGAAGGGAAAGCCCGCGGCGGTGGCGCTGGTGCTGAACTCGCCGGGGGGCAGCCCGGTGCAGTCCTCGCTGATCGGCGCGCGCATCCGCCGCCTCGCCGAGGAGAAGCAGATCCCGGTCCATGCCTTCGTCGAGGATGTCGCGGCTTCGGGCGGCTACTGGCTGGCCTCGGCCGCCGACCATATCTGGGTCGATCCCTGTTCGGTCGTGGGCTCGATCGGCGTGATCTCTTCCTCCTTCGGCGCGCATGAGCTGATCGCCCGCCACGGGATCGAGCGGCGGGTGCATACCGCCGGGCGCTCCAAGAGCATGCTCGACCCGTTCCGCCCCGAGAAGGACGAGGACATCGCGCGGCTCGACGGCATCCTTTCGCAGATCCACGATGCCTTCATCGCCCATGTGAAGGACCGCCGCGGTGCCAGGCTGCCCGCAGAGGCGGACCTGTTCACCGGCGAGGTCTGGGTCGGGCAGAAGGCGGTCGAGCTCGGCCTCGCCGACGGCCTCGCCCATCTCAAGCCGAAGATGCAGGAACTCTACGGCGAGAAGGCGGCCTTCACCGTCTTCGCCAAGCGGCGCGGGCTGATCCCCTTCGTCGGCGCCCGCATCGCCGGAGACCTCGGCCTCGCGATCGAGGAGCGGGCGCTCTTCGCGCGTTACGGGCTCTGAACCCGTGATCAAGATCGTCACCTTCTTCCTGATCGGCATGGCCATCCTGGCGATCTTCGGCCGACTCCGCTTGCCCAGGCTGCCGAAGCCCCGGGGCAGAACGAAACTCAAGGCACCGCGCCGGTGCCCGCGCTGCGGCGGCTTCATCGTCGGCAGCGGACCGTGCAACTGCGAGGAGCGCGACACGTGATGATGGACTGGGTCTATACCGGGCTGGGATTGGTGATCCTGGTGCTGGCCGGCGATGCTCTGGTGAAGGGGGCGGTGAACCTCGCGCTCCGCCTCGGCATTCCCGCGCTGATCGTCAGCCTGACGATCGTCGCCTTCGGCACCTCGGCGCCCGAGCTGCTGATCGGCATCCAGGCCGTGCTGGACGATGCGCCGGGCATCGCGCTCGGCAACGTGGTCGGCTCGAACACCGCCAACATCCTCCTGGTGATGGGCATCCCGGCGCTGATGGCGCCGATCATGACCGGCGCATGCGACACGCGGAAATCCTATTACGGGATGCTCGCGGGCAGCTGCCTGTTCATCGCCATCTGCTTTCTCGGCCCGATCACCTGGATGCATGGCGTCGTTCTTCTGGCGGCGCTGGTCGCCGTGCTCTGGGACCAGGCGCGCGACGCCCGCGCCCACCGCAAGGCGATGACTGCCGAGGAGGAGATCGAGGAGGTCGAGGGCGCCGACCCGTCGATGCCCGGCTGGAAGATCGGGCTCTGGCTGGTGCTGGGCCTCGTCGGCCTGCCGATCGGCGCCGACCTGCTGATCGAGGGCGCGGTCAACATCGCCCGCGATTTCGGCATCTCCGAGACCGCCATCGGCCTGACCCTCGTCGCGGTCGGCACCTCGCTGCCGGAGCTCGCCACGACCGTCGTCGCCGCGCTGCGCCGCCATGCCGAGGTCGCGCTCGGCAATGTCATCGGCTCGAACGTCTTCAACCTTCTGGGCATCATCGGCGTCACCAGCTTGGTCAAGCCGATCCCGGTCGACACGCAATTCCTGACGACCGATCTGTGGGTGATGCTCGGCGCCTCGGTGCTGATGGCGCCCTTCGTGCTGATGGGCAAGAACATGACCCGGCCGGTCGGGGCGCTGCTGCTGGCGCTCTATGCGGGCTATCTCGTCGTCGTGCTGGGCTGAGGAGGGCAGAGATGGGCGTTGCGCTGGTAACCGGAGCGGGCAAGCGGCTTGGGCGGAGCATGGCGCTCTGCCTGGCGCGGCAGGGGCATGACATCGCGGCGCATTACGCGAGCTCCGCCGCCGAGGCCGAGAGCCTCTGCGCGGAGGTGCGCGCGATGGGGCGGGAGGCGCGGGCCTTCCGCGCCGACCTGACCCGCGAGGAGGAGATGCAGGCGCTGGTGCCCGCCGTGGCGGAGGCCTTCGGGCGGCCGTTGACGGTGCTGGTGAACAACGCCTCGATCTTCGACTACGACAATATCCGCAGCGCCACCCGCGGCAGCTGGGACCGGCACATGGAAAGCAACCTGCGGGCGCCTTTCGTGCTGATCCAGCACTTCGCCGCGCAGGTGCCCGAGCCGGTCGCGGACGATCGCGGAGAGCCGGTGGCGCAGGGCCTCGCCGTCAACATGATCGACCAGAGGGTGCGCAAGCTGACCCCGGAATTCATGACCTACACCCTGGCCAAGATGGGGTTGTGGACATTGACCCAGACCGCGGCCCAGGGGCTTGCGCCGCGGGTCCGGGTGAACGCGATCGGCCCGGGCCCGACGCTGCAGGGCGCCCGCCAGAGCGATGCGCATTTCGCCGGGCAGCGCGCCGCGACCGTGCTCGGCCGCGGGTCCAATCCCGAGGATATCGAGCAGGCGCTGCTTTATTTCCTGACGGCGCGGGGCGTGACCGGACAGCTGATCTGCACCGATGGCGGCCAGCATCTCGCCTGGCAGACTCCGGATTTGCTTGGCGTAGAGTAACCTTTCCCCGGCCAGTTGTGCACCGGTGAAAGAGGGCGTCATAAATGCATCAAGGAATTGTTAGAATTCTCAAAATCTTAAGGTGTGTCTGAAAATCTTTTCTTTGTTTTCAGACCCTTGAAATTTAGCCCAAGAAATGGGCAATCTGTGGAAAGACAGGTGAAACAAGGGAAAAACGCATCTACCCAGAACTTCTCCAGAGAGTTATCCACAACTTCGGTGGATTTGTTCTCTCTTGAGCTCGCTCCGGAAACGCGGCAGGGCTCCAAGGAATCAAGACGCCCGGACATGACTGCCGATTCTGACCTTCCTCCCGATGCGCCGCTGACCGGCCACGCCCTGATCGCGGACTACCTGCGCAATCTCGAGACCTCGCCGGGCGTCTACCGGATGCTCGATGCGCAGCAGCGGGTGCTCTATGTGGGCAAGGCGCGGAACCTCAAGGCGCGGGTCTCGAGCTATGCGCGGCCGCATGGCCATAGCGGGCGGATCGCGCGGATGATCTCGGAAACCGCGTCGATGATGTTCCTCACGACGCGCACCGAGACCGAGGCGCTGCTGCTCGAGCAGAACCTGATCAAGCAGCTCAAGCCGCGCTACAACGTGCTCCTGCGCGACGACAAGAGTTTCCCGAACATCCATGTCACCGGGCACGACTTCCCGCAGATCACCAAGCACCGCGGCAAGAAATCGGCGCCCGGGCGCTATTACGGACCCTTCGCCTCCGCAGGCGCGGTGAACCGGACGCTGAACCAGCTGCAGCGGGTCTTCCTGCTCCGGAACTGCACCGACAGCCAGTTCGAGAGCCGCACGCGCCCCTGCCTGCTCTACCAGATCAAGCGCTGCAGCGCGCCTTGCGTCGGCTATGTCTCCGCCCCCGAATACCGCGCGCTGGTGAAGGATGCAGAGGAGTTCCTCTCGGGGAAGTCCACCAAGCTTCAGGCGCAGCTCGCCGAGGAGATGCAGAAGGCCTCGGAAGCGATGGAATTCGAGCGCGCCGCCGCGCTGCGCGACCGGATCCGGGCGATGACCCAGGTGCAGACCGCGCAGGGCATCAACCCGCGCGGCGTGGCCGAGGCCGACATCGTCGCGCTGCATGCCGAGAACGGACAGGCCTGCGTCCAGGTGTTCTTCATCCGCGCCAACCAGAACTGGGGCAACCGCGACTACTATCCGCGCGTCGGCGAGGGGGTCAGCGAGACCGAGATCATGGAGGCCTTCCTCGGCCAGTTCTATTCCGACCGCGAGCCGCCGCGGCAGCTCTTGCTGTCGCATGGCATCGAGGACGAGGATCTGATGCTCGAGGCGCTGGCGCAGAAGGCCGGGCGCAAGGTCGAGATCCTCGTTCCGCAGCGGGGCGAGAAGGCCGAGCTGATCGCCGGGGCCGCACGCAATGCCCGCGAGAGCCTGGCGCGCAAGATGTCCGAGACCGCGACCCAGGGCAAGCTCCTGCGCGGGGTCGCCGAGGCCTTCGGGCTCGACGCGCCGCCCGCGAGGATCGAGGTCTACGACAACTCGCATATCCAGGGCACCAACGCGGTCGGCGGCATGATCGTCGCTGGCCCCGAGGGGTTCCTGAAGACCCAGTACCGCAAGTTCAACATCCGCGGCGACGAACTGGTCCCGGGCGACGATTTCGGCATGATGAAAGAGGTGCTGACGCGCCGGTTCAAGCGCCTCTTGAAGGAGGATCCGGACCGGACGCTGGGGCTCTGGCCGGATCTGCTGCTGATCGACGGCGGTGCCGGGCAGGTGAGCGCAGTCCACGAGATCATGCAGGAATTCGGCGTCGAGGACGTGCCGATGGTCGGCGTCGCCAAGGGCATCGACCGCGACGCGGGCAAGGAGGAATTCCACCGGGTGGGCCAGAGGCCGATGGCGCTGCGCCGCAACGACCCGGTGCTCTATTTCATCCAGCGCCTGCGCGACGAGGCGCACCGCTTCGCCATCGGCACCCACCGGGCCAAGCGCGCCAAGGCCGTGGGGGCGACGCCGCTCGACGAGGTTCCGGGCGTGGGCGCGGCGCGGAAGCGCGCGCTGCTGGCGCATTTCGGCTCGGCCAAGGCCGTTGGCCGTGCCAATCTCGCCGACCTTCGCGCGGTGGAGGGCATCTCCGACAGCATGGCGCAGAAGATCTACGATTTCTTCAACCCGGGCAGCTGAGACCGGCAGGACGTGCCGCAGGCGGCGTCCGTGCCTCGCAGGGCCGGGCGCTCGGGCGCGGTGACCTTTCCGCCCGGCTCCCGGACCGGGAGGTATCGCATTTCCGGAGAGCTGGACCCACATGAACGCAAGACCGCATGTCTTTTCCGAGGGGCGCGCTGCCGGGGGCTGGGCCTGCATCCTGATCATCGAGCGGGCCGAGCACGTGCTGGGCGGCGGGCGGCGCTGCACCTACCGGATCACCCCGGCCGCGGCGGGCTGAGCCCCGTTTGCGGCGGCGCGGCATGTGCCGCAGGCGGTTCAGGCCGCACCAACAGACGGATTCTGCCATGCATGGACCGCACGGCGGGATTGCACAGGTGGACGTGGTTTCTGCGGCGCAGAAAGCCTATCTTCGGTTGCAACAGACGAATTGACCGAAGACGGAGAACACCGATGATCAACCGTACCGATGCCGAAACGATCCGCGCCGCCCACCAGATGCGCAGCGACGCCATCCGCAACTTCTTCGCGCGCCTGCTCGGCTCGCACGCCCCGGTCGGCGCACCGCACCACTCGTGACCGCCCGCCCCGGCTCTGCCGGGACCGGCCCGTGAAAAAGCCCCGGCTGTCGATCGACGGCCGGGGCTTTTCCGTTTCCGGAAGGCCGGGAGGCGCAGCACGCCCCCCGCGGGATCACTCGGCGGCCAGCGCCTTGCCCTCGGCGAAGGCCGCGCCGAAGAAGGAAACCAGCTTGGCGAAGGGGATCTTGTCGAGCCGGTCGTAGAGATCGACATGGTTGCAGTCCGCCACCTTGAAGAGCTCCTTCGGCTCCGGCGCTTCGTCGAAGACGTCCTCGGAAAAGTAGAGCGAATGCGCCTCGTCCCCGGCGACCAGCAGCAGCGGACGCCCGGCCAGCCAGTCGAGGTCGTCGAGCAGGGCGAAGTTCATCCAGGCGGGCGACGAGGTCATGGTGAACTGCGTCGTCGAGCGCGGATGGTAGCCGCGCGGACGGGCATAGAATTCGCCGAATTCCGCTCCGACCGGGTTCGCCCCGGCATCCCATTCGAGCGGCGCGCCGCGGTCGGTCATCGCCGCATCGCCGGTCTCGAAATCGCTCCAGCGCTGTTCGGCCAGCGTCTTCAGCGCGGCTTGGCGGTCGGCATCGGTCAGGCTGTCGCCGAAGCCCTTCTTCATCATCCGGCTGATGTCATACATCGACACCGTCGCCACCGCCTTGATCCGCGGGTCGATCTTGGCCGCGGACAGCGCGAAGCCGCCCGAGCCGCAGATGCCGATCGCGCCGATCTGTTCGCGCGCGACGAAGGGGCGGGTGCCGAGGAAATCGACCGCCGCCATGAAATCCTCGACCATCTGCTCGGGCGAGGAAAGATGCAGCGCGCCGCCTTCGGAGGCGCCGTTCCAGGCCGGGTCGAAGGTCAGCACGACGAAGCCCTGCTTCGCCAGCTCGTTGGCATAGATGCCGGGGCCCTGCTCCTTGACGCCGCCATAGGGCGCGCCGACGATCAGCGCCGGATATTGCGCGGTCTCGTCGAAATCGGCCGGGGCGTAGAGATCGGCGGCAATGCCGATGCCGTAGCGGGTCTCGTAGCTGACCGGGCGGCGGGTGACGTCAGGGGAAAGTTCGAAGATGTAGTTGTCCTTGGGCATGTCTGCCTCCTTTCGGAATGGGGCGGGGGCGCCGCGGTCGCGGCGCCGGGATGTCATTCGGGCTGGACGGTCGGGCGGAACAGGATCTCGTTCACGTCGACATAGGCGGGCTGGGACACGGCAAAGGCCACCATGTCGGCCATGGTCGAGGCCGGGATGCCGATCTCGCCGACCACGTCGCGCACTGCGTCGCCGAGGCCTTCCTCGGTGATGTGGCTGGCCAGCTCGGTATTCACCGCGCCGGGCGAGATCACCGTGACGCGGATGTTGTGCGGCTTCACCTCCTGGCGCAGCCCTTCGGAGAGCGAGCGCACCGCGTGCTTGGTCGCGCAATAGACCGCGCCGGTCGCCACAGTCTTGTGCCCGTAGACCGAGGACACGTTGATCACATGGCCGGATTTCTGCTCCTTGAACACCGGCAGCGCGGCGGCGATGCCGTAGAGCGTGCCCTTGAGATTGACGTCGACCATCCGGTCCCATTCGTCGATCCGCAGGCTCTCCATCGGCGAGAGCGGCATCAGTCCGGCATTGTTGAAGATCACGTCGAGGCGGCCGAAGGTCTCCGTCGCCGCCGCGACCAGCGCCTGCAGGTCCGCGAGCTTGGTGACATCGGTGGCCACCGCGATGGCCTCGCCGCCCGCGGCGCGGATATCGGCGGCGATCGCGTCGAGACGGTCCTTGCGGCGCGCGCCGAGCACCAGCTTCGCGCCCTGCGCGGCCAGGCCGCGGGCGGTGGCTTCGCCCATGCCGCTCGAGGCGCCGGTGATCGCGATGACCTTGCCCTTGATGTTGTCCGTCATGCCGGTTTTCCCTTCCTGTTCAGTCAGCCGCGCCCGGTCACTGGGCGGCTTCGATCCGCATCCGGTAGTTGCCCTTCTTCAGCAGCCCGTCGAACGCGCCGTCGATGGCGCCGAGCCGCACCAGCCCCGCCGCTGCGGAAAAGGGCTTGTAGAAGATCGCCAGGTTCCCCCAGGGCGCATAGACCGTCAGGTCGCCGGCCTCGGGCTTGTAGGCGCGCGGCGCCTCCGACGTGTCGATCTTGCCGGGCAGGTCGGCGATCTTCTCGATGCCGTGATAGTCGCTGATCTCCAGGTCGAGCGGCAGCATCGCGGCGAAGCTGCGCCCGGCCGGGGTGTCGTCGAGGGTGGCGGCGATCTCGGTCTCGCCTGCGGTCATGCGGATGCGGGTCATGTCTGTCTCTCCTGCGGGACCGGGACCTGCGGGGCAGGCACCGGGCCGTGCGTTGCGGGCCGGAGCTGGATCTAGCCGGTCCTGCGCCCCGGATAACCCCCGGCACATTGCTTCCTCCCATGAGGCGCGCTCATGAATGGCGCGGGAACCTTGGCGCAGCCCTGCGGTTGCGCGCAAGCCCGGGCAAGCGTGGCTCAGCATGGCCGCCACTCATGAAGCCGCCTCATGACCGTCTTCGGGCCAGCGCCCATGAAAGCGCTGGCGGGCCTGACTAGCTCTGGGCGAGGATGGCGCGGGATCGGCCCGCGCCGCCGGCCGAGATGCCGCCTTCCCGACAGGAGACGACCTGACATGACCCTTTCCCGCCTCGCCGCCGCCGCCACGATCGCCGCCCTTGCTGCGCCCGCCGCCTTCGCGCAGTCGCTGGAAATCACCAAGGCCGAGGACCGCGCCGGACAGATCGGCAGCAGCGAGACCTTCTCCGGCACCGCCTATGTCGCGCCGGTCTTCGCACCGAACATGAACGATGTCAGCGCCGGCGAAGTCACCTTCCTGCCGGGCGCGCGCTCCGCGTGGCACACCCATCCGGTCGGCCAGTACCTGGTCGTGACCCAGGGCACCGGCTGGTACCAGGAAGAAGGCCAGCCCAAGCAGATCATGCAGGCCGGCGACGTGGTCTTCGCTCCGGCGGGCGTGAACCACTGGCACGGCTCCACCGCAACCACCTCGGTCACGCATCTGGCGATCCAGGCGAACGAGGACGGCTCGGCCGTGACCTGGGGCCGCCTGGTGACCGACGAGGAGTTCAATGGCGAATAACCGCTTCCGGTCCAGCCGGGGGGCAGCCGAAAGGCTGCGCCTCGCGCTCCTGTCGGGCAGCATCGCGCTCGGCCTGGCGCTCTGCCCCGCCGAACGCGCAGCGGCAGGCGAGACCCTGCTCGGCGGGCTCGACTATCCCTGGGACGTCGAGGCCCATGGAAGCGCGCTCTACGTCACCGAGAAGGCCGGAACGCTCGGCATCTTCGAGGACGGCACGTTCCGGCGCCTGCCCGTCGAGACCAGCGCACCGATCCTCGACAGCCGCGGCGGCGGGCTGATGGGGCTGGCGCTGCTGCCGGATTTCGCCGAAAGCCGCCGCGCCGTGCTCTACCACCACACCGGCACGCCCGAGTCCCGGTCGAACCGCGTCATCGAGGTCGTGCTGAAGGGCGATGCCTGGCACGAGACCCGCGTGCTGATCGACGCCATCCCCGGCCATCCGCTCTACAATGGCGGCCGCGTCGCCTTCGGGCCGGACGGGATGCTCTACGTCACCACCGGCTGGACCGAGAACCGCGCCCTGCCCCAGGATCCGGACAGCCTCGCGGGCAAGATCCTGCGGATCGCCCCGGATGGCAGCATCCCCGCGGGCAATCCCTTCGCCGGATCGCCGGTCTGGTCGCTCGGCCACCGCAACCCGCAGGGCCTGGCCTGGGACGATGACGGCCAGCTCCTGGCCGCCGAGCACGGGCAATCGGGCCATGACGAGATCAACCGCATCGAAGCGGGCGGCAATTACGGCTGGCCCGAGGTCCAGGGGGACGGAACCGCGCCGGGCATGATCCCGCCGCTGGCGCAGTCCGGCCGCGGCACCTGGGCGCCGTCGGGCATCGCCTGGGCCGGCGATCGGCATAGCCCAGCGGCACGATCGGCGCGCCCGAGAGCCCGGCAAGGATCACCGCGCCGGGCTTGGCGCGTTCCGGCGGTCCCATCGGTCCGTCAGGCGTGATCCCCAGCGTGTCTCCGGCCCGCAGCGCCTGCAGCGCGGCGCGCATCGAGCCGGTCTTGCTGCGCGAGGTCCTGAGCAGGATCGGCTCCAGCCCCACGGCGCGCAGCAATTCGATGATGATCTGCCCGTCGGCATGGTCCGAGACCAGCACCTTGGCCTTGCGCCCGATCAGCGACCCGACGAAGGGCGTGCAGGCCAGCCGGGAATGCCAGGCGCAGAAGATGATCGGCTCGCGGTTGCCCTCGGGGCCCCAGGCGTCGAGGCCCAGATAGCTCCAGCGCGTGGTGCGCTCGACGAAGCGGATGTAGCGGGCATAGCCGTTGCGCACGGCCCGCTGGACGCGCGGATTGCGCTGGATCCGGACTTCCAGCCGCCGGAGCCGCTTCCTGAGTTTGACGCGCTTGGCCATGGTCAGCGTCCGGGCGCGAGCTCCTTGATCTCGGGATAGGCCGAGCGGATCAGGTCGGCCTGGGCCTGGGTGTCGATCCGCGCGAAATGCCATTCGCCGCCTTCGAGGATGGCGATGGTCGCGGTGTCGAAGCGCACCCGCTGGCCGGAAAAGATCGAGGTGCCCTTCAGCCGCACCACGCCCCAGGTCAGCCCGCCGGCATCGTCGAGCATCACGCCGGTAAGATCGGCGGTCACGTCCTCGGGCTTCGAGGTCCGGCCGAAGGCCTTGGCCTGGTCGACCAGCGTGTCGCGGATCAGCTTCGGCGGGGTCATCGCCTGCTGCGCGACGCTGGGGATCACCCGCTCGGGCAGGGCGTCGATCACCCGCGCGGCGCGGTTCTTCTCGGTGTTGCGGGCGAAGGCGGCGGCGTCCTTCTCGAGGCTCTTCAGCTCCGGCGCGCTCGGCGCGCGCTCGGCCAGGGCAAGCCCGGCGGCACAGGCGAGGACGGCGGCAAGAAGGACGGTAAGGCGCGGCATGGGCAGGCTCCTGCAGTGTTCGGTTTGGCGGAAGCTAGCCTCTGCCCCGCCGCGGGGCAAGGCAGGCCGCCGCGCCTCTTGGCATAGGTGTTTTTCTGCCTCTCCGGGCAGGCCGTGCCTTGGGCCCTTCCCGGCAGGGCGCTCCGCGGCCACTCCGGCCGGAGACCGGCTGCTGCCCCGCGCGGCAAGGGTCGGCTGCTGTCTTTCCGGGGCAATGCGCGCCGCTGTTGCCCTGAGGCAAGGCGCTCTGCAGCCGCTCTGGCGGGGAGCACCAGCCGGCCCCTTGGGGAGAGCGGTCCGCTCTCCGCCGATCTGCGCGCCCGGCTGGACGCCTGCCTCGGCTGGTGGCGCGCCACGCGGGAGGACTGATCGCGCCGCAGCGTTGCCCGGGCTTCGGGACGCGCTGCGGCATCGGCGCACCGTGCCGAATAATCTTCTGTTTCGGAGGCCGAAACGGGCTTTTCCCCTGCGCTGCCCGTGCCATCATGCAACCGGGCAGGAGTTCGGCAGCAAGGTGCAAGGAAACGGGCATGGAATCGGCGGAGACTCTGGACAGCGGACCCGGCGCGGCAGCGGTCGGAGCGGACCAGATGATGATCGACAGCTTCCTCGCCACGGCGCGGCGCATCACGGCAGCGGACCGCCCGCTGCTGCACGAACTGGCAGTCGGCGTGTTCTGGCCGCACCGCTCGCGCGATCTCGACATGATGATCCGGCTCGGAGCGGGCTATCTGGCAACCGACGAGATCGGACGCGCCATGGGGTCGGTGATGCATTTCCCGGCCGAAGACGATTTCAGCTTCCTCGGCATGATGGTGGTGGCGCCCCGGCTGCGCTCCTACGGGACCGGGCGCTGGCTGATGCGGATGGTGATGGCCGAGGCCGAGGGCTGCGACCTGCGGCTGACCGCGACCAAGGCCGGTTACCGGCTCTATGAAAGCGAGGGCTTCGAGCCGCGCGGCCTCGTCCGCCAGCACCAGGGCCGCGTCCGCTCGATCCATGCCCCCGAACAGGCCGAGGGAACGGAGATCCGCTCGCTGGTCCCAGGCGACCTCGACGCCGTGCGCACGCTCGATGCCGAGGCCTACGGCGCGCGGCGCGCCAAGGCGCTGGACGTGTTCCTCGGGGCCTCCGAGGGCGTCGTCGCCGAGCGCGGCGGCCGGATCACCGGCTATGCGCTGATGCGGAATTTCGGCCGCGGCAAGGTGATCGGCCCGGTCGTCACCGAAGACGAGCGCACCGCCATGCAGATGGTCGCGCCCTTCATCCAGGCCAACGAGGGCAAGTTCCTGCGCATCGACACGCTGGCCGAAAGCCCGGTCTTCGACGCCTTCCTGTCGGCCGCGGGACTCGGCATCTACGACACGCTGTCGGAAATGGTGCTGGGCGCGCAGCGCCGTGCCACGACGGGGCCGCAGCTCTTCGGCATGGCCTCCCACTCCTTCGGCTGAGCTCCCGCGGCGCCGCTGCTTTGGATTGATACAAGGGAGGCGCCGGGACAGCCGCGGAGCGTCCATCCGGGCGCCCTGCGGGGGGTGGCCCGGAAACCGCCGGTTCGGGCCCATCAGGCACGGCATGGCCGGTCCGGACGCAGCCGCTTCCGGGCATGCCATCGCCCCTGGCCGCCGACGGGGAGCACGGGCAGGTGCAGAGCTTCAGGATGTCGGTCCAAGTCAGCGGGCCGAACGGCGGACAGCTGGCGCGCTGCCCGCTGAACGGGACCGACGGCGGCGCCATATTTGCCGCTCCCTGCGGCTGCGGTCTCAAGATCCTCGCCCGCCTCCGGCGCGTTTGGGCCGGCTTCATCGCCGCCATCATGGTGTTCATGACCGGGTGCCGGGCCCCGGAGCGGGCCGGGGCCGCCGCCTGATGCAGGTGTTCGGGATCGACGCGATGAAAGCCTCCGGCGGTGAGCGAAGGATGGGCCAGCCTGTCTCTGCGCGCCTCGGAAATTCCCTTCAGACAACAGGCCCGGCCACCCGCGCGGTTGGCCAGGTCCGCCCGGCGGTTCGGACAAGCGGCAGCGGCAGTTCGGCTGCCCGTCCCCTGCCATTCAGGCGGCGACATGACCCGCATGTCCGGCACGGGCATCGACGGGATCCGCAGGAATGCCGCGCAGTCCAACCCGTTCCGCAATCCGTCAGGTCCCGGAATGCAAGTGCAAATCCACTCAGACGGCAGGGGCTGGCCGCAGCTCCGGCGCAAGGCAAGTTGCGGCCTCCGCTTCTCGGAGGCAAGACTGACGGAAAGCGCCCAGCCAAGGAGCCTCGCACGGCACGATGCCCGAAGCGGCCTCTCCGCGCCGTCCAGATCCGGAACGGCAAGCCGGGCGGCCCGCTCCGGGCCGGGGCGCCGCACAGGAACCGATGGCATCGCGGGGCCGCCAGTCCACGCCCGCCGGACAGCGGCATCCTTCCCATGTCCAGCTAGCGGGGCGATCCTCATGGCCGTGCGGCTGGAACGCCAGCCGCCGGACACGCACCAGTCCCGCGGGAGGCAGCGGCCCGGTCCCCGACCGGATCACGGGCCGAGAGCATGCACAGCTTGCCATGGCCTTGCGGCGGAAGGCCGTGTCCGGCGTGCCCCGGCACGCCATGCGGGAGCAGCATCCCGACCAAGCAGCGGACCACCAGTCGCCAAAAGACGAGGATATCCGGGCAGAGGCGGTCCGGAGCGCCAGACAGGCCCCGGCCGCCGGCCGGCTCCGCCTGCTCCAACCGGCTCCGCACCTGCCCATCGAACGGTCGCGGAGCGGAGCTTCATCAGCCATCCCCGCGAACCAGCCAGGGCGGGCGCGCATTTCGGCACGCCCCCAGTCCGGATCGGCCCGCATGGCTCCGGCAGTGACGGAACGGACGGTGCCGGATGGGCAAACGCCCCGGCCCCCCCCGATCAAATGTGGATGACCTTGCCGCGCCCCGTGCCGCCCGCCCTGGCGCCCGGCCGGTCACGGACCGTGCCGGCAAAGCTTGGCCCTGACATTTCGAGACCGCCGCGGAGCAGAGCCTCGGGACCGAAACGGCCGCCTTGCCCGGAGGGCCGCGCCGGGACTGGCTCGTCCGGCAGCCGCGGCAGCTGCGCCCCCGCCCCGGGCCCCGGTGCCGCCCGCATCACAGGATGCGCCGCCGCAGCCAGGCCGAGATGATCTCGCCCAGCAGGACCAGGCCGAGGATGCACAGCAGCACCGTCGCCGCCTCCTGCCATTTGAACGTGTCGATTGCCGATTGCAGGATGATGCCGATCCCGCCGGCGCCGACCAGCCCCAGCACGGTGGATTCGCGCAGATTGATGTCCCAGCGCAGGATCGCCACCGCCCAGAAGGTCGGCATGACCTGCGGCACGATCGCGTAGAGGATCACCTTGGCGCGGGAGGCCCCCGTCGCTTCCAGCGCCTCGACCGGGCGGGTGTCGATCTCCTCGATCGCCTCGCCGAGCAGCTTGCCGACGAAGCCCACCGAGCGCAGCATGATCGCGGCGATGCCCGCCACGATGCCCGGCCCGAAGATCGCCACGAACAGCAGCGCCCAGATGATCGTGTTGATGGAGCGGGACGACACGAGGATGATCCGGCCGAGCCACAGCGTGGCCCGGTTCGGCGTGGTGTTCTGCGCCGCCATCCAAGCCACCGGCAGCGACACGAGGACCGCGAAGAGCGTCGCGATGGTCGCGATGTTCACGGTCTCCCACAGCACCCGGAGGATGGTGGCGAGATTGGCGGTATCCGGCGGCACCATGCGGCCGAAGAGATCGCCCATCTGCGCCGGGGCATCCCAGACCCATTCCCAGATCACGTCGATCGAAGTGATCGACCAGCCGACTGCGAGGGCCGCGCAGAGAAGGCCGAGATAGCGCGCCATGCGCTGGCGCGGCGTGAAGCGGTGCCAGTCCTCGGGAAAGGCCTCGCGCAGCGGCGTGCCCGGCATCATGCCCTGATCGCTCATATCCGCTTCCTGATCTGTCCGCTGATCGCCTCGCTGACGAGGATCGCGCCGACGATGATGATGGTGATGGCAAGGGCGAAGTCGTAGTCGTAGCGGCCGAAGGCATTGGCCAGGGTGGCGCCGATCCCGCCTGCCCCGACGATGCCGATCATCGCGGAGGCGCGCAGGTTGCTGTCGAGCTGGTAGATCGACAGGCCGATCTGGCGCGGCAGGATCTGGGGGAAGATCGCGTAGACCAGCACCGACAGCGTTGGCGCCCCGGCGGCCCGCAGCGCCTCGACCTGGCCGAAGTCGATCTCTTCGATGCGTTCGGCCAGCATCTTGGCGACGAAGCCGACCGAATAGACGATCAGCGTCAGCACCCCGGCAAGCGGCCCGAAGCCCACCGCCTTGACGAAGAGGATCGCCACGATCACCGGGTGGAAGCTGCGCGCCACGATGATCAGCGCCCGGCCGAGATAGAAGACCGGCAGCGGCGCAATGTTGCGCGCGGCCATGAAGGCGATCGGAATCGACAGCAGCACGCCGCCGACGGTGGCCAGGATGGCGATCTTCAGGCTTTCCAGAAACCCGTCGATCAGCAGCCCGCTGCGCTCGAAGCTGGGCGGGAAGGCGCCGCCGAAGATCTGCGCGGCGCGGCCGAAGCCCTCGGCCACGCGCGGCCAGTTGACCGGCAGCGTGGCGATCGTGCCGATGACATAGGCGGCGACGGCCAGCCAGAGCGCCCATCGCAGCGCCGGGTTGCGGATCATGCGCGGCTTGCGCCAGCGGTCGCGGGAGGCGGCGCTCATGTCGCCACCTTCATTTCGAGCGGCGCGGCCGAGGTCCGGGCGCGGTCCTGCGACGGGATGCCGGCATAGATCTCCTCCATCGCGTCATCGGTCAGGTCGCCCGGCACGCTGTCGAAGATGATCCGGCCATAGCGCATGCCCACGATGCGGTCGGTATAGGTCCTGGCCTCGGCGACATTGTGGATATTGATCAGCACCGGCAGCTTCAGCTCGCCCGCTAGGTCTCGCAGCAGCTGCATGATCTGCTCGGAGGTCTTGGGATCGAGCGAGGCGGTCGGCTCGTCCGCCAGCAGGATTTCGGGACGCTGCATCAGCGCGCGCACCACGCCGACGCGCTGGCGCTCGCCGCCCGACAGCTCGTCGGCGCGCTTGTCGGCGTAATGCGCGATGCCGACCCGCTCCATCAGCTCGTAGGCGCGGCGGATGTCCTCGCGCGGATAGCGCCGCGCCAGCGCCGCCCAGGTCGAGATGTAGCCGAGCCGTCCGGACTGGACGTTTTCCATGACCGTCAGCCGGTCGACGAGGTTGAAGCCCTGGAACACCATGCCGATCTTGCGCCGTGCCTCGCGCAGCTGGCGGCCGCGCAGCCTGGTCAGCTCGGTGCCGTTCAGCTCGATGCTGCCCGAGCTCGGCTCGACCAGCTTGTTGATGCAGCGCAGGAGCGTGCTCTTGCCCGCCCCCGAGGAGCCGATCACCGAGACGACGGTCTCGCCCTCGATGGTCAGGTTGAGGTTCTTCAGCACCGGGTCGCCGGTGCCGTATCGTTTGACGAGATCGGTGATCTTCAGCATGCGGTCGCTCCGTCGCGCTGGCCGGTTTCGCAGGGCGGCGGGCAGGCCTGGACGGCCCGCCCCGGGTGGGAGGCGCTCATTCGGCGGCGAGGCCCTCGGGCGTGTAGCTGACGCCGTTGGCGGCCTGGATCTCGCGGATCACCGCCCAGTCCTCCTGATAGGTGACCGGCACGAATTTCGACACGCCGGAGAACTCCTCCCCGAGCGCCGTGCCGGAGAAGTCGAACTCGAAGAAGGCCTGCTTGATCTTCTCGACCAGCGCCGGGTCGAGGTCGTGGGCATAGGTGTAGGAAGTGGTCGGGAACGGCTTCGACTCCCAGACGATCCTGACCTCGTCCGGATCGTAGAGACCGCGCTCGGCCATGCGGTCAACCACTTCCGAGGCGACCGGCGCGGCGTCGTAGTCGCCGGCCACGACGCCCAGCATCGACTGGTCATGCGAGCCGGAATAGACCACCTCGTAATCCTCCTCCGGGGTCACGCCCAGATTGGGAAACAGCGCCCGAGGCGCGAGATTGCCGGAATTCGAGGTCGGCGAGGTATGCGCGATCCGCTTGCCCGCGAGGTCCGCCATTGTCTCGATGCCGCTGTCCTTGCGGGTATAGACTTGGAGCTTGTAGCCGAATTCGCCCTCGTCGGATCCCATGATCGCGAAGGGCACCGCCCCGGCCAGGTTGACCGCGAAGGGCGTCGGGCCGGTCGAGAAACCGGCGATGTGCAGGCGCCCCGAGCGCATCGCCTCGACCTCGGCGGCATTCGACTGCACGGCGAAGAACTTCACGCTCTTGCCGGTGACGTCCTCGAGATGCGAGATGAACGGCTCCCAGATATCGGCATAGATCGCCGGATCCTCGACCGGCGTGTAGGCAAAGACCAACGTTCCCGGATCCTGCAGCCCCTCCGCGGGCGAGTCAGCGACCAGATCGCCGTCGGCGTCGCAATACATCGGATCGAGATCGCCCCGCGGACAGTCCTGCGCCTGCGCCGTTCCGGCAAGCAAGGCAATGGCAGATGCCGCGGCGAGGCCGCGGAAAGTCGTGTCGAACATGATTTTTCCTCCGTTCGCGCCACATCTCCCTCCTCAGAGATTTGTGGCACTTGCCACATACTCAGCACTAATCAGTGGTCACTGCAATAAATTTGTCGCAATATTGTGGCAGGCTCCGCCCGGAGGATTGCCGATGACCGACCCGACCCAGCGCCTGCGCAAGGCCGATCGACACGAAAGAATACTGATGGAGCTTCGGCTTAGATCGCATCTGCGGATCAGCGATCTGGCGCGGGACTTCGGGGTAGCGACCGAGACGATCCGGCGCGACGTTGCGGAACTCGAGGCCGAGGGGCGGGTCTCGAAGGCCTTCGGCGGCGTGGTCCCGGTGGCGCCGGGACAGCGGCCGGACGTGGAAGCGCGCAGCCGCGACCGGCAGAAGGAACGCGCCGAGATCGCCCGCCAGGCGGCCGCGCTGGCGCAGCGCGACATCGCTTTCGGGCAGCGCGGCGCAAAGGGACAGCCGGGAGGCATGGCATGCGGGCTCGGCACCGACCCGGCGACCGGCTGCAGCCGCTGGCCGCGCATCCGGCCCGAAGGCAGCGAGGCGAGAAGCCCGGCGGTATAGGGATGGCGCGGGCGGCGGGTGATCTCGGCGACGGGTCCATGCTCCATGATCCTTCCGCCATACATGACGACGACCTCGTCGCACATCTCGCGGACCACGCCGATATCATGGGTGATCAGCATGACGGTGGTCCCCGTCAGCCCGCGCACGAGGTCGAGGATCTGCGCCTGGATGGTGACGTCGAGCGCGGTGGTCGGCTCGTCGAGGATCAGGAGGTCCGGCTTGTTCGCCATGGCCATGGCGATGGTCACGCGCTGGCGCATGCCGCCCGAGAGATTGTGGGGGAATTCGCGCGCCCGCACCTCCGGATCGGGAATGCCGACCATGCGCAGGAGTTCCACCGCGCGGGCGGCGGCCTCGCGGCGGGGGATCGAATGGTGGGCGAGGATGGTCTCCTCCACCTGCCGCCCGATGCGGTAGACCGGGTTCAGCGCCGCCATCGGGTCCTGGAAGACCAGGCAGAGCGCCTGGCCGCGCAGGGCCTGCCGCTCGCGCTCGGAGAGCAGCGCCAGGTCGCGGCCACGGAACAGGATCTCGCCGCCCGCGATGCGCCCCGGCGGGTCGATCAGCCCCATGACCGACAGCGAGGTGACGGACTTGCCCGAGCCGCTCTCGCCGACAATGCCGACGGTGCGGCCCTCGGGCACGTCGAAGCTGACCCCGTCGACCGCACGGACCGTGCCCTTCGGCGTGTCGAAATGGGTGGCGAGATTGCGCACCGAGAGGACCGGGGCCGCCGTCATGCCGGGCAGCTCGCCGCGACCGGGTTCATCGCGGCGCGGCCCGCAGGCATGACGGACACGCCGTCCTTGAGGATGAGGCTCAGGTCGCGCAGCGCGTCGAGATCGGCGAGCGGATCGCCGGGGCTGACGAGGATGTCGGCGGCCATGCCCTCGGCGAGAGTCCCCCGCCCGTCGAGATGGATCGCTTCCGCCGCGAAGCCGGTGGCGGCATGGATCGCCTCGCCGCGGCTCATGCCGATCTGCTCAAGCAGTTCCAGCTCCTGCACGAGGCTGTCGAAGGAGGTGTAGCGCCAGCCGGCATCGGTCCCGGCGACGAAGCGCACGCCGGCCTCGCGCAGCTTGCGGCCGTGATCCATGTTCATCGCCAGCGTCTTCACCCAGCGGTCGAGGAAGGCCACCTGGTCGGGCCGCGGGCTTTCCAGCGCGCGCAGCGCGTTCAGGATCGTGCCGCAGACCGCCAGCGTCGAGGTGACCGGAATGCCCGAGGCCGCCAGCCGGTCGGCAACGGCCGGGTCATAGCTCTGCGTGCCCGGCCCGGTGATGAAGCCCGCATGCTCGATCTGGTCGACGCCCGCGGTGATCGCGATGTCGATGGCCTCGGCGCAGAGGCAATGCACGGTGACCATGCGGCCGTTGCGATGGCTCTCGCCGACGATGGCCTGCATCTCCGGCAAGCTGTAGGCCGGGCGCCAGGCCATGGTGCCCAGAGTGCCGCCGCCCGACCCCATCACCTTGATGAAATCGGCGCCATCCTTGATCATCTGCCGCACCTTCAGGCGCAGCCCGTCCTCGCCATCCGCCTCGCCGCCCATGTACCAGGTATGGCCGCCGGTGATGGTGATCGGCTGGCCGCAGGCCATGATCCGCGCGCCCTCGGCATAGCCCAGCTCGATGGCACGCCGCGCCGAGATCGACGTGGTGCCGAAGGCGCCGAGATCGCGGATCGTGGTGATCCCCGCGCGCAGCGCGGTGGCGGCGTTGCCCATGGCGGTGGCCAGCATCACCTCGGGCCCCTCGCGCATCGCCTCTTCCAGCGTCAGCCCGTTGCCGGGCAGGTTCAGGTGGGAATGGGTCTCGATCAGCCCGGGCAGGATGGTGCCGCCGGGAAACTCCTGCACCTTCGCGCCCTCGGGCGCCGGGCCCTGCCGGACGGAGAGGATGCGGCCGCCCGCGATCTCGACCAGCGGATCGCGCAGCGGCGCGTGGCCCGTGCCGTCGATCAGCTGCGCGGCCTTCAGGAAATGGGACATGGGGAACTCCTGCCTCGGGTCGTCTTGTCGGACCGGCCCCGCAGCGGGGACCGGCCGGGATCATGGTCACTCGGCGATGGCGGCCGCGCCGAAATACTGGAAGCCGCCGCCCGACCAGGTGATGCCGGTGACGGACTTGTCGGCCAGCGTCAGGTCGAGGTTCTGGCGGATCGGCAGGATCACCGCGTTGTCGAGCAGGATGTCCTGGACCTGCTGGTAGATCGCCTCGCGCTTGGCCGGGTCCAGCTCGGAGCGGCCCTGGTAGATCAGGTCGGTCAGCGCGTCATCGCTCCAGTGGCTCCAGTTGAAATACTGGTCGGGCAGGAACCAGAAATGCAGCGCATCGGGGTCGACGCCGATATACTGCGACGGCGTCAGCGTGGAGCCGCCGTCGATGTTGAGGTCGAGCCAGGCAGGGGCGTTCAGCGCCTCGAATTGCGCGTCGAAGCCGATTTCCGACAGGAAGCCCTGGATCGCCTGCGCCTGCGCCATGTAATGCGCCTTGCCCGAGATCGCGGTGATCTTGACGGTCAGCGGTTGGCCGTCCTTCTCCCAGATCTCTCCCTCGCGGGTCCATCCGGCCTCTTCGAGCAGGCTCATCGCCTTCTCGGGATCATAGGGGTATTTGCCTGCGGCGTCCTCGTCATGGCCCAGCATCCCCACCGACAGCGGCGTGTAGCTCGGCGGATAGACACCGGCCTCGGCCAGCTGGATCAGCGCGGTCTGGTCGACCGCATACATGATCGCCTTGCGCACCAGGATGTCGTCGGTCGGGAAGAGCGAGGCGTTGATCGGGGCGAAGATGCCGAGGCCGCTGATCTCCACGGGCAGCTCGGTGTAGCGCCCGGTCGCGGTCAGGGACTTCCAGTAGAGGCCGGGAGTCTGCTGCATGACCTGGCTCTGGCCGGACTGGAACTGCTGCACGCGGCTCTGCGGGTTCGGCACGATCTGGAAGGTGATCCTGTCGATCGCCGCCGGTCCCTCATGGCCGAGCGAGGCCGCCATCCAGTTGTAATCCGGGTTCTTCTCCAGAACGATGCTCTGGCTCGGGGTCCAGGAAACGAATTTGAACGGGCCGGTGCCGACCGGGTTCTGGCCAAGCTCGGGCCCGTATTCCTCGATGGCAGCGGGCGATTGCATGCCGAGATAGGGTTCGCCCATCTGCGCCAGAAGCGGCGCATAGATCTCGTCGCAGGTGAAGGTCACCTCGAAGTCGCCGGTCGCCTCGGCGTGGCCGCAAGGCCCGAGCAGGCCGAGCGAGATCTTCGACTGGGTGTCTTCGCCGGTGATGTAGTCGATATTGGCGACCACGGCGGCGGCATCGAAGCGCGTGCCGTCATGGAAGGTCACGTCCTGGCGCAGCTGGAACACATAGGTCAGCCCTTCATCGGAGACCGTCCAGCTGGTCGCCAGAAGCGGTTCCACCTCGAAGTCCGGCGAGATCCACACGAGCGTGTCGAAGATGTTCGACAGGATCGGGCCGACATTGCGCTTGCCGGTGGTGACCGGGTTCAGCGTGTCGTTGGTCTCGGCCCAGCCCACGACCAGCTCCTGCGCCTGGGCGGTGCCCGCAAGGCAGAGGCCGAGCGCCGTCAGAACGGCGGGAAGTCGTCTTGCAGTCATCTCAATACTCCACTGTTGGTTGGGGGTCTTGGCGCCCCTCGGAATTCAGTCGGCGATGGTCGGGTCGAGCACGTCCCTGAGCCCGTCGCCCAAAAGGTTCACCCCGATGATGAAGAGGCTGAGGAAGACGCCGGGAAAGACGGTCATCCACCAGGCCAGCGTCAGGAACATCTGCCCGTCATTGAGGATCGCGCCCCATTCCGGCTGCGGCGGCTGAACGCCGAGCCCGATGAAGCCGAGCGCGGTGATCCACAGCGCCGCGACGCCGAGCCAGGTGGTGGTCATCACGATGACCGAGCTCATGACGTTCGGCAGGATATGGGTGAGCATGACGCGGACCGGACCGGCGCCCAGCACGATGGCGGCATCGACGAAGGGCAGGCTGCGGATCTCGCGCGTGGCGCCCTCGACCAGGCGGGCATAGACCGGCACGAGGATGATCGAGATGGCGATGATGCCGTTGATCAGCCCGGGACCGAGGATCGCGGTGATCGCCAGCGCCAGCAGGATGCCGGGGAAGGCAAGCAGCAGATCGACGAGCCGCATGATCGCGAAGCCCGTGGCGCCGCCGGCATAGCCTGCGACAAGCCCCAGCACCGTGCCCGCAATGGCCCCCATGACGACGACGGCAAGGCTTGCCGCCATGGTGACGCGCCCGCCGTAGAGGACGCGGGCCATCATGTCCCGGCCGAAGGCATCGGTGCCCATCGGATGGGTCCAGGACGGCGGCTGGAAGGTCTCCATCGCGCTCTGCCTTGCGGGGTCGTAGCCGGTCAGCAGCGGCGCGCAGATCACCAGAGCCGCGAGGATCACGCAGATCAGCGTTCCGGCCGCCAGCGAGCGATGGCGGAAGGCGCGCAGGACAGAGACCGCGAGCGGGGTCTTCGCGGCGAGGCCGCTGTCGTCAGAGGGGAGCGTTTCGGCAATCGCCATGGATCAGCGCCTCGCGATCCGGGGGTCGAAGAGCGGATAGCAGAGATCGACCAGAAAATTGGCGCCGGCATAGATGACGGCGATGATCAGCACCACCGCCTGCACGGTCAGGTAGTCCTTCGACAGGATCGCATCGACCAGCAGCCGCCCCAGCCCGGGGCGGGAGAAGACGGTCTCGACCACCACCGTGCCCGAGAGCAGGTTGCCCACCTGGATGCCCACGACCGTCAGGATCGGCAGAAGCGAATTGCGCAGCACATGGCGCAGGAAGACGGTGGCACGGCCCAGCCCCTTGGCGCGGGCCGTGATGACATGCTTCTGCGTCTGCGCCGAAAGCACCGAGGAGCGGATGAAGCGGGCGTTGAACCCGACCGTGCCGAGCGCCACGTGACCGCCGGAAGCACCACGCCCTTGAAGCCGGTGCCGCCGACCACGTCGAAGATCGGCCAGGTCACGGCGAAAAGCAGGATCAGCAGGAGGCCGAGCCAGAAGCTCGGGATCGACATCAGCGCCAGCGCCAGCCCCATGCCCAGCGTGTCGGCGGCGCGGTTACGCTTCAGCGCGGCGGTGATGCCGATGGCGAGGCCGAGCAGCACCGAGAGAAACAGCGCGCAGACCGTCAGCTGCAGCGTGGCCGGGAAGTTCGCGGCAATCAGCTCGGCGACCGGGCGCTGCTGGCCGTAGGAATAGCCGAAATCGCCGCGCAGGAGATTGCCGAGCCAGGTCAGGTACTGCGTGGCCATCGGTTCGTCGAGACCGAGCTGCCGGCGCAGCCGCTCGACCACCTCCGGATTCGCGGCCTGCGTGCCCAGGAGCGCCATGACCGGGTCTCCGGGGATCAGCCGCAGCATCAGGAAGACGAGCCCGCTGATCCCGAAGGCAAGCGCCGCGATGGCGGCAAGACGGCCGGCAACATAGTTCAGCATCGGGGCAAGGATCCTTGCGGCATGACGTCTCCTGTCCGCCCCGGCGGGGGCAGGCTGTGGATTTCAGCTCATCGGCTTGTTCTGCCCGGACAGGTCACAAGGAGCGCCTCGGCGCCCTCAGCCGCCCGGATGCCCTCAGCCTAGCGGCAAAGCATACGGCTGTGTCATACGGATTTCCGGGCACCCCATAGGGCAAGGTTATGGGGTGCCGGGATGGTCTGTTATGCCCCGGTGGAACGATGTACTGCGGGAAGATAACCGGCCAGCTCCTCCAGCACGTCCCAGCCCTGCGGCCGACCAGCCTCCAGCTCGCGGATCAGCGCCGTCAGCGCGCGGCAGAGTGGAACATCGACGCCCAGCCGTTCGGCCTCCGCCACCACGGCGCCGACCTGGAAATCGACCTCGGTCCGCCGCTTGCGCACCGCGATGTCGCGCCAGATGCCGGAATGGGTCTTGGCCGTGGCACGGTTGAAGGCGACGAGCGCATCGAGCGAGGCCTCCGCCGCCTCCGGCGGCGCGCCCGGCATGTAGGCCGCCGGATCATAGCCGTTGAAGCCGAGCGGCCGGGCCCCCGCGGCCAGCGCCACCGCCATCACCTCACGCGCAACGCCGGCGAAGACCTCGCGATAGCCGGGATGGGCGAAATTGTCGGACATCGAGGCCGGGGTCAGCGCCGTGGCGAAGAGCATCGCGCCATAGCCCATCTTGCCCCAGAGATAGTCCATCACCCGCGGGCTGGCCTCGGCCTCCGGGTCGAGCACGGCGAACAGGTCGCGCACCCGCACCAGCCGCGGCGTCAGGGCGCCGCCGAGCTCGCCCACCGCGATTTTGCCGCGGTTGCCGAAGAGCAGCCGGCCGGGCGCGATGTAGTCGCCTGCGTAGTTGACGAAACAGCCGATCACCCGGCCCTGCCCGAAAATCCGTTCCAGCCACGGCTCGAACAGCCCGTTCTGCGCCGAAACCACGGCGCCGTCCGGCGCCAGCACGCGGGCAAGCTGCCCGGCCGCGGCCTCGGTCTGCGGGCCCTTCACGCAGAGGAAGGCCAGATCGAAGCGCCCCTCGACCTCGTCCGGAAGGGCCGCGCGGACCGGAACCGTGAAACTGTCCACCGGCCCCTCGACCGCCAGCCCGTCGCGGTTCATCGCCGCGACGTGATCCGCATCGGCATCGACGAGGAGCACGTCATGGCCCGCGCGCGCGAGATAGGCGCCGAGAATGCCGCCGATGGCGCCCGCGCCCCAGATCAGGACCGGCGCGCTCATGCCCAATCCTCGATCACCTTGCGGGTTTCGGCAACGCCCGCCGCCCAGACGCGCGCCATCTCGTCATCGCTGCGCTGGTAGAACCCGCCGTAATTGCCGTCGCCCAGAAGGATGCGCGCCGAGACCGGATCGCGCGATTTCAGCGCCTCGACATCGACCATCGGCTTCTGCTCGGCGGGCATCTCGACGCCCGCGAGCCGCGTCCAGGGGAAGTTCTCCATCCAGGAGGCATGCGAAGCGACCGGGTCGATCGCCTTCACCGTCGCCATGGTTCCGGGCGCAGCCCACCAGTTGTGCCAGCGCACCTGCGCGTCCGGCCGTCCGGCCAGCCATTCCATCGCCGCCGTCTGGCCCGGATTGTTGCCGCCATGGCCGTTGACCAGCACGATCCGCCGCGCGCCCGCCCGGTAGAGGCTTTCCAGGATATCGCGGATCAGCCGCGCATAAGTCTCGAGCCCCAGCGTCACCGTGCCCGGATAGGCCGCGAAATAGGGGGTGAGGCCGTAAGGCAGCACCGGCCAGACCGCCGCGCCGGAGGGCCCGGCCGCCTCCTCCGCCATCTTGCCCGCCAGGATCGCATCGACCGACAGGCTCAGATAGGCATGCTGCTCGGTGCTCCCCAAGGGCAGCACCGCCCGGTCGTCGCGGGCCAGATGCGCCTCTGCCTGCATCCAGTTCATCTGGGAAATCAGCATCACTCGTGTCCTTCACCTGGTGTTTCACGGCCTGTCCGCCGGGCGCGCAGCGCCTCGATCCGCGGCAGGATGTCCTTGCGCAGCACGCCCAGATCGGGCGTGTAGCGGTATTCGATGGCGCTCTGGTCCGGGCGCAGCCCGTCGCGCACCTGCCCGGCGCGCGCGGCATGGATGATCACCTGCGCCTCGGCCAGCGCCGTGCCGAGCTGCGGGTCGTCCAGCGTCAGCGATTGCAGGATCTCGACATGCGGCAGGAAGCGCAGCGCCTCGGCGCGCATCTGCAGCACCAGCTGCGGCTTGGTGGACACCAGGACGACGCGCGCGCCCGGCTCCACTTGCCAAACAGGGGGCATCCACACACGCCCCGGGAACCGTCCCGCCCCGGGCCTGACCCGGGGCCTCTTCCGTCAGCTGCAGCCCGAGGTGCCGCCGCAGGTGTTGCACTTCATGCAGGTGCCGTTCCTGACCAGCGTGTAGTTGCCGCAATCGCCGCAGGGATCGCCCTCGTAGCCCTGCATCCGCGCCTTCATCCGCGCATCCATCGCCGCCGGGGCGGCAATCGCGGCCGTGGCCTGCAGGTCGAACACGGTCTCGAAGCCCAGCGCGTCGCTTCCCTGCACCAAATCCTGCGGCAGCCGGTTCCTGAGATAGCCCGAGGAACTGATCTGCTTCAGCACCTGCAGCGATTTCGACGCCGCGGTTTCGCCGGCGGGCTTCACGTTCGACGCGCTTTCCGAGACCCCGCCCCCCAGCGTGTCGAAGCTGGTGCCTTCGGGCTGGACATGCGCCAGGTCGGTGCGGTCGAGATAGCTCACCGCCAGCTCGCGGAAGATGTAGTCGAGGATCGAGGTCGCGTTCTTGATCGAGTCGTTGCCCTGCACCATCCCCGCGGGCTCGAAGCGGGTGAAGGTGAAGGCATCGACAAATTCCTCCAGCGGCACCCCGTATTGCAGCCCGACCGAGACGGCGATGGCGAAGTTGTTCATCATCGCCCGGAAGCCCGCCCCTTCCTTGTGCATGTCGATGAAGATCTCTCCCAAACTGCCGTCGCGGTACTCGCCTGTGCGCAGATAGACCTTGTGGCCGCCGATGATTGCCTTCTGGGTATAGCCCTTGCGCCGCTCGGGGAGCCTTTCGCGCCCGGCCCGGACCTCCTTGACGATGATCTTCTCGACGATCTTCTCCGCCAGCACGGCGGCCTTTTCCTGCGGATTGCCGGTCTCGAGCAGCTCCGCCGCCGCGTCGTCGTCCTCCACCAGCGCGGCCGCCAGCGGCTGGCTCAGCTTCGAGCCGTCGCGGTAGAGCGCATTCGCCTTCACGCCCAGCGCCCAGCTCTGCTCGTAGGCCCGCAGGCAATCCTCGATGGTGGCATCGTTCGGCATGTTGACCGTCTTGGAGATCGCCCCCGAGATGAAGCTCTGCGCCGCCGCCATCATCGAGATATGGCTCTCCACCGACAGGTAGCGCCGTCCGGTCTTGCCGCAGGGATTGGCGCAGTCGAACACCGCCAGATGCCCCGGCTTCAGGTGCGGCGCACCCTCCAGCGTCATCGTCCCCACCACATGGTCATTGGCCGCCTCGATCTGCCGCCTGGTGAAGCCCAGATGCGCCAGCATGTCGAAGGTCGGGTCCGCCATCTTCGCCGCGGGAATGCCCAGCACCCCGGTGCAGAATTCCTCTCCCAGCGTCCATTGGTTGAACACGAAACGGATGTCGAAGGCCGAGCCCAGCGCCTTCTCGATCTTGGCGATCTCCCCCTTGCCGAAGCCATGGCCGACCAGCGCCCTGTGGTCGATCCCCGGCGCCTCGGCAAGCGACCCGCGCCCCACCGCGTATCCCGTGATCTCCGCGATCTGCTCCGCCGTGTAGCCCAGCCGCTCCAGCGCCTTCGGCACCGCGCGGTTGATGATCTTGAAATACCCCCCGCCCGCGAGCTTCTTGAACTTCACCAGCGCGAAATCGGGCTCGATCCCCGTCGTGTCGCAATCCATGACAAGGCCGATCGTCCCCGTGGGCGCGATCACCGTCGCCTGGGCATTGCGGTAGCCGTGCTTCTGCCCCAGCCGCAGCGCCTCGTCCCAGGCCGCCGCCGCCAGATGCGGCAGGTCGGGATCGGGACAGTTGCGCCGGTCGAGCGGCATCGGCTTCACCGCCAGCCCCTCATAGCCGATCTCCGCCCCCTGAGCCGCAAGGCTGTGGTTTCGGATCACCCGCAGCATGTGCCGGGCGTTCCGCTCGTATCCCGCAAAGGCGCCCAGCTCCGCCGCCATCTCGGCCGAGGTGGCATAGGCCGTCCCCGTCATCAGCGCCGTGACAGCCCCGCAGAGCGCCCGCCCCTCTCGCGAGTCGTAGCCATGGCCCATGGTCATCAGCAGCCCGCCGATATTGGCATAGCCCAGCCCCAGCGTGCGGAACTCGTAGGACCGGCGGGCGATCTGCTCCGAGGGGAACTGCGCCATCATCACGCTGATCTCAAGCGTCACCGTCCAGAGCCGGGCGGCGTGCATGAACTCCTGCGCGCGGAACTCCCCCTCCCGGTAGAAGGCCAGCAGGTTCAGCGAGGCGAGGTTGCAGGCCGTGTCATCGAGGAACATGTATTCCGAGCACGGGTTGGAGCCGCGGATCTCTCCGTCCTCCGGGCAGGTATGCCAGGCATTAACCGTGTCATGGTACTGGATGCCCGGATCGGCGCAGGCCCAGGCGGCATGGCCGATCTGCTCCCACAGGTCGCGCGCCCTGACCGTCTTGGCGACCTTGCCGTCCGTGCGGCGCAAGAGCGCCCAGTCCGCGTCATCGCGCACCGCCGCGAGGAAGGCATCCGTCACCCTGACCGAGTTGTTGGAGTTCTGCCCGGCCACCGAGGCATAGGCTTCGCTGTCCCAGTCGGTGTCGTAGGTCGGAAACTCGATCGAGGTGTAGCCCTGCCGCGCGTACTGGAGCACGCGGTTGACATAGGTCTCGGGGATCATCGCCTTCTTGGCGGCGCGGATCGCCTGTCTCAGAGCATCGTTCTTCGCCGGATCGGCGGCATCGGCGATGCTGCCGTCCCACCGGGCAATTCCGGCGAAGATCTGGTTGAGATGCATCTCGTGCATCTTGGAGCCTGCAACCAGGCTCGCCACCTTTTGCTCTTCCTTCACCTTCCAGTTGATGAAGTCCTCGATATCCGGGTGATCCGCGTCGCAGATCACCATCTTGGCCGCGCGCCGGGTCGTGCCGCCCGACTTGATCGCGCCCGCTGCCCGATCGCCGATCTTCAGGAACCCCATCAGACCGGAGCTCTTGCCCCCCCCGGAGAGAGCTTCGCCCTCGGCCCGGAGGCTTGAAAAGTTCGTGCCCGTCCCCGAGCCGTACTTGAACAGGCGTGCCTCGCGGACCCAGAGATCCATGATGCCGCCCTCGTTCACCAGGTCGTCCGAGACGCTCTGGATGAAGCAGGCATGGGGTTGCGGATGTTCATAGGCCGATTTCGACTTCACCATCTTGCCGGTGAAGGGATCGACGTAATGGTGCCCCTGGGAGGGACCGTCGATCCCGTAGGCCCAGTGCAGGCCGGTATTGAACCATTGCGGACTGTTCGGCGCCGCCATCTGGCGGGCGAGCATCAGCCGCATCTCGTCGAAATAGGCGCGGGCGTCCTCTTCGGCGGTGAAATACCCGCCCTTCCAGCCCCAATAGGTCCAGGCCCCCGCCAGCCGGTCGAAGACCTGCCTTGCCGAGGTCTCGCCGCCTTGGCGCTCCTCCTCGGGGAGCTGGGCCAGCGCGGCGCGGTCGGGGACCGAGCGCCACAGCCAGTCCGGAACCGCCTTCTCCGGCACGCGCTTGAGCTTCGCCGCGATGCCCGCCCTGCGGAAGTATTTCTGCGCGATCACGTCCGAGGCCACCTGGCTCCAGCCTGCGGGCACTTCGACCTCGTCGAGGCGGAAGACAACCGTGCCATCGGGATTGCGTATCTCGGAAGAGACATGGGCGAATTCCAGCCCGGCATAGGCCTCGGCAGCTCCGGTCGTAAACTTGCGCTCTATCTTCATCAGGGCCTCTGCAGCTCGTCACTCGGGTTCCACGGGGCCCCGGAAGGGCCGACATCCGTCTGGTCGCGTGCGTCGGAAGCAAAGGCACCGGCCCATGGCCTGGCAGGGCCACAAGATATAGAAAAGCGCATTGTCCCCCGATAGCGTGAGGCCACCACATCTAGCGTAGGCGTGCCGCACGTCCACAAGTAAGCGTGGATCGCCCGCACCGGTCAACGAAGAAATCACAACTTCTTGCGGTTTTTTCTGTTGACCCCACAACATGCGATTCCCTGCGGGGCCGGATCAAATTTACTTAGAATGTTCAGGACCGGTGCGCTGCCATGCGGAATGTTATAGATACGTGAACAGACATCCCCCGTCCCGATCCTGCGAAGGAAGGAGTTTCCCCTTGGCACATCCAGGCTGCGCCCTGCGCGGCTCCGCTCTCCTCATGGCTTGCTCCCTCTTGGGCCTGGCCGCTGCTCCGGTCCCCGCAAAGGCAGGAACAGTCGCCTATTTCCATGACTTCCTGGGAGCGACCTGCATCCGCGAGGAAGATCTGGAAACCGCCTACCGCGAAGGCTTCAAGGGCACGCGGCCGCCGCCCCTGTGCATCGAGCAGCCCTGCGCCGAACTCCTGGACCGCAGCACCTACGAGCGCGAAATTCTCGGCCGCGAGGCGACCGGGGAGGAGTGGCAATCCTATCTGGACACCCGCGAGACGGTCTGCACCAGCGCCGACCCCGACAGCATGGCCCGGCTCCTGCCGGCGCCGCCGCCCGCAGGTCCGGCGGCGGTGACGCGGGCCGCCTTTTCCGGGGGATTCGATCTCGGCGGTCCGGTCACCCCCTGGCAGGAGGCAAGCGCCCCCGGCTACGGATCGCACCAAGTGGACCGCCCGGCCGGACAGCGCAGCCGCAGCGATCCGGACCCCGATCGGCTCCGTCTGGCTCAACCCGGACAGGCCCGACGGGATGCCGAGAGGCCAAGGAAGCAGTCGGCGGCGGCCCCTTGGCCGGGCCAGGAGAATGCGCAGCCTGAAAATGGACACCGGTGGCAACAACCTTGAAAACCCCCGGCACGTCCGGCAGGGAGCATGGCCCCGGAGTGCCGATGCGCGGATGAGACGCCGGACGCATGGCTTCCCACCTTGGCCAGGGGGAGGATGAATGATCCGGGCAAAGGCCGGATGCATGGAAGCAGGGTCAGCGGAACATCGGCAAACCGCTTGCAGGGGAAGGCCGTTCATGCTTGCCCGCTGTTCTGGGAGAGCCGAATTCGAAGCCGCCGCCCGGAGGCTGCGGGGGAAGAGCGGCATGCGTGATCCCGGCGCGTGCCGCTTGCCCGCGCGACGGCAGGCCGATGGCCGGGTCTCAGCACGAATTCAAGGGGCGCGCGCTGGCGGAGTCCGGCAGGAGGATCGGATGGGGATTCTGCATCCGGAAAATTGGCTTGGCCCGGGTGAAACAGGCGATCGCCTTGGCGAACATGGCCTGCATCGGCTGAGCCGTGCGTGGCTGGGCCGCCCCATGGCAAACGGCCCTCAGCGGCTGTCCGGATGACGCTGCCATGCAGCCGGAACGATACGACACCGGTGTCTCCGGGGCCCGGAGGGACTGCGCAGGCCGCTGCTGCGGCCCGCACTTGGCACACCGTCAGAACGGCTGCGGATGCGCCTTGTGGACCGCGGCGATGTCCTTCAGGCAGTCCTCGCTCAGCGTGATGCCGTCGGCGGCGAAGATCTGCTCCAGCTGCCCGGTGGAGGTCGCGCCGATGATCGCAGCGCCCATGAACGGGCGGGCGAGGCAGAAGGCCAGCGACAGCTGCACCATGGTCAGCCCGTGCCTTTCCGCGACCTGCTGGTAGGCGGCGACGGCCTCCAGCGCGCGCGGCACCAGGCGGCCGCCCAGATCCGGCGTGCGGGTGGCGCGGGTGCCCTCGGGGATGGCGCCGCCCTGGTACTTGCCGCTGAGGATGCCGGTCGCCAGCGGCGAATAGGCCAGCAGCGGGATCTCCTCGTTCATCGAGGCCTCGGCTGCATCGGTGTCGAATTCGCGGTAGAGCAGCGAGTATTCGTTCTGGATCGTCGCCATCCGCGGCAGGCCCATCTCGTCGGCGACGCGCGACCAGGTGGCCATGCCCCAGGCGCTTTCGTTGGACAGGCCGACATAGCGCAGCTTGCCCGCCTCGATCTGGCGGCCGAGTTCGCCCAGCACGTCCTGCATGTGCTCGACGGTCTCGTTGCGGTTCTGCTTCGAGGGATCATAGACCCAGTTCTGGCGGAAGGCGTAGGAGCCGCGGTTCGGCCAGTGCAGCTGGTAGATGTCGATCACGTCGGTCTTCAGCCGCCGCAGCGAGCTTTCCACCGCGGTGCGGATCTCGCTGGCGCTGATCGGCGCGCCGCCGCGGGCCTTGCCGCCCGCGCCGCCGATCTTGGAGGCGAGGATCCAGTCGTTGCGTCGCCCGGTCTTCTCGAACCAGTTGCCGATGATTTCCTCGGTGCGGCCGACGGTTTCCTCGAGCACCGGCGCGACCGGGTACATCTCCGCCGTATCCATGAAGTTGATGCCGCGATCCGCCGCCATGTCGATCTGGGCATGGCCTTCGGCCTCGGTGTTCTGGCTGCCCCAGGTCATGGTGCCGAGGCAGAGCTCGGTGACCACCAGGTCGGTGCGGCCCAGCTGTTTCTTCTGCATGTGTCTTCTCCGGATGCGGTCCCGCCTTTGGCTAGTATGCCAGTGGCCGGACCGCAAGGCCGCGGCAGGCCCGGCTTGGAACAAATGTGGAACATGCTAGAATCCGGGCATGAACGACATGATGCTGAGTCGCGGTGTGCCGCGTCCTGCGGCGGAGCTGCAGGTCTCGCCCGAAATGTCCCTGCTGCCCGGACGGGCGCATGAGCTGTGCGGCGCGGCTCGGCGGCGGCTGGCGCTTGCGGTGGCGGCGCGTCTCGCGGGGCGGCGCGGCGCCGACCGCTGGCCAGGCCCTGCGCAAGACAGCGTGCCGCCATTCGCCCTTGCCGCTCGGACCACTGGCGCGGCAAGGCCCGCTCCCGAAGCGACGGCGCACCGGATCGCCATCGCGGAAGCGGCCATGACGGGTCTTCGGGAAGCTCGGATGATCCGGACCGCGGCCGGTCGGATCGCGGCGGCAAAGCCAGCGGCAGGCGAGGTTGGATGCCTCTCTCCGCAGGGCCGGCGCCCGCACCGGATGCGGATCATCAATTTCGGATCAACCGGCGGCCGTCCGGCAGAGCTGCAGGATGGAGCTGCGGGCTACCGGCTGCCGGTCGGACCGGCGAACTGGTCAACCGGTCGGAGCATGTGGCCAGCCGGGACCTGCGTTTCGATCGAGACCTCGTGGACCAGGGCGCCTTGCGCCTGCAGCCGGGACCCCGTCATCGCTGTTCGCCCCAAGCTGCCGCTTCGAGATCGAGACAGCGGCTAGCCCTGAAGAAACGCCTTGGATTTTCAACGGAATAGGCTGGCTTCTGCCCCCTGGATTGGATTGGGAAGCTGAAAGCCAAGCAGTTCCTGCTGCTGCGGTCAGCTTTTGATCCGGTACCGGTCAGCTTCTTCAAAAACGTCGATGACCAACGTCCCGGCCTTGATCACTGCGCCATGCTCGACACCAGCTGGAATTGAATAGCTGTCGCCTGAGCGGTAAATTCTTGTCTCGCCTCCAATGGTAAATTCGATTTCACCTTCCACGACAGTGCCCCATTGCGCTCCATGCGCATGAACAGGCAGCACCATATCTTTGAGGAAAGTGAAGAAGGCCACTAGGCCAGCGTCTGACTTCACAACAGCCGTTTGAACGACATCTTCTGGAAACGGCACGTCGATGCTGGGAAAGGCCGCGATGAAATCCGGATAAGGCATGGCGAGCTCCTCTTGTCGATGATCGCGTAGACTCTAGCACAGCCGCGACCCGCCGCTTCTGCAGATTCTCCACTTGGGCTCCGGCGCGGTGCTGCAGGTCCGCGTCCCTTGGTCGGCCTCCTCGCGCGTTCCAAGATCGGCTTGATCGCGGGCGGCGGGAAAGGGCTGGCTTGAGGCGCTCCGGGTGACGAGCGCAAGAGGCTGGTCCTTCCCGCCCAGCATGGCGTGGTTGCGTTGGAGGAACTATCGGCGCCAAGGCCAAGGCGCCGCGCTGCGCAAGGCTGTCGAGAACCCATTCCTACCGGTCGGGCAACTTGGGCTGCGTGCACTTGATCTGGCCTGCATGGGAAGCGGCCGCTATATCCTCTAAATTTTCTATACGACCACCCCCATTTCGACGGCCAGCGCTCCGTCAGCCAAGCCTTCGTCACCGGTGACCTGCACGGACATTGGGGGAAACCCTGAGCCTGCGGCCTCACGGCATCTGCACGCGCCAACTGCACCGTCGGCGCGATCGGCAGCCATTGTGCGTTGTCCATCGGTCCAAGGGTCCAAGCACGCGAGAATGCTGCAGGACGCGTCGAACCGCTGCTCGAGGTGATCGACGGCAACGCGCCGAGATAAGCTCTGCGCAGCTTGGAACTTGGGACGGCGCAATTGGTTCAACAGCCAACTCTCCCAAAGCGGCGAGGTTCAGGTTGTCCGTTTCAGCCACACTGCCGACCTCTTGCCCGCCTGCCACGGTTTCCATGCCGCGGGCAGCCTGACGCCGATGACAGGCGTGGCCGCCGGATTGGCCCCGCCGCCGCGCGGCGGGCCAAGGAGCGCCGCGCACAGCAACGTGAACCGCTTTTCCAATCACAAATGATAAAATATTCATGTGGCCGCCTACGCGGCCGCGAAGAGGGAGGGAGAAATGAAGACACTTATCATGGCCGCACTTCTGGCAACGATTGCGGTCCCGGCGCTGGCCTTCCACTGCCCTGCGGACATGGCTGACATCGATGCTGCCCTTGGATCGGCGAACCTGAGCGAGGGTGATCTGGCGCGCGTCAAGGAGCTTCGGATGGTTGGAGAGACCGAACACGCGTCGGGCAACCATCAGGCCGCAGTCGATGCGTTGGCCGAAGCGAAGGAGCTGCTCGGACTCTGAGAACCGGACCGGATGCCGGCGGTCCAGCCGAAGCTGGCAGGGGACCGGGAGTTCGACATCCCGGAGAGCGGGGCATGAACGCCAGGATCCGCCATTCGCCACGCGTTGCCCTGATCCGGAAATTGCGCCCCGGCGCCAGCCAGGCAGCCGCGCTGCCGCAAGGCCGCTGAACTGACGGCATAACGCGCGATCCCGTTGGACATGCGCGTCTCCAGCGCGGAAACTTGGCAATGCCTCACGCGGAAAGGGCCGGCGCCGAACTGCCCGCCTAGCGTCCTGCTGCCGCGATGCAGGTCCGGCGGCAGCGGTTCCTCAGCCCGCGAGGAGCTTCCTGCGCGCAGCGTAGTCCTCGGCGTCGATCTCGCCGCGGGCGAGGCGCATGTCGAGTTCCGCCAGCGCATCCGGCTTCCGGCGCTGCGGCGCGGGGCCGTCGAAGCGGCGGACTGCCCATATGACACCGGCGACCACGAGGCCGAGGACGATCAGCCAAAGGACCGGGCCGAACATCATGCCCATCCCGTAGCCATAGCCCCAGTCCATCATGTGCCCGTAGCCCTCGGGATCCGCGAGCGCCGGCGAGGCCATGACCGATAGCGGAAGAACGAAGCGTTTCATGATCATCTCCTGTCATCGAAGCTGCGCCGCCCTTTTAGACCCGGGGCCGCCGCCCGGCCTTGACATGGCGCAGGCGGCGGCTGGGTCTCACGCGATCGTGCAGACCGCGGGTTCGGTCATCTTCCCGCTCGCCAAGTAGCTCATGTGGTGGCATTGCAGCATCCAGCGCGCCACCGTCTGACGGGGCAGGGTTCGATCCGCTCGCGGATCGGCTTCGGGCGAACGTCCGCGCCACCATCGAAGCGATGTTCAAAGAGGAGCTCGAGGCTTTCATCGGGCGCTGCCGCCATGGCCGTGGCGGCAGTGTGCAGAAGGGGTGCCGTCGCGGACGCCGGGACGCTGGATATCAGCATGTTTCCCGGATCGTCAGTCTCGTCCGCCTCCCGTGATACGGCGCCCTCTGCCTTCACCGGCAGGATGGGCAAGGTCAGCATCGGGCTCCGCTAACCATGGTGTTCATGGCCGGATACCGAGTCCCGGAGCAGGCCGGGCCCGTCGCCTGAACTCGTTGTTCAGGATCGACGACTTGCATCATCATCGCCGGAGGCTTCGTCCATGCCGCGCTCGCGCGGCGCTCGGACCGGTGGCGCGACCGCGCTCGCTCCTGGACGCCTGGTCGCGCCGTGTCGCCGGCTTCGCAATCTGCCGCAGCATCGACGCCCGCCTGGCGGCCAAGGCGGGAGACGGGCGGCGATCCGCAGGCAGACCGCCTGGCGGAGGCCTTCGCGGACGAGGCGCAACCGCTGCCCGAAGGCGTCGGCGAGGCCATCCTCTCCGCACTGACGCTGCTGGCCCCGGGGGCGGAGGCGGATTTCGAGGACCGGGCGCGGGCGCTGGAGTTGCTGCGCGCGGCAGGACAGGACCGGGCGGCCCGCCGCATTGCCGCCGACATGATCCTCGCCGGAGGGATCGGACGATGATGGACCAGTGGATCAGCCGTTTTCTAGAGGCGCAGAGCGCCGAGCTCGACGCCGCGCTCAACACCCGCCTCGCCCGTGCCTCCAGCACATGGGTATAGACCTCGGTGGTCGACAGGTCGGCATGGCCCAGCATCATCTGGATTGCCCTTAGATCGGCGCCGTTCTGAAGCAGATGCGTGGCGAAGGCATGGCGGATCGTGTGCGGCGTCACCGTCTCGGGCGAGACCCCGGCCTTGAGCGCCAGCGTCTTCATCAGCAGGAAAAAGGCCTGCCGGGTCATGTGCCCGGTCGCGCCGCGGCCGGGAAAGAGATAGGTCGAGTGTGGCTTGCCGCGCTTCTGCTTGGCCANGCTCTTCCTCGGNCATCGCGCTGCGCCAGCCAGTCGGCCAGCGCGGAGCGGGCGGGCGGCGACAGCGGCACCAGCCGTTCCTTGCCGCCCTTGCCGCGCACCAGGATCATCGCCGGATTGCCGCGCGCCGCGGCGACAGGCAGGGTGACCAGCTCGCTCACCCGCATGCCGGTCGCGTAGAGCAGCTCGAGCAGGCAGGTGGTGCGCGACTTCTCCATGGCGTTGCGGCCATGGTCCTGCGCGGCCGTGAGCAGGCGCTCGACCTCTTCGACGCTCAGCGTCTTCGGCAGGCGTTTCGACCGGCCCGGTCCGCGGATCTGGATCGCGGGATTGTCGGTGCGCAGGTCTTCCTCATAGGCGAAGCGGAAGAGCTGGCGGATCGAGGCGAGCCGTCGGGCGCGGGTGGCGCGGGACAGGCCCTGGGCCTCGCAAAAGGCCAGGTAGTCCTCGATCTCGGCGCGGTCGGTCCCTTCGAAATGGCTGTCGCGTTCAGCCAGCCAGCCGGCGAAATCCTTCAGGTCGCGGCCATAGCAAGGACGGCACGCCCTGGATCCATCTCGACATTGCCGGCGTCGCGGCGGTCAAGTCGGACACGGTCCTGTCGCCGAAGGGCTGCACCGGCTGGGGCGTTCTGTCGATCGACCGGCTGGTCCGGGACCGGTTCGAGGGCTGATCCATGGGCCGCGCCATGTTCTACCACCTGACCGACACGCCGCTGGAGGCCACGCTTCCGCGGCTGCTGGAGCGGTCGCTGGAGGCGGGCTGGCAGGTCGACCTGCGCGGCCGCGACCGGGCGCGGCTGGAAAAGCTCGACGGGATGCTCTGGCTCGGTCCCGAGGAGGGCTTCCTGCCGCACGGGATCGAGGGCGGGCCGCATGACGCCCGCCAGCCGGTCCTCTTGACCACCGCCGCCGCGGTCTGAAGGCGCCGCCGAGCAGTGCCGGCCCGAAGCTGCCGGCCGCCGAGAACAGCAGGAAACCGGCCGCGAAGAACAGGAAGCCGAGCGCGGGCGTCCCTGCGCGTCCCAGCCGCAGCCGCACCGGGCTGAAGAACAGGGACATGACGCCGCCGGCCAGGGTCATCGCCCCCATCAGCAGGCCCGCCGCCTGCGGCTCGGGATGGCCGAGCGTCGCGAGGAAATAGGGCGCCTGGGTCGGCAGCAGGTAGAAGCAGACGAAGCACAGCCCCGCAAGCAGCACGACCAGCGCGAGCGTCGCGATCCAGCCCGCCTCGCCATCTGTGGCCGCGGCATGGGCGCCCGGGCCGGCGTCCTGCGGGCGCCTGAGCGCCAGCAGCATGACCGGCAGGTAGACCGCGGCGATGCCGTAGATCGCGAAGGGGCCGAGCGGCGAGGCGGCGGCCAGCCAACCGGCCAGGACAAGGAAGATCAGCCCGCCGAAATTCGTGGCGGCGATCTGGAGCCCCATGAACTTGCCGCGGGCGGCGCCATGGAAATAGTCGCCGATCAACGCGGTCTGGGCGGTCATGATCAGCGCGACCGACACGCCGAGCATCAGGCGGCTGGCCAGGATCAGGTGCAGCGTCGGCAGGTAGAGCCCGGCCGTGCCGGCAATGGCGAAGAGCGCAACGCCGGCGATCAGCTGCGGCCGGCGGCCGAAGCGGTCGGCCATGGCCCCTGCGAAGGGGGCAAGGATCGCCACCATCAGCGAGGGAGCAGTCACCAGCAGCCGGGCCAGCAGCGCGGCATTGTCCTCGCCGGCAAAGCGGGCCTCGATCCCGGGCAGGGCCGGGCTGATCAGGCTGTTGGACAGGATCGTCAGGGAGGCCGCCAGCAGCAGCGCGATCGCCCTGGCGTCCTTGAGAAGCGTCAGCATGGTGCGGCCTTTCGGTCGGAAGCCTTCCGCGGCCGGGTCGGCGGGCAGCGCGGCGGAAGGTGCGGGATCGTTGTCGATGGAACGCCCGCAGGCCGTCGGGACGGGAGCCGTCCGGGCCAGGCGGGCAGTTGATTACATTTTCCCGATTCTGTAACTTCTCCGGACCGGACCGTCAAGGAAGCGTGAAGTGCCGAGAACAGGACTGAGCCCCGCCGCGGCCCGCCGCCGCGCCATCGAGATCGCCGTGGACCGGATCCGGTCCCATGGCTTCGCCAAGCTGCGCCTTGCCGATGTCGCGCGGGAGATGGGGGTCAGCCACGCCGCGCTCTATGGCCATTTCCGCGACAAGGCCGGACTTCTGGACGCGGTCACCGAAACCTGGCTGGACGAGGCGCGCGCCCGCACGGCGGCGATCTGCAGCGGGTCCGGACCGGCCGCAGAGCGCATCGAGGCCTGGTTCGCCGAGCGCTACCGCATGAAGAGCGCGCGGGCGAAATCCGACCCCGAGATGTTTTCCGGGTTCGGCGAGGCGACTGCGGACGAGCGCCCGGTGATCCGCGACCATCTGGAACGGATGACCGGCGAGCTGGCGGGGCTGCTCTGCGAAGCCGGGCTGGGCGGCCGCGAAGAGGCGGTGATGCTGGAAGAGGCGATGACCGCCTTCCTGCACCCGGCGCTGATCACCCGGGGGCCGGACAGCCGGCGGGAGGCAGCCTTGCGGCATTTGCTGCGGATCATCCTGGCCGGGCTGGCGGCCGGCTCCGGCGGCGGGACTCCGCCGGGCTGCGGGCCTTCCGCCGGAGCCCGGAACGGGAATTGAGGTCCAGCCGGGGAGAACGCGCCGGGAGAAGCCGGCGTCCCGGCCGCAGCGTCATCGCCGGGGCTGCGGAACTGTCCGGGCCATGCCGGGGACGGAGGCGATGCGGCAGGCCCCGGCACCGATCATGTCCCCGGACGTGCAGGGCTGCATGGGGACCCTGCTTGATCGCAACACCTTTCCCGGCAACTGCCCGGGGGACGCCATTGCGGAGGCAGGTCCGGCTTTGCAGCCGCAGGCCGCGGCAGAGCTCTGCGTGCTTTCGCCTCAATGCGCCCGAAACATCTGGGGAGACCGGCCGGCACTTCACCTCCGGAAAGCGATGCGGGCGCTTCTGCCCCCCAGCCAATCTGCTGCAAATTTCAAGGTGCAGCGGCCGGCTTGGCCGACCGCGACGCTGGCGTCACCGCCAGGCCGCGACACGCGCCGCCAAGGCGGTCCACGCGTCCTTGGCGGTCAGCGCTGGGGCCAAGACAGTGGCGCGCTGCCGCTGGCGACGTCCAACGGCCCATCGCGAGCGCGCGGATAAAGGCCGGCACCCTGTCCGCGCGGTGGCTTCTTCCGCCGATCCGGACCACTGCGCTCGGCAAAGGCCCGACATTGCGGGCGAAGGCCTCGACAAGTGCGCCCGGCGGATGGCCTGCATCGCGGGCTGTTGCGGTGATTTCGGCGGTGGCGTGCCGGAGGAGCCCCATGGCGAGACCCGGGCCCGCAGGCAACCGGCCGTCTCGCAGAATGCCCCGGCACCTTTGCCCGCTCGGCCCCGCTGTCCGGCATGATGCAAGGGCCCGCGAACTGCGGCGCGCTCCGACCGACTTCGCGGCCAAGGTCCGGGCGCCCCGCGACAGGGATGTCCGGGGAACGCGGCCGCCAGCGCCCACCAGGGGCCGGAACAGGCCTCGTCGAACGGGTGGCCGCCCGAGAGGTCGCAGAGCAGCACGGCGCGCGCGTCGATCTCGGCGGCAAGGTCGGCGGCCGCGGGCCAGAGCGCGTTGCCGGTATAGAGATGCACCAGCGCCTCGTTGTCGGCATGCAGGTCCAGCACGATATCGGCGTCATGCGCGAGCTCCATCAGCCGGATTCGCAGCCCGTCCAGCTCGCTGCGCACCGGCAGCCCGGCGATGGCCTGCTTCATCGCGGCGCGGATCGCGGCGACATTCGCCGCGGCATCCGCCCCCAGCGCATCGCCGATCGTGCCCGAGACCATCTCGGCGAGGTCGGGATAGCCGCGGTTGTAGTTCTCGCCGGTGGCGTCGTCATGGCGGCCGCGCAGGTAGCCGCCATGGATCTGCGACAGGCCGATCGGGTTGGCGACGGGCACCAGCACGATCTCGCCCCGGATCAGCCCCTTGGCCGCGGCCTCTCCGAGCAGCGCGGCGAGCCGCGAGAGCACCAGCATTCCGGGCAGCTCGTCGGCATGGAGCCCGGCCTGAAGATAGACCTTGGGCCGGGCGCCGGGCGTGCCGAAGCGCAGCACCGTCAGCGTCCGCGCATTCTCGGGGCCGAAGCCCAGCAGGTCCCGCGCCGTCGGGGACGGGCCGGGAGCGGGATCGGGGGAAGGACTGCGTTCGTCGGTCGGATCGGTCATGCCAGTGCTCCGCGATGGCGACAATGTCGTCCCATGTCTGGAAAAAAAGGCGCTTGCGGTCAATGCGGCGCGCTGCGGGCGCCCTGGCGGCCGGGCGGGACAATTTTTCCTTTCGGCCTTTCGGCTGACGGGGTTAGGCATGAGGTATCGCGAATTTGTGCGGTCGGAGCGGAGATTGAGCATGCAGATTGTCAAGACCTCGGTCTATGTGGGCCCGAACATCTATTCGAGGAAGCCGCTGATCCGCCTGACGGTCGATCTGCACCGCCGCGCGGGCAGGCCGGTCTCGGACTATGCCGACCTGCTGATCGATCCGCTTCTGGAGTACGTGCCCGCGCTGGCCAAGGCGGTGGACGGGCAGGGCGCGCCCTTTGCCGAGCGCGCGCGGACCGACCCTGCATGCGGCCTGGGCGAGCTGATGGCGCAGCTGGCGCTGGCGCTGCAGGCCCAGGCGGGGGCGCCGGGGCGTCTCGCCTTCTGCTGCCCGGCGAAGCATCCCGACGAGGTGGAGGTGCTTTTCGGCTACGAATCCGAGGATATCGGGCTGATGGCCGGCGACACGGCGCGCGACCTGATCCTCGACCTGATCGCGCCGCAGGAGGGCACCAGCCCGGAGAAGATGCGCGAGGCGGTCGAGGATTTCATCTATTTCGCCGAGCGCAATTCGCTGGGTCCGTCGGCACTGGCGCTGGTGAAGGCCGCCGAGGAGCGCGACATTCCCTGGGTGCGGCTCAACGATGCCAGCCTGATCCAGGTCGGCCAGGGCAAGTACCAGAAGCGGATCGAGGCGGCGCTGTCCAGCCAGACCTCGCATATCGCGGTGGAGATCGCCGCCGACAAGGAGCTCTGCACGCGGCTCCTGTCCGATCTGGGCCTGCCGGTGCCGGACCAGTGCTATGTCCGCGATGCCGAGGATGCTGCCGAGATCGCCGAGGATTTCGGCTTCCCGGTGGTGATCAAGCCGATCGACGGCAACCATGGCCGCGGCGTGACGGTCAACGTGATGACCCCGGAGGAGGCTGCGGAGGCCTATGGCATCGCCGCCAAGGAAGGCTCGGGCGTCGTCGTGGAGAGCATGATCCAGGGCGACGACCACCGGCTTCTGGTGGTCAACGGCGTGCTGGTCGCGGCAGCCAAGCGGATGCCGGGCCATGTTGTCGGCGACGGGCAATCGACGGTGGCGGCGCTGGTGGACAAGGTCAACGAGGACCCGCGCCGCGGCAAGGGCCACGAGAACATGCTGACCCGGCTGGAGCTCGACGCGGTGGCCGACAAGTTGCTGGCCGAGAAGGGCTACGATCACGCCACAGTGCCGGCGGCGGGCGAGGTGGTGTACCTGCGCAAGACCGCGAACCTGTCGACGGGCGGCACCGCGATCGACGTCACCGACGTGATCCACCCGGACAACAAGCTGATGGCCGAGCGGGCGATCCGCGCCGTCGGCCTCGATATCGGCGGGGTCGATTTCCTGACCACCGACATCACCCAGAGCTACCGCGAGACCGGCGGCGCGATCTGCGAGATCAACGCGGGTCCGGGGATGCGGATGCATATCGCCCCCTCCGAAGGCGAGGGCCGCGACGTGGGCGGCGCGGTGATGGACATGCTCTTTCCCGAAGGCAGCCCCGCGCGCATCCCCGTAGCGGCGCTGACCGGCACCAACGGCAAGACCACCACCGCGCGGATGCTGGCGCACGTCCTGAAGATGGCGGGCTTCACCGTCGGCCAGACCTCGACCGACGCGGTCTATGTCGACGACAACGTGACGGTGAAGGGCGACATGACCGGGCCGACCGCCGCCTCGATGGTGCTGCGCGACCCGACCGTCGACATGGCGGTGCTGGAAACCGCGCGCGGCGGCATCGTGCGGGCCGGCCTCGGCTACCAGTTCTGCGACGTGGGTGCGGTGCTGAATGTCAGCTCGGACCATTTGGGCCTCGGCGGGGTCGAAACCATCGACGAGCTCGCCGAAGTCAAGCGGCTGGTGGTCGAGGTCGCCAAGGACTGCGCGGTGCTGAATGCCGATGACATCTACACGCTGAAGATGGCCGAACATACCGAGGCGAAACATATCTGCTACGTCACGCGGAACGCCGACAATGCGCTGGTGCGGGAGCATATCAAGCTCGGCAAGCGCGCGGTGGTGCTGGAGCAGGGGCTGAACGGCGACCAGATCGTGATCTACGAGCACGGCCACCAGATCCCGCTGATCTGGACCCACCTGATCCCGGCGACGCTGGAGGGCAAGGCGCTCCACAATGTCGAGAACGCGATGTTCACCGCGGCCATGTGCTTCGCGCTCGGCCTGTCGCTCGACCAGATCCGTACCGGGCTGCGCACATTCGACAACAGTTTCTTCCAGAGCCCGGGCCGGATGAACGTCTTCGACGAGCACGGCTTCCGGGTGATCCTCGATTACGGCCATAACGAGGCCGCGGTCGGCGCCATGGTCGACGTGGTCGAGCGGCTCAACCCGATCGGCCGCAAGATCGTCTGCGTCACCTGCCCGGGCGACCGGCGCGACCAGGACATCAAGGCGATCGCGGCCAAGGTGGCAGGCAATTTCGACCATTACATCTGCCACAGCGACGACAACCCGCGCGGCCGGACCCCCGAGGAGGTGCCGGGCATCATCCGCGACGAGCTGATCGCGCTCGGGGTCGCGCCGGAGGCCATTGACATTGTCCCGAAGGAAGAGGAGTCCGTGCAGGCTGCGCTCGACATGGCGCGGCCGAACGACCTCGTGCTGATCTTCTGCGACGGCATCACCCGCTGCTGGAAGAAGATCATCTACTTCAAGCCGAAGGAGGCGCCGCAGCCGGTCCCGCCGGAAACCCTCGTCGCAGCCGCGGGCTTCGACGTGCCGGAGGGCTACCGCCTGATGAGCGACGAGCGCGGGGTCCGTATCGTCCTGGATAGCTGAACCGGAGCGGACACGCGACATGGCGAAATTTCCATCGAAGGCAGCGCTCGCCGCCGCGGGGGGCCGCAAGCTGGCCGTCATCGGCGGCCGCCTCGAGGATGACAACGCCGATATCTACGGCGAATTGCACCGGCTCTCGGGCGGGCGGATCCTGATCTTCCCGACCGCGTCCGCGGAACCCGAAGCGGTGGGCGAGGAAAGCCTCGAGGCCTTCCTGTCCCATGGCTTCGAGGCCGCGGTCGCGCCGCTCCACGGGCCCGGGGCCGCGCTCAGGGCGGGCGATCCCGACCTGCTGGAGCTCATCGCCGATTACGGAAATTTCTACTTCACCGGCGGCGACCAGGCGAACATCCTGGCGGCGCTGGCGCCGGGCGGCGTGCCCACGGCGGCGCATCGCGCGATCACCGCGTGCCATGCGGCGGGCGGGCTCCTGGCGGGGTCCAGCGCCGGGGCGGCGATGATGTCCCAGCCGATGCTCCTGGGAGGCACGTCGCTGGAATCCGTCGTCCATGGCGTGACCGAGCGTCCCGAAGCGCCGGGGCTCTTGATCGGCGACGGGCTGGGCTTCTTTCCCTTCGGCATGGTCGACCAGCATTTCATCAAGCGCGGGCGGCTCGGCCGGATGGTGGTGGCGATGCATGCGACCGGCCAGGCCACGGGCTTCGGCATCGACGAAAACACCGCGCTGATCGTCGAGGGCGCGGCCGGCAAGGTGGTCGGCGAATACGGCATGATGCTGGTCGATCTCGCGGGCATGGAGACCGACGCCAACCTGCGCAGCTACCAGGATTTCCGGCTGAGCTATCTCGACCACGGCGACCGGATCGACCTGCGCACCGGGCGGCCGCATCCGGGCGAGGCGAAACGCAGGGTGCTCAAGCGGGACATCGCCTATCGCGGCCGTCCGCGCTCGCGGCGCAACGCCTTCGGCGCCTACACGCTCTACGACCTGATGGCACGGCTGGTGCTCGGCGACCCGAAGCACTACCGCGGGGACAGCGTCGAGGCCTATGACGCGAAAAGCGCCTTCAACGTCTCGGTGACGCTGGAACGGGTCGAGCGCGAGACCAAATGCCTGATCGCGACGCCCGAGTCGGGGCTGCGGATGACGGCGCTGAATTTCCGCACGACGATCCTCGCCGAGAAGCTGAGCGCGACGAAGCTCGCCGACCGGATCGGCCGCCGCCAGACCCGGACCTTCGGCATGGACCCGCGCCCCGAGGCGAAGATCGTCCTCCTGGGCTCCTCGCCCTTGCGCTCTGCCGATGAGATGACCGAGGCGCCGCTTGCGCTGCTGAAGGGCGGCAAGGTCGGCGTTCTGGCCGCGGCCTCCGCCGAGCCGCGCGGGGTCGCGCGCGACCATGTCGAGATGCTGGCGCGGCACGGGATCGAGGGGGTCGATCTGGATGTCACCATCGACACGGTGGAATACACCGCCCATGACGCGGATTTCCTGCAGGATGTCGAGGCGATGTCGGGCTTCCTGTTCTGCGGCGGCAACCAGATCCGGCTGGTGGAGACGCTGCTCCACCGCGGCGAGGAAAGCGCGCTGCTGCGCGCCATCGCCCATGCCCATGCCCGCGGCGCGCCGCTGATTGCCGCCAGCGGTGCGGCGGCGGCCCTGTCGGGGGTGATGATCGCGGGCGGCTCGACCTACGAGGCGCTGCGTTTCGGCGTGTCCTCGGATGTCGGCCATCAGGGGCTGGCCATCCAGGAAGGCATCGGGCTCTTCCCGGCGGGGATCGTCGACCAGAACCTGATCGGCCAGGAGCGGCTCGGCCGCCTCGTCGTGGCCTGCGCCGAGGAGAACGAGCGCTTCGGCATCGGCATCTTCGAGGACAGCGCGGTGATCGCCTCCGAGGCCGGGATGAAGCTCGAGGCCGCCGGTCTCGACGGCTTCGTGCTGGTCGAGATCGATCCGGGCCAGCTGGTCCTGCAAAGCGACAACTTCGTCGCCAACGGCGTCCGCCTGACGGTCTTCGGCCCCGGCGACAGCGTCGATCTGCGCGACGGCACGGTGACCCGCGCAAACGGCACGGAGGCTTCCGCGGCGCTGCTGGAACGTCTGGTCGCCGGGCTTGCGGAAGAGGCGGGCGCTGCGGTGGCGGGCGACAATGCCGGGGTGCACGGCGTCATGGCGCGCGAAGGCGGGCAGGACGGCCGGGCGTGCTGTCCGTTTCCCGCCGCCCGGGCCGGAGCGCCTAGCGGTCGGCGCGGGGCTCGATGGCCTTGCGGCTGCGCACCGGGGCGGGGCGGACGCGCCGTTCGATGTCCTCGTAGAGCGCCTCGACGATGTTCTTGCCGGTGGCTTTCTCGATCCCCTCGAAGCCCGGCGAGGAATTGACCTCCAGCACCTTCGGCCCGGTCGACGAGCGCAGGATGTCCACCCCGGCCATGTTCAGCCGGAACGCCTTGGCGGCGCGGATCGCGGTCTCGCGTTCCTCCTTGGTGATCTTCACCGGCTTCGCGGTGCCGCCCTGGTGCAGGTTCGAGCGGAACTCGCCCTCGGTGCCGGCCGAGCGCTTCATCGAGGCGACGACCTTGCCGTTGATCACTAGGCAGCGGACATCTTCGCCGGCCGCTTCCTTGACGAATTGCTGCACCAGGAAATTGGCCTTGAGGCCGCGGAAGGCGGAGATCACCGACTCGGCGGCCTTCTTCGTCTCGGCCAGCACGACGCCCTTGCCTTGCGTCGATTCCAGCAGCTTGACGATCAGCGGCGCGCTGCCGACCACGTCGATCAGGTGCAGCGTGTCCTTCGGCGAGGAGGCGAAGGCGGTGACCGGCGTGTTGATCCGGTGGCGCGCCAGGACCTGGTGGGCATGCAGCTTGTCGCGGCTCGCGGTGATGCCGTCGGCGGGGTTCACGCAATAGGTGCCCACGGTCTCGAACTGGCGGATCACGGCGGTGCCGTAGGGGGTGATCGAGGCGCCGATCCGCGGGATCACCGCGTCGTAGCGCGGCAGGCGCTGGCCGTCGTAATGCACTTCGGGCGAATCCGCGTTGATCGCCATGTAGCAGCGCGCGGTGTCGATCACCTCGACGACATGGCCGCGGTTCTCGCCCTCGGCGACGATCCGGCTGGTGGTGTAGTTCTTCGGCTCGCGGCTGAGCACGGCGATGCGCAGCGCGCGGCGCGGCGCCTGGGTGCGGACATCGGCGGTCTTGTAGACGTCGTAGCTCAGCTCCGGCTGGCAGCAGCGTTCGGAGGCGGCGACCAGCATGTCGTCCATCAGCGCCTGGCGGCCGAGCAGCATCCGGTAGGCCATCGAGCCGCGGTTGGTCAGCGTCATCTCGATCGGCCAGGAGCGGTTGCCCATGTGCAGCTCGGTCGAGATGACGTAGCGCAGCTCCATGTCGCCGTTCGACGAGGTCACCTCGCGGCGGTCGACGATGGTCGCCGAGCAGGGAATCGACAGCTCGTCGCGGCCCGGGATCGGATGCACGCCGAAGCGCACCTTGGGCCGGTTGATCGGGCCGAAGGGCTCGATGTCGAAAGCATGCAGCGCCGAGGTGCGCGCCCCGGTATCGACCTTCGCCTTGAGCGCGGGCAGGCCGAGCGCAGGCAGGGACACCCATTCCTCCCATCCAAGGCGGAAATCGGTCGGGTCGGTGCTTTGATCGGTCATGCGAGGCCCCCTGGTCTCGTGGATTTGGGCCCGCCCTAGCCTCTGGGCGGGCGCGCGGTCAATGCGGCGGCGGCGGATTTCCCCGGTGCCGAGGCTTGGCACCGCGGCGGAAATGTCTAGAAGGGGATGCCCAGCAAAGGACCCGCGCCCCGTGACCCAGAGATTCAGCTTCGCCCTTCACGCCACCGACGGCAAGGCCCGCACCGGCACGATTTCCACGCCGCGCGGCGAGATCCGCACGCCTGCCTTCATGCCGGTGGGCACGGCGGCGACGGTCAAGGCGATGATGCCCGAAAGCGTGCGCGCCACCGGGGCCGACATCCTGCTGGGCAACACCTACCATCTGATGCTGCGGCCCACGGCGGAGCGGATCGACCGGCTCGGGGGGCTGCACAAGTTCATGAACTGGGACCGGCCGATCCTGACGGATTCGGGCGGCTTCCAGGTGATGAGCCTCGCCGACCTGAGGAAGCTGACCGAGGAAGGCGTGACCTTCCGGTCCCATGTCGACGGCTCGCGCCACATGCTGAGCCCCGAGCGGTCGATGGAGATCCAGAAGCTCTTGGGCTCGGACATCGTGATGTGCTTCGACGAATGCCCGGCGCTGCCGGCGCCGCGCGAGCGGATCGCCGAGTCGATGCGGCTGTCGATGCGTTGGGCGGCGCGCTCGCGCGAGGCCTTCGGCGACCGCCCCGGCCATGCGCTCTTCGGCATCCAGCAGGGCGGCGACATCGAGGATCTGCGCGGCGAGAGCGCCGAGAAGCTGCGCGGCATCGGCTTCGACGGCTATGCGGTCGGCGGGCTGGCGGTCGGCGAGGGCCAGGAGATCATGTTCAAGGTGCTCGACTACGCGCCCGGGATGCTGCCCGAGGACAAGCCGCGCTACCTGATGGGCGTCGGCAAGCCCGACGACCTGGTCGGCGCGGTGAAGCGCGGCATCGACATGTTCGACTGCGTGCTGCCCTCGCGCTCGGGGCGGACCGGCCAGGCCTTCACCCGCCGCGGCGTGGTCAACATCAAGAACGCCCGCCATGCCGACGACCCGCGGCCGCTCGACGAGGCCTGCAGCTGCCCGGCCTGCGCGCAATACAGCCGCGCCTATCTGCACCACGTGTTCCGCAGCCAGGAGATCATCTCCTCGATGCTGCTGACCTGGCACAACCTGCACTACTACCAGGAGCTGATGCAGGGCATCCGCGACGCGATCGCCGCCGGGCGCTTCGACGCCTTCGAGGCGGAATTCCACGCGGCCCGCGCGATGGGCGACATCGAGCCGCTCTGATCCGGGCCCCGGCGGGTCCGCCTGCGCCGCGCGGCGGGGCCTGGCCGGAGGTCCTTGGCGTCCGGCCGGGCCGGGTGACCGAGGATCGTCCTGGCTGGCGCGGTCGTCAGTCAGCTCCGGGCGGATGGGGCGGCTCCCGGCAGCGGAAGGGATCCTCCCTTTCCCGCGGGAGGCCGGAGCGCTGATGGCCGTTCCTGGCCGCAGCGGCTCCGCGGCGGCGGCGGAGCCGTCGGGATCGCCCTAGCTGGCGCTGTCCTTCGGCAGTTCGCGGCGGAAGGTGTTGCCCTCGGTATCGGTGGCGGTGACGGTCAGCGCGGGCGAGCCGTCATCGGCATAGGAAAAGCGGAAGGCGGGGTTCTCGCTGATCGAGATGCCGCCCTCCATGCGGAACAGGAGCGCGTCCCCCTGGCGGACTTCGAGTTCCGAGATGAAATGTGCCGGGATGAAGAGATGCGTGACCTGGTCGCGCTGCAGCCCGGAATAATTCGGATGGCGAATCATCACCTGCGCCTCGCGGCGCTCGCCCGGTGCGCCGGAGAAGGTCTTGAGCTTCATCTGCCCCATCGAGGCCAGCGCCAGCTCGGGGTCGCGCGAGGCAGGCGCCGCGCAGCCGCCCGAGGCCTTGACGAAGCGCCCCGTCATGGCGAGCCCCTCGGGCGTCCCGGCGATCACCCGGACATCGGAATACTGGTTCACCCGTACGCGCAGCTCGAAGTCGAGCGGCGCCATTGCCGGGCCGAAGGTGAAGTCCGCGGCCACGGGGGCCGGGTTTTCGTCAATGATCACCGAGGCTTTGAGGATCGTCCGTGACGGATCGACCTGCGTGATCCGCACCGGCACGGTAGCCGCGTCATGCGCGCGGTAGGGCGCATCGACCTCGAAGAGCCCGGCGGCATCGGCAATCGGATCGTCTCCGGCAAGGTCGTAGCGCAGCGCGTCCCAAGCCGGTCCGTTGACCAGCGGATTGGGCAAGTCGTCGGCCAGCGCCAGCACGGCCGGGGCGGCCATGGCGGCGGCGAGGATGGCAGTCCTCCAGAGCATGCGGTTCTCCTCCCTTGCTCTCTGAGGTTGCAAGCATGCCATGAAACGGGACAATCTCGGAAGGAAATCCGGGAAAGCGGCCTGCACGTTTGCGTGCGGCCGAGGGGGACGGGATGTTCGAAGTGCTGGTGACGCTCTGCGCGCTGGAAGGCGGCGTCTGCCGCGACATGCTGCTGCCGGGGCATGAGGCGGCAACGCTCGAAGCCTGCGCGGCCGGGCTGGCGGCGCTGGCCGCGCCCGACATGCCGGGGCTGGAGGCGAGTCGCGCTGCTGCCGCAGGGGGCGGGGGTGGTCAGCGTCGGACGCGCGGCGGTGTTCGATCACGCGGCGTTGTGCGGCCTGCTGCGGTCGGGCCATCTGGGCGGCGCGGTGCTCGATGTCTTCCCGCAGGAGCCCCTGCCCGCGGACGATCCGACCTGGGACGTTCCCGGGCTGGTGGTCACGCCGCATTGCAGCGTGGACGACAACGAGGGCTATCTGGACCGCTGCACCGACATTTTCCTGCAGAACCTCGCCGCCTGGCGGGCAGGCGCGCCGATGCCGACCCGCGTCGATCCGTCGGCGGGCTACTGAGGCGCGGCGGGGGCCGCGCGCCCCCGCTGCCCATCCGTCAGCGCACGAGATACTTCTCGATGATCGCCGGATCGGGCTCGACGCCCAGCCCCGGCTCGGCGGGCAGCAGCGCATGGCCGTCCTCGAACCGGACCGGGTTCAGCGCCAGCTTGCGCGCAATTTCATTGGGCTCCACGCAGTATTCCATCACCAGCGCGTTGCGGATCGCGCAGAGGAAATGCAGCGAGGCGGCGGTGTTGATGTCGGTGGTGAAATTGTGGTTGCACACTTTCCGTCCGCGCGAGGCGGCGTAATCCGCGACGCGGATCGCCTGGGTGAAGCCGACCCGCGTCAGGTCGATCTGCACGATGTCGACGCCGCCCTCGTCGATCAGCCGCTCGAACTGCGCCACGGAACTGTCCTGCTCGCCGGCCGCCAGCGGCTGGGACATGGATTGCGACAGGCGGCCATAGCCCTTGATGTCCTCGGGATGCAGCGGCTCCTCGATCCAGAACAGGTTGTAGGGCTCCAGGAGCTCCGCCCGCCGCATCGCCGTCCGCGCGTCCCAGGCATGGCCGGCATCCAGCATGAAATCGACGTCGTCGCCGATCGCCCGGCGGATCGCCTCGACATAGGCGATGTCCGTCCTTTCGTCGCGGCCGAAGGGCTCCCAGCCGAATTTCACGCCCGTGTGGCCCTCGTCCACGGCCGCCTTGGCCCGCGCCACGGTGTCCTCCACCGAGAACTGGAACATGTTCGAGGAATAGACCCGCATCCGGTCGCGCAGCGCGCCGCCCAGCAGGGTGACGATCGGCTGGCCGAGGGCCTTGCCCTTGATGTCCCAGAGCGCGATGTCGATCCCCGCCATCGCCTGCAGCACCGCGCCGGTGCGGCCATAGAAGATCGTCGCGTCGTACATCTTCTGCCAGAGCCGCCCGGTCTCCAGCGGGTTCTCGCCGATCAGCAGCCGCTTCAGCCCGCTGACCATCGTGTGCGAATAGGGCGCCTCGATGATCGCCTGCACCACGGTCGGCGCGCTGTCGACCTCGCCCCAGCCGGTGATTCCGGCATCGGTCGAGATCCGGATCAGCAGCGTGTCCTGAGAGCTGTCGGTGCGCGCCTCCACCTTGGGCAGGGCGAGATAGAAGGTTTCGACATCGGTGATCTTCATGGGGCATCCTTCGGCCAGGGCCGGTCTTCGGGTCGTGGGGGGCGGAGATGGGGATGGGCGGGGCCTAGCGTCCGCGCCGCACCCGGTGCTTCTCGATCAGCAGATCGAAGTCGATCACGTGGATCTGGGTGCGGATATGCTCTTCGAGTTCGCGGCGCATCGTTGGCAGGTCGCCGCCGGAGAGCAGGTCGAGCAGCCGCACATGCTCCTCGACGATGTCGTCCATCGCCTTTTCCAGGGCGGTCAGGCCGATGATCACGGTCAGCTGCCGCGACAGGGTCTGCCAGAGCGCGACGAGCGGCTGATTGCCCGAGAGTTCCACCAGGTGCTGATGGAACCGGGTGTCCGCTTCCGCCAGCCCGTAGGCGTCGCGGCGGTCGCACATCAGCTGCATCTCGCGGATTTCCGCCCCGAGCGGCGCAAGCTTCTCCGGCGTCAGCGCCCCTGCCTCATGCGCACGGGTGACGGCCAGCGTCTCCAGCGCCACGCGGACATCGAGGATCTGGTCCAGCCGGTCCTTCGACACATCCATCAGCCGCGTGCCCTTGTAGGGGGCGGCCACCACGACGCCGAGGCTTTCGAGAACCCTCAGCGCCTCGCGGATCGGCACCCGGGAAAGCCCGAGCATCTCGCCCAGGTCCTTCTCGGTCAGCCGCTCTCCGGGAAGGATCACGCCGCGGGCCGCCGCCGCGATGATCGCGTCGATGGCATGGTCCACCAGCGTCCGCGGCCGCGGCGCCTGCCAGTCTTCCTTGCGGGTGGAGATGGCGCACATGTCCTGTCCTCGATCTTGCCGCCCGCGGCAGCCGCGGGGAGAGGCACCGCCGCCTCCCGGGAAATGAAGTAGCGGCAAACAAGCCCCTTGCCAAGGGTATAATTGTTATACAATGCTACAATCGTGGTTCGCGGGCACGCCCCTCCGTGCCTGCATTCCTCCAACAGGGAAAAGCAAGGATGACGAAAATGACCTCTCCGACCCGCATGATCGCCTGCGCCGCCGCCATGGCCGCCGTGCTGGCGCCCGGCATCGCCTCCGCCCGCGCCTCCGAGGAGCTGAAGCCCGCGCCCTCGGATTTCGCGGAAATGGAGGCCTGCCAGGGGCTCCGCACGAAATATCCCGAGCTGTCGGGCAAGACGCTCACCGTCGGGCTCGGCGGCTACAACATGGGCTTCCAGCAGCCGGTGGACGGCAATCCCGATGACCTCGAAGGCCTGGACCCGGACATGCTCGACCGGCTCGGCGCCTGCCTCGGCTTCGACTACGAATTCCAGCTCGGCGCCTTCAACGTACTGGTCACCTCGATCATGTCCGGCCGGCTCGACATCGGTCCGTCGATCTACGTCACCCCGGCGCGCTCCGAGCAGGTCGCCTTCGTCTCGTCCTACCAGGTGGTCGACGGATCGGTCGTGCCGAAGGGCAACCCGAAGAACCTGCAATCGGTCGACGACCTCTGCGGCATGACCATCTCGGCCGCGGCAGGCACCTACGAGGCCACCACGCTTGCGCCCGAGCAGACCGAGAAATGCCTCGCTGCCGACAAGCCGGCGGTCGACGTGCTGCTCGTGCAGAACACCGACAACGCCATCATGGCGGTGCAGGCGGGCCGGGCCGACATCCACCTGACCTCGGGCGCCGTCGCCGCCGGCCTGGCGCGCGCCGACGAACGGCTGGAGCAGGCCTTCTATGTCGACCTGCCGATCCGCAGCGGCTATCCGATCGCCAAGGAGAACACGATGCTGCAGAACGCGGTGCTCGACGGCATCAAGGTGATCCAGGAGACCGGCGTGCAGAAGCTGATCATGGACAAGTGGGGCCAGGGCGGCGAAGCCCAGCGTCCGGCAGAACTGTTCAACTGATTTCCTGATCCCTCCGGTGCCGCCCCCGCGCGGCGCCGGTCCTCCTGTGCGGGACCCCAATGGACACGTTTCTCCACTACCTGACCTTCCCCTATCTCTGGGAAGGCGCCGTCATCGCCGTGCAGCTGCTGGTCGGCGCGCTCACGGGCGGCATCGTCATCGGCTTCTTCCTCTCGCTCGCAAGCCTGTCCAAGGCCTGGTACGTGCGCCTGCCGGTCAAGACCTACATCTACCTGCTGCGCGGCACGCCGGTCCTGTTGCAGCTGATCATCCTCTACAACGTCCTGCCGCAATTCGGCCTGGTGCTCAGCCCCTTCGTCTCGGCGCTCCTGGCGCTGACGATCAACGAGACCGCCTATTGCGCCGAGATCATCCGCGGCGGCATCATTTCCGCCAACCGCGACCAGCGCACCGCGGCGCAGGCCTTCGGCTATACCCGCAGCCAGGAAATGCGCTTCGTCGTCATCCCGCAAGCGCTGCGCGCGATCCTTCCGACCCTGGGCAACGAGAGCGTCGGCCTGCTGAAATCCACCTCGCTGGCCTCGGTCGTCGGCGTCGCAGAGCTGACCATGCGCGGCCAGACCATCGTGTCGCAGAACTTCCAGTTCCTGCCGGTGCTGCTGGCCTCGGGCGGGATCTACGTGATCATGTCCACCGTTCTGGCCGCGGGCCAGTGGTGGATGGAGAACCGGGTGAACCTCGAGCCGCGCGCCGCACGCGCCGGGCGCCGCAAGATCCCCGACATTCCCGCCGGCACGCCGCTTGCGGCCGTCGATCCGCCCTCGCCGCAATCCGACCGGATGCTCGAGATCCGCGACCTGGAAGTCGGCTACAACGGCACGCCGGTGCTGAAGAAGCTGACGCTGGTGGTGAAGCGCTCCGAGGTCGTCGTGCTGCTCGGCCGCTCGGGCTCCGGCAAGTCGACGCTGCTGAAGGCGATCCTCGCGCTGATCCCGGCCAGCGCCGGCAATATCCGCGTCGGCGGCGTGGTCATGGGACAAGGCCCGACCGGGCGGCCGCTCCCGGCCCGCGCGCTGCCCGCCAACCGCGCGCTGTCCCGCAAAGGGGGCGGCGTGCCCGCCGCCTGGCGGCTCAGGAGCGCGCAGCGGCGTCCCGGAACAGCTCGGAGAAGGCGCCGTAGCCTTCCGCCTCCAGCGCGTCCACGGGCACGAAGCGCAGCGACGCGGAGTTGATGCAGTAGCGCATGCCGCCGGCTTCCGGTGGGCCGTCGGGGAAGACATGGCCCAGATGGCTGTCCGCCCCGGCCGAGCGCGCCTCGATTCGCACCATGCCGTGGCTGGCATCGCGGTGCTCGGTGACGGCATCGCCGAAGACCGGGCGGGTGAAGCTCGGCCAGCCGGTGCCGCTGTCGAACTTGTCGATCGAGGCGAAGAGCGGTTCGCCCGAGACCACGTCGACATAGAGCCCCGGCTCCTTCAGGTCCCAATAGGGATTGGCGAAGGGCCGCTCGGTTCCGTTCTCCTGGGTCACGCGGTACTGTTCCGGGGTCAGGCGCGACAGCGCCTCCGTCCTGTCCTTGGTCGCATCGGTCATGGCTGCGTCTCCTCTTGGGTCCGCCCCGGATCTCGGGTCTCGGGACGCAAACATCAAGCCCTGCCGTGCAACCCGGCCACGGTGCTGTCCTTGCGGCAGACAGGCGGCTTACCTCGCGGCGCGGCCTCGCCTATCCTCGGACGGAGAGTTCCAGATCCGGAGGCCCGCATGTTCGCCACCCTCGTCATCGCGATCGTCACGGTCGGCTACTGCCTGATGGCGCGCCGCCTGTCGCGGACCATCGTGACAGCGCCCATGGTGTTCATCCTGCTGGGATTCCTCCTGGCGCAGGCCGGCGGTTCCGGCGAAGCCGAGGTCGTCCATGTCCTGCATTCGGTGGCCGAGGTGGCGCTGGTGGTGCTGCTCTTCCTCGATGCGGCGCGCACCGACCTGCGCCGCCTCAACAGCCAGCGGCAATGGCCGGTGCGGATGCTGCTGCTGGGCATGCCGCTGGCGATCCTGCTGGGCACGGGGATGATCGCGGCGCTGGCGCCGGGCTGGCCGCTGGCGGCGGCGGCGAAGAGCCCCCAGCCGGCCAGGGGCGGCGCCAGCAGCGCCCAGCCGCCGGTCGCTGCGGCCCAGAGCACGACCGGCACGAGCATGAGCGAGGACCAGTAGGGCAGGGCGCGGGTGACGCCGTCGGCGCGGGTGAGCAGGGACATGGGGCCTCCTGCGTCAGATCTCCTCGAACCAGGGTTTCGAAAGGGTAAACGCCTTGGCCGAGCGGAAATCTGATTTCGCCACGAAATGGCCGCGGCGCGGCGCGGCCTCCTGCGGCAGCCGCGCCACCATCGGCCGCAGCCGCAGGTGGAAATGGGTGAAGGTGTGGCGCACCTCGCCGTTCAGCGTCTGCCAGTCGCCGGGCGCGGGCGGCATGGCGACAGGCTCGGCCTCGGCGGCCGCGCATCCGGGCCGCGGCATGGCCGGGGCCGCAGCCGAGGTCTAGCACCCGCCCGCCGGGGCGGACCCGGTCGAGGAAGGCCTCCAGCCGGGGAGGGGGATCGGCGCTGTGGAAGCGGTCGCCATAGGCGCGGGCCTCCGCGTCGTAGAGCGCGACGGTCTCCGCATCGGGGCGGCTGCTCATCCGAGCAGGCCGGCGGTCAAGCTGGCGCAGACCAGCAAGGTCAGCAGGTTGCGCAGCCGCATCCACCAGGGCGGCGTCAGTCCCTGCCGCTCGAACAGCATGTCGAGGCCCAGGAGCCCGACGAAGCCCGCGATCAGCACGACCGTGGCGCGTTCCGCCCCGCCGCCGACGAAGACCAGCGCCCAGAGCGCCGGCAGCACCGACAGCGCGAAGCCGCGGCTGCGCCACGGCCCGTCGCTGCGCGCGGCGAACCCCCAGAGCGCGCCGGACATGAAGGAGAGGATGATCGTGCCATAGGCGACCTGCAGGTGCAGTCCGACGAAGCGCGGGCCGAGCAGGGTCATGCCGAGATCGAAGAGCGCGGGCGAGAGCCCGGTTGCCAGTCCCCAGAGGAAGGGCAGCACCCCGGCGAGCCCCAGCCAGAGCGCGGCGGGCGGGATGCGGTCCGGTCTCTGGGCGTAGCTGTCCTTCATGCGGGTTCCCGCAGCACCCTCGGGATCTTGAACTCGACCTGTTCGGTCGCGGTCTCGACCCCTTCGAGCGTCACGTCATAGCGCGCGCGGAAGGCGTCGACCACTTCGTTGACCAGCACTTCGGGGGCGGAGGCCCCGGCGGTGATGCCGACGGCGCGGGCGCCTTCGAGGGCGCGCCAGTCGATCTGGTCGGCGCGCTCAACCAGCTGGGAATAGGTGCAGCCGGCCCGGCGCGCGACATCGACCAGGCGCTTCGAGTTCGAGGAATTCGGCGCGCCGACCACCAGCAGGGCATCCACCTTCGGCGCGACCGCCTTGACGGCTTCCTGCCGGTTGGTGGTGGCGTAGCAGATATCTTCCTTGTGCGGCCCGATGATCGCCGGGAAGCGCGCGCGCAGCGCGGCGACGATGTCGACCGTGTCATCGACCGACAGCGTGGTCTGGGTCACGAAGGCCAGCCGTTCGGGATCGCGCGGCGCCACCTCGGCCACGTCGGCAACGGTCTGCACCAGCAGGACCTCGCCCTCGGGCAGCTGGCCCATCGTGCCGATCGTCTCGGGATGGCCCGCATGGCCGATCATGATGATCTGGAGGCCGGCCTCGGCATGGCGCTCGGCCTCGATATGGACCTTGCTGACCAGCGGGCAGGTGGCGTCGACATAGAGCATCTGCCGCGCGGCCGCTTCGGCGGGAACCGATTTCGGCACGCCATGGGCGGAAAACACCACGGGACGGTCGCCGGGGCATTCGTCGAGTTCCTCGACGAAGATCGCGCCCTTGGCGCGCAGACCGTCGACGACATAGCGGTTGTGGACGATCTCGTGGCGGACGTAGACCGGGGCGCCCCATTTCTCGAGCGCCTGCTCGACGATCTTGATGGCGCGGTCGACGCCGGCGCAGAAGCCGCGCGGCGCAGCGAGGTAGAGGGTCAGGGGCGGGGTCTGCATGGGGAATCCGGTCACTGGGTCATGGCAATCCATGGCCGGATCATAAGGCGGGGCCGCGGAGATGTCACCCGCCCGCGGCCGGGCCAGTTCAGGCGTCCGAGTTCTCGGCGACGGCGTCGCTGTCGGAACTGCGGGGCTCGCGCGGCGGGCGTCCGATCACGTCGCGCAATTCGTCGAGTTCGATGAAGTTGTCGGCCTGGCGTCGCAGGTCGTCGGAGATCATCGGCGGCTGCGACCGGATCGTCGAAACCACCGACACGCGCTTCCCCTTGCGCTGCAGGGCCTCGATCAGCGGCTTGAAATCGCCGTCTCCGGAAAACAGGACCACGTGGTCGACATGCGGCGCAAGTTCCAGGGCATCGACGGTCAGCTCGATGTCCATGTTGCCCTTGACCTTGCGGCGCCCCTGGCTGTCGATGTATTCCTTCGCCGCCTTGGTGACCATGGTGAAGCCGTTGTAATGCAGCCAGTCAACCAGCGGACGGATCGGCGAATACTCGTCGTTTTCCAGGAGGGCGGTGTAGTAGAATGCGCGCAGCAGCTTGCCGCGCCGCATGAATTCCTGTCGCAGGAGTTTGTAGTCGATGTCGAACCCGAGCGCCTTGGCCGCCGCGTACAGGTTCGACCCGTCTATGAACAGCGCGAGCCGTTCGTCTCTGTAAAACATTTAAGTCCCTTCCCAAATGTGTCGCCCGAGCTATTGCTGGTAGCCTCGGGCCAACGGAGCAAACTTAATCAAAAGAAAGCTTGCCGCAACCGGAATTGACATTCCAGCGCGCCTGCTCAGGGACGTACTAATTTACCCCGCTCCCAAAATCATAGTCCAGCGGCGGGATTCTGCCCAGCGGGAAATTGCTGGCACCCCCATAAGTTGCAGCGGGAATTTAAGAATTGATGAAGCTGCCCGGTTCAGGCGCACTGTGCTTGCCGCGCCTCTGCCGGCCAGGTAAAATTTCGGTCATGCGATGCCCGTCTTGCGATCCTGCGGGATCATCTCTATAAGCCACGCTTCCCTAACCGAGGATCGAGGACGAATCACATGGCTCGAGTCACTGTAGAAGACTGCGTCGACAAGGTGCCGAACCGGTTCGAACTGGTGATGCTTGCCGCCCACCGGGCGCGGGAGCTCAGCAGCGGCAGCCCGCTGACGGTCGATCGTGACAACGACAAGAACCCCGTCGTGTCGCTGCGCGAGATCGCCGAGGAGACCCAGAGCGCCGAGGAGCTCCGCGAGCGGATGATCGCCAGCCACCAGACCCAGATCGAGGTGGACGAGCCCGAGGACGATGCGATGTCGCTGCTGATGGGCGTCGAGAACGACAAGCCCGACGACGACGACATGACCGACGAGAAACTTCTCCGCGCATTGATGGAAGCCCAGTCTGAGCGATAATACGGTCAACACGGCCCCGGCGCGGCACGAGCCGCTTCTGCCGGTGGACGATCTGGTCGCGCGGGTTCTGACCTACAATCCGCGCGCCGACATCGCGCATCTGCGCGCTGCCTATGATTACGCGCTGGCCTCGCATGAAGGGCAGTTCCGCCGCTCCGGCGAGCCCTATATCGTGCATCCCGTGGCGGTCTCCGCGCTGCTCGCCGAGCAGAAGCTGGACGATGCCACGCTGATCACGGCGCTGCTGCACGACACGGTCGAGGACACCACCGCGACCCGCGACGACATCGTCCGGCTGTTCGGAGCCGAGATCGCCGATCTGGTCGATGGCGTCACCAAGCTCACCAATTTCCAGCTGAACTCGAACGAGACCAAGCAGGCGGAGAATTTCCGCAAGCTCTTCGTCGCCATGTCGAAGGACATGCGCGTCATTCTGGTCAAGCTCTTCGACCGGCTCCACAACATGCGGACGATCAAGTCGCTGCCGCAGGAGAAGCAGGTCAAGAAGGCGCGCGAGACCATGGACATCTATGCGCCGCTCGCGGGCCGCATGGGCATGCAGTGGATGCGCGACGAGCTGGAGGACCTGTCTTTCCAGGTGCTGAACCCGGATGCCCGCCGCTCGGTGCTGCGCCGCATGGCGCGGCTGCGCGGCGTCGCCGAGGACGAGGTCGAGAAGATCCGCTACGACATCGCCCATGAAATGACGGGCGAGGGGATCCTGGCGACGGTCTATGGCCGCGCCAAGCGTCCCTATTCGATCTGGCGCAAGATGGGGCAGCGCGACAGCGACGAGTCCTTCAACCGCCTCTCCGACATTTTCGGCTTCCGCGTCATCACCGAGACGCGGATGGACTGCTACCACGCGCTCGGCGCGATCCACCGCCGCTGGCGCGCGGTGCCGGGGCGGTTCAAGGACTACATCTCCGAGCCCAAGGTGAACGGCTACCGCAGCCTGCACACCACCGTGCTCGGCCGCGACGGCAAGCGCGTCGAGGTGCAGATCCGCACCCGCGAGATGCACGAAGTCGCCGAGAAGGGCGTCGCCGCGCATTGGTCCTACAAGGACGGCGAGCCGATGGAGAACCCGTATTCGGTCGACCCGGCCGCCTGGGTGGGCGGGCTCTCCGAGTATTTCGAGGCCGGCACCGACGTCGCCGAGTTCTTCGAGACCGTGAAGCTGGAAATGTATGCCGACAAGGTGTTCTGCTTCACGCCGAAGGGCGAGGTGATCAAGCTGCCGAAGGGCGCGACGCCGCTGGACTTCGCCTTCGCCATCCATACCCGCATCGGCCTGGCCTGCGTAGGCGCGCGGGTCGACGGGTCGCGCGTGCCGCTCTGGACGCGGCTGCGGAACGGCCAGTCGGTCGAGATCATCACCGCCGAGGGCCAGAGCCCGCAGGCGACTTGGATCGACATCGCCGTCACCGGCAAGGCGAAATCCGCGATCCGCCGCGCGCTCCGCGAGGCGCAGCGCGACCGCTTCATCAAGCTCGGCCGCGAACTGGTGCGCGGAGCCTTCTCCAACATCGACAAGAAGGCCACCGACAAGACGCTGATGGCCGCGGCGCGCAATCTCGGGCTCGGCAGCGACCACGAGGAACTGCTGTCGCGGCTCGGCTCGGGCGAGATCACCGCGCGCGACGTGGTCACCGCGGTCTATCCGGAGCTGGCCGAGGCCGAGGCCGAGGGCGAGCTGGTCGAGATGCGCCGTGCCGTGCTGGGCCTCGAAGTCGGCCAGAGCTGGGAGCGCGGCAGCTGCTGCCAGCCGGTGCCGGGCGAGCGCATCGTCGGCATCACCCAGCCGGGGACCGGCGTGATGGTCCATGCCATCGACTGCCCGCGGCTTGCCGATTACGAGGACCAGATGGACCGCTGGGTCGATCTCCACTGGCAGCCGGGCCGCCATTCGGCCTCTTTCGGCATTCCGCTGGAGATCACCATGTCGAACGATGCCGGGGTGCTCGGCCGGGTCTGCACGCTGATCGGCGAGCAGAAGGCCAACATCTCCAATGTCGAGTTCTCCGACAGGAAACCGGATTTTTACCGGGCGATGCTTGAAGTGGAAGTCAGCAACGTGGAACATCTCCACCGCGTCATGACCGCGCTTGAAGCAGACAACAACGTGGCGGAAGTTCGTAGGCACAGGGAATCGGAAGAGCGCCCCTGAACCCGGCCGGGCGGGTTCAGGAACGCTGTCATGTCAGGCGATCGCGGCTGTGGGTGATCCGTCTGCGGGACGGACGAGGCTTGGGGTAAATCAGGTGTTCAAGCGCCGGGACAAACGCGGAACGGTTCGCATCGTTCTCGAGGCGATCTATCCGCCGGGCGGCTGGGGCCGCGCGTTCAACTACATGTACTACCGGCTGAAGCGCCTGCCCGATCCGCCGCACCGCATCGCGCGCGGCATCGCGGCGGGCATCTTCACCAGCTTTTCCCCGCTCTTCGGACTGCATTTCTTCCTGGCCGGGTTCTTCGCCTGGCTGCTGCGCGGCAATGTCGGCGCGGCGATCATCTCCACCTTCGTCGGCAACCCGATCACCTTTCCCTTCATCGCCGCCTCCAGCATGTTCACCGGCAACCTGCTGCTCGGGCGCGAGACCACGTTCCATTTCCATGCGCTGATGCTGGCCTTCAAGCGGGCCAGCGGCGAGGTTTGGTGGAACATGATGTCGATCTTCAACGGCACCGAGTCGCATTGGGAGAACCTCGTCGAGTTCAACCACGAAATCTTCCTGCCCTACCTGCTGGGCGGGGCGATCAACGGGCTGATCATCTCCTCGGCGGCCTATGCGCTGGCCCATCCGCTGATCGACGCCTATCAGCGCCGCCGCTCCCGGCTCCTGCAGCAGAAGCTGCAGGCGCGGCTGAAAATCCGCTCGGGCGCGATGGTGAAGTAACACCTGCGCGTCTCCGGCGCGGTCCGCAGGCCTTGGCGCTTGCCTCTCCCCCATGTCCCGCGCTACCCGCAGGACGGCACAATCAAGGGGAATCCGTCATGGCCACAGAGCGACTGCGCCTCGGGGTGAACATCGATCACGTGGCCACGGTGCGCAACGCCCGCGGCGGGGCGGTGCCGGATCCGGTGCGCGCGGCCAAGCTTGCCGAAGCGGCGGGGGCGGACGGGATCACCGCGCATCTGCGCGAGGACCGCCGCCATATCCGCGACGAGGACATCGCGCGGCTCGGTCCCTTCAGCGCCACCCGGGCCAGCCGGTGCGCCATCATCTGCGCCAGGGCCGGTTCCAGTCCCGCGAGCCCCATTGCCGAACGGGCGTCGATCAGCGCGCCCGAGACGGCCGAGGGGTCGCCCGAATTCAGCGCCAGATCAAGCGCCTGCACCGCGCGCACCCGGTCCCAGACCGCCCCGGACACCGTCGCACGGCGCTCGGTGTAGAGTCCCAGCATCCGGTTGCCGCCGACCGATCCCGCCCGGGCCAGCCGTTCGGCGGCTTCGAGCTGGGCCTTCCAGCCCGAGACGAAGCGCAGATCCGGCCAGGCAAAGGCCAGCGGCAGGTCGCGGGTCGGCAGCGGCTCGCCGATCGCCTCGTAGAGCCGGAAGAACGCCCGGTCGCCGGTCAGGAAAACCGCCGAGATATGGGTGTCGATCCGCTCCGCGGGGCCGGCCCCGTCGCCGCCCTCGAGAAAGGCCATGGTCTTGCTCTGGTCCTGCACCAGCATGGCGCCCTCCGCAGTTGCTGCCTGACGGCAGCCTAACCCGGACAGCGCGGCAGGGGGATGACGCGGATCAAGCCGGCTCAGAACAGGCGGGGCGGTGCGTCGGCCGGTCGGCGCACGCTTTCCACGCCCATCCTCATGCCGCGGCCGATCCGCGAGGCCATGCCGTGGATCGCGTCGGCCTGCTCCGGCGCCAGCACGGCATCGGCGGTGGCGCGGAAATGGCCGAGCCAGATCGCGAAATGTTCGGGCAGCACATCCGGATTGCCGATATGCGCCATCTGCGGATTGCCGGAATAGGCGCCGACCTGGATCCCCAGCGCGTTGCGCCAGAACCCGGCGATCTTCGCCTCGTGGCGGCGCCAGACTTCGCCGTCTCTGCCGATCTTGCGGCGGAAGACCGGGCCCAGAACCTCGTCGGCCCGCACCCGGGCATAGAAGGCGGCGACCAAGCGGTCGATATCCTCGGAGGTCAGGGCGGCAGGCTGGGACGTCACGGTCATGGGCACTCTCCTGAAAGCTTCCGCTGCATTGCGGCAGCGGAAGTGATCAAGCACATAGCCTGCCAGGCCGGCCCGGGTCCACCGGTCTCAGCCGCGCGCGCCCAGATCGGCAATCGCCGCGCAGAGCCCCTGGGCCAGCGACAGGCCGCGGCCGGTGGCCATGACCATCTGCGGCAGCACCATCCATTCCAGCGACCAGGCGGCGCCGGAGCGTTCCTGTTCATGGACCAGCGCCTGGTGCATGGCCGAAACCTGCACCGCGTTGAACCGCGCCAGCGTCACCAGCAGTTCGGCGGAGACCGGGTTCTGCTTGTGCGGCATCGCCGAGGAGCCGCCGCCGCCCGCGAGCCGGATCTCGTCGATTCCCTGCAGCGCCATGATCGCCGCGTCCTGGCCCATCTTGCCGAGCGTGCCCGACACGAGCGACAGCCAGGAGGCGTATTCGCCGATCCCGTCGCGCATCGCCTGCCAGGATTTCGCAGTAGGCGCGAGGTCCAGCTCCGCCGCGAGACGGTCCGAGATCTCTCCGGCCTTGCCGCCCGAAGCCGCCCGGTCGCCCGCCGCCCCGCCAAATTGCAGGCATTCCAGCCGCGGCCGCAGCTCGGCCAGACGATCGAGATGGCTGTCGAGCGGCAGCGCCCAGGCCAGCACCCGGTCCTTCACGGTGATCGGCAGCGCCGCCTGCATCCGGGTCCGGCCCATCAGCGGCCGGTCGCCGTAGCGGTCGAGCAGCCCGTCGAGATCGGCCCGGAGCCCGCCCAGCTTTTCCGCCAGCAGGTCATTCGCGGATTTCAGCGACAGGATCGTCGCGGTATCCATCACGTCCTGCGAAGTCAGCCCCTTGTGCAGCGCGGCCTGTGCCTCGGCATCGACCGCCTGCTTCAGCTCGCGCACCAGCGCGGCGACGACCACGCCGTCCTGCGCCATGCCCGAGCGCAGCGCCGACATCGCCGGCTCGGCCGCGAGAATCTGGTCGGACGCCCGGGCCGCCAGAGCCGGCTCGACGCTGCCCACCGCGCCCAGCACGCGGGCATAGGCGGCCTCCATCTCCAGCATGTGGCGGAGCGTGGCCTCGGGGCCGAGCAGCGCGGAGAGGTCCGGCTCGGCGAAGAGACCGCCGAGCCAGGGGTGATCGAAGACCGAAATCATGCCGCGGGCCGCAGGCCGAGGATTTCGCGGGCCTGCGCCAGCGTCGCCACCGGACGCTCGTACTTCGCGCAGAGATCGGCCGCCCGCTTGATCAGCGCGGCGTTCGACGGCGCGAGCGTGTCCTTGTCGAGACGTACGTTGTCCTCGAGCCCGGCCCTTGTATGGCCGCCCGCCGCGATCGCCCATTCATTGACCATGAGCTGGGTCGCGCCGATCCCGGCCGCGCACCAGTTGGCCCCGGGCGCCCGGCGCTTCATGGTCTCGACATAGATGTCGAAGATCTCCTTGTCGGCCGGCATGGCGTTCTTCACGCCCATGACGAACTGGACATAGAGCTTGCCATAGAGCTTGCCGGTCTCCTGCATCTTGATGGCCTGCAGGATGTGGCTGAGGTCGAAGGCCTCGATCTCGGGCTGGATTTCGTAGGTCTTCATCTCGGAAGCCAGCCAGTCGACCAGATCCGGCGGGTTCTCGTAGACCCGGGTCGGGAAGTTGTTCGACCCCACGGACAGCGAGGCCATGTCGGGACGCAAGGGCAGCATCCCGCCCCGGGTCTGGCCGGCGCCCGAGCGCCCGCCGGTGGACAGCTGCACGATCACGCCCGGGACGTGCTTTTCCAGTTCTTCCTTCAGCCGCGCGAATTTCTCGGGATCCGAGGTCGGGGTCTGGTCGTCATTCCTGACATGGGCATGAATGATGGAGGCTCCCGCCTCCACCGCTTCATGGCTCGACTCGACCTGCTCCGAGATGGAGATCGGCACCGCCGGGTTGTTCGCCTTGGTCGGCAGCGACCCGGTGATGGCACAGCACAGGATGCAGGGCTTGCCCGCGACCTGCTCCGGTTCAGACGTCGAAAAAGATGGTTTCATTGTCGCCCTGCAGATGGATGTCGAAGGTATAGGTGTCACCCTCGCGTTTCGCCATCAAGGTCGGGATCCTTACCTTGTGCTCCACCCGTGCCAGAATCGGGTCCTCGGCATTTGCCTCGGTCTCGTCCTCGAAATAGCAGCGGGTCATCAGCCCGAGGTTGATCCCGCGCGCCACGATCCAGAGCGTGATGTGCGGCGCCTGCAGGCGGCCGTCCGGGAAGGGGACGCGGCCGGGCTTCACCGTCTCGAACGTGTAGACGCCGGTCTCGCCGTCGCCGGGCTGGCGTCCCCAGCCGGTGAAGGCCGGATCGGCGGTGCCGCGGGTCTCGGCCGGCGAGTTGAACAGCCCGTCGGCATCGGCCTGCCAGGCCTCGACCATGACGTCGCGCAGCGGCGTGCCGGAGCCGTCGATGACCCGGCCCTTGAGCGTGATCCGCTCGCCCTTCGCGTCGCCGGTGATCATCTTGGCGCCCAGATCCTCGGGATAGACGCCCTCGAGGCCGGCAAAGGTCGGAACGCAGCCGATATGGACATACGGGCCAGCCGTCTGGGACGGAGATTCCTTCAGGAAATCAAGCGGCTGCATCAGTTGCCCTCCTTGCGGTTCTCGAACATGGTCGAGCGGCGGCCGCGCAGCGTGATGTCGAACTTGTAGGCGCGCGAATCCATCGGGATGGAGTTGTTCATGTCGAGGGGCGCGATCAGCTGGCCGATGGCGGCCTGGTCGCGGATCGTGTTCACGATCGGGCAGATCGGGATATGGGGGTCGCCTTCGAAATACATCTGGGTGATCAGGCGCTGCGCGAAGCCGGTGCCGAAGACCGAGAAGTGGATATGCGACGGGCGCCAGTCATTCACGCCGTTCGGCCAGGGATAGGGACCCGGCTTGATGGTGCGGAACTGGTAGTAACCGTCGGCATCGGTGATCGCCCGGCCGCAGCCGCCGAAATTCGGGTCGAGCGGCGCCAGGTAGGTGTCCTTCTTGTGGCGGTAGCGGCCGCCGGCATTGGCCTGCCAGAACTCGACCAGCGTGTTCGCCACGCCGCGGCCGCGCTCGTCCTGGACCCGGCCATGGACGATGATCCGTTCGCCGATCGCGCTTTCGCCCGGCTGCGCGTAGTTCAGCACCAGGTCGTTGTCGAGCTCGCCCAGCATGTTGTGGCCGAAGGCCGGACCGGTGATCTCGCCCAGGCTGGGATCGAAGCTGATCTTGGCCTTCTGCGGCGAGCGCAGGACCGAGGTCTTGTAGTTCGGGGTCAGCGCCGGCGGATGCCAGTCGAGGTCGCGGGGATAGAACGCCCCGGTCTCAGGGGGATTGTTATGCATTGGACTCCTCCATCTGCGCGAGCGTTTCCTTGATGATCTTGTTCGCGTGGTTTGCCGCAGGCACGCCCGCGTAAATGGCGACGTGGAGCATCGCTTCTCTTATGTCTTCCGGGCTGGCCCCGGTATTCTTCGAGGCCCGCACATGCATGGCGACCTCGTCCCACTGGCCGAGCGCCGCGAGCAGCGCCAGCGTGATCATCGAACGTTCGCGTTTCGTGATCTGCGGGCGCGACCAGACATGGCCCCAGGCCGCCTCGGTGATGAGGTTCTGGAAGGGTTCGTCGAAATCGGACTTGGCGGCTTCGGCGCGGTCCACATGGGCATTGCCCAGCACGGAGCGGCGCGTCGCCATGCCCTGGTCATAGCGGGTCTGGGTCATTCCAGGCTCTCCTTGATCCTGTCGAGATGCAGGGCGACGAGATGCGCGACCTCGTCGGGGAACTCGATCCCCGGCAGGTGCCCTGCCTTGGCAACGGTTTCGGTGGCGGCGCCCGGGATCAGCGCGGCCATCTCGGCGACCAGCGCGGGCGGGGTGGAGCCGTCTTCGGCGCCGGCAATGCAGAGCGTCGGCACGGTGACGGACTCGGCGGCGAGGGTGAAATCGGTGTCGCGGATCGCGGCGCAGGTCCCGGCATAGCCTTCGACCGGGGTGCGGATCAGCATGTTGCGGTAGCCCGCGAGCTGCGTCGGGAAGCCCTCGCGGAACCCGGCGGAGAACCAGCGCTCGAGGATCGGGGTGGCCAGCGCCTCGATGCCCTCGTCCTCGATGGTGCGGATGCGGGTGGCCCACATGTCCGGCGTGCCGATCTTGTGCGCGGTGTTGCTGAGGATCAGCCCGGCAACCAGATCCGGCCGCGCGGCGGAGAGCCCGAGCGCGATCTGCCCGCCGACCGACAGGCCCAGCACGACCGTGCGCTCGGCGCCCAGCAGATCGAGCAGCGCGGCGAGGTCGGCGACATGGTCGGCCATGGCGATGCTGCTGCCGAGGTCGCTGAGCCCGTGGCCGCGCTTGTCGTAGCAGACGAAGCGCACGCCCGGCGCCTTCGGCGCGAGATGGGCCAGAACCTCGTCCCAGATGCGGAAATCGGTCCCGAGCGAATTGACGAAGACCAGCGTCAGGGCGGCGTCCTTCGGACCCGTCACGCGGACGTGGAGCGTGATGTCATTGGCGGTGATGAACGGCATTGGAATCTCCCTGCACTAGGTCTGGCATATGATTTCAGGCATGTGTAATAATTTCTTGGCCAGAAATCATAGCGGATGAGGTATGCGTTTATCCGGTCGTCTCAACATGCGTCACCTCGAATTGTTCGTCGAGGTCGCGCAGCGCAAGAGCGTCAGCCGCGCGGCGGAGGCGCTGAACCTGACCCAGCCGGCGGTCAGCCGGACCCTGCGCGAACTCGAGGAGCTCTGCGGCAAGCCCCTGTTCGAGAAGCAGGGGCGCGGCATACGGCTGTCGCCCTTCGGCACGATCTTCCTGCGCCATGCGGGGGCGAGCCTCGCCGCCGCGCGCGAGGGGCTGGCCGCGCTGCAGAGCTTCGATCCCGGCCAGGGGCCACCGCTGAGGATCGGCGCGCTGCCGACGGTGCTGGCCACGATCCTGCCCAAGGCCGTCGTCGCCTACCGGGCCGAGGGCCCCGGTGCCCGGCTCGAAGTGTCGAGCGGCTCGAACCTGGTGCTGCTCGACGCGCTGCGCGAGGGCCGACTCGACCTGGTGATCGGCCGCCTCCCCGCCCCCGAGAACATGGCCAATGTCGCCTTCGAGCCGCTCTACCGGGAACGTGTCGTGGTGGTCGTGGCGGCCGGCCATCCGCTGGAGGGCGCCACGCTGCTGACGGCCGAGGATCTGGCGCGCTATCCCGTCCTGCTGCCGGGCAGCGACTCGATCATCCGGCCCTTCGTCGAACGGCTCCTGATCGAACAGGGGCTGACCCCGCCGCCCGACGCGATCGAGACCGTCTCGCCCAGCTTCGGATGGGCCTGCGTGAGCCAGGCCCAGGCGATTTGGTTCATCTCCCGCGGCGTGGTAGAGGCGCATCTGGCCCAGGGCGAATTCCGCGAGCTGCCGATGGATACCGGCACGACCGTCGGCTCCGTCGGGCTCTGCACCCGGCTCGACAAGACGCCCGGACCGTCGGTGACGCGCTTCGCTGCGCTTCTGCGCCGGCTCGCGCCGGAAGGCCCGTGAGCGCAACCGGGCGGCGAACCGCCGCGCGCGTCACTATTGTGCGGGCAGCGCTGCGGGCAGCGCGATAGGTTGGGGCCAAACGGAGGGGACTCGGGCAGATGGCACGGATCAAGGCAGGCGAGGTCACGCTGGGCGCGCGGCAATGGGGCAGCGGACCGATTCCGGTCCTGTTCATCCACGGAAACCTGGCCAGCAAGGACTGGATCGAGGTCGCCGCGCAATGGTTTCCGCCGGACATGAGCGTGCATGCCGTCGACTGGCGCGGCTGCGGCGACAGCGACCGGCCGACGCCCGACGACAATTACGACAACTACTCGATCACCCAGCACGCCGAGGACATGCTGGCGGCGATGGACACGCTCGGGATCGGCTGCTGCCATCTGGTCACCCATTCCACCGGCGGCATCATCGCCGCACGGATGCAGCTCATCGCGCCGGAGCGGATCGGGCGGATCCTGCATCTCGACCCGGTTTCGCCGATGGGCATCCGCTTCGAGGAAAGCTCGATCGCCGCCTTCCGCGCGATGGAACAGTCGAAGCAGACCACCCGCGCGGTGATGGCAAATGCCGCCTCCTCGCTCTTCCAGACGGACAGCTTCCTGCCCGGCAAGATGCCGAAATTCCGCGACGGGATCGACCACCTGCAGGCGATGTTCGAAAAGGTGATCGACCAGACCTTCACCGCCGGGCACGGCATCTGGCTGGGCACGCCGCTGAACCTCACCAAGGAAGCGGAGTCGGGCGAGCTGGCCGAACAGATGGACCGGCTGGTGCATGAAACCCTGATCCTCTGGGGCCAGCAGGACACGATCATCCAGCAGAAGGACATGCGGGCGATGGCCGAAGCGCTGCCGAATGCGCGGCTGGTCGAGGTGCCCGGGGTCGGCCATTCGATGAATATCGAAGCGCCGCAGATGTTCGCCGGCTTCGTCGCCGGCTTCCTCTCGGGCATCCGCCCTCTGCCGCCGGAACTGCCCGAGCAAGCCGCTGCCGGAGAGCCGGAGGACGCCGCGGCAGAGGCCATGGCAGCCGCGGCTCAGGAACCGCCGGACCGCTCGCCGCGCCTCTTGTGGTGGCTCAACCGGAGCATGTAGACCGGCAGGGCCAGGAGCTCGCGCAGCGCGGCCTTCAGCCAGCGGTCGAGCCGGCCGAAACGCCAGACCGGGCGGGCCTGCGCCCGGATGCCGAACCAGCGGAAGGTCATCACGGCACGCGGACAGTGATAGCTGTCGGTGACGACCAGCGCACGATCTAACCCCTCCGCCTGCATGAGCCGGGCCGTGAAGAGCGCGTTTTCCAGGGTGGAGGTGGAGGCGTCCTCGCAGAGGATGCGCTCGGGCGCGACGCCAAGGGATTCCAGCCGGTCGCGGATCACATGCGCCTCGGCGGGCGGTTCCCTGCCCCAGCCGCCGGATCCGATCAGCACCGTCCCGGGGTGCCGGGCTGCAAGCTCGGCTCCGCGGGCGATGCGCCGGGCCAGGGCCGGACTGGGAATGCCGCCGGGCCAGACCGCCGGGCCGGGGGCGACAGGCTGTCGCTGAGCCAGGGCACCCCCGCGGCCTGCTGCGCCGCAGCGGGTGTGCCCGCGAGGCAGAGACCGGCGCAGAGCGCGATCCGGGCGCTGGCGCTACTGCGCGCCAAGTTCCACCGGGATGGTCATTTCGGTCCTGTCCGGCGAGAGGTTGCCGAAATAGGCGAATCCCACCAGCCCTATTCCTGCCACGATCAGCAGGAATGCCAGTACCTTCAGTAATCTCATGTCAGACCTGCCTTCGGTGCCTCTGCGCGTTTGACGATGTTTCTTGTTCAACTTATACGTCGCGCCCCAGTATAACACGGTGGTGCCGTGTCTCAATCAGTCAAAAGACAGCAGGACCGGACGGCAGCTTGACCTACCGATTGAACAGAACAGTGGTCCTGGTGGGGATGATGGGCTGCGGCAAGACCTCGGTCGGCCGCGAGCTCGCGCGCAGGCTCGACGTGCCCTTCCTCGATTCCGACGAGGAAATCGTCCGCGCCTCTTCCTACGAGATCCCGGAACTCTTCGCGCGCTTCGGCGAGGTGTATTTCCGCGAGAAGGAAACCCAGGTGATCCTGCGGCTGCTGCATGGCAGGCCGAAGATCCTCTCGACCGGCGGCGGCGCCTGGATGAACCATACCAACCGCGTGAACATCACCAAGTTCGGCGTCGGGGTCTGGCTGGGGGCCGATGTCGGCGTGCTCTGGTCGCGGGTCAAGGGCCGCACCGGGCGGCCGCTGCTGCAGACGGCCAATCCCTACCAGACGCTCAAGGAGCTCTGCGAGAGCCGCAACCCGGTCTATGCGCGCGCGCCGATCCATGTCACGGCACTGCCGCAGGACAGCATCGCGGACACGACCGACCGGGTGATCGCGGAGCTGGCGAAACTGGACGACATCCTGGAGGAAAGCGGTGAGCGAGCTGATTGAACGGGTCCATGTGGATCTCGGAGAGCGCGCCTATGAGGTGCTGATCGGGGAGGGGCTGCTGGGGCAGGCCGGGCGGCTGATGGCGCCGCTGCTGCACCGCCCGCGCGTGGCGGTGGTCTCGGACGCGACGGTGGCCGGGCATCACCTTGCCGCGCTGAAGGCGGCGCTTGCGTCGGAGGGGATCGAGGCGGCGAGCCTCGAGCTGCCGCCGGGCGAGGCGACGAAGTGCTGGGGACAGCTCGAAACCGTCTGCGGCTGGCTTCTCGACCAGAAGGTCGAGCGGCGCGACGTGGTGGTGGCGCTCGGCGGCGGCGTGATCGGCGATCTCGTCGGCTTCGCGGCAGCGGTCCTGCGCCGCGGCGTGCGCTTCGTGCAGATCCCGACCTCGCTCCTGGCGCAGGTCGACAGCTCGGTCGGCGGCAAGACCGGCATCAACACCCCCCATGGCAAGAACCTGATCGGCGCCTTCCACCAGCCCTCGCTGGTGCTCGCCGATACCGGCATCCTCGCGACGCTGCCGCGGCGCGACCTGCTGGCGGGCTATGGCGAGGTGGTGAAATACGGGCTTCTGGGCGATGCCGCGTTCTTCGCCTGGCTCGAAGGGAACGGCCCGAAGCTCGCCGCGGGCGATCCGGCGGCGCGGCTGCGCGCGGTGACGCGGTCGGTCGAGATGAAGGCCGGGATCGTGATGCGCGACGAGACCGAACAGGGCGACCGGGCGCTGCTCAATCTCGGCCATACCTTCTGCCATGCGCTGGAGGCGGCGACCGGCTATTCGGACCGCCTGCTGCATGGCGAGGGCGTGGCGATCGGCTGCGCGCTGGCCTTCGAGCTGTCCTCGCGGCTGGGGCTCTGCCCGCAGGAGGACCCGTCGCGGGTCCGCGCCCATCTGCGCGAGATGGGAATGAAGACCGATCTGGCCGACATTCCCGGCGCGCTGCCCGGACCGGATGCGCTGATCGAGCTGATGGCGCAGGACAAGAAGGTGCTCGACGGCAAGCTGCGCTTCATCCTGGCGCGCGGCATCGCAGCTCGCCACCAGCTGGCAGCCCGCTGCCGCCGCCACGCCGTGGACCTGCGCGATCACCGGCTGCGGCATGGTCCGGATCAGCCGCATCATCGCCGAGCAGCGCGCGAAGAGATCGGCGCCCTGCATTCGGCATCTGCTCGGTGCAGCTGAAAGGCATTCGCGGCCAGATCGGCTCCTGCCATGGAAAGTATCGCCGTGGATGACGCTCCGGTTCGACAGTGGCGATCTCTCCGCCTTGGCATGGCGAAACGCCGCCGGGCTGGGGTATCCACCCCATCAGAAGCGGATGGCCGCGCCGGAGAAAACCGGCGCCCCCGCTTGCCGCGTTTCGGCGCGAGCCAGGTCCTGTCCCAATCCAGCCAGGCCAGCAGCAAGCTGCGCCGCTTCGAGGCGTTCTCCGTTGCGCCCGGACCAATGGCTCACCGCAGGATTTCCAGTTCGCCTTGCGGGCGCGGCCAGGCCCGGACTTCGCCATGCAAGGCCATTGGCCTGCCGGATTGCAGAGGCGAGTCCCGATCCTCGGAGAGGTCCCAACAATGCCTCGGCGAGGCCCCAATCTGGCAGTGATCCGTTCCGGCAATTTCCTTGCTCTGCGTTGCCGCGTTGTCCTGTCCGGTCGTTCCCGGCAATCCGTGCCGTGGCGGGTCCGAAACGAAAAAACCGGGCCGCCGGTCTGGCGGGCCCGGTCAGGGGACGGGAAAATTGCCGGCGGATCAGCTGCCGGCGAGCTGCTTCTTCAGCTTGTCGACCGCCGTGGCCGTGACCTTGACCACGTTCTTGGTGGCGGTGATCCGGTCGGTCGCAGCTTGCTCGGCCACCACCTGCTGCGCCTTGCGCAGCTCGCTGCCCAGCACCTGCTCCTTGTTCTTCGAGCCGCGCGAGGAGCCGAACTCGAAATCGAAGGCCGAGCCGATGTTGCGCGCGAACATGCCGCCGATGCCGATCACGAAGCCGATCACCGTCTGGTTCAGGTCGGGCTTCAGCGTCACCAGCGCGACGATCGCCACGATGGCGACGAAAGCCGAGACCAGCATGATGTTGCCGCGTTTCTCGCCGCGGGTTTCCTGCGAGCGGCGGGCGTCCTGGATGTCCGCGAGGAAGGCGCGGTCGCGCTCCAGCTCGATCCGGGCGAGTTCCGCGTCGAGCTGCGCCAGGCTGGTCCGCAGCTCGACCATCAATTCGGGATTGGCGGTAAGGACGGCGCGGGCTTCCTCGACCTGGGCAGGGGTCTGCACCGGCAGGCCGACGACCTTGGAGACCTCGGTGGCGATGCTCTCGGCGGCTTCGGCGGTGTGCTTGACCGCATCGGCCTGCTTGTCGCCGACGAGGAAGCGGACCATCGGCGGCAGCACGTCGGCCACCAGCGGGATCAGCGAGGTGGCAAGGGCAAGGACCATGGTTCAGGCCTCCGCTTGCGCCGCTTCGAACTGGCGCATCATGTGATAGGCGGCCTGCACGGCCGCGCGGACCTCCAGCGTGAACTGCCCGGTGGGCGGCAGCTTGGCGAAGCGCTGGAACTTGGTGATCGCCGCCGTGGTCTTGGGGCCCATCTTGTTGTCGACGATGCCGGGATCGATGGCGAGGTATTGCAGCGCGCGCTGCAGGTCGCGCACGGTGCGGATCTCGAATGTGTCGGGCGCGGGCGCGGCGGCGGGCTTGGCCGGGGCGGAAGGTTCGGCCGCATATTGCTGGTAGGCGGCGGCCATCTTCTCGTCATATCGGTTCTGGCGGTAGTTCTGGCCGTTGTAGCCGAGCGCGAACTTGCGCCAGTTGAGCGAGCGCAGGTGCCGGTCGAGGTCGCAGCCCAGCACGAAATCGACGAAGGCGTCGAGATGGTTGTCGACATCCGCGACCAGCGCCTCGACGAAGCTTTCGACATCGGAATAGCCCGCGAGTTCGTGGTTGAAGCCCATGATCTGGAACTGGCCCCAGGAGGCGGATTTCAGCGCGGCCTCCTCGTCGAGCTTGAGCGCGTCGAGCATCTTCGGCCATTGCTCCGAGAACTTGCCGTAGTTTCCGGCCGGACCCGACAGCACGGGATGGCTCTGGCTGAACCGGCCGCCGGTATATTTCCGGAACTTGTGGCGCTCGAACAGGATGGTGGGGCGGCCGTCGCCGTCGAAGGGCGCGCGGCGGGATTCGACTTCGGCCACGGCCTTGATCGCGGCGATGTCGCAGTCCAGTTCCTCGGCGGCCTTCTGGTAGGCCTCCTCGGAAATGGCCTTGTTCGGGGTCGGGCAGGAAAATTCCATGGCAGTCCTCCTGCGGGTCAAATTCCTTACCTTACGTTAACAACTCGTGGGGCCATCGCAAACCGGATTCTGCGGCGGGTAGGGATTCCCTGCATCGGGCGGCGGAAAGCCGGGGGTCAGCCGGGCGCGCAGCAGGGCCATCGGATGGGCGCGCAGGCTGAGGCGCAGATGCACGTAATCCTCGACCATTTCCTCGCCCAGGCTCATCTGCGGCAGGGTCACGGCCGGCTCGGCGATGCCTTCGCCCTCCATGTCCCGGGCAAAGAGCGGCAGCGGGGCGGAGCCGGCCAGCGCGCGGGCCTGCCAGAGCGCTTCGCGCCGCGCCAGCGGGCCAGCCGCCGCCCGATCCGCCCGAACCGCCGCCATAGCCGCCGCGGTCATCGCCGTAGCCCGGATCGTTGCCGTAGCTGCCGCCCGATCCGCCGCCGTCGCCGCGGCCGCCCAGCAGGGTCATCTCGCCGCGATAGGGGCGCAGCACGATCTCGGTGGAATAGCGGTCCTGGCCGGACTGGTCCTGCCATTTGCGGGTCTCGAGCTGGCCCTCGATATAGACCGTGGAGCCCTTGCGCAGATATTGCTCGGCGATTTTCGCGAGGTTCTCGTTGAAGATCGCCACCGAATGCCATTCGGTGCGCTCGCGGTTCTCGCCGGAATTGCGGTCGCGCCAGCGCTCGGAGGTCGCGATGCGCAGGTTGCTTCTCCACGCCGAGGCGGATGAAGGCCGAGCAGACCCGGTCCAGTTCCTCCAGCGTCAGCAGTTCCTTCTTGGGAAGGAAGGTCATGTTCTCCGCCATGCAATACACGCAGCGGAAGTCGCAGCGATCCGTCACGGAGACGCGCAGATAGCTGATCGGACGGGCGAAGGGATCGATGAGCGGGGCCATGCGCGGAAACTAGGCGCTCCTTGCGCCGGGGACAAGGGCGCTGCGCATCACGTGGTGCGGCGCAGCGCCGGTTCCGGGCCGGTCTCAGACGCCTTCGGAGGACGAGGACCAGAGGGTTTCGTCCTTGGCCGGCTTCAGCGCGTCGATCGCGGCCAGCTCCGCGGCCGTGAAGGACGTGTTGCCGAGCGCGCCGCAGCTGTCGACCACCTGGTCGGGACGCGATGCGCCGATCAGCGCCGAGGTCACGCCGTCGCGCAGCACCCAGGCGATGGCCATCTGCGCCAGGCTCTGGCCGCGGGCCTTGGCGATTTCGTTCAGCCCGGCGATGCGCTCGCCCAGGTCGGGGGTGATCTTTTCGCGCGCCAGGAACCGGTCCTCCGAGGCGCGGCTGCCCGGCGGGACGCCCTTGAGGTATTTCAGCGTCAGCATGCCCTGGGCCAGCGGCGAGAAGGCGATGCAGCCGAGCCCGAGCCCGGCCAGCGTGTCCTTGAGCCCGTCGCGCTCCACCCAGCGGTTGAGGATGTTGTAGGCCGGCTGGTGGATGACCAGAGGCGTGCCCATCTGCTTCAGAATGGCGGCGGCTTCGCGGGTGCGGCGCGAATTGTAGGAGGAAATGCCGACATAGAGCGCCCGGCCGGAGCGCACGATATGGTCGAGCGCCGCCATGGTTTCCTCCAGCGGCGTATTCGGGTCGAAGCGGTGGCTGTAGAAGATGTCGACATAGTCGAGTCCCAGCCGTTTCAGCGAGCGGTCGCAGGAGGCGATCAGGTATTTGCGGCTGCCCCATTCGCCGTACGGCCCGGGCCACATGTGGTATCCGGCCTTCGAGCTGATGATCAGCTCGTCGCGGTGGTCCCTGAAGTCGCGGCGCAGGATCTCGCCGAAGGCGGTTTCCGCGGCACCGGGCGGCGGCCCGTAATTGTTCGCGAGGTCGAAATGGGTGACGCCGTGGTCGAAGGCCGCGCGGCAGATCTGGGCCTTGCCGTCCGGCGCGCGGTCATCGCCGAAGCTGTGCCACAGTCCGAGGCTGATGCGGGGCAGCTTCAGCCCGGACGTGCCGCAATGGGCGTACTCCATCCGCTCGTAGCGGTCCTGCGCCGGAACATAGCTCATGCGGGCTCCTCCCTTTCGGCCAGCTTTAGGGTGAAGAAATCACCAAGACGCAAACGCGGGCAATGTTTTTTGCCGGACCGGCATGCACCATTCGTTAGCCATGCCTGCGCTAGGACAGGGCATTCCAGAACGGATGGACGGTTCGCGATGTACCTGTACCTGTTCCGGGCCCTCCTGGGGTCCCTCCTGTTTGCCTGCCTCCTTGCGGCTCCGCTCCCGGCGCAGAGCCTGTTCCAGCCCGGCGGCTTCGGTGCCAGGCCCGCATCCGACGGCGGCGCGCCGTTCTTCTCCCGCGCCGCGGCGCCGATCCGGGCGTCAGCGCCAGTGCCGCTGATCGAGCAGAGGGCGCTTGCCCTTGCCGATACAGGCGGGCTGGCTGCGCGCCGCCGCAATTTCCTCGCTCCCTTTTCCGGCCAGGGCTACAGCCCGCCGAACGCGCGGGCGGTCCGGGAGGAGGCCGCCTGGCTCGCGGCGAATCCGCCCAGGGACTTCTCGCGCGAGACCGACCTCATGTGCATTGCCGTCTCGATCTATCACGAGGCGCGCAACCAGCCGCGCGACGGCCAGGCGGCGGTGGCCAGCGTGATTCTGACCCGCGCGGCAGATCCGATGCGCTGGGGCATGACGCCCTGCTCGGTGGTGGTGCCGGTGCAGTTCTCCTATCTGACGCCGAAGCGCGGTTTCGCCCCGATCCGGGATCTCCATTCCTGGAGCCTGGCCGTGGAAATTGCCGCCGAGGTCCTGATGGCGGGTCCTGATCCGCGGCTCAAGGGGGCGGATCACTACCATGCGACCTATGTCGATCCGGTCTGGAACAAGCATATGGATCTGGTCGAGCGGATTGCCGATCACCTGTTCTGGCGCTCCCGGCCCGAGGCCTCCTGACGTCGGACATTCCCCGGGGCGGCTTGCCCCCGGTTCCGGAGGGCGGGCGGACTTCTTCCCGAAGAGGGAAACCGGCAGGCGCATCCAGCCCGGGCGCTTCGTCGCCGCCGAGGTCAAGGAGCAGGCCATTGCCCGGCTTTCCGGGCCGGGCGCGCCGCAGGCTGGCGCTGCGCCGGAGCTCGGCGCTTGGCCCTCGCAGCTGGGAGGCTGGATCCTGAAGCGGCGGCCGGGGCTTCGCGCCGTGGTCGTGCCGGTGGATGCCGCGCGGCTGGCGGAGCTGGCGGCCGATCTGGGCGGCGGCTGAGCGGTGGCGCGGGGCTTGAAACGGTCCCCGCGGCTTCCTAGCTCTGTTCTGCGGGACGCCGGCAGCCGGGTTCCGCATCTGCCCGTCCGGCAAGGAGGGCATCACATAGGACATCGCTCAAGGAGGATATCCCCATGCGCAGCTTCGATCTCGCGCCGCTCTACCGCGCAACGGTCGGCTTCGACCAGATTGCCGAAATGATGGACCGTGCGCTCGCCACCGATGTGAGCCGCGAAAGCTACCCGCCCTACAATATCGAGAAGACCGCGGAGGACACCTACCGCATCTCGATTGCCGTTGCCGGCTTCACCGAGGACGACCTGACCGTCGAGCTGAAGGACCATGCGCTGGTCGTTTCCGGCCGCAAGGCCGAGGAGGCCGAGCCGCGCACCTATCTGCATCGCGGCATCGCCACCCGCGCCTTCGAGCGCCGCTTCACGCTGGCCGATCATGTCCGCGTGACCGGAGCAGCGACCGAGAACGGCATGCTCCATATCGACCTGAAGCGCGAAGTGCCCGAGGCGCTGAAGCCGCGGCAGATCGAAATCGCCCGCGGCCTGGCCCGCGGCGCGGCCACCGAGCCGAAATCCGTCAACTGACGGAGCACGCTCCCGGAGCGGTTTCCGGGAGCGGCGCGGTCCGCGGCGGACCATTTCCTGCGCCTGTCCGCCGCCCGGCCGCGTTCCTTCCCGGATTCCGCCAGGGCCGCCGGTTTTCCCGGCGGCTTTTTTGCGTCCGCAGCTTCCCGCGACAGAGCGTGCCCTTGGGGGAAGGGAACGGATCTGCGACGGTGGGATACATTTGAATGAAATCAACCGGGCCGCTGCGGGCGAGGGGGACGACATGGAAGACATGATTGCCGCATTCAGGAAAGTGTTCCTGAGGAACTACGCGACCTTCGCGGGCCGGGCATCGCGCAGCGAGTTCTGGTGGTACGTGCTGGCCGTTTTCCTGCTGAACATCGTCGTGAACCTGATCGACGCTTTCGCCGTCTCGCCGCTTCTGGGCATGCCGGGCGAAACCGGGATCCTCTCGGCGCTCCTCGGCCTGGCGCTGATCCTGCCCGGGCTCGCGGTCTCGTCGCGCCGCCTGCATGACACCGGCCGCTCGGCCTGGTGGCTTCTCCTGTGGCTGATCCCGCTCATCGGCATGCTGGTGCTGATCTATTTCTACATCCAGCCCAGCGAGGAGGGCCCGAACCGCTTCGGCGCGCCCGATCCCTGGGGCGGGGCCGGGTCCGGGACCGCCTGACCGGCAGCTGCGGCATCGGCCGATCTGACCCTCCTCTGCCGGAGCTGCGATGGCCGGCCGGGCCATTGCGACAGGCCCGGTCCGGGCCGGAGGGGTTTCGCACAAGATTTGATGGCCGCCTTCGGCAAGGTGGTCCTTCGGAACTGTCTGACGTTTTCGGGGCGCGCCTCGCGCCCGGAATTCCGGTGCTACGTTCTGGCCATCTATCTGCTCTGCTTCGCCGCCAACATTGCCGTCTTCCTCGCGGCTCTTGCGCCAACGGCGACCGTCCATGTCCCGCAGGCCGTCAACACGCTGATCTTTCTGATCTTTGCCGCGGCGGGGCTTGCCGGTCTCGCCCTTCTCCTTCCCGGCCTTGCGGCGGCGTCCCGCCGGCTGCATGATGCGGGGCGGTCTGCCTGGTGGCTGCTTCCGGCGCCGGTGCCGATGATCGGCTTCCCCGTCCTGCTGGTCTTCCTGCTCGCGCGCAGCGAGGACGGCCCGAACCGCCACGGCCCGCCCGAGCCCTGGACCGGCGCCTGGCTGGCTTGTCTCCGCGACCGAGGTCGCGCTTGCGGCAATGGCCCGCGCCTGCTAGGCCCTCCGCCGACGATGCCGCGAGGCTAGCAAGGAAATGGCGGAGCGCCGACCCATGCCGGGGGCGGGCCGCCATGTCGTCGGACCGGGCAGCGCCGCTGCCCCGCGATGGCTTGCGACCTCGGGCGATGCATGAGGAGCGAGCCGATGACCAGCCACACTCACGATACGCCCGAGAAGATCGGCGTCATGCTCTGCGGGCACGGCTCGCGCAGCGAGGCGGCGGTGGCGGAATTCGCGGTCCTGGCCGAGAAGCTGCCGCAATACCTGCCGTCCGACTGGGCGGTCGATTACGGCTATCTCGAATTCGCCAACCCGGTGATCCGCAAGGGGCTCGACAACCTGCGCGAGGCGGGCTGCACCCGGATCCTCGCCGTTCCGGGCATGCTCTTCGCCGCGATGCACGCCAAGAACGACATTCCCTCCGTGCTGAATGCCTATGCCGCCGAGCATGGCGTCAAGGTCGAATACGGCCGCGAGCTGGGCGTCGATCCGCGCATGGTGCGCGCCGCGTCCGCCCGGATCGAGGAGGCGCTGGCCGCCGCCGATGCGGCCGATGGCCCGGTCGCCCGCCATGATACCTGCCTGGTGGTGATCGGCCGCGGCGCCTCGGACCCGGACGCCAATTCCAACGTCTCGAAGATCGCCCGGCTCCTCTGGGAGGGCATGGGCTTCGGCTGGTGCGAGGTCGGCTATTCCGGCGTGACCTTCCCGCTGGTCGAGCCCGCGCTCGAACATGCCGCGCGGCTGGGCTACAAGCGGGTCGTCGTCTTCCCGTATTTCCTGTTCACCGGCATCCTGATCGACCGCATCTACGGCTTCGCCGACATGGTGGCCGAGGCGCATCCCGACACCCAATGGGTCAAGGCGGGCTATCTCAATGACCACCCGGACGTTCTGGCCACCTTCGCCGAGCGCGTGACCGAGATCATCGGCGGCGACACCGCGATGAACTGCGCCATGTGCAAGTACCGCACCCAAGTGCTGGGCTTCGAGGCCGAGGTCGGCATGGCGCAGGAAAGCCATCACCACCATGTCGAGGGGCAGGGCGCCTCGGCGCCGGGCTCGAACGTTGCCGATTGCCGGCTCTGCGACAGCTTCTGCACCGGCGCCTGCCGTCTCGATGCGGGCCATCACCACCACCACCATGGCGACGGTCACGGCCATTCCCACGACCATCACCATCACGACCATGATCACGGCCATTCCCATGATCACGATCACCACCATCACCACCATCCGGCCTATCCCCATGCCGACCATCCGCTGGGGCCGGAAAGCGTGCGCAAGCATCTGAAGGACGGCGCATGAGCCTCGCCTACGAGCGCGACCCGGCCCGGATCTACGCGGAGAGCTTCGCGGCCATCGCGCGCGAGGCGCGGCTCGGCCATCTGGAGCCGGAGGCGCATGACCTTGCGGTCCGCGTCATCCATGCCTGCGGCATGGTCGAGGTCGGCGCCGAGCTGGCCGTAAGCCCCGGCGCGGTTTCCGCCGGGCGCGCCGCCCCGCCCGCCGCCGCGGCTGCCCTCTGACGAGGCACCTGCCCGGCGGTCCTCCGCCGGGCGGCAGGTCAGCGCGCGCTGTCGAGCGCGTCGAGCAGCGCCTGCAGCTCGTCCATGATGTGGCTGATCCGCTCGCGGCCGATCCTCGCCTCGATCTCCTCGTAGACCTTCGCGCTCGAAGGCGAGACCGAGGCGATGAACACGTCGCCCTTGGGGCTGAGCCGGACCAGGTTGCGCCGCGCGTCGGAGGGGTCCTTGCAGACCTCGACCATGCCGCGCGCTTCCAGCGCCTTGAGCATCCGCGTCAGCGACGGCGGCAGGACGCAGGCCAGCACGGCAAGCTGCGAGCTGTCGGTCTGGCCGCGCTCGTGCAGGATGCGGATGACGCGCCATTGCTGTTCGGTGATGTCATGGGCGTTCAGGATCGGGCGGAACCGGTCCATCACCGCTTCGCGCGCCCTGAGCAGCAGGATCGGCAAGGTTCTCTGGGTGTTCGAAAATTCGAAGCCGTCGCGGTAGCGTTCTCGGTCCATCCTGTCCCTTTCCTTATGGTTCCTCCTCGCCCGCAACCCCGGAAATTGCAACCTGGGATCGTTGCGCACGGCAATGAAACGGTCGGAATCCTGAAAAATGATTATTTCACAGACGTTCAAGATCCTTGCTTGACCATTAACGCGTTAATGGTATAGGCCATGACCCATGGAGGCGTCGCTGACACGCGCCGAAATGATTAACGCGTTAATGGTGGAGCGGGAGGAGAGCCGTGCCGCATCTGAGCATTGAATATTCCCCGGAGGCGGAGCGGGCCGCGGATATCGCGGAGCTGTGCCGGGCGGTCCATGCGGTGCTGGCCGCATCGGAGGACTTTCCGCTGGCGGGCATCCGGGTGCGGGCGCATCGCGCCGACCATGCCATCACCGCCGACGGGCATCCCGGGAACGACTTCGTCGCCATGACCCTGTCGGTCGGCGCCGGGCGGTCCACGGAGGTTCTGAAGGCTGCGGGCGACGCGATCTTCGCCGCCGCGCAGGGCGTGCTCGCTGCGCCGCTCGCCAAGCCGCATTTCGCCCTGTCGCTGGAGATCCGGGTCATCGATCCGGCGCTCAGCTGGAAGGACACCCCCATTCATGCCCGCCTGCCGGGTCGCAAGTGAAGGATCGGACATGCAAGTTCTGAACGACAACATCTCCCGCGCCAATGCCTACATGGCCCGCTTCCGCGAAGAGGGCGTGATGAACCATAGCGGCGGCGAGAACGTCCCCGCCGCTTCCGGCGAGACCTTCGAAACCGTGTCGCCGGTCGACCTGAAGCCGCTGGCCAAGGTCGCCAAGGGCGGTGCCGCGGATGTCGACCGCGCGGTCGCGGCCGCCACCGAGGCGTTCAAGACCTGGGGCAAGATGCCCGGCAAGGAACGCCGCAAGATCCTGATCCGCGTCGCCGAGGCCATCGAGTCCCGCGCCGAGGAAATCGCCTTCACCGAATGCATGGATACCGGCCAGGCGCTGCGCTTCATGTCGAAGGCGGCGCTGCGCGGGGCGGCGAACTTCCGCTTCTTCGCCGACCAGGCTCCGACCGCCGAGGATGGCCAGGCGCTGCGCACGCCCGAGCAGATGAACGTCACCTCGCGCCGCCCGATCGGTCCGGTGGGCGTCATCACGCCCTGGAACACGCCCTTCATGCTGTCGACCTGGAAGATCGCCCCGGCGCTGGCGGCGGGCTGCACCGTGGTCCACAAGCCGGCCGAGTTCAGCCCGATGACCGCGAAGCTGCTGGTCGAGATCGCCGAGGAGGCCGGGCTGCCCAAGGGCGTGCTGAACCTCGTCAACGGCTTCGGCGAGGATGCCGGCAAGGCGCTGACCGAGCATCCCGGCATCAAGGCGATCGCCTTCGTCGGCGAGAGCGGCACCGGCTCGATGATCATGTCGCAGGGTGCAAAGACGCTGAAGCGCGTGCATTTCGAGCTGGGCGGCAAGAACCCGGTCATCGTCTTCGACGACGCCGATCTGGAGCGCGCGGTCGATGCCGCGACCTTCATGATCTACTCGCTGAACGGCGAGCGCTGCACCTCGTCCTCGCGCCTCTTGGTGCAGGAAACGATCTATGACGACTTCACCGCCAAGGTCGCCGAGGTGGCCAAGCGCATCAAGGTCGGCCATCCGCTCGACCCCGAGACCGTGGTCGGCCCGCTGATCCACCCGGTCCACGAGAAGAAGGTGCTGAGCTATTTCGGCAAGGCCCGCGAAGAGGGCGCGACCATCGCCGCAGGCGGCGAGAAGGTCGGCGAGGAAGGCTGTTTCGTGGCCCCGACGCTCTTCACCGGCGCGACCAACGGCATGGCGGTGGCGCAGGAGGAAATCTTCGGCCCGGTCCTTACGGCGATCCCGTTCAAGGACGAGGCCGATGCCATCGAAATCGCCAACGGCGTGGAATACGGGCTCTCGGCCTATCTCTGGACCTCCGATCTCGGCCGCGCCATCCGCATGACCGACACGCTCGAAGCCGGGATGATGTGGGTGAATTCTGAGAATGTCCGCCATCTCGAAACCCCGTTCGGCGGGGTGAAGGCCTCGGGCATCGGCCGCGACGGCGGCGACTGGTCCTTCGATTTCTACATGGAGACGGTCAACGTCTGCTTCCCGCGCACCGAGCACGCGATCCCGAAACTGGGCGGCTGAGCCCGCCCGCGGCGCCTCCGGGCGCCGCATCCCGACCCCATTGCCAAGTCCCAGGGAGGACCCCCCATGCCCATTCCGGCACCGAACCTCTATCCGCCCTTCAACATCATCCGCCTCAGCCACGCCGTGTTCGGCGTCGAGGATCTGGCCGCGTCGCGCCGGTTCTACGTCGACACGCTGGGCCTGCAGGTCACAGACGAGGACAGCGAACACATCTTCCTGCGCGCCCTCGAGGAACGCGGCCACCATTCGCTGGTGCTGCGCAAGTCCGAGCTGCCGCAGGTCCGCGCGCTGGCTTTCAAGGTCTTCGACGAGGGCGAGCTGGACAAGGCCGAGCACTGGTTCAAGGCCAAGGGCCACAAGGTCGAATGGGTCGAGCGCGCCTATCAGGGCCGCACCATGCGCACCCATGACTGCTTCGGCACGCCGCTGGAATTCTATTTCAAGATGGACCGCCTGGAGCCGATCCACCAGAAATACGAGCTCTACAAGGGCGTGAAGCCGCTGCGGATCGACCATTTCAACTGCTTTGCCTCGGATGTCGACAAGGCGGTCGGCTTCTACAACGAGCTGGGCTTCCGCGTCACCGAATACACCGAGGACGAGCAGTCCGGCAAGCTCTGGGCCGCCTGGACCCACCGCAAGGGCGGCGTGCATGACATCGCCTTCACCAACGGCCTCGGCCCGCGGCTGCACCACACCGCCTTCTGGGTGCCGACGCCGCTGAACATCATCGACCTGTGCGACCTGATGGCCACCACCGGCTATGTCGCCAATATCGAGCGCGGTCCGGGCCGCCACGGCATCTCGAACGCCTTCTTCCTCTACATCCTCGATCCCGATGGCCACCGCATCGAGATCTACTGCTCCGACTACCAGACCGTCGATCCGGATCTGGAAGCGATCAAGTGGGACCTGAAGGACCCGCAGCGCCAGACGCTCTGGGGCGCGCCCGCGCCGCGCAGCTGGTTCGAGCACGGCTCGGTCTTCCAGGATGTCGAACCGGCGATGTCCCAGCTCGAAGCCACCCCGATCGTGGCACCGTAAGATGCTGACGACACCCGAGCTTCTGCGCGAGGCGTGCCTGATCGGCGGGGAGTGGATCCCCGCCGGCGAGGACGCCATCGACGTGACGAACCCCGCCACCGGCGCGCTGATCGGCCGGGTGCCGCGGCTGGGCGCCGCCGAGACCGGGGCCGCCAGCCGAGGATCGCCGGTCCCATCGGCTGCCGCGGCCCCTCGCGGCGGTAGCGCGGCATGGCGGAGGGCACCAGCAGCGCCGCAACCACGATGAAGGCGACGAAGGCCGCCGCCAGCCCGACCCCCGGCAGCAGCGCGCCCATGAAGAGGTCGCCCACCGGGATGCGCAGCTGGTCGCCCATCACGACCAGCATGATCGAGGGCGGGATCAGGATGCCGAGGCAGCCGGTCGCGCCGACCGTGCCGAGGCTAAGTTTCCGCGAATAGCCCGCCTCGAACATCGTCGGCACCGCAATGGTCGCGAGCAGCACCACCGAGGCGCCGATGATGCCGGTCGAGGCCGCCAGCACCACGCCGATCGCCACCACCGCGATCGCCAGCCCGCCGGGCGCGGGGCCAAGGAGCGCGCGCATCGCCTTCAGAAGGCGCTCGGCAATGCCCGAGCGGTCGAGCATGAAGCCCATGAAGATGAACATCGACATCGGGATCAGCGAATAGCTGGAAATCGTGTCGAAGACCCGGTTGGCGACGAAGCCGATCATCCGCAGCTCCGCCACGTCGGCGATGTTCAGCGGCGCGATCAGCGTGCCGAGCGCGGCGAAGAGCACGCCGGTGCCGCCCAGCACGAAGGCCACCGGGTAGCCGGAGAACAGCAGGCAGAGGAAGGTCGAGAAGAACAGGAAGATGAAGAGCACGTCCATCAGCGGATCTCCTGCCAGCCGGTGCGCAATTGCCGGAGCGCGCGCAGGAGGACCGCCAGCCCCTGCAGCGCCAGAAGGCTGAGCCCCGCCGCCACGATCCCCTTGATCACGTAGCGCGCGGGCAGGCCCGAGGGCATCGGCGAGCCCTCCTTCAGGTCCCAGGAATAGCCGAAGATCGTCCAGGCGTTCCACGCCACCAGCCCCGTGAAGGGCCAGAAGAGAAAGAGGATGCCGAGGATCTCGACCACGGCACGGGCGCGCGGCCGCATCCTGGCGTGGAACATGTCGACGCGGACATGGTCGCCCTCCTGGTAGGCCCAGGCGAGGCTGAGCATCACCGCGATGGCGTTGAGATGCCATTGCAGCTCCTCGAGCTCGATCATGCCGATGTCGAAGACATAGCGCAGCACGACATTGGCGAGGATCGTCAGGATCAGCAGAGGCAGGAACAGCGACCCCGTCCTCCCGGCCAGGGCCGAGAGGCGGTCGATGAGACGGATCAGGACGGACATGCGGGCCCTTTCGCTGGGCGGCGCGAGGACGGCCCCGCGCCAGACGGGCTTACTTCTTGTACGCGGACCAGCCCGCGACCGAGTCGCGATAGGCCTGCAGCGACGCCCAGGTGCGGGCGAAATCCTCGTCCTTCTCCGACTGCTCGGCCATCACTTCGGAGGTGGCCTGTTCGAAGGCCGCCAGGACCTCCGGCGGGAACTGCATGATCTGCGTGCCGGCCGCCTTGAATGTCTCCACGGCTTCGGCATTCGGCACCGAGGTCGAGGTGATCGACCAGATATGCGTCTCGCGGCAGGTATCCTCGATCAGCCCCTGCTGCGCCGGGGTCATCGCGTCCCATTTGCGCTTGTTGATGATCAGCTCGTTGATCGCGGCCGGCTGGTGCCAGCCGGGCAGGTAGTAATAATCCGCGACCTTCTCGAAGCCCATGGCGGCGTCGATGGCGGGCATCGAGAACTCGGTGCCGTCGATCACCTTGCGCTCGAGATTGGGATAGATGTCGCCGCCCGCCAGCAGCACGATCGAGGCGCCCATCTTGGCCATCACCTCGCCCGCCAGACCGGCAAAGCGGATCTTCTTGCCCTCGAGGCTCTCGACGCTGTCGATCGGGAAGGTGTACCAGCCGCCGGCCTCGCTATCCATCAGCCCGCAGGGCACGCTGACCACGCCCTGCTTGGCGTAGATCTCGCGCCAGATGTCGAGCCCGCCGCCATTGTAGAGCCAGCCGAGATAGTCCATCGCATCCGGCCCGAAGGGCACGCCGCCGAAGAGCTGCACCGCCGGGAAGCGGCCGGCGACATAGAGCGGCGAGGTATAGCCCGCATCCAGCGTCCCCTGCTGCACCGCGTCGAAGATCTGCAAGGGCGGCACCAGCTTGCCCGCATCGTAAAGCTTCACCGACACGGCGCCGCCCGAGATCTCGTTGATCCGGTCGGAGAAATGCTGCGCGTTCTGCCCCGAGGCCGGCAGGGTCAGCGGCCAGGCGGATTGCAGGTCGAGCTTGACCTCCTGCGCCAGCGCGGGCAGCGCGGCGATGGCGGCGGCAAGCGACAGGGCGGCGGGACGGAGGATGGCGGCAAGGCGGTCGGGCATGGCTCTCTCTCAGCAGCGCGGCCCGCGGCAGGCGGGCGCTCTTGCCGCGAGCTTGCGCCCCGGATCCCCGGTCCTGCACGGCAGAGCGCCGGGCGGTGCCCCGGAAAACAGCCCCTGCCCAATCAAGATGCGTGAATATTCACGCTTTGATCAAATCTTGATCCAATTCAGGTGAATATTCACCTGAACTTTCCCCGGCCCGCGCCGGTCATTTGCGCGGCCCCAGCGCCCTGCCGAGTCCGCCGCCGATCAGCGCGACGATATCCGCCGCCGCCGCGACCAGGTTGGCGCGGGCCGGAATCGCGACATCGACCGGCTCCCCTGCGCAGATCGAACTTGTCCTTGAAGCTGCGCGGCCCCTCGAAGCTGCAGAACTCCCCGCCATGCCGGCAGAAGAAGGCGCCGAGCCGCGCGATCCCCGGCGCGCCTCCAGTCCCGACCGCGTCGCGTTGCCCGTGGAGAACCCGGCGAAGCCCTCCGCCTTGAATGCAGCAGCTCGGTGAACAGGACCTCCGTCATCCCGGTCGGCGCATCCCCGGCATGGCGCATCAGGTCGAGCGTCGCACGCGCCCTCGCATCGGTGGTCCGGAAATTGGCGAAGGCGTCGGGGCGGCCCTCGAAGCTGACCTCCGCGATCGGCGTGCGCGCCAGATAGGCCGGCTCGAAGGCGTCGGCCGAGCCCCCTCCTCCGCCGCCGCCTCGGCTGCAGGGCTCCGTCGCGGCCAAGGCCGGGGCGGGGGTGGCGGGCAAGGGGATGCAGGACCGCGACGCGATGCCGGATCTGGCGAAGCGCTTCTTCGCCGGGCTGCTGGGGCAGGGGCCGAAGAATGCCGACGGGCTGCGTCAGCTCCTGTCGGCCTATCTGGCGGCGCCGGTCGAGGTGCTGGAANGCGGCACGGTGATCGGCTCGCGGGTCTGGAGCCGCAGCTCCAAGATCCGCATCCGGCTGGGGCCTCTGGGCATGGCGGCCTACGAGCGGATGCTGCCCGGCGGGCCAGGGCTGGCGCAGCTCGCGGCGCTGGTCAGAAGCTATGCCGGGCTGGCGCTGGAGTTCGACGTGAACCTGGTGCTCAGCGCGGAGGACGTTCCGGCCGCCCGGCTGGGACGGGACACCCGGCTCGGCCAGACAAGCTGGCTCGGGGCGCGGCAGGGGGGCGGAGATGCCGGGGACCTTGTCCTGACACCTCCGGACGGGGCCGCAGCGGCCCCCATCGGTGCGATCTAGGGAGGGACCCATGGCGGAAATCAGCCGCGCGGCATTGTTCGGCAAGCTCAACACACTGGGATACAAGACCATCGACGAGGCGACGGTCTTCTGCAAGCTCCGGGGCAATCCCTATGTCGAGCTGGTTCATTGGCTGTTCCAGATCGTCCAGCAGCCCGACAGCGACCTGCACAGGATCATGGAGCACTGCAAGCTGGAGCCCTCGGCGGTTGCCCGCGACATGACCGCGGCGCTCGACAAGCTGCCGCGCGGCGCCGCCTCGATCAGCGATCTGAGCGCGCATATCGAGGATGCGGTGCAATGGGGCTGGCTCTACGGCTCGCTGCAATTCGGGACCGCCCATGTCCGCACCGGCCATCTGGTGATCGGCATGATGAAGACGCCCGCGCTGCGCAACATCCTGCTCGGGATCAGCCGCGAATTCGCCAAGATCAAGGTCGATGACCTCGTCGAGAATTTCGCGTCCGTCACCTCGGGCTCGCCCGAGGAAAGCCTGCGGGCGCAGGACGGCTCCTCGATGGGCGACGATCCCGGCGCGGCCTCGGGGGCGATGCATTCGGCGCAGCTCGGCAAGCAGGAGGCGCTGGCGCAGTTCTGCACCGACCTGACCCAGCAGGCCCGGGACGGCAAGATCGACCGGATCGTCGGACGCGATGCCGAAATCCGCCAGATCGTCGACATCCTGATGCGCCGCCGCCAGAACAACCCGATCCTCACCGGCGAGGCGGGGGTCGGCAAGACCGCGGTGGTCGAGGGCTTCGCGCTCAGGATCGCGCGGGGCGATGTGCCGCCCGCGCTGCGGGAGGCGCGGCTGCTGTCGCTCGATGTCGGGCTCCTGCAGGCCGGGGCCTCGATGAAGGGCGAGTTCGAGAACCGGCTGCGCCAGGTGATCGAGGAGGTGCAGGCCAGCCCCGTGCCGATCGTCATGTTCGTCGACGAGACCCACACGCTGGTCGGCGCCGGCGGCGCGGCGGGCACCGGCGATGCCGCGAACCTGCTGAAACCGGCGCTGGCGCGGGGCACCCTCCGCACCATCGGCGCCACGACCTGGGCCGAGTACAAGAAGCATATCGAGAAGGACCCGGCGCTGACCCGGCGCTTCCAGGTGGTGCAGGTCGAGGAGCCCGACATCGCCCGCGCGGTGATGATGATGCGCGGCATCGCCTCGATGCTGGAGGCGCATCACAAGGTGCAGATCCTCGACGAGGGGCTCGAGGCGGCGGTCAGCCTGTCGGCGCGCTACATCCCGGCGCGGCAGCTGCCGGACAAGTCGGTGAGCGTGCTCGACACCGCCTGCGCCCGCGTCGCGGTCAGCCAGCATGCGGTGCCCGCCGAGGTGGATGATGCCAGGAAGCGGCTCGAGGCCTTCGAGACCGAGCTGGCCATCATCGCCCGGGACGAGAGCGCCGGGCAGGACGTGGCCGAGCGCCGCGCCGCGATCCTGCATGCCGAGGAAGAGGAACAGGCACGGCTTGCGGACCTGGAATCCCGCTGGGAGGCCGAGAAGGCGGTTGTCGCGCGCATCCTCGAACTCAGGGCGAAGCTGCGCGAAGGCGGCGCCGCGGTCGAGGACGAGGCGGCAGAGGGCTCGCCGATGAGCCCGGAAGAGCGCGAGGCGGCGCTGGCGGATCTGCGCGCGGCGAATGCCGAGCTGGCGGGACTGCAGGACGAGAGCCCGCTGATCCTGCCGATCGTCGATGCCCAGGCAGTGGCGGGCGTGGTCGGCGACTGGACCGGCATCCCCGTGGGCCGGATGGTCCGCGACGAGATGCAGACGGTGCTGGATCTGGACACCCACCTGGCCAAGCGCGTCATCGGCCAGGACCACGCGATGCAGATGATCGCCAAGCGCATCCAGACCAGCCGCGCCGGGCTCGACAACCCGTCGAAGCCGATCGGCGTCTTCATGCTGGCGGGCACGTCGGGCGTCGGCAAGACCGAGACCGCGCTGGCGCTGGCCGAGGTGCTCTATGGCGGCGAGCAGAACGTCATCACCATCAACATGAGCGAGTACCAGGAGGCGCATACGGTTTCGAGCCTGAAGGGAGCGCCGCCGGGCTATGTCGGCTATGGCGAGGGCGGCGTTCTGACCGAGGCGGTGCGGCGCAAGCCCTATTCGGTGGTGCTGCTCGACGAGGTCGAGAAGGCGCATCCCGACGTGCACGAGCTGTTCTTCCAGGTCTTCGACAAGGGGATGATGGAAGACGGCGAGGGACGGCAGATCGATTTCCGCAACACGCTGATCCTGCTCACGTCGAATGTCGGCTCCGAGCTGATCATGGACATGTGCGCCGACCCGGACCTGATGCCCGCGCCCGAGGGCATCGCCAAGGCGCTGCGCGAACCGCTGCTCAAGGTCTTCCCGGCGGCTCTGCTGGGCCGGATCGTCACCATCCCCTATTACCCGCTCAGCCCCGCGATGCTGGGCGAGATCACCAAGCTGCAGCTCAACCGCATCCGCAAGCGCGTCGAGGCCACCCATGGCGTGCCCTTCGGCTACAGCGAGGGCGTCGTCGAGACCATCGTCTCGCGCTGCCAGGAACTGGACTCGGGCGGGCGCATGATCGATGCTATCGTCACCAACACCATGCTGCCCGACATCAGCCGCGAATTTCTCATGCGGATGATCGCGGGAGAGGAGGTCAGCAAGGTGGAGATCGATGTCAGCGGCAGCGAATTCACCTACGCCTTCGACTAGGGCAGGCCCCCCTCGCGGGGCGCGCGCCGCGCCCTGCGGGACAGGAACACGGAAAGGAACGGTCCCATGGCCGAGACGACGCAGCCGATGACCATGACCAGCGTGCTGGGCGAGAAGGCCCTGCCGGTGGCGCTTGTCATGACCGAGGGCTTCAGCACCCTCAGCGAGCTGCGCGTGGATTTCGTCCATCCCGAGAAGACCGTGAAGCTCGGCGATCTGGTCGGCACCTCCATCGGCATCACGCTGCACCGCAGCGAGGGGCCGGAAAAGAAGTTCAGCGGCCATGTGATCTCGGCCGAGGCGCTCGGCAGCCACAAGGGCCACGCGCTCTACACGCTCGAGATCCGGCCATGGCTGTGGTTCCTCGGGCGCAGCAGCGACTGCCGGGTCTTCCAGGAGAAGACCGCGCTCGAGATCATCAAGGAGGTGATTTCCGATTACGGCTTCTCCGGCGACCTGACCGACCGCACCTCGGAGAGCTTCCGCACCCGCACCATCTGCGTCCAGTACCGCGAGAGCGACCTCGATTTCGTCTCGCGGCTGATGGAGGAGGAGGGGATCTACTATTTCTTCGAGCATCAGGACAGCAGCACCAAGATGGTCCTGGCCGACAGCGCCTCGGCGCATTCGCCGATCCCGGCAAAGCTGCCGCTTGAATTCAAGGATGTCGCGACCAACATCCAGTCCGACCATGTCTATGCCTGGGAAGAGGCCGAGGCCGCGCCCTCGGGCAAGGTGACGCTGGCGGATTTCGACTTCGAGAAGCCGCGCGCCGACCTGACCGCGCTGAAGGCGATCCCGAAGGGCAAGCATTCGCTCAAGGATCTCGAGGTCTACGACTATCCCGGCCTCTATGCCGAGACCGGCGACGGCGACCGCTATGCCAAGGTGAAGATGGAAAGCCGCGCCTGGCGGCATTCGACCTTTTCGGGCGGCAGCAATGTCGCGGCGGTGACCTGCGGCGGCACGCTGAAGCTCGACCGCCACGAGCGCACGGCGAAATCCGAGGAATTCGTGGTGATCGGCCTGACCCATACCGCCATCGCCGCGCGGAAATTCGACCCCACCGCCGGCAGCGGCATCGGCGCCGGGCGGCGCATCCTGCGCGGGGACGGCAACCCGGATGACGACCATGTCGACGTGCAGCTGCGCGCCCTGCCGAAATCCGTGCCCTACCGCGCGCCGCAGGTGACGCCGCGCCCGGCCATCGCGGGGGTGCAGACGGCGATCGTGACCGGTCCGTCGGGCGAGGAGATCCATACCGACAAATACGGCCGCATCCGCATCCAGTTCCACTGGGACCGGCTGGGCGGCGCGGACGAGACCTCGACCTGCTGGGTGCGCCACATGACGCCCTGGTCCGGCAAGAACTGGGGCATGATCCACATTCCCCGGATCGGCCAGGAGGTCGTCGTGCAGTTCGAGGAGGGCGATCCCGACCGGCCCCTGGTCACGGGCATGCTCTACAATGCCGACACGATGCCGCCCTGGGGGCTCGACGGCGCCAAGACCCAGTCGGGGATCAAGACCAATTCCTCGAAGGGCGGCGGCGGCTTCAACGAGCTGATGTTCGACGATGCCAAGAACAAGGAGCTGGTCCGCTTCCAGGCCGAGACGAATTACGAGCAGATCGTCAAGAACGATGCGACGATCACCGTGGGATCGGCCAAGAAGGACCCGGGCAGCATGACGCTGACCGTGCATGACGACCTGACCGAGACGGTGACCGACGGCAACCATTCCTTCACGGTGGCGAAGGGCGACCAGACGATGGAGGTCTCGAAGGGCAAGCAGACCGAGACGGTGCAGGGCAATGTCGCGCTGACCGTCAAGCAGGGCAATGTCACCCGCGACGTCAAGATGGGCAACATGACCACGACGCTGAACACCGGGAACTATTCGCTGAAATGCTCGGCCGGCAAGATCGCCGAGGAGGCGATGCAGAGCATCGAGATGAAGGTGGGGCCGAGCTCGATCAAGATCGACCCGACCGGCGTGACGATCAAGGGGCCGATGATCAAGATCCAGGCGACCGCGATGCTGGAGGCGAAATCGCCGATGACCACGGTGAAGGGCGACGGGCTCCTGATCCTCAAGGGCGGCATGACGCTGATCAACTGAGGCAATGGCAATGGACGAGCGCTTCGCAGACCTGAAGAAAATCCCCGCCGACCCGGCGATGCGGCTGCTGGCGGGCGCCAATGCCAAGCTGGCGACGAAGCTGCCGCTGCCCGCCAGCGCACCGGTCGGCGAGGTGCTGGCCGGGCTCGGAGCTCGATCGCTCCGCCGCGGTCCAGCCGCTCCGCCAGCAGCGCCTTCAGCGCGGCGCGCCGGTCCGCAGCGAGATGCGCGCAATAGCCCGGCGCCGGTCCGGCCCCCAAGGTGAAGGGATGCCAGAACGCCTCGAAATCCTCGAACCGCGTGGCGATTTCCAGCGAAACGATCTTCGCGCCGCCGATGCCTGCTCCGGCGCAGAGCGCGGCCAGCCCTTCGGCCGTGCACATCGGAAACCGTGCGGCCTCGTCCATCGCGGCAGCCTCCGGGTCGATCGCGGCCGCGGCTTTCCAGAAGGCGTCGATGAAGCCGGTTCCGCCGCCGGGATAATCCCAGACATAGAAGGACAGAAGCCCGCCCGGACGCAGCACCCGGCGCATCTCGCCGAGCGCCGCCGGAGGGTCGGAGACGAAATTCAGCATGAGGCCCGAGGTTGCGGCATCCATGCTCCGCGGTGCCGTCGGCAGCGCCCGCGCATCGGCGGTCCGGAACCGCGCCCTCGGATCGCCGATCGCCACATGCGCATGGGCGATGAACTCCTCCGAGGCATCGGTGGCCAGAATCGAGGCCGGGGCGCAGCTCCGCAGGATGGCAGATGTCAGCGCGCCGGTGCCGCATCCCGCCTCGATCCAGTCGGCCCCGTCCGGCGGGTCCAGCCAATCGAGGAACTGGTCGGCGATCTGCCGGCTCCAGCGTCCCATGTAATGGTCATAGCTCCGGCCTGCGCTCCACGCGTCATGGCCTGTCTGCGCCGACATGCTGTCCTCCGGTGGCGGAGCGGCAGATCCGGGAGGGACCTGCCCCTGCAGCATCCTAGCACGGGTTCCGCGGCGCTCAGAGCGTCTTTTCGAAGAACAGGTCGGGATAGGGGTCGTCGTTGAACCGCGGGATCCCGGTCCAGCCGTCGCGGCGGTAGAGCGCGACCGCCTCTGGCAGCGCGCTGTTGGTGTCGAGCCGCAGCACGCGGATGCCGAGCTCCCGCGCGCGGGTTTCGGCCGCCGCCATCAGCCGCCGCGCCAGGGTCGGCGAGCCAGCCGAAAAACGGGTCCTGCACCAGATCGACCAGCCGCAGCCCGGCCAGCACCGCGCCGAGCGCGGCCAGCGGCACGCCGTAGCTGTCGACGTAGAATTTCGGCGCATGCAGGTAGATCGGCAGCCCCGCCACCGACAGGAAGGCTCGGCGGGCGGCTCGGGACGGACATGCCAGCCCGCGCCCTTGAGGCGCAGCTTCAGCGCCTGCCAGTAGATCAGCCCCAGCACCCGGCGCGAGCCGAAGGGGCGGCGCAGGCACATGGCGAGGATGCCGCGCGAGCTCAGCGGGCGGCGCGGCCCGGTCAGCGTGGCGAAGAGCCGGCCCTTCTGCGAGCGGTAGTCGATCCAGATGCCGATCCGGCCGGGACGGATGTCGAAGCGGAAGGCATAGCCGCCCTCGATCGGCAGGAAGGGCGAGACATGGAAGATCTTGCGCGCCTCCAGCCGGTCCTGCGGGCCGATCGGCCGCTGGTCGGGATGGTGCACCAGATAGGAATGCCGGTCGCCATAGGTGTTCGACACCTCCGCCACCACCGCGCGCAGCCCGCCCTCCCGGTCATGGCAGAGCCAGAAGCTGACCGGGTTGAAGACATGGCCGAGGACCCGCGGCTGCGCCAGGAGCAGCACCCGCCCGTCGCAGGCCTCGAGCCCGTGGGCCGCCAGAACCTCGCGCAGCCAGGCGAGGCCGCGCCCCTGTCCGGGCGCTCCGCCATGGTCGGCGTCATGCAGCGAAGTCAGGTTGGCGCGGTTGCGGGAAAACAGCCGCGGCCCCTCGCACGCCTCGGGATCGACGATCACGTAGTCGACGCCATAGCGGAAGGCGTTCTCCACCTGGCCCTCGCGGCCATGGAAGGTCTCGCCGTGCAGGTGCTCGGCCCGGGTCACGCCGCGCTCCGGCCGGCAGGCTCCGCCGCACCGATCCCCGACGCGACCGCCAAGCCGGTCGACAGCCCGTCCTCGTGGAAGCCGTTCTTCAGCCAGGCGCCGCAGAACCAGGTGTTGCGGCGGCCGTTGATCCGATGCACCGCCTGCTGCGCGCGCAGCGTGTCCGTGGTGTAGACCGGATGGCGGAAGGTCGCCATGTGATGCACCTTGGCCGGGTCGATCGCCCGGTCGCTGTTGAGGCTGACGAACAGCGGGTCATCCATCGGGATCGGCTGAAGCGAGTTCATCCAGTAGGTCAGCCCGATCCGCTCGCCCGGCCCCTCGCGGCCCTCGGTGTAGACCCAGGAGGCCCAGGCCTTGCGCCGCCGCGGCATCAGCGACGTGTCGGAATGCAGCACCACGTCGTTCGGCTGGTAGGCGATCCGGCCGACGGAGGACAGCTCCTCCTCCGCCGGATCGGCGATCATGCGGATCGTGTCATCGGCATGGGTGGCGAAGACCACGTCGTCGAAGACCTCCCAGTCGCCGCCCGCAGCCTTCACCCGGACAAGGCCGTCCTCGCGCAGCACGGCATCGACCTGTGCATTGGTGCGGATCTCGGCATTGCGCCGCGCCAGCAGCTGCTCCAGCCGCGAGACATATTCGCGCGAGCCGCCCTCGACCGTGTACCACTGGTGCTGGCCCTTGGTGTCCAGCAGGTGGTGGTTCTGGAAGAACCGCACCAGCGCCGCCGCCGGGAAGTCCAGCACCTCGCGCACCGGAGTCGACCAGATCGCCCCCGAGAAGGGCAGCAGATAGTAGTCGCGGAACCAGTCCGAGCTGCCCAGGTCCTCCAGCATCGCGCGCACGGTCAGGCTGTCGTCATCGGCATAGCGCCCGGCGCGGGCATTGAAGCGCAGGACGTCGCGCAGCATCCGCCAATAGGCCGGGCGGGCCAGGTTGCGGCGCTGCGCGAAGAGCGCGCCCATGTCCTGCAGCGCATATTCCAGCTGCCCGCCGCCGATCGACACGCCGAAGGTCATGGCTGCGGGCGCCACCGGCACCTCGAGTTCGGCAAAGAGCCGGGTCAGCTGCGGATAGTTCACCCGGTTGAACACGATGAAGCCGATATCGACCGGCTGGTCGCCGCGCCTGCCGCCCAGCACGGTATTGGCATGGCCGCCGAGCCGGGACGACGCCTCGAACAGGGTGACCTTGTGCCAGGGCGACAGCCCGAGCGCCGCGCCCATGCCGGAGATGCCCCCGCCGATCACCGCCACGCGCCGCGGCGCGCCCGTTCCGTCTGCTGCCATGTCCCGGTCCTTTTTTCCGTGTCGGCTTGGGTACGGCCGGGCCGGCCGGATGGATCACAAATTTTCCGGGAACAATTCGCGCGCCGGGCCGTTCCGGTTGCGGGGGTCCGCATGGACAGGGAACCGCGACGGGGAACAGACATCTTGCAGGACATGAGCCGATCTCCCAAGCTGGATCCGACCGCACAGGAAGGACATCCGAGGCAGGCCGTGGCCGCGCGCATCCCCAAGACCCAGATCCCAAGGACCCAGGACGACGCCTGGCTCGGCGCGATGCGCCGCATCCGCGACGACCGCGACCAGGAGGCCTTTGCCGAGCTGTTCCGCCACTTCGCGCCGCGGGTGAAGGGCATGCTGATGAAATCCGGCAGCGATCCGGCCACCGCCGAGGAATGCGCCCAGGAGGTGATGGCCACTGTCTGGAACAAGGCGGCGATGTTCGACCCGTCGCGCGCCAGCCTGGCCGCCTGGATCTACGCCATCGCCCGCAACCGCCGCATCGACATGGCCCGGCGCGCCGCCCGCCCGGACCCCGAAGAACTGCCCTGGGGCCCCGAGGCCGAGCCCGACCAGGCCGATGCGCTGGCCTTCCAGCAGGAGAGCCGCGCGCTGGCCGCCGCGGTGAAGCGCCTGCCGGAAAAGCAGCGCGCACTGGTCGAGCGGGCGTATTTCTCCGAAATGACACACGGAGAAATTGCAGACCTGACCGGCCTGCCCCTTGGCACGATCAAATCCCGCATTAGATTGGCGCTCGACCGCCTGAGACGGGAGATCACCAGGCCTTGACCCAAGACGTGACGCATATCCTGCCGGAGGACCTCCTGCTGGCCTATGCCACCGGCCGCCTGCCGGAGGTGTTCGACCTCGTCGTCGCAGCGCATGTGTCGCTGTCGGACGAGGCGCGCGCGCGGCTGGAAAGCTTCGACGCGGTCGGCGGCGCGCTGCTCGACGGCATGGCACCGGCAGCCATGGACGACGGCAGCCTCGACGCCTGCATGGCAATGATCGCCAGCCGCCCCGACGGCACCCCGCGCCGGCGGGCGCTGTCGCGGCTCAAGCGCGAGGGGCTGATCGAGACCGGCCGCCAGCGCATCATGTTCCGCGACACCGCGGCGATGGCCGCGCGCAGCGGCTAGGCGCGTCAGTCTCCGTCCGGGTGCAGCATGCCGGGCAGGGCGCCGAGATCTGCCAGCTCGCGGTAGCGCGGATGGCCCTCGGGCGCCTCGGCATGTTCCAGCGCCCAGCTCAGGTGATAGGGCACGAAGGCCGCCCAGCCGCCGATGCCGATCACCGGCAGGATGTCCGAGCGCAGCGAATTTCCGACCATCAGCGCCCGCTCCGGGTCCTGGCCGTGGCGGGCGAAGACCGCGCGGTAGGTCGCCTCGGATTTCTCAGAGACGATCTCCACCCCGTCGAACAGGTCGCCCAGGCCCGACTGCGCGAGCTTGCGTTCCTGGTCGAGAAGGTCGCCCTTGGTGATCAGCAGCACCCGGTGCGTTCCGGCGGCCGCCTCGACCGCCTCGCGGGCATGGGGCAGCAGGTCGATCGGATGGCGCAGCATCTCCTGGCCGGCCTCGATGATCTCCTGGATCACCTTGCCGGGGACGCGGTTCTCGGTGACTTCGAGCGCGGTCTCGATCATCGACAGCATGAAGCCCTTGATGCCGTAGCCGTAGGGGCCGAGATTGCGCCGTTCCGCCGCCAGGAGGCGCTCGGCCAGGTGGTCCTGCCCGGCGTAATCGGCGAGAAGCTCCGCGAATCGCGCCTCCGTCAGCTTGAAGAACTGCTCGTTGTGCCACAGCGTGTCATCCGCATCGAAGGCCACCGTTGTAACATTCTTGACCATTTGCCACCTATTCTCGGGACCGACTCGGTAACTAGTGTCACCATGGCGGCGCAAACCCCTTTCATCATCGGGGCGCCGGCGTATATTGTGCTGCACCTGAGAGAATTAGAAGAGCTCCGGAGCCCGCGTAAGTGCCTCTAATCGACCCGATCATGTCCGGCAAGGACGGCAAGACCGACAACGACACCGGGGTCATCACCAAGACGCGGCCGAAGACCAAGCGTCCGCCGCTCTACAAGGTGCTGATCCTGAACGACGACTACACGCCGATGGAGTTCGTCGTGCACGTGCTCGAACGGTTCTTCGGCATGAGCCACAGCCAGGCCTTCGAACTGATGCTGACCGTCCACAAGAAGGGCGTCGCCGTCGTCGGCGTGTTCTCCTTCGAGGTGGCGGAGACCAAGGTGGGGCAGGTGATGGATTTCGCCCGCCGCCACCAGCATCCGCTGCAATGCACAATGGAAAAGGAATAGCGGCCCCGCCGCCCGCCCCCACATGCTGAAACGTGTTTCCCTGGCCCTCGAGACGGGCGCAGCGCCGATGCCTGATGCCGGCCGCATCGCTGTCTTCGACCCCTCCGAACCGCCGGTCCTGCCGGGCGTCTCGCCCGAGCGGATCGATGTCATTTCCTCCTCCGCACGGCTCCATGCCGACTGCGCCGCGCGCGGCATCGCCGCCCGGACCGAGCCCGGCATCGGCTATGCCGCCGCGCTGGTCTTCCTCGACCGGGCCCGCCCCGCGGACGAGGCCGAGCTGCACGATCACGGCCTGGGGCTGATCGCCGAGCTCTTCGGGCGGCGCCCGCAGGGCAGAGAGGCACGCCGCGCGACCCATTTCCTCTGCGCCCAGGCCTGGATCGCCGACCATCTGGGCGATCCGGCGCTGTCGGCCGCCGCGATCGCCGCGGCGCTGAACATCTCGCAGCGCCATCTCAACCGGGTCTTCGCGCGCGAGGGCACGACGGTGCGCCGCTCGATCGAGGAGCGGCGCCTGCAGATGGCGCGGCAGATGCTGGAGGACCCGGACCGGGACCATCTGGGTGTCGGCGAGATCGCCTTTGCCTGCGGATTCTCGGACCAGGCGCGGTTCAGCCGGGAATTCCGCCGCGCCTTCGGCGCCACCCCGAGCGGGCTGCGCCGCGACATGCGCCGCGGGGCACCCGGCGGCCAGGACCAGGCTGTCCGACGGGGCGTCGCGCTGCCACAGCGCGGCAGCGAAGGCCCGGAAATCGTCCCGGTCGCCGTCCTGCCACAGCGTCTCGGCCGCACAGCCGGCGATCCCGGCGGGGTCCTGCCGACGCAATTGCCGGGCGAAGGCCGCGTTGTGCCAGCGCAGGACGCCATCCGCGCCGATCAGGGCCATCCCGGAGGACATGCCTTCCAGCGCCGTTTCCGCGAAGGCCGCACGATCCCCGTAAGCACCCACCTGGTCAGTCCCCCACATCTGGCCGGACGCCCGAGCGGCTTGCGGGCGGATATGACGGCCGCCCGGCCTGCGCTGGGCTGCGGACCGGCAGGGGGCAGTCTAGGTCGGCGGAGGTAAAGGAGCTGTTTCTGCAAGCCGGATAAGGCGGGGTTGGTAAATGGCGGCGCGGATGTGCGGCAAGGGCGGGCCTGCGGGGGACTGTCCCGCCCTTGCCGTTGCCGTCCGGCCGTCCGTGCCTGCCGGGCCCCCGGACCGGGAACCGCCCTGCAGGCGCGGTGGCGCGGACGGGACCGTTGTCCCGCGTCCCGGCCATGGATGACGAGGATGCGGCCCGCCAGCGACGCGATCTCGGGCAGCGCCCCGGCGGCGGTGCCGCGGCCGAAGCGGATGTCGCCCGGCAGGCGGAGGGAGAACGGCGCGATCATGCTGCCTGCACCGCGGCAATGGCGCGTTTCCACGCCTCGTATTTCGCCTCGCGGGCCTCCGGCTTCATGGCCGGCTCGAAGCGGCGCTCCAGCGCCCAGCGTTTCGCGAATTCCGCCTGGTCGGGATAGACCCCGGCCTTCATCCCCGCGAGCCAGGCAGCGCCGAGCGCCGTGGTCTCGGTGATTTCCGGCCGGTCGACCGGCGCATCGAGAATGTCGGCAAGGAATTGCATGGTCCAGTCGCTGGCCACCATGCCGCCATCGACGCGCAGCACCGGGTCGGTCTCCTTCGCCGGCAGGTCGGCATGCATCGCCTCCAAGAGGTCGCGGGTCTGGTAGCCGACGCTTTCCAGCGCCGCGCGGGCGAATTCCGCCGGCCCCGAATTGCGCGTCAGCCCGAAGACAGCGCCGCGGACATCGGGATTCCAATAGGGCGCGCCGAGCCCGGTGAAAGCCGGGACCAGGATCGGCGATTGGTGCGGATCGGCCTCTTCGGCCATGCCCTGGGTCTGGCCGGCGCTGTCGATGATCTTCAGCCCGTCGCGCAGCCATTGCACCACCGCGCCGGCGACGAAGATCGAGCCTTCGAGCGCATAGGTGGGCTTGCCGTCGAACTGGTAGGCGATGGTGGTCAGCAGGCGGTGGCCGGACTGCACCGGTTCGGCGCCGGTATTGAGCAGCGCGAAGCAGCCGGTGCCGTAGGTCGATTTCAGCATCCCCGGTTCGAAGCAGGCCTGGCCGATCGTCGCCGCCTGCTGGTCGCCAGCCACGCCGAGGATCGGCACGGCGGCGCCGAAGACCTCCGGGTCGGTGGTGCCGAACTCGGCGGCGCTGTCCAGCACCTCGGGCAGCATGTTCATCGGGATGCGCAAGAGCTCGCAGAGCGAGGTCGACCAGCCGCCCTTGTGGATGTCGTAGAGCATCGTGCGGCAGGCATTGGTCGCGTCGGTGACATGGGCACGGCCGCCGGTGAGCTTCCAGATCAGGAACGTGTCGATGGTGCCGAAGAGCAGCTTGCCCGCCTCGGCCTTGTCCCGCGCGCCGTCGACATTGTCGAGGATCCAGGCCAGCTTGGTCGAGGAGAAATACGGATCGAGCAGCAGCCCGGTCTTCTCCGCAACCAGTGCCTCGTGCCCGGCCTCGTGCAGCTCGTGGCACCATTTCGCGGTGCGGCGGTCCTGCCAGACGATGGCGTTGTAGACGGGCGCGCCGGTTTCGCGGTCCCAGACCACGACGGTCTCGCGCTGGTTGGTGATGCCGATCGCAGTGACGTCCGCCGCGCCGATCCCGGCCTTGTCCAGCGCCCCCTTGCAGGTCGAGCGCACCGTGGCCCAGATATCCGCCGGATCATGCTCCACCCAGCCATTGTCCGGATAATGCTGGGCGAATTCCTCCTGCGCCATGGCGCCGGGCGCCATGTCCGCGCCGAACAGGATGGCGCGGGTGGAGGTGGTGCCCTGGTCGATGGCGAGGATATGGGTCATGTCGGCTGTTCCGCTTCCGGTTTCCTGATTGCGGGTAAATTGGTCGACCAATTCACGGCGGGCAAGGGGCTGCGCCGATTTCCCGCGCGCCCCGCCCCGCACCGACCGAAAAAAATGGCGGAGGCCGGAGCCCCCGCCAGTCACAGGCGATGGTGCGCGCCCCTTTGCGGGGTCGCGGCTGTCCCTCGTTTTTTTGTTTGAAATTGCTTACTTCATTTCCGCGCGGATCTGCTGGCGCAGGACATCGATCGGGACCATGACCCCGTCGCGCTTGTAGCTCCAGTAGGTCCAGCCGTTGCAGGAGGGCGAGCCCTCGAGCGCGGCGCCGACCTGGTGGATCGACCCCTTGCAGTCGGAGGCGATCAGCGTGCCGTCGGCGCGGACCTTGGCGGTCTGGTTGCGCGGCGAGAACAGCACGTCGCCGGGCTGGAGCATGCCGCGCTCGACCAGCTGCCCGAAGGGCACGCGCGGCTCGGCCCGCTTGCCCTTGGTGACCTCCAGCGCGTCGCTGGTGGCCTTGCGCACCTTGGCAATCCGCTTGCGGGCCACCTCGGCATAGGCCTCCTCGCGGTCGATGCCGATGAAGTCCCTGCCCAGCCGCTTGGCCACGGCGCCGGTCGTGCCGGTGCCGAAGAACGGGTCGAGCACCACGTCGCCGGGATTGGTCGTCGCGACCAGCACCCTGTGGAGAAGCGCCTCGGGCTTCTGGGTCGGATGCGCCTTGTTGCCCGCGTCGTCCTTCAGCCGCTCGTGGCCGGTGCAGATCGGGATCACCCAGTCCGAGCGCATCTGCACGTCGTCGTTCATGGCCTTCACGGCCTCGTAGTTGAACGTGTATTTCGAGTTTTCCGATTTCGACGCCCAGATCAGCGTCTCATGCGCGTTGGTCAGCCGCTTGCCGCGGAAGTTCGGCATCGGGTTCGACTTGCGCCAGACCACGTCGTTGAGGATCCAGAATCCCTGGTCCTGAAGCGCCGCGCCGACGCGGAAGATGTTGTGATAGCTGCCGATCACCCACATCGCGCCGTTCGGCTTCAGGATGCGGCGCGCGGCCTCCATCCAGGCATGGGTAAACCGGTCATAGGCCGCGAAAGTGTCGAAGCGGTCCCAGTGATCGTCCACGGCGTCGACCTTGGAATTATCCGGCCGGTGGAGATCCCCGCGAAGCTGCAGGTTGTAGGGCGGATCTGCGAAGATCAGGTCGACGGAAGCTTCGGGCATCCGGTTCATGATCTCGATGCAATCACCCAACATGATTTCGTTGAGAGGCAGCGACATGCCCTCAGACTTGGTTCTTTTCATTGTTCGATCTGCCTCGCGGACGCGCGGTTATCCACGCTGTTATTGTGGATAACATGAGTCAGTCGCGAGTCGCAGTCAATTTCTTTTCCGCTTCAAGACGTTAGAGCCAATCTCTATTCTGTGTCACCGCACAATATCTTGTGTACGGGACCGAAGGATCTGCGGTGATATGGTGTTATCCCCAGTGACTTCAGCGCAACAACATGTGCCTTCGTGGGGTAACCCGCGTTCCGCTCCCATCCATAGCCGGGACATTCGGCGGCAAGCTCCGCCATGATCCGGTCGCGGGCCACTTTCGCGACGATGGACGCAGCCGCGACGGAGAGCGATTTGGCGTCGCCCTTGACCAGAGGCGCGGCCGGGCACGGCATCCCCGGCGGCACCTTGTTGCCGTCGATCAGCAGATGGTCCGGCACCGCCGAAAGCCCGGAGACCGCCCGGCGCATCGCCAGGAACGTGGCCTGCAAGATATTGATTTCATCAATTTCTTCGACGCTGGCATGGGCGATGCAGACATCGGCCACTGCCAGGATCTCCGTCGCCAGCGCCTCGCGCTGCGCCGGCTTGAGCGCCTTGGAGTCGTTCAGCCCCGCGGGCACCCGCTCAGGATCGAGCCGCACCGCCGCCGCGGTGACCGGCCCGGCAAGCGGGCCGCGCCCGACCTCGTCCACACCGGCGATGCGGATCAGCCGCGGATCGCCGCAGAGCGTGCGCTCGGGATCGAAGCTGGGGACAAGTTTCGCTGGGCCGGCCATGGCGGATCCTTTCATCGGTCTCCGCCGCCCCTACCCGATCCGCGCCGCGGACCAAAGCAGGTTGTGGATAAAAGGATGCCCCGACCGTTTCCGACCGGGGCGCGTGCCTGAACTCACGTGGTTGGCACGAGCGTGGCACGTTCTAGTTGTATGTCGATTTTGCGAATATGTCCAGAAACAACCTCACCCCAGGACGCGGCGCGCGATCACCTGGGCCTGAATTTCGCCGGCGCCCTCGAAGATGTTGAGGATCCGTGCATCGCAGAGCAGGCGGCTGATCTGGTATTCCAGCGCGAAACCGTTGCCGCCATGGATCTGCAGGCCGTTGTCGGCGCAGGCCCAGGCGACGCGGGCGCCGAGCAGCTTGGCCATCCCGGCCTCGAGGTCGCAGCGGTGGCCGTTGTCCTTCTCCCAGGCGGAGAAGTATGTCAGCTGACGTGCGATCATGATCTCGACGGCCATCATGGCGAGCTTGCCGGCCACCCGCGGGAAATCGATCAGCGACTTGCCGAACTGCTTGCGGTCGATGGCGTATTGCATCGAGACGTCCATCGCCGACTGCGCCACGCCGATGGCGCGGGCCGCGGTCTGGATGCGCGCGGATTCGAAGGTCTCCATCAGCTGCTTGAAGCCCTGGCCCTCGACGCCGCCCAGCAGGTTCTCGCCCTTGACCTTGAACCCGTCGAAGCCGAGCTCGTATTCCTTCATGCCGCGATAGCCCAGAACCTCGATCTCGCCGCCGGTCATGCCGGGGGTCGGGAACGGCTCTTCGTCGGTGCCCGGGGTCTTCTCCGCCAGGAACATCGACAGGCCCTTGTAATCCGAGGTCTCCGGATTGGTCCGCGCCAGCAGCGTCATGACATGGGTGCGCGCCGCATGGGTGATCCAGGTCTTGTTGCCGGTCACCGTCCAGTCGCCGTCCTCGCCCTTCACCGCGCGGGTGCGCAGGCTGCCGAGGTCCGAGCCGGTATTCGGCTCGGTGAAGACCGCGGTCGGCAGTGTCTCGCCCGAGGCGAGCTGCGGCAGCCATTTTTCCTTCTGCGCTTCGGTGCCGCCGCAGATGATCAGCTCTGCCGCGATTTCCGAGCGGGTGCCAAGCGAGCCGACGCCGATATAGCCGCGCGACAGCTCCTCGGAGACGACGCACATCGAGGCTTTCGACAGGCCGAAACCGCCGTATTCCTCGGGAATGGTCAGGCCGAAGACGCCCATCCCGGCGAGCTCCTCGATGACCTCCATCGGGATCAGCTCGTCCTTCAGGTGCCACTCATGGGCATGCGGGATGACCTTGTCGAGCGCGTAGCGGCGGAACTGCTCGCGGATCATCTCCAGCTCTTCGTCGAGGCCGCAATTGCCCAGCGTGGTGTTCGCCGACTGCTCCTGCATCAGCTCGACGAGACGGACGCGGGCCTGGGTGGTGTTGCCCCCGGCCATCAGCGCCGCGACGGCATCGGTGCCAAGCCCGGACGCGTCCAGCCCCAGGTCGCGCAGGCGGAAGAACTCGGCCTGCCACATCGGGATGCCGCCCTCGATCTGGCTCAGATACTCGCCGAAGCCGATCTGGAGGATCAGCTGCTCGATCTCGCCGAGCTTGCCCTCGTCACTCAGACGCCCGGCCCAGGCGCGCATCTGGCGCAGCGCCTCGACATAGGTGGCCAGCCAGGCAAGGCCGTGGGCGGAGGACTGGTGAAGCTCGAGGAGCTTGCCGGAAATGCGGCCCTCCTCGGTAACCTTGGCCTTCAGCGCCTCCTTCGCCTTGGCCAGCACGGCCTCGGCGGGGGCGACCGCGGCGGCGGTCAGCTCGAGAAGATCGGGGAGGATCGTGGAGACGTCCGCGGGCAGGCTCTGTCCGTCATGGGGCATCGTTCGGTTCCTTCGCTGTTCAGTCAGGGCCGTCTAATCATTTCGCAGTCGCAGCGCAAGATATTTTCAATTGTATACTCCAAAAGGATATAAAATGTCGTACCGGATTTGCGCTGCACAGGCTGTCCGATGCGGATATGCCTGAGTCCGAAAGGACGTTTCATGGATCTTACACTATTCTGGCCGACCGGTCCCGCCGGCGCGGTTGCTGCAGTTGCAATCACCGTCCTGGCCGCCTTCGTGAAGGGCGCGACGGGCTTTGCCATGCCGATGATCATGATCTCGGGCCTTGCCACCTTCCTGCCCGGCGAGTTCGCGCTGGCGCTGCTGATCATCCCGACTCTGGTGACCAACGTGATCCAGGCCTTCGGCGGCGGGCTGGACCATGCCGCAGACGCGGCGAAGCGCTACTGGCGCTACATCGCCATCGTGCTGGCCTTCATCGCGCTCTCGGCGCAGCTGGTTTCGGTCCTGCCGCAGACATTGCTGTTCCTGGCGCTGGGGGGCGCGATCACCGGCTTCGCGATCTGGCAGCTGACCGGGCGGCGGCTCAGCGTGCCGCCGCATCTGAAGACGCGGATCGAGATCGCCGTCGGCACGGTCGCCGGGGTGATCGGCGGGCTGTCGGGGGTCTGGGGGCCGCCGACCGTGGCCTATCTGTCGGCCAGCGGCGCGACCAAGGACGAATCCGTGCGGGTGCAGGGCGTGGTCTATTTCGCCGGGGCCTGCGTGCTGGCGCTGGCGCATCTGCGCTCCGGCGTGCTGAACGCCCAGACGCTGCCGCTCAGCGCGGCGATGGTGGTCCCGGCGATGGCCGGGCTCTTCGTCGGCATGCAGGCGCGCGGCCGGATGGACGAGCAGCTGTTCCGCCGCTGCACGCTGGTCGTGCTGATCCTGGCCGGGCTGAACCTGGTGCGGCGCGGCATCGCCGGCCTCTAGACATGCGGCAGCCCCGGGCTTGACCCGGGGCCTCCTTGTTTCATCGCGATGCGGCGGGCGGTCAGCCGATGGCGACGGCCTTCACGTCTTCGTCGATATGCGCCAGGTACTGCTCGAAGTTGTCCGAGAACATCTTCACCAGCTTGGCCGCGTTGGCGTCGTAGCCGTCCTTGTCCGCCCAGGTCGAGCGCGGGTCCAGCAGCCCGGCATCCACGCCCGGCACGGTGACCGGCACGTCGAAGCCGAAATTCGGATCCTTGCGGAAGGTCGCCTCGTTCAGCGAGCCGTCGAGCGCGGCGGTCAGCAGCGCGCGGGTCGCCTTGATCGGCATGCGCGAGCCGGTGCCGTAGGCGCCGCCGGTCCAGCCGGTGTTGACCAGCCAGCAGGTCGCGCCGTGCTTGGCGATCTTGTCGCGCAGCAGGTTGCCGTAGACTTCCGGGCGGCGCGGCATGAAGGGCGCGCCGAAGCAGGTCGAGAAGACCGGCTGCGGCTCGGTCACGCCGCGCTCGGTGCCGGCCATCTTCGAGGTGAAGCCCGACAGGAAGTGGTACATCGCCTGCGCCGGGGTCAGCCGCGCGATCGGCGGCAGCACGCCGAAGGCGTCGCAGGTCAGCATGATGATGTTCTTGGGATGGCCGCCCAGACCGGTCTCCGACGCGTTGGAGATGTAGTCCAGCGGGTAGGCGCAGCGCATGTTCGGCGTCAGGCTGTCATCCTCGAAATCGAGTTCCTTGGTCTCCTTGTCGTAGACCATGTTCTCGATGACGGTCGCGAACTTCTTGGTGGTCGCGTAGATCTCCGGCTCCGCCTCGGGGGACAGGGAAATCGTCTTGGCGTAGCAGCCGCCCTCGAAGTTGAAGGTGCCGCGCTCGGACCAGCCATGCTCGTCGTCGCCGATCAGCACGCGGTCCGGATCCGCCGAAAGCGTGGTCTTGCCGGTGCCGGACAGGCCGAAGAAGATCGCTGCGTCGACCGGGTTGCCCTTGGCGTGGTTCGCCGAGCAGTGCATCGGCATCACGCCCTTCTCGGGCAGGATGTAGTTGAGCAGCGTGAACACGGATTTCTTGTTCTCGCCGGCATATTCGGTGCCGCCGATCAGGATGACCTTCTTGTCGAAGTTCAGCGCGATGACGGTCTCGGACTTGCAGTCATGCTTGGCGGATCGGCCTTGAAGGACGGCACGTTGATGATGGTGAACTCGGGCGCGAACCCGTCCAGCTCCTCGCGCGACGGACGGCGCAGCAGGTGGCGGATGAACAGGTTGTGCCAAGCGAGCTCGGTCACCATGCGGACATCGAGGCGATGCTCGGGATCGGCGCCGCCGAAGAGATCCTGGACGAACATGTCCTTGCCCTTCATGTGCTCGAGCATGTCGGCATAGAGCGCGTCGAACCCGGCCGGGGACATTTCGGCGTTTGCCTCCCACCAGATGGTGTCGGCGACGGACTCGGTCTTGACGACGTGCTTGTCCTTCGGCGAGCGGCCGGTGAACTTGCCGGTGGAGACGAGGAAGGTGCCGCCCTGGCCCAGCTCGCCTTCGCCGCGCTTCAGGGCCGCCTCGACAAGCGCGGACTCCGTCAGGTTGTAGTAAACGGTGCCGAGCCCGGCAATGCCCTGGTCTTCCAGCTTGTGCGCCGGGTTCACACGTCCGATGTCCATCTCGTAGCTCCTGAGTTCCGCATACTGCGGGTGAAACGCGTTACGCGCTGGCCGGTCCATGCGAACGGGACCGCAGAATTGACGTACAGGTCGTATAACATGACCTAAAAACCGGTGAATAGGACGGATTTTACGAGTTAGCGCAACCACGTACATGTTTGCGCAAACTTGCTTAACCCCCAGCCCGGTTAGCAATTCGTTTGGAACCCCCACGGTAGAAAGCCCCGGGTGGGAATAGCGAATCACAAGTCTATTTGGGGGTGCATCATGGCCGGTACGGCAACAGGGTCGGTTTCGCGACAACAGGATTCCCGGCCGCGGATACGCGCGGCGGTGGTCGAGGACGATCCATCGATCATGAAGACCGTGGCGCTGATGCTCGAAGCCGAAGGCTACGCGGTCGATGCCTATCCCGACGGCCAATCCGCCTATGACGGCATGGCCGCGAACGTCCCCGACATCGCGCTGATCGATCTGGTGATGCCCGGCATGGACGGGATGGAGCTGGTCCGCCGGATCCGGACCGCATGGGACTTCCCGATCATCATGGTCACCGGCCGCGACGACGAGATCGACGAGGCGCTGGGACTCCGGCTCGGCGCCGACGACTACGTGCACAAGCCCTTTGCCCAGCGGCTGCTGCTGGAGCGCATCCGCGCCAACCTGCGCCGCGCCCGCCGCCATCTGGATGCAGCCCCCGCCCCCGCCGCTCCGGCGGCGCAGCCCGAGCCGGACGCGGAGACCGCGACGATGGTCCGGGGGGAACTCAGCATGGACCCCGAACGGCACTCCGTCACCTGGCGTGGCGCGCCGGTCACGCTGACCGCCACCGAATTCCAGCTGCTCGTCGCGCTGGCGCAGCGCCCCGGCGTCGTGAAGTCGCGCGACCAGCTGATGGACGTCGCCTATGACGACAACATCTATGTCGACGACCGCACGATCGACAGCCATATCAAGCGGTTGCGCAAGAAGATGCGCGCCGTGGACCCCGACTTCAGCGCGATAGAGACGCTTTACGGCATCGGCTACCGCTATTCCCCCCGCCCGGCCGCCGCCGGGTCCTGACCGCCGGGCGGCGCCCCCCGGCGCCATGGCCTCGAGCGGCATTGCGGTGCCGGCGGTAAAGGGGCTGGCCTTCGGGGCAACCTGCTCGCTGGTGCTGTCAGACCGCAGCGGCGCGCCGTTGCCGCTCCCCGAGGGCGGGCGCGACACCATTGCCTGGTGCGACCGCCGGGCCGCGGAAGAGGCCGCGATCTGCACGGCCACCGGCCACCGGCTGATCCGTCTGCAGGGAGGGCGCATGTCGCCCGAAATGCAGGTGGCGAAACTCCTCTGGCTGAAGAGGCGCTGCCCCGATCTCTGGCTCCGGCTGGGCCGCGCCGAGGATCTGGTCGACCACCTGACGCGCCGCGCCACCGGCCGCCGGGCCCTGTCTGCCTGTGCGCTGGCGGTGAAATGGCCCTGGATCGCGGATCACGGCGGCTGGCAGGAGGACTTCCTCGCGGCCATCGGCCTAGACGGCCTGCCGGACCGGCTCGGCCTGGCGCAGGCGGGGCTGGCAGGGCGGCGATGACGCCTACCGCTTCGGGCGCGGCAGCGGCCAGGACCGGATCGAGGATGCCGCAGGCGCGAACGTGGTGCTGATGGGCGCGGGCCTCGTGCCGGAGGACGTGCAGCTGGTGCGCGGGCGCGAGACCGTCACCCTGGAAATCGCCGGTACCGCGGACCGGCTGGATCTTGGCACCGGTCCGGACCCGGCCATGGCGATCCGCGAGATCCGCTTCGAGGACGGCACGGTCTGGACCGGCGCGATGCTCGCGGCGATGGCGCTGTCGGGCAGCGACGGCGACGACCTGATCTTCGGCAGCGGCGGCGCGGAGGCGCTCGCGGGCCTTGCGAGCGCTGCGTGGCGGGCCGGCGCAGGGGGCCGGCATCATCCGGGCCGCGCCGCGGCGGCGCTTTCCGTGTCCGGCACATGCAGCGCCCCGGGCTGGGAACCTAGCGGGGGAGCTTCGCCAGGATATGCGCCGGAGCTTCGAGGTGGAGCTTGAGGATCTCGCGGGCGCGGGCGGCATCGCCGTCATCGAGCGCCTCGATCAGCGCGCGGTGCTCGCGGTCGATCACCGCCTTGCGGTCCTGGTCGATCGAGAAGGCCGAGAAGCCGATCCGGGTCACGCTCGCCGACAGGCTCTCGGCCATGCGGATCAGGATCTGGTTGTTGCAATGCGCCATCAGCACGGCATGGAAGCGGCCGTTCAGCTCGACCTGCGTCAGGGCATCCTCGGGCGAGGTCGCCTCCATCTGCACGGCAAGCTGCCTCATCTCCTCCGGCGCGCCGAGGCCGGACTCGCAGATCACCTCGGCGGCATGGCCCTCGATCAGCTTGCGCGCGCCGTAGAGATCGACCAGCTCCTGCGCGGTGACGTGGCGCACCATGGCGCCGCGCCGGGGCAGCATGTCGAGGAACCCCTCCGCCGCCAGCCGGTTCAGCGCCTCGCGCACCGGCGTCCGCGACACCTCTGCCAGGGCGCAGGCCTGGGCCTCCTCGATGAAGGAGCCGGCCGGGAAGTCGCCGTTGAGGATCCCGGCCCGGATCCGGTCATAGGCCCGCACCCGGGCGCTGTCCTTGATCACGGTCGTCATGGCTTCACCCTCACATTCGGCGCGCGCAATGCACGGGGCTTTGCGAATCGTGGCCTGATTTCTGGGAATTGCGCCGTGATCGGCGCCAATTGTAGCGCTAAAACGCCTTCAAAATGTGCAAATGGCATAGTTACCGGTCCCAATGTCAGTTTTTCCTATCCTCGTCCGCCATGCGTATTCTTCATGTATACGAGAGAAGACGCAAGAAATTCCGCAACCGGAGACGAGAATGGGCAAGTGGCGCGTGGGCGTGGACAGCGGCGGGACCTTCACCGATGTCTGCATGTTCGACGAGACCGAGGGACGGGTGAAGATCTGGAAGGTGTCCTCGACGCCGGACGATCCTTCGCGCGGCATCGCGCAGGGCGTCGAGGAAGGCATGCGGGTCCATGGCGGCGCCACCGACGCGCCGCTGAAGGAGATCGGCTATTTCGGCCATGGCACCACCGTCGCCACCAACGCATTGATCCAGCACCGCGGCGCCAAGGTCGGGCTGATCACCACCGACGGCTTCCGCGACCTCTTGGAAATCGGCCGCCAGAAGCGTCCGAGCCTCTATGACATCTTCGCCGACAAGCCGCTGACGCTGGTGCCGCGCCACCTGCGCTTCGGCGTGCCCGAGCGCCTGCTGCATACCGGCGAAGTCGAGCTGCCGCTTGACGAGGCGGCGGTGCGCGGGGCCGCCGAGGCGATGAAGGCCGAAGGCGTCGAAGCGGTCGCCATCTGCTTCCTCTATGCCTTCATCAATGCCGCTCACGAGAAGCGCGCCAAGGAGATCGTCGCGGAGATCCTGCCCGAGGCCTTCCTCTGCACCAGCCACGAGATCGCCCCCGAATTCCGCGAATTCGAGCGGCTGTCGACCGCGACGGTCAACGCCTATCTCGGCCCGCTGATGCACCGCTACATCCACCGCCTGTCGCTGCGGCTCGACGAGCTGGGGCTGAAATCCGCGCCGCACCTGACCCAGTCGAACGGCGGCGTGGCAAGCTTCGAGGCCGCTGCCGATGCGCCGGTGCGCACCGTGCTCAGCGGCCCCTCGACCGGCGTCGTCGCGGCCGAGGCGCTGGGGAACCAGGCAGGCTTCCCCGACATCATCACCTTCGACATGGGCGGCACCTCTTCGGACGTGGCGCTTATGACCGGCGGCGCGACCAGCCAGGCAAACGAGGCCGTGGTCCACGGCTATCCGATCAAGGCGCCGATGCTCGACATCCACACCGTGGGCGCCGGCGGCGGCTCGATCGCGCGGATCGACACCGGCGGCTTCCTCAAGGTTGGCCCGCAGAGCGCCGGCGCCGATCCGGGCCCGGTCTGCTACGGCAAGGGCAATGCCGAGCCGACCGTGACCGATGCCAATATCGCGCTGCAGGTGCTGAACCCGACCCATATTCTCGGCGGCCGCATGGAAGTTCACCGCGACCTCGCCATGGAGGCGATCGGCAAGATGGCCGACGGTCTCGGCATGGGCGTGATGGAGACCGCGCAGGGCATCATTTCGGTCGTCACGGCGAACATGGCCCGCGCAATCCGGGTGATCTCGGTGCAGCGCGGCTATGACCCGCGCGACTACGTCCTGATGGCCTTCGGCGGCGCCGGCCCGCTCCATGCCGTGCGGCTGGCGCAGGAACTGGACATGACCCGCGTGCTGGTGCCGCGGACGCCCGGAACGCTCTGCGCCATGGGGCTCCTGCTGACCGACCTGCGCGCCAGCTTCCCGGTCACCCGCCTGACGCCGCTGGTCGCGGAGTCGATCCCGGCAATCCAGACGGCTCTGGACGAGGTGGTCGCAAAGGCGGGCGCCTGGTTCGAGGCCGAGGGCATCTCCGAAACCGCGCGCCGGGTGATCCTGACCATCGACGTGCGCTACGAGGGCCAGAACTACGAGCTGTCGGTGCCGGTCGGGCCGGGCGCGTTCGATCTGGACAGCCTCGCGCAGCTGATCGCGGGCTTCGAGGCCGAGCATGAACGGCTCTACGGCTTCACCGCCGAGGGCGAGAAGATCAACGCGGTGACCTTCCGCGCCGAGGCCCTGGGGCTCGTCGAGAAGGCGCAGCTGCCGGAACGCCCGCTGGGCGATGCCGCTGCCTCCGCCGCCGTGATCGGGGCGCGCGAGATCTGGTTCCCGGAAACCGGCGCCTTCACGGAAAGCCCGATCTACGACCGGGAGAAGCTGCTGCCCGGCATGGAATTCGCCGGCCCGGCCGTGGTCGAGCAGATGGACACCACCACCCTCGTGCCGCCGGGCGTCGCCGCCCGCGTCGACGCTTTCGAAAACCTGATCCTGGACCTCGCATGACCCGCCTCGAAAAACCGGCCGGCGACCGCCCGGCCACGCTCGATCCCATCACCGTCGAGGTAATCGGCTCCGCGCTTTCCTCCATCGTCGACGAAACCGGCGAGGCGCTGGTGCGCGCCTCCTACTCGACCAACATCAAGGAACGCCGCGACTGTTCCACCGCGCTCTTCGACCGCGAGGGCCGCACGCTCTGCCAAGCCGAGCATATCCCGATCCATCTGGGCAGCTTCATCGAATTCGTGCCGAAGGTGCTGGAGCTGCATGACATCGACGGCATGCAGCCGGGCGACGTCTTCATCGGCAACGACGCCTACATGGGCGGCGGGACCCACCTGCCGGACATCGTGCTGGCGGAACCCATCTTCGTCGACGGCGCGCTGGCGGCCTGGACGGTGAACCTCGCCCACCATTCCGACTTCGCCGACCGTGGCCACGAGCACATCTATCAGGAGGGCCTGCGCATCCCGCCGATCCGCCTCTACCGGGCGGGCAAGCTGCAGAAGGACGTGCAGGATCTGGTGCTGCTGAACTGCCAGGTCCCGCGCGAACGCCTGTCGGATCTGCGCGCGCAGATGGCGGCGAACCGCGTCGGCGTGCAGCGCTTCCAGGGGCTCTGCGCCAAGCATGGCGTCGGCACGGTGCTGGCGGCGGGCGACGAGCTGCTGGACTATGCCGAGCGCAAGATGCGCGCCGGGATCGCCCAGCTGCCCGACGGCACCTATTCCTTCGAGGATGTCTTCGACGGCATCGACATCGACGAACCGATGCCGCTGAAAGTGACGGTGAAGATCGAGGGCGAGACCATGGATCTCGACTTCGACGCGCCGCCGCAGGTGCGGGCGGGCATCAACATGACGATGACCGCGCTGCTGGCCACGGTCTACTACATCGTCAAGTCGGTGGTCGATCCGACCATCCTGCCCAATTCGGGGCTGTCGCGGCCGCTGACCGTCTCGGCGCCGAAGGGGTCCATCCTGAACTGCGCCCATCCCGCGCCGGTGAACGGCCGGGTCCAGACCTGCCAGCGGGTCGCCGACCTCGTGCTCGGCGCGCTCGCCAAGGCGGTGCCCGACCGCGCGATGGCCTGCACCAACTCGGCCTGCACCGTGGCGGTTTTCGCCGGAACCCGCGAGAGCGGTCCCGAAAAGGGCAATCTCTGGGTCTATCTGGAGACCATCGGCGGTGGCGGCGGGGCGCGGCGCGGTGCGGACGGGCTCGATGGCATCCATGTCCATGCCACCAACACCTCGAACCTCCCCGTCGAGGCGCTGGAGCTGGAATATCCGCTGGTGCTGACCCGCTACGAGCTGGTCGACGGCTCGGCGGGCGAGGGCACCTGGCGCGGCGGCATGGGGCTGCGGCGGGTCTACCGCGCGACGGAAGACTGCCGCGTCTCGGTCGACATCGCCCGCACGGAATCGCGCAGCTGGGGCCTCTTGGGCGGCGGCGAAGGCGGCGGCAGCCATTTCACCGCGACCAATGACAGTTTCAAGCGCGGCGACGGCCTGATGAAGGCGGGCGACGTGCTGGAAGTGGTCTCGCCCGGCGGCGGCGGCTACGGCCCCCTGCCGGTGGAGCTGGCCGCCGCAGACAGCACCAGCGGTGACCGCGCCACCGCGATGGCGTCCTTGGCTGGCGAGGTCGCGATCGTGCTTGCCAACGGGCGGCAGCTGCGCTGCCGTGCGGACCTGCCGGAGGCGGAGCTGGCGCGGCTGATCCGGGCGGTCGAGGCGGCATGATCGGGCCCGGCACAGGGGTCAGGGGCTACCTCGCCTGCGGAACCACCGACATGCGCAAGGGCATCGCCGGGCTGGCCGCGCTGGCGCAGGATGTCCTGCGGCAGAAGCCCGCCAGCGGCGCCGTCTTCGCGTTTCGCGGTCGCAAAGGCGACAGGATCAAGCTCTTGCATTGGGACGGCCAGGGGTGACGCGCTGGTCGCCCATCGCCGGAGCCGCGAGGCGCAGATCCTCGCCGCGCTGGACGCCGGTCCCGGCGACCTTCCCGGACTGACCGCGCGCATCTACCACGACACCGACCGGGCGCTCTGGCCTGCCGCCGCGCGCAACCTCCTGGCGCATCTGGTGGAGATGGAAGGCCGCGGGCTGGTCGCGGCGGAGCCCGCGCTTTCGCCGGGCGCCAGCTTTTCCAAACGTCAGGAAGAAAAAAGCGAATCCGGCCGGAAAAAGCCTCTTGCACCCCCCGGGGCGCTTGGATAGATAGCCCCCCACAGCGTTCCGGCGTAGCTCAGCGGTAGAGCAGTTGACTGTTAATCAATTGGTCGTAGGTTCGATCCCTACCGCCGGAGCCAGATCACCCCGATCTGGAAGCTGGGTGCCACAGGCACCGAAACGGGTTCTCAGGCTGGCTGCCTGCTGCAATCCGGGGTTCAGGCCCGAAATGTTCCGGCGTAGCTCAGCGGTAGAGCAGTTGACTGTTAATCAATTGGTCGTAGGTTCGATCCCTACCGCCGGAGCCAGATCACCCCGATCTGGAAGCTGGGTGCCACAGGCACCGAAACGGGTTCTCAGGCTGGCTGCCTGCTGCAATCCGGGGTTCAGGCCCGAAATGTTCCGGCGTAGCTCAGCGGTAGAGCAGTTGACTGTTAATCAATTGGTCGTAGGTTCGATCCCTACCGCCGGAGCCAATCTTCCCAAGACAATCTGAGAGCTGCAGGGCACCGCATCGCGGTGCTTTCCCGTGTCCGCCATCCGGCAGATTGCCTGTCTGCGCGCCACGACCCGGGCAGGACACTGGCACCTCGTCCCTACGGCATGGCAGGACCGGCGGAATGCCCTCCGGATGACCAGCATGACACGCCAGGACGCCCGGCACAGCCAGACCCGGCAGACCGCTGCCGGGAACTTCCGGCCCGCGCGCCGGTTGCCCCGTCGCCACGGCTGCACCCGGACTCCGGACGAATGCCCGGCGAGGCGGTTCCGGCCACGCGCCCCGGCCGTCGACGAACTGGCCGCGCGCAGCCTCACCGAACAGCAGCTCGGGCTCGCGGAAGACCGCACGCCCTTCGTCCACCCGGCCCGCATCGCGCTCGTCACCCAGCGTGCGGTCAAGGGCCGCGCCTGGCAGGCCGCCCTGCGCCCGCTGATGACCGACCAGTTCCTGCGCTTCGACCNGGCCCCCCCGGACCTGTTCATCATCGAGGACAATCCCGACCAGCCCGATGACAGCCTGCGCTTCCTGGCCGAGCTGCGCAGCCGCCGCAGCAGCCGCACCGCCGCCGCGATCCTGGTCTGCGATGGCCGCGCCGGACGCCGGGACGGGAGCGCCGGCCGCATGGCCATGGCGCTCGACATCGGGGCCAATGACGTGATGCGCCACGGCTTCCTCCCCGAGGAACTGGCGCTGCGCAGCAGGCTGCACCTGGCACGCAAGCGCGATGGCGACCGGCTGCGCAACCGGGTGGAGGACGGGCTGCGCGAGGCGATGCGCGATCCGCTCACCGGACTCTACAACCGCCGCTATGCGATGCCGCATCTCGACCGCATCGCCGGGCGCGCGGCGCAGACAGGACGCGGATTCGCGGTGATGATGCTGGATCTCGACCGGTTCAAGGCGGTCAACGACACCCATGGCCATGCGGCTGGCGACCGGGTCCTGATGGAGACCGCCGCCCGGCTTTCGGACAATATCCGCAAGCATGACCTGCTGGCCCGGATCGGCGGCGAGGAATTCCTGATCGCAATGCCCGACACCGATCCCGACCGGGTGCGGCTGGCCGCGGCCAGGCTGCGCCGCGTCATTGCCGACCATCCGATGGCGGCCGGACCGGCCCTGCTGCCGGTGACGGTCAGCATCGGCATCGCCTTCGCGGATATCCCCGCCCTGCGCGAGGCCGTCGCGGCCGATCAGCTGACCGCCTCGGTGAAGCGCCTGCTGGAGCGCGCGGACAAGGCGCTCTACAGCGCCAAGGCGCAGGGGCGGAACACCGTCAATTTCGGACGCACCGCCGCCTGATCCGCTCAGTCGCGGGGATGCGGCGGCCGGTCATGGCCGTCCCATTTGCGCGCGCCGTCATGCGGCCGCCCGCCGCGATAGGTCCCGAAGCGCTTCAGCCGCTCGACATAGTCCGCCCGCACCTCCGGCGGCATCCCGGCCAGCCGCGCGACGATCACCGAATGCGCCTCGCGCGTGAAGCCCGAGAAGGCGGCGCTCGAGCCGTCGAGCAGGTCCTGCAGCGCCCGGGGGCAAGGCCCGGCGCGGCGCTCAGCCCCGGCGCTTCTGCGCGATGGCCTGGCCCGCGGCCCAGCCCGAGGACCAGGCCCATTGGAAATTGTAGCCGCCGAGCCAGCCGGTCACGTCCATCGCTTCGCCGATGACGTGGAGGCCCGGCACCGCCCTGGCTTCCATCGTCCTGGCGTCGAGCCCGTCGGTGTCGATGCCGCCCAGCGTCACCTCGGCCTTGCGGTAGCCCTCCGAGCCGGTCGGTTTCAGCCGCCAGTCCGCAAGCCCGTCGGTGAAGGATTTCAGGAGCTTGTCGGAGCAGTCGGCGAGATTTCCCCGGAGCCCGGCCTCGGCGGCGACATGCGCGGCCAGCCGCTTCGGCAGCGCCTCCGCCAGCACCGTCGCGACGTCGCGGCGCCCGGCCTTCTGGCGCCGGTCCCGGGCATGGCCTTCCGCACCGGTTTCCGGACGCTTAAGGCGCGTCCCGGTCGGGGCGGAGGGCGTCAGTCGACGCAGCCCCGCGCATCCACCGCCAGTTCGCGTTCGCCGAGCCAGAGCCGCGGCGCCAGGGCCACGACCGCGCAGGCGTGGTTCGGCAGGACGCGGACCCGTTCGCCCACGGCAAGAAGTCCCTCGGGGTCGTCAACCACGCCGTGTTCCTCCGACAGCCTTTGGACGGTCAGCATGTGGCGCTGGCCGCCGCGCTGCAGCTCGATCTGTCCGTGGCCGACATCGCCGCCGGTGCCATGCGCCCCCTTGTCGGAACTCAGCACCTTGCTGCCGGCATCGATCACCGCCCGCCCGGGCGCCGTGAACAGAACCGTCGCCTCGACCGACAGCGCGATCTCTTCCGGGGTGCACAGGCCCAGCCGCACGGCCGTAAGGTCAAGGAAGGCGTAGTTTCCCGGGCGCAGCTCGTCCGTGCCGCGCTGCACCGGAGCGCCGAGGCAGGTGGGCGTCGAGCCGACCGAGATGCGCCCTGGCATCTCCAGAACCGGGGCAATTTCTGCCTGGGCGGCATGGAGCTGGTCCAGCTCGCCCGCCGCGATTTCGGCGCGGCGCCCGGGCTCCGGCGCGCCATAGGCATGGCCGGCATGGGACAGCACGCCGAGATAGCGCAGGTCGGGCGTGCCGGCGATGATGCCGGCCAGAACCGCGGCCGCGCCGCTGCCTGCGGTGACGCCGATCCGGCCCAGCCCGGTATCCACCTTGACGAAGACCTCCGCCACGCTGCCGGTCTGGCGCGCCGCCGTTTCCAGAACCTCCAGATGCAGCGCATGGGCGGCGATGAAGCGGAGCCGGGTGCCCGAGCCCTTTGCGGCCGTCATCAGCGCGGCCGCGGAGCCGGCCCGCATCAGCGGATAGGCGACGGTCACCGACGGCAGCCCGGCCCGGACGAAGACCAGCGCCTCGGACGGTTTCGAGGCCGTCACGCCGGACGCGCCCGCCGCGATCTGCATGCGGGCGATCTCGATGCTCTTATGGGTCTTCACATGGGGGTGCAGCTCGGCGCCGGCGGATTTGGCGATCGCGGCCATGCGGGACAGGTTGGCGGCGAGCTTTTCCGGATCGATCCGCACCGCAGGCGTCGCGCGCGGGCTGACGGCCGTTTCCGCGGGATGCGGGTTCGTCGGGAGTATCTGGTCCATGCGCGTCTGTCCTTCCGTCTGCGGGCCGGGCCAGAGTTCCGCCGCCGCGCAGGAAGGTCAAGCAGGCACCGGCCGCCGCTGCGGCCGGTGCCCTAAGGTCATTCGGCGGCTGCCGCGGCCAGTTCCGGACCGTCGACGGTCACTGCGGCGACGCCATGGCGGGCGCGCAGCCCGTCGCGGTAGATCGCCTTGAAGAGCCCGAGGCACATCAGCAGCATCACCACCGAGAAGGGCAGGGCGCCGATCACCATCGCCGTCTGGATCGCGGTCAGCCCGCCAACGAGCAGGAGCGCGGCCACCACGACGCCCAGCGTCACGCCCCAGAAGATGATGTGCGGCCGCGCCTTCGGCCCTTCGTCGCCGGCGGCATTGATCGTGTTGACGATCAGCACGGCGCTGTCGGCGGAGGTCACCAAATAGGTCATCAGCAGGATGACGATCAGCACCGCCATGCCCCAGCCCAGCAGGTCGCCCAGCATCAGCCCGGTCATGGTGAAGATCTTGGCGCCGTCGGTCGAGCCGAAGATCGCGCCCGCGGCCGTGCCGTTCAGTTCCATGTCGATCGCGGTGCCGCCGCCGAAGGAGAACCAGACGAAGCACATGATCGAGGGCACGATCATCGCGCCGAGCACGAATTCGCGGATCGTCCGGCCGCGCGAGATGCGCGCGAGGAACAGCCCGACGAAGGGCGCGAAGGCGACCCACCAGGCCCAGTAGAACACCGTCCAGCCGCCCTGCCAGCCTTCGAGCGCCGCGCCGGTCTCGGTGCCGTCGGTCCGGTAGACGGTCAGCAGCATCGAGGGCAGCTCCATGATGTAGTTGAGCGTGCCCATGACCAGCGCCTGGAACCCGAACCAGGTCGCGCCGAAGATCGTCAGGAAGGCCAGCAGGAAGATCGACAGCGCCATGTTGAGGTTCGACAGCCATTTGATGCCCTTGCCGACGCCCGAGAGCGCCGACAGCGTCGAGGCGCCCATGATGATCAGCAGCGCGACGATGATGCCCAGCGACGAGGCGTTGCCCTCCTCGTTCAGCAGCCAGGCGCCGATGCCGATCTTGCTCATGCCGGCGACGAACTGCTCGACGCCGAAGCCGAGCGTCTGCGCCACGCCGAGGATGGTGGCGATCACCGCGACGATGTCGACCAGATGGCCGAGCGGACCCGAGAGCGACTTGCCGAACAAGGGCGTCAACGACGAGCGGATGGTCAGCGGCAGGCCGCGGCGATAGGTGAAATAGGCCAGCGCCAAGCCCGCGACGGCATAGGAGGACCAGGCCGAGAAGCCCCAGTGGAGATAGCTCCACTTGTAGGCGTTCAGGAAGTTGTCCATGTTCTCGCCGCTCGCCAGCCCCTGGATCACGTCGGGGTTGTTGCGGAAATGGTAGATCGGCTCGGCCACCGCCCAGGTCAGCATGCCGACGCCGATGCCCGCGCCGAACATCATGGAGAACCAGGAGAAATTGTCGAATTCCGGCGTCTCGTCGTCATGGCCGAGCTTGAGCTTTCCGGCCGCGGGCCAGAGCGCCAGGGCGAGGCAGACGAGGACGAAGAAGGCCATCACATAGACGTACCAGGCGGCGAAATTCGCGAGGATGAACTTGTTCAGCCCGCCGAGGATGGTCCCGGCCTGGGCCGGGAAGGCCACCGCCCAGAGCACCAGCCCGCCGACGGCGAGTTTCGAGGTCACGGTCACGTCGAGCGAGAAGCCGTGATAGAACCCGCCCTCTGCCGTCTTGATCGGCAGATGCGAGAGGGGTGGTTCGATTTTTGCCATTCGCGTTTCCCTGTGTCGGACGGATCGGAAAACCCCGGCGGCGCCGCCCATCGTCCGGGCCGGGGGTACTTGGAAAGCGGGGGCGGCCTATTCGCCGCGCGGGAAGCGTGCGTTCTCCTCGACGACGTTGAGGTCCATGTGGTTGCGCATGTAGCGCTCGGAGGCCTTCTGCAGCGGCTGGTAGTCCCAGGGGAAATAGCTGCCGTTCCTGAGCGCCTCGTAGACGATCCAGCGCCGCGCCTGGGAATGGCGCACTTCCGCGTCGAAGCGGGCGAGGTCCCAGCGGTCCTCTGCCATCGCGCGGTAGTGCTGGAGCGTGGCCTCATGCGCCGGATTTCCGGCGAGGTTCGCGAGTTCATGCGGATCGGCGTCGAGGTCGAAAAGCTGCTCGGGGTCGAGCGCGCAGGCCGTGTATTTCCAGCGCCCCTCGCGCAGGCAGACCATCGGCGCATAGCTCGCCTCGGCGGCGTATTCCATCGCCACCGGCCCGCGGGTGCCGCCCGAGGCCAAGGGAACCAGGCTTTCGCCGTCGGTCCAGTCGCGGATCTCGTCGAGGCTGATCCCGGCGAGGTCGCAGAGCGTCGGGCAGATGTCGATATTGCTGACCGGCACGTCCACGCGGCCCGGCGGCATCTGCGGCGCGGCGACCATCAGCGGCACCCGGGCCGAGCCTTCGAGGAAGGACATTTTGAACCACAGGCCCCGCTCGCCCAGCATGTCGCCATGGTCCGAGACCAAGAGGATGATGGTGTTCCCCTCCTGCCGGATGCCGCGCAGCGCCTCCATCACCTCGCCGATCTTGTCGTCGAGATAGGAGATATTGGCGAAATAGGCGCGGCGCGACCGGCGGATATCGTCCTCGGAAATGTCGAAGCTGCGCCAGTCATTGGCATCGAAGATGCGCTTGGAATGCGGGTCCTGACTGTCATAGCCGAGATCGGCGACCTCGGGCAGCAGGCGGTCGCACTCCTCGTAGAGGTCCCAGTATTTCCGCCGCGCCACATAGGGGTCGTGCGGATGGGTGAAGCTGACCGTCAGGCACCAGGGCCGGTCGTCATGGCCTCGGCCGAGATCGTAGATCTTGCGGGTGGCGTGATAGGCGACCTCGTCGTCATATTCCATCTGGTTGGAAATCTCTGCCACGCCCGAGCCGGTCACCGAGCCCATGTTGTGATACCACCATTCGATCCGCTCGCCGGGCTTGCGGTAATCCGGGGTCCAGCCGAAATCCGGCGGGTAGATGTCGGTGGTCAGGCGTTCCTCGAAGCCGTGCAGCTGGTCCGGCCCGACGAAATGCATCTTGCCCGAGAGGCAGGTCTGGTAGCCCGCGCGGCGCAGGTGATGGGCATAGGTCGGGATCGAGGAGGCGAATTCCGCGGCATTGTCGTAGACCCCGGTGCGCGAGGGCAGCTGGCCCGACATGTAGCTCGCCCGCCCCGGGGCGCAGAGCGGCGAAGCGGTATAGGCGTTGCGGAACCGGGTCGAGCGGTCTGCGAGCGCGCGGATGTTCGGGACATGCAGGAACTCCGCCGGGCCGTCGGGGAAGAAGGTCCCGTTCAGCTGGTCGACCATGAAGATCAGGATGTTCGGGCGGGTCGCGTCTGTCATTGTCTCTCGCTGCACGTCGATGCCAGCGCCGGAATGGCGCATTGGCGATATTTCATTGGGAATCCGGAGGAAGCTCCGCGCGAGACTAGTTGACTTTTCCCCATGGTCACGGGGAAATCATCTAATGTCTGACATTGGGAAATCTTATACCAGCTTGTCGCGCCATGCCGCCGATCTCTGCCTGTTCCTCCTGGTGGCGGAGTGCGGGCAACTGTCGCTCGCCGCGGAACAGGCCGGGCTGAGCCAGCCGCGCCTGAGCCAGCGCATCAAGGCGCTGGAGGAGTCGCTGGGCCGCAGCCTGTTCCGGCGCCACCGCCGCGGCGTGACGCTGACGCCGGAGGGGCGCGAGCTCCTCGAGGTGCTGGGTCCGCCGCTGGGCGAGGCCGCCGCGGGCTTTGCCCGGCTGACCGGGAAGCGCCAGCGGCGGCAGGTGGTGATCCAGACCGACCTCGCCTTCGCCGGCTTCCGCTTCCTGCCGGCCTTCCCGTCGCTCTGCGCCGATTTTCCCGATCTCGGGCTGTCGCTGATGACCCGGCAGATGCCCGATCCCGATCCGGACAGCACCGCCGACCTGCTGATCCGCATGGAACCGGCGGGGCAGGAGGGGCCGTCGCGGCGGCTGCTCTTCCCCGAACGCGTGCATGCCGTGGCCAGCCCCGGCTTCCTCGCCCGACACCCCGGGTTATGCAGCCCCGCCGATCTGGCGGGCCTGCCGCTGATCGAGCTGGCTTCGCCCAGCACGCCGCCCTGGTACACTTGGAGCAGCTGGCTGCGCCGCTTCGGCGTGACGCTGCAGTCGCGCTCGGAGCGGATCAGCTTCAACAGCTACGACCACGTGATCCAGGCGGCGGAGGAGGGGCTGGGCCTGGCGCTCGGCTGGCGCGGGCTGACCGATGCGCGGATCGAAGCGGGCACGCTGGTCCCGGCGCTCGCGGCGGAGGCGGACAGCGCCATGGCCTATGTGCTGAGCATGGAAACGCCCGGAGCCTCGAAGGAGGTCCGGGCGGTGTTCGACTGGATCGCCGAACGCTTCGGCGGCTGAGGACCGCCGGATCAGAAGGTCAGGACTGCCTGGGTGCCGACATCCGGCAGCCGGTCCTCGTCCATGTTGGCGCGCGCGATCTCGAAGCCGAAGCGCAGCGTGCTGTCGGAGCTGCCCCAGACTTGGCCGCTGTCGAGCTTGAGGCAGAGCATGGTCAGGTTCGGGTCTTCCTTGCCGCCCCGGAACCAGGCGGCGGCGACCGGCGACCAGAGCTCCTCGAGCTTCTCCGCATCCATCACCTCGGCGAGGCTGCCGCGCAGGCAGGCCTGGAAGTCCTGGTCCTCGCTCATCAGCACGAATTTCGCCTTCGCGCCGAGGGTCAGGCCTTTCACAAGGTCGGTGTCCTTCGAGGTGAGGAACCAGATCTCGTTCTTCGCCCAGTCGGGATAATGGGTCATCGGCTGCATGTGCTCGGCCGAGCCCTCGATCCCCAGCATGCCGGCGCGCAGTTTCTCCATCTCCTTGCTCAGGGCGCTGCGCGGGTCCTTCTCGATGGCGGAATAGGCGTTCATCTCGATCTCCTTCCGGGTTGCATCCGTCTGCACCGTCAACGGCTTGCGTGCCGGGGAGTTCCTTGCCGATCAGCCCGCGAGCCCTGCGGCAAGGCGCAGATCCGCCGTCACCGCCGCCTCGAGCCCGGCGCGCCGCACAGGGTCGGGCAGGCGTAGCAGATGCGCGGGATGCAGCGTCAGCAGCACCGGCGTTCCATCCGCCATCCGTTCGACGCTGCCGCGGCGCCGGGCGATGTCCCGGCCGTTTCCGGTCAGCGACATCGCCGCCGTCGCGCCCATGGCGAGGATCGCCTTGGGCCTGAGCAGCTGCCGCTCCAGATCGAGCCACCAGCGGCAGGCCTCCGCTTCGCCCGCCTCGGGGCGCTGGTGGATCCGCCGCTTGCCGCGCGGCGCGAACTTGAAATGCTTGACCGCATTGGTCACCCAGGCGGCAGAGCGGTCGAGCCCGGCCTCCGCCGCCAGCGCGTCGAAAAGCTGGCCCGCCGGACCGATCAGCGGCCGCCCTTCCAGATCCTCGCGCTCGCCCGGCTGCTCGGCCACGATCATCAGCCTTGCCTCCTGCGGCCCTTCGCCCGCGACGTCATCGTCGCGTCCTTTTCCCTGTCACATGCGCGGCGGCGGTGCGCTCCACCTTGGCGGGCGTCCGCCCGGCATCGAGGAATTTCAGCAGCCAGGGCAGCAGCCGCGGCAGGTGGCGCCAGCGGATGGTCAGCGCGCCCTTGCGGTCGGCGAGATAGCCCGGCACCTGCCGCCAGAGCCCGGGCATCGACATCGGCAGGATCGAGGCGGGGCTGAGGAAGGCGGCATTGCCGAAGCTCGCCGCCTGGGTCCCGCCCGGCGTTCCGGGCTCGACCAGCGTGACCCGGTGCCCGTCCATCAGGAGCGCGCGGCAGGCCGTGACGCCGACGATGCCGCCTCCGATGACCACGATATGCTTGGAAGTCTTCTCTGCCATCTGTATTCCCGTCCCTCTCCCGTCCGTCTCCTGCATGAGCATGGCTCATGGCTCATGGCTTCCGGGGCATCGGCATCGCGGGCAAGGGGGCTGTCCTGCGCAAGTTTCCGGCAGCCGGGCGATCGGCAGCCATCCGGCAGCATGACAGATCTGGCCTCCGGGGCGAACTCGTGAAATTCTCCGTATGCCCTGAGTTTTAGTCATGCCGGAACCGACCATGCGCCGCTTCGTCCCTTCGCACGCCGCCCTGCTCGCCTTCGAATCCGCGGCGCGGCACATGAGCTTCACCCGGGCCGCCGAGGATCTGGCGATCACCCAGAGCGGGATCAGCCGCCAGATCAGCAGTCTCGAGACCCTGCTCGGGGTGCGGCTGTTCGAGCGGGCGGGGTCGCGGCTGATCCTGACCGAGCCCGCCCGCGCCTATCTGGCGGAGGTCACGGCGGCGCTCGACATGATCGAGCGCGCCTCGGTCAATTGCGTGCGCGGCGCGACGCTGGAGGACGCGCTGCGGATCTGCGTGCATCCGACTTTTGCCTCGCGCTGGCTGGCGCCGCGGCTGTCGCGCTTCCTCGCCGCCAATCCCGACACGGTGGTCGATCTGGAAAGCACGGTGCAGGATCTCGATTTCGGCGAGGCCCGGATCGACATCGCCATCCTGCGCGGCCGCGGCGCCTGGGCAAGGGCGCGCGCGCAGGAGCTGTTCCGCGAAGAGCTGGCCGTGGTCGCCGCCCTCGGCATAGGCCCGGCGGTCCCGCCCGCGGGGGTGATCGATTTCGACAGCTTCCCCAGCCTGCAGAATGCCAGCCGCCCCGACCTGTGGCTGACCGGCTGGGCGCCGGAGCTGCGCAAGGTGGTGCGCGACGAGCGGCGCTGGCCGATGGAGTTCGCGCTCAAGAAGGCGCGCGAGGCCGGAGCGGAGAACCAGCGGCGGATGGAGGAACTGGCGGACCGTGTGGCTCGGGGGCTGCCGATCGGGGCGGTCGACGAGGCGTTCTTGGCTCGGCGTCAGGAAATCCTCGCGCGCTGCGAGGCTCTGGTGCGCGAGGTCACGGCATGATGGCGCGTCCGTTCGATGCGGCGAAGGTGGCGGCGCTGGCCGAGCGCGACAGGCGCCGGGCGGCAGCTGCGGAGCGCAGCCAGGAGGAGGCCAAGCGGCTCGGCAAGCTGATCTGGTTCATCGAATGCGTTCGGTCCGCTCGCTCGGACCCATGGCGCTCGGGACCTCGCTCGCCGACAGCAAGACGAGAGGGCTGAACCCCGGGGACACGCGCCTGACGGACACGCGGAAGTTGAACCTCCTGATTGCCATCACCGCAGTCGCCATCGCCCTGGCGTGCCGGGCCGCCATTGATCGCCTCGGCCAGAAATATCCCGCGCGCAAGAAGCATGGCCATTGCGGGCGATCATGGTTCAGGACGGGATTTGACGGACTCCGTCACCGCTTGAGATCAGGTCTCGGCGATCCCATCGCGAGGCGGAAAATCGTCGTGCCGAGATGTTCGAGCGCTGGAGCCGCGTAGTTTGCGCGGCTGGGAGCAGGTTTTGCGGGAAAGCCGATGGCCGCCGCTCTCTGCCACACAACGGAACATCAGCTGCGGGCTGCTGCCAACGTTGCGGGCAAGCGGGGAGGGGCGTGGCGTCTTTTCCGGCGCGGCGGCCGGCGCAAACTTGGATGCCGTCTTGCACCGTCCCGCGGCCTGCTTTCCGGCAATGTTCGGGGGGCATCGCGGGCGCCGAGGTTGCGGCGCCCGTGGCGGCCATCGGGATAGGCCCGGCTGACGCTAGTCCAGCGGCGGCACGCGGGCGATGAAATGGCCCTTCACGCCCTGCGGCCATTGACGGAACGGCACCTGGCCGGTCGCGCTGGCGGCATGGCCGTCGGCAAAGGCCGAGACTGCCGCGGCGTCTTCCGCGCTGCCGCCGAAACGGCCGAGCACATAGGTCAGCTTGCCGTGATCCGAGACGGCGATGTTGCAGCCATGGTCGCAGCCCATCAGGCAGGACGTGCCGCGCACCGCGACCCCGCTGCCGGAGGCGGCCTGCAGCTCAAGAAGAAACGCTTCCCCGCTGGGGGGAAGCGTCCGGTCTTCACGTTCCTCTGCGGTCCGGCAGGTCGTGCAGACGGTGATCGTCGTCATTGCAGCTCAGGCGTCCCGGCAGAACAGCTCGTGCAGCAGTCCGATGACGCGCTTGGTGCGCTCGTCCGCCAGCGAATAGTGGATCGCCTTGCCTTCGCGGCGGGTGCGCACGAGCTTGTCCGCACGGAGCCGCGCCAGATGCTGGCTGACGGAGGATTGGCGCGCCCCGAGCAGAAGCTCGAGATCGGTCACGGTTTTCTCGCCTTCCATGAGGTAGCACAGGATCATGAGGCGGCCCGGATGGGACAGGGCCTTCAGATAGGAGCTGGCCATTTCCGCATTGTCGGCCATGTCGGCCTGCAGAACGGCACCCGAAGGCATGTCGCTGTTCATCTCGGATACGAAGTCAACTTGGGTCACTGTTTCAGTCATTGTACTCGTAGAGCTTAGCACTGGGGATACTGGTTTCAACGCATTCGACATATAACCGAATAAGTTGAATGAAAAGCTTTTGACTCGGTAAATCCTGACTTGAAAACCCAAGTATTGGTGAGTTGACTATTTTTGGAGCAGCTCCAGCGCCCGGGCCAGAAGCCGCGCATCGCAATTGCCGCCGCTTGCGGTGACGATCACGGTCTCTTCGCTCAGATCGTTTCCGCGGAACAGGGCGGCGGCCAGCGCGGCGGCGCCGCCCGGCTCGATCACCAGCTTCAGCCGCAGCATCGCGAGGGCCATCGCCTGCAGGGCTTCGCTGTCGGAGATGACCAGCCCCGGGCCGCAATGTTCCTGGATGAGCGGAAAGGTCAGCTTGCCCGGCGAGGGCGTGAGGATCGCGTCGCAGAGGCTGCCGGACTGGGCCGGGTTGATCTCGCGCTGCCCGGACGCCTGCGAGCGGCGGGTGTCGTCGAAGCCTTCGGGCTCGACCGGGCGGACGGTGAAGTCCGGAGCGGCCTGCGACAGCGCCACGGCGATCCCCGAGGTCAGCCCGCCTCCGCCGCAGCAGACCAGCACCTCGGCGCGTTCGACGCCCATCGCCTGCGCCTGTTCGGCGATCTCCAGCCCGCAGGTGCCCTGGCCCGCGATCACCTGCGGATCGTCGTAAGGGCGCACCAGCGTCATGCCGCGCTCTGCTTCGAGCTCCAGCATCAGCGCGTCGCGGTCCTGGGTGGCGCGGTCATAGGTGACGATCTCGGCGCCATAGGCCCGGGTGTTGTCGAGCTTGATCTGCGGCGCGTCGGACGGCATCAGGATCACCGCCGGAACCCCCATCTCGCGGGCCGCGAGCGCGATCCCCTGGGCGTGGTTGCCGGAGGAGGCGGCGCAGATGCCGCGGGCGCGGGTCTCGGGATCGAGCGCGCTGATCGCCGAGCGCGCGCCGCGGTACTTGAACGATCCGGTATGCTGCAGGCATTCCGCCTTCACCAGCACCCGCCGTCCGGCGATCTCGTCGAGAAACGGCGAGGACAGCAGCGGCGTGACGCGGGCATGTCCGGCAAGGCGGTCACGGGCGGCGGCAATCAGGTCAGGGGTCATGTCAGCCTTTCGAGGAACTCGGAAATCACGGCCTGGGCCTCCGGTTCGTCGAGGAAGGGGACATGGCCGCGGTTCGGAACCTCGCCATAGATCATGTCCGGACGGCGGCGCCGCATCTCCCCGGCGGTGGCGGCCGACAGGATATTCGAGTTCTGACCACGGATCAGCGCGAGGGGCAAGCCCTCGAGCGCGCGGAACAGCAGCCACAGATCCTGGATCGCGTCCGTCGCCGACTGTTCCATGATCGACCGGCGCAGCAGCGCGTCGTAGCGCAGGTCGAGCCCGTCGGGGCTGTCGCAGTAGATCCTGCGGGCATGGAGCTGCCAGCGCTCGGGCGGGACATCGGGGAAGCTCTGGCCGAAGACCTCGGCAAAGCGCCGGGCGGCATCCCCGTAAGTGCCGGCGGCGGGGCGCTTGCCGAGATACTGGCCGATATAGGCGAGGCCCTCGGGCTCGATCTCGGGGCCGATGTCGTTGAGGCAGACGCCGGTGATCCGCGGCTTGTGCCCGCCCGCCAGCGCCATGGCGATCAGCCCGCCGCGCGAGGTGCCGAGGATCGCGGTGCGCGCGATGCCCAGATGGTCGAGAAGGTCGATCGCGTCATGGCTTTCGCGGATCAGGTTGTAGTTCAGGTAGTCGGGGTCCCAGTCCGACTGGCCGCGGCCGCGGGTGTCGAGCCGGAGCACCCGCACGCGGTCCGAAAAGTCCCGTGCCACGAAGTCGAAATCGGCAAGGTTCCGTGTCAGACCGGCAAGGCAGAGCAGCACCGGCCCGTCCTTCGGCCCGTCGTCGCGATAGGCCAGCCGCAGCCCGTCGCGGTTGGAGAAATACGCGGTGGTCCCGATTTCGGCGGGGCTGTCCCGAAGGTTGTGCAGCATCGCCTGCGCGGTGCCGCAGACCTGCGTCAGGTCGGGCTGCTCCATGTCCGGGCGGCCCTGCAGCCGGTCGACCGGCTGGCCTTCGCGGTTGACCCAGAGCGTGCGGAAACCGTAGCTTGCGGCGGCGGCAATGTCCCAGCCATTGGCCGAGACGAACAGCACCTCGCCGCGCGGCCGGTTGAACCGCGCGCTGACCAGTTCGTAGACCCGCGGATCGGGCTTGAAGACCCCGGCTTCCTCCACCGAGATCAGCGCATCGAAGAGGCCGTCCAGCCCGGCCGAGGCCACGGCGGCCTCGATCATCTCCTGCGTGCCGTTCGACAGCACGGCGGTCTCGAAGCCGCGGTCCTTGAGGTCTCGCAGCACGTCGGGGACCTCGGCGAAGGGCGGCAGCCGCCGGTAGAGCGACAGCAGCCGGTCGCGCAGCGCGCCGTCCCGGGCCAGCTCGAAGCCGTGGCGTTCCAGCGTCCAGTCGAGCGCATCGCAGGTGATCTGCCAGAAATCGGCATGCTGGCCGGAAATGCTGCGCAGCCACGAATATTCCAGCTGCTTGCGCCGCCAGTCGCAGGCCAGCTCTGCCGAGCAGGCGCCGAGCTTCTCCGAGGCTGCGTCGGAGGCGACATCGCGGGCGGCTTCGGCCACATCGAAGAGCGTACCGTAAGCATCGAAAATAATTGTCGTAATTTTCATCACCGCCTCCCTCGGCAGGAGAGTTGCATGTCTCCCGCGGGACAAAAAGCAATAATTCGATACATTGTCCTTGCGGAGGGTCAACTATGGCATCGAAGTCCCGGAAATGTGACGCGAAGAGGCAGGTTGCGTCCGGAACGTGCGGCAATGCAGCACGGAGCATGCCGCCGGTGCCCAGGCCCGGCGGAGTTTCTCCACCGGCCAGGCCGATGATTGCCGCGCCGGGCATCCTGCCGCCGCTGCCCGGATTGCGGCGCTGGCGCGTGCAGGAGATGGCGCTGGTTCCGGGCCGGGACGTCAGGGAACCGACCCGGAGGATTGATGCGCCGCGAAAACCGCCACCCCAGCCCGGACAGCTCCAGCAGGCTCGCCACGAAGCCGTTCGCCCCCGGGCTCGGACCGATGGCGCCTTACTGGCTCACCCTGGCGGAGCGGTAGCCCGAGCAGGACCTTGAGGGTGAGGCAAGCCTGGATCGTATTCGTCGGGCAGGGCTCCGCCCGTCCGGCACTCAGGGGCTCCGCCCGTTCCCTCCCCAAACTGTCCGCAGGGACAGTTTGCCTCCTGCGGAGGACCGGAGCGACCCCGCCGGAGGATTTGCCGCTGGCGCGGACCGGCCCGGCCCCCCCCCCGGACGATTTCCTGATCCTCCTCATTCGCTGTAGGCCTGCTGGCGGCCGCGACGCCCGGACGCTACTGCGTCCCACTGCATCTCGGGATCGAACCAGACCGTCAGCGAGCCGCGCCGCCGCAGCGCCTCGCTCGCCGCTGCGCTCGGACCGGTGGCGCGCAACGGCTCGCGAGCCACGCCAGTTGGTGGTCTTGTAGGTCGTCTTTGGTGGTCTGCTCGTGCTGCCCGGCTAGCATGCTGGATTCACGACATGAATCCCATAGATTTGCGCAACGACGCCCCGGCCGGACAGCGACAGAGGCGCGGAGACGCGTGGCGGGTGCCGCACCGCTCTTCGCCGGCAGGTGCAGCGGCCGGATGCGCCGACTACCGGCAGTCGTTCCCGGCCCAGGCGCGCAGGTTGCGCTTGAAGGAGCCGCCCAGCGGATGATCCTTGGCCACCGCCCGCGTCATGCTTTCCTTCAGATAGACCTGCGCCTGGGTGCAGAGCGCCTCGCGCGTCCAGGAATGGCAGCTCGAGCACTGCTTGTCCTTCCAGACGGCCTCGGGCAGGCCCTCGATCGGCGGGTAGAGCGGCGAGAGCTGCGTCACCTCCATGATCGTGCGTCCGACGATCTCGGGCGCGCCGTCGGTCATCGGGCGGTCGAAGAAAACCGGGGCGGGCTCGGCCTGCGGCTCCGGCTCGCGCGCGGCGGGCGCGGCCAAGGCGGCAACGGCCTCGGGTTTCGGGTCGGGATCGGTCGCGGCCTTTGCCTCGATCGTCAGGTCGATATCGATGTCCGACACCCCGAAATAATGCGCGGAATCCGGCGCGGTCGAGAAGGTCTCGCCGAGGATCTCGACCGAAGCCACGGCCGTGTCCTTGTGGTTGCCCGCGACCCAGTCGGTCTGGAAGTAGATCTCGACATCGCTGCCTGCGGCGAGCGTGCCGATCACGATGTCGCCGCCGTCATAGGTGATCGCGGTGTCCGACCAGGAATTGGCGGCGTCGAAGACCACGTCGACGCCGTCCTCCGGGTTCACGGTGCCAGGGTTCCCGACATCCGTGCCGCCGCTGACATGCAGCACGTCGGAGAGATAGACGTCCTGGATGTCGAATTCGCTGTTGTTGATCAGGACGTATTTGAAGGTGATCAGGCCGTCTTCGTCCTCGGTGAAGCTCGGGCCCCATTCGCTGTCAGCCGTGTAGAACACCTCGTTCTCGGTTTCGGGGTCGCAGACCACGCCTTTCTCCAGCAGGAACTCGTTCTCGCGCAGGCTGCTGCCGGTATTGGTGAAGATGACGGTCACGTCATCGCCGGGATTGACCGTGAATTCGCTGGTCTGCAGCCCGGTCCCCGCGGCTTCGGGGGTCGTGAGGTCGCCGTCGGTGTCAATGAACCAGCCGGTCGACCAGTAGATCGAGGAGAAGGCCTCGGCCACCGAGAAGGAGGAGCTGAAGTCGAAATCGGCCGGGAGCTCGTAGGTGACCCAGTTCAGCCCGTCCGCGTTCATCCCGGTGCCCGACACGTTGTCGGTCAGGGTGAAGATCTCGGAGGTGGTGCCGTTGGTCAGGGTGAAGTCGAAATCGACGCCCAGCGGCACGGATTCCTTGATCACCGTGATGGTGGCGCGCGAGGCATTGCCGAAGTTCAGCGTGCCGTCGCCCTCGGCGCCGACCTCGTAGAGGCCGCGGTATTCGGGCGTGGCGCCGGATATCGCGAAGCCGCCCCAGTGATCGGGCGAGGACGGGAAGGTCTGGACGAAGCCGTCGGGCTCGACCTCGGTGACGAAATAGGTCTCGCCGCTCAGGAGCGGCTTGTCGGGCTGCACGGCGGTCGAGAATTCGTAGTAACCGGCCTCGTCGATCGTCCCGTCGCCGTTGACGTCGGTGGTGCCGTCGCTGGTGGTGGTGGTGGAGTAAAGCTCGTCGCCGGCGGTCAGCACGCCGTCGCCGTCGGCATCGCGCCACAGCTGGATCAGCACGCCGTCAAGCCCGGTCTCGCCCTGGCCCTCGTCCCAGTTGCCGTCGGAATTCAGGTCGTTCCACTTGTAGCCCGAGATCACCCCGCGCAGCACCGCATCGAGCGAGAACGGAATGGCGCCGGTCGAGAGCACGTCGAGCGGGTCGCTGGGATCGTTCTCGGTCTGGACGCGCAGGCTGGAACCGGTGAAATCGGCGGCGCCGGGGGCGTCTTCGTAGGCTTCGCCGGGAAGCGCCAGGCGCAGGCCGTAATAGATGGTGAAATCTGCGTTGTCGGCGTTCTGGTCGACGGTGAAGGTGATCTCGGCGCTGCGCAGCTTGTCGCCGCTGCCGCCTTCCAGCGCCAGGTAGGTCAGGCTGGTGATGTCGAGATCGGCGTCGTCGATGAAGAAGGTCAGGTTGGGCGCATCGACCGGCAGCACGCCGGCATCCTGGTCGGTGAAGACATTCGCGGTATCGGCAAACAGGCCCGAGGCATCCGGGAATTCCACATTGGCCGTGGTTTCCGGGTTGCTGATGGTCGAGTCGTACTCATCCATGTAGAGGAACCCGCCGGCGCCGGACGAGCCCTGGAAGTAGTCGAAGCGCAGGATGATCTTGTAGGTCTCGCCGGCCACCATGTCGGTGACATGGAACAGGTGCGGGACGACATCGCCCTCGAGATAGCCCGCGGTCGTGTCGTTCACCGCGTTCTTGGTCCAGCTTTCCTGCAGGTTCTCCCAGTGGTGGTGGTCCTTCAGCGCCGGGGGCGCGTCGGTGAAGCTGGTGGCGGCGATGGCCGCGTAGATGTCGTCGCCGCCGCCCAAGGCGCCGTCCGCGCCGGTCGAGCCGATTTCGGCGGCGGTCAGCAGGAAGCGCTCATAGGCGGAGTCGGGATCGCGGACATACCAGGAGGTGACGATCTGGCCGTTGGCCTCGCCGTCCAGATCGGGCTGCAGCCAGCTGATTTCGTAGCTGCCGAGATCGGGATTGTAGACCGTGTAGCGGTTGATCGTGTCGTCATAGACGAGGTCGTCATCGGTTCCGGAGATCCCGTCGAGCCCCTCGAGGCCGACGCCGTCGATGGCATAGAAGGAGTCGTGGTCGGACTCGAAACCGCCCGGTGCCGGACCGTATCCGTCATCCGCGGTTCCGTAGATCCCGTCGGCCCCGGCATCGAGCTGGTCGTCCAGCGTGCCGTAGATGCCGTCCGGTCCCGGGCCGTCGACATGGAGGATGCGGAATTCGACGGTCCCCCCGACCGTGACCCCGCTGGCTGTGATGGTGACGGTGCTGCCCGGAAGATAGTCGAGCTTGTCCGTTTCCACCGAGAAATTCACGCTATCGATCGAAGTTGCGTCCGACATTGCCAGCCCCCTACTGCAGTCAGCCTGATCCTGAGCAGCCCTGCAGTGCCGCAGGGTCTGCGCGGTCCGCGCATGCAGGTCGGAAGCGATCCGGGTGCTGGCCAAGCCTGGCGCAACTGGAAAAATCTTCAACACACTGGGACGAGCACACCGGTTCCGCTCATGTCACATGCCTGAGCAGCTGCCGAAGGCGGCATCGGTGCGATCATTTCCGGCTCAAAATCCAGCACGTCCGGCCCCGTTTCCAAGCGCGGCCGTAAACGTATTTTTAACTATTTGACGGGCGTTGCCGCTTGGCAAGGGCGTTGCCGGGGGGCGGTGAAGGCGGCAGGGGCGCCTTGCGCGGACCGGTTCGCGGGACGCCCTGATTTTCAAGGAAAATAGTCCAAAAACCGAATACAATCTTGAGGTGATTAAATTCTGTGCGAAATGATATCATATTGGAAAAAAATCTCCTCCGTGGCGCAATCAGAGAGAATGCACCTGGAATCAAGAACAACCCACGCGTGTGATTCGCGCTGGCGCGGCGAAGTGCCGTGTGATTCGATTTTCCGAATCAGGCGTTCCGGCGGGACGTGTAGGGAGGCGCCGCATCGCGTGTTCCGGATTTTCAGCCGGCCTTAACGGCGCCCGTGCGAAGAAGCCTGCGCAGTTCGCCAGCATGGGACACGTCATGAAACGCGATCCGTTCCGGAGCAACGCGGAGGTCTTCGGGACCGGGAGCGGGGACCGCCCGGATTTTGCCCCGGTGGCCTGGCAGTCCGGCGCGGGGTCCGCGCCCGTGCTGCCTGCGCTTCCGGGAGGGGATGCGGTTGCCTCCCTGGCCGCGGCCATGCCCTGGCAGACCGGTCCGGCCGTCCTTGCGGCAGCGGCGCCGACCATGGCCTCCGCCAATTTCTCTGCCATCCGCCACATGCTGACCGTGCACAATGCCGAGGAGATCATGCTGGTGCTCTCTGCCGGGCAGTCGCTGAGCATCGGCTCCACCCTGGCGGCGAATTACCATACGGTCTGGCCGGGGCCGGTGGACGGGCGCGCCTGGATGCTGGATTTCGGCGATCCCGGCCTCAGCGCCCGCGGCTGGAACCACCGGGAGGTGGCGGCGGGGATGTTCCGCGGCAGGATGCCGATGGAAAGCCTGGTGACCGAAACGCCCGCCCCGGCGATGGTGGCAGGGATCCTGGCTGCCTATGACGGCGCCGGCCATGTCGCGCCGGACATCCTGCATGCCTCCACCGGCGCGCTCGGCGCCTCGGTGCTGCAGCTGATGGCGGCGGGCGACGATCTCTACGGCAGCCGCGCGGCCGCTCTGGCGTCGACCGGGCAGGACGATCTCTTCGCGGTCCGCAACGCCCACGGCACCTATGACTATTTCGTCAATGACGGCGGCCGGGCGCATTTCCTCGATACCCACCGCAGGCCGCCCGGGCTCTGGGACACGATGGAAGCGCAGATCGGCTTCGCGGCCGAGGCCGCGGCCCGCGCCGGGCAGGCGGTGCATGGCACGGTCGCGGTCGGCTTCGTGCAGGGCACGGCCGATGCCGGACTGGACGATCCCGAATTCGGCTATGGCTGGGCGCTGTCGCGCTATTTCTCGATGATCGAGGCGGAGCTGCGCAAGGCGACCGGCCTGCCGCGGCTGCAGGTCGAATTCGCCCTGTCCCAGGCCCAGGGCAAGGCAGATGCCGCCGTGCCGCTGGCGCAGCTCGGTTATGTTCTGGCGGAGGACAACGTCCATCTGGCCGTGCCGCAATACCAGTACCGCTTCATCTACGGCTCCGATCCCGGCATCGACAACCGCCACCTGACGCCCGAGGGCTATTTCCATCTCGGCCAGGGGCTGGGGGCGAGTCTGGGGCGCGCGCTGACCGGGCTCCCGGATCCGCCGATCGTCATCGAGGAGGCGGGACATGGAACCGGGACCGAGATCGTGCTGCGCTTCGGCGGGGTGGAGGGGCATCTGGTCGAGGATGCCGCCCTGTTCTCGGAGGAGCAGGGGTTTTCCGCGCCGCCGAACCTGGGCTTCCGGCTCAGCGAGACCGGGTCGGGGCGCTTCGTCGACATCCTGCGCGCCGAGATCACCGGCGCCGACACGGTCAGCCTCTGGACGGCGGCGGAACTCGAGGGCAGCTACCGGGTCTGGCTCGGCGCCCATGGCCTGCCGCTGGGCGAAACGGCCTCGCCCGGCGCGCTGCAGAGCCACAACGCGGTGTCGCTGCGCGACAGCGAAACCGCGCCCATGGCGGTGCCCGGCGGATACCGCGGCGAGATCATCGATGTCTTCGAATTCGCGCCGATCCAGGCCTTCGACCTGGAGCTGTGACGGCTGCGTCATCCCGTGCTGTTGCGCCCCGGGGCGGCCAAGGCGAGTCTGTGCCGGTTGCATTTCCGGGAGCAGGCCGTGATTTCAGTAGATTGCATCGAGGCTGTGCGCGTCCGCGCGCGGGCGGAGCCGGATCCTGCGCAACGCCGTATCCTGATCTGCTTTTCCGGCGTGAACCACAGGATGGGCGGGATGGCCATGCAGGCGCCCGAATTCTTCCGCGCCGGCGAGGCATTCGACAACATGCTGTTCATCGACGATCTGGGCCGCAGCTGGGGGAACGCCATCGATTTCGCCGCGATGTTCGCCCGGCTCGCGCCCTTCCTCGACGGCCGCCGGGTGTTCTGCATGGGCAATTCCATGGGCGGCTTCAACGCGGTGCTGGCCACCAATTTCGCCGAGGTGGAGGTCTGCCTCTCGGTGGTGCCGCGCTTCACCGTGCATCCCGACTGGGATCTGCCCGACGGCGAGGACCGTCCCTATCTGGCCGATATCCGCGACTGGCGCTTTCCGACGCTCGCGGGGCAGTTCAACGGCCGGACGCTCTACAAGGTGCTCTCGGGCTCGTCCCCAACGGAAACCTGCCATTCGCGGCTGTTCCCGGTGCAGCCCAACCTGCATCACTACGAGCTCCGCCCGACCAATCACGGGCTGGCCCGCTCGATGAAGCAGCAGGGCGTGCTGCCGGAGCTGGTGGCCGGCGCCTGGGACGGGACCATGACCGCAGCGCGTCTCGCCGCGCTGACCGGCAAGCAGGTCCGCGTGCTGTCGGGGCCCGAGCGCAGGGCGCGCGACGTCCATCCAATTTCCGCCACGTCCGAGACACGACCATGTCGAGGGCTTTGCCCAGCTGGCTCACGCCTGTCCATGCCCGCAGCCTTGATGCGGACCGGCTTCGGACATTGATCGATGCCCGGGAGCGGCGGCTCCGTCTGCGCAATGATCCCGAACGCCATGTCCGTGGCGTGCTGAAGACCTTCGGCATCCGGATGACCGGCATTCACCAAGGCAAGCTCCGCAAACCGTTCCGCGATCATCTGGCGGATGCCGCCAGGCGCGAACCGGTCCTCGGCGCGATTGCCGAAGGGTTCATGACAGTCCATGCCATGTTGTGCTCGGCCCTCGCTGCTCTCGACAAGGAACTGCGCGGACTCGCGAAGGGATCAGAGCTTGCCCGGCGCCTGATGGCCGTTCCCGGTGCCGCAGCGCTTGTCGCTCTCAACTTCACCGCCCTCGTGGACAGGGAAGACCGGTTCCGGACGTCTGCAAGCCTGGGCGCATTCCCCGGCCTCCCCCGCGCCGCGACCAGTCCCGAGAGACAGATTGTCAGGGGCGCATATCGAAATGCGGGAATGCCGCGATGCGCAGCCTGCTCTTCGAGGCCGCCACGTCATTGATGTGCCGGGGGAAACGGTTCCCGCCGCTCAAATCATTGGCCCTCCGGCTGGCCGCGCGCAAGGGGCTCAAGCAGGCAGCCGTTGCCGCCGCTGCGGATTCCGGAGCATCCGGTCGCTCGTTCCAGGTCGCGGAGCCCAGCAGCGTGCCGCCCGCGGCAAGCGTGACGCCCGAGGCCATCAGCATGCGCAGCAGGTCGCGGCGGGTGGCGCCGCGGCGGATCGCGCTTTCCACCATGGCATCATCGCGGGAGGTCCAGTTGGTCGGCAGTCTGTCGGTCATCTCGAATTTCCCTGTCTGGTGTGATGGAAGGGCCGGGCGGTCTGCTGCCGCCCTCGGCCCGTGTCAAGCAGGCCGCGCCTCAGGCGGCGGTCTTCGCAGCCTCGTCGGCGGCCTCGGCCAGCTCGATCAGCGCGTGGAAGTGGTAGTCCGGTTCGGTAAACTCTTTGGGCTCGATCGTGCCGCCATAGCCCTTCTGGGCGTGGCGCCGCTGGATCCAGGCATTGGTCATGCCGAGCTCGCGGGAGATGCCGATGTCGTGGTACTGGCTCTGCGCGGTGTGCAGGATGTCGTCCTTGGTGCCGCCGTCCTTCTCCACATGGGCGAAGACCTGGTGGAAATAGTCCGGGTTCGGCTTTTCGCAGCCGGTGTCGTCGGTGGTGAAGCCCGCCCAGAACGGCTGGCCCAGCTTCTCGGCGTATTTCTCGAAGGCCCAGCGGCGCGCATTGGTCATCGCGATCAGCTTGTAGCGGGCCTTCAGCTTGGCCATCGCCTCGGCGCTGTCGGGGAAAGGCTTCGCGTCACCGACCTTGTCGATCATGTGCTGGCGGTTCTCTTCGGTGTCGGGCAGGCCGAAGGCGGCGGCGATCTTGGAGAAGCAGCGGCCCAGGTCGTCGGGGAAACGGAGCGCCTCGGGCTCGTAGCGGGCATCGCGGTAGACCGACAGCGCAGCTTCGCCGTCGATTTCCATGCCGGCCGCGGCGGCGATCTCGGCGAGGCCGTCCTTGATGGCGCCTTCGAAGTCGATCAGCGTGCCGACCACGTCGAAGGTGACATAGCGGAACTCGGTCAGCGGTTTCGGGGCGGGTCGTGCCATTGCGGCGGTCCTTTCGGCTGTGCCGCGACCTCGGTCTGCGGCAGGATATGCTGCGGGGTCTCCGGGACGGCGGCCTCTGGCAAATCGCCCCGGATCGGGCCTCTTCCATGCATCTTTGCAGGTCGCGCGCGGCCCCGCGTTCCGAAGGACGGGGCTGCCGTGGCAGAATCTTCCGAAATCGGTTCCCCCACGGCACAATCGTCGGCGGCGCTCAGTAGCCCCGTCCGGGGTCGACCGCGCCGGGCAGCGGCGCGCCGTCCCGGTCGGCACGGATCACCGCCAGCGCATGCGCGGCGCCTTCGCGGGGGGCGCAAGCCGTTGCGGGATGCGCTCTGCCTGCCTGCCGTCGTCGCGATGCGCTGCACCCTGGCCTCAAGGCCAAGCACGCCCAGCTCCGCGAGGCCGGGACACCCGCAAAGCTTGCCATCGCCGCGCTAGCTCCTGCTCGCAGCCAGCGCGCTGGCGAAAGCCGACAGGTTGCGGACCCCAAAAGCCGCTTGCGGATGACGGATACCTGTCTTGCCTCGCGGCAGCCCGCAGCTGCCGGTCGAACCCGGCCACGTGGCTGCGCATGTCGCTCCATGCCCCGAGCAGCGGCAGGATGATCCGCGCCAGATCATCCCGTCCGTCGAGAAGCGCCCGGACATTGGCCTCGAAGATCCGGCCCTTGCCCTTCGGCACGATCAGCCCGAACGTCTTCATGACGCCCCGGATCTGGTTGCCCAGCTGGATCGACATGCCGACGATCTGGCTGCGGAGCGCGATCAGCGTGCGCGTCGGCATCGAGCCGAACGCCTTGGCGCGGACTTCCTTGCAGAACCCGGCCTCTGCGATCCGGGCAAGGCCGTCCGCATCATTGGCATCCGTCTTGTTCAGCGTTTCGTTCAATATCCTCTGGGCATGGCGCGCCTCGATGCAGATGGCGGGAATGCCCTTCGCGGTCAGGGCGTGGCAGAACCACGTCGCGAGCGGGCCGCTCCCGAAGACGGCCCGTTCCGCCCGCGGAGCGTGCCTTCGGATGATCTCCGCGACGCTTCCGGGATCGGAGGCGCATTTTCCCCGCCAGATCCGCGAGCCGTCCTCCCGGACGGAAATTGCGTTTTCCTTCAAGGATACGTCCGGCCCGACATGCTGTCCCATGGTTGTTCTCCGCCTGTTGCCTGGGACAGGATCTCTTTCCGACCCCCTTCCCATCATGGCGCGGGCGGCCCTTCGTAAATCCATCCAGAAGGCCGGGACGGCTCGCTCCGCGATTACGCCATGTACAACAACACCTAACGGCTGCCGGGACCGATCGGGCACGTGCCGCCAGCCGAGGCAGAGCGGCGGCATCTTGAGCACGCTCAGCCGATGGATAAGGTTGCATGACGCGTTGAACGAAATACCCTCAGGGCAAGCCGGGGCGTTCCATGCCGTGCAATCACCTGCCAGTCAGCGGACCGAGGCCGATCGTGGCAATCGCCGTCATGGATGGCGCCCCCCCGGTGGCGACTTCGACAGCACCCGATGCGGCACATTGCGAGGCCCGGAGCGGAAGCCAGCCACGCAATCAATGGCAGGCGATTGCACGTTCCCCGAGACCGGCAAAGAAAGCTGCCGAGGCAAGGCCAACGCGGGGCAGCAGGACCCGGGACGGAGAAGTGACTGGCATTGACCGCCGCATGAACCGGGCACCCTGGACTGCGGGACCGTGTGCTCGTGGAGTGCCGCCGTCGGCGCGAAGACCGCCCATATCGAGCCCGGCAGCCTTGGGAGTGTCGGGGCAGGGCTGCTGCAAAAGCTTCAACGCCAGGCGGGGGGACGGACCGATGAACGGCGAGGCCTTCTGCAACCGGGCGAAGGCGGAGGCCAGCGGCACCGCTGCACCGAAAGGCCCCGCATGCCTTGCCGGGATGCCGGCCGCCCGCGCCGGAGGTCACGCCATGGCCGGCTTCGCCATGCGCCCCAGGCTCTGGCGGCTATCCGGGCCGTGGCGCTGACCTCTGGACGCTGGACCGGCCGTCGCCGGGTCGGGCCACCGCATGACGCCAGGGACGCGCTGCGGGCGGACGGGCGCCGGAACCTCCCTCCAACGGCATGCGACGGGACCGGCGGTGCCGTCTGCGGCGCCGGATGCCGCGGGGCGGCAAATCAATGTCGTCGCATTGTCGGATTTGCCACATCGCCGAATTTCCGGGCGCGCCCTGCGCATCATCCTGAAATAAAGCCTGATTTTTTGCTTTCCGGAGCTGGCACGCCGCCTGCTGTTCAGGCTGCGAGCGCGGCAATGGGGCCGTCTCGAAGATCAAAGACGACCTTGCAAAGGAAACCAAGCAATGAGCGACCTCCGTCAGATCGCCTTTTACGGCAAGGGTGGCATCGGCAAATCCACCACGTCGCAGAACACCCTGGCTGCCCTCGTGGAGCTGGACCAGAAGATCCTGATCGTCGGCTGCGACCCGAAAGCGGATTCCACCCGCCTCATCCTGAACTCGAAGGCGCAGGACACCGTCCTGCACATGGCCGCCGAGATGGGCTCGGTCGAGGATCTGGAACTCGAAGACGTCCTCAAGGTCGGCTTCAAGGACATCAAATGCGTCGAATCCGGCGGTCCCGAGCCTGGCGTCGGCTGCGCCGGCCGCGGCGTCATCACCGCCATCAACTTCCTCGAGGAGAACGGCGCCTACGATGACGTCGACTACGTCTCCTACGACGTGCTCGGCGACGTGGTCTGCGGCGGCTTCGCCATGCCGATCCGCGAGAACAAGGCCCAGGAAATCTACATCGTCATGTCGGGCGAGATGATGGCGCTCTATGCCGCCAACAACATCTCCAAGGGCATCCTGAAATACGCCAATTCGGGCGGCGTCCGTCTCGGCGGCCTGATCTGCAACGAGCGCCAGACCGACAAGGAACTGGAACTGGCCGAAGCCCTGGCAGCACGTCTCGGCTCGCAGCTGATTCACTTCGTCCCGCGCGACAACATCGTGCAGCACGCGGAACTGCGCCGCCAGACCGTCCTCCAGTACGCCCCGGAGTCGCAACAGGCCGAGGAATACCGCCAGCTGGCCAACAAGATCCACAACAACTCGGGCAAGGGCGTCATCCCGTCCCCGATCACGATGGAAGAGCTGGAGGAGATGCTGATGGAATTCGGCATCATGCAGTCGGAAGAAGAGCGCCTGGCAGCCATCGCCGCCTCGGAAGCCCAAGCGTCCTGATTTCGGCCCCGCCAAGCACAGGACCGGCCCCCGCGGCCGGTCCATAGCCCCACATTCCCCAAGCACGCGAAACAGGAGCCAAAAGAATGGCCAAAGATCACGTCGGCGGGTCGGAAGACTACGAAGCCCTCATCGAAGAGGTGCTCGCAGCCTACCCCGCGAAATCCGCAAAGCGCCGCGCCAAGCATCTGACCGTTGCCAAGGCGACCGAGGAAGAGCCCGATGCCACGACCGGCATCGCCTCGAAATGCGACACCCAGAAATCGAACATCAAGTCCGTCCCGGGCGTGATGACGATCCGCGGCTGCGCCTATGCTGGCTCCAAGGGCGTCGTTTGGGGCCCCGTCAAGGACATGGTCCACATCTCGCACGGCCCCGTCGGCTGCGGCCAGTATTCGTGGTCCCAGCGCCGCAACTACTATATCGGCAAGACCGGCGTGGACAGCTTCGTGACGATGCAGTTCACCACCGACTTCCAGGAAAAGGACATCGTCTTCGGCGGCGACAAGAAGCTGGCCAAGACGATCGACGAGATCCAGGAGCTGTTCCCGCTCAACAACGGCGTCACCATCCAGTCGGAATGCCCGATCGGCCTGATCGGCGACGACATCGAGGCCGTTGCCAAGCAGAAGAACAAGGAACACGGCAAGACCATGGTGCCGGTCCGCTGCGAGGGCTTCCGCGGCGTGTCCCAGTCGCTGGGCCACCATATCGCCAATGACGCCGTGCGCGACTGGGTCTTCGACAAGGAAGACAGCGAGGCCGTGAAGGCCTACGAGCCGGGCCAGTACGACGTCAACGTGATCGGCGACTACAATATCGGCGGCGACGCCTGGGCCTCCCGCATCCTGCTCGAAGAGATGGGCCTGAACGTGGTTGGCAACTGGTCGGGCGATGCGACCCTGGCCGAGATCGAGCGCGCGCCGAAGGCGAAGCTGAACCTCATCCACTGCTACCGGTCGATGAACTACATCTGCCGCCACATGGAAGAGAAATACGGCATCGAATGGATGGAGTACAATTTCTTCGGCCCCAGCCAGATCGCCGCCAGCCTGCGCGCCATCGCCTCGAAATTCGACGCGACGATCCAGGAGAATGCCGAGAAGGTCATCGCCAAGTACCAGCCGCTGGTCGACGAGGTCATCGCCAAGTACCGCCCGCGCCTCGAGGGCAAGTCGGTCATGCTCTATGTCGGCGGCCTGCGTCCGCGCCATGTCGTCACCGCCTATGACGATCTCGGCATGGTCATCGCCGGCACCGGCTACGAGTTCGGCCATGGCGACGACTACAAGCGCACCGGCCACTACGTGAAGGAAGGCACGCTGATCTACGACGACGTCACCGGCTACGAGCTGGAGAAGTTCATCGAGAAGATCCGCCCCGACCTCGTCGGCTCGGGCATCAAGGAAAAGTACCCGGTACAGAAGATGGGCATCCCGTTCCGACAGATGCACAGCTGGGACTATTCGGGTCCGTATCACGGCTATGACGGCTTCGCCATCTTCGCCCGCGACATGGACATGGCGATCAACAACCCGGTCTGGGGCCTCTACGACGCACCGTGGAAATCCGCTCCGGAGGCGATCGCCGCCGAGTGATCGGCATTGCGGTTTCAAGATGAAACCGTCCAGGTTGCAAACCGCAACCGCTGACAGGACGAAGCCCGCCTGACCCTCGCAGGCGCTTCTCCGGCGGCCGGGCACGTCCCCTGCGGTCCGGCCGCCCTTTCCCTCTCACCCCTGGCGCGTCTCGGAATGCGGACGGCCATAGAAGGAATGCCACCATGCCCCAGTCGGCAGACAAAGTGCTCGATCACGCACCGCTCTTCCAGCAGCCCGAATACAAGGAGATGCTGGAGAACAAGAAGGTCAAATACGAATGCGGCCATCCCGACGAGATGGTCAAGGAAATCGGCGACTGGACCAAGTCCTGGGAATACCGCGAGAAGAACCTGGCGCGCGAAGCGCTGACCGTGAACCCGGCGAAAGCCTGCCAGCCGCTCGGCGCCGTCTTCGCCGCCGCAGGCTACGAGCAGACCATGAGCTTCGTCCACGGTTCGCAGGGCTGCGTCGCCTACTACCGCTCGCACCTCTCCCGCCACTTCAAGGAGCCGTCCTCCTGCGTCTCCTCCTCGATGACCGAGGATGCGGCCGTGTTCGGCGGCCTCGTCAACATGGTCGACGGCCTGGCCAACACCAAGGCGCTCTACGATCCGAAGATGATCGCCGTCTCCACCACCTGCATGGCCGAAGTCATCGGCGACGACCTCTCCTCCTTCATCGCCCAGGCGAAGCAGAAGGGCTCGGTTGCCGAGGATTTCGACGTGCCCTTCGCGCACACCCCGGCCTTCGTCGGCTCCCATGTCGACGGCTACGACAACATGCAGAAGGGCATCCTCAGCCACTTCTGGGAGAAGGCCGAGCGCACGGTCGACGGCTCGATCAACATCATCCCCGGCTTCGACGGCTTCGCCGTTGCCAATATCCGCGAGATGAAGCGCCTCTTGGCCGAGATGGGCGTCGAGCACTACACCATCCTCGGCGATGTCTCGGATGTCTACGACACCCCTTCGGACGGCGAGTTCCGGATGTATGCCGGCGGCACCAAGCTGGAGGACGCCAAAGCCGCGCTGAACGCCAAGGCCACCCTGTCGCTGCAGGAATACAACACCCCGAAGACGCTGGAATACTGCGCCGACAAGGGCCAGGAAACCGCCGCGCTGCACTATCCGGTGGGCATCCAGGCCACAGACGAGTTCCTGATGAAGATCAGCGAGCTGACCGGCAAGGAGGTCCCCGAAAGCCTGCGCATGGAACGCGGCCGTCTGGTCGATGCCATGGCCGACAGCCAGGCCTGGCTGCATGACAAGACCTACGCGATCTACGGCGATCCGGACTTCGTCTACGGCATGGCCCGCTTCATCCTGGAAATGGGCGGCCAGCCGAAGCACTGCCTGGCCACCAATGGCGGCAAGAAATGGGCGAAGAAAATGGAAGAGCTGCTGGCCTCCTCGCCCTTCGGCGCAGGCTGCCAGGTCTGGCCGCAGAAGGATCTGTGGCACATGCGCTCGCTGCTCTCGACCGAGCCCGTCGACATGCTGATCGGCAATTCCTACGGAAAGTACCTGGAGCGCGACACCGGCACCCCGCTGATCCGGCTGATGTTCCCGATCTTCGACCGCCATCACCACCACCGCTTCCCGACCTTCGGCTACCAGGGCGCGCTGACGGTGCTGGTCAAGATCCTCGACACGATCTTCGACAAGCTCGACGACGACACGATCATCCCGGGCGAGACCGATTACTCTTACGACCTCACCCGGTGAGCCCCGTCCAGCCAGGCTGCACCCTTCCGCAGCCCAGCCAGACCCCGGGCCGGTGCCTCGCGCACCGGCCCTTTTTCCGTTCCGCAGCCCACCCCGCGCAAGGCCGCAATTCCCCGCCGGACCGGCGGAATTGCGTCCGGGGACGCCCGGCCTTGATCCTGATCAAGGTTGCGGGGGCAAAGACCAAGCTTTATGGTCGGGTAAATTTCCCGGAGAGCCGAAATGCGCCGAGTCACCGCCATGGCCGTCCTGGCCGCCACGACCCACGCCCTGCCCGCCGCTGCGGCCGGGGGTTCCCCCTTCGACAGCCTCGAGGCGCTGGGCGAGGCCTTGTTCTTCGACACCGCGCTTTCGGCGAACCGCACCCAGTCCTGCGCCAGCTGCCATGATCCGGAAACCGCTTTCGCCGATCCGCGCGGCGCCGCATCGNCCCGGCGATGACGNGCGTGTCGCTCGGCGACCGCAACGCGCCCTCGGCCGCCTATGCCGCNCTTTTCGCCCGAGTTCCACCGCAAGGAAAACGGCCGTTTCGCCGGCGGCCAGTTCTGGGATGGCCGCGCAGGCAAGCTGGAGGACCAGGCCGGCGGGCCGCCGCTGAACCCGATCGAGATGGGCATGAAGGACAAGGACGCCGTCGTCGCGCGGCTGCGCGGAAACCCGGATTACGTNGGCGGGCTTCGGCAGCTATTTCGGCGAGGGCACGCTGGAAGACACCGAAAAGGGCTATGCCGCGATGACCGCCGCGCTGGCAGCCTTCGAGCGGACGCCGGAGCTCGCGCCGTTCGATTCCAAGTATGACAGGTACTTGCGGGGCGAAGTTGAACTGACCAAAGAGGAAGATCTGGGCCGGTTGCTGTTCTTCTCGCAGCAATTCACCAACTGCAACCAATGCCACCAGCTGCGNCCGCTCGGCCGTCGATGACCGCGAGACCTTCACCAATTACGAATACCACAATATCGGCACGCCCGAGAACACGGCACTGCGCGGCATGAACGGCATCGCGCCCGGCACCGTCGATGACGGGCTGCTGGCCAATCCCGGCGTCGACGACCCGGCCGAACGCGGCAAGTTCAAGGTTCCCTCGCTGCGCAACGTCGCCGTCACCGGCCCCTACATGCATAACGGCGTCTTCGAGAACCTCCGCACGGTCGTGCTGTTCTACAACAAATACAACACGAAGAACCCCGATCGGCTGGTCAATCCCGAGACCGGCGCGCCCTTCGGTCCCGCGCCGGTGCCGGACACGCTGTCGATGGAAGAACTCACCGCCGGTCCGGCCCTCGACGACCAGCGCATCGACGCGATCGTGGCTTTTCGACCGCGGTTTCGCAGCGGCCGCAGGCGCCGCCGCGGCAGGAGGACTCGATCGGCACCGCGGCCGCTTCCAGCGCCTCGAGCAGGCTCTGCTGCGGGCCGACGGAGATGCTGCGCCCCGAGGCGGCGGAGGCACTGGCCGTCACCGCCGGCCGTGTTCCCGTCCCGGGTCCGGCCCGACCGTTGCCCCGGCGCCGGAGAAGCCGGGCATCGAAATGTCGGCAGGCTGTTCGCCTGCAACGGCCGGTGGGAGCTGGCCCTGCCTGGCCGGGTCCCGTGCCGGATCAGGCGGAAATGCCCCGCAGCCTGCGGGCCGGCTGCGCGCCGGGGCGCGGTCGTCCGGCTGCGGAGCACGGAGGCAGAGGCCGGACAAGCTGCACAAGTTAACGGCACCGCAGATGCATCATTTGCCGCCGCCGCGCTTTCGCTTGAGCGGGGCGCCAGAAGGTCATGTTGTAGGGACAAAGTCGGCGCGCCCTCCGGCCTGCCTGTCCTCCCCCGGACCTTTGCCCCAATGCAAAAGGAGACCTCGCCCTTGCCTGCCTCCCCTTCCTGCGAAACCGCGACGGAACGATTGTCCGGCGTGCTGGACCTGCTGCGCCAGACGCTGCGGGCCTCGGCCTCGGTGATCTACTGGGTGGACCCGCCCTTCGGCACGACAATCGCCGAGCGCGGGGTCAGCGCGGGGTTCTTCGATCCCTATTACGAGGGGCTCGGCGGCCATGACCCGATCGGCATCCGCACGGTGCTCGACCGCGGATCGCGCGTCGCCTATCTGAACCAGGTGCTGGAGGGGCCGCAGGACCGGCGCACCGATGCCTATCGCGGTTTCCTCTCGGACTGCGGCTACAAGGACGCGATGACCATCGTGCTGCGCGACGGCGATGCGCCGATGCTGGGGGTCGGGGTGCTGAAATCGCATGCCGACCCGGACATGGATGCCGAGACGGCGCGGGTCGTCGAGGCGATGCAGGCCTATCTGGAGCGGGACCTGATCTACAACCCGGCGATCCGGCGCAGCTATGTCGACCGCAAGCTCGAAAGCCGCTTCGGCCTGTCGCCGCGCGAACGCGAGGTGGTCGCGCTGATCGCCGAGGGTGCCTCGAACTACGACATCTCGGTCGCGCTGGGGATTTCGGCGCCGACGGTAAAGACCCATGTCATGCGCTGCTTCGACAAGCTCGGCGTCGACAGCCGGGCAGCGACGATGCGGATGCTGCTCGAGCCCGACCCGGCAACGATGCGCGCCTGAGCGCGGTCACAGGAGCCGCGCGCGCGGCCGCTCGAAGGTCTGCCGCCCCGCCTTCCAGCCCGCCAGGACCGGGGCGATCTCGCGCACCGCGGCGGCCGGGTCCGGCGCGTCGATCAGCACCAGATCCGCAGGCGCCCCGACCGCGATGCCGTAGCCCTCGCAGCCCATCAGCCGCGCAGCATCCTCGGTGACCATCGCGAAGGCCGCGGNACATTGGCGAAGAGGTTCGCCATCCGCGACAGCGAGGCGTCGCCATAGGGGGTGAAGGGGTTCAGCACGTTGTTGGTGGCAACCGAGGTGCGCACGCCCTCGGCGCGCAGGATGTCCCTGCCGATGCCGCCTCCGGGCAGGTGGAAGCCGAGCACCGGCAGGCCGCTCTCCGCCAGCCCGGCCATCAGCTTGATCCGCGTCTCGGCGGCCTGTTCCGGCGCCTGGTCGGAGCCGAGCAGCGCCCCGGGCCGTGCGAAGGAGACATGCCCGTTGCCGATGCAGTCCCCCAGAACCAGCAGCCCGCCCAGGTCGAAGGACAGGTGGCCCGATGCTGCGCTGCCGGGCAGCGGCACGCCGCGCGGCAGACGGAAAAAGGCCCGGCGCGGTGGAAACCGGCCGGGCCTTCGCAATGTCGCAGATGTACTGCCGGTCAGGCGTCGATCGTGACCTTGCCCATCGGGTTCGAGCAGCAGGCGAGGATGTAGCCTTCCTCGATCTCCTCCTCGGTGATCCCGCCGTTATGCACCATGTGCACGTCGCCCGCGGTCTTCTTCACCTTGCAGGTGCCGCAGACGCCGAAGGTGCAGCCCGAGGGGATCGCGATCCCGGCCGTGCGAGCGGCTGCCAGCACGGTTTCGGTCTGCGGCACGGACTGGGTGACGCCGGTAATGTCGAAGAGGATCTCCGCCATCGTGTCCTCGGCCGGCAGGTCGTCGTCGGGCATCAGCTCTTCGATGAGCCCCGCCACCGGCTGCTGCGGCGCACCGAAGCTTTCCTGGTGGTAGTGGTCCATGTCGAAGCCGAGACCGGCGAGGGCCTCGCGCACTGCCTGCATGAACGGCTCGGGGCCGCAGCAGAACACTTCGCGCTCCAGGTAGTCGGGCGCCATCAGACCCAGCATCAGCTGGTTGAAGCGGCCCTGATAACCGGTCCAAGGCGAGTAGGCGTCATTCTCTTCGACGACCCATTTCAGGTCGAGTCCGTCGATCCGGGTCGCCATGTGCTCCAGGCGGCGCTTGAAGATGATCTCCGAGGGACGCCGGGCGCAGTTGACGAAGACGATGTCGCAGTCCCGGCCGCGGTCGTAGATCTCGCCGGTCATCGACATCATCGGAGTGATGCCGGATCCCGCCGAGATGAACAGGTGCTTCTTCGCCGGGAAGGCAGCCGAGGTGAAGCGCCCGGCCGGACCGGTTGCCTTCACCTTCATGCCGGGACGCATGTTGTCGACGATCCAGCGCGTGCCGATGGAGTCTGGCTGCGCCTTGATGGTGACCGTCAGCGACAGCGGCCGGGAGGGCGGCGAGGAGATCGTGTAGGTGCGGTAGAGCGGCCCGCCGGGGACGGGCAGCTCGAGGGTGATGAACTGCCCGGCCTCGAAGGCGAAGGGCCGCCCTGACGGGGCCTGGAAACAGACCGTGGCGACATCCGGCGACTCGGGCAGGACCGAGACGCATTCCAGTTCCTCTTCGTCGGTCCAGGGACCGGCAGGGGCGGCTTTCTTCGTCATGGTCGGGGGATCACTCCGCGGCTAGGGTGGTCGGAGCCTGCGCGGCGCGCAGACGCGTGAGGTACCAGTCGACGAACTGCATCACGCCGTCTTCGTGGGTCGCCGAGTAGGGGCCGGGCTGGTAGGCCGGGCTGTTGATCCCCTGCTGGTTCTCCTCGACGACGCGGCGGTCCTCGTCATTGGTGTTGGTCCAGACCTTCACGAGGTTCGCGAGGTCGTAATCGGTGCCCTCGACGGCATCCTTGTTGACCAGCCACCAGGTGGTCACCTGAGTTTCCGTCGGGCTGATCGGCAGCACGCGGAAGGTGATCGAGTGGTCGGTCAGGAAGTGGTTCCAGGTCGTCGGGTAGTGGAACAGCAGCAGCGTGCCCGCATCGAGGAACGGCACCTGGCCCAGGCGCTTCTGCACGGCGATCTTGCCGCTCACGGTGTAGCTTTCGGCACCGTCCAGGAGCGGCATGCGCGCCACGCGGTACTGGCCGCTATCGGCCATCTTGAAGCGCGACGGGGCGCCGGCGGCCTCGAGGCGGTTGAAGTGGTTCTCGACCTTCTCGGGGAAGGTGCCGTCGGGCGACACGCCGGTGATCGACGGGTCCTCGGGATAAGTGCGGCACAGGTCGGGGTGGTTGCCGGCGCAGTGGTAGCACTCGCGGTTGTTTTCCCAGACCAGCTTCCAGTTGCCGTTCTCGACGATCGAGGTCTGCTGCGCGACTTTGGCGTTCGACAGGTCATGCACGCCCAGATAGGGGCGGACGGTTTCGGCGAAGGCGTCGAAATCCGGCGCGGTGTCGGCGAGGCAGATATAGACCAGGCCTGCAACTTCGCGGCAGTGGACGGTCTTCAGCCCGTGCTTGGACGGATCGAAATCGCCCGACATGTCGCGCGCCCACAGGAGCTTTCCGTCGAGGTCGTAGGTCCACTGGTGGTAGGGGCAGGTCAGCTTGGCGACGCGGCCCTGGCTGGCACGGCAGATGATCGAGCCGCGGTGGCGGCAGGTATTGTGGAACGCCTGGATGCCGCCCTTGGCGTCGCGGATGACGATGACGTCATAGGCGCCGATCTGCAGGCGCTGGTAGCTGCCGGCCTTGTCGAGCTGGGCGGCGGGCAGGGCAAAGAGCCACTCGCGGTACCAGATCGTCTCCAGGTCGTGCTGGTAGAGCTCGGGAGAGGTATAGAAGGGCTGTGCCAGCGTTTGTCCCGGGACGTGACGGGCCAGCAGATCGGAAAGCGTAGCGGAGAAGGCGGTCATGGCGGCGCTCCAAAGCCAGATGGCGGTTTCCGGCGAGGAAAAGACATTCGGCCGGAAGGTTGACAATTGGCAAAATTCTCATCTCAGATTAGCTCAGATAATCCGTTTTGGCTAGTGACGCACAAGCGGCACTTCCCGTCACAAAAGCGACACGCACCTTGCCCAAGCCCTATGACTTGCCCTCCCTCGGCGACCTTGCCTGTTTCGAATGCGCTGCCCGAAATTTAAGCTTCAAGCTCGCCGCCACCGAATTGAATGTCACGCCGGCCGCCGTGAGCCATAGAATCAAGGCGCTCGAGCAGGATCTCGGGCAGGCGCTGTTCACCCGCCAGTACCGCGGGGTGGAGCTGACCGAAGCCGGGGCGCTGCTCTTCGTGTCGCTGCAGCGCGGCTTCGAGGCCATTTCCGACGGCGTGTCGCGGATCCGCTACCGGCATGACGAGACCGGCGTGACGATTGCCGCCACCACGGCAATGAGCGGGCTCTGGCTCACCCCTCGGCTGGCGGCCTTCTGGCGCGCGCATCCCGGCATCGCGATTTCCCAGATGGTGCAGGACAGCGGAACGCCGCTCAGCCCCGGCGCGGTCCAGCCGGATCTCAGCATCCATTACGGCCGCCCCGAACGCGAAAACGACGAGACGCGGCTGCTGTTCCACGACCGGATCCTGGCGCTCGGCACGCGGCGCTTCGCCACCACGCACGGCATCCGCGGCGTCTCGGACCTGCTGCAGGTTCCGCTGATCCACACGCTTTCGGGCGCCAATGCCTGGACGGACTGGCGCGAATGGTTCGAGACGCTGGGCTGGCCTGCGCCGCAGGGGCCCGGCTTCGCGCTCAACAACTACCTGATTTCGCTGCAGGCCGCGGAGGATGATGTCGGGGCGGTGCTGGGCTGGGAGGGATTGCTCGGCAGCCATCTCGCCAGCGGCCGGCTGGTGCAGCTCGTGCCCGAGACGATGATTTCGCCCTGTCCGTTCTACCTGCGCATCCACGCCCATGCCTCGGCAAATGCCCGGCTCTTCGCCGACTGGCTGGTGGAACAGGACAGTCCGGCGGAAGATCCGTATCCGGCGGGCTGAGACCGCCGCGCCTGCCGTCCCGCGCATCCGCCGGAAGCGGCATGAAGGCCCGCCCCGGCTGGCCCCGGGAGGATGACCCAACCTCGGCCGGGTCGGGCTTGCACCCCGCCGCGACCTTGGCGCGGGGGAGCGATTCCTGTCATAAATCTCCTTCTGTGGCGGGAGGAGCGTAAGCCGCCATGTCGCCAGTTTCAATGACGGCTGAGGGGCTCTCTCCGGTCTTGCGGCGGCGCGGAAGCCTGGCGCTGGTGCCGATAGTTCATCGGATGCGCCCATGCGACGCGGAGGGGCGGAACCTGCCGCTCGCCCTCGGCACCCAGAACGCCTCAACCCAGCCCTTTTCGGCCGCCCGCAAGGGTACCGGGCACGGGAGGCCCGATGCGAACGGCCAAAGGAAGCGGACATGCGGCGCCGCGGCGGAGCCCAAGCGGCGATCCGGCAGAAGCGGTCGTTCGCCGTGATCTTCGGTCGGACGATACCGACCTGGGCGGGCGCCTCCAGTCCGGCCGCTCATCGTTGCCGCCCGTACTGGGGAAGTGCGCAGGAAGCAGTCGCTCGGGCGCCCGCCGCGTGCTGGTGCTTGCGGCCCTGAGCCGACCTTCGTACCAGGGGAAGCGGATGTCTGATCCCAACCCGAACTACCGATCACGACTTGGCTCAGCAACACACCTTGCGCGGTCTCAGATAGCGAAGATCTGATGTTTGCAGCGTTCTAACAAAGGCTGTCTCTGGCGCCTCAAGCAGCGCAAAGGAAGGCTTGGAACTGTCGCGCGCGAAACGATGGCCAGTTCAGACCCCAGAATTGAGGCCCCTTTACAGCCGACTGATGGAACCTGTACCCATAAGTCAAATGAATTTCGAGGCTGTGCTAGATGGACTGTTTTGACGATGGCAAGGACCGCCAAGCACAATTTATTGCTGCGGAATGGGAGGTCGATCCCGAACTTTTAGCCCAGCTAGATTGGGAAATCGAAGGAATATCTGGCAATGATGGCGAGGTCTATGGATTCCTCGTAAGGTTCGAAGAGGGTTCCGACGCTCACATTCTGGAGAGAGTTGGAATTTCCGAAGGCAGGATGACCAGAGAGGTAAGTCTAAATGCATTCGATGAACCTGAACCTGAACCTGAACCTGAAACAACAATCGAAGAAGTTTCCGGAACACGTGTTGTGGACTCCCGCTCCACAAGGGCGAAACGTTGGACGCCGCTAACCGAAGTGTCCGTTCGCGAATTTAAAGCGGCCAAAAACGTAGATATACCGCTTGGGAATGTGACGATTTTGGTCGGGCCGAATGGGTGCGGAAAGTCGTCAGTTTTGCAGGCGATCCACTGGGCAAGCAGGTCCGCAAGCTATGTGCTTCCCAAGAATCAAAAGGAAATGATATCTTTCGAGAGGCTTGACTATATTCCATCAAGTGAGCCCTTGAAGACTTTGCACAACGGTGAGCTTAAGGCCGGTTCTAAGTCGAAAGCTGTAGAGGTCACATTTAAACATTCTTCGGACAGTGATGAACAAGTTCAAGCCACAGTTAGAATTCGTGCGGCCAGAAACAAAGGTGGTATTACAGCATATTTGGAAGGCGGGAGCGCCGTCACTCCATACAAACAGCGTTATCAGTTCATAACGGCTTACATCCCTGGATTGGCCGGTCTTTCCGAGAAGGAAACTATTCTAGCTCAGCCAACGTTGCGTCGCCAAGCTTCAAGTGGAGATGCTGGAGGGGCTCTAAGAAACATTCTATACAACCTCAGCACCGATAGTAGTGGTGACACTGCGCCTGGCGAGGGAAAGGCTCGGCTTGAGGCGCTTAATGCCTTAATTCAGAAGGTTCACCCCACCTCGTCGGTTGATGTTTCTTTTGATGAGCGGGAAGACTTTCACATCTCAGCCTCAATCATAGATGGTCAATCCGGCAGCGTTCGGCCTTTGGAAACGGCGGCAACCGGAATCTTGCAAGTTGTTCAGATCTTTGCTTACTTGGTACTATTCGAGCCCAAGTTGATGCTCATTGATGAACCCGACGCGCACCTCCACCCTGATAAGCAAGAGAGGCTGATCGAGGCCTTGGAGCTCGCCTCCCAAGAACGGGGCACTCAAATTATCCTTACAACTCACAGTCCCAATATTGTTAGAGCGGCTAGCCTCGTTTCTAAGCTTGTGTGGATGAGGGATGGGGTTGTGCAAACAGATGATGATGAAGCAATTTGCCGCTTGCTCGGATGGGGCGGATTGGATAAGTCTGTCTTGTTTTTCGTCGAAGATGAAAATGACAAGCCTCTCCGGGCAGTTCTCAGGCAATGGCCTAGCATATCCGCGCAGGTATCAGTCTGCCGTTGCTTTGGCATAGATAACTTACCGCGAGACAAGTTTCTCGAAGGCCTACTTGTAGACGGAGAGCTCAAGGTGAAAGCCGCAATCCACAGGGATGGCGACTTTATGACCGAGGACGAAGCTAGAAAGTGGAGAGATAGCTTTTCAACTGAAGGCGTTTATCCGTGGGTCACCGCGGGTTCTGACCTTGAGGGCTACTTCTGTTCAGCAAAATATTTGGCAGCTCTATATGATGTGACTGAAGAGGTTTCTGAGGGCTGGAGACAGGAGGCCGTAAAATGTATTGCTGGGGCGCGAAAATCTTTTCTTGAAAAGAGGAAGAAAATTGTTCAGGCACTTTGGCCGAATGGCGGCTCTCCGGACGCTGAAGCCTTGTGGAATGCGGCTGGCGGCCCAACTCCGGAAACGGTGAAAGGTAAAAAGCTGCACAAAGCGCTGAAGCCAATAGTCAAAGCTGCTGGAAAGGATGATAAACTTCTCGATGCGTTTGTTATTCCCAAAGAGTATGTTGTCGCCGAGGATCTGAAGTTGATCTTAGAAACTGCGCTGCATTCGAACTAAGAAAGATAAAGGAGCGTTCTAGGGTAGGTTTAAATATGCAGTGCGAGCCTAAAAAGAAGTCACCGCGTGAACTTGTGGTCTGAAGCGTCCTGTCCGCCTCCTGCGCATTCTGGTCATTCATGTGAAGAGCAGCGAATGGCAACTGTCCGCCCTTATTGACCGATGCCGCCCCAGGCATGGCCGACTGCAAAGGGCTGCAGGTCGCAGCGGGCCTACCGAGTCCGACGCTGGCACGACTGGCAGGAAAGGGCTGCACTCGGGCATTGATCTCGCAGCGAAAATGCATAAAGAATAGAATTCAGCCTTCCGGCGGAAACTTCCTATCCAACTTTTCACTTATCTCACACAGAACCCCAAGTATAAGGCCAGGAATCAAAAGCATAACGCCCTGCCTTATCCATAGGGAAGACAGCTTCCTAGAAAACTCTTCCACTTCCATCACGGAGTAATCTGGAGAAACAAAAAATCCTGCCACAAACGGGGAAATGAAGCCACCTAAAATCGCGGCACATCCCATTAAGAAAGCCAAGAGTGCAACCTTCGACCCATACCGCGTATACATTTGAATTTCCTCCGCGTAGTTGAGTTCCGACCGTTTCTGATTTCCGTAGAATTAACCTGATACCTTTCATGAAGGTCAGGCTATGCGGTGTCAATGATCCGGTAGCTTCTGATTTTCCCGTCAGTTTCGATGAAGACCGAAGCTATCATCGGCTGGACGAAAGACCCCACCATAGCTACCTGCTCGAGACGACAATCGACCGGCCGCAATGGGCTGAGCGCGGGCGCTCTAGCAGTCAGGCGCGACCGGCTGGTCTCGCCCTTCAGCTCGGCATCGTGAAATCCGATGAACCATCGGCGCCATGGCCGGGCTTCCGCGCTGCCGCAAGGCAGGTCAGAGCCCCGAAGCCGACGCTGACCGCACTGTTTGCCAGCGGCAGAAAACCGGCACTAGCGGACAATCCGGACCGCCCTTGGCCGAAAGGCTCATGCGCGGAGGGCAGCGACGAGCAGACAAGCGTAGAGAGCGGCGAAGCACAGCGGGATTGCCTGTTCCATCTTGGACAGCGACAGCCGCTTGTCGGCCTTGTAGTGGGAGCGCTCTTTGGCGAATGGCTGGTGTGGGAAACCGGCTTCGATCTCCTGCAGCACCTTGAACTTGGCGGCGTTGAGCTTGCGGTAGCTTGCTAGAATGGCCGTCCAGGCGAGACAGACCAGAATTCCGGCGCAGGGGATCGCCCAACGCCAGATGATCTGCTCGGCATCTCCGGCACCGGCCTTCCCGGACGAGAGATATCCGTAGAGCCCGACCACGGCGCTGTTCACGCTGAGCAGCCATTGGTTGGCGGCACCGCGGCGGTCGCTGACCTTTTCGGCCGTTTCGAGATAGAGCTTGTAGAGATCGAAGTCGTCAGGGGGCATCGTCATCGGCATCCCTCGCTCTCCAAGTAGAAGGCGCATTTCTGATCGTGATCCAAAACGTCGCTGCGCAGAACTCGCGCCCGCGCACGATCGACCAGCTCTTCAAGCGGAGGCGCATCCCAGACCCGAGCCGTGCCATCGTTCGAGCGGGTGAGGACGCGGCTTCCGTCCGGAGAGAACGCGGCGCTCGTCACGGCGCCCTTGTGGCCGCGCAGCACCGCTATTTCCGTGTTATTCACCATTTCCCATACACGTGCCGTGGAGTCTTCCGAGCCGGTGAGGACACGGCGGCCATCTGGCGAGAAGACGGCGCTCCACAATGGGCCCTCGTGGCCGCTCAGTACCGCGATCTCCCTGCCGTTCGCAGTATCCCAGACCCGCGCTATGCCATCTTGGGACCCAGTGAGGACACGGCTGCCGTCCGGCGAGAAGACGGCGCTTCGCAAGATGCCCTCCAGACCGCGCAGCTCTATGGTTTCCGTCCCAGTAGCCACGTCCCAGATTCGGGCCATCGAGTCCGAGCAAGTAAGGATACGGCTTCCGTCTGACGAGAAAACCGCCTTCCATACGTTGCCCTCCAAGCCGCGCAGCGTCGCAATTTCCGCGCCACTTGCCGAGTCCCAGATCTGCGCCGTGGCTTCCGACGAGCCAGTGAGGACACGGCTGCCGTCCGGCGAGAAGATCGAGCTCCAGAGGGCACTCCCGTGGCCGCGCAGCAATGCAATTTGTGCACCAGTAGCTGCGTTCCATACCCGCGCCGTAGTTTCCAGTGAGAGTGAGGCTCCCAGGGAGTCTGTGAGGACGCGGCGCCCGTCCGGGGAGAACGCGGCGCTCCACACTGGGCCCGCGTGATCGCGCAAAATCAGGATCTCTGCACCACTTTCTGCGTCCCATATGCGTGCCGTGGCGTCCGACGATCCGGTGAGGACGCGACTTCCATCTGGCGAGAAGACAGATTTCGTGACAATGCCTTCGTGACCGCGCATCACCGCGATTTCTGCACCGCTCGCCACGTCCCAGACCCGCGCTGTGCCGTCTTCCGAGCCGGTGAGGACCCGGCGCCCGTCCGGCGAGAAGTTGGCACTCGTCACCCAATCCTCGTGGCCGCGCAGAACTGCGATCTTTGCGCCGCTCAGCGCGTCCCAAACCTGCGCGAAGGAGTTCGACGAATTGGTAAGGACGTGACCGCCATCCGGCGAGAAAACAGCGCGCTCCACGAATCCGTGGTAGCCGTGCATGACTGCGATTTCCGCACCGCTCGCCACGCCCCAAATCCACGCCGTGCCGTCTTCCGCACCGTTCGCGACGTCCCAGATCCGCACCGTGCCGTCTTCCGAGACAGTGAGGCCGCGGCGCCCGGCCTGTCCTGGATGGCCGGGAGCTGCAGAAAATCAAGGACATGACGCCGGATGGCGCGCTCCCGGGCACGCAGGCCCCTTCACCTCGAGCGGCGCGGCACGCGTCCCGGCCGGCGCCGGATCTTCTGCGCGCGCCCGCTGTCCGCGGCATCGGCAAGGCCGATGTGACTGGATTTGGCTGCCCGGATCAGCGGCCGGCATGTCCCGCACTGCCGGGCATCAGGTTCGGGACATCGGCATAGGTCCGACCCTCAAGCAAGCGGCGGACTTGTTCCGGCTTGGCGCGGCGGCGGTCGACGCCGTCGAGTTTCGCCGCGATCTTGTCCGTTCTCCAGCCGCAGGCATGCCAGATCCGGGCGAAGGTGATCTGCAGCTGCGACAGCCGGTCCCCGCGCCCGCAGGTCACGCCGATCCGGTAGGCCAGGTTCTCCGCCCAGAGCCGCGCGATCGCGGAGGCGTCCGGCACGCAGCCCTCCAGCCGCGCGGCGAGCATCTCCGTCAGCGCCGCGTCATAGGCCTCCTCGACCGCGCCCGGCTCCGGCGGGGCGCCCGGGCCGCGCCGCCATTGGGCGATGAACTTCATCCCTGCCTCTCCGCCCGGGATCATGTTCAGGCCCCGCGCATGGATCGGGAAGAGAGAGCGGTCCTCGATCTCGATCTCCTCCAGCCGCATCGCCTCGGCGCGGGTGACCCCGGCACGGAGGATCTCGTGCTCGGTCTTTGCGACCGCGAAGAACGTCCCGCGCAATGCCTGATGGAACAGCGTGCCGCTGCCCGCATGGGCGGCGCGGCGGTGCTCGGCGAGGCGCGTGGCCCAGTTGCGGCTGGTGAGACCCGTGTAGACGAGGCCGGTCCCGGCATAGGCGGCCCAGGGCAGGACCGGGTCCATGCCCGGCCGCATCGGCGCGACCGGCATCGGAGCGGCGCTGGGATAGAGGTGATGGCGGTAGATCTGGTAGCCGCCGTGGCGCAGCGTGATGTCCTCGAGCTCGCGCAGCGCATAGCCGAGCGGCAGGATGTGTCCGGTCTGGAGGCCGCCGGTGACCACGGTGACGATCAGGTGGCAGCCGGTATAGCCTGCCGCCGGGCGGGCGGCATGGGGCAGGATGTCGATGCGCGCGGCCTGCGTCTTGCGCAGCGGGCGGCCCTCTTCGGCCACCACGATCAGCCGCAGGTCGTGAAGCGGCAGGGGCGCGCCGCCGAGCCGGTCCGTCCCGAATGTTTCGCGCGAGCCCATGGCGTTCGAGACCCGCGCCAGCGCGGCGGCGCCGTCGAGAAGCCCGGGCTGGCGCCTGTCCATCTCGGCGAGCTTCGCTTCGAGCGCAGCGTAGAGGCTCGGGTGCAGCGGGAAGAGCAGGTGCTCGAAGGCAAGGCGGGAGAAGCGTCTGGGCATGTCGGTCTCCAATATATCCAAATTTTAGATAATCCGAGAATTGGATGATGGGAAGGGCGATCTGAAAAACGGAGCCCATCATGTCGAAGACCCTCTACAGCGTGCCGCAGCAGGTGCTGGTCGGCGGCATCGCGGAAGCGCGGCGCGGGGCGGGGTTGACACAGGCGGATCTGGCGTCGCGGCTCGGTTGCCACCAGAGCCTGATCGCGCGGATCGAAAGCGGACAGCGGCGGATCGACGTGGTGGAATTCCTGGTGTTGCTGCGTGCCATCGGCGCCGCGCCCGGTCCGGTCCTGGAAGAGGTCGCCGCGGCTATCCCGGAGACGGCGGGGCTGTGAGGCTCTGGTGCGTCAGGTCCTTTGCGGACGGTCAACTCGGTGTTTCAGGGAGCATCCGCGTACCCGGACAAGCCGCGGGCACGTGAGATCCCGCAAGCGGCGGAGTTTGCTCGGTTCCCAGTTGAATAAATGCTTGATTCCGGGTTCTTGTTATGTTCCAAATGGGGTATCCGGCTCCCGTATGGAGCGGCATCCGGTGGTGGAGTTGCGAGAAATCGCAATGTCTAGGTGAAATCCGGGGGTGAGGTCCCCTCGGCGCTATTGATGGGCGAGGCCCTAGCTGGTGATGGACATCTCCATGTCATGTCCGCACCAGTGCTAGCTGCAGGCGCCGGGAAACCGGCGTTACGGTCCGCGTGAGTGTCCGTTCCTGCCCCCCGGGATCTGCTGCCGCAGGGCATCACGATCTCCATCTGCGGGACCATCCCGCAGTCTCAGCGGCCTGAACGGGTCGGCTGGCCGGCGATCCAAGGATCGTCAGGCAACCCCCGGCGCATCACGTCGTGATACGCCTGCCAACAGAGTGCGGGGCGCTCTCCCTGCCGGGCACGCATGCGTGACCACGGCGCAGAATGGTGACGGCGCATCTGCCGTATCCCACAGCCCCATCCCGTTCATACCGGCCTTGGCCTGCCTATCGGCATGCCCGGGGCCTCCCCTTTGACTGTCGGGCCAGCAGCGGCCCGAGAAGATGGAGTGAGTGGCAATGCCAACCTCTGATGCAATTGTCCGGGCACCGCAATTGACGGCCCGGCACCTGATGACCAGACCAGCGAAATTCGTATCCTCAACCAAACTTCAGATTCATCCGGAGGCTCTGTCGAGCCTCGAAATCTACCTGTCGGTCCCGCTCGCGGCCGCGCTGCCTGTGCTCTGGGCCGACCCGCTCGTGGCGGTCCGGGAACGCGGCAAAATACTGGTATTCGGCTCCTTTTCGACTTGGAGGCTTGCCTGCCGCGCTGCTGAGCTGCCGGTCGTCATCGTGCGCGACGTGGACGTCGCAACCATCCGTGCGGTGGCCTGGGCGGAAGTGCTGCAGCTGCCCTACCGCCAGATCTCCGGTCGCGGCGGGCATGCCCTGGCCGCGGCAGCGATCCGCCAGGTGCCCGGGATGTACCGCGGCGATCTCGTCCCGCGTGTTTCCGAGCGGGCACTGGCGGGCCTGATGGGGGTTGATCCCTGCCGCCTTCAGGTCCGGAGGGCCGGAAAATGAGCGAGAGAGCCGCTACCATGGATGACCTGTGCGCGGGCATCGACGAAGTCTCGCGCCAGATCCTGCTGGCCGAGGCCTGGCGTCTGTCGGAGTTGCTTCCGGAGGGCGCCAGGCGGAAGCTGGCAGAAATGCTTGAGAATCTTGCCGGACCCTGGCCTGCGCAGCTGCCCGAAGGGCCGCTCTGCCGGATCCGGTCGCAGGCCTCCCCGCTCGGCGCCTTTTTGCGCGCGGTACCACAAGAAACTGCGATCGGCCGGGAGGCGCTCGATGTGCTGCGTGCCTGGACCTTGGCGGCAGCGATGGATGCAATCTCCCGCGGCTGGGCCCGGCATAGCACCTGGGTCGCCGCGGTGAGGACGGTGCGGCGTCTGTCGACGCGGGCAGACCTGCAGAGCGAGCGCCTGCGGATGCCGCGCACTTGGGGCGATGACATGGCGGCCGTCGGCAGAACCATCAGGGACTGGAACCGGCAAGCAAATGTGGCTGGCAGCGACTTCGCCGCCGCACTTGATCCTCTCGAACGTGCTGTCCGGCAGGTCGAGGAGGGCGGGCGCCGGGTTGTAGGCGGGCGCTCTTCCCGGCGCACAAATGCAAGTCGCCGGCACGCGGCCAGTCTTGCCAATGCTCGGCGCGTCCCGGGCCGTGGTGACGTTGCCGTCGAACTCGGCTGTCCTGATTTCGATTTCCAGGCAGATGATCTGGACAGCATCGAGGAAGCTGCCGATGTGGCCGAGGTGATCGAGATCTGGATGCCGCCCGGCGACCCCGATCTGGACCCGGCCCAGGCGGAGACCGAGGCCGATCTGGAGGTGCTGGAGATCAGCGACGGAGCGGTGGTTCTGGCGACCCGCTCGCTCACGCAGCCGGAGGCCTTGGCGCTCGCGGCAGCGCTGCGGGCAGCTCTCGGCGGGAACGGGGCGGCGCTGGACGGTCCGGCCATTCTCGCGGCGAGCCTGCTGGCCGGGCGGAGCCATGTCCTCCCAGGCCGCCTCCCGGCCGCATTCCCCGGCAAAGGCCAGGCCGCAGAGCCCGCGCGGCGTCGCCATGGCCAGCGCCTCGCCGAAAGGCGTGCCGATCCAGGCGAAGCCGATCTCCAGCCCCGCGCCGCTCTGGGCGTATTCGCCGGGGCTCATCGCCTCCCAGGCCAGGAACAGGTCATGCAGCCGCCCCGCCCCGGACAGCCCCAGAGCCTCGGCCGTCTCGAGCGTGGTGTGCCGCTCGGCCAAAAGCCGCCTTGCATGGCCGAGCGTCAGGTATTGCTGGAATCGCTTCGGCGAGACCCCGGCCCAGGCCGAGAACAGCCGCTGGAAATGCGCGGGCGACATGCCCATCCGCGCCGCAAGCTCGTCGAGCGGCAGCACCCCGCCCCCGGCCCGGTCGATTTCGGCGATGGCGCGGGCGATGACGCCGTAATGGTAGTCGGTCTCGAGGGCGGTGTCGGGCATGGCGGGGTCCTGGCTGTCTGCCCGGCCACCCTAGCGCCGCGCCCCGGCGCGCGCGACCCGGAGCTTGCGCAAATGCAGGAAGCCCCGCAGGGGGCGTCCCTGCGGGGCTCCGGAAAACGCGCCGGAAGAGAGGCTGCTCAGTGCAGCTTCGACTTCACCTGGCTGACGGCGTCGTCGAACATCGCGCCGGTCTCGGCCGGGCCCATCTGCTTGGCGATCACTTCGCCCGCAGCGGCAATGGCGACGTTGACGGCCTGGTCGCGGACTTCCTTGACGGCCTGCGCCTCGGCGGAGGCGAGCTGTTCCTCGGCGGCGGCCATGCGGCGCGCGATCGAGGTTTCGAGTTCGGCCTTGCCCTTCTCGGCAGCCGCCTTGGCTTCCTTGCGGGCGGTCTCGACGATCTTCTCGGCCTGTGCGGCCATCTCGTCCTGCTTGCGCTTGTAGGAGGCCAGCAGCGTCTGGGCCTCTTCGCGCAGCGCCTTGGCTTCGTCCAGCTCGGAGCGGATCGAGTCGGCGCGCTTGTCCAGCATGCGGCCCAGGATGCCCGGCACCTTAAAGTAGACCAGAACGGCCACGAACAGGATGAAGGCGAGCAGCACGACGAAATTGGTGTTGTGCAGCGAGAAGAACGGGCCGGTGGCGGCCAGCGCCGGGCCGGCGGCCATGGTGAGGGCGAGAGCGATGATGCGGGTCATGGTCTTAGCCTTTCACGCGGGTGTCGACGGCGGCGTCGATCGCGGCCTGGTCGGCGGAGATGCCGAGCGCGGCGACCACTGCGGCAGCAGTGTCCTTGGCGACGGCCTCGACGCTTTCCATGGCACCGGCGCGGATCTCGGCAATTGCCTTCTCGCTCTCGGCGGCCTTCGCGGCGATTTCGGCATCGGCCGTGGCGATGGCCGCGTCGAGCTCTGCCTTGATCTCGGCCTTCGCCTCGGCGACGATGCGGGCGCTTTCGGCCTTCGCGTCTGCCAGGGCCTTCTGGTAGGCCTTTTCCGCCTCGACCGCCTGGGCCTTGAGCTCCTCGGCGGCGGCGATGTCATTCGAAATAGTGCCGCGGCGCTCTGCCAAGATCATGGCGATGCGCGGCAGGGCGATCTTCGACAGGATCCAGTAGATCGCGGCAAGCGCGAGGATCAGCCAGAAGATCTGGTTCGCATAGGTCGTGAAATCGAGCTGGGGCATGCCTGCTTCGACATGCTGAAGCTCGGTGGGGTGTTCCACGGTCTGTCCATGAAGGACGACGGCTTCACCGGCCGCGTCAGTGCCATGGGTCTCGTTGGCCATCGTGTCCTCCGGTCGCCGTTATGTCCACGGGCGGGCGCGCTGGCGCGCCCCCACCCGGTCGTAAGGATGATCGAAAGTCCGGATCAGACGGCGAACATCAGGAGCAGGGCAACCAGGAACGAGAAGATGCCCAGTGCTTCTGCGAACGCGATGCCGATGAACAGGGTCGCGGTCTGGTCGGCAGCAGCGGAGGGGTTGCGCAGGGCGCCGGCAAGGAAGTTGCCTGCGACGTTGCCCACACCCATTGCGGAGCCGCCCATGCCCATGCAGGCCAGACCAGCGCCGATGTATGCACCCATTTGAACGATATCGCCTTCCATAGTCGTGTCTCCTTACGTCGGAAGTGGCAAATTGTCAGGTTTTCGGGATCGGACCTCAGTGGCCGGGATGCAGGGCATCCTTCAGGTACACGCAGGTCAGAATGGTAAAGACATAGGCCTGGATGAAGGCCACAAGGACCTCGAGGCCGTACATCGCGGTGATCGCGACGACCGAGAGCGGCGAGATCGCGGCGATGGCGGCGAAGCCCGCGAACACCTTGATCACCGCGTGGCCCGCCATCATGTTGCCGGCAAGTCGGATGGAGTGGCTGACCGGACGAACGAAGTAGGAAATCACCTCGATGATCGCCAGGACCGGGCGCAGCGGCAGCGGCGCCGCGGTGACCCAGAACAGGCCGAGGAAGTGCTTGCCGTGCAGCACGAAGCCGAGGACCGTCACCGAGATGAACACCGCAAGCGCGAGAACCGCGGTCACCGCGATGTGGCTGGTGGTGGTGAAGGCCATCGGCAGCAGGCCAAGGAAGTTCGAGAAGACGATGAAGAGGAACAGCACCATGATGTACGGGAAGTACTTCACGCCGTCCTTGCCCGCGACGTCCTCGACCATCTTGTGGACGAAGCCGTAGGCCAGTTCCGCGATCGACTGGGCCCGGCCCGGGATCACGGAGCGGCCGCGCGCGCCGAGCACCATCAGCGCCGCGATGCAGGCGACGGTGATCGCCATCCACAGGGTCACGTTGGTGATCGTGTACCAGTGAACCTCGCCCTCGCCGAACAGCGGAACGACCTTGAACTGGTCCATCGGGTGAAAGACAAGGCCGCCGCCTTCCGACTGGGCTGCATCCGCCATGCTGCAAGGTCCTCTTCTCTGTCGGGCCGCCGCCCGTTACGCCTCGGGGTCCTGGGACCCGCTGTTCCGTCCGCCGGCGGCCCGTGCCGCCTGCCGTTCCTTCTGGACCTCGCCCGCCGTGTGCATCATCGTCTTGATGCCCGCGGCGAAGCCCAGCAATGTAAACAGTACCAGCATCCACGGACGCGTCCCGAACAGGGCGTCCAGTCCCATGCCAATACCGAGGCCGATCCCCAGACCGGCCACGAGTTCTGTCACCATCGTCCAGGCCATGTTGGCCTGGCTGTATTTGTCGTCCCCGCGCTTCGGCTTCGGCGTCTGCGCGTCGCGCATCGCATCCAGCCGCTCTTCAAGCTTGCGGAGACGATCACCGTCATCCGGGTCCGCCACCGATCGCCTCCGTTGGAACTGGGGTGGTTGTATGCGGAGCTTGCGGGTTTCGTCAATTGTCCGTGCGCAAATGGAAATCATTGAAAACAAAAGGTTTTGCAAACATGCGGCAGAACGCGCAGCAAAAAGCTCGGAAATGCTAATTCAACCTGCGAGTTGAGTTTGCGCTGCCATGCCGCCCGCGCCGCAGCGTCAAGCGGCCTTCCCCGCCCCGGAGCGGAGCGCTAAGGAAGCGCATGACCGATGACCCCCTCGACCTCGTCTTCTCGGCGCTTGCCGATCCGACCCGCCGCGCCATCCTCGCCATGCTTCTGGAGGACGACATGGCGGTGACCGATGTCGCCGCGCCCTTCGAGATGTCGCTGGCGGCGGTGTCGAAGCATCTGGCGATCCTCGCCCGCGCCGGGCTGATCCGCCAGGAGAAGCGCGGCCGGGTGAAGTGGTGCAAGCTGGAGCCCGACGCGATGCGCGGCGCCAGCGTCTGGATGCAGGGTTTCGGCCAGTTCGAGCCGGTCAATCTCGACGATTTCGAGCGCTTCCTGGAACGGGAGTTCAGCGGCACGGATGGCGGCACGGCGGAGACGGTGCGGAATGTCGGGGATTCGGGGGACGCGGATCAGGGAAGAACATGACAGCGGCGCGGCCTCGCTTTGGTGCGGTCTAGCCGCAGCGCGGGCCTTGCGCCGCTGTCATGGGCCCCTCCTGGCCTCCCTGGAAACAGGGTTTAGCATATGAAAACGGAGCGCAACAGCCGTCCGCCGCAGGAATTCGCATGTTTAAGGGACTTTTTGATACTTGATTCAGAATCCGTTCGCCCGGTAGCCGCCGATTGTAGCGTAAAATGATTCGGAATCGCCGCGGAACGCCCGCCGCGGGCGCTCAGGAGAGCGTCCACGATTCGGCGGCTGCCTTCAGATGGGCGAGAATCGCCTGGACCTTGGCGGTGCGGTGCAGATCGACATGGGTCACCAGCCAGAGCGGCGCCGCCCAGTCGGATTTCGGCTCCACGACCTGGACGAGATCGTCGTATTGCGAGGCTTCCCAGCTCTGCATGAAGCCGAGCCCGATGCCGGTGCGGATCGCGTGCTTGACCGAGCGCCCGTCGCTGCCGCGCATCACAATGTTCTGGCGCGGAACGGAATCTTCCATCCAGCGGTAGAACGGCGCGCGGCTGTCCATGTTCTCGTAGCCGACGAATTTCTGCTGCGGCAGCTCCTCCTCGGGGATCGGCAACGCCCGGTCTCCGAGATAGCTGCGCGAGGCATAGAGCGCGACCTGCGCGGTGGCATAGCGCTGCACCACGTTGTCGGGTTCGTTCGGCGCATTGCCCGCGCGGATCGCGACATGGGCCTCGCCATATTCCAGCCGGAACACCCGGTCGCCGGTCACGTAGCGCACCGTCACGCCGGGATTGGCCATCTGGAACTCGGCCAGCGCGGGTGACAGCAAAGGTGACAGCGACTCGATCGAAGTGACAACCAACTCTCCAGTGACCGAGTCCCCCCGCCCCTTCAGGCGGCTCGCCAGCTGGGTGAACTGGTCGTCGGTGGCCTGGGCGACCTGCATCAGGTCCTGCCCGGCCTCGGTGGCGGTGTAGCCGCGGGCATGGCGCTGGAACAGCTTCGTCCCCAGCCGCTTCTCCAGCGAGTCGATGTGGCGGATCACGGTGGCATGGTGGACCCCGAGGACTTCTGCCGCCCCCGAGACGGTGCCAAGCCGCGCGACGTGATAGGCCGTCCGGATTTCATCCCAAGCGTCGATTGACATATCGTGATGTGCACTCATGAACAGAATTATCGATAACCATGCATAGTTTGTTCGTCGGAGCAAGGCCCCATCTTCCGGGCACGAGCAGCGCGATGCCCCCGGGGCACGCCGCCGCGCACAGCACCCTTGCCGCGATTACGGCCGACAGAAAGGAAGACTTCATGATCCGCAAAGCAACCTTCGCCGCCCTTGCCCTTGCCGCCGCTTCCATTGCCGCCTCCGCCCAGGCCAGCGACCAGCTGGCAACCTCGCTCGGCCTCGAACCGGGCCAGTACAGCACCGCCGACCTCTCCCGGATCCGCGCCGCCGCCGAGGATGGCGACACCGCACGCCTCGATTACCTGCTCGGCGGGCCCGCCGCCCCGTCCGCGGCCTCCGGCAGCGGCGCGACATGGCGCGTTCCGGGAAGCCCGGACCGGCGGGGCCTCCGCCCGGCGCGTGGACGCACTGGTGCAGGCGACGGGGCCGGACGGCATCTCCAAGGGCAGGGTGTCCAGNCGGCTCGGCGCCACTTGCCTGAAGGTCCGCCAGGGCGGCCGCGCCGCCATCGTTGCCCGGACCGATGGCGCAATCGATGGCGACGGCCGGGCGCGGCCATGGGACGCGGCGGCGACCGGATGGAGGGCGGCGGCGGATCGGACCGGATGCTCGGCGCGGCAGGCGACGACAAGGTCTGGGGCGGACGCGGCAGCGATCACCTCGACGGCGGGATCGGCAACGACACGCTGAGCGGCGGAGACGGCGCCGACCGTCTCTTGGGCCGCGACCAGAACGACCGGCTCTTCGGCAATGCCGGAGCGGACTGGCTCGATGGCGGGCGGGGCAGCGACCTGATGACCGGCGGCCGGGGCGCCGACAGCTTCGTCTTCGACATCGGCGCCAATCTCGGCGCGCGGGACGAGATCACGGATTTCGACGTGACCGACGACCGGCTTCTGCTGTCGGGCGGCGCTTCCCTTCCCGCGCTGCTCGACCGGGCCGAACAGCACGGCAGCGACGTGCATTTCGCCTTCGGCGGCGGCGCGGAGCTGTGGCTGCGCGATGTCGAGCTGGCGGCGCTCGAGGCCCGGACCGAGCTGCTCTGATCCGGGCCCGGCAGGATCAGCAGGGCAGCGTGATGCCGTGCTCCGCAAGGAGGCCGCCCACCGCGACCTGCTGCCCCCGGTCGATCGACACATTGGCGGCGATGCCGGTCAGGATCGACCAGGCGCCGTCGACATGGCTGGAGCTGCGGCCATAGCGGTCGGGCGCGACGTCCGGGTCGAAGAGATAGCCCAGCATCACCGGGTCGGCGCCGCCATGGTCGCCCTCGCCCTGCCAGACATCGAGCACCTTGGGCGCCTCGCCCGCACGGTGCAGCACGGTGGTCATCGACTCGCGCCCTTCGGCCCGCTCGCGCTGCCCGCCGAAGACGCCATGGACCTCGACATGGCGGTGGGTCAGCTCGCCCTCCGTGCCCTGGAAGGTGATGTCGAGCCCTTCCCAAGGGGAGTAGGCGGTCAGCGTGTAGTTCAGGAGCGCCCCCGAACCGTAGCGGGCATGGACCTGCATCGTGTCCTCGATGGTGATGTCCGGATCGAAGACGCAGCGGTCGCGCAGGTAGCCGTCATCGGCTTCGGCCTCGAGATACATCGTCCTGAGCTTCTCGTCCGCTTCCAGATCCATGCGGAACTGGCAGGCCGCAGACGAGGCGCAGGAATGGCAGCGCGGACCGCGCGGGGTCAGGCCCATCGCGTCGCCGGTCTCGGGACGGTACATGTGCCGCGCGCCATGGGCGCTGACGACCTCCGGCGTGGAGCCGAGCCACCAGTTCACCAGGTCGAAATGGTGGGTGGACTTGTGCACCAGGAGCCCGCCCGAGCGGTCCTTGTAGCGGTGCCAGCGGCGGAAATAGTCGGCGCCATGCACCCGGTCGAGATGCCAGCGGAAATCGATCGCGGTGATCTCGCCGATGGCCCCCGACATCAGCAGGTCCTTTATCTGCGTCCGCGCCGGGGTGTAGCGGTAATTGAAGGTGACCGTGACCTTGCGGCCGGTGTCCTTCTGCGCATCGAGGATCGCCTTCAGCTTCGACAGGTCGATGGTCATCGGCTTTTCCGTGATCACGTCGCAGCCGGCCCGCATCGCCGCCACGATGTAGTCGTGATGCAGGTCGTCCGGGACGGTGACGATCACCGTGTCGGGCTTCTGCTCGGAGAGCATCTTGGGGAACTCCGCCGCGGTGTAGGTGGCAATGCCGTTGCCGCCCGGATCGGGCACCTCGGAGGCCGACAGCGCCAGGCGGCGCTCGTTCACGTCGCAGAGCCCGACAAGGTCGTTCCCCCCGGCATAGGTCTCGGCGACGGCGCTGCGGAACATCGTGTGGCGGGAGCCGGTCCCGACGATTGCGTATCTCATCTCGTGTCTCTCGGTCGGAAAGGCGCAGGCAGGGTCCTGCGTCAGTGTACAGGAACAGGTCCGGAACGGCCAAGGCCGTCCGGGTGGATCGGTCCGCCCGCGCCTGAACAAGGGCGCGGGCGGCCTGGCGGGCCCCATCGGAGTGAGGGCTCCGGAGCCCGCCTGCGGACCGGGGAGGAAGCACCGGCCCGGCGGGATGCGGATCGATGTCAGGCGCGCCGGAGCGCGCTTCCGTCCTCGGCGAAGACATGGGCATTGGCCGGGTCGAGCCGCAGCGGCAGCACGTCTCCGGTGCGGATCACCTGCTGGCCGGGCGCGACCACCGACAGGTTCTCGCCCGAGCGGGTCACGGCATGCAGCACGGTGGTCCCGCCGAGATGCTCGACCAGCTCCACCCGCGCCTCGCCCAAGCTGGCCCCGCGCTCGCCGCCGACTTCGATATGCTCGGGCCGCACGCCGAAGGTCAGACGCCCCGGCGCCGCGCGGGCGGGAATGCCGGCCACGCTCTGGCCCGCCACATCGAGGCCGGACTCCGAGGCCGTGGCATCCAGGAAATTCATCTTGGGCGAGCCGATGAAGCCAGCGACGAAACGGTTGGCGGGGCTGTTGTAGAGCTCCAGGGGCGTGCCGGCCTGCATCACCTGCCCCGCCTTCAGCACCACGATCCGGTCGGCCATGGTCATCGCCTCGACCTGGTCATGGGTCACGTAGATCATCGTGTTGCCCAGCCGTTCATGCAGTTGCGAGATCTCGACCCGCATCTGCACGCGCAGCTCGGCGTCGAGGTTCGACAGCGGCTCGTCGAAAAGGAAGATGTCGGGATCGCGCACGATCGAGCGGCCGATGGCCACCCTCTGGCGCTGCCCGCCCGACAGCGCCTTTGGACGGCGGTCGAGCAGCTGGGTGATCTGCAGCGTCTCGGCCGCCAAGGTCACCCGCCGGTCGATCTCGGCACGGTTCATCCGCTGGGTCTCAAGCCCGAAGGCCAGGTTCTTGCGGACCGTCATGTGCGGGTAGAGCGCATAGCTCTGGAACACCATGGCGATGCCGCGCTTCGAGGCGGGCGTGTCGTTCATCCGGGTGCCGCCGATCATCAGGTCGCCGTCCGAGATGGTCTCGAGCCCGGCGATCATCCGCAGCAGCGTGGATTTCCCGCAGCCCGAGGGGCCGACGAAGACGGTGAACTGGCCCGGTTCGATATCGAGGTCGATGCCCGGGATCACGTCGAGCTGGCCGAAGCGCTTCACGACGTTGCGCAGGCGGATTGGCGTGGACATGGATGGTCTCCTTTGGGCTCAGCGCTTCATGCCGGTGGTGGCGATGCCTTCGATCAGCAGGCGCTGGAAGAAGAGGAAGATCAGGAAGATCGGGATCAGCGACAGCACAGACATGGCGAAGAGGGCGTTCCAGTTGGTCGAGCCCGAACTGTCGATGAAGGAGCGCAGCGCGAGCTGCACGGTATAGAGGCCGGTATCGCTGATGTAGATGAGCGGGCCGAAGAAATCCTCCCAGGTCCAGATGAAGGAGAAGATCGCGGCGGTTGCCAGCACCGGCAGCGACAGGGGCAGCATGATGCGGGTGTAGATCCGCCAGGGGCTGCAGCCGTCCATCATCGCCGCCTCGTCGAGCTCCTTCGGGATGCCGCGGAAGAACTGCACCATCAGGAAGATGAAGAAGGCGTCGACCGCGAAGTACTTGGGCAGGATCAGCGGCAGCCAGGTGTTCACCCAGCCGAGTTCCAGGAACAGGATGTATTGCGGGATCAGCGTGACATGGTAGGGCAGCATCAGCGTGCCCAGCATCAGCGCGAACCAGACCGCCTTGCCGCGGAACTGCAGCCGGGTGAAGGCGAAGGCCGCCAGCGATGCCGCCAGCACGTTGCCGATGGTGGCGAGCGTGGCGATGATCAGCGAGTTCAGGAAGAACTTGCCGAAGCTGATCTGCAGGCCGAACCAGCCGTCCTTGTAGGCCTCGACGGTGACCTGCGACGGGATCAGGCTGGTATTGCCGCCGAAGAGGTCGTCGGCCGGCCTGAGCGACCCCGCCAGCATCCACAGGATCGGGTAGAGCATCACGAAGGACACCGCCATCAGCACGGCATGGCTGATCCCCGAGCGCAGCATCGGATAGGCGGGCGCCTCTCCGGGCATGGTATGGGCCGTGGCATCAGTCATCGTAATGCACCCAGTATTTCGTCGACAGGAAGGAGAGCGCCGTGAAGGCGGCGATGATCGCGACCAGTACCCAGGCCAGCGCCGAGGCATAGCCCATGCGGAAATAGCCGAAGGCCTCCTGGTAGAGGTAGAGCGTGTAGAACAGCGTGGAGTTCACCGGACCGCCGGTTCCGCCCGAGACGATGAAGGCCGGGGTGAAGGCCTTGAAGGCGTCGATCGTCTGGATCACCAGGTTGAAGAAGATCACCGGCGTCAGCAGCGGCAGGGTGATGCGGAAGAACTGGCGCCGCTTGGACGCGCCGTCCATGCTGGCGGCCTCGTACATGTCATGCGGGATCTGCCGCAGGCCCGCGAGGAAGATGATCATCGGCGAACCGAACTGCCAGACCGACAGGATCACCAGCGTGTAGAGCGAATAGTTCGGATTCGAGATCCAGCTCGGCCCCTCGATGCCGAAGGTCCACAAGAGGTCGTTGACCAGCCCGTCAGCGGCGAAGAGCTGGCGCCACAGGACGGCGATGGCCACGGACGCGCCGAGGAGCGACGGCAGGTAGAAGATCGCGCGGTAGATCGGCAGGCCCCTGAGCCCGCGGTTCAGCATCATCGCGACGCCGAGCGCGAAGGCCAGCTTCAGCGGGACGGACAGCGCGACATAGAGAAAGGTGACCTTCATGGCGGCGCCGAAATTCGGATCGGCCGTGGCCATGCGCACGTAATTCGCGACGCCGACGAAGCGCGGCGAGGACAGCAGGTCGTAATCGGTGAAGCTCAGGTACAGCGAGCCGAGGGCCGGACCGATGGTCAGGCAGAAGAAGCCGATCAGCCAGGGCGACAGGAACAGGTAGCCCGGCAGGTTGCGCCGGAGGGCCTCGGAAAAGCGGGAGGCGGGGCGGCGCCCCTCCTCCCATTCGGTGGATGCGGTTTCCATCGTCACCGGCTCACCTCGTCAGGCTGGAGACGGATTCCTCCACCAGCTTGCGGCCGCCTTCCGCCGGGTTCACCATGCCGAAGGCCACCTCCTGGCTGATCTTCAGCTGGATCGAGTAGATCTCGCCCGCGCCCTTCGGCGGCGGCGGCGGCAGATCCCCGGCAAGGTCGCCGAGCGCCGAGATGTAGCTGACCGATTTCTTCTGCGCCTCGCCGAGCTCGGGCAGCAGCGCCTCGCGGATCTCCGGCGAGGCCGGCACGCCGCGGTCGAGCCCGAGGATCAGCGCGCCGCGCGGGTCGCGCACCAGGAAATTGGCGAGGCTGACGGCGGCTTCCGGGGCCTTCGATTTCGCCGAGACCACGAACATCTGCGACGGCTTCAGGTAGTGACCCGGCGCACCGTCCGGAAGCACAGGCAGCGCCGCCATGTCGAGCGAGGCCTTGTTGACCTCCTGATAGCCGACGAACTGGTTGGAGAAGGCGTAATCCGTGGCCGCGGTGCCCAGCGTGATCGGCGAGGTTTCGAGCGAGTTCTTGAACTGCGCCTGAACGTCGGCCGGGACGCAGCCCCTGGCCTCGCGCAGCTTCGCCCAGTAGTCGAACCATTCGCCCGCGTCGTCGGCATCATAGCCGATCCCGCCCGCCTCGGTGTAGAGCCCCTTGCCGCGCTGCGCCAGCCAGACCTCGAAGCTGTTGCCCTGCCCGCTGGTATCGGCGGTGGCATAGAAACGGCGCCGCGGCGTGCCGTCCTTGAAGGCCGCGCATTTCTCGGCGAACTCTTCCCAAGTGGTGCCGAAGCCCGGGGCCTCGATCCCAGCCTCGTCCCAGGCGGCCTTGTCGACCAGCATGCCGAAGGCGTTGACGCCGACATTGGCACCATAGAGCTTGCCGTCGACCGAACAGGACTTCAGGTTGGCCTGGCCGAAATCCGAGATCTTCAACTCATTGCCGAGATACTCGTCCAGCGGCAGAAGCGTGCCCCGACCGGCGTATTCGAAGAGATAGCGGTAATCCATCTGGATCAGGTCCGGCGCATTGCCGCCCGCAACCTGGGTCGCCAGCCGGGTCCAGTAATCGTCCCAGCCCATGTATTCGGTACCGACGGAAACCGCGTCGTCGCTGGCCGCCTCGAAGCCGCGGATCGCCTCCGTGGTGCGGCGGGCGCGTTCCTCGTTGCCCCACCAGACCATGCGGATCGGCGTCCCCGCTGCCCGCGCCATCGGCGCGAGCCCCGATGCAAGCGCAAGCCCCATCCCTCCGGCGAGCAGCTGCCGCCGGCCGATCATCGCGTTCCTCATCCGGTTTCCTCCCTGGACGATGCTGTTTTCGTCGCGCTGCGTCCGGTCTTCCGCCTTGGCCGCAGGCCCGGCAGCGCTGCCCCTCGCAACGCTGCCGCCGGGAAAGGCTAGCAAGCGGTTTTCTATTTATGAAATACAATTTTTCGGCCATTGTATAAAACGTCTTTATAGCGACCGGGGAGGCAGCCATGGACAAGATGCTGGAACAGTTCCTGGCTGTCGCCGAGGCCGGCAGCTTCCTTGCCGCCGCCGATGTCCTGGCCGTGTCGCAGCCCGCGCTGAGCTACAACATCCGCAAGCTCGAGCAGTCTCTCGGCGTCGTGCTGTTCGAACGGACCTCGCGCGGGGTGCGGCTGACCGAGGCGGGCGAGACCCTGCACGAGAACGCGCTGATCATGCGGCGGCTCTACGGCAACGCGCTGGAGCGGATCGAGCGGCAGCGCGCCAAGGCCGAACACGGCATCAGCATCGGATCGGGCTATTCCTCTTGGGACCTGTTCCTGAAGGACATCGTGATGGAGCAGTTCCGCCTGCATCCGCAGGCCCCGATCCATGTCTCGCTGGGCACGGCGCTGCGCTGCATGAACCAGCTTCTGGCCGGGGACATCTCGCTGTTCATCGGCAACCGCATCCCCGGCTTCGCCCATTCCAACGCGGTGGAGTTCCTGCCGATGGGAATGTCGGAGGACTGCTATTTCGCGCGCGAGGGCCATCCGCTGCTGGGCGCACCGCGCTCCAAGGCCGAGATATTCGCCTGGCCGAGCGTGCTGGCCATGCCCTCGGAGTCGCGGCTCAAGCGGCTCCTGACCGAGGAGGCCGAGCCGCTGCCGGTGCTGCCGCCGGGCAGCTACGGCCACGCCTTCACCTCGTCCTCGCTTGCCGTCTGCCTCGACTTCCTGCGCGAGGCCGAGGCGGTACTGACCCACAGCGTTCTGCTGGCGCCCTATCTGGCGCGGGAGGGCGTGCACCAGATCGAGCTGGCCCCGGGCGAGGAGCACCAGGCCTGGCCGCTGGGCATCTACGTCGTGGCGGAGTCGCTCGGAGATCCCAAAGTCTCGGAGATGGTCGAGCTGATTTCGGAACGGCTCCGCGCCCTCGACCTGCCCCCCGTCCCGGGCACTGGCGAATAACATGACTCTCTGATGAAAGTTCCATGAATCGATAAGAACTCCTGATCGCTGTGTTCAGAATTTACGATGTGATTCCGGCGATGCGCTTCGCTAGGCTCCTCGTGACGGGAGGAGACACACCACCGCAGGAACCGGAGCGCCGGCCCTGCGGGGTCTTTCCCTGTAGCCTGAACGCAGCTCGATCCAGGAGGACATCATGGACGGCAACGACATCAAGATGACCGGCAAGTGCCCGGTCATGCACGGTTCCAACACCGCCGCCGGCAGCTCGGTCATGGACTGGTGGCCGAATGCCCTCAATCTCGACATCCTGCACCAGCATGACACCAAGACCGACCCGATGGGCGAAGGCTTCTCCTATCGCGAAGCTCTCAAGGAGCTGGATGTCGAGGCGCTGAAGGCTGACCTGCGCGCGCTGATCACCACCAGCCAGGAATGGTGGCCGGCAGACTGGGGCAGCTATGTCGGCATGTTCGCCCGTGTTGCCTGGCACGCGGCCGGCTCCTACCGCCTGTCCGACGGCCGCGGCGGGGCCGGCACCGGCAACCAGCGCTTCGCGCCGCTGAACAGCTGGCCGGACAACGTCAACACCGACAAGGGCCGCCGCCTGCTCTGGCCGATCAAGAAGAAATACGGCAACAAGATCAGCTGGGCCGACCTGATGATCCTGTCGGGCACGGTCGCCTACGAGGTTGCCGGCCTGAAGACCTTCGGCTTCGCCTTCGGCCGCGAGGACATCTGGCATCCCGAGAAGGACACCTACTGGGGTGCCGAGAAGGAGTGGCTGGCTCCCTCCGACGGCCGCTATGAAGATATCGGCAAGCCGGAGACCATGGAGAACCCGCTGGCCGCCGTGCAGATGGGCCTGATCTACGTGAACCCCGAAGGCGTCAACGGCCAGCCGGATCCGATGAAGACCGCCGCCCAGGTGCGCGAGACCTTTGCCCGGATGGCGATGGACGACGAGGAAACCGCGGCGCTGACCGCGGGCGGCCACACCATCGGCAAATGCCACGGCAACGGCGACGCCGCCGATCTCAGCCCCGATCCCGAAGCGGCGGGCCCGGAATACCAGGGCATCGGCTGGATGAACACCAAGGGCCGCTCGGTCGGGCGCGACACGGTCGTGTCGGGCATCGAGGGCGCCTGGACCTCCAACCCGACCCAGTGGGACATGGGCTGGTTCGACATGCTCTTCGGCCATGAGTGGGAGCTGAAGAAATCCCCCGCGGGCGCCTGGCAGTGGATGCCGGTCGACATCGCCGAGGCCGACATGCCGGCCGATGTCGAGGATCCCTCGATCAAGACCATGCCGATCATGACCGATGCCGACATGGCGATGAAGGTCGACCCGGCCTACAATGCGATCTGCCAGAAGTTCATGGCCGACCCGCAATACTTCGCCGACACCTTCGCCCGCGCGTGGTTCAAGCTGACCCATCGCGACATGGGCCCGAAGGCACGCTATCTCGGCCCGGACGTCCCGGCGGAAGACCTGATCTGGCAGGACCCGATCCCGGCGGGACCGACCGGCTATGACGTGGCCGCGCTGAAGGCCGCAATCGCCGGATCCGGCCTGAGCCTGCAGGACATGGTCGCCACGGCCTGGGACAGCGCACGGACCTATCGCGGCTCGGACATGCGCGGCGGCGCCAACGGGGCGCGCATCCGCCTCGCGCCGCAGAAGGACTGGGAAGGCAATGAGCCCGACCGCCTCGCCCGCGTCCTGTCGGTGCTGGAGCCGCTCGCGGCAGCGGCCGGTGCCTCGATCGCCGACACGATCGTGCTGGCCGGCAATCTCGGCGTCGAAACGGCAGCGAAGGAAGCGGGCTTCCCGCTGGAGCTGCCATTCTCGCCGGGCCGCGGCGACGCGACCGACGAGATGACCGACGCAGCCAGCTTCGACGTGCTCGAGCCGCTGGCCGACGGGTTCCGCAACTACCTCAAGACCGACTACGTGGTCAGCCCCGAGGAAATGATGCTGGACCGCGCGCAGCTGATGGGCCTCTCCGCCAAGGAGATGACCGTGCTGGTCGGCGGCATGCGGGTCATGGGCGCCAATTACGGCGGGTCGTCCCATGGCGTCTTCACCTCGACGCCCGGCGCGCTCAGCCAGGATTTCTTCGCCAACCTGACCGACATGGCGTTCAAATGGGTCCCGGCCGAAGGCGGCACCTACGAGATCCGCGACCGCATGACCGGCGAGGTGAAGTTCACCGCGACCCGCGCCGATCTGGTCTTCGGTTCGAACTCGATCCTGCGCGGCTATGCCGAGCTCTATGCCCAGGACGACAACGCCGCGAAATTCGTCAAGGATTTCGCCGCCGCCTGGACCAAGGTCATGGAAGCCGACCGCTTCGACCTGACCGCCTGACCCCTGCCCTCCCCGCGTGCATGCCGCGCGGGGAGCCCCCACCAAGGTCCCGCGCGGCACTCCCGCGCTTGACATTCACCCTGTTTTGACGCCCCTACGGCTGCCGTGAGGGGAACAGCAGCACCAGCCATCGCGATACGCGGACTGACCTGCCGCCTGGGGGACCGAGAGGTCCTTGCCGGGCTCGACTTGTCCTTGCCGGAACGCCGCATCGGCATCCTCGGCCGCAACGGATCCGGCAAGTCAACGCTGGCCCGCGCCATGGCCGGGCTGATCGACACGGTCGAAGGCAAGGTCACCATCGGCGGCGACGACATCCGCAAGGACCGCAAGACGGCCCTGCGCAGGGTCGGCATCCTGTTCCAGAACCCCGAGCACCAGATCATCTTCCCCACCGGGCTGGAAGAGGTCCGCTTCGGCCTGCTGCAGATGGGCCATCCGAAACGCGAGGCCACCCGGCTGGCAGAGGCGGCGCTGGCCCGGTTCGGCCGTGCGCATTGGGCGGAACGCAGCACGGCGGCGCTGAGCCAGGGACAGAAGCACCTGCTCTGCGTGATCTCGCTCCTGGCGATGGAGCCTGCGGTGCTGATCCTCGACGAGCCCTTCTCCGGCCTCGACATCCCGACGGAACGCGCGCTGCGCCGCGTGCTCGAGGACTATCCCGGCACGCTGGTGCAGATCACCCATGATCCGCAGGTGATCGCCGCCTATGACCGGGTGCTGTGGATCGACGAGGGGCGGGTCCGGGCCGACGGAACGCCCGATGCGGTGATCCCAGACTACCTGGCGGAAATGACTGCGGAGGGCGCGGATGCTTTCGCTGACCTCTGAGACCCCGACGCCGTTCCACCGCATCCCGGCCGGGGCGAAGCTCGGCGCGCTCGCGCTGGCCTCGGCCGCGATCTTCCAGATCCCTTCCCCTGCACTGATGGCGCTGCCGGTCGCCGTGGCCGCGGCGCTCTACCTGTCCTGCGGGCTGCGATTCGCCCGGCAGGGGCTGCGCGCGCTGCGGCCGCTCTGGCCCTTCCTCGCGCTGCTGACGCTCTGGCACGGGATCACGCAGGACTGGGCAAATGGAGCGATGCTCGGGGGACGGCTCCTGGCCACCGTGGCGCTGGCAAATCTCGTGACCATGACGACCCGGCTCGAGGCGATGATCGCGGTGATGGCGAAGCTGCTCGCGCCGCTGCGCCTGATCGGCGCCAAGCCCGGCCGCATCGCCTTCGCGATCGGGCTGGTGCTGCGGCTGACGCCGGCCATGCTCGAGCGCGGACGCCAGCTGGGCCTCGCCTGGCGGGCCCGCGCCCGCAGGCGCCGTCCCGGCTGGCAGATCGTGCTGCCGCTCTTCCTGACGGCGCTCGACGATGCAGACCACATTGCCGACGCGGTGAAGGCCCGCGGCGGCATTCCCGACTGACACCGCGTCCCCATTCGACAGGAGGATTCCAATGGACCGCGACCTGATCATGATCGCCCTTTTCGCCGCGCTGATCGCGGCGCTGGGGCTGATCCCCTCCGTCACTTTGATCTCCGGCGTGCCGATCTCGGCGCAAAGCCTTGGCGTCATGCTCTCGGGCGTCATCCTCGGCGCGAAGCGCGGCGCGCTGGCCGCCGGTCTGGTCGTTCTCATGGTGGCGCTCGGCCTGCCGCTCCTCGCAGGCGGGCGCGGCGGCATCGGCGTCTTCGCCGGGCCGAGCGTCGGCTTCCTGCTGGGCTGGATCGCCGCCGCCTTTGCTGCCGGCTTGGTGATGGAACACACCCGCCGCCTGCCGGTCTGGGCCGCGGGCACGCTGGCCGCGTTCCTCGGCGGGATCGTGGTGCTCTACATCCCGGGCATCATCGGCATGTCAGTGATCCTCGACAAGTCGCTGGCCGAGGCCACCGGCTTCGCGCTGCCCTTCATCCCGGGCGATATCCTGAAATCCGTGGTGGCGGGCGTGCTGGCCGCCGCGCTCCACAAGGCGCGGGCCGGCGTGCTGATGTCCCGCGCCTGACACTGGCGCGGGTGAGGGTCCGGGAGAGGGTTTCCCTCTCCCGGCCTGGTTCAGAGCCAGGTCAGCCCGATCGAGATCACGATGCCCGACAGGATCAGGTGCAGCGTGCAGAACCCCATGATGTCCTTGGCCCTGAGCCCGGCGATCCCGAGGATCGGCAGCGCCCAGAACGGCTGCACCATGTTGGTCCAGGCATCTCCCCAGGCGATCGCCATCGCCGCGCGCGCCGGATCGACGCCGAGCGCCTCCGCAGCAGGCAGGATCACCGGCGCCTGCACCGCCCATTGCCCGCCGCCAGACGGCACGAAGAAATTGACGATGCCCGCGCTGATGAAGGACCAGAAGGGCAGGCTCGCCGCCGAGGCCAGCGAGCCAGCGCATCCGAGATCGTCGCCGCCAGCCCCGAAGACACCATGATCGCCATGATGCCTGCGTAGAACGGGAACTGGATCACGATCCCTGCCCCGCCCTTCACGCCTTCGGCAAGGCTCGCCAGCAGGTTCCGCGCGCTTCCATGCAGCACGATCGCGACCATCAGGAAGAGGAAGTTGACGATATTGAGCGTCAGCGTCCCCGAGCGCAGGAAGTAGTCGACCAGATAGGCCAGCCCTGACAGCCCGACGAGCACCGGCAGGAGCTTGCTGTCCATCATCCGCTCGGACGGCGTGTCCGCCGCCGCGGTTTCCGGCGACGGTTCGCCGAGCAGCTTCGGGTCCACGTAGACGCTTTCGCTCTCGGGCGGCAGCATCGCCCGGTTCACCAGCGGCACGATGACCACCAGTGCCAGGACGATCGCCAGGTTGAAGACCGAGAAGATCGTCTGGCCGGTTCCGATCACGCCGATCTGTCCCGAGAAGGTATGGCCGTCGGTCGCAATGGCCAGCGGGATCGATCCCGCCAGGCCGCCATGCCAGATCAGGAAGCCCGAATAGGCGGAGGCGACAAGAAGCCGGTAGTCGACCCGGACCTTTCGGGCGATCTCCTTGGCGAAAAGCGCGCCGACCACCAGGCCGAAGCCCCAGTTGAGCCAGCTCGCCGCCAACGAGACATAGCTGACCAGCAGGATCGCCGCGCCCGGCGAGGTGGCAAGGTCGGCAAGCCGCGACAGCCCGCGGCGCACCAGCGGGGTCGAGGCCATCATGTACCCGGTGACGAGCACCAGAAGCATCTGCATGGAGAACTGCAGCAGCGACCAGAAGCCGTCGCCCCACATGCGCACCACCGCCAGCGGCGACTGCGCCTCGACGATCATGGCTGCGGCGGCGACCGAGACGGTCAGGATCAGGACGAATATGTAGGGATCCGGAAGGTACCGGTCCATCAGCCGCACGAGCGGCCTGGAAATCACGTTGAGCAAGCTTTGCCTCCCATTCTGGCAATTGTCCGGACGGGCCGGACCTCATGCCTTCAGGTGGCATGGCCACGGGCACCCTGTCGCCGGGACCAGATGTCGGGGGACGCCGCCTCACCCCTTCGTGAACGGCTTCGCCGGCGTCTCGCACGCGAGACAGGCGAGGTCAGGCCTCGCCGCGCTCCGGCAGGCCCTCGGGGATCAGCCCCGACCAGAAGGCATGCACCTTGGGAAAGACGCCGCGCGCCTGCCAGCCGTAGCGGCGGAACTGGCCCTTCTCGAACTCGTCGGTCAGCCCCAGCTCGAACCGGTCTCGGATCGCCTTGCGGCTGACCGAGCTGCGTTTCTCGAGGTTTGCCTCGATCGCCTCGAGGCAGGCGCGGCGCCAGCGCGCCTCCTCCGCCAGCTCCTGCTCGCGGCGCGCCTCTTCCAGCTCCGCCTCGCTCGGCACTGCCGGAGGCAGCGGCGCCGACACTGCCGCGGCCTCCTCGGCTTCGGCACGGCGGTAATCGCCGTTGATCGCCGCGGTCAGGTAGCCGGCCGGAGTCTTACGCACCCTGCCCTTGCGGCGCTCTTCTTCGACGAAGTCGAGCTTTTCCGAGACATAGGCCTCGCCATGTTCGCCAATCCAGCGCTGTGCCAGACGCGCCGAAACCCCGTTTTCGACCAGCCGCCGGAAAGCCTCGGACTTGCGCACCGCGTCATCATCGCCGAGATCGAACAGCGTCTCTTGGCCATTGCGGGTGATCAGGAAGCGGACGAATTTCACCTTTCGGCTTTCGCGCCGGGTCTCGGCGACCAGGGAGATGTCCGAGACCGCGTTCACCTCCTTCACCGCCGGCTTGATGATCTTGGCGTTGAGCTTGGAGAAATCCTCGTAATAGGCGCTGTCATCCACGCCCATCAGGCGGCGGAAGACGTCGATCTCCCACCAGCCGGTCGAGCCTGTGCGCACGAAACGGAAGCAGTTCTCGTAGAGTGCCAGCGCATGGCCGGAGGTGAAGTTGCGCTGGATGCGCATGTTGATCATCGAGAAGACCGACGGATCGTAGAGCTTCGCCGCCAGCGGCGCGGCATAGGCGTATTCGCAGACCCCGCCGGCGAGCTTGGCGTAGGAGATCAGCGAGCTGACGCCCCATTCCTCCTCGCCGTCATCGCCCAGCATGTTCCATTCGGCCGTGGTCTCGGCCAGCGCCCTGAGCGCAGCCTTCAGCGTGTCCCGGTCGCGCGACGCATAGCCCGACATGGCGCAGAGCGTTTCGGCATCGATCCTGTGCGAGGATTTCGTGGTCAAATCGTCATAGGCGTGCAGCAGCAGGCAGTTCGACAGCTTGCGCTGCAACAGCGTGAGCTTGCCGCCGATATGGATCGCGGCCACGTGTTTGCGCAGGCTTTCGCGCTCTGTGATCTGACGGAATTCGGTCACTGCTCGACTCGGTGTTCTGGCATGTTCCAGAGATTTCCCAGACCGACCCGCGTGTCAAGCATCATGGGTCGGTATTGCGGGTATGTTTCGGGCGCAGGACACGCAAACGGGTCGGTTTCCGGAGGAAGCCGTCACGCAGATGGGTTGGTTTTGGGAATCCAGACCGGTGGCGACCGGGAATTCGGCGCTTATAGCGGCCTATTCCGGGCTCCGCGAGTCGAAAATGCCCTGATCGGACCACCTTTTTTTCCTGTCACGCCAAGGGGTAGGTTTCATCACGCAAATGGGTCGGTTTTGACACGCAGATGGGTATCGAAGATCACGCAGACGGGTTGGGTATGTCATGCATCCGGGTCGGAACCTTTATTCAACTTATTGTTTTTACGTGTATTTCGTGGCATCAAAGTTCCTAAAGATCTCCAAAAGGATTCATAGTTTGCTGATGCCTTTTCGAATTTTCGGAAGATCCGAATACTTCGTTGCAGGCGTCTCGCGCGCGTGACAGGAAGGCGCCCTTGGGTTATGAGTCGCTGCAAGAGCTGTGTTCGCGGTTTTCCCGGACAACTAAGCAAATCAGGAACATCGAGGCGGATCGGAAATGAGCAGTCAAACCCCGTCCATCACATTGCAACATATCGATCCGGCGGATGCCTTGGAAGATGTGCCTGCACGCGTGACGACTGACCGGTTCACGGTCGCTGCCGAGATTTGCATGCGCGCCCGCGATGACCTCGCACGCCGCGGCTACAAGCCCGATGGCGCAAAGCAGCTCCGGCTCTTCGGAATCTGGGAAATCACCACCTTCATGATCCCCGTCTCCGCGCAGCATCTGCGGCGCGTGCTCAAGGCCAATCCGGAGCTCCCGCAGGGCGTCTCCGAGAAGCCGGGCGGGGCCAAGATGTTCACGCTCGAAGAAGTCAACACGATCCGCGCCTTCCTGGATCACGAGGGTCAGCAGGGCAAGGGGTACCGTCCTTATCGCCCGGCAGACAGCTCAGCCAAGATCGTGTCGGTCTGCAACTTCAAGGGCGGGGTTGCAAAGACGACGACGGGCGCACATCTCGCGATGGCGGCGGCGCTCGACGGTTACCGCGTGCTGGTCGTCGATCTCGACAGCCAAGCCAGCATGTCGACCATGTTCGGCACGCTGGCCGAGGACGAGGCCCAGACGGCCTATGCCGTGATTGCCCGCCACCGCGCCCGCCATGTCGCCGCCTCGATGGGGATCGACGACTATGACAGCCCGGAACTCGACGAGGATGTGCGCGACGCGGCCAAGGTGACGGCCGATGACGTGATCTTCGGCACGCATTGGCCGACCATCGACATCCTGCCTGCGCAGCTCAACCTCTATTGGGCGGAATTCCAGGTCCCCGTCTGGATGCAGTCGCATCGCAGCTGGCAGTTCTGGGACGCGCTCGAGGGTTTCCTGCATGACGAGCGCCTGCTGGAAGACTACGACATCATCCTGATCGACACGCCCCCTGCCCTCGGCTACCTGACGATCAATGCGCTCTCGGCCGCCGACATACTGCTGATCCCGGTTGGCGCCAGCTTCATCGAGTTCGACTCGACCGGCCGCTTCTTCGACATGCTCTACACCACCTTCGCGTCGATCGAGGACAGCATGGCGCGGATTTCGGATCAGGCGCCGAAGTTTTCCTGGGATGCGGTGCAGGTGTTGCTGACGCGCTATGATGACGCCCAGCAGGCCGAGCTGGCCAACGTCATCCAAGTCTATCTCGACGATTTTGTCGCCCAGCACCGGCAGGAATTCACTGCGCTGGTCGGCCAGGCCGGCGAGCGGGTCTCTGGAATCTACGAGGCCAGCCATGCCGATTTCAACCGCGACACCTACCGTCGCGGACGCGAGACCTTCGACCGCTGCTACCATGAGTTCAAGAAGCTGCTGATCGGCTGCTGGGAACGCGACCGGGTCGAGGCAGAGGCCAGGGAGGCCGCAGAATGAGCCGCAAGCGCCTGGGATCCATAGACAGGGATTCAATCAAGGACATCCGCGCCGGCGCGGAGAAGACGGCCGCCGAACGCCGCGAGCTGGCGCTGGGAAAGGCGCCGCCGATCGGAAAGATGGCCGGCTCCGCCGCCTCAAGCGTCGAAGAGGAACTGCTGCGGCTGCGCAAGGAGAACTCCGGTCTGCGCAGCGACAGCAGCGCCTATGCCGAGGCGCGCGAGGATGGCCGTGTCGTCGAACTGGTGCCGCTCGACGACATCGACCTGCACGCCCTGGCACGCGATCGCCGGATGCTCGACCGGGCGGGCGAGGCCTGGGAAGAGCTCAAGGCCTCGATTGCCGCCCGCGGCCAGCAGGTGCCGGTGGAGCTGGGGCCGCGGGACGGGCCGGACGGCAAATGGCGGCTGATCAGCGGCTATCGCCGGGTCAGCGTGCTGCGGGAGCTTTTCGAGGAAACCGGCGATCCCCAGTTCTCGGAGGTACGGGCGTTGATCCGTGCGCAGCGCGCGACGCTCGAGGACATGGTGGCGATGATCGAGGAGAACGAGATCCGCCAGGATGTCAGCTTCTACGAGCGCGGCCGGATCTGCTGCCTGGCAGCCGAGCAGGGCGTCTGCGAGACGGTGGATGACGCGATCCTGGCTCTGTTCCCGAATTCGAGCCGCAACCGCCGCTACAAGATCCGCAACTTCACCGTCATCCATACAGTCTTCGGTCCCTATCTCGACTACCCGGAGGCGATCGGCGAACGGCTTGGCGCACGGCTGGCGCAGGCGGTGAAGGACGGGCGCGACCATGAGCTGGCTGGCGTCCTGTCCGATCGCGACACCAAGTTTTCCGATCCGTCGGAGGAGCTGGCGCTACTGGAAGCCTTCGCCGATGCCAAGGGGCCGTTCGGTGCGGCGAAGCCGGCCGCTCCGAAAGCCCTGGCTGCCGACTGGGCCGGTGAGGGAATGCGCATCCGTGCCAGCGCAAGGAACGGCAAGGTCACCCTCAAGCTCGAAGGGATCGAAGCGGAAGACGCGGAGGACTTGGAAGATATCGTCGCGCGCATCGCTGAAAGCCTGCGGGACGGCTAGGCGTCTCGCGCGCGAGACGCTCTTGACCCGAGGGCAGATGCCGCATTCCGTCGGTGACCTCAGGCGCTAACATGGGCCTGCGGGGAGGGCGTTTTCCTTCCTCCGCGGGAGTCCCGCCGCCGTTCGGGTGGGGACCGGCCACAGCTTAACGAGGGTCCGCCATGGAAAATGTCGCTGCCACGCAGTCTCTGAACACTCTTGTCTCCGATCTCGGAGACCTGCTGGGGGAGATCATCCGCGAACAGGAAGGCGACCGGACCTTCTCTCTGGTCGAGACACTGCGCCGACGCTCGATCAGCCATTACCGCTCGGGGCTTGCCGAGCTGCGCGCCGAGCTGAGGAACCTGATCGGCGAGAGCGATCCGGAAGAGATCGGGAAGGTGTTGCGGGCCTTCACGCTATTCCTGCACCTGGCCAACATCGCGCAGGGGGTGGTCAACGGCGACTCCTCCGGCGCGCGCATTGCCCTGGACCGGGCGCTGGCCAAGCTCGATCCGAAAGCGCGCGAAAATCTGTCGGTCGGCATCGTCCTGACCGCGCATCCGACCGAGATCCGCCGCCAGAGCGTCATCGACATCGAGGGACGCATTGCCGGCCTGATGGAGCGTGACGGCACCATCCGGGACCGGCGTGCGCTCAAGCGCGAGGTGCTGACCGTCTGGCTGACCGAGATGGCCCGCCGCGAAAAGCTGCGCGTGCAGAACGAAATCGACAACGGCGTCTCGGTCGCGTCACGCTCGATCCTGCCCGCGATGATGGCGGTCCAGACAGAGGTGGAGCGCTTCTTCGGCGGCGACCCGGCCTTGCCGAAGCCGATGTTCAGCTTGGGCACCTGGATCGGCGGCGACCGCGACGGCAATCCGTTCGTCACGCGGGAGGTCTTCGACTATGCCGTCTCGCAGCAGCAGAGCGCGCTGTTCGGCCATTACGTGTCCGAGCTTCACCTTCTGGCGATGGAACTGCCGGTCTCCGACCGCTATCTCGACCTGTCGCCGGAGCTGCGGGACCTTCTGGACAAGGAGCCGAAGCTGACCGATCCCTATCGTGACGGCGAACCGTTCCGCCGCGCGATTCATCACATCCGCAGCCGTCTGGAAGCGACGGCAACCGGCGAGCCCCATGCCTATCCCGGCGCGGAGGCTTTCACCGCCGATCTGGAGACGCTGGCGGGCTCGCTCGATGCATCGCAGGCAGGCGTCATTGCCGAGGGACGCCTGGCCGATCTGCGCGCCACGGTGAAGATGGTCGGTTTCCATTTCTTCACCATCGACCTCCGCCAGAATTCCCGCATCCACGAGCGCACCGTCTCCGAGATCCTCTCGGCCGCGGGCATCACGGACGGCTATGCGGCGCTGGACGAGGACGCCCGCGCCGCCTTCCTGTCGGAGCTGCTGCTGAAGCCCGTGCCGGAATTCGACGCTTCAAGCCTGTCGGAAGAGGCACAGCGCGAGCTCGGCATCTTTGCCACCGTTGCCGCCGCGCGGAAGCGGCTGGGTGCCGGGCTGGTGCGCTATTCCATCGTCTCGAACACCGAGAGCGTCGCCGACATCCTGGAAATCTCCTGGCTCCTGCGGCTGCATGGCTGCTTCGGAGAGGATGTGGCGGAGCCGATCCTGCCGGTTCCGCTCTTCGAGACCATCGAGGACCTGCGCGTCTCCGTGCCGATCATGCAGGCGCTCTACGCGGTCCCGGCCTATGCCGCGGCAATGAAGGCGACACGGGCCGAGATCATGCTGGGCTATTCCGACAGCAACAAGGACGGGGGCATTGTCACTGCCCGCTGGGAGGTCTGGAAGGCCGAGGCCGCGCTGACCGAACTGTTCGAGGGCGTGGGGCAGGGGGTTGCCTTCTTCCATGGCCGCGGCGGGTCGGTGGGCCGCGGCGGCGGGGCCACCCGTGATGCAATCCTTGCCCAGCCGCGCGGCAAGCTCGCCCGCGGCTTTCGCCTGACCGAACAGGGCGAGGTGATCTCCAAGCGCTACGAGACAACAGATCAGGCGATCATGCGCTTCTGCGAGCTGGGCCAGGGCCTGGCCGAGGCCGAGGCGGCCGGCGAGTTCGCCCGGCCGGCAGTGCATTTCGTCAACGTCATGGAGGGAATGTCCGCGGCCGCCTTCCGCCGCTACCGCTCGCTGACCACGGCGGACCGCTTCCTGACCTATTTCCGCGAAGCGACGGTGATCGACCATATCGCGTCTCTCAACATGGGATCCCGGCCGGTCTCGCGCTCGACGCTGGACAAGCTCTCGGACCTGCGGGCGATCCCTTGGGTGTTCTCCTGGGCGCAGACCCGGCATAACCTGCCGGGCTGGTTCGGCTTCGGCACGGCGGTGCGCGAGGCGGGTGGTTCGATGGCGCAGCTCGAAGAGATGTACCGCAGCTGGACGACCTTCCGCAGCCTGGTCGACAGCGTGGTGATGGTGCTGGCCAAGGCTGATATCGAGATCGCCGGTGCCTATGCCGAACTGGTCGGGGACAAGGACCTGAAGGCGCGGATCTTCGGGCTGATCCGCGAGGAATGGCAAATCACGACGGAGATGGCAGAGGCCATCACCGGTACGCGTCCCGCCGATACCGATCCGGATTTCATGGCGCGCAAGGCGTATCTGGACCCGCTGCATTTCGGTCAGATCGATCTGCTGTCCCGCATCCGGCAGGACCCGCAGAATGCCGTGCTGCAGGATGCGCTGAAGATCTCCGTCAACGGCATCGCCTCGGGGCTTCAGAGCACCGGCTGACGACGCCTGATCCGGGATGCCGTGCGCCGGAGCGGCCGGGCGGTCGTTTCGGCTGTTCCGGGCGAGGCTCCCTTGTCAGGTTGCTGCATCGCGGGATGCAAGGCTCTGCCAAGTTGACGATCGTTCGGCATGGGCAATGGCTCTGCTCGTGCCGAACCTCGAAGTCTCGTCTTGACCGAAAACTTCCGTTCCCGCAGCCCGTCACCCGCTACGCGGGTGACTGACCTATCGGTTCTCTCCGGTGCCTTCGCTCTGTTGAGGGTGCCCTTGCCGAGCGCGGTGTCACGGTTTCCCGCGAAACGATCCATGGCTGGGCAGGACGCTACTCGAGGGTGGCGCGGCTATCTGCGCCCCTGACCATTCGGAACCGTGCAGGTTGGGCAGGACGGTACCGGTCGCGCGATGGGACCCGCCTGGTTCCCGGGCGGCGACCCCCGAGGCCAGCCCGCAGAGCAGCCCCGCAGCGAACTGGTCGCCCGCGCCGGTCGCATCCAGCGGCACCACCTTGGTGACCGGCACTTCGGCCCGCTCGGTGCCGCGGATCAGCCAGACCGGATCGCCCGAGCGGGTGCAGATCACCGTGCCGCAGACCGCGGCCGCCTCGGCCAGCGCCGCGTCGAGATCCTCGGTCTCGTAGAGCGCGCACCATTCATGGGAATTGCCGATCACGTAATCCATCTGGCCCGCGATCAGCGCCTTGAAATCGGCGCGGTGGCGGTTGACGCAGAACGGGTCCGAAAGCGCGATCCCGGCCTTGCCGCCGCCCTTGTGGCAGAGCTCGGCCGCCTTCAGGAAGGCCGCTTTCCCCGGATCCTTGTCGAAGAGATAGCCCTCGAGGAACAGGAAGCCGCAATCGCCCGCCACGTCCTCGGGGACATGCTCGGGGCCGACCTCGGCGGAGACGCCCAGATAGGTGTTCATCGAGCGCTCGCCATCCGGCGAAACGAAGATCATCGAGCGCGAGGTCGGCAGGTCAGCGGGCGCAGGCGCCACGGCGAAATCGGTGCCGCCATCGGTCATCGACTGCGCATAGCCCTTGCCGAGGCTGTCGTCGCGGACGCGGCCCATGAAGGCGGTCTTCAGCCCCAGCGCGCCGATCCCGGCCAGGGTGTTGGCGACCGAGCCGCCGGGGGCTTCGGTGCGGTCCTTCATCGCGGCATAGAGCAGCTCGGCGCGGTCGCGCTCGACGAGCTGCATGATGCCCTTCTCGATGCCCATCAGGTCGAGGAAATGGTCGTCGACCGGGGACAGGACATCGACAATGGCATTGCCGATCCCGGCGACGGCGTAACGGTGGCTCATGCGGTCTTCTCCTCGAACGCGCAGTATTCCCGGATGATGCAGCGCGCGCAGTCAGGCTTGCGCGCCTTGCAGATGTAGCGCCCATGCAGGATCATCCAGTGATGGGCGTGTTGCTGGTACTCTGCCGGGATGTTGTCCTCAATGGCCCGTTCCACCGCATCGACATCGCGCCCCGGGCAGAGGCCCGACCGGTTGCCGAGCCGGAAGATATGGGTGTCGACCGCCTGGGCGGGGATGTGCCACCACATGTTCAGCACGACATTGGCGGTCTTGCGCCCGACCCCGGGCAGAGATTGCAGCGCCGCGCGCGAACTCGGGACCTCGCCGCCGTACTCCTCGACCAGGATGCGGCTGAGCTTGATGACGTTCTTGGCCTTGTTGCGGTAGAGCCCGATCGTCTTGATATGCTCGACCAGCCCCTCCTCGCCCAGCTCCAGCATCTTCTGCGGGGTGTCGACCTTGGCGAAGAGCGCGCGTGTGGCGCGGTTCACGCCCACATCCGTGGCCTGCGCCGAGAGCGCGACGGCGACCAGAAGCGTATAGGCGTTGACGTGGTCCAGCTCGCCCTTCGGCTCGGGCTCGGACTGGCGGAAGGCCTCGAAGGCCGCGCGGACGGTGTTGTAGTCCGCCTGCGGCGCCATCGGCACGACGGAGGGAGCAGAGGCGGAAACCGTCGCGGCGGTCCTGCGGGGCTTGGCTGGGGTTCTGGCCATGGGTCCTGCTCGAAAACGGTGTCGCCTGCGTTCCTAGCCGCCAGAGCTGCAGGATGCCAGCCCGTCGCAGCGCCGCAGCGGGCGGTTCCTGCCCGGCCCGGGGAAATGGCTTGGCCGATCATGCCATTGCCTGGGCTGGGCCGTGCCCGGTTCTCCGAAACAAGCCAGATGAAATTTGTCCCCATCCGATTTCGCCGTCACGGATTCGCCGCTCGAGCGGCTGAGCCTCCGGCCGGCGGCGCCGCGCTCCTGGACGATTGCGGTCTGCCCGCGTCGGCCGGTGGCGTCCCCGGCCAGTGCCTGACCACCGGGACCGGCGGAAGCTCGGTGATGCGCGTTCCGGCCAGCGTCGTCCCTGCCATGCCACAGCGGCCGCGCTTTCGGGAGGTCGACTTCTCCGTCATTTGCAACAGCCACAATTCCGAGGCGGGACTGGTCCCCGGCCTTGCCTTCAGCGCAGTCGCACCGCCGCGGCGGCGGTGATCGGCAGCTCCTCCGGGAAGATTTGGAGCACTGCCGATATCGAGGCGCTGTCGACCCGCCGGTTTGCCTTGCCCGGCCCCCGAGCACCAACGGCGCTTTCGGCAACGGCAATGACCGCCATGGCACCTGCGGGCGGGTTGCCGACGCCGAGGGAACGCCGGCCGGCAGCAGCTTCGCGATCGACACGCCGGACGGCGCTGGCGGCAGCCTCTTCGATGTCGAAGCGCTTGCCGACGTTTCCTTCCTTGCGACTTGCCCAAAACGCGCCCCGGGCCGGATCAACGGCAGCGGGCCCGATTCCAATGTCCGTGCCCGGCTCTTCGATGCAAGCGGCAATGCCATTGGCGCGGAGACATCCATCCCGGACGGCCGGGTTCTGGACCCGGCTTGCGACGAGGACATGATCAAGCGGATTGCGGCCAGCCCGGAAGACGGCGGTACGAAGACGGTTCCCTGGATGTCCTTGGCGCATTGCGCGCGCTTCCGCGATGCAGAGGGCGGCCTGCCGGACCATCTCCTGCTCGGCGCCTTCACCGGTCCGGAGGCGCGGACCAACGGGAAGGCCGGCGACGTCACCATCGCCGCGCTGAGCGACGCCCCCTATCTGACAGCCCAGACGCAGTTCGATGTCGATGAGGACGGAAACATCGTCATTTCGCGGATCATGGGCCAGCACTTCTCGGCTGATTGTCACCGGGCGGCGGTGCCTGGGCGCTGGCCAAGGGCAGCTATGGCGACCAAGGAGGGCAATATCTTCCCGTACACCAATCCCGAAATCACGGCACTGGCCGATGGCGGCGCCGCGCGGAGCCGCATCGCCCCGATCCACGATGGCGAACCGGCTTTCCTCTTCACCGAGGACGACACCGGAATCACCGGCACTCCCGGGAGATGACGTGATCGAGGGCAACGGCGGAGCCCAGACGGTCTGCGGTCTCGCGGACGACGACCTGATCGCGGCGAGGCTAAAGTCCGGGGCGGGCGCGGCGGCGACACGATCTTCGCCGACAGCGGCGGTGACGTGGTGGCCGGCGATACCGGCGATGGCGACGACCTTTTGATCGACAATGGCAAGACCGGCGTCTCGGGACGAGACACCATCTTTGGCGGGGATGGCGACAGATTCGTCATGGACGGCCAGGGCGCCGACAGGATCCCCGGCGAGGCGGGCAACGGCACCCTGTTCGGCGGCAATGGCCGGGATGTGGAGCGGGGCCGCTGCGAGGCCCGCCGCGCGGGTCCGGGTGCAGGCCATGGCCGCTTCATTGACAATGCCGACGCAGCCCGCCGGGCAGCGGCGCGGGCAACCGCATCATCGAGACAGCGGCGGCAACGACCTGCTGACCGGTGGCGCCGGGGCCGGCCGTTCTCGCGAACATCGCGAACAGCGTGAGGGTTCTGCGACAGCTTGGGGCGGCTGGGCTTCATTGCGGGATCTCCTGCGGCAAACGGAGCCGGATCTATCCGCAAATCCGGCCGCTTGGCCACAGGAGAATGCGCCGCGCGGATCAGAGCGGCAAGGGCGGGGTCAGGCCGCTGGTCTCCAGATCCCAGCGCGCGCTCCAGGCGCCGCCGGTCCGTTCCAGGAGCAGCCAGTTGCGCTCGGCGGCGTAGCGGCGGCGCTGGCCGGGCAGCGGGCGGATGCGGATCGGATGGCCCTCGAGCGGTGCATCGCCGGACGGCCAGCGCCGCCCGTCGGCAGCGACTGGCCGCAAGGACACGGGGATCGGGCTCCGCCGCCCCCTGCGACCGGCATGGACCAAGGGAACGGATCAGGGTCGGGAAGCGGGCCCCGCTGCCCCGCCCTGTCCGGTCCATGCGGGCATGGCCCCCGAATGCCCGGACTGCGGCGGCCTGGCCTGCGCGCCCCACCGGGATAGGCAGCAAGCACCGTGGCAGCGATCCGGCCGGCATGAACGGAGCAGACATGCCGGCCGGAGACAGGATCGAAGACCGCGCAGCCTTGATCCGGAACAGGCCTGGCTTGCCCGCGCAGCTCGCGAGGCCGGAACCCGCGCGGACACCCGGCTCCCGCCGGATCAAGGCGCTGCTCCTGGATCGCGATGGGCTGGACCGCAGCGATGCGGCTGTCGCCACGCAGCGGCCCACCCGCCGCACGGAGGAAGACGCTCCGAAACTGCCGGGAGACCGGAGTTCTGGGGCGGTCCGGCGGCGGCCGACACATGCGACGATGGACGCAGCCGGCCCGGACCTCTTCCGGCACCGCGAAGGCCGGATGCGTCCAGCCGAGAAGTGCCTCCGCCTCCGCCCGGTCCGAAGGCACCAGCGGCGCGCTATGGCCGCCGCGCTGTCCCTGCAGCCGGGGAATGCCACGGGCGATGGTGGTGCGGCAGGCGATCAGCGACGGCCGCTCCTCGACTTTCGCCGCCGCGAGCGCAGCGTCGATCGCACCGATGTCATGGCCGTCGATTTCCGCGACATGCCAGCCCGCGGCGCGGAACCGCGCTGGCACGTCCTCGCTGATCGACAGGGCCGTGTCGCCGTCATCGGTGATGTGGTTGTCGTCCCACAGGAAGGTCAACTTGCCCAGCCGCAGGTGGCCGGCGAGGCTGACCGCCTCCTGGCCGACCCCCTCCTGCAGGCAGCCGTCGCCGACGAAGGCCCAGGTGCGGTGATCGGCAAGCTGCGGAAACTGTGCCGCCAGCCGCGCCTCGGCCACGGCCATGCCGACCGCGCAGGCGATGCCCTGTCCGAGCATCCCGGAGGTGATCTCGATCCCGGCGGCCTGCTCGATCTCCGGATGGCCCGCACAGACAGAGCCGAGCTTGCGGAAGCTCTTCAGCGCCTCGATGCCGAGATGCTCGTAGCCGGAGAGGTGGAGGAGCGCGTAGAGCAGCATCGAGCCGTGGCCGTTCGACAGCACCACCCGGTCGCGGTCGGGCCAGAGCGGGTCGGACGGATCGGCCTTCAGGTGGTTCGCGCAAAGCGTTGCCGCGATTTCGGCCATGCCGAGCGGCACGCCCTGGTGGCCCTCGCCGGCCTCCAGGATGGAGTCGATGGCGAGGAAGCGGATGGCATTGGCCATGGCCTGGATGTCGGGCATGAAGGTCTCCTCCGTCGCGGGCCATCTGGCGCGGCCCGTCCGGTTTCCGTGGTAGACCGGGCCAGGGGCAGGGCGCAAACGACGAAACCTCATTGATTGATGAGCTGGATTCACGCATCTAGGGGCATGATCGGCGGTGTCACCCTTTCCATGCTGCGCACCTTCGAGGCGGCGGCGCGCCATGGCAGCTTCCGCGGGGCGGCGGACGAACTGGGGCTGAGCCCCAGCGCGATCAGCCATTCCGTGCGCCAGCTGGAGGATGCGCTGCGCGTGCGGCTGTTCGAGCGGACCGGGCGCAGGGTACATCCGACGCTGGAGGGGCTGGCGCTTCTGGCGCGGCTGACATCGGCCTTCGCCGAGATCCGCGAGGGGCTGGAGGATGTCGGCCAGCGCGGCGCGACGCTCCTCAGGCTGCATTCGGCACCGAGCTTTGCCGCGCTCTGGCTGGTCCCGCGGCTGAAGGAGTTCACCACCCGCCATCCTGGGATCGAGCTGCGCCTCGCGGCGGACACGCATTACGCGCGCTTCGCCCCGGACGATTTCGACATCGACATCGTCTATGGCCCGATCCGCACCGAAGCCGTTGTTTCCATTCCGCTTGGCGAGGAGGTCGTGACCCCGCTATGCGCGCCGGAACTGGCGGAGCGGCTGCGCAACCCGGAGGATCTGGCGCATCTGCCACTGATCCAGAGCGACCAGAAGCAGGTGCGGTGGGATGATTGGCAGCATGCCAATGGCCTGACCGCGCCGCTGCGCCGTCCGCTGCGCTTCGACCGCAGCTTCCTGGCGCTGTCGGCGGCGGCCGGGGGGCTCGGGGTGGCGCTGGACAGCTTGCGGCTGGCCGAGGCCGATCTTGCCGCCGGGCGGCTGGTCGCGCCCTTCGCCGGCTCGCCCGCCAATATCCGCTATACCGGCCACCATCTTGTGCTGCCGCGCGCCCGGCCGATGCGCAGCCCGGTCCGCGCCTTCGTGACCTGGATTCTCGGGGCGCTCGGCCTGCCCGAGGCCTGACTCCCGGTCCGGCGAAGACTTTTCCGGCTAATGTGAACCCAGCTCACCTGCAGGAAGTCGTGACTTCTCCACTACTTGCCGCGCTGCCGCATCAAGTTGTGAAGCCTAGCTTACAAGGTATTTCAAAAAACTTAAAATACATGCGCCTCCGGGCTTGCTACCCGTTCGGCAACGAGGACGACCAAGCGGTCCCGGGAGGACATCCATGACAGAACAGAGCCGCGTGGCGGCGCTCTCCAACGTGTCGCTGGAGAGGCGGGCCTGGAACATCCGGCGCAAGGCGCTGCTGATGGGCGAAGTGCAGGGGCAGGGCTATATCGGCCAGGCGCTCGGCATCGCGGACGTGCTGGCGGCGAGCTATTTCCATGCGCTCGACTACCGCGCCGAGGATCCCGAATGGGAGGGACGCGACCGGTACCTGCTTTCGATCGGGCACTATGCCATCGCGCTCTATGCCGTGCTGATGGAGGCGGGCATCCTTCCCGAGGAGGAGCTGGAAACCTACGGCATGGATGACAGCCGCATGCCGATGTCGGGCATGGCCTCCTACACGCCGGGGATGGAGATCACCGGCGGCAGCCTCGGCCAGGGGCTGGGCATCGCGGTCGGCATGGCGCTGGGGCTGAAGCGCAAGCGCAACCCGGCCTTCGTCTACAACCTGATGTCAGATGGCGAGCTGGGCGAGGGATCGACTTGGGAGGCGGCGATGTCCGGCGCCCACCACAAGCTCGACAACCTGATCTGCCTCGTCGATTTCAACGACCAGCAGGCGGACGGGAAGTCCACCGAGATGCTGTGCTCGGAGCCGCTGGGCGACAAGTGGGCGGCCTTCGGCTGGCATGTCCAGCGCGTGGACGGCAACGATCTGGCCGCAGTGGTGGAGGCCTTCGACGCCGCGCGCGCCGCCGATCACGTCGGCCCGCGCGTCATCATCTTCGACACCACGATGTGCAAGGGCGTGCCCTTCCTCGAGGCCCGCGAAATCACCCATTTCGTCCGCGTCGAGGCCGACGAGTGGAGCAAGGCCCTGGCCGTTCTGGACGAAGGAAAGCCGGCATGACGATGAATTCCCTCGCCCGCAAGCACGAGCCGCGCAGGGTGATCCCGAAGGAGGAGCGCGCCGCGACCTCTGCCATGATCGCCTCGCTGGCCGCCGAGGGCTATGACACCGTTTCCGCGCCCTTCGGCCATGCGCTGGCCGAGGCGGCGCGCAAGGACGACCGGATCGTCGGGCTGACCGCCGATCTGGGGAAATATACCGACCTGCACATCTTCGCCCAGGCGATGCCCGAACGGTTCTACCAGATGGGCATGGCGGAGCAGGTCCTTGTCTCGGCCGCCGCCGGGATGGCGCGCGAAGGCTTTCTTCCCTTCGCCACGACCTACGCGGTCTTCGCCGCGCGCCGGGCCTATGATTTCATCGCAATGGCCATCGCGGAAGAGAACCTTCCGGTCAAGATCGTCTGTGCCCTCCCCGGCCTGACGACCGGCTACGGTCCGAGCCACCAGGCCACAGAGGACCTGGCGATCTTCCGCGGCCTGCCGAACATGACCATCATCGACCCCTGCGACGCGTGCGACATCGCCGGCATGGTGCCTCAGCTGGTCGCGCATCCGGGTCCGGTCTATTCGCGGCTCCTGCGCGGCAAGGTGCCTTCGGTGCTGACCCGCCACAAGCCGGACTACAAGTTCCAGCTGGGCAAGGCGCAGCTGATCCGGGAAGGGGCCGACGTCCTGGTGGTCTCGACCGGCTTCATGACCATGCGCGCGCTCGATGCAGCCGTGGCGCTGGAGAGGGACGGGATCGGCGTGGCGGTGCTGCATTGCCCGACGATCAAGCCGCTCGACACGGCGACGATCCTCGCGGAGGCCGGCAAGAGCGGGCGGCTCGTCGTGACCGCCGAGAACCACACGAAGGTCGGCGGCCTGGGCGAGGCGGTGGCGGGCACGCTCCTGAGCAATGGCGTGACGCCCAGCTTCCGCATGATCGGCCTGCCGGACGATTTCCTCGAGGCCGGCGCGCTGCCGACGCTGCATGACATGTACGGGCTTTCGGTCGCGAAGGTCGCCGAGCAGATCCGGGGCTGGCTGTGAGCCGCCCCGCCACATCCTGAACACGAGAAGGGAGGAGAAGGTCCGATGGGTCTTCTGAAGGACAAGTATGCCGTGATCACCGGGGCGGCCTCGCCGCGCGGCCTCGGCAAGTCGATGGCGGCGCTCTTTGCCGAGCACGGCGCGACGGTTGCGATCCTCGACCTCGACGCAGGTGCGGCCGAGGCCGCTGCGGCAGAGCTGGGCGGGAACCATGTCGGCATGGCCTGCAACGTCACCGACAAGGCCGCCTGCGAGGCGGTGGCGGCGGCGCTGGTTGAAAAGTGGGGCCGGATCGACATCCTGGTGAACAATGCCGGCATCACCCAGCCGCTGAAGCTCCTGGAAATCGGCCCGTCCAACTACGACGCGGTGATGGACGTCAACCTGCGGGGCACGCTCTACATGTCCCAGGCAGTGATCCCGGGCATGCGCGCGCAGAAGTCCGGCTCCATCGTCAACATCTCGTCGGTCTCGGCGCAGCGCGGCGGCGGCATCTTCGGCGGCCCGCACTATTCGGCGGCCAAGGCCGGCGTGCTCGGCCTGACCAAGGCGACCGCGCGCGAATGCGCCCCGGACAATGTCCGCGCGAACGCGATCTGCCCGGGCTTCATCGCCACCGACATCACCGGCGGCAAGCTGACCCCCGAGATGATGGAGCAGATCCTCTCGGGCATCCCGATGGGCCGCGCGGGCCAGGCTTCGGACGTCGCGGGCTGCGCGCTGTTCCTGGCGTCGGAGCTGGCGGCCTATGTCACCGGCAGCGAGGTTGACGTGAACGGCGGCTCGCTGATCCACTGACCGCGCGGCTGAACAGGTCCTGACGGAGCGGCGGGCAGGGAGGCCGGCCGCCGGGCAGGATCGGCAAGACCCGTCCGCAATGTCGGGCACATGATTTCAAGGAGGAGGAAAATCATGAGACTCTCGATCTGCGCCGCACTTGCGGCAGGCACCATGCTGGCAGGCCCCGTCTCGGCCGACGAGGTGATCTTCGGTCACGGCGCCAACCCGGGCAATCCGCGCTATGTCGCGGCGGAGAAATGGGCGGAGCTCTATGCCGCCTGCTCGGGCGACACCGTCAATCTCGCGCCCTCGGCCACCATGGGCAACGATGTCGAGATGCTGACCTCGGCCAGCGCCGGCATCATGCAGGTCACCGCCAACAGCCAGGGAGCAATGAGCCAGATCGTGCCCGAGATGGGCCTTCTGGGCCTGCCCTTCCTGTTCGAGGATCTGCCGACCGCCTGGAAGGTTCTCGACGGCGATGTCGGCACGATGCTCGACGAGCGGGCGCAGAATGCCGGGCTGAAGATCCTCGGCTTCTGGGACAACGGCATCCGCCACATCACGCATCTGTCGAAGACAGTTCCGGAACCCGCCGACCTCGAGGGCATGAAGATCCGCACGCCGCCGGACCAGATGACGGTCGACATCTTCGAGGCGCTTGGCGCGGCCCCGGCACCGCTCGCGTGGTCAGAGCTGCCGACGGCGCTGCAATCCGGCGTCTTCGACGGGCAGGAGAACCCGCTGACCAACATCTATTCGGCCAAGCTGCACGAGATCACTCCCCATGTCACGCTGACCGGGCACAAGTACGAGTCGACCCCGGTCGTCGCGGGCATGGTCTGGTGGTCCTCGCTCGATCAGGCGCATCAGGACTGCGCGCTTTCGGCCACGGCAGAGGCCGGCAAGCTGCAGCGCGAGCTGAGCCTCGAGGGCGACCAAACGCTGCGCCCGAAAATGGAGGCCGAAGGCGCGACTTTCGCCGAGGCCGACAAGGACGCCTACCGCAGCGCGACGGCTTCGGTCTACGACAAGTACGGCGACGACTACCCCGATCTGGTCGAGGCGCTGAGGAAGGCGACGGGCCGGGAATGATGGCACGGATTGGCCTGCCGACCCATGGACAGGGGCGCGCCCGCGCCCTGTCCCTCCTTGGACTGGCCATCGACGGGCTCGGGCTGAGCGGCAAGATCGTCGCCGCGGCGGCCATCGCCTTCATGTTCGCGGCGCTCCTCGTCAACGTGGTGCTGCGCTATGCCTTTGGCTCCGGCATCGCCTGGGCCTACGAAATCCACGCGATCTTGCTGCCCTGGCTGGTCGCGGGCGGCCTGCTGGTGGCGGCCAGCCAAGGACGCAACATCGCCATCTCGCTCCTGCCGGACCTGCTGGGCGAAGGGCCACGGCGCGGGCTGTTGATCCTGATCGAACTTCTCGTGCTGGTCATCGCCCTCTCGGTGCTCGATTCCAGCCAGCCGATCCTGAAGGCGGCGAAGTTCCAGAAGCTCTCCACTCTCGGCATCAGCCAGATCTGGGGCTATGCCAGCCTCGTCTATGCCTTCGGCGGCATGGCGGCGATCGCCTGCCTCGACCTTCTCCGGCTCCTTCTCGGCCGGGCCGTGAGCCTTCACGCCCCCGAGCAGTCGAGCCTCAGCTGAAAGGACGCGCATCATGACCGCACCGATGATTTGGATCTTCTTCGGGCTGTTGGCGCTGTCGGTGCCGGTGGCCCATGCCATGCTGGGGGGCGTCGCGGCGGCGCTGTGGCTGGCCGACAAGCCAATGGCGGTGATCGCCCAGCGGCTCTATTCGCCAACCCAGAGCTTCCCGATGCTCGCCATTCCGTTCTTCATTCTGGCGGGCAACCTGATGATGTCGGGCCGGTTCGGCATCTATCTGGTCAATATCGCGCGGCTGCTGGTCGGCAACTTCAAGGGCGGGCTCGGCCAGGTGTCGATCATCGGCTCGGTGATGTTCGGCGGCGTCTCGGGCTCGGCAGTGGCGGATGCCTCCGCCCTCGGCAACGCGCTGATCCCGGTGCAGCAGAAGGAGGGCTATCCTTCGGGCCTGGCCGCCGCGATCAACTCGGCGTCCTCGACCGTGTCGGTGCTGATCCCGCCCTCGATCCCGCTGATCCTCTACGGGCTGGTCTCGAACGTCTCGATCGTCGACCTGTTCGTCGCGGGCATCCTGCCGGGGCTGATGCTGGGGATCGGCATGTTTGCCACCGTCTGGGTCGTGGCCAACCGCCGGAACCTGCCGCGCGCGCCGCTGGCCGGGGGCTTCCGTGCCTTCCGCGGACAGATCGTCTCGGCGATCCCGGCGCTGCTGATGCCCGTCTTCGTCATCGGCACGCTGCGCTTCGGCATCGCCACGCCCACCGAGGTCAGCGTCATGGCCGTGGCCTATGCGCTGCTGGTCAGCGGCGCGATATACCGGGATTTGACGCTGAAGGGCTTGTGGGACGCGCTGGCAGGCACGGCCATGATGACGGGCGCGGTGATGATCATCATCATGGCCTCCTCGACAATCCAGTGGGTGCTGACCGCCGAGCAGGTGCCGCAGAACCTGGCCGCCTGGGTGCAGTCCAGCTTCCATGCGGGCTGGATGGTGATCCTGATGCTGAATCTGGTGATGCTGGTCGTCGGCGCCTTCCTCGACCTGCCCGCGGCGGTGCTGCTGCTGGGACCGCTCTTCGTCATCATCGGCAACGCCATCGGGCTCGACCTCGTCCAGCTCGGGTTGATGATGGTGGTCAACCTCGCCGTCGGGCTCTACACGCCGCCGGTCGGCACCACGCTCTTCATCTCGGCTGCGATCGCCCGCTGCGGCATCGGCGAGGTGGTGAAGGCTCTCCTGCCCTTCTACCTGGTGGCCATCGTCATACTGCTGCTGATCTCCTTCGTCCCGGCCCTGACGATCTACTGACGGATCACAGCCCCCAGGACTTGCGGTCGATCAGCTCGGCGGCTGCGCCTTCGCGGAAGGTGCAGCCGTGTCCGGTCAGCGCGGCGCGCGCGGCGCGGTCATGGGCCTCGGCCGCGGCGGCCAGCCAGTCGGCGAAGCGCTTGACGATGCGGCGGCTGAAATGGCGCGGCGGGCAGACCAGCCAGTAGGCCGAGAAGTCGAGCACCGGAAAATCCGGGAAGAACGGGACCAGCTCGCCGCGCTCCATCTCGCCAAGGCAGAGCGAGACGCTTTCGAGGCAGATGCCGCCGCCCTGCTTGGCCATCTCGATCGACATCGACGAGCGGTCGAAGCGCAGCGGATAGGCGACATGCGGCAGCTGGATCCGGTTCGCCGCCAGCCAGAGGTCCCAGCGGAACAGCGTCTTGACGGAGTCGATCAGCCGCGCCCGGCCCAGCTGTTCGGCAGGGTCCGGAGACTGTGCCTGCAGCATCTTCAGGTAGTCCGGGCTGCAGAGTGGCAGCACCAAGTCGTGCATGATGTCGGAATTGCTCAGTCCGCTCCAGGCGCCGAGGCCGTAGCGCAGATCCAGATCGACGGTCTCGGTCTCGAAGGAGGAGAAATCCGGCGTCGCGTCGATGCGGATCGCCCAGTCGGGGTTTTCGGCCGCAAAGGCGCCGACCCTCGGTCCCAGCCAGCGCACGCCGAAACTGGGCGAGACCCGGATGGTCAGCGTGCGCAGGTCGCGCTGGTGGGCGATGGCGCTGCGGGCATTGCGGATCGCGCCGAAGGCCTGCGTGGTGGTCTGGAACAGCCGGTCGCCGTCGAGCGTCAGCACCAGCCGCCGCTTCTCCCGCCGGAAGAGCTTGACCCCCAGCTGGGTCTCCAGCCCGGAGAGCTGCTGGCTGACAGCGGAGGGCGAGACGGCCAGCTCCTCCGCCGCCTTGGTGACGGTGCCGAGCCGGGCGACGGCTTCGAAGTATTCTGTGGCCTTGAGGTTCAGGTCTCGCATGGTCCCACGCTATCCGGCCGCCGGAGCGCGGTCCATGCAAAGGACGATCCCGGGGCTAGAGGGATGACCGGCCTTCCCGCCAAACCGCGGCGATCGTTGCGGGCATAGGTGGAGAGAAGAGCGTCTGATGGGGAGTTGTCACGTTGACCAGCGCTGACTGCCAGGCAGACGATTTGGACATGCCCGTCTCTGATGAAGACCGTGTCCGGCCTCAGCTGCCAGCGCTTCCCGCCCGCCATCGCCCACGCGGCCTGGCTCTGCGTCCGGTTCGATCTCGGCCTGCGCACGGCGGAGGAGATGCTGCCGGAGCGCGGCGTGGACATATCCTATGAAACCATCCGGCGCTGGCCCGCCAAATTCGGCCCGCAGATCGCGCGGAACCTGGGGCGCAGGCAATGTCGTCCCGGCGATGTCTGGCAGCTGGACGACGTCGCGGCGAAAATCGCGGGCAGACCCGTCCGTCTCTGGCACGCCGTCGATCAGCATGGCGGCGTGCGCGACGGGGGCTCCAAGCGAGACGGGACAAGGCGGCCGCGAAACGGCTTCTGGCCGCGCTTTTGAAACGGACCTGGGGCGTCCCGAAGCGGATCGTCGCCGGCAAGCTCCTTGGGCGCGGCGAAGCGCGAGGCTGCACCCGGTCTCGGCCACTGGTCGCAGAAAAGGCTCAGCAACCGGGCCGAGAACAGCCATCTGCCACTCCGGAAGCGGGAGCGCACCGTGCAGGGATGTCGATTGCCCGGTGCCGTGCAACGGTTCGCCTCCGTCCGCTCCGCCATCCGCGATAGCTTCTCCGTTCCGGCACGCCGCCGCACCGCACTGGCCATCCGCTGCCACCGGATGGAAGCCGTCGATGCCTGGAAATCGGCAGCCGGCATCGCCTGAACCGATCTGCCAGACCCTCGTGCCAACGCGCACGAGTTGACGTGGCAACTCCCTCCAAGGTTCGACATCATCGACGGATCCGGCCGTGCCGAACACCTTCCAATCAGGCAGAGCCCGTCAATCCCGGGTTGAAGTCCCCGCCGCAAGCGGATCCGTTGCCTCGACGGCGGCCCGCAGCTCGGCCATGAAGCTCAGGAGCAGCCCTGAATGTGGCACGCCGCGGCGGGTGTACATTACCGCATTGATGTCGCAGGCGGGCAGGAACGGACAGCAGGCCAGCCCCTCGCCGCTGTGGATCGAAGCGGAGTAGGGATCCACGACGGTGACGCCGAGGTGGCGCGCCGCCAGAGCGGTGGCAGTGGCGCAGTAGCGCACCTCGATCCGTGGCGCATAGGCCGCGCCCGCCGCCGCGTAGGCTCCGCGAACCAGCTGGCCCAGATTGGAGGCGGCCTCGAGACCGATCATCGGATATGGTTCCAAATCGCGCGCGCTGACATGCGGCTGACCGGCCAGGGGGCTGTCCTTCGGCACCAGCGCGACCATGCGGCTGCGCTGGAGGATGTCGCTGTTCAGCGCGGCGTGGCGGCCGCGGTCGATGGCCAGCCCGATATCCGCCTGGCCTGTCTGGACCGCGTCGCGCACCTGCTCCAGCCGACGCACGTCGAAGGCGACCGAGACATCCGGGCGGGCATCGAGGAAATTCCGCAGCGCGACCGGCGCGATCGAGTAGCCGAGCGGCGGAGTGGCGATGATCTTCAATCGGCCGGCCATGCCGAGCTTCATGTCGCGGGCCCGCTGCGCGACGCTGCGCATGATGCCGAAGACGGGGCGGATTTCGGCATGGAGCGCCCTTGCCTCGGCGGTGGGCACCAGCCGCCGGCCCGTCCGTTCGAAAAGCGTCAGGCCGAGCTGGGTTTCCAGCTGGCGCAGCCCCGCGGAAACGGCAGGCTGGGAAATGCGCAGCTGCTCGGCGGCCTCCACCGTGGTGGCACAGCGCATCATCGCCGCGAAGATCTCCAGCAGCCGCAGGGAGATCTCGGGCAGGCCGTCGCCGCCGTTCATTGCGGCGGGCCTGCGAGGCCGAGCGCCATGGCCGCGGCCGCCTGAACCGGGTCGATGACCGCAAGCCCGGCATCCTGTTCCAGACGTGCCCGCACCGGCGCCATGCCCGCGCAGCCCAGAACGACCGCTCCGGCCCCGGCGTCTCCCAGCGGCGCGCCGCCGCCGCGAAACAGGCGGCGCGCCGGGCAGCCAGCGAGCGCCTCCTGCGGATGATCCGGGAGGTTTTCGAACCCAGCCACCGGCGCTGCGGCGCCCCGCGCAGTCGCCATTGATGCGCCATCGCCCATCGGGCTCGAACCGATGGCGCCGCGATGGGCTTCTCCGGGCGCCAATGGCGGAGCAGAGCTGCGGGACCGGGGCATCCGGGTGGCCAGGAAGACGGTGGCCAAGCTCATGAAACAGCGGCCTTTGTCCGCTACCGGTCCGAGGAGTTGCCATCATTTGCGCCACCGGTCCCAGCAGCGATGGCGACGTCGAGCGGATTCCATCCGCCGCGACGTGGCCGCGGCGTTCCCTGCACGATAGATGGTCGGCAAAGTCTGGGAATCGCGCGGACCCTGCCGACGCGGAATTTCGAGGCTGCGAAGCCGGACCGGATCTGACTGGCCGATATCAGCGTCGCCAATGGTTGCCCGGACCGATGGCGCAAGCGATGGCTACTCCGAAGCCGAAGCCGAAGCCGAAGCCGAAGCCGAANTACGCCGGCGGCGATTGCCGACGGATTCTCGATGCCTTGAAGGCCGAAGACGCGATGGGCAGGACGGGCGATTGTCTCGAGTTCAAGCTGATCCGCGCCAGCGGATCGCACGGTCCGGGGCACCGTACGAAGGCGCGGAATGCCCCATGAAGAGCGTCTCGAGATCCTGAATAACGAACTGGTCTACCGCGTCAGGGTCCGGACGCGCCAAAAGGCGAAGGCTGCACCGTTCGAAGGAATCGCCATCTCCTGCAACCGGTGCCGCCGCTCCGGCAACGGCGACCGGCCCCCTGCGCAGGCAAGGAGCGACATGGCCGCCAAGATGGCCGCATCCTGAATGTCGGCCCGGTCCGGGAGCCGGGGCAAGCTCAGCCGGGCGTGCCCGGATCGATCCCCCAAACCCTTGATGTCCATCAGATCCTGCTCTCTCCCCGCATGCCCGCGAAGATAGCCGCGGATCAGCGCAAAGGCAGGCCATCCGGTTGGTGCAGGGATGCAGCGGAGGGGGCGGCTGGGGGCAATCCGCCAAGGCCGGAACCGAACGTGCGGCCCGAGCGGGCCGCGCGCCAGGATCAGGAATTGCCGCTGGAGAACCGGCCGGCTTCGGCGGCGGCCTTGCGGATTGCAGCCGACTTGTTGACCGTCTCCTGCCATTCGGCCTCGGGGTCGCTGTCATAGACGACGCCGCCGCCGGCCTGGATATAGAGCTTGCGGTCCTTCACCACCGCCGTCCGGAGCGCGATGCACATGTCCATGTCGCCATTGGCGGCGAAATAGCCGACGCCCCCCGCATACACGCCGCGCTTCTCCGGCTCGAGCTCGTCGATGATCTCCATGGCGCGGATCTTCGGCGCGCCCGAGACCGTGCCCGCGGGCATGCCGGCCAGGAGCGCCGAGAGCGCGTCCTGGTCATCGGCCAGTTCGCCCACCACGTTCGACACGATGTGCATGACGTGGGAATAGCGTTCGATGGTGAATTCCTCGGTGGGCCGCACCGTGCCGATCTTCGAAACCCGGCCGGTATCGTTGCGGCCGAGATCGAGAAGCATCAGGTGCTCGGCCAGCTCCTTCTGGTCCGACAGCAGGTCCTGCTCCAGCGCCTTGTCTTCCTCGGGGGTCTCGCCGCGCGGGCGGGTGCCTGCGATCGGCCGGATCGTCACCTGCCGCCCGAAGACCCGCACGAGGATCTCGGGGGAGGCGCCGACGACCTGGAAGCCGCCGAAATTGAAGAAGAACATGAAGGGCGAGGGGTTGGTGCGCCGCAGCGAGCGGTAGAGCGCGAAGGGCGGCAGCTCGAAATCCTGCGTCCAGCGCTGCGAGGGCACGACCTGGAAGATGTCGCCCGCGGTGATGTAGTCCTTCGCCTTGCGGACGGCTGCCATATAGGCGTCCTTGGTGAAGTTCGACACCGGCTCCGCCTGCGGGGCGGCATCGCCGAGGCCGCGGGTTTCGGTCACCGCCTGGCGGTCGAGATCGCGCAGCGCGTCCGAGACGCGCTCGGCAGCCTGGGCATAGGCAGCGCGCGCCGACAGGCCGGAGCCCGCCCAGGCGGGGGCGACGAGGATCACCTCGCCCTTGACGCCGTCGAGCACGGCGACCACCGAGGGGCGCATCAGCCGCGCATCGGGCAGGCCTAGCGGATCGGGGTTCTGCTCCGGCAGGCGCTCGACCAGGCGGATCATGTCGTAGCCGAGATAGCCGAAGAGGCCGGCCGAGGCCGCGGGCAGGTCCTCGGGCATGTCGACCCGGGTTTCGGCGATCAGCGCGCGGAGGCTGTCCAGCGCCGGGCGGTCGTCCTCCACCCAGGCGGTGTCGTCGAAGCGCGCCTCGCGATTGATGCGGGCCTGCTGGCCGCGGCATTCCCAGACCAGATCCGGTTTCAGCCCGACCATCGAATAGCGGCCGCGCACCTCGCCGCCGGTGACGGATTCCAGCATGAAGCTGTCGCGCCCGGCCTGGGCGAGCTTCAGCATCAGCGAGACCGGCGTGTCGAGATCGGCCGCCAGGCGGGCATAGACCAGCTGCGAGCGTCCGGCCTCGTAGCCTGCGCGGAAGGTTTCGAAATCGGGAGTGATCTGCATCTTCGGGCCTTATCTCAGCGAGCCGTGGATCGCGTTCAGCGCGGTCTGGTTCAGTTCCAGCCCGGCCTCCTGCGTCACTTCGCGGCTCAGCTCGGCCAGCACGTCATCGGCGATGGCCAGCGCGGTTTCGCGGTTCACCTGGGCCAGCACGCCGCGGACCTGGTTGCTGTTCATGTCCGGCGGGGTCACGCGGTCGACGCGGAGCAGCCAGGCGCCCTCGGGACCCGACACGACGGCGGCGTCGCCGCCCTTCATGTCGTAGACCGCTTCGAGCAGCGGGCGCGGCAGGTCGTAGGCCGGGGCCTGGCGGGTCAGCGCGTTGCGGCTCTGCGGGCCCCGGCCAGTCGCCATAGACCCGGCCGCCCCGCACCGCGCCCCCGGCCATCAGCATCGCGCCGCCGGTGCCGTGATCGGTGCCCTTGGTGCCGTTCTCCCGCGCCGTGCGGCCGAATTCGGTCATCGCCACCACCGCCGTGCGGTCCCAGACCGGGCCGAGGCTCGCCTGCAGGTGCAGGATCGTCTCGCAGAGCTGCATCAGCGGGCGCTTCAACGCCAACGCCTGGCTGCCATGGGTGTCCCATCCGGTGATCGAGAAGGCCGCCAGCCGGGTCTCGCCCAGGAGCTGCCGCGCCAGGTAGTCCGCCACCTGGACATGCTGCGGCTGCGAGCGGTCGGCGGCCTCGGCCTCTTCCTCGGCCAGCTCGAACATCCGCGCCGCCTGGTCGCGGAACAGCGGATCGTCGTGGAACACCATCTCGGCCAGCCGCCTGGCCTGCGGGCTGAGAGCAGCGGCGGGCTGCGGATACCAGCTGCTGGCCGGCGCCGCGCCGCGCAGGATCAGGTCAGACTCGCGCCCCACGGCGAAGGCGGTGCGCGCCGTCGCGCCGGGGATCGTCGCTGCCAGCCGGTTCAGCCAGCCCGAGTCCCGGCTCCCGGCCCCTTCGATCGCTGGCAGCCCGGCCTCGAGGATGTCCTGCCCCTCGAAATGGCTGCGCTTGTCGCGGTAGGGCGTCGAGACCGCATGGGCGAAGCCGAGCTGCCCGGCCTGCCAGAGCGGCATCAGATCGGCCAGCCCGGGATGCAGCGCGAAAAACCCGTCGAGCGGCAGCGGCGCAGCCCCCCCGGCAAGGCCCGGGCGCAGCGCGGCATACTCCGGATCGCCGACCGGCCGCAGCACGTCGAGCCCGTCCATCGCGCCGCGAAGCACGATCACCACCAGCCGGTTCTCCGAGGGCGCCGAGGCCAGCGTGACCGGCGTCACCAGCGGGCTCGCCGCCAGGCAGCAGCCGGTGAAGCCGCGCAGGAGCGTGCGGCGGCCGTCTCTGGAACCCGGGCGAGATCAGCACAAGCGCGATCCCCTCGCCCCGCGTCTCTGCCGCACCGGCGGCAAAGCGCAGCCGCTCGCCCGCCAGCGGCCCGAGCGCCGCGTTCTGCGCTGTTGCCGCTGGTGCGATCCGGCCCTCCCGCCCGGGCCTTGAGGCGGGCGGCCATCTGGCAGGGGCAACTCCGGCCCGGAGGCCGGCCGGAGCAAGCCGGGGAGAAGGTGATGACAGGCATGGATGGGCTTCCAGTCCCGATGGCCATGCCCTGTCGTCCCGGGACGCTCCTGTCAGGTCCCCAAACCGACCTGCGGATAGGCATGGCCGCTCCTGGCAGATCCTGGCCCGTGATACCGGTGATCAATGCACGCTTCATACTGAGCTACCTTTTGAACCTGCTAGCAAACTGCCGACTTTGGGAGAGTTCAGCGAAATTCCTCCCCCCTTCAACTACTATATGTCTTCCCGAACAGGCTTGCTTCCTTAGGACGCACAATGCATCAGGCGGAACAGTCAGGACAGGCGGACGACCTCCATCCGGACAACGGTTCCTACCAAAAACTGCCCCTGCGGCTCGAGACGCAACCGGCGATCCTGGCCGACGGAAAGCCCGAGCGCCGGGGTGTCCGGGTCAGCTGGAAACAGCTCCAGCCTTCGACAGGAACCGCCACCGGGACGAATGCAGGCACGCCATTCAAGGTAGGCCGTGCTCTCCCCCGTTTCGATCCGTGCCGTGACCGAGAATAGGCCCTCGCCCACCCCGGGCAATATCATCCCGTCCAGAGAGCCCACATCCAACGTCACGACGAAATTTAGGCGGCTACCGGTCCTCAGCATTCGCCCCAACAGTATATGTCCCGCAGCATGCAGATTGCCGCCTCCCGGAAAACTCCCCTGGGTCCCCGAATGTAGCGACAGCCATTCATCTGGCGCCGGTCCGTCGATGCGGTTCGCATCATAGGACTGCTCGCAGTCCCCAAGCGGTGCATCGTTGTACACGAGAGCGGGCTGCCGCCGCTTGAGCACGATGCGGTTGTCGGCAAACTGGAAGACAGGGGCCGACCAGACCAGAGCCGGAGCCACATCGCACTCGATGAAGTTTCCACTAACCAGCGACGCCGCCCTGCAGCCCTGCAGCCATAAGGCTGCGCCATGGCAGTAGAAAGCCATGCTCCCAGCGCGCGGCAGCAGAGAATTTCCCAAGATACGCACCCGACCGTTCTGGGCGGCAATGCCACAGCTGCGGTAGTAGATCGTCACGCCGGAAATCACGGGACCTTCGGTTTCCCCGCTCTCAACGATGGAGCTTTCCGGCACAAAAATGCCGCACGGCGCATCAATGCTGCCACCGGAGATGGAGCCTTCCACGAGCTCACCAGTGCAGACGATTCCGAACAGATCGCCATTGATCGGATGTAGTGCCCGGATGTCGTTTGCTGTCAGGCGATACTGCCGGTTGATCCAAGCGATCTCGATTCCACGAGTGGCGGTGCCCCCCTGCAGCAGGATCGTGTTACGGGAGACAATGTTGCCCTCTCCCCCATGCATGGAAATCCCGCAATACTCCGCCTCCACATGATTCCCTTCAATGGTCCAGCCAAACAACGCATCTTCTTGGAACACTTCCATGCCCCATGACGCACCAAGCAGGATGTTGTCCTGAATCCGGGCCGCATTGGAACGCGTCCCAGAAATGGCGCGCATCCGCCACGCCTTGAGATTGACCCTTGCGCCCCCCATCTTCTGGCGCAGGTCGATCACGTTTTGCGTCGCCACTGCCTGATGGCTGTCGGTGATGTTGAGGCCGGAGAGGCAGCGCTCCACCCGATTGTTCCGCCATGTCGGGCGTTCACAACCGGAAAACAGGGTAGCGGACGCATCAATACCACGGAAGCAGCAGGACTCGATCAAAGGATCGCTTGCAGAGCGCACGACAAGCGGGCTGAAATTTCCGGGCGAAGTATCCAGGTCGATCTCGGCTCCCCGTCCTGAGAGCCGCAGCAGAGACAGGGCCGACAGGTCGATTTCCGTGTCTGGACCGCGGGCCATCTTCTCCCAGTTACGGATCTCGAACCGCACCCGCACTTGCGCCGCTCCGGAAACAAAACTGTGCCAGCCGGAGGTGTCTTGTGGCACGTAGCGGCGCAGGAAACCTCCCGCCGCGTCATATAGTAGGAATTCCAGCCGGGAGAGGCCTCCGTAACGGCGGACCGAGCCGACGGCGTCCTGATGGAAGACATAGCGGCCGCCGGGATCGACAGGAAGCGGCCCCGACACGATGCCCCGTGTGGCCCGCCCCCGCAAATCCCCCGCTCCGAGCAGCAGCCGCGTGCCGGTCAGTTCGACTGAAAAATCCCTAGGGGCCTCATCACGGCCATCGTCGAAACTCGCCGAGCGGAACGCCTCGGCAATCTCCGCTCCCGAAATGCCGACTGCATACTCGTCACCCGTCATCTCGCCTTCGAAGGTGACACCGCGAACATCCACAGCTCCCGGTCCGCAGACGAAGCCCGCTCCTTCCGAGAAACGGACCACAGCTCCTTGATCCGAAAACATCCGTAGGGAAGTCGCCGAAATCTTCCGGGATACCAAGTAGGGACCTGGGCCTAGCTTTATTGGTCGACCGGCCGTTAAGGCGGCCTCGAAAATGGCGCCATCATCGGTTAAGCCATCCGACGCGGGTCCGAAAGCATCAATCGACACCACGCCATCCTGCGGTTCCACAGCCAGACGCAAGCCTCCGGCCGTAACGACATCCACCCCAGCGGCATCAACCGCTAGAAGCCGGTAGCCCGCGCCTTCGGCCAAGGCGTACAACCTGCTACCGGGTTCCAAGCCGAGATCATATCCCAGGGAGCGGTCAGCCAACAGTGAAGCCAGATCGCTGAAAACCCACCCTTCTTCGCTGCCTACCTGCAGACCGACAGCTGCCGTCATCCCCGTCGGAAGCGAAGAAGGCAGCGTGGCCAGTCCGGCCAAAACCTTGCGCCGAGTCGCTGTCATGTTCCAGCCACCGCGCCGCATCCAGTGGGGCCTGGGTAGCGGTTGCCAATGGCGAGCACTTCGTTTCCTAGCTTGGACACAACCACTCTTCGTCGCTTCACATCACTGCCACCTTGCAGAATTCAGGAAAAATTGCCTAATCACGAAGCTAGCAGGCTGCAGGAAAAACGCTAGGAATCTCGGTACAAAGCCGCATCCCAAAGAACACCCCGACCCATGGTCGGCACCTTTCCGCCCCCCCAAACATAGGCCACCGCCATGACGCAACCTCTGCCTCCCAAGATTGGCCCCGCTCTGTCGCGCCGCTTCTTCGTCCGCGGGATCGCCAGCGTAGCATCCATTTTAAGCGCCAAGGCGCTCCATGCAGGCCAATCTCCCGACGGTTTCCCCGGACAAGCGCGAGCACCGGTCGTTCTCCATGGCGACAGCATGGCTGCCCAGCTTTTTCCCAAAAAAAAAAAAAAAAGCAATAACCGTATCATTGCTTCAACCGCCNCAAGCAGGAAAAAAGCAATAACCGTATCATTGCTTCAACCGCCGTTGGCGGTACGAACTCCCTGAGCATCGCCATACGCCAGGGAGGACGACCATTTCCCATGACCCTGACCGGCCCAGTACCGTCTGACGGCTCCGAAGTCGATGTCACCGATTTCGGCATGCAAGATGCATATAACAATCAAAGACCACAAACTGCCCGGGGAACCGTCGCGGGAGTTCCGATGATATTGACCCGGCATGCAAAGCCGGAGTCCGCGGCCCAAACGAAGAAATGGACCCTGCGCCTAGCGACACCCGGCCCAGCGGTTGAAGTTCCGGACCGAACCCCATTTATCTTCGACGAAGCCCTCTTGTACAAGTCCTATGTCAACATGATATGGGCCGGCCGGAATGACGGACGTCACTCGTTTGAGCGCATGCATGCCACAAGAGACAATATTTTAATGATGGCCGATTATGCGACAAACGAAGGAAGCCCATTTCTCGTAATATCGATCTGCAATGGAGCGGGAGAAACCAAAGAAACAGAAGAGTACGCCAGAATCTCCGAAGTCAACCACATGTTGGCAGACGTCTTCGGCCCAAATTTTGTCGATCTCCGCAGCTATATGGTTCGCGACGGGATCAAAGATGCAAAATTCTACGGACGATTTTCCGAACAAGTTCTCCCGCCAACGCTCCAAGACGTTATCGACATGGAAGGAGATACCATTCCACAGTCTCTGAGACGGGACAAGGTTCACTTCAGCCAAGCAGGCGTCCACACTGCGGCGGACTACCTTCTGAGGCAACTTCGAGGCCGCGGCCTATAGAGCATAGAAACTCTATCCGAACCTCTCCCTGAAACGGATATTGAACAAACCAGACGATACTTTCGGAGACACTCGTCCTCCATTGAACAGGAACCTAAGAACTCGGCTCCGCCGCACAATCTCAAAGGTCAATACTACAGCAAAAAACACAATGAGGTTCAGTGCCAGAATTTCCATCCAAGCTGGCCATTCAAGGAATGTGAACGCGTACCCCGCCACCAGAAGAAACGGCAAGTGGAAAAGATACATGACCAATGATCCTGATACAAAATAAGAAACGAACGCATTGTATCCACTAGAGCACCTGTAAACAATGCCATAAAATGTAATGGACACGAAGAAGCCGGATAGCATTGCCAAAATTCGATCTACTACCTTAAAATAAGATCCGCAGGCTTCCTGAGTCACACAATATTCTACTTCGTAAATATGAAGCGCTACAAAAGCCACCATGACAGCACCGCCTAGCACCATCATGATCGTATCCGGCCTGAATACCGCATCAAAAACTCCATTGACCCGATACGATACAAATCCAATCAAAAAGAAAGGCAGATAGTATGAGAAAACATATAGCTGATCTCCGATAAAATTCTTTCCTATAACACGGGTCACGACAGATGGAACAAATCCCCAAATGATTAAGAAGATAGTTGCACAAGCAAATGACATCACCATGGATCGCCTACATATAACTCGGAGACGAAATCCATTGTCCATTCCAGAACCCGAGATACCGGCTTAAAAAATACAGAAACGAACACACAGAAAAGAAACAACGTGTTCAGAAACCAAACATGGAAATCAGCATCCCTCGGGAAGATGTCCAGCGTCTTCTCCAAAGCTTCACTCCGACTTCCAAAGTTACTCAAGAAAATGACGTACTGACAAAAAAAACCGATAGTCAGCGTCGTGCAAACCGCCGGAATCAAAACACGAAAAGTCCGATCTTTTAGCCACGTCCACTGATTTCTACGCGCCAGAATCATTCCCGCAAAAAAACCAGAAAGCATAAAAAACCCATACATCCTGAAAGAATGGGACATATTTGAAAACACGCTAGCCATAAATGACGGCTGCCCAGAATCCAGAAGCCACCCACCGCCGAGTTGGTACATACAGAAAATGTGGTAAGGTATTCCTATGATCAGCATGATTGCCCGTGCGTAATCTAAAGCATAATTTCTTTCCACGACCGAAAACTCCACTCTTTACTTAGTTTAGCACAGGACAAGAGACGCGCACTAACGCGTTGCACACCCAATTGGAATACGTAACACAAACAACACCAGAAAATTTTTCATGACGAAAACTCAAATTTTACGTATAAAACGCGCAGGATTTCCCGCCCAAATTTCGTTGGGAGGAACCGACTTTGTAACAACACTACCCGCACCAACGACGCTATTTCTTCCGACACTCACCCCTTTCAAAATAATGCTATGCGCACCAATAAATGCACCATCTTCAATAGAAATCTTTCTTGTGATGCCGTGAAAAATACCCGCTACTTCATTTCTCCGCTGAACCGGGTCAATGTTATGAAAATCCGTATCGTAAATCTTTACTCCACCGCCAATATTTACATTCTCGCCGATGTAAATCTCTGAGTCGGAAACAAGCGTACAATTCGACAAGCCAGAATTTTTGCCAACGAAAATTTTTCCGCCTCTTAGCGTGAAGCAAGTACGCACATCGCCGCCGATCGGGTTGTAAGCCTGGCCCGAATTTATACGTACCCCGCTTTCAATTACGACTGATCCTCGCCCCCTGACTTGCAATCTCCCACGTATCAAGTTCGGGTCATCACACCGAACTTTCTTGTATGAGAAAACAACCTTATTCCAAAGATTGTCGATTTTCTTGGATAGCTTGCCGAAGGACTTTATCATTATTGCGCTCGAACCTTTTTGAAAAGAAAAGACTTTGCGTTGTCAAACAAAATCCCGCCCCCTCTCCAAGGGAAAATCAATGCGGCAAAAATCATCACAAACATTTCACGAGTTTTCCGCGTGAGCAGCAGAGATACAAATGCCACAAATGCATATGAGATCACCGTAGCAATTGCAGCCCCGATAATTCCCAGAAGAGGAATCAAGGCAAAGTTCAAGACAACATTCAAGATAACACCGCAAAAATCCGCACACAGGCCGAACATGGTTTGTCGTTCGATCAGTATCCAGCGACTAAGTGCATAGTGCAGGAACATGAAAGGCGTTGACATCATATAGACGAATACGACGCCGACTGACTCTTGGTATTCGTTCCCAAAAATCGGAACAAGAAGAATTTCTGCAAATCCCCACATCGCAATCATGATCGCCAATCCAGAAAAAGACAAAATATACAGAAGGGCTTGAAGCTTATTTTTGTACTCTCCCTCGCTACGGCCTTTTGCAGCCATGATTGAGGGAAATGTCGCCACGACAAGTGCCGAAGGAAAAACATATGTCATTTCCGCCAAACGTGCGGAAATTGCGTATTTACCGACAACCTCAGGACTTGATAGTTGTCTCAATATCATCATATCAATACGCAAATACACGATCCAAAGCAGCGCACTAAGGAATACGCGCCAGCTTTCAGACAGAAGAACACGCGCGCGCAACCAACTTATTGTCCACACGCGAATTTTCGGCCCCCCTTTGCTTCCGTAAAAAAAGAACATTCCTGAGGAAACTAAAAGCAATCCCAAGAGATGAATGATCGAGACAAGGATTACTCCCCCACCGGAAAGAAGGACAAAAATCTTTAATATTCCACCAATTATAGAGCCGATGATCCTAGCCTTAGAAGCAGACCTAGCCTCATGCATGGTCTTTAGCCAGTTCTCCGGAATGGCGTTGAAAACATTTGAAAATACAAAGAGTGCAGCAATACAAAATAGTGTTTGCTCCAGGTCGCTATGGCTAGGCATTGCAAATCCATAGCCCAAAGTCAAAAGGGCCCCGATGGCATATCCAAAAAATCGGAGCATGCAGGCAGTTCCGAGAATGACAGGCTGATTTTCTTTTTCTTCAATCAGCTCCCTACTCAAAAGTCCATCCAAGCCCATTTGTCCGACCATCGCAAATAGGGAAGCAATGGCAAAAACATAGCTGAACGAACCAAAGTCTGTCGCACCCAAGTATCTTGCAATAAATATAAAAACAACGAAATTGACTCCGTTGTTGATAAGGCTGCTCGACATCATCCATACGGAATTGGAAATAATTCTGTTAGAACTCACTTCACAAACCCCCGTAAGGCATTGTTAGGCATCTTCTTCTTACGTCCGCCCCAGATCACGTCAACGTAGCTCCATTTTCACAGCTCTCTGATGTAGAGTCGTATTGTAAATCAGAACCAACAAGGCGATCAAAGTTACCTTATCAAAGGCCAAAAAGCTTCCATTTTGCATCAGCAAAACAAACAGAACAAACTTCAACAAAAACCCCTTAGCCGACCAGAACATGAATCCCAGCATACACACACCCACAAAACCGTAGTTAATTACCACATTAAATATCGAATTGTGAGTGAACGATTTGTTCGGAACATTCACGCCAGGAAGAAACCCCATATCCGAAAATATCCGCAACGGTATACCAAAAGGGTTTACTGAAAGAATATCCGGAAGAGACATTAGAGGAATGAAAATTCTGGAACTGGCAGAGACATCTTCACCGCGGGCAATCGCTCCGATGCGATCAAGAATTTCACTATTGATCGAAAAAATTGCTAGGACCGAAACTCCCGAAGCCAAGAGCACCAAAAAAACGATCACCCAGTGCTTGTCAGATTGGACAAGCCTTAGGCAAAGCAAGACCGAAATAGCAAGGACGCCTAGCATAGAGAGCGACATATAAGTTACGGCAACAAGCACCAAAAACAGGACTTGAGCTTTCCTTGATGTAGACCAAAGTGGAGAAATTGCCGCGGCGAGCGTAACGCAAAATGCAGCAAGATAAGATGGTTCTCCGAAAGTACCTGACGGACGAAGACGCGAATAAATCAAGTCCAGTTCATCCGGCAATGTTCCAGAATTGATCACGAACAAATCTTGCGGCAGACCGAAGTAAATCCCTCGACTCAAGAACACCCCCTGTGCAGCAACAAGGAACAGCAATCCGATCGCAATGACTGCGATTATGCGAAAATAACTCTTTCCATTCTCAAGATCCAAAGACATACTTGAACCCAAGGCGGAAACGACAAGCAATAAACATATCGCTTCCCTGCCAGCTTTCAATATGTCCCCTGTACCCGCCCCGGGATACAGGGCTGTCGAGGCAACCATCCCATAGGCCAAGAATACGCAAAGCAATGTCCGCGTATTAAGTAGTTCTCGCATTTTTTCGGGGGACGCAAAGCACAACGCCATCGTAAAGGTCTGTATCGCCAAGTAGTACGACAGACCAATCTGCATGAAAGGCGCGAGGCAAAGGGCGATCAAGACAGTCATCTTAGATCATTTCAGGGGAGGTTGACTTTGAACACGCTTCTGTCGGATCGCTGTGATTAAAGGGCGTACTGGCTTCAGAAGTTTCCTCTTTGCGCGATAGTAGATGAGCACAAATTTAGATAGCCAAGGCTTTCCAAAGTGCTCAATCCGTGCTTCATGATACGCTTCGAAGGTTTTTTCTGCATTTGATACGCTCACTCCACCAGGTTCCATGATGGAAATAAGGTCCGGGACAAATTTTATTTCAGACCAAACTGGACGAAGCCGGAGGGACCATTCAAAATCCATACCGAGACGGCGTCTCTCATCGTAGAAACCGACAGCGTCAAACAGATCACGACGTATCAGCATCGCTTGATGAGGTAAATGATTACGCATGTATTGCCGCCAAAACGGAACCGCTTTTCCATGGCGACGACCCGACATTTCTATTCTGCCCAAAATTGCTGGGGCACCCCGATGCTGCGTCGCAATCCTATTCAGGATTTCGGCCGCGCCAAGGGCAAGGCAATCTCCAGCGTTTAGGAAGAGAACATATTCTCCAGACGCGAGTCGAGCGCCCTTGTTAAAGGCATCCGCAATGCCGCGATCTTTTTCGCTTATCCATCTACTAACATTGCGTTCAACATTTTGAATTTCTTCAACGGTGCCATCAGTGGAGGCACCGTCGACAACAACCCATTCAGCATCCGGAACCTGCTCGCGGATCACGCTCGCGGCCGTTTTCTTGAAAGAAGAGCGGCCGTTCCACACAATTGTCACGATGGACAGGAAGGGCGGGGGGGACGACATCTCAGACATCCCGCCGAACCACGACCCCGACCGCAAGCCCCCCCAGGCCGCCGGAGAGCGGCGGGGCGCGCCCGGACCGGCGGCGCGCAGCGGCAGGCGATCAGGCCAACTCATAGCGGCCATGGTATGCATTGCATCAAGGAAACAATTAGTCCCTGCGGCAATATCGAGGCATGTAGGGCCCCGCATTCGGCCCGCCATGACGCTGGGCCTGGTTTCGGGAGGACCACATCATGCGCACTGCAATCCTTGCCGCCGCTATCGGGCTGGCCGCCAGCGCCGCCGCCGCGGAAGACTTCAAGTTCGCCAGCTTCTTCGCGCCGACCCACCCCTATGTGACGGGCGCCTTCGAGCCCTTCGCCAAGATGGTCGGGGAGAAGTCCGGCGGCGATCTGACCGTCACGATCTACAATGGCGGCGAGCTGGGCCCGGGCCCGGCCGAACAGTATACCCGCGTGCTCGACGGCGTCGCCGAGCTGGGCGTGTCGCTGGCGGGCTACACCGCCTCGACCTTTCCGCTGACGCTCGTCGCGGAACTGCCCGGCGTGATCAATGCCGAGACCGGAACCCGGGACATCTGGAACAACATCGAGCTGTTCCAGCCGGAATACCGCCGCGCGATCCTCGTATCGCTGTGGTCCTCGGCGCCGAACGTGCTCTACACCCGCGACAAGGCGGTCCGCTCGCCCGACGACATCAAGGGCATGAAGATCCGCGTGCCGTCGCGCAACACCGGCCTCTTGGTCGAAGCCTGGGGCGCGACGCCGGTGTCGATGCCGGTTTCCGAGATCTACAACTCGCTGCAGACCGGCGTGATCGACGGCGCGATGATCGACACCACCGCGACCCGCGCCTTCCGGCTGGGCGAGGTGGCGAACTATCTCACGGTGGGCATGGACACGACCAACTCGCCCTTCTTCATCCTCGCCAACCGACAGGCCTTCAACGGTCTCTCCGAGTCGGACCAGGCTGCGCTGCTCGAGGCCGGGAAGGAAGCTTCCATTCTCGCCAACGAGACCCAGCTGAAGGTCGCGGCCGACGGCGTCACCGCCTTCGCGGAGCTCGAGGGCCATGAGCTGATCGAGCTGACCGCGGAAGAGGCCGCCGCCTTCAACGCGGCCGCGGCCGAGGTCACCGCGCAGGTCGTGGCCGAGACGGGCGGCTCCGCCCAGGCCATCGTCGACGCGCTGAAGCACTGAGATGGTGCGCAAGGCTGCCAATGTCCTGTCGGTCGTCACCGGCAGGGCCACGGCGGTCCTGGCCGTGATCGGCGGGATCGCCCTGATGTCCCTGGTCCTGCTGATCGTCGCCGGCGTCGTCATGCGCTACGCCTTCGGCCAGCCCATCCTGGGATCGAACGAGATCATCCAGCTTGCCGCCGTGGCGCTGGTGATGTCCGCCCTGCCCTACTGCACCTCGCTGAACGGCCATGTCGGCGTCGATGTCTTCGACCGCTTCCTCGGCTATTTCGGCCGCCGGGCGGGCGACGTGCTGGCGCGCTGCCTGTCGGGCTGGGTGCTGGCGGTGCTGTGCCACCGCGCGGTGCTCAAGGCGCTGGACGCCGCCGAGTTCGGCGACGCCACCAACATGCTGGGCCTGCCGCTATGGCCCTTCTACGCGATCCTCGCCGCGGGCACCGGGCTGGTCGTCGTGATCTTCGTGATCCAGTGCCTCGACGTGATCCTGAACGGGGTTGAGCAATGACCGACGTGACTGCTGGCCTCTTCGGCATCCTCGCCCTGTTCCTGCTGATGATCCTGCGCACGCCGGTGGCCTTCGCCATGCTGCTCGTGGGGTTCTTCGGCTACTGGGCGCTTTCGGGCTATCGCTCCGCCTCCGCCATGCTCCTGACCGAGAGCTATTCGGCGGTCTCCTCCTATTCGCTGATCGTCGTGCCGATGTTCGTCCTGCTGGGCAACATCGCCTCTGCGGCCGGCTATTCGCGCGGGCTCTTCGACGCGGCCAATGCCTGGGTCGGGCGGATGCGGGGCGGGCTGGCCTCGGCCTCGGTGCTGGGCTGCGCCGCCTTCTCGGCGGTCTCGGGCTCTTCGGTCGCCACCGCGGTGACGCTGGGCAAGGTCGCCCTGCCGGAGATGAAGCGCCTCGGCTATGCCGACAGCCTCGCCACCGGCTCGGTCGCGGCGGGCGGCACGCTCGGTTTCCTGATCCCGCCCTCGACCGGCTTCGTGCTCTACGCGATCCTGACCGAGGAATCGATCGGGCGGCTGTTCATGGCGGGCATCCTGCCGGGGATCCTGCTGGCCGCGCTTTTCATGGGCGTCATCTGGCTGGTCGCCACGCTGAACCCGGCGGCCGGGCCGCAAGGGCCGGTCTTCACCTGGGCCGAGCGCATCCGCGTCTCCTCCGAGGCCTGGCCGCTCTTCGGCGTGATCCTCGTGTCGATCGGCGGCATCTATCTCGGCGTTTTCACGCCGGTCGAGGCCTCGGGCATCGGCGCGGGCCTGGTGATCCTGATGGCGCTGATCCAGCGGCGGCTGGGCTGGGCGGGCTTCAAGGCCGCCGTGCTCGACACGCTGAAGACCTCCGCCATGCTCTACATGGTGGTGATCGGCGCCAATGTGCTGAACCCGTTCCTGGCGATCACCCATATCCCGGCGACGCTGGGCGAGGAACTGCAGACGCTGGGCCTCGGACCCTACGGCACGCTCGTGGTGATCCTGCTGGCCTATGTGGTGCTGGGCATGTTCATGGACGGTCTCAGCATGCTGGTCATCACCATCCCGATCGTCTTCCCGGTGATCACCGGCTTCGGCTTCGATCCGATCTGGTTCGGCGTGGTGGCGGTGATCGTGATCGAGATGGGGATGATCACCCCGCCGGTGGGCATGAACGTCTTCGTCGTGCGCGGCGTGGCGGGGCGCGACGTGGCGCTGTCGACGGTGTTCCGCGGCGTGACGCCCTTCCTGATCGCGATGCTCCTCGGGCTGCTGCTGATCATCGCCTTCCCGCCGATCGCCACCTTCATCCCGGACACGATGTTCGGCTGACGGCACCCCGGCAGGTGCGGAAACCTCCGGAGATGCGCGCCCCGCCCGGGAAACCCGGCGGGGCGCTTCCGTTCCGGGACTGCCGCCGCGATGCGCCCGCCGACCGCAGGCACCGGCGAACGGAAGGGCGACCGGGCATGGCGGCAGCCCGATGCGGCACCAGGGCAGCGCGCGCGGCAGCTCGCCGGAACCTCCGGCACCGGGACGGTTCGGGTGCCGGGCGACCGGCTCTTCAGCGTCACCCGGCTCGATCCGCCGCAATGGAAACCTGCGGGGACGACCAACGCGACAGAGCCCCTGAACGAGGCGTTCCGCCGCCGGATCCAGCCCCGGACCGCGCTGCCCTGCGCCGGGCCCGTGCCGATGCTGCTCTGGGCGCTGCTGGCCTCCGGGCAGATCCCCCTCTCGCGGTTCGCAGGCAAACCGCTGCCGGGCAGCGGATGCGCAAGTCCGGCGGCTGGGAGACCCTCTCGCAGCCCCTCGAGCCGATGTCCCTTGGCCCCGCCGCCTGAACGGAGCCAGGTTCACATGCCCGCAGCACGCCGATCGGCATTTTCCAACACATTCGCGACACGACCGTTTGGGGAAGGACCGGGCGGAGCCCCTGAGTGCCGGACGGGCGGAGCCCTGCCCGGCGAATGCCATCCAGGCCTGCCTCACCCTCAAGGTCTTCCTCGGACTGCCGCTCCGCCAGGGTGAGCCAGTGAGGCGCCATCGGTCCGAGCCCGCTGGCGAACGGGGGTCGTGGCGAGCCTGCTCGACCTGTCCGGGCTGGGCTGGTCCCTGCCGGACTTCAGCACGCTGCCGCGCCGCCGGAGCGAGACGGGACCGTGGCGCCAGTGGCGCCCCGAAAGCCCGTCGAGCGCTGGACGTCACCATCCCGTATCGCGGATCCAAAGGGCCGCTGCACCTGCTCGTCCCCTCTCGGGCAGCGGACAGCACCGGCATCAAGGTCGAAGGCGAAGGGTGCGGAGCGACCGTGGCCCCGGCTGTATTTTTATATTTTATGTATTTAATATAATATATATTTGATGTAATTTTATATTTTATGTATAGTATATAATGTATAGTTTGGGTATTTTGATATTTTATGTATATTATAGAATATATATTTGGTGTATTTTGATATTTTATGTATAGAATAAAATATATATTTGATGTATTTTTATATTTTATGTATAGTATATAATATATGTTTTGGGTATTTTGATATTTTTTGTATAGTATAGAATATATATTTTGGGTATTTTGATATTTTATGTATAGTATATAATGCCGCCGCCGCCGCCGATCGACTGGGCCAGGATGCCGGTCGATCCGGCGCCTGCGGTGACGATGGTGCCGGCATGATCGACCGTCACCGTTCCGGCATTGCCGCCGGTGCCGCCGAGCGCGCCGACCTTGAGGCTGAGATCGCTCTTGAGCGAGTTGTCGACGGCGCGGTCTTCGGTGACAGGGGTCCGGATCTTCTTGTCGAGCCCGCCGATCAGCGTCATGCCGCTGCCCGAGGCGATGCCGCCGCCGCCGCCGACCGACTGGACGACCAGTCCGCGGGAATTGGCACCTGCCGTCTCGATCAGACCGTTGGCGCCGGTCGTGGCCTGCGCCCCGAGGCCGGTGCCGCCGGTGCCGCCCTCGCTGCCCAGCGTCATGGCCATCTGGGTCTTGGCGCCGCTGAAATAGGTGCTCGACGAGGTCGAGCCGATCCCGCCATTGCCGCCGCCGCCACCGATCGACTGGACGACCACCGCATTGGCGAGGTCGCCCTGCGTCGCGATCCGGCTGGCCGCTGCTCCGTCATCGCCCAGCGAGAAGGCGGCACTGCCGCCCGAGCCGCCGCCGCAGCTCTCGCTGCCGCTGACATTGCTGCAATTGCCGCCCACGGCGAGCGAGAAGTTCAGGTTGTTCGGCGCGGGCGTGCCGGGGATGCGCTTGGCGCCGAAGCCGACCGAGGCATAGGCCGCCGACGAGTCTCCGCCATTGCCGCCGCCGCCGCCGATCGACTGGCAAATTGCGGGCATCGGATTTCACGCAGGTGCCACCCGGGTCGGGGACCGCCGATGGCGCCTCAATGGCGCGCGGATCGATGGGATCGCACGGCGGACCGTCGGGTGGCGCGTCCCGGCCTCGAGGACGGCCCGGGTCGCGCCCGATGCGCCGGAGCAGGCGATCCGGCAGGGAAAGCCGCTTGGAAACAATGGCTTGACCCAGCACTCGGAGCGCGGATCGCTGTCTTTGTCCCTCAAGTACACCGGGCGCCCGGCCGGCGCGGACGCCGACCCGTCCGCAGGACGCGGTTCCTGCGAGGACGCGCTGGCCGGGAGCGTCACCGGCCTCTTCGGGACTGAGGCCATCGAGCAGCCCGGGCTTTGGAAGCCCATGCAGGACGCCGCGCGGGAGACCATGCACCGGTTGGCACGACAGCGGGCGCCGCACCGGATCGCTCGGGGACATTCCGCCGGCCGAGGCCGAACGCCGGCATCTTGACCGGATGCAGCCGATGGACAAGCTCGCATGACACCTTGAACGGAATGCCCTCCGGGCAAGCCGGGGCGTGAGACACGCCCCCATGGAGAGCTTCTTCGCTTCTGTGAAGACCGAGCTCGTCCTCCGCACCAGGTTCCGGTCCCGCCGCGAGGCCAAAGCGGCCCTGTTCGAATGCATCGCCATCTTCTGCAACCGGAAGCGCCGCCACTCGAGCATCGGCTGCCGCTCGCCCGACCAGGCATGGATCGACATGGCTGCCGCGATGGCCGCATAGTGAATATCGCCCCAGTCCGGGAACCGGGGGCAAGGTCAGTTCGCCCATGGGCGCTGGGTCGAACTGGTGCGGAGCCTTGAATTCCGGAACTGCCGACCTGCGTCCGCACCGGGGACGCCCTGCGCCGATGGCGCAGGGCGGAGGCTCAGAGCGCCGGGCGGCGGTGATGCGTGGCCTGCTCATAGGCATGGGCGCATTTGATCAGCCCGGCCTCGCTCCATTGCAGCCCGAGGAAGATCAGCTCGAACGGCGCGCCGGACGCGTAGTAGCCCGCGGGCACGGTGACCCCGGGGATGCCCGCGATGTTCAGCTCGCCAACCGTGGTCTCGAGGATCGCATCGCCCGAATGCAGCCCCGGCAGCTCGCAGAGCATCTGCGGATAGGCCAGCGCGTCGAGGGCGTGGCGCTCGAAGACCTCGGCGAGCAGCTCCAGATAGCGGGCCTTCAGCGCGGTGAATTCCGGCATTGCCGGCGGGGTTTCCGGCGATTTCATCGCTTCCGTGAAATCCGGCAGCTCGTGCAGGTAGCCGAGGATCGCGCCCGGCGCGAAGGGGTCTTCGGCCTTGGTGGCCGCGACGAACCCGTCCCAGGTCTTGATCGCGGCATCCGGGCCGAGGCGGCGCAGGTAGCAGGTCATGTCCCAGGCGATCGACTCGAGACCGCGCCCGTCGAAGAACGGCGTGCCCGGAGTCACCTGGCGCAGCGACGCGAAATCGGTGCCGACGAACGGATCCTCGACCAGGATGGCGCCTGCGGCCTCCAGCTCGGATTTCGCCCGCCCGTAGAGCGCGGCGGTCTCGTCGGACAGCGCGTCGGGACGCCAGCCGGGACCGTAGAGGCCGATCCGCTTGCCCTTCAGCCCGTCGGCCGAGAGCCCGGCCGCATAGCCGCCCGCCGGGATGCGCCCGACCGAGGCCAGGGTCTTCGGATCCTCGGTGGTGAAGCCCGCCAGCACGTCGAGGCAGAGCGCGGCATCCTCCACGTTGCGCGCGATCGGGCCGACCACGTCGCGGTTGCCCGACAGCGGCACGACCCCGGCATTCGGCACCAGCCCGATGGTCGGCTTGATGCCGACGAGGCCCTGGGCCGAGGCCGGGTTCTGGATCGAGCCGCCGGTTTCCTCGGCGAGGCCGACGACGCACATGTGCGATGCCACTGCGGCGGCCGTGCCGGCGCTGGAGGTCGAGGCGCTTCCGCGGCCCCGCCGGGGCCACGGCCGCCCGCCATCCGGCGGGACGCGGGCCTCCGGGGTCCCATGGGAACGTGGGTCCGGCGATGCCACGGGCCTGACTGTTGCCGCCCCTGCAGGCGAGCACGCAAGTGAGATGGCCACGCCGGAATTGCACNCGAACCAGCATCACGCCGACAGCCGCCGCGCTGGCCACGGAGCGACGCATGCACCCCGGGACCCCCTGCAGCGAGCCGACGATCCAGGGACGGAAAGCGACCTGACCTGCTGAAATCCCGCTCCGGCGGACCTGGCCGCTTGGCCGAAAACGCTTGACGAAGACGGCCTTGGGACCGAAGGCAGGCCCAGTTTTCGATGCCGGTTCACAATCTGTCCGTCCGTGACGGTCTTTCGTGTCATTGTTCGCCCGCAGTTCAGCCGGACTCCAATCAACAGTGGAAGAACAATCCCGTGGCAGGTCACACCGGCATCGCAGGCCTCTGCATTGTCATCGGCAGGCCCCGTTCCGGCACGGTGCCTCCTTCCTCGCTGATGGACAAGGGCGGTTTGACGAAAGGGCAGGGCGCCTGGCCGGAGCTGTTCAAACAGAGGGAAAATGGCCGACGCGTCGTGCAACGTGCCCGCCATCGGGATTTCGGCGGATGCGGGTCAACGCGTGGTTTCCGGAAAGCTGCTGCGGGTGCGGTTGGCGAAGGCGACGAGGCTCAGCATCACCGGTACCTCGACCAGGACGCCGACAACGGTGGCGAGCGCTGCGCCCGACCCCAGACCGAACAGCGAAATCGCCACGGCCACGGCCAGTTCGAAAAAATTCGACGTGCCGATCATCGCGCAGGGCGCGGCAACCCGGTGCGGGATCTTGAGGGCCCAGGCAGTGGCGTAGGCCAAGGCGAAGATGCCGTAGCTCTGGATCAGGATCGGCACGGCAATCAGCGCGATCACTAGCGGGCGGTCGAGGATCACCTGTCCTTGCAGCCCGAAGAGAATGGCGACGGTTGCGATCAGGCCGATCATGGAGAGCGGCTTCACCCGGGCGGAAAAGGCATTGATTGCCTCCTTGCTGCCGAGCATCCGCCGCGTGGTCAAGCCAGCGATCAGCGGCAGCACAACGTAAAGACCGGTGGCGAGGATCAGCGTGCTCCACGGCACCGCAATTTCGGTCACGCCGAGGAGAAAGGCCACGATGGGTGCGAAAGCGACGGTCATGATCAGGTCGTTTACCGATACCTGGACCAGCGTGTAGGTTGCATCGCCGCGGGTGAGCTGGCTCCAGACGAACACCATGGCGGTACAGGGCGCTGCCCCCAGCAGGATCAGTCCGGCAACGTACTGCGCCGCATCCGCCGGAGCGATCCAGGGCGCAAAGGCATGTTCGAAGAACAGCACCGCCAAGGCGGCCATGGTGAAGGGCTTGACGAGCCAGTTCACCGCCAGCGTAACCAAGAGCCCCTTGGGCTGCCGTGCCACGCCTGCGGCGGCGGCGAAATCGACGCCCACCATCATCGGGTAGACCATGGCCCAGATCAGCACTGCAACAACCAGGTTGATGGACGCGATTTCGGCGCCGGCGATGGCCGCGACCAAGCCGGGTGCGACAACCCCCAGCGCGATGCCGCCTGCCATGGCCAAGGTCACCCAAAGCGTCAAAAGGCGTTCGAAGCGCCCGAGCGGGGCGGGGTCGGAGAGATGTGTCATGTGTCCCGGCTCGTGGTCAGAAGCTTGAAATCATCATTTCGAGTTTTCATGAAGTAATTGCCGTGTAACGGCGCTGCTCCCGTCATGTCAATGTTCTCTGTTGCGGATTTTCCGAAGTGTATAGTGGCTGCTTGCCTTGGAGACGGTTGGCGCCCTGTGCCATTCAAGGCGGCGTGCTGTGTTCCTTGCGGCGATGTGGGGCGTGTCGTGGAAGGGGCGCGGTCGTTTGAACAGGTGATCTCTGCGCTTTCCCGCGACCAGCGGGACCCCAAGCATGCCGGACCGACGACTGCAACCGGCCGCTATTGTCGGATCATCAACTCAGCCTTCGGGCTGGACTTGTCGATTTTTGCGGCAGCAGGTTTCTTTGCGCAGGGGAATAGTTTGCGCCTAGTGAGTCCGGCAGCGTTGCGCAGGCTTCCGGATACCTGCATGCCACCAGCCTCGACCGGCATTGATCTTGGTCCGGTTTCCGGCCCGGGGAAGCGCCCTCCGGGGCGCTTTTGCATGCCCGGTAGGCGGTGAACGAAAAGGTTCGATAATCCAAGGTTACCGGACATTGTCGGGACCGGCGCGAGGCGGCGCTGGACCTCCAGCATGCGCTTCTGCGCCGCATCCGGCACCGAGTGGAGATTGCCGCCGACCGGGACCATCCCCTCGCGGCTGACCCGCCGCTCGATGGCCAGACCCGCGTCATAGGGGATCGCGGGCTTCTCCTCGGCCAAGGCTTGGCCGGCGATCCGCCGGGTGGTGGCCTGGACCCGCGGATTGGCGACCTCGATCCGCCAAGCATCGAACTGCGCGTTCAGGTCGTCAAGATTGCGGAAACTCCGGGCCAGGCATTCAAGCGCATGGCAAACGGTCCGGCGGACCGCTTGCAGCGCAGAACGTCCTGCCGGATGGAGCGGAACGGCCGCCCGGTTTTTCCTGTCGCCCATCGGGCTCGGACCAATGGCGCCTCAATGGGCAACTCTTCGCGCGATGGGGAAGGCAGGCCCGGGGAGTGGCGCCGTAGCGGTGCAGCAGCGCGGCCAGCGACGNCGGCAGGCCCGGGGAACGGCGCCGTAGCGGTGCAGCAGCGCGGCCAGCGACGCGTTCCAGGGCACGGTCCCCGCTTCGCCATGGATCTCGAACCATGTCGACCACATGGCTCACTCCTCGCCGGTCACCGCGGTCTTCATCCGGTCGCAGGGGATTTCCCCGGGCGCCCCGCCGGTGCGCCAATGCCGCTCGGACCATTGACGCGTATCGGCTCACCCTCGATGGCGTCGATATGGCAGCGCAGGACGGATTGCAGGTTCTGGCCGGCCACGAAACCTCCCCGGAACCGCCCATTGCCCGGCAGGCGAATGCATGCATTCGCAGGGAGCGGGCTGTGGCCGAGGACCATGCTGAACAGCCGGACTTTCCGCACGGCGCCGTTCGTCGGGCGGTCCCTCCCCCGGAAGGATCGCTTTTCCTCCTCACCTTCGGTGGATTCCGCGGTGAGCCCGCCGAAATCCACCTGTGCTTGCCGACCCGGTGGCGTCTCGAACCGCCGCCCGAACGGCTTCGGCACCGATGGCCGGACGGTGCGCAGGAAATCGGTCACGGCGGTGTAGCCGCCCTCGCAGCCCATGGCGCGGATCTCCCGCGGGCCAGCCGGACGCCGCTGAGACCGCGGAAGGCCTGCACGCGATCGGACAGGCAGGCCTCATAGGGTTCGATGGCCCGCTCGCGCGGCGCGCGCAGCCCGCAGACCGGCGCAACCAGGCCCTGATCGAGATGCCGCCGCACGGTCTTCGTCTCGCGCCGCGCCATCACGGCGAGGCCCTGCATGACGAAGGCGCGGTTGACGCCGATCAGCGGCGCGACATCCGCCACGGTGCCGAGCGCCACGAGGTCGAGATAGGCCATCAGGTTCGGCCCGGCCTCTCCGGCCTCGCGCAGCTGCCGGTTGGCCTCGACCAGCGCCAGGAAGACGACGCCGGCCGCGCAGAGATGCGCCAGGTCGCCGGTCTCGTCCTGGCGGTTGGGGTTCACCACCGCCAGCGCGCGGGGCAGGGTCTCGCCGCCGAGATGGTGGTCGAGCACCACGACATCGACGGTGGCCGCCTCCAGCGCCTCGTGGCTGAGCGTGCCGCAATCGACGCAGAAGATCGCGTCATGGGCCGCCGACAGCTCGGCCATCGCCTGGGGGTTCGGCCCGTAGCCCTCGTCGATCCGGTCCGGCACGTAGAGCGTCGCGGCGATGCCGAAATGCCGCAGCCAGCGGATCATCAGCGCCGCCGAGGTGCCGCCGTCGACATCGTAATCGGCAAAGACCGCGACGCGTTCCTTCGCCGTTGCGGCGGCGACCAGCCGCGCGGCGGCCTTTTCCATGTCCTTCAGGACGCGCGGATCGGGCAGCAGGTCGCGCAGCCGCGGCGCGAGGAAGCTTTCGGTCTCGGCGGCGGCGACTCCGCGCCGGGCAAGGATCTGGCAGACCGCCTCGGGTCGCCCGGTCATCTGCGCCAGCCCTTCGGCGGCGCGCATCCGCTCCGCATCCGGTCCGATCCAGCGCCGCCCCGTGGCCGAAGCCGTGACCCCCAGAAATGCCGTTCCCGTCATGTCGTCCGTCCTTCGCTGCGAAGCGCCGGGATACCTGCCGCGGCCGGAAAGGAAAAGCCCCGGCCGCCAGGGGCGCCGGGGCTTCTGTCCGTCAGTCGGGCCGGATCAGGAGAACTGGACCGGGTTGCGGTAGAACATGCGCCGCACCGAACCGGTCTTCGAGCGCATCAGGATCGTCTCGGTGGTGAAGAAGCCCGGTTCGCGCTTGATGCCCGAGACCAGCGAGCCGTCGGTCACGCCGGTGGCGGCGAAGATCACGTCCTCGGTGACCAGCTCGTCGCGGTCGTAGATCTTGTCGAAATCGGTGACGCCGGCCTTGGTGGCGCGGCCGCGCTCGTCATCGTTGCGGAACAGGAGCTTGCCCCAGAACTGGCCGCCCATGCATTTCAGCGCGGAGGCTGCCAGGACGCCTTCCGGCGCGCCGCCCGAGCCCATGTAGATGTCGATGCCGGTCTTGTAGGTCTCGGCGCAGTGGATCACGCCCGCCACGTCGCCATCGGTGATCAGACGGATCGAGGCGCCGGTGGAGCGCAGCTGGTCGATCAGGTCGTCATGGCGCGGACGCTCCAGCACGCAGCAGGAGATTTCCGGCGTGTCGACGCCCTTGGCCTTGGCCAGCGCCTGGATGCGCTCGACCGGGGTCATGTCCAGGCTGACCACGTCCTTGTCGTAGCCCGGGCCGATCGCCAGCTTTTCCATGTAGACGTCGGGGGCGTGCAGCATCGAGCCGCGCGGGCCCATCGCGATCACGGTCAGGGCGTTCGGCATGTCCTTGGCGGTCAGCGTGGTGCCCTCGAGCGGGTCGAGCGCGATGTCCACGGCCGGGCCGTTGCCGGTGCCGACTTCCTCGCCGATATAGAGCATCGGCGCTTCGTCGCGCTCGCCTTCGCCGATCACGACGACGCCGTTGATGTCCAGCATGTTCAGCTGGGTGCGCATGGCATTCACCGCGACCTGGTCCGCGGCCTTCTCGTCGCCGCGCCCGATCAGCTTGGCCGAGGCCAGCGCCGCGGCTTCGGAAACACGCGCGAGGCCGAGGGACAGCATGCGGTCATTGAAATCAACTGGGGTGGCCATCAACGCACTCCTTAACTTTTCCGTCTTTCCGGCGCGCCAACACGGCGCCGCCGCTCAGAGACGTTCGATCCGGATCGCAACCGGTTCGCCCGCCAGGACGCCCGTTCCGGGCATCTGCGACAGCGCCGCATCGAGATCCGCCCGAGTCGTCCTGTGCGTGACAATAAGGACAGGCGCCTTGGACTCCGCGTGGCCATACTGACGCATCCGGTCGATCGAGATGCCGTTATTGCCCAGGATGGTCGCAATCTTGGCCAGCGCGCCCGGCTTGTCGTCCAGGATGAAGCGCAGGTAGTAGGGCGCCGGCGTCGCCGAGACTGCCGGCGGCAGCTCGACGAGGGTCGAGGCCGGCTGTCCGAAGGTCGGCAGGCGCAGGCCGCGCGCGATGTCCATGATGTCCGACATGACGGCCGAGGCGGTCGGGCCTTCGCCCGCGCCCGCGCCCTGCAGCACGATCCGCCCCGAGGCGTCGCCCTCGATCACCACCATGTTGGTGGCGTTCTCGAGCTGGCCGAGCGGCGAATTGGCGGGCACGAGGCAGGGGGTCATGCGCTGTTCCAGCCCGCGGCCGGTCATCTGGGCGACGCCCAGCAGCTTGACGCGGTAGCCCATGTCGGCGGCGCGGTTGATGTCCTCGATGGTGATCCGCTCGATCCCCTCGAGATGGACGCCCTCGAAATTGACCTTCGCGCCGAAGGCGATCGAGGCCAGGATCGCCAGCTTGTGCCCGGCGTCGATGCCGCCCACATCGAGCGTCGGGTCGGCTTCGAGATAGCCGAGCTTCGCGGCTTCGGCGAAGACCTCGTCATAGCTGAGCCCGGCCGACTGCATCCGCGTCAGGATGTAGTTGCAGGTCCCGTTCATGACGCCGAGCACCCGCTCGATCTCGTTGGCGGCAAGCGCCTCGGTCAGCGCCTTGATGGCCGGGATGGCGCCCGCGACGCCTGCCTCGTAGCGCAGGCAGGCCCCCTTGGCCTCGGCGATCTCGGCGAGTTCGTGGCCGTGCAGCGCCATCATCGCCTTGTTGGCGGTGACGACATCCTTGCCGGCCTCCAGCGCGGCGCGGGTCGCGTCGAGCGGGGCGCCCTCGGAGCCGCCCATCAGTTCGACGAACAGATCGACGTCGTCGCGCTGCGCCAGCGCGACCGGGTCGGTTTCCCAGGCGTAGGCCGAGAGGTCGATGCCGCGGTCCCGGTCCGGGTCGCGGGCGCAGACGGCGGAGATCTCGACGGGCCGGCCGGCGCGCCGCTGTCGAAAAACGCCGGCGCCACCGCCATGGCCGCAAGCGCCGCCGTCCCCGCCTCGGCCGACGGCGGCGCGGCCGCGGATAGCGTGACGTCCTGGCTCTCGACCTGGTTTCCTCCCGAAGTCACAGCAACCTTCAGGACCGCTCCCGCGGCTTCCCCCGACGTGTCGTAGAGTGTGGAGGTGGCTCCGGAAATGGCCGTGCCATTGCGGTACCATTGCACGTCATAGGTGATTGGACTGCTCCCGGCGACTTCAATCCCCGCCGCCCGCAGCGTCGTCCCGATCGTGGCGCTTCCCACGATCAAGAGCGAAGGTGCCGCCCCGACACCAAGTGTGATCATCAATCCCATCAGCCAAATTCCCTTGCGGATCCAGTGCACCAATGCATTCCGGGTCCGCATGCTAGTCGGCACCTGGCTGGGGTTGCCGCCCGTGCCCGGGCACCGAACGTTGCGCAGGCGGCGGAAATGGCGACCGCGGGCATCTGAAAACTTCAACATTCTTCGGGGCGCTCCTCCGTAGGGAACCGGGACATGAACGGGACAGGGGCGGATCGGACGTATCCTAGCCGAATGCCCGGGACTTGGCAGGGGCAGGCCCATATGTCCCACTGCCGCAGGCACGCATTCCGGCCTAGAATAGTGTCCGTGCCGCACCCTTCCCGGGGAGCGCGGCCTTGTCCAGATTTGTTTCCAGAGTCCCCGCACGTGCCCCATCCGGTTCTCTCCCAGCGGCTTGCCTGGTGGCGTGGGCTGCTGGCCCTGCCCGCCCTGTTCGGTGCCGTCACCGTGGCCAGTGCCGCATACTGGCCCAATCTTCCCTTCATCGGGACCATCGCCCGCATGATCGAAAGCGCGGCACCCCATATCGCAGTGCCGACCTTGGCGCTCAGCCTCGCCATTGCCTTACTGGGCGGGCGCCGCTTCGGCTTTGCCGTGGCATTTCTGGCCGTTGCAGGCCTCGCCGGAGTGGCCCTGCGCCATGTCCAGCGCTCCGACCCGCTCCATCCCGAGGCGCAACCCGTCCTGCGGGTGCTGTGGTACAACATGCTCAATACCAATCCGGTGCCGCCTGCCGACCTGGTCGCCGCGCTGGAAGCCAGCCCCGCGGACGTGATCCTGCTGACCGAGAGCTTCCCGCTCAGGAGCGCGCGCGACCTCTTGGCCGAGACCTTTCCCGTGATCGAGGGCTGCGCGGGACGGCGCTGCGACATCATGGTTCTCGCCCGAGATCCGGCGATCCGGGCCAGGCTCGTCAAAATGCCCAATACCGGCAACGAGCGGATCGGAGTCGTCCAGCTGGATCTGGCGGACGGACGGCAGCTGCGGCTGGTGGCGGCGCATCTGCTCAAGCCCTGGTTCGACGGGCTCAGCGCCTCGGACGAGTGGATGGTCGCGCATCAGGCGTCGACCGCCCCCGGCCCCGTAGTCATCGTCGGCGACTTCAACGCCGCCCCCTGGAGCAAGCGGCTGAGCGAACTGACGGCGCATTGCGGTCTACGGACCCAGCGGTGGCCGATACCAACCTGGCCAGCCGCGGCCGGACGGTTCGGCATTCCAATCGACCTGATCCTGACCCGCGGCGGCGCCGTGCTGCGGGAGGCACAGCCCTGGGGGGGCGCCGATCTGGGATCGAACCACCGCGGATTGCTGTTCGAGATCGGCACGCTACCCGGCAGCAGCATCGGAGCCCCGTCGGCATGCGCCGTTCCCCACGACGCGAAAGACCAGATGGACCTCACCGCGGAATAGGAACGGCACGGCCTCAGCCGCCTGCTGACAAATGGTCTCAACATCAGCCAGATCCGCTGGCGGCGGCACCATAGAACAGATTTTAAAAGACCAATTTAATTGCGGGGCACGATGAAATATTGCGCAGATCTCGTCGGCTTGCAGACCATCGCGGTCGTTCCGGTTCTCGTGTTCCATGCAGGGCTGGGCCTGCCGGGCGGATTCATCGGCGTCGACGTGTTCTTCGTCATCTCGGGCTTCCTGATCACCACCATCCTGTGGGAGGAGATGAAGGCCGGGACCTATTCGATCGCGACCTTTTGCGAACGGCGGATCCGGTGGATCTTTCCGGCGCTCTTCGCGATGCTGGCGCTGACCACGCTGGCCGCGGCAGCCATGATGCTGCCCTATCACCTCGACGACTATGGCAAGAGCCTCGCCGGCGCGACGGTGTTCCTGTCCAATGTCTGGTTCTATCTCTCGACCGGCTATTTCAACGAATCCGCGGAAATCAAGCCGCTCCTGCACACCTGGTCGCTGGCGATCGAGGAACAGTATTACGTGGTCTTCCCAGTGCTCCTGTGGGCGATGTTCCGGGTCCTGGGACGCAGGGCGATCTGGGGGGCTGGCGGCGCTGGCGCTGCTGTCGCTGGCCCTGTCGGTCCGGGCGGTGGGAGCCGATCCCGAAGCAGCCTTCTACCTGCCGCAATTCCGGGCCTGGGAGCTGCTCACGGGATCGCTTCTGGCAATCGCGCTGGCCGAGGGGTGGCTCGACGGCGTTCTGGCGCGCCGGGCCGTGGCCCTGCCCCTGGCGCTTGCAGGGGCCGCCGCGATCTTCTGGGCAATGCTGACCTACCGGCCGGAAACGCCGTTTCCGGGGCTCGCAGCGATAATGTCCGCGGTGCTGGTGTAATTTCACTGCCGCCAGCGGTGCGATCCCGGGTGGCCATCGAGGTGTAGGATCGAGGTGGAGTTTCGACGCTTCAACCTGAACCATACGGAGACCCCGATGACCAAAACGGACATGGAACTGTCCGAGCTCATGGCCAAGCACGAGTGAGCCAGCATGTCGCCACCGGGCCGAGACTGCTGGCGAACGGCGACTTGCTGCGCAGCATCGCAGAGGCGGTGCTGCAACTGATCATGGAGACCGACGTCGAAGGCCTGATCGGCGCTGGCCGCCATGAACGCAACGGCGAACGCACGACCTGGCGCAACCGTTGCCGACAGGCGAATGCATGCATTCGCCGAGAGGGGCTACCGCGACCGGTCGCTGGACACGCGCCTCGGGACGCTGAACCTGCGCGTGCCCAAGCTCCGCCAGGGCAGCTATTTCCCGGGCTTCCTTGAAGCAAGGAAGACCTCCGAACAAGCGCTGGTGGCACTCGCCATTGTCACTCGGACCAATGGCGTGACATGGCTCGTTCCAGGAGGCTTGGATCGGCGGCGTCTCCACCCCGCGCGTCGACGAGCTGGTGCAGGCGATGGGCCTGAGCGGCATCTCCAAGAGCACGGTGTCCAAGCTGTGCAAGGAATGAGCCAATGAGCGCCAATGATGGAGTGGATGGCTCCCGCTCCCGGCATCGCAATGTGCCACATTGGGTGCTGTCAACGTCACCACTGAGGGGAGCCATCCATGACGGAGATTGCCACGGTCGGCGTCGATCTCGCCAAGTCCGTTTTCCAGGTCCACGGCATCGATGCCGAAGGCACGGTCGTGCTGCGGCGACAGCTGCGTCGGAACCAGATGCTCGAGTTCTTCCAGCGGCTCGGGCCCTGCCTGGTCGGCATGGAGGGTCGCCAAGGTTGCGCCATCGGTTCGAGCAACCGCTGGCGGCGCCGGGGCGCACCGCTGGGCCCGCGAACTCGCCAGGCTCGGCCATGACGTCCGGCTGATGCCGCCGTCTTGCGTCAAGCCCTACGTCCGGCGGGGAAAGACCGACCAGGCGGACGCCGAAGCGATCTGCGAGGGTCAGCAGCCGCTCGCGCAGCGATCCATCGATCCGGGGGATCGATGGAAGGCGCAAGACGACCCGGCCGTCGATGCGCTTCGTGCCGGTGAAGAGCGAAGAAATCCAGGCCCTCCCGATGACCCGCAAGGCCCGGGAATTCCTGGTCCGCCAGCTCACCCAGGTCACCAACGCGATCCGCGCCCACTTGGGCGAGTTCGGCATTGTGGCGCCGAAGGGGGCCATAATGTCGGGCGCCTGCTCGAGGCCGGGGAGCGCGCCAAGCTGCCGGCCGCGGCCCGGGTGCCGCTGCGCCTGCTGGCGGATCAGTTCTCCGGGACCCGCGCCAATATCGGCGCGCTCACCAAGGACATCCGCCGCGAAGCAGAGACCAGCGACGCTGCGAAGAGGCTGCGGAGCATTCCGGGCATCGGCCCGATCACCGCGACGGCGCTGGCGGCGACGCTGCCGGATGTGACCGGCTTCCGGACGTCGCGCGACCTGTCAGCCTGGCTGGGGCTGACGCCGAAGCCGCACTCGGGCGGCGGCGGGAAATCATCGGCCTGCGGCTGGGGCCCTCGGAGGCCGAGACCTTCTCGACCGAGTTCCTGCGCTCGCTGAAGGCCCGCGGCCTGGATGGCGTGCGGCTGGTGATCAGCGACGCCCATACCGGCCTGAAGGCCGCCATCTCGCGGATCTTCGAGGCCACGTGGCAGCGCTGTCGGGTCCATTGGATGCGCAACGCCCTGGCGCATGTGTCCCGCGGCCAGCACACGGTGGTCGCGGCCACTCGCCATTGTCCTCGGACCAATGGCGGACAAAGGCTCGTTACGGCAGGCCTTCGACCAGCCGGACCGCCCCATGCGGGCGAGACTTGGCGCAAGGTGGCGGAGCAGTTGCGGTCCAGATGGACGAAACTCGCGGACCTGATGGACGCCAGCGAACATGACGTGTTGGCCTACATGACCTTTCCACGGCAGCACCGCACGAAACTGCACTCGACGGATGAGATCGACAAGATTTTTGCTCGGAGATCGGTTATTCTTTCTGCGTGCGATCGACCTCGTGGCGAAGCGTGGCGTGTCGGCTGGAAGCGCCACCGGGCAGCCCATGCAGTCCCTGCCGGGGTGAGGCGGCCGCACACTTGTTTCCTGATGGTGGTCGGGCGCGCCAGGCGGCAACGAAGTGCTCGTAGCTCTCCTGCGCTTTCTCGGCGATCTGCATCTCTTGGTGCCGCATTTTCTTGACATGGTAGGCGTAGCTCGCCCCACGCTTGTTGCCCTTCTTCTGCGGCTGGCCAGCGGCCAGTTCCATTGACCGACGCTTGTGGGCAACCAGGCTTGGCCGGGCCCACCGGTAGTCCTCGCCTCTCGTGAGCATGTGCCAGCAGAGAGTGGCGAGCTAGCGTGCCACCACGACAGCGGCGATCTGGTGTCCGCGCTTTGCACGGATGCGGATAAAGAAGGCGCGCAGGGGACCCGGAGCCTTGGCCGCGGCCCATGCCGCCTCGACCAGCATGGCGCGGGCATGGCTGCGCCCGGCTTTGCTGATGCGCCCGTGATGGGCGGCGCCGAGGCCGGACTGTCGAGCTCACGGCTCATCGAATGCATCGGCCTGCCCGCACTTTCGTGCTCCCGGTGCCTCTGTCCCGGATGCTCGCAGCATACACCCCGATCAAGAAATCGGAGCCGAACACCGGCACCGGGATCATCATACCCGTTACCAATCCCATCGAACGGTAGAACAAAGAGGTGAAGCGCCGAGCCGACGTCGTTGGAATTTTCCCGAATGAAGCCTCCATAAAGCGCCTCATCGGCGCCGCCCTGTTCGAGCAGAACGACGAATGGCAGACTGCCAGCCGCTACATGATGGTCGAGGCCTTCGCGCAGATCGACAAGGAGGAGATCGACCCAATTCCCGGCATAACCACGAAAGCCGCCTGACCATGACCTCAGGACATCCGGGAAAGTACACCAGCTTGATGAGGTGGATGCCTCCTGCTTGGCGGCATCGCCGTGCCATGCCTTGGCGTGGCAGTGCTTGCAGCGCTCGACAACAGAGAAGAGACCGGAATGGAAATTGCCACGATTGGGCTGGTTCTGGCCAGGAACGTGTTCCAGGCGCACGGAGTCGGCGCCGACGGGACGGCCGTGCTGCGGAAGGAGCTGCGACGGGCGGAATTGCTCGCCTTCTTCGCGGACCTGCCGCCGTTGCCGATCGGCATGGAGGCTTGCGGCGGGGCCCGTCACTGGGCGCGTGAACGCGCCGCGTTCGGACATGAGGTGCGCTCATGCCGCCGACCTGCGTCAAGCCATACGTCAAACGGGGCAAGAGCGACGGTGAGGAGGACCGTGGCCGCAGTGCGGCCGCGCAAGCCGACGNCTGAAGGTGCGGCAGCGTCTGATCCGGCAGCGCACGCGCACCGTCAATGCCTTGCGCGGCCATCTCGCGGAGTTCGGAACCGTCGCGCCGGCGGCGTGCCTTCGGCGCGACGCGAAGGGCATCGGACGGCTGGACGACCTCGCCGCGATCGTCCGCGACCCCGAGGACAGCCGTTTGCCGGAAACCATGCGGGACGTGCCCGAAGACCTCGTCCGGGACATCGGGGCACTGAACGGGCGGATCAAGAGGACCGGCCAGCGCCTTGCCCGGCATTGCAGGGAAGACGGGACGGCCCGCCGCCCGGGCCGGCAATCCCCGGCGCCGGACCCGTCACCGCCTGCGCGCTGCACGCCATGGTGGCCGCTCCGCGGTCCTTCGGATCGGGCCGCCACTTTGCGGCATGGCTGGGGCTGACCCCGCGACCCAATTCCAGCGGCGGCAAGGAACGGCCCGGGCCCATTTCGAAACAGGGGCACAAGAATTTGCGCGCGTTCCCCGTTCTCGGCGCAATCGCAAGACTGGGGAAAATCGGGCCGGGCTCCGCCACCGGCGGGTGGATGGCGGCTCTGCGGGCCCGGCGCCCATGCAAGGTCGCCGCGGGCGCGGTCGCCAACAAGCCCGCCCGGATGGCATGGGCGCTCATGGTCCGGGGAGGGACGTGCCGGGAGGCCGCCACGATCTGATCCGAAACGCGGAATTCGCCGGGACCGCCACCGGCGGAGGCCGAGGTGCAACACAATGATGAACGCAGAGAACCGGCACCCCGGCAGCGAGCCGGCCCGCGTCCGTCAATGCGCCCCGGGCGCGCCGCTTTGATCCGGCACTCGCTTCCGCGCATCTCATCAAGGCCCGCAGCGAGAAAGCTGCAAATGGAGGCCGGACACATGACCGCACCGTTCAAACGCAGACATCAACAACGCGCGCCTTGACCCGCAGGGGGCATCCACACATGACGGACGCTATCGCGCAGAGCGCTGCCGCCCTGCTTGGGCGCCGCAGCACTGATCGCTGCCGGAGCGCGGGTGCAGACACCGGCATCGCGGGTCCTGGCGGCAGCGCCCATGGTCTTCGTCGGCAAGATTTCCTACTCGCTCTACCTGTGGCACTGGCCGATCATCGTCTTCGCCGTCTACGCCAATGTGGAGGAGCTGGATGCATGGCAGGGGATCGGCTGCCTAGCGCTGTCCTTCGCCTTCGCCTGGGGCTCCTATCTGTGGATCGAGCAACCGGTGCGCCGGAACGGCCATGGCAAGCGGCCGCTGCTGTTCGGCGCCGCTGCCGCGGCGATGGCCGCGGCCGTGGGCATCGGCGGGGTCTTCGTGCTCAGCGACGGGATTCCCGGACGGCTCTCGCCGGTTTCAGTGGCCCTGCTCGACAGGGATCAAACCGGCCCGATGGCAAGCTGCCACCGCGTGACGCCCGCGCGCGCCGCCGCCGGCGTGGGCGACGATCAGCCGGTGCCCGGCGAATTCCGCTTCGGCGAGGCCGTCAGCGTCGAAGGCAAGTCCCTGGAATGTTTCGGCGGTGGTTTTCAAGGTTGTTGTGACCGGTGTCTATTTTCAGGCTGCGCACTCTCCCGTTCCGGCCATGGGGCCGCCGCCGACTGCTTCCCTTGGGAGCGCGTCGGCGGCCCCATGGCCTCGCGGATCTCGTGAGGCCGTTCCGGGTTGAGCCAGACGGAGCCGATCGGCGTCCAGCAGCGTGTGCTGCCTGACCAGCGTTCCGGCCGCGCTGCGCGGGCCAGCTCGTAGACCCTGCTGCGTTTCTCCAGAAGAGACCGCTCTTCGCCGCGGTGGCGCTGCTCGGGCGTCACGAAGCGGATCGCGCTGTGGCGGTGCTCGTGGTTGTACCAGGTGACGAAGCCCTGGACCCAGGTCTGCGCGGCCTCGATGCTGGCAAAGCCGCGCGGCGGCCAGCCGGGGCGGTACTTGCAGGTCCGGAACAGGGCCTCCGAAAAGGCATTGTCGTTCGATCCGCGTGGTCGGCTGAAGGAGGCCGTGATCCCGAGCCGGTCCATTGTCGCCTTCATCGTCGCGCCCCTCATCGGGCTGCCGTTGTCGGAGTGCAATACCAGCGGGCTGGTGACGCATTTCTCGGCCCAGACCGCGCGTTGCAGGAGGGCTGCCGCATTCTCCGACGTCTCGCGCTCGTGGACCTCCCACCCGGTGATTTTCCGGCTCCAGATGTCGGTGATGATGTAGAGGTAGAAAAACTTGCCCGCGACCGGCCCCGGAAGCCACGTGTTCGGCACTTCAAACCGTCCCCCGGACGGTTTGATCCCGGCTTTGCCGGGCCGGGCCTCACTCCCAGGTCCACACCTGGCAAGGACCAGCAGCCTCGAAGCTGGCCGGCGCCTTGCGGCGGACCGGCGCCCGGGCACGGCCCCGGCGATGGTTCTGGCCATGCTCGCGCAAGACCCTGTAAAAGCTGGATTCCGACGCGATGTAGGTCCCCTCGTCGGCCAGAAGGGGCACGACGGCAGGCGCCGCCGCCGGACCGCCCTGGACGTGACCGGTCGCTGTCCCGGTCTCCGGAACCGCCTGCCCGTCGGCAGCACCGGCCTCAAGGCGGAAGGCGAAGGTGCTTGGCAAACCCGCAGGCATGGCGTCTCGAAACGCCAGGCCTGACGCCAGCGATGCCCGGACCGGGGAGGCAGCCCCCGGCAAGGCTGCGGACCAATGGCGGACGGGGCCCGCGGCGGCAAATCCCTCCGGGGACGGCGTGGCGCGGGGAGGATCGCGAAGACGTCGGGTAGAGGGGCGCGGCGAAGGTGGGATCCGGGCGGTCGAGGCAATCTCCGGCAAGCGCCGCCGGTTCGGGCGAACCGGCAGGGGGCTGCCGGACCTGTGCGCCCAGAACCCGGCGGGCAGGGAGAACGCCTCGGTGACCGCTGAAGGGGGATGCGGCGGGTGCGTTGGCCGCGGCCAATCTTAGGGCCAGGCTCCGCCCGTCCGGCTCCCGAAAACCGTCCCCGGAGGATTTGCCGCTGGCGCGGACCGGCCAGGACTCCCCGGAGCTCTTTCCGGTGATCCTCAATTTCGCCGGAGCGGACTGCTATGCCATGGAACCCGGAGCTGGCCGGGCGCTCCGGCGCGTCCGGAGCGCGCATCGCCGCGGGAGCGGGGACGGGTTCTGGGCCGGTTCGCGAAAAAGGTCAGGGAAACCCTTTGCCGGCGATTGAATGACCTCCGGGACACTGCGCGGGCCGCGGCCGATCTCCGTTCGTCACCGTCACCGTCACCCGACAGATTGCGGCGCGACGCCTCACCCTTGACCGCCAGACCGCAAGACCGCCGAACTCCGGAACCGCGCAGCCGCGAATGCGCGGATCTGAACCTCGGCCACCTGGCGGTCGAAGTCGCGGGCCATCAGCCTCTGCCCGTGCAGCTTCACGCAGTTCATTCAATCGCCGGGGAAAAGGTCCCCCGGACATTTTCCCGGTCCGGCTCATATCTCCACCCGGCTCCCGCGGCGGTACCCGCTCCAGTTCCGCCAGAGTGCCCGGCCGAGATGCTTTGACGCGCGCAGGACCTCGGTGCGGGCCGGGGCCCCCGCCGTGTCCGGCTTCCAGGGCCTGGCGTTGCGGCGGGGCAGCGTCATGGCAGGCGCGCGTGTCATAGGTGTCGCCAGCCGTGCTCGAACCGGTGGCGCGTCAGCTGGCAACTCGGCGGTGGCGGCGGCGATCTCCTCGTCCGCGGGGATCTGGGCGAGCAGGTCCGGCGAGCATCCCTCGCCGGTCCGAGCGGCACCGCGAATGCGTCGCTTCGAGCCGCCATGCTTGCGCCTGTGCCGCGCTGCGCGCTTTCGCGGCCCTACCGGGGCCACGGTCGCTCCGCACCCTTCGCCCTCGCCCTTGATGCCGGTGCTGTCCGCTGCCCGGCAAGGCATTGCGACGCGATGCCCGAGAGGGGACACGCAGGTGAAGCGCCCCTTTGGAGCTGCGATGCGGGATGGTGACATCCAGCGCTCGACGGGCTTTCGCGGCGCCACTGGCGCCACGGTCCCGTCTCGCTCTGGCGGCGCGACGGGGTGCTGAAGTCCGGCACGGACCAGCCGAGCCCGGATAGTTCCAGCAGGGTCGCCACGGCCCCCGTTCGCCAGTGGGATCGAACCAGTGGCGCCACACTGGCTCACTCTGTCGGAGGGGCAGTCCGGGGAGGACCTTGAGAGGCAGGCAGGCCTGGATGGGATTCGCTGGGCAGGGCTCCGCCCGTCCGGCCCCCAGGAGTTCCGCCCGGTCCTTCCCCGAACTGTCCGCAGGGACAGTTTGCCTCCTGCGGAGGACCGGAGCGACCCTCGCCGGAGGATTTGCCGCTGGCGCGGACCGGCCCGGACTCCCCCGGACGATTTCCTGGGCCTCCTCATCCGCCATAGGCCTGCTGGTGGCCGCGGCGCCCCGATGGGATGGCCTCCCATTGCATCGAAGGATCGGACCAGACGGTCAGCGATCCGCGCTGCCTCAGCGCCTGATTGCAGCTGCGCCAGTTGGTCGTCTTGTAGGTCGGCTTCGAAGGTTTGCTCATGCTGCCCGGCTAGCATGCTGGATTCACGAGATGAATCTTTCTGGATTTGCGCGACAACGCCCTGCACAACGCTCCGGGTCCGGCGCGACGGCGCCGCGGCGCAATTCCCCGGACCAGGCGCGCGGCGGGTCAGAGCAGGATGCCCGGCTCCTGCGGCGCGGCGGCTTCCAGCGGCATCCAGGGATTGAGCCCCAGCACGGCGTCGCGCATCGCCTCGGCCTCCGGCGCCGCGCCACGGATGGCGCCGGCTTGGGCGGCCGCCGCGGATGTGCCGGGAAAAGCCGCTCTGCCCGGCCCTGCGCGGCAAGCCGGGGCTTTCCCTCGGCCCCGACCCTGCTAAGAGAGGGGCAAGACCCCGGGGAGCCCGACCATGACCGCCACATTCCGCCTGACCCTCGCGCAGCTGAACCCGACGCTGGGCGACCTTTCCGGAAATGCCGCCAAGGCCCGCGCCGCCTGGGCCGAGGCGAAGGCCGCCGGATCGCAGATGATCGCCTTCACGGAGATGTTCATCACCGGATACCAGGCGCAGGACCTGATCCGCCGCCGCTCCTTCGTCGCCGCCGCCGAGGACGCGATCCGCAAGCTCGCCGAGGATTGCGCCGACGGTCCGGCGATCGGCATCGGCGGTCCCTGGCGCGGCGAGGACGGACTCTACAATGCCTTCTGGATCCTGGAGGGCGGCAAGGTCACGGCCCGCGTGCTGAAGCACAACCTGCCCAACAACGACGTCTTCGACGAGGTCCGGCTCTACCAGCGCGGCCCGATCCACGGCCCCTATTCGGTCGGCCCGCTGCGGATCGGCTCGCCGATCTGCGAGGACAGCTGGTCGCCGGACGTGGCCGAAGCCCAGGCCGAAAGCGGCGCGCAGATCCTGCTGGTGCCGAACGGCTCGCCCTATCACCGCGGCAAGCAGGGCGACCGGATCGGCATCATGGTCTCGCGCGTGGTCGAAACCGGCCTGCCGCTGGTCTATCTCAACATGGTCGGCGGCCAGGACGACCAGGTCTTCGACGGCGGCAGCTTCGTGCTGAACCCCGGCGGCCGCCTGATGGCGCAGCTTCCGGTCTTCGACGAGGCGCTGGCGCATGTCGATTTCGAGGAGACCGAGGAAGGCTGGCGCGCGAAGAAGACCGATCTGGCAACCCATCCCGATGCCTGGGAGCAGGACTACCGGGTGATGGTCGAGGGGCTGCGCGACTATCTCGGCAAGACCGGCTTCTCCAAGGTGGTGCTGGGCCTGTCGGGCGGCATCGACTCGGCGCTGGTCGCCGCCATCGCCGCCGATGCGATCGGGCCGGAGAACGTGCATTGCGTGATGCTGCCCTCGGAATACACTTCCGCGCATTCTCTGGAGGATGCCGCCGCGGTGGCTGAACGGCTGGGCACCCGGATCGACACGCTGCCGATCGCCGGGCCGAAACATGCCGTCGAGGAGGTCCTGGCGCCGCTCTTCGCGGGCCGCGCCCCCGACATCACCGAGGAGAACATCCAGTCGCGGCTGCGCGGGCTCCTCCTGATGGCGCTGTCGAACAAGTTCGGCGAGATGCTGCTGACCACCGGCAACAAGTCCGAGGTCGCGGTCGGCTATGCCACGATCTACGGCGACATGAACGGCGGCTACAATCCGATCAAGGATCTCTACAAGACCCGCGTCTTCGAGACCTGCCGCTGGCGCAACGCCAACTGGCGCGACTGGATGAAGGCGCCCGAGGGCGAGGTGATCCCGGTGCGGGTGATCGAGAAGGCGCCCTCGGCCGAGCTGCGCCCCGACCAGAAGGACGAAGACAGCCTGCCGCCCTATCCGGTTCTGGACGCGATCCTCGAAGGGCTGGTCGACGACGAGAAGAGCATCGCCGATCTGGTCGCCGAAGGCTTCGACGCGGAGACGGTGAAACGGGTCGAGCACCTGATCTTCATCAGCGAATACAAGCGCTACCAGGCCGCGCCGGGCGCGAGGCTGACCAAGCGCGCCTTCTGGCTCGACCGCCGCTATCCGATCGCCAACCGCTGGCGCGACTCGCTCTAGGACCCGGCCCCGGCCTGCTGCGGAGGCAGGCCGAACAGCGCCAGGAGCTGCGGCCAGGCCTCGTCCAGCGTCTCCTCGGCGCTCTTGCCATGCAGCAGCGCGCGGCGCAGGGCGTAGTGATAGATGGCGAAGCCGCCGCCGCGCAGCACCTCCGCGTCCCATCCCGGCGGCAGCTCGCCCGAGGCGCGGCCCTCCTCGACCAGCCGCAGCACCGCCGTGCCGAAGATGTCCAGGTCCGCCTCGTTGCGCGCCGCCTCCTCGCGGCTCCAGGTCCAGGCGAATCCCTGCAGCACCTGGAGCATCCTGCGGTCCGCCAGATCCGTCTCGAACATCGTCCGGGCGAGGCACCTGATCTTGTCCAGAACGCCGCCGGACCCGTCGAGCACCTGTGCAACCACTGATTCGCGATCAGCCTGCAAGTCGCGCATGATCGCCCAGGCCAAGCCCGCCTTGCCGTCGAAATAGGCGTTGATCAACGTATGGGAGACCCCGGCACGGCGGCCGATCTCGGTGACCGAGGCCCCGTCATACCCGCATTCCGAGAACAGGTGGCGCGCCGCCTCAACCAGCGCGCTTTCGGTCTCGCTCCGGCGTCCGGACCGGGCGCTCCGCTCCTTGCCAGACAATCTGTAACTCCTTGGCATAAATTAATTTTCAATTTTCCATTTTAAAATGTCAACGGAATGCTTGAGCGGCAAATGAATGGTATCTATTTACTCAATAAAATCCGGAAATTTTCAAAGGTACCGCCGACCATGACGAGAGGCCCGGGAACCGTCCGAACCTTGACGCCGGAAACCGTTCTCCTGGTGGAGGAGATCCTGTCAGCGATGGAACGGCTGACCACCGCCGAGTTGGCGGGCGACCAGCTTGCCCAGCGGCGCGCGGAACGGGATTACAAGGCATTGTTGCTGGTGCTCCGCGAGCGCGGCGGCCACCGCCGTATCGCCCCCCGTTAGCTGCCCCGCAGCGGCAGCATGCACCGGAGCGCGCAGCCATCCGGATGACGACCTTCGACTGGCGGCCCATTCGCTACCGCAACGTGATCGGCGTGCTGAAGAACATGTTCTATGCCGGGGTCTATGCCTACGGAAAGACCGGGCGCCGGGCGGAAATCCGCGACGGACGCGCACATGTCACGTACAAGAACCGGAAGTCCCCCGAAGACTGGGATGTCGTGATCAAGGATCACCATGTCGGCTACATCGATTGGGAAGAGCATGAGCGCAATCAAGCCCAGCTGGCCAGGAATGCCTTCGGACGCGCAGGCGGCGTCAAGTCCGGCCGCGGCGGCGGCGCCCTCCTGGCAGGCATGCTGTGCTGTGCCCGATGCGGCCGACGGCTGCATGTCGTCTATGCCGGGCGAAAACCGCGGCCGGTCTACCGGTGCGGTTCTGGAGGCCGTGGCGCCGCTCGCAATCGAGGCCGCCGCGCAGGCGCGCGCCATCGTGAGCCAGGCCATGGAGGACAAGCGCAAGGTTCTCGAGATGGAACTGCAGCAGGCCCGCTACGACGCGTCCCTGGCCGAACGCCGCTACGCTGCCTGCGACCCGGACAACCGGCTCATTGCCGCGGAACTGGAAAGGCGATGGGAAGGGCGCGGGCGGGCTTTTCGCCGGCGTGGCGATCTTCCTCAGCGCGGCCAAGGTCGGCGGCGCGGTAGGTGCGTCGTCGACGGCACGGTAACCACGGCCAGCGGCATCAGCGTCACCGCGACCGGCAAGAATGTCGCCCAGACCGAAACCCTGGCGGTGGCCATCGGCTCGCTCGGCGGCTCGGGCACCGGGTCGTCTGCACGGATCACCTCCGCGGCCAATGTCACGGCTTCGGTGGGCACCGGCGCGAGCCTGACCACCGGCGGCGCCGTGCTGGTCCAGGCGACCGGCGAAAACGAGGCGACCAGCAGTTCCGATGCCGGCTCCGGCGGGCTTCTGGGGATTGCGGCAGCCGTGCTCGAGTCGGTGGTCGGCGGCGGCGTCTATGCCAGCCTGGACGGCTCCGTGACCGGCGCCTCCTCGCTGCAGGTGCTGGCCTCGGGCGACAACCGCGCCGACAGCGACGCGCTGGCGATCTCCATCGGCCTTGCGGCCGGGGCGGGCGCCGATGCCTATGCCGAGGTGTCCGACACGGCGGATGTCGAGGCCACGGTCGGCTCCAATGCGGTGATCAACCTGCCCTCGAGCGGCACGGTCGAGGTCGATGCCGAGGCCTATAACCGCGCCTGGGCGGATGCAGATGGCGGCTCGGGCTCGCTCGCGGTGTCGATCGCGGTGATGTTCCCCGAAGCCAAGATCGCCGGCGGGGTGCTGGCGGAATTCGACGGGGAAATGGTCAATGACGGCAGCATCGCCGACAGCCTGACCGTGACGGCGAGCGCCGACAACCTGGCCGACGCGGATACCTCGATCACCTCGATCAGCCTGCTCGGCGCCGGGTCCGGCGCCAAGGCGATCGCGACGATCACCTCGGCGGCGGATGTCATCGCCGGGCTCGGCGCCTCGGCCGCGGTCGCGGCACGGCTGGTCACGGTCAATGCCAGCCATGTGGGCGCGAAGAACAAGGCCGATGCGCGGGTGGACTCCGCCGGCGGGGCGCTCTTGGCCTCGGTGTCTGTGGTGAGTTCCGAAGCTTCGGTCGGCGGCAGCGTGATCGCCAAGATGGATGGCGAGATCACCTCTTCCACGGATGTCAGCATCACCTCCTCAGGCGAGCATATCGCCATCGCCGACACCAATGTCGCCGGCGGCGGGCTGGTCGGATACAACTCGGCGAGTTCCTATGCCGAAGTGACCGACGCGGCGTCGACCGAGGCGAATGCGGCGGCGGGCTCCAGCATCAGCGCGAGCGGCGTCGTGGTGTTCGAGGCGGCGGGCACCAGCACGGCCAATGCGGATTCCGACGCTGCGACCGGCGGGTTCATCGCCATCGGGTCGACCTTGCCGAGCGCGGCCGTGGAGGCCGACACCCGGGCCGATATCCGCGCCGACATTGCCGGGGCGGACACGATCCGCGTCGAGGCGATCGGCAGCAACCGGGCCGAGGCGATCTCGAACGCAGTGAGCGGCGGGCTGGGTGCGGGGAACAACGCCAATGCATACGGCACCATCACCTCCGCGTCGCAGACCATCGCGCGGATCGGCTCGGAATCGGATATCGACGCGCCGAATGCCGGTCTCGTCGTGCGGTCCACCGCCGATAACGAGGCGATCGCCAAGACCCAGACCACCACGGGCGGCCTTGTCGCGGTGTCTTCCGCGACACCACAGGCGGATTCGTCCGGCTATACGGCGGCCGAACTGCTCGGCAATGTCCAGCATGGCGCGGGCGAGGCCGGCGCGGCGACGATCACCGTCCTGGCGCAGGGCACCGAAGCTGCGGTCGCGAATGTCGAATCCGTCGGCGGCGGCCTGGTCAGCGCGCAGGACTCCGAGGCGCAGGCCAGGACCGGCGGCGTCACCGAGGCGCAGATCGCCGGCAGCAACCGCGACATCGTCGCGACCGGCGACATCGTGGTCACCGGGCTCGGCCAGACCGATGCCGATGCCACCACCAAGTCGAGCGGTGGCGGCGGCGTCAACATCAACGAATACGAAGGCAGCGCCTCGGCCTCGACCGCGGTCAATGTCTCGGTCGGCGCCAATTCGCTGGTCAAGTCGATGACCGGCCTCGTCAAGATCAGCGCCCAGCACAACGTCCCGCAGGAGGAACTGTCCGACGGCAGCTTCGACGCGGGCTCGGTCAGCAGCGACACGATCACCTTCGGCGCGTCGCACGGGCTCGATACCAACCAGACCGTGGTCTACAACAGCAATTCCCAGACCGAGATCGGCGTGGTCAGCAGCAGCGACCTGGAGGATGGCGAGACCTACACGGTGATCGCGACCTCGCCGACGACGCTGCAGATCGGCGCGGCCTTCCAGGCCGATGCCGAGTCGATCGACCTGGTGAACGACACGATCACCTTCCCGGTGGCGCACAACCTGCGCGACGGCGACCGGGTGACCTTCGTTTCGGCCGGCGGCGATGCGGTCGAGAAGCTGGTCAATGGCAGCACCCAAGTGGCGACCGGCATCCAGTACGATGTCGTGGTGATCGACGACCTGACGATCAAGCTTGCCGAGACCAATGCCCCGGCGAACGAGGACATCTCGGTCGCGGCCAGCCTGATCGACACGGACTCGGTGAACGTCTCGCATAATTTCGAGCTGAACGACGCGGTGACCTACATTCCGCTCGGGGACAAGTTCACCTTCACCGCCGATCTGGTCGACGTGAATGTCGCCGAGCAGAGCTTCGATGACGGCACCTTCCAGGCGCCGGTCCGCGATGGCAACGGCGACACCGTGCAGGTGGCGTCGAACAACAACATCTTCATCGGCGACAACAGCTTCTCCGAGAACGACAAGGTGGTCTACACGGTCGACTCGCCGACCCTGACCGCCAGCTTCACCTACGAGGCCAATGGCCAGCTCAACGACGTTCCGGTGGACTACGTCCGCAACGGCAACGTCGTGGAAGTGGTGCGCAGCGACGGCGGCAGCTGGATCGATGACGGCTTCCTCGCGGGCAGCGACGTCACCGTCACGGACAGCTCGGGCGCGAACGGCGTCTATGGCGTCACCGCCGTGACGACCGACACGCTGCTGCTCGACGGCACCGACGCCGTTTCGCTGGAAGCAAACGTGGTGGAGGGCACCTTCACCTTCGACCGCGACGAGACCTTCTCGGGCATTGCCTTCGAATTCGTCCGCGACGGCGCTTCGGTGCTGGTCACGCGGCTCGACGGCGGCAGCTGGATCGATGACGGCTTCGACGATGCCGGGGCCGATCTGGTGATCTCCGGCGGCACCGGGGCGGATGGCAGCTACACGATCGACGCGGTGACCGACACGGCCATCACGATCAGCGACGGCACCGACCTGGTGGACGACATCGAAGCGCGCCGGGTCGTGGCCGAGATGACCTTCGAGGGCCGCCAGCTCTTTGCCGGGATCGATGTCGACTATGTCCGCGACGGCAGCGCGATCGAGATCGTGCGCCAGGACGGCGGCAGCTGGCTGGATGACGGCTTCGACGCGGCGGGCGAGGACCTGGTGGTCAGCGCCAGCCCGGGGGCGAGCGGCACCTACACGATCGACAGCGCCACGGCGGATACGCTGACGATCAGCGACGGCGCGGATCTGCTGGACGACATCCAGGCGACGGTCGTCATTTCCGACATGACCTTCGACGGCACCTCGGTCTCCGGGCTGGCCGTGGACATCCTGCGCGACGGCGCGACGGTGCAGCTGGTGCGCGGCGCCGGCGACTGGACGGCGGACGGCTTCGCCATCGGCGAGGAGGTCATCATCTCCGGCGGCACCGGGGCGGACGGCACCTACCTGGTCTCCGGGGCGACGGCGACGACCCTGACCCTGGCCGACGACATCAACGCGGTGGACGACATCCCGGCCACCTCCTTCGTGGCGGGCTTCTCCTTCGATGCCGATGCCACCGGCGACACGCTGACCCGCACCGACGGCCGGACCTGGATCGCCGACGGGCTGACCAATGGCGACAGTTTCGACATCTCGGGCGCAGGCGCGCTCGACGGCACCTACACGATCGTCAGCGGCGCCGACAGCAGCACGGTGCTGCTGACCACGTCCAACGGCTTCGTCGACACGGCGGTGGCTTCGGCAACCGCGACCCGCGGCGACGTCACCGGTGATTTCAGCCAGTATGACCGGGTCACCCGCGATGACGGCCGCAGCTGGGAAGCGGACGGCTTCACCGACGGCCAGGCCTTCGAGCTGTCGAATTCCGGCGGCCGCGACGGCGTGTGGCAGATCCTCGGCGGCGCCTCGACTTCCACGGTCGTGCTGACCACCGCAACCGGCTTTGCCGACGGGTCCGAGACCGATGTCCGGGCCGACCGTGGCGACGGCGCCGGGCTGGGCTTTGCCAGCGGCGACTTCCTGCAGCCGCTCGACGGCGACACGATCACCCGCAATGACGGCCGGACCTGGGCCGATGACGGCTTCCAGGCCGGCGACGTGATCACCGTGACGGGCACCGCCGACTACAACGGCGTCTACGAGATCGGCTCGATCAACGGCGACACGATCAAGCTGACCGAGGCCGGGGTGCTGGCCGACGGCACGGTGGCCGATGTCTCGATGAGCCGGACGGTGCGGCTGCTGACCGCCGACATGACCTTCGACGGCGATGCCGGCGGCGACAGCATCACCCGCGACGACGGCTTCACCTGGGCCGATGCCGGGCTGTCGAACGGCGACACCTTCACCATCGCCGGGGCAGGGGCGGGTTTCGACGGCAGCTACACGATCCTGTCGGGCGCGGCCACGGGCACGGTCGTGCTGACCAGCTCCAATGCCTTCGGCGACGGGTCCTTCTCGGGCGTCGAGGCCTTTGAGGGCGATATCGACGGTGCCTTCGACCAGCCCGCCACCGGCGACCGGATCACCCGCACCGACGGGCGCGACTGGGCCGATGACGGCTTCACGAATGGTTCGACCGTCACGATCACGAATGCCGGCGCCTTCAATGGCACCTACACGATTTCGGACGGCGACAGCAGCGCGACGATCACGCTGTCGGCCAGCGGCCTGTTCTCGGCCGACGGCACCGAGGCGGGCACCGCCTCGCGCGATCCGGCGACGACCGGCGATTTCAACCAGTCGGTGGTTGCCGACCGGATCACCCGCAACGACGGCAAGACCTGGACCGAAGCCGGATTCGCCGACGGCGCGACGATCACGCTCTCGACCAACCCGATGCAGGAATTCACCATCGTCAGCGGGGCAGCGACCTCGACGATCCTGCTCGACGTCTCGGGCGCGCTGGCCGACGGCACGCAGGTGGCGACCGCACGGGTGCAGGAGGGCGCGATCGGCGGCCTGACCAACGGCGAGACCTACCGCATCGCCGAAATCACCAATGACGGCACCAGCATCAAGCTCAAGCGCAACGACTTCCTCGACGATATCGACATCGATTTCGTGCGCTTCGGCAACGGCACGGTGCAGGTGGTCCGCAACGATGGCGGCGACTGGCTGGAGGACGGCTTCGGCACCGTCGCGGGCGAGACCGTCCGCGTCATCATCAGCGACAGCAACAGCTCGAACGGCACCTTCATCATCTCGGCGGCCACTGCCAGCACGCTGACGCTGGCCAGCGACGCGACCAGCACCAGCACGGTCGACGCCACGATCCTGAACGGCGTGCAGCTCGATTTCATCGACAACACCGGCAGCAACAACGACGCGATCCACCGCGATGACGGCCGCAACTGGAATGCCGACGCCTTCGCCAACGGCTCCTCGATCACGCTCAGCGGCTACGGGGCCGGGCGCGACGGCACCTACACCATCGTCAGCGGGGCCGGATCGACCACGATCGTCGTCAACTCGACGGGGCTGACGGCGGGCACCAATATCGGCGGCGGGACGGTTACGCTGAACGGAACCTTCACCGCCGATTTCGACCAGCCGGTTCTGGCGCTCGATCCTTCGGTTGCGGATGACGAGACGCTGCACACGCTGCAGCCCTACGAGGACCAGGCGCTGCCGGGGCTCGTCGAGGGCCGGACCTATTACGTGGTCAGCCCCGACAGCGGCAACAGCTTCAAGCTGGCCGCGACGCCGAACGGGGTGGCGCTGCCGCTCAATACCGGCGGCTTCACCTCGGGTCCGCACCGCTTCGTGGTGCAGGGGATCGATTTCAGCGATACCGGCAGCGGCGAGAAGCAGGTCGTGCTGAACCTGACCAACGGATCGGGCACGCAGTATTTCGACCTGCAGGGTGCGGGCAACTTCATCGGAGCGCCCTCGGGCGACGGGGTGGTCACCGCCTCGGCCTCGGGCGGCGGCGGCGGCTTCATCGACGTGCAGAAGGCGGATGCCGCCACCAGCGTGACGGTGAGCGGCACCATGACGGTCGGCACCGGCGCGGTGATCGAGGGCAACACGGTCGTGGTCGGCTCGGACATCCGCGGCTCGACCAAGGCGATCTCGTCGAATACCGGCGGCGGCTTCGTCTCGGTGGGCGACGCCAACGGCAAGGCCGACATCGATGTCGACAGCACGCTGACCGTCGCCGAGGATGCCGTGCTGCGCGCCACCGGCATCGCCGAGGACAGCTATGAATACGAGCCCGGCGTCTTTGCCGAAGAGGGTGACGTGATCGTCAAGGGCAATGTCGTGGCCGCGGGCGACAGCTTCGCCTCGACCAATTCGGGCGGGCTGGGCGCCGGGGTGGATTCCCGGGCGCGGACCCGGATAGGGTTCGACAACGCGGTCGATATCGACGGCGCGCTCGAGGCGGCCGGGACGCTGAGCGTGCTGGGCGTCACCGACGTGACCGGCGACGTGAACGCCAAGGCCACCGCCGCCGGGCTCGGCGCGGATTCCGACGCCAACGACACCGACGACCAGGGCGTGCGGATCGGGGTGAACAACGGCTTCGACGCCGACACCATCGTCACGCTGCTCGACAACGCGGCACTTGCGGGGACCGCGGTCATCGTCTCCTCCACCAACCGGATCGACGCGCGGGCCGATGCACGGTCTCGTGCCACGGCGCTGGGGGCGGATTCCGATGCGCGCGGCGACATCTATGTCGGCGGCAGTGCCCAGACGGTCCTGCGCGAGGGATCGAGCATCATCGGCGACGAGACGGTGCTGCTGAAGGCGATGTATGACGATATCGATCTCCTGGCCGATCCCTTCGCCAAGACCAGCGGCGTCGGCGGCGACACCGACTCGCGCGCCAATATCGGCGTGAACACCGAGTCCAAGGTGATCGGCGAGGACGAGTCCGTCATCAAGACGGCGCGGCTGGACGTCCAGTCGCTGATCGACGTCATCCGCTTTGACCGGGATCCGACTCGCGACGGGGCGGCCTTCGACAGCGGCAATACCAGCCAGGGCGGCTATGCGACCTTCCAGCGCGAGATCTTCTGGGAATCGACCGTCAAGATGCTGGGCGAGCCGAACCCGCTGCTGATCGTCGACGATACCGGCAAGATCCTGCAGCTGCGCAACATCGAGTTCCTTGGCGGCAATGCCGGCAAGGAGGTCGGCCAGACGCTGACCGGCGAGATCGAACTGGCGGATATCGTCTATGACACGACCGGCTCTGCGGAATTCCTGGCCACGGGGGGGCAGAGCTTCGACGGCCTGTCGACGCCGACCGACCAGATCTGGGGCAATGCCGGGCTCTTCGAGATCCAGCGCTCCTGGGACTCGGTCTATATCGAGAATGCCAGCGCGCTCGACCTGCTGGTGAACCGGATCGACACGCTGCTTGACGGCTCGGACGTGCTCGAAGATGACGATCCGGCCGATATCGAGATCAAGGTCACCAGCGTGCCCGGCCCGGTCGACAACCCGGCGGACGACATTTCGCTCGATACGGTGGCGAATAACGGCCAGGGCGAGGATGACGGCGTCACCTTCGAGTTCAACGTCCTGAACAACTGGGTGCGGCCGCTCGTCGACATCCTCAATGTCATCGATGACGATCCGACCGGCTCGGACATCTATCTCAACGGCTGGATCGAGAACCCGATCGGCATCACCACGGTGCGCAACGAGCGCGGCAGCATCCTGTCGGATGCGGACAAGGAGCTGATCCGCACCTCCGAGATCGATCTCGATGCCACCGGCTCGATCGGCTTCGTCGGCGACACCGACACCTTCGTCGATGCCCATGGCTATGGCGACGAGGCGATGGTCAGCGCCACCAACGACCGCACGCCGATCGCCATCGAGCTGGTCCGCTGGCGCGATGCCAGCGAGGGCATCGCCGAGGGCGAGACCGCGGCGGATCTGGATCCGGGCGAGCTGGACCTGACGCCGAGCATCCCGGCCGGCAAGCTCTTCGAGCCCGATATCGAGGCCGATGCGGGCGGCGACGTGGTGCTGGATCTGGCCTATATCGATCTGGCGGACGCGGTTCTGGGCGGCGATCTCTCGCAGGATGCGGAGATCCGCCATATCCGCGCGGGCGACGACGTGTCCCTTGTGATCAACGACATGCAGGAGGCCAATGACGAGGGCGATGTCCCGGGCCTGACGGTGTATGACCGCGGCAGTTCGCCGGAACTCGTCCTGGCCACCGACCATTTCCGTCCGAACAAGGGCGGTCCGGCCTATGACGGCATCCTGCGCGCCACCAACCAGGAGCGCACGGCGGCCAGCGTCACGGCGATCGACTCCACCTGGATCTTCGAGGACGTGCGCGCGGGCGATGACATCGACATCGGCCACATCACCACGACCAGCGGCTATTTCGGCGACGAGCCGCGCCAATACGACACGACCTCGATCGGCGGGTCGCAATACGGCGCCGCGATCAGCTCGGCCGCGCCGCTGACCACGGTCAATTTCGAAATCGTCACCGATGTCGCCTGGAGCGGCGGCACGGTCGACAATGCCGAACAGACCGAGCAGATCTTCCTGACGACCAACGGCTACATTCTGGCCGAGGAACGCACCGGCGACATGCTGGTCGGCCACATCAACTCGACCGGCGCGGACGTGACGCTCGACAGCGGCGTGCTGATCCTCGATGCGGACGGCGCGCCGGGGGTCGATGTGTCCGGCGTCAACATCACGCTGAATTCCGGCGTGGTGACCCAGGGCACCGGCGGCCTGCATGGCGGCATCGGCGGGGAGAGCGACTTCCTCGAGATCGATGTCGACACCGCGGGCGGCGGCACCGGCAAGCTCGACGCCTTCGACACGGCGGCGTCTTCGAGCCATGGCGGCATCTTCATCGACGAGCTCGACGGCGACCTGCGGATCGGCATCGTCGAGACCGTGGAGAATGTCGCGCTGCGCACCGTCGACGGCTCGGTGATCGACGCCGACGACGAGACCGATGCCGACGTGATCGGCGACAGCATCGACATCGATGCCAACGGTGCCGGGGCGACGATCGGCACGGTGTCGAACGACCTCGACATCGACTCGCGCAACGGGCTCGACCAGGCGGCCTTTGCCGATGCGGATCTCGATGACGAGGGCGACGTGATCGACGATGTCGCGCTCGAGGCCTCGAACGGCATCTTCCTGACCGAGACCGATGGCGCGCTGCGCCTGGTGCTCGCCCATGCGCTGGCCGGGAACATCCGGCTGACCGTGCGCGAAAGCTCCGAGACCGACGGCGACACGCTGACCGGGCCGGATGGCGAGCATCTCTATGTCGAGGACAGCGGCACCGCCCGCTTCGCCGAAAGCAACAAGCGCGATCCCGGCCGGCAGACCGACGGGGTGCGCGAAATCGCGAACGGCACGATCTTCGCCGAGGCGGGGTCGGTCACGCTCTATGTCGGCGACAACATCGCCTTCGACGCCAATGCCGACATCCTGGCGGCGGGCGGCATCACGATCTTCGGCGACGCGGCGCAGATCGACGGCTCGACCGCGCTGCCCGGCGGCGATCCCGACGAGGGCCATGGCTCGACCATGATCCTGCGCGGCAGGATCATCGCCAATGCGACGGTGGTGCCGGGCAATGACGGCTACAGCCCGGGCGAGAACGGCAGCCTTCTGGCGCCCGGCAGCGGCGATCCGGCGATGGGGACGGCAACGCCGTCCTACGGCGCCCCGGCCGCGATGACGCTGATCTACGGCAATGACGATGTCGACACGATCCAGTTCGGCGATCCCTCCGGCGACACCGGCGGCACCTCGCAGAACGATGACGGCTTCATCTTCCTCGGCTCGATGACCCGCGCCTACGGTTCGCAGGACGACACCGACTCCACCGGCGATGACGGCCAGGACCGGATGATCGTCTACTACCTGCAGGACACCGCCACCGTGACCTCGCCCGCGCAGCTCGACCTGCTCGAGGCGCTCGGGCGCGAAAATGCGCTGCACACGCTGACCCTCGACGGCCAGGCCGATACCGACACCTACGAGGTCCACACGCTGGGGTCGCAGGGCGATGCGCGCAACTACATCATCAACGTGCTCGATACCGGGGACGAGGATGACGGCGTTGACACGCTCGACATCTTCGGCCGCGATTCCGAGATCGACCCGCTGGCCCCGGATGCGGTGGACGACATCTTTGTGATGCGCGCCGCCGAGAGCCTGCCGGGCGAGACCGCGGACCGGCCCGGCTATGTCGCGATGCTGCACGGCACGCTCGATCCCTATGCCGATGTCATCCCGGCCAACGAAGACAGCGCCGAGGTGCAGCGGATCACCTACGATACCGGCCTGAACGGGCGGCTGACCGTCGAAGGGCAGGGCGGCAACGATGCGTTCTTCTCCGACGACGTGACCGTGATCGCCACCTATGACGGCGGCACCGGAAACGACACCTTCCAAATCGGCCAGATCTTCGGCGCGAACCGCAATGTCGAGGACGGCAACCTGCTCGCCGAGGACGAGTTCCCGGCGCTGGTGCCGACGACGCGCGGCTGGCTGAGCCGCGGCTCTTCCGCCCCGGTCCTCGCCCAGGGCGGCAGCGGCAACGACACGTTCCGGGTCTATTCCAACCAGGCCGAGCTGCGGCTCGAAGGCGACGACGACAACGACCTGTTCATCGTCCGTGCCTTCGCCATCGCGGCGACGACCGATTTCGACTGGAACAATGACGGCACCATCGATGTCCTGGATCTCGATGTCGGGCGCGCCCTGCTGACCCATCTCTACGACGTGGTCGAAGGCGCGAATTTCGACTACGAGGGCCTCGACGGCGACGGGCTGCCGCTCGGCGACGACGTCAAGTCCGCCGATGCGATGGCCACGCTCGACCAGTCCATGCTGGAGAGCCTGGGCGTCTCGGTGGCCGACGGGGCCGCGGCGGCGGCCTATGTCACGGCGCTGGCCGGCGGGCTCCATACCGGCGATGACGACATCGACGGCGCGCCGATCTATGCCTTCGACACCAATGGCGACGGCGGGATCAACTTCCTCGATATCTTCCTGACCCAGGAGGACACGACCGACGACGTGATCGTGCTGGATGACGAAGGCGTCGCCAGCCCGCAGATCGGACTCGGATTCTCGGTCGCGCAGGCGCCCGACATCCGCGCCGGCGGCGGCCAGGACGAGGTGCGCTACAACATCAACGCGCCGGTCTCGGTCGAAGGCGGCACCGGCTTCGACAAGCTGGTGATCCTCGGCACCGAGTTCGCCGACGACATCGCGATTACCGAGGACGGCGTCTTCGGCGCCGGGCTGAACGTGCGCTATTCCACCGTCGAGGTGGTCGAGGTCGACGGGCTGGAGGGCGACGACAAGTTCTATGTCCGCTCCACCGCCTTCGGCGTGGCCTACCGGGTGATCGGCGGCCTCGGCTCCGACATCATCAACGTGGCGGGCGACGTCCAGGAGGACATCATCACCCGCGAGCTCGAGGGCGTCTCGGGCGCGGCCGACCATCTGGTGCAGTCCGACGGCGACATCTTCTATGACGGGCTGGTCGCCGACGGGCTCGACTACAACGTGACGACCGACGGCCAGGGGCTCGTGGTGATCGACGAGGGTGATGACGGCTTCACCGCGGTGCGCGAAGGCGAAACCGGCGGCAGCTCGGTCGACAGCTACAGCGTGCGGCTTGCGCGCAAGCTGACCGGCAGCGAGGTGGTCTATGTCACCGTCTCGGCGGCCCGCTCGCCGCAGGACGAGCGCGACGAGGCCTTCGCCAATCCGGCGGGGCTCGATGGCGGCCCGGGCGACACGATCTGGGTCTCCACGGCCAATCCGGCGGGCGCGACGACCGGCAATGCCGGCATCTACGGCGTCGACTACCTGGAGAACGGCACGGAGGCCTATGACGTCTTCCTGCGCGACTTCACGCTCGACGGCGATGATCTTGCGGTGGCGAACCGCGCCGTGGTGCTGCGCTTCGACGCGTCGAACTGGGATCTGGCCCAGGATGTCCATCTCTGGGCGGTCGACGATGCCCGCGCCGAGGGCGACCGCGTCGTGGTGGTCCAGCATTCGGTGATCTCGACGACCTCGGCGGATTACGATGCGGTCGACGTGCGCAATGTCGAGGTGGAGCTGCGCGACAACGACACGCCCGGCGTTCTGGTGATCGAGGCCGATCCGGACAGCGTGACGGTCGACGGCGACGGCAATGTCGACGGCTATGTCGAGGACGGCCGCACCCTGACCATCGAGGGCGATGCGACGACCGGCTTCGGCGACATCGTGCTGGTCAAGCTCGCCAAGGAGGTGGAGTCCGGCCAGGTGGTCATCAAGGTCAACCTGGGCGACCTGACCGGCAACCCGGACCTGAAGGCGCTGACCGACCAGGCCGTGACGCTGGAGAACGTGGCCGGCAGCAGCCGCTTCGACGCGGCGACCGGCACGATCATCTTCGACAACACTGCGGCACGGAACTGGGACAAGGCGGTCGCGATCCGCATCGTCCCGGTCGATGACGACATCCGCGAGGATCCGCAGACCGGCGTGCTGAGCTTCGGCCAGAATCTCGGCAGCTTCGGCCAGAACGACCTCTATGGCGATACCGGCCTGACCGTCGGCATCGGCGATCCCGAGGGAGATCTGCCCGACAATATCCGCCTGACGCTCTCTGGCGGCGGCTGGGTCGCGGGCGGCGTCGAGGTCGGCGAGATGCTGACCATCACCGGCATCGCAGGGCTGACCTCTGGCGAGGTGATCGGCTTCGAGGATGCCGGGCTGACCGCCGTTCTGAGCGAGACGGATGCGGGCGGCACGCTCGCCGGCACCTATTCCGCGGCGGAGGCGGTGCGCGACGCGCCCGAGGGTCCGCTCGGCACCGATGACACCTTCGTCTTCCCGAACCTGCGTTCGGGCACCGGGCTCCTCGACATCGAGGTGATCGACGACGAGACCCCCGGCGCGGTGGTGCTGGAATCCGGCCGCGACACGGTGCTGGTCCCGGCCACGGCCACGGGCGGCATCTTCGACTTCACCGCGACCACGGTCACGGCGCTGGAGGACGGCTTCGACTGGCTGGCCGAAGGCTTCGATGTGGGCGACCTGATCGAGCTGTCGGGCACCGGCGGCAATGACGGCACCTACGAGATCGGCAGCCTCTCGGGCGCGGTCCTGACGCTGGAGGCCGCTCCGGCCGATGCCGGAACGCTGACGAGCTTCGCCTCGACCGGCTCCGGCCTCTATGCCCGCATCCTGTCCGAAGACAGCGGCACGCAGTCCGACACCTACAAGCTGCGCCTGACGCAGGAGCCGAGCGACGACGTCACCGTCTCGGTCATCACTGACGGGCTGGCCGACGTGACGGCGATCGACCGCAACGGCGACGGCGATTTCGACGATGCCGGCGAGACCATCGGGGCGGATGACTACGTGACCATCGGCGGGCTGCGCGCGCAGCAGCTCTTCACCGGCACCATCCTCTTCGACAGCGAGGGCGGCCGCACCAGCCTGGTCCGCGGGGCGGATTCCGATTTCGGCAGCTTCCTCAACGAGGGCTGGGCCGCGGGCGACCTCATCGAGATCGCGAACACGCTGGATCCGGCGCTCGACGGGATCACCTTCGAGATCTTCTCGGTCGCCGATGACAAGATCGTGCTGGTACAGGATCCTGTGGCCGGCGCAGCGGCGACGGTGGAGAACGTGCTGCTGTCGAAGCTGGTGGAGCGCGACATCTGGTTCGGCGACGTGACCTTCGAGACCGACGAAAGCGGCGCGATCCGCATGGTCCGCACCGAGGCCTTCGTCGATACCACCGGGCTCGACGTCAACGATCCGGACGTGCTGGACAGCCTCGGCATTCCGGGCGATCCGAATTTCGATCCGAACTGGGAGGTCCAGGGCTTCCTCGGCGAGGGCTTCGTCGAAGGCATGCGGGTGCGCATCTTCAACACGGCCCTTGATGCCGATCCGTCGGACTACGTCGATGCCAAGATCGCGATCATCCGCGGCTTCAATGCCACCAAGGACCATACGATCCAGTTCACTTTCGAAAACAACGAGGATTTCGATGCGTCCTGGCTCGACCTTGACAGCGGCAGCGCGGTCAGCATCGAGCTGAACCGGATCGCGGTGCAGGCGGTCTTCGCGCCGAACCCCGAGGATCCGATGGCGCCGGTGCCCGAGAACCTGTGGCACCAGTTCCAGACCGTGGAGCTGACGGCCGATCCGTTCTACGACGTGCCGACCACCCGCGAGGGCGTGAAGATCTTCCCCGTCAAGCCGCACCGCCTGAGCGACCTGCGCGGTCCGCTCGCGGTCGAGGGCGGTCCCTCGGGGGCCGACCGCTCGCTGTCGAACGGCGTCAAGCTGCCGGGCGAACTGGACGATTTCCTGATCGCCATCGGCACCCAGGCGCCGGAGAGCCAGCAGATTGACGTGCTGAACATCTTCAATGACGGCAGCTGGGCGGACACCTCCGGCGTGCTGACCGAGACGACGCTCTCGGGCTTCGGGATGGGGCCGGATCTGGTCTTCCCCTTCGTGCAGGGGCCGCTCTTCGGCGAAGGCGCCGAGGACCAGGGACCGGTGACGCTGACCTATCCGGGCGGCATCAGCTTCGGCAAGGTGAACTTCGGCAGTTCGGGCGTCAGCAACGATGCCCAGGTCTCGACCATCGAGGTCGTCAACCTGATGCTCGGCGTCGGCAACGACTATCTCGAGGTCGAGGGCACGCTGAACCCGGCGCCCTTCGTCCAGGCGCAGAACGCGTTCGAGGCGATCGAGGGCTGGAGCGATCCGGATTACGAATTCCTGATCGGCGATGTCGATGACGACGGCCTGCCCGCCGCCGGCCTGAACGAAGACCTGCAGGGCAAGCTGGTGATCACCCGCGAAGGCTTCGACTGGAAGGCGCAGGGCTTCCTCGTCGGCCAGGACGTGTTCTTCGTCGACGGCGAGGGCAGCGAGACGCTGCTCGGCCGGATCATCGCGATCGAGGATGCGATCGAGTATTTCGACATCAACGGCAATCCGCTGATCGATCCGGAAACCGGCGAACCCTACCGCGATCCAAACGACAATTCGCTGCTTGTGCTCGACACCGAGGCGCTCCCGGCAGGCATCGCCTTCCTCGGCGACGTCAAGCTGATCGCCAAGGACCAGCAGGTCTACGAGGTGCTCTCGGCCAGCGTGACGCTGACCAACGGCGGCGCGGCGATCCGCTGGAACAGCCAGGTGCAGCCCGGTGACCGGGCGGCGTCGAACTGGGCCGAGGCCGGGTTCCTCGAAGGCCATCTGCTGCAGGTGGGGATCGGTGCGGACCGCCAGGAATTCCGCATCGTCGAGATCGTCAGCGACCTCTCCGAAGGCGACACGATCATCGTCGCGGCCTTCCGGGACGCCGCCGACTTTGCCAGCGATGGATCGGACAATCCCTGGGCCGGCGAGGACGGAGACAGCTTCGTGCTGGAAGAGGCCTTCTGGGTGCAGAGCGACCATGGCGGGCTGACCGTGCTGCATGGCGGCGGCAATCTCTATGTCAACACCCAGGGCACCTTCGACTTCTCGACCGATGACGGCAACCAGCTGACCCGCACCGACGGGCGCGCCTGGGCCGAGGCCGGGTTCGAGACCGGGCAGATCATCCAGCTCGAGGGCGAGACCCATACCCGCGAAATCCTCGGCATCCAGGACGCGGCGCAGGCGGAGTATTTCGACCTCGGCAACGGCGAGCTGCCGACCTTCGAGACTTGGGGCGAGGGCTCGGTCCTGCTGCTGAGCGATCCGCTCGGCACGTCGGACGGCGCGGTGGTGCTGACCGCCTTCACCGGCCAGGAGATGCTGGTGAATGTCGCCGAGGCGCTGGAGACCAGCGAAGTGCTCGATGTCCGCATCGAGGTGCTGGAGCGCGGCGAGACGATCGAGACCTATGTCACGCTGATCGGGGCCAACGAAGGCGATACCTGGTCGGATCTCGGCTACCAGGTCGGCGGCGTGCTCTTCATCGAGGGCCGCGCGGGCGGCTTCCAGATCGCGGCGATCGACGGGGCGGAGCTGCAGCTGCTGAATGCGGCGCTCGGCGACTGCGCGGATGCCGACGGCACCGCGACGCTCCGGATCACCACCTATGACATCGCCCGCTCCGCGCTGCAGCGCGTCGGCGGCGACCATTTCGTGGTCACCGGCGGCGCCGGGCCGGACAGCCCGCTGGTGATCTACGGCGATACCAGCCAGGACGGCGTCTGGTATGCCGGCGAGCCGAACAGCCGGCTCGGGCTGGAATTCGGCGAGAAGCCCTTCAATCCGTTCCCCGATCTTCCCGACCAGGAGAACGAGGATGACGAATGGGTCTTCGCGCTGGCCAATCCGTTCGACCTGCACGGCAACGACATCATCGACGCCTCTGCGCTGTTCGCGGACGAGGCGGATGGCGGGGTCTTCCGTTCGGTCGGGATCACCGCCTATGGCGGCATGGGCAACGACCTGATCATCGGCTCGCAGACCGGCGACCATCTGGCCGGCGGTTCGGGCGACGACATCATCATCGGCCAGCGCGGCACCGACCACATCTACGGCGACAGCGGGTTCAACGTGAACATCCTGACCCGCGGCCTGACCGTGACGACGGTGAACCTCTCGCCGCTGCCCTCGGTCGATCCCGGCGCGCCGCGCGGCGACAGCTCGATCGATCCCTCGGCAGGCAGCCAGGTTGCCGATCTGCTCGGCAAGCGGATTGCCGACCGCACGGTCCAGGCGGCGCAGTTCGCCGCGTTCGGGGCCGTGCCGGGGGCCGGCGACGACCTGATCGAAGGTAACGGGTCCGGCACCCCGGACGGCACGCCGGACATCATCTTCGGCGACCATGGCGAGGTCGTCCAGTTCGTGATCGACCCGAACCTGCCCGATCCGGTCGGCCGCCTCTATCTGGGCGAGATCGTTCCCGACGGCATCCCGCAGAAGATCCAGACGACCTTCCTCGGCACGGTGCTCGAGATCAACTCGGTCGAGCCGCAGACCGGCGGCGACGACGTGGTCTTCGGCTCCGAGATCGACGACATCCTGATCGGCGGCGCGGGCAATGACATGCTCGACGGCGGCGAGGGCGACGACCTGATCTTCGGCGACAATGTCAACCTCAACCGCCGCGGCGGCACCGAGGGCGGCATCATCACCTCGCTGCGCTTCCAGACGCTGGCGGGCACGATGATGTATTCGCGCTCCGACCGGGCGCTGTCCGAGGGCTATGACGGCAGCGCACAGGGACCGGGAAGCGGCGTGCTGATGGTGTCGCTCGACAGCGAGGGCAACCCGATCGCGCGCGACTACCGCGATCCGAACGGCCCGGGCTGGTGGACCGAATACGAGATCGACTATGCCGAGTATCACAGCTTCGACGTGCAGGAAGGCACGACCGGCGCAGGCAGCTTCGGCAACGACTATCTCGCGGGCGGCGAAGGCCATGACCAGATCTTCGGCCAGCTCGGCAATGACGTCATCCAGGGCGACGGCTCGATCCGCGGCGCCGTGGCAACGAAGGGCGACGGCACCTCGATCGGCGCCGAGTCGGACAACCCGCTCTTCGGCGGGCTGATCCTGCCCGAGCGCTATGTCAGCGCGGCGCGCGAGCTGCCCGAGACGACCGATCCGGTCGGCGCGCTGAAGATCGTCGCGGCCACCGAGGGCGATCCGTCCAAGGACGGCAACGACTACATCGAGGGCGGCGGCGGCTGCGACACGGTGTTCGGCGGCCTCGGCCAGGATGACATCGTTGGCGGCTCCTCGAGCTTCTTCAGCCTGGTCCATCCGGATCTGCGGCCCGACGGCGAGGACATGCTGTTCGGCGGCAGCGGCGCGCGCACCGACCGCAATGACGAGCGGGCGGCGGATGACGGCACGCTGGGCTTCGAGAGCGGCCTCAACACCGACGAGGAGGACCCCGATCTCGGCGAGGACACGGTGATCGGGGCGGGCCGCAATGCCCGCGACGCCGACGTGATCCTCGGCGACAACGGCGACATCATCCGGATCGTCGGCATCAACGGCATCGACGTGCTCGACACCGATGGCGACGGCACCAACGATATCGACATCGGCAGCTACGGACCCGATGGCGCGATCTACGCGACAGCCGACGAAGCGCTCTACGGCACGAAATATCTGACGCGGTCGACGCTGTCGGTGACGGGCGGCGGCGTGGCCTTCATGACCGGCGGGCTCTACCTGGCCTATAACTACGACGTCAATCTCGACGGGTTCTCCGGGCTCACCGGAACGACCGCCAACGAAAACGTCCGCGATACCGGCTACAACGACGAGGGCGGCGAGCGGATCGTGGTCCGCGGCGCGACGCTGCTCGACTATTCGGCGGGCGGTCCGGACTATGCCGGCAGCGATGGCGTGTCCGGCAATCTCGGCAAGTTCGACCTGGATACCGACATCACGCTCGACAAGAACCTGGCGGTGCCCGAAGGCGGCGACCTGTGGCGCAGCACCTTCGGCTTCTGGTCGCTGGTCGATATCGGCGGCGGCGACGAAATCCATGGCGGCACCGGCGACGACATCGCCTATGGCGGCGGCGGCAACGACATCATCTTCGGCGATGCCGACCATGACGACATCGTCGGCGGCTGGGGCAATGACTGGATCTCGGGCGGCACCGGCAATGACGGGGTGATCGGCGATGACGGCCGCATCTTCACCAGCCGCAATACCGGCCTGAGCGATGACGGCCAGGTCAGCCTGAAGGGCAATACCCGCAGCTTCGGCAATTACGGCACCGAATTCGCCGAGGAGCTGTTCGGGGTCTGGAGCCTGCTGAATGCCGATCCGGACAGCCGCACCAGCCAGGGCATCGTGCTGAACGAAGAGGCCTATACCCCCGGCCAGGTCCAGCGCGCGCTGCTGAACCGGGCGGGCGAGCTGGTCAAGTCGGTGGATATCAGCCCCTTCGACATCATCGACAGCTCGATCGAGCGGGTGACCTCGGCCGATCCGACGTCGCACGATCCGGACTTCGCCGATGACGTGATCTTCGGCGGACTTGGCGACGACTTCCTGCATGGCGGCTCGGGCGATGACGCGATCGGCGGCCAGGAGGCGCTGCGCGACAGCTACATGGTCTGGTTCTCCGGCGACTTGCCGCAGAACAGCGCCTTCCTCGAAGACGATGAGCTCAATCCCGACAATCCGGGCACGGACGAGATGGTGCTGGTCCGCACCGACTTCACCCGGCCCTGGAATCCGGGCAACATCCTGCTCTTCGGCACCGGCGAGGACCATTGGAACGAGCCGACCCCGGTCCAGCAGCGCACCGGCGAGTTCTACCTCTATGACGAGTACGACCCGCGCCGCGTGATCCTGTTCAACGAGGACGGCACGCTGTGGAAGGGCTCGGACGACCCGTCGGGCTACCGCCAGTACTTCCTTAACGCTTATGACAACGAGGGCCTGTCGCTCTCCGGCATCACCGAGTTCGAGCCGAACGGCGACCCGGTGCTTGGCTCCGAGCGCGTCGTCCAGAGCGACGGCGACGACCGGATCTTCGGCGACATGGGCAATGACTGGATCGTCGGCGGCACCGGGCGCGACCATATCTACGGCGGCTTCGGCAATGACCTGATGAATGCCGATGACGTGCAGGGCGGGCCGGGCACCTCCTATGACGACGGGACCTTCGGCGCCGCCGACGATCCCGACGGCGACGGCGGCGACATGGGCCTGAACGACACGCCCGAGACGCATTACACCTGGGAGGACCGCGTCTTCGGCGGGGCCGGTCTGGACATCCTGATCGGCAACACGGGCGGCGACCGGCTGATCGACCATCTGGGCGAGTTCAACAGCTACATCGTGCCCTTCGCGCCCTTCGGCATCGCGACGGTCAGCCGCCAGGTGCCGCCGCAGCTCTGGGACTTCCTGACGGCGCAGGCCGCCAGCGACGGGGTCGACATGACCCGCGCCGCGGACCAGGGGGCGCTGACTGCCGACCAGGACAGCCGCTATTCGGCGGTGATCCAGCAGCAGGGCAACCCGCATGGCGAGATCGGGCTGGTGACCCAGCGCGACCACGGCTTCTGGCAGGACCAGTCCGGGCCGCCCACCGATCCTCAGGCCGGCAACATCCCCGGAGGGGCCCGCGACATCCTGCGCACGGCGGACTTCAACGACCGCTCCGGCGACGGCTTCGCGGTGGACCGCGGCAAGTTCACGGCGGAGGCGGGCGCGCTGGAAATCGCCTCCGAGACGCCGGACTCGGTCGCCTCTGCGGTGTTCCTGCTCGACGACTACAAGCCGAGCTATTTCGAGATCGTCACGGATGTGCAGGTCGACAAGCCGACGGCCGGCTGGAAGGCCAATGCCTTCGCGGTCTTCGACTACTACAGCGACAACGACTTCAAGTTCGCCGGCATCGACATTTCGACCAACAAGATCGTCATGGGCTACTATGACGAGACCGGCATCCACTATGTCCGGCAGTCGAACAAGCCGGTGCAGATCAAGCCGGACCAGACCTACCGGGTCACGGTCGCGGTGAACGGCAACAACGTCACCGTTGCGGTCGCGGGCGTGAACTACTTCGACCACGACTATGCGCCGCGCTATGACGTCTACGGCGATCCGATCCCGATGGCCCGCGGCATGGTCGGCGTGGCGATGGTCGGATCGAAGGGGCGGATCGACAACTTCAAGGTGCAGATCCTGCCGCCGGAATGGACGCTGGAGGAAACCGACGACTTCCTGCCGCCGGTGGCCGAGCTGCCGCGGGTGATCCAGTCCAGCGAATGGGCCGAGGCCTCCGGCACGCTGGTCGGCACCGCCATGGGCCCGGCGCCCGCGGTGCAGACCGTCGATCTGGGCGTCCCGCTGATGACCAACTCGATCCTCGAGATGGAGGTGGACATCGAGACCGAGGGCATGGCGGGCTTCGTCTTCGACCGCTACGACGCGTTCGACTACAAGTTCGTCGCGCTCGACACCGCCAATGACCGGGTGGTGGTCGGCCATGCCACGCCGGAGGACGGCCAGGTGATCGACGCCGCCTATGCCGTCAGTCTCGACGGGTCGGCGGTCCGGCTGAAGGTCTCGATCCAGGGCGCCGGGCTCGACATCCTGGTCAACGGCTCCGAGATCGCCTCGCACGGCTTCAATGCCGGGCTGGTCGATGGCGGCTTCGGGCTGGCGGTGATCGAGGGCGAGGCGTCCTTCTCGGAGTTCCGCCTGGCCACCAATGACCAGCAGTTCGAAGCGGCGCTGAAGCTGGCGGCGGAAAGCGTCGCGGCGCTCGACGGCGATGCCTATATCGCCGCCGATCCGGTCGATCCCGGCGACGTGCAGCGGATCTACGCGGCTGCGCTCGAAGACTGGGTCGAGGCGGGCTTCGTCACCGAGGCAGAGGCGGATGCGCTGGCCGATGTGCAGGTCGTCGTCACCGATCTCGAGGGGGCGACCCTGGCGCGGGTGCTCGACGAAAACACCATCGCCATCGACCTGACGGCGGCTGGCGCGGGCTGGAACCTCGAAGCCGATCCGGAGGACGACACCGCCTATGACAGCGGCCTGGTGTCCGGCGGGGTCGACCTGCTGACCGTGCTGCGCCACGAAATCGGCCACCTGCTCGGCTACGAGCATGACGATCTGGCAATCATGTCGGCGGAGCTCTCGGCTTCGACCCGCATCGCGGTCGATGCGGAGGACGCGCCGCCCGCAGAGGACAGCGGCACGGCAACGGTCGATCCGGCGCCGGAGGACAGCACCGATCCGGTGGTGACCGACGGCAAGGGCAATGGCCGCAAATCCGCCGCCCTGGTCTATGATCCGGAGACCGGCACGCTGGTCGACGGTGCCGAGGCAGACCAGCTCTTTGCCTCGCGCAACACCGGCGGGGCAGTGCTGGCAGGCGGCGCGGTGGCTCTGGCAGGCACCCGGCTGGCCTCTGCCAAGGCGCAGCCCGCCAAGCCGAAGCCCTTGGCAAAGGCCGCGACGGCGAAGGCGCGGGGCCTGCGCCGCTGGTTCAGCCGCTCGGCCTGACCTGACCTGACCTCGACGGGGCCGGTTTCCGCTTGGCGGGACCGGCCCTGCCGCTAGGATGCGGCCATGACATGCCCATCCGCACAGGCCCCGGGGGAGCCGCCATGACGCTGGTCGACGTGCTCGACATCCTGGGAACCTTCGCCTTCGGCCTCAGCGGCGCGACGGTGGCGATCCGCAAGAAGCTGGACCTGTTCGGCATCCTCGTGCTCTCGGCTTCGGTCGGCGTGGCGGGGGGGACGATGCGCGACGTGCTCCTCGGCGACGTGCCGCCGGATTCGCTGAAGGACCCGCGCCTGTTGCTGGTGGCCTGTTCGGCGGGGATCGCGGCGTTCTTCCTCGGCAGGCGGCTCGAGAAGCTGCGCCGCCCGGTTCAGGACCAGGGGGCGCGCGGCAGCTTCCAGCCGAAATGCTCGGCCCCGACGCGCAGCGCGAAGGTCACCAGGATCGNCGGCGATCGCCGAGGGCAAGAGCGGCCAGGCGAAATGGAAGGCGGCCGNCATAGACCGCCGCCCCGGCCAGCGCGGCGGCGGCATAGATGTCCTCGCGCAGCACGCGGGGGATTTCGGCCGCCATCATGTCGCGCAGCACGCCCCCGCCGACGCCGGTCATTACGCCGAGCAGGATCGCCGACAGCAGCGGCAGCCCATGGGTCAGCGCCTTGTGGCAGCCCGCCACCGCGAAGAAGCCCAGCCCAACCGCATCGAGCAGCATCCGCCGCTGGCGCGGACCGGCCCGGACTCCCCCGGACGGTTTCCTGATCCTCCTCATCCGCCATAGGCCTGCTGGCGGCCGCGGCGTCCCGATGGGATGGCCTCGCATTGCGTCGAAGGATCGGACCAGACGGTCAGCGATCCGCGCTGCTTCAGAACCTCGCTCGCCGTTGCGCCCGGACCGCTGGCGCGCAGCGGCTCGCTAGCTACGCCAGTTGGCGGTCTTGCAGGCCGGTTTCGCCGGTCTACTCTGGCCAGCCCGCGACTACATTGGATTAACGATGTGAATCCCAGACCGTCTTTGTGAAACAAGACAACCCGCAGCCAAGGCCTCTTCCGAAAGCGCTGGCCCCCGCCCCGTGGCACCCCCCGGTTCAGCCTGCCCGGGCAGAAGGGCCGCGACAGTCTCCCGAAAACATCCGGGCGGGAGGCGGAGATCTCGGCGCGGAAACGCGCTATCGAGACAATGCGTGGCGACGACTCACTCGTCGGCTCCAAACCACGTAACGGAAAGGGAAAGACATGAACACGCTGAAATTCCTGCGCCTCGCGGGCAACGACCTGCCGCTGCCGGCCTATGCGACTCCCGGGGCTGCGGGAATGGATCTGCGGGCCTGTCTGCCCGAGGGGCCGGTCGAGATCGCCCCCGGCAAGGTCGCGCTGATCCCTGCGGGCTTCATCGTCGAATTGCCGCTGGGCACCGAGATGCAGATCCGGCCACGCTCGGGGCTGGCGACGCGCCATTCGATCCTGGTGCCCAACAGCCCCGGCACCGTGGATTTCGACTATCGTGGCCCGGTCGCCGTCGCGCTCCTCAACGCTGGCAGCGAAACCTTCACCGTCACGCATGGCGACCGGATCGCACAGGCCGTGATTGCGGATGTGCGCCGCCCGGAAATCGTCGAGGTTGACGCCGTTTCTGAGACCGAGCGCGGCGCCGGAGGCTTCGGCTCCACCGGCGTGGCCTGAGGCCGTCCCGGAGGCGTCGCCCAAGGGCCCCGTCGGCGCGGCGGCGGTGGAGATCGGGCGGGCCATCGCCTCCCACACCCTGAGCACTGATCAAGTCGGACAGGCCCGCCTCGACCGGCTGCGCGCCGGGCCGATGACGGTGGGCGAGCCCGCCTGACCGAACTCCGCGGCGAATGGGCCGCCGCGGACTGAGCTTGCCCCCGGGATCGCGGACTGGGCCGATATTCACTATGCGGCCAAGCCGAACCCGAAATCCTTCGGCGAGCGGATCGCTTCAAGGGACCCCGACCGCCAGACCGCCGAAATCCATATCCGAGTTGCCCTGATCAACCGCTTCAACGCCCTCGGCACCGCCGAGATCGGGCGCGTGGCCTGACCTCATATAGGGGAAGGGGCATCGCGTCCTGAAGCCGACTTCTGCAACAATGCCCTTTGACGGTGGCTGAGTGAGGAGAACTCAGCCCCCGGCCAGTCCTCGCCCGCCATTTCGAGGATGCTGGAGAACAATCCACCTCGCCATGGTCACTCGGACCCGTGGCGTTCCCATGGCTCGATCTGCCGGATCGGCAAGCCGACCGCGACCGTGACCATCAGGCAGACTTGGATGGCATCTGCCGGGCAGGGCTCCGCCCGTCCGGCCCTCAGGGGCTCCGCCCGTTCCCTCCTCAAACTGTCCGCGGGGACAGTTTGCCTCCTGAGGAGGACCGGAGCGACCCCCGCCGGAGGATTTGCCGCTGGCGCGGATCGAACCGAACTCCCCCGGACTGTCTGCGGCTCCTCTTCGTTCAGGGAAGACCGGCGGGTGCCCGGCCTTGCCTGCCTTCGGCGCGAGCCATGTCATGTCCTTGTCCAGCCGGACGAGCAGCGACCCGCGCCGCTTCAGCGCGTCGTGTTCGGGCCAGGAACCGCGGTCGGCTGCTGACCATGGACATGTCGCGCAAGGAGATGGCATTCGTCGGCGAAACCGTCCCCCGGACGGTTTCCCGATCCTCTTCATTCCTGGCGCACCGCGAGGCCGCGCCGCAGCTGTCCGCTGCCCGATAGGACATTGCGTAGCAATGTCCCGAAAGGGGACGGCCATTTTCCGTTCATCGCCAAGGGCCCGGGGTCCATGGCCCGGACCAGCTTCAGGGCACTTATCATGGCGTCATCGGCCCGAGCCCGATGGACGGCGGGCTGCGTCATCTGCCAACGACGCGCTCCCGCGAGGCTTGGACCGGTGGCGCCAGCGTGTCCGCTCCTTCCGGTCCATGGTGGCGGGGTTTCGGCCCCGGTCTCGACCATTGTCCTGCAGCGAAGCCGCTTGGGGAAGCAAGCGTGCGGTGCCTCTTGCCCGGCCGCGTCTTCCGGTCGGACAGCCTCCCGGCATGCGTCGGACCTGCATCGCGGCAGTTTTGCCGGACACGGTGTCTTTGAGGCGTTGCGCCGCCGCGGCTGTCCGCATGACGTCAAGCCGGTTCGCGCGGCGGGTCGGACTGCCTCCGGGGGCGGAAGGCGCGGATCGCAAAGGCCGGGTGCTGCGCGAAGGTGCTGACGGGGGAGGAGGCCTGCCTGTCGGAGCATGGAACCTGCGCGGACTCCCGGTCAGAGTCCCGGCTTGATCGAAGCCTGCAGCTGCGTCCTGCATTCAGCTCCGGGCTGCCTGAGCCCCGCTCAATTCGAAGGCTGCCGCCTCCGCGCCAGGGGCAGGGCCGCTGCCTGATCCGCTCCATCCGCCGTGGTTCGGTCCGGGTTCGGCCAGGTTTGCGCCCGCCGCCTGCCGCGCGATGCATTGTTCGATCTCGACCTCGTAATGCGCGATCTCTTCGATCAGCTCGGCCATCAGAGGCATCAGATGCGGGGCATAGGCTTTCCATTTCCCGGAACTGCCGCGGTAGATGCCTTGCCGCACCTGGCGCAGGCTTGCCGTTTGAACGGTCCCGGTGCTGCCGCGGTAGTCGGCCAGACCCTCCTCCATCTCCAGGCCGCAGAACCGGGCCATCCGGGCAATCCAGGCCGCGGGGGCTTCGGTCAGCGGTTCGTAGAGAACGGGCAGGATCCGGCCGGGGAAGTCCTTGGCCCAGCGGGCCATTGCCGTTTCCGTGAGCCGGTGGAATTCGGCGAGAGTGGCAAAACGGTGCGCGTGGTCATGCCCCTCGGCAAAGCGGATGCGGAAGGCCGAGAAGGCGCAGGCCATCGGATGGCGGCGGCAATGCAGGACCCGGGCTTCGGGCATGGCCTTGAGCGCGAGGCCGCAGAGAAACGCGTTCGAGGGCATCTTGTCGAGCAGCACCTCGGAATCGGCGGCCTCCGGCGGCAGATTGCCGAGATAGGCGTCCCGGAAGGCTTGCGGATCGATCGGGCCGTCGCCGGCGCAGAGCGTGTTGTAGGCCTCGGCCAGCCGCGTGCTTTCGCCGATCGTGGCGGTGCGGCTGTGGCGCAGCAGGATCTGTTCGGCCAGCGTCGTGCCGGAGCGCGGCAGGCCGGTGATGAAGACCGGGCGGGGCGTCCGGCCCTGCGGCGGCGGTGCGGATATCCGGGCGGCCACCGCAGGGGCGCGCCCGGCAACCGCGCGGACGCTGTCCATGTAGCGGCGGATATCTTCGTCCGGTTTCAGGGCGTTGGCCATTGCCAGATAGCGGAAGGCCGTCGCGGTGTCGCCCTGGTCCTCGCGGTTCTTCGCCAGCGCATAGGCGGCCATTTCCCGGTCGGTGCGCGGTGCAGCGGGGGTGTCGAACACCTCTTCGATCTGGCTGATGATCTCGGCTTCGGCCGACAGGTCCGTCTGGCGGGACAGGTTGTAGAGCCCGGACATGGCGAGCCTGCCGGATCGGGCGGCGCCGAGCAGGACCTGCCGGGCCTCGTCAAGCCGCCCGAGAAAGGCCAGCGAACTGCCCAGCACGTTCAGCGCCTCTGCATCGAGTGCGCCGCGCTGGCACAAGGGCTCCAGCATGTCCGCGGCGGCGGCGTGGTCTCCGTCGAAGGCGGTGGCGATGGCATGGCTGGTGCAGATGCCGTCATGATCCGGATGGCTGCCGAGGAAGGGGGCGAGCCGGGCGAGCGCCGCGCGGGGCTGCTTCAGCACGACGAGCGCGCGGGCCTCGAAGGCGGCGAGCGCCGGGTTCGCGGGCGGCGGGTCGCTGCGCTTTGCCGGCGCCGTGCTGGAGGGCGGCGGCCTCGGCGACATGCCGGTGCTGGTCTTCGGCGCGGGCACGGCCGGGGAGGAACGCCTCGGCGCGGAGGAGCTCGAGGCGCTGATCGGCGACGGCGGCGATGCCCCGGTCTTCCTCTCCTCCGGGCTGGCCAATGACACCGGGCGCAGCGCGTCGGACGGCATCACCTCGGATCCGGCCATTGCCGGGCAGGTCTCGGACGATGCCGGTATCGCGAAGCTGGAGCTGCGCTTCGGCGAGGGCAGTGCCTTCGCCGACATCACGGCGGCGCTCGCTGGGGACGGAACCTTCTCGCTCGGACGGGCGGCGCTGGAGCAAGCGCTCGGACGGGCGATCGGCGATGGCCTCCATGCCGTCACGCTGCGCGCGACCGGCGGCGACGGGCAGCGCGCCGAGACCGGCTTCGCCATGCAGGTCGATACCGCGATCCAGGCGGTGCAGGCCGCGCTGGCCGTGTCCTCGGATACCGGCACCGCGGGCGACGCCATCACGTCGCTCCGCTCGGTGAAGCTGACCGGCCAGGGCGAGCCCGGGGCCACGGTCGAGGCCGGCGGCATCTCCAGCGTCGTCGCGGCGAATGGCAGCTTCGCGCTGAACGGCGTGGCCGTGGCCTTGGGCACCAACGACATCGTGGTCACCACCACCGACGCGGCCGGCAACAGCAGCCAGACCCTGCTCGAGATCACTGGCATCGCCGCGGTCGAGGGCCAGCCGGTGCTGGTCTGGAACGACATTGCGCTCGAAGCCATTGCCGGCAATGCCGATATCGGCACCGGCGCGTCGCGCGTCCTCGCGATGCAGTCGGTCGCGGTGCATGACGTGATCGCGGCCATCGACGGCACGCAGGCCTTCATGGTGGACGAGACCGCCGCAGACGGGGCCAGCCTGGCCGCGGCCATCGCCCAGGCTTCGCACGCGGTCCTGAGCTATGCCTATCCGGCCTTCCGCGACGCGCTCGACGCCTATCTGGCCGAGGCGCTGGCGGATGTGCCCGACGGTGCGGCAGAAGATGCCGGCATCGCGCTGGGACAGGCCGTCGCCGACCAGATGATCCGGATCCGCAGCGCCGACGGCTGGGACGATTTCGAGACCTATCCCGGCAGCGCCGATCCCGGAAAATGGCGCGAGACCGGACCGCTCTACGAGGTCGCGGTCGATCCGCAATGGGCGACCATGACCCCCTGGGCACTGACCGGAGCGGACCAGTTCCGCGTGGGCGCGCCGCCCGCGCTGAACAGCCAGGCCTATGCCGATGCGGTCAACGAGGTGAAATCGCTGGGTTCGGCGACCTCGACGACGCGCACGGCGGACATGTCCGAGGCGGCACGTTTCTGGAAGGACGGCCGCGGGACCGAGACCACGCCGGGGCACTGGAACTCGATCGCCACGGACCTGATGAAGGCCGGCGGCGCTTCGTCCTCGGAGTCGGCGCGGGCGCTGGCCATCCTGAACGTGTCGATGGCCGACGCGATGATCGCCGCCTGGGACTCGAAATACGCCTATGGCCTGTGGCGGCCGCAGGACGCGATCCGGATGGCGGAGACCGACGGCAACCCGGCCACCGCGGCGGACAAGGCGTGGCAGCCCTTCATGTTGGCGCCGGCGCATCCGGAATATGTCTCGGGCCATTCGGTGTCCTCCGGCGCCGCCGCCGGCGCGCTGACCGCGCTGTTCGGCGGCGAAACCGGCTTCACCACCGAAAGCCTCGGCCTCGCCGGGGTCGAGCGGAGCTTCGGCAGCTTCTGGGAGGCGGCGGAAGAGAATGCAAATTCGCGGCTCTGGGCCGGGGTGCATTACGCGTTTTCGAACACGGCCGGCCTGGCGCAGGGGGCCGAGGTCGCGCAATGGGCGCTCAACGCGTTCGACAGCGTGACCGACACCGCGGCGCCGGTGGTCATCCTCGACGTCGCCTTCGGCTACGCCTCCGGGCTGCCCTTCGCCGTGAACGGCGCCGCCCTCGACACGCTGTCCGGGGTCGCGAAGCTGCGGGTCACGATCGACGACGGCAACCCGGACACGCCCGCGGAGGTGCGGGAGCTGGCCTTCGACGCCAAGGGCGGGTTCTCAGCCGCGCTCGGCGAGGCCACGGCGGACGGCACCTATACGCTGGCCTTCCGGGCGGAAGATGCCGCGGGCAACCTGTCGAAGACCGTGACCTCCACCGTCACCGTCGACACCGCCGATCCCGAGCTGGAGCTGACCAGCCTGGAAGACGGCGCGCTCAGGGGCACCGCGGCGCGGCTGGCGGGCACCATCGACGGCACCGGCGCGCCGGTCATCGCGCTGGCCTACCAGATCGACGGCGGCCGGACCTATTCGCTGACCTTCAACAAGTCGACCGGCGCCTTCGACCGGGCGCTGAATCTCTCGGCAGTGGGCGAGGGCGAACATGTCGTCAGCGTGATCGCCGCCGACGCCGCGGGCAATTCGATCCGCGAGGACTTCGCGCTGATCCTCGACGAACCGGTGCCCTTCGTCGTCACCGACGTCTCCCCGGCCTCCGGCGCAACCGAGGTCGGCGCCACCTTCCGTCCCGAGATCCATTTCTCGCGCGCAGTCGATCCGGACACGGTGACCGCGGACACGGTGTTCCTGACCGGCGCAGCGGGCCAGAGGCTGCCCTCTGCGGTCAAGGTTTCGGCCGACGGGCTGAAGGCCTGGGTCTTCCCCGAGGGCGCGATGCCGGGCGCGACCAAGATCAAGCTGGCCGTGACGGACGGGGTCAAGGCGCTCGACGGCACCGCGCTCGACGGCGATGGCGACGGCACCGAAGGCGGCGACCTGGTGTCGGACTTCACCACCGTGTCGACCACCGCGGTGCCGGGCACCACGCTTTCGGGCTATGTGGTCGATCCCGGCGACGACCTGAAGCCCCTGACGGTGGACGATTACTCGGTCGGGCCGGACGGGACGGACTTCACCGGGGACGACGTGTTCCTCAGCCCGATCGCCGGCGCCGAGGTCTTCGTCCTCGGGCTCGAGCACATCAAGGCGATCACCGACGAGAACGGCTATTTCGAGCTGACCAACCTGCCCTCGGGCAACGTCAAGGTCGCCGTCGAGGGCCGCACCGCGACCAACGCGCCCGAGGGCGTGTTCTGGCCCGAGATGGTGATGGACGTGACCATCATCGCGGGCCAGGCCAACACGCTGATGGCCGGCATGGGCACGGTGGAGGAGCGCGAGGCGGTTGCCGGGCGCGGCGAGGTCTACCTGCCGCGGGTGCAGACCGACATCCTCAAGGAGCTTTCGGAGACCGAGGCGACCGAAATCGGCGTCCCGGCCAAGGCGGCGCAGGATCTGACGACCGAACAGCGCGAGGCGATCCGGCTGGTGGTGCAGCCCGGCAGCGCGGTGGATGCCAGCGGCAATCCGGTCGAGGGCGCGCAAGTCGGCATCTCGACCGTGCCGCCCGAACTGGTGCTCGACATGCTGCCCGAAGGGGTCATGCAGCACACCTTCGACCTGACGATCCAGTCGCCGGACTCGGCGGTCTTCACCACGCCCGCCGAGCTGACGCTGCCGAACGTGTTCGACGCAGCGCCGGGGACCAAGCTCAACATCCTGTCCTTCGACCACACCACCGGGCGGCTGGTGATCGAGGGCACCGCGACCGTGTCGGCGGACGGCAAGACCGTGACTTCGGACCCCGGTACCGGCATCACCAAGCCCGGCTGGCACGGGCTGACGCCGCCGGGCGGCAACGGCTGCAACGGCGGCGATCCGCTCGGCCCGGACGAGAAGGATCCGGAGGTCCCCGATCCGGAGGAGGCGGACGAGACCGAGGTGATGGCACTCTACAGCCATGACGGCGAAGGCGGCATCCGCTTCAAGCGCGAATGGACCGCGCCCGATCCGCTCGAGGAAACCCCGCCCTCGCCCGGGGGCGACGAGGACTGCCCCGAGGCCGCCGAGGATCTCGAGGACAAGGAGCAGCCCTGGATCAACGTCAAGATCGAGATCGACGGCCCGCTGGCGGATTTCGCCAAGAAATCGGGAAACCTGGGCCTGACGGACACGGAATTCACCCTGCGCGCCGGCACCAATGCCGAGCGCGGCTTTGCCTTCTCGATGAAGACCTTCGAGGAGATGTTCGGCGCGGGCGGGCTGAAGAACGTCGAGAAGAACCAGCTCTACGGCTCGAAGATCACCATCACCGAACGGGTGCAGGATGCCGATGGCAACCAGACCGTCACCAAGGAGGAGATCTTCGTCACCCGCTATGTCGATGCCACCGACGACAACCACACCGATGCACAGACGGAATTCAATGACGCGGTGGTCGACGGCGTTGCGCGGGAGGTGCCGCTGGAGGTGAAGGGGACCGACGGGCTGACCGTCGAGGTGGCCGACACGACCCATTTCCAGGCCAGCAATTCCAAGATCACCTTCGATCCCGGCGCGACCGGATCGCAGAGCACGCAGCTGAACTTCAAGTATGACGGCGGCAACGACGTCCCCGGCGCGATCGCCCTCAAGGGCAAGGGGGCGGAGGTGCAGAAATTCCTCGTCGACACGGCGTCGATCGTCACCACGCTCGCGGCCATAGCCAACGGCACCGACGCCAACACCACGGCGAACACCACGGCGGCCGAGAAGCAGCTGTTCGACAATTCCGACAATGCCATGCCGCCGGCGGCCAATACCGAGCGCGCCGACATCGCGGCGGCCATCAAGACCAAGACCGAGGCATTCTTCACGCCCTACAATGCCGGGCTGGCGCCCGGGGCTGCAGGCGACTCCAACCTGATGACGCTGAAATTCCTGACCACCTCCTCGGGCGGTCTTCTCGGCGACAGCGCCCCGGGCGGCGGCATCGACAAGGCGGCGGACATCAAGTCGGTGGTGGACGACCGCGCCGACTGGTCCAAGGCGGAGCAGAACTTCCGCCTCGACAAGGCGATCAACCAGAGCTTCACCGGCACCGTCGAAAGCTACATCAACACGCCGCTCGAATACCGTGCCGTGGCGACCGCCACCGCGCTGGAGAACACGCTGGCCAAGACCGCCGCGCACGAGCTGGGCCACACGCTGGGGCTGAGGCACACAGGCAATTCCAGCGGCACCAAGGTGGTCAATGTCGGCGGCGTCGCCGGCAGCACCGACTTCATGCAGCAGGGGCTCGATTTCAACGCCAACCTGAGCGTGACCAGCATCACCGACGGCGCGCTCAAGCTCGCTTCGAACATCGGCTACACGGTGGCAGAGGCCCAGGCCGCGCTGTCCTATTACGTCGCGCATTACGCGCTCGGCGCCTTCGATCTGGTCCTCGAGACCGCCGCGAGCATCGTCGCCGATGCCGTGGAAACCGGCGCGGAGTTCCTCTGCGGATGCGGCGGCAACCATGCCTTCGTCCACGAGAAGGCGATCTCGGTCGAGCTTGCCGATGCCATCGAGGGATACAACGACCCGCAGGGCGAGGGCGCGCCCATCGAGGGCGTTGCCGTCGCCGTCTTCGACCTTGCCACGGGGCTGCTTCTGGGAGGAGACGTGGAGTTCGGCACCGTCCTGGCCGACGGTCCCGGCGGCGAACAGGCCGTCCGGTCGATCCAGATCATCTCCATCGGCTCGGAACCGCTGGAGCTCGACGGCGTCTGGTCGGCCTCTTCCGCCGTTTCCGTCGAGGGGCTGGACGGGCCGCTCGAACTGGGACTGGGCGAGACGCTGGTTCTCGACATCGTTTTCGATCCCGCCGGGCCCGGGGCGCAGGACACGACGGTCAGCTTCGCATCGAATGCCGGGAACGGACTCGCCGACATCGCCGTCGCCGGAAGCGCCGTCACCGCAGGGCCGTCGATCTTGGTCACCACGCAGAATTCCAACATCGGGGGCGTCGACCGCGGCACGGCCGAAACGGCGGCGGAGATGTTCACCATCGCAAACCGGGGCGTCGAGGATCTGGTCATCGACGCGATCACGCTCGATCCCTCTGCAGCGTCCTTTGCCCTCACCGGCCTGCCCGCCGATCTTGCCGCCGATCCGATCACCCTGTCCACCGGCGAGACCTTCAGCTTCGGCGTGTCCTTCACCGGGGTCGCGCCCGGGCTGTCGCGCGGCGCGATCGCCATTTCCTCGAACGATGCCGCCTCCCCGGTCACCGAGGTCGCGGCGGCGGCCACCTCCTACGAGGACCTGCTCTATTTCGACTGGGGCAATGACTATGTCGCGATCGACATCGCCGGCGACACGCTGCGCACGGTCTCCGACGAGGACGGCGATCTCATGGTCTTCCTTCCGGCGGAGGAGGACTACAAGATCACGGTCTTCGATCCCGAAAGCGGCCTCGTGGCGGTCAATTACGGCACCACCTCGCCCTCGGGCCAGGGCACCGACCTGACCTCGGGGCTGGTGTTCAAGGCCTCCGCCGCGGTCGACGCCGATTTCGACGGGCTGGCCGCGGATATCGAACATGCCATCGGCACCTCGGACATCAACGCGGATTCGAACGGCGACGGGATTTCGGATTTCGACGCCCTCGCCGCCGGGGTGGCCGCGCTCGATCCCTTCGCCACCAATCTCGGCGTCGTGCGCACGCTGGAGCTCGACGGCGAGATCAAGGCAATGTTCGCGACCCGCGGCTTCGATGCCGGGGGCACGGCCAGCGATCCGCTCTTGGTGCTGACGGCAACCGGGCTGTCGGTGATCGACGTCACCGACCCGCGCGAGCCGGTTCTGTCTTCGGTCACCGCCATCGCGGACGTCAAGGGCGGCGCCTTCGATCCGGCGCTGGAGCAGCTCCTGGTGCTCGGCACCGACGGCACGCTTTCGGCCTGGAATCTCGCGGATCCTGCCGCCCCCGCCAATCTCGGCACCGTGGCCACCGGCGTGAGCCAGGTCACCGCCCGCGACGGCCGCGCGCTTGCCGCCGTCGCAGGCACGCTGCGGCTCTTCGATCTGGCGACCGGCGAGGAGCTCGACAGCGTCAATCTCGGCCCGAGCGTCTCCTCGGTCCGCAGCCTCGCGCAGGACGGCGCCTTCGCCTATGCGCTCGACAACCGCGGCAGCCTGAGCGTGATCGAGCTGTTCGGCGACGAGCTGGTTTCCCGCGGCAGCGTGTCGACCGCGCTGTCCTCGGGCGACCGCAAGATGTTTGCCGCCGAGGGCATCGTCTACATCCCGGCCGGGAACGGCTTCCAGGGCGGCTACCAGACCTATGACGTCTCCGACCCGGATGCGCCCGCGCTGATCAGCGGCGCCGACGACACTTCGCTGGCAGGGACCGCCATTGCGCTGAACGGCGCGGGCCGCGGCCTGCTGGTCGGCGATCCCGGCGGCGTCTTCGGCACCGATGCCATCGACGTGGTGAACACCGCCGACAGTGCCGATACCGGCGCGCTGATCACCCGCTACCAGATCGACACCAGGCCGACGGACGTGGCGATCGCCGCCGGCGTCGGCTATGTCGGCACGACGGACGGCAAGCTGCACATCGTCAACTTCCAGCCCTTCGACACCTCCGGCGTGCCGCCCGAGGTCGCTCTGGCCGCATCCGGCCTCGATGTCGACCCGGACACGCCCGGCGTGCAGATCCTCGAAGGCACCCTGCTCTCGCTCGATGCCACGATCACCGACGATGCCGGGCTGAAATCGGTCTCGCTGCTGGTCAACGGCGATCCGATCTCCGTCGACATCTCCTATCCGTTCGACCTGAGCGCGCGGATTCCGCTCCTGGCCGAGGGCGAGGACGCGCGCGACGTGACCCTGCAGGTGCGTGCCACAGACACGGGCGGCAATATCGGGCTCAGCCAGCTGATCGAGGCCGAGATCGTGCCGGACACGATCCCGCCGATGCTGATCGATTCGACGCTGGAGGAAGGCGCGCTCTACGGCCGCTCGAAGCGGTCCTTCACCTTCACCTTCGACGAGCCGCTCGACCCGGAGACCGACCCGGCCGCCGCCTTCCGGCTGACCGGGCCATCCGGACTGGTCGATCCCGACATCGCGCTGCTCCTGTCCGGCGACCGCGTGGTGCGGCTGGTCTATCCCGAGCTGGAAGAGGGCGCCCATGTGATGACCCTGCCCGGGGGCGGGATCACCGACCTGGCGGGCAATGCCTATTCGGAGACCGATATCGAGCTCGGCTTCGAGCTCGGCAGCTTCTCGAACGAATGGACCGGCGCAGCCGGCGACGGGCTCTGGGGCACGGCAGAGAACTGGAGCGCGGGCCGGGTGCCGGAGGCCGAGGATGACGTCTTCGTCGGCAATCTCACCGGCGGCGTCGCGCTGCAGAATCTCGGCACCGTCGCGCTGAAATCGCTGGTCGCCGAGGCGCCGATCACCATCGGCTTCAACACCACGCTGGCGACGGAATTCGACGCGATCCTCGACGAACTGATCCTGAGCGGCAGCTTCAATTCGCGGGTCGAGATCGGCACCGCCGCCGAGATCGGCACGCTGGAGATGCAGGGCGGCATTTTCGGCGGGGCGGGCACGGTCAACGTCACCGAGAAACTCGACTGGACCGCGGGCACCTTCGAGCGCGGCGGCCTGCTGACGGTGGAAAACGGCGCGGTTGCCGAATTCGGCCGGGATTTCGACCCGGAGGTTGCACCGCCCTCTCCGGCCAGTTCCTATCTCTACCGCGACCTGCTGCTTGCGGGCTCGGGCGTGGTCGGGTCGAACCGCCTCTATCTCGGCACCCAGGATTACGACGCCGATCTCGGACAGAACGTCAATGTCGGCGGCAGGTTCACCATCGCGGCCGGCGCCGAGCTGGAGCTGGCCAATTTCAACTCTGACATCCTCCTCGGCGTCTCCGGCAGCGATGCGGGCATCGAGAACCTCGGCACGCTGCGCAAGACCGGCGGCGGCACCTCGACCGTGGTGCCCTTTGCCCAGTCGCTCGGCGAGGTGGTGATCGAGGACGGCTTCATCGCGATCCCGGCCAACGCCACGCTGCGGCTGTCCTCGGAGGACGATCTGGATCTCTTCGCCGGGCTGAAGCTCGAGGGCGGCACGCTGATCCTCGAGGACGACGTGACGCTCGGGAATTTCCAGATGGCCAGCGGCACGGTCGGCGGGCCGGGCACGCTGACCCTGACGGGCACGGCGGCGGTCACCGGCGGCACCTTCTCGGGCGCGGGCGACGTGGTGGTGCCGGAGGGCGCGCTGCTGACCCTCGGCCATCCCTACGACCCGGACGAATACCGCAGCATCGGCTATCCGACCCTCGGCCGCGACATCATCGTCGAGGGCGAGGTCGACCATGCCAATGCCGATCTCCGCCTGGGCACCCGGACGTACAATTCCGAAACCGCCCAGTTCGACTATGCCGACGGGGCGCTGCGCATCGCGCCGGGCGGCACCTATACCTTCTCCAGCCCGTTCGCCGACATGAACGTCAACTATCCGGCCCAGAACACGGCCTCCGGCCTGCTGAACGAGGGCGGGATCGTCAAGACCGGCGGCGGGGCCTCGGGCGCGGCGTTCTTCGGGACGCAGACCGGCAGCTTCGACTTCCGGGACGGCATCCTGGAAATCACCGACGGCGCCTTCCTGCTGACCCAGGACCTGGTCGATGCGGGCTTCGACCGGCTGCAGATCTCCGGCGGCACGGTCACCATCGACGAGGAGGTGACCCTGGCCGCGCTGTCGATCACCGGCGGCACGCTCGCCGGCGCCGGAGCGGCGGAGATCGCCGAGCTGGACTGGAACGGCGGCAGCGTCACCCTGGACGGCGGCCTCTCCATCGCCGAAGACGCGACCGCCCGGATCGGCAGCGCCTATCCCTTCGCCAATGCCTATCTCGGCACCACGCTCTCGGTCGGCGGCACGCTCGTCTTCGAGAACAATGCCCGCCTCTATCTCGGCCGCAATGACGGCACGGACCACGTGCCGGGCCTGATCGATGTCGGCGCCGGGGGCACCGTCGAATTCGGCCGCGACAGCTCTCTCTACGACAACACCTCGGGCAACGCGCTCTCGGGGCTGACCGGCAGCGGCGCGATCGTCAAGTCCGGAACCGGGACCTCCGGACTGATGCTGCAGGATTTCACCGGCAGCTTCGACGCGGGCAACGGCCGGTTCGTTCTGCAAAACGGCGTCTCGACGATCTCGCAGGCCGCGATCGACGGCGGACTGTCCGATCTGGTGATCAGCGGCGCGACCGTGCGGGCCGAAGGCGACCTGGTCCTCGGCGGGCTCGAGGTCTCGGGCGGCCGGCTCGACGGCGCCGGAGACGTCACGGTCGGCGGGCGCTTCGACTGGACCGGCGGGGCGCTGACCGGCAGCGGCGGGATCACCCTCGCCGAGGGCGGCGCCGCGCAATTCGGATTTCCGATCGAGGAGAGCAGCAGCACCCGGACGCTCTATCTCGGCCGCGAGATGACGCTGGCCGGCGGTGCGGCCTTCGGAAACGCCAACCTCTATCTCGGCTACCGCTACTATGACGGCACGATCCCGGGCTATGTGGACCTGCCCGGCTTCCTGACCGTCGCCGAAACCGGCACGCTGGATTTCCGCAATACCGCGGGCGAGATCCGGATCTACAACAGCGGCTTCTTCGGCGCAGGCGAGGCGGTCGGCCTGGTCAATCTCGGCGGGATCACCTCGAGCCTCGGCAGCCAGACGACCAATGTCGCCTTTGCCCGCAACGAGGGAACCGTGGATGCCGCCGAAGGCCGGCTGGCGGTGAATGGCGGCGTGCTGATCCTCGACGGCGACACCGATGCCGGCCTCCTGGACCTCGCGGCGGTGCTCGGCGGCACGGTCTCGGCGGCGGAGGACGTGACGCTTGCCCGTCTCGATTTCCGCGGCGGGACTTTGGCCGGTCCGGGCGACCTGACGGTGGACACCCGCCTCGACTGGCGCGCGGGCACCTTCGGCGGCACCGGCCAGGTGATCATCGCCGACGGCGCCGAAGCCGAGATCGGCGCCGGGCCGGACGGCACCGCGACGCTCTACCTGCGGCAGGATCTGGTGATCGGCGGCGAGGCGAGCTTCGAGGGGCTGCGGCTGCGGCTGGGCGACTATTACAACGACGCCGGGCTGGGACAGAACGTCAACACGCCTGGGCGGGTGCTGGTCGATGCTTCGGGCACGTTGCGGCTGGTCGGCGAGGCCTCGGATCTCGACATCTACCGCTCGACCGGCGGCGCAGCCTCCTCGGGCAATGCGCTGGTCAATGACGGGCTCGTCGTCAAATCCGGGGGCGGCGCCAGCTCGGTCTCGGGCGGGGTCCAGATCGAAGGCAGCGGCGTCTTCCTGACCGAGGACGGCTTCCTCGAAATCGGTTCCGGCGCAACCTTCGTCATCGACGGTCCGGTCACCGTGGCCAACCTGCGCCTGAACGGCGGCACGCTCGACGTGCAGGCCGATGCCGCCATCGCCAATCTCGAGATCGCCGGCGGCACGGTCACCGGCGGGGCCGACCTGACCGTGACGGAAAGTCTGGTGCAGACCGGCGGCACGCTCGCCGGCGCGGGAACGCTGATCGTCGGCGCCGGGGCGGAGGCGCTCTTCGGCAGCCCCTGGACCGGAACCTCGGATCCGGGATCGGCGGTGATGGCGGTGGCGCGAAACCTGGCCATCGAGGGAACCGCGGTGATCGAACAGGCCGAGCTGCGGCTCGGCATCGACGATGCGCCCGATATCGGCATCGACGTGACCGTCGCGGCGGGCGGCGTGCTGGAATTCGACGGCGCCCGCGCCCGGCTGCGCGACTACCGCAGCTCGGCGGGCGAGGAGAACCGCGTGATCAATGACGGCACCATCCGCAAGACCGGCGGGGGCATTGCCGACATAGATCCCGGGATCCTCGTCTCGGGGGGCGGCACGATCGAGGCCTCGGAGGGGATGCTGGCCACGCCGATCGGCGATTTCGGCAGCTTCGCGCCGCCGCCCGGCACCCCGGTCTATGCCGATGCGGTCGGCAACGGCGTCACGAGAGTGCTGGCCGAGGCCGACGGCGTCTCGGAGATCAGCGTCACCGGCGGCGTGCTGCAGGTGGACGAGGACATCACGCTGGACAACCTCTCGATGACCAACGGCCGCATCGAGGGCACGGGCCGGATCACGGTCACCGGCCGCTTCGACTGGGAAGGCGGCGACATCCGCGGCAACAACGAGATCGTCGTCCGCTCCGGCGCCGAAGCGGTGATCGGCGCGGCCTACGATGTCGAGGCGCCGGCCAATCACGGCAACCTCCATCTCGGCGGCCGGCTGGTGATCGAAGGCACGGCGCTGCAATCGCAGGCGGTGCTAAGGCTCGGCTCGCTGACCGCCGGGGAGGACGCCGAGGGCGTTCTGGAAATCGCCGCGGGCGGCAGCTACGTGCTCGACGGCTGGCGGGCGGACATCAACCGCTACCGCGACGGCTCCGATGGCAGCCTGTCGCAGATCATCGTCGACGGCAGCCTGTCGAAGACCGGCGGCGGCGAGTCGCTGCTCAGCGGCCTGCCGGTCTCGGGCACCGGCACGGTGGCGCAGTCCGGCGACGGCACGCTGCGGTTCCAGAGCGGCAGCATGGCGTTCGATGCGCCGGGATTTGCCCTGTCGGGCGAGGTGATCCTGAGCGCCGGCACGATGGCCATCGGCCCGGGGGCCGATCTCTCGGGGCTGACCGGCCTCACCGTCACCGGCGGCACTCTGATCCTGTCCGGCGATCTGGAAATCCCCGAACTGTCGGTCCTGGGCGGCGCCGCGGAAATTTCGGACACCGTCACCGTGACGGACAGCTTCGCGCTGAGCAATGCCACGATCCGCGGCGGCGGCGAAATCGCCATTGCGGACGGGGCGGCGGCATCGCTGGTGTCGACCCAGAGCTATACGGTCAACAGCTATCTCGGCGTCACGCTGACAGTGAATGGCGATCTGGCGGTCGAGCGGAGCAATGTCCGGCTCGGAACCAACACCTATGACGCGGAGCTCGGCCAGTATGTCCAGAATGGCGGGCGGATCGAGATTGCCGCCTCCGGGTCGCTGACCCTGCAGGGCGAGGATTCCGACATCCTGAACTCGACCAACGAGACCGGGTTCGAGAACGGCGTCTCGGTGGCGGGCTCGCTGGTGAAGACCGGCGGCGGCAGCAGCCGGGTCCACAACCTGAGCTTCGGCGACGGGGCCGGCATCGACATCGTCGACGGGGTGCTGGAACTCACCGGCGGCCGCTTCGAGCTGAGCCAGGAGATCGTCGATGCCGGGCTCGGCCAGATCCGCGTCAGCGGCGGCGAGCTGGTCCTGGACGGGGATGTCACGCTGGCCGGGCTGGAGATGACCGGCGGCCAGCTCCTCGGCGACGGCGACCTGACGGTGACCTCGACGCTGGCCGTGGGCAATGCCACGCTGAAAGGCGGCGATCTGGTGATCGCGGCCGCCGCGACCGGCACCATAGCAAACGGCTATTACGGCTCCATTGGCCGCGACCTGGCCGTGGAAGGCACGCTGCGGCTCGGGGACAACACCTATATCGGCCGCCAGGAATTCGACAACGACCTCGGTGAATACGTCCAGCTCGGCGGGCATCTCGACATCGGCGCCGCCGGGCGGCTGGAGCTGCCGGCGAACGGGGCTGTCTATCTGGGCTTCCCGCTCCAGGAGGGCGGCGACCACGGGGTGTCCTCGGCCGGCACGATTTCTTCCGAGGGCAACATCCGCCTGCCCTTCGCCCCGGGCGGCGGGATCGGCACGGTCGAGCTGAACGGCGGCACGCTGATCCTGAGCCAGGACATGACTCTGACCCAGGCGATGGTCGATGCCGGGATCGACGCGGTCCGGGTGGTCTCCGGAACGCTGACGATCGACGAGGACGTGACCCTCGGCACGCTCGAGCTGCATGGCGGGGGCCTTGCAGGCAGCGGAGAGGTCACCGTCGCCGGGTCGTTCGAATGGCTGAACGGCAGCATGTCGGGCAGCGGCACAACCCTCCTCGCCGCCACGGCCGACGTGCAGTTCGGCCATGACTGGGAGCAGACTTCCGCCACCGGCAGCGGCACGCTTGCCAGGGCGCTGGAGGTCGGGGGCGCGGCCGACTTCGGCAACCTCTATCTCTCGCTCGGCCAGCGGCTGGCCTATGATCCGGACCTCGGGGACTATCCGTTCGACAGCGGCATTCTTGCCATCGCCGAGACCGGCAGCCTGACCATCGGCGGCGACCGCAGCCGGATCATCCGCACCTATAGCGGCCATGAGCTGGACGAGAGCGGGATTGCCAATGCCGGGCAGATCGTCAAGACCGGCGGCGGCGCGACGCCGGTGTCGCTGGCCTCGAACAGCGGCAGCTTCGTCTTCGAGGACGGCGTGCTGACCCTGCGCGAGGGCGAGCTCACGCTGACCCAGGCGCTGATCGACGCAGGATTCTCGGAAATCGTCATCGAATCCGGCAGCGTCGTGATGTCCGAGGCGCTCACCCTCGACACGCTGACCGTCACCGGCGGCGAGCTTGTCGCCGAAGAGGGTCTGACCGTCACCGGCAGCTTCGACTGGAGCGGCGGCGGCATCCGTACCGGCGCGGCGGCCTTCACCATCGCCGGCACCGCGACAGCCACCTGGGGCGCGCCCTTCGACCCGGAAAACCCGACCGCATCGGATTATCTCTATTTGCGGGGGAACATGGACATCGCCGGCAGCGTCGCGATGGGGGCGGTGCAAGTCGAACTCGGCGGCATCGAATACGACAGCGAAGCGGGTGAATACATGCTCCTGCCGGGCTCGGTCGACATCCTCGAAGGCGGATCGCTGGCCATGGACGGCTCGCGCGCGGATTTCCGCAGCTATCTCGACTACGGCGAGTACGAATTCTATTACGGAACCGGCACGGCCGATACCGCCGTCGCGGTCGGCGTGAACAACCAGGGCAGCCTGGCCAAGACCAGCGGCGGCACCAGCGGTCTCGTGCTCTACGGCGAGCAGGCCGGCAGCTTCGACCAGGGCAGCGGCGCCTTCGCCCTGTCGGGCGGCTTCGCCGGCGGCGCCAGCCAGACCGTCGCGCTGACAGCCGACATGGCCGCAAACGGGCTTGGCGATGTGCTGATCGACAGCAGCATCCTGGAGGTCGGCGCGGACGTGACGCTGGCCTCGCTGCGGATGACGGGCGGCGCCGCCCTGATCGGCGGCGGCGATCTGACCGTGTCCGAATGGTTCCAACTCGAGAGCGGCGCTCTCGCGGGCACCGGAACGCTGATTGTCGGCAGCGGCGCGACCGGGCGCTTCGGGATCGAGGCGGTGCCGGACCAGTACAACTACCCGCAGCAGATCCAGATTTCCCAAGCGGTCGAGATCCGCGGCACCGGCATCTTCGAACAGGCCGAAACCGTGCTCGGCGGCTCCGTCGACGAGTTCGCCTTCCTGGAGACCGAGCCGCAGGCAGGCACGGTCTTCGTCACCGACACCGGAACGCTGATCTTCGCCGGCGCGCTGAGCGACGTGACGCGCGGCGCCGACGCTCCGGCCGGCGAGCCGAGCGGCTTCGACAATGCCGGCACTCTGGTCAGGTCAGGCGCCGGCACGACGACGATCGCCGAAGAGCTCGGCTTCTCGAGCAGCGGCACCATCATCGTGCAGGGCGGCGCGTTCGATGCGCCGGGCACGGAGTTCGATTTCGGGCTGTGAGCGGGTGCCGGTCCGGAGCGTTGTTCCGGACCGGCACCGGCGGGGCGGCCATGGCAATCCGCCCCGTCCGGGCGTCGGGCAGCCAATGCCCGGATGCCAAGGCTGCCGGTTGCAAAGAGGCCGCTTCTCCCGGAGCCTCCCTCCGTGCTGGCGCATTGCCGCGGACCGGAGCGACGCTTCATGCCGTCAAGCACGCCCTGCAGGAGAGCCAGATCATGGCTGCAACACCCGCCGGCGGGGCCGCGATCTCCGCGAACGTGCGTCAGCCTCTCCGTTCTGCCCATGCCGCCGATGCGCCGGCCGGCATCTTCTGAACCGGTCTGCAAGATCCGGTTCCAACGCGCCGAGCCAATGCGGCAACGCCTTCCGTGACAGGGCAGCCCTGAGCTCCAGCTGATTTGCGCAGCAGCGCCCCTCCCGGGCCCGAGAGCGAAACAGGCCCTGTTTTTGTGCATCTGCCCGAAATGCACCAATTCCAGGACCTGGGACAACGGACAAGCAAGGAAAATGGTTGTCCGCTCCTCGGGAAGGTGACAGGTCTTTGCAAACGATTGCCAAACCGTTTCGTCCGGCCACGCCGCGCGCGGCAGATGGCGAGGTCGCAACGCAACGACCCGAGTACAGGAAACACCGCAACATGTCCGAGACCCGCCACGACGTGCTGGTTGTCGGCTCCGGCGCCGCTGGGGCCCTTGCCGCCCGCGAACTCACCGCGCAGGGCCTGTCCGTCCTCATGCTGGAGGCCGGTCCGCCGGTCGGCGCGGCGCATTTCAAGCCGCGCAAGGCCAAGCCCAAGACCGCGATCAACCTGCCGGAGCGCGGCCTTGCCACGCTGGCGGGCCAGCACCTGCAGGCGCGCGCGCTGTTCTTCTCCCGCAAGATGGGACGGTTCTTCGTGAACGACCGCAGGAACCCCTACACGACGCCGGAGGGGGAGCCCTTCCTCTGGGTGCGCGGCCGCCAGGAAGGCGGACGGATGCATTCCTTCGGCCGTGTCCTGATGCGCTGGACCGACGACGATTTCCGCATCCATAGCCGGGCGGGACGCGGGCTCGACTGGGCGTTCGGCTATGACGAAATCGCGCCCTATTACGAAGAAGTAGAGCGTATGCTCGGCCTCTACGGCAACGAGGACCAGGCGGCGACGATGCCGGACAGCCTCTATGCCCACCCGGCCTATCTTACTCAGGCAGAACGGATTTTCCGGGAAAAGGTGGAGACGGCCGACCCCGCGCAGCGAGTGGTGTCCTGGCGCTATGTCATGGCCGAGCCCGACCGGATGCTGCCGCCGATGCGGCAGGCCAAGGCGACGGGGCTGCTTGAGATCCGCCATGATGCGGTCGTGCGCCGGGTGCTGGCAGACCCGGAAGGACGGGCCACTGGAGTCGAATTCGTCGACCGGATCGGCCATGACGTCCATGTCGCGCGGGCGGCGGCGGTGATGCTCTGCGCCTCGCCGGTCGAGACGGTCCGGCTCCTGCTGAACTCCGCCACGAAAGAGCAGCCGGAGGGGCTGGGCAACAGCTCGGGCAAGCTCGGCCGGTACTTCATGGACCAGTTGCCGGTGCTGGCACAGGGCCAGTTTCCCGCCGCGAAGGGCTGGGAAGACGACCGCTCCGGCCCGGCCGATCCGTTCTACGCGCAGCCCGGCGGCATCTTCATCGCCCGCGCCGACCGTCCGCTGGCCGAGCGCGGCGAATACGCATTCCAGGGCAGCCTCGGGCGGGCCGCCCTGCCCTCGCGGGACGATGCGGCCGCGTTTTCCTTCTTCGGCTTCGGCCAGATGCTGCCCTACGAGGACAACCGGATCACGCTGGACCCGGCGCGGGTCGATGCCTGGGGAATCCCGGTGCCGCATATCCGCTGCGTGATGCATGACTACGAGACGGCGCTGATCCAGCGGCAGCAGGACGAGTTGATGGAAATCGTTTGCCGAGCCGGCGGCGCGTTCGACTTCATCGGCTCGCCGCTCGGCCTGCGCGAGATGAACCGCGGCGGCTTCCCGCATGCCGATCCGCTCAGCCGCCTGTTCTTCCGCAAGATGTTCACCAAGTCGATGTGCATGGGCTCGGCGATCCACGAGACCGGCGGCGCCATCATGGGCACGGATCCGGCGGCCTCGGTCGTGGACACCTGGGGCCGCAGCTGGGACGTGCCGAACCTCGTCGTTGCGGATGCCTCCGCCTTCCCCGGCAGCGGGGTGACCGGCACGACGCTGACCGTCATGGCGCAGGCCGTGCGCGCCGGCCGCCGCCTTGCCGCCGCAGCAGGCCGGCATCGCCGTCCGGGACGGCGGCCGCGCCCGCCATGAGCGCGCGCAGCTCCATCATCGGTTTGGCCATCGGGGCATCCCTCGCTCCAGGCTGCGCCGGGTCTGTCGAACAGGTGGCGTTCACCGGCGCGATGCCGGCAACCCAACCCTGCCGGGAGACCCGATGGACACCGGAAGCGACACCGCCCCCCGGGACACGATCGCAGGCGATCTGGTTTGATCCCGAGATGGAGTGGCGGCTACATGGCCGGGGCAAGCGGGATCACCAGAGATCTTTTCCGAATGAGGCGGGTCCGGAAACGGCCCGGACCGCCAGAGCCCTGCCCGGGGATTGCGAAACAGACATGCCTGCGTCTGAAGGTCCTGTTCGGCCTGATGCTTCGGTAACCAGTTGGCCCAAGCGCAACCCTCGTTGAAATGGCCGGACTCGACAGGCCCGTGCCCGACTGTTCTACCTTGCGCCGCCATACTGCCCGGATCGCAGCGCTGGAGAATGGCGCGCCGCTGCGCGCTGGCCGCTGGCGCCTTAACCACACGCTGCGATCGCCAAGTGGTGATCTCGCAGGTTTGCCCATGCCGGGCGTTTTAGGACCCATAAATCGGCTTCCATTCAGAACTTGCACGACAGCGCCGCGTCTCTGGCGTGATCGTGCTGCTGATGGGCAAGGCTCCGAAATCGAGCGGTGGCTTGCAAACGGAGCGGGCGGGCCGCAGGGAGCGTCGGCTCGACCGGGCCACGGTGTGGCCGTGCGCCGGACCGGTCAGGCGCTGCGCGATCTGGCGGTGCCGTTGGTTGTCCAGGCGGTTTCGCCGCCGGGGGGCGTGGTCCTGAAATAGGCAGCTTCGTCGCGCATCGCCTCGACCTTTGCGCCGAAGCTCTGGACGGCGGCGTTGGTTTCCTCGGCCATGGCCGCGTTCTGCTGGGTGACCCGGTCGAGGTCGCTGATCGCGCGGTTCATTTCGCCGAGCCCCAAGGACTGCTCTTCCGCCGAGGCGGCGATGCTGCGGATGAGGTCGAGGACGGTGGTCATCCGGGCGTCTATCTTGGCGAGCGCGCGTTCCGCATCGCCGACCTGCTGCACGCCGTCGGTGACCTGGCGGCCGGATTCCGCGATCAGCTCCGCGATCTCGCGCGCGGCATCCGCCGATCTCTGCGCCAGGGCGCGAACCTCGGAGGCCACCACGGCAAAACCGCGTCCGGCCTCGCCCGCGCGGGCGGCCTCGATCCCGGCATTCAGCGCCAGAAGGTTCGTCTGGAAGGAAATGTCGTCGATCACGCTGGTGATCTTGGAGATTTTCTCGGAGGAGGCGGATATCCTGCCCATCGACTCCATGGCGACGGCAATGACGGCTGCCGATTCGACGGTTTCCTGCTTCGCCTGCTGGGCCTCGCCGCGGGCGTCGCGGCTGCGCTCGGTCGTGCCGCCGACGGAATTGGTCAGCTCCTCGAGGGCGGCGGCGCTTTGTTCCAGGGTTGCGGCCTGGCGTTCGGTGCGGCGCGCGAGATCGTCGCTGGCGCCACGGATCCCGGCGGAATCGGCCACCAGTTCGCCGGACTGGCCGAGCACTTCGGTGATCACCGAATCGACCTTGGAGATCGCCTCGTTGAAGTTTTCCCGGATCGCGTCGAGATCGCCGAGGTCGCGGGTGATCCGGGTCGCGAGATCACCGTCGGAGAGGCTGCGCAGGGCGCGGCCGGCCTCTTCGAGGGTGATGCGGAAAGCGGTCGTGTCGACCGCGAACTTGACGACGCGGACAACCTTGCCGGAGGCATCGCGGATCGGGTTGTAGCTGGCCTCGATCCAGACTTCGCGGCCGCCCTTGCCGATCCGCTTGAACTGGTCGGCCAGCGTCTCGCCCGCGCGCAGCCGCTGCCAGAAGGTGGCGTAGTCGGCACTGTCGCGATAGGCGGGGTCGAGGAAGATGGCATGCTGCCTGCCGACGATCTCGTCCAGCTCGTAGCCCATCGCCTTAAGGAAAATGTCGTTTGCCGTCAGTATTTTGCCCTGCGCATCGAACTCGATCACCGCCTGGACACGCTGGATCGCGGCCAGCTTTGCGTTGACGTCGGCTTCGCGGTTCTTCGCCTCGGTGATGTCGAAGGCGTATTTGACCACCTTGAAGGGACGGCCTTCGGGGTCGATGAGGGTTTCGTAGGTGGCTTCCAGCCAGATCACGCTGCCGTCCTTGGCGATGCGCTGGACCTTGCCGTTTTCCGAGGCGCCGGTGGCAAGGCGGTGCCAGAATTCGGCATAGTCCCGTCCCTCGGCCTCGCCTTCGGGCATGAAGATGCGGTGGTGGCGGCCCTTGATCTCGTCGAGCGCGTAGCCGGTCGCGTTCAGGAAATGGCTGTTGGCAGTCAGGATGGTGCCGTCGAGATCGAATTCGATCACCGCCATGCTGCGGGCGACGGCATCGACCTGGCCGCGGTTGTCGCGGCGGCGCAGGTGGTAGGCGGTGATGTCATGCGCGGTGATCAGGATCTCCTGCACCGTGCCGTCCGCGCCGGTCACCGGCGAGACCATGAGGTCGAGCCAGATTTCGCGTCCGGCCTTGTCGAGATGCGGCATGATCCGGGCGGCGTCCTGTCCGGCGGCCACCTCTGCCTGCAGCCTTTCGATGTCAGGCGTTCCGCGGTCCTTGGCGCGCAGGAGGTCGAAATAGCTGCCGCCGGTGACGTCGGCAGCGCCATGTCCGGTCGCATCGCAGAAGGTGGCATTGGCCTCTCTCACGGTCCAGTCGGGGGCCAGGACGAGCACCAGATGGCTGCGTTCGATGGCCTCCAGCCGGGGGTTGCGGGAGGGGGAAGGCGGTTTCTGGCGGAAGGAAAACAGGGAGAACATGGCCAATCCGGAACGAGGGTCCCGCCATGCATGCCCTGAATTCCCTTTCCAAGGCGTTTAAGGAAACAAGCATTCTGCGCCTTGGGTGCCGGAACCGGGTCAGCCCTGCGGCCGCTCCGCCCAGCCCGCGAAGATCTTCTCCAGCGCGACGACGATGTAGTAGAGCACGATGCCGAGGAAGGCCAAGGCGATCAGCACCGCGAACATCAGCGGATAATCCGCGCTGATTTTCCCCGAGTCGAAGAGCGCGCCGAGGCCGCGGCCATGGGGCGAGACGATCTCCATCAGGTTGGTGCCGATGAAGGCCAGCGTCACCGCCACCTTCAGCGCGCCGAAGAATTCGGGCAGGGTCTTCGGCAGGGCGATTTTCCGGAACACCGTCAGCTGCGAGGCCCCGAGCGAGCGCAGGATGTCGCGGTATTCGGGCTCCAGCGTGGAAAGTCCGATCGAGACCGAGACCGCGATCGGGAAGAAGGAGATCATGAAGGCGATCATGATCGTGTTGAAATCATGCTCGCCGACGAAGATCAGTGCCATGATCGGCACCACGGTCGCCTTCGGGATGGCGTTGAAGCCGACGAGCAGCGGATAGAGGCCTTCGCGGGCAATGCGCGAGAAGCCCATGACCATGCCGATCCCGGTGCCGGCGATGACGGCCAGCAGCAGCCCCGCGACGGTGCGCCAGAGCGTCTGCCAGCCGTTTTCGAGGAACAGCCAGCGGTATTTCCAGAAGGCGGGCCAGAGATCCGAAGGCGAGGCCATCTTGTAGTCCGGCCAGCCCTTGGCCCAGACCAGCCATTCCCAGAAGAGCAGGAAGAGGAGCATGGCCGCGAGCGGCACGAGGATCTTGCGCAGCAGGGTCATGCCGCGGCCCTGCCCTGGGCGATCCGGATCTGGCGGCGCAGCGTGGCGAGCATCTCGACGGCCTCGGGCGTATAGAGGATTTCGAGGTCGCGGTTTTTCGGCAGGCGGCTCTGCATCCGGTACTGGACGCGGGCGGGGCGGGCGGACATGACGACGATCTCGTCGGCGAGGAAGACGCTTTCGCGCAGGTCATGGGTGATCAGCACGGCGGTGAACTTCTCCTCGGCGCGCAGCCGGTGCATGGTCTGCCAGAGGTCCTCGCGGGTGAAGGCGTCGAGCGCTCCGAAGGGCTCGTCGAGGATCAGCACCTCGGGACGATGGACGAGGGCGCGGCAGAGCGAGGCGCGCTGGCGCATGCCGCCCGACAGTTCCGAGGGGCGCTTGTCCTCGAAATCCGACAGGCCGACGAGGGCCAGGAGGTCGCGGGCGCGGGCGGTGCGCTCGGCTTTGGAGAGCTTGTTGGGGACGATTTCGAGCGGCAGCAGCACGTTCGAGAGGATCGAGCGCCATTCCAGCAGCACAGGGTTCTGGAAGGCCATGCCGACGGTGGCGCGGGGCGATTTCACCATCTGCCCGCCGAGCCAGACCTGGCCCTCGTCGGGGCGCATCAGCCCGGCCACGAGCTTCGTGAGGGTGGACTTGCCGCAGCCCGAGGGGCCGACGAAGGCGGTGAAGCTGCCCGGCGGCATCTTGACGTCGAGATGGTCGAGCACGGGCAGGGGACCGCCGATCTCGGCGGACATGGGGCCTCGCAGGACAGGAAGAGGCCCCGGGTCAAGCCCGGGGCGGGACAGGGCGTGCGGAGAGGCCGGAACTCAGTCGAGCGCGAAGCCGCCCTCGGGCAGGTAGGCATCGGTGAAATACAACGCCGGATCGGGCGTGCCCTGGAACTCGTAGGTCTCGGCGATCTGTTCGAGCGATGCCGCGAAACGGCCGGGGTCGATATTGCCCATGCCGTGCTCGGCGACCCAGGGGGTCAGGACGTTGGCGTCGATGACCATCTGCAGGCGGCGGGTCTCCAGTTCGGCATCGCCCGCCGGGTTGCGCTCGATCACCATGGCGGCGCCGGCCGCCGGATCGGCGATCGCGTCCTTCCAGCCCGCCGCGACGGCGGCGAGGAAGCCCTTGACCAGCTCGGGATTGTCTTCGGCGAAATCGGTGTTGACGATGATGCCGTTGCCGTAGAGCGACAGGCCGTGATCGGCCATCAGGATGGTGGTGATGTCGTCTTCCGGCACGCCGAGCCGCGCGAGGTTGAGGAAGGACGAGAAGTTGTAGCCGGTCACCGCGTCGACCTTGCCCTCCGCGAGCATCGGCTCGCGGGTCGGGAAGCCGACGGGTTCGACCTTGATCGTTTCCATGTCGAGCCCGTTGGCGGTGGCGAAGGGGGCGAATTGCGCCCAAGCGCCGTCGGGCGGCGGTGCGCCGAGCACCTTGCCCTCGAGATCCTGCGGTTCGGAGACCCCGAGCGAGGCGCGGCCGATCACAGCGAAAGGCGGCTTGTCGTAGCTCATCATCACCATGATCACCGGCGCGTCCGGGTTCTGGTCCTTGAACTTGATCAGCGAGTTGATGTCGGCGAAGCCGAAGGGATAGGCGCCGGTCGCGACCTTGGGGATCGCGTCGAGCGAGCCCTGGCCGGCAAGCACCTCGACCGAAAGGCCGTTCGCGGCGAAATGGCCGTTGTCGATGGCCGCGAAATAGGGCGCCGCAGGCCCTTCGAATTTCCAGTCCAGGGCAAGCTGGACATCGGTTTCGGCCTGGGCCGCAACGGCCCCGAGCCCGAATGCGGCGACCGCGGTCATGGCGCGCAGAAACATGATCGGACGTTCCTCCCCTCCGGAAGCAAATGGATGGGGCGGAGCCTGCCCGCGGCCCGGACCCTTGTCAGGGAGGGCAATCCGGCGGCGCGATCAAATACGGTCCGCGCCGCAGATTGTGCACAATCACCGGGCGGATTGCTTCGCAAGCAGGCGGCCGGAGAAGCGTTCGCCGGGATCGAGCGCCAGTTCGAAGAGCGCGAAGCCGTCGCTGCGGTCGCCGAGATCGGCCAGTCCGAGCCCGGCCAGCTCGGCTGCGGCCCCGCGGAGCCGCGGCGAGGTCGCCACCGGTGTCGGCGGGCGAGGACAGCCCGTAGCTGCGGTAGCGCTCCAGATCGGCGCGGTCCGGCGGCGCGGCCTGCCAGGCGGTGGCGATCTCCTTCAGATGCGCCAGCCCCGTCGGCCCCAGCGCCCCGGAAAGCGCCGGGATGATGCCGTCGAACTCGCCGAAATCCGCCGCCGCCACCGCGTCGAGAATGCGCTCGGCCAGGGTTTCGGGATCGGCGGAGAGCCGCGGCGCCAGCGCTTCGATCATCTCCACCGCGCCGCCCAGAACCTCGCCGAGCGCGCCGTTGCCGTCATCGGTGCGGGCATGGATCGAGGGGGCGAGCTGCAGGAAGGACCATAGCAGCTCGAAGGCGCCGTCGGGGTCCTCGGGCGCGATCGAGCCTGCGATCATCGACAGCAGCCCGGTGAGGTCCTTGACCAGCGCGCGCTGCTTCTGCCAGTCGATCCACGAGGTCGCGCGGCGCAGCGAGGCCATGCGCTTGCGGATGTCGGCGGCGACCTCTTCGGGACCCTGCGCGGCCGCGAGCTCCATCCGCGCGCGCCGCTTCAGCGCGGCGCTGCCCTGCACCAGTTCCATCACCAGCGCGGCGAGGGTCTCCGCGCCGAGCTTTTCCAGATTGGCCTTGTTCAGGGTGGTCTTCGACATGTCAGGGGCGCCGCGCGTTTGGAAAAAGATGCGCGGCGACCCTGCCCGATGCGGCGCCGGACGGCAACCGCCGGTCAGGCCCGGCGGTAATCCCGCGCGACGCGGCCGTCCTTCAGCACCAGCCGCAGATGCGTCTCCGGACGGCCGAGCAGGGTGATGTCGGCGAAGGGGTTGCCCTCGACCGCGATCAGGTTGGCCCGCGCGCCGGGCGCGATCACGCCGGCCTCGCCCTCCATCCGGCAGAGTTTCGCCCCGGTCTCGGTGACCGAGCGCAGGATCTCGGCCGGGCCCAGCACCTTGGCGAGCAGGTCGAATTCCATGCCGCCGTATTTGCGCAGCTGGCCCAGCAGGTCGGTGCCATAGGCCATCGGCAGCCCGGCCTCGCGCATGATGGCGAGCGACTCGATTCCCTTGTCGCGGACGATGTCGATCTTGGCCTGCTCCGCAGCGCCCAGCCCCAGGGCGGCGCCCTCGAGCTTCAGCCCCTCATAGGCAACGAGCGTCGGCACCGCGATGCAGCCCGCCTCGGCCGCCATCCGCGCAGTCTCCGGGGTGATCAGGTTGCAGTGTTCCAGCGAATGCACGCCCAGCTCGACGCAGCGGCGGATGGCGGCGTCGTGATAGACATGGGCCGAGACATAGGTATTGGCGTTGCGGGCCTCCTCGACCATGGCGCGGATCTCGTCGGCGGAATACTGGATCGCGTCGATCGGATCGTTCGGCGAGGAGACGCCGCCATTGGCCATCACCTTGATGAAGCGCGCGCCTTCCTTGAGCATCTTGCGGCAGGTGCGGCGGATCTCGTCGACGCCGTCGACCAGCACGCCCATGTTGCCCAGCCGCCAGCCCATCGCGTCGGGGCGGATGTCGGTGCGGGCGCGCAGGTCGGTATGGCCGCCGGTCATCGACAGGCCCTTGCCGCAGATCACCAGATCCGGCCCGTCGACGAAGCCGTCCTCGACCGCGCGCACCAGCCCCAGATCGGCGCCGCCGAGATCGCGCACGGTGGTGAAGCCGCGATCCAGCAGCTCCTCCATGATCCGGCCCGCGCGGAAGGCGGCCAGCGAGTCCGGCGCGGTGGCGTTGTCCCACAGATCGAGCGAATGGGCGACGACGTGGAAATGGCTGTCGATCAGCCCCGGCATCAGCGTCAGCCCGCCCAGATCGACGGTGTCCGCGCCCTCGGGCGCCGCGCCGCCGACCTGCGCGATGCGGCCGTCCCGGACCGTCACCGAACCGGGCGCGCTCAGCGCCTCCGATCCGGGCAGGACCAGCCGGGCATTGGTGTAGACCGTCACCGTCATTGTCTCGTCTTCCTCTTCCGTCAATCCAGCGGCGCGGCCATCCGCGCGGCGTCGAGCAGCGAATAGACCGGCAGCCGCAGTGCCTGCCGCAGCGCCCCGGCATAGGGCGGCAGGTTCCCGCATTCCAGCACCAGCGGCCGCGGCCTCGATGCCGCTGCCCGCCAGAAGCCCGCGCAGCTCGTCCAGACGCTCGGGATAGGCGGTGACCGCGACTTCCGGACGGAACTCGCGCGCCAGGCGGGCCAGCTTGGCGATGTTGCCCCCGGCCGTCAGCGCGACGACCCGGTAGGCCCCGGCATCGCGCCGGATCAGGTCGAGCGTGCTGTCGCCGATCGATCCGGTGGCGCCGAAAACGGAAATCCTGCGCATGTCCTCAGCCCCAGGGCGTGGGCGGGAAGCCCACCACCTGCTCCACCATCAGGAACAGCACGGTCGCGCCCAGCATGCCGGAAATAGAGCCCGGTGCCGCCGACGATCACCGGCGCGGGGCCGTCTGCCAGGAGCGGCGCGACCTCGCGCAGCCAGTCGCCGACCGAATAGGTCTCGCGGTAGCCGACATGGCCGTAGAGCAGGTGCGGCGCGGCGGCGAGATCGGCATCGTCCGGGCGCGCGGTCAGGATGCGCCAGCCGTCATAGACCTGCAGCGCATCGGCATTCACCACCTTGCGCCCTTGGCGCAGCGCCAGGCCGAGCGCGAGGGCGGATTTGCCGGAGGCGGTGCAGCCCGAGAGCAGGACCGGACGGCCGGGATCGCAGGCGGGCAGGCGGTTATCNCACCGACATTCCCGCCTCCGCGGCGTTGGGGCACCTCGNAGCACGGTTGTGCCCGGGGCGGGTTTNCGGACAATGTCGCGGCGCAAGAGAGGACTTCGAGGATTTNGTGTGACATGGNGTGACGAGAAAGCAGCGANCGCCGGTGACGTTCAAGCGCGTATTGCTCAAGATTTCCGGCGAAGCGCTGATGGGGGACCAGGCCTTCGGCCTCCATCCGCCCACCGTGGAGCGGATCGCGTCCGAGGTGAAGAAGGTTCATGACCTCGGCGTCGAGATCTGCATGGTGATCGGCGGCGGCAACATCTTCCGCGGGCTGCAGGGCTCGGCGCAGGGGATGGAGCGGACCACCGCCGACTACATGGGGATGCTGGCGACGGTGATGAACGCGCTCGGCATGCAGGCTGCGCTGGAAGCGCACGGCATCCATACCCGCGTGATCACCGCGATCCGCATGGACGAGGTGGCCGAACCCTATATCCGCCGCCGCGCCGTGCGCCATCTCGAGAAGAAGCGGGTCTGCATCTTCGCCGCCGGCACCGGCAACCCGTATTTCACCACCGACACTGCCGCGACGCTGCGCGCCAACGAGATGGGCTGCGAGGCGATCTTCATGGGCAAGAACGGCACCGACGGGGTCTACGACAAGGATCCGCGCACCAATCCGGATGCGAAACGCTATGACAGCGTCACCTATGACGAGGTCCTGGCGAAGAACCTGAAGGTCATGGATGCCTCCGCGATCGCCCTGGCGCGCGACAACTCGAANGCCGATCATTGTCTTCCCGCTGGACGAGCCGGGCGGGTTCTGCGGCATCTTGCGGGGCGAGGGGACCTATACAAGAGTGCACGGTTAGGCGTATAGAACCGTGCCGGGCCCTTGCGGCCCGGGCGGCTCCGCCCCCATGCAATCCGGCTCCCGCCCCGCGGTCCGAGCCGGCAACGAAAGAAACAATGAGGCTGCTCGCTCATGTCTACCGAAGATGACCTAGAGATCGACCTGGACGACCTGAAGCGCCGGATGGACGGCGCGATGGCATCGCTGAAGCACGAATTCCAGACGCTGCGCACCGGCCGCGCGGCGGCAACGATGGTCGATCCGATCCATGTCGACGCCTATGGCGCCTCGACCCCGATCAACCAGATCGGCACCGTGAACGTGCCCGAGCCCCGGATGCTGACGATCAACATCTGGGACAAGTCGCTGGTCGGCAAGGCCGAGAAGGCGATCCGCGAAAGCGGCCTGGGGATCAACCCGGTGGTCGACGGCACCATCATCCGCCTGCCGATCCCCGAGCTGAACGAAGAGCGCCGGACGCAGCTGACCAAGGTCGCCGCGCAATATGCCGAGCATGCCCGCGTCGCGATTCGCAACGTGCGCCGCGACGGCATGGACCAGATCAAGAAGGCCAAGTCCGCCGGCATGAGCGAGGACGACCAGAAGATCTGGGCCGACGAGATCCAGGAGCTGACCGACGCCGCGATTGCGAATGTCGACAAGACGCTCGAGCACAAGCAAGCCGAGATCATGCAGGTTTAACCGCCTGCATGTTCCCATTTCCCGCTTTTGCGGGCTTTACCTGTTTTGCCCTTCGGGGCCTGTATGTTCAGTCCATCGAACGAGGATAAATTGGCGGCAAAAGATTCCTCCGTTACGCCGGCAGCGNCATGTCGCGATCATCATGGATGGCAATGGCCGCTGGGCCAAGAGCCGGGGGAAGCCGCGGTTGTTCGGTCACAAGATGGGCGCGCGCCGGGTCCGGGAGGTCGTCGAGGCCTGTCCGGATCACGGCGTCCGCTACCTGACGCTCTATGCCTTCTCGACCGAGAACTGGAAACGTGCGCCCGCCGAGGTTGCCGGGCTGATGGCGCTGTTCCGGCAGTTCATCCGCTCCGAGACCGGCGAGCTGGTGNCGCGAGGGCGTCCGCGTGCGCTTCATCGGCGACCGCCGTCCGCTGAACTCCAAGCTGCGCCGGATGATGGGCGAGCTCGAGCAGGCGACTGCCCGCAACGACACGCTGAACCTGACCGTGGCGCTGAACTACGGCGCGCGCGACGAGCTTGCCCGTGCCGCGGCGCGCATGGCGGCCGATGTCGCCGGCGGCCGCATCTGNCGGGGAAACCGTCGATGCCGACAGCCTGCGCCCCTATCTGGACACGGCCGACCTGCCGGATCCGGATCTGGTGATCCGCACCTCCGGCGAGACGCGCATCTCCAACTTCCTGCTCTGGCAGGCGGCCTATTCGGAGTTCGAGTTCACCGATGTCTTCTGGCCGGATTTCGGCCGCGCCGAGCTGGGCCGCATCCTCGAGAATTTCGGAACCCGCGAACGCCGCTTCGGCGCCGTGCTGACATGACCGGCCCGGCCGGAAAGGCCACGGGGTCGAAGATGGCCGATCTCGTCCCGCGGNCTGTTGTCGGGGCTGGTGATGGCGGGGCTCGGCCTGGCGGTGGTGTCGATCGGCGGCCCCGTCCTGGCCGTCTTCGTGGCCGCCGCCGTCGGGCTGATGGTCTGGGAGCTGGCGCGGATGTGCGGCTCGGGCGAACCGGTCGTGCTTGCCGCGGTTGCCGCCGTTTCGTCGCTTCTGGCGATGCTCCTGCCCGAGGGCTGGNGGCNGTGCCCTTCCTGATCCTGCCGGCCTTCGTCGGCCTGGCGCGGCTCGGCCACCGCAAGATGACCTTCGCGGTCTTCTCCGTGCTGATGCTGCTGGCGGGCTTCGGGCTCGTGCATGTGCGGGTCGATTTCGGCGCGGCCTGGATGGCCTGGCTGATCCTCGTCGTCGTGGTCACCGATGTCTTCGGCTATTTCGCCGGCCGCCTGATCGGCGGGCCGAAATTCTGGCCGAAGATCAGTCCGAAGAAGACCTGGTCCGGAACTGTCGCGGGCTGGGTCGGCGCCGCGCTGGTCGGCTGGGGCGCGATCGCGCTTCTCGGCGGCGGCAACGAGGTGATCGGCCTGTCGATCGGCCTGTCGATGGCCTCGCAGCTCGGCGACATCGCCGAAAGCGCGCTGAAGCGCCGCGCAGGGGTCAAGGANCAGCTCCAACCTGATCCCCGGCCATGGCGGCCTGTTCGACCGGTTCGACGAGCGCACCTTCGAGCAGCTGCTCGAATTCTTCGACGCGAACGGCCTGCCGAAGAAGAAAATCCTCGGCTTCTTCTCGATGGTGCAGGGCACCAAGAAGCTGCATGGCGAGACCATCGAGGCGATGCGCGCAGCCTATCCCAAGCGGCTTCTGGACGTGACCGTGCCCTTTGCCTCGGAGATCGAGAAGATGGGCGTGCACCGTGCGCCGGTCGCCTCCTTCGCCCCGGCAGGCAGCGCCGCCGCCAAGGCCTATGGCGCGCTCTGCGAGGCGCTCTCCAAGCGGGTCTGAGCCTGCTCCGCGGGCGCCTGTCATCAGGGCGTCATGCCGATGTGATCCCTGCTCCGGAGGCCGCCTCGGGCGGCCTCCGGAGCAGGGAGATCACGGCATGCAGGACGGGGCGGAAACCATCGGCGCGGCGGAGCTGGCCGAAGCGCTGCGCGGCAGGATTGCCGAGCTGCGCGGAGCGGCTGGCCTCCATGCACGCCCTCGGCTACCGGCCGAACCACGCGGCGCGCGCCCTGCGCTCCGGCCGGTTCCGCAACCTCGGCGTCGTGATGTTCACCCTCTCCTCCTACGGCAACATGCGCACCCTCGACGCCATCGCCGTCAACGCGGCCNAGCAGGCCGTGGACGGCATCGTCATCGTCATCGAGGCGCACATCGTCGACGGCGCCGACGTCGAGCTGCCCGAGGGGCTCTCGGTCGTCGTCATCGACTCCACCCAGCGCCCCGAGGATGGCCGGCCGGGACGGCGCCTGCGGTCCGCGTGCCCCCGACGGTCGGCGGCTTCTCGGCAGAACAGGCAGCATCGGCGATTTCCGGGACCGGGATGCCGGCGCGATGTCCGATCCCGGCCTCAGGATCCGAGGCAGGGGTCCGCCAGATCTTCGCCGGTTCCGGGAGCTTGGCAGCGCCCGCCAGGCCGTGCCGTCCCTCTCCGCCGGAGGCGTCAGCTTCCCGGGACCGTCCGGCGGCCCATGCGCTGCCGCAGCGTGACCGGCATGCCGGCGACCATGTTCTGCGGGGAGGGGCATGCCTGCGGAACGGCCGCGACCTTGCGCTCGCGGCGGTCCGCCTGATCGAGGAAGGGACGGTCGACCGGATCGCGGTGGTCGATTGCGACGTGCATCAGGGCGACGGCACCGCTGCGCTGCTCGCCGGCCGTCCCGGTATCGTCACCTATTCAATCCACGCCGAAAANACGCTCGCGCCCTTCCTAGGCGAGCATCGGCCGCAGCTGATCCTCTACCAGGCGGGCGTCGATCCGTTTGCCGACGACCGGCTTGGCCGCCTGTCTCTCAGCCTCGATGGGCTGATATAAATGCCGAGGCCGATCGAATATCAGCATTCTTCGGATGATTTCGATCGGTTCCTTTGTAAGCTTATCGAGCAGACGGGGCTCACCACGCGCAATCAGGCCTACACGACTGCACAAGCGGTGCTCTATGTCTTTCGGCGACGGCTCGNTGCGGGCGATTTTCGTCGCCGACTGGGACGTGGATCAGGTGCAGGCGCCATTCGAGGATCGTTCTGCCATGACGCAAAAAGCGCAGTCCTTACGCAGGGACCATAACTTTTCTCCCGCTGCTCGGCCTCGCGCTGGCGGTCAATCTCGGCGGCCACCTGGCGATCCGCAACCTCGCCCGCTCGCATCTGCCGGGGCCCTCCGCGCGCGCACTCGGCGTGGTCTTCGGCAACCGCAACACGGTGCTGGTGCTCGCCTCGCTGCCGCTCCTGTTCTCCCGGATCGACCGTCCCGGCCGGGGAGCCTGAACCGGAACCGTACCGCCCGCCAGCGCGCGCCACGGAAGCCGCTCGCCCCGGTGCCGGCCGGAGCCCCCCGGGCCTCGGCCCCGACAGGAGCAGCGCCCCGACCGGGTCCCAAGTCCCGGCCGCCTCGACCCCCGAGACGTCCCAGATGGCGATGTCGGCGCGCTTGCCCGGCTCCAGAGTGCCGAGATCATGGAGCCGCCCCAGCACCTCCGCCCCGCCGCGCGNCGTCGGCGCCGCGCGACACCCGTTGCAGGAGCATCGCCATGCGGGCCTCGGTCACGAGGTTCGAGCCGTCATTCGAGGCAGAGCCGTCGACGCCCAGGCCGACCCGGATACCCGCATCGCGCATCGCGCGCACCGGCGCGATGCCCGAGCCGAGGCGGCAGTTCGAACAGGGGCAGTGCGCCACGCCGGTGCGGCTGCGCGAGAACAGGTCGATCTCGGAGCCGTCGAGCTTGACGCAGTGGGCATGCCAGACATCCGCGCCGGTCCAGCCCAGCTCTTCGGCATACTGACCGGGGCGGCAGCCGAAATTGGCCAGGGAAAACGCGATGTCCTCGTCGTTCTCGGCCAGATGGGTATGCAGCCGCACGCCCTTTTCGCGGGCGAGGATCGCGGCGTCGCGCATCAGGTCCCGGCTGACCGAGAAGGGCGAGCAGGGGGCGATGCCGACCTGGATCATCGCGCCCGGGCCCGGATCGTGGAAGGCGTCGACGACGCGGATGCAGTCCTCGAGGATCGCTGCCTCGCGCTCGACCAGGCTGTCGGGCGGCAAGCCGCCGGCGCTTTCGCCGATCGACATGGCGCCGCGCGTGGCCAGGAGCCGGATGCCGACCTCCTGTGCGGCGTCGATCGTGTCGTCGAGCCGCGACCCGTTCGGATAGAGATAGAGATGGTCCGAGGTCAGCGTGCAGCCCGACAGCGCCAGCTCGGCAAGCCCGGTCATCGCCGAGACGCGCATGTGTTCCGGGGTGAAGCGCGCCCAGATCGGATAGAGTGTCCTGAGCCAGCCGAAGAGGAGCGCATCCTGACCGGCGGGGACGGCGCGGGTCAGGGTCTGGAACAGGTGGTGATGGGTGTTGACGAGGCCCGGGGTGACGACGCAGCCGGCGGACTCCAGGATCTCTTCGCCCGCCGGGGCCAGGCCGCTGCCGATTTCGGCGATCGTCCCGCCCTTGATCCGGATGTCGGCCTGCGGCAGTTCCCGACGCGCGCCGTCCATGGTGACGACGACATCGGCGTTCCGGATCAGCAGGCCGCTCATGCGGCGCCTTCGGTCTCGGCCACCTGCGACAGCACGGCAAGCGCCTCGGCATGCAGGTCTGCAGAACCGGCCGCGATCAGCCGCCCGCCCTCGTCGGCGGGGCCGCCGGTCCAGTTGGTGACGATGCCGCCCGCCGCCTCGATCACCGCGATCGGGCCGGCCACGTCATAGCGCTGCAGCCCGGCCTCGATCACCAGATCGACATGGCCGAGCGCCAGAAGCCCGTAGGCATAGCAATCGGTGCCGTAGCGGGTCAGCCGCGCCCTGGCTGCGACCTCGTGGAACAGCGCGCCTTCGCGCGGGCTGCCGACTTCGGGGAAGGTGGAGAACAGGATCGCCTCGGACAGAGAGACGCCCTTGCGGGCGGCGAGCGCCGAAGCGCCCTGCGGTCCGCTGTAGCGCGCCGTGCCCAGTCCGCCCTCGAAGCGTTCGCCGATGAAGGGCTGGTCGATGATGCCGTAGACCGGGCGCGTGCCCTCGCAGGCGGCGATCAGGACGCCCCAGGTCGGCGTGCCGGACAGGAAGCCGCGGGTGCCGTCGATCGGGTCGAGCACCCAGGTCAGGCCGGAGCTGCCTTCGGTGATGCCGAATTCCTCGCCGAAGATGCCGTCTTCCGGGCGGCGGTCGGCCAGGATGGCGCGCATCGCGGCCTCGGCGGCGCGGTCGCCCTCGGTGACCGGGTCGAAGCCCGCGGCCGCCTTGTTGTCGGCGCCGAGCCCGCGCTGGCGGAAATGGGCAAGGGTTTCCGCCCGGGCCGCGTCGGCCAGGGCATGGGCGGTGTCGATCAGCGACTGGGACAAGGAAACTTCCGCGGCAGAGGATTGCAAAGTGTATGTGGGAGTGGCCGCGCTGGCTGCGTCGGGACCAACCCTGCGGGGCTGGCGCGGCTTGTCTGTCAGGCCGTCAGGCCGCGTTGCTGAGCACCCGTGCCAGCTCGAAAAGCTGCCGGCGCTGGTCCTCGGGGATGGCGTAGTAGGACCGCACCAGATCGAGCGCCTCCTTGTCTGCCAGCAGATCGCCTGCCGGAGAGACCTGATCGATGCCGTCCTCGGCCTCGATGCCTTCGAAGAAATAGGCGACCGGAACCTCGAGCGCGACCGAGATGTCCCAGAGGCGGGAGGCACTGACGCGGTTCATGCCGGTTTCGTATTTCTGGATCTGCTGGAACTTGATACCGACCTTCGTCGCAAGCTGCTGCTGGGTCATGCCGACCATCCAGCGCCGGTGCCTGACCCGTTTGCCTACGTGAACGTCTACCGGATGTTTCATTGCCACCTCCTGGCTGTGTCTCGGCCGGAACAGCCAGAAAGTTTCCCGTCATGCAGGGCTGGCTGCGGGGTCAATGCCCACGTTGCGGCCTGCGGCAAAACTTCAAAAAGCATGTATCCTCCTCCGGTTCCCGCAAAACCCCCCTCCCCTAAGGGTCCCGGAGACCGGACTTCCGTTGAGACTGTTGATATACGTTGCGAATCTCGGGACATGCCCACCGCAGAATGCTGGCTGACGCCATTGAAATGCGGAAGACCTGCCAAAGACCACCTTTCCTAGAATTTACTACTGGGTAAACACGTAGCACTGTAAATGGGGTTTGTCATGCGCGCTTACCAAATTTCCGACTTCGAGCGGGCTCCCGCTCTGATTGAGGTCGATGCACCGACTGCAAAAGCCGGAGAGGTTCTTCTGAGGATAGAAGCCTGCGGGCTGAACTTTGCCGATCTCCTGATGGCGAAAGGGAAATATCAGGATATCCCGCCGCTGCCCGCGACACTTGGACTCGAGTTGGCCGGAACCGTCGAATCGGTCGGCGACGGCGTGGCGAATCTCTCTGCAGGTGAACGGGTTGCAGTCTATGCAGGGTCCGGCGGGCTGGCCGAATACGGCGCTTTTCCGGCCTCCCGCTGCCTAAAACTGCCCGCGGGAATGCCGGTGACGGAAGCTGCCGGGTTCCAGATCGCCTATGGCACCTCGCATCTGGCGCTGGAGCATGCGGCGCGGCTGAAGCCCGGCGAGACGCTGCTGGTGACCGGGGCCGCGGGCGGTGTCGGGCTGACGGCGGTGGAGATCGGCAAGCTGATGGGCGCAAGGGTGATCGCCTGCGCCCGCGGCGAGGCCAAGCTGGCGGCGGCGCGGGCGGCCGGAGCGGACGAGGTGATCGACAGCGACCATCCCGATCTGCGCGGCGCGCTGAAGGAGCTGGGCGGCGCCGATGTCGTCTACGACACGATCGGCGGGCCGCTCTTCACCCCCTGCTTCCGCGCCTGCCGGCCCGAGGGACGCTATCTCCTGATCGGTTTCGCCGGCGGCGAGGTCCAGCAGATCCCGGCGAACCACCTGCTGGTCAAGAATGTCTCGGTGATCGGCTTCTGGTGGGGCGGCTACCTGAAATTCAACGAGCCGGCACTGACACGCAGCCTGGAGACGCTGCTCGGCTGGTACGCGGAGGGCCGGCTGAAGCCGCATGTCAGCCACGTCCTGCCGCTCGACCGGGTCGAGGAGGCGATGACGCTGCTGCGCGAGCGGAAATCCACCGGCAAGATCGTCATCGCGATCTGACGCAGGCTATTCGGCGGCGGTGCGCTCCGCGCCGCTGCCCGGCGCGCCATAGGCCAGCCGCAGCAGCGCCTGGATGCGCTCCACCGCGGGGCTGGGCATGCCGTTGCGGCGGTACATGTTGATATGCATGGAGGGCAGAGCCGGAAGCCCCGCGCAGTCCGGCACCTCCTCGCAGCCCACCGGCATCGCTCCGCGCAGCATGACCTGAAGCGCGAAATCTGCCGCCACGCTGGCCTCGACGGTGCGCGAGCTGTCGGCCTCGACCGCGAGGTCCCAGGGAATGCCTTCGGCCTCCAGCGCCGCCTGGACCGGAGCACGGAACAGGCAATTCGGCTCGAAGGCCAGCCGGAGCGGCCGGTCGCGCCAGATCCGCGAGTCCTTCGCGCCGATCCAGACCATCGGCAGCGTCGCCAGCGTCTCGGCGCCCTCGGGACGGGATTCCTGCGTCGTCAGGATCACGTCGCAGCTGCCGTCCTCCAGCTGCCTGAGCAGGCCGCGGGTGAAGGAACTGACCAGATGCACCTTCACCCGCGGGAATTCGGCCGCGAAGCGCTGCATCACGCCGGGGATATGCGGATAGACGATGTCATGCGGCACGCCGAGCGTCAGGCGGCCCTCGTAATCCTGCGTGGTCAGCCGCGTCACCGCCTCGTCGTTCAGCTCTAGCATCCGCCGCGCATAGCCGACCAGCTGCTCGCCCGCCGAGGTCAGCGTCACGCTCCGCGCCTGCCGGTTCAAGAGCTGCACGTCGAGCGCCTCCTCCAGCCGCTTCATCTGCATGGAGACCGCCGACTGCGTCAGGTTCAGCACATTCGCTGCCCGCGTGACGCCGCCAAGCTCGGCAATGGTGATCAGCGACCGCAGGGCGGCCAGGTCGAGGACACGCGACATATCAAACCTCGTGATGTATTGGTCAACAAACATTCGTTTCAAAAATGGATCAGGAAAGATCATACATCAGCTCACATGATGTGTTCCAGTTTTTTCATCACACAGACGAAAGGATGTTCCATGTCCGGCCAAGCCTGCCCCCGCACCGCCCGCCTTCCCTTCCTGCCCCGGCTGCCGAAGCTGCGCCTGTCGCGGTTTTTCGCGCTGCGCCGGCAGCGCCGCCATCTGCGGCAGCTCGACGCACATCTCTTGCAGGATGTCGGCCTGACCACAGCCCAGGCCGAGCGCGAAGCGCAAAAGCCCTTCTGGGATGCCCCGGATTGGTGGAAATGACCGGTTTGGCGGGATTTTCGGCGATCGAACCGGCGGTCTGAGAATCTGTCGCAAATTTGCGTGGTCCGCCGCTGATCCGCTTGAAAGCGGCCGCCCGGATGCCTTTATGATTAGCTGAGCCGCGGCCCCGTCCGGGGCTGCACCTGTTTTTCACTCGAGGAGGCAACCAATGGCTGACTTCCAGACGATGCGCGGCACCGCCGGAGTCCGCACGGCTGCAATTGACGCGGGCCTGAAGGCCCACATGAACAAGGTCTACGGCACCATGTCCGTGGGCATGCTGCTGACCGCCCTGGCGGCATGGGCCATTTCCGGCCTCGCGGTCGCGACCGACCCGTCCACCGGCCAGCAGGCGCTGACCGGCCTCGGCCAGGCGATCTATGCCAGCCCGCTGAAATGGGTGATCATGTTCGCCCCGCTCGCCTTCGTTTTCGGCCTCTCCGCCGGGATCAACCGCATGTCGGCGGCGACCGCACAGCTGGTGTTCTACGTCTACGCCGCGGTGATGGGCCTGTCGCTGAGCTCGATCTTTCTGGTCTTCACCGGTGAATCGATCGCCCAGACCTTCCTGATCACCGCCATCGCCTTCGCCGGCCTCAGCCTCTACGGCTACACCACCAAGAAGGACCTGTCGGGCTTCGGCACCTTCCTGATGATGGGCGTGATCGGCATCCTGGTGGCGTCGATCGTCAACATCTTCATCGCCTCCTCGGCGCTGTCCTTCGCGATCTCGGTGATCGGCGTTCTGGTCTTCGCGGGCCTCACCGCCTACGACACCCAGCGGATCAAGACCGACTACATCGCGCATGCACAGCATGCCGACCAGGAATGGCTGGGCAAGTCCGCGATCATGGGCGCGCTGTCGCTCTACCTGGACTTCATCAACCTCTTCATGTTCCTCCTGTCATTTCTCGGTAACAGAGAGTAAAGTAGAAACCTCAGCCACGAGCTGACAACGCCCCGCCAAGCCTCAGGTTTGGCGGGGTTTTTTGTGTTTTCAGGGCCCTTGAGCGCACACTGCCGCAAGAAAATTGCAGCGAACAACTCTCCTTCGAGACCGTAAATTATCAGTAGACTGTATTTTGTTAATGTGTATAGGGTGTTGCTAGAAATGGTAGGTTTACAGATATGGAGCAGAGGGAGCATCTGGCAATCCGCATTGTCCCCGTCATGGGCGCAGACGGCATGGCCGGAGATCAGTGGCTCCTGCAAGCCCGCGACCCCCTCGAGCCGGACATCCTCGGCAGCCTTTATGCCGCCCACCTCCATGCCACGAGCGTCAAGGGCAACACCGCAAGGAAGGAGCTGGAGTCGGCCGCGGTCCTGCTGTCATGGGCGGCCGCCAATGCCCCGGACCTGTGCCTCCAGCTTGCCCGGGGGCACCCGCCGACCCTGACGCAGTGCCGGGCCTTTTTCTCCTGGCTGAAGGCGCGGTCCGGCATCGGCAGGACGGCGATTGCCCCAGCGGCCGCGGGGACAGTCAATGCCACGCTCCGCGGCGCGCGGCGCTTTTCCCGATGGGCCGTCTCCGAAGGCAATGCGGGCGATGCCGATGCCATGGCCCGTGCCCTCGAGGCGCATGGCAAGGTCTGGCGGCAGATCAAGCCGCTCGATGTCGCGAAGGAGGAGGTCGCCGAAGACCTGGAAGACGCGGAAATCCGGGAGATCGAGACATTCCTCGCCCATGCCGCGGCAAGCGGAGGGGCGGACAGCCGCGTTGCCGCCCGCGACTATCTCATGTGGCGGATGCCGATCGAATACGGATTGCGCATCGGCAGATCCTCGCGCTGCGTCTCGAGGACCTGCCGTCCCGGACACAGGATTGGCTGAAGATCCTGCGCATCGAGCACCGCGGCGACCTTGTCGACCCCCGCGAACCGAGGGCGCCGCAGGTCAAGACCCTCGGCCGCGATCCCGGCTGCTACTTCAGGAATTCGCGCTTTCCGCAGCTCTTCAGCCGCTACCAGTCGAGCCACCGCTGGGTCTGGGCCAGCAGGAAGAGCGGCGCCCGGTACCAGAAGACCCGGTTCGCACACCCCTATCTCCTCATCAACGCCACCGACGGCATGCCCCTGTCGATGCAGTGCGCCCAGCGGCGGGCCGCCTTCATCCGTGCGGAAACCGGCGTCGATTTCCATTGGCACGCGGCGCGCCACTCGTTCTTCAACCGGGCCTATGTCCTGATGGACGCCATCGAGGATCCGCTGAAGCGCGAGGACAAGCGCCAGGGCCTCGGCTACTGGGGCGGCTGGTCCTCCGAGGACAGTCTCGACATCTATACCGCAACCGCGCGCCGGAACAAGGCGCGCGGCGCCGCCCTCGTCCTCGATGGGACGGACGGCAAGGCAACCTGGAGCGCACTCGATTGACCCGCCGGGTCATCACCGACGACCTCCGGTTCAACCCGGAGACGGGGCTGTACCGGCGCGAGGACGGGGCAGAAGTCGCGCTCGCCCATGACGCCGGGCGCGACCTGTGGCTCTCGCCGGACGGGGCCGAATACGTGCAGAACCTCAACCGCATCGCGGACCCGGTCTATGTGCGGATCGATGGCGGGCTCTGGCGGACAAGGTTCAACGGAACTGTCTTTTCTATCGACTGGAACGCCTTCGACCTGCCTGCATGGGTCCTGCCGGAACTGAAGGCCGTGCTGATCCAGCGCCTTCGGGTCCGATGTCGACGGGAGTTGGCGAGGATGGGGACCATGCTCGCTGCGTTGCAGGACATGTCGCCGGCAGCCTTTGACGGGCACGCCTCGCTGGGCGACTTGACCGCCGCCGAACTGGCAGCCGTGATGCTGGGGCTCCAACCGGTCAGCGCGGAATATGCCGGTTATTTCAGGTCGCTCTACGCCGATCTTGAGGGCATGGGCCATCCCGGATGCACCGAGGAAAAGCTGGAGCAGCTCCGGCAATATCGGCTGTCGAGCAGGACCGCGTTGGCCGATGTGCGCGCGTGGGACCCCGGGTCCGGCGCGCTGACCACGTCTGAACTCGAGGTTCTGCGCGGCAACCTCCTGCCGCCGCCGCAGCCGGAAACCGACACGGAGCATTTTTCAAGGGTGTTGCTGCGCACGCTGGCGGCCCTCGGGCGGCGGCCCGCGCAGATGCTTGCCGTGTCGGCCGACGGCATTTTCCGCCGCCCGCAGGACCCGGGACTGCCCGCGGTCATCTACGTGCCCGGCGCGAAGGCGCAGCGCAACAGCGCGCCGCGGCCCTACGACCTTCCCGACGATCTCTACGACGACCTGATGCGTTTCGCGGAACGCCCGGCCATCCGGGAGGCGCAGGCGCATTTCGGGCTGTTTTTCGTGACGCCGCTGACGGACCAGACGCGCGTGGCCGGGCCAATGGCTGCCGGGGAATGCACGAAGCTTCTCCAGGACTGGATTGCCCGGGTCGGGATCATCAGTCCGCGGACGGGGAAGCCGCTGCATGTGACGCCGACCCGCCTGCGCCACACCGTCGCCACGCAGCGGGCCCGCAAGGGCTGGTCGAAGGCCGATATCCGCGAATTCCTGGAACACTATTCGGACAATGCCGTGGACGCCTATATCGACGCGGTCGGCAACGACATGACGCCGGCGCTCGAGCGCGCCGACCGGGCCCTGGGCGGAGTGTTCTCCGACCTGGCCAGCAGCTTCCAGGGCAAGGTCGTGCCCCGGCCCGCGGGGAAGATCGACAAGCCCGTCATCGTGCCCGACCCGGAGAACCGCGCGATCATCGGGCAATGCGGGAGGACCGGGACCTGTCCCCACAGCCCTTTCGCGGCCTGCCTCGCCGGATGCGCGCATTTCCTGTTCTTCCGCGATGCCGATGTCGGTGCCGCAGAGGATTACGTGCGCGGCGAGCACGAGCGCTGGCGGCGGGCCGAAGGCAATGCCCAACGCACCCGCATCCAGGACGACTTCGCGCGCATCCATGCAGGCCTCCGGGCGGCCGGGATAGCTGCGGGGATGGAAGATGGTTGATCCGGTCCTTCTCCGCGCGCTGAATGCGGTCAAGCCCGTGCTGCGGCCTGACGCCGGAGCCCTCGAACTTCTGCTGCCGGACGGCACCGGCTTTGCCGATGATGAGTGGGAGCTGGGCTCCTGGCATGGGACAGTTGCCCGGCCCCGCAAGGAGACGCTGACCTTCGGCAAGATCGCCCACCCGGACATGCGGGACGCCGCGAAGGTCATCATACTGGAACGGAGACGGAAAAAAGAGGGATCGGCCCAGTTCGCGCCAGACATTACCTTGCCGCGGCCCGGGCTCTCGGCGACGTTCTGGGCGCACGACCTCTTTCAGGCCTGACCTCCGGCGATGTCCACCTTGCCGAAGCGAAGCTGCTGGTCAAGTCCCGCGGCTACTTGGATGCTCTCGCGGCGATGGCCGGCGAGCTTCGGCGTCTCTACGGCATTGCCTTGGACTACAAGGCGCCGAAGACGGCGGCCGCCCGCCATGGCACCAAGGGGACCGATGAAGGCCGCTCCGCGAAACTCATCCCGGATGCGGTGCTGATGGACCTGCTCGCGCTTCTGCCGCGCGAGGATATCCCCGATGACGACCGGCTGCTGCTGTCGGCAATCGCGCTCAACCTTGCCTGCGGCTGGCGTGTCGGCGAGCTGGTCACGCTCCCCGCCGACTGCCTGTTCCGCGACGAGGGCCAGCTCTATGTCCGCGGCTATCCGGCCAAGGGCGGCAAGATCGCCCCGAAGCTCGTGGCGCCTGCCCTTGCGCCCATGGTGGAGGAGGCCGTTGCCGCCATCCTCCGCCTGACCGGGCCCGGCCGCGCGATCGCGAAAGCCTGGCCGCTGGCCGGCGATCCCGACTGGCGCACGGTGCTCGGGGACGACACCGCAATCCTGTATTTCGCCCGGAAGCTCCTGCATCGCTGGGGATCGGACCCGGACCACCGGCTGATCAATCCCGACGCCGCCTGGAGCCGGATCCACGGCTGGGCTTTGATGATGGGTTGGGTAGCCCCTCCTGACGGCACTTGTGCCACGGTGATCCGGATAGGATCAGGAGGGGCTACCCAACCCATCATCAAAGCCCATGCAAGGCGCAAGACAAAGGAAATTTTCGACCGCGACAGGTCCGAGATCGAACACGTGGCCTGACCTCAGCCGGGGAAAGCGGCATCACGCCCCGACGGTGACTTCTGCAAAAATGCCCGTTTGAGGGCCGGAGTCGCGCAATGTGCGAACTTGGGCGGCGGCGGCCTGATCCCTCCGAATTCGCCGCGTGAAACGAATGAAACGGCCCGCACAATCGGCCTGAAACATGCAGGCGTCAGAACTTCCGTCCATCGGAAGGGCACAGCGCCCGACGAGTTCAAAGCACCCCATGGACAGGAGTTCAGACATGACGGCCCAGACCCTCGAAAAGCCCGCCAAGACCGCCATGAACGGCGTCGACGTGCCCGCCTTCCTCGCCACGCTCGGCGTGGTGGGCGAGACCCCGCAGATTGCGCATTTCACCTTCCGCGCCGATGGGGAGTGGCTCTCGGGCACCCATAGCCGCACCGCCTTCACCGGCTTCCACGGCGCCATGCAGGACATGCAGCACCGCCGCGGCTACGCTGTCGAATGCGATCATCCGCAGGTGCTCTGCGGCGCCGACAACGGCGTGACCCCGGTCGAGCTGCTGCTGGCGGCGCTGGCCTCCTGCATCACCGCGGGCATCGGCAACATCGCCTCGATCCGGCAGGTGAAGCTGGACGCGGTGGAGACCAGGATCGAGGGCGACATCGACCTCAACGGCATCCTCGGCCTCGACAAGACGGCCCGCAACGGCTTCAGCGGCATCCGCATGGCCGTGACCATCCGCGGGGACGCCCCGCAGGACAAGCTGCGCGAGATCGTCGAGCAGTCGGTCGCCCGCTCCGCCGTCTTCGATGTGCTGGGCAACGGCGTGCCGGTCTCGGTCGAGATGGCCGCCTGAGCCGATCCGCTCCCCGACGGGACCGCCCGCGCTGGCCAAGACGCGGGCGGTCCGCATCTGTCGCCAGAATTATAGTCCGCGCCCGATGCGCGGCGTCCAAGCTCTCTGCCCCCGCGGCTTCGGCAACGTCGCCTTGGGCGGCTCCTCGGCCGACAAAGGCAGCTTTGGACCCGCCCGCCTTCTCCCATCCTCCCTGACGGCCCGCCGCGTCTTGCTGCGGGCCGTTTGCTTTGGTCGCGGCCGGGCCTGTTGAAACAGTCGAAACGCGGAAGCCGCTTTCCCGAGGCATTGGCGAAACGCGGCGCGGTCAGTCTCGGGAGAAATCGCAACGGAGCAGCCCCATGAGCACCGCAACCAGTGTCCTGATCCTCGGAGCCGGCCAGGCCGGCCTCGCGCTAAGCTGGTCCCTGTCGCAACGCGGCGTCGACCACATCCTGCTCGAGCGCGGGCGGGTGGGCGAACGTTGGCATTCCGAGCGCTGGCCGGGGCTGCACCTGCTGACCCCGAACTGGATGAACCGCCTGCCGGGGCCCTGGATCGATGCGGAACCGGATGCCTTCATGTCCGCCGCCGATTTCGCAGGCCGGCTCGAAAGCTACCGCGAAGCGATCTCGGCCCCGGTCGTGTCCGGCTGCGAGGTGCAGTCGGTCGAGCGCGGGAACGGGCGCTTCCGCGTGGTGGCAGGCGGGCGGCAGTGGTTCGCCAGAGCCGTGGTCATCGCCACCGGCGCCTGCGACAGGCCTGCGGTTCCGGCATGGGCCGAGGCGCTGCCGAAGGAGATCGCCCAGGTCGTGCCCTCGGCGTATCGCGGCGCGGACGAGCTGTCCGGGGGCGGGCCGCTGGCCGGGGCACGCGCGAAGGGATGGTGCGGCGCGTCCATCGCCAGATCGGTGGCGAAGCGCTGGAGCTGCGCCACGACCGGCGCGATCTGCGCCACTTCGGGCGGCAGATCGCGGCAGATCCAGTCGAGCGGATTCACCCGCGCGCAGATGCCCCCCAGGATATTCGCGCCATAGATGACCTCCGCGGCACCGGCGAAATCGCCCTCGGCAATCCGCGCGACGAAGCCTGGAATGTCGATCCCGTCGGGACAGGCCGCGGCCAGCCGGGCCAGCGCCTCCGGCGGGCAGGCCCGCGCGGCGGCGACGGCCTCGTCCGGGGAGAGCGCGGCCGGCGTTCCGGCAAAGTTCCGCTCCAGCGCCTCGTCATCGAGTCGCCTTGCAGCAATTCCGGGAGTCGCGATGTCGGGGGCCATGGGCAGTTCTCCGCTTCCGTTCGGCTCGGTCACGAGGTCGTTAAAGCCCTCCGGGCGGCCGTACATTGAGCGAAATCAAGCGAATCTGCCGCATGGATCTTGCCAAAGCTGCCTGCGACAGCTTTCCACTCCCCGAAAGCTGCCATATATGACCGGACCAAGACGGGCGTTCAGCCCCAAATTGGATCGAACGAGGCACGCATGACCGACAATCCGCACGGCGCCGATGTGGCGTTTATCGAAGCTCTGGCGAAGCTGCTGCGGGAGAACGACCTGAGCGATCTCGAGGTCAAGCGCGAATACGGCGAGGATGACAGCCTGACCGTCCGCGTCAGCCGCACCCTGACCGTCGCGCCCGCCCCGGCCGTCGTCCATGCCGCAGCCCCGGCCCCTGCCGCCGCGCCGGCTCCGTGGTCCAGGCCGAGCAACGAGCGATACTGGATCGGCTGTATGACGGTATCGCTGATGCGTGCAGTAGCTGCGACACCCGTTGGCTGAGCAGCGATGAGCAGGCTAACCTGAAACGATACTTCCGCGAGCATGTGGATGTTTCGCGGTACGNTACCCTGCCCAATGTGGTGATTCTGGAACACGATGCCTACCAGAACTACATCCCTTGCAAGTACACGGGGAAGTTCAGTGCTCACTACCGGCGTATGCCATGGGTACGCATCATCNTTGGCATCATAGATGCGCGTCGCGACCGAGTTGTTATAGGTCGTCGGATCGGTGCGCACGAACGGCTTGGCCGCGGTGGGCGTCTTGACGGTCGAGGTCGCCGACAGCTGCACCGCGGTCGAGACGTTGGCGGTGCCCTTGGGCGTGCCGNAACCCTGCGCGTCGACGACGTTGTTGTTCGAATCGACCGAGAAGCTGCCGTTGCGGGTGTAGGCGAGCGCGTCGCTGACGCCCGTGGTACGCAGCGTGAAGAAGCCTTCGCCGACCGGCCGCCTCTTCGCCGAGACCAACCGCATGGCGGAGGCGCTGGGACGCCGCGCGCGCGAGGTGGAGGCCGACTGGGCGCGGCTGAACGAGATCATTGCCGCGCGGACCGAGGCGCTAAGGGCGGCCAATGACCGGCTCGCCGCGCAGGANACCGTAATCTCGATGGAGGCGCAGATCGGCGCTGCCGTGCCGGACCCGGAGCTGGCCGGGGCCTTCGCCACCATCCGCACCCGGGCCGAGCGGCTGAACCGGCGGATCGACGACCTCGGTATCGGTGTTGTCGAGACATCCAGGCACAGCCAATACAAGCCCGGTGACTTTGTGCAGGGCTTACTTAACTGGCAGACCTACATACTTGCTCATGGCGATCAACTGGCAAGACTGAAAGTTGCCGAAGGCGTTCCTCTCACAACCTANGGCTGCAGCCGGCGCCGTCGGATCACTGGTAGGGCAAATGGGCAAGCTTGAGGGCTGCCGGGTTGTCGGTATTGCCGGCAGTGACGACAAGTGTCGCTGGCTTGTTGAAGACCTCGCAGCGGCAAGACCACGGTCGGCAAGCTGATCCTGCGCGCGGTCGAGGCCGACCGGGGCAGCGTGACGCTCGGCAGCGGCCCCGGGCAGATCGACGTGCTGGCCGCCGAGGGCGACGCGCTGCGCCGCCTCAGGACGCGGATCCAGATGANGCCCTTGGCCATCCATGGCCGCGGCACGCCGGAAGAGCGCCGCGCCATCGTCTCGTCGCTGCTCATGGCGGTCGGGCTCGATGACGGCGCGGCCGCGCGCTATCCGCACAGCCTGTCCGGCGGCCAGCGCCAGCGCATCGGCATCGCCCGCGCCCTGACGCTGGCGCCCGACCTGATCGTCTGCGACGAAGTCAGCTCGGCGCTCGACGTTTCGGTGCAGGCCCAGATCCTCAACCTGCTGAAGGACCTCCAGCGCCAGCTCGGCCTCACCTACCTGTTCATCTCGCACGATCTGGCCGTGGTCCGCTACATGGCCGACCGGATCGCCGTGATGTGGCGCGGCCGGATCGTCGAGATCGGCCCCTGCCAGACGATCCTCGACAGTTCGGTCCATCCCTATACCCGCGCGCTGATCGCCGCCGTGCCCCATCTCGATCCGGCGCTCCGGCAGGTCGGGGAGTCGCATGGCCGGTCCTCGGCGGAGGCGTCGCGCGACTGGCCCGAGGCGTTCCGCGAGCGCCCCGGCGAGCCGCTGCACCTGGTCGATATCGGCGGCGGCCACCAGGTGCGTCCTGATCGTGCGCGACTGACCGTTCCGGTGCGCTCCTGCGTATGCAGGAACACGGAGGGCCGTTTTCATCATTACGTGGGCTGTTTACCTGGCCGTCAACCGCAGCAACCGTCCACCCGATCCCTTGCCGCCATCCTCCAGCAGCCAGANCGCGGATCAGCGACTTGTCGGACAGCGCGGCGATGAACAGCGACCCCCGGTATTGCGGGAACATCGCCCCCGAATAAGCGATCATCCCGCCCGGCGAGATCGACGGATTCCACCAGGTGCTGATCCATGGCCGCTGGGCCTCGGCCGCCGCGATCCTGCCCCTGGGCGAAGGGCTGGGCCTGCCGGATCTGGCGCTGGCCGCGCCCGAGGCCGAGGGCAATTCCTGGTGGCCGACCTCCTTCCTCGCGCCGCAGGACAATATCGAGGCCTGCCGCGGGAGCGGATCGGGCTCGCCGGGTTCAGCCAGGGCGCCTGCCTCGCGCTGGAATACCTGGCGCGCAACGGCGGTCCCTTCGCCGGGATCTTCGCCTGCTCGGGCGGCCTCGTCGGCACCGCCGATGGCGGCGGCCCGCCCCTGCCCGGGCTCTACGGCCAGGCCGAGAAGCTGTTCGATTACGGCACCGACCTGAGCGGGATCCGCGTGCGGGTCTCGAACCACGAGGAGGACCCGCATATCCCGATGGCGCGGATCCGCCGCTCGGCCGAAGTGCTCTCCGCGCTCGGCGCCGATGTCACCGTCGAGACCGAGCCCGGCAGCCATCACGGCGTGCTGCAGGGCGACGTGACCGCGATGCGGGCGGCGTTCAACCGCCCGTGACGCCCGCCGGAACGGCCTGCCCGGACACCACCGGACAGGCCAGCCGGCGGTCCGGTTTGCATCGACTTAAGGTTTTGGGGATGACGGTGGCACGGGTTTGGACCGGTGTCCTCATGCAGATCGTCGTCGTCGATTCGAGCCAAGTCGTCCTACGCGTGATCGGATCGTTGCTCGAAGCCCGAGGGCACACGGTCCACGAGTTCANCCGGGTTCTGATCACCAGCCTCGAAGTCCGGCCGATGAATGGCCTGGAATTGTGCTGGGCCGTGCGTCTGCTGGCCGAGGACCGGCGTCCCCTGCACATCATCACGATGTCCTCCGGCCGGAGTCGGGGGAGCGCAGCCCGGCGAGCATCCCGAGCAGGCTCGACTTGCCGTCGCCGTTGCGGCCGACGATGCCGATGCGGTCACCCTCGTTCACGCCGAGCGAGACGGAGTCGAAGACCACACGGGTCGGATATTCGAGATGCANGCCGGGGTCACGCGGTCCGCTCGAACAGCTCCATCGTCGTGTTGTAGTACGCGCCGGTCGGTCCGAGACGGGTCAGGCCGATCCGCTCGCACACCCGTTGCGACGCCGTGTTCTCGGTCGGTGACGTCGTAACCGTTGAAATTGACGCGCGGCGTCCGGCCGGCATCGAAATCATAGTCGATGCGTGGCACGACGAAGGCGGTGTCGACGACATATTGCCGGCTGGTGACGTCGCTTTTGTTGTAGGTGAATTCGCCCGACAGCANGAAATTGTTGCGGGTCGTGATGGTTCGCGCGACCGGCCGGTTGCCGGTTTCCGCCGATGCGGCCGATCCGTCCTGCACCGTATTGACGGTGACATCGCCGGCCTTGGGAAGCCCCTGGGACGACTATCACCGCCAGCCGACGTTCTCGGGCGGTGCTTCGCGCTTCGCGGCGGTGCAGCTCGGCGGCATCGAGGCGGTGTTCTACGCATGGCGGAGGCATCTCGCCGAGACCGGCCGAGGCAGTGACCCGCACCAGCTCGCACGCNGACCGTTACCGAGGACGAACTCACCCCCGAGCGCATTGTCGCCTTCGTCAACTTGGCCAGGTTGGCCATCGATCGAGCTGGCATAGAAGTTCTGCAACTCGCCCACCGCTCCGTCGGCCAGCACCGCGGCGGTGCCCGCGCGGCGCAGCCGGGGCATCTTGCCCGAGAGCCACATCGAAGCCAGCAGGTCGGCCATCAGCAACAGCAGCGCCGCCGAGAGCACCCCGCCCTTCAGCGGCGTCTCGCGGCGGATGTCGAGACCTTCAATGCGCTCCGGCCAGGCGGTCGGCGTCAGCACGGTGTCTGCTCCCATCACGTTCAGCGCCAGTCGGCGGTCGCCCTCGGCATAGACCCCCGGCGGCATGTCTGCGGCAGGCGCGGCGGCGGCCAGACGGCATCGAAGGCGTGGCACTGGAGGACGGCACGGAGCTTCGTGCCCGCCATGTCGTCCTTGCCACAGGCGGGTTCGAGCGCGACAAGGTCCGCCGCGCGGCGCATTTCGCCGGTCCGCTCGACCTGATCGCCTCCGCCCCCGGCAACACGGGCGACGGCCAGCGCATGGCCGAAGCGGCTGGCGCGCAGATGGCGCGGATGGACCAGGCCAATATCGCGCCGGCCCTGCCCGGACGCCTTGCCGGAGAGACCCTTCCGGTCGGCACCTTCCACCACCGCGAGCCCGGCGCCTTCCTCGTCGACCGCCATGGCCGCCGCTTCGCCAACGAATACCTCTTCAATCTCGGCGAGGTGCTGGCCGAGCGCGCGCCCGACGGCACGCCGCGGCATCTGCCCGCCTGGCTGATCCTCGACGAGGCCTGCCTGCGGCGGAGCCCGGTCTTGCGCTGGTTCCTGACCCGTCACGGGCAGGGTTTCCGGCAGAGCGCGGCGACGCTGTCGGAACTGGCCGCGCGCATCGGCCTCGACCCGGCCCTGTCCGCTGATCCTCGCCGTGCCGGTGGCGCTGGTCGCGGGCCTGTCGCGGGCGGCGCGCGAGGGCGTGCTGATCAAGGGCGCGCGTCCGCTGGAGGCGATGTCGCGGATCCGGACGCTGGTGCTCGACAAGACCGGGACGCTGACNCCGCCCGCAGATCACCGCCATCGACAGTGCGGACGGGCTGGCGCCCGACGAAATCCTGCGTCTCGCCGCGGCGCTCGACCAGGCGTCGAAGCATCCGGTGGCAAAGGTCTCTAGGAAGCTGCCGCCGGAATACGGGACGGGCGGTCGCCTGTCCGGTGGCGGAGGAGCGGGCCGCATGACCCGCCGCCTCGCCCTCCTGAACCCGAACACCAACGCCGCCACGACCGCGATGATGGCCGCGATCGCCGCATCCCATGTGCCGCCGGGCATCGCCGTCGAAGGCCCCGCCAGGTCGTGACCGTCGGGCGCAGCCTTGCGGCGGACGGGGTCGGCGGACTCCTCGTCTCGGCCTTCGGCGATCCCGGCCTGGCGCAGTTGCGCGAGCACGCCGGCGTTCCGGTCACCGGCATTGCCGAGGCCGGCATGGCAGAGGCCGCCCGCCACGGACGCTTCTCGATCATCACCACCACCCCTGCCCTGCGGGATTCGATCCTCGGCAAGGTGCGTGACTACGGACATGCCGGCCGACTGGTCTCGCTGCGCATCTCGGACGGCGATGTCGCCGCAGTCATGTCCTCGCCCGCAAGCATGGCCGAAGCACTGGCGGCGCTTGCACTCGATTGTGCCGCGGAAGGCGCGCAGGCCGTGCTTGTCGGCGGCGGGCCGCTGGCGGCAGCGGTCCCGGCCGTGGCCGCCTCTTGCCCGCTGCCGGTCATCGAGCCCGTCGCAGCCGGCGCCCGCTGCCTTGCCGCCCTGATGAGCGGCCAGGATACCCCGCTGTCCGCGCCAGTCGCCTGACCCGGCCGGTCAAGGGGCATGACAGGGCGTCCGGCTGTCAAGCCGGGCGCCTTTCTGCATTTCGGGACAGCTCATCCCGCCGTGTCGGGCCAGATCAGGTCCAACGCCCGGATCGACGGATCGCAGGCGGATGCCACAGCGAGAATGCGCATCGGATAATGCGTCTCGACATAGGAGGCAACGAAGCGCGACGGCGCCATCAGCGTCAACCTGCCATCGGCCGCATCGACCTGGGTCAGCCGCGAAAACCACGCATTCGCCGTAGCAGGATCAGCATGGGAGAGCTGTGCCAGCGCTTCCGACCAAAGTGACCCGTCGCCCGCAGGCAGCTCTGCAGAGGTCCTCTGGAGCGGCACGACATTGGCAGCTGGCGGCTCCTGCGGCCCGGCCATGCGGGCCGCGAAATCCGGCCCAACGGCCGCCCAGTAGGGCTCGCTGGCCCTGAGGACTTCGTCGAAGAGAATCCGGTACTGTGCCACCCTGCCCCGCGCTGCCGGCACCGAGACTTCGATCCAGCCGCGGCTCCGCATGGTTGCCATGTCGCGCTTTGCCGTCCGCTCGGTGACGCCCCACATCCGGGCGATCTCCTTCTGCCCGACCATGAAGCTGTCCTGGCGCCAGTTGTAGCGCGCTGTGATCAGCAGGGACAGCCGCAGGGCAAGCCGGGCAGTTTCCGGATCGGCACAGGTTGCCGCGACCAGCAGTGCCGTCAGGATGTCGTATTTCAGCGATGCGCTGCCGGGCCCGGCAAATGCTGCGCCTTTCCCCGATGGGGACGCCATCCCTGTCTGCATTTGTGCCATGTCGCGAAGCTCTGCCTGTCGTGTGTTGGCCGGGTTGCGCTCTGTTCTGGCGGTTGTTCAAACGCTTTTCCCGATCTTGCGGTGATTAGCGTTCAGGAGCGGGGCAATGTCAAGGATTCGCGATCAGTGGGTCAGCAAGCAGCCTTCCTGAACCGGAAGGATCCGGTTGGAATAGGTATTGGGGGGCGTCTTGGATGTCCCTCCAAATGCATGGAATGTCCCCCCAAGGCTGGCGTATCCGGAGACGATGTCCCCCAATCCGTGGATTGGACCACGTGATTCCCTGGTCAATGCCGCCGCCGGCCGATTCGAGGCAGGCTCGGCCCGAGGGCGCCGGTTTCCAAGGAAGCAACGCTCTTGGGCGAAGTTCTCCGCCATGATGATTTCAACTCGACAGAAAATGCAAGTTGAGCGTAAATCGAAAAAAGACAGAATTTTACGTTTGGAGGCATCGTGCTTACTCACAGCGATCTACGCGAGATCCAGACCCGGTCGCTCAAGATGCAGGGCTGGATCCGCGAACAGACCTTCTCGCCGGAAAGCGAGAAGACCCTGCGGCGGTTCTCTTCCTGGGAGGTCGCCGAGTTGATCCTCGGTCTGAACCAGAACACCTTCCGCGGAAAGATGGCAGCCGATCCCAGCCTTCCGGCGGGCAAGGTCGAGCCGGACGGAAGGCAGCGCTGGTTCACCCTCGAAGAGGTCAACACGCTGCGCCGCAAGCTGAAGCCTCGCGGAAAGTCACTGGTCCCGTCGCGGCCGAAGGGGCGGGCCTTCCGGACGGCGATCGCGAATTTCAAGGGCGGGGCGGGAAAGTCGACGGTGGCGCTGCATTTCGCCCATGCCGCCGCGCTGGACGGCTACCGCGTGCTCTGCGTCGACTTCGACCCGCAGGCGACGCTGTCGCATTCGATGGGGCTGAACGACGTCAGCGAGGAGCGCACGGTCTGGGGGATCATGGCCCGTGACCTGGTGCATGAGACAGAGGCGCAGAATGCCGCGCCGCGGGGGGCCGCTTCGGGCACCGCCCTGCCCCAGCGCCGACTGCCGGCCTCGATCACCGACCTCGGGATCCAGGACCTGCGGGTCGCCGACTTCATCCAGAAGACCAACTGGCCGACGATCGACCTGATCCCGTCCTGCGCCAATGCCGCCTTCGTCGAGTTCGCCTCCGCACAGTACCGCCACCTCAATCCGGAATGGTCGTTCTTCGCCGCGGTGAACCGCTATCTCGACCAGCTGCCGGACGACCAGTGGGACCTGATCTTCTTCGATTGTCCGCCGGCCATCGGCTACCAGTCGATGAACGCTGTCTTCGCGGCGGACATGCTCTATATCCCCTCCGGTCCCGGCTACTGGGAATATGACAGCACGACCTCCTTCATCGGCCAGCTTTCCGAAGCGCTCGAGGATTTGGCTTACGGGTTCGAGGGTTCCTTATCCGCGGATAAGGTCACCCTGCCGAAGGCATTCCACGACATCCGTTTCCTGCTGACCCGCTACGAGCCCGGCAACGATCTGCACCGGGCGATGTTCGAGGCCTTCGGCAAGGTGTTCGGCGACAAGCTCGCGCAGCAGCCGATCGAGATGACGCGGGCGGTGGAACAGTCGGGGCGCTTCCTCAATTCGATCTACGAAATGGACTACCGCGACATGACCCGGGAAACCTGGCGGCGCGCGCGGACCAGCTTCGACCGGGCCTTTGCCGAGTTCAAGACGGTGATGCAGCCGCATTGGGACAGCATGGGGGACCCAACCTTATCCGCGGATAAGGCGGCCGTGGAAGGAGCCGAGGGATGAGCCGCAGAAGACGGATTTTCGACATCGATCTCCCGGAGGAGGGGGCGCCGGACGCTCCTGCCCCCGCGCCGGAACCGGCTGCGCCTGACGGCCCGCCGCGGCGCGGGCCGATGGCGAGCGCCATTGCCGAGAACGCCGAAGCAGTGAAGGCCCGCAGGTCAGCCGCCGAGGCGATCCGCGAGGAGAATGACGCGCTTGCCCATGAATACGTGGCGCTGCGCGAGGCCGGCCATGTGGTCAGTCCCCTGCCCCTGGAGGACGTGCACAGCTCCATGCTGGTGCGCGACCGCATGCCCGGGGAAGACCACGAGCTGGAAGAACTGGCGGTCTCGATTCGCGACCTCGGCCTGTCCAACCCGATCCGCGTTCTGCCCCGGCCGGATGGCAGCGGCTATGAACTGGTTCAGGGCTATCGCCGCCTGATGGCCTACCGCCGCCTCAGCGACGAGACCGGAGACGAGGTTTGGGCGCGCATCCCTGCACTGGTCCTGCCGGGGGCGCCCGACATTGCCGGTCTCTATCGCCGGATGGTCGACGAGAACGTCATCCGCAAGGACCTGTCCTTCGCCGAGATGGCCTATGCGGCGCAGAATTACGCGGCGGATCCGGCGACGGATGCGGCAGATCTGGGTGCCGCTGTCGCTTCGCTCTTCCAGTCCGCGCCCTATTCGAAACGGAACTACATCCGCAATTTCGCATTCCTGCTCGATCAGATCGGCGGCGCGCTTCGCTACCCGACGGGAATTTCGCGGGCTCTCGGCGTGGCGCTCGCCCGCGAAATCCGGGACAGGCCGGAGCTTGCAGCGCAGATCAGCGAAGACCTTGCGGCACAGGGCAACCTCGAGATGGAAGAAGAACTCGAGATCCTGCGCCGCCATGTCCTGCGCGACAGCTTGGACGAACGCATGCCGGTTCCGGCAGAGAAGCCCGCGAAGCCCGCGAGGGCAGGGCGCACCAAGACCACGTTCCATATCGAAAGCTCGGCCGGCCAAGTGAAATGCACCGCTGGTCCGGGACGTCTGGAGATCAAGGTTGCACGGGATTTCTCCTCGATCGACCGGGCGCGGCTCGAGCGCGCGATCGCATCCTTGATCGACGGGCTGGCCTGACCTTATCCGCGGATAAGGTCGCAGCGGCAAAGGCCGGCATGGGCATTCCGGACCGGTAGCGGCGAACGGAACTGAAGCGAAATTTGGTCCGTCGCCGCGTTCCGCGCTCTGCACGTGTCCAAGACGGTCGACTTGCAGGAGCCCATGCCCGGCGGACTTCCTCAGCGCGGCTGCGCAAATCGGGGGATGTCCTTGGTCCTCCTTCGCGGCCGCGTTCCTTTCTGCGCCGTAGAGGCGGGCTGCCGAAATCCAAGGCCTCGGTCTGGCTGCCTTCCGGACCTGAATTTGGTATCTTGGCAGCCGGAACCGCCCGCGGAGAGTTTCTGCTTCCCGTCTCGTAGCCTTTAGTCAATTCGGACTTTCTCCGACGGTAATGATTGATCCGCTCCGCCCGATGGCCGCACGCGAAATCCTCCAAAGCCTGCAAGCCTCCGCCTCCCATCCAGATCCCGCAGGTCCCGCGGTGCCAAGGCAAGCGCTTCGGCCGGAGGGAGATGGAGGAATTGCCTCCGATGTCTGCCCGGCGATAGCCATGGTCTTGAACCGGCCCGCGTGCCGAAGAGGCCTGCACCGTCGTCCTCCTTGGTCCTCTGGCTTCGCCCAGTTGGGGGGAAAGCCCTCTGACCCCGCCGATATGTCCCGAGAGTTTCCGACTCGCGCCATGCTTCTGCCCTGTCATTGGTCGTGGAGCTGCAGCAGCGCGTCGTGTCCTCCGTTGCTCTGAGCGGACGTCGGTACGCATTCCGCGGCTCACGTGCCGTTGAGGAGGGCAGCGTGCCGTCAGGAGCCGCGACGCCTGCCTGTGTGCCGTTCCGTACGTTGCTGCGTTCCCGTAGAGGCATGGCTGCTCTCCCAGTCCGTCCTCTGCGTTGATGGCGTTGCTGACGGGAGGCGGGTTCTGGCTGCCCCGGACGCATGGCTAGTGCAGGTTGTTTTTCCGGACGGGAGACGGGAGCAGCCAAGCCCGGTCCCGGACGGGCAGGGTGGCCACTTGCACGATCGCAGTCGCGAACTGAGTCATGGAAGCCATGACAGGGCCTGCGATGCCCCCACATTCATGTCGGCCGCGGCCTACAGACGGGTCACCTCCCCGTTGCGCGGGTGACCGACCTATCGGTTCTCTCCGGCGCCTTCGCTCTGTTGAGGGTGCCCTTGCCGAGCGCGGTGTCACGGTTTCGCGCGAAACGATCCATGGTTGGGCAGGACGGTACCGGTTGCGCGATGGGACCCGCCTGGTTCCCGGGCGGCGACGCCGGCACGCTGAACAGCCTCTCGCGGCTCCAATACGCGAAAAGCCAGTCTGGATGACCAAAGCGAGACGCCATCAAGCCTGCATGCACGACATGAAGGGGCGTGTTATCCGGGTGGCTGGCCAAATAGTCGGCCGCGCCGCGCATCGACNTCGTATTTCGTCTGCTTCGGTAAGCGCGCGTCGATAGCGACAGAGCCAAAGTGCCGCAGCGAATTGACCCGCATGTGTCCATTCGCTCTTCGGCAGGGTGCGATCGATCACGCCCGCGACCCCGAGACGGTGCGGGCCGGCGCGCTCGACTTCTGCCGCGGGCTCGGCATCGACATGTCGCTCGGTGCCCATGGCGTGGCCGAGGCCGATCTGGGCGCGATGGCCGAGGAGGCGCATGCGATCCGGCGCCTGCTCGACTGGAACCCGAAGCCGCCTACTGACCGCCATGCCCCGGCTGATCCTGGTCGCCGACGACCTGACCGGTGCGCTCGACAGCGCCGTGGCCTTCGCGGCGCGCGGCATGGAAACCGTGGTGGCGCGCGGCGAGCGCGGCCTGAAATCCGTCCGGCATCGGTGATCGCGCCGTGGCCCTTTGTGCCGATGCCCGCTTGACCGGACGTTGTGCCGCGGAGCACCGGCCATTCAGATGAGCGGCATCTCCGCGTGTTTCCATCGCGGGATTCAAGGAGCACGCGCNCTTGGAGGGTGGCTCGCTGCTGACAGGCGGGCGACGCGAACTGGCAGGCCACCGTGGTGCCCGAGCGACCGGCAGCACAAAGCCGAGGCCACGGGGCGCGTCCGCGCTGCGATGCGGGAAACGCGGCAGGAAGAAAGAGACGGCAGATATGGGGGGCGGGCATCGGTCCGGTGGCGCGACCTGAGCGGCGCGGGCAAGGGGCCGTCGTCCAGCACGGATCGGCCTCGGCTTCGCGGTGTGCCGGGGGGCGGTGTTTGACGGTAACGTCCATGCCCGGCGCCGGGCGGGCGGGAGCTTTCCGGACAAGGCAGGGGCGCCGCGAGATCGGCAGTTGGCACAATCTCGGTGCCGCGGAGATTTGCGAAGGCTGAAGGCCACGGCGTAGAGGCAGAACACCTTTCGCGTGCCAGTATCAGCGCCGCAAATATCCGCTCGAACCATCTGCTCACATTTTGCGTCCGCCCTCTCTTCGCAGTCGGAGGCGATGATGCCGGGTGCCAGCGTGCTGGAGGTGGCGCGGCGACACCGGGTGTGCACGTCGCTGGTGTATCGCTGGCGACGCACGCTGCTGCGCGACGGGGTGGCGAGCGAAGCATTGCCGTTGCCGGGGCCGGCATTCATTCCACGCGCGGGTGCTCAAGACCGTGCTGGCGGGGTTTGCTTGATCGGGCCGCCGGGCGGTGTCCGGGTGTATCTGGCGGCCGGGGTCACGGACATGCGCAAGGGCTTCGACGGGCTGGCCGCGCTGGTACAGCAGCGGCTGCGCCAGGGGTCGCGGTCGATCTGCAGGACCCGGCGGCGGCCCGCGCCGCGATGGCCGAGGCCGGGACGGCGGACTGCCTGATCAACTCGGCCGGGATCAACGTGCTGGAAAGCGCCTTCGACATGACTGAGGCGGGCTACGAGGCGGTGATGGGGATCAACCTGCGCGCCGCGCTGATCGCCTGCCAGGAATTCGGCCGGGCGCGCGTCGCGGCGGGCGGCGGCGGCGCGATCGTCAACATCACCTCGATCGCCGGGCATCGCGGCTTTGCCGAACACCTGTGCTATGCCGCCTCCAAGGCCGGACTCGAGGGGGCCAGCCGGGTGCTGGCGAAGGAGTTCGGTCCGCATGGCATCCGCGTCAACTGCGTCGCGCCGACCATCACCCTGACAGAGCTGGCCGCCGAGGCTTGGAGCGATCCGGCGAAATCGCAGCCGATGATGGTCCGCCATCCGGCGAACCGCTTTGCCGAGGCGCAGGACGTGGCCGAAAGCATCGCCATGCTGCTGTCGGCGGATGCCGGCATGGTCACCGGCGCGGTCCTGCCGGTCGATGGCGGTTTCCTCGCGGTCTGACAGTCCCGGCCGGTCCGCTCCGCCGCAGGCCGCGTCCTGCCGTGATGTTCCGGCAGGCTGGCGACAAAGTCCGTCCGGTTGGAGCGGCCGGACGCGAGGCCGGGGACCAGGTGCAACGCGACGCGGAACGAGCCGTTTCCGGGGGCGGCCTTGCCGGGCTCCGGAATGACGTCCGGCGCGATCATGGCTTAGAAAGCCGTTGCGGCAGGCTGCTCGGGCGGACGGCCCCTGGGGGCCGCGGAGCCTGGACCGGGCGGCCTGCAGCGCGGGTGTCGGCTGGATCATGAGGGGGCAGGCCATCGGGCGGCAGTCGCCGCGCTGAAGCATGACTGCAAAAATTTTCAAAATAGGAACAAAATGCACTCCTGGGTCTGTTCGCATCTGGAGATGTCGTGCAAATGTCATCTAAATGGCCGAAATTTCCGGCGGAAGGGGCGGCATGGCGGACTGCATTATTTCCAATGAGTGACGCGCCGGAGGCAGAAGGGCTGCGTCCGGGCGAAACCGCCGTCGCGCTGGAGGCGCCGGGCGATGCCGCGCTGCGCTTCATCGGCACGATCCGCACGCCCTGGACCGACCGGGCGGATTGTCCGCGCCAGGGCCGCCCCGACGGCAGCAAGGTTCTCTATCGGTCCCTTACCAGTGACGATGGCTTGAACGAAGAATCCAAACATAGAGAACATAGCCAATCTTCCGTTCTTGAGCTCCTTCACCTTCAACTCAGCGAATGCCTCTGGGTCGGTAGCCAAACCCAATGGGTCGAACATTTCCTGCGACTCTGTAGCCTTCAACGGCTCCCATCAAAATAACTTGTGTGGCCCAAATGGCCAAAATGCTCTGAGCGTGAACCAAGCTAGGGTTTCCCAAGTAATCGAGCCCTCCATCGCTGAAGATCTGTGGGCAGCGCGGAGCTGCGGCCTTGCATGCGGCGGCGCAGCCGGTAGGCTGGCAGCGGCGGCGCATTCCGGAGCCGGGCACGGAGGCGCTTGGCGACCCGTTTTGCGACGCAGCCTTGTGCAGGGACAGCGTGCAGGCGATCCCCGTCCCGGCATTGACCGTGCAGCCTTCCGCGGCTAGCCCGCGGCCAGCCGCCGTACCGGCGTTCCGTCCACTCCGCGCAAGGCTCGACCGCATGAATATCAGAAAGCCGGCACTGCTCGCCGCACTCGCCCTTTCCGCCGCGCCGGCCGCTATGGCCGATTGCGCCAAGGTCCGCATGGCCGAGCCGGGCTGGAGCGACCTGGCGCTGACCACCGCGATCACCCAGACGCTGCTGGAAAGCCTCGGCTACGAGACTGAGACCGGCATTCTCGGCGTGCCGGTGATCTACCAGTCGATGCGGCGCGGCGATCTCGACGTCTTCATGGGCTATTGGGACCCTTCGATGCGGCCCTATTACGATGCATACCGCGACAGCGGCGACATCGAGACGGTGCACCAGAACCTCGCGGGCGCGAAATACACCTGGGCGGTCCCGGCCTATGTCTACGAGGCCGGGGTGCACAGTTTCGCCGACGTGGCGGCGCATGCCGGCGAATTCGGCGAACGGCTCTACGGGATCGAGCCGGGCTCGAACCAGAACATGCTCGACATTGTGGCGCAGGACGCCTTCGGGCTGGGCGGATGGCGGGTCGTGGAGAGCTCCGAGCAGGGCATGCTGGCGCAGCTCCGCCGCAGCATCCGCAAGAAGGACTGGATCCTGTTCCTCGCCTGGGCGCCGCATCCTATGAACACCGCCTATGACATCCGCTATCTCGAGGGCGGGGATGCGTTCTACGGGCCGGATTTCGGCGGGGCGACGGTCTCCACCCAGGTGCGCCGCGGCTATCTGGAGGAATGCCCCAATGTCGGCCGGCTGCTGACCCGCCTGACCTTCGATGTCGGCATGGAAAGCGAAGGGATGGCGCATATCCTCGAAGAGGGCGACAGCGCCGGGGAGGCCGCGCGCAAGGTGCTGGCGGCCCATGCCGGCCGGCTGGAGGGCTGGCTCGACGGCGTCGAGACCATCGACGGCGCGCCGGGGCTTGCCGCGGTGAAGGACGCGCTCGGCCGCGGCACCCGCGAGCTGCGCATCGCCTTTGCCAATATCGACGGCAGCGGCATCGCCGCGCTGGCCGGGCGGCTGGCCGCGCTGCCCTTCGCGCTTGCGAGCCACGGGGCATCCGGCTAGACCCTCGCGCACTACTGGTCCATCCGGGGGAGCAACCATGGCCAAGCGCGAGACGTCCGAGAAACCCAAAGGCAAGAAGCACATGTCCAATGTCCTGGTGCTCGTGCTCTTGGGCGTGCTGCTGATCGGCTTGGGCGGCTACGGCGTCACCGGCTTCAACACCCAGGTCCGCTCGGTCGGCACCGTGGGCGAAACCCAGATCGACGCCACGACCTATCACGGGCTCCTGCGCCAGCGCATGGACCAGGTCTCGCAGCAGACCGGCGAGCAGCTGACCTTCGCGCAGGCCGAGCAGATGGGCATCGCCACCGCGGTGCTGCAGCAATCCGTTGCCACCGCCTCGCTGCAGGAAGCCGCGCGCCGCGCCGGGCTTTCGGTCGGCGACGGCGAGGTCGCCCGCCGCGTCAGCAGCATCTCCGCCTTCCAGGGCATGGACGGCAGCTTCGACCAGGAGGTCTACCGCGACCTGCTGCAGCGCTCGGGCCGCACCGTCGGCGGCTTCGAGGACGGCGTCCGCCAGGAAGCCTCCGCCGACCTGCTGCAGCGCGCGCTGCTGAACGGGCTGACCCCGCCGCAGGCCTATGGCAACACGCTGCTGACCTTCCTCGGCGAAGCCCGCAACATCACCTGGGCGCCGATCCCCGACAGCCTGCTGGAGACCGCGCCCGCCGCGCCGACCGACGCGGAGGTGCAGGCCTGGTACGACGCCAATCCGGACCGCTTCACCCTGCCCGACCGCAAGGAAATCACCTACGCCTGGCTCTCGCCCGAGATGATGCTCGACCAGGTCGAGCTGAGCGATGACGCGCTGCGCGCAAGCTACGAGGCCCGTTCCGCCGAGTTCCAGCGCCCCGAGCGGCGCATGGTCGACCGCCTGGGCTTCGCCGATCTCGGGCCGCGCAGGCCGCCAAGGACGCGATCGAGGCGGGCGAGACCACCTTCGACGCCCTGCTCGAAGAGCGCGGCCTCGCGGAAAGCGATGTCAGCCTCGGCACCATCGGCCGCTCCGCGCTGGCCGCCGAGGCCGCCGATGCGGTCTTCGGGCTGGACGACACCGGCATTGCCGGTCCGGCGATGAGCGCGGTCGGCCCGGCGATCTTCCGGGTGAACGCGATCCTTTCCGCCCAGACCACCAGCTTCGAGGACGCGCTGCCGCAGCTCCGCCAGGACCTGGCGCTGGCCCGCGCCGCGGAGCTGGTGCAGCAGGAGATGGAACCGCTCGACGACGAGCTGGCCGGCGGCGCGACGCTCGAGGAGCTGGCTGCCGACAGCCCGATGCAGATCGGCACCGTCACCTGGGACGCCCAGTCGGAGCCCGCGGACGCCCCGGCCACCGAGCCCGAATTCTACAATGCCGCCGCCGCGCTTGCCGATGGCGACTTCCCGGAAATCACCCTGGCCGACAGCGGCACGATCTTCGCGATGCGCCTCGACAGCCTCGCCCCCTCGGAGCTGCAGCCGCTCGGCGATGTCCGCGCCGAAGCCGAGGCAGGTGCCGCCGAAGCCAAGCGCATCGAGGCGCTCGAAGCCGAGGGCGAGGCGCTCAAGGCCCGTCTCGCGGCCGGCGAGGACTTCGCCATTCGGGCGTCAAGCGATCGGTCCGGTGGACCGACCGTGGCGAGAATGAAGTCGAGCTGAAGACGGGCGCGGCGAAGGGCAGCCGTCCGCCGCTTCGCGAGGTGCAGCGCAACCGCTGCCCGGCAGGCGAATGCATGCATTCGCCGAGAGGGGATACCGCGAGCGGGATTGGGATGCGCGGGCGGGCAGGATCGCGCTGGAAATCCCGAAGCTCAGGAAGGGCAGCTGTCTTCCCAGTTTCCCGGAGCCGCGACGGACGGCGGAGAAGGCCCGGATGGAGGCGGCGACCGCTCCGGCCAACGCCACCGGCAGGCCGCCCTGCCCGGCGATGATCCCCAGCGGTCCGGCCACGGGCTCAGCGCGGCGTCAGGAAGGAGCGGTCGGTCTGACCGAGGATGAACTCGACAATGTCGCGCACGTACTGGCTTTCGGTTTCCTCGCCGAGACGGCGCGCGCGGTCGAGGTGATCATCACCGCCTCGGGCGGGGCGTTCCGCGACTGGCCGCTGGAGCGGCTCGCCGAGGCAACGCTGGCCGAGGCGTCCAGCCACCCGAACTGGGACATGGGCCAGCGCATCACCATCGACAGTGCCTCGATGTTCAACAAGGCTCTGGAGCTGATCGAGACCCGCGAATTCTTCGGCATCGACCCGGCGAAGATCGAGGCCGTCGTCCATCCCGAGAGCATCATCCATGCGATGGTCGCCCATAATGACGGCGGCATCCTCGCGCATCTCGGCGCGCCCGACATGCGCCATGCGATCGGCTATGCGCTCCACTGGCCCGAGCGCCGCGCGCTTCCCGTAGAGCGGCTCGATTTCGTCAAGCTCGGCAGCCTGACCTTCCGCCCGGCCTGCGAGACCCGCTATCCGGCGCTTAGGCTGGCGCGCGAGGTGATGGCGGCTGGCGGGCTGGCGGGCGCGGCCTTCAACGGCGCCAAGGAACGCGCGCTCGACCATTTCATCGCCGGGCGCCTGCGCTTCACCGAAATGGCGGCGGTGGTGGACCGCGTTCTCGAAGAATTGGCCGCAGGCAGCGACTTGTCGGGGNGCGGTCACCCTTGAAGAGGTCACGCGGGTGGACCAAATTGCCCGTATTGCCGCGGATGCAGCGCTGGCACTCGGCGAAGCCGCGCACTGAAGGGCGCGGAACACGGACAAGAAAGGCTAAGGCGNTGGACCTGATCGGGCTGATCCCTCAATTCGGCAATCTCATATGGACGATTGCCGCCTTCGTGGTCGCGCTGTCGGTCATCGTCGCCATCCATGAATACGGCCATTACATCGTTGGCCGCTGGTCGGGGATCCATGCCGAGGTGTTCTCCCTCGGCTTCGGGCCGCGCATCGCCTCCTGGCGCGACAAGCGCGGCACGCTGTGGCAGATCTCGGCCCTGCCGCTCGGCGGCTACGTGAAATTCCTCGGCGATGCCGATCCGGCCNAGCGCTGGCAAAGACGGCGGCTTCGAGCACATGGATGCCGCGACGCTCAGGAAGNACCATGCATGCCGCGCCGCTCTGGGCGCGCTCGGCGACGGTCGCGGCCGGTCCGCTGTTCAATTTCGCCCTGTCGATCCTCCTGTTCGCGGGCGTGGTGCTCTGGCAGGGACAGGCGAGCGATCCGCTGACCATCGACACGCTGCGGCCGATGCCGCCGGCGGTGCAGAACCTCGAGCCGGGCGACGAGCTCCTTGAAATCAACGGCGCCCGCGTACCGGAACTGGCGGGCTTCGACCGCTTCGTTTCNCGGGCTGCCGAAGGCGCCCGAGCTGGACTACACGGTGCTGCGCGACGGCCGCCAGGTCGATGCCGTCGGACCCTATCCCTATCCGCCGCTGGTCTCCACGGTCAGCCCGAAATCGGCAGCGATGGATGCCGGCCTGGAAAGCGGCGACTACATCCTGGCGGTGGACGGCACGCCGATTTCCTCCTTCGACGACCTGCGCAGCGCAGTCGAGATTTCCGGAGGTGCGGCCCTGACGCTGGAGATCTGGCGCGGCGGCGACACGTTCCCGGTGCANGCTGTCGCCGCGCCAGACGGACATGCCGACCGCCGATGGCGGCTTTGAGACGCGCTACCTGATCGGCGTGACGGGCGGGCTGTTCTTCGAGCCGGTGACCGAGATGCCGGGGCCGTTCTCGGCCGTGGCCATCGGCGCCGGGCAGGTGGCCTTCATCGTCGAGCAGAGCCTCTCGGGCCTGTGGCACATGATCACCGGCGCGATTTCGTCCTGCAACCTGTCGGGGCCGATCGGCATCGCCGAAACCTCGGGCGCGGCGGCCAGCCAGGGGCTCGACAGCTTCATCTGGTTCCTCGCCGTGCTCTCGACCGCGGTCGGGCTGATGAACCTCTTCCCGATCCCCGTGCTCGATGGCGGCCATCTGGTGTTCTTCGCCTACGAGGCGGTGGCGGGCCGTCCGCCGTCCGACCGGGCGCTGCGCGTGCTGATGGCAGGCGGCCTGGCGCTGATCCTCGGGCTGATGGCTTTCGCGCTGACCAACGACCTGTTCTGCTGAAGAAATGGCNCGCNATCCCCAGCATCATGGGGGCGGCCTGGCAACAGCCACAAAAAATGGCACTCCCGTGGCGCCATGCCGTTTTGACAAGCCCGTCTCCACGGTCTACGGACGGGGTGAGGCAAGAACAGGTTCGAGGGTGCGGAATGGCGCGGCAGAAGGTCAGGCGGAGCGGTCTGCGGAACAGTGTGGCATGGAGCATGACGGCCTGGCTCGCGATTTCCGCGCCGCTGGCCACCATGCCGGTCGGCGNCGGCGCTCGCGCAGGAGGCCGGGCGCAGCCTGTCGCGCATCGATGTCGAGGGCAACATCCGCGTCGATGACAGCTCGGTCCTGACCTATGCCGGGATCGCGCCGGGCACGTCGCTGACCACCGGCCAGCTCAATGCCGCCTATCAGCGGATCATGGGCTCGGGCCTGTTCGAGGATGTCGATTTCGGCATTTCCGGCAGCGTCCTGACCATCACCGTCACGGAATTTCCGACGGTCAACCAGATCTCGATCGAGGGCAACCGCCGGATCGACGACGAGGTGCTGATGCCGCTGCTGACGACGCGTCCGCGCCGCGTCTACAGCCCGTCCGACGCCGAGAACGACGCCCGCACCATCGCCGAGGCCTACCGCCAGGCCGGCCGCCTGGGCGCCATCGTGACGCCGCGGCTCATCGCGCGCAGCCAGAACCGCGTCGACCTGGTCTTCGAGGTCACCGAAAGCGCGGTGGTGGAGGTCGAGCGCANTCTCCTTCGTCGGCAACCGCACCTATACCGACCGCCGCCTGCGCAACGTGCTGGGCACCAAGCAGGCAGGGATCTTCCGCGCGCTGGTGTCGCGCGACAGCTTCGTCGAGGACCGCATCGCCTTCGACCGGCAGGTGCTGACCGACTACTACCGCAACCGCGGCTTCGTCGATTTCGAGGTGACCTCGGTCTCCACCGAATTCTCGCGCGAACGCAACGCGTTCTTCATCACCTTCAATGTCCGCGAGGGCCAGCGCTACCGCTTCGGCACGGTCGGCATCGCGTCGGAAGTGCCCGAGATCGAGGCCGCCGCCTTCGAGGACATCATCCGCACCAAGCCCGGCCAGTACTATTCGCCGGTCCGCATCGAGGACGGCATCGCCCGGCTCGAGCGCAAGGCGATCATGGACGGCTATGACTTCATCCGCGTCGATCCGCGGATCGAGCGNCAATCCCGAGACCCAGACGCTTGACCTGACCTACACGCTGACCCGCGGCCCGCGGCTCTTCGTCGAGCGGATCGACATCGAGGGCAACTCCTCGACCCGCGACGAGGTCATCCGCCGCCAGTTCGACACGGTGGAAGGCGACCCCTTCAACCCGCGCGAAATCCGCAACGCCGCGTCGCGCATCCGCGCGCTGAACTTCTTCTCGAATGCCGATGTGCAGCCGCGCGACGGCACCGCGTCCGACCGGGTGATCATCGACGTCAACGTCGACGAGCAGCCCACCGGCCAGATCGGCTTCGGCATCAACTACTCGGTCGGCGACGGCTTCGGCGGGACCTTCAACCTGTCCGAACGCAACTTCCTCGGCCGCGGCCAGCAGCTGGCCTTCTCGGTCTCGGCCGGGGTCGACAATGCCGCGGGCAGCCTGCGCTTCACCGAACCGGCGCTGCTGGGGCGGGACGTGTCGGGCTCGATGGAGCTGTTCTACACCTCGACCAACCAGTACAGCTCGGATTACAGCACCCGCGAGATCGGCCTGCAGCCGTCGCTGGGCTTCAACCTCAGCGACTATTCGCGGCTCAGCGTGCGCTACCGGATCTCGCAGGACGAGCTCTACAACGTCGATGACGGCAACACCGATCCCGAGGACGAGAACTACGATCCCGACGACAACGGCAGCTCGGTCATCCTCCAGCGCGAGGAAGGCGAGCAGCTGACCAGCTCGATCGGCTACACCTATACCTTCGACACGCGCCGCGTCGGCATCAACCCCGATGCGGGCATCCGCTTCACCTTCTCGCAGGACCTCGCGGGGCTCGGCGGCGACAGCGACTACATCCGCACCACCGCCTCGCTGACCGGCGAGACCAAGGTCTTCGGCACCGACCTGAACCTGCGCGCGGAGCTCGAAGGCGGCGCGATCCAGGCGCTGAACGGCTCGGACACGCGGATCCTCGACCGGTTCGGCTCGGGGCGCCGGGTGCGCGGCTTCGAGCGCAACGGCTTCGGCCCGCGCGACCTGACCGCGACCAACGAGGACGCGCTCGGCGGCAACTACTACAGCGCGATCCGCGCCGAGATGGACTTCCCGCTTGGCGTTCCGGAGGAATACGGCATCCGCGGCGGCCTGTTCGTCGATGCGGGCTCGGTCTGGGGGCTCGACGATACCGACGGGACCGAGGGCGAGGTGGATGACGATTTCCACCTGCGCGCGGTGCTCGGCGCGTCTCTGTTCTGGACGACGCCGCTCGGGCCGCTGCGCTTCGACTTCACCCGGGCGCTGATGAAGGAAGACTATGACGAAGAGCAGACCTTCGACTTCTCGATCTCGACGCNGCTTCNTGAGGCAGGGCTGGTCTTGGGGCTGGCGCTNCGCGGCTTGCGGCGCCATGGCCCAGGAGGCTCCTCCGGCCGGGCAGGCGGCATNCCGCTGCCGCGCCGTCCGAGGCGNGCGGAAAGCCCGGTGCTGACGCTGAANCCAGGACGCGATGTTNCACGCAGAGCGCGCTCGGCCAGCGCATCGTCGCCGAGCTCGAGCATGACCGCAACGCGCTGGCGGCGGAGAACCGCCGCATAGAGTCCGAGCTGACCTCCGAGGAGCAGGCGCTGACCGACCGGCGNCGGGACCACCCCGGCCGAGGCGTTCTCCAAGCTGGCCTCGGATTTCGACGAGAAGGTCCAGCGCCTGCGCCNAGGAACAGGACCGNCAAGGCGCGCAACCTGCAGCAGCGGCTCGACAGCGAGCGGCAGAACTTCGTCAACCGCGCGGCGCCGATCCTGGCGGACATCGCCCGCGACCGCGGCGCGCAGGTGATCCTCGACAGCACCGTGGTCCTGATGGCNCTTCGACGTGATCGACATCACCGAGGAGGCGATCGCCCGGCTGGATGCCGAATTCGGCAACGGCGCCAGTTCTCTCGGACCTGCCGAGCCCAGCCCGGCGCTGCGCCCCAGCCCGCGCATGCTGCAGCCGGTGCCCGGTGGGGACGGCGCGGGGACGGGCGGCGACTGAGCCGCTTGCCCCGGTGCGCGCCGCTTGCTAACCCCTAGCGGGAAAGCGCATCTGATCCCGAAGACAGGACGACCATGACCGATTGCCCCGCCACCGCCGATATCGACCTGATCCAGAAGGTGATCCCGCACCGCTACCCGTTCCTGCTGGTGGACCGCGTCAGCGACATCGTGGCATCGAAATCCGCGACCGGCCTGAAGAACGTCACCATGAACGAGCCGCAATTCACCGGCCACTTCCCGGCGGCGCCGATCTTTCCGGGCGTGATGCAGATCGAGGCCCTGGCCCAGACGGCTTCCGTTCTGGTCGGCCTGTCGCTCGACCTCGTGGGCAAGAACGCGCTGGTCTATTTCATGGGCGTGGACAAGTGCAAGTTCCGCCGCAAGGTGGTGCCGGGCGATCAGCTGCTGCTCAAGGTCGAGGCGCTGCGCGGCGGCGGCAAGGTGTGGAAATTCAAGGGCGAGGCCTCGGTCGACGGCGAGACCGCCTGCGAATGCGAATTCATGGCCATGATCGACGTCCCCAAGGAGTGATCGCGTGAGCATCCACGAAACTNGCGCAGGTCCATCCCTCTGCCGTGGTCGAGCCCGGCGCCATGATCGGCGCGGGCGCGATCGTCGGTCCGTTCTCGCTGGTCGGCCCCAAGGTCGTGCTCGGCCCCGGCGTGCATCTCAAGAGCCATGCCGTCGTCACCGGCAGGACCGAGATCGGCGAGGAGACGGTGATCTTCCCCGGCGCGGTGGTGGGCGAGATCCCGCAGGATCTGAAGTTCAAGGGCGAGGAAACCCGCCTGGTCGTCGGCAAGCGCAACCGCATCCGCGAGGGCGTGACGATGAACACCGGCACCGAGGGCGGCGGCGGCATCACCCAGGTGGGCGACGACTGCCTGTTCATGACCGGCTCCCATGTCGGCCATGACGTGATCGTCGGCAGCCGGGTGATCATGGCCAACCAGGCCNGCGCTGGCCGGGCATTGCCGGATCGACGACGACGTGATCATCGGCGGCCTGTCGGGCATCCACCAATGGGTGCGCATCGGCAAGGGCGCGATCATCGGCGCGGTCACCATGGTGACGAACGACGTGATCCCCTACGGGCTGGTGCAGGCGCCGCGCGGCGAGCTCGACGGGCTGAACCTCGTCGGGCTGAAGCGCAAGGGCGTGGCCCGCTCGGACATCACCGCGCTGCGCGCCGCCTACCAGATGCTGGCGCAGGGCGAAGGCGCCTTCCCGCGGCTCTGGGATTTCACCGAGAAATACAATGCCTGCGCCGGGCTGCTCGACACCCTGGTCCATGCCGCCGAGGACGGGCGGCTCACCGGCGCGCTGCTCGAGTCCTGGGAGACGGCCGAGGATGCTGCCTCCTATGTGCTGCACCTGCGCCCGGACGTGACCTGGTCGAACGGCGACGCCTTCACCGCCGAGGATGTCGCCGCCAATTTCGAGGGATGGTGCGACCGGACCCTGCCGGGCAATTCGATGGCCTCGCGGCTGACTCCGCTGATCGACCCGCAGACCGGCCGGCTGCGCGCCGGCGCCGTGACCGTCCTCGATCCGCTGACCGTCCGGCTCACGCTCTCCGCGCCCGACATCACGCTGCTGCCGGGGCTCTCGGACTATCCGGCGGCGGTGATGCACCGCT
>NZ_QBKZ01000025.1 GCF_003056725.1 Mangrovicoccus ximenensis
CGGCCATCGGCGAAAGCCCGCTCGACCGGCAGATCGGCACCGGCGCCTACCGGATCGCCGAATACGAGGCCGGCAGCCGCGTGGTGCTGGAGCGCGATCCCGGCCGCAGCCCCTGGCGCCCCGGCCATGTCGACCGCATCGAATTCATCGATCTCGGCCCCGATCCGGCCGCCGTGGCGGATGCCGCCGAGGCCGGGCTGATCGACGTGAATTACGACACCGGCGGCGCCTACGGACCGGTGATGGATGGGATCGGCTGGGTCCGCTCCGAACTTGACACCGCCTCGACCATCGTGCTGCGCGCCAGCCAGGCGCATGAGCTGGGCGGCTTCAAGCCCTATGGCGATCTCCGCGTGCGCCGCGCGCTGCAGCTTGCCGTCGACAACGAGGTGCTGCTGGAGCTCGGCCATGACGGGCGCGGGCTGGTGGCCGAGAACCACCATGTCGCGCCGATGCATCCCGCCTATGCCAGGATCGCGCCGCCGAAGCAGGACGTGGCCGAAGCCCGCCGCCTGATGGAAGAGGCCGGGATGCTGGAATTCGAGCACGAGCTGGTCTCGATCGACGATGACTGGCGGCGCTTCACCACCGACGTGATGGCCGCGCAGCTCCGCGACGCGGGCTTCAAGGTGAAGCGCATCATCCTGCCCGCAGGCGAGTACAATGCCAACTGGAAGGGCTTCGCCTTCTCCTCGACCAACTGGAACGCGCGCGAGCTGGGGGTGCAGGTGCTGGATCTGGCCTACCGCTCGGGTGGCGCCTGGAACGAGACCGGCTTCGCCGATCCGGAATTCGACGCGCTGCTCGACCGCGCCAAGGGCCTGCCCGCTGCGGAAGAACGCCGCGATGTCATGCGCCAGCTCGAGGAGCGGCTGCGCGACCAGGCGGTGATCGTTCAGCCCTATTGGCGGCGGCTGATGCGCCACCACCGGCCCGGCATCGCAGGCGCCGAGCGCAACCACAAGGACATGATCGACGTCCACGCGCTGGCGCTGGAGGGCTGAGGCCTCAGCGCCCCTCGAACCGCGCCGGGCGTTTCTCCAGGAAGGCCATGACGCCCTCGGTGAAATCCCGCGTCCGGCCGCATTCGCCCTGCAGATGCGCTTCGAGCCGGAGCTGCGCGTCGAGCCCGTTCTCGAAGCTCGCCCGGAGCGCCTGCTTCATCCGGGCATAGGCTTCGGTCGGCCCCTGGGCGAGCTGCGCGGCGCGCCCGCGCCAGACCGTTTCGAATTCGGCATCGGGCACCGCCTGCCAAATCATGCCCCAGGCCTCGGCCTGCCGCGCGGTGACGGGGTCGGCGAAGAGCATCGCCCCCATCGCCTTTGCAAAGCCCATCTGCCGCGGCAGCCAGTAGGTGCCGCCCGCATCCGGAATGAGGCCGATCCGCGAAAACGCCTGCAGGAAGACCGCGCGTTCTGCGGCGATCACCACATCCGCCGAAAGCGCCAGGTTCGCCCCCGCCCCGGCGGCCGCGCCGTTCACCGCCGCGATCACCGGCAGGCGGCAGTCATGGATGGCGCGCAGCAGCGGCTCGTATTCGTCGCGCAGCGTCCGCTCGATGTCGAGACTGGCGGCATTGCCCTTGTCGGCCAGGTCCTGGCCCGCGCAGAAGGCGTCGCCCGACCCGGTGATCACTATGGCCCGCGCGGCCGGCTCCGCCGCCTTCAGCGCATGCAGCAGCTCAGCCCGCATCCGCGTGTTCAGCGCGTTCTTTCGGTCCGGCCGGCCGAGGCGGATCACCGCCACGCCCTCTGCCGTCTCAAGCGCGATCGTCTCGTAGTCCATGCCGTCCTCCGCCCGGTTCCCGCGCCAGACTAGCCGAGCCCGCCGCGAAGGGAAGCGCAACGCAGGGTCACGGCATCAGTCTTCGAGGATCGCCTTCAGCCGGGCGGTTTCCTCGGCGCTCAGCGCCTCGGGCGCGGTGTCCCGCGACAGCCGGTTGCGGCGCTGGAAGGCGAAGCCGATGCCCAGGCCGGCAACCAGCAGCACCGGCCCGGCGATCCAGAGGATCACGTTGGCCCCGGTCAGGGTCGGACGCAGAAGCACGTATTCGCCGTAGCGGTCGACGACGAAGTCGATCACCTCGGCATCGCTGTCGCCCTCGGTCAGGCGCTCGCGGACGAGGATGCGCAGGTCGCGCGCCAGATCGGCATTCGACTCGTCGATGCTCTCGTTGCGGCAGACAAGGCAGCGCAGCTCCTTCGACAGCTCGCGGGCACGGGATTCCAGCGCCGGATCGTCGAGCACCTCGTCGGGCTGCACGGCAAGGGCCGGGACCGCGGCGGCGATCATCAGGGCGGCAATCAGGGAACGCATCGGGGTCACTCCGCCGGCACCGGGCGCGCCCAGGATTTCGCTTCGCCCGCCGCCACGCGGAAGCGGCGGTCGGTCAGGCTGAGGCATCCGCCGAGCGACATGATGATCGCGCCCGCCCAGATCCAGTTGGCGAAGGGCTTGACGTAGGTGCGCACGGCATAGCCGCCCGCCGCCTGCGGATCGCCGATCACCAGGTAGAAGTCGCGCCAGATGCCGTTGTCGATCGCGGCCTCGGTCGTCGGCATCTGCGCCACCGGATAGACGCGCTTCTCGGGATGCAGGGTCGCCAGGCGGCGCTCGCCGTCCCAGACCGACATGGTGGCCATGGTGGAGTAGTAGTTCGGCCCCTGCACCTCCTCGACGCCGTCGAGCTGGATGCCGTAGCCCGCCACCTCGAACCGGTCGCCGACCTGCGCGACGCGGATGTCCTCGGTCTGCCAGGCGGTCATCGCGGCGATGCCGATGAAGGTCACGCCCAGACCGGCATGGGCCACCGCCTTGCCCCAGTCGGCGCGCGGCAGGTTGGCGAGCCGCCGCAGCCGCGCATCGCCGCGGCCGGTGCAGCGCGCCGATCGGAAAAGACATGCGGTCTTGCAGCGGGTCCGTGTAGGAGATTTATGTTGAGTGTTGAGCGCTCCCCGGAATGCAGCGCCCCTGTGCTCTTCCCGGAACAGAGGAACTGGCATGACCAAAAAGAAGGCCTCTTCTCCCGGCGGGATCACCGCGCCGAAACCGGAAGGCCGCGGATAGCCGAACTCACGCTCCCCCGGCCGCTTCCGATGATCGACGGATCCGGTCATGTCGATCGCGGGCACCTGCCCGAAATTCCGGGCCCGCAACCCTGCCGAAACAAGCATTTGCGCCACATCTGGAGGCACCGCCTCCTCCAGACGGGCTTCCGGCAGCGGAGCCGTCAGCCAAGGGCGCATCTGGTTCCGCCCGATCTCCTGCGTCGCCGCCAATGTCTCTTCGGTGGTCCGCAGCATCCTGGCCACGCAGAGCACCGCCACGAGGCCGGTCAGGACAGCCGCCACCCCGGCCAGCGCAGTTATCTACTCCGCCAACGGCATCTGCTCCGTCACCGGCAGGACGCCGAGATGGACCAGCGCCAGTGTAGCGATCGCGATCCCCGCCGTCAGGCCGAGACAGACCCCGTTCCGCAAATCCTTCCGCTCCGTCCTCATGCCCTGCTCCCGAAACGAAAACGCGCGCCCGGGGGCGCGCGCTCAGGATCGTCGGACCGCCGAAGCTCAGTGCTTCTTCTTCTTCGGCGGCATCAGGTCGGTGATCGTGCCCTCGAACATCTCGGCGGCGAAGTTCACCGTCTCCGACAGCGTCGGGTGGGCATGGATCGTGTGGCCCAGATCGACCGCATCCGCGCCCATCTCGATGGCAAGGGCAGCCTCCGCGATCAGGTCGCCCGCATTGGTGCCGACGATGCAGGCGCCGATGACACGCTGGTCTTCCGGGTCGAACAGCAGCTTGGTCATGCCCTCGCTGCGCCCGTTCGACAGCGCCTTGCCCGAGGCCACCCAGGGGAACACGCCCTTCTCGACCTTGATGCCCTTGGCCTTGGCTTCGGTCTCGGTGACGCCGCACCATGCCACTTCGGGGTCGGTATAGGCGACCGACGGGATCAGCCGCGCGTCGAACCAGCGGTTCTCGCCGGCGCAGACCTCGGCCGCGACCTTGCCCTCATGCACCGCCTTGTGGGCGAGCATCGGCTGGCCCACCACGTCGCCGATGGCGAAGATATGGGGCACGCCGGTGCGCTGCTGCTTGTCGACCGGGATGAAGCCGCGCTCGTCGACCAGCACGCCCGCCTTCTCGGCATCGATCGCCTTGCCGTTCGGACGGCGGCCGACCGCAACCAGCATCATGTCGAACGTGTCCTCGAAGGTCTTGCCGTCGGCCCCCTCGAAGGTGACTTTCAGCCCCTTCTTCAGCGCCTCGACATTGGTGACCTTGGTCTTGAGGAAGACGTTCTCGTAGCGCCCGCCGATCCGCGTGGCCAGCGGCTTGACGATGTCCTTGTCGGCGCCGGGGATGATCTGGTCCATGAATTCCACGACCGTGATCTTCGCGCCGAGCGCGTCATAGACGCAGGCCATCTCCAGCCCGATGATGCCGCCGCCGAGGACCAGCATCCGCTTCGGGATCTGGCGCAGCTCCAGCGCGCCGGTGCTGTCCACCACCCGCGGATCCTCCTGCGGAATGAAGGGCAGGTTCACCGGCTCCGAGCCGGCTGCGATGATGCACTGGTCGAAGGACACGGTCTTCGTCCCGTCCTCGCCCGCGACCTCGATCATGTTCGGCCCGGCGAACTTGCCCATGCCGCGCACGACCTCGACCTTGCGCGCCTTCGACAGGCCGGAAAGCCCGCCGGTCAGCTGGCCGACCACGCCGTCCTTGAATGCCCGGACTTCGTCCAGGTTGATTTTCGGCTTGGCGAAGCTGACGCCATGGGCGCCCATCTCCTCGGCCTCGGTGATCACCTTGGCGACATGCAGCAGCGCCTTCGAGGGAATGCAGCCGACATTCAGGCAGACCCCGCCCAGCGTCGGGTTCTTCTCGATCAGGATGACCTTCTTGCCGAGGTCAGCCGCCCGGAAGGCCGCCGTGTAGCCGCCGGGGCCCGAGCCCAGCACAACCACCTCTGCGTGAAGATCACCCTTGCCGGATGCGGTGCCGGTGGCGGCGACGGCGGCGGGAGCCGCCGGTGCAGCCGCGGCCTTCGGGGCCTCGACGGCCCCGGAGGACGCGCCCCCCTCGCCTTCGAGCACCATGATCAGCGAGCCCTGGGAAACCTTGTCGCCCTCGGCGACCTTGATCTCCTTCACGACGCCGGCCGCAGGCGACGGCACTTCCATCGTCGCCTTGTCCGACTCCAGCTCGATCAGCGCGTCCTCGGCGGCAACCGTGTCGCCCACCGAGACCAGCACCGAAACCACCGGAACATCGGTGAAATCGCCGATATCCGGCACGGTCACGTCGATCGCGCCGCCGCCCGTGGATTTCGCTTCCGGGGCTGCCGAAGGGGCCGCGGGGGCCTCCGCCGCGCCTTCGGCCTCGAGCACCAGGATCAGCGAGCCTTCGGAGACCTTGTCGCCCTCGCCCACCTTGATCTCAACGACCTTGCCGGCCGCCGGGGACGGGACTTCGAGCGTCGCCTTGTCGGATTCGAGTTCGATCAGCGGATCCTCGGCGGCGACGACGTCGCCGACCGAGACCAGGACCGACACCACGGGCACATCGGTGAAATCACCGATATCGGGTACTTTGACATCCATCGGGAACTCTCCTTACCACATCAGCTTGCGCATGTCGCCGAGCAGCGTCTTCAGCGTCACGCAGAAGCGGGCTGCCAGCGCGCCGTCGACGGCCCGGTGGTCATAGGACAGCGACAGCGGCTGCATCAGGCGCGGCACGAATTCCGAGCCGTTCCAGACCGGCGCCATCTTCGAGCGGGTGAGCCCGAGGATCGCGACTTCCGGCGCGTTGACGATCGGCGTGAAGGACGTGCCGCCGATGCCGCCGAGCGACGAGATCGTGAAGGTCGCGCCCGACATGTCGCCGCCCTTCAGCTCGCCCTTGCGGGCCTTGCCGGAGAGCTCCATCAGGTCCTTGGAAATCTCCACGAGGCCCTTGCGGTCCGCATCCTTGATCACCGGCACCACCAGCCCGTTCGGCGTGTCCGCCGCGAAGCCGATATTGTAGAAGTTCTTCTTGATCAGCTTGTCGCCGTCGGGATGCACCGAAGAGTTCAGCTCCCAGTGTTCCTTCAGCGCCGAGACCGAGGCCTTGATCACGAAGCTGAGCAGCGTGACGCGATAGCCGTTCTCCTTGGCCATCGTGTCCATTTCCTTGCGGTACTGGTCCAGCTCGGTGATGTCCGCTTCGTCATTGTGGGTGACGGCGGGAACGTTCAGCCAGGACCGGTGCAGCGCCGGGCCCGAGATCTTCTTGATCCGCGACATCTCCACGTTCTCGATCGGGCCGAACTTGGAGAAGTCGACCGCCGGGACCGGCGGGATGCCCATGCCGCCCGAGACCGCGCCGCCTGCCGAGGGCGCCGCCGCCGGGGTGGCCGCCTTCAGCGCCTTGGCGATGTCCTCGCGCAGGATACGGCCCTTGCGGCCGGTGCCGTTCACCTTCGTCGGCCGCGCCGCCCAGCACGATCCGCTCAGGGCGCACCGACAGGGTCGCGCGGCTGCCAGGAACGGCGGGCTGCGGGAGTGCGATCACCCCGGCCTCGGCCTGCATCGCCCGGCCGTCCGGCATGACGTCGCCCGCGAAGAGGTTCGAGGTGCCGAGGAAGGTCGCCACGAAATCCGTCTCGGGCCGGTCGTAGATCTCGTCGGGGGCGCCGAGCTGCAGGATGCGGCCGCCATGCATCACGGCGATGCTGTCGGACATCGACATGGCCTCTTCCTGGTCATGGGTGACGAGGAGCGTGGTGATGCCGAGCCGCTGCTGCATCTCGCGGATCTCGAACTGCATCGACTCGCGCAGGGCCTTGTCGAGCGCGCCCAGGGGCTCGTCGAGCAGCAGGACGCGCGGGTTCACGACCAGTGCGCGGGCCAGCGCGACGCGCTGCTGCTGCCCGCCGGAAAGCTGCGCGGGATACATGTCGCCGCGTCCCGCCAGGTGAACCATGTCGAGCATGCGGCGGGTTTCGTCCTCCTGCCGCGCCTTCGGGGCTCCGGCCATGCGCAGCCCGAAGGCGACGTTCTCGGCGACGGTGCGATGCGGGAACAGGCTGTAGTTCTGGAAGACCATGCCGAGGCCGCGCTTGTTCGGCGGCAGCCGGGTCATGTCCTGGCCGCCGATCTCGATCCGCCCAGCATCCGGGGCCTCGAAGCCCGCCACCATGCGCAGCGTCGTCGTCTTGCCGCAGCCCGAAGGCCCGAGCAGCGACACCAGCGATCCCGGTGCCACGGCAAGGTCGAGGTCGCGCACGGCCTGCACTCCGGCGAAGTCCTTGCGGATGCCGGTGAGGGTCAGGGCGGAAGAGGCGTCGGTCATCATGGCTCCGATCGAGTCAGACTGGGGGCGCGAGGGCTGGCCTTCCTAGAATTGTAGCGCTACAATAAAATGTAAAGGGCAAAGTTCCGCGGCGGTGCTTTGTCTTGCGATTTTTGCTGCGCTGCCGCATTTTCCGACGGTCCAGGAGGAGCCATGTCCGACGCCACCGATTCCCGTCAGCCGCGCAAGCTGACCATGCAGGATGTCGCGCGCGCGGCGGGCGTCTCGCCCATGACGGTGTCCAACTGCTTCCGCTATCCCGAGCGCGTGCAGGAAAAGACCAAGTCGCAGGTCATGAAGGTCGCGGCCGAGCTCGGCTATGTGCCGAACCTCTCGGCCGGGCTCCTGGCGGCCGGGTCCAGCCGGGTGATCGGCGCGGTGCTGCCCTCGATGCGCAACTCCTCCTTCTACCGCTACACGGTCGGCCTGCGCGAGGCGGCGGCGGAGCGGGGCTATGCCGTGATCACGATGATCGCCGAGACCCCGGCGGAAGAGCTGGCTGCGGCGCAGACCCTGCTCGGGCTGCGGGTCGCCGGGCTGGCGCTGATCGCGGGACCGCATGCGCGCGAGCTGAAGCGGCTGGTGGAGCTCTCGGGCACTCCGGTGGTCGAGGCCTGGGCGGGGGAGGATGCGATCGGGCGGGGCGTGTCCTACGATGTCGGCGGGGCCAGCTCCGCGCTGACCCGCCACCTGATCGCCCAAGGCCGCCGCCGGATCGGCTTCGTCGATGTGGCCGGCGGCGGCGGCATGCGCTACTCGATGCGGCTTCCCGCTTTCCGGCGCGAGATGTTCGCGGCGGGGCTTGCCGATGATCTGGTGATGACGGTGCGCGCGGCAGACGGGTTCGGCGCCGGGGCGCAGATCATCGACGATTTCCTCGCGCGCGACCGGCGGATCGACGCGGTGCTCTGTCCGACCGACGTGGTTGCGGCCGGGGCCATATTCGAATGCAACCGCCGCGGCCTGTCGGTGCCCGGCGGGATCGCCGTGGCGGGCTGGGGCGATTACGACATCGGGCGGCAGATCACGCCGACCCTGACCACGGTGGCACCCTTCTCGGATGCGATCGGCCGCGGCGCGGTGTCGATCCTGCTCGGCGACGAGGCGCAGCGCCGGGGCGCGCCGCTGCTGACCGCCTTCAACATCCTGCCGCGCGAAAGCACCTGAGCCGGCGGAGCCGCAGGGCTGCCCGGGAGCCGGGCCAAAAAAAAGGCGACCTGCGCGAGGCAGGCCGCCATGGTTTCCGCGGCTCAGGGAGGAGGAGGAGCCGGTCGAAACCTGAGATACTCGTGATAGTCGATGGCGCTAACATCGCAGCTGTGCCGCGCCGCCGCAACCGACAATCATGCAACCCGGATCTGCCTTTTCGTCATGGCGGGAGGCCGGGCGTCACCCGGGCAGTTTCGGGCGCGGCATGCGGAACACGCTCTCGATCGCGCCGAAATCGGAATAGCCCAGCCGCGTCAGGGGCTTGAAGCGCGTGACATCGAACCGGCCCTCTTCGGTCAGGCAGTCGTCGCGCAGATGGATCGCCTCGATCCGGGCGATCATCAGCCGGTTGGCCCGGCCTTCCAGATCGACCACTTGGGTCAGCCGGCATTCCAGCGAGGCCGCCGCATGGGCGAGCCGCGGGCAGTCGATGGTCTCGCACTCGGCAAGCTCCAGCCCCAGATGCGCCGCCTCGTTCACCTCGGCGGGGAAGGGCGCGGAAGACGCGTTCAGCGCCTCGCGGTCGTCATAGCCCGCGATGTTGATGCACAGCACGCCGCTGGCCCTGGCCTGGGCGAAGCTGTCCTTGCCGGCCTCGCGGTCGGGCTTGTCGCCGATCGAGGCGACGATCACCTGCGGCGGCGTGTAGGCCACGGCGTTGAAGAAGGAATAGGGCGACAGGTTGACCTGCCCGTCGCTGCCGCGGGTGGTGATCCAGGCGATCGGGCGCGGCGAGACGATTGCGGTCAGCGGGTCGCGCGGCAGCGGCCGCTCGCCGTCGGTGCGGTAGAACATGGCAGTCTCCCTATCGGTGGGGCGGGCGCGGCGGCCCGCCCTGGGGTCAGAGGCTTTCGAGCCAGGCGGCGATGTCATCCGCATCGGTGACATCGGCATATTTCTGGCCCATATCGTAAAGGTTTGCGTCATGCGGCGCCTGCGCCCGATCGGCGCAGCAATCGGCCGGGACCAGCACGTTGAAGCCCGACTGGACCGCATCCACGACGGTCGCGCGCACGCAGCCCGAGGTGGTTGCGCCGCAGACCACGACCGTGTCGGCGCCCGCGCCGGCCAGCAGCGCGGACAGCGTCGAGCCGAAGAAGGACGAGGCGCCCTTCTTGGTGACGACGGCGTCTTCCGGCTGGATGCCGGTGGCTGCGTCGATCTCGACCAGCCGCGTGCCTTCGATCAGCGCGCGCATGCCGGTGGCCTTCTTCAGCCAGGGCAGCTTGTCGAGTTCGCCCGGATGGTAGGCGATGGTGGTGAAGACGACGGGGAAGCCCTTGGCACGGGCGATGTCGCAGAGCCGTTTGGTCGCCGCCATCTGGGCGGAGGCCTCCGAGGCGGTCGGGTATTGCAGGTCGGTGAAGCCGTAGGAGAAATCGACGACGACGATGGCGGGGCGGGTGCCGCGCGGCACGGAGGCGCCGAAGCCCGCGGCCTTGTAGGTCTGTTCCTGGGACATGGGATCCTCGAGAGAAAGGGTCCCGCGCCGGGCGGACGTCCGGCGCGGGGGCGGGCGGCCTGTCAGGCGCGCTCCATCGCGATTTCCTTGACGACGATGTCGCCGTCGATGACGATCGGCTTGTCGTCGAGGAAGAGCGAGCAGCCGCGCATCGGGATGTCCAGATGGCAGGCGGTGTCGTTCGGGCCGCCGAGCTCGTTGTTCGGCCCGGTGGAGAACATCACGTTGCCGTAGAAGGCGCGCGGCTCCATGCCCATGCCGCCCGGGAAGGCGCCCGGCACCATGTTGTGCCACTTGGCATTGGGGTTCATGCCCCAGCCGACATGGCTCATGCCCATGCCGCGCGGGTCGTTGAACGCCGCCATGTAGGATTTCACCAGCTCGGCATCGAGCCCGCCACGGATGTCGGTGATCCAGCCCTTTTCGATCGTGTAGGTGATCGGGTCGCGGACATACATGTTCTGCGGCAGGAGGATGTCGCCCGGCGCCACCACGATGGTGCCGTCGACGCCGTCATCGTCGCCGCCGGTGAAGACGAAGCCCGAGGGCCAGTGGTCCCAGCGGCCCGGCTCGTCGGTGCAGGCATATTCGGTGACCGCCGGATAGGTGTTCAGCTTGTAGGTCACGTCGGTGCCGTGCGGCGAGGTGATGCGCATCACCTTGGCGGCGTCGACCATGGCGCCGGCGATGGTGACCTTCTCGCGGATCTCCTGGGTCGGCAGCATCCGCGCCAGCAGTTCCGGCGGCTCGACCGCGGTCAGGATGCGGGTGCCGGCGGCCTGGATGGCGAATTGCTCGGGGCTGAACAGCAGGAAGATGCAGTCGATCAGCATGTCGCAGTTCTTCAGCGCCTCGACCGCCTCGGGCATCGCGGCCAGGCCGGTCTGGCCCACGGCCCAGGCGCCGACGACCGGCGGGGCCGGCAGGCGCATGTGGTACATGTTGGCGCCCAGCCGCATGCCCGCCGCCATGAAGGCATCGGCATAGTCCAGCCGCTCGTTGCCCTGGGTCAGGACGATGAGGCGCTCGTCCTTCTGCACGCCCGACATCTTCAGCTGATGCAGGCAGATCTCGGTGAAGCTCGCGTGATCCATGTCAGTGTTCCCTGTTGGTTATGCGTCGAAATCCATGACCGCCTCGAGGAAGCCCTCGAGATCGTCCCAGGGGATCATGTGCCCCGCCTCCTCGACGATGCATTGCTGCATCTTCGGGGCCAGCGCGGCGATCTCCTCCTGGTCGGCCTGGTCGACCACCGTGGCGCCGCCCGCGATCACCAGCCGCGCGGGCTTCTCGATCTTCGGCAGGTCCTGGTGGATGTCGTCGGTGTGGAAGCCGTCGAAGGCGATTCGGATCGCGCCCCAGTGGCAGGTATGCAGCCATTCGGCCCTGAGCGCGACCTGCTCGTCAGTCCAGGTCGGGCAGAAGCTCTTCATCTCCTCGAAGGTGATGGCGCGTTTCGACATCATGATGCTGTCGCCGTACCACGGCCATTTCGACGGATAGGCGCGGCGGTTCGGGCCCGAGGTCGGCGGATCGACCAGGATATAGCCCGCGAAAGGCGCGGCATTGCGGGCATTGGCGCGGATCGCGATGCGGGCGCCCATCGAGTGGCCCATCAGGATCGGGCTGTCCATCTGCTCGGCGATCGCGATGGCGTCATCGGCCATTGCGTCGAGCGAATAGTCGAGATCGCCGGTCGCCGACAGGCCGCGGCCGCGCACGTCGAGCACGTGGACCTCGAATTTCTCGGCCAGCCGCTCGGCGACGAAGCCCCAGGTGATTGCGGGCGAGGTGATGCCCGGCACCAGCAGGAGCTGCTTCGCGCCCGCGGGCCCATCCCAGCGGATCAGGTGCTGGCGGATGCCGTTCGCGTTGATGTTGTAGCCAAAGCCCATCTCGGTGTCCTCTTGTCCTTGCGGCCGGGCAGCGCTGCCCGGCCCTGTGTCGTTCCGGTCTCAGTAGGCGCCCGACAGCAGCGCGCCGCCGCCCGGCACGCGGGTCGGCAGGTCCAGCGCCTTCAGCATCGACCAGGTGGTGGCGACGGCGGCGGTCAGCACCGGCTTTCCACTCTGCGCCTCGACCGTGGTGACGGCGGGCAGCGACGGCATCTGCACGCAGGCCGAGAGCACGATGACATCGGCCTCGGCCGTGTCCATGCCCGCGACGATGCTGGGCAGGTTCATCGGGTCATGCGCGGCGACGTCCAGGTTGTTCTGGATTTCCAGCGCGCGGTAGTCGACGACCTCGAAGCCCTCGTTGCGGATGTAGTCGACGACCATTTCGGTCAGCGGCTTCATGTAGGGGGCGACGACGGCGATCTTCTTCGCGCCCATCGCCTTGAGTCCTTCGACCAGCGCGCCGGCCGAGGTGATGACTTCGGCGGGCATCTCGTTGCCGCGGGTCACTTCGGTCAGCCGTTCGGCGGACGTGCGGTGATAGCCGTGGCCCATCGACATGATCGCGACGAGGCAGGCATAGCCCATCACGTCGACGCCGGCATCCGACAGCTCCAGCGCGCAGCGGTCGCTGTCGGCATCCATCTTCGCCAGCTCTTCCTTGGTGACGTGCTTCATCCGCATCCGCGAGGAGTGGAAGGTGAAGCGCTCGGGTGCCACCATCTCGCGGGCGCGCAGCAGCGCCGGGATTTCGGTTTCCATGGTGATGTTGGACGACGGCACGATCTGGCCGATGCGATAGGTCTTCATGTTGGTCACCTTCCTCCGGGATACCTAACTTTATTATTCGAACGATGAATAAGGAAAAGATTGGGTGTGTACAAACAATATTGGCGAAAAGATGAATTTTGGAGGCTTCTTGGAGCGGTTGCCTAATTAATGGGCGCCCGCAGGCCGGCCGAGAGGAAGCAGATCAGCTGTTCCAGCATGTCCTCTGCGGGAATTTCGCGGATCTGGCCTTCGCTGAGATCGGCGAGTCGGCCCAGATCGTTCAGCATGAAGAGATAGGCGCCGACCAGGAAGGCCATGCGCGTGGCGAGGATGTCCCGCGGGATCGCCGGCAGCAGATCCGCCAGCGCGTCTATGTAGCGTTTCAGGGAGGGGTCGTAGACCTCTCGGCGCAGCTCCAGCGCATGGGCCTCGGGTTCGGCATGCACGCGGGCCTGAAGCGCGATGAAGGCCGCACCGCCCGGTCCGGAGCGCTTCATTTCCCATTGCGGCTGCAGATAGGCGCGCACCAGCGCGTCCACGCTCGGGGCGGGGTCGGCCAAGGCACGGTCGAGCAGGACGTGGCGCCGGCCCGACAGCATGCCGCCGCGGCGGCGGAACACCGCGTCGAACAGGTCCTGCTTCGATCCGAAATAGTAGCGCAGCAGCGCTTGGTTCACGCCTGCGCGGGTGGCGATGTCGCGCAGCGAGGCACCGGCGAAGCCGGCGGCGGCAAAGCAGAACTCGGCCTGATCGAGAATGGCGTCGCGCACGTCCGGCCGGTCGGTTCCGGCTTTCGGGCGGCCGGGGCGGCGGCGCGGTTCCTGCGTCTGGCTCATGGCGGTCCTTTCCGGCGGGGGCCGTCCCATGAACCATGCCGGGCGGGACCGGGGCAAGGTGCCGTCCAGATTATTTCATCGACTGATGAATAAAAATCCGCGGGCTGGTCCGTCCGGATCAGCTGATCCGGCGCAGGAGCGACAGCAGGGTCGCGGCCTCCTCGGCGCTCAGCGGCGCCAGCGTGTCGGCGGTGATCTGCTTCATCGTGGGCAGCGTCTCGGCCAGCAGCTCGCGCCCCTCGGGCGTGGTGCGCAGCATGTAGCGCCGCTTGTCGACCTGGTCGCGCTCGGTCTCGACGAGGCCGCGCGCCTGGAGGCGCGAGATCACGCCCTTGGTGGTCGCGGCATCCATGGCGACGAGCCGCCCCAGCGCGTTCTGCGAGATCGGCCCGGGTTCGGTCGCCAGCCGGTAGAGCGTCGAGAACTGCATCGAGGTCAGCCCGCCGGGATTGTGCTCGGAAAAGATCGTCATGTGCCGCTGATAGGCCTTGCGCAGGGCGAAGCCCACCTGCTCGTCGAGCTTGTAGTCGGAGTCTTCTTCGAGCGGCGCCATCGGCAGTCTTCCTCGTTCTCGGAACCGGCCGTTCCAGTTTTGCCCGGGATTCGGAACTTCGGGATGGCATTCTTTCGCTGCAGCAGACAACAGGAAATCGCTGCCCCGGAGGAAATGCCCAATCGCGTTGCAAAATGCACATTTCATCAGCACAATTTCAGCCGCAACGGTCGGGAAGGCGGATTTGTTCCCGGTCAGGCGGAAAGAATGTTTGTGTACATCCAAATTTCTCGCCTACGGATCCGGACAGACCTGAAAGGAGCGCATGTGTCCCCTCTATCCCTCTCCTTCACGCTGAACGGCCAAGCGGTGATGGCCGGTGCCGACCGCCACCGCGTGTTCCTCGACCTGCTGCGCGACGAACTGGGGCTGAACGGACCCAAATACGGCTGCGGCATGGCGCAATGCGGCGCCTGTTCGGTGCTCGTCGACGGCAAGCCCGCGCGCGCCTGCGTGCTGCGCGCCGCGCGCGTCGAGGGCCGCGAGGTTGTGACGCTCGAGGGTCTGGCCGAGGGCGGCAAGCTGCATCCGGTGCAGCAGGCCTTCGTCGAGAAGCAGGCCGCGCAATGCGGCTACTGCCTGAACGGCATGGTGATCTCGGCGGTGGCGCTCCTGCGCGCCAATCCGCGGCCCGGCCGCGACGAGATCCGCGAGGGGATGCGCGACAACCTGTGCCGCTGCGGCACGCATCAGGAAATCATCGAGGCGGTGGAACGTGCCGCGGAACTTCTGGCAGAGGCCGGGGAGGGCGCCCATGTCTGACATCGGTCTGGTTTCCGTTTTCGAGGATCGTCCCGACGGCCGCGTCACCCATGTGCAGATCGACGGCGCCGGGCAGGTGACCGGGTTCAACGGCCATGTCGATCTGGGCACCGGCATCGAGACCGCGCTGTCGCAGATCGTTGCCGAGGAGCTCGACCTGCCGCTGGGCGATGTGGCGATGGTGCTGGGCGATACCGCGTGCACGCCCGACCAGGGGCCGACCATCGCTTCCGAGACGATCCAGGTGGCGGCGGTCCCGCTGCGCAAGGCGGCGGCGCAGCTGCGCAACTACCTTGCGGGCGAGGGGGCGCGGCGGCTGAACGCCCCGGCCGACGGCGTCGAGCTGCGCGGCGGCACGGTGGTGTGGAAGGACACGCAGGTCACCTATGCCGCCCTGGTCGCGGGCAAGGACGTGGCGATGCGGCTCGATCCCGAGATGCCGGTCAAGGACCCGAAGGACTACCGCATCGTCGGCCAGGCGGCGGGCCGGGTCGACCTGCCGTCGAAGGCGACCGGCGATTTCGCCTATATCCAGGACCTGAAGGTCGCCGGCATGGTCCATGGCCATGTGGTCCGCCCGCCCTATGCCGGGCGCGACAGCGGCGATTTCATCGGACGGTCGCTGGTCTCCTTCGACGAGGCGGCGGTGGCGCAGATGCCGGGCTTCCTCGCCGTGGTCCGCGAGGGCGATTTCCTCGCCGTCGTCGCCGAGACGGCGCATCAGGCACAGCGCATCGCCGAGGCCCTGCCGGTCAGCTGGCGGATGCCGCCGCCTGCGCCGGATCTGTCCGACCTGAAGCACGCGCTGAAGGCGGCGCCGTCGACGCCGCGCGCGCTGGACCGGACCGGCGATTTCGACGCCGCGATCGGCGAATGCGGCATCCGGCTCGAGCGGAGCTATGTCTGGCCCTACCACCTGCACGGCTCGATCGGCCCGTCCTGCGCCGTCGCCGATTGGCAGGATGGCCGCCCGGTGGTCTGGAGCGGCACGCAGAACCCGCACATGCTGCGCGGCGATCTGGCCACCCTGACCGGGCTCGACCCCGAGGCGATCGAGATCCGCCGCCTGCAGGCCGCGGGCTGCTACGGCCGCAACTGCGCCGACGATGTCTGCGGCGACGCGCTGATCCTCGCCCGCGCGATGGGCTGTCCGGTGCGGGTGCAGCTGACCCGCGCGCAGGAAACCCTGTGGGAGCCGAAGGGCGCCGCGCAGCTGATGGAGGTCTCGGGCGGCATCGCCGGGACAGGCGACCTGCATGCCTATGCGCTCGATACCTGGTACCCGTCGAACCGCGGCCCGAACCTCTCGCTGCTGCTCACCGGGCGCATCTCGCCCGAGCCGCGCCCCTCGGACATGGGCGACCGCACCACGGTGCCGCCCTACCGCGTGCCGAACAAGAAGATCACCGTGCATGACATGGCGCCGATGGTGCGCGCCGCCTGGATGCGCGGCGTCTCGGCGCTGCCGAACACCTTCGCGCATGAAAGCTTCATGGACGAGCTGGCGCATGAGGCCGGCGAGGACCCGGTCGCCTTCCGGCTGCGCCATCTCGACGATCCCCGCGCCGCCGACCTGGTGCGCCGCACCGCAGCCGAGGCAGGCTGGGAGGAGCGCACCGGCCCGCGCTTCCGCCGCGAGGGGCGGATGGCCTATGGCCAGGGCTTCGCCTACGCGACCTATGTGCACGGCACCTTCCCCGGCACGGCCGCCGCCGCCGCCGCCTGGGTCTGCGACGTGACGGTCGACACGCTGACCGGCGAGGTGACGCTGACCCGCGTCTTCGTCGGCCAGGACCAGGGGCTGGTGATCAACCCCGACGGCGTGCGCGCGCAGATCCACGGCAACGTGATGCAGACCGCCAGCCGGACCCTGCATGAGGAGGTCGCCTTCGAGGAGATCACCCCGGCGCCGCAGAGCTGGGCGACCTACCCGATCCAGACTTTCGACCGGCTGCCCGAGATCCGCACCATGCTGATCGAGCGCCCGGACGAGCCCGCGCTCGGCGTCGGCGAGAGCGCGGCTGTGCCGGCGGCGGCGGCGATCGCCAACGCGATCTTCGACGCGACCGGGGTGCGGCTGCGCGAAGCGCCCTTCCAGCGCCCGCGCCCGGCGCGATTTCGGCGGCATCGACCGCGAGGCGAACTCCATCGACTGGGCGCCGTCGACCCAGACGAGCACGGTCTGGCTGGCCTGCCATTCGCGTTCGCGGATGAACTGCTGGTCCGAGCGCGCCGAGCGCCGCCAGTCGATCAGCCGCGCCTCGTCGAAGGGCTGGGCCGGGCGGTACTGCCAGAATTCCTCGCCGGTGCCGGGACGGCGGCGGCCATGCGCGCCGAGGAGCATGTTGGAGGCCAGATGCTCGGCATCCGCCAGGAGCGGCGGCAGCGCCTCGGAGATGTCATGCGCGTCCCGGCGCAGGTCGGCTGCGCTCTCCGTCATGCCGCCACCTCTGTCGCTGCTTCGAGCCGCGCGGCTTCCCACTCCTTGTAGGTCTGGCCGGTGGTTTCCAACTTCCAGTCCAAGACACGGCCGGAGGTCCGGCCAACAATGAGATCAGCCGCGCGGCTCGGGCTGCTGAATGTGTAATCCTGCTGGAACACGAGAAGCGGCGTACCCAAGTCAGGAAGGAGAATGCCAGCATTGCAGAGGTCCGCGTGGTCCCTGGCAAGCGAAGGGTTCGAAGGGCCTTCCCACGAGGTTGCCGCGTGCGACCCCTTCAATACGACGAACGCATTGTCAGAGACCCGCGCCCGCGCCACCAAGCCAGCCTTCGGACGCTCCAGACGAAAAACGGGACCTGAAGAGGCTTTGTCCGCAGGTTGCGGCTTGGAGACGTTGACGCGACGATCCCTGAAAGCATCTACCCCAAGCGCCGGCAGAACAACCCGTATTTCATCCAGAAACCCTTCCATGTTGGCACCCTGCGCCTCCGACAGACCCGCCCCGCCCGGCGTATTGCCGTTTTCCAGATCGCGCCCGAGGCTGCGGGCGATCTCGCAGAGCCGCGCCTCCAGATAGCGCGCATGGGCCTTGTTCAGCGCATCCGCCCGCGCCGTCACCAGAACTGCGCGGTCCCACCAGTCCTTCTCGGCCGCGTGCTGCTTCAGCCGCCCCGAAAGGCGCTCGGTCTCGCCGATATAGAGCCGCGCCCGGCCCTCGTCCTCGCCCATCAGCAGGTAGACGCCGGTATAGCCCGCCTCGGGACGGCGCAGCGCCGCCTCCAGCCGGACCCGCGGCACCATCAGCACATGGCCCGTCCAGTTGAACATCTCGGCCGTCACCAGCCCGTCGGGGGTGCCGTCGACGAAGTAGAGCTCCAGGGACCGGCCCCGGCCCGGATCGCTCATGCCGCGGCCTCGACCTTCGTCATCTGGGCGGCGACGCTGCGGATCAGGCTCTCGAGGCTCTGGCCGCGGGCGCGGGCCGCGAAGGTCAGCTGCATCCGGTGGGTGAGAACGGGGACCGCCATGCGCGCCACGTCCTCGGCGGTCGGCACCAGACGGCCCTCGAGCAGCGCCTGGGCGCGCACCGTCAGCATCAGCGACTGCGCCGCGCGCGGCCCGGGGCCGAAGGCGACCATGTCCTTCACCGCCTGCGGCGCGGTCGGATCGTCGGGCCGACAGGCGCGCACCAGATCGAGGATGGTCTCGACCACCGCATCGCCGACCGGCATCCGGCGCAGCAGCGTCTGCGCGGCGATCAGCTTCTCGGCGGTGAAGACCTGGGTCGACTCGGCATCGACCACGCCGGTGGTTGCCAGCAGGATGTCGCGCTCGGTGTCGCGGTCCGGGTTCGGCACGTCGATCTGCACGAGGAAGCGGTCGAGCTGCGCCTCGGGCAGCGGATAAGTGCCCTCCTGCTCGATCGGGTTCTGCGTCGCGAGCACGTGGAAGGGCTGGCCCAGCGCGTGCTCGGCCCCCGCGATCGTGACATGCTTCTCCTGCATCGCCTGCAGGAGCGCCGATTGGGTCCGGGGCGAGGCGCGGTTGATCTCGTCGGCCATCAGGAGCTGGCAGAAGACCGGGCCGCGGATGAAGCGGAAGCTGCGCGAGCCGTCCTCGGCGGTTTCCAGAACCTCGGAGCCGAGGATGTCGGCGGGCATCAGGTCGGGGGTGAACTGGATGCGGTTGTCCTGCAGCCCCATCACCTTGCCCAGAGTGCCGACGAGCCGGGTCTTGCCAAGCCCCGGAAGGCCGATCAGAAGCGCATGGCCGCCGCACAGGAGCGCCGAAAGCGTGAGATCGACGACCCTCTCCTGCCCGATGAACCGCTTGGTGATGCTCTGCTTGGCTGCGGCCAGGTCATGGCCCAGATCCTCGATTTCCTGCACCAGGTCGGCTCCGTCGGTCATGACTTTCTCCTCTTGCGCGGTATGTTACCAACATAGAGCCACGTCCCCGGACAGTTTCAAATGACAAATGACGGAAAAGCGCAAAACATCGTGAGCCCGGAAATGAGCACCGACGCAGACAGCCTGATGAAATCCGCCGCCCGCGCCGCGAAGAAGGGGCCGCCGCCGGTGCATCTCTGGAACCCGCCCTTCTGCGGCGACATCGACATGCGCATCGCCCGCGACGGCGCCTGGTTCTACATGGGCACGCCGATCGGCCGGCCGGCCATGGTCAAGCTGTTCTCCTCCATCCTGAAGAAGGAGGGAGATGCCTATTTCCTGGTCACCCCGGTCGAGAAGGTGGGCATCATCGTCGATGACGCGCCCTTCGTGGCAGTGGACTTCACGGTGTCCGGCGAGGGCGAGGCGCAGGAGATCACCTTCGCCACCCATGTCGGCGACAGCGTGACGGCGGGACCGGACCATGCGATCCGGGTCGAGACCGGAGCGGATGGCGAGCCCGCGCCCTACATCCATGTCCGCGCCGGGCTGGAGGCGCTGATCGACCGCAAGAGCTTCTACCGGCTGGTCGAGCTCGGCGAGGAACAGGACGGCTGGTTCGGCGTCCGCTCGGGCGGTGCCTTCTTCCCGATGATCGACGCAGGGCAAATGCAGGGCTAGCCACGTGGCCGGTGCGGGCTTTGCGGAATAGGCTGCGGACGGCTTTGCGGGGCTGGATGCAGGGCGATGGCGGGACCTTGCCCGGCGCGCCCGGATAGCCAGTGCCGGCCTGCCTTCAGCTCCTGCCGCGCATGACGCCGCAGCCGCGGAAGCCGGGGGCTCCGCCATGCCGGCCGCCGAGGTCTGCGCACTGGCGGAGAGCTTCGGTTTCCTCTTCGCACCGGCGGTGCCGATCCGGGCTGCAGAGGCTGCGGAAACCGAGGCGCCCTCCGCCTGCCGAAATGCCGCGCCCGTGTGTCCGTCGGCGGGCCTCCTGAGAACCCGGATGCCGCCTGCGCCCTGTCTCCTGCCGTCCGGACCCGAGGCGCCCGCCCGAAGCGCCGGGCCGGACGTACCGGACCCGGACGGGCTGCCCGCAGATGTCCTCTTGCAGGAGGAACAAGAGCCGCCCGGAGCGCTGTCCCCCGATGCCCCCGAGAGGACCGTCCCGGAGAGGCGCGCCGCCGATGCGCCCGAACGGGACGTGCTCCGCCTCCCCTTCGGCAACGGCATCGCCAGCGGCCTCATCGCCGGACCGGCGCATCACGCAGACCGGACAGCCTTCGGTCCGGCGGAGGCACCGGCCCCGCCGCGGACACGGCCGGCTGGACGGAGCTTCTCTGGTCGCCGCGGCGCGTTTCCCGCTTGGCCCTCAGCACGTTCCGGCATAGGCAGGGCCGGACCAGACGAGGGGAACGCGCGCCATGGCTTTCGGCAAGGGACATCATCTGCATCTGATCGACGGATCGGCCTTCATCTTCCGGGCCTATCACGCGCTGCCGCCCTTGACGCGGAAGTCGGACGGCGCGCCGGTGGGCGCGGTCGCGGGCTTCTGCAACATGCTCTACAAATATGTCGAGGACAATGCGGGCCCCGATGCGCCGACCCATGCGGCGGTGATCTTCGACCATTCGGGCAAGAGCTTCCGCAACGATCTCTACGACAAGTACAAGGCCAACCGCCCCCCGGCCCCCGAGGATCTGGTGCCCCAGTTCCCGCTGACCCGCGAGGCGACCCGCGCGTTCAACATCGCCTGCCACGAGATCGAGGGCTTCGAGGCCGATGACATCATCGCCACATTGGCCTGCCAGGCACGCGAGGCGGGCGGCCGCGTGACGATCATCTCGTCCGACAAGGACCTGATGCAGCTCGTGGGCGGCGGCGTCGAGATGCTCGACGCGATGAAGAACGCGCGGATCGGCGTCGAGGGCGTCGAGGCCAAGTTCGGCGTCACCCCCGACAAGGTGGTCGACGTGCAGGCGCTGGCCGGAGACTCGGTCGACAACGTGCCAGGCGCGCCGGGCATCGGCATCAAGACCGCCGCGCAGCTGATCAACGAATATGGCGATCTGGAGACGCTGCTGGCGCGGGCCTCCGAGATCAAGCAGCCGAAGCGCCGCCAGACGCTGATCGACAATGCCGAGCAGATCCGCATCTCGAAGCAGCTGGTGCAGCTCGATTGCGGCATGGATCTCGATTTCACGCTGGACAGCCTCGAGGTGAAGGAGCCCGAGGCGGAGACGCTGATCGGATTCCTCAACGGCATGGAGTTCCGCACGCTGACGAAGCGCGTCGCCGACAAGCTCGGCGCCGAGGCTCCGGCCGAGCCGCAGGCCCCCGAGGCGGCCGCCGCCGCCCCGGCCGAGGACCAGCCCTTCGATCCGGCGAAATACGAGACCGTCGGCGATGCGGCGGCGCTGCAGGCTTGGATCGACCTCGCCTATGCCCGCGGCTGGGTGGCGGTCGATACCGAAACCACCGGCCTGAACGAGATGGTGGCCGATCTGGTCGGCGTCTCGCTGGCCGTGGAAGAGGGGCGCGCCTGCTACATCCCGCTGGCCCACAAGGCCGAGGCCGAGGATGGCGGGCTCTTCGGCAGCGACGCGCTGGCCGAGGGGCAGATGCCGCTGAACGAGGCGATCGACATGCTCAAGCCGATGCTGGAGGACCCGCAGATCCTCAAGATCGGCCAGAACATGAAATACGACATGAAGATCCTCGCCCGCTACGGGATCGCGGTCGGGCCGATCGACGACACGATGCTGATGAGCTACGCCCAGCATGCCGGGCTGCACGGCCACGGCATGGACGCGCTCAGCGAGAAATATCTCGGCCACACGCCGATCCCGATCAAGCCGCTCCTCGGCTCGGGCAAGTCGGCGATCACCTTCGACCGGGTGCCGCTGGAAAAGGCGGTGCCCTATGCCGCCGAGGATGCCGATGTCACGCTGCGCCTCTGGCACGTCCTGAAGCCGGGGCTGCACAAGGCGAAGGTCACCACCGTCTACGAGACGCTGGAACGTCCGCTGGTCCCGGTGCTGGCGCAGATGGAGCGCACCGGCATCAAGGTCGACCGCGACGTGCTTTCGCGGATGTCGAATGCCTTCGCCCAGAAGATGGCCGGGCTGGAGGCGGAAATCCACGAGCTGGCGGGCGAGAGCTTCAACGTGGGCTCGCCGAAGCAGCTCGGCGAGATCCTCTTCGACAAGCTGAGCCTGCCGGGCGGCAAGAAGGGCAAGACCGGCGCCTGGTCCACCCCCGCCGACGTGCTGGAGGACCTGGCGACCGAGCATGACCTGCCTGCCCGCGTGCTCGACTGGCGGCAGCTTTCCAAGCTGAAATCGACCTATACCGACGCGCTGCAGGACCACATCAACGCCGGGACCGGCCGGGTCCATACCTCCTATTCCATCGCGGGCGCCAACACGGGCCGCCTCGCCTCGACCGATCCGAACCTGCAGAACATCCCGGTGCGCTCCGAGGAAGGCCGCCGCATCCGCGAGGCCTTCGTGCCGGAGAAGGGCAATGTGCTGGTCTCGCTCGACTACAGCCAGATCGAGCTGCGCATCCTCGCCCATATTGCCGGGATCGAGGCGCTGAAGGACGCGTTCCGCGACGGCCAGGACATCCATGCCGCCACCGCGTCCGAGATGTTCAACGTGCCGCTCGACGAGATGACGCCCGAGATCCGGCGCCAGGCCAAGGCGATCAACTTCGGCGTGATCTACGGCATTTCGGGCTTCGGGCTGGCGCGCAACCTGCGCATCCCGCGGGCCGAGGCGCAGGGCTTCATCGACCGCTATTTCGAGCGCTTCCCGGGGATCCGCGACTACATGGACGCAACCAAGGCCTTCGCCAAGGAGCACGGCTATGTCCAGACGCTCTTCGGCCGCAAGATCCACACGCCCGAGATCAATGCCAAGGGGCCGCAGGCCGGGTTCGCCTCGCGCGCCGCGATCAACGCGCCGATCCAGGGCACGGCCGCCGACGTGATCCGCCGCGCGATGATCCGCATGCCCGCCGCCATCGAGGGGCTGCCCGCCAAGATGCTCCTGCAGGTGCATGACGAACTGATCTTCGAGGTGGAAGAAGCCGCCGTCGACGACACCATCGCCCGGGTCCGCGAGGTCATGGAAGGCGCGTCGATGCCTGCCGTGGAGCTGGCCGTGCCGCTGACCGTCGATGCCGGAAAGGGGCAGAGCTGGGCCGAAGCGCATTGATCCTGTTCGCCCGGCTTGCGCTGGCGGCCTGGACGGCGGGGATGGCCTTCATCCTCCTCGTCGTCACCACCTGGTTCGCCACGGAATGGATCGCGCCCGCGGCGGGGCCCGTCGAATTCGGCGCGGACCAGGCCCAGGCGCTGCTGCGCGGCCTTGCCACCGCGGCCGCGGTGCTGGTGCCGGGCGGGCGCCGGGTCCTGCCGGTGCAGCCGCGGCCCGAGACCTGCGCCACGCCGCTGGCGCGCGATCCCGACAACCGCGCGGGCGAACGCATCCGCGAAATGTCGATTCTCGCCGCCTGCCTGCTCGACCCGCGGGTGATCGGCACGTTCGAATCGGATCTCGACGGGCTGCAGATGCTGGAGGCCGAGCATGGCCGCCTGCTGCAGGCGATTCTCGCCCGCGCTGAAGAAGCGGGCGGGCCGGAATTTCTCGAGGCGATCCGGGAGGAAGCCGGTCACAAGACCGTTGACAGTGTCCTTGTCAGCCCCCATGTGCGCGTCACTCCCGTGTTCAAGCACCGCGGAAATCTGGAAGTTGCCGTATCGACGCTGGCCGAATCCCTTGCAAAGCTCCAGTCGGAGCGGGGGTTGCGCCTGGAGATCGAGGAAGCCGCCGAAGAGATCGGACAGGGACAGAACGAATACGTGACCTATCGGCTCGCCCAGGCCGCCGAGGCCCGCAACCGCGCCGAGCGCGCGCACATGGAAAAGGACAGCGCCTTTGACATCGCAGAAAACGGCGCGCGGCTGGACCGGGACGAGAGGGATGCATTCAGGCGGCTGCTGGATCAGCTGCCTTTGGGAGAATCAGGCAAGAATCAGTGATTCGATTCGCATTCGGTAGAGAATCACTCATAATCGCTTGCTAGACAGTGACAGAATCAGCGACGGGCACTAGGTGAGTCGCCCGGGACCCCGCGAAGGAGCTGCAAATGGCCGCCAAGGACACCGACGATCACAAGCAGAATGACAACGACAACGAGCCGATGCTCGACATGAGCCAGGCCGCCGTCAAGAAGATGATCGCGGATGCCCGGGAGAAGGGCTTCATCACCTATGACCAGCTCAACCAGGTCCTGCCGCCGGACCAGGTCTCGTCGGAGCAGATCGAGGACGTGATGTCGATGCTCTCGGAAATGGGCATCAACATCATCGAGGACGAGGAAGCCGAGGAGGGCGACGGCGCCCCCGCTGCCTCGACCGCGGTGATCACCAAGAACGAGACCCGCGACGTTGCCATCGGCGGCAGCGAGACCGAGAAGCTCGACCGCACCGACGACCCGGTGCGCATGTACCTGCGCGAGATGGGCTCGGTCGAGCTTCTGTCGCGCGAGGGCGAGATCGCCATCGCCAAGCGGATCGAGGCCGGGCGCAACACGATGATCGCCGGGCTCTGCGAAAGCCCGCTGACCTTCCAGGCGATCACCATCTGGCGCGACGAACTCCTGTCCGAGGACATTCTCCTGCGCGACGTGATCGACCTCGAGGCCACCTTCGGCCGCGGCGTCGGCGAAGAGGGCGAGGAAGAGAGCACTCCGGTCGTCGAGGGACTGACCGTGGTCGCCGACAATGGCGACAAAAAGGAAGAGCGCGGCGAGAGCCAGCCGGAATACGACGCGGACGGCAACCCGATCTCGCGCGAGGATGACGAGGACGACGAGGACCAGGCCAACATGTCGCTCGCGGCGATGGAGGCTGCGCTCAAGCCGCGCGTGCTGGAGACCCTGGACCGGATCGCCCGCGACTACGCCACGCTGTCGGACATGCAGGACCTGCGGATCTCGGCCACGCTGAACGAGGACGAGAGCTTCTCGAAGGAAGACGAGGACGAGTACCAGCTGCTGCGCAGCGAGATCGTCCTTCTGGTCAACGAGCTGCACCTGCATTCCGGCCGGATCGAGGCGCTGATCGACCAGCTTTACGGCATCAACCGCCGCGTCATGTCGATCGACAGCGCGATGGTGAAGCTCGCAGACCAGGCGCGGATCAACCGCCGCGACTTCATCGAGGCCTATCGCGGCTACGAGCTGGACCCGACCTGGATCGACCGCATGGGCGAGAAGGCCGGCCGCGGCTGGCAGGCGCTGTTCGAGCGCTCGCTCGACAAGGTCGAGGAGCTGCGGGGCGACATGGCCCAGGTCGGCCAGTATGTCGGCCTCGACATCAGCGAATTCCGCCGCATCGTCCAGCAGGTGCAGAAGGGCGAGAAGGAAGCCCGCCAGGCCAAGAAGGAAATGGTCGAGGCCAACCTGCGCCTGGTGATCTCGATCGCCAAGAAGTACACCAACCGCGGCCTGCAGTTCCTCGACCTGATCCAGGAAGGCAACATCGGCCTGATGAAGGCGGTCGACAAGTTCGAATACCGCCGCGGCTACAAGTTCTCGACCTATGCGACCTGGTGGATCCGCCAGGCGATCACCCGCTCGATCGCCGACCAGGCGCGGACCATCCGCATCCCGGTCCACATGATCGAGACGATCAACAAGCTGGTGCGCACCGGCCGCCAGATGCTGCACGAGATCGGCCGCGAGCCGACCCCGGAGGAACTGGCCGAAAAGCTGCAGATGCCGCTGGAGAAGGTCCGCAAGGTGATGAAGATCGCCAAGGAGCCGATCTCGCTCGAGACCCCGATCGGGGACGAGGAGGACAGCCAGCTGGGCGATTTCATCGAGGACAAGAACGCGGTCCTGCCGCTCGACTCCGCGATCCAGGAGAACCTGAAGGAGACGACGACGCGGGTTCTCGCCTCGCTGACCCCGCGCGAGGAACGGGTGCTGCGGATGCGCTTCGGCATCGGCATGAATACCGACCACACGCTGGAAGAGGTCGGCCAGCAGTTCAGCGTGACCCGCGAGCGGATCCGCCAGATCGAGGCGAAGGCGCTCAGGAAGCTGAAGCACCCGAGCCGGTCGCGCCGCCTGCGCAGCTTCCTCGACCAGTAATCCGGTCGTTCCGCAGCTGGCCAGCATCGAGGTCCAAGCCTGCCAGTCCACGGATTGGCAGGCTTTTTCGTGTCAGCATGGCGGGTTCCGGAACATCTCGGCGAAGTCCGGGGGCGAACTGTCCATGGGCGGCGACCGGGGAGCTTTCGGCGATGCGGCGGGCCTTCTGGGGCAAGTCGACGATCCTCCAGAAGGCACGCAGGGGAACGGCATAGCTCCGGTGCGCGGCAACGCGCGGCGGCGAAAGGTCCAAGGTTCCTTGCCATCGGGATGCTGTTGCGGATGTGCGGTGTCCGGCCGCCGCTGTCGCCGTCTGGCGGCAGGAGATCGGGTCAGCAGGCGGCCCCGCCTGCATCGCCCCGGCCGACATGCCGACGCCGGAGTTCCGGGCGGCCTGCGGATTGCGCCCGCGCTTGAGGAAAGGCCGATCTTCTGCGGAACATGGCCCGGGACCGGAACAGCGCGCGGAGAGCGCGAGAAGTCCCGCCGCGCGGCGCCCGGAGCAAGGCCCTTGCCCGGCCTGTACCGGCTCAGGCGACTTTGCTGGCCTCCGCCGCTTCGAATTTCATATGGACCAGCGTCTGGTTCAGCAGGATATAGGCGATCTCGCCGAAGGTGGCCGGGCCGGTGTAGTTGCCGGTCTTCTTGCCTTCCATCTCGCCGTAAAGATAGTTGAGGATGCAGTTGCAGGACAGCTGCTCGCCGCCATCGGCACCGATCTGCGAGGCCAGCGCGGTGGCGTAGTCGCCGGTCGATTTCGCCAGCTTGTACTCCATCCCCGCGATCACCGGCGCATAGAACTGGACGCGGTGCTTCCCGGCATCGACGGACTGGAAGGACACGTTGATCATCGCGCCCGCATAGTCGGCGACCAGCGGCAGCTTGGTGTCGATCCCCTTCGAGGCGACATAGGCCGCGAAATCGACGGTCTCGCCGTTCACCTGCGCGGTCTCGGCCGAGAAGCCGTCCGTGGCGAAGACGATCGTGTCGGCGTGCGGATCCTGTTCGAAGAGGTTGATGATGTCGAGCTCGGCCACGATCTGCGGCGGCAGCTCGGCATGGAGCAGTACCGCGCCCTCGTCATAGACCGCCCCCGAGGCGCCGTCGAAGACCTTGGGCGAGGTCTTGCCGACCTCGTCGAGATGGGTGCCGGTGATCCAGCCCATCAGCGGCTGGTCGAACACGCCCTCGTAGCCCGCGCCCTCGATGGCGAATTGCGCATGCGCCTTGGAGAAGGCCGGGATCAGGATGGCGGTGACGCCGTGATCGAACCGGGCCTGGGCAAGCTGGGGCAGTGCGTCGGTGCCGTAATGGCGGATGCGGGCCGCGGTTGCCGTCTCGAATTCGGTGACGAATACGTTGTCCTCGTCGCACACCCCGCCTTCCGCGGTCAGGAAATATACCGAGGTGCCGCCGATCCAGCGGCCCTTGGGAAGGTGGCGCAGCACGGTTTCCGATCCCGCGATCAGCAGCGTCTTGCCCGAGGAGATGGCGGCGGAGGCTTCGGCAATGGTCATCAGCTTGTTCTTCATGGCGTCTGCTCCCTGCCGTCAGAGGACGGCGATGTCCTTCGAGGCGAATTGGTGCTTTGAAAAATAGGCGGACAGCTCGGTTACCGCCTTGTCGAGCGCCGAGGGCTGCGAAGAGACTTCCCGGCGCAGCCGGGTTACAAGGATCTTGGTCGCCAGAGAGGCGTCGCCCAGCTCCTTGCTGCTCGTCAGTGTCCTGCGGAAAACGGCTGCGGTATCGGTCATTGCATGTCTCCGTTGCGGCTCCCTCCGGCGCTGCGCGGCGGCAGCGCATCGGGGGGCACTCTTGCGGGAACTCCTTGACGGAGTTTTGCCGCCGGGGCGGTTTTCCCCGGAAAGCATCAGGCAATTGCCATGCAATCGAGCAAAAATCGACTGTCATATACCTAAAATTTGGATGCAAATTGCGCTATCCCGGTGGGCGGCCGCGCGCGAGGCAGTGGTCCCCAGGCCGCCGCACTTGCGGGAAACACGAAGGAGACCAGCCACATGCAGACCAGCTTCCGGGTGGAAACACGCGGCCCCGGCCTATACGAGATCACCCGGGACGTCGCCCGCTGGGTGGCGGAGCAGGACCGCTCCGACGGGCTGCTGACGCTCCTGATCCGGCATACCTCGGCTTCGCTTCTGATTCAGGAAAATGCCGATCCCGAGGTGCAGTCAGACCTGCGCGCCTTCTTCGAGCGGCTGGTGCCGCCCTCGGACGATCCGTCGATGTCCTATCTCACCCATGTCTACGAGGGGCCGGACGACATGCCGGGGCACATCAAGGCGGCGCTGATGCCGGTGAGCCTGTCGATCCCGGTGCTCGGCGGGCGGATGCGGCTGGGCACCTGGCAGGGCATCTATGTTGCCGAGCACCGCCGCGCGCCGCATGTCCGGGAGGTCGCCGCGCATCTGGGATGACCCTGCGGCGAGGCAGCGCGCTGCAAGTTGAACGGCGCGGGCTTGCGGCACGGCATGCGGTCTGTCAGATCTGGTCCATACAGGAGGACCCGGTCCATGCGCATCATGACCCCTGCGGTACTTGCCGCCCTTGCCCTTTCCGCCTGCAGCCTGCCGCCTCCGACGCCGGGCTCGAGCTATGTCACCATGAATGGCCGCCGCGTGGTTCCGCTGCAGACGCCGGGAACCTTCGAGGTGATCGCGTCGCCCGGCGATGCCGGTCCGCAGTATTTCTGCGCCGCCGCCGATTACGCCGAGCGCATGCTCGGGGCGCGTCCCTCGGACCGCGTGGTGATCATCCGCACCGACGGCGACAGCCAGTCCTCGCCGGGCACCCGCGGCGTCAGCTTCACCGTGATGTCGCGCGAAGAGGCGCCGCCGCTCGACGGCATCTACCTCAATCCCCGCAAGCTGGGCGAGGCGACCACCGTCGCCAACGGCAAGCAGAGCTGCATGCGCCAGCAGCTGGAGATCGACTGGAACTGACGCAGGGCGACTGTGCCCCCGGCTGCACACTTTATGTTGGGGGCATGTTTCTGCACTACCCAAGCCGTCGTGGGTTTCCTATAGTCCCGGTGGACGATCAGCCGCACTGACCGACGGAGGCCCCATGCGCTGCCCATTCTGCGGAAACGTGGACACCCAGGTGAAGGATTCCCGCCCGGCCGAGGACCATGTCGCAATCCGCAGGCGCCGGTTCTGTCCGGAATGCGGCGGCCGCTTCACCACCTATGAGCGCGTGCAGCTGCGCGATCTGGTGGTGATCAAGACCAATGGACGGCGCGAGGATTTCGACCGCGACAAGCTGGAGCGCTCGATCCGCATCGCCTGCCAGAAACGCCCGATCGAGCCCGAGCGCATGGAGAAGATGATCTCCGGGATAGTGCGCCGGCTGGAATCCCTGGGCGAGCAGGACATCCCCTCGAAGACCATCGGCGAGATCGTGATGGAGACGCTCGCGCGGATCGACACGGTGGCCTATGTGCGCTTCGCCAGCGTCTACAAGAACTTCCAGGCGGCGGACGATTTCGACAAGTTCGTCTCCGAGCTCCGTCCCGGCGCGGTTCCGCCGGAGGCCTGATCCATGACATCTGACCGGCGCTACATGGCGCTGGCCCTCTCGCTCGGCGCGCGGGGGCTCGGCAAGGTCTGGCCGCGGCCCTCGGTGGGCTGCGTGCTGGTGAAGGACGGACGGATCGTCGGCCGCGGCTGGACCCAGGGCCAGTCCGGGCCGCATGGCGAGGCGATGGCGCTGGCCCAGGGGGCTGCCGCCGCCGCGGGTGACGGACCCGAAGGCGCCCGGGTCGCAGGCGCTCAGCGCGGCCGCGGCGGGAATCATGGTGAGGGCTCCGAGAAACTGGCGGCGTGCGATGGCGCGGGGCGGGGCCATGGTGGTCTCCTTGCGGTCCGGTTGCGGGCAGCCTATGCTGCCAGGCGTCACTCGATCGTGACGAGCTTACTCGGCTCCGGGAGCGGCATAAACCGTGAATTATCAGCAGACCAAGCTCCAGCCGGGGCTGTACCTCGTCGCAACCCCGATCGGGCATGCCCGCGACATTACCCTGAGGGCGCTCGACGTGCTGGCCTCGGCCGATGTGCTGGCCGCCGAGGATACCCGGACTTTGCAGAAACTCATGCAAATTCATGGGGTTCCGCGCGAGGGGCGGCCGCTGGTCGCGTATCACGACCATTCCTCCGACGCTGCGGTCGCACGGCTGGCGGGCGATATCCGGGAGGGGCGAAGTGTCGCCTATGCCTCGGAGGCCGGATCGCCGCTGATTTCCGATCCGGGCTACCGGCTGGTGGCCGAACTGGCGCGCGATGGGCTGCCGGTGACGGTGATCCCGGGGGCGAGCGCGGCGATCGCGGCGCTGTCTCTGGCCGGGCTGCCGACCGACCGCTTCCTGTTCCTCGGCTTTCCCCCGGCCAAGGCCGCCGCGCGCCAGTCCTGGCTGGGCGACCAGGCCCATGCCGAGGCGACGCAGGTGATCTACGAATCCCCGCGCCGGGTCGGGGAATTGCTGGAGGCGCTGTGCGAGAGCCACGGGCCGGACCGTCCGGCGGCGCTCTGCCGCGAGCTGACCAAATCCTACGAGACCGTGCTGCGCGGCAGCGTGGCGGAATTGCTCGAACTGGTGCGCGAAACCCCGCCCAAGGGCGAATGCGTGCTGGTCGTCGCCGGGGCCGAGCCGGAAAGCGCGGGCGAAGAGGATGTCGAGACCGCCCTGGTTAACGCCATGGAAAGGCTCAGCATGAAGGATGCGGTCAAGGAAGTGGCCGAAAGCCTCGGCATGCCGCGCAAGGCGGTCTACCAGATGGCGCTGGGGCTCAAGCAGGAGGGCTGAGATGGACGGCGCGACGGGCTACCATGCGGGACTGGCCGCCGAGGATTGCGTCGCGCGGGTCTACGAAGCCACAGGCCACCGGGTCCGGGCGCGCCGCTGGCGCGGGCAGGGCGGCGAGATCGACCTGATCCTCGAAGGCGCCGGCGGCCTCGTCTTCGTCGAGGTCAAGAAAAGCCGCAGCTTCGACCGCGCCGCCGAACGGTTCTCGGACCGCCAGATGTGCCGCATCTTCGCGGCGGCGTCGGAATTCGTCGCCGGGGAGCCCTTGCAGATGGATACGCCGATGCGCTTCGACCTGGCGCTGGTCGACGTCCATGGCCGGACGCGGCTGGTGGAAAACATCCTGCACTGACGCGCTCGTGTCCTGCGGCGCGGCCATGTGGCGATTGCACCGGCCCGGCAATTCGGTCAGATGATGTCCCAAAAGGACGGGATGTTCATGCTGACAATCGCTTTCCAGATGGATCCGATCGAAACGGTCAATCCTAATGCCGACAGCACCTACCGGCTGGCCGAAGAGGCCCAGGCGCGCGGCCACAAGATCTATGTCTACGGGCCGGAGCAGCTGACCTTCGACCGCGGCACGGTCCGCGCCATGGCGCGCCCAGCCGAGATCCGCCGCGGCGAGACGCCTTTCGTGGTGCTGGGCGAGCCCGAGGATCTGGACCTCGCGGAGGTCGATGTCGTCTGGCTGCGGCAAGATCCGCCCTTCGACATGGGCTACATCACCACCACCCACATGCTCGACCTGCTCGACGGCCGCACGCTGGTGGTGAACAAGCCCTTCTGGGTGCGCAACTTCCCCGAGAAGCTGCTGGTGCTGAAATTCCCCGAGCTGACGCCGCCGACGATGATCGCGCGGGATCTGGCGCGGCTCAAGGCCTTCAAGGCCGAGCATGGCGACATCATCCTGAAGCCGCTCTACGGCAATGGCGGCGCAGGCGTGTTCCGGCTCGACCCGAACGACCGCAACCTCAGCTCGCTGCATGAACTGTTCTGCGGCATCAACCGCGAGCCGCTGATCGCCCAGGCCTTCCTGCCGGCCGTCGCCAAGGGCGACAAGCGGGTGATCCTGGTCGACGGCGAGCCGGTGGGCGCGATCAACCGCGTGCCGTCCGAGGGCGAGACCCGTTCGAACATGCATGTGGGCGGCCGTCCCGAGAAGGTCGAGCTGACCGAGCGTGACCGCGAGATCTGCGCCAAGACGGCCCGACCCTGCGCGAAGCCGGGCAGATCTTCGTCGGCATCGACGTGATCGGCGACTGGCTGACCGAGATCAACGTGACCTCGCCGACCGGCATCCAGGAGCTGGAGCGCTTCGACGGGATCAACGTCGCCGGGAAGATCTGGCAGGCGATCGAAGCCAAGCTCTGAGCTCAGGCCGGTCCGGCGGTCAGGCGGTAGCTCAGCGCCTCGGCCATGTGCGGGGCGCGGATATCCGCGCTGCCGCCGAGGTCGGCGATGGTGCGGGCGACGCGCAGGATGCGGTGGAAGCCGCGGGCGCTCAGCCCGAACCGCTCCGCCGCGCGGTGCAGCAGGCGGTAGACCCGGCGCGCGCCCACCGGCACCACGTCGAGCAGCCCCGCGCCGCACAGCACGCGCAGGTGCTGCGACACCGCGGGGCGGCTGATGCAGAAGCCCTGGGCCAGCTGGCCCACCGATTTCGGCCCGTGGCGCAGCTTCTCGACGATGGCGCGCCGGGTCGGATCGGCGAGGGCTTGCAAAGCGGCTGCGTAAGTCATAGCTTACGGTAAGTGAGAACTTACGAAACTGTCAAGAAGTACCGCCGAAAGCCGCAACTCCCGTTTGTCGACTTGCCCTTGCAGCCCCCTTCCGACACCCCTAAGACTCACTGGACCGGCGCTCGTGCCACCAAGAGAAGCAGGCGATTGAGATGAAAGACCCTATCGACGTTTACATGAACACGCTCGTCCCCATGGTGGTGGAGCAGACCTCGCGCGGGGAACGGGCCTACGACATTTTCTCGCGCCTTCTGAAGGAACGGATCATCTTCCTGTCGGGGCCGGTGCATGACGGCATGAGCTCGCTCATCGTCGCACAGCTGCTGCATCTCGAGGCCGAGAACCCGAACAAGGAAATCTCGATGTACATCAACAGCCCGGGCGGCGTTGTGACGTCGGGCCTGTCGATCTACGACACGATGCAGTACATCAAGCCGAAGGTCTCCACGCTGGTGGTCGGCCAGGCGGCGTCGATGGGTTCGCTCCTGCTGACCGCGGGCGAGGCGGGCATGCGCTTCTCGCTGCCGAATTCGCGCATCATGGTGCACCAGCCCTCGGGCGGCTTCCAGGGCCAGGCGACGGACATCTCGATCCACGCCAAGGAAATCCTGGAGCTCAAGGAGCGCCTGAACAACATCTACGTCAAGCATACGGGCCAGGACTACGCCACCGTCGAGGCGGCGCTGGAACGCGACAACTTCATGACTGCCGAAGCCGCCAAGGCCTGGGGCCTGGTCGACGAAATCGTCACCAGCCGCGCCACGCCCGAAGCGCCGAAGGCGTAAACCATCAAATTGCGGGAATTCCCGACATGGCGATTTATCCGTTGTGCGTGAATTCCTGCTGTCCTAAGCTGACCGGAGGCCGGCCGAGGTCTCCGTTCCGAGGGCTCCGGCCCGCCCGATAGGAGGTGACGACATGGCGAACAATTCTGGCGGAGACAGCAAGAACACGCTGTACTGCAGCTTCTGCGGCAAGAGCCAGCACGAGGTTCGCAAGCTGATCGCCGGCCCGACTGTGTTCATTTGCGACGAGTGCGTCGAGCTCTGCATGGACATCATCCGCGAAGAAACCAAATCCGCCGGCCTGAAATCCTCCGACGGCGTCCCCACTCCGCGGGAAATCTGCGACGTGCTGGACGACTACGTGATCGGCCAGTTCCACGCCAAGCGCGTGCTGTCGGTGGCCGTGCACAACCACTACAAGCGCCTCAACCATGCGGCGAAATCCTCGGACATCGAACTGGCGAAGTCGAACATCCTGCTGATCGGCCCGACGGGCTGCGGCAAGACGCTGCTGGCGCAGACGCTGGCGCGCATCCTCGACGTGCCCTTCACCATGGCCGACGCGACGACGCTGACCGAGGCAGGCTATGTGGGCGAGGATGTCGAGAACATCATCCTCAAGCTGCTTCAGGCCTCGGAATACAATGTCGAGCGGGCGCAGCGCGGCATCGTCTATATCGACGAGGTCGACAAGATCACCCGCAAGTCCGACAACCCCTCGATCACCCGCGACGTGTCGGGCGAGGGCGTGCAGCAGGCCCTGCTGAAGATCATGGAAGGCACCGTCGCCTCCGTGCCGCCGCAGGGCGGGCGCAAGCATCCGCAGCAGGAGTTCCTGCAGGTCGACACGACGAACATCCTGTTCATCTGCGGCGGCGCCTTTGCCGGTCTCGACAAGATCATCGCGCAGCGCGGCAAGGGCTCGGCGATCGGTTTCGGCGCGGACGTCAAGTCGGACGAGAACAAGGGCGTGGGCGAGACCTTCAAGGAACTCGAGCCGGAGGATCTGCTGAAATTCGGTCTGATCCCGGAATTCGTCGGCCGCCTGCCCGTGATCGCGACCCTGACCGATCTGGACGAGGAAGCCCTGGTGACCATCCTGACCGAGCCGAAGAACGCTCTGGTCAAGCAGTACCAGCGCCTGTTCGAACTGGAAGACACCAAGCTGACCTTCACCGAGGACGCGCTGAAGGCGGTCGCCCGCCGCGCCATCGAGCGCAAGACCGGCGCCCGCGGCCTGCGCTCCATCATGGAGGACATCCTGCTCGACACCATGTTCGACCTGCCGGGCATGAACGATGTCGAGGAAGTGGTGGTCAACGAGGAATCCGTCGGCAACGAAGCGGCGCCGCTGCTGATCTATGCCGAGCGCAAGGACGAGCCCGCCAGCGCAAGCTGACCGGACCCGCTCCGCGACATCTTGGAAAACGGCGCCTCCGGGCGCCGTTTTTCGTTTGCCTCCTCCGAGGGAATGCGTATGGCCATGCGCGGCGCGGGCAGGGGCGCGGCAGGCCGCCGCGATCCGGCGACCCGCAGGGGAGTATTCCGCCATGAAACGCATCTTCTCCGGTTCGCCCTTCGAGCCGAAAATCGCCTATTGCCGCGCCGTCGTCGCCGGCGGCTTCGCCTTCGTCAGCGGCACCACCGGCATCGACCCGGAAGGCCCGGCCGAGCAATCCGCCGCCGAGCAGTGCCGCCTGACCCTGACCCGCATCGCCGCGGCGCTGGAAGAGGCCGGGACCGACATCTCCAAGGCGGTCCGCGTGACCTATTACATGGCCGATTTCGCCGAGTTCGAATCCTGCTGGCCGGTGCTGCAGGAGTATTTCGGCGAGACGCCCCCGGCCGCTTCGGTGATCGAGGCCAAGCTGATCGATCCGAAGATGAAGATCGAGATCGAAGTCACGGCGCTGGCCTGACCGCCCTCGGGACGTGGTTAACGTCCCGGCCATCTTTTCCGGGCAGGCTGCGGGCAGCCCTGTCCGGAAAGGAGCCGCCATGGTCCGCGTTCTTGCCCGTGCCATCCTGATCTGCCTCTGTGCCGCGTCGCCGCCCCTGGCCGGAGAGCCGCTGCCGGAGCATGTCGATCCGGATGCGGTGTATTTTCCGGTCGCAGAGATTGCCGCCGGGCTGGAGACGCGCTGCCTTGCGCTTGCGGAGGAGGGCGGCCACGGCCCGCGCCGCCTTGCAGGCTACGGCTTCGTCCAGCATGACCTCGAAGGGCGCATCTACCGTGCCATGCCCCCTGAAGCCGGTGACGGCGCCGAGGTGTTCTGCCATGCCGACTTGGGGATCGGCCGGGTTCTGGTATCGGCAAGCGCCGCGCTGCCGCTCGGCGAGATGGCGGGCCACGGCCGCCTGCCGCAATTCCGCGGGCGCACCGTTCTCGCGCATGACAGCCGCTGGGTGCCGGTCGCCGAACAGGCCTGCGCGGCCATTCTCCATGGCAGGTTCGGCCGTCCGCGCTTCCCGTACATCCAGAAGACCGAGGCCTTCACGCCTGGCATCCTGCATGTGATGGCCGCGGTTCCGGGAGACGGGCAGGTGCAGCCGATCGAATACTGTGCCTTCGACACGCGCAGCCGGACCGCCGTCTGGCTCGAGGCGCCCGACCCGGAGCTTCGCCGCAATGCCGAAGCCACCTACCGCTACCTGCGGCCGTCGCTGCGGGCGGCGGGCCAGCCGCTCCACGGCCTTCCGGCCGTGCAGGAAGAGGATTGGCGCAGAGCTTTCGAACGGGCCGAGTTCCGGTTCTGACGGCTGCCGGTTCCGGTATGTCGCTGCAGAGATGGGCTGCAGCAGGCAGGGAGGGCCGCGCGCGCCTGCTGTCATCGACAAGCACGGCATGGCGCCGGTGAAATCCGTGCCGATGACGCACACAGTCTTGCGGGCGCTCTTACCTCCGGAAACGGATCAGAAGGCATGGGGCAGAAGATGGATCGGCACCGCGAAACGGCGCATGCGACAGAGAGATCGCCACTGTCGAACCATGCTTGCGATGGCGGGAGCCGGTCTGGCCGCGAATGTCTTTCAGCTGCACCGAGCAGATGCCGAATGCAGGGCGGCGGCGCGCGATGGCGGCTGGATCGCGCCGGGGGCGCTGGTGGTCTGGGAGGAAAGCGCGCCGCAGCCCGCGCCGGAGGGATTCGCGCTGCTCGAGGAGCGGCGCTACGGCGACACGCATGTGACCTTTCTGGAGGCGGAGCCCGCGGCCGGCGCGCCGGAGCAGCCGCTTCCGTGAAAAAAGCCTTAACGCCGCCGGATAAATTGACTCTTTGTTAAGCATTGCATGAGGTGATCCCTGCATGGGCCGGGTCCGCAACCTGGCTGCCCTTGCTGAGGATCCTGGCGATGCGATTGCTTCCTGCCCTGGCTGCGCTGATGCTGTGCCTTGCCGCTCCGGCCGGAGCGGTGACGGTGAAGGACAGTTTCGGCGGCTCGGCCACGCCTCTGGCCCTGTCCGCCTCGCTGGGCGCCCATGCCGATTTCGACGCCGTCGCCCGGCTGCGGCTTTCGGGGGGCGGCATCTGCTCCGGCGCGCTGATCTCTCCCACGGCGGTGCTGACCGCGCGCCATTGCGCCGATGCGGGCGGGGCGTCGAGCTGGAGTGCCGAGTTCCGTTCCGGCGGCGCGACAACCGGCACCGGCGTCGCGTCGATCGCTGCGCTTGCCCCCGATCCCGCCGACCCGGGCGACTATTTCAACGGCACCGACCTCGCGGTCTTCCGCCTGTCCTCGCCGGTCACCGGGATCGACCCGCTTCTGGTGCTGGGCGACGACCCGCTGACCGAGAGCTTCGCCATGGTCGGCTGGGGACGCTACGGTACCGGCAGCAGCGGCGCGACGCTGGGGCCGGGCACCGGCCGCCGCGGCTTCGCGCTCAACATGCTCGAGGGCTATACCCGGGACTCGGCCGACGCGCTGGCGCTGCTGCTGGCCGATTTCGACAGGGAGGACGGGAGCGGGAACACGCTGCTCACTGCGCTCGATCCGCCTTTGGCGAGCGACGCTGCTCCGCTGGGCTACGAGGGCCTGATCGCGCCGGGCGACAGCGGCGGTCCGATGCTGGTGCTGCGGGAGGGGAAATGGGTGGTGGCCGGGGTCGTGACCGGCATTCTCGGCTATGACGGCAGCGCGGACAGCGATTACGGCGATGTCGGCGTCTGGACGGCGCTCGGCTCATCCGCCGCCCGCGGCCTGGTCGGCGATGCGGGCGGGAATTATTACGCGGCAACGGTGCCGCTGCCCTTTCCTGTGGCGATGCTCGGCGCAGCCTGTGCCGGGCTCGTTCTGCTCGGGCGGCGGTCTCAGCCGTAGGTCGGGTGGAACTTGCCGGCGGGAGACAGCGTGAAGATCTCGCAGCCATCCGCGGTGACGCCGATCGAATGCTCGAACTGCGCGGACAGCGACCGGTCGCGGGTCACGGCGGTCCAGTCGTCGGGCAGGATCTTGGTCTCGGGACGGCCGAGGTTCACCATCGGCTCGATGGTGAAGAACATGCCTTCCTCGAGCACCGGACCGGAGCCCGGACGGCCGTAATGCAGCACGTTCGGCGGCGCATGGAACACCCGGCCGAGGCCGTGGCCGCAGAAATCGCGCACGACGCTCATCCGGTGGCCTTCGACGAAGCTCTGGATCGCATGGCCGATATCGCCGAAGGTGGCGCCCGGGCGGACGACCTCGATGCCCTTCATCAGCGAGTCATGCGTGACCTGGATCAGCCGCTCGGTCTTGCGCGACAGCTTTCCGGCCACGTACATCCGGCTGGTATCGCCGTACCAGCCATCGACGATCACGGTGACGTCGATGTTCAGGATGTCGCCGTCCTTCAGCACTTTCGCCCCCGGGATCCCGTGGCAGACCACGTGATTGACCGAGATGCAGCTGGCGTGCTGATAGCCCTTGTAGCCGATCGTCGCCGACACGCCCTCGGAGCGCTCGATATGGTCGGTGATGGCCTGGTCGATCTCGGCGGTGGTGGCGCCGGGCACGATCAGCGGCGCAACCTCGTCAAGGATTTCTGCGGCCAGCTTGCCGGCCTTGTGCATTCCGGCGAAATCGGCGGGCTCGTGAATCCGAATCCCGTCGCGTGTCAGTCGCCCGCGGCTCTGTCCTTCCAAGAAACCAGCTCCTTCTGTGTCGGGAAGAAGTGATAGAGCAAAGCGCCGGAAGGTGCCAGTGCTCGAATCGCGCCCGTGTCGCGCTGCAGCATGGAAAGCGCCGGTCTCCGGGGCGTGCCGGTCCGGCTGTTTTCCGCCGGTGATGCGCTCTGCGCATGCATCCCTGTTTCGGGAGGTCAGTGGTGAGCCGTACAGGATTCGAACCTGTGACCCACTGATTAAAAGTCAGTTGCTCTACCAACTGAGCTAACGGCCCACTCTGTGAGGCCGCTCTCTACGGATTGCGTCCGGGGGGGTCAATGGCCGATTTCGAAATTTCCGAAGTTTTTTGCGGCGGCGCAGAAGCGGCCTGTGGATATTCGCCTCGGGCAGGCGTATATCGCGCCGCATGCGCGACACTTCCGAGAACAGTTTGCCCTTCCTGAAAATGCACGGGGCCGGGAACGACTTTGTCATCATCGACAGTCGGGGCCGGTCCGCGCGCGTGACCGAGGCCCTGGCCCGCGCGGTCGGCGACCGCCACCGCGGCGTCGGCTTCGATCAGCTGGCCGAGATCCGCGACGGCGAGGACAGCGACATCTGCCTCGATTTCTGGAACTCGGACGGCAGCCGGGCGGGGGCCTGCGGGAACGCGACCCGCTGCGTCGCCGATCTGGTGATGACCGGGCTCGGGCGCGATGCGGTGAGCATCCGCACGATGCGCGGGCTCCTTCATGCCGAGCGCCGCGGCGGCGCGGTCTGGGTCAACATGGGCGCGCCGCAGCTCGACTGGCAGGATGTGCCGCTGGCGCGGGAGATGGACGTGACCGCGCTGCCGCTGGCAGGCGATCCGGTGGCGGTCGGCATGGGCAATCCCCATGCGGTGCATTTCGTCGCCGATGCCGAAGCCGTCGATCTGGAAGGGCAGGGGCCGGGGGTCGAGCATGATCCGCTGTTCCCCGAGCGCACCAATGTCGAATACGCGAGCCTGATCGCGCCGGACCATCTGCGGATGCGGGTCTGGGAGCGCGGCACCGGCGTCACGCTGGCCTGCGGCTCGGGCGCCTGCGCCACCGCCGTGGCCGCCAACCTGCGCGGGCTGACCGGAAAGACGGTGGCGCTCGATCTCGATGGCGGCCGGCTGCTGGTGGATTGGCGCGCGGACGGCGTCTGGCTCTCGGGCCCGGTCGCCTATGTCTTCGCGGCGGAATTCGACACGTCCTTCCTGGAGGCCGTGTGATGGACGCGCCCGTGCCCAAATTCACCACGCTTGGCTGCCGCCTCAACGCCTACGAGACCGAGGCGATGAAGGAACTGGCGCAATCCGCCGGGCTGGGCGAGACCGTCGTGGTCAATACCTGCGCGGTGACCGCCGAGGCGGTGCGCAAGTCCCGCCAGGAGATCCGCCGCCTGCGCCGCGAGAACCCGAACGCGAAGGTCGTGGTGACGGGCTGCGCCGTGCAGACCGACCCCGACAGCTTCTCCGCCATGGAGGAGGTCGATTTCGTCGTCGGCAATACCGAGAAGATGCAGCCCGAGACCTGGCGCGGCATGGCGGCCGATTTCATCGGCGAGACCGAGCGCGTGCAGGTCGACGACATCATGTCGGTGACCGAGACCGCCGGACACCTGATCGACGGCTTCGGCACGCGGTCGCGCGCCTATGTCCAGGTGCAGAACGGCTGCGACCACCGCTGCACCTTCTGCATCATTCCCTTCGGCCGCGGCAATTCCCGGTCGGTTCCCGCAGGCGTCGTGGTCGACCAGATCCGGCGGCTGGTGGCCAAGGGGTACAACGAGGTGGTGCTGACCGGGGTCGACCTGACCTCCTGGGGTGCGGACCTGCCCGCGGCGCCGAAGCTCGGCGACCTGGTGATGCGCATCCTGAAGCTGGTGCCCGAGCTGCCGCGGCTGCGCATCTCCTCGATCGACTCGATCGAGGTGGACGAGAACCTGATGCGCGCCATCGCCGAGGAAGAGCGGCTGATGCCGCATCTGCACCTGTCGCTGCAGGCCGGGGACGACATGATCCTGAAGCGGATGAAGCGCCGCCACCTGCGCGATGACGCGATCCGCTTCTGCGAGGAGGCGCGCCGCCTGCGCCCCGACATGACCTTCGGCGCCGACATCATCGCCGGTTTCCCGACCGAAACCGAGGAGATGTTCCTCAACTCGCTCAGGCTGGTGGAGGAGTGCAACCTGACCTGGCTGCATGTCTTCCCCTACAGCCCGCGCGAAGGCACGCCCGCCGCGCGGATGCCCGCTGTCGACGGCCGCGCGATCAAGGACCGGGCCGCCCGGCTGCGGGCCGCCGGCCGGGCCCCGCAGCGCGGCCGCCGCCGCCTTCGCTGGCGGCCGCGGTCGTCACCTTCCTGTCGATGTCCGGCGACACGCTGGCGGTCTTCGTGCCGCTCTTCGCCGATACCCGCGAACCGCTCGAGCCCTTGGTGCTGTGCGGCGCGCTGCTGTCGATGGCGGGGATGATGGGGCTGAGCCGCCTGGCGCGGCATGGCGGCGAACGGCTCGCTCCGTGGACGGAGCGGGCCGAGAGGGCGATGCCCTTCGTGATGATCGGCCTCGGCTGCTACGTCATTTCGAACAGCCTGACCGATTGAGCTTTGCCGTCAGGCGGTGCGGCGGCGCAGTCCGGCAAGACCCGCCAGCCCGCCCAGCACGAGGCCGAAGGGCAGGGCTGCGGCGGGAAGCGGAACCGCGGCCAGCTGCAGGTCGCCGGGGCGGACCGTGTCGGTATCCGCGATGAAATTCCAGCTGGTGCCGGAGGCCAGTCCGCCGCCTGCCGTGCCGCTGAAATCGAGCGTCAGCTGGGTGAAGAGGTCGCCGGCCGCGGCGGCGCCGCCGACGGAAACGATGCCGGAATAGGTGGCCGCGACAGTTCCGTCGAGGATGGTGTCGCCGGTCTCCGTGACCGTGCGTCCCAGGCTGGAACCGGGTGTTCCCACGCGCCCGCCATTCGTGAGGTCGAAGACCGAATTGGCGTCGGCAAGGTCGATGGCAAGCGAGACCAGGGCGGTGCCGGCGGTGTTGGTGATGATGAACGGCCGCCGGTAGGTGGAACCCGCCATCGCGAGGCCGAAATCGAAGTCGGCGAGCGGCAGCGCGCTGCGCGTGGCGCGGGTCGCCGCCAGGGTGCCGGTCTGCGAAACGCCATCGGCGAAGGTTGCGGTGACCGTGGCGCCTGCCAGCGTAGCTCCGTTGACGCTGTCGGCGAAGATGCCCTGCACGCTGTCGTAGCGGGCCGCGCTATCGGTGGACGTGGTCACGGTGGCGGCGGCAAGAGGAGCGGCGAGCAGCGAAAGCGCCGCGAGGGCGGGCTAAAGCAGAGGAGTCATGAATAGCCTCGGTACAGAACACGTTACGATGATAATGGTTAACCGAGGCAGATTGCTTTCGCGATGGAAACATTTTCCGCGCCCGTGCCGGTCGGCGGCCCGTCGCTGATGGTTAGGCTGCGATGCAGCATTTTTGGGCGCGGGGCCGAAGATGCGGGCGGCCGTGGATGGCCGCCCGGGACGGGTCAGTGCCCGCGCCAGATCCAGCCGCCGCCGAGGACGCGGGAGCTGTCCGGCTGGTAGAGCACGCAGGCCTGGCCGGGGCTCACGCCTTCCTCGGGCGTCAGCAGCTCGACCTCTGCTTCGGTCTCGCTGATCGGACGCAGGATCGCGGGCCGCGGCGGGCGGGTGGAGCGCACCTTGGCCGCGACCTCCCATTCGGCGCGGTCGGTCACCTTGCCGTCGCCCAGCCAGTTCAGCTCGCGGATCGGCACCCGGCGGGTGGCCAAGGCTTCCTTCGGGCCGACCACGACCTGGCGCGCATCCGGGTCGAGCTTGACGACATAGAGCGGCGTGTCGAGCCCGCCGATGCCGAGGCCCCGGCGCTGGCCGATCGTGTAGTGGATCACGCCGCGATGGGTGCCGAGCACGTTGCCTTCCATGTCGACGATGTCGCCCGGATCGGCCGCGTTGGGGCGCAGCTTCTCGATCACGGCGGCATAGTTTCCGTCCGGCACGAAGCAGATGTCCTGGCTGTCGGGCTTGTCGGCCACCATCAGCCCGTATTTCTGCGCCAGCGCGCGGGTCTCGGCCTTGGAACTCAGATGCCCGAGCGGGAATCGCAGGTAGTCGAGCTGGTCCGGCGTCGTCGAGAACAGGAAATAGCTCTGGTCGCGCTGCGGGTCGGCCCCGGCATGCAGCTCCGCGCCGTTGCCGCCCATGATCCGCTGGATGTAGTGGCCGGTCGCCATGCAGTCGGCCTCGAGGTCCTTGGCGGTTTCCAGAAGGTCGCGGAACTTGACCCGCTCGTTGCAGCGGATGCAGGGCACCGGGGTCGCGCCGGCAAGGTAGCTGTCGGCGAATTCGTCGATCACCGCATCCTTGAAGATGTTTTCGTAATCAAGGACATAATGCGGGAATCCCAGGTCCTCGGCGACGCGGCGCGCGTCATGGATGTCGCGCCCGGCGCAGCAGGCGCCCTTTTTGGCGAGCGCGGCGCCATGGTCGTAGAGCTGCAGCGTCACGCCGATGACGTCATAGCCCTGCTCGTGCAGGANGCGCGGCGACGACGGAGCTGTCGACACCGCCCGACATGGCGACGAGGACGCGCGTGTCCGCGGGGGCCTTCGCGAATCCCAGGGAGTTGAGCGGTTGGGTCATGGGGTCTGTCGCATTCACCATTTAACAGGAAAGTCGGGCATTCTACTCAATTCGCCCGCATTCGCAAGGAGTTGTTTTACAGGTTTTTAGCCCCCTCGCGGACATACCGGCCTCNGGTGAGTAATGAGGGGACGANGCCATGTACATACGCAAAGTCGAGGGGCCGCGCATCGTCAATCTGCCGGACGGCGGCACGCTGAGCCGGGCCGACCTGCCGCCGAAGGACACGCGGCGATGGGTGGCCAGCCGCAAGGCAGTGGTCGTGAAGGCGGTGCAGCACGGGCTGATCGCCAAGGAAGAGGCGCTGGCCATGTACGGCCTGTCCGAGGAGGAGCTGGCCTCCTGNGCAGACCGCCGTCAAGGTCCATGGCGAGGCTGCCCTTAAGACAACCTCTTTACAAAAGTATCGACAACTTTAAGCTGNAACAGGGGGGAAACCTTNACCGTGGTAACGTGCGATTAACCTCTGTTNGTTCACGTTAACGTCGAGAAACGACTTCCANGCGGAGAGAAACCATGCGCGTTCTGCTCGTCGAGGATGACCCGACTACATCCAAAAGCATCGAACTGATGCTGACCCATGCCAATCTGAACGTGTACTGCACCGATCTCGGCGAGGAAGGCATCGATCTCGCGAAGCTCTACGATTACGACCTCATCCTGCTGGACCTGAACCTGCCCGACATGAACGGGCTCGAAGTCCTCCGCCAGCTGCGCTTGGCAAAGATCGACACCCCGATCCTCATTCTCACCGGGGCGGACGATACCGAAAACAAAATCAAGGGCTTCGGCTTCGGAGCCGACGACTACCTGACCAAACCCTTCCACCGCGAGGAGCTGGTTGCGCGCATCCATGCCATCATCCGCCGCTCGAAGGGCCATTCCCAGTCAGTCATCCGCACCGGCAAGATCTCGGTCAATCTCGACGCCAAGACCGTCGAGGCGGGCGGCCAGCCGGTGCATCTGACCGGCAAGGAATACCAGATGCTGGAGTTGCTCTCGCTGCGCAAGGGCACGACCCTGACCAAGGAAATGTTCCTCAACCATCTCTATGGCGGCATGGACGAGCCGGAACTGAAGATCATCGACGTCTTCATCTGCAAGCTGCGCAAGAAGCTCAGCCAGGCAACCGGCGGCGAGAACTACATCGAGACCGTCTGGGGGCGGGGCTATGTGCTGCGCGATCCCGAACCCAAGCTGGNCCGAGCCGCCGATCGCGCNTCGGCGCGTAAGCNGACCGAACCNGCTGGACGGCGGCGCCCAAGGCACCTATCACCCCCGGCAGTGAGGTGCGCAAAGCGAGGGTGCCGTGTCAGGTTCGAATGCTGATCCCGTAAACTTGACGGCCGATGCGGCCGCAGCGGAATACAAGGCGCTCTCGGCGCAGCTGGCCGATGCGGACCGCGCCTATCACAACCAGGACGCGCCGGTCCTGACCGATGCCGAATATGACGGGCTGAAGCTCCGCGCCCTGGCGCTCGAAGGGGCCTTTCCCGAGCTTGCCGCCGAAGACGCCGTTTCGGGCCGCGTCGGCGCNCCCGGTCGAGTCCGGCTTCGCCAAGGTCCGCCACGCGCAGCGGATGATGTCGCTGGCCAATGCCTTCTCCGAAGAGGACGTGGCCGAATTCGATCAGGGCATCCGCCGCTATCTCGGCCTCGCTGCCGATGACCCGCNTGGCCTATACCGCCGAGCCCAAGATCGACGGCTTGTCGCTGTCGCTGCGCTACGAGAATGGTCAGCTCGTCCAGGCCGCGACCCGCGGCGACGGCGCCGAAGGCGAGAACGTCACCGCCAATGCCCGCCGGATCGCCGACATCCCCGAAACGNCTGGAGGGCGCGCCGGAGGTTCTGGAAGTCCGCGGCGAAGTCTACATGGACAAGGGCGATTTCGCGGCGCTGAACGAGCGACAGGAGGCGCGCGGCGGCAAGGTCTTCGCCAATCCGCGCAACGCCGCCGCCGGCTCGCTGCGCCAGCTCGACCCGTCGATCACCGCCTCGCGCCCGCTTCGCTTCTTCGCCTATGCTTGGGGAGAGCTCTCCGCGCCGCTCGGCGAGACCCAGAAGGCGGCGATCGACCGGCTGGCGGAACTCGGGTTCCAGACCAACCCGCTGACCCGGCGCTGCNGGAACCGTCGACGAGGTCATCGCCCATTACCGCGAGATCGAGCAGGCGCGCGCCACGCTCGGCTATGACATCGACGGCGTGGTCTACAAGGTCGACGGGCTCGATCTGCAGCGCCGCCTCGGCCTGCGCTCCACCACGCCCCGCTGGGCCATCGCCCATAAATTCCCGGCCGAGCTGGCCTGGACGAGGCTCGAGGCGATCGACATCCAGGTCGGCCGCACCGGCGCGCTGTCGCCGGTCGCGCGGCTGCAGCCGGTCACCGTCGGCGGCGTGGTGGTGTCGAACGCGACGCTGCACAACGAGGATTACATCGCCGGGCGCGACGCTTCGGGCAACGAAATCCGCGGGGGGCGGGACATCCGCATCGGCGACTGGGTGCAGATCTATCGCGCGGGCGACGTGATCCCGAAGATCGCGGATGTCGACCTCGCCAAGCGCCCGGAAGGGACCGAGCCCTATGCCTTCCCCGGGACCTGCCCGGAATGCGGCTCCGAGGCGATCCGAGAGCCGGGCGACGCGGTGCGCCGCTGCACCGGCGGCCTGATCTGCCCGGCCCAGGCGGTCGAGAAGCTGAAGCATTTCGTATCCCGCGCCGCCTTCGACATCGAGGGGCTGGGCGCCAAGCAGTCGGCGGCGCGCACCGGGCTGCCGACGGAGGCGGCGAAATCGACGCCCTCGTTCGAGCCCTTCTGGTAGCCGCGCAGGATGCGGCCCTCGACCGGCTTGGCCAGCCGCGCGGTGTCCGAAGCCGCGGTTTGCGGCGCCTCGATCGCGGCGGTTGCCAGCGCCAGCAGCGCGCGGTGCGCGTCGCCTGGGCCGCCCTGACGACAGGCGGGCGGTACTGGAGCGATGCGCTGAGCAGGCTGCAGCCCGGCGTGAGGCGGACCGGGAAGGGTTCCGCGAACGGCACGGAGATGGACCGGCGTCCGGCGGGGAGCTTGGCCCCGGAGTGCCGATGCGCGGATGAGACGCCGGACGCATGGCGTCCCATCTTGGCCAGGGAAGGACGAATGATCCGGGCAAAGACCGGATGCATGGTAAGCGGTGCATCGCTTCCCCAGAATCGATCTTTTGCGAAGCGAGCTAGCTGCTAGATTCGTTCTGCTCGCGACTGCGGGGAATCGGATGCGCTCGATTTTGCGTGCCACGTTCTTTGATAATTTACAGTAAGTTATGGACGAGGGATGCGCCGCGGACGCGTCTGCGCCTTGTGCGGTGCTCGTGTCGCGGGCATCCCTCATGCGGCTTTTTCCGCATGCCTGTCGCCGCGGCTTCCGGAGCCACAGCCGCCCTGATCGAAAATACGGCCTTCCAAAGTCGGCTTCTGCCGACGCAACATCAGGAGTCGAAGCCAGCGGCCTCACGGTCGTATGCATACGAGATTTCTGGCCTGGGCCCGTGCCTGCTATCTGTGTCGAAGAAGAGCATGAGGCACGGTCATTCCTGAAGGCTCGTCGGCAGTTGCACGATCGAAATGCCGGAGCTGTCCGCTAGGTCAATCGCGGGAAATCGTTCGCCAAAGTTCAGGATGGGTACACCGTGCTTCGCGGAACGGATCATGACCGCATGGCATCCCGAGAACATGGTCCTCGGCCAGCACTTTTGGCGCGGCAGGATCATTTCCTGCCGCGCTGACTTCAGACTCTCCGCTGAGCTGAAAATCTGCAGTTTATGTTAGGTTAACTGCCTCTCCATGGCAGTGCGTCGGAGCATTCCAGGGGGCCTTGTTGCGCAAATCGAGGGGATTCATCTTGATGTCCAATGCCTTCCCGGCGCAGCCGGCCGGGCAAGGGTGCAGCTTTGCGGGCAGCCTGCCGGCCTGCGCCGGGCCCGGCCGCCTGCCGCTCGGTTTGCCGGAACGGGCAGCAGGCCCGTCTCCTCCAGATAGCCGCGGATGCCCGGATAGAGCGGCGCGGACATTCCCTCGCCGAGCATCTGCTCCGCTCCGAATTCGGAGAAGGCCGGATGCCGCGCGCGGAATTCCGGGAGATTGCCCGAGATCGCCCCGACGAGGTCGCGGACAACCCGCGGCGGCACGCGGGACGAGGTCACCAGCCCGGCGGCGAGCGCGAAGCCCGGAACCGGCGCGGCCTGTCCGGGATAGGTCCCCGCCGGGATCGAATACGGGAAATAGGCAGGATGCGCGTCGACCAGCGCGCGGAGGTCCTCCGCCTCGGCGGGCACCAGCACCGCGCCGCAGGCGGACATCATCTCCTCGACCAGAAGGTTGGGATGCGCGATGATGACGAGCGCGGCGTCGATCTCGCCCTCGCAGAGCTCCGTTGGCAGGTCGAGCCAGCCGAGATCGGACAGATGGGCGAAATCCCCGCCGCTCCAGCCCATGGCCTCCAGGACGACCTCGGCCGTTGCCCGGCTGCCCGAGCCGGCTGGGCCGATATTGACCCGCTTGCCCGCGAGATCGGACAGCCGGACGATGCCGCTCTGCGGGCGGGCCACGACGGTGAAGGGTTCCGGGAAGAGCGACAGCACCGAGCGCAGCTCCCGGTCGGGTCCGAAGCCCTCGAAGGGACCCGTTCCCGCGGCAGCGGCCTGCTGCCAGTCGGATTGCACGATGGCGAACTGCACCGCCCCGGTGCGCAGGGCGCGCAGGTTGTCGATCGAGCCGCCCGACGGCTCCGCCACGCAGCGCAGGCCGCTCTGCCAGCGGCGGGCATTGGCGAGGCCGCAGATCGTTCCGCCGGCATAGTAGTAGACCCCGCCGCGCGAGGCGGTGGCAACTGCCGATCTGCGGGCGGCGCTCCGGCGCGGCGGGGCGGACATGCGGCCCTTCGGCCAGCACCGCGCGGATCGCCGCGACGATGCCCATGTAGCCGGTGCAGCGGCAGAGATTGCCGGACAGTTCCTCGCGGATCCGCGCCTCGTCGGCATCGGGCAGGCGGGTGACGATGTCATAGCCCGTGGCCAGCATCCCCGGCGTGCAGAAGCCGCATTGCAGCCCGTGATGTTCCTTGAAGGCCGCGCGCAGCCGCGCCATCAACGGGTCGCCGCGGAAATCTTCCAGCGTCCGGATCTCGGCGCCGCCGCAGGATGCCGCATAGGTGATGCAGCTGCGCACGGGCTTGCCGTCCTTGACCAGCGTGCAGGCGCCGCAGACGCCGTGCTCGCAGCCCAGATGCGTGGCGGTCAGCCCCATGTCTTCGCGCAGGAAATCCGCCAGATGGGTGCGCGCCTCGCCCTCGAAGCGGACCTGCTGGCCGTTGACGGTGAAGGCGGTCATGCGGCGGCTCCGGACTTGAGGGCGTCGAGCGCGCGGATCGTGGCGGTGGCCTGCAGCGCGCGGCGTTCGGGGGAGAGGAAGGGCAGGGCGGCCTCGACGGCTCCGCGCGGATCGGCGGTGCCCTCGATCAATCCTTGCGGGTCGGGCAGCGCGACCGGCGCGCGTTCGATGGCAGCGGCGAGGACGCGGTAGTCGCCCTTTTCGGGATCGGCGAGCACGCAGGCCGAGGCCTTGGCGAATTCGCCCGTCTTGCGGCAGAACTTCCAGTAGGACCAGCGCGCCTGCGGGCTGCGGCGGGGCACGCGGAGGGCGGTGATGATTTCGCCCGGCTCCAGCGCAGTGGAGAGCGCGCCGGTGACGAACTCCGCCATCGGCAGCTCGCGGGGGCCTTGCGGACCGAGGATGCGGACGGAGGCGCCCAGTCCGGTCATCGTCGCCACCCAGTCGGCGGCCGGGTCGGCATGGGCGATCGAGCCGCCGATCGTCGCTTGCCGCTCATTCCTCAACCGCTTCACGGCACTCGGCATCCCGATGACCGTGGCCCTAGGATAAGTGTGTCCGGGGAAAGGAGAACTGCGGTCATCAGTTGATTTGCGCAACAGCGCCTCCTCGGAAAGGTTCACCGGTTGGCCAGGGCATCTCTTGCTGCGGTACGGACCGTGGCGGCGGCCAGGCATGGGCAATCCGGCCGGGCCTGCGGCTTGGCGTTGCGCCGTGTCCGGCAGGGCCCTCCGCGCCAAGCGCCTCCGGTCTGCGTTTTCCGGGCATTCCGCCCGCGCGATGGCCTGTGGAGGTTCCGAGGTCCGAGACCGCTGCGGGCCATTCCGTCGGAGTGCCGCCCCCGGATCGCAGGCGGCCGCCCGCCGCGACGGCCATCGGCACCCGGGGCGGGGGGCGGAGGACCGCTCCGTCCAATGCAACAAAAACATTATTCTAAATGGAAAGCGTCGATCGCTGAGCAAATCTCCATGCGAAGCTTTCTTTTCGGCCTGTGCGGGGGCCTGAGTTCCCGGACCTGCTCCGCTTTTGCCGTTCCGATCCGCCTCTGCCAAATGACTTGCGATCCCGGCGGCGCCTGCCGGCATGGCGTCACCATGGCGGCGGACAAGCACGACAGGACATTTGCCGCGGGAAACGAATGGGACTGGTCCGCCATCGGAAACCGCCCGTCATCCAGCTCGCCGATCTGTCCCGAAGGGGCCTCTTTCTGCACCTCCGTTCCTGGCGGAGGGACGGGGCAGGCAGGTCAGCTGGGGGCAAAAATGGGTCGGCGCTCCATGCCCCGGGCGGGGCGCCGCTGCTGCCGGGCTGGGCTCCGGAACGGGATGAACCGATCCCCCAGCGGCATGCCGGGCGATCTCGCGGCCGGCGGTGGCCTCGCGTGGTCCCCGCTCATTGCCCGAGGCGGTGCGACGCTCTTCCATCGCGGAACTGCGGCGGGCATCGCCGCTGACGGGACTTGCGTTGCCGCGGCCGCGCGACAGCAGCAGATGCGGACCGGTGCGCAGCGCAGCCTCTCCGGCGGCATTGGCGAAGGCAAGCCGGCCGTCCGGAGCAGTGATCGCGACCGGCAGGGAAAGCGCATCCAGGCCTTCCCGCAGGAGCGCGGCCCGGGCCTCGCCCTCGATCAGCTTGCGCCGCAGCGCCATGGCCCGGCACAGATGGCCTGCCAGCATGGACGCCGTCCCGAATTCGTCCCGCGAATGCGCGCCGAGCGAGGCCGGGCGCGCGATCCACACGGACGAGACCAAGCCTGCCTGGCGCGCGAGATTGACCCCGATCACGTGGTCCAGACCGGCTGGCTTCCAGACTTCGTTGTAGAGGCCCGACCGGCGGACCTCTCCGGCCTCCAGCAGCCCGTCCCCCGGTATCGGGGCGCCGATCCGGAGCTGCGCCGTCCTCGCCACGAGCGGATTGCGCTCTGCATGGTGCTGCATCGGCATGTCGAAAACCGGGTCGATCCCATGCGTGATCTCCACGCAGCCGCCGCCCAGCTCGCGATGGCAGAAGATCGCGCTGGCATTGCCGGTCGCCCGCACGAGGAGCGCCAGAAGCCGGGGAATGGCATCCGGTTCAAGGGCAATCCCGTAAATGTCGCCGATCAGCTCATGGGCCCGGGCATCTGCGCCAGGCATTCGGAAACTGGCCATTTGTCGCTGCCTTTCCGGAACGGGGCCGGGACGCCGGGCGCCCGGAGAGCGGGAAAGTTGGCGGCACCATACATGAACCCGGGTGCGAAACGAAGCCCGGGATGCCCCGGGGCTTCGGCTGCACGCCATGCCGGTCACCTGTTCGGGTGATGCGCAGGCGGCAAGAGGCGGCCAGGCTTGGCGCAGCAGCGGCCATCCCGGAGACCTGACATGCAGCCCGCGCCGTTCCGTCCCGCAATTGACCGGCCGCCGACCCGGCTCCGCCGGACACCGGCTTCCGCCGTCCCGGTCCCGCGCCGGGCAGTCAGCCGCACTGCAGGGGTAATGGCGAGGCGCTTACGACCTTCCGTGAGAAAGCGACGACCATTGAGCGGCTCATCTTCGAGATTGGTGTCGGTACGGTGCAGCGGCCCGGGGATTGGGTCGATTTCACCTGGTCGGACTTTGATGGGGAGACGCTGGCAGTTCAGCAGAACAAGACGGGCTATGCACTTCAGCTGCCTTGCACATCGGAGCTGCAGGCCGCGCTGCTCGACGCTCAGGCTCGGTTTGAGAGTGGTGCCGCGGAAGGGCCGATCCTGCGCACACAGACAGGCGGCAAGATGAGCTACCGATACATGGCCCAGATCATGCTCATGGCGCGGCGGCGCATGCAGCTGGAGCAGTTTGACCTGCACGCTCTGCGCTATCGCGGAATCAAGGAGTTGGCCTGGGCAGGTTGCTCTGACGACGAGATCAAATCTTTCAGCGGCCACGCGACGGACGCCATGGTCCGGAAATATGCCGGTGAGGCGCGCCAGATCATGCGGGCGCGGCAGGCGTCAGAGAAGCGAAATGACACCAGGAACGAACGGGGATCAGAAAAAGAACCTGATACCCATAGTGATACCCCTAAGAAGAGGAACCAGCTATGTCATTGAAGATATTGGAGGCGAGTACCGGAATCGAACCGGTGTACACGGATTTGCAATCCGCTGCGTCACCACTCCGCCAACTCGCCTAGGGCTCTGATTGCCCGTGGTGTTCGCGGCTTCTACACTGCGGAAACAGAGGGTGCAAGAGGCGATGTTCGATCGATAGATCTTTCAGTTCCTGGCCGCTGTCCCCTCGCCGAGAGGGAGGTATTGTTGTCATCGGGTTCCAATCTGCAAGTATGCATCGAGGCGGGCGGGGCTGGATGGCGAGTGCCCTGTTCGCCTGAACGCAAGGCAGGGTTTCTCGCGAAGATGCTGCCGCTGAACAATGATCCATTTCGAGCCATCGGGAGCTATGGCTGAAAATGGGTGATGGGGCCTGAGCCGACACGGCGGCGGCGGGCACCGACGAGACGGCGCAGCGCGCGGTGCACCAGGCCTGGACCGCGCTCGGGCAGCCGGTGAACCAGCTCCGGCTGGAGCTCAACAAATGGCCGATGGTCGAGAGCATGCTGCGCCCGCAGATAAAGCGCCGCCGCCAGCCGCTGATCGAGGAGCACGACCGGCTGCCGCCGACCGCCGCCTCGCGCGAGGCGGTCTCGGACGTGCTCTTCGCCCAGCTCCACGAGCTGCTGAACTCCGTCAACCAGGATGCGGGCGCCCATGAGCACGGCTGTTTTCCGGACATCCCGCTGGCCCAGAGCCTGTTCCTGCGCGAAGTCCATGCCGCCAAGCGCTGCCTTGCGGTGCTCAAGCCCGGCGAGCGGACGCGGTTTCTCGATGTCGGCTGCGGCGCCGGCCTGAAGGTGATCTCGGCCGCGCCCTATTTCGACCGCTGTGCCGGGCTGGAATACGATCCCGGCTATGCCGCTCTGGCTGCGCAGCTTTTCCGCGCGCTGCCGCATGACCGCTGCCGCGCGATCCAGGGCGACGCGCTGGCCTGGGAGCGCTACGGCGATCACGACGTGATCTACTTCTTCCGTCCGATGCGCGACGATGCGCTGCTGGCGCAGATGGAGCGCCGGATCGCGGCGCAGGTGCCGCCCGGCACCCTGCTGATCGCGCCCTACACCATCTTCGGCCGCCGCGCCGCGGAACTGGGCTGCGCCCATGTCGCAGGGCATGTCTGGCTGGCCGGGCGCAGCGAGGCCGAGGCCGCACGGCTCAGGCGCGAGGCCGAACTGATCGGCACCGACGTGCTCAGGACCGGCGAGGCGAACATCCCGCTGGTCTGGGATCCGCTGGTCCGGGCGTCGCGGCTGCGCGGCTACGAAGCCACGCTGCGGGCCCGCCCGCCGCTGAAGGACGAAAATTCCTGATCCCGGCTGCGCCACGCAATTGAGCTAATGGGATGAACTGCCTTCCCGCCAAACCGCGGAATCCGGCGCCGGGCGGCGGCTTCGCCACCGAGCGGCCGAACCTGACGGAGCGCGAGACCGCGCAGCTCGCCGCCCAGCTCGAAGCGGCACGGACGCAGCTCGCGGCGGAGGCAAAGCTGGTGCGGAGCATCTTCGGCATCGACGGACCGATCTACGGCACCGTCGATGGCCGCCTCGAATTGCGGCCGATCGACTATTACTGGGAAGGCCGGCCGCTCTTCGCGGCCCTGCCGGACGGCACGCGCCTGCTCTACCGGCAGAACGGGACTCCGATCCTGAACAAGGCCGTCTGACCGTCCCGGCCGCAGCTGCCGCCCCCCGGCGGATACCGCAGCCGCCGTGCAAGGAGAGGCTGCGCAAAGGCCCGCACGCCAGCCCCAGCACTGCAGGAGCCCCTCGGCGCCACCATCCGGCAGATGCCTTGCCAGGCGCCGCAGGCCGATGCCTTTCCGGCGCATCGGGGCCGGGCGCCACAGCCGCCATGCACGTCTCTGCTCGCAAGGCGTCTGGCGCAGCTCCGTCGGCCCTGTCCGCCACCTGCCTGAATGCGCCTGCTCGAAGACACCAGGCATGGCTCCGTCCGGACGAAGACCGCCTGCTCCGCCCCCTGCAAACACGCCATGCCACATCCGGCGCCGCGCGCGCCGGAACGGGACGGCCCTCACCCGCAACGTTCCGCTGTGCCGCCGCGCCCGCCATGCCATCGACATGGCCTGTCCGGAAAGCCCGCTGCAACGGCCCAGCTGCCCTTTCCCCAAGGATATCCCCCGCAGGAACAGGCTTGGGCCGACGGCAAACCGCCGCCTCGCTCCTGCGTCCCAGCCCAGGCATCACGACTGTCCGGCCGACCGTTCCTCCTTCAGCGCAACAGGATCGCGGAGCGGCGGCCACGCCATGTCCGGCGCCGTGCCAGCCGGAACCGGCCAGCCTTCGAACGCCACCCCCGGCACGGCCGCTGCGACCGGCATGGCCCCTGAACGGCGCCCCCGGGCGGCACCGCCTGCCTGATGGCGATCGATGCGGCCGAGGTCTCGGCCGAGGAGGCGGCGCGGATGGAGCGGGTCTGCATCCTGTTCGACGGCAATGACGAGATGCAGCTGACCGCGGCGCGCGGCCAGTGGCGGGCGCTGACCGGCGCGGGCACGGTGGCCGAATACTGGGCGCAGGATGACGGCCGCTGGGCGCGCCGGATGACCACCGCCCGCGAGGACTGAGCGCCCGCTTTCCGGCATTTAGGTTGACCAAAGGTAAATGTCTGTGCCGGAAGACACAGACTGTTAACCAGTTCCGCCCGATGCTGTCCGAGGTTGCGGATAGCGGAGGGCGCCCATGGCGATCAGGACATCACTCATTTCCCTTGCCTTGGCGGCGGGGCTGGCGGCTCCGGCGGGCGCGGCCAGCCTTTTCGACATGGCCGGCGACGACGACTGCTTCGGCGGCTACGAGCCGGGCGCCTGCGCGGCGGACGCCTTCTCGGTCGAGCCTGCGGATTTCGACCGCTCGGATGCGTCCGACCCTGCTCCCACCGACCGCATGGCGCGGCACGGGACGGTGTCGCTGAGCTTCAGCCTGGCGCTCGGCGGGCTCGACGTGACCTCGGCCGATCTGGAAATCCGGATCGCCGGGGTGAACAACTATATCGAGGCGGGCGGCGGCTGGACCGCCGCGCCGGGAGACGTGGCGCCGGGCATGGATATCGACCTGAACGGCAGCTTCGTCGGCTCGCATTACGAGGAAGTGGTCCAGGGATCGACGATCGCCGCACGCGCCATTTCGGTGCTGAATTTCAGCATCGATCCGTCGCTGGTGGCGGAGGGCGCCAACATCGTGACCTTCAAGCCGGAGGTCACGTTCAACCTGGGCAGCTTCGATTCATATGCGATCGACTACGCGAAGCTGTCGGTCGTGACGCAGGACCCCGCGCCGCAGGTGCCGCTTCCGGCGGCGGGGCTGCTGCTGCTCGGCGGGGCGGGGGCGCTGGCGGCGCTCGGACGTGCTGGCCGCCGCGCGGGAGGCCGAGCCCGGTGCCGTGCTCATTTACCGGCCGCATCCCGATGTGGTCGCCGGGCTGCGCCCGGGACGGCTGTCCGCAGCCGAGGAAGCGCTGGCCGACCTGGTTCTGCCCGATGCGGACCCGGCCTGGCTCCTGTCGCAGGCCGACGCGCTCTGGACGATCACCTCGCTGATGGGCTTCGAGGCGCTGATGCGGCAGGTGCCGGTGACCTGCCTCGGCGCGCCCTTCTATGCGGGCTGGGGATTGACGCGCGACCTTGCTCCGGTGCCGGAGCGCCGCCGGGCGCCGGGGATCACGCTTGACGGGCTGGTGCATGCCGCGCTGATCGGCGCGCCGCGCTACCGCGACCCGGTGACGGGCCGGATCTGCACCGCGGAAGTGGCGCTGGACCGGCTGGCCGCCATGCCGCTGGACGTGCGCGGCCCGGCCGCACGGCTCGCCGCCAAGGCACAAGGGCTCTGGGCCACGATCCATCCGCGGCGCTGCTAGGGCAATCGGGTTCGGGCACCGCCTGTTGCATGGGGCCGAAGCTTTCGGACCATGGAGGCTGATCCTCCTGCCGACGGACGCGCTTGGATCACCGGTGGTCCGCGGCCGCCGCTCCGCGCAGGCGCCCCAAAGGCGGAAAGAGAAAGGCACAACTCCGAGGCTCTGCGTCAATCACCCGGGCAATTCCGGAGAAAAGACGGGCGGCGAACCGGCAAGGCAACCGCACCGGGTGCCGGAAAACCATCTTGCGCAATCGGCCAGAGGCGCATTTTCCGGCTGCCGGAACAATCCTTTTCCGCGCCGTTCTGCCCGCCACTGGCGCTGCAGAGCAGGTCGCGCGGCAAAACACGGCAACGCCGGCGTGACGATCATCTGTCGGCCCCAGGACCGAAGGCGGCAGCCCCCCCAGCCGCCCCAGCCGGCTATGCGGCCGGATCACGCCCGCGGACGATGCCCTGCGCGGCTGGACCGCCGCAGCCCATGGCGGCTCCGGCGATCCACGATGCCTTCCCCGCCTGCTCCGGGCGCGGTCCGGCGATCCTGGCAGCGGAACAGGCCCCGGCCGAGCTTTGCGGCCTGTCCGCCGGGCGGCGCGCCGAGAGCCATGCCCGGCTTCTGGCCGCGCTGCTGCCCTTGCTGGAAACGGGACGCAACGGAGACGATTGACGGCGCCCGCGGCCTCGGGAAGATGCCGCGACCGGCACGGATGCCGGGACTGCAGGGAGAGGACGCAGATGACCGGGGACAAGGGCGACCAGGCCTTCCGCCGCAAGGACAAGCTCGGGCGCTGGCCCGAGATGACCTATGGCGGCGTGCTCAGCTTCCTGCGCCGCAGCTACAGCCGCGACCTGGAAGGCACCGACCTGGTGATCTCCGGCGTGCCCTATGACAGCGCGGTGACCAACCGCACCGGCACCCGGCTGGGGCCGCAGGCGATCCGCGCGGCCTCGGTGCAGCTTGCCGAGCTGAAGGCCTTCCCCTGGGGGTTCGATCCGTTCGAGACGCTGGCGGCGATCGACTGGGGCGATGTCTGGCTCGACCCGCACCATCCCGAAACCGTCGCCCCGGCCATCGAGGCCCATGCCGATGCCATCCTCGCCTCGGGCGCGCGGATGCTGACGCTGGGCGGCGACCATTCGATCTCGCTGCCGCTGCTGCGCGCCCATGCCCGCCGCTTCGGGCCGCTGGCGCTGGTGCAGGTCGATGCGCATTGCGACACCTGGGAAGACGACGGCACCCGGCTCGATCACGGCACGATGTTCTCGCGCGCCGTCGCCGAGGGGCTGATCGACGTCGAGCGCTCGGTGCAGGTCGGGCTGCGCACGCATAACGACGCCGATCCGCCCTTCCGCATCCTGACCGCGCCCTGGATCCACCGCTACGGCATCGACGCCGCGATCTGCGCGGTGCGCGAGCGCGCCGGGCGGGCGCCGGTCTATCTGAGCTTCGACATCGACGGGCTCGACCCGGCCTTCGCGCCGGGCACCGGCACGCCGGTGCCCGGGGGGCTGCTGGTCTGCAGCAGCAGGATGTTCAGGCGCGCTGCGTCGATCTTGCGGCGCGGAGCCAGGATCGCGCGGATCTCCGCGACGTTGCGGTCCAGCTCGCGGCGCAGCCGGTCCAGCAGGCCGCGCATCCGCGCCGCGCCTTCCGGCTGTGCGGCCGCAGGCGTCCGGATGTTGCGTTGGTCCATGAAAGCTCCTCCCTGTTCCCGCCCCAAGGGTGGACCGCGGGGAGCGGCTTGGCAATCTCCGCGCGATACGTCTTGCGGGAATGCAATCCATGCGTCAGAGTTTCCGTATCGGCACGGGCGTGTTTTTCCGTATCGCCGTCATGTTTTGCGTTCAGTGTCCAAAGTCACATTCAGGTCCGTTGGAATCGACTAAGAGAACGTCATCATGTCCATTCACGATCATCTGACAGCGTTCTCCGAGGCCGCGCCCAGCGGCGAAGACCCCGAATACGACGCCGATTTCCAGGCCCTCGAGCGGGCGGCGAAGCCGGGCGAGGAACGCCAGGCCGGCGCCGAGATCCTCGCGGCCGAAGAGCCCGACTACCGCGACGTCGCGGCGCGCGCCGAAGAGGTGCTGTCGCGCTGCCATGACCTGCGCGCCGCGCTCTACTACACCCATGCGGCGGCGGCGTTGCGGGGCTATCCGGGGCTGGCGGAGGGTCTGTCCTACATCCGGGCGCTGCTGCAGGATTTCTGGGACAGCTGCCATCCCGAGCTCGACCATGACGATCCCGACGACATGGCGCTGTTCCGGGTCAACACTCTGAGCGGGCTGACCGACGGCACGACGGTGCTGCGCGCGGTGCGGTCTGCGCCGCTGACCCTGTCGAACGCCTTCGGCCGGGTCACGCTGCGCGATCTCGAGATTGCCGACGGAGAACGCGAACCCTCCGAGGCCGTCCCGGCGATCACCGATCCGGCCGCGATCGCGGCCGCGTTCCAGGATACCGATCCGGCGGCGCTGGCGGAGATCGCCGCCGCGGCGCGGCAGGCGCTTGGCGATGCGCGGGCGATGCGCCCGAGCCGCCGCTGGCCGAGCTGCTGGCGCGGCTCTCGCCGGTCGACCTGGTGCTGATCGAGGGCTACAAGTCCCAGGCGCATCCCAAGATCGAGGCGCATCGCGCCGCCACCGGGCGGCCGCTCCTGTCGCCGGCCAACCCGTCGATCCGCGCGGTCGCCTCGGATTGCGCGCCGGAGACCGCCCTGCCCTGCTTCGATCTCGACGACACCGCCGCGATTGCGGATTTCATCCTCGGCGAGGTGGGGCTGTGAGCTTCGACACGATCGTCGTCGCGGACTGGTCGGGGGCCTCTTCGCCGACGCCCGCGAAACCGTCGAAGGATGCGATCTGGCTCGGCATTGCCCGGGGCGGCACGGTCGAAACCAGCTATCACCGCACGCGGGAGGATGCCGTTGCGGCGCTCTGCGCGCTCTTCGAGGCCGAAATCGCCGCCGGGCGGCGGGTCCTCGCGGGCTTCGATTTCCCCTTCGCCTATCCGCGGGGCTTCGCCGGTGCGGTCTGCGGCGGGCCTGACCCGCTGTCGCTCTGGGAGGCGCTGGCCGCCCGGATCGAGGACGGCCCGGACAATGCCAACAACCGCTGGCAGGCGGCGGCGGAGCTGAACGGGCTCTTCCCGGGGACCGGTCCGTTCTGGGGCTGTCCGGCGACGGTCGGGGACCCGCGCCTGCCTGCCAAGGGCAGCGTGCGGCAGGGCCATGGCCTGCCCGAACGGCGCGGCTGCGAAGAGCGGCTGAAGACGGCCCAGCCCTGCTGGAAGCTCTACACCACCGGCTCGGTCGGCTCGCAGGCGCTCTTGGGCATCGCCCGGCTCCAGGGCATGCGCGCGCGGTTCGGCGCCGAGATCGCCGTGCGCCCCTTCGAGAGCCGCGCGGCGCCGGTCACGCTGGTGGAGCTTTTCCCCTCGCTGATCGCCCCGGTCATCGCGGACCTGGCGGAACCGGAGGAGATCAAGGACCGCGCGCAAGTCCGCGTCCTGGCCGGAGCGCTGGCGCGGCTCGACCCGGCAGCGCTCGCGGGGCAGCGGCGGCGGGGCGGGTCCCGGCCATGCGGCAGGGGACCCGGCATGAGCCGGAGCGCACCGCCCTGGCAGGGCCTGCCGCTTTTCGAGGGGATTGCCGCAGAGCGCCTGGCGCCTCTCAACCTGCGCTGGAGCGCGCCCAGCTTCGCGCCGGGCCAGATGGTCTTCGACCGCGAGGATCCTGGGCGCGACGTCTATTTCCTGCTCTCCGGAGCGCTCCTGGCCGTCTACTGGACGGAGGATGGGCGCGAGGTCGTCTATACGCGGATCGGAACCGGCGCGATGCTCGGCGAATTGTCGGCCATCGACGGCGGCGCGCGGTCGCTGGCGATCTTTGCCCGTGCGCCGTCGCGGCTGCTGCAGCTGCCGGAGGCCTCCTTCCATCTGCTGCTCGACGAGGTGCCGGAGATCCGCAGGCGGGTGATGCGTGACCTGGTCGGCCGGATCCGCGATCTGACGCAGAAGGCGCACGAGCTTTCGACCTATTCCATCGAACAGCGGCTCTGCGCCTATCTGGTCCGGCTGTCGCTGCAGACCGGCAGCCTGCATCCCGGCGCGGTTATCGCCGATGCGCCGACCCATCTGGAAATCGCCGGGTCCATCGGCGCCAACCGGGAGATGGTGTCGCGCTCCATGAGCCGCCTGGCAAAACGCGGCGCGATCCGCACCGCGCGCAAGAAGATCGAGATTCTCGATCCGGACCTGCTGTCCGACGTGCTGTGAGCTGATCGCCCCGGCTGGTGCCGCCGGGGCAGAGAGCCGTCAGGACGCGAGCCGGTCCGCTTCGGCGCTGCGCGTCGGGCTGGACCCGCCGGTCAGAACGAAGGCCCCGATCGCAGTTGCCAGGGCGTGGGCTTTGCCCTGAAGCGAGGAGACCGCCGCATTGGTCTCTTCGAAAATGGCGGCATTCTGCTGGGTGCTGCGGTCGAGCTCGCCTGTGGCTGCTGAGCTTGCTCCCGGATCCCGGAGTGGGAGTTACAGTACTCGCCGAGAGAAGGCTCCCGGATGGGCAGGCAGCTTCCGGCGGATCCGCTCCCGGCGGGGCGGCCGGACCCTTGGCGGTAGCGCGGCGGGGACTCCGCCAGATCCGACACGTCCGGAACGACGGTCTCCGCACCGTCGGACGGGCGTTTCGTCCACCCGGGCCGCGGACGGGCGCGAAAGACGCGGTCCGGCAAGGCGGCCCCTTGCGCAGCCCGCCCCTGCCGGAACGCCATTATCCAGGAAGCCGGCAGCTTCGCCGGTCCCCGGGTCGGCGACGGCCCGATGTCGCGGCAGCTTTTGGTGTCGCAGACCAACAGGACCGGAAACAGCCGCAGTTCCGCTGCCGGGCGGACGGCCTTGCCCTACGGATCAAGGCTGGCGGCGCGCCGTGCCGCCCCAACTGCAACGCGGGAATCCACCGGCTTGCCGAGCGGCGGGGCAGCTCCGCACCGCCGCCGCAGAGGCATGCAAACATGCCCGCTTGCCAATGGCCGAAAGCAACCCGCCGCCGGGCGGAAACCGGCGCCCCGCGATCCGCAAGGAGCCCCGGCCTCCCGCGTCAGGCTGCCGGAAGACGGATGTCGAGCGGCGCCGCGCCCCCGGCGATCTCCAGCAGCCGGTCGATGTTGGGATGGGCGCCGGGACGGTTGCGTGCATCGGCTGTGTGCTCGGCGAAAACCGCGAGACCGTGCTCCGCGGCTTCGGCCGTCAGGGCGCCGAATGCTTGGTGGAGGTACTGGTAGACCGCGAGGGAGCCCTGCTTGCCCGGCTGGTTCTCGATGGTCGCGACGACCGCACCGGCCGGGTCGACGAGCTCGAGCGCCGCAAGGCCCTCGATCGACGGCAGAAGTTGCAGGTTGTCCTTGAACGAAGCAGTGGGCTGGATCATCGCCAAATCCTTTCTGGGAGGTCTCGCCCGGCGTCTAGCAGCTCCGCGCCGCCGCCGCCATGGCGCGGCTGCACGCTCCGGCAGCCTCCGTTCCCCACGGGCTGCCGATGCCGGGGCCCGCGCTGGCGTGTCCGTGGCAGGGGACGCCCCTGGGCGAGGCTGCGGGCGCAGGTCCCCGCCCGCCTCCGGCGCGTTTGGGCCGGCTCATGGCCGCTGTTTTGGAACTCATGGACACAAGCCCGGCACCTCGGAAAATCCCCAAATGTCGCCCAATCAAGTTGTTCAGGATCGACGGCGTTCACGGCGGCATGCGGGAAGGCCTTTGCCGGAGCCGCCGCACACGGAGAACTGACCGCGCACAGCGCGAGGATCCGTCCGACGGCAGCGCTGGCGCGGGACAGGTGCCATGCTCCGTCCCGATCCTCGCCCTGGCGCATACCGCCGGGTGCTGCAGGATCGTCCCGGCCGGAAGGCCCGCATCCGGATTGCCGATGGCAACATCTCTGCTTGGGCACCCGCCATGTCGGATATCGCCCCATGCGGACTGCATCGCCTCGCCCGCGGCGGCCGCCATGCGGACCAAACGGGTCGCATCCGCCAGCTGCAGCCGGGAAATGGCGAGGGCCGGAACGGAGAAAAGGAAGGATCGGGAGATCAACTTGTCCTCCCCGGGCGGCGCAACCACAGCTTGGCGGAGGATCGGCTCCGCGGGCCGGGCGATGGCAAAGTCGCGTCCTCTGCCGACCCTGGGCGACCCTCTCGCGGCGCAGACTGCATGGCAGAACAGCGCTTCGGCATGGTCACCGCCCCCAAGGCCCCTTGCGCCTTGGATGCCCGGCTGCGGGCCTGCGGCACCGGCATGGACCGGAGCGGCAATCAGTGCCGGAGCGGCCTCAGCAGGCGCCGCACGCGCCACAGCGGCTACAGGGAGCCGCAGGGCGCCACGAGTATGCCCCATGGCGACAGGAAGCCGCCGTCGAAAAGGGTCCGGTGCCGCGGAGGTTGCAGGCCCGCCCCCGCTCAGGGCCGGAGCACCAGCCGGCACGGCCCGCAGGACCATGGCTGACCGACAGCGAGGCTATGGAGCGGCAGGGCCGCAAAAAGCGGCGCTCAGGGCGGTGCCGGGAGACCGCCGACAGCTTGCTCCGTTCCCCCGGCTTGACCGGACAGGATCAGCCCGGTGGTGCGCCCGGGCGCGCTTTCAGTCCGCGGCGCAAGGCGTGGCGCTGCCGATCGCGCGGATCACATGCGCGCGCACCGCCGCCGGATCGCCGCCGACGCCGTCCGCGCCGAGCCGCTTCCACAGCACCTGGTCGGCGGGCACGCAGAGCAGCGTGTCGAGGCCGGGACTGTCGGAATAGCTCTGGGCGATGCGCTTGAGCACCGCCATCTGCAGGCCGAGATCGCGGCCTGCGATGGAGACGCGGCCGAGACGCTGCCAGCCCTCGTCGGTGCTGACATAGAGGACCACCTCTTCGGTGGACAGGGACAGAGCCAGGTTCGGTCGCATGTATCCGCTCTCAACCTGCTTTACGGCAGGTCTTGGTTTTCTTCACGTATAGCATGTTCAACTATGTCGACACTATATGCGGTAAACACTGCATTGACGGAATTTCCGGGGAGGCAAGGAAAATGCGGCAGGTTTTGGCTATGGCACTGGCCGGGGCGATGGTTCTTCCGGCAGCGGCATGGAGCCAGGGGCAGGCGGAGCTGACCGTCACGGGCACCGGCGAGATCCAGGTGCTGCCCGACATGGCGACGGTGACGCTGGGCGTCGAGGAGCAGGGCGGCACCGCCGAGGAGGCGGTCGCCTCGGCTTCGGCGAAGATCGCGGCGGTGCTCGACACGCTGGCGGCGGCGGGCGTCGCCGCCGAGGACGTCCAGACCGCGGGTCTGACGCTCAACCCGGTCTACGAAACGCCGCGCGACGACGTGAACCGTCCGCCGCGGATCCTCGGCTTCGAGGCCGGGAACACGCTCCGGGTGACGGTGCGCGAGCTCGATGCGCTGGGAATGATCCTCGACGGCGTGGTGAAGGGCGGCGCGAACACGTTCCGCGGGCTGGTCTTCGGCCTGCAGGACCCGTCGATGGCGCATGACGATGCCCGCAAGGAGGCGGTGACCGATGCGCTGGCGAAGGCGGCGGTGATCGCCGGGGCGGCCGGCGGCAGCCGCGGCGCGATCCTGTCGATCGAAGAGGCCGGGTCGGGCGGGTTCCGCCCCGAATACGGCGCGCGCATGGCGATGTCCGACGCCGCCACCGCCGGCGCGCCCGACATGCCGGAGGTGCTGGAGCTCTTCGCTTCGCATCCCGCGCTGGAGGAGCGGTCGCGCGCCGCGCGCGATGCCGCGGCGCGTGCCGCCGACCGTCCGGTGATCAGCCCCGCCGAATGGCAGGCGCTGCAATCGGTTTGCCGCCGCACATCGGCAATGCCCTGACACAGCCGTGGTTTGCCAAGCTTGCGAAGCCCTGCTAACCGGAACGTGATTGCCCTCGGGAGCCAGACGATGAACCGCCGTACCGCCCTTGCCCTGACCGCGAGCCTCGCCCTGATGGGCTGCACCACCGACATCGCGCCGGATATCGCCAACCGCCCGCTGGGCGATTTCAGCCTGCAGCACCTGGTGGTCGTGGTCGACGATCCGCAGCGCGGACCGATGTCGCGCGCCTCCGACGACGAGTCTCTGCAGACGGCCGTGACCGAGGCGGTGGAGACCCGGTTCCGCCGCTTCCAGGGCGGCGCGGACTATTCGATCGGCATCAAGGTCGTCGGCTACGCGCTGGCCGCGCCGGGCATTCCGGTGCTGCTGGCGCCGCGCTCCCTGCTGGCGATGAACGTCGCGGTGTTCGATGCCGACCAGCAGCGCATCAGCGGCGACTGGAAGCAGCTCGTCGTCTGGGAACGCGCCGGCGGCGACCAGATCGTCGGCACCGGCTACACCTCCACCGCCGAGGAGCAGCTGGCCGAGCTGGCCGACAATGCCGCCGTCGAGATCGAGAAATGGATGCGCGAGAACGAGGGCTGGTTCGCCCGCCCCGCCGCGGCGCCGGCGGCGGACGGTCCGTCCAGCTGACCGGCCGGATGGCGGGCCGCATCGCGGGGCAGGGCGGCGGAGTTCCGCCCGCCAAGCCCGTGCCGCAGCGCGGAAACGTGGCCTGCGGGCCGCAAACCCCGGTCCCCGGCCCCCGAAAGGCTTGACTCTCCTGCAGCGGTTCCGTACCCGGCTGCCGTTGATGACCAAGGGCGGGCGGACCGCCCCCAGAAAAGGCGCCCGAAGACATGGCAAAGGCAAAGTTTGAGCGTAACAAGCCGCATACGAAAAACCCTCATATGAAGAACCGACTTCTTAGAGACGTCTGGACGCTAGCAGACATTCACAATTGGCTAACTAAGGATGACGTCTGATCGGAAATGAAGAGAAGGCCTGAAATGGCCTTCTCAGATTTTTCCACTTTTGGACCTATATCAGATGAACTGAAAATGGTCTGAGGTAAGCAGATCAGAGTTCACGCCAAGCAGGATCAGGCTACTGTCTTCCCAAGAAACGATTGCTCCACCGTTAGACGCGGTAATTGCAATCTGATCGATGGTCGCGCTCCCTTCCACAGCCAGGAAGTCTTCATCAAGCGAAAAGTCTATAACGATGTCATGGCCACCGTCCGTTTGGAGAACGAAGACGTCAGCCCCTTGGCCACCCGTAAGCTGGTCATCACCACTGCCACCACGCAGCGTGTCGTTCCCTCGCGATCCTCTGAGAATATCTGCTCCTTGGCCACCGTTTAGGACGTCCGCTCCCATGCCGCCGACCAAAAGGTCATCACCTTGACCGCCAGACAAGGTATCCGCTTTCATTCCACCATAGAGACTGTCATCGCCAATTCCTCCGGCGAGGCTGTTCCTGCCGTCATTCCCGTACAACTTGTTCGCCAGGAAGTTACCAGAGCCATCGATGTGTGTATTTCCGGTCAGGATCAACTCTTCTACGTTGTTGCTTTTCTCGTTGAGGTGGAAAGACACCGATGAATAGACCCGGTCGTAGCCGCTATCTGGGCGCTCGATGATGCGATCCCCGGCATCGTCGACGTAATAGCGGTCATTTCCGTAGCCCCCCTCGAGCAAATCGGCCCCAGGGCCACCGTCAAGGCTATCTCGACCCAAGCCGCCTTTGAGCGTATCGTTGCCCTCGCCACCGTTCAGAACATCCGGACCAGCCAGTCCAATTAGAAGATCGTTGTCTGCGCTGCCTTCAAGAGTGTTGGCGCCGTCGTCGCCCGTGAGTTCGAGATCGGAGAACTCACGAAGTTCGATCTGAGTATTGATCCCCATGCCCCGTAATTCGGAGGCGCTATAAGTCCGGTCATTTCCCGCCAGCGACGGTGCGGCTCTGTCCGGGCGAGCTGCTGGCCCGCGAGGCGGCGGTGACCGGCGCGGAAACGGTGGACTTCCTGCGCCGCTTCCATGTCGGCCGCGCCTTCGTCGGGGCATCGGCCGTCAGCCGCAACGGCATCACCGAGGCGGTGCCCGGCTTCGCCGCGGTCAAGCGCGCGATGCTGGGACAATGCGGCGAGCTCGTGGTGATGGCCGATCAAAGCAAGATCGGCCGCACCGACATCGATTTGGTCGCCCGGTTCTGTCCCGGACTGACGCTGGTCACCGAGGCTCCGCTGCCGCAGGAGATCCGCGAGGCGATCGCCGATGGCGGGGCGCGGGTGCTGTGACCCGGACCCTGCCGCAGCCGCCCACCGCAGGCATCGATTGCGGACAATCTGCAAGAACCTGCTTGCCATATCTTTTTCCGAAGATGCGTCAGCCACGGGCGACGGAGGCGCCGATTATAGTCTCATTCCATTGATTCAAATGACAACAACAAGGCAACGCGCAGGGCGTCATAGGAAGGAACCATGAAACGATTTCCTCCCGGCATCCTTGCCGAGGGAACCGCGCTGTTGCGCCCCATCGCGGCAAGCGCCCAGACCGAAATCCAGTTCTGGCATAACTTCACCGGACGGCTCGGAGAGCTGGCCCAGGCGTTCAACACGCCTCCTACAACGACGCCGTCACGGCCGCCTGCAAGGGCAATTGCTCCGAGACGCCGAACGTCGGCATCGCCGCCTTCCGGGCGGGCGAACAGCCGCATGTCCTGATGGTCTTCGAGGTCCGCCACCATGATGGCCGCCGAGGGCGCCATGCGGCCGGTCTGTCAGGTGATCGAAGAGAGCGTCGCGGCCTTCGATCCGGACGCCTGTATCGGCGCCGTGAAGGGATGCCAGACCAGCACCGACGGCCGGATGCTGTCGCATCCGTGCAACTTGTCCACACCGGTGCTCTGGGCCACCCGCGACCGTCTGGAAGGCGCGGGCATCGACCCCGATGTCGGCCTGACCACCTGGAGCCAGGTCGGCCATGAGCTTGCCCCCGGATCCCGGACTGGGAGTTACACCGCGCCGCGACGCCGGCGGGGCGGGACCCTGCGATGGTGCACCGGCCCTGGCTGCGGCCGCGGGGGGCAGCGGATGTCCTGGGCCCATGTCCCGGCACGGGGCGGTATGCCCGTACCCGCCTGTGCTCTGCCGTCATGCCCGGCAGAGCCGGGAGACTGACGATGTCCCGGGCGGAGAAGGCGCGGCAGCATGGTCTGCGGCCTCCTGCGGGGCGCTGCATTGTCCCGTGCCCGGCTTTTCCACGACGGAGCGGAGAGACCCGGGACCGATGCCCCGGACGTGCTGCGGAAGCCTGCTGGGCGAACATGGTCCCGCTCCCGTGCCGCCCTGTTCCGGATCAGCCGGATTTGCCGGCGGATCATGCGCGGCAAGCGCTGGCGGCTCGGACGCCGTGGTAGGAATGGCGGCGCAGCACGGCTTTCCCCCCCGACAGTGCCGCAAGGCCGGTTCGCCGGGGGCGGCCACCTGCGATCGAGGAACCGCCGCTCGCATGGAACCTGATCCTCTTGCCCCGGGTGTCTTTGCCGGACCCGCAGTGGTCCGGAACGGCGATCTGGTCTCTGCGCTGCGTCTCCGGCGGTGGCTGTCCTGCAGGGAGTGACGTCCGGGACGCAGATGCGGAGAGAGAGGACGGTCCGATATCGGGTGCGCCGTTCCCGGTGGCCGGCTCGGCATCGCCAGCGCTGCGGGCGAGGGAGGTGCAGCCGGGGGCTGCGCTGCAGGGATGAACCGCGCTCCATGCCAGAGGTGCCTGCACGAGGCGGCTGGGCCCCGAGGGTTTTCAGGCCCTGTTCCTGCCGCGGGACTGTCGGGGCCGTCGGATCTGGTTCGGTCTGCGCGGGGGCTGTCGCCAGTGCTGCGGGAAGATCGCTGGCCGGAGGCCTTCGGCAGGCGTGGCGCCGAACAGCGGTTCTCGGGCGCGCCGCGACATGCCGGGACGGCGCGAGCGCGGCATCAGTGGCAGGGACCTGCGGCCTTCCCTTTGCCGTTGCTCTGGCCCGAGCCGCTTGGGGGCAAAGGGTGTCCCTGCCGGCCGGGAGCGGCAGTGTGCGGTCCGGGGGCGCGAGTGGGGAGCCGCTGCCGACGCGCCTGCCGCCGTCGCCCTTTGCGCAGATCGGGGCCACAGCCACCCTGCGCTGGAAAGAATGGCGCGCCCGCGCCGAGTGATCGCCGCTTGAGCCGCCCGCGCCCCTGCCGATAGGATGCCGCCATGACCCCGCGCCGCCGCTACCTGCCGTCGCTGCAAGCCTTCGCCACCTTCGAGGTCGCGGCGAAGCACCTGAGCTTCACCCTCGCCGCGACCGAGCTGAATGTCACCCAGGCGGCGGTCAGCCAGCAGATCCGCGGGCTGGAGAAGGCGCTCGGCTGCACGCTGTTCCGGCGGCTGCACAACGCGCTGGAGCTGACCGGCGAGGGCACGCGGCTGCTGGGCGCGGTAACCTCCGGGCTCGACGGCATCTGCGACGCGATCGCCGGGATCGACCCGGAGGAGGGCGAGGCCGCGATCACCATCTCCGGCACCCAGGCGGTCATCGCCTACTGGCTGGCGCCGCGCCTCGACGCCTTCCGCGCGCTCCACCCGGAGGCGCGCTTCGTGCTCCTCGCTTCCGACGAAAACGACCGGCTGAGGAACTTTGCCGAGGTCGACCTGTCGGTGATCTGCGGCAACGAGCGCTGCGATCCCGGCGAGCGGCTGGTCTATCTCTTCGACGAGACCGTGCGCCCGGTCTGCAGCCCGGATTTCCTCGCCCGCCACGGCCCGTTCGGCGACACGGCCCTGCTGGCGGAGGCCGCCCTGCTGGAACTGCATCCGATGCACTGGAGCTCGGAGGCCATCGGCTGGACGCCGCTGAGCTGGAAGGACTGGTTCCGGTCGCAGGGCGCGCCGATGCCGGAGCGCGCCTTCCGGCTGGTCAGCAACAGCTATCCGGTGCTGGTCGAGGCCGGGCTGCGCGGCGAGGGCGTGCTCCTCGGCTGGGACCATCTCGTCGGACGGCATCTGGAGCAGGAGCTGCTGGTCCCGGCGCAAGGCGGGATTCTGCGCCTCGACCGCGGCTACTACCTGAAGCTCAACGCCGCCTCCGCCGAACGGCCGCTGGTCCGCGAATTCGCGGATTTTCTGCTGCGGGCTTGAAGGAACGGCCATTCGAGCAGGCGGCGCGCGACCGCGAGGCGGCGGCCGAGCTGACGCGGCAGCAAGCCAGGACGCGGGAAGAAGCGGAGCGGGCGGAAGAGCTGCAGCGCGCCGATCGCGAGCGCCGCCAGATCCTGGAACGGCAGGAGCATGTGGCACAGGTCCTGGCCGAAGCGCTCCGGACGCTGGCCTCCGGCGACCTGAGCTTCCGCATCGAGGAGCAGTTCGAGGGCATCTACGAGGAGTTGCGCAACGATTTCAACGCGGCGGTCAGCACCCTGGAGGACGTGATCGCCAACATATCCGAATCCTCCGGTCATATCGTCGAGAAGGGCGAGGCGATCACGACCTCGGCGGAGGATGTGGCGAAGCGCACCGAGCAGGCCGCTGCAACGCTGGAGCAGACGGCGGCGGCGCTAGAGGAGCTGACATCCTCGGTGGCGCTGGCGGCCAAGGGGGCGAAGGATGCCGACAAGATCGTCGTCGACGCGCGCGGCACGGCCGAGCAGAGCGGAGAGGTGGTCCGCCAGGCGGTGGAGGCCATGGGCGCGATCGAGCAGTCCTCGGAAAAGATTTCCAAGATCATCCATGTGATCGACGACATCGCCTTCCAGACCAACCTGCTGGCGCTGAATGCCGGCGTGGAGGCTGCGCGGGCGGGCGAGGCCGGGCGCGGATTCGCGGTGGTGGCCTCCGAGGTCCGGGCGCTGGCGCAGCGGTCCTCCGATGCGGCGCGCGAGATCAATGCTCTGATCTCGGAAAGCGGCGGCCAGGTCAATCGCGGCGTGTCGCTGGTCGGGGAGGCGGGCGACACGCTGCGCCGGATCGCGGCCTCGGTCTCCGAAATCTCGGGCCATGTCTCGGACATCGCGCGCTCGGCCGGAGAACAGTCGGTCGGTCTGGGAGAGATCAACACCTCGGTCTCGCATCTCGACAACACCACCCAGGCGAATACCGCGCTGTTCCAGGAAACGCTTTCCGCGAGCCAGACCCTCACCCGCGAAGCCGTCAATCTCGGCAATGCGGTGGCGCAGTTCCGGCTCAGCCCGGGCCGCGCCGCTGCCGCCGCGCGGCTGAAGGCTGCGGCCGAACTGCCTGCGGACGTGCCCGCCGCGCCAACCGTGCCTGCCAGCGGTCCGGACCGGCGCCGGGCAGCATCTCGAGCGCATAGCCCGCGATGGCGGCCTGGGCGGGCGCCTCGCGGCGGAAGAGTTCGCGGTAGCGCCGTGCCGGGTTCGGATCGAAGCCCGGCAGGAAGAAGACGAGGCGCCGCGCGACCCCGGCCATGGCTCAGCCCAGCGTCGCGAGGCCCGGGAACTGCTCCAGCAGCCAGTAGGAGAAGGCGCTGAACTGCCCGGTCAGCATCATCAGCCCCACGGTCCACAGAAGCAGGCCCATGACCCGCTCGATCTGCGCCATGTGGCGCTTCATCCAGACGAGGACACGGCTCTGCGGCCCCATGAAGGCGGCGACCAGAAGGAAGGGAATGCCGAGCCCCAGCGCGTAGATGCCCAGAAGCACCGTGCCGCGGGCGATCGAGGCCTCGCTGGCGGCCAGCGACAGGATCGCGCCGAGCTGCGGACCGATGCAGGGGGTCCAGCCGAAGGCGAAGGCAAGGCCCAGCACATAGGCCCCGAGGGCCGAGCCGCCCTGGTCCCCGGCCTCGACCCTGAATTCGCGGTTGAGGAAGGGCATGCGCAGGATGCCGAGGAAATGCAGCCCGAAGACCATGACGATCACCCCGGCAATGGCCGAGAACATCTGCTGGTTCTGCAGGAAGAAGGCGCCGAAGGCCGAGGCGGTGAAGCCGAGGAACAGGAAAACCGTCGAGAGGCCCAGCACGAAGAACAGCGCCGCCAGGATCACCCGGCCGCGCGCCTGGCCGAACTCGCCGACGGAGACGCCGGACATGTAAGCCAGGTAGGGCGGCACGATCGGCAGCACGCAGGGCGACAGGAAGGACACCATACCGGCAATCGCCGAGGCGAACATGGCGGGCAGCAGGGCCGCGTCGATGATCTCGATTCCGAACATGGAACAAGCTCTACGGGCAAACCGCGCGGAGGTCACCAAGCCGGACGTCACTTTCATGTGGAATTCCGAAACACGGGCCGCGCCGCAAAAGCCGCCGGCGCGGCCGCAGCCCTGCGAAGGCACGGCCTGCGGGTGAGGACAGCACCCGCACGTCCGCGCAGCGCAGGAGACGCGCGGCACCTCAGCGCACCTGCCCGGACATCGCCGCCGTCGCTGCCGGGCCACAGGACGCCCTGCCCGAGGACGCATATCCCGCCGGCACAGCCAGCCTGATCGAGCTGCGGATCGTGCCCTGAAAGCTGGGCCGCTCTCGTTGTAGGAGGTGGCCTGGAAATTTCCGCCCAGATCCGCGCAACGGGCATCTTGATCCGATAACTCGTCCGCAATCGTGACAATATCGGCAGATCAGGGAATATCTGAAGGCGTCCGTGCCCCCCTGGGAGCATCACGGACAGGAACTCACGACTGCAATTGCGGCGCCGGCTGCCCCTTCATGTCGCCGCCGGGCTACGGAAACTGCGAATTCGCCGGCGCGTTCCGGCGGGACAGCGGCCATCGCGGGGATGTCGACCTGGCCAATACGGTGGCCGCGACCCTTCTGCAGTGTCCGGGCCCGATCCACGAGGGCAACGGAACCAGGCAGGTCGTCATCGGCGAAGGGGCCAGCCCGCCCCGGAGGGACACGCTGCAGCGGATCATGACGGGCCGGGACACCCAGGAAATGGCGACCATGTCCTGGGTCCTGTCAGCCATGTGCCCGGACAGGCCCGAGACTCTCTTCGGGCCGGTCCGGCTCGACATGGACATGGAAAGCCGCACCGGGCGCTGCAGCATCCCGGGCGGCGTCGGGATGGCGGCCTATCCGGTCCGGAACACGGCACCTGGGGCCTTGGCCGCTGCTGGATGCCGATGGCACCGCTCTTCGCCGGCAGCGTCATGCCCCTTTACGGGATTGCCGGTCTTGCCGCCTTCGCAACCCTGGAGAAGCGTCTTCCCTGCGGCCGGGACCGCTCGAAACTTGCGGGAACTGCGCCCGTCGCCTGGGGCGTCTCATCCATCGCCGGCGGACCGGCCGGGGGACTGCGGCAAACAGGCGGGCCTTGCAGGCCCGGCTGCTCCCCCAGCCATTCACGGAGCGGCGGAGCCTGCAGCAGGCCGGGACCGGGCTGCAGGCGGCGCGCCACGTGTCAGTCCTTCCCGCCGTCCTCGCGCAATCTCCGGAGGCGGGACAGGTCGGAGGGACGGGCCGGGAGCTTCCGGGGCTTGTCCTGCTCGCGCGGGATGTCCTGGGGACCTTCGAACTGGCCGAACAGCGCCCGCTTCGCCCCGCGCATTGGTCCCCGCCAGAGGCAGCGCGGCGATCAGCGCCCCGCTGGGGCCTTGCCTGATCCTCCCCGCCTTTCGTCAGCCGCCTGCAGCGCGGCAGCGCCGTCGAGCGCCATTCGGTGCCCAGGCCCGCAGTCTCCCTGCGATCGATCCCCCGGATCAATCGCTTGGCGGTCTCGTCCCCGATCCGGGCCGGCGGAACCCGGACCGTCCCGGTCCAGCATGCGCCGGTGAGCTGCCGGTCCCCGGGCCGGTGGCGGCATCCCGTCTGCACATCGTCGCCGCGGCCATGGCGGCAGCGTCCGAGGAAGGCCCCGTGTTCCTCTTCGGACATCGCCTCGATGGCGGCGCGGACGGCCGCCCTCAGACGATCCGCGATCGGGCCGGACCCCGGCTCGCCGGACGGTGGCGCAAAGCGCGCAGCGCCGTTGATCCCGGTCATGGCATTCGGGCCCGCCTCCGGACCGGTGGCAGGCGGGCCCTCCCTCTCCCTGGCGGTTGCAGCCGCCGGTTGGGGGGCTCAGCTCACCCGGAGATCAAGCCGCCATCCAGCTTCCGCAGCGTCCGGGACATGACCCTGCCGCGGCAGCGGTCCCGGTCGCCAGCACGGTCCGGACGGATGGCGATGCACATCGGCAGGCGGCGGTGGTCATCCTCTCCCGGCGTTTCGATCGCTCCGGCCAGCCAGAGATGCGGCGGGCGGCGGGATAGCGGAAGACGATGCCGAGCCGGAACGGCACGGATCTTTTCCTGGCTCCCGGACTAGGGCGATATTTGCCCTGCGGCCATCGCGGCGGTCATGTCGATCTTCGCTTGCTCCGGCATCCCATGCTCGCATGGCGGCGCGGCCGGTTGCGGAAGATCGCGTTGCACTCGAACAGAGCCGCCTTGGCTCCGGCGCGCGACAGGAATCGGGAGCGGAGGACCGGTCCGGCATTCGAGGAGCCGAAGACGCGCTCCATCGGTGCGTCCTGTGCCTTCGAGCGGTCGGTCCGTCGGCGCGGACCGTCTTGACCTAAAGGCATTTTTTTCTTGCCGCTCCTCGAGGCCGCGGCTGGATGGCCCTCCGGCAGGCGCATGTCGTCAGCCGTGCCCGCGCAGGCGCCTCGCGTCCGACCTCTGCCGTGCCCTCGGGATGATGCGCCTGGCGCAGCGCCTCGTGCCAGGACGGCCAGCCCTTGCGCGCCAGGAGATGCGGATCGATCCATTCGTCGAGCTCCGGCGCCAGCGCCAAAGCCGCCTCTGCCGCCTTGCGCATCGCCTTGGCCGTGACCCCGGCGGCCAGCGGATAGACCGGCTCGTGCTCCGGCAGCGCATGCGCCTCGGCGCGGGGCAGGATATGGTCGGGATGGGCCATCTGCGGATGGCCGTCGAACAGCTCCACCCGCCCCGAGACGATGCGGCGCTCGCCGACCGGCAGGTGCCGTTCCAGCCAGGGCGTGCGGGCGTGGAAGAAGACCAGCGAAAAGCGCGTGCCCGCATCCTCGACCATCACGCGGTAGGGCCGCCCCTTCCGCGTCGGGGCGTCATGCGACAGGATCCGCACTTCGACCGTGGCGACGGCAGGCGGCTCGACCTCGAGGACCGAGCGCTTCAACCGCCGGTCGATAACGCCGTGCGGCAGGGTGAAGAGCAGGTCGAGCGGCCGTTCCACCCCGAGCCCGGCCAGCGCCTGCGCCCCTTTCGGGCCGATCCCCGGCAACTTGGTCAGCTCGGAAAAGAGCGGGAAGAGAGCTTCGGGACGCGGCATCAGTCGGAGATCAGCGCGATCCAGGCATCCTCGTCGATGGTCTCGACGTGGTCTTCACCGGCTCGCTGGAGAAGATGACCCGGGCCGAGGCCAAGGCGCGGGCCGAGGCGATGGGGGCCAAGGTCTCGGGCTCGGTCTCGAAGAAGACCGACCTGGTCGTTGCCGGGCCGGGGGCGGGGTCGAAGGGCGCCAAGGCGGCGGAACTGGGCAGTCTCGTTCAGATAGGCGTCCTCGATCCGCGGCAGCAGGCGGTCGGCGGCAAAGGCGCGCGCGGCCTCGCTGATCATCCGCTCTTCCTCGCTCAGCTGCGCGCCCAGCAGGAACGGGTCCTCCCAATTGAACGGGATGCCTTTATGGGACGTGGTGGCCATGGGGTCTGCTCCGGAAATCATTCTTTCAATGGATGATTATCACTGGAATTCCCGGATAAATAACGGGATTACTTCATGGGTTCATGCAGTTTGGGAATGAGTATGCGGCCAAGACGGTTTCTTCCATCCATCCGCCTTCTGCTGGCGCTCGATGCGGTCGTGCGGCACGGCTCGGTCACGGCGGCGGCGGCCGAGCTGAACCTGACGCAAAGCACGGTAAGCCGGCTGATCCTGGCGCTCGAAGAGCAGCTCGGAAAGGATCTCTTCACCCGCGAACGCCGCCGCCTGATCCCGAACGCGGCCGCGGTCAGCTACCAGCGCGACATTGCCCGGGCGCTCGACATGGTGCAGCGCGCCAGCATGTCGGTGGTCGCCAATCCCAAGGGCGGCACGCTGTCCCTGGCGGTCCTCCCCACCTTCGCGACCCGCTGGCTCGGGCCCCGGCTGGGCCAGTTCTTCACCGAGCACCCGGGCATCGCGGTCAACATCTCGACCCGCATCGGCCATTTCGATTTCGCGTCGGAGGTGTTCGACGCCTCGATCTATTACGGCCAGGGCGACTGGGAGGGCACCTACCGGCTGAAGCTGCTGGACGAGCGGGTGACGGCCTGCGTGTCGCCGGAATTCGCCGCCGCACATCCGTTGCGGAGCCTCGGGGATATCGGCGACCTGCCGATGCTGCATCTCGAATCCCGTCCCACCGTCTGGGCGGACTGGTTCGCGGGCCAGGGCGGCGAGCCCTCGGGATCGGGAGGCATGCTGATGGACCAGTTCTCGATGATGATCCAGGCGGCGATTTCGGGATTGGGCGTGGCGCTCCTGCCGGATTATCTCGCCCAGATCGAAATTTCCGAGGGCCGCCTGGTGCCGGTCCTGCGCCCGGCCGTCCCGGTCCGCGGCGCCTACTGGCTGGTCTGGCCCAAGGAGAAAGATTCCGAAGCGCCCCTGCAGGCTTTCCGGAACTGGATCGAGAAGCAGGCCGGGAAGGACCGGGAGGGCGGCGCTGCGGTACCGAAACCGTGACGAGCGGGCGGGTGCCGCCGTCAGGCGGGCGTTCCGCAGAGCCGTCTCGAGCTTGTTCCCTGCGCCCGGACTGCTTCGCGAGTCCGTCCGGGACGGCCCGGCCGGCGCTCGAAGGGGACGGGATGAGACGTTGCGCGGCTGCCGGGCTGCCATGACGTCACATCTCGCCTGCTGCCGGGGGCCGTCCGATGGTCGGCACGTCAACGCAGTGACGCCAGAACCATCGAGGTTTGGATCCGGCCAGATGGCTGCGGCACCTGCCCGAAGTCCAGGCAATTCCCCTCCGGGCCATCAAGGCGGCGGCCTTCCGGGCATCGGAACGCCGCCTGCAATCACCGGCCGCATATCGGGTTCTCCCGCTGCCTTCATGCTTGCCAAGCGCGGAGTTGGGGCTGCCTGATTTGCCGGCAGCGATCCCGGATCAAGCCATGGACTTCGCGGGCGATGCAGCGTTTCGGGCAGCGGAGTCCCCGAGATTCGACACGCCGTCTGCGATGCGGCGAGCGGAGGAAAAATCATGTTGCGCGTCGCATGGAAGAGGGCTGATGGCGATGGTGGGCAGCGCGCCGTCAGCCGCCCGGACGCCGTAGCGGTGGAGGCTGTGCCGATCCAGGCTTTCCCGAATGTGCCGGGATCGGGCTGGCACCGCAAAGACCGGCGGAGCTTGCCTCCGGTTTCGGCTGCTTGGGATTGGCTTCCTTGCCGCGGGGCGGGCGGACGCTCGTCGGCGATGGACAGGATCATCCTGCCGGGCACGCCATGCAGGTGCAGGCAACGGCCTGCCGGCGAAGCGAGTGACGTCCGGCAGGCCATCTCCATGTCGCGTCAGCCGCCCATGCCGGGCAACCGGGGGCTGGTTCGGCTTCGTCCGGTGCCATCCGTCACGGCGATCATGTTCCCGGTTCTCTGCAGCGCGAACTGCCGGGACTGCATGGCTGTTGGGAGGGATGCCTGGATCACTTGAGGGCGGCAAGCTTCGAACCTCCGCAAAGCCCCGATTGCTCCGTCCCGGCCTTCGGCGCGACGGTGCGGTGTCCGGGGGGGCTGCATGCGCCGCCGCCGCGGAACCGAAATCATCCGGCTTTGCACGCCTGCGTCGGTCATGCCTGCCCCGTCCGGTCGTCCCGGGAACCTCGCGCCCCAGCCTTCTGCAGGTGCCGCGGAAGATCCGCGGCGCGGGACTGGCCTGAGGCGCGCGGCGTCCTGCTCGCCGACCCGCCGATGAAATGGCGGAGGGGCTGTTAGCCCTGTGAAGGCCTTCTCCAGGAGCAAGATAACTCCAGGCCGGGATCCGGGGGCAACGCCAGTGCCGACGAAGGCCGAGGACACCACCGCGATCACCGCGGCCCCGTACGGGGCAAAAATGGCCAGCAGCAGGCCGTCGATGCAGATCACCGGAAGAAACAGTGCCGGGATGGCCATGACGAAGGCGCGCAGCACCTCGGTCCCGGACCGGCGCTCCAACACCTGGAAATCGGCGTCGCGGGAGGCGGCATGCCAGACCGCGATCATGCTGGGCCCCATGAGCAAGACCGGCGCGATTGCCGCCGAGAACATGCCCTAGATCGAGGGCGGCGACCTTGGCGCGATCGCGCCGCCTGTGGCCGGCAGTCCTCCGGACTTGCGCAGGATGGTTCGCGGCCTTCATCATCTGGATCAGGATCTCGGTCGGCGCGGTCGCGTCGGCAATCGCCGGGCACCCCGTTGACATGGCCGATCAGCGCCATGGCGAAGCCGATGATGTTGCCCGCGCGGCCGCTCTTGTTCATCGGCCCGCCCGCCAGGAGGAAGAAGAGGATGGCCAGCAGGATCAAGTTGTCGGTCCCAAGGACCCGGTTCTGCGCAATGATCCTGCCGCTGGCCATGCCGCAGCTGATCAGCGCCCGGGCGATGGGCATCCCGAGGCAGACGGAGGCCGGGAGCGTCTCCAGCAGGAGAAGACTGTCCTTCCGCGACATCATCGCGGTCGCTCCGGTCGAGGCCGGGGAAGCTGCGCGCAGGCCGCCGTCCAAGCGCCACGCCGATGGTCTGCACCGCCAGGATGAGGATCATCGCAGCCTTGCACGGCACGGCCGCGACATGGATCGTCGCGGACGGGATCCTGGGATTGCATGGCGTGCCCATGCTGAATCCGGCCTGCGTCCATCAGCAGCCACAAACCGGCGGTCGACGCCATGGCGGCGCATCAGCAGCGCGAGCGTGGCGCCGGCGAGGACCATGACGGCCAGCATGATCCGCACCAGTCCGTCGGTAGCGGCAGGCCCGAATGGAACGCCTGGCGCAGCACGGCGTCCAGGAACACGACGACCGCCATCGCGCCCATCAGGCCGCTGCGCTCGCCCATAGGCCTTCTTCAAATGTCCTTCACCATGATCCTCCGGGTTGCGAAGGGGCGCCCGGCGCCGCCGCGGACCGGGTTCCCGGCCACCCCGCTGCAGGCCCGTCGCAGGGCGCGCTGGAGCTCGGCGAGGGCGTCGCGCCCGGGGATGTCCGGGTCCGCCAGAGCAGCGACGGCGCGGCGATGATCCTGCATCTCGGCTTCGGCGGCGACCGGGTGCGGATCGAGGACGCGATGGGCGGCGGGCAGATCGAGATCGTGCGTTTTGCCGACGGCACCGAATGGCGGATGGCCGATCTGCTGGCGCGGGTGGCCTCGGGGCTGGACGACTGGATCTTCGGCGACGGCGCGGCCAATCCGCTGGCGGGCGGTCCGGGCGATGACCGGATCTCGGGCGGCGAGGGCGACGACATCTACCGCTTCGCGGCCGGGGACGGGCGCGACATCCTGCGCGACGCGGCGCGCTCGGGGGCGGACGAGCTGCGCATCACCGGCTATCTCGCGGCGGATATCCGCTTCGCCCGGCTGGGCACGGGCAGCACCGATATCGCGATCCAGTTCGAGGGCAGCCGCGACCAGATCCTGGTGGTCGACGGGCTCGACCTCGCCGGGCGCGGCATCGAGCGGATCGTGCTCGAAGACGACGGCACGGTGTTCACCATCGCCGATATCGCCGCAGAGCTTGCCGATGCGCAGCTCAGCGCGGGCGATGACACGGTGATCGGCACCGGCGCAGACGAGACGCTCGGCGGCGGGACCGGCGACGACCTGGTGTCGGGCGGAGGCGGCGACGACCTCTACCGCTATGCCGCGGGGGATGGCGACGACCGGATCGAGGCGCTCGGCGGCGGCGACAGCGAGGTGCTGCTGGCGGATTACGGGCTGGCGGATCTGGTTTCGGCGGTCCGCGCCGGACCCGAAAGCCCGGATCTGGTGCTGAACTTCACAGGCGACGGCGACAGGCTGGTGCTGGCCGATGCGCTTGGACCGCGCAACGGCAGCCCGGGCAGCCTGGTCCTGCGCTTCGCCGGCGGACCCGTCTGGGGCCGGGACGAGATGCGGGCGCGGGCGCTGCAGGACATCGAGGGCGCGGGCGACGATTCCGTCTGGGGCTTCGGCGGCGCGGATGTGATCACATTGGGCGCGGGCGACGATTTCGCCTCCGGAAACGCGGGCGCCGACACCTATGTGATCACAAGCGGCGGCGGCGCCGACCGGATCGAGGACACCGGCGCCGACCCGGACGAGACCGACATCCTGGATCTGACGGGGTTCGATGCGGGCGGCGTCTCGGTCGAGCGGCTGTTCCGCGGCAGCAGCGCGGTCGAGCTGGGCCTCGGCGGCGGCCAGAGCGTTCTGGTGCTGGACGCGCTGGCGCCGGGCGGTCAGGGGATCGAGCGATACCGGTTCGCCGGGGGCGTGACCTGGGGCAAGGACACGCTGCTGCAGCTGCTGGACAACAGCGCGCCGGTTGCCAATGACGACGGCTTCTTCGCGGTCACCACCGGGGCCGAGCTGGTGCTGCCGCTCGCGGAGCTGCTGGCCAATGATTTCGACGCGGATGGCGACCCGCTGGCGGTGATCGAGGTCGATGGCAGCCCGGACGGCACCGCTACGCTCGACGGCGACGGCAATCTCGTCTTCGTCTCGAAGGACGGCTTCACCGGCGCGACCACCATCGCCTACCGCATCGCCGACGGCCGCAACGGCTTCGCCTCGGCCTCGGTCAATGTCAGCGTCCGCCCGGTAGCCGAGGCGCGGGATGACGGCGGGTTCTCCGTGGCCGAGGACGGGTTCCTGGCCATCCGCGCCGAACGGCTGCTGTCGAACGACATCGACGGCGACCGGATGATCGTCGGCCAGGTCTTCGGCGCCGAGGGCGGGACGGTCTCGCTGTCGAGCGACGGCACGATCGGCTTCACGCCGGATGCGGATCACAACGGCCCGGCGCAATTCGCCTATGCCGCCAACACCCCCGAGGGCGGCCGCGCCGAAGCGACGGTCTTCATAGAGGTCACCCCGGTCAACGATGCGCCCGAGGCGCGGCCCGACCGCGGCTTCGCCATGGACGAGGGCGGCACGCTGGTCATCAACGCCGCGGCACTGACCGGCAATGACATCGACATCGACGGCGACGTCCTGGCGCTGTCGGGGGTCGGCTCTTCGGCGGAGCTGATCGCCACGCTGACGGAGGCGGGCGAGGTGGAGCTGGCCGCCCGGGGGGATTTCTTCGGCGCGGCGTCCTTCGCCTACACGGTCGCCGATCCCTCGGGCGCGGAGGCCACCGGCACGGTCTCGGTGACGGTGCGCCCGGTGAATGACGCGCCGCTGGCGGCGGATGACCGCTTCGAACTGACCCAGGCGGGCGATCCGATCCTCGAGGACAATCCGGTCGTGCTGTCGCTGGCGCGGCTGACGGCGAACGACACCGATCCCGACGGCGATCCGCTGAGCCTGGCCGGCGTCCGCGCCGCCACCGGCGGGCGCGCGACCCTGCTCGAGAACCAGACCGTCCTGTTCGAGCCGACCGCCAATTTCAACGGCGAGGCGGGCTTCACCTACAGGGTGGATGACGGCCAGGGCGGCAGCGCCGAGGCGCGCGCCACGATCCTCTACCAGGCGGTGAATGACCGGCCCAATGCGCGCAACGACCGCTACAGCTCGGAGTCGCTCTGGATGCTGCGCGGGACGCAGGACGTGCCGCTGGAGATATCGCTTCTCGACCTGATTAAGAACGACAGCGACCCCGAGGGATCGCCGCTCGGTTTCGAAAACGCCACCGGCGCGGTGAACGGCGATCTGGCGGTCGCTGACGGCGTGATCATCTTCACCCCAGATCCGGGCTTCGCCGGCGAGGCGACCTTCGGCTATTCGGTCACCGATCCCGAGGGCGAGGTCGACGGGGCGCAGGTCACGCTGTTCTTCGCCGCCACCGGCGACACCCCGCCGGATCCGGAAAGCGACCAGGTGCTGATCCCCGAGGACATCCCGACCGTCATCCGGCTGGAGACGCTCCTCGGCAATGACATGGATCTGGACGGCGACGACCTGGAGATCCTCGGCTGGCGGCCGCTCAACGGGCTCGGCGACGTGTTCAAGTTCGGCGGCGCGGCGGCCGGGCCGATGAACGGCACGCTGGACTTCAACGCCGAAGGCGACCTGCTCTACACGCCCCATATCGACGCGACCTTCTCTTCGGGCTTCGTCTATCTGGTCTCGGACGGCGAGGACGGCACGGCGGAGGCTTTCGTCGACATCGTGATCGTGCCTTCGAATGACGAGCCCGAGGCGGTCGAGGATCCGGGCTTCGTCACGCCGTTCGACGTGCCGCTGGTGATCCGCGCCGCCGATCTGGTGTTCAACGACTACGACATCGAGCAGGCGGACCGCGACGGCGACGGCACGGTCGATGCCGATCTCGACGATCCCGACCGGCCGCGCCCGGTCTTCGTCGGCGTCGATGCGATCTACGATCCCGTGGAACTGGCGCAGGGACACCGCGTCGAGGTCGGGGCTTTCGAGATCGTGAATTTCCGCGGCGAGGCCTTCCTCGTCGCGCGCTTCGATCCGGGCTTTGCCGGGCCGGTGACGATCCAGTACCGCATTGCCGATGCGGAGGGGCTGGAAGACACCGGCTTCGCCCATGCCACCGTCGCGGACTATTACGGGCAGGAGCTGTCGGGCACGCCGCAGATCGACTATATCGAGGGCAACGCGCTCTCCGAGACGATCCGCGGCTATCGCCGCGACGACTGGATCCTCGGCCGCGCGGGCGACGACACGATCGAGAGCGGCGCCGGGGATGACCTGATCATGGCCGGCCAGGGCGATGACGTGATCGATCCGGGCGATGGCGGCGACGATGTGCGCGGCGGCACCGGCTTCGACCTGGTGCGCTTCGCCGGGTCCAATACCGGCGTGCGTGCGGACCTGCTGACGCTGGTCGGGCAGGGCGGCCATGCCCAGGGCGACCTCTATGTCGATATCGAGGGCTTCGAGGGCTCGGACTACGCCGACACTTTGGGCGGCGACGGCCGGGCGAACCTGCTCCGCGGCATGGACGGGCGCGACGGGCTCGAGGGCCGCGGCGGCGACGACACGCTGGAAGGCGGCGCGGGATCCCGGGCACCACCACCTCGCCGCCGGTCAGCGCCGCGCCCGGCAGCCTGGCCGCACGCAAATCCGCCGCACCGAGCGCGCGCAGCACGCCCCGGTCTGCCAGAGGTCCCTGGAAACATGCGTCGGCCATGGGGTCTCCTTCCGCGTCGCCCGTCCCGATAAGTGGCCTCCTGCCGGCGCGCGGTCCAGCCATCCGCCTTGCGGCATTCGGACCCGGCGCGTAGAGAGCGCGCATGACAGAACGGTTGAACATCATCGGCGGCGGCATGGCCGGATCCGAGGCGGCCTGGCAGGCGGTCTCGATGGGCGTGCCGGTGACCATTCACGAAATGCGCCCCCAGGTGGGGACATTCGCGCACCAGACGCGGGCAGGGCGCGATGATGGCGCCGACCGAGATCCTCGCGCGCCAGCACCTGGCCGGACTGGCACCGCTGGCCGAGGCGGCCGGGGTGACGATGGAGCTTCTGACCGGGCGCGACAGCGGCCAGGCACGCGCGGCAAAGCTGGCGCGGATCGCCTCGGGCGAGGCCGGNCATCATCGTCGGCACGCATGCGCTGTTCCAAGCGGATGTCGCCTTTGCCGACCTGCGGCTGGCGGTGATCGACGAACAGCACCGGTTCGGCGTCGCCCAGCGGCAGGAACTGGCCAGGAAGGGGATGGCGACCGACGTTCTGGTGATGACCGCCACGCCGATTCCGCGTTCTCTTGCGCTGGTGCAATATGGGGATCTCGACGTTTCGATTCTCGACGAGAAGCCGCCGGGACGCAAGCCGATCCGTACCGCCGTCATGCCGACTGATCGCCTGGACGAGGTCGTGTCGCATCTGGCGCGGGCGATCGGCGAGGGGCGGCAGGCCTATTGGGTCTGCCCGCTGGTCGAGGAAGCCGAGACGGTTGACCTGACTGCCGCCGAAGCGCGGGCGCGCCACCTGCAGGCGGCGCTCGGGGCGGACAAGGTCGGGCTGGTCCATGGCCAGATGCCGCATGCCGAGAAGGACGCGGTGATGGCNGCGCTTCGCCGCGGGCGAGCTGCCGGTGCTGGTGGCCACCACGGTGATCGAGGTCGGGGTCGATGTTCCCAATGCGTCGATCATGGTGATCGAACGGGCCGACAGTTTCGGGCTTGCCCAGCTTCACCAGCTGCGCGGCCGGGTCGGACGCGGCGCGGCGGCCTCGACCTGCCTTCTGCTCTACCAGGCGCCGCTGACACCGTCCGCGGAGCGGCGCCTGACGCTGATGCGCGAGACCGAGGACGGGTTCCGGCTGGCCGAGGAAGACATGGCGATGCGCGGGATCGGCGATGTGATCGGCCGCGCCCAATCCGGCCTGCCGCGGTTCCGCGTGGCGGACCTGGAACATCAGGCCGGCTTGATGGCCCTGGCGCAGCGCGAAGCGCGGGCGGCGCTCGACACCGAGTTCGGGCCGCTCACCGATCGGGGGCGGGCTCTGACGTCGCTCCTGTGGCTGATGCAGCGCGACGAGGCCCTGCGGCTGCTANGATGNTCGGCTGATATCCGCCAATTGTTGCGCCGCACGCGCCAATTGCGGGATTTTTACCCCACTGCCGCTTGTTCTCTCCGAGTGTTCCGTAAAGGTTCTTAAAAAGTTCTTTACTTGAGGATGGAATCNGGAACAAAAGTGAAACANTCAGCTCGAATGTGGAGGCGAGAATGCCGAACGTCCCCNGAAACGCTCAAGACCCGCATCACGACCACTTTCTGCAAGGATCTCGCGGGCATGGCCGCGTTGTCCGTCATTCTTCTCGGCTGCCTGCATCTGCCGGGCATGCTCTGACTTTCTGAACTGCCTGCGAAACGTCCCGCCCGGTTCCTGCCTGTTCCGGTTTTCCGCTGTCCCGTCCCCGGGCAGCCCCTGAGAGTTTCGCCATCCTGCCGCCGCTGCCCCCTGCCGGGCGCGGCGGCTTTTTTTCAGAAATTCACGCCCATCCGGAAACCGCCCCAGGCGGAGCCGTCGACGGTGACCGGGGCCGAAATGTCCTTCATCATGCGGAATTCGCCGCCGCCCATGTCGCGGCGGTAGACCTGCAGCAGGAAGGGTTCGCGGTTGCGACCGGCCTTCAGCCCGANCGCGGTCGTCGAAGATCCGCCGGTTCCGGCANATTGGCGGCGTTCCAGGCCGGGTCGCCGGGCCGCTGNGGGCTGCGAGAATTTCCGNGTTGTNGGGTCGGCAGGTAGCCGTCCCGGGTAACGGCCGCGCAGAACACGATNCTTCGGATCGAATTTCAGCGATTCCTCCAGGACCGGCGGCAGCAGGCTGTCGGCAAGGCTGAGGAAGGGGGCCGAAAATTGCTGCGGATCGGTGCCCGAAATCGGCACATAGGTGAAATCGAACAGGTCCTTGCGGGAAATCCGTCCGGTTTCGAGCGCCTCCTCGAGGAGGCGCGAGACATGGGCGGCGCGGTCCTTGGCGAAGGCGATCAGCTTGCCGTCCTCCGCGCCGCCGCCCATCGCCACGGTCTGCTGGACCATGGCTTCGCTCTTGTCGATCAGCCCGTGGACGCGCTGCCTGGCCTGGCCGATGCCCTCGACCGTGCCGGAGACGGCGGCATCGATCCGCGTGAAGCAGGCGCCGAATTCCTGGCCGGCGCGGGCGACCTCGCGGGCCTGTGCCTCCATGCCCCCGGCTTCGTCGCGCGTGGCGCGGACATTTCCGGCGATTGCGGCCAGCGCGCCATCGGTGCGCGCTCCGCTCTCGAGAACCTCGGCCGCGTCCCGCGCGACGTCTCCGGCCTCTGTGCGCAGCAATTCGATCCATCCGGTCAGGGTGGAGAGGCTGTCAAGGATGGCCGCGGCGGCCTCGGATGTCTTGCGGGACAGCTCGTTCACGGCCTCGGCAACCACGGCGAAGCCGCGCCCGGCATCCCCGGCTCGCGCCGCCTCGATCTTGGCGTTGATCGCGAGGATGTTCACCTGGCCGGCGATCTTGGTGATGGCGCCGTTGTTCCTGCGCACCTCCGACAGCGTGTCGCTCACCTGGGTCATCCGCGCATCCAGCGCCCGGACCCATTCCGCGACGCCCTGGGTGCGTGCGCCGGAGCTTTTCACGACGCCGACCGACTCTTCGACGGCTGACAGGCTCTGTTCGGTCGAGCTGCGGATCGCGGCCAGCGCCTCCGTGACGGCGCGGTTGGCCTCGAGGATGCGGTTTGCGCCGTCCCGAGCCTGGGCCAGTACCGGCGTCTGGCCGCGGGCCTTGGCGTCGATCGCGTCGATGAAGCCCGAGACTTCGACAATCTCGTAGCCCAAGGTCGCGGCAGCACGGGCCAGCCGGTCCAGCTGGGCGTCGGCAGGTCCCGGCGCGCCGGGGGCGGTGTCGTCGGCAAGGTCACGCATCCGGAGCCTCCTCCGGCGATGCGTAGCGCCAAGTCCTTGACGGGGGCTTAAATCAGCCGACCGACGTTGCGGCGTGGTCCGCCATCGCCGCCTGGATCGCGTCGAGGCAGAGCAGGATGGAGGCATGGCGGTTGCGGAACTCGGCCGCCGGGCGCAGGACTTCGAGATCTTCGAACGGGACGGAGGGAACGGGGCCGCCCTCGGCCAGCATCGCCTTCAGCTCGGTGCGGGCGCGGGCGATCTCTTCCTGACTGCGGCCGATGGCATGGGCGCCGACCACAGAAGCTGCGGCCTGTCCCAGCGCGCAGGCCTTGACGTCCTGGCCGAAACCGGCAATCCGTCCGTCTTCGCCGAGCTTCAGGTCCACCGTCACGGTCGAGCCGCAGAGCGGGGCGCGCACCGAGGCGGAGGCGTCCGGCGACTCGAGCCGTCCGGCATGGGGGATGTCCGCGGCCAGCCGCAGGATGCGCTGCGAATAGAGCTTGATCAGGTCGGACTNCGGACATGGCTTTCCCTTTGCGGTGCTCCCCGCTAGATAGCGGTCCAATCCGGCGATGCAAAGGAAAACNCCATGAATTTCGATCCCGCCAGCCTGACCTATGACGACCGCGGCCTGATCCCGGTGATCGCCCAGGAAGAGGCCACCGGCGAGGTGCTGATGATGGCCTGGATGAATGCCGAAGCGGTGCGGAAGACGCTTGAAGATCGTCGCGTAACCTATTGGTCCCGTTCGCGTCAGTCCTTCTGGATCAAGGGCGAAACCTCGGGGCATGTGCAGGAGCTGGTCGATCTGCGGGTCGATTGCGACCGCGACTGCCTGCTGGCGGTGGTGCGCCAGACCGGACCGGCCTGCCATACCAACCGCAAGAGCTGTTTCTATACCTCGGTCGCCGCGGGCGAAGAGGTCGAGCTCATGCAGCCGATGGNCGTGANAGCCGGTCATGTCCAGTATGGCGGNCGGGCGTGGCGCCTTCGGCGCGGTAGGTGGCGATCGCCCTTGCGTCGTCCCGCTTGGCCAGGCGCTTGCCCGCTGCGTCCCGGATCAGCCGGTGATGGTGATAGGCGGGTGAGGAAAACCCCATAAGCTTCTGAAGCAGGACATGAATGCCTGTGGCTTCGGCAAGGTCGGCGCCGCGGGTGACCAGAGTGATGCCTTGGTCATGGTCATCGACCGCCACCGAGAGATGGTAGGACGTCCCCATTTCCCTGCGGCTGAGAACAACGTCACCAACACCGCCGATCATGTCCGCGCGATGCCAGAGCGTCTGAATGTCGTCTTTTAACGGTCCGGTTTCATTGAACTCTATTCGTTCCGCTCCGATCCGGTCTAGCGCCTTTTCCATGTCGAGCCGCAGCGCCACGTCGCGGGGCATGGACCCGCTGCGGTCATGGAGGTGGCGGCAGGTGCCGGGATAGACCAGCCCGTCGGGGCCGAGCATCGGCGCACCTTCCTGCGGTGCCGACAAGGCTGCCTGGATGTCGCGCCGGTTGCAGGTGCAGGGGTAGAGCAGCCCCTGTTTCCAGAGGCTTGCGAGGTGATNCTTGATACATTTCCAGCCGGTCGGACTGGCGCATGGCCGGCTCTGGCCAGGACAGGCCGAGCCAATGCAGGTCGTCGAAGATTTGGGCTTCCCAATGCGGCCGGGCACGGCTGCGGTCGATGTCCTCGATGCGCAGCAGGAACTGGCCGCCATCTGCGCGCGCCAAGCCGTCCGCGACCAGCGCGGCATAGGCATGGCCGAGATGCAGCGGCCCGGTCGGCGAAGGCGCGAAGCGCGTCCTAGTCGTCACGCGTCAGCCGGTCCATGCGTTTCTCGGCGCCGGCCTGGTAGATCAGGATCCAGGCGAGCAGGATGAACATCGGATGCGTCAGGCCGCCGGTGAACAGGATGGCCGGGATCCAGATCAGGAAAACCACGATCGACAGGAAGATCCGGCCGATCAGCAAGATCGAGAGCGGCGGAAGGAAGAGGGCGAGAACGTAATTCATGGCCCATAATTGGGGGCGGCGTTGGTGTTTCTCAAGCGGAAACCGCGGCGGCATTGGCGGCGATCCGCCGGGTGACGGTGGGCATCGCGGCCAGACTGAAGCCGGGGTCCTGCAAACAGAGCTTGAGGAGGCCGTCCTTGTTCACGCCGGCCAAGCGGCTGGCGCAGGTCGGGGACGATGGATGTCAGTCCCGGGAAATCATCCTGTCCGGCATGGCGGCGCGTTCAGGGCGGCGGCGCAGCAGCAGGTTCTCGGCCAGCCGCCAGATGTCGGACGGCAGCGGCACGGGCTCCATGATGACGATCGGCCAGACTTGGGTGGTAAAACCGTAGCCGAGGAGCAGAATGCCCGAGGGGATCGCAGGACCGGCAGCGGAATTGTCTTGTTCAGCCGTAGCAGGCAATCTTGGCCAAGGAGGCAGCAGAGCCGCAGAATTCCATATGATCAATGCCGTAAAAGTCGAAATTCGTGTCGTCNTTGCGTTCTGGCGGTGNCCGGAAAACCGCCACCGCCGCAGTTCTGCGCGGGATCAGCCCTGNTGCGAGCCAGTCCGTCCAGGCCTCCTTTGCCCGGTCGGTATAGGCCTTGTAGCGGTCCTTGCGGCCACGCCGTCCGCCCTTGGNCGTCGATCGGCGGGAACAACCCGAAATTGACGTTCATCGGCTGGAAGGTCTTCGCGTCCGCGCCGCCGGTGATATGCGTGACGAGCGCGCCGGTCGCGGTCACGTCGGGCGGCGAGACCAGCGTGCGGCCCAGCATTTCCGACGCGGCGAGCCGTCCGGCCAGAAGCCCCATGCCCGCGCTTTCGACATAGCCTTCGACCCCGGTGATCTGCCCGGCGAAGCGGATGTTCGGCCGCGATTTCAGCCGCATCTGGTCGTCCAGAAGTGTCGGCGAGTTCAGGAAGGTGTTGCGGTGGATGCCGCCGAGACGGGCAAACCGCGCGTTCTCCAGACCCGGAATCTGTTTGAGAACTTCGGTTTGCGCGCCGTACTTCATCTTGGTCTGGAAACCGACGATGTTGTAGAGCGTGCCCAGCTTGTTGTCGCGGCGCAGCTGCACCACGGCATGGGCCTTGATCTCGGGCTGGTGCGGGTTGGTCAGGCCGACGGGCTTCATCGGGCCGTGGCGCAGGGTTTCCCGGCCGCGTTCCGCCATCACCTCGATCGGCAGGCAGCCGTCGAAATATTTCGCGGTCTCGCCCTCGTGGAACTCGGTCTTGTCGGCCGCCAGCAGCGCGTCGATGAAGGCGTCGTATTGCGCCTTGTCCATCGGGCAGTTGAGATAGGCGGTGCGCTCTTCCTCGGTCTCGCCCTTGTCGTAGCGGCTCTGGAACCAGGCCTTCGACAGGTCGATCGAGTCGAAATAGACGATCGGCGCGATGGCGTCGAAGAAGGCCAGCTGGTCGGCGCCGGTCTCGCTGCGGATCGCCTCGGCCAGGCTGCCGGAGGTCAGCGGGCCGGTGGCGATGATCCACTGGCCCTCGGCCGGAAGTCCGGTGATCTCGCCTTCGGCGATCTCGACCAGCGGATGGGCGCGCAGCTTTTCGGTGACNGCCCGCGGAGAAGGCGTCGCGGTCGACTGCCAGCGCGCCGCCCGCGGGCAGCCGGTGGCGGTCGGCCATCTCCATGATCAGGCCCTTGGCCGCGCGCATTTCCCAGTGCAGGAGGCCCACGGCATTCTGCTCGCTGTCATCCGAGCGGAAGGAGTTGGAGCAGACCATCTCGGCAAGGTCGCCGCGTTTGGGATCGAAGCGCATGGGGCGCGGGTCCTTCTCTTCGGACGCGGAGGCCCCGGGTCAGGCCCGGGGCGCGCAGGGGCGGGGCAGGCGGCGTCGCGCCCCTGCCGCATCTGTCATTCGGCGCTGACCGGTTCCGGCTTCGCCATCCATTCCTTGCCGCGCAGCATCGCCTTCCAGTAGATCGGCGGCAGCGCGCGTTCCTTCAGCCACCAGGCGGCGCGGGTCGGCTTGGTGCCATCAACCAGCCAGGACGGGAAGCTCGGCTTCAGCGTACCGCCATAGCCGAATTCGGCGAGCACGATCTTGCCGCGTTCGACGGTCAGCGGGCAGGAGCCGTAGCCGTCATAGCCGCCCGCGGGCGAGCGGCCCTCGATATCGGCGACGACATTGGCCGCCACCACCGGCGCCTGCTTCCGCGCCGCGGCCGCAGTCTTGGCATTCGGCGCGTTCATCACGTCGCCGAGCGACCAGATGTTGTCATGGCTCTTGTGGCGCAGCGTGGTCTGGTCGACATCGACCCATCCGGCCGCATCGGCGAGCGGCGAGACCCGGATGAAATCGGGCGCTGCCTGCGGCGGGCAGACATGGATCATGTCGAAACCGATGGTGACTTCGGAGGGCGCGGCATCCGGTTCCGACACTTGGAAGGTCGCGGTTTTCCCCCGCCCGTCGATGTGGATAAGATTGTGGAAGAAGTTCAGGCCGGCCCGGTACTTCCGCACGTACTCCATCAGCGCCGGAACGTAGTCTTTTACGCCGAAAAGCACGCCTCCGGCACTCATGAAACCGATCTCGATGTCCTCCAGAACGCCTGTGCGGAACCAGTGGTCGGCGGAGAGATACATCGCCTTCTGCGGGGCGCCGGCGCATTTGATCGGCATCGGCGGCTGGGTGAAGATCGCCCGCCCCCGGCGCAGTCCGCGGACCAGCTCCCAGGTATAGGGCGCGAGGTCGGACCGGTAGTTCGAGGTGACGCCGTTCTTGCCCAGCGTCTCGGCCAGCCCGTCGATCCGGCCCCAGTCGAGCTTCAGCCCCGGGCAGACGATCAGACGTTTGTACTTCACCACCCGGCAGCCATCGAGGATGACGGCATTGTCCTGCGGCTCGAAGGCGGCGACGAAGGACTTGATCCAATGGACGCCCTTCGGGATCAGGCTGCCCATGGTCCGCGCCGTGACGGCCGGATCGAAGACGCCGCCGCCGACCAGGGTCCAGCCCGGCTGGTAGTAATGGATGTCGGCCGGATCGATCACCGCGATGTCGAGCCCGGGCTTCCGCGCCTTCAGCGAGGCGGCAACCGAGATGCCGGCCGCGCCGCCGCCGACGATCACCACCTCGTAGGAGGCGTCGCCGGCATCGGTGGGCGTCCGGCCGCCATTGGCGATCCGCCGCACGACGCCGGCCATGTCATAGCCCGCCGCCTTGGTCCGCGACAGGATCTCCGGCAGGGTGCGGGTCCCGGCCTCGGAGAGCGACCACAGGATCGTGCTGCGCGTGCCGGTCCGGCAATAGCCGAGCGCGGGCTTCGGCGCGCGGGCGAGGAGCTTGCCGAAGGCGGCGGCATCCTCGTCGGAGACCTTTCCGGAGATGACGGGCCGGTGGATCGCCTCGATCCCGGCCGCCTTCGCGGCGGCCTCTATTTCGGCAAAGGCGGGCTCGCCCGCGCTTTCGCCGTCGGGGCGGTTGCAGATCACCGTGCGGTAGCCCAGCCGTGCGATCTCCCCGAGATCGGCGGGCTGGATCTGCGGCGACACGGAAAAGTCCGGGGTGATGGAGCGGATGTCCATTGGCGTCTCCTCGACAAGCAGGTCACGGGCGGGGGCCGTTGTGTCCCGGCCCTCCGCGACAGGCAGTCAGAGCTGGTTGATCGGCAGCTTCAGCATCGGGCGCCCGTCCTTGTCGGTCGGGATCTCGCCGGCCCGCATGTTGACCTGCAGCGACGGCAGGATCAGCCGCGGCACGTCCAGCGTGGCGTCGCGCTCGGTGCGGAACTTGATGAAGTCCTCGCGGGTCTTGCCCTGGCCGACATGGATGTTGTGCCGCTTCTCCTCGCCGACCGAGGTCAGGTACTCGATGTCCCGGCCGTTGGGGCCGTAGTCATGGCACATGAAGACGCGCATCTCGTCCGGCAGGGCGAGGACCTTCTGGATCGAGTCGTAGAGCGTGCCGGCATCGCCGCCCGGGAAATCCGCCCGCGCGGAACCGCCGTCGGGCATGAACAGCGTGTCGCCGACGAAGGCGGCATTGCCGATCACATGGGTCATGCAGGCCGGGGTATGGCCCGGCGTGTGCATGGCAAAGCCCTGCATCGTGCCGATCATGAAGGTGTCGCCGTCCTTGAACAGCGCGTCGAACTGGCTGCCGTCGCGCTGGAACTCGGTGCCTTCGTTGAAGATCTTGCCGAAGGTGTCCTGCACGACGGTGATCTTCTCGCCGATGCCGATCTTGCCGCCGAGCGCCTCCTGGATATAGGGCGCGGCCGAGAGGTGGTCGGCATGGACATGGGTTTCCAGAAGCCATTCCAGCTTCAGGCCCTTCTCCCTGATATAGGCGATCACCCGGTCGGCATTGTCATAGGTGATCCGGCCGGCCGCATAGTCGATGTCCATCACGGAATCGACCACGGCGCAGGCATCCGAATTCGGATCCTTCACCACATGGGTGAAGGTCCAGGTGGCCGGATCGAAGAAGGTCTCGACCTCGGGCGTGACGGTCATGTCCACGGGATAGGCGGTCATAAGGGTCTCCTCAGGAGGCAGGGCGGCGGGGCTCAGATCTTGCATGTGTTCACCCCCAGCACGCGGTAGAGCGGGCAGAAGCGCATGCCCGCGGTCGCCAGAAGGACGATCCCGGCGACGATGGCGGCGATCTGCAAAGCGCCGGTCAACCCGAGCGCGCCGAAAAGCACCAGGATTGCACCAAGTATCAGTCGAATGATGCGGTCGACATTTCCGATATTCGTGGTCATCACGGACTCCCGTTCCTGTTGGGACCCAGATACCGCGAACACTATTCTGCCGTCTGTGAGTTTGTCACCGAGCCAGATCAGAAAGGCCGAATATTTTCAGCCGCCGGGCGTCATTCCGCCGCGAGCGCCTCCAGCGCGGCCCGGTCGATCAGCGTGACGCTGCCGCGGTTCTGTTCGACCCATCCCCTGCGCTGGAATTCCCTGAGCTGGCGGCTGACCACCTCGCGCGCGGTGCCCAGCTCGGTGGCAAGCTTCTGGTGGGTGGTGTCCAGCGTATCCGCCGCGCCCGCGAGCTTCAGCAGCCGCTGCGCCAGCCGGATGTCCACCCGCTGGAAGGCCAGCGCCTCGATCACGCCGAAGAGGTCGGTGATGCGGCGGGCATAGGAGGAGAAGACGAATTGCCGGAAGGCGTCGGATTTCGCCGCGAGATCGTCGAAGACCTTGCGCGGGATCGCCACGGCGCGGCAGGCGGTCTCGGTGATGCCCTCGGCGGCGTAATCCTCGTGGGCGATCAGGCAGGCGGTGGTCATCACGCAGCTTTCGCCGGCCTCGACACGGTAGAGGACGATTTCCCGTCCGGATTCCGAGACCTGCTGCACCCGCACCGTGCCCGAGAGCAGCAGCAGCAGGTTGTCGGCATGCATGCCCGGCGCGAAGACGGTGGTGCCTTCGGGCACGTCCATCACCTGGCTGCGGGTCTCCAGCTCGTCGCGGATCTCCTTCGGCAGGCTGGCCAGCCCCTCGAATCTCTCGCTCCAGCCCATCGCCCGCTCTCCCGCCCTGCGCAACTGCCTGTCCCTGCTACGGCATCCCGGCCCGCGCGGAAAGCCTGCGGCGCCGCGTCAGCGTACGCCTCGATGCCGCGATCCCTGCGGCAGCTCATCGATCCGCCTATGCCGCAGCACCGGCCGGCAGAAAAACGCCTGCGCGCGGGTCTCCAGGTCTTCCCTGATCCGCCGCAGGCCGGTCCGCCGCACTGCCGCTCCGGACAGGGCCGGAAGAGAGCCGCGCTGCCATCGCGCCGGCGGGCTTTGCGACGGACCGGGAGACCGCGCCTTCCGGCCCTTGCTGGCTGCCGCGCGCGATGCCCGCGACCGGCACGCCCGCGCGTGCCAGCCCCGCAGCGACGGTGCCGCCCACGGCACCCAGTCCGTAGACGACGACCCGCATCAGTAGCGGTAGTGCTCGGGCTTGAACGGGCCTTCCGGCTTCACGCCGATATAGGCCGCCTGCTCCGCCGTCAGCTTGGTCAGCTTGGCGCCGACCTTGGCGAGATGCAGCGCCGCGACCTTCTCGTCGAGATGCTTCGGCAGCACGTAGACCTCGTTCTGGTAGGCGTCGCCGCGGGTGTAGAGCTCGATCTGCGCCAGCACCTGGTTGGTGAAGGAGGCCGACATCACGAAGGACGGGTGCCCGGTGGCGTTGCCGAGGTTCAGCAGGCGGCCTTCGGACAGAAGGATGATCCGCGCGCCCGAGGGCATCTCGATCATGTCCACCTGGTCCTTGATGTTGGTCCACTTGTGGTTCTTGAGGGCCGCGACCTGGATCTCGTTGTCGAAATGGCCGATGTTGCCGACGATCGCCATATCCTTCATCTCGCGCATGTGCTCGATGCGGATGATGTCCTTGTTGCCGGTCGTGGTGATGAAGATGTCCGCGCTGTCGACAACATCTTCCAGCAGGACCACCTCGAACCCGTCCATCGCCGCCTGCAGCGCGCAGATCGGATCGGCCTCGGTGACCTTCACGCGGGCGCCCGCGCCGCGCAGCGAGGCGGCCGAGCCCTTGCCCACGTCGCCATAGCCGCAGACCACGGCGACCTTGCCGGCCATCATCGTGTCGGTGGCGCGGCGGATGCCGTCGACCAGCGATTCCTTGCAGCCGTACTTGTTGTCGAATTTCGACTTGGTCACGCTGTCATTGACGTTGATCGCCGGGAAGGGCAGCCGTCCGTCGCGCTGCAGCTCGTAGAGCCGGTGCACGCCGGTGGTGGTCTCTTCCGAAACGCCCATGATCTGGTCGCGCATCTTGGTGAACCAGCCCGGGGAGGCCTCCATCCGCTTGGCGATCTGCGCCTTGATGACGGCCTCTTCCTCGGAGCCCGGCACCGGGATGATGTCCTCGCCCGCCTCGGCGCGCGCGCCGAGCAGGATGTAGAGCGTCGCATCGCCGCCGTCGTCGAGGATCAGGTTCGGGCCGTCGGCGAACATGAAGGAGCGGTCGAGATAGTCCCAGTGCTCTTCCAGCGTCTGGCCCTTGATCGCGAAGACCGGCACGCCCGCCGCGGCGATCGCGGCTGCGGCGTGGTCCTGGGTCGAGAAGATGTTGCAGGACGCCCAGCGGACATCGGCGCCGAGCGCCACCAGCGTCTCGATCAGCACGCCGGTCTGGATCGTCATGTGCAGCGAACCGACGATGCGCGCGCCCTTCAGCGGCTTCTCGGCGCCGTATTCCTCGCGCAGCGCCATCAGGCCCGGCATCTCGGTTTCTGCGATGTCGAGTTCCTTGCGGCCGAACTCGGCGAGGCTGATGTCCTTGACGATGTAATCCTGGGACATGGGAGGCGCTCCTGATGCTTTTCTGCTGGGCAGCTAGCATTCCCGGAGCCATCCGTAAATGGCCCAGTTCCCCCGGTTCGGCGCCGGAACAACAGGGCAGCGAGGGGTACCCCGCGGCCGCTCCGGTCACGTCGGGGCCGTGCCTCTCCGGAAGCGTCCCGGGATCGCCGCCCGTCCGGTGCGGCCCCGAGATGCACTGGCCCGCCATGCCATCCGCCTCGCTCCGCCGCAGGGAAAGCCCCATGCATGATTGGCTTGCGGAGACGTGCGGCACTCGCCGCCGACAGTACCGCGAGGCCCTTCCCGCGTTGGACACGGCGACGGATGCCAGCCCGGCCACGGGGTGCGCTCCAACCGCGCCCCGGTCCTGGCCGCACGTCTCGTCCAGATCCCTGGGGGAGGGACAGATCGGCACCGCATCCGGCGACAGGACATTCAGCGCCCGGCGCCGCCAGTCACCGCTCCTGCCCCGCCGCGCCCGGTAGCGTCAGCGGTGCCCGGACCGATGGCGCATCCGCTGGCAATTTCCCCCGATCCGATGGCCGACAATGCCTGCCCGGGAATGGCGTCCTCCCGGAAACTTTGCACCGCGGCCGAACGAGCCGAAAGCAGCCGTCGGCGAGCGCATCGCCTCGAAGGACCCCGATCGTCGGCCCGCCAAGTTCCGGAGCCGCCTCTTTCGCGGCCGCACCGGGAGCGGTGGCGCCGCGATGGATGACCGCATGCCGCCCAGCCTTGAACCGCCTGCCGGTCTTCGAAACCGCCGGGATCGAAGGCGAGGCCTGACATTTCGCAAAGGAAAGAAGCATCGCGTCTTGGCATCGGCTTCTGAAAAGCACCACCCCAAGCCGACACGCCGGAAGGCCCCATGCTGCGATGGCGACCGTATTCGGCGGGACGGCAATCCGGACCTCCGGGACCGTGATGAAACAAGCGGCTTCTGGGCAGGAGGCCGCCAAGGTCCTGCCTGTCAGTCCCCCGCGAGCGCCAGGAGTCCGCTGCCGCCGCCTTCGGTCCAGTTTTCGCCCTGCTCCAGAACGCAGGCCTTGCCGCTGCGGTCGTCGTAGTCCACCAGCGCCCAGACGCCGCTGCCCGAGGAGGCCCAGATCACCGAATTCTCGGTCGAGGTCCAGCTGACCGGCTGCAGCTGGTACCAGTCGATCAGCGCCGCCTCCATCTCGTCGCTGTCCATGCAGACGATGTCGGCGGTCGCCGCCGCGGCGGGGAAGAGAAGTGCAAGCGCGGTCAGAATTGCAGGTTTCATGTCGGCCTCCTTCGTGGGATCAACGTCGAAGTTGGACGGCGGTTCCCTGATGATCGGTGAGTTCGGGCATGGCGAAACAGGCAAGGGCATGGCAGCGGATGCTCTCGGGGCGCAGGCTGGACCTGCTGGACCCGACCCCGCTCGACATCGAGGTCGAAGATATCGCCCACGGGCTGGCCTTCGTGGCGCGCTGGAACGGCCAGACCCTGGGCGACTATCCCTATTCCGTGGCCGAACATTCGCTGCTGGTCGAGGCGATCTATGCCCGCATGGCCCCGGCGGCGCCTGCGAAATGGCGGCTGGCCGCATTGCTGCACGATGCCCCGGAATACGTGATCGGCGACATGATCTCGCCGGTGAAGGCGGCGGTCGGGCCGGGCTATGGCGAGCTGGACGCGCGGCTGACCGCGGCCATCCACCTGCGCTTCGGCCTGCCCGCGCAGTTGCCGAAGGCAGTGAAGGCGGCAATCAAGCGCGCCGACAATGTCTCTGCCTGGATGGAGGCGACGCAGATCGCGGGCTTCGCCGAAGCCGAGGCGTCGAAATTCTTCGGCCGCCCCCGCCCGGAGCTGATCGCGGGCTTCGAGGTGCGGCTTCGGCCGCCGGTGGAGGCGCGGGCCGGCTACACGGCGCGCCATGCCGCGCTCCTGTCCGCGATGTGATCCGCTGCGTCAGCAATGACCATGCTGCGACGCAGCATTCCGTGCTAGAAGGGGGTGTCTTCAGAAACCCCGAGTCGTCACATGAGCGATACCTTCACCCGGATGGCCCCCGGCGAGGCTGCGGCCGAAGAAGCCCTGCAGGGCTGGGCCATGACCCGCACCGATCCCGTCGCGGGCCCCGAGCGGCCCTTCGACCTGCTCTTCGTCCACGGCATGGCCTCGGGCGGCTGGATCTGGAGCCGCGACTGGCTCGACCGCTTCGCCGCCGCAGGCTACCGCAGCTGGACGATCACCCTGCCCGGCCGCAGCACCGGCGGATCGATCGCCACCAATCCGGCCGTGCTCGACACCGTTCTCAGCCTTGCCTTCGAGACGGGCGACAGCCGCGCCGCGCTGGAGCTGTTGGCCCAGTCCTTCCCGGGCATGCCCGCGCTTGACGGTCCGACGCTCGACGATTTCAGCGATGCGATCTCCACCTGCCTCGACCAGATCGGCCGCCCCGCCGCCGTGGTCGCCCATTCGCTCGGCGGCGCCGCCACCCAGAACCTGATGCGCCGCGGCCGCCGCCCGGAAGCGACGGTGCTCCTGGCCTCGGTGCCGCCCTACGGGCTGTGGCGCGCCTCGATGGAGATGGCCTGGTTCAATCCCGAACTCTACCTGGCGCTGATGGATTTCTCGATGGCCGGGCTCAATGCCGGGAATGTCGGCGTCATGCGCCACAACCTGTTCCCGAGCGGCATCTCCGACCGGGAATTCGACGCGCTGGTGCCGCAGATGACCGACGAGAGCCTGCGCGCGATGACCCAAGCGCTCGGCTTCCCGCCCTTTGCGCCCCTGCCCGGCCCGCAGGCCGACGTGCTGGTGATCGGCGGCGCGCTCGACCGGATGGTGCCGATGGCGGATGTCTACGGCACGGCGCTCTATTACGGCGGGCTGCCCCGGATCATCCCCGGCGCGGGCCATGTGCTGATGATGGGCGAGCCGGTTGCCCCCGCCACCTCCGAAATCATCGCTTTCCTGGAAACCCGCCAGGGCTGAGCCTGCGCCCGCAAAAGGAAAGCCCCGGAACCGGAATTTCCGGACCGGGGCAGTGCAATTCGCGAGTTTCAGAACGCTTTTTGCGCTCCTTATGCGGGCTTCGGGCCGGCCAGGCGGGTTTTCCGCAGGCCCTGAAGCCCATGGACGCTTTCTGCGCCCTGTCAGCTTCGACGCCGCTTCCGGCCCCCCGAGTCCTAAGCTTTTTAGGTAAACTCGAGGTTAACCAAACCTGACCGGAGCGCCCGTCAGCCGCGCTGCGTCATCGACGGTGCGTTGAACGCCTTGGAATACGGGATCGCGACCTCGAGGAAGGCGTAGTAGCTCTCCATGCATTTCGCGAAATCCGGATTCGCCGCGGCCTGCTCGTCCATGACTTCCTTCACCGCGCCGCGCAGCGCATCCAGCACCTCCGGCGGGAAGGTCTTGAACTCGACCCCGGCCTCCTGGAGCTGCTTGAAGGCGACGGCGTTGTAGTACTCGTACTGGCCGATATTCTGCGACAGCGCGCCATCGGCGGCCGAGCGCAGGATCGCCTGCAGGTCCGCGGGCAGGCTGTCCCAGGCATCCTTGTTGACGACGACTTCGAGGCCGGCGCCCGGCTCGTGGAAGGCCGGCGCGTAGCAGATGTTCGCCACCTTGTTCAAGCCGAAGGCCTGGTCGAGCATCGGGCCGACCCATTCCGCCGCGTCGATCGCGCCCGACTGGAAGGCCGGGAAGATCTCGGTCGGCGGCATCAGCACCGCGTTGACGCCGAGCTTGCGCATCGCTTCGCCGCCGAGGCCCGCGATCCGCATGTTCAGCCCCGACAGGTCGGCAGCCGAGTTGATTTCCTTCTTGAACCAGCCCGCCGCCTGAACGGTGGAGTTGCCGGCATAGAGCGGCATCAGGTTCCGCTGGGCGTAGATTTCCTCGAAGAGCTGCTGGCCGCCGCCGTAATACATCCAGCCCGACAGCTCGCCCGCGGTCATCCCGAAGGGAATGGTGGTGAAGAAATGCAGCGCCGAGTTCTTGCTGGCATTGTAGTAGGGCGTGGAATGGCCGATCTCGGCCGTGCCCTGCTGCACCGCATCCTCGACCGCGAAGGCCGGAACCAGCTCGCCTGCCGAGAACAGCTTCAGGTGCAGCCGTCCCTCGGCCATGGCGTTGACGCGCTCGACGAAGTTCACGGCGTTGTGGCCGACGCCCGGCGCCTGGGCCGGGAAGGAGGTCGGGCATTTCCACTCGATCACGCCCTGCGCGATCGCGGGGGCGGCAAGGGCTGCGGCGGGGGCGGCAACGGCCCCGGTCTTCAGGAAGTCACGGCGTTTCATCAATTCTCTCCCTCGAGGCGCGGGGCCCCGTCTTCATGTCAGCCAAAAAGCATGTCCGGCAGCCAGGTCGCAAGATCCGGCCAGAGGAAAACGATCGCCAGCGTGACGATCTGGATCGCCACGAAGGGAATGACCGAACGGTAGATCGTGCCGGTCGTGATGTCGGGCGGCGCCACCGAGCGGTAGTAGAACAGCGCGAAGCCGAAGGGCGGCGTCAGGAACGAGGTCTGCAGGTTCAGCGCGATCAGCACCGCGAACCAGACAGGATCGACGTCCTGCAGGATGATCGGGCCCACCAGCGGCACGACGATGAAGACGATCTCGACGAATTCCAGCACGAAGCCCATGACGAAGATGATCGCCAGCGTGATCAGGAGCATGGTGCGGTGGTCGCCCGGCAGCCCGGTCAGCATCTCGTGCACCCAGGCGTCGCCCTCGAAGCCGCGGAACACCAGCGACAGCATCGAGGCGGCGAGGATGATGCCGAAGATCATCGCCGAAACCTTCACAGTCTCGTAGAGCGCCGCCGCCATCACCCCGGCGCGCCACAGCGCGATCACCGCGACGGCCAGGCCGAGAACCAGGAGCACGGTCAGCCCCAGCGCCAGCGCGGCGCCGCCGCTCAGCGCAACATCGGCCGAGCTCAGGTCGACGCGGCCGCGGGCTTCGGCATCGGCCTGGCGCTGTCGCGCTGGGTCATGGAGGAACAGGGCGGCCGCATCGCCATCGAAAGCCCGGTCGCCGCGCCGCAGCGGCTGGGCGAGGGCCCGGGATGCGCGCTCTGCCTGGTCCTGCCGCGGCGTCCGGGCTGACCGGGACGCGAAACGGATTGCGACCTAAGAAGGAGAAAGATTCGGTACAAAATTGTTAACAATCTTATTGCCACATTTTTGTAAAATGCGCAGTGTCGCGGCATCGGACCAAGACAGACGGAAATTCCGCGCAAATAATCATCAAAGGCACGCGCCATGTGCGATTCCGCCGCTTGCGGCGTATCGGAGCCCCTGCCGCAACGTATAGCTGCGCGCCATGCGCGGCGGCCGGGGTAGAAAGCGGGTGCCGCAGGATCCATCGGAGGCAAGAGGGACAGGATGACAGCAACAGCAGAGGCAGGCGCCGCGGCCGCGCCGCAGGGCCATGGCGACACCCTTCACCCGATCCCGCCCGAGGAGAAGACCTGGGGCTGGTTCGCGATCTTCAACATCTGGGCGAACGACATCCAGTCGCTGTTCGGCTATTCGCTGGTCGCCTCGCTCTTCATCTCCTACGGGGTGTCGGGCTGGACCGCCTTCGCCGCGCTGATCGTGGCGGGGCTGATGGTGATGTTCCTCGTCAACCTCTCGGGCCGTGCGGGCGAGAAATACGGCATCCCCTATCCGGTGCTGGCGCGCGCCAGCCTCGGCACCGCAGGCGCCAAGCTGCCGGCGATATTGCGCGCCACCGTTGCCGTCTTCTGGTACGGGGTGCAGGTCTATTTCGCCTCCACCGCGGTGTCGCTGCTGATCTACACCGTCACCGGCGCGGAGCCGGGCGCGACCATGCTGGGGCTGACCGCCGTCGACTGGCTGGCCTTCCTGCTGGTCTGGGTGTTCCACATCCTGATCTTCTGGCGCGGCATGGGCTGGGTCGAGACCTTCCTCAACATCGCCGGCCCCTTCGTCTATGCGGTGATGATCGGCCTCGTCATCGTGCTGTGGCAGAAATCCGACGGCCAGCTTCTGGCGCAGGCGCAGACCATCTTCGCCAATCCCGAGGGCACCTTCTGGAGCGAGTTCTCCGGATTCATCGCCATCATCGGCACGATGGTCGCCTATTTCGCCGCCGTGATGCTGAACTTCAGCGACTTCTCGCGCTTCGCCAAGGACCGCAAGGCGATGGTGCTGGGCAATCTCGCGGGCCTGCCCTTCAACATGATCATCTTCTCGGCGCTGGCGCTGCTGACCACCGCGGGCGCGGCCGTCGTCTATGGCGAGGCGATCATCAACCCGACCGAGATCGTCGAGCGCACCGACAGCGTGATCCTCGGCATGATTGCGGCGATCACCTTCTTCGCGGCGACCGTCGGCATCAACCTGGTGGCCAACTTCATCCCGGCGGTGAACGGCATCGCCAACCTGGCGCCGACCAAGATCAGCTTCCGCGCCGCGGGCCTGATCACCTCGGTCTTCGCGCTGGTGATCGGCGGGTTCTGGAACAGCTTCATCAGCGAGTTCGGCATCGCGGGCTTCGTCAACACGCTGGGCGCGACCCTGGCGCCGATCTACGGCATCATGATCGTCGACTACTACCTGCTGCGCAACGAGGAACTCGACCGCGACCACCTCTACGAGACCGGCGGCGGCAAGTACCATTACGGCAACGGCTGGAACGATGCGGCGCTGATCGCCTTCGCCACGGCGGCGGTGTTCTCGGTGGCGACCGTCTGGCTGCCTTTCCTGGCCTTCCTGTCGGGCTATGCCTGGATCTGCGGCGCGGTGCTGGGCGGGGTGATCTACCACCGGCTGGCGAAGAAGCGCGGCCTCGCCGCCTGATCCGCTCCGGAGCCGCAACGGGGGCCGCGCGATGGCGCGGCCCCTTTCCGTTGCGCTCAGCCTCCGGCCAGCTCGGTGCGGTCGCCGCGGGCCGCGGGCGCCGAGATCACCAGGAAGAGCACGTCGTCCGGCCCGTCATTGCGGGCCCGGTGTGCCAGGCCGGGCGGGATTTCCAGCGATTGCTGCGGGCCGATGCGGAAGGTCTCCGGACCGCGCTCCATCGTCAGCACGCCCTCCAGCACGAAGAACACCTGCCGCGCCTTGCCATGCACATGCCGCGTCTCGGCGGTTCCGGACGGCATGCGCTCGTGGATGACCGACAGCTCCGGCGATCCGCCGAGGATCCATCCGTCGCAGCCCGCGCCCCAGTTGTAATGTTCGGCATTGCTCCGGTCGATGATCATGCGCTGCTGCCTTTCCGTCCCGCGTAAGCTTCCCTTAACCATGATTTCCCAATGCTGGGGAAGGCGGTTCCTTTCTGCGGAGACATCCATGCCCGGCACTTTCAGGCTGCTTCTTCCGGCGCTGCTGCCGTCCTGGCGGTTCTTTTCGGGGGTCGGCCCGTCGCCCAGGATCGAGATCCGCGAAGAGGGCGGGCTCTGGCGCGAATTCGGCCCGCGCCCCGCCCATGTGCCGCCCCGGCGGATGCTGCGGCGTCTGTTCTGGAACCCGCGCTGGAACGACCGGCTCTACCTCGCCAGCCTGGCCGAGCGCATGGCCGAGGCGCCCACGGCGCACAGCCTGTCGGAATTGCGGACCCGCATCCTGCGCGATCTGCCGCCGGGGCGCTGGTCCTTCCGCCTGATCTTCGTCTTCGATCACGGCGCCGGGCTGGAGCGCGAGGTGCTCTGGTCTTCCGAAGATCCGTGACGCTCGAGGCCGCCCTCCGCCTGACCGAGATCCTGCTCGGGCTGGCGCTCTTGCAGGCAGCGGCGGAGCACATGGTGCGGCCGGGCGACCGGGCGGTCCATGCGGTCCGGGCGGTGCTCTGCCTGGCGCTGGTGGCGGGGCTGCGGACCGATGCGGTTCTGGCGGCGCTCTTCGCGACCTCGCTGCTGCTGCTGCACCGCTGGCAGGGGCCCTACAATGGCGGCTCCGACCGGATGGGGCTGCTGATCCTCGCCTGCCTCTGCGCCGCGCGGTTCCTGCCGTCGCAGGCGGAACTGGCCTTCGGCTATCTCGCGGCGCAGCTTGTGCTGAGCTATGCCGTCTCGGGCTGGGTCAAGATCGTCAATCCGGACTGGCGCAGCGGGCAGGCGCTGTCGGATGTGTTCCGCTTCTCCGCCTATCCGGTGGCGGAAGACCTGCGCGCGCTGGCCCGGCGCCGCCGCCTGCTTTTCGCGGGGTCCTGGGCGGTGATGGCGCTGGAGCTCCTCTTCCCGCTGGCGCTCGCGACGCCCTGGACGCTGGGCGCGGCCCTCGCGGCGGGAAGCCCGGCAGCGCGCGGGTCACCCGCCAGATATCGGCCATCAGCGTGCCGCGGCCGGGGCCGAGCTCGGCGAGGCAGAAGGGCGCGGGGCGGCCGCGGTCGATCCAGGCCTGGGCCAGCCACAGCCCCAGCATCTCGCCGAAGAGCTGGCTGATCTCGGGGGCGGTGGTGAAATCCCCCTCTGCGCCGAAGGGCGTCCGCGTCGTGTAGTAGCCGTGTTCGGGATGCAGCAGGCACTCGGCCATGTACTCCGAGACCGGCATCGGACCGCCGGCCGCGATCCGCCGCAGCAGGATCCCGCCGAGCGGCGTCATGCTTTCGGGCGGCGCAGCGTCACCGCGAGGATCGCGAGGCCGAGCAGCAGCATCGGCAGGGACAGGGCCTGGCCCTGGGTCAGGCCCCAGTCGCCGATCCGGATGACATGGCCCCAGGGATTGTCCGGGGTGACGAACTGGGCATCGGCCTGGCGGAAATATTCCACGAAGACCCGCGCCGCGCCATAGCCGGCGAAGAACACCCCCGCCACGCGCCCGGGCGAGCGCAGCCAGCGCAGCCTGACCGCAACGACCCAGATGGCGGCGCCGAGCAGCAGGCCTTCGAGCCCTGCCTCGTAGAGCTGCGAGGGATGGCGCGCGCAGAGCCCCTCGGCGATGCCGGGGCAGGCCTGGGCCTCGTAGCCGGGGAAGATCACGCCCCAGGGCATGTCGGTCGGCCGGCCCCAGAGTTCGGCATTGATGAAATTCGCGATCCGGCCGAGGAACAGGCCCGGCGTGACGGCCAGCGCCATGCAGTCAGCGACCGAGGCCACCGGCACGTTGTAGCGGCGGCAGAACAGCAGCCCGGCGACCGCGACGCCGATCAGCCCGCCATGGAAGGACATGCCGCCCTGCCAGACCTTCAGGATGTCGCCGGGATGGGCGAGGTACCAGGAGGGCTGGTAGAACAGCACGAAGCCCAGCCGGCCGCCGAGGATCACGCCGAGGATCACCCAGGTCAGCATCGCCTCGGCAAGGTCCGGCCCCATCGGCGGGCGGCCGAGCGGCCAGAGCGGCGGACGCGACACGGCGCGGCGGATCAGGAACAGGCCGGCCAGCAGGCCGACGATATAGGCAAGCGCATACCAGCGGAGCGCGAAGGCAAATCCGCCGATTTCGAAGGAGAAGATCTCGGGCGAGAGATCGGGGAAGGGAATCGCGAGCAGCATGGCCGCCTGATGGAAGCCCCGGCCCCCCAAGTCAACGCGCATCCGCGCGCAGGACCGCGCGACGCCTTTCCCCCGCCGGTCGCATCGCCTACATGTGAAGCTGAGTGTTCGTGAAAATCATCCGAGACCAGAGGTTCCCATGCAGACCCGCAACCGCATCTTCGACGACCTGTCCCAGCTCATGACCAATGCGATGGGCGTGGCCCAGGGCGCCAAGGACGAAGCCGAGACCGCCATGAAGAGCATGCTCGACCGCTGGCTGGCCGACCGTGATTTCGTCACCCGCGAAGAATTCGACGCGGTCCGCGCGATGGCGCAGAAGGCCCGCGAGGAGAACGAGGCGCTGAAGGCCCGTCTCGACGCGCTGGAAGCCGCGAAGGACTGAGCGTCCGCGTCGGCCCGGCGGGGGCTCCGCCGGGCAAACGAGGCACCGTCGGCAACAATGCCCCCGCCGGGGCGATCTTGGCTGCGGCCTCTGCCGTCCTGCCAACGCCCCGATACCGGTGCCTGAAATCTCTGCCGGGCATCCCGGCGGGACGCAGACGGCTCCGATTGGCAGCACCGGAACCGCAACTGGAGGTCCTTGGCCCTCAGGGGGGCGGGATGGCGGTCAGGGAAGCCCGGCATTTTTCCCGCTGGCGAAAATTTTGATGGCGCGGCGCGACCATTGCGGCATTGGCCGTCTCTAGGTCCGGCTTCCGGCAGGATCGTTGCCAGTACCAGTACCAGTGGGTCGTGGGCTGCGCGCACGCCTCCGGCAGGCGCGGCTGGCGGAGGTGCCATGGTCCCTGGTAAACGCGCGCCGGACATTCCGCCATCCGGCGATCGGCGGCGGGTCTTTCCTGCGCAGGGCTGAGGAACATGTCCTCCAAGCAGCGGCCGACACGCGGCGAAGCTCCGGCAGGAGGTTGCGGAACGGACGGTCGGGCGAGCTTCGGCCCGCCCCGCGGTGCCGGTTCCTGTCGGCGGCACGTCCCCTTGCGGGTCAGCCCCGCGGCGCGGCCGCCCGGGCCAGCCGGTCGTTGATCGCCAGCCCCAGCCCCTCCTCGGGGATCGGCGCGACGGCAATGGCCGAAATCCCGGCGGCATCCATCTGGTGCAGCCGGATGAAGAGATTGGCCGCCGCCTCGCCGAGATCGCCGTTCTCGGACAGCATCCAGTCCGCTTTCACCGGGCCGAAGCCCAGCAGCGTCTCTCCGGGCAGCGGCGCGGTCACGTTCAGCCGCACGCCCGCGCGCGGCGCGTAATGGCTCGACAGCATGCCGGGCGCGACCGGCGCATCGCTCACCTCGGTCTCGGCGCGGATCAGCCCGGTTCCCAGCACCTCCTCCAGCGCCTCGGCGGGCACCCCGCCGGCGCGCAGAAGACGGGGCACGCCGGTCAGGTCGAGGAGGCGAGCCCTATGGCTGGGCCTTCGACAGCGGCAGCCTGTCGGGCGACCGCGGCGCGGCGGCGGCGCTGGGGCTGTCGCAGGGATTCGAGACCGGCGTCGAGGCGCTGCCCGAACTGACCGCCACCGCCTTCGCTGATTACGGCGCGGTCTGGAACCATGGCGCGGATGCCGAACAGGACGGGGCGACGCTGGGCTCGGCCGGGCTGGGGCTGTCGGGGGTGATCGGTTCGCGGCTGGCCTTCGAGCTGATCGCGGCCACGCCCTGGGACCGCGACGACAGTTTCGACGATCCCGGCACGCGGGTCTTCTTCCGGATCTCCATGCCGCTCTGACACGGGCCGTCCAGCCGGCCGGGCCGCCTGCTGCGCGGCCGCCTCCTGTCCCTTCTGTCGACGGGGCGGGGGATCTGAAAAATCTAGTTTTTGTCCAATTGAATTGGGGTTTTACCGATGCTGCGGAGCCATTTGCTTCTGACCGCTGCGGTCGTTTCGACCGGAACCTGCTTCACCCTGCCGGCGCTTGCCGATTGCGTGGCCGCCGACGGCAACGCGACCTGCTCCGGCGATCTCTACAACGGCCGCGGCGTCGAGTACCAGCGCGCCGACGGCGCCGGGGTCCGGACGGCCATCGTCCAGGACCTGACCCGCGACATCGAAACGCCGCAGAACCCGCATGCCGCCCTTGTCGAATGGCACGGCGATGACGGCGGCGCCGGGCAGGCCGGCGGCAGCAGCGACCATGTCACCCTGGAATTCGTCGGCGGCGCGCATGGCGTCAACGGCATCGCCGGGCGGTTCCTCTCCGGCGCCACGACGCTCTCGACGGCCTGCGTGCAGCGCAGCCTGGAGCTGAATCCGATGCTCGCCGCCCAGGAACGGGCGCTGGCGCGCCATGCCGGGGAAGCGGCCGCCGCCGCGGTCCGCGCGATCTGCGGGCTGCCCGATGCCGAGGTGATCCGACGGCTTTTCGCCGCGGCAGGTTTCCGCGAGATCTCCGTGGACAGCGTTGCTCTGGAGCTGCACCATCCCGACGCCCGCGCCTTCGCACGGGGCGCGATGGGGGGCATGCATACCGGCGACAAGCTGTCGGGCCTCGGAGGCGCGGATGCAGAGGCGGCGGTGGAGACATTCCTCGACGGGCTCGGCCCCTGTTTCGACGGCACCGGCATGCGGTTTCCGCATGTCTCCCATGTCATCGAAGCGCGGGCCTGAGCGCGCCGCTTGCGGCGGCCAGGGCGCCGCGCTAACCGTTTGCGGCCCGGCTGCCGCGGCCCCTCCGGGCCGCCTACCGCGCCGGCCGCGCGAAAGGGCCGTTCCGTGATCATCCGCAAGCGTCCGGGAATGCTGGAGCTTTTCTTCGTCCTAAAGGGCTCGGTCATCCAGAAGATCTGGGTGCAGGTGCTGGCCGTGATGCTGATCTCGGTCGCCGTGGTCTTTGCCCACCGCAACCTTCCGGGGATCGTTCCCTCGCTCGACCCCTCTCCTTTCGCGCTGATCGGCATCGCGCTGTCGATCTTCCTGAGCTTCCGCAACAGCGCCTGCTACGACCGCTGGTGGGAGGCGCGCAAGCTCTGGGGGCTGATGGTGCAGACCTCCCGCGACATCCTGCGCCAGACCGTCATGCTGGAGGGCAGCCCGGAGCGCCGCAGCATCCTGATGGCGCTGGCCAGCTTCGCCCGCCGCTCGGGCGCGCAGCTGCGGGCCCGGCCGCAGGAGGAGGAGACCGCAGATGCCGCGCTGACCGGCGCCGGACGGACGGTCTCGGAGCTGGAACGCGCGGGACGGATCACCGCCACCGAGGCGCTGGTGCTGCATGAAAGCCTGAACCGTATGTCGGCGGCGCTTCTGGGCTGCGAGCGGCTGGCCAGCACGCCGGTGCCGTTCGCCTATACTCTCCTGCTGCACCGCACCGCCTATATCTACTGCACGATCCTGCCCTTCGGCTTCGCCGACACGCTGGGCTGGGTGGCGCCGCTGGCCACCGGGCTGGTCGCCTATGCCTTCTTCGGGCTCGACGCGCTTGCCGAGGAACTGGAGGAGCCGTTCTCCGACAAGCAGAACGCCATGCCGCTGACCGCCTATGCCGCGGCGATCGACATTTCCATGCGCCGCGGGCTGGGCGAGACCGACCTGCCGGAAATGCCGAAGCCCGAGGGCTATGTCCTGACCTGATCTGCATTCCCCAGCGGAAGATATGGGACGGGCGGAAATCGGCCCCTGCGCGCCCAAGACGCCTGCAACTTGCGCCATGTCATGTTACCGTTTTCCTGCATATGGCATCCGGCTGCCCGAAGGGACGGTGCGCCCCGGCTGCGGCGGCGCAAGCGGGACCGGATGCCCGCAGAGATTCCGGCCGGAGCGGCCCCGGGCCCTCCGGCCCAGAGAGGTGAGGACAGGTAGATGATGCACGACAAGATCCCCGGCGCGGACGCCAATGCCGTCCGTCCGGCCCGCAATGACCGCGACCGGGAATTCCATGCCGCGATCGGCCGCTATACCGGCGGGCTGTCGCCGGCCGCGCTCGGCACCGCGACGCTGGACTGGTGGATGCACCTGCTGGGATCGCCGAACAAGCAGACCGAGCTCTACAACCTCGCCTGGGACCAGGCGATGGAGACGCTGAAGCTGCCCGCCGCCTGCCTCGCAGGCAAGGAAGACTGCCCCGAGATGGCGGCCATGCAGAAGGACCGCCGCTTTGCCGCCCCGGGCTGGCGCAAGTTCCCGTTCAACGTGATGGCGCGCGGCTTCCTCAAGCAGGAAGCCTGGTGGAACGAGGCGACCTCCAAAGTCCACGGCACCGATCCGCGCCATGAACGGATCGTCAATTTCGCGATCCGCCAGATCGTCGATACCTGTTCGCCGTCGAATTATTTCTGGACCAACCCGGCGGTTCTGGAGAAGACCCGCGAGGAGCGGGGCCAGAACATCATGCGCGGCTTCCAGAACTATTTCGAGGACCTCAAGGACCAGACCACCGGCGAGAAGGAACTCGACCCCGACTACAAGGTCGGCGAGGTGCTGGGGATCACGCCGGGCGAGGTGGTGCTGCGCAACGACCTGATCGAGCTGATCCGCTACACCCCATCCACCGCCGAGGTCCGCCCCGAGCCGGTGCTGATCGTGCCCGCCTGGATCATGAAATACTACATCCTCGATCTCGAACAGCGGAACTCGATGGTGAAATACCTCGTGGACCAGGGCTTCGAGGTCTACATGATCTCCTGGAAGAACCCCGGCAAGGAAGACGCCGAGAAGGGCATGGACGACTATGTCCGCAACGGCAGCCTCGCCGCGCTCGACTTCGTCTCGCAGGGCACGCGCAAGGTCCATGCCGCGGGCTACTGCCTCGGCGGCACGCTCCTGTCGGCGACGGCGGCGCATGTCGCGCATCGCGCGTTCCAGCCGGTCGCCTCGATGACTCTGATGGCGGCGCAGGTCGATTTCACAGAAGCCGGCGAGCTGTCGCTCTTCATCTCCGAGTCCCAGGTGTCCTTCCTCGAGGACATCATGAAGACCCAGGGCTATCTCGATGCCGAGCAGATGGCCGGGGCCTTCACCATGCTGCGCTCGAACGACCTGTTCTGGAGCCGGATCATCACCCAGTACATGATGGGCCAGAAATCCGGGAAGAACGCGCTGATGGCCTGGAATGCAGACAGCACGCGGATGCCTGCGCGGATGCATACCGAATACCTGCGCGGCCTGTTCCTGGAAAACCAGCTGGCGCGCGGCCAGTGGCGGGTGCTGGGCCACACGGTGAACCTGACCGATCTCGACATGCCGATCTTCGCGGTGGGCACCGAGACCGATCACGTCGCGCCCTGGCGCTCGGTCTACAAGATCAACCTGCTGACCGACACGGACGTGACCTTCGCGCTGACCTCGGGCGGCCACAATGCCGGCATCGTCTCGGAGCCCGGCCATCCGCGGCGGCACTACCGGCTGCTCGACAAGCCGCAGGGCGCGCCGCATCTGTCGGCCGACAGCTGGCTGAACAATGCCGAGATGCGCGACGGCTCGTGGTGGGAGGCCTGGTCGGCCTGGCTCGGCGCCCGCTCGGGCGCGCCGGTCCCGGCCCCCTCCGCGCCGGGACGTCGACCACGCAGAGCCTCGCCCGCGGCGCGGCGCAGCTGGAAACCGCGTATCTGAACGGCGAGATCGTCACCATGGCGCGGGCGGCCGGCCTCGATGCGCCGGTGAATGCCGCGCTTGTCCGCCTCGGCGCGCATCTTGCCGGGAACAAGGCGGCGCCCGGCGCGATGACCGTGGGTGAACTGGAAGACTGGATCCGGACCTGACCCTTTGCGGGCGGGACCGCTGGCAGGGGAATGACGGATGAGCTCGGGACTTCTGGCGCTCTTGGATGACGTGGCGTTGATCGCGAAGACGGCGGCGGCCTCGGTGGATGACGTGGCGGGGATGACCGCCAAGGCCGGCTCGAAGGCCGCGGGCGTGGTGATCGACGATGCCGCGGTGACGCCGCGCTATGTGATGGGCTTTTCGCCGACGCGGGAGATCCCGATCGTCTGGAAGATCGCCAAGGGCTCGATCTTCAACAAGCTCGTCATCCTGCTGCCCGGCGCGCTGATCCTCAGCCAGTTCGCCCCCTGGGCGATCACCCCGATCCTGATGGCCGGCGGCCTGTTCCTCTGCTTCGAGGGCGCCGAGAAGGTGATGGAGCTCTTCGGGCCGAAGGAAAAGGCGGAGGAGGAGCTGCCCGAGCCCGGCACCGACCTGGAGAAGACCCGGGTTGCCTCGGCGATCAAGACCGACCTGATCCTCTCGGCCGAGATCATGGCGATCGCGCTCAGCTCGCTGCCCGACTCGCCGCTCTGGGAGCAGGCCGTGGTGCTGGCCGCGGTCGGCGTGGCGATCACCGCGGGCGTCTACGGCGCGGTGGCGCTGATCGTGAAGGCCGACGATATCGGGCTGCACCTGTCGGAGAACAGCCGCTCGGGCGCGGTCAAGGCCTTCGGCCGCGGGCTGGTGCGGGCGATGCCCTGGGTGCTGTTCGCGCTGGCCAAGATCGGCATGGTCGCGATGCTCTGGGTCGGCGGCGGCATCCTGCTGCACGGCACCGAGGAGCTCGGCTGGCACGGACCCGCCGGGATCGTCCACCACCTGCAGGAGGGCATCGGCCATGCGGTGCCGTTCTTCGGATGGCTCGCGGGGGCGGTGGCCTCCTCGGCGATCGGGCTGGCGGTGGGCTTCTGCCTGGTGCCGCTCGGCCATGCCGTGGCGCGGCTGCGCGGCGGCCACTGACCGGCGGGCGAACCTTGCCAGCCCCCTAAGACGGGTGCCTGATTTTTAGACATTCGGTGCTTTGGAAAAGCGGGTGATTCCGGTATTGTCATGGGACATCGGCAACCGGCGCGCCGCCACCTGATGCGGACCGGGATGCCAGCGGAATCGCGGACAGGGGTGTGTCCGGGGTGGAAGAGAGGGTTCCGGACCGCCGGAACCCTCTTCGCGTTCCAGGCCCGGCGCCTCGTCCCTGCCGGGCAGCCCCCGCCGCATCCTGGGACGCGGCGGGGGGAACCGTCCTATTCGGCCGGGGAATGGCCCTGCGGATGAACGGCGTCGGCGAGGCGCTTCTCGGCCTCGGGGTCGATGTCCAGCTCGTGGCCGCTTTCCAGCGCCGCATCGGGATCGTTGAACTTCGCGATGTCGAGCTTGCCCTCGGTCTTGGCCACGACCACCGTCACCATCGCATCGCCGGTGACGTTCACCGCGGTGCGCAGCATGTCCATCAGGCGGTCGACGCCGAGGATGATCGCGATCCCGTCAAGCGGCAGCCCGACCTGTCCCAGCACCATGGTCAGCATCACCATGCCGACGCCGGGAACGCCCGCGGTGCCGATCGAGGCCAGCACCGCCATGCCGATCACCGTCAGGTAGCCCGAGACGCCCAGATCGACGCCGTAGACATTGGCGATGAACACCGTCGCCACGCCCTGCATGATCGCGGTGCCGTCCATGTTGATTGTGGCGCCGAACGGGATGGTGAAGGAGGCGACCGACTGGTCCGCGCCCATCCGCTCGGTCACGTTGCGGTAGTTGACCGGGATCGTCGCCGAGGAGGAGGCGGTCGAGAAGGCGAAGACCTGGGTCGGCCACATCTTCTTCAGGAAGGTGACGGGGCTCAGCCCCGAGGTCGCCTTGAAGATGATCATCAGCACGACGAAACAGTGCAGCACGAGCGCCAGCACCAGCGACGAGACATAGCCCAGCACCGGCAGGAAGACGACCAGGCCTTCCTGGGCGAAGACCTTGGCGATCAGGCAGAACACGCCGTAGGGCGCGAAATGCATGACGATCTCGACGATCTTCATCATCAGCTCGTTCATGTATTCGCAGCCCTGCAGGAACGGCTTCGAGATGTCGCCCAGCATCAGCGCCGCGACCGCGAGCACGATGACATAGAAGATGATCTGCAGCATCTGGCCGTTCGCCGCCGCCGCGATCGGGTTCGAGGGCACGATGTCGGCGATCACGCTCCAGGCCGAGGGGGCCTCCTTGCCGGCCACCGAGCCGACCTCTACGCCGGACATCTCGAAGCCGCTGCCCGGTCCGATGATCAGCGAGACGCCGATCGCCATCATGATGGCGAGCGCCGTGGTCGCGATGTAGAGCACCAGAGACTTGCCGCCGACCCGGCCGAGCGCGCCGATATCGCCAATCCCGGCGACGCCGCAGATCAGCGAGAAGATCACCAGCGGCACGACCAACATCTTCAGCGCGTTCATGAAGATCGTGCCGATCATGGTGAACAGGCCGTCGACGAGCAGGCTGTTCAGGAAGCCGAGGTCGATTGCGTTCAGGATCAGGCCGGTGACGATGCCGCCGCCCATCGCGATGAGTATCTTGGCGGTCAGCGACATGCGCCCTCCGCCTGCCGTTGCATCCGGACTTGCCATGCGGATTCTCCTGCATTCCCTGTTGTCCTTGCGGACAAGGATATGCCGGGAGCGGCTCCGGCAAAGCCGGGCGGCGCAGTTTGGCCCGGATGTCATGCGCTAACATGCATCCTTTGCGGCAGGATTAGGCAATTTCACGGGATCGGCGGCGCCTGTTTCCCGCCTCAGCTGCCGGGATCGGTGCCGCCGAGCGCGCAGATCGCGGCGAATTCCGCCTCGGTCACCGGCTGCACCGAGAGGCGGGAATTCTTCGCCAGCACCATCTCCGAGAGGCGCGGATCGGCCTTGACCATGTCCAGCGTCACCGGGGTCTCCAGGGGGCGGACGGCCTTGATGTCGACGCATTCCCAGCGCGGATCGCCGGCCTTGCTGTCGGGATGGACCTCGGCAATCACCTCGATGATGCCGACCACGGCCTTCTCCTTCTGCGAATGGTAGAAGAAGCCGCGGTCGCCTTTCTTCATCTCGCGCATGAAGTTGCGCGCCTGATAGTTGCGCACCCCGTCCCATTCCTCGCCGGCATCGCCTTTCGCGGCCTGGTCGTCCCAGGACCAGGTGGAGGGTTCGGACTTGAACAGCCAGTAGCGCATCGCGGTCTCCGTGCTTGGTCGCGCCTTGGATGGCGTCCGGGCCCTGTGCGAGTCAAGCTGTGTCGCATCGCCGGGAACGGTTTGAAATGCTAGCGGTTCGCAACTAGAGCCAGTGCCGTTTTCCGGAAGCGTAGTGCGATGCCAAGTTTGACCGACAGGACCCGGGCAGGGATTTCCGCCGCTTTGGCGGGAGAGACGGGGGGCTGGCGGCGCAGGCTGCTCTTTGCCGGCCCGGCGGTGGTGGCCTCGGTCGCCTATATGGACCCCGGCAATTACGCGACCAACATCCAGGCGGGGGCGGGCTACGGCTACCAGCTGCTGTGGGTGGTGCTGCTGGCGAACCTGATCGCCATGCTGTTCCAGGCGCTCTCGGCGCGGCTCGGGATCGTCACCGGCCGGAACCTCGCCGAGCTGTCGCGCGACCGCCTGCCGAAGCCGCTGGTCTGGGTGATGTGGGCGGTGAGCGAGGTCGCCGCGATGGCCACGGACCTGGCCGAGTTCCTCGGCGGCGCGATCGGCCTGTCGCTGCTTTTCGGGCTGCCGCTGCTGGCGGGGATGGCGGTGACGGCAATCGTGACCTACGGGCTCCTGATGTTCGAAGGCCGCGGCTTCCGCCCGATGGAGCTGATCATCGGCGCCATGGTGGGCGTGATCGGCCTTTGCTACCTCGCCGAGATGCTGATCGCGCCGGTCGACTGGCCGGCCGCGGCGGCCGGGCTGGTGACGCCTGCCATGCCGGACAGCGCCGCGCTGACCATCGCGGTCGGGATCATCGGCGCCACGGTGATGCCGCATGCGATCTACCTGCATTCCGGCCTGACCCAGGCCCGCGCCCGTCCGCGCGACCTGGCCGAGCGCCGCAAGCTGGTGTCCTATTCCAATACCGAGGTGGTCTGCGCGCTGGCCGTGGCCGGGATGATCAACATGGCGATGGTGATCATGGCCGCCAGCGCCTTCCATCGCGGCCATTCCGAGGTGGCCGAGATCGAGACCGCCTACCACACGCTGACGCCGCTTCTGGGCGGCGCGGCGGCGGTGGCCTTCCTGACCTCGCTGATCGCCTCGGGCGTTTCCAGCTCTGTCGTCGGCACCATGGCGGGGCAGATGATCATGCAGGGCTTCCTGCGGTTCCGCGTGCCGATCTGGCTGCGCCGCGCGGTAACCATGGTGCCGGCCTTCGCGGTGGTGCTGGCCGGGGCGAATGCGACCCAGGCGCTGGTGATGAGCCAGGTGGTGCTGTCGATCGCCCTGCCGGTGCCGATGCTGGCGCTCCTGGCCTTCGTCGGGCGGCAGGACGTCATGGGCGAGCTTGCCGTGAAGCGCCCGGTGCTGGTTGCGGCAGGGGGCGGCGCGGTGCTGGTCCTGGGGCTGAACTTCGTTCTGCTCGCCGACTTTTTCGGCGTCAGCCTGCCGTTCCTGGCGGGCTGAGCCGGCTTTCCGGGCCGGCCCGGCCGATGGTCACGCGTGGCGCCGGCTGAGCCGGCTTCCTGCCTTGAGCCGGCTCAGCTGACTTTCAGTCTTGCGCCGGCTCAGCCGACGACGCGTTTCCAGTGCATGATCTGCACGCTGTCGAACAGGTCGGCCTTGGCATAGGGGTCGTTGGCCGCCCATTCGGCTGCCTGCTCTTCGGTTTCCACGGTCAGGATCACCAGCGAACCGATCATCTGCCCCTCGGGGTCGAGGAACGGGCCGGCCTGCTCGACCGCGCCGGTTTCGGCGATATAGGCCAGATGCGCGTCGCGGTTGGCCTTGCGGATCTCGAGCGCGCCGGGCTTGTCGAGGCAGATCAGGGTATAGGGCATGGAACGGCTCCTCTTGCGTCTGCCCGTTCCTAGCAGCCCCGGCGCGCCGATCAAGGCGGCATCCACGCGTCAGGCAAAGGCGATGTCTGGCGCCAGCCCGTCGCGGCCGGTCAGCCCCGGCAGGTCACCGGTCCCGAAGCCGAAATGCACGCCGTTCGGCGCCGCCGCGGCATGGTCCGTCATCGTCTGCGCCCCGGTCCCGCCGCCGCCACAGGGCGTCTCGTCTAAGCTCGGCCGGTTGCGGCCGGTTTGGAAATCGGTGACGAAGCCCGTTTCGCAACCCGGGGCGAGGATGAAGTCATCGGCGCCGCTACCGCCGGTCCGCGTGTCCCGGCCGCAGTCGCCATCGAGCCGGTCATTGCCCTTGCTGCCTTCGCGCAGCTCGTCGTACGGAAAGCCGCCGCGCAGCGGTATCGAAGCCGATCCCGCCCAGGATCGTGTCCCGCCCCATGCTGCCGCAAATCCCGCCGAAGACCGGATCTCAGCCGCGCCCGGCCAAGACAAGGTTCCGGCCATTGCTGCCTTGAGGCTGTCGGAGCCCGCGCCGCCGTCGACCATGTGATGTCCGGTCCCGCGCGAGACCAGGTCGCCGCCGTGGCCCGCGAGGATGTCGTCCTCGCCGGCCTGGCCCGGCAGGTAATCCGGCCTGTTCGGGCCCGCGAAGCTTTGCGCGCCGCTGTCGTCGAAATAGCCGATCTCGTCCTTGCGCAGATAGCCGTCCAGCAGCGCGTAGCGGGCGCCGCCGCAATCTGCAACGCGGGCGTAATCCGCCAGGCCGAAGTCCGGCTTCCGGCCGGTGCAATGCGGCAGCAGCGGGTCATTGGCCAGCGCCGTGATACTGGCCCGGCCTGGCGCCCGGCGCCGAAGCCGGCCTCGGCCGGCTTCAGCCGAGACCCTCGCAATGGTCGTCAGTGTTCTCCATGCCGGGGATGTTGAGCTCGGTCATCGCGCCGTCGAAATCGGCGTTGTCGTTCAGCACTTCTCTGGTGACGGTCTAGGTGTCGGGCCAGTCGGCGCGCTCGGGGAAGGTGACGGATTTCCGCGGATGCGACAGGCCGATGTGGGAATCCCCCGCGATCAGCCGGAGATGGCGGTCGACAAGCATGCCGCCGGCATCGAGCTGCGCCGGATCGGACTGGCCGTCGAAGCCGTAGGCCAGCGGAGCGTCGTCATTGATGCAGACATCCTGGCCGATCCCGGCATAGGCCAGCGCCACTACCGTCAGGTCGGCCGCATCGCGCAGCCGGTGGCCATCGACCGCGGCGAAGATGGCCAACGCCGAGCCGCCGAGGCTGTGCCCCGCCACACCCATCCCGGCGATGCCGTTCGCCGGATCGTTGGCATGGGCGAGCGCCGCCATCACCGAGGGCCGCAGGGCGGCATGGCTTTCGTGCAGCCCGTTGCCGGTCCAGGCCTGGCCAGTGGCGGTCTTTGCCCCGTCCTTGCTGTCGGTGCGGAGGAAGGACAGGAACAGCGTCTTCGTCCCCCCGGCCTGCAGCGCCGGGCGGGCCGTCTCGCGGTGTCGAACGTTCCGGTCCAGGCGCGGCCCTCGCGGAGCCCGCAGGAATTGAACCGGGGCCGCCCGCTGTCGAAGAAGCTGCCGCCGAGGTCGCCGCGGGTCAATGCCCTTGGCCCGGCCTGGCCGAGATAGCCGTCGTCGTGGCCATTGTCTTCCACTCTGGTGCGCCAGGCCTGCGGAATGTCAGCGTCGCCATGGCCGCTGCGCGCCTGCCAGCGGCGATTTCCGCCGCTTCGGCGGAGTTGCAAAGGTCTGCCGCGGCCGTCATGGGCGTTGCCGAAGAGCTGCGGCAGGCTGTTGCTGCCGTCCTTGCCGTCGCCGTCGTAGCAGCCGCACCCGCAGCTTGACCTCGTGAGGCCTGTCCGAGGCAAGGGTATGGGTGATGGTCCCGCTGTCCGTGCCGATCCGGGTGCCGTCGACGAAATGGTCAAGCTTGATCTGCTCCGCGGGCAGCGCCGCCCGCGGAATAGCCGTTATCGCCGGTCACCGCCTTGATTTCGATTTCGCTGCCGGCCGCCCGGCTCTCGGCCCGGACCTTCAGGTCGCTGAAGATCAGCTCGGGGTTCCGCCCCGCGACGGTCTCCGTGCGGGGGGTGTTCGAGCTCTCGGACCCGCCGCGGCTGTTGGCGATGCGGACCTCGACCTCGTGCTGGCCGTCGGTGGCGAAGTCATGCAGTTCGGTCTCGGAATTCGACTGGCCCGCCGCCAGCTCTCCAGGAGCTCCCGCTTTCGCCGATCTTGCTGCCGTCTGCACCGCATTCAGGATGGATCGGATCGCAGTCGAACCAGTCCCGCCAGGCGCTGCAATCGGCGGCGCCCGGGGGCGGGCGGTCGGGGAGATGATCACCGGCCGCCCGCTGGCCGGGTTGACGGCGATGTCGATGTTGCAGACAGCCAGATCGGGCAGCAGCGCGGCGCCGGAGCTGCGGGTTGCGTTGCGGATGTAGTTGCCGGTGCCCGAAATCGAGGCGCCGGGGAGGGCGCCAGCTGATCTCCCCGGAATTCGACAGGCAGGGTCCGGGCCCGGGCGGGAGCACGTCCCCGCCGACCTCGCTGCCATTGTCATGGAGCCCGATGCGGATGGAGGCGGAACAGTCGTCCCGGAGGCAATCCGCATCGTTGCAGGCCGTCCTCCGAAGGGGGACGGTCCCGCCGGCGGCGAGCGTGCCGGGCACGTCGATGTCGGTGACCTTGAGATGGGTCGCAATGGCCCGTTCTCCGCATCTTCCGCAGGGGACGATTGCCAGGCGGAGCTTGGTCCCGGCGTGCCGCTCCGCGCCGAACCGGGCGGAAATCAGTCCAGATAGATCATTTTTGCCGTCATCCCGCCATCCACGGGCAGGGTCTGCCCGGTGACGAAGCCGGCTCCGGCGAGGTAGAGCACCGCCTCGGCGATGTCGGCGGGGCGGCCGACGCGGCCCGCAGGATGCTGGGCATGGTCCTCTTCCGACAGATCGACGGCATCGGTGATCCAGCCCGGCGCGATGGCGTTGACGCGGATCCGCGGGCCGAGCTGCACCGCCAGCGCGCGGGTCATCGCGACCAGCCCGCCCTTGGCCGCGGCATAGGCGAAATCCCAGCCCTCGGACATCAGCGCCCGGGTCGAGGCCATCATCACCACCGATCCGCCGGCCCGCATCAGCGGCACCGCAGCACGGGTGACGAGGAAGGCGCCGGTCAGGTGGCTGCCGGTCATCGCGGTCCAGTCGGCAAGCGGGGTGGCGGCGATGTCGGGCGTCGCGGTGCCGACCAGCCCGCCATTGTTGACGACAAGGTCGATCCGGTCCCAGCCGAGCGCCTCGAAGGCGGCTGCGACCGAGGCCTCGTCGGAGATGTCGCAGCGGATCTGGCGTCCGGCATGGCCCTGCTTCAGGTCGAGGCTGGCGACCTCCCAGCCTTCGGCGATCAGCGCCTCGCAGATGGCGGTGCCGATCAGACCCGCGCCGCCGGTGACGATTGCCCGCTTCATGCGCGACCCTCCGTTGCGGCCCCTCCGGGGCCTATTCCTCCTTCAGCGGCCGCGCCATCAGCGCGGCCAGCGCATCATGCACCGAGACCTCGCCATCGACCAGCGCGGCGACGGCACGGGTGATCGGCAGATCGAGCCCGACGCGGGCGCCCAGCCGCGCCATCGCCCGCGCGGTTGCCCGGGACCCCGCGGCCCGCCAGCAGCAGGACCCGATCGCCGCCGACCGCGGCAAGCGTGCCGTCCACGTCTCCGGCGTCGATCCAGTGGGGGATCATCGACGAGGCATTGACGGTCCGCAGCGGCACGCGCCAGCCGCGCTCCGCCGCAACCACGTCGGGATCGTCGAGCGTGCGGTCATTGGCGGGTCAGGCCTCGAAGCCGAAATCGTTCAGGTCCATCGCCATGCCGCCCGGTCCCGGCATCGACCCGGGCCGCGGCATGTCCGAGGCCTGGCCATGCCCGGCATCCGATGCTGCATCTTGCCCGGCGCGGCGGCGCCCTCTCCTTGCTGCCTGCCGCCCGGGATCTTGGCCGGCACCTCCTCCGGCGTCCCGCAGCTGACATCATGCAGGAACATCGTCACCTCCTGGCAGTCGGCGGCGATGCCCTCCGAACGGCGGACGACCAGCGGCGCGATTTGCTGCTGCGGGATGGGGCTGTGCATCCAGAAGGTGCCCGGCCGCGGCGCGAAGTCGGAACTGCGCGGCTCGCCCGGGCGGAGCATCGGGTTGGCGTTGGGCCTGCCGTCCTGGGCGTTGCGCGGGTTCCGGCCGTGCCAGCGGATGATGGTCACGGCGTCCAAAGTCTTGGCCAGCTCGACGCGGACGTGCTGGCCAAGACCGGGGACCAGCCCCCGGCCGCCCGCGCCGTTTTCCAGCCCGAGGACAATGACGGCGCGGCCCTTGACCTTCATGGGCGGGTCGCGGCGGCGAGAGACAGCCTGTCCGCAGCGGCGGGCGGGCGGCGGCAGGGACGTGGACAGGACGGCCGCTGCGCAAGGGAAGCCGCCGCAGGCATGGCAGATCATGACGATCTCGCGGGGAACGGTGCGGGGCGGTTCCCCCGCAGGTCAGATCCGGGGCGGCAGGATGGCAGGCGCGATGGCGCACGAGACCATCGGCAGTGGGGGCAGCCGTTCTGCGCGCCCTGCACGGCCTTCCTCGGCTGGGCCGACCGCTACGAGGCAGGCGACCGTCCGGGGCGCAACCTGAAGGACGACACCGCCTGGGCGCGGGCGCTCGACTGCCCGGTGCTGCTCCTGGACAGCGCGCGGCCGCCCGGCGAGCTGCTGCAATCCGTTCTCGACAGGCTTGACCAGATCGCGGCGCTCGCCTAGGGCCGGAGCCTGACTCCGAAAGCCCCGAGGATGCCATGCCCACCTGGACCGCCCTGACCACGCTTGCCGACCGCGACATGGCGGAAGCCCTTGCCGACCGTCTCGAGGATCTCGAGCCCGAGCCCTATGGCGTCGGCGCCTTCGAAATGGAGGACGGCTCCGGCCTGTGGGAGATCGGCGGCTATTTCACCGAGGAACCCGACGAGGTCGGCCTGGCGCTGCTGGCGGCATCGCATGGCGCCAAGCCCTTCACCGTCTCCGAACTGCCCGAGACCGACTGGGTCGCCAAGGTGCGGCGCGAGCTCGCGCCGGTCGAGGCCGGCCGGTTCTGGCTCTATGGCAGCCATGATGCCGACACCGTCCCGGAAGAAAAGGTTTCGCTGCTGATCGAGGCGGCGATGGCCTTCGGCACCGGCCATCACGGCACCACCCAGGGCTGCCTCGTGGCCTTCGACCGGCTCCTGAACAACGGGCTGCAGCCCGGGCCGGTGGCCGATGTCGGCTGCGGCACCGCGGTCCTGGCGATGGCGGCGGCGAAGGTCTGGGACATCGTTCCGGTGGCCAGCGACATCGATCCGGTCGCCGTCGAGGTGGCCGACGCCAATGCCGCGGCAAACGGGCTCGCGGGCCGCATCCATGCGGTCGAGGCGACGGGCTTCGGCCATCCCGACCTGGCCGGGCCGTTCCGGCTGATCTTCGCCAACATCCTGAAGGGGCCGCTGATCGACCTGGCGCCCGACATGGCCAAGGCGGCGGAACCGGGCGGGGCGATCATCCTGTCGGGCCTGCTCAACGACCAGGCCGACGAGGTGAAGGCCGCCTACGAAGCCGCGGGCTTCGCCCTCGACGACCACCTGGTCATCGGCGACTGGTCGACCCTGACGATGATCCGCGCGGCCTGAGGCGCGGACCCGGCCCGGCGCGATGCCGGGCCTGTTCCTGCATCCGGACATGGAAAAAGCCTGCCGACCTCGCGGTCGGGCAGGCTTTCTCGTTCCGGTCCCTCCCGGCATCGCGCCGGGCGGCGGTCACTTGCGCGGGAATTTCATGTGGCGGATGTCATAGCGGGTGATGCCCAGATCCTGCAGCTCGAAATCGTCGAGGGCGGCGAGCTCGGCGCGGGCGCGCTCGTTGGCGAACCACTCCTTCACGGCCGCGATCTGATGGCTGATGACTTCGCCGAGGCTGATTTCGTGCTGGTTGCGCAGCATGTTCGGAGTGAGGACGGCCATCTTGCAGGCTCCTTGTCTTGGCAGGGTATCGGGTCGCGGCCAGTGCCGTTCAAGGCGGCAGATAGGCTTGGTGCCGCGCCGCCGCAAGCTCGGTCTCGGCATGACTGCGTTGCACATTCCGCATGACTGATGAAAGGTGTAAGTGGTTGTAACAAAAAGGTAATAATACTCACGCCTGATGTCGTTTCCGGACCTCCGAACGCCGCTTCCGGACCTCGGCGCCAAGCTGGCGCTGCGGAATGGCATTGCCGGATGTTCGCTTTTCGTGCTAGTCCGTTGCAAAACGGCGACAACAAGAATTGGCGGGCGGGCAGGCCATGCGCATCATCGGCATCGATCCGGGCCTGCAGAGGCTCGGCTGGGGCGTGATCGAATCTCACGGATCGCGGCTGCGCCATGTCGGCAACGGCGTGCTGCGCTCGGGCGACGGGCCGCTGGGGCTGCGCCTGGCGCGGCTCTTCGAGGAGCTGACCGAGGTGGTGAAGCGCTTTGCGCCCGACGGCGCGGCGGTGGAGGCGACCTTCGTCAACAAGGACGCGGCGGGCACGCTGAAGCTCGGACAGGCGCGCGGCGTGGCGATGCTGGTCCCGGCGCTGGCGGGGCTCGATGTCGGCGAGTATGCTCCGAATGCGGTCAAGAAGGCCGTGGTGGGCGTTGGACATGCGGAGAAACATCAGGTGGAGCACATGATCCGGCTGCAATTCCCGGGGGTGACCCTGGCCAATGCCGACGCGACCGACGCGCTGGCGATCGCGCTGTGCCACCTGCGGCACAGCCAGGCGAACCACAAGCTCAACGCGGCGATCCTGAGGGCGAAGGGATGATCGGGCGGCTTTCGGGACAGCTGGTCTACCGCGCCACCGACCATGTGATGATCGACGTGCAGGGCGTGGGCTATCTGGTCTATTGCGCGGAGCGCACGCTGGCCGGGCTGCCCGCGCCGGGGCAGATGGTGTCGCTCTATACCGACATGCTGGTGCGCGAGGACCTGCTGCAGCTCTTCGGCTTCCGCACGCTGGCGGAGAAGGAATGGTACGGCTGCTGTGCACCGTGCAGGGGGTCGGCGCCAAGGCGGCTCTGGCGATCCTGTCGGCGCTGGGGCCGGACGGGACCGGGCGGGCGATCACGCTGGGCGATGCCAATGCGATCCGCCAGGCCCAGGGCGTCGGTCCGAAGCTGGCGCAGCGCATCGTCATGGAGCTGAAGGACAAGGCGGCGAACGTGCTGGCCATGTCGACGCCGATCGCGGCCGCCCCGGCGATGCCGCGCCCGGCGCCGCAGGGGCATCCGCTGGCAACTCGCCGGTAACGGTGCCAATCTCCTCGCCCTCGGGGATCTGGTCCAGAAGGTCCGGCAGAACCGGGCTGTCGCCGTCTCGGCTGGAGGTGAATTCCCCCGCCCGGATGTCACCGGTGGCCGTGTCCATCGTCGGATGGACCTTGCGGTCCTGGCGGCGGCGGCGCGAGCCAGGTCATGTCCTTGTCCAGCCAGACGAGCAGAGAACCGCGCCGCTTAAAGGCGGCATAGTAGCATTTCCAGTTGGTCGTTCGGTAGCGGGCGGCTCTTGGTTGCCGTCAGACGGTTCCGGTGCATGTCGCGCAGGTGTTGGCAGGCGATCTTCTCCGAACGGCTTCGGCCCGAAGCTGCTCGCCCTTGGGGGCGGCGAACCACGCGGATGCAGAGCCTGCTCGGTCATCTCGCGCTGGCATTGGGCGGCCGTCCTGTCCAGGCGCTCGGACGGCGGCTCCTGCTCTGCGTCAGCAAGGATGCCTTCCTGCGCAGCCTGGGGACTCCCGAACCCCATGAGACGACGGAACCGAGGGTCATCGGGATCGATGACCGGGCCTGCCGGATGCGCCGCATGCGCGCGAAGCTTTCCTGCTGGCAGTGCCGCGAAGCCTGCCCATGATCCGCAAGGCGGTCGGCGCCCGGACGCGGTCGGGCATCCCTTACGCCCTATGGCAGTCAGGCACTCGCCCCGAAGATCCTGACGCCCGCGGAAAAATTGCAGCATGAGGGCTTGCCTCGCAGCGCCAGCAGGCCAACCGCGTGCCGCGGGGCTTTCGCCGTGCAACTGGCGCGACGGTCCCCTGTGCACTCTGCCAGCGGGCCGATCTCGGCATGGCCCGGCCGGCGGATCATGCGACAGATCGGGCGCAGCCGACAGGTCCTCCGCGGCGAGCGCGAGGATGTCTTCCGCATCCCGGAGAGCAGCCTGGCGCCTTGGCTGCCCAAGCTGGAACGGGACTGGTCCGGCGGTTGCCGGAACGGCGCAGACCTCTGGCACCGCCTGCCTGCTGACGGCTTCAAGGGCAGGCTGCGTGTTCTGCGACTTTGATCGCTCCCCCAGATCGATCGGCCTGCTTCGCAGACCGTCCTGAACTCGGCGATTAGGCCACCCGCCCGCGCAGCGCCGAGCAGGCTGCGTTGGCGGGACCAAGCAAATCGCCGCCCGCCCGCAAGATCGCGCGGCTGCTGAAACTGGGCCGGATCATCTGAAACGGGAAGAGGCGCTCACACTGAAACGCATCGCGTGAGAATCCCGCCAAAGCCACAGGAGCACCCAGACAGCGCGCGTTGCCTTGACGCTTGTGCAGGAGACTTGTGCTGCAAAGCTTAGAATTGCGCATCTCAGAAAGGGGCTTCACGTCAGTCTCGCCTGAACGGCATCAATCACGATGGAACAGCTGTCGCACAGTCAAAGCATTGTCCCGGAACAGGATTCCTCGTCAGCATGGAGGAGCCGGAATGGGCGAACATCCCAGGCGCTCGTCCGGCGCAACGAGAACACGAAGTAGGCACTGTCGGATGCCTTCCGTAGCGCGCGCTCCGGAGCGGCGCTGTTGAAGGTCGCTGTGCGCGGCGAAGAAGCTCGGCATCATGCAACACTCGGTTGCTGGAAGAATGAAGGAGACCTTCCAAAGCAACGGGAAGCCAATCTCCCCTGCCCTTCCGGAACGCCGCGTCCAGTCGTCAGGAAAAGCCTCCGGCATCCGGGTCTTGCGGCAGGCTTGATGGCCGCATGCACACTTCAGGAGCATAGGCGGCAGACCGCAAGAACCTCGGAACCGGCACGCGGTCATCGGTCCCGTTCCGGCCGGAACGGGACCGATGACCGCATTCAGAGCCGCTCGATCGACCGCATCAGCTTGGCGAGACGCTCGTCATCGAGATCGGCGCTTTCCAATGTCAGAACCCGCGTGCCGTCCGGCTTCTGCTTCAGCTTCACCTGGCCGATCCCCAGTTCCCTCTTCCGGAACGGCAGTGCCGTCGCAGCCTTCTCGCGACGCGCACGCGACCTCACAGCCTCCTTCGAGGTCGACGGCCCCTGATCGCGAAGCTGCTTCAGCGCGGCATCGATCTGGTCCCGGCTTGCGCTCCCGAGATCGAGCATTTCGCCAAGAGCGCCGTGGAACTCGACGGCAGCAAGGCCGCGGGACACCGTGGCACGCGGCACGCCGATGATCTCGGCGATCTGCTGCTGGGTAACCCCTGTCGTTTCCTGCGCGATCAGGCCAATTGAATAGAGCCGCTCGAACATGGTCAGGTCGCGGCGGATCGTGTTCTCGAAATAGCGCTCCTGCAGATCGTCGAGCCGCGCCCCGTCCGCCTCCGGAAAGGTCAGGAAGCACAGCGGTTCGATGCCCAGCTCGATGCAGGCACGCAGGCGGCGGCGCCCCGACTGCAGGGCAAAGCGCTGGCCGGACACGTCCCGCGGAAACGCCGGATTCGGCCGCCAGTCGGGTTCGGCCGCCCTCACCCGCAGCGGCGTGCGCAGGCCCCGGCGGCGGATGTTTTCCAGCAAGGCGCGGAAGCTGTCCTCGCTCTCGTCATCTTCCGGAGCGGGCGCGATCCGGTCGGAACCGACCTTGTCCTCGATGCTCGTCGCCGGAATGCGGATCGGAACGACGCCTTCTAGGATCCCCTCGTACACCGCCTCGTTGGCCAGCGCCGCTTCCTTCTTGGCACTTTCCAGCCGGTCCTGCATGCCGCGCATTGCCTGGCGCGACCAGTTGCCGGCGGTCGGCTGTTCCTCGGGCGTCACTTCGGGCAGGTCGCGGCCACTGGCCATGCCCCCCAGAATGGCGCTGCCCGCGCGCCTGCGTCCCACGCTCATGCTGCATCCTCCTCAAGGCTCGGCTTCGCCTTCTGCGACCATCCTTCGACCTCGCCATCCGGGAACAGCCGCTCCAGGAATGCCTGCGCGTAGCCCCGCGCCGGCAGGGACGGGATCGCCCGCATGACGATGGCATCGTTGACCGCATTGGCATTGTCGATGAAGGCCTGCAGGGAAGCTTTACGGGTTTTCGGCGGCTCGTATTCATAGGCCGACTTGAACTCCCGGAAGGCATTCGCCGCGCCTTCGGAATACTGGTAGTAGATCGGTGAAATGATGTCGGGATTGCCTGCCATGATCTCGCCGATCGTGCGCAGGTCGGTATCGGAGGAGCGGTTGACGATGGTCGGCAGGATCATCGGCTTGGCATCCTTGAACTTCACCGGATTGGTGTCGCCTTCGATGAAGCTGAAATAGTCCCGCAAGCTCGCCAGGTAGATATGCAGCGTCGACAGGTCGAAGCCCTTCATCGTCTGCGGAATGATCAGCGTGTCCGCGGCGACGATGGTGTTGAGCGTCGCGAGGGTGAGCGACGGCGGCGTGTCGATGATGACGACGTCCAGCGTCTCCTTCAGCGCTGCCTCGTAGGACTCGTGGCGGAAGCGCCCGTCCGGTCCGGACAGGTCCTTCGCAGTCGTGCGCGGCGGATGCGCGTCGCGCCAGCGGTCCAGAGAGTCCCGCAGCATCCGGTAGATCTTCTTCTGTTCCGGATCTTCCGTCTGGGTCAGGTAGTACATCGCGATGTCGGCTTCCTGGATCCCGGCTCCGCCCGGAATGAGGCGCAGCCCCGGCCAGGGCGTCGGCCGCCAGAACACGTTCAGCCGGTCCGGTGCATGGTGGATCTTCTCGCGCTGCCCGGCCTCGGGCACGCCCATGAAGTCAGTGTAGACCTCGACGTCGTAGCCCGCGATCGAGGTCGTGTCGTCAACGAAGTAAAGCGAGCAGGTTGCCTGAGGGTCGCCGTCGATCAGCCCGACGCGCAAACCGTAATAAAGGGTCAGATACTGGGCCAGATGCGCGCTCGACAGGGATTTCGCTACGCCGCCTTTCTGCGAGCTCAAAACGATTACCGGCAAATCTTCTCCGGGCTTGCGCCAGTAGAGCGTCGTGCGGCGGGCCTCGGGGCGGCTGTCGGCGATGGCCCGCAGCTTCATGATGTCATGCACGGAGAGCGTTCGTTCCCGGCCGCGGATTTCGCCTTCGGGAGCATCCGGGTGCTTCATGAGCGCGTTGACGAAACTGCGGTCGCAGCCGAAGAACTCGGTCACCTCGGCGATCGAATAACGCCTGAGCACGCGCAGAGACTGGGTGCGGTGCATCCGGGCCGATGAGGCCGCGCGGGACACGCAATCGATCGCGGCCTCCACGAAGGACGGGATGTTGTGAAAGGATTTCGCCATGCCTGGACATTCCTGCTCTGCCTCGAGAGCGCCTTTTGCAGCGCTTTTGCCGGAATAATCACATTGCCAGCGGAGGTGGGCAACATGTTTCCTCGTCTTTGCTTTCGAATATGGGGGGCAGGCGGCAATGCGTTGCAGCAATGCCCAGCCCGGCGGCAGCGATCACGCAGCCTGTCCCTCCGCAACGGGTCCCGTTCCGGCCGGAACATGACCTTGAACCGACTGCTTGCGCAATTGCTGTTTCGCAATCCAAGCACGGTTGCGGAACCTGCCGATGCGTTTCAAGTCCGCGGGACCGGGCATCGCCGCTGCTGCCGGAGCTGCAACGGTATTCACCAGCTGTCGCGGCAGGGGCAGTTTCTTCCAGTGTGGCTGCCATATGGCATCAAGCGCAGCGATTGCGGCCGCCAAGGCTTCGGCACTGCGCGCATGGGATGCGAGCAGCGCAGCGGTGGCCAGTCGGGCCTCGGGCTCCGGCGCCAGTCCATGCCTTGCCGAGAAAGCGCCAAGAGCCGCCGTGGCCTGCTGCCTTGCCTGTGCTTCGTCCCACAAGCAGACCTGCATGTTCTCTGCCTCGGCAATGACATGCTGAAGAAGTCCGGTGCGTGCGGTGCCGTGCCATACTCCGACCGGGTCGGAGTCGCTTGGCCGATGTTGGCGCCATTCGGCTTCGAGTTCGGGGGACCACTCTTTGACGGTATTGTTTTTATGGATCTTGTTTTTTGGACCCTTCGGGTCCTTGCGTTCAGCATCCCGGACGCTGCGTTCAGCTTTCGGTTCGGACGGTTTTCCACTGCCCGCGGCCATTGCCGACCAGCGGCTGCACATCTCCTGCCAGCCGCTGACGACGACACGGAGCCGGTAGTTGTAGCCGTTGCCGTAGGTCTGGCGGATGCAGTCGATCAGCCCATGCTCGCGCAGCTCCGCGACATAGGCGGAGATCGAGGATTTCGAGCGGTTGAGCAGGCGGCCGAGTTCTTCGTAGGAATGCCAGCTCTCGCCCTTGGCATCGGCGAAACCACAGAAGGCCAGAAGCAGGGTTTTCGCCTGGGGCGAGATGGCGAGCTGCAGCCAGGCGCGGGGCATGCGTACGAAACCGCCCTCGGCGAGGGACGCGGGAGATGTCATCGGACAAAGCCTCTCTGTTCGGCTCAAGGCCGTTGCGCGTCGCCCGATGCTGGGGTAGGGTCAGGTTGCGAAACTGGACCGTCGACGCAGGTAACTGTCTAGGCGGTGATCAAGGCTCCGGGATGTTGGCGCATTCCGGAGCCTTTTCGTTGGCGCTCTACATGCCGTCCTCCATCAGCGCGTCGCGCGCGGCCGATGCAGGCAGCAGGCGGTCGATTTCCGGCAGGGGCAGGGGCCCCTTGCGGACGCAGACATGGACCTTGTCGAGCCGCACCCGTTGGCGCGGGGCGATCTCGGCAAAGCCGTCTTCGGTTTCGGTTTCCAGCGTCAGGCTGATTGCGCCGGACATTTGCGGATTGTCGGCGATCGCGGCCATCGAGGATTTCAACGTCCTCGCCTTGAAGACCTTGAGGTCCGAGGCGATCGGAATGCGGCGGCGCAATTCGTCGAGCGGGATCCAGACCGGATCGCCGCCATTGCGGATCAGGCGCGCCAGGCAGATCTCGAAGACGCGCCAGGACGAGGGGCGGGAGGCCGTGAGCGTGCGGAACTCGTCGCGCGGGATCTCGAAGCCTTCCATGCCGAGGATCCAGCGGAACGCGTCCTCGCTCAGCGTGATCTTCAAGCGCAGGACTTTCTGGCCGGCGCCGCCGGCCTGCACGTCCTGCTCGAAGGCGTCGATCCAGCGGAACTGCCGCTTGCGGCTGACATCGTCGCCGATGGGCATCTCGGTGGTGATCCAGGTCGCCGCCAGCCGTTCGAGCCGCTCGGTGATGCGGGCATATTCGCTGCCGCCCAGCGTCGGGTCGTAGGAGATCGCCTCCATGATGTCGCGGACGCCGATCTCGACATGGCGGCTCGGAGGCGTGCCGGCCCGGATGGCAGTGCCGATCTGCGCGGCGAGGAGGTTGAGCACCTTGCGGTCGGTTGCCGTGGCGATCCGCGTCCCCGGCACCGAGGAGTGCATCCGCACGGTGTAGTCGCCGACTTGGGTGGTGAAATCCTCTTGGCCGTCCTCCGGGAAGAAGGGCAGTAGCATGGTCTCCAAGTCGCTGCGCATCGCAGGAACGCAGGAGCCTTGCCCATCCATGGCATCGGGCAATAAGGTATTGTTCAGCCGTTGGCTGGTCATGGTACTGCTGCCTCGTCCGATGATCTTCTTTGGATCGTCTCGGTTGTTTCTTGTCTTCTATGCCAGAAAAGACCGCATTTCAGAATGGCTGGGCAATAGGTTTTTTTCCGGCGGACGTCGAATATGCGGTCCAGATAGCGGGGCAGGGCGCTTAAGAGAGGTCAGCTTTGGCGCGTAACCTGTTGAGAACCCACAAGTGTTGATGCAGCTGCGGCGGATGCAGGAAATTTCGCGTCCCGTGGATCGGGTTTGCCGGGCAGAGGTTGCAGCCCACGGGCGCCGCGCAACTTCAAAAAGGCGGCGTGGTTGCAGTTCGCGGGCGCTGTGCAACTTCGGCTCCCGGACGGGATCCGGCTCCGACTCGGGCGCGGTGCAACCAAAGGGTCCGAGTCGCAAGCCCTTGATGCAAAAAGGCTTCCCGCTGGAGCGGGAAGCCAGGTTGCAGTTCACGGGCGCGGCGCAACTTCGGCCGTGTTCCGGCCGGAACAGCTCAGCGCCGGTCAGTCTCCTTGGGATGGTCGGCAGACAGCTTCGCATCCTCGCGCAGTTCCAGCCACATCGCGTTCATCACCGCGAAGAGCGCGGCCAGGGGAAGGCCCAGGAGCCAGGCGAAATACCACATGATTTTGTCTCCTCAGTAGCTGTTCGCGTTTTCGTCCAGGTCGCGCTCGGTCACCTTGCCCCAGAGCACCTTGTAGACCCAGGCCGTGTAGCCGAGGATCAGCGGCATGAAGATCACCGCCGCCACCAGCATGACGAAGAGCGTCCGCTGCGAGGACGACGCATCCCAGACTGTCAGCGACGAATTGGGATCGACCGAAGAGGGCAGGATGAACGGGAACATGGTCAGCCCCACGCTGGCGATCATGCCGAAGATGCCGAGCTTCGAAGCGAGGATGGTGAAGCCCCAGCCGCGTCGCAGCCCCAACACCGCCAGTCCCATGCCGGCAAAGCCCATCAGCGGCGCGGCAATGATCCAGGGCCGCCCGACATAGGCCGAGAGCCAGGTGCCGCCCTTGACGACTTCGTTCAGCAGCGGGTTCGACGGTCCGTCATGCGCCACCGCTCCGGCAAACTGGTAGCCGTCGGTCAGCACCAGCAGCCACAGCCCGGCCAGCGCATAGCCGCCGATTGCCACGAGCCCGGCCGCGGAGCCGATCTTCCGCGCCCGCTCGACGATCGGACCCTCGGATTTCAGCACCAGCCAGCCCGCGCCATGCGCCAGCAGCATCGCCACCGACACCGCGCCGCAGACCAGCGCGAAGGGGTTCAGGAGCGCCAGAAGCTTCAGGAAGCCCCAGCCGTCATAGAACGGCATCAGCCTGTCATTCAGGTGGAAAGGCACGCCGCGCAGCACGTTGCCGACCGCCACGCCGAAGATCGCCGCGGGAACTGCGCCGCCGGTGAAGAGCGCCCAGTCCCAGCGTTCCCGCCAGAGCTTGCCGGGCCGCTTCGAACGGTACTTGAAGGCCACGGGCCGCAGGATCAGTGCGGCGAGGATCAGCCACATCGCTAGGTAGAATCCCGAGAAGCTCACCGCGTAGAGCGGAGGCCAGGCGGCGAAGATCGCGCCGCCGCCGAGGATGAACCACACTTGGTTGCCTTCCCAGACCGGGCCGACTGTGTTGATCACCAGGCGCCGCTCGGTGTCGGTCTTCGCCACGAACGGGAGGAGCGCGCCCACTCCCATGTCGAAGCCGTCGGTCAGCGCGAAGCCGATCAGCAACACCCCGAGGAGCACCCACCAGATCACGCGCAGGGTGCCGTAGTCGATCAGTTCAGAGAGGATCATCGCTCGTTACTCCGCCGGGGCGGCCGCAGGGCCGCTGAGCCGCGCCTGGTGGCGCCGCATCCAGGTTTCGGTTTCCTCGACATCCTGCACCGGGCCCTTGCGGATGTATTTCAGCATCAGCGCCATCTCGATGACGAAGAGTGTGGAGTAGAAGATGACGAAGCCCGCGATCGTGAACAGCACCTCGCCGACGCCCAGATGGCTGACCGACAGCGCGGTCGGCAGGATGCCGTCCACCGTCCAGGGCTGGCGCCCGTATTCGGCGACGATCCACCCCATCTCGGCCGCAATCCACGGGGCAGGGATCACCGCTACCGCGCCGTAGAGCGCCCATCGGGGATAGGTCATGCCCTTGAACGAGCTGCGCACGAAGAAGTAGCCGAGCACGCCGATGAAGGCGAAGCCGAGCGCGACCATGATCCGGAAGGCCCAGAAGATCGGGAAGACATGCGGGACCGTGTCGTCGGCGGCCTGCAGGATCTGTTCCTCGGTGGCGTTGCGCGGATCGTCCGTGTAGCGCAGCAGCAGGAAGGCATAGCCCAGATCGCCGGAATGCACTTCGAAGCGGTCCATCATGTCCGGAGTGACATCGCCGCCCGCGCCGCGGATCTCCATCAGCGCGTCATAGGCGAGGATGCCGTTGCGGATGCGGCCCCGGGCCTCCTCGACCAATTGCTCGATGCCCGGGATCTCGGTGTCGAGCGACCGGGTGCCGATCAGCCCCATGACATAGGGGACATGGACGGCGTAATGCGTTTCGCGCGCTTCGCTGTCGGGGATGCCGAACAGGGTGAAGGAGGCGGGCGCGGGCTCGGTCTCCCACATCGCCTCGATCGCGGCGAGCTTCATCTTCTGGTTCAGCCCGGCGTCATAGCCTGACTCGTCGCCCAGCACGACCACCGACAGCGCGGAGGCGAGGCCGAAGGAGGCGGCGACCGTGATCGAGCGCCGCGCCAGGTCGGCATGGCGGCCCTTCAGCAGGTACCAGGCTGAAACGCCCAGCACGAAGACCGAGGCCGTCACGTAGCCTGCGGACACGGTATGGACGAATTTCGCCTGCGCGACCGGGTTGAACAGGACATCCGCGAAGCTGTCCATCTCCATCCGCATGGTCATCGGATTGAAGCTGGCGCCCACGGGGTTCTGCATCCAGCCATTGGCGATCAGGATCCAGAGCGCCGAGAAGTTCGAGCCGATCGCCACCAGCCAGGCGACGACGCAGTGGGCCACCTTCGACAGCTTGTCCCAGCCGAAGAAGAACAGCCCGACGAAGGTCGCCTCGAGGAAGAAGGCCATCAGGCCCTCGATCGCCAGCGGCGCGCCGAAGACATCGCCGACATAGTGGCTGTAGTAGCTCCAGTTCATGCCGAACTGGAACTCCATGGTGATGCCGGTGGCGACGCCGAGCACGAAGTTGATCCCGAACAGGGACCCCCAGAACTTGGTCATCTGCCGCCAGATCGGCCGGCCCGTCATCACGTAGACGGTCTCCATGATCGCCACGAGGATCGACAGACCCAGCGTCAGCGGCACGAAGAGGAAGTGATAGAGCGCCGTCATTGCGAACTGCAATCGTGACAACTCTACGATATCGAGGTCCATTTTTCCCTCCTGCTGCGCAAAACATGCGCCGAAAATATACGTTCCGGGCTATGCAACGAAGAAGGAAATACCTGTTTGATCTAAGTCAAAGGTAAGTGGTTCGTGACGAGGTCAAAGCGAAAAAATTCTGTCCGCCCAAATGCGTTCGGCCTCGCGATGGACCGCGCAGAGGATTGCCGCCTCCGGAAGCGCGGCCCGGAGGCCCGAAAGGACATGTTCTGCGGTAGCACGGTCGAGCCCTTCGGTCGGTTCGTCGAGCAGCAGCACCGCCGGCCGGCGCAATAGCGCGCGCGCCAGCGCCAGACGCCGCGACTCGCCGCCGGAAAGTCCCGAGCCGCCTTCGCCCAGGCGGGCATCGAGCCCGCCGGTCGGCGATCTTACACCTCTCCTCGGGACACGATCCCAGGCCTGCCCAATGCCGGGAAGAACAGCCGTCCTGTGTGGTCTCGGCCTACACTGCCAGCGCCAGCGTTCACCCCAATCAGGTCACGGCCAAAGCGAAATGGCGCCTCTTCGTCGGCCAAGGGCGCTGTTGGACAAATCAGCTGGCGGCCGCGGTCCGCGTTTTCCGGACACACCTATCCCGCCCCCGTCCTCGGGGGGCCGTGGGCCATGTAGCGGTTCCGGACCGCCACCCGGATCCGGACCTCGGCAACCTGGCGGCAGACGTCGCGGAACATCAGCCGCTGGCCAAGGAGCTTCACGCAGGTCCTCCGGATCCTTTCCTGTTCCCGCGCATGTCCGTCCCCCGCTGCGGCGGTTCTCCCCGTTCCAGTTCCGCCACAGCGCCCGGCCCGAGTACGTCGATATCCGCAGGATCGCGTTGCGCGCTCTCCTGCCATGTCCGGCTTCCAAGGCCTGGCGTGTCCGGCCGAGCGGAAGCGGGGAGAACACGCAAAAGGTCCGGAGGACCTTTTGCCCGGCGAACCGCGGCGGCTCAGCGGCACAGACGGCGTCATGCCAGGCGCGCGGGCCGCAGGCGGTGCCCGGAGTTGCCCATCGCGGCGCCTTCGGTCCGAGCCCGATAGGCGACCGCGCATCCGTGCAACTCAGCGGTGACGGCGGCGATCTCCCTGTCCGCCGGGATCTGGGCGAGCAGGTCCGGCGGCCTCCCTCGCCAGTTCGCTCGGACAGGTGGCATGCAACGGCCCGCTAGCTAAGCCAGTTGGCGGCCGTGCATGCGGTCTTCGCCGGTGTGCTCTTGGCCGCCGGCCATCCTTCCGGAGCCGCCCCGTGCCTCCCCAGCCGCATTTGCGCAGAAAGGACCTGCCATTGCGCCAAACGACGGGCATGGACTCCAGCATCATCGAATTGGCGTAACCGCCGCGCGCAATCTTCCCCAAAGCGCCGGTTGAAATTTTCGTTGGTTGCCGTTCTTAGTGCACGTTGCTTCTGACTGCATGAGCCTGTGATCGAGCGCGAACATCTGTCAGGCCTCCGTGGCCGGCGCTTGCAGAAGCCGCGGACCGGCATGGTGATCCGCGGACTAGGTCCAAATCTCCCCGACCGCGGGCGGGGTCGCCAATTGACGGACCTCATGGAACCGGAAATTGGCAGCGCCGCGAAATACCGGCCTGACGCTCCCGTCGAGAAGGCTCGGGCAGTCAGGTCTGAACCGTCCCAGATTGCCCTTAGGGCAAGTCTCTCAAAGGACAGCCCTCCATGGACGGGTGCCGCACCGCGCCGCGCCAGCCGCCCCCTGTTCCACCGGGGCGGCTGGCACCAGGCGGCCATCCATGACCGCGACGCCCTGGGCGAAGGCGCCGTCCTTCCCGGCCCCGCGGTCGTCGAGCAGCCCGAAACCACCACCGTCATCCTGCCCGGCTGGACCGGCACCGTGGATGCGCAAGGCAACCTCGTCATCGAAAGGGCCCAGGCATGACCACCGACAGCTTCGATCCGGTCCTTCTGGAGATCCTCGGCAACAAGTTCGCCTCGGTCACCGAGGAGATGTGCCTGACGCTGCAGCGCACCGGGCGCACGCTCTATGTCAAGGAAACCGCCGATTTCGCCTGCGCGCTGGCCGGGAAGGACGGACGGTTCTTCGCCTATCCGCGTTCGATCGGAGTCTCGGGCTTCGTCGGGCTGGAATGCCTGCCCGCCATAGAGGCGGCGGTCGCGGCCTGCGGCGCGCTGGAGCCGGGCGACGTCATCCTGACGAATGACCCTTACCGCTCGACCGGCCTTGCCACCCACCTGCCCGACCTGCACATGATCGAGCCCTATTTCGACGGCGACGAGATCGTGGCCTATGGCTGGTGCTTCGTGCACTGCTCGGATGTGGGCGGGCGCGTGGCCTCGTCGATCTCGCCGGTCAACACCGAAATCTTCCAGGAAGGCCTGCGCATCCCTCCGGTGAAGCTGATGCGCCGGGGCCAGATGAGCCCCGAGGTGCGGCTCTTCCTCGACGCCAATTCGCGCACGCCCGAGGCCAACATGGGCGACATCCGCGCGATGCTGGCATCATTGGCCACGGGGCGGCGGCGCGTCGCGCAGATGCTGGGCCAGCACGGCGCAGCGGAAATGGCGGCGGCGCAGGTCGCGCTGATGGATTATGCGGCCGGCAAGGCCGAGGCCGTGCTGCGCACGGTCCCCGAGGGCAGCTACCGGTTCAGCGACTATCTCGACGACGACGCGGCGTCGCGCCTGCCGGTGCGGCTGGCGGTGACCGTCACGATCAAGGACGGCAAGGTGCATCTCGACTTCACCGGCTCCGATCCGCAGGTCTCGACCGCGATGAACATCCCCTCCTGCGGGCGGCCGCATGCCTGGCTGACGCTCAGGATGCTGGCGCTGGTGCAGACGCTCGACCGCTCCGCGCCGCTCAATGCCGGACTGCTGCGGCCCCTGAGCATCTACACCCCGCCGGGCAGCCTCGTGAACCCCGAGGAACCGGCGGCGACCGGCGTGCGCCATGCCGCCGCGATCCGCGTCAACGACATCCTCAACGGCGCCTTCGGCCTTGCGCTGCCCTCCGTCCTGCCGGCCGCCGCCTCGGGCACGGTGATCCCGATCGTGATGAGCGAGCCGAAAGCCACCGGCGGGCGCATGGTGCAGGTGATCGAGCCGCTGATCGGCGGCACCGGCGCGCGCCAGGGCCATGACGGCGTCGACTGGCGCGACAGCGGGATCTCGAACCTCGCCAACAACCCCGTCGAGACCGTCGAGGCCGAGCTCGGCGTCGCCAGCATGCAGGCCGGCGGGGCGCCGTCGCCGAGCCGCCGCTCGACATGCAGGCGCAGCCAGTCCGCCAGCCCGGCCAGGGGCGAGGGCGCAGCGGCCATATGTGCCTCGAACACCTCGCCCATCCGCGCGTGGTAGCGTTCGAGCGCCAGCCGGAACAGCCCGTCCTTGCTCTTGAAGGCGGCGTAGATGCTGCCCGGGCGCATGTCGAGCGCGGCCTCGAGATCCTTCAGCGAGGTCGCGTGATAGCCCTGGCACCAGAAAAGCTGCATGGCCCGGTCCAGGGTCTTGTCGCGGTCATAGGGGGCGGCGCGTGTCATGGCCTGACATTTAGGCGCCTGGCCGCGGTCCGGCAAGATTGAGTGATCACTCAAACGTAATTTGAGTGTTTGCTCAAAATTTCCCAGCTTGCGGGCGAGGCCGGGCTGATCCGGCCGTTTTTCCCCAAAGGAGGCCCCCATGGCCGAATTCACCCGCCACACGCTGGACACCGCGCCCGAGGCATCGAAGCCGCTGGTCGAGAACGCCATTGCCATGTTCGGCATGCTGCCGAACCTGACCGCAACCATGGCCGAGAGCCCGCAGCTGCTCGAGGTCTACCAGCTGGCGCATATCCGCTTCCAGGAGACCAGCTTCACGCCGGACGAGCTGAACACCGTCTGGCTGGCGATCAATGTCGAGCATGCCTGCCATTACTGCGTGCCTGCGCATACCGGCATCGCCCACCGCATGGGGGTGGCTCCGGAGGTGATCGAGGCGCTGCGCTGCGCCACGCCGCTGCCGGATGCGAAGCTGGAAACGCTTCGCAGCTTCACCCTGGCCATGGTGCGCGGCCGCGGCGTGGTCAGCGCGGCCGAGATGCAGGCCTTCCTAGATGCGGGCTACACCCAGAAGCACGTGCTGGAGGTGATCCTCGGCATCGCGCAGAAGGTGATGAGCAACTACGTCAACCATGTCGCGCAGACGCCGGTCGACGCGGCCTTCGCGAAATTCGCCTGGGCACCGGCGGAAGCGGCCGCCTGATCCGCGGCGGGGCCGGCCCTCAGCCGACCGGGTCGGCCTCGCCCCTCAGCCGCGGCGCCACCGTCCGCGCCAGCCGCAGGATGTCGGCGATATACGGCTTCTCGGCCTCGTCGCTGCGGATCGCGGCATAGAGATGCCGGGTGATTCCGTCCCTGGTCAGCGGCCGGGTCACGTAATCGGAATTGTAGCGCACCTCGCGCACCACCCAGTCAGGCAGCACCGAGACGCCGCGGTTCGACGCCACCAGCAGCAGGATCACCGCGGTCAGCTCCACCTGCCGCACGGCGCGCGGTTCCACCCCGGCGGGCGACAGAAGCTGCGAGAACACGTCGAGCCGCGAGCGTTCCACCGGATAGGTGATCAGCAGCTCGTCGCGGAAATCGGCGGCCTCGACGAAGGGCTTCGCGGCCAGCGGATGCTGCGCGGAGGCGACGAAGACCGGGTTGTATTCGAAGAGCGGCTCGAAGGTGACCCCGGCGAGGTTCTCGGGATCGGAGGAGACCACCAGGTCGACCTCTTCCTTCTGCAGCGCGGGCAGGGCGCCGAAGCTCAGCCCCGGGCGGATGTCGACATCGACATCGGGCCAGGACTTGCGGAACTCCTCCAGCACCGGGAACAGCCATTCGAAACAGGCATGGCATTCGATCGCCATGTGCAGCCGTCCGGATTTTCCCGAACGGATCGAGCGGAAATCCTCCTCGGCGGCGGCGACTTCGGGCAGGATCTTCTCGGCGAGGCGCAAGAGCCGGTGGCCGGCCGCCGACAGCTTCAGCGGCCGCGAGCGGCGCACGAAGAGCTCCACCCCCGCCTGTTCCTCCAGCCCCTTGATCTGGTGCGACAGCGCCGACTGGGTTATGTTCAGCACATCCGCCGCGCGTGCGAGGCCGCCCGCGTCATGGATCGCCTTGATGGTCTTCAGGTGCCGGAATTCCAGGTGCATGTCGAAGTCTATTCAAACGCGGCTCATCTTGATCTTTAGCATTATGAATTTGCTTCACAGTGCTGTCGAGGGCTATATGCCGCTCAACCCGAAAAGGAGAGAGACCATGTCCGCGCCCCGCGTGTCGTTCGAATTCTTCCCGCCCCGCTCGCTGGAGGCATCGTTCCGGCTGTGGGAAACGGTGCGCGTGCTGGCGCCGCTGAAGCCGACCTTCGTTTCCGTGACCTACGGGGCGGGCGGGACCACCCGCAAGCTGACCCACGAGGCGGTCACCACGATCGGCAAGAACTATGGCCTGAACGTCGCGGCGCATCTGACCTGCGTCGATGCGAGCCGCGCGGAAACCCTTGAGATCGCGCAATCCTATGCCGAGGCCGGGGTGACCGAGCTGGTCGCTCTGCGCGGCGATCCGCCGAAGGGCGCCGACCGGTTCGAGCCCCATCCCGACGGCTTCCGCGACAGCTGCGAGCTGATCTCGGCACTGAAGGACACCGGCAAGTTCACCCTGCGCGTCGGCGCCTATCCCGACCCGCATCCCGAGGCCAAGGGCGACCCGATGGCCGATGTGCGCTGGCTGGCGCAGAAGTTCCGGGCAGGCGCCGATTCGGCGATCACCCAGTTCTTCTTCGAGCCCGAGACCTTCTTCCGCTTCCGCGACCGCTGCCGCGCCGAGGGCATCGAGGGCCCGATCCTGCCGGGCATCCTGCCGATCGAGAACTGGCAGGGCGTCAGGAAATTCGCGCAGCGCTGCGGCACGCCGGTGCCCGCATGGCTCGACGAGGCCTTCACCAAGGCCGGCGAGGAGGGCCGCGAGGAAGAGCTGTCCAAGGAACTCTGCATCAAGCTCTGCGAAGAGCTGATGGCCGAGGGCGTCGAGGACCTGCATTTCTACACGCTCAACAAGCCGACGCTCAGCCGCGACATCTGCGCCGCGCTCGGGGTGCATCCGCAGGCCTCGCTGGAAGACGTCGCCTGAACCGGGCCGGGCCAGGGTGCCGCAGGCGCGCGCTTGCGCTCGCCCGGACGGCGCTTTGGTGCTAGGTCAGGGATCATGACCGAAAGAGCGCAGACATACGGCCCCCTCGCGGCCGGAGACCTGGCCGGGATGACCGGCCTCGACTTCCTTCTGGCCACCGCCGAAGGCCGCCTGCCCGAGGCGCCGATCCGCGGCCTGATCAACGGCCGCATCTCGGCGGCCGAGAAGGGCCGGGTGGAGATGCTCGCCCGCCCGACCGAGGAGCACCTGAACCCGTTCGGCGCGGTGCAGGGCGGCTGGTACGGCGTGGTGCTCGATTCCGTGCTGGGCTTTGCCATCGTCTCCTGCCTGGGCGAGGGCTTCTCGGCGCCGACGCTGGAATTCAAGGTCAACATCACCCGCGCGATCCCGGTCGGCATGCAGGTGCTGGCGATCGGCACCGTGTCCCATGTCGGCCGCCGCACCGGCGTCTCGACCGCCGAGATCCGCGGCGTCGAGGACGGCAAGCTCTACGCGACCGGCTCGACCACCTGCATCAACCTCACGCCCTGACGGGGCTCCGGCCGCCACCCGGCCTGGGGCTCTGCCTCTGAGCGGACGGGCAGGCCATGCGCGCGGCGGTCTCAGGTGCCGGACATGCAGCCCGGCGCGCCGGGGCATCAGGGCATGTGCGCGGCGGTGGAACTTGCCCGCACTGCGCCGGTTCCGGCGAGGCGAGGCTGGGAGAAGATCGGCACAGGCGAAAGCCCGGTTCCGCCGGACATGCGCGGCGCGGCTGGGCAGCGTTTGCCCGTGCCTCGGCTTCCCCTCGGGCGATTCCGCCGGGGACCGCCCGCGTCCGGAGAGCGCCGGGCCTTTCCGGACCTCCGAGGAACTTCATCGCCCGCGCCATGTTGCAGGCCAGGACAGGCAGCGCCATCTCCGCGGCCACGGCGCTTCAAGCGCTTCGCCGTGAACCGCGCGGCGCCCCTCCGGGTCTTGACCGCGCCGAACGGTTGCTCCGCCGTTTGCCATCGCATGATCATGGGGATTGCCGGCAATCCGGAGCGGCACGTCCTCGTGGCCCCGGCGGCGCATCGGCAGTTCGGTCCCTGTCCCGCAAACGGGTCTCGACATGCGCTGCCGGCAGTGATTGGTCCGGCATCGACGCATCTCCGTGCGTGGACCGACAGGTCGGAGCCTGGCCCGCCGGACAGCAATACGCACCGCTTCCGGGATCATGGACGAAGTCCGCCTTGTGATCCTGCCCGCCGGCACCGGCGTCCGGCGTGTTCGGCTTGGGCACCGCAGCGGTGATCCCGGCGCGCCCGCAGGCCAATGCTGTTCGCTGCTGAAATGTCCCGAGGGAGAGCGATGGCCCGCAGATCGTCCGTGGCCATGACCTCCTGCGCCCCGACTGTCGTCTCTGCCGGCGCGTTGCGGCCATGGCCCGGCATTGTCAGCTCATTGAGCACGTCCAGGGGATACCCTGCATCGGCAATACTCGGAGATCATGGCCGATCGACCGCGCATGCCGTGGCCGCCATCGGCGCGCGCGCCGGGGTCGTGGCATGCAAGGGCCGGGGGGCTCCGGAGCTTCGATATGGTTCTGCGCGTGTCGGCCCATGGGGTGGGGCGCGCAACGGCGGCGGGATGTTCCGGGGCGGGGGCTGAGGGACGCTGCGCCGGGCCAACCGTCGCTCTCGGCCCCGGCCACGCCGCGCCGGTGCCGCAGCGCGGCCTGCCCCGGAGCGCCTGGATCGACCTGGTCTTTGCCGGGCTTTCCGGCCGCTCCGCCGTTGCAATCTCCGCCGTCTCTTTCCGCCGCGCGCCTGTCCCGGTGCCGTGACGCCGCGTTCCGGCACATGGCGCTGGACAGTTCCGGCCGCAGCCGCTTCCCTGCGCGCAAGGAGACCTGCCATGACCGCATATCCGCACCTGTTCCGCCCGCTCGATCTGGGCCATGTCACGCTGCCGAACCGGGTGCTGATGGGCTCGATGCATACCGGGCTGGAGGAAACCGGCGACTGGGACCGGGTCGGCGCCTTCTATGCCGCGCGGGCCGAAGGCGGCGCCGGGCTGATGGTGACCGGCGGGCTTGCCCCGAACCCCGAGGGCGCGGTGCTGCCCGGCGCGGCCGGGCTGATGTCGGCGGACGATGTCATCCACCACCGCAAGGTGACCGAGCGGGTGCATGGCGCGGGCGGCCGGATCGCGGCGCAGATTCTCCATGCCGGGCGCTATGCCTATTCGAAGGACGCGGTCGCCCCTTCGGCGCTGCGCGCGCCGATCTCTCCCCACCGGCCGCTGGCGCTGGACGAGGCCGGGATCGAAAAGCAGGTCGCCGACATCGCCGCCGCCGCCGCAAGGGCGCGCGAGGCGGGCTATGACGGGGTCGAGATCATGGGATCGGAGGGCTATTTCCTCAACCAGTTCCTGGTCGCCCACACCAACCGGCGCGAAGACCGCTGGGGCGGCAGCTACGAAAACCGGATGCGGCTGCCGCTCGAAGTGATGCGCCGGGTCCGCTGGGCGGTCGGGCCGGATTTCATCGTGATCTTCCGGCTGTCGATGATCGACCTCGTGCCCGACGGGTCGAGCTGGGACGAGGTGGTGACGCTGGCGAAGGCGGTCGAGACGGCAGGGGCCTCGATCCTCAATACCGGCATCGGCTGGCACGAGGCGCGGATCCCGACCATCGCCACCTCGGTGCCCCGGCGCGCCTTCGCCTGGGTGACCAAGCGGCTGATGGGCGAGGTCGGCATCCCGGTGATCACCTCGAACCGGATCAACACGCCGGAGATCGCCGAAGACGTGCTGGCCGAGGGCTGCGCCGACATGGTGTCGATGGCGCGCCCCTTCCTCGCGGATCCCGATTTCGTCGCCAAGGCGGCACGCGGCGAGGCGGCGCGGATCGCGCCCTGCATCGCCTGCAACCAGGCCTGCCTCGACCACACGTTTGCCATGAAGCTGACCAGCTGCCTGGTCAATCCGCGCGCCTGCCACGAAACCGTCCTGACCGCCGCGCCCGCGGCCCGATCCAAGACCGTGGCTGTGGTCGGCGCCGGGCCGGCCGGGCTGACCGCGGCGCTCGAGGCCGACCGGCGCGGCCACCGGGTGACGCTGTTCGAGGCGGCGGAAGAGATAGGCGGGCAGCTGCAACTGGCGGCACGCATCCCCGGCAAGGAGGAATTCCGCGGGCTCCTGGAATGGTACGCGGCGGAACTGGCGGCCTCGGGCGTGACGCTGAAGCTCGGATACCGTGCGGCAGCGGCGGATCTGGACGGGTTCGACGAGCTGGTGATCGCCACCGGCGTCAAGCCGCGCGATCCCGGCATTCCCGGCGCGGAAGGGCCGCAGGCGGTGAGCTATGCCGAGCTGCTCTCGGGCCGGGCCGCGCCCGGCACGCAGGTCGCGGTGATCGGCGGCGGCGGGATCGGGTTCGACGTGGCCGAGTTCCTGTCGCATGCGCCCGGAGACAGCCCGGCCGAGGATCTCGCTGCATGGCTGCGCGAATGGGGCGTCGGCGATCCTGCCGAGGACCGCGGCGGGCTGAGCCCTGAAGGCCCCTGCCCCGCGCCCTCGCCGCGAAAGGTGACCATGTTCCAGCGCCGGCCCGGCAAGTTCGGCGCGACGCTCGGCAAGACCACCGGCTGGATCCACCGCAGCACGCTGCGCGCCAAGGGGGTCGGGATGGAAGCTGGGGCGGAATACCTTTCGATCGGACCGGACGGGCTCAGCTACCGCAAGGATGGCGAGATCCGCACCCATGCGGCCGACCAGATCGTGCTCTGCGCCGGCCAGGAGCCGGAGAATGCCCTGGCCGGCCTGGCGGAGACCCGCCCGCCGGGGACCACGCATCTGATCGGCGGCGCGCTTTCCGCAGAGGGAATCGATGCCAAGCGGGCGATTGCGCAGGCGGTGCGGCTGGCCCTCGAATTTTGAGTCCGCGAACCGTTTCCAAGCGGCGGAAGTGACCTATCTTTGCGGCCTGGGTGGCAGCGCATGGGGCGCCGCCAATAAATTGGTTGCTATGTTATGAATTTTATTCGCATATTATGAACCCACGTAACTTGTCGTAATTGTGTTAACCAGTCAAATGGCCGATGCTTGGCGTTTACCCGGAATTATGCAATTAATTTGCTCGAATTGTACGTGATTTTTGCGCAATAGACGCCGCGCAGCTAGAATGGTCGGAGTGGAGTATGGACAGACTGTCTGAAATGGAAGCCTTTGCCGCGGTCGTGGATCAGGGCGGCTTCACCGGAGCGGCGCAGAAGCTGGGGATCTCGAAATCCGCAGTTTCCAAGCATGTCTCCTCCCTCGAGGGCCGCCTCGGGGCCCGGCTGCTCAACCGCACGACGCGGCGCGTCAATCCCACGGATATCGGGCTGGTCTATTACGACCGCGCACGGACCGTGCTGAATGCCGCGCTCCAGGCGGATGCCGCCGTGCAGGGCATGCAGGCAGAGCCGACCGGCACGCTGCAGATCCTTGCCCCGTCGGATTTCGGCGCCTGCGTGCTGGCGCCGCTGGTCGCCGAGTACCTGTCGCGCAATCCGGGCGTCGACGTGAATCTCGTGCTGGGCCACGACACCGCCGAAGCGACCAGTGCCGACATCGACCTGTCGATCAGCCTCGGCACGAAGCCCGACAGCGCGCTGCGCAGCCACAAGCTCGACACCGTGTCGCGCATGCTGGTGGCAAGCCCCGGGTATCTGGAACGGCACGGCCGCCCCGCGCGGATCGAGGATCTGGCCCAGCACGCGCTGCTGCACCAGCTCGACACCGGCGGCGACCCGTTCTGGACCCTGGTGTCGTCGAGCGGCGAAGCGCGGGTGGTGCGCAGCCGCGGACGCCTGGCGGCCAATAGCGGCAGCTGCCTGAAGGACAGCGCCATCGCCGGAATGGGCATTGCCTTCCTGCCGGATTTCCTGATCGAGGACGCCATCGCCAAGGGCCAGCTGCAGAATGCCATGCCGGTCCTGCCGCTGCAGACCGCGCCGCTCTACGTTGCCCATGCCCCGAGCAACGGCAGCCTGCCGCGGGTCCGCAGCTTCGTCCAGTTCCTGCTGGACACCTATCAGGGCGAGGCCGAAACCGCCGACCGCGCGATCGCCTGAGCCGGGATCAGTCGAAGCCGATCACGACCTCGACGCGCCGGTTCTCGCGGCGCCCCTCTTCGGTGGCATTGCTGGCGCGCGGCGCCAGCGCCCCGGCCCCGGCGGCCTCGACCCGTCCGGGCGCCAGATCGGCCTGCATGCGGATCCGGTCGCGCAGGGTCGGCGCCCGCGTCACGCCGCCGGGCTGGATCGCCAGGGTGTGCGGCCATTTTCCGCCAAGGAGCCCGACGATGTGGAAGAGCCGCGCGCGGGCCTCGAGCGCGGCGCGCAGGCCCGAGCCTTCGGCGGCGGTGAAGCGCTCGGCCATATCTTCGTGCCAGTCCTGCCCGGCATAGGCGGGACGGGCGAAATCCGGCATGAAGAACAGGTAGAAATGGCTGAGGTGGTCGCAGAGGTTTTCCACCCCGTGCAGGATCGCGGCGGCGCGCATCGCCTCGGGCGGCATCCCGGCCCCTGCCAGATCGGCGAGCGCCAGCGCCGCCGCCATCGACTGGCTGATCGAGCAGATGCCGCAGATCCGCGGCGTGATGGTCAGCGCATCCTCGGGGCTCTTGCCCAGCAGGATCCGCTCGAAGCCGCGGAACAGCGGCGAGTTCGCCTCGGCGCGCGTGACGCTGCCTCCGGCAATGTCGAGACGGATCTCCAGATCGCCCTCGACCCGGTTGAACGGCCCGACCAGCAGGGAAGTTTCGCTCATCCGCGGGGCTTTCTCAGCGTTGGGGGGACCTCGATCCGGTCGGCGGTGGCGTTCTTCGCCACCCGTGCCGGGGTCGCGGCCTTCGACAGGGAGGCCAGCGCCATGAACCAGGCTTTCGGCATGTCGGTGGGCAGGCCAACGGGAATGCCCGCGAATTTCGGCGTCTCGGCGAAGCCGTGGCCCGGTTCCTCGAATTCGGGCGCGGTGCAGGCGATGCAGGGATAGCCCGCCCGCGTGCAGCTCTGCCCGCCGTTCCAGCCTCGGATGTTGCAATCGCCGACCGCCTGGGTGCCGATGCAGCCCAGATGCTCCATCATGCAGCCGATCTCCGAGAGGTGCTCGGCGCTGGCCTTGTATTCATAGAACTCGTTCTTCGGGCAGCCATGGTGGATCAGCGTGTCGGCATAGAAGCGCGGCCGCCCGAGCGCGTCGAGCGCCTGCGGGCGCAATTCGCCCGCGGCCAGCATCATCAGGGTCTCGGTCACCCAGTCGGGATGGGTCGGGCAGCCCGCCACGTTGACGACGGGCAGGCCGGAGGGGTCGCGGAACGTGCCGCCGAGAAGGCCGCCGCGGTGATGCCCCTCGAATTGCAGCCCCATCGCGTCGGTCAGGTTCTCGCCCGCCGAGGACACGCCGCCGAAGGCCGCGCAGGTGCCGAATCGACGAGGACTGGCAGGCCGAGCAATGGGGCGCCGACGAGGAGGCCGCCGAGACGGCGGTGCTCAAGCGCGGCGAGTTCCTGACGGCGCACCGCGCCTTCTGCCTGATCCGCGCGGCCTGACCGGCCGCGCTCCGGCAGGCAGTCGCTCTGCCTGCCGACGCGGCACTGCCGCAAAGTTCCGCTGGGCAAGCTGATTCCAAGGGGCGCGAAACCGGGAAATACTCCTCGGTGCCGTGCCCCTTTTTCGCTCCGGATCGAAACATCTGCTGAAAAAGTCATCGTTTTCGCTTGGGGAAGGGGGGGCAAACCCTTGACCCACGCCCTTTAACCTGCACGAATTCCGGCGGTGAGGGGCTCACCAACGATAAACAGGGACTGAAGCCGGAAGAGTGCACCGGCGAAAAACCGCCGAATGGCGGTCACAGGAAGAGGTACACATGACCAAGAAGGTATTTTGGGGCGCGCTGGCAGCCGCGGGCGCCGCAGCAAGCATCGCATCCGCCGATACGCTCGAGGACGTCAAGGCGCGCGGCGAGCTGATCTGCGGCACCTCCACCGGTCTGGCCGGGTTCTCGGCACCGGATGCCAATGGCCGCTACGAAGGCTTCGACGTTGCCTATTGCCGCGCACTCGCCGGCGCCATCTTCGGCGATCCGGATGCGGTCGAATTCAAGCCGCTGACCACCACCAACCGCTTCTCCGCGCTCTCCGCGGGCGAAGTCGACGTGCTGGCGCGCAACACCACCTGGACGCTGACCCGCGATGTCGACCTGAAGAACACCTTCATCGGTGTGAACTACTATGACGGCCAGGGCTTCATGGTTCCCAAGGAGCTGGGCGTCACCTCGGCGCGCGAGCTCGACGGCGCCACCGTCTGCATCCAGACCGGCACCACCACCGAGCTGAACCTCGCGGACTTCTTCCGCGCCAACAACATCAGCTACGAGCCTGTTCCGATCGAGACCAATGCCGAGGCGCAGCAGCAGTACCTGGCCGGCGCCTGCGACGTCTACACCACCGACGCCTCCGGCCTCGCCGCGACCCGCGCCTCCTTCGAAGCGCCGGGCGAGCACGTGATCCTGCCGGAGATCATCTCCAAGGAGCCGCTCGGCCCGCTCGTGCGCCATGGCGACGACCACTGGGCCGACATCGCCCGCTGGACGCTCAACGCGCTGATCGCCGCCGAGGAGCTGGGCGTGACCTCCGCGAATATCGACGAGCTTGCCGCCTCCACCGAGAATCCCGAGATCGCCCGCCTGCTGGGCACCGAGGGCAATCTGGGCGAGATGCTGGGCCTGTCGCAGGACTGGGCGATGAACGCCGTCAAGGCCGAAGGCAACTACGGCGAGATCTTCGAGAAATACATCGGCGAAGGCACCCCGATCGGCCTGGCGCGCGGCCTGAACGCGCAGTGGACCGAGGGCGGCCTGATGTACGCACCGCCGTTCCGCTGAAGACTGCACAGGGCGCGGGTCACTCCGCGCCCTTCGTCTATCCGGCGCAATCCCGGCTGCGTTTCCCGAAGGAGCATTTATGGCCACTGCGAGCGACCCGCCCCAGGGCGGCTTCCAATTCTCCCAGCTGATCTACGACACCCGCTACCGGTCGATGACCATCCAGGTGGCGACGCTGATCGGTGTGCTGGCCCTGTTTTTCTGGCTAGGTGCCAATGTCACCCAGAACCTCGCGGATCTGGGCAAGCCGATCGATTTCGGCTTCCTCGGCGAGCCGGCCGGCTATGACATCAACCAGCGGCTCATCGAATACGACAACCAGGACATCCATGCCCGCGCCGCCTTCGTCGGGCTCCTGAACACGCTGCTGGTCGCCTTTCTCGGCTGCACGCTGGCGACGGTGATCGGCGTGCTGGTGGGGGTGCTGCGGCTGTCGCACAACTGGCTGGTGGCGCGGGTCATGACGATCTACGTCGAGACCTTCCGCAACGTGCCGGTGCTGCTGTGGATCGTGCTGGCCATGGCGGTGATGATCGAGGCGCTGCCGCAGCCGCGGGATTTCCGCGGCGACGATCCGGCGGCCTCGATGGTCTTCGACGCCGCCGCCTTCACCAACCGCGGGGTCTACATCCCCGAACCGCTGTTCTCGCGCAGCCTCGGCGATTTCAGCTTCTTCGGCATCTTCGACATCAGCATCGACCTCCTGGCGATCCTCGCCGTGCTGGGGGCGGGCATCTATGCCGCCAAGCTGATCGGGCGCCAGGCCGACCGCATCCAGAACCGCACCGGGCTGCGCCCGACCACCTGGTACAAGACGCTGGGCGTCATCGTCGTGCCGGTGCTGGCGGTGCTGGCGATCCTCGGCTTCCATCTCGGCTATCCCGAGCTGAAGGGCTTCAATTTTGGCGGCGGCATCCACCTGCGCAACTCGCTGATCGCGCTCTGGCTGGCGCTGAGCTTCTACACGGCCGCCTTCATCGCCGAGATCGTGCGCGGCGGCATCATGGCGATTTCCAAGGGCCAGAGCGAGGCCGCCGCCGCCCTCGGCCTGCGCCCGTCGCGCACCATGCGGCTGGTGATCCTGCCGCAGGCGCTGCGGGTCATCATCCCGCCGCTGATCTCGCAATACCTGAACCTGACCAAGAACAGCTCGCTGGCCATTGCGGTCGGCTACATGGACCTCACCGGCACGCTGATGGGGATCACGCTGAACCAGTCGGGGCGGGAACTCGAATGCGTGCTGCTGACCATGCTGGTCTATCTGGCGATCTCGCTGTGCATCTCGGGCGCGTTCAACATCTACAACCAGCGCGTCAAGCTGAAGGAGCGGTAGAATGGAGTTCCAACCCTTTGTCCGCACCCGGATGCTCGATGCCAAGCCTGCGCCGGTGACCTCGGTCGGTCCGGCCGGCTGGATCCGGCGCAACCTGTTCGACGGGCCGCTGAACGCGGCGATGACGCTGGTGATGGCCTTCGTCATCTTCCTGCTGCTGTCGCATCTGCTGCCCTGGGTCTTCCTGTCGGTCTGGCATGCCGAAAGCCTGGCCGAGTGCCGCGAGATCATCGACCAGCGCTACGGCACCGGCCATTCCGGCGCCTGCTGGGCGGTGATCCACGAACGGTTCTTCCAGCTGGTCTACGGCTTCTATCCGCCCGAGCTCTACTGGCGGCCGAACCTGACCTTCATCCTGATGCTGGGGGCGCTGGCGCCGATCCTGTTCACCCAGCTGCCGCGCAAGATGATGGTCTTTTCGGCGCTGTTCCCGTTCCTCGGGGCCTGGCTGCTCTGGGGCGGCTCGGTCTGGCAGCCGGTGCTGGTGCTGGCGGGCTTCGGCATCGGCTTCGCCGCCTGGACGGCGCTGGCCAAGGTCAACGGCATCCTCGCCATCGCCGCCGGGCTGATCCTGCCGGTGCTGTGGTGGGTCTTCGCCATGGAGCCGGTCGTGAACGGGCTGCATGCGGTCATCCCGCTGGGGCTGGAGCCGGTCGATTCCACCCAGTTCGGCGGCTTCATGGTCTCGGTCGTGATCGGCGTCACCGCGATCACCCTGTCGCTGCCCCTGGGCATCATGCTGGCGCTGGGACGGCAGACCGACCTCTTCATCGTGCGCACCGTGTCGATCGGCTTCATCGAGTTCATCCGCGGCGTGCCCTTGATCACGCTCCTCTTCGTCGCCTCGACGCTGCTGAACTACTTCATGCCGCCGGGGACGAATTTCGACCTGATCGTGCGCGTCATCATCATGGCGACGCTGTTCTCCGCCGCCTATATCGCCGAGGTGATCCGCGGCGGGCTCGCGGCGCTGCCCAAGGGGCAGTACGAGGCCGCCGACAGCCTCGGGCTCGACTACTGGCAGGCGCAGCGGCTGATCATCATGCCGCAGGCGCTGAAGATCGCCATTCCGGGGATCGTCTCGACCTTCATCGGCCTCTTCAAGGACACCACGCTGGTCTCGATCATCGGCATCCTCGATCCGATCGGCCTGTCGAACGCGATCCGCGCCGACAGCGCCTGGCAGGGCATCTACTGGGAGCTCTTCGCCTTCATCGGCTTCGTCTTCTTCATCTTCTGCTTCTCGATGTCGAGATACTCCATGTACCTCGAACGCAAGCTCAACACCGGCCACCGCTGAGGAAAACCCATGACCGACACTGCAGTGAACACCGCCCCGGCCATGACCGTCTCCGACGAGGTGGCGATCTCGATCCAGGGCATGAACAAGTGGTACGGACAGTTCCACGTGCTGCGCGACATCGACCTGACCGTCTATCGCGGCGAGCGGATCGTGATCTGCGGGCCGTCCGGCTCCGGCAAGTCCACCATGATCCGCTGCATCAACGCGCTGGAGGAGCACCAGGAGGGCAAGATCACCGTCGACGGCACGGTCCTGTCGTCGGATCTGAAGAACATCGACAAGATCCGCTCCGAGGTCGGGATGTGCTTCCAGCATTTCAACCTCTTCCCGCATCTGACGATCCTCGAGAACTGCACGCTGGCGCCGATCTGGGTCCGCAAGATCCCGAAGAAGGAAGCGATCGAGACGGCGATGCACTTCCTCGAGAAGGTGAAGATCCCGGATCAGGCCAACAAGTATCCCGGCCAGCTGTCGGGCGGCCAGCAGCAGCGGGTCGCCATCGCGCGCAGCCTCTGCATGCGGCCCAAGATCATGCTCTTCGACGAGCCGACCTCGGCGCTCGATCCGGAGATGATCAAGGAGGTGCTCGACACCATGATCCAGCTCGCCGAGGAGGGCATGACCATGCTCTGCGTGACGCACGAAATGGGCTTTGCCCAGGCGGTGGCGAACCGGGTGATCTTCATGGACCAGGGCCAGATCGTCGAGCAGAACGAACCGAAGGCCTTCTTCAACAACCCGCAATCCGAGCGGACCAAGCTGTTCCTGAGCCAGATCCTCGGGCACTGACCGCCTTGCGGGGGGCGCTCTGCCGTCCCCCGCCGCGGAAATCCTCGCGCGGCGGCCTGTCCGCCGTATCATGGCACCGCCTTGTCCCTGCCGGAGCGCCGCCATGAACGTCTTTCCCTTCTCAGCCATCTTCCGTGCCCCCCTGTCGGGGGATGTCGCGCAGTCCATCGCGCCGGATTTCGCCGGCGTGCCGGAGGTCGAGCGCCGCATCACCGAGGAGGTCGCCAGCTACGGAAGCCAGCTCGGCACGCTGTTCGACGCGCTGAAGGCGCTTGCCGACCGGGATCCCGATCTGCGCCGGGAGCCGGAGATGGCGAAGGCGCTGGAGCTGCGCGACCGCATCGAGGCGGCGAAGGCTGCCGAGGCCGCGAGCATCCGCGACCGGGCCGAGCGCCTGATGGACAGCCTGCACGCGCTTGCGCCCGAGCTCCATGCCGAGCTGATGGCGCGGGAAAGCCGCCGCTGATCCGGCCAGTTCCGGTGTCCGGTCCCGCTTGGCCCGGTCCCTGCTCCGGCAGGATGCCGGGGGGTAGTCCTCCGGCACGTGACCTGGCCTGTCCGGCCTTCGCCCGGCAAGCCGCCAGAAGGGGACCAATCATGGCCAACGTCACTTCCTCGTCGCCGATCATGCACCAGGACAAGACCGTCTATGCCAGCGCCGGCAGTGCCAGGACCGTGCTCGGCCTGGCCGAGGAGCACCGGATCCCGATCCCGTTCGATTGCCAGAACGGCGATTGCGGTTCCTGCCAGATCGAGGTGGAATACTACAGCCCCGGCAGCAAGATGGGCCTGGCGCTGACCGAGAAGGAGAAATCCAAGCTGAAGGAGCTGGGCAAGCTCACCGCCGCGGATATCGAGGCGGCCGAGGTGAAGGACATGCCGCCGCGCTGGCGGCTGGCCTGCCAGTTCGTGGCCCGCGCCGAGGACGTGCGGATCATCTTCTCGGGCGCGCCGGGCGGCGCGGCCTGATCCGGCGGAGGCCGGTCAGGGATGGCCGGGCAGGTCGCGGGGGACGAAGAAATCCACCAGCCGTGCCCGGCCGTTCTCCAGCCCGGTCCAGTCGGCGATCTCGGCGACCAGTGTCGCGCCGGTCGGATAGATGCCGAATTTCGGATGCGCAGGACCGGCGCCCAGCAGCTGGTGGGCCAGTGCGCCGATGCCCGGATTGTGGCCGATCATCGCCACCACCTCGCCCTTGGCGCCCTGCAGCACGGCCAGCATGGTTTCCGGGGAGGCGTGGTAGAGCGCGGGCAGGATCTCGGCCTCTGCCGCGCCGGGCAGTTCGGCGGCGATGCCGGCCCAGGTTTCCTGGGTGCGCTGCGCCGAGGAGCAGAGCACCTGGTCGGGCACCAGGCCGCGCCCGGCCAGTTCGCGGCCGATCAGCGGCGCGGCGGCCCGGCCGCGGGCATTCAGCGGCCGGTCGTGATCGCTCAAATCCTCGTGCGACCAGTCGGATTTGGCATGGCGGGTGAGGATCAGGCGGGGCATGGCGGTCGCTCCCGTGTCAGCCGCGGCGGATCATCGAGCCGACACCGTGATCGGTGAACAGCTCCAGAAGGCAGGCATTCGGCACCCGGCCGTCGAGGATCACCGCCGCGCGGACGCCGCGCGCCAGCGCGTCGAGCGCGGTCTCCGTCTTCGGGATCATGCCGCCGGCGATCACGCCCTCGTCGGTCATCTCGCGGATCTGCGTCGCGGTCAGCTCGGTCATGACATCGCCATTGGCGTTCTTCACGCCGGCCACGTCGGTCAGCAGCAGCAGGCGCCGTGCCTGCAGCGCGCCTGCGATGGCGCCGGCCGCGGTGTCGCCGTTCACGTTCATCGTCTCGCCGTCGCGGCTGACGCCCAGGGGCGCGATCACCGGGATCAGCTCGCCCGCGGTCAGCGTTTCCAGGAGCCGCGTGTCGACGGTCTCGGGCGTGCCGACGAGGCCCAGCGACGGGTCGTCCTGGCGGCAGATCATCAGCCCGGCATCCTTGCCGGAGATGCCGACCGCGCGGCCGCCCTGGTCGTTGATCGCCTGCACGACGCGCTTGTTGATCAGGCCGGACAGGACCATCTCGACCACCTCGACGGTGGCTTCGTCGGTGACGCGCTTGCCGTTGACGAATTCCGACTGGATGTCGAGCCGCTTGAGCATCGAGTTGATCATCGGACCGCCGCCATGGACGATCACCGGATGCACGCCGACCTGCCGCATCAGCACGATGTCGCGGGCGAATTCCTCCATCGCCTCGTCCGAGCCCATGGCGTGTCCGCCGAGCTTGATGACGATCGTCGCGCCTTCGTAGCGCTGCAGGTAGGGGAGCGCCTCGGACAGGGTCTTGGCGGTTGCGATCCAGTCGCGGGTCTGGGACATCTGTTTTTTCATCTCGCGCACCTCGGGGGACTGGCCCGTCCTAATCTGTCGGGGATGATCACTCAAGGGCAGCTTTCAAAGCCGCGGGACTGTGCCTAGATTGCGCAGGTAACGAGGAAGGAACGTGCCATGGCATCCCAGAAGACCCTGCTCCTGACCGGCGCCAGCCGCGGGATCGGACATGCGACGGTGAAACGCTTCTCCGCCGAGGGCTGGAGGGTGCTGACCTGTTCGCGCCAGCCCTTCGATCCGCGCTGCCCCTGGCCCGGCGGCGAGGAGAACCACATCCAGATCGACCTGGGCGACCCGGCGAGCACGATCGACGCGATCGAGGTGATCCGCGGCAAGCTGGACGGCCGGCTCGACGCGCTGGTCAACAATGCGGGCATCTCGCCGAAGGACGGGGAGGGCGGGCGCCTGAACACGCTCGACACCGACCTGCGCACCTGGGGCAAGGTGTTCCACGTGAACTTCTTCGCGCCGATCGTGCTGGCGCGCGGGCTGAAGGACGAGCTGTCGGCCGCCAAGGGGGCCGTGGTCAACGTCACCTCCATCGCCGGCAACCAGATCCATCCCTTCGCCGGGGCGGCCTATTCGACCTCGAAGGCGGCGCTGAAGGCCCTGACCCGCGAGATGGCGCATGATTTCGGGCCGATGGGCGTGCGGGTCAACGCGATCGCGCCGGGCGAGATCGAGACCTCGATCCTGTCTCCGGGGACGGAGAAGATCGTCGAGACCCTGCCGCTGCGCCGGCTCGGCCAGCCCTCGGAGGTCGCCGACGTGATCTTCTTCCTCTGCTCGCCCGAGTCCTCCTATGTCACCGGTACCGAGATCGAGGTGAATGCCGGGCAGCATGTCTGAGCTTCGCCGCGACGCAGCACTTGGCAGGGGAGGGGATTTGGTGTTCCCTGACCCTGCCGGCACAACAGGCCGGCGGCAACGGAACGGAACAGCGCCCTGACCTGGCTTGTCTTCACCGATCTCGACGGAACGCTTCTCGACCATGCCAGCTATGACTGGACGCCGGCCCGCCCGGCGCTGGAGCGGCTGAAGGCGCTGGGGATCCCGCTGGTCCTCGCCAGCTCCAAGACCGCCGCCGAGATTGCGGCCCTGCACGCGGCGCTGGGGCTGGGCGATGCGCCCGCCATCGTCGAGAACGGCGCCGGGCTCTGGCAGCCGGGGGCGGAAGAGGGCGCGGGCCGGGCTGCGCTACTGCCTGTCGGCGGAATTCCGGTCGGGGGGGCTGCGGCGGCTGCTTGCCATCACCTGCGAGGAAGACCCGCGCGACCTGTTCGGCGCCGCCGCTGCGCGGAACTTCGCGGCGATCGGGGCGATGCTGTCGCTGCAGCTTTCCGCGCCCGACCGCGAGGCAGAGGACAATTCGGCCGTGTTCGGCGCGGGCTTCGTGGCCCTGACGGCGCTGGAGAAGCGGATACTCGTCTCGATGGCGGAGGGGCGCGGCCTGCTGGAGATCGCGCGCGAGATCGGCGCGGCGCTGCCGCTGCTGCGGCGGATCCTGCATGACATCTGCCGCAAGCTGCAGGTCGGCACGCATGCAGACGCCCTCGCGATGGCGAGGGCGCGGGGGCTGGTCGCGATGTGAGCGGGCTCAGCTCTGCTGGGGATCGGCGAACTTGATCGATTCGCCGCAGCCGCAGGCATCCACGACATTGGGATTGCGGAACTTGAATCCGGCCTCGAGCAGCGAGACCTCGTAGTCGATCTCGGTGCCGAAGAGGAACATCTGGGCCATCGGCGCGATCATCACGCGCGCGCCGTCCTGTTCGACGACCTCGTCCATCGGGTCGACCTCGGAGACGTATTCCATGGTGTATTCCATGCCCGCGCAGCCGCCCTTCTTGACGCCGATGCGCAGCCCCTGGCGGTCGTCCCTGGCCATCAGGGTATTGATCTGCTTGGCGGCGGCCGGGGTGAGGGTCACGGCCTGCTTGCCGGGGATTCCGAACATGTTGCGCTCCTGACTAACGCATGGAAGATAAGGGACCGGGCGGGCAAACTCAAGGGAGGAGCAGGCCGGGAATGCCGCCGGGCAGCAGGCCCAGCACCAGCATCCGCGTCGCGATCCCGGTCAGGACGGCCCAGCCGACCGAGGCCATGGTGCCGATGATCACGTATTCGGCGATCTTGCGGCTCTTCTGCGCATCCGAAAAGCGCAGGATGGATTTCGCCGCGACCAGCACGGCGATCCCGGCGACATTGCCGGTCAGCACCGAGGCGAAGGCGAGGCCGCGTTCCATCTGGCCGATCACGGCGCCCGCGCCCTTGATGCCGCCGCCATTGACCTGCGCGCGCAGCGACCAGTCGCGGGCCAGAAGCGGCGCGATCAGCATCTGCACGGCGATCCCGCCCGCGCGGGTGGCGAAAAGCCCGCCCGCGGCCACCGCGGGGCATCTCGCTCAGGCGGGCGAGGCAGGCCTCGCGCGGCATCGGATCGGTCACGAGGCAGCTCCCTTGCAGCTTGCGTCCCCGCCACCATGGGGGCGGACGGGGCCGGCTGCAACCGGCCCCGGCGCCTCACTCCAGATAGGTCTGGTACGAGGCCGGCACCCAGGCGTAGCCGCCCTCGCCGCGCGGCGCGACATGGCCGAGCGCCGGGAAAGGCATGTGATAGCCGATCGCCGGAATGCGGTCTGCGGCCAGCATGCCCATCACCTTCTTCCGCGTCGCGGCTGCCTGCGCCTTGTCCATGTCGAAGCGGACCTCCCAGTCGGGATAGCCCAGCGACCAGACGTAATGGTTGGCGGTATCGGCAAACAGCATCATCTGCTGGCCGTCGCTTTCCACATGTAGCCCATGTGCCCCGGCGTATGCCCATAGGCCTCGACCGCGGTGATGCCCGAAGCCACCGAGGCGCCCGGATCGATGAAGCTGAACCGCTCCGCCAGAGGCCGGATCTTCGCCTCGTAGCCCTCGTTTTCCGCCGAGGCCCAGTAATTGTTCTCCGCCGCGCCCGAGACATGCCCGGCATTGGCGAAGGTCGCATCGTCGCCCGACATCAGCCCGCCGATATGGTCGCCATGCATATGGGTGATCACCACCTTGTCGACCATGTCAGTGCCGTAGCCCGCAGCCTCGAGCGCCGCGGCCAGCGGCTCGGGCGAGAGGCCGGTATCGAACAGCACCAGCTCGGATCCGGTATTGACCAGCATCGGCGTAAAGAAGAACTGCGCCTTGTCGGCCGGGATGAAATTGGCGCGCGACACTTCGGCGAACTCGTCCTCGGTCACGTTGGTGCCGAAGATCGACTGGGCGTTGTCGCGGGTCTGCGTGCCGCCCAGAAGGGTCGTGACCTCGAAGCTTCCCAGCTGGAAGCGGAAGAACTTCGGAGGCATCGACGCCCCCTTCATCTCGGCGGAAGCCATGGATATCCCCGGCATTGCGGCAGCCAGCGGCGCGGCGGCTGCAGTGGTCAGCGCCTGGCGGCGGGTGATCTTCGTCATGTCGCGTGTCTCCCTGTTCTGACGGCGGACCTAGGACGCATCCGCCGCGGGTCGAGCGGGATTAGCGCAGGATTTTCGGCAGATATCACTCCCACCAGCGGTCTATCACGGCGATGTCATCATCCGACCAGCCGAAGTGATGCGCCAGCTCGTGCACGGTGACATGGGCAACCAGGTCCTCGAGGCCGACATCGCCGCGCGCGATCCATTCGTCGAGGATCGCCAGCCGGAACAGCCAGATCGTGTCCGGCCCTGCGGGCTGGTCCATCACCGATTTCTCCGTCATCGGGATGCCGTCATAGAGCCCGGTCAGCTCGTAGGGATCGGCGATCTCCAGATCGCGCAGCATCTCTTCGGGGGCGAGGTCCTCGACCCGCAGCGCCACCTGCCGCGCAGCAGGCGCGAAACGCGGCGGCAGCGCCTCCAGCGTGGCGCGGGCGATCTCCTCGATATCCCCGAGGCCGGGGGCAAGCCCGAAGGCGGGCGGTTCGGCGTCATCTGTCATGCCTCCCTCATGGCAGCCGCCCGGCCCGCCGCCTAGCGACCGCGTCGTCACAGGGCGCCGGGTGAGGGCCCGGGAGAGGGCCCGGCCCTCTCCCGGCTGGCTCCGGCGCGGATTTCTGGACACCGTGCGCGCGATGTGGTTAGCCAGCGCCGACAGGAGAACCGCCATGACCACCACCCGTTTCGCGCCCTCCCCCACGGGCTACCTGCATATCGGCAACCTGCGCGCCGCGCTGATGAACTACGCCATCGCCCGCAAGGCCGGGGGCACCTTCATCCTGCGCATCGACGATACCGACCAGGAACGCTCCAAGCAGGAATACATCGACGGGATCTTCGCCGATCTGGAATGGCTGGGCTTCACCTGGGACCGCGTGGAATACCAGTCCAAGCGCCTCGACCGCTATGCCGCCGCCGCCGAGAAGTTCCGCGGCATGGGCCGGTTCTACGAATGCTTCGAGACCCCGACCGAGCTCGACCTGAAGCGCAAGAAGCAGCTCAACATGGGCAAGCCGCCGGTCTATGACCGCGCCGCGCTCGGCCTCTCCGGCGAGGAGAAGGACAAGCTGCGCGCCGAGCGGCCCGGCCACTGGCGGTTCCTCCTCGACCAGGAGCGGATCGAATGGGTCGACGGCATCCTCGGCGCGATCTCGATCGACGCGGCCTCGGTCTCCGATCCTGTGCTGATCCGCGGCGACGGCCAGGTGCTCTACACGCTGGCCTCGGTCATCGATGACGCCGAAATGGGCGTCACCCATGTCGTGCGCGGCTCCGACCACGTCACCAACACCGCCACCCAGATCCAGATGATCGACGCCTTCGGCGGCAAGGTGCCGGAATTCGCCCACCATTCGCTGCTGACCGGCCCGCAGGGCGAAGCGCTGTCGAAGCGTCTCGGCACGCTCAGCCTGCGCGACCTGCGCGCCAACGGCATCGAGCCGATGGCGATCCTCAGCCACATGGCGCGCCTCGGGTCCTCGCAGCCGGTGGAGCTTCGCAGCTCGATGGACGAGATCGTCGAGGGCTTCGACATCGGCCATTTCGGCGCCGCCCCGACGAAATTCGACGAGGCCGACCTGCTGCCGCTGACCGCGCGCCATCTGGGCAGCCTGCCGCTCGGGGCCGTCGCCGCCGACATCGCCGCCGCGGGCGTGCCCGATGCGCTGGCCGCCGATTTCTGGGCGCTGATCCACGAGAACGTGGAAACCCGCGCCGCCATCGCCGGCTGGTGGGAGATCCTGCGCGACGGGGCCGTCGCCGAGGTGGACGAGGCCGACCGCGAATTCATTGCCGAGGCGATGGCGATGCTGCCGCCCCTGCCCTTCGACGATGCGACCTGGGGCACCTGGACCGCCGCCGTGAAGGACAAGACCGGCCGCAAGGGCAAGGGCCTGTTCATGCCGCTGCGCAAGGCGCTGACCGGCAAGGCACGCGGCCCCGAGATGGCGCAGTTCCTGCCGCTGATGCAGGCGCTGCCGAAGCAGGGCTAACGCCCCGCCAGCACCTCTTCGACCCAGGCCGGGACCAGCTCCGTCGCAGGTCCCTGCCGGGTCTCGTCAAAGTCGTGGCTGACATCGGAGCGTTCGAGATTGAGCTCGAGCGTCTCCACCCCGGCCCTTCCCGCATCCTGCACGAAGGCCGCAGCCGGATAGACCTGCCCCGAGGTGCCGATCGCCACGAACAGCTCGGCCGCCCGGATCGCGTCCCAGATCTCCTCCATGTGATAGGGATACTCCCCGAACCACACGACATCGGGCCGGGTCGCCGCCTTGCCGCAGGACGGGCAGGCATCCGCAACCGCCATCTCGGCCGGCGCGTCCCAGCGCGCCCCGCAGGCGCCGCAGAGCGCCCGCATCAGCTCGCCATGCATGTGCAGAACCGCCGGGCAGATGACCATCGTGCCGTCGCGCGGCTCGGCCGATGCCATCGCGGCGGGCGGCCCAGCCGACCAGGTCGCCTGGCGCAAGGCGACGGTCAAGCAGGCCGGGCGCACCGCCTATTACGTGTTCTGCGACGCGCCGAGCGGAACGCAGATCACCGGGGTGTCGCCCGACAAGCTGGCCCCGCCGCTGACGCCCGGAAACGGCTTCGTCTTCGTCTACCGGCCGCAGCCGCTGGCGCTGTCGGGAAAGAAATGCACGATCGACGGCACCGATTTCCCGTTCCGCGGGGCGGCGGCGGGCGGCAATGCCGCCGGCAGCCCGAACGCCTATGCGGTGAACCTGCGCGACGACATCAACGGCAAGGCGCCGCCCGTCGACTACCAGGCCTCGGCCGAGGGCAACATCGTCACCGTCTTCGGCAAGACCGCGCCCTTCCAGCTGACGCTCTACACCTCGGAAAGCCGCTCGATCCAGGTTTCGGGCACCGAGGGCATCACCGTCACGCGGGAATTCTCGCGCAGCTCGCAATCGAGCCTGACGCGGCAGAATACCGGCAACCGCACGGTCGCGGTCGGCGCCTCGGTCGATGTGCGGTTCTCGCGGCAGTTCGAGATGAACGTGACCGGCAATTCGGCGATCTCGGCGCGGCTGGTGTCGATCCCGGCGCCGCCGCAATTCCTCGAGACGATCAAGACCTACCTGGCGGGGGAGGAGTAGAGCATGGCCGAGACGCCCCAGGTCACGCGCTCGCTGCTGTCGGCTCCGCTGCCGCAGATCATCGAGCGGCTGGGCATCTCGATTGCCCAGGCGCAGGCGGCGCTCGACCGCAATTCGATCGAGCTGGCGAAGGCGATGTCGGAAACCGAGGTCGAGATCGGCGACAGGACCTACAACCTGCTGTCCCTGGGCTTCGTGCCGGCCTTCTACAGCTTCACCGAGGCGACGGTGGAGGCGAAGCTGAGCTTCCAAGTCTCCGAAAGCACCGAGACCTCGGTCAATGTCGGCGTGCAGGTGGGGGTGCAGTACGGCGTCTTCATGGCCGCGGCTTCGGTCGATGTCGGCTATGCGCGCAAGTTCTCGGTCTCGGCCGAGGGCATGTCCTCGATCGCCGCGCGGCTGGTCTCGTTGCCGCCGCCCGAGATTTTCACCGACCTGCTCAAGCGGGAATACCAGCAGGACATCAGCTAGGGCCGGGACTGACCCGGAGGGAAGGGAGACGACAAGATGGGCATCGGACAGGAGCTTCTGAACGTCCCGATGGGCGACATGATCCGGCAGATGGCCTTCGCCATCGCCGACGGCCAGGCCAAGCTGGACGAGAATTCGATCAACACCGCCGAGATGATGGGCGGGCTGACCACGGTCTATGACGAGGAGGGCAATGTCAGCTTCGACGACAGCCGCGTCTTCTTCGGCTACGAATACATGACCCTGCCCGAGGCCGTGGCCTATGCGATCATGGATGACGCGGTCACCGGCGCGGTGGACGAGGCGGAGGCGATCAAGCTGATCGACCTGCTGAAGAAGGTCGTGAAGGACATGCACGGCATCGACCTGTCGGGGTCCGACGGGGCGGCGATGATCTCGGGGCTGACCGACGACCAGAAGAAGCTTCAGGTCCGGGTGCCGACCCGGCTGTCGATGCTGGAGCTCGGTTTCGCGCCGACCTTCTACCAGTTCGTCGACACGATCATCGAGGTGAAGATCGCGATCAAGATCACCCGGACGCGGGAATACAGCCGCACCACGACCAACAAGGCCAGCTCGGTCGACAGCTCGTCGCGGCGCAAGCGCAGCTTCTGGGGGACGCGCAAATCCAACAGCTACAGCCGCGACGTCTCGACCAGCCAGGTCGATGCCACCTATGCCGCCAAGTATTCCTATTCGGCCGAGGGCGCCTCGATCCTGCGCACCAAGATCGTGCCGGTGCCGACGCCGACCGCGCTGGAGGACCGGATCCAGTCCTTCATGGAGACCGAGGAGGAGCGCCGCCGGATCAAGCTGGAGTCGGACCGCGTGACGCTGGGGCTGGCCGGGGCGCCCACGTCCTGAGGCGGGGCTTGAGCGAAAGGGAATCCGATGTCCGTCAGCACGGAAATGACCAACACCCCGTTCCCCGAGATGGTCCGCCTTCTCGGGACGGGCATTGCCGAGGCGCAGTACGAGCTCGACCTCGTCTCGCTGAAGATCGCGCGGATGATGGCGGGCTACATGCCCGATCCCGAGCCCGAGGAGGGCCAGCCGCCGCCGCCTGCCGGAACGCCGGAACGGACGCTGCTGGTCAAGCTCGGCGACGGGCGGGAATATTCGCTGCTGGAACTCGGCTTCGTGCCGAGTTTCTATCAGTTCGTCGACACGCTGATCGAGCTGAAGCTGTCGATCTCCGCCTCGCGCGAGACCAACATCAAGCGCAGCTCGACCGTCGTGAATGCCTCGGTGACCGGCAAGGTCGGCTTCTTCTCGGCCTCGGCCAAGATGCGGGTCAGCTCGGTCTCGGCCTCCTATGCGGCGAAGTACCAGTATTCTGCGGAGGGGTCGTCCTTGATGCGCACCAAGCTGGTGCCGGTGCCCGCGCCCGCGATCCTCGAGGAACGCATCCGCGCGATGCTGGCCGCGACGGCGGCGGCGGAAGAAGACGAGGGCTAGGACGGCGATGACCCGGCGGAGCTGGCGCGATCTGGAACGGCGGCAGGGCGCGGAGACTTCCGCGCCGCAGCTTCCGGGCTTCGGCACCGGGCCGGCTGCTGCGCTTCCGGGTGACCGACGAAGGCTTCCCGGTGATCCGCGGCGTCTGGTGCGGCGGACGGCAGGTGGCCTGAGCCCGCAGGCTCAGCCCATCCGCGCCACCGCCCGGTCGCAGGCCCAGCCCACCGCCCGGTGCAGGATCAGCGTCATCGCCGCCAGCACGATCAGCGCGGCGAACATCAGGTCGATCTTCGCCCGCCCGTTCGCGAGCAGCATCAGGTAGCCCAGCCCCTGGCTGGCGCCGACCCATTCGCCGATGATCGCGCCGATCGGCGCATAGACCGCCGCCAGCCGCAGCCCCGAGGCCAGCGACGGGATCGCCGCGGGCACCCGCATGTGCCACAGCACCCTTGCCTTCGGCGCGCCCATCACGCGGGCGAGGTCGAGCCAGCCCGCAGGCGTGCGCATCAGCCCGTCGAAGAAGGCCGAGGCCACCGGGAAATAGATGATCAGCACCGCCATCAGCACCTTCGACCACAGCCCGTAGCCGAGCCACAGCGTCAGGATCGGCGCCAGCGCGAACACCGGCAGCGCCTGGGTCAGCACCAGCGCGGGACGGATCAGGCTGCGCGCGGCGGGCGAGACCGCCATGGCCAGCGCCGTCGCCGCGCCCGGCGGACCGGCTGAGCCTCAGTCCTGGCGGTACTCGGGCGCGCGCTTTTCGAGGAAGGCGGCGATGCCTTCCGCGGTATCCGGCTCCAGCATGTTCGCCACCATCGCCGCCGCCGTCAGCTCGTAGGCCTCGTCGAGCGGCCGTTCGAGCTGGTCGTAGAACACGCCCTTGCCGATCCGCACCGCCGCGCCCAGCTTGGCCGCGATGCCCGCCGCCAGCTCCTGCGCCGCGGCGTCGAGCTGATCCCGAGGCNACGACCCGGTTCACCAGCCCCAGCTCCTGCGCGCGGGAGGCATCGAGGAACTCGCCGGTCACCAGCATCTCGAAGGCCTGCTTGCGCGGCAGGTTGCGGCTGAGCGCAACCATCGGCGTCGAGCAGAACAGACCGATATTGACGCCGTTGACGCCGAAGCGCGTCCCCTCCGCCGCCACGGCCAGGTCCAGACCGCCGAGAAGCCGCCGCAGCTCAGCACCGCCGCCATGGCGAGCCCGCCCGGCAGCCGGCGCACCAGCTTCTGCGCGGCGGCGAAAAGCCCGCCCGCGACGCCCGAATGCGCCAGCAGGTTGCCCATGAAGATGAAGAGCGGAATGACAGACAGCGAATAGCTGAAGATCGTGTCATAGGCGGTGCCGCCCAGCATGGTCAGGGTCGGCTCCAGCCCGCGCAGGAGCGCGAAGCCGACGGTGCCGACGACGATCATCGCGAAGGCGATCGGCACCCGCAGCATGGCGAGGCCGAGGAGAAGGACGATGGCGATCAGCGGTTCGGCCATGGCTCAGAACCTCCGGATATGGTCATGCGGCAGCAGCGCGATCAGGGCGCTGGCCGCGAAGGTCAGGGTGCCGAGCGCCGCGGCCGGCCAGAGCGGCAGCGCCAGGTCGAAAGTCTGCGCGCCGTCATGGAACAGCCCCAGCCCGTGCCGCCCGACCGTCCAGCTGAGCGCGACCAGCACCAGCGCGGTCACACCCGCCCCGAAGGCGCAGGCGATGCGGTCGATCCGGGCGGACCAGACCGAGGACATCAGGTCGACCTCGACATGGCCGCCCTTCAGCGTGGTGATCGGCAGCGCCGCCAGCACCAGGTCGGCAAGCAGGACCTGCGTCAGCTCGAAGGCGCCGGGCAGCGGCGCGTTGAACAGGTAGCGGCCGATCACGTCGGTGACGGTGACCGCGACCATGGCGAGGATCAGCCCTGCCGACACTGCCGGCAGGATCTTCGAGACGAGGATCCGAAGCCCCCGGACGGGCTTCGGCAAGGTCAGATGGGCGCTCATTCGGCCGGCTTCTCGGTCTGCATCGCGGCCAGCGCTGCGGCGGCGTCGTAGCCCTGGGCCGAGACCGCCTCGATCCAGGCCGCCTCGATCGGCGCGGCGGTGGCGCTGATCGCCGAGAGCACCGCGGCGGGCGCCTCGTAGACCGCGATGTCCTCCTTTTCGGTCGCGGCCAGCCCGTCGGCATCCGCCGCGTTCCAGGCGGCGCCCGCCAGTTCCGAGAAGGCAAGCCCCGAGACCGAGGAGATCGCCGCCTGGTCCTCGGCGCTCAGCCCGTCCCATTTCGGCCCATTCATGACGAGGAACCACGAGGTGTTGTAGAGCCCGCCCGGCACGGTCATCACGTCGGTGATGTGCTTTTCCAGCTTGAAGGCGGCGACCGAGTCCATCGCCATGCAGATGCCGTCGATCACGCCGCGGGTCAGCTTTTCGTAGACCTCGGGCGAGGACATGAAGAGCGTCGTCGCGCCGAGGCCGGACATCAGCTCGGCCGGATAGCCGCCCGGCGTGCGGACCTTGAAGCCCTGGAAGCCGCCATCGTCGTCGAAATGCCAGTCCTTGGCCAGGAGAACGCCCGGCCCGTGGGTGAAGAGGCCCAGGAGATGCGTGCCGGCATGTTCCTCGGCCGCGCCCAGATCCTCGGTATAGGTGGTCCAGAACGCCTTCGAGGTCTCGGCCGCGTCATTGCCGAGGAAGGAGAACTGCCCGACCCGCGAGCGCAGGAAGCGGTCGTCGGAGGTGAAGGAATGCAGCCCGTAGGTGATGTCGGCCACGCCGTCGCGGGCCATGTCGAAATGCGCGGGCGGCGCTCCGAGCGGCTTGGTCAGCACCCGCACCTTGACCCGGCCTTCGGTGGCCTCCTCGACATTCTCCGCCCAGGGGCGAATCGCGCCGGTCACCAGCGGATGGCGCGGCGGCAGCCAGCTCGACAGCACCAGCGTGGTTTCCGCCATGACGGGCAGCGCCGAGAGCAGGCCGGAGAGGGCCGTGGCCGCCAGGATCGAGGTCTTGAAAATCGTCATCTGTCTTCCTCCCTAGGTTGCGGCGGCAGGACCGCCGAGGCAGAGGCGGCGGATCAGGTCCGCCGCGCCCCTGTTCAGAACGCGGCGCGGAGCGCCTTGAGCCCGCCCGCGAGCACGCCCACATCCGAGCCGACGGCGAGGAACTCGACCCCCGCCGCCGCATAGCCCGCGGCGAGTCCGCGGTCCGAGGTCCGCGTGCACCGCGCCGGGGTCGGAGGACGCGGTGAGAATCAGCACCGGCAGGCCGCGCCCGGCCGGGGAGCCGGCAAGCCTCCGGACCATGTCGCAGGCCATGCCGCCGGTCAGGCCCGGGCCGAGCAGCACCAGGTCTGGCCGGATTTCGGCAACGCGGTCGAAGGCCTCGTCGGGGCTGTCGGCCTGCACCACGGAATGGCACGACACGGCCACGCGGCTGCGCAGGACGATTCGGTTTGCCGCAACGGGATCGATGACAAGAATCTGGCCCGGCATCCGGGGGGTCTCCACATAAGACGGCTCTGCAGCTTCACATTCCCACGGGAGAAGTTAAGGAAGCCTTGAGCATTTTAGTCGAATTGCGAAGGCTCGAACCGGAGGCTGCTGCCATGGACCTTGAAAACGCATCTGCCGTGGCGCTCGGCGCCATTTCCTGGATGGCCTCTGAGGAGGACCTGCTGCCGGTTTTCCTTAATGCCTCGGGGCTGACCGCCGAGGGGCTGAAGGCCGGCCTCGAGGACCCGGAAATCCAGGCGGCGATTCTGGATTTCGTGCTGATGGATGATTCCTGGGTACTCGCCGCGGCGGGCCATTCCGGGCGCAATCCGCTGGATTTCGGCCGCGCTCGGCAATATCTTCCCGGCGGGGCTGTGCCGCACTGGACCTGAAAAACCTGCGGTTGCGTGTCCCGTCCGGGCTTTCTTGTCTGGCGGGGCGGTTCCGTGGCATAGTGCGGCCACTGGGAGGAGCGCTAATGATCAAGACAGTCCTTTTCGACAAGGACGGGACGCTGTTTGACTTTCGGGCAACATGGGGCGGCTGGGCCGCCTCCTTTCTTCTGGAACTGGGATCGGGCGACCATGCCAAAGCCGCGCAGATGGCGGCATCGGTGGGCTTCGATCTGCAGGACCGGCGCTTCGAGGAAGACAGCGTTCTCATCGGCGGGACGCCGGGCGACATCGTCCGGAATCTCCTGCCGCATGTGCCGGGCGTGTCGGCGGCCGGACTGGTGTCGCGGATGAACGTCATGGCGGCATCCGCCCCTCAGCACGAGGCCGCGCCGCTCTTGCCGCTGCTCGGCGGGCTGCGCGAACGGGGGCTGAGCCTGGGCGTCATCACCAATGACGCGCGCGCGCCCGCGATGGCGCATCTGCGCGCTTCGGGCGTGGCGCATTGCTTCGATCACGTGATCGGCAGCGATTGCGGATTCGGCCAGAAGCCGGCACCGGGCCAGATCGAGGCATTCCTGGAAATGACCGGCGCCGATCCGGCGGAAACGGTGATGGTCGGCGATGCGCCGCATGACCTGATGGCGGCACGGGCGGCGGGCTGCCACCGCGTCGGCGTGCTGACCGGGATGGCGTCGCGGCGCCAGCTGGCGCCGCTGGCCAGCGCGGTCCTGCCGGACATTTCCGCCCTGCCGGATTGGCTCGACCGGATGGAGGACGCGCGCAACGACGCCGCCTGACGGGATTGCCGGGCGGAATGCCGCAAATTTTTCCTGTCTCTTCCGGGTTTGGCCGGTCCGCCTGCGGTTCCGGCCCCCGGCATTTAGCGAGGTGTTAACCGGCCGTCCCTAGGCTCCTGCGGAGGAACCGATAAGGACGGGTGCGGGTGCACGGGCTCATAAACAAATCGCTGCAGTGCTTCCTCCGCGACACCTACGGTGCCGGGGCCTGGGCCGAGGTGGCGCAGGCGGCCGATGTGGACCCGGCCGGCTTCGAGGCGATGCTGATCTATGACGACGCGCTGACCGTCGATGTGGTCGCGGCCGCCGCCGCCTTCCTGGACAAGCCGCGGGACTGCGTGCTGGAGGACTTGGGCACCTATCTGGTGTCCCATCCCAACCTGGAACCCGTCCGGCGGCTCTTGCGCTTCGGCGGCGCGACCTTCGTGGATTTCCTGCATTCGCTCGACGAGATGCCCGACCGCGCGCGGCTGGCCGTGCCGCAGCTTGACCTGCCGCGGCTGGAGCTGCTGCCGGTCGACGAGGCGTCCTACCGGCTGGACTGCGAATGGCATCTGCCGGGATTCGAACATGTGCTGGTCGGGCTCCTGCGTACCATGGCGGATGACTACGGCGCGCTGGTGCTGCTCGACTGCCTGCCGCCGAGCGACGGGCTGGCGCATGTCGGCATCCGGCTGATCGACAACGGCTACGCCTCCGGGCGCAGCTTCGACCTGGCCGCCGGAGGCTAGCCGCGCGATGGAGATGAAGCTGGAGCGCGCGGCGCTGGACCTGCTGATGCCGATGAACCTGCAAGCCGATGCGGAGGGGCTCATCGTGCATGTCGGACCGACCCTGGAGAAGACCCGCAAGGCCGGGTATTTCCACGGCTTCCGCCTGTTCGAGCTGTTCCGGTTCAAGCGCCCGCGCGAAGTGCTTTCGATCGAGGCGCTGCGGCAGGCGGCCGGCACGCCGCTCCGGCTCTATTTCCGCGACGATCCGCAGACCCAGCTGCGCGGAGAGGTGACCGCCGCGGCGGATGGCGGGCTGCTCCTGAACCTGTCCTTCGGCCTCTATGTCTTCGATGCGATCCGGCATTACCGGCTGCATGCCAGCGATTTCGCGACCACCGATCCGACCATGGACATGCTCTACCTGACCGAGGCGAAATCGGCGGCGATGGCGGCGTCCTACGAACTGAACCTGCGCCTGCAGGCGGCGCGGATCGCGGCCGAGGAACAGGCCTATACCGATACGCTCACCGGGCTGAAGAACCGCCGGGCGCTGGATCTGGTGCTGGCCCGCCACCGGCGGCAGGGGACCGCCTTCACGCTGATGGGGATCGATCTCGACTACTTCAAGCGGGTGAATGACACGATGGGCCATGCTGCGGGCGACGTGGTGCTGCAGCATGTCGCCCGGCTGATGCTCGAGCGGACCGGCGAGACCGACACGCTGGTGCGCACCGGCGGCGACGAATTCCTGATCATCCTGGCCGGCCAGACCGACCTGACGGCGCTGCGCCGCCGCGCAGGGGAAATGATCGCCGCGCTGGAGACGCCGATCGCGGTGCCGGACGGCCAGTGCCAAGTCTCGGCCAGCATCGGGCTGTGCTCCACCGGCCAGTTCAACAGCTGGGAGCCGGCGCAGATGCTGGCCGATGTCGATGCGGCGCTTTATGCCGCCAAGCGGGCGGGCCGCTCGCAGGTGGTGGCCTATGCGCCGGGGATGGAGCCGTCGGGCGACGATCCCGAGCGCAAGGCCGAGCGGCTGAATGCGCGGGCGGCGGGCGAGGGGGGCGCGCTCAGCGCCCGTCCCTCGCGCTAGTCAGGAAATCCCAGGCCGCCAGCAGGATCACCGTCACGGCCACCGCGATCAGATCCCAATGCGGGACATGCAGGATCAGGATGCCGAGAAACGCTGCCAGGGTCGCGAAGGCGATCAGCGCCATTGCCTTGTTCATGCCGTGTCTCCTGCTGCGGGAACGGCCCGGCGCCCGCAGGCGCCGGACAGGTTGCGGTCAGCTGCCATAGATCAGTTCCGGCAGGTAGAAGACGATGCCGGGGGCGAGATACATCACCACCATCGCGAGGATCACGCAGAACAGGAAGGGCATGCAGCCCGCGAAGATCTGCGTCAGCCGCACCTCGGGGGGCGCGATGCCCTTGAGGTAATAGGCCGACATCGCCATCGGCGGCGTCAGGAAGGACGTCTGCAGGTTCAGCGCCACCAGCACGCCGAAGAACAGCGGATCGATCCCGAAATGCGGCAGCAGCGGCAGGAAGATCGGCACGAAGATGATGATGATCTCCGACCATTCCAGCGGCCAGCCGAGCAGGAAGATGATCAGCTGCGCCATGATCAGGAACATCACCGGGGACATGTCGAGCCCCTTGACGAATTCCGAGATCACGTGCTCGCCGCCGAGATAGGAAAAGACCGAGGAGAAGATGTAGCTGCCGATGAACAGCCAGCACACCATCGCCGTGGTCCGCGCCGTCAGGTAGACGCTCTCGCGCAGCCGCCCCCAGGTCATCGACCGGTAGAGGAAGGCCAGCAGGATGCCGCCGAGCGCGCCGATCGAGGCGGCCTCTGTCGGGGTGGCGAGGCCGAAGAGGATCGAGCCCAGCACCGCCATGATCAGCAGCGCCAGGGGCAGGAAGCTGGTGGCGATCATCCACAGCAGCGTCAGGCCCGGCACGTCTGGAATGTCCTCGGGGCGCGGCTTCGGCGCGACCGAGGGCTGCAGCATCGCGCGGCCCATCACGTAGACGAGGTAGAGCCCGACCAGCGTCAGCCCGGGCAGCAGCGCCCCGGAATAGAGCCGCACGATCGAGACGTTGGAGGCTGCCGCATAGACGATCAGCATGATCGAGGGCGGGATCAGGATGCCGAGGGTCCCGCCCGCGCAGATGATGCCGGCCGCGAAGGAATTGTCGTAGCGCGCCTTCAGCATCGCCGGCAGCGCCAGCAGCCCCATCAGCGTCACCACCGCGCCGACGATGCCCGTGGCGGTGGCGAAGAGCGCGCAGGTGATCAGCGCGGCGACGCCCATCGAGCCCGGCACGTTCCGCGAGGCGATGTTCAGCGTCGAGAACAGCCGGTCGACGATGTTCGCGCGCTCGACGATGTAGCCCATGAACAGGAACAGCGGCACCGCGGTCAGCACCTCGTTCGACATCACCGTGAAGCTCTGGTTGATGAAGAGGTCGAAGACCCGGTTGTTCAGCCAGCCGTCCATCCAGGTCGAGGCCTGGTCCCACCAGGAGGCATCTTCGGGCAGGCGCATGTGGTCTCGCCACATCCGGCGCTCGTCGAAATAGGCGTAATAGCCGAAGCCCAGCCCCATCGCCATCAGCGTGAAGGCGATCGGGAAGCCGAGGAAGACCATCAGGATGAAGAGGCCCAGCATGCTGAGCGCGACCATGGGATCGGTCATGGATGGGCGTCCTTCTCGGCCTCTGCGGCCCTGGCCATGAGGATGTCCTCGGTTTCCAGAACGTCCTCCTCGGCGGCGAGCCATTCATTGGTGCGGATCGCGAGGATGCAGCGCATCACCTGGGCGATGCCCTGGATGAAGAGCAGCACGCCCGCGAGCACGATCACGGTCTTGAACTGGTAGATCGGCACCCCGGCGGGGGAGTTGACCGAGACTTCGCCGTATTCCCAGCTGCGCGCGGCGTATTTCCAGCCCGCGAAGACCAGCGCCAGGACGCCGGGGAAGAAGAAGACGAGATAGAGCACCAGGTCGATGCGCGCCTGCCAGCGCGGGCTCCACAGGCGGTAGAGGAAGTCGCCGCGGACATGGCCGCCGCGCGACAGGGTGTAGGCGCCCGCCATCATGAAGAGCGCGCCGTACATGATGAAGGAGACGTCCAGCGCCCAGGCGGTAGGGCTGTTCAGCACGTAGCGGACGAAGACCTCGTAGCCGGTGCCGAGGGCCATCATCAGGATGAGCCAGGCAAAGGCCTTGCCGAACCACGCCGAAAGCGCGTCGGCGAAACGGATATAGGCGATCATGGGAGTTCCCGAATGAAAAAGGCGCCCTCCCGGGGAGTCCGGAGGAGGGCGCCGTCCTGGACTCAGCCGAGTTTCAGCTTGCCCGGGAAGTAATGCTCGAAGGCGAGCGCGTAGTCGGGCGCGTTCATCAGCTCGTAATAGGCGACCTGCTCGACCCATTCGCGCTGGCTGTCGAGGACCTTCTTCATGAAGGGGTCCTCCTCCAGCTGCGGGATCAGCTTGTCCCAGGCCGCGAGCTGGGCATCGAGGATCTCCTTCGAGGTCCGGTGCACGGTCACTCCCGCCTCTTCCTGCAGCCATTTCAGGTCGGCCGAATAGCGCCGCATCGCCTTGGCGGTATTCGCGGTCGAGGCGGATTCGACCGCGTATTTCACGATCGCGCGCAGGTCGTCGTCGAGATCCTCCATGAAGAACTTGGAGAACAGGAACTCGAAGCTCTCCGAGGCCTGGTGGTAGGAGGACAGGTAGTAGTTCTTCGCCACGTCCTGTGCGCCGAAATCCTTGTCCGAGCTCGGGTTGTTGAACTCGAAGGCATCGATCACGCCGCGCTCCATCGCCGGGACGATCTCGCCGCCCGGCAGCTGCGCCACCGACATGCCCATCGACTGCAGCAGGTCCGCGGCAAGCCCGACGGTGCGGTACTTGAAGCCCTGCAGGTCGGCGGCCGTGTTGACCTCCTGCTTGAACCAGCCGAAGGGCTGGGCGAACATCGGGAAGCCCAGATAGCCGTCGACATCGAGTCCCATGATGTCCTGGGTCAGCTCGTCGTAATAGCCCTTGCCGCCGCCTTCGTAGAACCAGCTGAGCATGGTCGTGGCGGAGCCGCCGAAGACCGGGCCGGTGCCGAAGAGCGAGGCCGCCTTGTTCTTGCCGTACCAGTAGACCGGCACCGAATGCGCCGCATCCAGAAGCCCGTCATTGACCGCGTCGAGCACCTGGAAGGCCGCCACGACCGCGCCCGCAGGCAGAAGATCGACCTTCAGGCGGCCGCCCGACATGGCTTCCACGCGGTCGGCGTAGTCCTGCGCGAATTCCTGCCAGATGTTCGAGGCCGACCAAGAGGTCTGCATCTTCATAACAAGCGGCGCCTGGGCCAGAACGGCCGGAGCGGCCAGAGTGCCCGTGCCACCGGCAAGCGCCGTCGCACGCAGGAATTTCCTGCGGTTCATCTTGTCCGACAATTTTTCCTCCCTTGACCGCAGCCGCGGTCCGTCTTTCGCTTTTCTTTTTCGGTGTTCTCCTGCAGCGGCAGGCAGCCGCGTGCAGTTCCCGCCCCGATAGAATTAGCGAATTCCTGAATGGGTCAAGGGGTCAATTCATATATCTTGATTATTCAAGTGGTGGCGGCGTGCCGATTCCCGGCTCACTTGATCGCCGCGTAGAGCTCCAGGACCTCGAGCGGAACGATCTCCAGCGCGCGGCGATGCGTGGATTCCAGCCGGACCTTCGGCGCGACGCCCTCGTCATGGGCCTGGGCGAAGCGCGAGGCGCACAGGCACCACTGGTCGCCCGGTTTCAGCCCCGGAAAGCCGAATTCAGGCCGCGGGGTCGACAGGTCGTTGCCGAAATACTTGGAATAGGCCAGAAATTCCGCGGTCATCACGACGCAGACCGTGTGGCTGCCGGCATCCTGGTCGTTGGTATCGCAGCAGCCGTTGCGGAAGAACCCGGTCACCGGATCCATGGAGCAGGGTTCCAGCTTGCCGCCGAGCACGTTTTCCGACCGGTCCATCTTCATCTCCGCGACTCCTTCTTTGCGGCGATGATAGCGCGGCCGGGCCCGTCGGGGCACCCCTTGCCGCCGCGCCCGCCTTGCCCGGGCCGCGCCGCCATGCAAGGCTCCGGGCGGGAGACGAGGCGGAAACCGTCCGGGTGCTGGGGGCCGAGGTGGTCCCGCGCAGCGACGATTTCGCCGGGGCGGTCCGGGCGGCCTGTCCCGGCGGGGCCGACGCGCTCCTCGATACCGCGCTGCTGGGCGAAGCGGCTTTCGGAGCGCTGCGCCAGGGCGGGATCTATATCCCGGTGCGCGGCTGGCCGGATGCGCAGAGCGAGACCCGCGTGACGGTCAGGCCCGTCATGGTGCCCGAGGTGCTGGAACGCACCGACTGGCTGGAGGAACTGGCCGCCGCCGCGTCCCGCGGGATCATCGCGCCCCGGGTGCATTCCGTCCATGCTCCCGAAGAGGCGGCCGAAGCGCAGCGCCTCCTGCTTGCCGGCGGCATGCGCGGACGTCCGGTCATCGTCTTCTGACTGCGCGGGCCTGGACCCTTGGTCCCGAACCGGCCCGATGGCCGGCATGGCGACATGGCGGCAGCGCTCTCGATCCCAGCCCGCGCGGGCATCCACCACCGGGGGGCCGAAAGCCGCCGGTGCCCGCGTTGAGTCAGAGCCAGAATTGCACGCCGATTCACACTCATTGCGCAACGGAAGCCATGCGGGCTCCCTGGCAGGAAAAGGCCGGGGACAGCCTGCCGGGCGCCTTTGCCCGCGGCCTCCGGAGGGACTGCGACGCGGTGTCCGCGGACAGGACCAGGGTCGGATGGCCGGGCCGAGGACAGATCACTCGGCTGAACATGCCGGCGGAAGAGGCATGGCCGGGTGGGTGCCGACAGGCCGAAGGCGAGGATGACTGCGATGCAATAGGCAAAGGCCAGTATCAAAATTGAGGCAGAGGCGAAAAAAGGCCCCCGGAGGGGCCTTTGGGGGTCGTCGCCTTGCGGGCGGCTCAGAGCTTTGCGGTCAGCTCCGGCCTCTGCCGCCGCGCCGTTCAGGTCGCCGATCACCACCTTGGCCCCGGCTCCGGCCAGCGCCGTCGCGATGCCGAGCCCGATGCCCGACGCCCCGCCGGTGACCAGGGCCACGCGGCCCGCCAGATCGAAAAGATCACTGCTCATGTCAACTCTCCTGCCCCCGCGCCCGGCCCTTTCGGCTGCACGAGGATCTTGAATTCCTCCGGCCGGGCGAGGAGCGGCTCGAAACCCTCCGCGACCGCCCGGTCCAGCGCCACCTTGCGGGTGACGATGCGGGAGGGCGCGAACCGCCCCGCCGCGATATGGCCGATCAGCTCCGGGAAGCAGTCCCGGTAGCCGAGCGTCGTGACCAGGCTGACCTCGCGGTTCACCATGTCGAAGAGGTCGAGCTCCGCCCTGCCGGTGAAGAGCCCGGCCAGGATCACGCGCCCGCCCTTGCGCACAGCGCGCAGCGCATCGTCGAGCGCGGGCTGCAGCCCTACGGCCTCGAAGGCGATGTCGAACGCCCCCGCCGGGAGGACGTCGCCGCGCGGACAGAGCACGTGGCCGGCGCCCAGCTCCAACGGCTGGCCCTCGCCGGGCGACAGGTCGCGGAGCTGGAGGCCGGGATTGCCGGGCTGGCCGCCGAAGACGCTACCATGGCCCGGTCCCGCGAGATCCTGTGGGGCTCCGCCCGTCCGGCCCCCAAGGGCTCCGCCCGGTCCCTCCCCGAACGGTCCGCGGGGTCGGTTCGCCTCCTGAAGAGGACCTGAGCGGCCCCCGCCGGAGGATGTGCCGCTGGCGCGGACCGGTCCGAACGCCCCGGCCCCGGCCCTGTCGCCACGGCGCTGATCCTGACCATTCCGCCCGGGATCGGACAACGCGACGGAACGCAGGCCGCAAGCCCCGCAGGCCTTGCCCCCTCCATCCGCGGCTCCGGCCAGGGGACAGGCAGCCTTCATCCGCGGGGGGCNGAACACCATGCTGGCCTGCGGCATGACGGTGGCCGCACCATGAGGCCGGATACATTTCAGCACCCGGCACCGCGCCAAACTGCTTCGGAAACCCTCTTGCGCAAGGGGCGGTTATGCATGTTGCAAAACTCAGCGGCTTGAGGATGTGATGCCCCATTCGCCAGCTAAGGCCAGGCAACGCGCTCGATGCGCCTTCATGACCTGGCTGGCCGAAGAGGCGCGCCAGTCGCGCCGCGCCATGGCGGGCGGCGCGACCGGCTGACGGGCTGTCCGGCGCGGGACGGCGCGTGCGGAAATCACGCTCCGGCGAACCGGAGAGGGCCTCCGGAAGTAACTGAAATTTAACCAATGAATCGTGGACAGGGCGGGTCGGCAAGCGTAGCGTCGACCATGTTACCCCTAGGGAAGCCTTTCCGGGGACAGTGAATTTTAGCGATGGCAGCTCAGTACGCCTGAGGGGAAACCCTCGTTCCTCTTGAAGGAGTCGCACATGACAGCCCTCCGATTTGTCCAAGCAGGCATTTCATCCAACGCCCTCGCCGCCGTCTGTTGCCTGGCCCTGCCCGGGGCGCCCGCCCTGGCCCAGGATGCCAGCTGCGCGATCCCGCCGGAATGGATCAGCCAGGGCATTCCCGATCCGACGCAGCTCGCCGAAGGCGATTTCACCCAGAGCTTCTGCCAGTTCCACACCTGGGCCTGGAATGCCTTCCTGTGGTCGATGGAGGAGGTGGACGGCGCGCTGCGCTTCGAGGGCTTCCCGACCCAGGACCAGACCATCGCGGGGTCCTTCTCCGGCGGGGACGTGCCCGCCGCGCCGGTGCTGAAGCTCCGGGTCGGCAAGGAGGACCACGCCATCGACTCGATCGCCCAGGCGGGAACGGATGGCTTTCTCGTCGCGCAGAACCGCCGGGCGGTCTATTTCAGCCAGCACGTCAATCCGCAGATGTACCGCAACATCCTCGACAAGGACTGGAACACCGCGGCCGGGCTCGCGGCGGCAACCAGCGCCGAGGGCGCGCTCTTCGAGATCGGCGACATCGAGTACAAGGCCGCCTGGGCGGTGGTCGATGACGGTTTCGCGGTGCCCGGCGCCTATGTCCGCACCGCGCAGGTCCCGCTTCTGGCGACCTACGAGGATGGCGGCAGGCAAGTGATCGGCGTGCCCCGCGAACCGCAATATGCCGAGGCCCGGGTGGCGCTGGTGGCGCTGCATGTGGTCGGCTGGGTCAACGGCCATGCCGAGGCGATCTGGGCCAGCTTCTCGCCCCCCGGGCTGGCGCCGGTCGTGCCGCAGGACGGTTCGGTCGGCCCGAACGATCCGGTCGCGCCCGACTCGACGCCCTTCTACGCCGGCGGCACAACGCTGGCCGATTGCAACCAGGCGCAGATCCCGGTCCAGACGCTCGATCCCGGCACCCAGCTGCTCGGCCTCGCCACCCAGGCTTGCCAGATCTATGCCGAGGGCACGCTGCAGACCGATGGCCAGCCGGACCAGAATGCGCTGGCGATCCGGCAGATCAACGCCTCGGCGGCGGCCACGCTGCCCGACGGCATGCCCGGCAAGGGCTATGAGGAGATCGGCGCGGTCTGGTCCACCAAGGACAATTCCGCGAACCCGGCCGAGGGCAAGGTGAACACGACCTTCCAGGACGCGCTGGTCGGCTCGACGGTGCTGTCGAACCCGGTGGTGGAGACCTTCACGCAGACCAGCGTGTCGCAGAACAACTGCTTCTCCTGCCACAACACGATCCAGTACCAGCCCTCGGACCCGGAGATCACGCCGCTCGATCCGTCGATGCTGAATCTCAGCCACTTCCTGATGCAGATCTACGAAAAGACCTTCACCGCCGCCCAGTGAGCGGCGCAGCGGGCGCGGCCGCGCGGGCGGCGCCCCGAACGGATTTCGGGAGTTTCCCCAATGGCCACCACGCTTCGCATCCATCCCTCCATCGGCGTGTCCCGCGTCGGCAATTCGCCGGAGTTCATTCTGTCGCCGGAAACATCGGCCGGCATGCCCGAGCCGGGCAGCCCGATTTCGGGCGGGCTGCCGGTCCGGCCGGGGACCGAAGCCGATCCCATTTCGGATGCCGACCTGCGCGATGCCGCGGGTGCGCTGAAGCCCCATGCCCAGCGGTTCCGCATCTTCGCCTATGACACGCCCCCGGACGGCAGCTATCCCTACAAGGGCAGCGTGACCGAGGTGACCGTCGGCAGCACGGTCGACGGCAAGACCGTGAAAAGCATCGCCTGGATGGTCCACATGGCCAACAAGAAGGCCAATAACTGGATCATTCCGGAAAACCCGGCGGCCGGCCAGGCAACCAACCCGGAGGCGAATTTCGGCGTCGGCGGCATGGCGCATTACTTCGGCGGCGCGACGCCGAACCTGCGCAACGGCAATTTCGGCAAGGATGCCGATCCGGTGGCCGGGGGCGGCGAGGGGCTGCCGCCGGACCAGGCCGACCTGTCGGATCCGGTGCGGCTGTCGCATCTGGTGATCGATGCCGGGCCGAAGGTGATCTGCTCCAGCCAGGGGCCGGGCATCCGGGCGGGCTTCGACGCCGCTACGCCTTGCCGCTATCTCGACGCCTCGGGCCAGGTGCAGGACGTGTCCTACCCGGTGCAGTTCCCCGACCAGGTCTTCGCCCGGCTCTACCAGCCCGCCGGGCCCGGACTGGGCAGCATGGGCGGGATGGAGACCGATGCAGAAGGCCGCCTTTTGGTGATCGGCTCGCCCGGCTACGCCGCGGGCTGGATGCAGAGCGCCAACAACCCCGGCGGCACGGTGCCCGAAGGGACGCCGGACGAGCCGTTCCCGCTCGACAGCGACATCGACAACAACGGCTGGTTCGACGATGCCGGCGACGGGCCGGTGCAGGCGGCGCTGACCTTCGAGGATGGCAGCATCCGGCTGATCGAGGTGCCCGCCTGGTGCATCTGCGCCGATCCCGCCTATGCCCCGCAGGTGCGCAATGTCGTCAACATCTGGGACGAGGTCTACAATGCCTGGCTGCGCGCGCCAGAGCTGGCGCTCGACACCGCGATCTATGACCCGGCGAAGGGCAGCTACGCGCAAAGCTATGTCGTGCCCTTCACCGAGGGCGTCTGGACCATGTTCCGCGCCGCGCACCTCCAGATGTTCACCACCGACCTGAACCAGAAGGGCATCGGCGTGCATCAGCGGCTGAGCAATGTCACTGCCGCCGACGAGCCGTCGAAATTCCTCAACATCAAGAGCTTCATCCGCGATCCGAATGCCGGGCCGGGCAATGACCTGCAGACCGGCGCGCCGCTGATGCCGCTGGCGCTCGGCGATACCGGGGCCTCCTTCCTGACGGTGACCGAGACCCAGTACTTCTTCCTCGAACAGTGGTTCGCGGGCACCTATGACGACGCGGCCGAGAGCCTGACTCCGGGCGAGAAGCTCGACAAGGTGACGCTGACCAACCTGCTCGGCGGCCGGTTCAGCCCGGGGATCGACCTGACCTTCATCGTCCGCGACCCCTATCTCTACGACCAGGCTTGGACCGATGCCGATACCGGCCCGTTCCGGATTGGCGCCCGCAAGCTCGACTATGCCGCGGCCGCGCCCGGCACGCCGTTCCTCACCGTGGGCTACACCCCCAACCGGACCGTGCGGAACCCGGTGGAGCCGGGCGACCTGTGCAAGTTCATGGCCCTGCCCTGGCATACCGACTACAATTCCTGCGCCACCCATTCGCCCAGCCCGAACCCGCAGAAACCGGTGCCGAACACCACGCTGTTCTGGTCCTGGCCCGCGCAGCGGCCGGTCTCGGTCTACACCTATGACGACTACGTCGCGAACGGGAACGCCTTCTTCGGCGAGCAGCATTTCTCGGTCCGCGGCACCGGCACCCAGGTCGAGACCGGCGACACGCTTGAAGGCAGCGCCGCGACCGAGAATGTCGGCCGCTACCAGGTCCGGCTCGACATGCTGTCGAACTGGTTCAATATCGGCGTGGTGATGCAGGGGCCGGCGATCACCGGCTTCCAGGGCGGGAATGACGACCTGTTCCTCGAGGTCGCAAGCCTCCTGACCGGGCCGTCGGACTGGTCGCAGCCCTGGCCGATCCTGACCACCGACAAGGTCTATCCCGACACCGCGAAGCCCGCCGATGACAGCTGAGCGCTTCCAGGCGGTCATTCTCGGCGGCGGGCCGGCCGGCAGCGCCGCCGCCCTCACGCTGATTGCGGGCGGCATGGAGCGGGTAGCGCTGGTCGAGCCGACGGATTTCACCGAGTTCCGCATCGGCGAGTCGATCCCGCCCGACACCAACCTGCTGATCCACCGGCTTGGCCTCGGCGCGGCCTTCGAGGCCCAGGGCCACCTGCCCTGCCTCGGCAGCCGATCGCTCTGGGGCAGCCCGCGCGCCGGGCACAATGATTTCCTGACCTCGCCGCATGGCCATGGCTGGCATCTCGACCGGCGCCGCTTCGACCGGATGCTGTTCGACGCGGCGGTTGCGGCCGGAGCCCAGCCGGTCCGCGCGCGCTGTACCGGGGTGGAGACCGGCGGAGGAGCAGGCGGAGGCATGGAGGCTCCAGCGCGCCAGGTGCATGGCGCCGCCCCCCCGCGCCGCGGCCTGCGTGCTTCGGGGAATCGATCGCCCGGACGATGTCCGGTCCTCAGCCCTCCCGCCGTCAGCCTGCCTGCAGCGCAGAGCGGCGGCCCAGCTCGGCCCGCCAGCCAGAGCGAGGCCCATCGCGAACCGCACCGCCACATGGGGCGGGATCGCCTCGCATGGCGGGCGACGAATGGAGCAGCGCGACAGATGCCGTTCGCCTGGTCTCCCGGACCGTCGCCGATCGGGCCCGGACCAATGGCGCCGCAATGGACGGCCCTTCACGGACGCACCCGCCCGGGTTGCCGGGCAAGTCGGGGACATCCGCGCTGCAAGACAATCCGGGCGGCCGACAGGTCCGGGGAAGGACATGTCGAGCGACCGGCGTGCGGGCCGGGCCGAACCGGACGCCTTGCAGCGCCACTGACGATCACGATCCATCGCCGCGAGGGCCGGACCGCCCCGCCAGACCGGCTGCGACACGATTGCGGTCGGTGCGGAACGCCGTCGCTGCCGGGCGGCCTCGTCGCGGTCATGGCGCGGGCCGCCGCTGCGCGGCGGACGCGGACGGGTCACCTCTTCGGGAACGCTGTCGACCAGCTCCAGGCGGATGTCGTCCTCGAGCACGCCGCCTTCGCCGAGCTGGGCACCGAGGCCCGGACCGGCCGCTTCGGCCAGCTCCACGAAGGTCGCGTCATCGGTGACGCGGATCTTGCCGATCTGGGTCTTGTCGAGCCCGCCGGCACGGCACAGGAGCGGCAGGATCCAGCGCGGTTCCGCGTTCTTGTCGCGGCCGATCGAGAGCTTCGCCCAGACCGACGGGCCGAATTCGCGGCGCTCGGGACGTTCGCCGCGCTCGCGCGGCTCGCGGTCCTCGCGCGGCTTGCGCATCGGCGCGACGTTCAGCTCCTCGGGAGCCGAGAGCTTGTTCTGGTAGAGGCGGAAGCAGGCGATGGCGATCTGCTCGGGGGTGAAGGCCTCGACCAGCTTGGCGGCGAAGGCGGTCTCGCGCTCGTTCGCCTCGGCGGTCCAGGCCTCATCGTCCAGCAGGCGCGCCTCGTCCTTGTCGAGGATCTCGTCGGCGGAGGGCGCGAAGACCCATTCCGCCTGGACCTTCGCCCATTTCAGGATGCGGCCGGCCTTGTTCACCGCGCGGTCATTGACGATCAGCGCCGAGATGCCCTTGCGGCCCGCGCGGCCGGTGCGGCCCGAGCGGTGCAGCAGCGCCTCGGTGCTCTGCGGCAGGTCGGCATGGATCACGAGGTCGAGATTCGGCAGGTCGATGCCGCGCGCGGCGACATCGGTCGCGACGCAGACGCGGGCGCGGCCGTCGCGCATGGATTGCAGCGCATGGCTGCGCTCGTCCTGGCTGAGCTCGCCCGAGAGGCTGGCCACGAGGAAGCCGCGGTTCGCAAGGCGCGCGCTCAGCCGGGTGACGGCGGCGCGGGTATTGGCGAAGACGATCGCGGTCGGCGCATCGTGGAAGCGCAGCAGGTTGATGATCGCATGCTCTTCGTCGCCCTGCGAGACCTGCACGGCCTGGTAGGTGATGTCGGTATGCTGCGAGCCCTTGTCGAGCGTGGTCACGCGGACCGCGTCGCGCTGGTAAACGCGGGCCATGTCCTCGATCATCCGCGGCACGGTCGCGGAGAACAGGAGCGTGCGGCGCTCCTCGGGCGCTTCGCCGAGCATGAATTCCAGATCCTCGCGGAAGCCGAGATCGAGCATCTCATCAGCCTCGTCCAGAACCACCGCGCGCAGGTCGTTCAGGTCGAGCGAGCCGCGGGTGATGTGGTCGCGCAGGCGGCCGGGGGTGCCGACCACGATATGCGCGCCGCGCTCCAGCGAGCGGCGCTCGTCGCGGGCATCCATGCCGCCGATGCAGGTCGAGATCCTTGCGCCCGCCTTGGCATAGAGCCAGCCCAGTTCGCGCGCCACCTGCAGCGCCAGTTCGCGAGTCGGCGCGACGACCAGCGCCAGCTGGTGCTGGATGCCGGGCTCGACCGCAACGAGGCCCGCGAGGCGATGGTCGCCTACACGGCGGCGGGGCTGGCCACCGTGGCGCTGTCGCGCAACGAGCTGCCGCGCTGGCTGGAAACGGTGTTCTGCCCCGGCTCAGGCCGCAGCCGGCGCCGGGAACAGCTCCTGCAGCAGATCGATGAAGGCGCGCAGCCGGTAGGTCAGCGCCCGCGCCCCGGGATAGACCAGGCTCACCTCCACCGGAAGGCTGCTCCAGTCCGGGAGATGGCGGACCAGCCGTCCGGCGGCAATGTCGTCCGCCACGAGATATTCCGGAAGAAGCGCCAGTCCCGCGCCTGAGATGACCGCGCTGTAGAGGCCGGAATAGGAGGAGAAGCTCATCCCGCCGGCCACGCGCACGACCAGCTCGTCATGGCCGTTGGTCAGGTGCCAGGTCTGGATCAGCCCGATCCCGTAGAGCGCGATCGGGTGATCCGACAGTTCGCGCGGCGAGGCCGGGGGCTTGGCGGTCACGCCGGGCGCGCCGACCAGGATGCGGGTGCTTTCGAACAGCGGGCGCGACACTTCCGTGCCGGTTCCGGTGCCTGCCCGGATCGCCGCGTCGAAGCCTTCCTCTTCCAGGTCGGGCTGGCCGTCGGTCAGCACCACCTCCAGCGTCATTTCGGGATGGCGGCGGCGGCATTCCGCAGCCAGCGGCCCGAGGAAGGTCTGCCCGAACAGCAGCGGCGCCGCGATCCGAAGATGGCCGCGCACCTTTCCGTCGGTATCGCCGAGCGAGCGCGAGATGTCTTCGGCATCCGCGAGGATGCGTTCGGCCCGCGCCAGCACCAGCGCGCCTTCGGCGGTCAGCCGCAGCCGCCGCGTGGTCCGTTCGATCAGCCGCACGCCGAGATCGCGCTCCAGATCCTGGATGCGTTTCGAGACGGTGGATTTCGGCGTGTTCAGCTTGCGCGCGGCGGCTGCGAAAGAGCCCTGCTCGATCACGGCGCTGAATTCTCTCAGGGCATTGAGATCCATGGGCTTCCGGCTTTCCATTTTCCAGGGCGGCACGCTGCGGCGGGCTCCGTGCCCTGCCTCCAGCTAGCCGCGCTCCTCCGTATCCATCCAGATCGTCACCGGACCGTCGTTTATCAGGTGAACCTGCATGTCGGCCCCGAAGACTCCGGTTTCGACGGGGATGCCGAGCGCAGACAGTTCGCGGGCGAAGAGCTCATAGAGATGGCGGCCGGTCTCGGGCGCCGCGGCGCCGGAGAAGCCGGGACGGTTGCCACGCCTCGTGTCTGCGGCCAGCGTGAACTGGCTGACCACAAGGATACCACCGGATGCGTCCAGAACGGAGCGATTCATTTTCCCCGCCTCGTCGGGGAAAATGCGCAGCTTGGACAGCTTGGCGGCCAGCGGCGCGATCACGGCCTCGGTATCGCCTGCCATGGCGCAGACCAGGACCAGGAGGCCGGGGCCGGTGCGCCCCTTGATCTCGCCGCCGACTTCGACGCGGGCTTCGGTGACGCGCTGGATCAGAAGACGCACGGGCAGGCTCCGGATGTCTGGAAAGGTCGGAAAAGGTGTCTTGCTACCATTCCTTTCTCTTCGCGTTTCGCACGGAGGAGGGCAAGGGGAGGCGCGCGAAAATCTTCCCCCTCGCATGGACCCGGGTTTCGGGGTAACGGCAGGCCATGAGCGAAAAAGATACATACGAGCTGTTCCTGGTGGCCGCGCCGGGGCTGGAAGGCGATCTGGCGCGCGAGGCGGCGGCGCTGGGGCTCGGGGACGTGGCGGCGGTTCCGGGCGGGGTCGCGCAGCCGCTCCAGCTCGTCGAGGGCGGCCGCGCCCTGGGCGATGTCGCCTTGCGGGCAGTCAAGGATCTGCACGCGGCCCGCCGCGACCGGGTCATGCGCCTCGAGCTCCCCGCCGGGCGGACGGGCAGCATGGGCGCGGGCGATGGCGATGTCCTGGCCGGCCTTCATCCGGTCTCCGGCCGGGGCGATCACCGCATTCGCCGCCGCGATGATATTGGCGCTCGAGCGGTAGTTCTCGATCAGGAATTCCGGCCGGGCCCGATAGTCCTGCTCGAAGGCGCGGATGTAGCGGATCGAGGCGCCGGCAAAGGCATAGATGTTCTGGTCGTCATCGCCGACGGCGAAGAGGCTAAGGCGCATGTCCGGGTCGTCGATCGTGCGCCCGGCGACGGCGGCGATCAGCTCGTATTCCTCCGGCCCGATATCCTGGTACTCGTCGACGAGGATCCAGCGGTAGCCCTGGATCAGCGTGTCCCGCTGCGCCTCGGCCTCGGCTGCAACCAGCCCGTCGCCGCGCAGGAGCCGGGCCGCCTCCCGGACGATGCCGTCGAAATCCCGCGTCTGGGCGTCGAGCCCGGCGAAGCTGGCCCCGACCAGCCGCATGGCCAGCGCATGGCAGGTGGAGACGGTGACGCCGTTCGCGTCCTCGCCGATCAGGTGGCGCAGCCGCACGCGGATCTCGGCCGCCGCATGGCGGTTGTAGCTGAGCACGAGGATGCCGCCCGGATCCTGCCGCCGCACCCGGATCAGATAGGCGATGCGGTGGACCAGCACGCGGGTCTTGCCCGAGCCGGGCCCCGCGAGGACCAGAACGTTGGTCTGCTCGCGGTCATCGGCGACGATCTTCTGCTGGACCGGGTTGCCGAGGGACTCGACGATCAGCTTCCAGGACCGCCCCGTGGTCTGGCGGCGGATCTCGGTCCCGCGCCCTGGCATCCAGCGCTTGAGGAAGTCGTCGCGCCCGAGCAGGAAATAGTCGCCGCTGAGCCGCAGCGCGTCGTCCATCGAGCCGAGCCCGGTCTCGGCATAGGCGGCCATCACATGGGTCTGCAAGGTCTGCTCGGCATAGTGCTCCTCGAGGGGCGCGTAATCCTTCTGCAGGAACTGGCCGCCGCCCGGGGCCAGATGCACCGTCATCGCCGGGCGGAACACGGTCAGCCCCTTGCCGAGGATCAGCACCTCCTGCTCGTGCAGCCACAGCAAAGCGCGCTCCATCAGCTTGTTCGGATCGCGCACGGCGCCCTTCAGCAGCGCGTCGCCGGTCAGCGCGGCCAGCAGGTCCCCCGCCGTGGTCGCGACCTGGATGTCCTTGCCGCGCGTCCCGGCCGGGATCTTGGCCATCAGGTGGCCGAGCAGGCGTTCCGCCGCCTGCCGCCGCAGTTCCGCGCCCGTTTCCAGCGCCTGCCACGAGCGCTGCAGCGCGACCGAGAGCGTGTTGCGTGACACTTTCCGCAGGCGCACGAGGTGGCGGAGGCGGGCGGCATTTCCCGCGAGGCTGCTGCCCGGCTGGTGCGCCGCTACGGCAGCCGTGCCCTTCCGATGGCGCGGGATTTCGGGGCGGCGGACCGGCAGCCGCTGGCTGGGGCGCCCGGCTATCTTTGCGGCGAGATCCGCCACATGCTGCGGCACGAACGCGTCACGAGGCTGCATGACATTGTCCTGCGGCGTAGTTTGATGGCATATGAAGGGTCAGCATCCGTCACTTCGGTGACTGCGGTTGCCGAGGTCATGTCCCGCGAAACGGGCTGGAGCCGGACGCAGCTGCAGGCCGAGACGGAGGATCTCCTCGTCCAGCTCCGCGACCGGCACCGCGTGGTCCTGGCCGGGGGCCAGAACGAGACCGCCTTGCATGAAGAAGCCACCGTTGCCTGACACGATCGACCGCGCGCCCGCCGCGTCCCCCGACCGCGAGGACGGCGGGCCGCGCCTGCCGCTCTGGGCGCAGCTGAAATCCTGGATGCTCGGCCAGATCGCCAGCGGCGCGCTTTCCCCGCATGACAAGCTGCCCTCCGAGGCCGAGCTCTGCGCGCGCTTCGGGGTCTCCCGCACGGTGGTGCGCGAGGCGCTCAAGCAGCTCGTCTCGGAACAGCGCATCTACAAGATGCAGGGCAAGGGCTCCTTCGTCAGCGCGCCGCGCACCGACCAGGATTTCGTCGGCTCGACCATGTCCTTCACCGCGGACCTGCAGCGCTCGGGCCATGTGGTGACGCGCCGCGTGCTGAACCAGGCGCTGCGGAGCGCGGACGAGGAGGAAGCGCGGCTGCTCAAGCTCGGCGAGGCGGAAACCGATGTCGTCGAACTCGACCGCATCCTGATCGTCGACGGCGAGCCCCGGACGCGGGTCGTGGCGCTCTTGCGCGCCAGCGCGGTGCCCGGGCTGGCCGAGGCGCCGATGGGCGGCCGCTCGCTCTACCAGACATTGCAGCAGCGCTACGGCATCGTTCTGCAGAAGGCCGAGCGCTGGATCAGTGCCGAAAATGCCGATGCGGAAACCGCCGGGCTGCTGGAAATCGCGCCGCAGACGGCCGTCCTCAATATCCAGTCGGTCTCCGTGGACCAGACCGGCAGGCCGGTGGAGCTGTATTACGCCCAGCATCGCACCGACAAGGGCCGGCTCCATTTCTTCATAAAGTAGCGTCGGCCGCCTGTCGCTCCGGCTGCGCAGCTTGGCACGGGACTTGCAACCCGGACTGCGCTGTCCGGGCCATACGGCCGGACGGCGCCCGTCGCCAGGGTGACAAGCCCTGCCAATATCGAGGCCGGCCGTTGACAGTCACCACGATCGCCAGTGGCGTGCATGTGAACCTGAACCTGATCGAGGCCTTCCTGCTGGTCTCCGAGCATCGCAGCTTCCGGCGCGCGGCGGCGGCGCTCAACCGTTCGAACTCGACCCTGAGCGGGCAGGTGCGGCAGCTCGAGGAGCAGCTCGGCGTCCAGCTCTTCGAACGCAGCACCCGCAGCCTGCGCCTGACCGATGCGGGCGCCGCGCTCTATGACGATGCCAAGGGCGCATATTCGCAGGTCAGGCTGGCGCTGCAGCGCGCCAGCGGGCGGGCGGACTCCGCGCGCTCGATCACCATCGCCTGCACGATTGCCCTGTCATGGCGCCTGATGCCGCCGGTCCTGACCCGGTTCTCGCAGCGCTACGGCGCCATTTCGGTCGATGTGGCCGAAATGCGCACGGCGGACATGCGGCGGCCCCTGCTGTCGGGCGACATCGCTTTCGGCATCGGCCAGGCGTGCCATGACGATCCGGACATCGACTGCGACCTCGTGCGGGTCGATCCGCTGGTCGCGCTGGTCCCCAGCAGCTATCCGCAGTCGCGCCTGTCGAGCATCACGATCGAGGAATTCGCGGCGCTTCCCCTGCTGGTGCAGCCCGCCGGCAGCCCGACGCGCAGGACGATGGAACAGGCGCTGCGCGATGCGGGGTTCGAACCGCAGGTCAAGGTCTCCGGGCTGCGCTTCCACACGCTCCTGGCCATGGTCGGCGCAGGCCAGGGGGCGGCGGCCTTCTCGCGGCTCAGCAGCGAGAGCGCGACCGAGCGCGGCTTCCGGCCGGTCCCGTTCTCGGGCGAGCCGATGCGCCTCGAGCTGGGCCTGCTCAAGCTGCGCGGCCGCACCTTCACCCGCGCCGAGACGGCGCTGATGGAGGCCATCCGGCAGGAACTGGGGGGATGATCCCGGCCGCCGGAGACGGCGGCGGGGAACCGGGGTCAGTCCGCGGCGATGCCGATGAAGTCGACGGCGGCCAGCCCCTTGCCCTTCGGCCGGACCATCACCGGGTTGATTTCGGCCTCGCGCAGCGACGGGGTCTGCGCCATGCGCTCGCCGAAGCGGACCACCGCGTCGACCAGAGCCGCGACATCGGCCTCGGGCGCGCCGCGGAACCCCTGCAGCAGGGTCCAGAGCTTCAGTTTCCTCAGGGAGGCCTCCACCTGCGCATGGGTGGCCGGCAGAGCCAGATACGCGACATCGCGGTAGAGCTCGACCGCGATGCCGCCCGAGCCGATCGAGAGCACCGGCCCGAAATCACTGTCGCGCAGGCAGGCCAGCACCACTTCGACGCCGTCGGTCACCATCTCCTGCACCAGCACCGGCAGGTCGGGGCGGCCGAGGCTGCGCCGGAAGGCGTCGGCATGGAAGGCGACCTCTTCGGGCGTTTGCACGCGCAGCTTCACGAGCCCGAGCTCGGTCTTGTGGTCGGCCGCATCGGGCAGGACCTTGACGACCAGCGGCCAGGCCAGCCCGGCGCAGGCCTCCGCCGGGTCATCGCCGGGATGCAGGAGCCGCCAGGGCGCCGGATCGAGGCCGCAGCCTGAGAGGAACGCCACGGTCCCGTCCCAGCCCTGCGGCGCGGGCAGCGTGGCTGCCGGAACGGCCGGTCCCGGGCGGATGGCGGCGAAGCCCCGGCGGTCGTAGAGCCAGCTGAGCGCGCGCATCGTGTTGAAGGGATCGTCCGAGATCAGGATGCCCGCGTCCCGGAATTCCGCCCGCGTGGCCACGTCGACCTGCTCCTGCGCGGTGGTCACCACCAGCGGCAGCCCGGTGCGCCGCACCGCGGCCTTGAAGTCGCTGCCGTTCTCTACAAGATCGCGCAGGCCGGAGGACGCGAATTGCACGACCACGGCTTCGGTGCGGGGATCGTCGCAGATGATCTCCAGCGTGTTGCGGAACAGGTCGGGCTCGGCACGGATCTGGCCGGTCAGGTCGACCGGGTTCGCCTTGCGCGCGAATTCGGGCAGGCGCGCCTCCAGCCGGGCCGCCGGGCCGGGGCTGAAAACCGCCATCGGCACGCCGTGCTCGGCGCTGTGATCGGCCAGCAGCGCCGCCGCCCCGCCCGACGAACTCATCACCGAGATGCCGCCCAGCGGATCGCCCGAGACCCGCGGCCCCGGCATGAAGGAGAACACCTCGATCGCGGCCAGCGCCTCGCCCAGGCTCTCGACCATGATGATCCCGGCCTGCGCGAGCGTGTCGCGGTAGATCTCGTGGGCCGAGGCCATCTTGCCGGTATGCGAGGCCGTCGCCTCCTGCCCGAAGGCGGAGCGGCCGGCCTTCAGCGCGACGATCTGCACGCCGCGGCTTCGGGCCCGGGCGCCGATGCGCTGCAGGCGGGCGCCCCTGTCGATCCCCTCGAGATAGAGCGCGGCGACGCGGACATCCTCCTGCTCGATGATCCATTCGAGCACGTCGAGCGCGTCGAGGCAGGTCTCGTTGCCGACCGACACCATGTAGGAGCAGCCCATGCCGTTGCGGTGCAGGCTGCCGCCGATCGCCCCGGCCAGCGCGCCGGACTGGCTGACGAGGGCGATCGGCGCATGGCGGATGCCGTCGAGCGCCATGGCGGCGGCGCTGAAGCTGAAGAAGGATTTCGCGCCGACCGACCAGAGCCCCTGCCCGTTCGGCCCGAGCACGGCGATGCCATGGCGCGCAGCGACCTCGGCCAGGCGGCGGGCATGGCCGCGCCCGGCCTCGGTCTCCTCGAAGCCCGCGCTGAAGACCACGGCGGTTTCGATGCCCTTCCGCCCGCAGTCTTCCAGAATGTCCGGCACGGTGGCCGCAGGGGTGATGATCAGCGCGAGATCCGGCACTTCGGGCAGATCGGCCACCGACGGCCAGGCGCGCAGGCCCTCCACCTCGGCCGCGGAGCGGGTGACCGGGTAGATGCGGCCGTCATAGCCGTGCTTCATCAGCACCTTCATGATGCGGTTGCGCGGCCCGGGCTTGGGCGAGGCGCCGATGACGGCGACGCTGCGGGCGCGGAACATCTTGTCGAGCGGCGAAGCGGGGCGGCTCTCGGCGCGGAGGAGGGTGTCGGTCTGCATGGACGATGTCCTTGTCTTGGGCCGGACCGGGCAGATCTCGGCGGGGAGGCTGCTGGCAGGACGGCACGGGACTGCCGGTCGGGGCCTGGGGCCCCGGAGCGGCCGGCCGTATGGCCGGAAGGCGTGCGGTCATGGGAAAGGCGGGGCGGCGCGGCAAGCCCGCCGCCGCCACCCCGTCGATCGCCGCCGCGCCGCCCTTGGCCAGGCCGATCGCGCTGCGCATCGCGTCGGTGCCGAAGATCGTGCTCAGCGCGTCGTTCTGCGCCTCCTCCGACAGGCCCGACAGCCCGTCCTGCAGCTCTTGCGCGATGTCGCGCATGTCCTTCATGTTGCCCTGGGCGTCGAAGAATTCGAGCCCGAGCCGCTCCATCGCCGCCGCCGCCGGGCCCGAGGCCGGGACCAGCCGCTGCAGCATGGTCTTGAGCGAGGTGCCCGCGTCGGAACCCGAGGCGAAGAGCGAGGAGGTCGCCGCGATCGCCGCGTTGAAATCTTCGAAGGAGACGCCGACCGATCCGGCGACGCCGCCGGACTGCGCCAGCGCCAGCGCATAGTCGTCGATGCCGAACTTGGAATTGACCAGCACGCCGGTGATGCCGTCGACCACCGCGCCGAGATCGCCCGCCTCCTTGCCGAACTGCATCATCACGTCGGTGGCGATGTCGCTCGCGGTCGACAGAGCCGCGCCCGAGGCCGCCGCCAGCGACAGCGAGGCCGAGAGCGCGCCGCCGAGGATATCGGCCGCGCCGAGCCCGTTCTTCGCGAGCATCTCGACCGCATCCGCGGCTTCGGTGGCGCTGAACTTCGTGGTGCGGCCGAGTTCCTGGGCGATGTCGCCGAGCGCCTTCATCTCCGCCCCGCTGGCCCCGAGCGTCGCCCGGATCCGGTTCATCGAGGCCTCGAAATTGCCGGCCGTGCGCAGCGAGACCGCGCCGATCCCGGCCAGCGGCGCGGTGACCGCCAGCGACAGGCCCTGGCCGATCGACTGCATGCGGCTGCCGATCTTCGAGAATTCCTTCTCGAGCCTGCGCATCTGCCGCTGCGCGTCGGTCACGCCCTCCTGGAAGGCGGCGGAGTTCATCCCGAGATCGACGCGCAGCGCGCCGATCAGGGCATTGAGCATGGACATGTCACGGGGTCCGGGTCTGTTTCTGGAGGCGGTGGCGCACGAACGCCTTGATCTCGGCGTTCGACGAGCCCCGGCGGGGTTCGCCGAGGAAGTCGCGCTGGCTGGGGAATTTCTTCGGCACGTGATGGCCGATCCGGATCAGCGCGGCGAGCGCGTAGATCTCTCCGCGCCGCGCCCTGGCCCGGCCCTCCTCCCGGCGCAGCGTGGCGGAGAGCACCAGATGCACCTCCGCCAGCGTGCGCCGGCCGAATTCGGCGAAGGGCTGCCCGGCCATCACCCAGCGTTCCGTCAGGCCGCGCCAGTCGATTTGGCCGGTTTCGCCTTGGCGCGGCGCCCGTTTCCCCGGGACTTCCCCCCGGCATCCTCCGGGAAGGCGGCCCGGATGGCGTCGCCGATCGCCGACATGAAAGCGGCGATGCCGCAGGCATCGATCACGTCCCCGGCCTCCTCCTGGGTGACCTCCGGGCGCGCGTGCAGGAGGCTTGCCCAGGCCAGCACCCGGACGGTGGCGAACTTGATGGACCCCTCGTCCCCGGCATCGAAGCTCTTGGCGATCGACAGGACCGAAGACCCGGTTTCCTCCTCGAAGGCGACCATCGCGTTGGTGGTGAAGCGCAGCCGGTATTCCTCCGCGCCGTCGGTCGACTTGACCAGCGTTCCGAGCATCACGGCGCCTCCTGGAAGCCGATGATCCCCGAGACCTTGCCCGAGATGGTGATCATTGCATCGGCGTCGAGCTCGAGCCCTTCGAGCTCGGCAGTGACGATCGCGAGGAGCGTGAAGACCGAGCCGTCATCGAGGGCGATCCGGTAATAGGTGCCGCCGTCGCGCGCCTCGTCTTCCCGCGCCACGGCATAGGCGGCGGAGGAGTAGAACTGGCGGATCGTCACGTCGCCGGTATCCGAGAAGCCGGTGCCGTATTCGCGGACCTTGTCCGGGCTGTCCATGCTGGTGCGGTCGCGGAAGGTCTTGGTGACCGGCGGGACGGTCACGGCGGTGACCTTGGCGACCGGCGTCCAGCTGCCGTTGGTGCCGTCGGCCGAGCGCTCGACCGTGCCTCCCCAGAGTTCTGCGGTATCGTCAGACATTGTGCTCCATCCTATCTGCGCGCGGCCAGCCTGGCCGCTTTCCTGCGCGCCCGGGCGACCGCCCGCGCGACTTCCTTCTGCATGCCCTCGGCCACGCGGCCGAAGACCTGCTCCTTCGTCTGCGCCCAGGCAGGCCGCGCATGCGGCTGCGCCGGGTGGCGGCGGTTCCCGAATTCCTGCTGGACCCCTGCCGGATCCGAGGTCCCGGCATGCACGGCCACGTCATGGCGGCCCTCGCGCTTCACCCTGCTGCGCTGGCGCTTCGTCAGCCTGGCGGTCGGCCCGGCGACATAGCTCCTGTTGAGGTGCAGCAGCCGGTGATCGACCCGGACCCCGTCGTTCTGGCGCACCGGCGCCAGCGCATTCGCCCGCTCTACGAAGGGCTCGAGGGCCGCGAGCAGCACCCGGCGCACCAGCGCCTTGCGGGTCGCCAGCCGCGGCAGCTCCGGGCGGAAGGCGGACATGGAAGACATCATCGGCGTTGACATGCACAAATCCAATCACGTCGCTGGCGCGATCAATTTCCCTGGCGCGCGCCTGGGCTCATGACGATCCTGGCCACGCGACGCGGCTATCGCGAGCTCGGACCATGGGCCCGCCCGCCTCGGACGGTCAGAGCCTTCGGCATCGAGGGGACAGGCTCCCGCGGTGCCGGGCTGTCCCGCGCGCCGCCCGCCGCGGGACACACCGTTCTGACGGTCATGCGTCCGAACCGCCGGGCCGCGGCCCTGGCGAAGTCGCGGGCAGGGCCATCCGGGATGATCCGGCAGCTCAAGACTGCGCGGCAGCGCCGTGAAGGCGCAATCCCGGACGGATCAGGTCCGGGGCTGCCTTGGCCAGGATGTGCGGCGTCTGCCCATCCCGGCCTCAGGCGGCAAGGCCAGCCGGATGCGGCTGAACCGGGGCGGCAACCGGCAGGCCAAGGCCGCGATCTGCCGCGCCGCGGCCGTGCGGATGGGGGGCGACGGGAGAATGAAGGCCCATGCGGAACGACGCACGGCCGAGGGCAAGACCCGGCGCGAGATCGTGCGCCGCATCAAGCGGCCCGTCATCCGGAAGATGTACCGCCACCCGTGTGTGCCGCAGGAGCGCGTCGGCACCAATGGACGGACATGGGAGCTTCACTACCGGTTCGTCGCGGGCGTCACAGGTGACGAAACTTGCCCGGATCCACCTGCTCCGTGCCCCGCCGCTTCCTGCCGTGCAGGCAATCACCTTGGGTTGCATGACGGCATGAGCATTGATGCCTGCCCGCGCCGCAATCTCGCCCGGCAGGCAGAAAGGCCGCGGCTCGAATTGCCTGTTTTTCAAGCATCCGACGAAAAAACTACGAATTCCGCATGTCATTCTGCACATCTTGTTTGACCACCTGTATGCACCTGTACGTCATGAGGGGAGTACAGGAGACGACATGCCCCCACCCGCCGCAGAAACCAAGTCGGAGCGCATCGCCAGACTGCTCGAGGCCGAGATCCGCTCCGGTGCCCTGCATGACGGCGCCGCGCTGTCGAGCGAGAGCGCGCTTGTCGCCCGCTTCGCCGTCTCTCGCGCGACGGTACGCAAAGGATTGAGTTTACTTTCTGAAAAAGGACTTATCCGCACCAAGGTTGGGCTCGGATCCTTCGTGACCTATGGCGGCGCCGTGATCGACAGCGGCCCCGGCTGGAGCGTTGCCCTCTCCGGCGGCGCGGCGCAGCTCGGCGCGCGCATCCTGCGGATCGCGCGCATCCCGATGGATCTGGAGCTGCCGCAGATGGCCCGGGACACCGAGGTTCTGGCCGTGGACCGGCTGCGTTTCCGCGAGGCGACCGGACAGGCACTGACACTCGAACGGGCCCGCGTTCCGTGGCGCGAGGATTTCGCGCCGGTGCTGGAACACGGGCTGGAACAGGGCTCGCTCAGCCGCACGCTGGCGGCGCGCGGCCTGATGCCGGCCTCCGGCGAGGAATGGGCAAATGTCCTGCTGACGCTCGATGACGGGGATGCGCGCCTGATGGGCCGCGCCGCAGGCGAGCCGATGCTGCGGCTGCGCCGCCTCACCCGCGATGCCGGCGGAATGATCGTCGAATATGTCGAAAGCCTGCTCGATGCCGAGGCATTCGGGCTGCATGTGGAATTCTGAAGATGACTGACTCCCCCCTCCCCCGCGCCCTGGCCGCGCTGACCGGCCTCGCGGTCGGCGATGCGCTCGGCATGCCGTCCCAGACCCTGTCCCGCGACACGATCCGCGCGCGCTACGGCCGGATCGCGGATTTCGTGGCGCCCTTCGCGGACCACCCGGTCTCGCACGGGCTCGGCGCGGCTCAGGTGACCGACGATACGGAGCAGGCGCTTTTGCGCGGCTGCGCATCGCCCAGGCCGCCGCGGCGCTGCCCGAGGGGGCGCCGCTGATGGTCGACGGCCAGAAGACCGACGGCATCGAACCCGCCCTGAAGGACTGCCGCGCGCTGGTCGAGGTCTCCGACAGCTACGTGAAATCCCACGGGCGGCTGTTCTGGTTCGCCGCCGCGCCGGTCTTCGGCGACTGGGCGCGGATCGCCGAGGACTGGCCGATGGTCGGCAAGTTCCGCACCGGGCCGGGCGTCTTCTCGGCGGACGGCATCGATCCGGGGTCCCACCTGCTGGCGGAGGTCCTGCCGCCGCTGAAGGGCGCGGGCGCCGACTTGGGGGCGGGCTGGGGCTATCTCTCGGCCGCGGTTCTCGAGAACAACGCGGCCGTCACCCGGCTGCATCTCGTCGAAGAGGACCACCGCGCGCTCGAGGCGGCAAAGGCCAATGTCGCCGATGGCCGCGCGCGCTTCCACTGGGCGGATGTCACCCGCTGGCAGGAGCCCGAGGGGATGGATTTCGTTGTATCGAACCCGCCCTTCCATACCGGCCGCGAGACCAGCCCGGATCTCGGCCGTGCCTTCATCCAGGCGGCTGCGCGGATGCTGCACCGCCACGGACGCTTCTGGATGGTCGCCAACCGGCACCTTCCCTACGAGGCGACGCTCGAGGCGCATTTCGCCTCCGTCACCGAGGTGGTGGCCCGCTCGGGCTACAAGGTGATCGAGGCCGCCGCGCCGCGGACCGCCAAGGGCGGAGGGAGACGCTGATGAGCCTGTCCGTCGAAGGAAAGACCGCGATCGTGACCGGGGCCGCCAACGGCATCGGCCTGGCGGTGTCGCGCCACCTGCTCGACCAGGGCGCGCGGGTGATGATGGTCGACATGGACGAGGACAAGCTCTCGGACGAATTCGACGCGCTGCCCGAGAAGGAGCACGCCGCCTGGTTCGCGGGCGACCTGCGCGAGCGGCTGACGCTGGCGAACCTGATGTCGGCGACGCTCGATGCCTTCGATCGGCTCGACATCCTGGTCAACGGCAGCCGCCAGGTGCTGGCGGACGATCCGCTCGGGGCCTCGGGCGACGACACGCTGCGCGAGCTGCTGCAGCAGAACCTGATGCCCGCCTACCGGCTGAGCCAGCTCGCCGCGCGGCGGATGATCGCCCAGGCCGGGGAAGACGGCAACGAGGACGGGCCGGTCGGCTCGATCATCAACATTTCCTCGATCGCGGCGCGCCGATCGCAGCCCGAGCTGCTGGCCTTCTCGGTCTCCACCGCCGCGCTCGACCAGCTGACCCGCTCGCTGGCCGTCGCCCTGGCCGAGCACCGCATCCGCGTCAATTCGGTGGCCTTCGGCTCGGTGATGTCGGACAGCCTGAAATCCTCGCTGAAGGAAAACCGCGACTACCGCCAGAGCATCGTCGACAACACGCCGCTGCAGCGCATCGCGGGCCCGAAGGAAGTCGTCGAGACCGTGCAGTTCCTGGCCTCCGAAGGCTCTGCCTTCATGACCGGCCAGATCCTGACCATCGACGGCGGCCGCACCCTGATCGATCCGGTCAGCGCCCCGGCGCACTGACCGGGCGGCCCTCGGGCGTGCAGGACGCGCCCTGCAGCTGGCTGCGCTTCAGCAGCAGCGCGTCGAGCTTGCGCCGTTCGGCCTCGGGGTCGATCGCGACCGCGCGGCGGACCGGCCGGGTGCGGTGGTCGTAGCACCAGCCGACATGCGGGCCGCGGTTGCACAGCGTCATGCCGAAATTCACGTCCCGGTATTCCGTTTCGTAGGTATAGCCGCGCGCCAGGTTGGTGCGCGTCTCGGAGATCAGCGCGTCGAGGCGGCGTTCCTCGCGCGACAGGTCGCTGCTGCAGCGCTCCTGCGGCGTGCCGCAGGCGGCGAGCAGGAGGAGGCCGAGGAATAGGGACGGGGCAAGCGGGCGCATGGGACCTTCCTGTGCAAAGCCATGCCATCATGCGCGGGCGCGCGGCCGGGGTCAAACGCGGCATCGCGCCGGGCGTTGCGCCGGACCGGGATCGAAGCGGAATTCCTCCGGGGTCGGCAACCGCGCCGCGACGCCGTTGCGGGAGCGGCCGAGTTCCGGCAGTCCCGCAGGCGGATTTCTCGCGGTCGTCGGGCAGTTCCGTTGCGCCTTGCTGCCGAGGACCAGGGCAGGGGCGCCGGGATGCGGTCCGCGCCTGCGCGGACCGCGGAGCGGCCTTCAGGGGCGGCCCTTCGCGGCCTCGGCCGCCATGTCCAGGCCGTTCAGCGCGCCGATGATGTCGGTGATCGTGGGCACGTAGTCGCCGCCCTTGCCGGTGGCCTCGGCATGGGTGAAATAGTGCTTCACCGCCGCGCCCATGATGTTGACCACATCGGCATCCGCCGCCATCGCCGCGGCATAGCGCACATCCTTCGAGGCATTGGCGATCGAGAAGACATGGGCGTTCGGGTCGCGGTCGGCGGCGTATTTCATGAAGGTCTCGAAGAAGCCGTTCGTCAGCCGCGACGAGCCGATCACCTGCCGCACCGTTTCGGGCGGCAGCCCGACCTTGGCCGCGAGCACCACCGCCTCGCCATAGAGCGCGGATAGCCCATCGAGATGAAGTTCATGATCAGCTTCATCCTGTGGCCCGCGCCGGTCGGGCCGACATGGGTGATGTTCCCGGCCCAGCATCCGATCACCGGCTTCACCCGCGCGAAGACCTCCTCCGGGGCGCCGACCATCGCGTCGAGCGTCCCGGCCTCGGCCTCCTTCGGCGTCCGGCCCAAGGGCGCGTCGACCAGCACCATGCCCGCCGCCTCCAGCTCGGCGGCGAGGACCGCGGTGGAAACCGGGTTCGAGGTCGAGCAGTCGATCACGACGAGCCCCGCGCGCCCGGAAGCGAGGATGCCGTCCGGCCCTCGGATCGCCGCCTCCACCTGGTCGCTGTTCGACAGGCACAGATGGACGATGCCGCAGGCCTCCGCCATCCCGCGCGGGCTGGCGGCCTCGGTCGCGCCCTGCGCCAGCAGGTCCTCGACCGGCGCGCGGTTGCGGTTGCCCTTGACCACCAGCGGGTGGCCCGCCTTCAGGATGTTCGCCGCCATGCCATGGCCCATCGGGCCGACGCCGATGAAGCCGATCGTTTCCTTGCCGCTCATGCGGGTCTCCTCCCTTGGTGCGTCACAGGCAGGCGGTGATGCCGCCGTCGACGAAAAGCGTGTGTCCGTTGACGAAGCTCGAGGCGGGCGAGGCGAGGAACACCGCCGCGCCGACCAGCTCCTCGATCCGGCCCCAGCGGCCCTGCGGGGTGCGCTTGCCGAGCCAGGCGCTGAACTCGGGATCGCCGACCAGCGCGGCGTTCAGGGGCGTGTCGAAATAGCCCGGCGCGATGGCGTTGCAGTTCAGCCCCAAGGGGGCCCAGTCGGTCGCCATGCCCTTCGTCAGGTTCGCCACCGCCCCCTTGGTCGCGGTGTAGGGCGCGATGCCGGGCCGGGCCAGCGCGGTCTGCACGCTGGCGATGTTGATGATCCGGCCCTCGCCGCGGGCGATCATGTGCCGCGCGCAGGCCTGCCCGGCATGGAAGACCGAGGCGATGTTGGTCTGCAAAAGCCGCTCGAAGGCGTCCGCCGGAAAATCGTGCAGCGGCGCGCGGTGCTGCATGCCGGCATTGTTGACGAGAATGCCGATCGGCCCGGCAGCCTCCTCGAACCCGTCTATGGCGGCGCGCACCGCCGCATGGTCCGTCACGTCGAAGGGCAGTGTGGCGACATCATGGCCTTCGGCGCGCAGCGTTTCCGCGGCCGCCTCCAGCCGCTCGGCGTTGCGCGCATTCAGCACCAGCGCGGCGCCCGCTTCGCCGAGCCCGCGCGCCAATGCCAGCCCGATCCCCATCGAGGACCCGGTCACGAGCGCCCGGCGCCCGCTCAGATCAAAGAGTTTCATGTCCCCTCCCGTAATGGCTTTTGACAAGCCGCGGCTGTTGTGCCTAGAAAATGGTATACCATTTGCCGCGCGATGCAAGCGCGGAAGGCGGCCTGCGGAGGGGCGGGCCTGGGGAGGACGGAGATGAAGGCGCTCTATGCCCATGGGGCAAGGGATTTGCGGCTGGCCGATGCGGATTGCGCGGGGCCGGGACCGGGAGAGGTGCGGATCCGGGTGGCGCGCGGCGGCATCTGCGGGTCGGACCTGCATTATTACAATCATGGCGGATTCGGCACGGTGAAGCTGCGCGAGCCGATGATCCTCGGCCACGAGATCGCGGGCGAGGTGGCCGAACTGGGCGCGGGCGTCACCGGGCTTGAGTTGGGCGATCTGGTCGCGGTCTCGCCGTCGCGGCCCTGCGGCGCCTGCCGCTACTGCCTGCGCGGCTTGCCGAACCAGTGCGAGAACATGCGCTTCTACGGCTCGGCCATGCCCTTCCCGCATATCCAGGGGGCGTTCCGGCAGGAAATCGTCGCGCTCGCGTCGCAATGCGTGCCGGCTGCCGGGCTCGACCCGGCGCGGGCGGCGATGGCGGAACCCTTGTCGGTGGCGCTCCATGCGGTGCGGCGGGCGGGGGACCTGTGTTCTGCAACACTCTTCATTGGTAGCTCCTTACATCGAGGAGCACTTGGCTCTAGTTCGCGCCAGGAACATCGGTAAGTCCGATGCATGGATTACACGGCATCACATTGATACTTTCCCCGCGTGGCTACNCGATCAACCAACAACTTGCCTTCCTGGCGAGGGGACCGTCTGGGTCGATCGCGACATTCCAGGGATATGAGATCAATGGGTACACATTCTACACGAGAGCCCAAGACATGAAGAGCACGAACCAAAACAGCGCTGTTCGTATCGATGCCATGGGACACGATGGTACAACTGGCATCCGGCTGCCGCCCCGGCGGCAGCCCCGGCCGGCCCCGCGCCGGTCCCGGCCTCCCGGAGCATCCCCCGGGGGGCCGATCTGCGTCAGGCCCCGGCGAAATCGTAGTGGCGGATCGTGCGGAACGCGACCAGATCTTCCTCGGCCGGGTCGATATGCGGGCTCGCGTAATCTTCTCCGACGAAGGCCTTCAGCGCCTCGAGGCTCTCCCAGATCATCACCAGGCTGAACTCCCGCGGGGTCTCGGGCCGCGGCGTGCCGGGCAGGATGCTGACGACGCCCTCGGTGGCCCTCATCATCGGGATGGCGGTCTCGTGGAAGAACCGGGCGAAGTCCGCTTCCTTGCCCGGATGGGTGATGACTTGGAAAATGCGCATGATCATCGGCAGTCCTCCCTTTCGGCAGCGGATGCCGCCGGGACCAGCATAGCACAGGCGCGGGCGGCCCGCCGGGCGGGGGCCGAAAGAAACCGGGCGCGCAAAAGAAAACGCCCGGGCAGATGCCCGGGCGTCCGAATGTCGCGAAAGCTGAGGGATCAGCTCAGGTCGTGCCCCGCGCAGAACGCCTTGCCCGCCGCCTTCAGCACCACCGCCCGCANCCGAGGCATCGGCCGCGATCTCCCCGAGCCGCGCCGTCAGCTCGGCCAGCATTGCATCCGACAGCGCGTTCAGCCGCCCCGGATCGTCCAGCACCAGTTGCGCCACCGCGCCGNTCGCGGCTTGCCCGGACCCGTTGCTCGGTCATNGGACCCCTCCCTNTTTTCCTCGNCGCCGGAGNCTTCGCCGCACGATCNCGCCGCTGGCAAGCCCGCGGCGCCGNAGAACCAGGCCCGCGATTCCGCCAAAATTGTTGGGTATAATGATACCTTTCTTGCAACCCATTGCGAAAGCGTCTTTTTTCTGGGAAATTGCGCTTGCAAAGGCTGCGGGCTTTTGGCACATACCCGCAANCGCGAGTCGGGCGCCCTGCGGCGCACTCCCGCGAGACATTCATCGGAACCCACCAAGGTGCCCACCATGAAAACCTACACAGCCAAACCGGCTGACATCGACAAGAAGTGGATCCTGATCGACGCCGAGGGCGTGGTTCTGGGCCGTCTTGCATCGATCGTCGCCATGCGCCTGCGCGGCAAGCACAAGGCAACCTTCACTCCGCATATGGACATGGGTGACAACGTCATCATCATCAATGCGGACAAGGTCAAGCTGACCGGCAAGAAGCGCAACGAGAAGACCTACTACCGCCACACCGGCCACCCGGGCGGCATCAAGTCGACCACCGCGGACAAGGTCCTCGACGGCCGCTACCCCGGTCGCGTCGTCGAAGCAGCGGTCAAGCGCATGCTGCCGGGCAACCGCCTGTCGCGCCAGCTGATGACCAACCTGCGCATCTACGCCGGCGCCGAGCACCCGCACGAGGCGCAAGCCCCGGAAGTGCTGGACGTCAAATCCATGAACGCAAAGAACGCGCGGAGCTGATCATGGCCGACGAACTCAAGTCCCTGGAAGATCTGAACCAGGCCGTCGCCGGTACCGNTTGCCACGGCCGTCGTCGAANGAAGCACCGCGCGCCCCCGTCCGTGACGAGCTGGGCCGCTCCTATGCCACCGGCAAGCGGAAGGACGCCGTCGCACGCGTCTGGGTCAAGCCGGGTTCGGGCAAGGTCGTCGTCAACGGCAAGGACCAGTCCGTGTATTTCGCACGTCCGGTTCTGCGCCTGATCCTGCGCCAGCCCTTCACCGTGGCAGGCGTGGAAGACCAGTTCGACGTCTACGCAACCGTCACCGGCGGCGGCCTCTCCGGCCAGGCAGGTGCGGTCAAGCACGGCATCTCCAAAGCCCTGCAGCTCTATGATCCGTCGCTGCGCGGCGCACTGAAAGCGGCAGGCTTCCTGACCCGCGACAGCCGCGTCGTCGAGCGGAAGAAATTCGGCCGCCGCAAGGCACGCCGCTCCTTCCAGTTCTCGAAGCTGATCGCCATGGAGATGCTCTTCGAGCGGCGCACCCGCCGCCGCGAGGACAAGGAGGACGAGGCGCCCGACGACCCCTCGGTCTTTCCGATCGCCACGCCCTTCATCGCCGGCCCCGGCGCGCTGGCCGCGACCGTGCTCCTGACCACCGGCGAGAATGCCAGCTGGGCGGTCACGCTGACCGTTCTGGCGGCGATGGTCTCGGTCGTCGCCATCGTCTTCGCCTTCTTCTCGGTGGCGGGGCTGATCGAGCGGCTGCTCGGGCGCACCGGAATCATGGTCGTGTCGCGGCTGCTCGGGATGCTCCTGGCCGCGCTTTCGGTGCAGTTCGTGCTCGACGGGCTGAAGCTGGCCGGGATCGGCGCGCGCGGCTTCGGCGGATGAGGCTCGCAGTCCTGTCCCCCGGCCCCTATATCATCCGCATCGCCGCGGAAGGACGCCCATGACCGAAGACCAGATCGCCCATCTCGCCAAGAAGCTGATCCTGCTGGCCGTGATCGGCGGCGCGCTGCTCTTCGCCTTCCGCGGACGGATGCTGGCGGCGATGCGCCAAGCCGTGATCTGGGGGCTGCTGTTTCTCGGCGTCACCGTCGGCTACACGCTGTGGCAGGACCTGCAGCGCGGCGTCACCCGGACCCAGGTCTTCACCGAGGCAGGCCAGGTCTCGGTGCCGCGCGGACCCGACGGACATTACCACATCACCATGAAGGTGGACGGCACGCCGCTCAGCTTCGTCGTCGACACCGGCGCCACCGATATCGTGCTGAGCCTCGACGACGCGCGCCGGATCGGCATCGACACCGACCGGCTGGCCTTCTTCGGCAATGCCCGCACCGCGAACGGAACGGTCGAGACCGCCAAGGTGGTGCTGGGCGAGGTGCAGATCGGCGGGATCACCGACCGCAACGTGCCGGCACGGGTCAATGGCGGCGAGATGACCGGCTCGCTCCTGGGCATGCGCTATCTGGAAAGCTTTGCCGCCATCGAGATCCGCGACGGGCGGATGACCCTGACCCGCTAGGCCGGGGCGCTCCGCCCGCCGGGGCTCAGCTGCGCGACGGGAAGATCCCGACCGTCGCGATGCAGTAGGTCACCGCCAGATAGGGGTCCTGGATCGGGAAGGACTGCGACCCGCCGGTGTTCTGCACGGTCACGCTGACCGCGCCCGGCGCCAGGGTCTCGGTGGTGGTGCCCGGCATCGGGCCATAAGGCTGCCCGGTCGGCAGGGTCGACAGCACCTGGCCCACCGGCGAGGCCGAATTCCCGGGTGCCGGATTGACCACCACCGTGCCGGTCGCGCCATGGCTGTGCGACGGCATCTGCGCGGCGGTCAGCGTCATGCTGTCCGAACCGCCCCTCTGGCCCAGCATGACCGGCGTCAGGCCCGGACCGGCCCCGGCATTGACCGGGCTGCGGCCGCGCAGATCCGGCAGCGCGAAGGTGGTGCGCCCGTCGCCGCCATAGACCGTGCCATAGAGCGAGAACAGCGCCGAGAACTGGCTGATCGCCAGCAGCTGGCCATCGGCGGCCACCGAGCCGCGCGGGCAGAAATTGCTGCCCATCATGAAAATCTGGCCCAGATACATCTCCTGGGCCCCGGCCTGCGACCCGGCGAGCCCCGCCGCAGCCGCGATCCCGAGAACCGCCGTCTTCACGCGTCCGTCCATTGGTTTTCCTCCCGTTTTGCCTTCAGTCCCGCGCCGCGGCGCGCCGCCGTCCGAGCGCCGCCAGCGCCCCCGCCCCGCCGGGCGGCGCTGCGGGCGGGGCTGACCCTCTCCGAGCTTATCCCGCTGACCGAGGCGGGCGCGGCCTGGAACGGCGGGGCGGCGCGCATCCTTCCAGCGCTGCGCACGGGCGCAGCGACCACCGATTTCGCGATGGGGCTGATGGCCAAGGATCTGCGCATCGCCACCGAGATGGGCGGGCGTCTCGGCGCGCCGCTCCTGATGGCCAATGCCGCGCGGGCAATGATGCAGGCCTGCGCCAACGAGGAAGGCGCGGGCGCCAATCTCGACGCGATCGCGCAGACCGTGGAGAAGATGGCGGGGCTCTGCTTCGCCGATCACGCCTGAACGGAACGCGGCCCGGGAGTGCCCCGGGCCGCTGGCGTCATTCCGCGGCTTCGGCGGGCGCCCCGCCGATGATCGTGCCGCAGATCTGCTCGTAGATCCGCACGATGGCGGTGGCGTCCTCGCTGCCCATGCCCGCCGCGCTGCCCATGCGGAACACCTGCAGCGCCGCAGCCGGCAGGATCAGCGGCACGCCGAAGGACTTGCCCAGCGACAGTTCCAGCTCCATGTCCTTGACCGATATGTCGAGCCGCACGCCGTTGAAATCGCGCCGGATCATCCGGTCGGCGCGGTACTGGAAGGCGGCGCTGTTGCCTGTCGAGCGGCCGATCACGTCCTTGATCACCTGCGGATCGAGCCCGGCCTTGACGCCCAGCATCATCGCTTCGATCGCGGCGATCGAGCTGACATGGTAGAGCATGTTGTTGATCAGCTTCATCGCCAGCCCCTGGCCGATTCCGCCGACATGGATGACCTCCTCGGTCATCGGCTCGAAGACATGGGCGCAGGCCGCGACATCCTCCGGCGCGCCGCCGACATAGGCGCGCAGCGTGCCGTTGACCGCGCCGCGGATCATGCCGACCACCGGCGCCTCGATCATCCGGACGCCGCTTTCGGCCAGCCGGTCATGCATCTGGCGCACCGTGACCGGGTCGATGGTGCTCATGCACATGACGATGTCGCCAGGGCACGCCGCGTCGATGATCCCGCCGGGGCGGGTGATCACGTCCTGGGACTGCTCGTTGGTGTCGACCATGGTGATCACGATCGAGGCCTGCCGCGCGACATCGGCCGGGCCCTCGGCCACCGAGGCGCCAAGCGCCGCCATCTCGGCATTCCGGTCCGGGTCGATATCGTAGACGGCGAGGCTCAGCCCGCCCTTGGCGAGGTTCCTCGCCATGCCCATGCCCATCTGGCCGAGCCCGATGAAGCCTACGGTCCGGGTCCTCTCTGCGCTCATGCGGTATCCTCCTCGCAGCTGCGGGCGGCCGCCGGACCTCCGGCGGCGCCTCCTCCTGCGCGGGTCTCCGCAAATCCGGTGCCGCTGGGCGCCCGGTCAGTCCTCCTTCGGGCGGAAGGCGCGGTAGAGGTTGACGTAGCCCTTCTCGACCCGCTTGGCGGCATGGCTGCGCGCCACTTCCGGATCGAGCGGGTTGAAGCCCATCCCCGCGACCAGCCGGTGCATGAAGGCCGCACGTCCCGCCACGGCAGTGGCGGCATGCAGCGCCTCTTCGCCCCAGCCAGCCGCGAAGACCGCATCGGCATCGTCCTGCCCGACCTCGCCTGGCACCAGCATCAGCTTGCGGACAAAGGCCAGCAGCGGGCGCAGCTTCGGATCGCACTCCGCCAGCTCCGGATCGGCAACCAGCCGGTCCAAAAGGCCGCGCTCCACCCCGTGGGCATAGGCAACCTCGGAATGGCCGGTGAAGACGAAGCCGTTGCCCGAAACCCCGGACGCATAGGCCAGGATCAGCTCGCGCTCGGCACGGCTCAACTCCGAGGGGCCGTTCATCAGCGCCTCGCTCATTTCCGAGAACGGGCGGTAGATGTCGGGATGCTGCGCGAAGACGGCGGGCGGCCCCGCAGTCTCCGGCAGCGATTTCAGATGCGGCATGTGCCCGCCTCCTTCAGAGCTCAGCCCGCAGCATAGTCGCCGTCGCTGACATGGTCTTCCCAGGTCACCGCCGAGCCGTCGACATACTCGGTGACCGCAATATGGGTCATTGCCGTGGTCGCGGTCGCGCCGTGCCAGTGGCGCTCGCCGGCCGGGAACCAGATCGAGTCGCCCGGCGCGACCTCCTGGCGGGGCTGGCCTTCGCTCTGGACCCAGCCGCGCCCGGCGGTGACGATCAGGATCTGGCCCGCGGGATGGGTGTGCCAGGCGGTGCGGGCGCCCGGCTCGAAGGTGACGAGCCCGGCATTGACGCGCCCCGGCGCCTCCGACCCGATCAGCGGGTCGCGGCGGACGGTGCCGGTGAACTGTTCGGCCGGCGCCCAGGAGGACGGGCCGGAACCTGCGCGGTTGATCTTCATCTGTCTGTTCCTTCCTGTTCCGGCTCACGCCGCCATGCGCAGCGCCATCGAGGCGCGGTAGCGCGGATCGCCGGTCAGCGCGTGGATCGCATCGAGCACGCCAAGCACGCGGCCCAGCCCGATTTCCCGCGCCCAGCCGACCGGCCCCTTCGGATAGTTGACGCCGAAACGCATCGCGGTGTCGATGCCGTCCTCGTCCGCGACGCCCTGCAGCACCGCCTCGAAGCCTTCATTCGCAAGCATCGCCACCGTGCGCATCACGACGAGTCCCGGCCAGTCGGGCAGCAGGGTCGCAGCCATGCCGTGCAGCGCAAGCGTTGCCGCGAAGCGGTCGATCTGGTCGCGCGACACATCCGGCGAGGCCGCGAAGCCCAGCCGCTTGGCGCCCCCGGAGACGTCAGCCAGATCATAGAGGATCGTGGGCTTCCCGGTTTTCGCGGCGATGCTCTTCGCGGTCCGCCCGTCCGTCGCCAGGATCCGGATCGTGCCGCTGTCGAATTCCTCGCCGAAGCGGAACCCTGCGAACTGGTCGACATCCGGGACCGTCTCTGCCGCGGGATGCGGCGGCGCCGCGCCTTCGACATAATCGTAGAAGCCGCGCCCGGTCTTGCGGCCGAGCCGCCCGGCATTGACCAGCTCCTGCTGCGCGATCGAGGGGCGGAAGCGGGGCTCCTGGTAATAGGCGTCGAAGACCGAGGTGGAGACCGCGTAATTCACGTCATGGCCGATCAGGTCCATCAGCGCAAAGGGCCCCATGCGGAAGCCGCCGCCCTCGGTCAGCAGCGCGTCGAGCGTCGCCGGATCGGCCACCTGCTCCTCATAGAGCCGGAGCGCCTCGGCGTAATAGGGCCGCGCCACGCGGTTGACGATGAAGCCCGGCGTCGATTTCGCATGGACCGGCACCTTGCCCCAGGCCTTGGCGGTGTCGAAGACCGCCGCGGCCGCGGCCGGGTCGGTGGAAACGCCCGAGATCACCTCGACCAGCTTCATCACCGGCGCGGGGTTGAAGAAATGCATGCCCACCAGACGCCCCGGATGCTCCAGATCGCGGCCGATCGCGGTCACGGAAATGGAGGAGGTGTTGGTGCCGAGGATCGCCTCCGGCCCCATCACCGCCTCGAGCTTGGCGAAGAGATCTCGCTTGACCTCCAGCTTTTCGACCACCGCCTCGACGGCCAGCGCCGCCCCGGCGAAATCGTCGATCGATCCGGCCACCTTGATCCGCGCGACCAGCGCCGCAACGTCCTCCGCAGTCATCTTGCCGCGCTGGACCAGCTTCTCCAGCCCGGCGGCGATGCGCGCCCGGCCCTTTTCGGCGGCGCCCTCGAAGGCGTCGTAGAGCAGCACCGGATGGCCCGCCGCTGCGGCGAGCTGGGCGATCCCCGCCCCCATGGTGCCCGCGCCGATCACGCCGACGGTCTGAGATTTGTCGATGCCTGCCACCTGGTTCACTCCCCCTGGTGTTCTGTTGTCAGGATGATCTTGCCGGCCACCTTCGCGCCCTGCAGCGCGGCCAGCGCGCCGGCAAACTGCGCCAAAGGCAGCCGCTCGGCGATGCGCGGGGCGAGCCTGCCTTCGGACCAGAGCCGGAAGATCTCCGCCTGCGCCGCCTGCACGCGGCCAAGCTGGCGCGCGCGGTAGTCGGTCCATTGCAGTCCGGAAACCGAAATGTTCTTCACCAGCAAGTAGTTGCCGCCGATCTGCGGGATGCCGCCCGAGGCGAAGCCGACGACCACCAGCCGCCCGCACCAGGCCATGGCGCGCAAGGCAGCCATCGCCGTGTCGCCGCCCACCGGGTCGATGACCACATCTGCCCCTGCCCCGCCGGTCGCCGCCATCACCGCAGCGCGCATGCCGTCGCGCAGGTTTTCCATCGCAGTGTCGACCACCGCATCGGCGCCGAAACCGCGCCGGACACGGCCGTGAAGACCGCCGTCGAGGTGACCGTCGCGACGTTGAGCGCCAGCGACGCGGCCAGCAGGACGGCCAGCAGCAGCCGGCTGGTGCCGCGCAGGAGACGGAAGGGCAGGGACAAGAGGCGCATCGGCAGGCTCCGGAGCGGGACGGGGACATCTGCGCATGTAGGCGCCCGGCGGCGGACCTGCCATGGCCGGCCCGGCCGTTGGCGGCCGAGCTTGACGCAGGGAAAATCTGACTGGCCGGGCGGGGGCGGCGCTGGCAGACTGGGCCCATGCGGACAGAATTCCGCGGAACAGGGGGAAAAGATGAACTTCATCGAATGGTCCCAGCGCCGCCTCGTGGCCCATGGCTTCGATCCGGGAGTGCCGGACGGGCTCTGGGGGCGCAACACCCGCCGGGCGGTGATTGCCTTCCAGGCCGCGCAGGATCTTCCGGTGACCGGAACGCTGAACGCTGCCACCGTCGAGATGCTGCGCGGCGGGCCGGCCGGTGCCGGGGCCGCGAGCGGACCCAAGGAGCCGAGCCCCGAGCTGCTGGACCGGTTCCCGTGGATGGAGCTGGCGCTGCGCAAGCTCGGGCTGCACGAGGGCCGCGACAATGCCGAACTGCGCAAGTTCCTGAAATCCGACGGCAAGACGCTGGGCGATCCGGCGCAGCTGCCCTGGTGCGGCGATTTCGTGGAAACCTGCATTGCGGTCTCGCTGCCCGAGACCGGCCTGCCGGGAAACCCGTATCTGGCGCGCAACTGGCTGAAATTCGGCCATGACGTCGATCCCTGCTTCGGGTCGGTTCTGGTCTTCTGGCGCGGCTCGCGAACGGGCATCTCGGGCCATGTCGGCTTCTACTATTCCGAGGATGCCGACACCTATCACGTGCTCGGCGGCAACCAGTCGAACAAGGTCAGCGTGTCCTCGATCAGGAAGGACCGCCTGCTCGGCGCGCGGCTGCCGCTGGAGGACGGGCCCTATCCGCGCAAGGTCGTGACCTCGGCGGCGGATTTCAAGCTGACCACCAACGAAGCCTGACCCGGCGGACGGCGGCGATTGCATCCGCCGCCGTCCCTGCTATCAAGCGCGCGGCTTGGACAAAGAGGGCGCGCCGATGGACCATTTTCTGTATCGCGACGGCAGGCTGCATGCCGAGGACGTGGCGCTGGCCGAGATCGCGGCCGAGGTCGGCACGCCGTTCTACTGCTATTCCGCGGCGACGCTGCTGCGCCATTACCGGCTGTTCGACGAGGCGCTGTCGGGCCTGCCGCATCTGGTGTGCTTCGCGGTGAAGTCGAATTCCAACCAGGCGATCCTGCGGCTGCTCGGCCAGGCGGGCGCGGGCATGGACGTGGTGTCGGGCGGCGAATACGCGCGCGCCAGGGCGGCGGGCGTGCCGGGCGAACGGATCGTCTTCTCGGGCGTCGGCAAGACCCGCGAGGAGATGCGCACCGCGCTGGCCGGCGGCATCCGCCAGTTCAACGTCGAAAGCGAGCCCGAGATGCGGGCGCTGTCCGAGGTGGCCTCCTCGATGGGCGTGACCGCGCCGATCGCGGTGCGGGTGAACCCCGATGTCGACGCCAAGACCCATGCCAAGATCGCGACCGGCAAATCCGAGAACAAGTTCGGCATCCCGATTTCCCGCGCCAAGGAGGTCTATGCGCTGGCCGCCGCGCTGCCCGGGCTAAAGGTCGTCGGGATCGACGTGCATATCGGCAGCCAGCTGACCGATCTGGAGCCCTTCCGCCTGGCCTACCGCAAGGTGGCGGCGCTGACCGAGGCGCTGCGCGCCGAGGGGCACGAAATCACCCGGCTCGACCTCGGCGGCGGGCTGGGCATTCCCTATACCCGCTCGAACGAGGCGCCGCCGCTGCCGTCGGATTACGGCGCGATGGTGCAGGAAGAGGTCGGCCATCTCGGCTGCGAGGTGGAGATCGAGCCGGGCCGGCTGATCTCCGGCAATGCCGGGATCCTGGTCTCCGAGGTGATCTACGTGAAGGAGGGCGAGGACCGCACCTTCCTGATTCTCGACGCCGCGATGAACGACCTGGTGCGTCCGTCGATGTATGACGCGCATCACGACATCGTCCCGCTGGCCGAGGCCGAGGCCGCTGCCGAGCAGGCCCGCTACGACGTGGTCGGCCCGGTCTGCGAGACCGGCGACACCTTCGCCCGCGGCCGCGACATGCCCCCCTGCGGTCCCGGCGACCTGGTCGCCTTCCGCTCGGCAGGCGCCTATGGCGCGGTGATGGCGTCGGAATACAACACCCGGCCGCTGATCCCCGAGGTTCTGGTGCAGGGCGGCGACTGGGCGGTGATCCGCCGCCGCCCGAGCTTCGAGGAGATCATCGCGCGCGACGCGGTGCCGGAATGGCTCGACGGCGCCCACGCCTGATTTCCGGGCAGCGGGCGGATCACCGCCCGTTCACGGTCCTGTCAGAGAGGGCGGCCAAGCCGCCTCTTTGACGATGGGCAATTCCGCGTTATCGTTTCCGAAACCTGTTGCCCGACCTTCTGGGCAAGAGACAGCGGAGCGCGCCTTGCCCGACGACAAGACCGAGTCCCAACCGATCCCCGACCGCCTGCGCGGCACGCTGGCGCTGACCCGCGCGGGCCTTCTGGCCGAGCGGATGCTGCGCTGTTTCTGGCAGCTCTGGGCGGTGGCCCTGGCGGCCTGCGCCGTGGTGATGCTGGGCCTGCATGACGTCGCCGCGATCGAGATCGTCTGGGTCGGCCTGGTCGCCGTTCCGCTGGCGGCGGCCGCCGCTCTGGTCAACGGCATCCGCAAGTTCCGCCTGCCCACCCCTGCCCGGCCGCCGCCACCGCGCGCAGCCGGTCGCGGTAGTTCTGCGCCACCGCGCTCTTGCCGGGGATCATCCGGGCCGCATGGTCGCCGCGGGTCAGCCGCCGCTTCAGCGCGCGGTTTTCCAGCACCAGCGCACGCAGCTTCATCGCCCGCTCGACGCTGGCCAGCAGGGTCTTCGGATCGCAGGGCTTTTCGAGGAAATCGAAGGCGCCGTCCTGCATCGCGCGGACCGCCATCGGGATGTCGCCCTCGCCGGTCAGCAGGATCACCGGCAGCTCGCCGTCCTGCGCGCGGGCATAGTCGAGCAGATGGAATCCGTCGCGGCCCGGCATGCGGATATCGGTGACGATCACTCCGGGAAACTCCGGCGCGATCACGTCCTTGGCGGCGACGAAGCTGCCCGCGGCATGGACCTTGTACTCGGCCAGATCCAGCGTCTGCGCCAGCGCCTCGCGCACCAGCGGGTCGTCCTCGACCAGAAGCACCTCTTCCGTCATGCCGCCGCCTCCTTCTCCGGGGCGGGCAGCGTCACGGTGAAGACCGCGCCGCCGCCGTCGCGGTTATGCCCCTCGATATTGCCGCCGAAGCTCTGCACCAGCCCGTAGGAAATGGAAAGCCCGAGCCCCATGCCCTCGCCCGGCCCGACCTCCTTCGTGGTATAGAACGGGTCGAAGATGCGGTCGGGATGCGCCAGTCCCGGCCCGCGGTCGGCCACGGAAATGCGCACGCCCTGCGCCACCGGCTCGGCGCGGATGCTCAGCGTGCCGCCCGCACCCGCCATTGCGTCGAGCGCGTTCAGCACAAGGTTGGTCACCACCTGCTGCAGCCGCACCTCGCCCGCCATCACCCGCAGCGGCGCGGCGGGCGGCTCCCAGTCGAGATCGGCGCCGCTCTCGCGCAGCCGGGTCTCCGACATTTCCAGCGCGGCATTGATCACCCGCACCGGATCGACGGCACGCACCGGCGCGTTCTCCTGCCGGGCGAAGGCGCGCAGATTGCGGATGATCCGCGCCATGCGGTCGCCGAGCTCGGTGATCCGCGCGAGGTTCTGCGCGACGACCTCGGTGCGGCCGCGCTCGAGCAGGAGCTGGGCATTCTCGGAAAACGACCGGATCGCCATCAGCGGCTGGTTCAGCTCGTGGCTGATCCCGGCGGACATCTCGCCGAGCGCCGAGAGCTTGCCGGCCTGCACCAGCCGCGCCTGCGCCGCCTTCAGCTGCGCCTCGGCCTCCTTGCGCTCGGCCACCTCGTGGCGCAGCTGTTCGTTCGCCGCCGAAAGTTCGCGGGTGCGGTCGCGGACCCGGGCCTCCAGCACTTCCTTGGCCGCGGTGGCTGCCGCCCTGCCCGGGCTGGCCCTGCCCCGGCTGGCCCTCGCCCTGCTGCTGGCCCTGGCCGGGCTGTCCCGGCTGGCCCTGTTGCCCCGGCTGGCCCTGCTGCCCTTGCTGGCCGTCCTGGTTGAACTGGTCCTGCAGTTCGCGGAAGCTCTCGTCCGACAGGTCCTGCTGGTCGCGCAGCATCTCCTGCAGCTCGTTCATCGCCTGCTGGCCCGGGCTCGGCTGGCCTTGCCCCTGGCCCTGGGCGATCTGCATGTTCTCCATCATCCGGCTCAGCATGTCCAAGAGCTGCTGCGCCTCGGCCATCCGGCCTTCCTCCATCAGCTGCTGCAGCTGGTCGAGCATGTCCTGCAGCTGGTCGCCGGTGATCTCCATCGACTGCTGGTTCTGCGCCTGCTGCTGGCCCTGCTCCTGCTGCTGCTCGGCAAGCTGGCGCATGTAGTCCTGCATCGCCTCGCGCAGCTCCTGCATCAGCTCGGCGATCTCCTCCTCGGAGGCGCCGTTGCGCATCGCCTCGCTCAGCCGCTCCTGCGCGCGGCGCAGCCGGTCCATCGCGTTCGACAGGTCGCCATCCTCGATCCTCAGCGCCAGATCCCAGAGCGCTGCCGCGATCTCGTCGCGGGTCTCCTCGCCCAGCCCCGGCCCGTGCTGCAGCGCCGCCTCGAGCCCGCGCACCGCAAAGCGCAGCCGCAGATAGTCGGTCTCCGCCTTGAACAGCCCTTCGGGACGGTGCGACACCGCCCGCAGCACCATCGCCACCTCGGCGGCATTGGCGCGGTTCCACAACAGCGCCTGGCGCTGCTCGATGATCGCCTTGGCCAGCGGCACGAAGAAGCGGCGCCCCGGCAGCACGTCCGAGACCGGCTCGGACCGGCCGGTCTGGGCGGTGGCGTCCTCGACCTCCAGCCGCATCGTCACCGGCAGGTTGGCCCAAGGGTGTTCCGACAGGTTCTCGGCAAGGATTTCCTCGAACTCCGCCCGGTCTCCGGAGATCGGCATCGGCAGGTCGATCACCAGGGGCTCGCGCGGCTCGGGATCGGCGGCGCGGCCATAGCGGCGGTCGACGGCATCGAGATCGAGCGTCACCACGGCGCGGCCGCGCTCCACGCCGAAATCGTCCGACGCCGCGAAGGGCAGCGACATCTCGCCGGCCGCATCGGCCCCGAGCTCGCCCTGCCCGAGATCGCCGAGATGGGCCGCACCATCCGCAGGGCCGAACGCCAGCACTGGATCGAGGCGATCGCCGCCACCGTCGCCCGCGGCATCGCCGCCCCGGACGGGTTCCGCGAGCGGCTGGTGCTGTTCTGGGCCGACCATTTCGCCGCGGCCGGGCGCGGGGTCTTCCTGCGCCACCGTGTCGACACCTTTGTCGAGGACGCGATCCGGCCGCATGTCGCCGGGCGCTTTGCCGACCTGCTGAAGGCGGCGGCGCTGCATCCGGTGATGCTGCAGTATCTCAACCAGAACAGCTCGGTCGGGCCAGGCTCCAGGCTGGCGGAAAACCGGCCGGGGCGGCGCTTCGGGCTGAACGAGAATCTCGGCCGGGAGCTCCTGGAACTGCACACGCTGGGCGTCGGCGGCCAGTACGGCCAGCAGGATGTCCGCGAGATGGCCGAGTTGCTGGCCGGGCTGAACATTACCGGCGAGATGGAGATGGTGTTCCAGCCGAACCGGGCGGAGCCGGGGGCCGAGCATGTGCTGGGCTTTTCCTCCAGTCCGCGCCGCGACCGGCTGCAGGACATCCTGAACGCGCTCGACTACCTCGCGCTGCATCCCGACACCGCGGCGCATCTGAGCCGCAAGCTGGCGGTGCATTTCGTCTCCGACACGCCCGGCGAGGATCTGGTGGCGGCGATGGCGGCGCGCTACCGCGACAGCGGCGGCGACCTGATGCAGGTCTACGAGGCGATGCTGTCGCATCCCGCCGCCTGGGCGCCGGAGCTGGCCAAGGTCAAGCGGCCGGTCGATTACGTGACCAGCGGGCTGCGCGCGCTCGGCGCGGATCCGCAGGCGCTGCCGGCGGCGGCGAAGGAGACGCCTAGGCAGATCCTGCGCGACCTGATGCATCCGATGTGGTTCATGGGCCAGCGCTGGGGCGAGCCCGACGGGCCGAATGGCTGGCCCGAGGAGGGCGCCGCCTGGATCACGGCCAATGCGCTGTCGGAACGGACGAAATGGGCGCTGCGGGCGCCGTCCATGCCGGGCGTGCCTCGGCCGCGCGATGCGCCGCCAGCGGCAGGCCGGTCGCCGCGCCGACCAGGCGGGCGCCATCCCAGGCACCGACGAGAATCGCGTCCGGCGTGTCGGCATAGCCCGCCAGATAGCGGCGCTCATAAGCGACATCGCCGTCATAGAGATAGGGCCAGGCCCGGAAAACCTCGATCCTGAGCTGCGCCAGTCCGTCCAGCGCGCCTTCGAGCTCGGCCCCGGTCAGCGGGCGGAGCTCGACCGTCACGGGCGGTCCTCCGACAGCAGAACGCAGACCAGGGTGAACAGGCGGCGCGCGGTCTCGGGATCGACCTCGGCCTTGCCTTCCAGCCGTTCGCGCAGCTCGCGCGCGCCTTCGTGATGGATACCGCGGCGGGCATCGTCCAGCGTCTCGATCTCGGCCGCCCCGGCGGTCTTCACCGCCTCGTAGTAGCTGGCGCAGATCTGGCCGTAATCCTTGACGATCTGCCTCAGCGGCCCGAGCGACAGGTCGAACTGCGCCGCCTGCGCACCGGACGCCGCCAGGTCGAAGCTGAGCCGCGACCCCGAACGCCCGAGCGTCAGGTTGTAGGGCCCCGAGGGCGCGCCCGGCAGGGCAAAGCTGTTTTCCTCGATCAGGTCGAAGATCGCGACCTGCTGCTCCTGCTGCAGTTCCGGCGAGGGCGGCGGCGCCTCGCCGAGATCGAGCTCGATATGCGACAGCCTGTCGGTCATTCTGCCCCCTCGTTCAGATGGTCCAGCCGCGCCCGGACGGAGAGCCCGTGCGCTTCGAGGCTTTCGGATTTGGCCAGGGTCTCGGCAGCCGGGCCGATCGCGGCCAGCGCGCCGGGGGTCATCCGGGCCAGGGTGGTGCGCTTGACGAAATCCATCACCGACAGCCCCGAGGAGAACCGCGCCGAGCGCGCCGTCGGCAGCACGTGGTTCGGCCCGCCGACATAGTCGCCGATGGCTTCGGGCGTCCAGGCGCCGAGGAAGATCGCGCCGGCATGGCGGATCTTCTGCGACAGCGCTTCGGGATCGGCAACGCAGAGTTCCAGGTGCTCGGGCGCGATCCGGTCCGACAGCGCGGCAGCCTCGCCGAGATCGCGCACGGTGATCACCGCACCGAAATCGCGCCAGCTGGCGGCGGCGATCACGCGCCGCTCCAGCGTTTCCAACCGCTTGTCGACCGCCGCCGCGACGGCGCGGCCGAATTCGGCATCGTCGGTGATCAGGATCGACTGGGCGCTTTCGTCATGCTCGGCCTGGCTCAGCAGGTCGATGGCGAGCCAGTCGGGATCGTTGTCCCGGTCGGCGATCACCAGGATCTCGGACGGCCCGGCGATCATGTCGATGCCGACCTTGCCGAAGACCCGGCGCTTGGCCGCCGCGACGAAGGCGTTGCCCGGTCCGGTGATCTTGTCCACCGGCTTGACGGTCTCCGTGCCGTAGGCCATTGCCGCCACCGCCTGCGCGCCGCCGATGCGGTAGACCGTGTCCACGCCCGACAGCCGCGCGGCCAAGAGGACCAGCGGATTGACCTGGCCGCCCGGCGTCGGCGCGCAGATCGCCAGCCGCTCCACCCCGGCGACCGCGGCGGGAATCGCGTTCATCAGCACCGAAGACGGGTAGCTCGCCAGCCCGCCCGGCACATAGAGCCCGGCCGCCTCGACGGCGTGCCATGCGCCGGGGCCAGCGGCCTGCGCGCCGCGAAGCGCGGCAGTGCCGTCAAGGCAGAGCGGGGTCCGAGGCTGCCGCTGGGGCGATCAGCGTGCAGCGCAGTCCCTTTCGGCAGCGGGGTCTCAGGACCCGCGACGTGGCGGAACCTTGCGGCGCTGCACTGTCCGGGACTGCTTTGGCTTGAAACCGGGGGCGGGCTGCGCCAAATGGACAGGCCCAGCCATGATCCGGACCGGATCGCCAGGCCGTCCTGCCGATCCCGAATGCTGGTGCCCCATGTCCGTTTCCTCTCCGGGCCGCAAGGTTGCGCGGCCATGAACTGCGCTTCCCGGATGTCCGGCGGAAGCCGCGCGGCTCATGCCGGCCCGGACCTGCCGCATGCGGTGCGCCCGGCTGGTCCTGTCCGGTGAATGCTGTGCCGCAATCCGGTGCAGGAGAGGCACGCTCCCGGATGCCCCGAACTCCGCTGTCCTGCCGCTCCGGAGAGGCAGGGCAGGCCGTCCGCTGTCCATCCGGGCGGCGATTGGCGGGGTGCCGCGCGTCCCATCGGCGCGCGGCTGGCACGTCCGGCTTGGGCATGTGCGTGCTGTCGGAAGGCTTGGCCTGTCAGCTGGACGGGCCTGCCCCCCCCTGCGGGCGGCATCAGCCCCGCCAGCGCGCCAAGGATGCCGTCGGGGCACAGATGCACCTCGCGCAGCGGGTTTCCCGCGGCATCGACGCTGACCGTGACCGCCGCTCCGCCGGTGCAGATCACGATCTGCCCGGCGGCCCGCGCTTGGCCCCGCGCCGCGCCGAAGCTGATGCCGGAGACCAGCATCAGCAGGACGAGCAGGAAACAGGCGGGGCGCTGCGGTTTCATCGGCCTATGGCATCAATCCCGGAATTTCGCCGACCATAGATGGGCTTCCTGGCCGCGCGCCTCGGCGATGTTGTCGAGGCCGAGATCGCGCGCCTTGCGGTCGAGCCCCTCGAGGATCCGCGGCACCAGCGACAGGCCTTCATAGACCAGCGCGGAATAGAGCTGGAGCGCGGTTGCCCCGGCGGCGATCTTGGCGAAGGCATCCTCGGCCGAGGCGATGCCGCCGACGCCGATCAAGGGCAGCTTGCCGCCGGTCAGCTCGTGCAGCCGTGCCAGGACGGCGGTGGAGCGCTCGAAGAGCGGCGCGCCCGACAGCCCGCCGGTCTCGCCGCGGTGGCGGCCCGCCAGTCCCGCACGCGAGATCGTGGTGTTGGTCGCGATGATGCCGTTCAGGCTCGACACGGCGGCGACCTCGGCGATGTCGGCGAGCGATTCCTCTTTCAGATCCGGCGCGATCTTCAGGAAGACCGGCGGCCGGTGGGTGCCCGGCAGTTCGGCGCGCGCCTGCATCACCTCGGTGACCAGCGCCCAGAGCGCCTTCTTGCCCTGCAGGTCGCGCAGCTGCTCGGTATTGGGCGAGGACACGTTGATGGTGACGAAATCGACATGCGCACCGCAGGCCTCGAGCACCGCGACATAGTCGGGAATGCGGTCCTCGCTGTCCTTGTTGGCGCCGAGATTGAGCCCCAGAACGCCGCCCGCAGGACGCGCGGCCAGCTTCGCCGCCATCGCCTCCGCGCCTTCGTTGTTGAAGCCGAAGCGGTTGATCACGCCGCGGTCCTCGGGCAGACGGAACAGCCGCGGCTTCGGGTTGCCGGGCTGCGGCCGCGGCGTGGTGGCGCCGACCTCGACGAAGCCGAACCCGGCCTTCATCAGCGCGGGCAGGGCGCGGGCATTCTTGTCGAAGCCCGCCGCCAGCCCCAGCGGATTGTCGAGCTCCAGCGCGCCGAGCCGGGTCTTCAGCCGCGGGCTCGACACCTTGCGCGGCAGCGGCGCGAGGCCGCGCTCCAGCGCCCAGATCGCCCAGTCATGCGCCGTTTCCGGCTCCATCTTCTGCAGGACCGCCAGCCCCGCCCGTTCCAGCACCGTCATGCCATTGTCTCCGGAAATGCATGCAGCCCGTCGTCGCCGAGCGGCAGCGGCCAGGTTTCGGCCACCTCGTTCCGCGCGAGCGCGCGGTAGAGATGCGGAAAGAGCTGCCCGCCGCGCGAGGGCTCCCATTTCAGCGCCTCCCCCAGCGCCGCGGCCTCCACGGCCGCCAGCACCAGCCCGTCTGCCCCGGCGAAATGCTTCGCCGCGGTCTCGGCCGCCTGGGCGGCGGTGCTGAAATGGATGAACCCGTCGGCCAGATCCACCGGCGCGCCGCCGGTGGTTCCGTCCTGCTCCAGAGCCGCCCATTCGGGGGCACGAAATATCTTGTAGATCCGCATGGCCCCTCGTGCCGCCTGCGCCGGGCCTGGTCAAGGGGGCGCGCGCGCGCGCGTCGCGTCCCGGGCGGCCGCAAAACGTTTGCCCCGGCGGCGGAGGGACGATTAACATCGCCGGAAATGCCGTAGATGGAGGCGCGCATGCTCCGATTTTCGCTGAAGAATTCATTGTCCCTGCTGGCGCTGGCCGCCGCCACGGCCGCCTCGGCCGATACCACGATCCACATCCTGCACATCAACGACCTGCACAGCCGGATCGAGCCGGTGAACAAGTACAACTCCACCTGTTCGCCCGAGGAGGACGCGGCCGGGGAATGCTTCGGCGGCGTGGCGCGCGTGAAGGCCAAGATCGACGAGCTGCGGGCGGAGCTCGACGGCGAGAAGGTGCTGGTGCTCGATGCCGGCGACCAGTTCCAGGGCTCGATGATGTACACCGCCTACAAGGGCGAGGTCGAGGCCGCCTTCATGGAGATGATCGGCTTCGACGCGATGGCGGTCGGCAATCACGAATTCGACGACGGGCCGGACAACCTGTCGAAGTTCCTCGGGATGGTCGATTTTCCGCTGACCTCCGGCAATCTCGACGTCTCCGCCGAGCCGAGCCTCGCGGGCGATCTCTCCGACACGGTGGTGATCGACCTCGGCGGGGTGAAGGTCGGCATCGTTTCGGCGCTGGCGACCGACACGGTCGACACCTCGAGCCCGGGCGGCAACGTGCTCTTCAACGACGAGATCGATGCCATCGCGGAGGATGTCGCCGCGCTCGAGGCGCAGGGCATCACCCATGTCGTCGCTCTGACCCATGTCGGCCTGCCGCGGGACGTGGAAATCGCCGAGGCCGGGATCGCCGGGCTCGACGCCATCGTCGGCGGCCATTCGCACACGCTGCTGTCGAACACCGCCGAAGGCGCCGCCGGGCCCTATCCGCTGATGATCGGCGAGGTGCCGATCGTCCAGGCGATGGCCTATTCGCGCTATGTCGGCCATCTGGCGCTCACCTTCGACGACGCGGGCAAGGTCATCTCGGCAGTGGGCGACACGATCCCGCTCGACGCGTCGGTGGCGCCCGATCCCGATGCTGCCGCGCTCGTCGCCGAATACGCGGCGCCGCTCGAGGAGATCAAGGCGCAGGTGGTCGGCACCGCCGCCGCGGCCGTCGACGGCCAGCGCGAAAGCTGCCGCTCCGGGGAATGTCCGATGGGCAACCTGGTGGCCGACGCAATGCTCGACGCGGTGGCGGACCAGGGCGTGACGATCGCGATCACCAATGGCGGCGGGCTGCGCGCCTCGATCGACGAGGGCGAGGTGACCATGGGCGAGGTGCTCGCTGTTCTGCCCTTCCAGAACACGCTGGCAACCTTCGAGGCCACCGGCGCGATGATCACCGATGCGCTTGAAAACGGCGTCAGCCAGGTCGAGGAAGGCGCCGGCCGCTTCCCGCAGGTCGCCGGGCTGAAATTCTCCTGGGACCCGGCGATCGGCCCGAACGAGGGCCGCGTCACCGAGGTGCTGGTGAAGGACGGCGGCGACTGGGTTCCGATCGACCCGGAGGCCACCTATCTGGCGGTAACCAACGACTATGTCCGCAACGGCGGCGACGGCTACCGGATGTTCGAGATGGCGGAAAATGCCTATGATTTCGGCCCAGGGCTGGAATCGGTCGTCGCCCGCTATCTCGGCGGGCTGGACGGCGCCTACGAGCCCTATGCCGACGGACGGATCACCCGCCAATGAGGCGCGGGCCGGACTTCCGGAGGTCGGGCCTCCGGGCCGGACGGCGGCAGAGTCCGGCCCCGGCTTGACCCATGTGCGGACGCTTCGCCCTGACCCTGCCCGCGGAGGCCATGGTCCAGCTTTTCGGAGCGGCCCCGGCCAATGACCTCCCGGTGCTGCCGAACTGGAACATCTGCCCGACCAATGCGGTCCATGCGGTGCTGAGCGAGGCAGGCACCCGCCATCTGGCCAGCCTGCGCTGGGGCTTCCTGCCGGTCTGGTACACCTCGCCCTCGGACGGGCCCCTGCTGATCAATGCCCGCGCCGAGACCGTCGCCGAAAAGCCCGCCTTCCGCCAGGCGGCCCGCGCACGGCGCTGCCTGATCCCGGCGAGCGGCTTCTACGAATGGACCAAGGACGGGGCAGGGAACCGGCTGCCTTGGTACATCCATCCGCGCGAGGGAGATCTGGCGGCCTTCGCGGGCATCTGGCAGGACTGGACCTCGGCCGAAGGCGACACGCTCTCGACCTGCGCCATCGTCACCACCCAGGCAAACGAGGCGCTCGGCCCTATCCATCACCGCATGCCGGTCACCGTGGCCGCGCCCGACTGGGGGCTCTGGCTCGGCGAGGCAGGCCATGGCGCCGCCCGGCTGATGCGCCCCGCCCCCGACGACCTCTTTGCCGCGCACCGCGTCGATCCGCGGGTGAATTCCAACCGTGCCGAAGGGCCCGAGCTGATCGAGCCCTTCGGGGGATGACTCAGATCGTCATGTGCCGCGCCCGCGCGCCGCGCTCGATCGCCGCCGCGGCGAGCCGGTCGATCTTCAGCTCGTAGCGGATTTCCTCGAGGAAGCGCAGCTCCACTTCGCGCAGCCGCCCGTCCGCGGCCGCCACGTCGCAGCACAGCGCATAGGCGGTCTCGTTCAGCTTCTCGGGCAGCGCGCCCCGCACCAGTCCGAAGAGCGCATCGAGCCCTTCCTCCTCGGAGAACAGGTCGAAGACCAGCCGCGACAGCTTGGGGAAGCGGTCGAGATCGTATTCGGCGAAGATCGGCAGGTGGTTCACCTCGGTCTGGATCGCGACCAGTTCTGCCGTGCGGATGTTCTCGTCGCTGACCGAGGCCGCGATCATCAGGAGCACCAGCGCGTCCTGCGGGCTGAGCGATTGCGGATCTTTCAGGTCTTCCTGGGCCAACTCGGCATCCTTCCTGTCTTGCATGGGGGCTAAATATTGACCTCGCCGGGTCCGATCAATAGGGAGAGCGCGCGCGGCACGGGGCCGCTCCCAAACAGGATGAAGAACAAAATGACCGATCTGGCGGAATTCGGAATGGACTCGAAGGCCTGGCCTTTTGAAGAGGCCCGCCGGCTGGTCAAACGCTACGAGAAGAAACCGCCGGAAAAGGGCTATGTGCTGTTCGAGACCGGCTACGGTCCGTCGGGCCTGCCGCATATCGGCACCTTCGGCGAAGTGCTGCGCACGACCATGATCCGCAGGGCGTTCGAGCAGATCTCGGACATCCCGACGCGGCTGATCTGCTTCTCCGACGACATGGACGGGATGCGCAAGGTGCCAGGCAACGTGCCGAACCAGGACCGCCTGCGCGAGGACCTGCAGCGGCCGCTGACCAGCGTCTACGACCCGTTCGAGGAATACGAGAGCTTCGGGCACCACAACAACGCGATGCTGCGCCGCTTCCTCGACACGTTCGGCTTCGAATACGAATTCTATTCCGCGACCGAGTTCTACAAGTCGGGCCAGTTCGACGAGGTGCTGCTGCGCGCCGCCGAACGCTATGACGACGTGATGAAGGTCATGCTGAAGAGCCTGCGCGACGAGCGCGCGGCGACCTACTCGATCTTCCTGCCGATCCACCCGGAAACGGGGCGCGTGCTCTACGTGCCGATGAAGCATGTCGACGCGAAGGAAGGCACGGTCACCTTCGACGACAATGACGGCCGCGAATGGACCCTGCCGGTGACGGGCGGCAACGTGAAGCTGCAGTGGAAGCCCGATTTCGGCGCCCGCTGGGCCGCGCTCGACGTCGATTTCGAGATGTACGGCAAGGACCACTCGACCAACACGCCGATCTACGACCGGATCTGCGAAATCCTCGGCGGCAAGAAGCCCGAGCATTTCACCTACGAGCTGTTCCTCGACGACAAGGGGCAGAAGATCTCGAAATCGACCGGCAACGGCATCTCGATCGATGAATGGCTGACCTATGCCTCGACCGAGAGCCTCAGCTACTTCATGTTCCAGAAGCCGAAGACCGCCAAGCGGCTCTATTTCGACGTGATCCCGAAGGCGATGGACGAGTACCACCAGCAGCTCGCCGCCTATCCGGGGCAGGATCCGAAGGCGCAGCTGGCCAACCCGGTCTTCCACATCCACGGTCCGGGCAAGGTTCCGGCCTCCGACATGGTCGTGCCGTTCTCGATGCTGCTGAACCTCGCCTCCGCGGCGCATGCCGAGGACAAGGACGCGATGTGGGGCTTCATCCGCCGCTACGCGCCGGACGCGACGCCGGAAACCCATCCCGGCCTCGATGCCGCGGCGGGCTTCGCGGTCCAGTACTACAAGGACTTCGTCAAGCCGTCGAAAGTGTTCCGGATGCCGACCGATGCCGAGCGCGCCGCGTTCGAGGATCTGGCCGCGCGCCTGGACGCCTGGGAGGGCGGGCTCGATGCCGAGGCGCTGCAATCCGAGGTCTTCGCGGTTGGCAAGGCGCATGGGTTCGAGCCGCTGCGCAACTGGTTCACCGCGCTTTACGAAGTGCTGCTCGGCCAGTCGCAGGGCCCGCGCTTCGGCGGCTTCATCGCGCTATACGGCGTCGACGAGACCGTGGCGCTGATCCGCCAGGCCCTGGCCGGCAAGCTGGCCGCCGCCTGACGCGGGAGCCGGACGGGCTCGCCATGCCCAGGCCTCTGCAACGCTGCCCGGACCGGGCAGCGTTCGCTGTTTCCGGGGTCCGGAGTCTGCCGGCAGGCCGGCGAGCTTGCAAAGGCCGGCTTCCGGTGCCCGGACAGGTGCGGCCAAAGCCGCGGCCATGTCGGGTCCCGTCCTGCAGCTCGCGATGGCGGCCTGCCGGCGATGTGAGGCGATCCGGCAAGCCATCTCCATGTCGTGATCGCCGCCAATGCCCGGCCGCCGTGGCGCGGACCAGCCCAATTCGGGTCATTGGCCGCGGCCGTCACGGAACGCTTCCGGGGCCGCGGCGCCCGCGGACCCGATCATCTGCAGAGAGATCCGCCTGGCCTGCATCACCGTTCGGCGGGGCATTTGCCCCCGGACGGATGCCCGCTCCGCCCGCCTCCGGCGGGCCTCGAGCACGCGCAAAGCCTCGATCAATCCAGTCCCGTCCTTCGGGGTGAAAATGCGGTGTCCGGCAACGGCCGCATGAGCCGCAGCTCCGGCCTCGAGATCATCCGTCCCGGGCACATTCGCGGCGCTTGCAGCGGACATGCCGGGCCGGTGGCGCCGGAGCGGCAGATCGGTCCACGCGCCGGGCAGGGGGCCTGCAGCGCGATGGGCTTCGCGTCCGCAGCGGGGCTGTGCTTGGGCCGGTCCGGCATCGACCCGCTGCCCTCCCGGCGATCTCCATGGCGTCCGTCATCGGTCCCGGATTTGCCTCCGGTCGCGTTCCCGGTCCGGGCAACGACGGCGGCTCGCTCCTTGGCCGCCGCCGGAGATGCGCCGATGGTCCGCCCCCCCTTCTCGGCGGCAATGGCAACCGGCCTGACATGGCCGGGCGCCTTGGCCCTGAAAGTCCTCCTCGGCCAGGACGGCGCGCCGGCGGCATTCTTCCGCTGACCGGGCTGCCGCGGCAGCAGGGCATTGCGGGCCGCCCGGCGTGTCACGGGGTGACCCTGCTCGGGTCTGCTGCCGCCCACTGCGCGAAGCCTGTCAGGTCACGCCGTTGTCCATCGGGCCCGGATCGGCGGTACCGCCACGGGCAACTTCGCGGGACAGGACCGGTGCTGAAGACGTCTGCATGGCCTCCGGGGAGCTCTGCCGGCGGGATCCGGGGCGAACGCAATCCCAAGGTGTGTCGGCGGCGCAGGCTCCCGGCGCTTTCCTGGCATGGCAGCCCGGGCGGAAAGTTTCTTGCCGCTCATGTGCAAGCGGTTTGACCGCCTAGTCTGCCATGCCGAGACCAATGTCCCGGATCAAGGAAGCAGATTAAGGATGACATTACTTTCCCGCTCTATAGGTTGAACCGCCAAGAGGAGAATTCGGACATGCGGATGCTCAGTTTGACGGCCGTCCTGTCGGGAACGGCGACCTTCAGCGCGGTCATGGCCATGGCGCAGGAAGACCGCGGCGCGGCGGTGCGCTCGGTGATCGACGGCCAGCTGACCGCCTTCGCCTCGGGGGACCTGCCGCGGGCCTATGCTGCCGCCTCGCGCTCGATCCGCGGACAGCTTGGCTCGGCGGACCGTTTCGGCCAGCTCATGCGGGCCGGATTTCCGATGGTCTGGGACGCGCGCCGGGTCAGCTATCTGCCGCTCACGGAAAGCCGTCCGCTGCGCCAGCGGGTGCTTGTCCGCGATGCCGAAGGGCTGACCCATGTGCTTGAATACGACATGGTCCAGGCGGACGGGGCGTGGAAGATCGACGGCCTGAGGACGCTTCCGGCGGTCGGGCTGGCGACTCCGGCCTGAACCCCGGCCATTGTCTGCGCTCCGGCCTGCCCGGTTGCCAGCCTTGCCGCGGCCCGGGCTTTCCGTCGGCTCGCGGACCAGGAGTGATCGTGCCCGCAGCGCAAGGGATCGCTTGCGAGCGGTCAGCCCGCGGCCGGTCGCCATGGAGCAGGCCTTGCGCCTGCCGGAGCCCGGCGGATCTCTGCGGAGTTCTCTCGCTGCCCGGGAACGGGCCGCCAGGGGTGCGGCAGGGACGGCGGTCTTGGCTGGCCTGCGCCGCAAGCCCGGCGCTTCGAGGAAGAGGCGCAGGCCATTGGCACGGGACAGGTCACATGGCGTTTCCTGCCGCGGCACCATCGGGCCGGGCCCGCTGGGACAGGCGGTGGCAGGAAGGCGGATCAGGTGCCAGTCCGAGGCACTTGGCGCTTGACGAAAACCGAGCCGGGACGACGAACCGGAGGTGCCATGCGGCGGAGGTCAAGGCATGGCAGGATCGGGAGCCGATCCAGCGGATCGCATCCCCTGCCGCCGGTCCTCCGTCGGGGCTTTCGGCGGGCAGCTGATGGCGGTCGAGACGTCCGGGAAGTGCGATTCTCCCGGGATCATCGGCTGGATGCGGACCGCGCCCAAGGCGCACGCTCGAGGCGCGTGGCAGTGGCTGCGGCCCAGGGCGTTCCATGCGCTAAAGCCCCAGATCCTCCGGCGCCAGCTGGTAGGCCTTGCCGAAGCCGCCGTTGAGCGCAGCGGAGCTGACCTCGAAGCGGGCAAAGAGGAAATCCGCGAAATCGGCATAGAGCTTGGCCTTGGGATAGAGGCCCAGATAGTGGCTGCGCAGCGCCGCGTGTCCGGCATCGCCATGGCGGACGAAGTCTGCGCGGCAGGCCAGCGTCATGCGCGGATGGGTCAGCGGATCGCCGGCCGGGCCCGGTTCGCCGACCAGTAGCGCGCAGCGCGGGTCGGCCAGCAGGTGGCCGGTATGGGCCGAGAGCTCCGAGATCAGCGTCAGCGGCGCGCCCTCCGGGCCGGGAACCAGCGCAATCCGGCTGACCGTGGGGATGCCTGTGGCGCGGTCGAAAACCGCAAGCGCGGCGAAACGTGCCCCGGCCAGCAGGCTCCGCGCCAGCGCACGGGCATCGTCATCGGTGTCGCGGATCGGGCCTCTCTCTGCCATGGCTGCAGGCTAGCGGCGTTCGGGGATTCTGCAAGCGCTCAGAATTCCAGCCATATCCCGGCGCGCAACCCGGCCCGGTCGCCGCCTTCGGCATCCCATAGCAGCGCGGTTTCCAGCGACAGCCAGTCGAGCGGGCGGAACACATAGGTCGGCACCAGGCGCCAGTTCGGCGGATTGTCCGGATAGTCGGAATACTGGAGCTGCAGATAGGCGAGGCTGCGATCGCCCGGCGCGAGACCGAGCGTGGCGTCGACCTTGGGGATGCGGTCGCCATGGTCCCGGCGGAGTTCCATGCGCGCGTCCACGGCCGCCCAGCCATTGCCCAGCGGGGTTCCGAACCCCATGCCCCAGGACAGGCCCGGGCGCAGCACCGGTTCGGTCCCGCCGGGACGGAGATCGGCAAGGTTTGCGGCGTCGAACCCGTCTGCGGGATAGTCCCGCTGGCCGATGCCGAATTCCAGCGCGACCTGCTGGCGCCATCCGGCAGGGGTGACGTTCACGCTGGCGAAGACGATGGCCTGGTAGGTGTCCGGCCCGTGATCCATCCCGGCATCGATGCCCAGCGTCACCCGGTCGGTCACGCCGAATTCGGCATAGACCGAGCTGAAACCGAAGCTCTCGGGATCGTCCTCCGGCGTCCCGCCGAAGCCGAGCGCCGCCAGCCCGGTCCCCTGGGCGGCGGTTTCCTCGTAGGCGAAGCTGAGGAAGCCATTGCCCTTGCCGCGCGGCCAGGCCCCGGCGAACGCCGCGGGCGCGCAGGCAAGCAGGAGAAGACAGGCGAGACAGCGCAGGATCATGCCGTTAACCATTTAGCCGTCGTGGTGAATCCCGGGTTAACGGCGCCGCCGGATCCGGGCGATTGCGCGCTGCGGGGGGCGGCGGCTGCGCGCAATGCCTGCTTGACGGGCGGCCTGGCGCGCCGCATCACTCGCGCCATGAGCCGCATTCTGTTCGTCGCCCCGCGCTTTCACACCAACCTGTTCTTCGCCACCAAGGCGCTGGTCGAGGCCGGCCACGAGGTCGAGGTCTTCGTGCCGAAGCGCGAGCCGGCCGAGGACTGGAGCTTCGTCACCCCGCGCATCTTCGCCCCGGGAACGCCGGGCCGGGAGATCCGCCGCGCGGTGCGGGACTTCGCGCCGGATCTCGCGCTGGTGCGCCATGCCCGCCCGGTCTCGGGGGCGGGACCACGCCGCGCCGGTCATGCCGCAAGGCGTGATCCCCGCGGTTCCTCCGTGGCCGGCTCTCCCGGTGCGTCCGCGCGCCGACGCGCTCCGCAGGGCAGGGTCGCGCGCCGGGCGGATGAAGGGCGGCGTTCGGCAGCAATCCGGCCTGTACAACGTGCTGCGGGCGGTAATGTGTTGCGGTTTCTCCGCGGCGACCGATGCGCCAGAGCGGTCTCGTCCGGGGTTCGCGGGATGCAGCCAGTGGATTCCGGCGCGCCGTCGCGGAGAAAGTCGTTCCGGATTTCATCAAGGCTGCACCCGGAATGGAGCTGGACGGGCCGCCTTCAGGGCCATTTGCCCAGTTTTTCGGCCATTCGCTGCGGTCTGTTGGGCTTTTCCTGAACTCTGTTCGGCGCCGGAAGCCGCTTGTCCGGGGTGCCCTCCGCGTCCGCGGCCTCCGCGTGACAAGCTTCTATGCCGGACGTGCTCAGCCGCCGGGCGGGCTGGCAGGATGGCGGCGGCCGCGCGCAGACATTCGGCGAGAAGCCGGACCGCAGGACATGCCGTGATCTGCGGGGCGCTGCCGGTTGCCCGCAGGCGCCGATACCGTGACGGGAGATCGGGCCGGGTCCCTGCGCTGAAGCCGGATGTTCCGGGCGCCGGCGGCGGGCAAGGGCCCTCGGGGTCGCCGCGGTCCTTCAGGAACGGGACGCAGAGCAGGCTCGCCGCGCCGCAGGCGGAGAAGGTCGCGGCCGAGCCGAGCAACGGCAAGGCGGCGAAGCCGGCGAAGATCGCCCCGAAGATCGCACCGAGCGACCCTGCCGCCAGAACGATGCCGAGCGACGATCCTTCGCGGCCGGGCCGCGCCTCGACGGCGAGCTTGGCGAGGAAGGGCGTCGGGAAGCTGACCAGAACCGATGCCGGAAAAAAGGCGGCGAGCACCGTGACCAGCATGCCGCCTGTGCCGCGCGCGCCTGCGGCATGCAGGAACGCCAGGACCGCGGGAGACAGCGCCATCAGCACCGACGTCGCCACCAGGGCCCGGCGGATCCGCAGGAAGGCGGCGCGGCGGTCGCCTTCGGCGGCGAGCCCGCCGAGCGCATTGCCCAGCGAAAACCCCGCCAGCACGGAAGCGATGACCGCCGTCCAGGTGATCAGCGAGGTGCCGAAGAACGGGGCCAGCACGCGGCCTGCGGCGATCTCGTAGGTGAGGCCGACGATGGAAAGGACCAGCAGAAGGCCGATCGTGGTCCAGAACCGCATGGGGGTCTCCTCGGACATCCTGGCTTGGCGCTGGACCGGGCCGCGCTCCGCCGGGGCGGATGGTCCCCGGGGCACCGGAATCCGATCTAGGCGGCAGGACGGGCCGCGGCAAGCCGCCCGCCGCCTTTGACGCCGGGCTGCGCCGATGCAGCGCATCCGGATCCGCGACGGGACGGCTACAGTGGGGCCACGCGCAGCAGCCCCGTGGAGACGCCATGTCCGACGCCCCCGAACAGTCCGCCCCGGCCCTAGAAGGCGAGACCGGCATTCTGGCCCGCCGCCGGATCGAGGCCGGCATCATCGCACCGATCTACGAAGAGCTCTGTGCGCGGCTGGGCAAGGCGGAGGCCCGGGACATCCTCGGCGCGGCGATCCGCAAGGACGCGCTGCAGGCCGGGCGGGGCTTTGCGGCACGGACCCCCGGCGGCACGGATCTGAAGAGCTTCCAGGAGCTCCAGCCGCTCTGGACCCAGGACGACGCGCTGGAGATCGAGGTGGAAGAGGCCGGCGACACGTCCTTCCGCTACCGGGTGACCCGCTGCCGCTATGCGGAGATGTACCGCGAGATGGGACTCGGCGAGATCGGGCACCTGCTGTCCTGCAACCGCGATTTCGCCTTCCCCGAGGGCTATGACCCGGCGATCTCGCTGGACCGGCCGCAGACCCTGATGGAGGGCGCCTCCTGCTGCGTGTTCCGCTACAGCTATGATCCCGGGACCGGTGCGGCGTGACGGAAGGCCGGCATCACGCGGCGCCGTCCGGCGCCTTCGTCTCCGCGAAAATCCAGTCGATGTAGTCCTGGTTGGCAGCCGCCACGTCGAGACAGAGGATGGCGGGCGTTTCATAGGGGTGGAGCGCGGCTGCGGCGGCCGCGGCCTCGGCGAAAAGCGCCTTGCGGGTTTTCACGAGAAGCGGCACTTCCTCCGCCTCGACCACCTCTCCCTTCCAGAAGTACCGGCTGGAGATCCGGGGATAGCGGTTCGAGCAGGCCACCAGGCGCTGCTCCATGAGGCCGCGTGCCAGCTGGTCCGCGGCGTCCTCCGAGGGACAGTTGATCCAGATCTCGACAATCATGGCGCCAGGGTCGCATGTTTTGAGCGGGCCGGGCAAGGCAGCTCTGACCGGAAGGCCGCCGCGGCCGGTGCCGGAGGCGCGGCAGGGCGCCATTGCCCGGCACGGGGAACGTCCCGGCCGGGGCTGGCCGATGTGCTGCTGCCGAGCCGGGGAGGCGCAGGTCCCGTCCGGCCCTGCACCGCCGCTCGGTCGGCGGCGCGCCGTGTCGGACCTCCAGCCGCTGGAGAGGGGCATCATCGACCGTCCGGCAAGAGGGCAGGCCAGGCTTCGCCGCGCCATTGATCGGGCTGCAAAAGGATGAGACTTCGCGGTGCATGGCGGCTGCCCCTCCGTTCTGCCGTGTTCCCTGATGCCGGACCCGCCGCACGGGTCCCGATTGCGGGTTCTCTGGCGGGCCCGGCCTCCGGAAATGGCCTGCCGGACCGCGAAGCGGCGCGAATCGCCGGATCGCCATGCAGCGCGGCCACCCGCTTTCCGGGGCACGCCGGAGGAGAGAGGACGCAGCCGCTCCGTCCGCCATGCAGGACCGCCGGATGCGGGTCTGCGCAGGAGGACGGCTGGTTCAGGGACTGCGTTCCGGGGCAGCGGCCGTCGAGGGGCTCCGCAGGCTGGCGGCGCGGCATCGCTCTCCTGTCACCGTCATTCGGGCAGCGCGACCGGCCCCCGCTCCGCCCAGAGGTCGCCGGGGCCGGGATTCTCCGCCGGGCTCGCGCCGCCCAGATGCGCCATGATCCCCCAGACCGCGTTCAGCGCCGTCTGAACCGCGCCCTCGACCCAGGCCGGGGTCCAGCTGACGCCGTCGCCCGCAAGGAACAGGCCGCGCTCGGCATCGGGCAGGTCCCCTTGCATGAAATGGCCGTAGATGCGGTGGTTGTAGCGGTAATGGCCGGGCAGCGCCCCCTTGAAGGCGCCGAGGAAATCGGCATCCGCCTCCCAGCTGACGCAGATCGGACGGCCGCGGATATGCGCGGCGATGTCTACGCCGGGATAGATCTTGGCCAGCGCCTTCAGTGCCAGCTCGACCCGCTTCTCGTCCGGCAAGGGCAGCACCTTCAGCGCGTCGGTCATCCAGGAGTAGCTGAGGCAGATCACCCCGGGCCGGTCCGGGCCGTTGTCGAAGAAATAGGTGCCGCGGGTCAGCCGGTCGGTCAGCGTCATCGACATCGCAGGCCGGCCGGTCGCCGGGTCGATGTCCTTCCAGAACGGCCGGTCGACCATCACGAAGGTCTTCGCCGCCTGCATGTAGCGTGTCCGGTCGAGCGCCATCCACATCTTCTGGCCGAAAAGCTCCTCCTCGGTGTCGATCGCGGTGGTCAAGAGATGCGTCTGGCAGGTCGCCAGCACCGCCGGATAGGCCGCCTCGTTGCCCCATTGGTCGGTGACCGCGATCATCCCGCCCGCGCGGTGCAGCCGTGCGACGCGGCTGCGGGTTGCGCCGCCGTTCAGCGCGGCCAGCGTCGTGCCTTCCGGCCAGTGGGCGCAGTCCGGCGCGGCCTGCCAGAGCCGGTGCAGCACCTGCTCCACCCCGCCCACGACGAAGCGCTGGTCGTCGTCGAGGCCCAGCAGGTTGACCCGCAGGATCTCCAGCATCGAGTTGGGGAAATCGCTGTCCCAGCCGCCGGTGCCGAAGCCGACCTGGCCGAACACCTCGCGGGCGCGGAAGCCGAGCGACTGGAAAGCCCGCGACCCGGCGATGAAATCGTAGAAGGTGCGCTCGTCCCAGAGCTTCACCAGCGGGTCCCAGATCGCCTTGATCCGGGCGACGTCGCGGGCGCGCACTGCGGCCTGCAGTTCGGGGAAGGCGGCCTGCTCGTCCAGCGCGGCGTCATAGGCTTCGGCGATGCCGGCATAAAGGGGCGGCAGGTCCGACAGCTTGCGGGCGAAATGGGTCTCGCCCTCGAGGTCGATCACGGTCGAGCCGGCCGCCGGGCTCAGCGGGTTCGGGAAGGGCCGGGTCTCGCAGCCGGCCAGCCCGAGATAATGGTAGAATCCCTTCGATGAGACCGGAAAGCGCATGCCGCCAAGTTCCGCGACGATGCCGTCCGACCCCTCGAAGGTCTCCGAGCGCAGCCGGCCGCCGAACTTGCCGGATTCGTAAATCACCGGGCGGAGGCCGAGCTTCATCAGCTCGTAGGCCGCTATGATCCCCGCCGCCCCTGCCCCGATCACCGCGACCGGGGTTCCGGCCATGTCGCGCGGCAGCTGCCCCAGCCCGGCGGGATGCGAGATCCAGCCCTGGTAATCGAAGGGGAAATCGGGACCGAAGGCGGAGAGATCGGACATGGCAGGTTCCTTTCCGGGGCTCAGATGCCGAGCCGGTAGACGGCGGTGATCAGGAGCGCGCCGCAGGCCGTCACGGCCAGCGCGAAGCGCAGGTTCCAGCGATGGGCGACGCGGGACGGCGGAACGCCGCAGAGCCGCCCGGTGATCAGCGACATGGCGCTGATCGGGTTGACGCAGATCGCCACCGCCCAGCCGATGCAGAGCGCGAGACCGAGCGCGGTGGCATGGTCCTGTCCCAGCGCGGTCGGCGCCAGAACCTGCGCGGCCATCACAACGAAGATGCTGTTCGGCAGGTAGAGCGCGGCGGCGAGCGGGATTGCGGCGAAGGCGGCCAGCAGCACCGGCAGCGAGGCGAAGCCCGCCGACATGAGCACCGGCCAGATCGGGCTGGCCTGGACTGCCGCCGACAGAGCCGCGCCGATCACGTTGGCGGCAAGGAAGAGCGCGCTTTCCGAGCGCAGGTCGCCGAGCCTGATGCGCGCGGCGGCACAGCCGGGCGAACCGGCGCTGGCGGCCGGGGACCGCGACTATGCGCTGGTCTGCCGCTTCCGCGAGGCGCTGGAGGACGGGTTCCGCACCAACCGCTCGATCGCCGATTATGCCCGTGCGCTCGGCGTCACCACCCACCGGCTGAACCAGGCCTGCCGCACGCGGGCGGGCAAGTCGCCCTCGGGCCTCCTGCACGAGCGCACCATCGTCGAGGCCAAGCGCTATCTGGTCTATCTCGACCGCTCTGTCGCCGAGATCGGCTACGAGCTCGGCTTCGAGGATCCGGCCTATTTCAGCCGCTACTTCACCCGCCGGGTCGGGACCACCCCGGGCAGCTACCGCCGCCGCATGACCGGAAGCCAGGACGGCGCCGCCGCGGATATGCAATAGGAACCGCCAAAGCTGCAATGAGCCGCCTGCCGCCGACCGCTAGAACCGGGGGACATCCAAGGAGGACAAGGCGATGTTCCATGAATTGCGGGTCTATGACCTCGTGCCCGGCAAGGCCCCGGACTATCTGGAGCTGTTCCGCACGAAAGGCGTGCAGCATGTCACGCGGCACCTGCCGATGGCGGGCTATTGGCTGAGCGATACCGGCGCGCTGAACCGCATCTACCATCTGTGGATCTATGCCTCGCTGGAGGAGCGCGCCGCGGCACGTGCCGGGCTGGGCGGCGACCGCGACTGGAACGACGGCTTCGTGCCCGAGGGCTTTCCGCTGATCCTCAGCCAGGAGAACATGCTGATGCGCTGCCTCGTCTCGTCACCGCTTCTCGACCGGGTCGCGGCCGCGCGGAAGGACCGCCACGGGCCGCAGCCTGCGGGCGAGCCGGTCTTCGGGCCGCGGCTGCTGACGCTCGTCGAAGGCGAGGCGAGCGGCATGGCCGCAGTGCTTTCCGCTGACGGAACGGAGATGGCGCGGCCAGCTTGCCGGCCCTTGCTTGGGGGCAAGCCGCGTCAGCGGCCCGCCTCCGGGGTCAGCGGCAGACCTTCTGCGCGGTCTGGCCGAACACCCTGTAGCGGCGCCAGAAATCCTCGTGGTTCGAGCGGTCGGACTGGCGGATGTCCTGGGCCATCTGCGGATCGCGGAAGAACTTGGCGGCGAGGCGCTGGTCCGAGCCGGTCAGGGTCTGGTCGGCGACCCGCTGGATGCAGTTGCACAGCGGTGCCGATGCGGCGGAGCGCTCGGATTTCAGGCAGGCACGCTCGATGCGTGCGGCCTCGGCGGCGGGGGCGGACAACAGGAACGCGGCGGCTATCAGGGCGCCAGCACGGGCCGCAGCGGCGGTCCGGATCGGGGTCTTCGCGGGTGACATGCTCTGCCTCGGATTTTTATTGAGTCTTGTTCCGCAAGGTTAGGAAAATCCCGATGTTTCGGCAAGAGCCGGGGCAGGGCCGCGCCGCAGCCCTGCGGATCAAAACGGCGAGATCGAGGCGCCCTGCGAAATCAGGAGCTTGCGGGCGGCCGAGGCGGAACGGATGGCGTCCTCATTGTCGCGGTAGTACCAGAGGGCTTCCACGGCGCGCGCGCTGTCCCAGCTGCCGGGCGTGCCGTCGCTGCCAATGATCCGGCTCCGCTTGGCGATGCAGTCGGCACGGGCGCATTCCAGCGCGAGAGACCAGAGCTCGGTCGTCCCTGCCGGGCGGCGCAGGACGGTGAGCCGTTCGTAGTCGAGCGCCTTCGGGTCGAGAGAATAGCAGGTCTGGACGCGGTCCCCCAGATGGTTCCTGACCTCTCCGCACCAGGACCAGGTGTCTCCGAGTTCCACCTCCGAGGGGGTCCAGATGGCGCGCCCGCCGCCCCCCGACAGCGGGACCGCGGCGATGCGCGACGCCAGGAACCGGGCGGCGGCCTGGTCGGCGCCTGCGGCGGAACGCGGCGCACCGTCTGGTCGAGCACCAGCCGCACGCCCGTCGCCGAGACCACCGCAGTCCCGACCTCGAGCCGCTCCTCGAAGCGAGCGGGCTTCAGGAACTCGGCGCCGATCCGGCGCACCACGAAGACCGTGCCCGCCTCGCGCAGCGCCAGCTGGTCGAGCCCGAGGCTGCGCACGAAGGCGCTGCGGGCGCGCTCGATGAATTTCAGGTAATTCGCGTGATAGACGATGCCGCCCATGTCGGTGTCCTCGTAGAACACCTCGGTCTCGAAGACATGCCGGACGCTCACCCCCGTGCCGCCCGCGCGAAGAGCCGCAGCGCATGCGACGGATCCGCCGCCGAGGCGGGCAGCACCGGGTCATAGGCCGCGCGCAACACCAGCGCGATCTCCGGGCGCAGCACCGGACGGCCATCCGGCAGCAGCGCCAGCGGGCTCTCTGCGGCAAAGGCCGTGTCCGACCACAGGAGCGCCACCTGCACCGCCTGCCCCAGCGCCAGAACCTCGGCCGGCTGCGCCGCCATCGCCGCGTCCATCCGCACGAAGGCGAAGCAGGCACGGATCGCCCCGTCCGCATCGAAGCGGAACGCCCGGTACTGGGTCGCCCCCGAAGCCGAGAGCCGCGCCACCAGCGCCGCCAGATCCGGCACCAGCCGGTCCAGATCCGGCACCGACAGCAGCTCTTCCCAGTCGCGGAAGAAGAACAGCATCAGGTTGGCGCCCAGCTCCGGATCGGTCTCGGCCAAGCCGGGCCCGGCGAGCTGCGCCACCGCCTCGATGCGCCCTTGATGGTGGAGAGCGTCGCGTCCTCCACCCCGAAGACGATCGGCGCGAAAGGCCGGCCCCAGCGGGCACAGAGATAGCTTCCGTCGGAACGGGTGAAGAGGCGGGTCACGTCATCGGGCGTCATCGCAGTCATGCGCCGGGTTCTGCGTCAGCCCCCGCCCGGATGCAAGGCCCGCGCGCCGGTCCAGCCGAGCGCCCGCGCCAGATGCGCCCGCGCCTCCTCCTCGACGATCCGCCCATGGGCCAGCACGATGCGCTGCGTCGGCCAGCCGAGGATCCGCTCCCATGCCGCACCATTCCGCCCCCGGCGCGGTGCTGGCCGCGATCGGCCGCGCCGCCCGACGCGCAGGCTGGCGTCCCGCCTCCGGCTCGGGCAATGTGGCGCCATGACAAAGACAGACCTGCCCTTCGGCGGCCAGATCAGCCGCTATTACGAGAAGGACGCCCCCGAAGAGGTCCGCAAGGCCATCGCCGGGGCCTCCAAGGACGACATTCTCGGCGAGAACTATCCCTATCCCGAGCGGATGCCGGGAAGGCTCTACGAGAAGGAGCTCTACAAGCTGCAGATAGAGCTGGCGAAATTCCAGACCCATGTGCAGCGCCACGGCACCCGCGTGGTGGTGCTGTTCGAGGGGCGCGACGCGGCCGGCAAGGGCGGCACGATCAAGCGCTTCCGCGAGAACATGAACCCGCGCGTCGCCCGCGTGGTCGCGCTTCCCGCGCCGAACGAGCGCGAGAAGAGCCAGTTCTACCTGCAGCGCTACATGTCCCACCTGCCCGCGGCGGGCGAGATCGCGCTGTTCGACCGCTCCTGGTACAACCGCGGCGTGGTGGAGAAGGTCTTCGGCTTCTGCTCGCCCGAGGAGCGCGCCCGCTTCTTCCGGCTCTGCCCCGGCTTCGAGACCGCGATGATCGAGGACGGCATCCATCTGGTGAAGTTCTGGCTGACCGTCAGCCGCCCCGAGCCGTAAAGCTCCACCACGCCATGGCTCATCGCCCAGATATGGGCGCTGAACATCGCTGCCGGCGGGCGGCGCTCGGGCGGGATGTGCTGGCTGAGCTGCTCGGCCGCCTTCTCCAGCACGCCGCGGGCGCGGGACGCGGCGGCGGCAAGCTCGGGATTGCGGTTCACCGAGATGCCGCTCTCGAACATGGCGACGTAATGGCCGGGATATTTCTCGGCAAAGGCCAGATAGGCGCGGCCGGTCGCCTCGAAGGCCGCGACCGCCGAGGGGCGGCCGTCATCGAAGGCGTAGTCCATCAGCTCGGCGAAGATCTCGTAGCCCTGGCGCGCGGCTTCGGCGATCAGGTCCTCGCGCCCCTCGAAATGGCGGTAGACGGCGGCCGGGGTGACCCCGGCCGTCTTGGCGGCTTCCGACAGCGTGAAGCCGGTGGGCCCCTTTTCGGCGATCAGCACCAGCGCGGCCTCGACCAGCGCCTGGCGCAGGTTGCCGTGATGGTAGCCGCGCTTACCCATGGAAGAGGGCGGGGCCCCCGCAGATCTCGGGATCGGGGGCATGGACGATNGTCCTCGTCGCGGCCCTCANTAGGGGATCTGGTTGAGCACGTGCCGGATCGCCGCGATGCGCGCCCGGCGCTTGTCGTCCGAGCGGATCACCGTCCAGGGCGCGGCCACCGTGTCGGTCGCCTCGAAGGTTTCCCGGATCGCCGTGGTGTAGTCGTCCCAGTGCCGCAGCCCCTCGACATCTATGTTGCTGAGCTTCCATTGCTTCAGCGGGTCGGTCTCGCGGGCGAGGAAGCGGCGCAGCTAAGAAGCTGGCCGATCCCGAGCTCTACGAGCCCGAGCGCGCAGGCGACCGCCAGGTCTGGCAGAAGAAATATGCCGAGGTGATGGACGGGATCGACCGCGCCGAGGCCCTCTGGATGGCCGCGCAGGAGAAGCTGGACGCCGCCGGGGGGTGACCCCCCCCCGGCTGCCGCCGCGGCGAACCGGCAGTTCGGCAAGCCCTTGCAAATGTTGAAATATTAACTTCACAAAAGCATCAGATCACCGTCAAGAACGGGTCTTAGAGGGGCGGCAGTTGCATTTGGCCAACTGCTTTCCAAGGACCACCCAATGACCGCAAAGACCTTGATGCTTGCCGCCTTCGCGGCAACCACTGCCCTCCCCGCCCTCGCTGCCAGCTTCAACACCCTCACCGGCGACGCGCCGCTGGTCATCGCGCATCGCGGCGCGTCCGGCTACCTGCCCGAGCACACCCTGGCCGCCTACGAGCTGGCCATCCAGATGGGCGCCGACATCGTCGAGCCCGATGTCGGCACCACCGCCGACGGCCAGCTGGTCGTGATGCATGACGACAGCCTGGCGCGCACCACCAATGTCGAAGAGCTCTTCGCCCCGCGCAACGGCGGCTATGCCCTGGCCGATTTCACCCTGGCCGAGATCAAGACCCTGACCGTCGAGCCCTACGCCACCGCGTCCGAGACCTATCCGGGCTTCGTGCCGTCGATGGCCGATCCCTACAGGGTGCCGACCTTCAACGAATTCCTCGACTGGGTCAGCGACTACAACGATGCCAACGGCACCACGATCGGCGTCTATCCCGAATCGAAGCCGCCGAGCACCCCGGCCCAGAATGCCGGCATCGTCGCCGCCATGAACTTCCACGGCTTCACCGGCGCCGACCAGAACAGCTACATCCAGACCTTCGACCACCTGGCCGCTTTCGAGATCGCCGAGCTGGAAGGCCTGCTGGGCATGGAAGTGCCGGTTGCCGCGCTCGGCTACGCGACCGAGACCGCCGACGGCTATGCCGTCTATGACTACATCAACGGCAGCGCCACCACGCTGGAGGCCATGGAAGGCCGTCTCGGCGGCGTCGGCGTCTCGCTGGGCAGCCCGGGCCTGACCTCGGAATTCGTCGCCGCCGCCCATGCGCTCGGCCTCGAAGTCCATGCCTGGACCTTCAACACGATGGATCCCGAAGCCGCCCGCGCGCAGTATCTCGAATACATCGCCATGGGCCTCGACGGCATCTTCTCGAACTACCCGGATCTCGCCGTGGCCGCGGTCCGCGAATATGCCGACATGGCGCCGGTCCCGCTGCCCGCCGCGCTGCCGGTGCTGCTGGCAGGCCTCGGCGCGCTCGGCGCGGGCCGCTCCGCCGCCCCGGCCAGCGTCCGCGCGGCATAGTCGAGAAGCCGCGCCCAGGCCGAGTCCGGGCCGCCGATCTTGACCCGCGCCGCCCAGAGCCGGTCGCAGGGCACGAAGCCGAACCAGCGTTCGGCGGTCTCCTCCATGGCGCTGTGCGGGATGGTCAGGTTGAGCTGCATGTGGCGGCCGTCGCCCTCGAGCCAGTACTCGGTGCGCGAACAGTCGACGACGAAGCTCTCGCCCGCGCCGGTCTCCACCGCGCCGCGGCTGCCGTCATGGCGAAGCGCCCCGGCGAGTGTGTTCAGCACGATGATGTTGCCCGCCCGCGGATCGAACCGGTCGAGCCGGATGCCGGTGCCGTAGGAAAAGCGCGACAGGGTGATCCGCCCGGCCCGCACCGGGATCATCGTCGCGTCGGGGCGCGCGCCGCGCTCCAGCGGCCGCACCCGGTAGGGCATGTAGACCGTCCTGCAGAACTCCTCGACCTCGTCCCAGTCGCTCGACCGGGTGCGGCCGCGATGCCGCGCGGTCCCGCCCGACGCATCGAGCAGCAGCGCGTCTTCCAGCATTCTGCCGTCCTCCCCGCAATCTCCTCCGGGGCCGAGGATAGCACGGGCCGGGCCGGTTGCGCCCGGCCCGGACCACAGACTTTGGTCGCAGGGACGGAACTCAGCGCTGGCGGCGCGCCGTCAGCCAGCGGTTCCAGCTTTCCTTGCTGCCGGCGAAGGCGTTCAGGTCGACCTGGCCGCCCACCCCGTGGACCACGCCGGTGCCGGTATACTGCCAGAAGGACCAGCTTTCGTTCGGATAGCGCTCGGACGGGTGCGCCGCGACCGAGCGCAGCCAGAACTCCGCCCCCTGGATCGCGCCGAGCTCGTTGTGCTCGTAGAAATCCGGCGTGGTGTAGATCACCGGCGTGGTGCCGTAATGGCGGCCGACGATGTCGAGGAAGGTCCGCATCTCCGAGCGGACGGTCTGGGGATCGGGCTTGTAGGGACAGGTCTTGGACTGGTGGTTCCATTCCATGTCCAGCACCGGCGGCAGGTCGCCCGCGCGGCGCGGCACGTTCTGGATGAACCAGTTGGCCTGCTCGCGCGCGGTGCGGCAGAAATAGTAGAAGTGGTACGCCCCGACCGGCACCCCGGCCGAGCGCGCCTTGGCGAGGTTCATCGCGAAGGCCGGGTCGGAATGGTCGCCGCCTTCGGTGGCCTTCAGCCAGGCGAAGGAAATCCCCGAGGAGCGCGCCCGCTTGAAGTCGATCTCGCCCTGGTAGCGCGAGGCATCGATGCCGTGCACGCTGTAGCGGTCGGGGGCCAGCACGTCCCAGCTGCTCGGGCGCAGGTCGCCGAACTGGTGCGGGATGCCGTCGGCGCGGTGGTCCGCGGGCAGCAGCTGGCGCGGCGTGCCGACGGGGGATGCGTGCTCCACCCTTCCGCCCCCGCAGGCGGACAGGAGGAAACTCGCCAGTATCAGGGCTGCGGCTCCGGCGCGGCGGAGCGCCTTGGGGTGGGACATTCTGCTCTCCATTTTTTGGCGGCCGGTTGGTTCTGCTCGGGTCCGGCCCGTGGATTCCGGACGCAAGATAGCACGTTCCGGGCGTCCGCGAAGCACCGGGATGCGGATTGCGGCCGAATCCGGGTCCGGAATTCAGGCAGGCGGGCCCTGCGGACCATTGCCTGTGCGGCGCAGGGCCTTACTCTGGGGGCGAGGCAAATCACCAAAGAACACAGGCGAGACACATGCAGATCACCAGGAGAGAGTTCGGGCTCGGCGCCATCGCGGCCGGGCTGGCGGGCTGCACGCAACCGGTCACACGCGGGGCCGATGCCTCGATCGGACTGCCCGACGACCTGAGGCCCGTGCGCAATGCAGGCTATGACGCCTGGGTCGCGGGCTTCCGCTCCCGCGCGGCGGCGCAGGGCATTTCCTCCGCCACCTTCGACCGCGCCTTCCGCAGCGCGGGCTTCCTGCCCGGCGTGATCTCGCGCGACCGCAACCAGGCGGAATTCTCGCGCACGCTGGAAGACTACCTGGCCATCGCCGCCTCGGACGAGCGGGTCTCGAAGGGCCGCGCGGCCTATTCCCGGCACCGCTCCACGCTGGAGGCGCTGCAGTCGCGCTACGGGGTCGATGCGCAGATCATCTGCGCGATCTGGGGGCTCGAGAGCTTCTACGGCGAACGGCGCGGCAATGTCCCGGTGATCTCGGCCACCTCGACACTGGCCTATGAGGGCCGCCGCGGCCAGTTCTTCGAAAGCCAGCTCATCGCTGCGCTGAAGATCATCCAGTCGGGCGACATCGATCCCGAGCACATGACCGGCAGCTGGGCGGGCGCGATGGGGCATACCCAGTTCATCCCGACCTCCTACCTGGCCTTCGCGGTGGACTACACCGGCGACGGGCGGCGCGACATCTGGTCGGAGGACCCGACCGACTCGCTGGCCTCCACCGCCGCCTACCTGGCGAAGAACGGCTGGGTGCGCGGCACCCGATGGGGCGAGGAATATCTCGGCGGCACGCCCTCGGGCAGCCTGATCCAGCCGCAGCCGGGCGGGCCGCGCTTTGCCGTCACGCGCAATTTCAGCGTCATCAAGCGCTACAACAACTCGGATTCCTACGCGATCGGCGTCGGCCACCTGTCGGACCGGATCGTCGGCGGCGGGCCGCTGCGCACGCCCTTCCCGCCGGACCGCTACGGACTGACCAAGGATGACCGGATGGCGCTGCAGGCACGGCTGACCCGGGCGGGCTACGATACCGGAGGCGTCGACGGCGTGCTGGGGCCGAACAGCCTCGAGGCGATCGAGGCCTACCAGCGCGCCCGCGGCCTGCCGGTCACCGGCCAGCCCTCGCAGGAGCTGCTGCGCATGCTGGGCTGAGGCTCAGTCCCAGGCGACCGACCGCAGGAGGTTGCCCCGCGCCGTGGCGAGGTGGTCCGCGAAATGCCGGACCGCCTCTTCTCCGCGGCCTTCGAGAATGGCGTCGAGCACCTTCAGGTGCTCTTCCGCCGCGCCGCGGTTGCGGGCGAATTCGTCGTCCTTGCGCCACTGGTAGTGGTAATGGACGATGATCGAGATCCGCTGGATGAACTCGTCGAAGAACCGGTTGCCCGCCGCGCCGCAGACCAGCGCGTGAAACTGAGCGTCGAGCGCCGGAAACTCGGCCAGCCCGGCCTCGGGCCCGGAGAGCAGCCGCCGGTGCGCCTCGGCCAGCGCCGCGCGAGGGCGCCGCGTTGCGCCAGATCGGGCGGTAGCGCCGCGGCAGCTGCGAATGGCCGAGCCCCGGCCGGTCGAAGCGGATCACCGTGAAGCCGCGGGCCAGCTCCGGCACCAGCGGCTCGAAATCCCGCAGATTTCCGCCCGCGCCATGCAGCAGGACCAGCGGCGGGCCGCTGCCCTCGACGGTCATGTGCAGCTCGATGCCGTCGATGCCGGTCATCTCGCAGGCAGGCGGATGGGCGGTTTCGGCGCGGTGCTCGCGCCGTTCCGCGGTGAGGTGGATGCCGAAATAGGCCGCGACTTTCGCCGAGGCCATGGCGATCATGAGGCTAGCTGCCAATGCGGTCGAGCTCGAAATGGGTGGTCTGGTAGATCTCGTTGATCCAGTTGCCGTAGAGCAGATGCGCATGGCTGCGCCAGCGGTTCAGCGGGGTCTTCGAGGGATCGTCGTCCGGATAGTAGTTGCCGGGCACGTTGATCGGCGTGCCGGCCGCGACGTCGCGGTCGTATTCCTGCTTCAGCGTGTCGGAGTCGTATTCGAAATGGTTGAAGATGTAGAGCGCGCGGTGGCCCGCATCCTCGACCAGGCAGGGGCCGACCTCGTCGCTGCCGAGCAGGATCTTCAGCCCGTCGACCGCCTCGATCTCATCCTGCTTCATCTCGGTCCAGCGGCTGACCGGGATCACGAAATCATCCGAGAAGCCGCGGAGGTAGGGCGAGGCGGGCGCGAGGTTCTGGTGGCGGAAGCAGCCGAAGGCCTTGTGCGGCAGGATGTGCTTCTGCACGCCGTGCAGCGCGTAGATCATCGCCATCCCGCCCCAGCAGACGCCGAAGGTGGAATGCACGTTGGTCTGGGTCCAGGCGAAGACCTCCTTCAGCTCGTCCCAATAGGTGACCTCGTCGAAGGGCAGGTGCTCGACCGGCGCGCCGGTGATGACGAGCCCGTCGAACTTCTGGTCCTTCACCTCCTGGAACGGGCGGTAGAAGGCCTCCATGTGCTCGGCGGCGGTGTGCTTCGACTGGTGCTCGGTCATGCGGATCAGCGTGAACTCGATCTGCAGCGGCGTGGCGCCGATCAGGCGGGCGAACTGGGTCTCGGTCTGGATCTTCTTCGGCATCAGGTTCAGCAGGCCGATGCGCAGCGGCCGGATGTCCTGGCGGGCGGCGCGGGTGTCCGACATGACCATGACGCCCTCGCGGTCCAGCACGGAATATGCGGGAAGCTCGGCGGGCAGGGTGATGGGCATTGTCGGTCTCCGGTTGTCTNGAGGGCTCGGATGTAGTCNCCGTCAGGCGCGCGCCTCAAGGGCANCGGGCGATCAGGTCTTCGAAAGCGGCGGGGCTGTCGACGCGGGCGACGTCATGCGCCTGCACGGTGATGCCCCAATTGTCGGCCATGGCCTTGTAGCGGGGGCGGCGGTGGGCCAGCGCGCGCGAATACATCCAGCGGATGAAGGCGTCGGGATCGACCTCTTCCTCGGCCAGCCCGTTCTCCGCCAGATAGGCGGCCCAGTTCTCCCTCAGGAAGCCCGGCTCGTAGTACATCGGCTTCGGCGCCCGGTCGAAGCGGGCAATCAGCGCGTCGCGGTGATCGGCGGTGTCCTCGATCCAGACCATCAGCGTNCTCGGAGGAGAGCGCGGTCAGCACCGGGTCGGCGGCATCCCATGGATCGACCACTTCGCAGATCGAGCCGCCGGTATCGCAGACGAAATTCGGGTACTGGTAGATGTCCTGGGCGCGGCGGATGAAATGGCCGGTGTCGAGCAGCGCGGAAATCTCGGCTGCGCGGTGCTGTTCCTGGCGGCGCATGTAGTCCTCGAAGGACAGGCCGCCCTTGGCCGGATTGCCGGGCTTGCCCAGATAGGTCGAGAGCGGCGCCAGGTTCTCGAAGGTGATGTTCGAGGCGATGTAGATCGAGTCGGTGCGCAGCAGCTCGGCGAGGAACGGGTTGCGCATCGCTTCGCGCTTGAAGTTGTCGACGATGTGCTCGCCCATGTAGCGCGTGCCGATGCGGTAATCGACCGAGTAGTGGAACCAGCGGCCGCTGCCGCGCAGGGTGTTCGAGACATGGGTCTTGCCCAGCCCCGACATGCCGAAGAGAAGCACGCGCTTCTCCTGTGAATCCCGCCAGTCCTGTGCAGAGGGAAGCGTCATTGGGCCGGTCCGTCCTGTTCTGTCCGGATGTCGCGTTAGCAGCGGCAGGGGACCGGTTTCAATGGCTATCTGGGGCCATCCGGCCGCGGCGGCCGCCCCGCGCGGGGGGGCGGCCGCGGCCGGTCAGAAGCTGTAGCCGAGCTTGATCCCGACCGAGACCGCGTCATTGTCGGGGAAATCGGCGCGCGCGACCTGCACGGTCTGGGCCTTGGCGTCGCCGAGCCACGTGTAGCGCAGCCCGGCCGAGACATCGACCTTGCCGATCGTGTACTGCCCGCCCAGCCGCAGCGCCTTGCTGCCATGGGTCGGCGCCAGCGGCGAGACCAGGTCGTCGCCGTCGACCACGTCGTAGATATAGGCCAGCGAGGCGCTGAAATCGTCGGTGAAGCGGTGGCCGACGCCCAGCGTGTAGGTCGTGCTGTCGTCGAGCGAGACCAGCCCGCCGCCGGTCATCNTCCTCGAAGAGCTCGGGCACCACGGTGAACTGCGAATGGNTCGACCCAGCGGACCTGGCCGNAAGGCCAGCCAGCCGGGCGCGATCCCGGTCCTGAANATCGAGGTTGACCGCGCGCNGGGGTCTTCACCTTGGTCCGNGTCCGAGCTGCCGAGGCTGGCGCCGTTCATCGTCTCGGAGGTGCGGAACTCGTGCTCGATCTCCGAGAAATAGGTCAGCGCGACGCGCAGCGCGATCTCGGGCCGCTCATAGGCACCGCCGATCAGGTAGCCGTAGCCGTCATCGCTCTTCAGGTCGACCTCGTAGCCCGAATAGGGGCCGTAGGCGGCACCCGACAGGNCCGATGCCGCCATCGNGCACGCTGGTAGCNGCAGGCCGCCATGCNACGCTGAAATTCGTGTCNGAGGTGATAGCGCNCCGATCAGCGACAGCGTGTAGCTGTCGGCTTCGGCATAGGTGCCCCCGAGCAGTGATCCCAGCGGTCCGGCCTCGGCGTCGTCATATTTGACATCGACGCCGTAATCCTCTCCGCCGGTGACGATCACCGAGACCTTCTCGTTCAGGTCGTATTTCAGGCCGAATCGCAGCAGGTCGAAATCGCCGGCCACGTCGCCGTAATCCGCGCCGCTGTCATAGGCGAAGGGAAAGCCCGGCGGGGACTGCCCGACATCTTGGCCCTGCACGCTGGTCCAGGTGCGCGCGACGGCGATTTCGGCATAGTTGCCGTCATGGAAGATCAGCGCAACGTCCTGTCCGGACCGGTCGATTCCGCCGGCATGGGCCGCGCCGGCCGTGCCGAGGCAGGCAAGTCCCGCGATCAAGCTCTTCATGTCATCCCCCCTTCGGCCGCCGTGATTGTCGTTCTCTGCTGGCCGCTTTCTTGATCAAGCGTCAAGCAAAGACGGGCGTCAATTCAATGACGCCCGTCCAGTGTTCTCGTGACGCAACGTTCTATGCTGCAGTCATTCCCATTCGATCGTGCCCGGTGGCTTCGAGGTGATGTCGTAGGTCACCCGGTTGATGCCCTTCACCTCGTTGATGATCCGCGTCGCGGTCTCGCCGAGGAAGTCGTGGCCGAACGGATAGTAATCCGCGGTCATGCCGTCGACCGAGGTCACCGCGCGCAGCGCGCAGGCATAGTCGTAGGTGCGGCCGTCGCCCATCACGCCGACGGTGCGGACCGGCAGGATCGCGACGAAGGCCTGCCAGATTTCGTCATAGAGACCGTGCTTGCGGATCTGGTCGATATAGACAGCATCCGCCTTGCGCAGGATCTCCAGCTTCTCGCGGGTGATCTCGCCGGGGCAGCGGATCGCCAGGCCCGGTCCCGGGAAGGGATGGCGGCCGATGAAGCTGTCGGGCAGGCCAAGCTCGCGGCCGAGGGCGCGGACCTCGTCCTTGAACAGCTCGCGCAGCGGCTCGACGAGCTTCAGGCCCATCTTTTCCGGCAGGCCGCCCACATTGTGGTGCGACTTGATCGTGACCGAGGGACCGCCGGAGAAGCTGACCGATTCGATCACGTCCGGATAGAGCGTGCCCTGCGCCAGGAATTCGGCGCCGTCGATCGTGTCGGCGTGCTTCTGGAACACGTCGATGAAGAGCCGGCCGATGATCTTGCGCTTGGTTTCCGGGTCCGACTGGCCGTCGAGCTCGCCCAGGAACAGCTCGGTCTCGTCGGCATGGATCANGCGGGATGTTGTAATGGTCGCGGAACATCGAGACCACTTCGTCGGCCTCGTTCATCCGCAGCAGGCCGTGATCGACGAAGACGCAGGTCAGCTGGTCGCCGATCGCTTCGTGGATGAGGACCGCGGCCACGGAGGAATCGACGCCGCCGGACAGGCCGCAGATCACCTTCTTGTCGCCGACCTGTTCGCGGATCTTGCGGATCGCTTCGTCGCGATAGGCCGCCATCGTCCAGTCGCCGGAGAAGCCCGCGATCTTGACGAAGTTCTCGAACAGGGTCTTGCCGTTCGGGGTGTGGTGCACTTCGGGGTGGAACTGCACCGCGTAGAAATGGCGGCTCTCGTCGGCGGTGATCGCGAAGGGCGCGCCCGGCGAGGTGGCGTGGACCTCGAAGCCCGGCGCGATGCGGGCGACATGGTCGCCATGGCTCATCCAGACCTGCTCGCGCGGGGTGCCGTCGGGACCGGCTTCGAGGAAGAGGCCGGCGAAGATGTCATGGCGCTTGTCGGTGGGCGTGATGTAGGCGCGGCCGAATTCGGCGGTNGCCGTGGCCCGACTCGACCTTGCCGCCCAGCATTTCCATCATCACTTGCTGGCCGTAGCAGATCCCGAGGATCGGCACGCCCAGATCGAAGACGGAGGCGGGGGGACGCGGCGACCCTTCGCGGGTCACGCTGTCGGGGCCGCCGGACAAGACGACGGCTTTCGGCGAGAACTCCTTCAGGAAGGCGTCGGAGACGTTCTGATAGGGGTGGATCTCGCAATAGACATTCAGTTCGCGCAGGCGGCGCGCAATCAGCTGCGTTACCTGGCTGCCGAAGTCGATGATGAGGAGGGAGATCCTCGAGGATGTTGGCGAATTTGCAGACTTCCGCATGGAGCTGGCGGTAGGTGATGTGGCGCGCGGGCTCGTTGGGATCGTCCGGCTCGAAGATGATCGCGGTCTGGCTGCCGCGGGTTTCGAGATGGCGGTCGATGCAGTTGGCGGCGACGTTGAGCGTGCCGTCCTCGAACCATTTGATCCCGACATTGCCGGGGGCGAAGGAGGTGTTCTTGACCTTGGTGAAGGGCTTGATCCAGTCGAGCCTTTCGCGCGCGGCCTCGCCCCAGAACCCCTCGGGGTCCGTGACGGAGCGTTCGTACATTTCCAGGTACTGCGCCTCGGTCACCAGCGCCTTCGCCTGCACATCCGCAGACGGGGGATAAACCCCCTCCACCTTATCGAGCATATGTCTCTCCCGTGTCCATGACCACGGGCTGCACCGCTGGCTGCGGCTGCCGGAGGGCAGCAGCGAAGAGGCCTTTCTGAACCGCGCCCTGCTGCACGATGTCGCGCTGACGCCGGGGGCGGCCTTCAGTGCCGGAGAGACCGGACCGGCCGTGCGGATATGCCTCGGCGGGGTCTCCCGCGAGGCGCTCAGGGAGGGGCTGCGCCGCCTCGCGCCGCTTCTGCGCGAGGCCGGTTCCGGGCTCCGGAACAGCGCCTGAACGGCGGTTCCGCCCGGATTGTCATGGGTCAATGTTCGGATTGACATGAGATTGGCCTGCTTTGAGGCTTGGGGACAGTCACGGCGGGCAGAAGACCCGCCGCACCGGATAAGGTGAATTCCAAATCGGTTTGGCGCCGTTATCGAACCAGACAAGGGGAATGACACGATGACCCGTAGAACGATTTTCGCCACCAGCGCGCTTGCCCTGATGCTCGGAGCCGGGGCGGCCGCCGCGGATACCTGGCGCTATGCTTTCGAAGAGGCGATGGAAGAGGTGCAGGGCAAGTTCGCCCAGAAATTCAAGGAAGAGGTCGAGGCCAATTCGGATCACGAGATCCAGCTCTTCCCGTTCGGCACGCTCGGCGAGTCCGCCGACATCATGGAGCAGGCGCAGTCCGGCATCCTGCAGTTCGTCGACCAGTCGCCGGGCTTCACCGGGGCGCTGATCCCCGAGGCGCAGGTGTTCTTCGTACCCTACCTGCTGCCTTCGGACGAGGAACAGCTGGTCAGCTTCTTCCGCAATTCGAAGGCGATCAACGAGCTTTTCCCGCCGCTCTATGCCGAGCAGGGGCTCGAGCTGCTGACCATGTTCCCCGAAGGCGAGGTCATGATGACCACGACCGAGGCTGTGAGCGGTCCGGCCGATCTCGACGAGGTGAAGTTCCGGGTGATGACCAACCCGCTGCTTGTCGAAAGCTACAAGGCCTTCGGCGCCACGCCGACGCCGCTGCCCTGGGGCGAGGTCTACGGCGCGCTGCAGACCGGCATCATCCAGGGCCAGGAGAACCCGGCCTTCTTCATCGAGTCCACCAAGATGTACGAGGTCACCGACCACATCACGCGGGCCGGGCACAACAACTTCACCACCGCGGTCATGGCCAACAAGGAGTTCTTCGACGGCCTCTCCGAAGAGGACCAGACCGTCATCTCGAACGCGATCGACGCGGCCTTCGACTACATCATCGACTACCAGGACGGGCTGACCGAGGAGTCGCTGGCCAAGATCCAGGAAGCCAAGCCGTCGATGACGATCACCACGCTCAGCGAGGAGGAGCGCGCGCCGTTCAAGGCCACCGCGGACTCGGTCGAGCAGGAGTTCCTGGAGATCGGCGGCGAGCAGGCGCAGGCGATCCTCGACCAGATGAAGGCGGATCTGGAAGCGGCCGCCGACGGCTGAGCGCCGTGCCGATCCACTGAAACGGCCGGGCCGCCGCGATGCGCGGCCCGGCGCCCGAGGACAGCTTCCCCTCCCCATCAAGGACCGCTGCCATGAATGCAGATGACCCGCGCATGCGCGATGCCGATCCGGACCTGCTGGCCGAAGTGCAGGTTCCTGCGGTCGACGACGATATCGACGACTCGAACTACGTGTCCGGCCTGCCCGGATTTCTCGGCGTGATCGACGTCGCCATCGCCCGGATCGAGGCGGTGCTGCTGGCGGCGGGGGTGCTGCTGATGGCGCTCAACACCGTGGCCAACGTGGTCGGGCGCTATCTGCTGGGACAGAGCCTGTTCTTCTCCGAGGAGCTGAACCAGGCGCTGATCATCCTGATCACCTTCGCGGGCATCTCCTATGCCGCGCGGCATGGCCGCCACATCCGCATGTCGGCGATCTTCGACGCGCTGGCGCCGCCCCTGCGCAAGCCCTTGATGGTGCTGATCGCGGTGGTCACCGCAGCGGCGATGTTCCTGCTCTGCTGGTACGCGGTCGATTACGTCGGCACGCAGGCCTCGCGCGGACGGCTCCTGCCGGCGCTGCAGATCCCGGTTTGGTGGATCATCGTCTGGGCGCCGCTCGGTTTCTTCCTGACCGGGCTGCAATACGCGCTGACCGCCATCAAGAACGTGATCGACAAGGATATCTGGCTCTCCACATCGACGATGGAAGGCTATGACAATGACGGCGAAGAGGAGGTCTGAGCCATGAGCCTCGCCATCTTCGGCACGATGATCGTGCTCTTGCTGCTCGGCTTCCCGATGATGATCCCGCTGATCGCCGGGTCGCTGATCGGCTTCGTGTCGCTGTTCGGCGGTCTGGGACAGCTCGACACGATGGTGCAGCAGATCCTCGCGGGCATCCGGCCCGCCAGCCTGATCGCCGTGCCGATGTTCATCTTCGCCGCCGACATCATGACCCGTGGCCAGTCGGCCTCGCGGCTGATCGACCTGGTCATGGCCTTCGTCGGCCACCTCAAGGGCGGTCTCGCGGTCTCGACCGCCACGGCCTGCACGCTGTTCGGCGCGGTCTCGGGCTCCACCCAGGCGACGGTGGTCGCGGTGGGCGGGCCGTTGCGGCCGCGGATGCTGCAGGCGGGCTACAAGGACAATTTCGTGCTGGCGCTGATCGTCAACGCCTCCGACATCGCCTTCCTGATTCCGCCCTCGATCGGCATGATCATCTACGGCGTGGTCTCGGGCACCTCGATTTCCGAACTCTTCATCGCGGGCATCGGGCCGGGGCTGCTGATCCTCCTGCTGTTCTCGATCTATTCGTATTTCTACGCCAAGCGGCACAACGTGCCGACCGAGCCGAAAGCGAGCTGGGCCGAGCGCGGACAGGCGGTCCGCCGCGCGCTCTGGCCGCTGGGCTTCCCGGTGATCATCGTCGGCGGCATCTATGGCGGCATCTTCTCGCCCACCGAGGCGGCGGCGGCCTGCGTGCTCTATGCGCTGATCCTCGAAATGGGCGTGTTCCGCGAGATGTCGGTGAAGCAGCTCTATGCCACCGCCAAGTCGACCGGCCTGATCACCGCGGTGGTCTTCATCCTCGTCGGCGCGGGCGCGGCGTTTTCCTACGTGATCAGCTTCGCCCAGATCCCGCAGCAGGTGCTGGCCGGCATCGGCATCGACCAGATGGGGCCCTACGGCATCCTCTTCACCATCTCGGTCGCCTTCTTCGTCGGCTGCATGTTCGTCGATCCGATCGTGGTGATCCTGATCCTGGTGCCGATCTTCGCGCCGGTGGTGCAGTCGGCCGGGCTCGACCCGGTGCTGGTCGGCACGATCATCACGCTGCAGGTCGCCATCGGGTCCGCCACGCCGCCCTTCGGCTGCGATATCTTCACCGCCATCGCCGTGTTCCGGCGGCCCTATGCGGAGGTCGTGAAAGGCACGCCGCCCTTCATCCTGATGCTGCTGGGCGTGGCGGTCCTGCTGATCTTCGTGCCGGAAATCGCGCTCTTCCTGCGCGACCTGGCATTCGCGAAGTGAGGAGGAGGCCGAGATGTTCAAGAAAATCCTGCTGGGCTATGACGGCTCGAAAGGCGCCTGGGCGGCGCTTGAGAAAGCGGCGGAGCTGGCCAGGCTGACCGGCGGCACGCTGGTGGTGCTGACGGTGTACCGCCACCATTCGATGCTGGAGGCGTCGCTGTCCATGGTGCGCGGCAGCGAGGAGAAGGGCGCGCATCTCGACGACGTGATGCGGGCGGTGGCGCGCGAGGAGGCCGAAGCGGCCAAGGCCCATGCGCAGGAGCTGGGCGTGGCCTCGGTGCAGGCCTTCATCAAGACCGGCCCCTATGCGCGCACCATCGTGTCCTTCGCGCGCGACAAGGATTGCGATCTGATCGTGCTGGGCTCGCGCGGGCTCGGCTCGTCCGAGGGCTACATGCTGGGCTCGGTGAGCCACAAGGTCACCAGCCTGACGGATGTGCCGGTGCTGGTCATCTAGGCAGGAGAGGCAGCGATGTTCGGACCCGGCCCGGTGCGGCGCTTCGGGCTCGTGGCGCTGGCCACCGACCTGACGATCGAGGGCGATGCCGCGCGGCTGATGCCTGCGGGCACGCAGCTCCACGTCACGCGGATCGGCTTCGACAACCCGACCACGCCCGAGAGCCTGCGCGCGACCGGGCCGCGGCTGTGCTGCCCGGCTGCGGCGAGGCGGGCGCCACGGAATTCGGCCGGGTGCTCGAGGATGTCGAGGTGGTGCTGCTGGCGGCCGATCCCGAGGTCTCGGCGGCGGCGGCGGTGCCGCAGCGGCCGCGGCTCGACTGGGTCCACACCATGACCTTCGGCGCGCAGCTGCCGAAATCGCTGCACGTCAACGAGGTGGAACAGCGCCTGCAGGTCGCGGTCGACACCCGCGCGGGCAGCGCGCATGGATATGTCTTCGTCTCCGACACCGACGAGGCGGCGCAGACTCATGATCTGACCGCGCTGCTCGAAGGGCCGGAGCAGCTCCACGACACCCAGTCGAGCCGCGAGACCGGCCTGGTCTTCTTCGCGGGCCAGTCCTGGGGATTTGCCGACGGGCTGCACGGCGTCGGCGTCTGGCGGGCCGGCACGGTCGCCTCGCAGGCGGCGCCGCTGGCGCTGATCCCGACCGAGGGACGCTATCAGCGGCTTGCCGTCTCGCCGGTCTCGGGCGCGCTCTTCGTGCTGGAAACCGATGGCGGCGGCGACGCCCGGCTGGCGTCCTACGGGGCGGCGGATCTCCTCGGCGCCGGGCGATCCGCCCGGCTCGCGGGTCAGCGTCACCGGCAGGCCGCGCTCCCGCAGCGTGGCGGCCAGCCGCCTTGCCTGGGTGGACTTGCCCGAGCCGTCGATCCCCTCGAAGCTGATGAAGCGGCCGCGGCTCAAAACAGCCCCTGCACCTGGGTCACCAGCTTCTGCGCCAGCACGTTGGTGGCGGTGCGCACGCGCGGCACGAAGCCGCCGCGGATCACGTCGCGGTCGGAGACCAGCGGGATATGCGCGTCCGGCAGACCCTCGCGGCGCACGACCAGATCGGCGACCGGCTCGCCTGCCGAGATCGGCGCCTCGAGCGGACCGGTGAATTCGACCGTCGCGGTCATCTCGCCGAGATTGATCGACGGCACCAGCACCGAGGCGTCCTGCGGCGCGACCAGGCCGATTTCCTGCACGTCGCCCATCCAGACCGGCGCGGCGGCGACCTTCTGGCCCTGGGTCAGCAGGTCGGTCTTGACGAACTGGCGGAAGCCCCAGTTGACGATCCGCTCGGCCTCTTCGGCGCGGGCATCCGAGGATTGCAGCCCGGAGATCACGAAGACGATGCGGCGGTCGCCCTGCATGGCGGAGCCGACGAGGCCATAGCCCGCTTCGCTGGTATGGCCGGTCTTCAGCCCGTCGGCGCCGATGCCGAGACCGAGGAGCGGGTTGCGGTTGAACCGGTTCTGCGGCGCGCGCCCGTCGAAATCCCATTCCGGGATCGAGAAATAGCCGTAGTATTCCGGGAAGTCCGTGATGATGCGGGTGGCCAGCGTCGCCAGGTCATGGGTGCTCATCCGGTGGATCGGGTTCGGCCAGCCGCTCGCATTGGCGAAGGTCGAGTTGGTCATGCCCAGATCCTGCGCCCGCTGGTTCATCAGCCGCGCGAAGGCGTCCTCGGTGCCCGCCAGCCCCTCGGCCACGACCACCGTCGCGTCATTGCCGGACTGGACGATGATCCCGTGCAGAAGCTCGTCCACCGTCGGGCGGTCGCGCTCGTTGAGGAACATGGTGGAGCCGCCCATCTCGCGCGCCTTGGTGGAGACGCCGAAGCGGGTGTCGAGCGAGACGTTCGGGTTGTCGCGCAGCGCTTCGAACAGCATGTAGACCGTCATCAGCTTCGACATCGAGGCCGGCGGCAGCGGGATGTCGGCATTCTTGTCCAGGAGGACGGTGCCGGTCGTCAGGTCGACGACATAGGCGGAGGTCGCCTGGGTCTCGAATTCCGCGCGTGCCGGGACCGCGACGGTGCAGGCCGGGAGGAGAAAGGCCAGGGTGAGCAGCAGACGGATCATGGGAACTCCCTTATGGGTCGTGCTGTCCCTCTATAGCGTGCTGCATCGCGGCTTCAAACCCGCGCGCGCCATTTCGCGGAGATTGCCGCGAGGGCAGAAACGGCGCTGCTCCGGGGCCGGATCCCGGGCTGGTTTGCCTTGCGCGCGCGGCAGAGCCGTCGGCGGATACGAGGGCGGCGAGGGGGTCACGCTGGTTTGCCTTGCGCGCGCGGCAGAGCCTCCGGGCCGGGTCCGCCGGACGTTTCGATGCATTGAGCCTTCCGAAACCCGCCTGAGCCTTCGCGCAGTCACACAAACGCCATTTCGGAATGAACAATATCAATCACTTATCGGATTAACTGTCGAACTTGGGAGAGCCGGGTGATATCAACAGAGCCCAGTTCCCCCGGGCCTTGTTGCACAAAGATGCTCCAGGATTCACTTCGTGAATCCAATGTCGTAGCGGGCTCGCATGAGCAGACCGCCGAAGCCGACCTGTAAGACCACCAATTGGCCCGCGCAGCTCGCCGGTGCGCGCCACCGGTCCGGGCGCAGCGGCGAGCGAGGCGCTGAAGCAGCGTGGATCGCTGACCGTCTGGTTCGATCCTTCGATGCAGTGGGAGGCAGTGCCTTCCGGACGTCGCGGCCGCCAGCAAGCGTGCAGCGACGCGGCGATCCAGGCCTGCCTGACCCTCAAAGTCCTTCTCGGGCTGCCGCTTCGCCAGGGTGAGCCAGCGAGGCGCCATCGGTCCGGGCCCGCTGGCGACCGGTTTCGTGGCAAGCCTGCTGGACCTGTCCGGGCTGGGTTGGCCGGTGCCCTTCGTCGGGCGACCGCGGCTCCAAGGGGGCGCTGCACCTGCCCGTCCCCTCCCGGGCATTGCTGCGCAATGCGCAGACGCCGCAGGGCTTCCGGGCGGCGGCGATCCGGTCGGCCCATGCCGCCTGGACCGGCGCCCCCGCCGCCGACGACGTCGAGGTCGCCCGCGCCCATGGGCTTGACGTTGCCATCGTCGAAGGGGATGAAAACAATCTGAAAGTCACCCATCCGCAGGATTTCGCGCGCGCCGCGGCGATCCTGCAGAGGCAGGAACGGGAACCCCGGACCATGGATATCCGCACCGGCAACGGCTTCGACGTGCACGCTTTCGAGCCCGGCGACCATGTGATGCTCTGCGGCGTGAAGGTGCCGCACACGGCGGCGCTGAAGGGCGATGGCCCTGAAGGACTGGATCGCCTGCCGGACCACGGGGCGGATTTCGCGCTATGCACTGACCCAGGGCGGCCGCGCCGCNGCTGCGCAGGATGCTGGCCGGGGAAGAGCAGGAGGGCTTCGCCGAGGCCATGTCGCCCTTCGCCGCCCAGCATCGCGACATGGAAGAGCGCGAAATCGCGGAACCGGGCGGCCGCGGCCAGCGGGTGAAGTACAACCTGGCGGAGTCGCCNGCTTTCGGTGCTGGCGCGGCGCCGCGACAAGGACGGCCAGCCCTTCCTGTCGAACGCGCTGGTGGCGGCGGGCGAACGGCTGCGCGAGGATTTCGAGCTGGCGCAGATGGGGCCGCGCACCACGCAGAACTGGGAGGCCTTCCTGACCGCGGGCGACCGNGACGCAGCCGGGCTCCGGCGAAGGCACCGGATACGGCCCGCAGGCGGCGCGCGACCGGGTGCAGGCGGCGCTCCAGGATCTGGGGCCGGGGCTGGGCGACGTGGTGCTGCGCTGCTGCTGCTATCTCGAAGGCATGGAGAGCTGCGAGAAGCGGATGGGCTGGTCGGCGCGCTCGGGCAAGGTGGTGCTCAGGATCGCGCTGCAGCGGCTCAAGCGCCATTACGAGGAAACCCATGGCAAGTTCGGTCCGCTGATCGGCTGACCGGCCGGGGTCCGGACAGGCAAAAGGGGCCCGCCGGGCCCCTTTCCTTTTGCGGTTGCAGCATGCAACCGCGTACCGGCTGCGCTTACGCGGCTTCGGTCTTGGCCTTTTCCAGGTAGGCCATCAGGGTCTCGGGGGAGGACTCGCCATAGGGGTCTTCGCCGAAGTTGTCGCACAGGCCGGGCTCTTCGAACCAGGCTTCGATCACGCCGTCCTTGACGACGGCGGCATAGCGCCAGGAGCGCGCGCCGAAGCCCAGGTTGTCCTTCTGGACCAGCATGCCCATGCGGCGGGTGAACTCGCCCGAGCCGTCCGGGATGACCTTGACGTTGTCGATGCCCTGGGCCTCTTTCCACTTGTTCATGACGAAGCTGTCATTGACCGACATGCAGTAGATTTCGTCGATGCCCAGTTCCTTGAACTTCTCGAAGTTGCCCNTCGAAGCCCGGCAGCTGGTAGGTCGAGCAGGTCGGGGTGAAGGCGCCCGGCAGGGAGAACAGGATGACGCGCTTGCCGGCGAAGTAATCGTCGGTGGTCATGTCCTGCCAGCGGAACGGGTTCGGCCCGCCGACGGCCTCGTCGCGGACGCGGGTCTTGAAGGTGACTTTCGGCAGGGGAAGTCCGGCTTTCATCGGGGTATCCTCATCATCGGGAGCATGAATTCTCTGGCAACGGGCAGGTGCCGCGTCGCAGCACGGCCCTTTTAGAACCTTTCCAAACTTCGCCGCAAGGCAGCAAATGCGCCCCGCGACCGGATGTGCCAGGATTCCGCGGGTATCCGAGTGTTTTGCTCAATTTCCGTGCGCCGCCCGNGGCGCCCCCGGCGGAAGGGAGCCGCCGGCTGCCAAGGCGATTCGCACATGGCAGGGTTGCGGCCCGGGCCATGTCCCCTTTGCCGATCCCCGTATAAGGGTATATAGCGGCATGAAACTTGGAGGCCCCNCATGCGCGACCTGAAGATCCCCGGCGAACGCCATCCCGAGAAGGCGCACCGCAAGGACAATGCCCAGCCGAAGAAGCCGGACTGGATCCGCGTGAAGGCGCCGGGCTCGGAAGGCTACCGCAAGACCAAGGCGATCATGGACGAGCACAAGCTGGTCACGGTCTGCCAGGAAGCGGCCTGCCCGAATGCCGGGGAGTGCTGGTCGCAGGGCCATGCCACCATGATGATCATGGGCGACATCTGCACCCGCGGCTGCACCTTCTGCAACGTCGCCACCGGGCGTCCGGACACGCTCGACGTGTTCGAGCCGGGCCGCGTCGCCGATGCCGTGCAGAAGCTGGGGCTGAACCATGTCGTCGTAACCTCGGTCGACCGCGACGACCTGAAGGATGGCGGCGCCGAGCATTTCGCCCAGACCATCCGCGCGATCCGCCACCGCTCGCCCGAGACCACGATCGAGATCCTGACGCCCGACTTCCTCAAATGCGGCCCCGAGGCGCTGGAGGTCATCGTCGAGGCGCGCCCGGACGTGTTCAACCACAATCTCGAGACCGTGCCCGGCCTCTATCCGGAGGTCCGTCCCGGCGCGCGCTACTTCCATTCTCTGCGGCTGCTGCAGCGCGTGAAGGAAATGGACCCGACCATGTTCACCAAGTCCGGCATCATGGTCGGCCTCGGCGAGGACAAGCAGGCGGTGCACCAGATCATGGATGACATGCGCGCCGCCGATGTCGATTTCCTGACCATCGGCCAGTACCTGCAGCCGACGCCCAAGCACCATGCCGTCGACCGCTTCGTCACGCCCGAGGAGTTCAAGAGCTACGAGACCGTGGCCTATGGCAAGGGCTTCCTGATGGTCTCGGCCACGCCGCTGACCCGCTCGAGCTACCATGCGGGCGACGATTTCGCCCGGCTGCGCGACAACCGCCTGAAGAAGATGGGCAAGCTGCCGGCATAAATCCCGCCTGGATGGAGGGTTCCGTGCTACCCTCCGGGCATGGCTTNGCCCGGGGGATCAGATGCGGCTGAAAATCCTGTCCTGGAATGTCGAGCATTTCAGCGGCCGGGGACGCGGTGCGCGGGCAGGCCGGATCGAGCGGGTGGGCGCCGCGCTCGAGGCCGAGGCCCCCGACATCTTCGCCCTGATCGAGGTCGAGGGCAGCACGGTCTTCGGCGAGCTGACCCGGCGCTTCCCCGGATACGTTCTGAACATCACCGAAGGCCCGCAGAGCCAGGAAATCCTGATCGGCGTGCGTGGCGGAATTTCCGCCTTCTTCACCCAGCGCGACGNAGTTCCGCCGCAACAACCTGAGCTTGCGGCCCGGCGCGCTCCTGACGCTGACCAATCCGGATGGCCGGCCGCTGACCATCCTCTTCGCGCATCTCAAAAGCAGCCCGGCGCCCGAGGGATTCGGCCTGCGCGACGCGATGTTCGAGAAGGTCCGCGGCCTGAAGCGGGCGCTCGACCGGGCCAATGCCCCGGAGGAGGCGCGGATGCTGCTGGTCGGCGATCTCAACACGATGGGGCTGAACACGACCTATTCCGATGCCGATCTCGATTCGCGCCAGGAAATCGCCCGGCTCGACCGGGTGCTGGCCGTGGCCGGCCTGCACCGCCAACCGGCTTCGCACGACGCGAGCTACTGGGAAGGCTCGGCAGGCAGCTACGGTCCGGCGATGCTCGANCCATGTCTATGCGACGGCNGAATGTCGGGATCGCCGCGCTTCCGGGCGGGGCGAGGGTGCGCGTCGGCGGCTGGGCCGAAGCCGCGCCGGGTCCCGGCCGCGACGCCTGGATCGCGGCCTTCTCGGACCATGCGCCGCTGATCTTCACGGTCGAAGGTTTCTGACGCCTCAGTCGATCGTCGGCAGTGCCTTCAGATAGGCGGCGACGGCGGCGCGGTCCTCCGCGGGCAGCTTCGCGTAATTGTCGACGATGAAGGCCATGTGGCCGCCGACCGAATCGAAATCCGGGGTGAAGCCCGATTCGAGGTAATAGGCGATGTCCGCCTCCGACCAGTCGAGCCCGCCGGGCGAAATGTCCGGCACCGTGCCCTGGCCGTCGGGATTGGGCGCGCCGCCGAGCCAGGCGCTGCGGATGGTGGCGCCGAGCAGGTTGCGCGGCGTGTGGCATTCGCCGCAATGGCCGAGCGCCTCCACCAGGTAGCGGCCCTCCTCGGGCGCGTCTTCGATCACCCAGTCGTCGCCGAGGAACATCCATTTCCAGCCGCCCAGGGCGCGGCGGATGTTGAAGGGAAAGCCCACTTCATGCGGCTGGCTCGGGACGTCGGAGGCCGGGAGCGTGTCCATGTAGGCCTTGAGGTCGGCGATGTCGCCGGGGAGCATCCGGATATAGGCGGTGTAGGGGAAGGCGGGATAGTAATGCTGCCCCTCGGGCGAGACGCCGCGGGTCAGCGCCAGCGCCAGATCCTCGGTGCTCCAGCCGCCGATGCCTTCGGGCGCGGGCGAGATGTTCGGGGCGACGAAGGTGCCGAATTCCGACGGGAAGCGCATGCCGCCCGCCAGCACCAGCCGGTCCTCGCCCTCCGCGTCGGGGGCGGCATGGCAGGAGGCGCAGCCCGCGGCCAGGAAGATGCGCTCGCCGCGCCCGACATCTGCTTCGGCTGCCTGCAGGGCCTGCCGCGTGTCGCGGGCCAGCTTGCCCGGGGCGGTGAGCCACAGGAACATCCCGAAGCCGATCAGCGCGACGAGCGCCAGCGCCGCCAATCCCCTGAGAAATCCCATCATCCGTTCTCCAAATCGTGAAGCAATGCGAGCCATGGTGGGGCGGCTTGCCGCCCCGGGCCAATGACAAATCCGTGGCCGCGCCATTGCGGCGCAGCCGGAGCCGCCTCAGTCGAGGAAGCGGACCTTGCCGATATAGGGCAGGTTGCGGTTGCGCTGCGCGAAATCGATGCCGTAGCCGACGACGAATNTCGTCGGGGATCTCGAAGCCGATCCAGCGTGCCTTGAAATCGACCTCGCGGCGCGACGGCTTGTCGAGAAGCGCGATCGTCGCCAGCGACTTGGGATTGCGCGATTTCAGCATGTTGGTGACATGGTGCAGCGTGAAGCCGGTATCGACCACGTCCTCCACCACCAGCACGTCGCGCCCCTCGATGCCGCTGCGCAGGTCCTTCAGGATGCGGACCTCTCGGCTCGATTCGGTGGCGTCGCCATAGGAGGACGCTTCGATGAAATCGACCTCGATGCCCATGTCGAGCTCGCGCACCAGGTCGGAGATGAAGATGAAGCTGCCGCGCAGCAGACCGACCACGACCAGCTTGTCGACGCCCGCATAGGCGGTCTCGATTTCGCGGGCCAGCGCCTCGATCCGGGCCGCGATGGCCTTGGCCGAGATCATCTGGTCGATCACATAGGGTCTTTCAGGCATGACGCCCCCTTGAACTTTGCTCGTGATCGCTAGGATAACACCGCGACCGCAGGAAGTTCCACGAGACCGATGCCCAAGCACCAAGAGACCCGCCAGCTGCCCTATTCCGCCGACGACATGTATGCGCTTGTCGCGGATGTGGGATCCTATCCGAAATTCCTGCCCTGGTGCGCCGCGGCGCGGATCCGCTCGCGCAAGCAGGCCGGGGACCANCGAGGTCATGGAGGCCGACCTGGTCATCTCTTTCAAGGTCTTCCGCGAGAAATTCGGCTCGCGCGTGACGCTCTGGCCCGAGAAGCGGCGGATCGACACCGAATATATCGACGGCCCCTTCCGCTACATGCAGTCGACCTGGGAATTCGCCGACCGCCCCGAGGGCGGCTGCACGGTGGAGTTCTCGACCGATTTCGAATTCCGCAACCGCGTGCTGCAGGGCGTGATCGGGGTCGTGTTCAACGAGGCGATGCAGCGGATCGTGCGCGCCTTCGAGGAGCGCGCTGCGAAGATCTACGGTCCGCAGGGCTGATCGGCGGCAGTTGCAGTTTGCAACCGGGGCGGTTGCGGGCTGCAATCACCNCTTCGGAAAGCCGCGCCGCAAGCNAGCTCCAGCGCATGCGCGACGGTCGCGGCGCGGACCTCGGTGCGGCCGATCGCGCCGAAATCGACGGTCTCGGTGACGGTCTTGCGGCCGGTCTGGGCGAGGCCGAAACAGACCCGGCCTTCCGGCTTGTGCTCCGATCCGCCGGGGCCCGCGATGCCGGTCACCGCGACGGCCAGATCCGCGGCCGAGCGGTTCAGCGCCCCTTCGGCCATTTCCCGCGCGACGTCTTCGGAGACGGCACCGACCGCCTGGAGNCGTGCGCGGATGGACCGCCAGCATCTCGATCTTGGCCTGGTTGGTATAGGTGACGAAGCCGCGGTCGAAGATGGCGGAACTGCCCGCCACCTCGGTGATTGCGCCGGAAATCAGCCCGGCGGTGCAGCTTTCCGCGGTGGCGATCATCACGCCCCGGGCGCGGGCCAGCTCGAGAAGCCGCGCCGCACTCATGCCCCCAGCACTCCATGNGGCGATGAAGGCGGCGAAGGCGACGGTGACGGCGGCCATCAGGCCCGCGATCACGTCATCGACCATCACCCAGTGGGGCGCGTCCTTGCGGTCGGCCCAGCCCACCGGCCCCGGTTTCCAGATGTCGAAGAGGCGGAACATCACGAAGGCGCCGACCCANGCCCGGCCAGGGGAANCAGCCAGGGATCGACCCCGGCATGGCTCAGGCCCAGCGACAGCGGCCACATCGCGACCCATTGTCCGGCGACCTCGTCGATGACGATTTCCGACGCGTCCTTCTTGNCCGGTGGCGGCGCGTTCGGCGCGGCNAGGCCCAGATGCCTGCCGCAAAGACGGCGAGCGTGGCCAGCGACAGCAAGGCGAAACCGCCCAGCCCGTGCNAGGACATAGCCCAGCGGGATGGCGGCGGCGGAGCCCCAGGTGCCGGGGGCGGGACGCAGCAGGCCGACGCCGCCGAAAGTGCCGATCAGGCGCGACGGTCTCATTGTGCAACCACCGTGCAGGTGGCGATGGCGGCGATGCCTTCCTCGCGCCCGGTGAAGCCCAGCCGCTCGGAGGTGGTCGCCTTGACGCTGATCCGCCCCGCCTCGATGCCGGTGATTTCCGCCAGGGCGGTCATCATCGCCTCTGCGTGGGGCCCGACCTTGGGGCGCTCGCAGATCAGCGTGCAGTCGATATTGGTGACGGCGAAGCCGCGCGCGCGGGCCAGATCGACGGCGTGGCGCAGGAAGATCTCGCTCGCCGCGCCCTTCCATTGCGGGTCCGAGGGCGGAAAGTGGCGGCCGATATCGCCTTCGGCCAGCGCGCCGTAGATCGCGTCGGTGATGGCGTGCATGCCGACATCGGCGTCGGAATGGCCTCGCCTGCGCCAGCAGCGCGAAGCTCGCCGCCATGAAGACGACCGTGCCGAGGCTCGGCCAGAAACGGGTGAAGCCCGCGGATTGCTTCATCAGCAGCGCCCAGGCGATTTCGAGAAGACCGGCAATGACGAGATAGGTCCAGGCCACGGTGAGCTCCTTGCTTCGGACCGCCGGGCCGTCCCGGTCTTCTGCCCTCTTCAAGGGGGGGGGGGACGTGGCCCCGCCCACCATCTGGAGGTGCGGCAGCCCGGTTGCAAGGCATGGATTTCCCTTCGGCGGGCGATCGACCTGCACTTTGTGCCGGCGGAGCCATGTGCGGCGGGCTGCGCGGGCCGGGGGCATCGCCGGGACCGGCCCCGAGATCGCGGCAGTGGCAGGGGCCCCTGCCGCCGGGGTTCCCTGCGCTTGGCGCAATCCGGGGGGCATGAGCGCACGGGTCGGGACGCTGTCCCGCCCGGACATCTTTATGTCGCGACCGGTTTGGCGCCTGTCGCGATGGTCCGCCCCCGGAGCACCGGGGTGCCGTGCGCCGCTCCGTGAGCCTTGCACGCTGCCGGATTGCCCGTGCAGGGCGATCGCGGGATGCTGCTGCCGGTGTCTCCGGTTTCGGCGGGGCCATGGCCGCAGGCCGATGGAGTCATGCCGGGCTCGCAATGTCGCGGGCCAAGGGCGGTGACGCGGGCCGCTGCGGGATGCGGCCGATTTGCGCAGGCCCGGACGTCCCGGCCGTGCAACCGGGCAAACATGGCAGGCGATGTGCCGGACAGGCGGCCGCACGGACTGCAATTCAGGGTTGCGGGTGCTAGGCTGGCCATCGGGGCGAGGACGGAGGAGGCATGCAGATGGAACGGAAGCGGGGGCGTCTTGCCGCGCTGCTGGTGGCGGCGGCCACCCTGCCGGGGGCTGCCGCGGGCGGCGAGGGCGGCTTTGTCCCCTGTGCCGATCCGGCCTATCTGGCGGAAGACGGCGCGGCGCACGGAGCGGTCTGGAGCCCCGGCCGGGCCAGGTCGCAGGCATTGAGATCCTCGAAGCGGAGCGGCAGCGCGCGGGTCCGGGCGGCGCGGGCATGCAGGCCGATCCCGGCGGCGCAGGCCGGGCAGTCGCCGTTGTAGATCACCGTGACGGAGCGGCAGGCGCGGGACATGGCGCAAGGATAGACTCCTGCGCCGATGGATCAACCGTGAGCGGCACGCGTCTTGTCTGCACCGGAGGGCGCCGCTAGATACTTGTACTGGCTGGGTGAGGAGAGATGCATGCGCCTGGGAAGATCGGCTGTTCCGTCACTGCTGCTGGTTGCGGCGCTCGGGCTTCAGGCCTGTGCCGTTCCGGTGGCGCCGCAGGGCGGGCAGGGCAATGCGGGATCGGCTGCGGCGATCTCGGGGACGCCGACGCCGGCGCCCGCCACCAAGTCGTTTTCCGTGATCGTCGGCCGGGTCGAGCCGGTGGCCGAACAATTCTGCCGGTCGACGCCGGGCCAGAGGGACTGCAACTACCGCATCGTGCTGGACCGCGATCCCTCGAAGCCGGCGAATGCCTACCAGACCCGGACCGAAAGCGGCCAGCCGCTTCTGGTGGTGAACCAGACGCTGCTCGACGAACTCGACAATGCCGACGAGGTCGCCTTCGTGATCTCGCACGAGGCGGCGCATCATATCGGCGACCACATTCCGCGCCAGCAGAGCAGCACCGAGGCCGCGGCGATCGCGGCCGGGCTTGCCGCCGCGGCGCTCGGCGGGGATTCCTCGCTGATCGCCAATGCCCAGCAGATGGGCGCCTTTGCCGGGTCGCGCGCCTATTCCAAGAATTACGAGCTGGAGGCAGACAGCCTCGGCGCGCAGATCGCCTTTTACGCGGGCTATGACCCGGTGGTCGGCATCAACTACTTCGCCCGCGCCCGCGATCCGGGGGACCAGTTCCTCGGCACCCACCCGCCGAATGCCGACCGCATCAAGGTGGTGAAAGATACGATGGCGCGGGTGCGGCGCACGCAGTAGCGCCCGGCCGCCCGGCCCGCAGCCGGGACCAGAGCCCGGCCAGGCTGACGGCGAGATAGAAGACCTGGATCATCACCGAGCCGAGGTTGAAATCCATCGTCAGGCTGGCCAGCACCGCCAGCGCGGCGAGGCCGTTGAGCGCATAGAAGGACGGGCTGTCGCCGGTGATCCGTCCGATGCTGATCCCGGCATAGGCGACGGCATAGAGCGCGAATCCCGCGACCCCGAGGATTTCGGCCGCTCCGGCCCGTTCGAGCATGTCCATGCAATCCCCCCTCGGCTGGCATGGCGGACACGCCCGCACATGCGTTTCTGGAACGATCATGACCCTGGGGAAGGGTGCGGGTCCGTGAGGAATGGCACAGACGCCGGAATTCCCGGCCCGGGGCGGGCCGGGAGGCGGGGCGGCTCAGACGAGCCGGCCCCAGAGATCGTACTCGCCGGCCTCGTCGACCTCGACGGTGACGATGTCGCCGGGCTTGAGCGCGTCGAAGCCTTCGTCGATGAACAGGTTGCCGTCGATCTCGGGCGCGTCTGCCATGGTGCGGCAGGTCGCGGCCTCGCCGTCGACCTCGTCGACGATGACCTGGATCACCTTGCCGACCTTGGCTTCGAGCTTCGCCTCGGAGATCGCCTGCGCCTTCTCCATGAAGCGCTCCCAGCGCTCCTGCTTGACCTCGGCGGGCACATGGTCCGGCAGGTCATTGGCGCGGGCGCCCTTGACGTTCTCGTACTGGAAGCAGCCGACCCGGTCGAGCTGGGCCTCGTCCATCCAGTCGAGCAGATGCTGGAACTCGGCCTCGGTCTCGCCGGGATAGCCGACGATGAAGGTCGAGCGCAGCGTCAGGTCCGGCACCGCGGTGCGCCAGGCGGCGATTTCCTCCAGCGTCCGCGACGCGGCGGCCGGACGCGCCATGCGCTTCAGCGTGTCCGGATGGGCGTGCTGGAACGGGATGTCGAGATAGGGCAGCAGCCCCTGGCCGGTGGCGGCGGCCTCCATCATCGGCACCAGGTCGCGCACATGCGGATAGGGATAGACGTAGTGCATCCGCACCCAGGCGCCCAAAGAGCCCAGGTCGCGCGCCAGGTCGAGGATCGGCGCCTTCGACGGCCGGTCGGCCCAGTCGGTGCCATAGGCCGAGGTGTCCTGGCTGATCACCAGCAGTTCCCGCACGCCCGCTTCGACCAGCTTTTCGGCCTCGCGCATCACCGCCTTGTGCGGGCGCGACGCCAGCCGCCCGCGCATGTCGGGGATGATGCAGAACTTGCACTTGTGGTTGCAGCCCTCGGAAATCTTCAGATAGCTGTAATGCCGCGGAGTCAGGCTGACCCCGCTGGCGGGCAGCAGGTCGATGAACGGATCGGGCGCGGGCGGCACGGCGCCATGCACGGCATCCAGAACCTGCTCGTATTGATGCGGCCCGGTCACGGCCAGCACCTTGGGATGCACGCCGGTGATGTATTCGGGCTCCGCCCCGAGGCAGCCGGTGACGATCACCTTGCCGTTCTCGCGCAGCGCCTCGCCGATCGCCTCGAGGCTTTCGGCCTTGGCGCTGTCGAGGAAGCCGCAGGTATTGACGATCACCGCCTCCGCGCCCTGGTAGTCGGGCGAGATCGCATAGCCCTCGGCGCGCAGCCGGGTCAGGATGCGTTCGCTGTCGACCAGCGCCTTGGGACAGCCGAGGGAGACCATGCCGATGGTCGGCTGGCCGGGGCGGGCGGGCTCGTCGAAGCGGCCCTTCGGAGCGAGGTCCGGACGGAGGGACGGGGGATTCTGGGACATGCCGCCGCATCTAGCCTGTTTCCCGCGCCGTGGGAAGCGTCCGGCGCGGCACCGCCTGTGCGGAAAGTCACCGACCGCGGGCGCCGTTCTGGTATGCTTGGCCAAAGCAGGCCCGGGAGGCGGGCAGGGAGGCCGGAAATGAGCGACGTCCATGAATGGTGCAAGTCGAAATATCCCCGGATCAAGGCGATGGTCGACAGCTTCTACGAAAGCAAGCCGGACCGGGAGCTGCGGGCCCCGACCCAGGATGCCAGCAACCTGATCCGCATCGCCGGCGAGATCGAGTCGGTGGTCAGCACGCTGAAATACGTCCGGCGGCCGACCAGTCCGCTGGCCGACCTTGCCGGCATCGTCGGCAACGAGCGCACGCCCGACCATGCGTTCTTCGGCCCGGCGCCGAACCTGAATGTCGCCGATGCCGGGGGTTTTGCCAGTGCCGCAGGTCTGGCCGCCGATCTGGGCGGGGCGCTGCTGGCGGTCTTCAAGGGCGCGCGCGAAGAGGCGAAACTCTCCGCGAGCCTCGGAAAGGACGGCACCGCAAGGTCCGAGTACAAGATCGGCATGCTGCGCAACTACGAGACGCTGGTGCAGCTGCTGCTGCTTTTTGCCGAGATGGGCGCGGGCAGCGAGGACGCCGCGAAGAAGCTCAACAAGAACGGGCTGAACGTGCCGATCCTGAACAATGCCTGGCGGGTGATGAGCGGCAACCGCTGGCTGGTGCTGGCGGGCTGAACGGCGGCTTCGGCGCGGCCTATCCGCTGCTGAGGCAGAACCGGCTTGCCGCAGCGGAGGGCCGGGCGCAGGGTCTGGCCTGCCGACCTGTCCGCCGAGGAGCCCCGCATGACCAGCCCCGCCGCCGAGCTTGCCCGCACTGTCGCCCGGCCCTTCGGAGAGGCCGCGGCGATGCCGGTCTCCGTCTATGTCTCTCCCGAGTTCCTGGCGGCGGAACAATCCGAAATCTTTGCCAAAAGCTGGATCTGCGCGGGCCGCGCGGATGCGCTGGCGTCACCGGGAGACTACCTGGCGCTGGAGATCGCGGGCGAGCCGGTGATCGTGCTGCGCGACGGCGAGGGGCGGCTGCGCGCCCTGTCGAATGTCTGCCGCCACCGGATGTCGGTGCTGCTCGAGGGGCGCGGCCATGTGCGGGCAATCACCTGTCCCTACCATGCCTGGACCTACAATCTCGACGGCTCGCTGCGCGGCGCCCCCGCGATGGAACGCAACGGCAGCTTCTGCAGGGCGGAGACGCGCCTGCCGGAAATCCGCGCCGAAGACTGGAAGGGCTGGATCCTGCTGACGCTCGATCCGGAGCTGCCGCCGCCGGAGGAGGTCTTCGCCGGGATCGAGGGGCTGGTCGGCTATCTCGGCATGGAAAGCTACACCGAGACCTTCCGCGAGGAACACCGCTGGAACACCAACTGGAAGATCCTCGCCGAGAATTTCATGGAAAGCTACCATCTGCCGATGTGCCATGCCGGCACGATCGGCGGCGCCTCGAAGCTTTCCGAGATGGTCTGCCCCGAGGGCTTCCCGGGTTTCAACTACCACCACATCCTGAAGGACGAGCGGGTGCCGCTGGCGCTGGCGCATCCGTCGAATGCCGGGCTCAAGGGCGAAGACCGGCGGCGCACCTGGCTGCTGGCGCTCTACCCGTCGCTGCTTGTCACGCTGACGCCGGGCTATTTCTGGTATCTCTCGCTGACGCCTGACGGGCCGGACCATGTGAAGATCCTGTTCGGCGGCGGCCTGTCGCCCGATTTCATGGCCGATCCGGAGGCGGAGGCGCATTTCGCGGCGCTGAAAGGCTTGCTCGACGAGGTGAATGACGAGGATCGCGGCTGCACCGAGCGGGTCTGGAAGGGGATGCAGAGCCGCTTCGCCGCGCCCGGCCCGCTGTCGCATCTGGAACGGCCGAACTGGGAATTCGCCCGCTGGATTTCGGAGCGCATCCCGGGCTAGGCGCAGCGGCGGCGCGCGGCGCAGAGGCCGGGCAGGGCCTTGTCCACCCGATACGGGACGGTGCCGCTGTGGCCGCAGATGGTCCGGGAGCCGGACGCCCCTGCCGCGCGGTGCGGTCCTGTCGCCGGTGATCCCGCAGCGCTTCTTCCCGCCGCAGGCGGACCTGGGCCGCCCCCGTGGCGGCGGAAAAATTTCCGGGCCGTGTTCCGCCATCCGGGCCGGTTCGCCAGGCAATCTTCCGGTCTTTTCGGACGCCCCGCCGGGGTGCTGCCCTGCAGCGGACATGCGCAGCTTTGCGGCTTCGGCTGGCCGCCTTCGCCGAGGAGGACAGAGCGCGCCGCGGGGCCTCCAGCCGACCTCGCCTGCAGGCGTTTCCGGCTCCGCGTGGCAGAGCGGCCAGCTCGGAGGGCCGCTGGCCTGCGCTTCGGGCGGGTCCGGTCCGTCATGGGGGCGCTCCTGCCTTGGACACCCCGGCCCGTCTCGTCGGCCCGGAACGGCGGGCGCCGCATCCATGTCTTGCAGCCTTCCGGCGATATCCTTTGCCATGCCCCGCAGGACCCGGCCAGGCTCATGCCGAAATCCCGCGATTTCAGGCCGCGGATGAAACATCGGCGGCCGGAAGACGCTAGGGGACCGTCGAGGCAGCGGCAGGGCACGAGCCCGCAGAATGATTTGCTTCACCGGCGCCTCACCGACAGGATCGATCTGCGCCACGCGCCGATGCAGATCACCGGGCTGAACGGCTTGGAGAGCTTCGGGTGCCAATGGCCCGGGCCTGCCGGCTCGCGACCGGCCGTCCGGCAATGCAGCTGCGGCTGGGCGCCGGGCGGTTTTTCCTGCAGAACGCCCGTTGGTTTTCCGACAAATCCGTCGCGTACCGGGGCGAAAATCCTTGCCGCGGGCCTGTCTCCGGCGAGGCAGACTTCCGGCGCCGTCCGCCGGTTGCGCCCTCGTTTCCGAAGGGAGGACGCAACCGGATCGGCGCGTGGCGCAGCCTGTGGCATTGGTCCGGGCAAGCCCGGGACGGCGCGGAAACCATGCTGTCCCGGATGATCTCGGCCGGAAAAGGCAGCCGGGGCCCCGGCGGAGCTGCCCCCCTGCGGGCGCGGGCGCGGCAAGCCGTTTGCCTTGGGGCAGGAAGGGGGGGTGAACCTGCGGCAGCCCTGTGTCCGGCTCGCCCGCCGTCTGGCCCGGTTGGCGGGACGAACCCGGTGCATGGCAGGTTCAGCACGCGCAAGGTCCAGCAAAAGCGCAGGCGATATGCCGGACGGGTCATGCGGGAGCTGCAGCACCACTTCGGCAACATGCCCGAGGGCAGGCTGCGCGACCGGAAGATGAGATCGCGGCGGCTGCGCCGGGCGCCGAAAGTCCATGCGAGGCGCGGGACGACCGGAGACTGCCGCTCGACAGACAAGGCACCGCTGCGCTGCGGGGCCGCCAGCGCAGCCGCCCGGCGGCCATCATCGGCGGCATTTTCATGGTCGGCGGGCGGAGCTTTCCGTGCTTCGCCCTTGGAGGCCGCTCGCTCGTTCCCGCGCCGGAGCAGGTGGACGGCACAAGGCGGCGGCCTGCTCCGGCGCGGGAGCTCGATCGGGCCCGGGATCGGCTGCATGAAAATGGATGGCGGCCTGGCGCGATCTGCACCGTGCCCTGCGGCCACGGCAACGGCATCCGAAAGAATCGCGCCCGCCGCACATCGCTTCGGGCTGCGGTCATCGCCGTGATCCTTGCATTGGGGAGGCGCCCAGCCCTGCGGGGCTGGGCTGTGGCCACCGCTTGGTCAGGTTGCAGGCGTCCGCCCGGCAGGGGGGAGCGGCGATGCCGCCGGCTCCGCAGCCGGGCACGCGCCGGAGTTGGGCGCAGCCCGGAGGCGGAGTATCTTTGCCTGGAATGATCCGCGCCAGAGTGCATCGGTCACAGGAAGGGCCGGGGCGGCGCCGGGGTGGTTGCAAAGTGCAACCAGCACGCGCTCGATCACGTCATGGGCCAAGAGCGGCCGCGCCGCGTCATGGATCAGCACCTCCGCGGTGCCGTCCGGCAGGGCGGCCAGCCCCGCGCGCACCGAGGCATCCCGGGTTGCCCCGCCATCGACCAGGATCGTGCCCTGCGGCAGCGTGACCTTGGCCAGGTGCCCCGCGCGGTCATCGGGGTGGACGACCAGCACGGTTGCGGACACCCGGGGATGCGAGGCCAGTGCCCGGAGCGTGTGAGATAGGATTGGCATCCCGGCAAGAGACTGATATTGTTTGGGAATGTCTCCGCCTGCGCGGGTGCCGCGGCCGGCGGCGACAATCAGGGCTGTGACGGACATGCGGAGGCCTCCTTCGTTCGGGCTGCATAGACCGGGCGCGTGTTGCTGACAATCCATGCAGCCGCGAGGAGATTTCAGCCTATAATTTGTGCAGGAGATGTTTTATGCGGAGTTCGACGCGGCGAGCGATTGCACAGGATTTGCCGCCCGTTTAGTTCCGAAGCAGAGCTGCGCAAGGATTGGGCACTTGACTAAACAGCTGGCGGCACCGGGTGCGCCAACAATATCGCTGGCCCCGATGGCGGGGATCACCGACCTTCCGTTCCGGCAGCTTGTCGCGGGGTTCGGTGCCGATCTCGTGACCAGCGAGATGGTGGCCAGCCAGGAAGTTGTCCAGGCGAAGCCGGGGGTGCGCGAGCGCGCCGAGCTGGGTCTGGACCAGGCCCGCACTGCGGTGCAGCTGGCCGGGCGCGATCCGCACTGGATGGCCGAGGCCGCGCGCTTCGTCGCCGGGCAGGGCGCGCAGATCATCGACATCAACATGGGCTGCCCCGCCAAGAAGGTGGTGGGCGGCCTGTCGGGCTCGGCGCTGATGCGCGATCTCGACCTGGCGCTGCGGCTGATCGAGGCGGTGGCCGAAGCCGTCGAGGTGCCGGTGACGCTGAAGACCCGGCTGGGCTGGGATGACGGCACGCTGAATGCCGCGGAACTGGCGCGCCGTGCCGAAGGCGCGGGCGTGCAGCGCATCGTGATCCATGGCCGGACCCGCTGCCAGTTCTACAAGGGGCAGGCCGATTGGGCGGCGATCCGCGAGGTGGTCGAGGCCGTCTCCGTTCCGGTCATTGCCAATGGCGACATCATCGACGGCGGGACCGCGCGCGAGGCGCTGCGGCTCTCCGGCGCGGCCGGGATCATGGTGGGGCGCGGCGCCTATGGCCGCCCGTGGTTGCTGTCTGCAATCGCCCATGAGCTGACCGGCACGCCCGCTCCGGACATTCCGGAAAACCAGGCGCTTGTGGAGATGGTTGCAGATCACCACCGCGCCATGCTCGACTTCTACGGCCCCGAACTGGGCATCCGCGTCGCGCGGAAGCACCTGGGCTGGTACATGGACGCGGCCGGGACCGATCCCGAGACCCGCCGCGCCGTGCTGACTTCCCGCGAGGCCGCCGAGGTTCACCGCCTCCTGCCGCGCGCCCTACTGCCAACGGAGGCTCTTGCGGCATGACCGCGGACTGGACCGAACAACTCTGGGCCTCGCTGCCCATTCCCGCCTTCCTCCTCAATGCCGACGACACGATCGCCGACATCACGCCGACGGCCGAGGCCTTCCTCAACATGTCCGACAAGGCGCTGATCGGCTATCCGATCTGGGACAAGCTGATGATCGACGCGCCGCTGGAGGANATCCTTCGNCCCGCGTCCGCCGCGACCAGTCGGGGCTGNTTCATCAACAATGTCGATGTCGGCGGCGGCAACCGCCCCCCCGTCCAGTGCAACATCCAGATCGGCCCGCTGATCGACACGCCCGANCATGGTGCTGGTGCTCTTGGAGCCGCGCCAGATTGCCGACCGGATGGAAAGCGCCCACGCGGTGAAATCCGCGGCGAAATCGGCGATCGGCATGGCCGAGATGCTGGCCCACGAGATCAAGAACCCGCTGGCGGGCATCACCGGCGCGGCGCAGCTGCTGAGCATGAACCTCTCGGGCGAAGACCAGGAGATGACCGACCTGATCGTCGCCGAGACCCGGCGGATCACCAAGCTGCTGGAGCAGGTCGAGCAGTTCGGCAACCTGCGTCCGCCGGAGCTGAAGGCGATCAACGTCCATGACCTCCTCGACCGGGCGCGGCGCTCGGCCGTGGTGGGCTTTGCCGCCCATATGCGGATCATCGAGGAATACGATCCCTCGCTGCCCTCGACCTATGTCGACGGCGACCAAATGCTGCAGGTCTTCCTGAACCTGCTGAAGAACGCGGCCGAGGCCTCGGANCGGGGCCGGGACGATCCGGATCCGCACGTTCTACGAACTCAGCCTGCGGCTGCGGCGCACCGATGGATCCGGTGCCGCATTGCCGCTGCAGGTGGAAATCATCGATGACGGTCCCGGGCTGAAGCCCGAGATCNGCGGATTCGATCTTCGATCCCTTCGTGTCCGGACGGGAGAACGGAACGGGGCTGGGGCTTGCGCTGGTGTCGAAGATCGTGTCGGAACATGGCGGCTGGATCGGGGTGGAGAGCGTGCCGGGGCGCACCGTGTTCCGCATCTCCCTCCCGGTTGCACCGNAAGAATACGGAGAATGACTGATGGACGGGACCGTTCTTGTTGCAGATGACGACCGGACGATCCGGACGGTGCTGACCCAGGCGCTGACCCGCGCCGGCTGCAAGGTCCATGCGACTTCCTCGCTGATGACGCTGCTGCGCTGGGTCGAGGAAGGGAAGGGCGATCTGGTCATTTCCGACGTGATGATGCCCGACGGCAACGGGCTCGACGCCCTGCCGAAGATCGCCGAGTACCGGCCCGGCCTGCCGGTGATCGTGATCTCGGCGCAGAACACGATCATGACCGCGATCCAGGCGGCGGAGGCGGACGCCTTCGACTACCTGCCGAAGCCCTTCGACCTGCCCGACCTGATGAAGCGCGCGGGCAAGGCGCTGGAGGTCAAGCGCCGCGCGCCGCAGCCGCGCAAGGAGACCGAGCAGGCGNACCGGCGACCTGCCGCTGGTGGGGCGCACCCCGGGCATGCAGGCGCTCTACCGCCTGGTGGCGCGGGTGATGAATTCCGAGCTGCCGGTTCTGATCACCGGCGAATCCGGCACCGGCAAATCGCTGATCGCCCGCGCGATCCATGACTTCTCGGACCGCCGCACCATGCCCTTCGTGGTGGTCTCGGCCTCGGACCTGGCCTCGATGGACGGCCCGGCGCAGATCATCGCGCGCGCCCGCGGCGGCTCGATCCTGTTCGACGAGGTCGGCGATTTCGACGACGAGGCGCAGGCCCGCATCGTGCGGATGCTCGACGGCTTCGGCGATCCGGCGCCGCGCGTTCTGGCCTCGTCGCAGGGCGACCTGGCCTCGCGGATGGACGAGGGGCGGTTCCGCCAGGACCTGTTCTACCGGCTCGGCGGCGTGACCATCGCGGTGCCGAGCCTGCGCGAGCGGGTCGACGACATCCCGCTGCTGGCCGAGCATTTCCTGACCCGTTCCGAGCGCGACGGCGGCCCGGTGCGCCGCTTCACGCCCGACGCGATGGAGATGATCCGCGCCTATAGCTGGCCCGGCAACGTCCGCCAGCTGGAGAACACGATCCGCCGCCTGGTGATCACCGCCGGCGAAGAGGACATCACCCGCGCCGAGGTCGACCAGATCCTCGGCAACCAGCCGGCCATGGAGCCGCTGTCGGGGCGCGGCGACGGCGAGAAGCTGAGCGCTTCGGTCGCCAAGCATCTGCGGCGCTATTTCGACCTGCATGGCGGCGTGCTGCCGCCGCCGGGGCTTTACCAGCGCATCCTGCGCGAGGTGGAGCTGCCGCTGATCGAGATCGCTCTGGATGCCACCGGCGGCAACCAGGCCAAATGTGCCGACCTCCTGGGGATCAACCGCAATACCTTGCGGAAAAAGATCACCGATCTCGATATTCGGGTGACACGCCGGCGCAAGTTGATGTAAACCTGCCACNAGCGTGGCGCGAAAGCCNGCAACAGACGGTTTTGCGCCCGAGGTGGGTNTCGGGTGACTTGAATGCGAGCGAATGCGGGCCAGCGTGCCTGGCNGTGATCTGATNCCTCCGCCTGGAGCGGGGGCGCATGTCCAATGCCGCGACCCTGGGGCTGGTGCTCCTGGGTCCGGTGATGACGGTGGCGACCTATCTGGTCCTCGGCCCGCTCGACAAGGGCGGCAGCGGCANTGTCGCTGCGGCTGATCCTGCTGGCCGATCTCGTCTATGTCCTTTTCATCGCCACGCTGGTGCTGCGCCGGATCGCCAAGNATGGTGGCGGCGCGGCGGGCGAAATCGGCGGGCTCGCGGCTGCACCTGCGGCTCACCGGGGTCTTCGCGCTGGTGGCGCTGGGGCCGACCGTGCTGGTTGCGGTGTTTGCCGGGCTGACGCTGAATGTCGGGCTCGAGGGCTGGTTCTCGGACCGGGTGCGCCAGGTGGTCGGCACCTCGCTGGCCGCGGCGCAGGCCTATGAGCGCGAGCACCGCGAAGGGCTGGCCACCGATGCCCGCGCCGTTGCCGATTTCCTCGACCGCCAGCGCCAGCAGACCGTCCTGATGTCCGACGGCGACGTGCGCCAGGTTCTGGGCCAGGCCCAGGGCGCCATCCAGCGCGGCCTGAAGGAAGCCTATGTGATCGACGGCGGCCGCGAGATCCGCGCCCGCGGCGACCGCTCCTACCTGTTCAACTACGATCCGCCCGCCGAGGACGAGATGGCCCGTGCCCGCGACGGCGAGACGGTGATCATAGAGGACTGGGAGCATAACGAATACCGCGCGCTGATCCGGCTCGACGCCTTCGTCGACCGCTATCTCTATGTGTCGCGCACCGTCGACGGCGGGATCCTGACGCTGCTCGACGACACCNCAGGCGACCGTGCGGCTCTACAACCAGCTCGAGACCGAGCGGGGGCGGCTGCTCCTCGAATTCGGCCTGATCTATCTCGGCTTCGCGCTGATCCTGATCCTGGCGTCGATCTGGCTCGGCCTGTGGTTCGCCGAACGGCTGTCGAAGCCGGTCGGGCGGCTGGCCTCGGCGGCGCAGCGCGTCGGCCAGGGCCATCTGAACGTCAAGGTGCGCGAGGAAGAGGGCGATGACGAGATCGCGCTGCTCGGGCGGATGTTCAACCAGATGACCCGCGAGCTCAGCCAGCAGCGCGAGAGCCTGATTCACAGCGCCTCCGAGACCGAGGCCCAGCGGCGGCTGTTCGATTCGGTGCTGGGTTCGGTCAGCGCGGGCGTCATCGGCCTCGATGCCGAGGGCCGCGTCGAATTCGTCAACCGCTCGGNGGCGGGGGATGCTCNGATCTCGAGGGGTTCGAGCCCGCCGGCCAGCAGCTCGCCGAGATCGTGCCGGAATTCGCCGAGCTGCTCGACACGCTGCGCAACGGACGGCGCGAACAGGTGCAGCAGGAGTTGAAGCTGCGCCGCCACGGCGCGCTGGAAAGCNGTGCTGGTGCGGATGGGCGAGCGGCGCGCCGATGACGGCACTCCCGAGGGCTTCGTGGTCGCTTTCGACGACGTGACCGAGCTGGTCTCGGCGCAGCGCACGGCGGCCTGGGGCGACGTGGCGCGGCGGATCGCGCATGAGATCAAGAACCCGCTCACCCCGATCCAGCTGTCGGCGGAGCGGGTGAAGCGGAAATTCTCCCGCGAGGTTGCCGAGCCGCAGAAGCTGGGCGAGCTGACCGACGTGATCGTGCGCCAGACCGAAGACCTGCGCCGGATCGTCGACGAATTCTCGAAATTCGCGCGGATGCCCGAGCCGAACGCGACGCGCNCAGGATCTGTCGGCGCTGCTGCGCGAGGCGGTGACCCTGCAGAAGGCCGGCAATCCGCAGGTGCGGCTCAAGGCCGACCTGCCCGGCGACGCGGTCTGGGGCGATGTCGACAAGACGCTGGTGGCGCAAGGTCTGACCAACCTGATCAAGAACGCCATCGAGGCGACCGAGACCCGTGCCGAAAAGGGCGCGGAGTTCGATCCCGAGGTGCGGGTCTCGCTGGTGCCGGGGGCGCCGGGGGGCATGGCGGAGATCGCCGTCGAGGATAACGGTCCGGGCTTTCCCGAGGACCGCTCGCGGCTGTTCGAGCCTTACGTGACGACGCGCGAGAAGGGGACCGGACTCGGCCTCGCCATCGTGAAGAAGATCGTCGAGGAACATGACGGCGAATTGCGGCTGGAAGATGCCGGAGCCTTCGGCACGGACGGGCACCGGGGGGCGCGCGTCGTGATGCGCCTGCCGATGTGGGCCGAGAAGTCCGTGCCGGACGCGGCGGCCGAATAAGACAAAAAGGGATCGANGGCATGAGCGACATTCTCATCGTGGATGACGAAAGGGACATCCGGGAGCTGATCGGCGACATCCTGGAGGACGAGGGCTTCGCCACCAGGCGGGTGGGGACCTCGGATGACTGCGTGGCGGCGCTNGGCCGAGCAGCTGCCGGCGCTGATGATCCTGGATATCTGGCTGAAGGACAGCGACATGGACGGGATCGACATCCTGTCCAAGGTCAAGCGCGAGACGCCAGAGGTTCCGGTGGTGATCATCTCGGGCCACGGAAATGTCGAGATCGCCGTCGCCGCGATCAAGCAGGGCGCCTATGACTTCATCGAGAAGCCCTTCAACATCGACCAGCTGCTGGTGGTGATCCGCCGCGCGATGGAGACCTCGCGGCTGCGCCGGGAGAATTCCGAGCTNGCGCCGCGCGGAATCGACCCCGACCGAGCTGGTGGGCTCCTCGCCGGTCTTCCGCTCCTTCCGCAGCCAGCTCGACAAGGTCACGCGCTCGAACGGGCGGGTGATGCTGGTCGGCGCGCCGGGATCGGGCAAGGAGACGGCGGCGCGCTACATCCACCGCAACAGCGCGCGGGCGGGGGCGAGCTTCGTCACCATGAACTGCGCCGCGATCGAGGCCGACCGGCTGGAGGCGGCGCTGTTCGGCCGCGAATCCGCGGGCCAGCAGGTCGAGCCGGGCCTTCTGGAGCAGGCCGACGAGGGCACGCTCTATCTCGACGAGGTGGCGGACCTGTCGCCCGAGACCCAGGGCAAGCTCCTGCGCGTTCTGGTCGACCAGCGCTTCCAGCGGGTCGGCGGATCGGCGCAGATCAGTGTCGACGTGCGGATCATCTCGGCCACGGCGCGCGACCTCAAGCGCGAGATCGCCGCCGGACGGTTCCGCGAGGAACTCTACCACCGGCTGAACGTGGTGCCGATCCACGTGCCCTCGCTCGAGGACCGGCGCAGCGACATTCCCGAGCTGGCCCGCCATTTCGCCGAAGTGTTCAACCAGTCCGAGGGGCTGCCCGCCCGCGCGCTCAGCGACGACGCCGCGGCGCTGGTGCAGACCATGAGCTGGCCGGGCAATGTCCGCCAGCTCAGGAACATGATCGAGCGCATCCTGATCATGGGCCAGGAGAAGGGCGACATCGAGCCGGGCGAGCTGCCCGGACCCGATGGCGGCAACGGCGCGGGCACCGAGGAGGAACGGCTGATCCTGTCGAACGCGATCGCCCATCTGCCGCTCAGGGAGGCGCGCGAGCTGTTCGAACGGGAATACCTGCTGACCCAGATCAACCGCTTCGGCGGCAACATCTCGCGGACGGCGAATTTCGTCGGCATGGAACGCTCGGCGCTGCACCGCAAGCTGAAGTCGCTCGGCGTGGTGACCTCGGCCAAGTCGGGCGCGCGCATTGCCGCCTTTGCCGACAGCGCCGAGAANTTGACCCCGGTCNCCCGCTCCGTGTCAGNGACGGGGCCGGNAGCATGTTGAAGGACGCGGCATGAAAGTCATCATCTGCGGCGCGGGCCAGGTCGGCTGGCAGATCGCGCGGCACCTGTCTGTCGAGAAGAACGACGTGACGGTGGTCGACAGCAATCCCGAGCTGGTGCGCCGTGCGACGGACAACCTCGACGTGCAGGGGATCGCGGGCTTTGCCTCCTATCCCGACGTGCTGGCCAGCGCCGGCGCGCGCGATGCCGACATGATCATCGCCGCCACCCATTCGGACGAGGTCAACATGGTCACCTGCCAGGTGGCCCATTCGGTCTTTGCCGTGCCGCGCAAGATTGCGCGGCTGCGCGCCCAGAGCTATCTGGACGCGATCTATTCCGATCTCTACCGCCGCGACCACCTGCCGATCGACGTGGTGATCAGCCCCGAGCGCGAGGTCGCCGAGGCGGCGCTGTCGCGCTTCGCGGTGCCGATGGCCTTCGATACCGAGCAGTTCCTCGGCGGGCGGGCGCAGATGCTGGGCATTGCGCTCAGCGATGACTGCCCGGTGCTCGACACGCCGCTGAGGCAGCTGACCGACCTGTTCTCGACGCTGCGCGCCGTGGTTGTGGGCGTGCGCCGCGAGGGCTCGCTCTTCGCGCCCGATCCCGGCGACATGCTGTTCGCGGGCGATGAAATCTACGTCTTCGCCCATGTCGACGATGCCGAGCGCACCATGGAGATCTTCGGCAAGACCAATCCCAAGCAGGAACGCGTCGTCATCGTCGGCGGCGGCAATGTCGGGCTGGCGGTGGCGCGGCGGCTGGAGAAGCAGGCCAAGCGGGTCCGCGTGCGGATGATCGAGCGCGACCGCAAGATCGCCGAGCGTGCCGCGGATTCGCTGGAGCGCACCATCGTGCTGAACGGCGACGGGCTCGACGCGGAACTGCTCGAAGAGGCCGGGATCGACCGCGCCGACGCGATCCTGACCGTGACCGATGACGACAAGGTCAACCTGCTGGCGGCGGTGCGCGCCAAGGCCAAGGGCTGTCCGATGGCAATCAGCCTGGTCAACGACCCGTCGCTGCTGCCGCTGATGGGGCCCCTCGACATCGACGCCTACATCAACCCGCGCTCGACCACCGTGTCCTCGATCCTGCGCCATGTCCGCCATGGCCGGGTGCGCGGCGTCTATTCGATCGGCGATGCCGAGGCGGAGATCATCGAGGCGCAGGTGCTGTCGACCTCGCCGATCGCNGGGCAACGTGATCCGCGACATTCCCTTCCCCGAAGGCGTGCTGGTCGGCGCGGTGCTGAAAGGCCAGAAAGTGGTCACGCCCAGGGGCGACACGCGGCTGGAAGAGGGCGACGTGATCTCGCTCTTCGCGCTGACTGCCGACATCCCGGAGGTGGAGCGCCTGCTGCAGGTCTCCATCGACTTCTTCTGACATGAGGATGGACTGGGANGCGGGTGCCGCTCTTCCTCTGGTTCGTGGGGATCTGCGCGGTGGCGATGCTGCCGGTGGCGCTCCTGGCGGCGACGGATGGCGACCACGCCACCGGGCGGCCCTTCCTCTACGGCGCGGTGCTGTTCTCCAGCGTGGCCTACATGGTGGCGCTGGCGATGAACAACGTGCCGATCGTCAACCATGCCCGCAGCCAGCTGCTGGCGCTGCTCGGCGCCTTCACGCTGCTGCCGTTGATGCTGGCCNTGGCCGATGGTCGAGGCGGTNCGGCGANCATGAGCCTGCTCGACGGCTATCTCGAGATGGTCTCCTCGGCCACCACGACCGGCATGACGATGGAGCCCGCGCCGCTNGACCTGGCACCGCGCGGTGCATTTCTGGCGTGCCGAGGTGGCCTGGCTCGGCGGGCTGCTGATCTGGGTGGCGGCGATCGCGATCCTGGCGCCGCTCAGGATCGGCGGCTTCGAGCTGATCCTCCCCCGCAACCGCGAAATCCGCAAGCAGGTGCGCTGGATGGGGCAGAGGGCGATCTCGCCGCCGCGCCGGGTGCNAGCGCGCGGTCCAGCAGCTCGCCGGGGTCTATGCCGGGCTGACCTTCGCGCTCTGGGTCCTGCTGATGATCGTCGGCGAAATGCCCTTCGTGGCGCTCTGCCACGCAATGGCGGTGCTCTCGACCTCGGGCATCTCGCCGGTCGGCGGGCTGACCGGCGGCGAGGCGGGGCTCCTTGGCGAGGTCGTGGTCTTCGGCTTCCTGATCTTCGCGGTCAGCCGCCGCAGCTTCTCGAAGGACCTGCCCGCGCTCGGGCGGCGCTGGCTCTGGCAGGAGCCCGAGGTGCAGGTGGCGGCGGGCTGCGTCGCGCTGGTGACCTTCGTGCTGTTCGTGCGCCACTGGTACGTGCTGTTCGAGACCGCCGAGAGCTTCGGCATCGACCTGATCCCGCGCGCGGTCTGGGGCGCGGTCTTCACCGCCGCCTCCTTCCTGACCACGACGGGCTTCGTCAGCCAGGAATGGGAAATCGCCCGGCTCTGGTCCGGCCTCTCGACGCCGGGCATGGTGCTGATGGGGCTGGCGCTGATCGGCGGCGGCGTGGCGACCTCGGCGGGCGGCGTCAAGCTGCTGCGCATCTACGTGCTCTACAAGCATGGCCAGCACGAGTTTTCCCGGCTGATCCACCCCTCGACCGTCGGCGGGGTCGGGGGCANCGCGGCAGCGCATGATCGGACGGCAGGCGGCCTTCATGGCCTGGCTCTTCTTCATGCTGAGCGCGCTGTCGATCACCTTCGTGACCATGGTGCTCTGCCTGATCGGCCATTNCCTTCGAGACCGCGACCGTTCTGACGCTGGCGGCGATCTCGAATACCGGCCAGCTGACCGATGTCGCGATCCTGCCGCCTCTCGACACCGGATCGCTGTCCGAGCGGACCAAGATGGTGCTGGCCGCGGCCATGGCGCTGGGACGGCTCGAGACGCTGGCGATCATCGCGCTCTTCAACCCGAATTTCTGGCGGAAATGATGCGCCTTCGGGCCGCAGATGCGATCAATTCGACGTGGATTGCATTAATGCCGCATCTGCAAATTATTCCCGGAAACCCCTCGCGGAGGGTCTGGAACTCCCCCATGGGCCGCGACATACTCCGNGCGGTGAGTATCCGGTCCGCNCCAAAACGGAAAGAAAAAAACAAAATGCCGTCAGACAAGCAAAATCTCCAAGACGCGTTCCTCAATCACGTCCGCAAGACCAAGGTTCCGGTCACGATCTTCCTGATCAACGGTGTCAAGCTCCAGGGCGTGATCACCTGGTTCGACAATTTCTGCGTGCTGCTGCGCCGCGACGGACAGTCGCAGCTGGTCTACAAGCACGCGATCTCGACCATCATGCCGAGCTCTCCCATCAATCTTTACGACGGGGACGACTGATAGACACCCCAGAGACCGAGGAAAGGCCGACCCGTGCCTTTGTCCTCCATCCCGACCTGAAATCGGAGCGCGACCGGCGGGATGCCGAGCGCGCCCTTGAAGAGGCTGTTTCGCTGGCCGCCGCCCTGCCGGGCATCGAGCTGGTGGGCGATGCCGTCGTGCCGCTTGCCAAGCCGCGGGCCGGATACCTGTTCGGCTCCGGCAAGATGGACGAGCTGGGCGCAATGCTGGAGGCTGCCGGGGCCGACCTTGTCCTGATCGACGGGCCGGTGACGCCGGTGCAGCAGCGCAACCTGGAAAAGGCGTGGAAGGTCAAGCTTCTCGACCGGACCGGGCTGATCCTGGAAATCTTCGCCGACCGGGCGCGCACCCGCGAGGGCGTGCTGCAGGTGGAGATGGCCGCGCTCAGCTACCAGCGCACCCGCCTCGTCCGCGCCTGGACCCACCTGGAACGCCAGCGCGGCGGTCTCGGCTTCGTCGGCGGCCCCGGCGAGACCCAGATCGAGGCCGACCGGCGCGCCATCGACGAACAGATCGTCCGGATCAAGCGCCAGCTCGAGAAGGTGGTGAAGACCCGCACGCTGCACCGCGCGGCGCGCGCCAAGGTGCCCTATCCGATCGTGGCGCTGGTCGGCTACACCAATGCCGGGAAATCGACGCTCTTCAACCGGGTGACCGGCGCCGAAGTCCTGGCCAAGGACATGCTCTTCGCGACGCTCGACCCGACGATGCNGCGAGCTGCAGATCGAGGACGGGCCGAAGGTGATCCTGTCCGACACGGTGGGCTTCATCTCCGACCTGCCGACCCAGCTGGTCGCGGCCTTCCGCGCCACGCTGGAAGAGGTCCTGGCCGCCGACCTGATCCTGCATGTCCGCGACATCTCGCATCCCGAGACCGCCCTGCAGGCGCAGAACGTCACCGAAATTCTCGGCAGCCTCGGCGTCGGGAAGGACGTGCCGCTCTACGAGGTCTGGAACAAGATCGACCAGCTGCCGAGCACCGGGCGAACCTGTCGCAGAAGCGCGCCTTCGACGCGATGACCGAGGGCACCGGCGTGGCGCGCTCCCGGGGGATCCTGTCCCCGGCGAATGCGATCCGGACCTGTCTCACGCTGAAGGTCCCGTTCGACCTGCCGCTCCGCCGGACCGTCGGCCTGGTGGCGAGCCTGATCGAGATGGCCGGGCTCGACTGGCCCGTGCCCGACCATGCGGCGCTGTGCCGGCGTCAGGCCCGGATCGCGGTGCAGATCCCGCATCGGCGCTCCGGGGCGCCTCTGAAGCTGCTGATCTCCTCTCGGGCATTGCGGCGCAATGCCCTGCCGGGCAGCGGACAGCACCGGCATCCGTTTCCGCGGCGACGGCGAATGGCTGGCGCGCAAGCATGGTGCGACGCGCAGGCGCGAATGGCGGAAGGTGCATCTGGCGCTGGACAGGGCCACGGGCGATATCCGCGCGGCCGAGTTCACCTCGAGCCGACAGGGCGGCAGCCGGATCCTGCCGATCCGTCGCAACGGGCGCGCCTGGAAGCCGGACTGCCCCGCCGCGCTCGCCGAAACGAAATCCTGCGGGCGACGCGTTGTCCGGGGCGATCGATCTGGAAGAAATGGAGCAGCTGCCATGCGCGGAATCGCGTCGAGGCCCGGATGAACCGCCTCAAACTCTTCGGCGAACGGATCATGTCACGAGACCCCGGCCGCCGGACCGCCGAAGTCCGGATCCGCATCATTCGCAGCTGCGCTCGGACCGGTGGCGCCTGCCGCTCATTCATGAACCGCTGCCCGGCCTTGGGAAGAGCCGAGATCGAAGCCGTCGCCTGAAACCTTCGGGGAAAGGGGCAGAGCACCCTGTCGGCCGATCAGCGCAACAAATCCCCGTGCGGGCCGTCCCGTTCCGGCATCCGCCCGGGAGGGTCCGCCCGGCGCCCGGCTTGACCGCGCTCCCGTCAGGATCCGGCGGATATAGCCGATTCAAGGGTGGCTGCCGCGACAGGGCGGCGGCACGGCGGCGGCTGCGCCACGGAGGGGTGGCGGGGCAGCTCCGCCCCGCCGGGCCTGGTCCCGTCCGGAATTGGCGCGGAGGCAGGAGACGTCCGAACGCCGCCAACCGCGTTGCGGGCGCGACGCCGGGAAAGGCCGGGTCCGGAACGGAAACGGGGCCGCAAAGGCGGCCCCGGTCTTCAATTGCAGCGCGTTCTGCGGGATCAGAGACCCAGCTTGGCCGCCACCAGATCGTTCACCGCCTTCGGGTTGGCCTTGCCGCCGGTGGCCTTCATCACCTGGCCGACGAACCATCCCGCGAGCTTCGGGTTCTGCTTGGCCTTCTCGACCTGCGCCGGGTTCGCCGCGATGATCTCGTCGACCGCAGCCTCGATGGCGCCGGTATCGGTGACCTGCTTCATGCCGCGGTCCTCGACGATCTTCTCCGGGTCGCCGCCCTCGACATAGACGATCTCGAACAGGTCCTTGGCGATCTTGCCGGAAATCGCGTCCGACTTGATCAGGCGGATGATGCCCGCCAGCTGTTCCGGTGAGACCGGGCTTTCGGAAATGCCCTTGTCGTCCTTCTTCAGCCGGCCGAAAAGCTCGTTGATCACCCAGTTGGCGGCCAGCTTGCCGTCGCCGCCTTCGGCGACCTTCTCGAAATAGGCCGCGTTCTCGACCTCGGCGGTCAGCACGGAAGCGTCATAGTCGGTCAGGCCGAAAACCTGCATGAACCGCGCCTTCTTGGCGTCGGGCAGCTCGGGCAGCGCGGCGGCGATGCCGTCGACCCAGGCCTGCTCGATCTCCAGCGGCATCAGGTCGGGGCAGGGGAAGTAGCGGTAGTCATGCGCCTCTTCCTTCGAGCGCATCGAGCGCGTCTCGTTCCTGTCCGGATCGTAGAGCCGGGTTTCCTGGTCGATCTTGCCGCCATCCTCGAGAATCGCGATCTGGCGGCGCGCCTCGTAGTCGATCGCCGCCTGGATGAAGCGCATCGAGTTCATGTTCTTGATCTCGCAGCGGGTGCCGAGATGCGAGAAATCCTGGGTTTCCTGGTATTTCTCGTACTGGCCCGGACGGCAGACCGAGACGTTGACGTCGGCGCGCAGGTTGCCGTTCTGCATGTTGCCGTCGCAGGTGCCCAGGTAGCGCAGGATCTGGCGCAGCTTGCCGACATAGGCGGCCGCTTCCTCGGGGCCGCGGATGTCGGGGCGCGAGACGATCTCCATCAGCGCGACGCCGGTGCGGTTCAGGTCGACGAAGGACATGTGCGGGTCCATGTCATGGATCGACTTGCCGGCGTCCTGCTCGAGGTGGATGCGCTCGATGCGCACCAGCCGCGCGATGCCTTCGCCCATCTCGACCAGGACTTCGCCTTCGCCGACGATGGGATGGTAGAGCTGGCTGATCTGATAGCCCTGCGGCAGGTCGGGATAGAAGTAGTTCTTGCGGTCGAAAGCCGAGACGAGGTTGATCCCCGCCTTCAGGCCGAGGCCGGTGCGCACCGCCTGCTCGACGCAGAACTCGTTGATCACCGGCAGCATGCCGGGCATCGCGGCGTCGACGAAGGACACGTTGGAATTCGGCTCGGCGCCGAATTTCGTCGAGGCGCCCGAGAACAGCTTGGCCTCGGAGGACACCTGCGCGTGGATCTCCATCCCGATCACGAGTTCCCAGTCGCCGGTAGCGCCGGAAATCACCTTGGGTTTCGGGGTGTCGTAGGTCAGGTCGAGCATGGGATCTCCGTCGAGGGCATTGCCGGGATGGGGTCTTCTACGCCAAGCGGGGCGCGGGAAACAAGGGCCGCCGGGCAGGCGGGATGTTACAGCGGATGAGCGGGGATCTGCCCATTTCCGGCATGCGTCAACCTTTGTCTTTGCCGGGTGCGCAACCCGGCCTAACCAGTCCGACGGCGAAATTGCGATAGAGGTTCCGCATGTCGAAGCTGCGGCTTGGCGTTCTGGTTCTGAGTATGGCCCTCGGGGCCTGTTCCGTTGAAAACGGCCCGGCCCTGGCCAGCAAGTCCGAAACGCCCGCAATGGCGTGGGACAAATCGGCCAAGGGAGAGGTCTGGACGCAGGCCGCGCTGAAGGCGCTGCAGGAGCATGGCAGCGGCCTGCCTGCCATGGTGCCGAAAGATATCGACAACTACTGCCCGGGCTACAAGTCCGCCTCCACCGAGGACCGGCAGGCCTTCTGGGCGGGGCTGATCTCGTCGCTGGCCAAGCACGAGAGCACCTGGCGCGAGACCGCCGTCGGCGGCGGCGGGCGCTGGTTCGGCCTGGTGCAGATTTCGCCGGGCACCGCGCGCGCCTATGGCTGCGAGGCCAAGAGCGGCTCGGCGCTGCTCGACGGCTCCAAGAACGTCAGCTGCGCGGTCCGCATCATGAACCGCACCGTGTCGCGCGACGGCGTGATCTCGGCGGGCATGCGCGGCGTCGCGGCCGACTGGGGTCCGTTCCACTCCTCGCGCAAGCGCAACGACATGATGACCTGGGTCAAGAGCCAGGGCTACTGCCAGCCCGAGGGCTGATCCGCAGCGGATCAGCCGATCTGCCCGCCGCGGCGCAGATAGGGATCGTCCGGCTCGGGCGCAAGATTCATGATGACGTCCTGGGCGGGCGAGGGCGCGACGTGGTTGAGGGCCTGCATCGGGTTCCGGGACAGCGCGAACTGCGCCTTCAATTCCTGCTGCATCTCGAGCTTCCGGAAGGTCTGCCGCCCGGTCACGTGATCGGCGTCGCAGAGCTTCTGGTCCTGGAAGCGCCTGATCGCGGCGGCAAGCAGCGTGTCGTCATGGGGCCGGAACAACTGCCGTCCGATGAAGGGGTTGCGGCTGGTATGCTTGCATCTGGTCCCTTCGAATTCCTTCGCCACGATCCGTCCGCGGGAATAGTAGTTGCCGATGCGGTATTGGGGATGCGTCCGCACGCTGGCGCGCCCGATATTGGTGCGGATGCCGTGGAATTGCGTGATGCGGCCGTAGTCGTTACCGTTTCGGAAATAGACTGTCGGATTGCCGATGAGGCATCCGGTGTAGCCGATGATGTTGCCGATGACGTAGAAGTCGTCGCGATAGCCCATGGTGCCTGTCTCCCTGCATGGAATGCGCAGGCTTGCGCATCCTTCTGCAGGTCAGTCGCGGCAGGACCCGGCCCGGTTCAAAGAAAGTTCAGTAGCTGAGCCGTTTCGTCTTGGCGACCCAGCGGCTGTTCTGCACCAGCGAGACATCCGGCGCGTAGCGGCCGCCGAGCGCCAGCGTCGCCTTGCGCAGCATCTCGATCCCCTCGTCGGATTTCACCGGCAGGGAGGCGGGCGAGATCGCTTCGCCGATGGTCACGCGGTAGGGCTGCTTGGCCTTGTTCAGCGTCTCGTGGAACAGCGTGATGTCCCTGAGCGTCGGGTGCAGGAAGTCGAAGAGATAGAACAGCACCGAGTTGCGCGCGCGGATGTTCACCGGGATCACCGGCAGGTCGAACTTGCGCGCGATCATCGCCGCCGAGGCCATCCAGGGCCGTTCGTAGAGCCTCAGGCCGCGGCGCTTGGCCAGCCGCCCCGAGGGGAAGATCACGCCGATCCGGCCCTGGTCCACCGCCTTGCGGGTATAGGCCATGGTCTCGCGGGTCTTGGAGTGGCTGCGCTTCTCCTTGCGCCATTCGACCGGGGCAATCATGCCGTCGAATTGCGGCAGCACCCGCAGGATGTCGCTGTTGGCGTAGAAATACGCGTCGCTGCGCACCTTGTTGAGGACCGTGTTCAGGATGATGCCGTCGGCGATCCCGGTCGGATGGTTCGCCACGATCAGCGCGGGACCGGCGGCGGGGATGTTCGCGATCCCGGAGAATTCCAGATCCTTGGCCAGCATCTCGCCCAGCTGGCACATGATCTCCTGGACGGGAAGCGGGTCGAAATGTTCGCCCAGCCGCACGGTCTTCGGATAGCCGAGCATGCGGGTCAGCGCGAAACGGCAGGGGGGGGCCCAGGGAAGGTCCTTGAACAGCCAGGGCGCCCTTTCGGCGATGAGAGGATCGATTCTGTCTTGCATCCGAATATCCTGACCGCGATCTGCGACGGCCCCGTGACAATATGCGCTGCCGGTGCCTGTCTTCAAGGCAATTTGCGGACCGCCTGCCGTACGGGGCGCCGCGGCGCCTATCCCGTCAAGCTTATCGCAGGCCGCAGCAGGGCGTCGATGCGGCGGTGGAGCGCGTCCGGGTCGATCGGCTTGCGCGCCACCTCGACCCCGCGGCGCTCCATCTTCTGGCGCAGCTCCAGCGATTTGTCGGAGGCGATCACCAGCGTCGGCAGGCTGGTCAGCTGCGGCACGCGCTGCCGCAGCCCGTCGAGCTGGGCCACGCCCTCGCCGCGGTGGATGCCGAGGATCACCAGGTCGGGCAGGATGCCGATCTCGCCGATCAGCTCGGCCGCCTCCGCGGCGTCCGGCACGTCGAGCACCTCCATCTGCCAGACATCGAGCTGCTGGGCGAGGGCGGCGCGCAGCGTCTCGTCGGCCTCGACGATCAGCGCGATCTGGCCTTCGAGCGACGAGCCACCGCTGCGCGCGCGGCAGCCTGAGCCATGGCGGTCGAGACCCCCGTCTGCGACTTCGGCTGGCAGCCCCCGCCCTTCGCCCTGCCCGGCACCGACGGGCGGCTCCACACGCTCGGCGGCATCGCCGGGCCGAAGGGCACGCTCGTCATGTTCATCTGCAACCATTGTCCTTACGTGCTGGCGGTGCTCGACCGCATCCTGCGCGACGCGCGCGATCTGCAATCCATCGGCATCGGCGTGGCCGCGATCTGCTCGAACGATGCCGAGGCCTATCCCGCCGACAGCTTCCCGCGCATGAAGGAGATGGCCGCGCGCGACGGCTTTCCTTTCCCGTACCTGCATGATGCCGACCAATCCGTGGCCGGTGCCTGGGGCGCCGCCTGCACGCCGGATTTCTTCGGTTTCGATGCCGAAATGGGGCTGCAATACCGCGGTCGGCTCGATGCCTCGCGCAAGCAGGCCGCGCCGCGCGACACGCGCCGGGACCTCTTCGAGGCGATGCGGCAGGTCGCCGGAACCGGCCGCGGCCCGGAGGCGCAGATCCCCTCGATGGGCTGCTCGATCAAATGGAGGGAACCGGCATGATCCCGATCGTCTTCGATCTCGACGGCACGCTGATCGACAGCGCCCCGGACATCCACGCCGCGGCCGCCAAGATGCAGGAAGAGGCCGGGCTGGCGCCGCTCGATCTGCCCCGCATCCGCAGCTTCATCGGCAACGGCGTGCCCGTCCTGGTCGAACGGATCATGGAGGCCCACGGACTCGGCTCCGCCCCGTCTCGCCACGCAGCGCTGACCGCGCGCTTCCTCGCCCATTACGACGCCGCGCCCGCCGCGCTGACCCGGCCCTATGCCCATGTCCCAGAGATGCTGGCCGAGCTGGCGGCGGCCGGCCATCCGCTCGGGATCTGCACCAACAAGCCGGCCGGTCCGGCCCGCGCCATCGTGCTGCGGCTGATCTATGCCGGGCCGTTTCCCGATCCGGCGGCGGCCAAGGCGGGCATGGCGGAGATCCGCGGCCTCGGCTTCCGCGACGCCTTCGTCTGGGACCGGCGCTGAGCGCGGATCAGCTGCCGCTCGCTGGGCCTTGCCTCGCTGCCATGGCCATCTGCGGCAGGAAGGAAGGCGATCGGGCATCTTGCCGGTCTGGCCGCATGGGGCGAGCCGGCTCCGGACCTGGGCCGCGACCGCCCGCCGGAGATCGGGCCTTCCCGCGCCGACAGGGCGTGCTGCGGAATGATCTGTCCTGCCCGCTCTTTGCTAATCCGCTTGCCGGGGGGCGGAGGGCCTGTGTGCGGGAGCGGGCCGAGGCCGTTCAGCTGCCGTTTGCCGGAGGTCGGCCGGGCCTTCCCTCGCCGCCACTGCGTGTTGCGGCGGGAAGGCGATCGGCACCTTGCCGGTCTGGCGGCATGAGGGCGAGCCGGGGGCGGGCCGCGGCGGCACCCTTGTCCGGGGACGACGCCGCGCGGATCAGCTGCAGACGGCCTGCAGCCTGAGCCAGTCGGCATCGCTCATCAGCGGCGCGGGCGTGCCGCCCGGGAAGGGATCGTCCTCGATCATCTCGATCCAGGCATCGCCGCCGGGCAGGGCAGTCCGTCCGAAGGGCTCCGAGGACAGCTCGGCCTCGGCGAAGCGCTGCAGGACGGGTGCCGGATCGGCTTGGCCGGGCAGCAATCCCGGCGGCAGCTGTCCCAGCGCCAGCGCATCGGCGGCGCGGCCCATCAGCTCCTGCGGCACCACGCCGGTGGTGAGCATGCGGAAGGTCTGCCACGGCCCGGCCAGCTCCAGGAGCCAGATCATCGGATCTTCGGAGGTGCCCATCGCCGCCGCCGCGAGCAGGTGGCCCGCCACGGTGTCGGGGCCGTCCTCTTCGGACAGCAACTGGCCGCCGATCGCCAGGATGCCGCCGGGCAGCACCTTCACGTCGGCGCCGTTCTCCAGCACCCGCAGTTCCCAGGGCGCATCGCCGAACAGCCGCTTCTGCAGCTTGCCGAGCGCGCGCCGGCCGGGAATGTCGCGGCAGGGGCGGCCGGAATAGGGCTCGAGCGCAATCACCAGGCGGCGGCCGATATCCTGGCGCGTCGCCTCGGGCAGGGCCTGGGCGGTATGGGTCACCAGCGCGCCCGGAAGCCACATCACCGCCGCTGCCAGCGCCGCCGCGAAGAGGCACAGGGTCATGAACAGCCGCAGCGCGCCATGGTGCGGGCGGCTGCGGGCCACGGCGCGGCGCACCGTCTCGATCGCGGCGATCATCTCGGGATCGCTGAGTTCCAGCCGCTCGTCATCCTCCGGTCCCGGCGCATAGATCGCGGGATCGTTGCCGGGCGCGACGCGCCGGATCGCGGCAAGCGACCAATGGGTCAGCGCGGCGTCGGTCTGGTCGTTGATCACCAGCGTCGCCTCGCCGAGCGAGACGAAGACGTCCCTGCGCTGGCTGTCGGGGCTTTCGTGCCAGACCCCGGGGGCCTCGAGCCGCTGGTACTGGGTCAGGGCAGTCATGGCCGGTTCTGCTCGTCCTTGGCTTTTTCCGATGCTTAGCCGATGCCGGGGCGTTCGTCTATCGCCTGCGCACTGCCGCAAACGTGATGGTGCCGCAGGCCGGCGGGGCGGGTGTGGGCGATTCGTTAACCATGTCCCGGGCAGAAGGAGGGGCGGAACAGGCCGGCGGGCCGATGGCCGCGCGCGCCCGTGCTGCGGGGCGCTCCGTCGACGCGCTCCGGAACGTTGCGTCCCTGCCGGCACGCCTGGCGGCGCACCAACCACACCCGGCCGCACGGCACCACGTTCCGTTCCCTGCGTTTGCCGGGGGACGCAACGTTTCGGACCTTTCACGGAAATTTCCCTTCCGTGCCAGCGGCTCCTGCGGCTAGCGTGGCGGCGGAGCATCTGCCCGGGAGGACGCCGTGACATTGAAACTCTACTGCTTCGGCGAGAGCGGACACAGCTACAAGGCGGCGCTTGCGCTGGAACTGGCGGGGCTGGACTGGGAGCCGGTCTTCGTCGATTTCTTCGCGGGCGAGACCCGCAGCGCGGCCTACCGGACCGAGGTCAACGAGATGGGCGAGGCGCCGGTGCTGGTCGATGCCTCGGGGCTGCACCTGACCCAGTCGGGGGTGATCCAGATGGCGGTCAGCGAGCTCAGCGGCAAGTTCGCCGGCGACACGCCCGACGAGGCCCGCGAGATCCTGCGCTGGGTGCTGTGGGACAACCACAAGCTCAGCTCGATCGCCGGCATGGCGCGGTTCCAGATGAACTTCCTGCCGGAAGAGAAGCGCGTGCCCGAGGTGATCGGCTTCCTCAAGGGGCGGCTGGCGGCGGCGCTGGAGGTGCTCGACACGCATCTGGAGGGGCGCGACTGGATCGTCGGCGAGGCGCCGAGCAATGCCGACCTGACCTGCGCGGGCTATCTCTACTATCCCGAGGAGTTCGGCTTCGATCGCGCCGCGCATCCGGCGGTCGATGCCTGGCTGTCGCGGCTTTCGGGGCTGCCGGGATGGAAGCATCCCTATGAGCTGATGACCCCGGCCCATCCGGCGGTCCGCAGGAAATTCCTGGAAGAAGCGGTGACCGAATGACCGACGCCTATATCTACGATGCCATCCGCACGCCCCGCGGGAGGGGGCGCAGGGACGGCGCGCTGCACGAGGTGACCTCGGTGCGGCTCTCGGCGCTGGCGCTGAACGCCATCAAGGCGCGCAACGAGCTGGAAACCACGGCGGTGGAGGACGTGATCTGGGGCAATGTCACCCAGGTCGGCGAGCAGGGCGGCTGCCTGGCGCGGACCGCCGTCCTCGCCTCGGACTTCGCCGACCGGGTGCCGGGTCTGTCGATCAACCGCTTCTGCGCCTCGGGCATGGAGGCGGTGAACCTCGCGGCCAACCAGGTGCGCGCGGGCGCGGGCCAGGCCTATGTCGCGGGCGGGGTGGAGATGATGAGCCGCGTGCCGATGGGGTCGGACGGCGCGGCGGTGGCGGTCGATCCGACGGTTGCCATGGCGCATTACTTCGTGCCGCAGGGCATCGCGGCCGACCTGATCGCCACCGAATACGGCTTCACCCGCGACGAGGCGGATGCTCTGGCGGTGGAAAGCCAGCGCCGCGCCAAGGCGGCCTGGGATGCGGGCCGCTTCGACCGCTCGGTGGTGCCGGTGACCGACCGGAACGGGCTGACCATCCTCGACCGCGACGAATACATGCGCCCCGAGACCGACATGCAGAGCCTCGGCGCGCTGAAGCCGTCCTTCAAGGATATGGGCGAGACCATGCCCGGTTTCGACCAGGTGGCGATCATGCGCTATCCGCATCTGGAGCGGATCGAGCATGTCCACCATGCCGGGAATTCCTCGGGCATCGTCGACGGCGCCGCGGCGGTGCTGATCGGCTCGAAGGCCTTCGGCGAAGCGCATGGGCTTAAACCGCGGGCGCGCATCCGCCACACCGCGAAGATCGGCACCGACCCGACGATCATGCTCACGGGGCCGGTTCCCGTGACCGAGAAGGTGCTGGCCGAGACCGGCATGGCAATCTCGGATTTCGACCTCTTCGAGGTGAACGAGGCCTTCGCCGCCGTGGTGCTGCGGTTCATGCAGGCCTTCGGCGCGGATCCTGCCAAGGTCAACGTCAATGGTGGCGCGATTGCCATGGGGCATCCCCTGGGCGCGACCGGCGCCATCATCATCGGCACGCTGCTCGACGAGCTGGAGCGGCAGGACAAGGAAACCGGCCTGGCGACGCTCTGCATCGCCAGCGGCATGGGGGCAGCGACGGTGATCGAGAGGGTCTAGGGCATGGAGACAGGGGCGGCAGCGGAGATCGTCACGATCGAGATGGTCCGGAAATACCTGGACCGGCTCTCCGCTGCCGTCATGGCGCGCGATTTCGACACATTCGCCGACATGTACGCGCTGCCCTTTGTCATCCATTCCCGGCTCCACCGCTATGAACGGGGAACGCGGGAGGAGCTGCGCAGGAGCTTCGACCTCTGGCAGCGCACCATCGAGGTCAATCAGGTGACGGAGGTGGTGCTGCGGCCGCGGCGGATCGAGACCTTCGGGCATGACATGCTGATTGTCGATTACGATGCCGATCTGCTGAACGGCGCGCAGAAGATGCTGCCCACCTTCGGCAATGTCGTGCTTCTGCGCCGCTGCGAGGGAGTCTGGCGGATGGAACAGGCGATGACCGGCACCGAGAATGGCCCCGCCTCGCTGTTTCTCAGGGTCGATGCAAAGAACCCGCAGCCGCAGGCGGAAAGCTATATCCTGGACGGAAAGCGTCCGAAGAAGACCTGAGGAGAGACATGGTGATCGAAGGCGGATGCGCTTGCGGGCAGGTGCGCTACCGCAGCCCGGGGCCGGTGAAATTCGCGCTGCGCTGCGCCTGCCGGTCCTGCCAGAGGGACTCGGGCGGCGGCCACGGCACCCATGCGGCGCTGCCGCTCGACGGGTTCGAGGTGACCGGCGAAACGGCCGCCTGGACGCGCAGCGGGCGGTCGGGGCTCTCGGTGACCAAGGTGTTCTGTCCCGCCTGCGGCTGTCCGCTCTACGGGCTGGCGGAGCGCGCCCCGACGACGGTGATGGCCGCGGCCGGATCGCTCGACGACCCGTCGCAGATTGCGCCGGGGCTGGTCGTCTATCGCGAGGAGGCCCCGGACTGGGACCTTCTGCCCCCGGAACAGGAGCGCTGCCATGCCGAAGCTTGATCTTTCAGAGGTGCCGGTGAGGACCGGCTCGATCTACCCCGCGCCCTATGACGCGATGATGGCGGGGCGGTCCTCGCTCCGGCTCGGCCAGGCGGGCGGGCTGACCCAGTTCGGCGTCAACCTGGTGACGCTGGAGCCGGGGTCGGTGTCCTCGCTGCGCCACTGGCACCTGAACGAGGACGAATTCGTCATGGTCACCGAAGGCGTTCTGGTGCTGATCGACGAGGCTGGCGAACACCAGATGCGGCCCGGCGACTGCGCCGCCTTTCCCGCCGGCGTGCCGGACGGGCATTGCTTCGCGAACAGGACGGGCGAGGCGGCGCGCTTCCTCGTGGTGGGCTCGAGGGCGCCGCGCGAGGTGGCGACCTACAGCGACAAGGACCTGGTGGTCACCGTGGAGGACGGCACGGCCACCTTCGCCCGCAAGGACGGGCGCCCCTACGAGCAGGAGGAGAGCGATGGCTGATTTTTCGTATGGCGTGGACGGCGACGGCGTCGCGGTCATCACCTGGGACGTGCCGGAAAAGTCGATGAACGTGATGAGCCTCGAGGGGCTCGCGCTCTTCGAGGAGCTGATCGACCGGGCGCTGGCAGACGGGGCGGTGAGGGGCGTGGTCTTCACTTCCGGCAAGGACAGCTTCGCCGGCGGCATGGATCTCAACATCATCGCGACGATGAAGGCCGCGGCCGGCGACACCCCGGCGAAAGGGCTCTTCGAGGGCATCTGCGGCATCCACAGGATGATGCGCAAGGTCGAGCTGGCCGGGCGCGATCCGAAGACCCGGAAGGGCGGCAAGCCGATCGCCGCCGCGCTGACCGGCACCGCGCTGGGGCTGGGGCTGGAGCTGCCGCTTGCCTGCCACCGCATCTTTGCCGCAGACAATCCGAAGGCCAAGATCGGCCTGCCCGAGATCATGGTCGGCATCTTCCCGGGCGCGGGCGGCACCACGCGGCTCAGCCGCAAGCTCGGCGCGATGGCGGCTTCGCCGGTGCTTTTGGAAGGCAAGCTCTTCGCGCCCGACAAGGCCAGGGGCGCCGGGCTGGTCGACGAGGTCGTGCCGGCGGGCGAGCTTCTGGCGCGGGCCAAGGCCTGGGTGCTGGAGGCCAAGGAGGCCGATCTGGTGAAGCCCTGGGATGCGCGCGGCGAGAAGATCCCCGGCGGCACGCCCTATCACCCGGCGGGCTTCATGACCTATGTCGGCGCCTCGGCGATGGTCAACGGCAAGACCAAGGGCGTCTATCCGGCGGCCAAGGCGCTGCTGTCGGCGGTCTATGAAGGCGCGCAGGTCGATATCGACACCGCGCTTCGGATCGAGGCGCGCTGGTTCACCAACGTGCTGATGAACCCGTCCTCGGGGGCGATGATCCGCTCGCTCTTCATCAACAAGGAAGCGCTGGAGAAGGGCGCGCGGCGTCCGGACGTGCCGGATCAGCGCGTGCAGAAGCTCGGCGTCCTCGGCGCGGGCATGATGGGGGCGGGCATCGCCCATGTCTCGGCGCTGGCCGGGATCGAGGTCGTGCTGGTCGACCAGTCGCAGGAGGCCGCCGAAAGGGGCAAGGCCCATTCCGAGGGCCTGCTGCAGAAGGCCGTCAGCCGCCGCAAGTCGACGCCGGAGAAGATGGCCGAGGTGCTGGCGCGGATCACGCCCACCGGCGATTTCGCCGCGCTCGCGGGCTGCGACCTGGTGGTCGAGGCCGTCTTCGAAGACCCCGAGGTGAAGGCCGAGGCGACCGCCAAGGCCGAAGCGCATCTGCCCGAAACGGCGGTCTTCGCCACCAATACCTCGACCCTGCCGATCGGCGAATTGGCGAAGGCCAGCCGCAGGCCGGAGGACTTCATCGGCATCCATTTCTTTTCGCCGGTCGACCGGATGGCGCTGGTGGAGATCATCCGCGGCAAGCAGACCGGCGACCGCGCCGTGGCCAAGGCGCTGGATTTCGTCCGCCAGATCCGCAAGACGCCGATCGTGGTCAACGACGCGCGCTATTTCTACGCCAACCGCTGCATCCTTCCCTATGTCGACGAGGGCGTGCGGATGGTGCGCGAGGGCGTGGTGCCGGCACTGGTGGAGAACGCGGCCAAGCTCGTGGGCATGCCGGTCGGGCCCCTGCAGCTGATCGACGAGGTGTCGATCGATCTCGGGGCCAAGATCGCGCGGGCGACCAGGGCGGCGATGGGCGCGGCCTATCCGCCGGAGAACACCGATGACGTGATCTTCTGGATGGAGGAGCAGGGCCGTCTCGGCCGCAAGGCCAAGGCGGGATTCTACGCCTATGACGGGGAGGGCAGGCGGACCGGGCTCTGGGACGGTCTGGCCGCGCGCTTCGACCCGACGGGTCCGCAGCCCGAGCTGGCCGAGATCCAGCACCGCCTGCTGATGATGCAGGCGCTGGAGGCGGTGCGCGCGCTGGAGGAGGGCGTGCTGATGGACGTGCGCGAAGGCGATGTCGCCTCGATCCTCGGCTGGGGCTTCGCCCCCTGGTCGGGCGGCGTGCTCAGCTGGCTCGACATGATCGGCGCGGCGAAGGCCGTGGAGATCTGCAACGGGCTCGAGGCCAAGTTCGGCTCCCGCTTCGCCGCGCCCGAGCTCCTGCGGGACCTCGCCGTGAAGGGCGAGAGCTTCTATTCCCGCTACCGTCCCGCGCAGGCGGCCTGATCCGGCGCGGGTGAGGGGGCCGGGGGGAGAGGGCCTGCCCTCTCCCCCCGCCTGGTCAGCGGATCAGCAGCACCGGCACATGGCAGCTGCGCACCAGCTCGGAGGTCGTCGAGCCCAAGAGCAGCCCGCGGATCCGCGAATGGCCATAGGCGCCCATCACCAGCATGTCGGCGCCGCGCGCTTCGATCTCGCGGGCGATCACCTCGTCGGGCGCGCCCGGCAGGATGTCGCCCTCGGCATTGTGGCCCGCGCCGCGCAGCATGGCGAGCGCGCCGTCGAGGCGGCGGCGGCCCTCGACCGACTCGGTCCCGGCCATGATCACCTGGAAATCGAGCCCGGCGAAGATCGGGTCGCGCATCGCATGGTCCACCGCCTTCAGCGCGGCGGGCTTGCCGTCGAAGGCGATCATCACCTTCGAGATCGGCTTGAAGGCGCGCGCGGCGACGATGATCGGCTTGGTCGAGGAGCGCGCCACCCGCTCGAAATTCGAGCCGAGATGCAGCTTGGCGTAATCCGCCGCCTCGCCGCGCTTGCCGATCAGCACGTAATCGGCCGTGCCCTCCAGCTCGGCGATGGCCTCGACCAGATCGCCCGAGCGCAGCCGGACCTCGGCTTCGGCGACGCCCGCATGCTCGATCCGGGTCTTGGCATCCTCGAGGATCGCCCGGCCGCGCTTCTGCGCGAGCTTGGCCTTGGCGGCGTCCAGCTCGGCCAGCTCCTCGAGCAGCTGGGTGCGGGCGCCGAGGCCGATATTGCCCGACAGGTCCTGCTTCACCCCCTGGCGGTGGCCCATCACATGGACGGCCGTGACGCCGCCCTTGATGCGCTCGGCCGCCCAGGCGGCGAGGTCGCAGACGCTTTCGGAATAGGTGGAGCCGTCCACCAGCGCGATCAGTTTGCTCATCTCAATGCCCCAGCAGGTCTTCCATGGCGCCCGGCTTGTCATGGACGGCAAGCTTGTCCACGATCGTTTCGGAGGCCCTGTTCATGCCGACGATCTCGACCTCGGCGCCGTCGCGGCGGAATTTAAGCACCGCCATGTCCAGCGCCTGGACCGAGGAAATGTCCCAGATATGCGCGTTCGACACGTCGATGACCACCTTTTCCAGCGCTTCGCCATGGTCGAAGCTCTGCGAGAAGGCATGCGCCGAGGCGAAGAAGATCTGTCCCTGGAAGCGGTAGGTGCGGGTCTTGCCGTCCGCCGACAGCTCGCTCTCCACCCGGAAGAGCTGGGCGATCTTGGCGGCGAAGAAGATCCCCGACAGCAGCACGCCGGTCAGCACGCCATAGGCCAGGTTATGCGTCGCCACGGTCACCGCGACGGTCGCCAGCATGACGACAGAGGACGAGGTCGGGTGCTCCTTCAGCTGCTTGATCGACGACCACGAGAACGTGCCGATCGACACCATGATCATGATCGCGACCAGCGCGGGCATCGGGATCTTCGAGACCAGCACGTCGCCGAGGATCACCACCAGGATCAGGAGGAACACGCCCGCGACGAAGCAGGAAAGCCGCCCGCGGCCGCCCGATTTCACGTTGATCATCGACTGGCCGATCATGGCGCAGCCCGCCATCCCGCCGATGAAGCCCGAGGCGATGTTGGCGAGGCCCTGGCCCACGCATTCGCGGTTCTTGTCCGAGCTGGTGTCGGTCAGGTCGTCCACGAGCTGCGCGGTCATCAGGCTTTCCAGCAGGCCCACGACCGCGATGGCGGCGGAAACGGGAAGGATGATGAAGATGGTCTCGAGGCTCACCGGGATGTCCGGGATCAGGAAGACCGGCAGGCTGTCGGGCAGGTCGCCCATGTCGCCCACGGTGCGCACGTCGAGCCCCAGCACCATGGCCAGCGCGGTCAGCACCACGATGTTGACGAGCGGCGAGGGCACCGCCGTGGTGATCCGCGGGAACAGGTAGATGATGGCCAGCCCGGCCGCGATCATCACGAAGGTCAGCCAGTTCACGCCGGGCGTCGCCGGGTTCATCTCGGGGATCTGCGCCAGGAAGATCAGGATCGCCAGCGCGTTGACGAAGCCGGTCATCACCGAACGCGACACGAAGCGCATCACCTGGCCGAGCTTGAGCGCGCCCAGCCCCACCTGGATCACGCCGGCCAGAACCGAGGCGGCGAGCAGGTATTCCAGCCCGTGGTCGCGCACCAGCGTGACCATCAGGACCGCGGTGGCGGCCGTGGCGGCCGAGATCATGCCGGGCCGGCCGCCCGCGATGGCGGTCACAACGGCGATGCAGAAGGAGGCATAGAGCCCGACCTTGGGATCGACGCCCGCGATGATCGAGAAGGCGATCGCCTCGGGGATCAGCGCAAGCGCCACCACCAGGCCTGCCAGCAGGTCGGCGCGGACATTGCCCAGCCAGTCCTGTCTGAGATTGTCGAATACCGATGCCGTCACGGGCCACACCTCACGTCTTCGTTGAAACGCAGCCGCTTTAGCGCGAACAGGCCCCGGAAAGCGACCCAAATATGCCGCCGTGCCAATTCCGCGCGGGGCTGCGGGGCGCGCGGCCTTGTGCGCTGGACGCGGCGGGCGCATTGTCCTAGCAAAACGGACTGGTTTGTCTCCCGCACCGGCGGGAGAGGTTAAAGGAGATGCTGCGATGGTGACCGAAGCAGACGTCAAAGCCAAGCTCGCGCTTGTCACGGGGCCCGACAGGCAGGGCGACCTGGTCTCGCTGGGCATGATCGAGGGCCTGTCGATCCGCGGCGACCGGGTGACCTTCGTGATCCGGGTTCCGGCCGCGCGCGCCCGCGAGCTGGAGCCGATGCGCCAGGCCGCCGAGCAGGTCGTGGCCGAGATCCCGGGGATTGCCGGGGTGACCGCGGTGCTGACCGCCGAGCGCGACCCGAATGCGAAGCCGCCGGAAATCCCCAGCCTGAAGCCCGCCGCAGCGAAGAAGCCTACGCCGCATGGCGGGCTGAAGCCGAAGGCGCCGATCGCGGATGTCGCCGCGGTGATCGCGGTGGCCTCGGGCAAGGGCGGGGTCGGCAAGTCGACCACCTCGGTCAACCTGGCGCTGGCGCTGAAGGCCGAGGGCAAGCGCGTCGGGCTGCTCGATGCCGATATCTACGGGCCGTCGCTGCCCCGGATGCTCGGCTCGACGCTGCGGCCCGAACAGGTCGACAAGCGGATGAAGCCGGTCGAGGCGCAGGGGCTGCAGGTCATGTCGATGGGCTTCCTCGTCGACGAGGCGGCACCGATGGTCTGGCGCGGCCCGATGGTGATGTCGGCGCTGACCCAGATGATGCGCGAAGTCGACTGGGGCCCTCTCGACGTGCTGGTCGTGGACATGCCGCCCGGAACCGGCGACGCGCAGCTGACGCTCTGCCAGTCGGTCCCGCTGGCGGGCGCGGTGATCGTCTCGACGCCGCAGGACATCGCGCTGATCGATGCGCGCAAGGGACTCAACATGTTCCGCAAGGTCGAGGTGCCGGTTCTCGGCATCATCGAGAACATGAGCTATTTCCTCTGCCCGTCCTGCGGCGACCGTTCGGACATCTTCGGCCATGGCGGCGCGCGCGAGGAGGCGGCGAAGCTCGGCGTGCCGTTCCTCGGCGAAATCCCGCTCCACATGGAGATCCGGCGCAATTCGGATGCCGGCACCCCGGTCGTGGCCTCCGAGCCCGACGGCCCGCATGCCGGGGCTTACCGCGCCATCGCGCGCGGCGTGCTGGCGCAGATGGCGGCGGAGCCTGCGACCGCCTGACCCGCCGCGGCGTGATAGTATCACCGGCGCTCTCCGCCCTATCCTGGGGGCGGGGAGGTCCGGAGCCGGGAGAGGCAGATGCCGCACGACCATCATCACGGCCATGGCCATCATCATGTCGATCCGGCGGCGGGCGATGCCCGCGTCGCGATGGCGGTCGGCGTCAACCTGGCGCTGACCGTGGCGCAGGTGATCGGCGGCATCTTCTCGGGCAGCCTGGCGCTGATCGCCGATGCGCTGCACAACCTGTCGGACGCGATGGCGCTGGTCATCGCCTTCGCGGCGCGCAAGATCGCGCGGCGCCCGGCGGACGAGGCGATGACCTTCGGCTATGCCCGCGCCGAGGTGGTGGCCGCGCTGATCAACTACACCACGCTGATCGTGCTCGGGCTGTTCCTCGTCTACGAGGCGGTGATGCGCTTCTTCGCGCCCGAGCCGGTGGCGGGCTGGACGGTGGTGATCGTGGCGGGCATCGCGCTGGCCATCGACCTGGCGACCGCGGCGCTGACCTATTCGATGTCCAAGGACAGCGTGAACATCCGCGCCGCCTTCGTGCACAATGTCGCCGATGCGGCCGGGTCCGTGGCGGTGATCGTCGCGGGCAGCCTGGTGATCCTGTTCGACTGGTGGATCGTCGACCCGCTGGTGACGCTGGGCATCGCGGGATACATGCTGTGGATGAGCTTCGCCGAGATCGGCGGGGTGATCCGCATCCTGATGCTGGGCGCGCCGCCGCAGATGGACGCCTCGCAGGTGCTGGCGACGGTGCGCGCGACCGAGGGCGTCGCCGGGGTGCATCACGCGCATCTGTGGCTGATGGACGAGAAGGGCGCCTCGCTCGACATGCATGTCGTCGTGCAGGAGGGCGCCTGGGAGCGCGCCGACAGCATCAAGCTTGACCTGCGGCAGCGCCTGAAGGATGCGCATGGCATCGGCCATGGCATGATCGAGCTGGAAAGCGCGGGCCATGCCTGCCGCGGCGCGCGGCTCTGGGGGCACTGAGCGCGGGACGTGACGCGACGGCGCGTGGAACTCCGCCCCGTCCTGCCGCATTTTTCCTGCGGAGACAGCCATCAGGAGTCCTGCCATGTCCCGCATCTTCGTCATCGGCGCCACCGGCGGCGTCGGCCACCGCCTCGTTCCCCTGCTGACCGGCGCCGGCTACGGCGTCTCTGGCCTCCACCGCAAGCCGGAGCAGGCAGACGCGCTGCGCGCGGCGTCGCGGGTCAGCCGCCACTCGATGGGCGCGGGCAGGCGGTAGAGCGCGCCGGGCGGCGACAGCAGCACCGTGGCGGAGCGGCAGGACAGGGTGACGAGGCGGGGTGCGGTCATCGCGGATCGGCCTTTGCGGGAAACGGCCGGGGGCGGCAGCGGACCGCCGCCCCCGGAGAGGAGGCTCAGGACTTGATGTCGTCGAGCGCTTCCTGGATGGCGTAGATCATCTCGTCCGCCGCGGTTTCCGCGTCGATTTCGCCATAGGCGAAGAGTTCGAGATTGTCCTCCATCGCGGAGCGGACATCGGGATGCTCCATGTAGGGATGGATCGCCGGGCCCTCGGCGCCGATCACCAGCTCCTGCGCGGCGATCTGGCCGGGCTTCAGCACGCCCTCGTCGGTCAGCTGCGTGAGCGCGGCCTTCGAGGCCGGCACGCCGCGGGCGGAGCCCATGGCGGCGATGCCCTCGGGCTCGTTCAGCAGGCAATTGACGATTTCGGCGGCGGCCTCGGGGTTCTCCGAGTTCTTTGAGATCGAGAACACCATCGACGCCTTGCGGTAGACGCCCTCGGTCAGCTCGTCCGCCTGGTCGATGATGCCGGTATATTCAAGCTCCTGGCCCTCTTCCATCGGGTCGGAAATCTTGAAGTAGGTGCTGTCCCACTGGTAGCTGCCGGCGATCTCGCCCTTGGTCCATTTCGGGTTCTCGTGGATCGGCAGGTTGCCCGCCGCCAGAACGTCTGGCCAGGGCTGGATGACATGGTTGTCGACCAGGCTCTGGTAGAAGGTGATCGCGTCGGCCAGCTCCTCGAGCGTCCAGAGGACCTCGTTGGTTTCGGGATCGATCAGCGGCTTGCCGGTCTTCTGCGTGCCGTAGAGCGTGACCAGCAGCGTGCCGTCGAGCGCGATGCCCTCGAACGGGTAATAGGCGTCGCCCAGCTTCTCCTGGAAGACCGGCCCGGCGGCCAGCAGGTCGTCCCAGGTCTTCGGCAGCGGCAGGCCCGCCTTGTCATAGGTGGTCTTGTTGAAGACGAAGAGCCGCCCGGTGGTCGAGACCGGCAGGCCGTTCAGCACGCCGTTGCGGCGCCCGGCCTCGAGCTGTTCCGCGGTCCAGTTGGTCAGGTCGAGATCGTCGAACTGCTCCAGATCGGCGAAGCCGTCGCCGCGCGCCGAGAAGATCGGCAGCCAGGGCCAGTTGATCTGCATGATGTCGGCCTCGGTCCGGCCGGCGATCTGGGTGGCGACCTTCTCGAAATGGCCCTGCCAGCCGGTGAATTCCGGCTTGATCACATGGCCGTGCTTCTCGCCGCAGACCTTCAGCGCCTCCTGCGTAGCCAGGTGGCGGCTGTCGCCGCCCCACCAGCTCATCCTCAGTTCCGCCGCCTGTGCCGCGCCCGCAAGCGCCGTGGTGGCAAGCGCGAGGCCCATCAATGCCGTTTTCATCCCGTTTCTCCTCCCTTGGATCGTCAGTTGAGCGCGCCCTTGAGCGAGACATTCTCGCCCGAGGACACGTCGAAGACATGCGCGTGGCTGCCCGAGACGGTCAGGCCGACCCGGTCTCCGCGCTGCGTGCTGCGGTCGAAGGCTTCGGAGGGCACCACCGCGACGAAGGCGGCATTGCCGACCTTTGCGTGGAGATTCACCTCGTGGCCCATGAATTCGATGTTGGTGACGGTGCCGGTCAGGCTGTTCGGGCTGCCTGCCGGGACCACGCCCAGATGCTGCGGCCGGATGCCGAGGGTAACCGGACCGTCCTGGATGTAGAGCCTGCGCGCCAGCTCGTCGCCCGCATCGACCGTCTGGCCGTCGAGCGTCAGCTGCGCGCCCAAGCCGCGGGTCAGCACGGCCGGGACCAGGTTCATCTCGGGCATGCCGATGAAGCCCGCGACGAAGGCGTTGGCCGGGCGCTCGTACAATGTCACCGGATCGGCGACCTGCATGATATGGCCGTCCTTCATCACGCAGATGCGGTCGCCCATGGTCATCGCCTCGACCTGGTCATGGGTCACGTAGACGACCGTCGCCGGGCGGCCTTCCGCCTTCAGCCGCTTGTGCAGGTCGGTGATCCGCACCCGCATCGCGGCGCGCAGCTTGGCGTCGAGGTTCGACAGCGGCTCGTCGAAGAGGAAGACGTCGGGGTGCTTGATCAGCGCGCGGCCCACGGCGACCCGCTGCGCCTGCCCGCCCGACAGCTGCTTCGGGAGCCGGTCGAGGAGCTTTTCGATCTCGAGGATCTCGGACACCTCGCCGGTGGCCGTGGCGATCTCGTCCTTCGGCTTGCCGCGCAGCTGCAGCCCGAAGCCCAAGTTCCGCCGCACCTTCATGTGCGGGTAGAGCGCGTAGTTCTGGAACACCATGGCGATGCCGCGCTTGCCCGGCACCAGGTCGTTCACGACGTTGTCGCCGATCCGGATCTCGCCGCCCGTGACGGTTTCGAGCCCGGCGATCATCCTGAGCGTGGTGGACTTGGCGCAGCCCGACGGCCCCACCAGCACCATGAATTCACCTTCCTTGACATCGAGGTTGATCCCGTGGACCGCCTTGAAGCCGTTGCCGTAGGTCTTTTCGACCCCTTTGAGTTGAAGTTCAGCCATCAGCCTTTGACTCCTCCGGACGAGATGCCTTCGATGAAGTATTTCTGTGCCATGAAGAACACGGCGAGGGACGGGGCGAGCGCGAGGACCGACATCGCGAGGATCTGGTTCCAGGCGAAGGCCTCGGTCGTGTCGATCGACAGCTTGAGCGCCAGCGAGACCGGATATTTCTCGACCGAGGAGATGTAGATCAGCGGGCCGAGGAAGTCGTTCATGGTCCACATGAACTGGAACAGGCAGACCGAGATCAGCGCGGGCATCAGCATCGGCACGACGATGTAGACCAGCGTCTGCAGCGTGGTCGCACCGTCGACGCGGGCGGCCTCCTCCATGTCGCGCGGGATGGCGCGCAGGAACTGGATCACCATGAAGACGAAGAACGCGTCGCCCGCCAGCGCCGAGGGCACCCAGAGCGGCAGGAAGCTGTCGAGCCAGCCGATGTCGCGGAACAGCAGGTATTGCGGGATCCGCGTGACCACGTTCGGCAGGAGCAGCGTCGCGATCACGGTCATGAACAGGAACTTCTTGCCCGGGAAATCGAAGCGGGCGAAGCCGTAGGCCACCAGCGTGCAGGAGATCGCGGTCCCGATGGTCTTGGGGATGATGATCCACAGCGTGTTCACGAAGAACTTGCCGAAGGTATAGGGCGTCGAGGTCTGCCAGCCTTCGATATAGCCCGAGAGCGTCGGCTCCTTCGGCCAGAACCCGGCCGAGGAAAACATCTCGGCATTGGTCTTGAAGGAGGCGCCGACCAGCCAGATCAGCGGGTAGATCATCACGAGCCCGACCAGGGTCAGCAGGCCATAGCGCAGGATCGAGGATCGCATGGCCTTGCGGCGGTGCTTCAGCTCGATGGCGGTCGGCGGCTCGGAGCCTTTCCGGACGGGGATGTCGGTAATGGCGGCCATGGATCAGCTCCTCTTGTCGCCGGCGTAGTAGACCCACTTCTTCGACGACCAGAACGCGATGAGGGTCAGGACCATGATGATGGCAAAGAGCACCCAGGCGATGGCGGAGGCATAGCCCATGTCGAAGCTCTTGAAGGCCTTGTCGTAGATGTAGAGCGGCAGCAGGTAGGTGGATTTCATCGGGCCGCCGTCGGTGATGATGTAGGGGCCGTTGAACTCCTGGAAGGCCTGCACCGTCTGCATGATCAGGTTGAAGAAGATCACCGGGGTGATCAGCGGCAGGGTGATGTGGCGGAAGATCTTCCAGGGCCCCGCCCCGTCGATCGCCGCCGCCTCGTAGAGCGACTTGTCGACGGATTGCAGCGCGGCGAGGAAGATCACCATGGCCGAGCCGAACTGCCAGCAGCGCAGCAGCGTGATGGTGAAAAGCGCGTTCTCGGGATCGCCGAACCAGTTGATCGGCTCCATGCCGAGGCTGCCCAGCATCATGTTGACGAGGCCGGTATCGGCGAAGATGTAGCGCCACAGCACCGCGATCGCGACCGAGCCGCCGAGGATCGAGGGCACGTAATAGGCGGTGCGGAACAGGTTGATCGCCTTCAGCCGGTAGTTCAGCACGACCGCGATGAAGAGCGCGAAGGCGAGCTTCAGGGGCACGGTGGTGAAGACGTAGATCAGCGTCACCTTCAGCGACTTGTCGAAAGTGCGGTCGCGGGTGAACAGCTTCTCGTAATTCGCCGTGCCCACCCATTCCGGCTTGTTCAGCAGGTCATAGTCGGTGAAGCTGAGATAGAAGGACGCGAGGAACGGGAAGGCCGTGAAGAGCAAGAGCCCGATCACGTAGGGCGACACGTACCAAAGCCCCATCCATTTGCTTTCGCCACCCATCATGCGGCTCCTTTCAGGGTCTCGGGAATCCAGGCGCCGGTGGCGGCGATCATCTCCTGGAACAGGCTCCGCGCCCGCGCCTCGCCGAGAGGCGCCACCAGCGGATCGGAACGGAAGAGCGGGAAGAGCGCCGCGCCATCGCCTGCCATCACGGCCTCGAGAAGCGCCGCCTGGCGCTGCGCATGGTCCGCGACCACCGGTTCCAGCGCGGCGGGCAGCCGCCCGGCGAAGACCGGCGCGATGCCGAGCCCGGAGAACACCGCGTTGCGGCGGGGGCCGGTCCGGACATCGCCATGACCGGGCCGAACCCGGTCAATGCCGCCGCCGCGAGCCTGTTTGCGCTGATCGGGCGGATCCGCAACCGCGCCCAGCATGCCGATCCCGAGGAGCTGCGCCGCGCCGTGGTGGCCGAGATCCGCGGTTTCGAGGACCGCGCTTTGCAATCGGGCGTCGACCAGCAGACCGTCCGCGTGGCGCGCTACGCGCTCTGCGCGACGATCGACGACGTGGTGCTGAACACGCCCTGGGCGGGCGAGTCCTCCTGGGGGCAGCAGAGCATGGTCGCCACCTTCCACCGCGAAACCGTGGGCGGCGACCGGTTCTACGACCTGCTCGGGCGGCTCAAACAGGACCCGGCCAAGAACCTGCATCTGCTGGAATTCCTGCATGTCTGCCTGTCCCTGGGCTTCGAGGGGCGGCTCAGGGTCGAACAGTCCGGCCGCGACCGCCATGCCGAGATCCGGCTGGGGCTGCAGCGCATCATCGCCTCGCAGCGGGGCATGCCGCCCGAGGCGCTGTCGCCGCATTGGGAAGGCGTGAAGAAACCTCACCGGCCGCTCTCGGCGTGGAAGCCGGTCTGGGTCTCCGCCGGGCTTCTGGGCCTCGTGCTGCTCTGCGGCTTCCTGGCGCTGAGCTACACGCTCGGCCTCTCGACCCGCGGCCTTGCGGGGCAGCTCGCCGTGCTCGACCCGCCGGGCGTGGCCAGGCTCGACCGGCCGGCGCCGCCCGCGCTGCCCTTGCCCGACGACACGCGGCAGCTCGAGGAAGTGCAGGGCTTCCTGACCGAGGCGATCGCCGCCGGGCTGGTCACCGCCTTCCAGGACGCCAACACGATCACCGTGCGTTTTGCCGGGGCCAACATGTTCGCCTCCGCCTCCGACCGGCTGCAGCCGCAATTCGAGGCGCCCTTGGCCGCAGTGGCCGAGGCGCTCAACGAAAGCACCACCGGCCCGGTGCTGATCGCGGGGCATTCCGACAGCGATCCGATCCGCACCGCGCGCTTCCCCGACAACATGGCGCTGTCGCTGGCGCGCGCCGAGGCGGTGCGGGCGCGGCTCGCCAAGCTGGTCGGCGACCCCTCGCGGCTCAGCGCCGAGGGCCGCGCCGCCGCGGAACCCATCGCCGACAACGCCACCCGCGAGGGCAAGGCGCAGAACCGGCGGATCGAGATCATCCTCCTGCGCGAAGGCGTGCAGTTGCAAGGAGGCGTGCAGTGAAGCAGGTCTGGAACGCGCTGACCTCGGCGGTCGGCATCCTCGTCATCGTCGCGCTGGTCTTCTCGGGGATCATCTGGCTGGTCGGGCCGCTCTTGGCGATCGGCGAGGCACGGCCCTTCGACACAGTGACCGGACGGCTGGTCGGGCTCGCCGTGCTCTGGCTGTCGACGCTCCTCGTGATCCTCCTGGTGCTGGTCTCCGGCCGCAAGCGCGATGCGGCAATCGTCGAGGAGGTGACCGCTCAGGCCGAGGACGCGCCGCCGCCCGACGGCTATGCCGCCGAGGATGTCGAGGAAATGCGGGGCAAGCTCCGCCGCGCGCTCAAGGTGCTGCGCGGCGCCAAGGGCGGGCGCAAGCGGCTCTATGACCTGCCCTGGTACGTGATCATCGGCCCGCCGGGCGCCGGCAAGACCACCGCCATCGCCAATTCCCGGCTGAACTTCCCGCTCGAGGACGAGTTCGGCAAGGCGGCGCTGGCCGGGGTCGGCGGCACGCGGAACTGCGACTGGTGGTTCACCGACCAGGCGGTGCTGATCGACACGGCCGGGCGCTACACCACCCAGGACAGCGACGCGGCCTCGGACAATGCCGCCTGGCAGGGCTTCCTCGGCATGCTCAAGCGCCAGCGCCCGCGCCAGCCGGTGAACGGCGCCATCGTCGCGATCAGCCTGTCGGACCTGTCGAACCAGGACGAGATCACCCGCAAGGCCCATGCCCAGGCCGTGCGCCGCCGCCTGCACGAGCTGCGCACCCGGCTCGGCATCCGCTTTCCGGTCTACGTGCTCTTCACCAAGGCCGATCTGGTGGCGGGCTTCGCCGAGTATTTCGACCGGCTCGGCAAGGACGGGCTGGCGCAGGTCTGGGGCGCGACCCTGCCGCTCGCGGATCCGCGCGACAAGACCGCCGCCTGGGACCGGCTGGCGCCGGAATTCGACGCGCTGGTGGCGCGGCTGAACGAGGGGCTGATCGCCCGCCTGCAGGAGGAGCAGGACCCGCAGCGCCGCGCGCTGATCGCCGCCTTCCCGGCGCAGATCGCCTCGCTGAAGCCGGTGGCCGAGGAATTCCTCGGCGAGCTCTTCCAGGAGAACAGCTACGAGCACCGCCAGATGCTGCGCGGCGTCTATTTCACCTCGGGCACCCAGGAAGGCACGCCGATCGACCGGCTGATGCAGGGCATGGCGCGGACCTTCGGCATCGGGCGGCAGGCGATCGGCTCGGGCCGCGGCACCGGGGTCTCGTATTTCCTGACGCGGCTCTTCTCCGACGTGATCTTCCCCGAGGCCGGGCTGGTCAGCGCCGATGACAAGATCGAGCGCCGCTACCGCTGGAGCCGCCGCCTGGCGATCGCCGCCGCGGTGCTGGCGGCGGCCGGGCTGGGCGCGGTCTGGACCCGCAGCTAGGATGGCGGCATGACGGTCGGCGTTCTGCTCGGCGCGATCGGCGCCGGGCTCCACGCCCTGGCCTTCGGCCCCGACCCGATGAAGAGCAAGGGCATCGCCTCGGACGATTTCCAGTCCGGCCGCGTCGCCCGCGCCGTCGACAGCGCCGAGGCGGAGCTGGCCGCGATGCACCGCGCGCTCGATCCGCTGAAGGACCGCGAACTGGAGCTGGTCGTCGCCCGCTTCCAGGCCACCGCCCGCGAGATGTTCCGCACTGTCGAGCAGGATCCGCGCGACCTGACCGCGGCGCGCAAGTATCTCGGGGTCTACCTGTCCGGTGCCCGCGAGGCGTCCGAGAAATACGCCGCCTATTACGCCCGCAGCCGCGAACCGGCCGCGCGCAGCGATTTCATGGCGCTGCTCGACGACCTCGACCGGAATTTTTCGAAGAAGACGGAAACCTTGCTTCTGGACGACCGTTCCCAGCTTGACATCGAGATGGAAGTGCTGAGAGAGCGGCTGTCGCGGGAGCCCCATCTGAGCGCGCCGAGGACAGACGAATGACCGACACCAAGCTTCAGTCCGAAATCGCCAGCCTAGCCGCGGCGGCACTGCCCGAACCGGCCGAGACGCCCGCCCTGCCGCCGGAAAAACAGGCCGAGATCGAGCGCCGCATGGCCGAGATCCGCATCGGCGACACCGGCACGATCATCGGCTTCGGCTCCGCCGCGCAGGCCGAGCTGCAGTCGATCAGCCAGGCAATGCTGGCCGATGTGCGCAACAAGGATCTCGGCCCGGCGGGCGACTCCTTGCGCGACATGGTGGCGACGATCCGCGGGTTTTCCACCGAGGAGCTCGACCCCGGCCGCAAGCGCAGCTGGTGGGAGAAGCTGACCGGCAAGCGCGGCGACGTATCGAAATTCATGTCGCAATACGAGGATGTGCAGGCCCAGATCGACGAGATCACCGGCAGCCTCGAAAAGCACGAGCACACGCTCCTGAAGGACATCAAGGGGCTCGACCTGCTCTACGGCAAGACTCTGGCCTTCTATGACGAGCTGGCGCTCTACATCGCGGCCGGCGAGATGCGGCTGGCCTCGATCGACGCCAATGACATCCCCGCCAAGGAGGCCGAGATCGCCGCGGCGCCCGAGGGCGACCAGGTGATGGAGGCGCAGGAGCTGCGCGACCTGCGCGCCGCGCGCGACGATCTGGAGCGCCGGGTGCATGACCTGAAGCTGACCCGGCAGGTGACGATGCAGTCGCTGCCCTCGATCAGATTGGTGCAGGAAAACGACAAGGCGCTGATCACCAAGATCAACTCGACGCTGGTCAATACCGTGCCGCTCTGGGAAACCCAGCTGGCGCAGGCGCTGACCATCCAGCGCTCGGCCGCCGCCGCCAATGCGGTCAAGGAGGCCAGCGACCTGACCAACGAACTCCTGACCTCGAATGCCGCCAACCTGCGCCAGGCCAATGCCCAGGTGCGCGAACAGACCGAGCGCGGCGTCTACGACATCGAGGCGATCAAGACTGCCAATGCCGAGCTGATCGCGACGATCGAGGACTCCCTGCGCATCGCCGACGAGGGCAAGGCGAAGCGCGCCGCCGCGGAGCAGGACCTGCTCCAGATGGAAGCCGAGCTGCGCGACACCCTGGCCTCGGCCAAGTCGCGCGGACCAGCCGGGAGCTGACACGCCATGGTGGCATGGGGGCGGAGAACCTGCGGCATTGCAGCCGCCGCGATGCTGCTGGGGCTGGCGGGATGCCTTTCGCCCGCGCCCGTCCCCGAGGCTGCGCCCGAAAAGCCGCGGCTGGTGCGCAGCTCGCCCGCCAGCCCGGCCACCGCATGCCAGGCCCAGCCGCACAGGATCAGCGGCATCATCCTCGGACCCACGGTGCAGGCGACGAGCCCGACCAGCCCCATGCGCGATTTCGACAGCAGGATCATCGTCACCCCTGCCGCGACGCCGATGGCGCGCCATTTGATCCGGCGTTCCTCCAGCGCGAAGCACACCTGGATCACGCCGAGCAGCGCGGCGAAGGGAGACCAGGGCGCGTAGAACTGCCAGCGCGGCGTCCAGCTCCCCGGATCCCAGGTGAAGAAGAACACCGTGAAATATTCCGGTCCGGGGCCGCCCACCGCCTTCAGTGGCGAGGTGAACAGCCGCTCGGGCAGCCCGATCTGCGGCGCCATGAACAGGATCGGCGTCAGAGCCAGCGTCCAGAGCCCGACGATGCATTGCCCGCGCACGAGGATCTCGCGCCGGATGGGCAGCACCGCGCCGGCGAAGGGAAAGAGCGCCAGGAGCGCCCAGCCCTTCGCCCAGCCGACGGTCGACTTGATGGTCTGCTTCAGCCCGAGCCCCCAGTCGAGATGCCCTGCCCAGAGCGCCGCCAGCATCGCCGCCATCCCGGCCGCCCAGGCCAGCACCACCGGCGGCACCGGCCCGGCGGCGCGCAGATCCCGGGCCGGAAAGCGGCACTGCGCCCGCCCGCCGCGCAAGCCGGTCCGGAGCGCCATTGCCTGCAAGGGCGCAGCCGCGCGGGCAGCCCTTTCCGTTCCATATTCCGGCTCAGCCTTCGTTCCGGCCATGCCGCGCGCCCTGACGCGGTTCAAGACCGCCATGCAGCTGCGCCCGGCGCCGTGGCGGGAAAGCGGATCGTCGGCCGATTGCCGCGGAGCGCCCAGTTGCCCAGCCTTCTCAGGGCTTGCCAGGCCCCGATGCGGATGGCCGAGGCGCCGCCCGCTGTCCCGACTGGCAAAAACGGGCCGCTGCCGGAGGCCGGCCGGTCCGCCTGCGGCTGGGGAAGCCGGATCGGTCCCGGAACCGCAGCTGAAAACAGCATTGTTTCACAACTCCTGGTGCAACGAATTAATATTCGAAATCCGTGCGGTTAGTCGGAGTTTGAGTGCAAAGAAAAGCCCGCCCGCAGCCGCAGGACGAACTGGTGCGCCCATGACGATGCCCCACGCGTCCTGAGGGCATCGTCATGGGCCGTGCGGGACGCCCGCCGGTCATCCCGAAGGCGGCAACCCGGTTTCGCTTGCCAATCAAGGGCCTGTTCCGGCCGCAGCCCCGGCAGACCATCGGGATGGTGGCCAGCCCGCTGCGCCTGGCCGGGCTGGTCCACGCTGTGGGGCAGGCAGAAGGCCCTCGAGGTCCGGGTCCCGGATCGGCAAGCTGCCGCGCGGCTGACCCTGCGGGTCCCCTCTCGGGCAGCGGACAGCACCGGCGTCAAGCTCCTCGGTGAATGAAGCGGTACCGTGGAAGCGCTGGCACCGCGGAAGCAAGACGGCTGAGTGGCAAGCCCGGAAGCCCGGAAGCCCGGTGTTCAGGACCGGCGCCAATGGCGCAAGCTCCATCTGGCCATGGAGCCAGCCACCTCGCACAGAGAGGCCGGCAGCCCGGCCTTGCCTGATCTGCCGGAGGAGGTCCCAGAGGGCGGGGATATCGGCACCGTGACTGCCGATGGTGCCCATGACATCTGCCGCTTCCACGCCTCAAATCTCGAGCCTGGCGCAGTTCCGATCATTCCCATCCGCAAGAGTGCTCGATTGCGGAAGGAAAACCGCCCGGCTGCGCTCGCCGGAAACCAACCCCTGCGGGCAGGCCGGTACTATGCAGGGCGTTCCGGAAGCGCCGGGCCGGAGACCGCGCCCGGAGCCGGATCGGGGCGAAGATGCGATGACCGGAAGCATTCGGAAAGCGTATCGAGGCCAGAGACCCTGACCGCCGAAACTCTCATCTGCATCATTCGCGGCTGCGCCAGGACCGATGGCGCTCGCCGCTCATTCACGAATCCACGCAAGGCCACGGCACTGCCGAGATCGAATGCGCGGTCTGACCTCATGTGGGGAAAGAGGGATCACGTCCGGAGGCCGGCTTCTGCAGCACTGCAGTTCTGCCGGAGCGATGGACCGCTGCGCGGGCGCCTCCAGTCCCGGCGGATCGCTGCGGCAGCCGCCGCGCCTGTCCTGCACAGGCCTTCACATGCCCGACTGCTTCAGCCGGACCTCGGGACCCGGTGAACGGAGGTCCTGCTCCCGATGATGCACAGCAGCGCCAGCGGCCATGCCGGCAGGGCTGGGCGCGGGAGGCGAAGGCCGCAAGCCCCTGCCGCGGCGCAGCTGGCGTCTCCCGGCCGTCCTGCCGTTCGCATCGAGGCCGCGCAATCCGGAAAATGCGGCCTGAGCCCGCCTCCCGGAAAACCGCCGCCCCCGCGCTCCGGTGGGGGCGGCTGCGCAAGGACAGCCCCATGACCCGCATGATCCCCGGCCTCGCAGCCGCCCTGCTTCTGCCCTTGGCGGCCGCGGCCGCATCGCAGGACGGCAAGTTCAAGGCCGACGGCGCCGGAACGGCGCCCTGCTCGGATTTCACCGCGGCACTCGAGGCCGGAGACCGCGTCAAGGTGGCGGGCTTCGCCGCCTGGACCGAGGGTTTCCTCACCGCGGTCAATGCCTTGCAGGCGGACACCTATGACATCACGCCTTGGCAGACCACGCCGGTTCTGATGGAGAAGCTGCGCCGCTTCTGCCTCGGGCATCCCGGAACGCAGATGATCGAGGCCACCGGACAGCTGGCCGCGGTGCTGGCACCCTATCGCCAGGTCGCGGAGTCGCCGATGGTCCAGGCCCGCAATTCAGGCCGCGCGGTCATGCTGCCTGCCGTCATCCTCGAACGCGTGCGCCAGGTCCTGGAAGAGGAGCGCGGCAGCGGCCTGTCCACCGCCGGAGGAGATTTCGACGCCGCGTTCTCTGCCGCGCTCGCCGGGTTCCAGAAGGCCCGCGGCCTGGCGGAGACCGGGCTTCCCGACCAGCTGACGCTGAATATGATGTTTCCGTAAAAGCCAGGCCATTGCCGGAAGGACGGATTGATAATTCGCCGCAACCCAGCCAAGAGGGGGACAACTGCTTCATCGGGAAGGATACAGTCATGAGCAAAGTTCTGGTCATCGGCGCGGGCGGCGTCAGCTCGGTCGCGGTGCACAAGATGGCGATGAATCCGGAGATCTTCTCCGAGATCCACCTGGCCAGCCGCACGAAATCCAAATGCGACGACATCGCCGTCGAGGTGAAGAAGCGGACCGGCGTCGAGATCTCGACGTACGGGATCGACGCGATGGACGTGGCCGCGACCGCCGCGCTGATCCGCCAGACCGGCGCGTCGCTGGTGGTCAACCTCGCGCTGCCCTACCAGGATCTGGCGCTGATGGATGCCTGCCTCGAGGCGGGCGTGAACTATCTCGACACCGCGAATTACGAGCCCGAGGACGAGGCCAAGTTCGAATACAGCTGGCAGTGGGCCTACCAGGACAAGTTCAAGGAAGCGGGCCTGACCGCGATCCTGGGCTCCGGCTTCGATCCGGGCGTGACCTCTGTCTATGCGACCTGGCTGAAGAAGCACAAGCTCGAGGGCATCCGGCAGCTCGACATCCTCGACTGCAACGGCGGCGACAACGGGCTGCCCTTCGCGACGAACTTCAACCCGGAGATCAACATCCGCGAAGTGACCGCGCCGGCCCGCCACTGGGAGAACGGCGCCTGGGTCGAGAGCCCGGCGATGACCACCAAGGTCGCGTTCGACTTCCCCGGCGTCGGCGAGAAGAACATGTACCTGATGTATCACGAGGAGCTGGAGTCGCTGTCGGCCCACAACCCCGAGATCGAGCGGGCGCGGTTCTGGATGACTTTCGGCGATGCGTACATCAACCACGTCACCGTGCTGGAGAACGTGGGCATGACCTCGATCGAGCCGGTGATGCATAACGGCGTCGAGATCATCCCGCTGCAGTTCCTCAAGACCGTGCTGCCGAACCCGGGCGACCTGGGCGCGAAGACCGTCGGCAAGACCTGCATCGGCGACATCGCGACCGGTCCGGCGAAGGACGGCTCGGGCGAGAAGACCTACTACATCTACAACATCTGCGACCACGAGGAGTGCTTCGCCGAGGTGGGATCGCAGGCCGTGGCCTACACGACCGGCGTTCCGGCGATGATCGGCGCGGCGCAGGTGCTGCTGGGCAACTGGACCCAGCCGGGCGTGTGGAACATGGAGCAGCTCGATCCCGACCACTACATGGACATGCTGAACAAGCATGGCCTGCCCTGGCAGGTGGTGGAGCTCGACGCCCCGGCGGCGTTCTGATCCGGACGTGACGACAGGCCGGGCGCCGCGGCATCGAGCCCGCGGCGCCCGGCGCGACCCCCGCGCGGCCGACGCAGAGGGCCGCGCGGCTGCTGCGTTCCAGGACGGAGCCTTCGGCAAGCGGGACCGGCCGGATCAGGCGGTAGCCGCTGCGGCCGACGGTTTCGATGAATTGCGGATCGGCGGCGCTGTCGCCGAGCAGCTGGCGCAACTCGCGGATGCACTGTTTCGGTCCCGCCTCGCTGCCATGGCGGCTGCCCCAGACGAGGCCGCGCAGCTCGTCCTGGCTGACGGTTTCGCCTTGGCGCTCGGCCAGCGCCACCATGACCGCCAGCGTCTTGCGGCGCAGCCTGTGGGCCTTGCCGTTGCGGATCAACTCGCCGCGGGAAATGTCGAGTTCGATACTGGTCACTGCACGTCTTGCCTGTCCTTGTGCCGCTTTCGGCCGGCCGCCTCCGCTCCGCCGGAGCCTAGCCGGCCCGGTGTACTGCCAATGATGACAATAATTATACTAAAATTGACCGGTGCCTGGCTTTGATTTGCCTGCGGGCCGGGCCAGACATGTTTCCGGACGGAGGCGCGGCGGCGGCGCGCGGAGCAAGCGGGAGCGGAACAGGCGGAATTGGCGACCGGGCCGGAACGGAGCCCAGGCGGCGGGGCGGCGATCGCCATTGCAGGGCGCTGCCATCCCCGCAGACGCTCAGGCGCGACCCCCGGTCCGCCATCCAGACGCAGCCCGGACGGCCCCGGGGCGCCACGGCAGACTGCCTCGACGGCACAGGCAGCCCGTCCGGCGCGATCCGCACGCCCCGGAAGGATCGGTCCCAGTGCCGCCCGGCCGGACGGACGGCCTGCCCCGCAACACCGCATGCCGATACGGCGCAACCGGACCGCGCCGCCTGCAGGCACAGCAATCCATTTCGATGTCCCGCCGGACCGGATCACAAGATTTCCTGACCGGCATGCTGCGTGAACCGTGCGGCAGCAGAAGGACCGGCCGGGATGGCGCTGCTCCCGACGGTCCGGAGCCTCGGCACGCACCGGCGTCCTCGTCCCCCTTCCGGATTTTGCCCGCGAAATGAATTGCTTCTGCTTGCCCGCGCAGGCCGCTCCAGACCGTCCGGAGCACCATCGGGATGCTGCAACCGGCGGCGGAGATGGCCCGGCACGGAACGCCGCCGGGCCCTTTCCGCGACCTATCGGGCCTCGGATCGCCCGGCGGGCGGACCCGGCTTCCCCCGATCGCGGAAAACTGCGGGCAGGAGCCAGCCTGTGCGGGACGCCAAGCCCGTCACGAGCTCCCAGAACCCTATGACGTTCGGCAGGGGGACAGCCGACGCTGTCAGGACGGAACGCCCGTCTCGCCCCATTGCGCCAGCTTGCGGTCGATGGTCTTGCGCGACACGCCGAGACGCCGCGCCGCCTCGGCACGGTTGCCGTCGCAGCGGTCGAGCATGTGCAGGATGTGGCGCTGCACCACCAGGTCCAGATCTTCGATCGCCTGCGTCCCGGTGACCGCGCCGCCGCCGGCAAATTCCTCGGGAAAGCCGCCGAGAATCACCGAGCGCTCCACCAGGTTGCGCAGTTCGCGGACATTGCCGGGCCAGCCATAGCGGCGCAGCTTCAGCAGGGTCTCCTGATCAAGCTCCAGCCCCGGCATGCCGAGCGCGCGGGAGAACTGCGTCATGAAGAGCGCCGCCAGCTCGAGGATGTCGTCGGACCGTTCGCTGAGCGGCGGCATCTCGACCCGGAGCACGTCGATGCGGTGGTAGAGATCGGCGCGGAACCGGCCCTCGGCCACCAGCGCGCGCAGGTCGGCATTGGTCGCGAAGAGAAAGCGCAGGTTCAGCCGCAGCTCGCGCTCGGCGCCGACCGGGCGGATGCGCTGGTCCTCGAGCACCCGCAGCAGCGCCGCCTGCAGAGGCTCGGGCATCTGCGCCACCTCGTCGAGGAAGAGCGTCCCGCCATCGGCCAGCAGCAGGAGCCCCGGCTTCAGCCGCCCGTCGGCGCCGATGCTCCCGAACAGTTCCTGCACCATCCGCTCGGGCGCGATCGCAGCGCAGTTTACCGGCACGAAGGGTTTCTCGGCGCGCTCCGACAGCTCGTGGAGCTGCCGCGCCGCCAGTTCCTTGCCGGTGCCGCTGGCGCCGGTGAACAGCACGGGGGTCGGCAGCGGCGCCAGCTTCTCCAGCATCGCGCGGACCTCGACCATGCCGTCGGAGGTGCCCAGGAGCTTGCCCTGGAGCTGGCCGCTGCGCAGTTCCCGGCGCAGGAGCGCGTTGTCGCGGCGCAGGTACTTGCGGTCGAGCGTGCGCGCCACCGCGCCGAGGATCTGGTTGGCGCGGAACGGCTTCAGCACGAAATCGCTGACCCCGGCCCGCAGCGCGGCGATCGCGGTTTCCAGATCCGCATAGGCGGTGACCAGGATCGTGTCGCCGAAGAAGCCGCGCCGGGTCTGCTCGGCCAGCCAGTCGAGCCCGGTGGTCTTCGGCATGACATTGTCGAGGATCACCAGATCGAAATGCGCCGCGTCGAGCATCTGCGTGGCCTCGGCCGCGGAGCCCGCCGCCTCGACCTTCTGAACCCGGGGTGCCAGCAGCTTCACGAGGAAATTGCGCATGCCGGGCTCGTCATCGACCACCAGGACCGAAGCCCCGGCCAGCATCGGCCCGTAATCGTCCCGGCTTGCGTCCTTCGGCGTCACGCGCAGGCCCTCAGTCGACCCGGACGTTCGGGCTGGAGAAGACGTGCTCGGACGAGAGGCCGAGCGCGTGCAGGCCGAAATAGGCGGCAACGCCGATCAGGGCGATGGCGGCGAAACCGGAGAACATGGCTTTCATGGCGGGTCACTTTCCTTTGGTGGCCACTTTGAGATAGGCGATCAGGTCGCTCCGGTCATCCGGCGCGGCGATCACCTGCATCGGCATTTTCGACCCCGGGATGTAATGGTCCGGGCCCTCGTCGAAAAGCGCGTCGATGGTTGCGGCGTCCCAGACGATGTCCGAGCCGCTCAGCGTGTCGGAATAGGCATAGCCGGGCAGGCTGCCTGCCGCGCGGCCGAAGAGCCCGTGCAGCGTGGGCCCGGCCTTGCGCGACGGCCCCGGCTCCAGAGCGTGGCAGATCGAGCATTTGCGCATGAACTGCCGCTCGCCGTTCGGCATCGTGGCGGCCTCGCGCAGGAAGGAGCGCGCGCCTGAAATGCCGGGTTCGAAGGCGTCGAGCATCTCGACGGGCCACGAATAGGCAATGTCGTCAAGCCCGCCGGCATGGATCACGTCGCCCGCCGCCGAGAAGGCCAGTGCCCAGACCGGACCCTGCCGCGTGGCGCGGAAATCGCGGTCGATCCGCCAGCTGGCCGTATCGACGACCATGATGAAGCCCTCGCCGTCGCCCACCGCCAGCTGCTGCGTGGCGGGGTGATGCGCCATGGCGAGGATCGGGCGGCGCTCCAGCGTCAGATCGGCGATCTGCGCGCCGGTCTCCGGGTCCAGGACCCGCGTGCCGCCATCGACCGCGCCATAGGCGATCCAGCCGTCGCCGGGCACGATCCGGTTGATGCCGAAGCCGTGCTGCGCGAGCGCCAGCGGCGCCGCCTCGCCTGGTCCGTAGCGCAGCAGCGCCCCGGCCATCGACGAGATGAATCCCCCTGATTTGCGCAACAGCGCCAGCGGATACCAATCAATGGCAGGCAATTGCACGTTCCCCGAGACCGGCAACGACAGCTGCCGAGGGAAGGCCAACGCCGGGGCAGCAGGACCCGGGACGGAGAAGTGACTGGCATTGACCGCCGCATGAACCGGGCGCCCTGGACTGCGGGCCGGTGAATTCCCGATGGAAAACCGGGGCAGTTCCCAAAGGAAATCAACCCAGTGATCCTCGGCGCCGTTATCTTCCCCCGATGCGCTCCGCAAATTGACACCACTAATCGCGGAGAAGAGTTTTGAGCCGGCGCGGCGATTTCAGATTGCAACCGGGCTGGATGAGGGAACTCAGGCAGCCCTCGGTGCTTCCGGCAAGGCAATCGGGCCAAACCCGTTGAGCACGTCGCCTTCGACCTCGTAGAGCCGGGTGCGGATGGTCATGTCCGGTTCGCGGCCCATCAGATGCTCCTCCCGCAATTCCCTCTGGAACCGCCGCCAGAGGCGCTGGCCGCCGCCATAGAACAGCCGCGGGCGCAGATCGCCCGGACCGGGCGCGTCCTCGAGCCCCCAGGCGCAGAGTTCGACAATCGCAGGCACGAGCTGGATCGCGGTCTCGGTCAGGGCATAGGGGCGCCGTTGATGCGCGTCGGCCCGCTCTGCCTGGGTCAGCAGGCCGTCCGCCACCATTCGCTTCAGCCGCGAGGCCAGGATGTTGCTGGCGATGCCCTCGCGCGAATTCTGCCGCAGTCCGCGGAAGCAGCGGGTGCCGTCGAACATGATGTCGCGCAGGATCAGGAGCGTCCAGCGGTCGCCCAGCAGCCGGGTTGCGCGGTGCAGCGGATGCTCGGTTCCGGCATCCTCGGGGGAAAGGTCCTGGGCAAAGGGCTCTGACATGGCGGTTTCACCTTGCAATCGGGTCGCTGGACCCGGTGTCGCACGGCAACCCTTGCAGAGCCCTTAACCACGCTACCGGCGCGGCGGCCTGAGCCAGACCGTGCCTTCGGCTCCGGCCCGCGCCAGGTCCAGATCCAGCGTCATCGGGATGTATTCGCCGCGCCGCCAGAGCTCGCCGAGGTCGTCGTAATGGCGTGACAGCGGATGGCCGGACTGGCCGGTCGCGATGACGAAGAGGGAGGCGTTCGGATCGGCCAGGTCGTAGACGCCGCGATAGCCCGAGGCATGGACATTGGCGAACGGATCGGGGCCCGTGCCCTTGGTCTGGCCGCGCGCCAGGGTCTGGTCGCCGCCGGAGGTCGATTGCCGGATGTTCACCAGCCAGTTCAGCACCGGCACGCTGCCCAGCACGGGATGGTCGTGCCGCGCCTGGTGGGCATCGCCCCAGCGCAAGGATTCCAGCCGCCCGCCATGGGTCTCGTCCAGCCAGACCAGCGCGTCGTCGAGCGACAGCCGGGCGATTTCCGCACAGGTTTCGACCCGGTCCGANCTGGGCCACGTCGCACCAGGCGGCAGCGCCGTCGACATTGCGGAACACGCGCTCGATGAACAGCGGCTCGACATGCGAGAAGGTCGCGGCCAGCGGGCCGCCGAGCTCGTCCTCGATCAGCCGTTGCTGCAGGAAGCGCATCCAGGCCATGTAGATCAGCGGCTCGGGCAGGTGCTCGTTCATTTCGCCGTTCCAGTCTGCCAGAAGATCGAGCGCCTCGCGGCGGCGGCGTTCCGGCGTGCCCTCGGCGGCGGCGTCGCCGGTGTACCACAGATCGGCGCCGACCAGTGGCAGCAGCGTGCGGGCTGAGACCGAGACGGTGTCGAGCTGCGCTTCCATGAAGCTCTCGCGGGTGTGGACCTCGCGGTCCTGCATCAGCCGCTGCCAGCGCTGCACCCGCTGGGTGTCGCCCCAGGTGAAGCTGACATGGCGCGGATAGGGGGCGTCGGTGAACTTGTTGTTGGTATTGCCGAGGATGCCGCCCGCGGGGTCGCGGAAGCGCGGATTGTCCTCGTAGGGCAGGTAGCCGTCCCAGCGGTTCTGCGCGACCCAGCCGAGCGAGGGAATGGCGCCNGCGGCCGTGCATCGCNGGGATCGCGCTTNCGGCTGGCGGCCGATCAGCTGCATGCCGACATGCGTGCCGTCTGCCATGGTCAGCACCTGCGCCGGGGCAATGATGCCGCGCGCCGCCTCGGTGGCTTCGGCGACCGAACGCGATTGCATCAGCCGCAGCGCGGCGGTCATGGTGGTGTCGGCCGGGTCGAGCACCGTCCAGTTCAGCGACATGACATGGCCCGGCGGGGTGATCTCCGAGAGTTCGTAGACCGTGCCGGGCAGGACCGGGCCGTTCTCGGTGCGGCGCAGGGTCAGGGTGCGCGGCGCGGCATCCTTCACCTGCAGCAGCACCTGCTCGGTTTCAAATTGCAACCACCCGTCCGGTCCGCGGTATTGCGACGGGTCCTCCGGGTTTACTTCCTCGATATGCAGGTCCTGGTCGTCGAGATAGGCGCTGGTCAGCCCCCAGGCGAAATCGCCNGTTCCGCCCGATCAGCACGTTCGGCATGCCGGGGATCGTGCCGCCGATCACGCCGCCGCCGGGCAGCTGCAGCTCGGCGAGATACCAGATCGACGGCGCGGTCAGTTCCAGATGCGGATCATTGGCGAGGAGCGGCCCGCCACCGCGACCGTGTCGCCCTTGCCGATGCCGCGCGCCGAAAGCGCCGAGGCCAGGCGGCGGCAGCGGGCATAGGTCTCGGACCAGCTGCGGCGCACTTCGCCATAGCTGACCGCCAGGTTGTCGGGATAGATGTCGGCGGTCCGCGCCAGGAAGCTCAAGGGCGACAGCGCCTCGAAATTCGCCCCGGTCTTGTCCAGACCCTGTTCGTAGATATTCGCTCCGCCCGTTCCGGACATCCCTCGCCTCCCCGCAGAAATCCCGATTGCACAATGTGTGGCGCGGCGATGTTTCCCAAGATTTTCCCAAACCTTACGAATTGTAACGGGGTCTTCGCGGCGCCCGAAAATGGCCTAAACTGCTATGACCCGAGGGAAGAGGGCGATGTACCACGCAACGCAGGGCGAGAAGCGCGCAGACGAGCTGTTCCAGGCCGGGCTCGATCATATCGACCAGGGCATCACGATTTTCGACCGCAATCTCCGGCTGGTCGGCTGGAACAAGCGTTTCATCGACCTGCTGGGCTTCCCGGAGGACCTCGCCTATCCCGGCGCGCCCTTCGAAATCTTCATAAGGCACAATGCGGAACGCGGCGAATACGGTCCCGGCGACACCGAGGACCAGATCCGCTCCCGCGTCGAGCGCGCGCGGCTTTTCGAGCCGCATCTCTTCGAGCGCCCCCGCCCCGACGGCCGCATCCTGCGCGTCGAGGGCGTGCCGATGACGACGGGCGGATTCGTCACCGTCTATACCGACATCACCAACGAAAAGAGCCGCGAGGAGGTCCAGGAGAGGCTGATCCGCGAGCGCACCGCGGCGCTTCGCCTCAGCGAGGAGCGGCTGCGCCTGATCGCCGACAACGTGCCCGCCGGCATCGCGCAGGTCGACCGCGACATGCGCATCCGCTTCGCCAATATCCGCTTCGCCCGCGCCTACGGGCTGAGCCCGACCGAAATCCTCGGCCTGACCTGCGACGACATCCTGAAATCCGAGACATTGGATTTCTCGCGGCCGTTCTTCGAGCAGGCCCGCCAGGGCGTGCCGGTGGATTACGAGATGACGGTGACGCTGCCCTCCGGCCGGGTGATCGAGATCCGCACCTTCCTGCGCCCCGACCGGCCCGGCGACGGCACGCCCTGCGGCTTCTACCTGCTGTCGGTCGACATCACCCGGCTGAAGAAGGCGACCGCCGCGGCGCTGCAGGCGCAGAAGATGGACGCGCTGGGGCAGCTCAGCTCGGGCATCGCGCATGACTTCAACAACCTGCTGACGGTGATCATCGGCAACCTGGTGCCGCTCTGCGACCGGCTGGGCGATACCGAGGTCACCCGCGAACTGGCCCAGCCCGCGCTTGCCGCGGCACGGCGCGGCGCCAATTTCACCCGGCGGCTGCTGGCGGTGGCGCGGCGCCAGGCGCTGCAGCCCTCGGCGGTCGATGTCGAGGACGCGATCGGCCAGCTGGTGAAGCTGCTGCGCCCCTCCCTGCCCGACAACGTGGAAATCTCCACCCGGCTGCGCGGCGGCTCGAAACCGGCCTTCGTCGATCCCGGACAGCTGGAGATGGCGCTTCTGAACCTCGCGATCAATGCCCGCGACGCGCTCAAGGACGGCGGCCGGATCGAGCTGGCCACGCGGCGCCAGACGCTGGGCGCGGCCGAGGCGGAATCGCTGAAGCTGAAGCCCGGCGACTACGTGCGGATCTCGGTCTCGGATGACGGGCCCGGCATGCCGCCGGAAACCGCGGCGCGCGCCTTCGAGCCGTTCTTCTCGACCAAGACCGATGGCGGCGGCTCGGGGCTGGGCCTGGCCATGGTCTACGGCTTCGTCCGCCAGTCCGAGGGCGCGATCCTGCTCGACACCGAGCAGGGCCGCGGCACCCGCTTCGACATCTTCCTGCCCGCGGTCTGCGCGCCGGTGCTGCCGCAGGCGGAGGAGGAGGACGGGATCGTGCTGACCGGAGAGGCCCCGGGGCTGGCGCTCTTGGTCGAGGACAATCCCGAGGTGCGCCGGGTGATCCGCCGCCAGCTCGCAGATCTGGGCTACCCGATCATCGAAGCCGCCAGCGCCGAGGAGGCCGAGGAAACGCTCGACGCGGTGTCGGCGATCCACCTGGTGGTGACCGATGTCGCCATGCCCGGTGCCGTCGACGGGCGCGAACTGGCGCGGCGGCTGCGTGCCGCACGGCCCGAGATTGCCGTCGTCGTGATGACCGGGCATAGCGAGGTGCCCTCGACCGAGACCGGCGCGGCGGCGATTCCGTTCCTGAGGAAGCCCTTCGAACGTCCCGCCCTTGCCGCCGCCATCGCCGCCGAGGCCAACCGCATTGCCTGCCTGGAGGAGAAGGCCTGATGGCGCAGCTGGTGTTCCTGCTCGAAGATGACAGCGACGTGGCCGCCGTGCTGCGCCGGTCGCTCGAAGAACACGGTTTCGAGGTCGAGCGCTTCGCCCGGCGCGCCGATATCGTCGCGCGGCTGTCGCGGGTGCGCCCGGATGTCTGCCTCGTCGATCTCGGCCTGCCCGACGGCGACGGGCTGAGCGTGGTGGGCCACCTGATGCGCGACCTCGCCATCCCGACGATCATCGTCTCGGGCCGCGGCGAGGTCACCGACCGCGTGGTCGGGCTGGAGCTCGGCGCCGACGACTATCTGGTGAAGCCGGTGGAGCCGCGCGAGCTGGTCGCCCGCGTCCGCTCGCGCAAGCCGCGCGCAAGGATCCCGCGCTTGTCCTCTGGGCCTTCGGCTACGGCGCCCGCGCGGGCGATGCGATCCGCTTCGTTCTGGAGGGGCCCGGCGGCGAGGTCATCGACCGCACCGTGTTGCTGGAAAAGACTCAGGCGCAAGCCTTCCNGGCAGGTATCGCGGCCGGGTCGACTGGCGCAGGAACGGCGCAGTGATCGACAGCCGGGACATCGCGCTGACCCTGACCGACTGAGCTCAGCGCTCGGTCAGCTTCAGCTCGATGCGGCGGTTGCGGGCGCGGGCGTCGGGCGTGCCGGCAGGATCGACCGGCTGGAACTCGCCGAAACCGGTCGCAGCCAGCCGCTCGGGCGGGAAACCGTATTCGTCGATCATGAAGCGCACCACCGACAGCGCGCGGGCCTGGCTGAGCTCCCAGTTGTCGCGGAACCGGCTGGAGCGGATCGGGATGGCGTCGGTATGGCCGTCGACGCGGACGATCCAGTCGATGCCCGGCGGGATCACCGCGGCGACCTCCTGCAGGAGCTGGGCGACCTTGGCGATCTCCTCGCGGCCCGCAGGCGACAGCTCGGCCTGGCCGACATCGAACAGCACCTCGCTGTCGAAGACGAAACGGTCGCCGACGATCTGCACGCCTTCCTGGTCGCCGATCGCATCGCGCAGCCGCCCGAAGAATTCCGACTGGTAGCGCTCGAGCCGCTGCGCCTCTTCCTCCAGCCGCTTGCGCTCGGCCTCTTCCAGCTGGGCGCGGCGCCGCTCCTCCATGTTGGCACGCGCCAGCGCGGTGTTCAGCCGCTGGCCGAGATCGCCGATCTCGGCCTCTGCCGCATCGCCGCGCGCATCGGCGGCATCGAGCAGCAATTGCAGGCTGCCGAGCTGGTCGCGCAGTTCCGAGAGCTGGGCATTGGCCAGCGCGACCTCGCGCGCCCGCGCCGGCTGAGCGCTCGGCGCGGGCCATCGCCTGCCCTGAGCCTGCGCTTCGCGGGGCGGAGGCATGGCCGGATTCGAACCGGCCGGACAGGGCTTGCAGGCCGGCGGCGTTGCCGCGATGCTGGCGGCCGGATGGGCGGAGAGGGGGCCTTGGGCATCTGGCGCATGGTGCGGGCGCGCCGATGGATACGGAGTTCATGGCCGGGATGGCCGCCGCGCTGGCCGCGCAAGGGCTGCGCGTGGCCCGGTTCGAATTCGGCTACATGGCCGCGCGGCGCAGCGGCGGCCCGAAGCGGGCCCGCCTCGATGCCGAGCGCGCGGGCCTCCTCGTCGCCGAGGCTCAGCACGTTGATCCGCCAGCGCAGCAGCGCCAGCGGCACCAGCCCGGCCAGCACCATCGGCAGCGCGGGCAGGATATCCGCCGCCGTGACCGAGGCCAGCGAGCCCAGGAGCCAGAAGGTGATCGCCGGAAGCTGGTCATAGGGATCGGCCATCACCTTCAGGAGCGACGTCGCCGCCCCCGCCAGCGCCCCGATCACCACGCCCAAGAGCACCAGCGTCAGCACCCGGTCGCCCTGGCGCACCATCGCGCCCGCCGCCGTCACCGCGCCCACCGCCGCCATGCCGCCGAGAAAGGCCGACATCTGGATCGCCGCGACCGGCAGCGACAGGAAGATCCAAGGCGCCGATCATGCTCAGCGCCGGGGTGCCGCAGCCGAGCGAGATCACCAGCCACGCATAGCCCGGCGGAGCGAGGTTCAGCAGCACGCCGAGCGGCGCCGCAATCAGCGTCAGCGGCAGGCCGGTGGTCAGCCAATGCGCCGCCGCCTTGATCAGGATGACCCCCTCGAGCGGCAGCGGCGCGGTCGCCATCAGCTCCAGCGTGCCGTCCTCGTGGTCGAGTGCCAGCATCCGGTCGAGCGACAGCAGGCACGCGAGCAGCGCGCCGATCCACAGCACGCCCGCCGCGATCGGCTGCAGCCGCTGGGTGTCCGGGCCGACCGCGAAGGGCACCAGCACCGTGACGATCAGGAAGAAGGCCAGCGCCAGGCCGAAGCCGCCCCCCGCCCGCACCGCGAGCTTGAGATCGCGCGCCAAGAGGGCGATCACAGGAAGGCCTCGTCGAAATCGGAGGCGCGGGTCTGCGGCCTCGCCTTGTAAGGCGCCAGATCGAGGAGCCGCGCCTCGGCCAGGCCCAGATCGATATGGGTGGCGATCAGCGCGGCGCCTCCGCCCGACAGATGCGCCCGCACGGCCGCCGCGAAAAGCCCGACACTGGCCGCGTCGAGCGACACCGTGGGCTCGTCGAGCACCCAGACCGGGCGTCCGGTGACCAGCAGCCGCGCCAGCCCCAGCCGCCGCTTCTGCCCGGCGGACAGCGTTCCGGCGAGCCGCGCGCTCAGGTCGTTCAGGTTGAAGGCGTCGAGCGCCGGGGCGATGCCGGTGCTGCCGAAGACCGCGGCCCAGAAGCGCAGGTTCTCGGTCACCGAAAGCTGCGCCTTGATGCCGTCGGCATGTCCGGCATAGGCGATCCGCTCCGCGCCCTCGACATGGCCCGAGAGCGGCGGCGCCAGCCCGGCGACCACCCGCAAGAGCGTCGTCTTGCCGATCCCGTTCGGCCCGCGCAGCACCAGCGCCTCGCCGGCATCGAGCCGGAAGGAAACGCCCTCGGTCACGGGCACGCCGCCGCGGGCGCAGGTCAGGTCGGTCACGCTCAGCATCCCTGCCTGCTATCCCATGGAACCCGCCGGGAAAAGCCCTGCCGCAGCGGTTGCGACCTATTGGGGAGGCTGCCCGGTCCGGTCCGGCGCAACCCGGCCTTAACCCTGGCCGGGCGATGACGGCGCATGACGCACATCCTGCTCCATGTCGGTCCCTGTCCGCTCGGCGCGGGCGGGCCAGCGGCAGGGCGGCGAGGCCGGCGCAGAAGCCGCGGCGGGTGATGTCGAAGGTCATGTCAGTCGATCCCGTTCGCGCGCTGCAATTCGCGGACATAGGCGGTGATCGCGGCCACGTCGGCGCGGGTGACGCCGGGCTGGGCGGGGTCGGCATGATGGCCGGGCTCGTAGATCACATGCACCAGCGGCGGTCCGGAGCCCTGCCGGCCGGCGGCATTCTCTCCGTGGCACTCGGCGCAGGCCGCATCGAAGGCCTGCTTGCCGGTGGCCACCGCCGCGACGACGCCGCCCGAGGAGCCGCCAGGGGTCAGCGCCGGGTCGTAGGGATTGCGCGTCACGCCGAAGGTCAGGTTGTCCGTATAGCCCTCGACCGCGAATTCCGGCGTGTTGCCCTTGCCGGTGACGATCGCGCCGGCACGGCGCAGGGCCGCCACCGGCAGCTCGTCATGATCCGGCACCCGGCGGGCCAGTTCCGCATTGCCCCAGGCGGCGGGCAGCCCGGCACTCACGAGGTTGTCCTTGATGATCACCGGCAGGCCGTCGAGCGGACCGAGGGGCGTTCCGGCCTTCCAGCGGGCGGCAGCGGCCCCGGCCTCGGCCATGGCGGTCGCCCCGGGGACGGAGGCTCCGGGCAGGGCCGCGACGGAGCGGCGGACAATTCCGCCGGCCGCGGCTCGGGGGGGCGCAACGGCGGCGACGGCGGCCGGGACAACGATCGTTCCAGTGATCGTTCCAGTAACCGGTCCAGCGATCGCTCCGGTGACCGGGCCAATGACCGGGATCGCGACGGGAAGGACCGCGCATCGCGCGCATCGGAGCGCTCGGTCAGCTCCTCCTCGGACAGGAAAACCTCGGGCCTCGGTCGGAACTGAGGCCGGACCTGCCTTGGCTGTGACCAATTTTCGGGCAAATTTTGACCGAATGGTCATGAAATTTTCCGCTCCGGCATCGATGCGGGCAGTTTCCGGGCATTTCCATTGACGCGCACGGGCCGGGCAGCGGTAGCGTGAGGCCGGGCGGCCCGCGGCCGGCGCGATGCCGCCCGCGACGGTCGGCAACGGAGTCGGGGATGAGGCCCAGGGATCGCAGGGGCGAGATCGCGAAGCTCGTGCAGCGCAGCGGCGAGATCGGCGTCGACGCGCTGGCGCGGCTCTTCGACGTGTCGCCGGAGACGATCCGGCGCGATCTCGGGCAGATGGCCGAAGAGGGCACGATCCTGAAGGTCCATGGCGGCGCGCGGGCGCTGGGGCGGAACTTCGTCGAGGACAGTTTCCAGGCGCGGATGCAGGAGGAGCCGCTGGCCAAGGCGGTGATCGCGGAAAAGCTCTGCGAGGTGGTCCGCGCGGGCGACACGGTGATGATCGACACCGGATCGACCACGGCGATCGCGGCCGAGCGGCTGGCGGGGCTGCGCGGGCTGAAGGTGATCACCAACTCCCTGCATGTCGCCGAGACCTTCGGCCGCCACGGCGCGCAATCGGGGATCGAGATTTTCCTGCTCGGCGGCAGCTATGCGCCGGGCAACAGCCAGACCACCGGGCCGGACGCCATCGCGCAGATCGATCTCTACCGCGCCGACCATGCGATCTCGGCCGTGACGGCGGTCTCGGCGCGCGAGGGCGCGACCAATTCCAATGTCCACGAGGCGCAGATCGCGCGCGCGATGATCGCCCGCGCGCAGAACGTCATCGTGCTGGCCCATGCCGGCAAGTTCGGGCGCCGCGCGGCTTTCCGGGTCTGCGGCTTCGACCGGATGGACATGCTGATCAGCGACCGCCGCCCCGAAGGGGCGCTGGCCCATGCGCTGGACGGCGCCGGGGTGACGGTCCGGTGAAACCAAGGGGTAGCGATTAGAGCGATGCCAAACGCCGTGAGAACCTATGTGCGGGTCGTGGACCGCCTGTCCGACTGGGTCGGAATAGTGGCCATGTACCTGATCTTCCTGATGATCGCCGTCCTGCTTCTGGATGCCGTCACCCGCAACGTGATCGACATCCCGCTGCATTGGTGCATCGAGTTCACCCAGTTCACGCTGGCCGCCTATTACTTCATGGGCGGCGCGATGACGCTGAAGAACGAGTCCCATGTCCGCATGGACCTGTTCTACGAACGGCTCTCGCCGAAGGGCAAGGCGCGGCTCGACGCGGTGACCATCCTCTGCCTGCTCTTCTATCTCTGCGTGCTGCTCTGGGGCTCGGTCTCGTCGCTGGAATACGCGATCCAGACCAACGAGAAGCGGTTCTCGATGTGGAATCCCTCGATGATCCCGATCAAGACGCTGATGACTGCCTGCATCGTGCTGATGATCCTGCAGTCGCTGTCGATCCTCGCCAAGACCGTGGGCTTCCTCAAAGGGGAGGACCTGGCATGAGCTACGAGATGATCGCGCTGCTGATGTTCGCCTCGATGATGGTGCTCCTGCTGACCGGGCAGCGGGTCTTTGCCGCCATCGGCTTCGTCGCTTCGGGCATGGTGCTGATGCTCTACGGCACGGGGGGCGTCGAGATCCCGTTCTCGGCGGCGTTCAAGCTGTTCAACTGGTTCCCGATGCTGACGCTGCCCCTGTTCATCTACATGGGCTACATCCTCAGCGAGGCCGGGATCGCCGAGGATCTCTACCGGATGCTGCATGTCTGGTTCGGACGGGTGCGCGGCGGGCTGGCGATCGGCACGATCTTCCTGATGGTGATCATCTCGGCGATGAACGGGCTGTCGGTCGCGGGCATGGCGATCGGCGCGACCATCGCGCTCCCGGAGATGCTGCGGCGGGGCTATGACAAGGTGCTGATCACCGGGGTGGTGCAGGGCGGCTCGTCCCTGGGCATCCTGGTGCCGCCCTCGGTCGTCATGGTGCTCTACGGCATGATCGCGCGCCAGCCGGTCAGCCAGCTCTGGCTGGCGGGGGTGGTCCCGGGTCTGCTGATGGCGGCGATGTTCGTGGTCTATGTGGTGATCCGGGCCAAGATGAACCCCGCGCTGGCGCCGACCGTGCCGGAGGAAGACCTGAACATGCCGCGGAGCGAGAAGCTGAAGCTGCTGCGCGCGGGCATCATCCCGTTCCTGATCTTCTTCCTGATGACCGGGCTCTTCGTGATGGGCGTCACCTCGCTGGTCGAAAGCTCGGCCGTGGGCGCCACCGCCGCGACCGTGGCCGCCGCCGTGAAGGGACGGCTGAGCTTCCGGCTGATCCACGAGACCGCGCGCAAGACGCTGAACGTCTCCTGCATGTTCCTGTGGCTGATCCTCGCCGCTTTGGCCTTCGGCTCGGTCTTCGACGGGCTCGGCGCCGTCCGGGCGCTGGAGAACCTGTTCATCAACAACTGGGATCTGAGCCCCTGGCAGGTGATCATCATGATGCAGGTGAGCTTCATCGTGATGGGGATGTTCCTCGACGACACCGCCATGCTGGTGATCGTGGCGCCGCTCTACGTGCCGCTCGTCAAGATGCTCGATCTCGGATTCGACAACCAGCTGATCTGGTTCGGCGTGCTCTACACCATGACCTGCCAGATCGCCTATATCACGCCGCCCTTCGGCTATAACCTCTTCCTGATGCGCGCCATGGCGCCGAAGGAGATCACCCTCACGGACATCTACCGTTCGATCTGGCCCTTCGTGATCATGATGGCCGCGACGATCGCTCTGGTGATGCTGTTTCCGCAGATCGCGCTCTGGCTGCCCGCGGCCGTGCGCTGACCATAACCAACTGGGAGCAAGTGAATGACCGAAAAGAAATTGACCCCCTCCGAGAAGATCCTGGCCTCGCGCCGGAAATTCCTGGCGACCGGCGCCTTCGGGGCGGCGGGCGCGCTGGCGGCCCCGGCGGTCGTGGCGCAGACCGGACCGATCAAGTGGCGGCTGCAGACCTATTCGGGTGCGCCGCTGGGCGCCCATGTGATCAAGCCGCAGATCGAGGCCTTCAACGCCGCCGCCAATGGCGAGATGGAGATCGAGCTCTACTATGCCGACCAGCTGGTGCCGACGGGCGAGCTGTTCCGCGCGATGCAGTCGGGCGTGATCGACGCGGTGCAGTCGGACGAGGCCACGATGGCCTCGCCGGTCGATATCGGCGTCTTCGGCGGCTATTTCCCCTTCGCCACGCGCTACTCGCTCGATGTGCCGGCGATGTTCATGTATTACGGCCTCGATGAAATCTGGAAGTCGGCCTATGACGAGGTCGACAACGTCACCTGGCTGTCGACCGGCGCCTGGGACCCTCTGCACATCTTCACCAAGGAACCGATCCGCTCGCTCGCCGACATGCGCGGCAAGCGCGTCTTCGGCGTGCCGACCGCCGGGCGGTTCCTGTCGAAATACGGGCTGATCCCGGTCACCGTGCCGTGGGACGATGTCGAGGTCGCGCTGCAGACCGGCGAGCTGGACGGCGTGGCCTGGTGCGGCTTCACCGAGGCCTATGAGGTCGGCTGGGCGGATATCTGCAACTACGCGCTCACTAACTCGGTCACCGGCGCCTGGTTCGGGTCGTATTTCGCCAATACCGCCAGCTGGGAGAAGGTGCCGCCGCATCTGCAGCAGCTCTTCAAGTCGACGATCGACCAGAGCCATTACTACCGCGATGTCTGGTATTGGGGCGGCGAGGCGAAGCTGCGCGTCGAGGGCGAGAAGATGGAACTGACCTCGCTGCCGCCCGAGGAATGGGCGCAGGTCACCAAGGATGCCGAGGGCTTCTGGGACGACGTCGCCAGCTCGTCGGAGCGCGCGGGGAAGGTCGTGGAGATCTTCAAGACCTATGCCGCCAACATGGAGAAGGCGGGCTATCCCTACCGCTGACCGGGAGGCGCCGGGTCAAGCCCGGCGCGGCCCTGCGCGGGACAACAGCGGCGGCTGCAGCCTGCGGCCGCCGGACTGACCAGAAAGGCTCCGGACATGACCCTCTACCGCAGCACCATCGGCGGCGAGCGCCACGTTTTCGACGACCTGCGCGCCACCATGGCGGCGGCCACGCCGCTGCGTTCGGGCGACGAGCTGGCGGGCATCGGGGTTCGGCCAGGCTCTGCAGCGGCGCGCCGGTTTCCGCGTCGAAGCACTGCACCAGCGAGCCGCGCGGCGAGCTGATCGCCGCCATCTGCCCGTCCCGCGACATCGCCACCGAGCCGGCATAGCCCTGCATCTGCCGGTGCGCATCGCCCTCGAAGGCGGCGAAGACCGGCGCCCCGCCCCGGCGGTGCAGCATCAGCAGGGGCGGCGCAACGGCAATGTCGCCCTCCCATTGCATCGCTGCCGCGACAAGCCCGTCGGACCGCACCGCCAGGTGGCGGATCGAGTTCAGGTGCCAGTCGGGCGGCAGATCGACGGTCTCGAGGATCTCGCCGTCGGCCGTCGCATAGGCGAGGTTCGGCTTCATCACCGGCAGGTTCAGCTTGGCCCGACCGCTGTCGGGATGGGTGTCGATGCCGCCATTTGCGATCGCCAGCACCCCGGTGCCGGGCAGGAACAGCGCCTCGTGCGGACCGACGCCGCCGGACCGGAACTCGCCGATCCGCCGGTAGCCCGCGGCGGCGTCCCAGATGCCGATCCGCCCCTCGCCCAGATCATAGGCGTTTTCCGGCGTGAAGAGCAGGCTGCCATCGGCAGAGAAGGTGCCATGCCCCATGAAATGGCGGTTCTCCGGCGATTCGAGCTCGGCCAGCACCGCACCCGAGCGGCAGTCGATCACCAGCGCGAAGGTCCCCGGACGGCGGGCGAAGGCCACCGCCTCGGGGCGTTCGGGATGCGCCGCCCCGGCATGGCCGCGCCCCGGCAGCGGCAGCTGGAACACGATCTCTCCGCCGGCCCGCAGCTGCGGCGTCGTCGGCTACCGGCCCTCGCCGGGCGTCGTGCCGGGCAATACCCGCGGCATCGGCTTCTTCCCGCTCTCGACCTCCGGCCCGATGGGCCGAAGCGTGGAGGACACCGCGCTGATGCTGTCGGTGCTGGCACGGCCCGACATGCGCGATCCCTATACCGCGGTGGTCGACGGCCGCACCGCCTGGGACCCGGCGCGCTTCGCCGCCCTGCCGCGCCGCGACCTGTCCTCGCTGCGGGTCGCCTTCACCGAAGATTACGGCTTCGCGCCCACCGAAGGAATCGTGCGCGACCACTTCCGCCGCGTGGTTCCGCAGATCGCGCCGTTCTTCTCGGCCGCCGGCGAAGGCACGCCCGACTGCTCCGGCGCCGACCGCATCTTCTCGGTGCTGCGCGGCATCCTGTTCCTCGGCATGCACGGCAAGCGGCTCGACGCCCATCCCGAGCAGGTCGGCCCCAACGTCACCGAGAACATCATCGAAGGCCGCAGCTTCACCCCGGACGATATCGCCGAGGCGCTGTCGATGCAGGGCGCCTACCACCAGCGCTGGCAGACCTGGTTCGAGACCCATGACTTCGTGATCTCCCCGGCGGTGACGATCAGCCCGCGCGACTGGCACGAACTCTATCCGACCGAAATCGACGGCGTGGCGACCAAAAGCTACTATCACTGGCTCGCCATGGCCTATGCCTCGACCCTCGCGGGGCATCCGTCGATCACCATTCCCTGCGGCCATGACGCGAACGGCATGCCCTTCGGGCTTCAGATCGTCGGGCGCCGCTATGACGACCTCGGCGTTCTGGCCGTGGCGGCCGAACTGGAAGCGGTGATCGCGGGCCTCGGCGATCTCGCTCCGCGCCGCCCCGACATCGCCGCCCTGAAGGCGGCGGGGCCGCTGTCGGAGGTCGAGGGCTTCCTCAGCCTCTGACCCCTGCCGGAACGCAGAAAGGGCGCCCCGCGGGGCGCCCTTTCCCTGTCCGGAGAGCAGTGCAGATCACTCCGGCGCGTAGTCGTTGACGAAGCTGCGCAGCTCTTCGATCCGCTCGGCGGGAACCTCGGACAACACCCCGGCCATCGGCAGGGTCGCCTCGCGGAACGTCGCCAGCTCCTCGGCGCTGGGTTCGTAGACCGCGATGCCCGCCTCTTCGAGATTCTGCTTGTGGACCACTTCGGAGGCATCGACCCAGTCGAAGACTTCGGCCAGCGCCTCGACCGAGGCTTTCTCGAAGCTCGCCTGCTCCTCTGCGGACAGGCCGTCCCACCACGCGGTGGAGGCCAGCGCGAGGCGGGCGGACATGATCACCTTGGCGTCGGTGAAATTGGAGAACAGGTCGGCCTGGCCGAAGACCAGCGGCACCAGCGAGGCGTTGACATAGCCGTTGGCGATGCCGGTCTGGATGGCGTTCGGCACTTCCGAGAACGGGATGACCACGCCGCTGGCGCCCATCATCGAGAACATCTCGAGCTGGTTCGGGTCGAGCGCCCGCATGCGCAGCCCCTCCATGTCCGAGACGGTCCGGACTTCCTTCTCGTTGTTGAAGATGCCGAGGAAGCCGCCGGTCGGCACGATGGCCATGATGCGCATGCCTTCGGCGGCCAGCTCCTCGTTCACCTCGTCGAGATAGCCGGACTCGGTGAAGAACCTGAACTCGTGCTGCGGGGTCTCGAAGGTGTAGGGCAGCTGCAGCGCGCGCATCTCCTCGACGAACTGCGTCGCCACGGCATAGTTCGACATCGACAGGTCGAGGATGCCCGCGCGGATCTGGTCGAGCCGCTCGTCCTCGCCGCCGATCGTGTCGCGCGGGAAGGTCTCGGTGTCCCAGCCCGCCTCGGCCAGCGCGGCGAACAGGTTGTCCACGTAGCGATAGGTGCCGGACTGTTCGCGGTCGGGATTGGAATCCAGCGCCACGTTGATCGACTGCGCGGAGGCAGCGGAGGCCAGAAGCAGCGCGGCGGCGGCGGTCGGAAGAAGGTTCATCGGTTACTCCAGCATGTTGGATTCGGTGTTCTTGGCAAAGGCGATCTCCTGCTCGAGCACCTTCGGCGAGACGAGCGCGCCGAGGCCGGCGAGCCCGTGGAACAGGATCAGGATCAGCGCGACGGGCAGGGCAGAGGCCATCCAGGCGGTGGAGACTTCGAGCCCCTCGGAGGTGCGGCCGATCTGGCGTTCGAGATAGGGCCAAGTGTACCACAGGACCGGCGCGAAGAAGGTCCAGGCGGCCAGGAACCGGGCCACGACCTGGACCTTCTGCCGCCAGATCACGTGGCTCGGCGGATGGACCATCGCCGGGTCGGCATGGGTGTGGAACGCCACCGAGGCGCCCAGCAGCCCGCCCCAGACCATGAGCCAGCGCGCCAGCTCCTCGGTCCAGAACGGCGGAGAGGCGAAGACGTAGCGCGCCACCACCTGGAGCATCATCACGCAGAGCATCGCGCCGAAGCACAGCGCGGCGGCGCGCATGGCGATGCGGTTGAGCTGCTGCGACAGCGCGTAGGCAAGGTTGGCAAGTCGGATCATGTGTCTCTCCTCACTGGGCGAAGCCGGCAAGACGCGGCAGGAAGAGCGTCAGCTCGGGGATGAAGGTCAGCAGCATGAGCACGGCCAGCTGCACCAGGAGGAACGGCGCCGCCGCCCGGGCGATGCCCCAGTAGGGCGCGCCCGACACCGCGGAGACCACCAGCAGCGCCGCGCCGAAGGGCGGGGTGACGATGCCCAGCATCAGGTTCACGACGATGACGATGCCGAGATGGATCGGATCGGCGCCCATCGAGATGCCGGTCGGCACCAGGAGCGGCACCAGCAGGGCCAGAGCGACGGGCACTTCGAGGAACATGCCCGCGACCAGGAACACCGCGTTGAGCAGCAGCAGGTATTTCCAGCCTTCGAAGCCCAGCCCGATCAGCGCGTCGGCAAGCAGCGTCGGCAGCTTCTCCAGGCCGGCGAGGTAGCCGAAGATCGCCACGCCCGACAGCAGGATGAAGATCGAGCCGGACAGGATCGCGGTGCGTTCGAGGCTCTTGATCAGCTTGCCCCAGGACATCTGGCCGTAGATGAGCCCGGCGAGGATGGCGCAGCAGACGGCGACGCCGGCGGCTTCGGTCGGGGTCATGACGCCGAAGACGATGCCCGACAGGATGATCACCGGAATGACGGTGGCGGGCAGGGCATAGACCGCGCGGCGCAGCACTTCGCGGGCAGGCACGCGCTCGCCCGAGGGGTGGTCGTGGCGGTGCGCCATCCAGGCATTCGCGCCGAACAGCGCCAGCGCCATGATCAGCCCCGGGATGATGCCCGCCACGAACAGCGCCGCGACCGAGGTGTTCATCAGCGCCCCGTAGAAGATCATCACGATCGAGGGCGGGATGATCGGCCCGATGACCGAGGAGGCGGCGGTGACGGCGCCCGCATATTGCACGCTGTAGCCCGCCTTGCGCATCGCCGGGACCAGCGTGTTCGACACCGCGGCCGCATCGGCCATCGCCGAGCCGGAGATGCCCGCGAAGAACACCGAGGTCAGGATGTTCACATGGCCGAGGCCGCCCTTGAGCCGTGCCATCATCGCCATGGCCAGGTCGATCAGCGCCTTGGTGACGCCCGCGCGGTTCATGATCTCGCCCGCCAGGATGAACAGCGGCATCGACATGATCGAGAACAGGTCGACATGCGCGATGATCCGCTGCGGAGCCGCGGCCAGGAACCGCGCCCGGTCGGCGGCGAAGAAGGAGAGGATCGAGGCGGCGCCGATCAGGTGGGCAAGCACGGCGCCGCCCATGAGGAGGGCGGCTGAGAAGACTAAGATCGGCAGTGCCGTCATTTTGACCCCATTCGTCAGGTTCGTGTATTTCGCGGCCCGCCGGACGGCCAAGCTTGTTGCGTTCCCAATTGAACGATGTTCTATAAGGGATAAATCCAACTCGTGCAGGCTGTCGCGGAAAAAATTTTTAGCCTGTTTTTTGATCGGAATTTGCGCCAATGACCACCGGAAGCGCTGATAAATCGGGCAAGTCTCCGCGCGGACGGGCCGCGGCGGTCGGTTTGAGCAAGAATCAGGTGGTCGCCGCAGCGGTCGCGCAGATCGACGAGAAGGGCCTCGCGGCCTTCTCTTTGCGCGAACTGGCGCGCAGCCTGGGCGTGTCTCCGGCGGTGATCTACTGGCATGTCGGCGGCACCAAGGAGGATCTCTTCGCCGAGATTTCCGCCTCGATCACCGGATCGCTCTCCGGCAGCCTCGACGCCGGCATGCCCTGGGACGCGCGGCTGCGGCAGGTGTTCCGCAACTACCGGACGCTGGTGCACCGCCATCCGGCCGTGGCGCCGTTGCTCGGAGCGCAGATGAAATCGAACGGCGTCGCCAACCTCGACTGGGTGGAGACGATCCTGTCGGCGCTGCATGACGGCGGCTATCGCGGCGATGCGCTGCGCCCGGCCTTCAACGTGCTGGTCGGCGGCCTGGCAGGCTTCGTCACCATGGAGCTAGCGCCGCCGCCCGTCGGCAAGCCCGACAGCGCGGGCAAGGGCTGGGAAGACCTGTTCGCCGAGCGCGTCGCGCAGATCGATCCCGAGGTCTACCCGCTGACCTCGGCGGCGCTGCCGGACATCACCAACCGCATCTTCGTCCTGCGCTGGCAGAACGGCGCCGACGTGTCCTACGGCGACAGCTTCGAACTGCTTCTCGATCTGCTGATCGAGGGGCTGAAGGCCCGGGCACCCGCCGTTTCCTCCTGACTCCTCCGACTCCCACTCTCAGAACACAAGGAAAGTCTGATGAACCTCCCCTTCTCCAAGACCCGCCGCGTCGGCAGCACCGTCTATCTCTCGGGCGAGATCGGCTTCGGCGCCGACGGCACCGTGCCCGCGGGCATCGAGGCGCAAACGCGCAACATCTTCGAGCGCCTCAAGGCAACGCTGGCAACCGAGGGCCTGACGCTCGCCAACGTGGTCTCGGCAACCTGCTACCTGACCGACACCAGCGACTTTGCCGAATTCAACCGCGTCTATGCCGAGTACTTCGCCGACCCGCTGCCGGTGCGCACCACCGTGCAGAGCGGCCTGATGATCGACGCCAAGGTCGAGATCACCGTCATCGCCGAGGCGTGATCCCGGCAAGCGGCGCCCCGGCAAGGGGCGCCGCACCGCTCCGGTCGCCGGAGCCTCCGGCGTGGCCGCCCGCTGCGGCACCGCCGTTTCCCAGAAATTTGCGGAACCTCCCATGGCAGACTTTCTCGTTCTCGGTGCCGGCATGGTCGGCGTTTCCACCGCGCTTGCGCTGCAGGGGCAGGGCCATGCGGTCACCCTCGTCGACCGCAGCGCGCCGGGGCGCGAAACCTCCTTCGGCAATGCCGGCATCATCCAGGCCGAGGCGGCGGAGCCCTATGCCCTGCCGCGCGATCCGCTGGTGCTGCTGCGCTTCGCGCTCGGCCGGACCAATGACGTGACCTGGTCCCCCGGCGGGGTGGCCGAGATGCTGCCGGCGCTGTGGCGCTATTTCCGCAATTCCGCGCCCGCCCGCCATGCCGGGATCTCGCGGACCTATGTCAAGCTGACCGAACGCTCGACCCGCGACCATGCCCCGCTGATCGAAGCTGCGGGGCTCGAAAACCTGATCGTCCGCGACGGCATGGCCATCCTCTACCGCGACGGGGCCGGATACGAAGGCGCCCTGGCCGAGGCTGAGCGCATGGGCCGCAGCTACGGAACGCGCTTCCGCGCCGTTGACGGCGACACCTATGCCCGCGAGGATCCCGCGCTGCTCAAGGCGCCGGCCGGCGTCATCCACTGGCGCGACAGCTGGACCTGCGCGTCGCCCGGCACGCTGACGGCGGGCTATGCCGAGCTCTTCGCCCGTCGCGGCGGCCGGGTGCTGTCCCTCCCGGGCCGCATGCGGGCGGCCCGGCACGGCCGCCCCGGCGGCGCGGGTTGCGTGCCAAGCGGCGGATCTGTCCGATTTTGCGGTTTCACCCCGCGTTCGGTTTGGATATGCACGCCGCGGACTGAATGGAGAGAACCATGGCCAATGTCGTCGTCGTCGGCGCCCAGTGGGGCGATGAGGGTAAGGGAAAGCTCGTTGACTGGCTGTCCGAGCGGGCCGATGTCATCGCGCGCTTCCAGGGCGGCCACAATGCCGGCCACACGCTGGTCATCGGCGGCCAGGTCTACAAGCTGAACGCGCTGCCCTCGGGCGTGGTGCGCGGCGGCAAGCTGTCCGTCATCGGCAACGGCGTGGTGCTCGACCCGTGGCACCTGGTCAACGAGATCGCCAAGATCCGCGAGCAGGGCGTCGAGATCTCGCCCGAGACGCTGATGATCGCCGAGAACACGCCGCTGATCCTGCCGTTCCACGGCGAGCTGGACCGCGCCCGCGAGGAAGCGGCCTCGAAGGGCACCAAGATCGGCACCACCGGCCGCGGCATCGGCCCGGCCTACGAGGACAAGGTCGGCCGCCGCTGCGTGCGCGTCGCGGATCTGGCCGACGAGGCGACGCTGATCGCCCGCGTCGACCGGGCGCTGCAGCACCACGACCCGCTGCGCAAGGGCCTCGGCATCGAGCCGATCGACCGGACCGCGCTGATCGAGAAGCTGAAGGAAATCGCGCCGCAGATCCTGCCCTTCGCGGCGCCGGTCTGGAAGGTGCTGACCGAGAAGCGCAAGGCGGGCAAGCGCATCCTGTTCGAAGGCGCGCAGGGCGCCCTGCTGGACATCGATTTCGGCACCTATCCCTTCGTGACCTCCTCGAACGTGATCGCGGGCCAGGCGGCGACCGGCGTCGGCCTCGGCCCGAATGCGGTCGACTACGTGCTCGGCATCGTCAAGGCCTACACCACCCGCGTCGGCGAGGGCCCGTTCCCGACCGAGCTCGACGACGAGACCGGCAACCGGCTGGGCACGCGCGGCCATGAATTCGGCACCGTCACCGGGCGCAAGCGCCGCTGCGGCTGGTTCGATGCGGCGCTGGTGCGCCAGACCGCGGCGACCTCGGGCATGAAGGGCATCGCGCTGACCAAGCTCGACGTGCTCGACGGCTTCGAGACGCTGAAGATCTGCACCGGCTACGAGCTCGACGGCGAAGTGGTCGACTACCTGCCGACCGCCGCCGAGGCGCAGGCGCGCTGCACCCCCGTCTACGAAGAGCTGGAAGGCTGGAGCGAGAGCACCGAGGGCGCGCGCAGCTGGGCCGAGCTGCCCGCCGCCGCGATCAAGTACGTGCGCCGCATCGAAGAGCTGATCGACTGCCCGGTGGCGCTGCTGTCGACCTCGCCCGAGCGCGACGACACGATCCTGGTCACCGACCCCTTCGCCGACTGATCGGCGCTGGACTCTGCCGCGCGATGGCCTAGCCTTGCGCGGCAGGACAGTCCCGGACACGAGGAGGAACAGATGGCGCTTTCCTACAAGGCCCGGCGGCGCTGGTCGCTGGCGATCCTTCTCCTTGGGCTGCCGCTCTACATCGTTGCGGCCGTCACCATCGTGGCGCAGTTCGACCGGCCGCCGATCTGGCTGGAACTCGGCGTCTATGTCGGTCTCGGCATTGTCTGGGCGCTGCCCTTCCGCGCGGTGTTCCGCGGCATCGGCCAGGCCGAGCAGCGGGACGACGGGTGAACGCGCTGATCCGGACCGCCAGCGCCGTCACCCTGGTCGGCGGCGGGCCGGTGCAGAAATCCGAGATCGATGCCGCGCTGGCCCATGCGCCGGTTCTGGTCGCCGCCGATGGCGGGGCGGGACCGGCGGTCGAGGCCGGGCACATGCCGCTCGCCGTGATCGGCGATTTCGACTCGCTGGAGCCGGGCGTGCGCGCCGCCATCCCTGCCGACCGCCTGCACCGGGTGGAGGAGCAGGACAGCACCGATTTCCACAAATGCCTGGCGCGGATCGAGGCGCCGCTGATCCTCGCCGTAGGATTTGCCGCCGGGCGGATGGACCACCTGCTGGCCGTGTTCAACGTCATGGCGCGGCTGCCGAAGCGCCGCGCGCTGGTGATCGGCCCCGAGGATGTCTGCCTGCTCGCGCCGCCGCAGCTGGCGATCGACCTTGAGCCCGGCACCCCGGTCAGCCTGTTCCCGATGGGCGCGGTGACCGCCGAGAGCCGCGGGCTCGAATGGCCGCTCGACGGGCTGAGCTTCGCGCCCGACGGGCAGAGCGCGACCTCGAACCGCGCCGAGGGCCATGTCCTGCTGGCGCCGCATGCGCCGAAGCTCCTCCTGATGCTGCCGCACAGGGCTTTGCCGCGGCTCCTCGACGCGCTCGGCGACGCACCCGGCTGGTAACGGGCGATTGGGGGTCGCGGCAGCGCCCCTCATTCCCTATATCTCCTGTCAGGAAAGAGGATCGACGATGTCTGACACGCTGTCACCGGCAGAGGCCGGGAAATTCGCGGCCGCCATGGCCTCCGTTGCCGAGATCAGGGACGGGATGACCGTCGGGCTGGGAACCGGCTCCACCGCGGCCTGGATGGTCCGGGCGCTGGCCAAGCGGGCGAAGGACGAGGGGCTGGCCCTCACCTGCGTGCCCACCTCCGAGCGCACCGCCGGCCTAGCGCGCGCCCTCGGCCTGACGGTGGTCAGCCTCGACGATGTCGAGCGCATCGACGTCACCATCGACGGCGCGGACGAGTTCGACGGCCATCTGCGGCTGATCAAGGGCGGCGGCGCCGCCCATCTGCGCGAAAAGCTGGTCGCGGCGGCTTCGGACCGGATGATCGTGATCACCGACCCGTCGAAGGATGTCGAGACGCTGGGCGCCTTCCCGCTGCCGATCGAGGTGATCCCGTTCGGCTGGAAGGGCACAGAGGCGCGCATCAAGGACGTGCTGGCTGCCTCCGAGGTGGACGGGCGCGAGACCGCGCTGCGGCTGAAGGACGGCCAGCCGGTGCTGACCGACCAGGGCAACTATGTCATCGACGCGCATCTGGTGCGCATCGCCGATCCGGAATCGCTGTCCATGGCGCTGGCGGACATCCCCGGCGTGGTCGAGCACGGGCTCTTCATCGGGCTCTGCGACACGGTCATCATCGGCCATCCCGACGGCAAGCACGAAACCCGCATGCGTGACACGCCGACCGCCTGGGGCGATGTCATCATGGAACTGGCGGCGCTCCTGCCGACCGCCTGAGTAACGAGGAAATCCGATGAGTTTCGATTACGATCTGTTCGTCATTGGCGGCGGTTCCGGCGGCGTGCGCGCGGCGCGCGTGGCGGCGGCCGAAGGCGCGAAAGTGGGCCTCGCCGAGGAAAGCCGCATGGGCGGCACCTGCGTGATCCGCGGCTGCGTGCCGAAGAAGCTGATGGTCTTCGCCTCCTCCTATCCGGGCCACATGGCCGATGCGGCGGCCTATGGCTGGGACGTGACGGCGGGCGGCTTCGACTGGACCAAGTTCAAGGGCCAGCTGGAAACCGAGCTGGACCGTCTGGAAGGCGTCTATGAACGGCTCCTGAACAACTCGGGCGTCGAGTGGGTCAAGCACCGCGCCGTGGTCACCGGCCCGCATGAGGTGATGCTCGACAACGGCGAAGCGAAGACCGCCAAGACCATCTTGATCGCCACCGGCGGCTGGCCCTTCGTGCCGGAATTCCCGGGCCACGAACTGGCGGTGACCTCGAACGAGATGTTCCATCTCGACGCGCTGCCGAAGCGCCTGCTGATCGTCGGCGGCGGCTACATCGCCTGCGAATTCGCCGGCATCATGAACGGGCTCGGCGTCGAGGTGACCCAGTTCTTCCGCGGCGAGCAGATCCTGCGCGGCTTCGACCGCGAGACCGTCGACCTGGTGGCGGATCAGATGGGCAAGGCCGGGATCGAGCTCTGCGCCCATACCAACACCGTCTCGATGGAAAAGACCGATGACGGCATCCTGGTCCACGGCACCGACGGTTCGCAGCGCACCTTCGACCTGGTGATGTTCGCCACGGGGCGCAAGCCCAACACCGACAGCCTCGGGCTGGTGGAACTCGGCATCGAGATGGCGGCGAACGGCGCGATCAAGGTCGACGAGTTCTCCAAGACCAAGGTCGACTCGATCTACGCGATCGGCGACGCGACCGACCGGGTCAACCTGACCCCGGTGGCGATCCGCGAGGCGATGGCCTTCGTCGAGACCGTGTTCAAGGGCAATCCGACCTCGGTCGACCACGACCTGATCCCCTCGGCGATCTTCACCCAGCCGGAAATCGGCACCACCGGCATCTCGGAGGAAGAGGCGAAGGACCGGGGCATCGGCGTCGACATCTACACCACCTCGTTCAAGGCGATGCAGTCGGGCTTCGCCGGCCGCGAGGAGCGGGTCTTCATGAAGTTGATCGTGCGTCAGGACGACGATGTTGTCCTCGGCTGCCACATCGTGGCACCCTCGGCGGGCGAGATGATCCAGCTTGCGGGCATCGCCGTGAAGATGGGCGCCACCAAGGCCGATTTCGACCGGACCTGCGCGGTGCATCCCACCATGGCGGAGGAGCTGGTGACGATGAGGAACCCGACCCGAAGCGCTTGAAATCGCGGGCTGTGGTCCGCATCTTCTCAGAAACGTGATATCACACGGGGAAATAACACATATGGCTAATTCCGGAGGACCCTGGGGCGGCGGCGGCAACCGCGGCTCGGGCGGGGGGAACGACAACCGCGGCGGAGGCGGCAGGAAGCCGGGCGGCGAGGGGTCCCAGATCCCGGAGATCGACGAGATCATGAAGAAGGGCCAGGAGCAGCTGCGCGTCATCCTCGGCGGCGGCGGCGGCAAGGGCCCCGGCAAGAACGGCGGCGGCTTCGGCGGCGGCGGCGGGTTCAAGATGAACCGCGGCACGCTGGGGATCGCGGGCGTCGTGGTGCTGGGCATCTGGCTCTACAATTCGCTCTACACCGTGCGCCCCGAAGAGAACTCGGTCGAGCTCTTCCTCGGCGCCTACAGCCAGACCGGCACCGAGGGCCTGAACTTCGCGCCCTGGCCGCTGGTCACGCATGAGGTCATCCCGGTTTCCGTCGAACGCGTCGAGGAACTGGGCATCGGCCGCGGCAGCCGCTCCAGCGAGGATGCCGGGCTGATGCTGACCACCGACGAGGCGGTCGTGGACATCGACTACCAGGTGGTCTGGAACGTCACCGACGCGGCGGCCTTCCTGTTCAACCTGCGCGACCCGCAGATGACCGTGCGTGCCGTGTCTGAATCGGCCATGCGCGAAATCATCGCCCAGTCCGAGCTGGCGCCGATCCTGAACCGCGACCGCGGGCTGATCCAGGACATGGCGCACGAACTGATCCAGGGCACGCTCGACAGCTACGGCGCGGGCATCAACATCGTCCGCGTCAACCTCGACAAGGCCGACCCGCCGCAGGAGGTCATCGACAGCTTCCGCGAGGTCCAGGCGGCCGAGCAGGAACGCGACCGGCTGCAGCGCCAGGCCGATGCCTATGCAAACCGCGTCCTGGCAGGCGCGCGCGGCGAGTCCGCGCAGCTTCTCGAAGAGGCCGAGGGCTACCGTGCCCGGGTCATCAACGAGGCCGAGGGCGAGGCCAGCCGCTTCGTCGCGGTTCTCCAGGAATACCGCGCGGCGCCGGAAGTGACGCGCAAGCGCCTCTATCTGGAAACGATGGAGCGCGTGCTGGGCGATGTCGACAAGACGATCCTCGATCCGGCCCTGGCCGGCGGCGAGGGCGGTGGCGGGATCGTGCCCTATCTGCCGCTGAACGAGCTGCGCCGCAGCGAAGGCCAGTGAGGAGACGCGAGCCATGAAGAAACTGAACATCATCCTCATCGGCGGCGTCGTTGCCGTCGTGCTGCTGGCCTCCTCCGTCTTCATCGTCGACGAGCGCGAGAAGGCGCTGGTGCTGCGCTTCGGCCAGATCCAGTCGGTCAAGGAAACCCCCGGACTGGCCTTCAAATGGCCGTTCATCAACGAGGTCGTGCGCTATGACGACCGCATCCTGTCGCTCGACACCACCACGATCGAGGTGACGCCCTCGGATGACCGCCGCCTGGTGGTCGACGCCTTCGCGCGCTACCGGATCGCAGATCCGCGCCAGTTCCGCGAAGCAATCGGCACCGGCAGCCTGGCCACGGCCGAGAGCCGCCTGGAAGGCATCATCAACCCGCAGATCCGCGCCGTTCTCGGCCAGGACGGGGTGACCTCGAACACGATCCTCTCCGAGGACCGCTCGGGTCTGATGCAGCAGATCACCGATGCGTCGCGCGCCCGCGCGCAGTCGCTGGGGCTCGAAGTGCTCGACGTGCGGCTGAAGCAGACCAACCTGCCGGAGCAGAACCTCGAGGCGACCTTCGCGCGGATGCGCGCCGAGCGGGAACGCGAGGCGGCCGACGAGATCGCCCGCGGCGAGGAAGCCGCCCAGCGGGTCCGCGCCCAGGCCGACCGTACGGTGGTGGAGATCACCTCCGAGGCACAGCGCGAGGCGGAGATCACCCGAGGCGAGGCCGATGCCGAGCGCAACCGGGTGTTTGCCGAGGCCTACGGACAGGACGAGGGCTTCTTCGAGTTCTACCGTTCGCTGACCGCCTATGAGCGGGCGCTGAAATCGGGCAATTCGTCGCTGGTGATCACGCCGGACAGCGAGTTCTTCGACTATCTCGGCGGCTCGGCGGGCCGCTGATGGCGACCGTGCTGACGGCGCTCGGCTTCGTGCTGGTCTTCGAGGGGCTGGTCTTCGCGCTGCTGCCCTCGCGGCTGGAGGACCTGATCGAGACCCTGTCGCGCTTCTCGCTGGAAGCGCGGCGGATGATCGGCCTCGGCGCGGTGGCGGCCGGCGTTGCCGTCCTGTGGCTGGTGCGCGGCCTCTCCTGAGGGCGCCGGAAGCGGAGATGCGGGCCGGACGGCCGGGAACGGGCGCCCCTCGGGGCGCCCGTTCCACGTTCGGGGACTCACTCCGCCAGCGTGGCGAGATAGGCGAGGATGAAATCCTGCACGGTGCGGTCCTCGATGCCGACATGGCGCATCTTGGTGCCGGGCATGAAGCCGTCATTGTCCTCCATCCAGGCGCGCAGCGCGGCCGGGGTCCAGACGATGCCGGACCCGGCCAGCGCGTCGGAATACCCGTAGCCCTCGAAGCTGCCGGCGGGACGGCCGACGATGCCGGTCAGCAGCGGCCCGTAGCTGGCGCGGTCGGCCTCGACCGAGTGGCAGCGCTTGCAGGCGGTTTCGAAAAGCGCGGCCCCGGCATCGATCTTGACCTGCTCGAAGGTGTCGGCGGCCGCGGCGGTGGCGAGGAGCGCAAAGGCGGGGAGGAGGATGCGGATCATGGCCTGTCCTTTCGTGTTCAGACGGGGCCATGTTGCGCAGGGGAGGGACGGCGGGCTTGAGGCAGGTCAAGCCGGGCTGCCCGGGAGCTGCGACCTTGGTCGCAAATTGCGACCTTTGTCGGGGGCAGCCGGGGCCGGACTCTGCGGCCCTCCGCGCCCGGAAGGTCCGGCGCCGCGCTGTCCGGCCCGTTCGAACCGGCGCGGCAGGCGCCCGGCGGCACGATCCTCCCTGCCTGCCCCCGGTCGGCAGGGGGCACGCCCCCTGCCCCATGCTCAGGGGTCCAGCACCAGATGCGGCGTCCCGTCGGAGCGGCGCGCGGGCGAGAGGCCGTCGGCCCCGACAAGCGCCGAGACCTGGCGGCGGAAATCGCAGCGAGATCTTCCAGTGGCTGCCCTGCTTCTCGATCCCCAGCACCTCGCCCGCGAAGGGCTGGCCGAGGAACCGGCCGCGCACGCGCTGGCCGACCATTGCGGGCATCTCGGGGGCGTTGCGCCGCGCCAGCGCGGCCCTTCCGCGACATCCCGCGGGTCTGCGGCCTGCTGGAAAAGGCGGGCTTCGCCGATCCGCTGGGCCGCGAGGCGCAGACCGTGCTGACGCATCCCGGCGGGCTCGGCGCGGTGCGGGCGATGACGCCCTGGATCGGTCCGGTCGGCGGCCTCATGNAGGACCTCGAGATCATTCTCGACAGCGTCGCCGCCGCCTTCGCGCAATGGGACGGACCCGGCGGCCTGCGGGTGCCCGCGGTGGTGAACCTCTTTTCCGCCCGCGCCGCCTGAGCCCTTCGCGGCAGGGCGGCGCTGCGCTTCCCCGTGACGCCGCCCCGGGCGCGTGCTATGCGCGAATCATGACCCGTATTCCGACCAAGGAAGAGGTCCTTGCCTGGATCTCCGACAACCCCGCGCTCAGTTCCAAACGTGACATCGCCAAGGCCTTCGGCCTGAAGGGCGCTGAACGGATCGGGCTGAAATCGATACTGAAGGACCTCGAAGCCGAGGGCCATCTCGAGAAGCGCCGCAAGAGCTACCGCGACCCCGAGCGCCTGCCGCCGGTCTCCATCCTGCTGGTGGAAGAGCCCGACATCGACGGCGACCTGTTCGGCCGTCCGCTGGAATGGCAGGGCGAGGGCCCCGAGCCGCGCGTGCTGATCCGGCCGCGCCTCAACGATCCGGCGCTGGCGCCGGGCGAGCGCATCCTGGCGCGGGTCCAGAAGGTCGAGGGCGAGGAGGACTACGCCTATACCGCGCGTCTGGTGCGCCGGATCGGCCACAACCCGCACCGCATCCTCGGGCTCTACCGCAAGACCGCCGAGGGCGGCCGCATCGTGCCGGTCGACAAGAAATCCGACCGCGAATGGCGCGTGCCCCCGGGGGCCAGCCACGGCGCGAAGGATGGCGAGCTGGTCGAGGCGGAACAGTCCGGGCCGCGCGTCCGCATGGGCCTGCCGCAGGCACGGGTGATCACCCGTCTCGGCGATCCCTCGCAGCCCAAGGCGGTGTCGCTGATCGCCATCCACCAGCACGGCATCCCCGACGATTTCCCCGATGCGGTGATCGAGGAGGCCGACAAGACGAAGCCGGTCGGGATGTCGGGCCGCGAGGATCTGCGCGACCTGCCGCTGGTCACCATCGACCCGGCGGATGCGCGCGACCATGACGATGCGGTCTATGCCGAGCCCGACAGCGATCCCGGCAACAAGGGCGGCCACATCGTCTGGGTCGCCATCGCCGATGTCGCCGCCTATGTCCGCCCGGGCACCCAGCTCGACCGCGAGGCCCGCAAGCGCGGCAACTCCACCTATTTCCCCGACCGGGTGGTGCCGATGCTGCCCGACCGGCTGTCGGGCGACCTCTGCTCGCTGCACGAGGGCGTGGCGCGTCCGGTCATCGCGCTCCGGATGGTGTTCGATGCCGAGGGCAGCAAGCGCGGCCATTCCTTCCACCGGGCGCTGATGCGCTCGGCCGCCTCGCTGACCTATGAAGAAGCCCAGGCCGTCGCCAATGGCGAGCCGTCCTCGGAGCAGGCCGAGATGCTGGCCGACACGGTGCTCAAGCCGCTCTTCGAAGCCTATGCCGCCTGCGCGCGCGCGCGGGACCGGCGCCAGCCGCTGGAGCTGGAGCTGCCCGAGCGGCGCATCCAGCTGTCCGAAGAGGGCACGGTGACCTCGGTGGCCTTCCGCGACCGGCTGGACGCGCACCGGCTGATCGAGGAATTCATGGTCATGGCCAATGTCTGTGCGGCCGAGACCCTGATCGCCAAGCGGCGGCCGCTTCTGTTCCGCATCCACGAGGAACCTGATCCCGACAAGCTGGAGGCGCTGCGCGAGACCGCGACCGCCTCCGGCCTCGTGCTGGCCAAGGGGCAGGTGCTGAAGACCGCGCATCTCAACCGGCTGCTGAAGCAGGCGGCCGGGACCGACCAGGCCGAGCTGATCAACCTCACGACGCTGCGTTCGATGACCCAGGCCTATTACAGCCCGGTCAACCTGGGCCATTTCGGCCTGGCGCTGCGGGCCTATGCGCATTTCACCTCGCCGATCCGCCGTTATGCCGACCTGATCGTGCACCGCGCGCTGATCGCGGCGCATGGCTGGGGGGCGGACGGGCTGACGCCCGAGGAAGAGGAGCTGCTCGAGAAGACCGCGCAGCACATCTCGGATACCGAGCGCCGCTCGATGGCGGCCGAGCGCGACACCACCGACCGCTATCTCGCGGCCTTCCTGTCGGAGCGCCTGGGCGCCGAGATGACCGGGCGGATCGCCGGCGTGGCGAAGTTCGGGCTTTTCGTGAAGCTCGACGAGAGCGGGGCCGACGGTCTGGTGCCGGTGCGGACGCTGGGCCACGAGTTCTTCCATCACGACCCGGCGACGCAGTCGCTGATGGGCGCGGAGAGCGGCCGGGTCTTCACCACCGGCCAGCGCGCGCTGGTCAAGCTGCAGGAGACCGAGCCGGTCACCGGCGGCGTGCTGCTCGAGCTCCTTGAGGTCGAGGGCGAGGAGGTCACCCGCACCGGGGCCCGCCGCGCGCCGCCCTATGGCCGCAAGGCGCCGAAGGGCAAGGGGCCGAAGCGCAAGCCCGGTTTCCGCAAGGCCCGCCGGAACGACGCGGCGGAGAGCCCGGGAGGTACGGGCGCCCCGGAACCGGGCAGCCGTTCCCGCGCCCGTCCAGCCGGCAGCCATGGCAGGCCGGACAAGCTGCGCGCAGAGGACGCTTTGCATGCCGGCCCGCAACAGGATAGGAAACCCCGTCCTGCAGTCCCGGTGCCGAGATGTCAGACCCCATGCCCGCCTCGCCTCCTCCGATCCCGAGCTTCCGGCTCGGCCAGCTGCCCTGGCTGGCGCTGACCGCGCTGATCGCCCTCGTCGTCCTGCTGCCTCTCGGCACGGTGATCTGGCTGGCGGTCGGCAATTCCGGCGGAGTCTGGGGGCATCTCGCCTCCACCACGCTGCCGCGCTACCTCGGCAACACGCTCGTCATGATGGCCTCGGTAGGTTTCTTCGCCGGGCTTGCCGGCACGGTCACGGCCTGGCTGGTGACGATGTACAGCTTCCCGGGCGTGCGCTGGCTCCGCTGGGCGCTGCTGCTGCCGATGGCGATTCCGGCCTATATCGGCGCCTATGCGCTGACCGACCTGCTGGAATATGCCGGGCCGGTGCAGACCGGGCTGCGCGGCCTCTTCGGCTGGGAAAGCGCGCGCGACTACTGGTTCCCGGAGATCCGCTCCCGCTGGGCGGCGATCCTAGTGCTGTCGGCGGCGCTCTTCCCCTATGTCTACCTGCTGAGCCGCAGCGCGCTGCGCGAGCATTCAGCCTCGAGCTTCGATGTCGCCCGGGCGCTCGGCGCGGGCCATGTCGCGCGCTTCCTGCGGGTCGGCCTGCCGCTGATCCGCCCGGCCGCGGCCGCAGGCATCGCCATCGTGATGATGGAGACCGGCGCGGATTTCGGCGTCGTCGATTTCTTCGCCGTGCAGACGCTGACCACCGGCATCTTCACCACCTGGCTCGAGGGCGGCTCGGCGGCGGGCGCGGCGCAGATCGCGCTGGTGAGCCTCGGGCTGGTGCTGGTGCTGGCCTCGGCCGAGCGGATCAGCCGCCGCCGCGCGCAGGTCTATGCCCATACCAAGCGGCTGTCGAAGCCGAACCCGATCCCGCTGCGCGGCCCGGCCGGCTGGATCGCGACCGTCGCCTGCCTGCTGCCCTTCTTCATCGGCTTCCTGCTGCCCGGCGGGATCATCCTGCATCTGGCCATCCAGAATGCCGATGAATGGCTCGATCCGCGGCTGATCCGGGCCGCGACCAACACGCTGGTCACGGCCGGCACCGCCTCCGTGCTGACCGTCTGCCTCAGCCTGCTCCTTGTCTATGGCGTGCGGCTGACCGGATCGAAGGCGATGCGCGGGCTGCTGCCGGTCACGGCGCTCGGCTATGCGGCGCCCGGCGCGGTGCTGGGGCTCGGGCTGCTGCTCCCGGTCGCGGCGCTCGACCACCGGATCGCGGATGTCTTCGACCTCTTCGGCATCAATGCCGGGATGGTGCTGACCGGCTCCTCGGCGGCGGTGATCCTGGCCTACATGGTGCGGTTCTTCGCCATCGGACAGGGCGCCGCCGACAGCGCCATGGGGCGGATCGCGCCGAGCCTGCCGATGGCGGCGCGCTCGCTGGGGCGGACGCCGGCGGGCACGCTCCGGACCGTGCACCTGCCGATGATCAAGGGATCGATCGGCACGGCGCTCCTCCTCGTCTTCGTCGACGGGGTCAAGGAACTGCCCGCGACGCTGCTCCTGCGGCCGTTCAATTTCGACACGCTGGCGACGCGGGTCTACGACCAGGCCTCGCTGGAGAAGATCGGCGATGCCGCCCCGCCTTCGATGCTGATCATCCTCGTCGGGCTCTCGGCGGTGATCCTGCTGGCGCGCACCAACCGCTGAAACGGAAAAGGCCGGGCGCATGGCCCGGCCTCCGCCTGTACCGAATGGCCGGAGCCTTACATCTCGACGCCGAGATGCTGGGCCACCGCGAAGATGTCCTTGTCGCCGCGGCCGCACATGTTCATGACGATGATGTGGTCCTTCGGCAGCTCGGGCGCGATCTTCAGCACATGGCCGAGCGCGTGGCTCGGCTCCAGCGCCGGGATGATGCCTTCCTGCGCGCAGCAGACCTGGAAGGCGGCGAGCGCCTCCTTGTCGGTGATCGAGACGTATTCGGCGCGGCCGGTGTCATGCAGCCAGGAATGCTCCGGCCCGATGCCCGGATAGTCGAGACCGGCCGAGATCGAGTAGCCTTCGAGGATCTGGCCGTCATCGTCCTGCAGCAGGTAGGTGCGGTTGCCGTGCAGCACGCCCGGACGGCCGCCGGTCAGCGAGGCGCAGTGCTCCATCTTCTCGTCGACGCCCTTGCCGCCGGCTTCGACGCCGATGATCTTGACGTCCTTGTCGTCGAGGAACGGGTAGAACAGGCCCATCGCGTTCGATCCGCCGCCGATCGCGGCGATGATCGTGTCGGGCAGGCGGCCCTCCTGCTCGAGGATCTGCTCCTTGGCTTCCTTGCCGATGATCGCCTGGAAGTCGCGGACCATCGCCGGATAGGGATGCGGGCCCGCCACGGTGCCGATGCAGTAGAAGGTATCGCGGACGTTCGTGACCCAGTCGCGCAGCGCGTCGTTCATCGCGTCCTTCAGCGTGCCGCGGCCGGAGGTCACCGGAACCACCTCGGCGCCCAAGAGCTTCATGCGGAACACGTTCGGCTTCTGCCGCTCGACGTCATGCGCGCCCATGTAGACGACGCATTTCAGGCCGAACTTGGCGCAGACGGTGGCGGTGGCCACGCCGTGCTGGCCCGCGCCGGTCTCGGCGATGATCCGGGTCTTGCCCATGCGGCGCGCCAGGATGATCTGGCCCAGCACGTTGTTGATCTTGTGCGCGCCGGTATGGTTCAGCTCGTCGCGCTTGAGGTAGATCTTGGCGCCGCCGCAGTGTTCCGTCAGCCGCTCGGCGAAATAGAGCGGGCTGGGACGGCCGACGTAATGCTTCCAGAGATAGTCCATCTCCGCCCAGAATTCGGGGTCGGTCTTGGCGAAGTCGTATTGCTTCTCAAGCTCCAGGATCAGCGGCATCAGCGTCTCCGAGACGAAGCGGCCGCCGAAATCGCCGAAGCGGCCATTCTCGTCGGGGCCGGTCATGAAGCTGTTGATCAGGTCATCGGGCATGGGACATCTCCTCTCGCACTGCGTGCTTGAACAGCGAACGGGCCGCGGGGTCAATGGGCATGGGCCGGTTTCCGCGCTGCGGCGAAGGCGCCGACTTCCGCAGGGGCGGCTTTCGTCCTAGGGTCGCGGCATTGGACTACCTAGGAGACCTCCGATGAAGACCAAATTCACGGCCGCCATCCTGGCCGGCGCGCTTGCGCTTTCCGCTTGCGAGAACATGACCCAGCAGCAGGGCGAGCAGGCGATGGGCGCCACCGCCGGCGCCATCGGCGGCGCGGTCCTGGCCCAGCTTCTGGGGGCCAACGCTGGCTGGACCGCGGCAGGCGCGCTGGCATGCCCGCCGCCGCGGCCGCGCGCCGCCGATCCGATGAGCTACGCGATGGACCGGATGGCGCCGGTCTGCCGGGCCGCGGGCGTGGCCTTCTCGGCAGCGGAGGGGTTCATCGACCGGGCGGATATCGACGGCGACGGCGCGCCGGATGCGGTGGTCGACTGGGGCAAGGCCGGCTGCAGCTCCGCCGGGACCTTCTGCACCGGCGAGTTCTGCGACCTGACCTTCCTCTACAATATCGGGGAGGGCGGCTTCGTGCCCGGGCTGACGATCCGGGCGAAGGGCTACCAGGTGGCGCCGATCCTCGACATCATGACCGACTTGGAGATCATCGTCCCGTCCAGTGCCTGCGGCTACGAGGAAACCGGTGAATGCGCGGCGATCTACCATTCCCGCCCGGGCGGGGATGTCGAGCTGGTCGGCTATTTCTGACGGCCGGGCCTGCGGGGCCGGAGGGAGAGATCCGCGCAGCGGAGCGCCCGGCGGCTTGCCAACTTGTCCTCGCGGGGCATCGATCCGGCAACGCCCGCTGCGGGCTGGAAGTTCGGGCGGTGGCCGTCTTCGGAGGCTGTCCGGCCAGGGCGCGGGATGCTGCGCCTTGTGCGGCCGCACAGGCAACGGAGGGCTCCTGGGGCGGCCTTGCGGCTTGCGGCCCTCGCGGTCCCGCTGGCAGCGCAGGTGTCCTGAGCGGCCCTGATGCTGCCCGGCCGCTGCGGAGGCTTTCTGGTGATTGCGGGCCATCTAGATCCCGCTATCGGTTCCGTGCTCCGTGCTCCGTGCTCCGTGCTCGGTGCTCCGTGCACCGTGCTCCGTGCTCCGCGCGCCGCGCTGCCGCGGGGCCTTCCGCTCCCGGCCTGATGCCGCCTCTGCGGTTCCCCTGGGGGACATGCTGCGCCAACAGGCGGAAATTCCCGGGGCCGGAGGACCGCGTGGCCGGACCGTTCGCCGGTCCCCGGTCCAGCAGCATGCCGGGGCGGGATCGGACGGGCGCGGTTCGGAGAAGCGCGGCGGCTGGCGGAGACGGGATGCGGCGGGGACGGAACGTCCCTCCGAATGCCGGACGGGCGCCGACACCAGGGGCTGTCCGGCGCATGACCGGCAGCTGTCCGGAGGGGAGGCGGAAGGCTGCCGCACCGGATGTCCGCACGTCCCTGGTCGGCGCGCTTGCCGGCACCCGGCCGCAGCGCCGGCCGTGCTCCTCGATCAGGCGGCGCTGTGTTTGCGTCGGCGACCGGTCGACCGGCGGGGTCTCCGGCTCCGGCGGGCGGTGGTGGATGAGGGTCTCCTCGAGCTGGTCGGGAACTCCCGGATCGGCTGCCTGTTTTCCATCACACCAGCCCTTTCGCGATCGCCATGTCCTCGCCGATCGTCAGAATGGCCAAGCTGCCGCCGGTCTTCTCGATGCGTACCGAGCTGCGCGGCAGCTGGACGGCGTCGCGGAGGTCTCCGGTGGTGCTGACCCAGATCGCTCCCTCCGCGCGCTGGTGGATCTGGACCTCGATCTCGATCATGTCGGTGGTGGTCATGCGGCTTTCCTTTCAAGGTAGGCGCCCCACTGGTCGGCCATCGCCTCGGCGATGCCGTCGAAGGTGCGGCTGCGGAATTTCCAGCGGTCCGGTCCCGGCGGGGCGCGGTGAATGGCGGACCAGCGCTTGTGTGCCTCGGTGCCGGGTTTCGGCGGCGTGAGCCTGTTGCTCGCCGACAGCGGCGGCAGGTCGCGCAGGTAGAGGCCGGTCGCCTTGAAGGCCGGATCGCCGAACCACCAGGGCTGGACGATCTGCGGGCGGGGCAGGCCGGGTGGCATCCGCTCGCGGGCATGGCGGTGCATCACCGGGTTCTCGACGCAGATCCGCGGCACCGGCGCGTGCCAGAGATCGGCGAAGAGCTGGACGCCGTTCTCGAGTTCGGCCCACATCTCGGCATGCGTGCGGCCGCGCGGCGGGCGGTGCAGCCAGCGGACGCCGCTGTTGCAGAGCCGGGTGCAGGGCGGATGCGCGACCATCAGCAAATCCCAGTTCAGGTGCAGCACCTCGCGGGCGTCGCAGCGGAAATGGGTGTTCGCTCCGTCCTCGGCCGGGAGCAGGTCGCAGGACCAGGCGTCGTGCCCGCGGCGGGCGAAGGCGCGGCGGACCACGCCGGAGGTCTCGCAGGCGACGAGCACGCGCATCAGGCGGTCCCCCAGGCGGCGGCGAGCCAGAGCAGCAGGACGAGCAGGATCGGCCCGCGGAAAGCGAGGTCGGAACGGGTCATGGGGATGTCCTGGAAAAAGGGCGGGCGTCAGCCCATGCCGAGGGCGTCGCAGTAGAGCTCGAGGACGGCCTGTTCTTCGGCGATGTCCTCCTTGTCGCGCTTTCTCAGCGCGATCACTTTGCGCATCACCTTGGGGACGTAGCCGCGCCCCTTGGCCTCGGCGAAGACCTCTTTCACCTGCCCGGCGATGTCCTTCTTCTCGGCCTCGAGGCGCTCGACGCGCTCGATGAACTGGCGCAGCTCGTCGGCGGTGACGCGGAACACCCGGTCCTTCTCGGCGGCGTCCTCGGCGGTTTCCTTCAGGCGCGCCTCGATGCGGTTGAGGCCGTCGCAGGTGAAGGGCCCGACGGTCACGTCTCCGACCGTCATCGTCAAGCTGTGTCCGTCGCTCATGGCGGTCTCCTTTTGGATGCGGATCGCTCTGGTTGGGGCCTGCCGGGTTGCGGGATACGGGTGAACTTGGGCGGCAGGCCCCTGCCGGAGCGGTCATCTCGGCCCGGGCCGGGGTGCGGCTGGCGGCGGCCGGGTGTCTGGCGCGCATGCGGCGGGTTCAACGTCGTCAGCCTCTTGGCCGCATGCGCTCCGGGCTTGTCGTCGCCCGGTATCCTGTCGCGCGCCCCGGGGCAGGGAGGAGGAGACCGGGCTTTCCGCAGGCCGGCCGCTGCATCGCGCTTCTGGGCGAGGACGGCCGCCCTGTGCCGCGCGGCACCCCCGGCACCATCGCCGTGGCGGCGGGCGATCCCGGGCTGATGCTGGGCTATCTCCATGCGCCAGAGGAGACCCGCGCCCGCTACGCGCCGGACGGCAAGTGGTTCCTGACCGGCGATCTCGGCGAGATGGACGGCAGCGGCGCCATCGCCTATCTGGGCCGCGACGACGACATGATGAATGCCGGCGGCTTCCGGGTCTCGCCGATCGAGGTGGAAACCGCGCTGGCCGCCCATCCGCAGGTGGCCGAAGCCGCCGCAGTGGAAATCGCCGTGAAGGAAGGCGCCAGCATCATCGCCGCCTTCTATGCCGGCGAGGAAATCCCCGAAGCGGAGCTGGCCGCCCATGCCGCCGGCCGGCTCGCCCACTACAAGTGCCCGCGGCTCTTCGTGCATTGCGAAGCGCTGCCGAAAAGCCCCAACGGCAAGCTGATGCGCCGCAAGATACGACAGGATTACGAGACTTCCCATGATCAAGCTTGACGTCATTTCCGACCCGATCTGCCCCTGGTGCTATATCGGCAAGACGCGGCTGGACCAGGCACTGGCCCAGCGGCCGAAGCACCCTTTCGTCATCGAATGGCACCCGTTCCAGCTGAACCCCGACATGCCGCGCGAGGGCATCGACCGGAAGGGCTATTACGAGACGAAATTCGGCAGCAAGGAGGCCGCGGCCGAGACCGTGACCTCGATCATGGCCGCCGCGAAGGAGACCGGGCTCGAGTTCGACCTCTCGGCGATCCCGCGCGTGCCGAACACGCTCGATGCGCACCGGCTGATCCTCTGGGCCGAGGTCGAGGGCTGCCAGGGGCCGGTGGTGGACGCGCTGTTCCACGCCTATTTCCAGGAAGGCCGCGACATCGGCGACCGCGACGTGCTGTGCGACATCGCCGACGCGGCGGGCATGGATGCGGCGATGATGCACCGGCTGCTCGACAGCGACGCCGACCTGAAGCTGATCGTCGAGCGCGACGCCGCCTTCCGCGGCATGGGCGTAACCGGCGTGCCGACCTTCCTCGTCGACCGCAAGCAGGCCGTGCCCGGCGCGCAGCCCGCCGATCTGTGGGTGCAGGTAATCGATGAAATTGCGGGAATGGCCTGACAGGTCTGCGCGCGGGCGCACAGATTAACAAGGTGACAGGGCGGGATTGCACACCTAAACCCGCAGCATGTCAGTGAAATCTCCCGAGTCGCAGCCCTCCAAGGGCGAGTTCGTCGCGCTCATGGCCATGATGATGGCCACCAACGCGTTTTCCGTGGATGCCATGCTGCCCGCGCTCTCCGAGATGGGCCAGACCCTGTCCCCGGAGAACCCGGTGCGCTCGCAGCTCGTCGTGATCATCTTCATGATCGGCATGGGCATCGGCACCTTCTTCACCGGGCCGCTGTCGGATGCCTATGGCCGCCGCCCGCTGGTGATCGCCTCGGGCGCCGTCTACATGGCCGGCGCCGTGCTGGCCTGGCTCGCCCCCTCGCTGGAGCTGATCCTCGCCGCACGGCTGATCCAAGGCCTCGGCGCCTCGGGCGCGCGGGTCGTCGCCATGGCGATGGTGCGCGACCGCTTCGCCGGGCGGGCGATGGCGCAGATCACCTCGCTGATCATCACCGTCTTCATGGTCTTCCCGGCGATCGCGCCCTCGATCGGCCAGGCGATCATCTGGATCGGCGGCTGGCGCTCGGTCTTCCTGTCCTTCGTGATCTTCTCGGGCATCGTGCTGACCTGGTTCATGCTGCGCCAGCCCGAGACGCTGGCCCCGGAGAACCGCCGCCCGATCCGCCTGCCGCTGATCCGCGCCGCGCTGATCGAGATCGTGTCGATCCCGATGGTGCGCCGCACCGTGCTGGCGATGAGCTGCTGCTTCGCAATGATGCTGACCAACATCGCCTCGATCGAGCTGGTCTTCGAGGAGGTTCTGCACCGCGGCGCAGAATTCCCGCTGTGGTTCGGGGCGGCGGCGATTTCCTCGCTGGCCGCGCCGATGCTGAATTCGCGGATCGTCATGCGCTTCGGCATGCACCGGATCTCGACCATCGCGATGACCTCGCAGGCGGCGCTCTCGGGGCTCTACCTGATCGCGCTGCAGACCGGGCTTGTGCCGAAGGAGATGCTGCTGCCCTATTTCCTGTGGCTGGTATCGATCTTCATGACGATGGGCCTCTCGATGGGCAATCTCAACGCCATGGTGATGGAGCCCCTGGGCCATGTCGCGGGCATCGCCTCATCGCTGATCGCCTCGATCTCGACGATTCTCGGCGCGCTGGTGGCGATCCCGGCGGCAGCCAGCTTCAACGGCACCCAGATGCCGGTGGTGCTGTGCATCTTCGGCTTCATGGTCTTCGGGCGGCTGATGCTCGCGGGCCGCGCCTATGACCGGATGGGCAGCCCCGCCTGAACCGGGGCGCCGCTGGACAGCGAAGGGCCGGAGCGGGCGACGCTCCGGCCTTTTTTCATGCCTTCTTCTTCGCGGGCTCGGTCCGGGCCCGCTGCGCCAGAACAGGAACAGCTCGGGCGCGCCGCGGCCGAGCGCGCGGGCATTCACCTGGTCGATCCAGGCATTGACCCCGGCGGCATAGGCCTCGAGCGCGCGCCGCGCCTCCGGGCTCTGCACCGCAAGAGAGGTTTCGGCGGCCTTGTANGAGACCGAAGCGCAGCAGCAGGTCATCGACCCCCGCGGTGCGTTCGCCGAAAAGCTCGGACAGCCGTCCCTGGGCGGTGCGGCGGAACATGGTCATCTGCCACAGCCGGTCCTGGGCATGGGCGAAGCCGAGGCCGAAATAGACATCCCCGTCGGTCGTGCCCACGATATGCGGCACCGCATAGGTGTCGCGGACGATCTCCACCGGGGCGGAGATACCCTCCAGCGTGAAGCTGTCGTCGTAGTCGGGCAGGGATCGGGTAACGAGGNTACCAGCACAGCGCCAGCGCCGCCGCCCCGAGCAGCGACAGCCCGAGGAAGAGGCGCAGGCCCCAAGTGAAGACGAACCGCATGCGCCGGGCTCCCTAGATGCGGGGCGCAACCGGCCCCGNGTCCGGGCGCGCCGAGGGCCCGGTTGCAGATTNGAAACCGCCCTGCTCAGCGCAGNGATGCGGGTGTATTTCGTGCCCGCCAGAGTCGCGGCGGCGCGCAGCCCGGTCTGGGCGAAGAGGATGGCGATCACCGGCTTGCCGCTGACATCGGTCGAGGCGGAGAGGTTGCCGCCCTGCTTGTCGAGCGCGTATTCGGCATCGGCGCCGCCGGCCCAGCCGGGCGAGGTGCGGAACTCGCGCAGCGCCTCGGGGGTCAGGAAGAACATCACCGAGGCATATTGCTGCGCGCCGATCTGGAAGCCGAAGCTCGCCTGGGTCGCGGAGTAGTAGTCCACCGTCGCGTCGCCGATCACCAGCGCGCCTTCGCCATAGCCGCCGCCGACGATGAAGCCGGCCTTGCCGATCAGCGGCATCACCAGCATNACCCGAGGACTTCGCCTTGAGCNTCGCGGGTTTCGGGAAANGTTCGCGTACATNGTAGCTGAGCGTCTGCTGCACGCGGCGGTCGATCNACCGCAGCGCCATTGGTGCCNCACGGANATTGTCGCAGGCCGCNCAGCANGCGCGGCGCCNCCCCGCTNAGAACNGGCGCGTCGGGTNCGGATTGGNTCATGCTCGCCTCGTCTGTCCTGGCTCCGCGGAGCCCACCTGCAAAAATGCGCCCTTCCGGCGTCTTTCGCGGCGGACTCTATGCGAATGCGCGGACCTTGTCATTGCCAATGNCGGTTGCTCGGGGCCGGTCAGGCCGAAAGCAGCCGGGCGACGCGCGGCGCGAAATAGGTCAGGACGCCGTCGCAGCCCGCGCGCTTGAAGGCCAGGAGGCTCTCCATCATGATTTTCTCGCCGTCGATCCAGCCGTTCTGCGCGGCGGCCTCGATCATCGCGTATTCGCCCGAGACCTGGTAGGCGAAGGTCGGCACGCCGAACTCGCTTTTCACCCGGTGGCAGATGTCCAGATAGGCCTGTCCCGGCTTGACCATCACCATGTCGGCGCCTTCCTCGAGGTCGCGCGCGATCATCCGCAGCGCCTCGTCGGAATTGCCCGGATCCATCTGATAGGTCTTCTTGTCGCCCTTGAGCGCCCCGGTCGCGCCCACCGCATCGCGGAACGGCCCGTAATAGGCCGAGGCGTATTTCGCCGAATAGCTCATGATCGTGACATTCTGGTGGCCCGCCGCCTCCAGCGCGTCGCGCATCGCGGCGATCCGGCCGTCCATCATGTCCGACGGCCCGAGGATGTCGGCCCCGGCCTCGGCCTGCGCCAGCGCCATCCTGACCAGCGCCACGACGGTCTCGTCATTGACGATCTCGCCGTCGCGGACGATGCCGTCATGGCCGTTGCTGTTATAGGGGTCGAGCGCGATGTCGGTCATCACCGCGAGCTGCGGCACGGCCGCCTTGATCGCGCGGATCGCCCGGTTCGAGATGTTCTCGGGGTTCCAGGCCTCTTCGCAGCCCGGGGTCTTCAGCGACGGGTCGGTATAGGGGAAAATGCAGATCGCCGGGATGCCCAGATCGGCCGCGCCCTGGGCAGCCGCGACCGCGCGGTCGACGGAGTAGCGCATGACGCCCGGCATCGACGCGACCGGTTCCTCGATGTTTTCGCCTTCGCGCACGAAGATCGGCCAGATCAGNGTCCGACACCGACAGCGAGCTTTCGCAGACCAGCCGCCGGATGGCGTCGGATTGGCGGGTGCGGCGGGGGCGCTGGCGCATCTGGAAGGCGTGGGGGCTGGTCATCTCGGACTCCGGCTTGAACGGTGGCCCCGAGTGCCNACGGAATGGCGCGCATCTCAAGGCTGGCCCTCGCCGTCACTTGGCGTTAGCACCGTCACACCCTCGTGACGATCCGGNAGCCTGCCGCCCGTGCCCCTGAGCCCTTTCGACCTGATCTCCGCTTCGGCGTTTTCCAGCCTCTGGTACTGGATCGTTGCCGCCCTGGTCTGGACCCGCATCGCGCATGCGCCGATGGGCATCCCGATGGAGCATTACGACCGCGCCCGCGCGGTGGGCGGCGACCGGGATNGCCTTCGCGCNTCCTGCGCGCCGGGGNTGGCGCGGCAGCTCGGCTACAGCGAACGCGCGCGGGTCTGGTTCACCGGCGTCTGGGCCTTTGCGCTCAGCTCCCTGCTGGGCCTGTCGCTGCTCGGCGCTGAACTGGCGCAGGCGCTGCTGCTCCTGGCGCTGCCGCTCGCGGCCAGCCAGGGAATGGTCTGGCGCGCGGCGCGGCGCATGTCGCAGATGGAGACCGAGGTCGATCCGCTGATGGCGGAACTGAAGCGCCTGCGGCTGCATCTGCAGCTGCTTTCCTTCGCGGCGATCTTCGTCTCGGNCCGTGTTCNGGCATGAACCAGGTGCTGTCCCNGCGCCTATCTCTGAGCGGCTGGGCGGTTGACAGCACGGCCCCCGGCGCTACCCCCTTCGGGGCGAAGGAGTTTCTGACCATGACCGATCCCAATCACCTGACCGTCGGCGGCGCGCCCGAAGGCTATGATGCCCGGCTGCTCTTGCGCGAGGTCGAGNCGGTCGGCGGGCCCGGTCCTGCATGTGGCGCGCGACGACAAGCGGCTGGAGGCGATGCGCGCGGCGCTGGCTTTCTTCGCGCCCGAGATGCCGGTCTTTTCCTTTCCGGCTTGGGATTGCCTGCCCTTCGACCGGGTTTCGCCCAACCCGGACATCTCGGCGGCGCGGATGGCGACGCTGGCGGCGCTGGTCCATGGCATGCCGGCGCGCTTCGCGATCCTGACCACGCTGAACGCCGCCACGCAGAAGATCCCGGCGCGCGAGCTCCTGCGCGAGGCAGCCTTCCGCGCGCAGGTCGGCCATCGGATCGACGAGCCGGGGCTGAAGAAATTCCTGGTGCGGATGGGCTTCACCCAGTCGCCCACGGTGATGGAGCCGGGCGACTACGCGGTGCGCGGCGGCATCATCGACATCTATCCGCCGGGCGAAGGCGGGCCGGTGCGGCTCGACCTCTTCGGCGATACGCTGGACAGCGCCCGGCGCTTCGATCCGGTGACGCAGCGCACCACCGAGACGCTGAAGGAGGTCGAGCTGGCCCCAGTCTCGGAGATCGTTCTCGACGAGGCGGCTGTGACGCGGTTCCGGCAGAATTACCGGATCGAATTCGGCGCGGCGGGCACCGACGATCCGCTCTACGAAGCGATCTCGGCGGGGCGCAAGCATCAGGGGGCGGAGCACTGGCTGCCGTTCTTCCACGAGCGGCTGGAGACGCTGTTCGACTACCTTCCCGGCGCGTCGGTCATGCTGGACGATCAATTCGATGCGGCGCGAAGCTCGCGCTGGGAGACGATCGCCGACCAGTATGACGCGCGGCGCGAGGCGATGGCCGACCGCAAGCGGCTGGCTTCGGTCTACAAGCCCTGTCCGCCGCAGCTGCTCTATCTCGACGACGCGGCCTTCGAGGCGGCGGTCGCGGGCCGCCGGGTTATGCGGCTGAACCCGCTGCAGCAGGCGACCGGGCCCGGCGTGATCGATGCCGGGGGGCGCATCGGCCGCAATTTCTCGCCCGAGCGGCAATTGGAGAACGTCAACGTTTTCAGTGCACTCGCGGACCATCTTAAGGCAAAGCTGAAATCCGGTCCGGTGATCGTCGCCAGCTATTCCGAAGGTGCGCGCGAGCGGCTGAAGGGCCTGCTGGAAGACGAAGACCTGCTGGGCGCCAAGGAAATCAAGGATTTCCGGGACGTTTCTCAGAAAGAGAAATCGGNTCAACCTGGCGGTGTGGGCGCTGGAGCACGGGTTCGAAGCCGAGGGCATGACCGTCGTCTCGGAACAGGACGTGCTCGGCGACCGGCTGATCCGCGCGCCGAAAAAACGCAAGCGGGCCGAGAACTTCCTGACCGAACTTCAGACGCTTTCGCCCGGCGATCTGGTCGTGCATGTCGAGCATGGCGTCGGCCGCTACCAGGGGCTCGAGGTCATCAACACGCTTGGCGCAGCGCATGAGATGATCCACATCGAGTATGCCGAGGCTGCGCGGCTCTATCTGCCGGTGGAGAATATCGAGCTGCTCAGCCGCTACGGCCACGAGGACGGGCTGCTCGACAAGCTCGGCGGCGGCGCCTGGCAGGCCAAGAAGGCGCGGCTGAAGGAGCGCATCAAGGAGATCGCCGACCGGCTGATCCGGATCGCTGCCGAACGCGAGCTGCGCAAGGCGCCGATCCTCGCCGCGCCCGAGNGGCATGTGGGACGCGTTCTGCGCGCGTTTCCCCTACACCGAGACCGACGACCAGCTGCGCGCCATCGAGGACACGCTGGATGACCTGGAACGCGGCCGCCCGATGGACCGGCTGGTCTGCGGCGATGTCGGCTTCGGCAAGACCGAGGTGGCGATGCGCGCCGCCTTTGTCGCCGCCATGGCGGGCCAGCAGGTCGCCGTCATTGCGCCGACGACGCTTCTGGCGCGGCAGCANTGCCAAGGCCTTCGAGGAGCGCTTCCGCGGCTTCCCGCTGGAGGTCCGCCAGCTTTCCCGCTTCGTCTCCGCGAAAGAGGCAACCGCGACCCGCAAGGGGCTGGCAGACGGCACGATCGACATCGTGGTCGGCACCCATGCGGTGCTGGCCAAGCAGGTGAAGTTCCAGAATCTCGGCATGCTGGTCATCGACGAGGAACAGCGTTTCGGCGTCACCCACAAGGAGCGGCTGAAGCAGATGCGGTCGAACATCCATGTTCTGACCCTGACCGCGACGCCGATCCCGCGGACGCTGCAGATGAGCCTGTCGGGGGTGCGCGACCTGTCGATCATCGGCACGCCCCCCGTGGACCGGCTGGCGATCCGCACCTATGTCAGCGAATTCGACCCGGTGACCGTGCGCGAGGCGCTGCTGCGCGAACACTACCGCGGCGGGCAGAGCTTCTTCGTCGTGCCGCGCGTCGCCGACATCCCGGAGATCGAGGAATTCCTGCGCGAGCAGGTGCCGGAGGTGACCTTTGTCGTCGCTCATGGCCAGCTGGCGGCGGGCGATCTGGATGACCGGATGAACGCCTTCTATGACGGCAAGTTCGACGTCCTGCTGGCCACGACCATCGTGGAATCCGGCCTCGACATCCCGACCGCGAACACCATGGTGGTGCACCGCGCCGACATGTTCGGCCTGGCGCAGCTCTACCAGATCCGCGGGCGCGTCGGCCGCTCGAAGACCCGGGCCTATGCCTACATGACGACGAAGCCGCGGATGAAGCTGACGCCTGCCGCCGAGAAGCGGCTGCGCGTTCTGGGCTCGCTCGACAGCCTCGGCGCGGGCTTCACCTTGGCCTCGCAAGACCTTGATATCCGGGGCGCCGGCAACCTGATCGGCGAGGAGCAATCCGGCCAGATGAAGGAGGTCGGCTACGAGCTCTACCAGCACATGCTGGAAGAGGCGGTGCTGAAGATCCGCTCGGGCGAGGCCGAGGGCGTGCTCGAGGATGACGGCCAGTGGGCGCCGCAGATCAACCTCGGCGTCCCGGTGCTGATCCCGGAGGAGTACGTGCCCGATCTGGACGTGCGGCTGGGGCTCTACCGCCGCCTTTCGGGGCTGACCACCAAGGTGGAGCTCGAAGGCTTCGCCGCCGAGCTGATCGACCGCTTCGGCAAGCTGCCGCGCGAGGTCAACACGCTGCTTCTGGTCGTGCGGATCAAGGCCGAGTGCAAACGGGCGGCAATTGCCAAGCTCGATGGCGGGCCGAAGGGCGTCACCATCCAGTTCCACAACGACAAGTACCCGAACCCGGCCGGGCTGGTGGAATACGTGCAGTCGGAAAAGGGGCTGGCGAAGATCAAGGACAACAAGATCGTGGTGCGGCGCGACTGGGACAAGGCCAGCGAGCGGATCAAGGGCGCCTTCGCCATCGCCCGCGATCTCGGGTGCTGTCCGGCGATGCGTCGAGCCTGCGGCAGGACGGCACCGGCTGGCAGGTCGACACCGCCGAGGGCGCCGCCGCAGCGGAGCATGCCGTCATCGCCCTCGGCCCCTGGTCGCCGCGCATTCTGGCACGGTTCGGCTACCGCATTCCGATGGTCTACAAGCGCGGCTATCACGGCCATTTCGCAGCGCCGCGCATGCCCGTGCGGCCCTTCCTCGACGTGGATAACGGCATCGTTGCCACGCCGATGACGGACGGGCTGCGGCTTGCGACCGGCGCGGCGCTGGTGACCCGTGCCAGCGCCCCCGACACGCGCCAGCTGGAGCGCGGCCATGCAGGGATTTCCGACCTGATCGAGACCGGAGAACGCATCGGCGAGCCCCAGTGGTCCGGCACGCGGCCCTGCCTGCCGGACATGCTGCCGCTGGTCGGCGCCGCGCCGGGACATGCCGGGCTGTGGATGAATTTCGGCCATGGGCACCAGGGCTTCACCTTGGGCCCGACCACCGGCGCGCTGCTGGCGCAGATGGCCTCGGGGCAGGCGGCCGACGGGTTCGACGCGCTCTTGCCGAAGAACCGGGTGCACGCATGAGCTTCCGTGCCGAGACCCTGGCCGCGGACCTCGCCCTGGCAGAACGAATCAACGCAAACCGCGGAATCCCTCGGGCGGCAGGTCCCCGGCGCCCTTCCTGCCCGTTCGGCTGGTGCGATCCGGCACCCCGCTTGGACCTGCGGCGCCTCCATGGCCCGCTCTGGCGGAGCGACAGGCCCGGCAGCCCCAGGAGGGCGAGGCAGGCCCGGATCGCAGCCTCGCCACGGGACAGCTGGCGGCCGCGCCGTCCCATGGCCTCGAAGGATCGAGGGCTCCGACCGGATGGTCAGGGAGCCTCGCTGCCTCGACGCCTGATTGCAGCTGCGCCAGTTGGCGGCCTTTTGCACCGTCTTCGGAGGCCTGCGCATGCCGCCCAGCTAGCATGCCGGACACATGAGATGACTCCGCCTGGCTTTGTCCGCCAACGCCCGTGCCCCCCGGAAGCTTTCAGGCTTGGTCCGGCCCGGTCGCCTCCGCCTTGGTCTGCCGGCCTCTCCTGCATGACGCAACCCCGCAAAGCCTCGGGGGCGCGGGGGAGGGCCGTCCGCCGCATCATCCCGCAGTGGTCCGGACCGTCAGGACCCGACCGACAGGACCGGTCACCCCCTCCCCGTCCCGCAGTCCCTCGCCGACGGCAGCCCGGACGTGGGCGAAGCCGCCGGCGACGGCGGTGCCCCCTCGTCGGCCGCGTGCCGCCCCGGCTTCTGCAGGCGCCGCCCAGAAGGCCGGAAGGCCGCTGCCGAGCGCCTGCTCCGCCAGCGGATCGCCGCCCCCTCCGTCCAGCCGCGCGCCCTCCCAGGACGCATCGCCGGCCCAGTACAGGCGCCCAGGCAACGGCTCCTCCGGATCCCGGAACAGATCGACCGTCTGGTATTGCAGCCAAACGGCCCCCTGCGCGCGGAAATAGCCGCAGAGCACATCCCAGACGCCAGCGGGATCGGTCGTTGCGGCCATCGCCGCATGCAAGCTGTCGAGCGTCATGCCTGACTCCGATTGTCCGGCTCGTTCGCTCCGCGGCGGCTCCCGGCCTCCGCGACAGCAGTTCTTTCCGCAGGTTGGACCAGCTCGGCCCGCAGTGCAACCCGCGGACAGGCAGGCGCGCCGCTTGGGACCGGCGGCCGCGGACGGAACGCGGACCAGACTTGGCGGGCGCCGTTGCGCAAATCAGCTTGCGACCGCAGGTCCCCTTTCCCCGGACAGACTTATCCCTTTGCCACGGTGACCGGGATACCGAGGGCAGCGAAGCGGTTGAGGAATGAGCGGGCCGCGCCACCGGACCGAGCGGCACCGCGAACACGCCGCTTCGAGCCGCCATGCTTGCGCCTGTGCCGCGGCTTCGCGGCGGCGGTCGCGGAAGCGGAAGCCGCCGGGGAGATCGGCGCGGAGCGGGCGGAGACCCTGAACCGCCGCGCCGGTGCCGAGCTCAGTCCCGCGGGAAGCTGACGAAGCCGTTGACGTCGAGGGCCTGCAGCGCCTCCGGCGGCGCATGGACCGAGGCCGACAGCGCCGCGTTCTGGTCGATCCACCACAGATCCGGCGAGCCGGGCACGCTGAACTGCATCTCGAGGAACAGCCGCATATGCGCCGCGAAGGCCTGCGCCTCGGCGGTGTAGGGCAGATAGAGGCTGTTCACCGTGATCCGCTGCCACGGATAGCAGTAGCGCGGCGAGACCCGGAGCCCGATGCGGTCGCGCGCCAGCCGGCTCCGCGCGAAGAACGCCGCCAGGCTTTCGCGGAACAGGATGTCGATGTCGAAGACGAAGACCGGCCGGGCATGGGCGCGCATCAGCTCCGGCGCGATCATGTAGCGCAGGCTGGCATACCAGGCGCGCTCCGCCGGAACATCCTGCATCAGCCGGAGCTCGATCCCGCCGAGCTCTTCCGCCAGCGCGCCGAACCGCGCCGCGAGCTCCGCGCCGGGATTGGCGACGGCCAGCACGATCTCGTCGTCTCCGGCGGCGCGGCAGCTGCGCAGCGCCCTCGGCCATCGAGCCCGGGATCGGCCACGGCGCGGCGCCGAACGCCACCGGTCCGAGTCAGCGGGCCGAACGGCGGACAGCTGGCGCGCTGCCGCTGAACGGGACCGACGGCGGCGCCATATTTGCCGCTCCCTGCGGCTGCGGCCACGACATCCGCAAGGTCCCCACCCGCCTCCGGTCCATTCGGGACTGGCTCATGGCCTTGGTTCTGGCGCTCATGAACGGATACCGAGACCTGGATCAGGCCTTTGCCGAGGCCTGATCGCATTGTTCAGGATCGGCTCCGGAGGAAACGGCCGGGCGCCGCGCTGCCCGGAAGCGCTGAACAGACCCCGTCTGCACTGCCGCAAGACCGCCCGCCACCGGGCTGGCGGTTCCGCCGCATTGCGGAGCCGCGTCCGGCTGAACCGGACGGCTGCCGCCTCCGCCCGAGCTCTTTCCCGCTCGAAGAAGCCGCCTTCACCGGATCGACGCCGGAGAGACCGGGCCGGGACTCCGGCCAGCCGGGCTTCTCCGGCCCGCCGCGGACCGGCCGCCCCAGGCTTGCCGAATATCCGCAGGCCTCCATGGCCGAAAGACCGCCCGGCATGGAACTCCGCCCGAAACCGCCTCGGCAGCCCGGCGGCGCGCGGGACGGCAAGACAGCGCAGGAGGTCGAGGCCTCGCTGGAGCGGCTCTTCGCCTGGGCGGCCTGGGCGGACAAGCAGGACGGCGCGGTCAAGCCTGTGCCGGGCAAGGCGATGGCGGTGGCACTGAACCAGCCCGCGGGCGTGATCGGCATGGCGCTGCCGGATGCGCCGGCGCTCCTGGGGCTGGTCTCCTGCATCGCCCCGGCGCTGGCCACGGGCAATGCCTGCGTCGCGGTGGCTTCCCATGCCTATCCGCTGATCGCGACGGAGTTCTGCCAGATCCTCGACACCTCGGACGTGCCGGGCGGGACGGTCAACATGATCACCGGCGAGACGGCCGCGCTGATGCCGGTGCTCGCCCAGCATGCAGATGTCGAGGCGGTCTGGAGCTTTGCCGGTGCGGACCTCTCCGCCGCGATCGAAACCGGCGCGGCGGGGAACCTCAAGCGGACATGGCTGCCGCGGCGGCTTGACTGGACCAAATCCAACGCAGCGGAGTTCCTGGCCGCCGCGACGCAGGTGAAGACCGTCTGGCTGCCCTACGGCGCCTGAGCGGTCACTTGAACCTGTCGGCCAGCCGCTGCAGCGGGGAGCGCGCGTCTTCGGGCGCCGCTTCCGGCTCCGGCTTGGCCGGGGCCTCGGTCTTCGGCGCCTTCTTTCCGGGCTTGCCGCCGCGCCGGAGCGGGCCGCGCGCCAGTCCGCGCCGCCGCGCGTCGCGTCGAAGACCGCCTGCGGGAACCAGGCATGCGAGAAGCCCGGCAGTTCCCCGGCGGCCTCGAAGACCGCGACGGCCAGATTGCGGTACTGGTGGACCCGCGGAATGGTGCCGCAGCCGCCCCAATAGGACGGGCGGCCGAAGCCGCAATGGATGACCTCGCTGGGATGGTTCACCCAGATCTGGGCATCCGGGTCGCTGCCGATCCGCATCTGCAGCACGGTTTCCTGATAGCCCCATTCGCCCCAGCGGTAGCGCGCGAGCGAGCCCATCGCGGTGGCGGCGGTCTTGTAGTGGTAGAGCTTGGCGAAGCGGTTCTCGCCCTGGGCGAAGGTCCATTCCCGCGCCTCGCCCGGTGCCAGCAGCGCGAGATCGCGCAGCTCCTCCGGGACGGCGAGCCCGTGGTCGCGCAGGCACAAGAGGAAGCCCGGCAGCATCTGGAAGGTGCGCCCGTAATTGCCGCGCCCCCAGAGCACCCGCGCCATCGCCGACAGTTCGCTCGTGCGTGCCGCCATCAGCGTGTGCTCGTAGGACCGGCCCTGCGCCGCGGTCAGCGTGCCCTGATGCGCCGACGCGGCGACGATGCGGACCAGCCGCAGGACGGCGCGTTCGTCCCCGAAAGCCGGACCGGCATCCGGGCCGCTCGGCCACAGTGAGTGCGGCATGCGCTCGCGAACCGCCATGGAGCGCCAGCGCAGCCGCACGGGTCCCGGCGCTGCCGCCAGGTCCGCCCGGGGATGCGCACCCGGAGTTTTCTCCGGCGGCGGCATGACGGAAGAATGCGGATGCGCTCCAGCCGGACTGCTGGCAACGAACGGAGCCTCGCCGCTTCGCAGCCGACGGTCCGGCCGAAGCGCACAACGCCGCCGCGTCATGGACAAGGCCAAAGGAGCACATCGGCACTCGCTCCATCGCGCCCGCACCCGGAAGATGCCCGCCCCGTTGCCGTTCCCATCTGCGCTCGGCGACCCGCAAGGCCCGGCCCGCCGCCATCCCCGCGCCCCGCACATGGCATCGGCGCTTCCCCGGCGGGCATGCGGCCCGGAAAGGACGCGGAGAGCCATCGCGGGAATGTCCCGACCGCCCGAGGCTGTCTTGCCATTTCACGGGGCCCTTCGCAGCGCCTCTCGACGCGGCGAGGCGAGCGGAAGCGTGGCTTCCCGCCCTTTGCACCGCCAAAGCCACAGACGCCGCATGGCCCGCCCGGGAGAGCTCCGGGCGGCCTCGCCTGCCTTCTGCGGCGCCGCGTCGAGATTGCGCGGCCCCGCAGCGTCAAGTCGATCTGCGACCGGGCCAGCGCGTCGTGCAAAAGCGGCGCAATGCCGGAAGCGGCGTTCAAGCTGCGCCAATGGTCTCTGCTGTCTTCCGGAAACGCGCTGACGGCTACGGCGAGCGCACGGTCCGGCTGGCCCTCGCCGAGTTGTTTGCGCGCCATTCGAGCCGCCAGCCGGGACCAGCTGGTCTGGCGTCGGCGAAGCTCCGCCTCTGCGGTCGCCAGTGCCGCGTCCGCCCGGTTCACCTCCTGAGCCAGCCGATCGGCCGCAAGTTGCGCCGCCGCGGTTGCGGCTTCGGCGGTCCTCCGGGCATCTTCTTCGGCCACAAGCGCTTCGTCCAGCTGCCGGTTTGATTTCTCAAGATTCCCGACTGCAGAAGTCAGTTCCGCATTCGCTGTAAGAGCGCTCTTCGAACTCCGGAAAGCCACCGCTCCCAACGCTGAAGCAACCAGGAACGCGGCGGTCAGGACCTGCAGCAAAAGCTTGCGCCGCCGATCTGCCCGTCGGCGCGCATCTTCCAGTTCCGCCTTGCGCGCAGCCGCTTCCCCCTGACGCCGCTTCGCAGCGTCGAGGCTGGCATCGACGAAGCAACGGTCCGCCTCCGACAGGTCATCGCCCCGGGTGCTTCGCCACTGGCCCGCTGTCTCAGCGCCGACGGCCAGCAGATCGTGGCCATGCTGCCCTCGGGCGCCGCCGCCCTGCCCGCCCCCGGCCCGCTCACCTGCGCGCTCCGCCCTTCCGACATCGGCTTCCTGCCTGCGAGACATCCATGAAAGACATCCCCGCCAAACCCGGCCTCCGGCCCGTCGCCCTGCCGCAGATCCCGCTGGCCGACGCGCAGCCGCAGATCCCGGCCGAAGTCTATGCCGCGCGCTGCGATGCGCTGCACGCCCGCGCGGGCTGTACCTGGACCGCCGTCTATGCCGACCGCGAACATGCCGCCAACATCGCCTTCCTCACCGGCTTCGACCCGCGCTTCGAAGAGGCGCTGCTGCTGCTCGGCCCGCAGGGCCAGCGGCTGATCGTGACCGGCAACGAGAACGTGTCGCATGTCGCGCTGAGCCGCCTGCCCGGAGTGGAGCCGGTGCTCTGCCAGTCGCTGAGCCTGATGGCCCAATGGCGCGACACCGCCCCGAACCTCGCCGCCGTGCTGCGCGATTGCGGGATGCGGCCCGGCGACACGGTGGGGCTGGCCGGCTGGAAATATCTCGCCCCGCCGGAATGGGACGGCCCGGCGCCCAGCCATTTCGTGCCGGCCTATGTGGTCGACAGCCTCGCGCAGGCCGCGGGCGGTCCGCAGGCGGTCCGACCTCCTCCGGCGGCCGGGCCAGGTCGCGGGCCACTTCCTCCGGCGGCTGCCCGTCCTGCAGGCGCGAAAGCAGCACATGAGCGAGCTCCGGCGTCAGCGGGTCCTCTGCAGCGGCGCTTGCCGGAGCACCGCGCTCCGGCTCCTCGCCCGCCCCGATCCAGCGGGAGTCGAGGTCCTCGAGGACCAGAGGCCGCAGGTCCTCGAGCCGGACCATGCCATCGGCATCCGCCAGCGGCCGCACCCTTGCGGCATTCATCCGCAGCATCCGCGCGGCGACTTCGGCCCGTAGGCGCTCCTGCGCCCCGCGGATCAGGATGCCGAGCCCGAGATCGCTCAGATGGCAGTAGGTCGGGATCGTCGTCTGTTCCGCCGCTGCATGTCCGGCGAGTGCCGCGAAGCGGGAATCGAGCCGTACCGGGTCCCCAGCGGGCCCGGCAATCCGGCGGCGGATGCGTTCCTGCTCCTCTGCCGGCCAGCCGGTGAGCGCCGTGATCTCCCGTTCAGCCGTTGCGCCGACATAAAGGAGGAGATGCAGCACCGACAGGAATCCGTGGCGCAGGTCATGCGGCAGGACGGGCAGGCCCAGCATCGCGCCGAACGTGGCGCGCAGCGCGCGGCGGACCAGGGCGGCGTCGATGCCGCCTGCCGCACCCCCGCCCCCCGAGGAACGCGCCGAGCGCGCCCGCGACCGCAAGGATGCCGACAGCTACCGCAGCGCCGCCGCCGAGGGCCGCGTGCTGCTCAACCTGGCCACGCGCGACATCATTGCCGACGAGCTGACCCGCGACCGGATGCAGCTCGATCCCGAGGAGATGGCCGAGCTGAAATCCTCGATCCGTGCCAGCGGCCTGCGCCTGCCGGTGGAGGTGTTCGAGCTGTCCGAGACCGACGCCTCCGGGGCGCGCTTCGGGCTCCTGTCGGGGTTCCGCCGCCTGGCCGCGATCCGCGCCCTGGAGGCCGAGACCGGCGATCCGGCTTTCGCGCAGATCAAGGCGATCGTGCGCGAGCCCGGCACCGCCGCGCGGGCCTATCTGGCGATGGTCGAGGAGAACGAGATCCGCGCCGATCTCTCGCCCTATGAACGCGGCCGGGTCGCCGTTCTGGCGGTCAGCCACGGCGCCTTCGAGCGGGTCGAGGATGCGGTGGACGGACTGTTCCACGCCGCCTCCAAGGCCAAGCGCTCGAAGATCCGCTCCTTCGCGCTGGTCCATGAGGAACTCGGCGACCTTCTGGTCTGGCCCGAGGCGCTGACCGAACGCGCCGGGCTCAGGCTCGCCAACGCGCTGCGCGCCGGGCTCGGTCCGCAGCTGCGCCAGGCGGCCGCCCCGCCGAGCGCCGGCCGCGCCACGGTCCAGGCTTCGGTCCCGGGCGGCGCGTCCTCGACCTCGAAGATCGGGCCGCTGCGGTTCGAGGTGCTCATCGTCACCATCCGCACCGGCGGCACCACGTGGTTGGCACGCGCATCCATGTCGATCCGGTAGCCGCTGCCCTGCTGCTGCCACTGGAAATGGACCCGGTTGAAATTCAGGTTCAGCCCGGAGACCGAAGGATTGTAGCCCAGATGGTCGGGCTGGCCCGGGTCGATTTCGGCCACATAGGGCAGCGCGTCGTCCCAGACCTTGAAGCCGCCCGCGACCTCGCGCAGGCCGAGCGCGGCAAGCTGGTCGAGCAGCGCGTCGATATCGTCGGAGCTGAGCGTCGGATCGCCGCCGCCCGCGAGAATCAGGTCGCCCTCCAGCCGGCCCTCGCGCAGCGGCCCGGTCGCCAGGAGCCGGGTGCGGAACCGGTAGGCCGGGCCGAGATGGTCGAGCGCATAGGCGGTGGTGATCGCCTTGCAGGTGCTCGCGGGCATCATCCCCTCATCGGCCCGGTGACCGGCCAGGACCTCGCCGCTGACCGCGTCGCGCAGCTGGTAGGCCACCTCGCCGCCCAGCCGGAAGCTGGAGACCAGCGCATCGGATTCGGGGCTGAGATCGCGGTGCAGCCAAGCGCGGCGCCTCGGGACCTCAGGGCCAAATGCAATTCCCCTGCCTCGGCGGGGGCGGTCGCAGGGGAATGGGCGCGCCGCCGGTGGAGTTGGCTTGCGCCGGGGCGGAGGGCGGGGCAAGGTTCGCGCATGACGGGCTGGGTGCCGGGGCTTGCATGCGTCGGCAGCGGGGCATCCGCATGGTGCGGATGACCGGGAGGCGGCCCGAAGGGAAGCGAATGGCGGCGGGCCGGAAGGCCCCTCCGACGGAGCCACCAGGGGACGTAGATGAACTACCATACACCATCCACATTCGAGGACGCCGCCAGGCTGGCCGGCGCGGCAGGCGGGGTGACGCGCTTCCTCGCCGGGGGCACCGATGTCCTGGTGCAGATGCGCGCGGGCATGGTGCTTCCCGACGACCTGATCGACCTCAAGAAGATTCCCGGCGTGCATGACATCGCCCGCACTGCCGATGGCGGCTGGCGGATCGGCATCGCCGTCTCCGGCGCGAAGCTCGGCGCGCATGCGGAGCTGTGTGCTGACTGGCCGGGCGTCGTCGAGGGGATGGAACTTGTCGGCTCGACCCAGGTGCAGGGCCGCGCCACGCTGGCCGGCAACCTGTGCAACGGCTCGCCGGCGGCGGATTCCGTGCCCGGGCTGATCGCCGCGGCGGCGACGGCGCGCGCTCACCGCGCTGATGGGCGGCTATGCTGCCGTGGCCGAGCCTTTCGAGGCGGCGCTGGCCGCGCTGATGCATTTCGCCGTCGCGGGCGAGCGCGCCGCGCTGCACAGCGCCGGTCCGGGCAGCTTCGTCCCCGCCTTCGTCGATGCGCTGGCCCTGGTGCAGCCCGAAGACATGGATCTGGCGCGGGTGCGCAGGGCATGAGGACGATCGACCTCTCCGTCTATCTGGTGCTCGACCCGGAGCTCTGCGAGGCCATCGGCATGGCCGAGACCGCCGCCCGCGCCGTGACCGGCGGGGTGACTGCCGTGCAGCTCCGGGACAAGACCTGCGGCCAAGCGCAATTCGTGGCCGCCGGCCGCGCGCTGAAGGCGGCGCTGGCCGGGACCGGCGTGCCGCTGATCGTCAACGACAATGTCGCCGCCGCCGTCGAGATCGGCGCCGAGGGGCTACATCTGGGCCAGGGCGACATGCCCGCGCACGAGGCGCGGATGCGGATCGGCCCCGACATGATCCTCGGCATCTCGGTGGAGACGCCGGAGCATGCCGCCGCCATCGACCCGCGGCTGGTCGACTATGTCGGCGCCGGTCCGGTCTTCGCCACCGAGACGAAGCCCGGCCATGCCGCGCCGACCGGCTTCGAAGGGCTGGCGGCGATCATCGCCGGGCGTGGCCACCGCCGCGCCCTTCGGCAGCCTCGCCGCCGCCATCGCCGAGGTCTCGGTCGAGGCCGGTCAGGTCGTCGTGCATGACATCTGGCAGGCGGTCGATCCGGGCATGGTCGTGAACCCGCGCCTCGTCGCGGCGCAGGTGCAGTCGGCCACGGCGCTCGGCCTCAGCCAGGTTCTGGTCGAACATGCCGAATACGAGAACGGCGAGCCTGTGGCGCGCAACTACGACCTCTATCCGATCCTGCCCGCAGAGCGGATGCCGCGCGTGCATGTGAAGGTGATCGAGAGCGGCGCGCCGATCGGCGGCGTCGGCGAGATCGGCGTTCCCGCCGTGCCGCCCGCCGTGGTCAACGCGCTCTCCGCGCTCAGGGGGCAGCGCTACCGCAACATGCCGCTGTCGCAATACAGCTTCGGCACCTGAGCCGCCCGTCCAGAGACCGCGCCGGGACAGATGGCTCCGGCGCGCCATTCCATCCGCCGGCGCCAGGGCTCCTTGCGGGCCGCGCCACTGCCGAGACCGGATTGCCGTGAAACGTCTATTTTCCTTCCTTGTCCTCGCCGCCGTCATCCTCGGCGGCGGGCTGGCGTGGTTCGCCACCCGCCTGCCGTCCTCTCCCTTCGACGGGGCCGCCGCGCCCGCAGCCGTGCCGGAGCTGCTGGCCCCAGCGCCAGCGCCGCGGTGCCGGTCACCGTCGCCTCGGCAAAGGCATCGGCGCGCGCGCCCGACCAGAGCCGTCCCAGGTCGCCCGGCACCGGGTCCTCGTCGGCCAGGCGGCGGGTTTCCCCGATCAGCGGCTCCACCGTCTGCTCGTGGATCGCCCCGGCTTCCAGCCCGTAGACCAGGATCGCCTTGGCGGGATGGCGCTCGAATTCGCCGCCGCCGCCCTTGATCACCATCAGGTCCTTCTCGCCGAGAAGCGCCGCCGCATCCTGCTGCAGCCCGCGATAGGGCGGATGGAACACGCCCTGCACGCAGGCCGGCGCGCCGCCCGGGTTCATCGCCCTGAGCGCCGTGTTGACCGGCGAGCGCAGCCCCAGCTCGTCGCGCAGCCGCACCACCCGCAAGAGCTCCGCATCCATCGCCTCGAGCGGCACATAGACGATGCCGTTCGCCTCCAGCGCCATGCGCGCGCCCTCGGGCGTCGTCGCCGCCGCGATCCCGGCCTCGCCGAGATGCGCGCGGACATCGGCATTGGGGTTCTGGTGGCTGTTCCAGCCATGGATCAGCACCTTCTGCCCGGCCATCGCCACCAGCCGCGCCGACAGCAGGAACAGCGGCAGCCCGCGCGACCGCCCCGAGGCATAGCTTGGCCAGTCGAGCGTCGCGGGCAGATGCGCCGGTCGGTGGAGCGGGTCCTGGCGGCCCATGGCGGGGACCATCCCGGGCGCGGCTATGCGATGGGCTGCCACGCCTTCGCGCTGGAGGAAACCGGCGCCTATGCCAAAGCCGAGGCGGCCGGGCTGGCGGCGATCTCGGCGGCCCCCGACGATGCCTGGGGGCTGCACGCGGTGGCGCATGTCCATGACATGACCGGGCGCAGCGCCGAGGGCATCGCGCTGATCGAGGGCAACCGGGCGGTCTGGGAGGGCGCGAACAATTTCCGCTACCATGTCTGGTGGCACAAGGCGCTGCTGCATCTCGACCGCGGCGAGGCCGCCGAGGCGCTGGCGCTCTACGATGCGAAGATCCGCGCCGAGAAGACCGACGACTACCGCGACATCGCCAATGCCACCTCGCTGCTGATGCGGCTGGAACTGGAGGGCCATGCCGTGGGGCCCCGCTGGGAGGAGCTGGCCGGCCTGGCCGAGAGCCGCGTCGATGACGGCAGCCTGGTCTTCGCCGACCTGCACTACCTGCTGGCGCTGATCGGCGGCGACCGCGGCGTGGCGCAGGAGCAGCTGATCACCAGGCTGGCAGCACAGGCACGGCAGACCGACGCGCTGGCCACGGTCTGCAACGATCCCGGCCTGTCGGCCGTCTCGGGCCTCGCCGCCTTCGGGGCCGCCCGCTGCAGCGGCGACAGCACCCCGTCGCAGAGCTTTCCGGCCTCGCCGAGGATCGCCGCCGCGGTGTCCGGCCCGGCCTCGGCAAAGCGCGCCGTGGCCGCCACCCGGCCATAGCCCAGCACCTTGCCGAGCAGGAACAGGTGGTCGGAGACGGGGGCGCGATAGGACATGCGGGTCCTCCTCTGGCTTGCCATGCGGCGCATCCGGCGCTAGGGCCGCTCGCAACCACCCTCGCGGTCCCGTTCCGGCCGCACAACCGGAACGCCACGTTACGGATCACGCCCATGACGCAACGGCTCCTTCCCGATGAAACCGGCATCGCCGCGGCCGCGCGGCTGCTGCAGGACGGCGCCTGCGTCGCCTTCCCGACGGAAACCGTCTACGGGCTCGGCGCCAATGCGCTGGACGACACGGCTGTCGCGGGCATCTACGCCGCCAAGGGCCGGCCCAGCTTCAACCCGCTGATCACCCATCTCGCCGAGGCCCCCGAGGCCGCGCGCTATGCCGAAATTCCCGATGCCGCGGCGAAGCTGGAGCAGTTCTGGCCCGGCCCGCTGACCTTGGTGCTGCCGCTGCGCGCCGATGCCGGGATCGCGCCGCGGGTGCTGGCCGGACATCGCAGCATTGCGCTCAGGGTGCCCGCCCATCCGCTGGCGCGCCGGCTCCTGAAGCGGGGCGGCGGGGAAGCGGGCGGCGCCGGAACTGCGCGGCGGGCGCGGGACCGGGAGCGGCCCGAAAGGACCGCCGCACGCGAACTGCGGGGAAATCCTCCGGTCTTCCTACGCCGGCACCAACCGGGTCAGGTTCGAAGGGTCGCCTCGCCCGGGATGCGCGCATCCCGATATCGGCCTCTCAGTCCCCTGCGGCGGGACTCCCCTGACATCTGCGGCAATCATAGGGGAGTGCGCGGCAGCGTCAATCCGGCAGCGGCCAGAGTCCGCCGCCGCGGCGTTCGAGGAGCGGCGAGCGGAACACGCCGCAGACCGGGATCGCGGGATCGAGCGCCCCGCGCCAGCGTCCGGTCTGCAGCATCGCCGCGCCGATCGCCACCGGGCGGAGGTTGCGCAGCGCGAGCAGCTCCAGCGCCGCCTTCATCGAGCTTCCCGTCGAGAGCGCATCGTCGATCACCGCGATGCGGCGGCCTTCGAGCAGCGGCAGCATCCGGGGGTCGAGATAGAGCCGCTTGCCGCCGCCGGGGCTGGTCACCGAGGCCAGCGGCACCGACAGCGCCTCGTCGTACCAGAACTTGCGCGAGGTGCCGAGCGGGACATAGCGGGCATGGCCGAGGCGGCGCGCCACCGCCGCAGCCAAGCCCAGCCCCAGCGTCGGCAGCCCGACCAGCAGAACATCACGGTGAGGAATGTCGCGGGGGGCAGGTCAATTCAGGGACTTGCCCCCGGCATGCCTCAAATCCAGCGCCCGGTCAGGCCGGGCGGGCAGGGTCGAGCTCATGCACGCGCACCGCATCGCCGCAGGTCTCGCGCGCGATCTCCACGACATGGCGGTGATGGGTGAGGTAGATCGCCTGGCCCGAACGCCCGATCCGCGCCATCAGCCGGCAGGCGGCGCGGGTGCGGTCCTCGTCGAAGGTCTCGAAGATGTCGTCGCAGAAGAACGGCAGGCAGGTGCCCTGGCCCGCGAGCTGGGCATAGGCCGCCGCCCGCAGCGCCAGGTAGAGCTGGAACCGCGTGCCCTTCGACATGTCCTGCGCCTGGCGCGCCACCCCGGCGCTGTCCAATGCGAACAGCGTTTCGGTCTGGCCCTCGCGCCGGGTCTCCAGCCGCGGATAGCCGCCATTGGTCAGCTCGGCAAAGGCCGCCTCGGTCGCTTCCATCATGCCGCTGCGGTGGCGGTCGCGGTAGCGGCGGATCGCCTCCCCGGCCAGCCGGTGGCCGAAATCGAGCTGCAGGTGGCGCAGCGCCGCCTGTTCCAGCTCCAGTTCCAGCACCGCGCGCTCCTCGGCCAGAAGCGCCACCTCGGCATCGCCGGTCACCGCCTTCAGTTCGCCGGCCGCGCGGGTCCGCCCGCGGCCGCAGGCGAGGCCGCCGCGGCGATCGCGGGCGCCTCGAAGGTGCTGGTGGCCGAGGACGCGTCGCTGGGCCACCGGCTGGCGGAGAACACCGCGCAGCTGATCGCGAGCCTCGCCGGGGACTATGAACATATCGTTGCCCCGGCCACGACGGATGCGAAAAACGTGCTGCCGCGGGTCGCGGCGCTTCTCGACGTGATGGTGATCACCGATGTTTCGGCGGTGGTCGGCGGCGACACCTTCGAGCGTCCGGTCTATGCCGGGAACGCGATCCAGACGGTGAAATCGGGCGATTCCAAGAAGGTGGTCAGCATCCGCACCTCCACCTTCGAGGCCGCGGGCACCCAGGGCGCCTGCCCGGTCGGGACGGTTCCGGTGCCGGGCGCGACGGATCTGGCGGAATGGGTCGAGGACAAGCTGGCCGAGAGCGACCGTCCCGAGCTGACCTCGGCGAAGATCGTCGTCTCGGGCGGCCGCGGCGTCGGCTCCGAGGAGAGCTTCGCGATCATCGGCGCGCTGGCGGACAAGCTGGGCGCGGCGGTGGGCGCGTCGCGGGCGGCGGTCGACAGCGGCTTCGCGCCGAATGACTGGCAGGTCGGCCAGACCGGCAAGGTTGTGGCGCCCGAGCTCTACATCGCGGCCGGGATTTCCGGGGCAATCCAGCACCTTGCGGGGTCTGCCTTTCCGTTCCCGGCACGGTCCAGGTCGCAGGCGGAATACCGATATCGAGCAGCAAACGACCGGAACCTGGAAAGTGCGACTGGCCTCCGCCCCGCGGGGGCCTTTTTTCCGTCCGGCTCCGCGCCGGACGGTCTGCCGCGGGTGTTCGTGCTTCGTCCCGGTGGCGGGCCCCGCGCCTGCCCGAGAATGCGGCAGCGCAGCAATGAATCGGGCCCGGATCCATCGGCGCGCTTGGCAACGGGAACTGTCATGATTTAGTCATATGACAGTCAAGTTGTGGTAACTCTCGACTCATGGGGCGGCGATGCGGCACGAGACATGGGCTCATGATCGTCAGGGACACCGGGTGCATATCTTCGGCCCGGCCGGGTCGGGAACGTCGACGCTGGGCCGCGCCCTGGCTGGCGCGCTGGCCTCGCAGCATTTCGACACCGATGATTTCTACTGGCTGCCCACCGATCCGCCCTTCACCCGCAAGCGTCCCGTCGACGAGCGCCTCGCGCTGATGGAGGCGGTGTTCCTGCCGCGCCGCGACTGGGTGCTGTCGGGCTCGGTCGAAAGCTGGGGCATGCCGATCGCGCCGCGGGTGACCATGGCGATCCACCTGTCGCTGGAGCCCGAGCTGCGCCGCTCGCGGCTGGAGCGGCGCGAGGCGCTGCGCTGCAATTGCGGCCTGGTGCTCGGCCCGCTGCGCTATTCGCCGGCCACGCTCGGCGCCGAGCTCGACGGCCAGCGGCTCCAGCTGACCCGGCGCGAGGCGGTGCTGCTGGGCGCGCTGATGCGCCACCCCGGCCAGGTCCAGAGCAAGGAACGGCTCTATGGCCAGCTCTTCAGCTTCGACGATGCCGATGTCGGGCTGAATGCGATCGAGCTCTATGTCGCGCGGCTCAGGAAGCGGCTGGCGGGCTCGCCGGTGGCGATCACCACCCAGCGGGGCCTGGGCTACCGGATCGGGCTCGATGGCTGAGCCGCAGAGCCTGCTGACGCGGGTGACGGGCGCGGTGCTTTCGCTGCTGCTCGTCGGAGGGATCATCGTGGCGCTGGTTTCCTGGGCGAACGGCCGCGCGGCGGCACGGGCGGCCTATGACCGGATTCTGGTCGGCGCAGCCAACGACATCGCGGAATCGATTGCCATCCAGGACGGGGTGCCGGTCACCGCGCTTCCGGTTTCGGCCTTCCAGCTGCTGGCGCAGGCACCCGACGACCGGATTTCCTACGCGGTGCGCGGACCCGGCCGCGAGCTGCTGACCGGCCACGAAGATGCGCCGAGGCCGCGCGCCCGGTCGCGCGGCGCCGATCCGGTGTTCTTCGATGCCGACATGCAGGGCGAACCCGCCCGCTTCGTCGAGGTCACCCGCCCTCGGGCGCGGTGGTGCTGACCAGGCATGCGCGGTTCCCAGAAATCGTTCAGGTGATCGGCCACCCGCTCGGCCCGGTCGCTGCCCGGCTGGGTGTTGAAGAACGTGGCGATCTGGTTGGCCATCATGACCATTTTGTCAGGCGACATGGGGATCCTCGGGGTGGATGCGCTCGGGGCGGCTGTAAAGGTCGAACCCGTCGCCGCGGGCGAAGGCGGCGACGGTCAGCCCGGCTTCGCGGGCGAGGCGGAGCGCGGTGGCGGTGGGGGCGGAGACGGCGATCAGCACCGGGCTGCCGGCCATGACGGTCTTCTGCACCATCTCGACCGAGACGCGGGGAGCCGGAGCGCGAGGAGACCGCGAACCGGGCCGCCCGCAGCGAGGGGATCTTCGCGATCTCTGCGCTGACCGGGCAGGGGATCGACACGCTGCTGTCGGCCGTGGCCGAGCAATTCCAGGACCATCGCCACGAAGAGCTGCTCCATCTCGGCTTCGGCGACGGCCGCAAGCGGGCCTGGCTCTTCGAGCAGAACGTGATCCAGTCCGAGATCCAGACAGACGAGGGCTTCGATGTCACCGTCTTCTGGACCACGCGCCAAGCCGACCGCTTCCGCCGTCTCTGACGGCGGTTGCAATTTGCAACCACCTTGCTTGCGCCGGGGGTGCTGCGATCGTCACGCGGCTCCCCCGGTTTCTCCTGCCCGGGGTGCGGCCCGCAATGTCTTGCGCCGCAGGGCATCCGTCGACCGTGCCGGCAAGTGATGTCGTTGCCTCCGAAGGGCCGGAAACGTGGCCCCGGGTCCCATGGGCACGCATGGCGGGGTCCATGGCTCCGAAGGGCCCGATTTGTTCAGCTGATGTTGCGGAGGGTGCGGTGTCCGGGACGGGCGGCGTGCTGCCGGGACCGAACGGGCTGGTCGAGTGCGGTGCGCGGCGAATGGCATGCCGCGTCATCCGCCTCCGCATGAGGCGGAACGGGACCGGCGGTTTGCGGTTGAGCCGGTCTGCCCAAGGCAGAGAGTGATTATTGGGGAGCATTGGGGGCGACGAACCGGAACAGCCGCCGGATCGGCGCTTGCGCGCGCATGCGCTCGGGTCGCCCATGTCGGACGGGGGGAATATGCGTTCAATTCTGACCCGTTTAAAGTCTGCCCCCCTTCGGGTGGCCCAGACGGACCGGTTGAAACGACCTCCCGCGGGCATGCCCTGGGCGTTGTTGGACAAATCAGCTGGCGACCGCAGTCCGCCTCGACCGGCGTCCAGCGCCAGCCCAGCTCGGCCCCCGAGGCATCGGTCCAGCGGGCATCTTCGGGCAGCTGCCGTTCGTGATAGGCGCGGATCCGGGCGGCGGCGAGTTCCAGCGCCTCGCGCTCGGCGGGCGGCACGGTCGCGCAGGCGGCGTCGATCTCTTCGGCGGAGAAGGCCAGCGTCTCCGGCGTCAGCTCCAGCTTGTCGAATTTCGCGGTCAGCTCGATCAGCGCGGCATCGCCGCGGGCGCGGACATCGGCGATGATCCCGGCCACCACCGCATCGACATCCGGGCTGTCCTCGCGCTTCGCAGAAAGAAGCGCCGAGAATGCGGCCTCGAACTCGCTGTTATCCGTCGACAGGAACTGTACCATGGCGCCCTCGCTTGGCGTTTGTGTCTATCCGCCCCGGTTAACGGCCACAAGTCCGGGGCGCCTCATCCATTCGGACTAGGGCGTTTCGCGCCCGCGGGCCATCCCCGACGCCTGTTTCCGCAGCGTCGCCGCAAGCGGCCGGGCCTCAGCCGGGATGGTGCGGAACCTTGCCCGACGGCGCGGCATAGGGCCGGGTGACGTCGCTGAGCAGCACGTCGAGGCATTCGACCTCGAGCCTCAGCGCGCCGTCCCCGGCAAAGGTCAGCACCAGCGCGCCCTGCCCGTCTTCGCCCGGCTCGAAGCCGAGCGACAGCAGCGACAGCACCAGATCCGCGTCCTTGCGGTCGACGCCCTGGCTGGACACCTTGCGGACATCGCCCACGGTCAGCACGCTCTGCACCCGCTCCACCGGACGCCCGGCGCGCTCGGCGGCGGTGCGGTCCTCCCAGCGGAACCGGTTGAGCAGCAGCGAGAACCGCCGCGCCTTCGGTTCCCAGGTCATCTCCGCAGCGGGCAGGACCGCATCCTGCACCAGCGCCGAGACGACCTTCAGGTCGTCTTCATCCGCCGCGAGCAGGCGCAGCGGCTGTTCGCCGCCGTCCTCGAACCGTGCATCGGTCATGCCGCCACCCGCTCGATCAGCGCGCCGCAGCCGCCCAGCTTCTCCTCGACCCGCTCGTAGCCGCGGTCGAGATGGTAGACCCGGCTGACCAGCGTCTCGCCCTCGGCAGCCAGGGCCGCGAGGATCAGCGAGACCGAAGCCCGCAGGTCGGTCGCCATCACCGGCGCGCCCTTGAGCCGCTCGACCCCGGTGACCGTGGCGGTGTTGCCGTGCACGTCGATCTTGGCGCCCATGCGGATCAGCTCGGGCGCATGCATGAAGCGGTTCTCGAAGATCGTCTCTTCCAGGCGGCACGAGCCCTCGGCCGTGCACATCAGCGCCATCATCTGCGCCTGCAGGTCGGTCGGGAAGCCGGGGAAGACCTCGGTGCGGACATCGACCGCGCGGATCCGCTCGGCGGCGCGCTTGACCCGGATGCCCTCGTTGGTCGGCGTCACCTCGACACCGGCCTCGTGCAGCTTCTCGACGAAGGAGCCCAGAAGCTCGATCGAGCCGCCGACCAGTTCCACCTCGCCATGGGTGATGACCGGGGCCAGCATGTAGCTGCCCATCTCGATCCGGTCGGCAACGACGCGGTGGGTCGTGCCGTGCAGCCGGTCGACGCCCTCGATGGTCAGGGTTTCCGTCCCCTCGCCCTCGATCTGCGCGCCCATCGCCCGGAGGCATTTCACCAAGTCGACGATCTCGGGCTCGCGCGCGGCGTTTTCCAGCACCGTGGTGCCGCGGGCCAGCGTGGCTGCCATCAGGATGTTCTCGGTCGCCCCCACCGAGGCGAAGGGCAGCCGGTGGCGCGCGCCTTTCAGCCCTTTCGGCGCCGACGCGTGGACATAGCCGTCGCGCAGCTCCATCTCGGCGCCGAGCGCCTCGAGGCCCTCCAGATGGAAATTGACCGGGCGCGCGCCGATCGCGCAGCCGCCGGGCAGCGAGACGACGGCATGGCCGTGGCGCGCCAGCAGCGGACCCAGCACATGGAACGAGGCGCGCATCTTGCGCACGATGTCGTAATCGGCGCGGTCATTGGAAATCTCGTGCGAGGAGGTGACGATCACCCGGCCCTCGTTCAGCGCCTGCACCTCGGTGCCCAGCGATTCGAGCAGATGCGACATGGTCGCGATGTCCGACAGCCGCGGCACGTTCGTCAGGGTCAGCGGCTCTTCGCTGAGCAGCGTCGCGGGCATCAGCCCCAGACAGGCATTTTTCGCGCCGGCAATCGGGATGCGGCCGCGCAGCGGGCCGTTGCCCTTGACCAGAATGGCATCCATTGCTCAGTCCTCGTTCTTTTCCGACGCCTTGCGCGCCTTGGCCTGGGCCTTGCGGCGCTGGAGATTCGCCTTCAGCGCAGCCTTGAGCCGGTCTTCCCTGGTCGGGGCCTCCGGCTTCTCGGTTTCGGGGTCGGTTTTCCTTGTCATGAAGGCGCTCATAAAGGAGTTGAAAAAAACCGTCCAGATTGCGCTTGCATCCCCCCGCAGTTCTGCTTAGAAGCCGCCCCACGCCAGCCGGGCAGCCCCGGCAGACACGACGGCGCCGCAGTAGCTCAGTGGTAGAGCGCACCCTTGGTAAGGGTGAGGTCGGGAGTTCAATCCTCCCCTGCGGCACCAGAAACCTTCTTAAAACCATCCGATATCAGACGTTTGGCGCTGCGATCCGCACGTTCGGCACGTCGGCCTGGACAGCTGCTCCCGCCTTCCGCCCGCGGCCTTTCCCGCCGTGTCCGCCAGCCGGGCGCCCGGCGCCGCAGCCGCGCCAGCACGATCCATCCCTGCATGCCGCGGTTACATCCTGTCGCAGCACGGACGCGCTCCGGGAGAGGCCGGACGAACCGGTCACGGCGCCGCCCCCGGAAGACAGGCGACGGCACGCGAAGCAGCCGCGCCCGCCAAGCCGAATCGTTGCCGCCCGGCATTTCCAGAAGAATATGGGCGCGCAGCCTCCGGTGACCGCAGAGCCGCCGGGTCCCGCCGCGCTACATTCCGTCCGGACCGGCCGCGTGCCGGGACTCGCGCGGAAAGCCGGGCACAGCTGCCCGGACCGGCCCCTCCTCCGGGCATGGGAAAGATCGGCCACCCGCTGCGGCGCCCCTCCCGCTTCCGGCCGGACTGCCCCGGAAGCAGGCAAGGCACCAGGCCCGCTGATAGGATTATCCGATCAATCGACGGAAAGCCGATATTGATTTTTCAATCAACATGCCTGCAGGATGCCGTCCAAAACCCCATCCGGAGGAGCGCATGCCACGGGATTTCCCGCAGCCGACGGCAGACGAGATTGAAACGCTGATCCACGCCCAGCTTCACCTGGAGGGTCCGCTGCTGCCGATCTTCCATGCGCTGCAGGAGACCTACGGCCACGTGCCGGAGGCCGCGATCCAGCCGATTGCCGATGCGCTGAACATCACCCGCGCCGAAGTGCACGGGGTCATGTCCTTCTACCATGACTTCCGCAAGGTCCCCGCGGGCCGGGCGTTGTACTCCTCCTGCCAGTCGGTGGGACCGTTGGAGGGCAGCACCTGCACCGCGGTGACCTTGTATTCCGGACAGTTGGTCGCCCAGTCCGAGAAGTCCGTGGTGATCACGTTGGCCTGGGTGTCCGGGTGGTGGAAGGTCGTGTAGACCACGCCCGGCATCATCCGGTCGCTGATCTTGGCGCGCAGCGTCGTCTCGCCCGAGCGCGAGGCCAGCTTGATCCAGTCGCCGTCCTTCACGCCGCGGTTCTCGGCGTCGGAGGCGTGGAGTTCCAGCACGTCCTCGGGATGCCAGGCGGTGTTCTGGGTCCGCCGGGTCTGGGCCCCCACGTTGTAGTGGCTGAGGATCCGCCCGGTGGTCAGCAGCAGCGGGAAGCGCGGGCCGGTGCGTTCCTCGGTCGCCACGTATTCGGTGACGATGAAGCGGCCCTTGCCGCGGACGAAGCCGTCGACATGCATCAGGGGCGTGCCGTCCGGGTTCTCGTCGTTGCAGGGCCACTGGACCGAGCCCTTCTCGTCCAGCATCTCGTAGGTCACGTTGGCGAAGCTCGGCGTGGTCGCCGCGATTTCCGCCATGATCTCCGAAGGGTGCGAGTAGTTCCAGTCGGCGCCCATTGCCTGCGCGAGCTTCTGGGTGACCTCCCAGTCCTCGTAGCCGTTCTTCGGAGCCATCACCTTGCGCACCATGTTGATGCGGCGCTCGGCATTGGTGAAGGTGCCGTTCTTCTCGAGGAAGGACGAGCCGGGCAGGAAGACATGCGCGTAATTCGCGGTCTCGTTCAGGAACAGGTCATGGACGATGACGCAGTCCATCGCCGCGAGGCCCGCCGCCACGTGCTTGGTGTCGGGGTCGGATTGCAGGATGTCCTCGCCCTGGCAATAGAGCCCCTTGAACGTGCCGTTGACGGCCGCGTCCAGCATGTTGGGGATGCGCAGGCCGGGTTCCGGGTCGATCTCGACGCCCCAGGCGTCCTCGAAGATCTTGCGGACCTCGGGCATCTTCACGTGGCGGTAGCCCGGCAGTTCGTGCGGGAACGAGCCCATGTCGCAGGAGCCCTGGACGTTGTTCTGGCCCCGCAGCGGGTTCACGCCGACGCCGGTGCGGCCGATATTGCCGGTCAGCATGGCGAGGTTGGCGATGCCCATCACGGTGGTCGAACCCTGGCTGTGCTCGGTCACGCCCAGGCCGTAATAGATCGCGCCGTTGCCGCCGGTCGCGAACAGACGCGCGGCGTCGCGCATCTCGACCGCCGGAACGCCGGTCATCGCCTCGATCGCCTCGGGGCTGTGGCGCGGGTCCGAGATGAATTCCGCGTATTCCTGGAATTCGTCCCAGTCGCAGCGCTCGCGGATGAAGGCCTCGTCATAGAGCTTCTCGGTGACGATGACATGGGCGAGGCCGGAGACCACGGCGACGTTGGTGCCCGGGCGCAGCGGCAGGTGATGCGCGGCGCTGACATGGGCGGATTTCACCAGGTCGATGCGGCGCGGGTCGATGACGATCAGCTTGGCGCCCTGGCGCAGCCGCTTCTTCAGCCGCGAGGCGAAGACCGGGTGGCCGTCCGTCGGGTTTGCGCCGATCACCACGACCACGTCGGTATGCTCGATCGAGTCGAAATCCTGCGTGCCGGCCGAGGTGCCGAAGGTTTGGCCGAGACCGTAGCCGGTCGGCGAATGGCAGACGCGGGCGCAGGTGTCGGTGTTGTTGTTCATGAAGACGCCGCGGGCGAGCTTCTGCACGAGGTAGGTTTCCTCGTTGGTGCAGCGGCTCGAGGTGATCACCCCGATCGAACGGCGGCCGTGCTTTTCCTGGATGCCCTTCATGCGGTCCGCGGCGAAACTCAGCGCTTCTTCCCAGGAAACCTCGCGCCACGGCTCGTCGATCGTGTCGCGGATCATCGGGTTCAGGATGCGGTCCTGGTGAGAGGCATAGCCATAGGCGAAGCGGCCCTTGACGCAGCTATGGCCGCGGTTCGCCTTGCCGTGCTTCCACGGCACCATGCGGACGAGGTCGTCGCCGTTCAGTTCCGCCTTGAAGGAGCAGCCGACGCCGCAATAGGCGCAGGTGGTCACGACCGAGCGTTCCGGCGTGCCCAGTTCCCAGATGGATTTCTCCTGCAGGGTCGCGGTCGGGCAGGCCTGCACGCAGGCGCCGCAGCTGACGCAGTCCGAGGAGAGGAAGTTGTCGAAGGAGGCGCCCGCCGAGACCCGGCTGTCGAAGCCGCGGCCCTCGATGGTCAGCGCGAAGGTGCCCTGGACCTCTTCGCAGGCCCGCACGCAGCGCGAGCAGACGATGCATTTCGACGGGTCGTAAGTGAAGTAGGGGTTCGACTCGTCCTTGGCGATGTAGCGGAAATTGCCCGGGCCGTCGCGGCGGTCGGCATCGGCCTTCGACAGCGCGCCGGTGCCGGTCGGGTCGAAATGGTTGTCGCCGCTTTCGNTAGCGCACGTCGCGCAGCCCGACCATGCCGGCCATGTCCTGCAGCTCGCAATCGCCGTTGGCCGCGCAGGTGAGGCAGTCGAGCGGGTGGTCGGAGATGTAGAGCTCCATCACCCCCTTGCGGATCTTCTTCACCTTCTGGCTCTGGGTATGGACCGTCATGCCCGGCGCGACCGGCGTGGTGCAGGAGGCGGGCGTGCCGCGGCGGCCCTCGATCTCGACCACGCAGAGGCGGCAGGAGCCGAAGGCGTCCAGGCTGTCGGTGGCGCAGAGCTTCGGGATCTTGAGGCCGGCAATCATGGCGGCGCGCATCACCGAGGTATGCTCGGGCACGGTGACCTCGACGCCGTCGATGCTCAGCGTGACCGGCTTGCCTTCGCGGGCGGGGGTGCCGAGATCGGCATCCCACGGAATGATGAAGTCTTTCATTCGGCTGCCTCCTTGGCGGTGGTGGCGAAATCTTCCGGGAATTGCTTCAGCGCGGACATGACGGGGTAGGGGGTGAAGCCGCCGAGCGCGCAGAGCGAGCCGTCCTTCATGGTCTCGCAGAGGTCGGTCAGCAGCGGGATCGCCGAGGCGTCGCCGCGCGCGATCCTGTCGATGGTCTCGACCCCGCGCACCGCGCCGATCCGGCAGGGGGTGCATTTCCCGCAGCTTTCGACCGCGCAGAATTCCATGGCGAAGCGGGCCATGCCCAGCATGTCGGCGGTCTCGTCGAAGACCACCACGCCGGCATGGCCGATCAGCGCCTCGTTGCCGTCGAATTCCTCGTAGCCGAAGGGCGTGTCGAATTTCGCGGGTGCCAGATAGGCGCCGAGCGGGCCGCCGACCTGCACGGCCTTGACCGGGCGGCCAGAGGCGGTGCCGCCGCCGATTTCGTTGACCAGCGTGCCGAGCGGCATGCCGAAGGCGGTTTCGAACAGCCCGCCGTATTTGACGTTGCCCGCGATCTGGATCGGCATCGTGCCCTTGGAACGGCCGAGGCCGAAATCGGCGTAGAACTGCGCGCCCTTCTCGAAGATCACCGGCACGGTGGCCAGCGACAGCACGTTGTTCACGACGGTCGGACGGCCCATGAAACCCTCGAGCGCCGGAAGCGGCGGCTTGGCGCGGACGACGCCGCGCTTGCCCTCGAGCGAGTTCAGGAGCGACGTTTCCTCGCCGCAGACATAGGCGCCGGCGCCGACGCGCAGCTCCATGTCGAAGGCCGGGCCGGTGCCCAGCACCTTGGCGCCGAGGATGCCGGCCTTCTGTGCGGCGGCGATGGCCGCGCGCATGATCGTGTTGGCCTGTGGGTATTCGGACCGCGAATAGATGTAGCCCTTGGTCGCCCCGGTCGCGAGGCCGGCGATGATCATGCCCTCGATCAGGGTGAAGGGGTCGCCTTCCATGATCATCCGGTCGGCGAAGGTGCCGCTGTCGCCCTCGTCGGCGTTGCAGACGATGTATTTCTGGTCGGCCTTCGCCAGCCGCACCGTGTCCCATTTGATGCCGGTCGGGAAGCCTGCGCCGCCGCGGCCGCGCAGGCCGGACGTCTTGACCTCGTCGACCAGCTCCTCGGATTTCATCCCCAGCGCGCGGCGCAGGCCGGCGAGGCCGCCATGGGCCTCGTAATCGGCAAGGCTCAGCGGATCGGTGATGCCGCAGCGGGCGAAGGTCAGGCGGGTCTGCTTCGCCATCCAGGGCAGCTCTTCGACCAGCCCCAGCGATTTCCGGCCATCGCCGTCGAAGACCTGGCCTGNCCTCGGAGGGCAGTAGCGGCCCGAAGCCCTTGCGGCCCTCGGGTGTCTCGATTTCGACCAGCGGTTCGAGCCAGACCATGCCGCGGGTGCCGTTGCGGACGATCTCGGCCTCGATGCCGCGCTTGGCGGCTTCGGCGGCGACGGCCTCGGCCACCGCATCTGCGCCGAGCGCGCGGGCGGCGCTGTCGAGCGGAACGTAGATCTTCATGCCCCGGCCTCCTTCAGGATCGCGTCCATCTTCTCGCCGTCGACGCGGCCATGCAGCGTTTCGCCGACCATGACGGCGGGCGCGCAGGCGCAGAGGCCGAGACAGTAGACCGGCTCGATCGTGACATTGCCGTTCGGCGTGGTGCCGTGCCAGGCGAGGCCCAGCTTGGCGAGGGTCGCGTCGGCCAGCGCGTTGGCGCCCATCGACTGGCAGGCCTCGGCCCGGCAGATCTTGACGACATGGTCGCGCTGGTCGAGGCTGCGGCGGAGCTGGCCTTCGACGTGCTGACGCCGGGCGGCACCTTCGTCGCCAAGGTGTTGGCGGGCGGCGCGGAGCAGGGGCTGCAGACCATCCTGAAGCAGCGCTTCGACAAGGTCGTCCATGTCAAGCCGTCGGCCAGCCGGTCCGACAGTTCCGAGAAATTCGTGGTCGCCACGGGCTTCCGCGGAGGCCGGACCGGGGAAGACGGCGAAGAGGACTGAGCCGCCGGGCCCCGCGCCTCGAAGGTGATGGCCTCGGCCGGAGCATCTGCGGCTGCCCCGTCGCTTGAAGGTGGAGGGGCGCATCTGAGCGTCCTTCCGCGGGCCGGATGCCGCCGCGCCTGGCATTTGCGGGCAGGCGCGTCTCCGTCGCGATCCTGTCCGGGGTCCGGGGGGCGGGGTCTTTGCAGCCGATTCCTTGCTCTGGAGGCGGAGCAGCGTGCCAATGCGGCAGCCGCTGAGGCATTGATCGCGGATCTGGGTCCGCCGGGGCATGTTGCAGCCGTGGCCGACATGGGGCCGCTGTCGGTGCCCCGGTCCGGTTGCAGCGGGAGATCGCAGCTTGGCCTCAGGCACGGTTTGCGCGCTTCCCTTGGCGGAGCCGCCGCCCGCAATGGCGCATCGCAGGGTCCGGCCGGCCGGATGGCATTGGGTCCGGCAGGCGGTGCCGACGCCATCGGGAGTGTCTGCCGCCCAGCGGCTGACGGTCTGCGATGCCCTTGGTTGTTCTGTTCCCCGGCCTTGGTCGGCTCGCCGCCGCGCTGGGGCGGAACGGCGTCCCGCCCTCGGGATGCATAAAAGTGCGGTGCCGGTTCGCCCGACTGGTCTGCTCCGCCGGGGAGGAGGGGGCGGCGCTGAACCGCGGCTCCGCTGCGCTGACTGCGCTCGTTCTGCCTTGCCGGGGCTGACACATCGCCGTTGCCGTCCCAGCCGGTCCTCTGGCCGCAGAACTTTTCGTGGCGCAGCGTGTCACCGCACCGGGCGCGGGCGGCGCATCGCAGACGGGCCGGAGCGCCTGGGAGCGCTGTCCGTCCCGGTCAAGCCGTTGCCGTCTTTGCCGAGTTCCGGACTGCCTGTCTTGCCGGGATCCAGCATGCCATGGCGCCGGTCGGTCCGGAACTCTGCCGCCTGCCCGGCGGTGCTGCCGTTGCCGGCCGCGCTGTCTCCGGATGGCCGCGGAACGCATCGCAGGAATGCCGACCCCGGCCTGCCGTCCAACGGGCGGCAGGCGGGGCCGGGCAGGGGCTTCAGTAGGCGGCGAGGACGAAGTCGCTGGCATCCATGTCCGCGGCCGAGAGCCCGGACCACCAATCGGTGACCAGCAGCCGGTCGGCCGTGTCGCCGGCACGGTAGATCGCCACCATCCCGGTCTCGGCGTCGTCCTCGATGGTCAGCTGTCCGAAATCCGTCACGCCCCAGGCCAGCAGGTCGATCAGGTCGGTGCCGGACTGGAAGTCGCGGATCTCGTCGGTCTCGCTGTCCTCGGCGAAGATGAACAGGTCCGCGCCCGATCCGCCGATCACGGTGTCGAAGCCGCCGCCGACATGGAACATGTCATTGCCGTCGCCGCCATCGACATGGTCGCTGCCGATCGCGCCGCGCTGGCTGCCGTCATGCCAGGTGTCGCTGCCGTCGCCGAGATGGACCTCGTCGCGGCCGCCGCCGGACCCGACCGTGTCGTCGCCGTCTCCGCCGTCGATCCAGTCGCCGTTCAGCCCGCCGCGGATCTCGTCACCGCCCTGGCCGCCGAACAGGCTGTCGGACCCGGTGCCGCCGAAGATCAGGTCGTCGCCGCCATCGGTGTCGATGTAGTCGTCGCCGGCCTGGCCGTAGACCGTGTCGCGCCCGTTGGCGCCGTCCTGCCAGGTGTCGTGGTAATAGTCGTCGCCGCCGCCCAGATAGGCGAGGTCCGAGCCGAAGCCGCCGTAAACGTCGTCGTCGCCGTAGCCTGCGAAGATCACGTCCCATTGGGCGCCGCCGTCGATATAGTCGCGGCCCAGCCCGCCATGGATCACGTCCGCGCCCCTGCCGCCGAAAATCTGGTCGGCCCCCTGGTAGCCGAAGATCGTGTCGTCGCCGCCGAGCCCGTCGATCAGGTCGGGCGTGAAGCTGCCCTCGATGAGATCGCTGTTTTCCGTCGGGGCGCGCACCGGGGCGTCCGCAGATAGCATGTAGCCGCCGGTATAGTCGGCAAAGGAGCCTGCGGAGACATAGATGACGGAATCGGCAGTAGCGGCGTAGTCGAGCAGCGAATTGAGGCTGCCCCAGTCGTCATTCTCGTCGAGATAGCCGCCTGCGGCATCGTAGAGTTCGAGATAGGGATCGGGAAGCGGGTCCGGGCTGTCGCCGTCGCCGGTCAGGCGGAACCGGTAGAGATAGCCCGCCTCGACCTCGACCTTGTACCAGTCCCAGTCATCGCCGGGGTCGACGGTGCCGAAGACCGCGCTGTCGGGGTGCAGGATGCCGGTGGTGCCGGTACCGGCGGGCAGGTCATCGCCCTCGACGAAGGGCGGGACCGGTTCGATGACCGTGAAAGAGGGGATCGCCGGAAAAGTGACCGCCACTGACGCGGGGTCGAACATGGTCAGGGTAGACGTGTAAACGCCCATGGGCCTGCCTCCTGGAAATATGCGTCACCTGAAATATGGTGCGCCCGCAGGATACACACGTTTCCGTGAGGCTGACATGGCATCCGGGCAGGGCATTCCGCCATTTGCGGCGGACAGGATGCCGCAGATCATTTGACAAACTGCCCGATTCCAGGAAACGCTGTGGCAAAACCGCACAGACGGGATCAACGGGAGGAAAGTCATGACGCATGTGGAGATGCCGCGCGGAGGCCTGCCGCACGGGGCGCCGGAGCTGCGGCCGGTCAGCTGGCCGGTTGTGCGCCAGTGCCTGGGCCGCGGCTGGGACGATTTCAAGGCGGCGCCCGCCTTCGGCCTGTTCTTCGGCCTGGTCTACGCGCTCGGCGGCATTGCCATGTATGCAATCACCGAGATCACCGGGCAGAGCTACTGGCTGATCCTCGCCGCTTTCGGCTTCCCGTTGATCGGGCCCTTCGCGGCGGTCGGGCTCTACGAGGTCAGCCGCCGCCTGGAGCGCGGCGAGCCGCTCGACTGGGCGGAGGTGCTGGGCGTGATGCGGCGCGAGACGGGGCGGCAGATCCCGTCGCTGGCCGTGCTGGTGATGGGCATCTTCATCATCTGGATCTTCATGGCGCACATGCTTTTCGCGCTGTTTCTCGGCAAGATGACCATGGTCAATGTCTTCACCTCCTGGGAGGTGTTCCTGTCGGTGAACGGCCTGATGCTGATCGCAATGGAGCTGGCGCTCGGCGGCGCGCTGGCGGCGCTGCTCTTTGCGGTCACGGTGTTCGGCATGCCGATGCTGGTCGACCGCGAGGTCGATTACGTCACCGCGATTCTCACCAGCCTGGAGGCGGTGAAGCAGAACCCCCGGACGATGTTTGCCTGGGCGGCGATCGTGGCGGGCGCGCTTCTGGTCGCGATGCTGCCGATGTTCCTGGGGCTGGTCGTGGTGCTGCCCGTCCTGGGCCATGCCACCTGGCATCTCTACCGCGCTGCCGTGGCCTGAAAACGCATGCGGCGACCGAACCGAAGTTCGATCGCCGCATCTGCTGTGCCAGCCAACGCCCTGATAACAGGGACTGACTGGCGGAGAGACAGGGATTCGAACCCTGGGNACCCCCAGAGGGGGTCAACGGATTTCGAATCCGCCCCGTTCGACCACTCCGGCACCTCTCCAGCAGCTGCGCCATCGGCTTGCCCACCAGGATCGAGCGGCCGATCACGATCGCGTCGAGGCCCGAGAGGTTGCCCAGCGTCTCCTTCAGGAGCATCAGGCAGCCCAGCGGCGTGCAGGAGACGAGGCCCGGGAGCCCCGAGACCAGCGCGCCCGCCGAGGCCGGATGCAGCCCGTCGACGTCCTTCGCCGGATCGATCGCCTCGATCACCGCGAGGCTGTCGAGATGCCCGGGCAGCGGCAGCTGCACCAGGATGCCGTCGACGGCTTCGTCGGCATTCAGCTCGGCGACGAGGGCCAGCAGGTCCTCCTGCGCGGTGTCCTCGGGCAGCACGTGTTCGAAGCTCTCCATGCCCAGCTTGCGGGCCATGCGGCCCTTGGAGCGGACATAGATCTCGCTTGCGGGGTCGGTGCCGACCAGCACCACGGCGAGGCCGGGCTTGCGCCCGGTCTGGCCTTCGAAGCCCTCCACGGCGGTGGCGATCCGGTTGCCCAGACCGGCCGCGTGGGCCTTGCCGTCAATGATCTGCGCGGTCATGCGTCAGGTCTCCGCTCAGAGCTGTGCTTCGAGCTGCGGCAGGACCTCGAAGAGGTCGCCCACCAGCCCGTAATCGGCCACCTGGAAGATCGGTGCTTCCTCGTCGGTGTTGATCGCGACGATGACTTTCGAGTCCTTCATGCCGGCGAGGTGCTGGATCGCGCCCGAGATGCCGCAGGCGATGTAGAGTTCGGGGGCCACGACCTTGCCGGTCTGGCCGACCTGCAGGTCGTTCGGCGCGTAGCCGGAGTCGACCGCGGCGCGCGAGGCCCCGACGGCGGCGCCGAGCTTGTCCGCGACCGGCGACAGCGTCGACTGGAATTTCTCGTCGGAGCCGAGGGCGCGGCCGCCGGAGACGATGATCTTGGCGGAGCCGAGTTCCGGGCGGTCGGAGGCCGACAGGATGTTCTCGACGAAGCGCGACAGGTCGCCTGCATCGGCGGCCTCGACGGAGTTCACCAGGGCATTGCCGGCGCCCGGCTGGGCGGCGTCGAAGCTGGCGGTGCGGACGGTGACGACGCGCTTGGCATCGGTGGCTTCCACGGTCTCGATCGCGTTGCCGGCATAGATCGGGCGCTTGAAGGTCGCCGGCCCTACGACCTCGGTGATTTCCGAGATCTGCATCACGTCGAGCAGGGCTGCGACGCGCGGCAGGACGTTCTTGCCGGTGGTGGTAGCCGGAGCGACCAGCGTGTCGTAGCCGCCCATCAGCGACTGGATCAGCGCTGCTGCGGGCTCGGCCAGGCGGTGCTCGAGCGCATCGCTCTCGGCCTGGATGACGGCGCGCACGCCGGGCAGGATTGCGGCTGCGGCGGCAACGGCATCAGCGCCCTTGCCTGCGACCAGGATGTCGATCTCGCCGCCCATCTTGGCTGCGGCGGTCAGCGCGCGCAGCGTCGGGTCGGAGAGGGTGGCGTTGTCGTGGTCGGCGAAAAGCAGGATGGCCATTCTCGTTCTCCCCTGGCTCAGATGACGGCAGCTTCGTTGCGCAGCTTGTCGAGCAGCTCGGAAACCGAGCCGACCTTGACGCCTGCGGCGCGGCCTGCGGGTTCCTCGACGCCCAGCACCTTCAGGCGCGGCGCGATGTCCACGCCGAAATCGGCGGGGGTCTTCTGGTCGAGCGGCTTCTTCTTCGCCTTCATGATGTTCGGCAGCGAGGCGTAGCGCGGCTCGTTCAGGCGCAGGTCGGCGGTCACGACGGCCGGCAGCGAGATGTCGATCGCCTGCAGGCCGCCATCGACCTCGCGGGTGATCTTGGCGCGCTCGCCCGCGATCTCGACCTTGGAGGCGAAGGTGCCCTGGCTCCAGCCCAGCAGCGCCGACAGCATCTGGCCGGTCTGGTTGCAGTCGTCGTCGATCGCCTGCTTGCCCAGAACGACGAGGCCCGGGTTCTCTTCGCGGACCACGGCGGCCAGGAGCTTCGCGACCGCGAGCGGCTCGACGGTGCCTTCGGCGGTGATCAGGATGGCGCGGTCGGCGCCCATGGCCAGCGCGGTGCGCAGCACGTCCTGTGCCTGTGCCGGACCGACGGACACCGCGACGATCTCGGAGGCGGCACCGGATTCCTTCAGCCGGACGGCTTCCTCGACGGCGATTTCGTCGAACGGGTTCATCGACATTTTGACGTTGGCCAGATCGACCCCCGACCCGTCGGCTTTCACCCGGATCTTCACGTTGTGGTCGACCACGCGCTTGACAGGCACCAGAACCTTCATGTCTCGCCCTTTCCCTGCCCGCCCGTCGGGCGGAGAAATTGTTGTTTCCGCGACATGCCCGAACCCCTGTCCGGGTGCCGCTTCCGATCCGGTGCGGCGCCCTGCAAGGAGGCCCCGTCACCATGAGCGGAAGTTCTGCTTGATCGTGCCCTCGGAGAATAGGACGATTGCGACGGCGCGGGAAAACCGCTACGACAGGTGCTCAGAATCTCCAGCCCGAAGCCGAGCCATGCCAGAAACGCCAGCCCCCCGCCGACCTTCCGCTACGTCCGCCACCCGCATCGGACGGACCGCCGCCGGGGGGGCGCGGCTCTCGGTCGGCTTCATCCTGGCAAGGCGATTCACGCTCTGCGCCTTCGCGAATTTCGTCGACGTGCTGCGGCTTGCCGCCGACGAGGGCGACCGATCGCGGCCGATCCTGTGCAACTGGACGGTGCTGTCGGACAGCATGGACCAGGTCACCTCGAGCTGCGGGATCTCGGTCCAGCCCAAGGAACGGCTCGGCGACCCGTCGCGCTTCGACTATATCGTGGTGGTCGGCGGGCTGATGGACGAGCTGCCGGGACTGGGCCCGGCCTATGAGCGCTTCCTGCACGAGGCGGCCGCGGCGGGCGTGCCGCTGGTCGGCGTGTGTTCGGGCGCCTTCATGCTGCACCACGCTGGACTGCTCGACGGCTACCGCTGCTGCGTGAGCTGGTTCCACCATGCCGATTTCCTGGAGCAGTTCGAGGGGCTCGATCCTGTGGCCGACCAGATCTTCGTGGTCGACCGCGACCGGCTGACCTGCTCGGGCGGGGCAAGCTCGGCGCATCTGGCGGCCTATCTGGTGGACAAGCATGTCGGCCGCGCGGCGGCCAGCAAGAGCCTGCACATCATGATCATCGACGAAGCGCTGGAGCCCGAGAAGCCGCAGCCGGGGATCACGCTGGACTTCAAGACCCGCGACCCGCTGGTGCTGCGCACGCTGCTGCTGATGCAGCAGAACATCGACACGCCGCTGTCGATCACCGACATCGCCAAGCGGCTGGGGCATTCCAAGCGGCAGATCGAGCGGCATTTCCGCTCCGCGCTCGACATCTCTCCCCAGGCGGCCTTCCTGTCGATCCGGCTGTCGCTGGCGCATCACCAGATCGTCTCGGGCGACAAGCCGATCGCGCAGATCGCGCTGGATTGCGGTTTCTGCGACTCGTCGCATTTCAGCCGGATGTTCCGCAAGCAGTTCGAGACCACCCCGCACGCGCTGCGCCGCGACAGCGCGCCGGGCGGCTGAGTTGGTCCCCTGAAACGGAAAACCCCGGCATGTTCGCACATGCCGGGGGGAAGTCTGCGGCGGTGAAGGCAGGGGTCAGCGGGGTTCGCTGGCCAGGCCCCGCCAGATTGCGACGCACATCACCAGAAGGACGATGGTGAAAGGCAGGCCGGTGGAGATCACCATCGACTGCAGCGCCTTGAGGCCGCCTGCCGACAGCAGCAGGACGATCGCGACAACGCCTTCGAACAGGCACCAGAACACACGCTGCGGCGCCGGCGCATCGACCTTGCCGCCCGAGGTGATGGTGTCGATCACCAGCGAGCCGGAGTCCGACGAGGTGACGAAGAAGACGATCACCAGAACGATGCCGATGAAGGACGTGATCGCGGTCAGCGGCAGTGCATCGAGCATCGCGAAGAGCTGCAGCGGCAGTTCCGCCGATTGCGCGGCATCATAGCCGTCGCGGATGACCTGGCTGATCGCGGTTCCGCCGAAGACCGACATCCAGGCCACGCAGACCAGGGACGGGATCAGAAGGACGCTGACCAGGAATTCGCGCACGGTGCGGCCGCGGCTGACGCGGGCGATGAACATCCCGACGAACGGCGACCAGGAGATCCACCAGGCCCAGTAGAACGAGGTCCAGCCCTGGGCAAAGTTCACGTCCTCGCGCCCGACGGGGTTCGACAGCGCGGGCAGGTATTCCAGATAGGCCAGCAGGTAGTCGCCGATATCGGTCACCAGGAACAGCGTCGGCCCGGCGAGCAGCACGAAGCCCATCAGGATTGCGGCGAGGCCCATGTTGACCTCGGAGAGCAGCTTCACGCCCGACTCCAGGCCGCGGACCACCGAAAACAGCGCGATCGCGGTGATCAGGCAGATCAGCATCACCTGCTGCGAGGGGCCGACCGGCAGGCCGAAGAGCTTGTGGAAGCCGGCATTGGCTTGCGCGGCGCCGAGACCCAGCGACGTGGCGAGGCCGAACAGCGTTGCGAAGACCGCGAGAATGTCGATGACATGGCCCGGCCAGCCCCAGACGCGTTCTCCGAAGACCGGGTAGAAGGCCGAGCGGATCGTCAGCGGCAGGCCCTTGTTGTAGGAGAACAGCGCCAGGCTGAGCGCAACGATCGCGTAGATCGCCCAAGGGTGCAGCGCCCAGTGGAAGATCGAGGCCGCCATGCCGAGGCGGATCGCCTCTTCCTGGTTGCCGCCGGCCGCGCCGAGCGGGGCCCAGTCGGTGCGGATGCCGTCGGGGCCGACCGAGGTGCCGCCGATCGAGGAGCCGAAATGGCTCAGCGGTTCGGAAACGCCGTAGAACATCAGGCCGATGCCCATGCCGGCTGCGAAGAGCATCGAGAACCAGGCGGGATAGGTGAAATCGGGGCGGGCCTCGCGGCCGCCGAGCCGCACGCTGCCATAGGGGCTGACGATCAGCACGAGGCAGAGGATGACGAAAATGTCGGCGGCGCCGAGGAAGAACCAGTCGAAGCCCTGGGTGACGGTCGAGAACAGCGCCGAGAACAGGTTGCTGGCAGTCTCGGGCAGGGCCAGGGTGAAACAGACAAAGGCGATGACGGAAATTGCCGAGATGGCAAAGACCGGGTTGTGGATGTCGAAGCCGATCGGGCCGATCGATCCTTCGATATTGTCCTGGCCGATCGTGTATTCGGTGTCGATCTGGCCTTCCGGTGCCGGCTCGCCGGCTTCGGTTCCGCCTGTCAAATCCGGATTCGGTGTGTAACTCAAGGAAGCACCTCCTGTGCTGGCTGCGGTTGCCGCGTGCAAGATCCCGTTTTCCGGGTCTTTTTCTTGGTTCGGCGGGAGCGGCGGCAGCGCATGGGGCGCGCCGCGCATCCTGCCTGGCGGGCTTTTCGTCCCGATGCGGCAGTTACCGGCAAGTTACACGGGAAACGCAGGATTTTAGCGACAGGTGCGATGCAGCTTTGCGACGGAGCCCTGCGCCGGGCCCAATTTCCGCTGAGGCAGAAAACGGCCAGTTGCAATTCTCCTTGCCCGCTGTCGCAAACGTTCAATCGCCGGCCCCCGCCCGCAGCTAGTCTCGTTCCGGTCCCCAAGGGAGTCGCCTCCGCTCCGGAGGTCCGCGGGGCAGCGCATCCCTTCCTTTCCGCTTCCGCAGCGTCCGGTCCACGGGCGCGACCGGGGCCGCATGTCGGGAAGGCCCGGAAACCTCGCAGGGCGGCATCGCCGTGAACCTGCGGGCACGCCCGAGAGCCAGCGCTGCACCTGCGGCTGCGCGACTGCCGCGAAGACCCAGCCCGCATCGCCGGGCACGGGCGCCCGGAGGCGGAGCCGCGGCGTGCGGACCGGAACAGCCATGTCAGGCGGCCGGCTTCAGGCGCTTGAGATAGGTCCAGGTCTGGACCATCCGGTTCTGCGCGACGCAGAAGGCCTCGGCATCGCCGATATATTCGAACCCGGCATGGGTCAGCACCCGCGCGCTCTGCGGATTGCTCTGGAACACCGAGGCATAGATGGTGTCGAGGTCGAGCGGGTTCTTCTCGAGCAGCAGCTCGACCGCCTCCGAGGCATAGCCTGCATTCCAGAAGGCCGGGCCGACCCAATAGGTGATCTCGGCCTTGCCCTCGTCGACCCGGTCGAGCGACACCACGCCCAGAAGCTCGCTGAGCCCCTCGCGGCTGCCGTCCAGGACCCAGACCTCCTCCGTCCGGTCCGGCGACATCGCGCGCGTGATGAAAGCCTCGGCCGCGCCCGGCGGCAGCGGATGCGGGATCGAGGTGGTCATGCTGGCCACCCGCGCATCGCCCGCATAGAGCGCCCAGAGCCCGGCGTCCGAGGGCCGCGGCGGCCGCAGGTCGAAGCGCGCGGACCGGATCGCCTGAGGGGCGTCGAGAGTCGTCTGTTCCATGTTGTCCTCCCAACGGTCCGCGTCGCGGACCGGGCGCCGGACGGGCCGGCGCATCGCCCCCGGCCGGAAATCTGGCGCAAGACTGTTAATGTCCGGCTACCGCCGTGACATGTAATCCGCGGCGGCAAAAAGCAATGTTTGCGGTCCTCAAGACCGGCGGCAAGCAGTACCGGGTCCAGAACGGCGACGTTCTGCGCATCGAGAAGCTGACCGCCTCCGCTGGCGAAACCGTCCAGTTCAACGAAGTTCTCATGATCGGCGGCGACGAGCTGGTGATCGGTGCTCCGCTCGTCGAAGGCGCGGTCGTCAAGGCCGAAGTCGTCGACCAGGTCAAGGCAGACAAGGTCATCACCTTCGTCAAGCGCCGTCGTAAGCACTCGTCGAAGCGCACCCGCGGTCACCGCCAGAAGCTGACCCAGGTGAAGATCACCGAAATCATCCCCGCCGGCNGTCGCCGCGGAATAACCGAAAACGAGGAGTACCTCNCCCATGGCACATAAAAAAGCTGGCGGTTCGTCCCGTAACGGTCGCGACTCCATCGGCCGCCGCCTCGGCATCAAGAAATTCGGCGGCGAAGCCGTCATCCCGGGCAACATCATCGCGCGCCAGCGCGGCACCCAGTGGTGGCCGGGCGAGAATGTCGGCCTCGGCAAGGATCACACCATCTTCGCGACCTCCGAAGGCAAGGTGACCTTCCACAAGGGCCTCAAGGGCCGGACCTTCATTTCGGTCCTTCCGGCGGCGGAAGCCGCCGAGTAAGCCGCACCCNGGCTACGGAACAAGCAGGGGATCGGCGGAAACGCCGGTCCCCTTGCGTCGTGCTTCTGCTGGTGCTGCGCTTCTCGCCGCGCGGGCTGCTGCCGGAGCGCTGAGACAGCGCGGCGGTTGCAGATCGCAACCGCCTCAGCTGCTGCGGAACACGTAGCGCAGCGACTGATGGTAGGTCTCCCCGGGCCTGAGGATGGCATCAGGGGCCCCCGCCATGTTCGGCGCATCGGGCCAGGCCTGCGCCTCCAAGGCGATCCCGCTCTTCGAGCCGCAGAGCCGCCCGCTCAGCCCGTCGCGCACATCCAGATGCGCCCCGTCATAGAACTGCAGCCCGGGCTCCGTGCTTTCCACGGTCAAACTGATCCCGCTGGCCGGGCTGTCCAGAACTGCGACGGGGCGCAGGCCCGTCCGTATCCCTGCCGTGCAGAAATTGTGGTCGTAGCCGGCATCGCCCACAGGACGCGGCAGCCGGAAATCGAAGCGGGTCCCCGCGACCGGAGCGATCTCTCCGGTCGGGATCATTTCTCCATCCACCGGCAGGTAGCTCTCGGCCATGATCTGAAGACGATGCTCCGTTGCCGAGGCGCTGTCGTCGAGATTGAAATAGCTGTGCTGCGCGAAATTGCAGGGCGTCGAGCGGTTGCAAGTTGCAATCACCTCCAGCGCGAGAACTCCGTCTCCCGGCAGCGAGAACTTCGCGACGACCTCCATATCGCCGGGGAAACCCATATGCATGTCAGTGAGTTGGAGCGCAAAGCTCACGCAATCCTGGCCGTGATCTGCCAGCATCCAAAGCATTTGCCCGCTGCCTTCCGCGCCGCCGTGGAGGGTGTGCCTGCCCAGGAAATTGCGGTCTGCCTGGAATGCCGTGCCGTCGATTTCGAACCCCCCTTTTCCGATGCGGTTGGCGAAGCGGCCAACCAGGGCACCGGAATAGAGCAGGCTGCCGAGATAGGGCTCGAACCGGTCGCTGCCGAGCACCAGCGGGAACGGCACGCCGTCAAGACGCAGGTCCTGCAGCGTGGCCCCCCAGGTCAGGAAGGCGGCGGTCAGACCGCCGCCCGAGATGCGCACCCGTTCGACCGTCCGTCCGTCCGGCAGGTGCCCGAATGTCTCCACGCTCAAGCGTTCACCCGGTGCTCGTCCTGGCCCGCAACCCCGGCATCGGCGATGACATAGGTCAGGCCCTGGGCCTCGTCCGGCGTAGCGATGGATTGCAGCGCGGAGGTGCAGAACATGGTCCGGCGATCCGGACCGCCGAAGGCCGGACAGGAAGAATGCAGCCCGGGAACTTCGATCGCGCGATCGAAAACGCCGTCCGGCGTGTAGCGCGCCACCCGGCCCGATCCCCATTGCGCGGTCCAGAAATGATTCTCGGCATCGACGACCGCACCATCCGCCTTGTGGCCGGTCCCGGCAAGGTCGAGGAACAGCTCCGGCTCCCCCTCAGGCCAGCCCTCCGCGTCGAGCGCCTGGCGCATCACCTTCAGCGTCGGGGTGTCGGTGTAGTAGGCCGTCCGGCCGTCGGTGCCGAAGCAGATCGCGTTCGAGGTGGTGATTCCGCCATAGAGTTTTTCCAGCGCGCCGTTGTAGTAGCGCCAGATCGCGCCTTTCGGCCCGCCGCCCTGCTTCGCCATGGTACCGATCCAGAAGCCGCCCATCGGATCGGCGCGGCCGTCATTGGAGCGGTTCTCCGGCAGGTCCGCCTCCAGCGGGCAGACCGGCTCATGCTCGCCGGTTTCAATGTCGAACCGCCGCAGCGCCGTCTCGGTTGCAATCAGCAACCGCTCCTCGTCGAGCCAACCCGCCGCCGAGACATTCTCGGAGAACGACCATTCCAGCGGCACGTTTTCCTTGCGCGACAGCAGGCGGTTGCCGGTAATGTCGAACCAGAACAGCTGGTCGCGGAGCGGATGCCAGAGCGGCCCTTCGCCCAAGCTGCAGGCGCGGGGGTCGAAGACCTCCATCTTCATTGCGGATTGTCCTCCCAGACAGCGGAAAACGGGCGCGGCTGCCAAGCCGCACCCTGCAAGCGTTCAGCCAAGGCCCTGCAGATCCGCAGGCAGCAGCGCCTCCGGCAGGTTCTGGTAGCAGACCGGGCGCAGGAAACGGCGGATCGCCATCGTGCCGACCGAAGTTGCGCCGAAATTGGTCGAGGCCGGGAACGGGCCGCCATGGACCATCGCATCGGCCACTTCGACGCCGGTCGGGAAGGCATTGGCCAGCACCCTGCCCGCCTTGGTCTCGAGCACCGGCAGCAGCGGTTTCGCGGCCTCGATATCGGCATCGTCCATCAGGAGCGTCGCGGTGAGCTGGCCATGGAAGACCTGGGCGACCTTCAGCATTTCCTCGGGAGACGCGGTGCGGATCAGGATGCCCGCCGGACCGAAGACCTCGCGGGCCAGCTCCGGCCGCGCCAGCCAATCGGCAGCCTTGACCTGGAAGACCGCAGGCGCGCCCTCGCGCGAGGAACAGGTCTGCGCGCCGGTCAGCCGGTCGAGCCCGGCGCCCGAGAGCATCTCAACCCCCTTGGCATAGGCGGAGGCCGTGCCGCCGGTCAGCATCGGCTGGGGGGCGGTTTCATTCAGCAACCGCACCGCCGCGTCGACAAAGGCATCGCCGTCGGGGCCTTCGGGCAGCAGCACCAGCGCGGGGTTGGTGCAGAACTGGCCGACGCCCATGGTCAGCGACTGCGCCCAGCCCTCGCCCATCGCCGCGCCGCGTGCCGTCAGGGCCGCGGGCAGCACGAAGACCGGGTTCAGGCTTCCCAACTCGCCGAAGAACGGGATCGGTTCGGGCCGGGCCATGGCGAGATCGAACAGCGCCTTGCCGCCGCCGAAGCTGCCGGTGAAGCCGACCGCCTTGATGCCCGGATGCTGCACCAGCGCGGCGCCCGCCTCGTTGGTGTTCGACTGCACCATGGAGAAGACGCCCTTCGGCATGCCGGTCGCCTCGATGGCGGCGGCGATCGCCTGCGCCACCAGCTCGCAGGTGCCGGGATGGCCGGGATGGCCCTTGTAGACCACCGGGCAGCCCGCCGCGAGCGCCGAAGCCGTGTCGCCCCCGGCAGTGGAGAAGGCGAGCGGGAAGTTCGACGCGCCGAAGACGCCGACCGGGCCGACCGGGCGCTGCATCAGCCGCAGGAGGACTGGCCGGACCCCGGGACAGCACGCTTCCGCCAGCCGGGTCCGGCGCTTTTCAGTCCCCGGCGAAGCGGCGCGGCACCGGCCGTCCCGAGACCTGCTCCCAGAACGCGTCGGCCCGCCGCTCGAAGGTCCCGCCGCCGCGGGCATCGCTCTGGTAGAACCGCCCCGGCGCCAGCCCCGGCACGTAGTCCTGCTCCACCCAGCCGCGCGGATCGTCATGCGGGAAGCGGTAGCCGACATGGCCGAGCGCTTCGGCACCCTTGTAATGCGCGTCGCGCAGGTGCTTCGGCACCACGGCAGGCGGCTCGGACACCCGCGCCCGAGACGGCCGCCAGATGCCGGGCGGTGCAGACGGTTTCGCCCGGCGCGGTGCGGACATGGCCCGCCGGGTCGTCGAGTTCGAGGAGGTCGCGCATCGTCGGCACGTCGCGCGAGGTGATGTCGACCACATCCTCGCCGCGCAGAGTGACCAGCGCCGGGTCGGCGCCCGGACGCCAGATCCGGCCCGCCAGCGTTGCGGAAGGGTCGGGATTGGTAAAGGGCAGCATGGTGCCTCCGTCAGATGTCTTCCGGCAGCATCTTGCCGGGATTGAGGATGTTCTTCGGGTCGAAGCCCGTCTTGATGGCGCGCATGAAGCCGAGCGCGGGCCCGTGTTCGGCCGCCATGAACTTGACCTTGCCCTGGCCGATGCCGTGCTCGCCCGACACCGTGCCGCCGAGGGCGAGCGCCTGCCGCGCCAGCCCGTCGGTGAAGTCATGGACGCGGGCGACCTCCTGGGCATCGCCGGGATCGAAGCGGACCGAGCAGTGGAAATTGCCGTCGCCGACATGGCCGACGATCGTGGCCACGAGACCGAGCCGCGCCAGATCCGCCTGCGCGCCGGTCACCGCCTCGGCCAGCCGCGAGATCGGCACGCAGACATCGGTGCTGACCGTGCGCTTGCCGGGCTCCAGCGTGCCGGTGGCGTAATGGGCGTTGTGGCGCATCTTCCACAGCGCGTTGCGGTCTTCGGCGCGGTCGGTCCAGCGGAACGCTTCGGCGCCGAACTCGGCCGCGATCTCGCCGAAGCTCTCCGCCTGTTCGCGCACGCCCGCGGGCGAACCGTGGAACTCGACGAAGAGATGCGGCTTCTCGGGCAGGCCCGCCTCCATCAGGTTGTTGAAGCCGCGCGCCATCATCTCGTCGGCAAACTCGATCCGCGCCATCGGGATGCCCGACTGGATGGTCAGGATCACGCAGTTGACCGCATCCTCGACCGTGTCGAAGCGGCAGGTGGCCGCCGAGACCGCCTCGGGGATGCCCTGCAGCCGGACGGTCAGCTCGGTGATGATGCCGAGCGTGCCCTCGGAGCCGATCATGAGATGCGCGAGGTCGTAGCCGGTCGAGGACTTGCGCGCGCGGCTGCCCGCGCGGATCACCGTGCCGTCGGCCATCACCGCCTCGAGCGCCAGCACGTTTTCGCGCATCGTGCCGTAGCGCACCGCCGTAGTGCCGGAGGCGCGCGTCGCCGCCATGCCGCCCAAGCTTGCATTGGCGCCGGGATCGACCGGAAAGAACAGGCCGGTGGCGCGCAGCTCCTCGTTCAGCCCCTCGCGGGTCAGCCCGGGCTGGACGACGGCGTTCAGGTCTTCGGCATTGACCGCGAGCACCCGGTCCATCCGCCCCATGTCGAGGCTGATGCCGCCGCGCACCGCCAGGTGATGGCCTTCCAGAGAGGTGCCCGCGCCATGGGCCGTGACCGGGCAGCCATGCGCATTGCAGGCCTTCAGGATGGCCGCGACCTCTTCCGTCGTCTCGGGGAAGGCCACGGCATCGGGCAGGGTCTCGGGGAACCAGGTCTCGTTGCCGCCATGCGCCGCGCGCAGCGCCTGCGCGGCCGACAGCCGGTCGCCGAGCAGCGGCTGAAGTTCGGCGATTGCCTCGGAAACGCCCATTACCTGCCCCAGCTCAGCACCATCGGATCGAGCGGCCGCAGCAGCTCGATCAGCATGGCGCGGGTGTCGGGATGCAGCGGCGCGATCGGGTGGCGCGAGAAGTCGGACTTGATCACCCCGCCCTCGACCATCGCCGCCTTGCACGACCGGAAGCCGCATTGCCGGTTCTCGTGGTTCACCGCCGGCAGGATGCGGGCATAGCCGTCGATCGCCGCCTGCCGGTTGCCCGCCAGGAAGTCGCGGACAATCGGCCCGATCAGGTCGGGGATCATGCCCGAGGTCATCGTGCCGGTGCAGCCCGCGTCGAGATCGGCGAGCAGCGTGATCGCCTCCTCGCCGTCGAACGGGCCCTCGATCGCGTCGCCGCCCTCGGCGATCAGCGCGCGCAGCTTTCCCGCGGCCTGCGGGCATTCGATCTTGAAGAGCTTCAGCATCTCGATCTCGCGCGCCATCCTGACGAGAAGCGGCACCGGCAGCTCGACGCCCGACAGCGGCGCGTCCTGCACCATGATCGGGATGCCGACCTCGCCCACCGCGGCGAACTGCTCGTAGGTCTGCTGGGCCGTGCCCTTCATCAGCGCCCCGTGATAGGGCGGCATCATCATCACGATGGCGGCGCCGCAGTCCTTGGCAAGCCGCGCGCGCTCCACCGCGATCTGCGTGGCGTAATGGCTGATCGTCACGATCACCGGCACGCGGCCCGCGACATGTTCCAGGCAGAGCCGGGTCAACGTCTCGCGTTCGGCATCCGAGATCAGGAACTGCTCGGAGAAGTTCGCGAGGATGCAGATGCCGTCGACGCCCATGTCGATCTGGCAGTCGAGCACGCGCTTCATGCCGTCGAGATCGAGCGTGCCGTCTTCGTGGAACGGCGTCGGCGCCACCGGCCAGATTCCGGTGTAGGCAGTTGCGGTCATGGGGTTCCTCCGGGTTCGGCGGACAGCGTGCCGCCCATGGACAGAAGCGCCAGGGCCACGACGGCAATCATCGCCCCGGCCATGGCAAGGTTGATCCGGCGGTGCATCCGCTCGGGCAGGTCGAGCCGGTAGAGCACGCCCCCCGCCCAGAGCCAGCCCAGATGCAGGGGCAGCCAGATCGCGTTCAGGATCAGGATCTTCGACAGCGTCTCGAGGCCAAGATTGCCGGGGAAGAAGGGAAAGCCGGTGAAAAGCGCGGCATTGACCGCATAGGCTTTCGGGTTCACCGCCTGCAGGATCACCCCGTCGCGGATCCCCGGCGCGCGCGGCGCCGCGCCGAAGGCCAGCCGCCCGCCCGCCGTGGCGATGCGGAAGGCCAGCCACAAGAGGTAGCCCGCCGACACGGCCAGCAGCACGCCGCGCACCATCGGGGCCGCGAGGATCACCGCCGCCAGCCCCGAGACCACCGCAAGGATGACGAGGTTGTTGCCGAGGTTCAGCCCCGCGACATAGCGCAGCCCGGTGCGGAAGCCGAAGCCCGCGCCGACACCGGCGCAGGACAGCACGCCCGGCCCGGGCGTCGCGATCAGCAGGAACACGGCGGCGGCGAAGGCGAGCATCAGGCGAAGTCCAGCTGCACCTTCATGGCGCGGCTCTTGTCCGAGGCGGTCTCGAAGGCCTCGGCATGCGCCTCGAGCGGCAGCGTATGGGTCAGCAGGAAGCCCGGATCGATCCGCCCGTCCCGCATCATCGCCACCGCTACGGCGAATTCCTCGTGGAAGCGGAACGACCCGCGCAGCTCCAGCTCCTTGGCGATGACCGGAAGGATCGGCAGCGCCATCTCCCCCGACATGCCGAGCTGCACGATCACGCCGCGGGGCGCCAGCGCGCCGATCCCGGCGGCCAGCGCCGGGGCCGCGCCCGAACATTCGAAGAGCACGTCGAAACTGCCCTTGCCGCGGCTGTCTCCGGCCAGCGCCTCCGGGTCCTTGGCGGTGTTCAGCCGCCGCGCGAGGTCCTGTGCCGCCGCACCGCCCGCGGGCCAGCGTGCCGCCGGAGCGAAGGGACCGGCATCGGGCCCCTCGCCCGCAACCAGCAGCCCCGAGGACATGCCGTCGACCTGCCGCGTGACCAGGCCCAGCCAGCATTCGAGATAGCTTTCGACGGTCTCGGCCTGCTGGAACCGCGCCCAGAGCATCCGGTCGAGAACCGCGTAGGATACGAGCGGCGGCGCCTCCTCCGCACCCCGGAGGGCTTCGTTCTGACTGTCGACCATCGATCTTCCTCCCAGAAGCGACACGTCCTCCCGGCCTCCCGCCAAGGCTGCGGACGCTCGACAGGATCACCTTCGAGTTGAATTCGCGGCCTGTCAACATGCTTCCCCGCAATTGTATATGTTGACTGAAAAACAATCTTTTCCGACCTTTCGCCGCTGCGGCCGCCGCGGTCCGGAACCGGGCGGCGGCGCGGCGCGTTGGACCTGCCGGACATCACGGACTGCCAGGAAGGACCCAGCGCCATGCAGATCACCCTTTCCGTCAACGGCGAGACCCGCGGGCTCGACCTCGATCCGCGGGTCACCCTGCTCGACGCGCTGCGCGACCACCTGCGGCTGACCGGCTCCAAGAAGGGGTGCGACCATGGGCAATGCGGCGCCTGCACGGTGCTGATGGACGGCCGCCGGGTGAATGCCTGCCTGGTGCTCGCCGCCATGGCCGAGGGCGCCGAGATCACCACCGTCGAAGGGCTGGGCAGCCCGGAGGCCCCCGCGGCCCTGCAGGCCGAATTCACCGCCTGCGACGGGTTCCAGTGCGGCTACTGCACGCCGGGCCAGATCATGTCCGCGACCGGCATGCTGGGAGAGGCGCGCGAGGGCTGGCCGTCGCATGTCTCGCCCAGCCTCGCCGGGCCGGTGAGCCTGAGCGACGGCGAGATCGCCGAGCGGATGAGCGGCAATCTCTGCCGCTGCGCCGCCTATCCCAGCATCCGCCAGGCTATCGCGAAGGCTGCAGCGCTGCCTGACGAAACCGTGGCGGAGGCTGGGGAATGAGGCCCTTCGGCTACACCCGCCCCGCCGGTCTCGCCGAAGCCGGGACCGCTGCCGCCGAGGGCGCCACGCTGATCGCCGGCGGCACCAACCTGCTGGACCTGATGAAGCTCCAGGTCGCCGCGCCCGAGCGGCTGGCCGATATCGGCCATGTGCCGGGGCTGGACGGGATCGAAGAGACGGAAACCGGGCTGCGCATCGGCGCGCTGGTGACGAACAGCGCGCTGGCCGCCGATCCGCGCATCCGAAAGGGCTGGCCGGTGCTCTCGCGCGCGATCCTGGCCGGCGCCTCGGGCCAGATCCGCAACCGGGCCACCACTGCCGGAAACCTGCTGCAGCGCACCCGCTGCCCCTATTTCCAGGACCCCGCCTCGGCCTGCAACAAGCGCGTGCCCGGTTCGGGCTGTCCGGCCCGGGGCGGCGTGTCGCGGATGACCGCGATCCTCGGCACCTCGGAGAATTGCATCGCCGCGCATCCCTCGGACATGGCGGTGGCGATGGTGCTGCTCGGCGCCGAGGCCGAGATCCGCGCCGCCGCGGGGACCTCGCGCCGGCTTGCCCTGCCCGATCTGTGGCGCGTCCCCGGCGACCAGCCCGACGAGGAGACCACGCTCCAGCCCGGCGAGATCATCACCGCCGTTCATCTGCCCGCGCCGCGCGGCGGCGCCGTGCAGGCCTACCGCAAAGGCGCGCGGCGCAATCGGGATGCAGGGACAGGATGCCTGGCGCGCCCATGAGGCCGAGCTGGCCGAACTGTCCGCGCTTCTGGCAGAGGAGATCCGCGCGCACGAAGCGCGGCTGGCCGCGCTCTGAGCCTGCGGGTCAGCGGTTGCGCAGCTTCTCGCGCAGCCGCGCCCAGCCGCCGGGCACGAAGAGGAAGGACAGGCCGAAGCCGCAGGCGAAGCCCGCGATATCCGCAACCCAGTCGTTGCGCGCGCCGAACAGCGCCCCGAAGACCAGCTGCGCGCCCAGCAGGAGCCCGATCAGCTGGAAGGCCCGCATCTGGCTTTCGCCAACCGCCTTCTGGCGCACCCATTGCATGAAGGTGAAGCCGCCGATGAGCCCGTAGACCCCGGGAAAGGCGCCGATCAGCGGGAAGGTCTCGTTCAGAAGCGCGCCATAGGCCAGCGCGCCGCCCACCGAGGACCCGAAGAAGATCGCCAGCACCGCGACATTGCCGAAGGCCTCGCCGACCATCTTGCCCATCGCCAGGATGAAAACGCAGGCCATCACCGCCTGCACGAAGCTGATATGCAGGAGCGGATAGGTGACGAACTGCGCGATCAGCTCCGGCGGAAAGCGGTGGTTGGTCACCATCCAGTCGAAGGCCTGGCCGTAGAAGGCGAAATGCTCGAGCGCGCCGAGCCTGAGGCCCATGCCGCCCGTCCCTCCGATGATCCCCCTGTCCGCAAGCTGGAACAGGCATTCCACGCCGAAGATCACCACGGCGAGGCCCAGCACGGCGGCGGGCAGCGGGTTTACGGCGGCAGGCGGACGCGGACGGGAGGACATCATGATAACCTATTCTTCGCTCGGGGCGCTGGTACCCCAAGACGGGCGGAACGTCCATCTCCTGCCGCGGACCCGGCCCTCCCCAGCGACGGCGAGGCAGCGACCCCGCCGCGATTGCACGGCGAGGCCCTCCGGAATCTCCGCGAGGTTTCCGGACAGTCCGCGCCCGGCCCGCAGGACAAAGCACTGTTCCAGCGTTTCGGGCGCAGCCGGGACTTCGCCTTGTCCGGGGCCGCTGACCTCCGGGTGATTGCACAGGATGCCGAGCCCGGCCCCGCCGCCGAAAGCGTTCACCGCCGGAAATGCCCGGCCCGTCCCGTCCGATGCCATCCCGGCCGACCTCCCTGCGCCTGCGCCCCGGCAGGCTCGGGCAGAGGGATGAAGATCGGGATAACGCCCGGCCGCGATCAGGCGCGAGTTGACCCGGCATTGGCCCGCGGATAAGCGGCAGTGGCCTAACATTCCATGCCCAAAGGAGGCAAAATCCCATGGATGCGGTCCAAACGCCATCCGAAGGCCCTGCAGGTAGCGCCGGCTTCACCCCGCGCGTGTTCTCCGGCATCCAGCCCTCGGGACATCTCACCCTCGGCAACTATCTCGGCGCGCTGAAGCGCTTCGGGGAGATGCAGGAAGAGGACTACGAGACGATCTACTGCATCGTCGACCTCCACGCGATCACCGTCTGGCAGGACCCCGACAAGCTGCGCGACGCGACGCGCATGCTGACTGCGGGCTTCATCGCCACCGGCGTCGACCCGTCGAAGTCGATCCTGTTCAACCAGTCCGGGGTGCCCGAGCACACCCAGCTGGCCTGGATCTTCAACTGCGTGGCGCGGATGGGCTGGCTGAACCGGATGACCCAGTTCAAGGACAAGTCCGGCAAGAACCGCGACTCTGCCTCGACCGGGCTCTTCGTCTATCCGAACCTGATGTCCGCCGACATCCTGGTCTATCACGCGACCCATGTTCCCGTGGGCGAGGACCAGAAGCAGCATGTCGAGCTGGCGCGCGACACCGCGATCAAGTTCAACACGGATTACGGCACCGACTTCTTCCCGATCCCGGAACCGGTGATCGAGGGCTCGGCGACCCGCGTGATGTCCTTGCGCGACGGCACCAAGAAGATGTCGAAGAGCGATCCCTCGGACATGAGCCGGATCAACCTGACCGATGACGCAGATGCCATCGCCCAGAAGATCCGCAAGGCGAAAACCGACCCCGAGGCGCTCCCGTCCGAGGTCGGCGGCCTCGACGGCCGCGCCGAGGCGAAGAACCTGGTCAACATCTACGCGGCGCTTTCCGGCATGACCCCGGCGGCGGTTCTGGCCGAGGTCGGCGGGCTCCAGTTCTCGGAATTCAAGCCGAAGCTTGCCGATCTGGCGGTGTCGAAGCTGTCGCCGATCTCCGGCGAGATGGCGCGGCTGATGCAGGACAAGGGCGAGATCGACCGCATCCTCGCCGAAGGGTCGGCCCGCGCCCGCGAGGTCGCGCAGCCGATCCTGAAGAAAGCCTACGAGATCGTCGGCCTCGTCGGCTGATCCCCCGCGCCGGGGCCGTCAATGGACCCGGCGCGTCAGCAGCATCTCCAGCCCGGCCTCCGGATCGTCGAGGAGGCCGAGCGCGAAGAACTCGGCGGTGGCATTGCCGGTGAGCGTCGTCCAGACCTCGTCGCAATGCGCCGGGCGCAGGTTGACCATCCGCGACGCCGTTCCCGCCTGCCGCAGCTCCTGCGGCGCATCGGTCTCGGCCAGCGTCGCCGCGTAGAGCCGCGCCGCCTCCGCCACCGCCACGTTCCCGGCCGCCTCCTGCGCCTGCGCATAGACCTCCAGACGCTTGCAGGCCTCCTGCCGGTAGGTGTCGAAGAAGGCCGGGCTGACCGCCGCGGCACCCCCTTCCATCTCCTTGAGGAAGGCCATGCAGAGGTCGCCATGCAGCTTGTCGATCACCCGGTCGGGACCGATGTTGATCCGCTGCGGCATCAGCCTTGTATTGCCGCAGATCAGCTTCAGCGAGACCAGG
>NZ_QBKZ01000026.1 GCF_003056725.1 Mangrovicoccus ximenensis
AGCGGCTCCGCCCGGCTGTCCTGCGAGGCGCTGCACAGCCCCGCCAGCCGCGGCGCCAGCCCGAGATTGCAGTAATGCGCCGCGTCGATCTTGCGGAAGGCGGTCGCGGACAGGTCGAGCATGCTGCCATCGGTCTTGGCGAAGATCTGGTCCCAGCCCTCGTCGCGGCGCATCCCTGTATCCACCTGGTGCGTGGCCTTGATCTCCACCAGCCCGGGCCACTGGCCGGCCGGCAGCTTCAGCACATGCATCAGGATCCGGAAGGTGTAGAGGAACAGGAAGAAATGCCGGATCCGTTCCTTGGTGTGGCCCACGATGGCATGGCGCAACGTACCGGCCAGGACGACGGCGCTGGGGCTCGGGTCGATATGCTCGCGCCCCGTCTTCCGGCGCTTGGCCTCCGTGCCGCTGCCCTGGAACTTGCGTTTCTCCGCCATGCGCCTGCCGTCCTCCTGCCGGATCCGTTGCGGCGCCGCCCCCTGCCCCGGGCCCGCCCTTCCTGATCACCTTGCACGCTCTGCCGGGCCCGCAGCCCCGCGTCCGGACGGATACCGCCCGGAGGCTACACCGGCGCCCCGGCCGGACAAAGCGCAAAGGCGGCCATGGCCGGGCGGCTTGCATCCGGCCTCCCCCGGGTTCATGGATACCGGCGACAGACGCAGGAGTCCGGCATGGCCATCAGCAAAGAGATCCGCACCTATTTCAACGGCACCTGGCACGAGGGCGATGTCGCGGTCATGCGCGCGGCAGATCACGGCGCCTGGCTGGCCTCCACGGTCTTCGACGGCGCGCGTTTCGTCGACGGCATGGCGCCCGACCTGCTGGCCCATTGCGACCGCGTGAACCGCTCGGCCGAGGCGCTGCTGCTGAAGCCGACCCACAGCGCCGGAGAGATCGCCCGCCTCGCGCTCGAAGGCTGCGCGCTCTTCCCCGAGGGCTCGGCGATCTACATCCGGCCGATGTACTGGGGCATCGACGGCAACGAAACCGCGGTGCAGCCCGACGGCTCGGCCGGTTTCGCGATCTGCCTCGAGACCGTGCCGATGGCCCCGCCCGCGGCCGCGCAGCGCCTGACCACCACGCGCTTCCGCCGCCCGACGCTGGAGGTCGCGGTCTGCAACGCCAAGGCCGGCTGCCTCTATCCGAACAACGGCCGGATGCTGGCCGAGGCCCGCGCCAAGGGCTATGACAACGCGCTGGTGACCGATGTCGCCGGAAACGTGGCCGAAACCGCCACCGCCAACGTCTTCATGGTCAAGGACGGCGAAGTCTTCACCCCGATCGCCAACGGCACCTTCCTGTCGGGCATCACCCGCGCCCGCCACATCGCCAACCTGCGCGCCGACGGCTTCGCGGTGCACGAGGCGGTGCTGACCTATGACGATATCCGCGGCGCCGACGAGGTGTTCCTGTCGGGCAACCTCAACAAGGTGACCCCGGTCAGCGAATTCGACGGCACGACCTATGCCCACGGCCCGGTGACCAAGCGCGTGCTGGAGCTCTACTGGGCCTGGGCCAGGGCCGATGCCGCGGCGGAGCCGGTGCCGGCCTGAGCCCGGCCTTGCCAAAGGCGGCCCGCTTGCCCAAGGTGCCGCGAGCCCGGTTCCGGCAGGAGGGATGCTGATGCGCAAGTTTCTGGTCGTGCTCGACGACAGCCGCGAATGCCTCAACGCGATGCGCTTCGCGGCGATGCGCGCCGCCCATTCCAGCGGTGCGGTCGTGATCCTCTCGGTGATCCCGCCGGAAGAGTTCAACCACTGGATCGGCGTCAGCGACATCATGCGTGCCGAGGCCCGCGAGCGCATCACCGCGCATTTCGAGGTCTTCGCCAAGTGGATGCGCGACCGCCAGGGGATCGACCCGGAACTGGTGATCCGCGAGGGCGAGCCCTACCACCAGGTGCTGGAGCAGATCGCCGAGGATACCGAGATCGGCGTGCTGGTGCTGGGGGCCTCGACCGAGTCGGGCGGCCCGGGCCCGCTGGTCACCCAGCTGATCAAGTCGATGCACGCGCTGCGCGTGCCGGTCACCGTGGTGCCCGGCAACCTGTCCAAGGAACAGCTCGAAGACATCACCTGACCCCTGCGCGGCTCCGGTGGTGCAGCCATGACCGTCCGGCATCGCTGCACCGGCCCTGTTGCGCCGAACCCCGCCGCCTTCGGGACGGCTGCGGGCGGCCGGTGCCGTTCAATGGCCAATGCACCAGAGGCCGGGCGCGCGGCGCCCCTGCGGCAAGCGACAGGGCCGGGACCAGGAAAAACTGGCTTGCCAGCTCGCGCGCCGAGACCGCCGTCCGGCGCAATGCCTTCAGTCGGGCAAGCACAGGACCCACGGTGCGGCTTCCGCCAGCCCCGGGCTGCCGGAGACAGGTCCCCGCCGCCGCGGCGGGCCGGCGCGGAGTTCCGCTGCGGAGCGAGGGCGATCACGCAGTTTAGAACGGTTCCAAACCTTGACTCCGCGCCCCGCCCCGCGCATATCCAACGAAACGGAGGCGCGCATGTTTATCCAGACCGAGTCCACGCCGAACCCGGCGACCATGAAGTTCCTGCCCGGCCAGGCCGTGCTGCAGGCAGGGACGGCCGATTTCCCCTCTGCCGAGGCGGCTGCGAAATCGCCGCTGGCCTCGCGCATCTTCGAGGTCGAGGGCGTCGTTGCCGTCTTCTTCGGCCATGACTTCGTCACCGTCACCAAGGACGAGGCAACCGATTGGGACCACATCAAGCCCGCCATCCTCGGCGCGGTGATGGAGCATTTCCAGTCCGGCGCCCCGGTGATGGAAGGCGAGCAGCCCACCGCGGCGGGCCATGCCGACCATGACGGCCCGGATGGCGAAATCGTCAGCCAGATCAAGGACCTGCTCGACACCCGCGTGCGTCCTGCAGTGGCCCAGGATGGCGGCGACATCACGTTCCACGGCTTCGAGAAGGGCATCGTCTACCTGCACATGCAGGGCGCCTGCGCCGGCTGCCCCTCCTCCACGCTGACGCTGAAGATGGGCATCGAGAACCTGCTGCGCCACTACATCCCCGAAGTCATCGAAGTGCGCCCGGTCGCCGTCTGACCTTGGCCGCGCTTCTCGCCTTCGACACCTCCGGCGCGCATTGCGCCGCGGCCGTCCTCCGGGACGGCCTTGTCGTTGCGTCCCGGACCGAGACGATGGCCAAGGGCCAGGCCGAACGGCTGATGCCACTGGTCGAGGAGACGCTGGCCGATGCCGGGCTGGCACTCGGCGATCTCGAGGCTGTCGCGGTCGGCATCGGCCCCGGCAACTTCACCGGCATCCGCCTGTCGGTCGCCGCCGCGCGCGGCCTGTCTTTGTCGCTGGGCATTCCGGCGATCGGCGTCTCGACGCTGGAGGCGCTGGCCGAGGACGGACCGCGGCCGATGCTGGCGGTGCTCGATGCCCGCCGCGGCGCAGACAGCGCCGCCTTTTCGGCAAGCTGTGCCCGGCGGGCCTCCTTCAGCCGCGCCTCCTCGGCTTCGGCGGTCTCAAGCGCCTTGCGCAGCGCCTTCAGCGCCGGGGCCTGGATGTCGATCGCCTTGATCCGGTCGGAGACCTCCTTGATCTCCTTGCGCAGCCGCGCGCACGCCGTCAAGCACCGCCGACAGCCCGCCGATCCCCGCCGCGGCGGAGAAAAGCAGCGTGCCGATCTCGCCCTGGGCGCGGACGATTTCCTCGCCGCCAGTCTCGATCGTGGCATCGTCGAGGCAGAGCAGGCTGCGATAGGCCGCCTCGTCGAGCCCGCCCAGCATCGTGCCGAGCGCGGCTTCGGTCAGCACCGCACCCGCGCCGTCGAGCAGCGTCCCCGACTTTCCCGGCACCCGCGAGAAGGCGCGCGCCCGGCCCTCGTGTTCGAGCAGCCCCGAGACCTTCAGCGCATTGCGGCCATGGCGGAAGCCGTAGGGCTCGTTCTTCGGCTTGAAGCCGTAGAGAAGCCGCAGATAGGCCTCCATCGTCGTGGTCTTGCCGGCCTCGTTCGGCCCGTAGACGATGTGGAAATCCGGTTCGCCCGCCGCGGCGGCGCCGAAATCGAAGCGCCGCCCGGCGAAATGGCCGAACATGTCGAGCGTGAGTTCGCGCAGCCGCATCAGTCCCCGGCCCCTGTCATCCGTGCCACCATGTCTGCGGCGCCATCCTCTGCCAGCCGCGCGGCCAGCTTCGCCGCCGCCTCGCCATCCGCCGCCAGACGGTCGACCTGCTCGCGCGGCAGCACCTTGCGCAGCTCCGCCAGCATGTCCTCGAGCGCGCGCTGCGCGGTTTCGGCAAAGGCTTCTCGCTCCGCTCCGCCAGCTGCTTGCGCCCCGCGCCGTCGGCAGCCAGCGCCGGATGCCAGATCACCCGCACATGGCCGCGGTGCCGCGCCGAGAGGAGCTGCAGCAGATGCGGAACCATGTCCATGTCGCCCCACCAGCCATGGAAGCGCGGATCGGCCCCCTCCGGCGGATGGTAGGCGATGGTCAGCGGCTGCACCTTCGTCCCCGGCGCCGCCGCATCGAGCGCGGCGAACATCGCGCTGCGGAACCGCACGACGCGGCGGCCGTCGGTGCTGGTGCCCTCGGGAAAGACCATCAGCCGGTGTCCGGCAGCGAGCCGCGCCTTCAGAAGCGCCGCCTGCGCCGCCGAGGCGCGCGGATCGCGCGAGATGAAGACCGTCCCGGTCGCCTTCGCCAGAAGGCCGATGCCGGGCCAGCCCGCCACGAGGCGGTGGACGGGCTCAACACCCTGATCGACTTCCGCTACCAGCAGCATTTCTTCGCCCAGAACGGCCAGGGCGGCATGGGCCGCCAGCGCACCGGCAAGTCGGGCGACGACATCGTGCTGCGCGTGCCGGTCGGCACCGAGATCATCGAGGAAGACGAGGAAACCGTCATCGCCGACTTGACCGAGCTGGGCCAGCGGGTCGTGCTGTGCCGCGGCGGCAATGGCGGCTGGGGCAACCTGCATTTCAAGACCGCGACCAACCAGGCGCCGCGCAACGCGAATCCCGGCCAGCCGGGCGTCGAGCGCACCATCTGGCTGCGGCTGAAGCTGATCGCCGATGCNGGGCTTGCTCGGCCTGCCCAATGCCGGCAAGTCGACCTTCCTGGCCGCGACCTCGAATGCGCGGCCGAAGATCGCCGATTATCCCTTCACCACGCTGCACCCGAACCTGGGCGTGGTCGGCATCGACAACACCGAATTCGTGATGGCCGACATTCCCGGCCTGATCGAGGGCGCGCATGAGGGCCGCGGCCTCGGCGACCTGTTCCTCGGCCATGTCGAGCGCTGCGCGGTGCTGCTGCACCTGATCGACGGCACCTCGGAAACCGTTGCCGAAGATTACGAGACCATCGTCACCGAGCTGGAGATGTATGGCGGCGACCTCGCGGACAAGCCACGGGTGACGGCGCTGAACAAGATCGACGCGCTCGACGACGAGGAACGCGCCGGGAAGCTTGCCGAGCTGGAAGAGGCGGTCGGCGGCCCGGTCTTCGCCATGTCCGGCGTGACCGGCGAGGGGCTGCAGGACGTGCTGCGCGCGGTGCGGTCGCAGATCGACGGCGACCGCCTGCGCGAACGGAAATCGAAGGAAGAACCGGAAAAATGGCGACCCTGACAGGGGCACGACGCCTTGTCGTGAAGATCGGATCGGCGCTTCTCGTCGACCGGGCAANAAGGCCTGCGCGTGGACTGGCTGAAATCGCTGGCCGAGGACGTCGCCTGGCTGCGCGGCACCGGCACCGAGGTGGTGCTGGTCTCTTCGGGCTCGATCGCGCTGGGGCGCCGCGTGCTTGGGCTGCCCGACGGCGAGCTGCCGCTGGAACAGGCCCAGGCCGCGGCCTCGGTCGGGCAGGTGCAGCTGGCGCGCGCCTATGAGGACGCGCTCTGGGCGCATGGCCTGCATTCCGGCCAGGTTCTGGTGACGCTCGCCGACAGCGAGAACCGCCGCCGCTATCTCAACAGCCGCGCGACGCTGAACCAGCTCCTGACGCTGGGCGTGGTGCCGGTGGTGAACGAAAACGACACGGTCGCCACCGACGAGATCCGCTATGGCGACAACGACCGGCTGGCCGCGCAGGTCGCGGTGGTCGCCGGGGCCGACCAGCTGGTGCTGCTGTCGGATGTCGACGGGCTCTACACGGCGAACCCGGTGCTCGATCCGGCGGCCGTGCGCTTCGATCTCGTCGAGGAGATCACGCCGGAAATCGAGGCCATGGCCGGGGAGGGTGTCTCGGGCGTCTCCAAGGGCGGCATGATCACCAAGCTGATGGCCGCGCGCACCGCCACGGCGGCGGGCTGCGACATGGCGATCACGCTGGGCGCGACCGACAACCCGCTGCGCGCGCTGCAGGACGGCGCGGCCTCGACCTGGTTCAAGGCGCAGACCGATCCGGCGACTGCGCGCAAGGCGTGGATCCTGGCCATGAAGCCGCGCGGNCGAGGTGGTNGATCGATGCCGGTGCCCGAACCGCTTTGGGCCGGGGCAAGTCGCTCCTGCCGGCGGGGGTCACCAGCGTGTCGGGACACTTCGGACGGGGCGAGCCCGTGACCATCCGCGACTCGGGCGGAGCCCGTGTCGGCGTTGGTCTTTCCAGGTATACTTCGTCCGAGATCGGCGCGATTGCTGGACGACAATCACGTGACATTGCCGAAATTCTGGGCTATTCGGGAAGAGCTGCGCTCATCCACAGGGACGATATGGTGTTATGAAGGACCTTGAAACGGTTTCCGAGTTGTTGGCTTCCATGGGACTGCGTGCGCGGTCCGCGGCTATGGAGCTGGCGACTGCCGGGCCAGAGCGCAAGCAGGCGGCCCTGACAGCCGCCNGCCGATGCGGTTTGGGAACGCCGTCAGGACATCCTCGAGGCCAACGGAAAGGACCTGGAATACGGGCGCCAGAAGGGCTTGACCGATGCCATGATGGACCGGCTCAAGCTCGACGAGGCCCGCATCCAGGCCATCGTCGACGGGCTGCGCACGGTCGCGGCCCAGCCCGATCCGGTCGGCGAGGTGATGGAGGAGTGGGACCGCCCCAGCGGCCTGCACATCCGCCGCGTCCGCACGCCGATCGGCGTGATCGGCGTGATCTACGAGAGCCGTCCGAACGTGACCGCCGATGCCGGGGCGCTCTGCCTGAAATCGGGCAATGCGGTGATTCTGCGCGGCGGCTCCGAGAGCTTCCACAGCTCCGGCGCGATCCATGCCTGCCTGCAGGCCGGGCTGCGCGCGGCCAAGCTGCCGATCGATGCGATCCAGCTGGTGCCGGTGCGCGACCGCGAGGCCGTGACCGAGATGCTGCGCATGACCGACCATATCGACGTGATCGTGCCGCGCGGCGGCAAGGGGCTGGTCGGGCTGGTCCAGCGCGAGGCGCGGGTGCCGGTCTTCGCCCATCTCGAGGGCATCTGCCACATCTATGTCGACCAGGCGGCCGATGTCGAAAAGGCGCGCCGCATCGTGCTGAACGCCAAGACGCGGCGCACCGGCATCTGCGGTGCCGCGGAATGCCTGCTGATCGACCGCGCCTTCTTCGAAGAGCACGGCNCCGGGCCTGATCGAGGACCTGATCGCGGCGGGCGTCGAGGTGCGCGCCGATCCGGCCCTGCAGGCCGTGNGCGGGAACCGTTCCGGCGGAGGACGGGGATTTCGGCAAGGAATTCCTCGACATGATCATCGCGGCGCGGGTCGTCGAAGGGGTGGACGAGGCGATTGCCCATATCCGCACCTACGGGTCGAACCACACCGATTGCATCATCACCGAGGATGACGCCGTGGCCGAGCGCTTCTTCGCGCGGCTCGACAGCGCGATCCTGATGCGCAACGCCTCGACCCAGTTCGCCGATGGCGGCGAGTTCGGCATGGGCGCCGAGATCGGCATCGCCACCGGCAAGATGCATGCCCGCGGCCCGGTCGGCGCCACGCAGCTGACCAGCTTCAAGTACCTGGTCACCGGCGACGGCACCATCCGCAGCTGANTCCCCGCCNGCCGCGGCAGNCCCCGTCAATAGCTGACGAGGATGTCGCGGTCGCGGAACTGCAGCTCCGGCCTGCGGCCGGTGGCGGACATCATTTCCGGCGCGAGCGCGAATTGCACCTGCGCCGGGGAAATCTCCGGATCGGCCCCGGGCATCGTCAGCATCTCCCACAATTCCGGAACGATCTTCAGCTTCGCGGCCAGCCCGTGGATGCGCCAGGTGCCGTCTTGGCAGGTGACGATGATTTCGCCGCCATAGGGCATCGCCGCTTCCATGCACTGGATCAGCAGGAAAGCCAGCTTNCGCCTCGGGGCGCNGGCACNCGGGCCGCTGCAGTTCCAGGCGATCTTCAGCCGCCCGCCGCGGGTGATGTCGTCGAGAATGCCGCTGATCTCGGGGCTGCCCATCGCCTGGTCGCTGCTCGACGCGCCGTAGGCGATGCGGTAGAAGCGGACCCGTGCATTGGCATTGGCGACGCTCTCCGCGATCAGGGACATCTCGGCGCCGTCCNGTGCCGGTCATGGAAAGCAGCTCCAACCCATTGCCGATCGCGCCCAGCGGGCTGATCAGGTCATGGCAGATCCGGGAACCCAGCAAGGCGGTCAGCTCATGTNGCATTCTTCGTCATTCCTCGCTCTTTCCTCCGGGGGACCGGCCATGATGAATTCGCTTCTCGAACCGGGCATGCTGGTCCGGCATCCGACCCGGTCCGATTGGGGCCTCGGACAGGTTCAATCCAACATAAATGGTAAAATCACCGTTAACTTCGAGCATGCAGGCAAGGTCGTGATCGACGGGGCAGCGGTGGAACTGGTGCCGGAATTCGACCCCTGACGGTGTCGTGGTGATGGCCGGTATGCGTCATGCCGACAGCTTAGGAAGACAGGTTCTGCCGCGTCAAGCCGTGACGCAGGCATCAATTCGAATGTGGTAATTTTTGGAGCTGCACCCGTGACACTGACCGAAACCAGACCGGCTCCGGCGGCGCCGGAATTCGAGGTCCGCCTGGCGCGGAANCGACGGCGAACTGCGCGCCTCGCAGCGGCTGCGCTACGAGGTCTTCGCCGAAGAGCTGGGCGCGTCGGGGCCAATGGTGGATCACGCGGCGCGGCTGGAACGCGACCGGTTCGACCCGGTCTTCGACCACATGCTGGTCTTCGACCATGCCCGAGGCGGCACGCCCGAGGAGCAGGTGGTCGGGGTCTACCGGCTGCTGCCGGGCGAGCGGATCGGCGAAACCGGCGGTTTCTACGGCGACGGCGAATACGACCTGTCGGTGCTGAAATCCTCGGGCCGCAAGCTCCTCGAGCTCGGCCGGTCCTGCCTGCACCGCGACTACCGCGGCGGGGCGGCGATGTTCCATCTGTGGACCCAGCTTGCCGCCTACACGATCGAGCGCGAGATCGAGATCCTGTTCGGCACGGCCAGCTTCCACGGCACGGATCTCGACGCCCTCGCGGCGCCTCTGTCGCTCTTGCATCACCGCCACATGGCGCCGGAGGACCTGCGGGTGCGGACGCTGCCGGAATTCCACCAGACGCTGGCGCGGATGCCGGAGGCCGAGATCGACAAGGTCGCGGCGATGCGCCAGGTGCCCGCTCTGATCAAGGCCTATCTGCGGCTTGGCGGCTTCGTCGGCGACGGCGCCTTCGTCGACCGCGAGTTCAACACCACCGACGTTTTCCTGGTGCTCGACACCGCTCGGATGAACGAACGCCAGCGCGCAATCTACGCCAAGGGGCTCTGAGCGTGGGCGTCACCTGGCAGTCGGACACGCCGCCGGTCACCATNGGCGCCGNCAGGGCGCCGCAGGCTGGCTGCGCGTGGCGCTGAGGGGCATTCCGGTGATCCTGGTCCTTGGGCTGGGCCTGATGCTGACCGCGCTGCTGCGGCTCGCCGAGGCGCCGCTCTGCCGCGGCTCGCGCCCCGTCACGCCCTGGATCACTGTCGCGGTCTGCCGGACCGCNGCTGAAGGGGCTCGGCCTGCCGCTCTCGGTCGAGGGGCGGCCCGACACGCAGGCGCGGCTCCTGGTGTCGAACCACGTTTCCTGGACCGACATCTTCGTGCTGAACGCGCTCGGGCCGCTCTATTTCGTCGCCAAGTCCGAGGCGAGCACGCCCTGGATATTCGCCGCGCCCAGCTCCTGCGCCACCGGCGCTGAGCCCCCGCGCCGGCATCGGATTCCGCAGGAAGGCCCGACCCGGCTGTCCTCCGGACGGAGACCCGCGCTCAGCCGCGCCGGGCTGTCTCTCCGCGGTTGGTCCGCCGCGGGGCGGCCGGCGGGGTCAGGCGAAGGATTTCGCGCCCATGTAGAGCGCCACGGCGAAGATCGCGTGGTTCTGCAGCGTTTCGTTGATCCGCTCGGCCTGGTTCGGCGTGTTCCCCGCGAGGAAGCCGCCGCCCATCGCCGGGGTCAGGATGCAGAGGCCGGCAAAGGTGGTCAGCACCAGGCCGATGAGGATCGCGGGCCAGACGGTCGGGGCGTCGATATATCCCATGCCCCAGAACAGCGGCAGCATCGCGGCATAGGCAATGCCCACGGCGTAGTGGAACGCCCAGCCGACGGCGTATTCGCCGCGCGAGGGCGGATCGCTCCGCGACTGGTCGAGCATTGCCTGCCCGCGCGCCAGCCCCAGAACCCAGCGGCCCACCATGCCCCAGGGCGAGCCGCTGCGGCCGCGCAGCCGGTCGGTGGCGAGCTTCCAGAGATCGAAGACGAGGGTCGCGGCGATGCCGGCGACGAGCGAGAAGAGGACGAAACGCATCATGGGGGCTTTCCACTTGTGAACCGGCCCGCTCTAGCATGCCGGGGCGGGGCTGTCTTGCGGCGGCCGGTCACCGCCGCCGCAAGACAGCGTCATTCCGGGGGCAGCAGCCCCGGCCCGGGCCGGTCGTCCTTCAGCGCCACGCCGGTCGCGCCGATCTCCCGCGCCCGCAGAACGAGATAGGCCAGAAGGTCGGCGGCGGCGGCATGGGAGAGCCCGCCATTTCCATGGATGTTCGACACGCAGTTGCGGGCACTGTCGGGCAGGCCGACGCGCGGCGCGAAACTCAGATAGGCACCGAGGCTGTCGGAGACCGAAAGCCCCGGCCGTTCGCCGATCAGCATCAGGCAGAGCCCGGCGCCCATCGCCTCGGCCACCTCGTCGCCCGCCGCCACGCGGCCTTCGCGGACCAGCGCCACCGGGCCGATCTCCAGCCCCGGCAGGCCAGACCGGCCGCGGCCTCGCCTCCTGGCAGGACGAGACCGGCCCGGCGCTGGTGCCCCCGGGCAGCGCCGATTGTTTCGTGGTCGAGGCGGAGCGCGACGTGCTCAACGCCCGGATCGGACAGCGCTTCGACCGGATGCTCGAGCTCGGCGGATGGGACGAGGCGCGGCGGATGGAACCGGACTGGGACCCCGACCGGCAATCCTCCCGCGCGATCGGCGCGCGGGAGCTGATCGAGGCGATCCGGGGCGGCATGGCGGAGGCCGAGGCGATCGAGGCGGCAAAGCTGGCCACCCGCCAATACGCCAAGCGCCAGAGAACCTGGATGCGCAGCAAGATGGCCGCCTGGTCAGCCGTCGCTTCCAAAAATTAACCCTTTATTCATGCGATGGGCATGTTATCGCAGGAAAGGCCTTGGCCGCAGCGCCCGAGCGCTATCCGGCCTTGGCCGAATCTGTCCCATTTCCTAGTATTCTGCAGAGTTGCGAGGGAGATCCCATGTTTGACGCGCAGTACAGCGAGAACGTATCCCACCCCCTTAGGGTCGTGCCGCTGTCCCAGCTGGCCCGCGACGGCGGCCTCGGGCTCGGCGCCGAGCGCAGCTACATGGCACCGGTGCTGTTCTGGATCGCCCATGGCCAGGGCCGCATCAGCGTCGGCGGCAAGCTGCGCGGCTTCACCGGCCACAATGCCATCTTCCTGCCCGCCAACCAGGCCCACGGCATCGAGATCTCGCCGCGCTGCCAGGGCACGGCGGTGTTCTTTGCCGAGAAGGCCATGCTGCCCTTCCCGCAGCACGAGCTGCATCTGCGGATGCAGGGCGTGCAGCCCCAGTCCGAGATGAATGCGCTGATCGAGGATCTGCGCCACGAATCCCAGAATGACAGCCCCGACCGCGACCTGATGCTGTTCCACCGCGCGGCGCTGATGCTGCTCTGGCTGAACCGCCAGTCCGGCCGCCCGCATGTGCCCAGCGTCCAGGTGTCGGACATGCTGCGCGCCATCGCCCAGCCCAAGCGCTGACGCGGTCCTGCGGGGAGGCCCGCGAAGAAGTGTCTTGCCGCGCCGCGGCTGCCGCCTCATCCTCCATCCAGGCCGGAGGCCTCTGCGCCAGGTTCCGGCCACGCACCGTCTCCGCCGTGACGAGACCGCCGCGCCCGAAGGAAGCGACCAGATGAGCCATGCCCGCCGCCCCGCCGCCCTGCCCCATGCCGCGCTAGCGGAACTGCGCCGGTGGCCAAGGGCTTGCGGCCGGGATTGACCAGCGGGGCGCCGTCGGGGCGCACCAGCGGCGCCTTGCCGGCGAAGCCCGGATTGCGCATTTCGCCCAGCCCGTCGGCCTCCCAGTCGGCGCCGGTCAGAACCGCCAGCACACCGGGCATTTCCGCTGCCGCCGCCGTGTCGATGCCGAGGATCCTTGCATGGGCGAGCGGCGAGCGCACGATGGCGGCATGGACCATCCCCGGTAGCTTCAGGTCGTCGGCATAGCGGCCCCGGCCGGTCAAGAGCCGCGCATCTTCGTGGCGCGGATTGGCCTCGCCTGCACTGAATTTCATGGCATTCCCCTCCTCCCGGCGCGCCACTTGCGGCGCGAAATGTCCTGTCATTTGGAGCCAATGCAATTTCCGTACCACCTGGGCAGCTTGCGATCAGGGGCCGGCAGCAGGGGACAATTCGGGTGCAAGGCGTTGAGGATGGCTTGGGTAGTCCCTCCTGACGGCACCTGCGCCACGGTGATCTGGATGGGATCAGGAGGTTTGGATGAAGAGAGACGTCTCCATCCTCGGCTGCACGGAGCAGCCGGAACTGGCGAAGGTGTCTTCCGCAAGACGCTGCCGCGCAGGCAGTTCGGGGAATTCATGAAGGCCCTGCCCAAGTTCCGGGTGGCACTGGAGGCCTGCGGGACGGCGCCGCGCCGGGCCAGGCTGCTCTCGGAGGCCGGCCATGACCTCTGCCTGATCTCGGCGAAATTCGCGAAACCTTTCGTCAGGACGCAGCGCGAGGTGGGGTCCGGAACCGCCGGGGACCTTTTCCCCGGCGATTGAATGACCTGCGTGAAGTCGTTCGGCCAGCGGCTCATGTCCCTCGACGTCTGCCGCCAGGTTGCCGAGGTCCGGATCAGCGCATTCGCGGCTGCGCCCGGACCAATGGCGCTTGCCGCTCCTTCCTGGACCGCTTCGCGCCCCCGGCGTCCCGGTCACCGTGGCGCTCGGATAAATGTGCCCGGGAAGAGGGGAACCGCGGGGCTAAGCTGATTTGAGCATCAGCGCCCGGATGCAAGAATATCCGGACATGTTGCGCGGCCGCCGACACCCGGTGCGCCGGGCTGCCGGCCATGACGCCGAATGCCGGTCCTAGGGCCGTTCGAACCGGTGGACGCGGTCGATCAGCACCGGAACCAGCGGCATCACGATGAAGATCCGCACCAGGTGGAAGGCGGTGATCAGCGCCACGTCGACGCCGAGGAATTTCGCCGTCAGCGCCATCTCGGTCACGCCGCCGGGCGTCGAGGCCAGCACCAGCGTCTGCCAGGAGAGGCCCAGAAGCGGCGCCAGCGTGGCCGAGATCACCGCCGAGGCGGAGATGAACAGGAGCGTCGAGATCACCGAGGCCGTCATCAGCCGCCCGGCGCTGCGGAAGAGCGAGCGCCGGAAATTCGAGCCGAGCCAGGTGCCGAGCACGACCTGCGCCGCCCAGAGGATCACCGACGGATAATCCGGCAGGTCCAGCCCGGCGGCGGTCACGGCTGAGCTGACCGCCAGCGGCCCGAGGAAATAGGGGTTCGACAGGCCGAGCTTGCGGAAGGCCGCCATGCCCGCGAGGCTCAGCGCCATCAGCGCGCCGGTCCCCAGCGGATCGAAACTGCCGACGAAGCGGTTGCCCGACAGCCCGTGATGGCCGTCGAGCGCGACGATGGCCATCGGCACCAGCACCACCACCGTGGCGATCCGCATGGTCTGCGACAGCACGATCGGCGCGGCGGGAAAGCCGTAGCGCTCGCCGATCACCGCCGCCTCGACCGGGCTGGTCGGCAGGGTCGCGACCATTGCCGAGCTGAGGCTGATCCGTCCCATGCGCGACAGCAGAACCGCAATGGCGAAGGCAATGACGATCAGCAGGAAGGCCATGCCGACGAGCATCGGCGCCATTTCCAGGAGCGAGGCGAAGACGGCCGGAGAGAAGGCCAGCCCGACCTGCGACGCGACGATCCCCTGGCCGAAGGGCCGGGTCTTCACCGGGATGCGGACATCGATCCGGTCGTTGAACAGGAGCAGCGCCGTGGCGACCAGCGGGCCGATCATCCAGGGCAGCGGCAGCCCCGCCAAATGGAAGACGAGCCCGCCGAGGCTGGCGGCAAGGTAGACGAGGGCGAGTTTCAGGGGGGCCGGAACGGTCGGCATCGGCAAGGTCTTGTCCTTCGCGGCAGCGGCACGCCCGGCAGGCAGGCCGCAGGCCGGGCAGGACACAAATGCTGCAATTTCCGTGCCAAGACCAGCCCTTGCAGTTCTCAGGACAATTACGCGAAATGTCCTGTCATTTGGCACGGGCTTTGCGCCGCCCGGCCCGGAGCGCCCGCGCGGGCGGCAAGGGAGGACAGGACGAACCATGACAGGCCAAAGCTACGACTACATCGTGATCGGCTCGGGATCGGCGGGGGGCGTCTGCGCGGCGCGGCTGAGCGAAAGCGGGCGCTACCGGGTGCTCTGCCTCGAAGCGGGGACGCGGACCAGCAAATATGTCTTCACCCGTCCGCCGGCCGGGACGGTGTTCCTGATCGACAATCCGGAGGTCAACTGGCGCTACCGCTCCGAGCCGGATGACTGCCATGGCGGACGGGCGATCTACGTGCCGCGCGGCAAGATGCTGGGCGGCTCGAGCATGATCAACGGCACGATCTACAACCGCGGGCAGCGGCTCGACTACGATACCTGGGCGCAGATGGGCTGCCGCGGCTGGAGCTATGACGACGTGCTGCCGCATCTCAAGGCGATCGAGAGCACCGATCTGGGCGAGGATGCCTATCGCGGCCGCTCGGGGCCGGTGCGGGTGACCGAGGCGGCCAAGACCTCGCCCTTCTACGATCTCTTCATCCGCGCGGCCGTGGCGGCGGGCATCCCGTTCAACGCCGATTACAGCGGCGAACGCCAGGAGGGCGTGGCCATGGCGCAGCAGACCGTGGCCCGCGGCGAACGGCAGGGGGTGGCCAATTGCTATCTCGAACCGGCGGCGCGGCGGCCCAACATGGACCTTGTCTCGGGGGCCGAGGCCGAGGAGCTGATCTTCGAGGGCAAGCGCTGCGTGGGCGTCCGCTACCGCCGCGGGGGCGAGATCCGCGAGGCCCGCGCCACCCGCGAGGTCATCGTCTCCTGCGGCGCGGCCAACACGCCGAAGCTCCTGGAACTGTCGGGGATCGGCAATCCGGACATCCTGGCCGAACACGGCATCGTGCCGCGCCACGAGCTGCCCGGCGTCGGCGAGAACCTGCGCGACCATTATGCGGCGATCCTGAAATGGCGTTTCGCCCGGCCCGGCCTGTCGCTGTCGAAGCGCGGCCGCGGGCTGGGGCTGGCGATGGAGGTGCTGCGCTACGGGCTGACCCGCACCGGCTTCATCTCGCAGGGGATCGGCACGATGCGCGTCTTCGCCCGGTCGCGTCCCGAGAAGGAGGAGCCCGACATCATGATGGTCGTCGCTCCCTTCCTGATCGAGATGAAGACCGGCGAAAGCCGCCGCATGTCGAAGGAGGACGGGTTCTTCATGTATTCCCACATGCAGCGCACCGAGAGCACCGGGCGGATCCACCTGCGCTCGGCCGACCCCGCCGACCCGCCGAAGATCGAATTCCGCTTCCTCGCGACCGAAAACGACCGGCAGACCGCCATCGCCGCCGTCCGCCGCGCTCGCGAGATCGTGGAGTCCGAGCCGATGGCCTCGGCGGTGGCCGAGGAAATCGCGCCGGGCAAGGCGGTGCAGAGCGACGCGGAAATCCTCGACTTCATCCGCAGCGCCGGGCAGATCACCCATCACATGGTCGGCACCTGCCGGATGGGCCACGACCCGATGGCGGTGGTCGATGACCGGCTGCGCGTCCGCGGGATCGAGGGGCTGCGCATCGCCGATGCCTCGATCATGCCGACCGTGCCGTCGGGCAACACCAACATCCCCTGCATGATGGTCGGCGAGAAATGCGCGGCGATGCTGCTGGAAGATGCGGCGGCCGCGCTTGAGGCGGTCCCGGCGTGACCGGGGCCGGGATGGCACCGGGTTTGCGTCAGTCCGGGCGGAACTCCGGAAGGCGGCGCGGCCGTCCTCCGGTCGGGAACTCGAAGGAGCACAGGACATGACCTTTACTTCCAATGCGCTGGCCGGACGCGTGGCCCTGATCACCGGCGGCGGCAGCGGCATCGGCTTCGGCATCGCAAAGGCCTTCGCCGCGACCGGCGCCAAGCTGGTGATCGCCAGCCGCAAGGCCGAGCGGCTCGAGTCGGCCGTGGCCGAGCTGCGCGCCACCGTGCTTGCGGCTGTGCCGTTCTGCGCGCTTTCGCGGCGCCACCGGCCCCACGGGCCCGTCTCGCTCCGGCGGCGCGACAGGGTGCCGAAGTCCGGCACGGACCAGCCCAGCCCGGACAGGTCCAGCAGGCTCGCCATGAAGCCGTTCGCCAGCGGGCTCGGACCGATGGCGCCTCACTGGCTCACACTGGCGGAGCGGCAGTCCGAGGAGGACCTTGAGGGTGAGGCAGGCCTTGATGGCATTCGTCGGGCAGGGCTCCGCCCGTTCCTTCCCCAAACTGTCCGCGAGGACAGTTTGCCTCCTGCGGGGGACCGGAGCGAACCCCAGAGGGGATTTGCCGCTGGCACGGACCGGCCCGGACGATTTCCTGGGCCTCCTCATTCGCTATACGCCTGCTGGCGGCCGCGGCGCCCGGGCGGCACCGCGTCCCATTGCATCGAGCGATCGAACCAGATGGTCAGCGAGCCGCGCTGCTTCAGCGCCTCGCTCGCCGCTGCGCTCGGACCGGTGGCGCGCAACGGCTCGCTAGCTACGCCAGTTGGTGGTCTTGCAAGTGGTCTTTGCCGGTCTGCTCATGGCAGCCAGCTATCATGCTAAATTCGCGGCGTGAATCCCAAGCCGCAGTTGCGCAACAAAGCCCCCAGCTAACATTCTGGATTCACGGGATGAATCCTCCCGGATTTGCGCAGCAACGCCGCGAAGCGCAGCACCGCCTCCAGCGCCGGGCCGAAATAGAGCCGGATGCCCGCGGCCGAAAGCGGCGGCACCAGCGACACGCCGATGGCGGCGCCGGGCAGCAGGCTGGCCTCGGAGCGGTTGATCTGGGCATAGGCCCGGCGACCCCGGCGGCGAGCGCGATCACCAAGTCTTCGCCCCCCGGATCGGTGCGGCTGAGCACTTCATGCGTCAGCAGGATGCCACGCGGCACGTCGGAGAGGAAGACGATCAGCCAGGCGACCCCCACCGCGCAGGCCGCAGCCGCCCAGAGCACCAGCAGGAGCCAGGCGGCGCGGCCGACCCAGCCCATGGTGACGGCGGCGGCGATGCCGAGGATCGGCGTCATCAGCGGCGCGACCAGCATGGCGGCGATGTTCACCACGCCCGAAGCGCGCATCGGCCCCATCGTCGCGATGATGACGGCGAGGGCGAGCAGCATGGCAAAGCGCTGCCAGCAGGCGCGCTCGTCATGCCCCTCGAAACGCAGGATTCCCGTGCAGTGGCGAATGTTGCCGTGGCCCTGGCGCACATCCCGGGAGCCCCTTCCGGGGGCCCTTGCGGGATGACGACCTGCCGGACTGGCCCCCGGTCAACCGGTATCCTCAAAGACGGATACCGGCGCCGCGTCCGGGGCCCTCAGGCGCCTGCCTTGACCTTGAGCGAGGACGGTCCCGGGATCTCTATGTTGATCTCGAGAGCCGAAATGTCCTTCTCGCGGTCGATCTTCACCTCGACATGGTCCTGGCTGACCGACAGGTGGCGCTGGACCACCTCGAGGATCTCCTTCTGGAGCATCGGCAGGTAGTCCGGGCTTTCCCCGTCGGCCCGCTCATGAGCCAGGAGGATCTGCAGCCGCTCCTTGGCGGTTTCCGCGGACTTGTTCCGTCTTGGTCTGAGCGAAAAGCTGAACATGGCCTACCCCGTTTTGCCTAGGAGCCGCTGGAAGAAGCCCGGCTTCTCCTCGCCTTCATAGCGCATGTCGCGCTCTTCCCCGTCGAGGCGCGCGACCGCGTCCTCGTAGGCCTTGCCCGCCGCCGACTTGTCGTCGAGCACCACCGGCATGCCGATGTTCGACGCCTTCAGCACGGTCTGGCTTTCGGGGATGATGCCGATCAGCGGGATCGCGAGGATCTCCAGCACGTCCTCCACATTGAGCATCTCGCCGCGGGCGACCCGTTCCTTGTCGTAGCGGGTCAGCAGCAGATGCGTCTTCACCTCGACGCCTTCCTCGGCGTGGCGCGTCTTCGACTGCAGCAGCCCCAGCACCCGGTCGCTGTCGCGCACCGAGGACACCTCGGGGTTGGTCACGACGATCGCCTCGTCGGCGAAATACATCGCCAGATGGGCGCCGCGCTCGATGCCCGCAGGGCTGTCGCAGACGATGTAGTCGAACTCTTCCTTCAGCTCGTTCAGGACCTGCTCGACGCCCTCGATCGTCAGCGCGTCCTTGTCGCGGGTCTGCGAGGTCGGCAGCACGAAGAGGTTCTCGAGGCGCTTGTCCTTGATCAGCGCCTGCTTCAGCTTCGCGTCGCCCTGGATCACGTTGATGAAGTCGAAGACCACGCGGCGTTCGCAGCCCATGATCATGTCGAGGTTCCGCAGCCCGACATCGAAGTCGATCACGACGGTCTTGTAGCCCCGGAGCGCAAGCCCCGCGCCGATGGCGGCCGAGGAGGTGGTCTTGCCCACACCGCCCTTGCCGGAAGTGACAACGATGATCTTGGCCACGGATGATCCCTTCTCGCTCATGCTATTTCAACGCGTCCACGCGCAGCTTGTCGTTTTCCAGAAAAATCTGCACGGGGCGCTTCAGGTGCTCCCGGGCATAGTCGTCATAGGTCAGGTAGAGCCCGGCGACCGCGACGAGGTCGGCATCGAGGCTCCGGCAGAAGATGCGCGCCGAGGTGTCGCCGTTCACGCCGGCGAGCGCCCGGCCGCGCAGCGTGCCGTAGACATGGATGTTCCCCGCCGCGACCAGCTCGGCCCCGTTGGAGACCGAGGCCACGACCACCAGGTCGCCGCTGTCGGCATAGATTTTCTGGCCCGAGCGCACCGGCTCGGTCACGATCACCGCGGCCGCCTTGACCGGCTGCGCGGGCTCGGCCTTGGCCGCGGCGGCTTCCTCCGCGAGCGGGGCGCGCGGGCGCGCCTCCACCCGCAGGTCGCGGCGCCCGTGCCAGAGGACCGCGCGGACGCTCACCGCAGCAGGCCGTCGATGTAGCTGGCGCCGAGCCCGACCTCTTCGTAATGGTCGCGGCACATCTTCAGGTAGTCATGGACATCCATGTAGCCGTCGACCTCGCCCTTCTCGTCGAGCCACAGCAGCGGACCCTTGACGATGAAGAAGGCGCGCATCGGATCGGGATGGTCATAGGCGACCAGCGTGTGGCCCTCGCCGGGGGACTCGTAGATGAAATCGCCCGCGGTGGCCGTCCAGTCATGCTCCAGATAGCCCCATTTGCCGCTGATCGTGTAGGCGAAGACCTCGTGCGGGTGGTAATGGCGGTTCACCAGCCCGGCCTTCTTGGCCATCAGGATGTCGCACCACTTGTTCTGGCTCGGCGAGATCCACAGCGGCCGCGAAAACACCGTGTCGGTGAAGGGGACGAAGTACTTCTCGTCGGCATCCGCGACCTTGCTCTGGTAGACGTCGCGGCCCGCATCGGGCTTGAAGACATCCGCGATCGGCTGGATATCCTTCCAGAACTCGCTGACTGCAGCTTCGGGCATTTTTTCCTCCGGGGTTTATCCGGTGGCGCCGGGCACGCCGACGCCGCCTATGAATTCGTGAAAGGGCATCTGCCGGAACTCGGGACCGAGCTTCAGCACGCCGCGCACATGGTCGATCCCGCGCAGCGCCTTCTGGCTGTGGGTGCGCATCAGGATCTCGGCGGCCATCGCGTCGCCCGACAGGATCGCCGCCACCACGCCGTGATGTTCGGCCAGCCCCGACTGCACCGTCTGGACCGCGAAATCGCGGTCCGAGGCGAAGACGATGCGGTTGATCTGCACCGGCATGTAGGCGAGCGTGTCGATCGAGCGCGTCAGGCTTTCGTTGCCCGAGGCCGAGACCAGCGCATCGTGGAACACCCGGTTGGCCGCCGCGTGGCGCTCGAGGAAGCTGTCCGACAGCTCGACATGGCGCGCCAGATCGCCGTAATCGGCCAGGCTCTGCTCCAGCACCTCCCGGGCCGCGGCGCCGAGCCCGTTGCGCGCCACGATGCCCGCGGCCGCGCCCTCCAGCACCGCGCGCACGACATTCGCGTTCCAGACATCGTCGACCGTGATGCCGCGCACGGTATAGCCGCGGTTGCTCTGCCCGGTGACCAGGTTCTGCGCGGCAAGCCGCAGCAGCGCCGCCCGCACCGGCGTCCGCGACACGCCCAGAAGGTCGCAGACCGATTGCTCGGTCAGCCGGGTCCCGGCTTCGAACTCCCCGTCGAGGAGCATGCTGCGCAGCTTGGCGTGAACGGTGGTTTCTTGGCTCATTTGTATACAATGGCGCGATTCCAAACCTGCATCAAGGAAAAATATTTACCGAAATTCGCGTTTATCCACGGCTAATCCCGGATTCCGCCTCCATACGGCAATAGATTGTGCACAATCTGTGCCGTGCCGCCTTGCCAGATCCCGCTTGGGGCGTTGCCGCCTCGGCGCTTGACAACAATTAACCGCCGAGAACATTCTGCGGCCGGGACCGGCGCCGCTGCGTCCCGCTGCAGCCCGGCACGAGGGAGGTGCCGGGGGCTTGACAAGTTCCGAGGAGGAGACCCGGCCATGTGCCCACCGAACTGCCTGCACCAGATCTGCGAACAGGCCACCAGGCGCGGCCTGCTGAAGGCGGGCTTCACGCTCGGCCTCGGGGCGGCCGCCGGATCGCTGGCCCGCCCGGCCCCGGCCCGTGCCGCGCCTGCGGGTCCGCTCACCTTCAGCGAGGTGACCGACCTGACCCATACGCTCTACGAGGGCTTTCCGACCTTCTCGGGCGACAGGTGGTTCGAGATGGAGCATCCGGTGACCTGGGCCAAGGACCGGGTGAACCTGAACCGCTGGACGCTGATGGAACATACCGGCACGCATCTCGACGCGCCGATCCACTTCTCCGAGGACGGCATGACCGCCGACCTGATCCCGGTCGCCGACCTGCTCTGCCCGCTGGCGGTGATCGACATCCGCGCCAAGGCCGCCGAGGACCCGGATGCCTATCTGACGCCCGAGGACATTGCCGCCTGGGAGGCCCGGAACGGCGAGATCCCCGAGGGCGCCTGCGTGGCGATGAATTCCGGCTGGGACGCGCATCTGCGCGATCCGCGCTTCACCGGCAAGGATGCCGAAGGGCGCAACCACACGCCGGGCTTCCATGCCGAGGCGGCGGCGTTCCTGATCGAAGAGCGCTCGGTCAAGGGCATCGCCACCGACACGCTGTCGCTCGACCGCGGGCTGGCGTCGGGGGACTTCCCGGTGCATTACGCCTGGCTCGGGTCGGGACGCTGGGGCGCGGAATGCCTCGCCGCGCTCGGCACCGTGCCCGAAGCGGGCGGATGGCTCTTCGTCGGCGGGCCGAAGGTCGAGGGCGCCAGCGGCGGCCCGTCGCGCATCGTCGCCTTCCACTGAAGGCCGGACATGGCAGGAGCGCCCCGATGGACGGGACGCTCCTTTTCTACCTATCTCGCGGGGCTCAGCCCTGCGGCAGCGCGTAGGCGATCAGGTAGTCGCCGCGGTCCGGGGACTGGCGCGCGCCGCCCGCCGAGATCACGACATACTGCCGCCCGTCTTCCGGCGAGACATAGGAGATCGGCGTGCCCTGGCTGCCCACGGGCAGGCGGGCCTTCCAGACCTCCTTGCCGGTGGCGCGGTCGAAGGCGCGCAGATAGTTGTCCTGGGTTGCCGCGAAGAACACCAGGCCGCCGCCGGTCGACAGCGAGCCGCCGATCGTCGGCATGCCCACGGGCATCGGCAGGCGCATCTTCTGGCCGAAGAGCACGGTATCCTGCACGGTGCCGAGCGGCGCCTCCCAGGCGACCGACTGGGTCTTCATGTCGATCGCGGTCAGCGTGCCGAAGGGCGGCTCCTGGCAGGGAACGCCGAGCGGCGACAGGAAGCGGTCCTTGACCACCGAATAGGGCGTGCCCTTCAGCGGCACGGCGCCCATGCCGGCATTGACCGCCTCGGAGCCGTTCGAGGCGACGGCGTCGCGCTCCTGCGGCACCATGTGGACATAGAGGCCCAGCCGCATGTCGTTGACGAAGACCGTGTCGGTGCCCGGATCATAGCTGAGCCCGCCCCAGTTCATGCCGCCGAGCGAGCCCGGGAAGCTGAGCGAGTAATCCGTGTCCGGCGCGGTGAAGAGGCCTTCGTAGCGGTAGCCCTTGAAGATGATGCGGCACATCAGCTGGTCGAAGGGGGTCATGCCCCACATGTCGGCCTCGGTCAGGGTCTGCGCGCCGATCTGCGGCATGCCCACCGATTTCGGCTGCTTCAGCGCATAGGGCTCGTCCGGGATGGTGGCCGGCAGGACGTCGACATCCGCCACCTCGGTCAGCGGTCGGCCGGTGGCGCGGTCGAGCACGAAGATCTGCCCCGCCTTGGTGCCGAAGACCAGCGCGGGCGTGCCCTCGAACTCGATCAGCGTCGGCTGCATCGGAACGTCGAAGTCCCACAGGTCGTGATGCACGGTCTGGTAGACCCATTTCTCGTCGCCGGTGGTGGCATCGAGGGCCAGGATCGAGGCGCCGTATTTCTCGTCCTCCGGCGTGCGCTCCACGCCCCAGAGGTCGATCGCGGCATTGCCGACCGGCATGAACACGGTGTTCGACGCCGCGTCATAGGTCATCGGCGCCCAGACATTCGGGGTCGAGCGGGTGAAGATGCCGCCCTCGGCCGGGGCCGCGCGGTCTTCGGGCTTGCCCGGATCGAAGGCCCATTTCATCTCGCCGGTGACGACGTCGAAGCCGCGCATCACGCCGCCCGGCATGTCGAGCGCCACATTGTCGGCGACCCGGCCGCCGACCACCACGGTGGTGCCCGCCACCAGGGGCGGCGAGGTCAGCGAATAGAGCGGCGCCTGCGCGTCGCCGAGGCCGTCCTTCAGGTCGATCCTGCCGTCATTGCCGAAATCCCGGCACAGTTCGCCGGTCTCCGCGTCGAGCGCGACCAGAACGGCGTCGATCGTGTTCATGAAGATCCGGCGCTGGCAGGCCGCGCCCGCAGGCAGCGACACCGGCGTCACCGGGGTCGCATCCGGAACGCTCGGCTGCGCGACCGGCGCGGCGGCATCGAAATAGGCGAGGCCGCGGCAGCGCACCCAGGTCCGGGTCTCGGTGGGGAACTCATGGCGCCAGTTTTCGGCACCGGTCGTCGCGTCGATCGAGATCACCGTGTTGTGCGGGGTGCAAGTGAAGAGGTCGTTGCCGACCATCAGCGGCGTGTTCTGGTCCTCGGCGCCGCCGCCATTGGGGCTTTCGGGGATGTCGCCGCTGCGGAAGGTCCAGGCGACCTCGAGATCGCCGACCGTCTCGGGCGTGATCTGCGCGGCAGCGGCAAAGCGCGTGGCCTCGGGCGTGGCGCCGTAGTTCCGCCAGTCCTGGCTGTCGCCCGCCGCCGGAGCGGCAGCCTCGGGGATTGGGAAATTGTGCCGGCCATGCGGCTGGAACATGCCCCAGCCCATGCCGAGAACCGCCAGGACGGCGGCACCGGCCAGACCGAGGAAGGCCCCGGTGCACGGCGCGCGCCGGGCGCGGATCAGCGTCAGCGGATGCAGTGCAAGGATGGCGGCCAGCGCGACGAGCCAGGCGAAGATGCGGGCATGCAGCGCCCAGAAATCCAGGCCGGCCTCGAAGAAGGCCCAGGCGACGGTGGCCGTGAAGGCCACCACGTAAATGGCGGCGCCCGAGGGCTTGCCGCGGGCGATCTGGACGCCGGAAGCGGCGAGGGCGGCGCCCATGAGGAGGTAATACCAGCTGCCGCCGCGCGCGATCAGCATCGCGCCGCCGCCGGCAAGCCCGAGCCCGGCCAGCGCCAGCAGCGCTCCGAGCAGGACCATCAGCCAAGTGAGTGGCCGAGGAAGGGGGGAGGAAGGTCCGGTCATATTCTGTTCCGTGAAATAGCATTTTTGCCAGTACGGGCCGACAGGCCAGGTTCGGGCCTGCACCGGCCGCCGGACCTCCCGACTCATGTGTACGGCCCAGTACATTTCAGAGCCATCCTGCCAAGGCAAGGGCAGGAACTGCCTATCCCGCGTGCACTTCTGCACAAATCTCAACCTCAGGACAAAGCCGGGGAGGCCCATGCCCGCGACCGCCCGGCCGCCGCTGCGCGGCCCGGGCGCAGTCCGGCTTCCTGCCGCCAGCTGCCGCGCTGCACGAAGGGCCCTGCCGGATCGAGCGCCAGCGCCAGCCAGGTGCCCGCAAGCCCGGTCTCCAGCCCGGTCCGGCAGGCGGTCAGCGCATGGTGCCCGAGCCGCACCGGATCTCGGCGCGGCTCGATCCGGGACATCTTGCGCGCCCGCGTCGAATAGAGCAGCGGCGTGATCCGCAATCCCAGCGGACCGAACACCGCTTCGGCTGGACGGTCCGACCAGGTGAACCACTGGACATCGGGCGGCAGGGTCGTCGTCAGGGACAAGGCAGCGTCTCCTCGAACAGCAGCGGCGGAGAGGTAAGGCCCGAGGGCTCGGGCCGGGGGCCGCCGAAGGGGGTGCCTTCATGGAAGCGGTTGGCGGCGGCATTGGAGACGTCGATGGCCAGCCGGTGGCGACCGGCCGGGACCGTCCCGAGCGACAGGCGGAAGGGCGGATGCCAGAGCGTCCCGCACGCCGCGCCATCGAGCCGGACCGCAGCCGCGCAGGCCAGCCCGCGAGCGGCGGCTCTCGACCGAGACCGGCGGATCGGGCGACCTGTTCCAGCGGATGCTGTCGAACCGCCAGCGCGCGCTGGAGCGCCGCCGCGAGGCGCAGGAACAGGAAGAGCGCGACCGCCGCCGCCGCGAGCGTGCCGCCGAAAAGGGCAGGGAACGCCGGGCCGAAGAGCGCGGCGAGGGGAGAAAACGGACATGAGCGACGGCAAGTTCATCGCCGACACGCTGGAAAGCGTCATCGTGGGGATGGCCGAGAGCCTGCGCGAGGCCCAGGAGGAGCTGGCCTCCGCGGCGCCGCTCGACGGGTTCGGGCGGCCGATGCCGCAATACCATATCCCGCATCTCGACTTCGAGATCGGCTTCCGGCTGGTGACCGAAACCAAGTCCGGGGGCGGCATGCGGCTGATCTTCGCCCCGGTCACGAGTTCCGAGAAAAGCTCCGAGGTGACCTCGACCATCTCGGGCCGCTTCGTCGCGGTGCCGCCCGGCGAGGGCCTGCCGCTGCCGGTGCTGGCCGCCGAGGTGACCGGTTCGGGCAACGCGCGCACGCTGGCCGTTGCCGCCGCCAATAGCGCGGGCGAGACGCTGGTCGGCGCCGAGGTGCAGGTGAATGTCGATCTGGAGGCCTCCCGCGCGCTTTCGGCCGCGGCGGGCGTGGCGGCGCCGAAGATCGCCGGGCAGGTCTCCTTCGGCGAGGCGGTGCTGGTGACCGGGCCGGACGGGCAGGCTTCGACCTCCGTGACATTCTCCGCCGCGCTCCAGCGCGCCGCGATCGTGGTGCTGACGCTCGAGACCGGCACCGAGACGATCCGGCTCACCACCGGAAAGGATATCGCCTGATGGGACGCGCGACGGTTACCGCCCGGTTCTTCGACGAGGACGACAAGCCGGTCTCCGGGCTCAAGGTCATGCTGCAGATCTTCCTCGGCAGCCGCAGCGCCTGGATGACGCTGGCCACCGGCGCGACCGACGGGGCGGGCCAGCTGCGGCTGGTCTTCGACAATGCGCTGATCAATCCCGACCAGGCGATCCCGGCGATGCGGCTGGTGGAATCCGGCGCCCCCGCGCCGCGGATGCTGGGCGCGCCCTACGGGATGCGCACGCTGCTCTCGGGCCGGGTCCGGGTGCTTGAGGCCGATTTCGGCGAGATCGAGGTTCTGGGCGAGGAGGCCTATCCGCGCCGCGCGGCCGCGCCCACCGTGGTCCGCCGCCATGTGACGCTCGCCCATCCTCCCGCCGCGGTCTGGGCGCATTTTGCCGACCTGCCCTCCGTTGCCCGCTGCCTGCCAGGCGCCGAGCTCGCCGAGACCGACGGCAGCAGCTTCACCGGCCATGTCGCGGTCCGCTTCGGACCGATTACTGCCCGGTTCGAGGGCGAGGGCCGGTTCGACACCGACCCTGACGCCCGCAGCGGCAGCGTGCGCGGCGCAGGCAAGGACCGCGGCGGCCAGTCCAACGTGACCGGCGGGCTGGATTTCGCGATCGCCGAGGGGACCTCGTCCGCCCGGTCCGAGGTGGATGTCGCGCTGCGCTTCCGGATCGAGGGACGACTCGGCCAGTTCAACCGTCCCGAGCTGGTCAGCGGGCTGGTAGATCACCTGCTCGGCGAATTCGTTGCGAACTGCAATGCCACGCTCGACGGCGGCCCGATCCGCGACAGCCGCGGCATCGGCCTCTGGAGCATCCTGCGCGCCATAGGCTCCGGCTTGTTCCGGCGCGGCTAGTTCTGTCGGCAAAGGATACCCAGACACCAGCTCATGCGGCCCAAGCTATCCCGCTCGGATACGTCTTGAGCCGCATGGCGCTGCAGGACAGAGCATTCGCGCTGCAGGCACTAACGGCCCCGATCGGGAGCTATGGCGGAAATTGGGTGATGGGGCCTGAGAAGGCGGCGTATCGTGGCGGGTGCTGAAGCCTGCCAGAACTTCCAAATGGAACGATACGCCTATGACTGAAGATACCACGATCACCCCGCTCCGCCAGCCCGGAACCATCCTCGACCCGCTGACCGAAATTGCCCGCGAGGGTGCCCGCCAGATGCTCGCAGCCGCCCTCAAGGCGGAGGCGGCCAGCTTTGTCGCCCAGTTTTCCGGGGAGCGGCTGCCGGACGGCCGCCAGCGTGTCGTCCGGCATGGCACCGGGCCCGAGCGCGACATCCAGACCGGGATCGGTCCGATCCCGGTGCAGCGCCAGAAGGTCCGCGACCGGGCAGCCGGGGCGCCCGAAGAGAAGAAGATCCGGTTCACCTCGAACATCCTGCCGCGTTGGGCGCGGCGGTCGCGCAGCCTGGATGCGCTGCTGCCGGTGCTCTACCTGCGCGGCGTCTCCACGGGGGACTTTCAGGAGGCGCTCGGCGCGCTGCTCGGGACGGATGCGCCAAACCTGTCGCCGGGCGCCATCACGCGGCTGACGGCGGGCTGGCAGGAGGAGCATGACCGCTGGCAGCGGCGGGACCTGTCCGCCCGGCGCTATGTCTACATCTGGGCCGATGGCGTCTACCTGCAGGCAAGGATGGAACCCACGGCCGAGTGCATGCTGGTCGTGCTCGGTGCGACGCCTGAGGGAAAGAAGGAGCTGGTGGGATTCCAGGTCGGGGTCCGGGAAAGCGCCCAGAGCTGGCGCGAGCTTCTGGTCGACCTCAAGGCCCGGGGCTTGGCGGTCGCACCGGAACTGGCCGTGGGCGACGGCGCCCTCGTTCGCGGGTTCACTCGGACGGGTCGCGTTCACCCGCTCACTCTGGAAAGCGATGGACGAAGTCTTTCCCGGCACCCGTCATCAACGTTGCTGGTTCCACAGTGAGGGCGTTCCTGCCACTGGTCCGAAGGAATGCCCGAACGTCGAACGTGCTCAACCACTTCCCGAAATCCGGGCAGCCAGCCGCGGCCGCAGACCTGCGCAACATCTCGCATGCGGCAACCCGAGCGGAGGCCATTGCCGCCATCGAGACCTTCAAGGAAAAATACGCCGCCAAATATGCGAAAGGCGTGGCCTGCCTGACCAAGGACTCCGATGCGCTGCTGGCCTTCTACGACTATCCGGCCGAACACTGGGACCACCTGCGGACCTCGAACCCGATCGAGAGCGTGTTCGCCACCGTCAGGCATCGCACGGTCCGGACCAAGGGCGCGCTCTCGCAGAAGACCGCGAAGCTGATGGTCTTCACGCTGGTCAGGGCAGCTTCGAAGAAGTGGCGCAAGCTCAACGGCCGGAACCAGTTGCCCCGNCATCGAAGGTGTCACATTCACTGACGGTGTCGCTCAAGCCGATGCCCATGAAAGCCACGCCGCCTGATCAAGCCGCGTCACCCAGTTTCAGCCATAGCTCCCGGATCGGCCTTGATGATGGGTTGGATTGCCCTCCTGATTCTCTTCGAATTACCGTGGCACAAGTGCGTCAGGAGGGCGACCCGACCGTCAACAAGACCATTTTCCACGCGCAACTAAAACTTGACAGAAATAATCAGGTTAAGTATGCGCAAGCTGCAGCTCGCCAATTCCCGATACGCCAGCGCCCTCCCCCCTTTGCGTTACCGTTTCGAGGTTTTCAAGTGACCGCACCCTCCAGGGCCGCCTTCGTGCTGGCCTCCCTTGCCATTTCCCCTGCCCATGCGCAGGACGCCGCCGAGTTCGATGGGACCTATATCGGGTCGGTCAGCATCGGCGAAAGCCGCCGCGGCGTGCAGACCGATACCGCGACCTCGGTCACCGTCATCAACGAGGAAGAGATCGAAGAGCGCCAGGCGAATACCGTCGGCGAGCTGATCGAAACCGTGCCCGGCGTCTCGCTAGTCAACGGCATCTCACCTCATAGCGCGGCGATCAACATCCGCGGCTTGGGCTCGCAGCCCGGCAGCTACGGCACCGACGGGATGGTGTCTGTTGTGATCGACGGGGTGCAGAAGGGCCAGGAGGAAATCTACCGCAATGGCGGCCTGCCGGAGCTGGAACCGGAGCTGTTCGAGCAGGTGGAAGTGATCCGCGGTCCGGGCGACGGGTTCCGCTATGCCTCCGGCGCAGTCGGTGGCACATTAATTTTCGAAACCCGGGACGCCTCGGATTTCCTCGAAGGCGACGACACCTTCGCGCTGCGCCAGAAACTGTCCTATACCAGCAACGGCAATGGCGGGCTGACCTCCACCATCATGGCCTGGAAGCCCGATGACCGGCTCGAGCTGTTGGGCTTCTTCGGCTACCGGGCGCTCGGCGACTACGAGGACGGTGACGGCGACACGGTCAAGAATACCGGCTTCGAGCAGCCCTCGGCCATGATCAAGGGCACCTATCATTTCAACGACGCGCACAGCCTCACCGGGCTCTACAGCTACAACCGAAGCCCGCAAACCGATGTGCCCTATGACGCCTATATCGACGGCAACATCTTCTCGACGCTGCTGGTGGACCGCACCATCACCGACGAAACCGCCTTCCTGTCCTATGGGTATGCCCCGGCCGACAATGACCTGATCGATTTCGAGGCGCGGCTGAACTATTCGCAGGAGCGCATCGAGATCACCTCGGACGATCCCTATATCGTCATCAACCCCTTCGTCCGTGCGCGCACCGATCTGGCGAATACCGACTACAAGACCACGCGGACCTACGTGACGCTGGAGAATACCGCGCTCTTTGCCACCGGGCCGGTGACGCATGAGCTGCTGACCGGGCTGGAGGCGGGCCGGCGCACGCGGACCGCCAAGGTGACCGACAGCTACTACGACAGCGGCAACAGCCTCAGCGCGCCGGGCGGCGATGACGATTACTGGGCGGCCTATGTCACCGACAAGATGGAGCTGGGCCGCCTGACCCTGACGCCGCAGCTACGCTATGAATCGCAGGTCCTGGTCTCGCGCGACAACGCGGGCATCAAGGACGGCACCGAGTACAAGGACAAGGCTTGGACCGGGGCCTTTGCAGCGCGCTATGCGCTGACCGATGCCTTCGCGGTCTTCGGCACGCTGGCGTATAACGAGAACCTGCCGATCCTCGACAACCTGACGGTCGAGGATAGCGGCAGCATCAACACCTCCGAAAAGGCCGTGACGCAGGAACTCGGGGTCTCGCTCGACCAGCTCGGGCTGGTGGCGCAGGACGATGCGCTGCGCGCCAAGCTGACCTGGTACCAGACCCGGATCTGGGACGTGACCAGCTATGTCGATACCGACCAGATCGAGATCGAGGGCTACGAGCTCGAGATGTCCTATGTCCATGGCGACTGGTTCTCGGATCTGAACGCCTCGATGGCGCGCGGAACGATCAACGACACCAGCGCCGACTACAAGTACCTGCCCGGCGACAGCCTGCAGTTCTCGGTCGGCCGCCGGATGATGGACGACCAGTTCAGCGTCGCAGTCGAGGCGCTGCATGCCTGGAAGCAGGACCGCACCCCGGATTCCGACGCGGTCAACTATCCCGGCACCGTGCCCTCGGACGCCTACACGATCTATGGCATGACCGTCGGCTACACCCCCGAGCAGGGCGCACTGGCGGGGTACGAGCTGCGCGCCAGCTTCGACAACCTTCTCGACGAAGAATACCGGCCGTACCTGTCGACGCGCGAGGCGCCCGGGCGCAGCGTGACGCTGAGCATTGCCAAGACGTTCTGAACCGACCTGGCTGCGCTCTTCCGGGGCGCAGCGATCCCCCTAGCCAGGAGACACAGGACATGACCCTGTCCCCCGAAGACATCCGGGCCGCGCGCGCCGCCAGCACGCTGCGCGTCCGTGAACTTGCCGCCGAGCTTGGCCTTGCCGAAGCGCAGCTTGTCGCTGCCCGGACCGGGCGCGGCGTGACCCGGATCGCGGCGCATCCCGACCGGCTGATCCCCGAAGCCTCGAAACTCGGCGAGGTCATGGCGCTGACCCGCAATGACAGCGCGGTGCATGAACGCGTCGGCACCTTCGGCGACTACCGCTCGGGCCCGCATGCCGCCATGGTGCTGGGCGAGGAGATCGACACCCGCATCTTTCCGCGCCACTGGGTCCATGGCTTCGCCGTCGAGGAGGAGACCGGCCAGGGCCTGCGCCGCAGCCTGCAGGTCTTCGATGCGGCCGGCGACGCGGTGCAGAAGATCTATCTGCGCGACGCGTCCCGCCAGGAGGCCTGGTCCGGCGTCGTCACGGCGCTCCGCGAGGCGGAGCAGCCCGAGGCGCTGGCCGTCGATCCCCGCGATCCGCCCGAGCCCGCGAAGATGCGCCCCGAGGCCCGCGACGCGCTGCTGGCGGAATGGGCCCGCATGACGGACACGCATCAGTTCAACCGCCTGGCCTCGAAATTCGGGATGAACCGGCTCGGCGCCTACCGGCTGATTGCGGGCACCGGCTGGGTCCGCCCGATGGAGACCGGCGCGGTTTCGGCCATGCTCGGCGCGGCCAGCGCCACAGGGCAGGAGGTCGGCCTTTTCGTTGGCAACCGCGGCAATATCCAGATCCACTGGGGCCCGATGCAGACGATCAAGCCGATGGGGCCCTGGCTCAACGTGCTCGATCCGCGGTTCAACCTGCATCTGCGCGGCGACCATCTGGCCGAGGTCTACCGCGTGGAGAAGCCGACGAAGCGCGGCCCCGCCGTCTCGCTCGAGGCGTTCGATGCCGCGGGCCAGCTGATCTTCCAGGTCTTCGGCCGCCGCCGCGACGAGGCCGACGGCAACGAGGCCTGGCACGCGCTCGTCGAGGCGCTGCCTGCGGCGCGCACCAGCGAGGTTCCGGCGTGATCCGTGGCGCAGGCGGCCAGCATCTCCGCGCGTCGGCCCCCTGCTTGGCCACCGGCGAGGGCATCGCGGTCGGGGACTGCCGGCGTGGCCCCTGGACCTGTCCCGCCCCGGCCGCAGAGCCGGGGCCTCCCGGTCTCACTCCGGGACCACCCGCCCCGGATTGAGAATGCCCTTCGGGTCGAGCGCCGCCTTGACGGTCCGCATCAGCCCCAGTTCCGCCCCGGACTTGTAGCGCCGCATCTCGCCCAGATGGATGGCGCCCACGCCATGTTCGGCGCTGAAGGTGCCGCCCAGGCCATGGGCGATGTCATAGGCGCGCCGGTCCAGATCCGCCTGCGTGGCCTCAGGGTCCGGTTTCGCCGCCCAGTCCGCATCGGAAAACATCGCGATCCAGTGCAGGTTGCCGTCGCCGACATGGCTGACCACCACCTGTTCGGCTTCCGGCCAGTGCTCAGCCAGCATCGCCTCGGCCCCGGCCAGGAAGTCGCCGATCCGCGCCACCGGCACCGCGATGTCATGGGTCAGGCCCATGCCCTCGCGGACATTCGCTTCGGTCACGGTATGGCGCTGCGCCCAGATCGCCTCGCGCTGGCGCGCATTCCGGCCGATCACGGCGTCGACCAGCGTGCCGCGGTCCAGCATCGGTTCCAGTGCGGCGGTCAGGCTGTCGAGCATTTCCGCCTCGCTGCGCCCGCCCGCGATCTCCACCAGCAGGGACCAGGCCGCATTCCCGGGCAGCGGCAGCGCGAGCTGCGGGAAATGCCGCGCCACGATGCGGTGCTGGCTGGCCGAGAGAAGCTCCAGCGCGTCGACTTCGCCGGGGAAGGCGGCGCGCATCGCCTGCGCGGTCTCCAGCACTTCTGCCGTGCCGGTGAAATAGAGGAGCGCCGTCACCCGCGACCGCGGCCGCGGAAACAGCTTCAGCGTCGCGCCGGTGACGATGCCCAGCGTGCCCTCGGTGCCGATCATCAGCTGCTTCAGGTCGAGCCCGGTATTGTTCTTCCGCAAGGACCGCAGCCCGTTCCAGATGGTGCCGTCGGCCAGCACCGCCTCGATCCCGAGCACCAGGTCGCGCATCGGCCCGTAGCGCACCACCGCCGTGCCGCCGGCATTCGTCGCGATGTTGCCGCCGATCTGGCAGCTGCCTTCGGCGCCCAGGGACAGCGGGAACAGCCGCTCCGCCGCTTCGGCCGCCTCCTGCACCGCCTGCAGCGTGACGCCGGCATCGACGGTGATGCTGTCATCTTCGGGCGACACCTCGCGGATGCGGTTGAGCCGCGACAGTCCCAGCACGATGCCGTCGCCCGAGGGGCCCGGCACCGAGCCGCCGCAGATGCCGGTATTGCCGCCCTGCGGCCAGACCGGGGTGCCGGTCTCGTGGCAGAGCTTCACCACCGCCGAGACCGCCTCCACCGTGCCGGGCAGCACGACGGCGGCGGCGCGCCCCGAATATCTGCGGCGCCAGTCGGTGAAATGCGGCTCCATCTCCGCCGGTGCTGCCGGACGGCCGCGTGCTCCTGGCCACAGGGGACAACCTGCCCGCCGGGACGGACGGGCGCAGCGCGCCGCAGGACGAGGCCGGACATGCCGGCAAGCTGCTGCTGGTCGACCCGGAGGATGGCAGCCTGACCGTCGCGGCCAAGGGCCTGCGCAACGTGCAGCGCCTGCAGATCGCCGGGACCGCGGCCGGACCGGTCGTCCTCTTCGGCGATATCGGCGGTGCTGTGGCCGAGGAGGTCAACGCCCTGCCGCTGGCGGATCTGCTCGACACGTCGGAGATCGAGAATTTCGGCTGGGGGCGCGCCGCCGACGGGAATGCGCGCGAAGGCAGCTTCTACATCTCGCCCGGCGTGCCGCTGGGCACCGATGCCGCCGCCATCGCCCGGGCCCCGGCAGGCGAGGACGGCTTCCTGCAGGCCGTCGCGGAGATCGGCCGCAGCGATCCCGGCCTCGCCTTCGCGCTCTCCGGACCGGTCGCCTCGGATGTCTCCTTCGACGGGATCGGCATGCTCTTCGCCGATCTCGTCTCGGGGGAGCTGTTCGCCACCACGGGCGGGCTGACGGACACCGGACAGGACGTGTTCAGCGTCTCGCTGGTGGACGAGGACGGCACCCCGGTGACGCTGCTCGACCTGTCGGCCCGCGGCAGCCGGACCGATCCCCGCTTCTTCCTCTTCGCCGATGGCGGTGCCGGAGTGCTGATCGAATCCTCTGCCACCTATTACCGGCTGACCGAAGTCACCGGCTATTCGGAAGTGCCGCTGCCCGCCGGCCTGCCGCTGCTGGGCTGCGCCCTGGGGCTGCTCTACCGGCGGCGGCGCTGATCCCCGGCGGCGGGCAGCGGAGGCCCGCCGCCCGCCCTGCTGCCGGTCAGCCCTTGGAGCTCATGTTCATGAAAGCGGACATGAAATCCGAGAAGATCTCGGCATTGCCGCCGGCCGCCTTCATCCAGTTCTGGATCATCGCCTCGGGGGTGAGCTGCTCCATGTGCTCCTCCATCTTGGCGTTCATCTTGTCGAGCCAGGCCTCCTGCATCGGGCGCACGTCCGGCAGCCCCATCAGTTCCCGCGCCTCCATCGGCGTCATGTCCACGTCGATATTGACCTTCATTCCGTTTCCCTTCTCAACAGACCGGCGCGAACCGAAGTTCCTTCAACCTTAGCAGCCGCTTATCCACAGGGAAAGCGGCCGCTGTGACTCATTGGACGCACCGCTCCGGCATTCGCCCGGCATGGCGCCGGCGCCGCGCCGCGACCGCTTTCCATTGCCGCGCTGACGCCATAGGGTGGCCGCCACCGCGCCGCGGCGCGCCCCCCACCCCCTGCAAGAGTTCCGCCCCATGGCCCACATCATCGTCGTCGGCAACGAAAAGGGCGGGTCCGGGAAATCGACCACGACCATGCATCTGGCCACGGCGCTCGTCCGGATGGGCCACAGCGTCGGCGGGCTCGACCTGGACCTGCGCCAGCGCTCCTTCGGCCGCTTCGTGGAAAACCGCCTCGCCTTCTGCCGCCGCGAGGGCATCCCGCTGCCGATCCCGCATTACCTGCCCCTGCCCGAAATCGCCCCCGAGACCGTGCCCGAGGGCGCCAATGTCTATGACCTGCGGCTCGACGCGGCGGTCACGGCGCTCGAGGACCGGCATGACTTCCTGATCATCGACTGCCCCGGCAACCACACCCGGCTGAGCCAGATCGCGCATTCGCTGGCCGACACGCTGGTGACGCCGCTCAATGACAGCTTCATCGATTTCGACCTGCTGGCGCATCACGACCCCGATACCGGCGCGATCACCGGCCCCTCGGTCTATGCCGAGATGGTCTGGAACGCGCGGCAGCTGCGCGCCCAGGCCGGGCTGAAGCCGATCGACTGGATCGTGCTCAGGAACCGCATGGGCTCGCAGCAGATGCACAACAAGAAGCGGGTCGGCGACGCGCTGGCGGAGCTGTCGCGGCGGATCGGCTTCCGGGTGGCGCCGGGCTTCGCCGAACGGGTGATCTTCCGCGAGCTTTTCCCGCGCGGGCTGACGCTTCTCGACCTGCGCGATGCGGGCGTCGGGCCGGGGCTGAGCATCTCGAACATCGCCGCGAGGCAGGAAGTCCGCGACCTGGTGACCGAATTGCGCTTGCCAGGCGTCATCGCGAATTTCTAAATCGGATTTACAAATTGCGCGTGCATTCTTTTGGGCTTTCGCCCATAAGGATGGCATGCGCCCAAACCCGGGAGGAGAAGATGGCACGGATTTTCGTCTGCGGCGAAGCGATCATGGATTTCGTCCCCGTCGGCACGGCAGCGGGCGAGGCCTTCCTGCCCCTGCCCGGCGGCTCGCCGATGAACACCGCCAAGGCCGCCGCCTGTGCCGGGGCCGAGGCGCATTTCCTCGGCGCGATCTCGCGCGACCTGTTCGGCGAGCGGCTGCTGGCGGACATGGTGGCCCATGGCGTGCGCACCGGGCTGACGCCGCGCAGCGACCTGCCCTCGACGCTGGCCTTCGTCGACATGTCGACCGGCGAGCCGCGCTATGCCTTCTATGACCGCGACAGCGCCGCGGTGAACATGGCGCCGACCGCCGAGGGCATCGCGGCGCAGCCGGGCGACATCCTGGCCGTCGGCTCGATCTCGCTGATCCCCGAACCCGGCGCGGGCAACATCCTGCGCTTCGCGCTCGGCCAGGCAGAGCGCCAGATGCTGGCCTTCGATCCGAACGTGCGCGCCAACATGATCACCGACCGCGCCGCCTGGGAGGCCCGCGTCGAGGCGCTCTTCGCCGCTGCCGCGATCGTCAAGATCAGCGCCGAAGACCTGGATTACCTGCGTCCCGGCCAGAGCGCCGCCGATTTCGCCGCCGAGCTGACCGGCAAGGGCGTCGGGCTGGTGGTGGTGACCGGCGGCTCCGAAGGCGCGCTGGGGCTGACCAGGGCGGGGCGCGCTCAGGTGGCGGCGCCGAAAGTGGCGGTCGCCGCGCCGGCATGTTCGGCGGCAGGTTCCGCGGACCGGGCGGCTGCTACAACGCGGCGAACCTTCTGGCTCTCGGCGCAGGCCTCGCTGCGCAGCTCTCAGCGGCGGGCCGGGAGCTGGAGCACTCCGCCGCAGAGGTGCTCTGGGCCGGTTTCTTCGGCAATCCCGGCGCGAGCTGGCTGACCGCGGCCGTCGCGGCCTTCCTCGCCGCAGGAGAATTCTACCACCGCGCCTGGCGCGGCAGCGGCCAGCCTTCGCGGTTCCTGACCCGGAAGGGTGACGTCCTGTCCGGTCTCGGCGCCCTGGCGCTGACCCTGTCTCTGCTCTTCTGCGGCAATGCCGCAATGGCCGTCCTGTCCGGCCTGCTGCTGGCCGTCGGGAAGTTCGGCAATGCCGCGCTTCCCGGCGGAGCCTCCGGCGGCCGCCTGGCCGCAATGTTCCGCCATGCCGCTTTGCTCAGCCGGGTCTTCGTCCTGGCTGCGCTGGCGCCGGAGCTCCTGGAGGCGGCGGTCCGGCCTGCCGCGGCGGAGGCTGGTCCGACCGCCCTGGGGCTGGTCCTGGTTCTGCGGACGCTGATCTGTTGCCGCGGCGACTTCCTGCTGTTGCGCGGGCGCTAGCGCTGCCTGGCAGGGTGCAGGCCGCCTCCGCCATCTGCCGGTCCGCAACCTGTCTGCGGCTGGCCTGTGGATACAGGCGAGGGCATTCGGGCGGCATCGGACACACTCCATGCGGGATGGACATTGGCACCGAACCGCTGCTCCGGGCTGCGGGGCGGAGGCTGGCAGGCACGACCGGCATGCGGTCATCACGGACGTCGGAAAACTTGCATTTGCCGCACGGCCCGCTGGTGGTCGTTTGCGCCGACGAGGTTCCGCCTGGCATCCGCGGCGGCCAGGCCGATCCGGGGCGCAATCCTGCCTTTGCCCCGATCTGCTGCCATCCGGTCCCGTGCCGCCCCCGCCAAGTCCTGCCATGCGCCTTTGGCGGACTGAACGCCGACTGTCCGGAAGCAGTCGGGGCAGGTGCCCTGCGATCCCGCGGCAGGACCGCAGCGCGCGGAGGCTGCAGCCTTGCCACCGGCGTGCCACGGCCCGGGAAAATTGCAGGCATCTCTGCCGGTCCAAACGGCTGCGCCGGGCGCCCGGCCCGAGAGCCGCCAAGGCAGGGACCTGCGCAAACCGCCGACCGGCCTTGACAGTATCGCCTCCAAGCCAAGGGAAGGCTGCGGGTCCTTCGCGACAGCTTGGCGGCAGCACGAAGGACCGGGCCGGGCGGCAGGCACCGCCCGCATCCCGGTCACGGAGAGCAAGGCCCGAAGCGAGAACAGAGCGCCGGGTCCGAGCGGACGACCGGCGTTCGCAGGGCCCGGCGACGCTTACTTCCTTGCTGCCCTCAGGCGGCCGGGCGCTTGCCTTGCCGCCCCATGCAGCGGGCCTCGCGGTCGGCGGCATGTCTGAGGCCGGACGGAACCCGCGCGGCGCATCTCCGGACAATGCATTGCCGCACGGGACGTTGCCACCGGTTCCGGGTTGCAAGCCGGGCTGCCGTCCCCCCCGCGAAGCAGGGCATTCCCGGCTCTCACCCATAGGGGTGATTTGGCCTCCCCGTCATTCCCTTAGATTGCATGCAACAGCGGAACCGGTTCAGCCCGCGGCGCGGGGAGGTCCATATGCAGATTTCAGCAATCTTCGCCCTTTGCCTTGCTTCGGCCGTCAATGCCGGCATTCCGGGGCCCTGCATCATCCTGACCGTCATCCGCACCGCGCGCGCCGGAGCCGCAGCGGGCGTCCGCGTCAGCACGGGCATCCTGGCCGGGGGCGGGCTTCTGGCCGCTGCGTCGGTCGCGGTCCTCCTCGGCCTTCTGGCGCTGCCGGCCGTCGTGTTGCTGGCGCTCAAATGGATAGGCGCGGCGGTGCTTCTGGTCCTGGCGCTGCAGCTCCTGCGCACCGCTCCCGGTCCGGCCAGCGCCGGTCCGCAGGCCTCGTCGTCCTCCGACCTGCTCGCAGGCTTCTTCGTCGGCTTGTCCAGCCCGTTCAACCTGGTCTTCTATCTGGCGCTGCTGCCGCAATTCCTCCCCGCCGGCGCAGTCAGCGCGGAAACCGGCGCAATGATGTTGGCGGCGCTGCTCGCCGGCGCCGGCCTGGCCCAGACCGGAGCCATCCTGGTCGGAATGGGGGCGCTCAGGCTGCCCGGCGGCAGCCTGCTGCAGCGCCTCGCCGCTTTCCTTCTGGCCGGGTTCGCAGCAAGCGGCATGATCACGCCGCTCGGCTGATCCGTCCGCCGGGCCAGCCCGCAAAGGAGCGGCAATGCAGCGCTATCCGCGCCGCCGGCTGTCCGGCAGAGGCTGTCCTCTTGCGGCCGCAGCCATCCGCGGAAGGCCCGGGCCCGGCGTCACTGCAGCGTCAGGACAACCGTGCGGGCGGCTTTCTCGAAGGCCTCGACGATGTCCGCGTGCTCGGCCTCCCAAGCCTGGAAGCGCAGCAGGCCCGCATGCATCATGGCGCCTTGGGACAGCCCGATCTCGGAAATTGCCCTGCGCTCGTCCTCGGTGAGGAACGCGGCGCCGATCGTTGTTGCGGCCGCTGCGCAGCGCAACTCCTGATCATGCGGCAGGGGGCCCTGATCAAGGGCGCCGGCGCAGAGATAATAGGTTGCGAGGAGCGAGATGAAGCCATTCATTCTGTTGTCCTTTTCTGCAGGCCCACGGCTTGCGGGGGCGGGCGGCAACGGGGACTGGCCATGCGGAACGGCCTTGCAGGCCCGATGCCGGGGAGGTGGGGCGGAAGATCGCGGCGTCCGGCGCCGGGTCTCCGGCAGCCTCCGGGCAGATCGGGGAGGGAACGCTGCCGCATCGGGAAACGCCTCCCTCAGCTTGTGCGTTTCGTCCGCATGTCCCGGACCTGCCGCCCGATCCGCGCAGAGCCCGCGCGTGGGGCGCCCGGTGCGGCGCAAGGCTACCGCGCTTCCGGCCCGCCCATGTCACCCGTTCGGGTGATGCCAGCGCCATTGCCCGGAATTCTTCCTATCCGGCAGGCAGCATCCGCGCGGGCAGCGCCGCAACGCTGGCCCGTCCGCCGGTCTCCGGCCGTTCAGCTTGGGCGTCGGCGCGCGGCCCGGATCGGATCAGGAGACGCCATCAGGCCGGTCGGTTCCGGGCGCGCAGATTGCTTCCGGAAAGGATCGGGGGGGCTGGGACGGGTCCGCCATCGAACGCCGTGACGGGCCCTCGCGGGCGGTGCTGCGGAGCAAGCAGCCCAGCACCGCGGCTTGCGCTGGCGAGTGGATGCAGGCCGTTGCCACGGGCAAGAGGGCCGGATCGATCCCGCAGGTTGTCCGCAGGCCGCCGCCGAACATCTGCAGCCCGGCGTCCCGCGCTCCACAGGCCAGCTTTTCCCGCTCGGCGGAACAGGCAAACACGGTCCCCGCCTCGGCCTCGACATGGTGGACCATCTCGTGGGCAAGCCGCGAAATCCCGGCAATCGAATTTCCCGTCCGGGTGTCCGCTCCGCCTGCAGTCCCATAGCGGCACCGGACGAGTTCCGTCGGCGGCATGGACACCAGGTCCGGCATCCCGCCCGGACGGACAAGGGAAAATTCGGATTGCAGCCAGACGGCCATGAAATCGGAAACCGAAGGCGCGGAGCGCCGTTCGGCTGTCGCCGGGGGATGCCCGACTGCAAGCGGAAGGACCGGGCCGGCAATTGTGCCGCGGAGGAGATTCATGGCAGCCTCGCAAGGGTCCGGAGCCGGCGGTGCGGCGGAACCGGGCGTCCGGAACCCGCTGGACAGGATGGGTGTCGGCTGGGTGCGCAGCACTGGTCCGCAGACCGGGGTCCTCCGCCATCAGGGGGTCCGGCAACCGGGACAGGCAGGTGCGGAGAGGGGATCGGAGTTCTGCCGCACCGGCGCTCCGTCCGGGTCCCGATATGCTGGTCCGCCGCGGAGGCGGCGCAGGCAGGGCGGTCCGCCAGCTCCCGCCGGAGCGGGCGCGGCCCGGGGCCATGGCGGCCCGGGGCCTGGCCGTCAAAGCTCTTCGGCGGTCCGGTACATGTAGCGGCAGGAATACTCCCGGACCTGCCAGGAGCCATGCGCGGCCGTCCATTCCGCCAGCTTGGCCTGGGCGCCGACGATGCATCCCAGAAGCGGCCCGTTGTCGTAGACGATGCTCTCTTCCCTGCATTCCGCGGCCGGGGCCGCCATGCAGGCGATGAATGCCAGTTCGATGATCATGTCATGTCCTTTCGTGGTTGGGATCCCGCGGCCCCGGACGCGCAGGCGGGCCTGCCGCCCGCGCCGGGCGCGGAAGGGTGGAGGATGGCCTGCATGGTCCGGGCATGGCTCCGCCCGGGCCGGGCCGCAGGCGGGCCCGGCATCCGTCCCCTGCCGGGGGCTGCCGCCCGGAGGCGGCAGCATCCGTGTCCGTCAGGGCCGGATGTTCTGGTTGATGTGGAACAGGTTCTCCGGGTCGTAGCGCCGCTTGACCTCGGCGAGACGGTCGTAATTGCCGCCATAGGCCGCGCGGATGCGGCCCTGGCCTTCATCGGCCATCATGAAATTGACATAGGAACCGCCATGGCCGTTCTCGGCATGGACCGCCTCCCAATAGGCTTTCGCCCAGGCGGCAAGCTCGTCCGCCTTTGCCGGATCTGGGTCGATGCCCGCGATGACCATCGACCATTTCTGATTCCGCGCGCCCCAGGCGGTGGCATCGGGCGCGACTTCGTGGACGGCGCCGTCGATCGGATAGAGATGCATCAGCGACAGTTCGCTGGGACTGCGGGACCCATGCGCGACATGGGCCGCGATCGCGGCATCGGTCAGCTCGGTGACGTAGTCGCCTTTCCAGTACCACTGCATGCCCTTCGGCAGGAGCGGGTCGAACATCGCCTGCAGATCGGCGAAGCGCATGACGGACATCCCGTTCATCAGCGGGTCGGGCAGGGCGTCATGGATCGGCTGCATCGCGCGCCGCCCCTCCGCTTCGGGGCCGTTGTAGCAGACGATCAGCGCGCAGATCCGGCGCCCCCAGATGTCGCGCGGGAAGGGATCGGTCGAGGGCACGGTCTTGAGCCCCAGGAACACCGCCAGCTCGCGCGGCATGCCGGACAGGGCATCGCGGTACCAGCGCATGATCTCGGCGGCATGGGCAATGTCGTAGAAGACCGGCCCGGCGAAGACCTCGCCCGCCGGATGGGCGCGGTAGGTGAATTCGGTGACCACCCCGAAATTTCCGCCGCCGCCGCGCAGCGCCCAGAACAGGTCGGGATTCGTCGTGCCGCTGGCCGTGACGATGCGCCCGTCGGCCAGCACGACCTGCGCCTCGAGCAGGTTGTCGATCGTCAGCCCGTGGGCCCGCGTCAGGTAGCCGTGCCCGCCGCCGAGCGTCAGCCCGGCAATGCCGGTCGAGGACACGATGCCGGCCGGGACCGCCAGGCCGAATGGACTTGCCGCGCGGTCCAGATCGGCCTGGGTGCAGCCCCGGATCAGGTCGCCCACCGCCAGCTCGGCCTGGGTCACGGTCTCCTCGATGCCGTCGCGCAGCCGGGTGGCGCGGGCGACTTCCAGCGCAGCCAGCTCCTCGGCGGCCGAGCGCGCCACGGCGCGGGTCCGGTGATCGAGATAGCGCCCTGCCAGCAGGAAGAAGCACAGCATCAGCGTCGCGTCGAAATAGGCATGCGCGCCGGACTGGATGGTCTCGTAGAGCGAGGTCGCGATGGTCAGCACGATCGCCAGGGTGATCGGCACGTCCATGTTGAGCGCGCCCCGGCGCAAAGCGGCAAAGGCGTTGCGGTAGAAGGGCTGCCCGGCAAAGGCCACGGTCGGCAGCGCGATGAGCGCGCTGATCCAGTGGAACAGGTCGCGGGTCGCGCCCTCGGCCCCCGCCCAGACCGAAATCGACAGCAGCATCACGTTCATCGTCGCGAAGAACGCCACGCCGAGCCGCATCAGGAGCTCGCGCCCGGTGCGGTCGGTCTGGGTCGCCGCCAGCGTTCCGGGGTCGAGTTCATGCGCTTCGAACCCCGCCGCCGCCAGCGCCGCGGCCAGCGCCTCGGGGGTGACCCCGGCCCCGGCCTCTGGCGCTGGCCTGGCGGCGCTCCAGCCCGCGCGATGCCGAATACCGGGTTCTGGCCGAAATGCTGGCCGGGCTGGCGGCTCAGACCCCGCTGGAGCGCGCCCCCGCCCCCGCCCCGTAGCAGCCGAGGAACATCGCCACCGCGCCGTCCACCGTCCGGGCCAGTTCGGCTTCGGTCGGCTCGCGGTCGAGATGCGCCATGATCCGGCGGCGGAACAGGCCGGCGAGGCAAGTTCGACGAACTGGCAGGCGGCGAGTTCCGGATCGGGGATGTCGAGCGCGCCCTCCGCGATCCGCGCTTCGAGATAGCCGCACATCACCTCCATGCCGCGCCGCCCGCCCGCATCGTAGAAGCGGCGGCCGAGATCGGGCTTGCGCTCGGTCACGCCGATCACCGTGCGGTGCGCGCCGATCACCGCGTCCGAGCACATCACCCGCGACAGGTGCATTCCGTAGGCGCGCAACACCTCGGCCACCGGCCCCTGCCGGTCGAGTTCGGACATGACCTCGGCAAAGAGCCGTTCGCGGGTCTCGCCGATCAGCGCCTCGAACAGGTCCTCCTTGGAGGCGAAATAGACGTAGATCGTGCTTTTCGACACCCCGGCCTCGCGGGTGATGTCATTCATCGAGGCCGCGTCGAAGCCGAGCCGGGCAAACACCGCGCGCGCGCCGTCGAGAATCTGCGCCCGTTTGGCCGGGTCCTGCCCGGCGGCTGCCTTGCCGCGGCGGCGCGGCCCGAGATGGACGGCAGGATGCGACATCTTCTTCACCTCTCCGCGAGACACCGAACCGGCCGGTTCGATGTCCTGTTGATCTGGACGCCCGCTTCCCCCATGTCAACCGCGAACGCCGAACCAATCGGTTCGATTCGGTATCCAGGGATGGACGGCATCGCCTTCGGCACCACCGATGACAGCCAGCGGGAGCAGCCGGACGGCCAGGCGCACGCGGCACCGCGGCAGCCCCTGCGCAGAAGACGCGTCCGCTGCGCCGGTTCGGCTTCGGCCCTGTCCTCCTGGGGGACAGCATCCGCCCGCTCGCCGCGCGCCATCGCCCGCGGACCGATGGCGCGCGCCGCCAGCGCGGACCTCCAGGCAAGTGGCGCCGAGCCAGACATGCGGCCAGTCTCCCGTCAGGGGGCGGTTCGGGAACTTGTCGTCCCGCTCGTCCATGTCTTTGCAAAGCTTGGACATCGTGCTCTTGGCGATGCCGCCCGGCCCCATCGCCTGCACCAGTGGTGGCATGGATGCCCCCTCTCGCCCGGAATGGATACGTTGGTGCAAGTTGAAGCGGCAGATTTCCATGAGAGGAGATCGAACATGCCAGAACCCATTGCCCTTGTCGGGCTGGAGCCAAGTCCGTCTTCCAGGTCCACGCCGCCGACTGCGAGGGCAAGCCGGTCTCGCGCAGGAAGCTCAAGCGCGAGGAGGCGGAGCCGTTCTTCCGGGCGTTGCCGCCTTGCCGGATCGGCCTCGAGGCCTGTCCCGGCAGCATTGCTGGGGCCGGGCTCTCCGGAGCCTCGGCCACGGCGCGAGGCTGCTGCCCGCGCAATACGTCCGGCCTTGCGCCAAGACGAACAAGAACGATGCGGCGGACGCGGAAGCTATCTGCGGGGCCATGACCCGGCCGTCCATGCGCTTCGTGCCCGTCAAGGAGGAGAGCCAGCAGGAAATCCTGGCGATGCATCGCGTGCGGGAGATGCTGATCCGGCAGCGCACGCAGGCGATCAACGGGATCCGTGGCCACCTGGCGGAATTCGGCGTTGTCGGGCCTCGGCGCGCCCATCGCGTGAAGCTTCTGGTCGACGTGATCGGGGACGGGGGGACACCCGCCTGCCAATGGCTGCGCGGCAGGCGCTGCCCTGTCTCGTCGAGCAGCTCGAGCTGGTTGCCGAAAAGCTGGCATCCATCGACAAGGAGCGCGTTTCCCTCGCCGCGCAGAACGCGGCCTGCCAGCGGATCATGACGATCCCGGGCGTCGGCGCCGTCACAGCGACGGCGATCGTCGCATCGGCCCGCGCCGCGGACGACTGCAAGTCCGGCCGCCACTTCTCGGCCTGGCTGGGCGTGCGGTCCGTCTCTCTGACGGATCGCATTCCGGCCCGCACTGCCGCGGCAGCCTCCACAGGCGGCGTCGATCGTCTCGGCGGGATCAGCAAGCGCGGGAATGGCTACCTGCGCCGCCTGCTGGTCCACGGCAGCAGGTCAATCATGCGCTGGCGGGGAAAATCCTGGACGTGGCTCGCCCGGCTGCGTGGCCGACGCCCGGCAAATGTTGCCACGGTCGCGGTCGCGAACAAGACAGCGCGCGTGATCCGGGCCATGCTCAAGCATGGCGGCGTCTACGGCACGCCGATGCGGAACGCGTCATGGAGATGCAATGATTTCCTGCGGAGACAGCGTCCCCTGACGCTGCGCCGCCGCGGATGCGAGGGAATTCTGGACGTGATGGCATGACCGCGCGGACCGGGATCGGTCAAACCCGTTGGACGCATCGAGCTGCGGGCTCGCGACCAGTGATTGGGAACCGATCTGCGGATTTGGCATCAAGGCCGGCGGTGCGGGGCGCATCGCCACGACCGGCCGGATAGATGCCCGCAGCCGCGGAAAATGCCGGAACAGGAAGAAGGTGCCTTGCAAGGGCGCGGGCATCCATAGATGCGTCCACGCGCCGGGCGGAGGCCCCGACGGTCCGGGCTTCCCGGAACGCGCCATGTCGCGCCATTGCTCCGGGCGGCCAGGGCCTGCTCCGAGGCCTTCCGCGCTTCGGGGAAGCCGGGGAAATGGCGGCCCTGGCGCAGCTTCGGCCCCCGCAGGTTCAGCATGCCGAGACGGGTGCCGGGCGACCGGTCGCGGCAGCAGCGTGTCGCCCTCGGGGTCGGTGCCGAGCACGGTCAGCACCTGCGGGAACATGCCGAGCCGCGCCAGCGCGATGGCGATGTTGAGCGCCACGCCGCCCGGCACGCGGCGGATGCGGCCCGGCCGGTCATGCCCGGCGGCCATGATCTGGTCGTGATAGCCGATCGTGTCCCAGAGGGCCGAGCCGATGCACAGGATATGTCTGTTCGGGATCATGGGCGATCATCTGACCGGAGGGCGGCCGGACTGCAAGGCTTTCCTGCGGGGTCGGCAAGATTTGCCGGCAACTGTTTCGCGCGTGCTCAGGCAGTCCGGCGCCATGGTCAGGCGGCGTCCGGCCGGTCCGCGCGGTGCTCGAAGCCGAAGACGTTCAGCTCGATCACCGCGAAACAGGCCAGCCACAGCCAGGCATCGACCGCATCCAGCGGGTTCTCCGCATCGACCGTCCACCACAGCGCGCAGCCCACGAGCAGCGCATAAAGCCCGGTCTTGAGCAGGTTGACGATGCCGTATTCGGCGCCCTCGTACTCGCCGGGCACATAGACCTGCCAGACCAGCACCGCGCAGACGCCGAGCCAGGCCGAGGCATTGACGACGTCGGTCCATTCCTCCTCGCGGATGTAGCCCAGCCAGGCATAGATGATGACGGCATAGGCGAAGAGGCTCGCCGCCAGGATGATCCGCTTCTCCCGGGGCGAGGCGTAGTCCTGCCCGAGCGACCGGGTCTCGTATTCCATCACGCAGAGCAGCAGCACCCAGGCGGCGCTGTCGAGAAACGCGGTCAGCGTGTCCTCGGTCCGCAGGAAGAGCCAGGTGTTGAGCACCAGCAGCGCGTAGATGGTCCATTTGAAGATGCGGAAGGCGGTCGCGGTCATGTCCTCGGAGTTTCCTTTCGGGATCAGGGGGGAGGGGCGGCCGGAGGGGCCGGGCGCGCGCTATGCGCAGGCTCCGCGCGGCGCTTCAATGGGCAGGATGGCTTCCGTGGCGTCCGGCGCGGGCGGGAAGTTGCGGCAACGGGTCTTGCGCCTGCCGGAGTTTGGCTCTATAGGCGCCGCTATCTCGCAGGCAGGGTCCGGGCCGATGGGGGAGACATCCCTTTCGTGTCCACCGGTTGGGGCATCCGCCCCTCAAGACCCCGCCAAGGCTCAAACCGGAAAGGATAGGACATGAGCGTNCGATTTCACCATGCGCCAGCTGCTCGAAGCGGGCGTCCACTTCGGCCACCAGACCCAGCGCTGGAACCCGCGGATGCAGGAATTCATCTACGGCGAGCGCAACGGCATCCACATCCTCGACCTGACCCAGACCGTCCCGATGCTGGACGCCGCTCTGCAGGCAGTCAAGGAAACCGTCGCCAAGGGCGGCCGCGTCCTCTTCGTCGGCACCAAGCGCCAGGCCCAGAAGCCGATCGCTGACGCCGCAGAGAAATGCGCGCAGTACTACATGAACCACCGCTGGCTCGGCGGCACGCTGACCAACTGGAAGACCGTCTCCCAGTCGATCAACCGCCTGAAGGCGATCGACGAGCAGATGGCCATGGGCGCCGAAGGCCTCACCAAGCGCGAGCGCCTCTCCATGGAGCGCGAGCAGGCCAAGCTGCAGGCGTCGCTGGGCGGCATCCGCGAAATGGGCGGCGTGCCGGACATGCTGTTCATCATCGACGTCAAGAAAGAAGATCTGGCGATCCTCGAAGCCAAGAAGCTGGGCATCCCGGTCGTCGCCGTCGTCGACACCAACTGCTCGCCGGAAGGCGTCGACTACGTCATCCCGGGCAACGATGACGCGGCCCGCGCCATCGGCCTGTACTGCGACCTGGTCGCGCGCGCAGCGCTCGACGGCATGACCGCCCAGATGGGCGCGGCCGGCATCGACCTGGGCGAGTTCGAAGANTCTGGCCGAGGAAGACCTCGGCGCGGCAGAAGAGCCGGCCCTGGCGGAAGAATCCGCCGAGGGCTGAGCCTCAGCCGATCCGTCGCGGGGGGCCTTCGGGGCCCCCGTTACACAATTGACATGACCTGCGGGNTACGTCCGCGGGGATCCCAGACGAAAACGAGGAGAGCNACCATGGCGATTACCGCAGCACTGGTGAAGGAACTTCGCGACAAGACCGGCGCCGGCATGATGGACGCCAAGAAGGCGCTGACCGAAAACGACGGCGACATGGAAGCCGCCGTTGACTGGCTGCGCACCAAGGGTCTGGCCAAGGCCGCCAAGAAATCCGGCCGCACCGCCGCCGAGGGCCTTGTGGCCGTCGCCGTCGAAGGCGGCAAGGGCGTTGCCGTCGAGGTGAACTCCGAAACCGACTTCGTCGCCAAGAACGCCGAGTTCCAGGCGATGGTGAAGTCGNATCTCCGAAGCCGCCCTGAAAGCGGCGGATGTCGAGGCGCTGAAGGCGGCCGACCTGGGCGGCAAGACCGTCGAGGCCACGCTGACCGACAAGATCGCGACCATCGGCGAGAACATGACCCTGCGCCGCATGGCGACGCTCGAAGGCAACACCGTCGTGTCCTACGTGCACAACGCTGCTGCGGACGGCATGGGCAAGATCGGCGTCCTGGTTGCGCTGTCGGGCGACAACGAAGCCTTCGGCCGCCAGGTCGCGATGCACGTCGCCGCGATCAACCCGGCGTCGCTCTCCGAAGACGACATCGATCCGGAACTGGTCGAGCGCGAGAAGGCCGTCCTGACCGAGCAGGCCCGTGAATCCGGCAAGCCCGAGAACATCATCGAGAACATGATCAAGGGCCGGATGAAGAAGTTCTTCTCCGAAGTCACCCTGCTGAACCAGGCCTTCGTGATCAATCCCGACCTGACCGTCGCCGCCGCTGCCAAGGAAGCCGGCGTCGAAGTGACCGGCTTCGCCCGCGTCGAAGTCGGCGAAGGCATCGAGAAGGTCGAGGAAGACTTCGCGGCCGAAGTCGCCAAGGCTGCCCAGGGCTGACAAGCAGCATGGTCTCGTCCGGTCAGAATCAGAAGAATACGTCGGCAGCGGAAATCCGGTGCAGCCCGTCGGCCGCGCGCAGCAGGAGATGCCCGGTCGCGTCCACTGTATCGAATGTGCCGTGAAAGGTCTCGCGCGCCGTGCGGGCGCGGATCGGCTCGCCAAGCCGGGCGGCGCGGGCGAGCCAGCGGTCGCGGATCGGCGCGAAGGGGTCTTCCGGCGGCGGCTATGGCGGCGGTTCGGGCGGCGGCAGCTCCTCGGGCGGCGGCTTCGGCGGCGGCCGGGGCGATCTCGACGACGAAATCCCGTTCTGAAGCGGGGACATGGATATCAGGGCCGCCTCCGGGCGGCCCTTTCTTTTCGAAGCCTCAGCTGCCCGCCACGGCGACCGGCGGCGGCAGCGGCATGTCGCGCATCTGGCGCAGCAGCTTGATGAAGCCCGCCACCGCGTGATCCGCCATCGCCGCGCCCTTCTCCCGCGTCGCGAGGCTGGCATCGCCCACCGTGCCTTCGGGATTGAGGTCGGTCGCCACCCAGCCATAGGAGGTCGGCCCGATCGGCGGGATCGCGGTGGTTTCGGCACTCGACCGGAAATTCCGCGCCTGGCCCATGTCCACCGTGTGCGGCCGGAACTCCAGCATCAGAGAGGTCTCGACATCGCCGCCATGGATGCCGAAGCGCCGCTCCTCTTCGCTGAACACGCCCTCGGGATGGCCGAAGCTCATCCATTGCGTCTTCACCGCCAGCATCGCCGCCCGCACCCGCAGCTCGCGCGACAGGATCGACACCAGATCCAGGTTGCCGCCATGCGAATTGGCGATGACGATCTTGCGCACCCCCGCCCGCGCCACCGACAGGCCGATCTCCGTCCAGGCGCGCAGCGCGGTCTCGGCGGCCAGGGTCAGCGTGCCGGTGGCGTGCAGATGCTCGTTCGACTTGCCCACCGCCTGCACCGGCAGGATGCGGATATCGAGGTCATCGGGGCAGGCCGCGCGCAGACGCCCCAGCATGCCCTCGGCGATCATCATGTCGGTCCCCACCGGCAGATGCGGCCCGTGCTGCTCGATCGCCGCCGTTGGCAGGATCGCGATTACCTTCTCCGGGTCGATGTCCCGGAATTCCGCAAAGCGGTACTCGGCCCAGTCCAGCCGCCTCATCTCAGTCTCCTTTTCGGGGTCATGTCCGGCCCGCCTCCGCGGCTGCACAGTGCAACCATGCATCGGCAGGGTGGTTTCAGGCCGAAACCGGCCTGCCCGCGCCGCGCTCCCGCGTCAGGCCGAGAAATTTGTCGAGCTTCGCAGAAATCCGCTTCAGATGCGCGGCGCGGCTGGGATCGCTTGAGCTGTCCATCAGGTAATGCGCGGCAAAGGCCGTCCGGCAGCGCTTGGCGCAAAGCAGCCGCACCCCCCTGAGCAGCGTCCGCCGCCCCGGCGCGCCGATGAACCTGGTCAGCCACCAGCTCGCCCCGCAGGTCGTGAACACCCCGAGCCGGGTGATATGCGTCAGACCGGGCCGGATCGTGGCATTGTGCTGGTCCGGCATCAGGAAAGCGACATCGGGCAGCAGCACCCGGTCGAGCCAGCCCTTCAGCATCGCCGGCAGCCCGTACCACCAGGTCGGATAGACGAAGATCAGCGTGTCGCACCAGCGCACCTTCTCCACCTCCTGCGCGACGGGACCGACATTGCCCGGACAATCGAGATAGCCGTCGAGCTCGCCCGCCGAGAGCACCGGCTGGAACCCGTCGGCATAGAGGTCGCTGACCTTTACCTCGGCCCCCGCCGCCTCGAGCTTCTCCAGCACGAGCTTCAGGATCCCGGCATTGAAGCTGTCGGGTTTCGGGTGGCAATAGACAACCAGGGCACGCATTCAGAGGGTCTCCATCTCCCGGCCCACCCTCTGGAGGAACTGACCGCGTTTCGCGTCATCGGCGCGATTCATGTCATACAGCGCCAGATAGCGCATCTTCTCGGGGCGCGTCACGTGCCAGACGGCGCGCGTCACGCATTTCCGGGGCGGATCGCCCGCCCCGATCGCCCGCCAGCGCGTGCCGCCATAGGTGGTGACGGCCGCCAGCTTGCGGATATGGGTGAGGTTCGGCTTCACCTTGCCGTTTTCCAGCCGGAAGGACACGCCCGGCAGGAAAACGCGGTCGAGGAACCCCTTGAGGATCGCCGGATAGCCGAAATTCCACACCGGAAAGACCAGAACCAGCGCCTCGGCCGCCATGAGCCTGTCGATATAGGGCTGCACCGCGCTGCGGTCGCCGCCCGTTTCGTGGTAATTGCGCCGCTCCGCCTCGGTCAGCACCGGGCTGAATCCTTCGGCATTCAGGTCGCAGTCATCGACCTCCCAGCCCGCGGCGCCGAGCGTGCCGACCACTTGGGCATGCAGCGCGGCCGAGAAGCTCTCGGGACAGGGATGGGCAAAAAGGACAAGAGCCCGGCTCATCTGGCGGCTTCCCTCACGGTTTCACTTCAAGACCATCCAGCAACTCATTCGGCAGGCTGCAGTTTTCCGTAGGCATACATGCTGGCGTAGTCCCAGTCCGGCACATCCCAGGAAATCATCTTGCCCGGATTCAGCAGCCCCTTGGGATCAGCTTCGCGCTTGAAGGCAAGCTGCCGGTCGTCGACCGTCTGCCGCCCGCCTTCCTCCAGCGTGTAGCGATGCGGATTGAAGATCAGGCAACCCGCATCCTCATGAATGCGGATGATCTCGTCCAGCCGCTCTTCGGACGTGAACTTTACCATGGAAAGCCCTGCAAAGATTGTCTTTCCGTTTTCGCGCATGACTTCCAGATGCTGCATGACCTCGCCATCCGGGAAGGCAGCGCGCATCTTCTCGACCTTCTCCAGATGGTCTGGCGCGCCATAGCGGACCTGCAGATAGGTGATCGAGGGATCGACCTTCAGCGCCCGCAGCGTCGTGTGGTTCCAGCCATATTCGAAGACGGGTCCCGGTGTACGCTCCCAATCGGAGGCATCGGACCGGTAGATCAGCGACGCCCCGGGACGGCGCCCGAGGAAGGTCAGGAAGGCCTCCATCGCATGCGGCGCGACCATCAGGCCGATCAGGTGGCTTTGCGGCGTCACATGCGGCTTGACCCGCTGGAAGTAGTCATGCGCAATCGGCGCCTCGTAGACGCTGGCCAGCTTGATCAGGATGCCGTCCTCGTTCGCCAGCTCGGCGGCAAAGGCCGAGGCCTCGGGAAAGCTCTCGGTGGTGACGAAGATGTCCACCCAGTCATAGGCGGGCGCCAACGGCATCTCCAGCTCGGTGATGATGCCGTTCGTGCCGTAGGCATGGCTGACCCGGGCCAGCTCTTCGCCGCGGAATTCGAGAATGCGCGGGGTTTCCTCCATGGTTGCAACCCGCAACCGGATGATGTTGCCCAGATCGCGCAGCGCCCCCCAGGTGCAGGAGCCGATCCCGCCGGACCCGCCGGCAATGAAGCCACCGATCGTCGCCGTCGCCCAGGTCGAAGAGAACATCCTGAGCTCCTGCCCGCTCGCCGCCTTGCAATGGGCATCGAGGTCCTTCAGGAGGCAGCCCGGCTCGACGATGACCCGTCCCGGATGGACCTCCTTCACGCGCTTGAGGTTCTTCAGCGACATGACGCAGCCCCCGGCCAGAGGCATGGCCTGCCCGTAATTGCCCGTGCCGGCGCCGCGCGTGGTCACCGGGCAGTCATGCTCGTAGCAGGTGGCAAGGATCTCGAGCACGTCCTCCTCTGTTTTCGGATAGACCACGAAATCGGCGGTGACATGGTCGAGCCGCGCCTTCAGCACCGGCGAGTACCAGAAGAAATCGCGGCTCATCGAACGGATGGTGGCCTCGCGCTCCTCAATCTCGAGATGCGACAGGGCGGCCTTGGCGGCGGCGACATTCGGGGTCATGCGGGCTCCATGAGGTCGTCAAGTTCGGAATAATCCGGCAGGGCGGTGTCGATGGCGCGGCCATCGCGCAGCACGATGCGGTCGGATTGCGGACGGGCGAAAAGCTCCGTCCAGTCGCGCCCCTTGCAGATCACCAGATCGGCAGGCGCGCCGGGCGCCAGCGAGGGCGGTTGGAGATTGCAAGCGCGGGCAGGATTGGCGAGGAACGCGTTGGTCCAGTCGGTTTCGCTGTGGTCCAGATGGCCAATCCGCGTCGCCTGGCGCATCACCTCGATCATGTCGAGATCGCCATAGGCATAGAAGGGATCGCGGGTGTTGTCCGAGGCGAAACTGACATTGACGCCGCGCGCCTTCAACTCGTGGACCAGCGTGATGCCGCGGCGCCGCGGCGTGCCGGAGCCGCGGTCCTGAAGGTAGAGGTTGCACATCGGCAGGCTGACGACATGCAGCCCGGCGGCGGCGACCAAATCCATGGCATGGGCGGCCGTGTCCGCATCCTGGGTCGAGAGCGAACAGCAATGGCCGACCGTCACGCGGTTCGGGAAGCCGGTGGCAATGACGGTCTGCGCGATGGTGCGCAGCGAATCCACTGACGGGTCCATTGTTTCGTCGACATGAAAATCGACGTCCAAGCCATTGGCCTCGGCCAGCTTCAGGAATGCCAGCAGGCGGTCTTCCAAGTCCGGGCAGGGATAGGTGACCATGCCCAGCACGCCGCCATGCTCGACCACCAGCTCCACCGTGCGCAGAAACCGCCCTTCGAAATCGGCGGTATCGACGGCCACGAGGTTGGACGCCTGCAGCTCGATCCGGCCTTTCCAGCGCTCGCGCATTTCGGCGAAAACCGGCCAGCTGATCTCGTCCTGCGGAGCGAGGCTGTCGAGATGGGTGCGGATCGCGCGGGTGCCATGGGCATGGGCGCAGCGCAGCGAGAACTCCATGCGGCGGCGGACATCCTCGGCGCTCCAGCGGGCCATGCGATCCGCGCCGACCGTGGTCAGCGCGCCCATGAAAGTGCCGTCGGGGTTCGGGCTGCGCGGCCAGATATGTCCCTTGTCGAGATGGGTGTGCATGTCGATGAAGCAGGGAAACACCATGGCGCCGCCCATCTCGACCGGCTGGCCCGGCCGGCCCGTCAGGCGGCCATCGGCGATGTGCAGGTCGGTGCGGACAAGGTCCTGCGGCGATTGCAGGATGCAACCGGGGACAGTCACATTTCGGAGGGTCAGAGGCCCGTCCGGCAAAGTCTTGAAACTGGTCATGTTTCTCTCTTGATCGCGCTCTCGTGCCATTTTCTCAGCAGCATGTGGCTGAGGAAGGAGAGCGAGGCGAAAATGACGATGCCCGCGAGGGCAATCAGCAGGAGCGCCGCGAACATCCGCGGGATGTTGAGCCGGTAGCCTGCCTCGAGGATGCGGAAGGCAAGTCCGGAGCCGATGCCCCCCGTGCCGGCGACGTATTCGGCGACGACGGCGCCGATCAGCGACAGCCCGCCGGCAATGCGCAGCCCGCCGAGGAAGTACGGGAGCGCCGAGGGCAGCTGCAGGAAGCGCAGGCGCTGCCAGCGGGTCGCGCCATAGACCTTGAACAAGTCGCGCAGGTTGTGGTCCGCCGAGTTCAGCCCCAGCGTGGTGTTCGACAGGATCGGGAAGAAGGCGACGATCCAGGCGCAGATCAGCAATCCGGCGATCTTGCTGTCGACATAGATGAAAATCAGCGGCGCAATCGAGACGATCGGCGTGACCTGCAGGATGACGGCATAGGGAAAGAAGCTCATCTCGATCCAGCGCGACTGGGTGAAGAGCACGGCCAGGCCGACTCCGCCCAGCACCGCGATGGCCAGCGCCCCCATGGTGATCTGCAGCGTCACCAGGAGGGACTGGAAGAGGATCGGCCAGTCCTCGATCAGGGTCGAGGCGACGAGTCCGGGGCGCGGCAGGATGTAATGCGGGATCTCGTTGATCACCACGATCCGGTCCCAGGCGAAGATGGTCAGCACCACCACCAGCGCGGGCAGCACCCATTGGCCGATCTTCTCGGCCCGGCGGCGGCGCATCCGTGCGAGTTCTTCGGCATCGGCGGCGATGGCAGGGGCGGTTGCAGTCTGCAACCGGCTCTCGTCAGTGATCGTCATGCGCCCCCATTGCCTCTTTCAGCGCTTCGGAAGCCGCGCGGCACTGCGCGGCGTAATCGGCGGAGGTGCGGAACGCCTCGCCCCGCGGATAGGGTTCATCGACACGCAGCTCGCGGATCACGCGGCCCGGACGGGCGGCCATGATGACGATGCGGTCCGACAGGAAGACGGATTCGAAGACCGAATGGGTCACGAAGATCACCGTGCAGCCGATCTTCTCGCGCATCGCGAGGATGTCGTTGTTGAGCTTGAAGCGGGTGATCTCGTCGAGCGCGGCGAAAGGTTCGTCCATCAGCATCAGCCGCGGCCGGGTGACCAGCGCGCGGGCAATCGAGACCCGCATCTTCATGCCGCCCGACAGCTCGCGTGGATAGGCGTTCTGGAATTTCTCGAGCCCCACCAGCTTGAGCGCCTCGAGGATCTCGTCGCGCACCGCGCGGAAGCGGCGCCCGTGCAGGCGGAAGGGCAGCCAGACATTCTGCGCCACCGTCGCCCAGGGCATCAGCGTCGGCTCCTGCAGCACCACCGAGAGGTCGCCGTCGACCCGGTCCTGCGCCCAGCGGATGGAACCCGAAGTCGGATGCGACAGCCCCGCGATCAACCGCAGCGCCGTCGACTTGCCGCAGCCCGAAGGCCCGAGCAGCGAGATGAAATCACCCTGCCCGACCTCGAGGCTCATGTCCCTGAGCGCCACCACGTCGCGGCCGAAGACCTTGTCGACATGGGCCATCGACAGCAGCCCGGGACGCTCTCCCGCAGGGGCGGAAGAGCGGAGTGCAGCCTGCGCGGTCACTTGCCGGTCAGCTCCTTGACCACGGCCAGGGCCGCGCCGCTGTTGGAGAACTCGGTCGTGTAGGAGGAGGCGATGTCGATCCCGTCCTCGATCACCCCGGCCTCGACCATCTTGGCGTAGAAGTCCTGGTTGCGGGCGTCGGTCATGGCGCCGATGCCCATCTCCAGCGTGTCGCCGGAATCGACGATGCCGTATTCCTTCAGCTTGTCGATCGAGAAGGCGATCTGGTCGTCCGACATGTCGGGATTGTCGGCCTTGATCGCCTCGACCGCCGCCGTGTTGTCGCCGTAGAGGAAATTCGCCCAGCCGATCGCGGTGCCGTCAACGAAGCACTGCACCACCTCGGGATGCTCGTCGATCGTCGCCTGCATGGTCTCGATCGTCGTCGCATAGGTGGAGAAGCCCTGATCGGCGAGCAGCCAGATGTCGGGGACGAAGCCGCCCTCGGTCTCGACCGCATAGGGTTCGGACGTGATGTAGCCCTGCTGCGCCGAGTTTTCGTCGGCGATGAAGCGCGCCGGGTTGAAGGTATAGGGCACCCGCTTGGCTTCTTCGAAGCCGAATTCGGTGATCATCCACTGGTAGTAGGACTGGAAGCCGTTGTCGCCGATGATCATCGTGTCGAGGTCCTTCATCTCCTCGAAGGAGGAGACCCGGCCCGGATGGGTCATCAGCACCTGCGGCTCCTTCTGGAAGGAGGCCGCGACGACGACGAGGGGAATGCCTTCCTTCACCGCATTGAAGGCGAGGAGCATGTTGCCGCCCATGTTGAATTCCAGCCGCCCGGCCATCAGCAGCGCGCGGTTGTTGGCCTGGGGCCCGCCCGGCACGATGGTCACGTCGAGCCCGCAAGCCGCATAGGTGCCGTCCGCGACCGCCTGATAGTAGCCGCCATGTTCCGCCTGCGCGACCCAGTTGGTGCCGAAGCTGACCGCGGTCAGCTCCTGCGCGGTGGCGGCAGAGGACAGCAGCGCCAGCGCGGCGGTGGCGGTCAGGAATGTCTTGGCCATGGTTTCGTTCTCCCCGTCGGTCAAATCTTTGCTTGTCCGTTCCTCCGGAACCTTGCCTGTCCCCGGGCGCCACGGAAGCGTGCGTTCCGGAAATGCGCGGTTTCGACCGGATCCCGTCGCGGCAAGACGGCCGGTCTGCCTAAAGTATAGTCAAATGCCGCATCCCGCACCGCCCGGACTTGCAAAGCCCACGTCCACGGGCGAGCAAATCGCCATGCGAGTCCTCTCTCCGCCCTCGATTGCCCCGCCTTTCGCCCGCTATTCCCATGGCGTCGAAGTCCCCCCCGGCGCGCGCCTCGCCGCGACCTCGGGCCAGCTCGGGCTGGCCGCCGACGGCAGCGTCCCGGACAGCGTCGAGGACCAGGCGCGGATCTGCTTCGCCAACATCTCCGCCATCCTGGCCGAGGCCGGCATGGGTCCGGGCGACGCGGTGCGGATCAGCGCCTTCGTCACCGATCGCGCGCACATGGCCGGCTACATGAAGGTCCGCGACGAATGGCTGGCCGGGAGCGGGCACCTGCCCGCCTCGACCCTTATGATCGTCTCGGGCTTCACCCGGCCGGAATTCCTGGTGGAGGTGGAGGTGCTTGCCGCCGCAGACGGGCCCGGCTGAGCGGCTTCCTCTGGCGTCAGGCCCGGTTTCGGCGTAGTCATTTCCAGCCTGGCGCCCCCGGACCCCCCGGGCGGCCACACGATCGGAGACCATGTCCATGCTTCGCCTTCTCGTCCTCAACGGCCCGAACCTCAACCTGCTGGGCACCCGCCAGCCAGAGGTCTACGGCTCGACGACGCTCGCCGAGGTGGAGGCGATGTGCAAGGCGCTGGAAGGCGAGCTCGGGGCGGAGATCACCTGCGCCCAGTCGAACCACGAAGGCGTGTTGATCGACCATATCCACGCCGCCAAGGGAACGATGGACGGCATCGTGCTGAATGCCGGCGCCTATACCCATACCTCGCTGGCGCTGATGGACGCGATCGCTTCGGTCGAGCTGCCGGTGGTGGAGCTTCATGTCTCCAACATCCACGCGCGCGAGGAATTCCGCCACAAAAGCTATATCGGCCGGGTCGCGCTCGGCCAGATCTGCGGCTTCGGCCCGGCCGGCTACCCGCTGGCCCTGCGTGCCCTCGCCGGACATTTGAGGAGCAAATGATATGGAATTGAAGGATTATCTCGAAGCGGTCATCGACGCCCAGACCATGGAGCAAGTCTGGCAAATCCATGTCGACGCGATGGCCGCCTATGGCTTCGACCGGCTGATCTACGGCTTCACCCGGTTCCGCACGGCGAATTCCTTCGGAGCGCCCGAGGACCTGCTGATCCTGACCAACCATGCCGAAAGCTACACCGACCGCTTCATCGGCGAAGGCATGTATTTCCATGCGCCGATGGTGAAATGGGCCTCCGAGAATGTCGGCGCCTGCAGCTGGGGCTGGATCGCCCAGTCGATCGACACGATGCCCCCCTCGGAGCTGAAAGTGGTGGAGTTCAACCGGTCGCAGGGCGTGACGGCCGGCTATTCGGTGAGCTTCAACAATTCCTCGCGCCGCTCGAAAGGCGCCATTGCGCTGACCGGCAAGCGCGGCACCGGCCAGGCCGAGCTCGACGCGATGTGGGCCGAGCACGGCCGCGAGATCATCCTCGCGCGCCAGCCGCAGGTGCTTTTCGATGGTCGCGGGCGTCAGCCCCATGATCGTCGCGATGTCCTGCGTGGTCTTGCCGTCGCCGACCCATTCGAGCGTCTCGCGCTGGCGCTTGGTCAGGCTGCGCTTGGTATGGGTGAAGGGCAGGTCGATGATCTTCAGATGCGCGACATTGTTCATCAGCGGATCAAGCCCATGGGGCCGATATTGTTCAGCATCTTGGTCTCCATACTTCAGGTCCGGGCCGTCCCCGCGCCCCGGACAGTACCGGGTATGTAGAGATTCCGGTCGAAGGATAGAAGGGCAAAACCACCCTGCGCGGCATTTGCCGCCCCGAAGCGCCCCCGCGGCGGCGCAAGCAGCCGTCCTGTCGGCAATCCGGCGCCGCGCCAATTGCCGAACCGCCCAAAAATCAGGCGCGCCATGGCATTTCGCGATGAAACACGGCGCAATTTCGGGCAAAGGGGACAGTTGGCATTGATCGGAAAACGCAACGGCAATATGTCCCGGTGTCCAGTTCCCCGGGGCAGCCATCCTGCAGCAGCCGGAACGCCACTTCGAATCCATGTCTGGAAAAGAATGATCCACTCCCTCGTCCGCGACTTTCTCGGTCCCATCCTCCGCCGTCCGCCGCGCTTCCAGTCGGCGGCGCTGTGCTGGCGGGACGGGACGCGCGGATGCGAGATCCTGCTGCTGACCTCGCGGGAGACGAAGCGCTGGGTGCTGCCCAAGGGCTGGCCGAAGCGCGGGCTCGACGCCGGCGGCACGGCGGCAGAGGAAGCCTGGGAAGAGGCCGGCATGGTGCCCCGCCCGGGCAAGCCCTTCGAAATCGGCCGCTACAGCTACATGAAGCGGCTCGACGGCGGGCTGCCGGTGCCGGTCGAAGTGTCGGTCTTCTCCATGGAGGTCGAGCGCCTCGCCGGGGAGTATCCCGAGCTCGGCCAGCGCGAGCGGCGCTGGTTCACCCCCGCCGAGGCGGCCGAGGCCGTCGACGAGCCCGGGCTGAAGACGATCCTGCGCCGCTTCCGCCCGCCGCGCAGCCCCCGCCGGCCGCTTGCGAGGCAGGCCTGCTGCGCGGCACCGGCCGCTTCGGTGCATCGCGGAGAAGCTGAAGACGTCATGGCCGTCGGCGCGGCGCGGTTTCCCGGTGGGCGGCCCACCGCCGTTGCCGGACCGCGCCGATGCGGCAGGATCCCGTGGAGCAGGGGAGCTGTGCCGGGTCCGGTTTCTCCTGCGGAGGCCTGCGCCGGGAGTTCGGTCAACCGTCATCCGCTTGGCGTCGTCGGCCGCGGCCATTCCCGTCCCGCATTGCCGCGCTTGGGTATGGGGTCTGCCCGGTGGGCGCCGGAGGACGCCGCAGCGGATACGGGCAATCCGGGCCGCAGCGGAGCACGCCGAGCAGCGGCAGGCCTCACCGCTGCACGCCGCCCGGCAGGCCGTTCCGGGCGGGAAGTCCTGCGCAGCTTCTCCGGCGAGTGCGACGGCTTCGCGATAGTACCCGGCGAGGAGCGCGACCCGCGCCGCAAGCGCCAGAACCTCGGTCCGGACCGCCTGCTGCCTCAATCCGGACACTGCGTCCGTGGCCGCCCGGGCGGTCTTCTGGAGCTGCGGCAGATCCCCGCCGCAGCTGTCCGGCGGCCGGGTCTCGAAGGCCTGGAGTTCCGCGTCGAGCTGCAGTTGGCGCACGAGCGCAAGGTCCTGCGGAGCCGGCACGCCCGCGCGCTGCATCAGGTCGATCAGTTCGGCTGCGACGTCGGCGGCCCGGGCGTACGCACCGGCCTCGTAGCTGTCCCGCGCCTGGACATAGAGCGAAACGGCTTCCGGCTGCGGACCCGCTGCCGCCTCGGGCAGCGCAAGCATGGGCAGCACAAGAGCGGCCGCGATCGCGGCCCGGGGAAGACGGATGCCCGGCAGAAGTTGCATGGTCCTCAGATGCGGATTCCTGCATGTGGTAGCCGGAGTCCCGCGCATCGGCCCGTTAAAAATGGACTGGCGACGGACGGCTCCCGTCTTGCGCGGACGTCTGTTCGCCCGCTCCCGTCGATGAACCATTCCGGCTCTCCGTCCGCGCCGGAGATTTGGCGGCTGCCGCCGACATGCCTCGCTGGCCGCGGGGACGCGCACGAGGCTGGCCCGGAGGCAGCATTTCCCGCATCCTGTGCCAGGCTGCTGCGCGGCAGGGGAGAGATGCAAGGAGGCGAAACGGGCGCAGGCGGAGCGCCGGACCTCTCCGGCGGGTCTCAAGCGGATCGGGCGCGAGCATGGGCTCGACACTGACATGGCCGGGATGCCGGCGCGCCTGCTTGATATCGGCTGCGGCACCGGGGCCAGCGCCATGGCCGCCGCGTTACGCGCCGAGGAGCGCTGCGGGCATCGGCAATGCCGTTTTCCTGCCTGCGGATGCGCAGACCCATGGCTTCACGCCCGGCAGTTCCGACGGGCTGGTGTCGCGGCTGGGGAGAGCTTTCCCGTCGATTCCGTCGCGGCGCCGGACAACCTGGCCCCGGCGCTGCGGAGAGGCGGGCAGATGGCCTTCGCCTGCCGGGCCGGGACCGGGTTCAACCCGTGGTTCAGCCTTCCGGCGGAGGCGGCGCGGGCGAGGCGCCGGCGGAGCCCAAGCCGCCGCAATGCCTGGCCGCGGCGGAGATCGCCGCGGCCGGTGCCCAAGGTCTGACTGCTCTTGCCCGACCGGCGGGCAGCTTTCGGACGCGGCTGCGGGAATGCCGCCCAACGCATGTCCGGCCCATTGGTTTCATGAGCCCTGCTAATTTCCGCGATCAGGCCCCGGGCGGTGGCGNCCAGAACGATCGATTTTCCCGGGTCCGAAGACAGGAAGGATGACCATGTCCCCACCCATCGAATTCGAACTCCGCCGCCGCACCCTGCTGGCCTCCGGTGCCGCCCTGGCTGTCGGCGCGGCCTCCGTCCGGCCCGCGGCTGCACAGGCTGCCGCTGCGGCAGGCGCCGGGACCGCCACCGTCACGCTGACCGTCAATGGCGTGCGGCGCGACCTGGAGCTGGACAACCGCACCACGCTGCTCGATGCGCTGCGCGAGCACCTGAAGCTGACCGGCACCAAGAAAGGCTGCGACCATGGCCAATGCGGCGCCTGCACCTGCACGGTGAACGGCGCGCGGATCAATTCCTGCCTGTCGCTGGCGGTGATGCATGACGGCGACGAGGTCGAGACCATCGAAGGCATCGGCACGCCGGAGGCGATGGATCCGATGCAGGCAGCCTTCGTCGAACAGGACGGGTTCCAGTGCGGCTATTGCACGCCCGGCCAGATCCAGTCGGCGCGCGCCGTGATCGAAGAGATCCGGGCTGGCATCCCCAGCCATGTCACCGGCGATCTCGGCGCGGAGATCGCGATCACAGATGCCGAGATCCGCGAGCGCATGTCGGGCAACATCTGCCGCTGCGGCGCCTATGCCAACATCCTTGCCGCCATCACCCAGGTCGCGGAGGAGCAGGCATGAGGGCGTTTTCCTACGAGAAGATGCGCGATCCCGCAGAGGCCGCGGCGCGGGCCGCCGAGGTCGGGGGCGCGAAATTCATCGCCGGCGGCACCAACCTGCTGGACCTGATGAAGCTGGAGATCGAGACGCCGGTCCACCTGATCGACCTGGGCGGGCTGGGGCTCGACGAGATCACCGAAACCGAGGGGGGCGGGCTCCGGATCGGCACGCTGGTCAGCAACACGGCGCTCTCGGCCGATGCCCGCATCCGCCGGGACTATCCGGTGCTGACCCGCGCCATCGCCGCCGGGGCGACCGGACAGCTGCGGAACAAGGCGACGACCGGCGGCAATCTCCTGCAGCGCACACGTTGCCCCTATTTCTACGACACCGCCATGCCTTGCAACAAGCGCGCCCCGGGTACGGGCTGCGCGGCGCTGGGGCAGGGCGCCTTCTCGCGGCAGCTCGGGGTGATCGGCACCTCGGAGGCCTGCATCGCGACCCACCCATCGGACATGGCGGTGGCGATGCGGGTGCTCGACGCGGTGGTCGAGACAGTGACGCCTGCGGGCATGACCCGCGAAATCCCGATCGAGGAGCTGCACCTGCTGCCCGGCGACACGCCGCACGAGGAAACCGCGCTGATGCCCGGCGAGCTGATCACCCATGTGCGCCTGCCTGCGCCCGCGGGCGGGATGCAGGCCTATCACAAGGTGCGCGACCGCGCCTCCTACGCCTTCGCGCTGGTCTCGGTCGCGCTGGTCCGCCAGCCGGACGGCACGGGGCGCGTCGCGCTTGGCGGGGTCGCGCCGAAGCCCTGGCGCAGCTCGGCTGCCGATGCGGAACTGCCGAACGGCGCCCGTGCGGTCATGTCGGTGCTGATGGAAGGCGCGCGGCCGACCGAGGAGAACGCCTTCAAGATCACCCTTGCCGAGCGCACGCTCGCCGCCATGCTGAAGGAGGCCTGAGATGGAGTTCAACGAACCCGTCGGCACCAATCTCTTCGACGATTCCAAGATCGTGGGCCAGCCGCTGCGCCGCCTCGACGGACCGCTGAAGGTCACCGGCACCGCGCCCTATGCCTATGAGCGCAACGATGCCGCGCCGGAGGCGCTCTACGGCTATCCGCTCGGCGCCGCGATTGCCCGTGGCCGCATCCTGTCGATGGATGCGGAAGCGGCGCGCAGCGCCCCCGGCGTGCGGGCGGTGGTCACCGCGCTCGAGGTCGAACCTCTGGAGAAGGGCATGAACAACGTCGCGCGGCTCTTCGGCGGCGACGAGGTGCAGCACTATCACCAGGCGGTTGCCGTGGTGGTGGCCGATAGCTTCGAGCAGGCCCGCGCTGCCGCGGCGCTGATCGCGGTCGAGTACGAGGAGGGCGACCCCGCCGATTACGACCTGGACGCGGCCTTCGCCCGGCTGGAAGGCTCGGGCGCGCCCGACACGCTGGTCGGCGATGTCGAGGCGGCGTTCCGCAATGCAGCGGCCGTCACCGACCAGATGTACCGCACGCCGGGCCAGAGCCATGTGATGATGGAGCCGCATACCTCCACCGTCGACTGGTCGGATGGCGGCGACATGACGGTCTGGACCTCGAACCAGATGATCAACTGGAACCGCCAGTCGCTTGCCACCACCTTCGGGATCGAACCGGAGCGCATCCGCGTCGAGAGCCCCTATGTCGGCGGCGGCTTCGGGGCCAAGCTCTGGCTGCGCGCCGATGCGGTTCTGGCGGCGCTGGGGTCGCGGGCGGCCGGCGCGCCGGTCAAGCTGGCGCTTGGTCGGCTCGGTCTGGGTCGACCATCCGATCGGCCAGCTCGCCGCGCTCTGGGGCACGCACGGGCTGACCTTCTTCACCGGCTGCCTGTCGGTGGGCGTGCTGACGCTGTCGGTCTGGCGGGCCTCGCGGCGCGCGCTCTTCGGCTCGGGGCTGGCGGTGCTTGCGTGGTGCGGCGGCACGCTCTGGGGCGAGGGGATGGTCGCGCATTACGACGCGCTGGCGCTGCCGCCCGGACCGATGGTCCGGGTGATCCAGCCCAACGAGACCCAGTCGCTGAAGTGGAAGCCCGAGATGATCCCGGTCTTCTGGGAGCGCAAGCTGGCGCTGACCGAAAGCAGCACCGGCGCCGATCCCGACATCGTGGTCTGGCCCGAGGTGTCGCTGCCCTATCTGCTCGATCTCGGCGACGAGCCCAATGCGCGGGTCTCCGAGGCCGCGGGGGGCAAGCCGGTGATCGTCGGCGCGCAGCGCTTCGTCGGCGAGGACCTGCGCAATTCTCTGGCCGTGATCGAGCCCGGCGGCGCGGTCGGCCCGGTCTACGACAAGTTCCATCTGGTGCCGTTCGGCGAGTACTTTCCGGGCGGCAGGCTGGCGGCGGCGCTGGGGCTGAAGGGGCTGGCGACCGACGTTCTCGGCGGCTTCACCCCGGGGCCGGGATCGCAGCTGATCGATCTCGGTCCGGGCCTCGGCAAGGTGCTGCCTCTGATCTGCTACGAGGCGATTTTCCCGCGCCATGCCGATCCGCGCGGTCTGCCGCGGCCCGACTGGATCGTGCAGATCACCAACGATGCCTGGTTCGGCCGGATGTCGGGCCCGCAGCAGCATCTCGACCAGGCGCGGCTCAGGGCGATCGAGCAGGGCCTGCCGGTGGTGCGCGCGGCGAATACCGGGGTTTCCGCGATCATCGACCCCAAGGGCCGGGTGATCGCCAGCCTTGCGCTGAACACCTCCGGCGTGATCGACCGCCCGCTGCCGCAGGCGACGCGGCCGACGATCTACTCGGTGACGGGCAACGGTCCGCTGATCCTGGTGCTGCTGGCCGTGGCCGTCTGGCTGCTGCGGCGCGCTATCCTGTCAAGGCTGTGAATAATTTGATTGCCCTTCTCCCGGGCGCAGCGTAGGCGCAAGGGACCGCCGCCACAACGGCTTCCTGGCGTGGCGGATGTAACCCCAATGGAGCACGCCCGATGTCGCGCAAAAACTATATCTTCACCTCCGAATCCGTCTCCGAAGGCCATCCCGACAAGGTCTGCGACCGGATTTCGGATGCGGTTCTCGACGCCCTGCTGGCCGAGGAGCCCGAGGCACGGGTGGCCTGCGAGACCTTCGCCACCACCGACCGCGTCGTGATCGGCGGCGAAATCGGCCTGGCCGATCAGGAGAAGCTCCACGGCTACATGCAGAGCATCGACGGCATCGTCCGCGACTGCATCAAGGACATCGGCTACGAGCAGGACAAGTTCCACCACGAGACCGTGGAGATCACCAACCTGCTGCACGAGCAATCCGCGCATATCGCCCAGGGCGTCAACGCCGCCGACAACAAGGACGAGGGCGCGGGCGACCAGGGGATCATGTTCGGCTATGCCGTCGACGAGACGCCCGAGCTGATGCCGGCGCCGATCCTCTATGCCCACAAGATCCTGAAGCGGCTGGCCGAGGCCCGCAAGTCCGGCGAGGCGCCGGTGCTGGGGCCGGACGCGAAATCGCAGCTGACGCTGCGCTACGAGGACGGCATCCCGGTCGAGGTCCTGTCGCTGGTGCTGTCGACCCAGCATCTTGACGAGACCATGACCTCCGAGGATGTGCGCCAGGTGGTGACGCCCTTCATCCGCGAGGTCCTGCCCGAGGGCTGGCTGACCGACGCGACCAAGTGGTGGGTGAACCCGACCGGCAAGTTCGTGATCGGCGGACCGGACGGCGATGCGGGGCTCACCGGGCGCAAGATCATCGTCGACACCTATGGCGGCGCGGCGCCCCATGGCGGCGGCGCCTTCTCGGGCAAGGACCCGACCAAGGTGGACCGGTCTGCGGCCTATGCGGCGCGCTATCTGGCGAAGAACGTCGTCGCGGCCGGGCTGGCGCATCGCTGCACCATCCAGCTGAGCTATGCGATCGGCGTCTCCGAGCCGCTGTCGATCTACTGCAACACCGACGGCACCGGGACGGTCGACGAGGCGCTGATCGAGGCGGCGATCCCGAAGGTGATGAACCTGACCCCGCGCGGCATCCGCACGCATCTGGAGCTGAACAAGCCGATCTACCAGCGCACCGCGGCCTACGGCCATTTCGGCCGCGAGCCGGATGCCGAGGGCGGCTTCTCGTGGGAGCGCACCGATCTGGCCGAAGCGCTGAAATCGGCGCTCTGAGCTGACCTGCGGCGCGGCGCCTCCGGGAGCCGCGCCCGTTCCGCCGCCAATGTCGGCGCTGCGGTGGTCCCGCCGTTGGTTTCCGGACATGGGGACGCTGTCACTGCGGCGGCTGCCGGTCCGGTGCCGAAGGGGCGTCTTTCGCGACCGCGTTGTCCCTGCCTGACATCCCCGCAAGAGTCCCGTTTGCGTCCCGGCGCATTGCTGGCAGCATTCTGCCATTGGCGAATCTATTCCGGGTTGTTTTCATGGATAAATTTTCGCGCGGCCTGCTAGCAGGCCTGGCATTTGCCTCAGTCGCGGGCGCGTCTGAGGCCTGGGCGAGCTGCGCAGGCGGCGATGGCCGTGGCTGGGCTAGCGGCAAGGGCGACGGCGCCTTCGAGATGGCCCCCGGGGCGGCGACCTGCCTGATGAATTACCCGAACGTCATCCATGCCGATGACCGGCGCATGCCTGCAACTCAGGTCACGCTGACCCGGGCACCGAAATCCGGCAAGATAGGCCTGTCGAAGCAGGGCGTGGTCTACACGCCGAATGCCGGGTTCCGCGGCAAGGACCGGTTCTGCACCCGCAACACCGCCGCCGCATTTCCCGGCCAGACCCTGTCGGGCTGCGTCACCGTCACGGTGCGCTGACAGCCTCTATTCCGCAGGAACCAGGGCCAGCGCGGCCGTCTCCGCGCTGGTTTCCGGACGCCAGCGCGCCGCCTTGCTGCCCGGCAGCGGCGTGCAGTCCGCCATGGCGCGGAAGATGTCCTTCAGCTCGGGCTCGTTCACCATGCGGGCGGCCTGGCGGGCCGAAACCCAGCGCCGCTTGCGCTGCTTTCGTTCCTTCCAGCGCTTCTTCAGCTTGGTGAAGATCATCGGATAGACGGTGACGCGGCAGGGCAGGGCGGGACCGTCATCGCGCTGCTTTTCGTAGAAATAGCTGCCCAGCGGTTCGTCGCGGATCGATCCCAGCGCGCCCGCTTCCTCCAGGGCTTCGATCTTCGCGGCGGCCCAGGGTTTCTTGCCGTCCATGGGCCATCCCTTGGGGACGACCCAGCGCCCGGTGTCGCGGGAGGTCACCAGAAGCACCCGCGTGCCGCGCTTGGCGTCGGTGCGGATCGGCAGGGCGGCGATTTGCTCGAATTCCTTCATGGAACTATGGTAGCGCCGCGCCGCGAAATGCAAATGGCGAAATTCCGGATCATCGATGAAAATCCGGAAATAAATGTTCAGACTGACATCATTCCGCGAATTTCGTCCTCGTTCATCTCGGCACGGGTGCCGGCCTTGATGATCTGTCCGCGCTCCATGACGTGGAAGGTGTCGCAGAGGTCGCGGGCGAAGTCGAAATACTGCTCGACCAGCAGGATCGCCATCTCGCCCTTGTCGCGCAGATAGGCGATGGCCCGGCCGATATCCTGGATCACCGAGGGCTGGATGCCTTCGGTCGGCTCGTCGAGCACCAGGAGCCGCGGCTTCATCACCATGGCGCGGCCGATCGCCAGCTGCTGCTGCTGGCCGCCAGACAGGTCGCCGCCGCGGCGGCCGAGCATTTCCTTCAGCACCGGGAACAGCTCGAACACCTCGCCGGGCACCTTGCGCCCGGAGCGCGGCAGGATGGAGAAGCCGGTCTCCAGGTTCTCCTGCACGGTCAGCAGCGGGAAGATCTCGCGGCCCTGCGGCACGGAGGCGATCCCGGCGCGGGCACGGGCATCGGAGCGCATCCTCGAGATGTCCCTCCCTTCCCAGGTGATCGACCCGCCCGAGATCGCCTGCCGTCCGACGATGGATTTCAGCAGCGTGGTTTTGCCGACGCCGTTGCGGCCCAGAACGGTGGTGACCTTGCCGGGTTCCGCGGTCAGGCTGACTCCGCGCAGCGCCTGGGCGGCGCCGTAATGCAGGTCGATGGTCTTGACTTCAAGCATGGGCCCGATCCTTCCGGAATTTGCGGTCAGCGGCCAAGATACACCTCGATCACCTGCTCGTTGGACGACACATGGTCGAGCGAGCCCTCGGCCAGCACATGCCCCTGATGCAGCACCGTCACCCGGCAGCCGAGCGCGCGGACGAAGTCCATGTCATGCTCGACCACGATGACGGTGTGCTTGCCCGCGATCTGGCGCAAGAGTTCGGCGGTGCGCATGGTCTCGGCATCGGTCATGCCCGCTGCCGGTTCGTCGACCAGCAGCAGCTCGGGATCCTGCGCCATCAGCATGCCGATCTCCAGCCACTGCTTCTGGCCATGGCTGAGATCGCCGGCCATCCAGTCCGCGACATGGGAGAGCTTCACCAGCTCCAGAAGCTCGCCGATCCGCTTGGTGTCCTCCGCCGAGCGGCGGTAGAAGAGCGTCGCCCAGACCGAGCGGTCCTCCTTCAGCGCCAGCGCGATGTTGTCCTCGACCGTCTGGGTCTCGAACACGGTGGGCTTCTGGAACTTGCGGCCGATGCCGAGCCGGGCGGAGCCGGCCTCGTCGGTGCGGGTCAGGTCGACCGACTGGTTCCACAGCACGCGGCCGGTGTCGGGGCGGGTCTTGCCGGTGATGATGTCCATCATCGTGGTCTTGCCGGCGCCGTTCGGGCCGATGATGGCGCGCAGTTCGCCCTTCTCCACGGTGAGGGAGAGGTCGTTGATCGCCTTGAACCCGTCGAAGCTGCGGTTCACGCCGTCGAGCAGCAGCTGGGTGCTCATGCGCTGGCCTCCTTTGCGGCTGCGGGCTTGCGCCTGCGGGCGAAGCGGCTCTCGATCAGGCCGAGCACGCCCTGGGGCAGGAAGATGGTCACGAAGACGAAGAGCCCGCCGAGCGCGAAGAGCCAGAGCTCGGGGAACCACGAGGTGAAGAGCGTCTGCGCGATCGAGACGAGGATCGCGCCGAGCGCCGCGCCCACCAGCGTGCCGCGCCCGCCGAGCGCCACCCAGATGACGATGCCGATGGAGTTGGCCGGGGAGAACTCGCCGGGGTTGATGATGCCGACCTGCGGCACGTAGAGCGCGCCCGCGACGCCGGCCATCATGGCGGAGACCACGAAGACGAAGAGCTTGTACTCCTCCACCCGGTAGCCGATGAACCGCGTCCGGCTTTCCGCGTCGCGGATGGCGATCAGCACCTTGCCGAGTTTCGAGGAGGTGATCGCCTTGGCCACCAGCAGCCCCGCCGCCAGCGCGATGGCCGAGAGCACGAAGAGCCCGGCGCGGGTGCTGTCGGCCTGCAGGTTGAAGCCGAGCACGTCCTTGAAGTCGGTCAGGCCGTTATTGCCGCCGAAGCCCATCTCGTTGCGGAAGAAGGCCAGCATCAGCGCATAGGTCATCGCCTGGGTGATGATCGACAGATAGACGCCGGTGACGCGCGAGCGGAAGGCGAACCAGCCGAAGACGAAGGCCAGCGCGCCGGGAACCAGGAGGACCATGAGGAGCGCGAAGCCGAACATGTCGAATCCGTGCCAGAACCAGGGCAGCTCCTGCCAGCCGAGGAAGACCATGAAATCGGGCAGGTCGGGATTGGCATAGACGCCGCGGGCGCCGATCTCGCGCATCAGGTGCATGCCCATAGCGTAGCCGCCGAGCGCGAAGAAGGCGCCATGGCCGAGCGAGAGGATGCCGCAATAGCCCCAGACGAGGTCGAGCGCGACGGCAAGCAGCGCATAGCACAGGTACTTGCCGAGCAGCGCGACGATGTAGGACGGCACCGGCTGGCCCGCCAAGACGAGGTTGCCGGCGGGGACCGCGACGGTCAGGAGGAAGAGGCCCGCGAGGAAGATGCCCATCCGGCGGTCGATCAGGCTCAGCATGGCAGCGCTCCGTTCTGCTGTCGGGACGGGACGGGCAAGGGGGCGCTCCCGCCCGTCGTTGCCGCGCTGGCGCGCGCGATGGCCGCATAGTGAATATCACCCCAGTCCGCGATCCGGGGGCAAGGTCATCGCGGTGCTGATCGGCCATGCCGCCGTCTTTGCGCCGCTGATGTTCCGCACCGTGCTGGTGCTGGCGCAGCGGATGAACCCGGCCCTCGAAGAGGCCTCTGCCGCGCTCGGCGCCTCCCGCGCCCGCACCTTCCTGAAGGTCAGCCTGCCGGGCATCCTCCCCGGCATCCTGGCGGGCGCCTTCCTCGTCTTCATGCAGTCGCTCGACAACGTGTCGGTGACGCTCTTCCTCGGCGATCCGGGCCGGACCATGCTGCCGCTCCGCCTCTTCGCCATGCTCGAGGAGAGCCTCGACGGACGGGTCGCCGCGGTCTCGGGCCTATTGATCCTCGCCGCCGCCCTTCTCCTCGTCACGCTCCAGCGCTTCGGCGGGCGCAGCTCCTCCTGAGCCGCCCGTCCCACGAAAGGACCATGCAAATGAACGCCCATAGCCCCGCCTCCGCCCCGATCGAACACTTGCTCGGCGACTTCGCCCCCGATTTCGACTTCGTTCCCGCAGGCCCGATCCCGGTGGAGGAATACGCCGAGCGCATGCGCAAGCTGAAGCGCGAGGCGGTCTCCGCGGGCCATGACGCCATCGTGGTCCATTGCGACAGCGTCGGCTGGTTCCACGCGGCCCATGCCTATCTGCGCTATCTCTGCGACTGGATGCGCGAAGGCGTGCTGGTCATTCCGATGGACGAGGACAAGGAGCCGGTGCTGCTCTCGTTTTTCACCCGGTCGGTGATCCTGCCGCCGGGCGGCGATCCGGTCGGCATCAACCGCATCCTGCAGATCGGCGCGGTGGGCCGCGAATATGCCGACATCCCCGGCGACTCGGGCGCCAAGACCATCGAGGCGACGGTGAAGCTTCTGGGCGAGATCGGCGCAGGCCGCGGCAGCATCGGCTTCATCGGCGACAAGCGCTCCGCCGCCTTCCGTGGCGCCCTGGCCGAAGCCATGCCGGGGCCAAGTTCACCGACCAGCACGGCATCCTCGACCGGATGCAGCGCAACCGGACCCCGGCCGAGATCGCCTGCTTCCGCTCCGCCGCGCAGCTGATCAGCATCGCCACCCAGGCGGCCTATCACGTGGCCCGTCCGGGCGTGACCGACTATGAGATCTACGCCGCCTTCACCATGGCGCAGATGGCCCGCGGCGGCGAGACCGGCGACGGCTACCAGATCGGCGCGAATGAATGGGGCACCCATTGCGGCAAGCCCTATGGCCGCCGGATGCGGCCGGGCGACCTCGGCAATCTCTATGTCTCGAACGCGACCTATCAGGGCTACACCGCACAAACGGCGCGCATGTTCGCCTTCGGCGAGCTGACCGCCCGGCAGGAGCTGGTGCTCGACGCCTGCACAAGCGGCGTAAAGGCCACCGAGAAGCTCATCCGCCCCGGCACGCTGATCCGCGACCTGAACAACGCCGCCTTCGAGAGCTACATCGAAGCCGGGATGCTGAGCGATGCCGAGGCCCGTACCATGCCCTACAACTGGGCGACCGCCGCGGATGGCGGCCCGCGCGAGATCCTGAACCAATACGTGCCGGATGCCGATTGCGAGGCGCAGGGGCGCAGGCTCATGCATGTCTGTCCGGCGGTCGCGGGCCCGCACAATCCCAACCTGGGACATTCGGTCGGCATGGCAGGCGGGCAGAATGCGTTCAATATCTCGTCCCACAACTACGACAAGCTGGAGGAAGGCATGGTCTTCGTGATGCACACCCAGTGGCTGGAGCCGCAATCGGCCGGCTGCAACATCGGCGACATGTACGTGGTCACCGCCGACGGGTTCGAGAACCTATCGCGCCACACGTCCCTCGACACCCACCGGGTGGCGGCATGAAGTCTGTCGCCTTCGACTTCGCCGATCTGACGCCGAAGGACCGCTACAAGCTGCTGATCGGCACGGTGATCCCGCGCCCGATCGCGCTGATCACCACCGTCTCCGAGAGCGGGGTGCCGAATGCCGGGTCGTTCAGCTTCTTCAACATCCTCACCCATGACCCTGCGGTCATGGCGGTGGGGATCGAGCACAAGCCCGACGGCACGCCGAAGGACACCGCGGCCAACATTCTGGCCACCGGCGAGTTCACCGTCCACATCTCGGATTTCGCGCTGGTCGACCAGATGGAGATCTGCTCGGTCAAGTTTCCCGCCGATGTCGACGAGCTGGCGATTGCCGGGCTCGAGACCGCGCCGGGCGAAACCGTGTCCTGCCCCCGGATCGTGGCAGCGCCTGCGGCCTTCGAGTGCAAGCTGATGCAGACCGTCCCGGTCAGCCAGGCGCGCACGATCGTGCTGGGCGAGGTCAAGCGCATGTTCGTCCGCGAGACGCTGGTCGATGCAGAGAAGATGTACGTGGACCAGATCGGGATCGACGCGGTCGGCCGCCTCGGCGGCCATCTCTACGCCCGCCAGCTCGACCAGTTCGAGCGCGTGACGCCCACCGCAGAGGAATTTCTCGCCACCGAGCGGCAGACAAACTGACAGGCCAACGTTGGCGCGGCGACGGTTCCGCGCCAGCTGGCTGGCCGGGAAGCAGGGCGCATCTTCCGCATCGGGAGACGGGGCTGCGTGCGTCTGCTTTCAGGAAGCTCCGCCCGCCGAATTGTCAGGTTGGCCAGCTCCGATTGCCAGACGGATGATTTGAACACGCCCGTCTCTGATGAATACCGTGTCCGGCCTCAGCTGCCAGCGCTTCCCGACCGCCATCGTCTTCCACGCGGCCTGGCTCTGCGTCCGGTTCGATCTCGCGATCATCCGGGCCGGGCCCGGCATCACCGCGGCAGGCGCGAGCCCGCCGGAGCCGATCCGCGCCAGGGTTTCCATCAGCACCTCGCGCTCCAGCGGCTTGCTGATGCAGGCATCCATGCCGGCCTCGCGGAATGTCGCGATCTCCTCCGGCAGGGCATGGGCGGTCACCGCGATGATCGGCACGCGCGCCGACGCGCCGGAGCCCGCCCGGATCAGCCGCGCCGCCTCGGGACCATCCATCTCGGGCATGGAGATGTCCATCAGAATCGCATCGAAGCGGTGCGCGGCCGCGCAGTCGACACCGATCCGGCCGTTGACGGCCTCGGTCACCTTGTGTCCCTCGGCCTCCAGCATGGCGCGGGCGACGAAGCGGTTGATTTCATTGTCCTCGACCAGCAGCAGGTCCAGCGGCTTGCGGGGCGCGGGACGGGCCGGGCGAGCGGGCGCGGCCGTCTCGGGCGCCTCGTCGATCGGCCGGACCGGGACGCGCAGCCAGAACAGGCTGCCTTCGCCCGGCTCGCTTTCGGCGCCGATCTCGCCGCCCATCAGCCGCACCAGGCGGCGCGCGATGCCGAGCCCCAGCCCGGTCCCGCCCGCTTCGCGCGCATAGGAGGAATCAAGCGTCTCGAAATCCTCGAAGATGCGGTCCATATGCTCTTCGGCGATGCCGATGCCGGTGTCGATGACGCGGAATTCCAACTCGGCGCCCTGCGGTCCGACGGCCTCGACCTCCAGCTCGACGCTGCCGCCGCGAGTGAACTTCACCGCATTGCCCACGAGGTTCAGCAAGACCTGGCGCAGCCGCCGCGGATCGCCCAGCACCGCGTCGACGGACGGACCGGTCCAGCTCCAGGACAGCGTGTTGCCGTTCGCGGCCGCGAGCGGCGCGGCGGTCTCGACCACGCCTTCGACGAGCCGGTCCACCGAGAACGGCCGGACCTCGGAACGCATCTTGCCGGCTTCGAATTTCGCCAGGTCGAGCACGTCGTTGACCAGCCCCAGCAGGAGCCGTCCCGATGACTGCATCCGGTCGAGCAGGTCGCTCTGCGTCTCGGTCAGCGAATGGTCGCGCAGCAGCTCCATCGTGCCGAGCAGCCCGTTGAGCGGCGTGCGCATCTCGTGGCTCATCACCGCCAGGAACTCCGCCTTCGCGCGCTCGCCTGCCAGCGCGCGGTCGCGCGCCTGGGTCAGCCCGGCCTCGGCGGCCTTGCGCCCGGAAATGTCGCGGATCACCGCCACGAAGACCGGCCCCTCGTCCTGCTCGGCCCGGTCGATGGTGAACTCGGCCGGGAAGACGCGGCCGGAGCTGTGCCGCGCCGCCAGCTCGAAATGGCGCTCTTCGGGGCTCGGTCGGCGATCCTCGTCCCAGAACGCGAGGAGGCCGCCGCTCAGTTCGCGGGCGCTTTCCTCGGGCAGGATCAGCTCGGCGGCAACCCGGCCGCGGGCCTCGCTGCGCGCCAGGCCGAAGACCTTTTCGGCAGCCGGATTGAACTCGCGGATGATGCCTGCAGCATCCGTCACGATGATCGCGTCGAGCGAGGTTTCCACGATGGTGCGCAGCCGCTCGGCGGTTTCCAGCGCCTCGCGGCTGCGCCGCGAGCTGTTGCGCGCCAGCCCCAGCAGGATGCCGGCCACGAGAACCAGGCCGCAGAGCAGAACGCCGAGCACCCCGGCCATCAGCAGCAGCGTGCGGACCAGTTGGTCGCGGCGGCTGTCGGACAGCTCGGTGAAGATGGCGAGGCCTTCGAGGCCGAGGGCGCGGATGTCCGGCTCCAAGGCCGCCGCGGCCGGCACCAGTTCGGGCATCGCGTTGCGCAGCCCGGCATCGGACCCGTCGACCAGCGGCACCCCGCCCTCGAGGAACTCCCGTATCCGCTGCAGCGACTCCGCCAGCCCGGGATCGGCCCGGAGGGCATCGAAGGCCGTGCTGCTCTCGAGCGTGGCCATCCGGCTGTAGAGCACGTCGAAGCGGCGCCGCGCCTCGGACAGCGATCCGGTGCCGTCCGCGGCCCGTTCGATCGCCAGCGTCATCCGCAGGTATTCGACCTCGGCCTGGGACAGCGTCCATTGCAGGTTGTCGGAACTGGCGGATTCCAGCTCGGTCAGCTGGCGCTTGACCACCCATCCGAGGCCGGCCACGAGCCCGAGGCACAGCGCCAGCGCAAACACTGTGACGCCCGTCAGGAAGCGCGAGCGGTTTCTCTGCCGACCTAGCAGTTCCGACAAGGAAGCCTCTCGCTCTTTTCCGGGCAATTTCAGCACCTTCTTATTCGGTTACCGTTATTCTGTCGAGTTGCCAAATGCTCCGAGAATAAATTACCTCGCTCTGGTATTCCGGATTTCCGTCGAACGGATAGATGATCCAGAGCGGGCCCTTGTCGCGGATCGACATCGTCTCGCCATTGCGCAGATAAGCCACGATCGGGCCGCCGGCGACCCAGTCCCCGGCCGGAATGTCGACGGCATAGTCGTTGATCGCTGCCGCGCGCAGCCCGGTTCCCGTGGCGCCGACGGCCTCCATCAGCGCGGCAAGCGTCACGCCGGTGAAGCTCTGCACCCCCTCGGTCCAGCTCGTGGAGGTTTCGAAGCTGGCGGCCGGCAGGGCTTCCAGCATGGCAAGGTCGAAGACCGCACGGCTTCCGTCATTGGTCTCGGAGATGGCGCCGTCGATGGCCAGAACAGGCGTTCCCTGCGGCGCTGCGAGCTCCCCGGCGGCGGCACTGCCGGCGGCCAGGGCGATCGCGGCCCAAGCGGCCGCGGATCTCGCATTTAAGAACTGCATTATGTGTCTCCTCAAGATTGCGGCCAGTTTGGCAGAAAGCTGCTTCGACGGGAATTCCTCATCCGCACAGACCGGCTATCCCGACGGATAGCCTGCCCGTTCAGTAGGCACCCCGGCCGCCCAGCACCGCGCGGGCGGTCAGCGCCAGCACCATCAGGTCGAGGGTCAGCGACCGCGACCGGATCTGCGCCAGATCGAGGTCGATCATCTTCTCGAAGCCGATTTCCGCGCGGCCCGATACCTGCCAGAGCCCGGTCAGCCCCGGTCGCACGGCCAGCCGCCCGCGGGCCCGCGCATCATAGGCGGCGACTTCGCGCGGCAGCGCGGGACGCGGGCCGACCAGCGACATGTCGCCCCTGAGCACGTTCCAGAGCTGCGGCATCTCGTCGACGGAGAAGCGCCGCATGACACGTCCGAGCCGGGTGACCCGCGGATCCTTGCGCGCCTTGAAGCACAGTCCCGCCCGGTCGGACTGGACCGCCACCACGGCCAGCCTGGCCTCGGCGTCGCGGTGCATGGAGCGGAATTTCAGCATGGTGAAGGGCACGCCGTCACGGCCGATGCGGGTCTGGCGGAACAGCGCGGGCCCGGGGCTGTCCAGCCGGATCGCGGCGGCAAGCCCCAGCGCGGCGGGCGCCAGCAGCGCCAAGACCGGCTACTGGCTGCGCTTCGCCGCGGCGCAGGTGATCCTCGGACCGGCGGCGGGGATCGCGGTCGGCTGGGCGGGGGCGCGGCTGCTGAACCTCGCGACGGCGCGCCATTCGACCACCGAGGCCTTCGAAGGCATCGCCACGCTGGCCATGGCGGTGGCCTGCTACGTGCTGGCCGACCTGATCGGCGGCAACGGCTTCATCGCGGCCTTCACCGGCGGGCTGGTCTTCGGCCATGTCGTGTCGGCGCGCTCGGACTTCATCTATGAATTCGCCGAGGGCGAGGGCCAGCTGCTGGCCTGGGCGGCTTTCCTGCTGATCGGCCTGGGGCTGATGCCCGAGGCGGTGGCGTTCCTCGACTGGCGGATGCTGGCGGTGATCCTGCTCAGCCTCTTCGTGGTGCGGCCGCTGGCGATCTGGCTGTCGCTCGCGGGAACCGATGCCGATGCGGGGACGCGGATTTTCTTCGGCTGGTTCGGGCCGCGGGGGCTGGCCACGGCGCTGTTCGCGCTCCTCGTGGTGCCCGATATCGACCCGCTGCAGGCGGTGCCGATCCTGCATCTGGCGGTGAATGCGGTCTGGATCAGCGCGCTGCTGCACGGCGTCACCGCGGCGCCGGGCGCGCGCGCCTTCGCGAGGTCGCGGCGATGATCGCGGCCGGAGCGGAGGCCGGTGGCGCGGGCCATCGAGGACGCCGCCATCTGGGACGCGCCCGTGGCGAAGCGTGCCGCCGTTCTGCGCAAGGCGGCCGAGCTCTACGAACGCGAGTTCGGCCCGATCTTCGCCGCGCTGGCGCTGGAAGCCGGCAAGACCCTGTCCGATGCCGTCGGCGAGCTGCGCGAGGCGGTCGATTTCCTGCGCTACTACGCGGCCGAGGCCGAGGCGAACGATCCCCGCCCGCGCGGCGCGGTGACGGCGATCAGCCCGTGGAACTTCCCGCTGGCGATCTTCACCGGCCAGATCGCCGCTTCGCTCGCCACCGGCGCCGCCGTGCTGGCGAAACCGGCCGAGCAGACCCCGGTCATCGCCGCCATCGCGGTGCGGCTCCTGCACGAGGCCGGCGTTCCGGCATCGGCGCTGCAGCTGCTGCCGGGGCAGGGCGGTACGGTCGGGCGGCTGCTGACCTCGGATCCGCGCATCAAGGGCGTGATCTTCACCGGCTCGACCGACACCGCGCGGCTGATCCAGCGCGCCATGAGCGAAAATCTCGATCCCGGCGCGCCGCTGATCGCCGAGACCGGCGGCATGAACGCGATGATCGTCGATTCCACCGCGCTGCCCGAGCAGGCGGTGCGCGACATCGTCGCCTCGGCCTTCCGCTCGGCCGGCCAGCGCTGCTCGGCGCTGCGCTGCCTCTACGTGCAGGAGGACATCGCCCCGCATCTGATCGAGATGATCAAGGGCGCCATGGACGAGCTGGCCGTCGGCGATCCCTGGCACCTGTCGACCGATGTCGGCCCGGTGATCGACACGGAGGCGCAGGCGGGCATCCGCGCCCATGTCGAGGCGGCGCGCAAGGCGGGCCGGGTGCTGCACGAGCTGGCCGCGCCCGAAGGCTGCTTCATCGCCCCGGCGATGCTCCGGGTGACCGGGATCGCGGCGCTCGAGCGCGAGATCTTCGGCCCGGTGCTGCATGTCGCCACCTTCAAGGGGGCGGATCTGGAAAAGGTCGTCGCTGCGATCAACGCCACCGGCTACGGGCTGACCTTCGGGCTGCATTCGCGGATCGACACCCGCGTGCAGGAGCTCTCGGACCAGGTGCATGCCGGCAATCTCTACGTGAACCGCAACCAGATCGGCGCCGTGGTCGGCTCGCAGCCCTTCGGCGGCGAAGGCCTCTCGGGCACCGGACCGAAGGCGGGCGGTCCGCTCTACCTGCAGCGCATCGCGGCCCCGGCCCCGGCCGCCGCGGCGCGCGGCCTTGCGCCGCGCGGCGCCTTTCAGCTCCGCAGGCAGGCCGAGCCTGGCGGGCGCGGCGGCCCGCACGCGGATCTTCGGGAAGAGCCGGCGGACCAGGCCGGGCACGGGACGGTTGAAGAGCGAACCGTCGAGCCCCTCGATGGTGATGCGGACCACCGGCACATCGGCCATGTCGATGATCCAGGAGGTGCCGCCATAGACTTTCATCAGCCCGCCATGGCGCGAGATCCGGCCCTCGGGGAAGATCAGCGCGGCACCGCCGGCCGAAACCTGCTGGGCCAGGGTCTTGGCCGAAAGCGGGTTCTGAGGGTCGATCGGGTGCATGCCGCAGATGCCGCGCAGCCGGTCCAGGAGCCGGGTCCGCGCCCAGTGCGTGTCGACCGCCACCGACAGGTCGTCGCGGCCGATCAGCGAGAAGAGCAGCGGGCCGTCGGCAAAGCTGACATGGTTGGAGATGAACACCACCGGGCCCTCGGCCGCGAGATGCTCGGCCCCCTCGACCTCGACGCGCAGCAGGCGCCGGAACACGGCCCGGCCCAGCGACCGGAGCGCCGCGCGCGGGAAGAGCGCCCATGCCGGGCTTGGCGCCGGGTTTCGGGCCGGTGCGGCGGGTGCGCTGCGGCTTCAGCCGCGGCTTGTCCTCGTGCTCGCCGAGGCCGAGCTGGTCCTTCAGGACCCGCGGCTTGACCTCCTCGACCGCGCCGGGCGCCAGCTCGTTGAGCCGGAACGGCCCGTAGCTGACCCGGATCAGCCGGTTCACCACCAGCCCGACATGTTCCATGGCACGGCGGATCTCGCGGTTCCTGCCCTCGCGCAGGCCGACGGTCAGCCAGGCATTCGCGCCCTGCTGGCGGTCGAGGCTGATCTCCATCCCCTGGAAGCGCTCGCCCTCGATGGTCACGCCCTTCCTGAGCGGTTCCAGCGTCTTGTCCTCCGGCGTGCCCTTCACCCGGACGCGGTATTTCCGGAGCCAGCCGGTCTCGGGCAGTTCCAGCCTGCGCTTGATCCCGCCGTCATTGGTCAGGAGCAGCAGGCCCTCGGAATTGAGGTCGAGCCGTCCGATGCTCATCACCCGCGGCATGTCCTCGGGCAGCTTGTCGAAGATCGTCTCGCGGCCCTTCTCGTCCTTCGACGTGGTCACCAGCCCGGCAGGCTTGTGGTAGAGCCAGAGCCGCGCGGGCTCGGCTTCGGCCAGCGGCGCGCCGTCGACCAGGATGCGGTCCTTCTCGGTCACGTTCAGCGCGGGCGAATTGATGACGCGGCCGTTCACGCGGACGCGGCCTTCGGCGATGATGGTCTCCGCCTCGCGGCGGGAGGCGACCCCGGCACGGGCCAGGACCTTGGCGATGCGTTCGCCGGCGGGGGAGGAGGGTGTCTCGGTCATGATGGATGGCGCCTATCCGCTTTTCTGCCGCGGTTCCAGCCTTGCGCGCATCCGGCGGCGGAGGCAAGACGGGGCATGAGCTTCACATCCCACATGGAGGCCGCGCTCGGCGAGGCGCGCAAGGCGGCAGGGCGCGGCGAGGTGCCGGTCGGCGCGGTGCTGCTGGACCCCCGAGGGCGGCGGCGTTCAGCCATGAGGACATGGCGATGATCGCGCCGCAGCCGAGCGCGCCCGCGACCAGGAGGCCGAGCACGCTGCGCGGCGAGCGCATCGCCGGCAGCAGCCGCATCAGGTAGGACCAGAAGACGAAGATGCCGACCGAGACGGCGATCGAATAGGCCAGCGCGGCGAGCACGCTGAGCGTCTCGTTGCCGTCCAGGAGCTGGGTCACGCCGAGATAGGTGTAGATGCCCGAGGCCAGCGCCAGGATGCCGAGCGCGGCGGGGGTGAAGCTGTCGAGCCAGCGCAGATGCGCCTCGAGCTCGCGCGCCTCGCGCAGGTCGCGGCGGTCCTCGGGGGCGCCGGTGTCCCGGTCCTCGGATGCGGTCATGGGGCGGGGTCTCCGGCATGGGGGCGGGGCATGCCGTTCAAGATATGGTCTTTTGCCCGGGTTTCCAGCCTGCCGTGCCGCGGCCGCCGGCTCAGCCCGCCCCGCGGTCCGGTTCCGCCCCGTCTTCGCGCTGGCCGACATCCGAGATCAACATTGCGATCGGCCGCGTGCCGGGAAATTCGCTGAAGATGATCGCCAGGACGCTGGTCAGCGGCACCGCGAGGATCGCGCCCGAGATGCCCCAGAGCGCCGACCAGAAGGACAGCGCCAGGATCACCACGAAGGGCGAGAGGTTCAGCTGCCGCCCGATCCAGCGCGGCTCCAGCACGGAGCCGACGAAGATCTGCATCGCGGTCAGCAGCAGCGTCAGCAGCGCGGTGCGGCCGGGATCGCCGAACTGCGCGAAGGACAGCATCACCGGCAGCATCACCCCGATCCAGGAACCGAGATAGGGGATGTAGTTCAGCAGCCCGATGCAGACCGCCCAGAACAGCGCGAAATCGACATCCATCGCCCAGAGCACGCCGTAGCACAGGATGCCGAGCACGATGTTCACCAGCGTCTTGACGGTCAGGTAGTCGCCGATCTTGCCGTTGATCTCGCCGCCGATCTCGAGGATCCAGGCGGCTTCGCCCTCCGAGCCGAAGGCGTCGGCAATCTTCTTCGGGAAGCTCGCCCACTGGCCCATCAGGAAGCCGGCATAGATGATGATGATGAAGACCGAGCCCGCGAGGCTGGTCAGCGAGCTGAACAGCCCGCCGATGCGCGACGGCAGGTCGAGCTGGCCGAAGGCCATGCTGCGCAGGTCGTCCCAGGTGGTGTCGCTTTCCGCGCCGAAGGCCTCTGCGGCATGGACGACGAAGGCCTCGAGATTGGCCTGGTAGTCCGGGGCGCGGTCGGCCATCTCCTCCAGCGTCACCGCGATCACCGCGGCCATCGAGAACAGGCCGATGACGAAGGCGATCAGGATCGCCATGTGCAGGATCCAGCCCGGGAAATGCCGCAGCACGGTCCAGCGCCGGAGCCACGCGGCGCCGTTGATCAGCACGTAGACGGCGATCACCGCCGAGAGCACCGGCACGATCACCGCCTTGCCGACGATCAGGATCCAGCCTGCCATCAGCGCGATGCCGAGCGACAGGAAGATGGTCTGCAGGAGACTGGCAGGAGCGGGCATCGGGGGAACTCGTCGGCAATGGGGTCGCGGCAGAGCCTATCGTGCAGGCGCCGCGTGCCGCAAGCGCGGGCAGCCCGGCTGCGGCGCAGGGTCCGGGCGCCACAGGGCATTGCGGCCCGGCGGCAAGGCAGGCTAGGCCGGTGGGGCAGGAGCGCACCAACCCGGAGGACAGTGCCCGTGATCAAGCTCGACGCCCGCGACATGGAGATCCTGCGCGTGCTTGCGCGCGAAGGCCGGATCTCGAAGGCGGCGCTGGCCGAGAAGGTCGGGCTGTCGCCGACCCCCGCCTGGGAGCGGCTCAGGAAGCTCGAGCGCGCCGGGCTGATCGAGGGCTACCGCGCCGAGATCAACCTGCGCGCGCTCGGGCCTTCGGTGACGGTCTTCGTCGCGGCGGAGCTGGGCGATCACACCCAGGCGAGCTTCCGCCGCTTCGAGGCGGCCCTGGGCGCGCATGACGAGATCACCGGCTGCTGGGCGCTCGGCGGCGGCTTCGACTACCTGATGCAGATCGTGACCCGGGACGTCGATGCCTATCAGCGGCTGATGGATCTGCTGCTCGACCAGAAGATCGGGATCGCGCGCTATTTCACCTATGTGGTGACCAAGCAGGTCAAGGGCGGCGGCCTGCCGCCGCTGGAGATCCTCGCGGGCGGCTGATCCGGCTCCGGCCTGCCCGGGGGCGCGAAGTTCGGGGGAAGCGCTGGCCCGACTCGGCTGGCGCCCGGAACCGTGCCGGAGGCCGGCCGGGTGTCGGGGGTGCTGGCCAGCCCGGCCGGCTTCTTCTCGGCGCCGCGCCGCGGCGCGCTCACCCTGGCGGGCGCGGTTCTCGCTCCGCTGCTGACACGGCGCCTGCGCCGCAGCCTATTCGCATCCTGACAGGAGGCTCCCATGCCCGAAGCAAGCATCGTCGTTCCGGCCTACAATGCCGCCGCCACGCTCCGCGAAACGCTGGAGAGCCTGCTGGCGCAGACCCATCCGGATTTCGAGATCGTCGTCGTCGATGACGGCTCCACGGATTGCAGCGCCGCCATCGCCCGCAGCTTCGGGGACCGGCGCATCCGGCTCGTGCAGCAGCGGAACCGCGGCCTGGCGGGGGCGCGCAACAGCGGAATCGCTGCCGCGCGGGGCCGCTATGTCGGCTTCTGCGATGCCGATGACCTGTGGCGTCCGGGGAAGCTTGCCGCCCATGCCGCCCATCTCGCGGCCAATCCGCAGGTCGGGCTCAGCTTCTCCGGCTCCGAGCTGATCGACGGCGCGGGCCGGACGCTGCGCGTGGCCCAGAAGCCGCGGCTCACCGGCATCACCGCTGCCCATGTGTACCGCCGCAACCCGGTGGGCAACGGCTCGGCGCCGGTGATGCGGCGCGAGGCGCTCGACGACATCCCTGCTCGACCAGGATGGCGCCGGGCGGGAGCGGGCCTGCGGCGGCGATTCCGGCCCGCAGCTCCGCCTCGTTGCGGCCCTCGAGGACGACGATGCCGGGTGGCGTCCCGGCATCGTCCTTGGCTTTCAGCTCGGTGGTCATTCTTCGCATCCTTGTCCTTTGAGCGGAGCGCGGGCGGCGGGGAAAGACGCGGTCAGGCCGCATCCCGCTCCGCCGCCGGCGACAGGTATTTCTGCGAGGCCGCGACCAGCGCCAGCAGCGCCAGCCCGCCCGCATCGGTGACCGGCCCGGTGTCGATCATCAACAGGGCCGCCGCGACCAGCCCGGCCTTTTCCGGCCAGCTTGCCGGCCGCAGCAGGTAGCCGTTCAGCCCCGCCGACAGCGCCAGCACCCCGGTCGTCGCCGTGCAGATCGCCAGCACGATGCTCGCCGGCGAGCCGATGAGCAGCAGGGCCGGGCCGAAGACGAACATGAAGGGGATGATGTAGCCGCTGGCCGAGAGCCGCATCGAGGCGACGCTGCTTTCCCAGAGCCGCGCCCCCGAGATGCTGTTTGCCGCGATGATCGAGATCGCGACCGGCGGGGTGATCGATGACAGGATCGCGAAATAGAGCGCGAACATGTGCGCCGCCGGGGCGGGGACGCCGAGCTTGACCACCGCCGGGACCAGCAGCGAAGCCTGAACCACATAGGCCGGCGTGGTCGGCAGGCCCATGCCGAGGATGATGCCCGCCAACGCCGACAGCAGGAGCGACAGGATCAGCGAGTCGCTCGACAGCGACACCAGGAACGACGTGAAGTCGAAGCCGAGGCCCGAGAGGTTGATCACCCCGATCACGATGCCGGCGCAGGCACAGGCCGCCGCCACCTGAAGCGCGTTGTAGATGCCGTTCAGGAAGCCCTCGCCGACGCTCCGCCAAGTGATGCCCGCGCGGGTGGTGCGCCGCAGCATGGCGACCGGATAGACGCTGAGGATGCCGATCATCGCCGCATAGGGCGCGCTGAAGCCCGCCACCATCGTGCCGATGATCAGAACCAGCGGCAGGATCTGGTGGCCGCGCTCGCGCACCACCCGGCCCAGTTCCGGCAGGTCGGATTTCGGCATGCCGCGCAGCCCCAGCCGCCGTGCCTCGAAATGCACCGCCATGAAGACGGCGAAGAAGTAGAGGAAGGCCGGGAGCAGCGCATAGCCGATCACCTGGAAATAGCTGACCCCCATGAACTCGGCCATGACGAAGGCCGAGGCGCCCATGATCGGCGGCATGATCTGCCCGCCGGTCGATGCGACGGCCTCCACGGCGCCGGCATAGGCGGGGCGGTAGCCGATGCGCTTCATCATCGGGATGGTGAAGGCGCCGGTGGTCACCACGTTGGCGGTGGCGCTGCCCGAGATCGTGCCGAAGGTGGCCGAGGTCATCACCGCCACCTTGGCCGGTCCCCCGGCGGACCCGCCCGCCAGCGCCAGCGCGAAATCCATGAAGAGCTTGCCGGTGCCCGAGCGTTCGACCACGGCGCCGAACACCACGAAGAGGAGCACGTAGGTCGCGGAAACCGCCAGCGGGATCCCGAAGATGCCGTCCTGCGCCATGTAGATCTGGTCGAGGGTCTCGCCGATGCCGAGCCCGCCGACGGTCAGCCCGAACAGGATGAAGCCGATCGCGGTCAGCGGCAGGGCCGGGCCGGTGGTGCGCCGCGCGGCCTCGAGCACCGCCAGGATGCAGGCGACGGCAAAGACGCTGTCCGCGGGCCGCAGCGGGTCGATCAGCGCGAAGCGGGTCTGCAGGTAGTCGACATTGAGGAACACGTAGCCGAGCGAGCCGGCCGCAAGGGCGATGAAGGCGGCGTCAAGTGCCGTCCCCGCGATCCGCCGCGCCGGACGCGCGCCCGGCTCCGCCGGGGCGAAGGCGGGGATCGTCAGGAAGATCAGCACCATCGCCAGAAGCAGGTGGATGCCGCGGAAATAGATCGCCTGCGGCGGTCCGAAGAACACGACGTGGAAATGGAAGGCCAGCATCGCGACCGCGAGCACGGTGCGGATGATGTCCTTGGGTCGAAGGTTGGCAAGCATGGCCGTCTCCCTTGCGGAGCGGCCGGACCGCTCCTCTCCTGTCCCGAATTCCCGTCCGCGGCGCATCCGCGGACGGGGCGTGGCTGCGGGTCAGAGGGCGCCGGCCTCCTCGTAGGCGCGGCGTGCGCCGGGGTGCAGCGGCAGGCCGACATCGCGCGCCAGATCCGGCACCGAGAGCTGGCCGATCGAATGGTTCACCGATCCCATCTCGGCATAGTTGGCGATCAGCGTCTTGGTGATCGCGTAGGCGTCCTCTTCGGAGAGCGTGTCGCAATTCGCGCCGATATGGGTCAGGAAGCCGACCGCCCCGACCTCCTCGTCCTGGCCGGGATAGGTGCCCGCCGGGATGATCTCGCGCCGCCAGGCCGGGTTCACCGCATGCAGGTCCTCGACCAGCTGGTCGGAGATCGGCAGGAACCGCGCCTGTCCCGAGGACGAGAACAGATCCGCGACTGCACCGCCCGGCACGCCGCTGAGCTGCGACCAGACATCGATATGGCCGTCCTTCATCATGTTCGGCAGGTCGCCCTGGGCGGCGAAGTCGCGCTGCACGTCGTCCTCGTCGAGGCCGCTCAGTCCCAGAACGGTGACGAAGGCGGTGTCGGAGCCGCTGCCGCGCGGCAGGGTGCCCACCCGGTGCCCGGCGATGTCCGCGATCTTTTCCACGTCGGGATCGGTGGTCATGAAATGCAGCACCGTCGGGTGGAAGGCGGCGATTTCGCAGAGATTGGTGACCGGTTCGCCGAAGGGCGGGCGGCCGGCGAGGGCGTCATTGGCGGAATCCGCCAGCATCCAGCCGATCTCGGCCATGCCCGCCGACACCCCCTTGATGTTGGCCAGCGCGACCCCCGGACGGATGCGCACGTCCATGCCCGGCACCTCGCGTTCCAGCATCGATTTCAGCGTCCCCGAAAGCGCGGTCCAGGTGCCGCCGGCGGAGCCGCTGAGCAGGGTGATGGACTGGGCGCTGGCGGCGGAGGCGGCGAGCCCGGCAAGCAGGGCGACGGCGCAGGCGCCCGCGCGGAAATGGCTGGCGGTGGTGGTCTTCATGTCGGGTCTCCTCCCTGGTGACATCTGCCTGCGGCCGGGCCGGTGCCTGCGGGCTCCTCTCCCGCGGGGCGGCAGCGACCGCGACGGAAAGTCCGCAAATCCCGTGCCAGTCGGGCGCCTGTCCCGCTCTGGCACGCGGATTGCAGGGAAGCCGGTGCGCACGGGGGCTGACCGGGAGGAGACGGCATGGCGGACGGAGCGACGAGCGGGCGGGGATTGCCGCCGCTTCACCTGTGGGACGATGCCTGGCTGGGCCGGCGCCGCGAGGAGGCGCTCGATCCCGGACGGCCGGTGGTCGACGCGCATCACCATTTCTGGCAGCGCGCGGAGCCCTATTTCTTCCCCGAACTGCTGGCCGACATCCGCGGCAGCGGCCACATGGTGCGCGGCACGGTCTACATGGAATGCGGCTCGATGTACCGGCCGGACGGCGATCCGCGTATGGCCGGGATCGGCGAGGTGGAATTCGCCAACGGCATCGGCGCGGCCTTCGCCAGCGGCTTCCACGGGGACGAGCGGCTCTGCGCCGGGATCGTCGGCCGCGCCGACCTGACGCTCGGCGCTGCGGTCCGCGAGGTGCTGGAGGCGTATGTCGCGCGTGCGCCCGACCGGTTCCGCGGCATCCGCCACATGGCGGGCTGGGATGCCGATCCGGAGGTCAACATGCTGATGCGCCCGCCGCCGCCCGACCTGCTCGCCGACCCGCGCTTCGGCGAAGGCTTCGGCCAGCTCGGGCCGCTGGGGCTGAGCTTCGACGCGCAATGCTACCACCCGCAGCTGCCGCAGCTGGCCGAGCTGATCGACCGCCATCCGGACACGGTCGTCGTGCTGAACCACATGGCCGGGCTGGTGCGCCACGGGCCCTATGCGCGCAACCCGGACGATACCTTCCGCACCTGGCTGGGGCACATCCGCGAGCTGGCCCGCCGCCCGAACACGGTGCTCAAGATCGGCGGCATGGCGATGCGCGGCTTCGGCTTCGATTTCATCGACCGCGACATGCCGCCCGGTTCGGAAGAGCTGGCCACGGCTTNGGGCGCCCTTCGTCGAGCCCTGCATCGAGGCGTTCGGCGCGGAGCGCGCGATGTTCGAAAGCAATTTCCCGGTCGACCGATGCGGGGAAGATAGCGGCGGCGGAGCGGCTTTGCCACTCCCGCGCGCGCTCAGCCGGCCCGTTGCAGCCAGATTGCGGCAATCAGCCCGATCAGCCCGCCGATGATGGCGAAGACGACCGCATATTGCGCGATGTCGTAGCGGTTGCCGTTGCGGCGGCGGGCCAGCATGGCGCCCCAGGCGCCGCCCAGCAGGGTCGTGACGATGACGATCACGGGGGTCTCCTCACACGCCCTGGCGGCTGGCCAGGGACTCGATTTCCTCGGCGCGCTCGGTGGCGCGCGCGGTGCTGCCATAGGCATAGACGCCCCAGGCGATGGCCTCCTGGCGCAGGGCCGGGTCGGGGCGGCCCTGGGCGGCCAGCGCCGCTGCCTTGGCCAGTTCCAGATCCGACAGGAGCGCGGCATCCTCGTGGCGCCGTGCGGCCGGGGCGTAGCGGTCGCAGAGCCCGACGGCGATGTCCCACTGTCCCGAACTCAGCGCGAAGGCGGCGATCTGGAACCCGGCATGGGCGGCGTGGATCCGGGTTTCGGGGCGGCGGTCGAAAATCTCCTGCGCCGCGATGAAGGCCTGCAGCGCGGCCTCGCCGTCGCGCGGCATGGTGAGCCGTCCCAGCGTGAACAGGCTGAAGCCGGTGCGCACATCTGCCCAGGAGGCCGATTCCACCGTCGCCCGCTTGGCGGCGGCGCGGCGGTTCGCGGTGCTGCCGGCGCTGAGCGCGCGGGAAATGTCGCGCTGCCAGCTCGGCGAGGAGGGCGGGACGTTGCGGGCCGGGACCGACTGTCCGCGCGGGTTGAGCGCGGCGAGGATCCCCGGCAGCCGGGCCGCGACCTCGGCCTTGCCCATCCCGGATTTCAGCGAGGGATGGTAGGTGGCGCGCAGCATCAGCATGTCGAACCCGGTCAGGATCGGGTTCAGGTTGTCGTCGTTGAACACCGAGTCGCCGAGCCGGAACAGGTCGTTGAGCGGGCCCAGGCCCTGCGCGATCTCCTCGTGCAGGCAGTCGCGGATTTCCTGCTGGCTGGTGTCGACCGGCACGAAGGCCGAGACGGCCTTTCGTTCCTTCAGCCGGGTCCAGGAATAGTCCGGGCTGCGCGGCGCCTGGCGGAACCCGTCCCAGCTGACCCGGGTGGGCAGCACGAAGCAGGCCGCCTCGGGGACGGTGCGCTGCATGTCGCGGGTGGTGACGCCCTCGATCGTGACCGAGGCGGTGGCCGGGTCGGCGGTGCGGCGGATGTCGAGCCCGGCCTCGTCCGACAGGCGGCGGACCAGGCGGCGCAGCTCCTTTTCCAGCGCGGGGCTCCTGATGCCGGTGACGGCGATCGTGATCGGTCCCTCGAAGCGGGTGAAGGCCTGCAGGTCCTGGCCGCTTTCCAGCTGGAAGGACAGGTCGAGGAAATCCCGCGCCATCTCGGCATTGGCGCGCTGCGGCGGCTGCATGTCGGTGGCGCCGAAGCTCATCACCTTGGGCAGCGGCAGCGGCGTGCCGGATGCCTCGGGCGGGGCATGGGGCTTGGCGGCACAGCCTGCCAGCGCGGCCGCCAGCGCCAGGACCGCCAGCGCCCTCACGTCTTCGGCCCGCGGCTGTACTTGACGAAGGGCGTGAGCCTGCCGATCCGGTCATAGAGCTGCCGGGCGGTGGCGTTGAACTCCTGCGTCATCCAGTAGGTATCGGCGGCACCCGCCGCGTCGGCGGCGGCATAGACCGCCTCGATCAGCGCGCGGCCGACGCCCTGTCCGCGGACGCCGGGATCGGCATAGAGGTCCTGCAGGTAGCAGACCGGCGCGATGTGCCAGTTATGGGCGTGGTAGAGATAGTGGACGAGGCCCACCGCGCGGCCGTCCAGCTCGGCGACCAGCGCATGCTGCGGCGCGTCCCCGAGAAGCCGCGCGAAGGTCGTGTCGAAGACCTCGGGCGGCAGGGACGTGCCGTAGAATTCCAGATAGGCCGTCCAGAGCCGGTCCCAATCGGGCCGGTCCCCGGCGGCGAGGGCGCGAACGGTCAAGGTCATGGAATGTCGTGTCTCATTCTGCTCGTCCAATCCTTAGGGGAGGCCGGGCGCGAAAGAAACATCGTTTGCGGGCCGGACCGGTTTTCGCCGCGCAAGGTGGTCCGGCTGCACAGCCCGTGTTCAGCCGGAGAGCTGTCCCGATGTCAGCAGGACAGTCGAGGCCGACAGGGCCAGGACCGCCCAGCCCGCGGCGACCACGGCGCCGTCGCGCGACAGGATGCCGGTGGCGAAAATGGCGATCGGCAGGCCGACGAGCGGCGTGGCGACCGGAATCGCGCCGAGCACCAGCAGCGAGCCGCCCGCAAGGATCAGCACCAGCGCGATCAGCGACAGCGACAGCCGTCCCGAGGAAAGCGCCTGGCAGCGGATATGCAGGTGGCGGCGCAGCCAGTCAAACCCTCCGCCAAGCGCCGAATGAACGATCGGGCGGTGCCCAAGCGATTGCGGAGGCAGCCATCCGCCCGGGCATGCGCGCCGCAGCCGCGAAGAGCACGGAGACGCAGGGCCGGGCCCGTGCCTTCCGGATGCGCTATGCCCGCACCGGCAGCGCTTGCGGCGCGTCGGGGCCATCTTGCCGGATAGCGCTTCGCGACACCGGAAGGGCCGGCCAGCCTGAAGCTGCCGGACGCCGCTCCCGTCGGCAAGACGGGCGATCTTCCGCTCCCCGCCCGGGAGATGGGAGCGGTCCATCTTCGCCAGGCCGGACATCTCGCCAAGCTGGTCCTGCCCCCGGCAGATGATCCGGAATCGGCAACGGAGACGGACATGCCCCCGGGACCGCCGCTGTCGCTGCGGGAGCCGCGGCCGCGGCCTCGCGGGCTCCCGAAACCTTCGACAGCGGCCGCAATGTCGCGGCCCGGCCTTGTCCCCAGGCAGTGATCGGCCTTCGGCAAGACTCGGCTCGGCCGGCAAGATGCGCCGGACGGACATCCGCCGCCTGCCCGTCGTCGGCACCCCGTGCCGAAGGCGCGCGTGATCCGGTGGGCGGTCCGGAGAGGCGGCCGGCGGCGCGGTCATCGCCGCGGTGACATTGCGTGGCCGCGCCATCCGCCGGCGGCCCCGGATCGGCGGAATGCCGAGAAACCCGGTGACCGAGGCCAGCGCCGCCGCCGGGTCCGTCCGGATGTCGTCATGGGACAGCACGAGCAGCCGCTCCCGGCCGAACACCTCCAGTGCCCGCTCCAGCCGCGGCGCGTAGAGGCTGTGCGCATCGAAGCGGCGGGCCCGCACCAACCGCACCAGCCGTTGCGCGGAAAGGCCCGAAAGCTCATCGAGCCGGCCCTCGGTCTGCGCATCGAAGCGCAGATGCGACCAGAGCCGGTCATAGGGATTGCGCAGGATGCAGATCGCCCGGGTCTCGCGCGCCATGGACCGGATGCGCAGCAGGTCGCGGCGGTGCAGCATGCCGTAGGTATTCGAGAAATCGAGCGCCCAGACCTGCGGGCCGGCCTTGGGAAAGAGCGCGCGGTACCATTCCGGCGACGGCGTGCCGGTCTCGTAGAGGTCATACCAGGCGGCGCGTTCCCGCAGCCGCTCGGCCGCCCGGTCCTGCCGCCAGTCCGGCAGGCTGCCGAGAGGCCGGGACGCCTTCGAGCGGAACCGCCCGGCCCGCTCCTGCCGGAAGGCCGGATCGAGATAGCTCCCGGTCCAGCCGCGGAACGGCAGCAGCTTGCGCAGCTTCGCCGCCGACGTCATGCCGTCGGTCCAGCGCGCGGTCGCGTGGAAATAGTGCAGCTCCTTCGGCGGCGGCATGTCGATCTGCGGCGATTTCGCGAGGTTGTAGCTCAGCCAGGTGCTTGCCCCCTTCATCGCGCCGAGCCCGACCACCAGCTTGTCGAAATACGCGTCCTGCATCCTGCGCCTGCCACCTTCCCGCCCCGGGCCGCCGGACCGCCGCGGACCGGGGTCCGGACATGCCCGCTGGCCCGTTCCCATGCCAAGGACCGCGAGCGGGGTAAAGCCTTGGCAGGACACCGACCCGCCGCCGCTGTCAAAGTGCCGCGCCGGCCCGCGGGCTCAGCGCACGCGGCGACTGCGCCCTCGATCCGGGTGATCCCGGGCGTCTCCGCCAGCGCCGCCAGCAGCGCGGCACGCAGGTGGCGGTCCTCGACCATCTGGCCGAGCGGGCCTTCGCCGAGCTCGCGGCTGTCGAAATGCAGGGTCAGCGGGCTGGTGCCTTCGCCCGCGCGGCCGTCGCCGATTCGGATGTCCAGCATCGGCTGTGCATCGGGCGCCAGCCGGTCCCACAGCCCGAGCATTCCCAGCATCTTCACGCTCGCCGCGGCCAGCGCATAGCTGCGCCCGTCGAATTCCGGCACGGTCTGGTCGGCGTCTGACAGCGGATCGATCACCGCCACGCGCAGGCCTGCGCGGGCGAGGGCGAGGGCGAGGCTGGCGCCGTTGAGGCTGCCGCCGGCAATGAGGACATCCTGTTTCATGAGGCAGGAATGAAGCCGCCGGCCGGGATTGTCCATCCGCATCGGGGCGAATAGCTTGGCTGCGACACCATTGACGAGGACGTGACATGGACGAGTGGCGGAGCCTGACGGCAGCGGAACTGGGGCGCGGGATCGGTGCCGGAACCATCGACCCGGTGGAGCTGGCCAAGTGCTTCCTCGACGCGGCCGAAGCGCATGAGGCGGGCACCCGCATCTATGCCCGCTTCACCCGCGCCCGGGCGCTGGCCGAGGCGGGCGCCGCGCGGGACCGCGCGCGTGCCGGGTCAGGCGCAAGGCGCGCGACTGGTGCCAGAGCAGGGCGAAGAGAACGAGCGGCGCGACGAGCCCGCCGGGCCCGATCGTGCCGGGGGCATAGCGGAACGCCGCCACGCCGAGGCAGAGCCAGAGCAAGCCGAAGCTCGCGGCGAGCTTCTCGGCCGTTCCGGCGCGGGGCGGGGCTGAGTTCGGCAGCAGCGGATCCGTCTTGGTCACGGGGCCTTCCTGTGGCGGGCGGAGCCCGGTGGATGATCTCGCGGCACGGCGCATGGGCCGCCCCGCATGATCCGAGATCTATCCTGATGCCGGGGATCCGTCAAACGTCGGCATCCCGCGGCGGGCGCAGGGCGGCGGAGCTCCGCCGCCCGCGGATCAGACGTAGCGGATCGCGAGGATCTCGTAGGACTTGCCGCCGCCCGGGGTGTGGACCTCGACGCTGTCGCCGACATCCTTGCCGATCAGCGCGCGTGCCAGCGGCGATTTCATGTTCAGCTTGCCGCGCTCGATATCGGCCTCGGGTTCGCCGACGATCTGGTAGGTCTTCTCCTCGTCGGTGTCCTCGTCGACCAGCTCGATCGTTGCGCCGAACTTGATCGTGCCGGAGAGCTTCTTCGGGTCGATGATGTCGGAGCGCCCGAGGATCGCCTCGACTTCCTTGATGCGGCCCTCGATGAAGCTCTGCTTCTCGCGGGCGGAATGGTACTCGGCGTTCTCGGACAGATCCCCGTGTTCGCGCGCCTCGGCGATGGCCTTGATGATCGCGGGCCGTTCCACCGATTTCAGCAGCTTGAGCTCTTCGTCTAGCCGGGCGTAGCCGGCCGGGGTCATTGGTATCTTTTCCATAGGGGTCTCTACGGTCGAGTTTCGGGCGGCCCGGGGGCCGGAGCGCGTCTGCGCGGTATCGCGCGACTTTGACATCAGCAGCGGCCGGGGTGCAAGCGGGTCCTTTGCGACGGGCGGGCGCGGCGGGCGGTTTGGCCGCCGCAGCCATCGGCGGCGCATGGGAGGCGCAAAGGTACAGCCGGAGCGTCGCTATTCGCCCTTGCGGCAAAGCGGGGCGCAGGTCAGGGTGGCGCCCGGACGCAGCGGCGGGAATCCTGCGTCCGGGGATCGAAAGTTTCGCCTTGTCCTGCCTGTTGGCAAGGATTTTGCGCGTTCTTGACGTGCTGCGCTGCAGAGCGCTATGCACGGCATCCAAGATACGCGCGCGGGCGCGGAAACAACCGACCGAAGGACAGACAGGGGTCAAGGGTAGGCAGATGAGCGAAGTCACGCGCGAAAGCATGGAATATGATGTCGTCATCGTGGGGGCGGGCCCTGCGGGGCTTTCGGCCGCGATCCGGCTCAAGCAGCTCGACGCCGACCTGCAGGTCGTGGTGCTGGAGAAGGGCTCCGAAGTCGGCGCCGCGATGCCGAAGGGACCGAGACGGCCGACTGGCCCGACGGTCCGGGGCGGCTGCGGGTCGATTACGTGCTGCCCGGGGAGGGGCTCCGCGTGCTGGGTTCCGGCCTTGCCGGCACGGCGCCGGAGGGCCCCGGCAGCCGCCACAAGCTGGTCTGGGTCGATCTCGAACTCCCGCCGCCTTGACCCTTCCGGGGGCGCGCGCTACGGCCACGGCGACCGTATCGAGAGGAGACTTCCATGACCACGCCTTCCCTGTTGATCCTGCCCGGCGACGGCATCGGCCCCGAAGTGATGGCAGAGGTCCGCCGCGTCATCGACTGGTTCGGCGACAAGCGCGGCCTGCAATTCGACGTCTCCGAGGATCTGGTCGGCGGTGCCGCCTACGATGTCCACGGCACGCCGCTGCATGACGACACGATGGCCAAGGCCCAGGAAGTCGACGCCGTGCTGCTCGGCGCTGTCGGCGGCCCGAAATACGACGTGCTGGACTTCTCGGTGAAGCCCGAGCGCGGCCTGCTGCGCCTGCGCAAGGAAATGGACCTGTTCGCGAACCTGCGCCCGGCGCAGTGCTTCGACGCGCTGGCCGATTTCTCGTCGCTGAAGAAGGACGTGGTTGCCGGTCTCGACATCATGATCGTGCGCGAGCTGACCTCGGGCATCTATTTCGGCGAGCCGCGGGGCATCTTCACCGAAGGCAACGAGCGCGTCGGCATCAACACGCAGCGCTACACCGAGTCGGAGATCGACCGGGTCGCGCGCAATGCCTTCGAGCTGGCCATGAAGCGGAACAAGAAGCTCTGCTCCATGGAAAAGGCCAACGTGATGGAGTCGGGCATCCTGTGGCGCGAAGTCGTCACCAAGGTCGGCGAGGACTATCCGGAAGTCGAGCTGAGCCACATGTATGCCGATGCCGGCGCGATGCAGCTCTGCCGCTGGCCGAAGCAGTTCGACGTGATCGTCACCGACAACCTTTTCGGGGACCTGCTGTCGGATGCGGCCGCGATGCTGACCGGCTCGCTCGGCATGCTGCCCTCCGCGTCGCTCGGCGCGCCGATGGCGAACGGCCGTCCGAAGGCGATGTACGAGCCGGTGCACGGCTCCGCGCCGGACATCGCGGGCCAAGGCAAGGCCAACCCGATTGCCTGCATTTTGAGCTTTGCCATGGCGCTGCGCTACAGCTTCGATCTGGGCGACGAGGCGGCCCGGCTGGAAGCGGCGATCAACGCCGTGCTGGAAAAGGGCGTCCGCACCGCTGATCTGCTGGGCGAAGAGGGCGTTACGCCGGTCTCGACCTCCGGCATGGGCGACGCGATCCTGGCGGCGCTCGACGAAAGCCTCTGATCCGGCTGACGGAAAATTTGCAAACGACGGCTTTACTGCCCCCGGAACCGGTGACACGGTTCCGGGGGCGGAACTTTTTCTGCACCTGCAAAATTCTTCAAGAGTCCTGACGCGAAACCCCGAAAGAGGTGCCATGTCGATTGCCAAGTCCCCGACGATGCAGGGCGCGCTGTCCTCGCTCGCTGCCTTTGCCATCTTCTCGACGCATGATGTCGTCGTGAAATTTCTCGGGGCGGATTTCGCGCCCTTCCAGATCGTTTTCTTCTCGGTGCTGTTCGGCTTTCCGGTCGTGACCATCATGCTGATGCGCGACCGCACCGACGGAAACCTGATCCCGCGCTATCCGCTCTGGACCGGGCTCAGGACCGTGGCGCAGGTGACCACCTCGGTCTGCGTCTTCTACGCCTTCTCGGTGCTGCCGATGGCGCAGACCTATGCGATTCTCTTCGCCACGCCGCTGCTGATCACCCTGCTGGCGATTCCGATGCTGGGCGAGAAGGTCGGCCTGCAGCGCGGCGGCGCGGTGGTTGCCGGGCTTCTGGGCGTCATGGTGGTGCTGCAGCCCGGCTCGACCGAGCTGACGCTCGGTCATGCCGCGGCGCTGGTCGGCGCCTTCACGGGGTCCTTCGCCGCGGTGATCGTCCGCAAGGTCGGCCGCGACGAGCGCAACGCCGTGCTGATGCTCTATCCGATGGTGGCGAATTTCCTGGTGATGGGCGCGGCGCTGCCGTTCGTCTACGTGCCGGTCGAGGTCCAGCATATCGGCGGTTTCTTCGCGATGGCGGTGCTCGGCCTGGCGGCAACGCTGCTGCAGATCTTCGCCTACCGGACGGCCTCGGCGGTCATCGTCGCGCCGATGCAGTATTCGCAGATCATCTGGGCGGCGTTCTACGGCCTGCTGTTCTTCAGCGAGAGCCTGAACTGGAACACCGCGCTCGGTGCCGCGATCATCATCGCCAGCGGCATCTTCATCGTCCTGCGCGAGGATGCGAAGCCCGGATCCGGCACGCCGGTGCTGTCGACGCGCGGCCGCTACGTGCAGGGAACCCTGCCGCGGCTGGGCAGCATGGCCCGTCTGATGAAAAGATCTCGGGTTCCTGCGGAATAATTGAAATCGCCTCTTGCGCTCCCCGGCGCAGGACTGTAGATCGCCGCTACTCGGTCGGAGTGTAGCTCAGCCTGGTAGAGCACTGTCTTCGGGAGGCAGGGGTCGGAGGTTCGAATCCTCTCACTCCGACCAGTAAATCAAGCAAATCACTGCAGATTTACTGGTCGGTCCGCCGAGGCCGGCAGCAGACGCTGCCAGATTTTCCCACAAGATGAAACGCTGAACACGCCGGCTCTGACCAGGTGTCCATGCTTGTCCGTTGCGCTTGCGCGGCAGGACGGAAGCCCGCGGGCTTCCGCTGCGGTGCCGCGGCTCAGCCCCTTGCGCGGCTCGCCGTCACGTAGTTCACCGAGAGGTCGCGGTCCGAGATCGACCAGCTCCAGCCCAGCGGGTTGAAGACGAATCCCTTGCGGTCGACCGGATCGACCCCGGCCTTTTCCAGAAGCGCGAAGAGCTCGTCCGGGGTGATGAACTTCGCCCAGTCATGCGTGCCCTTGGGCAGCCAGCGCATGATCTGTTCGGCGCCGATGATCGCCATCAGGTAGCTTTTCGGGTTGCGGTTCAGCGTCGAGACGATGGTCAGCCCCTCGGGCTTCAGCAGGCTGGCGCAGACCGTCAGGAAATCCTGCGGATCGGCGACATGCTCGACCACTTCCATCGCCAGCACGACATCGAAGCGCTCGCCGCCCTCGGCGATCGCCTCTGCGGTGGTGTGGCGGTAGTCGATCTCCAGCCCGGACTGCTCGGCATGGAGCCTGGCGACCGGGATGTTGCGTTCGGCGGCGTCGGCGCCGACGACATGGGCCCCGAGCCGCGCCAGCGGTTCGCACAGCAGTCCGCCGCCGCAGCCGATATCGAGGATCCGCAGCCCCTCGAAGGCGCGCGGCGCGGTGCGGTCGCGGCCGAACTCCGCCGCGATCTGGCCGACGATGTAGTCCAGACGGCAGGGGTTCATCATGTGCAGCGGCTTGAACTTGCCATTCGGGTCCCACCACTCGGCGGCCATCGCCTCGAATTTCGCGATTTCCTGCGGATCGACGGTCGAAACAGTGTCGCTCATCCCGTGTGCCCCTTTTTCGTGTTTTCCATCTATGGCCGAGGCCGTTGACGGCCTATATAGTCGCTCCATGGAGCAAGTCTCAGGTCAAAAACGTACGGCACACCAGTTTCTGTATCCCCCGGTCGATGCCTATGACCAGCGGATGCTGGAGACCGGCGACGGCCACAAGATCTATGTCGAGCAATGCGGATCGCCCGACGGCATTCCCGTCGTCGTGGTCCATGGCGGGCCCGGCGGCGGCTGCAGCCCGGCGATGCGGCGCTATTTCGACCCCTCCGCCTACCGGATCATCCTGTTCGACCAGCGCGGCTGCGGCCGCTCGCGCCCGCATGCCTCGGTGGAGAACAACACCACCTGGCATCTGGTCGCCGACATGGAGCAGATCCGCGAGGAGCTGGGCATCGACCGCTGGATCGTCTTCGGCGGCAGCTGGGGCGCGACTCTGTCGCTGGTCTACGCCATCACCCATCCCGAGCGCGCCGCCTATCTGGCGCTGCGCGGCGTCTTCCTGATGACCCCGGGCGAGCTCGACTGGTTCTATGGCGGCGGTGCGGGGCAGTTCTGGCCCGATGTCTGGGACCGCTTCGTGCGCCTGATCCCCGAGGAAGAGCGCGGCGACCTGATCGCGGCCTATCACAAGCGGCTGTTCAGCGGCGACGCGATGGTCGAGATCCGCCATGCCCGGGCCTGGGCGGCCTGGGAAAACGCGCTGGCCTCGATCCAGAGCCAGGGTCTGCAGCATGACAGCCCGGCGGATTATGCCCGGGCCTTCTCGCGGCTGGAGAATCACTATTTCATCAATGGCGGATTCCTCGAGTCGCGGAACTGGATTCTCGAGAATGCCGACCGGATTGCCGACGTTCCCGGAGCGATCGTGCAGGGCCGCTACGACATGATCTGCCCGCCGCAATCCGCCTGGGCGCTGTCCCGGGCCTGGCCGCGCTCCGAACTGAAGCTGGTTCCGAATGCGGGCCATGCGCTGAGCGAACCGGGAATCAGCGCCGAGCTGGTGCGGATCACCAACCTGCTGCGCAAGCAGCGCGCCCTTCTCGACCTCTGATCCGGGCTTCTGCCGGGGCGGAACGCTTATTTCCGTCCCGCACAACCCAACATTTACGGTTTGCGTCCCATACAGGCTCCGAGTGATATTGCGGAGAGCTTCCAATGGATACGCCGTTCGGGTTGCGCATCAGCGGCCGGATCTATTCGATCGTCCTTGTCGTCCTGCTGGCTGTCGCGGCTCTGGCCGCCACCATGTATGCGCTGGCCGAGCGCAGCAAGATGCAGATGCAGACGGCGCATCTGCGCGACGTGGTGGATGCCGCGATGTTCAGCTTGGATGCAGTCCAGCACCGGGTCGAGGCCGGGGAGCTCTCGCCGGAGGCGGCCCGCGCCGAGGGGCGGCGGATTCTCGACGGCATGCGCTATGACGGCGACGGCTATTTCTTCGCGTTCGACGGCAACGGGGTGGTCACCGCCCATGGCAGCAATGCCGACATGGTGGGCACCGGCCAGATCGATTTCGAGGACCCGGCCGGGGTGAAGGTCTTCCGGGAATTCATCGACCTTGCGGCCAGGGGCGGCGGCGCGCTGCTCTACAGCTTCAACCGCTTCGGCGAGAATGGCGATGCGGAGATGGTGCCGAAGCTCGGCTATGTCCGGCCGTTCGAGCCCTGGGGCTGGATCGTCGGCACCGGCGCCTATCTCGAAGATATCCAGGCGCAGATGGCGGCACTGCGCAATTCCGCCATCGCAGTCGGGTTCGGGGGCATGGTCCTGCTTGTCCTTGCCATCGTCCTGATCGCGCGCAGCGTGACGGCGCCTGTGAAGCGTCTGAATGCCCGCATGTCCGCGCTCATGGCCGGTGATCTCGACGGGGAGATTCCCGGTACCGGCCGGGCGGACGAGCTGGGAGAAATGGCCCGCGCCGTCCGGTCTTTCCGCGAAGGTCTCGTCGAGAACGTCAGGCTGGCCGGAGAGGCGGAACAGCGCGCCAAGGCCGATGCCGCAGCGGAGGCGGCCCGGGTGGAGGAAGCTGCGCGGGCGGAGCAGGCGGCGCGCGACCGCGAGGCGGCCCGCCTCCCGCAGCAGCGCCTCCTTCGGCACGGCCCAGGGTCCGGGCGGCGCCTCCGCCTGCGGGTCCGGCTCCGTTCTCGCATGATCGTCCATGGCGTCCCCCTTCCGGTCCCGGGCCGCTGCAGCGGCCCGTCGCAGGAGCAAGGCTATCGCCGCGGCCACGGCTTGCCGCGGGGGCCAATTGCCTCGCCCTGCATTTCCGGAATGTTTTCGCCGTCGCGGACGTCCCGCGGCGGCGGCGCGTGCTTTTGCGGCAACGGATGCTTCAAAATCAAGCGCGTACCGCATATCTCTGGAGGGCGGGGGAGATTGTGCAGTGCCGGTTCGGATGCCGGGACTGCCGGGATTGCCGCCGCACGGCCGCAGGGAGAGCCGGAATGCAGCCCCTGCGGAGGAGGGCTTTCGCATTCCCGCGAGGAGGACATTCGACGTGAAGACGATTCTGGTAGGCACCGACCTTTCCCTGCGCTCCGCGCGTGCCCGGCGGCGCGCCGAACAGCTGGCCGCCGCGCATGGCGCCAGGCTGGTCGTTTGCACCGTCATCGACGCGGAGCTGCCCGAGCAGATGTCGGGCCCCATTCTCGAAGAAGCGCGCCGCGAACTGGAGCGCGAAACCGCGCCGGGCATCGAGACCGGCATCCGCGTCGAACTGGGCGAGCCGGTGGCCGGCCTGGCCGCCGTGATCGAGGAGGAGAACCCCGATCTGGTGGTGATGGGCGTGCACCGGCCCCGCCCGCTCTGGGACATGGTCTCGGGCACCACGGTGGAGCGCATCGTGCGCGCCACGGCGCGGCCGGTGCTTCTGGTCTCGGGACCGTCGGAGACCGGCTATGCGCGGGTTCTCTGCGGCGTGGACCTGTCGAAGGCCTGTGCGGCCGCGGCCCGCTGGGCGGCGGAGATCGCGCCCGAGGCAGAGCTCTCCTGCTTCCATGCGATTCACGTGCCCTTCGCGGGCCGGCTCGCGCCGCGCGGCGACAAGGCTGCGCTCCGGAAAGGCCTGCAACGCCGGGGCATGACGCCCGAGATCGTCGAGCCAGGGCGCGACCATCTCCACCCCCATGCCCGCGACCTTTTCCAGATCCCGGCGGAAGCTCGGCACCATCGCCGAAAGCAGCGCCGGATCGGCCGCGGCCCCGCCGCTGCGCGCCCGGCCCTCGACACGCTGCTCCACCAGGCGGCGCAGCCGCTGCGGATAGCCGAGTCCGAGGAAATCCAGCACCTCGCCGACCACGCCCGCCGGGTCCGACACGATCCGGTCGAAGCTGAGGATCAGCCGCTTCTCGGGGGCGAAGGCGCGCATCACCCCCTCTACCACCGGCGCATAGAGGCTCGATCCCATCAGGTGGTGCTGGCGGATGAAGGCCGCCGCCTGCATCGGCGTCATTTCCGGCAGCTTCCGGCCCCGCCGTCCCAGCCCGTCCTGCAGCCGCATGTGCGACCAGAGCCGGTCGAGCGGGTTGCGCAGCACCAGGATGGCGCGCGCATCCGGCGCGAAGCCGGCCATCGCCCCGAACCCCTCGGGCACGACCATGCCGTTGGTGGTGCTGAAATCCAGCGCCCATTGCTGCGGACCGACCCCGTCGAAGAGGCGCCGGTACCAGGCATCGCAGACCGGCCCCTGCAGGTAGCGCAGGTACCAGTGCATGTCCGCGGCCAGGCGGTCGAAGCGGGCCGTGCAGGGACCGTCGGGCGCCCAGTAGCCCTCGGCATCGGCGGGACCGGCGGCGAGGCTGGCCATCGGCACGCGCTCGGCGACGCCGCGCGGATCGGCGGGTTCGGCAATCGAGACGGTCCCCGCGAAATTGCGGAACTGCGCCTGCCGCGCCGCCTCGGTCAGCCGGTCGACGCTGCCGTATTGGCGCATGAAGTAATGGATTTCCTTGCGCGGGATGCGCGGGATCGCCGGATGCGCGATCAGCTGCGCATTCAGCCAGGTGGTCCCGCAGCGCGGCATCCCCGCACAGAACAACAGCTTTTCCATCGATCGCCTTTCCCGGACGCCATCAGCCGACAGACTAGCATGGCCTGCGGGCCGCGGAACAGCCGCCGCGCCGCGAAAAGCCCGTCCCGGAGCGCCCGGCATATCGGAGGGCGCCGCGGCAACGGCGTTCACGATGCTCCGGCAAACAAGTTGACGAAGCGGAGCCATCCGGGCTTCTGGACGGCACCGGGATGCAGCCATGGGAAAAGGAAATGAAGCCAAGATATTTGGGAGCCATCCTGCCGGCATTGGCCATCGCCGCCTGCGGCACCACCTACACCCTGCCCGCCACGGATGACAGCGTGCGCGCCGAAGCGACAAGGCTATTCGCCGAAGCCCAGTCGGAACCGGGCAGCCCCCGCCTCGGAGCAGCAGCAGCCGAGGCGCGCTTCAAGCGGGTCGCCGCCCGCGTCGCCCCCGTGGCCGAAGCCTTCTGCCGCCGGGAGCTCGCCGCGCGCGGCAAGGCAGACTGCAACGTCCGGCTGGGCATCGACCGCGGCATGGCACAGCGCAACGCCTATTTCACCTATGCCGGTCCGGGAAACAGCCAGCCGTCGATCTACTTCAGCCTGCCGCTCCTGCAGGATACCCGCAACGACGACGAGGCAGCCTTCGTGCTCGGCCATGAATACGGGCACCGGATCGGACGGCATATCGAGAAGAGCCAGCAGCAGGCAATGACCG
>NZ_QBKZ01000027.1 GCF_003056725.1 Mangrovicoccus ximenensis
GCGCGATCCTGCTGGGCACGCTCGCCGCCATGGGCAATGCCGCGGCTGCCGCGAACGGCCAGTCCTACGACCCGAATGCCGTCGGCAACAGCGTGGCCCTGGGCTATGCGCTCGGCGACCGGGCCTATTCGCAGACCTACGAACTCGAATCCGACACGATCGGGACCTTCATCGCGCGCGAGGCGGGCTATGACCCGGTGACCGGCGCAAGGTTCTTCGCGCGGGACGAAGACGCCCGCTCCGGCAACGGCAAGCTCAGCTTCTGGGGCACGCATCCGCCGGACTTCCGCCGCGTTGCCGCGGTGATCGCCACCGACAGGATGCTCGATGGCGGCGGCAGCCTGGAGCACCGTCCGCGCAATGCCGGGACGCCCTGAGCGGTCGCAGCCCGCGGCCCGCGCAACGGAAAAGGCCTGCCCCTTGCGGGACAGGCCTGATCATCGCGGATGCCGCCGGGCTCAGCCCAGGCGCGACGCCACGTTTTCCCAGTTGACCAGTTTCTCGAGGAAGTTGGTCAGGTAGGCCGGACGCTTGTTGCGGAAGTCGATGTAGTAGGAGTGCTCCCACACGTCGCAGCCCAGCAGAGCGGTCTGGCCGAAGCAGATCGGGTTGACGCCGTTCTCGGTCTTGGTGACCTTCAGGCTGCCGTCGGTGTCCTTCACCAGCCAGCACCAGCCCGAGCCGAACTGGCCCGCGCCTGCGGCGGCGAAGTCTTCCTTGAACTTGTCGACCGAGCCGAAGGACTCGGTGATCGCCTTTTCCAGCTCGCCCGGCATCGCGCCGGTGCCCGGACCCATCATTTCCCAGAACTGGATGTGGTTCCAGTGCTGCGACGCGTTGTTGAAGATGCCGTTCTGGGCGACCGCACCGGCCTGGTAGGTGCCGGCGATGATGTCTTCCAGCGACTTGCCTTCCCACTCGGTGCCGGCGATCAGCTTGTTGCCGTTGTCGACATAGGCCTTGTGGTGGATGTCGTGGTGAAACTCGAGGGTTTCCTTGGACATGCCCAGATCGGCAAGCGCGTCATGGGCGTAGGGAAGGTCGGGAAGTTCGAAAGCCATTTTGGACCCCTCACAGGTTATTGGTCGTGCCCTGTATAGAGGCCTCCTGCCGCGGCGCGTCAACCCCGGCAGGGCGCCGGCACAGGTTTTTCCCTGACATGCCGGTCTTCGCGGAACTTTGGCGGTTTCGGCGCGTTTCCGCAGCTTGAGCAGGCGGATTGCGCCCCGGCGGCGCCGCCTGGCGGCGCGCAGCTCCCGGCGCCAGATTGTCACAGAGCAACTCCGGCTCAGCCGATTTCGCTTCCCGGACGGGCCGCGCGCGCCAGGAGGCCGAAGACGTGGACGGCCGCCGCACGGGCACAGAAGACCGAGGCACCCTCGGCCTCGAGACGCAGCAGCACATCGGCCGGACCGAGGCGCGAGGCCAGGAAGCTGCCGGGCCCGACCGGTCGAGGGCGGGCCGCTGCCCGCTGCCAGCCGTGCCGCCTCCGCTGCGAACATCCTCGACCCGTCGCCCGGCATCGGCAGTTCGGCGGAATTCGCCGTCACGCTCTCCGGCGGGGCGTGACGGTCGCGTTGTCCAGTCCCCTGCGGGACCTCCGGCTCGCGCTCAAGCGGCCTGAATGCTCCGCGCCGGACTCCGCCCAGACAGCGGCGTGAGGTTCCCCCGATGGCGGGATCGCGAAAGCGTCAGGAGTGGCGACCGGGCTCCAAGACATGAGCTTTTCCGCTGATGCGACGCGGATTTCATCGTCCGATCAACAAGTTAACATCCCGCACGGCATCGCGGTCTCGGGAGGCGGCCGCGCCGCTGCCTCCGATCTGTCCGGGCGTGCCAATGGCGGAGCCGCCCATTACGGCGTGGCGCCCAACCGCGCCTTCATGGGCGGCGGGACCCGCAGGTTCGATGTCATGGGATCGGATCAAGCCGGCAGCATCGGCGGCGTCGGTTTCCGGAGCTGTTCGGCACCCCGGCACACTCCGCCGGCGGGATTGAAACCGACAGGACAGGACGCCATCGCGATCGCCGCCAGCCGCCCTTTCCCCGGCCCCCCGGTCCCTGCAAAGTCCAGCCCCGCTAGCATGAAAGCGCCCGCCGGGCTCCCTCCCGCGCCGCGGCCGCAGGGTCTGCCGGGCCCGGGACAGGAGCATGCGGCGGCTGGAACCCGCGCCGACCGTTCCGATTGATACCGATCTGTCCTTGCGTTCCCCGGCCGCCGCCCCCTCAATGGCCATCATGGAGCGGGCATTGACACGACTCGCGATGATGGGGAGGCGCTGATGTACGAGGTGATCGGTTCGCACAGGACCCGGACCTTCCGGGTGCTCTGGCTGCTGGAGGAGCTCGGACAGCCCTACCGGTTCATCGAGGAGACCCCGCGCAGCGAGGGGATCATCGCGCTCAACCCGCTGGGCAAGGTGCCGGCGCTGCGGATCGACGGCGACGTGCTGACCGACTCGGTGGCGATCATGACCTTCCTCGCCGACCGCCACGGCGCCTTCACCGCGCCGGCCGGCTCGGTGGCCCGCGCCCGCCAGGATGCGCTGACCTTCTTCATCATCGACGAGATGGACGCGGTGCTGTGGTCGGCGGCCAAGCACAGCTTCGTGCTGCCCGAGGAAAAGCGCGTGCCCAGCCTGAAGCCGACGCTTGGCTGGGAATACGAGCGCGCCGCGCGCCATCTGTGCCGACGTCTGGAGAAATCGCCCTATCTCTGCGGCGCCGAGCTGACCCTGCCCGACATCCTCGCCACGCATTGCGCGGAATGGGCCAAGCAGGCGAAGATCATGCCGCGCCTGCCGGTCTTCGAGGAGTATCTCGGCCGGATGACCGGACGGACCGCCTTCAAGGCCGCGCTGGCGCCGAAGACCTGACGCCGGCCGCCGGCGAGGCCGTTTCCGCGCGGACCTCCCGGCCCGCGCCGGGGCGCTATTCCGCGGCTGCGGCCTCAGGCTGCGGAAGCAGATCGCGGACCGCCGCGTATTGCGACAGGTAGACGTTGCCGGTCAGTTCCCCGAGGAAATGGCTCTTCTTCAGGCGGTCCATCACCGGGCCCTTGATCTCGCTCATGTGGAGCTGGATGCCCATTTCATGCAGGCGGTGATTGATCGCCTCCAAGCTTTCCAGCGCGGACATGTCGATGTCGTTCACCGCCGGGCACATCAGGATGACATGGCGCAATCCGCAATCCTTGACGACGCGGTCATAGACATAGTCCTCGAGGAAGCGCGCATTGGCGAAATACAGGCTTTCGTCGACCCGGATGGTCAGGATCGAGGGATCGGTCTCGACATCATGGCGGCGGGTGTTGCGGAAATGCTGGGTGCCCGGCACCAGGCCGACCTCGGCCACATGCGGCCGCGCGGTCTTGTAGAGATGCAGCGCGATCGAGATTCCGACGCCCGCGGAGACCCCGGCCTCCACGCCCATCGCCAAGGTCACGGCGATGGTCGCCGCCACCGAGGCGAAATCGGCGAAGCAGTAGCCCCAGGTCTTCTTCAGGATCGAGAAATCGACGAGGCTCAGCACCGCGACGATGATCGTCGCCGCCAGAGTCGCCTTGGGCAGGAAGTAGAGGAGCGGCGTCAGGAACACCACCGCCAGCCCGATGCCGATGGCGGTGAAGGCGCCTGCCGCGGGCGTCTCGGCACCGGCGTCGAAATTCACCACCGAGCGCGAGAAGCCGCCGGTGACCGGCAGGCCGCCGGAAAGNCGAGGAGCCGAAATTCGACATGCCGAGCGCGATCAGTTCCTGGTCGGGATCGATCCGCTGGCGGCGGCGGGCGGCGAAGGTCTGCGCCACCGAGACCGACTCGACGAAGCCGATGATCGANCAGCATCAGCGCNCGGCACCGCCATCTGCGCCCATTGCNCCGAGATCGAAGCCCGGCAGCCGGAGCCCCGGGAAACCGCGCGGGATGTCGCCGACGACCGGCACCCCGGCCTTGTCGAGGCCGAGCGCGGCCACGACGCCGGTGGTGGCGACGACGGCCGCGACCGGGCCGGCCTTGGCGGCGATCCCGGCCATCTTCGGCTGCAGCCCGNGCCCGCTCCATGAGCGGNCTTCAGCCCCTTGCGGCCCCAGAACAGGAAGCCGAGCGCGGCCAGCCCGATGCCGAGGGTCCAGAGATTGGTGGCGGGAAGCGCGTGCCACAAGGCCTCNCAGCATCTCGGGGAGCGTGTCGCCGCCCGCGCTGACGCCGAGGATGTGCTTGATCTGGCTGACCGCGATCAGGATTCCGCTCGCGGTGATGAAGCCGGCAATCACCGGATGGCTGAGGAAATTCGCGAGGAAGCNCCAGCCGGAACACGCCGAGCGCCAGCAGCATCGCGCCCGACAGGAAGGCCATGGTGACCGCTGCGCCGACCATCAGCGCCGGGTCGGTGATGCCGAGCTTGCCGATCGCCNGCGCCGGNTCATCAGCGAGACCACCGCGACGGGGCCGACCGCCAGGGCGCGCGAGGTGCCGAAGACCGCGTAGAGCAGCAGCGGCGCCACCGAGGCATAGAGGCCGATCTCGGGCGGCAGTCCGGCGAGCAGCGCATAGGCCAGCGATTGCGGGATCAGCATGATGGTGACGATCACCGCGGCCACGAGGTCGTTGGTCAGGGTTTCGCCCGTGTAGCGGCGGCCCCAGTCGAGGATCGGGAAATAGCGGGCCTCTCGGCGCCGAAGATCGGCGGCAAGCTCTCGCTGCGCGCGTCGGTGACCGGCGAGATCGTGATGGACGGGGTCGAGGTCGGCGAGGACGCGCTGCTGCCCGGGGTCGAGGGGCTGAAGGGGCCGTTCGGCTGCCTCAACCGCGCCCGCTACGGCATCGCCTAGGGCGCGATGGGCGCAGCCGAGGACTGCTGGCTGCGCGCCCGCAGCTACGGCCTCGACCGGCAGCAATTCGGGCGGCCGCTGGCGCAGACCCAGCTTTTCCAGAAGAAGCTCGCCGACATGCAGACCGAGATTTCGCTGGGGCTGCAGGGCGCGCTGCGTCTCGGCCGGATGATGGACGGGGGCACCGCCGCGCCGGAACTCATCAGCCTGATGAAAACGCCTGCAATCCGGTCTGGGCACGGCCGAGGATCAGCGCGTGGATGTCATGCGTGCCCTCGTAGGTGTTCACCGTCTCGAGGTTCACCATGTGGCGGATGACGTGGAATTCCTCGGAGATGCCGTTGCCGCCATGCATGTCGCGGGCCATCCGCGCGATATCCAGCGCCTTGCCGCAGTTGTTGCGCCGGCATAGAGCGTCTCGCGCAGGCTCAGCGCGCGGGCGAAGCGGCGGGCGAACCAGGACTTGTCGATGACCGCGGCCGGATCGCGGTCGATGATCCGTGCCATGATCTTGGAGCCGGGATTGACCGCGACCAGCGCCATGTCCTGGCGCTCGGCATCCTGCAGCACGGCGATGGTGCCGGGGGCCAACCCGCGGGTGCGGCGGTCGGTCACCAGGTTGTCGGCATAGACCCAGGGCGCGCCCCAGCGGATGGCGCGGGCATCGGCCTTGGGCATCAGGCGGATGGCGGGACGGGCGGTATCGGTCATGTCAGGAGCTCCCGGAGGGCGAAGGGGTCTCCGCCTATAGATCAGCCGCGGCGGTTTGGAAAGCGCCGAGCCGGTCCGCCATTCCCGCCGCCGGGACATGTGGAGAGCCGGCCCGGCTCGGCCGGCGCCGGTTCTTCGTTCAGAGGGCAGCCGGGTCGGGCCGTCCTGCAGGTCCCCGCGCAGGCGCAGGCCTCCGGGCTCCGCGACCCGGTCGCCGGCGGCAAAGCCGATTTCGGTGATCCGCCCGGCCGCCGAGGGCTGCAGGACGACCGATTGGCGGGCGCGGGCGGTGCCGACGGCCTCGACTGTCTCGGCAAAGCGCATCGAGGCCACCGGGGCGGTTTCCACCGCGACGGCAGACGCGCCCCGCCCGCTTCCATCGGCGGGAACGGCGGCGGAGAGCCTGTCATCGGTGAGGACGAACCCGGCGGCACCGGCCGCGCAGACGAGAAAAAGGCCGAGGAAGATCCGTGGCATGGGCAAGGCGGGGTCTCCGTTGGGCGGCCCGGCCGGGCCTGAAACTGGCTTCAAATCATACAAGCCGCATGATGACGGCATGCGCCGCAACGCAGCAAGCGACATTTTCGTGTGCAGCCCGTCCGATGGCCGTTAGGAGGCGCCGGCTGCGGTCCTTCTGCCGGTCGGGGCCGGACAGGTCGCTTGCCGCCTTGGCGGGGCATCTGCCGCTCCCGGCGCGGAGGCGCGCGGGACCGGATGCCCGCCACGCAGGGACGGACGCCGGCATGCAGTTCGACCGCAGGCGGCGCCGCAGCCCGTCCAGAGGTTCATGCCGTACATCCTGCGCGGGGGCCGTGGACGGTGAGATCTTCTACAGCCTCGCGGAGGCCAAGGTGCTGATCGAGGCGTGGCGGCGCCACTACAACACCGTCCGGCCGCATAGCAGCCTGGGCTACCGACCGCCGGCCCCGGAAGCGGCAACACCGCCATTACCGGCCTCCGGCTAGCATGAACAGTGACATGGTCCTCTCTCCTTCCGCGTTGCTCGGCCAAAACGACCGAAGACGCGGGAGGCGTCCATCTCATAAGGCCATGTTCATCCTGGAGCCGACCCCGGTGGCCGAGAGCCATCGGGCTGCGGGAGAACCGGATCGGCGTCCTGAGCCCGGCGATGCCTTCCGGGGCAATCTGCATGCCGCGGGCCTGCACCTGGGGGTCCGCCAGAGCCTCGGCCACCGTGTTGATCGGCCCGGCCGGCACGCCGACGGCGCCCAGGGCCTCGATCAGCGCAGCCTTGGCCATTGCCGAGGTCTTTTCGGCAATCGCCGCGCAGAGCGTGCCGCGGTTCGCGACGCGGGCCGGATTGGTGGCATAGCCGGGGTCCCGCGCCAGCGGCTCCAGCCCCAGAACCCCGCACAGCGCCGCGAATTGACGGTCATTTCCGCAGGCGATGATCGCGTGGCCGTCGGAGGTCGGAAACACCTGGTAGGGCACGATATTGGGATGGCTGTTGCCGAGCCGTGACGGGGCCTTGCCGCCCAGGAGGTAGTTCGTCGCCTGGTTGGCCAGCACCCCGATCCCGCAATCGAGCAGCGACAGATCCACGTGCTGGCCGAGGCCCGAGCGCGCCCGTTCCGCCAGCGCCGCCTGGATGCCGATCACGCCGTAGAGCCCGGTGAAGATGTCGATCCAGGCGACGCCGACCTTCTGCGGCTCTCCCTCCGGTTCGCCGGTCAGGTCCATGATCCCGCACATGCCCTGGATCAGGAAATCATAGCCCGGCTGCGCGGCCCGAGGCCCGTCCAGGCCGAAGCCGGTCACCGAGGCATAGACGAGACCCGGATTGAGCGCGGCGAGGCTGTCATAGTCGAGGCCGAATTTCTTCAGCCCGCCGACCTTGAAGTTCTCGATCAGGACGTCGGCATCGGCGATCAGGCGCTTGAGCCGCTCCAGGTCCTCCGGGTCGGAGAAGTCGCAGGTGACCGAGGTCTTGCCCCGGTTGGCCGCGTGGAAATAGGCCGCCGCCGTCTCGGTCCCGCCATGGCCGTCGGGCCGCTCGACGAAAGGCGGCCCCCAGCTGCGGGTATCGTCGCCGCCGGGGGATTCCACCTTGATGACCTCGGCGCCCAGATCGGCCAGCGTCTGGCCGATCCACGGGCCCGCGAGGATGCGGGCCAGTTCGACAACCTTGAGTCCGTGAAGCGGAGCGTGCATCCCGTCCGCCCCCTCAGGCAAAGGCCTGAAGATCGGTGATCGCCCGGCCGAGGATCAGGGCATGGACGTCATGCGTGCCCTCGTAGGTGTTCACCGTTTCCAGATTCTGGGAATGCCGCATCACGTGGTATTCGATCTGGATGCCGTTGCCGCCATGCATGTCGCGCGCCATCCGCGCGATATCCAGCGCCTTGCCGCAGTTGTTGCGCTTGACCAGGGAGATCATCTCCGGCGCGAACTGCCCCTCGTCGAACAGCCGCCCCACCCGAAGCGAGGCCTGCAGGCCCAGGGAAATCTCGGTCATCATGTCGGCAAGCTTCTTCTGGTAGAGCTGCGTCGCCGCCAGCGGACGCTTGAACTGGTGCCGGTCGAGCCCGTATTGCCGGGTCCGGGCCAGGCAATCCTCGGCGGCGCCCATCACGCCCCAGGAGATCCCGTAGCGCGCGCGGTTCAGGCAGCCGAAGGGCCCGCCCATGCCTTCGATCCCGGGCAGGAGCGCGTCTTCGCCGACCTCGACATTGTCCATCACGATCTCGCCGGTGATCGAGGCCCGCAGGCTGAGCTTGCCGCCGATCTTCGGCGCGCTCAGTCCTTTCATGCCCTTTTCCAGCACGAAGCCGCGGATCTTGCCGCCATGGGCCTCGGATTTCGCCCAGACGACGAAGACATCGGCGATCGGCGCGTTGGAAATCCACATCTTCGAGCCGGTCAGGCGGTAGCCGCCGGCGGTCTTCGCCGCGCGGGTCTTCATCCCCGCCGGATCCGATCCGGCATCGGGCTCGGTCAGGCCGAAGGCGCCGATCAGCGTGCCCGCGGCGAGGCCCGGCAGGTAGCGGCGGCGCTGCTCTTCGGAGCCATAGGCATGGATCGGATACATCACCTCATGCCCTTTTCCAGGATGAAGCCGCGGACCTTGCCGCCATGGGCCTCGGATTTCGCCCAGACGACGAAGACATCGGCGATCGGGCTGTTCGAGATCCACATCTTCGACCCGATCAGGCGGTAGCCGTCCGCGGTCTTGACCGCGCGGGTCTTCATCCCGGCCGGGTCCGATCCGGCATCCGGCTCGGTCAGGCCGAAACAGCCGATGAAATCGCCCGTGGCCAGTTTCGGCAGGTATTTCCGCTTCTGTTCCTCCGAGCCATAGGCCTGGATCGGGAACATCACCAGGGAGGACTGCACCGACATCATCGAGCGGTAGCCGCTGTCGACCCGCTCGATCTCGCGCGCCACCAGCCCGTAGGCGACATAGGAGGCCCCTGCCCCGCCATATTCCTCGGGCACGGTCACGCCGAGCAGCCCGTTCCCGCCCATCTCGCGGAAGATCTCGGGATCGGTCAGGAGCTTGGCCAGCGCCGCGCGCCGTTTCTGCCCGCCGGACGCGGTCGAGGTCGGCGTCGCCGGATCGAATTTCAGCCCTTCGGCGACCATGTCCACCTTGTAGGACTCCGACGGGTCCAGCGCGCTGGCGGCGTAATCGCCGAGCGTCGCGAAGCCCGAGAGATCGGGGTCCTGCTCCATGTAGCCGACCGAGGTGCCGGGGCTGAGGACACGGGAGCCGTGATCGGGTTCGACGATGCCGGCCATGACCTTCAGGAGGGTCGACTTGCCGGAGCCGTTGCGGCCCACCAGGGCGACGCGGTCGCCGGTCTGGACGACCAGGTCGAGCCCGTCGAAGACGGGATTGCCGCCGAAGGTGAGGGAAATGCCGGATAACTGGAGAAGGGGTGCGCGCGCCATGGCCGCGAGCTATGCCGCGCCGCGTCCGCCGTCAAGGTGGCGCCTGTATCCGGCCCGCTCAATTGTCGCCGCAGGACGCGCCGGTCCCGCCCCGCGGCTGGTCCTGCGGCGCCGACCTTCGGGCGGCAGGCCAGCGCGACGGGAACGCGGCCCGAAGTCCGGCGGCACCGGCGATGGAACTGCAGGGAGGGCGATGGAAGCCCGGCTGCGAGCGTGGCAGGGCCTGCCGGCCATCGCAGCGTCGGGGCGGTCAATGCCCCGAGGCTGGCCGCGCGCCGGTTCCGGTCCGGCAGTCTGCCCAAGGGCTGTTCCGGACAGCAAAAAGGGCCTCCGCTTGCGCGGAAGCCCCGTGTCTCAGGTGCCTCTGCCCGGTTCTCCGGTCAGTGGGCGTGGCCCTTGTCCCAGTCGCTCTGCTTCGGCAGCTGCTCGAAGGTGTGCTCCGGCGGCGGCGAGGGCAGGGTCCATTCCAGCGTGTCCGCGTATTCGTTCCAGTAGTTCTTCTCGGTCACCTTGGCGCCCTTGGTCAGGGTCACCCAGACGATGTAGATGAACAGGATGAAGGACGCGAAGCTGAGGAAGGCGCCGAGCGAGGAGACCATGTTCCAGGTGGCGAAGGCCTCCGGGTAGTCGATGTAGCGCCGCGGCATGCCCTGCCGCCCGAGGAAGTGCTGCGGGAAGAAGGTCATGTTGGCGCCGATGAACATCATCCAGAAATGGATCTTGCCCAAGGTTTCGGGGTACTGCCGCCCCGACATCTTGCCGATCCAGTAATAGATGCCCGCGAAGATGCAGAACACCGCGCCCAAGCTCATCACGTAGTGGAAATGCGCCACGACGTAATAGGTGTCGTGATAGGCCCGGTCGATGCCCGCCTGGCTCAGCACCACGCCGGTCACGCCGCCGATGGTGAAGAGGAAGAGGAAGCCCATCGCCCAGAGCATCGGCGTCTTGAACTCGACCGACCCGCCCCACATCGTGGCAAGCCAGCTGAACACCTTCACCCCTGTGGGCACGGCGATCACCATGGTCGCGAGCATGAAGTAGCTCTGCTGCGTCAGGCTGAGGCCGACGGTGTACATGTGATGCGCCCAGACGACGAAGCCCAGCACGCCGATGGCGACCATCGCGTAGACCATCGGCAGGTAGCCGAAGATCGGCTTCTTCGAGAAGGTCGCGATCACGTGGCTGATCAGGCCGAAGCCCGGCAGGATGATGATGTAGACTTCCGGATGGCCGAAGAACCACAGGATGTGCTGGTAGAGGATCGGATCGCCGCCGCCCGAAGGCTGGAAGAAGGTCGTCCCGAAGTTGCGGTCGGTCAGCAGCATGGTGATCGCGCCCGCCAGCACCGGCAGGGACAGCAGGATCAGCCAGGCGGTGACGAAGATCGACCAGGCGAAGAGCGGCACCTTGTGCAGCGTCATGCCGGGTGCGCGCATGTTGAGGAAGGTGGTGATCATGTTGATCGCGCCGAGGATCGACGAGGCCCCCGAGACATGGACCGCGAAGATCGCCAGGTCCATCGACATGCCCGGATAGGAGGTCGAGAGCGGCGGGTAGAGCACCCAGCCGACGCCGGAGCCGGTGCCCTCGAGCCCGTCGGGCGCGAACATCGAGGCGATGCCGAGGCAGGTGCCCGCGACATAGAACCAGAAGCTGAGATTGTTCAGCCGCGGGAAGGCCATGTCCGGCGCGCCGATCATCAGCGGCATGAAATAGTTGCCGAAGCCGCCGAAGAGCGCGGGGATCACCACGAAGAACATCATCAGGACGCCGTGATAGGTGATCATCACGTTCCAGATATGGCCGTCGGGGGTGCAGGGATCGGCCATGAAGCCTTCCATGCACATGTACTGGACGCCGGGGCTCATCAGCTCCAGCCGCATGTAGACGGTCAGGATGACCGAGATCAGCCCCACCACGCCCGCGGTGAAGAGATAGAGGATCCCGATATCCTTGTGGTTTGTCGACATGAACCAGCGGGTGAACCACCCTTTCGGCTCATGGTCGTGCGATGCGCTGGCGGCGTCTGCCATGCGTTGCCTCCCTAACATTCCAGACAGAAAGCTCCGGTTCGGCCGGGGCCCGTTTTCTTTGCTCCAGTTCTAAGGCGCGGGGCGCAGCCGGCAAATATTCGATTGTCTGCAGGTCGCAAAAAATTTCCGGGCCCATATGTCGCAGCCGGGTTTGACATGGATCAATCGAACCGGTCAAGCCGTCCGAAAGGGGGTGCAAGCCGCTGGAACTCAAGGGCCTTCGGGCGTATCGGGGGGGCGGCAGACGGAGGACGGGCAGATGGCGGCAGGCAGAGCGGACACCGGGGCGGCGACGCGCAACGCTTGGGCAGCGGCGGCGCTGGCAGGCGCCTGCCTGATGTGGGCGGGCAATTTCGTCACCGGCCGCGCGATTCGCGGCCTGCTCGATCCCGAGACGCTGAACCTTTTGCGCTGGATCGTGGCGGCGGCGGCCTTCCTGCCCTTCACCGCGCGCGGCCTCTGGGCGCACCGGGCGGGGCTGGCGCGGCAATCGCCGTGGCTCCTCGGGCTGGCGCTGACCGGGGTGGTGGGCTTCCAGCAGGCGACCTACACGGCGCTGACCCTGTCGCCGGTGGCGAATGCCGCGCTGCTGCTGGCGGTGATGCCGATGCTGATCCTCGTCAGTTCGGCGGCGCTCGGAAAGGCGCGGCTCTCGGCGCGCCAGGGCTTGGCGGTGGCGGTCTCCTTCCTCGGGGTGGCGGTGATCCTCGGCGAGGGCGATCCGATGGCGGTGCTGCGGCTGCATCTCGGGGCGGGGGATGTCTGGCTGCTGGCGGCGGTGGCTTCCTGGACCGCCTATACCCAGCTGCTGCGCTCGGCGCCGAAGACGGTGCCGCCCGACGTGTCGCTGATGGCGACGATCCTCTTCGCGCTGCCGGTGCTGGCGCTGCTCGCGGCCTGGCGGGGTCAGTCGGAGCTGGCGGCGCTGCCGCCCGAGGCCTCAGCGCCGCGCTCGGATGCCGGGACTTGCAGGCAGGCCCGCACCGGCTCGCCTCCGGACGATTAACCAACGGCCGCCGGGTCGGGCCGGCTCTCGCAGGCGGGCGGCAGGGCCGGAAGGCTGCCGGATCAGTCCGCCAATGCGGCGCCGATCTCGCTGCGCAGAACCGCCAGCGGCACCGGCTTTCCCAGCACCTTCGCATCGGAGAATTCCGCGGGGCGCTCGGCCTGGTCGCCATAGCCGGAAAAGAAGATCAGCCTCAGATCCGGCCGCATCCGCCGCGCCTCGGCGGCCAGCGCGAAGCCGTCCATCTCGTTGGTCAGGCCGATATCGGTCAGGATCAGCCCGATCTCGGGATGCTCGGCCAGCTGCGCCAGCGCCTCCGGCCCGCTCGCCGCCTTGAGCGCGGTGAAGCCCGCCGCACCGCAGGCCATGGCGGTCATGTCGAGCAGCATCTGCTCGTCATCGACCAGAAGAACGGATTTGGAGCTTGTCGCCATGCGCGGTCCCTTTCGCAGCCCGGCCCCGCGGGGGGCCGGAGCGCAAGGTAGGCGGCGAGTCCTCCCAAAGGATTAACGCGGCCCGCTCAGAGCAGGTCCTCGACATGGACCGGGAAGCGCCGCACCCGCTTGCCGGTCGCGTGCCAGACCGCATTGGCGATCGCCCCGGCCGAGCCGGTGATGCCGATCTCGCCAACGCCCTTGACCCCGAGCGCGTTGACGAAGGGGTCCTCCTCGGGGACGGTCAGCGCCTCGATCATCGGCAGGTCGGCATTGACCGGCACGTGATAGCCCGCGAGATCGCCATTGACCGCCCGGCCGGTGCGCGGATCGTGGATGGCCTCCTCCTGAAGCGCGAAGCCGAGACCCCAGATCATCCCGCCCAGAAGCTGGCTTTCCGCGAGCTTCGGATTGATGATCCGCCCGGCGGCAAAGGCGCCGATCAGCCGCGTCACCCGGATCTGCAGCAGGTCGGGATCGACCGCCACCTCGGCGAAGACCGCGCCATGCGAGAACATGGCCCGCGCCCCGGCCGCCTCCGGGCTGCGCACGCCCTCGCCATTGCCGGTCAGGCCAGCGCGGCCAGCAGCCGGGCCGGATCGGTCTCGCCCTGGGTGGCCTGCGGCCAGAGCACCAGCGGCGCGACCAGCCCCGGCAGAACCGCCACCGGCGTGTAGCGCAGCATCCTGAGCGCCCATTCCGGGAAGCTGCCCTGGCCGAAGAGGCCGAGGAAGGAAAACCGGATCAGGAAGGTGCCCGCCGCCAGCCCGGCGATCACGGTCCATATCGTCGCTGCGTCGGCGGTCATCTGCGCTTCTCCATCCAGAGTTCGGTCTGCGCGCCCACGGCCATCGCCGCGAGGGCGGCCAGGATCAGGCCGAGGCTGAACGGCATCCAGCTCAGCGCCAGCGCCAGCGCGACAGAGGTCGCCGCGGCCGCGACATGGGGCAGGGTCTTCAGCGCCGGCGCGATCAGCGCGATGAAGGTGATCGGCACCGCGAAATCGAGCGCGAATCCCTCGGGCACCGCGGCGCCGAGCCGCGCGCCGGCATAGGTCGCGAGATACCAGGCAGGGGCGATCGTCCCCATCGTCGCCAGGAAATAGGCCAGCTTGTTCGCCAGCGGCGCCTCCGTCTCGGCCTCGAAGGCGGGATGGGCGAGCGCATAGCTCTGGTCGACCAGCAGATAGGCGGCCAGCCCCTTCTGCCACAGCTTGGCCTTGCCCAGATGCGGGGCCAGCGACGCGGAATACATCGCCATCCGCAGGTTCACCGCCAGCGAGGTCAGCAGGATGACCAGCACCGGCGCGTTGTCCTGCAGCAGCTGCAGCGCGGTGAACTGGGCGGCCCCCGCGATCACCAGCACGGTGAAGGCCATGGTCTGGGCGATCGGCAGCCCGGCCCCGGTCCCGGCGACGCCGAAGAGCAGGCCGAAGGGCACGATCACCAGCAGGAAGGGCAGCCCGTCGACAAGCCCGCGGCGGATCGCGGCATTCACGCTGGTTAGCATTCGAATATCATCCTGTCAGCACGTCCCCTGCGCTACGACAGAGTTGGCGGGGATGCAATTGTGCGCGGCAAGACGGAGGTCCGTTCGGGGCTCCGGGCGCGGCAGGGAATGGAGCGGCAGCCATGAACGGTCCTTTGGGCGTGATTCTCGCGGGACAGCCGGCTGCGGGCGGCGGCACGGGCGCGATGATGCTCGGCGGGCGCTGCCTGCTCGACCGGGCGGCGGACCGGCTGGGCGGCGGGCAACTCCGGGCACCGCTGGCGAGGCCTGCGGAACCCGCGCCTGCCATGGTGGCCTGCGGCCGGGCCGCGGGTCTCGGCAACGCAAGGCTGCCGAAACCGGATGCTGCCAGGGCGCGGACGCAAAACAAGAGCCTGCAGGCATGGACGCATCGCGGCCGGTCCCTCTGGCGGGCCCGGAGCGGGTGCTGCCGACGCAGCTGGGCCGAGATGCGAGCCGGATCGGGAAAAGGTCCGGGGGACTTTTCCCGGCGATTGCATGACCTGCGCTAGCTGCCTTGCAGCGGCTGATGTCCGTTCGGCAGGGGCACCGGGCCGATGGCCGCGCGATGCCGCATCTCCGACCGGCGGGTTCCGGTTCCGCGCCGATCGCGTCTGTGCCCGGACCGGTGGCGTCTTCCGCGCATTCCCTGCCCGTCCCTCGTCATGCCGGCCACGGCATCGGCAGGATAAATGCGGGCGAGGACGGAGGATTGCGGACCTTGGCAAATTTGCGCAATGGCGCTTGCCGTCCCCCGAGAGCGCGGTCCCTGCCGTCAAGGCGGTTGGCGCGGACCCTGATCCGGAACGTGCCGGGGCAGGTGCAGGACGCCGTCTTCGTCGGTATCGGCACTGTCCTGCCGGATAGCCGGACGGCACAGTCCGAGCCTGCCGCGCCGGACATTCCGATGGTGCCAGCCAAGGCGCGCGAGGCCGGGATGGCCGGTCTCGGCACGGCCTGAGCCTTTCCGCAACAGCGGTGACGGTCCGCTGCTGTGCAGGGTGGGTGCCGGGACCTGTCATGAAAGTTTCACTTTCAAACGTCATTACTTCGAATATACGTGAAATATGGAAAAAGATATCCCTGCCCAGCTCTCCGTGCTCGGCCATCCCCAGAGGCTGGCGGTCTTCCGGCTGCTCATGCGCCGCTTTCCCGACCGCGTTCCGGCCGGCGAGCTGGCCGCGGCGCTGGAGCTCCGCGCCAGCACCCTCTCGGCCTACCTCTCCGCGCTCCACGGCGCCGGGCTGGTCGACCAGGACAGGGCGGGGACGTCGCTCCTCTACTCCATCCGAATGACAAGCGTGCAACGGCTGTTCGGCGGGCTCTTCGCCGAGTGCTGCCGCGGCCGCCCTGCGCTCTGCCTGCCCAACAGCACCGGACCCCTTCCCATGACCGACCGAAAATACGGCGTGCTCTTCATCTGCACCGGCAATTCCGCCCGCTCGATCTTTGCCGAGTCCCTCCTGCGCGCCATCGCAGGGGACCGGTTCGAGGTGCATTCCGCCGGCACCCGCCCGCAATCCGATCTGAACCCCTTTGCGCTGAAGGTGCTGGCTGACAAGGGCCATGACCTGTCGCCGCTCCGGGCGAAGAACATCGCGGAGTTCACCGGGCCGGAGGCGCCGCAGCTGGATTTCGTCTTTACCGTCTGCAACCAGGCGGCCAACGAGGAGTGTCCCGCCTGGGAGGGCCAGCCGGTCAGCGGCCATTGGGGCATGCCCGATCCGGTCAAGGCCGAAGGCACCGAGGCCGAGAGGGCGCTGGCCTTCCAGCAGGCCTATGGCGCGCTCAAGCACCGGATCGAGGCCTTTGCCGCGCTGCCGCTGGCTACGCTCGACCGCATCTCGCTGCAATCCGCCGTCGACGATATCGGCCGCATGCCCGAAGGAGAACCGGCATGACCACCTACGCGCTGAACGGCCTCGGCCGCATGGGCAAGCTGGCGCTGAAGCCGCTGCTGGAAAAGGGCGCGGAGATCGCCTGGATCAACGACGCCGTCGGCGATCCGGAGATGCATGCCCATCTTCTGGAATTCGACACGGTGCATGGCCGCTGGGACGCGGCGTTCTCGCATGACGCGGACAGCGTGACGATCAACGGCACGCGGCTGCCCTTCATCGGGGCGAAGTCGATCGACGCGCTGCCGCTCGACGGCGTCGATGTGGTGATCGACTGCACCGGCGTGTTCAAGACCGAGGCGAAGATCGCGCCCTATTTTGCCGACGGCGTGAAGAAGGTCGTCGTCTCGGCGCCGGTCAAGGACGGCCCGACCGCGAATATCGTCTACGGCGTCAACGACGGGAGCTACGACCCGCAAGCGCATCACATCGTCACCGCCGCCTCCTGCACGACCAACTGCCTCGCGCCGGTGGTGAAGGTGGTGCATGAAACCTTCGGCATCCGCCACGGCTCGATCACCACGATCCATGACGTCACCAACACCCAGACCATGGTGGACCGCCCCGCCAAGGACCTGCGCCGCGCGCGCTCGGCGCTCAATTCGCTGATCCCGACCACCACCGGCTCGGCCACGGCGATCACGCTGATCTATCCCGAGCTGACCGGCCGGCTGAACGGCCACGCGGTGCGGGTGCCGCTGCTGAACGCCTCGCTGACCGACTGCGTCTTCGAGCTGGAGCGCGAGACCACCGCCGAAGAGGTGAATGCCGCCTTCGAGGCCGCCGCCAACGGTCCGCTGAAGGGCATCCTCGGCTACGAGACCCGGCCGCTGGTCTCGGCCGACTACACCAACGATCCGCGCAGCTCGATCGTCGATGCGCCCTCGACCATGGTCGTGAACGGCACGCAGCTGAAGGTCTATGCCTGGTACGACAACGAATGGGGCTATGCGAACCGGCTGGTCGATGTCGCGCTGATGGTCGGAGCCGCGCTGTGACGGCGCGGCCCGAGGGGCTCTCGGCCTATGTCGCGGTGACGGCGGCCTATTGGGCCTTCATGCTCACCGACGGCGCGCTGAGGATGCTGGTGCTGCTGCATTTCCACACGCTGGGCTTCAGCGCGGTGCAGCTCGCCTATCTCTTCCTGCTCTACGAGCTGGCGGGCATGGCCACCAATCTCTGCGCGGGCTGGATCGCGGCGCGCTTCGGGCTGGCACCGACACTCTATGCCGGGCTGGCGCTGCAGGTTGCCGCGCTCCTGGCGCTGGCGCAGCTCGATCCGGGCTGGTCGGTGGCGGCCTCGGTCGCCTTCGTGATGTGCGTGCAGGGCGTTTCGGGCGTGGCCAAGGACCTGGCCAAGATGTCCTCGAAGTCCGCGGTCAAGCTGCTGGCGCCCTCGGGCGGGGGCGGGCTGTTCCGCTGGGTGGCGGTGCTGACCGGCTCGAAGAACGCGGTGAAGGGCCTCGGCTTCCTGCTCGGCGCGGCGCTGCTGGCGCCCGGTCGCGTTGGCCACCGCGTTCAGCACCGCGGCGCCTGCGCCCGAGATGCCCAGCTCGCCCACGCCCTTGGCCTGGATCGGGTTGGCGGCATCGTCGCGCTCCCCGAGGAAGGTCACGCCGATCTGCGGCACGTCGGCATGGGCCGGGACGTGGTAGCTGGCCAGGTCGCGGGTCACCGGCTGGCCGGTGCGGTCGTCATGCACCAGCTCCTCGGTCAGCGCCGCGCCGATCCCCCAGACGATCCCGCCGATGCATTGCGAGCGCGCGGTCTTCTCGTTGAGGATGCGCCCGGCGGCGAAGGTGCCCTCGAAGCGGCGGACGCGGATCTCGCCGGTCAGGGCATGGACCGCGACCTCGCAGAAATGCGCGCCGTAGCCCGATTGGTGGGTCTCCTTGGCCATCCGTCCGCCCTCGATCTTCGCGGTGGCGGCGATCGGCTCTGCCACCAGATCGGCCAGGCGCGTCTCGACATTGCCGGCGCGGGCCAGCCCGTCCTTCAGCGTCAGGTCGGCCTCGTCTGCGCCCATCAGCGCGGCGATCTTGCCGCGCAGCGCCTTCGCCGCGAGGAAGACCGAAGACCCCGAAGACCCCGCGCCGAAGCTGCCGCCCGAGCCGCTGGCGCCCGGCAGGTCGGTATCGCCGAGCGTGGCGGTGACATTGGCGGCGGGCAGGCCCAGCATCTCGGCGGCGATCTGGCTCAGGATCGCGTAAGTGCCGGTGCCGATATCGGTCATGTCGGTCTCGACCGTGGCGCGGTCGCCCGCCAGCGTCACCCGCGCCTCCGAGGGCACCAGCATGTTGGGCCGCGCGGCGGCGGCCATGCCCATGCCGATCAGCCAGTCGCCCTCCCGTGGCGCGCATGCAGGCGCTCTGGCCGGATCTGGACACCGCCGGCGCCGCGCCTGCCGCGCTTGCCGCAGACTGGCTGCTGGCCGGCGGGGGGCGCCCGTGACCCCGGCAAAGCGGGTCCTGGACCTGGCCGTCTGTCTGCTGCTGCTGGTGCCGGTCCTGCCGGTCATGGCAGTGATCGCGCTGCTGATCCTGATCCTCGACGGCGGGCCGGTCTTCTACCTCTCCGAGCGGATGAAGGCCGCCGATGCGGGCTTCACCCTGGTCAAGTTCCGCACGATGACCGTGGACCCTCGGCGCGGCGGGGTGACCGGCGGCGACAAGGCGGACCAGATCACCCGGACGGGACGCTGGCTGCGTGCGGTCCGGCTCGACGAGCTGCCCCAGATCTGGAATGTGCTGCGCGGCGATCTCAGCCTGGTCGGCCCGCGCCCGCCGCTGCGCCGCTATGTCGAAGCGGCGCCCGAACTCTACCGCGAAGTGCTGGCCTGCCGTCCGGGAATCACGGGGCTTGCCACCCTGCGGTTCCACCGTCACGAGGCGCGGCTGCTCGCAGGCTGTGCCAGTGCGGCGGAAACCGATAGCGTCTACCGGCGCCGCTGCGTCCCGCGCAAGGCGCGGCTCGACCTGATCTACCGCGACAACCGGACGGTCTGTCTCGACGTCCTTATACTCGTGCAAACTTTTTGGGCAGTTCTTCCCCTCCATCGGCTGAAATCAACCTAGGCGTGGCATTTGGTCCCCAGCGGTCGCCGCATCGCAGAAAAAAAGTGCGAACGACTGACATGATTGGTAAATTCTTTCTGAATTTGACGTCAGGACGGGAGGGGGCGGTTCTGGCAGGGAGATCAGGACGGAAAAATTCCGAAAATTGAAGATGCGGGAACTGGCTACCTCATGTTAAGCATCTTTGTTCCATTGATTTGACAATCAATATCTGTTGTTCCCGGTGCCAAGGCCGGTGGGAAGCCTTGCAGGTAACGGAAGGTTAGCGTGGATCGCGAAGATCAGAGCATTTACGGGTTGGTCAGTTCGCTGACGATGATGCAGAAGCGGTGGATCCTGGTCGGATTCGATGTGTGCATCGTTCCGGCGGCACTCCTGCTGGCAAATTTCTTCCGCAGCGACGGCACGGATGTCGGTGCCGCGATCTGGGAGAACGGCTCGATCGCCATCGCGCTCATGGTCTTTGCCGCGATGGTCTCGCTGTTCCTGGGCCTGCCGCGGATCCGGCTGAACGGGTTCGAGACCAACGGTGTCCATCTGGCCTTCGCCTATGCGGTCATGGTTGCCGGGGTGGGGGCGTCGCTCAACAGCCTTGTCGATCACGCGCTGCCCTGGTCCGCCTTCGTCAATTTCGGCCTCATTCTCTTCATCGGCATCGTCGGCTCGCGGGTGCTGCTGCGCTTCGTTCTGATGACCATTCTCAGCCGCCGCCACCCGCGCACCGCCGTGCTGATCTACGGTGCCGGGCGTACCGGCATCCAGCTGGCCAACGCGCTGCGCCACGACGCCTTCCTGGTGCCGGTCGGCTTCGTCGACGACAACCCCGCGCTGCACCGCGTCTTCGTCTCCGGCCTGCCGGTCTGGGCGCCGATCGAGCTGCCCCGGGTCGTGGCCGAAAAGCGCGTCTCCAAGGTGCTGCTCGCGATGCCGTCGCTGTCGGCGGTGAAGCGCTCGCGCATCCATCACCAGCTGGTTCCGCTCGGCGTCGATGTCCAGGCGCTGCCCTCCTTCGCCCAGCTGACCGGCGAAGAGGCGCTGCCCTCGAAGCTGGCCCCGGTCAGCCCGGCGGATTTCCTGCAGCGCAAGTCCTTCCAAAGCGACATGACCCTGGCCCGCAGCACCTTCCGAGACCGCACCGTCATGGTGACCGGCGCGGGCGGCTCGATCGGGTCGGAGCTCTGCCGCCAGCTTCTGGCGCTGGCGCCGAAGCGGCTTGTGATGATGGAGTCGAGCGAGCTGGCGCTCTACAGCATCGATCTCGAACTGCGCGGCCTGTTCCCGGATGTGGAGCTCGTGCCGGTGCTGGGCTCGGTCACCGACGAGGCGCTGTGCCGGTCGGTGATGTCGCGCGAGGGCGTCCATATCCTGCTGCATGCGGCGGCCTACAAGCATGTGCCGCTGGTCGAGACCAATCCGATCGCGGGGCTGCGCAACAACGTGCTCGGCACCAAGGCGCTGGCCGACGCGGCGCGCGACAGCGGGGTGGAGCGGTTCATCCTGGTCTCCTCCGACAAGGCGGTGCGCCCGACCAACGTGATGGGCGCGTCCAAGAGGCTGTCGGAGCTGATCATCCAGGACATGGCGACCCGTCCGGGCCCGCTGTTCTCGATGGTGCGCTTCGGCAATGTGCTGGGATCCTCGGGCTCGGTGATCCCGCTCTTCCAGGACCAGATCGCCAATGGCGGGCCGGTGACGCTGACCCATGAGGCGGTGACCCGCTATTTCATGACCATCGACGAGGCGGCGCGGCTCCTGCTGATCTCCAGCGCGCTGACCACCGGCGGCGATGTCTTCGTCCTCGACATGGGCAAGCCGGTGGCGATCATCGACCTGGCCCGGCAGATGATCGAGGCGGCCGGCTACACCGTGCGCGACGCGGCCCATCCCGACGGCGACATCGAGATCACCGTCACCGGGCTGCGGCCGGGCGAGAAGATGCACGAGGAACTGCTGATCGGCGAGGGGCGCGTCACGACCGAGCATCCCAAGATTACCCGGGCGCGGGAGTCGAGCCTTTCGGAGATCGAGGTGGCCACCTTCCTGCGCGACCTGCGCGAGGCGGTCGACGACAACGACACGGCGGCCGCCCGCGCGGTGCTGGCCCGCTGGGTCGAGGGCGCGATGGCGGATGGCAGCCAGCGCCAGGCCTGAACCGAGGCCGGGCGTGTGAAAAATGGCACAAGGCCCGATGCGCTCCCGGGATGCGGGGAGCAGCGGTTGCGGATCGTTTTCCGCCAGCCGACAGTCGGCCAGGACGTTTGAGGTGGGTGGATCGTGAGCGGCAAGGCTGCGTTCAGAACAAGACTGCGGACCGGCGTGTCGGTCCTTTGCATTTTCGCGGGCCAGGCCGTCGCGGCGCAGGAATTCCGGCCGGGGGACTGGCCGTCGATGACGCTGTTCAACGTGCCGGGCGCGATCGAGACGCCGTCCGCCTTCACCAAGCCGGACGGCGAGCTGTCCTTCACCATCGGCCATTTCGCCGGCATGACCCGCTACCAGTTCGGCGCCCAGGTCCATCCGCGGCTGTTCGGCGGCTTCCGCTATACCGAGATCCAGGATTTCGACGCAGCGGGCTTCAGCACCTATTACGACCGCAGCTTCGACCTGCGCTTCACCGCGATCGAGGAGACCGACCTGCTGCCGGCGGTCACGGTCGGCCTGCAGGATTTCATCGGCACCGGCATCTACGGCGCGGAATATGTCGTTGCCTCCAAGCATCTCGGTCGCCGCCTTCGGGTGTCGGGCGGTGCCGGCTGGGGCCGGCTGGCGGGCAATTCGGTGCTCTCTGGCTTCGGCGACCGGCCGCGGCTGACCCCGGACCAGGTCGAGGAGGGCGGCGAGCCGAACCTCGACACCCTGTTCCGCGGCGAGATCGGGGCTTTCGGCTCGGTCGAATGGCTGGTCCGCGACAACCTGCTGCTGAAGGCGGAGTATTCCAGCGACCACTACACGCTGGAATCCGAAGAGCTCGGCGTGTTCGACCGCGCCTCGGCGCTCAACTTCGGCGCGACCTACCTGACCGAGGGCGGCACGGAGCTGTCTGCCTATTACATGTACGGCTCGGAAATCGGCATCTCGCTGTCCTTCAACTTCAACCCGGACCGTCCGCCGACCGGGGGCTCGCTGGACGGCGCGCCGTTCCCGATCACGCCGCGCCCGTCGCGCGCCGCCGCGCCCGAGGCCTATGCCACCAGCTGGAGCGAAAGCGCGGAGGCCCGCGCCGCCGTGTCGTCGCGCCTTTCGGAGGTGCTGCTGCTCGAACGGCTGGAGATGGAGGGGCTGCGGATCGACGGCACCAGCGCCACGCTCTACCTGCGCAATTCGGGCTACGGCGCCCAGCCCCAGGCGATGGGCCGCGCCGCGCGGCTGATGACGACGGTGCTGCCGCCCTCGGTGGAGATCTTCACCATCGTGCCGATGTCGGCGGGGATGGAACTGCCGTCCTTCACCTTCCGGCGCAGCGACCTGGAACGCAACGAGGTCGCCGCGGACGGGGCGGAGCGGATGCTCGCCTCGGCGGCCGTGGCAAGCACCCCGCCGCGCCTGCGCCGCGCCGACGAGGTTGAGGAATTCTATCCGCGCTTCCAGTGGCAGCTCGAACCCTACATGCGCACCAGCCTGTTCGACCCGTCGAACCCGTTCCGCGCGGATCTGGGGCTGCGCCTCGGCGCCGGGACCGAGCTGGCCAAGGGGCTGGTGTTCTCGGGCTCGGTCACCAAGAAGGTGGTCGGCAACCTCGACCAGAACTCGCGGGTCTCGGACAGCGTGCTGCCGCATGTCCGCTCGGATTTCCCGCTCTATGACGAGGAGGGCGATCCCGGGCTCGAGACCCTGCAGGCGGCCTATTACTTCCGTCCCGGCCAGGATCTCTTCGGCCGGATGACCGCGGGCTACCTGGAGCGGATGTTCGCCGGCGTCTCGAGCGAGGTGCTCTGGGCGCCCTATGACACGCCCTTCGCGCTCGGCGCCGAACTGAACTACGTGAAGCAGCGCGACTATGACGGCCGTTTCGGCCTGCAGGACTACGACGTCGTCACCGGCCATGGCTCGGTCTACTACCGCTACGAGGACTACCTGGCGCAGGTCGATGTCGGGCGCTACCTGGCCGGCGATGACGGCGCGACCTTCAAGCTGGAGCGCACCTACGGCAATGGCTGGAAGGTCGGCGCCTTCGCGACCTTCACCGATGTCTCGGCCTCGGATTACGGCGAAGGCTCCTTCGACAAGGGCATCACGCTGACCATTCCGATGGCCTGGTTCAGCGGCCGGTCGACCACGGCGGTGCCGGAATTCACCATGCGGCCGCTGCAGCGCGACGGCGGTGCCCGCCTGGATGTGGGCGGCCGGCTCTACGGCCTTGTCGAGAAGGGCCGGCAGGAGCGGGTCGAAGAGCAGTGGGGACGGTTCTGGCGATGAAGACGCGCAAGCTCGGCTTAGCGGCGCTCCTGGCGGCGTCGGTCCTCGGCGGCTGCGGGAACGCGCCGGTGGACACCTCGATCAACTCGATCATCCGCGGATCGCTGCAGACCATCGTCGCCGCGGTCCGCCCCGCACCCGAGCGGACCGGTCCGGTGATCACCCGCGCCGAGGTCGAGGCGGCGGCGATGCCGCTGATCCTGATCGACGTGCCTGTGACCGGCGACCAGGCGACTGCGATCGTGTTCGGCACGAACGGCAATTCGGTGACCTGGATCACGCTGAACGGCGTGACCCTGACGCTGAAGGAAGGCGCGCTGTTCTCGACCCGCGGCCTCGGACCGGACCTGCTGGCCGCGACGACCTCGGGCCTGGAGACGGCACTGCCCCGGCGCGCCCCGGCCAGATATGCGCGGGACCTGCGCTACATCGCGGGCGACGAAAGCATCCGCAAGGACCGCTTCTTCTGCGAGCTGGCCAACGAGGGCGGCGAGGACCGGGTGGTCCTGCAGATGCGCCATTCGACGACGCGGATGCGCGAAAGCTGCTACGCGATGGAAGGCGGGCGCGAGTTCACCAACCTCTACTGGGTCGGCGCCGACGGCATGGTCTGGGACAGTCGCCAATGGGTCAGCGACCAGGCCGGCTACATCCACGTCCAGCGGCTGCACCGCTGATCTCAGAGGGCGGCGAAGCGCGCCTCCAGCGCCTTTGCCGCCTCGTCCCAGCCCCAGGGCGCATTCGCCGCCCAGAGCCCGCTGCCGATCATGCCGTGGCCGGGCCGCGCCGGCGGGAAGCGCACTTCGCTGGTCACGGCATCGCCCGCCATCGCCGCCAGCTTTCCGGTCAGCGGCTCGTGCGCGCCCGATGCGAGGATCGGATACCACAGCAGGATCACCCCGACCGGCCATTTGCGGCGGATCTTGGCGGCAAGCTCGGGGATCGCCGTCCATTCGGCCTTCACCTCGTAGGACGGGTCGATCAGCATCAGTCCTCGCCGCGGCTCGGGCGGGGTCAGCGACAGGGCCAGCTGCGGCCCGTCGGCGGCGTGGATCTCGGCCCAGCTGATCGCCTGCTTCAGCGCGGCGACCTCCTGCGGGTGCTTTTCCGCCAGGATCAGCCGGTCGGTGTCGCGCAGATGCGTGGCCGCGACGATCGGCGAGCCGGGATAGGCCTCCGCGCCGCCGAGTTGCCGCGCGGCGTCGAGCGCCTGGGCATAGGGGTGGCCTTCCGGGAACCAGCCTTCCATCCTGCGGATGCCCGCCGCCGCCTCGCCGGTCTTGGCCGCCTCGGGGCCGCCGAGGTCGTAGAGCGCGCGCCCGGCATGGGTTTCCATGTAGGTCATCGGCTTCGGCTTGCGGCCCATGTAGTCGAGCGCCACGGCAAGCAGCGCGTGCTTGTGGACATCGGCCGCGTTTCCGGCGTGATAGGCGTGCTGATAGGAGAGCATGGCCTCCCTTAGCGCGGCCGCCGCGCGCTGCCAAGCGGTTCCGGGCGGCGCGCCCCGCGCGAATGTGAGCCGCCGCGACCTTGCGTGAGCCTGTGGTCGGCCCATGTCGCAAGGGAACGCATTTCCACCCGAAGAGGCTTGCATGACCCTCCCGCTTCCCGTGGCCCTTGCCGCCGTCCTGTCCTTCTCCGCCTGCGCGACCGCCCAGTCCTTCAACGGGGCCGCCCCGAACGGCCGCGGCCAGAGCCCGGCCTTCGACGGCCAGACCCGCGCGCCGGCCGCGCGCGCCGACATCCGCGAGGAGCTGGCGCGCCTCGGGGCGCATCTGCTGGAGGCGCGGGGTGTTGCCGCGTCCTGCCGTCCCGCGGGGCGGCGGCTGCAGCTTCTGGCCGAGGAACTCGACCGCGAGGCAGACCGTTTGCGGGAAAAGGCGCAATATGCCGAACTGACCCGGCTCGGGCTTGACCTCAAGACGGCCATAGACCAATTGCGCGAGCACATTGACAACGTGGAGTAGACCGGACCGATGCCAAGCCCCATTCGCCGCGGCCTTCTGATCAGCCGTCCGATATGGACGTCGACGGTCCGCGTGTCGACATAGATGTCGCGGCCCCAGACACGGTCGAGCAGCTGCTCGCGGCTCCAGACGCGGCCGGGTTTCTCCATGAAGGTCGAGAGCAGACGGAATTCCGTCGGCCCGAGCTTCAGCGGCTGGTCCGAACGGAACACCTTGTGGCTTTCCGCATCGAGCACGATGTCCTGGAATTCCAGCGTCTCGCCGACCGTGGCGGGCCGCGTGCGGCGCAGCTGCGAGCGCACCCGCGCCATCAGCTCCGCCACCGAATACGGCTTCGTCACATAATCGTCGGCGCCGGTCTCCAGCCCGCGGACCCGGTCGGTCTCCTCGGCGCGCGCCGAGATCATGATGATCGGCAGGCTGCGCGTCTCGGAGCGGCTCTTGATCTGGCGGCAGACCTCGATCCCGGAGACCGAGGGCAGCATCCAGTCAAGCACGACCAGGTCGGGATGGTCCTCCGCGACCAGCATCAGCGCCTCTTCGCCATTGGCCGCCGAGATCACCCGGTAGCCGCTGGCTTCGAGATTGTAGGACAGAAGCTCCCGCTGGGACGGTTCGTCATCGACGACGAGCACCGTGGGCTGGGACGGCGACACCCGCTTACTCCCCGGTCATCTTCTGGAACGAGGTGCGGTCGGCCTTGGGGCGGTCCTCGGCCGGCAGCTCGCCGGTCACCAGATAGACCACCTGCTCGGCGATGCCGGTGACGTGGTCGCCCATCCGCTCGATGTTCTTGGCGATGAAATGCAGGTGCATGCAGCCGGTGATGTTGCGCGGGTCTTCCATCATGTAGGTCAGGAACTGGCGGAACAGCGCGTTGTACATCTGGTCGACTTCGGCATCGCGCAGGATCACGTCGCGGGCGAGCTTCTCGTCGCGCTTGATATAGGCGTCGAGCGCGTCGATCAGCATCAGCTCCACCGCCTTGGCCATGCGGCGGATCGCAGGTGCGGTGTCATGGATCTGGCTCATCTGGGTCAGCACGGTGGCGCGCTTGGCGATGTTCTTCGAATAGTCGCCGATGCGTTCCAGATTGCCCGAGACCTTCATCACCGAAACGATGGTGCGCAGGTCGATGGCGGTGGGCTGGCGCATGGCGATCACGCGGATCGCCTCTTCGTTCACCCGGGTCTCGAGATCGTCGATGGCGGCGTCATTGCCGCGCACGGCATCGGCCAGGGCCTCGTCGCGCTCTTCGAGCGCCCGGGCGGAATCGGTGATCGCCGCCTCGACGAGTCCGCCCATCTTCATGATCATCGCCTGGATGGATTCGAGATCGCGGTCGAAGACGGTTTGAATGTGAGTTTCCGGCATTCTGGTGCCTCATCCTTGGATGGGACAGGGGTTCGCCCTGCCCCGTTGCATCGAAGACGGTCCGGCCTCAGCCGATCCGGCCGGTAATGTAGCTCTCGGTGCGGCTATCCACCGGATTGGTGAAGATCTGGCCGGTCTCGCCGAATTCGACAAGGTTGCCGAGGTGGAAGAATGCGGTCTTCTGGCTGACGCGGGCGGCCTGCTGCATCGAGTGGGTCACGATGACCACCGAATAGCTTTCGCGCAGCTCGTCGATCAGCTCCTCGACCTGGGCGGTCGCGATCGGGTCGAGCGCCGAGCACGGCTCGTCCATCAGCAGAACTTCCGGCTCGGTCGCGACGGCGCGGGCGATGCACAGGCGCTGCTGCTGGCCGCCCGACAGGCCGGTCCCCGGCGCGTCGAGACGGTCCTTGACCTCGTTCCAGATGGCGCCGCGGCGCAGCGACTTTTCGACGATCTCGTCGAGCTCGGCCTTGTTCTTGGCCAGGCCGTGGATGCGCGGCCCGTAGGCCACGTTGTCGTAGATCGATTTCGGGAACGGGTTCGGCTTCTGGAACACCATGCCGACCTTGGCGCGCAGCTGCACCGGATCGACCTTCTTGTCGTAGATGTTCTCGCCGTCGAGCAGGATCTGCCCTTCGACGCGGCAGATGTCGATCGTGTCGTTCATCCGGTTCAGGCAGCGCAGGAAGGTCGACTTCCCGCAGCCCGACGGGCCGATGAAGGCGGTCACGGTCTTGTCCTCGATCTCGACCGAGACGTCCTTGATGGCGTGCGAGGCGCCGTAATAGACTTGGACGTTGTCTGCCTTGATCTTGATTTCGTTCTGGCTCANGCTGGCGCTCGACGATGCGCATGTCATCCATTTGGGTCACTCCTGAAATCCTTACCAGCGGCGCTCGAAACGGCGGCGGAGAATGATGGCGATGAGGTTCATGATCACCAGGAACACGAGCAGCACGATGATGGCCCCCGAGGCGCGTTCGACAAAGGCCGGATCCGCGCGGTTGGTGAAGTTGTAGACCTGGACCGGAAGGCCCACGGCCGGNATCGAGGATGCCCNTCGGGATATTCGCGCACGAAGGCGACCATGCCGATCAGCAGCAGCGGCGCGGTTTCGCCCAGGGCCTGCGCCAGGCCGATGATCGTGCCGGTCAGGATGCCGGGCATCGCGAGCGGCAGCACATGGTGGAACACGGCCTGCATCTTAGAGGCGCCGACGCCGAGCGCTGCGTCGCGGATCGACGGCGGGATCGATTTCAGCGCCGCTCGGGTGGCGATGATGATGGTCGGCAGGGTCATCAGCGTCAGCACCAGGCCGCCCACCAGCGGCGAGGAGATCGGCAGGTGCATGAAGTTGATGAAGACCGCGAGGCCGAGGATGCCGAAGACGATCGACGGGACCGCGGCCAGGTTCGAGATGTTCACCTCGATGACGTCGGTCAGCCAGTTCTTCCTGGCGAATTCCTCGAGATAGATCGAGGCGCCCACGCCGATCGGNAACGGCGACGACCAGCACGATCAGCATCATGTAAGCCGAGCCGATCAGCGCGACGCCGATTCCTGCGGCCTCGGGGCGGTTTTCGNGAAGCGTCCGGCCCGAAGATGAAGTCCCAGTTGAACCGCTTCTCCATCTGCCCGGCCGCGACCAGCTCGTCGGCGGCGTTGAGCTNGCGCGNACGTCCACGCGGCNTGTCGAGCTCGGCGGTCTCGCGGGTCACCTTGCCCTTGAGGTACTGGTCGATCCGCGCATTGGCGAGCACGTTGAACACCACCGTCNTCGCCGACCATGTCCGGGTTGGCCAGAACGTAGTCGCGCAGGTCGGCAGGAGCGGCGGAGGACACCATCCCGGCCAGCAGCTGCGGGGTGATCTCGGGCGCCGGACCGGCGGCCAGCTCCTCGGCCTGGGCCTGCAGCGAGCCCTGGATCAGCGGCTGGTAGCCGAAGGTGAAGACCCCGGCCATCTGCTCGGGATCGCGGTTGCCCTGCGGGTCGACCACGGCCGGGTCGAGATAGACCTCGACATTCAGGTAGGTCTGCTGGAACGCGCTGAGGCCGTTCGTCAGGATCGAGGTCAGCAGGCACACGAGCGCCACGATGCCGATGCCGACGGCGCCCATGCCGTAGTACTTGAAGCGCTTCTCGGCGGCGTTGCGGCGGCGGGTGCGGTCGGTTTCGTGATAGAGCGAGCTCTTGCCGGGCACGCCTGCGGGGGATGCGGAGATATCGGCCATTAGTCGTACTGCTCCCGGTACTTGCGCACGATGTAGAGCGCCAGGATGTTGAGGCACAGCGTCAGCACGAAGAGCGTGATGCCGAGCGCGAAGGCAACGAGCGTCTCGGGCGAAGCGAAATCGGTATCGCCGGTCAGCTGCGAGACGATCTTGACGGTGATTGTGGTCATCGCCTCGAAGGGGTTGAGGCTGAGCTGGGCCGCGGCCCCTGCCCCGAGCACCACGATCATGGTTTCGCCGATGGCCCGCGACGCAGCCAGAAGCACGGCGCCGACAATGCCCGGCAGCGCGGCCGGAACGATGACCTGCTTGATGGTCTCGGAGCGGGTGGCGCCGAGGCCGTAGGAGCCGTCGCGCAGGCTTTGCGGCACCGCGTTGATTATGTCGTCCGAAAGCGAGGAGACGAACGGGATCAGCATGATGCCCATGACGAGCCCTGCGGTCATCACCGAGCGCGAGCTGTCGCCGAAGCCCAGCGGACCGGCGAAATAGTCGCGCAGCAGCGGACCGACGGTGATCAGCGCGAAGAGGCCGTAGACGATGGTCGGGATGCCCGCGAGCACCTCGATCGCCGGCTTCGCCACCGCGCGCACGCCCGGCGTCGCGTATTCCGACAGGTAGATCGCCGCAAAGAGCCCGATCGGGACCGAGACCGCGAGCGCGATCAGCGAGACATAGAGCGTGCCCCAGAGGAGCGGCAGCATGCCCAGCTCGGAATTGCCCGAGAAGCGCGGCGTCCATTCGGTGCCGAAGAAGAAATGAGTCCAGGAATACTGGGAAAAGAAGTTGCCGGTCTCGAACAGCATCGACAGCACGATGCCGAGCGTCGTCAGGATCGCGACCGAGGNAACAGAAGATCAGNGATGCCCCGGACCTTCGCCTCGACGCTGTTGCGCGCGCGGAACTCGGCCGAGATCGCGGCCTGGGCCACGAAGGCTCCGGCAGCCGCGGCAGCCAGCGCCAGCGCGCCGCCGATCCACGACATTTCCGCCGGCACGGCGGTGCCGAACAGCGCCCAGAGCGCAAGGATCACGATGCCCGGCAGGAAGGCCGCGAGGGCGACGTTCCAGCCGTAGAAGGACAGCAGNGGAATGCAGTGCCCGGGTTTCGCCGCCCGCGGCAGCCAGCGCCTTCCTGCGCCCCAAAAGATAGCCTGCGGCCGTGAGGGCCAGCAGCAATATCACGAAATACGAAAGAGCCATTTGCCTACCGTCTGGACAGTCTTCTACCCGGAAAAGGAAGCGGCCGCGCTTGTCCGCGGCCGCCTCTCGTTAGCATGCCGGGCCGGGTTTACGAGCCGGAGCCCATGGTGACTTCGTCGGCGACCTTCTGCTGGGTGTCTGCCAGCTCGGGGTCGGAGACCAGGCCGTAGGCTGCGAGCGGGCCCTGCGGACCGGCAACCATGTCGGAGACGAAGAAGGACGCGTATTCCTTCAGGCCGGGGATCTCGCCGATGTGCTGCTTCTTGACGTAGAAGAACAGCGGACGGCTGACCGGGTACTCGCCCGACGCGATGGTCTCGGTCGACGGCGCGATGCCCGACATGGTCGAGACCTTGATGATGTTGGTGTTGTTCTCGTAGAACGCCAGGCCGAACACGCCGAAGGCACCTTCTTCGCCCTGGATCGAGGTCAGGGTCTCGGTGTAGTCGCCGTCGATGTCGACCGAGGCGCCGTCGGTGCGGATGTTCATGCAGGCCTCTTCGGCCGCGTCTTCGTCACCGCCGTTGATGCCGAGGATGGCTTCCATCGCGCCGGACTCTTCGCAGCCTGCGAGGATCACCTTCTCTTCGAAGACTTCGCGGGTGCCGTGCTTGGTGCCCGGGATGAACGCCTTGATNGGCGACGTCGGCGAAATCTTCGTTCACTTCGTTCCACGAGGTGTTCGGGTTCGCGACCATGGCGCCGTCGACCGGCAGCTCTGCGGCCAGCGCCTTGTACCAGTCGGCCGGGCTGAAGGCGAATTCGGCGTCTGCGATCTCGTTGGCGAAGACGATGCCGTCATAGCCGATGCGGACTTCCATGATCTCGGTCACGCCGTTGTCGGCACAGGCCTGGATTTCCTTTTCGCGGATGGCGCGCGAAGCGTTCGCGATGTCGATGGTATTCTCGCCGACGCCTTCGCAGAACTGCTTCAGGCCTGCCGAGGAACCGCCGGACTGGACCACCGGGGTCGGGAAGCCCATGTTCTCGCCGAAGGCTTCGGCAACGATGGAGGCGTAGGGCAGAACGGTCGACGACCCGGCAATCTGCACGGTGTCGCGTGCTGCAGCGGCGGTTGCGGACACGGCAGCGATCGCCAGGANCGGAGGCGCTCAGCTTCACGGTTTTCATGTGGATGCTCCAGCTAGAGAATTACGCACGCCCCCCGCAGGAAACGCGTGACCGCCCTTAATGACGCCCGATATCTGTTTTGTGACACTTTTGTAACCGTTTTATGACANCCTCACGGTTCCGTGGGGTAAAAGTGTCATTTCAGGTCAACCTTTGGGAAGCAGCANCCGAGAAGCAGCTGCCCTTGCCGATCTGGCTNCTCGATTTTCAGCCGTCCCTTGTGGCGGTTCACGATATGCTTGACGATCGCCAGGCCAAGTCCGGTTCCCCCCACCTCGCGCGAGCGGTGGCTGTCGACGCGGTAGAACCGCTCGGTCAGCCGGTGGGTGTGCATCTCGTCGAATCCCTGGCCGAAATCGCGGACATCGACCTGTACCGCGCCGCGCCCCAGGATCGGGTCGCGCNGCCACTTCCGAAGCGGACAGCAGGATGCGGCCGCCGTCGCTGCCGTATTTCACGGCGTTCTCGGCAAGATTGGTGAACACCTGCATCAGCTGGTCGGGATCGCCGNCGCAGCCAGATTTCCTCCGTCCCGGCCTCGATCTCCAACACGACCCCGGCCGCGTCCGCCACCGGGCCGAGCGAGCGGACCACCGATTTCAGGAGCCCGTGCAGCTCGACACGCTCGGTCGGCCGGATTCGCTCCTCGCCCTCGACCTGGCTCAGCGACAGCAGGTCGCTGACCAGCCGNGATCATCCGCTCCGCCTCGCGCGCCATCACCGGCAGGAAGCGGTCGGCTGCGGCCTGGTCGCCGCGCGCCGGGCCTTGCAGCGTTTCGATGAAGCCCTGGATCGAGGTCAGCGGCGTGCGCAGTTCATGGCTGACATTGGCGACGAAATCGCGCCGCATCTGGCCGGCGGTCTCCTGGGAAGTCACGTCCTGGAAGCTGACCAGGACGCCGCCGCCCTCCACCGGCGAGCAGATCACCCGGTAGAGGGTTTCGTGGACATGGTCCTTCTGCACGTAGCGGGCTTCGGTCTGGACGCCCTGCCCCAGGCACTGGCTGATCGCCTGCAGCACCGGCGGCTGGCGGATCACCGTCACCACGTGNATGGCCGACCTGGTTCTTGCCCAGAAGCTCGGTGGCGGGCGCNATTGACGGCAAGCACGCGTTCCTGCGCGTCGGTCACGACGATCGGCATCGGCACGGCGGAGAGAATCGAAAATGGCGGCTGGGCGGTCATGGGCGGTCCCGTCTGTTGTGCAGGCGGCCCTTACCCGAGGCAGCGCGGCACGGCCAGAGCGCCANAACGCCGCCGGAAACGGCCGCTGCCGAAAAAAGAATTGACAACATGTTTGTTGTATATGTCGTTCATTTGCGCGACAATGTGTCCACCTTTCCNGCCTAGGCCAGCTGGCGGATGGGACAATGCGTCCCCGGGGCAGCCCCGGCCGCGCCCCTTGGAGACGACCGAAATGGTCAAGACTGCGAAAATCGTCGGCTTCGTCCGGCCCGAAGAAACCGCTCCGCAATCCGGCCTGCCGCCGCGCGGGCTTCTGATCGCAGATGCCGGAATTGCCGCGGAACTGGAGGGACTGCGTCCCGATGTGACCGAGCTTCGGGAAATTCCCTTCGCCGCGCTGACGCCGTCGCTGCTGAAGGCGCTGCGCCCGCCGATGGTGATCGCCCGGCCGGTGGCCCATGACCATGACTGCTTCGATCTGGCGGCGATGATCGACGAGGCCGGGCTGGACACGGTGCTGTGCCTGATGGCCGGTTCCCTGCCTGATCCGGAGGTGGTGCGCAGGGAGCTCGCCGCCGCCTATCCGCGGCAGGCGCTCCAGTTCTGGCTCTTGCCCTGCCTGGCTCAGAGCGCGCGCAGCCCGTCGCGATAGACGCGCATGCGGGCGGCATAGCTTTCGGCGGATTTCAGCAGACCGGCGATCTGCTCCTGCGTGAGCTGGCGGACGATCTTGCCGGGCGCGCCCATCACCAGGGAGCCGTCGGGGATCTCCTTGCCTTCGGTGATCAGCGCCCCTGCCCCGATCAGGCAGTTCCGGCCGATCTTGGCGCCGTTGAGCACCGTGGCGCCCATGCCGATCAGCGACTGCTCGCCGATGGTGCAGCCATGCAGCATCGCCTTGTGGCCGATGGTGCAGTTCGCCCCGATGGCCAGAGGATAGCCCATGTCGGTATGCAGCACGCAGTTTTCCTGGATGTTG
>NZ_QBKZ01000028.1 GCF_003056725.1 Mangrovicoccus ximenensis
CTGCCGCGGCCGAGCGTGATCGTCTCGTTGTCGCCCCTGAGCGTCGCGCCGAACCAGACGGAGGCGCCCTCTTCAAGCACCACCTTGCCGATCAGGTTGGCGTCGGGCGCCACCCAGCAATCGCCGTTTTCCGGAAGCTGCGGAGCGTCGTTCCCAAGGGCGTAAAGCGTCATAGNGCCGGCCTCGAATTCCTCGTTGAGCGCGCGCACGCGGTGGATCAGGTCAGGCTGNGCGCGAGCGGCGCAGCCTCTCGGCGGTGACGATGGCGCGCAGCTCCGCCTCCGCCTTGTCGATGTCGTTATTGATGAGCACGTAATCGTATTCCGNCCCAATGGCTGATTTCGTCGCGGGACCGCGCCATCCGCTTGGCGATGGTCTCGGCGCTGTCCTGGGCGCGGGATTCCAGGCGGCGGTGCAGCTCGGCGATCGACGGCGGCAGCACGAAGATCGACACGACATCCTCGGCGCGCGCCGAGTTGCGGACCTGCTGCCCGCCCTGCCAGTCGATGTCGAACAGCACGTCATGGCCTTCGTTCATCGCGTCGAAGACCGGCCCCGCGGGCGAGCCATAGAGATTGCCGAAGACCTCGGCATGTTCCAGCATCTCGCCGTTCTCGACCATGGCGAGGAACTNCTTCGCGCGAGCGGAAATGGTAGTCGACGCCGTCTTCCTCGCCCGGGCGCGGTTCCCGGGTGGTTGCCGAGACCGAGAAGCCGATATTGGCATCCCAGGCCCGCAGCCTGCGCGCCAGCGTCGATTTTCCCGCGCCGGACGGCGAGGAAAGGACGCCGCCGCGGCCGCGCAGGCCGGATTTCTTCATCTCCTCGACGATCCAGTCGCGCCCCTTGGCGATGATCTCCGCGGTGCCGTCCCAGCGGCCGAGCTTCTTCGCCCCGGCAAGGGAGCGGTCATGCATGCCGTAGATGTTGAGGAAGATGCGATCTTCGTCCTTCAGCATGGGCTATCCTCCATTGGGGGGCCGCGAGGAACCGCGCGCCTGCCAGAGTTGGTAGGTGACGACCAGGGCCCAGACAAAGGCCGCGATCGCCGCAAAGTCGAAGAGGAACGCGAGCCGCACCGGCAGGCCGAAATTCGCGCCGGCAAGCTGCACCAGGACCCACAGCACCATGGTCCCCGCCACGACGAGCGCCGCCCTGCGTCCCTTGCGGGCGAGCCGGATCTCTTCGTCGCTGGGCTGGTGCCGGGTCATGGGTCAGTCCTTCTCCAGCAGGGCCTTGGCCTGGCCGACCCAGTCGTCGCGGGTGATCCGGCCCTTCGGCCCGTCGAAATTCTCGTCGATCCAGGCGATCTCGGCCGGCCCCCAGGAGGCAATCTGCGCGAAAGTGTATACCCCGAGCGCATGCAGCGCGTCCTCGAGCTTCGGCCCGACGCCGGTGATCTGCCGCAGGTCGTCGGCATCCCCGGGCGCCGCGTCGAAAAGCTCGGGCTTCGCGGCCGCCGGTCCGGTCTCGGGCACGGCGGCCTTCCCGGCCGGGGCTTCCTGCTTGGTCGCGCCGGTTTCGTCCGCCGCCTCGCCGATGCCGCCGCGGGCCCGGCGTTCGGCCACCAGATGTGCGCCGGGCCGGGTCATGGCGGCATGGGCGAACCAGATCTGCGGAGAGGCCCAGCCGGGCCGCTCCTGCGGGGCCAGCGCCGAGCGGAACAGCGTCCACTGGATGCCGCGGTCCTCGCCGGAGGCGGTTTTCAAGTTCGCCGTGACGTACCACCATTCGATGCGGAAGCGCGGATGCGGCCCGTGATCCCGCGGAAAGCGGAAGACCGGGTCCGGCTGCGGCAGGGCGAAGCCGTCGGCATCCTGTCCGAGCCCGGCAAAGCCCTGCCCCATGGCGGGACCGGCAGCCGTGGCGAGAAGGGCCAGCGCATGGCGGCGGGTGATCCTAGCGGGCATCGGCAAAGACCCTCAGAAGGCGCGCCGGGCTGACCCGGGCAAGGCGCAGCGCAGGGAGCGCGGCCGCCAGCAGCGCGGCAAAGCCGGGCGCGCTTTCAGTCCGCGGCGCGCGCGGCGGCAAGCGCCTGCGGCAGCGCCGCGGCCAGCAGATCCAGATCCTGCGGCCGCCCGGCAGAGATCCGGATGCAGCGGTCCTCGGGCGCAACGAAGGGCTTGCGGATGAAGATGTCGCGCGCGTCGAGTTCTTCCATAACGCGCTTGGCAAAGGCCCCGTCCGCGCCGCAATCGAGCGCCACGAAATTCGTGGCCGAGGGCAGCGCCTGCAGGCCGTTCTCCGCCCCGATCGCGGCAATGCGGTCGCGCGCGGCCGCGACATCGGCTTGCACACGGGCCAAATGCACCTGGTCCTGCAGCGCCGCCAGCGCCCCGGCCTGGCTCATCCGGCACATGCCGAAATGGTTGCGGATCCGGTCGAAGGCGGCGATCAGCGATGCCTCGCCGATGGCATAGCCGACCCGCGCGCCCGCCAGCCCGTAGGCCTTGGAGAAGGTGCGCATCCGGATCACCCGCGGATCGTCCGGCACCAGCGCGGGCGCCGTGCCTTCCGGGGCGAACTCGATATAGGCTTCGTCGAGCAGCATCAGGCAGCCCTCGGGCACCGCCTCGATCATCGCCTGCACGGTTGCGGCATCGTGCCAGGTGCCCATCGGGTTGTCGGGATTGGCCAGGTAGACCAGCTTGGCGCCAACCTCGCGCGCCTTTGCGATCAGCGCCTGCGGATCCTCCCGGTCGCCGCGATAGGGCACGGTGACGATCTCGCCGCCGAAGCCCGCGACATGGTAGTTGAAGGTCGGATAGGCGCCCGCCGAGGTCACCACCTTGTCGCCCGGCCCGACCGTCAGCCGCACCAGCAGGCCGAGGAGCCCGTCGATCCCCTCGCCGATCAGGACATTCGCCTCGGCCGCGCCCAGATGCGCCGCCAGCGCCGCGCGCAGCTCCTTCGAGGAGGAGTCGCCGTATTTCCACGCTTCGCCCGCCTCGGCCTGCATCGCCGCAACCGCACGCGGCGACGGACCGAAGACATTCTCGTTGGCGCCGAGCCGCGCGGCATAGGGGCGGCCGCGGCGGCGCTCCATCTCCTCGGGGCCGATGAACGGCACGGTGGCAGGCAGGGCGGCGACGAGCGGGGTGAGGAGCGAACGGGTCATGCCCGGGCTTGTCGCGCGTCTTCGTGCCGCCTGCAAGGGGTCAGAGCAGCGGCTCGACCGCCTTGGCGACAGCCCATGTCTCCCGCGCCGCGCAGCGGCCCGGCCCAACGGGAGGTGCTGCGCGAAAGCGCGGCAACGACGGGCGGGAGCGCCCCGTCCCTCCGGGCAAAGACGGTGGCCCCCGTGCGGCGGCGCCGCTATATCGCCCGCAGGACATGCCAGCGGGAGAGCATCATGCGCGTCATCCGCGCTGGTGGCCGCAGGCCACGAGATCGCCTGCGTCTACACCCAGCCACCCCGCCCCGCCGGCCGCGGCAAGAAGGACCGCCCCACGCCGGTCCATGCCCGCGCCGAAGCGCTCGGCCTGCCGGTGCGCCATCCCGCCAGGCTGAAATCCCCCGAGGACCGGGCAGAGTTCGCCGCGCTCGGGGCAGATGTCGCGGTGGTGGTCGCCTACGGGCTGATCCTGCCGCAGCCGGTGCTCGATGCGCCGCGGCATGGCTGCCTCAACATCCATGCTTCGCTGCTGCCGCGCTGGCGCGGCGCGGCGCCGATCCACCGCGCGATCATGGCGGGCGATGCCGAAAGCGGCGTCTGCATCATGCAGATGGAAGCCGGGCTCGATACCGGGCCGGTGCTGCTGCGGGAGGCCACGCCGATCGGGGCGGAAGAAACCACCGCGGGGCTGCATGACCGCCTGTCGGAGATGGGCGCGCGGCTGATCACCGACGCCCTGTCCCGGCTCGGCACGCTCGTCCCCGCCCCCCAGCCCGAAGACGGCGTCACCTATGCCGCCAAGATCGACAAGGCCGAGGCGCGGATCGACTGGAGCCGCCCGGCGGAAGAGGTCGACCGGCTGATCCGCGGCCTCTCGCCCTTCCCCGGCGCTTGGTGCGAGGCGGCAGGCGAACGGGTGAAGCTGCTGGCCTCGCGCCTGGCCGAGGGCAGCGTCCCGAGCTGTTCGTGCTGCACCCGTCGGGCAATCCCCTGTTCATCGCCAACGAGGACGACAACCTCGTCACGGTGACCGACGTCAACACCCGCCAGGTGCTGGCCGAGGTGCCGGTGGGGGTGGAGCCCGAGGGCATGGGGATCAGCCCCGACGCGCGCTTCGTGGTCAACACCTCCGAGACCACCAACATGGCGCATTTCATCGACACCTCGGATTACCGGATCAAGCACAACGTGCTGGTCGACCAGCGGCCGCGCTACGCGGTCTATTCGGATGACGGCACCCGGCTCTTCGTGACCTCCGAGATCGGCGGCACGGTCTCGGTGATGGAGACCGGTCGCGCCCCGCGCCGCCGCCGCGCTGGATCTGAGCTGGGCGAAGGCGCAAAAGCGCGCCCGCGGCATTGCCGGGCTCGACACCGAGGCCCGCCATGCGCTGCGCAAGGCGCTGAAGCAGCTGCGCTACCAGGCGGAATTCGCCGCGGCCCTGCATCCCAGCGAGGACACGGAGAAATTCCTCAAGCGGCTCAAGCGCCTGCAGGAGCTTTTCGGCAGGCTGAACGACATCGCCACGCTGGAGCGGCTGACTGCGCCCGGCGCGCCGCTGGCACCGGAAACGCCCGCCGCGCAAGATGCGCTCGACGCGCTGCTGGCCCGGCTCGGCAAGGCCGCCGCGCAGGACTGGAAGAAGGCGCAGCGCAAATGGGAGCGGCTCGCCGCCCTGCCCGCCTTCTGGGCGGAATGAAACCGGCCCGCGCCCCGCAGCCCGCGCTGCCGGGGCCACGGCCTTGCCCCCTGCCGCCGCCTGTGGCACGCAGGACAGACGCAAGCGCAGGTAAACCAGATGTCCAAGCCCACCGACAATCCCGCCGATCCGTTCAAGAAGGCCCTGGCCGAAGCCACCAAGGTCATGGCCGACGATCCCGAGATGACGGTGAGCTATTCGGTCGACCCGCCGGGCATGAACGCGGACTCGATCCGCCTGCCGCAGATCTCGCGGCGGATGACCCGCGCCGAGGTGCTGCTGGCGCGCGGCACGGCCGATGCCTATGCGCTGAACCGCAAGTTCCACGACGCCGCGACCCATGCCCGCTATGCCCCGCCCGGACAGCTGGCGCATGACATCTACGAGGCGATGGAAACCGCGCGCTGCGAGGCGATGGGCGCCCGCGTGATGCCCGGCACCGCCGGCAATATCGACGCCAAGATTTCCTGGGAGGCCGAGCGCAAGGGCTATGCCACGGTCTCCGACCCGAAGGACGTGCCGCTTGCCGTCGCCGCGGGCTACCTGATCCGGCATCTCGCCACCGGGCGCGACCTGCCGCCCGCCGCCGCCAACGTGATGGAGCTGTGGCGCGAGCATATCGAGGGCCAGGCCGGCGGAACGCTGGAGGATCTGGACCGCGTGCTGTCCGACCAGGCGGCCTTCTCGCGCTTCTCGCGCCGGATCATCGAGGATCTGGGCTATGGCGACCAGCTCGGCGAAGATCCGGACATGTCCGACGAGGAGGAGCCCGAGGACCAGGCCGAGACCCAGGAGGACCAGCAGGACCAGGAAGGCGAGGACGGCGAGCAGGAAGACGCGCCGCAGGACAATGACGCCGCCCCCGAGCAGTCCCAGGACGACGCCGGCGACCAGTCCGAGGCGCAGGTGGTCATGGACCAGATGGCAGATGCCGAGATGGGCGAGGAAAGCGACCTGCCCGACGGCGCCGGTCCGCTCGACCCGCCGCCGCCGCCGCCCGTCAGCGAGGCCGATCTCGGCTACACCGTCTGGAATTCCGAACATGACGAGGAAATCCGCGCCGAGGACCTGGCAGAGCCGGCCGAGCTGGAACGGCTGCGCGCCTATCTCGACCAGCAGCTCGAGCCCCTGAAGGGCGCGGTGAGCCGCCTGGCCAACAAGCTGCAGCGGCGGCTCCAGGCGCAGCAGAACCGCTCTTGGGAATTCGACCGCGAGGAAGGCATCCTCGATGCCGGCCGTCTGGCCCGCGTGGTCGCCAACCCGACGACGCCGCTCAGCTTCAAGGTCGAGAAGGACACCGAATTCCGCGATACCGTGGTGACGCTCCTGCTCGACAACTCGGGCTCGATGCGCGGCCGCCCGATCTCGATCGCGGCGATCTGCGCCGACGTGCTGGCGCGCACGCTGGAGCGCTGCTCGGTCAAGGTCGAGATCCTCGGCTTCACCACGCGCGCCTGGAAGGGCGGCCAGAGCCGCGAGGAATGGCTGAACGCGGGCCGTCCGCAGCAGCCCGGCCGCCTCAACGACCTGCGCCACATCATCTACAAGCAGGCCGACGCGCCGATGCGCCGGACCCGCAACAATCTCGGGCTGATGATGAAGGAAGGCCTGCTGAAGGAGAACATCGACGGCGAGGCGCTGGAATGGGCGCACAAGCGCGTCATCGGCCGCCCCGAGGCGCGCAAGATCCTGATGGTGATCTCCGACGGCGCGCCGGTCGACGATTCCACGCTCAGCGTGAACCCGGCGAACTACCTCGAGAAGCACCTGCGCGACGTGATCGCCATGGTCGAGAAGAAAAAGGCGGTCGAGCTGATCGCCATCGGCATCGGCCATGACGTGACCCGCTACTACCAGCGCGCGGTGACGATCACCGATGTCGAGCAGCTGGCCGGCGCGATGACCGAGCAGCTCGCTTCGCTCTTCGACAGCGACCCGCGCGCCCGCGCCCGGGTGCTCGGCATGAAGAACGTCGCCTGACGCCCCGGCCCGCAAAGCAAGACAGCCCTCCCCCTCCGTGCTATCATGGCGGGAAGCAGGGGGGAGCATGAAGCTTCTGGTTGCAACCGCGGCGGCGCTGGCCGCCGCCGGAATGGCCGCCGCGGCGCCGATCACCTTCGAATGGACCGGCCGGGTCAATTCGGTCTCCGCGCAGCGCGGGGACAATCTCGATATCGGCCTTCAGCTCCAAGACCGGGTCACCGGCAGCTTCGCCTATGACATCGCCCATCCCGATGCCCGCCCGGCCGATCCCGACAGCTATTTCGCTGCCGACATGCCGATGTGGATCACCGCGATCGCCCGCGGCCACGCCTTTTCCTTCGCCGCCGCCGAAAGCACCGCGCAGGTGGCCGGCATCGGCGGCGGCATCTTCCAGGTCGACAACAGCCGCGACACCGCGCCGACCGGCAGCCTGTTCGGCGCCACGGCCCTCGACAACGACGCCGATGCCAATGCCGGCGGCTTCCTCGCCTCCGATCCCTGGAACCCCGCGGTCGAGCCGATCCTGCTGGACGGCAGCGAGCTGAATGCCGGGGTCGCCAGCTTCAATGTCCAGATCAGCGCCCCCGCCACCGGCCTGTTCGGCGCCGATGCCCTGCTGAACGAAAGCCTCGACCTGGACGATTTTGCCCAGGCCTTCATGAATTTCGGCTTCACCGAGGATCCCAACGGCCTGAACGCGCTGCAATTCACGGTGGCGCTCGACAGTTTCCGGCTGGAGGGCGATCCGCTGCCGCCGGTGCCGCTGCCGCCCGCCGCGGCGGCGCTGGCCGAGGGGCGCGCTTGGCAAACGGATGGGCGTCCGAGGAGGCCGGCATGCGGCGGCTATCGACGGCTTCTCGATGCCAGGAAGGCCTCCGCTGCAATGAGCAGGAATGGCGATTTCCCCGAGTTCAAGCTGGTCCGCCGAGACGGACCATGGAGAGCGCCTCCGGATCGCCGAAGGACGCGTTGGTCCGCCGCCCCGAGGTCGGGTCACGCCAGGAGGCGAAAGCCGCGCTGTTCGAATGCATCGCATCTCCTGCAACCGGCAGCGCCGCCGCTCCGGCATCGGCGGCCTAGCCCCTGCGCAGGCCAGGACCGGCATGGTGGCCAAGATGGCCGCATCCTGAATATCGGCCCCGTCCGGGAGCCGGGGACAAGGTCAGTCCCTTGCCTTCGACGGCATGGGCCGTCCCTAACCGCAGCTGATGGATTGCGCCATCGCGACCTATAGCCTTACGACGGTCGCCCATATCGTGCTCTGCGTGGCTGCGCCGGCGCTGGCGGCCTGACGAATTGCGCTTCGGTTGAGCTGCATCTCCCCGGAAAAGCCCAAGGCGGAGGCGGCACTGGCAAAGCTTGGCTCCAAGGCGGTGCATGCCGCGACCTGCGCGCGCCTCCTTATCCTGTCGGTGGCCGGTCGGTGCGGTGGCCCAGCTCCACGAGCTGCTGACCAATGCGCTGCTGGGGATGCGCCGACCGGCTTTCTGCGCGCGGGGGAGGGGCCGGGGAGGGGGCCGTGCCCCCTCCCTGCCTCAGGCGTGGTGCAGCACGGTCGGGCGGCCGTTGATCTCCTCGACGCCGATCTCCATGCCGAAAAGCTCCGACAGCTTCGGCGCGGTCAGCACGTCGCGCGGCGCGCCCTGGTCGGCCAGCCGGCCGTCCTTCAGCGCCACGACGTGGTCGGCCCAGGCGGCGGCATAGTTGATGTCATGCACCACCATGACCACCGAGCGCCCGCCCGCGCGGCTGAGCGCGTGGATCCGCGCCATCAGCGCCCGGGCATGGTACATGTCGAGATTGTTCAGCGGCTCGTCGAGCAACAGCCAGTCGGTCTCCTGCGCCAGCCCCATGGCGATGAAGGCGCGCTGGTTCTGCCCGCCCGACAGCTCGTCGAGGAAGCGGTCGCGCAGCTCGACGAGGTCGAAGGCCTCGAGCGCGCGCTCCACGGCTTCATGATCCTCGGGGCGCGGACGGCCATGGTGATGCGGCCAGCGGCCGAAGCCGACGAGATCGCCCACCCGCAGGCGGCTGGCCACGCCGACCCGCTGGGTGACGATCGCCAGCCGCTTGGCCAGGAGGTCGGTCCTGGTCCGGGTCACGCAGAGCCCGTCGACCTCGACCTTGCCCTCCTGGATCGGCAGCAGCCGCGCCATCAGCCCCATCAGCGTCGATTTCCCCGCGCCGTTCGGTCCGATGATGGCGGTGATCCCGTCCTTGGGCAGGTCCAGCGTCACGTCGGTCAGGATCGGCGCTCCGCCGATGCGGTGGCTGAGGTTGCGGATGGCGATCATCTGCGGCGGCCTCCGAGCACGAGATAGAGGAAGAGGAGCCCGCCGAAGAACTCGATGATCACGGCGAGCGTGGATTGGAGCCCGAGAATGCGCTCGAACACGCCCTGGCCGATCACCAGGACGAGCCCCGAGATCAGCGCGGCGGCGGGCAGCAGCAGCACATGGCGCGGCGTCTGCATCAGCTGGTGCGCCAGCGCGGCGACCAGGAGGCCGAGGAAGCTGACCGGGCCGACCAGTGCCGTCGAGACCGCGACCAATGCGGCCACGAGCAGCAGAAGCACCGTCGACAGCCGGTCATGGCGCAGCCCCAGCCCGATCGCGCTGTCGCGGCCCAGGGCCACGATGTCGAGCGCCGGGGCGAGCTTCCAGATCGCGGCGAAGACCGGCACGAACAGCGCGGCCGCCATGGCCAGCTGGGTGGTGTCGACCGCGCCGAAGCTGGCGAACATCACCTGCTGGACCACGGCGAATTCGCTGGGATCGATCAGCCGCAGCACGAAGGCGGTCATCGAACGGAAAAACAGGCCGAAGATCACCCCGACGAGGATCATCCGGTGCAGGTCGCCGCGTCCCCGCCCCATCAGCAGCGAGAACAGCGCCAGCGAGGCCGCCATCATCAGCGCGGTGTCGAGCAGGAACTTCGCCGGACCGTCGGCCATCGCGTAGCCGAGGCTGCCCATGGTCAGCACCATCAGGCTCTGCACCAGGAGGAAGAGCGAGTCGAAGCCCATGATCGAGGGCGTCAGGATGCGGTTGCCGGTGACGGTCTGGAACACCACGGTAGAGATGCCGACCGCGGCGCCGACCAGCAGCAGCGCGGCGAGCTTGGTGGCGCGCAGCTCGAGGATGAAGCCGGTCGGGCCCTTCAGCCCCCAGAACAGGAAGAAGGCGCAGGCGGCCAGCAGGGCCGCGCCGAGGGCGAGGAGGCGCTTATCGGGCACGGGGCTTCGGTCCGAGCAGAAGCCAGAGGAAGACGGCGGCGCCGACGGCGCCGAAGATCGTCCCGGCCGGGATTTCGTAGGGAAAGCGGATGATCCGGCCGAGCACGTCGGAGGCCAGCACCAGCCCGGCGCCCATCCCTGCCATCACCGGCAGCGAGGCGCGCAGGTTGTCGCCCATGATCCGCGCGACGATGTTCGGCACCACCAGCCCGACGAAGGGCACGGCGCCGACGGTGACCACCACCATGGCGGTCACGACCGACACGGTGATCATGCCGATCCAGAGCGTCTGCACGTAGTTCAGCCCCAGCCCGATGCTGGCGGTCTCGCCGAGGCCCGCGATGGTGAAGCGGTCGGCGAAGAGATAGGCGAGGCCCGCGACCAGCCCGGCGAGCCACAAGAGCTCGTAGCGCCCGGCCAGAACGCCGGAGAACTCGCCGTTCATCCAGGTGCCCAGGTATTGCAGCAGGTCGGCCTGGTAGGCGATGAAGGTCGTGCCCGCGCCGATGATGCCGCTGTAGATGATGCCGACCAGCGGGACCATCAGCGGCTCTTCGGGGGGCAGGCGGCGGATCAGCGCGAGGAAGCCCGCCATGCCGATCAGCGCGGCCCCGGCGGAAATGCCCATCTTGCCGAGGATCGGCACGCCGGGCGCCAGCATGGTGACGGCCAGAAGGCCCAGCATCGCCGCCTCGACCGTGCCGGTGGTGCCCGGCTCGACGAAGCGGTTGCGCACCAGCAGCTGCATGATCACCCCCGCCACCGCCATCGACGCGCCCGAGAGCATCGCCGCGGCGGTGCGCGGCAGGCGGCTCAGCAGCAGGAGCTTCAGCCCCTCCGGATCGCTCAGCAGCTGGACGGGGGACATCGAGGCCGCCCCGACCAGGATCGAGGCGGCGACCAGGCCCAGAAGGGCCAGGCAGGTCAGGAGGAGGGGACGGCTCATGGCGGCGGCTGGAACCGGAGATCAGCTGTCGGCGGCGGCGAAGGCTTCGGTGATCTGGTCCAGCACGCCTTCCAGCGCCTGGGCGCCGCCGCCCGAAATGTACATGCGCGCCGGGTCGAGATAGACGACATGGCCGTTCTTCCAGGCGTTGGTCTCGCGCACCAGCGCGTTGTCGAGCGTCTGCGCCGCGCTCTCGCCCTCGGCATCGATCGCCGCGCCGCGGTCGACGACCAGCAGCCAGTCCGGGTTCACCTCGGCGATGAATTCGAAGGAGACCGCCTCGCCATGGGTCTGGGTCGACAGGCCCTCGCGCGCCTCGGGCAGGCCGACGGCATTGTGGATCCAGCCGAAGCGCGAGCCCGCGCCATAGGCCGAGACCTTCGGGCCGTTGGTCAGGATCACCAGCCCGTTGCCCTTGCCCTCGACCGCGGCTTCGGCGGCTTCGAGCTTGGTGCGGATGCTCTCTTCCAGCGCGTCGGCCTCGGCGTCGCGGCCGGTCAGCGTGCCATAGGCCTCGATCCGCGCCAGCGCGGTCTCGACGATGTTCTCCGTCGGGATGGTCATGTCGATGGCGGTGCCGACGCGGGCGACCGAGTCGAGCTGCGACACGGACCGGCCGCCGACGATGATCAGGTCGGGGGCGAGCTGCGCCAGCTTCTCCAGATCGGGCTCGAAGAGCGTGCCGACCGGCTGGGCCGCGGCGGAGACATCCGCGAGATAGGGCACCATCAGCGGCGAGGGCACGCCGGCCATTTCGACGCCGAGCGCCTGCAGCGTGTCGATCGCCGCGGCGTCATAGACCGCGATGGTGCCGGGATTGGCCTCGACCGTTGCGGGACCGCGGGCGGTCTCGATCTCGACGGACTGGGCGGCGGCGGACGTTGCGACAAGCGCGGCAAGGCCGAACGCGGCAAGGAAGGGGCGGGATTCCATCGGCAGGCTCCTGGAAACTGGATCAATCGCAGAGCGTGGCGGTGGCTGGCTCCTTCTCGGTGCTTCTCTAGGAAGAATGTTCCGGAGAGTACAGACTAAACCCGACTGTTTCGATCAAATACCTGCGACCCGCGTCAGGGTGCCTCGGTCTGGGCCCCCTGCGCCCAATCCACGCGCGGCGTGAACACGTAGCCCGCGCCGTAGACCGTTTTGATCGCACGCGGTTTCTTGGGGTCGTCGCCGAGCTTGCGGCGCAACCGCGAGATGCGGACATCCATGGCGCGGTCGAAGGTCTCGAGATCCGAGGGCCCCTCGATGTCGAGGAGGAAGCGGCGGCTCAGCACCCGCCCGGCGGCATTGGCGAAGGCCCGCAGCAGCGAGGCCTCGGCGGCCGAGAGCGAGACGGTGCCGCCCTCGGGATCGGTCAGCGTGCAAGCGCCGAAATCGGCGGTCCAGCCGTCGAAGCGGGCGACCTCGCGGCTCCGGTCCGGGGCCTGGGTTCGCGCTGCCCGGCGGGCTGGTCGCGGCCGGGCTGACCGGGCTCTGGATCGGCCTCTCGGCCGGGACCGGCGCCGGGTTCAGCGGCGCCTCCGTCTATGACAGCGCCTTCGGGCTGCAGATGATCTATGAATTCCCGGCACTGGCCGGGCTCTTGCCGGAGGGATGACCATGCCAGCTGGCCTGGCGCATCGCCGTCGGCCTGTCGCTGGCACTGAACGTGCTGGTGATCTGCGCGGTCGCCGGGCTGTTCCTGTCGCGGCACGTGTTCGACGGCCGCGAGCCGCCGCCGATGCGGCCGGGCTTCGTCGCGCCGCTGATCGGGGTGATGCCGCCCGGAGACCGGCGCGGCGTCCGGGCCCCTCGGGGTCCGGGCGGCGGGCACCCCCTTGCGCAAACCCCGCCGAGGCAGTAGCCGCAGCGCATGCCCCGCTATGCCCTGAAGATCGAATATCACGGCGCGCCCTTCTCGGGCTGGCAGCGCCAGAACGAGCACCCGTCGGTCCAGCAGGCCGTCGAGGAGGCCCTCGGCCGCACCGATGCCGGGGTCCATGCCACCGGCCAGGTCGCGCATTGCGACATGGCGCGCGACTGGGACCCGTTCCGCCTGGCCGAGGCGCTGAACTACCACCTGAAGCCCGCCCCGGTCGCCATCCTCGAGGCCGCCCGCGCCCCCGATGACTGGCATGCCCGCTTCTCCGCCCGCGAACGGCGCTACATCTTCCGGCTGCTGTCGCGCCGCGCCCAGCCGACGCACGAGGCCGGCCTCGTCTGGCATGTCCGCCAGAAGCTGGAGCTGGAGCCGATGCAGGAGGCCGCGCGGCATCTCGTCGGCCGCCACGACTTCACCACCTTCCGCAGCTCGATCTGCCAGGCGGAAAGCCCGGTGAAGACGCTCGACCGGCTCGACGTCACCGCGCACGAGGTGCCGAACGGCACCGAGTTCCGCTTCGACGTGCGCGCCCGTTCCTTCCTGCACAACCAGGTGCGCAGCTTCGTCGGCACGCTGGAACGCGTCGGCGCCGGCGGCTGGGCGCCCGCGCGCGTCGCCGAGGCGGGCCCTGCCTGAGCGAGGCCTGGATGGTGCTGCTGCCGCAGCCCGAGGAGCCGCAGGCCGCGGGCCTGCCGGTGGGCAGCGCCTGCCGGGTCTGCGTGCTGGCCGATTGCCGGGCGCGGCAGGAACCTTCGGTCATGGTCGCCGGAGTTTGACACGGATCTTTGACAGGGGCCGGCAAAGGGGGGATAGGTTGGACACAAGAAAAACGGACCTGCCCGCGGAGGAGCGAGGATGGGACGACACGTATTGCTGATCGAAGACGAGCCGAACATTACCGAGGCGATGAGGTTCATCCTGGCCCGCGACGGCTGGACGGTCTCGAGCCATGCCGATGGCGCGACGGCGGTGAATGCCGTGTCGCGCGCCAAGCCGGACGTGGTGGTGCTCGATGTCATGCTGCCCGGGAGGAGCGGCTACGACATCCTGCGCGACCTGCGCGCCAATCCGGACACCAAGGCGCTGCCGGTGATGATGCTGACGGCGCGCGGACAGGTGCGCGACCGGGAGCGGGCGGAGAGCTTCGGGGTGAGCCATTTCATGACGAAGCCGTTTTCGAACCGCGAGGTTCTGGACACGCTCAACAGCCTCCTGGGGACATGAACGGGCCGCGTGTGCCCCTGTTCCTGGAACGCCAGTCCTACCGGCGGCGGCGGCTGGTGGACGCCTCGCGGGCGGTGCCGGTCTTCGGCATCATCCTGTTCTTCGTGCCGCTGCTGTGGCCGCAGCCCGAGCCCGGCGAGGCCACCGGGCTTGCGGAACGCGGCATCTACCTGTTCCTGGCCTGGGGGCTGCTCGTCGCGGTCACGGGCGTGATCTCGGTCCGGCTGCAGTCGCGGCTGCAGGAGGGCGCGCCGGAGGAGCGGGCGGAGGGCAAGGATGTCCTTTGACCTCCTGGTCTCGGTCTCGCTGGTCTATGTCGGGCTCCTGTTCGTCATCGCCTACTGGGCGGAGCGGCGGGCCCTGCGCGGCGGCGTGCGCTGGCTGCGCTCGCCCTTGGTCTACACGCTGTCGCTGTCGATCTACTGCACCGCCTGGACCTTCTACGGCGCGGTTGGCTATGCGAGCCGCTCGGGGCTCGAATTCCTGACGATCTATATCGGCCCGACGCTGGTCCTGATCGGCTGGTGGTGGTGCCTGAGGAAGCTGGTGCGGATCGGCCGGTCGCAGCGGATCACCTCGATCGCCGACCTGATCTCGTCGCGCTACGGCAAGTCGGCGCTCTTGGGCGGCATGGTCACGGTGATCGCGGTGGTCGGCACCACGCCCTATCTGGCGCTGCAGCTGCAATCGGTGACGCTGAGCTTCGGCGTCTTCGCCGAAGGCACGCCCGGCAGCTTCCCGGTGCCGGACCAGCGCGCCACTGCCATCTGGGTCGCGGGCGGCATGGCGGTCTTCGCCATCCTCTTCGGCACGCGCAACGTCGATGCGAACGAGCGCCATCACGGCGTGGTCACCGCCATCGCGCTGGAGGCCTTGGTCAAGCTCTTCGCGCTGCTTGCCGTGGGCAGCTTCATCGTCTGGGGCGTGGCGGGCGGCATCGGCGAAGTGGCGGCGCGGATCAACGCCTCGCCGCTGGCCGAAATCCCGCTCGACCGCAGCCGCTGGCTGGCGCTGATCTTCGTGTCGGGGGCGGCAATCCTGGTGCTGCCGCGGATGTTCCAGGTGCTGGTCGTCGAGAACGAGGACGAGCGCCACCTCGCCACCGCCTCCTGGGCCTTCCCGCTCTATCTGGCGGCGATGAGCGTCTTCGTCATCCCGATCGCGGCGGTCGGCATGTCCGAGCTGCCTTCCTGGGCGAATCCGGACCTCTTCGTGCTGACCCTGCCGCTGGCGCATGGCCATGACATGCTGGCGCTGCTGGCCTTCCTCGGCGGCTTCTCCTCGGCCACCTCGATGGTGATTGTCGCGGCGATCGCGCTGGCGACGATGATCTCGAACCATATCGTGCTGCCGCTCTGGCTGAGCCTGCGCGCCGAGGCGCCGGGCAACCTGCGGGCCGTGCTCCTGACCTCGCGGCGCCTCTCCATCGCCGGCGTGCTGGCTCTGGGCTATGTCTATTACGTCTGGTCGGGCGGCGGGCGCGAGCTGGCGGCGATCGGCTTCGTCAGCTTCACCGGCGTCGTCCAGGTCATGCCCGCCGCGGTCGGCGGCATCTTCTGGCGCGGCGCGACCCGGATCGGCGCCGCGGCCGGGGTCAGCCTCGGCGCGGCGGTCTGGGCCTATACGCTGTTCCTGCCGAGCTTCGGCGAGGGCGTGGTGTTTTCGGCAGCCACCTTCGCGGATGGCCCTTTCGGCATCGGCTGGCTCCGGCCGCATGCGCTTTTCGGGATCGAGGGGCTCGATCCCGTCGTGCATTCGGTGATCTGGTCGATGGCGGTCAACTGCGCGGGGTTCCTGCTCGGCTCGATCGCCAGCTTCCCGACCCCGGTGGAGCGGCTGCAGGGCGCGCAGTTCGTCAATGTCTTCGACTATTCGCGGGGGCCGCGCGGCTGGAGCCAGTCCAAGGCCGAGGCCGAGGACCTGCTGATCATGGCGCAGCGCATCCTCGGCCCGCGCGAGGCGCAGGATCTCTTCGCCGCCGAGGCGCGCATCCAGGGCAAGGCCGGGTTCCTGCCCGACACCACGCCCGATTTCCTCGACCGGCTGGAGCGGGAGCTGGCGGGCTCGGTGGGGGCGGCGACGGCCCATGCGATGATCGGCCAGATCGCCATCGGCACCACCGTTTCGGTCGAGGACCTGATGGCGGTGGCCGACGAGGCGGCGCAGATCATGGAGCATTCGATCCAGCTGCAGGCCAAGTCCGAGGAACTGTCGCGCACCGCGCGGCAGCTCCGGGAGGCGAACCAGAAACTGACCGAGCTGTCGGTGCAGAAGGATTCGTTTCTCGGCCAGATCAGCCACGAGCTGCGGACGCCGATGACTTCGATCCGCGCCTTTTCCGAGATCCTGATGGACAGCGAGGGCATGGAGGCGCAGGAGCGCCAGCGATTCGCCGCGATCATCCACGACGAGGCGCAGCGGCTGACCCGGCTTCTCGATGCGCTGCTCGACCTGAGCGTGCTGGAGCACGGCCAGGCCTCGCTCAACCGCGAGAGCGTGCGGCTGCGCGATGTCATCGCCCGGGCGCTGGCGGCGACCGGCTCGATCAATCCCGACCGCGGCCTCGCGGTGCGGCGCGACACGCTGGACGAGGACATCCTGATCTGCACCGATACCGACAGGCTGGCGCAGGTCTTCATCAACATCATCGCAAATGCCCGGAAATACTGCGATGCAGCGGAGCCGCAGCTGCGGATCGCGGTGCAGCGCCGCGGCGGCAAGGTCTCGGTCGACTTCATCGACAACGGCAGCGGCATTCCGGTGCAGAGCCAGAGCGTCATCTTCGAGAAATTCTGCCGCCTCTCCGATCAGTCGGCGGCAGGCAGCGCCGGACTCGGCCTCGCGATCTGCCGCGAGATCATGCAGAAGCTCGGCGGCGCGATCACCTACCTGCCCGGGCAGGGCGGCGCGGCCTTCCGGGTGACGCTGCCGGTGGAAAGCGCCGAAAAAGCCGCATGATTCGATTGGTCGGCTTTAACCTTTGGTAACTGCGTTCGGGGCAGGTTGCATTGGTCAGAACCCAGTCGCAGCAGATGTCGAACGAAACCCACGCCGATCTACTCCACCGCATGACCAGTTCCGGACGGCCGCCGCCTGAATTCGGCGAGGTCAGCCCGGCGCGGGCCCTGCGCCTTGCGCTTGCCAAGGCGGGCCAGGAGGTGCTGTCCCAGGTCGTGACCGGATCGGGGGTCGAGGAGATGAAGCTCTCCATCCCGCGCATCCCCGAACACCTGCCGGAGGGCGCGCTGGTGATCGAGCTCGAAGGACCGCGCGGATGCAAGGGCCTGCTGGCGCTCGACAAGGGGCTGGTCTTTGCCATCACGGAATCGCTGACCACCGGCCGCCTGTCGAGCGGAGAGCTGTCGCCGCGTCCGGTGAGCCGGACCGATGCGATGCTGTGCCGGAAATTCCTCGTCATGGTGCTGACGGTCTTCGCCGCCAAGCTGGTGGGGCATCCGGCAGAGGCCTGGGCGACGGGCTTTGTCCCGGACGAGCTGGTGACGGATCTGCGGCGCCTGCCGGTGACGATGGAGGACGTGCCCTACCGGATGCTGCGGATGGAGATCGATTTCGCCCTGGGGGCGCGCTTGGGCCAGATCTGCATCATCGTGCCCTGGGACGGTCCCGAGCCGCCGCCGCTCCCGCCGGAGGAACAGCCGTCTGCCGAGGCCTGTGCCGGGCAATGGCGCGCCAATCTGGAACGGTCGCTCCTGCGCGCAAGCGTCGACCTGACCGCCGTCCTGGGCAGGGCGCGGATCAGCGTGGAAAGCCTCCGCGCGCTCGAGCCCGGCAGCCTCGTCGAGCTTCCCGGTGTATCGATGGACGCGGCCGTTCTGGAGGCGCAGGACGGCTATGGGCTGTTCCGTGGCCGGTTGGGCGATTTCAACGGGTTCAGGGCCATGCGGATCGATGCCGTCCTGCAGGACGGCAGAGCGGAAGAGCCGGGGCGGCCGCAACCGGAGGAACCGCAAATGTCGGCGGCCGAAATGATTGACGCGATGAGCGAGGCGTCGCCCGGAGACCTGTCGCTGCCTTCCTTTGACGACGAGCCCGATCCGGAATTGCCGCCGCTCGATCTGGATGCTCTGGAGGAAGGCGGAGAGGTCCCCGATTTCGGCGGCGAGGGGTTCCCGGCCATGGATCTGGGGGATCTCAACATGGACGATCTCGACGATCTTCCGGAGAGCATCGACTGATCCCGGGAAGGGTCCGGGCGCCAGGGCGCCCGGAGGACGTCAGCCGCGTTCGGCGGCGGCTTCGAGATAGGGGCGCAGGCCGTTCAGGTCGTAGCCAGCCTTCTGCGCGGCTGCGAGGATCTCGGCCACCGGCATGTCCGGCGCCATGGACAGCGCCCAGGCAACCGAGGACCGGTTGCCGGATCGGCAATAGGCGAAGACCGGGCCGTCGGCGGCCTCGATGGCCCCGCGCTGCACGGGAACGGCGGTTTCGCCGAGCGTGCCGCCTTCGATCGGATTGTCGATGAAGGTCATTCCGGCTGCTTCCACCACCGGGCGAATAGACTGCGCCTGGTAGATCGGCGGGATTTCATGATCCGGGCGGTTGCAGATGACGGTCGTGAACCCGGCCGCTTTCAGGGCGGCCACGTCCTCGATGGTGATCTGCGGCGACACGGCGTAATCGGGCGTGAGATAAGCGATCTGCATGCTGCCGGGTTTATCCCTTCGCCGGAGTCGCGTCCAGCCTGCGCCGCGCCCATGGTGTCACAGCCATGCCGGCAATCATCGCGATGACGAAGACCCAGATGCCGGGATTGCCGTAGCCGATCGACGCCATGGCCGGGCCCGGGCAGAGCCCGGCGAGCCCCCAGCCTGCGCCGAAGAGGCAGGAGCCGAGAATCAGGTTGCGGTCGATCACTTGGGAGGGCTTCGCCGGGAAGCTGCCGCCGAGAAGCGGCTTGCGGCCTTCGGCATGGCGCCAGGCAAAGAACATCGGCACGATGGCCCCGCCCAGCACGAAGGCCAGGGTGGGGTCCCAGTCGCCGAGGAAATCCAGCCAGCCCTGCACCTTGGCCGGGTTGGTCATGCCCGAGATCATCAGGCCCAGCCCGAAGAGGCCGCCCGAGGCCGCCGAAAACACCAGACGCTTCATCACACCACTCCCAGGACATGCCGGAACACGAAGAGGCTGGCGGCGCCCGCCGCCAGATAGGCCGCCGTTGCCGCGATGCCGCGGACCGACAGCCGCGAGATGCCGCAGACGCCGTGGCCGGAGGTGCAGCCATTCGCTAGCCGCGTGCCGATCCCCACCAGCACGCCCGCTGCGGCCAGCGCCGCCATGTTTCCGGTCATTTCCGTCTCCGGCGCGCCGCCGCGCAGAAGCACGACGATCAGCGGCACCCCGACAAGCCCGCCGAGGAAGGCCAGCCGCTCGCCGAGGTTGCTGCGCCCCGATCCGTCGACGACGCCGCCCAGAAGGCCGCTCGCGCCCATGATCCGCCCGTTGGCCAGCAGGAACAGCGCAGCCGCTCCGCCGATCAACAGGCCGCCGATCAGCCCGTATGCCCAATCAAGATACATCACTCGTTCCCGTTTTCTGTGGTCCGGCATCATATAAGTGAATCGTAATGTATGTTCAATGCGGTTTGAGTTGATCCGGCGCAAGGCGGGAGTGTTTGGAAACCGCTAGGGATGTGCCAAGCTGTCGGCGGGGAACCGGATCGGAAGAAACCGGGGCTGCCGCGGGCCAGAGCAGCCGTGGCAGGATCCTGCTTCGGAGACAACACGATAGGGGGACCGCCATGACGATTGCACCGACCGATCTGCACCGCAGGCTCGACCAGCTGCGCGAATCTGCGCGCGGCGGGACGGCCGATCCGCGCCACCTTTTCGACGAGGTCCAGGAGCTGATCTCCGGGCTGGAGTCGCGCCTCGACCCGGTGCCCGCCGACCTGCGCGAAATGCAGGCGGATCTGGAGGCGGAGATCCTCGAGGATTTCTACGACAACCTGCCGGTGTGACACGCGGGCCCGGCGCGCTGCGGCGTTCCGGGCTTCCCTTCGGGCGGGCGGGGCGCTAGAGCGGGGCCATGCTTAAGACCCGTGTCATTCCCTGCCTGGACGTGAAGGACGGCCGCGTCGTCAAGGGCGTCAATTTCGTCGACCTGATCGATGCCGGCGATCCGGTGGAGGCCGCGCGCGCCTATGACGCCGCGGGCGCCGACGAGCTGTGCTTCCTCGATATCAATGCGACCCACGAGAATCGCGGGACGATGTACGATCTCGCGACCCGCACCGCGGAACAATGCTTCATGCCGCTGACCATCGGCGGCGGCGTGCGCACCCATGAAGATGTCCGTGCCCTGCTTCTGGCGGGCGCCGACAAGGTCAGCTTCAATTCGGCGGCCGTGGCCAATCCGGATGTCGTGGCCGAGGCGGCCATGCGCTTCGGCAGCCAGTGCATCGTGGTGGCGATCGACGCCAAGACTGTCGCGCCCGGCCGCTGGGAAATCTTCACCCATGGCGGGCGCCGCTCCACCGGCATCGATGCGGTCGAGTTCGCGAACACCGTGGTGGAGAAGGGCGCGGGCGAGATCCTGCTGACCTCGATGGACCGCGACGGCACGCGCTCGGGCTTCAACCTGGAACTCACCCGCGCGATTTCCGACGCGGTGCCGGTGCCGGTGATCGCCTCGGGCGGCGTCGGCACGCTCGACCATCTGGTCGAGGGCGTCACCAAGGGCGGGGCGAGCGCGGTTCTGGCCGCCTCGATCTTCCATTTCGGCGAATTCACCATCGGCGAGGCCAAGGCGCACATGGCCGGCGCCGGCATTCCCGTGAGGCTGTCATGAGCGTTCTCGAAGACCTGGCCGCCACCGTGGCCGCGCGCAAGGGCGCGGATCCGGACAGTTCCTGGACGGCGAAGCTCTTTGCCAAGGGCCCGGAGAAATGCGCCGAGAAATTCGGCGAGGAAGCCGTGGAGGCGATCATCGCCGCCGCGAAGAACGACCGGGAAAATCTGGTCTACGAGGCGGCGGATGTTCTCTACCACCTTCTGGTGATGCTCGAGGCGCGGGACGTGACGCTGGCGGAGGTGCTGGACGAGCTCGCGCGCCGCCAAGGCATGTCCGGGATCGCCGAAAAGGCGTCGCGGGGCTAGACCATCAGCCCCAAGCGCGGGATTTCGAGCTTGGGGCAGCGGTCCTGCACCACATCGATGCCGCGTGCGGTCGCCATCTGGGCGGTCGCCTCGTCGCGCAGGCCGAGCTGCAGCCAGATCGTCCTGAGATGGGGAAGCGCGAACAGCGCTTCGTCCACCACGTCCGGCACATGTTCGATCCGGCGGAACACGTCCACCATGTCCACCGGGATGTCCGGCGGAATGTCCGAGAGCGCCGCATAGATCGGCTGTCCTAGGAAATCCTGTCCGGCCAGCGCGGGGTTCACCGGCACGACGCGCTTTCCCTGGCTGACGAGGAATTGCGACACGTAATGGCTGGGGCGGTCCGGATTTGCGGAGAAGCCGACGCAGGCGATGACTTCGGTGCGGCGGAGGATCTCGGCAATCTGGTCATCATCTTCGATCATGGCGCAGGCTTATGCGCTAACGGAGCCGGAGGCGAGGGGGCTCGGACGGGTTGCGGCAATCAGTCTTGGCCAGAAAAAAGCCCGGGGACGAGCCCCGGGCGATGAGTGCGGAACGAGGGACAGTGAAGCTGCGGCAGAGTTCCGATCCGCCGTTGCTGCTACAGAGATAGGGGCTCGGGCGCCGGTGCACAGGGGTGATCGCCGGAATGTGAACGCGCCCGGATGGCGCGGCCTCAGTCGAAGATGTCGAAAAGCGTGCCGGCCGCCTTGCGGATCAGTTTCTTCTGCAGCTTGCGGGCCTTCCTGCGCCGTTTCCTGGCGGCCTTTTCCGATGCCTTGTCGGGGCCGGGGGCTGGCAGGCGGTGGGGCGGGGGCTTGGGGCGTTTCGGCGCCGCCCCGCCTGCATCGCGGCGCAACGCCTTGAGGTCGGCCAGCGGAGCGCCGCAGCCGCTGCAGGCAAGTTCGTGCCGCAGCCCGCCGGACAGGACCAGCGATTGGCTGCGGCCGCAATAGCAGCAGGTGGCGATCCGCGCCGCTGCGCTCACCCGCGGGCGGCCATCGCGTAGAGCCCGACAGCAGCCGCGTTCGACACGTTGAGCGAGCCGAATTCGCCCGCGAAGGGCACCCTTGCCATGATCTGGCAGGTCTCCTTGGTGCGGTCGCGCAGGCCGGGGCCCTCGGCGCCCAGCACCAGAACCACCGGATCGCCCGCGCATTCCGCGGCGGCTTCGGCCAGGGTGTGCGAGGCCTCGCCGTCGAGCCCGACGACGCGGTAGCCCATTCCGATCAGTTGCTCCAGCGTGTCCGACAGGTTCTTAACCCGCAGATAGGGCTGGCGTTCGAGCGCGCCGCAGGCGGTCTTGGCCAGCGCGCCGGTCTCGGGGGCGGAATGGCGCGACGGCGCGATCACCGCGCGGGCACCGAACACTTCGGCCGAGCGCAGGATGGCGCCGACGTTATGCGGGTCGGTCACCCGGTCGAGCGCGACCAGCAGCGGCGCCTGGCCGCCGGGGCGGCAGACATCCTCGAGCGCGCCCCAGTCCAGCGGCTTCACTTCGACGGCCGCGCCCTGGTGGACGGAGCCGGGATCGAGCGGCACCGGGAATTTCCGCGCATCGGCGATCTCGGGTTCGATTCCGGCACCGGGAAGCGCGTCTGCCAGCCGGTCGGCGGCATTCTTGGTCAGCACGAGGCGCAGTTTCTCGCGCATCGGGTTGGCCAGCGCGTCGCGCACCGCGTGGATGCCGAACATCCAGAATGTCTCGGCGGCTGCGGCGCGGCGCGACCGCTCTTTTTCGATTACCCATTGGGGTTTTTTCATCGCGGAACTCCCGGCTCGGCGGCTTTCGGGTCTAGTGCTGGAGAGGGGAAGCAAGGGCAAGCAATTTTCCTGAAAATTCCTGCTTGACCCCCCCGGCCGCTATATGTAGATCACGCCCCACGTCAGGGCGACGAGCTGCAAGGTGCGGCAGCGGACTGTAACTCCGCCGGGGAGACCCACGCCTGGTTCGATTCCAGGGTCGCCCACCACTTCCCCTCCGGGAGGTGGCGGGATCGGGAGCCAAGAGGCTCCGACGTCCAAGACACGATAAACCAGCCTTCATGGGAATCAACAGGTTTTCCTGATACCTTCGCTGCAATTGCGGCGGATCCGAGCCTGCGCCGCGCGTGTCCCGTGACGGAGTGCTGCCCATGTCCCTGCTTGCCGACCTGACCTCCACGCTGTTCGACCGCCGCTATCTCAGGGTCCGCAGGGAAAAGCGCAACGGCCGCTCGATCGAGGACCTGTGCAACGACCTGCTGACCTCGCGCGGCGAGGTGTCCGGCGTCGCGCTGGCCTCCACCGTGCTCGATGCCTATGCCGCGCTCGACCGCGCGGGGCGGCTGGCCTTCTTCCGCTATCTCTCGGCCGAACTCGACCTTGATTCGACCGCGCTGGCCGAAGCAGTGGCCGCCTATGCCGGCAGCCGCGATCCCGGCGCCTACCGCCGCTTGATGGGGCTGGCGGAACCGCGGCGGCAGGAGCTGGCGCGGCGGATGAACCAGGTGCCCGGCGCGACCCGGCAGCTGGTGCAGATGCGCTGCGACCTGATCGACGAACTGCGCGGGGCGCCGGAGCTGGCGCGGCTCGACATGGATTTCCGCCATCTCTTCAAGTCCTGGTTCAACCGCGGCTTCCTGGTGCTGCGGCCGATCAACTGGGAAAGCCCGGCGCATATCCTCGAGAAGATCATCGCCTACGAAGCCGTCCATGCGATTCACAGCTGGCAGGACCTGCGCCGCCGGCTGCAGCCCGCCGACCGGCGCTGCTTTGCCTTCTTCCATCCCGCGATGCCGGACGAGCCGCTGATCTTCGTCGAGGTGGCGCTGACCAAGGGCATTCCCGGCTCGATCCAGGGCGTGCTCAGCGAGGAGCGCGGCCAGATCGAGGCGGGCGAAGCCGACACTGCGGTGTTCTACTCGATTTCCAACTGCCAGAAGGGATTGGCGGGGATCAGCTTCGGCAATTCGCTGATCAAGCAGGTGGCCGAGGATCTGGGCCGCGAGCTGCCGGGGCTGAAGACCTTCGTCACGCTCTCGCCGATCCCGACGCTGATGAAATGGATCCGCGCGCAGGGCCGGGAGGCCGAAGCTGCCACCCCCGAGGGGCTGCGGCGGCTGGCGGCGCTCTACCTTGCCGAGGCCAAGCGCCCGGACGGCCAGCCGATGGACCCGGTGGCGCGGTTCCACCTGGGCAACGGCGCGATCCTGCACGAGGTCCATTCCGGGGCGGATATTTCGGCCAACGGGATGGAACAGTCGGGCGGGGCGATGGTGAATTACCTCTACGATCTGGCGAAGGTCGCGCGGAACCACCAGGCCTTTGCCGAGGGCGGAAAGGTTGCCGCCTCGGGGCAGATTTCCGGGCTGGCCAAGCAGGCGCAGGCGCAATCGCCGAAAGCGGCCTGAGCGCTGCCGCCTTGACTTTGCGTCATCCTTGAGGTTTCCCGGGGGCATGAAACTTGCCATCTTCGCTTTCGCCGCGGTGCTGGGGCTCGGCTCCGGCGCCGCCTCCGCCCAGGTTTCCGACCCGAGGGAGCCGACCCTGCCGCTCTGGGAGCTGGGGCTCGGCGGGGTGGGGCGGGTCTCGACCGACTATCCCGGCGCCGACAGCTACAACCTGCGCTTCAATCCGGTCCCCTACATCAAGTACCGCGGCCGCTTCGTCGAGCTTGGCGGCGACGAGGCGCTGCGCCTGATCCCGATCCGCACCGAACGCTTCGAGCTGGGCTTCAGCCTCGACAGCTCGGCGCGGGTGGCGAACCGGGTCACCGCGCTCGGCAATGTCGTGCCGGATGTCGATGCGCTGGCCGAGTTCGGCCCGGAATTCATCTTCCGCGCGGTGGAGCCCGGCGGGCTGGCGGGCGGCCGCCTGCCGGGGCAGCTGGAGCTGCTGCTGCAGACCCGCGGCGTGTTCTCGGTCAGCGGCTGGACCGATATCGGCTACGAGGGCGCGCTGATCCGTCCGGCGATCCGCTACCGGCAGTTCGCCGTGCTGCGCCCCGGCAGCCGCATCCAGTTGGGCCTCGGCCCGCTCTTCGTCACCGAGGGCGTGCAGGACGAATATTACGAGCTGGCCGCTGAGGGCGCAGAGCCGGGCTATGACGCTACGGGCGGCTATCTGGGGACCGAGCTGCGCGCCGCGATCCGCTATCCGCTGACAGGCCGGCTGACCGTGTTCGGCGGCATGACCGCGACCTGGCTCGGCGGAGCCGCCAATCATGACAGCCCGCTGATGAAATCCGACTGGGACGGCGCGGCCTATCTGGGCGTGACGTATTCCCTATTCCAAAGCACCCGGCGCACCGCCCGCGACCGCTGAGGGTCAGCCCGCCAGCCGCCGGGCGATCTCTTCGGCAAGCTGCTGCAGCGCGATGCCATGGGCGCGCGCCACGTCGGCGGTGTCCGCGTCGGCCGGCACGGGCATGCGGCGGCCGGTTGCCTCCGGCCGGGCCGTCCGCCGGCCTGATCCTCCGCTGCCGCATCGAAAGGACCATGCGCATGACCGGGACCGAAGATCTGCTTGGACTGCTCGGCATCGGCTTGCCGCTTCTGCAGGCGCCGATGGCCGGGGTCTCCACGCCGCGGATGGCTGCTGCNTCCTCGAGACGCAGCGGCTGACCTCGGCGCCCTTCAATGTCAATTTCTTCTGCCACGCCGCCCCGCAGCGCGATGCGCGGACCGAGGCCGCCTGGATCGCGCGCAGCGCGCCGCTCTTTGCCCGGTTCGGGGCCGCGCCGCCGGCGGGCCTGCAGGAAATCTATGCCAGCTTCCGCGACACGGATGCCTTCCTCGACCTCCTGCTCGACGTGCGGCCCCGCGTCGCGAGCTTCCATTTCGGGCTGCCGCGGCCCGGTCAGATCGCCGCCATGCGCGAGGCCGGCATCGTTCTGCTGGCAAGCGCGACCTCGCTCGAAGAAGCCCGCGCGATCGAGCGGGCCGGTTTCCACGCGATCATCGCGCAGGGCTGGGAAGCCGGCGGGCATCGCGGCATCTTCGACCCGCGCAGCCGCGACGCGAAACTGCCGCTGTTCGATCTTCTGGAGGCTCTCGCCGGAAATGTCGGCCTGCCGGTGATCGCCGCTGGCGGCCTGATGGATGGGCAGGACATCGCCCGGGCGATGGCCCATGGCGCGGCGGCGGCGCAGATGGGCACGGCCTTCCTCCCCTGTCCGGAGAGCGCGGCGGACGCGGCCTACCGGGACAGGCTGGCGCAGGGCGGGGAGACCGTCATGACGCCTGCGATCTCGGGGCGGCCGGCCCGCTGCCTGGGCAATGCCTTCACGGAATGGGTCCGTGGTTGCGATCCGGCGGACGTGCCGGATTATCCGTGCTGCTATGATCTGGGAAAGGAGCTGAACGCCGCTGCGAAATCCGCGGGAGAGACTGGTTTCGGCGCCCAATGGGCGGGCGCAGGGGCGGGACGCGCCCGGGCGCGCCCCGCGGCCGAACTGGTCGGGATGCTGGCCACGGAGCTCCGCAGCGCTCAGCATTCCTAGACCCCATGATCGCGGAGTGAGGTGACTGGGCCGAATGGCCGACTTTCCGTTGGGCCTGCCGAGCAGAACCGCGGCGTCCGGGCCGCGCAGCTGACAAAGGGACTGGGGTTCGCGGCAAGGGGCAGACGGGGGCAGTCGGACTGTCGGGCGGGCCAGGACCTCAATTCGGACACCGAGGTGCAAAGGGAAGGGTCACGGGCACCCTTGGCGGCAGCGGATGCAGAGCAGGGGCAGGGCGCGCGCAGACCTCAGGTATCGTGACCTGGCTGCCTGTGCCCATCCCCGGCGAAAATGGGTCCATCCGGCGCGGGCGGCGTGATGGGGGCGCTGCTGTGACAGGTCCGACCTCATGTTTCCCTGCCATCCGAACGTCAGATCGACATCCGGCTGACCGTGGACGGCGTGCGACGGCGGCACGCCGGAGAGCGGCGGTCGAAAAGCGCGTTCTGCCGTCCCTGCCGGCAAACCTTCGCAGGCCAAATCGGCCAGTTAAACGGACCAGGCGCTATCCCGCAGCATCCGGAGGGCGCGCCGCCGGCGCCCTCCGGTCAAGGCTCTGTCTGTCTGCAATTGCGCCGCCCGCCGAAATGCGGGCGGACCCGTATCCTCAGTTGCAGGCCGGATACCGGTACCTGTCGGCTTCGCTCACATCGACCGGGCAGTGGGTCGGCGCGGACTGGTACCAGCCCACGACATGCGATCCCGCGGCGTTGAAGGAACACTGGAACGTCTGGCCGGAGGTGGTCCCGCCGTTCACCGCATGGGTGCCGTCGGTGCGCTGGCCTTGATAGGTCACGGTCGCGATGTCGCTGGTGGACAGGCCGAGATGATGGGCCGCGTAGGTGTTGCACAGGCTCATCATCTGCGCCTCGTCGGCGGCGGCCGCAGGCTGGGCTGCCTGGAGCGCCAGGAGGACAAGCGCGCTGCGGGCTGCAAGCTTTGGCATGGTCATCCGGGAAAATCCTTTCGTGTCATGGCCGCGCGGCCGGAAGCCCGGGCGGCCGAAGGGGAAGGCAGGGCGGAGACGTGTCGTTGGCGGTCGGCCGGCCGTCATCGTGGCGGACGGGTCAGGAATTCATGATGACGAAATCCCGCCCCGAGCGGCTGTCGGGATGCAGCGGCAGGTCGGTGACGACCATCATCGTGCCCGGATGGCTGTGGCGCCGCGCCAGGTCGCGGAACTCCGGATCGCAGCCGATCCGCGCCAGCGGCGCCCTCCAGTCCTCGGGGGCCGACGCGCCGTAGCCCAGAGCCGTCCAGTGCAGCGGGGCCGCAGCCGTTCCCGCCCCCTGCAGGACATAGACATGGCTGCCCAGCGGCGCGCCGTCCCAGACCAGCCGGCCGCTGCCGATCTCCCGGTCGTTCTCGATCAGCACGATGCGCCCGTCCAGCGAGGACACCACCATCGACACGACCGGACGCGATCCGTCCTGCGGCCAGTCCGCGGGGTGCTTCTGCGCTTCGAGCGCATCGACCGCGGCCTCCAGCTCCGCCTCCGGCATCCCCGAGAGCAGGAGCCCCGGATGCACGACGCTTGCCGGGGCGTGATGGCTGTCGGCGATGATCACGGGCGTGCCGAGATGGGTGATGCCGAAGAGCTTGGCGGAGAACTCCATCGGCAGCCGCACGCAGCCATGCGAGGCCGGGTAGCCCGGCAGCTTGCCGGCATGCAGCGCGATGCCGTCCCAGGTCAGCCGGTTCATGTTCGGCATGGAGGCGTTGTTGTAGGTCGAGGAATGGTGGTCCTTGTCCTTCTGCAGCACGACGAAGACGCCGGTCGGGGTCTCGTGCCCGGGCTTGCCGGTGGAACAGGTCGAGACCGCGATGCGGATGCCGTTGCGGTAGACATGGACGCGCTGTTCGTCGAGCGAGGCGATCACCGCCACCGGCCCCTCGGGCGAGCGCTCGGGATGCCAGGTGAATTCGCCGGGCTCGAGATCGGCGATCTCCTTCAGGACCTGCTCGCCCGCGGCCCCGGCGGCGAAGATCAAGGTGCTGCCTGCGGAGGCCAGGAACAGTCGGCGCGTTGGCCGGAATGACGTCATTTGATTGCCTGCTTGAAATTGCCTGTCTCGGAGCGCGCCCGGATCTGCGTCCGGACGCGCGGGCCGGAATGCCGGTTCAGGAGCCCGCGGCTTCGGCCAGCTTGCGCATGACCTCGTCGCATTGCGCCGCGCTGCCGACCAGTTCGCCGGTTTCGACCGGAGCCGCGCCGCCGGCCATGTTGGCGACGGCCCGCGAAAGCACCTGGTCGACCTGTGCCGCATCCAGAAGGCCTTCGTCCTGCGCCGCGATGACGGTGGAGCAGACCCCGGCGCTCAGCCCGGTCGCGATGCCGACCCCGGCGGCGGTGCCGATGACCATGGGTCCGACCACGGCCGCCCCGGCGAGAAGGCCGACGATCAGGCCTCCGATTGCGAAAAGGAGTTTTCCCATCTGTCCGATCTTCCAGTCAGGGTTGCGCCCGGCCGGGCTTGCGGCCGGGCGGATGGCTTGCGGCGGTGCGCGCCGCTCAGCAGTCCTCTGCAGGCAGCATCGTCACGTCGGAATACCGCCCGTCCGCGGTGGTGATGCGGGCGCAGGCGCCGGTCGAGCGGTTGAACCACCAGGTCGTCAGGCCCTGGCTGCGGATCGGCTCGTAGCCGAGATTCTGGATGCCCATCTCGGCCTGGCCCGCGCGGGCCCCCTCGAAGGACGACAGGTCGCTGGACGAGCCGACGGCCGGGGTCCCGGCGCTGCTGCCGGTTTCCTCGACGCATCCTGCAAGCGTGGCCGCCGCCAGCACAAGCGCTGCGGAGATGAATTTCGTGCCAGACATTTCGTTTCCTTCCGATCACTTGAACGCGCCGCAATCCAAAGGGCGGCCTTTCCGGTTGCAGTGCCGCAAGCTCCGGGAACCGGCATGGCCGTGGTTGGCGAATTCCCTACGAGGTCGTCTTGCAACTGGAGAGAGCAACAAGAATTCAAGCCATGTCCGTCCCGCAGCGCGACACTGCAGGACTTCGGTATTGGCGGCGGCGCAACCGGTCTATCCGATTTGCGAAACCCTGCCGATCGGGTGCCGTTTTCCGGTCCGGATCCGGCCCGCCGGAGCAGCCGCAGCCCGGATGGCAGCCTGCGGGTGGACCCCAACGCAAAAACCCCGGCCGAAGCCGGGGTTTCCTCCGCATCTGCGTGCGATGGGACTGCAGATGCCAAGGGAAAGCGGTTGCAGCGCTGTCTGTCTCAGGCCTGCTTGCGGCGCGAAACGCCGAAAGCCGCGAGCAGGGCGGAGCCGAGGAACCAGGCCGCAGCCGGCAGCGGCACGGCGGCGTCCGGCGCCGCCGCGACGACGGCATAGGTACTGGAGGACGTGCTGTTGACCATGTACTGATCGCAATCCTCGTCGGCGTCGAACCATCTGGAGATGCAGCCGCCGACTTCCGTGCGGGTGCCGGTCCAGTCGTCGATAAACGTCGTCATGTAGGCGAAGATCGGACCGTTGCCGCCCGGAAGCGGAGTGTAAAAGGTGCCGAGGCTCTGCCCGACCACATCGGCGAACTGCTCGGCGAGGCCCTCGTTGCCCCACCAGATCTGGCTGGTCAGCAGGGTGCTGTTGTCCTCGAACGTGCCTTCGAGCGTGGTCACGTCATAGTCGGAGCCGCCGACATTCACGACAACCGCTCCGGCTTCGCCGCTCATGGCCGCGAGGCCGAGGCCGGCGGCCAGGACGCCGGGCAGGATGTGACGTTTGATCATTATCGCGACCTTTCCTGGGTCAATTCGCAAAACTTTACAATCGCGGGAAAATTTCCCGCGCATTCAACATACCGTGTTCGAAATGTGGGTCTATCCGATTTGCGAAACTGCGGACGCCGTGCCGCAGCCCGGCCTGCTAGCCCCGGCTGCGCTTCAGGGTCGCCGAGGGCAGTTCGCCGAACCGCGCGCGGTACTGCGCCGGAAAACGGCCGAGATGGCCGAAGCCGCAGTCCATGGCGATCTCCGCCACCGTCGCGGGCGGGCCCGGCAAGGCCAGCCGCTGCCGCGCCGCGAGCAGCCTGATCTCGGTCAGTGCCTGGTTCGGGGACAGGCCCCAGACATCGCGGAAGGCCAGTTCCAGCGACCGGATGCCGGTGCCGCAGGCCGCGGCAATCTCCGCGACCGTGGAGATGTCGCGGAAATGCGTCTCGATGTAATCCATGGCGCGGCGGGCGTGGCGCAGGGCCGTGCGCGGCGTGCTGCGCGGCGCGACATCGGCCATGGCAAGCAGGCCGAGCATCCGCTCGGTCAGCAGCTGCGTCCAGGCTCGGCCGGGCGCCGCAGGCGATCTTCACCCCGCATCTGGGCGCGACCACCGAAGAGGCGCTGATCCGGGTCGCGGTCGCTTCGGCCGAGACCGTGATCACGGTGCTCCGCGGCGGCATTCCCGAGACCGCGCTGAACGCCGATGCCGTGGCGGCGCAGGCCTCACTCGGCGGCTGATTTCAGCCGCGCCATCAGGAAGCGGAACTTTTCTCCCTGCACGGCCACATGGGCGCGCAGGGCATCCGCCGCCGCCGCCCCGTCGCCCGCGCGCAGCGCCGCGACGATCTCCTCGTGCTCCGACATGGATTGCGGCAGCCGACCGCGCAGCCGCAGCTGCATCCGCCGGAACGGCTTCAGCCGCCGGTGCAGGCTGCCGGTCTCCTGGGCGAGGAAGGCGTTGCCGGATTCGCGGTAGATGATGTGGTGGAAGCGTTCGTTTTCAAGGTAGTAGGCATCGGCATCCTGCGCCGTCACCGCCTTGCGGCATTCGGCATTGGCGGCATCGAGCTCGGCCAGCGCCTCGTCGGTGATCCGCGCCGCGGCGAGCCGTCCGCAGACGGCCTCCATCTCGGCCATGACCTCGAACATCTCCATCAGCTCGACCGGGCCGGGCTGGCGCACGAAGACGCCGCGGCGCGGAAGCTGCTCGACCAGCCCGGACAGCGCCAGCTTCTGCAGCGCCTCGCGCAGCGGCGTGCGCGACACGCCGAAGCTTTCCGCCAGCCGCACCTCGTCGAGCCGCTCGCCGTCGGGATAGGTGCCGTCGCAGATCCGTTCCTCGAGGGTCTCGGCGATGATGTCGGCGCGGCGTCTTTCCATGATCCCTCTCCGAAGAAACAAGCGGACATTTTTTGTATACAAGGAGGTTGACGTGAAAAACAAGACTCGGTTAGCTTGATCTGCGAGCGGAGGCACATCCGCCGTTCCAAGGGAGGAAACCATGAATTTCAAGCTGACCACGGCCCTGGCCGGGGTGGCTGTTCTTGCGGGCGTTGCCGCCGCAGGGGCCACCGAACTTCGCCTGTCGCATCAATGGTCCGACAAGGATGTCCGCCATCAGGTCGCCAAGATCGTCGCCGACGAGGTGGCTGCGGCAGATGTCGATCTGGAGATCAAGATCTTCCCCAGCCAGTCGCTGTTCAAGGCGCGCGAGCAGTACAAGCCGCTGAGCCGCGGCCAGCTCGACATGACGGTCCTGCCGCTGAGCTATGCCGGCGGCCAGCAGCCTGCCTACAACCTGACGCTGATGCCGGGGCTGGTGAAGAACCACGACCATGCCGCGCGCCTGACCTCCAGTCCCTTCATGGACGAGCTGGAGAAGATCATGGCCGAGGATGACGTGATGCCGCTGGTCCATGGCTATCTGGCGGGCGGCTTCGCGGGCAAGGAGGGCTGCATCACCGGGCCGGACGACGTGCAGGGGCTTCAGACCCGTGCGGCCGGCAAGGCCTTCGAGCAGATGCTGGCGGGGGCAGGGGCCTCGATCGCTTCCATGGCCTCCTCGGAGATCTACAACGCCATGCAGACCGGCGTTCTCGACGCGGCCAACACCTCGTCCTCGTCCTTCGTCAGCTACCGCATCTACGAGCAGGTCGCCTGCTACACGCCGCCGGGCGAATATGCGCTGTGGTTCATGTACCAGCCGCTGCTGGTCAACAAGACCACCTTCGACAAGCTCGACGAGGCCCAGCAGAAGGCGCTGCTCGACGCCTCGGCCAAGGCGCAGGCCTTCTATCTCGAAGAGGCCAAGAAGGAAGATGCCGAGTCCCGCACGGTGTTCCAGGAGAACGGCGTCGAGATCAAGGACATGACCGCCGAGGAGTTCGACGCCTGGCGCGCCATCGCGCAGGAGACCTCCTACAAGGCCTTCGTCGAGGACATGGACGATGACGGCCAGACCCTTCTCGACATGGCGCTTGCCGTCGAGTGATCTCCGCGGGGCGGCACGGGCCGCCCCGGACCTTTCCCAGTAACGGAGCTTGAAAATGGCGACCCATAGCTTCGCCGTGACTGCGCGCACGGGCGATAACGGCTTCTTGCGCTTCGTCGCCGCGCTTTCGACCGTCGCGGGCTGGTGCTCGGCGGCGATGATCGTGGCCGCGGTGGTCATCACCTGCCAGATGATCTTCATCCGCTTCGTGCTGAACGGCTCGACCGTCTGGCAGACCGAGGCGGTGGTCTATCTGGTCATCGCCGCCACGCTGGTCGGCCTGCCCTATGTCCAGCGGCTCAGGGGCCATGTGAACGTGGACCTGATCCCGCTGGCGCTGCACGGGCGGGCGCGGCGCTGGCTGTGCTACCTGACGCTCGGCCTGTCGATCGTGATCGTCGCCGTGATGTTCTGGCACGGCTCGAGTTCTGGCATTTCGCCTGGGACCGCGGCTGGCGCTCGGAAACGGTCTGGGGCGTGAAGCTCTGGATCCCCTATCTCGCCATTCCGGTGGGCTTCGGCCTGCTCCTCCTGCAGCTCGTCGCCGACATGGTGGCGCTCGCGACCGGCATCGACCGGCCCTTCAACCTGGAGAGCGACTGATGGATCCGCTTCTTCTTGCCGCCATCGTGGCCGCAGCCACGATCCTGGTGCTGTTTTCCGGCGTGTCGGTGGCGCTTGGCCTCCTGATCGTCTCGGGCGGCTTCCTGATCATCTTCGACGGGCCGCGCTCGCTGGAGCTCCTGCCCGAGATCTTCTTCGGCAAGCTCGACAATTTCGCGCTTCTGTCGATCCCGATGTTCATCATCATGGGCGCGGCCATCGCCTCGACACGGGCCGGGGCCGACCTGTACGAAGCGCTGGAGCGCTGGCTCACGCGCGTGCCGGGCGGTCTGGTGATCTCGAACTTGGGCGCCTGCGCGCTTTTCGCGGCCATGTCGGGCTCGTCCCCGGCAACCTGTGCGGCGATCGGCAAGATGGGCATCCCCGAGATGCGCAAGCGCGGCTATCCCGACGGCGTCGCCGCGGGCTCGATCGCCGCGGGCGGCACGCTGGGCATCCTGATCCCGCCCTCGGTCACCATGATCGTCTACGGCATCGCCACCGAGACCTCGATCGGCCGGCTCTTCCTCGCCGGTCTGCTGCCGGGGCTGATGCTGGTCGGGCTCTTCATGGCCTGGTCGATCTGGTCGACCTGGAAGACCGGCGATTCCGTGGCGCTGTCGGCGGGCAGCTATTCCTGGCGCGAGCGGCTCGAGATCCTGCCCCGCGTCGTGCCCTTCCTGATCATCATCGTCGGCGTGCTCTACGCCATGTATGGCGGCATCGCGACGCCGTCGGAAACGGCCGCGGTCGGCGCGATCCTCTGCCTCGTCATCGCCATGGTGATCTATTCGCTCTGGTCGCCGCGGGCGATCTGGACCGTGCTGCGCGACAGCACCAAGGAATCGGTGATGATCCTCTTCATCATCGGCGCCGCCGGCGTCTTCTCCTACATGCTGTCGTCGCTCTACATCACCCAGTCGATCGCCGAATGGATCAGTCAGCTCGACGTCAACCGCTGGGTGCTGATGGGGACGATCAACGTCTTCCTCCTGGTCGCGGGCTTCTTCCTGCCGCCGGTCGCCGTGATCCTGATGGCGGCGCCGATCCTGATGCCGATCATCGAGACGGCGGGCTTCGACGCGGTCTGGTTCGCGGTGGTGCTGACCATCAACATGGAGATCGGCCTGATCTCGCCGCCGGTCGGGCTGAACCTCTACGTGATCAACGGCATCGCGCCCGACATCAAGCTGAAGACCATCCTCTACGGGTCGCTGCCCTATGTCGGCTGCATGGTGGCGGGGATCGTGCTGCTCTGCCTCTTCCCGGGCATCGCCACCTGGCTGCCGGATCTGGTGATGGGAGTCGAGCCATGACCATCCTTGCCGATCTCCTGTCCACGGTCTTCGAGCGGCGCGGGCGCGGTCCCGCCGCCAAGCCCGACGGGCGCGACATGCCGGCATTGGCGGAGGCGCTGATGGGCGCCTCGGCCGAGACCGAAGGCCTCGCCCTCGCCCGCCAGATGCTCGACCGCTACGAGTTCCTCGACGAGGCCGGGCGGGGGGCGTTCTTCCGCCATCTCGCGGAACAGATGGATATCGATCCCGCGGCGGTGCGCGAGACGCTGGCCGCCTATGAGGGCGCGCGCTCGGGCGAGGCCTACCCGCGGCCGCCTGGAACAAGAGGAAGGCCTCGCGCGCGGCGGCAAACAGCGTCTGGCCGACCTGCGAGGCCGTGGCCGCGCGCGGCAGCGATCCCCAGCCGTCGCAGATGTCGTGGTCGTCCCATTGCATCAGCGACGGGATGCAGGCGGCCAGCGCGGCGAAATCCGGCGCCGCATAGATCGCGGCATAGCGGGCGAGGAAGCGCTCGCGCAGATGGCCGCGCAGCGCGTCCGTCTCGGCCGGGGAGAGCGCCTCGGGATACTGCTCGGGCCAGTCGTTGCAGGCGGGATGGCCCTCGGTGACCTCGTCGGCATAGACTTGGTCGCCGCCATGGATCAGCGCGGCGAAGGGCGCCTCGGCATGGGCGGCGCGCAGCCGCGCCCACATCGCATTGCGCTCGGAGCCCTCGCGCTCCATGTCGCCGGTCTCCTCGCCGTTGCAGGAGACATAGGCCAGCCGCAGATCGCCCTCGGCGAAGCCCGCGACGGCGAAGTCCCGCCCCTGCCAGCGGTAGCTGCCCCCGGTCCGCGGCAGCACGAAGCGGGCGCGCCAGATGTCCTGATGGCGGTAGCGTTGCACCTTCGGTCCCCAGCCGCTGCCGCCAACCAGCTTTTCCAGCCGCGCCTTCTCGGCCAAGAGCGCCGCATATTCCGCGGTCTGCGGCGGCAGCGCGTCGATGAAGGCCGAAGGCGAGCTTTTGGCGAAGGCCGCCAGCGTCAGCGCGGGATCGCGGCGCGGCGCGTCCCGCTCGATGCCGCCCGCAACCCGGCGCGGCGTCAGGATGCCCGACTGCACGTCATGCACATAGGCGAGGAAAGCCCTGGAATAGGCGATCTCCAGCTCCGCCCGGTCTGCCTCGCTGCGCGCGGCGGCCGCCATGGCCTTCAGACCGGCCGTGTCATAGCGTCCCTCCGGAAGCCCGTGAGCGCAGGCTCGACGAGCTGACCATCCGCGCCTCGCGCGGCGGCACGCTCGACAGCCTGCCTTGGAACCTGGGCGAGCGGGTGAGCGAGGGCAGCCCGGTCGCCGTGCTGCTGGCTGACGGCCCGCTCTTGGTGCGCGCCTATGTACCGGAGCCCTACCGCGCCCGGCTGTCTGCCGGGGATGCGGTCACGGTTCGGATCGACGGCGCGGGCGGTCCGTTCGAGGGCCGCCTGCGCTGGATCAGTTCCGACGCGGCCTTCACCCCCTATTACGCGCTGAACCAGAGCGAGCGGTCACGGCTGATGTACCTGGCCGAGGTGGAGCTGCCGCCCGAAGCGGGCGGCATCGCGGTCGGCGTGCCCGCGCAGCTGGTGCTGGAATGACCGGCCCGGTAGTGGAGGCGCGCGGCCTGACCCGCCGCTTCGGCGCCAAGACCGCCGTCGACGCGCTGGACCTGTCGATCGAGCCGGGGGTGATCTACGGCTTCCTCGGCCCGAATGGCTGCGGCAAGACCACGGCGATGCGGTTGCTGACCGGGCTGCTGACGCCCTCGGCAGGCACGGCGCGGGTGCTCGGCACCGAGCTCCCGGGCAAGGCCGAGCCGCTCAAGCGCAAGATCGGCTACATGACCCAGAGCTTCAGCCATTACCGCGACTTGACCGTGGCCGAGAACATGGGCTTCACGGCGGCGGTCTACGGGCTGCGCGGGCGCAAGGCGCGCGACCGGATCGGCGCGCTCAGCGAGGAATACGGCCTCGCGGACTTGCGCGGCCAGATGGCCGGCAGCCTCTCGGGCGGGCAGAAGCAGCGGCTCGCGCTGGCGCTCGCGGTCATGCACCGGCCGCAGCTCCTCTTCCTCGACGAGCCGACCTCCGCCGTCGACCCGGAATCGCGCCGCGGCTTCTGGGAAAAGCTCTTCGATCTGGTGGCGGAGGGCGCCAGCATCGTGGTGTCGACGCATTTCATGGACGAGGCCGAACGCTGCCACCGGCTGGCGATCCTCGACCGGGGCCGCAAGCGCGCCGACGGCACGCCGCAGGACCTGATGGACGCGCTCGGCGCGACCGTTCTGGAGGTCGAGGGCCCGGATCTGCGCGCGGCGCGGCGGCGGCTCGGCGCTGGCCCCGACAAACGCTGCAGGAGCGGCGGAGGGCGCGATGGCATCGGTCCGGTCCGCGCGGCGATGCGCCCCCCGGTGCAGGCGCGCTCGCCATGGCCCGCGACGAGCGCCATCCTGCGGTTCAGGGCAATCGCCTTGGTGTTGATCTCCGCCGTGCCGGAACCGATCCCGCCCCGGCGATCCGCCTGGAATGCCTTCAGCCCGTCCCGGAGGTCATGAATATGGGCACGCGTCCCGCCGGGCCGGGACTGCGCCGGACCGCGCCGATGCTGCCCTGCAGTCAGGTGCCGGACCGGGAGACAAGCGGCACAGGCACAGGAGGCAGGCAGGTCCGGCATGCGACCGCCATGGTCCGAAACCCATGCCGCAGGACCCAGCTTCGGTTCTGCGCAGCCCCCCGACAGCGGTGACGGAACCGTGTGATCGAAGCCCTCCCGGAGCTTGCGCCGCGCAATGACCAAGGGGACGTGGCTGACGCCTGTCCGGGAGGGGCACGCCGTGCGGCTGCGGCCCCGGCCGGTTTCGAGGGCGCCTGCAGCCCGGCGAAGGCGTCCGCCATGCCGTTGCGCCGGAGGTGCAGCTGGCTGTGAGTGGGATGGTCGCGCAGGTCCTTCCGTTCTCGGCGGCAATATCCAGAGCAGAGCAGCGGATGTTCGAGTGGCTGATCGCGGGCCTGTCCGCGGGCTTGCCGGGCCGCCGGCGATGCAGGCTGGTCTTCAAGATCCCATTGGCCGACCTGCAGGACGGGCCGCCGATCTCCGGCGCCCGGAGACAGGCAGCTTCCACGGCACCGCGGCCATTGTCCCGGCCAAATCTCGTCCCGGCGAGCAGCTTGCCCCCATCCGTTGCCACTGGAACGGACGGCAGACCTTCCCGGCGGACAGCCGGGTCACGGTCGGCTCCGACAGCGTCGAGACGCTGATCCGGCCGTTCTTGGCGTGCGGTCATCCGCTCGCACCCGCGGCACGGTCCGGCGCGCGCGCGACCTCCGCGGCCGGCACCCTCGGCGGGACGGTCTCCACGCCATCTTCCGAGCGGGATGCGCGAGCTGCTCGGCAGGCCCGCAGCCCATGCCGGTCAGAGCCGCGTGCGCCGCCGCACCAGCCACGATCTCCGCCTTATCCCATCCGGCCGCGTCCGGTTCCTGCGTTGCGTCCCCATGGAGAAAGCCGCGCCGTGCCTGCCGCCGGAACCGGGCCCACAGACCCGACACTCCGCCAACAGGCACGGCCGCGAAGCCGCAGGCGGCGTTCTGCGGTCCCGCAAACGCAAAGCGCCGCCCCGGAGGGCGGCGCTTCGTTGTCACGTCCGGCTTGCGGATCAGGATGCGGCGGCCGTCCGCTGGCGCTCCTGGTGCAGCGTGTTGAGCTCCTCGGCGACGAGGAAGGCTAGTTCCAGCGACTGGCTCGCATTCAGCCGCGGATCGCAGGCGGTGTGGTAGCGGCTCGACAGATCCGCGTCGGTCACCGCGCGGACGCCGCCGGTGCATTCGGTCACGTCCTTGCCGGTCATCTCGAAATGCACGCCGCCCGGGATCGTGCCCATGGAGCGATGGACCCGGAAGAAGTCCTGGACCTCCTGCAGCACCGCCTCGAAGGGACGGGTCTTGTAGCCGGAGGCCGACTTGACCGTGTTGCCGTGCATCGGGTCGCAGGACCAGACCACATTGGCGCCCTCGGCCTGCACCGTTTCGATCAGGCGCGGCAGGTGGTCGTCGGTCTTGCCCGCGCCGAAGCGCGCGATCAGCGTCAGGCGGCCCGCATCGTTCAGCGGGTTCAGCTTCTCCATCAGGACCTTCAGGTCCTCGGCCGTGGTGGTCGGCCCGCATTTCAGGCCGATCGGGTTGATCACGCCCTGGCAGAACTTGACATGCGCGCCGTCCGGCTGCCGCGTGCGGTCGCCGATCCAGATCATGTGGCCCGAGCCCGCCACCGGCTTGCCTGAAGTCGAGTCGATCCGGCACAGCGCCTCTTCGTACTCAAGCAGCAGCGCCTCGTGGCTGGTGAAGAAATCGACCGTGCCGACCGCCTGGGTGGCTTCGCGCGTCACCCCGGCCGCATCCATGAAGGCCAGCGCCTCGGAGATGCGCTCCGCCATGGCACGGTATTTCTCGGCCTTCTCGCCCTCGGTGAAGCCCAGCGTCCAGGTATGGACCTGGTGCATGTCGGCATAGCCGCCCTGGGAGAAGGCGCGCAGCAGGTTCAGCGACGCCGCCGCCTGGGTATAGGCCTGCAGCATGCGCTGCGGATCGGGGATGCGCGCTTCGGGGGTGAAGTCGATGTCGTTGATGATGTCGCCGCGGTAGCTCGGCAGCTCGACGCCGTCCACGGTCTCCATCGGAGCCGAGCGCGGCTTGGCGAACTGGCCGGCGACGCGGCCGACCTTGATCACCGGCACCTTGGCGCCGAAGGTCAGCACCATCGCCATCTGCAGCATCACCTTGAAGGTGTCGCGGATGCTGTCCGCGCCGAATTCCTGGAAGCTCTCGGCGCAATCGCCGCCCTGCAGCAGGAAGGCCTCGCCGCGGGCCGCCTGGCCCAGCTTCTGGCGCAGCGTGCGCGCCTCCCCGGCGAAGACCAGGGGCGGATACTTGGCCAGCCGGGCCTCCACGGCCTCCAGCGCGGCCGCGTCGGGATAGTCCGGCATCTGCACCCGCGGCAATGCTCTCCAGTCCGACTTGTTCCAACCCTTGGTCATGGTGTTCTCCCTTCATCCATCCCCTGCGCGGGTCACGCAAGGTCCGGAAGCTCTGCCNGGCTTGCGGGGAAAGTGTCAACCAAAAGCTGCCCGCCGCGCCAGGCAAGTTTCCTGCGCAGCCGCAACCGAACGATCGGACATCTTGCGCTCGGGCGGCAAACCTGCTTCGGTTTTCCAACTTTTTCCGACCGGCATCCGATCCCATGGCGCGCATACCCCCTCCAAGCCCGTCCCCGTCGAGGGAGTCCCCGCAGCGCATCGTCTTCGTGCTGATGCCGGAATTCACGCTGATCAGCCATGCCGGGGCGCTCGACTGCCTGCGCATCGCCAACCGCGTCGCCGGGGCCACGCTCTATGACTGGACCATGGTGTCCTGCGACGGCCAGGACACGGCCTGCTCGGCGGGCGCGGTGTTCCGNCGTCGACGGCCCCCTGCCCGAGACCCGCCACGGCGACATGATCGTCATCTGCGGCGGGCTCGACATCCGCGAACATACCGGCGCCGCGCTGCTCAANCTGGCTGCGCCGCGAGGCGCGCCGCGGCGGCTCGATCGCGGGCATCTGCACCGGCGCCTATGTGCTCGCGCGCGCTGGCCTGCTGGAGAACCGCCGGGCCACGATCCACTGGGAGAACCACGAGAGCTTCTCCGAGGAATTCGACGGCGTGCTGCTGTCGAAGGCGGTCTTCGCCCATGACGGCAACCGGCTGACCTGCGCGGGCGGCACCGCCGTGATCGACATGATGCTGAGCCTGATCGCCCGCGACCACGGCCCCGAGACCGCCGCCGCGGTCGCCGACCAGATGATCTATTCGGCGATCCGGACCGACCAGGACGTGCAGCGCCTGTCGGTGCCGTCGCGGATCGGCGTGCGCCACGCGAAGCTGTCGGAGGTCATCCAGCGGATGGAGGCCAATATCGAGGAGCCGGTCAGCCCGACCATCCTGGCGCGCGATGCCGGGCTCTCGACCCGGCAGCTCGAGCGGCTGTTCCGCCGCTACCTCGCCCGCTCGCCCAAGCGCTACTACATGGAGCTCAGGCTGCAGAAGGCGCGCAACCTGCTCCTGCAGACCGACATGAGCGTGATCAACGTGGCGCTGGCCTCGGGCTTCGCCTCGCCGTCGCATTTCTCGAAATGCTACCGCGCGCAATACGGCGCCACCCCCTACCGCGAACGCGGTGCCCATGGCGCCAGCCGCGCCGCCGAGGCCCCCGACGACGCCGAGGACTGGGGCCCCGGCGACCTCGACAGCCTGCCCGAATGAGCCTGCCCATTCTGCCGCATCCCCGGNCAGCAACCGCAGGCACGNCGAAACNGCTTTTCTTCGCGNCAGGCTTGCGTNCTAGCCTCCCTCCAACCATGCTGAAAACAGGGAGTCAGTCATGAAATCGCTTCTGTCCGCCAGCGCCGTTCTCGCGCTCTGCGCCGGGGCCGCGCAGGCCGAGGNTCAAGCTCGGCGTTCTCCTGGGCTTCACCGGGCCGCTCGAATAGATCCGCTCCTGCGCGGCGGCAATGGCGGAGAAGAAGAACAGCGCCCCGGTTTCCAGATCGTCGGCCGGCCCCGCGGGCAGCAGCATCGCCGTCATGTCGCGCGGCGCCTCGGCAATGTCCCAGGCGAGGCGTTCGAGGATCAGCTCGCCCCGCGCCCAGAGCCAGTCCTCGGCGAACATCAGCTGCGCCTGGGCGACGACCGGGCCGTGCAGCTCCAGATGGGTGTCGCGCCATGGACCGAAGCGCTCCGAGCGGCCCATGTACTCGTCGCCCACGTTCAGCCCGCCGATGAAGGCGACGGTGCCGTCGGCGATCACGGTCTTGCGGTGGTTGCGGTAGTTGATCCGGAAGCGGGTGCGCGGGCGCCAGCCCTCCTGGCGTTCGGCGACCTCGGCCCCTGCCCGGCGCAGCTCGGAAAGATAGGCATTCGGCAGGGCATGGCTGCCGACCGGATCGGCGAGGAAGCGGACCTTGACCCCGCGCGCCGCCGCGGCGACCAGCCGGTCGCGGAACGCCCGGCCCAGCTCGTCGTCATGGACGATGAAGAACTGCACCAGCAGATAGGACTGCGCGGCGTCGATGGCGGCGAAGATCGCCTCGAACCCGGCCGCCCCGTCGATCAGCAGGCGCAGGTCGTTGCCGCGCACCGCCGGAAGCCCGGCCAGCCGCTCGAACGGGGCCGGATCGGGCAGCGGGCGCTCCTCGGGCCGGTGCGCCTGCGCATAGTCATGCAGCGCCGCGATCACCTCGGCGCTCTGGCGGCGGGTGACGAAATAGCGGCCGTATTTGTGGTGCCCGAAGATCAGGTAGAGCGGCACGCCCCAGAACGGCGCGGCCAGGAGGAACACCGCCCAGCCGACCGAGCCCTCGGGCGTGCGCGATTTCCGCAGCGCCCGCCAGGCGCAGGCAACCGCCGCAGCATGGACCGCGATCACCGATAGAACGACGATTTCCGCCCACATCCGCCTGCTCCCGTTCCTGCCTTTCCCCAGACTTGGCTGGACCGGCGCGGCTGTCAACCGCGGCTCAGGCGCCGAGCGCGCGCCAGACCTTCACCGCATCGGCATGTTCGGCGACGTCATGCACCCGGATCACCCGCACGCCGCGGGCCAGCCCCGCGAGGTTCGCCGCCAGCGTGCCCGCCAGCCGCCGGTCCACCGGGCGGCCCAGCAGGTCGCCGAACATGCGCTTGCGCGACAGGCCCAGGAGCACCGGATGGCCGTAGCTGCCCAGCCAGTCGAGACCGTTCAGGCAGGCGATGTTCTGCTCCAGCGTCTTGCCGAAGCCGATGCCGGGATCGAGCAGGATGTGCTCCTTCGGGATGCCGGCCTTGCGGGCGAGGTCGAGCGAGTGCCCGAAGAACCGCTCCAGATCGGCAAGGATGTCGATTTCCGGATCGGTGGCGGCGCGGTTGTGCATGATGATGACGGCGGCGCCGGTCCCGGCCACGGCATCGGCCATCGCGGGATCATGCTGCAGCCCCCAGACATCGTTGACGATGCAGGCGCCCGCGGCGACGGCGGCGCGCGCGGTCGCCGCCTTGTAGGTGTCGATCGAGACCGGCACCTCCGTTTCGGCGCAGAGCCGCTCCAGCACCGGCACGACCCGGGCGATCTCGTCTTCGGTGCCAACCGGCTCGGAGCCGGGCCGGGTCGACTCGCCGCCCAGGTCGATCACGTCGGCCCCGTCGGCAATCATCGCCCGGGCATGCGCCATCGCGGTCTCCGGCGCATCGTGGCGGCCGCCGTCGGAGAAGCTGTCCGGGGTGACGTTCAGGATGCCCATCACCAGCGGACGGTCGCGCAGATCGGCAAGGAAGCGGTCGCGGGCGGCGGCGATGGACATGGGCGGCTCCGGGGCAAGGGTCAGGACAGTTGACCCGTCATACGCCCTCCCCCGGGCCAAGGCAAATCCCCCGCTCAGGGCTCGAGCGAGGGCTCCGCCCCGAGGAAACGCTTCTGCGCGGCGATCCGGAACGGCGCGTTCGGCGCGCCGTAGCCGTCATAGCCGCCGCGTCGCTCGACGATCTCGAAGAACAGCCCGTCGCCCCAGGGGCGGCTGTAGAACTGGTAGAAGGCGCCGTTCTCGTCCTCGTCATAGAGGATGTTGAACTGCTTCATCCGCGCGGCCTCCGCCTCGTCGAGACCGAAGCGGGCGGCGAGATCCTCGTAGTAGTTGGGCGAGATCGGCAGCGGCTCGAAGCCGAGCCCCGCCAGCGTCTCGGCGGTGGCGAAGATGTCGGCGCTGGCGAAGGCGACATGCTGCACCGAGGAGCCGAAGCTGTCGGCGAGGAAATGCCCCGCCAGCGTGCGGTGGGTCTCGGCGCCGTTCAGCGTGACGCGGAACTGCCCGTCGGCGGATTGCAGCGCCTGGGAGCGCACCAGCCCGTCGGGATCGACCACGTCCACCATCGGGGCGCGGCCCATGCGGAAGATCGAGCTGTAGAACAGCGACCAGCTGAGCATCTCGTCGTAATCGGTGGTCTGGGCGATGTGGTCGACCCGGGTCAGCCCGGCATCGCGCGACTCGCCGGCGCCGCAGCGGTTGAACTCCTTGCTCCAGACCTTTGAAAGATCGTCGCTTTCGTCGAGGAAATGCATCACCGAGCCGCCCGCGCCGCGGATCGCCGGGATGTCGAGCTCGCCCTCGCCGACCGGCTGCGAGAACTTCACCGCGCCGAGGCCGACGGCGCGCTTCTGCGCCTTCCTCGCATCATCGACCTTCAGGCCGATATCGCAGACGCCGGTGCCATGGGTCAGGAAGGCAGCATGGGCGAAGCCCTGCTCCTCGGTATTGACGACGATCCGCACCTCGCCCTGCTGCCAGAGCGTCACCTG
>NZ_QBKZ01000029.1 GCF_003056725.1 Mangrovicoccus ximenensis
CTTGGCGATGTGCTGGCCGACCTTGGAGAAGCCCAGGGATTTCAGGAGCGCGTTGAGCTGCGGACGCTCGGCCTCGGAGGTGCTGAACTCGACGAAGGCGATGTCCGAGACCTCGGCGCGCTCCGGCAGCACCGGCAGGTCCAGGCCCTCGGCCACGGCCGGCTCGGTGCGGCGCACCTCATCCATCAGGTGGATCAGCGAGCGGTAGCCGTCGCGGGCCAGCGCCTCGGTCTTGCCCGCCCGGAACTGGTCGTTGAAGATTTCCAGGCTGATCGGCCCGGCATAGCCGGTCGCGCAAACCGCGCGCATGAAGCCCGCCACGTCCAGGTCGCCCTCGCCCGGCATGTTGCGGTAGTGGCGCGACCAGTAGAGCAGGTCCATGTCGATCTTGGGCGCATCGGCGAGCTGGACGAAGAAGACCTTGTCGCCCGGGATCGAGCGGATCGAGTTCGGGTCGATCTTGCGGCTGAGCGTGTGGAAGCTGTCGAGGATGATGCCGACATTCGGATGGTCGGCGCGGCGCACGACTTCCCAGACATCGCGATGGTCCCAGAAATGGCGGCCCCAGGCCAGTGCCTCGAAACCGACGCGGATGCCGCGTTTCGCGGCGCGCTCGCCCAGTTCGCGGAAATCCTCGGCCGCGCGGTCGATGCCGCCCACGGCCTTCGGATGGACCGAGGAACAGACCAGCACCAGATCGGTGCCCATCTCCTGCATCAGGTCGAATTTCCGCTCGGCCCGGTCAAAGGCGCGGCCGCGCCAGGGCTCGGGCAGGGTCTCGAAATCGCGGAACGGCTGGAACAGCGGGATTTCCAGCCCGTGGTCGCGGATCATGTTGCCGACGTCGCGCGGGCTCATTTCCTGCGCGATGAAGTCCTGCTCGAAGATCTCGACGCCGTCGAAGCCCGCCTTGGCGATGGCCTTCAGCTTGCGGCGCAGGTCGCCCGAGATGGAGACGGTGGCAATGGCGGTCTTCATGGGGTCTCTCCGCTTAGTCTTCGCCGAGGGCGCGGAAGGTGGCTTCCATCGCCGCCGGGTCGGCCTCGAGGCCGGTGAAATGGCCGAAGGCGCGCACGGCCTGCCAGACAGCCATGCCCGATCCGGGCAGCACCCGGCAACCCTTGGCGCGCGCATCGGCGAGAAGCTGGGTTTCCAGGGGGAAGTAGACGATGTCCGACACCCACATTTCCGGGGTCAGCAGATCCGCCGGGAAGGCCGAGCCCGGCAGCTTGGCCATGCCCATCGGCGTGCAGTTGACGACGCCGTCGAGCCCGCCCGCAGCGGCCTCTTCGACGCTGCTGCAGACCTCGACGGCCAGCCCGGGCCGGGTGCGGCCCAGAAGCTCGGCCAGGCCTGCGGCGCCGGCCGAACTGGCGGCGATGCGCGCCACCGTCCAGCTCGCTCCCGAGGGCTATCCGGCGACGCAGGTCTGGAGCTATGGCGGCACCATTCCCGGCCCCGTGATCCGGGCAGCGCAGGGCGCGCGGCTGGAGCGGCGGCTGGTCAACCGGCTCGACGTGCCGAGTTCGGTCCACTGGCACGGCATCCGCATCGACAACGCCATGGACGGGGTGGCGGGGCTGACCCAGGTGCCGGTGCCGCCGGGCGGCAGCTTCGATTATGCCTTCGATCTGCCGGATGCCGGGACCTACTGGTATCACGCCCACACGAACTCGATGGAGCAGGTCGCGCGCGGCCTCTCGGGCGCGCTGATCGTCGACGAACCGTCGCCGCCGGACGTGGACCGCGACGAGATCCTGATGCTCGACGACTGGCTGATCGACCCGGAGACCGGGCGGCTCGCCGATGATTTCGCCAACCCGATGATGCGCAGCCATGCCGGGCGGATGGGCAATCTCGCGGGGGTCAACGGCCGCTGGGACTTCGCGCTGGAAGCGAAGCAGAACGAGCGGCTGCGGCTGCGGCTCATCAATGCGGCCAATGCCCGGATCTTCGTGCTGCGGCTGGAAGGGCTCGCGGGCTGGACCGTGGCGCTGGACGGCATGCCGCTGGAGGCGCCGGAGCCGGTGACGGCGGAAATCGTGCTGGCGCCGGCCCAGCGGGTGGATCTGATCGTCGATGTCACGGCAGGGCAGGGCGCCCCGGCGGGGCTGCTGATGCAGGCCGGCCAGGACAGCTGGGAAGCCTTGGCCGAACTCCGCGTGACGGGCCGCGCGGCCGCGCGGGCGAACGGCTGGTGACCGCCGACGGCGTCGCGGGCATCGTCGGCGCGATGTGCTCGGGCGCGACCGGCGCGGTGCTGGCCAATGTCGCCATCCCCAACGGCGTGGTGATGATCTCTCCCTCCGCCACCTCGCCGGGCCTGACCACGGTCGAGGATAACGGCCTGTTCTTCCGCACCGCGCCCTCCGATGCGCGCCAGTCCGAAGTGATGACCCAGATCATCACCGAGCACGGCCTGTCGGAAGTCGCCGTCACCTATACCAACAACGACTACGGCAAGGGCCTCGCCGACAGCTTCCAGCAGGCCTTCGAAGCCGCGGGCGGCTCCGTGACCATGGTCGCGCCGCATGACGACGGCAAGGGCGACTACTCCGCCGAGGTCGGCGCGCTGGCCTCCGCGGGCGGCGAGGCNGCTGGTCGTGGCGGGCTATGTCGACGAGGGCGGCTCGGGCATCATCCAGTCGGCGCTCGATACCGGCGCCTTCGACATGTTCGTCCTGCCCGACGGCATGGTCGCGCCCGCCCTGACCGAGAATTTCGGCGGCGACATCGACGGCTCCTTCGGCCAGCTTCCGGGCTCGGATTCCGACGGCGGCGCCACGTTCGACGGCCTGGCCGAGGCCGCGGGCTTCGACGGAGCGGCGGTCTATGCCAAGGAAGGCTACGACGCCGCCGCGCTGATCCTGCTGGCGATGCAGGCCGCGGGCAGCGCAGATGCCTCCGCCTACAAGGACAAGGTGATGGACGTCGCCAACGCTCCGGGCGAAAAGATCTATCCCGGCGAACTGGCCAAGGGCCTCGAGATCCTCGCCTCGGGCGGCGAGATCGACTATGTCGGCGCCTCCGACGTGGAACTGATCGGTCCCGGCGAGGNCCTCGGGCCGCTTCCGCNGAAGTCAGCATCGAAGGCGGGGAAATCCAGACCGTCGGCTATCGCTGACGCCACGTTCCGGGGTCCGGGCCGCTTGTCCGGACCCTCCAATGCTGCTAGCGGCCAGCCGCCACGCGTTCCGGAATGGGGCCCGCACATGATCACCGTCGACAATCTCGCCATGCGCTTCGGCGGCTTCCACGCCGTCAACGGCGCCTCCCTGACCATCAAGAAGGGCTCGATCACCGGGCTGATCGGTCCGAATGGTGCCGGGAAAACTACGCTTTTCAACTGCATAGCAGGCGTTCTCAAACCAACCTCCGGCCGGGTTGCCATGGCCGGGGAGGACATCACCGGGCTTGAACCGCACCAGCTTTTCCACAAGGGGCTGCTGCGCACCTTCCAGATCGCCCATGAATTCTCCTCGCTCACCGTTCGCGAGAACCTGATGATGGTCCCCGCAGGCCAGTCGGGCGAAACTCTGTGGAATACCTGGGCCCATCGCCGCCGGATTGCCGCCGAAGAGCGGGCNCAACATGAAGAAGGCCGACGAAGTCATTGAATTCCTGACGATCGGTCATCTTGCCGACGAGAAGGCCGGCAATCTTTCGGGCGGCCAGAAGAAGCTCCTGGAGCTCGGCCGCACGATGATGGTCGATGCGAAGATCGTGTTTCTCGACGAGGTCGGCGCAGGCGTCAACCGGACGCTGCTCAACACCATCGGCGACGCGATCCTGCGGCTCAACCAAGAGCGCGGCTACACCTTCTGCATGATCGAGCACGACATGGATTTCATCGGCCGCCTCTGCGATCCGGTGATCTGCATGGCCGAGGGCGCCGTGCTCGCCGAAGGCACCATTGCCGAGATCAAGTCGAACCCGCAGGTGATCGAGGCCTATCTGGGCACCGGGCTGAAGAACAAGGTGACCGCATCATNGAGCGAGCNCCTTCCTGAACGCTGTCGGCATGCGCGGCGGCTACGGCTCTGNCCGACATCCTGCATGGCTGCAACCTGTCGGTCGAAAAGGGCCGGATCGCGGTGATCGTCGGCCCGAACGGCGCCGGCAAATCGACCGCGATGAAGGCCGTCTTCGGCATGCTGCCGCTGCGCGAGGGCCGCGTCACGCTCGGCGGCAGGGACATCACCGCCCTGACGCCGCAGGCCCGCGTCGCGGCCGGCATGGGTTTCGTGCCCCAGACCCACAACATCTTCCCGTCGATGACGGTCGAGGAAAACCTGGAGATGGGCGGCTTCCTGCGCCGCGACGACATCCGCCCGACCATCGAGCAGGTCTACGAGCTCTTCCCGATCCTGCGCGACAAGCGCCACCAGGCGGCAGGCGAGCTCTCGGGCGGCCAGCGCCAGCAGGTCGCCGTCGGCCGCGCGCTGATGACAAAGCCGCAGCTGCTGATGCTCGACGAGCCCACCGCCGGGGTCAGCCCGATCGTCATGGACGAGCTCTTCGACCGGATCATCGAGGTCGCCCGCACAGGCATCTCGATCCTGATGGTCGAACAGAACGCGCGGCAAGCCCTTGAAATTGCCGATACCGGCTTTGTCCTCGTGCAAGGCGCCAACCGTTTCACCGATACCGGCGCGGCGCTCCTGGCAGACCCGCATGTCCGCCAGAGCTTTCTCGGGGGGTGAGATGGACATGCTTTCCGCCCTCGCCGCTTCCGGCATCGCCTGCAGCTTCGCCACCGCCTCGATCGACGGCCGCCGCCCCTTCGACAGCCGCCTCGATCTCGAGCTGACCGCCGCCCCGGCCGAGGGCTTTGCGCTGATGCGCTCGGAGGGAGAGCGCGACGCGCCCTTCGCCGTCGCTCGGCGCGGGGCCTGGACCAGCTTCTCCAGCGACGAGGTCTTCGACTTCGGCCGCAACGCCATCATCGACATCGGCCCCGGCGGCCATGCGGTGATGGTCGTCAACCAGCCCGGCATGGCCGCGCAGATCCTGTCCCGCGAGGGCCGGTGCCGCCCCAGGGAGGCCCAGTGATTTTACATGAAAACCACCATGCAAAGCGCTGACATCATTTCACATTCGCGGAAAGGACCACGCCGNATGGACCTTCTGAACGCGCTGGTGGCGCTGACCAATTTCGTGATCGTTCCAGCCACGGCCTATGGCGCGCAGCTGGCGCTGGGGGCGCTCGGCGTGACCCTGANCGGTGGCGGTGCTGCGCTTCACCAATGTCGCCCATGGCGACACGATGGCCTTCGGCACCATGGTGACCATCCTCGCGACCTGGGGGCTGCAATCCGTCGGCATCACCGGCGGCCCGGTGCCGACCGCACTCCTCGCCCTGCCCGTCGGCATTGCCGCCACCGCCGCGCTGCTGCTGGCCACCGACCGGATGGTCTACCGCTTCTACCGGCAACAGCGCGCCAGCTCGGCAATCCTGCTCATCGTCTCGATCGGCGTCATGTTCGTGATGAACGGGCTCGTCCGCTTCATCATCGGCGTCGACGACCAGCGCTTCGACGACGGGTCGCGCTTCCTGGTCTCGGCCCGCGATTTCAAGGCCTGGAGCGGGCTCGACGAGGGGCTGGCGATCAAGACCACCCAGGGCATCACCGTGCTGACCGCCGCCGTGGTGATGATCGCGCTCTTCTGGTTCCTGAACCGCACCCGCACCGGCAAGTCGATGCGCGCCTTTGCCGACAACCGCGACCTGGCGCTGCTCTCCGGCATCGACCCCGAGCGCGTCGTCGCCATCACCTGGATCCTCGTCGCCGCGCTCGCCACCATCGCCGGAACGCTCTACGGACTTGACAAGTCTTTCAAGCCGTTCACTTATTTCCAGCTTCTTCTGCCGATCTTCGCCGCCGCCATCGTCGGCGGCCTCGGCTCTCCGGTCGGCGCGATCGTCGGCGGCTTCATCGTCGCCTTCTCCGAAGTCGGGCTGACCTATGCCTGGAAGAAGGTGCTGGCCTATCTGCTTCCGATGGGGCTTGCCCCCGACGGACTCGCCCAGCTGCTCGGCACCGAGTACAAGAACGCGGTCAGCTTCCTGATCCTCGTCCTCGTGCTGCTCATCAAGCCCACCGGCCTTTTCAAGGGGACCTCGACATGACCCTGCGCACTGTCTCCCTCTTCTGTCTGGTCGCCCTGCTCATCGTGCTGACCGGCATCCTGCAGAGCTGGAACACCGCCCTCTACATCGTCAACATGGGACTGGTTTCGGCAATCATGGCGCTCGGGCTGAACACCCAATGGGGCTTTGCCGGGCTCTTCAATGTCGGGGTCATGGGCTTCGTGGCCCTCGGCGGGCTGGCCGCGGTTCTGGTTTCCGAGCCCCCGGTGCAGGAGGCCTGGGCCGCAGGCGGTCCGCGCCTGATCTTCGNCGCTTCTCGTCGGCATCGGCGTGATCGCGGCAGTAATTGCAATCCGCAAACGCATGGAAAAAGGGTGGTTGCGGGCTGCAACCACCATCCTGCTCGCCATCGCCGGTTTCGTCCTCTACCGCACCCTCTTCGATCCGGCCCGCGATGCCGTCGAGGCCGTGAACCCTGCCTCGACCGGCTTCCTCGGCGGGCTCGGCCTGCCGGTTCTCCTGGCCTGGCCCGTCGGCGGCCTCTTGGCCGCGGGCGCCGCCTGGGTGATCGGGAAAACCGCCCTCGGCTTGCGCAGCGATTATCTCGCGGTCGCAACGCTGGGCATTTCCGAGATCATCATCAGCANTCCTGAAGAACGAGGACTGGCTGGCCCGCGGCGTCAAGAACGTGGTCGGCATCCCGCGTCCGGTGCCCTACGAGATCGACCTGCAGCAGGACCCGGGCTTCGTCGACGCCGCCACCGGGTTCGGGTTCGATCCCGTCACGGCCTCGACCCTCTACGTCAAGCTCCTCTATACCGGGCTCTTCGCCGTCGTGTTGGTGGTTTTGATCGTGCTGACCCAGCTCGCGCTGAAGGCCCCTTGGGGCCGGATGATGCGGGCGATCCGCGACAACGAAGTGGCCGCTGCCGCCATGGGCAAGGACGTCACCCGCCGCCACCTGCAGGTCTTCATCCTCGGCTCGGCCATCTGCGGCATTGCCGGCGCGATGATGACCACGCTCGACAGCCAGCTGACGCCCGGCACCTACCAGCCGCTCCGCTTCACCTTCCTGATCTGGGTGATGGTGATCGTCGGCGGTTCCGGCAACNACGCTGGGCGGCGTGCTCGGCGGCTTCCTGATTTTCTTCCTCTGGGTCCAGGTCGAACCGCTTGGGCAGATGCTGCTGAACGTTGTCACGATGCCGCTGCCCGACGGCGCGCTGAAGGCACATCTCCTGGACAGCGCTGCGCATATGCGGCTCCTGACCATGGCCGGTGGTCGGACAGGTGTTCAACTTCCACAATTTCCGCTTCGAGATCCTCGGCCGCGAAAAGAACCGCATCAGCCAGATCAGGATCGCGCCGGTCGTCCAGAACGGCTCCCAGGACAGTTAACATGCGTTGCGCCCCTCACCGGGCGTTAACCATTTCCGGCTAGCGTCGGAGAGGCCGGGCACAGGGTGTCACGTCCCGCCCGGCGTCTTCCTCCCTGTTGAACTGGCCGCGCATCCTGCGTGGCCATTTTTTTGCCGCTTCCTGCAGCAGAAACTGCCGGAGGCGCGGGAAGGGACGAACGAATATTTGTTTCCTGTTGACCGCTGCTCCGAGTCATCCTAGCGTCCGGGCCACAGATAAGTCGGCCAGTCCGACAGGGAGCAAAAAAACACTTGAAAGAGGCCCGGCGGGCCTCTTTTTCATTTGACCGAATCTTGTTCATCCGCGGCCTTTCTGCGTCCCCGAGGGGGACTGACAGCCCTTTGCAGCCATGCTAGGCGTGCCGCACCGATGCAATTCCGAAAGGATACGTCCAACATGACCAATCGCTTTGGCGCCGGACTTCTGCTGTCCCTGACGCTTGCCCTGGCAACGACCGCGGCCGTCGCACAGGATCAGGCCGCTCCGGCTCCCGCCGAGGGCGCGGGCGACGCAACCGGCCTTTCCGCGGGCGAACCGGTCCGCCAGGAGCGTCCGACCAGCCGCGACCAGGTCCAGACCGGCCAGCTCTACGTGCCCAAGACCGAGCAGGACTGGGAGGTCCGCTGCGGACGCGCGCCGGAAGGCCAGGCCGATCCCTGCCAGATGTACCAGCTTCTGCGCGACCAGGCCGGCACGCCCACGGCGGAGTTCACGCTGTTCCGGATCGAAGGCGCGGATTTCCCGGCCGGCGCCCTCGTGGTGACCCCGCTGGAAACCCTGCTGACCGGCGGGCTGACCTTCTCGGTGGATGGCGGGGCTCCGAAACGCTACCCGTTCAAGTACTGCAACGCGTCGGGCTGCATGGCCGAGATCGGCTTCAACAGCGACGAAATCGCCGCCATGAAGCGCGGCTCGCAGGCGCTGATCCGGATCGTTCCGGTGGTGGCACAGAACACCAATGTCGATCTGTCGCTGTCGCTGGCGGGCTTCACCGCCACCTATGATGGCCTGCCGCCGCGCCAGATGCAGCGCCGCCCCGCGGCACCCCAGCAATGACGGATGCGGCCGGGCCCCGAGCCCGGCCGGTTCCCGCTCAGGCGGCGCGCAGCGCCAGCACCGCGTTCAGTCCGCCGAAGGCAAAGGCGTTCGACAGCACGACATCGACCTTCGCGTCGCGCGCCTCGTTCGGCACCACGTCCAGCGCGCATTCCGGATCGGGCTCTTCATAGCCGATCGTCGGCGCGATCACGCCGTCGCGCAGCGCCATGATGCAGGCCAGAAGCTCCACCGCGCCGGTGCCGCCGATCAGGTGGCCATGCATCGATTTCGTCGACGACATCATCAGGTTGTCGGCATGGGCCCCGAAAACATCCGCCACCGCGCCGCATTCGGTCTTGTCATTGGCCGCCGTGCCGGTGCCATGGGCATTGATGTAGCCCACCGCCTCGCGCGGCACGCGGGCATCCTCCATCGCGCCGCGGATCGCCCGCGCCGCGCCCTGCTTCGAGGGCATCACGATATCGGACGCATCCGAGGTCATGGCGAAACCGATCACCTCGGCGAGGATCTCGGCGCCGCGGGCCCTGGCATGCTCGTATTCCTCGAAGACGAAGACGCCGGCGCCCTCGCCCTGCACCATGCCGTTGCGGTTGGCCGAGAACGGCCGGCAGGCATCGCGCGACATCACGCGCAAGCCCTCCCAGGCCTTCACCCCGCCGAAGCACAGCATGGATTCCGAGCCGCCGGTGACCATCACCGTCGCCATGCCGCAGCGGATCAGGTTGAAGGCCTGGCCCATCGCATGGTTCGAGGACGCGCAGGCGGTCGCCACGGTGAAGCTCGGGCCCTTGAGGTTCCAGGACATCGAGACATGGCTCGCCGCAGCGTTGTTCATCAGCTTCGGCACGACGAAGGGATGGACGCGGTTCTTGCCCTCTTCGTAGACCGAGCGGTAGTTCTCGTCCGAGGTCTGCAGCCCGCCGCCGGAGGTGCCCAGAACCACACCCGAGCGCGCCGCCAGCTCGCCGCCGAAGGTCAGCCCGGACTGGGCGATCGCCTCGCGCGCGGCCAGCAGGGTGAACTGGGTGAAGCGGTCATAGAGGGCGATCTGCTGGCGGTTGAACTCGGTCTCGGGATCGTAGCCCTTGNACCTGCCCGCCGATCTTGATCGACAGCCGCTCGACATCGCGGAATTCCAGGGGACCGATGCCGCAGCGGCCCTCGCGCATCGCCTCGAGCGTCTCGGCGACGGAGCGGCCAAGGGGATTGATCGTCCCCTGGCCGGTAATGACCACGCGCTTCATGCGTGCTGTTCCGCCACCAGCTTCTCGACGGCGGCGATGATCGCGGCCACGGAGGAGATGTCGAACTCGCTCGCCGCCGGATCGTTGGCGTTGAACGGGATCTGGATGTCGAAGGCTTCCTCGATGGCGAAGATGCTTTCCACCAGCCCGAGGCTGTCGATCCCGACATCCTCGAGCGTCTTGTCCGGGGAGACGTCGCTCTTGTCGAGGACCGCCTGCTCGGCAATGATTTCGATGATCTTGTCCGCCACGTCAGACATGGGCCGACCCCTCTCTCCGGTTTCCGCGCGGGATCTAGTCGCTTTCCCCCTCCTTTTGAACCGCCTTTTTGAGGGCCGCGACATCCCGGTAGAGCCGCGGCAGGCGGCGCATGCCCTTGTTGATCTCCATCTGGGTGGCCATCTCGACGGCGGGCGATCCGAGGATCACGCGGCCCGCCGGCACCTTGGTGAAGATCTTGGTGGCCCCGCCCGCGACCACGTCGTCGCCGATGGTGATGTTGTCGTTGACGCCGACCTGGCCCGCCAGCACCACGCGGCTGCCGATCTTGGTCGAGCCCGCCACGCCGACCAGGCCGCAGAGCAGGCAGTCCTCGCCGATCTGGACATTGTGGCCGATCTGCACGAGGTTGTCGATCTTGGTGCCGCGGCCGACGCGGGTGGCGCGGATCGTGCCGCTGTCGATGGTGGAATTGGCGCCGACCTCGACATCGTCGCCGATCCCCGTGAGCCCCAGCGTCTCCCCGCGCGCCACCTGCAGCGTGATGCCGTGCAGGATGGATACCGGTCCGGCATTGCCGTCGAGGGTGAGGGCGGCATCCTTCAGGGCGAGGACGGGCTCGGCCATGGGGTCTCTCCTTGGTCGTGTCACATCCCTGCGATATGGCCTTGCAGGCGCCGGCCGCAAGGCAGCGCTGGCAATTGCGCTGGCTTTCCCGGGTTTTGCCGCCGATGCTGACGCGGTTGTGATCGCGGCCCTCGGCGACAGCCTGACGGCCGGCTACGGATTGGGCGACGGCGAGGGGCTGGTGCCGCAGATGCAGGCCTGGCTCGAGGCCGAGGGCGTGGAGGCGGTGGTGCAGAATGCCGGGGTCTCGGGCGACACGACCGCGGGCGGGCTGGCGCGCCTGGGCTGGACGCTCGGGCCGGAGGTCGATGCGCTGATCGTCGAGCTCGGCGCCAACGACATGCTGCGCGGCGTCGATCCGGCGGAGGTGCGGCGCAATCTCGACGGCATCCTGACCCGGGCGGGCGAGGCCGGTCTGCCGGTGCTGCTGGTGGGCTTCCGCTCGCCGGGGAATTACGGCCCGGACTACCAGGCCGAGTTCAACGCGGTCTATCCGGAGCTCGCCGAGGCGCATGGCGCGGACCTGTTCCCCTCCTATTTCGCGCCGCTTCGGGCCGAGGATGACGGCAGCCAGGCCGCGCGCGGGCGGCTTCTGCAGGCCGACGGGCTGCATCCGACCGCCGAGGGCATCGCGCTGATCGTCGAGGCGCTGGGACCGCAGGTGAAGGCGCTGGCCGAGCGGGCGGCGGCAGAGTGAGACACTCCGTCCCTGTCCCGCGCCGGTTTGCGCGCTAGGCTCGGCCCCATGTTGCTGGATGCCGAAGACATCGCCAAGAGCTTCCCCGGAGAGACCGGGCCCGTTGCCGTGCTCGACGGGGTGTCGCTGTCGCTGGGGCAGGGCGAGACCTTGGCGCTGACCGGCGAGAGCGGCTCGGGCAAGAGCACGCTGCTGACCCTGCTCGCGGGGCTCGACCGGCCGGACCGCGGCGAGATCCGGCTGAAGGGCACCGCCTTCGGGCCGCTGAAGGAGCCCGAGCTGGCCGCGATCCGGCGCGGCCGCATCGGGCTGGTCTGAACAGGCCGCGCGTGGCCTCGGTCAGCGGGCAGTGGAGCGAAATCACGTCGGCGCGCGCGCAGAACTCGCCGAAGGGCACGCGGTCCCCGCGCGGGGCCTCGCCGGGACGGGCGGCGAAGATGACCTCCATGCCGAAGGCGCGGGCCAGCGCGGCCACCTTCGAGCCGATGCCGCCCTTGCCGACGATGCCCATGGTCGCACCGGAAAGGTCGCGGATGGGACCCGAGAAGAAGCAGAACTGCCCTGCCCGCTGCCAGGCGCCGTCCCGGACCTCCGTGACATAGGGGACGAGCGAGCGGCGCAGCGCGAGGAGCAGGGCGAAGACATGCTCCGGCACGGTGTTGACCGAATAGCCGCGGATATTCGCGACCGCCACGCCGCGATCCGCGCAGGCGGCCACGTCCACGCAGTCGGTCCCGGTCGCCGCGACGGCGACGAGGCGCAGCGACGGGGCCGCATCGAGTTCCGCCGCGCCGATGCGCACCTTGTTGGTGACCGCGATCTCCGCGCCGGCAAGCCGCGCGGCGGTCTCGCCGGGCGCGGTGCGGCGATGCTCCGCCCAGTCATGGGCGAAGCCGGGGCGGGGCAGGGCGATCTGCGGGGCGATGGTCTCGCGGTCGAGAAAGACGATGCGGGTCATGCGGGAACCTCCCCGACCATGGCCACCGCGGTTTCCGCAATGCGCACGGGGGTCAGGCCGAAATGCTCGTAGAGCACCTCGGCGCGCGCGGAGGCGCCGAAGCCCTCCATGCCGACGAAGCGGTCGCCCTCGCGCAGCCAGCGGTGCCAGCCGAAGTCCATCGCCGCCTCGATCGCGATCCGCGGCGCGCGGCCCAGCACCTCGGCCCGATATGCCGGGTCCTGCCGCTCGAAGAGTTCCCAGCAGGGCATCGACACGACAGCCGCGCGGATCCCCCGCAGCGCCAGCAGCACCTGTGCCTCCATTGCGATGCCGACCTCGGTGCCGGTGGCCAGCAGCGTCACCTGCCGCTCCCCCTTCGCCGGGCTGGCCACGTAGGCGCCACGCCGGACGAGATTGTCCCGCGTGTCACGGCGGACGCGGGCGGCGGGCTGGCGCGACAGCGCAAGCAGGCTCGGCGTCGCGTCCTGCTCCAGCGCAACCTGCCAGGCCTCGGCGGTCTCGACTGCATCAGCGGGACGGAAGACCAGGAAATTCGGCAGGGCGCGGAAGCTTGCCAGGATCTCCACCGGCTGGTGGGTCGGCCCGTTCGAGCCGACGCCGATGCTGTCATGGCTGAAGACGAAGAGCGCGGGCAGCCCCATCAGCGCAGCCATGCGCATCGCCGGGCGCTCGTAATCGGCGAAGGCCAGGTAGGTGACGGCGACCGGGCGCAGCCCGCCATGGGCGGCGATTCCGCCGGCCATGGCGCCCATCAGGTGTTCGCGCACGCCGCAATGGACATAGCTGCCCGAGCGGTCAGCGGCGGCGAAGGCGGTCCGTCCGCGCTTGTGGTTGGTCGGCGCCTCCAGATCGGCGCAGAGCACCATCAGTTCGGGCATCGGGCCCGCCAGCGCATCGCAGACGTCGCCCGAGGAGCGGATCGTCGGATCGGCGGCGGGAAGCTCAGGCCAGATCGCGGCGGCATCAACGGCGGGTGCCTTTCCCGCGTGCCAGCGGTCGAACGCGGCGCGCTGCGGATCGCAGGCATGCCGCGCGGCAGCGGGACGCGCCGCGGCAGGAGCGCGGCAAGGCCGAGCGCGGCGCCCCAGAG
>NZ_QBKZ01000003.1 GCF_003056725.1 Mangrovicoccus ximenensis
ATCGCGACCGGATCGTTGTCGGGACGCGCGCCCAGCGAGCCGGTGCAGAGCGTCACGCCGTTCGACGGTAGGTCCACCGCGTCGAGGATCTTGCGGTAATGCGCCTCGCCCGACATGATCCGCGGCAGGCCGAGAAGCGGGAAGGGCGGATCGTCCGGGTGGCAGCAGAGCCGCATGCCGAGCTCTTCGGCCAGCGGCGCGACCTCGGCGAGGAAGTCGATCAGGTGCGACTGGAGCTGCGCTTCGGAGATGCTGTCATACTCGGCCAGATGCGCGCGGACATCCTCGAGCGTGAAGCTTTCGGCGGCGCCGGGCAGGCCGAAGACCACGTTGCCGGCCAGCTGGGTCTTGCGCGCCTCGTCCATCCCGGCAAAGCGCTCGGCGGCAGCGGCGACGATCTCTTCGGGGAAGCTCTCGGCGGCACCGGCGCGGGCCAGCACATGGATGTCGAATGCGGCGAAGTCGATCAGGTCGAAGCGCATGCAGCGCGCGCCCGAGGGCCGTTCCCATGCCAGGTCGGTCCGAGTCCAGTCGAGAACCGGCATGAAGTTGTAGCAGATCACCTCGATTCCGGCCTCGGAGAGGTGGCGCATCGAGGTCTTCCAGTTGGCGACATGGGTCTTCCAGTCGCCCTTCTGCTTCTTGATGTCCTCGGAGACCGGCAGCGATTCCACCACGTCCCAGCTGAGCGTCGAGGGGCGGCCGTCCCTGCGCGTCGCGATCTCGCGCTGGCGCTGCGCGATCTCTTCGGGGCTCCAGACCGCGCCCGTGGGCACATGGTGGAGCGCCGAGACCACGCCTTCGACCCCTGCCTGCATCATGTCGTCGATGCTCACGCGGTCCTTGGGACCGAACCACCGCCAGGTCTGGCGCATTTCCAAGCCTCCCTTCGAAATCTGCTTCGGAGGACGGGGCCGCGACGGGCCCGTCTGGCATGGAGGCCTAGCAGAGATTTTACCGGTTGACTAGTATGGAAGTATGGCGCTATGCCGGGGCCGAGGAGGACGCGGCATGGGCATCGACATTCCCGCACAGGCACAGATCGACCTGACCGCCCCCGTGGGGGTGCAGCTGAGCCGCATCCTGCGCGACAGCATCGTGCAGAACCTCCTGGAACCCGGCACCCGCCTGTCCGAGGCCGAGATCGGCGCGCGCTTCGGCCTGTCGCGCCAGCCGGTGCGCGAGGCCTTCATCAAGCTCTCCGAGGAGGGGCTGCTGGAAATCCGCCCGCAGCGCGGCACCTTCGTGCGCCGCATCTCGCTCGACGCGGTGATGGATGCGCGTTTCGTCCGCGAGGCGGTCGAGGCCGATATCGTCAAGGCCTGCGCCGCCGCGCCGCCCGCGGGGCTGGTCGCGGATCTGCGCGCCCAGATCGCCGAGCAGCAGCGGCTGGTCGGCGAGGGTCCGGCGGGCTTCGTGCCGCTCGACGACCGGTTCCACCGCACTTTGGCCGAAGGGGCAGGGCGCCCCAATGCCTGGTCGGTGATCGAGGGGATGAAGTCGCAGATGGACCGCGTCCGCCAGATGACCATCGCCAATTTCCCGCTCGCGCACCTGATCGTGCAGCACACCGCCGTGGTCGATGCCATCGAGGCCCGCGACCCGGCCGCCGCCGAAGCCGCCATGCGCAGCCACCTGCAGATGATCCTGCAGGACCTGCCGGCAATCCGTGACACTTTCCCCGCCTATTTCGAGCCCTCGGGCGAATAGGCGGTTCATCCAGACGACTTCAGGGGAGGAAACCATGATCGTCGCCAAATCTCTCAAGACCCTCATGCTGGCCGGCATCGCCTCGGCGGCGCTTGCCGCTCCGTCGATGGCCGCCGACATGGTGCTGAAACTCGGCCACCCGGCCAACGAGGACAACATCTGGCACCAGGCCTCGGAGAAATTCGCCGAAGAGCTGTCGTCCCTGACCGAGGGCCGGATCGAGGTGGAAATCTACCCGAACGAGACGCTCGGCAAGGAGATGGATGTCATCAACGGCATGCAGCTCGGCACCGCCGACATGACGATCACCGGCGAGAGCCTGCAGAACTACGCGCCGATGGCCGCGCTGCTGGCGATCCCCTATGCCTACACCTCGCTCGAGGGCATGGATGCAGTGGCAGGCGGCGAGCTCGGCGGCGAGATCGAGGCGCAGATCATCGACCGCGTCGGCATCCGCCCGATCGCCTATTTCGCCCGCGGTCCGCGCAACCTGACCTCGAACCGCCCGATCGCCAGCCCGGATGACCTGAAAGGCCTGAAGATGCGCGTGCCGAACGTGCCGCTGTTCCTGAACGTCTGGAAGGCGCTCGGCGCGAACCCGACCCCGATGGCCTTCTCCGAGGTCTTCACCTCGCTGCAGAACGGCACGATCGAGGCGCAGGAAAACCCGCTGGCGCTGATCAAGACCGCGAATTTCAACGAGGTGCAGGACTACGTCAACCTGACCCAGCATGTCCGGTCCTGGATCTACCTGACGATCTCGGAAATGGCCTGGGGCCAGATGTCCGAGGAAGACCAGGCCGCCGTCATGGAAGCCGCCGCCCGTGCCCAGGCCTGGGAACGCGAGCATTTCCTGGCGGACGAGGCGCAGCTCCAGGCCGATCTGGAAGGTCTCGGCATGGAATTCGTCGAAGTCGACGCCGCGGCCTTCTCGGCGGCCGCGAAGGATGCCGTGCTGTCCTCCGTCTCCGACGAGATCCGCCCGCAGGTCGAACAGCTCTTCGCCGAGTGACCCTTCCGCGGGTCGGGGGCAGGTCCGCTCTCTCCCCCCGGTGACCTGCCCCACTGGTCCGGGCGCGGCCGATGCCGCCCCGGGCCTGCCTTCTCCGCCCCTTTCCGACGAGGCCCCAATGGAAAAGCTCACCTCCGTGCTGAGCGCGATTGCCCGGATTGCCACCGGCATCGCCTTCGGCGTCATCATCGTCGCCGTGGTGCTGCAGCTGGCCGGGCGCTCGGGGATCGTGCCCTCGGTCGTCTGGACCGAGGAACTGACCCGCTTTGCGCTGCTGTTCCTTGCCGCCTTCGGCGTCGGCCTGGCCTACCGCTCGGGCAATCTCGTCAATGTCGACATCATCTCCGAGGCGCTGCCGCGGAAGGTCTCCTGGGCGCTGCGCTTCGTCTGCGCCGTGATCACCTGCGGCTTCGGCCTCGTGCTGGTCAAGTCGACCTGGCTCTACGTTTCCATCGGCGCCCGTCAGACCGCGCCGTCGCTGGGCATCCGCATGGACTGGATCCATGCCTCCGTGCTGGTCGCGCTCCTGTCGCTGAGCCTCTTTGCGGGGCTGCGCCTCGCCGGGATGCTGGCCGGGACCACCGACGGGCTGCCCGAACGCACCGAAGAGGATTTCTGAGATGGAGCTGACCATCCTGCTGGGCTGCTTCGTCGGCGGCCTCGTCATCGGCCTGCCGGTGGCGGTGACCCTGGGCGTCTCGTCCATGGCCTACCTGCTGTTCAAGGGCATGCCGCTCGTCGTCATTCCCCAGAAGATGTATGCCGGCATGGACAGCTTCGTGCTGCTCTGCATCCCGGGCTTCATCCTGGCGGGCAACCTGATGAATGCCGGCGGCATCACCGGGCGCATCGTGCGGCTCGCGCAGGCGCTGGTCGGCTGGATGCGCGGCGGGCTCGGCCTGACCAACGTCGCGGCCTCGATGCTGTTCGGCGGCATCTCGGGCACCGCGGCCGCGGATGCCGCCTCGATCGGCGGCATGATGATCCCGGGCATGAAGAAGGCCGGGTATCCGGCTGATTTCTCGGCCGCGATCACCGCCGCCTCCTCGACCGTCGGGCCGATCATCCCGCCCTCGGTGCCGATGATCATCGTCGGCACGCTGTCGGGCATCTCGGTCGGCAAGATGTTCATCGCCGGCGCGCTTCCGGGCATCATGATGGGCGTCGCGATGATGATCACCGCCTGGGTCATCGCCCGCAAGCGCGACTTCCCGCGCCAGGCGTGGCAGGGCTTCGGCGAGCTGTGGAAGGCCTTCCTCGGCGCATTCTGGGCAGTGTCGATGACCGGCCTGATCGTCGGCGGCCTGCTCACCGGCTTCGCCACCCCGACCGAGACCGCCATCGTCGCTTCGATCTACGCCTTCATCGTCGGCGCCTTCGTCTATCGCGGGCTGAAGCTGCGCGAGGTGCCGAAGCTCATCGTCGACAGCGCGATCTCCGCCGCCGCCATCCTGGCGCTGGTCGGGCTGGCCAATGTCTTCGGCTGGATCCTTGTCTCCGAGCGCATCCCGCAGATGATCGCCGATGCCGTGCTTTCGGTGACCGACAACAAGTTCCTGGTGATCCTGCTGATCAACCTGGTGCTGCTCTTCGTCGGCATGTTCATGGAGACGATCGCCGCGCTGATCATCCTCTTCGGCCCGCTTCTGGCGCTGGCCACCGGCGTCGGCGTCGACCCGATCCATTTCGCGGTCTTCGCGGTGCTGAACCTGATGATCGGCCTGACGACCCCGCCGGTCGGCGTCTGCCTCTTCATCTGCGCCGATATCGGCCGGATCTCCCTCTGGCAGGTGACGCGCGCCATCGCGCCCTTCCTGCTGACGAACATCATCGTGCTGCTGCTGGTCTCCTATGTCCCGTTCTTCAGCACATGGCTTCCCTCCCTCCTGAGCAACTAGGACAGGCATCATGACCATCCGCATCGCAAGGCTGCACGGCCAGCGTGATCTCCGCGTCGAAACCCTCGAGGAGCCCGCAGCGGGCCCGGGCGAGGTCGTGGTGGCGATCGGCGCGGGCGGGATCTGCGGCTCGGACATCCACTATTTCGCCGATGGCGGGATCGGCACGATCCGGGTCCGCGAGCCGATCATCATCGGCCACGAGGCCGCGGGCACGGTGGTCTCGCTGGGCGAGGGCGTCGAAGGCCTGTCGGTCGGCGACCGCGTCGCGGTGAACCCGTCGCATCCCTGCGGCGAGTGCAAGTTCTGCCAGGCCGGCGACCACCAGCACTGCATGTCGATGCGCTTCAAGGGCTCGGCGATGTTCCTGCCGCATGAGCAGGGCTTCTTCCGCGACCGGCTGGCGATCGGGGCAGGGCAGTGCTACCCGGTTGCCGAGGGCGTGCCGATGGCCGAGGCCGCATTGGCCGAGCCGCTGGCCGTCTGCCGCCGTGCGGTGACCCGCGCCATGGCGATCGCGGGAAGCCTCGAGGGCAAGCGCGTGCTCGTCACCGGCGCCGGCCCGATCGGCGCGCTCTGCGTGGCGCTGGCGAAGCATTTCGGCGCGTCCGAAGTCGTCGTCACCGACCTGCAGGACGCAACGCTCGCCGTGGCGAAAGAGGTCGGCGCGACCCGCACGGTCAATGTTGCGACCAATGCAGGCGATCTGGCGGAATACGAGGCCGAGAAGGGCCAGTTCGACCTGGTCTTCGAATGCTCGGCGGCGCTGCCGGCACTGCGCACGGCGATCGCCTGCACCCGGCCGCTCGGCACCATCGTGCAGGTCGGCGTGATGGGCGACACCCCGGTGCCGTTCAACATGCTGGTGGCGAAAGAGCTGAACCTGGTCGGATCGCACCGCTTCGACGCCGAATTCGGCCAGGCGGTGGAGCTGATCAACAGCCGCGCGCTGAACCTGGCACCGGTGGTGACCCACAGCCTGCCGGTCGAGGAGGCGGACGAGGCGATGTCGCTGGCGCTCGACCGTTCGAAGGCGGTGAAGGTCCAGCTGACCTTCGCCTGACCGGCACAGGCCTTGATCCGGGCGCGGCATGGCGGCGCCCGGACCTGTCCCTTGGGCAGCGCGCCGGGCGAGGTCATCGCTGGCAGTCCCGCTCATGCGCCGCAACCACAGCTGAGGTTGGCCTGCGGGCGGCCAGTGCAGCCCTGCCTGCGGGTCTCCGGTGCAACGCGGGCGCCCCCGACTTTGACAGCCAATCCGATAGGCAACTGTCCATGGTTCGCGGGTCCGGCCGGGCGTTTCTGTCCGCTCTCTGGCCTCAGGCGAAATGCCGGAACCATCAAGCCGCCGCAGTCTGAGGACGACCTCCCGTGGGGGGGTACGCCGATGGCATTGCCTCGGGACAGCCTCGGACCGGCTCCTCGAATTCAGCCGCGCCACCGCGCCACCGCGCGCCGCCCATGCCGACAGCGCCGAAGCCAATGCCCAGATAGCGGGCTGGGGCGATTGAATCTTGTGCAGTCCGGGTCCTCTTCCGTCCTCGCCGCATGGACCGGAACTTGCGCCATCTGCCCTTTGGCGCAACGCGCAGACGCAACGCAACTGTCAGCAACGTGAACCGATCCGGAATGTCGGCAGGTTCAGGAGGGATTGCCGAATGCAAGGTTAACGGCCTAGGCTCCCGAAAAGACAGGGAGAGCCCAGCAATGCAGATGCGGACAAGGAAGCCCCCGGCGCTGGCGAATTGCGGCACGCCGCCGCTGCGCGGCGGGATGGACGGCGATTTCGCGCGTTTCTTCCGCTCCTGGATGGCCAACCCGCTGCGGGTCTCGGCGATCGCGCCGTCCGGCCGCCGCCTGGCCGCGCTGATGACCCGGGAAATCGAGCCGGATGGCGGTCCGGTGATCGAGCTCGGGCCGGGCACCGGGGTGTTCACCCGCGCGCTGCTCGGCCGGGGGGTGCCTGAGCGCGACCTGACGCTGGTGGAGTTCTGCTCCGAATTCGCGCCGGCGCTGCGCGAGCGCTTCCCGGAGGCGACGGTCCTGCAGATGGATGCGGTGCGTCTCGGCGAGCTTCCCGGCTGGGCGGAGCGCCGCCCCGGATATGTCGTCAGCGGCCTGCCGCTGCTGTCCATGCCGCCGGCACAGCGCCGGAAGATCCTTGCAGCCGCGTTCTCGGTGCTCCGTCCCGAGGGCCGGTTCTACCAGTTCACCTATGGTCCGCGGCCGCCGGTGTCCCGCGAGATGCTGGGCGAACTCGGTCTCGCCGCCGCCCGGATCGGCAGCACGCTCGGCAACCTTCCGCCCGCTTCGGTCTACCGGTTCCAGCGCCCTGGCCGGTGAGAGCGGAAGAGCGGTTCTGTGCAACGGCAATGTCGGCTGGTCCTGCCTTGGACCACCAATGCCAAGGCAGTCATTGCCGCTGTGTTCCGCGCGCAATGACTTCCAAACATAATGCAACCTATCGTGCATCCTGAGGTTCTCGGGGGTACATTCCACTCGAGCGCCGCGGCGCGGTCGAGGGCAGCCCCGGCGCGCTGCCGCGGCTCCTCTGCGAGGCGATGCCGCTCGAGGCGATGCAGCAGGTGGTCTCTCCGGCCGAGGGCATCGTCACCTATCACGCGCGCCTCGGCGACACGGTGCGCACCGGCGACGTCATCGCCACGGTGGTCAATCCGCTCGGCGGTTCGGTCGCGATCGAGGCCAGCACCGACGGCCTGCTCTTCGCGCGCCATGACCAGCCCTATGCCTGGCCCGGCAAGGTGATCGGCAAGGTGGCAGGCAAGACCCCCCTGCCCGAGCGCAGCGGCAAGCTCCTGACGGACTGATCCGCAGGCTTGCAGCCGTCCGTTCCGCCACGCCCTGCGCCCGGCCGGTGCCGCACCGGCCGCACGGGAATGGCGCTTGGGGCCTCCGCCTGCGACGGCAGGAAGGCCGGGCAGCTTTCCCCGCCATGTCTTGGCCGTTGGGCAAGATTCGGAAAAAGGGCCGGCGCGTCGTCGCGGAGGAGACCGGTCCGGATGCAGGCAGGGCAGCCGCCTGCCCCGGTTGCATTCGGGCCGGTTTACGTTCTTTGCCCTGCTTTGCCTCCGGCCGTCCGGCTGAACGGACTCTTCCAGCTACCTGCACTCTGCGCCACTCCGGCCCGCCGCGTGCCCGGGCTGCCGAAGGGAGCCCTTCCCCCGGACCGGTCCCGCCCCGCCTGACAGCATCAGGACACAGGCCCGCAGCCCGGCCTGCTCCATCCGCAGGTGCCGGCAAGATCGGGCCGCGTCAGAACGGGCAACGCTCTCCAAAGTGATCGGCCGGGAGGGAAGCCGTCAGCTGCGTCCCCTCGCAAATCGCACGTCCGCTCCCGTTGCGGCAGGCAGACCAGCTGCAGGATCAGGCCATCATCGGCCGCCGGCACGCGGCCAAGGGTTTGCCATGGCCGCGGCCCCCGAGCTTTCCACCCCGCCGGATGCCATCCATGCAGAAGGCGTTCGAGGCTTCTGTCCCGCCGCGCCGCGGCCTGCCGCTACGCAAAAAGCCGACCGGTGCGGCGCCCGGGTCCAAGCCAACGCCACGACATGCGCCCTGATCGCGACCTTGGCGGGTGTCTCCTGAACAGGGGTTCTCTCCGACTGGCCAAGCCGCAGCAGCACCATTGGCCACCCGCAGCGTGGCGATTGCAGGTCCGAAAGGGGACCTTGCGCGAGGCCAGCGGCAGAAACCGGCATATCTGGGAGAGAGGTTCCCGTCCGGGAGCGGTCCCGGACCGCATCATCGCCGCCATGCCGTGCCGCGGGACAAACCGGCAGTGCCCGGATCGGACCACGCTGCCCGGCAAAGCCGCTGTTCAAGCGCCGCACCCGTCACGGCACCCCGCCCGCGGGTCCATGCCGCGCGGAGCAGCAATGCTCCGCGCGGATCTTTTCCAGCCAGGATCAGGCGATGGCGACGAGTTCGACGTCGAAGGTCAGCGCCTTGCCTGCCAGCGGATGGTTGGCATCGAGGATCAGTTCGTCCTCGGTGACATCGGCGATCACGACGGCGATTGCCTGGCCGTCCTGCGTCTGCACCTGCAGCTGGGTGCCGGGCTCGGTCGGGATGTGGTCCGGGACGTTCGCCCGGTCGACGGCCTGCATCCGCTCGGGGTGGTGCTCGCCATAGGCATCGGCCGCCTCGACCCGCACGGTGCGCTTCTCGCCGACCGCCATGCCGGCAAGCCCGGCGTCAAGGCCGGGAATGACCTGCCCGGACCCCAGTTCGAAGGACAGCGGATCGCGGCCTTCGGAGCTGTCGAAGACGGAACCGTCATCCAGCGAGCCCTTGTAGTGAATATGCAGCGTATCGCCCGGCTTTGCCTGGGTCATGGGAGTATCCTTTCGAGGGGGAGGTGAATTTGCCGAGGCCGCGCTTGGCGCGGGTAGCTCGAACGCTCATGCCCCAAGCTGTCAATTCTGTGCAGGAATGTAAACCGCCCGGCGCAAACTTGATCCTGCTCCCTGCCGGGGGGCCCTCGAACGGACGGCAGCGGGCCGCGGACGGGGGCCGGACGGAACCCCGTCATCCCGGCCACCGTTCCTTGTCGGGCCGGTGCCGGGATTTGGCAGGATGCCCGTCGACCGATGGCATCGGCATTGTTGCAGAAGTCGGCTTCAGGACGCGATGCCCCTTTCCCCTATATGAGGTCAGGCCACGCGCCCGATCCCGGAGGTGCCGGGGGGGCAGGCAGGCGGGACGGCGAAGCGGCGGGGAGCCGCCGGGGCAGGCGCGACGGGTTGGCCGGAGCGGCGGCCCGGTCCAGGCTGCCCCTGGAGGCAAAAGGAGCGCATCGCTTGGCAAAGACAGAAGATTTCCGGGAGCATCTGCGCCGGCTGAGCGGAGATTTCAGCGCGGTGGCCTCCGCGGGCGCGCTGGCGGCGGGGCTTCTGGCGATTTCGGCGGCGCTGGTGCAGACCGCCGGCTTTCCCGGCCTGCTCATGGGGACGGTGATTGCGGTCTCGGCGCTTCTGCCGGTGATCTGCGCGCTCTTCCTGTCGATCGCCGTCTGGGAGACGGCTGCGGCGGTTTTCCTGCCCCGCTGCAGCGCCCGGCTCCGCGCCGCGGTGAGTGTCTTCGGGGCCGTCTCGGGCACGGTCATCGCCTTCGGCGGTCTCATCGTCCTTCTGCACGGGGCCTTCTGACGGCTGGGCGCAGTCGGCGCTTGCTCCCGGCGGGCTTGGGCTCTAGGCAGAGCGGCATGAAAATTCTGTTTCTTGGCGATGTAATGGGCCGGGCTGGCCGCGACGCGGTGATGACCCGGCTTCCGGGGCTGCGCGACGCGTGGCAGCTCGATTTCGTGGTGGTCAACGGCGAGAACGCGACCGCCGGGCACGGGCTGTCGGCCGACCACGCACGCGACCTGCTCGCGGCCGGGGCCGACTGCATCACGCTCGGCGACCATGCCTTCGACCAGCGCGACATGCTGTCCTTCATCGACAGCGAGCCGCGCATCATCCGGCCGATCAATTTCGCCAAGGCCGCGCCGGGCAAGGGCGTGCGGGTCTTCGAGACCGCCGATGGCCGCCGCATCCTGGTGGCTCAGGTGCTGGGCCAGGTCTTCATGAAGCGCCCCTTCGACGATCCGTTCTCGGCGATCGAGCCGGTGCTGCGAAACTATCCGCGCGGCGGGCAGATCCATGCCATGCTGGTCGACATGCATTGCGAGGCGACCTCGGAGAAGATGGCGATGGGCCATTGGTGCGACGGGCGCGCCTCGGTCGTGGTCGGCACCCATACCCATGTGCCCACCGCCGACGCGATGGTGCTGCCCGGCGGCACCGCCTACCAGAGCGATGCCGGCATGTGCGGCGATTACCATTCAGTGATCGGCATGGACAAGGAAGAGCCGATGCGCCGCTTCATCACCGGCATGTCCAAGGGCCGTTTCACCCCGGCCTCCGGCGAGGCGACGCTCTCGGGGCTCTATGTCGAGACCGACGACGCCACCGGGCGCGCCGTGCGGGTCGAGATGGTCCGCAACGGCGGGCGGCTCGCCCAGGCAGCCCCCTGATCCGCGCGGCGGGGAGCGCCAGAGAGCCGCACGCGGCGCGGCCGAATTGTCCCTTGTGGCACGGAGTTGCATGGACCAATCTGTGCGGACGAAGAAGAATGGGTGCCATTCCGGATGCTTGGGTATGAGTTTATTCCGATAAGCCAGCCGGTTGCGGCGCTTGTCGTGGTCCTGGGCATGTTCTGGCTGTTCCTGACCGAGCGGTACCCGGCCGAGGTGACCGCCCTGATCGGCGTGTCGCTGATGCTGATCCTGGGCATCCTGCCCTATGAAAAGGCAGTGTCGGTCCTGTCGAACCCCGCGCCCTGGACGATTGCGGCGATGTTCATCGTGATGGGCGCGCTGGTCAGGACCGGGGCGCTCGACTGGTTCATCCAGAAGATCGACGGGTCCGCCAAGGGCAGGCCCGGCATCGCGGTGGCGGTGCTGCTGCTCTTCGTGGCGGGGGCCTCGGCGATCGTGTCGAACACGCCGGTCGTGGTGGTGATGATCCCGGTCTTCATCCAGCTGTCGCGATCGCTCGGCATTGCGCCGTCCAAGCTCTTGATTCCGCTCAGCTATGCGGCGATCCTCGGTGGCACGGTCACGCTGATCGGCACCTCGACCAACCTGCTTGTCGACGGTGTTGCCCGCGCCCAGGGGCTGGAGCCGTTCTCGATCTTCGAAGTGACGCCGGTCGGCCTTCTCGTGGTGCTCTGGGGCCTCATCTACCTGTGGCTGATCGGCCGGCATCTGCTGCCTGACCGCGAAAGCATGGCGACGATGCTGTCGGGCCGCTCGAAGATGAAGTTCTTCACCGAGGTCGCGGTGCCCGAGGACAGCTCGCTGATCGGCCGCGAGGCGATCGAGGTGCCGCTGTTCAAGCGCGAGGGCGTGCGGCTGGTCGACGTGCTCAGGGGCGACGCCTCGCTGCGGCGCGACCTCGCGGCGGTCGTGCTGGAGGCGGGCGACCGCGTGGTTCTCAGGACCGAGATGGAGGAGCTGCTCGGCTTCCAGCAGAACAAGGACCTGCGCCTCGTCGACAAGCTGTCCTCGGTGCAGACCGCCATCGTCGAAGTCCTGATCACCCCCGGCGCCAAGCTGGTCGGCCGCAGCCTGCGCAGCCTGCGCCTGCGCCGCCGCTACGGCGTCTATCCGCTGGCAGTGCACCGCTCGAACCAGAATGTCGGCCGCCAGCTCGACGACATCGTGGTCCGCGTCGGCGACACGCTCCTGCTCGAAGGCGCGCCCGAGGACATCCGCCGCCTGGCGCAGGACATGGAACTGGTCGAGGTCAGCTCGCCGACCGCGCGCGCCTACCGCCGCCAGCATGCGCCGATCGCCATCGCGACGCTGGCCGGGATCGTGCTGCTGGCGGGCTTCGGCGTGGCGCCGATCCTGCTTCTGGCCGTGCTCGGCGTGGCAACGGTGCTGGTCACCCGCTGCATCGATGCCGACGAGGCCTTCTCCTTCGTCGAGGGCCGCCTGCTGGCGCTGATCTTCTCGATGCTCGCGGTCGGCGCCGCGCTGGAAAGCTCGGGCGCGGTGAAGATGATCGTCGACGCGATTGCGCCTGCCCTGGGCCAGCTGCCGCCCTTCTTCATCGTCTACGCGATCTACCTGCTGACCTCGGTCCTGACCGAAATGGTGTCGAACAATGCCGTCGCGGTGGTGGTCACGCCGATTGCCATCGGGCTGGCACAGGCGCTCGGCGTCGATCCGCGCCCGCTGGTCGTGGCGGTGATGATCGCGGCCTCGGCCAGCTTCGCCACCCCGATCGGCTACCAGACCAACACGATGGTTCTGGGGCCGGGCGGCTACCGGTTCCGCGACTTCATCAAGGTCGGCGTGCCGCTCAACCTGACCATGGGTCTGCTGGCCTCGCTGGCGATCCCGGTTTTCTTCCCGCTCTGAGGCGCGCTGCGCGACGGGATTGCCCTTCCCGGGTCCGTTGCGCTATGGACACGCCAATCAAGACAAAACAGACCGGAGAGGGACCCATGGCAGGGCACTCAAAATGGGCCAACATCCAGCATCGCAAGGGCCGTCAGGACGCTGCGCGTTCCAAGCTGTTCTCGAAGCTCTCGAAGGAGATCACCGTCGCCGCCAAGATGGGCGACCCTGATCCCGAGAAGAACCCGCGCCTGCGCCTGGCGGTGAAGGAAGCCAAGGGCCAGTCGATGCCCAAGGACAACATCGACCGCGCCATCAAGAAGGCGATGGGCGGCGATGCCGAGAACTACGACGAGATCCGCTACGAGGGCTACGGCCCGAACGGCGTGGCGATCATCGTCGAGGCGATGACCGACAACCGCAACCGGACCGCGTCGAACATCCGCTCCACCTTCTCGAAGAACGGCGGCAACCTGGGCGAGACCGGCTCGGTCAGCTTCATGTTCGACCGCAAGGGCGAGATCATCTACCCGGTTTCCGCGGGCGATGCCGACACGATCATGGAAGCCGCCATCGAGGCCGGCGCCGAGGACGTGGAATCGGACGAGGAATTCCACACGATCTATTGCGCCGATACCGACCTGAACGAGGTCTCGGCAGCGCTGGACGCGGCCCTGGGCGAATCCGAATCCGCCAAGCTGATCTGGAAGCCGCAGACCACGACCGAGCTCGGCCTCGAAGACGCGCAGAAGCTGTTCAAGCTGATCGAGATCCTCGAGGACGACGATGACGTGCAGAACGTCACCGCCAATTTCGAGGTCTCCGACGAGGTCATGGCCGCGCTCTGATCAGGTTAGGGCGCGCGCCGCTTGCACGCCCGTCCCGGCTGGAACCGACAGGAAACCGCCCCCCTCGGGGGCGGTTTTTTCGTGCCGCTGCCGTCTGCGTGCTGCACCGCCCGTCCGGCCTGCACTTGCGGAGGCAACGGAAGGAGGAGACCCGGATGGAAGAGCTCGCCGAGGGCAGTTGCGCCATTCCCCGGGTCCGCCGGCGTTGCGGAAGAAGGACGCGCCGTGAGCCGCTTGCCGCAGAAGGCCGGGAGGGGCCGCCGCACCGCCGCAGACAGGACTGGCTCGTGATCCTGCCGGCGGGTGGCGGCGTGAGGCCGGAACACGTGGGCGTCCGTCACGGCTCCGCGCGCGACCCCGAGGCGTCGGAGCCCAGGGCCCGCGAAGCGGCGGCACAGGTCTGCCGGCATTGCCTTGAAGAAGGTTCCGACGATCCGGCGGCGGAGATCGCAGGGAAATACGGGGTCGACCTCGGTGAAGTGCGTGCCGCGTCTCGCGGGCTGCGCCGTTCCGGTGACGGGGAGGAGGGCGGTCGTGACGGCACGCTGTCAGGAGGGGCGTGGGAATGGCGTCCCGTCAACGCGAACGGGAAAGCACACCCCCAAGAGCTTCATGCCTGCCGATTTCAACGTCTGGGCCGGGATTCCGGTCCGCAACCTCGATGCCGCCATTGCCTTCTGCCGGGCCGCCGCAGGCAGCACGCTGGCGGTGACGGAGATGGGCGGCAGCCGCGTCGCCGCCTTTGCTGCCGAGGGGCACGGCGTCCCCGCAAATCTCTTAGCGGGCGAACCGGGCATGGCGGGAACCGGAACGGTGATATTCCTTGCCGCCGATGGCAGCATCGGGGCAGCGGCGGACCGTGTCGAAACCGCAGGCGGCCGGGTTCTGGGCGCGCCGGTCATGGTCCCGCCGGGGCGCTACACGCATGTCGCCGATCCGGACGGCGACCGCATCGGGCTGTTCGAGGTGGCCGCCTGTTCGGCATCACCGCCGCGCTGATGGAGGTCTCGGACTGATCTGCCGCGACATCGCCGATCTGCAGGCCTCGGGCGTGCCGGTCGAGGGCGAAGCGGGCAACGGTTGTGTCATCGCCGGAGGCTATCGCCTGCCGCCCCTGATGTTCACCGAAAGCGAGATCGCCGCGCTGGTCGCCGGTGCGCGGCTGATCCGGTTCCGGGGAGGGGCAGAGATGGCGGCTGGCGCCGAGAACGCGCTGCGCAAGATCTCCGCCGTGCAGTCCGCCGCTCCGGCAATGGCGCCCGAACTGGCACCGCCGGCTCGACTGGATCGAGCAGGCGGTGCAGGCAAAGGAGCGGCCGGAGATCGGCTGTGCCGACGGGAAGGCGCCGGGACCGTGCGGATCCTGCGGCCCTTGTGGCCGCATTTCCGGGGAAAGGTCCGGAGGCTGGTCGCCTGGGGCGAGCTGCGCGGCGATTTCCGCGTCTTCCGGCCCGGCCGGATCGGCACGCTGGCTTCCGCGGGGCCGTTCCGCGAGGGGATGGGCAAGACGCTGGCCGAGTTCGTCCTCATGGGAAAGCATCTGCGGGGATGACAGCGGCCGCGCGGCTCCTACCTGCGGTTCAGGAGGTGCGGCATGGCGAAGGCAGTGAAAAAGGCCGATCTTCCGCGGAAAACCTGCGCCGCCTGCGGGCGGCCGTTCTCCTGGCGGAAGAAATGGGCCAGGGTCTGGGATGAGGTCCGCTATTGCTCGGACCGTTGCCGTCGGGCGCGCTGAGACGAGGTTTCCGCATCGCGGAAAAGCTTTTCCTGCCCGGTGGAAAGCTTTGCCCTTGCCATGTCACAGACTTCCGCGAGCCTTAGGGCACGAGTCGACGAACAGGAGGCGGTCATGGATCGTGTGGTGAAAAGCGGGTTGCAGGTCGACCCGGAACTGGCAAGCTTCATCGAGACGGAGGCGCTTCCGGGCGTCGGCGTCGCGGCGCATGTCTTCTGGGACACGCTGGCCAAGCTGGTGAACGAGCTCGGCCCGAAGAACCGGGCGCTGCTGGAAAAGCGCGAGAGCATCCAGGCGCAGATCGACGAATGGCACAAGGCGCGCAAGGGCCAGCCGCATGACGCCGCTGCCTACGAGGCCTTCCTGCGCGAGATCGGCTACCTCGTCCCCGAGGGCGATGATTTCACCATCGAGACCGCGAAGACCGATCCGGAATTCTCCTCGGTGCCCGGCCCGCAGCTGGTGGTGCCGATCATGAACGCACGCTATGCGCTCAACGCCGCGAATGCGCGCTGGGGCAGCCTCTATGACGCGCTCTACGGCACCGATGCGATGGGCTCGACGCCCCCCGCAGGCGGTTTCGATGCCGCGCGCGGCGCCGAGGTGGTGGCCTGGGCGAAGGCGCATCTCGACAAGGTCGTGCCGCTGGCAGACGGCTCCTGGGCGGATGTCGGCAAGCTGCATGTCGAAGGCACGGGCCTGGTTCCGGCGCTGAAGGACAACGCGCAATTCGCGGGCTATACCGGCAGCATGGAGGCGCCGAAATCGGTGCTTCTGACCGTCAACGGCCTGCATATCCGCGTAGTCATCGACGCGGACAGCCCGATCGGCAAGACCGATCCGGCCGGGATTTCCGACGTGATCCTCGAATCGGCGGTCTCGACCATCATGGACTGCGAGGACTCCGTCGCCGCCGTGGACGGTCCCGACAAGGCGCTGGCCTACCGCGTCTGGCTCGGCCTGATGAAGGGCGACCTGACCGAGGAGGTCACCAAGAACGGCAAGACCTTCACCCGGTCGCTGGCCCATGACATCAGCTACACCACCGCAAACGGCGAGGCGAAGATCCTCAAGGGCCGCTCGCTGATGCTGGTGCGCAACGTGGGCCACCTGATGACCACGCCTGCGGTGCTCGATGCCGAAGGCCGCGAGATCGGCGAGGGCCTCCTTGACGCGCTCTGCACCGTGATGATCGCGATGCACGACCTGGCGCGCGAGGGCGGCAACTCGGTCCACGATTCCGTCTACGTGGTGAAGCCGAAGATGCACGGCCCGGAGGAAGTCGCCTTCGCCGTCGAGATCTTCGACCTGGTGGAATCCGCGCTCGGCCTGCCGAAGAACACCGTCAAGCTCGGCATCATGGACGAGGAGCGCCGCACCTCGGTCAACCTGAAGGAATGCATCCGCGCCGCAAAGGCCCGCGTCGCCTTCATCAACACCGGCTTCCTCGACCGCACCGGCGACGAGATCCACACCTCCATGGAGGCCGGTCCGATGCTGCCCAAGGGGCAGATGAAGACCCAGCCCTGGATCCTTTCCTACGAGGACCGCAACGTCGATATCGGCCTCGCCTGCGGGCTGAAGGGCAAGGCGCAGATCGGCAAGGGCATGTGGGCCATGCCCGACCTGATGGCGGCGATGCTGGAGGCCAAGATCGGCCATCCGAAATCCGGCGCCACCACCGCCTGGGTGCCGAGCCCGACCGCGGCGACGCTGCATGCCACGCATTACCACCTGGTCGATGTCTTCGCCCGCCAGGACGAGATCGCGGCCGGCGGCGCGCGCGGCTCGCTTGCGGACCTGATCACCATCCCGCTGATGGAGGGCATGAACCTCTCCGAGGAGGAAGTGACCATCGAGATCGAGAACAACGCCCAGGGCATTCTCGGCTACGTGGTCCGCTGGGTCGACCAGGGCGTCGGCTGCTCGAAAGTGCCGGACTACCACGATGTCGGCCTGATGGAGGACCGCGCGACCTGCCGGATCTCGAGCCAGGCGCTGGCCAACTGGCTCTATCACGGCATCATCGGCGAAGAGCAGACCATGGACGCCATGAAGCGCATGGCCGAGAAGGTCGACGCGCAGAATGCGGGCGATCCGGCCTATATCGACATGGCGCCGTCCTTCGACACCATCGCCTTCAAGGCGGCCTGCGACCTGGTCTTCAAGGGCCGCGTCCAGCCCTCGGGCTATACCGAGCCGGTGCTGCATGCCCGCCGCCTGGAACTGAAAGCTGCAAGCTGAGGAACGACTGATGACTGAAATCACGCTGGATCAGGCCCGCACCATCATCTCCAAGGCGCTCGAGAAGGGCGCCGAACTGGGGCTGAAACCGCTCTCCGTCGTCGTGCTGGATGCCGGCGGCCATGTGAAGGCCTTCGAGCGCCAGGACGGCGCCGCGCCGGGCCGCTTCGCGATCGCCCATGGCAAGGCCTATGGCGCGGTGATGCTGGGCATGCCGGGTTCCGCCCAGATGGCCCGCGCCGAGTCGCAGGCCTATTTCATGAACGCCGTGAACGGCGTCTTCGGCGGCGCGGTCGTCCCGGTTCCGGGCGGCGTGCTGGTAGAGGCCGGCGGCCAGGTGATCGGCGCGGTCGGCGTGACCGGCGATACCTCCGACAACGATGCCGAAGCCGCCATGGCGGGCATCGCGGCGGCAGGGCTTTCGGGCAAGGCCTGANTCCCGNCGCCTGCGCAATGATGCCAGGAGGGCCGCGGATTTTCCGCGGCCCTTTGCCGTTCAGCGGATATTATTCCTTCAAGGCGAGATTTTCGGCACATTTTTTCGGCTTGGATAGGTGGCACCGGACCTGTGCGCCCCTGCACCCTCGACGGGGCGGGCAGGGGAGGCTATCTCGGTTGCGAGGAAAGAGAGGGTCCCATGTCGCGTCCAGTCGTCGGTATCATCGGAAACAGCCACCTGATCAACGACCAGTACCCGGCCCATGCCGGCGGCACGCATAATTCCCTTGCGGTTTCCGAGGTCTGCGGGGCGATGCCGCTCCTGATCCCGGCCGATCCGCGGTTGGTCTCGGTGCCCGAGCTGCTCGATGCCTGCGACGGATTCCTGTTCACCGGCGGCCGGCCCAATGTCCATCCGGAGGAATACGGCGAGGCGCCGACCGCGGCGCATGGCGATTTCGACCGGGCCATCGGGCCGGGACCGGGGACGCCGCGATGGGCAGCTCCGGACGGCAATGGCGAGGCCGAGCTTCGCGGCCATGAACCGCCGCGGGTATGTCGGAGGCTTTGACTCGCAAGTAGAGTGAAGCCACGATGAGCAAGACCACGAACAAGTTTTCCCCTGAGGTCCGGGACCGCGCCGTGAGGCTGGTGCTGGATCGAAGCCATTTAGGCGCCATTGGTTCGAGCCCAATGGCTGAGGGAGGGCCGGCACGGCTCCCGCTGGCAGGCCGTCATGTCGATCTCGGCAAAGATCGGCTGCCCGGCACACACGCTGAACCAGCGGGTCAAGAAGGCGGACGCCGACAGCGGCAGGCGGGCGGGCATTCCGGCCGACGTCGCGGCGCGGCTGAAGGTGCTGGAGCGCGAGAACCGCGAGCTGCGCCAGGCTGAGGGGGATCAGGAAACCCTCCGGGGGACGGTTTCCCCGGCGAACGAGGTCCTGCGCAAGGCGGCGCGCCGATCTGCCGCTCGGACCGGTGGCGCGGCGGACCGGCTTTGCGATGGCGGAGCTCGACCGCCCACTGAAACGATGATCGCGTTCATCGATGCCCACCGCGGACAACATGGGGCTCAGCCATCGAGGCGCCGTCGGTCCGGGCCCGATGGCTGAGGCCGATCTGCAGGGTCCTGCCGATCGCCCCATCTGTTACCCGGCAGGCGAATTGCGCAGCAATTCTGCCGGGAGGGCACCTACTGCGATCACCTGGCGAAGCGCTCCGATCCGGCCCGGCTGTCTGATCGTGCCCGGCGAGACGCAGTCCTGCGACCCGAGATCGAACGCGGCTGGGAGCAGAACTACAAGGTCTACGGAGTGCGCAAGGTCTGGCGCCAGCTCGGCAGGGAGGGTTTCTCTGTCGCGCGCTGCACCGTGGCGCGCCTGATGAAAGAGATAGGAATTCAATGGGTTATCCGCGGCAAGCCATGCCGGACGACGATCCCGGACAAGAAAGCGCCGTGCCCCTTGGACAAGGTGAACCGGAAGTTCCGGGCACCCGCGCCGAACATGCTCTGCCCTCCCGGTGATTGCATGCAATCACCTGCCGGGCAACAGGTGGGCGACTTCGCCTATGTCGCCGCTCGGAAGGGATTTGCCTGCGTGGCCGCTCGCCATTGGGCTCGAACCAATGGCGCCGCAATGGCTCGCTGATCGATGCCTGCGCCAGGAAGATCGTCGGCTGGCGGGTCAGCACAACTGCCCATGCCGGGCCCTCGAACAGGCGGTCCACGATCGCCGTCCGGCAAAAGGGATGGGGCTGGTCCATCACAGCGACCGCGGTTCCAGTACCTGTCCATCAAATACACGGAGCGGCTGGCGGAAGCGGGTATCGAACCGTCGGTCGGGAGCATCGGTGACAGCTACGAGTTCAAGCTGGTCCGCGCCAGCGGATCGGATGATCCGGGGGATCATCCGAAGGCGCAGAACGCCTTGGCGGAGACGATCAACGGTCTCTGCAAGGCCGAGGTCATCCACCGTCGTGGTCCGTGGCGCAACTTCGAGGCAGCCGAATATGCGACGCTCGAATGGGTGGACTGGTTCAACAACCGCCGGCTGCTCGAGCCGATCGGGAGTATCCCGCCCGCGGAAGCCGAGGCAAACTTCTACGCCGCTCTGGAACCCGACGACATGGCCGCGCAACTATCGCAATCCGGCCTCCGACAGACCCGGGGCGTGTGTGGATGCCCCGGTGCCGCGCCGGGATGGCCGCCAAGCCCCGTGCCCGCGGGACGCCGCGCGGCACGGCCCGCACCGGGACGGGGATGCCGATCCGGTCATTGGAAGCGCCGCTCCGGATGGGCTTCCGTCGGCGCGCATGCCGGATTGCCTCATGGAAGGGGCCTTGCTGCACATATCGGCGAGAGGGATTCATTTCGGGAATTCCGATGTTTGGTTCGATGGCCTGCCACCTCCCGCTACCGCACGACGAACTGGGCTGCCTATAACGCTTCGCTGAAGCGGCGAGGATCGTTGTCCATCCGGTTCGATCCGGACATGTCCCAGCAGGCAGACCGAAGCGGCAAGCGCGGCGACCCCGGGACCTTCTCCGAACGGGGAGGGCCAGGACATGATCCGGGGGATCCTGTCCCCGGCGAATGCGATCCGGATCTGTCTCACGCTGAAGGTCCCGCTCCGCCGGACCGTCGGCCTGGTCGCAAGCCTGATCGAGATGGCCGGGCTGGTCTGGCCCGTGCCCGGCCATGCGGCGCTGTGCCGGCGGCGAACCGCCGCCGCGCCACGGGCCGCAATGGCATCATGGCAGCCGCGCGTGTCATGGCGCCGTCGGCCGTGACGGTGGCGATCTCTTCGTCCGCCGGGATCTGGGCGAGCAGGTCCTGCAGCATCGGCGCATCGCCGACATTGCTGGACGTGACCTCGATGGCCCGGACCTCCAATGTTTCCTCGTCGATTCCGAGGTGGATCTTGCGCCGTGAGCGGGCCGCGCCACCGGTCCGAGCGGACCCGCGAACGCGCCGTTTCGAGCCGCCATGCTTGCGGGTGTGCCACTCGCCTTCCCCCTCCACCTTGATGCCGGTGCTGTCCACTGGCAGGTGAAGCGCCCCTTGGAGCCGCGATACGGGATGGTGACATCCAGGGTTCGACGGGCTTTCGCGGCGCCACTGGCGCCACGGTCCCGTCTCACTCTGGCGGCGTGACAGGGTGCTGAAGTCCGGCACGGACCAGTCGAGCCCGGACAGTTCCAGTAGGCTCGCCATGAAGCCGTTCGCCAGCGGGCTCGGACTGATGGCGCCTCGCTGGCTCACCCTGGCGGAGCGGCAGTCCGAGAAGGACCTTGAAGGTCAGGAAGGCCTGGATTGCATTCGTCGGGGAATTGATCCCCCGGATCAATTCCTGATCCTCCTCATTCGCTATAGGCCCGTTGCCGGCCGCGACGCCCGGACGGCACCGCGTCCCATTGCATCGAGGGATCGAACCAGACGGTAAGCGACCCTCTCTGCTTCAGCGCCTCGCTCGCCGCTGCGCTCGGACCGGTGGCGCGCAACGGCTCGCTATGCGGGCCAGTTGGTGGTCTTGTAGGTCGGCTTCGGCGGTCTGCTCATGCAAGTCCTCTACTGCATTGAATTTACAAAGTAAATCCCGGAGCCTCTTTGTGCAACAACGCCCGCTTACGGTGAAAATCGCGGGCAAATCCTTCTGGCTCTGGCGCGCTGTCGTTCAGCATGGCGTCGTGCTCGACGAGCTTCTCCAGGCGAGACGCGACAAGGTAGCCGCGAAACGGCTTCTGGTTGCTCTGTTGAAACGGAGCGGAGTTGTCCCGAAGCGGATCGTCGCCGACAAGCACCGCTCCGACGGCGCAGCGAAGCGCGAGGTTGCGCCGGGCTTCGGCCACTGGTCCCACAAGGGGCTGAACAACCGGGCCGAGAATTGCCATCTTCCATTTCGGAAGCGGGAGCGCACCATGCAGGGGTACCGATCACCCGTCGCCCTGCAACGTTTCGTCTCCATCCACTCCGCCATCCGCAACAGCTTCTCTCCGTTCCCGCCCCGCCGGAATGCCCTGGCAATCCGCTACCATCGGATGGAAGCCTTCGATGCCTGGAAATCGGCAGCCGACATCGCCTGAACCGTTGCGGAATACCATCTTGCCAGCGCATGCGCGTTAACGTGACAACTCCCGCAATCCCCTTCCAGCCAGCCATTGATGATCTCGGTGAACCCATCCAGCTTCGGCCGCTTCACCGGCGCAGTCCGCCGGTATCCAGGCGGAACCGAGAACGCCAACATCTTCCGAACGCTGTCGCGGGAAATCCCAAACTGACACGCAGCCTCGCGCTGGCTCATGCCTTCTGAACAAGGCAGGTGAACCTTCCGATACAAATCCACGGTGAAAATCCTCCCGCCCTCCCTGCCGCCAGAAAGGGTAAAGGTGGACGACTTTTACGCCGCCCGCAGCGGGCTCATCCCGCCGCTACCGTCGTCGACTTTCTCACCGCCGTTCTCACGTTCCACAGAAGGTTGCGTTTCCGCAAAGTCCGAGAACCCGGCGTCGGAATAGAGTCCTCGCGAGACAAACTTGAGAGGAACTTATACATGCTGACCCGAAGAGCCGCTCTCATGGGCGCGGCAGGCATGGCCTCGCTGCCTGTCCTCATCAAGGCCGCGAAAGCCGAGGAAATCATGGACACCTCCATGGCGAAATCCGCGGACCTGTCGAGCCTGGAGCGCATCAAGCGCAAGCTGGTGCGTCCGCCCATGGTGCACGCGCATGAACAGGAAGCGCCGACAAAGCCGCGCGTGGTCGAGTTCGAGATGCAGATTGTCGAGAAGGAGGTCGAGGTAGACGACGGAGCATATCTGCAGGCGATGACCTTCAACGGGTCGATCCCCGGACCGCTCATGGTGGTGCATGAAGGCGATTACGTGGAGCTGACACTGTTCAATTCGCCCGAGAACATGATGCAGCACAACATCGATTTCCACGCGGCGACCGGTGCGCTTGGCGGCGGGTCGCTCACCTTGGTGAATCCCGGTGAGAAGACCACGCTGCGCTTCAAGGCCACCCGCGCGGGCACATTCGTCTATCACTGCGCGCCCGGCGGCCCGATGATCCCATGGCACGTGGTCAGCGGCATGTCCGGTGCGATCATGGTCCTGCCGCGGGACGGGCTGAAGGATCACGAGGGCAACCCGGTTCGCTACGACCGCGTCTTCTACATTGGCGAAAGCGACTTCTATATCCCCAAGGACGAGAACGGAGATTTCAAGAGGTTCGCGGATCCGGGCGAAAGCTATCCCGACACGCTCGAGGTCATGAACGGGCTGATCCCCAGCCATGTCGTGTTCAACGGCAAGGTCGGCTCGCTCACCGGCGACAACGCGCTGCATGCCGAGCAGGGGGAAAAGGTCCTGTTCGTGCACAGCCAGGCCAACCGCGACACCCGTCCGCACCTGATTGGCGGGCATGGCGACTTGGTATGGGAAACCGGCAAGTTCGCCAACCCGCCGGAGCGCGACCTGGAAACCTGGTTCATCCGAGGCGGGTCCGCCGGGGCGGCGATCTACGAATTCCTGCAGCCGGGGGTCTATGCCTACGTGAACCACAACCTGATCGAGGCGGTGAATCTCGGGGCGACGGCGCATGTCGTCGTGGAGGGCGACTGGAACAACGACCTGATGGAGCAGGTGCAGGCGCCGGTCGAATACAACGCGGCCTACGAGGGAAAGACGGCCCTGCCATGATCCGTCCCTGGCGGCGGGGCAAAATCCGGAACCTTCCGCGGCCGCCTGGATGCGGCCGTGGTCCCGGCGACAGGAGTGCACGGAGATGAAGGCGCTTGTCCTGGCCAGCGTGGCGGCGGGCCTTGGCCTGGCAGCGGTCCTGTCCCTGCCGGACCGGACCCTGCCCTTTGCGCCGGTCGAAACGGTGCCGGTGCCGGCAGGGCAGATCACCTGGACGCCGCTCGGCAATTTCTCGCATCGGGGAAAGGCGCGGACCCCGCGGCCGGAAATCGTGGCCGTGCCGGGGTTCGAGATCATGAAATACCAAGTGTCGCGGGCGCAATACGCGGCCTGCGTGGAGGAAGGCGGTTGCCAGGCCGTGTCGGCGACCGGCGGGGCCTGGCCCCAGACCCAGGTGAACTGGCTGGATGCGACGGCCTTTGCCGCTTGGTATTCGGACCGGACCGGTCAGGTCTGGCGCCTTCCCACCGATGCCGAATGGCAGCTTGCCGCCGCCGAGCGTTGGGGCGAAACGGACGCGGATCCGGAGGAGCTCGATCCCGGGGAGCGCATGCTGACGCGCTACGAGCACGGGCTCCGGCTTCGCGGAACCGTCACGGCCCGGCTGCAGCCCGCTGGTGCCTTTGGCGAGAACGCGCTCGGGCTTGCGGACATGGCAGGCAATGTCTGGGAATGGACCGAAGGGTGCTTCGTCAACGGAGAGCTGGAGGCTGACGGCACCATCGCGGAGACCGAATCCTATTGCGGCGTCCGCATTGCCGGGGGGCTCCACCGGGCCGCCGTGATCGATTTCGTGCGCGATGCCAGCGTGGGCGGCTGCGCCGTGGGCCTGCCGCCCGATCATCTGGGCTTCCGTTTGGTGCGGGGCCGCCGCGCCGGCGGCGCGGCCTGACCGGAGCCAGAGAGGGAAACATGAAAGACGCACACAGACGGCTTGCCCGGCGGGGCTCCCTTGCCGGAAATCTGCCAGATGCCCTGGCGGAGGATATGCTGGGCCATGGCACCGCGCGCAGCTTCGCCCGCGGCGAGGTAGTTTTTGCCGCGGGTGCCGCGCCGGACTACCTGTTCATCGTTCTCGCGGGGTGGATCAAACTGTTCCGCGTGACGGCTTCCGGGACCGAAGCGGTCATCAATGTCTGCGGGCCCGGCCAGAGTGTCGGGGATACCGCGATCCTGAAGATCGACGGCTATCTTGCCGATGCGCAGGCTGTCTCTCCCTGCGAGGTGCTGCAGCTTCCCGCGCAGCGGATCCGCCAGCTGATGGACGAATGTCCCCGGACACGCGAGGCGGTCATGGGCAGCACGCTCGTGCACCTGCGGGAATTGCTGCATCAGGTCGAGACGCTGAAGGTCCTGAACGGCGCGCAGCGCATGGCCCAGTTTCTCCTGGCGCTGGCACCGCCCGGGCAGACGGGCGCCTGCGCGGTGCACCTCCCCTATGGCAAGCTGCTGATTGCCGGACAGATCGGCATTTCCCCGGAGAGCCTGTCGCGGGCCATCAAGCGCCTCCGGAGCCGCGGCGTTCGCGTCGACCGCGAGATCGCCTGGATCGACGATGTCCAGGCGCTTGCCGATTTCTGCGGCTTTGCGGGCAGGAAATGCGCATGAGCGCCGGGTTGCCGCCATCGCCGCGCCGGGCCAAACAGGCGGAGAACGGGAAACGGAAGACCATATGACAATTGCCTACTTGCTTTCCGAAACGCGGGGCCTGTCGGACAGGCTGCTGGCGGATCTCGCCGCGCGCCTGGCGGCCGAGGGGCGGGTCGTGGCCGGGCTCGTGCAGTCGCGCGCGCCCTCCGGCGGGGACCACCCCTGCGACATGGACCTTTCCGTGCTGCCGTCGGGGCCGGAAATCGGGATCTCGCAGAAGCTCGGCGGCGGCTCGCGGGGCTGCCGGCTTGATCCGGGCTCGCTCGAGGCGGCAGCCATGGCCGTGACCGGGGCGCTGGCCTATGGGGCCGACCTGCTGATCCTCAACAAGTTCGGGGCGCATGAATGCGCGGGGCGCGGGTTCTGCCCGGTGCTAGCCTCCGCGGCAGAGCGCGGCGTTCCGGTGCTGACCGCGGTCAACCCGCGCAACCTGGACGGGTTCGCCTCCTTTGCCGGCGGGTTGGAAACCCGCCTCGCGCCGGATCCGGATGCACTGCACGATTGGGCGATGTCGGTTCTGGCACCCTGACAGGCCGGCTCCGGTCCAGTCGGCGGGACAGCCCTGCGGCTGTCCCGGAGCGTGTCAGGAGGCCTGGCTGTAGCGGGCCCCGTCCGGGCTGTGGGCATCGAAGGCCTTCGCGGCGATCCGGGTCAGGGCACGGCCCTCTGGCAGGATTGTCAGCCGGTCCCCGGAGAGCGAGACAAAATCTCCGAACCGCCTGGCCAGCGCCTGCATCTCGGGTCGCAGCCGGTCGGCTTCGGGCCCGAAGGCCGCCCGCAGCTCCGCCAGGTCGAGGCTGAAACCGCACATGATCATCTCGATGGCCCGGGCCCTGAGCAGGTCTTCGCCGCTCATCATGTGGCCGCGGGCTCCGGCAAGCTGCCCGGCCTCGATGCGCTGGACATAGGCGGGCGTGGCCGCGGCGTTCTGGATGAAGCCCGTCGGCAGCCTGGAGATTGACGAGGCGCCGAGACCGATCAGCGTGGCACAGCCGTCATCGACATAGCCCTGGAAATTGCGGCGCAGGCGGCCGGTGGCGGCAGCGGCGGCCAGCCCGTCCCCGGGCCGGGCGAAATGGTCGATGCCGATGCTCTCGAACCCGGCTTCGCGGAAGCGCCGGGCGGCCAGCTCCGCCAGCTGGAAACGCTCCAGCTCCTTCGGCAGGACGGTCTCGTCGATCAGCTTCTGCCGCTTGGACATCCACGGCACATGCGCATAGCCGAAGAGCGCGATGCGGTCGGGCGCCAGCTCCAGCACCTTCGCCAAGGTGTCGTTCAGCCGGGCGGCATCCTGGTGCGGCAGGCCATAGACCAGATCGGCATTCAGCGACCTTATCCCGGCATCGCGCAGGTCTTCGACGCAGGCACGGGTCACCTCGAAGGGCTGCAGGCGCCCGATGGCCTGCTGCACCAGCGGGTCGAAGTCCTGGATGCCGATGCTGGCCCGGTTCATGCCCTCGGCCGCCAGCGCGCGGATCTTGCCGCGGTCCACCATGGTCGGGTCGATCTCCACCGAGAACTCGCAGTCCTCCGCCGGCGGGATCAGCGCCTTCACCGCCTGCGCCAGGCGGTGGATCAGCGCGGGGGGCAGGATGGTGGGCGTGCCGCCGCCCCAGTGCATGCGGCCCATCCGCAGCCCGCTGGGCAGGACGTCTGCCAGAAGCGCCAGCTCCTGCTCCAGCGTCGCGATGTAGCTTTCGACCGGGGCTAGCGTCTGCGTGCCCTGCGTCCGGCAGGCACAGAACCAGCATAGCCGCTCGCAGAACGGGATGTGGATGTAGACGGACACCGGGTCGGACGGGTCGAGCGAGGCCAGGGCCTCGGCCTGATGCGCGGCGCCGATCGCCGGCAAGAAGACCGGGGCGGTGGGATAGGAGGTATATCGGGGCACCCGGGCGTCGAAGAGGCCGAGGCTTCTGAGGCGGTCGATCTGTTTCATGCGCCCCATATGCTGGTTTTCCGGCGGCCGGACTTTGCTCCGGATCAAATTACAGCGGGAAAGGCGATGCGCCGATGACCGGCCCGTGCAGGTGCAGGAGAACCACCCACAGAAGCAGGCCCACGAGGGCGCGCGGAGCCGTTGCCCGGCCGTTCCGGCGCAGCCAGCCCCGGTGCACCAAGGGTTTAAGCGACAGGATGGAGGTGCAGCCGAAGAACGCCCCGGCCTCTCCGCCCAGCACGCGGCGCGCCTTCGCGTCGAAGGCCGGGATCGCGGCGGCGGCCATGACGAGGAAGCTGCCGAACAGGACCGCCATTGCCACATCGCCGTTTGGGACGAGATGCGCTCCGGCCCAGAGGCCGAGGGCCAGGAGCAGCGGGTGGCGGGAAATGGCGGCGAAGCCCGGATCGTGGGGGTCGAACGCCGCGCACCGCCGCGCGCCCAGCGTGAAGGGCTGGCGCAGCCGGAACCCGCAGGAGGCCAGGACCACTGCGGCAGGCATCGCGATGTTCGGGATCCAGCGCATCCAGGGCAGCTGTGGCCAGAGCTCCGCATAGGGCGCGCGCAGCGCCGCCGAGATCACCCAGACCAGCAGGGCAACGGACATCACGCCGTAGGCAGCGAAATACGCGCGCCGTCCGGCCATGCCGATCAGCATGCCCCGCAGCCCGCCGATCCGGGACAGAAAATGGCTGCCGGCGAACAGGGCCAGCGCCAGCGCGAATTCGGTCCAGCCGGTCATGGGTCGTCGGCCTCCTTCATCAGCCGTTCTAAATGGCAGGCGAAGGCCCAGGTCGCGGGCAGGCCGATCGCCAGCCCACCGGCAGCGGCCTGCCAGGGGGTCAGCACCGGCCAGCCCAGCCAGGAGCCGATGAGCGAGGCGAAGAACAGGTTCACCCCCATGGCACCGGCCCCGAACGGGTAGAGCCCGGCCAGCAGCTTCCAGGACGGTTTCATCTGCGGCTCACCAGGATCTGCACCGCGGCCAGCGCGACGACGAGGGCGATGGACCCGATCAGGAACCAGAATTCGGCCGTGTCTGTCTGCGGCTGGGGGATCGGGCGCTCGAAGGTCTCGGCCATGGCCGGGAGCGGAAGGGTCAGCGCGAGGGCAAGGATGCGGGTCATGTCATCTCTCCATGGTCAGGGTCTGGTAGATCTCGGGCAGGGCGCGGGGCAGCCGCCCGGGATGGGGCAGCAGGGTGAAGCCCGCCCGGCCGAAAATGCGCGCGAACCAGTCCTGCCCGTCCTGGTCCACGATCACGCCATGCACGGACTGGCCGAGGGCGCGGGCCTCGCGCACTGCCATGCGGCTGTCCTCGATGCCGTGCTGGCCCTCGTAATGGTCCAGGTCGTTCGGCTTGCCGTCCGTGAGCACCAGCAAGAGCCTGCGGCTGGCGCCTTCCTCGGCCAGCTGCGCCGAGACATGGCGGATCGCGGCGCCCAGCCGGGTGTAATGGCCCGGCATCAGCCCGCCGATCCGGGCGGTCACGTCGGGCGTGACGGGGTCGCCGAAGCTCTTGCAGCGGTGCAGGAAGACCCGGTCGCGGCGCAGCGAGGAAAAGCCCCAGACGCCCAGCCGGTCACCGGCCGTGCCGATGCCGCCGGCCAGCGCGGCCAGCGCTTCGCGGGCGACCTCGATCACCGAGCTGTCCCCGATGGCTGCCTCGGTCGAGCGCGAGCAGTCCATCAGGATGGCGACCGACAGGTCGCGCACCATCGGGCGGTTTGACTGCCAGACGCGGTCGCTGCCCTCGCGCCCGCAGGCGATGTCGCTGCGCGAGGTCACGACCGCATCGAGGTCGAGGTCGTCGCCGTCGATCTGCCGGGGCAGGATCACGCGCCTGGGATGCAGCGGGGCGAACTGGCGCTTTACGCGCTCGACGAGGCGCGGGTCGGGCTCGTAGCCGGCGCGGGGCGCCGCCTCGGTCTCCAGGACGCGGACATGGGCGGGCAGGTAGGATCCGGTGCGGCGGTTCCATTCGGGATAGGTGAACTTGCCGGCAAGCCGCTCCAGCTCGGCCTCCTGCGGCGACAGGTCCAGCGACAGGCGCAGCCGGGTCGCCGCCCGCTTGACGGTCTGAGACAGGGTCAGGTGGTCCTGGTCCTCCGCGGCCTTGGCGGCGTTGTCCTGGTCGTCGTCATCGACCATGCGGTTGAGGTTCAGGCTCTCTGCCCAGGACATGATGGTTTCGAACCGGTGGATGATGAAGCTGTCGCGGCGGTTGGCCTGGTCGCGATCCTCGCGCCGGGCGTCCTTCCGGGCCGGGACCGCCATGGCCGGGGCGGGTGCCTCTGCCTGGTCGGCGGCCGCCCGTCCGCCGGACGCGTGGCCCGCCGGTCCCGGGCCCCGGCGGGCAGGTCGACCAGCGCCCAGATCTCGGCCCGATTCGCCTCGGCATCGACCCGCAGGATTTCCAGCGGCACCGGTCCGGCCCAGGTCCGCGCCGCCTCGGCCAGCGCGGTCTCGGTGCCGGTCTCGAGATAGCGGAACAGCGTCGGCGAGAAGAGCTGCAGGAAAACCGCGGCCGGGAAGGCCAGCGTCGCGCCGATGCCGAGCCCGAAGCGCAGCCGCCGCCGCTCGGAACAGATCAGCGTACGCCAGGCGCCGGAGGCGAGATAGACCATGCAGGCGGAGAAGATGATCGCCCCGAAATTGGTGGAGAAGAGCGGCGCTGTTGCGCAAATCGGCTGGCGACGGCAGGTCCCCTTCCCCCGGACACACTTGTCCCTTTGCCACGGTGACCGGGATGCCGAGGGCAGCGAAGCGGTTGAGGAATGAGCGGCAAGCGCCGTCGGTCCGGGCGCATCGCGCTGCCATCCGTCCGGGGCCGATGCCGAACGGACATCGGCCGCTGGCCGAGCTGCTGCACGCAGGGCATTCAATCGCCGGGGAAAAGGTCCCCCGGACCTTTTCCCGGTCCGGCTCATATCTCGACCCTGCTGCGGCGGCGGAAGCCGCTCCGGTTCCGCCGGAGCGCCCGGCCGAGNATGCTTCGGCGTTCTCAGGACCTCGGTGCGCGCCCGGGCTCCCGCCGTGTCCGGCTTCCATGGCCTCGCGTTGCGGCGGGGCGGAAGTGAGGAGGTTCAGCAAAAGCTCCGGGGGACCTTTTGCCCGACGAACCGCTGCTGCTCCGCGGGCCGCGATGGCATCATGGCAGGCNGGTGTCGCAGGCGTTGCCGTCGCTTGCGCCATCGGTCCGGGCAACGATGGCGACGGCGAGCCCGGCGCTTGGCGGCGCCGTGCTTGCGGCTGTGCCGTTCTGCGCGCTTTCCCGGGGCGGCCCCCGGAACGGGGCATGGCGGGCAGCGCCGAGCGGCGCTGCCGCCGCCGGCGTCACTGTTCGGGAACGAGAATTTCGCGCTTGCCCACGTGGTTGGCCTGGGAGACGAGGCCCTCTTCCTCCATCTGCTCGACGAGCCGCGCGGCCTTGTTGTAGCCGATGCCAAGCTTGCGCTGGATGTAGGAGGTCGAGCACTTGCGGTCCTTGATGACGATCTGCACCGCCTTGTCGTAGAGCGCGTCCTCGCCGGTGGTGTTGCCGCCGAGGCCGAGCACCGCGTCGATATCGGGCGCGGCCTCGTCATCCGGGCCCTCTAGCACGGTGTTGACATATTCCGGCGGACCATAGGCCTTGAGATAGGTGACCACTTCCTCGACTTCCTCGTCGGAGGCGAAGGGACCGTGGACGCGGGTGATCTTGGCGCCGCCGGCCATGTAGAGCATGTCGCCCATGCCGAGCAGCTGTTCGGCGCCCATCTCGCCCAGGATCGTGCGGCTGTCGACCTTGGAGGTCACCTGGAAGGAGATCCGGGTCGGGAAGTTGGCCTTGATCGTGCCGGTGATCACGTCGACCGAGGGACGCTGCGTCGCCATGATGATGTGGATGCCGGAGGCGCGGGCCATCTGCGCCAGACGCTGGATGCAGGCCTCGATCTCCTTGCCCGCCACCATCATCAGGTCGGCCATCTCGTCGACGATCACCACGATGAAGGGCAGCTTGACCGGCTGGATTTCCTCGGTCTCGAAAACCGGATCGCCGGTCTCGTCGTCGAAGCCGGTCTGGACCGTGCGGGTGAAGAGCTCGCCCTTGGCCAGCGCGTCGGCGACGCGGCCGTTGTAGCCCTCGATGTTGCGCACGCCCATCTTGGACATCTTGCGGTAGCGGTCCTCCATCTCGCCGACGACCCATTTCAGCGCGACGACCGCCTTCTTGGGGTCGGTGACCACGGGGGACAGCAGATGCGGGATGCCGTCATAGACGGAGAGTTCCAGCATCTTCGGGTCGATCATGATCAGGCGGCACTCTTCCGGCGAAAGCTTGTAGAGCAGCGACAGGATCATCGTGTTGATCGCGACGGATTTCCCCGAGCCGGTGGTGCCCGCGATCAGCAGGTGGGGCATCTTGGCGAGGTTCGCGACGATCGGGCGGCCGCCGATATCCTTGCCGAGCGCCAGCGGCAGGCGCGCCTTGCCGTCGTCGAAATCGGTGGAAGCGAGGATCTCGCGCAGGAGCACCATCTCGCGGTGGTCGTTGGGCAGTTCGATCCCGATCACCGTGCGCCCCGGCACGGTCGAGACCCGCGCGGAAAGCGCCGACATCGAGCGGGCGATGTCATCGGCAAGCCCGATCACCCGGCTGGCCTTGAGGCCCGGCGCCGGTTCCAGCTCGTACATGGTGACGACGGGGCCCGGACGCACCGAGACGATGTCGCCCTTCACCCCGTAATCGTCGAGCACGGTTTCCAGCATCCGCGCGTTTTCCTGCAGCGCCTCGTCGGAGAGATAGTGCTTCTCCACGGTCGCCGGGTCGGTCAGCAGCGCCAGCGGCGGCGGGGCATAGCCCTCCTCCGGCACGCCGGGGAAATCCGGCAGCGCCTCGGCCTGCGCGCGCGCCGAAGGCTTCGGCGCGGGCTGGGGTTCCCGGATGCCGCCTATGAAGCGGCCGGGGCCGAGATCGCCAAGGACGCCGCCGCGGTCTTCGCCGCCGCCGACGTGATCGCCAAGGTGCAGCCGCCCTCGGAGGCGGAGATCGCGCTGCTGGAGCCGCGGCACANCGCTGATCTCGTTCTTCTGGCCGGCGCAGAATGCCGAGCTTCTGGAGCAGGCGCGGGCGACCGGCGCCACCGTGGTGGCGATGGACATGGTGCCGCGGATCAGCCGCGCGCAGAAGATGGACGCGCTGTCGTCGATGGCGAACATCGCGGGCTACCGCGCGGTGATCGAGGCGGGCGCCAATTTCGGCCGGTTCTTCACCGGCCAGGTGACGGCGGCGGGCAAGGTGCCCCCGGCGAAGGTGCTGATCGTCGGCGCAGGGGTCGCGGGGTTGGCCGCGATCGGCACGGCGACGTCTCTGGGGGCGATCACGCTGGCCTTCGACGTGCGCCCGGAAGTGGCCGAGCAGATCGAGTCGATGGGCGCGGAATTCGTCTATCTCGATTTCGAGGAAGCGGCGCAGGACGGCGCGGCGACGGGCGGCTATGCGGCGCCCTCGAGCCCGGACTTCCGCGAGGCGCAGCTGAAGAAGTTCCGCGAGCTGGCGCCCGATGTCGACATCGTCATCACCACCGCGCTGATCCCGGGCCGCCCGGCGCCGGTGCTGTGGACCGCCGACATGGTCGATGCGATGAAGCCCGGCTCGGTGATCGTCGACCTGGCGGCCGAGCGCGGCGGCAACTGCGAGCTGACCGTCAAGGACGAGCGCATCGTCACCGAGAACGGCGTGGTGGTGGTGGGCTACACCGACTTCCCCAGCCGGATGGCGGCGCAGAGCTCGACGCTCTATGCCACCAACATCCGCCACATGATGACCGACCTGACGCCGGAGAAGGACGGCGCGGTCGTGCATGACATGGAGGACGACGTGATCCGCGGCGCGACCGTGGCGCGCGCGGGCGAGATCACCTTCCCGCCGCCGCCGCCGAAAGTCGCCGCGATCGCCGCGCAGAAGCCGAAGGAGAAGGCCAAGGAGCCGACCCCCGAGGAGAAGCGCGCGGCCGAGACGGCGGCCTTCAAGGCGCAGACCCGCAGCCAGGTCGGGCTGCTCGCGGCGATGGCGGTGCTGATCCTCGGGCTCGGGCTGATCGCGCCGGCGAGCTTCATGCAGCATTTCATCGTCTTCGTGCTGGCGGTCTTCGTCGGCTTCCAGGTGATCTGGAACGTCGCGCATTCGCTTCACACGCCCTTGATGGCGGTGACCAACGCGCTCTCCTCGATCATCATCCTCGGCGCGCTGATGCAGATCGGGTCNCTCCAGCGTCCTGGTGATCCTGCTCGCGGCGGTGTCGGTCTTCATGGCCGGGATCAACATTTTCGGCGGCTTCATGGTGACGCGCCGGATGCTCGCCATGTTCCAGAAATCCTGAACCGGAGACAGCAGACANTGGAATTCGGTTTCACGACGGCGGCCTATGTGGTCGCGGCCGTCCTGTTCATCCTCTCGCTCGGGGGGCTCTCGGGCCAGGAAAGCGCCAAGCGCGCGGTCTGGTACGGCATTGCCGGCATGGCGCTGGCCGTTCTGGCCACGCTGGCCGGCCCCGGCGCGGGGCTGTGGTGGCTCTCGCTGGTGCTGGTCGCGGCGGGCGGCGCCATCGGCATGGTGGTCGCCAAGCGCGTGCAGATGACCGAGATGCCGCAGCTGGTGGCGGCGATGCATTCGCTGGTCGGCCTGGCGGCGGTCTTCGTCGGCTACAACGCGCATTTCACCATCGGCCTGGCGGCCGGCGCGCATGAGGCGGCGGGCGCCGTCTCGGGCGTCTTCGCCGAGCTGGTGGCGCACAAGACCCCGGTCGAGATCGGCATCCTGAAGGTCGAGCTGTTCCTCGGCGTGTTCATCGGCGCGGTGACCTTCACCGGCTCGGTGATCGCCTTCGGCAAGCTCGCGGGGAAGGTCGACGGCAAGGCGAAGAAGCTGCCCGGCGGGCATCTGCTGAACGCGGCCGCGGCGGCAGTCTCGGTTCTGTGCCTGGCGTGGTACATGNGGCACCGGCGGGTTCCTGCCGCTCTTCGCGATGACGCTCTGCGCGCTGGTCATCGGCTATCACCTGATCATGGGGGTCGGGGGGGCCGACAGGCCCGCGGTGGTCTCGATGCTCACCTCCTACTCGGGCTGGGCCGCGGCGGCGATCGGCTTCTCGCTGTCGAACGACCTCCTGATCGTGGTGGGCGCGCTGGTCGGCTCGTCGGGCGCGATCCTGTCCTACATCATGTGCAAGGCGATGAACCGGTCCTTCCCCGCGACGCGATCGCGCTGCCGCTGATCCGCGCCTGCGTCGAGCGCGGCCAGCCGATCCTCGGCATCTGCCGCGGCTTCCAGGAAGTGAATGTCGCGATGGGCGGCTCGCTGCATCCGGAGATCCGCGACTTGCCGGGCCGGATGAACCACCGCATGCCGCCCGACGGCACGCTGGAGGAGAAATTCGAGCTGCGCCATTACGTCGATTTCACCAAGGGCGGCGTCTTCCACCGGCTGATGGGCGCGCAGCGCGTGCTGACCAACACGCTGCACGGGCAGGGGATCAACCAGCCCGGCCCGCGCATCGTGATCGACGGCCGTGCCGAGGATTCGACGCCCGAGGCGATCTATGTCCGCGACGCGCCGGGCTTCACCCTGTCGGTGCAGTGGCATCCCGAATGGAATGCCGGCAACGACCCGGTCTCCCGCCCGCTCTTCGAGGGGTTCGGCTGCGCGGTGCGCGACTGGGCGGTCTCGCGCGGCCGGCTGCCGCAGAAATCCGCCTGAGATGGGCCCCTTCGCGTCGCTGCGCGAGGCGGTGGACATCCCGCCGGTCTGGCTCGCGGGCTGCCTCAGCCTCGCCTGGTCCCAGTCGCGCCTCTTTCCCTGGCCCGGCGATGGCGGGTCTGTCGTGCAGCTCATGGCCGGGCTGCTGGTCGGCGGCGGCATTTTGCTTGCCGTTCTGGCCATCGACGAGATGCGCCGCCAGAAGACCACGGTCCTGCCGCACCAGGTGCCCGCAATTCTGGTGCAGTCGGGCATCTTCCGCCGGTCGCGCAACCCGATCTATCTGGGCGACCTGCTGATCCTCGCGGGCTTCTGCCTGTTCTGGGGCGCGTGGTGGAGCCTGCCTCTGGTGCCGCTCTTCTTCTGGATCCTGACCGACCGCTTCGTCGAGCCCGAGGAAGCGCGGCTGCGCGAAACGTTCGGCCGCGCCTTCGAGGATTACTGCGCCCGCACCCGCCGCTGGGCCTGAAGTCCCGGTCCGATGCGGTTGCCCGCGACCATGGCAGCCCTGTGACCGCGCGGCGTCCCGTGGTAGCGACGGCGTGATCGCCTGCCGGGGGACGTGCAGGCACAGGGAAATCCAGGACGGGAGACTTGCATTGAGACTTGGGTTTTTGGTTGTCAATTGCTTATCGATTTTGACGTCGAACTTGGGTGCCCCGCGTGTCGCGCCATCATACGCGACACGTCGTCCGCATTTCCGCCAATTGGACACATTACCGGTCAGCAGGCTTACAAAGCAGGCCCGCAGAGACTACGCAAAAGTGCAGCCTTGGATACCGGAGCCCGGAGCAGGCAACCATGGACGCGAGCACACGGCTATGGCCGCACTACGGATATCCTCTAGGCCCGGGTTTCGACTGCAAGGTCAAAACCCAACCCGAGCTAATTCGCGACTATCAATAATTTCGCTCCATAGCTCCGCAAATCTTTCAGTTGGCTGAATTGACCTACCTTGTAACATCGGCGCAGCTAAAAAATGCGGTCGAAGCGAATCTTCTTCCACTTCTGACAAATATCGCTCAGCTGAACCGCAAAGTATTACATCTGGAGAAACCGCAGACACCAACTCATAATGAAAGTACCGCGTTCTCAAAAACATTATCTTTCTAAAGAAATGCGTTAAGCAAGGGAATATCTGCCGAAAAAAAGAGTCCCCAAATATCAACAATGTTTTATCGGTCACCGAATCCTCATTAATATTCAGGTCAATAATCCCGTAATTCCCCGCAACAAGTCCATTAGTGCCATACCGCCCCCGTGCCAGTCCCTTTAACCGATGAGTTCTTTCGGAAATCGGAGGCATACATTGCACCCCTAGATCGCCAAAAAATTCCGGCTCTGGCTTAAGGTGTTCACGACACGTCGCGTGAAAACTCCGCAGGTCACCTGGTATAATACCTTCGAGGGTTTGCAAGGTAGACACTGCCATTCCAACTGGCGAAAAGTGCGTATCTGTTACCGCATAATGCTTTTTCTCAACATCAAGATACAGGACGTCGTCGGACAAATCTTTGTGCTTATAATGGAGATCGTAGATGGAACTGATCTGATGCCCCCCAGGAACCTCGGCCGCAAAAGGCACGATCTTATCCGGAAACACAACCATGCGATAAGATATCTTGTTCTGAATACAAAATTCGCGCCGGGTTTGATTGTTTTCCCGGAAAGCCCTGACAGACTCGCTCGAAACATCCTGCCTTCCTGAAAAAAGCGATAGTACATTATGCCTACCTCCAACCAGGAGCAATGAGCCATCACTTCCTAATGCAATATGCGGCGGAAACCTTGTGGAGACTTCATCGTTCATTGCGGACCAAACCCGAAATATTGCAACATTACTGAGGCGCGCCTACAATAAAAATTCGCAGGCACGATCTCATCCGGAAAGATAAACGCCATGCAACGCAGAAATCGACGGCAGAGCCTAGACCAAGTTTCTATACTTCTCCTGAAGTATAAAAGGCTTAGAACCCCCAACATTCTTCACCTTAGCTCCGATCCCATTTGTCCCAAATGGAACAACTTCATAGCATCCTTCGGCTCCATCCTTTGGGGACAGATCGTCCTGCACGTTTTCTTTCCACGTGTGCACACGATCATTTACAAAATCACTTCCAGTAACCCAATGATGCATCGACTTTCTATCGGAGAGGTCCTTAACTTCCTTCGCAAGCTCATTAAAATGCTCGTGAGCCCCAGCATCAGCAAACTTCAAATGGAAGAGATAAAGATTGGGATCGACTTCAAACTTCTTATTCATTAGTGCATGCCCCCCCATAGAATGCTGCGCAGCTTCCCAACGCAGTACGGGCTTGCAGAAATCATGATGAAATTTGAGAAGGCTGGCCTGTTGCAGAACAGGCAAACTCCAATCAAGCGCCATTTCAGGATCTTCACGGAAAACATTGAAGCCGAGGGGAGCGGATGCACCTGATTCTCTTTCGAGCAAGTACTCTTCAAGAGAAACATTCAGATCAGGGTCAACAGCAACGAGCTCGTCAACATCGCTAACAAGAATACACTGGTGCGTTTCCAGAAATGCATTTGCAAAATGCGACATCAATCGAGCTCTATGTACAGCAAGGCTTCCATCGATCACCCTCGGAACCGTAATATGGTTTACATTAGAACAAACCTTGTCATGAAAATCGGATTCTCCGTGGGATATCACGAAAACGTTCCTCGCCCCAAACTGCTGCGAGTAATATTCGACCCACTTAGAAATAAACGGCTCTCCGTATGCCATTGTAATAGCCGCTACATTCTTGGTCTTCATCTTTCATTCCCACGAAATTCGCTAACAGCGCAAACAATGTGCGCATCTTGCCGCCGAAAGTTTATTGCGTGCATCTGACCATCGCAAGGCCTACCCTGCGCGCTCGTTGTCGCAGGCCGACGTTATTGAAGGAAAGCAGCACACAAGACGTCAACAGCTTTCCATCCAACCAAGTCACCCATTGACAATGACAATAATGCCCAAGTTAAAACCAGAATAGCTGCGCCACCAATACTTGACACAACAACGGAAACCAGAAATGCCCGTATTAATCTTCGGCACGTCAAACTCATTAATGAAAAATGGATGGGTTCAAGGTTTAGTAGATATTCTAGGGGAGAAAAATGTCGAAAATATGTCTGTTGGAATGTCTCCATCAACCAGATTCTCCGCGCATGCCAACCTAGACTTCTCCAAATACGACGCAGTGTTCTTTGACGCCATTCCAAATGACGAATATTTGATTGAAGACACAGACGACTTCAATAGTACCGCTGAAATTCTCGATAGAATTTTCTTTGAAATATCTCAGAAGACAGCATTAATTGTGGTAGGATTCTGCATTTCCCCAAATGTCCTCACCCCTAGCAAGACATTTATGAGGCATCAGGAGCTTTGCAGGAAGAATGGTGGGATTTTTGTCGATATTCGTGATCTTGTTCTCGAAACATCTGAGCGTTTTGGAGTAGATTACAGACTTCTTTACGAAGACCATGAAGCTCACCCAGAACGACGCCTAGCGAGGCAAATTGCACGATCCATCGCCGCAAACTTACCGGATACCGGAAATATACCGACCGGCAAGTACATTACGACAGCGCCCAAGACCTCAATTTTCTCATCAATAAACCAGGACGACCATGCCTTCTCGAACTTTAAGAAAATTGAAGCTAGAAGCAGCGCCCTATCCGCTCGTTTTGCCCGCATTCGCGAAGGCGACCTTGTACAATTCAATGCCAATTACACGACCGGAGCTTATATCAATATAGGCACAACAAATGGAGTCATCAGGCTTCACTCGTCCGACAATCAGGCCGAAATAAAGCTATATCTATCCAGGCATATGAAAAAAGATTTCTTGCTGACATTCATCCCTTTTCCCTTGGGAGTGAAGTTTTGCGGCATATCAATTCATCCCGAGGCATCGGCGAAATCGATTTCTTCACGTTACTCGAATTCCCACTCTGGCCTAGGAGACATCCAACTCGATATCTGCGAGATTTGCTTCTATAGTCTGGAGGGAGACACGCCGGGCATAGCCACAAAACCCATCGGGTATGAAAACCTTCACGAAAGAACGAGAAGTCACTTTTTTTCTCGAGAAAACTCGAAAATTTTATCCGGAATTGTGCAAGAAATAGCGATCAAGAAGTCCGCTTCAAAAGAGAACGAAATGAGCGGGAATATCGAAAAGTGGATCAATTTCGGCAAAAGCATCAAAGATTCGAAAAGCCTGGTTGAGTTTTTCGACCTATTGACCGAAGAATTCGGATTCGTTCCTGACGCCTACAAGCATCATATATTCCATGTTGAGAAAATAAGAGAGTTACTGCGTCGGAAAGAATGGGATCTCGCGCAGATCAGCATTCAAAACATCCCAAAGAAGTATTGCCACGACGGCTGGCCATATTGTTTGGTTGCAAGAGCCCAAACCAAAGCAGGACTTAAAATGGAAGCAGAGAACAGTTGGAAATTGCTACACAATCTGAACCCAAACAACAAGGAAGCTCGTGAGGGACTCGGGATAAAATCAACCAATTTCCAATCATGAACGGCGTTGTTGCAGAACTCGTCGGCTTCGGGGATTCACGGCGTGATTCTGTGGATTAAGAGCCTGCCATGACGAAGCCAGAACCCGCCCGCTACCGTACGACCAACTGGAAATCCTACAATGCTGCCTTGAAGCGGCGAGGGTCGCTTCTCGTCTGGCTGGAAAGGCGGCAATTTCCACCATATTTGCGACACGACCTGAGGCGTACCCGGTCAGCCACATAGCAAGACAGGGCGTTAATCGCGCGAATCCATATTTAATTGTGTAGACAAATGAAAAATTCAGCACTATACGCCCGTCGGCAGAAAAATTGCATCTGTTAAGTATCAAATATCAAAGTTGGTGTACCATGCCAGATTTCTACAATGCGACCTCCCGACGCAAACTCGGTGAACTACGCGACGCCTATCTTCGAAAGGAAATTTCGGAGGCCGAGTGGCGGACACGCTTCGCAAAGCTCTCAGCGCAAGGCGAGGCCACGCCGATCTGGAGCAGAATCTCAGGGGTTCTGCACAGAAGCAAACCCAAGAGATCGTGATCCCCGCCGCAGCGACCACGCCAAGGGATCCGAGTGCTTGCCAGGCCCTCACTTGCGACATCGACCATACCTCCAGTACCGCCGTGACAGATGCCGACCATCGCAGTCGTGCGATCGGCGCTGGAGGAAGACTTTCGACAGCTCAAGCGCTTTCCCCGTCCTCACGGTCGGGGGCTGTGCATGGAAGGGCATGGCAGTGACCATCACTGCGTGAAGAATGCCCACTCACCCAAGCATCATCAACGCCTTCATCATGTAGCGCAAGTTTACTTGACAAGCGCACCCCCGTTTTCCAGTCTCCCGAAGTCATTATTTCGACAACAAGTTTTGGGGAATTAGTAATGAAGTGCCCGCTCTGCAGGGAACGTACGCATACAATTAAGCTGAAACAGGGAATCCTTAAAAACTCCCGCCTCTGCCTCGATTGCAACAGGTCCTTCCGGGAGAAAACGGTTCTGGGATTTCTCGTTTCGGTTGTTACACTTGGTAAATTCGGAAAATCAAGGTCTTTCGATCATTGAAGAGACGGTCTTCCAAGTGACTTCAAGCCGCAAATGGTAGGAGCTCCAAACTCCCTACCAGTATGACTTTGCTATAATTATCCGGCATCAGCTCTCCCGATCAATCACCACACCCCGAACTTCGACACTTGGAAGCCGGAATTTGGCCCGCGCCGCTGGCGCTCGGGCAGATCATCGAGCTGCAGCGCAACAAGACCGGCGCGCTGATCCGCTGGTCGGCCGAGGCCGGCGCGCGGCTCGGCCGCGCCGAGATCGCGCCGATGACCGCCTATGCCACCGCCCTCGGCCTTGCCTTCCAGATTGCCGACGACATTCTCGACGTCACCGGCGACCCGGAAAAGGCCGGAAAGCGGCTGCAGAAGGATGCCGGGGCCGGAAAGGCGACCTTCGTCGGCCTTCTGGGACTGGACGGCGCCCGTGCGCGTGCCACATCCTTGGTGGAGGAAGCCTGCGACGCGCTCGCCCCCTACGGAGACCGGGCTGCAACCTTGCGGGACGTTGCGCGCTTCGTTATCTCGCGGGAACGCTAGACGCGACGGAGGGCCCGATGGCCGACCAACCCCAGACCCCCTTGCTCGACAAGGTGCACGAGCCCGCTGACATGAAGGGCCTGTCGATCCGCGAGCTGCGCCAGCTTGCCGACGAGCTGCGCGACGAAACCGTCAGCGCGGTCTCCGTGACCGGCGGCCATCTGGGCGCCGGGCTCGGCGTGGTCGAACTGACCGTGGCGATCCATGCGGTCTTCGACACGCCGCGCGACAAGCTGATCTGGGATGTCGGCCACCAGTGCTATCCGCACAAGATCCTGACCGGGCGCCGCGACCGCATCCGCACGCTGCGGATGAAGGACGGGCTGTCGGGCTTCACCAAGCGCTCCGAGTCGCCCTATGACCCGTTCGGCGCGGCGCACAGCTCCACCTCGATTTCGGCGGCGCTCGGCTTCGCCGTGGCCCGCGATCTCGGCGGCCGCCCCGAACACGGCATCGGCGACTGCATCGCGGTGATCGGCGACGGCTCGATCTCGGCAGGCATGGCCTATGAGGCGATGAACAATGCGGGCCACCTGAAGAACCGCATGATCGTCATCCTCAACGACAACGAGATGTCGATCGCCCCGCCGGTCGGCGCGATGTCGACCTATCTGTCGCGGCTCTATTCGGCTGCGCCGTTCCACGAGTTCAAGCAGGTCGCCAAGGACGCGGTGAAATTCCTGCCGCCGCCGCTGCAGGAAGGCGCCAAGCGTGCCAAGGAGATGCTGAAGCATTCCGTCACCGGCGGCACGCTGTTCGAACAGCTCGGCTTCAGCTATCTCGGTCCGGTCGACGGCCATGACCTCGACACGCTGGTGCCGCTCCTGCGCGCGGTGAAGGCCCATGCCGACGGGCCGGTGCTGATCCATGCGATCACCAAGAAGGGCAAGGGCTACGAGCCGGCCGAGAACTCGCTGGACCGCGGCCATGCCCGCGCCCGCTTCGACGTGGTGACCGGGGAGCAGAAGAAGGCGGCTTCGAACGCGCCGGCCTATACCAAGGTCTTCGCCAATGCGCTGATCGACGAGGCGTCGCGGGACGACAAGATCGTCGCGATCACCGCGGCGATGCCGGACGGCACCGGGCTGAACCTCTTCGCCGAGCGCTTCCCGCACCGGGTCTTCGACGTGGCGATCGCCGAGCAGCATGGCGTCACCTTTTCCGCGGGTCTCGCGGCCGGCGGCATGAAGCCGTTCTGCGCGATGTACTCGACCTTCCTGCAGCGCGGCTATGACCAGGTGGTGCACGACGTGGCGATCCAGCGCCTGCCTGTGCGTTTCGCCATCGACCGGGCCGGCCTTGTCGGCGCCGACGGCGCGACGCATGCAGGCAGCTTCGACATCGCCTTCCTCGCCAACCTGCCGGGCTTCACCGTGATGGCCGCCGCCGACGAGGCGGAGCTGGTGCACATGGTCGCCACCGCCGCCGCGCATGACGACGGGCCGATCGCCTTCCGCTTCCCGCGCGGCGAGGGTGTCGGCGTCGAGATGCCGGAGCGCGGGCAGCCGCTCGAAATCGGCAAGGGCCGGATGATCCGCGAGGGCACGGCGGCGGCGATCCTCAGCTTCGGCACCCGGCTTTCCGAGGTCGAGACCGCGGCCGAGCGGCTGGCGGCGAAGGGCATCCAGGTCAGCATCGCCGATGCGCGCTTTGCCAAGCCGCTCGACCGCGAGCTGATTTTGCGGCTGGCGCGCGAGCACCCGGCGCTGATCACCATCGAGGAAGGCGCGGTCGGCGGCTTCGGCAGCCATGTCGCGCAGCTTCTGGCCGAAGAAGGCGTTTTCGACCGCGGGCTGAAATTCCGCTCCATGGTGCTGCCCGACGAGTTCATCGACCAGGCGAGCCCGCGCGACATGTACGCGGTGGCTGAGATGAATGCCGAGGATATCGAGGCCAAGGTTCAGGACGTGCTGGGCATCGGCACGCTGGCGCGGCAGGGCTGAGGCCTCAGCAGTTCGGGGCGAACATCGCGTCGCTGTCCGCATTGCGGATCGCGCGGGCCGGATCGGTCGACAGCCGCCTGCAGGCGACGACGCCATGGGCGGGATCGTTCGTCGCGAGCACCTTGTGGGGCAGCTCGTGATGGACGGTGGCGCTCTGGTTGTCCGCGTCGAGGCCGAAGAACAGATCGGTCAGGCATATCCGCATCCCCGAACCGACATGGGACACGGTGCGTTTCGGGCCGGGATCGGCATGGTGGCGGTCGGCGGGAAAGGCATGGGCGATTGCCCCCGAGCCGTCGGGATCGACCAGTGTTTCCGACTGGCCGACCGGCATCAGCTGGTTCTGGTAGAGATTGTCGGAATTGCATTCGACGCGCAGGACCCCTCCGGCGCGGTTGACGAAGGTCACGCACCGGTTGGGGGGCGTTGATCACCGCGTGCGTCATGCGCAGGTTGGCGAAGACCGTGGTCCGGTCAGCCGCGGCGAACCATCCGTCGACAGGGGTGCTCTACCCCAGTGTCCGCGCGGCCAGCTCCACCGCACGCTGGCCGGCTGCTTCGATCATGGCTTGCGGTACATTCCATCCCGGCTTTCGGCATCTCCACTATTCTGCGTGAAAACAGGAGATTGCCCGACGGCGCATGTCGGGCTCGACCTCAGGGAACGGCGGATCATCCGGGAGCTCTCCGGCCAGGGCCTGCGCGTGGCCGAGATCGCGCGGCAGGTCGGCCGNTACCAGGCTGCCGGCAGCGGTCATCGACCGGCTCGCGGCCGGCTGGTCCCCGGCACAAAGTCCCGCGCCGTCCGGTTGCCGCGCCAGCCGCAGACAACGCTGCATCCGCCGGGGATGCGCCCGCTGCCTGACCGGGGCGTTCTCCACGGCCAGGGACGACGCCCGCAGGACAGCAAGGCCGCCTGTCATCCGCAATGCACCGGCCTGCCCAAGGCAAAAGGCGCGCCGCAGCTGCGGCGCGCCTTCCATGGCGGTCGGGACCGGAGGGCTGCCCCCGGCCGCAGGTCAGGCGTGGACGACCTTCTGGGTCTGCACGCCCATGCCGTCGATGCCGAGGCGGATGGTTTCGCCGCCCTTCAGGTAGACCTGCGGGCTCTGGCCCATGCCGACGCCCGGAGGCGTGCCCGTGGTGATGATGTCGCCCGGCTGCAGCGACATGAACTGGCTGACGTAATGCACCAGGTGGCGCACGCCGAAGACCATGGTCGCGGTCGAGCCGTCCTGGTAGCGGTGGCCGTCCACCTCGAGCCACATGCCGAGGTTCTGCGGGTCCGCGACCTCGTCGGCGGTGACCAGCCAGGGGCCGATCGGGCCGAAGGTGTCGGCGCTCTTGCCCTTGACCCACTGGCCGCCGCGCTCGATCTGGAAGCCGCGCTCGGAGACATCGTTGACCACGCAATAGCCTGCCACGTGATCAAGCGCGTCCTCTTCGGAGATGTAGACGCCGGGCTTGCCGATCACCACGCCGAGCTCGACCTCCCAGTCGGTCTTTTCGGAGCCGCGCGGGATCTTCACGTCGTCATCCGGGCCGCAGATCGCCGAGGTGGCCTTCGAGAACATCACCGGCTCTTCGGGGACCGGCAGGCCGCTTTCGGCGGCATGGTCGGCATAGTTCAGGCCGATGCAGAGGAACTTGCCCACCTGGCCGACGCAGGGGCCGATGCGGCCCGCGGGCAGCTCGGGCAGGGTCGCGGGATCGACGGCGGCGATCCGCGCCAGCCCCTCGGGGGTCAGCGCCGCGCCGGCGATGTCGTCCACAACGCCCGACAGGTCGCGGGCCACGCCGGCCTCGTCGAGGATCGCGGGTTTTTCGGCGCCCGGGGCGCCCACACGCAGGAGTTTCATCTTTCTCTCCGTCTTGTCTTGCCGTGTCTTGTCAGGGAAATCAGTAGGTCGCGCGGCCGCCCGAGAGGTCGAAGACCGCGCCGGTGGTGAAGGAATTCTCGGCGCTCGCGAGCCAGGCCACCATGTTGGCGGCCTCGGCCACTTCGAGGAAGCGCCCGCGCGGGATCTTCGAGAGCATGTAGTTGATGTGCTCTTCGGTCATCTGGTCGAAGATGCGGGTGCGCGCCGCAGCTGGGGTGATGCAGTTGACCGCGATGTCCTTGCCCGCGGTCTCCTTGCCCAGCGACTTGGTCAGCGCGATCACCCCGGCCTTGGAGGCCGAATAGGCCGAGGCGTTCGGGTTGCCTTCCTTGCCCGCGATCGAGGCGACGTTGACGATCCGGCCGTAGCCCCGCGCGATCATGCCCTGGACCAGCGTGCGGTTCAGGTTGAAGACGCCGACCAGGTTGATGTCGATGACGCGCTGGAATTCCGCCGGATCGTATTCGGCGAGCGTCGCGTTGGCCCCCGCGATCCCGGCATTGGCGACGAGGATGTCGACCGGGCCGATCCCGGCCTCGGTCGCCGCGGCTGCGGCCTCGACCGAGGCGAGGTCGGTCTGGTCCATCTCGCGGAATTCCGCGTTCGGGCCGAGTTCGGCCACGGCGGCGCGGCCGAGTTCCGCGTCGCGGTCCCAGACCGAGACCTTGGCGCCGCTCTCGACGAAGCGGCGGGCGACCGCGAAGCCGATGCCCTGGGCGCCGCCGGTGACGACCGCGCGGCGGCCTTTCAGGTCGATGCTGTTCATGTTGATGTCCTTTCGGAAGTTCACTGGCCGTAGCCGCCGAGTTCCCGCGGCAGGAACAGGGTGACCTCCGGCACGAAGGCGATGACGAGAAGCCCCGCGACGATGATCGCGAAGTAGGGAAGGAAGGGCCGCAGCGTGGCGGCATAGGGGACCTCGCCGATCCGGCAGGCGAGGATCAGGATGATCGCCACCGGCGGCGTGATCGAGCCGAGGAGCACCGAGACCACGATCACCACCGCGAAATGGATCGGGTCGAGCCCATAGACCGCCGCGATCGGCGCCAGCATCGGCGTGACCAGGATCAGCGCCGAGATCGTCTCGACGAACATCCCCAGCGCCAGGAGCGCGACGATGATCAGCGCCAGCGCGGCATAGCGGTTCTCGGTCAGCCCCTGCAGCGCCTGGGCGAGCTGCGCCGGGAAGCCCTCGCGGGCGATGATCCAGGCGAAGAGCGCGGCCCCGCCGAGGATGATCAGGATCGCCGAGGTGGAGATCGCCGCATCCCGGGTCAGCCGCAGCGTGTTGCCGAGGTCGAGCTGCCGCGTCACGGCGCCGAAGACCAGCGCATAGACCACGGCGAGGATGCCCGCCTCGGTCGCGGTGAAGAAGCCCGACTGGATGCCGCCGATGATCAGCACAGGCAGCGCCAGCGCCGGAAGCGCCCGCCACAGGCTGCCGCCGATCTCGGAGAGGCTGGCGCGGGCATGGCGCTCGCCGCCGATCCGGTCGGCATTCCACCACACCCAGGCCATCAGCAGCGCCGCGATGGTCAGGCCCGGCAGGATGCCCGCGAGGAAGAGCGTGCCGATCGACAGGCCGGTCATCGCGCCGTAGAGCACCATCAGCAGGCTCGGCGGGATGATCGGGCCGAGGATCGCCGAGGCCGCGGTGATCACCACCGCATGCTCGGGCTTGTAGCCCTCCTTCTTCATCGCCGGCAGCAGCATCGAGCCCACCGCCGCGACATCCGCCGCCGCCGAGCCGGAAATGCCCGAGAACATCACCGAGGTCAGGATGTTGACCTGCCCCAGCCCGCCGCGGACATGGCCGACCAGCGCGCGGGCGGCCCGGACGATTGCATTGGTGATGCCGCTCACGTTCATCAGGTTGCCCGCCAGGATGAAGAGCGGGATCGCCATCAGCGGGAAGCTGTCGAGCGAGGAGAAGAAGCGCTGCGGCAGCACCATCAGCGGCACGCCGCCGTCGAGGATCAGGATCGCCGCCGCCGAGAGCCCCATCGAGAAGGCCACCGGCACGCCGAGCACGAGGAGCAGCGTGAAGAGCACGAAGAGCAGGAGCACGGTCATGCGAGGGTTCGTCCTTCGCCCAGGCGCGGCCGGATGGCCAGCGCGACGATGCCGAGAGCCGCACCAAGCGGGATCGGCGCATAGAGCCAGGCACGCGCGATGCCGAGCGTCGGTGACGGGAAGCTGCCGCTGCGTTCGGTGAAGGCGACGCCGTGCCAGGCCAGCAGCCCGAGGAACACCGCCCCGAGCAGGGCCGCGAGCCGCAGCCGCCAGACGGTCAGCCGTTCCGGCAAGGGCAGGATCTCGACCAGGATTTCCTCGTGCCGGTAGAGCACCACCGGCAGGCCGAGCATCACCGACCAGATCAGCAGCATCCGCACCAGCTCCTCGGTCCAGAACCAGCCGAAGGCGGGCACGAACCGGTCGACGACCTGCACGAACACGAGCGCCATCATCACCGAGAACACCGTCACGACCACCGCCGTCAGCACGGCGATGGCCCTGTCGGCGGCGCGGCGGAAGCGGTCACCGCGCATCATGGTCAGTCGTCCCCGGCGTCGCGGATCGCCTGCAGCAGATCTTCGGCCCCGGCGCGCTGCGCGAAGGTGTCCTGCAGCGGGGCCAGCACCTCGCGGAACGGCGCCGGATCGACCTCGTGGATCTCCAAGCCCTCTTCGGCAAGCTTGGCGAACCAGTCGTCCTCGCGCCCGGCGCGTTCGTTGCGCTGGGTCTCCGCCACTTCGGCCGCCGCCTCCATGACGATCGTACGCTCCTCTTCGGACAGGCCGTCGAGGAACATCCGGCTGGTGACGAAGCTGCCGTCGAAGAAGATGTGGCGGGTCTTGTTCAGATGCCCGGCCACCTCGTAGATCCGCTGGATATAGCCGACCTCGGGGGTGCCCTCCATCGCGGCGACGACGCCGGTCTGCATGGCGGTGTAGATTTCCGGCGACGGGATCGGCGTCGGCTGGGCGCCGAGCGCAGCGAAGGTCTCGACGAAGACCGGGCTTTCCGGGACGCGGATCTTCATGCCCTCGAAATCGGCCGGGGCGCGGATTTCGCGGTCGGTCGTGTAGGTGTCGCGGTAGCCGGATTCGATCCAGTTCATCACCACGAGGCCGGTCGCGGCCTCGAGTTCCTGGCCGAGCCCCTCGCCGGTCTCGCCCAGCACCACGCGGCGCCAGTGCTCGGGGCTGTCATAGAGATAGGGCAGCGTCAGGATGCCGAAGGCGGGCACGTAATTGGCATAGAGCCCGCTTTCGCCGTAGCCCATGTCGAGCGTGCCGATCTGCACCGACTCGATGACCTCGCGCTGGCCGCCCATCTGGCCTGCGGGCATGATTTCGACGGTCAGGCTGCCGCCCGAGCGCTCGGCGACCAGCGCGCCGAAGCGCTCGGCGGCCATGTGCTGCTCGGAGGTGGTCGGCAGGTGGTGGGCGAAGCGGATGGTGGTGTCGGCCAGCGCCGTGCTGCCCAGAAGCAGCGCCGTTGCCAGCGCGACGCCCGAAAGGGTCGCGGGTTTCATGTCATGTTCCTCCCTGGGAAATTGCGGCGCCCGGCTCCTCCGCCGGGACACCGGCCATGGTCAATGGGTATAGGGACGCTTCAGGTTCAGGCCGGGCGCGAGCGTCACGCCGAAGCCGGGCTTGTCGAGCGCCGAGATGTTGAGCTTCCCGTTCTGCGGCACCGGCTCGCCTTCGAGCATCGGCGAGAACATCGGCACGACCTTGTCGGCCTTGGGCGCCATCATCAGGAATTCCGCGAAGGGGCTGTTCTGCCGGGTCATCACGAAATGGTAGCTGTAGACGCTGGAGCCGTGCGGCACGACCATCTTGCCGTGGCTGTCGGCCAGCGCCGAGATCTTCAGCAGCTCGGTCAGACCGCCGCACCAGCCGACATCGGGCTGCAGGAAGTCGCAGCACTCCATCTCGAGGAGCATCCGGAAGCCCCAGCGCGTCGCCTCGTGCTCGCCGGTGGTCACCAGCATGCCGTCGGGCACGCGGCGGCGCAGTTCGGCATAGCCCCAGACGTCATCCGGCGGCAGGCATTCCTCGATCCATTTCAGCCCCAGCTCATGCGCGGCAAGCGCGGCGCGGGTGGCGTAATCGACATCCATGCTCATCCAGCAGTCGTACATCAGCCAGAAATCCGGTCCGACCGCATCGCGCATCCGCCCGAGGATCTCCATCTCGGCCTTGATGCCCGCGGCATCCTCGGCGGCGGTGTGCCGCCAGGCCATCTTGCCGCCGATGAAGCCCATGTCCTTGGCCAGGTCGGGCCGTGCGCCGGTGGCATAGAACACCTGCTCGTCGCGCACCGCGCCGCCGATCATCGCATGCACCGGTTCCTGCCGGACCTGGCCCAGCAGGTCCCACAGCGCCAGGTCGACGCCGGAAATCGCGTTCAGCACCAGCCCGCGCCGCCCGTAATAGAGCGTGGCGTTGAACATCTGGTCCCAGATCAGCTCGATATCGGTGACCTTGCGGCCCTCGAGGAAGCGCGCCAGGTGCTTCTCGACGATATAGGCGGCAGGCTCGCCGCCGGTGGTCACGGCAAAGCCAGTCACGCCGGTATCGGTCTCGATCTCGACGACCAGCGTGCCGAGCACGTTGATCCCGAAATCCCGGCGGCTGTCGCGGAAGGCCGGATATTTCGACATCGGCGTGGCGATGCGGTCATCGATCCAGTGACCGTCGTCCTGGTCGTGATAGTCTGCGCCGCCGCCCGTGACGGTGTGGGCGCGCACCTGCCGGATGATCGGCGTGGCCATGGAGTGTCCTCCTCATGTCTCCTCGGCCCCTGTCTTAGGCAGGATTGCGATGCATGAATAATGAAGATAACGTCGACATCGATCGTATTTTGCGAACGCAGTGGAGGACCCATGCGCGATCTGGCGAGCTACCTGAAATTCCGCCATCTGGCGCTGATCCAGGCCCTGGCCGAACATGGGACCATGCATGCGGCGGCGCGGGCGCTGAACATGACCCAGTCGACCATGTCGAAGATGCTGGCGGATCTGGAGGCCGAGCTCGACGCGCCGCTGTTCCGGCGCGAGCCGCGCGGCATGGCGCCGACCGAGCTTGGCGACTACGCGATCGGCTTCGCCGGGACGATGCTGGGCCATCTCGGGCGGTTCTCCGAAGAATTCCGCGACCGGCGGCTGGGCGGGGCCGGCACGCTGGTGATCGGCGCGATCATGGGGGCCGCGCCGGATCTGGTCGCCCGCGCGGTGGCCGACATGAAGCAGCTCTATCCGCTGCTGACCGTGCGGATGATGGGCGAGACCAGCGACCAGATCCTCGAGATGCTGGAAACCGGCGATGTCGACATCGCGGTGGGGCGGTTCAGCCAGACCCGCTACCGCGCGATCTTCGATTTCGAGCCGCTGGCGCTGGAGCCGCTGGCGCTGGTCGCGCGGCGCGGCCACGGCCTGTCCGGGCGGCCGGTGGCAGCAGCCGGTCAGGCGGCGGCCGCCGCCGCTGCGCTGCGCAGGAAGACCGGGCGGTCGGGCGTGCTGTCGTCCGGCTGGAAGCGGTAGCCGCCGGTGTCGAATTCCGCGATGCCCTCGGCCCGGTCGATGCGCCGTTCCATCACGAAGCGCGCCATCGCCCCGCGCGCCCGCTTGGCATGGAAGCTGACGACCTGCGCGGTGCCGTTCTTTTCCTCGAGGAAGACCGGCGTGACCACAGGAACGGCGAGAGCCTCGGTATCGACCGCACTGAAATACTCGATCGAGGCGCAGTTCACCAGGCAGGCGGCCCCAGCCTCTTCGGCATCGGCATTCAGCGCCTCCGCGATGCGGCTGCCCCAGTATTCATAGAGGTTCTTGCCCTTGGCGGTCTGCAGGCGGCTGCCCATCTCCAGCCGGTAGGGCTGGATCAGGTCATAGGGGCGCAGCAGGCCGTAGAGCCCCGAGAGGATCCGCAGATGGCCGCGCGCCCAGTATTGCGCATCCTCGTCCAGCGTCTTCGCCTCGAGCCCCTGATAGGTGTCCCCGGCAAAGGCGCGCACCGCCGGACGGGCATCTTCGGGCGTCTCCGCCCGGTAGGATTGGAACCGCTCGCGGTTGAGCTTTGCCAGCGGTTCGCTGATCGCCATCAGCTTGCGCAGCTCGGCCACCGACAGCTCCGCCGCAACGCCCGCCAGATAGGCCGCATCCTCCAGGAAGCGTGGCTCGGTCACCTCGGCGATGCCGGGATCGGTCCAGTCGAGCTTCTTGGCCGGGGAAACGGTGACGAGCATGGAACTCTCCATATCTGGTGGGGGCACCTGATCGTACACCCAGCAAATTGGGAATCCAACCATGGCGCGCAAGGATTTCCGATACGGAACCTGGCGGAGTCATGCCGCGCGGACGGAAGCGGCGGCCCCCGCGTGCCTCGACGAGCCCGCCGGGGATCTTGCAGGTCCGTGTCGCTCGGCCTGCGCGCTTGCGGACAGATGCCGCGGGAGCCCCGAGACCGGCAAGCAGCGCCAGCCCGGTCCCCAGGCAGCGGCACCGCAGCCGGATCGCAAACGGCAATCGATTTCACCGGGAACAGATCCGAGCCATCCTTGACCGAAAGCTCGGTGACGTAGGTGCCGGAGCCGAAACTCTGGGTGAAGAGCGTCGGCGTCACGGTGCCGTCAATGCCGGTTGCGAGGAAATGGGATGTCCAGGCGAGGTTGTACGGCGACATGCGAAGGACGAGCCAAGGCGACAGCCAGTTTTACCTGCTGTCGCCTCCGGCCAAGACGTCCCTGAGCAGAAGATCCCGGGGCAGGAAATGGGCCGGCTGAACGAAGAGGCCCGCATGACAATCAAGGTTCTGGATGAGCGGGGAGCGACGGGGGCCGGGATCGCCCGACTGCTGGGTGTGAGCGAGGGCGCGGTTCGGCATCACGTGCGGCGCATGAAGGTCGGGGCCGCTGACGGTCGCTGCGCGCAGCCGCAGAAGGCGGCAGCCTTTGCGGACGCGATCGAGCACTGGCGGCAATCGACGTCGGATACCGGGCTGAACCTGGCAGCGCCGCATTCCTGGCTGGAGCACGAGCACGGCTACGGCGGCAGCCTGCGTTCGGTTCAGCGGTTCTGGAAACGGACGTATCCCGCGACCCGGATCCGGGCGCGCCGGAGGGGGGAGAGTTCGCCACGAGGCCGCCACCGGTCCGAGGACCATGGCGGACGGGCAAGGTCGAGCGACGGGTACGCGATCAGCGCCACGGGATCGATCCCTGCGCCCGCAGCTTCGCGACGGTTGAGGAGTTGCAAGCCTGGGCAGACGAGCAGATCGCGGCGCGCGACCATGACCGGCGTTGCCCTGCCACGGGTACGTCCGTCGCCGAGGCAGGGGAGGCGGAGAAGCGGCGGCTGACCCCGCTGCCGCACCCGTTGCCGGTTCCGTTCGGCGTGGCCATTAGCCGGAAGCTCGGGATCGACAGGTTGGTCTCGTTTGAGAGCCGCCAGCACAGTGTGCCCTTCCACCTGATCGGGAAAACCGTCGAGCTCCGCAGAATTGCCGGCGCCGTTCAGGTTCTGAAGTCCTGCGAGATCGTTGCCCGGCACCCGCGCGGCAAGGATGCCCGGCTGCTGATCGACCAGTCCCACTATGACGGGGAGTCCGACGACCGGGTGATCGCCCCGCCGCCGCTTTGCAGGATGGGCCGGAAGATCCGGGAACTGATCGACGCACCGGTCGCGCGCCGGCCATCGAGACCTGCCACCTGCTGGCGGAGGTCGCCCGATGAGCGGGACGACGAAGGCCGCGGGACGGCCGAGGCTCGACATCGACCGGACCCGTGAACGGTCGATTGCATTGGGTTGCGGCCATGCCGCGGAGCATCTCGGCGATGTTCTCGATGGGGCGCTTGCCAAAGAGATGGCCCCGCATGCCTTCCTTGATCAGTTGGCGGACATCGAATTGCCGGGACGCGAAGAGCGCCGAATTCGCACCGCGCTCAAACTCTCGAACCTGCCGTAAGGGCAGACACTCGAGACCTTTGACTTCGCGTTTCAGCCCGCGATCGAGCGGTCGCGCATCGAGACGCTGGCCACCGGCGCCTGGGTCCGTGGCAATGAGACGGTGTTGCTGCAGGGGCCGCCAGGCGCGGGCAAAACGCACTTGGCCGCCAGCCTCGGGGTGAAAACTGTCCAACTCGGTTTCCCGGTCCAGTACTACCGCTTCGCCGAGCTGATGACTGCACTTCGGGATGACCCCGGCCTGCCGCCAAGTCGGCTCCGGCGGCGCAAGGACATGTCCACGGCGCTCCTGATCATCGACGAATTGGGCTTCGAGGCGATGTGCCGTGAGCAAGCATCGTTCGGGGGCCGCGCTCGGACCTGTGGCGCACGGCCCCTCACTCTTTCGGCTGGTCACCTACCGCTACGGCCGCGGCGCTATCCTGATCACCACCAACACGAGCGTGCGGGACTGGACGGAACTCCTTGCAGGCGACGAGGTGCTCGCCACAGCGATCCTGGACCGGCTGCTGCACCGGTCCCACTTCCTCAACATCAAGGGCCGCTCCTACCGGCTCCGAGACCTTGAGGACATCCTGAAGAAGGAAAGCGCCTGATCCAACCGCCGCAGGCCGGGCCACGCTCTGATAAATCAGGTCTGCACGTGCCCCGGCCTGCTCGTCGCACCACCCAACCGACCGCGCCCTGACGAAGAGCAGGATGAGGATTGCGCGACACAAATCGCAAGACTGTGTGTCGCCTTATCCCGTAAAACTGGCTGTCGCTTGACAGCTGGCGCAGGCGTCGCCAGCGGTACTCGAGCCGGTGGCGGCGCCTGCGACACCCGCGCCAGCCATGACGCCATCGCCGCCCGTGACGCGGCAGCGGTTCGCCGGGCAAAAGGTCCCCCGGAGCTTTTGCTGAACCTCCTCACTTCCGCCCCGCCGAAACGCCCGGCCTTGGAAGCCGGACACCGCAGGGGCCCGCGCACGCAACGAGATCCTGAGGGCATCGAAGCATCTGGGCCGGGCACTCTGGCAGAACTGGAGCGGGCACCACCGCCGCAGCACGGTGGAGACATGAGCCGGACCGGGCAAAGGTCCGGGGGACCTTTTCCCGGCGATTGAATGCTCCGCCATGGATGGGCCCGCATCGCGATGCCGCGAGCGCGAGCCCTCCCGCCTGCGTGCCGCCGTGGCGCTCAGTACCGGTCGTAGCGCTCCGCGGGCTGCGGGGTCTTCAGTGCATGGCAACTGCAGTCGCCCGCTGCCGGCAGCCTCGCCGCCGCGCGCAATGCCAGCTCCGAGCAGAGACGCGACAGCGAGGGCAGCACGCCCTTCTGAAGCAGCGTCCCGCGGCCGCGGTCCATGTAGTCGTTGAAGCCGGCGGTGACGAAGGCGCAGGGCACGAAGCAGGCGCCGATCTCGCGGCTCAGCGTCGCCTCGGGCGCAATCGAGTGGTTCATCACGTCCGCGCCCATCGAACGGAAGGCGATCGCCTCGGCGGGCGTGGTCAGGCGCGGGCCATAGGCATGGGCGGCGACCAGCCCCTGCTCGATGCCATGGACCCGGCAGGCGGCGGGCCAGACCCGGCGGGCCTCTTCGGCCAGCACGGCGGCACAGGAAGCGCAGACGATGGCCTTGCCCGAGGCGTCGAAGCGCTGCCGCCCGGGCAGCAGGGAGTACGGTGTCTGCGTCAGCTCGATGATGTCGGCATTGATCACCAGGTCACCCGGCTGGATTGCCTTGTTGAGCGCGCCGATGGTGGAACAGGCGAGGACCCGCTTCACCCCTGCCTGCTGCAGCACCCAGAAGGCGCGGCGGTGGCATTCATGGTCGATCTCGTCGCGCGGATTGCCGTGCGAATACATGCAGAGCGCGCGCTTGGGCCTGCCTTCGGGCGTCAGCGCGCCGTCGAATTCGAGGAGCTTCCAGTTCTCGGACGGGCCCCAGGGGGTGTCGTAGGCGAGATCGCGGGCAAGGACGGTGATGCCCTCCATCGCGAGGTCTTCGGGGAAGGCCAGGCCCCAGTTGGCCGAGCCGGTGATCAGCGCCAAGCCGACCTGCGGGATCGCGGCGGCGCGGGCTTCGGGGGAGATGGCGGGTTCGGTGGTCATGGGTCTTTCCCTGTCAGGCCGTCCGGCGCGCATTGACGATCAGCACGATGCCGATGACGAGGACGCTCCAGAGGGTCGAAATGGCGGCAATGGTCGGGTCGATCTGGTCGCGCAGCGACAGGAACATCAGCTTCGGCAGCGTGGAGTTCTGGCCCGAGGAGACGAAGATGGAGATCACGGCCTCGTCGAGCGACGTCAGGAAGGCCATGAGCGCGGCGGTCATCAGGGTGAAGGACATCTGCGGCAGCAGGATCTGCACCAGCGCCCGGGCCCAGCCCGCGCCGAGGCTGCGCGCGGCCGTCACCTGGCCCCAGTCGAAGCGGGCCACGGCCGGCCTGAGCACGATGACCGCGACCGGAATGGCCAGCACCACATGGCCGACCAGAATGCCGCCCAGCGTGCCGATGAGGCGCAGCTTGGCCAGCACGAAGAACAGTCCGATCGCCAGCAGGATGCCCGGGATCACCGACGGTGCCAGAACGTAGCCGCCGAGCGCCTTCGCCGATCTGCCGCCGATCCGGTCCATCGCCACGCAGGCCAGGAGCGCCGAAGGGACGGCCAGCGCCGCAGTCAGCACGCCCAGGATCAGCGAGGTCCTCAGCGCCGCCATCCACGTGGCCGAGCCGAAGAAGGTCTGGTACCAGCGCAGCGAGAATTCCCGCGGCGGGAATTCCAGCAGGTCGGAGGCCGAGAAGGAGATCGGGATGACGATCAGCGTCGGCAGGATCAGGAAGGCAAGCACCGCGCCCGCGTAGATCCACAGCCCCGCGCGGAAGCCGCGGGCGTCGAAAGCGTCAAGCATGGGTCTTTCCTTTCCGGCCGATCAGCCGCCGCGCCGCCGCCAGCATCGCCGCCGCCATGGCGACGAGGATCAGCAGCAGCACGCCGAGCGCCGAGGCCTGGCCCCAGTCCTGGAAGGTCGACATGACCTTCTCGATGCGGATTGCCACCGGGCTGACCTGGCCGCCGCCCAGCACGGCGGGAGTGATGAAGAAGCCGAGCGTGTAGATGAAGACGATCATCGCGCCCGAGCGGATGCCCCCCGCCGAAAGCGGAAGAACGACGGTCGCCAGCGTCCGGGGCAGGCTGGCCCCCATGCTGGCGGCGGCGCGGATGGCGTTGCCGTCGATGTCGCGCATCGCGGCATAGACCGGCAGCACGAAGAGCGGCAGCATGAAATGCACCATGCCGATCAGCGTGCCGGTGAAGTTGTAGACCAGCGCCAGCGGCTCGGAGGCAATGCCGGTTCCGGTCAGCGCCTGGTTCACCAGCCCGTCGCGGCGCAGCAGCACCAGCCAGCCATAGGTGCGCACGAGGATCGAGGTCCAGAGCGGCAGCATGACGAGGATCAGCAGGCGGTTCGCGATCTTCGGCGGCGCCGAGGCCAGCGCCAGCGCCAGCGGGATGCCGAGCGCCATGCACAGCACCAGCGTCGCGCCCGAAAGCTCGACCGTGGTCCAGACGGATTTCCAGGTCAGGGCGCTCGACAGCAGCTTCTCCCAGTTGGCGAGGGTGAACTCTCCGCGCAGCGTCATGACGCTCTGGCGCAGGATCCAGAAGATCGGCAGCATGGCGCAGAGCCCGACCAGCAGCAGCGCCGGCAGCGACAGCGACAGGAAGAAGGCGCGCTCGCGCCTGGCATCGCGGCGCAGTCCGGCGCGGGTGTCCCGGTCCGGGGTTGCGGGGGCGGTCATCGCGGCAGTTCCGGTCATGCCGCCTCCGGCTCCGGGGCCGGGATCGGATGGGCATGGCGGCGCGCGGCGAAGGCGGCCACCGGATCGCCGGGCGACAGTTCCTCGCAGCCTTCCGAGCGTGCCGAGGGGATCGACATCATCAGCTCGCGGCCCGACGGCAGTTCCACCTGCAGGAGCCAGTTCTCGCCGCGATAGGCCTTGCCCGCGAGACGGCCGTCGAGCCGGATGCCGTCCGGACCGCAATCCGCCGGATCGAGATGCAGGTTTTCGGCCCGTACCATCAGCGTCGCTGCGGAAGACAGCGTGCCGCCGTCGGCCGCGCGGCAGTCGCCGCCCGCCAGGATGTTGGCCTCGCCCATGAATTCGGCGACGAATCCCGAGCCGGGGCGGCAATAGATGTCCTGCGGCGCGTCGATCTGGCGGATGCGCCCGTCCTTCATGACGGCGATCCGGTCGGACATGGTCAGCGCCTCGCGCTGGTCGTGGGTGACATAGATCGTGGTGATGCCCAGGTCGTCATGCAGGCGGCGGATCTCCAGCTGCATGTGCTCGCGCAGGTTCTTGTCGAGCGCGGAAAGCGGCTCGTCCATCAGCATGATCCGCGGTTCGAAGACGATGGCGCGGGCCAGCGCCACGCGTTGGCGCTGGCCGCCCGACAGCTGCGAGATGTCCCGCCCGGCGAAGGCGCCGAGCTTGACCCGCTCGAGCGCGGACATGGCCCGCTCGCGCGCCTCCCGGCGGGACACCCTGCGCAGCCTGAGCGGGTATTCGACATTCGCCAGGACATCCATGTGCGGGAAGAGCGCGTAGTTCTGGAAGACGATGCCGATGTCGCGGCGGTTCGGCGCCAGCCGCGTGACGTCGCGGTCGCCGATCAGGATGCGCCCGGCCTCGGGGCGCACGAAGCCCGCCAGCGCCATCAGGAGCGTGGTCTTGCCGGAGCCCGAGGGCCCCAGCAGCGTCAGGAACTCGCCCGGGCGGATCGCCAGCGAGACATCGTCGAGCGCGACATAGTCCCCGTAGGTCTTGCGCAGCGCGTCGAGCGTGATCGGAAGCGGTGCCATGGTTCTCCCCCGGCTCAGCGGTTCATCATCTCGTCGAAGGCGATCTGCGCCTCCTGGCCATGCGCGACCCACCAGGCGGGATCGGAATAGACCGAGCTTCCGGCATTGGCGGGTGCGGTGGCGAGGAGCTCCAGCCGGTCTTCCGGGATCAGGCCGGTCTCGTAGGCCGCCGGGTTGACCGGGCCGTAGAGGATATGGTCGGTCAGCCGCGCCTCGCGCTCGGCCGTGGTCATCGCGGCGATCAGCTTCATCGCCTCTTCGGGATGCGGCGCCCCGGCCGGAACCGCGAGGCAGTCGGTGCCGATCACCGATCCCGCGAAGGTGTAGCCGGCCGCCCCCCCATCGGCGGCGGCATTGGCCGCGCGGCCGTTCCAGGTCACCACCAGATCGGCCTCGCCATCCTTCAGAAGCTGCGTCGACTGCGCGCCCGAGCTCCACCAGACGGCGACATCGGGCTTCAGCTCCTCGAGCCGCGCGATGGCGCGCGCCAGCCCGTCCCCGCTTTCCAGCACGTCATAGACTTCGTCCGGCGCGACGCCCTCGGACAGGAGCGCGATTTCCAGCAGGTCCTGGGCATTGGCGCGCAGCGCCCGGCGGCCCGGGAAGGTCTCGGTGTCCCAGAAATCCGCCCAGCTCCGCGGCGGGGCGTCGCCGAAGGTCTCCGTGTTCCAGGCCATCACCGTGCCGTAGCTGTCGAACGGATGGCAGTAATCGTTCCGCGCGCCTTCGGGCAGGCCGTCGATATCGACGATCTCCGGGTCGAGCGGTTCCAGAAGGTCCATGGTCGCGGCCTGCGCAGCCTCGAGCGAGCCCATCTGGATCACGTCGGTGGAGACTGCGCCCGACATCACCTGCATGCGCAGCGCGGCGAGGCTGTCGCTCTGGCTGTCCTCGCGCATCTCGAAGCCCAGTTCGGCCGCCGCCGGAGCCCAGAGGGCGTCACGCAGCGCGGCGCCGTAATCGCCGCCCGAGGTGGTGATGGTCAGCGTCTGGGCGGCCAGCGGGCTTGCCAGGGCCATGGCAAGCGCCGCGGAGGGCAGGCAGCGGGAAAGGTTCATCGGGCACCCCTGTCAGGTCTGGTGTTGTCTCTAAGCGCGGCGAGTCTGCCGCCTTTCTTCGAATCGTAACGTTACGATTCCGAAAAAACGCGATGTCGGGAAGTTATTCGTTAGCCTGCAATCGATCTTTCCAGTCAAACCCGCCGCGTCTGCCTTAATTTTGCGCAACCGCTTGCAATCTGCCCAAGGGGCATCTTTCCTTCCCCGCAAGGCGCGGGCAATCTGGCGGATGACCCCCGCCTTCCGGAGACGACATGACCTCTGCCCGCCCCAATCTCCGCCAGATCGCCGACAGCCTCGGGCTCTCGGTGACCACCGTGTCGCGCGCGCTGAAGGACGGGCCCGAGGTCCACCCGAAGACCGTTGCGCGGGTCAAGGCCGCAGCCGAGGCAGCGGGCTATGTGCCCAACCTGCGCGGCCTGGCGCTGCGCACCGGCCGGACGCACGGGATCACCGCGGTGCTGCCGCTGGAAGCGCGCGCCTACCTCTCGGACATCGCGCGGCTGCCGCTGATCGAGGGCATGACCGTCGCCGCCCGGGCGCGCGGCTACACGCTGGCGATCCAGTCGCCGCTGCCCGAGGAGGACACGCTCGAGGCGCTGCGCAAGATCGTCCATCTGGGCGCGTCTGACGGGGTCATCATCACCCGCATGACCCGGGACGACCGCCGCGTCGCCTGGCTGGAACAGAACGGCGTCCCCTTTGCCAGCTTCGGGCGGTCCGCGGGCGAGAGCCGGCATGCCTATGTCGATATCGACAATTTCCGGATCGCGCGGGAGGCCGCGGCGCATCTTCTCCGGGCCGGGCACCGCCGCATCGCGCTGCAGCTGCTGGCCGGCGCGGATGTCAGCAGCGGCGACCGCCTGGCCGGATATGACGCCGCCCTGGCGGCTGCCGGGATCGCGCCGGATCCGGCGCTGGTCGGGCAGGACGATTTCAGCCTGGAGGCCAGCCAGATTTCCTTCGCACGGATGCTCGACCGGCCGGATCCGCCAAGCGCGCTGATCTGCGCCAGCGAGCTGGGTCTCCTTGGCGCGATCGCCGCATTGCGCCAGCGCGGGCTCGTCCCCGGCGAGGATGTGGCCTTAATCTCGCGCGACAATACCCGGCTTTCCGGCTACCTTGCGCTGCCGGTCCTGGCACATCGCGTCGATATGGCGCTTGCGGGCAGGAAACTGGTCGAGGCCCTGCTGGGCCGCATCGAGCGGCCGGCCGATCCGCCGATCCAGGAGGTCATCGGACCGGGTCCGCTCGGGCCGGCAAGCTGAGGGCCGTGCAGATGAGCTACCGGGATGACCTGCCTTCCCGCTGACCTTCGGCCATCCTCGCGGGCATGGGCGGAGAGAGGGGCATCTGAGGGACACATGGGGTGCCGGTCCGGGCAAGCTGCAGCCTCGCGGGGCTGGACGGAGCCGGGGCAGCCGTGTTCCGCAAGCCTCTCCCGCGGCATCGCCTGCCCGAAGTTCCGGCCGGGCCTCCGCGCTGCGTAGTTGCGATGCAGGCTTGCGGCAGCGCGCATCGCATCGGGCGCTTCCGTCCCGGGAAAGGGCACGCGCCTCGGCTGATGCCGCCGCGACATCCGGCCTTGTCCGAAGATTCACGGCGGGACGGATCGCGGTTCCATCCGGCAGATGGCATCCCCCGCGGCCGGACGGCCGGGACGCCGGGACGATCTCCGAAGCCGCGACGCATCGGCGACGCCCTTCGCCGCGATCAAGCCGGAAGAGCCGCTCGATCTTTCACCCCTGCGCCGGGCGCGGCTGGTCAATCGGGGCCGGAACCGGGCGCCACCTTGTCCGGAGCCCTCCGAGGCGCTGCTGCGCCGCACCGCGCTGTCGATGGCGCTCTGGGGCACGGCGACCTTCCTGATGCTCGGCGTCTTCGCGGTCGTGGCGGCGGGCGGCGATCTGGCGGCACTGCCGCCGGGGCTGTGGATGTCGATCCTGGCGACCGTGGCGATCTATGCCGCGACGCTGCTGATCGTCGGCTATCTCCTGTTCGGCGCGGTCGCGCGCCGCGTCGCGGCCGATCGCGCATGATCCTCGGCATCGGCTCGGACCTGGCCAATATCGAGCGGATCGCGGGCACGCTGGAGCGCTTCGGCGACCGGTTCAAGACGCGGGTCTTCACCGAGACCGAGCGCGCCAAGGCCGAGCGCCGCGCCGATGTGGCGGGCACCTATGCCAAGCGGTGGGCGGCCAAGGAGGCCTGTTCCAAGGCGCTCGGCACCGGGCTGGCCATGGGCATCTCGTGGAAGGACATGGCGGTGCGCAACATCGCCACCGGCCAGCCGGTGATGGAACTGACCGGCTGGGCCGCCGAGCGGCTGGCCGAGATGACGCCGCCCGGGCACGAGGCGGTGGTGCATGTCACGCTGACCGACGACCATCCCTGGGCCCAGGCCTTCGTGGTGATCGAGGCCCGTCCCCTGGCCGGGGGCGGCGCGCTTGACACCGCCCCGGCCTCCCCCCAAGAAACGCCGCATCAGGACTGAAAGGACACTGCATGGCCGCGAAGGCAGGTAAAGAGAGCGGGCTGGTCGAGACCGTCAAGACGATCGTCTATGCCCTTCTGATCGCGGGCGTGTTCCGCACGCTGTTCTTCCAGCCCTTCTGGATCCCCTCGGGGTCGATGAAGGACACGCTGCTGATCGGGGATTTCCTTTTCGTCAACAAGATGGCCTATGGCTATTCGCAGTATTCCTGCCCCTTCGCCTCGATGTGCTCCTTCATCGACGGCCGCATCATGGGCGACGAGCCCGAGCGCGGCGACATCGTCGTGTTCCGCCATCCGGTGACCGGCCAGGACTTCATCAAGCGGCTGATCGGCCTGCCGGGCGACAAGGTCCAGGTCCGCGGCGGCCGCCTATGGCTGAACGGCGAGGAAGTCCCGACCGAGCCCGCGGGCACCTTCGTCGAGACCTTCGAGCCGCAGGGCCCGATGGGCGGCGTGCCGATCTGCTCGAACGGCATGGTCGGACTTGGCGCCGATTGCGAGAAGACCCGGCTGACCGAGACGCTTCCGGGCGGCCGCAGCCATTCCATTCTGGACACGCGCGAGACTCGGCTGGACAATACCGGCGTCTACACCGTGCCGGAGGGGCAGTTCTTCTTCATGGGCGACAACCGCGACAACTCCAATGACAGCCGCGTGCCGCAGACCGCGCATGGCGTCGGCTTCGTTCCCTTCGAAAACCTGATCGGCCGCGCCGACCGGGTGATGTTCTCCTCCGCGGGCCGGTCCATCTTCTTCTTCTGGACCTGGCGCAAGGACCGCTTCTTCAAGGCGCTCGATTGACCCAGTCTCCGGATATCAAGGCCTTCACGGCGCGGCTCGGACACCAGTTCTCCAACCAGGCCCTCCTGAAGGAGGCGCTGACCCATGCCTCGGTCTCGTCGACGAGCCAGCCGAACAACGAGCGGCTGGAATTCCTCGGTGACCGGGTCCTCGGGCTCGTCATGGCCGAGGCGCTGCTCGGCGCCGACGACAAGGCGGCCGAGGGGGTTCTGGCGCCGCGCTTCAACGCGCTTGTGCGCAAGGAAACCTGTGCCGATGTCGCCCGCGAGATCGAGCTGGGCAAGGTGCTCCGGCTCGGCCGCTCCGAGATGCTTTCGGGCGGGCGGCGCAAGGAGGCCCTGCTGGCCGATGCGCTGGAGGCGGTGATCGCCGCGGTCTATCTGGATGCTGGTTTCCGCGCCGCGCACGAGCTGGTGCTGCGGCTCTGGGGCAGCCGGATCGGCAGCGTCAAGGCCGATGCCCGCGACCCGAAGACCGCGCTGCAGGAATGGGCGCAGGCGCGCGGCCAGACCCCGCCGCATTACGAGATCACCGGCCGCGAAGGTCCCGACCACGCGCCGCAATTCCGGATCTGCGTTCGTCTCGATTCCGGCGAGACCGCGACCGCCACGGCGGGCTCGAAGCGGCAGGCCGAGCAGGCCGCCGCACGGGACCTGCTGTCCCGGCTGAAAGGACCTAAGACATGACCAGCCAGAAAGCCGGATTCGTTGCCCTGATCGGCGAGCCGAATGCCGGGAAATCGACGCTCCTGAACCGGATGGTCGGGGCCAAGGTCTCGATCGTCACCCACAAGGTGCAGACCACGCGCGCCCGCATCCGCGGCGTTGCGATCGAGGGCGACAGCCAGATCGTCTTCGTCGACACGCCCGGCCTGTTCCGCCCGCGCCGCCGACTCGACCGCGCGATGGTCGCCGCGGCCTGGGGCGGGGCGGCGGATGCCGACCTGGTCGTGCTGCTGGTCGAGGCCCATCGCGGCATCACCGAAGGCGTGGAGCGGATCATCGAGGCGCTGGCCGAGCGCGGCACCGGCCAGCCGGTCGCGCTGGCGATCAACAAGATCGACCGCGTCGAGGCCAAGACCCTGCTGGCGCTGACCGAGAAGCTCAACAGCCGCTTCGCCTTCGCCAAGACCTTCATGATCTCGGCCGAGAAGGGCTATGGCGTCGACGATCTGCGCGAATGGCTGGCGAACGAGCTGCCGGCGGGCCCGTGGCTCTATCCCGAGGACCAGATCGCCGACCTGCCGATGCGCATGATCGCCGCCGAGATCACCCGCGAGAAGCTGACGCTGCGCCTGCACCAGGAACTGCCCTACCAGCTGACCGTGGAGACCGAGGCCTGGGAGGACCGCGAGGACGGCTCGACCCGGATCGACCAGATCATCTATGTCGCCCGCGACGGCCACAAGGGGATCATCCTCGGCAAGGGCGGCGAGACGATCAAGGCGATCAGCCAGGCGTCGCGGCTGGAGCTGGAGGAATTCCTCGAACGCCGAGTCCACCTGTTCTGCCAGGTCAAGGTCCGCCCGAACTGGCTGGAAGAGGCCGAGCGCTACGGCGAGATGGGGCTCGATTTCCGCGACGGCGACCTGTGAGCCGCCTCGCCACCGGCATCTGGGTCGGGGCCTACATGACGAGGCTGGGGCTGGAAAACATCCCCGCCTATGTCGTCCAGAAGGGCGACGCCACCGCGGGCGCGGTCTGGGTCAAGGTCGCGCGGCTCGACGGCACGGCGGAACTGTGGGAACGGCAATACGACCTGATGGCGGATGTCCGGCATTGGGTCCGCACCATGGCCGAGGCCGAGTTCGAGATCGACGAGCGCATCCGCCGCGAAACCGGGCGCGACCGCGACCTCTGGGTGATCGAGCTGGAAAGCCGCGACGGCCGCTCGCTGCTCGACGATCCGTCGCTGGCCTGAGGGGCGCCCATGTACATTCCCCGGCATTTCGAGGAACGCGACCCGGCGGCGGTTTCCGCGATCATGGAGGGCGCGCCGCTGGCCTGCGTCGTGGCGCAGACCGCGGAAGGCCTCGTTGCCAACCACTTGCCGCTGCTGGCCGCGCCGGATGGCAGCCTGATCGGCCACTGCGCTCTGGCCAACGGCATGCATCGCGAAATCGGGGAAGGACAGGAGGTTCTGGCGATCTTCCGCGGCGCCGACGGCTATGTCTCGCCCAATGACTATCCCGGCAAGGCGAAGCATCACCGCGCGGTGCCGACCTGGAACTACCAGGCGGTGCATGTGCACGGCCGGATTTCCTTTTCCCATGACATGCAGGCCAAGCGCCGGGCGGTGGCGCTGCTGACCCGGCTGCACGAGCGCCGCGCCAATGGCGATGCCGCCTGGAAGATGGCCGATGCGCCTGCCGATTACCTCGAGGGGATGCTGGGTAACATCGTGGCGCTGCAGATCGAGGTGACCCGCGTGCTGGCGAAATCGAAGCTGAGCCAGAACCGCGACGCGGCCGATCTGCAGGGCGCCATCGACGGGCTGGCGGCGCGCGGCAATGCCGGGCTGGCGCAGATCATGGCCAAGAAGCGCTGAGCGCTTTTCCCGGCGGCGCGGCGGACCTATCTTCAGCGGATGGAATGGCAGGGACAGGGCATCCTCATCGCGTGCCGTCCGCATGGCGAACATGCGGCGATCCTCGAGGTGCTGACCCCTGGGCACGGCCGCCACGCGGGTCTCCTGCGCGGCGGGCAGAGCCGCCGGATGTCGCCGGTCCTGCAGCCCGGCAATCTCTTGGCGCTGAGCTGGCGGGCGCGGCTCGACCACCACATGGGCGCCTTCACCGCGGAGCTGGAGCGCGACCGCGCCGGTCGGCTGATGAACGACCGCCGCACGCTGGCGGGGCTGGCGGCGGTGACCGGGCTCCTGGCCTATGCGCTGCCCGAGCGGATGCACCTGCCGGGAATCTACGAGCGCACCGCCGAGCTGCTCGACGTGATGCCGCTGACGCCCGCCTGGACGCTGGCCTATCTGCGCTGGGAACTCGCGCTTCTCGAGGCGCTCGGCTACGGGCTGGAGCTTGACCGCTGCGCGGTGCGCGGCACCAACGAGGAGCTGTGCTTCGTCTCTCCGCGGACCGGGCGCGCGGTCAGCCGCCAGGCGGCGGGGGAGTGGGCCGACCGTCTGCTGCCGCTGCCGGATTGCCTGAAGGGGCAGGGGCCCGCACCGGATGGCGAGATCGCGCTGGCGCTCTCGACCACCGGCCATTTCCTGAAGAAGCACGTCCCGCCGCAATGGAGCGGCCAGCCCTTCCCGGCCTCCCGGTCACGGCTGGTCGACCTGCTGAAGCGCGGGCCTCACTCTGCCGGGGCGGAGACGCGGTAGAGCAGCGTGGCGCCCTCGGGCGTCGACAGCAGGAAGCCGTCCTCGGTGGTCTCGATCTGCGACACGGCGCCGAGCAGGTCGAGGATCGTCTTCTCGCCGTCGAGATCGGGGCAGGCCATCATCGTGGCGGCGAGCGGTCCGAAGGAGACGCTGCCGTCTTCGCCCCAGTCGGCGCGGCCCATGAAGTTGTTGCAGGGGCCCTTGCCCGCGACCCGGCCCTCTTCGGGGAAGACCAGCGTTGCGTCGCCCTCGTAGGGCGCGCCGTCCAGCTCGGCCAGGCGGTACTCGGTTCCGGGATCGGCTTCGGGGGCGGTCTGGGCCATGGCCATCGGTGCAGCGGCCAGCGCGGCCAGCCAGATCAGGTGTTTCATGTCTCTCATCTCCCGGGCGGAAGGCGCCCGCCCGGAAGATGGGGCCCCCCGCAGCGGGGGGCAAGGGCCGGACTCACTCCTTCGCGAGGGCGAGCAGATACTTGCCGTAGTCGTTCTTCTTGTAGGTCGTGCCGGCCTCGCGCAGCTCCGCGGCGCTGATCCAGCCCTGCTCGAAGGCGATTTCCTCGAGGCAGCCGACCTGCTGGCCCTGGCGCTCGGTCAGTGTGCGGACGAAATTGCCCGCATCGAGCAGCGAGGCATGGGTGCCGGTGTCGAGCCAGGCATAGCCGCGGCCCATGGTCTCCACGCTCAGCGAACCTTCGTTGAGGTACATTTCCAGCAGCGTGGTGATCTCCAGCTCGCCGCGGGCGGAAGGCTCCACCTTGCGGGCGCGCGCGGGCGCGGAGCCGTCGAGGAAGTAGAGGCCGGTCACCGCGTAGTTGGACGGCGGCACCTCGGGCTTCTCGATGATCTGCTCGGCCTTGCCCTCGGCGTCGAACTTGACCACGCCGTAGCGCTCGGGATCGGCCACGCGGTAGCCGAAGACCGTTCCGCCGGTTTCCTTCGAGCCGGCCGAGGCCAGGAGTTCGGGCAGGCCGTGGCCGAAGAAGATGTTGTCGCCGAGGCACATCGCCGAGGGCGCGCCGTCGAGGAAGTCCTCGGCCAGGATATAGGCCTGCGCCAGCCCGTCGGGGGAGGGCTGGACGATGTATTCGAGCTTGATGCCCCATTGGCTGCCGTCGCCCAGGGTGCGCTTGAACTGGTCTTGGTCCTGCGGCGTGGTGATCATCGCAATCTCGCGGATGCCGGCCAGCATCAGGACGGAAATCGGGAAATAGATCATCGGCTTGTCGTAGATCGGCAGCAGCTGCTTCGACACCCCGCGGGTGATCGGATAGAGCCTGGTGCCGGAGCCGCCGGCGAGAATGATGCCTTTGCGCTGGGTCACGGAAAATACTCCTACTGGTCTTGGCCGGTTGCTGCGAACCGTGGAAAGAGAATGCTGTCCGTCCCGAATTTCCCCGCATAGAGGGTCAGGTCGGCGTGATAGAGATGGGCTGCGAGACCGGCGAGGGCCTCGTCGAAAAGCTGTTCGCCGCGGGGCGACATGCCCCGGGCCTGCATCGCCTCGATCTCGCGGATCGGAGTGTCGGCATAGTTGCCCTCCGGCGCCGGCGCGAAGCGGCTGGTGTCGTGGCGCAGCAGCGCGCGGGTGTCGAGGATTTCGAGGCCGAGCCGCTCGGAGAGCCCGGGCAGGTGCGCCGGAATTGCTCCAGCGGCATCCACAGATCGTAGTCTTCGTAGACGAGGAAATCGACCTGCGGGCGCCAGTGGATGTCGGCGCTCAGCTTGCTGCGCGCCAGCCGGTCGACGAATATGCGGAAGGTCACGTCGCCGGGGATGACCGGGCCGTCCTCCTGCGGGAAGGCGGCCCAGAAATTGTGGTAGCGGTTGACGATCTTGTCGAGGAAGACCGAGACCAGCCGCCGGAACGGGCAGCGCAGCACGACGAAGGTGAATCCGGCCTGCTGCAGCGACCGCTGGTCCGCCCGGAACGCGTAGTTGTTGTGGTGGATCCAGTCGATCTCCACCGGCGAGGACACCGCGCCGTTGGCCCGCGCCAGGGCGAAGCGCAGGGTCGAGCAGGCGTTCTTCGGGATGAAGCTGTAGACCGCCTGCGCGGCGTAGAATTCCAGCGCGTGCTCGGCGGCGAAGCCATGCGCCAGGTTCTCGGCGAGCGGACGGAATGTCCCGGCGGCATATCGCAGGCTCCGGGACACCGGCTGTCAGGCCTTGTCTTCCGCCAGGTCGGCGAGGATGTCGGCGAGCCCGGCTTTCCAGTCCGGACGGGGGAACCCGAAGGCGGCTTCGGTCGCGCTGTTGTCCATGCGCGAGTTCAGCGGCCGTTTCGCCGGCGTCGGGTAGTCCGAGCTGGGAATGTCCGCCACCTCGCAGGAGATCCCGGCCTGGGCGAAGATCTCGCGGGCGAAATCGGCCCAGCTGACATCCGGGCCGCCCGAGACATGGTAGGTGCCCGATTTCGACGGGTCGGCAGCCAGCTGTTCCGCTGCGGCGAGGCAGGCATCGGCCAGCGCCGCCGCCGGGGTCGGGCCGCCGATCTGGTCGGCCACGATGGTCAGCCGGTCGCGCTCGCGTCCGAGCCGCAGCATCGTCTTGACGAAGTTGTTGCCATGCGCCGAGACCACCCAGGAGGTGCGCAGGATCGCATGCGTCCCGCCCGCCGCGCGGATGGCCTCTTCGCCTTCGAGCTTGGTGCGGCCATAGGCGCCGAGCGGCGCGGTCGGGTGGTCCGGCGCGAAGGGCCGGTCGCCCGAGCCGTCGAAGACGTAGTCGGTCGAGACATGGACGAAGGGAATGCCCTTCGCCGCCGCCGCCTCGGCCAGCCGGGCCGGCGTGGCCGCATTGACGAGGCGCGCAGTGTCCCCGTCGCTCTCGGCCTTGTCGACGGCGGTGTAGGCCGAGGTGTTGATCACCGCATCGGCATCCGTGGCGGCGATGATCGCCGCGCAGGCCTCCGGGTCGGTGAAATCGGCGTCCTGGCTGCCGCGGATGTCCAGCTCGTGCGGGCCTGCACGGCGCTGGACCTCGGTCGCGAGCTGGCCGGTCCGGCCGAAAACGAGGATCTTCATGGGGTGTCCTTAGCTGGCCTTGCCGAGGCGTTCGCCGACGCCGTGGCGGTCCTGCAGCGCGCGCCACCAGGTTTCATTGTCGAGATACCACTGCACGGTCTTCTCCAGCCCTTCCTCGACGGTTACCGAGGGGCGCCAGTCCAGCTCGGCGCGGATGCGCGCCGGGTCGATCGCATAGCGGGCGTCATGGCCGGGGCGGTCGGTGACGAAGGTGATCTGGTCGGCATACGAGCCCGAGGCCTTCGGCCGCTTTTGGTCGAGGATCGCGCAGAGCGTCCGGACGAGCTCCAGGTTGGTCTTCTCGTTCTCGCCGCCGATATTGTAGCTGCGGCCGAGCTCGCCCTTCTCGACGACCAGCAGCAGCGCGTCGGCGTGGTCCTCGACGAAGAGCCAGTCGCGCACGTTCGAGCCGTCGCCGTAGATCGGCAGCGGCTTTCCGGCCAGCGCGTTCAGGATGATGACCGGCACCAGCTTCTCGGGGAAGTGGAAGGGGCCGTAATTGTTCGAGCAGTTGGTCAGCACGACCGGCAGGCCGTAGGTCTCGTGCCAGGCGCGGACCAGGTGGTCCGAGGAGGCCTTGGACGAGGAATAGGGCGAGCGCGGGTCGTAGGGAGTGTCTTCGGTGAACTTCACCGACGGGTCGTTCGGCAGCGAGCCGAAGACCTCGTCGGTAGAGATGTGGTGGAAGCGGAAGCTCTCCGGCTTGCCCTGCCCGGTCCAGTAGGCGCGGGCGGCCTGCAGCATCTCGTAGGTGCCCATGATGTTGGTCTCGATGAAGGCGCGGGGGCCGTCGATCGAGCGGTCGACATGGGATTCGGCTGCCAAGTGCATCACCGCATCGGGCTTGTGGGCGTCGAAGATGCGCTTCAGCGCGGCCGCATCGCAGATATCCGCATGTTCGAAGGCATAGAGCGGGCTGCCGGCGACCGAGGCGACGTTGTCGAGGCAGGCGGCATAGGTCAGCGCATCGACATTCACCACCGAATGGCCGCGCGACACGGCAAGCCGGACAACCGCGGATCCGATGAATCCGGCTCCGCCGGTGACCAAAAGTTTCATTGCATCAATCCTCGTAGACAAACGGACTGTCGAAGTCCTTCAGGAACGGCGCCTTGGCGTCCTTCTCGGAGAGGACCGCCGCGGAGGTGTCGAACCCCCAATCGATTCCGATATCGGGATCGTCGAAGCGCACCGCCCCGTCGCAATCCGGGGCATAGACGTCCGAACACTTGTAGAGCAGCTCGGAATTCGGCTCGAGCGTGGCGAAGCCGTGCAGGAAGCCCTTGGGAATGAAGAGCTGGTTGCCGAGCTCGGCCGAGAGCTCGACCGCGACCCATTTGCCGAAATGCGGGCTGCCCTTGCGGATGTCGACCGCGACGTCGAGCACGCGGCCTGCGCCGACGCGCACCAGCTTGTCCTGGGCATGGGGCGGGGCCTGGAAATGCAGGCCGCGCACGACTCCCACGTCGCGCGACAGCGAATGGTTGTCCTGCACGAATTCGACGGTGATCCCGGCTTCCGCTGCGGCCACTTTGCTGTAGACCTCGGAAAAGAAGCCCCGGCTGTCGCCGAAGCGCTTCGGCACGATTTGCATGACGCCCGGAAGCTCGGTTTCTTCTACCTGCACGACGGCTCCTCATCAGAAAGTTCGCAACAGCGGTAGCAGATATTGCGGAGCCCGGCCCACGGCAAAATGGACGCATCCGGTCCGCCGCGTGCGGCGCCGGGGAACTGGATCGGTGCCCCGGCGCGTGTTAATAGTCCGTTAACTTGGATTGGGGGTCGATTTGCGTCGTTGGGTCATGCGGCTGCTTCTCTTGCCGGCCTTCCTGCTGCGCGACCTCGGGCGCCGCATGCGGGGCGCCGGGCAGTCGGCCGTGCCGCTGTGGCAGGAGCCCTATCGCGGCGGACCGGTCGCGATGGTGGCGCTCTACCAGAATGGCCGCCCGCGCCCGGACATGCTCGCGCTGATGCTGGCGCTGCGGCGCCGCGGCGTCTATGTCGTGGCGGTGAACGCCGGGGCGCTCGCGTCCGGCGGCGTCCGGCTTCCGGCGGACTGCTACGTGGAGCGGCGCAATTTCGGTCGCGATTTCGGCAGCTACCGCTGCGGCGTCCGGCTGGTGCGGAAAATCGCCCCCGGTCTCGACCGCCTGCTCTTGCTCAATGACAGCGTCTTCTGGGTGTCCTCCGGTCTCGACGGCTTCATCGGCCGCCTGCTCGGGAGCGGGCGCGACATCTGCAGCGCCACCGAAAGCACGGAGCTGCGGCCCCATCTGACGTCGTTTTGCCTCTCCTTTTCCGGCCGCTGCTTCCGGCATCCGAGTTTCCGCCGGTTCTGGGACCGCTACATTCCCACCGACCTCCGCCCGGCGACCGTGCTCCTGGGCGAGATCGGCCTGTCGCGCCACATGGAACGGGCGGGGTTCAGCCGCGAGACGGTCGCCAGCCGCGAGGTCGTGCGCCAGGCGGTGCTGAAGGAGCCCGGCCTGGCGGCGCTTCCGGGGCGGGCGGCAGGCGGAGAGGCCGCGGCGGATTGGTGCGTCGCGGGCAACGTGACGCACCGGGCGCCGGCTGCGCTGCTCGAGCTGGGGGTGCCGCTGGTCAAGCTCGACCTCGAAGACCGCGCGGCGCTTGGCGAATCGTGCATGGCCGGGGTCGGAGCCTGCCTTCCCGAGGAAGATCGTCTCGCATTTGCCGAAATCATGGCTCAAAAGCGCCAAAACTTGGGCAGACCGAACCGGCTGGACCAGCTCGGCGCGCGGTACGGGCTGTCATGAGGACCCTGCGGCAACAGGCGCGCCCCAAATGCCGGATTTGGCCGTTCCCCGCCGCAAGCTTCGGTTTACTCATCTTACTTTTGTGTTAGATTGCTCTCAAACAGGACCTTTTCATTGGAGTACGACATGTCGAAGTTTTGGGCTGTTCTCTGCGCACTGACCCTCGCCGCACCCTGTGTTGCACAGGCACAATCCGCAAACGGTGCAGCCGCATCGGTTGCCGTTTCGCAGAACCCGAACGCGCCGCTGAGCGGCGAAGCGAAAGCCGGTCTGGCGACCGCAGGCGTTGCCGTCGTCGCAACCCTGATCGGCCTCGGTGGTTCGGGCGGCTCCTCCTCGAGCACCACGACCGCTGACTGATCCAGTCCAGCCGGATTGAAATCGCGAGCCGGATCCGGAAACGGGTCCGGCTTTTTCCGTCCTGCGCGACCGCATCCATGCCGCTGGCCCGGTGTCGGCCCGGGTTGGTTAAGCCTGTGTTTATTGCTCGCTGCTAGTCAGGCAGCCAAGCGGAAGCGTCAGGTTCCATCCCCATGTCGACAGAAAATCTCGCACCGATCATCGTCAAGAAGAAGAAGATCGTCGGCGGCCATGGCCATCACGGCGGTGCCTGGAAGGTCGCCTATGCGGATTTCGTGACCGCGATGATGGCGTTCTTCCTGCTGATGTGGCTGCTCAATGCGACCACGGAAAAGCAGCGCAAGGGGCTGGCCGACTACTTCTCTCCGACGATTCCGGTCAACAAGGTGTCGGGCGGCGGCGACGGGCAGTTCTGGGGGGACAGCGTGTTCTCCGAAGATGTCCTTCCGCAGAGCGGGACGGGAGCGTCGATGGAGCGTCCGACATCGGAGAATCAGGCCCGCGGTGCGCTTGGCGTCGATACCTCCCCGCAGGAAGTGATCGAGACGGCACCCGAGGCGCGGATCCGCGAGGCGGAGAACCTGCTGGAACAGCTGCAGGCGCGGGGTGGCGAAAGCATGGCCGAACTGCAGAGGATGCGGCACGTCATATCCCGCCTCAGCGAGGAAGGCCTTGTCTTCGAGGTTTTCGAGACGCCTGAAATTGCCCTGTTCTGGCCGGGGACCAACGAGCCCACCCCGGATCTGCGGACGGCGCTGCGCTATATTTCCGACAGCGCGCGGCTGGTTGCCAACGAGATATCCATCTCGGCCCATCTTGCAGCACGGCCGCTGGTGGTTGCCGTCAATCCGGTTTGGGACATCTCGACCGAGCGCGCCCAGATCGCGCGGCAGATTGTCGAGCGGGCCGGATTCCCCACGGGAAGAATCCAGAAAGTCATCGGCTTTGCCGACCGCAAGCCCGCCGTGCGGAACCCCATGTCGATCCGCAACAACCGGATCATGGTCACCTTCCTCCGCGAAGGCGTCTGAACTCAATTCTCGGATCAATTTTAGCCGTTAGCCGCCCATTAAGCACGACATTGCTAGGGTCCGGGAGACGGACTTGCTGAAGCAGAAAGGCGCAGTCGATGACGATTTCCTCCTCCCTGAATGCCGGGGTTATGGGGCTTAATGCAAACGCAGCTAGGCTCTCGACGATTTCCGACAACATCGCGAACTCGAACACCTTCGGCTACAAGCGGGTCGAGACGGACTTCCACTCGCTTGTGACGTCCTCGAACGGATCGACCTATTCCGCGGGAGGCGTGCGCGTTTCGACACAGCGGATGATCGACCAATCCGGTTCCCTGATCGGCTCGAACAATTCCACGGATCTGGCGGTGAGGGGCAATGGTTTCCTTCCGGTAACCACGAAGCCCGAAGTGACCGTCGACAACGGCGATCTTTCCATGATGCTGACGACCACGGGGTCTTTCCGGACGGATGCGGAGGGCTTCCTCAAGACCGAAACCGGTCTGGTGCTGCTCGGCGTGCCGGCCAACCCGGATGGCTCCATCCCGGCCTTTGCCCGCGACTCGGTGGCAAACCTGGAACCGATCCAAGTCAATCTCAGCGCGATCAGCAGCGAACCGACGACCGAGATCAAGTTGGGGATCAACCTTCCGGCCACGGTTACGGAGCAGGCGGTGATCGACCCGTCCACGGATTACGAACGCCAGAAGATCGAGTATTACAACAACCTTGGAAGCACCCAGGACATCACGATCGAATTCCGACCCTCGCCGGCTGTGGCTGGCGTTGCGTCCAATGAATGGACGCTGGTCATGACGGACTCCGCGACCATTCCGTCCTCGACCGTCATCGGCGAATACACCGTCACATTCAACGATACCCAAACCGCGGGGGGATCGCTGGCATCCGTCACGACGGTGACCGGCGGCGCCTATGACCCTGGAACCGGCATGGTGGAGGTCACCACGGCCAGTGGACCCATCCGTATCTCGATCGGCGAACTCGACACCACGAACGGGCTGAGCCAGTTCGGAAACTCGTTCCGCCCGACGAACATATCCAAGAATGGCTCGGGGACGGGAACGATGATCCTCATCGAGGTCGACGAGAACGGCTACGTCTACGGGCGGTATGACACCGGAACGTCGCGGACCCTATACCAGATTCCCCTGGTTGCCGTCTCCAACCGCAACGGTTTGGAGGCGCAGGATTACCAGACCTACCAGGTGACCAAGGAAAGCGGGACCTATTATCTTTGGGATGCTGCCGATGGTCCGACCGGCGAAATCGTCGGCTATTCCCGGGAACAGTCCTCGACGGACGTCGCCAAGGAGCTGACGGACCTTATCCAGACGCAGCGCGCCTACACCTCGAATGCGAAGGTCATTCAGACGGTGGACGAGATGCTGCAGGAAACAACGAACATCAAGCGCTGAATTTTTTGAGCGGAGAGGCCGATAGATCATGAGTATTTCAGGTGCGCTATCAAATGCTCTCTCTGGGCTGACGGCCAGTTCCCGGCTCGCTGAGGTTGCCGCGTCCAACATTGCCAATGTAATGACCGAAGGATACGGGGTCCGAGAAGCCGTTCTGGCGCCGCGGGCGGGCGGTGACACCGGCGGCGTCCGTGTCGTTGGCGTGACGCGGCTGGTTGACCAGGTGCTTGTTGCCGACCGGCGCAGCGCCGAGTCAGGACTGGCGCATGCCTCCACTGCGGAGATGTTCTTTAGCCGGATGCAGCGGCAACTGGGGCTGCCGATGGAGGCCGGCTCACTGACCGACCGAATTTCCAAGCTTGAGGTGGCCTTGGCACAAGCGACCAGCGCTCCGGAAAGCGAACCACACTTGCTGACGGTGACAGACAGGCTATCGGGGATCGTGCAGCACCTCAACGGGCTGGGAGAGTCGGTGCAAACTGAAAGACTGCGGGCCGATAGGGACATCGCCGCCCAGGTCGCCCAAGTCAACGCAGCCTTGAAGCAGCTTCAAGCGGTCAATGCTTCCATCCAGCGAAATCTCGTACTGAACCATGATGTTTCTGCCATGCTCGATCAGCGGCAAGCTCTCGTCGATCAAGTAGGGAAGATCATTCCAGTAACTGAACTTCCACGGTCGAATGGATCGATTGCCCTCATGTCTCCGGGCGGACAGTTGCTGCTCGATGGGAAGGCTGCCATCTTAGAGTTTTCCCCAGCTGCGGTCATGACCCCAAACATGACTTTTCCAGGCGCTCTGTCACCCCTCAAGATCAATGGAGAAGAAGTAGAGACTGAAGGTGCAGACAGCCCGATAGCAGGGGGGGCAATGCAGGGGCTTTTCAAAATCAGGGATCACAGTGCGGTCGACTTCCAAGCTAAGCTTGACGGTTTTGCGCGTGACTTGGTCGAACGTCTTGATGACCCTAGCGTTGACTTGACCTTGTCCACCGCTGATCCGGGGCTTCTAAGCGATGGGGGGACAAGATTTGATGCCGCAAATGAAGTAGGGCTCGCCCAAAGATTGCAGTTGAATGTCCTTGTGGATCAGGGCGGGGAGGTCTGGAGAGTCCGGGATGGACTGGGAGCTGTTGCGCCGGGGCCGGAAGGAAAAGGAGCACTATTGCTTCGGCTGTCAGACGCCCTTTCAAAATATTCCATGCCAAGTTCCACCACTTTCGGCGTGGCAAATCGTAACTCTGCGGGCCTTGCCGCGGATGTAACGTCATTTATCGGCCAAAGCATTGAGGTGTCTGAAGGTGAACTGGCGTTTTCAAGCGGAAAATTGCATGCATTGAAGCAACTTGAACTCGCACAGGGCGTCGATTCTGACGCAGAGATGCAGAGATTGCTGATCATTGAGCAAAGTTATGCGGCAAATGCTCGGGTGGTTCAAGTGGTTGACGAAATGCTTGAATGGTTGATGAGGATTTGATATGAATTCGTCCCTTGGTGATCTGTCGAATTTTTTTCTTCTGAGAAGTCAGGTTCACTCTCTCCGATTGGAACTTAGGGATAAAGTGACCGAGGTTGGCACTGGTGAGGTTTCTAATCCGTCAGCGCATTTGTTTGGGAACTTTTCGGATATTTCATTCATTGAACATGGCCTGAAAGTTGGTGAAGGTTTTCGTTCTGTGATTAATTCGGCAAGAACTTTGGCGGATGCGCAACAAACAGCCTTTTCCAAGGCGAGATCCAGAGTTCATAGTGTCGGTGTTGCTCTTGTTGATACAGCCAATAGTGTCGATGAGAACAAGAGATCGGCGGTTCTGCATGACGCAAAAGTATCGTTCGACGCTGCTTTATCTGCCCTAAACTCTCAAGTTTCGGGGCGGAGCATTTTTTCCGGAATTATGACTCAGTCAGCAGCTTTTAGCACATCGGAGCAGATACTTTCATCGTTCCTCTCTGCATTGGGTTCGGCTTCTACCGCCGCGGAAGTGCGAGCCGCTGCAGATGTATGGTTTGGAATTGGTGGCGACTATGAAATGCTCGCATATTTTGGGTCTGATGAGGCGCTTGATGGTTTCAGAGTTGCGGATGGAGAGGTTGTTCGAGTCGAAATGACTGGGTATGATTACGAGGTTCGAAATCTTTTGAAGTTATATGCTGTCTCGGCTTTGATGGCGGATGGTCAGCCCCCTCTTCCGGAGCAAGAAAAGTCAAATTTGATGGCTGAGATCGGCCAGGATCTTTTGAATCTGGATCGTGATTTAATATCCAGAGAAGCTGAGATGGGTTCTCTTCAAGCTCGCATTGACGAGGTTTTGGCTGAGAACTCTTCCGAAATGTATGCTCTTCGAGAGTATCGAAAGGATATGCTGGGAAAGGATGTCGCAGAGGCTGTTGTGGAGCTGAATCAAGTGCAAGGTCAACTTGAGGCGCTTTACATGGTCACTTCCAGAGTTTCTGGGCTGTCTCTTGCGAAGTTTCTATGAGATTTTTTGTTATCGCTCTTTCTTGCATGGTTTTTGCGCCAAGTTCTTCATCCTCTTTAGAGGTTCGATTGAAGGATTTGGTCGAATTTGACGGAGTTCGAGGTAATGATTTGATCGGCTACGGATTGGTCGTCGGTTTGAATGGTACGGGAGATGGGATCAGGAATGCTCCATTTACTGAAGAGATTATGTCCAACATATTGGAGAGGCTTGGTGTCAATGTTTCCGGAGAGCAGTTCCGCCCAAAAAATGTGGCAGCAGTATTTGTAACGGCAACTTTGCCCCCATTCTCTCGGGTCGGCGGTCAGATAGATGTCACTGTTTCAGCTATCGGCGATGCAAGTGGCTTATTGGGTGGAACCCTGATAATGACACCGTTAACTGCGGCTGATGGCCAGATTTACGCAGTTGCTCAAGGTGCAGTTATTGCAGGTGGCGTTGGTATACAAGGAGATGCTGCTGAGGTCGTTCAAGGAGTTCCGACTACTGGGGTTATCCCTGCAGGGGCTCGTGTGGAGCGAGAGGTGGATTTTCAGTTTATTTCGCTTTCCGATTTGAGACTGGCACTGCGAGAGCCGGATTTTAGTACGGCTATTTCAATAGAGATCGCCGTTAATCAGTATTTGGGTCAGCGCGCTGCAAATGCTATCGACCCGGGGACTGTTTCGTTATCCTTGGCAGCAATTGATGAGAAAAGTCCGGTGCGTATTTTGGCTGAAATCGAGAATATAAGGGTTTCTCCGGAGCAGAGGGCAAAAGTTGTTGTTGATCAAAGATCCGGGACAATTGTCATTGGTGACAATGTTCGTATTTCTAGGGTTGCTGTCGCGCAAGGAAATTTAACATTGCGTGTTCAAGAGGAACCGTTGGTTGTCCAGCCTAATCCATTTTCTGAGGGGGAAACCGTAATTGTTCCTCGTACAAATGTAGATATTCAGCAGGATCCTGGAACTGGTTTGGCCGAAGTCAATGGAGGTTCTAGTTTGTCAGAAATTGTCTCTGGCTTGAATTCCCTTGGTGTGAGTCCTCGGGATATGATCGATATCTTGAAAACGATTAAGGCGGCTGGAGCTCTACATGCGGAGTTCATTGTTCGGTAAGCAGGGCCTTGTTGCACAAAGATGCTCCAGGATTCACTTTGTGAACCCAATGTAGTAGCGGGCTCGCATGAGCAGACCGCCGAAGCCGACCTATAAGACCACCAATTGGCCCGCGTAGCGAGCCGGTGCGCGCCACCGGTCCGAGCGCAGCGGCGAGCGAGGCGCTGAAGCAGTGAGCTTGCCCCCGGATCCCGGACTGTGAGTTACAGTACTCTCAGGAACAAGGGATCCCACACCCCCCCGGCCGCGCGCTGCGCTACGCCGAAGGCTCCGAGCGCGGCGCTACGCCAAAGACTCCGCGCGCGGCCTCCTACACCAAGCAATGGCACACGATCAATGCGGTCGTCAGCTGATTTGCGCAACAGCGCCGGCTGAAGGAATCCCCCCTCTGAAGCGGATTCTTCCAGTCTTGGGTAACCACCCGATTTGGACCGCCACGATCCGAACGGCGCCTTCGACGCGCTGGTCTTCTGAGGGTCAGGCAGGCCTGGATGGCATTCGACGGGCAGGGCTCCGCCCGTCCGGCACTCAGGGGCTCAGGGCGCTGCAGCGCAGCCTGCGCGACGGGCGGCACAAGACGGATGTCGAGGCGCTGGTCAGGGTCATGGTCTTCAACCGCCTCTGCGCCCCGGACAGCACCTCTGCTCCCGATCGCCGGAAACTCGCGGAGGTCGCCGGCGGGGCGATGGCCGTAGGGGCGCGGCGCTCGGCCTGCATCCGCAGACGCTGGCCCGATGGCCGCCCGCCGCCTCATGCGCGCCGGCCGCCAGGCCGCTGGTGAAATGCGCGTTGTAGCCGACGAAGCCCGCCGCCAGGCCGACCAGCGAATGCATCGCCGCCTATTTCGCCCCGTCACGCAACGCCGTCGGCGCCTACTGGATCGAGGACCTTGGCCGGGAACTGGAATCGTGCGACGCGGTCCTCCTGTTCCTGGGGTCCTCCAAGGTTGCGCCACTGGTTCGAGCAACCATTGGCGCCGCTGATGTCGGCAAGCCAGATCCGGTCGGCCTCCGAGGCCCGGAAATTCCGCTTGAGCAGGTTCGTCCTGTCCTGCCCGCCTCGCTGCATAGTTTCAGATTGAAGAACGGTGACAACAACCCTGCACGAGGGGGTAGCGGGCGGGTTCTGGCTTCGTCATGGAAGGCCGCCCCGCCCGGGGGCGCCCCTCCCGACCCCGCAGCTCCCCTGCCACCCCTTCCGGGGGCCCGGCGGCGCTCTGCCCGACGACAGCCAGGCCCCCGGGCCGCACGGCGCGCCGGAACTGGTCCACAAGATCGGCTTCGCGGTGCCGGGCGTGCAGCCGGAATGGCTGCAGCCGGTCGGCGCGCGGGTGACCTCGGACGGCAAGTGGCCCGCGACCATGATCTGGTAGCCGTCCATGTCGCCGGCGGCATCGTCAACGCCGAAGCCCGCCGCCAGCGCCGCATCGGTGAAGTCCGGATCCGAGACCGTGACCCCGTATTCGCGCGGATTGACGATGTTCCAAGTCGCGCGAATACGGGTTCTATTCGAACGTGAATCCGCGCGATCGACTTGATCGACTTGAAGCCGTATTTCCAGCCGGCGGCAATCCGGAGGCGAAAGCCGGGAGATGGTGCATCCTCGCGGCCGGGTTCGATTCGCTGGAGGCAGAGCCTCCGGCGGACAGCCATGCGCCCGGCACCATTTCCGGCAGGGTCCGCGAAGGGTATGCCATCCGTTACCGGCTCGCGGAGATGAACCACCCTTGGCGCCGCGAGGATCCGAAAATGGTCCGGGGGACCAGTTCGCACGCTGAACCAGCGGGTCAAGAAGGCGGAAGCCGGCAGCGGCAAGCGGGCGGGCATTCCGGCCGACGTCGCGGCGGGGCGGAAGTGAGGGCATGACTGCCATGGCCATTCGCCAGCTAAGGCCAGGCAACGCGCTCGATCTCGGCAGTGCCGGGGGCGTTGAAGCGGTTCATGAGAGTATCCGTCTTGGTCAAGCGGGTTTCGGGGTCCGCCGTTGGATGGGGCATCCACCGCATCAGTTCACCCCCGGACCTTTTCCCGGTCCGGCTCATATCTCCGCCCGGCTGCGGCGGCGGTAGCCGCTCCGGTTCCGCCAAAAATTTCTTCCTATCTACCATACTTTATACGTCCTCATTTTTTTTACTTCTAAAAATATAAATATAATAACTAAAACTCTAACAACCATCTTAAAATACAAAATACAAAAAAAAAAAAATAAAAATAAAATATTATATAAAAATAATTAATTAATACGTCGTTATTCTATACGTTAACAAATTACTCACAAATCCTAACTATCTACTAATACAACATAAAACAAATCTAAAAAAAATAAAATAACAAAAACCCAACAATAAAAACTAAACTTCATCTAAATCAACAAATAACATCTATTTACACTCGTTAACACTAATGGACAAAGATGATGAGTCCATCTACAGCAAGTATTACAAATCAATGAAAGCACGATCCCAATATGTTGCCAATGTGTACATCGAAGAGTGCCCGTTCAACCCTGAGGGTAGATGTGGTGGTGAAATATTTGTGGGAATTTTTGTTATGGAAAGTTATGGATGTGGAATGATTTTATTTAGGAAAAGAAAGATAAATGGTAAAACAGGTAACAGCTCTGCCACCTCATCGTGACGGCCGGCCTCGACGACATCCCGGACGCCTGGGCCCGAGTGCTCACCGCGGGGATCCGACACCCCTGACCATTCCCACCGCTCCCAGGATCTGCGTGCCGATGCGGTCCGCGTCGCCGCGCTGCGCGAGGTGAACCGCGGCGGCCAGTGGGTGTCCGCGCCGGTCACCGCCGCGACGACGCAAAAGCTGGCCCCATCGGCCCCGTGCCGGCCTGAACAGTCCTGACGAGGTGGCAAAATGGATGAGCCGCGAATCGCAACCCAGCGCCTGCTGCTGCGCACGCCACAACCCGAGGACTGCGCGAGCGCAACGAACGCCGCCGCCGCGGCGTCGCGGCATTGATCGGCCGTATCGCGTGCAAGACTGCATCGCAGCAGGCCCGCAAGGACGCCATCGACCTGACGGCGGCCAGATGTTGCGGCCGCTCTTGCTGCGCGGCGCTTGCGTCGTCCCGTTCCATGCGTGGGACCGGACGGATCGCCACCGCCGCATGGCGACCGGCACACCGTAATACCCAAGTCATGATCTGTTACATATTATATATATATAAGTTATCCCCTATAACTAGTCGGATAACCATGCCGTGTGGGTATGGGGTACCCATAATCTCCACATACATTAAAATACCTAAAAACAACACCATTATTTATTATTATATCCCTAATACCTAAACATACCTAATACAAAATAAATACTCAATAAATAATTATCGAATAAATATACGCAGAGGGCGGGGTCTATCTCGATTGCGACTGGATGCCGGCCGGCGGCGCGCCGCTCGACCATGCCATCCCGATGGCCGGGCTCTCGGCCCTGGCCGAAGAGAGATTCCTCCACTCTCCAGCTCCTCCAGAATTCCGCCAACCTCCCCATGGTCGCCAAGCCCCTTTACGGTGTTGTTTCCGACGCCGTCTACATTCGTGGCCAGCACCGGAAGGCAGTTCATACATGCCCCCGGATCCCGGACTGGGAATTATCTTGCTTCAAAAGAGAGGGACCCCACATGGGCAGGCAGCCCCGCCGCCGCTTCGCCGCCGCAAATAAATTAAAACGTATAAAATTAATAAATCTTTTTTAAAAAAAATATATCTTTCAAATATAAAACATTTAAACAATATATTACACTTAATTTTCTTTCAAAAATTAAAGGGTGATCTCGTAGTTCTTGGTCTGTGAAGATGCGTTGTTAGGTGCTCCATTTTCCCATTGAGGACGAACCTCAACCTGTGCTCGAGAGATAGCTCTCCATACACAACCGCCCGCGCGGCATCACCATCAGCCCCGACGGCACCAAGGTCTATGTCTGCGCCAGCGACGACAACCTGGTGCGGGTCTTCGATGCCGAGACCTACGAGGAGCATGCCGAAGGCACCATGCGCCACAGCCGCAACTGGTACCGGGTGATGGAGACGATCCGCTATTCCGGCCTGGCGGTGATCTCGGCGATGTTCGGCGCGGTGATCGGCACTGGTACTAAAATTTGATCAGTCTATGCTAGGTTTTAGGCTTGTGAAAAGAATTGTAAAATTAGCTTTATGCAAAAGAACCTGAAGCCATTCCTTGAAATACCCTCAGAAGAACTTCAACTCTGGTGTGGGGGAAAAGAGAGCAAGACTGAGTACTACCCACTGTACTCAGCAAGTCATACCGGAATAGGGGTATGATGCAGGGAATTATCAAAGGAGCTGGCCGAAGCCGGCCCCGAGCTCGAGGACGACGGCGGCTTCGGCGAAGACGCGATGCTCTTCGACGCCGTTCCGGCCGCAGCGCCCGAGGCGGGGGATCCGAGGCGCGCGCCTATCTGCTGCTCGCCGATGGCGAGGGGCTGACCCGGCTCACCCATCTCGACATGGAGACGGTGATCGCGGTTTCGGGCGAGGCGCCGGTCGAGGCGGATCCCTCGATGCAATGGGAGGCCATCCCATCGGGGCGGCGCGGCCGTCAGCAGTCGTACAGTGACGCGGCCATCCAGGCCTGCCTGACCCTCAAGGTCCTGCTCGGCAGGACAGGCAAACCGGGGCCGCCCCACCCGCCGCACCGGAGTTCCAGGGACCATCCGATGGCCGCCTCCGGCCCCGGAATGGACCGCGGAGACCGCCTGCCGCGAGCTATTATTATTAAACCTTTAAATTAATTCCAAATCTTTACTATTATTTACTAAACTTTTCCTAAAAACCAATTACTATCCTAAATTTTCCTTTTCATATATTATCCCCGAGCTTTCCAGGAGCCGCGCCCCCGTGCGCGCCTTAGCCGTAATTACTTGGGCCGTTTCTCGCGAATCTCGGGTAGTTTGCGCAGCCCAAGCCTTAGCCGAGACAATAACGTTCAACAAATTGGGATTCATTTAGCAACCGATTTTTATCTTCCATTTGAACTCATTTCCATAATTCTTCTAGTTTCTTTAATAGGTGCAATTACTATGGCTCTCCTCCCTGGGTCACCGCGCTTCTTTTTTTTTTTTTTTCCGATATCTGCACAACCGCGCGCGACGGTGCGCGGCGCCGCGTCTGGCGCATTTTGGCCATGCAATGAATCGCGCCGGAGAAATCGGGCCGGCGGAACAGGTCGATGCGCAGGATCGGGTTGCCGCTCTTCCGCTCGGCCAGGAGGAACAGAACGATCAGCGCCGCGCCGGCCAGCTTAAAAATATTTAATTAAAATAAGAATCTAATTATTAGAATAAAATCTTGCCATAACTATGATCAGTGACGGAGCTAGCACCATTGTTATAACCAGATAACTAATAATGCTGCTGGTTGTATCGCGGTGACGGCTGCGGCTATACCGGGCGTGCGGTGGCCGATTCCGCCGATATGCCGACTGACGACCCGGCCAAGGATTATTGCAGCGGCACGCGCAGGCTCTTCGCCGAGGGCGGCCCGGACCGCGCGGTGGTCGGCGCCGACGAGGACGAGGGCCTGTTCCGCGCGGGCCAGCTCGCCGAGGCGCCGGGCGACGACCAATTACTATAAAACCTATTATAAAAATAAATTTAACCCACTTTCATCTCTCTATCTTACCTTCTTACTTTTACCTTTTACCCTTCTACCATAAAAAAACCTTTACTAATCATGTGAAAGCCTCCAACAATTAAAATGTGCAAAGATAAAAGTCAAATGAGGCTTGGAGGATTTTTGTATATTTCCTAAAAGCCTAAAATGCTTAAATAAATTTTAGCTTGCGGGGCTCAACCGACCCCGGCGCGGGGCACACAACACGTCACTGTGGCAAAATACAAGCGGATCGTGGGTCCGGCGAAGGATCGCTCCGGTTTCCGCACGTGGACTGGGTTGTTTGTAAGTAAGCTAAGTAAATAGTACACGATGGAGCTCGAGAGGACAGAATTTATTTTTTATCAAGGGAAAGAATCTAGGGTTAGTGAAAACTAATAAATCGGCCTCGGCGACGGCCTTGGCGAAGCGGCTGTACGATCCGCGGTCGGAGGCGCGGCGGCCGCGGGCGGCCTGCCCGGCATCTTGCTGGTCGAGCTTTCCGGCCAGCCGGACCCGGTCTTCACCGACACCCTCGAACTCGACATGGGCACGGTGCAGCCTTCCCTCGCCGGCCCGAAGCGCCCGCAGGACCGGGTGCTGCTCACCGAGGCCAAGATCAGATCCGTTTTTTGAGTCCATGATATAACCAAATTGGATGGATCTTCCACCCGTTTAGCTAAGAAAGAATAGATGCAGAGGTGGATAATAGATCGATATGAAGATCAAAAACGCAAAGATGCTACTGAGAAGGCCAAAAAGTCGTTGAGCATTAATGAGTTCTTGAAGCCGGCTGATGGAAAGAGGTACAACGGGAGAGGTGGAGGCTCCCGCGGAAACGAAGTGGGAAGGCTAAAACAGTCAGGAGGTTGGCTTAGAAGCAGCCACCCTTTAAAGAAAGCGTAATAGCTCACTGATCGAGTCGTCCTGCGCGGAAGATGTAACAAATCACTAAATAAACTCAAATAAAATCATCATCAAATAAAATCAAATAAAATCATCTAATAAACTTAAAAAAAATCATCATCAAATAAAATCAAATAAAATCACCAAAAAGCAGTTCGGCAGCATCATCCGCGTAGGTCGGATTCTCGAATCCGACGTTTGGCCATCGGCCAAAGCAATGTGCGTGTCTTGTTCTGCGAACAAGTGTCGGATTCGAGAAGTAGAGCGTTTATGGTGCGCAATGTGTCTCTACCGCATGCCTCAAGTTTTGAGATAAGGCTACGGTTCTATGAATGTCACTACGGCTTGGGAATACAGGGGAGGGTAATAAAAAACGAGGGGCATTCATAAAAAATAGGACTACCAATGCTCACAATATTTTTTTTATGAATGCTCCCTATAAAAAAAATTCATTGTCCTATTAAAATTTCAAATAATATTTTAGTATTTTAATAAATTCAATATTAAAAACCCTAACCTTTCCTATTAATGTGTATCTATCCGTAATATTTTAGAATATTGTGGAATTAGAGAAATTTGCACACATAGAACTCCTAACTTCCGAATAGGAGATATTTTCTAATGTTCATGATAACAACATTTGTCAATACTCTATATTTCCAGGAGTACAAAATGGTGGGCTCGATGTCTTTCATTTGGCTTCCATTTCCTTTTTTAACAAAAGAAGATTTAGTTACGATTGGAAATAAATTTTTTTGTATCTTCATCCATAGATCCTTTACTCATATTTTAAAAATTGGAACACACAAACACCAATCAGTGCTCGATCCGTCAGCTCAGCTCGCGCCATCATTAGAGAGGTCTCAAGCTTTGGGCGCATGCTGCAGAACACAGCGTGCAGTGGCTGGCACCACCCGGACAATTAGAATTAAGAAAATTTTGTCGTTATTGTCGTAAGCATACGATTCATGCCGAAATAAAGAAATAGGAGCATCTTGTGTTCGATCTTTCCAAAGATCACGCGCACCCCCGTCCCCGTCAAGACGCAACGCTGATCGGACCATCCTTGCAACCCGTCACGATCGTCAGCGGCACCGCCTATCCCTGGGGTGCCAAGAATATCGACACCCGTACAGGGTTCCGATGGTGCACCAGAGCGCGAGCAGCAGCAGGGTCGAGTCGTCGTCCTCGGCGAGGAGCACGAGCCAGACGCCCACGACGATCATCGCGAGCTGCACCGGAGGATCGAACGTCTTGAGGGCCGCGAACGCGACGACGCTCAGCCGGTCGATGACACGACCGGTCAGCCGCGCGTCGAGGTCGGCGGCGAGTGCTGTGACTTCCGGATAAATTATAAAAATTTATTATACAAAAAAATAACCAAAAAAATAAATTTTAAACATTCTTAATATACACACACATATACACAAAAAACAACCATACTAAATAATAAATATCACCGTACGGGGTCTCGTCCTCGGCGCGGTGATCACCGTCGCATTCATGGCCGCCAACATCTACATGGGGCTGAAGACGGGGATGACGTTCTCGTCCTCGATCCCCGCTCCCATAGTGGAGATAGCTTGTGGCGATCTTTTGTAGTTTGAATCTTGCGTAGAACCATATCTCCAACAATGAAGGCTCGTGACCGAACATTACGGTTATGGTAGCGCCGCGGCAGTGCAGGCCCATGGTGAAGACGGCGGCCGCTCCTTCCCACTCGCGGTCCGGTCGAGCTGGGCAGACAAGATCCGGCCGCCGCCGTCTGTTGCCCGCCGTGCATAAACTCTAAAAAAACCAAAAAAAACAAAATTCTATTATTTCCTAAAAAACTAAAAACTATTAAATATAAATACAATAAAAATATTTATAAAAAAATAACAACTACCTACAATAACTAACACCTATAATCCCAACACTTAAAAAAACTGAAATAAAAAAATCATTTAAAACCAAAAATTCGACACCAACCTAATCAACATAATAAAATTCCGCCTTCTTTAATCGCGGTGTCGGCAACGACGCAGGGTGCGCCCGGAAACACGCGGAGCATCGCCATACCCGGCCGCGACCGCGCCGCAGGTGTGGCGGAGGCGCTGGCGACGACGGTGCGATTACCAGCAGATCATGCTACTTGGGAGGACTATCATGTTGTGAAGACTCGCTTTCCAGATGCTCCAGCTTGGGGACAAGCTGAAACTCCTGCGGGCGGCACTGTCATGAATTTAACACACAAACTACTTTTATAAACTATAATTATAAAAATAACTTAACATTCAAAACCTTTATAATACTACTTTAATCTACTTAATTTATCTTACGCTACTAATACAAGCAACCTCCTCGCTCACTTCCTTGAGGTCACCTTTGGTAAAGATCAAACCAACGTTTCCCTGAAGGAGAGGAAGCAGATTCAGGATTGCAGTGTTTCCGGTGTTCTCAGAGGCTAGTAAGCATAAGGAATGGTGATCTGCAACGCTACTTATTTCGGAAATTGAGATTCTTTGTTTCTCCCTTTTTATTTGCCTGGTTTGATGATTCGCACGGCCGTGACCATGCCCTTCGTCTCGGCGGTGCCGATGAAGGTCGTCGTCACGTCCGCGCGGCCGGTCGCGGGGTTGAAGCCCGCAAAGCTCGCGTTCAGCGGATCGAACTTGGTGTAACGCATGGTGGAGAGCACCGATCAGGGCGCGCGCAATATGGTAAGCGCCATGATGCAGGCCGCCCCGACCATTGCCAAAGCGCGAGACCACATCAAATCCGGCGCGATGCATTTATTTAATATTAAATTTTTATATTACTCTTAATTTTTCACTATTATACTAATACAAAAAAATTATTTATATTTATTTTCATAAAATAATTTCCTACAAATATAATTACTGATGTTTTTAATCAAACCCGTTTGTCTATACTCAACCAAAGGAATTTTGTTTTCTTCGTTTCCGTTCAGTTCAACAGAAATTGCTAGATAGGAACCCCCCAATTCTGTCTGCCGGTAGCATTCGCGCAGCTCCTTCGAGGAGAACGCCCGCCCGGTCGCCGGATCGGTCTCGGCATAGTTCCTGAGCCGGAATTCCAGCGGGTCGAGCCCGGCGGCCCAAAAAAAATACTCAACTACATCTTCTTAATTCTTCTAAACAAAAATCTTAAACAAATAATTCTAAAATAATATCCAAAAATCTATATTATTCATATACATCCCTAACCAATTAACGAAAGCTCTGATACCACCTGATGAACCCTGAGTTCCTCTCGACACTCAAGGCTGTTGTTGGCCCGATCTTTCGGTGAGTTGTGATAACTACGATTTGGGAGAAACGTTAATAAAATTATAATCAAATAAAATCGAATATAATCATCATCAAATAAAATCAAAAATAACCATCATCAATTAATATTAAATAAAATTATCATCAAATAAAATTCAAAAAAAACCGGAACAGAGACCCGCTGATGGCCCAGGACACGGCAATGCAGACGACCGACGAATTCCTGGGCGTGAAGCCCGTGCCGGCGTGGCGCCGCTACCTGAAATGGGTGCTGAACGGAAGCTGGTCTCCCGTGTGTTACCGCACGCGGTTGGCCTAAATCCGAGCCAAGGACGCCTGGAGCGTACCGACATGCGGTGGTGAACTTGATCCATTACATTTTATCGATATAAACAAAAATATATAAAATCCTATTTATAATTAAAAAAAAAATAAAAATAACCTAAATACTTAAAAATAAAAAATATTTAAATAAAATAAAATATATTCATACTACAATATTACGTTGTAGATGTTTATTGCATGAAAGAGTAATATGATCTAGTTATTTCGTTGACAGATATGTCGAACAAACAAATATTCCAAGTTTACCATGGACCAGGAAACGTATGAAAAAGAGATGATAAGGTTTTTTTTAGATTTTTATTAAAAAAATTTTAAGGGAGTTTATTATTATTGTATTTGTTTTATAAGGTAGTTTTTTAAGTTGAAATAAAAGGATGATCCCGGCCATCGTCTCGGCGCCGCGCTCGCCCAGGGCGGAGACGGTGATCGTGCCCCCCGCCATCTCCGAAGAGCGCAGCCGCCCGGCCCGGGCGCGCGCCACCAGAAGTTTGTTCCCTCCATAGGTGGTCTTCACAGGAATAAATCGAGCTACCTTGGTTAATCGATCCACAACTACCCATATAGAATCATATCCACCTTGGGTTTTTGGAAGTCCGACGCCGGGTCCGGCCTACGAGCCCGGCATGGAGCTGCTGGGCAAGTATGTCTTCCTCTCCGAGGGCGTGCGCGGCTCGCTGTCGAAAGAGGTGATCGCCAAGTTCGATCTGATTGCATCTCGAAGGGGAAGCCGCGCGTGCGCTGCGAAGTCAGCCTGGCGACGGCGCAGGACGAGGGCTTCGTGGCCGGCGCGCGGCGCTTTCCGGGACCCTTGACGGCCACCAATTAAACAAAATACCACCGACTTCTAAAACCAAACATCTTTAAAAACCCACCCATCTACCTACAAAAAAAAACAAAAAACCTAACCTCGCCTAAACTCAAAAAAAAAACTGCGCCGTTCGATGATTGCTGAACCGGTCGCGCCACGTGGGCGCGACCCGTTCGTGCCGCTAATTCGCTTTTCGTCCGGGCAATGGGATGACGATAGGCGAACTCAGCGACGAAACCCTGGGTCTCTACATGCAGAGCATCTGCCGGTCGCGGCTTGCCGACATGCGGGCCATGGAAATCGCCGAGGCCAGCCAGGGCGGCGGCGACGAACGGCCCGCGACCCGCGCCGATCAGCGCCCCGCAGATGTAGAACAGGGCATCCGGCAGCGCCGATCCCGGCGCCGGGGCAGAGCCGAGCAGGCTGTCGCGGGTCAGCCCGACCAGCGTGGTGCTAACATACTCAACAAGCCACACAGCAAATATGCAAATGCACAGGATAACAAAGGATGGCATAATATAGCTCATTTGCAGAAAACAGCATTTAATAAATATTTAAGAGAATATAATTTTTGTATTTTTAGTAGAGAGGGGGTTTTATTATGTTGGTTAGGATGGTTTGGATTTTTTGATTTTGTGATTCGTTTTTTTCGGTTTTTTAAAGTGTTGGGATTATATCGTCCGCCTGAACTCGGGCGAGCAGCGCTACATCCATGGCGACTGCATGGCGACGGTCGGTGCGGTGTCCAACCCGGACAACCAGAACCAGAACCTCGGCAAGGCCGGTCTGCCGCAAGGCCATGAGCGACGGTGAAGCCGTCCCAAGCCTCCCGATCCGCAGGAGCGGACGCTTCCGGAAAGACGGCGCCCTGCGGCGCGCGCCGGACACGGACTCCCGCAGCAGAAGCTGGGCTGGGTTCCGGAGATCACGGCGCAGGAGATGTGCAAGGAGATGGTCGAGTCCGACTACAAGTCGGCGCGCCGCTATGCCCTGCTCAAGACGCACGGGCACAACAACTGGCGGGCAAACAGTCGTTGCTGATTGGCGTTGCCACCTCCAGTCTGGCCCTGCACGCGCCGTCGCAAATTGTCGCGGCGATTAAATCTCGCGCCGATCAACTGACACACGATTAACTTAATACAATCCAAATAAAAAACCCTTCATACCAAATATCATCCCAATATCCCTAAACCTCTATCTATTCTCAAACAAAACACAAAACTTAACCACCAAATTCGACAACACCCGTCAAGTCCAGTGCATCAGTTTCATTGCCTACAAGCCACCAAGCTTCACCGGTTAATTTCCCTTTGCTTTTGTGTAAACCTCAAAACTTTATCCCCCAATTTTGTTAGAGTAGTTTTAATTAAGTTATCGTTTTTTTAGTTTATTATTTTGTTTTCGGTATTTAGGGTATTATAGATATTTAATAATTATTCGTTGAATATGTAATTGGAAGAGCTTGGCGAAAAGTAGGGGCGGTTGCCCGCCCCCGCCCTATGAACTAGCGATGCTGTTCGGCTGAGGCGGGCGCGGCGTGGTCGCCACCCTTGGCCTCGCCACTATCACAGCAGGCAAGAGACAACCTGGCGAACTGAAACATCTTAGTAGCCAGAGGAAAAGAAAGCAAAAGCGATTCCCGTAGTAGCGGCGAGCGAAATGGGAGCAGCCTAAACCGTGACAACTGCTATTATCTTTAGTCCCAGTTCCTAACCCTAACCGGGTTTAAAAAGAATTTGGAAATAGCGGGAAAAGATCTTTACTCCCGGTTGGTGAGAACAACCGGGACTAAACACCGAAAGCGCCGAGGCGTAATCCGCCAGTTTCCAGCCCTCGGCCATATGCGCCGCGATCAGCGCCTCGAAGCGCGCGACCTGCCGCTCGGCCGGGCTGGCCGGGCGCGTCCCCCGTTTCCCGGACAGTTTTGCGGCGGCGCTAAGCTTGCCTGTTGATCATGCCGCCGCCTTCATGCCGGGGCCCTCGTGGGCCTCGACCGGTGTCCGTCCTCCGAGCGCCGCTTGGGATGGATTGGCTGACCAAGTTTAAGGGAGTCATCGATTGTGCGAATCGCACAGTCACCCTGACCAACGAGAAGGGAGAAACCGTGGTTTACAAATCTCTAGTCTCGCCGCCGTCTTCCGCGTCGGCATCAGCGCCTTGTTTGGTGTCGTTCGAACCATGCGCGTCGTCGTTGCTGCGATCGTCGTCGCGGCGCGCGTTCGCCGCCTCGTCCTGCGCACGCGGGCGCGAAGGTGAAGATGAGCGAGCGCCCGGCGCGGGCCGCCTCGGCGAAGGTCTGGAGCCAGAAGGCTTCGCGCAAGCGGATGAAGGGCTCGGAGCCAAAGTCGAACACTTTTATTAACATAATGACAACGAGCCCTTATTGCAGCTGATGCTACTAAATCCGCTGCTCTTTTTTTGGTACCAACAATTAAGAAGCTTTTTCCCTGACTTGCTGCATCAAATGTCTCCTTTGATATCCTTTTACATGTGTATTAGCCTTGATCGTGTATTTTCTGCTTGCTTAGAGCGACCGTGTTGATATCCGGCTGGAGGCAGTTCACCTGATTGGGAGGCTGTGGTGATCGAGAAGGGCCGCACGGTCTGGAGCGACAGCACCGCCGATCTGCGCGCCGCTCCGGAGGTCGCCGACCGCTACCTGTACGCCTGAACGGGTGCGGCGGCGTCCGAGCAAAGATCCTGTCCGACGACACGCTCGTCGAACTGCTTCAGGCCAAGGGCTTCGACATCGCCCGCCGCACGGTGGCGAAATACCGCGAGGCGATGGGCATCGGCAGCTCAAAAAAAAATAAATTTTATAATATAAAAATTATACTTCAATAAAATTACTAAAAACACAAATTTTTAAAAATTTAAATATATTCTACAAAAACATTAAATTTTATTTAATAAAAAACAGGGAACTGTTGCGCATCGGCGACAAACTGCGCGTCTCCGTCGTTCTCCATCTTTGTTCTAGGGTTAGTTAGAGATGTGAGGAAAACAATTTGAAGATATGCTAGAGACAATTGTTTAATTTTATTTCTCCTTTCACAAATCATGTCATCAACATCATGGCAATGTGGCGCTCATGTCTCCACATGCCGCATCTCAATTACCTTCCCAAAGGTAATTGCCCAACACTTTGCCTCCCATCAGATCGCGAACGTCAGCCAGCTTGCCGGTCACCGCCGCCGCCGCGGCCATCGCCGGCGACAACAGATGCGTACGCGCGCCAGGTCCCTGACGTCCAACTTCATATCAGTGTTGAACACTTAGTTTATTCTGTCATCCTGAATATCTGTTAACCTCTGCTCCGTCTCCACCCTTTGATGTGTAAATACCAGAGCAGCATGTAGTTGCTACATTAAATGGAATCGAATGTAATTATCGAACGGAATCGAATGGTATTATTGAATGGAATTTAATGGAATTATTATTGAATGGATTTGAATGGAATTATTATTGAATGGAATTGAAGCTGCGCGCCGAGGGACGCGCGGCGGAGCAGGCGGACGGCAGATGGAGGCTGGCCGACTGAGGCAGAGCTTCAGGCCGGCTCGGGGGCGACGGCGCAGAGCGCATCGACGAGAGCGGCACCGAGACGTTGCGGATCACGCCGAAGACACTGGCCAGCGCGCGGTCGGGATCGGTGTCCTGCGGGATCGCATTGACGTAGAAGGACGCCCGGGCGAAGCGGTCCGCCCCTTGATTTTTTATTCGACATAGAATGAAGTAAGGATTATACATGTAGTTTTTAAAATTTAACCCTAAATTACATTTACTCTAGACTCTAAATTTCTAAAGACGAAACTAAGCCCGAAGCTGCCGAAGGCATCCGGGCTGTCGACGCCGAAGGCGCGGCCGATCCGCCCCGCCGCCGCCTGGCTGTCGAAGCTCGCGGCGCCGAGCGGGGTCAGCACCAGCCCCACTAAAATAAACAACAACATTCTCAAAAACTTCTTTAAAATATTTACAATAAACTCACAAAATTAAACATACCTTTCCGTAAAACAATTTTAAAACACTCTATTTATAAAATCCCTGACGAACTTCGTGAAAACCCGTCACAATTTCTTGATAAAGTGATTGAAGTGCGATACAATGATATTGTACAAAACAAAGATGAACCCGATTTTCATGCATTGTATTTGCCGCGCGGTGATCGAGCGCGACAGCGGCGACTGGGTCGGCCGCGTCGGCCCGCATCAGCCCGAGGGCTGGCCGGGAACGGAAATCGGCTGGGGCATCCAGCGCGGATTCGCCGGCCCGGCCAGCCAGTGCGGCAGGCTTTTTCCGGCCGCCCCGGCCTGTGCAGCGGCTGCGCCCGTCGCGGGATGGAGCTGCACCAGCTGGTCGATGGCGGCACCGGCAGCGGATTGCGAACCACCTGCGCATCCTCCGCCAGGCAAAGCTCGTCATCGGCGACCGTGACGGACGCTCCATCACCTACCGGCTGTTCGATGACCACGTCGTCGAGTTCTTCGACCAGGCACGGTGACCCGGCCGTCCTGCATCAGCGCCACCCGGGCGATGCCGCGGGCCGGGTCGGTGACCGTCACCGCCTCGGCATCGGGCAGGCCGAAGAGCCGCTTGGCATGGTCTTCCCAAAATTTCAAATAAATATCTTTCGTCCTTTTAATTTAATATAATAAAAAATATTACCTTTAATATAATCAAAATTATATAACATAATACTTCTTCTTAATACTATTATTTTTACACTTGAAGCCTCTGTGCTCTGCCTCCAGTTGCAACCAAAGCCTTGGATGGTTTCAGAGGTAATGGCTTAAGGAAAGGAGACGAACGGGTCTGGTTAAGTGGTGTGACCAATGACACGGCGCGCCGGTGGTCTGGGCGGCGGCGGGTATCGCGCACAGCGTCGTACCGGCAGCCACGGCGGCGATGATGAGGGTACGCATGACTTTACTCCTTTACTGACAGGCCACGGATTTTCTTATTATATTTTATTATTTTAAATTCAATTTTCCCTACATTCAATTTACCCCGATCAAATCAAAAATTAACAAACTACAACCCATATACCAAATCCAACTATTATCTAATGGCCGCTCCTGGCAGACCAGCTTTGCCGGGACGGCAGCGCGGATCACCGGCTGGCGTCCCGACGGGCCGGAAGCCGTCCTCCTCGAGCGGGGCAAGCGAGGGACAGCTGGCGATGGCCGCTCCTGGCAGACCAGCTTTGCCGGGACGCCGGCGCGGATCACCGGCTGGCGTCCCGGCGGGCCGGAAGCCGGCCTCCTCGAGCGGGGCAAGCGAGGGACAGCTGGCGCATCCTGATGGTCTCGGCCAATGCCCAGGACGCGCAGGTCGGCGCGGTGCGCGAGGCGGGCGCGGCTCACGACGCCTTCCTGGCGAAGCCGGTGGAGGAGGGCGCGCTCCTGAATCAAAGGACAGCCCTCCATGGACAGGAAGAAACATCCGGCGCAACCGTGTCCGCCCGAGTTCCGCGAGCGGGCAGGCCAGACGGCCATCGACCATCCCGGCAGCCACGTGTCTCCTTCCAGAATGCCGCTATCGACCCGAACGCCCGCGCCCTGCGGCTCTTCCACCAGGAGCACCTCGCCGATAGCCGGACGGAAATCGGCGGCGGCATCCTCCGCACAGATGCGCACTGGCGGACATGGCTCGGGCGGCAGGGGGCAGCTCCGCTCCGGCCCGGGCGGCTGCCAGGGCCAGCCATCTTCGGTTCGGCGTTCTGCGCTGTTGCCGCTGGTGCGATCCGGCCCCCCGACCTGGAAACCCACCAGTTCCTTCCGGCCCTCAGGCGTTGCCCCGATCACGACCAGCATGCATTCGGCCACGGGCTCCATCCGGGCCTGCAGGTAGACGCCGTCCGCCCGAAGGGGATGCCCTCGTCCTTCAGGAACGCCATCCGTTCCTGCCCGGCGAAGTCGCGGTCGGCCATCAGCAGGCGCGCCTTGGGCAGGTCGAAAGCGGGCCAGCTGGCGCCGAACGTCCATCTCGTCCGCGACGTCCTCGAAGCGCGGCATCGGCGTCTTGGCAACCGGCGGCTCGGCCCGGCGCGGGCGGATGAACACGGCGGGGCTGCCGGTTTCTTCAGGGTCCGCGTGCCGGCCTGCATGGGGCGCCGCCCGGCCTCGCCTCGACCCGTCCCCCGGACGGTTCGCCGCTTCGCGGACCGGCGCGACCTCCCCGCCAGCAGCGGCGCAAGCTGAACGGCAACAGGGTGCCGGCGTCGAAGATCGGCGCCGTCGCCTGGCCGATGATCNTAGGTTAGGGGTTAAATAACAAACCAATAATCTCCAATGCCCAATTGTTTATCACAAAATAATAATCAAAAATACCTTTGATTTTACAAAAGGTACATCCACAAATATAAGCACTTGTGGATTTTTTTAGAGAGATTAAGGACATAGGGAAAATAATATAGTAAAATAACGCCGGAACATTAGTGCAGGCAGCTTCCACAGCAATGGCATCCTGGTCATCCAGCGGATAGTTAATGATCAGCCCACTGACGCGTTGCGCGAGAAGATTGTGCACCGCCGCTTTACAGGCTTCGACGCCGCTTCGTTCTACCATAAATAAGATTTATTATACGACTCATTTTGTATTTCCAAAAACAATCAAACTTAAAATCCGATTAAAAACGGATTAGTATTTCCAAAAACGAACAAACTTAAAAATCAACTCAAATATGGATGACGTACCAAAATACTGGCAAAAACATCTAAATATTCATAGTATATTTATGGTTACAGATGTGATCCGCAAGCGCACGGATATACCATTGTAGCATTTCACCCGGAAGTATTCCAAGATATCGTATTTGTTTAATCCCAAAGGAAGATATGATAAGAGAGTACTATGCTAATAGTTTATAAATAGCTAAGGACACATATAAAAAGTTTTACTCGTAATTTTTTTGTCGTTCATAAGCCATTATGGCTTATAATCAGCTTATGCCAAACTATGTATGGCACACATTGGGGAGGTATGTATGGACATATATAATGACCAAGTTGCGGAAGAAAATTAATTATTTCTTGCAGTTTTTGTTTCTTTTTCTTCTCAACGATAGGCATTTGGATTAACACGCCGGTTCATCCATGGCCATCTTGAATAAAACTTAATTAATTTGTTATTGCAGGGGAAGTGGAGATCCATCTCGATCGATCGATAAAATTATAACCATCTAAAACTTAAAAAATAAAAAAAATAAAAAAAAATAAAATATAAAAAACCATATATTAAATACAAAATACACTACTTAAATAACAAATACACCAAAATCTCAAAAATCACCACTAAAAAACTTATCCATATAACCAAAAATTTATCTATGGTTACCTATTTCTTACTTTAGAAGCTAAATTTGGGTATTGACAGTGAGGTCACTACAAGAAACCCCCTACTGACTCTGTTACACCGGTATTAATTGTACATACAAGCACCAAAATGAATTCAATGATCTGCTCCAAGAAATTTAGTTTTTGTTATAAGGGAGAATTTATATAGGTATATATAGGTGTATATAATGTTGTAGTTTATTTATTTATGTTTTTAAAAAATTGTTTTATAGGTATTTGAAATTAATTGCGATAAGAAATATATAAATATGGTTTTTTATATTTTACTGCTTTCAACTACTGCTTTGAAATGCCGGCTTTATGCAAAAGAACCTTTAGCCTCCCTTGGATATATCTTGCATCATACCTCCTCTTCCGGTATGACTTGCTGAGTACCGTGGGTAGTACTCAGTCTTGCTCTTTTCCCCCTCACAAATGTTGCCCTGGCTGGCTTTGCTGCGATGCAGCAAGCCAACGTGGGCGGAGAGTGGCGGTTCCCCGGTTTCCTTCCCGCAGGCGGGAGGGGAACAGGTCAGGCCGCCTTCGCGAGTGCCTCGGCGATCAGCTTGCGGCTGTTGTCGATAAATGGTAAGTTGACTAATATGAGAAAAAAATGCATAGCATGCTAAACAACAGAGAGACGAATTACCTGTCAACATCCAACTTCTTTAACAAGTGGAACCCATGTCTTGTCCTAGAAAGTTCGGTTTGCACAGCCAACAGCTCAACCACAAAAGAAAAACTCCTACATGGTTCGTGGGACAAAAATGATGATTCTAGTGAATTACAACTTAAATATGTGGCCAATATCATGATCATCTCAGAAAGTGAGATCAGTGTGCCCACAAAGAAATAATTCATCTTCATATACACACACACACTGAAAGAAGTTATTTTTTCTGTATAATCATCCGACATTTGGTCGATAAGCATCCTAAGCGTATCAGAGCTGCACATGTCATTAGACACCAATGCTCAACTTTTCTGAAGTGTTTGTGCATCATAGTTGTTTAGAGATAAGATAATGTTGAGCAAAGAGAGTACCTTCATTGGTAAGCTCCATGTAGCTTTTATGTGCATGCGTTTGAGTGGCAATCCACAGGCCCTTTATTTCCCCCCCTTCACTTTATTTACATGCATGCATGCATGCGGTGTGCTGCTCCTGTTGTTGATAGATGCATGCAAAGCCTTTGCTCTGATGGTCAGAATCCCTCTATTTATTCGTTTTGTTTGTTAATTTTGTTTGTTAATAATGTTAGTGAAGTAATCCATCAGTTGATTTATAACCCCCTCGCCAATGAAATTAATTCACTTTTATGAAGCGAGGAGAAAGAAAGTAAGCAATATTGAAAGAAGAAGTCCGCATAGGAACCCAATACGAAATTAATCAAAATTCTAAAATTAGAAAAAAAAAGAAGAGTCCAAGTAGGTATACAATTTAAATATAACTGAAATTTGCAATTAAAGAAATAAGGAATATTGAAAAGTTGCTCGCGAGCAGGAGGGCAGCCAGGGGCGCGAAGGCGGCGCCAATGAACCAGGAGGCGGTCGCCGTAGTCCCGGCGCCCGTATAACGGTGCCGCGCCGAGAAGCTGCTGTTGGTCGCGCCCGACGATTGGCCGAAGGATAGCCCAAAGGAATTGCTTACCTTGAGTTTTCAGAAGGCAAAGAGAAGGCGTTGGAACTAAATGGAAGTGATATGGGAGGAGGATTCTATCTTGTAGTCGATGAGCCTAGACCGAGAGGAGATAGCAGTGGTGGTGGTGGATTTGGAAGGGGCAATAACAAACGAAAAGAACAGCTTAAAGAAGAATTTCAGCAATTCATTGCCCATGAGAAAAAGAAACTCCAAGCTGTCTATGAACATTCTGAAACCTTTTATAAACGAATACATCAAGCCGTCAGTACGTTAAAAAAATCATGCAGCACAAATAACAAATTATCTTTGTATAAAGGCTGGTTGGTGTGAAAGGAGCACAATGCTCGATTTTCGATCAATGATCACGAACGGTAGTGCAACTTTTCGAAGCTATTTTGAGATTGTTGTTTGGAAGGAGGCCGAGTTGTTTTGAGATAACCGTACAACAATATACTCTAAAATACCCAAAATTCTAAATAAATATTATATTAACATCACTATAACATAAAATATTACTCACGAAAAACATATTACCATTCAATCTTTTAAATATATTCCTCAAAAAACATCATCTCAAATATCTAAACACCAACCAACAAGATCTAAAACTTAGAATATATGATTTTATATATTGCTATGAAGTTAGTTTGATAATCGATTTATGACAGACCTCCATCTCAAGAACATTCCCCGAGTTGAGTATTGGTATTTCTTAACGATATTAATGAAAATAATAATCCTAGCAACACTTAAGTAGTATGAGTCTGTGAGATTCTGATGAAACTACACTAGGCTTGCTTGTTAGTTACTCAGGTCATATATAAGGAGAACCATTTCCATAGTCTATTATACACTAGAAACTATTGGATTGTGTTTCTTCAGTATCTTGTAGATAACACTTTTATATACATTCAATATCAAAAAAAAAACAAAAAATTAACTTCTAATATCACTCGTATATTAAAAATTAACTTCCTAAACAAAATTATTACTAACCCTAAATATAAAAACCATAACAAAAAATTCTCTTAACCAAATAAAAAAAACAGCACGACGCCTACTTCGCCGAACTGGCGCAGTTCGTCAGCAACGGCCTGGCCGCCTGCGGCTACGCCTACTGCAAGGGCGGCATCATGGCCAGCAACCCCAAGTGGCGCCAGCCGCTGAAGGTCTGGCGCGGCTACTTCACGCGCTAACAGGATTGTCCCTCCAGAACCACCACCAATCCCTCCTTTATATGTCCCATTCGAATTTTTTTTAGTGCCTCTATGGCTTTCACCATCAGAGCTCAAGGAGCCATAAATTAGCAATTTTGATAGTGGCCATTTCATGGATCCAACAACTAACAGGCGAGTTGCCTCGCTGCGACTGATGGCCAGCAGGCCCGGGCGGCTCAAAGCTCGGTTGAGGTCGCCGTGCAGCACCGTCATAGTAATGAAATCAGGCAGATTAGCCGTGGCCAGGTACACTTTGCTCAGGCGCACCTGTTCACCCAACCAATACTAATACATTATTATTAACTAAAATCCACAAATTATTTAAATTTCTATAATTTTTACCTAATATCTTTTCCTTTCTAAAATACCATTAAATACCACATTACACTTACTCACCATATCTCTTTAATCTCTTCTTAACTATAACAACCACCCACGACTACCATGATTCTTGAATTTATTACTGATATTAAATTTGTTCATTAGGGTTCAAGTTGCTTAAGCAAATAAAATAAGACAGGCTCCAACATAGTTATGCCACACACCGGCATAACCATGCCCCACACAACTCAAGAAGAACCATCGACCAGGTCGTTCATGCGGTTGAAGGTGCGCAGCAGGGTCGACTTGCCGCAGCCGCTCGGGCCGATGAAGGCGGTCACGCGCTGCTTGGGGATGTCCATCCTGACGTCGAACAGCGCCTGCTTCTGACCGTAGAACAGGTTCAAACCAGTCGAACTTGTCGAGGAGGGAGAGGTTCGGCTTGTCGAAGTCGACGAGGATCGCCGTCGAGACCGTCACGAGGATGCCCGGCACGACGTTGACCAGGAACAGCCAGTGCCAGGACATGAGGTCGGTCAGGTAGCCGCCAACCGTGAACCCGAACGGCGAGAAATACGGGTAGCCGAGCACGCCCGTCGAATTGTTCGCCGGCACGATCGCGCGCGGATAGACGTCGAACAGGTTACTGACGCCCAGCCCGAACTGTGCGCCCTTCGGCGCCGAATAGCGCAGTTCGAGGTCGGTGAACCTAATCAACTCCCAAAACCCCTCACCTCTTAATACCATCAAATTAAAAATTAAATTTCAACATACAAATTTTAAAAAAAAACAAACTTTCATATTATAACGAATAACATTAACATCTTAACAACATTAAATCTTCCCATCCATAAACAACCTTTAAGTTTACTTCTAAAATTCAAAATCAGTTTTGGATTATAATTTGCAGCAGAGCCAGACAGGTTTTAATAATTACAATTGATATCAGAACCTTACTACTGTAATCAATTAAGGAAAGACTATATTTGGTCTCTTATAATTATGAAACCGCCACTACTTTACATTGTGCGCTGCTATCACATTGTGAGTCTGCTGTTAACGTTTTTAATTGTTGATGCGCCTTTTGGATGTTTTCTCTTGTTGGTTGTTCCTGCATTTGTGGGTCTAACTTAGTCGCTTGCTTGCCTTTCGTTAGAACTAATTAAGGAGTAATTAGTTAAAGCCTCCCTGCAGCTTTCCAATAATAGAGGACCCAGGTGTCTTCGCTCCTGGAAGGAATACCAGTCATGAGGGTGTGCTTCCCAATAAAATACCTAGGTTTGCCTCTTTCAACATGAAGACTGCGAACTAAGAGATACATCATATTAGTGTGGGATAATCATATAATGAAATGCGCCGAATGGATCTTTAGTTTTGAGTGTAACTTCATCGCACTTGTTTATCCTTACTATGACCAATATGCTTTTTATGAAATAATGTTATGGGAAATAGATGTAACTCTTCATCCACTAATACATCCAACAAAAATATAACATCCAAAATTTATAAAAAATTTAAACAATTTCAACAAACAAAAACAAACAACACCATTAAAAAATAAACAAAAAATACAAACAAACACTTTTTAAATATTTCTTATTAAACTAACTCGCCGCACTCATCAAACAGACCCCCGCCAAAGCGCAACACGTCGCCCTCGCCATCGTGCTCGGAGCATGCGAATCCGTCACCAGCAAGCAAACCTGGCGGGCACCCTCCCCCACCGACGCTGACTACTTCACCCAACTCGCCGCCTAACTTAGGCGCACGCCCGGAAACGGCTCGCGTGGGTCGCCACTCCTTCTTCATCAGAAGGAGTGAAACATGAATTCTCACCGCTCCCGCGGGTCGTCCGAATCACCATCTGTCGCGTCGCCGCGGTCTCTCCGGGACGTGTGGCTTCCCCAACTGGATTAGCGAGGCACACAATATTCTTTCTTGCACTTCCAAACGCAGGAATTTTGCCAGAGCTTTACAGAAATTACTCGAATTCGCACTAAATTTCTTCAAAATGAAGCATATGATAAATTGACTTTTATGACCTAATCAACTTTCTAACTGGCCGCCGCTGACAGCGATACCCTGGCCGTCCTGTTCCGCGCCAGCGGCGCGGCCGACAACCACGCCCCCGCCGGCCTGCGCCTGCAAATGCGCGAATACCGCAAGGTACGTATTCTCAAGCAGCGCGGCGGCAAACAGGGCCAGGAACGAAAGATTGGTATCATGCATGATCTGATGGTCCACCACCTAATCACAAACAAAACTCAGCAAACACATTCGAACATGCGTATAAAACAATGAAAAAGGTGAACCTACTGCCCCATCCCATCAAAACTCAATAACAAGGAACATCGCTAACGAAGGAGCCAAAGTCTTGAGGTTGTTTGGAGAAAAGGTGGAGAAAATGGAGAAGCTAAGCCCAGGGAACGTTCTCAAGGATGTTCAAAGAGCAGCAGAGGAACTACAGATGAAAATAGACAGTAACTCCTTCCTACTTGTCAACTCAAACGTGCGGCTGGCCCTCATCACTATGAAGAAGGGTAATCTTTCAGTTTCTGATTATGTTGGTAAAATGAAATCGTTTGCAGATGAGATAGCAACAGTAGGCAAGTCCATGGATAGCGATGAACTGATCGCATATATCCTCAATGGACTGAATAAAAAAACACAAATATAAAAATCACAAAAACCACCAATATAAAATTCAACAATACTACATAATACGTATTTATCCTAACAATAAAAACTCCATACCTACGTACTTTTCACTATAACAAACAAAATTTATAATAAACATCATCTTAATAATAAAATAAAATAAAATAAACTTCACTCAAATAAATCCTTAATAAACACAAACACACACACACACACATTTTCACTTTCTCAATCTTTCTTCATCTCAATAAATACCTTTCTCCTATCCCCTAATTACTAAAACCAAACATTTTTTCTTAATAAATATATTACAAAATAAAAATAATTAAATATCATATATCAAAAAAAAATTTCAAATAATTATATATTTTATTTTATTTAAAACAAAATCTCGCTCTTTTACCCATATTAAAATTCAATAACGCGATCTCGACTCACTACAACCTCCAATAACCAAATACAATAACTCATACCTATAATTCCAACACTTAAAAAACTAAAATAAAAAAATTACTTAAACCCAAAAATTTAAAACCAAACTAAACAATATAATAAAACCTCATCTCTACAAAAAAAAAAAAAAAAAAAAAAAAAAAAAAATAATAACAAATCGAACACTCGACTACCCTTATTTTAACAAATAAAATATCATAACCACGTTAAATTCTATTTAAAACTAATTAAAAACCACCCATAAAAAAAATAAACATCAAAAAAAAACCATTATTTTATAAAATACAAATAATACAATACAGAGCTCCTAAACATTCAGAAGAACACAGAGAACAATCATCAAGGGAACATTGTCTTCTCTACAAGTGGTTACTCATCTCCAGCTACTCGATCTGTCGGCATCAGATAAAATCTCGCACACCAATCGTCACTCATCAACACAAAGAATACTACTCCTTTGTCCCATAAAAACAAATCTAATATAGGATGTGGAACATTCCCTATCCTGATTTATAGTTAGAATGTGTCGTATCTCGTACCAGTAGTCTATAAACATCTAGATAGTAGAATGTTTAGAATAAGTACTATCAACCTAAATATATTCACAATAATTTTCCTACAGTACATACTGTATTTCTATCAACCTCCACAGGATTCTCTGCTTTTTCTAGTCGAGCAATGCTCCCTAACATGTTTCGGTAGCAACTAGTACTAGCAAACAAGTAGATCTTTTTTTTAATGAAAAAATATTTGGGTGATCTCATCCATATATTTGGATAGAGCAGCAACCAATTCAGGGACATGACGGTTGGTTGTGCCCCACACCTCTTCTCGCCTCACGGCGATTCTAGCAACAGATGCGATGGTTCCCAAACCATCGCGTCTTCGGTTGCCGAATATTGCACATATGAAAGTAAATTACATTGCACTCCATAAAAACATAATTTTTTACATCGCAAGAAATTATAAAAACATCTTTTTACATCACAATAAATTATCTAGCCAAGTTCATGAGTCTATTTGACATGAAAACGTCCTTTCTTGTAATATGTACATTTTTATAAGTTGGCGATTTGGGTGCCACCCGTTTAGACATAGAAATGCTTGAGGGAAGCAGCGTTCCAGGAGTGGTCGAACTCTTCGCCTTCCAGCGTTGCTAGGCGAAAGGAGCCCGTTCTGGATCTGTGCTTGATGAAATATGTGCTGATTTGGCACAAATAAGTGTACTCATCAGAGCCGCAATTATGGTGCCAGTTGCAGAACCAGTACCGACTAGGGTTTCTGTACTACTGTATAACAGTAAGTGTGCTTGGCTGATAACATTGAGGATTCAAGATAGCATGAAAATCACAATCCTGCGGCCATTCCCTGGCCGCGCCATCGGTCTAAATTGGTGAACGATGGACAGCTGGATCCAAGACCTGATCGCGCAGCTCGGATACCTCGGTATCGCGGCTTTGATGTTTGCAGAAACGGTGTTCCCGCCACTGCCTTCAATCATCTCTCTGAGTGCGCACACGCAAATCGATCATTGTTTCGAAAGCATATAGAATTAAACTGTATAATTAACAATACTATATGTATGTATCTGCTGCATTCTGAGGAAGAACAAAAAAAAAAACCTCCTGAAGCATGATGAATTCCTAATCTCCATTACATTTAATAAATTCCAATATAATTATTTTTTATCTACTGAATTTTACCTATACCCACGACTTAAACAAAATACCTATTATAATAATAAAACAATAATTAAATATTAAAAAAAAATAAATTATAACCAAAAAAAAAAAATAATCTGATTATAGAATCCGTCAGTTAACCACGAGACGAATTTATTAAGCCTAATTAATCCGTCATTAGCAAATATTTACTGTAGCACCGCATTGTCAAATCACGGAGCAATTATGCTTAAAAGATTTGTCTCGCAAATTAGTCGCAATCTAATTAAGTAATAAAAAATAGAGAAATAATTAAGGAATACAATCCTTGTCAAATTAGCAAGGATTTTGAAGCAAAATCCTTTCATTTTAGTAGCCAACCCAGCCTCTTTCTATGCTCTGATTTCTGAGGCCTGACTTAGCTTGGATACTGCAATTATAATATTTTATTTCCCTGCAGACCATCGCCAGGCCGTATTCTTGAGGCGCTGCATGTTGATCCTGCATCTGATATATCCCTTGAGAAAGACAAAGTTGCCAAACCAGCAAAATCGACAGTGAGTACTTCCACAGCACTAGCGAAGAATTATAAGCACTGTACACGCCATTTGAAGTCGATGCCAGTGTTAGAATAATACACATTAAACGGTGAAAAGGTATACCCACCACACTTTGAGCAGATCGGTCATTCCTTCTGACTGTTGCTGGATGCAACAAGAACTCTTCATCTGAATAATTATTAACTTATCAAACTAATTTATAAAATACTTCTTAAAAACAAAAAAAATATTATATAATAACTTCTCCCAAAATATTTTATCATAAAAAACCAAAAATAATAACATAATTCTACCCTCTAAATAATATAAACTTAAAAAAAAAATAATTATTAATAACATATATATCGTCTCTCAAAAAATATCTGTTCATATCCTTTACCCACTTTTTAATAAAATAATTTACTTTTTTCTTATAAATTTATATAAATTTTTTATAAATACTAAATATTAAACCTTTATCAAATACACAATTTAAATTAGAGTGTTTTAATTGTTTGGGAATGTAGTTTAGTAGGTTTTAGGTTTATTTTATTTAGTTTTTATTTAAGATGGGGTTGTTTTGGTTTATATATTTTTGATAACGCGGTAATTTTATGTTTAATATTTTGAGGAGTTGTTAAATTGAATTCCAAAAACAAAAAATTATTCACCTCCTATTTTTACTTCTATTATATCTTACTTACTTTTTTAAATTTTTTTTTATAAATCCATAAAAAATATAATAACTATATCAATTATATTAACAATACCAATTATTTTTCTCAACCAAAAATCAATTTTATAGTAGCATTGTTTTACCTCTGAGGCCCTGCCACTTCCGAAATTCATCACAACAACTTATTTATAGATCAGGCACCTGGTTCTGGGATTTTGGCATCAAGGAGTACATGTCTTGTATTTGCTTTACCTGTAGATGACTCTTCTAATGATAAGATGTATGACTTCCAAAGCAGTACGTAATCCCCCTCGCCCAGCGTGCTCCTTTCGGTTAGTTTAGTGAAAATCGGATTGCCGGACGGATTAAAAGCCGGAATTATGGTTACGCCTTTAAGTTCGGGAATATCAGCGTGTCTTAATGATGTAATTGTGTATTATACACCAAAATTACACCACCTGCAAACCATCTTATTTCTCAAAAATATTCTTAATGATGTCATCAACAGCATTCAGAGATTCGACAATTTTGTCATACGAATCTGCTTCAGTTTTGTCTTCACGAACTCTAATGCCCAGACTTGCCACACACAAAGCAGTCTCCCTTTGCCTTTCCCTTGCCTTTCTTCTTAAAATTGGTTGCAGCCTTGGGTTTGACATCAGGCTTGACTTTCTTGTTGTTGTGGGATGCATGAGGGTTCTTCTTCTGTACCATATTGGAATGCTATTTCTTGAGAACCGGTGTTGTTGTTCTTGCCGACTTTGAAAATGTTTTCATATTCAAAATCATTGAAAATGTCAGAAGCAACAGAAACACCCATATTATTGATTTCACACAATATCCAAGAGTTGTTATACATCTTAGAAGCAAATGGGATAAAACCAAAATATAATAATTTATAAGCACTAGAAAGTTTGACTTTAGTTCGATTGAGAATAGCACGCTTAGTTTAATTTCAAAAAAGAATTTGAAGGTTCTTTTTTGTTTCGTAGTAGTAGAATTTCTATAAAATATAAGATAAGAAAGATGTTGATGGCAACAGTAGACTGAACTCCAATGGTAAAAGGAAGTAAAAGAAGAATGATCTTCCATTTTCTGTTCACTTGAATCGTAAGAAAACGTTCGGTGATACTGCCCATAGAGCTGACAGACAATATAATCCACCTCCTAAGAACACAGAAAATGCTGCAATTAGTTCGCAGCCAAAAAAAAAACTCTGTTTTTGGCACTCTGTTTGTTGCTCTGCATTCTGCTTTCAGTTAACTGTTTATCATCCGAAATATTCAGAGTTCTTCATATTAGCCACTAAAACTGTGAGTAAGAATTGATGGCTTGATCTTTGGTCCTCTGTTGGCAGCCTAAATCGAGAGAGAACAAATGAAAGTCACAGTCAGACTCGCTAGCAGAAGTAACTGAAAACAAACTCATCAGCAGAAATCGCTCAAGAAAAAAATGTGTAGAACAAAAAAAAGATCAGGTTGTCGACGCCGAGCACCACCTCCATCACGACGAGGGTGGCGAGCGCCGCCCAGGCGGACGGGTCCGCCGCCAGCTGCATGAGGTCGTTCACGTCGGTCAGCTCCGCTGGGTGGTCGCGCCGAGGAGGCGGCTGCCGAGGTAAGATCTCATCTCCTTTCAGAACTTTTCTGTACCATGTTACATAAATATCACAATACTTGATGTTCCTCCTCTGGAGAGCAAATACGACAAGTTCTTTTACTGCCGTTGTATTGAAGTTTGTATGGAATAAAAGCTTCTCTCCACATATAAAGATCTTGCAGAGAATCTTGCATGACCACACATAGGAGAGTAGAGGACGTAGTTATGTTGGATGAATGATCGAAGCACATGCAACGATGATCGACGACGTCGTGGGGTTGACTGTCATCTTCAATATGTTCATGTGTGTGCATTCAACCAAGATTACTTCAAAAGACTTTTCAACTTTAAGAAGGACAGAGATGGTTACTGGAAGTGGTTTGCTGGTAACTTGGCATCTGGAGGAGCAGCTGGTGCCTCTTCCCTTCTGTTTGTGTACTCCCTTGACTATGCCCGTACCCGTCTAGCCGAAGATGCCCATGACGAGCGCCGCAGCGATCGTCATTGCCCCAACGCCTAAGCCGGCGCGCGCCGCTGGACGTGCGGCGACCCGCGCCAGCACGCGATCTTCCATGCCATCAAGGCTCGCGGGCACGGGTGCTTGCGCCAGCCTCATCAATAAGAGAGAAAATGTGAAAACCCAAGTTAAAGCTCTCACTTTTTCAAGAGCACGGCACTGCACTGCGCCATGATCTTTGATGCTCTTGTGATCGAGTTTGTCATGTAAAAGTTCTCAACCACGGTTTGGAACGGTGTTGTGCTCATTGCCTAAGAGTTCGGGCGCGGCGCCGGTCCGGCGGACGCTCGAGGAGAGCATCGCCTTCCGAGCCGAATTTCTGACCAACTACCAGAACGAGGTCTATTCGAAGCGCTATCTCGCCGAGATCGAACGCGTCCGCGCCGCCGAGGCCAAGGCCGCGAAGAGGAAGGGGGAGGAGGAGTGGAAGACAGAGAGGGAGAAGGAGGCAGGCACATGTGCGAGAGATAGGAGAGGGAGAAAGAGATGTGCGAGAGAGAGAGATGAGGATATGATAAGGCGCTCTCCTATCCTCGCTAAAATATCTCGCTCCAAGAGGATAGCAAGTTCGAAATTCTGTCTCGGTAGGACATGGATTTCTATTACTATGAAATTCATAAATGAAAATGAAGTAGTTAATGGGAGGGCTACCATTATCCTTTTTCTTGTATGTGTTCCTAAGAGAAGGAATTTGTCCATTTCAAAGCAAGCCAAGTTTGGGCCTGTGGACACCAGTCGTCCTGGAATGTTCAGCATGAAGGAGAGAGCCAAGTGGGATGCTTGGAAGGCTGTTGAAGGGAAATCATCGGAAGAAGCCATGAATGACTATATCACTAAGGTCAAGCAACTCTTGAAGCATTTAAGCAAATTGCTTTGTTGAAGGATGCCACACTGTCAGCCATGACTAAGATGTATTGCATAAATATAGTTTTCGGTGTTATCATTGTCGGGCAAGGAATGGGGTTCTTTCAGCATTATATAATGTGCCTGATGAATCAGTTAAAAGCTAGCATTGAAAATAGCGCGTGAGGACGAACTGAGCTGCCATTTCTGCATTTCATTTCCAGGTAGAGTAGTAGTAAAATCCAAGGAGCGTTTCGTAAATTGTTTCCTTAGTCAGGGTGTGAAACGAAAAGGCCACCACTGCCTATAAAAGCTCGCCGATCTGTTTCGCGGTCTGATCGCGCGGCAGGCGCGCTCGATCCTGATCGATCCCTACGCCAACGCTTTCATGCAGGATCCGGCCGCGCCGACCAATCTACCCTGGGCGCTGAAGGACGAGACGGTGATGAAGCCGGGCGTCAAGCTTAAAGATGAAATCAATAACTTGAATAGCTACATTGAGTCCCGGAAAAGTGAATCAAGCAAATTAGAGTCTGCACTAGCAAAGAAACACAATGACTACAATGACTTGAGGAAGCAGAGAGATGAGCTTCAAGAAGAAAGGAAGTATAAGCGGACGTGGCGGAACCGGTAGACGCACGAGACTTAAAATCTTGCGGCCGAAAGGCCGTGCGGGTTCGAGTCCCGCCGTCCGCACCAATCACCGCATCGGCCCCTAAGCGGCCCTGACGGTCGCCACGAAGCGGGCCATCTCCGCCTGAAGTAGCTATCTTGTCTATTCGAATAAAACAGCGAATGAGCAAGCTGTGGAGCAACTAAGTAAAAAAATCACCTCATTGGAAAGCCAATTTAACGCTGAGAATTCGATGGTCAGTATTTGTCAGCATTTAATGGCGCCTGGGGTTCAGTGAAGTCAAGACTGAGTGATGAATAACGATATATAAATTTATTTTTTAAATTAATTTGTAAAATTAAAAGTATAAGCCGCATCTCTAAACCAAGCAGGCCTACTGGCTGTTAGCGTGAAATGTATGCTCCCTTTGTCTCAAAATATATAAGGAAGTCGGGCTCGAATCCCGACAGCAGCAGGAACGGCTGGCGCAGCTCGTCGTAGGCGAGGTACAGCTTGAGCGTCGCCGGCTGGTAGTCGGCCAGGTGGTCCTGGTCGAAGTAGATGATCGGCCGGCGCGCGCGGTAGTCGAGCAGGATGAAGTTATTTATGTTTGATCAAGTTTATTGAAAAAATTAGTAAAATCTATAATATGAAATTAGTTTCATTAAATTTGACATTAAATATATTTTGCAATATGTAACTTTTGTATGTTGGTATATTTTTCTAAAAACTTGGTCAAATTTAATGAAGTTCGACGCTCGCCTTCTGCGCGATGATCTCGCCATCGGTGGCCGGTCGTATCGCCGCGCGATACCAAACCAGCTGCTTGGCATCCATCGGCCAGACGCCCCAATTGGTCATCGGGTGCCAGTTTCGCTTGTCACCGTTGACGCGAGCAAGGACATTTCACTATTGATAGTTATATCGCTTACCACTGAAAAAATAATTAGTTGTAAATGCGAGCATCTGTACCAAGAATTTAAACCCAGGCGAACAGATTCCACCACAATAAATCCAACCAATTGAGGTATGCTCACTTGGTTGCATAAGGATAGTTGTGTTATGTTAGGTGTAATTATGATTTTATTATTGTGTTTATTTGAAGATTATGTATGATTTGAGGAGATGTGTGTGGGATTAAGTTGATAAGGGGTGGATTTGTGATGGTTAATACGGAATGTTAATTTGATTGGGTTGAAGGCCAATTACTAGAAGACACAGCAGAGAGATATTATTATGAGCTGATCCATCGGAACTTGCTGCAACCAGATGGTTCTTATGTTGACAACAAATCATGCAAGATGCATGATCTCTTAAGGCAACTGGCTTCTCATTTTTCAAGAGAAGAAGGCGATGTGCTGGATGCCCTCACCGTTATAGGCCATGAGGAACTCCTCAATCTGGCCGCCACCCTTGGCTTCCTCATTGAGCGGAATCCGGATTTTGCCGTCCGGGGCCGTCATCGCCTTGGACAGCAGGCCGGTGTACTCGCCCTTGAAGGCGAGATGGAACGGGCGCAGGGTCATGGAAATGTGATACGCCGGGGTTACGCACGCGTCACCTATCAACGTCATGCCGGGCTTGTTCCGCCATCCACCGTGCCGCAGAGAGCAGCGCGTTTCGACTTGCGGCGCGATGGATGCCGGAAAGGTGATCCCCGTCCACCTCGCCGAGGCGCTGAAGAAGGGGCCGGTCGTGCTCTATTTCTTCCCGGCGGCGTTCACCGGCGGCTGCAACGCCGAGGCGCATGCCTTTGCCGAGGCGATCCCCGCGTTCACGAAGGCGGGCGCGACGGTGAAGGGCAACAACGACCTGCTGCTGCTGACCCAGCCGAAGGTCATCGCCGAGATCGAGAAGGCCTACCTGGATGCCGGCGCCGACATCCTGGAAACCAACACCTTCAACGCTACCCAGGTGTCGCAGGCCGACTACGGCATGGAGTCGCTGAAGGGCAAGGGCATGCTCGCCGGCCAGCCGATCAACGGCTCCGACATAGAGGCCGCGATGGGCACGACGCGCGATCCCGCGAAGCTGAAGGAGATGTGGACCAGCTGGCACGACAATGTCGGCGCGCCGCAGCGCCAGGATTATGCGCGGAAGGGTCATAGCTGGGCATCTGGACAGGAGATTAGCACCTAATCAGCTAGCTAGGCTTTACTTTACAGCTCAAGATTGCACGTGTTGATTGGTTAGTCTTACTAATTAATCTCCGGATATTGGATCTTGACTGTTGACTGAGAGTAGCAGAAGGGGCGTCGGCCGCGCTAGCGCGGCCTGCCCGCACCAGGCCATCGATTTTCCTCCTCCCTCCCCATCCCGCTCCTCGCCGGAGAGGCAGACCCGGTTGCTGCGGCAACCGGCTTTCAGCCGCAGGAAGAAGGAGGAATGAGAATGGCTACAAAAAATATTACAAAAATATTTCTAGCCATGATTTTTAAAGTAAATTTTTAATTCCCTCATAGATTCACTTGATTAAATTGCTTTAACTTTTAATATAATTTCTAGAAATGCATTATTTAATAATTTTTTAATCCCGAACGAAAATCGACAAAAATATCATGATTTTAGAGAAGGGAAAACCTTGCTGAAATCTCTTTGTGGAAGCTTCAGCTTGTTTCCTTAGATCATCTGCGTTAAAATAAACCAACATAGGCATGGGAGGCTTCTTGTTGCTCCACTCTTCCACACCGGCGATGAACAAAATATTTTACTTATATATTTATTTTAATAAAAAAATATCCGTTCTATTTATCCACAACTTAAAATAACAATATATAAACACACACATACCTAATAACACTAAATTCAAACTAAAAATCATCCACCTAAAACCACCTTCTAAAAAAAACAAACTATTCTAAATAAAACACCCTAATCCCTTATCCCCTTATAACTTACTCCTTTACATCCTTCAAATCCTTACACAAATCTTCCCTAACTTCCCCAACAAAAATCGCCCTTCCTACTCCATTCATAAACTAACACATTATCTCATTAACAAAGCGCAGAACCGGCTGATCCAGTCCGAGAAGCTCGCCTCCCTGGGACAGCTCACGGCGGGCATCGCGCACGAGATCAAGAACCCGCTGAACTTCGTGAACAATTTCGCGTCGCTATCGTCCGAGCTGGTCGACGAGCTTCAGGAGGACAAAGTAGATGCCTATGGGGAGAAGGCGATGAGGGAGATCAAAAAGCAATATGCAGTACTTGATGAGAAGGTATTGCGTAAGGTCATAAGCAAGATTCCAAGAGGAGCTCTGAACAAGAAGAAGGATTAAGGAATGTGAGTTACTCTCTACAATCGTGAAGCCATGGATAAGCTCGTTGAAGTGCTTCTCGAGAAAGAAACTATTGGCGGTGACGAATTCAGGGCAATTCTTTCCGAGTTTACTGAGATCCCCCCGGAAAACCGAGTTCCTTCTTCAACAACGACAACTCCAGCATCAGACAAGCAACATCCCAACGCCGATCGTGTTTACCGTGTTCATACCGATTACCGGGCATGGGGTCTGCAACTGATCGCCGCGTCAGATTCACAGAATGCGCTGAATATGCAAAGCCATGCTCAGGTTGAGGATATCATGATGCTGGTCTCGAACAAGGTTATCAGTGATTAGATTCTTTGAGCGTAGGAAAAGACAAAGTTTGATTTTTCTTTTTTGCATGTTTGGATGGGTATTTTGGTTTAATCTAGCGATAGGGTGGTTAATAGATCAATCTCCTTCAAAGCACATTATAGCTTTTCACACACAATTTACAAAAATTTTCTCCCATTCTATAAATTATCTCTTTACCCTATTAATAATTTATTTTACTATACAAAAACTCTTTATCAATAAAAATTATTATCATACAATAAAATACACCTATTTTAAACATACAATTCAATTATATCCCACACCAACTAGCTAATCCTACGCGGGCTCATCCTCTGGCGATAAATCTTTGGACTTAACGTCATCATCCGGTATTAGCAGTCGTTTCCAACTGTTATTCCGAACCAAAGGGCAGATTCCCACGCGTTACGCACCCGTGCGCCACTAGACCACACCTTTGTCTTTGTCTCGCAATGTATGTATAGCTGCATATGCCTTATCTTGCGCTCACCAGTAGCCCAGCTGCACAGGTTCCAATTATCCCATGGCACAGGGCCATCCAGGTTCAAGAACCTCGTCATATTTCCTAAATCTTTCCATCACACCGTGAATCGCTATTTCGCGCAGCGGGTTTCGGCCGATGATGTGACGTGGAGCTACGCGGGCATCCGCCCACTCTACGACGACAAGGCGGCGAACGCGTCCGCGGTCACGCGCGATTATGTGCTCGATCTCGACGCGGACGACGGAGACACGGTCGACGAGCTGTACGCGGCGCTCGAAGACGCCCGCACGAATTCGCGGATCGGTGTGGTGCTCCTGACCGGCAACGGGCCGAGCCCGAAGGACGGCGGATGGGCGTTCTGCTCGGGCGGCGACCAGCGTATCCGCGGGCGCGACGACATAAATAAAGCTTCCAATCCTTCAAACTCAGTTCATTTTAGGGGGGATGTTAGTGGAACCTGAACTTACCAATATCAGCTGCAACTCGATGAGCACACATGATCCCTGAAAATGCCACAGCAATTACACCTTGCCCAGGAAAACAGCTACATAAATATCCAAACTTACTTAAACATTTACCTACTAAAAAACATTTCAATTATTTTTAATTTAAACTATTACAAATAAACGACTATAAACATTCAACTACGAATTTTATTTTTTCAATAACGTAAATTTTCACTTTTCTAAAACAAATACATAAGGAAGTTTCAGCGTTGATACGATCGTGTTCAGACGTTTTACAATGTCGTGCGACAGATTAAATTCCACGTCAATCGATGGCATAGATTTGATTGTTGGCTTCTCTTTCAAAGTTTTAATGTTGGTCGAAACACCCTCAATGTAAACATTTTCTTCAACTTCTTGTTAGAGATCAACAGAAGCTAAGAACTGTAAGTCTTATTATTCCTCTTTGTAACTTATATTAAGAATTTTGTTTCTTTAAAACTAAAATTTGGTTTTCTTCTTCTGATATTTTCAGATTCTTGGCAGTAACACATTTTTGCCGATTGGAGCCTGTATGCGCGGGGGCCGAATACTTTGGGGTCAGATTGCCGTCGTCTTCGCTATCGCCGTGGTGGCGATCTGGGCGGCGACGCAATGGACGGCATGGCGGCTCGGGTTTCAGCCGCAGCTCGGTCATCCGACATGCTAACTTGAGATGAAAGTCGGAGTCCTAATTGCAACTCATGATCAAAGTCAGACTCCTAATTGCAACTCATGATGTTTTTAAAAAATATCCAAGCGAATTCCAACGGTGAATTTCACCCTAGCTATACCGTATAACAATAATAAGACATGTCATTTTCTACTTTTTCTACTTTATGTTTTCTTTACCAGGAAACGACTCTACGCACTACGCCTCTTCTCTTTTCTCTACTTCATGTTCCTCTTCATGTGTCGTCGCTGCCCTGATGTTTACCGTGCCATCAGGCGTGACACCAGCACATGGTGACGCCGCAGGGCTTCAACGCGCTGCTCAAGATCGTCGAGGAGCCGCCGGAGCACGTGAAGTTCATCTTCGCGACGACGGAGCCGGAGAAGGTCATCGGCACCATCCGCTCCCGCACCCACCACTACCCCTTCCGGCTCGTGCACAGAACCTCCCATCGTACCATGCACCACTGCCATCATTTGCCTCCTGGTACATCCTTCTGACACGGTTAGATCGTCTCCAGCTCCCCCGTCTTGGGATCGTAGTAACCCAGCGACTGCTCCGTGTTGAGCAGGATGCGCCCGCTCGTCGACAGAAGGAGTTTCTCGACCGTCTGCTGCTACTCCGTGATGGAGCCCCTCTCGACACGTGCGTGCTAATGTTCGATTATTACGGCGACATGGACATCGAGGACACAGCTCGGGTGAACCTATGGTTCAGGCATGCTCTTATCCACAAGGCTAAATCTACTAGATCAGCTATAGATATTAACGATATATAATCCTTATATCGATATATACTTAAATCAAGTGATTAGGATAGATCGGTCGCCATGCCGAGACAGTATAAATCACTTAGATCGAAATATATATTAACAACGAAACTATATATACAGTTAATGCAATTTGCTTTCCATTCTTCTATTCTTGACATATGTAATGCATTGCAAATAAGCATATTATACTGATTTTACCCTTTCATGTAATTCACCTTTTCTTTTCTGAAACTAATTGCATTTACTTTGCAATGTTTTTTGTATTCACAGGTTGTCGCTCTTCGCGCCGGGATGATCGTAGACCCCACGCGCCGCGCTGGCGCCGTTGTCGTACCATTTGCCGATCGCCTGCTGCTTGGGGGCATAAGCGGCGCCTGCGGTCAACGACACCGGGCCGGCCGTGCCGGACAGCTTCGACCAACCTTTATCTAAAAAACATATCAATTTTTCCATTATTTTTATAACAACACTAAACACCCAACTCCACAATTATAAACTATCACCTCCGTAACTTAAAATAAATAAAAAAATAAATCATTCCTTTAATATCACAAACAAAATTCAAGACCACCCGCATCAAGATCCAGGCTGGGCTCAACATCGCCGAGCGGCGCCTGCCCCAGGACGGGCGCATGAAGGCCCCCGACCGGGGCCAGGACGTCGACATCCGCGTCTCGACCCTGCCCACCGCACACGGGGAGAGCGTGGTGCTGCGCACCATTGCGTTTAAAAAAGCATTTGGCATTCCACCCGCAAAAGTAGTAAAAACATAGTAACGGCTACGCGCTCAAGTGCATTTGGGCTTTCGAGGTAAAAGATGAATATCGGTGCAGTATCAAAACTAACGGGACTATCCAGCAAATCTAACCCATTACTGAAGAAGATGTGCAAAACCAAAATGTGTTGCTGTCTGCGGTCGCATTATCTTCCTGCTTTCCCCCAATCAAACACTATCTGCAATTTGCAATGGATAAGAGATAAAAACAAAACATAGCAAAAGGAAGAAAAAGAAAACGACCCCGCCGGCCGAGCGCCTCGCGGAGATCGAGGCGACGATCCAGTATCACGTCTACGACATCCCTTCGATGACCGGCGCTCCCTGGTCGGTGCGGCGCGAGAAGCTCCAGGCGCTGATCGCGGCGATCAACCACCCGTCGATCGTCTTCACCCCGCGCTTGTCGCCCAGCGCCTTGGCGAAGGCCTGGCCCAGGGCGATGCCGCAATCCTCGGCGGAATGGTGCTGATCGACATGCAGGTCGCCCGCGACCTTCACGTCGATGTCGAACAGGGCGTGCCGCGCGAGCAGCTCCAGCATGACCTACACAGCTGCCTGCGACGTTACAGCAGGCATCTGGAGCACTTCTGCTGTCACTTCCACCACCATACTCAAATGTGCTGCCTCTCTTCTCCATTTTCTGCCGATAGTGAAATTCCTCTAATGACAATTGCGTTGCCATTTGCATTTGACCTAGAGATGGAGGTGGTGGTTGTCATGACAGTCGTGGCAATCATGTTTATCACGCTTTGTTAGCTAATCCGTAATGCTAAACTCAGGTCAAATACTGATTAGTTCTTTGAGAGCTGTGAGATAAATGAGAAACTCAAGATGCCACAAGACCTTCCCCGTCCAGAAGCTTGGCGCCGACCGCGCCGATTTCCGGCCGAAGAGCATGGCGGGCCATGGCCACGAGCCAATCGGGCCGAAACGCCTCGACGTCGTTATTCATAAAGACGAGGAGGCGCCCACGCGCCCGAGCGGCCGCCGCACCTGTGTGATTCTAATGAATAAGAGCAACACCGGCTTCGACCAGTAGGAGTAGGGCTTTTAACTGCCAGTTAAGGGCCCCGAATATGTATAAAAATCCTTGTCCCTGTCTATTTTACCTCTATATCGCACGTACTCCGGTACCAACGATACCGCCCGTGCTCCGCGCTGGCGATCGTCAGGTCGCAGACGACGTGCAGCGAGTGACCGCCGCCCGCGGCCCATCCCGGCACCACGGCGATGACGACCTTCGGCATGAACCGGATGAGACGCTGCACCTCGAGGATGTGCAGGCGCCCGCACCGCTTCCACAACGAGACCTGGGGTGGCGAGAAGGTGTTCGAGATCCTCGCCCGGCTGAAGGCCGAACCGGGGACCCATATCGCCCTGCTGAAGCTCATCGACCTCGTGCTGCTCCTGGGGTTCGAGGGCGTGCACCGGGTTCTCGATGACCGTCAGATAGCCATCCACGAGGCGCTGCATGGCCCGGCCGACGAAGCCCGACGGCCGCCCCACCGCCAGCCCGTCCGCGACGGTCGCGTTGGAGATCCCGAAATCCTGGACCGAGATCTCGTCGTGCAAGCCCGTATAGACGCCGAGCACCGTGACGGCACGGATCGCATCGGTGCGTGCCTTCCCCGGCATCCAGTCCGCCATGGCTTCCGCGTATGGCGCACCGTTCAAGGACGATGGCAAGGGAGAGCAGTTCTTCCAGGCCCCCGACCATCGTTTCATCGATCTCGCATCCACCACCGGCCGAGATAGTCGAGCAACTCTTGGCCCCACAGGCCGCGCCCCCGGGCGACGGCGTTGCCGAAGGTCACGGGGACTACGCCAAGGCTCTGAATAAGGTAGCCCCCGGCGAAATCCGCATCGTCGGGGCGGATGTAGTCCTCGGTGAACTAACCACCACATAACATTCAAAACCTATATAACTAAACAACATAATATTCAATCCCTAATTTATTAATATAACCTTTTTTAACACTAATAAAAACCAATAAAAAAAATCTTTCTCAATCTTACTTTTCATATCTTTTATTTCATATCTACTAATAAAAAAGTCAACGACTTATAATATGAAACAATTGAAGTAGATGTTTAGGATACTAATATGTTTCTCTTACTAAGAGAGGCACTGTAGTTGGTATCACAATATAGCGCACTTCACCCATGCTCTAAAAGGTAGTATTCTTATATAACTATCACTTATGGTTATATTTAATGGTAGCTCACGATGGTCAATCGTGATTGGTTAATTAATTACTTGCCAACTAAAACTTGATAATGGTGGGTTGTGAGCACATGGTTTTGAGAGTCGTGCTCATGACAATTAAGGACCGGTTCGCGAACTATCTTTTTAAGACTAATTGCCTCACTAGATTTAAAATCTATGAATTAGAAATATAAAATTGATAGGATACGGGATAAGTGATTTATTATCTGATACCATCTGTGTCGGTTACAGTTTAAATGGAAAATATGGTTATGATATAGGAATACTATTTATGTTGTATTTTGTAATTTTTAAATTAAAATGCTAGTTTTAGGAAGGTATTTAAGCAATTTGTGCATATGTACATTGAGTTTTCGATGTTTTAAAATTTTGGAACGTGGAATAAGACCACCCAAGAAAAAATTCTGGAGCCGCACTAGTGGACACTCTACTCATGGTACCACTAGTATGATTTTAGGTAGATGCTTCGCTGGTTAATTAGGCAACATTAGGTGGTTTTACAACTCTAGACTTTGGGAATACTCTTATCACCTGGACACTATGGAATGGTTGGATTATTGTGGAACTCATTGCTTTAATGTTGACCATTAGTTCGACTATGGAGTTGTTTCTGTAGTGAATAAAAGCATAAATCTTACTTCCTCCGTTTCATAACGTGAGTCTTTCTAGTATTGTCCATATTTATAGAGATGCTAATGAATTTAAACATATATAACTCCGCAGCCCGCGGATTCTTCGATTCCTGAGGACCCCTTCGAGCCGAGCTCCTGCGAAATACCACAAAAGGGCAGCGGCAGCTGCCATCACACTCGTGGAAATCGAAGCTGTGGTTGAGAAGCCTGGAACGCTTGCCGCAGCGCCACCACTCTCTCATTGGAATCGTAGTAATGGTTCAAGACATGTTTTGTTAGAAGCTGTTGGTTGATAAACCCTTTGATCTCTTGTTATTATTATGTTCATTATAAATTTGGGGGTTTTAACTAAAAATATTTAGATTATGAGAGAACACGGATGACTCGACTCCTCTGACCCCAAAAAAAAAATGGCAACAAATCCTGCGTTTGAGGCCAAAAGTCGCTGGCTCGCTGCTGCTAAAAGCGAGAGACTGTGTGATCGATCGATAAATATATATCCGTGAGTGTGTCTGAGACGGATCGATCGATCACTCGACGCGGCGAGCAACGCTGGCTTTCAGTGCCGCGGTCGAGGTCGCCATCAGGTGCTTAATGTGACGAGGAACATCCGACTCGTTCAAGAGGGTGACCGTGTGAGTCTGAGCAGCGGTCTCCTCGAGCCGATCGATTAGAGGCTCAAACTTCAATCATGACTTGACCTCAAACTAACAATTAAACAAACTCCCTTCTGCCTTTGTTTCCGTGATTGAAAGAGTTATGGATGGTCGATGAACAGGCAGGAAGAAAGAAAGCAATGGAAAAGAGCAAGAGAATTAACGGCTGGACTGGAACTTTATCATATCAGGAGGCGTGGGAAATGGTAATTTCTATACTATATCTGGACACATTTTGATTGGTGTTATGATCATACTACTACATGTTTAAGCATTCAAATAATCCTCTGAGCTTGACAGAAGTTGCCTGGTGCAAGATAGGCTATACTTTATCTACTCCCAGTCAATGCATTTATCTCTTACTTTTATAAAATTTGGTATAATGATTGCTAAAATTTAAATTAAATTTATTTTGTGGTAAACAAGAGAGACTAAAAATGGAATAACACTAGTAGACTAACGATTTTTTTCGTGTGACTGACGGCCGAACAGAGGCAGGAGCTTGAACAGATGATGAGTAGCGTGAAAGACAAGTTCATGAACTCATTCAAGGAAACCCGCCAAGGGACAATTCTTCAGAAATACAAGCTGAAAGTGGTTACTGCCGATGAAGTTGGCTCAAGCTCACTGCAGAATAACTTGTCTACTGCTTCCCCCAAAATTCCCATTTTGATGTATGGCACGCAACAAGCTCAACAGTCGTCACATTCTGATAGAAATTAGTATAGTTAGTCACAATTCTTTTCATGCAAATTATGTGTAAAAGCATTGAGAATACTGCGATTGTGGTGTATTTCCTGAGAGACTTTAAGAACGGTCTGGTAATACACAAGGCAACACTGAGTCACTTTAAGTACGGGTTTATCCCTAGGTTTACAGCACGTGAACCAAACGGACGCTTCAAGGCCAATAAGGTAGGAATATTCACTGCGTCTGCCGCGCGCCGGCCGCTGGCTCAGCCGTGAGGAGCGCGGCCTGATCGCGTTTCTCGAGGCGGGCACCCCAGCATCGAAGCCGCCCGCGACGCTTGCGCCGGAAGCGTTGAAAAAGGCGGCATAACGCATTTTGTGGCACGAACGAATGGCCGATGGGAAGCGACGGGTCACCTCCATTGCCGAGATTACCGGGATGGAAGGCGACATCATCCAGATGCAGGAGCTGTATCACTTCGCCCGGGAAGGGGTGGACGAGGGTGGTGCCATCCAAGGACGCTTCAAAGCCACGGGACGACGGGGGACGGGGGCGTGGAGGTCGTCGAGGCGGGCAAGCCGGTGGGACAGGCGCCGCAACCCCGGCACCGTCGCGATCCCCGTCACGACCACTGCGTCCGATCCCTCGATCAGGGTTTCGGTCCAGCCCAGCGCCATCGGTGGCAGACGATCGGTGAGGATTGCCTCATCCGCGAGGGCGTCACCATGAACCCGGGCACCGCCGGTGGCGGCCTGGAGACGGTGATCGGCGACCACTGCGCGTTCCTGGCCAATTCCCATGTGGGGCACGATTGCCGGGTGGGCTCCCACGTGGTGACGATTTCCAGCAGAATTACTTCGTCATCCCCAGCTTCGAAGACCTGCTGCGCACCACCGTCGAAACCGACTTCGCGCCGCTCTATGCCGCGTTGAAGGCGAAGCCCGACATCCCCGTCGCCGCGATCGAGCCGGGCGACGACGTCATCAACGAGCTCGAAGGCATAATGATCCGAAGAGTCGCGGCTAAAGGACGATGCGACGGCGACGCCTGCGCCCATGAGAAGCAGAACGAGCGCGAGGGCACGCCACAATGGGAGACGCCGCGTGGGGGCGGCCGCTGCCCGTGCTGCGGCCAGCACGAGTTCTGTGTATCAACTGGCGTTGAACGTCGACCCCGGATCGGCGTCGAACTTCCACTCCGGGCCACGTTCGCTTGATTTTCCTGACTCCTTAAACTGCCAAAAACCGTGCGCGCATCCCTTGCTTCGCACTGGTGGCAGCGAAACTACGCCCCGACCTGGAACCACTCCTCGACGTCGACCGAGAGGCCATTGAGGATCGGATCAGGCCGCATCGTCCCACGCCGTCGGACTGCGGATGGGCATGGCGGCGGCCTCGTCGGCGGGGCCGTCAGCGGCGGTCGCGGCGGCATGGACGACGCCGCGGCCAACCGCATCCTGGGCCGCATCCCCAAGGTGACGCCGTCGTCCAAGGTCGTCGGCGACCTCGCCCTGCACCTCGCCGCGGTGAAGGCCGACCCCGACGACTTCGCCGAGAACCCGCAGAACTACGACATCCCGGACTCGGACGCTCGATGCGTTCCGCAAGCTGATCGAGGATGCACGGCCACGGCTCGAGGCGAGGCTGGTGCCGGCCAAGCCGCCCGCAATGGTGCCTCCCGCCTCCGCGCCGCTACCGGCGCAGGCGGTTCAACCGCTGCCGCAGCCAAATCCGGGAACGCTGTGCATCATGCTTTGATCTATCAGTCAGGAGTGCTAGTCAACACATTGTCAAACATGATGAAGACGATAGCCGATGGCTCAATAGCTGAGCATCAGGCTGCAGGCCCGGTTTATTTGCAAGGAGCTGTCTTCCTGAATTATCGATACGCGACCAGGCTTACTGGCTCACCATCCTGCCGATGGTGTTCGACATTTTCGTTGAGCCTCACTGCCCGCAGCGTGTGATGAGACAGTTCGGACTTAGGCAGGCGTTTCCGGGCAACGTGCAGCCGACCGTCCCCCCTGCCGACCACTCACGCGCGCAAGCTCGCGATCGACGGCGTCACGCACGGCGATGAACAGGTCGTGCCCGCCGAAGCCTTCGCCGTAGATGGCCTCGGCCTTGCGGAAGCCGCGACGCATCAGGTTCAGCGCATCCTCCAGGTAGATGTCGACGTCGAAGTCCACGCGGGGAGGAGTGCGCCCAGGATCGCCGCGGCGGTGTCGCGGCCGACGCGGATCGCTCCGTCGACGTGCTGGTAGCCCTTGCCCGCCATGTCGCTGCAGGAGAAGTGGATGGGCCCGACCGGCGTGCGCAGGTCGGCGCCGTAGCGCGACGTAGACAACGGGTGGAAAACGGTCTAGCACGATTTCCTCCTAGCGCGATCTCCTCCCGGTTTTCCAAACCGAGAGATTAATTTTCCCGACAGACATGAGACCGGATCCATTTGAAAATAGACTTTATAAGCTTTCCATGAAGTACTTGACGTCCTAAAACAGAAGGGACATGAGTTGCGACAGCTCAGGAACATGAACGAAATTGGTGGGTATTTATCGCTCAGAAATCTTGAGAATGTGATTGGCAAGGATGAAGCTTTAGAGTCGAAGCTGTATCAGAAAAGTCGTCTTGAAGGATACGTCCTGGAAGAGGGGCCGAACCACGATTGGTTGCAGGACGAGGCGGTCTTCGCCTGCGCGGTGATATGCGTGGCGAGCGGCCTGCTGTTCTTTTGGCGGGCCTTCACGGCGTCCCAGCCGATCGTCGATCTGCGGGCGTTCTCGGACCACGTTTTGTCTTTCATTTTCCGCTGATACAGCCCTTGTTTTTTTAATCGTTTCACATGATCTTTATCAAAACCGGTGTAAAAATAACGGTAGATTCGCTTCCAGCATACACCGCAAATGACACGGTCCTCATGATCAGCATGTGCCTCTGACGTTGCCCTGGTCGGCGTTGACGCTGCCGGGCTTCATCCTGGGGATCAGCTTCCTGTTCGGGGGCACCACGTCGATCGTGTCGGCGGTGCATCACCGCAAGGGTGCGCCCGCCTTCACAGCACCTGCCGTCTAAAGCAGCGCCTCGATCACGTGGCTCGGTCCATCGCCGAGCCCTCCCACATGATCAGAACCTCGCGGTCAGTGAGGTCCTTAAGGAAGCACCAAAGCATCAGCATAAGACCGAGCGCCGGGCGTTCGTGCCAATCGATGGTCGCCTGCCGTTTGACGCGCTCAAGGCACGTGGGACTCCTGGGCGACGCTGTCGGTGCCCGTCACCCTCACCGCGGGGCTGCACACGGTCGTCATCTGGTGTGGAGGGGGCACCGGGGCGATCAACCTCGACAACATCACCCTGGGCCCCTGACGGCCGCCGCTGAGACGGCTCAAGACGGACTCGATGTCGCAGAGCTGGCGGGTCAGGTCGATGGACGTGGCGCTGAGGTCGAGGGGGAGGCTGTCGTTCTGCACCCTACTAACCTAGGGGCATGCCTTCAGACGTGCCTGACAGTTCCACAGCGCCCCGATCCGCCTGGGGCTAACGGCAAGCGACTGCCGGCCGGCGGCTACCCGCTGCAGAGCAACGACGGCCACACGACCTACCGCGCCCTTGCGCAGACGGTGACGCTGACGAATCCGCCCGGCGCGCTGGGCACGGCCATCGTCGCGACCACCACCACGCAGATCGACAACGGCTGGTCTGCTGGGAGGACGGCCTACCGGAGGGCCACCACGCGTGGGAGAGGTGTCGGGAGCGAGTCCCGTTCTTTCGGCGGCACGGGTGCCTCAAAAACCGTGCGGAACGGGCCCGTGGCGAGACTCGCCATGGCGCCGTGCCAGCATAAAAATATTTGAATTCAAATTTAATTTTGAATCAGATATATAAACTTTGGGTCTCTAAACTTTAGGTGTATAAACTTTAGATGTGTAAACTTTATATGTTCATACTTTAGGTGCATAAATTTACTAAAATAGGAAAGTAATGCGGTTCATAAACCAAACTGCTCTGGACCATAAGGTAAACGTTCCAAAACAGTGAAACCACCGCCGGCTTAAAAATATTGAATTCCAATTTTTTGAACGCTAATTTCACGGGGTTATTTGCGCTGTATTCATGATACCATGGGAAGCTAGTGACAAAATAAATAACTCAATCAACTTCTATTTTTTCTATACACCAAAAAATTTTTCCTTTTAAATATCATTTATTATTCATAATACTAAAAATATACTAATATCATAAATAACTAACTTCATAACACTATAAATATCGTATATATAATATAAAATAATAAAGGACGAATAAAAGAGATATTCATTTTTCAATAAGCGAATAAAAAAAACAATCTCTCTAATCAAGAACCTGGTCCCTCAATTATTTGCAAGATGGGGTCATCACTATTGTAGTAGGCGAGTGAAAAAAACATGTCAATCATTTCTGATAACCACCCTTAACCCAAAGACCAAGAAACAATTACGATCACCTCCTAGTTTGGATCACCGTAACAAATGCAATGCATGCACCCAATAGAATTAGAGATCTTGATTGTGGAGGATTTAAATATAATAATTGAATAGAGAGGAGGTGCTAATAAGTGACCCTCAAGCACACTATGATTTTTTATTTTATTCGATTCCAAAACGCAAACGATTTGCAAAATGGGCAAAAGAAGAAAAACATGATTTTGAGCAAATAATTGTTTACATCATGGAAAAGTTTTGCTATAATAGAAAAACTGCTATACACTCATTTCTACACACCAAATCACTAGATGGTACAACCATGGTTACTGTAGTCGTATGCGGGTGATAGCACATATATGCATGGCATTGCATCGTAGGATATTAGTAGAGATGTTGCTAAGCTGCGGTGCTGATTGGCGTACTATTGATACTTAGAATGAGTCAAAATTATAAGAATTTCAAATCTAAAATAAATCACTAAAGAACCACAATTTTGATTTAGTAAAACCCATCTACTGCCAACAAATACCTTCTTTTCTCTTTTGTTGTGTAATTGTTCTATTCTAATTAATTCAATATACTTTGAGTACGGTTGGCCAATATATGCCTTGGCGAAATACTTTTGA
>NZ_QBKZ01000030.1 GCF_003056725.1 Mangrovicoccus ximenensis
GAGCCCCCAGAGGAGAGAGGGGCGCATTGCCTCGCCGGTGGCGAAGCTCCCGGCGACGGCGACCACCAGGGCGATGGTCAGGCACCAGAGCGCGCCGATCGCCGGGCCGGCCAGATATCCGCGATGGAGCACCTTCACAGCCCTTCCTCCCGGCTGACATATCTGAAGAAGACGAAGGAAAACGCCACGAGGCAGCCGAAGACGACCACGGCGACCGCCGCGCCCGCGCCGATATTCGAGACGGCAAAGGCCTGTTCGTAGACATTGACGGTCAGCGTCCGCGTCCCGGCATTCCCCCCAGTCAGCAGGAAGATGTCGTCGAACTTGTTGAAGGTCCAGATGAAGCGCAGCAGGAACAGCACCGAGAGGATGCCCAGCAGCTGCGGCAGGCTGAGATACCAGAATTTCTGGAAGGGCGAGGCGCCGTCCATGTCGGCGGCCTCGTACATGTCGGTGTCGATCGACTGCATCCGCGCGAGGATGAACAGGAACGACAGCGGGAAGTAGCGCCAGATCTCGAAGACCGTCACCATGACCAGCGCCAGCGGCCGCTCGCCGAAGAAGTTGATCGCGCTTTCGGTCATTCCCATCCGGATCAGCAGCGCATTGGCCGAGCCCGAGAACGGATCGAAGAGGATCACCCAGGTGAAGGCCACCGCGATCACCGGCGCGACGTAGGGAAACAGGTAGAGTCCGCGCAGCAGGCCCTGGCCGCGGAAGTCGCGGTCGAGGAGCAGTGCCGCGAAGAGCCCGACGACCAGCGCGCCGATGGTGCCGAAGACCGTGTAGAACAGCGTCGCCCCGAGCACGCCCCAGAACTCGGCCCCGTCGAAGATGCGCGCGAAGTTCTCCGTCGTGAAGTCGAGATTGGTGAGGATGTTGGGGGCGCTCCCGTCCATCTGCGGCAGGCTGTCTTCGGCCGCGGCTTCGGCGGCCTCCGCATCGCCCGAGAGCGTCACCGGGATCTCGATCTCGTCGCGGCCGCCGGGCGCCAGATCGCCCAGATCGCAGGCCAGGGCCGCGCCCTCGATCCTGCAGCGCGGGTCTACCGCGCCCGCGGCGGCCAGCCCCTCCGGCAGGATGTCCGCCAGGGTGACGCCCGAGATCGTCTCGGCCTGCGAGGAATTGCGGATGCGGTATTGCAGGCGCAGGCTGTCTTCCGGGCCGCGGAGCGCTTCGCGCACCACCGGCGCGGGCGGGCGCAGATCGGCCAGGCCGACCGGCTTGAAGCTGATCCAGAAGATCGCCAGCAGCGGCAGGATCACCACCGCGGCGACGATTGCGAGCGTCGGCAGGAGAAGGCCCCAGGCCAGCCGCGCCTCGCGGCGGGCCAGCGGACCGGCGGATTTCGGGGGATGCGCGTGGGTCATGGCGACGGGGCGGCGCCAGGGCCGCCCGCTCCGGTCACTCGATGGCGGCCAGGCCGTCATTCATCTTGGCCACCGCCTCGGAAGCGCCGATATCGCCGTCGATGAATTCGCGCACCACGCGGTTGATGACCTGGGCGTTGACCATCTTCGAGGCCAGGGAGAGCTGTCCTTCGGCCACGCCCCAGCGCTGCGCGACATCCAGCCCGCCGACGATCTCGTCGATCATCGCCGCGTCATAGAGATCGCCCAGGGGCGCCTTGCGGTCGACGCCGACATCGAGCTGCGACCAGGCCTCGACGAATTCGGACGGGTTTTCGGCCGTGCCGCGGCGCACCGGGAACTTGCCCTCGGGCGCCATCGACAGGAACTGCGCATAGCCCGGCCCCATCGCCCATTCGACGAACTGCTCCGCCTCGTCGAAATCGGCATCGGCGGTGATCCCGAAATAGCGGATGTCGCCCCAGGCGGCGCCGTCATCGTTCGACGGTCCGGCGAAATTGGTGACGATCCCGGTCTTCGAGGCCAGCTCGGGCGAGGTCGGGTCGTCGTTGATCGTCGGCGGCGCGCTGTCGCGCAGCCCGGCAAGCTCGTCGAGGATGAAGGGCGACCAGATGACCATCGCTGCCTGCCCGCCGAAATAGAGCGCCCGCGACTGGTCCCAATAGAGCTCGCCCTCGGGCGAGGCATCGGCCAGCGCCTTGTAGAACTCCAGCACCTCGACGGTCTTCGCCTCGTCGAAGCCCTTGAACCCGTCCGGCCCGACCGGCG
>NZ_QBKZ01000031.1 GCF_003056725.1 Mangrovicoccus ximenensis
TGGCACCGTTGGCGAGGAAGACATGCTCCAGCACCTGGCTCATGAAGTTCTCGTCCACCTTGGTGGCGGCGACGAAGCCGAACATCTCCGGCGGATTGTGCAGCGCCTCGATGGCGGCGGCGACCGCGCCGTAGGTCGCGGGCGGCTCCAGCCCGGCCGCGTCGAACAGGTCCTTGCGGTAGAGGATCATCTGCGTCCAGCCATCGACCGGCACGCTGGCATAGCCGCCTTCGGTCGCCGCCATCTCCAGCGCGCCGGGAGCGAAGGTGTCCGGTCCCAGCGCCTCGATCACCTCGGTGGCGGCCTCGGGGTCGAGAATGCCGGCCTCGGTCCAGGGCAGGGCGTATTGCAGCGTGTGGTAGATGACGTCGGGCAGGTCGCCGGCCGCGAAGGCCGCCGTGGCGCGGGTGCCCAGATCGGTTTCGGTGACCGGGATGATTTCCACGCCGATGCCGGTTTCTGCCTCGAAGGCGGCGGCCATCTCTTCCTGGGTGGCGATGCGCTCGGGCTGTTCCTCGGTGGTCCAGACGCGGATATCCGCCGCGGCTGCGCCCGCCGCCAGGGCGATCGCCGCGGTCCCGGCGGCCAGCCGTGCTGCGGAAACTCGAAATTCGGTCATCTTGTCCTCCCGGTTCGCCCTGGGACCCGGCCCTGCCCGGCCGGATGGGGCGCTCTGCCGGAAGGCTCCGGGCTGCGCCCTGCAGGGTCGTTTTTCCGTCGGGTTGCCCCGCTCCTGGGCTCAGCCTGTCCCGGATGCGCCCGCCCGATCAAGAAAGACGGACAATTTGCCCGAAATTCAGGCATTTCGCGGGGGCCGTGTTACCGGAAGCTGGCCCGGTAGCTGGTGGCGGTCAGCGCGACATGCGCCCCGAGCGGCGGGCGCAGCTCGAAGGCCTGCGGCGTGCGGGCGAAATCGTAGAGCCGGAGCAGGCACCAGTCGCCGCGCCGCTCTTCCGCGACCTCGAGCTCGTTGCGCGAGATGTGGAAGGGCGTGCGCTCGCCGCCATTGGTGGTCTTCACCTCGATCAGCCGGGGCCGGCCCGCAGGGTCGAAGCTGGAGATGTCGTAGCCCGTGCCGTCGCCATCCTCGCGCGACACCCAGCGCA
>NZ_QBKZ01000032.1 GCF_003056725.1 Mangrovicoccus ximenensis
GCGAGAAGTTCGGCACGCCCTGCATCCCGATCAACGCGCCCGGCTATGTCGGCTCGAAGAACCTCGGCAACAAGCTGGCCGGGGAGGCAATGCTCGACCACGTGATCGGCTCGCTGGAGCCCGAGAACTGCACACCCTACGACATCAACATCGTCGGCGACTACAACCTCTCGGGCGAACTCTGGCAGGTGAAGCCGCTGCTCGACCGCCTGGGCATCCGCATCCTGGGGTCGCTCTCGGCAGATGCCCGCTACAAGCAGGTCGCGATGATGCACCGCGCCAAGGTCACGATGATGGTCTGCTCCAAGGCGCTGATCAACGTCGCCCGCAAGCTGGAAGACCGCTGGGGCGTCCCCTTCTTCGAAGGCAGCTTCTACGGCATTTCCGACACCTCCGACTCCTTGCGGCAGATGTGCCGGATCCTGGTCGACCAGGGCGCCGATCCCGAACTGATCGACCGATGCGAAAACCTTATCGTGGAGGAAGAGCGGAAGATATGGTTGCAACTTGAAACCATGCGTCCGCGCGTCGAGGGCCGCAAAGTGCTGCTCTATACCGGCGGCCACAAGTCCTGGTCGGTCGTCTCCGCGCTCCAGGAACTGGGGATGGAGGTCATCGGCACCTCCGTCCGCAAGGCGACCGAAGAGGACAAGGCGCGCGTCAAGGAGATCATGCAGACCGATGCGCATATGTTCGACAACATGGCGCCGAAGGACATGTACCGCGTCCTGAAGGAGGCGCGGGCCGACGTCCTGATGTCCGGCGGCCGGTCGCAATTCGTGGCGCTGAAGGCCAAGATGCCCTGGGTCGACGTCAACCAGGAAAAGCACGAGCCCTACGCCGGCTACATGGGCATGGTCGATCTGGTGCGCGCCATCGACCGCGCGGTCAACAACCCGATGTGGGCCCAGCTGCGCGCGCCCGCACCATGGGACGGCGACCTCTCCGATATCCGTCCGATGCCGCCGCTGAAGGGCGCCTGCCCGGTCACCGGCATCGAGGGGCACGGTCCGGCCGTCGTCCCGATGGCACGCCCCGCCAGGACACCGGAGCTTGCCGCCACCGGGACCGGTTCTCCCGGCGCCTCCGCCGACCCGACCGATTTCGAGGATGACTGCTGATGGCGAAAATCACCCACCCCAAGCGTGCGCTCTCGACCAACCCGCTGAAAAGTTCTGCCCCTCTCGGCGCCGCGCTGGCCTATCTGGGCATCGAACGCGCCGTGCCGCTCTTCCACGGCTCCCAGGGCTGCACGGCCTTCGCCATGGTTCATCTGGTGCGCCATTTCAAGGAGGCGGTGCCACTGCAAACCACTGCCATGAATGAAGTTTCCACGATCCTCGGCGGCGCCGACCAGATCGAGGAAGCGATCGGGAACCTGCGCAAGAAGTCCAACCCGCGCTTCATCGGCATCGCCTCCACCGCGCTGACCGAGACCCGCGGCGAGGACGTCATGGGCGAACTGAAGGACATCGTCCGCCGCCGCGACGACTTTGCCGACACCGCCATCGTCTATGCATCCACGCCGGATTTCGAGGGAGCGCTCGAGGACGGCTGGGCCCGGGCGGTCGAGGCGATCGTCGAGGCGCTGGTGCCGGAGGCTTCCGAACGCGACCCGGACTTGCGCCAGGTCAACCTGCTCTGCGGCAGCCACCTGACCCCGGCCGAGATCGAGGAGCTGGTGCGGCTGATCCGGGCCTTCGGCCTTTCGCCGATCGTGCTGCCCGACATTTCCACCTCGCTCGACGGCCATGTCTCCGACGACTGGCGCGGCACTTCCCTGGGCGGGACAACGATCGAAGACATTGCCGCGATGAACCGCTCGGCCTTCACGCTGGCCATCGGCGAGTCGATGAGGGGCGCGGCGGCGAAGCTCGAGGACCGCGCGCTGGTGCCTTTCCGGGTCTTCCAGTCGGTCACGGGGCTCAAGCCGGTCGATGCCTTCATCCGGACGCTGATGGGCCTCTCCGGGCTGCAGGACGCGTCGCCTTCGATCAAGCGCGAACGCTCCCGCCTGGTGGATGCCGCGCTGGACGCGCATTTCCATACCGGGGGGTTGCAAGTTGCAATCGCAGCGGATCCGGATCTGCTCTACGCGCTGAGCCAGACGCTTTCGGGCATGGGGGCCGAGATCGTGACCGCGGTCTCGACCTCGCAGCACAACCGGGTTCTCGAACAGGTGCCCGCAGAGGAAGTCGTCATCGGCGATCTGGGGGACTTCGAGGATCTGGCCCGTGCCTTCGGCGCGAAGATCCTGATCACCCATTCCCATGGCCGCCATGCCGCGCATCGCCTGCACCTGCCGCTGGTGCGCGCGGGCTTCCCTATCTTCGACCGGATCGGGGCGCAGGATATCTGCCGCGTCGGTTACCGCGGCACCCGGGCCTTTCTCTACGAGATCGCGAACACTGTCCAATCCATCCACCACCGCGCGATGCCCGAAGATTTCGGCGCCGCCCCCATCCCAGAGGAGTTCGACCATGTCCCGCACGCTCAGACTTGTTGAATCCGAAGCCACGGAGGCGGAAGGCAAGCCTCTGCGCGTGGCGATCGCGACCAACGACATGGAAAACCTGAATGCGCATTTCGGCTCGGCCAGGAAATTTGCCGTATATGACGTGACCAAGACCGGCCACAAGTTCGTCGAGGCGCATGAATTCGCGAAATTCACCAAGCAGTCCGGCAAGCATGACGACCAGGACGACAAGATCACGCCGAAGATCGACGCGATCGCCGGTTCCTCGATCCTGTTTGCCCTCGCCGTCGGCGGTCCTTCGGCCGCGAAGCTGGTGAAGGCCGGGATCCACCCGATCAAGCGCAAGGGTCCGGAACCGATCGCCGATGTGCTGGAGCAGGTCCGCGTGATGCTGAACGGCACCCCGCCGCCCTTCCTGCGCAAGTTCCTCGGGACCGAGAAAAAGCCCGACTTCATGGACGATTACGAAGAGGAGACGGTCTGACATGGCCACCGAAACCCTTGACGGCCCGCGCGGCGGCGAGATGACCGGCAGCCCTTTCCTGAAGCAGCTCGCCGCGGTGATCCGCGCCGAAGACAGCTACGGGACCTGGGACGACAAGTCCGATTCCGAGCTGATGGCGGAATTCATCGTCACCAAGGAAGAGCGCCGCGATATCCCGATCATCGGCGACCCCGACCCGGACGTGATGTGGCGCATTACCAAGTTCTACGACGCGATCGGGCTGATGATCGAGAAGCAGACCGGCTGCATGGCCAGCCAGATGCAGAAGATGAGCCATGAGGGCTTCGGCCGGATCGTGCTGATCGCGGGCAAGCTCTGCGTGGTGTCGAAGCATCTGCGCGACGTCCACCGCTTCGGTTTCGAGACCTATGCCAAGCTCGGCGAAGCGGGCGAGAAAATCACCGCCGACGCCGTCAGCGTTATCGAGAAATTCCCCGAAGCCTCAGAGGCCTGAGGAGCGCTTTTCAAGTGCAACCGCCCCGATCCGCGGCGATTGCAGGGGCCAACTGCGAGACTAGGAAATCCGCCATGTCCGTCGAAGAACTCGAAGCCAAGGTGAAGAAGCTGTCGATGCGCTCCACCACCGCCAAGATGAACCTGCATGATCTCTCCGAAGAGCTGCCGACCGATTGGGAGAAGATCCCCGAGGTCGCGGCCCAGACCTTCGAGGTTTTCAGCGAGCTGGCCGCGGCGCGCAAGGCGCTGAAAGATGCCAGGAAAGCCACCGCCTGATCCCGGGCCACAGCCACGAAGGACCTGACAGATGCCGATGACCGCGCTTACCCGCGGGGGAACCGAGTACATCCCCGAATTCCTGATGGCGATCGATGCCGAGAAATGCATCGGCTGCGGCCGCTGCTACAAGGTCTGCGGCCGCGATGTCATGGGGCTCGGCGGCTATACGGAGGATGGCGCGCTGCTGATCCCCGGGACGAACGAGTTCGAGGAGGACGAGGACGAGATCATCAAGCGCGTGATGGTCATGACCAATGCCGATGCCTGCATCGGCTGCGGCGCCTGCAACCGCGTCTGTCCCTCCGATTGCCAGACCCATGCGCCTCTTGACGCCTGAGATCCGGATCCCGGCGGGATTGCAGGCCGAGCGGATGCTGATCAGCTCAGACTTCGCCTGCATCTTCGACCACGCGCTGAAGGAGCGGGCGGAGGGCAAGGGCAGCCTGCCCGAGCTGCTCGGCCTGCCCCCGGCAGCGCTGGAGACGCTCGCCGCGCGGTGGTTTCCCTATGCAACCTTGCCCGATCTCGATCTGCAACCGCCCCCGCCGCTGTCCGATCAGGAAGCGATCCGGAAGCTTCTCCTGTGGCGGGGCGGACGGCTGGACGCGGAAACCCAGTGGCTGGCGGCGATCATCGCGCGGCGCGCAATGGAGACCTCTCATCTCTGGGAAGATCTCGGGCTTGCCGTCCGGCCCGCCCTCAGCTCGCTGATGCGCCGCCATTTTCCGCGCCTTTTCGAGGCCAATTCCCGGAACATGCGCTGGAAGAAGTTCTTCTACCGCCAGATTTGCGCGGACAGGGATTTCGCGCTCTGCCTGAGCCCGACCTGCGATGACTGCCCTGACTACAGCGACTGCTTCGCTCCGTCCGAATGAGGGGCTGTCGCTCCTTGCCGGAGCGGCCGAGGCCCGCTCGAAGCCGCTGGAAAGCGCCGCGGCGATCCGGGCGGCACTGGACGCCTCGCCCGATGACTGGCGGGTGAGGCTGGCAGCCTACCGGTTTTATTTTTACAGCCACGACCATGCAGCGGCGCTGGAGCAGGCGCGGGTTCTGCTGCGCCACGCCGCGCGCCAGCTGAACATCGCCGCGGACTGGCGTGACGTGCGCGCGGAAGATGCCGGTTTCACGCAGTTCGAATTCGGCCCCGGTCTCTACATGCAGGCGCTGGTCGCGCTCGGCTTCTGTGCGGCCAAGCTGCACCGCGACGATCTTGCCCATGAGGTGCTCTCCAAAGCCGGGGAACTCGATCCGACCGACCGTTTCGGCGGGCTCTGGCTGCTGCGCCACATGGAGGCCCGCGACACCACGCTGGAAGACTAGTCCGGCACGGCAAGACCGCCCGTCCGGGGCGCCGCCTGACCGCGGCGCCCCGGTTGCATTCTGCAAAATGCCACCTCAGAGGTCGCATTTTGCAGGAAAGCGACAAGACGGCTTTGTCGGAAACTTTGCAATGTCGCGTGCCAACCGCGCCCGCAAAATCAGGCAAGGTACTGCTTTAAAGATACTTTTCAGCTTGGCACGGTCGATGCTTGAGCTTCTCCGAACGCAGGCGTCCCTGAACAGGAGAGATCACATGCTGGCAATTACCGAAAGCGCGCAGACTGCCATCAAATCGGCCATAGACGGCGCCGGGCAACCCGTCGCCGGGCTCCGCGTCATGGTCCAGGGCGGCGGATGCGCCGGGATGCAATACGGCATGGCGCTAGAGCTCGAAATCCAGTCCGACGACGCCGTGATCGAGGCCGGCCCCGTCAAGGTGCTGGTCGATCCGGAAAGCCAGGCGCATCTCTCCGGCACCACCATCGATTTCGTCACCGGACTCGAAGGCTCGGGCTTCGTCTTCAACAACCCCAATGCAAGCAGCAGCTGCGGCTGCGGCAAGTCCTTCTGCTGAGGAGCCGAGCCGATGTGGGAATATACCGACAAGGTCAAGGATCACTTCTTCAACCCGCGCAACGCCGGGGCCATGACCGACGCGAATGCGGTCGGCGAGGTCGGATCGCTGTCCTGCGGTGACGCGCTGAAGCTGATGCTCAAGGTCAACCCGGACACCGAAGTGATCGAGGACGCCAAGTTCCAGACTTTCGGCTGCGGCTCGGCGATTGCCTCCTCCTCGGCCCTGACCGAACTGGTCATCGGCAAGACCGTCGAGGAGGCCCGCAAGCTGACCAACCAGGACATTGCCGAATTCCTCGGCGGGCTGCCGCCCGAGAAGATGCACTGTTCGGTGATGGGCCAGGAAGCCCTGACCGCCGCGGTGGCGGCCTGGAAGGGCGAGGAGGTCGACGAGGACGATCACGAGGAAGGCGCGCTGATCTGCAAGTGTTTCGGCGTCGATGCCGGCATGATCGAGCGCGCGATCCGCACCAACAAGCTGACCACGCTGGAAATTGTGACCTTCTACACCAAGGCCGGCGGCGGCTGCAGTTCCTGCCGCGAGCCGCTGGAGGAACTGCTGGCCGACACGAACAAGGACATGGTTGCCGAAGGCCTTATCAAGGCAGGGGAAGCCTTCGTCTTCGGGTCGGCCCCGGCGCCGCAGAAGAAGAAGAAAGTCACCGGCTTCGTCATTCCCGACATGCCCCCCACCCCCGCGCAGAGCGCGCCCGCGATGCCCTCCGCCCCGGTGCAGATCGCCATGCCTGCCGCTTCGGCCGCGGCGCCGGTGCCTCATCAGTCCGCAACCGGCCTCAGCCCGGCCAAGGAGGCGATCCTGGTTGCCAGGCTGATCGACGAGATGCGCCCGACCTTCAGGCGCGACGGCGGCGATGTCGAACTGCTGGATATCGAAGGCAACATCGTGATGGTCCATCTGACCGGCGCCTGCTCGGGCTGCCAGCTGGCGACCCAGACGCTGGGCGGCATCCAGAAGATCATCTCCGAGGCACTGGGCCGTCCGGTCCGGGTCATCCCCGTGGCAAAGACCTGAGGAGCCGACCATGAAAGACATGACCGAAGTCACCCCCGTCTATCTCGACAACAATGCCACCACCCGCGTCTGGCCGGACGTCGTCGAGGCGATGCTGCCCTATTTCTCCGAGCAGTTCGGCAACGCCTCCTCGATCCACGCTTTCGGCTCCGAGGTCGGCGGCGCGCTGCGCGGGGCCCGCCGCAGCCTTCAGGCGCTGATCGGCGCGGAATTCGATCACGAGATCATCTTCACCTCCGGCGGCACGGAGTCGAACAACACCGCGATCCGCTCCGCGCTTCAGGTCCAGCCTGGCCGCAACGAAGTGATCACCTCAGCGGTCGAGCATCCCGCGATCCTGTCGCTCTGCGACTGGCTGGAAAAGCACGAAGGCATCACGGTTCACCGCATCGGCGTCGACAAGCAGGGCCGGCTGAATATCGACGAGTATCGCGGGAAGCTCTCGGACAAGACCGCCGTGGTCAGCTTCATGTGGGCCAATAACGAGACCGGAACGATCTTCCCGGTCGACGGGCTTGCCGAGCTGGC
>NZ_QBKZ01000033.1 GCF_003056725.1 Mangrovicoccus ximenensis
ACACCAGCATGGCGCGCTGTTCCATTGCGACGCGGTCCAGGCCGTGGGCAAGGTTCCGATCGACGTGAAGACGACCGACATCGACATGATGTCCATGTCCTCGCACAAGCTGCACGGTCCGAAGGGCCTGGGCGCGCTCTACCTCAAGAAGGGCACAAGGTTCCGTCCGCTCCAGCGCGGCGGCCACCAGGAGCGCGGTCGCCGCGGCGGCACCGAGAACGCGCCGGCGATCGTCGGTCTCGGCAAGGCAGCGGAAATGGCGATGGCCACCATGGCCGAGGACATCAAGCGCATGACCGCGCTGCGCGACAAGCTCGAAAAGGGCCTCGTCGCCACGGTCGGCCATTGCTTCGTCACCGGGGATCCGCTCGACCGCTTGCCGAACACCTCGACCATCGCGTTCGAATACATCGAAGGCGAGGCGATCCTGCTGAAGCTGAACCAGGCGGGCATCGCGGCCTCCTCGGGCTCGGCCTGCACTTCCGGATCGCTCGAGCCCAGCCATGTGCTGCGCGCGATGGACATCCCCTTCACCGCCGCCCATGGCGCGATCCGCTTCTCGCTTTCCCGCGAGACGACGGAGGAGGAGATTGACCGGGTTCTGGCCGTCGTGCCTGAGATCATCGCCGGTCTGCGCGTAATGTCGCCCTTCTGGTCGGCTGACGGCGCTTCGCCCGAAAACTTCGATCCCGCTTACGCTTGAGGAGCCTGACGCGATGTCCCCGGTTCTCGATTTCCCGACCCTGACCAACCGTCCGGCCATGATCTGCGACACAACGCTGCGCGATGGCGAGCAGACGGCGGGCGTGGCCTTCACCTTCGAGGAGAAGCTCGCGATTGCCCATGCGCTCGACGAGGCGCATGTCACCGAGATCGAGCTTGGCGTCGCGGCCATGGGGCCGGAGGAAGTCTCCGAGATCCGCGGCCTCGCAAGGGAGCTCCGCCATGCGGAGCCCGTCGTCTGGTGCCGCCTGCGCATGGCCGATCTTGACGCGGCCCAATACACAGGGGTGCGGCGGCTGCATTTCGCCGTGCCCACCTCCGAGCGCCAGCTGGCCGGCAAGCTGAAGGCCGACCGCGGCTGGGCGCTGCGCGAGACCGCCGCGCTGGTCTATACCGCCACATCCCGCGGCTTCGCCGTTTCGGTGGGCGCCGAGGATGCGAGCCGCGCCGACCTCGATTTCCTGGCGGAGCTGGCCTGCGTCGCCAGGGCCGCCCGTGCGATCCGCTTCCGGCTCGCCGACACGCTGGGACTGATGACCCCCTTCACCGCCCATGCGCTGGTCGCCAAGCTTGCCCCGAAGATCGACTTGCCGCTGGAGTTCCACGCCCATAACGATTTCGGCATGGCCACGGCGAACACGCTGGCCGCCTGGCAGGCCGGGGCGGATTACCTGTCGGTCACCGTCAACGGCCTCGGCGAACGCGCAGGCAATGCCGCGCTGGAGGAGGTCTCCGCCGCGCTCGACGCCGAGGACATCCCCACGGGCATCGACCTGCGCCGCCTGCTGCCGCTGTCGCTCCTCGTCGCCCATGCCTCCGGCCGGCCGCTGCCGCCGAACAAGCCGATCGTCGGCGAATATGTCTTCGCGCATGAGGCCGGCATCCATGTCGACGCCATCCTCAAGAACCGCGACACCTATCAGGACCCGCGCGTGGCGCCGCAGAAATTCGGCCGGTCCCACAGGCTGACGGTCGGCAAGCATTCCGGGCTCTCCGGGCTCCGGGCCGCGCTCGCCGCCAACCACCTGCCGAGCGATGCCGCGACCGTCCGGCGGGTCCTGCCCCTCCTGCGCGGCTGGGCCAATGCCGCCAAGCGCGAAGCCCTGCCCGAGGACCTCGTTTCGCTGATCTCGATCGCCTGGTCGATCGAGGACGCCGAAGCGCAGGGGCGCGCGTCATGAGCCTCAGGTCGCTGATCGCCTCCGATTTCCGCTCCATCCGCGACCGCGACCCGGCGGCGCGCGGCAAGCTCGAGACCGCGCTGGTCTATCCCGGCCTCCATGCCGCCGTGGCGCACCGCGTCGCCCATGCGCTCTGGACCCGCGGCTGGCGCTTCGCGGCACGGTTCATCGCCTATCTGTCGCGCGCGGTCACCGCGATCGACATCCATCCCGGCGCAAAGATCGGCCCCGGCTTCTTCATCGACCATGGCGCGGGCGTCGTCATCGGCGAGACCGCCGAGATCGGCACCAACGTCACGCTTTATCACGGCGTCACGCTGGGCGGCGTCAGCTGGTCGCCGGGCAAGCGCCATCCGACCTTGGGCGACAATGTCATGGTCGGTGCCGGCGCAAAGATCCTCGGCCCGATCACCGTGGGCGCGGGGGCGCGGGTCGGCGCGAACAGCGTCGTCGTCTCCGAGGTGCCGCCCGAAGCCACCGTGATCGGCATCCCGGCCCGGCTGGTGATGACCGACGCGCCGAAATCGACCTCGCCCTACCGCGTCGACCTGAACCACCACCTGATGCCCGACCCGGTCGGCCGCTCGCTCGCCCAGCTTGCCGACCGCGTCGCCTTCCTCGAGGCCAGGCTGATCCGCCACGAACGGATCGGGAAGCAGGCCGCCGCGACCCCCCGGGGCTGCACCGTAACGCAGCTCGGACACACCCATTGACCCCCAGACAGGAGACGGCACATGCCCAAGGATTTCGAAGAAACCGGCGTTCTCGACCACGTCGCAAAACTCAGCTCGGCCGAGGACATCTTCACCTATCTGCTGGTCCCCTACGAGCAGGAGATCGTCAATGTCTCGCGGCTCCACATCATGAAGCGGCTGGGCCAGTACATGCGCGAGGCCGAATTCGCGGGCATGGACGACAACGCGATCTTCCTGGAACTGCGCGCCGCGCTGAAGAAGGCCTATCTCGATTTCGTCGAATCGACCCCGCGGAAGGAGAAGGTCTTCAAGGTCTTCAGGGACGAGGCCGAGAAGCACGCCCGCCGCTTCGTCGGCATCGACACGATCGGGCTTGCCAACCAGTGAGGCGTTCCGCCGGGACGGGCCCGCGCAGCCGCCCAAGGATCGGGCGATGCCTGCGCCGCGCCTGCGCCTGCCCGCCGCCGCGACCGGCCAAGTGCCGAACCATGCTAGGGTGATCCGCGATGCAACTGTCCCAGGGCCTTTTCCAGCGCCAGACCCAGACCATGAGCGCGCAGATGCTGGCATCGCTCAGCATCCTCGGCATGTCGAACCAGGACCTGGCCGAGCATCTGGCGAAACGGGCCGAGAGCAATCCCGCGATCCAGTTCCGCCCGCCGCGGATCTATGCCTCGGGCGGAGAGGAGTTCGACCGGGTCGCGGCGTTGGCCTCCGACAAGCCGTCGCTGGCCGCCCATGTCATGGCGCAGATCGACCTGGCCTTCGGACCGGGCAACGACCGGCAGATCGCGCTGAGCTTTGCAGAGGCGCTGGAGCCGACCGGCTGGCTCGGCCAGACGGTCGAGGCGGTTGCAGACCGCAACCACGTGCCGGTTGCCCGCGCCGAACGGGTGCTGGCCGACCTTCAGGGGCTGGAACCGGTCGGCATCTTCGCCCGCAGCCTCGGGGAATGCCTGAAGCTCCAGGCCCGCGATGCCGACATGCTGACCTGGGAGCTCGAAGTGCTGCTCGACAATCTGGGGCTTCTCGCCGAGGGCCGGACCGCCGAGCTGGCCGATCTGTGCGATTGCGAGCCGTCGGACATTCCCGACATCGCCCGCACGCTGCGCCGCTTCGATCCGAAGCCGGGCCTTGCCTTCTCGCATGACCGCACGCCGATCTTCCCGCCCGACCTGACCGCGACGCGCGGCGCGGCAGGCTGGACCGTGGCGCTGACCCGCTCCACCCTGCCCTCGATCACCGTCGTGCCGGACAACCTGCCCGCCGAAACCCGCGACCGCGATGCCAAGGCGTTCCGGCGCCGCGCGCCGCTCGGCCTCGCCACGCCCGAGGGCGCCGCGGCCGCCGCGGCGGCCACGCTGATCCGGGTGGATGACGTGCCGGTGCCGCAGCTGCGCATCGACGAGGTGGCAACGGAGATCGCGCTGTCGGATGCCGAGGCTGCGGGCACGGTCTTCCTGGCCCCGGACGCGGTGTTTTCCGCGGTCAGCTCCGCCGGTCTGGCAGGCGGAGCGGTCACGGTGTCCTACCGCTTCCCCAGCGACGATTACGGCAACCGGCCCTATGGCTACCGCGACCGGATCGCGGTCAATGACGAGGGCGGCGGCGCCGGGCAGATCGGCATCGCGGGCGACGGGACGACCGTCACCTTCGGCGGCGCCGCTTTCGCCGCGATTGCCGGAGACGGCGCCTTCGGCAGAGATTTCCGCATCGAGCTCGCGGCAGGCGCGGATGTGGCGGCGGTGCAGGCGCTGCTGCGCAATCTCACCTGGTCGAGCGAGGGCGATACCGAGGGCGGCCGTCCCGACCTGACGATCCGGGTTTCGGACGGCGGCGGCGTGACCGGTTCGACCGGGCGGATCGCGATCGCCATCGACGCCGAGCAGGAGGCGCCGGACCCCGCGGGCCCCGAGATCCACATCAACGCCTACACGTCCGGCGAGCAGAGCGGCGCGCGGCTTGCGCAGCTGTCGAACGGCAATCTGGTCGCGGTCTGGAACTCCCTCGGCCAGGACAATCCCGGCAGCAACGATTGGGGTGTCTTCGGGCGGCTCTTCGATCCCGAAGGGAATGCGATTTCGGGCGAATTCCAGGTCAACGAGTTCCGCCAGGGCAGTGCCGTGGTGCAGGACGTGGTGGCGCTTGCCGATGGCCGCTTCGCGGTCGGCTACGAGGACGGCAACCTGCAGCTCAGGACCTTCGCCGCGGACGGCAGCGCCGAGGGCGGCCAGGTCCAAGTCGAGCAATACGCCTATTCGACCCGCGACCAGCTGGAGCTGGCGGCGCTGCAGGATGGCGGGGTCTTCGCCGCCTGGCGCAGCTGGAATGCCGACGGCAACGGCTACGGCATCGCCGGCCGGGTCTTCGGCGGCACGGGCCAGCCCGCGGGCGACGAGTTCGTCCTCAATGCCGAGACCGCCAGCTACCAGGAGCAGCCGCATCTGGCGACCCTGGCCGACGGCAATGTCGTGGCGGTCTGGTTCAGCCAGACCAGCGGCACCGCGGCGGGCGACGGCGACGGCCATTCGATCCAGATGCGGATGTTCGCGCCCGACGGCACCGATCTGAGCGCGACCGAGACGACGGTGAACAGCCATGTCGCGGGCAACCAGTACGAGCCTTCGGTGGCGGTGCTGGCCGGCGGCAACATCGTGGTGGCCTGGCGCTCGGATGCCGGAAACGGCTCTGGCGCGGGCATCCATGCCGTGATCCTGACGCCCGCCGGGGCCGTCGTTGCGGAAGAATTCCTGGTCAACGATTTCGACTACTCGACCGAATACGCGCCGGTCGTCACCGCGCTGTCGGGCGGCGGCTTCGTCATCGGCTGGAACTCGAACTACCGCAGCGACAGCTATTACGACGTCATCCTGAAGACCTATGCCGCCGATGGCAGCGCGACCTCCGACGAGTTCCGCGCCCATGGCGCCGCCGGGTCGCACCAATACCTGTGGGACATCGCGGCGCTCGGCAACGATGCCTTCGCGGTCAGCTGGCGCGAGGAGGGCAGCGGCAATCCGGCCGGGGACGGTTCGAACGACGCGACCGGCTTCCGCATCTTCGGCGATCCGTCGGGGGCGGGACGCTCGGCCGCTCCGCAGATCGCGGGTCTCGGCGATGCGGCCTTCACCGAGGCGCAGGTCAATGCCGGGCCCCAGGCATTGTTTGCGGCGCTCGATCTCGCCGATCCCGACAGCGCGGCCTTCGAGGGAGGCCTGCTCGTCGTCTCGGCGGTCGAGGCGGTCGGCAACCTGGCGGGCTTCGGCCCGGAGGATGACGGGCGGCAGGACAATTTCTCGATCCTCGCGCGCGGCGGCATTGCGCTGTCCGGCAGCGACGTGCTCCATGGCGCGGCGGTGATCGGCACGGTGGAAAGCGACGGCCAGGACGGCAGGGTTCTGCGCATCGCGCTCGGGGCAGGCGCCGGGCGCGCCGCCGTCGAGGCGCTCGCAGGCCGGTGTCGCCCGCCTTGGCGATGCCGGTGATGCCGCGCTCGCCCGGGACGGCGCGACCCAGCCCCGGGCCCGACCTTCTACGACGAGGTGACGCGCGCCGGCTTGAAGGTCAGTGCCGTCACGGCTCCGGTCCCCGCTGCCCGGCAGGCGATTGCCTGCGATCGCCGGGAGGGCATGGTCAACAGCAGGCTACATGCTTGGCCGTCCTTGTCGAGCTGCCTCACCTGCCGCTCGAGCCCGGTGCATTCCCGGCGCAGACTGGAACGGGCGGACAGAGTCGGGCCGATCGCCGCCTCCAGCATGGCATTCCCCCGGCCAGCTCCAGGATGCGCGCCTCGGACCGGCCCCTGGAAATTGTCCCGGTCTTCAGCCCGACGTTCCGCAGGAGTCCGCGGAGCGACATTTCCAGGTTGATCATGCCCTTCCTGACCGCCTCGCGCGGGCGCGGACCTCCTGCGCCCAGAAAGACTTGCAATGGACCGGCCGGACCCAGCCCAGATGCGCGCCGCAGGGCGATGCCCTCGGCGTCCCGCCGGCCGGTGCGGCGGCAGATCGGCATCGCCTTCAGCGCGCCCTTGCCCCGGGCCGCGTCTCCGTGAGGACCGCGTCGAGGCCAGCCCGCGAGGCTGCGGCGTCCTCGGCGAACTTTTCCGGCGCGGCTAGGGAGCACAGCGCGCTCCGGAGCGGGCCGGGAGGCATGTAGCGCCGCTCCGGCAGGAAGGTCACCTGCTCCCGCGGCGGCAGAACGAGGCGGCCGCTGCCCCAGGGCCAGATGCCCGCCAGCGCGCGGAACAGCACGTTGCGCCCCTCCTCGGTGGCACAGACGATCTGCACCCGCTCGCCCGGCGCGATCCGCACCTCGTCCCGGTCCAGCGACGCGCATGTCCCCGCCAGCACCAGAGATAGCTTGCCGAATTCCATCGCCCCGCCGGAGCCCTGCCGCAGCTCGATCCGGCCCGCCCCCGCGCCGATCGCCTCGGCCTCCTGCAGCACCTCGCGGAAGGCCGGGACCCGGTGCAGCGTCGCGCGCCAGTCGGCGATGGCGGCGAAGTTGTCGACAAACCAGCACAGTGCGGACTGCACCTGCTGGAACGCGCCGACCACCATCATCAGAGTGCCGAAGCTCATCTGGCCGCCGAAATAGCCCGGCGCGGCCACCGGCACCGGCACCGGCACCGGCACAACGAGCCCGAGCCAGCCATAGCCGGAGGTCAACCAGGTCAGCCGCGCCAGCCCGCCTGCCAGCCACGCCGTCGGGCCGGTCACCGCATCGACCGGCGCAGACAGGAGCCGCCGCTCGTCCGCCGCGCCATCCTCCAGCACGATGCCGTCGGCATTCTCGGCCACCCGCACCAGCGCGCTGTGTCGATCTGCGACCGCCTCAACGCCACGCCAAGGACGTGCCTCGGCTACCGGACGCCGGCCGAAGCTTTCCGCGAAGAACGCGCCACGCTAATCTGAAACGGAACCGGTGTCGCAACCGGGTTGGAACTCACCAAGGGTACATTCTATCCTGGCTTTCGGCACCTCCACTATCCTTCGTGAAAACAGGAGATTGCCCGACGGCGCATGGCCCCGGGCGTGCCGGTATCCCAGCGGCTGCCTTCATGGCTCGCCGAGATCGCCGGGCAGGCATAGGTGTTGAGCGAGGCATTGGCGGCCGGCTCAAGAAAATCGTCGAAGCTGCTGGTCGAAGACACGGCGTGATGCGCCAGCGCGGTCAGCCGGCCGTCGCTGCCGATGCCGAGCTTCAGCCGCTGCCGCGTGGCGGCGCGGTGGCCGACGGGGCCGTACATCTGGCCACGCGACAGCACCAGCTTGACCGGCCGCCCTGTCTTGCGCGCGGCGAGGCAGGCAAGGATCTGCGGCGCGTTCAGCACAGCCTTCGAGCCGAAGCCGCCGCCCAGATAGGGGCTGCGGATATGGACGTTCTCCGGCGGGATGCCGAAATAGGCGGCGAACATCGGCCGCGACATGACGATGGCCTGGCTCGGCGTGTCGAGGGTCAGCCGGCCGCCCTCCCACTGCGCGACGATGGCATGGGGCTCCATCGCGTTATGGTACTGGAGCGGGGTCTCGATGGCGACCTCGACCACGTGGCGCGCGGCGGCGAAGCCTGCCTCGATGTCGCCGGTGACCGTCTTCGTCGGGCTGCCGAAGCCGACGAAGGGCGGCTCGTAGGTCTCCGCAGCCTCGAAGCCGATCCGGGCCGGCTCGGTCTCCAGCTCGGGGGCAAGCAGACGCGCGCCCTCGGTGGCGGCCTCCAGCGTCTCGGCCAGCACCAGCGCGACCGGCGCCCCGGCATAGCGGGTGAATCCTGGAGCATCTTTGTGCAACAAGGCCGCCCAAGTTCATCAGTGAAACTAGTAAGTAATTGATATCGTTACAAGTAATATTGGAATTTTTCCCAGTTCGGGCAATTTGGAATTTCCCACTTGGTGGGCGCTGTTGCGCAAATCAGCTGACGACCGCAGTTCCCCTTTCCCCGGACACACTTATCCCATGGCTACGGTGACCGGGATGCCAAGGGCCGTGAAGCGGTCGCGTACCGCCGCGCGGCTCTGGACCTCGGCCACCTGGTGGTCGAAATCCCGTGACATCAGCCGCTGGCCGAGCAGCTTCACGCAGGTCATTCAATCGCCGGGAAAAGGTCCCCCGGACCTTTTCCTGATCCGCCTCATGTCACGACCCTGCTCCGGCGGTCCCTAGTTCGACAGCTAGACGCGTAAGTGGCTGATCGCGCAGGAGCGCCTCCGTGGTCTCTGCCGAAAGGTTGCCCTGCATCGCCAGCAGATCGCCCGGCTCCGCCCCGAGCAGCGCCTCGTCCGCCACCTCCGGCGGCAGCGCATCGGCGGCCTCGCGGGTGGTGATCACGGCATTCTCGCCTGCCTCGGCCATCAGGNATCTCCACCAGATGCGCCCCGACCGGTTCGGCACGCAGCCGCTCGGCGATCTCGCGGCCGCGGGCATCCTGCCCGACCGGCGCGGTGAAGCGGCAGGCAAGCCCGGTGCGGGCCAATGCGATGGCCTGGTTCGCCCCCTTGCCGCCCAGATCGCGCGACAGGGGCGCGCCGAAGATCGACGCGCCGGGTTCGGGGAAATCCGCGACCGAGAGCGTCTCGTCGAGCGCCACGTTTCCGACGACAAATGCTTTGACCACCTGGGGCCCTTTCCTGTCAGTGCGTTGCGGCCGCCGCGGTCATGCCGCGAAAGCCTGCATCAGCCGGTGGGCGGCGCGCAGCACGCCCGCATCGTTGCCGGGTGCGCCCACCACCTGCACGCCGATCGGCGCGCCGCTCCCGTCCGACAGCAGCGGGACCGAACAGCAGGGCACTCGGAGCATCCGCTGGCCGAGGCGATCCTGGCGGGCGCGCGCGAGGCGGGGACGGCGGAGCTGTCTGCCGACGGTTTCGAAGCGGTGACCGGCAAGGGCGTCACCGGCACGGTGGACGGACGGCGGATTGCGCTCGGCAATGCCGCGCTGATGGCCGATGAAGNGCCCAAGAGCTGCAGGCCGAGGGCAAGACGGCGATGTTCGTCGCCGTCGACGGCCGCGCGGCAGGCATCGTCGCGGTGGCGGACCGGATCAAGGAGACGACGCCCGAGGCGATCCGCGCGCTGCACGGTGCCGGGCTCGCGCCGATCAGGACGCCCCGGTCGCGCATCGCGTCGATCACCCGGACGGTCATGCCGGGATCGGGGCGGCCGGTGTCGTCCGCCAGGTCGATGCCGATGAAGAGTCCGGCGCCGCGCAGTCCGGACACCCGCCCGTCCCGGGCGGCGATTTCTCCGAGCCGGTCCATGAGCAGCCCGCCGATCCGCGCGGCATTTTCCTGCAGGCCGTCCTCCGCGATCGCCTCCAGAACCGCGCGCCCGGCGGCGGCGGCCACCGGGTTGCCGCCGAAGGTGTTGAAGTATCCGGTATCGGCGCAGAAGGCGGCGAGATCGGCGGGCTTGGCCGCGACCGCAGCCATGGGGATGCCGTTGCCCATCGGCTTGCCCATCGTCACCATGTCGGGCGTGATCCCGTGGCGGCCGAAGCCCCAGAAGGACGCGCCGGTGCGGGCGAAGCCGGGCTGCACCTCGTCGGCGATGAAGATGCCGCCTGCCGCGCGGACCGCGTCGACCGCCGGGGCGAGGAAGCCTGCCGGATCGGCGAAGATGCCGTCGGAGGAGAAGATCGAGTCGGCGAGCAGCGCCGCCGGGCGGATGCCGCGGGCGGCGAATTCCGCGAGCGCCGCCTCGACGCTGGCGCGGAAGCCTTCGGCGATGTCTTGCCCGTGATGCGCGGCCGAGGGCGGCGGAACCGCAATCACCCAGTCGGGCAGGCTGCCGCGTTTCAGCGCCGAAGGCGAGACTTCGGTCACCAGCGCGGTGTTGCCATGATAGGCGGTCTCGGTGACGATCACCCCGGTGCCGCCGGTCGCGGCGCGGGCGATCCGGATGGCGAGGTCGTTCGCCTCGCTGCCCGAGCAGGTCATCGCCACGTTCGAAAGCTGGACGGGCAGGGTGGCCTTGAGCTTCTCCAGATAGTCGTCGACCACCTCGACGACATAGCGCGTATGGATGTTCAGCCGCGCGATCTGGTCGGAGACGGCGGCGACCACCTTCGGGTGGCAATGCCCGACCGAGGGGACGTTGTTGTAGAAATCGAGATAGCGCGTGCCGTCTTTCGCGGTCATCCACGCGCCCTTCGCGGAGACCATCTCGATCGGGCGGCGGTAGAACAGCACGGAGGCGGCGCCGAGATTGGCCAGCCGCCGGTCGACGGCCGCCCCGGCGACATCGCCGGGACGGAAGGCATTCATGTCGAGGATCTGGCGGACCTCTGCCGTGCTGCCGGTCATTCCGCGGCCTCCAGATAGGCGCGGGCGATCTCCAGCGTGCCGTCGGTATAGGCGGCGTGGCCGGCCTCGGCGGCGGTCTCGGTCTCGGAATGGCTGGCGATCCAGGCGGTCAGCAGCAGGCGGCGGAACATGACGAAATCCGGGATCATCGCCTCGTGCTCGGCGCCCAGGGGACGGACCGAGCGGTAGCCCTCGAGCCAGGCGGCCTGCAGCTCGGGCACGATCGGGTTCAGCTCGTGGAAGGAGATCGCGGCGGCGAAGTCGTAGATGAACCACGAAAAGCCGCAATCGTCGAAATCGATCACGCCGAGCCCGTCCTCGCGTGCCAGAAGGTTGGCGAGGCGCAGGTCGGCATGCACCAGCCCGAAACGGTCCGCGCCCTTGCCATAGGCGGCGAGGCGGCGCTCCAGCTTGGTGCAGACCTGTTCGAGCAGGGCCTTGCCTTCGGCGGTCAGGCCCAAAGCCGCCCGCCAGTCGCCCCAGAGCGGCTCCGGTCCGAAGGCGCTGGCGAAATCCCAGGTCTTGCGGGCGAAGCCTGCGGGCGGCGTCCAGCTTTCGACCTGGCCGTGCAGCCGCGCCGAGATCGCGCCGAGCAGCCGGAACCCCGGCACCAGCCCGGCATCGGCATCCGGCTCATGGCCTTCCATGAATTCGAAGCCGACGACATGGCGGGTGTCCTCGCCGTCCTCGAAGCTGGCCAGGTGGCCGCCCGAGACCAGCGGCACCAGTGCCGGAGTCTCGACCGCGCCGGAAAGTCGCAGGGCGCTGATCCAGGCCAGTTCGGACTCGATTTCGGACACCGTGTGGTAGTCCGGCCTGTGAACCCGCAGAATGACCGGATTGGCGCGGGCCGGGTCGCGGGCGATGAACGTCGCGTTCTCGGAGACGGTCAGAAGCTCGACCTCGGTTCCCGGGCCAAGGCCCCATTCGGAAAGAAGGCTTTCCAGCCCGGATGACAGGCGATCGAGGAACGCGTCCTGGTAGAGCACGGCGTCAGGTCTCCGCATTTTTTGGCACTTGCCGTTCCATCGCTACCAGAGAATCTGGAAGTTGCAACATTTTGTCTTGCTAGAGCCACATTAATTTGGAAGCCTGCGGGCAAGGCGTGCCAAAAGCGCCAGGTTGCAGGCCTCCGCAGGGCGGCGCAGCATCCAGCGAACCAACAACCGCAGCATCGGCTGCGGGTCCGACAGAGATGGAGACCCAGATGACGATTTCCCGCCGGTCCTTCACCGCGGGGCTCGCTGCCCTTGGCGCGGCCCCCCTCCTGCGGCCCGGTTCCGCCCGCGCGGCGCGTGCCGACGAGCTGAACATCCTGTGCTGGGAGGGCTACAATACCGATGACGTGCTCGGCCCGTTCCGCGACCTGAACCCGGGCGCCACGGTGCGCGCGGAATCCGGCACCTCGGATCCGGACATGATCAACAAGTTGCGCGCGGGCGAGGTCAATGTCTGGGACCTGATCAACCTGAACCAGCCCTGGGCGCGCGGCCAGCTCTATCCCTCGGGCCTGATCAAGCCGCTCGACAAGGAGCGGTTCATGCCGTTCTTCGACAGGATGACCCCGGAATACGGGCAGCCCCCCTATCCGCTGGCCTTTGCCGAGGATGGCGAGCTGATCGGGATGCCGCAGCGCTACGGCCCGTTCTCCTTCGTCGTGAATACCGACAAGATCAGCCGCGCCACCGCGGAAGAGCAGGGCTGGAAGCTGTTCCTCGACCCGGCCATGGCAGGGCGCTACGGCATCCTGACCTATGACAACTGGAACCTCATGCACATGTGCCTGACGGCGGACCTGAACCCGTTCAAGCCGCTGGACGAGGCCGGTTTCGCCGCCTTCGACACGGTGGCCAAACAGATCTTCGCGGGCTCCAAGCTGATGAGCGACGACCTGGTCGCGATGAACATGGCTCTGATCAACGGCGAGATCGACGCCTATTTCACCGGCGGCACCTATACCGCTTCGCCCGCGCGTCTCGACGGGATGACCCAGATCCGGGCGATCACCCCGGCCTCGGGGCCGATCGACGGCAAGGGCGGCGTGGTCTGGGCCGAGCTGACCTCGCTGGTGAACAACCCCGATGCCTCGCCGCTGGCCTCCGATTTCCTCGAATTCGTGCAGAAGCCCGAGATCTCCAAGGCCGTGGGCTTTGCCGAGGGCACCTACAACCCGGTCGCGCAGATGGGCGATCCGGAGGTCTTCGCGCTCTGGGACGAGGACGAGCTGGACGCGATCCAGTGGGACAGCCTCGAAGAGGAATCCGCGCGCTCGGTCGAATACGACTCCGTCGCCGATTACGACAAGCTGATGGAACTCTACACCGCCGCCCGCCGCGGCTGATCCGGTCCGGGCCGCCCCTCGGGGCGGTCCCCTTGCAAAGTGCCGCCATGTCCGACCCATCCCCGATCCTGCGCATCTCTGCGCTGACCAAGACCTTCGACGATTTCACCGCGCTGCACGGCATCGACCTCGATGTCGCCGAGGGCGAGTTCCTGGCGATCGTCGGCCCCTCCGGCTCCGGCAAGACGACGCTGATCCGGCTGCTGGTCGGCATGGACGACCCCACCGAGGGCGCGATCTGGCTGCGTGACCAGCGCATCGACGTGATCCCCGCGAACAAGCGGCCGACCTGCATGGTGTTCCAGTCGCTCGCGCTTTTCCCGCACCGCACGGTCGGGCAGAACATAGAATTCCCGCTGAAGCTGCGCGGCGTTGCGGCGAAGGCGCGGAAGGAGCGGGCGCTTGAGCTTCTCGACCTCCTGCGCCTGCCGCGCGACTACTATTCCAAGCGCATCCAGCAATGTTCCGGCGGCGAGAAGCAGCGCGTGGCGCTGGCCCGCGCGCTTGCCTTCGACCCGGAGATCCTGTTTTTCGACGAGCCCTTGTCGGCGCTCGACTATCGGCTGAGGAAGACGCTGGAGAAGGAGCTGAAGGATCTGCACCGCCGCACCGGCAAGACCTTCATCTACATTACCCATTCGCTCGAAGAGGCGATGGTCATGTCCGACCGCATCGCCATCATGCGCGCCGGACGGTTCGAGCAGATCGCCCCGGCGGAGGAAATTTACGCCCGCCCGGTCTCGCCCTTTGTCGCCGAGTTCATGGGCGAGGTGAATTTCCTGTCGCTTGCTGGCGGGGCCGTGGCGGGGGCGGAGCTGTCGCCGGCCGCGCAGGCGGCGCTGGCCGGGCAGAGCGGCACGCTGGTCATCCGTCCCGAGAGCCTGCGGCTGGCGCCCGAGGCGGCCGGCCTGATCCTGACCGGCACGGTGGCGGCCGAATACCTGCTGGGATCGCGCGTTCAGTACCGCATCGACAGCCCGGCCGGGGAGCTGACCGTCGAGGTGCTGCGCGAGGATGCGGTGGCGGGCGTCGGCGCGCCGGTCAGCCTCGGCTGCGATATCTCCGCCGTGCACGTGATCGCGGAGGCCGAAGATGCGGCAGCGTGAGCGGCAGCTCGGCGCGCTCTATGCGCTGCCCCTCTCGGTCTTCCTCGGCCTGACCTTCCTGGCGCCGATCCTGCTGGTCGCTGGCTTCTCGATGATGCCCGAGAAGGTCTTCGAGCTGGCGCATATGCCGGATTTCTCCGCCTACCGGACGGTTCTGGCGCAGGGCTACTGGAAATCCGTTGCCTGGTCGCTGGTCCTTGCTGCGCTGGCGACGCTGATCCTCCTCGTGATCTGCTGGCCGCTGGCCTACGCCATGGCGAAGGTGTTCAAGCGCTTCACGCTGGTGCTGACCATCGGCGTGGTGATGACGCTCTTCGTGTCGGAGAACATCCGCCTCTTCGGCTGGGTGCTGACGCTGATGAAGGGCGGGCTGGTCGAGGGCTATGTCCGCCACTGGACCGGCCTCGGCTTCGACGCGCCGCTCTACAACGTGCCGGTGATCGTCTTCGGGCTGGTCTATGTCTACCTGCCCTTCATGCTGTTCCCGCTGGCGCAGGGCATTTCCATGGTGCCGGACGATGCGCGGCAGGCGGCCTATGATCTCGGCGCGACGCGCTGGCAGATCCTGCGCGAGATCGAGCTGCCGCTGGCCATGCCCGGCATCATGGTCGGCTCGCTCCTGACCTTCGTGCTGGCAGCCGGGGCGATGGCGGAGTCGAAGCTGCTGGGCGGGCGCGCGGTCATCACCATCGCTGACGAGGTGCAGACAGCCTTCACCTACGGACAGAACTGGCCCTTGGGCTCGGCCCTCGCCATGGTGCTGATCGCGATCATCGGCACGCTGGCGATCTGGGCGATCTCCAAGGCCGATCTGGATGCGATGATGGGGCGGAAATCATGAAGACGTCCCGCCTCGCCTCCGCGCTCCTGCTGGCCTATGGCATTGCCATCCTCGCCTTCCTCTACCTGCCGCTCGTCTCGGTCGGGCTGGCCTCGGTGTCGAAGGCGCGCTACCTGAGCTTCCCGATCCGTCGCTACAACACCGACTGGTACGGCGAGGCGCTGGCCTCGGACACGGTGCGCGACCTCCTGTGGATTTCGCTCAAGGTCGCTGGCATCGTCACCGCGTCCTCGATGGTGATCGGCTTCCTCGGGGCGCTGGCCTTCGCGCGCTATTCCTGGCGCTTCCGAAAGCCGTTCCAGAAGCTGATCCTGCTGCCGATCTTCTTTCCGCAGACGGTTCTGGGGCTGGCGCTGCTGATGTGGTTCAACGCGCTCGGCATCGTGCCCAGCTGGAAGACCGCCATCGTCGCGCATCTGGTGTGGATCGCGCCGATCGCCACGCTGATCGTCTCGATCCGCGCCTTCAGCTTCGATCCCGCGCTGGAGGAGGCCGCCCGCGACATGGGCGCGACGCAATGGCAGGTGCTGCGCGAAGTCACCATTCCGCTCCTGATGCCGGGGGTGGTCTCGGCCGGGCTCTTCGCGTTCCTGCTGAGCTGGGGCAACTTCCCGCTCTCGCTCTTCACCACCGGGGCGGACAGCACGCTGCCCGAATGGCTCTTCGCCAAGATGATCTCGGGCTACTCGCCGCTGGTGCCGACCGTGGGGGTCCTGACCGTGGCGGGCTCCGCCATTCTGGTGGCGGCGGGCCTGATCCTCGCCTGGGCGCTGAAGCGCCTGAGGCCAACGACTTAAACGACAGGGAAAACCGACATGCTGACTTCCATCGCAGGCAAATCCGTCATCGTGACCGGCGGGTCGAAAGGCATCGGCAAGGGGATCGCCAAGGTCTTTGCCGCGCAAGGCGCGCGCGTGATGATCGCCGCGCGCGGCGCGGAGGCCGCCGAGATGGCTGCGACCGAGATCCGCGAGGCGGGCGGTACCGCCGAATGGCTGCCCTGCGACGTGGCCGACTGGGACAGCGTCAAGGCGATGGTCGAGCGCACTGCCGAGCTTTTCGGCGGGGTAGACATCCTCTGCGCCAATGCCGGCATCTTCCCGCAGGTGAAGATGCTCGACATGTCGCCGGAGGACTGGGACGGCGTGATGGCGACCAACCTGAAATCCACCTTCCTCTGCGTGAAAGCCTGCATCCCGGCCTTCGAAAAGGCGGGCAAGGGCCGGGTGATCGTCACCTCGTCGATCACCGGCCCGGTCACCGGCTTCCCCGGCTGGGCGCATTACGGCGCCTCCAAGGCCGGGCAGCTCGGTTTCCTGAAGACCGCCGCGATGGAGCTTTCCCGCTACAACACCACGATCAACGCGGTGATGCCGGGCAACATCTATACCGAGGGCCTGCAGGATCTGGGCGAGGACTACCTGAAGACCATGGCCGCTTCGATCCCGCTCAAACGCCTCGGGGCGGTCGAGGATATCGGCAACGCGGCGCTGTTCTTCGCCTCCGACGAGGCCGCCTATGTCACCGGCCAGCAGATCGTCGTCGATGGCGGCCAGATACTGCCCGAGAGCCTGGAAGCAATCGAGGAAATCTGATGGGCTGGAAGACGGACTGGCGCAGCTTCTACTACGAAACCGCCGAGGAGCCTGCAGATATCGTGCTGGATGCCGGGAAGACGGCACTGCTCTGCATCGACCTGCAGAACACCTATCTTGAGGTGCCCGGGGACGCCGCCGAAGCCGCCCGCTGGGCGCCGTTCCACGCGCGGATGCAGGGCACCGTGCTGCCGAACACCCGCGCGCTTCAGGGCTGGGCGCGGCGGCAGGGGATGGAGGTGATCCATGCCCGCATCGCCTGCCTGAAGGAGGACGGGCGCGACCGGTCCCTCAGCCAGAAGAAGCCCGGCTTCAACTACCTGCTCTTGCCGAAGGACCGCGAAGACAGCCAGATCGCCGATGCCGTCGCGCCCATGGCGGACGAGATCGTCGTGACGAAGACCACGGACTCGGCGCTCACGGGCACCAACCTGCGGATGGTGCTGGCGAACATGGGCATCGAGCGGGTGATCTGCGCGGGCATCTTCACCGATCAATGCGTGTCCTCGACCGTGCGCAGCCTCGCCGACGAGAGCTTCGAGGTGCTGGTGGTCGAGGATTGCTGTGCCGCCGCCACCAGCGAGCTGCACGAGCACGAACTCCGCGTGATCAACATGATCTACTGCCATGTCATGTCGATGGCGGAGCTCCAGGCGCTGCCGCGGATCTAGCCCTGGCGCCGGGCCAGCCAGCGCGCCAGCGGCCCGACCGTCAGCCCCTGCAGGATGATCGAGACCACCACGATCACGTAGGTCGAGGCCAGGATCACCGGGCGCCATTCGCTGTCCGGCAGCGACAGGGCGAGGGCGACCGACAGGCCGCCCTTGATGCCGCCCCAGGTCATGATCGGCACCATGTCGCGCTGCATCCGCCGGAACGGGTGCAGGAGCATCAGCGGCACCGCCACGGCCACCAGCCGCGCAACGAGGGCCAGCACCAGCGACATGAGGATCGTCGTCGCCATGTCGGCATCGAGCGTGATCGTCAGGATCTCGAAGCCGATCAGGCAGAACAGCACCGCGTTCAGCGCCTCGTCGACCAGCGTCCAGAAGGCGTCGACATGGCTGCGGGTCTCGTCGCTCATGCCGTAGGCGCGGCCGACATCGCCGGTCAGCAGCCCCGCGACCACCGCCATGATCGGCGCCGAGACGCCCAGCCGCTCGGCCAGCGCGTAGCCGCCGAAGGCCAGCGCCAGGGTGATCAGCACCTCGAGCTGCCAGTCGTCGATCCGCTTCATCAACTGGAAGGTGCCCCAGCCCAGCACCGCGCCAAGCGCCAGCCCGCCCGCCGCTTCGCGCAGGAAGAGGAGCGCGGCGCCCGAGGCGGTCACGTGGTCCTGGCCGGTGCCGAAGGCCAGCGCGACGAGGATCAGGAAGGCGACATAGCCGACGCCGTCATTGAAGAGGCTCTCGCCCGCGATCTGGATCTCCAGGTCCTTGCGAATGCCCGCGGTCCTCAGCACGCCCAGCACCGCGACCGGGTCGGTCGGCGAGATCAGCGCGCCGAAGGCCAGCGCCACCAGAAGCGGCATGCCGGTGAGCCAGCTCAGCCCCGCGCCCATCACCGCCGCCGAGAGCGCCACGCCCAGCGTCGCCATGACGAGGATGACCGGTGCCTGCCGGCGGAGCTCGGCCATCGGCACATGCAGCGCGCCGGCGAAAAGTAGCAGCCCGAGCATCCCGTCGAGCAGCGTCTCGGTGAATTCCACCTGCCCGACGACGGCCGAGGCGTGTTCGGCGATGCCGAAGCCCGGCGCCAGCCGGTCGAGCGCCAGCAGCACCAGCGAACTTGCCAGCGCGATCATCATGATGCCGATCGAATGCGGCAGGCGGAGGAAGAAGTAGTTCAGCGCGCCGAAGCCGCTGGCGGTGACGAGCAGCAGCGCCGCGATGTCGAGCAGGGTCATGTCGGGTCCGGGTCCAACCTTGCCGCCGGACAGGAGGCCCGGCGGGTCCATGCGCCCGGGCTAGCGCGCCCGGACGGGAAATGCACGCGCCTCCGTGACCCGGATCACGGCCGCGGGAGGATCGCCTCCTGTGGCACGGCTGGGGGCACCTCGCCCTGCCAGAGCTCGACCGAGACCAGCGACAGCTGCCCGGCGCAGCCCTGGCTGAGCCGCGAGGCGCCGATATCCGAGGTCACCGCATTCGGGTTGCCGTTCACGCAGGTCAGCCCGGCCCCGGGCAGCTCCGCGGGGGCGTACCAGCCGCCGGTGGAAAGCTGAACGACGCCCTCGCGCAGTTCCGCCGCCGGTTCCGCCACGGCCAGAAGGCCGCCGCGGCCGTTCCAGATGCGGATCACGCCCCGCTCGCGGAGGGCGAGGTCCGGCTGGAGGTCGCCTATTGCGGCATCTGCGGCAGCGACCTGCACGAATATGCCGAAGGACCGCTGGCGATCCCGGTCGGGGAGCCGCATCCTCTGGGCGGGGCCGCGGCCCCGCTCGTCATCGGCCATGAATTCTGCGGCACGGTGGCCGAGACCGGCCCCAGCGTGGCTGGATTCGCCCCGGGCGACCGGGTCGCGGTCGAGCCGGAATACCGCTGCGGGGCCTGCGCGGCCTGCCTGCGCGGCGACTACCATCTGTGCGACGACTGGGGATTTGCCGGGCTGATGGGCCATGGCGGCATGGCCAAGGAGGCGGTGGTGCCCGCCTACATGCTGCACCGGCGCGCGCCGCGCTCAGCCGAGGCCGAGCCGCGCCCGGGTGAACTTCACGACCCGCCCGTGCAGCTTCTGCTCCATCGCGCCCTGCGCCACGCGCAGGGGCTGCAGCATCAGCCTGGCGGCGATGCCCCGCGCCTCGACGCCGATCCGGTAGGCAATCACGCAGCTCTGCGCATCCACCGGCTCGATATCGACGCGCACCTCGCCCGAGACCCCGTCCGATTCGTAGGCCAGCGTCATGCCCTCGTCCCTGCGGATCTCGGCGACATGCAGCTTGACGCTGCGATGCATGCCCTTGACCCCCACGCCCAGCCGCCAGCGGGTCTCGGTGCCGTCCGGCCAGCCCGGCGCGAATTCCGCGACCTGCACGCCATGCGCCTGCAGCACCCCGGTCAGCGCCTCGAAATCCGTGAGGGCGGCAAAGGCCTGCCCGGCGGGGACCGGATAGGTCTCGCGGCTGTTCAGCTTCATCTGCAGTCTCCGTCGGCGGAAAGCTGGCCGAGCCGGTCCGCCAGCCAATGGTCGAGCACGGCGCGGGCGATGGCGCCGGGCCGTGCGGGGGTGATCTCGGGATGCTCGCCGCGGAAGGCCTGCGCCAGCTCCTCGCGGCTGACCCAGCGGGCTTCTTCGAGCTCCTCGGGGTCGATGGTGATGCGGTCGTCCAGCGCCTCGCCCGCCCAGGCGGTCATCAGCTGGGTCGGAAACGGCCAGGGCTGGCTGGCCAGGTAGCGCACCTGTCCGACCGGCACGCCCGCCTCTTCCAGCACCTCGCGGCGCACTGCCGCCTCGGGCGCCTCGCCCGGCTCGACGAAGCCCGCGAGCAGCGAATACATCCCCTGCGGCCAGCGCTCGTTGCGCCCCAGCAGGACGCGGTTGCCATGGGTGACCAGCATGATCACCACCGGGTCGGTGCGCGGGTAATGCTCGGTCCCGCAGGACGGGCAGAGCCGCTGCCAGCCGCCCTGCGCCATGTCCGATTTCGCGCCGCATTTCGCGCAGAAGCCGTGGCTCGCATGCCACTGGGTCAGCGCCCGGGCCAGCGAGGCGGCCTCGGCATCGAGGAGCGGCAGCCGCGTCATCACCGCGCGCAGCTCGGCAAAGCGGGTGCCCGCCGGAAACGCGGGATGCACCTGCTCGGAGAGATCGGCGAAGCGGTCGAGCTCGGCGGCCTCCAGTTCCGCCGGCTCCCGGCGTCGAAATTACACCAGCACCTCGGACACTATTGGAAACAATGAGTTAGCGTCCTGGAATAGCGGTCTAAGTAGAAGTCTTGTCGTCACGCGCCCGCCCCCTCGTGCAGGGTAGTTGTCACCGTCGTTCGATCTGAAACTATGCAGCGAGGCGGGCAGGACAGGATGACAAGTGGCCTATTCACCGGAACGAAAGGCGGCGGTTCTCNGCGCGGGCGAAGGGAAAGCTTCTGCCCGAAGCCGACGCGCATGCCGAAGGCTGGACGTCCAGAGACAAGCTCGCGGCGGTGATCGGTGAGCCATCGCGTCGCCACCGGTTCGAGACCGATGGCGAACGCCGCGCTGAACGAGGCGGAACTGGGCCGGGACAGATCGCGGCCTTGCTGGGGGAACCCGCCCCGGTCGAGCCGATCGCGCCGATGATGCTGGTCACGGCGCGGCTGCCGCACTTCTGCGATGCGGTGGTCGGCGCCGCGGGACGGCCGCTGAGCTTCAAGCAGATGCCGAACGGCACGGTGGTGATCGGCGGCGGGCGCCGCGGCCGCGCCGATCCGTCGGAGAACCTGTCCGAGATGCTCTTCCCCGAACTGCGGCTGACCGCGCAGACCGCGATGGAAATCTTCCCGGTGATGCGCGGCGCCGCCATCGTGCGCAGCTGGTCGGGGGTCGAAGGGCGGATGCCCGACGACATCCCGGTGATCGGCCCGTCGGCGCGGCACGAAGGGCTCTACCACGCCTTCGGCTTCTCTGCGCATGGCTTCCAGATGGGGCCGGGCGTCGGCGAGATCATGGCCGGGCTGATCGCGACCGGCGCCACCCAGGCGCCGCTCGCCCCGTTCTCGATCACGCGTTTCGCTGCCTGACCCCGGCAGGCCGCCTCAGCCGTGCCCCCGGTCGTGGCGGTCGGTCGGCAGGCTGTCGCCGACCTGCGCGTCATCGGCTTCGTCGGGCTCGAACCGGCCGGGATTCATCAACCCGTGCGGATCGGTCTCGCGCTTGAAGGCGATGTCCTTCCCGGTGATGCGCTTCTTGCCGACCGCGCGCACCGTGGTCGTGTGCGGATTGCGCACCATCACCCCGGCGCGGCGCAGCGCTTCGGTGACCTCGGCCGCCTGGGCGTCGCTCTCGAAATCGAAGAAGGGCGAGATCAGCCCCTGCAGCCGGCCGTCGAGGCGCAGGAACTCCACGAACATCGGCCCGTAGCAGCGGCAAAGCTCGTGGGCGCGGGCGATCTTTGCATCCATGTCCTCGCCGCTGACGAAGCCCTCCATCACGGTCGCCTTCGGGCGCTTGCGCTGGACGTTCTGGATCAGGTGGCCGAAGGCGAATTCCCACATCGGCAGCCGCCACGGCCCCTCGCCTTCGGGCGCCCGCGCCAGCACCCGGCCGCCGCGCTCCGCCGCCCATTGCGCGAAGGCGGGCCAGCTGTGATCGGCGATCATCGCCAGGAGCACCGTGCTGCCCTCGGGGACATGCGGCGCGAACTGGTGCACGTCGCGGCCGATCGGCCATTCCTGCACCGAGGCGAGCTTGGCGGTGATCGCATAGGCCCGCGCCAGGTCGGCGGCGAACCGCGCCGCCGACGGAAAATCATCGAAGGCGACCAGCGTCTCCTGCCAGGCCCAGGCCGGGGCCAGCGGCAGCACCATCTCGGTCACCACCCCGGTCGCGCCGTAGGTATGGAACGGCCGCAGCACGTCGAGTCCCTCGAGTTCGATCTCGCGCGGTTCCTCTTCCATGGTCATCACCTTGCAGGAGATCAGGTTGCCGGGATCCGACCAGCAGCCATGGGCCAGCGATCCGATGCCGCCGATGCCGCCGCCGAAATTGCCTCCGACCGTCGCCATCTTCGCAGTCGAGGGGATGAAGCGCAGCTCCTTGCCGGAGGTCCGCAGCTCCTTGTCGAGCTTTGCCATCACCGTGCCCGCCAGCACCCGCACCCGGTCGCTGCCGAGTTCCAGGATGCCCGACAGGCCCAGAAGGTCGAGGACGATCCCGCCCCGCAGCGGCACCGACTGGCCGTAGTTGCAGGTGCCGGCCGCGCGCGGCACGATCGGGATGCGCAGCCGCGCCGCCGCCGCCATCACCTGCCGCAGCTCCGCCACCGATGCGGGCGAGACGACGATATCCGCGAGCCGCCCGGCCAGGTCCTCCGACAGGATCGGGCTCATGTCGAGCCGGTCGGCGCTTTTCACCCGGACGCGCCGGGGATCGACCGTGAAGCGGATCTGCCCGAGCGCCTCGATCAGCGCCTCGATCGGGTAGCCGGGGGTGCTGTCGTCTTTCATGGCCGTCCTTTCGCGCCGAGTCCGGGGATGTGGTAGGCGGGCCTCCGCCGGAGAAACAGCGCAATAAACCGAAGCCTGCGTTCGCAAACCGGCAATCCAGCTGCGGGGCACCGCTGCCTTTCCGCGATGCCGGACAGGTGCCCCCCGGCGCCGGACGTGCTCCGGGGGGCACCGACTGCTGGCTGGGCCCGGAAGATTGCGCCCGGCGCGGAGCCGCGCGCGAGGCGCCGCAGCGCCCCCCGAGCCGGGCCAGCGTTTCCGCGAGGGCGCGCGGGCCTGGCGGGTGGTGGCGGTCGCCGAGGCCGATGCAGCGGGCTGCTACCTGCGCTGCGAAGCGGTCGAGGAGACGGTGGCATGAGCTACGGCGTCTCGAAGGCCCTGCAGGGGGCGGTCTATGCGGCGCTGAGCGGCGACGGGACGCTTGCCGGGCTGGTCGGGTCGAATGTCTTCGACGCACCGCCCGCGGGCATGGTGCCGGAGCTCTATGTCTCGCTCGGCGCCGAGGATGCCGAGGCGCGTCCCGACAGTTCGGGCAGCGTGACCACCCACCGGCTGGCGATCAGCGTGATCGGCACGGTGGCGGGCTTCGCGCAGCTCAAGGCGGCGGCCGGGGCAGTGTCGGACCGCCTCGACGGCGCGGCGCTGGCGCTGGAGCGCGGACGGCTGCTGTCGCTGGATTTCCGCAAGGCAAAGGCGCGGCGCATCGAAGGCAATAAGGGGCGGAGGATCGACCTGTGGTTCCGCGCCATCGTCGAAGACAGCTAACATATGGAGAGAAGCCATGGCGGCTCAGACTGGAAAAGACCTGCTCATCAAGGTGGACATGGACGGGGCGCGCAGCTTCGAGACCATGGCCGGGCTGCGCGCGACGCGGATCAGCTTCAATGCCGAGCAGGTCGACGTGACCTCGCTGGAAAGCGCGGGCGGCTGGCGCGAGCTGCTGGCGGGCGCGGGGATGAAATCGGCGAGCATCTCGGGGTCGGGCGTGTTCAAGGACCAGAGCACCGACGAGCGGGCGCGGTCGATCTTCTTCAACGGGCAGATCCCCGCCTTCCAGGTGATCATCCCGGATTTCGGCACGGTCGAGGGGCCGTTCCAGATCAGCTCGATCGAGTATGCGGGCACCCATGACGGCGAGGCGACCTACGAGCTGTCGATGGCCTCCGCGGGCGCGCTGGTCTTCACGGCGCTCTGATGGCGAACCCCTATGCCGGAGAGGTGCGGCTGGTGCTCGACGGCAGCCCGCATGTGCTGAAGCTGACGCTCGGCGCGCTGGCCGAGCTGGAGAGCTCGCTGGGCTCCGACAGCCTGGTCGGCATGTCGAGCGGTTCGAGCGCTCGGCCTATTCCAGCCGCGACGTGCTGGCGCTGATCGTGGCGGGGCTGCGCGGCGGCGGCTGGCGGGGCGAGGCGGAGGACCTGCTGAGCGTCGAGATCGAGGGCGGCCCGGTGGAGGCGGGGCGAAACCGCCCTCCTGCGCCAGCGCCGGGGCGCCGGCCGCGAGCATCGCGCCGCAGGCCAGCGCGGCCAGCCAGGTCCGGATCGGTCGGGAAATAGGGGTCTGCATCGGGTCCTCCGGCTCGGAAATCATGTCTTCGGCGCTGTCGCGACGGTATCGGGCCGGCCGCCCCGGAACGAAATCACAATTTGCCGCGTCCCGGCAAAGTGTCGCGGAAATGGCACGCGACCCGCCGCCGGGAGAATCAAGGGCCGGAATTAACATCAGGTCAGCATCGGCGGATTTTCGCGCATGATTAATGCCCCTACCGTCAACCCAGCCTTATTTTCTTGGATATTCACCAATTTTATGGCATTTCGCTGTTAGGCAGAATGCGAATTGAGCCGGAACGGCCGGTCGCAACAATTGAGGCAGATCGAGCGGGGACTACCAATGAACGACAGCGAAAGCTGCGTAAGCAGGCGTGCACTTCTCAGGGCCTTTGCCGCAACCGCGGTGGCGGCAGCTCCGACCTACTCCAAGGCAGCGGGCTTCCTCCGGGGCGGCGGCGACATCCGAAAGCTCCAGATGTATTCCGGCAGGACCGGCGAGCGCATCGACGTGATCTACTGGATCGACGGCAAGTACATCGCCGAAGCAGCTGCAGAATTCGAGATCGCCGAACTGTTCGACGAAATCGGCTCCGCTGCGCTGGACGACGAAAGCGGCGACTCCACGCCCCAGCCGGACGTGGAAGACCGCGGCTGATCCTGACCGGATCGCCCCGTCGAAAAGAATTGGCGCGCCTCCCCTGAGGGAGGCGCGCCTTTTTTGGTCCGGTCACATGAATGCGAGGCTTTCGAGCCCGATCAGGCCCAGGCCGACGACCGTCAGCACGAAGAAGCAGCAACGGGTATGGCGCATGGCAGTGCTCCCCTGGTTGGCGCGCTTCCCCGGCTAGTGCATTAACCTTAAATCCGCGCTAACCGGCCGCCCTCCGCAGGCAGCCGGGGCGCCGCCTCAGGCGGAAAATTCCGGATCGAGCGTGACCGACCACAGCTCGTTGTCCGCGCGGTCCATCAGGCGCACCTTCATCTGCTGGGTCGCCCCGTCGACATCGACGAGACCGAAGAACTGCAGCCCCATCGACGGCGGCAGGTTCTGGCCCTGCTCGTCGGTCGGCGCCTTGACGTACTTCACCTCGGGCCCGAAGGTCATGTCGAGCGCCGCGGGCCCGAAAGTGCCGGCATGCAGCGGCCCCGAGACGAATTCCCAGAACGGGTTGAAGTCCTGCATCTGCGCCTTGTTCGGGTCGTAGTAATGCGCGGCGGTGTAGTGCACGTCAGCGGTCAGCCACACGGTATTGCGGATATCCGCCGCCTTGATGAAGCGCAGGATGTCGGCGAGCTCCAGCTCGCGGCCCTTGGCGGCGCCGTCATCGGCATTGGCGATCGCCTCGAACTTCTCGCCGTCGCGCACCACCAGGCCGATCGGCATGTCGGCGGCGATGATCTTCCAGGTGGCGGTGGAGTTCGTCAGTTCGCGCTTCAGCCATTCGATCTGGCGCGCCCCGAGGAAGATGCTCTCGTCATTGATCGCCTCCTGCAGGTTGTCGGTGTTCGGCCCGCGATAGGAGCGCATGTCGAGGAAGAACACGTCGACCATCGGCCCCCAGGACATCTTGCGGTAGATGCGGCCCGGCTCGGCTGGCTGGTAGCTGATCGGCGTCATCTCGTGGAAGGCCTGGCCCGCGCGGGCGGCGAGGACGCGGACGTTCTTCTCGGTGTAGCGGTCATCGCCCGAGAGGTCCTTGCTGTCCGACCAGTTGTTGACGACCTCGTGGTCGTCCCACTGGAAGAAGGTCGGCACCGAGGCATTGAGCACCCGGACATGCTCGTCCATCAGGTTGTATTTCCACTGGGCGCGGTATTCGTCCAACGTCTCGGCGACCTTGCGCTTCTCGTCGATCAGCACCGTGTTGGTCCAGACCAGCTGGCCGTCACGCACGGTTTCCTCTTCCATCGGTCCGTCGGCATAGATCGTGTCGCCGGAATGCAGGAAGAAGTCGGGCTCGTGCTTCGCCATGGTGGCATAGGTCAGCATGCCGTCCCCGTCGATGCCGTAGCCCTGCCCGGCGGTGTCGCCCGACCAAGTGAAGCGGACCGAGCGGCGCGAGGACGGCGCGGTGCGGAAATGGCCGACCAGCGGGTCCGAGACGGCGTTCAGGCTGGACAGGTCGGCCGCCGTGAAGCGGTAGAAGATGTCCTGGTCCGACGGCAGCCCGTCGACCATCCGCTTGATCGCGAGATCCGAGCCCGGCAGCGCGTTCATCGGCGGCAGCCGGACGGAATTGGAGAAGCTCTCTGTGGTGGAGACCTCCATCATCACCCGCGCGGGCGTGTTGACGCGGGTCCAGATCATGCCGGAATTCGCGGTGACGTCGCCCGACTGCACGCCATGGGTGAAGACCGGGCGGTCATCGGCGCGGGAAATTGCGGGCATGGCGAGCGAGGCGGCAAGCACGGTGCCGCCGGAAAGCACCGAGCGGCGGGAAAGGCGAGTGGTCCAGCCCCTCACCCCACCCCCTTCTAGCGCCATGAAAATGCAGGAAACTCCTGCATGCCAAGGGCCTCTGCCACAAATCCTGCTACAAACGGTGTTACAAAACAGCGTTACGAGGCAGGCATGAAGTACGTCCAGAACATCCGCGGCAAGTGGTGCGTCCGCATGGTCGTGCCGGACGATCTGGTACCAATCATCGGCAAGCGCGAGCTTCGCGAGACCGACCTTCCTTCCGAGCCGAGAGCGCGCGAACGGCAAGCACATGCCGTAATCAACCGATTCTTCGCCCAGCTCGACGAAGCCCGCGAACATCTCGTGGCGAAGGAGGCTGCCAACCGGCCCACCCTGTCTTCCGCCGCAAAGGAGTTCTATCGGGAAGAACTCCTTGTGGACGACCAAGGCCGTGCAGCCGCAGCCCCCGACGCGGGCGGACAGATCATGAACGCCGACGTGAAGGAGTTCCTTCGCGAATCGCGCGCTGCGTACTCCAATAGCCTCCGGCTAGTGGCGGCTGGCTCCGCTAGCGCCGAAGAAGCGGAGAGAGACGTTGGATACGGCGCCGACTACCTCGCGAAGCAGAACCGCGCGCCAGACGTCCCTCGCGCCGAGCTTCTCCGTGTGCTTGCGGAGGTACAACTGGAAGTTCTGGCCCAGATGGAAGCCCGCGACGAAGGCAAGCTGAATGGCCCTGCCGTCAAGCATCCGCTCCTGACCCAGGCCGACCCCGATCCGGTCCCGGAGTTTGCGGGCGCTGACCCAGAAGCCACTTTGGCGCGCGGCATGATACTCTCCGAGGCCCTTGCGGCCTTTCACAAGGAGCGCAGCGCAGGTCGCCAGTCTCTGGCCGAGCGGACCATGGAAGAACACCGCAATGCCGTCCGCATGTTCAACGAGTTCGTCGGGCATGATGTGCCGGTATCGGCCATCAAGAAGAAGGACGTCATCGACTACAAGAACGCGCTCCTGCGAACGCCGGTGCGCTACACGATGCGCTTTCCCGGCCTAACATTGCCGCAGGCCATCAAGGCGAATGAGAAGCGCAAAGAACCGCACGCGGCCCTGGCTCCGAAAACGATCAACATGAAGTGGCTCTCGCATCTAACGACCGTATTGCAATGGGCGTCCAACAACGGGCATATCGAGACCAATCCGGCGCAGGGCATTCGCGTGGACACAGGAAGCAAGGCCCATTGGGAAGCCTCCTACCTGCCATTTACGAAAGACGAGCTGAAGAAAATCTTCAGCGCCGATATATTCAACGAACCGCAGGAGTATGGCCTGAAGCAGTGGGCCACCCTGATTATGCTTTATACCGGCGTCCGAAACTCTTCGGAAATGTCACGGATGCAGCTTGCGAACATT
>NZ_QBKZ01000034.1 GCF_003056725.1 Mangrovicoccus ximenensis
TACCACGAGCAAGGCGTTCCGGTGTTCTATCTGGCCGAAGCATCGAAAAACCAGCGCAGCAAGCGCCTCGTGCCAGTACACGATGACCTCGTAAACCTCGGCTTCTTGGAATACGTGCAGTCCCTCCGCGACAAGGGCGAGACATTGCTGTTTCCTGACTGGACGCGCCCCGACAAGGTCAACGACTGGTTCAATAATTCCTTCCTGAAGGGCCTCGGGATCAAGACCAAGCAGAAGGTCTTCTATAGCTTCCGGCACACTCTTTCTACGGAGCTGGCGCGGACGGGCTGTTCCCGTGACCTGTCGAAAATGATTACGGGCCATGCCCCGCAAGAAATTGCTTCGGCGTACATCTACGCGTCTCCAGTAACGCTTATGGCTGAAGCGCTTAACCGTGTGAAATTTGACATTCCGATTTCAGGATCCTTCTCAAAAAAAGCGCTCAAATAGGAAAGTTTTCGGATTTAAACGATTCACATCCACTCATTCAGATGTTATCTAATGGATATTAGATAAGTTTCTTTACGAGTAAGATGTTTCAGAGTTTGCGTTCTGCATTTCAGAAAAAGGCGGTGGGGGCCTCGACCCCTGCCGCCCTTCCCATTTTCGGGATTACGCCGACGATCACCGGGCAGAATGTTACCTCCGAAAACGCCATGCGCGTGCCCGCCGTCAAATGCGCGGTGTCCCTAATTTCCGAAACCACTGGCGGACTGCCTGTAAAGCTTCACGACCGAGAAACCCGTGAAGTTGAGAAGGATCATCCGGCTTATAAGCTCATTCACGACGAAGCGAACCCTTGGACATCCGCCCAGGTACTTCGCGAAGAGCTGACGACCGACGCGCTTCTTCGCGGCCACGGTTTCGCGCTGGTGATCCGCAACAGCCTTGGCGAACCGCTCGAACTTCATCGCCTCGACCCCGGCGCGGTTCAGGTCGAAACTGACGACTTCACCGGCGAGCCGACCTATCACGTCCAGCTCAAAGACGGACGGCATAGCTACCAATTCACCGACATTCTGCATATCAAAGCTTTTGGTGGTGTCGCTCCGATCACGCTGGGCCGGGAAGCCATCGGCCTTTCGCTCGCTTTCGAAGCCCATATCGCAAAGCTGTTTGGCAACGGCGCATCGCCGGGCGGCATCATCACCGCGCCGAAGACCATGTCCGACGAAGCGAAGAAGAACCTGAAAGCATCCTGGCTGGATTCTCATTCCGGCCCGAAAGCTGGCGGTGTCGCGCTTCTCGATGAAGGCATGGCCTACCAGCAAATCGCCATGACGCTGACCGACGCGCAATTCGCCGAGAACCGCCTTGAGCAAATCCGCGAGATTGCCCGCGTCTTCGGCGTGCCGCCCACGATGCTTTTCGAGCTGACGCGCGGGACGTGGTCCAACACCGAGGAAATGGCCCGCCAGTTCCTTCAGGTCACGCTCAAGCCTTGGCTGTCGGAATGGACCTGGGCCTATGCGCGCTGCCTCTTGGCGCCTGAAGAGCGCCGCGAGCTGTATATCGAGTTCAATACCAACGACCTGACCACGACCGACACCGCCGCCCGTGCGACCGCCTACGGGCAGTATCGCTCCATGGGCGCGATGACCGCGAACGAGGTTCGCGGCGGTCTCAATTTGCCCCCGCGCCCAGACGGCGAAGCCCTCGAAAATCCTTACATCTCGACCGGCGCGACGACCCGCCCGGCGACAGCCGAAAGCATTCCAAATGATTGATTTCTTCAAAAAATTCGCGAAATCCCTAAGCGGGCCGATCACCAACGCGGAACCGGTGACGCCTAGCGACGTCACTGACCTGCCGGTTATCCCGCGCGCGCTCTACGTGGGCACGGGCGGAGATGTGACTGTCGAGCTTCTCGACAGTCCGTCTGGGACGGCCCGGACATTCCGGAACATCCCCGATGCGTCATTGCTGCCTGTCCGTGTGCGCAAGATCCTGGCCACCGGCACCAATGCCGCCGATATTCTCGCCGTCTGGTAACCACGCGATGACCGACGAAATCACGATCCGCTTCTTCTTCGGCGACCGCGAACGCGCCTTTGCCCTGACCGACCCCATGATGACCGAGCTTGAACGCCTGACTGGCAAGGGCGTTGCGGCGATCTTCGACCAGCTCGCCGGGCTGGGTTACAAGCTCGACCACCTCCGCGAGATCATCCGCCTTGCCCTGATCGGCGGCGGCGAGACCTCGCCCGAGGAAGCCAAACGCCTTTGCGACACCTACGCCGCGAACCGGCCTGTCTTCGATCTGGTGACCCTCGCCCTGATGATCCTGTCTGCCCGCTGGTACGGCGCCGACAAAGAGCCGGAGCAGGCGGCATGAACGGCATCGGTCTCGGTCTTTGGGGCAGCATGCAGAACCGCAGATACCCGTTTGGCGCAATTCTCTACGATGGCGAGCCGCTGCTCTACGATGGCCAGTTTATAGTCTACCGTGGCGAACCGCAGTCTCCGCCTGCTTCGACAGCGCCGGAGGAACCTGAATGACCGACCGGCTCGAATTCAAATCTGCGCTGACCATCTCCGATGCCGGCGAAATCGAAGGCCTTGCTTGGCCTTTCGGCACCCCCGACCGCGTGGGCGACATTATCGAGTCGATCCTGAACAACGAGTTCAGGCGGCGGCACCCGTCGACCACGTGGCTGGCGGGCGCCTGCGGCTCCAGATCCTGGAACAGGGCCGGTTCGTCGCGGGCGACCGCGGCTGCCGGGGGCACGTCGGACGCTGCGGCGGGCTCTTCCTCGTGCTCCGCCGAGACCTGCTGGGTCAGCGGTTCTGCCATGCGGCGGCGCGGCAGCGGCACTTCCTCGGTCTTGGCGACCGCGTCGATGCCGGTGGCGACGACCGAGACGCGCATCGCGCCGTCCAGCGTGTCGTCCATGGTCGAGCCGACGATGATGTTCGCGTCCGGGTCGACTTCCTCGCGGATCCGGTTCGCGGCCTCGTCGAGCTCGAACAGGGTCATGTCGGAGCCGCCGGTGATGTTGATCAGCACGCCCTTGGCGCCCTTGAGGCTGATCTCGTCGAGCAGCGGGTTGGCGATCGCCTTCTCTGCGGCCTGGATCGCGCGGTCCTCGCCATTGGCTTCGCCGGTGCCCATCATCGCCTTGCCCATCTCGTCCATCACCGAGCGGACGTCGGCGAAGTCGAGGTTGATCAGGCCCGGGCGCACCATCAGGTCCGAGATCCCCTTGACGCCCTGGTAGAGGACGTTGTCGGCGAGCGAGAAGGCCTCGGTGAAGGTGGTCTTCTCGTTGGCCAGCCGGAACAGGTTCTGGTTGGGGATGATGATCAGCGTGTCGACGACCTTCTGGAGCGCCTCGACGCCCTCCTCGGCCTTGCGCATCCGCTTGGAGCCCTCGAACTGGAAGGGCTTCGTGACGACGCCGACGGTCAGGACGCCGAGCTCGCGCGCGGCCTGGGCGATGATCGGGGCGGCGCCGGTGCCGGTGCCGCCGCCCATGCCGGCGGTGATGAAGCACATGTGGCTGCCCACGAGATGGTCGACGATCTCCTCGATCGTCTCCTCGGCAGCGGCGGCGCCGACGGCCGGACGGGCCCCTGCGCCGAGACCCTCGGTCACGCGCACGCCCATCTGGACCTTAGCCGCGGCGCGGCTCTGGGCCAGCGCCTGGGCGTCGGTATTCGCCACGACGAAATCGACGCCTTCGAGCTGCTTTTCGATCATGTTGTTGACGGCGTTGCCGCCAGCCCCACCAACGCCGAACACCGTAATCTTCGGCTTCAGCTCGTCCTGGTCGGGCATCACGAGATTCAGAGTCATATCTCTATCTGCCTGTCTGTTTTTCCGCAGTCTCTTCGGACCGCCACTGCTCTGCTTATGTGGCCACCTTACATCGGTCCCCAAGACCGGTCACCTGAAAAAGCTTGCAATTAACTAAAAACCGGAGCTTCGGCGGAAACTTGCGGTCCCCGAGCCTGCCGGAGCCTGCGCAGGCAGGAAACAACCGGGATTTCCCCGGTCCGCTCCGAATCGCGGCGGGGCGTGGATTCCCCGCGCGAGTTCAACTGCTTCGGCGGCTTGCCGCCGTCCCTTGGGGCAAGGCGGGCCCGCGGCGGAAAGCGGATGCGGCGGCGTTCCGAGCGGAGTGTCGCACCCGGCCTCCGGGGCGCTCCCGGGGGCGCTGCGGGGCGGTCTGCGACAGACCTTGCCCTTTACACTTCCGGGCCGCTCGGCTTCGCTTGTCATGCGGATCAAATCAATTCTTGCGGAGACGGACCTTGGCACGGCAGCGCGGATTCCTTCACGACCAGCTGGAGGACGTCGCCAGTGCCTGGCGGGACGGATGGTACGTCGTGCGCCATCGCGGCCCGGACCGGATCCAGTTCTGGTTCATCGCGCTGGTCGTCGGCATCGCCTCGGGACTCGCCACGCTCGCCTTCCGCAAGGGGATCGAGAAGCTCCAGACCGTGGTCTACACCACCTCGGACATCCACCTGCACAGCATTGCCGAGACGCTGCCCTGGTACTGGCTGCTGGCCGTGCCGATCCTGGGCGGGCTCGTGGTGGGCCAGATCCTGCACCGCTTCACGCCGGACGGGCGGGTGCGCTCGGTCGCCGACGTGATCGAGGGCGCGGCGCTGCGCGACGGGCGCGTCGAAATCCGCGAGGGCATCGCCTCGGCCTTCGCCTCGATGGTCACGCTCTGCACCGGCGGCTCCAC
>NZ_QBKZ01000004.1 GCF_003056725.1 Mangrovicoccus ximenensis
CCGGACCCGACCCTGGGCGCCGGTCCATGCGGACACCGCAGTCCGGCGCCGGGAGCGGTGCCGCCCGCTGACCGGCAGCAGATCGCGATGGCCCGTCCCGGGAGGGGGCCGGACCCGGCATGTTCCGGCAACGCCCCCCTGAATTGTCCGATGGGATGGAGGAACAGGCGGCGCCGCCCCCCCCTGCCGCAGCAGTTGACGCGAGGACGGACGGCGCTTTGCCCGTGAGCCGGCATCGCCCCGGCACAACAGGCGGGACGCCGAGCGCAGGTCCAGCCGAACACAGATTGCCATCCGGCCAGAGCCGCGCCTGTTCCCGGCCGAACCCTGTCCTCTTGAAGATTTCCGGCGCCTAGTCCGGCCAACCGATGCCCCGCCCCGCGGACCAACAAGCCTGCCCGGCTCACCCGCTCGGACGGGACCTGAGGCGGGGAGACCTCCGAGCGGAACCAATCCAATTGGCCGCCGAAGCCGGTCATCGGGTTTGCGCAAGCAGCGCACCGGCCCGGCTGCATGGCGCCAATGCCGGGAAAGGCTGCGTGATTTCGCGACCGCAGGCCGGCCCCACGGGCCTGCCTCCGCCTTGAACCGGAGCGGAGCTGTCTGGAGCACCGGGGGACACGGACGCCGCGCCGGAAATCCCTCCGCCATACGGTCTCCACCCGATGCCAGACCGGCGCGGGCCGGACCGCGAACCGGCATCCGGGCATGGCCAAGGCGCGCAGGGAGGCATCCGGGCGGACCGGCCAGCGGACGACCGGCGGCGGCGCGCGCCCAGGTGGAGCGCGCGATCCTCGAACGCCATGTGCCGCCCTATGTGGTGCTGACGCCGTCGAACGCGGTCAGCTATGCCGCGCCCGGTGCCGAGGACTACCTGCGCGTGCCCTCGGGCGACCAGCGCTACGATCTGGTGTCGCTGGCTGTCGAGCCGCTGGTCGGCACCGTGCGGCGTCTGCTGAACCACCAGGAGGCGGAGGGGGCCGGGCCGGTCGCGGCCGAGGTGACCGCCGAGATCCGCGGCGTCCCGCGCCACATGCGGCTGACTTCGCAGCGGCTGGCCTCGGGCGAGAAATACGTGCTGTTCGAGCATCTGGGCGACGGCGACCCCGAGGCGCTGATGCTGACCGCGAGCGCGGCGCGCGACGACGCCTATGTGCGCGAGCTGGAGAACGAGCTCGACGATGCCCGCCAGACCATCCGCTCGACCGTGGAGGAGCTGGAGACCTCGAACGAGGAGCTGAAGAGCTCCAACGAGGAAATGATGTCGATGAACGAGGAGCTGCAATCCTCGAACGAGGAGCTCTCGACCATCAACGAGGAGCTGCAGACCAACATCGCCCAGCTCAACGCGGTGAACGGCGACCTGTCGGGCTTCGTCGAGTCGACCGGGCTGGCGACGGTTTTCCTCGACGATGCCCTGCACCTGCGCCGCTTCACGCCGCGGGCGCTGGAATATTTCCGCTTCGCCGAGACCGATATCGGCCGTCCGCTGGAGGACATCGCCGGGGTGATCCCGGTCGAGGACCTGGTCGAAGGCTGCCGCGCCGCGCTGATCTCGGGGCAGCTCGACGAGATGGAGCTGCCGACCCAGGATGGGGAGCGCAGCCTGATCGCCCGCATCGCGCCGAGCCGCCACGAGACCGGCACCGCCGCGGGCGTGGTCTTCACCCTGGTCGACGTCACCGACCTGCGCCGCTATGCCTCCGAGGCGGAAGCCTCGCGCGAGGAGGCCCAGCGGCGGCTGCGCGAGGTCGAGGAACTCTACAGCGCCAGCCCGATCGGCATGGCGCAGTTCGATCTCGACCGCCGCTTCCAGAAGGTGAACGCGACGCTGGCCGAGCTGAACGGGATGCCGGCCGAAGCCCATATCGGCCGCCGGGTCGAGGTGCTGTTTCCCTCCGTCCCGCGCGAGGTGCTCGACGCCATGGACCGCGTCGCGGCGACCGGCGAGCAGGTGGTCGGGCTCGAAGTCGCCGCCTCCACCCCGGCCTTCCCGGACGGGGACCGGGCCTGGATCGTCGATTTCTACCCGCTCGGCGGCAACGGCACGGTCACCGCGATCGGCTGCAACGTGCGCGACATCACCGAACAGCGCACCACCGAGGAGCAGCTGCGCCGGATCATGCTGGAGCTGCAGCACCGGGTGAAGAACATGCTGGCCAACGTCAAGGCGCTGGTCAACCGTGCCAAGCGCGACCCGCGCGAGCCGCATCTGGTGCTGCGCACCCTGTCGGAGCGGATCGACTCGATGGCGCGCACCCATGGGCTGCTGACCGCCGAGAACTGGCAATCCACCAAGATCACCGACCTGCTGCGCCCCGAGCTGCACGACGTCTACGGCCCCGAGCTGATCACCACCCATGGGCCGGAGCTGCGGCTGAACGCGCGGGCGAGCCTCGCGGTCGGGCTGACCGTGCACGAGCTGGCCACCAATGCCGCGAAATACGGCGCGCTTTCGCCCGAGGGCGAGCATCTCGACATCCGCTGGATGCGGGTCGACGAGGGCGAGGGCGACCTGTTGCGGCTGATCTGGACCGAGACGACCCGGGGCGGTGTCGCGCCGCCCGAAGGGAAGGGGTTCGGCACCACGCTGATTCATGCCATGATCGAGGGAACCTTGGAGGGTCGACTTGCGTTCGACTGGCATGCCAAAGGACTTACCTGTACCATCGAGATGCCATACGACAATGCCACACGGATTGCCCCAAGCCCGATCTGACCTGAAAACCATGCCGGTCCTGTGCCTCGACGACGAAGTGCTCGTCGCGATCGACATGGCCGACATGCTGGCGGATAACGGCTATACCGATGTGTCCACCGCCTTCACCATCCGCTCGGCGGCCGATTTGCTTTCGAAGAAAGAGGTCGGGCTGGCAATACTGGACGTCAATCTGGGACATGGCGAGACCAGCTTCGAGATCGCCCGCCGGGTCGAACAGGCCGGCGGCATCGTCGTCTTCGCCAGCGGCTACGGGGCGGCGCAGCTTCCGCCGGAGTTCCGCGGCAACACGATCCTGTCGAAGCCGATCCACGAGAAGGCCCTGACCGCCGCGCTTGACCGGCTCTGCTGAGCCCCTTGCGCCTGCGAATCGTTTCGGATCGTTTCCGAAAGGTTTCGTATGCGTGCGAAAATCAAACAAAGTTGACGCTACGGCGCCTCGGGTGGTAGCTTCGGCTCCAGCGGGGCCCGGAAACTGCAAATTTGGGCGGCCCTTGATTGGGAAAGCTGATGCTTTGGGCACGTTGACGCAAGAACAGGACTTTTCCGATGCGTCGGGCAAGGCCAGGAGCGCAGAGCCGCCGCGGCTCGTCATCCTCGAGCCGGATGCCGGAATTGCCGAGGTGCTGGTGGCTTTCGGCGAGGCCCATGGCTGGAAATGCTGCGTCTACCGCGATGACGGCGCGCTGACCGGCGCGCTCTGCGACGGCCCCGAGCCGGTGCTTCTGCTGATCGATGCCGATCTGATCCACATGGATTGCAGCGGGGCGCTTTCCGCGATTGCCGCCTTCGACCGGCCGATGCGGCTGCGCTTTGCGACCGGCGTCAACGGGGCCCATGTGGTCACCGCCAGCTTGATGGCCCGCGCCCGCGACCTGTCGGTGGGGCCCAGCCTGATGAAGCCGTTCAGCCCCGAAGCGATCAACCTGATGCTCGACCGCGAGCGCGAAGAACTCGGCCGCATCTGACCCGCGGGCAAGCCATGCACTCAGTGCAACGCGGCTGTGATGAACCGTGTCTTGCGATTCTGCGGCTGCACACGCATATGAAGGTCATCGGACGGCAACGTCCGGACCAGTTTCCAAAGGCTCCTCCTCCTCCCTGAGCCTTGGAATTGCGCGGTGGCCCCTCCTCCTCCCTGGGTCACCGCGCTTCTTTTTTTCTGCATCCCCGATATCTGCACAACCGCGCGCGACGGTGCGCAGCGCCGCGTCTGGCGCATTTTGGCCATGCAATGAAGGCAGGGCTGCCATCCCGGAAGATGGCAGCCCCGGAGCTGCATTTGCGGGGGGGCAGGGCTACATCTGCGAGGGCAGCAGCAGCACGATCCCCGGCACCGCCAACAGGAGCGCCACGCGCAGCACGTCCATCGCCACGAACGGGCCGAGCCCGCGGAAGATGGTGCGCAGATCGACATCCTTGACCACCGAGCGCAGCACGAAGGCATTCATGCCGACCGGCGGCGTGATGTAGCTGATCTCGGTGATCACCACGACGAAGATGCCGAACCAGATCAGGTCGAAGCCCTGCGCCGCCACCACCGGATAGAAGATCGGCACGGTCAGCATGATCATGCTCAGCCCCTCGAGCACGCAGCCGAGCACCAGGTAGATCGCCAGGATCGTCAGGATCACCGCCAGGGGATTGTCGCCGAACACCGTCACCAGCGCCTGCATGTCGGCGGTCATGCCCGAGAGATTGACGTAATTGGTGAAGGTCAGCGCGCCGAACAGGATCAGGAACATCATCGCCGTGGTCTTCGCCGTGTCGAAGAGCGTTGCAAAAGCGCCACGGAGGGTGAACTTGCCCGAGATCAGCGTCAGCAGCAGCGCCCCGGCCGCGCCCATGCCCGCGCTCTCGGTCGGGGTGAAGACGCCCAGATAGATGCCGCCCATCACGAAGACGAAGAGGATCATCGCCCCGGCAGTGCCTTTCAGCGCGCGCAGCCGGTCGCCGAGCGGCAGCTTCGGCTCGGTGGCGAGATCGATGCCGCGCCAGCGCACCGAGATGGCGACGGCGGCGGCATAGCCCGCGACGCCGATGATGCCGGGGATGATGCCCGCGAGGAACAGCTTGCCGATGTCCTGCTGGGTCATGATCCCGTAGAAGACCAGGATCACCGAAGGCGGGATCAGGATGCCGAGCGTGCCTCCGGCCGCGATCGAGGCGGTCGACAGATCGTCCGGATAGCCGAAGCGGCGCATCGAGGGCAGGGCGATCTTCGACATGGTCGCCGCCGTCGCCATCGACGAGCCGCAGACCGAGGAGAAGCCGCCGCAGGCGATCACCGTGGCCATCGCGAGCCCGCCCTTGCGGTGGCGCAGCCAGGCATGGGCGGCGTCGTAGAGATCGCGGGCGATGCCCGACTGGACGACGAAATTGCCCATCATCAGGAAGAGCGGCAGCACCGACAGGTTGTAGGCGCGGCCCTGCTCGAAGAAGGTCGTCGACAGGAGCGACAGCGCCGGCGTCCAGCCGATGACCGCGGCGGTGCCGATCACGCCGATGGCGCAGAGCGCGAAGGCGATCGGCATGCCGAGGAGGACGAGCAGGAAGAACACGCCCATGCCGGCGGGCCAGGAAGCGAGGAGGTCCATGGATCAGCTCCTGAGGCTCTGGGCGAGGTCGCGGAAGGCGACATAGAGGGTCACCGGCACCGAGGCGGCGGTGCATAGCGCCGTGCCCCAGGCAAAGGGCGCGACCGGGATGCGCAGCGAGTTCGTCACCGCGTTGTAGCCGGCGATCTGATCGCCGTGCAGCCAGAGCCGCCAGGCCACCACGCCGAGCACGGCGGCCGAGACCAGCGCCAGCGCCGCCTTGCGCCAGGGCTGGATCCGCGCGGGCAGGCGCGAGACCAGCAGGTCGACGGTCACCTGCTCGTCATCGAGGCAGACGGCGGGCAGGCCGAGGAAGATGACCGAGACCAGGAGAAGCTCGGTCAGCTCGGTGGCGCCGTTGAGCGGGCTGTTGAACAGGTAGCGCCCGGCCACGTCCACCACGGTCAGCCCCATCATCGCCAGGAGAATCGCGCCGCAGAGCCCTGCCAGGAGCCGCCGCGGCCAGAGCGCATGGCCCGGCCCGGGCGACATCGCCGCCTCGGGCCCCCGCGCCATCGTGTCGGCGGGGCTGTGCTTCATTCGGCGGCCGCCTTGGCGATCTCGCCGCGGAACATGGCGAGCGCGGCGTCTGCGTCGATGCCGGTCTCGGCAACTTCCGCCAGCTTGACGTCGATCACCGGCTGCAGCGCCGTTTGCCAGGCGTCGATCTGCGCGTCGGTGGCGGGCGTCACCGTCAGCTTGCCCTCCATCGCCGCGAGCCCCTTGGCATCGGCACGGTCCCACATCTGGCCGGCCATGCGCGCCAGCGCCTCGCCGGTCACGCCGTCGATCGCCGCCTGGTCCTCGGGGCTGAGGCTGTCCCATTTCGCCTTGTTCATGACGATGTAGAAGGAGGTGTTGTAGAGCCCCCCCGGCACCGAGATGCCTTGCTTCAGCTGCGGGATCAGGCCGAAGAAATTGACCGACTCGTAGGGGAAGAGGATGCCGTCGGCGACGCCTTGGCTCAGCAGTTCATAGGCTTTGGAGGACGGGCCCTCGACCGGAACGGCGCCGAGCGTGGTGGCGACCTCGTGGACGATGCCGCCGCCGACGCGCAGCTTGGTGCCGGTCAGAACGTCGGCCGAAGCGACGTCGCCGTCGCGGATGAAGATCTCGCCCGGGCCATGGGTGAAGACCGCCAGCACCTTGACCTGGTCATATTCGCCCGCCTCCTGCAGCATCGCCTCGAAGGTGCGCCAATAAGCGACCGACATGGCCTCGGCGCTGTCGCCGAGGAAGGGCAACTCCGCGAGGTTGGTGGTCTTGAACCGGCCTGGGGAATAGCCTTGCACGCCAAAGGTGATGTCGGCGACGCCGTTGACGGCAAAGTCGAAATGCGCGGGCGGCGGACCCAGCGGCGCGGGCAGGATCATCGGCGCGACATTGCCGGCGGTGGCCTCCTTGATCTGCTCGGTCATCGGCACGATCACCTCGGAGACCAGCGGATGCGACGGCGGCAGCCAGTTCGCGACGGTCAGCTTGGTTTCCGCGTGGGCGGGAAGCGAGAGGGCAAGGGCGAGGGCCGTTCCGGCCAGGCGGGTGATCATCATCGGGTTTCCCTGTTCATTCGTCGAAACTGTCGTCTGGCGCCGACGGCAGAGCTTTCCGCCCTTTCCGCCCGCGCCGCACGGTTTCCCCGGCGGTCTTCGTTCCGGACCGCTCGGGATCGGGCCGCGCCTGCCGCATGGAAGGCAGCTCGCCCGCAAAAAAGGCGGGCCGCGAAGCCCGCCCGGTCAGATCAGCCGCGGCCCTGGTCGCGCTTCATCTTGCGGACCATCGCGTCGAACAGCAGCTCGGCAAAGCGCGCGCCGTCGATCAGCCGCTTGGCGTCGATGGCGCATTTCATCTGGGTCTCGACCGGCAGCGGCGTGTTGGCGCCCGGGAGGGCATTGGCCGCGCATTGGATCTCGGCGGCGCGCTGCACGGTCCAGAGCAGCATGAAGGTCCGCGGAATGTCCGCCTCGCAGACCGCGATGCCATGGTTGCGCAGCACCAGCACATGCTTGTCGCCCAAGCTTGCCAGCATCCGCGCACGTTCTTCGTCGTAAAGCGTGATGCCTTCGAAGGTGTGGTAGCCGACCCGCCCGGTCAGTTGCGCGCCGTAGAAGCTGTCATGCTCGAAGCCGCCCTCCTTCAGCGTGATCGCGCTGATCGGGGTGGTGTGGGTATGGGCGACGCAGCCGACATCGGCGCGGTGCTCGTGGATCACGCCGTGCAGCGCGAAGCCCGCGGGGTTCGCGTCATAAGGGCTGTCCTCGATCTTGCGGCCGTCGACGCCGACCTTGATCAGGTTCTCGGGCGTGACCTCGTCGTAATGCAGCCCGAACGGGTTCACCAGATAGGCATGGCCTTCGCCCGGCACCCGCACCGAAATGTGGTTGAAGATCAGCTCGGTCCAGCCGAGATAGCTGACCAGGTGGTAGAAATCGGCGAGCTGGACGCGCAGCTCCGCCTCGGTCTTGTCCTTGATCAGGTCGGGGGTCTGGACGGTCATGCGGGTCTCCGGATCAGGCGGCGCGGCGGGCGGTCAGGTCGGCCAGCAGGCGCCGGGTTTCGGGCATGGAAATGTTGCGGGCCTCGGCCAGCTCCAGGGGCGCATGGACGATCGGGGCCAGCTCCAGCGGACGGCCGGCCTCGGCATCCTGCAGCATCGAGGTGCGGAAATCGCCGGCCTTGGCCAGCTTGGCGCCGAGCCTGTCCGAGACCGAGACCCGCGCGCCCCAGGCGGCGGCGAGCGCCTCACCGGCTCGCTATGCGGGCCAGTTGGTGGTCTTGTCGGTCAGCTTAGGCGGTCTGCTCATGCAAGCCCGCTACTACATTGGATTCACGAAGTGAATCCCGGAGCATCTTTGTGCAACAACGCTTCTCTGCATGATCACCGACCTCTGGAGCCGGAAGGTCACCGGCTGGGAGGTCCACGAGCGCGAGTCCTCGGAGAATGCGGCCGCACTGCTCGAGCGGGCCGTCTGGGCAGAGAAATGCGTCACCAACCCGCTGGTTTTGCATGCGGACAATGGAAGTCCTCTCTCGGGCATTGCCGGGCGATGCCCTGCCGGGCAACGCATGAAAGGCGCGACCATGAAGGCAACGATGGAGCGGCTCGGCATCACCGCGTCCTACGGCTGGCCGCGGGTGGGCAATGACAATCCCTTCTCCGAGGCGCCGTTCCGGACCTGCAAGTACCGGCCCGGCTGGCCGCCGCGCGGCTTTGCCAGCATCGGGGCGGCGCGGGATTGGGTCCAGGGATTCGTCGGCTGGCACAACCGCGCGCACCGCCACAGCGCCATCCGCTTCGTCACGCCCGAGCAGCGTCACTGTGGCGAGCACCGGGCTCTGCTGGAAAAGCGCCGCCAGGTCTGCGAGATGGCCCGGGCGGCGCGGCCAGAGCGCTGGTCAGGCGGCACGCGGCTCTGGACCGCGATCGGCTCCGTCTGGCTCAACCCGGACCGGCCTGACGAGATGCCGCGAGGCCATGGGGCCGCCGACGCGCTCGACACGGAAGCAGTCGGCGGCGGCCCCATGGCCGGGACGGGAGAGTGCGCAGCCGGAAAATAGACATCGGTGACAACAAACTTGAAAAACACCGACGGTGGCCGCAGGATAAGTGTCCGGGAAAGGGGAACTGCGGCCATCAGCCGATTTTCGCAACAGCGCCCAAGCAGGGCGGCGGGCAGAAAGCGGACCATGGCAGTCTCCCCGTCAGGCTGCAAGTCAGGAACGCGCGGGACGCCGGGCCCTTGGTCCGGGGGGCGACTATTTTCTTGCGTCCGCGAGCCCGGGCGGCGTGAATGGTGCCATGACCTATGACTTCTGCATCATCGGCGGCGGCATCGTCGGGCTGGCAACGGCCAGGGCGATCCTGGCCGCACGTCCCGGCGCCTCTCTGCTCCTCCTGGAAAAGGAGGACCGGCTGGGCCGCCACCAGACCGGGCACAATTCCGGCGTGATCCATTCCGGCATCTACTACGCGCCGGGCAGCCTGAAGGCGCAGCTTTGCCGCGAGGGCGCGGCACGGACCAAGGAATTCTGCGCCGAGCATGGCATCCCCTTCGAGAACCGCGGCAAGCTGATCGTCGCCACCCGCGACGAGGAACTGCCGCGGCTCGAGGCGCTCCATGTGCGCTCGAAGGAAAACGCCATCGAGACCGAGATGATCGGCGCCGAAGAGATCGGCGCGCGCGAACCTGAAATCACCGGGCTGGCGGCGATCTGGGTGCCCGCCGCCGCCATCGTCAGCTATACGGCGGTGCTCGGGGCGCTGGCGGCCGAGCTGCGCGGGCAGGGGGCCGAGATCCGCTTTGGCGCCGCGCCGCAGGCGATCCGCGAGACCGGCAGCCATGTCGAGATCGACACCGGCAGCGAGCTTCTGAGGGCCCGCCGCCTTGTCGCCTGCGCCGGGCTGCAATCCGACCGGGTGGCGAAGATGGCGGGGCTGCAGATCAGCCACCGCATCGTGCCGTTCCGCGGAGAATACTACCGGCTGGCGCCGCGCCGCTCGGACATTGTCAGCGCGATGATCTACCCGGTGCCCGAACCCGGGTTGCCCTTTCTCGGCGTGCACCTGACGCCGATGATCGACGGCTCGGTCTCGGTGGGCCCGAACGCGATGCTGGGCTTCGCCCGCGAGGGCTATGCCAAATGGTCGCTCGATTTCAGGGACATGGCGGAGACCTTCCGCTTTGCGGGCTTCTGGAAATCCATCGCGCGGAACATCCGGCCCGGGCTGGACGAGATCGGCAACTCGGTGTTCCGCCGCCGCTATCTCGAGGCTGCCGCCGCTACTGTCCCGGCCTGGAGCTGGCCGACCTGACGCCGATGGAGTGCGGCATCCGCGCCCAGGCAGTGATGGCCGACGGCACGATGCAGCATGACTTCCTCTTCGGCGAGACGGCAAGGATGCTGCATGTGCTCAACGCGCCCTCGCCGGCCGCCACCTCGGCCCTGCCGATCGGCGACATGATCGCGGGAAAGCTCTTCGGAACAGCGGCCTGAGCCTCTTGCCATGAAGAAATTTATCCGCGGGAGAAATTAATTCGATTGGACAGGACCGGGGGCCTGCCGGCCATCTTGCATCCAGGGAAAGACCGCCGCCGCGGCGGCCGAAAGGAAGTGCAATGACCGACAAGATCAAGCTGGCCGAGCTGACCTCTGCCGAAGCCAAGGAGTTTCTCACCGACGAGGCGGTGATCCTGATCCCGATGGGCTCGCTGGAGGACCAGGGCGTCCATGCGCCGATGGGCGACTATCTGGGCGCCGAATGCGTCGCCCATGACATCGCCCGCAAGGCCCGCGAGCTCGGCGTGCCGACCTTCGTCACCCCGCCGATCCCCTTCGGCGGCCGCGACGCCTTCCAGTCGGCCCATGGCGGCATGAGCCTCAGCCACGGCACGCTCTGCGCGGTGCTCGACGACATGATCTGGTCGCTGACCCGGCAGGGGCTGACCAAGATCCTCTTCGTCAACGGCCATGGCGGCAATGTCGCGCCCTTGAACGAGGTGGCGCTGCGCTGGCGCGACAAGGGCGTGATCCTGCCCGCCTTCTACCTGTGGAAGGCCGCCTACGGCATCCTCAAGGACATTCTCGGCCCCGAAGGCGCGGCGGCGAGCTCGGGCCATGGCGGCGACCCGCTGACCTCGATCGGCCTGCACTACTACCCCGAGATCCTGCGCCTCGACCTGATGACCGACCCGGCCCCCGCCGACCTGACCTTCATGGGCATGCAGGTCGCGGGCTTCGCCGAGACCTCCTATGAGGGCGTGCCGATCCAGATGCCGATCGAAGCCGCCGAAGCAGCGCCGCACGGCATCCGCGGCGGCCATCCGAAGAACAGCTCGGCCGATACCGGCGCCAAGCTCTCGGCACGTCTCGCCGAGGTCGGCGCCGGGCTGATCCGCGACCACGTCTCCAAGGGCTTCGTGGCCTGATCCTGCAGCGCCGGACGGTCCGCAGGGCGGTCCGGCGCCACGTCAGGGGAGCGATGGCATTTTTCCGTATCCCGGGCCAGGCCGCCCGATTTTCGCCGGGGCATCGCCCCGGCATTGCGGCCGAAGCCATCTTCGGGACGTGATGCCCCCTATCCCCGGATTGGGGACAGGCCACGCGTTCGCGCCCGGCGTTGACGCGGTTCATGATTGAACCGCAAGCGCCAGCGCTCCGAGCGCAGCCGCGAACGATGCGGATTTCGGCTGTCTGCCGGTCGCCCCCCCCGAGGCGATCCGTTCGCCGAACGACTTGAGGTGTCCCATCCCTGCCTCGATCGGGATCCGGACGTGGTCGCCGGACCACCGCCTCCGGATCATCGGCGCCAGTCGGCTGGTCGCCCGCAGGATGTCGTTGCGCGCCGGCACAGCCGGGCAGCCGTCCTTCCAGAGGCCTCCGGTCTTCCTGGTGGGGATGATCCCCGAGCCGCAGCGCGTCGGCATCGCTGAATGGCACCGACGGGCGTCAAAGGCGCCGCCAGCCGTGTCCGGACCGATGGCAACTCGCCGGTGACGGTGCCGATCTTCTTTCCTCCGGGATCTGGCCGCGAAGGTGCGGGGCTGAGGAGGATCAGGGAACGATCCCGGGGGCGTTTCTCCGGCGAATGGGGCTGCCGCCCTCGCGGCTGGAGGTGTGTCCGTTGCAGGTGGACCTCGCAGCATTGGCGGCGGCGGGGTCGCGCTTGGGCCAGCCGCTCATTCGTCGGCCAGGGGCCGCCCGTCCGGGCTCAACCCCTCCGCCGGAGAATTTGCCGCTGGCGGGGCCGGCCCGGGCTCCCTCGGACCGTCTGCTGATCCTCCTCAGTCGGAACAGACGGGCGGGCGCCCCGGCTTGCCGCCTCTTGGCGTGAGCCAGGTCATGTCCCGGTCCGGCCAGACCAGAAGCGACCTGCGCCGCCTCAGGGCGTTCGCCGTTGCGTTCGGGCCAATGGCGCAGCAACGGCTCGCTGCCGGACATCCAGTTCGTCATGGCGGGCCTTAACCCAGCGGCTTCAAACCGTGAATCCCGGGAACCGACGCGTTCTGCAACAATGCCCAATGCTCCGGCCGAGCTTTGGCGGATGGCCGCCGGGCTGTCCGGGGAATGCACAGGCGGCGTGCCGACCCTCGAGGTCTCCGCGAACGCGCCGCTCGGCAAGGAGGGCGCCGTCCTAGAGCAAATCCAGGCAGGCGTGGTCAACATCTGTGCCGGGGACTTCGGCGGCATGCGCAAACCGGCGCCGGAGCTGGGCTGTATCTCGTTCTGCGGCCTCTGCGTCGGCCGCGACCGCTGGCGGTGCGTCATGGATTCGGAGCCGGTGGTGGGCCGGTTCGGCAGGCCGCCGAAGTCTCGGGCGCCGTGCCGCGCGGCCCGTCTCCCGCCATGGTGTCGACCCGCCCGGCGAACGGGCCCGGAGACATGCACGGGCTGACGCTGCGGAGGCAAACTGGCCATCGCGTCCCGGTCGCCTTTGGGGCCGAGGCCGTCACGCTGCTCTGGACCGAGCCCTGGCAGCCGGTCCGGCAGAGCATCGCCGAGGCCGCGCTCCCGCCGGGCACCTTGGGGGAGGCGGTGCTCTTCAACGTGATTGTGCCCGATATCGCGCTCGGCGAGGACGTGGAGGCCGGGCGGATGCGCGTCCATGCAGAGGCCGACACCTTCAGCGAAGAGCCGACAGAGCGCCCGGCGCGGAGGGAACCACCTGTTCCGGGCTGGAGACGGCCTCCGTTGGCGAAGCGGTGCAGCTCTTCCGCGCGGAGATGGCCATCGAGGGCGCCCGCGCCGGATGGCCGCGGCGGGGGCTTCGGGCGGCCCCGGCCAAAATTCCGCTGATCGGGGCGAAAATTCTTTCGATTTGCCCTGATCGGCTCCGCAAGCCCAGACTTTCCGGAAAGCGGGCAGCGCCAGACCCGCCGCCGCCAACAAGGAGCCCTGAATGAACATCTTCCGCAACCTGACCGCCCTCGCCCTCGTGCTCGCCGCCGGCAGCGCCTCCGCCGAGACCTGGCGCATGGCCACCAAGATGCCGGTCGACAGCCCCGAGGGCCAGGTCTTCGCGAAATTCGCAGAGCTGACCGAGGAATATACCGGCGGCGAACTGACCATCCAGGTCTTCCCGAACGAGCAGCTCGGCAAGGAAGACGCGATCCTCGAGCAGATGCAGGCGGGCGTGGTCAACATCTATGCCGAGGGCTTCGGCTACATGCGCAAATGGGCGCCCGAGCTGAGCTGGATCTCCCCGGCCTTCGTCTTCGACGACTATGCCCACTGGCAGCGCTTCATGGGTTCGGACCTGGTCAAGGGCTGGTTCGACAAGGCCGCCGGCATTTCCGGCGTGGGGCCGCTCGGCGATCCGACCGCCGTGCTGCGCGGTCCGTTCCGCGTCATCGTGTCGAATTCTCCGGTCGACGGGCTCGGGGACATCGACGGGCTGAAGCTCAGGATGCATCCCGACAAGCTGGCCATCGCCTCCTGGGACCATCTGGGCGCCGAGGTGATCACGCTGCCCTGGACCGAGGTCTACCAGTCCGTCCAGAAGGACATCGTGCAGGCGGTGAACTCGCCGATCGCGCTGGTCGAGTCGATGCGCTTCAACGAGGTCGCTCCCTATATCTCGCGCCATGACGAATACTGGCAGTCGATCGGCTTCATGATGAACCTCAAGGCCTATGACGCGCTCGATGAGGACGTGAAGGCCGGGCTGCTGAAGGCCTATGACGAGGCCGGCGAATACAGCCAGGAGGTCATGTTCCAGGTCGCCGACGAGAGCATCGAACGCATGGTCGAAGGCGGCGCCACCTATGTCGAGCTCGACACCGCGCCCTTCGTCGAGGCGATGAAAAGCTTCTACGACGAGATGGCGGCCTCCGGCGAGCTTCCCGAGGGCTACATGGATGCAGTCGAGGCGGCGCGCACCGAATGATCGCCTTCCGCGAGGTATCCCCGAAAGGAGGGCTGCAAGCAGTCCTCCTTCTTGCAGACCGGATGAACTGGGGCCTGGGCGGCGCGTTCATGTGGCTGTCGAATGCCTGCCTGATCGTCATGCTCGGCCTCACGACGGTCACGATCATCGGCCGTCCCTTCGGGTTCTCGGCCTACTGGATCTGGCCCTGGACGATGGTGTTCTTCGTCTGGCTCAGCTTCTTCGGCTTCTTCGCCGTCGTCGCGCGGCTCAAGGACGTGCGCATCGACTTCCTGGCGAACCATCTCGGGCCATACGGCTATCCGGCGACCCGGCTCCTGTCGGATCTCTGCGCGCTGATCCTCTGCGTGGTGCTCCTGAAGCTCTTTCCGACGGTGCTGGCCACCTCTTCGGGCGTGGTCGACGGCGCGATCTTCCCGGGCGGAGAGGAACTGCCGCGCCAGGCGCTGTCGATCCCGCTCTTCGTCTCCGCCTTCCTGATCTGCATCTCCGCGCTGATCGACATCGGCAAGATGGCCGCGGGCCTGCCGGAAAACCTCACCGAGCATCACCCGGAGACCTGACATGGCCTATATCCTCTTCGGCTCCTTCCTCGCGCTGATCCTGCTGCGCGTGCCGATCTCCATCGCCATCGGCGTCTCGACGCTGGTGACCTTCCTGACCTCGGATTTCTCCGGCGTGCTGCAGATCATCCCGCAGCAGATGCTCGAAGGCGTCAACAAGGCCTCGCTGACCGCCGTGCCCTTCTTCATCATGGCCGGCAACCTGATGAACGTCACCGGCGTGACCGAGCGCATCTTCGCCTTCGCCAATGCGCTGGTCGGCCATCTGCGCGCCGGTCTGGCGCAGGTGAACATCCTGAGTTCCATGATCTTCGCCGGCATCTCGGGCGCCGCCGTCGCCGACTGCGCGGGGCTCGGCGCGATCGAGATCAAGGCGATGCGCGCGGCGGGCTACAAGGGCGATTTCGCCGCCGCCGTCACCGTCGCCTCCTCGGTGATCGGCCCGCTGATCCCGCCGTCTATCGGACTGGTGCTCTATGCCTTCCTCGCCCAGCAGTCGATCGAACGGATGTTCCTCGCCGGGCTGGTGCCGGGCATCATCGTCGGTCTGGCACTGATGCTCTATGTGCGCTTCGTGGCGCAGTTCCGCGACTTCCCGACCCAGCCGCGCGCCACCGTGCGCCAGGTTGCGGGCAGCGCGCGGCACGGCTTCCTGGCGCTCTTCGCACCGGCGATCATCCTCGGGTCGATCATGTTCGGCTTCGTCACCGCGACCGAAGCGGGCGTCCTCGCCTGCATCTACTGCATCGGGCTCGGCATCTGGTACAAGGAGCTGACGTTGCGCAAGTTCCTCGACGCCCTGTCCGACAGCGCCATGATGACCGCCGTGATCATGATCATCATCGCCTTCTCGATCGCGATGGGCTGGCTCCTGGCCATCGATCAGGCGCCGCAGAAGCTGGCCGATGCGACCTTTGCCCTGACCGACAGCAAGAACGTCTTCCTCGGGCTTCTGCTGGTCTTCATCATCCTCGTCGGCTGCGTCGTCGAGGGCGTGCCCGCCAAGCTGATCCTGGTGCCGACGCTGCTTCCGGTGATCGACGCCTACGGCATCGACCGGGTGCATTTCGGCATCATCATGCAGCTCGGCCTGCTGATCGGCATCGCCACCCCGCCGATGGGCATCGGGCTCTACATCGTCTCCGAGGTCGGCCGCGTCCGCTTCGAGAAGGTGACGATGGCGGTGCTTCCCTTCCTGCTGCCGCTCTTCGCGGTGCTGATCCTGCTGACCTACGTCCCCGGCGTGGTCACCTTCCTGCCGGACCTGATCCTCGGTCCGCAATCCAACTGAGAACGGAGTTCCCCGTGAGCAACCTTGTCTACAAGCTCAACCCGATGCCGCCGAAGATTCCGCAGGAGAAGCTCGACCGGCTGGCCAAGCTCGAAACCGCGACGATCGGCCATTTCTACCATTTCGGCTTCGCCACTCCGGCGATCCAGCCGGTGCTTCGCGGCAAGACCGTCGCCTCGACCCTGGCCACGCTGGCGATCCCGGGGCTCGACTCCACGCTGCTGCACCATTGCCTCAGCGAGTGCGGCCCGGGCTATTTCCTGGCGGTCGACCGTCTGGGCGACACCAAATACGCCTGCTGGGGCGGCGGCGTGACCCGGATGGCGGCGATGATCGGGCTCGACGGCGGCTGCGTCGACGGTCCGCATACCGACACGCTGGAAATCGAGGAGCAGCAGTTCCCGATGTGGTCGCGCGGCGCCTCGCCGGTCACCACCCGCCTCTACGACACCGGCGGCGGCTTCAACGTTCCGGTCTCGATCGGCGGCGCGGCGGCCCTTCCGGGCTATGCGGTGCTGGCCGATGACACTGGCATCCTCTTCATCGCGCCCGAGGATCTCGACGAGGTGCTCGAGATCGGCGAGCAGAAGACCGCGGCCAGCAAGGTCAACGAGCCGAAGGTCACCGCGGGCACCCATCTGGGCCAGCTCTCCGGCGCGACGAAGATGGTCGAGGCGAAGCGCGCAAAGTGAACCTGGTCCCGGCGCGGCGCCCTGCGCCGGGCCGGGGAAGGGCGCCCGCGGACCCATGCCCGGCTCCGCGGACCCATGCCTTCGGGCCGTCATGCGCCCGGTGCTCTGCCCCCGGGCGCCGATCCGCGAGACGGGTTGGCATGGCTGCGCAGCTTGCCGGCGATGATGGCACGCGGCGCGCCGAACCGGCCATTCGCGCATTCGCTCGGAGCATTCACGTTCATGCCCTTGTCTCATGAGTTTCCGGGTCCGTCGTTCCTGTTCGGGGCCGTCTGTTGCCCGCCATGCACGGCGGGCAACAGACGGCGGCGGCCGGATCGTGTCTGCCCAGCTCGACCGGACCGCGAGTGAGCAGGAGCGGCCGCCGTCTTCACCATGGGCCTGCAACGCCGCGGGAGGGGCTGCGCGTGCTTGCGCCNTGGCGAAGATGGCGGATCATGCCATCGGCATCCCGGACTCCCGTCCCGGCTCGGCGCCGCGCTCGACAGGCTGGCCGCGCGGATGGAGGGCGAAGCCCGGATGGCCGCCACCATGGACCGCGTCGCCGAAGGGCAGGAGCGCCTGACCGCCGTGCTGGAATCGCTTGCCGCGCAGCGCGAGGCCGAGGAGGACGGCCCCGATGCCGAGACCCGGATGCGCCTGCGCAGCATCGACGTGCAGCTGCTGCGGCTGATGGAGGACATCAATGCCGGACGGCAGGAAAGCGTGTCCGAGCTGCGCCATGACCTGACACGGCTGATCCGGGTGATCGAGCAGGCAACCGGCGCCGAAGGACCGCGCTGAGATGGCGCTGAGCCGCCGCAGCAACCGCTTCCAGGCCTCGATCTGGCCGGGATTCGTCGATGCGATGACCGGGCTGCTGCTGGTCCTGTTCTTCGTTCTGACCATCTTCATGGTGATGCAGTCGCTCCTGTCCGAGGAAATCTCGGGGCAGGAAAGCGAGCTCGACCAGCTCGGCGCGGAGCTCGAAACGCTGTCCGAGGCGCTGGGGCTGGAACGCGCGCGCAGCGCCGACCTGTCGAATGACGTCGCGCGGCTGGATGCCGATCTGGAAGAGGCCGGCAACGAGGCGCGGGCGCGCGAGACGCTGCTGGCCAATCTGCGCGCCGAAACCGAAAGCCAGTCGCAGGACCTGCAGGACGCCGCCGCGCGCGAGGCGGCGCTGCAATCCGAGCAGGACGCTCTGGAGCAAACCCTGGCGCAGGCCCGCGGCGAAATCGATGCGCAGGCCGAGCACGCTGGAGGCGGCGCTGCATCACGGCACGGCCGCGGCCTGCGCGGCGGTGATGACGCCGGCGACCCGGCTCTGCACCGCCGAAGACACGGCGCGGCTGCTCTCCGAATGCCAGGTCCGGGTGCTGCAGCGCGGGCGCTGATATCCGCCGACAGCCGGGACGGTTGCGATTTTTTCGGAAAATTGGCCAGGAAGCTGGCCAATTCTGCCGCGGCCTCCCGGCTTTTCGCCGCGCGGGACGAATTGCCTGAAACCCTTAACCTTCCCTTGTGTTGTCCCGAGAATGAAGTATGGCGTGCGCCAAGTTCTCAGGCATCGGGGAGTCTCGCATGGAAGACAATCAGACCGCTTCGACCGCAACCGACCTCTACGGCGTCAGCGCCTGGGGCCAGGGTCTGGTGCATGTGCTGCCGAACGGGGACGTTGCCGTTGCCGATCCGGCCCCGGAAGGCCAGGCCGTGCCGGTCTCGCTGCCCTCGATCATCGAAGGGCTGAACGAGCGCGGCATCGCCACGCCGATCCTCCTGCGCGTCGAGTCCTTCCTCAATATCGGCCTGCGCCGCCTGAACGAGGCCTTCCACGGCGCGATCGCCGCGAACGGCTACAAGGGCGAGTACCGCGGCGTCTTCCCGATCAAGGTCAACCAGCAGGCCGAGGTGGTCAACCGCCTGGTCCAGGCCGGCCAGCCCTACAATTACGGGCTCGAGGCGGGCTCGAAGCCCGAGCTGATCGTCGCGCTGGCGCAGCCGCTGGGCTACGAGAGCCTGATCATCTGCAACGGCATCAAGGACGACGAATTCGTCCGGCTGGCGATCCTCAGCCTGAAGCTCGGCTTCCGCACGGTGATCGTGCTGGAAAGCCTGAAGGAATTCGAGATCGTCAAGCGCGTCTCGGAAGAGCTGGGCATCAAGCCGATGCTCGGCGTGCGGGTCAAGCTGACCCAGGTCGTCACCGGCAAATGGGCGTCCTCCTCGGGCGACCGGTCGTCCTTCGGCATCGGCGCCGACCAGATCGTGACGCTGGTCGACCGGCTGCGCGAGACCGGCTTCCTCGACTGCCTGGTGCTGCAGCACAACCACCTCGGCTCGCAGGTGCCGAACGTGATCGACGTGCGCCGCACCGTGACCGAGGCCTGCCGCTTCTACACCGAACTGCGCCGCCTCGGCGCGCCGCTCGCCTTCCTCGACATGGGCGGCGGGCTCGGCGTCGACTATACCGGCGAGAAGCGCGCCAGCGAGAACTCGGTCAACTACACGGTGGACGAATACGCCGCGGCGATCGTGGAAACCGTGGGCTATGCGCTCGACGAGGCCGGCCACCCGCATCCGACGCTGGTCACCGAGTCGGGCCGCTATGTCGTCGCGCTCAGCTCGATGCTGATCTTCGACGTGCTCGACGCAACGCTCTACGGCGTGCCGCAGCGCCCGGACCTGACCGGCGACGAGCATCACTTCCTGCCCGACATGGTCGCGATCGAGGACTACGTGAAGCCGGGCCGGCTGCAGGAATGCTTCAACGACGCGGTCTATTACCGCGACGAGGTGCGCGCCCTGTTCCGCCGCGGCCAGCTGGACATCGGCCAGCTCGCCACCGCCGAGCGCTGCTTCCTCTACATCGTCAAGCGCATCCACACCGTGATCCAGGAAAACGGCGCGGGCGAGGCTCTGTCGGAAGCGATGGAAAGCATCGTCGACTACTACCACTGCAACTTCTCGCTGTTCCAGTCGCTGCCGGATGTCTGGGCGATCGACCAGCTGCATCCGATCATGCCGCTGCAGCGGCTGGACGAAACGCCGACGCGCCGCGCCGTGCTGACCGACATCACCTGCGACAGCGACGGCAAGATCGACAGCTTCATCCTCGGCGACGGCATCCACAAGTCGCTTCCCGTCCACGACCTCGAAGAGGACAAGCCCTACCATATCGGCGTGTTCTTCGTCGGCGCCTACCAGGAGACGCTGGGCGACCTGCACAACCTGTTCGGCGACGCGAACGTGGTGACGATCAGCCTGACCGGCGACGGCGGATTCAACATCGAGCACGAGACCGAGGGCGACACCATCGCCGAGGTGCTGAGCTATGTCGAATACGATCCCGCCGACATCCTGGCCGATTTCCGCAAGACGGTGGAACGCGCCGTCGCCCGCGGCACGGTGAATTCGGCCGAGCGCAAGGCGCTGATCGCGGCCTACAAGGACAGCTTGGGCGGCTATACCTATTTCGAGTGACCAAAGGGAAACTCGGCGAAATCAAGTCGGGTTTTCCCTGATCCCTGCCGGAGAAGTTTAATATTAACCTTGGGGCAGCTTTTCAACCCAAGGAATTCAGAGATGCTTGATTTCTCCGGCAGCCGCCAGGTTGCCCTCCTGCTCGCCGGGGTGGTCCTGCCCGGCGCCGCTTTCGCGGTGACGGCCGAGATCCCGCTGGGCTACTACACCTTGTCGAACGGCAGCGGCGACGGCGACGTCTCCGTCGAGGTGGATGCGATGGGCTTCATCGCGAGCGCCTATTTCGATCCGGCTGGCAGCATCGGATCGGGCTCGGTGATCTACGACAGCTTCACCACCGTGTCGCCCTATCAGGCCAATTACGGCATTTCGGGTGTCGCCTCCGGGGCCAGCACCCTGTCCGTGACGGCGAATTCCATGGTCTCGACCTTCTCGGTCAACAACCTCGCCTTCACGCTGACCCAGACCGTCGCCGATGCGATCGAGGACGGCGTGCAGACCGGCTCGGTCCTGACCCAGAGCTTCGTCATCGAGAACACCGCCGACGTGGCGAATTCCTTCGAGATGTACCGCTATCTCGATGGCGATCTCTACCTGACTGACCAGTCGCTGGCCGATGGCGGCGGCGTGACCTCGATGGCCGGCAATATCGTCGTCTACCAGACCGACGTGCTCGACGGGCAGACCGCCGAGGATACCTTCATCGGCATCACCCTCTCCGGCGAGGGGGCACAGGGCATCAGCTATGCGGTCGACCATTGCTGCGATCTGAACCTGCCGCTGGGCAACACCGTTGCCGAGGATCTGGACGGCGACGGCGTGACCGACGAAACCTACGACGTGACCGTGTCGCTGGGGACCAGCTACCAGCTGGCGGCAGGCGGCTCCGGCAGCTTCGTGACCACCACGATCTTCGGCAATGGCGAGCCGCCGGTCGCGGGGGATTCGGAATCGAACCCGATCCTGCCGAGCGCCACCTCGGGCGACGAGGTTCCGGCCTTCGACTTCGTGATCCCGGTCGTCGAGCTGGTGCCGATGGAGACCTTCTTCATCGATCCCGACATCGCCGTGGGCTATACCTACGAGGTCACCGGCGCCGCGTTCCATTCGGTCACCGCGCCGAGCCTCGTGGCCGTTCCCGACGGCGACGGCAGCTATGTTCTGAGCTATGGCGGCAACGACTATGTCCTGCTGGCGGGCGCGACCCATGTCTTCTCCGCCCCGGTCGGCAGCTTCGCGCTGAGCGGCATCGACGTCGCGCTAATGCTCGATCCGTCGGATGCCACCGCCTTCGTGACCGGGATCTCGCTGACCGACTTCGACCCGCTGGCCGCCAATGTCACCATCACCCAGACGCCGGTCACCGTCTTCGTGCCCGACATGCCGCCGGTGCCGCTGCCGGCGCCGGTCCTGCTGCTGGCCGGCGGGCTGGGCGGGCTTGCCGGTCTGCGGCGGCTTCGCGCACCACCTTGCGCAGCTCCGGCGCCCAGCCGTCGCGCAGCGCGCCCTGCCCGAGCTCGTTGGAGAACACCGCGCGCAAGAGCGGCGAGGCGCTGTCAGCGGGCGGCTCGATCTCGGCGGCCCGGTTCAGGATCCGGTTGATCTGCCAGAACTGGTCGCCGTTCCGGCCGCCCGGCCGCGCCGAGATCTCCTCGGCCAGCCCGGCGAGGTTCAGTTCGGACATGTAGGCCAGGCGCTGGCACATCTCCCGCAGCCCGTCCTCGAAGACGGCCACCTTTTCGCCGCCGGGCCGCTTGAGCCCGCGCCGCACCAGCGGGTCGATCAGCACCGCCTTCACCCGCTTCTCGCCTGCTTCCTGGTCCTGTCGTTCCATGCTCGGCCCTTCTCTCAGCAAGTTCCACTTATCCACAGGTCAGGACGGCAAGGTCGGCGCGACATGGTGTAGTGTCGTGTCATTTCCTTTCGTCTCCTGTCTTGTCATAGAGCGGACAGTTTTTTCCGTCCGAGGACGTCCAATTCTGTCCGGCGGACAGTTTCGGACGCGTCCGTCTTCAGATGAGGTTGGCAACTCCGAGGCGTTCCATCGCCTCCTTGACCCGTCCCGCGGTCCGGCTCTCCGAGGGGTAGGTCTCCCTCAGGAGCTCGTCGAGCTGCAGGACGAACATCTCGTTCGCGGCCAGCTTCGCATGGCCGAGCTTGGCCACCGTCGCCTTGAGCCGGTCCATGCGCTTGCGCTCGGCATCGGCCTTCTTCTTGTCGTCATTGGCCGTATGCCGGGCGAGCCCTTCCAGGGTGACCTCGGTGACCACGCTGTGCATCAGCCGGATCTCGGACCCGACCCGGCACTGAACCCAGCCGTGCAGCGGGTTCGGATCGCGCCGCATCAGCCCCTCCCACGCCTCCAGCGTCATCCTGGGCAGCTTGGCGATCAGCAGCTTCGGCGAGGTCGGCAGCGTGCCGACCGGGTCCTGCAGCCGCGACAGGGACCACAGCGCCAGGGCGACGCCCTGCACTTCCCAATCGGCCAGGCTGAAGAAGTCGCTGTTCAGGTAGCGGTTGTGGTGGAACTGGAAGAAGGAATGGCTTTCCAGCCGCTCGCCCTTCTCGATCGGATATTCCGGGATGTCATCGACCGCGGTCGGCACCGCGCTCAGCGTCCGTGCGCTCATGCCCGATACCCCGCCAGCACTGCATCCCGCGGCTCGCCCGAGAACTTCAGGTCCTGCCGCCGGACCCCGCAGACGATCCCGGAGACCGCGTTACGGGTCTTGCCGGTTGCCGTGGCGATCTGCCCGAAGCTCCAACCACACCGCACCATGTCGAGGATCGCCAGATCCGCATCATCCTGCGCGCGGCTGATTTCCGTCACCTGAACCGCCCGGGCCATCAGAGCAGCACCATGCCGAGCCAGGCAGTCCAATCGAGGCCGCGGACGACCCATGCGAACTGAACCAGCAGGATCACGAAGGCCCAGAACACCGCGACCGCGGCGAGCCCCAGAAACGGGCTGCCGCCGCTTGATGTCTGGCCCATATGGCCGAGGGTGTCGTCGTCATGCCGCTGCATGGGCGCCTCCTGTCGCAGTCGACTCCCGGCGCGCTGATGTGCTCAGGTGCGGCAACCGGAATCTGTTAAGGAAAGTAAAGGGATGGATTTTTTCTCGATCGACTTTGAAACCGCGAACCCGGACCAGTCGTCGATCTGCCAAATCGGCCTCGCCAAGGTCGACGCCGGAGCGGTCATCTCCGCAACGTCCGAGCTCGTGGACCCGCAAACGCATTTCGACCCGTACAACACGTTCATCCACGGGATCGAAGCCCATCACGTCGAAGGCGCACCCAAGCTGGGCATCGTCCTTCCGGAACTGCTTGAGACCCTCTCCGGCAACCATGTCGTGAGCCATTCGCCGTTTGACCGCACCGCTCTGACGCGCGCCGCCGAAGCGCACGGCCTGACCCTGCCGCCGATCACTTGGATCGACACGATGCGCATCGCACGGCGCGCCTGGCCGGATCAGTTCGGCATATCCGGCTATGGCCTCAGCAACATCGCGAAGACCTTCGGCATCACCTTCGACCACCACGACGCTGGTGAGGATGCCCGCGTCGCCGCACTGATCATGCTCCGAGCAATCGAGGACACCGGCATTGCGCTCGCTGACTGGCCCGCGCGCATGAAGCGCAGCATCCGGCCCCGGTTCGAAACTGCTTCCGGCAAGGATCATCCGCCGAATCCTGACGGAACCTTCTTTGGCAATCTCATGGTCTTCACCGGCGCCCTGAGCCTTCCAAGGGGCGACGCCATGGAAAAGGCTGCAGAAGTCGGGTTCGAGATCAAGGGAAGCGTCAGCAAGAAGGTCGGCTTCATCGTGGTCGGCAATCAGGATGCGAAGCTTATGGCGCCCGGCCAGAGCAAGAGCTCCAAGCACCGCAAGGCCGAAGAGTTGATCGCTGCCGGACACGATCTGAAGATCCTGACCGAGGCAGACTTCCTGCAGCTGGTCAGCCAGGACTGACGCAAACACCCCGCGCGGCCCAACCGACCGCGCGAGGCGGAACTGCCGCTCCGCATCCCGGCGGCCGCGCGCTCTTGACCATGCGTCAAAAGGTGCATTCAGGATCTCGGAACTCGACTTGCGAACCCGACATGTGGTCTGATTGACCTGCGCCTTTCTCCGAGGCACCCGGCAGCCCTCTCCCCAAGACCGGACGGCCGGACCGCGCTGCGGCTCGTCCATGCGGCCGCAGCGCCCCTTCCGGAGGATTCCGGATTTCCTGACTCGGCGTGGATCCGCGGCAGGCGTAGCCTTGTGCGGCCCGGGGCTGATCCGGCCGGGCGCGTCCCCGTCCAGAGTTGAGGAGCCGCCGTGCAAGCTCGCGATGCTACAGAAGCCCGTCATTCGGCGACGATCCCATCGCTCTGCGCTGGGTTATCTTTCATGAAGGCGCGCAATTTCTCGACCGCCCGGTCGATCTCTTCCTGTTTTCGCGGGAGCCTCTCTGCTTGCCTCCAGCTTCCCAGCGCATACTGGCAAACAGTCGACACAGAGATACCGCGGGCATCCGCATATGATTTCACCTGCTGGAGCACTTGATGGACATCGGGCTTGGTCATATCGGCACGCTAGGCCATTTGGCCTACCCTAGCAATGGCCAAATGGCTAGTAGAGTTAGGCCAAGTGGCGAAATACCATTCGGCATGTCCGATGAGCAGTTTCGCGAAGCGCTTCGCGCCGAATTAACACGCCGGAACCTGTCCGCGCTCGCACTCTCAAAGGGTTGCGGCGTCAGTCAGTCCGTTCTGTCGAAATTCCTTACAGGTAATCGAGCAAGCATCAGGCTCTCCGACGCCATGGCAATATGCGACTATTTCGGTGTTGAAATTAAAGATTTTATTTCGGGAACCGCGATATCTAGCCCCCAGGAGAAGCTAGCCGCCGAAGCCAAGAAGCTATCCGATAGCGAAGCAGAATTAATCCTGCGGCAAGTGACAGGAGTAGTGGCATCTCAACATCGGGAAGAGACGCCAACCTGAGGATGTCCTTTCGAGTCATTCACGACCAATCTCCCGGGCGCCGGGGCAATACAGAATTTGCGTTTAGCCATTTGGCCTAACTTTCTCTTGCATTAAGCCAAATGGCCTAATACTGTCCCCCTAACACAGGAGGACATGATGCAACAGCCCGACGCGATTACCGGAGGCGATCTTCGCAACCCTTGCGATAGGTCAATCAAACATACCGAATTCGATACGGACCCCACGTCAGGCATGGAATCCCTGACTGTTTCCGCCGCGCGCGCCGCTGGCGAGGCCATCCCGGAGACTGGCGTCCATGCATTCCGCGGCATCCACATCGCAGCACCGGGTCCGGAGACCGTCATCCACATCGGCGACGGCACCACCTTCGGGAGGCGCTGAGCGATGGCGACCATCCCCGCCCATGAACGCGCCTTCGCGCTGCGCCGCGCCCGCCTGATCATCAATGGCGACCACCCCGCCAAGGTCCATGACGAAGCCCTGCAGACCCTCTGGGACCATGATCCGCGCCTCACGCGCCTGAACTATGCCGGGCACCTGACCATGGCCTGCGATGCGCGCCAGCCCGCGCTGGTCCGTGCCTCCGCTATCGACTGGATCGCCTCTCACACCCTGAGCACTGACCAGGTCGGCCAGGCCCGCCTGGACCGGCTGCGCGCCGGGCTGATGACGGTGGGCGAGCCCGCCTGACGGAACTCCGCGGCTGATGGGCCAGCCGCGGATGGCGTGCCCCGGTCTTCCTCCTCCCTGGCCGGGGCGCGCGACAAGATACCGGGCGACCACAAGCCCGGAGCGCATGCGGCTGAGAGGCTGGCGACGTTAAACCCGCCGCATGCGCGCCAGACACCCGGCCGCCACCAGCCACACCCTGGCCCGGGACAGGCCCAGCCGCTCTCTCCCCCAGGCGGCTGGGCCGAGATGACCGCTCCGGCGGGGGCCCGATGCACCCGCACAAACCCCGTATGACGCTCAACCACCAAGCGTCGGGCCCCCACCAGAGCGATCAGGACATCTCCGGCGCGTGGCCGGTTATCGACGGGACGGCCAGCGCAGGGCCGCAGGGCATTTCGCCAGCCCGGCCACGCACCCGAGACGCCCCAACCATGGAGACAGCCGTGATGACGAAACCCAAGGGGCCCGGGCTGCCCCGCCCCGCAGAGCCGCGCGACCCGTACAAGCTGACATCGCTCGAGCAGATCCTCGCTCTCTTCGACAGCGGCGACTTCCTGGAAAAGGTCATGGACGGTCATCGCGACCTGCAAATCGACCTTATGGAACACAAGGCAGAGCACGGCACCAAGGGCTGCCAGGGCACGATGACGATCCAGGTCAGCTATGCGCTCGGCAAGTCCGGAGACGTGGCCATGGGCGCCAATGTCGCCTTCAAGGGACCGAAGAAGCCGCCGAGCTCCGCCGCAGCCTTCATCAACGATCAGGGCGAGCTGACCCTCTACAGCCCGTTCATGAAGCGCATGCACGAGCCGGTCCGCGACGTGACCGGCACGAACTACGACCCGGAGACGGGCGAGATCCGCGACATCGACTGACCACCAGGAGACGACAATGCCCGAGACCGTCGACAGCACGTCCGACGCGCGCACCGCGAACAACGCCGTGCGCCATCAATACCGCATCCTCAGCGACACAGAGAAGGCCCAGATGGCTGAGATCAAGGACATGGGCGCCGCGCTGATCCGCAAGCTGCACGAGATCGGCGGCACGCCCTACGACGGCGACCGCTTCTTTTCCCGCGATCTGTCGCTGGCGAACACCCACATCGAGGACGCCGTGATGCGCGCCGTCCGCCACATCACCGCCTGAACCGAGGACATCATGAACGAGATCGAACTGACCGCGGGCGAGAATACCGCCCAGACCGTGGCCGAGCTGATGAAGCAGCTCGGCGAATTCGAGACCGTTGCAGGTCTCGACGGCGGAACGGGACCGCACCTCGTGACGCTGCCGAAAGGGCGCACGATCGAAGACCTGACGCAGAAGCACCGCGAGGCGCTGGAGTTCTTCAAGCCGCTGCGCCGCAAGGGCACAGCCCAACTGAAGGACCTCGACAGCCTGATCCTCTGGGCGAACCGCTTCAAGGCCGAGGAATCCGTGCTCTACGCAAGCCCGGCGATGAGCGCGCCCAAGCTGACCTGCATCGCCGACTACCATGCCGAGGGCCCCGGGGCAGCAGTAGCGGCCGACCCGACGGCCCGCCACTGCCACCACCGCGCCGTCTACGACTTTCCGCTGTCCGAGGAATGGAAGGCGTGGATGAAGATTTCCGGCCAGTCCCAGGACAAGGACGAGCTGGGCGAGTTCATCGAGGCCAACGCCAAGGACATCATGGACCCGACGCCCGCGATCATCGCCATGGCGGAGAAGGACACGAACCAGCCCTGGGAAAACCGGCTGATCCGCACCGCCCAGCAGATCGAGGGCCGCTTCGGCCAACTGCACCAGCTGCTCGCCATGTCGAAGCGCTTCCAGGTCTTCGAGACCTCCGACCTGAAGGTGCAGACCAACCGCGATACCGGCGAGGCCGAGATCCAGTTCCTGAACGAGCACAAGGATGCCGAGGGAAAGCCCCTCAACATCCCGAACCTCATCATCATCACGATCCCGGTCTTCCTCGGCGGCGCGCCCTACCGGATGCCGGTCCGCTTCCGCTACCGCAAGGCCGGAGCAGCGGTGAAGTTCATCATGACGATCTACAATCCGGAGAAGGTCTTCGAGGCCGCTTTCGACGAGGCCGTGAACACCGCCACCGAGGCCACCGGCCTGCCCTGCTTCCGCGGCACGCCCGAGGCGTGACCGTCCGCTGAAAGAGCACCAGGCGCCGCCCTGCTCGATCTGCTGCGATCCTGCCTGGCGGGACCAAGGCGCCGGCACCTGCCCCGGGGATCAGCCTCGGGGCCCTTTCCCCAGGAGACATTTCATGACCGCCTGCACGCTCACATTCCGCCTGCCGCTGATCCTCCTAGCCCTGCTGGCCCTCGCCGCCGTCCTGATGGCGGTCTGATCATGACCAAGAACAAGCTCACCAACCTGACCGACCACCTGTTCATGCAGCTTGAGCGGCTGACGGACGAGGACATCGATGCCGACAAGCTGGAGCTTGAGGCCAAGCGCGCCGAGTCCATCGTCGCGATCTCCGACCAGATCATCAGCACGGCCGATCTGCAGCTGAAGGCTGCCAAGCTCTTCGCCGACCACGGCGAGAACGTGCTGCCGCTGCTGCCGCAGATCGGCAACGCGAAGACATCCGGAGGATCGGAATGAAAGGGCACTGGATCAGCTACAGCGCCGCCGAACTCGCCTGGATCGAGGAGCATGCCGCCATGACCAGGAGAGAGCTGCACGCGCACTTCGTGGAGAGGTTCTGCCGCACCGATGTCACCGTCGACCACATCAAGGCGCTCTGCACGCGCCGCGGCTGGAAGACCGGCCGCACGGGCCAGTTCCGGAAAGGCCAGCCGAGTCACAACAAGGGCAAGACGGGCATCCATCACGCGGGAAGCGAAAAGGGATGGTTCAAGCCCGGCGTCCGCCAAGGCGTGGCGACACGGCTATACAAGCCCATCGGCACCGAGCGCGTCACGCGCGACGGCTATCTGGAGCGCAAGATCAACGACGACCTGCCGCTGCAGCGCCGCTGGCGCGCCGTGCACCTGATCCGCTGGGAAGAGCGCAACGGTCCCCTTCCCGAGGGCCACGCGCTGAAGTGCCTGGACGGCGACAAGCTCAACACCGCGCCGGAGAACTGGGCCTGCATTCCGCGCGCAATCCTGCCGCGCCTGAACGGGCGCTTCGGCAGGGCATTCGACCAAGCCCCCGTGGAGTTGAGACCGCTCATCCTTGCCACGGCCAAGCTCGAACATGCCGCACGTGAAGCGAAGAAGGGAACGAGATGACCACCACCGACATCATTGAGATCGAGGTCCAGATCCACCAGCGCGAGCAGGGCGCGATCTTGGTCAGCACCACCGGAGACCTGCGCGACGCCGTCAAGCTGCCGCGCAGCTCGGTCCGCATCGAGAAGACCGGCGGCAGCCTCGCGATCCTGACGATCAGCGAGGACATGGCGATCGAGAAAGGGCTGGTCTGATGGGGCACATGCAGCCGATCCGGGAGTACCTCGACCAGCTCGAGGAGACCTTCATCCACCACCGCCGGCCGGAACCGGAGAACCCGCTGATCCACGAGTCGCCGCAGCAGACCCAGCGCCGCCTGATCGAGGAGCACGACCGGCGCTGCGGCCGCACGGTAGGCGGGCCGCCAACCAGCGACGTGATCCGCCGCGCCATGGGCGATAGTTCTCCGGAGCTTAAGGCGCGCCGCTCGGCAGTGCTGGAAGCGCTGCGGACAAACCCAGAAGCCGCGGCCGAAGAGGTGGCCGCCGCGCTCGGTCAACCCCTCCTGTCGATCCGCAAGGACATCCAGGCGCTGAAGATGGGAGGGCTGATCTGATGACTGAGCAAGAGCCTACCTACGCCATGCCAGGAGAGGCATTTCCGGAGTTCTGCGACCGGCTCTGGACGATGGCGCACAACACCAGGTCGCGCGTCGTCGGCAGGCACAATGACATGACGGTTACGATTGAGATCGACCAGCCAGACGTCTGCACAGCCGACGGCTATCCGTTCGAGATGATGGGGAGGGAGCTGGAATGAGCGCCCGGCCCCAACCCGTATTCATGCTGGACGAGGGCGCCGCGGCGCGGGCACTGTCATTGAAGCCAGTTGAGTTCCGGCGCCTCGTGGCCATGGGCATCATGCCGAGACCGCGAGACCTAGGCGGGTTCAAGCGGTGGGTCGCCGAAGAGATCCGCGTCATCGCAACCGGGGAAGCGGCCAAGCCTCCGGAGAGCAAGTTCGAGGTCTGATATGGTGAAGCGGATCGAGCGCAAGCATCTGGTTTGGAGGACGCGCCGCCTGTCTGACGGCACCGTCATCGAGTACCCGACCCACCTCGTGACATGGTGGGAAGGCGGAAAGCAGAAGAGGCGGCAGATCACGCTGAAATGGGGCAACGACCCCGCCGAACTGGACCGGCTCTATTGGCTTGCCGAGACCGGCACGCATCCGCAGCAGGTCCGCGGCGACATCGCGCGGCGCACATGGGGCGACCTCGTGAAGCTCTGGCAGGCCGACCCGCGCGAGCAGAAGCGGCTATCCGCCGGGACGCTCCGCAGCTACCAGCGCGAGATGGGCTACATCCTCGCCAAGAACGCGGACAAGCCCGTCGCCGCGCTGACCCGCGCCGACCTGCGCGCTGTCCACAGCGCCCTGAGCGAGACCCCGCGGAAAGCCGACTGGCGCGTGCAGATGGTGTCGAAGCTCTGGAACTATGCGAAGCGGAAAAAGGACTGGCCGCTGGGCGACAATCCGGCGGAAGGCCTTGACCTGTTCGGCGTGTCGAGCCCGTTCAACCCATGGCCGCAATGGATGGTCGACGCGCTGGACGATGCCCCAGCTGATGTGCGGACCCTAGCGCGCCTGATCCTCGGCCGCGGCGAGCGGCCCGGCGCGGCGGTCCTGGCGCGCTGGGATGCGTTCAGCGGCGACTGGATGACCGTCACCGACGAGAAGATGGATCACACCTATGAGGTCTATTGCCCAGCCGGGCTCGCCTCGTATCTCGACGGCGTTCCGCGGCGCGGAGCCTACATCCTGCCGAAGAACCTGACAGAGCCGCGCGGCTATTCCGCCGTGGAGAAAGAGTTCAGAACCTGGCGCGCGAAGCTCGGCCCCAAGGCCAAGGGCTACGTCTTGCACGGGCTCCGCAAGCTGGCCATCGTGCAGCTCGCCGAGAGCGGCGCGACCGACGCAGAGATCCAGGCCATCACGAACCAGACGCCCGAGACCATTGCCTACTATCGGACAATGGCCGACCGGAAGGTCATGTCACGCAATGCCCAGATTCGGCGAGAGCGCGGTTTGGACAGAACATGAACGGAACAGGTACGTTAGACACAAGCGTTACACACAGTGAGTTCGCGACCTCTGAGGCGCCGCGGAATATCCTGTAAGTCCTTGAAAAGGGCTGGTACCCGAGGTCGGACTCGAACCGACATGACCTAAGCCGGGGGATTTTGAATCCCCTGCGTCTACCATTCCGCCACTCGGGCCCAGTTCTCCGCAAATACGACGGGCACTGCGCGCGGTCAACTGGCATCCGCAGGGCCCTCGCATTTGGCTTTGGGCTTTCCGTAACTTTCTGGAAATCCTGAGAAGTCCGTGGAGGAAGTCGTCGACCCAGCCCGCCCGCTTCGGCTTGACGGAGAGCGATCCCTTCGAGGTGTCCCTCCGCACATGTCCAGCACGCGGCGGCGCAGGACGGCAATGCCGGCCGGACCGTTACCCGTGCGGTTGCGGGCTGTGTCCTCCCCGAAGGACAACTCGGGCTGCCAGTGCAGCGCGTTCTCGATCGCCCAATGCGCGCACGGTGTCCATCAGGACCCCGGGCCCGGGCAGCCAGGACAGCGCGGAAATCCGGGTCTCCGAGGTGGTTCTGCCGTCGGCGGCGCGCGTGGCCTCGATCTGGCCGAAGGCCTTGAGCCCGGGGAAGTCATGATGCTCCGCCAGTCCCTTGGCCGGAACGGCCACGGCCGTCCGGGTCTCCGTCCGACCGTGGCCCGTCCCCTCCGTTCCGGCACCCGGGCCAGAATCCGCGGCCTTGTCCAGGCACGCCCGGGCGCCGGAGAGCCGCGGGCCCCGGTTCGCCTCCGGCGTCCCCGGGCACCAGCCGCCCGCGCCGCGCTGGCCGCCGCCTTTCCGCGGACCGAGGACTGGGGACCGGCGGCGGTGGTCGACACCTGCCGCCGCCTGCTGCCCGAAGACACGCTGGCCACGGTGGATTCGGGCGCGCACCGCATCCTGCTGTCGCAGATGTGGGACTGTTCCGAGCCGAAGGGGCTGGTGCAGTCGACCGGCTTCTGCACGATGGGCTGCGCCCTGCCGCTGGCGATCGGCACCAAGCTGGCCGAACCGGAGCGGACGGTCGTCGGCTTCATGGGCGATGCCGGCTTCCTGATGGTGGCGGGCGAGCTGGCCACCGCCGCAGAGCGCGGGCTGGCACCGATCTTCGTTGTCTTCGCCGATGCGCAGCTGGCGCTGATCGAGCTGAAGCAGCGCCAGCGGCAGCTGCCGACTGCCGGGGTCGCCTTCGCGCGGCATGACTTTGCCGCCATCGCCCGCGCCTTCGGCGGCGAGGGCCACACCGTGACGGACCGCGACGGGCTGGCCGCAGCGCTGGCGCAGGCGCAGGCGGCCGACCGGTTCACCGTGATTTCCGCTGTCATTCCGGGGGGGAGCTATGACGGACGCATCTAGGGGGGCGCTCGACGGCGTCACCGTTCTGGACCTCAGCCGGATCCTCGCCGGGCCCACCTGCACGCAATTGCTGGGCGATCTGGGCGCCACGGTCTGGAAGGTCGAGAACCCGGCCACCGGCGGCGACGACACCCGCGCCTGGGGGCCGCCCTTCGTCGGCGATGCCGAAGGCCGCAAGACCGATCTGAGCGCCTATTACCTCTGCGCCAACCGCAACAAATCCTCGATCGCGCTCGACCTCGCCACGCCCGAGGGCCAGCGCATCGCCGCCGCGCTCGCCGCCCGCGCCGACATCGTCATCGAGAACTGGAAGCCCGGGAGCCTGGCGAAATACGGGCTCGACCACGCTACGCTGTGCAAGCGGCATCCCGGCCTCGTCTATTGCTCGATCTCCGGCTACGGCCAGACCGGGCCGAACCGCGACAAGCCGGGCTATGACCTGATGGCCCAAGGGTATGGCGGGATCATGAGCCTGACCGGCGCGCCCGACGGCGAACCGATGAAGGTCGGCGTCGGCATCGCCGACGTGATGTGCGGGATGTACGCGACGATCGGCATCCTCGCCGCGCTTCGCCACCGCGACCGCACCGGCGAGGGCCAGCATGTCGACCTGGCGCTGGTCGACAGCCAGATGGCCTGGACGATCAACGAGGGCACCAACTACCTCGCCAGCGGCAAGGTCCCCGAACGGCGCGGCAACCAGCATCCGAACATCGTCCCCTACGGCGTGTTCGAGGCGGCGGACGGCCATGCCATCGTGGCGGTCGGCAATGACGGGCAGTTCGCCCGGTTCTGCGACGCCTTCGGGCTGGCCGGGCTGGAAACCGACCCGGATTACGCCACCAACCCGGCGCGCATCGCCAACCGCGGGGCGCTGCTGGCGCGGATCGCGCCGGTGCTGGCCAAGGTTCCCGCCGCCGAAATCGTCGCGCGGCTCGAGGCGCGCAAAGTCCCCGCGGGGCCGATCCACGACATGGCGCAGGTCTTTGCTTCGGACCAGGCGCAGGCGCGCGGCATGGTGGTGGAGATGGAGAGCCGCCACGGCCCGGTCCGGCTGATCGGCAACCCGCTGAAATTCTCGCGGACGCCGGTGCGGTATGCCAAGGCGCCGCCCTCCTGCGGCGAGGACAGTGAAACAATTCTCGCGGAAATCGCGGCGGAAACGTCCGGCCCGGCGGGATGTTAACGCCAACGGTCCGGTATTCCCTACCGATCCGGACCGGAAACGGTCCTGGGGGATGACGCCGGCTCACGGTTGCGTTGAGTGATCACTCAAACAGCGACGGGTAACCTTCCCGGGCGTATGCTCGGCAGGACAAGACCCGAAACCGGAGCCATCCCATGCGACACGACCTTTTCGGCAGCCCCGCCGCCCTGTCCTCCGCCGCTGCCCTGAGGGAGTGGAACGCGACCTGCCTGGCGTTCCTGGCCCATGGCACCGAAACCCCGGTCCATCTGGCCAAGGTTCTGGAGGCCGATCCGGGATTCGCCCTCGGCCATGCGGTGAAGGGGCTGTTCTGCATGCTGCTCGGCCGCCGCGAGATGGCCGAGACCGCGCGCGACGCGCTGTCGGCGGCCCATGCCGCGCTGTCGGCGGGCCCGGTCGACCGGCGACCGGGTGATGGCGCAGGCGCTGCGGGCGGGGCGCTGACCGCCACCGGCCCGCAACGGCGGGGCAGGACGGGATTTCCGCCGCATGTGGCGGAATGCCGCGCCCTGTGCCGTTGGCCGCCGGTTTCCCCCGCAGGTTGACAGCGGCCTGCGGCGCGCCGAACGGGTCAGGCGGCCGAAGGCATTTGTTGCCTAGGCAAATATATCGGCGCCGCCCATGGCATCGGGCGGAAGGGACGGTGCGGCCGCGCTCCGCGCCGGCTCTGCATTCGCGGGCCGGTGGAGTTGCTTTGTTAAATATCGATGTATGCATGCAAGCTTTCATTCAAAAACCATTTTCCGGACGTTAGACCGCGCGGCGCCGCCGGTCGATTGAGGCCGGACGGCCGTGAATAAAGGTTTGGACTAAAATGAAATCTTTCCTCCTCGCCGCGACGCTCGCAGTTGCCGCTCCCCTGGCGGCTTCGGCAGCTGTCGTCAACTTCGACGTCGCGGCCGATGACTATCAGGGCGGCTTCGACCGGCTGTCCGCAGGCGAAGTGTCGACCTGGAACTTCACCGCGCTCGAGGACCTGACCTTCGACGTGAGCTTCACGATCAACGGGCAGACGCAGAGCGTCAACCGGCTGTCCTACTCGGTGAACGGCGGTGCGGCACAGGAACTGACCGGAGCCGTGAGCGGCTCGGTCGGCGCCTTCACGCTGCGTTTCGAAGGCGAAGCGCTGCAGACCGGCGAGACCTATTCGGTCAGCTTCTTCGATGCCCCCGAAGACCAGCTGCAGCTCGAGGTCCTGTTCTCCGGCGTGTTCACCTCGCCGTCGGACTCGGCGGGTGCCACCCCTCCGGCGCCGCCCGCTGCCGTGCCGCTGCCGGCATCGGTGATGCTGCTCGGCGCGGGCCTTGCCGGCCTCGGTGCGGCGCGTGCGCGCAAGCGCGGCTGATCCTGCCGCTGCAAGCCATGGAAGGGACGGTCCGGCGGGACCGGCCCTTTTTTTGCGCGGCCCATCCTGCGGCCGGTCCTGCGGCCCGTCCCGCGGGCGGCAACGCAAAAGGCCCCGCATTTTCTGCGGGGCCCCTGTGGCGCGGGAGCAGGCTCCCGGACGGTCCGGCGGTGCCGGATCAGTTCTTCGACTTGTCGACCATCTTGCCGGCCGAGATCCACGGCATCATGCCGCGCAGCTTGGCACCGGTTTCCTCGATCAGGTGCTCGTCATTGGCACGGCGCGAGGCTTTCAGGAACGGCTGGCCAACCTGGTTTTCCAGCATGAAGTCGCGGACGAACTTGCCCTGCTGGATGTCGGTCAGGACCTCTTTCATCGCCTTCTTGGTCTGCTCGTAGGGCAGGATCCGCGGGCCGGTGACATACTGGCCGTATTCGGCGGTGTTGGAGATCGAGTAGTCCATGTTGGCGATGCCGCCTTCATAGATCAGGTCGACGATCAGCTTCACTTCGTGCAGGCACTCGAAATAGGCCATCTCGGGGGCGTAGCCCGCCTCGACCAGGGTCTCGAAGCCGCAGCGGATCAGCTCGACGAGGCCGCCGCAGAGGACCGCCTGCTCGCCGAACAGGTCGGTTTCGCACTCTTCGCGGAAGTTGGTCTCGATGACGCCCGAGCGGCCGCCGCCGATGGCGGAGCAGTAGGACAGGCCGATTTCCAGCGCGCGGCCGGTGGCGTTCTGGTGGACCGCCACGAGGCAGGGCACGCCGCCGCCCTTGACGTATTCGCCGCGCACGGTGTGGCCCGGGCCCTTCGGCGCCATCATGATCACGTCGACGCCCGGCTTCGGCTCGATCAGGCCGAAATGCACGTTCAGGCCGTGCGCGAAGGCGATGGCGGCGCCTTCCTTCAGGTTGTCATGGACGTATTTCTTGTAGGTCTCGGCCTGCAGCTCGTCGGGCATGGTGAACATGATGACGTCGCACCATGCTGCGGCTTCGGCGATGCCCATGACCTTCAGGCCTTCGGCTTCGGCCTTCTTCGCCGACGGGGAGCCGTCGCGCAGGGCGACGACGACGTTCTTGGCACCGGAGTCGCGCAGGTTCAGCGCGTGGGCGTGGCCCTGGGAGCCGTAGCCGAGGATGGCAACGTTCAGGTCCTTGATCAGGTTCACATCGCAGTCGCGATCGTAGTAGACGCGCATCGGTATTCCTCCGGTTTGTCGCTGTCACGTGTCCGGGCAGAATAGTCATCGCACCGGAATATGGGCTGCAATTTTCGCAGAAATGCCGGAACGTTTGATCCTTTCATTCGCCAATGACGGCTGATACGATGCATTCATGTACACGGATGACACCGACCGGCGCCTCCTGCGCCAGCTCCAGGCCGCCCCCGAGGCTGCCATTGCCGATCTGGCGGAGCGCGCCAATGTTTCTGCCGCGACGGCGCGGCGGCGGCTCGACCGGATGCGCGAGGCAGGCCTGTTCCGCGGGCCGCGGGCGGTGATCGACTGGGGCGCGCTCGGCTACCGGGTGGAGGTGTCGCTCAGGATCGCCATCGACAAGACCGTGCCGGGGGCCTTCGACGTCTTCCTCGAGGAGGCGCGCAAGATCCCGGAGGTGACCGAGATCCAGACCTTCCTCGGGCGGGTCGACCTGCGGCTCTCGGTGCGGGCGCGCGACATGGCGGATTACCAGCGGCTCTACCGCGACCGCATCCTGGCGCTGCCGCACATGGCCGACATCGAGGCGCTGGTGCGGGTCGCCACGATCTTCGAACGCGAAAGCCTGCCCTTGTGATCGAGCTCGACGAGACCGACCGGGCGCTGCTGCGCGCGCTTGCGGAGGATGCGACCGAGGGGGCGGGGGCGCTGGGGCGGCGGCTGGGGCTCAGCCAGCCCGCGGCCTGGCGGCGGATCCGGCGGCTGGAGGATGCGGGCGTGATCGCGGGCCGGGCGATCGATCTCGACCGCGAGAAGCTGGGCTTCGGCGTGACGGTCTTCCTCGGCATCAAGCTTGCCGCCAAGGGGCGCCACGGGCTGGAGGATTTCGAGCGCGCGATCTCCGCCATTCCGGAGGTGCAGGCGGTGCACCATGTGCTCGGGCGCTTCGACTACCGGCTGATCGTCACCGCCCGGGACCTGCCGGATTTCGAACGGGTGCTCAGGCGGCGGATCATGGTGCTGCCCTCGGTGGGCGAAGTGGAGGCGAATGTCCTGCTCAGCCAGGAGCGGCGGCCGGGGCCGGTCTAGCCCTTCAGGGGCGGCAATGTCTTGCGTGTCCCGGCAACCGGGTCGCGTTCCCCTGTCGGCCACGGAATTTCGGACATGCAGGCAATCGCCGCGACAAGGGCGGGTTGCGCGGGTTCTGTCGGGGTTTGCCAGCCGGCGGCCCTGGGCATGGGGCGTGGCGGTGCTCGGCGCGGGCGGGGACGAGATGGTCCGGGGCGCAGGGCAGGCGGCAGCTGTTGCGGGCCTCGATGGAACGGCGATGCCGGTGGCGGCCTGTCCCCCCGTGCGCCATCAGCCGGGCATCCGCCGCCTGCAGCGTCTTCAGATCCGGTCCTGCCCGACGCGGGCGGCGCCGCCGCGCCCGAGAAAGAGCGCCGCCGTCAAATGGGGGTCGGTCATCCTGCCTCCGGTCCGCCCGGGCGTTGTGAAGCCGGGCTGCATGACGGTCCCGAGCAGGGCGCGTGCCAGGTCCGCGGTGCAGCCTCGGCAGGGCTTCGCGCGGCGCGGCAAGTCGCGAAGCCGACAGGTTTGGCGGAAACCCGACAGGGCGGCCGATCCCGGCTTGCGGACGGTAATGTTATACTATAACAAATCTAACGGGCCGCGATTGGCCGCGGTCCGTTTCCAGACACCCCAACCTGACCCGGCAGGGCGCCTGCCGGGACCGGAGGCTTGCTGCCATGATCCCAGAGCGAAGGCTCCCCGTCACCGTCCTGTCCGGCTTTCTCGGGGCCGGCAAGACGACGCTGCTGAACCGCGTGCTCGCCAACCGCGAGGGCCGCCGCGTCGCGGTCATCGTCAACGACATGTCCGAGGTGAATATCGATGCCGACCTGGTGCGCGCCGAGGGCTCGCTGAACCGCACCGAGGAAACCCTGGTCGAGATGTCGAACGGCTGCATCTGCTGCACGCTGCGCGATGACCTGCTGGCCGAGGTGCGCCGCCTGGCCGAGGCGGGCCGGTTCGACGCGCTCTTGATCGAGTCCACCGGCATTTCCGAACCGCTGCCGGTCGCCGCCACCTTCGAGTTCCGCGACGAGGCGGGCAACAGCCTGTCGGATGTCGCCCGGCTCGACACGATGGTCACGGTGGTCGATGCGGTGAACCTGCTCGGCGATTTTTCCAGCCACGACTTCCTGTCGGATCGCGGCGAGACCTCGGGGGAGGGCGACGACCGGACGCTGGTCGATCTCCTGACCGACCAGATCGAGTTCGCCGACGTGGTCGTGCTGAACAAGGTGGCCGATGCCGCGCCGGAGCAGCGCGACGCCGCGCTGAAGATCATCCGGTCGCTCAATGCCGATGCGCGGATCCTCGAGACCAGCCAGTCCGACGTGCCGGTCAGCGCGATCCTCGAGACCGGGCTGTTCGATTTCGACAAGGCGCATGAGCATCCGATGTGGGCCAAGGAGCTTTACGGCTTCGCCGAGCATGTGCCCGAAACCGAGGAATACGGCGTCTCGAGCCATGTCTACCGGGCGCGGCGGCCCTTCGATCCGCAGGCGATCCACGAGGTTCTGAACGGCGTGCTGCCCGGCGTGATCCGCGCCAAGGGGCATTTCTGGATCGCGACGCGGCCCGACTGGGTGGCGGAATATTCCCTGGCCGGCGCGCTCAGCTCGGTGCGGCCGCTCGGCACCTGGTGGGCCGCCGTGCCGCGCGAGCGCTGGCCGGAGACGGAGGCCGCGCAGGGCTATATCGCGTCCCGCGCCGGACTTGATCCGGCGCCTCCCGGCCCCCAAGCGGCTTTGAAGCTCCCATGTCTTTCAATTGGTGCCGACGCGCTCCTGCGGCACACATAGATGGCGGCATATCTCACGGACAATGTACCACTTTATGCAGCGAACGATTTCACGTCGAGATTTTCCCTCCTTCGTCCGGCATTCTGCATAGTCCCTAGTTTTCTCGTGGCCCCGCATCCGCACGATGGCGACGCGGTTGTTCAGCCCCTTGTGCCTGCGGCGTTCGACGCCCGGCGCGATTTCGGCTTTCGCCGCGGCGCAGGAACCGAGTTTGCCGGTCACCAGGACATGTGCCAGCGCGGGAAAAGCTTGCGGAAAAGCGCTTTTCAGCATCCTTCTATGCTCCCGGCGGCTTGAACGGGCTGAGATTGTAAGGAGTGCAATCCACTCTGGAGACGTAGTTCTTGTGTGTTTCATGCGTGACTTGGGGGGGACGGCTCGAGACGACCGGCTGTGGCGCGAAAGGATAGAAGCACTTGGGGCGACAGTGGAAGAACTGTTTTCTTCCGATCCAAACGCGCGCAGAGGGCCGGGGCGCCCGGCCAAGTTTCGTCCGTGTGATGAGGCGCAAGATCGCGCCATAGGTAGAATTTGGCTTGACGGGAGCCGTACCGAAGAGGAGCGTCTTCACAGAATACGCTCCGAGTTTGGAGAGTTCGTGCCGCGGCATCGGCTAGTTTGGAGATATGGCTATCCGGCAGACCCGAAACCAGCTAGGGCATGGCCGAAGTTAACTTCGGGTGGCCGGGAATGATCCGGTTGCCGCCATTTTGGCTAATCAATCGACACCTCTATATGAACGGCCACCTGCTCAGAGACCGTTCCCGTCCGGTTGTCGAGTATGACGATGTATCGTCCGGCGAACGGTGCTCTCACTGTTAGGACGTGTGCGCCTTCGGTCGCCACTGCTGCGATTGGACGATGTTCTACTGGAAATCGTGCCGCTTCCGCTTCGGTCATGAGACTGACTTCAAGGAACGCGCCTGTTTGCACGGAGATCCGCACCTCGGACGTTTCAGGCACCCCCGTGAGGCGCACTGCTCGGTAGGCTCCAGCGGGAACCTTGGCCGTCGCTGAAAAACTTTGGGATTCCGGGTGGGCTGCCCCAGCCAAGCTCAGTGCGGCGATCAAAGCAGAGATTCTAACGGCTGCGAAGGCATTTGAACCTTCAGGCATTATCCTAACCCTATGTTTGCAAGCATTAAGATATCATGGTTGAAATGAAAGTTCCATGTTACCCTAGGTTGTAGAGGGCCAGTGTGATTTTTTCCCAATTCCCATCGAGCAAATCGGACGGCATGGCAATCGGTTGATCCTTTGAAAATATCCAAAGGCTGCGCAAAAACTCCGTAAAATATGGGGGCTTGGCCTTGCCTATGGCGTTCTGGAGAACTTTGCTCCGCTCAAACCGCGAGCGGAATGAAATCTGGGGGCGCCTGATGGCTTATCCGTTTCAAAAACGTTCCGCCGATGACTTGACCACGGAAATTCTCTGGGCGCCGCCTCGAACGCAGACGCGGCTCGGGACGCTGCCGCTTCGGCGCCGGAAAACTGCGCCTGCATTGCGCCGTCCGCTGGAGCCGATCGAGCCCCGGCTTCTGCTCAGCGCGGACCATCTGGTCAGCATTGCCGCGATCCAGGACGGGATGTCGGGGACGGTCGCGGATGATGACGGCATCATCGACGCGCTGACCTATCTGATGGAGCACGACGAGAACTTCGCGCCGCTGGTGCCGGGCCTGCGCTACACCTCGCCGGTGGACGGCGTGCTGAACCCGATGGTGCACGAACTGTTCGCGATGAACGTGGACATCGACAATGACGGCGTGGTGCCGGACCGCACGGCCGAGATTTCAGCAGTCAATTTCAGCGCGAACGTGAACATCGTGCCCGGTTCCGCCAACGAGGCCAGCGAGATCTATGACGCGCTGACGACCTTCTTTCTCGGCCCCCAGAACGCCGCCGCGCTGATGGACATGGACGGGGACGGGCAGGTGTCGTTCGGCGAAGCTGCCGACATCCTTGTCACCGCGCCGATCGTGGACTTCCTCCAGGAGTTCCCGAGCGAATATTTCGACGGCGCGAACAATGTCCCGACGACCATGGAGCAGCTTTTCCACGGCTATGTCAGCGTCACGACCAGCAGTACCGGGTTCATCAGCTTCCTCAACAATCTGAGCGAGCCGTTCGGCGTCAGCGGATATATCGACGTCGACTTTTCCGGCACTTCCCATGTCGGCCATCCCAGCAACGATTTCGCGTTCTCGACGAACATGAATCTGGACTTCGCGAACAACTGGCTCCTGGACCTGGGCTACCATGCGGAAAAGCTGGAGATCTCTGCGCCGCTGGAAAGCCTGTTCTCGCAATCCAGCTATGCGCCCTTCCCGGATGTCTTGGTTTCGGCCGATTTCGACATGTCCTTCCAGGTCTCGGCGACCACCTCGGCGTCGAGCTTCGTTTTCCTGCCGACCGCCGATCTTGGCTTTTCCGTCAGCGCCGCGCAGGACCTGACAGGAACGACGGTGCATGTCGGCTTCCTCGGGATGGAGGCGCAGTCCGGCAGCGAGTTCGTGCTCGAGCTGCCGATCTCGGCGGCGCTGATCGACCCGTCGAGCCCCGAGCATCTGGGCTTCACCGACGGCAGCTTCGCAGCTGGCGGCGACGGGGAGATATCAAGTTCCTCGGGCACGCTCACGGCGGAAGAGGAGCTGACCGATTTCAATCTCCTCTACGACGTGATGTTCGACATCATCATCGGCGCAGGCACCGGATCAGGCGCGCCCGATCCCTTCGCGATCACGCTGGATGCCGACGACTATGCCGACCAGAGCGGTCTGGACACCGCACTGCAGGCTGAGCTTGACGCCGAGCTGCCGGGCAGCGGGCTGGTGGATGTGGGCTTCAGCTCGGGAGAGCTGACGCTGACCCTGGCCCCTTCGGATTCCGCGCCGCTTGGGTTCGCCACGCAGAACCAGTTCAGCGCTTCGGGGACGCTGCAGGCCGCGAATGCGCTTGATTTCACGTCCGACATTTCCGTCGATACCTACCTGATCCTCGTCTATGACGGCGGAACGGTTGCGCGTGTCCACATCAACGCATCGGGCGCGTCGGCCAATGCCAATGCCGGGCTCGCGGAATTGGAGCGCCGCGCGGCATTCCTGGCGGACGTGAATTCCGCGCTGGTCTCCGCGGGACTTGGCGACGTGTCGGCGACCCTGGACCTGGCGGGGCATCTGTCGCTTGCCACTGGCAGCGAGCCGCTCGAAATCACCCGCACTCTGACGCTCGCGGCGGATTACCAGATCACCGCCGGCGAACTGGTCGACGCTGCGGACAACAGTTTCGCCAAGCTCTTCGATGTCGACATCAACCCGGCGAACGACGATTTCTCGATCACGCTGGCGCTCGACTCCAAGCCTGGCCTGAACGTGGATGGCGGCAGCCTCGACAATCTGGAAATCGTGGTCGCCGGGGACATGGTGCAGTCTGACGGGTCGGGCGGCTATGACCTGTTTGCCGATTTCGTCAAAGTCACGGACTTCGCCGGAGTGGATCGGCTCGACCTGGAGGCCCAGACGGCGATAACCGCCCTCGACGATCCCGGGGAGGAGGGCAAGTTCCTCAATTTCGCGGTGCTCGGCCCGGCTGAAGTGATCAACATGGTCAGCCAACTGGCGGCCTTGCCGACCGGTTGCCCACAACCGACATGCTGGGCGGATTCGACATTCCCTATGTCGACTCGGTGATCGGCGAGAACATCGATTTCGCCCGGCTGATTTCCGAAAAGTTCATCTACAACGACGACGGGGACGACGAAACTTTCCTGCCCTCCGAGAACCGGCTGCTTCGGCGGTTCGACGATCCGGATGCCGGGGCGGTGGTGCTGCCGACCTTCGGCTCCGTGCAGGAACTGGGCGAGCGGCTGCAGGATCTTGGCCTGGCGTCCGAGGACCCGACCTACCGCTATGACGACGAGGAGCTGGTCTACGCGGTCAGTGCCGAGCTCGAACTGGACCTGTCCGAACAGCTGCCCGCCGCGGATTTCGATCTGGATCTCGGACCGATCGGCGACGTCTCGGTCGAGGCCGGGATCGGCATCGGCTCCACTGTTTCGCTCAAGCTGAACCTTGGGTTCGACCTGTCGAGCTCCAGCGAGATCTCGCTGACCGAACCGGCATCCGAACCGCCGCTGTTCCTGCTGAGCAAGCTGAACGGCGGCGACGATGTGGGCATCACCGACGAGCTTGCCGTGACGGGCGCGTCACCTGTCGCCCGGATCGAGGGACGGCTGTCGGACGACGCGCATTTTGCGGTGCAGGTAAATGGCGGCGCCGTCCATCTGGTGACCATAAACGCGGACAGGGACGGCCTGGATCCGAATGACGACGTCACGGACGACAATACCGAGACGGCCGATCTGATCGGCGACATCAATGACGCGATTGCCGAGGCAAGCGCCACGCTCGCGACCCAGATAGAGGCGGCGGAGGCCAGCGGGCGCATCGTCCTCCGGGCCATCGACGCGGCCGGTGTCGACACGTTCAACCTGTACGTTACCCCGGCATCCATTTCCGGCCTCGGCGGGTTCGGCGATCCGGCCTATTCCGAAATGGGCCTGCGCGATTCCACCGCCGCCACGGTCATGTTCGCCGGCGAGGCCTTCGATCCGTCCGGCCTGTTGGGAACCACGTCCTTCGACATTTCCGCAGCCGGCCAGACCCTGAATGTCACGGGTCTCGACATTTCCGGCGCCAACAGCGTCAACGTTCTCGTCGACCGCATCAACGGAGAGATATCGGGTTCGGTTCTCGAAGGGCTGGTGGTTGCCTTCCGCTCGGGACAATCCATCGCCTTTGCCGGCATCGATGCATCGGTCGCCTCGATCACCGTGGATTCCGGCGACGGCAAGCTGGGCCTGCCCTCGAACGAGACGACCGCGGGCATTTCCCTGGTCGGCGACGACTTCCTCGAGGCCAACCCGGACGATATCGAGCTGCGCTTCGGGCGGCTGAGTTCGCCCGAGACCTTCACGGTCCGCGTCAACGGATCGGGTCTCTATACGCTCGTCACGGTCGGATCCGACGGCACCGAGGACAACACGTCGATTGCCGATCTGGTCGATGACGTCAATTCGGCGCTCGCGGCCGCCAACCTCGATGACAGCCTTGTCGCCGAGCAGGTCGGCCTCGGGCAGATCGCGCTGCGGGCCATCGCGCCCGATATCACCCGGATCGAAATCGGGCTGGACGGATCGGCAACACTCGGACTGACCGCCGGGAGCTCTGCCGAACCGGTGCTGCATTCCACGGCCGCCAGTTTCGCGCCCGGGTTCTACGGACCGGCCGAGGACACCACGTTCGATCTGGTCTTCGACATCGGAGGCGGGAACGAAACCGTGACCGTTTCGCTGTCCGAATACGAGGCGCGCGACAACAGCTTCGTCTTCCAGCTGGTGAATGACGTGGACCGGGCGATCAACGAAGCACTGGAAGATGACGGATTCAGCCGCGACCTGTTCGGGGCCACTTTCGACGGCGGCCGGCTGGTGATCCGCGCCGCGGATCCGTCCGTGCAGTCGTTCGAGGTGCACACGACCGGCAATACCGCGGCGATCGACGACCTGAAGCTCTATGTCGCCACGCATGTCGATCAACTGGACGACGATTCCATTCCCGGCGGCAACCACACGGTCACGGCGAATGGCAACGACCTGCTGGTCCACAAGAGCGACGGCACGATCCTGGGCATAGACCTGAGCGGCGATGTCGACCTGGCCGATGTCGTCAGCTCCATCCAGGGCGGCGGCTCCGGCCTGACCGTGGGCTACAACACCACCCGCACCGGGCTTTCGGTCGAAGACGGCAGCTTCGACGGCGGCTACCTGTTCCAGATCGACAGCGTGAACGGGTCGAAGGCGGTCTACGGGCTTGGCCTGCATGCCGCTGACGTGCAGCGCATCGCGCAGGTGGACCAGACCGGGTCCGGGGCGGACTTCAACCTGCTCGACGGCATCATCATGGGCGACGAGATCGGCAAGCTCGATTTCGAGGACCGCCTGTTCCTCGAACACGACGGCGCCGACCCGGTTTTCGCGGTCAACCTGACCGTGTCGCCTGATTTCAACGATGCGGACGGATCGACGATCGCGGCCAATTTCGGCTTTGTCGGCATCGAACTGGCCGGCAGCGGCACGCTCTCGCTGCAGCTTGGCCTGGACCTGGCCAACGGGCGGGCCAGTCTCGCCGAATTCTTCAACGCGCTGAGCACCGATGTGAACGGCGATGGCGAGATCGACGTGTTCGACCTTGCCGAGGTGCTGCAGTTCCCGGAGCTGGCGATCGTCGACGGTGACGATGCCGATTCCGACCCCGACGATGCCCTGACCTTCTCGGTGGCACTGGCCGGCGGCGGGACCCTGCCCGGCGGGCTCAGCCTGGGCGGCTCGGCCGAGATCGTGCTGACCCTGGTCGATCCGGGAAATCCGTTCAATTTCTCGGGCACGTTCGATGCTGCCGGGGCGGTGGCCTCCGACACCATCAACATCGCCGGGCATGGCTTCCTCGAAGGCAGCCACGTGACCTACGATGCCGGGGGCGGGGCCGCGATCGCCGGGCTGACCGACGGCAACCGCTACTACGTCCACAAGGTCGACAACGACCACATCCAGCTGGCGGCATCGGAATCCGCGCTTGAAGGGGAACTCTACCTCGATCTCGCGCCGGGAGCCGGAACGGCGCACATGTTCTACGGTCCGGTGGCGCCGGTCATCGATGTCTCCTACTCCAATCTCGACGCGCTGGCGCAGTTCCGGGACATCACCTTCGACAACGTCCTGGGGGCGCTGGTGGCGCTCAAGGACTTCCTTCTGGAATATGCCGGCAACGAAATCCTGCAGCGCGAGATTCCGATCATCGGCGTCACCTTCGATGACCTGATCGGCGTGGCGACCACCTTCGCCGATGCGGTTGACGACATCGTCAACAACCCGCCGCCGAACCTGCAGGCCCTGACCCAGAAGATCCGCGAGAGCTTCGGACTCCCGGAAGGGCCGTCGATCATCGACCTGAACCTGGTGGACGACAATGACGGCGGCGGCGGCGGCGACGGCGATGCCAGCGACATGCTGCAGATCGCCCTGAACCTCAGCCGCGCGCTGAGCGAGCCTCTCGATGTCGACCTGTCGCTCGATGACATCACCGACAACCCGCTGCCCGGCCTGTCGCTGGTGGCCAATGCCGATCTCAACGTGGCCGGCACGGTGGACGCGATCCTGACCGTGGGCATCGACCTCGACGACGACGGCGCCGGAGATATCCTGGGCGAGGCCTTCGTTTTCACCCATGAGGACGACACGCACCTGAAGCTGTCGCTCGACGCCTCGGCGGTGAACCTGTTCTTCAACGCCTCGCTGGGGCCGCTCGGGGTTGCGATCATCGACGGTGACGCGGCGATCGAGCTGGGCCTGGATCTGTCCAGCGACGACGCCGTGGATACGCGCGTCAGCCTGTCCGACATCGGTCTGGCACTCGCCGCCTTCGACCTGGAACTCGGACCGGCAAACTTCGACCTGACCTTCCCGGTCTTCTTCCCGACGCAGTCTGACTATCTCGGCGACATCCGCATGCATGCCTCGCTGGATCCAAGCGATTTCTCGTTCGACACGGCGGCGCCCGACTACGAGTTCACGATGCCGGAGATCGATCCGAGCGTCTTCCTGAACTTCGACCTGCTGTCGTCGGCGAACCTTCTGATCGAGGCCATCGACCTGCTTCTGGACACGCTGCAGGGCGTGATGTCCGGCGAGGTCCTGGGCGTCAAGCTGCCGATCATCGGCGACAGCCTGCAAGGCAGCGTGGATTTCGTCGAGGACATGCGGGTGAACCTGATCGACCCGTTCTTCGACCTGATCGAGAATTCCTCGCTGACCGAGGAGGCGCTGGCGGAACTGATCCAAGGACTGTTCATCAGCCTGCTCGGGCCGGGGCTGGACAATATCGACCTGCCGTCCATGCCCGATTTCATCGAGGACGCGCTGAATGCCCTGAACTTCCCCGTGATACAGACCGGGCTGGGCCTGTTCGGCGCGGGTGTATCGAATTTCGACGCGCTGAAGGCTCTGCTGCCGCTGACCTTCTTCGACGAGAACGGGCTTGAGATCCCGACGCTGACGGATTTCGGCGACGTGGATTCCCTGCAATGGGATTTCTCTTTCGAAGACACCTTCAAGCCCGACATCAACCTGGATTTCGATCTCAGTCTGATCCCGGCGCTGGGACTGAGCTTCGACGGCGACTTGGTGGCCGAGTTCCACTACGAATTCAGCTTCGGCGTCGGCATCAGCTACGACGACGGCGCCTATGTCGACCTTTCCGCCGTTGACGACCTGCTGTTCAGCGCCAAGGCCGGGTTCTCGCCCGGGGCCAACCTGCACGGCGCCCTGGGCTTCCTGGCGTTCGACGCCACCGGAGGCGCCGACGGAAACGGCGACGGCATCGATGACGGCAACATCGTCACCGCCGAGTTCGTCATCAACCTCGACGACGGCGAGAACGGGCGGCTGAGCTTCTACGAGCTGGGCGATCTGGACGTGGATGTCAGCTTCAATCCGTCGGCCGACCTCAACATCATGCTGAACCTCGGGTTCAACACCGACCTGCTGCCGCCGGTGGTTGCGGGCATCATGCCCGCGCTGGAAGGAAACCTCGTGTTCCATTGGGACCCGGAGGCAATGAACCTGCTGGAAGACGGGTTCGATTTCGGGCTGGAGCACGGGCGGGACCACCTTCGGATCGACGATGTGGCGCTTGATCTCGGATCGTTCATCGGCGAGTTCCTGGGCCCGATCGTCGGGCAGATCCAAGAATACACCGAGCCGCTGCAGCCGATCATCGACATCCTGACCGCGCCGATCCCGGGCGTGTCGGACCTGGCCGGGCGGCCCATCGCGCTGGTGGATATCGCGGCCGAGTTCGGCGAGTTCGACCCGAGCCTGATCTACGCCATCGCCGACATCATCAGCTTCGTGAACTCGATCCCGGCCGACCCGGAGGCCGGCGAGATCAAGCTTCCGCTGGGCAGCTTCACGATCTTCGGCTCGGGCCTGCTGTCGAGCGAGCAGCTGACGGACCCGACCTTCGACTTCAGCCAAGCGACCTCCGAGGGCGGCGACCTGTTCGAGACGTTCTCCGGCATGCTGTCGAACCCGGACATCTTCCCGAGCGGTGCGACGGAAGTCTTCAACGCCGCCGGCGATCTTGTCGCCAATATCGGCGATGGGCTCGGGGGAACTGCCGATGCCGCCGAGGGCGTGCTCAACGGTGACTACGACACGGGCGAGTACGGGTTCGACTTCCCGTTCCTGAAGGACCCGACGCAGATCTTCGGCGCGCTGATGGGCCGGCCCATGGTCCTGATCACCTATGACCTCGCGCCATTCAAGGTGGAGTTCACCTGGGAGCAGAGCTTCATGATCTACGGGCCCCTCTGGGGCAAGATCGGGGTGGGCATCGGCTTCATGGCGGATTTCGCCTTCGGCTACGACACGCTGGGCGTGCAGCGCTTCGCCGAGGGCAGCTTCGAAAACCCGCTGGATCTGGTGGCGGGATTCTACATCTCCGACACCGCGAATCCGGATGGTTCGGGCCCGGATGTTCCGGAACTGCAGCTGGTCGGCGAATTCTCCCTGGGCGCCGAGCTGAACGCAGGCGTGGCCAGCGCGGGCATCGAGGCCGCCATCATCTTCACCGCGAATTTCGACCTCAACGATCCGGATGGCGACGGACGGGTGCGGATCAACGAGATCCTCGGCAACTTTCTCTACGAGCTGAACTACGGCGACCCGCTGCTGGCGCCGGTGGCGATCTTCGACATATCGGCCGAGCTGGCCTTCCAGATCCGCGCCTACCTGAAGATCCTGCTGGCCAAGTTCACCTTCGACATCACCCCGAAAATCACGCTGTTCGAATTCTCCATCGAATTCGACCGCGAGCCCATCCTTGCCACGGAGCGTGGCGATGGCGGGATCCTGCTGCACATGGGGCCGAATGCGGCTGCACGCCTGCACGGCAACACCAATGACATTGCCGAGTTCTTCGAGATCAAGGACGACGGCAACGGCGTGCTGATCTGGTCCGATGCGCTCAACGTCACCGAAAGCGCGGCGCAGCATTACGACGGCGGTTTCATCATCGGCTATGGCGGCGAATACGATGACAAGCTGATCGTCCAGAACGATATCGGCATGCCCGTCTTCTTCGAGGGCGGCAGCGGTGCCGACACGGTGGAGAGCGCCTCGGCCGCCGGCGGCATCCTGCGCGGCAATGACGGTGCGGATTCGATCCAGGGCGGACCGGGCCGCGAGCTGCTCGAAGGCGGCGAGGGCAATGATTTCATCGATGGCGGCGGCGCGCGCGACCTGATCTTCGGCGATCTGGCAAGCATCACCCTGATGCCGGGGACCGGGGCGGCCTCGACCATGTTCGGCTACAAGGCGGCGTTCGGCAAGCTCGAAGCCGACGAGGCGATGACCTATCGCAGGATCAGTGCGTCCTTCTCGGACAAGGACGGCGACGACACGATCCAGGGCGGCGCCGATGGCGACGTGATCTTCGGCGGCGGCGGACGTGACCATATCGGCGGCGACGGCGCCTTCGGATCGCTCGATGACGGCACCGGCGCGGACCTGATTTTCGGCGATCTCGCACGGCTTCTGTTTGCCGAGGAGAACGGTTTCGAACTGATCGAGATACGCTCGACCGACAATCTCAACGACTCGCCGGACACGATCCATGCGCATGGCGGCGACGATACCGTCTATGGCGGCGGCGGCGACGATTCCATCGACGGCGGCGAGGATGACGACCTGATCTACGGCCAGGGCGGCTTCGACCAGATCTGGGGCGGTGCCGATGCGGACACGATCCATGGCGGCGACCAGGACGATACCATCTACGGCTTCCGCGAAGACACCGCACCGGGCTATGGCGCCGATGTCGGCAGCGACGGCGCGGATGTCATCTATGGCGAGGACAACAACGACTTCATCCGCGGCAACCCGGGCAACGACACGATCGAGGGCGGGCGCGGGGCCGATATCATCTTCGGCGACGAGGATGACGACCGGATCTACGGCCAGGCCGGACCGGACTTCATCTTCGGCGGTGCCGACAACGACACGGCCGAAGGCGGCGCCGGCAATGACATGATCTTCGGCGATGACGGGCTGATCGCCTATTTCGGCTTCAGCTCCCTGCCGACGGCGGCAAGCTTCGTCAGCCGCACCGGGCACGAGATCGACGGCAATGGCCACCGGCTGATCGGCGATGTCGCGCTGCCGGTCACCGAACCCTTTGCCGCAGAAGACGGAAATCCGCGCACGCTCGACCTTGCCCTGACCGTGTTCCGGAATACCGACGGCAACGACTATGTCGTGGGCGGCGAGGGCGACGACCTGGGTTTCGGCGGCGCGGGCAACGACACGATGTTCGGCGATTTCGACCCGGCCGACCCGCCCTCCGGTCCGATCCCGGCCGACGAGGACATCCTCATCGGCGATGCGGGCCGGGTGCAGTTCGCCTATCGCCTGCGCCAGTTCATCGCCTCGGATGCCGCGGGGGACGACAATTACAGCTATGACGATGCCATCAGCGGCAACAGGGGCTCCGACATCCTGATCGGCGGACGCGGCGCGGACGAGATGTTCGGCCGCGGCGACTATGACGGCGGGCCGCTCGGCGAAGACAGCGCGGTGTCCGACGAAGACGTGATGATCGGCGACAACGGGCAGATCGAGTTCCTGCTGGAAAACCCGGTGGACGAACTGGCCGACCCGACCGTCTCGCGGATCCAGCGGATCGCGACCACCGATGCGTCGAACGCCACCGGCGGCTCGGACACGATGAGCGGCGACGAAAGCAACGACATCATCTTCGGCGGTGCCGTTGGCGACGAGATCACCGGCAACGATGCCAGCGACGTGATCGTCGGCGACAATGGCGAGGTGGATTACGGCGACGCGGTCGGCAGCGACCCGGCGCGCCCGGGGCTGGACTACGTGCGCTCGCTTGACGGCGACGTGGGCGGCATGGACACCGTGTCCGGCGGCGGCGACAGGGACATCGTCATCGGCGGGTCCTTTGCCGATCTGATCCGCGGGGACAACAACCTGCTCGGCCAGTCGGACCTGAACCCGGACGAAGACGTGCTGATCGGCGACCAGGCCGAGGTCCTGTTCAACGACGCGCTGTTCGATCCGGACGATCTGGTCGAGGACCCGGAGAACGAAGGCGGCTTCCTCATCCCCGAAGGGATCACGCCGCTGCCGCTGATCGTGCGGATCGAGACGACCGACGACGACGCGGTCCTCTTCCCGAACCCGAATGCGGGCCAGGACACCATCGAGGGCAACGAGGCCATCGACGTGGTCCTGGGCGGCGGCGAGGGCGACATCCTGCGCGGCAACGCGGATGACGACATCATCCTCGGCGACGAGGGCATCCTAGTCTACAGCGACTTCGACGGCAGCCATGGCCTGCTTGGCTCGCCGAGCATGGCCGAAATGCAGTTCGGCTATGCTGCGCCGGCGCTCGACGACGATCCGTTCAGCCTTGATTTCGCCATCACCAAGGCCTTCGGCATCGGCGGCAACGACACGATTTACGGCAACGAGAACGACGATATCGCCATCGGCGGCACCGGCGCCGACGTGATGCTGGGCGACAACGAGGAAGGCGGCGTTCCCGGCACCTATGACGTGCTTTCGGCCGAGGCCGGCCAGGACATCCTGATCGGCGACCAGGGCCGGGTGGCGCTGTACGACGCGGCCGAAAGCTTCGCGGGCAACATCACCCGGATCGAGACCATCGACGATGCCGAGACCTCCGGCGACGGCGACGAAATCCACGGCAACGACCTGGCCGACATCATCGTCGGCGGCGTCAACGGGGCAGGGGCGGCCAACCCGGACCTGCTCTTCGGCGAGGCCAAGCTGCCGGGGCATGTCGGCACGGCGGGTGAGGACATCATCCTCGGCGACGAAGGCATCCTGCGGTTCGACGTGGCCCTTGCCGAGAGCATCCCCGGAGCGGGCGATGCCAGCAACGCGACACTCGACCGGATCCAGACCTTCAAGACCGGGACCGTCACGGGCGGCGGATATCTCGGCGGCGAGGACTTGATCTTCGGCAATGGCGGCGACGACGTGGCGATGGGCGGCACGGCGGGCGACCGGATCTGGGGCGATCTCTATTACGGCGATGGCACGCTCACCATGCTTGTCGACAGCGACAACCCCGGCTCCCTGCCGGGTGTCGATTCCCTGATGGGCGACGGCGGCGACATGCGCTTCGACGGGTTCGAGGTGTTCAACGGCGTGCTCAACGGCGACACCGTGACCCTTCTGACCTCGGCCGAGACCGGGCAGGGCGGTCTCGATGTCATCGAGGGCAACGAGGCCGGCGACATCATCATCGGCGGCTTCAACGACGACACGCTCTTCGGCGAATCCGACCATCACCTGCCGGTCATGGCGACCGGGGCAGGGGCCGCTGCGGCGGGCGAGGACATCATCCTGGGCGACAATGGCGAGCTGAGCTGGATCCTCGGTTCCGACACGATCGGCAACCGCCCCGATGTCAGCGAGGTCGAGCTGGATGACGACGGGGTGGACGATCACGATCTCGACCGGATCACGACGATCGATCCGAACCTCGGCGGCTATGACCGGATCGAGGGCAACGGCGCGGCCGACATCATCCTGGGCGGCACATTTGCCGACTTGATCTACGGCGACTCTCCCGACCAGGAATACGGGGCCGTCTCCTCCGTCGACGAGACCGACGCGGAAACCGACGGGGCCGACGGCAACGACCTGATCTTCGGCGACCACGCCAAGATCTTCCCGAATATCGACACGGCGGCGCAGCCAGTCTTCGTCAACAACTTCTTCTTCTCGATTTTCACCCTCGAAATGCATGACGGGCTTGGCGACGTCATGTTCGGCAACGGCGCGGACGACATCATGATCGGCGGCCAGGGCGATGACCTGATGTGGGGCAATGACGGCGACGACGACATGATCGGCGGCCACAACGTGGCGCTCGGCGATGACGATCTCGATCCGATGGATGCCGCCACCCGGATCGGGATCGAGGCCCAGTTCGGCATCGCCGCCTTCCCGGGCGCGGTCCTCAGCCACCTGAACCCGGCGGTGAACAAGGAATTCAACGACCTGATGGATGGCGGCGTCGATGACGACGTGATGGCCGGCGACAATGCCGTCATCATCCGCCAGGTGGATGACCTGAGCCAGCGCTTCCGGATGCTGGGCGATGCCGGCGCGCCGCTGCACATCCTCGACAGCTACCTGCTGGAAGGGCTGGCCTATGCCGATTACGGCTTCCATGCCAATATCGGCGCAGAGTCGCAGCATCTCGACATGGATCTCGTGCGCACGGTCTATCTGCTTGACCATGACGAAGCGACGATGACCGATGCGCTGGAGCGCGACGTGTTCGATACGGATGCGGATGGCCGGCGCTTCGGCAACGACGTCATGGTCGGCGGGCTCGACGATGACGAGATGTGGGGCCAGCTGGGCGATGACGTCATCCAGGGCGACGGCGCGCTGGACATTGTCTTCCCGGCCGCTGCCCTGCCGCCCTATGACCCGGCCCAGGACGCGGATCCCAGCTTCGGGGTGAAGACCGCCGTCATCGACACGCTGAACGTCTCGCTCGAATTCAACGTGTTCGAGCATCTCGGCGACGGCAACGACTACATCGAGGGCAATGGCGGCTCCGACCGGATCTATGGCGGCCTTGGCCAGGACGACATCACGGGCGGCAGCTCGACCCTGTTCTTCCACGGCGCAACGCTCGAGACGGACCGCCCCGACGGCGCGGACCTGATCTATGGCGGGGCGGGCAATCCGAACGTGCTGCTGCGCAACGGCGAGTTCGGCGGAGGCATGGACGGCGATATCGAGACTGGGGCGGAAGTGTCCTTCGACGGGCTCGACACCGTCGTGACCGAAAGCATCCGCCATGCGCGCGATGCGGACGCGATCTTCGGCGACAATGCCGAGATCTACCAGATCGTCACGGCACCCGATACGCCGGCGGTCTACGACTACGAGGCCGTTGTTGCGACCGGCTGGGGCACGACCGCCGAGGATACCGGCTATGCGCCGCTGGGCGAGACGATCCGCGTGCGCAGCTTCAACCTGCTGGATTACGGCTATGAATACGTCACCGAAGGTGCGGCCCAGTTCGAGCGCAACGACTTCCTGCGGTTCCTGCCTTCGGCCCGCGGGGCCGGAGATCTGATCTACGGCGAGACCGGCGACGACATCCTCTGGGGGATGACCGGCAACGACGTGATCTTCGGCAATTCCGAGGATGACGACCTGGTCGGCGGCATCGGCGTGGATTACCTGCTGGGCGGCACCGGCCGCGACGGCATTCTCGGCGATGACGGGCTGATCCTGACCAGCCGCAACATTGCGGGGCTGGGCGAGGCACTGCACGGCGTCGATCCGCTCAACCCGGACCAGGGCCCCCTGAAGCCGAACGAGGAGGTCGACACCCGGGCCATCAACGCGATCATCGAGACGCCCGGAACGATCCAGCGCGCGGTGATCAATGTCGAAGGCGAACTGAACAAGTCGGCCCAGGTCTTTGCCTTCCGCACCGACGACGTGGAACTGTCCGAAGCCGACAGCTTCGGCAAGGGCTGGCGCTTCAACGACATCATCTTCGGCGGCCTTGGACAGGACTTCATCCATTCCGGCGACGGCGATGACGCGGTCTCGGGCGCCGAGGCGTTGCCGACATACTACGACGGCGGCAATTTCGGTTTCGAGATGGTCAATGACGTGCTGGTTGCGCAGCAGGAAAACACCAATGTCGATGCGCCCACGGGTCCTGCAGGCTTCTCGGACGTGGCGGACCGGCCGTTCTGGTTCGTCGATGACGGGCTCTCCGCGGGCTTCGCGCCGTTCAATCCCGGCGACATCCTGCGCTTCGAGGACCGCGGCAATGTCAGCGAGTTTGCCCTCTATGACGAATTCCATCCGCGCCGGAAGATCATGCTCGACGTCACCGACCTGGCCGGTGCCGGCCCGACGGTCATCGAGGCCATCGACGGCTATGGCGGAGACCAGTCGAACGACTGGAACGGCGAGGTCATCAACTTCCTCATGAACTTCGACCCGGCGGAGGGACCGTTCGGCTACGATTTCATCGATGACGATGCAGCACTGCCGACCGATGGCGACGACCGCGTCTTCGGGGATCTCGGGAATGACTGGATCGTCGGCGGCACGGGGCGCGACCACATGTGGGGCGGCCGCGGCGACGACATGCTGAACATGGACGATGACCATGACAGCGGCCAAGGCGGCACCCATCCGCACCAGCCCGAGCCCGACGCGCTCGACAACACCCAGTCGGACGAATACCAGGCCTATGCGGACATCGCCTATGGCGGGGCCGGGCGCGACGTGCTGATCCTGAACACCGGCGCGGACCGGGCCATCGACTGGGTCGGCGAGTTCAATTCCTATCTCGTGCCGTTCTCGCCCTTCGGCGCGTTCCACATCAGCCGGACGGTCCAGCCGCAGCTGCCCGAGTTCCTCTATGCGCTGTCCGACAGCGACGGGGCGGACGTGCTTGCCCGGACGGATCCGGCCGGCATCATCCAGCCCTCGGTTCCCGATGCAGAGCTCTATGTCGACCAGAAGCTGTTCGACAGCCGCACCGACAATCCGGACCCGGCGCGCAACTATGAACCGTTCGGCGAACTCGGCCTTGTCCTGCAGCCCGACCGCGACTGGCAGGACCAGACCGGCGCCCCGTCCGATCCGCAGCCCGGCAACTTGCAGGGGCAGCGCGAAATCATGCGGCGCGAACTGTTCATCGACGACACGACCGGACCCGGCGGCGGCAATGGCGGCGGCGGCGGCAATCCGAACGCTATCACCTTCGCGGCCGATGTCGGCACTTGGAGCGTGCAGTCGGGGGCCTATGCCGCAGCGCCCGACGCCGTGGGCGGCGAGGCGGTGTCGATCCACTACCTCGACAAGACGATCCCGAACTACGTCGAGATCTTGGTCAGCGCCTGGGCGGAGAAGGACAAGCAGGGCTACAACTCGGATGCCTACATCGTCTTCGACTACCAGAGCGCGACCGACTTCAAATTTGCCGGAATCGATGCCGGGCTTGACAAGATCCGCATCGGCCACCGCACCGAGGCGGGCTGGATCGTGGACACCCAGAGAAATATGCAGCTGCGCGACGGCACGGAGTACGAGCTGACGCTGGTCCTGCATGGCGGGGTCGCGACGATCTATGTCGATGGCGGCAACGCGACCTCGTTCTCGTTCAACGAGGCGCTCAATACCGGCCTGCTGGGGCTTGGCACGGACAACGCCAAGGCGAAGTTCGACGACTGGCAGGTGCAGAAACTGCCGCCCGTCATCACCATGACCGTCAGCGACGATTTCGAGTCGGAGTCCGGGTACGAGGGACAGTCGGGGACCTGGACGCTCGGCGGCGGCAGCCTTGCCGGCGATCCCGGGGAGGACAGCTACGCCGTCGCGACGCAATCGCTGGAGGTGCAGGTTTTCGCGCGGCTCTGGATGGAGGCGCAGATCGCAACCGGCGGCACGGCAGGCCTGGCATTCGACGTCACCGATGCGTCGCACTTCAAGTTCGCGGCGCTGGACGTGGCCGGTGACCAGGTTCTGATCGGCCATGTCCAGGGTGGAAAGGCGGTGATCGACGCGTCGATCGCCCGCGACCTGTCCCCGGCCGGGCACGCATTCGAAGTGTCGCTGCATGGCGGCAGCGTCAGCGTCGAGGTCGACGGCCAGGTGGCCTTGGCCCATGCCTTCGCCTCGATCGTCACCGATGGCGCGGCCGGCCTGTTCGCGCTCGACGCGGCGGAGTTCGATGACGCCGTCCTGAAGACCGACGATCCGCAATATGCGGGCGGCGAAGCGCTGACCGCGGCATCGCTGCCGCAGGATGCCGTCGGCATCGATGAAGTTCTCGGCGGTGATGCTCTGGCTGCAGCTGCGAAGGATTCCAGGCTGCACTGGGAAGCTGCGGGGGTGGATGCCCGGCGGCTCGCGGAGATCGATCCGTCGCGCTTTGTGATCGCCGACATTCCGGGCGATACTCTGGCGCTGCACATGCGCAACGGCACGATCCTCGTGGACGGAACCGCCGCGGGCTTCGGCTGGGATGCCGTCGACCTCGCCCATGTGCTGGAACATGAAATCGGCCATGCGCTGGGAATGGAGCACAGCGAAGACGGCATCATGCAGTCGCATCTGGCTCCGGACACCCGTCTGCCGCTGAAGCCTTTCGGCCTGGCCCAGGACACTGACCGGCATGACATCCTGCTCTTCGACACGGCAGATGGCGGGTTCACCTATCTCGACCGCTTCGAGCAGGCCATCTCTGCCGATGACGGAGACTATATCGACCTGCTGACCGAGGACGATCTGGCCTCCGTGGACGTCTCGCCGCTGCACCGGGCCCGGTTCGCCCTGACCGAAAGCCGCGAGCGCGCCCCCGAGGTGCCGGAGGAAATGACAATGGAGGCCGCAGAAATCGACCGCATGGGCCGCATCCTGGAGGTGAGGCTCTAACCGTCGCACACGCGCGCCGCATGACCGTTCCGACCATGGCCGCAGACCTGTTTCTACGGCGCTGCGAGCTGTTTCCGAAAGTCTGGCAAAATGCTCTAATTATTTGAGATACTTGAACTTTTAAGGGGGTTTGTTACTCTTCTCCAAGGCGGCGCAGCGTGTGTGCCGCTGGCCTTGAAAGCCGGAAACCGATTGCCCTGAAAGGATGCTTGCGATGCCAGACGATTATCCGCACCCGAACGCAGCTGGAGAGTCCCAGACGCCGAAGGTCGTGTGGGACGACAGCAACATGCGGATGTCCTATGCCAATGTCGTGAATGCCACGAGCACGCGCGAGGAGGTCACGCTGTTCTTCGGCGTGAACAAGACCTGGAACGCCTCCGAAAAGGAGTTCCACGTCGCTCTGACCGACAGGATCGTCGTCAATCCCTTCGCGGCCAAGCGGCTGGTCATGCTGCTTTCGGGCGTCCTCGCGCAATATGAAAAGCGGTATGGTCCGCTTGATCTCGATCTGCGCGATCCGTCCGCGACGAACCCGTGACCTGATGGCGCCGGGGGCACCGCGACATGGCCGAAACCACCCGCCCTGACAGCAGCGCCGAGGCCGATCAGGATGTCGCCGTCCTTGACCAGGCTTTGTGGAGCCAGCTTGAATCGAGCGAGGACTTCGCGGAGTTCGGGGCGGCTTGGCTGGCGCTGCTGTGCCAGCGCATCGGCGGGGTTTCCCGTTCGGTCCTGCTGCTGAAATCCGATCTGCATGGCCAGCTCGAACCGGTCGCGTACTGGCCGAAGGGCCGGGCGGCAACCAAGGGCCTTTCGGCGGCAGCGGAGACGGCGCTGCGGGAGAACCGGGGGGTCGCGCGCACCCCGCGCGCAGGCGGCGCCGGCGAGGGTCGGCCAGCGGCGGCGGGCGCCGTAAGGCGGCCCGTTGGCCGGGTCCGAAAACCGAGATGCCGTCGCCGGGGCAGGCCACCGAGGCCGTGAAGGTCCGGCCGCCGCTCTCGACCCGGAAGCTGCCGCTGTCCAGCGGGGCAACCCGCAATTCGGCAGCGGCGCCACCGCCGGAGACGGAGAAATGGCCGGGGCCGAAGATCGTCACCCTGAACTCGGTCGGCACGCCGCCGCGCAGGAGCGTGACAAAACGCTCGGCATGGGACCACTGGCACCAGCCGGGCAGGCTGCCCCAGGGGTCGGGATCGGACCGGGGGGCGAGCAGGTCCAGCGCCGTCAGGGCGGCCAGCGCATCGAGACGCGGGCAGGCTTCAGGTTCAGCGATCAGCGCGGCGAGGTCGCGCGCGGAGGTCATGATCGTCTGCAACGACGCCACCGTGAAGGGCGGGACGTATTTCCCGATGACCGTCAAGAAGCACCTGCGCGCCCAGGAGATCGCGGAGGAAAACCACCTGCCCTGCATCTACCTGGTCGACAGCGGCGGCGCCAACCTGCCGAACCAGGACGAGGTCTTCCCCGACCGCGACCATTTCGGCCGAATTTTCTTCAACCAGGCCAACATGTCGGCGAAGGGCATCCCGCAGATCGCCGTGGTCATGGGCTCCTGCACCGCGGGCGGCGCCTATGTGCCGGCCATGTCGGACGTGACGATCATCGTACGGAACCAGGGCACGATCTATCTCGCCGGCCCGCCCCTGGTGAAGGCCGCCACCGGCGAGGTGGTCTCGGCGGAGGATCTGGGCGGCGGCGACGTCCATACCCGGCTTTCGGGGGTGGCCGACCAGCTGGCCGAGTCCGATGCCCATGCGCTGGAACTGGCGCGCCAGGCGGTAGCCAGCCTGAACCGCCGCAAGCAGCCCTCCGTGGCGCTGGAGCCCCCCGAGCCGCCGCTCTACGACCCGGCCGAGCTTCCCGGCGTGGTCCCTGCCGAACTGAAGACCCCCTACGACATCCGCGAGGTAATCGCCCGCACCGTGGACGGGTCGCGCTTCGACGAGTTCAAGCCGCGCTACGGCACCACGCTGGTCTGCGGCTTCGCCCATGTCATGGGCATCCCGGTCGGCATTCTCGGCAACAATGGCGTGATCTTCTCGGAATCCGCCGTCAAGGGCGCGCATTTCGTCGAGCTCTGCGCGCAGCGCGGCATCCCGCTGGTCTTCCTGCAGAACATCTCGGGCTTCATGGTCGGGCGCAGCTACGAGAACCGCGGCATTGCCAAGGACGGCGCCAAGCTGGTCACCGCCGTCGCGACCGCGCGGGTGCCGAAGGTCACCCTGCTGGTCGGCGGCTCCTTCGGCGCAGGCAATTACGGCATGTGCGGACGGGCCTACGGGCCGCGGTTCCTCTGGACCTGGCCCAACAGCCGCATCTCGGTGATGGGCGGCGAGCAGGCGGCCGGCGTGCTGGCCACCGTGCGGCGCGAGGGCATCGAGGCCAGGGGCGACAGCTGGACCGCCGAGGAGGAGGCCGCCTTCCGCAAGCCGGTCATCGAGCAGTTCGAGCGCCAGGCGCATCCGCTTTATGCTTCGGCCCGGCTCTGGGACGACGGCATCGTCGATCCGTGCCGCACCCGTGAGGTGCTCGCGCTGTCGCTCTCCGCGACACTCAACGCCCCTGCCGAGCCGACGCGCTTCGGCGTCTTCCGGATGTGANGGAGGCNACAGATGTTCAAGAAGATCCTGATCGCGAACCGGGGCGAGATCGCCTGCCGCGTCATCGCGACCGCGCGGCGGATGGGCCTGCGGACCGTGGCGGTGCATTCCGATGCCGACNCGCAACGCCCGGCACGTTGCAATGGCCGACGAGGCCGTCCGCATCGGGCCGCCCGAAGTGTCCGAAAGCTATCTACGCGGAGACCGGATCATTGCCGCCGCGCTGGAAACCGGCGCCGAAGCGATCCATCCCGGCTATGGCTTCCTCTCCGAGAACCCGGATTTCGTCGCGGCCGTCGAGGCGGCCGGACTGGTCTTCATCGGCCCGACCGCAGAGGCGATCGGCGCGATGGGGCTGAAGGACGCCGCCAAGGCGCTGATGGAGACCGCCGGCGTTCCGGTCGTGCCCGGCTATCATGGCGAGAGCCAGGATCCGGCCTTCCTCGCCGCAGAGGCCGACCGCATCGGCTATCCGGTGCTGATCAAGGCGCGGGCAGGCGGCGGCGGCAAGGGGATGCGGCTGGTCGAGGAACCCGCCCGCTTCGTCGAGGCGCTGGAAAGCGCGCAGCGCGAGGGCCAGTCGAGCTTCGGCGATCCACGCTGCCTGATCGAGAAATACATCACCCGGCCCCGCCACATCGAGATCCAGGTCTTCGGCGACGCCCATGGCAATGTCATCCACCTGTTCGAGCGCGACTGCTCGCTGCAGCGCCGCCACCAGAAGGTGATCGAAGAGGCCCCGGCCCCCGGCATGCCCGAAAGCGTCCGTGCGGCGATGGGACGTGCAGCGATCGAGGCAGCCCGCGCAATCGGCTATCGGGGCGCCGGGACGGTCGAGTTCATCGCGGACGGCTCGGGCCCGCTGCGCGAGGACGGCTTCTGGTTCATGGAGATGAACACCCGCCTGCAGGTCGAGCATCCGGTCTCCGAGGCGATCACGGGCCTCGATTTCGTGGAACTGCAGCTGCGCGTGGCGGCGGGCGAGCCGCTGCCGTTGCGGCAGGAAGAACTGGCGATCGGCGGCTGGGCTTTCGAGGCGCGGGTCTATGCCGAGGACGTGCCGAAGGGTTTCCTGCCCGCAACCGGGACGCTCGGCCACCTGCGCTTTCCCGAGGGCGCGGAGTTTACCCAAGGTCCGCTGCGCATCGACAGCGGCGTCCGAGAAGGCGACACGATCAGCCCTTGGTACGATCCGATGATCGCCAAGGTCATCGTCCACGGTCCCGACNCGCGACGCGGCCCTGGCCCTTCTGGACCAGGCGCTGACCGACTGCCATGTGGCGGGCTCCGTGACCAACCTGGAGTTCCTCGGCGCTCTGGCCCGCCATCAGGGCTTCTGCCGNGGGCGAAGTCGATACCGGGCTGATCCATTCGGCCGTTGCCTGGCCCAAGACGGTCTCGGGGCTCAGCGATGCCATGCCGAGCGCGGCTGCGCCGAGGCTGCCCCGGGTCAGCAGATCGCGGCGGGCGGGGTTCTGCGGGTCGGTCGTCGTGTCGCTCATATCGGCGTCTCCGGTCCTTGTCTGGGTTCCGCCTTGCAATCTGGGGCCGTGCCGCGCCGCGGATAAGGTCCTTCCGGCTTATCGCGGGCATGAACCCAATTCATGTAACTTGCCGCTGCCCCTTTGCATGGGGAGCCGCTTTGCGTCATGGCTGGGAGGTCCGAACCACTGGAGCCAGCTCATGGACCGCGAACTTCTCGGCGACCTCTCGACCCTTCTCGCCGTGGCCGAAGAAGGCAATTTCACCCGGGCCGGGCACCGGCTGGGCGTGTCGCAATCCGCCGTCAGCCACACCATCCGGCGGCTGGAGGACAGGATCGGGCTGCGGCTGCTGAACCGCGGCGCCCGCAAGGTGACGCCCACGGATGCGGGCGAACAGCTCCTCTCGGCCCTCCGGCCCAGCTTCGCCGCCCTCGGCAACCGGATCGAGGAAATCCGGACCCTCGGCGAACGGCCCTCCGGCCTCGTGCGCATCACGGCCAGCGTCCCGGCGGCGCAGGACATCCTCTGGCCGGTGGTGTCGCAGCTGGTGCGCGACTATCCGGAGGTCCGGGTCGAGATCAGCAGCGAAGGGCGGCTGTCGGATCTCGCCGAGGACCGCTTCGACTGCGCGGTCCGGCTGGGCGAGCATCTGAGCCCGGACATGGTCGCCGTCCCGGTCGGCCCGCAGCTGGAAATGGCCGCCGTCGCTTCGCCGGACTATCTCGCCGCGCGCGGCACGCCCCGCCACCCGGACGATCTGGAGGCGCATGACTGCATCCTGATGCGGCACCGCGCCGACGGGCCGGTCTATGACTGGGAGTTCGAGATCGACGGGACGGAAGTGGTCCGGAAGCTCGGCGGACCGTTCATCCTCAACGACCCGCGGCTGGTGCTGGACGCCGCGCGGGCCGGGCACGGGCTGGCCTATCTGCCGCTGCCCGAAGTCCGGGCCGATCTCGCCAGCGGTCGGCTGACGCGGGTGCTGGCGCCGTTCTGTCCGCCCTTCGACGGCTACCACCTGTGCTACATGGGCAGGCGCAACCAAAGCTCGGCCTTGCGGCTGCTGATCGACAGGCTGCGCCACAAGGGATGAGAATGATTCATGGCATCCATGCCATTTCCGCCCCTGATCGCCTAAACTGATTGCCGATACCTGCGGACCGAGCCTCCCGAGCGAGGCCCCCTTGCCCCCTGCCCCGCCCCGCCCCGCCGGTGCGGGGCTCCTGACCGTGGAGATTCCATGACTTCCGCCACCGCCGCGCCCATCGGGGCGCCCGCCGACAGCCCGGCCCATTGGGGCGCGGTCGTCGCCCTCTCGCTGGGCACTTTCGCCCTCGTCGCGTCCGAATTCATGCCGGTCAGCATCCTGACGCCGATCGCGTCCGACCTCGCCATCACCGAAGGCCAGGCCGGCCAGGCGATCTCGGTCTCGGGCGCCTTTGCCGTGCTGACCAGCCTGAGCCTGGCCGCCCTGACCCGCGGCATGGACCGCAAGCATGTGCTCCTGGCGCTGGTCGCGCTGATGCTGGCCTCCGGCACGCTCGCGGCGCTCGCGCCCAATTTCGGCATCTTCCTCGCGGGGCGCGCCCTGATCGGCGTGGCCATCGGCGGCTTCTGGTCGATGTCGGCCGCCATCGCCATGCGGCTCGTTCCCGAGGCTTCGGTGCCGCGGGCGCTCGCGATCTTCAACGGCGGAAATGCGCTGGCCACGGTCGTCGCGGCCCCGATGGGCAGCCTGCTGGGCGGCATGTTCGGCTGGCGCATGGCCTTCCTGTGCCTGATCCCCGTCGCGGGCATCGTGTTCCTGTGGCTCTGGGCCAGCCTGCCGCGCATGGCGCCGGCCGCGCGCAGCGGAAGCGGCAACCTGTTCGCCCTGCTGAGGCGCCCGGTCGTCGCGCTGGGGCTGCTGGCGACGGCACTGTTCTTCATGGGGCAGTTCACGCTCTTCACTTATCTGCGCCCCTTCCTGGAAAACGTGACGGGCGTCGCGGTGACGAACCTCACGGCAATGCTGCTGATGCTGGGCCTGGCGGGCTTTGCCGGGACGGCGGTGATCGGCAAGCCGCTGGAGCGGGCGCTCTACCCGGTGCTGATCGTCTGGCCCTTGCTTCTGGCCGCCATGGGGCTGGGCCTGATCGCGTTCGGCCACAGCTTGCCCGGCACGGCGGCGCTGATGATCGGATGGGGCTTCTTCGCGACGTCCGCGCCGGTCGGCTACTGGACATGGCTGGCGCGCACGCTGCCCGACAATGCCGAGGCGGGCGGCGGCCTGATGGTCGCGATCGTGCAGCTGTCCATCACTCTCGGGGCAAGCCTCGGCGGGCTCCTCTACGACGCCGGCGGCCACGTTCCGGCCTTCGCCGCCGCCATCGCGCTCCTGGTGCTGTCAGGCGGCATCGCAATGCTCGCCAAGCGCTGCACCGGGGCGCAGAGCGGCCGCACGGCGGCCTGATCCCGCCGCAGGCCGGCCTTCGGCACACGGTGCCGCGGGCCAAACCTGCCGGGCATCGCAACGGCAATGTTGCAGAACCCGTCGACGGGGCATGTGGCAGAAGCCGGCGTCAGGACGTGATGCCCCTTTCCCCAGCTGAGATCAGGCCACGCGCTCGATCTCGGCGGCGCCGAGGGCGTCGAAGCGGTTCAAGACTGTGCGGCAAGCCCCGTCGGTCCGAACGCAACCGCGAATGACCCGGATGCGGATTTCGGCGCTCTGGCGGCCGGGGTCTTCGAGGCGCTCCGTTCGGCGAAGGACCCAGGCTCANCCGGCTTGCGGCTCCGCCTCGACGGAATGCAGACCTCAATGTCCAACGGCTGTCGGCGAACTGGCCGCGCAGCTCCGCGGCCACGGGATCGGCGCTGGCCAGAGCGAGCGCGCTTCCCTCGCCGGAGAGCAGCCCCCAGGAGAGGTCGTCGGCATAGGCGCTGGCCGCCCCGGCGCCGCTGCCGAGGGCGATCTCCGTCCCGCCGAAGGTCAGGTATCCGCTCATTGTGCGAGGCTCAGCGACAGGTTCGGGCCATCGGCGAGCCGTGCGCCGGGCATCAGGGCGATGGCCGTCCCTTCCGGTGCCGCGGCCTCGGCAAAGCCCATGGCATAGCCCGAGAGACCGCCGGCGAAGCGGTCCGGGTTCCGCGCGCCGCCCCGGTCCGGGAGGGCCGCCAGCGGGTGACCGGCGCGGCGGAGGATGCCTACCGCTTCCGCACGCCCAGCCTGCGCAACGTGACCGAGACCGCGCCCTATGGCCATGACGGCGCCTATGCCTCGCTGGAGGCGGTGGTGCGCCATCATCTGGATCCCGTGGCCGCGCTGCAAAACTATGACCTGTCGTTGGNCACCGGGTGCTGGCCGATCCGCCCGAGATGGCCCGGATCGCGGCGGCGAACGAGCTGGCGCCGGTCCCGCTCGGCGATGAGGAGGTGTCGCGGATCCTCGCTTTCCTCGCCGCCCTGACCGATCCGGCCGCGCTGGCGGGGCGGCTCGGCGTGCCGGAGACGGTGCCGAGCGGGCTTCCCGTGCCACGCTGAAAGTCCGGAAATTGCGCGGACCGGCGGGTCAGCCTTGCGAAACAGCGCTTTTTTCGGCAGGAGGCGCCATGACTTCAAGAGGAATGGCGAGATGGTGAACCGGATTGCCCTGAGCCTGCACCGGGTGACCGGTCTGCTCTGCCAGGGCCTGCTGATACTGATCGTGCTGGGACAGCTCGCGGTGGTGATCCTCCGCTATGTCTTCGGCATCGGCTTCATCGAGCTGCAGGATGCCGTCGCCTATTCCTTCGCCGCGCTGGTCGTGCTCGGCCTGCCGGTCGCCTTTGCCGAGGACGGCCATGTCCGCGTCGACGTGTTCCGTGCCGGCCAGTCGCCGCGCTGGCAGCAGCGCTTCGACATGGCGGGGATCGTGGCGCTGCTGGTGCCGTTCTTCGGGCTCACCTTCTGGTGGGTCTGGCCGGACGTGGCGTTTTCTTGGTCGATCCTCGAGGGCTCGAAGGAGACCGGGGGACTCCCGGGCTTCTTCCTGGTGAAGACCATGCTGCCGGTCGCCTGCGTCCTGATGATCCTGCAAGGCCTCGCGGCCCTGGCGGTGCGCCATGATTGAACATGCCTGGCTGATCGTCTTCGGCCTCTCGCTTCTGGGCGGCATCCTCTCGGGCATCCCGGTGATGCTGGTGCTGGCGGGCGTTCCGGTCCTGCTGGCCTTCATCGCCGCGCCCTTCGGCGGCTTCGACCTGGGCTATCTGCAGGCCTATCCGCAGCGCGCCTTCGGCGTGATGTCGAACTCGCTGCTGCTGGCGGTGCCGCTCTTCGTGCTGATGGGGATCCTGCTGGAGAAATCCCGCGTCGCCGAGCGCATGCTGATGCAGGTCGGCCGCCTGCTGGGCGGCTCGCCGCGGGCGCTGGTCGCCGCGGTCCTGCTGATTTCGACGCTGATCGCGGCCTCGACCGGCATCATCGGCGCGACCATCGTCATGCTGGGGCTGATCTCGCTGCCGGCCATGCGGCGGGTCGGCGTGCCCGACGGCACGGCGAGCGGCCTGATCTGCGCGGCCGGCACGCTCGGCCAGATCATCCCGCCCTCGATCGTGCTGATCCTGCTCGGCGACCAGGTGGCCAATGCCTATCTCGACGCGCAGCAGCGCGCGGGCAATTTCGCGCCGGATGCGGTGACGATCGGCGACCTCTTCGCCGGCGCGCTGATCCCCGGCCTCGTGCTGGTCGCGCTCTACGGCCTCTACGTCGTCGGCCTGCTGTGGAAGCACGAGGCGTCGGCCCGCTCCGAGCCCGCGCCCGAGTCGAAGCTCTCGGATGTGCTGCGCGAGATCGTGCCGCCGATCCTGCTGATCCTGGCAGTGCTGGGCTCGGTGCTGGCCGGGGTCGCCACGCCCACCGAAGCGGCGGCGATCGGCGTCGCAGGCACCATCCTGATCACCGCCGCACGGGTCCGCGCCGCGGGAGACGAAGAAGTCCTGCCGGGCGTCGTGTCCGAGGAGGCGCTGACCGCGCGGCTGACGCCGGCCTGGCTGCGCATCGCCATGTCGGTGACGGCGGTGGTGGCCTTCGCGGCTGGCGGCGGCAGGCGCTGCGGGCGGCGATCCGGCGGCGATGTACCGGCTGGTCTGGCCCGCTTCCGCCGAACCGGGCGCCGCGCTGGCGCTGCTCATCTCTTGGCTGCGGAAAGGGCAGCGGGCAGAGGGGGATGGTGGCCAAGGCGGGACTCGACTTTGACGTTGCGTCATGCAACTCTGGGCCATGTTCAGACCATCGGCCCGGAGCATCACGATCACGGCCATTTCCGCCGCGGCGGTTGCGGCGGCGGGTCTTTTCGTCTGGCTGGCCGCGCCCGGCGTCATGCGCGGGCTGTCCCGCGGCCTGTTCCAGACCGGCGGGCTGATCTTCGTCGAAAGCCCGGAGGTCTATACCCGCCAGCGGCTGGTCAACGACCGCTACGAGCAGGACGCCTGGCTGCGCGGCAAGCTCGAGGAGATCGACGATGCGGTTCTGGTCGAGCGCAGCGAGCGGCGTGCGCTCTCCGCGGCCATCGCCTTCGGCACATCGCCGGCGGCGATGCCTTCTGCCGAGTTCTCCGGCGGACGGGCAGACGGGCCCGGCGGCCTGCCCTTCGGTCCGAAATTCGACATGCAGTCCTCGCTGCGCGACAAGATCCGCCAGCGCATCCTGGAAAACTCGCTCGACGACCGCCACGACCTGGCGGGCAACACCGTCTTCGGCCTGAAATTCGACACGGCCGTGCTGCCCGGGCGCAACACCTGGAAGACGCCGACCGTGGTGGTCAAGATCGCCGATACCGACGTGGATCTCCTGCGCGGGCGGACGGCGGAGGTGGCGACGCTCTACACGCGCACGAAGGAGAGCGATTTCGGTCGGTTCGCGGCGGGTGCCGGCCAGAAGGAAGTGCTTGGCGTCAACCATCATTTCGACCGCTGGCGCCGCAATCTCGAAGGGCGGCTCAACGCCTATGACGTGCTGCAGGATCAGGCCTGCAGCCGGCCAGACCCGCAGGAAGACCCGGGCAAAACGCCCCATGGCCCCGAGGCGCGGGCCTCCAGGGTCGAGAGGATGGCCGGTGACCTGAAGGCGTGGAACCTGTGCGGTGCAGAGGGCCTGCCCGCTTGCCCGGTCGCGGACGGTCCGGCCTCCTATGCGCGGTGGCTCGGCACCGTGCCGCTCTGTTCCGTGGTCGGAAGCGGGCAATCCGCCTTCGATGTCCGCGTGAGCAAGTATGTCGTCGATCAGCTGCTGCCGGCCATGCTGCCGGAACCTGGCCGTCTGAAGGCCGCCGTAGAGTCGGAGCTCAGGGTGCCGCATAGCCGCGCGGACTACGGCAACACCTTGTTGAGACACATGCAGGACGACGCCAAGGAGATCTGCAGCAGTTTCAACACGGCGCTGAAACCCGAGTTCTTCAACGACTGGAGCAAGCGGCACTATTTCTTTCCCACCAGCAGCACCACGAGCAACGAAGACGGGTATTTTCAGGACGACTTCCCGGCAGGGGAGCTGCGCGATCCGGAAACCGCGGCTTTCGTCAACGACAAGCCGCGCAATGTCGGCAGCTTTGTCCAGTGGCATGCCTCATCGCAGCAAGCCAAGGCGCCGCCGCCGGCACGCCTGCCGTTTCCCTGGGGCAACCTGTTCGGAATCAGCTTGCAGCTCCGCCCCCAGCCCGATCCGATGTGCCTCGGCCTGCCGGTCGACATCCGCCTGCAGGAGCAGGAGGTCGGCGTAATGATCGTCGAGGGCGGAGACGGGGCCCGGTTCGGGCAGGTCATGCAATCCGCTGGCTGGGACGTGATCAGCTGCGCCTCGGCGTCCTGCGGCCCGGACGGCGGCGTCAGCGTGTTCATTTCGCGCGACGACGGGATCGGCGACACGCTGCGCGAGAACCCGTTCGATGCGGCGACTCTGGAGACGCTGATCCGCGATACCCGCCCGGACGTGCCGTTCCGCGGAGCGACAGGCTGGGAGGCAATCTTCCGGGCGCTCGGGCTGGCGCCGGAAGAAGGCATATGCCCGGGCCGGTCTCCCGGCCTGGAACAGCAATTTGCGAGGGCCAGGTTCGACGCCGGATCGCCGGTCCGGGCTGCGCCGTGGTGGCATTACGGCGATACCGGCATTCCCGAAGGCGAGCGGCCCTATTTCAGCCAGTTTGCCTGCGTCCGCGGCTGGGTGGTGCAGATGCGGCTGGGCGCCTACCGCTTCCTGCAGCGGGTCGCAGCCAACGAGAGCTATACCTATGCCGCCTTTCCCCGCGGCGATGTTACCGGCGTCGTCAGCGAGACCGAGACCAGGGGCGATCTGGGCCTGTCCCTGCCAGTCGGCGGCACTGCGGGGCTGCCGCTCGGCGGCTCGGTTGCAGCCGAGGCCGCAAGCCGCGCGGTCGAGGCCCGGCCGGGCATCGTCAATTTCGCCACCGGCGGCGGCGGCAACAAGGCCTTCGATTTCGGTTGGGCGATCGTCAAGGACGGCCGCAAGAAGCCGATGCTGGCCTCGCAGGTGGTGCTGCTCTCGGTGCCGGCCTATCTGGAGGAGATCGAGCTGCATCTCTGGCGCGGCTTCACCGATATCGACGACCGTCCCGATATCGACATCCTGTCCGACCGCGACGATCCCGGCACGCTGTTCCGCTCCGGCCCGGTCTCCTTCGAGGAAGACAACCCGCCCGTCGTCATGCGGCTGCGTGTGCCGGCCGATTACTCCGCGCTCGACGGCATTATCGTCGGCAACGAGCTGCTCAGCGGTCCGCGGATCAAGCGCACGGACATGGACATCGGCGGTGATGCGGTGAAGGAGGCGGACGAGGAAAAATGCCGCTCCGTGTCCGAGGACGGCGATTTCTCCGTCGCGGTCATCGGCGACCGGCTCTGGCGGTCGACCGTGGTGACACTTGACGGGCTGAAGGCCGACCGGATCGAGGTAATGCCCGACATGCACGGCATCCTCGCCGTCTTTTCCGCGCAGCGCAGCGCCGATGGCAAGCGGTTCGTCAATCCGGTGTATCTGGCCGCGATGAATGACCTGGAGGCAACCCGGTCCCTGACCGTCTGGACCAGCGAAGGGAAGGACCACGTCGATATCACGCTTTGCCCGGCCGGCGGAGCCCAAGGAGACAACTGACGCGGGTGACCGGAAAGGGGCCCGGGCGGAGCTGCAGGTTTCCGACGCCTAGCGGACGATCCGGCCCGGCGTTCCGCCGCAGGTGCAGAAGGAGTTGATCGGGCCCTGCGGGACGACGCATTCGCCACGCGGGGTCGAGCAAATCGTGCCGGTCGACTGGCTTATCAGGCTTTCTCCGAGGCCGCGCGTTTTCTGCGGCAGCTCGGTGGCCGTGCGTTCGCGCGTCCGGTCCGGAGCGAGGCTGGAAAGGCCGAACCCCGCCAGCCCCGATGTGACTGCGATCGCCAAAGCTGCCGCGATCCTGTTCGTCCAGCCGATCTTCATTGCGGACTTCCTCTGCCTTTGCCTCTGCCTGTTGTTGCTCCTGCGCCTTGCGGGAGACCTCGCCGCGGCTCCGTTGCAGGGCGGAGTTCTTGCCAAACTCCCGTTAAGGTAGAGTGTAGCACGTCGCGGCGCAGGGATCACGGGCGTTTTCTCCGCGGCGGCCGAGGAACAGGTGGCCCCGGACAGTTGCGTGGCCGCGCCTGCGGGGAGCCGTCGCTGCGCCGGGATGTGCCGCCCCTGCCGCCCCTGCGGGTCCGATGGCTGATGCTTCGAGGACATCCGGCCCGGCAGAGAGGGCCATCCCGCAGTCGCCTTTTTCAGGTCCGAAGGTTTGGCCGCGGCACATCCGGCCCTTGTCGACCGGCTTGGCCGCTCGGTCTTCCGGCGTCTTGGGCACTACGGAAATCCCTCCGGGGGCCACATGCAGCCAGAAGCCTTCGACGGATCAACCGGCCCCCGCTGCGCGCCGGTGCGGCGGGCGAGCCGGCCCCTCGCTGACGGGATCCGCGCGGCCCGGCGCGCCGCTGGCTGGCCGGGCGGCAGCCGCGCGGCATCCGGATCGACTGGCTGGAGGATGTCCGCAAATGGCATCCCGGCCAGAGCTGGATCTGGCAGCCCGGCGGTCTCGGCGTGTTCGACAGCGGGATCAATGCGCTGTCCATCCTGACCGCGCTTTTCCCGGAGCAGCTCCGCGTGACGGCCNTCGCCGCCGAGCTGGCGCTTGCCAGTCCGGAGGGGCTGCGCGCAGACGCCCAGTTCGACTGGCGCCATGACGGCCCCGAGCTCTGGCAGATCGAAATCGACTGCGGGGGCGGCACGCTCCGGCTCGATGGCGGCGGCGCAACCGCAAGCATCGGCGGCCAGCCCCTGAGCACGGACGGCGTGGACGAATATCCGGCGCTCTACCGCCGCTTTGCCGGGCTGATCCGGTCCGGGGCCTCCGAACTCGATGCCGAGCCGCTGCGCCATGTCGCAGACGCCTTCCATATCGGCCGCCGCATCGCGGCCGCGCCTTTCCACGACTGACCCCGTACCCGCAGGACACCCGCAAAGATGACCGAATTCCACCGACTGGACACGCCCTCACAGACGCTCCTGCTGCGGATCCGCGAGGCGCGGATGGCCGAGGCGATCTATTGGGGGCCCGCCCTCGATCCCGCCGAGCCCGCCGAAGCGCTGGCTGCCGCGCTCGCGCCCGATCTCGGCGGCGGCATGCTGGACGCGCTGCCGCCGCTGTCGATCTGCCCGGAGGCCGCGACCCATTCCGCTGCCGGACGGCCCGCAAGATGCACGCCGTCGGTGACGGCCCGGCCGCCATGACGCGGCGACTGTTCCAGCAGCAGCACCTTGGCCCCGGCCCCGCCCGCAACCAGCGCAGCCTGAAGGCCGGCAATGCCGCCGCCGATCACCAGGATGTCCGTGAAATAGTGGAGCGCCTCGTCCTCCTCCCCGCAGGATCGCGGCACGGGAAGCGGCTGCGGCGCCGCGAAGAGGCTCCGGAGAGCTTGGCGCAGGCTTTCGGCCGCGCTGGCGGGCCGGGACACCCGCAGGCCGTCTTCGAGAGGTGTCGCCGCAGGATCGCAATCCCGCAGAACGCCGTCCCGGCCGGTGATTTCCAGAAGGGCTCCGCAGCCGAAGCCGGGGGCCGCCTGGCCGCCGGAAAGAAGGGCTGAGGCGACCGTGTCGCCTTCGAAGCCCTGCAGCGGCCGCCCGCCGAAAAAGAAGCGGAGCCCCCGGCTGCGGTCGATCATCCGCCCGCCTTCGGGCAGGCGGAAGCTCAAGCGCCGCCTCCTGCCGCCGGGCCTGCGGCAGCGGCGTCAGCCGTTGTCGCCGGGCAGGTCGATCTGGATTTCCGCCTCGTTCTCGCCGCCGAAATCCCCGCCCGTGTAGACATAGGCGACCACGCCGACCAGCGCAGCGATACACACGCCGAGGATGAAGGTAAGGGTGGCATTGGGGGATTTGCGTTCCATCGGGACTGCTCCGTTTCCGTTTCCGTCGGCGAACCAACATCGGGGCCCGCCGCAAAGTTCCCGGCAGGGTTGCCGCCGCTACCGGCAGGCGGGTTTCCGCCGCCGGCGCACCGGCCCGGGATGATCTCCCTCTTCGGCAATCCGCTCCGCCCTCCTTTAAAATCTGAGACTTACAGCCAGAACTTCAAACGGCGCGACACCGGGAAACGCAACGCAACAGCGGGACACGCAGGTTCAGACCTGCCTTAACCAATCAAGCAATAACAATACCTTGCCAGACGGTCTTCATGTGCAACCGACAACATGCGCCGGCCGGTTGCCCGACCAGTCTTGCCGGGATTCGCCTTGCCGGGCCACAGGAAAGCGCAACCGCGGAATTGCGACTTGCGGGGAATTGACCGCGCCCGAGGGCGAATCCGGGTTTTGCGCGAATGCGGAACCGCTTATGTGAGACGCATGAGCTTCTGGATCCTTTCCCTCCTGATGGCGCTGATCGTGGTGGTACCGCTGGTCATCGCCCTCGCCCGGCAGAGCGGCGCCGCCCGCGCCGCCGCAGATTTCGACATCGCGGTCTACCGCGAACAGCTGGGCGACGTGGAGCGCGACCTGGAGCGCGGCGTGATCTCGCCCGACACCGCCGAGCGCACCCGGCTGGAGATCTCCCGCCGCATCCTGGAGGCCGACCGCAGCCGCAAGGGCCTCAAGGCCGGTGCCGCGCCGAAGGCTGCAACCGCGCTGGCCATCGCCGTGGGTGCCGCCCTGCTGGTCGGCGGTTCGCTCGCGCTCTATGCGCAGCTGGGCGCGCCCGGCTATGGCGATCTGCCGCTGAAAGAGCGCATCGCCATGTCGGACAAGCTGCGCGAGACCCGCCCGACGCAGGAAAAGGCCGAGGCCGAGCTGCCGCAGCAGCCGCGCCCGGAGGCCGATCCGCAATACATGGAACTGGTCGAAAAGCTGCGCGCCACTGTCGCCGAGCGAAGCGAAGATCCGCGCGGCTACCAGCTTCTGGCGCAGAACGAGGCCAATCTCGGCAACTTCAAGGCCGCCTATGCCGCGCAGCGCAGGCTGCTGGAGCTGACCGGCGACGGCGCGCCCGCCGATGGCTGGGCGGAGCTCGGCGAACTCTATATCCTGGCCGCCGGCGGCTATGTCAGCCCCGAGGCCGAGGCCGCGCTGGCCGAAGCGCTGGCGCGCGACGGCAACAACCCGCTGGCGCGCTATTACATGGCGGTGATGTACAGCCAGACCGGCCGGCCGGATCTGGGGGGAGGCCGGAGCGGCGGCCGGACATTGCCTTGACCCGCGGCGCTTGGCTTCCGGCGGTTCCGCCTCTGCCCCTCCCAGCCCGGCCAGCCGGGCCGGAGTCCGGACCCTGCGCTGCTGCGGGCAGCTTCCGTCCCGGATCCGGATGTGCGTTTCCCTGTTGCGGCAGGTGTCGGCGGTGCGGGGGCCTCTGGGTGCATCCGGATGATCGGGCCCCTGGCCCGGGGATGCCGGACTCCGCCTGCTGCCGCTAGGCCAACGGGACATCTTTCAGCGCCGCCCTCAAGCGCCGCGGAGCGCTGCTGCTCCAGCGGGCCCGCGATTTGGCCCGGCCCGCCCCGAACGGCGGCAAGCTGGGACACCTCCTGTCCGCATGCTCCGGATGGGATGGCGGTCCGGGGAGTCCGGCAGCGGCCACTCTGCCCGGGAGGCGTCGAGGGGCGGACGGCGGAGCCGCTCCGTCGCGCTTGCCGCCCTCGGCATTGTTGCCGCCCTGGCCGCGGAAGTTCTTGCGCCCGCCCGGACGGTCGCCGCCACGGCGGCGCGGCGCCCAGGCAAAGGTGTAGAACACCTCGGTCACGGTTTCGCCGGCCTCTTCCGCAGCCGCTTCCGGCGCGGCATCGGTTGCGACGATCTGCTCTTCGGCGGTCGGCTCGGCACCGGCTTCCCCGGCAGAGGGCTCGACCGACAGCGTGTCCGCTTCGGCCGCGACATCGGCCTCGGGACCGGTTGCGGCTTCGGCTTCCTCGGCCAGCATCGGGCCATCGGCGGACTCGGCCGGAACGACCGCTTCGGCCGCGGCCGGATCCGCGCTACCGCAAGGCGCTGCAGCTGATGGCTGCCGGGGCCCGGATCGCGGTGATCGGCGAGGCGGAGTTCCTCGCGCTGGTCGCGCCGGAACGGGCGCGGCGGCGGCCCGGCGGGCGCCATTTCAAGCGTGAAAGATAGTTTCTGCTGCGGTGCAGCAAATGCATGGCGATCTTGCAATATTGACGGAGGTCCCGCCCTGCGGGATGCACTACATGGAGCGTCACGGGAGGTTGATCCACTTAGCCCCTGGAGAGGTTCCATGACTGAAGTTGCACAATTCCGCCAGTTCGACGCCGACGACGCCATCGCCATCTTCGAAGACTCCGTCTCCTACTACATGCCCGAAGACGTCCTCGAAGCCGCGACCGCCTCCGACGAGACCCTGGTCGAGTATTCCGAAGCTGCCTGATCGGGCGGCGCGGAACCGGGCTTGACGGCCCCCTTGTCCGCGTCCGTACTCACGGGCGCGTTTATGACTCGAGGGACCCCGCATGACCGAGCCCGAAGATGCCGCCCTGCGCCGCGCGCGCCCCGCGGTGATCTGCTATCCCGATGACACGCTGCCCCGTCCCGATCTCGCCGCGATGCGCGCGGCGCGGGACCGGATGCAGCTTCTGGACGAGGTGACCGTCCCGCCGCGCGAAGCGGCGTGTTTCCGCGTTGCCCGGGGCCAGGTGTTCCGCATCGTCTCGGTCGGGGGACCGCAGGTCGGCGATTTCAACCTGTGGAACGCCCATGACCTGTCCGAGCGGTTCTATTCCGGCAAGACCCGCGCGCTGCACGGCACGCATCTGACCACCGGCGACCGGATGTGGTCGAGCTTTCCGGCGCTCCGCCCTCTGGCCACGATCCTGTCCGACACGCTGGACTGGTACGGGATCGATGCCGATGGCGGTTCGGTCCATGACGTGATCGGCACGCGCTGCGACCCCTATACCCACAATCTCCTGTCGGGCGGGCAGTACCACAATTGCTGCCATTCCAACCTGACCCGGGCGCTGGCCGCGCAAACCGGCATGAGTCCAGCCGAGGCCGAACCCTTCGTGCATGACGTGCTCAATGTCTTCATGTGCACCGGCTTCACCCGCGATACCGGCCAGTATTTCATGAAGGCCTCGCCGGTGCGGCCGGGCGACTTCCTGGAATTCTTCGCCGAGATGGATCTGCTCGGCGCGCTCAGCGCCTGTCCGGGCGGTGATTGCGGGGCCGGGCATTCCTCCGACGCCGCAGATTGCCATCCGCTCAAGGTGGAAATCTGGGGCCCAGGCGCCGACTGGCCGGAAAGCCCGGCCAGCGGCTATGACCGCAGCCACGGGCTCTGAGTCCGGGGCAGGGGCGCAGGAGAGGCGTGGAGAACCCTGGGTTCTCCACTTCCCGGCTCAGCAATAGCGCTCGACGCCGAGGATCTGGTGGTCGCCGTAGCGGTCGCCATGGGCGAAGCCCGCGGGCAGGATGCGGTCGATCTCGGCGCGGTCCTCCGCGGTGAAGGCGATGTCGAGCGCACCCAGCCATTCGCGCAGATGCGCCGCCGTGCGGGTGCCGGGGATCGGGATCAGGTGCTCGCCCTTCTCCAGCACCCAGGCCAGCGCCGCAGCCGAGACCGTCCAGCCCTTCGCCGCGCAATAGCTGCGGAACTCCGCGACATGCGCCTCGTTCGCGCCGAAATTCGGCTGGGTGAAGCGCGGGTTCGACTTGCGGAAATCCGTGTCGGCGAAGGTCCCGGGCGCCACCGGCGCCTGGCCGAACATGCCGCGCGCCAGCGGCGAGAACGGGACGAAGGCGACGCCCAGCTCGGCGCAGGCCTGGATCAGCCCCAGCTCGGGCTGGCGGGTCCAGAGCGAATATTCGTTCTGCACCGCGGTCACCGGAACCACCGCATGGGCGCGGCGCAGCGTCGAGGGCGCGACCTCGCTGAGCCCCCAGGCGTCGATCAGCCCTTCCTCGATCAGCCGGCCCATGGTCTCGGCGACCTCTTCCACCGGGCGCTCCGCCTCGCGGCGGTGGATGTAGTAGAGTTCCAGCTTGGACCGGCCCAGCCGCTTCAGCGATGCGTCGAGTTCCGCGCGGATATGGTCTTCGGCATTGTTGAAGCTGCGCGGCGGGCCGGGGACGATGCCGACCTTCGAGGCCAGCACGACATCGGGCTTCTTCTCCGCCAGATAGCGGCCGATCACCCGTTCCGAACGGCCCATGCCGTAGATGTTCGACGTGTCCCAGAAGTCGATGCCTGCCTCGACCGCGGCATCGAGGCAGGCCAGCGAGACCTCGTCATCTGCGGTTCCGAAAAATCCGGCAAAGCTCATGCAGCCGAGGCCGATCGCCCCGACTTCGGGGCCCGAGGCCCCCAGCTTGCGTTTCTGCATGTGGTCTTACCTCTTAAGAAAATGCGGCCTCGAGCGCGATCTCGACCATGTCGCCGAAGCTGGTCTGGCGGTCCGCCGAGGGCAGGGCCTCCCCGCGCAAAAGGTGATCGCTGACGGTCAGGATGGCAAGGGCGCGGCAGCCGAAGCGCGCCGCGACGGTATAGAGTTCGGCCGCCTCCATCTCGACGGCCAGCACGCCGTGGCGGGTCATCTGCTCGTTCAGGTCGGGGCGCTCGTCATAGAAGACGTCGGCCGAGTAGATGTTGCCGACATGGGTCGGCGTGCCGCGGGCGGCGGCGGCATCCGCCGCGGCGCGCAACAGCCCGTAATCGGCGCAGGGCGCGAAGCTCAGCTCCTTGAAGAAGCCCAGCGACGGAGTCGACATCGCGGTGCAGGCCATGCCGATGACGATGTCGCGCAAGGCGACGCTCTCCTGCATCGCGCCGCAGGAGCCGATGCGGATCAGCGTCTTCGCGCCGTAGTCGCGGATCAGCTCGTTGGCATAGATCGACAGCGACGGCATCCCCATGCCCGAGCCCTGGATGGTCACCCGGCGGCCCTTCCAGGTGCCGGTGAAGCCCAGCATGCCGCGCACCTCGTTGATGCAGACCGGGTCGTCGAGGAAGGTTTCGGCGGCCCATTTCGCGCGCAGCGGATCGCCGGGCATCAGGACGGTTTCGGCGATCTCGCCGGGCTTGGCGCCGATATGGATGGACATGGGGTCTCCTTCATCCGATTGGTCCGGCCCGGGGCGGGCTCCTTCGCGGCAGAGTGCCGCCCGGGGGCAGGGCATGCAAGGCGGCATCCGCGTCCGGGCCAGCGCCGCGCCGGGCGGAGACCCGCCGACGGCCGGGAAAACAAACATGCAATGCAAATCCATGTTTGCGGGATTCGCCTTCCGTGGCACGCTGATTTCCGGTTTTGCCGCTTGGGCTGCTTTCGGGGGGAAGCATCAGATCCGGCTTCGCGTGCGTGCGCATTTGACAGGGGGCGGATGATTGCAGAGCTTCTATCGCTTGGACGAGCGGGACCGGATTGCCGAATGCCGCGGCGATTGGGACCGGTTCGCGCTGGACAACGGCAGCTCGCGGTCCATGGCCCGCGCGGTGCAGGGCCGGATGATCTGGGACTTCGTCGACGGGATCGACATGAGTTCCTATCTGGGTGCCATCTTCTTCCATGTCCGCCGCGAAGTCAGGCCGTTCGAGAGCAGCTACCGCTGCGACAGCCCGTACCGGGCGCGGCGCTTTGCCATGCGGGTCGAAACAAGCAGCGGCGGCCTGCTGCTGACGCACCGCATGACGTGGCACGGCATCATCCGCGATGTCGGTCCGGATTTGCCGGGAGACGGGGCGCTTTCGGTTCCGCGCTGTTCGGTTTGCTGCCGCTTCCATGCCGGGCAGGCGTGGATCGATCCGGTCGCCGCGCCGGAGCGCGTCTTCGTGCCCGCGTCGCATTGCGTCTGCCCGGCCTGCAAGGCCGAGCTGCGCGCGCGCCTGGCAGTCTGAGCCGGCCGGGCGGGGCCTGCCTGCCGCCGTCGCGATGCGCTGCACCCTGACCTCAAGGCCAGGCACGCCCAGCTCCGGCGAGGCCGGGACACCCGCAAAGGTTGCCATCGCCGCGCTAGCTCCTGCTCGCAGCCAGCGCGCTGGCGAAAGCCGGCAGGCCGCGGACCCCAAAAGCCGCTTGCGAATGACGGATGCTCACTCCTGCGGAACCGGCAGGCGGAGCACGGTGCCGACCATGCCGCAGCCGGGCAGCTCCAGCGAGACGGGCAGCGGCGCGTCCCAGCCGCTGCGCAGCAGGCCGAAGGACAGGATGCGGCCGCAATTGGCCTCGGTGACCTCGAGGTCGAGATGCTCCGGCCCCTGCCCCGCAGGGAAGGCGGCAAGCTCCGGCAGCGGCCCGTCCGGGGCCGGGAAGCCCGCCACCGGCAGGAGGCCCGGCTGAAGCTCGCCCGGCTCGATCCAGAGGAAGCCGCCCGGCACCGCGTCGAAGGGAAGGCCGATCTCCAGCGTCTCGCCGCCGGCCGCTACCGTCAGAGGCACGTCCCGAGGCAGGATCGGCAGGGAAAGCCGCACCGCGCCGCTGGCCCCGGTTTCCTCGGACAGGTGCAGGGGGCCGTAGCGGACGTCCAGCGGCTGGTAGGCACCGCAGGGAAAGCGCAGATGCAGGTCAAGAACGCCGTTCCCGGCATCCGCCTCGATCATCGGGTCGCAGGACAGGGCGGCGGCCGGCGCCGCACAGAGCGCCAGGACCGCTGCCGCGGCAGCCCGGATCAGGCTAGGCTGCCGTGGCAATGCTTGAACTTCTTGCCGGAGCCGCAGGGGCACGGATCGTTGCGCCCGGGCTCGCCCCAGGTCGAAGGATCGGCCTCATCGAAGCCCGGCGCCGCAGCGGCGGCAGGCTCGGCGGCCTCGGCCTCCGGCTGCTGTGCGGCGGGCGCCTTCAGCCCCTGCTGCGCAAGGAACTGCTGCAGCATCGCCTGCTGCTCTTCCTGGCTCAGCGGACGCACCTGGCCCAGCTTCATCGTCACTTCTGCGCGCAGGCTGTCGAGGAGCCCTTCGAAGAGCTGGAACGCCTCGTTCTTGTACTCGTTGAGCGGATCGCGCTGCGCGTAGCCGCGGAAGCCGACGACCGAGCGCAGGTGGTCCAGCGTCAGCAGGTGTTCGCGCCACTTGCCGTCGATGGTCTGCAGCAGGACCTGCTTCTCGATGTTGCGCATCTGCTCGGGACCGAAATCGACGGCTTTCTTGGCCATCAGCTCGTCCGAGGCCGCTTCAAGCCGCTCGCGGATCACTTCCGCATCGACGCCGTCTTCGTCGACCCAGGCCATGACCGGCGCATCGACGCCCAGCTTCTCGATGGCAGCGGCATAGAGCCCCTCGCCATTCCACTGGTCGTGATAGGTCTTCGGCGGGATGTAGGTATCCACCAGATCCTCGACCACGTCATGGCGCATGTCGCGGGTGATCTCGGAGACGTCCTGCGTTTCCATGATCTCGCGGCGCTGGCTGAAGATCACCTTGCGCTGGTCGTTCATCACGTCGTCGAATTTCAGCAGCTGCTTGCGGATGTCGAAGTTGCGCGCCTCGACCTTCGCCTGCGCCCGCTCGAGCGACTTGTTGACCATCGGGTGGACGATCGCCTCGCCCTCCTTCATGCCCAGCCGCTGCAGCATCTTGTCCAGCCGGTCGCCGCCGAAGATGCGCATCAGGTCGTCTTCCAGCGACAGGAAGAAGGCCGAGCGCCCCGGGTCGCCCTGGCGGCCCGAACGGCCGCGCAGCTGGTTGTCGATGCGGCGGCTTTCATGCCGCTCGGTGGCCAGGACGAAGAGGCCGCCGGCCTGCTTCACCGCTTCCTCGTCGGCCTTGTGCTGCTCCTCGATCGAGCCGCGGATCTCGTCCGGGTGGCGGTCGGGATCGGCCTCGATCGCCTGCATGATCTTGAATTCGACATTGCCGCCCAGCTTGATGTCGGTGCCGCGGCCCGCCATGTTCGTCGCGATGGTCACGGCGCCGAGCTTGCCGGCATCGGCGACGATCTGCGCTTCCTGCTCGTGCTGGCGCGCGTTCAGGACGTTGTGCTGGATGCCTTCCGAGCCGAGGAATTGGCTGAGGAATTCGGATTTCTCGATCGACGTGGTGCCGACCAGGACCGGCTGGCCCTTTTCATGCGCCTTCTTGATCTCCTCGACGATGGCCGCGTATTTCTCGCGGCCGGTGCGGAACACCTGGTCGTGATCGTCGATCCGGGCGATCGGACGGTTGGTTGGAACCTCGACGACGCCGAGCTTGTAGATCTCGTCGAATTCGTCGGCCTCGGTGGCCGCGGTGCCGGTCATGCCGGAGAGCCGGTCATAGAGGCGGAAGTAGTTCTGGAAGGTGACCGAGGCCAGCGTCGTGTTCTCGGGCTGGATCTGCACCTCTTCCTTGGCTTCGATCGCCTGGTGCAGGCCGTCCGACAGGCGGCGGCCGACCATCATCCGGCCGGTGAATTCGTCGATCAGCACCACCTGGTTGTCGCGGACGATGTAGTCCTTGTCCTTGGTGAAGAGCACATGCGCCTTCAAACCTTGGGTGACGTGATGGACCAGCGTGGAGGATTCGGGATCATAGAGCGTCTGCCCCTCGGGCAGCAGGCCCGCTGCCTGCAGGCGGCGCTCGATGAAATCGTTGCCTTCTTCGGTGAATGTGACGTTGCGCTGCTTCTCGTCCAGCGAATAGTGCTCTTCCGTCAGCTCGGGGATGAACACGTCGATCGAGCGGTAGAGCTCGGAGCGGTCCTGTGCGGGACCCGAGATGATCAGCGGCGTGCGCGCCTCGTCGATCAGGATCGAGTCGACCTCGTCGACGACGGCAAAATAATGGCCGCGCTGCGCCATCTGATCGAGCGACGACTTCATGTTGTCGCGCAGGTAGTCGAAGCCCAGCTCGTTGTTGGTCGCGTAGGTGATGTCGGCCTTGTAGGCCTCTTTCTTCTCGGGCTCGGGCTGCTGCGGATAGACCACCCCGGTGGTCATCCCGAGCTGCGCATAGACCTTGGACATCCACTCCGCGTCGCGGCGGGCGAGATAGTCGTTCACCGTCACGATATGCACCGGCTTGCCGGTCAGCGCGTTCAGATAGGCCGGGAAGGTCGCGACCAGGGTCTTGCCCTCGCCGGTCTTCATCTCGGCGATGTTGCCCTGGTGCAGGAAAATCCCGCCCAGCAGCTGCGTGTCGAAGGCCCGCAGACCAAGCGCGCGGCGCGCGGCCTCGCGGCAGTTGGCAAAGGCTTCGGGCAGCAGCGCGTCGAGGCTCTCGCCCTTGGCGACGCGATCCTTGAATTCGGCGGTCTTGGCGATCAGCCCGGCATCATCGAGCTTCTCGAATTCCGGCTCCAGCGCGTTGATTTTCGCCACGAGGGGACGGGTTGCCTTGACTTTCCGGTCGTTCGGGGTCCCGAAGACCTTCTTCGCAATCGTTCCAATGCCCAGCACGTGTCTCTCCGCTCGCTTGCGCGTCCTGACCCGTTCTTGAACGGCGGCGCCTTGCCGCCCCCGGCAGCACATCCTATGAAGCGGTCAGATGCAGCCCCGTCGTCTGGGTCTCCAGCGATGTAAGGGGCAGGTCTGAGAGTGTCAACGCCGCCGGACGCGGACAATCCTGGAAGGAACGCCCCGTGAAGCTCAACTCCCGCTTTCTCCTGACAACTGCCGCCGCCATCGGGCTTGCCTCCGCGGTCGCCGCGCAGGAGGCCCCGGAGCTGGAAAAGGCCGATTTCGGCACGGTCGTCGCCACCGTCAACGGAACCGACATCACCGCCGGCGAGGTCGTGCTGATGCGCTCGCGCCTGCCGCAGCAATACCAGCAGATGCCCGACGGCGACCTGTTCGACACGCTGCTCGAGCAGATGGTCAACCAGCAGCTTCTGGCCGCCGAAACCACCGAGCGCCCGCCGCTGGTCGATGCCGCCATCGCCAACGAAGAGCGCACGCTGCTCTCGGGCATGGTGCTGTCCGAGGCCGCCGAGGCCGCGGTGACCGACGAGGCGCTGCAGGCGCTCTATGACGAAACCTATTCTTCCGCCGAGCCGAGCCGCGAATACCACGCCGCGCATATTCTCGTGGAGACCGAGGAAGAAGCCCGGGAAATCATCGACGAGCTGAATGGCGGCGCCGATTTCGCGGAACTGGCGCAGAAACGCTCGACCGGTCCCTCGGGCCCCAATGGCGGCGATCTCGGCTGGTTCGGCGCCGGCATGATGGTCCCGGAATTCGAGCAGGCGGTGATGGCGCTGGAGACCGGCGCGATTTCCGAGCCGGTGCAGACCCAGTTCGGCTGGCACGTGATCAAGCTCGAGGAAAGCCGGCTCAGCGAAGCGCCGTCGCTCGACGAGGTCCGCGGCGAGCTGGCCCAGACGCTGCAGCGCCGCGCCGTCGAGGAAAAGATCAACAGCCTGATCGATGTCGGCGACGTGACCCGCAAGAGCTCGCAGGAAATCGACGCAAGCTTCATGTCCGACCCCTCCTTCATCGAAGAGTGACCCAAGGATGACGATGCCGAAGATCCGGCGCAACATGAACGCCATCGCCCGGGAGCGGCTTGCCGTTCGCCGGGCGGCCGAAAAGGCTGCGAAACCCGCGGCTCCGCTGGTCTCGCCGCTGGCCCCGGCAGGCGGGTTCCCCGCACTGCCCGCCATCGCCGGGCTGGAGCTGTCCTCGGTGGCGGCCGGCGTCAAGTACAAGGGACGCCCCGATGTCATGCTGGCCCGGCTCGCGCCTGGCTCGGTCGTGGCCGGGGTGACCACCCGCTCGACCACGCGGTCCGCGCCGGTTCTCGATTGCGAGGCCAAGCTGGCGGCAGGCGCCGATCCCGAGGCGGGCGCGGCCTTCCTGGTGAATGCCGGGAATTCCAACGCCTTCACCGGCGGACGCGGCATCGAATCCGTCGAGGCAGTCACCAAGGCGGCCTCGGAAACGCTCGGCCTGCCGCAGTCGCGCATCTTTACCTCCTCGACCGGGGTGATCGGCCAGCCCCTGCCCCATGACCGCATCATCGCGGCGCTGGGGCAGCTCTCCGGCGGCCTCTCGCCCGAGGGCTGGACCGGCGCGGCGCGCGCCATCATGACCACCGACACCTTCCCCAAGGGCTCGGCGGAGACCGCCGAGCTGGCGGGCGGCACGGTGACCGTGGCAGGCTTCGCCAAGGGCTCCGGCATGATCGCGCCCGACATGGGCACGATGCTGGTCTACATCTTCACCGATGCGAAGATTTCCCAGCCGGCGCTGACCGCGATGCTGCGCCGCCTGACCGACCGCAGCTTCAACAGCATCACGGTCGACAGCGACACCTCCACCTCGGACACGCTGCTGGTCGGCGCGACCGGACAGGGCCCCGAGGTCACCGGAGCGGACGAGGCGGCCTTCGAGGCGGCGCTCGGCGCGGTGATGGGCGACCTGGCGCTGCAGGTGGTGCGGGACGGCGAAGGCGCCACCAAGCTGCTCGAGGTGCGCGTCACGGGCGCCGAAAGCGACGCGGATGCCCGCAAGGTGGCTCTGGCCATCGCGAACTCGCCGCTGGTGAAGACCGCCGTCGCGGGCGAGGATCCCAACTGGGGCCGATTCGTCATGGCCGTCGGCAAGTCCGGCGCCAGGGCAGACCGCGACCTGCTGTCGATCAGCTTCGGCGACATCCTGGTGGCCGAAAAGGGCTGGGTCGCGCCGAGCTATACCGAAGAGGCGGGGGCCGCCTACATGAAGCAGGACGAGCTGGTGGTCACCACCGATCTGGGCCTTGGCGGCGGCAGCTCCACCGTCTGGACCTGCGACCTCACCCACCGCTACATCTCGATCAACGCGGATTACCGCTCGTGAAGATGGTTCTGGTTTCCGCCGTCGTCCTGGTCGATGCCGACGGGCGCGTGCTCGTTGCCCAGCGACCGGAAGGCAAGGCGATGGCGGGGCTGTGGGAGTTCCCCGGCGGCAAGGTCGAGCCCGGGGAAACCCCTGAACATGCGCTGATCCGCGAGCTCCGCGAGGAGCTCGGGATCGACACCGAAGCCTCCTGCCTGGCCCCCCTCACCTTCGCCAGCCACAGCTACGAGAGCTTCCACCTCCTGATGCCGACCTTCATCTGCCGCCGCTGGAAAGGCACCGTCGAAGGCCGCGAGGGACAGGCGCTGAAATGGGTCCGCCCGGCGCAGCTGCGCGAGCTGCCGATGCCCGAGGCAGACCTGCCCCTGATCCCGGTGATCCGCGACTGGGTCTGAGGCCTGGCGTGATTCGCCAGTGTTAGCGCTGGCGGTCATGCTGCATCTGCAAAATCAAGTAGATTTCCCTAAGATTGGTTAATCCAAGCAAGCGGTCTCCGACTCTTGCATAACATTTCTACCTAATTTGCTCGTCAATTAGGCTAACATGACAACTGGATGACGCTTTTCTTAATGAATTCCCAAGAAGGATTAACTAAATTTGGGAGCAGGACACCAACACACCATGACTTTCGGGGAATGAAGCCATGCTCAAGACCATCACTGTCGGCAGCCACATCTCTGTCCAGGGCACTTTCGTGAAGGCCCTTGCGAACGGACGCATCATCGTGCGCGTCGGTCCGCGGACCTTCGAAGGCACGCCGGTCTGACCACCAGCCACACTGTTTTCAGACCACGTACCGGCAGAGCCGAGCGTCCAGCGCTCGGCTCTTTTCTTTTGCGCATGCGCGGACATGCCGCCCCCGCGGGGTGCCGCGGCACAGGCCCCCAAAAGCAGAACGGGCGCCCAAGGGCGCCCGCTTCCGTGTCCGTGTTCCGCTCTCCTCAGGCGAGGGTGCGGGTAACTTCTTCGCGCTCGAAGATCTCGATGACGTCGCCTTCGCGCACATCGTCGTAAGCTTCGAAGGCCATGCCGCATTCCTGGCCCGACTGGACCTCGGAGACCTCGTCCTTGAAGCGCTTCAGCGTCTTCAGCGTGCCTTCGTGGATCACCACGTTGTCGCGCAGCAGGCGGACGCCTGCAGAGCGGCGGGCGATGCCCTCAGTGACCAGACAGCCGGCGACCTTGCCGATGCCCGTGACCTTGAAGACCTGGCGGATCTCCGCGTAGCCGATGAAGTTCTCGCGGATTTCGTTCGACAGCAGGCCGGAAGCCGCCGCCTTCACGTCGTCCACGAGGTCGTAGATCACCGAGTAGTAGCGGATCTCCACGCCCTTCTGGTTCGCAGCATTCCGCGCCGGTGCGTTGGCACGGACGTTGAAGCCGAAGACCGGCGCACCGGAGGCTTCCGCCAGGCCGATATCCGATTCGGTGATCGCGCCGACGCCCGAATGCAGCACGCGCACGCGGACTTCGTCGTTGCCGATCTTCTCCATCGCCTGGACGATCGCCTCGGCAGACCCCTGCACGTCGGCCTTCACCAGGATCGGCAGCTCGGCCACGTTCTCGTCCGCCTTGGCTTTCGCCATCAGCTGCTCGAGCGTGGTCGCGGCACCGGCTGCGGCGCGCTTGTCCTTCGCCGCCTGCTCGCGGTAGTCGGCGATCTCGCGGGCCTGCGCCTCGGTCTCGACGACGTTCAGCACGTCGCCCGCTTCTGGCGTGCCGTTCAGGCCAAGGACCTCGACCGGCTCGGACGGACCTGCGGATTTGACCCGCTCGCCCTTGTCGTTGATCAGCGCGCGGACCTTGCCCCACTGTTCGCCGACGACGAAGATGTCGCCCTGCTTCAGCGTGCCGTTCTGCACCAGCACGGTCGCGACCGGACCGCGTCCGACATCCAGCTGCGCCTCGATCACGGCACCGTTGGCCGCCCGGTCGGGGTTGGCCTTCAGTTCCAGGATCTCGGACTGCAGCGCGATCGCGTCGAGCAGCTCGTCCAGGCCCAGGCCGTTCTTGGCCGAGACTTCGACGTCCTGCACGTCGCCCGACATGGCCTCGACGACCACCTCGTGCTGCAGCAGGTCGGTCCGCACCTTCATCGGGTCGGCATCCGGCTTGTCGATCTTGTTGATCGCCACGATCATCGGCACGCCCGCTGCCTTGGCATGGGCGATGGCCTCGACCGTCTGCGGCATGACCGCGTCATCCGCCGCGACGACCAGAACCACGATATCCGTCACCTGCGCGCCACGGGCCCGCATCGAGGTGAAGGCCGCGTGGCCGGGCGTATCGAGGAAGGTGATCAGCTGGCCGCCATCGGTCTTCACCTGATAGGCGCCGATGTGCTGCGTGATCCCGCCGGCCTCGCCCGCCACGACCTTCGCGTTGCGGATCGCATCGAGCAGCGAGGTCTTGCCGTGGTCGACGTGGCCCATGATGGTCACGACCGGCGCACGCGGCTGCAGGTCTTCTTCCTTGTCGTCGACCGTGTGGATCACGTCCTCGACATCCGAATCGGAAACGCGGACCACCTTGTGGCCGAATTCCTCGATCAGCAGCTCCGCGGTATCCGCATCGATCGACTGGTTCTGCGTCGCCATGATGCCGTTCTGCATCAGCGCCTTGACCACGTCGGCCACGCGTTCCGCCATGCGGTTCGCCAGCTCTTGGACCACGATGGTCTCGGGCAGCTGGACGTCGCGCACGATCTTCTCGCGGCTGTCGCCCATGCCGACCTGCTTGCGGCGCTCGCGTTCCTGCTTGCGGCGCATCGCGGCCAGCGACCGGCCGCGGTTCTCGCCGCCGCCGTTCAGGGCCTGGTTGACCGTCAGCTTGCCGGAGCGGCGGTTGTCGTCGCGGCCACGCTTCTTGCCGGCATTGTCACGATCGCCGTCGGACTTGCCCTTGCGCGGCGTCGGAACGCCCGACTTGGTCGGGGTTGCCCGCTCGGAGCGCGCTTCGGCAGGTGCAGCCTCGGCAGCAGCGGCAGGCGCGGCCTTTTCGGCGCGGCGCGCTGCAGCAGCGTCTTCCTTGGCTTTCTTCGCGGCTTCTTCGGCCTCGCGCTTCTTGCGCGCGTCCTCTTCCGCCTTGGCCTTCAGCGCTTCCTCGCGCTCGCGCTCTTCGCGCTCCTTGGCCTCGATTTCCGCCCGGCGGCGCTCGCGCTCATCCGCGCGGCGCTTTTCTTCCTCGGCGCGCTCGCGCGCGTCATCGGCCTCGCGGGCCTTTGCGGCCTGCAGGGCCCGCAGGCGGCGCTCCATCTCCGCATCGGAGATCCCGGCAGGACGTCGGGACGGGTCGCCACCGGCGGCTCCGCCACCGGACTTGCTGCCCCCGGGCTTCGGGACCACCACGCGCTTGCGCTTGGTTTCGACCACGACATTCTTCGTCCGGCCGTGGCTGAAGCTCTGCTTCACCTGACCCGAACGAGGACCTCCACCGCGGACACCCAGAGTTTTCTTACCGTCGCTATCGCTCATAAAGCCGATCAATCCTTCCCGGGGGCCGAATTGCCCCCGTCCTGCGGGCGCAGACCCGCCAAACGTGACGCTTCCTCTACAACACGGCGGGCGAGTCCACCAGCGGCAAGCGCACCGTGCACGACATTTTCCCGGCCAAACGCCAGACCAAGCTCCGCACCCGAAAGCACGGTTATCAAGGTCTCCGGACCGCCAGGCGGCCGGAGCTTCGATTTCCCCCGCTCCGAGCCGTCGCAAGCCTGGAGCAGCAACACGGCCTCGCCGTTATCCAGCCAGGCCTTGACCTTTTCGTAGCCGGCGACCGCCCCGCCCGCCTTGCGCGCGAGCGCCACCAGCGTGACCAGACGGTTGGCAAGGCTGGCCTCGATCAGGTCGGCCAAGCCTTCGGGCGGGTGCACCTGCCGCTTCGCGGCGCGGCTGAACAGCTTTTTCTTCGCCGCCAGCTCGATCGCCGCCCTGTCGGAGGCGACCCACATGCCCCGTCCCGGCAGTTTCTCCGCCAGGTCCGGCACCACCTCGTCGCCGGGACCGACGACGAAGCGGATGAGTCCCGTCTTGGGTCCGGTTTCCCCCGTTGCCAGGCAACGGCGCTCCGGACCGTCCTTCTCGACCTTTGCTCCGCCCCGGCTCATGGCTGCTGCCTCCGGGCCCGCGCTCAGGCCTCGTCCTCCTCGGCGACCTCGGCCTCGTCGGCCAGCTCATCCTCGGCATCGTCCTCTTCCGCGGCTTCCAGCTCGGCCGGATCGACCCAGCCCAGCTGCACGCGGGCGTTCATCACCAGGGACTGTGCTTCCTCGAGGCTGACTTCGTAGGGCTCGAGAAGCCCCTCGTCCTTGACGCGCTTGCCGTCCACCGTGGTCCAGCCGCCGGCAAGTTCCCAATCGGCGCAGGTGGCGAAATCCTCGAGGGACTTCACGCCGTCCTTTGCCAATGCCTCGATCATCTGGGGTGTCAGGCCCTCGAAGTCAACCAGGCTGTCCTCCACGCCGAGTGCCCGGGCGTTTTCCAGCGCCTTGCGGTTGAGCTCCTCGATATGGTCGCGGGCCCGTGCCTGCAGCTCCTCGGCGGTGCTTTCGTCGACCCCGTCGATCACCAGAAGCTCGTCGAGATCGACATAGGCGACCTCCTCGAGATTGGTGAAGCCTTCCGAGACCAGCAGCTGGGCGAAGAACTCGTCCACATCCAGCGTGTCCATGAACAGCTTGGTGCGCACGGCGAACTCGGCCTGGCGGCGCTCGCTCTCCTGGCTTTCGGTCATGATGTCGATGTCGAGACCGGTCAGCTGGCTGGCGAGGCGCACGTTCTGGCCGCGGCGGCCGATGGCCAGGCTCAGCTGGTCATCCGGCACGACGACCTCGATGCGCTCGGCCTCTTCGTCGAGCACCACTTTCGACACTTCGGCCGGCTGCAGCGCGTTGACGAGGAAGGTCGGCTGGTCCTCGTTCCACGGAATGATGTCGATCTTCTCGCCCTGCAGCTCGTTCACCACGGCCTGCACGCGCGAGCCGCGCATGCCGACGCAGGCGCCGACCGGGTCGATCGAGCTGTCATAGGAAATGACCGCGATCTTGGCGCGGGATCCCGGATCGCGGGCCACGGCCTTGATCTCGATGATGCCGTCATAGATTTCCGGCACTTCCATCTTGAACAGCTCGGCCATGAATTCCGGCGCGGTGCGGCTGAGGAAGATCTGCGGGCCGCGCGGCTCGCGGCGCACGTCCTTGATGAAGACGCGGATGCGGTCGTTCGGGCGGTAGCTTTCGCGGCCGATCTTCTCGTTGCGGCGCAGCACGGCTTCGCCGCGGCCGATATCGACGATGATGTTGCCGTATTCCTCGCGGCGGACGATGCCATTGATGATCGTGCCCGCGCGGTCCTTGAATTCGTCGTACTGGCGGTCGCGCTCGGCCTCGCGGACCTTCTGCAGGATGACCTGCTTCGCGGATTGCGCGGCGATCCGGCCCAGCTCGACCGGGGGAACCTCGTCGACGATCTCGTCGCCGACCTGCGGATCGGCCTTGTACTGCTTCGCCTGCGCGACGGTCAGTTCGGCCTGGTAGTTCTCCAGCTCCTCGTCTTCGACCACCGTGCGGACACGGGTGAAGGTCGCGACGCCGGTGCGGCGGTCGATGGCCACGCGGATGTCCATTTCCGAGCCGTAGCGCGACTTGGCGGCGCGCGCGAGGCTCTCTTCCATGGCCTCGATCACGAGATCCGGATCGATCATCTTCTCGCGGGCCACCGCCTCGGCGGTCTGGAGAAGCTCCAGCTGGTTCGCTGCAGTAATCGCCATGGGGATCAGTCCTCCTCGGTCACGGCTGCCGGATCGCCGGCATTGTCGGTGACGATCTCGTCGAATTCGTCTTCGTTGACGATGCCCGCCGCTTTGCGCTGGCGCAGCATCTCTGTGATCAGGTCGTCGGTCAGCACCAGCTTGGCATCGCTGAGCCAGTCGAATTTCAGGCCGATCGTGACCGGCTCGCTCCCCGAAGATTGCGGCGGAAGCGTCAGCAGGACCTCGTCCTCTTCGACACCTGCCAGCTCGCCGCGGAAGCGGCGGCGGCCGTCGATCAGCTCGGTTGTCTCGATCTTGACCTCGTAGCCCGCCCAAGCATCGAAATCCTTCAGCCGGGTCAGCGGCCGGTCGATGCCGGGGCTGGACACTTCGAGCGTATAAGCCTCTTCCAGCGGGTCCTCGACATCGAGCGCCGCGGAAACCGCCGTGGAAATCTTCGCGCAGTCATCGACCTCGATCCCGCCCTCGGGACGATCGGCCATGATCTGCAGCGTATGCGTCTTGCCCCCCATCAGGCGGATTCGGACAAGCTCGTAGCCGAGATCGGCAATCACCGGCTCGACAATCTCCGCCATCCGGCGGTCGATAGGGGCTTTCGCGATCAGATCCGACACGACAGGACTCCAAGGGGTTTCAAGAAGCACAAAAAAACGGGCCAGCGGCCCGTTGCGAATTTCGGTGGAACGCTGACCGGTTGAGAACAGCGCGCCGCTGGCGGAGCTATTACTTGTTTGCGGCCCCCGACGCAAGCTGATTCTGCCTTGCGCCGCAGCCCGGCGGCGCGGTCAGAAGTCCTCCCAGCCGCCATCGTCATATCCGACGGACGGCGAGGCCGGAGCCGGCGCATTGACCGCGGCCCGCTGCTCCGGCTCGGCCGCAGCCTGCCGCGGCGGCGCGGGAGCGGCAGGAAGGCCCGACCCGGCCGACCTCGGGACGATGGACCACCCGCCGCCGAGTCGGGCTTGGCGCGGGCTGGCCTGCCTGGCATGGGACATGGCGTCCGGGCCGGCCTCCTCCGGCCCGGGAGACGGAACTCGCCGGATCGATGCGGACCCGCTCCGCGCTACTGCATCCGCCGCCGGAAGACGGCAGGCGTCTCGCCGAAGGCGGCGGAGAACATCCGTGTCAGATGCGCCTGGTCGGCGAACCCGCAATCCGCCGCCACCGCCTTGATCGGCAAGGCGCTGCACGCCAGAAGCCGCTTTGCCCGTTGCAGCCGCCGCGCGGTGACGAACGCATAGGGCGGCCGCCCGAAGCTGCGCCGGAATGCCCGCGAGAACCGGCAGGGCGCCATGCCCAGCACGGCCGCCATCGCCGCCAGATCCAGAGCCGCGCCCAGGTTCTCCTCGATGAACTCGCAGATCCCGCGCTCCTGCACGGCCGACAGCGCTCCCTCGCGGCGCAGCCCCGGCATCTTCACCGACGCATAGCGGCGCAGCAGGTGGACAATCAGCCCGCGCGCCACCGCATCGACATAGAGCGCGCCGCCGAGGCCCTCGCTCTGCGCCTCGGCGGCGATCGCCTCCATCGCATGGGCCATCACCGGATCGTCGGCGCGCAGCACGTCGTCCAGCGTCACCTGCGAGACCGCGCAGTCCATCGCCTCGCTCGCCACCTCGGCCACCAGATCGCCGGACAGATAGACATGGGCGACGTCGATCGGTTCGTCCCAGGTCCAGTGCGCCCGCTGCGCCCGGGTCAGCAGCGACACCGCCCCGGGTCCCAGCGTGTCGCGGGTCCACCGCGTGCCGAAGCGGCGCTGCATCGGGGTCACGCCGCTGCGGTAGCCGACCAGCGTGAAATCCCGCATCGCCGGCACGATCACGTCCTGGCTGCGGTAATGGTAGGACCGCAGCGCCACGTTCTTCCAGCCCAGCCCGTCGCTGGCCAGCAGGACCTTGCCCGGCACGAAATCCGGCAGGTCCGGATAGGCGATCAGGTCGCTCATTGTTTTCTCCTCCCTGAACGGCAGGAGGCGGGTCCAGCTGCCGCCCCCGCCACCTGCCCTGTCGCACGGGCCGGCGCGCTCAGGCGGCGCGGGCGGCCTGCATCGCCCGGTAGACGGCGGATTCGAACTCGAGATAGCCGGTAAAGGAGACCGGATCGCCGAAGGGCAGGATCTGCGTCGCCCAGTAGCCGCCGAAACCGCCCGCCCGGTCGATCCAGTAGAAGCAGTTCGCCAGCCCCGCCCAGCCGATCGCGCCCGCCGGACGGCCGGTCGGGGCAGTCTCGGAATTGACCATGAAGGTGTAGCTCCAGTCCTTCGCCGTGCCGGGGAACATCTCGGCATCGTTCGACAGCGACGGGATCACGCCGGGCAGCATGGTGACCTTCTGCGGCGGCACCAGCGCGCCCTTCACCGCCCAGTCGACCGTCTCGGGGCGCAGCACGCGGCCCTTCGGCCCCGCCCCGTCATTCAGCCACATGCGGATGAATTTCATGTATTCCGGGATTGTGGCGTAGAGCCCGTGGCCGCCCATCTCCACCTCGGGGTTGTCCGGCAGCGCGAAGCCGTCCATCGGCTCGAGCCCGCCATCCCCGCCGCGGGCATGGATCGTCGCAGTGCGCGCCTTCATGGCATCGCTGCGGGTGAAGGCGATCTCGTCCATGCCCAGCGGATCGAAGACCCGCTCCCGCATCACCTGGCCCAGCGACTTGCCGCGGATGCCTTCGACGACCTGCCCGACCCAGTCGATATTGGTGCCGTATTCCCAGCGCTCGCCCGGATCGAACAAGAGCGGCGTCTCGATCGCGGCGCGGGTGCCGGTGACCACCGAGGGCTGGCCATGCTCTTCGGCGAGCCGCTTGTAGGTCTCGCTGAAGAAATCATAGCCGAAGCCGCCGGTATGCAGCATCAGCTGCCGCGTGGTGACATCCGATTTCGGCGCGCGCAGCCGCGGATGGCCATCGGCATCGAAGCCCTCGATCACCTGCAGCTTGCCGATCTCCGGGGCATAGTCCTTCGCGGGCGCGTCGAGATCCAGGAGCCCCTCCTCCACGCATTGCAGCGCCGTGGTTCCGGCGATGGCCTTGGTGGTGGAGAAGATCGCGAAGACGGTGTCGAGCGCCATCGGGTCTCCGCCGAGCCGCTGCTCCCCGGCCGCGCCCGCATAGATGTCGCCGCGCCGGTCGGTGACCATCGCGACCACGCCCGGCACGCGCGGGCTGCCTGCCGTCACGCCCCCGAGAATGGCGTCGAGCGCCTGTGTCATATCCGTCATGTCGTCCTCCCTTGGTCTTTCCCTTGTCTTTTCGGAGAAGGCTAGCGCGGGCCGCAGATCCGGTCTGTCCGCGAGCGGCAGCGCCTGTCCGCAACCGGAAGCAAACATCCGCCAGCGGCACGGGGCTGCGCCAGGACCGGACCGGCCGCGGCGGCAGGGGCACGGTGCAGCGTTTCGGCGGACGGTCCCCGGCCGGAAGAGCGCTGCCCGTGGGCCCGCCCCGCCGGATCTTCCCCGGCCGCCCTTCCGCGCGACGGTCAAAGGCTGGCCCGGCTATCCCTCCGGCATGCCAGCATTCATGTCCGCCCCCCCCGGGACGGATTCCCGCATGTCCGGCGGCAGCCTAGTCACCTGGAACTAAAGTTTGCATCATTATTCTGCCTGATGCTGGAGGATGTGATGGGTGGCCGTGTTGCTGTTCCAATTGATCTCAGCGACGAGGAACGCTCATTCCTCGAAGCCCAGCTTCGCAGGCAAAAGGCGGCCCGATCACTTTCGGACCGCTGCCGCATCGTCCCGCGATGCGCCGAAGGGATGTCCAACAAGGAGATCGCCGTCTCACCCGGCCACAGCCAGCACACGGTGGGCAAATGGCGCCGCCGCTTTGCGGAGCAGAGGCTCGAGGGGCTTTCCGGTGAATGCCGTGAAGGCCGTCCGCGCACGGTCTCGGACGAACAGGTGGCGGAGGTCATCAAAAGGACGCTGGAAAGCACGCCCCGGGACGCGACGCACTGGTCGATCCGGTCGATGGCTGCGCAGACCGGGCTGTCGCACACCACGGTCCGCCGGATCTGGAACGCGTTCGGCCTGCAGCCGCATCGCTGCGAGACCTTCAAGCTCTCCACCGATCCGCTGTTCGTCGACAAGGTCCATGACGTCGTCGCGCTCTACATGCCGCCGCCAACCCGGGCCATCGTGTTGTGCGCTGACGGGAAATCCCGGATCCAGGCTCTGGATCGCGGACAGCCGGTGCTGCCCGTGGCGCCGGGCGTGGCGGAGCGGCGGCCCCATGCCTGCGCCCGCAACGGCACGACCTCCCTGTTCGCCGCGCTGGACGTGGCCACTGGTGCCGTGATCGGCAAATGCTGCAAGCGCCATCGTGCGAGGAATTCCTGGATTTCCTCAAGGAGCTCGACCGGCGGATGCCCGAAGGGCAGGACGTGCATCTGGCCATGGATACCTACGCCACGCACAAGACGCCGCGGGCAAAGGCGTGGCTGGCCCGCCGTCCGCATTGGCACGTGCATTTCACCCCGACCTCGGCCAGCTGGCTGAACCAGGTGGAAAGGTGGTTTGCCGAGCTGACCCGCAAGCAGATCCAGCGTGGCGTACATCGCTCGGTTGCCGAACTCGAGGCTGACATCATCGCCTTCATCGAAGCCCGCAACGAGGAACCCAGGCCCTATCGCTGGCACAAGTCCGCAAACGGAATTCTCGCCCCAGTGAAGCGCTTCTGCCAAAAGACCCTATGTCAGGGACTTTAGATTCAGGTGACTAGCGCCCAGGCGCATTGTTGCAGACGTCGGTTTCCGGACGTGATGCCCCTTTCCCCAGCTGAGGCCAGGCCACGCGCTCGATCGCGGCGGTGCCGAGGGCGTCGAAGCGCTTCAAGACTGGGCGGCAAGCATCCTCGGTCCGAGCGCAGCCGCGAATGGCGCGAATGCGGATTTCGGCTGTCCGGCCGCCGGGGCCTCGGAGCGATCCATTCGCCGAAGGCTATCAAGCACCGCATACCGGCCCCGATCCGGCTGCGGACATGGTCGCCCGGCCATCGCTTGCAAAGCGAGCCGGAACCGTGGCGCCAGTGGCGCCGCGCAAGTCCGGCGAACGCGGCCGAGGCGCCGGGTTGCCCGCAGGACGTCGCAGCGGGCCAAGAAGGCCGAAGCGGCACCTGCACGTGTCGAAGGCATCGCCAGCGGTGCCCGGAGTTGCCCATCGCAGCGCCGGCAGTCCGGGCCCGATGGACAACGGCGCATCCGCTGGCAACTCGCCGGCGACGGTGCCGATCTCCTCGCCCCCCGCGATCAGGTCCAGGCGTCGGGGCATGACAGGGCAGTCACCCTCGCGGCTGGACGTGACTTTCACTGCCCGGATGCCGCCGGGGGCCGTGTCCATCGCCGGATGGACCTCGCGGTACTGGCGGCGGCGGGACCGCGCGTCCCGGCCAGCCATTCATTCATCGGGCTTTCGCGGCGAAAGGGTGCCGAAGTCCGGCACGGGCCAGCCCAGCCCGGACAGGTCGAGCAGGCGCGCCATAAAGCCGTTCGCCAACGGCACGAACCGCTGGCGCCTCGCCGCATCACCCTGGCGGAAAGGCTGCCCGGGAAGGACCTTGAGGGTCAGCCGCGCCGCTTCTGCGCGTTCGCCGTTGCGCTCGCATCAAGGACGCGGCAACGGACCACTACGGAACGTCAAGTTCGCCTCGCGGTCGCAAGCAGGTACGGACTGCGTCATGGCAGGGTCTCAACCCACGGGATCCACGGCTGACTCCCGATCCTCGGAGCGTCGGCAACAAGGCCGCGCCAAGGGCATGCACCGGACGCCCTTGGCGCGGCCTCCGAGGGCGCGGCTGCGGGAGGAACGGGCGCATAGGCGCCTAGCGGGCGCGGGCGCGGGTATGCGATGGCAGCTCGCCGAAGCGCGCGCGGTCTGCTCATGCCGCACGGCTAGCATGCTGGATTCACAAGATGAATCCCTCTAGATTTGCGCAACAACGCCTGGTCCATCGAACCAAGTTCCGGTCGCGCCGCGAGGCCAAAGCGGCCCTGTTCGGGTACATCGCCATTTTCTGGAACCGGCGGCGACGCCATTCGAGCATCGGCTACCGGACGCCCGAACAGGCGAGGGCCGACATGACCGCCGCGATGGCTGCATAGTGAATATCGCCCCAGTCCAGGAGCCGGGGGCCATGAGCAGACCGGCGAAGACCAATTACAAGAGCATCAAGTGGCATGGCTAGCGAGCCGCTGAAGCAGCACGGCATGCTGACCGTGCGGTTCGATCCCTCGGTGCAACGGGACGCGGCGCCGTCCGGGCGTCGCGGCCGCCAGCAGGCGGACTGCGGCAAGGAGGATCAGGAATTGATCCGGGGGATCAATTCCCCCGACGAATGCGATCCGGGCCTGCCTGACCCTCAAGATCCTGCTCGGGCTGCCGCTCCGGAAAGCTGCCGGGTACGTGGCGCGCCTGCTGGAGCTGTCCGGGCTCGGCTGGGCCGTTCCGGACTTCAGCACCCTGTCCCGGCGGCAGAGCGAGACGGGACCGTGGCGCCGCGAAAGCCCGTCGAACCTTGGACGTCACCATCCCAGATCGCGGCTCCAAGGGGACGCTTCACCTGCGCGTCCCCTCCCGGGCAGCGGACAACACGGGCATCAAGGTGGAAGGCGAAGGGTGCGGAGCGTCGGTGGCCCCGCCGTGGCCGCGAAAGCGCGCAGCACGGCCCGCGCGCAAGCATGGCGGCTCGAAACGAAAGGCTCGCCGTCGCCATCGTTGCTCGGACCAATGGCGGCGCGATGCCTCACCGTCGACCGCCAGGTCGCCGAGGTCCAGGTCCGGGTGGCGATCCTGAACCGCTTCACGGCCCTTGGAATCCCGGTCACCGCGGCCGCAGGATAAGTGTGCCCAGGGAAAGGGGAACTGCGGTCATCAGCTGATTCACGCAACAGCGCCCAGTCATTGGCGCCGATTTCCCGGGCGATGTCTGCGGGAGGCAGGCTGTCGTCCAGCATCCTTCGGGCAGCCTCGCGTTTCAGCTCCGGCGGCCAGATGTTGCAGCCGCCCTTGCTGCGCGTCACGGTGAAGCCCCGGACTGTTTTGCCCGTCGCTTGCGTCGTCCTGTTCCATGCCTGGGACCGGGCGGATCGCCACCGCCGCATGGCGACCGCCACACCGCAGCCCGGCAACGCCGGATCTTGAAGCAATGCCGAAAGGCGCCAACTTCGGATCCGGGGAACGGAGGCACCGCTTATTTTCTCTCTCCACAACAGTGCCTAGAAGAGCCCCATGCGCATGAACAGGCCGCACCATATCTTCGAGAAAAGCGAAGAAAGCCACCAGGCCAGCATCTGGATTCGCAACAGCTGATTGAACGACATTGTCCGGAAACGGCCCGTCGATGCCGGGACATGCCGCGGTGAACTCCGGATCGGGCATTATGAGCGCCTCTTGCCGATGATCTCGCGGACGCTCGCACGGCCGCACTCCGAGTGCCTCGCCTTCAACGTCCCGCAGGCTCTGGAGGCAGCGGTGGCAAGCCCATGCGGCATGACCGGTGACGCTCCGCCGGACGCGGAAGCTTCTGATCCGGGACAGGTCTCCGCGGTCCGGCTTGAAACCGGGCGGCCGCCGCCTCGTGCAACCGGCAGCGTGGAAGTGCTCCCGGCACACGGCGCGGGGACCGCCGGACAATGCCGCGCGCCAGGAGGTCAGCCGCGCTGCATCCGGTTCTCGATCAGGTCATCCACCACCGAAGGATCGGCCAGGGTCGAGGTGTCGCCAAGCGCGCCATAGTCGTTTTCCGCGATCTTGCGCAGGATCCGGCGCATGATCTTCCCCGACCGGGTCTTGGGAAGGCCGGGGGCCCACTGGATCAGGTCGGGTTTCGCGATCGGTCCGATCTCGGTGCGGACCCAGGCCTCCAGTTCCCTGCGGAGCGCGTCAGACGGCTCCTGGCCGGTCATCAGGGTGACATAGGCATAGATGCCCTGGCCCTTCACGCTGTGGGGGTAGCCGACCACGGCGGCCTCGGCGACCTTGGCATGGGCGACGAGCGCCGACTCGACCTCGGCCGTGCCCATGCGGTGGCCGGAGACGTTGATGACGTCATCCACCCGCCCGGTGATCCAGTAGTAGCCATCGGCGTCGCGGCGGCAGCCGTCCCCGGTGAAGTAGAAGCCCGCATAGTCGCTGAAATAGGTCTTCTCGAACCGCTCGTGATCGCCCCAGACGGTGCGCATCTGCCCGGGCCAGCTGTCGGCGATCGCCAGGACGCCTTCGCATCGGGGCTCCGCGATGACCGTGCCGTCGGCGGGGTCCAGCACGACGGGCTGCACGCCGAAGAAGGGCGTGGTGGCCGATCCGGGCTTCGTCGGCGTGGCACCGGGCAGCGGGGTGATCATGTGGCCGCCGGTTTCCGTCTGCCACCAGGTGTCGACGATGGGCAGCTTTCCCTTGCCGATCCTGCCGTGGTACCAGTCCCAGGCCGCGGGGTTGATCGGTTCGCCAACGGTGCCCAGCACCTTCAGCGCCGACAGGTCGATCCCCTCCACGAAGGCATCGCCTTGCCCCATCAGGGCGCGGATGGCCGTGGGGGCGGTGTAGAACTGGGTCACGCCATGCTTTTCGCAGACCCGCCAGAACCGGCTCGCATCGGGCCAGGTGGGCACCCCTTCGAACATCAGCGTGGTGCCGCCATTGGCCAGGGGGCCGTAGACGATGTAGCTGTGGCCGGTGACCCAGCCCACATCGGCCGAACACCAGAAGATGTCGCCTTCGTGGCAATCGAAGGTCAGTTGCTGGGTCATGGCGGCATAGAGCAGATACCCGCCGGAGCTGTGGACCACGCCCTTGGGCTTGCCGGTGGAGCCGGAGGTGTAGAGGATGAACAGCGGATCCTCGGCGTTCATCGGGCGGATGGGGCAATCGGGGGCGACCTGCTCCATCATCGCCTTCACGTCAACGTCGCGATCCTCGATCCAGCTGGTCTGGTCGCCGGTGTGCTTCACCACCAGGCAGCGGACCTTGTCCGAACAATGCAGCAGGGCGGCATCGGCGTTGGACTTCAGCGGCGTGCGGCGGCCGCCGCGCGGCGCGGTGTCGGCGGTGACCACGACCTTGGCCTGGCAGTCGTTGATCCGGTTGGCCAGCGCATCGGGAGAGAACCCGGCAAAGACCACGGAATGGATCGCCCCGATCCGTGCACAGGCCAGCATGGCGATCGCCGCCTCGGGGATCATCGGCATGTAGATCACGACGCGGTCGCCGCGCATCACGCCTTGGGCCAGCAGCACATTGGCCATCCGGCAGACCTTTCCGTGCAGCTCGCTATAGGAAATGTGCTGTGCCGGATCCTCGGGGTTGTCGGGTTCGAAGATGATCGCGGTCTGGCTGCCGCGGGTGCGCAGATGCCGGTCGATGCAGTTCTGGGCGACGTTGATCACGCCATCCTCGAACCACTTGATCTTCACCTGGCCGAGGGTGAAATCGGTGTCCTTGACCTTGGTGAAGGGTTCGATCCAGTCCAGCCTCCTGCGCGCTTCCTCTCCCCAGAACGCCTCGGGCGCCTCTACTGAGGCCTTGTACATCGCGGCGTAGCCCTTCGCATCGACATGGGCATTGGCCGCGAATTCATCTTCTGGCGGGTATATCCTGGCGGTCATCACAAGCTCCTCCTCCCGTGATCGCAGTGCTCCGAGCCTAGGTCTTCCGCAGGGGAAGTGGCAAGCGGGCCGCACCTCGCCAGCCGGCGGCCTCCGCCGGCACGGACCGGACTGGGGCACACCCGTTCCGGCCGGGTCCGGCAAGGCTCCGGTCGCCTTTGCACACTCGCCGGCAGGCGATCTTTCCCACGGGGTCCCGGACCTGGGCGATATTCGCCATGCGGCCACCATGGCAGCCATGCCGATCCTCGCTTGCTCCGGCGTGCGGCCTGCTATGCCCGGATCGCGATGCACTGGAGCGGGGCTGCCTTGGCGTCGCCGCGCGTCCTGTGCCTTCGAGCCGACCGCTCGGTCCGCTGGCGCGGCCCAGCTCGGACTCGCGGCAATCATCCTTTCCGTTCATCGAGGCCGCGGCTTTCCAAGGCGCCGGTGGCCGCCCGCGGACTGGACTCCGTGGTCCGAGTGACAGACGAGCCTCGGCGCCGACGGCAGGGTCTGCGGCACCCTGCGCATCGCCTCCATGGCCGATCTGCCGGGCAACCGCCCGGACATCGGCCGGGTGCCGACAGGCGAAGGCCGGCAATCGCCGGAAGCGGCCGGCGCTTTCCATCGGCGCCATGGTCTGCGCCGCCGCGGTGGCGGGCGAAGACCGCCTCCATCGCCGCGACCGCGTCGCCGCCATAGGCCTTGCGCAAGGGCTTGCGCAGCCAGTCCGGCAGGCGCGACGGCGGCAGCTGGTCCCAGCCCGGCACCAGCTCTTCGGAAGCGCGGCGCAGCACGGCATTGACGAGCCCGGCCATGTGGCGCGTCTTGGGATGGTTGCGCACCAGCGTCACCCAGCCGTTCACCACGCCATGCGCGGCGGCGCGGTCCTCGCAGAGTTCCACGACGGCCAGATGCAGCACCATGCGGATCCGCGCGGGCGGGGCCTTCTCCAGATAGGGTCCCAGCGCCTTGTCGATCCGCTGGGCGTGGCGCAGCGCCTGGGCGGCGAGCCGCTGCCCCGGCTGGCAGGCCGTGACGCTGGCGCGGCTGCTCGCCCATGCTGGCCGCACCCGGCCGCCCGTCCTGCACTGGCCCGGCGCGCCCGACGCCTTCGCCACCCTGATCGCCGATCTCTGAAGGAGCTTCCCATGGCCAATGACGATCTTGCCTTCCTTCCGCCCGGCGTCTCGCAAGCCGATTTCGCCGCCGCCCTCGCCGAATGGCGCAGCATCGCCGGCGCGGAATTCGTCTCCGCCGATCCCGACCGGCTGGCCTCCTATTCCAAGGTGATGCTGCCGGTGCCTGCCGCGCGCCACCGTCCGGCGGGCTTCGTGGCGCCCGCCTCGGTCGAGGAAGTGCAGGCGGTGGTGAAGGTGGCCGAGCGCTACGGCATCCCGCTCTGGACCATCTCCACCGGCAAGAACCTCGGCTATGGCGATGCCGCGCCCGCGACGCCCGGCCAGGTGGTGCTGGACCTCAAGCGGATGAACCGCATCCTCGAGGTCGATGAGACGCTGGGCTATGCGCTGGTCGAGCCGGGCGTGACCTATATGCAGCTCAAGCAGTATCTCGAGGCGAATTCCATCCCGCTCTGGATCAGCTTCCCCTCCTCGGGGCCGGTGGCCGGGCCGATGGGCAACACGCTCGACCGCGGCGTCGGCTACAACCGCTACGGCCAGCATTTCGAGAATTTCTGCGGCCTCGAGGTCGTGCTCGCCGACGGCTCGCTCTTGCGCACCGGCATGGGCGGGGTCGAGAACAGCCGCGAATGGAACGTCTATCGCTGGGGCTACGGGCCCTGGGTCGACGGCATCTTCAGCCAGTCGAATTTCGGCGTCGTCACCAAGATCGGCATCTGGCTGATGCCGAAGCCGCCGATGAGCCTCGGATTCCTCTGCGGCTGGAACGACGACGAGGGCATGGGCAAGGGCATCGACGTGGTGCGCCACCTGCACCTGAACAAGGTGATCGAGAACGCGGTGCTGGGCCATACCATGTACCATATCGCCCAGACCCGCCGCCGCGCCGACATCTATGACGGGCCGGGCGCGATCCCGCGCGCGCGCGTCAAGGAGATCTGCAACGAGATGGGGCTCGGCATCTGGGGGCACATCACCACGCTCTACGGCACCGAGGAGCAGATCGAGGTCAACCTGAAGATCGCCCGCGAGGCCTTCGCCGCCACCGGCGGCCAGTTCATGACCGAGCGCGATCCCGGCATCCGCGAGACCCCGTTCCATCACTGGAACCTCAACATGACCAACGAGCCGACCCTGACCGAATTCACCATCTACAACTACAAGGGCGGCGGCGGCTCGTCCTGGCTGGCGCCGGTGGTGCGCTGCGAGGGCTCGGAGGCGCTCAGGCAGTTCAACCTGATGCACGGCGTGCTCGACGAATACGGCTTCGACTATATCGGCGGCTTCCTGATCGGCGGGCGCCATGCCGAACAGCTGACCGACATCCTCTACGACCGCAACGACGCCGAGGAGATGGACCGCGCGCGGCGCTGCTATCTCGCGATGATCGAGGCGCTGCACGGCGCGGGCTACGGCATCTACCGCACCTCGACCACCTTCATGGACGACGTTGCCGAAACCTACGGGCCCGCGCAGCGCGCGCTGAACCGCCGGCTGAAGCTGGCGCTCGACCCGAAGGGCATCCTCGCCCCGGGCAAGTCCGGCATCACGGCCTGACACCGCGCCCGGCCCTTCCGCGGCCGGGCGCTTTCCGAAGGAGAACGACAATGAGCGACAGCTACATGGATTTCGACGGCAGTTCCGTCCTGATCACCGGCGCGGCCACCGGCATCGGCCGCGCCACGGCGCTGGCCTTCGCGGGCCGCGGCGCGCCCGGGGCCTCTCCGGTCCCAGCGCGGTGCTCGACGGCCCCGCGGGCTTCAAGGCGCTGGTCGGGACGTTCGACCTGGCCGGGGCCGACGCCCTGCGCAGCCGCCTGGCGCACACCCATCTCAAGGCCTATCCGGTCTGCTATCACGGCCAGTCGCCGGTCGATGCCGCAATGCAGCTCGCGGGCAGGGTGCCGCCGGAAGAGATCGCCCGCGTCCATGTCGAGACCCACGAGGTTGCCTTTGCCGCGATGGCGGGCGACCCCAGCCGCTGGGCGCCGCCCAACCGCGAGACCGCGGATCACAGCATCCCCTATGTCGTCGGGCATGTCCTGGCCACCGGCGGCCTGCCCCCCGAAGCCTATGCGCCGGACCGGCTCCGCGATCCCAGGCTCCTGGCCCTTCTCCGGCGCATCGAGGTCGCGCCGCGGGCGGAGTTCACCGCGGGCTATCCCGCCGAAGCCTGCGCCCGGATCACGCTGGAGACGCGCGGCGGTTCCTCGCCGCCCCGCTTCCGCCGCTTCCCGGCGCCCATGCCCGGTTCAGCCGCTTCCTGCTGCGGACCTCGCAGATCGCCGGAAGCTACTACACCGCCCGCGGCCGCCGCATGGCCATCGCCGCGCTGCTGCCGCGGATCGCCGCCGGGCGCTGCGGCTATGACCATGAAGCCGCACCCGGCGCCCCGGAGGCAGTCAAGGTCTTGATCCCTGCGTCACCTTTTGCGCATCATGCGGCAACAATAACGGCACGGACCCCCCGGGACGCCGACGCGCGTCCGGAAAAAGAGGTGGAGAGCACAGAATGGCTTGGACAGTGACCACGCGGGGCCTGCGCCTCGCCCTGCTCGTGGCCCTCGGCACGGCCATTGCAGGCTGCGGATTGCCGCGATCCGGACCGACCAAGTCCGAGGTGATCGACAGCTCGGTGCAGCGCAGCGGCTCGACCCATGTGGTGATGGCCAGCCGCGGCGTCGCCAAGGCCGCGAACTATGCGCCCTCCCTCGGTTTCTCGTCCAGCTTCCGCAGCACCGGCGTGGTCGGCTCCGACACGATCCGCGCGGGCGACACGCTGGGCTTGACGATCTGGGAAAATGTCGATCAGGGCATCCTCAGCGCCAGCGGCGCGCCGACCCCGCTGAACTCGGTGCAGGTCGACGGCGACGGCTACATCTTCGTGCCCTATGCCGGGCGGATGCGGGCCGCCGGCCTGACCCCGGAGCAGCTCAGGATGCAGATCACCGAGTCTCTGCAGGCCCAGACCCCCGATCCGCAGGTCATGGTGATGCGCCAGGCCGGCGACGGCGCGACGGTCTCGGTGGCGGGATCGGTCGGCTCGCAGGGCGTCTATCCGATCGAGCGCCCGACGCGGACGCTGAGCGCGATGCTCGCGCGCGCAGGCGGGCTGACCATCGAATCCGACGTCGCCCAGGTCACCATCCTGCGCAGCGGCCAGCGCGGCACGATCTGGTTCAACTCGCTCTTCGACACGCCGCAGAACGACATCGCGCTGCGCGGCGGCGACCGCATCCTGGTCGAAGCCGACCGGCGCTCCTACACCTCGCTCGGCGCCACCGGCGCGCAGACCCGGATCAATTTCAACAGCCAGGAGCTGACCGCGATGGAGGCGCTGGCCCAGGTCGGCGGCCTGCAGACCAACGCGGCCGACCCGACCGGCATCTTCGTTCTGCGCACCGAACCTGAATCCGTGGCCCGCGTGGTCACCGGCAACCCTGCGCTCTACGGCCCGCAGCAGGTCGCCTATGTGCTGAACCTGACCTCGGGCGAAGGCCTGTTCGTCGCCAAGGACTTCATGATCCGCAACGCTGACACGATCTATGTCACCGAAGCGCCTTGGACCCAGTTCAACAAGGCCCTGGCCACTTTCTTCGGCAGCCTGAACACCGTGGCTTCGAGCCAGCAGATCGCGGGAAGCTTCTGAACCCGGCCCGGCCGGGCCCGGCCTCGGGGCCCCTCGGCTGCCTCGGCTGGGGGCTCCTTGCCGCGCCGGGCATCCGGCGGATCCTCTTGCACAACGGCTACGACCTGCGCCCCGGACTGCCCAGAGCAGCCCGGGGCGTTGCCGTCTGGGGCCAGCGTCCCTCGTGGCGGCATTGACCTTGCCCATGCCGCCCGCTTGGCCGCGCACGTTCAGATCGCCGCCAGATGCCGTACCCCCCGAACCGCCGGATTGCTGGCCCGTGGTCGTGCCGGTCATGCCGAACCCGCCGCCGCCGCCGTTCGCGACCAGCGACAGCGCGCCGGAACTGGAGAATGTGCTGGCCCCGCCGTTGCCGCCCTGCACGTTTCCGGGGGCACCCTGCCCTCCCGCGCCGACCGCATAGCTGTAGGTCTGCCCGGGGACGTGGATATGGAACGCCCGGCTGTAGCCGCCGCCGCCGCCGCCGCCCGAGGCAGCGTCATCCGTGCCGTTGGGGCCATCCTGCCCGTCGACCCCGCCGCCCGGCTGCCACCCCGGCCTGGCCCCTCGCCCTGGCCGGATTCGCGCTGATGGGGCTCGGCTATGCGCCGCTCTACCCGCTGGCCTTCAGCCGCGCCGCCGCCGATCCGGATCTGGCCGCGGGACAGGCGATCGCCGCCGTGGCGACGCTGGGCTACGGATCGATCCTGATCGGCCCGACCTTCATCGGATTCGCCGCCGAGATCGTGTCGCTGCGCGCCGCCTTTCTCCTGGTCGCCGCCGCGGCATGTGTCGCCGCCCTGCTCGCACCGGTGCTGGAGCGCCGCGGAACCGCCCTGCCCGAGGGCATTTGACGGGCAATGCCCCCTCGCCGGCGCTGCCTTACGCAACGTTCCGCACTGCAGAAGAAAAAAGTTCGATTTTCCGCTTGCAGCCGTCAGCGCCACTGGCTAGAAGCCCCTCACTTCTTAGGACGCGGGTGTAGCTCAGGGGTAGAGCACAACCTTGCCAAGGTTGGGGTCGAGGGTTCGAATCCCTTCGCCCGCTCCAAAGAAGCGATGTTGCCGGATGCGGGTGTAGCTCAGGGGTAGAGCACAACCTTGCCAAGGTTGGGGTCGAGGGTTCGAATCCCTTCGCCCGCTCCAAAGAAGCGATGTTGCCGGATGCGGGTGTAGCTCAGGGGTAGAGCACAACCTTGCCAAGGTTGGGGTCGAGGGTTCGAATCCCTTCGCCCGCTCCAGCGACAATCTTCCCCCAAGACGAAAATGACGAAGACAGCGCAGCGCGCTGTCCCGCCGCCGCCTCAGGAACTGCCAGGCAGCAACCGCAGAACGGCATTGCGCAGGACCGGCTCCAGCGCGACCGGCATGCAGTCTTCGGTGAATTTTCCGTCGAGCTTCAGGAACGCGATTCCGTGGACCATGGTCCAGAGCGGAAGCCCAGCGGCGAAAACCTCGTCATCCACCTCCGCGCGGCCCATCCGCGCTGCCACATGGCATAGCAGATGCATGTGGCAGGCCTCGCCCGCCTCGCAGGTGCCGTCGGATTTCTGCTGCAATTCAGCAAACATAAGCCGGAACACCGCCGGATCCTCGACCGCGAAGTCGATATAGGCGAGGCCGATCCGCAGAATCGCCTCGGCGGAGCCCAGCTCCAGCCCATCCGTGACCATCCGGAACCGCTCGCCGAGCCGCTCCAGCCCGTCGCGCGCCACGGCATCGAGCATTTCCTCTCGGTCCTTGAAATGCCGGTAGGGCGCCGCCGAGGACACCCCGGCCTGGCGCGCCGCCTGCGCGACCGAGAACTGCGCCGCACCCTTCTCCGCCACCAACGCCCGCGAAGCCTCGACGAGCACCCGCTTCAGGTCGCCGTGGTGATAGGATTTGCGCTCTGCCATGCCGCCGTCCCGCTTTTTTGCGACGAAACAAAGTAAACTGTTTCGTTCAGATTGATGTTAGGGTATCTAACATCATGTAAGTGGCTCTAACATGGAATCGCGGACCGGTAAAGCGGGACGCGGCAGCCGGAGACCGTGACGATGGACCCGACCCCCGACCGCCCCTCCCAGCTGCGCCGTCTCGGCAGGCTCGCCGGAACCTGCGCCGTCGCCGCGCTGTCGCTCGGCGCGGTGGCGGCGGGAAGCCGGTCCGGGCGCCCGCTGCCGCGAACGCTCGCACGATCGCCCCGCCGATTCCCGAAGCGCCGCCCGAGACCAGGACCGAGCGGCCCGCCAGATTCGCCGCGCTCACAGCAGCCCCCGCCCGGCGAGGTTGCGCATCAGCGCCGCCGTGCCGAAGCTCCATTCCGGGCACTCGGTCGAGAGCCGCACGGTGTTCCTGAGCGCGCCGAGCTTCGGCTCGGTGATCGTCACAACATCGCCGGTCTTGTGGGTGAAGCCCTGGCCCGGCGCGTCGCGGTCCTGCACCGGCGCGAAGAGCGTGCCGAGAAACAGGAAGAACCCGTCGGGATACTGGTGGTGGCGCCCGATGGTCTGTGCCACCAGATCGGCGGGCTTCCGGCTGATCTTCGACATCGAGGACCGTCCGTCGAGCACGAAGCCGTCCTCGCCCTCGACCTTCAGCTCCAGCTCGGCAGTCTCGACATCGGCCATCGAAAAGCCCTCGTCGAAGAGCCGCAGGAACGGGCCGATCGAACAGGAGGCGTTGTTGTCCTTGGCCTTGCCGAGGAGCAGCGCCGAGCGGCCTTCGACATCGCGCAGGTTCACGTCATTGCCGAGCGTCGCGCCGAGGACGCGGCCGCGGCTCGACACCGCCAGCACGATCTCGGGCTCGGGGTTGTTCCAGGTGGAAACCGGATGCAGCCCGACATCGGCGCCCCAGCCCACCGCGCTCATCGGCTGCGCCTTGGAGAAGACCTCGGCGTCGGGGCCGATGCCGACCTCGAGATACTGCGACCAGAGCCCCTCGGCCTGCAGCACGCGCTTGACCTCCATGGCGGCGGGCGAGCCCGGCTCGATCCCCGACAGGCTGTCGCCGATCACCGCGCCGACCTTGGCGCGGATCTCCTGCGCGCGGTCGGCATTGCCGGCCGCCTGTTCCTCGATCACGCGTTCGACCATCGACTCGGCGAAGGTCACGCCGCAGGCCTTGACCGCCTGGAGATCGCAGGGCGCCAGCAGCCGCAGCCCGTCCGCCCCGGCCGCGCCCGAGACGCGGCGGGACGCGCGCGCCGGGGCGGTGGCCAGGGTACAGGGCCGCCGCGGGATGCGGCGGCCCTCCCGGACCGTCCGGTGCGGCGGCGCTACTGCTCGAGATAGGAGCCCTCGACAACCGACGGATCGATCTTGTTGTCCTTCTCGAACTCGTTGGTGAAGGCGACGACGCGCTCGACCTCGGCCCGGGTGATCTGCACGCTTTCCGGCGCGCCGCTGGCGAACTCGGCCCAGATGCCGTCGAACAGTCCCTTGTCGACATCCGCGTAATAGGCCGCGTGGACCGCATCGCGCGCTTCGGACGTGGTTTCGGGATCGCGGATGATGTCGGTCGCGCGCTGGAGCGCCGAGACGAGCCCGGCGGTCTTTTCCGGGTTCTCCCGGATCCAGCCGGCCCGCGCCGTCGCCACGATGTAGAGGAAGCCGTCGAGGCTTTCGACCTCGCCCGCGCCGGTATTGAAGGCAAAGACCGCGCCGCGTTCGCGGACGGCGATATGCGGGGCCGGGGCGGAAAGCGAGAGGCCGTCGATCCGGCCTTCCTCCAGCGCCGCCTGGTAGACGCCGATGTCGCGGCCGAGATAGACGATGGTCATGTCGCGGTCCGGGTCGATGCCCGCCTCCTGCGCGAAGTAGCGGATGATCGACTCGCCGCCGCCCGGGCCGGATGTGGCGATGCGCGCGCCCTTGAGCGCGGCCAGCATTTCTTCGTGGCTGCTCCGGGCGGTCACGCGGCGGCTTTCGGCCCAGGCCTTCGAATAGGCGATGGAGCTGCTGTACTGGGTGACCAGCCCGGCGACCATCTGCAGGTCGAGCCCTTCCTTGCGCGCGTAGAGGATGCCGGGGGTCGAACCGATCGCCACGTCGGCGCTGCGGCCGACAAGCGCCGCCACGGTCTTGGATCCAGAGCCGGTGCGGATGATTTCCGTCTCGAGCCCTTCCTCGGCGAAGGCGCCCGCCTGGATCGCGGTGAACAGCGGGATGAAGGCGAAGCTTTCTGTCGAATGCGCGATGCGCAAGGTGTCCTGGGCGCCGGCCAATGTGGCGCCGCAGGCCAGCCAGAGCGTGGCTGCCAGTTTCAGGATGGTCTGCATGGTGTCTCCTCCTTTGCATGGGTCCGGCCGTGCGGCCGGGGCGCGCTGCCGGATCCCTGCCCGGTCAGCGTGTTTGTCGGGCAATCGCGCGCGCGCCGGGACCCGGTGCAGGGCCAGGCGCGCCGCAATGCCCGGTGGCGGCCCTGCGCGGTGCTGCAGCGGCTGCCCGAGGGCGGCCCGCCGCCGGTGGCTGCGATCGCAGAGGAGCTGGGCGTGAGCGCGCGCACCCTGACCCGGCGGTTGGCCGAGGAGGGGCTGGGCTACCGCGAACTGGTCGAGGAGGTGCGCCGCCGCAAGGCCCAGCTTATGCTGTCGGACCGGACGCTGAGCCGGATATGCCGAGCAGAGCAGCTTCACCAATGCGTTCCGCCGCTGGACCGGCCGGGCGCCGGGCGCCTACCGCAGCGACCTGGGGCGCTAGGGGGCCCGCCATTGCGGCGGTTCCGGCACAGCGGAGACGTGACGCGGGGCCGCCGGACGGTTGCCGCAGCGGCGCCCGCACGGGGCGCTCCGGTCTTTTCCGGCAATCTTCATGGGTCCGGCCGGAGCATGGCTGTCCCCGGCAGACCGGTTCTTTGCGGGGCGGGGTGCCGGCGGAACGATGCGCTGCAGGCCGGGGCCGCGGCTGCCGAGTCATCCGCTGCGCTGCCCCAGTTCGTCCTGAACAAGTCCGATTGCATTGATGCCCTGCAGATTTCGGCCCGATGCGCTCCAGCCCCGGTACCTCGCCCGCGCATCTGGCCTGCGCCAGCGGACAGCGGGTGCGGAACACGCAGCCCGAGGGCGGCGAGATCGGCGAGGGCAGCTCGCCCTCCAGCACCGCGCGCGGACGCGCCTTCTCAACCACCGGATCGGGGATCGGCGCCGAGGCGATCAGCGCACGGGTATAGGGATGCATCGGGCGCTCGACCAGCCGGGCGGCAGGCGCGTGCTCCATCACCCGGCCGAGATACATCACCATGATCTCGTCCGAGATGTGCCGCACGACGCTCAGGTCATGGGCGATGAAGATCAGCGACAGCCCCATCTCGGCCTGCAATTCGCGCAGCAGGTTCACCACCTGCGCCTGCACCGACACGTCGAGCGCCGAGACCGGTTCGTCGCAGACCACCAGCCGCGGCCCCGAGATCAGCGCGCGGGCGATGCCGATCCGCTGGCACTGGCCGCCGGAGAATTCGTGCGGATAGCGGTTGCGCAGCTCGGCGCGCAGCCCGACCCGCTCCATCAGCGCGACGATCCTGTCGGTGCGCTCGGCCTTGCGCATCTCGGGACGGTGCGTGACCAGCGGTTCGGCGATGATCTCGCCCACGGTCATGCGCGGGTTCAGTGCCGCCAGCGGGTCCTGGAAGATCATCTGGACCTCGGGGCGCTGATCCTCGCCCAAGGGCTTGCCGTCCCAGAGCACCTCGCCGCCCGCGCGCGGCACCAGCCCGAGGATCGCGCGCGCGAGCGTCGACTTGCCCGAGCCGCTTTCGCCGACGATGCCCAGCGTCTTTCCGGCGGCAAGGTCGAACCCTGCCCCCTGCACCGCGCGCAGGAGCCGCCGGTTGCGCCATGGGAACAACCCGCCGCCCTTGACCGGGAAGCTGACCGACAGGTCGCGGACGCGCAGAAGGGCCCCGGTCATGCGAAGACCTCCTGCGGCAGATGGCAGGCGCGCAGCCGGTCCCGCCCTTCGAGCGGCGGCATAGAGGCGCGGCAAACATCCATGACCCGGTCGCAGCGCGGCGCGAAGGGGCAGCCCGTCCCGAGATCGGCCATGTTCGGCGGATCGCCCGGGATGGCGCGCAGCTCTGCCTCGACCCGGTCGAGCCGCGGCACGGCGGCGAGCAATCCTTCAGTATAGGGATGCAGCGGCCGGGCGAAAACAGCTTCGGTCGTGCCCTGCTCCATCACCTGCCCGCCATACATGACCAGCATCCGCTCGGTGGCGCCCGCGACGATGCCGAGGTCATGGGTGATCAGGATCAGCGCGGTGCCGAATTCGGCGCGGATGTCCGCGAGCAGCGCCATGATCTGCGCCTGCACGGTGACGTCGAGCGCCGTGGTCGGCTCGTCCGCGATCAGCAGCCGCGGACGGCACAGCAGCGCCATGGCGATCATCACCCGCTGCCGCATGCCGCCCGACATCTCGTGCGGGTACTGGCGCAGCCGCGCCCGCGCCTCGGGGATGCGTACCGCGCCGAGCATCCGCGCCGCCTCGGCCAGCGCCGCGCGCTTCGAGGCGCCCTGGTGCAATTGCAGCACCTCGGCCATCTGGTCGCCGACCGTCATGTAGGGATTGAGCGAGGTCATCGGGTCCTGGAAGATCACCGCGATCTCGCTGGCACGGATGCGGTTCAGCTCGCGCTCGGGGATGTTCAGGATCTCGCGCCCCTCCCATGTCACCGACCCCGAGGCGCGGCCGTTGCGCGCCAGAAGCCCGAGACAGGCGAAGGCGGTCTGGCTCTTGCCCGAGCCGCTCTCGCCGACGATGGCCAGCGTCTCCCCGGCGCGGAGATCGAAGCTGACCCCGTTGACGGCCGAGACCGCGCCGTCCCGGGTGTCGAAGCGCACCCGCAGGTCCTTGACGGAAAGCAGCATTCAGCGGTCCTTCGGAAATGCCATGGTTACCGATCCTTCGGATCGAGTGCGTCGCGCAGCCCGTCGCCGATGAAGAAGAAGGCGAAGAGCGTCGCGACGGGGAAGAGGGGCGGGAAGGCAGGCTGCCAGAGCGTGCCGTATTGCATGGTCGCCGCCNAAGAATAAGAGCGGGAAGGCAAGCTGCCAGAGCGTGCCGTATTGCATGGTCGCCGCCCCGTCCGAGATCAGTGCGCCCCAGCTGGTCAGCGGTTCCTGCACGCCGAGGCCGAGGAAGCTGATGAAGCTTTCGTAGATGATCATGTTCGGCACCAGGAGCGTCGCATAGACGATGACGACGCCCAGCAGGTTCGGGATGATGTGGCGGCGGATGATGGTGAAGGGCCCGACGCCAATGGCCAGCGCCGCCTCCACGTATTCGCGGTGCTTGATGGTCAGGGTCTGGCCACGGGCGATCCGCGCCATGTCGAGCCAGCTGATCAGCCCGATGCCGACGAAGAGCGTGAAGACCGAGCGGCCGAAGATCACCAGGAGCAGGATCAGCACGAACATGTAGGGGATCGACATCAGGATATCGACGATGCGCATCATCACGCTGTCGAGCCGCCCGCCGAAATAGCCGGCGACGGCGCCGTAGACCGTGCCGACGACCACCGAAATCAGCGCGCCAACGATGCCGACCATCAGGCTGACCTGCGTGCCCTGCACCACGCGCGCGAAAAGATCGCGGCCGAGTTCGTCGGTGCCGAACCAGTGCCCCGAGGACAGCGAGGGACGGCCCATCGTGGCGACATCGCCCAGCACCGCCCAGTCGATATCCTCGTTCGACCACTCTGCGAAGAGCCCGCCGAAAGCGGCGAAGCAGGCCACCAGCGCCAGCACCACGAGACTCGCCACCGCCGCGCGGTTGCGGAAGAAGCGGTGGCGCGCATCGCTCCAGAGCGAGCGGCCCGCCGACATGGCGCGAGCCCGTGCGCGTCCGATCAGAACGGCCATGACTGCCCCCTCAATAGCGGATCTTCGGGTCGATCCACGCATAGAGGATGTCGACCACGAGGTTGAACAGGACGGTCAGCGCGCCGGTCAGGATCGTCACGCCCATGATGACGAAATAGTCCCGGTTGAGCGCCGAATTGACGAAATACTGGCCGATCCCGCCGGTGGAAAAATAGATGTCGATCACCACCGAGCCGGTGATCATGCCGACGAAGGCCGGGCCGAGATAGGAGATGACGGGCAGGAGCGCGGGCTTCAGCGCATGGCGCAGCACGATCCGCCGCATCGGCAGCCCTTTGGCGCGTGCGGTGCGGATGAAGCCTGCGTTCAGCACCTCGAGCATCGAGCTGCGGGTGATCCGCGCGATCGAGGCCATGAAGCTGGTCGACAGCGCGATCACCGGCATGACGACATAGGGAAACGCCCCGCCCTGCCAGCCGCCGCCCGGCAGCCAGCCGAGCCAGAGCGTGAAGACCAGCACCAAGATCGGCGCCATCACGAAATTCGGCAGCACCTGCGCGCCGATCGAGATGCCGACCGCCAGATAGTCGAGCCAGCTGTTGTGCCAGACGGCGGCCGCGATCCCGAGCGACCCGCCGACCGCCACGGCGACCGCGAAGGACCAGAAGCCGTAGGTCAGCGTCACCGGGAAGCCCTGCGCGATCAGGTCCGAGACGGAGCGGTCCTTGTAGTAGAGCGACGGGCCGAAATCGAAATGCGCGACGATATTCCAGGTGTAGCTGGCGATCTGCCTCCACAGCGGCTCGTCCAGCCCGTATTTGGCATTCAGCGCGTCGATCACCGCCTGCGGGAAGGCGCGTTCCGAGCTCCAGGGACCGCCCGGCGCGTAATGCATCATCAGGAAGGACAGCACGATCAGCACCAGGATCGTCGGAATGGCGACCAGGAGCCGCCGGAGAATGTAGGAAATCATCACGCGTTCCGGAAGCTGGGGCCCCGCGCCGGGCGGGGCCCGTGGCGGTTATTCGGCGAGCTTGTAGAAATCCTTGGAGTACCAGTTGTTCTCCACGTTTCCGTAGGGCCAGCCCTTGATCGCCGGGTTCAGCATGAAGACGTTGGCATAGTGGTAGACCGGAATGACCGGCACCTCCTGCTCGAGGATCGCCTCGACCTGCGCGTAGTTCGGGTTCGGATCGTCCATCGTCTTGGTTTCCAGCATCAGCGCATCCACCTCGTCATTGGCGAAGCGGCCGTCATTCTGGGAATTGTCCGACACCATCAGCTGCAGGAAGGTCGAGGCCTCGTTGTAGTCGCCGCACCAGGCGCCGCGGGCGACGTCGAACTCCTGGTTCTTGCGGATCTCGAGGAAGGTCTTCCACTCGAAGTTCTGCATTTCGACCGAGACCCCGAGCTTCTGCTTCCACATCTGCGCCATGACGGTGGCGATCTTCTGGTGGTTCTCGGAGGTATTGTAGATCAGCCGCAGCGTCAGCGGGCTGTCCTTGCCGTAGCCCGCCTCCTCCATAAGCCGCACCGCCTCGGCGTCGCGCTCCTTCTGGGTCATGTCCTCATAAGCGGTCGCGGGGGGCTCGAAACTGGCGGTGAAGGGCGGCGTGAAGATATAGGCCGGGGACTGCCCGCCCTTGAGAACCGCGTTGACGATCACGTCGCGGTCGATGGCATAGCTCATCGCCCGGCGCACCCGCACGTCCTGCAGCGCGGGGTTGGCGCTGTCGGTCATGTTGAAGCTGTAATAGTAGGTGCACAGCCGCGGCACCGAGGTCGCCTGGTCCGGATACCTCTCCTTCAGCTCCGGGAACTGGCCCGCGGGCAGCGGCTCGATCATGTCGAGCTCGCCCGCGAGATAGCGGGTCAGCGCCTGGTTCACGTCGTTGATGACGAGGCCGGTCACCTCGGTGATATGGACATTCTCCGCATCCCAGTATTCCGGGTTCTTCGTCCGCGTGTGGTATTCGTTCGGCACGTGCTCGCTCAGCACATAGGCGCCGTTCGACACCATGTTGCCCGGCCGCGTCCATTCGGACCCGAATTCCTCGATGGTCGCGCGATGCGCCGGGAACAGCGTCGAGGTCGTGGTCATCGCCGCGAAATACGGGATCGACTCCTCCAGCGTGACCTTGAGCGTCTGGTCGTCCACCGCCTCGACGCCCAGCTCCTCGGGCGGCAGCTCGCCGGCAAGGATCTTCGAGGCATTCGCCATCGTCGTCATCTCGACGAACCACGCATAGGGCGAGGCGGTCGCCGGATCGATCGCGCGGCGCCAGGCATAGACGAAATCGCCCGCCGTCACCGGATCGCCGTTCGACCATTTCGCGTCGTCGCGCAGCGTGAAGACATAGGTGCGGTTGCCGTCTGCGGTGGTGTAGCCGGTGGCCACGCCCGGCACCAGATTGCCTTCGGCATCCTGGTTCATCAGCCCCTCGAACAGGTCGCGCTGCACGTTCGAGCCAGAGACATCCTCGTTCAGCTGCGGGTCGAGCGTCGGCACTTCGTCGAGCAGCCGGTAGGTGAAGGTCTGGCTTTCGGCCAGCGTCTCGCCCTCCTGCGGACCGGCGGCAAAGGCCAGCCCCGGCCCGAGGACCAGCGTGGCGGCGGTCAGGCGCAGCACCGTGTTGAGCGTCATGGGGTATCTCCCTGAAAATCCCTGTCCTGCGGCGGGCTCTTCCGGCCCGGCATTCCCTGCATCGGATATACGTTGAAAATGCGATGCAAGCGCTTTCCGGCAAGGGAACGCGACGGAATCGGGCCCGAGCCCGAAATTCGGGCGCTCCGCATGGCGCGATCGGCAAGTCGAAGCCGGTCGCGCCGCCCGGTCTCAGCCGAACAGCGCGTGGGCCACGGCGCCGCGGGCGAAGGCGATCCGGCCGCGGGCGATCGCCGCCTCGACCTGCCCCGAAGGACCGAGGATCACCAGCTGATGCCGGAGGGCGCAATCCTGTGCAGCGAGGCGATCACCGCTGGGCAGGCCATTGCCGATGCCACCCGCACGGCACGCCGCCACGACTGGCTGGCCAATCCTGGCGGGGCGATCGGCGCGGCACTGCCGCTGGCGGTGGGGGCCGCGGTGGCCTGCCCGGATCGCAAGGTCATTGCCGTCAGCGGCGACGGCTCGGCGATGTACACGCTGCAGGTGCTCTGGACGATGGCGCGCGAGCGTCTCGACGTGACGGTGATCGTGCTGGCCAATCGCGGCTACCGCATCCTTCTGGGAGAACTCGGCAATGTCGGTGTCACCGAGGTGGGCCGGAATGCCGAGCGCATGCTGGATGTGGCCGATCCGGAGCTCGACTGGGTGGCGCTTGCCGTCGGCCATGGCGTTGCGGCATGCCGCGCCACCGACGCTGCCGCGTTCAGCGAAGCCTTCCGGGACGCGATGGCGGCACCGGGGCCCCGCCTGATCGAGGCGCGCCTGTAGCGGTCTCCCGGCCCGGCTGCCGCCGGGCTCCCGCGCCGGTTTCCGCGGCCGCAGGCGCAGGCCGAGAAGCGTGACGAGGGCCGGCAGGACCAGCTGCCCGCCGGGTGCCGCACGATGAACTGGTCCGACTGCGACACTTCGCCGAAGCGGCATGGCTCGTTGTCGATCTGGTTCAATCCCGACTTTTTCACGCTCGGCCGGCGTCGGAAGACAATCGACGTCAAGCTCTCGGCACGCCGGAACCCGGGTCCGCTCGACCTGCTGTTCCCTCTCGGGCATTGCTGCGCGATGCCCTGCCGGGCAGTGGACAGAACCGGCATCAAACTTCTTGGCGACGGCGAGTGGCTGGCCAGGACGCATGGCACCCGCCGCCGCCGCCAGCAACGCAAGGTCCATCTGGCAATGGGCACGGCCACCAGCGACATCCGGGCTGTGGAATGCACCTCCAGCCGCGAGGGCGACAGCCCCGTACTGCCTGACCTTCTCGACCAGTTCTCCGAAGACGGGGAAATCGGCACCGGCGTTGTTGCGCAAAACTAGGGGATTCATCTCGTGAATCCAGCATGCTAGCCGTGCGGCATGAGCAGACCTCCTAAGACGACGTACAAGACGACCAACTGGAAGAGCTACAATCAGGCGCGCCGCGGGCGGTCCGCAGGCGGTCCGCGACGTGACGCCGGTGCTGATGAACCCGGTGGACGGCCTGCGCACCCGGCTCGACGCGCATGCCATCGCCCATGCCGAATGGGCGGCGCAGCGCTCCTCGGTTGCGGTGTGGAACATCCTGTCGGGCTACCGCCCCGGCGACAGCGAGCTTGCCGCCGCGGCGCGGATGGGGCTTGGCGGACCGGCGATGAACTGCCATCCGATGTTCTCCTCCTCCGGCCCCGAGGCGCCGATCCTCGGGATGCGCAGCCCGACCGCCCGGGTGCCCGCCTTGGGCGACGGCGCGACCACCTGCGTGTCCTTTCCCGGCGGGCTGACCGCGCGGGCCGGGCTGCTCGCGGAGGAGGATGACGGCTTCCTGGCCCTTGCACAGGCCTATTACGGCGCCCAGGCCGCCTGGTACGCCACCGCGCGGATCGGCGTGGCGGGCGGCGAGATCGAGGCCGCGGTGGCCGAAGCGCTGGCTCCGGCGGGCATCCGCTCGATGCTCAATCCCGGCCATCTGACCGGCTATGACGAATGGGTCCATTCGCCGGTCTTCCCCGGCTCGGAGCTGCAGATCCGCTCGGGCATGCCCTTCCAGGTCGACATCATCCCTGTGCCGCTCCGCAACGGCTGGGCGCTCAATTGCGAGGACCCGGTGACCTTCGCCGATGCCGGGCTGCGCGGCGAGCTGGCGCGGCTCCATCCCGAAGTCGCGGCGCGCTGCGCCCAGCGGCGCGCCTTCGTCTCGGCGGAGCTCGGGATCGACGTGCCCGAGGACCTCCTGCTGCTGTCGAACACGCCGCTCTGCCTCGCGGCCCCGGGCCCGACCTTGGCGCCGCAGCCGCCGCACATCGGCTTGTCCGAGGGCACTGCGCGGCGCAGCGCCGGAATCGCGTCCTTCGGCAGGGCAGGCGCGGCCATCGCCGGCAGGCCGTCGAACTTCTCCATGAATTTCCGGTCGATCCGGTCCTTCCAGCGCCACATCAGCGGTCCCGACAGGGTCAGCGGCCCCTTCTGTCCGAGCGCTTCCCGCGGGCCGAGCGAGATCAGCTTCAGGTAGCTCAGCTGCGGCCGGAAGGGCCGGGTCGGCCGCTCCGCCAGGACGGCGCGCAGGTTGCGGTCCAGCACCTGCGCGGCGCGCACCGCGAAGACCCCGGCCTTGGGCCGCGCGCGGTGCGGGTGGCGACGCGGCGCTGCAGGCCGATGCACAGGGCCGGTCCGCAGAAGGCGGCGTCGCGGCTCACCGGGCGGATTGCCGGAGACAGCGTCTGCGCCTGGAAGCCGGCCTCGTCCAGCACGTCGCTGAGCGTGGCGCTGCCGAGCGCGAGCAGGCGGTCGGAGATCGTCATGAAAGCGCCTTTCCGAGCAGCAGGTCCGGCAGTCCGGTGGACAGGACCGGGATGAAGGTCAGCGCGATCAGAACGGCAAGCGCGACCAGAACGTAGGGCAGGGTGCCGCGGGTTCCCTCGGCGATGGAGATGCCCCCGATTTGGCTGGCTATGGCCAGCACGATGCCGATGGGCGGTGTGACAAGGCCGATGCAGAGATTCACCGTCACGACGACGCCGAAATGGATCGGGTCGACGCCCAGCTCCTGGCTGATCGGGAACAGCACCGGCAGCAGCATGACCTTGGCGGCATTCACTTCCATGATCATCCCGACGATCAGGAGCAGGACATTGACGATGAGCAGGAACATTGTCGGCGTGGTCACCCAGGAGCGGATCCAGGCGCCGAAGGTCTCGGGCGCGTGGACCCAGGCCAGCATCCAGGCGAAGAGCGAGGCCCCGGCGAGAATCAGCATGACGGCGGCAGTCAAGCGGGCGGCCGAGGTGATCGACTCCCACAGGATGCGCCAGCTGAGCTCGCGGTAGACCAGGCCCGAGACCAGGAGCGCGTAGACGACGAGGATGACCGAGGCTTCGGTGACGGTGAACATCGCCGAGAGGATGCCGCCGATCAGCAGGAAGGGCATGGCGAGGGCCGGCAGGGCGATGACGAACGTGCGCCACAGCTCGCTCGCTCCGGCGGCGGCCTGCACCGGATAGCTGTTGCGCCGGGCCACGAGCCATGCGGCAAAGATCAGGGCCGCGGCCCAGAGCATTCCGGGCACGACACCGGCGATGAACAGCCGCATCACGGACTGGTCGGTGATGTAGGCGTAGACGATCCAGGCGATGGAGGGCGGGATCAGCGGCGAAATCGGCGAGGACGCGGCGGTGATGCCGACGGAATATGCGGCCGGGAAGCCGGCGTTCTTCATCGCCGGGATGAAAGTGCCGCCGATCGCGGAGGTGTCGGCCACGGCGGAGCCGGAGATGCCGCCGAACATTACAGAGGACAGCACGTTCGAGATGGCGAGCCCGCCGGAGAACCGTCCGACCAGCGCGTTGGCGAAGGCGATCAGCCGTTCCGAGATGCCGCCGCGCGACATCAGTGCGCCGCCGAGAAGGAAGGCAGGGATCGCCATCAGCGAGAAGGAATCCATGCCGGCGAAGAGCCGCTGCGGTGCGATCACGGGGTTGGCGCCGCCATGGGCGAAAATCGCCGCCAGCGAGCCCGCCACGATCGAGACCGCCAGCGGCACGCCGATAATGATGCAGAAGGTGATGACTCCGATCAGGACGGAGGAAACCATCAGCAGATCCATGTCAGAGTTCCTCCGGATCGTTCACCCGGCCGAGCCGGGACAGCAGCAGCACCAGCGCGATGAGCGCGGCACCGACAGGGATCGCGAGGTAGGGCAGGGACATCTTGACGCCTAGTCCGGTCGAGGTCTGGCGCCCGCCGATGCCGACCAGCAGCCAGCCGTACCAGGCCAGCGTGCCGCAGACGGTCAGCGTGATCGCGTCACGCAGCCAGCCGACAATCCGCTGGACAGGCTCCGGTAGGATGTACACGAAGATGTCGATGCTGATATGGTCGTTGCGCTCGATCAGGGCGGCCGATCCGAGCATCGTCAGCGCGACGAGGAGATAGCGGGCAAGTTCTTCGGCCCATACCGTGGGCGCTCCGAGGAGGAAGCGCGCGCAGACCTGGACCCCGATCGCCAGGATCATGACAATCAGCATGATATTGGCGGAAAGGGTGGCAAGGCCTGCGACGGCATGGCTGGCGCGGGCAATTGGCTTCATGGCTGTTTCCGTCGAAAGCTGAGGTTGCGGACCGGGCACCGGGCTTCCGGCCGCCTTCCGGCAGCGGAAGCCCGGGTCGGATCATTCGACCGCCTGGATCTTCCCGACCCAAGGCGCGAGATCGGGGAATTCCCCGGCCATCGCGGCGAGCTTTTCCCGGAACGGGCCGAGATCGGGCTCGAGGAAGGTGGCGCCAGCCGCCTCGAGGGTCGCGCGGCTTTCCTCGGCATTCTCCAGTTCCATTCCGCTGCCCCAGCGCAGGGCCTTGCGGCCTTCCTCCTCGATGATGGCGCGCTCCTCGTCGGTCAGCGAGTCGAAGCGGGCCTGGTCGAAGATGAAGGTGTAGGCGCCGTAGACGTGATCCGTCATGACGACGTATTCCGCGGCCTCGTAGTATTTCGACCTGACATGGGCGGAGAGCGGGTTCTCGACCGCGTCGATGATGCCGGATTGCAGCCCGGTATAGACCTCGCTGGAGGACATCGGCGTCGGCGAAGCCCCCAGAATCTGCCAGGTCGCGCGGAAGATGTCGATGTTCGGCACCCGGATCTTGAGGCCCTTGAGGTCTTCCACCGAGTTTACCGGGCTTTTTGAGGCCATCTCGCGGGCGCCGCGGGCGCCTGCGCCGATCATCCGGAAACCGGTCCGCTTTGCGATCTCGTCATAGAGCTCGGCACCTACCGGCCCGTTATAGACCCGGTCGAAATGGCCTGGATCGCGGATCAGATAGGGATAGCTCTCGATGCCCGGAAGCGGATCGTAGGGGTTGAGCGAAGCGATCACCGTGAGGACGATGTCGTTCGTGCCGATGGTCAGGGCCTCCAGCGTCTCTCTCGGGGAACCGGTCGTGCCCGAGAGCGCGAGCTCGACGCGCAGCTCTCCGCCCGACGCCTCCGCGACGCCGTCGGCAAAGCGCTGCGCGGCCTGGCCCCAGGCGGTCTGCGGCGTCTCGACCGACGCGAGCTGCAGCACGGTTCCGGCCATCGCGCAGGGCGCCAATACCGGAGCGGCGGCCAGAAGGGCGCCACAGATGAAGTTACGGCTAAGCATTTTCTTTTCTCCTCCCGAGACTCGCCCGCCTCCCAACGGGCTGTCTACCTATTATACCAAATTATAGGTGGAAACAACGACAGGTTTCGAATATTTTGTTCGGACAGGGGAGATGCCATGCTGAAGACCGAGCCGATACGGAAGCGCCGCCTTTACGAACGGGTAGCTGAGCAGATCGAGGCGTCGATCCTTGCCGGGGACCTGGCGCCGGGAGAATTGCTGCCCGCGGAACGCGATCTTTGCGACAGTTTCGGAGTCAGCCGCACGGCGATCCGCGAGGCGCTTTTCGCGCTGCAGCAGAACGGCCTCATCGAGCTGGAGAACGGCAAGCGCGCGCGCGTGGTGGAACCGTCGGCGGCAAGGCTGATCGACGAACTCGGCGGCCCGGCGCGCTACGTGCTGTCGCGCCCCGAGAGCCTGCGCCAGCTTCAGGAGGCGCGGATGATGTTCGAGTCCTTCCTTGCCCGCAATGCGGCGCGCAACGTCACGCCGGAGGGGCTTGCGCGGATCTCCGGTGCCCTGGAGCGCAACCGCGCGGCCATCGGCGACCGCGAGGCCTTCGTGCAGACCAATATCGAGTTCCACCTGGAGATCGCGCGGGTCTCGGGCAACATGTTCCTCGAATCCCTGCACGAGGCGGTCCAGACATGGTTGGCCGAGCACCGGCGGACCGCCATCCGCGATCCCGGCGCCACCGAGCGCGCCTATCAGCGGCACGAGCAGATCTTCGCGGCGATCCAGGCCGGGGATGCGGATGCGGCCGAGGAAGCGATGCGGCTGCATCTGGAGGAATCGACGGCGGCCTACTGGCATGTCCGCGACCCCTCCTGAGCGGTCCTTTCACGCCCAGCGGGGCGGGGTCTTGTCCAGGAAGGCCGCGATGCCATGTGCGGCCTCCTCGGTTTCCCAGGCATCCGCAAGCTGGCGGATCGTCTCTTCGATCACCCCGGCATCGATGCGGGGGCCGAGCGTGCGCGCGAGCGCCTTCGCCGCGCCCGCGGCTCCCGGGGCGGTGTGCAGATAGGGCTCGACCTCGGCCTCGACGGCCCTGTCGAGTTCGCCTGCTTCCACGACCCGGGCCACCACGCCGAGCTCGCGGGCCTCGGCTGCGCCGAAGACGCGGGCGGACATGAAGACCCGGCGCGCCTTGCCTTCGCCCATCCGGGCCAGGACATAGGGTCCGATCGTGGCCGGAATGATGCCGAGACGGGTCTCCGAGAAGCTGAACTTGCTGTCTTCGGCCGCAATGGCCACGTCGCAGATGCAGGCCAGCCCCACGCCGCCGCCGAAGGCGCCGCCCTGGATGCGGCCGATCAGCGGCTTGCGCATCCGGTTCAGCGCGTCGAGCATCTCCGCGAGCTTGCGGGCTTCGGCCATGCGCTCGGCGCGACCGGCCGAGACCTGCGCCTTCATCCAGGCAAGGTCGCCCCCGGCGCAGAAGATCTTCCCCGCCCCGGAGAGAACGACAGCGCGGATGGCCGGATCGGCGTCCAGCGCAGCGGCGGCGTCGGTCAGTTCGGCAATCATCGCCGCCGACAGGACGTTGCGCCGGTCGGGCGCAGCGAGTTCCAGATGCGCGACGCCGCGCACGTCCGGGTTCAGGCGGATCGCCGAAAAGGTCATGCCGGTTCCCTCAGTCCCTTGGCGAGCGCGGCCGCGACAGCCAGCCTGTCCATGTCGATGCCCGTCCCGAAACCGAGACGCTCCATCAGGCCTCGTCAGCCCCAAATGGGTGCCGCAGATGGCCGATGCCGCGCAGGTGCTGAACGGCATCAGGCGGGTTCCCGGCGTGACCTATTCGGCGCTGGCCCCGAACCTCGCCGGGTTCGAGGCCGCGCTGCTGGCCGGGGCCGACCGGGTCGCGGTCTTCGGCTCCGCCTCCGAGGGGTTCTCGCGCCGCAACATCAATTGCTCCGTCGCCGGGAGCCTGGAGCGCTTCCGGCCGGTCCTCGCCGCGGCCAGGGCGGCCATGATCCCGGTCCGCGGCTATGTTTCCTGCGTCACCGACTGTCCCTATGACGGGCCGGTGGCGCCGGAGACGGTGGCAAAGGTCGCCGCGGCGATGCTGGCGATGGGCTGCGACGAGATCAGCCTCGGCGACACGATCGGCGCCGGAACCCCGGAGACGGTCGGCAGGATGCTTGACGCCGTTCTCGCGCAGGTCCCGGCGAACCGGCTCGCCGGGCATTTCCACGACACGCGGAACACGGCGCTGGCCAATATCGAGGCCAGCCTCGCCCGCGGCCTGCGGATCTTCGACAGCTCTGCCGGCGGGCTCGGNCGGCTGCCCCTATGCGCCCGGCGCCAAGGGCAATGTCGCGACCGAGCGCGTGGCGGTCTTCACATAGCCCATCTTGCCCTCCGGAACTCTCCTGCCGATATGGGCAAGCCGGGCCGTTCCGGCAAGCCTGCGCCGCGAAAGCGAAGGGGCTCCTGCGGAAGCCATGGCCCTGTGCCTGACCCTTCGCGCGCAGCCGTCAGGCGGTCCGGCGGCGCAGAGCCGCCAGCGCGCCGAGGCCGCCCGCCAAAAGCAGCGCCGGGACCGGCAGCGGAACCGGCTGCGGATCCGCGTTGGAGCGCGCCACCAGCCCGCAGATCGGGTCGCAGAGGGTCGTCCCGGTGAACATGCTTCCGCCCATCCGCAGATCCGCCACCTCGTCATCCGGGGCCATGCCGATCGCGCCGGTGGCGAAGGTCAGCGGGCCGATCCGGTCGCCGTCCGGAAGCGCATGCGTCAGCCGATAGCCGATGCCGATCGCGGGACGCCCGGTCGGCAGGACGACATCCCGGGTCAGCCCAAGCATGCTCTTGCAGGCGAAATCCATCGACGGGGCTTCGACCGTATCGAAGGCGATGACGGACAGCGCCCAGATGCCGGGCCTCCCCCCGGTGGAGTCCACGGCGTCGGTCTAGATGAGATCGATGGCGCCGCAACGGCAACTTGCTTGCAAATCGTACCAAACTTCATGGCAAAATGCCTCCGAACTTCCGTATGGCCCTCGGCCTCCGGAACCATAGCCGCGCGCCGGAGGCCGAGAGTTCATAAATGTATCAACCAACGGAAAGGTGTGCGGCAGTTGCGGGTTTCACGGCCCCCCGCAGGTTGCTGCGCCTCCTGCGCGGCACGGACGGGCCCGGTTGCCCGCTTGCGCGGCACGGCGAAACCGGCGGGCGATGCCAGGGACATGGCGCGGCGGAAAATCGAGACCAGCGGACGGCGCGGCCCCGCGGGCGGAAAAGCGAAAGGGCTCCCGAAGGAGCCCTTTGCGGAACTTTTGCAGCTGCCCTTGCGGGCGGCTCCGTCAGGCGGAGCGGCGGCGCAGGCCAACCAGGGCACCGATGCCGCCCATCAGCAGCAGCGCCGGGACCGGAAGCGGAATGGTCTGCAGGTCGACGCCCGAACGGCGCAGGGCCAGATCGGAAACCGGATCGTAGACGGTCAGCTGCGGCGCGCCCGGCACCGGGCCGGTCATGCCGATCAGCTTGAGGTCGAACACGTCGTCATCGACGCCGTAGCCCAGCGAGCCGGTGTCGAAGGTCAGGGTGCCGATCACGTCGCCGTCGGTGTAGTTGGCCAGGGTCACGTAGCCCACGCCCACAGCCTCGTCGCCTGCAACGTCGAACATCGCCGTCGCGCCGAGCGTCAGCGGCAGAGCCGCGTTCACGCTGAACGACAGGTTCGACACTTCGATTTCGTCAAATGCGACGACCGTGAAGAACCATGCCCCTGCAACGCCGCCGGTGGTGTCGATTGCGTCGGTGTAGAGAATGTCGATCGAATAGGTGGAATTCGACGAAATGTAGCACTGGCTGCCGACGAGATCGCTGATGCCGGCGACACCGTCGCAATCGTCGGAGTCGAACATCACCGAAGCCTGGCCGGCCGAAGCCGCCATGAGCATTGCTCCGCCAACAGCGAAGCTTCGGATAGCGGTTGCCATCTCCATTAGAATAATCCTTCTGAAACTCGCGGGGTTTTCCCTCTTCGAGGTTATACACGATTCAAGATCGGTCTTTACACTGGAATTTTACGTGTTTTGCGCAATTGCGACCTTTTTGTTCAAAATCTGGATAAAATGCCAGTAACGCCCCGGGCATATTGCTCCACAAACGCCATAATTTGTCGATTTCCAGCCCCTCCGTCCGCGATCGCGGCATTTCGGCCTCCTCATGCGGTTTGATTCGCACCGCTTGCCGCGCATCTCCGGCGACTCCGTTGACATGTCCGCTGCTCCTGCAGAATGACAGGTCAGCAGGGGCTATCTTCATGGCAAACATCACTTTCTTCGAAAAGCCAGGCTGCATCTCGAACGCCCGGCAAAAGCGGCTTCTGGAAAATTCCGGCCATCAACTCCCGATTGCAAACCTGCTCGCACAGCCCTGGACGCCCGCCACGCTGCGACCTTTTTTCGGTGCCATGCCGGTCGCCGCCTGGTTCAACGCCGCCGCCCCCGCAATCCGGTCCGGCAGGGTCCGTCCGGAGGCGCTGGACCAGGTCGGCGGCAGCCGCCGCGCGGGCTTCGACCCCGCGGAGATCCATGCCTGGACCGGCCTCGCCGATCCGGGCAGCAAGATCAGCGACGCCTGTCCGACGCCCGCAGCCCGCACCTGAGCGCCCGCCGCTCCGCCACGCCTGCGGCGGGCTCATGGTTCTACTTATCAATGACTTGATAGACCGCCTCGGCCGCTACAACAGGCCGGAGGCTCCGGTTCAAGCGCGGCTGCGCCACAGGATGAACAGCCCGGAGAGCACGATCAGACCCGCCCCGAGCAGCGTCTGCGGAGAGAGGCTCTCGCCGAAGAAGACGAGGCCGAGCGCGATACCGAACAGCAGCCGGGTGTAGCGGAACGGCGTCACCGCGCCGACCTCGCCGGTGCGCATCGCGGTCATCAGGCAGCCATAGGCCAGCGCGCCGCAGAGCACCGCCGCCGCGACCGGCAGAATGGCCGCGGCGGACGGCAGGACGAAAGCCTCGCCCGACCAGAGCGCGAACAGGAGCCCGGCCACGATGACCGAAAGAAATCCGTAGAAGCCCAGGACCGGCGCGCCGAGCGAGGCCGGCGCCATCCGGCTGGCAAGGTCGCGCCCGGCAAAGCCGATGGTGCCGATCACCGCCAGGATGGTCATCGCCGAGACCCCGTCCACCCCCGGGCCGACGATCAGCACGACCCCCGCAAGTCCCAGCGCGATGGCGCTCCAGCGGCGCCAGCCGACCTTTTCGCCGAGGAAGATCGCGGCGCCGCCGACCACCAGCAGGGGCGTCGCCTGGAGGATCACCGTGGTCGAGGACAACGGCGCCAGCGCCAGCGCCAGAACGTAGAACAGCCGTCCCGTCACCTCGAAGACCGCCCGCACCTGCATCGCACGCGACAGCACTGCCGGGGTGAAGAGCCGCGCCCCGGAAAGCCGTGCCGCCAGCGCAAAGACCAGCGCGCCGCCGATCCCGAACAGAACCAGCACCTCGGCGACCGGCAGCCTCGCCGCGGCCGCCTTGACGAAAGCGTCCTCCACCGCGAAGGCGGCCATCGCGGCGATCATCCAGAGGCTCCCGGCGAGGTTCGCCCGGCTGCTGCCATGTGACGTGATTGCGGACATTGCACCCCTCCGACAAGCCTGCGCCGGCACCGGATGGCGGGCCAAGCCTCCCTGCCCCGCAATCCGCGGCCCGTCAACGCCCCGCGGCACAGCGCCGACCCGGCGCCGTTTCGCTTGGCCCGGACCCGAACGGCGGCTATCCCTTGGGAAACACCCGAAAAGGAGACGGGACATGGAGCGTCTGAGGGAGCTCTATCACGGCGACAGCCGCGAGGCGCACCGGTTCCGCTACGGGCTGGTGGCCTTCGACCTGGCCACGATCGGCTTCATCGTGGTGACGTCCTTCCTGCCCCGCGCGAGCTGGATCGAAATCGCCGACCTGTTCCTCGGCCTGTTCATCATCACCGATTTCCTGATCCGGGTCTGGCTGGAAAAGGAGCGCTGGAAGTTCTTCACCCGGCCCTCGACCTGGGCGGACATGGCGGCGATCTTCTCGTTCCTGGCGCCGATCACCGGCGAGGGGCTGGGATTCCTCAGGGCGATGCGCACGCTGCGGCTGCTGCATTCCTACCAGCTGCTGGCGCGGCTGCGGCAGGATTCCAAGTATTTCCGCAAGCAGGAAGAGGTGGTCCTCGCCACGGTCAACCTGTTCGTCTTCCTCTTCATCGTGACCGGCATGATCTATGCCAGCCAGGAAGCGATCAATCCGCAGATCAACAACTATGCCGATGCGCTCTATTTCACCGTCACCACGCTGACCACCACCGGATTCGGCGACATCACCCTGATGGGCACGACGGGGCGGATGCTGGCGGTGGCGGTGATGATCTTCGGCGTCACGCTGTTCCTGCGGCTGGCGCAGGTGATGTTCCGGCCCTCGAAGGTGCGCACCGAATGCCAGCGCTGCGGGCTCGGCCTGCATGATGCAGACGCGATCCACTGCAAGCATTGCGGCGCGATCATCCATATCGACACCGAGGGGCTGACCTGAAGGGTCAGCCGAGCAGCTTGTCGATTTCCTTCAGGGTCGCGACCGGATCGGGCTGGGCCCAGAGGTCTTCGCCTAGGCCGAGGAAATCGGCGATCGGCGCCAGTTCGCGCACCTTGGCCAGCCGGTCGCCGTCGCGCCCGATCAGCGCGCCCTCGGCCACCACCGGCAGCTCGATCATGTCGCTCCACCAGGAAAACAGCTCGGTCTCCGCGATCTCCTCGCCGAGGCCGGTATCTGCCACCGGGCCGAAGCTGACATAGTCGGCGCCCGCCTCGCCCGCAGTCATGCCGTCATGGCGCGACACGCCGCAGAAGGTGCCGACGATCGCGTCCTCGCCCAGCGTTTCGCGGGCCTTGCGCACGTTGCGGGTGCCTTCGAGATGCACGCCGTCGAGCCCGAGCCGCTCGGCCAGCGCCAGATGCTTCTCGACCACGAAGGGCACGTCGCGCTCATGCGCGATCAGCCGCACGGCATCGGCGGCGCGCGCCACCGCATCGGCATCCTGGCTGCCCAGCCGCAGCCGCAGGCAGGAAATCTCCACCGCGTCCAGCAGCGCGGCCAGGCGGTCGGGGAAGGTCTCGGGATCGATCCCCGGCGGGGTGATCAGGTAAAGCTGGGTGCGGTCCTTGGGATCTGCTTCGTCTGACATCGGGGCTTCCATGCTGGGGTTGGACCGACCTCCTATTCGGGCCGCCCCCGCAAGGCAAGCCCCGGGCGCCGGGACCATTGCCCGCGGCCGCCGCCTGCGCTATGCGCGCGCCATGAGCCAGAACGCCGCAATCCCCCCCGAACTCGCCCCGGTCTTCGTCCTCGTCCGTCCGCAGATGGGCGAGAATATCGGGGGCGCCGCCCGCGCGATGTGGAATTTCGGCCTCGACCGCATGCGGGTCGTGGCGCCGCGCGACGGCTGGCCGAACCCGAAGGCTGTCGCGATGGCCTCGGGCGCGGGACGGCTCCTCGACGAGGCGGTGCATGTCGACGAGACCGCCGGGGCGCTCGAGGACTGCGCCTATGTCTTCGCCACCACCGCCCGCGCCCGCGGGCTCACCAAGCCGGTCTTCACCCCCGAGGCGGCGATGGCCCATGCCGCGAAGCTGGCCGCGAACGGCCAGCGCACCGCCGTGCTCTTCGGACCGGAACGCGCGGGGCTGGAAAACGACGATATCGCGCGCGCCAACGCGATCATCAACGTGCCGGTCAACCCGGAATTCGCCTCGCTCAACCTCGCGCAATGCGTCCTTTTGACCGCCTATGAATGGCGCCGCCAGGTGATGGAGGTCGCGCCCGAACGGCTGGAGCTTGCGGGCGCGGACATGGCCACCGCCGTCGAGATCGAGAAGCTCGCCGAGCATTACGACCGGCGTCTCGAGGAGGCCGGGTTCTTCTTCCCGCCGGAGAAGGCCGAGAGCATGAAGATCGTGCTGCGCAATCTCTGGTCGCGGATGCCGCTGACCCGGTCCGACGTGCAGATCTTCCACGGCATGCTGCGCCAGATGGTGCGCTGGAAGGAGCGCGGCTGAGGCCCGCGCGGGCCGTCCAGCGGAAAACCTGCCCCTGGGGCATGGACTCACGCATACGTGAGGCTACCATCGGTTGCGGAACCGCAGGAGCCCGCGCCGCATGGAGACACCGCCGATCGAGGCTTGGGGATGCACCGCGCCGCTCGTCCCGATCCGGGGCGGGCACCGCAACCGCGCGTTCCGCACCGCCGGGCTGGCGCGCGACTTGGTCTTCAAGTCCACCCGCCGCAGCGAAGCCGCCCTCGCCTGGCTCGGCCCTGTCCTCGACGCCGCCGAGTCGGCGGGCTTCCGGCCAGCCGGCCCTCGAGCCCGAGCGCGGCGGCGAGCGGCGAGAAGGCCCGCGCCGCCGGGTCCCACAGGTCGGTATGGCAGCCGAGCGAGGTCACGTCGGTGGCGAAGCGGCCGGTCAGGCGGAAGCCCCAGTATTGCGGATAGGTGACGACATGGGCGGTCTCCGCCCAGGCTTCGGGCTGGGTCACCTTCAGGTAATGCAGCTTGGCGCCGAGATTCAGGCCGAAGGGCAGGCGGGGGCTGCCGGTGACGGCGAAATCCGGGCGCAGCGCGTCATAGGCGGCGGCGGTCTCCGACAGGTCGTGCTCGTAATCGAGCATCGGCGTGGCGAGCCGGCCATCCGCCTCCAGCATCACCGCTGCCGCACCGTGGGTCGTCACGGAAATCGCGTCGATCCCGTGGCTGGCCTGGAAGGCGGCGAGATGCTCGAGGAAGAACGCCCAATGCCCCTCCAGATCGTAATGCGGATAGGGCGGGCCGGGGATCACTTCGTTCGCTCGCTTGACCACGGCGATTTCGGAGAGGGTCGCGGCATCGACCAGCGCGAGCTTGGCATTGGTCTTGCCGACATCGATCACGGCAATATGGCGGGGCGTCGTCATGGCAGGTGGAACACCGTTTCCAGGGGAACCGAGACCGGCTCGTTATCGGGATGGGTCTGCATGATGTCGGCCATATGCGCCCACCAGCGTTTCATCACATCGTGGGCGGGCAGGGCGTCCATGCCGTGATCCTGCCGCCGCCAGAGCACGCCGAAAAGCGCATTCGTCTCCGGGTCGTGATGGATCGAGTAATCCTCGACGCTTGCCTGCTTCAGCAGATCGACCAGTTCCGGCCAGATCTCGTCATGGCGCTTGCGGTACTCGTCGAGCTTGCCCGGATGCAGCACCATACGGAAGGCGATCTTCTCCATCACTTGCCCCGCGCCATCTTGAACAGCCGCGGCACGGCGATGACGCCGATCAGCATGAGGCCGATGAAGATCGACATGACGATGCCCGGCACGTTGAGGAGGCCCAGTCCGAAGGTCACGAGCCCCATCAGGATCGCCGCGATCACCACGCCGGGGATCGAGCCGGAGCCGCCGAGGATCGACACGCCGCCGAGCACGACCATGGTCACCACCTCAAGCTCCATGCCCGAGGCGATGGAGGGGCGGGTGGAACCGAGCCGCGAGGTCAGGCAGACTGCCGCGAGGCCGGACATTAACCCGGTGAGCAGGAAGAGGATCATTTTCACCCGCTGGACCCGGATGCCGGAAAACAGCGCGGCGGTGGAGTTGTTGCCGATTGCATAGACCTGGCGGCCGAAATTGGTCTTGTGCAGCACCACGCCGAAGACGATGGCGAGGAGCGTGAAGATCACCATCTCGACCGTGATCACCCAGAAGACATAGCCTTGGCCGAACCAGGCGAAGCCCTCGGGATAGCCGCGGAAGGCGCCGTCGCCCAGCACGATATAGGAGATGCCGCGGAAGAGGCTCATCGTGCCGATCGTCACGACGATCGACGGCAGGCCCAGCCGCGTGACCAGAAGCCCGTTGAAGGCGCCGCAGGAGAGGCCCACCGCAAGCCCGGTGAAGACCAGCGCGCCTGTGCCGCCGCCCATCTGCATGACTACGCCCATTGCGGTCGAGCAGAGTGCGATGATCGAGGCAACGCTCAGGTCGATCTCGCCCGCGATGATCAGCAGCGCCATGGCGAAGGCGATCATCGCCTTCTCGGTAAAGTTGAAGGTCGCGTCCGACAGGCTCCAGGCGTCGAGGAAATAAGGCGAGGCGAAGGAGTTGAGGATGAACACCGCCACCGCGACGAGGAGCAGCAGCGACTCCCAGCTTTTCAGCAGCTTCGCGGCCGGAGAGGCGAGGCGGTCGGGGATTTGGCGGGGGGCGGGGACCATGTCGGGATCTGCCAGGCTCATGCTGCATGCTCCGCGGATTTGAGGATGACGCGGCCTTTCGAACGGCCTGCACGGGCGTTGAAGGCGACGGCGATCAGGATGGCGGCACCGGAAATGGCAAGCTGCCAGAAGGGCGAGATGTCGACGACCGGCAGGGCGTTCTTGATCACGCCGAGGAAGAGCGCGCCCAGGACGGCCCCCGCGACGGTGCCGACGCCGCCGGCGATGGAGATGCCGCCGATCACGCAGGCGGCGACCACGTCCAGCTCGAACCCCCCGGCGATGTCGACATAGGCGACGGCGTAGCGGGCGATCCAGAGGTATCCGGTCAGCCCGGCGAGCGCGCCGGAGATGACGAAGGCGGCGAATTGCGTGCGGCCGACATCGATGCCGGTATAGGCGGCCGCATGGGGGTTGGAACCTGCGGCGAAGATCGAGCGGCCGAGCACGGTGCGGCTCATCACCAGCCCCATCGCGGCGATGGCGATGATCGCGATCCAGGCGAGCACCGGCAGGCCGAGGATCTCGATGCGCGGGAAGCCGGTGAAATTGGCGCTCATCTCATGCGCGTTGACCCACTGCCCGTCGGAAATCAGGAAGATGATGCCGCGGAAGATGGTCATCGTGCCGAGAGTCACCACGATCGACGGAATGTCGAGCTTCCACACCAGCAGCCCGTTGATGGCCCCCATCAGCGCGCCCATGCCGATGGCCAGCGCAATGGTGAGAACGACCGGCAGGCCCGGCGCGACAGTGTTCAGGAGCGCGACGGCCATGCCGGTCAGCGCCAGGTTCGCCGCGACCGACAGGTCGATGCAGCGGGTCAGGATCACCGCCATCTGGCCGAGGGCGAGGATCATCAGCGGCGCGGTGTCGGTGAAGACCGCGGCGAGATTGCCGGGCGTCACGAAGCCCGGGAAGCGCGAGGCGATCAGCGCCAGCATGGCCGCGATCACGGCGACCAGCAGGGTCTCGCGGTGTTTCAGGATGCTCATGCGGCCTCCGCGGCGCTGATGCCGGCGGCATGCCGGACAAGGGTTTCGGGGGTGAGCGCATCGCCTTCGAGCTCGGCCGCGATGCGGCCCTCGCGCATGACGATCACGCGGTCGGACATGCCGAGGATCTCGGGGATTTCCGAGCTGACCATGATCACCGACAGGCCTTCGCCCGCCAGCTCCGACATGAAGTCATGCACGGCCGCCTTCGATCCGATGTCGATGCCCTTGGTCGGCTCGTCGAGGATGATGACCTTGGGCTTCGTCGCCAGCCATTTGGCGATCACGACCTTCTGCTGGTTGCCGCCCGAAAGCGCGCCGACCGGCGTGTCGAGCGAGGCGGCGCGCAGGTCGAGCCGCTGGGTGTAGTCGCGCGCCAGCTTGAATTCCTCGGCCATGCGCAGGAAGCCGTTCCGGGAGGTCTGGGCCAGCGAGGGCAGGGTGACGTTCTGGAAGATCGGCAGCTGGGTGATGGCGCCCTGCTTGCCGCGGTCTTCGGGGACATAGACGATGCCCGCCTCGATGGCCTCGGCGGGCGAGCGGATCGCCAGCACCTTGTCGCCCATCTTGACGACGCCCTTCGAGGGCTTGGTCAGCCCGATCAGCGCCTGCATGAATTCCGAGCGGCCCGCGCCCACCAGCCCGTAGAAGCCCAGGATCTCGCCTTGGCGGAGGGAGAACCCGATATCCTCGAATTCGGTGGGGTGGGAATAGCCTGCGACGCGCAGCACTTCGCCGCCGATGCGGGGGGCGCGCTTGGGATAGATCTGCTCGACCGAACGGCCGACCATCATGCGGACCAGATCCGCCTCGGTGGTCTCGGCCATGCGCCCGGCGCCGACGAACTGGCCGTCGCGGAACACGGTGTAGCGGTCACTGATGCGGAAGATCTCGTCGAACTTGTGCGAGATGAACAGGATCGCCTTGCCCTGGCGCTTCAGCTCGTCGACCAGCTCGTAGAGCTCCTCGATCTCCTTGTGCGACAGCGCGGCGGTCGGCTCGTCCATGATCACCACGCGGGCGTCGATGCTGAGCGCGCGGGAGATCGCGACGAGGTGCTTCGAGGCGATGCCCAGATCCTTCAGCAGGACATCTGGGTCGATCTCGGCGCCGATGCCCTTGAGGATCGCGGCGGCCTTGCGGCGCATCTCGCCCTTGTCGATCAGCCCGAAGCGGGTGCGCGGGGCATGGCCGAGGAAGATGTTCTCGGCCACCGTCAGGTCGTCGAACAGCACGGTTTCCTGGTGGATCGCGGTGACGCCTGCCGCGGCGGCGGCCTGCGGCGTCGGGAAGCGCAGCGCCGTGCCGTCGAGCCGGATCTCGCCCTCGTCGGGCTGGTAGATGCCGGTCAGGCACTTGACGATGGTCGACTTCCCGGCACCGTTCTCGCCGATCAGCGCGGTGACCTCGCCCGGATAGAGCTCCAGCCTCACGCCGTCGAGCGCGCGCGTGCCGGGGAATGTCTTGACGATGCCGGACAGTTCCAGGACCGGCTCGGGGCTTGCCTCGGCCATGCGGGCCTCCCTTTTGGATGCAGTTGTCCCGTGGATGCGCGGAGGATCCCCGCGCATCCCGCTCTTGGAGGAGACGGGGATCAGAAAATGCCTTTGAACTCGTCGATGTTCGAGCTGTCGTAGACGAAGGGGTCGGCCATTGCGCCGGTATTGTCGTCGTCCAGCGTCACCTCGCCGAGGCGGCCCATGCCGATGGTCGCGCCCGGCGCCGCCTCGTCATCGCCCTTGGCGAGATTGTAGGCGATCATGGTCGCGGCATAGCCGAGGTCGATCGGGTTCCAGATGGCGAAGGATTTCGACGCGCCCGACTCGATGGCGCCGGCCATCTCGGAGGGCAGGCCGAGGCCGGTCACGTTGACCTCGCCCACCTTGCCCGCATCGACGACGGCCTGCGCCGCCGCCACGATGCCGACCGAGGTCGGCGCGATGATCGCATCGAGATCCGGATAGGACTGCATCAGGCCCTGGGCCTCGCGGTAGGACTTATCTGCCAGGTCGTCGCCATAGACGGTCGCGACCAGGTTGATGCCCGGGTATTCCGGCATCACCTTCTTCATCTCGTCGATCCAGATGTTCTGGTTGGTCGAGGTGGTCGTCGCCGACAGCACCGCCACGTCGCCGCCCTCGGGCAGGTTGTCGGCCGCGAGCTTGAGGATCATGTTGCCGATCAGCGGGTTCGAGGACGGGTTCAGGTGCATCTGGCGGCCTTCCGGCGCCACGCCCGAATCCCACGAGATCACGGTGATCCCGCGCTGCATCGCCTTCTTCAGCGTCGGCACCAGCGCGTCGGTGTCATTGGCGGAGATCGCGATCGCGTCGACCCGCTGTGCGATCAGCGAGTTGATCACCTCGATCTGGCCCTCTGCGGTGGTGTCGGTCGGACCGGTATAGATGATCTCGACATCGCCCAGCTCGCCGGCCGCTTCCTCGGCGCCCTTCGCGGCGGCCTCGAAGAAGCCGATGCCGAGCGCCTTGACGACCAGCGCGATGCGCATGTCCTCGGCCGAGGCGGTTCCGGCCATCAGCCCGAACGTGGCCGCGGTGGCCAGAAGCTTCGCAAAAGATTTCATGTCTTCCTCCCTATGGTATCCAGTCAGGGCGCGTGGCCCCATTCCTTGATTTCCGCGGCCAGCCCCTCAGCCAGCCGGGCATGTGCGTCCGCCGTCAGGTGGATGCCGTCCTGCGGATCGGTCTCGGCCACCTGTCCGGCGTCGTAGAACATCGCGCCCGCCGCTGCGGCGGCCGCCGCCATCGCCGGGGCCAGCCCGCGCGACTTTAGGGCGCCGCCGACCATGTGCGGGCCGGGCACGCCGGTTTCGGAGATCGGCGCGGGGGCGACGACCAGGATGTCCGGATCGGTCCCGTCCGGCCCGGCCTGGTGGCTGCGGATCTCGGTGATCAGCCGGGTGATGCCCTTGGCGATGTCCGCGGGCGTCAGCGAAAAGCGCGTCTTCAGGTCGTTGGTGCCGAGCATCAACACCATCAGATCGACCGGCTTGTGGGTCCTGAGCACCGCGGGCAGCACCCTGAGCCCGTTCAGGAACTCGCCCTCGAACGGGTCGTCGAGGCAGGTGGTGCGGCCCGGCAGGCCCTCTTCGATCACCCGGTATCCGGACCCCAGCAGATCGGCCATCCGCAGCGGCCAGCGCGTCCCGGTGTCATAGCGGTGCCAAGTGCCGTCATCGGCGATTGCCGAGGCGCCGTGGGTGTTCGAGTCGCCGTAGCAGAGGATCACGCGTTCGCTCATGACGCAGCCTCCTCGCGGGTGCCGGTGGCGGTGGCGACGATCACGTTGATGTCGGCGGCCTCGAGCATCGCGGCGGCGCGGTCGGAAATGCCCTCGTCGGTGACCAGCGTGTCGATCCGCTCCAGCGGGCAAAGGACCAGCGAGGAGCGGTTGTCGAATTTCGAGCTGTCGACCAGAACGACCAGCTCGTCGGCCTGGCCGATCAGCTTCTGCTCGGCCTGGATCAGCAGCGGATCTGCCTCCATCAGCCCCAGTGGCCCGATGCCCTGCGCGCCCATGAACATGCGGCGGGCGTAGAAATTCTTGGTCACGTCGTTCTCGAAGGGCGACAGGATGATGTTCTGCTCGCGGTAGATCGCGCCGCCGGACAGCATGATCGTGTTCTTCGAATTCTTCAGCAGGTGCTCGGCGATCGGGAAGCTGTTGGTGAAGATCTGCAGCCGCCGCGAGGCCAGCGGATGCACCATCTGGAAGGTCGTCGTGCCGCCGTTGATGATGATCGGGTCGCCGTCGTCGCAGAGATCGACCGCGGCGCGCGCGATTGCGCGCTTCTGCTCGATCCTGATCGTTTCGTTGACGGAAAACGGACGGCCGGCGAGCCCGGGAAACTGGTTCGGGTTCAGCGCCTCGGCGCCGCCGCGGACCCGGCGGACCTTCTTCTGCATGTGAAGAGCGGCGATGTCCCGGCGGATGGTTGCCTCGGAAGCCCCTGTCAGGGAACAGATCTCCGCCACGGTCACGACCGGGCGGTCCTGTACCGCGGACAGTATGATCCTGTGGCGTTCCTTCTCGTGCATCCTGGTCCTCCCTTGCAGGCGAGATTGCGGCGGGAATCGATCACTGTCAATCATAAACTGTCATAACGATCATGCTGCAGGTGCAAAATGATCAGAAATGATCGAAAATGATTGACAACGACCGTCCCGATGCGGCAGCGTCAGCGCAGACGTTCATGCTCCGGGATACCGGAGGAGAGGGAGGATCTCCAATGCTCATCGCGAATCCGCGGCTCGCGTCGCTCTGGGACGACGACCGTGCCAAGGCCATGTCCGAGCCGGAAAAGCTGCTTTACCGCTCGAACCTGCTGGGCAGCGACAAGCGCATCACCAATTACGGCGGCGGCAACACCTCGGCGAAGGTGATGCAGCCCGATCCGCTGACCGGCGACGAAGCCGAGGTGCTGTGGGTCAAGGGCTCGGGCGGCGATGTCGGCTCGATCAAGATGGACGGCTTCGCCACGCTCTACATGGAGAAGCTGCGCGCGCTGAAGGGCAAGTACCGCGGTGTCGCCTTCGAAGACGAGATGGTCGGCTACCTGCCGCACTGCACCTTCAACCTGAACCCGCGCGCCGCCTCGATCGACACGCCGCTGCATGCCTACGTCCCGAAAAGCCATGTCGACCACATGCATCCGGACGCGATCATCGCGATTGCCGCTTCGAAGAACTCGAAGGAGCTGACCGCGCGCATCTTCGGCGACGAGATCGGCTGGCTGCCGTGGAAGAAGCCGGGCTACGAGCTGGGCCTGTGGCTGGAGAAGTTCTGCCTCGAGAACCCCGACGCCAAGGGCGTCGTGCTCGAATCGCACGGCCTGTTCACCTGGGCGGATGATGCGAAAGAGTGCTACGAGCTGACGCTCGAGATCATCAACAAGGCGATCGCCTTCTTCGAGGAAGAGACGGCCGGCAAGACGATCTTCGGCGGTGCGGTCTGCGAGAGCCTCGGCAAGGACGAGCGCCGCAAGGTCGCCGCGGCGCTGATGCCCGCGATCCGCGGCATGGTCTCGGGCCTGCAGCCGATGGTCGGCCATTTCAACGACAGCGAAACCGTTCTGGAATTCGTCAATTCCGCCGAGCTGCGCCCGCTGGCGGCGCTTGGCACCTCCTGCCCGGACCACTTCCTGCGCACCAAGATCTGCCCGCTGGTCGTCGATTTCGACCCGGCCAAGGGCAATCTCGACGAGGTGCTGGCCGGTCTGCCCGCGCAGGTCGAGGCCTATCGCGACGGCTATGCGGCCTATTACGACCGCTGCAAGCATGACGACAGCCCTGCGCTGCGCGACCCGAACGCGGTCGTCTATCTGGTGCCCGGCGTCGGCATGATCACTTTCGCCAAGGACAAGGCCACCGCGCGGATCTCGGGCGAGTTCTATGTCAACGCGATCAACGTGATGCGCGGCGCCTCGACCGTGTCGGAATATTGCGGCCTGCCGGAGCAGGAAGCCTTCGACATCGAGTACTGGCTGCTCGAAGAGGCCAAGCTGCAGCGCATGCCGAAGCCGAAATCGCTGGCCGGCAAAGTCGCGCTGGTCACCGGCGGGGCAGGCGGCATCGGCGCGGCGACGGCGGAACGCTACCTGTCCGAAGGTGCCTGCGTGGTGCTCGCGGACATCAATGCCGATGCGCTGGACAGCACGCTCGAGGCGCTGGCCGGGAAATACTCCCGCGACGTGGTCCGCACCGTGGTGATGAACGTCACCGACGAAGCGGCGGTCGATGCGGCCTATGCCGAGGCGACGGTCGAATATGGCGGGATCGACATCCTCGTGTCGAATGCCGGCATCGCGTCTTCGGCCCCGGTCGAGGAAACCTCGCTGGAGCTGTGGAACAAGAACATGTCGATCCTGTCGACCGGTTACTTCCTCGTCTCCCGCGCGGCGTTCAAGCTGATGCGCGTGCAGGGCATGGGCGGCTCCATCGTCTTCGTGGCTTCGAAGAACGGCCTCGCGGCCAGCCCGAACGCCTCGGCCTATTGCACGGCGAAGGCTTCGGAAATCCACCTGGCCCGCTGCCTGGCACTGGAAGGCGCGGAGGCGGGGATCCGCGTGAACGTGGTCAACCCGGATGCGGTGCTGCGCGGCTCGAAGATCTGGGAAGGCGAGTGGCTGGAACAGCGCGCGTCGACCTACAAGACCGACAAGGAAGGCCTCGAGGAGATGTACCGCAACCGCTCCATGCTGAAGCGCAACGTGCTGCCCGAGGACATCGCCGAAGCCGCCTATTTCTTCGCCTCCGAGAAATCGGCAAAGTCGACCGGCAACATCCTGAACGTGGATGCCGGCAACCAGCAGAGCTTCCCGAGGTAACACCATGATCGACAAGAGCATCATCGAGGCGGCCAACGACAAGGCCGCCGACGGGCTCCGCGCGGATTACGAGGCGCTCGGCGCGCATCTCGCCCGCCGCGGGATCGACATCGAGGCGGTGAAGGCCAAGGTCGCGAAATTCGGCGTCGCGGTGCCCTCCTGGGGCACCGGCACCGGCGGCACCCGCTTCGCCCGCTTCCCCGGTGCAGGCGAGCCGCGCCACATCTTCGACAAGCTCGACGATTGCGGCGTGATCCACCGGCTCACTGCCGCCACGCCTGACGTGTCGCTGCACATCCCTTGGGACAAGGCCCCCGCGGCGGATCTGAAGGCGAAGGCCGAGGAGCATGGGCTGGGTTTTGCCTCCATGAACTCCAACACCTTCCAGGATCAGGACGGGCAGAAGCACAGCTACAAGTTCGGCTCGCTCAGCCACACCGACCCGGCGACCCGTGCGCAGGCGGTGGAGCACAATGTCGAGACCATCGAGATCGGCCGCGAGATCGGCTCGAAATCGCTGACGGTCTGGATCGGCGACGGCTCGAACTTCCCCGGCCAGTCGAACATGACCCGCCAGTTCGAGCGCTATCTCGCCTCGATGAAGGAGGTCTATGCCAAGCTGCCCGAGGACTGGCGGATCTATTCCGAGCACAAGATCTACGAGCCGGCCTTCTATTCCACCGTCGTGCAGGACTGGGGCACCAGCTACCTGATCTCGAAGGAGCTGGGCGACAAGGCGTATTGCCTCGTCGATCTGGGCCATCACGCGCCGAACGTGAATATCGAGATGATCGTCGCGCGGCTGATCCAGTTCGGCAAGCTCGGCGGGTTCCACTTCAACGACTCGAAATACGGCGATGACGACCTCGACAGCGGCTCGGTCGAGCCCTACCGGCTGTTCCTCGTCTTCAACGAGCTGGTGGATGCGGAAGACAAGCCGGGCCTGTCGCTCGAGCACATGATCGACCAGAGCCACAACGTCACCGACCCGATCGAGAGCCTGATGTCTTCGGCCATGGAGATCCAGCGGGCCTATGCGCAGGCGCTGCTGGTCGACCGGGCGGCGCTGGAAGGTTTCCAGGAGGAAAACGACGCGCTGATGGCAACGGCGACGCTGAAGGCCGGGTTCCGGACCGACGTCGAGCCGATCCTCGCCATGGCGCGGCTGGAAGCAGGCGGGGCGATCGACCCGGTCGCGACCTTCCGGCAGTCGGGTTATCGCGCCAAGGTTGCCGAGACGCGGCCGAAATCCGCCGTCACCGGCGGCGGCATCGTCTGAGGCAAACCTTCCAGAACGCGCTGGCCCAGGTCGGCATCAAGCTCGACATCACGGTGGGCACAGCGGCGCAGATCCTCGGCCGCTACCGTGCGCGCGAGCTTGACGTCTATGTCGGCACCTGGGGGCCGGACTATCCCGACCCGCATACCAATGCCTCCACCTTCGCCTGGAACCCCGACAATTCGGATGCGGCCGGCGCGACCGGCATCCTCGCCTGGCGCAACGCCTGGGATCCGGGCGAGCTGACCGCCAAGGTCGATGCCGCCGTCACCGAGAACGATACCGCCAAGCGGGTGGAGATGTATCACGACATCCAGGCCGGGTTCCGCGACACCTCGCCCTTCGCGGTCCTCTTCCAGCAGAAGCGCCAGACCGGGGTGGCCGACACCGTGCAGAACCTGAACTTCGGCGACGCGGTCAGCTCCGCGGCCTACTGGCCCGTCACAAAGTAATGCCGCAGGCCGCGACACGGCGGGGGCGCCCGGCGGCGCCCCTTGCGGGCCTTCCCGGCCGCGTGCTGGCGACCCTGGGCTCGCTGGCGGTGACGGTGCTGGGGCTTTTGTTCGTCACCTTCTTCATCGGCCGGGTGATGCCGATCGACCCGGTTCTGGCCGTGGTCGGCGAGCGCGCCAGCCCCGAGGTCTATGCCGATGCGCGCGCCGCGCTCGGGCTCGACGAGCCGATCCCGGTGCAGTTCTGGTACTACCTGCGCGAGGTCGCGCAGGGCGATTTCGGCATGAGCCTGCTGACCGCGCGGCCCGTCATCGACGACATCGCGCGGGTCTTCCCGGCGACGCTCGAACTGGCCACGCTCGGCGTTCTCGCCGGCGTCGTGCTGGGCGTGCCGCTGGGCGTGCTGGCCGCGGTCAACCGCGGCAGCTGGATCGACCAGATCGCCCGATTGGTGGCGCTGGTCGGCTATTCGATGCCGATCTTCTGGCTCGGGCTGATCGGGCTCCTGGTGTTCTACGGCATCCTCGGCTGGGTCGGCGGGCCGGGGCGGCTCGACGTCTTCTATGACGGGCTGGTGCCGACCGTCACCGGCATGATCCTGGTCGATGCCGCGCTGGCGGGCGACTGGACGGTCTTCGGCAACGCGTTTTCGCACATCGTCCTGCCAGCCTCGCTGCTGGGCTATTTCTCGATGGCCTATATCAGCCGGATGACCCGCAGCTTCATGCTGGAGGCGCTGTCGGCCGAATACATCACCACCGCCCGCGTCAAGGGCATGAGCGAATGGCGCGTGGTCTGGGTGCATGCCTTCCGCAACATCCGGGTGCAGCTCCTGACCGTCATCGTGCTGAGCTACGCGAACCTGCTGGAGGGTTCGGTTCTGACCGAGATCATCTTCTCCTGGCCGGGCATCGGCTACTACATCACCAATGCGCTTCTGGCGGCCGACATGAACGCGGTGCTGGGCGGCACGGTGGTGGTCGGCACGATCTTCATCGTGCTGAACATGCTGTCGGACCTGCTCTACAAATTCTTCGATCCGAGGGCGCGATGAGGGCGTGGCTGCTGTCCGACGCGCCCGCTTCGCGGCGGCAGGCAAGGCTCGGGCGGCTCTATGCCGGCTGGCTGACCTTCCGCGGAAACACGCTGGCCATGGTGGGCCTCGCCATCCTCGCGGCGCTGGTGCTCTGCGCCGCCGCCGCGCCCTGGATCGCGCCGCAGGATCCCTATGCGCAGGATCTGGCGATGCGGCTGAAGCCGATCGGAACGCCGGGCCACCTGCTCGGCACCGACAGCCTCGGCCGCGACATCCTCAGCCGGCTGATCTGGGGCTCGCGGACCACGCTCTACATCGTCACGCTGGTGGCGCTGATCGCGCCGGTCGTCGGCCTGCTCGTCGGCACGGTGGCGGGCTATGCGGGCGGGGTCTGGGATGCGGTGCTGATGCGGATCACCGACATCTTCCTCGCCTTCCCGCGGCTGGTTCTGGCGCTGGCCTTCGTCGCCGCGCTCGGTGCCGGGATCGAGAACGCGGTGCTGGCGATCAGCCTCACAGCCTGGCCGCCCTATGCGCGCATGGCCCGCGCCGAGACGCTGACGATCCGCAATTCGGACTTCATCAGCGCCATCCGCCTGCAGGGCGCAGGTCCCGTCCGGATCATCACCCAGCATATCTGGCCCCTGTGCCTCAGCTCGCTGATTGTCCGCGTCACGCTGGACATGGCGGGGATCATCCTCGCCGCCGCCGGCCTCGGCTTCCTCGGGCTCGGCGCGCAGCCGCCCAGCCCGGAATGGGGCGCGATGATCTCGGAGGGGCGCCGCTTCATTCTCGACCACTGGTGGGTGGCGACGGTGCCGGGCCTCGCCATCTTCACCGTGTCGCTGGCCTTCAACCTGCTGGGCGACGGGCTCAGGGACGTGCTCGACCCGAAATCGGGGGGGTCGAAATGAGCCTTCTGGACGTGGAGAACCTGCGCGTCTCCTTCGACACGAGCCAGGGCGTGGTGGAGGCGGTGCGCGGCATCTCCTTCTCGCTCGGGCAGGAGCGGCTGGGCATCGTCGGCGAGAGCGGTTCGGGCAAGTCGATGACCGGCCGCGCCATCCTGCGCCTGGTCCGCCCGCCGGGGCGGGTTGAGGCCGACCGGATCGCGCTCGAAGGCCAGGACCTGCAAAGCCTGGGCGAACGGCAGATGCGCAAGGTGCGCGGGCGGCGGATCTCGATGGTGATGCAGGACCCCAAGTTCTCGCTCAACCCGGTGATGACCGTGGGCGAGCAGATCATGGAGGCCTATCTGCTGCATGCCCGCGACAGCCGCCGCGCCGCCCGCCGCAAGGCGCTCGAGATGCTGGAGGCCGTCGCCATCCGCGATCCCGAACGGGTGATGAAGGCCTATCCGCACGAGGTTTCGGGCGGGATGGGCCAGCGGATCATGATCGCGATGATGCTGATCCCCGATCCGCGCATCCTGATCGCCGACGAGCCGACCTCGGCGCTCGATGTCTCGGTGCAGCGCAAGGTGCTGTCGATCATGGACGGGCTGGTGCGCGACCGCGGCATGGGGCTGATCTTCATCAGCCACGACCTGAACCTGGTCTCGGAATTCTGCGACCGCGTGCTGATCATGTATGCCGGGCGCATCGTCGAGACCTGCGATGCGGCGCGGCTGCACGAGGCGCGCCATCCCTATACCCGCGGGCTGCTCAACTCCCTGCCCCGGCTCGACGCGCCGCGGGCCCGGCTGGAGGTGCTGGCCCGCGACCCGGCCTGGGCGGAGGGCGGCTGATGCTGGAAGTCGACGGCATGAATGTCTGGTTCGGCGCGGGCGCGACCCATGTCGACGCGGTGCAGGGCGCGAGCTTCTTCGTCGGGCGGGGCGAGAGCTTCGGGCTGGTCGGAGAAAGCGGCTCGGGCAAATCGACGATCCTGCGCGCGATCACCGGGCTGGCGCCGGGCTGGTCCGGCCGGGTCGAAGTGGACGGCAAGCCGGTCTACCGCGACCGCCGCGACCGGGCCTTCCACAAGCGCGTGCAGATGGTCTTCCAGGACCCCTATGCCTCGCTGCATCCGCGCCATTCGGTCGACCGCGTGCTGTCGGAAACGCTGCGGCTCCACGGCATGGACGCGATCGACCGGAGGGTGCCGCAGCTCCTCGAGGATGTCGGGCTGGGGCCGAAGTTCCGCTTCCGCTATCCCCACCAGCTGTCGGGCGGGCAGCGCCAGCGGGTCGCCATCGCCCGCGCCCTCGCCGGAGAGCCCGAGCTGCTGCTGCTCGACGAACCGACCTCGGCGCTCGATGTCTCGGTGCAGGCCGAGATCCTGAATCTGCTGGCCGATCTGCGCGGGGAACGCGGGCTGACCTACGTGATGGTCAGCCACGACCTCGCCGTGGTCGGGCACCTGTGCCAGAGGCTGGCCGTCATGCAGTCGGGCCGGATCGTCGAGATGCTGGACGTCGAGCAGCTGCGCCGGGGCCGGGCCGAGCACCCCTATTCCCGCGCGCTGATCGCCGCCTCGGTCTCCGGGGGGCGCACGGCGCGTGCCGCGGAATAGCCGGTCAGCCGCCCGCCGGCCGGTGCAGCATGCCGTCGATGAACACGTCGAGCATCCGCGTCACCGCCTCGCGCCAGTCCTCGCCGTCGCGGGTGTTGCAGAGCCCGACGAAGACGCGGATCATTTCCTCGGGCGTGACATCGTCGCGGAACGTCCCGTCCGCGACGCCATGCGCCAGCAGCCGCCCGGCGGCCGCGCGCACCCGGTCGGCGGCATCGACATAGGGCTGGTCGTGCCGGTCCACCGCCGGTTCCAGCGCCGAGAGCATCCCCTTCTTGGTGGCCACCATGGCGATGAAGCCCCGCATCCAAGTCCTCAGCGCGGCCTCGGCCGCCAGGTCCGACAGGCTGTCGGCCATCGCCTCGAGCTGGTCGGCCTCGCGGACATAGACCTCCTGGAACAGCGCCTCGCGGGTCGGGAAATGCCGGTAGAGCGTGCCGATGCCGACGCCCGCGCATCTTGCAACCGCTTCGAGGCTGGCCTCGGGGCCGCCCGCCGAGAACACCTCGCGCGCCGCGGCCAGCAGCTTCTCGCGGTTCCTCAGCCCGTCTGCCCGGGGTTTCCGGCCGGTTTTCGCGCCCATCTGGCCCATGCTTTCCTTTCGCAATGCCCCGGACTTGAAAAGCGGAGGCTACCTCCGTATAAGGCAGGCACCGCGCGAGGCCAACCATGCCCTGCCACGCCTGAAAAAGATACAGCGCGGATCCCGGAAATCGACAGAAAACGGAGACGACATGACCCTCTCCATCACGCTGACCGTCAACGGGACGCCGCATCACCTGGCGCTCGACGACATGCGGGTGACGCTTCTCGACCTGCTCAGGGACCGGCTCGGCCTGACCGGCACCAAGAAGGGCTGCGACCGCGGCCAATGCGGCGCCTGCACCGTGCTGGTCGACGGCCGCCGCCTGAACAGCTGCCTTGCGCTCGCCATGCAGCAGGACGGCGCCGAGATCACCACCATCGAGGGCCTCGCCCCCGACGGCACGCTGCACCCGGTGCAGGCGGCCTTTCTCGAGCATGACGCCTTCCAATGCGGCTATTGCACCCCGGGGCAGATCATGAGCGCCGCCGGACTGATCGCCGAAGGCGCCGACGGCACCGACATGGAGCGGATCCGCGAAGGCATGAGCGGCAATCTCTGCCGCTGCGGCGCCTATCGCGGCATCGCCCGCGCCGTGGCCGAAGCGGCCCGCAAGGCTGCGGAGGAGGCAGAGGCATGAAACCCTTCGACTATCTGCGCCCCGCCTCGCTGGAAGAGGCGCTGGCCGCGCTGTCCGATCCGGATGCGGCGGCGCTCGGCGGCGGCACGAACCTCTTGGACCTGATGAAGCTTGGCGTGGCCCTGCCCGAGCGGATCGTCGACCTGACCCGACTGCCCGGGCTCGACCGGATCGAGGCCCTGCCGGACGGTGCCCTGCGGATCGGCGCGCTGGTGCGCAATTCCGACCTCGCCGCCGATCCCGGTTTCGCCGCCGCCTTCCCGATGGTGGCCGAGGCGCTGCTTTCCGGGGCTTCGGCGCAGCTCAGGAACGCCGCGACGGTCGGCGGGAACCTGATGCAGGCGACCCGCTGCGCCTATTTCCAGGACCCGCACGCGGCCTGCAACCGCCGCGCCGCGGGCGGCATGGCGACAGGCTCGGCCTCGGCCCAGTCGCTGCCCGGCCAGCCGAGCATGCCGCCCAAGAGCCCCGAGGCGGGCCGGGTTTCCAGAAGCCACGCCCCGTCGGCGCGCCGCCCGAGATAGACGATGCCCAGCCGCGTCGGCTTCTCCTTTTTCGGCAGCTTCTTCGGCAGCTCGGCTGCGTTGCCTTCGAAGCGCGCGACGCAGGGCTCGCGCCAGGGGCAGATGCCGCAGGCCGGGTTCCTGGGCGTGCAGATCGTCGCGCCCAGATCCATCACCGCCTGGGCATAGTCGCCGGGGCGCTGCTTCGGCGTCAGGTGGCGGGCAAGCTTCACCAGCTCGGGCTTCGACGTGGGCAGCGGCGTTTCGACGCCGTGGAGCCGCGCCATCACGCGTTCCACGTTGCCGTCGACCACCGTCTCGGGCCGGTCGAAGGCAATCGCGGCGATCGCCGCGGCGGTGTAGGGACCAATGCCCGGCAGGCCGAGGAGCCCCTCGAGCGTGTCCGGGAACTGGCCCATCTGCGCCACTTCGCGCGCGCATTTCAGCAGGTTCCTGGCCCGCGCGTAATATCCGAGCCCCGCCCAGGCGGCCATCACGTCGGCATCCTCGGCCGCGGCCAGCGCCTGCACGGTCGGCCATTCCAGGGTGAAGCGGTGGAAATAGGCCTTCACCGCCGGAACGGTGGTCTGCTGCAGCATCACCTCCGACAGCCAGATCCGGTAGGGATCGGGGCGCTCGTCGGCGCCGGGCGGCACCCGCCAGGGCAGCACCCGCGCATGGCGGTCATACCATTCCAGCAGATCTTCCGCCGTTGCCTCTGGACCTCTGTCACGCAAGCGTTATGCCTCCAACACGGTTTGCTCTGGCACATGCGGCCGGAGCGGGTAATCTGTCGCCCGAACGGAAGGAACGCAATGTCCGACGCCCGGAAATCTCTGCCCCGGAAGACGCGGCGCGGCTACGGCTTCGCAAGCGCGGGCAGCCTTGTCCAGACCCGCATTGCCAAGGCCGGCGAAAGCCGCGGCTTCGCGATGACGCGGCTCCTGACCCACTGGACCGAGGTGGTGGGCGAGGACCTGGCGCGGATGTGCGAGCCGGTAAAGGTCGGCTATGCCAAGAAGGGCGGGCTCGGCGCGACGCTGACCATCCTGGTGCGCGGCGCCGCCGGTCCGATCATCCAGGCGCAATCGGAAGTGATCCGCGCCCGCGTCAATGCCTGCTACGGCTACAACGCCATTGCCCGCATCGCGCTGACCCAGACATCGGGCTATGGCGGTTTCGCCGAGGCGCAGGCCGGGTTCCGCCCGGCGCCGCCTGCGCCGCCCATGCCCACCCCCGAGATCGAGGCCCAGACCGAGGGCGTCGCCGATCCCGGCCTGCGCGCTGCGCTTGCCGGGCTCGGGGCCAGAATTCACGCAAAGAAACACAAGGGACGACCCCAATGATCGCACGTCGCGAGCTCCTGACCTCCGCGCTGATGCTCGGCACGGCCACGATGCTGCCCTCATTCTCCTTCGCGCAGGACGCTGCCCCGGCAGAAGACCTCCCCGAAATCCCGGACATGGTGCTGGGCAGCGCCGACGCGCCGGTGACGGTGATCGAATATGCCAGCTTCACCTGTCCGCATTGCGCCAATTTCCACGCCAACGTGTTCCACGAGCTGAAGGCGAACTACATCGACACCGGCAAGGTGCGCTTCATCTTCCGCGAGGTCTATTTCGACCGCTTCGGCCTCTGGGCGTCGATGGTCGCCCGCTGCGGCGGCGAGATGCGCTATTTCGGCATTGCCGACCGGATGTTTGCCACCCAGCGCGACTGGACCAAGGCGGGCGAGCCGGTGGCGATCGTCGAGTCGCTGAAGAAGATCGGCCTCAGCGCCGGGATCAGCCAGGACGAGCTCGACGCCTGCCTGAACGACAACGCGATGGCCCAGGGGCTGGTCAACTGGTACGGCGAGAACGCCAAGGCCGACAACATCACCGCGACCCCGTCCTTCCTGATCGACGGCGAGGCCTATTCCAACATGGGCTACGACAAGTTCGCCGAAGTGCTCGACGAGAAGCTCGGCGCCTGACCGGCACACGGCCCCGCGCGGCGGGACCCTCCATTCCGGCGCCGTCCCGCGTCCTTCCAGCCGCTGCCCGCGCAGCGGCTGTTCCGTTTCCGGCTGGCTGCCCCGTCTCGCGCGGCCGTCCTGCGGGGCTGTCCTCCAACCGGGGGCGTGGACGGGGCGGGCGCCGGGATGCGCTGTCCGCGGCGCCCGCCGTCCGGGGGTCACTCGGCGGCGATGGCGTCCTCGGCGGCCGCGGCCTTGAGGACGAAGTCGAAGGTGACATGCAGGTCGGTGCCGAGCGCCGGATCCGCGGGGCGGAACTCGCCGACCAGGCTGTCCTTGACCGCGAAGACGCTGTCATTGTCGAGCCAGTCCGAGGAGCTGTCGTAGACCTGGCTGATCAGCGTGCGGTAGCCGTCGCGGGCGATCATGAAATGCATGTGGCCGGGGCGGTTCGGATGGTGGCCCATGTAGCGCAGCAATTCGCCTGCGGTCTCGTCGGAGGGGATCGGATAGGGCACGGGGCGGATCGCGCGGAAGGCGTAATGGCCGTTTTCGTCGGTCTCGAAGCGGCCGCGCAGGTTGTAGTCGGGCTGCTCGGGATCGTGGTTCTCGTAGAGCCCGTTCGGCGCGTCCTCCCAGACATCGAGGATCGCGCCCCGGATCGGCTGGCCCGCGGCATCGCGGATGGTGCCCTCGAAATAGACCGTCTCCTGGCCGTCGAACGCCTTCTGCACGGTCGAGGCGCCCTTGGGCAGGACCGGCGGGTTGCCGCGGTAGAACGGGCCCAGGACGGTCGACTCGGATTCGCCGTCCTCGACCGCGTTGGTCAGCATGTCGACCAGCACCTCGACGCCGAGGATGTCGCCGAGCAGGATGAATTCCTGGCGCTTGTCATCGCAGGTCTGCCCGGCGCGGGCGAGGAAGTCGCAGGCGGCGAGGAACTCGTGATGCTGCAGGCGGACTTCCTTGGCGAAGCCGTGCAGGTGGCGCAGCAGCGCGGCCATGATCTCCCGCTGGCGGGCGTCGATCTCGCCGTTCCGCCCCAGCGAGGCGGTGACGATGTCGGTGATGTTCTCTAGCGTGACCTTGCCCATGGGGCGTCCTCCGATCTTCCCGGCCCGCCTCTCCTCCGGCGGGCTTCCGGTCCGTCCCCATGCTTGGCCGATCCGGGCTGCGGCTCCAATGCCCGCCGCGGTATCGCGCGATACCGCAGCGGCGGAAGCCCGGCCCGGGAGGGCGGCGGCGGGCGGTCCCGGCCGGCCTTCCGGATTCGGCAGGCGTTATGGCCGCCGCCGCGGATCGCCAGCGGCAGCTGCGCGGCGCGGGCGAAACCGATCGCCGCCCGCACGTCCTCCGGATCGCGGCAGCGCAGGATGAAGCGCGGCCGCTTGTCGATCATGCCGTTGTAGAGCGCGCGGGCCTCGTCATAGCCCGGGCTCTCCGGGGTGACCGCAGCGGCGCGTAGCCGTTCGGGAATGTCGATCTGCAGGCTGTCCATGTGTTCCTCCGCTGGCTGTCCGAAATCATTTTCGCCCGGATTCTGCTCCAGGTTGCATTCAGGCTAGCTCCTAAGCCGCTTTCCGGCCATGCGCAGGTGTCTTCGTTTCCATGCAGATTTCCTGTTTTCATGCTATGCACATGCAGATCGTCCGGGTCGGCATGCAGGCTGACCCGGTTCCCGCGGAAGGAGAACCATATGGATGTGCTGTCGAACGTCCTGCAGTCCGTACGCCTCAACGGTGCCGTTTTCTTCGATGTGCGTGCCTGCGACCCGGTCGTCGCCGAAACCCCGAACATGAAGCTGATCGGCCATCGGGTGATGCCCGGGGCCAGCCATGTGATTCCGTTCCACATCATGCTGAGGGGGAGCTGCTGGGTCGAGGATACCGAGAGCCCGCAGCCCCCGGTCCAGTTCCGCGAGGGCGATGTCATCTTCTATCCGCACGGGCACGGACATATCTTCGTGTCCAATATCGGCGACCGGCTGGAACCGGATCTCGACCTCTACCGCCGTCCCGGAGACAGCCAGCTGCCGATCATGATGGATCTCGACGACAGCGGCCGCTCGAGCATGCATTTCGTTTGCGGCTACTTCGCCTGCGCCGAGTCGCCCTTCAACCCGCTGCTCGAGGCGCTGCCGCTCAGGGTGCTGTCGCCGCGCCCGGAAAACGGCAACCATATCGAGGTCGACCTGATCCACAGCGCGCTGCGCGAGCGCGACGCGCAGCGGGCCGGCGGCGAAGCGGTGCTGTCGAAGCTCAGCGAACTGCTCTTCGTGCGCGTGCTGCGGCGCCATATCGAGAGCCTGCCGGAGCATTCCAAGGGCTGGCTCGCGGGGATGCGCGACGACGGCGTCCGCCGCGCGCTGCAGCTGATGCACGGCCAGCCGCAGGCGGCCTGGACACTGAACGGGCTGGCGAAGGAAAGCGGCCTGTCGCGCGCCGTTCTGTCCGAGCGCTTCACCTCGGTGATCGGCCATTCGCCGATGCGCTATCTCGCGCTCTGGCGGATGCAGCTGGCCGCTCAGTACCTTAGGGACACCAACATCCCGCTCGAGGAGATTGCCTCGCAGGTCGGCTACCAATCGGAATCGGCCTTCATCCGCGCGTTCCGCACCATTGTCGGCGATCCCCCTGGCGCCTGGCGGCGCGCCCAGCAGCGGCAGGCGTGATCCCGCGCCGTGGTGTCAGGCTCGCGGGCCCCGGTCCCGCGGAAGGCACATGGCGGGGGTCCGGGAGGAGCGGCCCAAGGGCCGGCTCTTCCGGCGACCGGCGGCGTCCTGCTCGGCCGCGACTACCATTACGAGGTGGTGCGTCCGGGCATCGGGCTCTATGGCGGGCGGCCTTTCGAAGCGGCCGCGCCGGTGGTGACGCTGAGCCTGCCGGTGATCCAGGTGCGCACCGTCGAGCCCGACGAGGCCGTGGGCTACGGCTGGGTCTGGGGCGCGACGAAGCCGACGCGGATCGCGACCGTCGCGGCGGGCTATGCCGACGGCATCCACCGCGCACTGTCGAACCGGGCGCTTCTGTGGTCGGGCAAGACCGCCTGTCCGCTGGTCGGGCGGGTGTCGATGGACCTGCTGACGATCGACGTCTCGGCGCTCGACCACGATCCCGAGACGCTGGATCTGGTGAATGCCGATCACGGGCTCGACACGCTGGCCGACGTGGCCGGCACGATCGGCTACGAGCTCTTCACCTCGCTGGGACGCCGCTACGGGCGCAGCTACACCGGCGGCTGAGCCGGGTCCGCGGGACCTTTGCCCTTCACGATGCCTTGACCGCCGCAGGCCCCGCCTGCGGCGGTTTCCGCGTCCGCCGGCACGGGCTTGCGCCCCCGTTGCGCCCCGGAAGGCCGGGGGGCTGCGTCATTAGCGCGCTGCCGGGCGATTCCAATCGGTAAACTCCTGTGGGCTATTGCATTTATCCCGGCCGAATTAACCTCCCGTTGGTTGACCGGAAATCTTGACGGGCTTATCCACGATAACTAGCCAGTCAAGGCATGCTGCTCAGGAGGAGGTGACCGTGGACGAGCTTTTGAGAGAGTACCTTCCCATCCTCGTCTTCCTCGGGATCGCCATCGCGCTGGGGGTCATCCTGATCGCCGCCGCCGGCATCGCCGCGGTGCGCAACCCCGACCCCGAGAAGGTCAGCGCCTATGAATGCGGCTTCAACGCCTTCGACGATGCGCGGATGAAATTCGACGTGCGGTTCTACCTGGTGTCGATCCTGTTCATCATCTTCGACCTGGAAATCGCCTTCCTGTTCCCCTGGGCCGTCGCCTTCAANGGACATCTCGATGACCGCCTTCTGGTCGATGATGGCCTTCCTCGGCGTGCTGACCGCGGGCTTCGCCTATGAATGGAAGAAAGGGGCGCTCGAATGGCAGTGAGCACCGCCGCCTATTCCGCCGGGCCCGACCGCGAGGTCGCGACCCAGACCCTGAACCGCGAGCTGCAGGACAAGGGATTCCTGCTGACCTCGGTGGAGGACATCGTCAACTGGGCGCGCACCGGGTCGCTGCACTGGATGACCTTCGGGCTTGCCTGCTGCGCCGTCGAGATGATGCATACCTCGATGCCGCGCTACGACCTCGAACGCTTCGGCACCGCGCCGCGCGCCTCGCCGCGCCAGTCCGACCTGATGATCGTCGCGGGCACCCTGACCAACAAGATGGCTCCGGCGCTCAGGAAGGTCTATGACCAGATGCCCGAGCCGCGCTACGTCATTTCGATGGGTTCCTGCGCCAATGGCGGCGGCTACTACCATTACAGCTATTCCGTGGTGCGCGGCTGCGACCGCATCGTGCCGGTCGATGTCTACGTGCCGGGCTGCCCGCCGACGGCCGAAGCGCTGCTCTACGGCATCATGCAGCTGCAGCGGAAGATCCGCCGCACCGGCACCATCGTCCGCTGAGGAGGCACCATGAGCCAGGAACTCGAGGAACTCGCCGCGACGCTGGAGCTCAAGCGCCCGGACTGCGTCCNTGTCGANCCGAGANTCGCCCTCGGCGAGCTGACCGTGAACGTGGCGCCCGCGCGCCTGCCGGGCTTCGCCGATTTCATCCGCACCGAGCCGACCTGCCGGTTCTCGACGCTGGTCGACATCACCGCGATCGACTATCCGCAGCGCGAGAAGCGCTTCGACGTCGTCTACCATCTCCTCAGCATGTACCAGAACCAGCGGATCCGCCTGCGCGCCGCGGTGTTCGAGGACGAGATGGTGCNCGAGCCTCACCGNGCATCTTCCCCTCGGCCAACTGGTTCGAGCGCGAAGTGTTCGACATGTTCGGGATCCTCTTCAAGGGCCATCCCGACCTGCGCCGCATCCTGACCGATTACGGCTTCCGCGGCCATCCGCTGCGCAAGGACTTCCCGACCACCGGCTATACCGAAGTCCGCTATGACGAAGTCGAGAAGCGCGTGGTCTACGAGCCGGTCAAGCTGGTGCAGGAATACCGGCAGTTCGACTTCATGTCGCCTTGGGAGGGTGCCGAATACATCCTGCCCGGCGACGAGAAGAAAGAGGCCTGACGCGTGAAGCCGGGGCTCTCCATAGGTGACCGCGCCACGTTTTCCCGCGTGGTCCGTCCCGAGGAGGTGGTGCCCCTGCTGTTTCCCGACGCGCGGGTGATGGATCCGATGCCGCATGTGCTGGCCTCGGCCTACATGATCGGCCTGTTCGAATGGGCCTGCGTCGAGCAGATCGCGCCCTTCTACGAACCGGGCGAGGGCTCGCTCGGGACCGGGTTCGAGCTGACCCATGTGGCGCCGACGCCGCCCGGGCTGACCGTGACGGTCGAGACCGAAATCGAATCCTTCGACGGGAAATTCGTCTGGTTCCGCGTCCGCGGCCATGACGGCGCCGACATGATCGGCGAAGGCCGCCACCAGCGTGCGGTGGTGCAGTGGGACAGGTTCAAGGCGCGCGTGGAGCGCAAGAGGGTGTCGGTGACATGAGTAACGTGACCAGCATTGCGGCCAATCCGATGCGCTTCCCAGACGGGAAGACGGTGGTCTACTGCGTCGGCGCGCAGAAGGGCGGGACGACCTGGCTTGCCGATTACGTGGCCGGGCATCCGCGGTGCTACATGCCGCCGATGAAGGAATGCCACTTCTTCGACACGCGCTACGGCTTCGACATGCAGGCCCGCAAGGTCGCCATCAGGAACATGAAGCGCCATCTCGACACGATGCTGGCGGCGGACAATTTCCAGTTCGGCCAGAAGCTCGCCGAGCTGCAGATGGCAGCGCAGCGGGCCGAGCTCTTCGCGCCCGACGACCGCGGGCTGGCAGCCTATCTGCGGCTGATGACCGCGCGGGCCGGGGACGCGACGCATCTGTGCGATTTCACGCCGTCCTACGCGACCTGCGACCGGACGGTCTTCGGCTTCATGGACAGCCTCGCCGACGAGGCCCGCTTCGTCTTCATCATGCGCGATCCGGTCGACCGGCTCTGGTCGCAGGCGCGCATGGCCTCGAAGAACATCCTGGCCCGCAATTCCGGCGCGGATTTCGAGGCGGCGGCGCACAAGGCGCTCAAGCATTACCTGGGCAACTACCAGGCAGCGGACCTGCCGCGCTCGAACTACCGGCGCACCATCACCGAGCTCGAGGCGGCGGTGCCGCGCGAGCGGATCCAGTACCTGTTCTACGAGAAGCTCTTCACCGAGGACACGGTTGGAATGTTCTGCGATTTCGCCGGAATCGACCATATGCCGGCCGATTTCGGGCGGCGCTCGAACGAGGGGACCGGGCTGGACATGCCCGAGTCGGTCCGCGAGATGCTCGGCAGCGCGCTGAAGGTCCAGTACGACTTCATCCGCGAGCGCTTCGGCAGCGACGCGCCGGAGAGCTGGCAATGGGCGGCTGCCGAACGGCCGCAGGCGGATAACGCACACATGGACTCCGCGGCGGGCGCCGTGCCCGCGCGGAGCGAAGGAGGACGGGCATGATGGACGGCGCGAATTTCGACGATGCTCTGACCGGCGAACAGAAGATCCGGAACTTCAACATCAATTTCGGCCCGCAGCACCCGGCGGCGCATGGCGTGCTGCGCATGGTGCTTGAGCTCGACGGCGAGATCGTGGAGCGCTGCGATCCGCATATCGGGCTGTTGCACCGCGGCACCGAGAAGCTGATGGAGAGCCGCACCTACCTGCAGAACCTGCCCTATTTCGACCGGCTCGACTACGTGGCGCCGATGAACCAGGAACATGCCTGGTGCCTCGCCATCGAGAAGCTGACCGGCACCGAGGTGCCGCGCCGCGCCTCGCTGATCCGGGTGCTGTTCTGCGAGATCGGCCGGGTGCTGAACCATCTGCTGAACGTGACCACGCAGGCCATGGACGTGGGCGCGCTGACGCCGCCGCTCTGGGGCTTCGAGGAGCGCGAGAAGTTGATGATCTTCTACGAGCGGGCCTGCGGCGCGCGTCTCCATGCGGCCTATTTCCGGCCCGGCGGCGTGCATCAGGACCTGCCGCCGAAGCTGATCGAGGATATCGACGCCTGGGCGGTCGAGTTCCCCAAGGTGCTCGACGACATCGATGGCCTGCTCACGGAAAACCGCATCTTCAAGCAGCGCAACGCCTTCATCGGCGTGGTGACCGAGCAGGAGATCCTCGACTGGGGCTTCTCGGGCGTGATGGTGCGCGGCTCCGGGCTGGCCTGGGACCTGCGCCGCGCGCAGCCCTATGAATGCTACGACGAGTTCGACTTCCAGATCCCGGTGGGCAAGAACGGCGACTGCTATGACCGCTACCTCTGCCGTATGGCCGAGATGCGCGAGAGCGTGAAGATCATCCGCCAGGCCTGCGCCAAGCTGCAGGCGCCCGAAAACCAGGGAGACGTGCTGGCGCGCGGCAAGATCACCCCGCCGAAGCGCGGCGACATGAAGACCTCGATGGAATCGCTGATCCATCACTTCAAGCTCTATACCGAGGGCTTCCACGTCCCCGAGGGCGAGGTCTATTGCGCGGTGGAGGCGCCCAAGGGCGAATTCGGCGTGTTCCTGAAATCGGACGGCACCAACAAGCCCTACCGCGCCAAGATCCGCGCGCCGGGCTATCTGCACCTGCAGGCGATGGACCATGTCGCCAAGGGCCACCAGCTGGCCGATGTCGCCGCGCTGATCGGCACGATGGACATCGTGTTCGGCGAGGTCGACCGCTAGGATGTTTCGAGGCGGGGCAGGGACCGGATCGGGGGCGCCAGGCCATACCCGGCAGCCGGACCGCTCCGCGGGCAATGGATGGAAAGGGATGCAGATGCATCCGCATGCAAGGCAGGCCCGGGCGTTTCTGGCCGGGCTGGCAATGGCAGCGATCGGTGCGGTCCCCGCCGTTGCGGCGGAGGACGGCCTGCCTGATTTCGACGGAACCGGCGGCTATTCGGTGATCGGCCCCTATGAGGGCGGCCTGCTGGTGCAGGAACGCGGCGGACCGGCCTTCCTGTGCGACACCGACATCGCCAATATCGTCCTGCTGTCGAATTGCCGTCCGGTGCTGACCGACGGCCAGGTCGAGGCCTATACCGCGGCCAAGGCGGCCTCGGACCGCCAGCAGGCGCTGGCCGAGGAGCGCAGCCGCGTGCTGGGCCTGTCCGAGGCGGAGTTCCTCGAGGCCGGGCGGCGCACGCTCTCCGCGCAGGGCTGCCAGGTCGATCTCGGCCGCGCCGCGGTGCTGCNGCGCGGATGTGCTCCCGGNCCTTCGGCGCGGCGCTCGGCATTCCGGGGAGCCTCCAGCCCGGCATGATGCGGCTGACCGACGATCTCTTCACCCAGACGCTGGAGCGGCTGCTGCGCAAGGGCAGGATCACCTTCGACCGCTCGACGCGGATTGCCCGGCTGGTGGAGTGCGAACAGTGACGGCGCTGCGGATCCCCTCCATTTATGCCGTTGTGCAGCGCGGGATTTCCTGCCAAATCGGCGGCGGAGCACGCGGGGGGCTGCAGCGGACGGGAGGTGTCCGGCAGCACGGCCGCACGGTCCCCGGAGGCGCGGCCCGGCCCGCGCGGGAGATGAAATTGCACAGCGAAGACCGCGCGCGGAACCGCGCACCGAGCGAATATCCGGCGGCAGGACGGGCACCCGTCCGGTGCTGCGGGCTAGCAGAAGGGAAAGCCTGAATGTTGCGTCGCCTCCATCCCGAACAGCCCGACAGCTTCGCCTTCACGCCCGCGAACCGCGCCTGGGCCGAAGCGCAGATGACCCGCTATCCCGAGGGCCGCCAGGCCTCGGCGATCATCCCGATCCTGTGGCGCGCCCAGGAACAGGAAGGCTGGCTGACCCGGCCCGCGATCGAGCATGTCGCCGACATGCTGGGCATGCCCTACATGCGGGCGCTCGAGGTCGCGACCTTCTACTTCATGTTCCAGCTGCAGCCGGTGGGCTCGGTCGCGCATGTCCAGGTCTGCGGCACGCTCAGCTGCATGATCTGCGGCGCCGAGGATCTGATCGGCATCTGCCGAGAGAAGATCGCGAAGAAGCCGCATGTGCTGTCCGAGGACGGCCGGTTCTCCTGGGAAGAGGTGGAATGCCTCGGCTCCTGCACCAATGCGCCGATGGTCCAGATCGGCAAGGATTACTACGAGGACCTGACCGCCGAGCGCTTCATCGAGATCCTCGACGAGCTGGCCGCGGGCAAGGTGCCGGTGCCGGGCCCGCAGAACGGCCGCCACGGCGCCGAGCCGCTGGGCGGGCTGACCACGCTGACCGCGCATGACAAGGACCGGATGCCGATGAACGGCTCGGTCACGCGGGCGGTGGAGCTGGGCGACACGGTCAAGCGGATCGACGGCAGCGAAGTCTGGAGGACGCCCAGATCGACCGCGCCGTGCGCGGCCGGGTGAAACCCTCAGACCACGTCCCGGTCTGGATCGAGCTCGCCGCCTGACCCGGCGCCGCTGTCTGTCTGCGCGCGGGCCGGTGCCTTCCGGCCCGCTCCGCCAGCGCCCGAGGCGTGCCGATGCCCGCCGGGGCCATCTTGCCGGATAGCGCCTCGCGGCACCGGAAGGGCCGGCAAGCCTGAAGCTTGCCGGACGCCGCTCCCGTCGGCAAGGCGGGCGATCTTCCGCTCCCCGCCCGGGAGCCCGGGAGATGGGAGCGGTCCATCTTCGCCAGGCCGGACATCTTGCCAAGCTGGTCCTGCCCCCGGCAGACGATCCGGAATCGGCAACGGAGACGGACATGCCCCCGGGACCGCCGCTGTCGCTGCGGGAGCCGCGGCCGCGCCGGATCCCGAAACCTTCGACAGCGGCCGCAATGTCGCGGCCCGGCCCGGCCTTGTCCCGAGGCAGCGATCGGCCAGCGGCGGGACCCGGCTCGGCAAGATGGCCCGCCTCCGCAGGCTCTACCGGACCATGGCGTCCGCCTGCTCACTTCGGAGCATGGCCAGGGCGCAGAAGGACTCCCGGATGGCGTGGCTCAGCCCCGGGAAAGCCAAGGGCACGACATGGCCGCAAGGCCAAGGTGGGCGATCGGCGGGGAGCAGGCGGCAGGGAATTCGAAGGACAAGGCAGGGCGATTCAGGCCCGAGGCCGGAGCGCTTGCGGCTCTCTGACCCGGCCTTCCGGCCCGTGGCGCCATCGGAGGCCGCGCCAAGAGGCCGAGCGCATGTCCGCTCGAAGCCCCCGTCGGCGATCCGAAGATTGCGGCTGCCGAACAGGGGGGCAAACACGGCCCGACCGGCTCCACGGCGCAGACCTGGAACCTGCCGTTTGCCAGATCGAGGGCCCGCATGCTGATGGACTTCGTCATGGCCGTGCCCTCCGCCCCGCCCTCGCGAAGGGACCATCATGGCCTGCGGGATGTCGTTGGGTGGCGGCATCCACCGCCTCAGTTCGGTCCTTCGCGTTCCGGGGGCTGGAAATGCCGTGCATCCGCACTGGAATGGACGCCCAGAAATGGACTGCAAGCGGCCCCGCAGCTAGCCGCACCGCAACTCGGAACTCGGTCTCTGGACGGTTATCCCGAAGCCCTGCAAGGCGCGTGGATGGCGCCGGTGGACGGCATCGTGCCCCCGGAAGCGCGGGAGGGAGACCGACGTCTTGCAGGCAGTTCCGTGCCTGGCCCGCACGGTTCGGCGAAGGCGTCGGCACGCGCAACCACCGAGAAGGTATGGTCCGCAAGGTGCCAGCCGCAGATTTCGTCCGCCTCCCGGCGAGCAGCCATCGACGCAAGGCGACGCGCAGAGCCGTCTTGCCTCAGCGCCTTTCCTCCCCGGACATGATGCGTTCAATGGCGACGGACTCCCATTGCGCGTCGCGCAGGAACTCTCGGGGTCCGCCTGCCTGGGTGCGGATGTCGGCAAGGACCTCCTGCAGGCATTCGATGCCGCGGTCGGCAAAGGTCGTGATCCCGTCCACGGTGCCATTGTCGACCCAGATCATCTCGCCGCAATAGATTTTGTCGGTATTGGCGCCAATGAGCTCAAGGGGGTTCGCCGTTCCGCTTGCCGACCGCGCCCATCGACGGGACGTTTGTGACGCGGGCCATCAGGCTGCCTGCGCCGATCGCCATTCCGGCCTTTTCCAGTACCACGGCAGCAATTCGGCATTCGCGGGACCGGCAGGTCCGAAATGTGGGCAATGAGATCGGCGAGCCCTCCTTGCAGGGCGATGCCGTTCGGCTTGGCCGTGCCGATCAGCATGTAAATGACGGCAGCGCGGAGGCAACCGTGCCGGGCGCCCGCGCCAATTCCGGCGGTACGCATCGAAGGGCCTGCGGGCGGACCAGGCCGCTTGGACACCCGGGCAAGTCCTCGCTTGGCTCAACCAGGGCCTGGCTGACGGATCAGACGCCTCAGTCCGCCACACCGGGCCCCCGCGCCAAGTCCGGTAGTGCGCATCGAAAGGCCTGCAGCGGATCAGGCCCCGTAGAGGGTCGCGAGGATCGATCCGGCCGAGGCGCTGGCAAAAAGCGATCCCGAGGGGGCGCCCGCGAAACTGGTCCCGCTGCTGCCGGCCCGCGCCAGATACTGGGTGATCAGCTTGTCCTGGTTCTGCGGATCGAGAAAATCCGCCGCCCTCTGCGACCCGATCAGCCGCTCGGCCCCGGCCCGCATCAGCGACACCTGGGCGTCGAGCTCCATCTGGCCGAGATTGGCGCCCATCCCCAAGGCGCCCTGGAACGCCTCGCGCAGCACCGAATTGCCGAGGATGCGGTACCATTGGCCGGACTCGGTGCCGCCGGTTTCCACCGCAGTCCTCAGCTCTTCGGCCAACGACATGGCGACCCTCAGCTCGGGACGCAGTTCGCCCACGGCGATGCGGAATTCCTGCTCGACATAGTTCTTCGTGACCTCTGCGATTCGCGCATCGACCTGGGCGCCCGACAGCGCGGCCAGAAGCTTCGGGTCCTCCAGCGCGCCGACATCCTCTGTCCCGTATTGCGCCTTCATGGCCGCCTTCAGCGCGTCGACCTGCCCTTCCGGCGACAGCGCCGCGAACCCGTCCTGCAGCCCCAGCCCCTGGACGAGCGCTTCGCGCAGCGGTTCGACCTTCAGCACGCTGTCCCATTTCTGGTCGATGCTCGGCCCCTCGGCGCGCGCCGCCGAGACCGCTTCGGTGAAGGCACCGAGCGAAAAGGCCCCGGCGAGCCCCTTGCCATCCGGGTCCAGATAGCGGTCGCCCATCAGGGTCTGGCTGGCCTGGCTGCTGAAGACGCTGAATTCCGACCGGCCGAACACGGCCCCGGCGCGGGTCTTCATCTCGGCGATCTGGTCGGCGGCCGACAGCCCTGCGAAACCTGCCGACACGCCGAGCGCCTTGGCCAGCACGTCGCGCAGCGGCGCATCCGCCTGCAGCGCCGTCCAGCGGGCGGCATCCGCGCTGCTGGCTTTCGTGATGGCGTCGATCCGCGATTTCATGCCGCCATAGGAAAATCCCGCCTCCAGCGCCTGCCCCGCCGTGCCCAGATAGGCATCGGCCACCGCGAAGGCGTTCGACGGATCGGTCAGCACGGAGAGCCGGTCGCCGCCGAAGGCGGCCTCCGCCGCATCCCGGAAGACGCTGATCTGGCCCTTGGTGTCGAGCAGGCTGACCGTGGCCGAGGTGCCGAGGATCCGGCCCAAGGTGTTGGCCATGCCCGGCACCCGCAGCGCCCGTTCCCAGATCCGCTCGGCCGAGTCGGCCCCGAGCAGCCCCAGCGTCAGGCTGCTCGACATCCGCGCCGCCGCATTGAGGTAGATCGGGCTTTCGCCATGGGCGGCCTGCACCGCGCTTGCCAGACCGTCGCTGAGCGTCGGCAGCGCAGCCCCGGCCCCGCCGGTCCCGGTCAGCCCCAGCGCCTCGAAGGTCTTGGCCAGCGCCGCATAGCGCCCGTCCGACAGGCGGTTGGCGAAATCGCCGGGATCGTCGGTGCCTTGCTCGATCACCTGGCGGATGAAATAGCGGTTGGGCAGGTCGTCCTTCAGCCCATGCGCCCCCAGCGCCACCTTCAGCGACTGGTAGTCCTTCATTAGATCGTCCACCGAGGACATCTGGCCGATCTTCTGCACGAAATTCTGCTGTTCGCGCTTGAGCAGCCCGTCCTGGGAGAAGGCGCCGAGCTGGGCCGCGCGGCTGTCTTTCAGGTAGAGCCAGCTGGAAAGCGAGGTGCCGGGCAGGAGCGGCGTGTACATGGGACGGTTCCGGTCTCTTGGCGCAAATCGCCACCGACCCTAGGCCCCTGCCGTTACCGCCGTCCTAACAGTTAAAATCCGGTCCATTTTCCGGCCTCCGTCTTCCGGCCTCCGTCTTCCGGCCCCGGCCGTCCGGCCCGGATCCCGCGCGGCTCAGTCGATTTCGCGCCACGGAAAGGGCTTCTCGTCGGTCGCGCCCGACTGGTAGAGCACCACGCGCTTGATCCAGACGCCGAGCCGCGCGCCGAATTCGGCGACATGGTCGTTCGGGCGGCCATAGACCGCGACCCAGATCATCTGCGCCACGGTCACCGCCCAGAGCAGCGTCTCGCCGATCGCGAAGAGGACCAGGAAGACGATCATGTAGAGGATCCGCTCGAACCGGCCATCCCGGTGCAGATAGTCGTCGTCGCTGTCATGCATGCCGCTCTCCTGTCGCTGCCGCGAAGGTAGGGGCTCGGCCGCCCGCAGGAAAGGGGCGCGGCGCCTCAGCGGCGGCGATCGGCGAAGAAGCCGCGCAGCAGCTCCTCGGCCTCGCGCGCGGCGATGCCGTCGATCACCTCGGGGACGTGATGCGCCTGCGGATGGGTGAAGACCCGCGCGCCATGGGCGACGCCGCCGGATTTCGGATCGGCCTGCGCAGCTTCGTCGCCGCCGTGGCGCTGGCCGAAGCCTTCGAGGCGGTGGGCGTGGCCCGCTCCGCGATCTCGCTGAAATGGCCGAACGACGTGCTGCTCTACGACTGCAAGGCCGCGGGCATCCTGCTGGAAAGCGCCGGGCAGGCGGGGCGGCTGTCGCATCTGGCGAATCTGGCCGCCGCGCCCGATCCCGGGCTGATCGAACAGGGCGGCACGCTGCCGATCTCGCTGGCCGAGGTGCTGGGCCGCCCGCTCGGCCGCGAGGACATGCTCTTGGCGCTGGCGCGCGCCTATGCCGGGCGCGTGAAACCACAGGCATCAGAGGGCTGCGACGACGCCGTTCCGTAGGACGGTCCACCGAGCCTTTCGGTTCGGGATGACGCGCAAGCGTTATTGGTCGGGGGGGCGTAGATTGGCAGCGCCTTGTCCGAGACGGAAAAAGGACTTTGGCGGCAATGGCGCGGCGGCTGCATGGCCTTCCATGAACCGCGATTCCGTTTGCGTAATGTGCCAAGCCACGGCCTGTCAGTTTGGCCGTCGAGAGCGAGGGGCTGGGGACGGTGAAGCGACCTCGGATCGTTCCCTGATGCTTCCCACTCCCCAGTTCGTCCTGAACAAGTCCCATTGCATTGATACCCTGCAGATTTCGCCCTGTTTCCTTCGCCATGCCCTGCAAGGAAGAGCACGACTCAGGCCGAAACCCTGCAATTTCCGGCCGCCGGTGGCCATGCACGGCATTGCCGACCGGCACGGCATGCCGATGCCCAGGCCCCAGGCGCCTGATCCCGCACGGACGGAGACGGTTCGGTCAGAGCCGCAGCCGACGCGCCGTGTCGGCCCCGCCCGGCGCCCAGGCGGTGAGTTCTCCGGTCATTGACCGCATCCCGGCCCGCCCCCGAGCCTGATGCAAAATTCCCGCAAGCGGATCGAGAACTCCTCCGGAGCGCGGGGGCGGCACGGCCTCGCCCCCGCGCCGGAAGCGGCCTTGCCGCCATGCTTCGCGGAAATCCGGGCCGCTACGCCGATCCGCGGCGAGGGACAGGATTGGCCGGCGCCATTGCCGCGGTAGCCGCGCCGGGCGCCAGCCCGCCCATCTGGCTCTTGCGGCACCGCGCTAGAGCGCGCCTGCATCCACGATCAGCTCGGCAGCGGTGATCATCTTCGCCGCGTCCGAGGCGAGGAACAGCACCGCATCGGCCAAGTCGCCGGGCGCCAGGAGGTCCGGCAGGCATTGCCGCGCGCGCAGCCCGTCGAGCTTCTCCGGCGTCACCCAGAGCTCCTGCTGGCGCTCGGTCATCACCCAGCCGGGGATCACCGCATTGACCCGGATGCGGTGCGGCCCGAGCTCGCGCGCCATCATCCGCGTCAGCCCGTGCACCCCGGCCTTGGCAGTGCCGTAGACCGGCAGCTGCGGCGTGCCCTGAAGCCAGGACCCCGAGCCCATGTTGACGATCGACCCGCCTCCGGCGGCGATCATCCCCGGCGCCACGGCCTGGATGGCGAAGAACTGGTGGCGCAGGTTGGTCGCCATGCGCTCGTCCCAGTAGTCCGGCGTGACCTCGCGCCAGTCATGCCGGTCGTCGCGCGCGGCATTGTTGACCAGCACCGTGGCGGGACCGCAGCGCTCCGCCAGCCGCGCGACGGCGGATTTCAGCGCCTCGATGTCGCGCAGGTCGCAGGGCTCGAAGGCGGCGCCGGTCTCCGCCGCCATCGCCTCGCCCGCATCGCGGTCGAGATCGAGGAAGCCGGGGGCCGGGCCGGTCGCGGCCGGCACGGTTCCCCGCCCTGCCGTTGCGCCAAGCGGCCGGGCGTCTTGCCCCTGCCGCCCGCGGGTGGCAGGTCCTGAGCGACAGCATTTCCGGAGCAGACTCATGAGCTTTTCCCGCCGCTACCAGAATGTCGAGGATTTCGCTGCGGCCGCGCGCCGCCGCCTGCCGCGCATCTTCGCCGATTACATCGAGGGCGGCGCGTTCTCCGAAACCACGCTGCGCCGCAACCGCGAGGGCTTCGATGCCTGGGCGCTGCGCCAGCGCACGCTGCGTCCGTTCGGGCCGCTCGACCTGTCGGCGGAGGTGCTGGGCGAGCGCCATGCGCTGCCCTTCGGCCCCGGTCCGGTCGGCTTCCTCGGCCTCTACCGCCGCGACGGCGACGTTCTGATCGGCCAGGAGGCGGCGGCGCGCGGCGTGCCGATGGTGCTGTCGACCTTCTCGATCAACGGGCTCGGGACAATCGCGAAGCGCAGCGGGAAGGTGCCGCAGTTCCAGCTCTATCTCGACAAGGACGCGGACTGGACCGACAGCTATGTCGCCGCCGCCGAAGCCGCCGGGTCGGACACGATCTTCGTCACGGTCGACACGGCGATCACCTCGAACCGCGAGCGCGACGGCAGGAACGGCTTCCGCGCGGTGACGACGATCACGCCGCAGCTGTTCTGGCAGTTCGCGACCAGGCCGGTCTGGTCGCTCGACCTCCTGCGCAACGGCTTTCCCGAGGTGGAGCTGGTCACCGGGCGGCCGGAATACGGCAAGGGGGCCCTGGCGCAGGCGGCGGCCCTGGCGGGCCGGCTGGACAAGGACCTGACCTGGGAGAAGATCCGGCGGCTGCGCCAGCGCTGGAAGGGCAAGCTGGTGATCAAGGGGATTTCCGATGCCGAGGATGCGGCGCTCGCGGCGGCCGAGGATATCGACGGGATCGTGATTTCCAACCATGGCGGGCGGCAGCTCGACCACGGGCTGTCGACCGTCGAGCTGATCCCCGAGATCCGCGCGGCGCTGGGGGCGGACAAGGCGATCTATGTCGACAGCGGCTTCCGGCGCGGCAGCGACATCGTCAAGGCGCTGGCGCTGGGGGCGGATTTCGTGCTGATGGGGCGGCCCTTTGCCTGGGCGGTGGCGGCGGAGGGCCGCCGCGGCGTGGCGGCGGCCTTCGACATGCTTTCGGCCGAGATCGGCATCACGCTGCAGCTGATGGGGCTGAGCTCTGTCGACGAGCTGAAGGCCCTCGGCCAGGACGCGCTGCGCCGGGTGGGGTGAGCCCTGCCCCTGGGGCCGGTCGGCGGGACGCTGGTCGCGGCGCGGCTGGCGGGCGTGGAAACCGTCTACAAGGTCGGCGGCGCCCAGGCGGTGGCGGCGGCGGCCCATGGCACCGAGACGGTGAAGCCCTGCCGCAAGATCGTCGGTCCCGGCTCTCCCTGGGTGGTGGCGGCCAAGCGGCTCCTGTCGGGGGTGATCGATCCGGGCCTGCCTGCCGGGCCGTCGGAATCGCTGATCCTGGCCGATGACACGGTGCATGGCGGGCTGGCCGCGCTCGACCTGCTGATCGAGGCGGAGCACGGGCCGGACAGCTCGGCCTGGCTGGTGACGCATTCGCGCCGGGTCGCCGAGGAGGCGCTGGCCGCGCTGCCGGAGCACTGGGCGCAGATGGCGCCGCAGCGGGAGGCGTTCTCGAAAGCGGTGCTCTGCGGGCCTTGCGGCGGCATCGTCCTGACCGGCTCGCTGCAGGAAAGCTATGATTTCGTCAATGAGTACGCGCCGGAGCATCTGGAGCTGCTCTCGACCCAGCCCTTCGAGCATCTCGGCGAGATCACCGAAGCCGCCGAGATCCTGATGGGGCCGCACACGCCGGTCTGCATCGGCAATTTCGCCCTCGGCCCGAATGCGGTGCTGCCGACTTCGGGCGGGGCGCGCAGCTGGGGGCCGCTCTCGGTGTCGGATTTCGTGCGCCGCTCCTCGGTCGGCTATGTCACCGCGAAGGGCTATCCCGAGCTGGCGCGGAACGCGAAGATCCTCGCCGATTACGAAGGGTTCTCGTCCCATGCCAATGCCGTCGGGCCGATGCGCGACGCCTATCTGAAGGGCTGAGCGATGAAGGCGGTGCGGCTGCATGGCGTGCAGGACCTGAGGGTCGAGGAGATTGCGGCTCCGGGTGCGCCCGGTGCGGACGAGGTGCTGCTGCGGGTGGCGATGGCGGGGATCTGCGGGTCGGACCTGCACAATTTCCGCACCGGCGCCTGGATCAGCCGCGCGCCTTCGGTGGCGGGGCATGAATTCACCGGGATGGTCGCAGCCGTCGGCGGCGGCGTGTCCCATGTTGCCGCCGGCGACCGGGTGATTGTCGACAGCCGGGTGACCTGCGGCAGCTGCCGCAACTGCCGGGCCGGGCTGGCGCAGGTCTGCGAGACGATGGGCTTCGTTGGCGAGGCGATCGACGGCGGTTTCGCCGAGGCGGTGATCCTGCCGGGGAGGAACGTGGTCGCGGCGCCCGCGGGCGTGCCTGACCGGCACCTGGCGCTGAGGCCGCCGCGATATGGCCCAGCGTGTCCGCGCCCGCATCGCCGAAAGCCGCGGCATCCGGCGCGCCGCCGATGCCGACGCTGTCCATCACCACCAGGAAAGCCCGCGTCACGGATCGACCCTCCCGTAGATCATCGGCGGCAGGATCGCTTCCTCGGCGACCAGCATCGCNGCGGCATTGTCGGCGGCATGCACCACCGCCAGCGGCCGGAACTGGTCCACCCGTTCACCGATCGAGGCGACCTGGGAGAGCCCCGCCGAATGGTCGATCTCGTCGCCCGGGCGCCGCCGCCCGCCGCCCAAGCGCACCACCAGCTGGCGGGGCTGATGCCGCCCGCGCTTCTGCCGGTCCCGCCGGCGCCGCACGTCCTGGCTGGGGGCCATCGCCCCGCGCAGCCGGCAGCGCATGGGTTCCGGCATCCCGCCCTTCCGGCAAGGGGGCCCCCACTCCTCTCCTTCTGACCCGCTTCAACGCATTCCGAGGAGGAGACATCCATGTTCCGCACCTTCATCCTGTCCGCAGGACTGTCCGTCCTGTCCGCCGCCGCATCGGCCGGAGAGATTTCCGTCCATGACGCCTATGCCCGCGCCTCGACGCCCATGTCGGCCTCGGGCGCCGCCTTCATGGTCATCGAGAATGCCGGCTCCGCGCCCGACCGGCTGGTCTCGGCCGCCTCGCCCGCCGCCGAACGGGTCGAGCTGCACACCCATCTCCAGGACGCCAACGGCGTGATGCGGATGACCGAGGTCGAAGAGGGCTTCGAGATCCCGGCCCATGGCCGCCACGCGCTGGCGCGCGGCGGCGACCACGTGATGTTCATGGGACTCACCCGGCCTTTCGAGGACGGCGCGATGGTTCCGCTGACGCTGACCTTCGAGAAGGCGGGCGAGATCGCAGTCGAGATCCCCGTCGACCTGCAGCGCGGCCCGGGCCAGATGCAGCACGGCATGCCGGGCGGCCATGGCCCGATGACCGGCAGCGGCAACTGACGCCCCCGCGGCGGCGCGTGTTCCGCCCTCGCCGCCCGGCAGCAGCAAAAGCTCGCCCGGCGCGGCCTTGAAGCCCGCGGCGGCGGCCCAGGCGGCGGGCTCGGGTGCCAGGGTGGCGACGAAGGAAGACAGGTCTTCGGCAAAGACAAGATGCAGGGGACGCGCGGCGTCCTCCGGTGCGGCGAAGGGGGCCATCGTCTTGGCCTTCACTCTACCGGCTGGCCCTGCCCCCGCAAGCCCCAAACGCAGGCCCCAAACGCAGGCCTGTCCCGGCAACGCGGAAGGCGGCCCCTGAGGGCCGCCTTTCGGATCGCCTGCGCCCCGGCGCATCCCCGCGCGGGCGCCGCCAGGCGCCCGCCGCGATGTCATGGGGATGTCAGAGCATCATGCCCTGCGGATCCCAGATTGACGCAGCGGCCTTCGCCGCGGCAGGCTGGGAGTCGGCGATGATCTTCGTGCGCAACTGGGATGGCAGCCACTGCCCCGAAGAGGGCATGGACCCCGCCGATCTGGCCCGCGCGGTGGAGACGCTGAAGGCGGCCGTCCTGTCGGGCGCCGCTCCGGCGCCGCAGGCCGGCGCGAGATCAAGCAGGCGATCCTCGAAACGCGGTTCGCGCCCGAGGACGTGCTCAGCGAACGCCAGCTCGCCGAGCAGACCGGCGTGTCTCGCACGCCGCTGCGATCGGCGCTCTCGCGGCTGGAGCGCGAGGGCGTGATCTCGAGCCCGGAGCCTCGGCCGAGCGGAGCGCCGCCGTGGTGCGGGCGCCGGCATGATCCCGTCCGGCCGGGTGCGGTTCCGCGTGGCCACCAAGCCCGTCGAGCTCCGCAAGGGCCATGACGGCCTGTCCGCGCTGGTGCAGCCGGTGCCGGAGGAAGACCCGTTCGCCGGAGCCGTCTTCGTCTTCCGTTCGAAACGGGCCGACAGGCCCAAGCTGCTGTTCCGCGACGATGGGCCATGTCGCGCCGCCGCCCATCGGGCCCGGACCGATGGCGCCGCGATGGGCAATTCCGGGCGACAACGGCGAATGGTCCGGTCATGGCTTGCAAGCGCCTGGAGGAGTCCGGCGTCGCCTGGCCTCCCGTGACCGACAGGGCAATGCCGCTGAACCGGGCGCAGTTCGAGACGCTCTTCGCCGGCTGGACTGGCGCCGGATGAAGGCGCTCGAGGCGCGGCGGCCCGCCGCGGCGGAATGGCTCCCGCTGCGGTTTCGGCGCTGGCAGCGGGGCATCCCGGGCCATGCGGCTGCGCCGCGCCATCGCCTCGATCGCGGAGACGACCGGCGCGCGGCCGCTCGGCTGGTCCAGCCGCTACGGCGCAAGCCTGCACACCCGCGAGCTGCTCGCCGAGGAGGGCGGCTTCGCCTATGACGCCGACAGCTACAATGACGACCTGCCGGTCTGGACCGAGGCGGGGGGCCGCCCGCATCTGGTCGTCCCCGGGACGCTCGCCAACAGCGACCTGAAATTCGAGACCGGCATGACGGGATCGCCGCGGGACTTCGAGCTGCACCTGAAGGCCGCTTTCGACCGGCTCTACAAGGAAGGCGCCGCGCGGCCCCGGATGATGCCGGTCGCGCTGCACCTGCGGCTGTCGGGCCATCCCGGCCGCACCCGCGCGCTGGCCAATTTCATCCGCTACGCGAAATCCTTCCCCGATGTGTGGTTCGCCCGCCGCATCGACATCGCCAATCACTGGACCGCGCGCCATCCGGCCGCGGCCCGGGCCGAGACGGAGTGAGCCCATGGACAGCCCCGCAACCGCCATCGCCGGACCGCCCCGCGACCTGAGGGGCTATGGCGGCACGCCGCCCGACGTCACCTGGCCCGGCGGTGCGCGCATCGCGATCTCGCTCGTCGTGAATTACGAGGAGGGCTCGGAGCCCGCGGTCGGCGACGGCGATCCCGAGCCCGAGCGCGCCCTGTCGGAAGTGCCCTATACCCACTGGCCCGCGGGCCGGCGCGACCTGGCGATGGAGTCGATGTACGAATACGGCGCGCGCGCCGGGTTCTGGCGGCTGATGGATATCTTCGACGAGCTCGACGTCAAGGCGACCTTCTATGCCTGCGCCGTGGCGCTGGAGCGCAACCGCAAGGCGGCGCGGCTGATCGGCGAACGCGGCCATGACATGATGTGCCATGGCTGGCGCTGGGAGGACGTGGCGCTGCTCAGCCGCGAGGAGGAGCGCGAGCACATCCGCCTGGCGGTGGCGTCGCTGACCGAGACCACCGGCGCGCGCCCGCTCGGCTGGTACTGCCGCGCCCGGCCCAGCGTGCATACCCGCGAACTGGTCGCGGAGGAGGGCGGGTTCCTCTACGATTCCGACGCCTATAACGACGATCTGCCCTACTGGACCGAGGTGCACGGCAAGCCGCATCTGGTCGTGCCCTACTCGCTGGTCAACAATGACGGCGGTTTCGGCAACGGCGCCTTCGGATCGCCGGAAAGCTTTGCCGAGCATCTGCGCTACACCTTCGACCAGCTCTACGAAGAGGGCGCGACGCAGCCCAGGATGATGAATGTCGGGCTGCACATGCGGGTGGTCGGCCAGCCCGCGCGGGCCCAGGCGCTGCATGACTTCATCGCCTACGCGAAATCCTTTCCGGGGGTCTGGTTCGCGCGCCGGATCGACATTGCGCGCCACTGGATGGCGCATCATCCGGCATGAGCCCGGACGAGGCCCGCCGCCGCGCGCTGGCCGCGATCGACGCGGCGGCGGACACGCTGATCGGCGTCAGCCGCCGGATGCATGCCGAGGTCGAGCTGTCCTTTGCCGAGCACAAGGCGCAGGGCTGGCTCTGCGCGGCGGCGGAGGCGGCCCCGGCCTGAGCCGCCCCTGCGGGGCGGGGATGCCCCTGCCCGGCCATGCCGGCCGTCAGGCCAGCGCCGCGGCCAATGCCGCCGCGCAATGGATCAGGGTCGTGTCGAAGGCCGGCAGCGCGACATTGCCCTGATGCAGCACCATGCCGATCTCGGTGCAGCCGAGGATCAGGCAATCGGCGCCATCCTCTGCCAGCCGCCCGGCAATGGCGCGGAAGGCCGCTTCGCTGCCGGGCGCCACCACATCCCTGCAGAGTGCCCCTTAGATGATCCGGTGGTTCTCCGCCCGCTCGGCCGCCTCCGGCACGAGAGGCTCCAGCCCGGCCGCAGCCAGCCGCCCGGCATGGAAATCCTGCTCCATCGAGAAGGCGGTGGCCATCAGCCCGGGCCGCTGCAGCCCCGCTGCCGAGATCGCCTGCGCCGTCGCGTCGGCAACATGCAGCAGCGGAATGCCCACGCACGCCATCATCGGGCCTGCCAGCTTGTGCATCGTGTTGCCGCCAAGCCGATCAGCTCGGCGCCGCCGCGTTCCAGCGCCCTTGCTTCGCGGTTCGGCACCGCCCCGGTTGCCGCCCAGCCGCCCCGCCCCTGAAGCGGTTCGATCCGGGCGAAATCCAGCGAGCGGATCAGCAGTTCGGGAGAATGCAGCCCGCCGAGCCGTGCCCGCACAAGATCGCACAGCTCGCGGAAGCAGGTCTGGGCCGATCCGGCAGACATGCCGCCGGGGATGCCGCTCCCTCCGGACACCTCTGTCCCGGCATGCCGCGCAGACTGTGCAGCCGGCAGCGATTGGCAAGCCATGCGCGCCGGCATCCCGGCGGAACGCAGCCCCGGAAACGGAAAACGCGCGACAGGGCCCTGTCGCGCGTCAAACTTGTCAGCTTTTCGCCCGGTTGCCCGGGCCGTCCGCCGGATCAGGCCGTGGCGGCCTGTGCCTTGGCGATGTCCTTCTTGATCTTCAGCGCGTTGTCGGACAGGTCCGTGTCCTTGGCTTTCGCCAGGAACGCGTCCAGACCGCCGCGGTGGTCGACCGAGCGCAGCGCGGATGCGGAGATCCGCAGCTTGAACGAGCGGCCCAGCACGTCCGAGATCAGGGTGACGTCGTTCAGGTTCGGCAGGAAGCGACGCTTGGTCTTGTTGTTGGCGTGGCTGACATTGTTGCCAACCATCGGGCCCTTACCGGTCAGTTCGCAACGGCGCGACATGGGGGTAATCCTCGTCTGGTGTCAGCCATACAACAAGAGGCATGGCATTGGGTTCATAACGTAAAGGAGCGCGGAAATGTCCGCGCCGCCTGAGTTGCGGTGTCATATGGGGAGTCCCGGCGAAGGTCAAGCACAAAGGCGGAAACTCCGTGCCCGCCCCTGCGTCAGCGCAGGTGCTCGAGCAGAGCCGCGCTGGGATAGCCGTCCGGAACCAGCCCGCGCGCCATCTGGTAGGCCCGGATCGCGTCGATGGTGTTCGGCCCGATGCGCCCGTCGACGCCCTGGGTGGAATAGCCCGCCGCGGTCAGCCTGCTCTGCAGCTCCTTTTTCTCGGCCGAGAGCAGCGCCCGGTCGCCGCGCGGCCAGTCGCGGACGAATCCGCCCTTGCCCTTCAGCCGGTCGCTCAGATGGCCGACGCCGATCACGTAGGAATCGGCCGCATTGTAGCGCTCGATGACGTTGAAGTTGCGGAACACCATGAAGGCCGGGCCGTTCGCGCCCGCTGGCACCAGAATCGCTGCCTTGCCGTGATCGGCGACCGGGCGGCCGTCCGTGCCGCGCACGCCCATCCGCGTCCAGTCGGAGACCGGCCGCTTGGTGCCATGGCCGGAATGGACATAGTCGAATCCCTGCGGCAGCTGCACCTCGACGCCCCAGGGCTGGCCCCGGACCCAGCCGAACCGCGCCAGGTAGGCAGCGGTCGAGGCCAGCGCGTCGCTGGGGTCCTCCGACCAGATGTCGCGCCGCCCGTCGCCGGTGAAATCCACCGCGTATTCCAGGAAGGAGGTCGGCATGAACTGGGTATGGCCCATCGCCCCCGCCCAGCTGCCGGTCATGTGGCGCGGGTCGGTGTCGCCAGCCTGCAGGATCTTCAGCGCGGCGACCAGCTGCTCCTCGAAGAAGGCGCCGCGGCGGCCGTCATAGGCCAGCGTCGCCAGCGCCGGGACAATCGGCGTCGAGCCGCGATAGCTGCCATAGGCGCTTTCCAGCCCCCAGACCGCGGCGACGACCTCCTTGTCGACGCCGTATTTCGCCTCGATCCGGTCGAGCACCGGCCCGTATTGCGCCAGCGCGGCCCGGCCGTTGCGGATCCGGGTCTCGGAGACGGCGCTGTCGAGATAATCCCACAGCGTGCGGGCGAATTCCGCCTGGTTGCGGTCGCGCGAGATCACGTCAGTATCGTATTCGACGCCGAGGAAGGCGCGGTCAAAGGTCCGCGCCGAGATGCCCTGTGCCAGCGCGCGGCTGCGGAAACCGCTGATCCAGCGGGCGAATCCGGTATTGGCCACGGCCGGCACGACCGGCACCGCGGCATCGCCGGGCCGCGCCAGCGGACGCGGCGACGCGCTCATGGCGCGGGTGACCGAAGGTCCCTCGGCGGCATGGGCGGCGGAGAACACCGGAAAAATCGAGACTATGCCTGCATAGGCGAACGCCATGATCTTGGTTGCCATGGTCTTGCTCCTGCTCTGGGACTGCTCTGCCCGTGGTGCTTTTCTGTGTTTCGGTCTTGTTTTTCCCCGCCGAGACTACCTCAAAATGCGGCCCGCTCATAGCCTCCGCGGCCACCGGCCCGGCAGGACGGCGGATCGCGGCAAACTATTTTTGCCGTGGAAACTTTGTCTTAACTGCGGCCATGGCACCAAGTCCGGACAGTCGCGGCTCGCCCCGGCGGCGGCCCGGAAGGGCAGCCCCGGGGCGGGCAGCAGCCGAAGCGGATTTCCCGCTTTCATGACGAAGTTATTTCATGAATCCCTTTCGCCCGGCCCCGGGCGCCGCACGGCCTGTCCCTTCCCAAGGCAGCGCTGCGGAGATGTCCGGGCCGCTCCCGCTTGGCGGGGAGATGGGCCGAGGGGCGTTCGAAGACCGGAGCGTGTCCGTTCCGGCGGAGATTTTGGCCGCTGCCGGAACGGACACCCCGCCGCCCTCCCTTCGGGCCAGTTCCGCGCCGCCCGCCCTGTCCGTCCGGACATGGACGTCCCCCGGGCAGACGCGCAACGCGGCCCCGGGGCCCGCCCTGTGACCTGGCCTGCCCAAGACAGGACGCCCGGCCATAGCGACCCGGCCGCTGACGACGGCCCGAGCGAGCCTGGGCGGCCGCGGCGGAGGCCGGGGCGGGCGCGGCGCGGCCGGGCTTGGCCTGCTTCTCCTGCGAGCGGAAATCCTCCACCGTCATGCGGCCCTGTTCGGAGAAGACGAAGGCGCGCTCCATCACGTGGCGCAGCTGGCGGATGTTGCCGGGCCAGTCCTGCTCCATCAGATAGGCATGCACGTCGTGCGAGATTTCCGGGACGGGGCGGCTGTACTGGCGCGCCAGCTCCTGCGCGAAATGGTTGATCAGGAGCGGAATGTCCTCCAGCCGGTCCTCGAGGCTCGGCAGCGAGATCACCACCGGGCTGATCCGGTAGAACAGGTCGAGCCGGAACCGGCCTTCCTCGACGAAGGTCTCCAGGTCGCGGTTGGTGGCCGAGCAGAGCCGGAAATCGACATGTTTCGGCTTGTCGCCGCCGACCCGCTCGACCATCCTGTCCTGCAGCACGCGCAGGAGTTTCGTCTGGGTTTCCAGCGCCATGTCGCCGATCTCGTCGAGGAAGATCGTGCCCTTGTCGGCCTGTTCGAACTTGCCGACCCGGCCCTTGCGGTCGGCACCGGTGAACGATCCGGCCTCGTAGCCGAAGAGCTCGCTTTCGACCAGCGACTCGGGGAGGGCGGCGGCGTTGATCGTCACCAGCCGGCCGCTCTGGCGCGCGCTGAGCATGTGCAGGGCCTGCGCCACCAGCTCCTTGCCGGTGCCGCTGTCGCCCTGGATCAGCACGGGGATGTCGAGGGGCGCGATCTTGCGGATCTGCTCGCGCACCGACTGGATGGCCAGGCTCTGGCCGATGATCATGTCGAGGAATTCCTCGCCCTGCACCTTCTGGCGGGTTTCCTGCTTGTAGGTGGCGATCTCGGTTTCCAGGTCGCGGATCCGCTTGGTCATCGCCTCGAGCTGCTGCGGGCCCTTGAACATCACCCGGCCGATCGCGCCGACCACCTCGCCCTCGTGGCGGATCGGATGGCGCGACACGACGCGGTCGCCCGATTTGGTGTGGAAGATCTGGCCGACCTCGGCGACGCCCGTCCGCACCACCTGGTGCAGGCGGGTGTGCTTGATCACGTCGCGCACTGGCTTGCCGATGCCCTCGCCCTTCTGCACGCCCAGCGATTTCTCGTGGATCGGCGAGATGAAGGCGACCTTCTCGTCGGCATCGACCACTGCCATCGCGTCATAGGGATCGGTTAGCATGTGGTTGACGATGTCATAGGCGAAGGGAACGTTGAGGAAGAAGCTCAGCACGATGTCGCTGGGGCTGTCGGACATCAGCGTGCAGTAGCCGCCCTCCACCCGCGTGGTCAGCGACAGCAGCTTCCGGTCGTTCAGCAGCAGCGGCCGGATCCGCTGCGCCACCGATTCCTCCAGCCAATCGGTGTCGCTGATCATCTCCTCCACGCGCGGATCCTCGGCAACGCCGAGCCCGGCCAGCATGTCGCCCTCGTGATCCAGGATCGCGATCCCCTGAATCCCAATTGTCTTATCTTTTTTAGTCATTCGTTCCTCTCCCGTCGCCGGGAAGCTACAAGCAGGAATTGGGCATGACAACCGGTTTGTGTTCACTGCGGACACACAAAACGCGCCGTTGTGTTCTTCAGAAGGGCATTTTTTTGCCATTTTCTCTTGCATTGCGTTAGGAATCCCGACAAAACATCCGGGAAAGACGCTCATCCCACCGGATTGCAGCGTCTGACAGGGAAGCGGAGGGCAGCTTTGGGCAGCCCGCTCCGTCGAGAGGGATCTTCGGCTGGTTGGGAGGCTGGCCGAATGTAAGCACATTTAGATTTCGGCAGCGCAACGCCGTTGCCAGGGGGAGGACGCCATGCATCTTCGTCACGATATCGGTACGTTTGCCCGCCAGACGACGGCGATCACCACGCAGGTGATCCAGTCGATCCGGCTGCTGCAGCTCGGCGCGGGCGAACTCGACGACTTCCTGCGCGACCAGGCGGAACGCAACCCGCTGGTGGAGATCTCGGGCAGCAGCACCGGCGGCGAGGCCCGCACCCGGCCGCTGCCCGCCGAGGGCGGCGTGCGCAGCACGGCCGGGAGGCGGCGACCTTCCTTGCGATGGCCTGCCTGCCGGACCGGCTCTTCGGGCCGCCGCCGCCCGCAGATGCGCGGTCCCGGCGGACAGCCGATGCAGTTTCGCTGCTGTCCTGCGCGGTCACGGCTGCCCTGCTCTTCGCCGGGCTGGCCGGGCCGGACGATCCGCTGGCCAACCCGCTGCCGCTCTCGGTCTGGCTGCTCGGCTGGATCCTGATGACCCCGGCAGCAGCCGTCTTCTGCGATCCCTGGCCCTGGCTGAACCCCTGGAGCGGGCTTCTGCGGATCCTGCGGCTCGGACATGCGCCGCCGTTCCGCCTGCCGGGCACGCTCGGCCATTCCATCGCGGTCCTGCAGCTCGGCTATCTCGTCTGGATCGACCTGATTTCGCTCCATGCCACCGATCCCGAGCGCCTTGCCCGGCATCTGGCGGGCTATCTGCTCGTCAACGGCGCGGGCATGGCGCTGTTCGGCACCGGGGACTGGATGCGCCGGGCCGAGCCCCTTTCGGTGCTCTTCCGCCTGCTCTCGGCGCTCTCGCCGTTCTGTCTCCGCAGGGGACAGCTGCGGCTCTGCCTGCCGGGCGCCCGGGCGCTCGGACGGCCGCCGCTTCGGCCGGGCGAGGTTGCCTTCATCCTGCTCCTGCTGGCGGCGGGCACGTTCGACGGCGTCGCCTCGACCTTCCGCTGGCTGGCGGCAATCGGGATCAACCCGCTGGAATTTCCGGGCCGCTCGGCAGTGATGCTGCCGAACACGCTCGGCCTTGCCGCCGCTGTGCTGATCCTGGCTGGTGCCTTTCTCGGCGCGCTGGCCCTGGGACGGCGGCTTGCGGGGCAGGCCGTGCCTATGGCCGCCTTTGCGGGCCGGGCGGCCTCGTCGCTGCTGCCGATCTATGCCGCCTATCTGCTGTCGCATTTCGCGGCGCGGATCGTCATGGACCTGCAATACCTGTGGAAGACCGCCTCGGACCCGCTGGGCCGCGGCTGGGACCTGTTCGGCACCGCAAGCTATTTCCCGAGCCAGTCGCTGTTCAACACCGCCGCCGGGGTCCATCTGATCTGGAGCGCGCAGGTCGCGGCGATCACGGCCGGCCACGCGGTCGCGGTGCTGACGGCGCATGGGGCGGCGCTGCGCTGTTTCGGCACCGGACGCAGGGCGATGCGCGCCGGGCTGCCGCTGGCGGTGCTGATGGTCCTCTATACCTGGCTCGGCCTCGCGCTGCTCTCGGTGCCGCGGATCTGAGCAGGTGTTCCGTGTACCGGTGGTCTGCCGCAAGGTTAACGGAAACGTGGAGCGCGCAGCGCGCAAAACCCTGCGGCATCCGTTGCCAAGTCCTTGGAATGGGGCCAAAGTCGCGCGCGGGAGGGGCTGGGGAGTCGTCCCTCCGCCAATGTTAAGGGAGACTAACATGGATCGCCGCAACTTCATCAAGGGCTCGGCCCTTGGCACCGTCGGGGCAGCCGGCGCCGCCCTGGCGAGCCCCGCCATCGCGCAGTCGATGCCGAAGATCCAGTGGCGCTGCACCTCGTCCTTCCCCAAGTCGCTCGACACGATCTATGGCGGGGCCGAGGATGTCGCGAAATACGTGAGCGAGGCCACCGACGGCAATTTCACCATCCAGGTCTATGCCGCGGGCGAGATCGTTCCCGGCCTGCAGGCCGCCGATGCCGTGTCCTCGGGCACCGTCGAGATGTGCCACACCGCGCCGTACTACTATGTCGGCAAGAACCCGGCCTATGCGCTCGGCGCGACCATTCCCTTCGGCCTGAACGCGCGCGGCATGCATGCCTGGCTGATGTATGGCGGCGGCATGGACCTCGTGAACGAGTTCTACAATTCGGAGGGCCTGCACTACATCCCCGCGGGCAATACCGGTGCGCAGATGGGCGGCTGGTTCCGCAAGGAAATCAACTCGGTCGCCGATCTCTCCGGCCTCAAGATGCGCATCGGCGGCCTGGCCGGCCGCGTGATCGAGAAGCTCGGCGCCGTGCCGCAGCAGATCGCCGGCGGCGACATCTACCCCTCGCTCGAGCGCGGCACGATCGACGCGGCTGAGTGGATCGGCCCCTATGACGACGAGAAGCTCGGCTTCTACAAGGTCGCGCCCTATTACTACTATCCCGGCTGGTGGGAGGGGAACCTGATCCTCAACCTCTTCGTCAACAACGAGAAATGGGCCGAGCTGCCGGACGCCTACAAGAGCCTGCTGCAGACCGCGGGCAAGGCGGCCACCATCGAGATGCTGGCAGAGTACGACTACAAGAACCCGACCGCGATCAAGACGCTCGCGCAGAACGGCACCCAGCTGCGGCCCTTCCCGCAGGACGTGATGCAGGCCTGCTTCGCCGCAGCGAACGAGCTTTATGACGAGCTGAACGCCTCGAACCCGGCCTGGAAGAAGATCTTCGACAGCCAGATGGCGTTCCGCGGCGAGACCTATCTGTGGCAGCAGGTGGCGGAATACACCTTCGACACCTTCATGATGGTCAAGCAGCGCGAAGGCGCGCTCTGATCTTCCGGTCCGGGCGGCGGAACCGCCCGGACCCCGCCGTCAGTCGGTCAGCGGCGCCCCGAGCGCCGCGGCCATCGCGGCGATCGCCGCCATCTGCGGCGCGTCCTTCTCCAGATAGGCCAGGCTCTGGCCCATCGGGAAGACATTCACCGAATAGCCCCACCAGTCCCAGCAGCCCTTCGGGTTGTTGCCGGTCGCCGTCGGCTCCGCCTGCGGGTAGAGCACCACGATGTTGTTGGCCTCGGCCCAGCCGTTGTAGCCGGTGCGGGTGGCGAAGGCGTCGCCGTTCTCGCCCGAGAGCCCCTGCCGGCAGCCATGCAGCGCAATGTGCAGTCGGCACTCCTCGCCCGCCGTGCAGGCGGCGGGAATGTAGGCCAGCGCCATGTCGCCCATGCCGGGTGCATCGTCGGCATAGAGGTCCTGTTCGAATTCGATCAGGTGCCCGGGGACCGCGTCGGCTTCGGGTTGGCCGAGCAGCCCGAGCTGGCCGAGGATGTCCCCTGCCATGTCGACGCCGCAGGCATTGATGAAGCTCGGGGTCTCGGCGAGGCAGTCGCCGGTCTCTTCGGTCAGGAAGGCATGCGGCGCCTCGAACGTGTCCTCGTCCTCGATGTTCCCGGCCGGCACGCCGTAGACCCCGTAGCTTTCCTGCAGCAGGTCCATCGCCCGGGCCGAGACGGTGTCGTCCGCCGTGCCGTGGAACAGGTAGATCCGGTCATCGGCCAGCCCCTCGATCGGGTCGATTCCGTCGGCGACCTTTTCGACGACCCCGGCCAGCCGCTCGGTGGTGTCCTCGAAGACGACGGCCATCACGCCCTGCTGCATGCAGGCGCTGAGCGCGGCGAAGACATTGCCCTCGGCACAGCCGAAGGGCGCGCCGGCGACGATGCCCGCGCCGGTGACGTGGCTGGAAAACGCGGTCTGGAGCTGCACCGCCATCGCGGCGCCGCTGGACAGCCCCGAGACCGTCACCTCGCGCTGGACCAGATTGAGCTGCGGCAGCGGATCGGCAAGCGCGGGCAGGGCACAGAGTGCGGCGGGCAGGAGGATGGCACGCATGGGAATCACCTTGTCTGGCTGTTGCCCGACGATGCCACAGCCGCGCGCCCCGGCGAATGGCGGTTTTCCGCGGTGCAGCAGGTTTCCGCGCCGGGGCCGGGCCCGGCGCGGATCCCGGTCAGTTGAAGCTCGGCGGCTGAGACAGATCCGTGGCCGGAGCCGGAGCCGGAGCGGGCGCAGGCGCGCCCAGCCCTTCGAGCGGCGGCAGGGAGCTGCGCCGCGCCCTTGCCCGCGCCGATCACCACCGTCTTTCCGGCGGGCTTCGGCGGCAGGTGGCGCGGCAGGACCTGCACCGGGTCGGCAGCGGCCACGGCGGCCTCGAACAGGCGGGTCAGGAAGGCACGGTCGGCGGCGGCATCGGTCATCGTCAGGGGTCCTTGCTCTGGGTCCGGCGGATGTTAGCGCCGCCATCCGCGGCGTCCACCGGCAAACCGACGCGCATCAATGGCCGCATTCCCTTCCGCGGCGTCCCCGTGTTTGCTAGGCAGAGTGAATAGTATCGGGAGTTTTCGGCCATGAAGGCGCTTCTCTGGGACATGGACGGCACGCTGATCGACAGCGAGCCCCTGCATGAACACGTGCTGTCCGAAGCGCTGAGATCGCTGGGGATCGAGCCGGACCCGCAGCTGCACGACAAGGTGCTGGGGATGGCGGCAGATGCGGTCTATGACTGGCTCTGCGCCGAATCCGGCCTGTCGCTGCCCTTCGGCGAGTGGATCCGCATCAAATACGGCCATTACATGCAGGGCGTGGAGATGCTGAAGCCGATGCCGGGCGCGCTCGAGGCGTGGAAGGCGGCGGAGGCGGCCGGGCTGAAACAGGCGGTGGCGTCGAATTCCGACCGGATCATCGTCGAGGCCAATCTGGGCCATATGGGCCTGATCTCGCCCGGCATGGTCACGGTCAGCCGCAACGACGTGCTCAAGGGCAAGCCCGACCCCGAGATCTACCTGCGCGCCGCGCATCTCCTCGGCGTGGCGCCGGAAGATGCGGTGGTTCTGGAAGATTCCGGAACCGGCGCCCGTGCCGGGCTGGCCGCGGGCATGCAGGTGCTGGTGGTGCCCCATACCGACATCGAGGCCCCTGAAGGCGCGCGCAAGCTGGGCTCGATGGCGGAGCTCGAAGCGCTGATCGCCGCTGCCTGATCTGTCTGCCCGGCCCGGGCCGTTCAGGACATCGCGGCGGCGATCTGTTCGGCGATCCAGCCGAGCCGGGGACCATGCGGCTGGAGTCCGGATCGGTCTCGATGAGCGGCATGGCCCGCGCCACCGCGAGATTCAGGAACGGCACGATCATGGCGAAGGAAAACAGGCTGCCGATCAACGTCCCGACGGGAAAGTCCGGCCGCGCCCGGGCGGCCTCCAGCCGCTCGTAGCTGTGCTGGTCCGTCAGCGCCTCGGCCGGGCGCGCCGCGTGTTCCGCCTCGGCCGCCGCAACTTCCCCGTCCCGTGCCGTGCGGAAGCACCGCGTGAAGCGGAGGAAGGGCATCAGGAAATTGACTGCCTGGAACAGGCTTGCGACGGCCAGCTGGGCGAGGAACGGCCCGTGCCAGCGCCGCGGCAGGAACGAAAAATGCAGGATCAGAAGCCACGCGCAGGGCCAGGCCACCGTTCATCCCCACCATGTCGCCCAGCTGCCGGAAGCCGCCCGCCCCGCCGGGATGTCCGGGAACGACGCGAAGCCCGATATCGGGCTTCGACAGCCGGACCGCCAGCGTGGAGGAGGCCGCCAGCGTGCCCAGCCTGTGCCCCGTCACGAAGGCGAAACAGGCGGAGACCAGGATGAACGGCGTCCTCGACTGCGCATGGTCCAGCATGGCCGCATTGCAGCGGTCCCGCGGCACGGCATGGTCCGCGCAGATCGCCGGTTCCTGCACCATCCAGCTGATGTAGTAGAAGAAGACGAACCCGGCGGTGACGACTAGGCCGACCCCCAGCGCACCGGCCCGCTGCCAGCGGCGCATGCGCGTCCGGAGAAAGCCCGCGGCGTTGAACCCGTCATCGCTGATCAGGATGCGGTCCGCGTCCAGCTGCCGCGCCACGCGTGCCGCCCTCGACAGCCACAGTGCCGACAGGATGACAAGATATCCCGTCATGGCCATGATGTCCTGCCGGGCGCCGAGGCCGAGGCCGAACAGGACCGGAACAACCTGGATCCCGGCAAGCGATGCTGCCGTCGTGGGGGCGGCCAGGAACGCGCTGATTGGCTTGCCTTCCGGGGACTGCAATGGGAGCGGCGATGCCGGCGGACGGCCCGTTTCCGGGCGGGCGCGCCGCGCCGCCCAGCCTCAGCCCGCCATCGCCACTGCGAGCCGCCCAGGCCGGGCTGAGCAGCGCCGCGAGACCGAGGGCCGCCGCGAGGCACAGCCCCGTCCGCGCCCCGGCGCCGCAGGAGCGGTCCGTCCGCCTTGCATGCTTCGTCTCGGTCATGGGCCATGTCCCCGCAACGGAAGTTCCGGACTCCAGCATTGCCGCACTGTCCGCCTGCATCAAGCCCCGTCCCCGCCGACGGCGCCCGCGCCTTCCCCTGCGTCGCGGATGCAATCCGCGGATTGCATAAATTTTGAACAATCCATCGCGGCGGCGGCCGCGGACACTGCGCCGCACGGGACAGCCGCCGCTGCCGCGCTAGCTCCGCGGCAGGACCAAGCAAGGCAAAGACATGCTCAGCCAGACCCTGTACCGACTGACCGCGGACCGCGATCCCGGCAAGGACCCGAAAGCGGCGCGCCGCTTCGGCACCGAATTCCTCAGCCTCTCGGCGACCAAGATCGCCGACGGGCTGATCGACCCGAAACTGGTGCTGGCCTGGCTGTTCTCGGCCTCGGGCGTGCCGGGCTACCTGACCGGCGCGCTGGTGCCGGTGCGCGAGGCGGGCGCGCTGCTGCCGCAGCTGGCGCTGGCGGAAATGGCGCGGAAGCTGGGCTTCGTCACCGGCGACACGATGAGCCCGCAGGCGCGCGGCTTCCTCGACGGCGCGGGACGGCCCTGCCTCGAGAAACCGGTCGCGCCCGCGGAGCTGCGGCGGCTCGCCCGCGCCATGCTGGAGAAGGGGGGACAGGCGACATGAGCGACCATGTGCTGATCTGCGACGACGAACCGGACCTGCGCGAGATGCTGGCCGAATACCTGGGCAAGCGCGGCTTCCGCACCACGATGGCCTGCGACGCCCCCAGCCTGCGCGACGCGCTGGCCGCCGGGAGGCCCGACCTGATCCTGCTCGACATCAACATGCCGGGCGAGGACGGGCTGTCGGTGCTGCGCAGCCTGCAGGGCCCCGAGGCGCCGATGGTGATCATGCTGACCGCCGCGGGCGAGACCGTCGACAAGGTGGTCGGCCTGGAAATGGGCGCCGACGACTACCTGTCGAAGCCGGTCGACCTGCGGGAACTGGCCTCGCGGATCAAGGCGGTGCTGCGCCGCCGGATCGCGCCGGCCGCGGAGGGCGAAGCCCCCGAGCGCACCCGGTTCCGCTTCGGCAAGGCCTGGCTGGACCTCGACGCCGCCAAGCTGATCGGCGAGGACGGGGCCGAGATGCCGCTGACCTCGATGGAATTCGACCTGCTGAAGCTCTTCGCGCGCAACCGCGGGCGGGTGCTGAACCGCGACCAGATCCTCGAGGGCGCACATGACCGGTCCTGGGATCCGTTCGACCGCTCGATCGACATCCGCATCTCGCGGCTGCGCAAGAAAATCGAGGCGAATCCCTCGAAGCCCGAGGTGATCCGCACCGTGCGCGGCGTCGGCTACATCTACGACCCCCGCTGAGGGCGGCCCCCTCCGCAGCTCCGTGCCGCGGCGCCGGAACGCCCGGCATGGGCGTCCGCCGCCAGCAAGCGCTGCACCGGGCCGCAGTGGCTTTCAAGGTTGTTGTCACCGGTGACTGCTTTCAGGCTGCGCACTCTCCCGTTCCGGCCATGGGGCCGTACCGGTTCGAGCCAGACGGACCCGATCGGCGTCCGGCAGCGCGTGCCGTCTGACCAGCACTCGGGCCGCGCCGAGCACGCCAGCTCGCAGACTTGGCGGCGCATCTCCGGAGGACCCCATTCCTCGCCGCGATGGCGCTGTTCGGGCGTTACCAAGCGGATCATGCCGTGGCGACGCCCGCGGTTGCACCGGGAGACGCAGGTCTGGCCCCGGACGCACGCGTCCCCGATGCTGGCGAAGCCGCGTGGCGGTACTTGCAGGTCTGGAACAGCGCCTCGCAGAAGGCATTGTCATTGCTCACCCGCGGTCGGCTGAAGGACGATGTGAACCCGAGACGGTCCATCTTCGCCTTCATGGGGCGTTGTTGCAGAACTGATCGGCTTGCGGGATTCCCGAGGTATTGTTGCAGAACTCGTCGGCTTCCGGGATTCACGGCGTGACTCCGGTAGGTTCAGAGCCTGCCATGAGCAAGCCAGCCCCCGCCCGCTACCGCACGGCCAACCGGAAATCCTGCAGTGAGCCATTGATGCGCCATTGGTTCGAGCAGTTGCCAGCGGCAAGCGCCACCGGTCCGAGCGCCGCTGGCGACGGCGAACACGTTGAAGTGGTGCGCCTCGCTGCCGGTCTGGCCGGACAAGGACATGACCTGGCTCGCGCCGAAGGTCGGCAAGCCGGGCGTCCGCCTGCGTTCTCCGACTGAGGAGGATCCTCAGACGGTCCGGGGGCGTCCGGTCCGATCCGCGCAAGCGGCAAATCCTCCGGCGGGGGGCGCTCCGGTCCTTCGCAGGAGGCGAACCGTCCCGGCAGACAGTTCGAGGAGGGAACGGGCGGAGCCCCTGAGCGCCGGACGGGCGGAGCCTTTCCCGACGAATGCCCTTCAAGTCTGCCTGATGATGAAGGTCCTGTTCGGCCTGCCACTCAGGCAGATCGAGCCATGGGAACGCCACGGATCCGAGTGACCTTGGCGAGGCGACATGGTCTCCGGCATGCCCGAGATGGCAGGGCTGGGCTGGCCGGTCCCCGGCTTTTCCACGCTCGGCCGGCGCCGAAGCGAGACGGAACCGTGGCGCGAGCGGCGTCGCGCAAGCCTGTCGAACGATCACCGTCGCGCTTTCGTGCCGTCGGGCCCGGGGCCCCTCCTGGGCCTTCTGGTCCCCTCTCGGGCGGCGGACAGCACCGGCATCAAGTTCTCGGGCGGCGGCGAGGCTGTCCAGGACGCATGGCCCCCGCCGCCGACACCAGCAACGCAAAGCCCATCTGGCGGTGGACACGGCCACCGGCGACATCCGGGCGGTGGAAGTCGCCTCCAGCCGCGACGGCGACAGCCCCGCCCGTCCCGAGTTCCCCGACCAGCCCCCGCAGGATGAGAAGATCGGCATCGCAACGGGCGACTTGCCAGCGGATGCGCCGTCGCCCATCGGGCTCGGCTGCCATACGCCGGCACCGTGCCCGGCCGGGCTCAGGCGTTGCCGGATGTCTTCTCCGGCGTCTGCGGCTTTGGCGCCTCCGGGTCCGGGGCCCCGGACGCCTGCTCCGCGGGCTTGGCCTCCGTATCCTGCCCGGTCTCGGCCGCGGCAGCCGGGTCCGGCGCCGCATCGGCAAACTTCTTCGGAATCTTGGCTTCCTTCGCCCGCTTCTGGATCACCGCGTCGATCTTCTCGCGCAGGTAGAGCAGCAGCGGCTCCGAGGCGAAGCCGGAGCCGAAACCGATCAGGACCGCCGCCGTGACAGATTCCGGCTCGATCGAGGAATAGGCGACAATGGCCAGCAGCGGCGCGGTGATCACCTGCAGGATCTGGAAGATCAGCATGTCGCGCCCCTCGACCGGGGTGATCGGGCGGAGCCAGCCCTCCTCGTTCTTGCCGTCCCGTCCGAGGTGCTGCCGGTATTCCATCTCGTAGGCCGGGGCGGCACGCTTCTGGATTTCGGGCAGCTTGCGCGTCATGCTGATCGAGCCGCCGAGCAGCGACAGGACGACCACGAAAAGCGGCACGACGAGGCCGCCGGTCACCCGGATCACGCGGTTCTCGTCCGCAAGCCCGGCATTGAAGGCGCCCAGCTCGGCCAGAAGCTGGTCGATGCTCTCCTGGAGCAGGGTCCGGCTCGAATTCTCGACGCTGTGGCGGAGGCTGTCGCTCCAGCCGTTTTCCGGACCGTCCGGCGCCGCCGGCGGCAGATCGGCTGGCAGCGGTCCCGGAACGGGAACGGGGCCCGGCGCCGCCGCGGCGTTCCGCGCCGCATCGAGTCCACCGCCACGACCGCCAGCGTGTCCGCCCCGCCGATCACGTCCGGGTCGCTGTCCGCGCCGCTGCCGTTGTCGACCAGCACCGAGCCCGAGACGCTGCCGGTCTCGGTCACGCCGAACGCATCGTCGCGCGCCTCGGGCGCATCGTTGCGCCCCGCGATCTGGAGATAGACCGTCGCGGTCGCGCCCAGCCCGCCGCCGTCTTCGATCCGGTAGGTGAAGCTGTCGGTGCGGGCGGTGCCGAGGCGCAGCGCGTTCCAGCCATCGGTCGGATCATACGAGAAGGTGCCGTCGGCATTGACGGTCAGAGAGGCGCCCGAGGCCAGCTGGATCGTGCTGCCCACCGCCGCGGCCGAGCCGTTGACCCGCGCCACCTGCAGGATGTCGCCATCATCGGGATCGCTGTCGCGGCCGTTGCCGGTATCGTCGGCGATCACGTTGCCCGAGATGGCGGCATCCTCGTTGCCCGAATAGTCGTTGCGCCGGGCCGCAGGCGCGCCGTTCTCGCCGGTCACGGTGACGGTCGCCACCGCTTCGTCGAAGCCGCCCTGCCCGTCCTCGATCCGGTAGCCGAAGGCAACGTCCCGGCTGCCGCCGCCGGGCAGCGCCTCGAAGGCGCCGTCCGGGTCGAATTCGTAGTCGCCGTTCGCTTGCACCCGGACCCGCGCGCCGGAGGCGAGCGCCACCCATTGCCCGACATTGGCGGCCAGGCCCTCGACGCGGGTCACCGAGATCGGGTCACCATCGGGATCGCTGTCCGGCCCCGCGCCGTTGTCGAGGAAGAGATTGCCCGACAGCAGCGCCGAAGCTGCGGTCGTGGCCGCGTCATCCTCTGCCACCGGCGCGGCATTGCTCCCGCCCACCGTGACGCTGACCGTCGCGCCTGCCGTGCCGCCGCGCCCGTCGGAAACGACGTAGCCGAAGCTGTCGCTGCCATCGCCGGCGAAGGCGCCGTTGGTGTCGTAGGTGAAGGTGCCGTCGGCAGTCATGAAGACCGTGGCGCCCGAAGCCAGCGTGATCAGCGAGCCGGTCGCCGCATTCACCGTCTGGCCCTCGACCGAAACCACCGAAAGCGTATTGCCGTCATCGGGATCGGTGTCGGCCCCGCCGGCATCCGGCACGCCCGCGATGACATTGCCGCTGGCCTGGCTGTCCGCTTGGACCTCCAGGAGGTCATCCTGCGGCTCCGGCCGGTCGTTCTGCCCGTCGATGCGGACATAGGAGGTCACCGAGGCGCTGCCGCCGTCGCTGTCGGTCACCGTGTAGGTGAAGCTCTCGGTCGCGCTCTGCCAGTCGGCCAGCCCCTCATAGGCCCCGGCGGCATCCATGGCGATCGAGCCGTCGGACTGCACCGTGATCCTCAGCCCGTCGCCGATCGCGATCTCCTGGCCGACATTCGCCGCGACACCGTTCACCGCCGTCACCGCGAAAGCGTCGCCGCCCGGATCGCTGTCCGCGCCGTAGCCGTTATTGGCGAAAAGATCGCCGGCCGCGGTGCCGTCCTCGGAGACCGCCAGGTTGTCGCGCCGCGGCACCGGCGCCGCGTTTTCGACGGTCACCTCGTAGCTGCCGGTCTCGACCGAGTTCGGCTGGCCGGCATTGTCGTTCACCGTCACCGTGACGGTGTAGCGGCCTTCGGCGGCATAGGCATGCGTCGGCAGGGAGGGCGTCTTCGAGAACGAGCTGTAGCTCGCCGCCGGCGAGCCGTCGCCCCAGTCCACCGCATAGCTGTAGAGGTCGCTGTCGGGATCGGCGAGCACGATCACCGGGCGCACCGCGGTCCCCTCGGTCACCGTGGTGTCGTTGAGCGCCGCCATCCCCGGCGCATCGTTGACCGGCGTCAGGTCGATCGTCGCCGTGGCCTGGCCGGAATAGCTGATCCCGTCGGAGGCGAAGAACAGGAAGGCATCCTCGCCGTCGAAATCCGCCTGCGGCGTGTAGACCAGCAGCCCGGAATCGAGCTGGCTGCGGGTGATCACCTGGTTTGCCGCGACGGCCGCGCCATCCAGCGTGAGCGCGCCGAAGCTCGGCAGCGAGGCGATGCGGATCTCGGCCAGCGCCTGGCCGTCGGGATCGTCGAAGCCCGCGTCGAAGGCGGCGAGCCCCAGCACCTGCGCCTGGTCCTCGGGCCCGGAGAAGGCCGCGCCCGCCACCNCTGCACATCTCCTACTGGGCGGACGGGCCGCAGGGCAATGTCTTCGACAACGGGCTGCAGGCGGGTTCCGCGATCATGCGCCAGGCGGTGGCGGGCGGCCTGTCCTGCCTGCCGGGCGCGACGCTCCTCTTCGCGCCGCATGAGGGCAGCTATGCCCGCTTCGCCCCCGACAGCCTGGCGCCGACCTCGGCCAGCTGGGGCTACGAGAACCGCTCCTGCGCGATCCGCATCCCGGCGGGCGATCCGGCCGAGCGGCGGATCGAGCACCGCGCCGCCGGGGCCGACACCAATCCCTATCTGGTGATGGCGGCGATCCTGGGCGGCGGCATTGCCGGGATCGAGGACGGGCTCGCCCCGCCCGAGCCGGTGATCGGATCGGCCTATGGCCAGCGGGTGCTGCAATTCCCGATGGACTGGGACGGCGCGATCGAGCGGTTTTCCGGCTCGCCGCGCATGGCCCGGATCTTCCCTGCCGAGCTGATCGAGACTATGTCGGCGGTGAAACGTCAGGAACAGCACCAGCTGGCCAAGCTCTCGGCGGCCGGCACGGTGATGGCCCTGATGGACGCCGTCTGAATTCCGGAGACCTTCCATGACTGCCCCCCTCCCGCGCATCGGGATCCTCAAATGCGGCCATGTGGCCGAGAGCATCGAGACCGCCCACGGCACCTATACCGAGTGGTTCCGCAACTTCCTCGGGCCGCAGGGCTTCGAGATGCCGGTCTGGGCCGTGGTCGACGGCGAGTTCCCCGGCAGCCCCGACGACTGCGACGGCTGGCTGGTGACCGGCTCGCCGCTGGGCGCCTATGAGGACCACGCCTTCATCCCGAAGCTCGAGGCCTTCCTGCGCGAGATCCGCGCGGCCGGGAAACCGCTCGTGGGCATCTGCTTCGGCCACCAGATCATCGCCCAGGCCTTCGGCGGCAAGGTCGCCAAGCATCCGGGCGGCATCAAGATCGGGCGGCAGAGCTACGAAGTCGAGGGGCTGGGACCGCTGGCGCTGAATGCCTGGCATGGCGACCAGGTGGTCGAGCTGCCCGAGGGCGCGCGGGTGATCGCCACCGGCGAGGATGTCCCGGTCGGCGCGATGCGGATCGGCGAGCGCATCCTGACGCTGCAGACCCATCCCGAGATGACCAATGGCTGCCTTCTGGGTCTCGTCGATCTGCGCCGCGACACCGGCATCTTCGCCCCGGGACAGGTGGAGACCGCCGAGAAGGACGCGGAAATGCCGGTCGACAGCACCCGCGCGGCGGAGTGGATCGGCGATTTCTATCGTCAGGCCCTGGCCGGATGACCGCCCCGGCCCGGCCGCCTGCGGACCAAGCCGGTACCGATGCAGGGGAGGAGGCTAATATGTTCTCCGTTTTCCACATTCTCGCGGCCCTGCGACCGCGGATCGAGGCGACGCGGCTCTGACGCAACGCCACGGCCTCGATCCTCCGCTATTTATCTGCGAGCTTGCGCCCTTCGCCGTGATGGTCGCGATGCATGTGAGGATGAAGGACAGCCCCGCACAGACCATCCTGGGCTTGGTCACTTCCGTGCTGACAGACTGGCTCATGAATTTGCTCCGGGCGGAGGCGAATCGCCGTTGGCAAAGCCACACGGAAACGCTGGAAAAGCTGCGCCGGAACAAGCTGATCAGCCTCTGAGGCCGGAGGCAGGAGGCAGGAGAGCCCCCGGCTCAGGGCCGGGGGAGGACGGCGCGGGACGTCAGCCCATGACTTCTTCGGCGGCCGCGATCAGCGCCTCGGCGATGATGTCGAGCTCGGGCAGCGTCAGCCGCGCGGGCAGCCGCGTGTCGCAGGCGGTCATCAGCATCGCGCGGGTCTTCGGCAGTTCCGGGACCGGCCCGAGGAACTGCCAGTTCCAGAAGGCGCGGGCATTGTCCTCGGAGAGGCCGAAGACCTGCACCGAGGCGCCGCGCGCCTTGGCGGCCGCCATGAAGGCGCGGGCCTGGTCTTCGGACATGCCCGTCAGCGTGAATTGCAGCGAATCCGGCGCGCGGGTCTCGGGCTCCAGGCAGGGCGGCACCTCGAGCCAGGGCGAGCGGTTCAGGCGCTCGGCCACGTAGTCGTGGTTCCTCAGCCCGTCGCGCACCCGGCGCGGCAGCTCGGCGAGCTGCGGCCGCACGATCGCCGCCGAGAGGTTCGACAGCCGGGTATTGTAGAGCGGCAGCTTGTTCTGCCACTCGGACACGATCTCGGCGACCAGCCCGTGCTTGGCCCAGTTGTGTTCGTAGGCGCCCGACATGATGACGGCGCGGGCGATCACCTGCGGATCGTCGGTGACCAGCATGCCGCCCTCGCCCGCGTTCAAGAGCTTGTAGGACTGGAAGGAGAAGCAGCCGACGCGGCCCAGCGTGCCGATCTTCTTTCCGTGCCAGAGCGTGCCGAGGGAATGCGCCGCATCCTCGATCACCGGCACGCCTTTCGCCTCGGCGAGCGCGAGGATCGCGTCCATGTCGGAGGTGTGGCCGCGCATGTGCGAGATCAGCACGCAGGCGACGTCATCGGTGAATTTCTCTGCGAAATCCGCCATGTCGATCCGGTAGTTGGCGCCGACCTCGACCAGCACCGGCTCGCAATCCGCATGGACGACGGCGGAGGGCACGGCGGCGAAGGTGAAGGCCGGGATCAGCACCTTGGCGCCCTTCGGCAGGCCGAGCGCCTTCATCGACAGGAACAGCGCCGCCGAGCACGACGCCACGGCCAGCGCGTATTTCGCGCCCATCATCTCGGCGAAGTCGCGCTCCAGCAGCGCGACCGGCGCATCGGCGGCGGCGGTGTAGCGGAACAGGTCGCCCGAGGCGAGCAGGCGCTCGACCTCCTGCCGTGCTGCCTCGGGGATCGGCTCGGCGTCATAGACATTCGGCGCCAGGGCAGGAGCGGCAGCAAGCGGCGGGACGAGATCTTCGGGCATCTTCGGGTTTCCTGAAAGTCTGTTTCGGGAAAACCGTAAACCGGATTCGGCGACAGATCCATGACGCCATGGCCGCAGGCGGGAATGATGCGCCCCGGACACAGCCCTGCCCCCTTTCCCTCCCCGCACGGGACCGCTAGACGGAGCCCGCAGGAGGACGTTCCGATGCGCCAAGCCACGATCACCCGCAAGACCGCGGAAACCGACATCACGCTGACCGTCGATCTCGACGGCACCGGAAGCTACGACGTGAAGACCGGCGTCGGCTTCTTCGACCACATGCTGGACCAGCTCGCGCGGCACAGCCTGGTCGACCTGACGCTGCGCGCGGAAGGCGACCTGCATATCGACGACCACCACACCGTCGAGGATTGCGGCATCGCGATCGGCCAGGCGCTGGCCAAGGCGGCCGGCAACAAGAAGGGCATCCTGCGCTACGGCTCGTGCCTGCTGCCGATGGATGACGCGCTGGTGCGCGCGGCGCTCGACCTGTCGGGGCGGCCCTTCCTGGTGTGGAACGTCGACTTCCCGACCCAGAAGATCGGCAATTTCGACACCGAGCTGGTGCGCGAGTTCTTCCAGGCGATCGCCACCCATGGCGGCATCACGCTGCATGTCGACTGCCTGCACGGGGTGAACAGCCACCATATCGCCGAGGCTGCCTTCAAGGCGGTGGCGCGCGCGCTGCGCGACGCGCTGGAAACCGATCCGCGCAAATCCGACGCGATCCCCTCGACCAAGGGCATGCTCTGATGGTCACGGTGCTGATCGACTACGAATCCGGCAACCTGCATTCGGCCGAGAAGGCGTTCCAGCGCATGGCGCGGGAAAGCGGCGCGGGCGAGGTGATCGTCTCGTCGAAGCCCGAGGACGTGGCGCGGGCCGACCGGCTGGTGCTTCCGGGCGACGGCGCGTTTCCCTCCTGCCTGCACGGGCTGCAGAGCTATGCGCAGGTCTACGAGGCGATGGTCGAGGCGGTGCGGTCGCGCGGCGTGCCCTTCATGGGCATCTGCGTCGGCATGCAGATGCTGGCCACCTGGGGCCGCGAATACGAGGACACGCGCGGGCTCGGCTGGATCGCGGGCGAGGTGGTGAAGATCACGCCCTCGGACCCGGCGCTGAAGGTGCCGCACATGGGCTGGAACGATCTGGTGATCGACGGCGCGCATCCGGTGCTCGACGGCGTGAAGACCGGCGACCACGCCTATTTCGTCCATTCCTACCAGTTCCATGTCGAGACCCCGGCGGACCGGCTGGCACATGTCGAGTATGGCGGCGAGGTGACGGCGATCGTGGCGAAGGACAATGTCATCGGCCTGCAGTTCCACCCGGAGAAGAGCCAGGCACCCGGCCTGCGGATGATCGCCAACTTCCTCGGCTGGAAACCCTGACAGGGTGCGGCGCGGGGCGGGCGGCCCCGTCTGCCGGACCGTCCTAGCCTGCCAGCGACAGCAGGCGGTCGAGATCGAGATGCGCCTCCATGTGCTCCGCCAGGCGGCCGAGCACCTCCTCCACCCCGGCGGCATAGCCGAGCCCCGAGGGCGCCGCGCCGAGACCGGCGAGCCAGGCCGCGCGGAAGCCGTCATCGGCGAAGAGCCCGTGCAGATAGGTCCCCTCGACCCGGCCGTCGCCCGACATGGCCCCCTCCGGCGCCCCGCCGACATGGGCGAAGGGCCGCGCCCGATCCGCGCCTTCGGTCGCGCCGATGTGTATCTCGTAGCCCTGAAGCTCGCGCCCCGACCCGGCATGGCGCGCGGTCACCCGGGTCAGCCGCTTCTCGGGATGCATGGTGGTGACGACGTCCAGGAGACCCAGCCCCGGCATCTCTCCGGGCGGGCCTTCGAGCCCGTCGGGATCGCGGATCGCCTGCCCCAGCATCTGGTAGCCGCCGCAGATGCCCAGCACGCGGCCGCCCCGGCGCAGATGGGCGGCAAGGTCGATGTCCCAGCCCTGCCCCCGCAGGAAATCGAGGTCGCCGCGGGTCGATTTCGTGCCCGGCAGGATCACTGCCGCGCAGTCGCCGGGGACCGGCTCGCCGGGACGGACCATGACGATTTCGACCTCGGGTTCCGCCGAGAGCGGATCGAGATCGTCGAAATTGGCGATGCGCGACAGGCACAGGCAGGCGATTTTCACCCTGCCCCCCTTCGGCCCGGCGGCGATGTCGAGCGCGTCCTCGGCCGGCAGGCGGTGCGCCTCGCCGAACCAGGGGACGACCCCGAGCGAGGGCCAGCCGGTGCGCGCCTCGATCAGCGAGACGCCGCCGTCGAAGAGCCGCACGTCGCCGCGGAACTTGTTGACGGCAAAGCCGCGGATCATCGCGGCGTCCTCCGGGTCCAGAACCGCCTGGGTGCCGACCAGCTGGGCGATCACCCCGCCGCGGTCGATGTCGCCGACCAGCACGACAGGCACGCCTGCGGCGCGCGCGAAGCCCATATTGGCGATGTCGCCCGACCGCAGATTGACCTCGGCAGGCGAGCCCGCACCTTCGACGATCACCAGATCGGCCTGCGATTTCAGCCGGTTGAAACTCTCCAGCACCGGCGCCATCAGCGAAGGCTTGAGCTTGGCATAGTCGCGCGCCTTCACCGTCGCGACGCGGCGGCCATGGACCACGACCTGCGCGCCGGTCTCGGTCTCGGGCTTCAGCAGCACCGGGTTCATGTCGGTATGCGGCTCGACCCCGCAGGCCAGCGCCTGCAGCGCCTGGGCGCGGCCGATCTCGCCGCCATCGACGGTGACGGCCGCGTTGTTCGACATGTTCTGCGGCTTGAACGGCCGGACCGAAAGCCCGCGCGCGCGGAACGCCCGCGCAAGCCCCGCCACCAGCATGGACTTGCCCACATTGGAGCCCGCCCCCTGGATCATGATCGCCTTTGCCACGGACGGGCTCAGTGCAGGCGCGCCGGTCCGGCACTCCGGTCGATCAGCATGACCTCGGTTTCTTCCAGCGCGGCGGCGCGGCAGCCGGTCCCGGCGGGCACGACATACATCTCGCCGCGGCCGAGCTCGACCAATTCCTCGGGCAGCTCGATTTCCAGCGCCCCGGAGATGACATGGAAGAAGTCCACCGCGCCTTCGGCGGTGTCGCAGCAGGCCCCGGCGGGCAGCAGCACGCGGCGCAGCGGACGGCCGTTGAACTCGCCGACCTGGCGCTCTTCCGAGAACGGCACCAGTTTCTCCGCGAGATTGACTGCCTTCACGTTGCTCATGCCCTCATCCCTCCTGGGTCCGGTTTCCTATGCCCGGTCGGTTCAGAATTTCTTAAAATTCGAACAAACTCGGAACTCTTGGCCGGGGACCCGCGGGGACTAGCCCTCGGCCCGCTCGGCAAGCTGTTCCGTATCGCCCATCCGGGCGAGTCGCAATTCCCGCCAGAGCCGGATTGGCGGCTTCAGCGCGAAACAGAGCGAACCGGCGAGGAAAAGCCAGGTGCCCGCGGTCATCAGGCTGTCGAAGAAGAAGAAGACCGAGCCGATCACGAACAGGACCGCTGCCAGGAAATCGACGGCCGTGTAGGCGATCTCGAAGGCGGCGTAGAGACGGCGCTTTTCGGCGCCGCCCTGGCGGTGGTCCCGTTCGAACAGCCTCAACGGCTGAGGCCACCCTGCAGCGTCGGGACGTCAAGCGCGCCGAAGCCGTAATGGCGCAGCCAGCGCAGGTCGCTGTCGAAGAAGGCACGCAGGTCCGGGATGCCGTATTTCAGCATCGCGATCCGGTCGATCCCCATGCCGAAGGCGAAGCCCTGCCACTGGTCAGGGTCGATCCCGCCGGCGCGCAGCACATGCGGATGCACCATGCCGGACCCGAGGATTTCCAGCCAGCCGTCGCCCTCGCCGATCTTCAGGCTGCCGCCTTCCCAGGAGCAGCGGATATCGACCTCGGCGGAGGGTTCGGTGAAGGGGAAGTGCGAGGCGCGGAAACGCAGCTCGACATCGTCCACCTCGAAGAACGACCGGCAGAATTCCTCCAGCACCCATTTGAGGTTGGCCATCGAGATGTCCTTGTCGATGGCGAGGCCCTCGACCTGGTGGAACATCGGCGTGTGGGTCTGGTCGTAGTCGGCGCGGTAGACGCGGCCCGGCGCGATCACCCGGATCGGCGCGCCGGTCTTCTGCATCGCGCGGATCTGCACCGGCGAGGTATGGGTGCGCAGCACATGCGGCGGGCGGTCGTCGCCCTCGGCGCGGTGCATGTAGAACGTGTCCATCTCCTGGCGCGACGGGTGGTGGCCGGGGATGTTCAGCGCGTCGAAATTGTACCAGTCGCTCTCGATCTGCGGCCCTTCGGCCACGGCGAAGCCCATGTCGGCGAAAATCGCCGCGACTTCCTCGGTGACCTGGCTGATCGGGTGCACGGTGCCGCCGCGGCGCGCCGCCGGACGGCCCGGAAGCGTCACGTCGAGCCATTCGGCGCGCAGGCGTTCCTCCAGCGCGGCATCGGCCAGCGCGGCCTTCTTCGCCGCCAGCGCCGAGTTGATCTCGTCCTTCAGCGCGTTCAGCGCCGGGCCCGCGACCTGGCGCTCTTCCGGGCTCATCTTGCCCAGCTCGCGCATCTTCAGGCTGATCTCGCCCTTCTTGCCGACGGCCTGCACACGCAGCGCCTCGAGCGTGTCCTCGTCCGCCGCTCCGGCGATCAGCTCCAGATATTTCCCGCGCAACTCGCTCATGGCCGCCTCATTCTTCAAGCTCCGCCCTCCGCTACCCAAAGGGGGGCCGAGATGCAAGCACGGCAGGCGGCGGCAGCGCCCGGCGCCCGGATAGGCAAAATTTGATGCAGTTTGGCGTTGCAGCTTAACAGGCCGGAAACGCCGAGGGTTCATTTAGGGGACCCGGACAGGCGCCATCGGCTGCCGCCTGCCGCCACGGGAAAGGATTTGGCATGCTCGCATCCCTGCGCCGAATGGCAGGCAGCGTCGGCGTCAAGGTCGGCGGGATTATCGTCCTGCTCGCCGCGCTGACCATCTTCGCCGTCGCCACCTCGTTGAGCGTTTTCGGAGATTTCAGCCGCAATCTCGACCGCTTCGAGACCCGCGAAGTCCCCGCGCTGCGCCAGAGTTCGAAGATGACCGAAGCCGTGTCGGAGATCGCCAAGAACCTGTCCTCGCTGCTGATTGCCGGAACGGCGCAGGACATCGACCAGCTGACCGCCGGATTGCAGGACCAGCTGCTGCAGCTCGACGGATTCGCAGAGGGCCTGCCGGAGGCGCAACGCGCGGAATTCAGCGCCCAGGACGACCGGATCACCCGGGCCATCGCCGACATTTCCAAGACCCGCCGCGACGAGCTGCGCGACGACGAGGCGACGCTGGAGCGCAGCGACGGGCTGGTGGAAAAGGTGGCCGTCGCGCAGGGCGAGCTGCAGCGCATCTGGGGCGAGCAGCTGGCCATCGCCCGCGGGACGGTTCCCGGAACCAGCGCCCTGGCCCGGAGCATCGCCCTGGAAAAGATGAGCGAGGCGGTCCAGCTGGAACGCCGGGCAACGACGCTGCTGTCGGTGATCCTCACCGGGGCTTCGGCCGACGATCCCGCCGGGGTGGACGACGCGCAGCGCAATGCCGAAACCATGGCCGCGAACATCCGCGCCACCGCGGCGACCTTCAGCGATGACGAGCGCCTGTCCGAGGCGCTGGACGCCATCCTGGCCGAGACCGATCCTGCGGCAGGGCTGCTGTCGCTGCGGCGCAACGTGGTGCTGGCGCGGGCAGCGGCCGACGAGGCCTCCGGCACCGCCGCCGACTCGAAGGTCAGCCGGACTGGCGGCGCGCGGGTCCGGACGGCCTCCAGCCGGCGCCGCCGCATGACGCCTCGGGCCATACCTGGCACCACGCCACGGACATGCTTCTCGCCTATGTCCGGGACGGCGGCGCCGAAACGCTCGCGGCGATGGGGGTGACCGGCGTGCCGAGCGGGATGCCGGGCTTCCGCGGCACCCTCGCCGAGACCGATATCCTCGACATTCTCGCCCATATCCGCCGCTCCTGGCCCCCGGAGCTGCAGCGCCACCAGGACAGCATCAGCCATGCCAGGTGACGGAACCGGCGCCCGGTCCCGGCTGATCCCGGTCAAGCCGGCGCCCCGGCGGCGGCGCCATCCTCGGGCGGCAACTCTCCGGAGACTGCCATGATCCGCTTCGCGCTCCTGCTTGTCCTGCTGCCCGCCGCAGCCTCTGCCCAGGCGCAATCCGCTCCCGGCGCCCCGGGCCCCCACGCCATGCCGGGCCACGGGGCGATTCCCACCGAGACCGGGCAGGCCGCCTTCGCCGCCATTGCCGAGATCGTGGCGCTGCTGCGGGCCGATCCGTCCACCGACTGGAGCAAGGCCGATATCGGTGCATTGCAGCGGCACCTGCAGGACATGGACATGCTGGCCGCCATGCCGGCCCCGCAGCAGGAGCCGATCCCCGGCGGATTAAGCATCACCATCCCCGCAGAGGCACCCGCAGCGGCCGCGGCCTGGCGGATGCTGCCCGCCCATGCCCCGATGCTGGCCGCCGAAACCGGCTGGGCCAGCGTGGCCGCGGCGACCGCGGACCCATCGGCGCGCGGCCCCGCGACGGCGCGGGACGGCGGGGCTAGATGCGCTGGGATGCAGGCTGCGACGAACGGAGACCCGCATGTCCCTCGATTTCAAGTACTGGACCGCAGGCAAGGCCACCGGCGGCGGGCGCAGCGGCCGCGCCGAACTGGCCAATGGCGCGCTTGCCCTCGACATGGCGATGCCGGAGGAGCTGGGCGGCACCGGCCGGGGCTGCAATCCCGAGGAGCTTTTCGCGCTTGGCTACGGCGCCTGCTATCTCAGCGCGCTGCGCTTCGCGGCCCAGTCGGAACAGCTCGGCACCGTGCCCGAGGAGGCCGCCGTGACGGCGCATGTCGGCATCGGCGGCCGACCGGAAGGCGGCTTTGCCCTGGCGGTGCGGCTCGAAGTGTCGATGCCTGGCGTGGATGCGCAGGCCGCGCGGGCCATCGCCGAGCGCGCCCATGAGGTCTGCCCCTATTCCAACGCGGTGCGCGGCAATATCGACGTGGAGATTGTGCTGGCCTGACGCCCGGCGCAGGACGGCTTCATCCGCCGGGCAACTGCGGACGCGTCCTGCGGGGACGTCCGTGCGCGGCGACGTCCCGCATCGTGGCGCCGTCCTCTTCCGGCGGGGGCGGCCGTTTCCCTGGGGGTGCCGTCTTGGTGATCTGGCGCGCGGGGACCTTCAGGCGCAGGTCGCGCTGCCAGCCGAGAGTTCTCCCGCCGGGGCAGCGCGCCGTGCGATCAGCGTTTCGGCAGGCAGCGCACCGGAAACCCGCCCTGCATGTTCCCGAGCTGCAAGGGGCGGCGCCGGGTCTCGGCATTTCACCGCGGGGAGGTCCCGGCACGTCCTGCCTGCCTCTCCCTCGCGGCAAGTCAGGAAGAGCGGCGCGGCCAGCTGGTCGGCGAACGCCAGACGGGACGTTCCGGCCAGCAAGCGATGGCGCTGCCGCGGACCTGCATCAGGGCCCGCCCCGCGAACGAGAGCGGCGGCTTCGCGGGGCGGAACGTGCGGGACGATCAGCCGTCGGGAAGTTTGCCGGGGCTTTCGCGGCATCCGGCCCGCCTCGGCACAGTCGTGATGCGGGAGCGGCGCAACCTTTCCTTCGCAAGCGCTATGAGGCGGTCGCCGAAATCCGGACACGCTGCCAAGTCCCGGCGCGATGCCGTTTGCCAAGGCCATGGCCGGTCCGGCACGCGAACGCCCGGCGCATCGCTGCACCGGGCGCTGATGCCGGCAGGACCGGGTGCGCCCGGTGCCGGGCGCGGCAGGGTCAGACCTTCTGGTAGACCGGAAAGACGCTCGCGTCGCCGTAGTCCTTGATGGTCTCGATCGACTTCAGCACGTCCATGTCGGCGTCGGAGATCTCGAACCCGACATCGGCATTCGTTTTCATGTGCGCCGGGTTCGCGGTCTTCGGCAGGGCGGCGAGGCCCAGCTGCAGCACGTAGCGGATGCAGAGCTGCGGCACCGAGACGCCGTATTTCGCGGCCATCTCGCCGATCTCGGCATGGTCGAGGATCTTGCCGTGGGCGATCGGCGAATAGGCTTCGACCGCGATGCCGTTGGCCTTGCAGTAGTCGATCAGCGCGAAGGGGGTATTGGCGATATGCGCCAGGACCTGGTTGATCATCGGCTTGACCGAGGCGTTGTCGATCAGGTTGGCCAGGTCGGCCTCTTCGAAGTTCGACACGCCGATGGCGCGGATCTTGCCGGCCTCCATGGCGTCTTCCAGCGCCTTCCAGGCGGCGAGGTTGCCCTCGAAGAACCGCTCCTCGCCGGAGAATTCCATCCAGGGTTTCGGGCTGTGGATCACCATCAGGTCGATATAGTCGAGGCCGAGCGTCTCCAGCGAGCCGTCGATGGCGGCCTTGGCGCCGTCGTAGTCCTTGACCTCGGCAGCCAGCTTGGTCTGCACGAAGAGATCGCCACGCGCCACACCGCAGGCGCGAATGCCGATCCCGACGCCGCGCTCGTTGCCATAAGCCTGGGCGGTGTCGATATGGCGGTAGCCGATTTCCACGGCGGCCTTGACGGCCTCGGCGACCTTGTCGTCGTCGATCATCCAGGTGCCGAGGGCCAGTTTCGGCATTTCGACGCCGTTGGACAGGGTGAGGGTTTCTTCCAGGATCATCTGATCTGCCTTTCCTGCTTGGCTCCGCAGAGCCGCGTTTGTCCTGCGGTCCCGGCCCGCATGGCCGGTCCGCGTCGTGTGAACCCTATCTAGTCCGGCCCGGGCGCCGTGATAATCGGGGCGGACTGCAACCTGCTCATGAGCTGGGTGCATGAATGGCGGCAATCTCCGGGTCCCTGCGGCGGGCGGCGCGGCGCAGGACCAGCGCTCCGCCGAAGCTGCCGAGGCCCGAGAGCGCCAGCACCCAGCCGAGCGGCCAGGCCGAGCCGTCGGCGCCCGCCTGCGCTCCCGCCGGGGGACCCGCGGCGCCGCGGCGGACGTGACCGGCGGCCAAGCGCAAGGGAGAGCATCTTGAATTTCCTCATCCGGTGCAGCCGGGGCATAGACCGGGTCACCGCCTGGATCGGCAGGAGCGTTGCCTGGCTGATCCTCGCCGCCGTGCTGGTCAGCGCCGCGAACGCCATCATCCGCAAGGCCTTCGACCTGTCGTCGAACGCCTGGCTCGAACTGCAATGGTATCTCTTCGGCGCGGTCTTCATGCTGGCCGCCGCCTGGGCGCTGCAGAAGAACGAGCATGTCCGCATCGACGTCGTATCGGCCCATCTGTCCCAGCGCGTGCGGCTGTGGATCGACCTCTTCTGCCACATCCTGTTCCTGATGCCCTTCGTGGTACTGATGACCTGGCTCAGCTGGCCGTTCTTCCTGCGCTCGATCCGCAGCGGCGAGGCCTCGATGAACGCAGGCGGGCTGATCCTGTGGCCCGCGAAGGCGCTGGTTCTGGCGGGGTTCGTCGTGCTGGTCTTCCAGGGGATTTCCGAGATCGTGAAGACCGTGGCGATGCTGAAGGGCGACCTGCCGATGCCGTCCGACGGCGAGGAGGACCACCTGCCGCCCGAACTGCGCGAACATGCCCACATGATGGAAGAGGAAGGCCGGCCCAATGCTTGAGTTGATCGCCCACAACCTCGCCCCGATCATGTTCATCACCGTGATGGGCATGCTGCTGATCGGCTATCCGGTCGCGCTGACGCTCGCCGCGGGCGGGCTGTTCTTCTTCGTGGTCGGCGTCGGCCTTTCCGAGATCGCGCCCGGCGAGATCAACCTGTTCTGGCCCCTGCTCGGCGCGCAGCCCGAACGGGTCTTCGGCATCATGTCGAACGACACGCTGTTGGCGATCCCGTTCTTCACCTTCATGGGGCTGATCCTGGAACGCTCCGGCATGGCCGAGGACCTTCTCGACACGATCGGCCAGCTCTTCGGCCCGGTCCGCGGCGGCCTGGCCTATGCGGTGATCCTGGTCGGCGCGCTGCTCGCGGCCACCACCGGCGTCGTCGCGGCCTCGGTGATCGCGATGGGGCTGATCTCGCTGCCGATCATGCAACGGTTCAGCTACGCGCCCTCGGTCGCCACCGGCACGATCGTGGCCTCCGGCACGCTGGCGCAAATCGTGCCGCCGTCGCTGGTGCTGATTGTCATGGCCGACCAGCTGGGCGTGTCGGTCGGCGACATGTATATCGGCGCGCTCTGGCCGTCGCTGATCCTCGTCGGCTCCTACTGCCTCTACATCTTCCTGCTGTCGATCTTCCGGCCCTCGCTGGTGCCGGCGCTGCCCGCGTCGGAGCGGACGCTGGGCGGCGGGGTGATGTCGCTGGTGGTCTCGATCGCCGCAGCCGTGGCGATCTACATGCTCGGCACGCATGTGCTCTTCACCCATCTGTCGGACGCCAACCAGTTCGTCGCCGCCGCCGCCCTGGCCGTCGGCGCGATCTTCCTCTTCGCGGTCGCGAACCGCGGCATGAAGCTCGGGATCATCTCGCATCTGGCGGAGCAGGTCATCATCGTCCTGATCCCGCCGCTGGCGCTGATCTTCCTGGTGCTCGGCACGATCTTCCTCGGCATCGCCACCCCCACCGAGGGCGGCGCGATGGGCGCGGTCGGCGCGCTCCTGCTGGCGCTGATGAAGAAGCGGCTGACCTTCGGCATCCTGAAATCCTCGGTGCAGGCGACGACGACGCTCTCGGCCTTCGTGATGTTCATCCTGATCGGCGCGCGGGTCTTCGGCCTGACCTTCTACGGGGTGAACGGCAATGTCTGGCTGGAGGAGCTGCTGCTCGGCCTGCCCGGCGGCGAATACGGCTTCCTGCTGGTCGTCACGGTCGTGGTCTTCATCCTCGGCTGCTTCCTCGACTTCTTCGAGATCGCCTTCATCCTGGTGCCGCTTCTGGCGCCGGTCGCGCAGACGCTCGGGATCGACCTGGTGTGGTTCGGGGTGATCCTCGGCATCAACCTGCAGGCCAGCTTCCTGACGCCGCCCTTCGGCTTCTCACTCTTCTACCTGCGCTCCGTCGCGCCGGCGAAGGAATGGCTGGACGAGCGGAGCGGGCGCCGGATGCCCTCGATCCGGACGACGGACATCTACAAGGGCGCGATCCCGTTCATCTTCATCAACGTGGCGATGATCCTCGCGGTGATCGCCTTCCCCTACCTGGTCACGCATTACAAGCAGGAGCCGGTGACGCCGCCGCCTGCGCAGATCCAGGTCGCGCCGCCCGCGGGCGGAAGCCTCGGCCTGCCGCCGATCGGAGGCGGGGCATCGGACAGCGGAGGCGGGCTGGGCCTGCCGCCGGGCGAGCGGGCCGCGCTGCCGGTCTTCCTCGGCGGCGACCACTCGCTGTCGGCGGCAAGCGTCCCGGCGATGGCAGCACGCGCCGCAACGGCGGGCCGTCCGTTCTTCGTGCTCTGGCTCGACGCCCATCCCGACCTGCACACGCTGGGCAGCACCGGAAGCGGCAACCTGCACGGCACGCCCGCCGCGTATTTCACCGGAGCCGAGGATTTCGCGGCCTATCCGCCCCTGCCCGCCCGCGTGCTGCCGGAGAATGTCTGCATGATGGGCATCCGCTCGGTCGATCCGGCCGAAGAGGCGCGGCTCGGCACGAGCGGCATCGCGCTCCACCGGATGGCAGAGCTGCACCGCAACGGGGTGGAGGCCCCTCTGGAAACCTTCCTCGGCCGGGTCGCGGCCGCAGGCGGCGACCTGCATGTCAGCTTCGACATCGATTTCCTCGACCCTGCCCTCGCCCCTGCCGTCGGCACGGCCGTGCCGGGCGGCGCCTCGCTCGGCCAGGCCCGCAGCATCGCGGCGCTCCTCGGCGGCAGCGGGCTCGTCACCTCGCTCGACCTCGTCGAGCTGAACCCGTCCCTCGACCCGGAGGGCCGCTCCGCCAGGCTCTTCGCCGGGCTTGCCGCCGCGATGGCCGCCCGCACCGACGCCCTTTTCAGGACAGGAAGCTGATCCCATGAACGACATGACCCTTTCCCCCGACACCCTTGCCGCGCTGGCGCCTTCGGAGCTGGCGATGGTGCCCTTCGTCTCGGTGCAGGACATGATGCGGCTGGTGCATCGCGAAGGCCTCGATACCGTGCTGCGCGATCTCGCGGATCATATCGAGGCCGATTTCCGGCGCTGGCCCGAATTCGACAAGACCCCGCGCGTGGCCAGCCATTCGCGCGAGGGGGTGATCGAGCTGATGCCGACCGCCGATGCCGAGCATTACGGGTTCAAATACGTCAACGGCCATCCGAAGAACACCCGGACCGGCCACCAGACCGTGACCGCCTTCGGCGTGCTCTCCTCGGTCGACAACGGCTATCCGCTGCTCCTGACCGAAATGACGCTGCTGACCGCCCTGCGCACCGCGGCGACCTCGGCCATGGTCGGGCGGCGGCTGATGCCTGAGGGCGCCGGCACGATGGCGATGATCGGCAACGGCGCGCAATGCGAGTTCCAGGCGGCGGCGTTCCGCGCGCTCTGCGGGATCACCCGGCTCAGGCTCCATGACATCGACCCGGCAGCCACGGCGAAGGCGGCGGCGAACCTGCGCGCGCAGGGCTTCGAGGTCGATACCTTCCGCAGCGCCCATGAGGTGGTGGAAGGCGCTCAGGTGATCACCACCTGCACGGCCGACAAGCAGAAGGCGACGATCCTGACCGACAACATGGTCGGCGCGGGCGTCCATATCAACGCGATCGGCGGCGACTGCCCCGGAAAGACCGAGCTGCACCGCGACATCCTCCACCGCGCGTCGATCTTCGTCGAATATCCAGAGCAGACCCGGATCGAGGGCGAGATCCAGCAGCTTGCCCCCGACCATCCGGTGACCGAGTTCTGGGAAGTGCTGCAAGGCACGGCGCCGGGGCGCCGCGACCCGCGCGAGATCACGCTGTTCGACAGCGTCGGCTTCGCGATCGAGGATTTCTCGGCGCTGCGCTACGTGCTCGGCCGGGTCCGTGCGGGCGCGCCGCACATCACGCTCGACATGCTGGCCGATCCCGACGATCCCCGCGATCTCTTCGGCATGCTGGAACGCTCGAAGGGCCGGGGCTAGCCTCCGGGGCGCGCCGGTCCGGGGGTGATCCAGTCCGGCACCAGCGCGACCCGGCGCCGCTCCAGAAGATGCACCAGCCGACGCGAGACGTACCCGCCGTGATCCACCAGAAGCGCGGCGAAGCGGCCCCGGTCGCCCGCCGCCATCGCGTCGAGGATGTCCTCGTGCTGCGCGAGGTTCAGTTCGAATTGCGCATCCTGGTGCGCCGGATCGGCCAGTTCGTTCTGGTAGGTGTAGTTCAGCACCCGCATCACCCTTGCATGGACCTGCCGGGCGAAGTCCTCGATCAGCGCGTTCTCCATCGTCGCGTACATGCGCATGTGGAAAGCCGCGTTCAGCCTCGTGATCTCGAGGAAATCCCGCGCCGCCACCGTCGCGGCATAGCGGTCCTGGATGTCCCGCAGGTCTCCGAGCAGCCCCGGCGCGTCCGGCCGGCAGCGATGCGCCAGCATGCCCTCGCAGAACTGGTGCGCTTCGATCAGCTGCTCGAATTCCCGGAAATCGAGCGGCTGCACCACCGCCCCGCCGCGGTTCGGGCGGAACAGCACGAAGCCCTCCGCCGCCAGCCGGTTGAGCGCCTCGCGGGCGGGCGTCCGGCCCAGCCCGAAGCGGTCGATGAGGAGCCGTTCGTCGATACGGCTGCCGGGCGGCAGCGTCAGGTCGATGATCCGGTCCCGCAGGAGCTCCACGGCAAGCGACACCTGCGACGGCGTCCCGCGGGGCTCCTCCTCCGCCACGGTCAGAACACCTTGCCGCGCGCCGTGACCGGCCAGAGCGTCTCGACGCGGCCGCCGCGCAGGCCGGCATACCAGTCATGGAGATTGCAGGTCGGGTCGCAATGGCCCGGGATCAGGCGGATCATGTCGCCCAGCTTCAGCACGCCGTCTGGATCGTCAAGCGTGCAATGCTCGTCCGAGACCTTGCCGACGGTGACGCCGGGCACGCCATGGGCGACCGGCGGTCCGCTGTCGACGGCCAGCGCCTTCAGCCCGGCATCGCAGACCGCGCGGCCCGGCGCGGGCACCGAGATCACCGTGGCCAGCACGAAAAGCGCCTGGCCGAAGCCGCTCGGCCGCGACCCGCGCCGCCTCCATGCCCGCGGGACCGGCGCCGACGACGGTGACGCGCTTCTGCGCCGGCGCCTTCGCGATGGCATGGGGCTGCTCGATCTCGCGCCCCGTCGAGGGGTTGTGCAGGCAGAGCGCCATGCCGCCCTGGTAGATGCGGTCGAGACAGTAATTGGCGCCGACGCAAGGCCTGATCTCGTCCTCGCGGCCCTCGATCACCTTGCGCACCAGATGCGGGTCCGCCAGATGCGCGCGGGTCATGCCGACCATGTCGAGCTTTCCGGCGGCGATCGCATGCCGCGCGGTGGCGACATCGGGGATTTTCGCGGCATGGAAGGTCGGGAAATCGGTGGCGGCGCGGATCTCGCCGGCGAAATCCAGATGCGGCGCATTGCGCATCCCCTGCACCGGGATCACGTCGGTCAGCCCGGCATCGGTGTCGATATGGCCCTTCACCACGTTGAGGAAGTCGACCAGCCCCGAGTCCTTCAGCTTGCGCGAGATCGCCAGCCCGTCCTCGCGGGTCAGCCCGCCCGGCAGGTCCTCGTCTCCGGTATAGCGCACGCCCAGCAGGAAATCCCCGCCGCAGCGCGCGCGGATGCCCTCGAGGATCTCGAAGGTGAAGCGCAGCCGGTTGTCGAGCGAGCCGCCATAGGGGCCGTCGAGATCGTTGGTCAAGGGCGACCAGAACTGGTCGGCGAGATGGCCGTAGGCCTGGATCTCGATCCCGTCGAGCCCGGCAGCCTTCATCCGCTCGGCGGCATCGACATAGTCGCCGATGATCCGCGCGATGTCCCAGTCCTCCATCTTCTTCGGGAAGGCCCGGTGCGCCGCCTCGCGCTCATGCCCGGGCGAGACGACGGGCAGCCAGTCGGCCTTGTCCCAGCGGGTGCGGCGGCCGAGATGGGTCAGCTGGATCATCACCGCGCAGCCCTCGTCATGGCACTCGTCGGCGAGCTTCTTCATCCAGCCGGTCACCTCGTCCTTCCAGGCAAGGATGTTGTTGAAGACCGGCGGGCTGTCGCGCGACACGCTCGCCGAGCCGGCGGTCATGGTCAGCGCCACGCCCGCCTTGGCACGCTCGACATGATAGGCGCGGTAGCGGTCCTTCGGCATGCCGTCCTCGGGATAGGCAGGCTCGTGCGAGGTGATCATGATGCGGTTCTTCAGCGTCAGGTGCTTGAGCTGGTAGGGCTGCAGAAGCGGGTCGTTCGACATGGCGTGGCGTCCTGGGGTGGAAGTCCTTGGATGCCGCCACCCCGCCAGAAATGTACATACCTGTCAAGTCGCGACTGACTGCCCTGCACCGCATCCCGGCGCCTCTTCCGGAAGACACTTCCGAAGAGCAGATAGGAAATATCGATACTCCAACCTGTTGGCGCCGATCTGCAGCGAAGAACACGCAATCCGCGACGACGGGGCCAGCGCCTGAAAATGGTCACCAACGTACATTTTCTGGGCAGCCCCGCCTTTCCGCTTGCCCCGCCACGCCGCGGCGGCGTAACCGGAACCATGACCGGTGACCCCCTTCCCGAGCGCGGCTGGCGCGGATCCCAGGATGTCTGGCTCGAGGCCGCCTATGAGGCGCTCGTGGAGAAGGGCGTCGATGCGGTGAAGATCATGCCGCTGGCGACCGCGCTGAAGCTGTCGCGCACCAGCTTCTACTGGTTCTTCAAGGACCGCCGCCAGCTTCTGGCGATGCTGCTGAACCGCTGGGAGGAAACCACCACGCGGGTGCTGGTGGCGGCTGCGCGCGACTATGCGGCGACCGAGACCGAGGCGATGCTGACGGTGATCTCCACCTTCCTGCCGGATGCGGGCTTCGACGCGCGGCTGGAACTGGCGGTGCGGGCCTGGGCGCAGCAGGATCCGGCGGTGCTGGCGCGGCTGCAGGCGGCGGATGCCGAACGCCTGGCGGCATTGCGGGCGCTCCTGGAATACTGGGGCCATGACGCGCTCGACGCCGATGTGCGGGCACGCACCATCTATCTCGTGCAGGTCGGCTACATCTCGATGCGGGTCGAGGAGCCGCTGGCCGACCGGCTCGCGCGGTTCCCCAGCTATGTCGAGATCTATACCGGCAAGCGCCCGTCCGGGCCGGAGATGGAGCGGGCCACCGCCCGGATCGGGCGCCGCCCCGGAACATAATCATTCGTGCGCATATGTCCGCCTTTGGTCGATATTGCCCTTGAGGCAACGATGGCCGAACCTCGCCGGAGCCAGTGCCGGGAGCACCTCCCGCCCGGTCCGAGAGGAAGACAATGCCATGGACGAGCTGCAAGGATCGCCTTCATATTCGGGGATGCAGCCCGACCGTCCGCCCTGTGGCGGCGCGTAAAGCGCCGGAATTCCGCCGGGCAGGAGACGTCGCGCCTTTTCAACCGGAGCGTGAAACATTATCAATCCGGTAAAGATTCATGATAAATGCCTTGTTTCTCGCGGCTTGCAAGGCCAAACCCGCGCCGGGTCCCGCATGTCCGCAACCATGCGGGGAACCACAGTACCAGTTCCGGAGACGTCCATGGCGAAAGAAATCGAACGCAAGTTCCTTGTAAGCGGCGAAAGCTGGCGGCGGGACGCCCGCCAGGTGACCGAGTTGCGCGACGGGCTGATGTCCTATGACAACGGCCGCAAGGTCCGGGTGCGCTGCATCGGCGACACCGCCGTTCTGACGCTGAAGGGTCCGAAAAGCGGATTCACCCGCGACGAGTTCGAATACGAGATTCCCTTCGAGGATGCGCAGGTGCTGCTCGACCGGCACTGCCCGTTCGGCCAGCTGTGCAAGACCCGCCACATCCTGTCCTGCGGCGGCTTCGAATGGACGGTCGACGAATATCACGGATCGCTCGACGGGGTGATCATCGCGGAAGTCGAGCTGCCTTCCGAGGACACGACCTTTGCGCTGCCCGGCTGGCTGGGCCGCGAGATCACCGATTGCCCCGAATACCGCACCGGCAACATGGTGAAGCGCCATCCCGAAGCCGGCCGCGACCGCCAGCCGGGCCGGACGCGGACCGCGGCGCAGGACCAGCCCCTGCAGGCCCGCAACTGACCGGACCCTGCGCCCCCTAGAGGCGGCGCGCGCTGATCGCGATCAGCCCTTCGCGGCCGAGGAACGCCGCCACATGCGGCACCGGCTCCGGCGCCGCGGGATGCTCCGGCGCCGCTTCGGGCGTCCCGCCTTCGGCGGCGAGGCGGAATTCCAGCAGCCGGTGGGCATAGTCGAAGGTCGGGCCCAGCACCTGCCCGCCGGGCAGATCCTTGAAGGTTGCCGAGATGCGCCGGTCGCAGGCCATCTCCGCGGTTTCCACCGGCTGCGTCGCGCCGAAGCGCGGCAGCGTCGTGCGGTAGGCCCGGATCAGGAACACCGCCTCCACCAGGTCGCCGCGGGCCTGCTTGATCGCAAGCGCGGCCAGATCGGGGTCGTGCAGCGCGCCTTCGGCCATCACCCGGTTGACCGACAGCGCCAGCTGCTCGCGGATCTGCGCGACCGAGAGTTCCGCCACGCCGGCATCTCCGCGGCGCTCCTCCTCCAGCCAGGCATGGGCATTCCCGATGGCGCGCTCGCCGCCCTTGACTGCAACATACATCAGCCGACCCGCGTGCTGCGCGGCAGCGCCGCCAGACGCATGCCGCTGGTGAACAGGAAATCCAGCCCGAGCGGGAAGCGCGCCGCATTCGCGCGGAAGGCCTCCTTTTCCGGCAGGGACAGCCAGGCCTCGCCGGCGATCCCGGGGCCTGACAGGCGCGCGCCTTTGGCGGCAAGCCGCGGCAGTTCCGCGATCAGCGTCGCGGAGCGGTCGGGATAGTCGGGCGTACCGGCACGGAAGCGGCCGTGCGGCGCCAGCGCCTCCCAAGTGCCAACGGCAAAGGCGCGCTGCCGCCATGGCAGCAGCGAGCGCATCGAGGCGGTCCGCGGTGGTGGCGAGGTCGGCGGGCATCTGCAGGAGGGCAAGTTTCATGCCCCCGAGCTTAGCGCCGGAGCCGCCGCCGGGGAAGCACCGCCCGCGCCCCCTGCGGCCCGTTGGCACGTCGCCATTCGCCGCGCAGCGGGCAACACTTCCGCGTGAAGGGCCCCCAGAGCCCGCGACACACGACCGACAGGGATTTCCGCATGCTGCGCTCCACTCTTTCCGTTCTCGCCCTTGGCGCCGCCGCGCTGCCCGCCATCGCCTCCGCCGAACCGGTCAAGGTCGGCGTCCTGCTGACGCTGTCCGGCCCCCCCGCGGTGCTCGGCGAACATGCCCGCGACGGCGCGCTGCTGGCGCTGAAGGATCTGGGCGGCACGCTCGGCGGGCAGGAGGCCGAGTTCCTGGTGACCGATGCCGAGGGCAAGCCCGACATCGCCGCGCAGAAGGCCCGCCGGCTGGTGGAAAGCGACGGCGCGGACTTCGTAATCGGCCCGATCTTCTCCAACATCATGGCGGCGATCGCCGGTCCGGTCACCGAGGGCGGCGCGTTCCTGCTGTCGCCGAATGCCGGGCCGTCGGTCTTCGCGGGCGAGGGCTGCAATCCCGACATCTTCGTCGTCTCTTACCAGAACGACCAGCCCGACCAGGTGATGGGCTCCCATGCCAACAGCGCGGGCTACGGCAATGTCGTGCTGATCGCGCCGAACTACCAGGCCGGAATGGACCATCTGGGCGGCTTCAAGCGCACCTATGAAGGCAGCGTCACCACCGAGCTGCTGACCCAGCTCGGCCAGCTCGACTACTCCGCCGAGCTGGCGCAGATCGCGGCCTTCCAGCCGGATGCGGTCTATGCCTTCCTGCCCGGCGGCATGGGGGTGAACTTCGTCAAGCAGTACGAACAGGCCGGGCTGTCGGGCATCCCGATGCTGTCGAGCTTCACCACCGACGAGACCACGCTGCCGGCGATGCAGGAGGCCGCGCTCGGCAAGTTCTCCTCGGGCTCCTGGGCGCCGGATCTGGACATGCCGGGCAATGCCGAATTCGTCGAGGCCTTCGTTTCCGAATACGGCCGGGTTCCGGCGAGCTACGCCGCCTATGCCTATGACGCGGTGATGCTGCTCGACGCCGCCATCGCAGAGGCCGGGACCGAAGACCGCGACGCGCTGCGCGAGGCGCTGAAGACCGCCGACTTCCCCAGCCTGCGCGGCAAGTTCGCCTTCGGCGCCAACCAGTTCCCGGTGCAGGATTTCTACCTGACCGAGGTGGTCCAGCGCGAAGACGGCGCCTTCGCAACCTCCGCCAAGGAGCTGGTCGTGGCCGACTATGTCGACGCCTATGCCGGCGCCTGCACCGCAAACTGATCCCTGAAGGCGGGCCCCGGCCCGCCGCATGATCCCATGGCCAATCTCTTCCTGCTCCAGCTCCTGAACGGGGCGCAATTCGGCATCCTGCTGTTCCTCGTCGCCGCCGGGCTGACGCTGGTCTTCGGGATCATGGATTTCATCAATCTCGCCCATGGCGTGCTCTACATGCTGGGCGCCTATCTGATGGCGATGTTCGCGCTGGAGACCGGCAGCTTCTGGCTTGGCCTCCTGCTGGCGCTCGGCACCACGCTGGCCGTGGGACTGGTGCTGGAATGGCTGGTCTTCCGAAGGCTCTACGACCGGCCGCATCTCGACCAGGTGCTGGCCACCTTCGCACTGATGCTGATCCTGTCCGAGGGGGTGAAGATCCTCTGGGGCTCCGCGCCGCTCAACGTCGCCATGCCGGAACTCCTTTCGGGCTCCGTGCCGCTCGCGGGTCCGCTGCGCTACCCGGTCTACCGGATCGCGATCATCGCCGCGGGGCTCGCCACCGCGCTCGGCCTCTGGTGGCTGATCACCCGCACCCGCACCGGGATGCTGCTCCGCGCGGGCGCCTCGAACCGGCCGATGGTGGCCGCGCTCGGCACCGACATCTCGCGGCTCTTCATGCTGGTCTTCGCCCTCGGCGCGATGCTGGCAGGCTTTGCCGGCGCGCTGGTCTCGCCGGTCCTGTCGGTCGATCCCGGCATGGGCGAGCAGATCCTGATCCTGACCTTCGTCGTCATCGTGATCGGCGGCGTCGGCTCGGTGAAGGGCGCCTTCGCCGGCGCGCTGCTCGTCGGCATCGTCGACACGGTGGGCCGCATCTTCGGGCCGATCTGGCTGAAGCTCGTCATGGACCCCGCCGCCGCCGCGCAGGCCGGCCGGGTGCTGGCGCCGATGCTCGTCTACCTGCTGATGGCGGCAGTGCTCAGCTGGCGGCCGAACGGCCTGTTCGGGAGGGCGCCGTGAGGGCCGCGGCGCCGAGGCTGAGGCGCGGCCGTCCCGCATCCTCGCCGTCGCCCGCATGCCGGATGCGCCCTGCGACCCGGAGATCATCGCAGGCTTCGAGGCCACGGTCGACGCCCTGCGCGCCCGGGGCCACGAAATCGCGCAGGGGCCGCTGCCGCATGATCTCGCGCCGCTCAACGCGCAATGGAGCAAGATCGGCGAGATCGGCCTGGCGCGGTATTTTGCCGAAGACCCGGTCGTCGGTGCCGCTGCCGCCGAGAAATACCGGGAGATGGCCGCACGCGGCGCAGCGGCCCCGGCGACGCTGCTCTATGACATTCTCGGCCATGTCTTTGCGCTGCGCGAGGCGGCGCGCGGGCTCTGGGGCTGGGACGCCATCCTGACCCCGGCCTCGGCGGCGCATCCCTGGCCCGCGGCCGAGGCCTTTCCGCCGGTGATCGACGGGCAGGAGGCCGGTATGGCGACGAGGCCGGGGCCGTGGCGGTGATGCAGCATCTCGGCGCCGCCACCTTTGCCGGGGCGGTGGATGCGGTCTGGGAGCGGATCCCGGTCACCCTGGCGCAGCGCGGCGACTGGATCATGGCCGATGCGGCCGGCACGACCGGCTGCCTCGGGGTGGTGGCGGGCCGCCGCGCGGGCTGTCGCATATCAACATCTCGCAGGACTGGATCGCATGGGCGGCAAGGTAGGCAAGGCGATCACCGCCGCCGTCACGGTCGCGGCCATCGCCTTCACCGGCGGCGCGGCGACCATCGCCCTCGGCGCGACCCTGTCCTGGGGCACCGTGCTGGCCGGGGCGGCGGTGCAGGGCGCGATCGCCGGGATCGGCGCGCTGACGGCCAAGACGCCGAAGGGCGCCAAGCCCGCGAAGACCGGATCCGAGATCACCCTGAACAGCCTCCAGGCGGTGAGCGAAGGCATCATGGTCTATGGCGAGCGCATGGTCGGCGGGCCGATCGTCGCGCGCTCGACCAGCCGCGCCAACGGCTCCGACAACGGCCGGTATCACAGCATCATCGTGCTTGCCTGCCACGAGATCGACAGCGTGCGCGAAATCTATGTCGGCGACCGGCTGGTCTGGACGCTGGAGCAATGGGAGGCGGACGAGGCCGACGGCACGAAGGACGAGCTGGACCGGGGTCTGATCGGCAGCCGCTACCGGACCAGCATCGGCATTGCCATCCGGCTCGGGACGCCGGGCCAGCAGGCGGTCGGCCAATATTATGCCCGGACCGGGGACTGGACCACGAAGAGCCGGGGCCGCGGGATCGCCTATCTCTACTTCACCTATGAATACGGCAAGCACTTCCGCCAGGGCACGCCGACCGTGCGGGCGCGGATCCGCGGCAAGAAGGTCCATGACTGGCGCAGCGGCCAGACCGCCTGGAGCGCCAATCCGGCGCTGATCGCCCGCGACTATGCGGTGACGGCCGAGAGGTTCGGCGGCATCGGCTGGACGGATGCCGATCTGGACATGGCCGCGCTGACCGCGTTGGCGAACATCGCCGACGAGCAGGTCGCCCAGGAGGCGGGCGGGACGCAGAACCGCTACGAGTACAACGGGATCCTGGACACCGCGGTTGCGCCGTCCGAGAACCTCGACCGGCTGGCGACCGCCTGGGGCGGCTGGTGGACGCATGACCGCGGCCTGCTCTCGGTCGGCGGCGCGGGCTACGAGGCGCCGAGCTTCGCGGTCGATCCGGACATGATGGTCGGGACCATCGACACGCAGGCCAAGCGGCAGTTCGAGGACCAGGCGAACGTGATCAAGGGCGTGTTTGCCCCGGCCGATGCCGAGTTCGTGCTGACCGACCTGCCGGTGATGTCCTCGGCCGCCTTCCGGGCCGAGGATGCCGGGCAGGAGCTGGTCCAGGACATCGGCGAGCTGCCCGGAGAGACGGACATCGAGCGCGGCCAGCGGCTGCAGAAGCTGGTGCTGCTCAAGGGCCGCCGCCAGAAATCCGCGGTGGTGCCCTGCAACCTGGAGGCGGTCGGCGTCGGGCTCGGCGACACGGTCACGCTGGACGCGCCCTGGCGCGGATGGGCGGCGAAGCCCTTCGAAGTGGTCGGCCGCGAAATCTCTGTCGGGCCGGGCGAGGGCGGCGAGGTGCGCGCCTCGGTGATCCTGTCGCTGATCGAGACCGATGCGGCGGTCTATGACGAAACGACCAGCGAAGAGACCGGCAGTCTGATCAGCGTGGCCTCGAACTTCCCGAGCCGCCTGGACGAGCCGGTGGTGACGCCGCCGCAGGTGGCCGAGGGGCTCTATGACGGGCGCACCGGCGGCGCGCGGCTTTACGTCGACCTGTCGAGCACGTCGGACAATCCGTTCATCCGGTACTGGCAATTCGCCTGGCACCTGGCGTCCGATGGGCCGGAGAACGCGAAATATTCGCAGAACAGCGAAGAGCCCGGCGTGCGGATCCCGGACTTCACGCCCGGCGTCTGGATCTTCGGCGCCCGCGCCATCACCGAGGGCGGCATCGTCGGGGACTGGTCCTGGGCTGCCGCGGCACAGGTGCAGGGGCTCAGCGCCACGCCCTCGGCGATCTCCGGCCTGCACATGCAGCCCAGTTCGCAGGTCGCCATCCTGAAATGGCTGCAGCATCCCGACATCGACGTGATCCAGGGCGGGCGGATCGAGTTCCGGCACTCGAACCTGCAGAGCGGCGCGACCTGGTCGAACAGCCGGAGCATCGGCATCGCGGTGCCGGGCACGGCCACCGAGACCTCGCTGCCGCTGCTGCCGGGCACGTATCTCGCGCGGGCCTACGATTCCACCGGCATCGCCGGGCCGGTCGCCGCGGTCTCGACCCGGGCGCCGTCGCTGCTCGGGCAGTCCGCCGTGGCCAGCATCGCCGAGGCCACGGCCTTCACCGGCGCCAAGTCCGGCTGCGAGATCAGCGGCGGCACGCTGGTGCTGTCCGAGGGCGAGACCGCGGCCGAATATCTCTATGCCGGGCAGATCGACCTCGGCTCGGTGCAGGACGTGCGCCTGGTGACCGAGGTCGGCATGACGGCGGCCGGGCGCGACGACCTGTTCTGGACCGGGGATGCCGGTTTCTGGACGGGGGACGGCGAGTTCTGGGCGACGGAGCTGGCCTCCGGCGACATCCAGGTTCTGGTGTCCGAGACCGATGACGACCCGTCCGGGGCACCGGCCTGGTCGGCCTACACCCGGATCCACGCCTCGGACATGAACGCCCGCGCGTTCCGCTTCAAGGCGCAGATGACCACCGCAACGGCCGACGACGAGGTTACCGCCTCGATCCTGTCGGTGACCGCCTACCAGTAGGAGCAGCATGACACAGGGACCGATCCTGCCAGACTCCGGGTACAGCCCCGCGCAGGCGCTGGCCTATTTCACGACGGCGATGCAGGCGCTCGCCACGCTCTCGGCGGGCGGCACGGTGCCGCCGGAGGTGCTGGCGAACATGGCCTGGCTCGACACCTCGACCCGGCACCTGAAGCTGCGGAACGCTGCGAACACCGCATGGGACAGCCTGGTTGCCGCGCTGGCGCCGAACGCGGCTGGCTACCTGCCGGGCGTTCCGGTCGAGTTCTCCAGCGCGGCTGCGGCGACGGCCTGGCCGGTGGGGACGGCGGGCCACAAGTGCGGCTGGCGGGCCCGACGATGCCCTCCGGCCGCTCCCGCGGAACGAGACGCCCGGAAGACCGTCACCGGCAACCGCTTGACGGAAAAGGGTGCGGCAGGCATTCTGGCTGACCCGCAGCCGTGCCGGGCTCCGCTCAGCCGGCCATTCAGCGGANTCCGGCGATTGGCACGGCCGCCCGGACCTTCGCCGGAACGCCGGAGACCTTGGCCCGCCCCCTGGCAGCGGCCGCCAGTTCCTCCCCGGAAGCCGTCGTCAGGATCGCCCGCGGCATGCAGCGGCTTTCTGCGCCGGGCCCCGACGCCCGCACCCGCGGCCGCCATCCGGAACTCCGTGTTCGCGATGTTGCAAATCGCCGTTTCGGCATCCGGCCAAACCGGGACTGGCCGACCATGCGCCCGTCGGAGGAATGGGCGCCGGAGACGCGGGCAGCACGGCCCGCGATCGTTTCGGTCCCGGCAGGCGCATGTTGGATATCGGCAGAGCGGTTCTCCTATTCGACAAGTTCGCGGAAGCTGCAACCGATGCACGGCGCTCCGGAGGATCGGGGCCGTGTCCTCCGCCTCTGCGGGGCCAGGGAGCCCCTGCATGGGGCCTTCATGCCGGGCCTCGTCCCGGCCATCGCGAGGACCGGCAGGACGTCCGGCAGGCAGCGGCAGGCAAGCTGGCCCCGTCCAAGCAGGCCTGCCGTCACCGCATCAGGTCGGAAACGATGCCGATGGCCTCCAGCACGACCGCCGTGTCCCGGGCCACCCTGTAGACCTCGCCGTCATAGCGGGCATAGCCCTGCCCCGGCAGCAGCGGCGGAAGCCGCCACTTGTCGTAATCGGTGATCCAGACGAGATCTCCGGGAAGGACATCGCCATGGCGGTAGACCTTCCTGAGCTGGCCCGGCGGCAATCCGGCGGGCTTCTTTGCCAGCCCCGGCGGCGTCCCCGCCGCCGCTCCGGGCGGCAGCTTCAAAGCCTTGTTCGGCTTCTTGTCATCCGCCGCCGCCGGCAGGGCCAGCGCCATGGCCAGGACAAGCATCACGGCATGATCGGTCTTCATGATCGTCCTCCTCCGAAGCTCCGCTGTCCGTTCCCTCCGGCCTTGCAGCCGGACCCGGGACATCCGGAGCGTTTGCCCCTGCCGGGGCGCGCCCGCCCCGGCTCCGCCGCAAGCCTCAGCCGGGCGTGTACCAGACCGGCGAGGTATAGGCGCGCTCCTGCTGCTCGGGCGGCACGTAATCCGGACGCTCGACGCCGAAGAAGGCCGCGTCATGGGTCGTCCAGCGCGGCGTCGGGATCTCCAGCACCCGCACGTAGTAGAAGGCGCGCTGCATCGGATCGAACTCCGGATCCTGCCAGAAGGCCTGCAGGAAGGGCGCGCCGATGCTGTTGGAATAAGTCGCCGCCGCCACGTCCACCGTGCTGCCGGCATCGCCCGCGCAGGCGCCCGCCTCGATCGGCCGGGCGTCCGAGCAGGCGATGTCATGGATGCGCTCATGAAGCCCGCCGGCGGCGTCAAGCCAGCCCTTCACCACCTGCACCCGGTCGAGATTGGCGCCATCCGGGTCCCTCAGCACCTTGACCAGCAGCTGCGGCGGACCGCTCTCCGGTCCTCCGGAGAGGTCGCCGCCCATCGGAACACCGGCCGCATAGCCATGGGCCGCGAAATCCGAGCGGTCGAGATCCCCGGGCGCGAACGCCGTCCCGGCAAACACCCGGACACGGATGCGCGGCCCGGTCGTGGCATAGACCTCCTTGCGCTTCAGCGCATCCCAGATCGCCTCGCGGGTGTTCTCCCGCGCCCAGACGGCGGTCATGCCGGAGGCCAGCCCCATGCCGTGCACCTGGTCGTCCGACGGATCATCCGGCGTCATCCGGCCGGTGATCGCCTCCTCGAAGCGCACCGGGTCGGCGGTCGGCTCCACCATCGGCGCCTTGCCGAAGAAATTGGACTCCTCGGCGGTCGAGAGCCCGGTATGGGAGTCGGTCGAGCCGATCATGCCGAACTTGAACGGAGCAATTTGGAAGTGCGATAACAAGCACTTAGCCTGTAAAGGTCCCCTCCGCTCCCCCTCTGACAACCAAGGCTTTTTTCTGCTATCGGCAACCCTTCTGCGGGGCTCCATTCAAGGAGGCCGCTATGGGCATTCAACATGCAGACGAAGTTTTCGGAGAAATCTGGGGACCCCCTAGAACGAATAGAGCCGTCGCGGTCAGCACCCGCAACGGCTCAAAGTTCGAGTCTTCGTGTGAAAAAGATCTCTATGCATACCAAACCTACCACGGCGAAGACGACGACGCAATCTTCGGCGATCTTCTCTCCGCCCCCTCGGAGCTCGACCGGCAGGTCCCCGTTACCCTCTTCGCGGATGTGAAGGGGGCCAGGCTGCGCCGCGAGCGCATGAGCCTGCGTCAGCTTGAGCAGCACATCTCGGCCACCAGCGCCGAGACGAAATCCGACCTGCCGCTTCTCAAGCTCGCGCGCTTCGGCGACAAGCCCAAGCCGCGCAAGAACGGGCAGCCCGGCAAATGCCTCCGATGGGATGAGAACCTGACCAGCGTGTCAGGCATCGAAGGGGATTACGACGCGGGCGAGGTCAGCATGCAGGACGCCGCCGAGCTTCTGCAGGATGCCGGAATCGCCGCGCTCTTCTATACCTCGACACACCACGACCCGGACGCCCCTCGCTGGCGGGTGATCTGCCCTCTCGACAAAGAGGTAAGCCGCGGCGAGCGGGAAGCCCTCTGCGCCAAGCTCAATGGCGCGCTTGGCGGCATCCTCGGCGAGGAGTCCTTCAAGCCGAGCCAGTCCTATTACTTCGGTCATGCGGCCAAGCGCGATTCCAAGAAAGGCGGTGGAAGGGCTCACCCCTGCGAGACGCTGCTGATCGAAGGCAAGCCGCTTGACCGAGTGTCCGGCCTGCGCCCGATCTACGCCCGCACGAAGCAGAGCGAAGAGGACGTCTTCGGCGACCTGCTCAGCACCCATAGCGAGCGGAAGGGACACGGCAAATCCGGCAAGCCCTTCTCGGTCATCGAGTCCGCGCTCATGGCCATTCCGAACGATGGCCGACCGGACTGGCAGCGATTCTGTGATTACGGCATGGCGCTGCACGAGGAGGCGAACGGCAGCCAAGACGGCTTCCGAGCTTTTGTCCAGTGGAGCCGCCAGAACCCCAACTTCGACATGCGGGAATGCCGCGCGATCTGGAACGGGCTCAAGTCCGGCCAGCCCGGCAACATCGGCGGCGGCACGATCCTGAAGGAAGCTGCATCATGGGGCTGGATCGAAACGCTCGACGATGACGATTTCGAGGACTTCGGCGAAGAAGAGGAGTCCGGGGATGCCGCCCAGTCCGAGAAGCCGAAGAAGGGGCGCTTCACGCTCCGCAAGCTGTCGGACTGCACCAGCGAAGGGAACCGGCAATACCTGATCAAGGGCTTGCTCGCCGCCCGGGACGTCGGCTGCATCGTCGGCGCGCCGGGCGCGGGCAAGTCGCTTCTGGCCCCCTACCTCGCCCATGCTGTCGCCCAAGGCCGGGAAGCCTTCGGCATGCGCACGAAAGCTGGCGGCACATTCTATGTTGCAGCCGAAGATCCGCACGGACTCCGCGGGCGGGCAAACGCCCTGCGCGAAATGTACGGCGACACCGACGCCTTCACCCTGATCGAAGGCGTCTCGGACCTGCTGGCGGACAAGAGCCCGGACTTCGCGGAACTGAAGTCCCTGGTGAAGGAACAGCGCCCTGCGCTCATCGTCATCGACACGCTCGCCATGGCTTTTCCCGGCCTTGAGGAAAACTCCGCCGAGGGCATGGGGCGTGTCGTGGCCGTAGCCCGAGCGCTCACCCGCTGGGGGGCTGCGGTCCTGCTGGTGCACCATGACACGAAGGACGGACAGCAGGGCTTACCGCGCGGCCACTCGCTGCTTAACGGCGCGCTGGATATCGCCCTTCACATCAAGCGGGATGACAAAGGGATCATCCGGGGCAAGCTGACCAAGAACCGGAACGGGCCGTGTGACCGCGAACTGGCCTTCCGCATCGACGTGCAGCACGCCGGTCACGATGAGGACGGCGACCCGATCACCCTGCCTTACTGCCAAGAGCTGACCGAGGAAGAAACTAAAACGGCTTCGCGTGCCGTCCGCCTGTCGCCCGCCGAGAAAGCGGTGATACAGCACTTCCATGAAGTGCGCGGTGATGCGGAGCAAGTCGAAGAGGATGAATTGCGGCGGGCGTGCGTCGACGGTCGCAGCGTCTCTGCTTCGGACAAGCCGGACAATCGCCGCCGGGCTGCTGTCCGGGCTTTGTCCGGGCTGGTGCGGAAGGGAATTCTGCGCTGCGAAGCCGGACAATTCGCTTTGTCCGAGCTGTCCGGAGGCGATGAGTTCGAAAACTACGATGACCTCGAAGAATGCGGCGCGGAATATGTGCCGGACAAGGCGCGGACAATTCGGACAGAAGGTCAAGCATCTGAAAACGAACAACATTTCAAAGCCGGACAATCACGGACAAAGCCGGACAAATCCCGGACTGTCCGCCACGGCAAACCGGAGGATGGCCGGACAGGACAGGACAGGGGGTCTATAGCCCTGTCCGTCCTGTCCGACCGTCCGATGCCCCGAGTTCTGGAAGGACTGTGAGGATGAGCAGGAAGCTAAAACAAGCCAAGCAAGCAGCAACCCAGCAGCACACGGCGCGCAAAGCTAAAACACGGCGCTTCTGTGCATTCCTGCAAATCCCGCGCTTCCAAGCTGCGGGGCATCCGCCAGCAGAACCTAAAACGTTTGGGTCCTTCCACGGGCCGACCGCCGGCGGGGCCTCTGAGCCCCGGGCTTTTCCACTTCCCGATTTTTTCCGGACAGGAGCACTGCGATGACCACTGATTTAGTTTCCGACGAGGTGTTCGGAGATCTGCTCGCAAGCAACGGCACGCCACGCCCGAAATCGCCCTCCAGGCAGGGAAGCGGCAAAAGGGAAAGCCGTCAGCGAGCCAGCAGAGCCACGGAGCGGGCGCAGGAGGTGGGGAAGCGACTCTCTCCGCTACCCGTGCCCCAGAAATCAGAAGCGGCACTCAGCGGGCAAAAATCTGGGGTCTCCGGCTTGCCTGCAGAAATGCACGAAAGAGAGCTTGCAGAGCTGTTCGGCATCAACCTTTCGACCGTCAGATCCAAAGCCGCCGAGGGTGTTTTCGTGCGAACCCGGCCCGCACATTACGACGTGGAAGCCTGCGTCCGGGGCTACGTGTCCAAGCTGCGCGAAGTCGCTTCCCGGGCAGGCAGCGGCGGCGTGCATGGCGACAACCTGAAAGCCGAAAAGCTCCGGCTCACGAAGGCACAGGCGGACAAGGAGGAAGCCCGCGTGGCGCGCGAGCGTGGCGAACTGGTCGAAGCTGCTGCCGTCACGCGCGAATGGTCGAACCTGCTTCGCGATCTGCGCAACGCGCTCCTGGCCGTTCCGTCCCGTGTCGGAGCAGCGCTGCCGCATCTGACCGCAACCGACATTGCCGCGCTCGAGTCCGAGATGCGCCGCGCCCTTGAGGACTTCGCAAAATGAATATCGAAAACATTCGCGCCGAAGCCCTGCGCGCCCTCATGCCGCCGCCCAACGTGCCGCTGGCCGATTGGATCGAAAACACAGTGCACATTCCGGCAAGTGCATCGGCGCTGCCCGGCAGAATGCAGCTCTGGCCGTTCCAACGGGGCTGGTGCGAGGCTATCGAGGATCCAGAAATCGAGCGGATCACCGTGCTCAAAGGCGCGCGCATTGGGTACACGCAATGGCTCTCCGCAACGCTGGCGCATTTCGTGGCGAACCAGCCGGCACCGATCATCGCCTTGCAGCCGACAGCCGACGACGCGCGGGACTTCTCGGTGGAGCTCGAATCCCTCTTCGAAGCGAGCCCGGACCTGCGCGGGCTGCTGTCGGACGATGGCGAGGACGGCAAGCGCTCCACCATGCTTGCCCGGCGCTTCCCAGGCGGTTCCCTCAAATTCCTCGCCGCCAAGTCACCCCGCAACCTGCGGCGCCACACGACCCGCTTCCTGGCTATGGATGAGGTCGACGGATACGAGGTGACCCAAGAGGGCGACCCAATCACCCTCGCCGAGATGCGCACGCTCACCTTCCGCGACCGCAAGATCCTGATGGGCTCGACGCCGGTATTCGACTACGGGCCTATCACCCGGAAATACGAGGAATCGGACAAGCGCGTCTTCGAGGTGCCCTGCCCGAGCTGCGGGGACTTCTCGGAGATCCGCTGGGCCGATATCCGATGGGCCGAGGGCGAGCCGGAATCTGCGCATTGGGTCTGCCCGAATAGCGGCTGCTGCGTCGACGAAAAGCATAAGCCCGCCATGGTGCAGGCAGGCCGCTGGCGCGCAACGGCTCCCGAGGTGAAAGGCCATGCCGGGTTCGCAATCAATTGCCTGGTTTCGCCTCATTTCAACGCCCGCTGGTCCAAGCTGGTCTCGGAATTCCTCAACGCCAAGCGCTCGCCCGAGACATTGCAAGTCTTCACGAACACAATTCTCGGCCAGCCGTGGAAGACGGACGGCGAGGATTTGGACGAACACGAGCTGTACCGCCGCCGCGAGCCCTTCGACCTCGACCGCCTGCCGCCGGAAGTGCTCTGGATCACTGCCGGAGTGGACTGCCAAGATGACCGCCTCGAAACGGTATTGATGGGGCACACGGACTCCGACTGGCTTGTGCTGGATCATCGCGTCTTCTGGGGGCCAATCGACGGGGAAGCCGTCTGGCAGGAGCTGGACTCGGCGCTGCGTGAGACTTGGAAGCACCCCAATGGCGGCACGCTCGGGATCTCGGCCTGTGCGGTGGACTCCGGGGATGGCGGGCACGTCGAGCATGTGCAGGGCTTCACCCGCCCCCGCTTCGGGCAGCGCGTCGTGCCGATCAAGGGCGTGCCGGGCTTCTCTCGCGCTCTGCTGCAGAAGTCGGGCTCAAAAGGGCAGCACCTTTGGCTTGTCGGTGTCGATGCCGCCAAATCCCAGCTCTTCGCACGGGTTGCTCGGAATCAAGGGATACGCTTCTCGGAATCCCTGCAGCCGATCTACTTCGAGCAATTCGCTTCCGAGAAGCGCGTTGTCCGCTACTCGCACGGCAAGCCTGTTGCTCATTCGAAAGGATCAAGGGAAAGCGGGCCGAGACGCTCGACGCTACGATCTACGCTCTGGCAGCGCGGCAACTTATCGGGCAGCGCGACGACATGCGGGCGACAGAGCTGTCTTCAGCGGCGGCACCCCGGAAGGCGTCAACAGTGGTGAAAAGCAAATGGCTATCCCGCTGAATATCCAACGCAAGCAAAATTTTCAGTTGCGCAAAGCGATTGCCCCGTGAAAAATCACAACATGACTGCACTAGGAAACTCGGTAAACGTATGGGAAAAATTCAATGGGATCGCGCCTTCCTCTTCATGGCAGGAGTGGCATTTACAATTCTTTCGTTCATCTTGATCCTAAGAGAAAGTTTTACAGGCTCCACTGCAGCATTCACCTCATCAATTGTTTTGTTTTTCTTTTATCACATTTCAAAGTTTAAAAAATGGAAAGGATTCGGGATTGAGGCCGAGTTTTGGGAAGAGACCAAGAAAGAGGCTGAAGAACTTCTGGAACGCTTGAAAAGCATTGTGTACATCTACACGCGAGAAATTATTACACGCAAAGCCCAGCATGGACGATTTATTTCCAGATTGGACTGGAAAGGCACTTGGGAACTTTATGACACACTAGTAAAAAAGCATGATGATCTGGGGCAGGACATAGACTTCGGTAACCTTAGGGAATATCTGGATAGATTATTTATCCGCGACATGGTTGCCCCCTACGCGACCACTATCAATCAAATTGTCTCCAAAGGAAAAACCGCCGCCGAAAGAAAAATCGATCTTCACCTTAAAAGCAATGAAATTGACGAAACAGAATTCCAGATAAAACAGAAAAAGTTGGAACGAATCTCGCATGCCTTTCCCGAGTATGAAAAACGTGCCGAAAGTGGAAATCTTGCCAACGAAGTGCTCGACTGGGCGCAAACAGCAGAAAAGCTCCTTCATGAGATCTTTGAAGTGGACATAGAAATCCCACAGTCGGCAGTAAAAAAACTTGAGGAGATTTCAGACCTATACAAAAACCGACCATTTGAAATAACGGAAGAACTTATTTTAATGGCTAATGGATAAATTCCATTCGTTAAAAGTAGCCAGCATTTGCCCCCATAACCTGGCGTCTTTCAACTGATATCACACCCGGCGCAAGAACACGACGCTCCGCCGGGGTCTATTGTTCATGATATAATCTTGACTGCCACACTAGAGCGCCCGACCACCCTCCCGCAGGGTAAAGTGCACGTTGTCACCGGCCTTCCGTGCAGCAGCAACGGCCCTGTGGATATGCTCGCTATGAGCTTCGCCAAGATCCGCCACGTCCGGCGTGCTCGCCCAGAAGGGCAAGGGCACGAAGAAAGGCCCATAGCGGAACACGGCAGCACACAGGTATTTTCCGGGCTCATCTTTTTCCCGGCAGCCCAAGCGCTCTTCTGGCGTGCAGCGTCGCACCCAGAAGGCCCGGTTCGGGTGTCGCTCGGCAAACTTCAGGTCGGGATCGGCTTTGGAATCTTTCATGGGGAGGCTCCTTTTTCAAACAAAACCCCGGCCCGCGAAAGGAGGACGCGAGGCCGGGGCTCCCCATTTGCATGGGCGGGGTGTCCTCCCCGTGTTTTCCGCCGGCCGATTCCCCGCCCGGCGAATTCTCTGACTATCGAGCTGTGAGGACATGCCTAGCATGAGGGGCTGGACTCTTCAACTCATTTATGAGATGACGAGTCCACAAGCGATGGAGCGATGCATGAACACCCTCACCGAAATCACCCGGAAATTCGCCGCGCTCGACGGCATCGAAGAAGGCCAGCACGTTCAATACGAGAAGAGCCTTCGCAACCTTTGCCAGCGCAATAACCTGCCGCCGACAGAACAGCGTGGGCGCGTCTTCCACTATGACCAGTCGGCAGCAGTCGCGATCCGGCTTGCCCAGATTGCCAATGAATTCGGTGTCTCGCGCCCCGTGCTGCAGCATCTCGCCTACTGGCTGGCCGAGACCGGCGAACGCCGCACAAAGGTCCCCGGCGGCTGGCTGGGTGTCAGCCACGCGCGGGAAGCCGTGGAGCGCACGAAAGCGGGAGAGGAATTCGCAATCTCCGTCATTTGCGGGCAGGACTGGCGTTTTCGCGTCGAAGCTGACTGGGGGCCGAAGAAGGTCAAGGATCCCGAACTGCAAGCAGCCATCCAAGCGGCAGGCCGGGCGCACGCTCCCGAAATTGCACGCCTGACGCTGCCAGCTTCCGAGATCATCGCATCCGTGCTTTCGGTCATCGGCGAGTAACCGCAATGGGCTGGCTTCCTCGCATCTTCACGCGCACACCAGAGCCCCAGCGCCCGACAGCAGTCCGCATGCTGGAAGGCGCATCGGGAAAGCGCTGGTCGAACACCCCTGCTTTCGGCACGACCGGAGCCGAGGTCCTGGCCGGTGCACCCCAGGTGCGAGCGCGCGCGCGGCATCTCCGTTTCAACGATCCGACTGCCTGCAATGCTGCAGAGATCCTGAAGAGCGCGCTTGTCGGGTACGGCGTCACCGCAGCGAGCAAGGCGGAGGATGACAGCGAGCGGGAAGACCTTGACGCCCGTTTCAGCGATTGGGCCGAGCGGACTGGCTTTGCAGCTCTTCTCGGGGAAGTCGCTGATGCCCTGGTGACGGACGGCGAGTCCCTGCTTGTCATGCGCACGACCGATCAGGGGGGATTGCGCCTTCAGCATGTCCCAGCGGAGCAACTGGACGAGTCGTACACCGTCGAGCTTTCGAACGGCGGATACATCGCGGCCGGCATCGAGTACGACTCCGATGACCAGCCCGTTGCCTATCATTTTAGGCCATCGCGCCCGACCGACACCTATACCGGCTTCCGCGCTCCTGTGCGGGTAGAAGCCGCGGACGTTCTGCACGTCTTCAAGCGGCAGGGTGCTGGCCAGACTCGCGGCCTGTCGTGGTTCGCGCCGGTCATCCTGCCTCTGAACGAGCTTTCGCAACTGCAAGATGCCCTGCAAGTAAACGCCAAAGTGCAAGCGATGCTGTGCGGCTTCCTCGTGGATCAGAACGCGACCGGGCCGAACCCGTTCGACTCTGACGATCCGCTAGACGTAAGCCTTGAACCCGGCGTCATGCGCGTGCTGCCGCAGGGCTACGACGTCAAGTTCAGCAGCCCGCAGCAGATGCAGAGCGGCGTTGACCTCGTGGCCGTGAGCCTCCGGCAGATCGCGTCCGGGCTGCAGATCCCCGAATTCCTGCTGTCCGGAGACATGAGGGGCGTCAACTATTCCAGCGCCAGAACCGCCCTTGTGCAATTCCGGCAGCACGTGGAAGCGGCGCAATGGACGCTGCTCGTTCCCGCGCTCAACCGCATCTGGGCACGCTGGCAGCTTCTCGAAAGCCTGCGCGGCGAAATCAGCGGCGAGCCGAACGGGTGCGAATGGCATTTTCCGAAACCGCAGTGGGTCGACCCTGAGTCCGACGCCAAGGCCACCAAGGAAATGCTGGCCATGGGGCTCATTTCCCGCCGCATGGCAGCCGCGCAACTCGGCTGGGACATTGCCAAGATTGACGAGGAAATCGCCGCTGACCGCGCGCGCGAGCAATCCCTGAATCTCGATTTTCAGCAGCAGCAGCAGCAGCAGCAGAGCAAAAGCCAATGACGAAACGCTTCACCGCCGATCCCGCACGCGCCAGCCGCGTGACTCCCATTTCCACCGGCAAGCCCGATACAACCGCAGGCGAGCTGCTGACCCGCAAGGCGGAACTTGGCAGCGAGACCGAAGAGCGCACTTTCTCCGCCGTAATTGCCACCAGCACCCCGGTGCAACGCCGCGACAAGCGCGGACCCTTCCTAGAAGTGCTCGACCCCGCCGGGCTGCAATTCGCCGAGGACTCCGACGTGCCGCTGCTGACCGATCACAGGGCCAGTGCGCGCGAAACAGTTGGCCGTGCGTTCGGCTTCGCTGCTGATGGTGACCAGGTTACCGCGACCCTCCGCCTTGGCGCTGCCGATGATATCGAGCCGCTGCACCAGCGCGTTCAGGACGGCACCCTGAAACACGTCTCAGCCGGTTACCGGGTCCAGCAGTGGTCCGAGGCCACCGATCCGCAGACCGGCCAAAGAACTAAAACCGCCGTCCGCTGGCAGATCCTTGAGGTCAGCCTAACGCCCGTCCCCGCCGACCATAGAGCAGTCATCAGGAGATCCAACGACATGCCCTTCGATAACCCCGAAACCCGAGACGATTTCGTCGAGACCATCCGCAGCGCTCTCAACCTGCCCGAGAAATGGGCCGAAGAGCTGGCCGAGGACCTCAACGAAGACGGTATCCGCAAGGCAGCACAAGCCGAGCTGCTGAAGCGCCAGGCACCGCGCATCCGCGTCACGCGCTCGCACGATGACCCGCAGCAAATCCACACCCGCGCAGCCGACGCGCTCGCTTTCCGCATGACCGGCGGCGAGCTGCCCGAGGCATCCCGCGAATACGTCGGAATGAGCCTGCTTGACCATGCGAAGGACTCCCTTCAGCGCTCCGGCGTCTCGACCCGTGGCATGGCTGCGGACGATGTGCTGCAGCGTTCTTCCATGGGGACTTCGGACTTCCCGCTGCTGGTTTCCAACGCCATGGGCAAGGTCGCAGCGCAGGCCTACCAATCCGCCGAGTCCCCGCTCAAGGCCTTGGCCCGTCAACGGGTCCTGCCCAATTTCAAAACGAGCACCAGCATCCGCATCGGCGAAATGGGCCAATTGGAGGAAATGACCGAGCACGGCGAATTCAAGCATGTCTCCCGCGCCGAAGTTGGCGAAGAAATGACCCTCAAGACCTTCGGGCGGGCCATCAACGTCAGCCGCAAACTGATCATCGACGACGATCTGGGACTCCTCGGCGACATGACCTCGGCCATGGGCCAAGCCGCCGCCCAAACCGAGGCCGCGCAGCTCGTGAACCTGCTGACCAGCAATCCCGAAATGTCGGACGGCACCCCGGTGTTCGACGCGTCGCGCGGCAGCTCCGTGTTCAATGAATTTTCGGGCAATTACGCCAGCTTCAGCAAGGACACCAGCGACGCCGTGAATCTGGCTTGGGCATGGGTAACCGCTGCACGCTTCAACATGCGGAACGCAAAAGGGGGCGACGGCAGCACCGTGGTGAAGGTGACTCCGAAGTATATCGTTGTCGGGCCGGTGTACGAGACGCACGGCATGCAGCTTCTCAGCGAAATCCAAGCTGCCGTTGTCAGCCAGGTGAACCCGCATACGCATCTCGAACTGATCGTTGATCCGTATCTCGGCGAGGCGACCAACTGGTATCTGATGGCCGATCCAGCGACCATGCCCTGCCTGCAGTACGGCTATCTGGCCAGCGCGCAAGGCGTGCAGATCCAGCGGCAGGAAAGCTGGGACACGCTTGGGCTGAAATACCGGGCTTACCTGGACTTTGGCTGCGGCTGGCTCGATTGGCGCGGTGCCGCGCTCTTCGAGGGGGTCTGATAATGGCCACGCTCGCCGAGCTTCTGGCTGCACGCGAGACTCTGGCTGCCGCACGCTATGACGGCGTGCGGCGGGTCAGGGACCAGAACGGCGAAGAGGTCGAATACCGTTCCGACTCTGAGCTGCGCAGAGCTATTGCCGCCATCGACCGCGAGATTGCCGCTGCCCAGCGTGCACCCCGCTCCGCCTTCCGCTTCTCCACCTCGAAAGGACTCTGAACCATGCGCAATTATATTCAGCCCGGTGACTCGCTCACCATTCCCGCCCCGTCGACGATCACCGCGGGGGCCCCTGTGATCGCAGGCAGCATCGTCGGGATTGCCCATGGCGATGCTGCGGCCGGCGCTTCGGTCGACGTGGCCATGACGGGCGTCTTCGAACTGGCCAAGGTGGCTGCGGATGACGTGACCCTCGGTGCGCCCGTCTACTGGGACGCAGCACAGGAGCTGGCCACGATCACCGACACCGGAAACACGCTGATGGGCGTGGCCGTAGAAGCCTCCGCCACTGCTGCGGCGACTGTCCGCGTCCGCCTGGCCGGGTGATCGAAATGACTGCCGCCGCCTCCACCAACACCAAGCGTGCCCTGCCTCTGCCACCTGCCCGCATGCTTAGCCGCGTGGAGGCGGCAGCCTATGTGGGCGTCTCGCCCTCCTTCTTCGATAGCCTCATTGCAGAAGGAACCATGCCGCAATCGCTGCAACTCCGGCGGCGGCGGCTCTGGGACGTGCGCCAACTCGATGCTGCGATTGACCACCTGCGGCCAGAAGAGTCCGCCGAAGACGACCTGAACGAGTGGGACTGAATGCCTAAACAGATGCGCAAAGCCCCGGCCTATTGCCAAGGCCTGATCGACCGGCACGGCAAAGCCCGTTGGTATTTCCGCCGCCCGGGCTATCCGCGTGCAACTCTCCCCGGGCTGCCGTGGAGCCCTGAATTCATGGCCGCTTACGAAGCCGCGTCGAAAGGCGAGCCGCTGGAAGTCGGCGCATCCAGAACACAGCCCCGCTCGATTTCAGCGGCGATCATGAGCTATTACACGAGCAGCGACTTCACGGCCCTGAGCGACTCCACGAAGAAGACATATCGCGGCATCCTCGAACGTTTCCGCGAAGAGCACGGCGCGAAAGGCGTTGCCAATCTGGAACGCCGTCATGTGCAGAAGCTCGTTTCCGCGCGAGCCGAGACCCCGGCAGCCGCGAACAACCTGCTGCGCATGATCCACCTGATCATGCGGCACAGCATCGAACTTGGCTGGCGCAGAGATGACCCGACAAGAGACGTGAGGAAGATCCGCTACAAGACCGCTGGATTCCTCACTTGGGAAGAAGAGCACATCGTCCAATTCGTCGCCTGTCACAAGCCGGGCACGCGGGCACACCTCGCCCTCTCGCTCCTGCTGCACACCGGGCAGCGGCGCAGCGATGTCGTGCGCATGGGCTTTCAGCACGTCCGCGGCGGGAGCATCTACGTCAAGCAGCAGAAGACCAAGCAGGAACTCTATATCCCGCTGCACCCCGAGCTTGGCGAAATCCTCGACAAGCTCCCGCGCGAAGACCCTGCTTTCCTCGTGACCCGCACTGGCCAGCCTTATACGGGGAAAGGCTTCACGAACTGGTTCCGTAACATGGTGCAGGAAGCGAAGCTGCCCGCCGGTCTCTCGCCGCACGGGTTGCGGAAGGCGACCTGCCGGCGGCTTGCGGAGGCCGGATGCACGGCCCACGAGATCATGGCCATCAGCGGGCATACCTCGCTGGCGGAAGTCACGCGCTATACAGTTGCGGCGAGCCGTGCAAAGCTGGCCGAACGGGCGATTGCATCGCTCCTGGAAAACGAGAAACGAGACCCAACTGTAAAACCTGACTGACGGGTTTTACGCAATGCCCCGCAGTGGGCTGATATTGCAGGATTATAAAGCCATGATGGCGGAGTTGAACGGATTGGCCCCGAGCGCCGCCCCGTAGGCCAGCCCGCGCTTCAGCGCCTCGCGGGCGTATTCCCGCGGCAGCATCGCCGGCGCCTTCGCCTCCAGCCCGAAGCTGCCCCGGTCCCAGGTGCCGTAATCGGCGAAAGGGTCCTCCGGCGACAGCGCCGGATGCGCCTCGCCGTCGCCCTTGATCTGGGTGACCTCGTAGACCGGTTCCCAGCGCATCCGCCGCTCGGCGTAATCCGCGTCGATCGGCACCCGGCCGGTCAGGGTCACGTCGTCGAACATCAGCCCGTTCGAGAGGTTGCCGTTATGCGGGATCGCCAGCACGCGGCCGCCGGTCGCGTCCTCGTAGCCCTGCATCCAGGCCCAGAGGTCTTCCGGGTCCTCGCTCTCATAGGCCGAGAAGGGCAGGACGCGGTCGGCCTCGGCCTTGCCGTCGCGGAAGATGACGTTGCGGTGCAGGTTATTGCCCGACGGCCCCGAGGTCCATTCATAGCCGATCAGCGCGGTGAAGCTGCCGGGCGCATTGTGGCGCTCGGCCGCCTCGGTCATGCGCTGCCACATGGTTGCGGCCAGCGGCGTCTCCTTCAGCGGATCGCCGTTCCGCGCGTCGGTGGCGAAGGCCGCGGCCCAATAGAGATAGGCCTTTGCCATCGCATCGCCGTCGCGCGGCGCGAAGACCTTGGCCAGTCCGGCAGCCCAGTCATTGCCCTCGAGCACGGCGCTGGCCTCGTCGAGCGCGATGTAGAGGCCGAGGTTTTCCGCATGGTCGGCCACCACCAGGAAATCCAGCGGCCGGGCCAGCCGGGCCGGGATTCCGTTCGAGGACATCACCGTCTCGCCCTTGGCGAAGCGGTAGGCGTCGTCGGGCGTGGTGGTGGCCCCGACCAGCCCGGCATCGGCGGAATAGGCGGTGTGAAGATGGGTGTCGCCGAACAGCACCTGGTCGGGATAATCCCGCTGCAGGTAGGGCGAATACTGCACGCCGGGTTCGGGGGCCAGGCCCACCAGTTCCTGGGACGCGGCGGGCGTCCCGGCAAGCAGGGCCGAGGCCGCGCAGGCCCCCGCCGCGATTGTCCTAAAATGTGCCATGGTTCCTCTCCTCCCGCGGCAGCGCGGGCCTAGAACTTGAAGCTCAGGCCGACGATCGGGCCGGACTGGGTGACGTCGAAGACAGTGCCGTCATCGTCGTAGTCGACATCGATCTGGCGCCATCCCACCGACAGGGAGGCGAGATCGTTGAAGGCGTAGTTCACGCCCGCGGTGAACGACCACTGGAAATCCGAACCGACGCCGAAGCCGCCGATATCGGCCGATCCGAAGGCCGACCAGCGCCCCTCGAAGCGGTAGCGCCCGGCAAGGCCGATGATCGGATCGGTCCAGTCGGCATCGGTCGACTTGCGGTGGGTCGTCCCGTCGGCGGCGCGCACCTTGTAGTCGTTGTCGAGGCTCCAGTGGCGGACCCCCCCGAAAACGTCGACGTCATAGCCCGGCCCAACCACGACGGTGCGCCCGAGCGCCAGCGCGATGTTGGCGGTGCGGCTCTCGATCTCGACGCTCTTCACGTTCGGGCCGTTGACGGTTTCCTTCGAGGTCGTCTGCACCGCCGAGCTGTCGAGATAGAAGACCCAGGGCCCGTTCCGCGCGCTTCCGAACAGGAACACGCCGTAATCGAGGTCGTCCCAGATGTCGCCGAAGGACAGGTCAACCGATTGCGCCGGGAACCCCGGCACGGTGCCCAGATCGCCTTCGAGCCCAGACATCCAGGCATAGGGCGTGATGTTGTACTCCCAAGCTCCGGCGGCGGCGGCCGGCAGCAGGACCGCGAGGCCCGCACAGGCGGAGCACAGGCTTCTTCCGAGAACAGTCATCTTGCGTCTCCTTTTGTCTCGCGCGCAGCGGCCGGGATGGCCGCTGCCTGTCTTGCGGGGCGCGCCGGAGCGCGCTCACATCGGCGCCACGCCGGGAAAGGACCAGCTGCCGTCCAGGACCTCCGTGCCGGGACGGTAGAGGCGGACGACATAGTTCCAGCCCTCCATGACCGGCAGGCAGTTCTGCCGCCCGTCATCGCAGCCGCCGAGATGGATGGTCATGCCGCCATCGTCGTTGCGGGTGCCGGAGACCGAGTTGACGTTGTAGGCACCGAGCGCATTCTTCTGGTAGAAGCCGTCGGCGTTGTAGAGGCTGACCGACCAGAAGGCGCCGACCGGCACGTCCGCGGGCACCTCGATCTTGTACGCCCCGACCGGCAGGCCGGGATCGACATTGAGGTAATAGGCCTCGGTCTCGGGCAGCCCGCCCCAGCCGAAGGCGGCGCCGAGGAAATGGCGCAGCGGCGCGACTTCGCCCTCGGGGCCGAAAGTGTCGCGGCTGTCCGGTGCGAAGCGCGACAACTCCAGCGCCGCCTTCAGGACGGCGCGGAAATCGTCCATGTCGTAATTCGGCACGACGAAGGAGGAGGTGGCCCCCGCCTCGAGCGCGATGGCATCCTGCAGCGCATGCGCGGCCGCCATGTCCGCCGGGTCCGAGGCATCGGCCAGCGTCCGGATGATGATCACCACATAGGGCGTGGTGAAGGTCTCCATGTCGAGCGCATAGGTGCCGCCCCCGAGGAAGACCTTGTTCATGTAGTGGTCCTGGTTGACGACCTGCGCCGAGATGTAGCGGTCCCCGGTCTCGGGCAGGACAAGCGTCGCGCCCTTGCTGATGTCGGCCAGCACCATGCTGTAGATCGTGTCGCGGTTCATCCGGATGGTCGGCTGGCGTTCGACCGGCGTGACCTCGCGGATATGCAGAAGCTTGTTCACCCCGCCGGCGAGGCCGTGGTATTTCTCGAATTCGATGTCGGTCGCGGCTCGGACGAAATTGGTGATGTCGACCGGCACCTCGCGGCTTTCGAGCAGCCCCCTCAGGTCGCCGCCACGCTCCTGCGCCGCGGCGGCGCCGACCAGCGTCAAGGCCGCCCCCAGCAGCGATGCGATAATTGCACTGAGTCTCATGCTGTCCCCCTTTCGGCCCCGGCCCTGACCGGCCGCGGCGGATGGAATGCGGGCAAGGCACCCCCCGGCCGACAGCCCCCCTCGGGCCGGGAATACGCGGAAAGGATCCGGACATCGGATACGGGACGCACAGCCGCCATGTCCCGGCGGGCCGGCGGGCCGAACTCGCGGGGGCGCCCCGAAACGGCGCCCGCGCGCCGTCGATCTCTTCGCCCGGCTCGGCCTGCCAGATCCTGCGCGCTTCGGCGAGCGGTTCCCGCACCAGGCCTCGGGCGGGCAGCTGCAGCGGGCGATGACCGCGATGGCGATGTGCGCGCGGCCCCGCCTCATCGTCTTCGACGAGCCGACCACCGCGCTCGACGTCACCACCCAGATCGAGGTCCTCGTGGCGGTGCGCCGCGCGATCCGCGACGAGGGCATGGCCGCGCTCTACATCTCGCACGACCTGGCGCTGGTGGCGCAGATGGCCGACGAGATCATGGTGCTGCGCCATGGCCGCATGGTCGAGCACGGCCCCGTGCGGCAGGTGATCGACGCGCCGCAGAGCCCCTATACGCAGGCGCTGATCGGCGGGCATGCGACCGTGGCGGAGACACCCGGCAGGCCGGTCCCGCTCAGCGGCGGCGGGGCCGGAGAACGGGACGCGCGGCAGCAGGCCGGAGCGCCTCCCGAACCGCAGCGCGGGTGGTCAGAACTCGACCCCGGCCTGGGCCTTCACGCCGGAGCGGAACGGATGCTTGAGCAGCTCCATCTCGGTGACCAGATCCGCCGCCTCGATCAGCGCGTCCTTGGCGTTGCGCCCGGTCAGCACGACATGGACCATCTCCGGCTTGTTGGCCGCCAGCCAGGCCACGACCTCCTCGACATCGAGATAGTCGTAGCGCAGCGCGATGTTGATCTCGTCGAGCAGCACCATGCGCATGCCCGGGCGCAGGATCAGCTCCTTCGCCTTCTCCCAGGCGGCCTGGGCCATCTCCATGTCGCGGGTGCGGTCCTGGGTCTCCCAGGTGAAGCCCTCGCCCATGGTGTGGAATTCGCAGGCCTCGGCGAAATGCGTGGTGATCAGCGAGCGCTCGCCGGTCTCCATGCCGCCCTTGATGAACTGCACCACGGCGCAGGGCATGCCATGGGCGATGCAGCGGAAGATCATCCCGAAGGCCGCCGAGGACTTGCCCTTGCCCTTGCCGGTATGGACGATCACCAGGCCCTTCTCTTCGGTCTTGGTGGCCATGATCTTGTCGCGGCTGGCCTTCTTCTTGGCCATCTTCTCGGCGTGGCGGTCGGGATCGGTGATGGTCACGGGCGGGCTCCTTCCTCGGCTCGGTCCCCGAGATAAGCCCGCCCGGCCCCTGCGCGCAACCCCGGGCTCAGAACAGCCAATGCGCCACGGCGGGCGCCAGCAGCGCGGTCAGCAGCGCATTGAGCCCCATGCCGATCCCGGCGAAGGCGCCGGCGGTGTCATTGACTTGGAAGGCCCGCGCCGTGCCGATGCCATGCGCCGCCACCCCGGTGGCGAAGCCGCGCGCCCGCCAGTCGGTAACGCCCAGCGCGTTGTAGAGCGGCGTGACCACCACCGCGCCGATGATGCCGGTCAGGATCACCATGGCCGCCGTCAGCGCCGGGATGCCGCCGATCGTCTCGGCCACGCCCAGCGCCACCGGAGAGGTCGCGGATTTCGGCAGCAGCGAGACCAGCACCTCGCCGCGCACGCCGCAGAGCCAGCCGATGCCGACCGCCGAAAGCATGGCGACGAGCGAGCCGACGATCAGCGCGGCGGTCATGGGAAGCAGCGCCGAGCGGACATGGCGGAGATTGGCGAAAAGCGGCACGGCCAGCGCGACGGTGGCCGGTCCCAGCAGGAAATGGACGAATTGCGCGCCCTGGAAATAGGTTTCGTAATCCGTGCCGGTGCCGACCAGAGCGACCGAAATCAGCACCACTGCAACCAGAACAGGGTTCACCCAGGGGCTGCGCCGCGCCTTCAGGAACAGGAAATCGCCGATCCCGTAGGCGATCAGCGTCACGGTCAGCCACAGCAGCGGTCCCTGCTGGAGATAGATCCAGAGCCGGGCGAAATCGCTCATGTCCGCTCCCCCGTCAGCCGCGCCACGAGGCGGAAGGTGACCACCCCGGCGGCCAGCGCCAGCAGAGTGGAGCCGAGCAGCGCCGCCAGCAGGCCGGGCCCGTATTGCGCCACCTTGTCGAGCTGCGAGACGATGCCCACGCCCGCAGGCACGAAGAGCAGCGACAGGTTGCCGAGGATGACCTGAGCGGTGGGGGCCACCTTCTCCGGCAGCGGCCGGAAGAGCGCCATGAGGACCAGCAGCAGCACCATGCCGATCACCGGTCCCGGCACCGGCAGGCCCAGCGCCCGGGAGGCGACCTCGCCCGACAGCTGGCAGCCCAGCAGGATCGCCAGCGGCCAGATCATTCCCCGTCCCTCCGGTAGACCGGCAGCTGCGGCGCGTCGAAGGCCCAGGAGAGGTGCTCCTCGGCGTGGAAATTCATCTCGGGGAGCACCGCCTCGGGGTCGTCGAGAAGCGCGGCGTAGAAATGCATCTCGCCGAGGCTGTCGACCTCGTTGGCATAGGCGGCAGGCGCGCCGCAGGTCGCGCAGAACCAGCGGGTGCGACCGGGGCCGCTTTCATAGCGGACGGGCGGCGTTCCGGTCCAGCGCCACTGGCCGTGCTCCACCCCGATGAAGGTGGTGAAGGGCGAGGCGGTCTGGCGGCGGCAGCTTTCGCAATGGCAGTGGCCGACGAAGAGAAAGGGCGAATCGATCTCGAAGCGCGTCCGGGCGCACAGGCAATGTCCGGTCAGGGTCATGGGCGGAACCTCCTGCCTCCGATGGGCACGCGCCGGACGCGGAAGTCAAGCGCGCCGGGGCCTCTCCCCTGCCGGCGGGACCCGGCTATGCGCCTTGCGGGAGACGGGAGACGGGAGACGGGAGACGGGAGAGGGCCGGACGGGGGGGCGCCCGGCCGCGCTGCGGTCGCCCGGCGCGGGCATGTCCGGCACGTCCGGAGCTTGATCCCGAACGGACAGCTCCCCGGGAACGCCGCCATCCCGGCCGGGCCCCGGCGCCCGCGGGCCTGCGGCCCGATTGCGCACCATATTGGCGCGGCAGCGATTCGCTTGCCGGCGTCCAGGACTCTTCGGGACCAACCTCGAACGCTCCGGTGCACCCCGCATCCTGCACGGCCGGACACGGCATCAAGCTTTCGGCCAAGCGGCCCGCATGGATGGCTGCCGGGAGGGACCGTCCCTCGGGGCCTTGCCGGATCGGCAGGCAACAGGCGCAGAGCGGCCATCCTTGCGGGACCGGAGCCGGAGGGTCCGCAACCAGGCCGGGACCAGGCACCCCGACGGATACGCCGCCAAGCGTGCATCACGGCACGCGCATGGAACCGGCGGACCGCCACGGCACCGGCGACCGCGGCCGAGGCCTCCCGGCCGGACCTGCGGAGCACGCGCGCGCTCACATGGTCCGGCGCGCGGCAGCTGACCTTGTCACGCCCCCGGCGGCATCGCGGGCGTCATGGCAGAGCGTCCGGCAAACGGTCCGCAGCCGGACAGGACCTCACTGCGGAGCGTACCAGATCGGCGAGGCATAGGCGCGCTCGGTCACGGTCATCGGCACCTCTGGCGCGAAATCGGCCTCTTCGAAATAGGCCGCGTCATAGGCGGTCCAGCGCGGCGTCGGGATCTCGATCGCTCGCGCATAATAGAAAGCCTTCTGCGACGGATCGAACTCCGGATCGGTCCAGACCGCGATCAGCTCGGGCGCGCCGATCGTGTTGGAAAAGGTGGCGCGGCCGGCATCGACCGTGCTGCCGACCGGCGGCAGCTTGCCGTCCGGGCCGATCTCCCGCCCGCCCGACCACGCCACGTCGAAGATCTTCTCCTGCATCGCGCCCTGGCCGTCGAGCCAGCCCTTGACGATCTGGATGCGGTCGAGATTGCCCGAATAGGCGTCCTTCAGCGCGGCGACGAGGAAGCTCGGCGCGGCGGCGCCGTCGGGCGCGGGCATCAGGTCGCCGCCCATCGGCACGCCCTTGGCATAGCCGATCGTGGCCGGGGTCCGCCCCGCCGCATCCTCCGGCACGAAATCCCAGCCGCCGAAGAAGCGCAGCGTGATGCGCGTGCCGGTGGTGCCGTAGACCTCCTTGCGCTTCATCGCGTCCCAGATCGAGGCGCGGGTGTTCTCCTGCGCCCAGACCGCGGTCAGGCCGGAGGCGCCGAGCTTCCAGTCCTTGACGGTGCGGCCCTCGAAATCGAAGGCATTGCCGGTCGAGCGCTCCGGTCCCGGCTCGGAGGGCGGAAACTTGCCCCAGAAATTGTTCTCTTCGGTCGAGGAGATCCCGGTATGGGCGTCGGTCGAGCCGACGAAGCCGAACTTGAACGGGTTGGTGCCCAGATCCGCCTCCAGCGACAGGCCGCGCTTCAGCGCCTCGCGGGCATATTCGTAGTCGAGCATTCCCGGTTCCTTCGGCACCACGTTGAGGTTGCCGGCATCCCAGATCTCGAAATCGGCGAATTCATCGGCCGGGGCCAGCGAAGGGTGCTGCTCCGAGGTGCCCTTGCCCTGGGTGATCTCGTAGAGCGGTTCCCAGCGGGCGCGGGCGGCGGCCCATTCGGAATCGATCGGCTGGCCGTCCGGGGTCTCGGTCGCGAACATCAGCCCGTTCGACAGGTTGCCGTTATGCGGGATCGCCAGCACCTTGCCGCCGGTCTGCGCCTCGTAGGCCTCCATCCAGTCCCAGAGCTCGTAGGGCAGCTCGGTGTCGAAGGTGGTCAGCGGCCGCACCCGGTCGGCCGCGGCCTTGCCGTCCCGGTAGATCACGTTGCGGTGCAGGTTGTTGCCGCCGCCGTAATTCGACGACCATTCATAGCCGATGATCGCCGAGAAGATGCCCGGCTGGTTATGGCCCTCGACGATCTCGGTCATCTTCTTCCAGATGTCGAACTGAACGCCGTTGTCGGTCACCGCCGCGGGCAGCGTGCCCTCGCCCTGCATGGTGATCATCTCGATCATCGTGGCGCTGGCCGCGGCGCCGCCGGCATTCATCCCGTCATGCCAGCGCTTCAGCACCGGATCGGCCATCAGCGACGGATCGCCCGCCAGCACGCTGGCCATCACCCCCATCGCGTCGGAATGGTCGGTGACCACCATCCAGTCATAGGGGCGCGACAGCTTCACCTGCTGGCCCGTGGAGGAAGTGATCTCGGCGCCCTTGGCATAGCGCAGCGCCTCGTCCGGGCCGACCCGCGTGCCGCTGGCGATCGCATCGGCCGACCAGGAGGTGTGCAGGTGCTGCTCGCCCCAGAGCGGCACCGCCGGAAAGCTGCGCCCGGCATAGGGCGAATAGCCGGGCTGCGCGAAGAAGCGCTCCACCCGGGCGGCATCTATCGTGCCGGCATCGGTGGTCACCGACTGCGCGGCCAGCGGACCGGCAAGAACGGTGGTGGCAAGGGCAAGGACGGTCAGGCGCGGCTGCATCGGCAAACTCCGGATCGGAAAACGGCTTGGCGGGCAAGAACGGACACTGGCAATACGGCGCTGCCGCGCAGGCGGCAGGCAGATACCCTATTGCTAGCACGTCCCGCCGGAATTGCAGCAGGAAATCCGCGGCTTCCCGAGGATCTGCGGACCGGCGCCGGCGCTTTTGCGGATTGTCATTGCCGCAGCGTCCGGGCAGAATGGCATCCCAAAATCAAGAAGGCGATGGCCAAGCACGTGACCCCCTCCGACACGCCCGACACCGGCCTTCCCGCCGCCGCCCCGCTCACGGCGATTGCCGAATGGGTGGCCGACGTGCTGCGCGACCGCATCGTCAAGGGCGAGGTGCCGCCGGGCGGGCGGCTGGTCGAGCGCAAGATCTCGGCCGAGCTGAACCTGTCGCGCACGCCGGTGCGCGAGGCGCTGAAGCTCCTGCACAATGACGGGCTGATCGAGATTTCCCGCAACAAGGGCGCGGTGGTGCGGCGCTACGAAGCTGCCGAGGCGCTGGATCTCTTCGAGGTGATCGCCGCGCTCGAAGGGCTGGCAGCCGGACGGCTGGCGCGGACGCTGACCGACGGGGGACTGGCACGGATCGAGGCGCTGCATGCGCGGATGATGGCCTGCCACGCGGCCGGAGACCATACCGGCTATTTCGACGCGAATTCCGAGATCCACGACCTGATCGTCGCCGAGGCCGGCAATCCGGTGATCCAGGGCACCCACCGGCGGCTGATCGCGCGGGCGCGGCGCGGGCGCTACCTTGCGATCATGGACCCGGCGCGGCTGGCGCAGGCAGTGGCGGAGCACGGCCTGCTGATGGAGGCGCTGCGCGCCCGCGATGCAGAAGCCGCCGAAGCCATCTGGCGGCAGCATCTGGCCCATACCGGCGAGAGCGTCGCCCGCCGGGGTCTGCGGGACGCCTGCCGCGCAACCTGCCAGGACGGCGGCGGCGCAGAGCGCGGTCGTCACGGAGGCGGCGCGCAGCGCGGTCACGACAGGACCCTCCCGAGGATGCTGCCGGAGGACTTCTCCTCCTCGCCGAAGCTGCAGGCGGCCTCCGGATCGGGATCGGCGGGATCGACCCCGCCCTCTTCCAGGCGCTGCGCGACCGCCGGGCCGAGTTCCTCGCGCTCGAAGGTTTCGGTCCGCGCCTCGATCTCCTCCGGATCGGCGCCCTGGGCGACGAGGTTGCGGTAGGCGTTCGAGATGTAGCCCCGCGCCTTGGCGGTATCGAAGCCCATGCTCGGGCAATTGTCGCCGACGAATTGCGCGGTGGCGACATCGACCAGCACGCGCTGCATCACCGGGACGACAACCGGGGCGGCCACGGTGCAGGACGCGATGCCGAAGGCCAGCGCCGCGGGCGCCAGCCGGAAGATATGGCGGGATGCCGTCAAGATGTGCTGCCTTCACGTACCAGCAGGGCACCGGTCAGCGTGCCCGCGTCGATTTCACGTTCCGCGATCGGACAGCCGATCGGCGGGTCCTTCAGGTCGACCGGATCGACGCCGTTCCTTTCGGCGAAGTCGTCGATCGCCTGCTGCAGCGCCTCGGTCTCGATATCGCCGCCCTTGCGCTTGAACTCGGTCAGCTTCGATTCCGCCAGGCGGCCGAACGTGTCGTCGATCTCGATGCCGGGGCACTGGGTGGCGAAGAGCACGCCGACCAGCAGCTGGCCCACCGACTCGCCCGGCGGCATCTCCAGCGCGGCATCATAGGCGCGCTGCTTGGCGGGCGGCAGCGAGGCATAGAGCGCCTCGGTGCGCGACTGCGACAGCTCGTGCGAACAGGCCGACAGGGCAAGAGCGGCAGCGAGGACGGGGGCGGCGACGCGCATCAGGCTCATTCCGCGGCCACCGCGCTGAGCTTGCCGGATTTCTGCGCCTTGATGCGGTCCTCGATCTCGTCGCGGAAATTCCGGATCAAGCCCTGGATCGGCCAGGCGGCTGCATCGCCGAGCGCGCAGATCGTGTCGGGTTTCCCCACGGGTCTGAAATGGTCCTTCATGCCGAAGGAAAGCGACGGGCGGCCGCATTACCTGGTGGTGAACGCGGACGAATCCGAGCCCGGCACCTGCAAGGACCGCGAGATCATGCGGCACGACCCGCATACCCTGATCGAGGGCTGCCTGCTGGCGAGCTTCGCCATGGGCGCGCACGCGGCCTATATCTACATCCGCGGCGAATACATCCGCGAGCGCGAGGCGCTGCAGGCGGCGATCGACGAATGCTACGATGACGGGCTGCTGGGCCGGAATGCCTGCGGATCGGGATGGGATTTCGACCTCTACCTGAACCACGGCGCGGGCGCCTATATCTGCGGCGAGGAAACCGCCCTGCTCGAAAGCCTCGAGGGCAAGAAGGGCATGCCGCGGATGAAGCCGCCGTTCCCGGCCGGCGCCGGGCTCTATGGCTGCCCGACCACGGTGAACAATGTCGAATCGATCGCGGTGGCGCCGACCATCCTGCGCCGCGGCGCGGACTGGTTCGCGGGCTTCGGCCGTCCGAACAACGCGGGCACAAAGCTTTTCGCGATCTCGGGCCACGTCAACCGGCCCTGCGTCGTCGAGGAGGAGATGTCGATCTCCTTCGAGGAACTGATCGATAAGCATTGCGGCGGCATCCGCGGCGGCTGGGGCAACCTCAAGGCAGTGATCCCCGGCGGCGCCTCGGTGCCTTGCGTNGCGCGGCGAGAACATGCGCNGACGCGGTGATGGATTACGACTATCTGCGGGGCGAGCTCGGCTCGGGCCTCGGCACTGCCGCGGTGATGGTGATGGACCAGTCGGTCGACATGGTGAAGGCGATCTGGCGGCTCTCGGCCTTCTACAAGCATGAAAGCTGCGGCCAGTGCACGCCCTGCCGCGAGGGCACCGGCTGGATGATGCGGGTGATGGAACGCCTGGTGAAGGGCGAAGCCGAAGTTGAGGAGATCGACATGCTGTTCTCGGTGACCAAGCAGGTCGAGGGCCCTGCGCGAACTGGTGCTGGAGCACCATCCGCTGGCCGAAGACTGACGCACCGGGCCGGGCCGGATCCTTCTTCGAATTCAAGAATTTGCACACCGATTTTCATGTGCAACCACCGGAGTTCCGCCAGACATCTCCGGCCTGTTTGGGCTCGTCTGGTCCCGGTCCGCGGCCCCGGCGGGCGCCGGCGCGGGAGCAGGCCAAGCTGGCCGCTTCTGCGGCACGTCTGCCGTCATGGGACCGTCCGCCACCGCGGCGTCCGCAGGGCTGCGCCCCTGCCTCCTGCGGCTTTCCCCGGCGTGACGGAACCGGACACCGGCGACCGCAGCATCGCCGCGCCTGCTTGCGGGCAGGCACCGCCATTGCCGACCGCCCCCCGCGCGGCGGCGATCCCCGGACCATTGGCATGGCCTCAGCCAGCCTGTCCGTGACAGCGCCATCCGCCGCCTGGCCGGAAATTTGGGAGTCGATGCTGAACAACGAGTCCAAGCGGCGGCCCCGGCCCGCTCCGGGGCCTGGCACCCAGTCATGAACACCATGATGGCGGCCATGAGCCGACCCAAACGCGCCGGAGGCGGGCGGGGACCTTTCGGATGTCGTGGCCGCAGCCGCAGGGCAACGGCGAAGATCGCGTCGCCCTCGGTCCCCTTCAGCGGGCAGCGCTCCAGCTGTCCGCCGTTCGGCCCGCTGACTTGGACCGGTGGCGTTCGGCCCCGAGCTCATGGCCGTCAAGGGTCCCGGAAAGCGCCGCGCGCCGACGGCGAAGCCCTCGTCCTGCGCCGTCGCTAGGCTGACCTCGCAGCGCACGCGCGGCTTCCCCGTCGGCACCGCCGCCCGCATCGAAGCGGAGGGCCGCGGCGCCGAGTGCATTGCCTGCGACCAGAGCGACGTGCCGGGCATTGCCGCCGCGCTGGCCGGGGTCGCGCCGGTCGACATCCTCGTGAACAACGCCGGCACCGAAGAGGTCTGCCCCTCCACCGAGGTGACCGAACAGCTCTGGGACCGGATCGTCGACACCAATTTGAAGGGCGCCTTCTTCCTCACCCAGGCGATGGCGAAGCCGATGCTGGCGCGCGGCCGCGGCACGGTCGTCAATCTCGCGTCGCTGACCTCCTTCGTCGGCGTGCCGACCGCGGCCCCCTATGGCTCGTCGAAAAGCGGCATTGCCGGGATGACGCGGGCGCTGGCCACCGAATGGGCCGGGCAGGGGGTGCGGGTGAACGCGATCGCGCCGGGCTATTTCCGCACCGACCTGACCGAGGTGTTCTACAGCGATGCGGATTGGTGCGCGGCGATGGAGGCCAAGATCCCGATGGGCCGCTTCGGCCGGCTCGAGGATCTGGAGGCCGCGGTCCTGTTCCTGGCGTCGGATGCCTCCAGCTATGTCACCGGGCAGATCCTGGGCATCGACGGCGGCTATCTGGCGTCGATTTGAGCAGCGGGCGGAGCGGACCCGGCTAGCGGCTGCGGTTCTGTCGTAAAGTATATACAATTCATGGCCGCAGCGGCTAGCCCGGCGGCAGCAGACATTCCTCCCGGCCGGGCCGGGACGCCAAGAGGTGGACCATGACCGACGTGACCTTCAAGGTGCTTGCCGAGCTTTCCGCAGGCGAGCGCGCCGCGCTGTTCCGGCGCTCCGAGACCGATCTGAGCTTCTTTCTCGACAAGGCGGGGCCGATCATCGAGGCGGTCAAGGCCGAGGGCGATGCCGCACTGGTCCGCTTCGGCGTGGAATTCGACAAGGCCGAGGGACTGACCGCGGGCGGGCTGAAGGCGACCGAGGCCGAGTTCGACGCGGCCTTCGATGAGGTCGATCCGGAGGTGATCGAGGCGATCCGCGCGGGCATCGCCAATATCCGCAGCTTCCACGAGGAGCAGGCGCCAGAGCCGATGTGGCTGAAGGAGGTCCGTCCCGGCGCCTTCGCCGGCGACCGCTTCCTGCCGATCCGCTCGGTCGCGCTCTATGTGCCGCGCGGCAAGGGCGCGTTTCCCTCTGTGGTGATGATGACGGCGGTGCCGGCCGTGGTGGCGGGCGTGCCGGAGATCGCGATCTTCACGCCGCCCGCGCCGGGCGGCAAGGCCGATGCGGCGACGCTGGTCGCGGGCAGCGCGGGCAAGGAGGCCGCGGCGATTCCCGCGATCTTCTTCTTTTCCGACTCGGATCAGGTCGTGGACCCCGCCGCGGTGCGGCAGGCCGCCGCGGCCTGGGGCGCGCCGGCCGAGCTGGTGCCGCTGGAGATGGGTCCCGGAGACGACCCGTCCGCGCATGTGATCGCCGGCGACATTCTAAGCCCCGGACAGAGCCTGTCCATGGCTGACAGGGTGATTTCCTGGGCACGGGGCCTCTGACGCCCGTTTCCGCGGCAGTTTGCGAACGGGGCCGCAGGCGGCCCCCGCGCCGGGCCCCAAGGTGATCGTCACGGAAATATCGCTTTACAGAATCCGGATCGTGACCCACCATATGTTGTAGTGAGACGGTCAAGAACCGCCGCTATATACAGGCACCCGCCCTCGGGCCCGCCCCGTGGGGCCCAGACCTACGAGGCCGAGCATGTCCCTTTGCGAACACGATCTGCATACCTCCGAAATCGATCCGATCGATATCGTGGAATCTCTCGCGGAGCATCACGCCTGGGAATTCGACCGCATCGCCGAAGACCAGATCGCCATGGCCGTGGAGGGCCAGTGGCGCACCTATGCCCTGACCCTCGCCTGGTGCAACGGCGACGAGACGCTGCGCCTGATCTGCTCTTTCGATCTCGACCTGCCCGAGGACAAGCGCGCCGCGCTGTTCGAGGCGCTCAATGCCGCGAACGACAAGTGCTGGTCCGGCAACTTCACCTATTGGGAGGAGCAGAAGCTGCTGGTCTACCGCTACGGCCTGATCCTGTCGGGGGAGGTGATCGCCACGCCGGACCAGATCGCGACGATGATCGAAGCGGCGGTCTGCGCCTGCGAACGCTTCTATCCGGCCTTCCAGCTGGCGGTCTGGGGCGACACCCCGGTCCATGAGGCGATGCATGTCGCCATTGCCGAGGCCTATGGCCGCGCCTGAGCGGGCTGCGGCATCCTGCTCCGGTTTCCGTGCGCCACGCGCGGGAGCCGGGCGGCGAAAGGGGATGCAACATCCCGCCGAAAGGTTTTAGGGTCGGCCCTGCAAACGCAGGGAGACGCGTAGATGTCTATGGAAAACGTGCGGCAGCGGGGCATTGTCCTGCTCGGCTGCGGCAAGATGGGATCGGCAATGCTGGCGGGATGGCTCGATGGCGGGCTGCCCGCGGGATCGGTCTGGGTGATGGACCCGAAGCCCTCGGACTGGCTTGCCGGGCTTGACGGGCTGCACCTGAACGAGGCCCTGCCGGAGAACCCGGCGCTGGTGCTCGTTGCGGTCAAGCCGCAGATGATCGGCGAGGCGCTGCCCGCGATCACCGCGCTCGGCGGCGGCGGCACGGTCTTCCTGTCGATCGCGGCCGGCACCACGATCGCGACCTTCGAGAAGCTGCTGGGCGAGGCGACGCCGGTGATCCGCGCGATGCCGAACACGCCCGCCGCGGTGGGCCGCGGCATCACCGCGCTGATCGGCAATGCCCGCGTGGACGAGGCGCAGTTGGCAGAGGCCGAGGCGCTGCTCTCGGCGATCGGCCAGACCGTGCGGCTCGGGGACGAATCCCAGATGGATGCGGTCACCGCCGTGTCGGGCTCGGGCCCGGCCTATGTGTTCCACCTGATCGAGACCCTCGCCAAGGCCGGCGAAGCGCAGGGCCTGCCGGCCGAGCTGGCGATGCGGCTGGCCAAGGCGACCGTCGGCGGGGCAGGGGAGCTGGGGGGCCCGCAACGGGATGCGCCACCCAGTCGAAAATCCGCTTCCGAATGCGGACGGGTCTTGCCCGGCACCTGCTTCCAAGGGCCAGGTCAATNTTGCAACAACCGCCGCCCCCTGCTGGTCCCAACCATGTCCGGTAATCGGACATTATCGGGTATAATCAAATATGCCCACCGAGGAGCCCTGCAATCGCCACGGAAACGTTTTCCCATCGTCCAGCAATGCCATGGCCGGATGTGCAAATGAAGCACCCTCGCAGGTCTGAAGAGAAAGGCTCCCAATGGGTTACTCGCGAGGCCTAGGACAATTGCGTCAGTCCGGGAGGTGTAATTTCCGGGATGGCCCGTGGGCATGGCCAGGCGACTTTCGTGCACCTGTTGGGAATGCGCCCGATCTCCTCGCTGCCGAACTGCGCGAAGGCCCCGGCCATCCCGTAGCGGCAGGTGCTGTAGCACTCGTCCTTCTGCCCGAAGAGGACGGAGCCTAGCAGGCGAATTATGGAGTCCTCGTTGGGAAAGATGCCCAAGACATCGGTGCGGCCCTCCACCTGCTTGTTGGGAGGCTCGATGGGGTTGTTAACCGGCATGATGATCCCGGTGCCGATGTTCGGCCGGGCCTCCGAGGATCCGGTGTATGCTCCGAGCATCCGGGACAGAGGCACCGGGAGCACGAAAGTGCGGGCAGGTCGATACATTGGATGAGCTTTGAGCTCGAGTTGGCAGCGGACCGCCTCCGAGACTCGCCCGGTTGCGCCGAGAGCGCGGATCCGCAGTTGCCGTGTCTCCCGCCGCTCCCGCCTGTTGTCATTGGCAAGGGAGGCGCGCATGCGACGCGTGATCGGCATCAACATCCGCCGGACCTTCCGAGAGGCGGTGATCTGGGAAAACGGCCTGATCCGGCATGAAGGTCGGGCCGACATGACGCGGACGGCGCTCAAGGGCTTCGCCCCGCAGCTCCTCGAGACAGACGAGGCGGTGATCGAAGGTGACGCGGACCAGCGGGGCGTCCAGTGGACGGCCCGCCCGCGGAACGGGAACTGCATGGCGGTGTCGCGGGTGCTTTCGCCCCACGTCGCGCGGTTGGCGATCGCCAACCCGCTTCAGGGTTGCCATCGCTGCGCCATCGGTCCGATCGCCCATGTCCACGGGAAGACCGACAAGGTGGATGCGGCCACGCTGGCCAGCCTGCACGCCGCCGGATGCCTGCCGGAAATTTGGACGCCGGATGCGGCGCCGGAGCGGCTGCGCGGGCTCGTTGCCCGCCGCTGCCAGGTCGTGCGGCACCTCACCAGGATCAGGAACGAGGTCCATGCCATCCTGCATGCGCATCTGATCCCGAAATGCCCGCATGCCGATCTGTTCAACCGCCGCGGCCGGGACTGGCTGGCCCGGCAGCCCGTTCCCGACGACGAGAAGGCAGCGATCGCACGCCATGTGCGCGAGCTGGACCGTCTCGGCGGGGAGCTTGCAGCACTGGACCGCGACATCGCGCAGGATGCCCCGGAGGATGAGGCCATACGGCGGCGGCTGACCATCACCGGGGTGAACCTGGCGGTGGCGGCCGGGCTGATGGCCGTAATCGGCAGCATCGGCCGGTTCAGTTCGCCCCGGAAGCTGGCGAGCTACTCCGGCCTGAATCCCCGGCTCCGCCAGTCCGGTCTCGGGGCGGCGCCTCACGGCCGCCGCGAAGGCTCCGGCCTTCTTCATCCGCATCCGGGCGCGGCGAGGCCACCAGATCGCCGCTGTGGCGGTCGCACGCAAACTCGCCGCACTGTGCTGGCACATGGTGACGAATGGCCAAGGCTACCGCCGGGCCCGCCCGAGCCTGGTGGCGCAAAAGGGCCGCGCCATGGAACTGGCTTCCGGGCAGCCGCAGAAGACGGGCAGCAGGCGCGCAGCCGGCGACGCCTGCAACATCAAGGAAATGCGCCGCCAGGAAATGGAAATCGCCGAGAAGGCGCAGGAGAGCTACGGGCCCTTCGTTGCTGCCAGGCGCGCCAGGCCACCCTCGGAAACCGGGCGTGCGGCCGCCCCGGATCGGCAGGGACTGAAGGGGCAGCCCGGTGACGCTTCCGGCCGACGCGCCACGCTTCGCCACGAGGTCGACCGGACGCGCAAAGAATGGCAGCTCTGCGCCGGGAACTCTTGTCGATCTCATCCGTGCTGTGCAGCTTGGTCCGGTGCTGGGCCGGAAAGGTCATGCAGGCCAGCACGTCCTCCTCCGCATTCGCCACCGGGCTCGAACCGATGGCGCCGCGATAGCTCATTCCATGAGGGCCGCGGGCTTGGGAAGTTTCGGGCGCAGCCCGTCAGCGACTTCGCGCCAGGTCGCTCCGGCATGGGTTGTGTCCGGCTGGCGGACATCCTGCCGGAACTCGCCATTGGTCCGCGGACAATGGCAAGTGCGGCAACGACAGTGTGCTGGCCCCGGGTCACATGGGCCAGGGCTTCGCGCATCCAGTGAAGTGAGGAAGTGGGTGTCATCGGTCCGAGAACGCGGCCGAACGCAGCGCTTCCGGCCGGCTGCGGAGACGCGGGAAATGGCGGCCTTGAGGCCCGCATGGGCATCGCCGACGACCCGCCTGCCCCACCCAGCCCACGCGTTCCCAGAGCCCGCAGGAACTTGGCCCGGAAGGTCCCGGCCTCGGAGACCCAGCCCCGGGCTGATGACCTCCCGCCGCCCACGTGCCATCGGGCTCGGGTCGCAGCTGGCGCAATGGCAGGCTATTGGCGGTGACGGCATTCATCGCTGCAACCGGCATGATCCGTCCACCCTGACGGACCTTCGGGCAGATGGTCTCGCGCCGGGCATTCGGCCCTTCGCCAGTCAGCGGGCGGTTCAGGAACTCGGGCACCTTGCCGCCCTGCGGTCACTGCTGCGTTCATCCGACCAGCGCCGTTCAGGCCGTTCACATCATTCTCGCAATGATCAGCTGCAGCACGGCGTCGGCGAAGCTGCGCAGAAAATCTCCCCGATCTTGTTTGGCCGGAAGCTCGGACAGGTCCATGTTGGTCTTGGTCATCGGGGGCCTTTGCGGTCCGTGGTTCACGTGGCCGAACTCCACCTCGATCCATCCATCTCGATGGCCACCCGGGGTTGCACCGACGACGGCGCCCCGACCCGAAACCAGGTGCTGTACGGGCTGGAACGCCAACGGTTTCTTCCTCGGTTCGCTCGGTGGCGCGCTGTCAGCCGCGGATGGACTCAGGTGCCGTGAGGGGGATGCGCCGCGGGCAAGGCGGTGCAGACCGTTTGGAGGAAGCACCCGCGGCGCATGCTCCCGAAGCCGCATCCAGAAGCCATATCGGGACCCGTCACGCCCCTGCCCTTCTCGGAACCCTTGGAAAATTGCCCGCCCGTTCGGGTGCTTCGACCAGGACCCGATGCAAGGCGCGCTTTGCCGAAACGACTTGTAGCCGACATGGCTGTGCCATCGCGGGACGCTGACCGAAGACTGGCCTCCAGTCAAATCTCCCGAGCGGGACTGCAGTCGCTGCGCATGGCATCAGTGCGGCCGGAAGCCGATCGCAACAAATATGGCAACAAGGGCGGCGCCTTTGGCTTTCTGCCCAGGATGATCCCCGATCGGCGGAACAAACCGGGTCTTCCCAGAAGCGGTCTCTTCCCCTGCCCCGATATCGTTCCCTTGCACTTGTCCGCCCCTCCGCTGGAAGCCGTCTGAACCAAGGCGAGCCCGGACGAACGCTTCGGCTGCCGGAGGCTGGCCGGGCAATTCTGGTTTGGCCGCGGGCAACGTCCTCCTGCAACATCGGTCGGAAAACGAACGGCCAACCCCCGCTCGCAACCGTCCCGTGGGGCTCTTATCTGTTGATATTGGCGCGTCATCCTCACGGCCAGGTGGCCTCGGAGGTTCCGCCAAGGTTTCCTTGCACTCCGTGGGAGGCACGGAAGACAAGAGGGGCGTGCATAGCGGCGATGGTGAGGGCCGGGCAGGGCGCAGGCTCCGGTTCATCTCTCCTGGCTGCGGGGGCCGTTGCGGTGTGCAAACTGTACTGCACCGTCACAAGCAGCCCGGAGCTTGTGCCCTGGCCGTTTTCCGGAGAGCGGATCTGAACTGCGGGTGAGGGCTGCCCTTGGGGCGATGAGCTCGACGGAAGATTGAACCTTGCGAATGGAGCCGGTGCCATGGGGCTTTGCACATGGCTCGGACCTATAGCTGGATTATGACCGCGGTCATGAAACGCGCCGCGATGGTTTTCGGGTGTTATGACCGCGGTCATAATGCGGGTACCCGTCGGCGGAGGCGTCCGGCAGCCACGGGCTCTCCGGCCTCGATACGGGAAATCATTGAGAGAAGATACGCCCCGGGGTCCCGCAGCTTATCGAGACGGTCAAGGATATATTCTAATGCAGGAAGCAGCTCTGCGAGAGACAACCGGTTGAGAACCTCGGTTCGCCTGCCGGTCCGGAGTCCAAGAAAACCAAGAAAATCGAAAAGGCATCTGGCCAAGGTTTGGGGATCTCCGGGCGGGTCGGGGAAATAGGCCGAGACCTTGGGACAGTCGTTCAGGAGATCGGGTATCCGGACCTTTGGATCAGGAGATTGTTTGTTTTCTTTTTCTGGGGACTCTGTGCAGCGGACAGATTGTCCGGCATCGGCGGCCGGAATGTCCGGCAAGGCTGCGGGTGCGGGTGTCTCGGGGGCGCAGGACAGCTCGGTCTCGGCGGCCAGAAGACGGCGTTCGGCAGCAGTCAGGGCGGCGGTATCGGCAGAAGCGCGTCGGCAGAGCCGCCCCAGTTCGTCGAGAAGTGCGGCGAGGCTGTCGGGCAGGCGGTCTCCCATGCTGCGGCGCAGGTGGCTCAGTCGGGCGCTGAGGCGGCTGCGCTGCGCATTGCGGCGGGCGGCGTCCTCGGCGAGGCGGGCACGGAGTTCCTCGAGTTCCGGGACCCTCAGGAACAGCGGGCGCAGGTCGATCCCGTAGGCGTCGACGATTTGCCCGCGGCCATCGCGGACCGGGTAGCGGCGGCCATTCCCGGACAGCTTGCGGGCCACCAGCCCGGCCTCGGACAGCCGGGTTTCGCCGCGGCGGAAGCGGCGCTCGTCCATGCAGTTTGCGCGGCCGAGAATGCCGCCGATTTCGGCATAGGACATGCACAGGCCGGAGGCGCGCACCGGGCCTTTCGGCAGCAGGCTCAGATGCGCGGCCAGGACGGCGATCTCGCGTTCGCCGATTCCGAGCGCCCGGGACGTGTCCTTGACGAGCTGCAGAACCTCCCACCGGTCGAGAACGAAATCGCCGGGACGGGGGGCGGGGGACAAGGGATCCCTGTCCCCGGACGGCTCAGCCGCCGGGAATTGCTGTCTCATGCCTCATTCAGACGGCAAAATTTCCCCGTTCACCGAAAAACGGTGTTGCCAGAGATTCGGATTTTCGGGTACCAAGAGATTGCTACATACATCTTGGAGACCCTTCGGAGCCTCGGCTTTGAGGGGTTTTCTTTTGCCTGTCGTCTGCTCCTTTTCTTCGTTTCGCTTGGGTCCCGGCGCTCTGATGGCGCCGCTGCTCGGGACCGGTTCGTGCTCCTTTCGGAGCGTCAGTCGTCCCCGGTCTCTCCGGGAACGCTTTCGTAATACTGGTGCAGGAGGCCCGGCAGGCAGGCCTCGACGAACTCCAGGAAGGCGGGGGGCACGCCCTCGCCGGTGCGGATCACCAGCTTGTCGGCGTTGCGCTGCGTGACCAGCGGGCGGCCGTCAGCGGCCGGGGCCTTGGCAGGCTTCGGCGCGGCGGGCTTGGCCGGGGCAGGGCCGGCCGGGCGATGCGGCTGACCGGCAGCGGGCGGCGGCTCTATCTGGCGGCGGCCGATGCCGACGAGGCGGCGCCCGACCGCGGGCTGGTGGCGGTGATCGACATCGCGGAATCCGATTGCGGCGCCCATTTCTGGGATCCGCTCGAGGCCTGCGCGGGCTGCGAGGAGGACGAGGACCATGCCGTCCTGCTGGCGCATCTGCCGCATTACGTGGCCGCCGACGCGCCGCGGATGATGGATGCCGACCAGGCGGGCGAGGCCGATGCCGCGATCGACAACCGCAGTTACCGCACCATGGTGCCCTCGGCGGCGACGCTGCGCGAGGTGGTCGAATGCATCCTGGCGCAGGGCGTGGCCGAGGGACCTCCGGGACCGCGCGGCAATCCCGGCGCCGACGGGGACGAGGGGCCGCAGGGCGATCCCGGCGAGGACGGGCTCTCGATCGACGAGGTCGAGATCGAGATGCTGGAGCCGGGCTCGGATCCCGAAGGGCAGACCGTGCCGAACGAGGACGGCGACGCGCTGGTCCTGCAGCTGCGCCTTCCCGAGGCCGAACGCGGCGCGGACGGCTTGGGGATCGACGGCGCGACGATCGAATACCTGCCGAACTTGGAGGAGCCGCAGGTCGAGATCGTCCAGCAGGGCAGCCAGCGCATCCTCGACATCGACCTGCCGACGCCGCAATCCGCGCCCTCCGAGCCGGTGCCGGTCAATCCGGTCACCGCGCTGAGCTGGCGCCATGGCGAGGTGCATCCGGCCGGCACGTCGTTCTTCGGGCAGGTCTTCGAGCAGGGCATCGCGCTCGGCTTCGAGCGGCCGGTGCGCTGGGACCAGTTCCGGGTGCGCGGCGACCGGTTTCCGCGCTCGATGCTGGCCGAATTGCAGCGGGAGGTCCGCAGCCGCGACGGCAGCGGCACCGCCGTCTGGGCGCGGCTGACCTACATGGCGATCGGGCCGATCGAGTTCGAGGACAGCATGGTCTCGGACGAGGGGCTGCTGTCCGACTGGACCCCGCTGCCGCCGGATGCCGGGAGCTGCCGCGGCTTTTCCATGGTGGCGGTGCCCGACGACTCGGTCGAGGTCGCCTTCATTCCGGGCGAGATGCTGCGGCTCGTCTTCCACGCCGATTTCGTGATCGACGAGTCCGGCCGGCCGGTGGACGGTTCCTTCCTCGGCGGGCGGCTGCCCACCGGCCGCGGCGCGCCGGGGGACACCTTCCGCAGCTGGTTCATCGTGCCGGGCGACCGGGACAACGTGTGAGGAGGCGGCCATGGCCGACAGCGACGAAGGCCCGCTGGCGCGGGCGGAGAACGGGGTCACCGGCCCGCTCTATTTCGACCGGCAGGTGGTCCGGGCCGAGGATCTGACCCTTGGCCGCACCGCTGCCGCCGCCGAGATGGCGCGGATCCGGCGCCGGCGCGGCGCCGCGGGCCCGCCCTGCATCCCCCCGGAGAGGGGCGGCAGGCCGGCGGCTTTCCTCCGGGCCGCCGGGGCGCTAGGGAAGGGGGCAACACGGAGTGAGCCCCCATGAGCATCAAGATCGCCACCTGGAACATCAACTCGGTCCGGCTCCGGCAGGGCCTGGTCCAGCGGCTGCTGTCGGAACATGCCCCCGACGTGCTGTGCCTGCAGGAATGCAAGTGCCCGGAGGACAAGTTCCCCTACGAGGCCTTCGCCGAGATGGGCTGGAGCCATGCCGCGGTGCGCGGCGAGAAGGGCTATAACGGCGTCGCCATCCTGTCGCGCCTGCCGCTGGAGCCGGTGCCGCACCGCGACGTGCTCGACCGCGGCGATACCCGCCACGTGGCGGCGAAGCTGCCGAACGGCGTTACCGTCCACAATTTCTACATCCCGGCGGGCGGCGACGTGCCGGACCGCGAGGTGAACGAGAAATTCGGCCACAAGCTCGACTTCCTGTCGGACCTGACCGGCTGGTTCGCGGCGCACAAGCCGGAGAAGTCCATCCTGGTCGGCGACCTCAACATCGCGCCGCGCGAGGACGATGTCTGGAGCCACAAGCAGCTCCTGAAGATCGTCAGCCACACGCCGGTGGAGACCACGATGCTGGCCGATCTGATGGCGGCGGGCGACTGGGTCGACGTGACGCGCCAGGACATCCCCGAGGGCAAGCTCTATTCCTGGTGGTCCTACCGGGCGCGCGATTGGTCGGCGGCGGACAAGGGCCGCAGGCTCGACCATGTCTGGGCGACGGCGGACCTCGCGCCCTCGATGGGCGGCAGCGAGATCCTGCGCGAGGTGCGCGGCTGGGAGCAGCCCTCGGACCACGCGCCGGTGCTCGCGCGCATCGACCTCTGAGCAGGCAACGGAAAATCCGCGCGAACCGGCCCTTGGACTCGCGCGGCATTCTGCGCATATAGTTTCCGACAACGCGAAGCTGGGGACCACCAATGCTTGAATTCGGCACGAAATCCGACGCGCCTGCCGCTGCTGCGGGCGATCTCATCAAGGACGTTTCCGAGGCGACCTTCATGGCCGACGTGGTCGAGGCCAGCCAGGAAGTCCCGGTCATCGTCGATTTCTGGGCGCCCTGGTGCGGCCCGTGCAAGACCCTGGGCCCGATGCTGGAGGCCGAGGTCACCGCGGCCGGCGGCAAGGTCAAGATGGTCAAGGTCAATGTCGACGAGAACCAGATGATCGCCGGGCAGCTGCGCGTGCAGTCGATCCCGACCGTCTATGCCTTCTACCAGGGCCAGCCGGTCGACGGCTTCCAGGGCGCGGTGCCGGGCTCCGAGATCAAGGCCTTCGTCAAGCGGCTCTGCGACCTGACCGGCGATGGCGGGCTGGGCGAGGCGGTTGCCGCCGCCGAGGAGATGCTGGCCGAGGGCGCTGCGGCCGATGCCGCGCAGACCTTCGCCGCCGTTCTGGCCGAGGATGCGGGCAATGCGCCGGCCTATGGCGGGCGCCGCGAGGCAGAGATCGGCCGCGACGGCCGCCGCCGAACCGCCCGAGGAGCCGCCCGGGGTCAGCGCCTTGCCGCCCGCGCCCTGCCAGGGGTTCACCGCGTTGCCGTAGACCGAAGTCTCGTTCGAGCTGCCCATGGCGAATTCGTCCATGTTCAGCTTGCCCAGCATGACCGAGCCCGCGTCGAAGAGCTTCGAGGTCACGGTGGATTCGTATTCCGGGGAGAAGCCCTCGAGAATCCGCGACGCCGCCTGCGAGGCCACGCCCTTGGTGCAGAACAGGTCCTTGATGCCGAGCGGAATGCCGCACATGTCCGGCGCATCCCCGGCCTTGATCCGGGCATCCGCCGCCGCCGCCTGGGCACGGGCGATCTCGGGCGTGTCGTGGACAAAGGCGTTCAGCGCGCCCGCGCCCTCGATCGCCGCGAGGCAGGCCTCGGTCAGCTCGGCCGAGGTCGTCTCGCCCTTGCGCAGCGCGTCGCGCGCGCCCGCAATCGTCAGTTTCGTCAGCTCGCCCATCACTCGACCACCTTCGGCACTGCAAAGAACCCTTCGCGCGCATCCGGCGCATTCGACAGGATCTTGTCCTGCATGTTGCCGTCCGTCACGCCGTCCTGGCGGCGCTTCAGGCGCATCGGCGTCACCGACACCATCGGCTCGACCCCGGTCACGTCGACTTCGCCGAGCTGCTCGATGAAGCCCAGGATATTGTTGAACTCCGCCGCAAGATGCGGGAGCTGGTCGGGCTCCACCTTGATGCGGGCGAGCTTGGCCACCTTGGCCGCGGTGCCTTCGTCGATCGACATGCATACTCCATCTGGCTGGTCGGGGATGGCTTTAGCCTCCTGCCCCCGCCGCTGCAAGGCCGGGAACCCGCGGCGTTCAGCATGAAACCGGCCGGAATTCGGCCGGATGCGCGCCCCGTGCCATCCTGCCCGCGGTTCCAGTGCTCCCTTTGCCGTGCCCCTGCCATTTCCGGACGGAGCCTTTCCATGACCCATGCCGAATTTTCCGAAGCCGCCATGCTGATCTCCTTCTCGGCCAGCTGGCACTGGTCCATCGCCCGCATGCGGCGCACCCGCATGGCCGCAGGCAAGAGCGCAGCCTTCGTTTCGCTGATCTGCGGCGGCCATGTCTTCGGCATTGCCGCGAAATGGATCGCCTGGCAGTCGAGCGGCCTCTGGTCGCCGCTGATCCTGCTCTATGCACGGAACCTCTGCGTGACGCTCTTCGACCTGGTGCTGGTGCCGCATTACCGGCGATTCGACGGCCTCCCGGCCTGAGCGGGCCGCCCCAGCACGCCGCGCCGCGCCGCCGGCTTCCCCGCGGCATGGCGGCGGAGGACCTCGATCATCCAGCCCAGCATCGCCGCATTGAGGAGGTGCCACAGGAAATGCGTGCCGCCCCGCGGAGCGCGGCGGCCGAACGGCGCGCATGCGCTGCCGCAGGCCGCCCTGCGGCGGTCATGAAGCTGGAAAAGAACCGGCCCATGCGCTAGGATCGGCGCCAGACCCGGAGAAACGGGCAGAGCAGACAGGCAGGCAGCCATGACAGAGATGGTGTACGGCGCAGCTCCGGCGGTGCGCGGCGATCCGATGATTCCCCGCTGGTGGCGCACAGTCGACCGCTGGTCGCTGATCAGCATCATCATCCTGATGGGCATCGGCCTGCTGCTCGGGCTCGCCGCCTCGCCGCCCCTGGCCGAGCGCAACGGGCTGGAGCCCTTCTGGTACGTCAAGAAGCAGATGATGTTCGGCGCCATGGGGCTGGTCGCGATGATCGCCGCCTCCGTCATGCCGCTGGCCACGATCCGCCGCTTCGGCGTGATCGGCTTCGCCCTCTGCCTCGCGGCGCTGCTGCTGCTGCCGGTCTTCGGCACCAATTTCGGCAAGGGCGCCATCCGCTGGTACAGCTTGGGCTTCGGCTCGGTGCAGCCCTCGGAATTCATGAAGCCCTGCTTCATCATCCTCACCGCCTGGCTGATGGCCGCCGCCCACCAGATCGACGGGCCGCCCGGGCGCTTCATGAGCTTCTGCGCGGCGGTCTTCATCGTCGGCATCCTCGCGCTTCAGCCGGATTTCGGCCAGGCCTCGCTGATCGTCTTCTCCTGGGGCGTCATGTATTTCGTGGCCGGCGCGCCCTGGTGGATCCTCTTCGCGGTGGCCGGTCTGGTGGTTGCGGGCGGCGTCGCCGCCTATAACCTGTCGAGCCACTTCGCCGGGCGGATCGACGGCTTCCTCGCCACGACAGTCGATCCGACCAGCCAGATCGGCTATGCCTCGAACGCGATCCGCGAAGGCGGCGTCTTCGGCGTCGGCCTCGGCGGCGGCGAGGTGAAATCGACGCTGCCCGACGCCCATACCGACTTCATCATCGCGGTCGCGGCCGAGGAATACGGGCTGGTCCTCGTCCTCGTGATCATCGCGCTCTATGCCACCGTCGTGATGCGCTCGCTGGGGCGGCTCCTGAACGAGCGCGATCCCTTCGTGCGGATCGCGGGCACCGGGCTGGCCTGCGTGCTGGGGATGCAGGCGGCGATCAACATGGGCGTCGCGGTGCGGCTCCTGCCGACCAAGGGGATGACGCTGCCCTTCGTGTCCTATGGCGGCTCTTCGGTGATCGCCGCCGGGCTGACCGTCGGGGCGCTGCTGGCGCTGACCCGGCGGCGGCCGCAGGGGCGCATGGCCGATCTGCTGGCACGGGCCGACCGGTCGTGACGCGCGCCGCCGCCGCGCCAGATAGACCCCGATCCGCTTGCACACGTCTCCGGGCGCGAAGAGGCCCAGCGGCACGAGCCGCCGCGCCGCGCCGGATTTCAGGCCGCGCGCAGGCGTGCAATGGACATGGATGCTGAGGGCCTCGAGCAGGTCCGCCACGGTCAGGCCGAGGACCTCGTCCACGCGCATGCCGGAGTACCCGGCAATGGCCACGGCAACCGCCAGGGCCTCGGCCGCAAGCTGCCCGATCCCCTCCATGCGCCCGATTTCGGCAATGACGGCAGGCAGATGCACCATGGGTGGCAGGGCGGTGCGGACATAGCGCCCGGACCCGTCCTCCCCGCCGCACAGGTCGGCGATCCCGGCCGCGGGCCAGCCGAGGATGCGCTCGGCATGCCGCGCAAACTGCGCCAGTCGGCCGGTCGGGTACTGCAGTTCCGCGGCGCCGGACAGTCTCAGCACCTGCTCGTAGCGCAGCGCCAGCACGGCGGGGTCGCCGCCGACCGGGTCATCAGAGCCGATGACCAGCAGGAGGCGGCGGCCGACCGTGCCGTGATAGGTCCGGACCGTGCCCGGCTTCCGCGACCGCCGCAGAAGGTGGAGGTACCAGCTGGCCAGGGCATCCAGCACCGGCCAGTCCGCGCCATGCCTCTGCCGGAGGCCCCGCAGCGCTTTCTCCATGGCTGCCCTTCCTCCGGACGTCCCGCCGCCGGGCTGCAGGACCGCATCCACATCCTCCAGGAGCGCCGACAGATCCGCGGAGGGTGCCGGATTTCCGCGGCCCGCACCGGTCTTGCGCGGCGTCCCGCCGGAAGACGGGGGCAGCCGAGCGGGACCGCAGGGCGGCGATGCCCCGCGGCACACGGCGTCCCAAGACCCGGCATTGAGCGACATGGCCGCAAGCTCGCCCGATGTGACCGCCGAGATCGCGGCCGGAACCCGGACCTTCGACACGGCCTCCAGCGCCGAAACTGCGGCTCCGCCCAGCCGTTTCAGGTTCGGCGCCTGCTCCAGGCCGAGCGCCGCGGCAATGGCCCGCGCGACCCCCGCAGGTGTCGGGGCAGGCACTGCCGCGGGCACGCCGCTCTGCTCCCACAGCCAGATCAGCCGCAGGCTGGCCACGTCGGGATACCAGCGCAGCAATTCGCCGCCATCGTCGAGATTCGCCGGACGGTTTGCTCCGTTTTCCCGGATGACTAGCTCGACGAAGGGCAGATCGTGAAACCGCTCCGCACAGACGATCTCCGGACCGCCCGACGCAAGCGCTTCCGCAAGGGCGGCGAGCGCTTCGGGACGGCAGAGCCCGCCGCGCAGGAAGGCCGAGGCGAGGATCCGTCCGGCCAGCCCGTCTGAGCCGAGGCGGCGGGCCGCAGGCGCGCCAAGCAGGGGACCTGGACGCGCTCGGTGCTGTGGTCGGTCGCGGCGGGGCTCGCCGCGCTCTATGCCGGGCTGGCGCTGCTCGGCTAGTCCGAGCCCGGCCCGTTGACCACCCGGGTGCCCTGGCCGACATAGCTGTAGCCGCCGCTGCCCTGGACGCCGCCGACCCCGCCGAGATCGCTGCGGTCGTCGGGGCTGTCATCGTAGAAGCTGCGCGTCTCGACGCCGGGATACTGGGCGAAGGCCTCGCTGGCGACATCCGGGAAAAAGGTGCGCGGGAAATTCTCGAAGCCCGGCAGCGGCGTCAGCACGTCGGTCGTGCGGATCGTGCAGAAGGACGCGACGACCGGCCCGACCGCCTCGGCGCGGCGCAGCGCCTCGGCCGCGGTCTCCATCGAGACCATCAGCTTCTGCTGGCGGACATAGTAGGTTTCGCGCGCATGGTAGTCGATGAACCAGGCTTCCATCGGCGTGGTGAAGCCGTAATGCACGTCGTCGATCCGCGGCGCCTGCGGATGGTGCCAGGTGCCCGCCGGGTTGAACACCACGCGCTCGGGGCCGTCGATCACAAGCGAGGTATGCGCGCCCTTGCCGGTCTGGATGCGGACATTGGTGTAGAGCGTCAGCGAGGGCGGATTGCCGCTGCGGTAGCGGAACCGCTCGACCCGTTCGGGCGGATCGCGCACCGGCTCGGCACAGGCCGCGACGAGGGACGAGGCAAGCCCCGCCCCAAAGGCGCGGCGGCTGAGCCTCAGGCCCCGACCAGCGCCAGGAACACCAGGAAGACGAAGATCCCGATCACCGCGCGGGTGGTGAATTTCACGAAGCCCTCGAAGGTCTTCTCGTGATCCGCGATGTCCATCGTGCCGTGCTTGAAATCCGCCATCAGTCTCCTCCTCCTCTGGCCTCACCGAATTGGTAAGGCAGAATCCGGAAGAAGTCACGCGGCCGGATGGCTGCTTCGTCATTTCGTCAGTCCCGCATTTTCCAGGCGATGGCGCCGTCGCCCCGCAATTCGCCGGAAATCTCCCCGGCTGCGTTCAGATAGTTCACATGTGCGATGGCTTCCACAAGGGCAAGCCCGTAATCCGCAGCCGAGATCTGGCGGCGGTAGAGCACCGGGAAGCACTCTGCCGCGGAACGCGGCACCGCAAGATGCGCGCGCAGCCTGTCAAGCGCCCTGCGATGGCTGGAGACCATCGCCTGCAGCCGCTGCGGAAGCCCGGTGAAGGGCTTCTGGTGGCCCGGCAGGACCAGCTGGTCCGGCGACGCATGCGTCCCGAGCCGCGCGCAGCTTTCCAGCCAGTCGCCCAGCGGATCGGCCCCGGGCTCGGTGGCGTAGACCCCGACATTGGGCGAGATCGAGGGCAGCACCTGGTCGCCCGCGATCACCAGAGGCTCGTCCTCGCACCAGAGCGTCGCTTGGTCCGGCGCGTGGCCGCTGCCCAGCCGCACCGTCCAGCGCCGCCCGCCAAGCGCAGAATTTTCTCGAACATGCGGCATCCTCCGATCCGTCCCGCCCCAAGACTAGCCGCCGGAGCCCCGCCCCCCAAGCCGGCATTTCCGGCCCCGTTGCCGCGCCTGCCGGATCCGCAGGCAGCCCGTCGGCGGAACCCCGCCCAGAGCGCCGCGCGGGAAACCGGGAGGGGCGCGCATCTGCCCCTTTCGCCTTGGCCCGCCGCTCCGTATAACGCCGCGAAGTCCGCGCGTTCCGACTCAGCGGACCTGCAAGGCATACACGGGCAGCACACAGGACCTCTGCGCATGGGACTTTTCGGCGGACTGTTTTCGTCTGACATGGCGATCGACCTCGGCACGGCGAACACGCTGGTCTACGTGAAGGGGCGCGGCGTCATCCTGAACGAACCCTCCGTGGTCGCCTATCACGTCAAGGACGGCGTGAAGAAGGTTCTGGCCTATGGCGAGGACGCGAAGCTGATGCTCGGCCGCACGCCCGGCTCGATCGAGGCGATCCGGCCGATGCGCGAAGGCGTGATCGCCGATTTCGACGTCGCCGAAGAGATGATCAAGCATTTCATCCGCAAGGTGCACCGCCGCACGACCTTCTCGAAGCCGAAGATCATCGTCTGCGTGCCGCATGGCGCAACCCCGGTCGAGAAGCGCGCGATCCGCCAGTCGGTCCTGTCGGCCGGCGCCCGCCGCGCCGGCCTGATCGCCGAACCGATCTCGGCCGCCATCGGCGCGGGCATGCCGATCACCGATCCGACCGGCAACATGGTCGTCGATATCGGCGGCGGCACCACCGAGGTGGCGGTCCTGTCGCTCGGCGACATCGTCTATGCGCGCTCGGTCCGCGTCGGCGGCGACCGCATGGACGAGGCGATCATCAGCTTCCTGCGCCGCCAGCACAACCTGCTGATCGGCGAGGCCACCGCAGAGCGGATCAAGACCACGATCGGCACCGCGCGCATGCCCGATGACGGACGCGGCGCGTCGATGCAGATCCGCGGCCGCGACCTGCTGAACGGCGTGCCGAAGGAAATCGAGATCACCCAGGCGCAGGTCGCCGAGGCGCTGGCCGAACCGGTGCAGCAGATCACCGAGGCGGTGATGAGCGCGCTGGAAGCCACCCCGCCGGACCTGGCCGCCGACATCGTCGACCGCGGCGTGATGCTCACTGGGGGCGGCGCGCTGCTCGGCGACCTGGACATGGCGCTGCGCGAGCAGACCGGCCTGGCCGTTTCGGTCGCCGAGGAATCGCTCAACTGCGTGGCGCTCGGCACCGGCAAGGCGCTGGAATACGAGAACCTGCTGCGCCACGTGATCGATTACGACAGCTGACACCTGTAGGCTGGCCGGAGGCAGCTCCGGCCCGGGAGGTCCGGCTTGGCACAGGACAAGGACAGCAGCGCAACCTACATCCGTCCGATCAGGCGCATCCTGGTCGGGCTCCTGGTGCTGTGCCTGCTCGGCATTTTCCTGTTCTGGCGGATCGACAGCCCGCGCGCCGAGCGGCTGCGCATGGCGGTGATTGACGAGCTGGCGCCGCGCTTCGCCTTCGTCACCGCGCCGGTCACCTGGGCGGGCAAGATCGCCGAGGATTTCCAGTCCTACAACCGGCTCTGGGAGCAGAACCAGCAGCTCCGGCGCGAGCTGCAGCAGATGAAGGCCTGGAAGGAGGCCGCGCTCCAGCTCGAGCAGAAGAATGCCAAGCTCCTCGACCTGAACAACGTGCGGCTCGATCCGAAGCTGACCTATGTCAGCGGCACGGTGCTGGCCGACTCGGGGTCGCCCTTCCGCCAGTCGGTGCTGATCAATATCGGCGCGCATGACCGGATCCGCGACGGCTGGGCGGTGATGGACGGGCTCGGCGTGGTCGGGCGCATTTCCGGCGTCGGCCAGGACATTGCGCGGGTGCTCCTGCTGACCGACTCGAACTCGGCCGTGCCGGTGACCATCCAGCCCTCGGGGCAGAAGGCGCTGCTGCAGGGCGACAACTCCGTCGCGCCCTTCGTCGAATTCCTCGAAAGCGCCGAGCTGGTGCGCCCCGGCGACCGGGTGGTGACCTCCGGCGCGGGCGGCGTGCTGCCGCCGGGGCTGCTGGTCGGCCAGGTGGCGCAGACCCCGGACGGGGCCAGCGCCAGGTCCAGCGCCATCAGCGCCGCACCGGCGCGCAGGGCCGCCGAGTCCGGCGTCAGGGGATCGTCGCGCTGCGCCCAGCGGGGCAGCTTCACCGCAATCCGCGGCGCGGCAGGGGGGAGAACGCGGGACTTTGCCATGCCGCCATTCTGGCACGGAGCGGCGCTTGCATCCAGTGCTTTCGCAGCGAAGCGCCGCCTCTTTCGGTCACGCCCCGAGCAGCAGCTTCAGCGCGATCGCCCACATGACGACGGCAATCCCCGCCTCCAGCACCCGCCAGGCAGCGGGATTGGCAAAGACCGGGCGCAGCCAGGCCGCGCCATAGCCGAGCGTGAAGAAGAACAGCACCGAAGCGGTGATGGCGCCCGCGGCGAAGGCGGCTTCGTATCCGGGGAACTGGGTGGAGATCGAGCCGAGCAGCATCACCATGTCGAGATAGACATGCGGGTTGAGCCAGGTGAAGGCGAAACAGGCCGAGAGCGTCACTCCCAGCGGCGCGCCGGCCGTTCCCGCCGCAGCCATCAGCGAGGCAGCAGGTCCGAAGGCCGCGGCAAGGCTGCGCGCGCCGTACCAGGCCAGGAAGGCGGCCCCGCCATAGCGCATCGCCGGGGCGACGGCGGGCAGGAGTTCGACTATGCGGCCGAAGCTGGTGACGCCGATCGTGACGAGGATCGCGTCCGACACCGCGCAGGCCAGGCATGTGGCGAAGACATGCTCGCCGCGCAGGCCCTGGCGCAGCACGAAAGCGTTCTGCGCGCCGATGGCGACGATCAGGCTCAGCCCCATGGTGAGGCCCGCGAGGAAAACAGATTGGATCATGACGGGACCTCCGCTGGAAAACACCGGCTTGCCCTAGCCCTGCGGTCGTGGATAAGACCAGTTAAACCGCCTAATCCTGATGAAGCCTGTCTAATCCGTGATCGACTATTCCGCCGCCCGCGCCGTCGCCATGATCGTCCAGACCGGCAGTTTCGAGGGCGCGGCGCGGATGCTCGGGGTGACGCCCTCGGCCGTCTCGCAGCGGGTCCGGCATCTGGAGGAACGGCTGGGCGCGGTGCTGATCGAGCGCGGAACGCCCTGCACGCCCACCGAAAAGGGCGCCCGGCTCTGCCGCCACATGGAACAGGTGGGCATGCTGGAGCACGAGCTGCTGGGCCAGCTGCCGGGGCTGGCCGGGGAAGCGCCGCTGCCGGTGACGCTGGATGTGGCGATCAATTCCGACAGCTTGGCGACCTGGTTCCTGGCCGCGGCCGCGCCCTTTGCGGAAGAGACCGGCTATCTGCTGAACCTGCTGATCGACGACGAGGACCATACCGCCGACTGGCTGCGCCGCGGCCGGGTGCTGGCGGCGGTGACGACGCTGGAGCGGCCGGTGCAGGGCTGCCAGGTCAAGCCGCTCGGGCGGCTGCGCTATCTCGCGGCAGCGAGCCCGGCCTACATGGCGCGGCATTTCCCGGAGGGCGTGACGCCCGAGGGGCTGGCCCGCGCCCCGGCACTGACTTTCGGCCAGAAGGACCGGCTGCAGCAGGCCTGGATGCAGGACTGCTTCGGCACGGTCCCGGCGGTGCCGACCCATTGGCTGCCCTCGTCGCAGGGCTTCGTCGAGGCCTCGGTGCTGGGCCTCGGCTGGGGGCTGAGCCCGGAACCCCTGCTGCGCGGCCATATCGCCGCCGGGCGGCTGGTCGAGCTGGTTCCGGGGCGGGATTTCGAGCGGCCGCTCTACTGGCAGGTCTCGCGGCTGGCGGCGGAGCGGCTTCGGGGCGGCGTCACTGCCGAGGTGGTGGACGGCCGCGCCGCGCGCCGCGGCGGGCAGGTCCCGGAGGCGGGCAGCCTCCTGGTCTTCCCCTCCGACGTGCCTGCGGGCGCCTATCTGCTGAACCGCGACGAGCTCTGCCGCTTCGGCAGCCGGGCGCGCGCAGGCAACAGCCGCATCGGGAGCTTCCTGACATGACCGCGCAACCGCCCGGAACCCATCTGGCCCAGCTCAATATCGGCCGTCTGCTGGCGCCGACCGACGATCCGCGCGTGGCCGAATTCATGGCGGCGCTCGATCTGGTCAACGGCATCGGCAAGCGCAGCCCCGGCTTCGTCTGGATGATGGAGGGCTCGGGCGAGCCCGGCACCGGCAATACCGAGGCCAAGATCGGCGGCGACCCGCAATCCGTGTCGAACCTGACCGTCTGGGAAGATGTCGGGTCTCTGGAACATTTCGTCTACAACACCGTGCACAAGCGGTTCTACGACCGCCGCGCCAGCTGGTTCGAGCTGATGGCCCGTCCGCATTTCGTCATGTGGTTCGTCCCGGAAGGGCATCGGCCGCCGCTCGGCGAGGCGCTGGAGCGTCTGGCCCATCTCGAGGCGCACGGGCCGACCGACCATGCCTTCGGCTGGTCCCACCTGAAACAGGCGCAGCTCTGGAAGACCCGGGCCTGCACCCCAATCGCAGCGGAGTAATGCCATGTCGGATCTGCGCACCATCATCATCGACGGCACCGAGGTCGAGGTCGACCCGGCCCTGACGCTGATCCAGGCCTGCGAGCAGGCGGGGGTGGAGATCCCGCGCTTCTGCTACCATGAGCGGCTGTCGATCGCCGGGAACTGCCGGATGTGCCTCGTGGAGGTCGTCGGCGGCCCGCCGAAGCCCGCCGCCTCCTGCGCGATGCAGATCCGCGACCTGCGCCCGGNGCCGCAACGGCGAGCCGCCGGAGATCAAGACCAACTCGCCGATGGTCAAGAAGGCCCGCGAAGGCGTGATGGAATTCCTGCTGATCAACCATCCGCTCGACTGCCCGATCTGCGACCAGGGCGGCGAATGCGACCTGCAGGACCAGGCGATGGCCTATGGCGTCGACTTCTCGCGCTACCGCGAGCCGAAGCGCGCCTCGATCGACATCAATCTCGGCCCGCTGGTCGAGACCCACATGACGCGCTGCATCTCCTGCACGCGCTGCATCCGCTTCACCACCGAGGTCGCCGGGATCACCCAGATGGGCCAGACCGGGCGCGGCGAGGATGCGGAGATCACGTCCTACCTGAACCAGACGCTCGACAGCGAGATGCAGGGCAACATCATCGATCTCTGCCCGGTCGGCGCGCTGGTCTCTAAGCCCTACGCCTTCACCGCGCGGCCCTGGGAGCTGACCAAGACCGAGTCGATCGACGTGATGGACGCGCTCGGCTCGAACACCCGCGTCGATACCAAGGGGCGCGAAGTCATGCGCTTCCTGCCGCGCAACCATGACGGCGTGAACGAGGAATGGCTGGGCGACAAGTCGCGCTTCGTCTGGGACGGGCTGCGCCGCCAGCGGCTCGACCGGCCCTATGTCCGCGTCGACGGCAAGCTGAAGCCCGCGAGCTGGACCGAAGCGCTGGCCGCCGCCGCCGCCGCCATGAAGGGCAGGAAGGTCACCGGTCTGGTCGGCGATCTCGCCCCGGTCGAGGCGGCCTTTGCGCTGAAGGAGCTGGTCGAAGGCCTGGGCGGCAAGGTCGAATGCCGCACCGACGGCGCGCGGCTGCCGACGGGCAACCGCTCGGGCTATGTCGGCACCGCGGCGATCGAGGATATCGACGCGGCCGAGATGATCCTGCTCGTCGGCACCAATCCCCGGCTCGAGGCGCCGGTGCTGAACGCCCGCATCCGCAAGGAGGCGTCTTCGATATCGGGCTAGAGGGCAAGATGCTGATCGCGGCCTTCTTCTCGGCTGCCGCCGCCACGCTGACCGGCAATGTCTGGCTGGGGCTGATGGCGGGCTGCGCCGCCTCGATGGTGCTGGCCGCGATCCACGGGCTCGCCTCGATCACCTTCCGCGGCAACCAGCTGATTTCCGGCGTGGCGATCAACTTCCTCGCCACCGGCCTGACCGTGCTGATCGCGCAGGACTGGTTCCAGCAGGGCGGCCGCACCCCGCAGCTGGAAGGCGGCGCACGCTTCCAGCCGATCACCCTGCCCTTCGCCGAGACCCTGCGCGACGTGCCGGTCGTCGGGCCGGTCTATTTCGACCTGATCTCGGGGCACACGATCCTGGTCTATCTCGGCTTCCTCGCGGTTCCGGCCACCTGGTACGTGCTGTTCCGCACCCGCTTCGGCCTGCGGCTGCGCGCGGTCGGCGAGAACCCGGGCGCGGTCGACACCGCGGGCGTCTCGGTCACGGGCCTGCGCTACGGCGCGGTGATGATCTGCGGCCTCCTGTGCGGCTTTGCCGGCGCCTATCTGTCGACCGGCCTCTCGGCGGGCTTCGTCAAGGACATGAGCGCGGGCCGCGGCTTCATCGCGCTCGCCGCGCTGATCTTCGCCAAATGGCGGCCCTGGTCGGCGCTCGGCGCCTGCCTTCTCTTCGGGCTGCTCGACGCGCTCGGCAACCGCTTCCAGTCGATCGAGATCGCCGGGATCGCGCTGCCGGTGCAGTTCATGCAGGCGCTGCCCTATATCCTGACCGTGGTGATCCTGGCGGGCTTCGTCGGCAAGGCGATCCCGCCGCGGGCCGGCGGCGAGGCCTATGTGAAGGAACGCTGAGCCGGGAGGGGCCGCATGACGATCTACCTGCCCATCGCCGAGGTGTCGGTGAATGCCTTCCTCCTCCTGGGGCTGGGCGGGATCGTCGGCATCCTCTCGGGCATGTTCGGCGTCGGCGGCGGCTTCCTCCTGACGCCGCTCCTGTTCTTCATCGGCATCCCGCCCGCCGTCGCGGTGGGCACCCAGGCCAACCAGATCGTCGCCTCGTCCTTCTCGGGGGTGCTCGCGCATTTCAAGCGCAAGACCGTCGACCTGAAGATGGGCTGGGTGCTCCTGGCGGGCGGCATGGCGGGCGCGGCCGTCGGCGTGAAGATTTTCGAAAAGCTGACCGAGATGGGCCAGGTCGACCTGATGGTGCAGCTCTGCTACGTGCTGTTCCTCGGCGTGATCGGGCTCCTGATGTTCATCGAAAGCTGGCGGGCGATCCGCCGCTCGAAGGACAAGGCCTACAAGCCCCGCAAGCGCCCCGAGAAGGGCTGGGTCCACACCTGGCCGCTGCGGATGAAGTTCCGCACCTCGGGGCTCTACATCTCGGCGATCCCGGTGGTGCTGGTCGGCGCCTTCGTCGGCGTGCTGTCGGCGGTGATGGGGGTCGGCGGCGGCTTCATCATGGTGCCGGCGATGATCTACCTCTTGCACATGCCGACCAAGGTGGTCGTCGGCACGTCGCTGTTCCAGATCATCTTCGTCGCGGCCTTCACCACGATCATGCACGCCACCACGAACTACACCGTCGATGCGGTGCTGGCGATCCTGCTCCTGATCGGCGGCGTGATCGGCGCGCAGATCGGCTCGGTGATCGCGCTGCGGCTGAAGGCCGAGCAGCTGCGCATCCTGCTGGCCGGGATGGTGCTGCTGGTGTGCTTCAAGATCGCGCTCGACCTGCTGCTGACGCCCTCCGAGCTGTTCTCGATCGCGCAGGAGGTGGTGCGGTGAGGCGGCTCCTCCTGATTCTCGCGCTGCTGCTGCCCCTGCCAGCCCTCGCCGAGGAGGTCGTGCTGGGCCTCAGCCAGGACGAGGTGGCGATCACCGCGACCTTCGACGGCTCGAGCATCCTGATCTTCGGCGCAGTCAAGCGCGAGGCCCCGCCGCCCTCCGATGCGCCGCTCGACGTGGTGATCTCGGTGCAGGGGCCGATCCAGACCGTGACCGTGCGCAAGAAGGACCGGCGCTTCGGCATCTGGGTCAATACCGGCGCGGTGGAGATCGACCAGGCGCCGAGCTTCTACGCCGTGGCCACGACGCGGCCGCTCGCCGCCGCGCTGAGCCAGACCGAGGATCTGCGCCACCGCGTGTCGCTCGACCGGGCGGTGCAGGCGATCGGCGCCGCCGAGGAAGCCGCCGACGCGCCCGCCTATCTGGCGGCGCTGAAGCGGCTCCGGATCGCCGAGGGCAGCTACCTGATCCGCGAGGGCGCCGTCGCGCTCGACGAGGAGACGCTGTTCCGCACCTCGATCCGGATGCCCGCCGACCTGACCGCGGGCAATTACCGGGCACGGATCTTCCTGACCCGCAGCGGGACGGTCGTCGATGAATACGAGACGGTGATCTATGTTCACAAGGTCGGGCTGGAGCGCTGGGTCTACACGCTCGCCCACGAACAGCCGCTGGTCTATGGCGTGCTGGCGCTGATCATCGCCATCGCGGCCGGCTGGGCCGCTTCGGCGGCCTTTGCCATGCTGCGCCGCTGACCTGCCGCATTCCGGCTTGGCCGGAGACGCGGCCGGGCGTGCCCTGTCCGGGCTCCGCCATGCCCCCCAGATTTCAAAGACGGGACGGCCCCTGCCCGCGGCAGTGCTTGCCGCCCGTGCTTGACGATCCCGCACGGCATCCGAGCAGGCCGACGCCGAGACGCCCTGCCAGCTCCTCCGGCTCCTTCCGGATCACCTTTGGCGACGCGATGCCCGATCCCGCGGAAGAGGTCTCCTGCACCGGGATCAAGGCCGGAACGTCCATCTGCGGGACCGTCCTTCTGCTTCCGGAACGCCCGGGCTTCGCGAACGGCATCGGCCACGGATCCCCGGACCTCGCGGGAATTGGCACGGCAAACGCCGAACTCCCGCCCAGAAGGGGCCGGAGGGCCGGTTGAGCCTCACGGAAGAAGCTTTGCCGCTAGAACATGCTCTGCTGTGCCACCTCGCTCCCGGCCTCTGCCGCAGGCTCCTGCGGCAGGGCCATCGGCGGCGGCGGCACCTTCAGATCGGCGGTCGACAGCCCGTCTTTCGGCTTCGCCAGCCGGTAGCGCGTCACCCAATGCAGCCGCTCCTCGGCGCGGGTGATCGCGACATAGGCCAGCCGCTTCCACAGGGGCAGCCCGGCCTCGTTCCGCCCGGCCCGCGCGGCCGCATAGATGTCCGGCGAGAAGACCTGCACCTCGGACCATTGCGAGCCCTGGGCCTTGTGGATCGTCACGGCGGCGCCATGCAGGAAGCTCGCCCCCATCCGCGCGGCAGAAGCGATCAGCGGCTCGTCCTCCTCGGGCTGCTCGATCTTGATGATCGCCGCCGCCGAGACCTGCGGATCGGGCGCGCCCAGAACGTGCAGCCGGGCAAAGCCGGGCTTCTGCCCCGGGCCGAGATAGATCACCTGCGCGCCCTTGATCAGCCCGCGCGCCTCGAGGTCGAGCCGCTTCTTGCGGTGCTTCAAGGGCAGCTCGATGCCGTCGCAGATCAGCGGCTCGCCAGGCAGGAGCCCGTCCACAGGCACATGATGCGCGTTGCGGAAGGCGGTAATCAGCCGGACCCGCGTGTTGTTGCGCCAGCACAGCACCGGCGAGCGCGCCATCAGGTCGCAATCGACGCGCTCGGCCACAACCACGCGGTCGTCGCGCCGCGCGGCCTGCTCCACCATCCGCTCGAACTGGTCGAAGCCGATATCCGGATCGCCGAGCGCATGGGCGAGATCGAGGATCGGGCTGTCGCCCTCCTGGCGGTGGATGCGGCTGAGCGTGACGCGCTCGGGCGCGGGCAGCCGGTCGAACACCATCTCGCCCGACAGGCCGACCGGCGCCAGCTGCGCGGGGTCGCCGAACAGCACCAGCGTCGGGAAGATTTCCTTGAGGTCCTCGAACTGGCGTTCGTCGAGCATCGAGCTTTCGTCGACGAAGCCGATGTCCAGCGGCTCCTCGCGCCGCTTCCAGCCCGAGATGAAGTCCGAGCCGCGCACGCCGACCGCGGCCATGGCGCCGGGGATCGACTGGTGCAGGTCATAGAAGGCCTTGGCCCGGTCCAGCGACTCGGGCGCAATGCCTTCGACCTCGGGCTTGGTCTGGGTCTGGCCCGCCAGCCATTCGGCGATCTGCTCGTATTCGGGGTTGTAGACCGGCGTGTAGAGGATCCGGTGGATCGTCGTCGCGGGCACGCCGCGCAGGCGCAGCACCGAGGCGGCCTTGTTGGTCGGCGCCAGGATCGCCAGCGTGCGGCGTTCCTTGCTGCGCTTGGGCTCGTAATCGCCGCTGACGATGTCGATGCCCATGTCCCGCAGCTTGGCGCAGAGCTGCGCCAGAAGCAGCGTCTTGCCCGATCCCGCCTTGCCCAGCACCGCGATCGCGGAATTGTCGTCGGTGGGCAGCCCGGCCGTCTCGGCATCGAGATCGACCCCGGCACGGGCCAGCGCGGCCGCCACATGGGAAAAGGCGGCTTCCTGATCGGGAGAGAGCGTCGGGGACGGGGTCGGCTGCATGGCCGGACCCTATCCAAGCAGGCGCGGATGTTCCAGCGCGATCAGGCCACCACGAGGCGCGGACGGCCGAGCCGGGCGGCCCGTTCCATGCCCAGATGGTACCAGCTGCGGCTGCGGGCCCGCAGGACGCCTGCCTTGGCCGCCATGCGGTCGGCGACCTCTTCGGAATAGTGCCAGAGCCCGGCAGAGATCGCCTCGCGGCCCTCCCCCGTTGTGCCGAGAATCGCCGGGCTCCAGCCGAGGCGGGCATAGATGCGGACCATGCGCGCATCGAAGACGCCGACCGAGAAGTCGAGCCCCTTGCCCAGGCCCAGCTCCGCCCCGCCCAGCATCAGCGCGGCCGAGACGTTCGGCGCGGCGCCGCGGGACAGGCAGAACCGCGTGCATTCCCAGATACGGTCGTTCTGCAGCGGACGGCCGTTCAGCAGCCCGAGGAAATGTTCGTTGATCATTGTGCGGCCGGAACTCGGCAGGAAGCGCATCGACCCGCCATGGCGGCCGTCGGTTTCCCAGATGACATAGAGCGGATTGAGCTCGTCATACTGGTCGCGCTCCTCGCCCTGGTCGGTGACGGACACCTCCCACCCCAGCCGCGTGCGGAACTGGTCAGCCCGGTCGCGGAACATGGAGTCGCGCAGGGCGGGTTGGGTGTGAAGCTGGTCGGCGTGAAGGAAGTGCAGCATTTTCTAGTCCCCCCAGACATTTGCTATGGGGGAGAGAATTGCCGGCGCCGGATTTCCGAATGGTAGTGGCGCCGTTCCTGCCGTTAACCTTTTGTTAGAGAATTATCAGGCCGTGGCTCAAGGCCAGGGCGACGGCATGAGTCGTGTTCTGCGCCCCGAGCTTCAGCCGGGCCGCCTCGATATAGACCCGCAGCGTATGTTCCGAGATGCCGAGCGTCTCGGACGCCTGGCCGCGCGACTGTCCGTTTGCCAGCAGGCTCAGCGCATCGACCTCCCGCGGCGACAGCTGCCGGGAAATCGTGCGATCCTCCGCATCGTCGAATTCCAGCGCCTTCTGGTTCATGAAATGCGACACCAGAAGCAGGTCGCTCAGATGGTCGCTGGTGAATCTCTGCCAGCTGTCGTCGGCGGCCTTGGCGCTGACCGTGAAAAGGGCGAACTGGCCGTTCGGGCCACGGATCGGCACGGAAAGCCCCTGGTTTCCGACACCGGCGGAGATTGCCTCGCCGAGAAAGCTGCGGGCGGCCTTGCCGCTCCAGTCCAGCTGTTTCCAGTCGACGGGACGGAATTTCTGGTAGCAGCCCTGCACCACCGGATCGATGCGGGCATAGTCCTTCTCGAGATAGCGGCCGACCCAGTCCTCGCCATAGGTAAGGGCCGCATAGGGCTCCCGGGACTGGTTGACGGAGTGATAGACCACGTGATCGACATCGTAATGGTCGCGCAGCAGGAATACGGCATTCTGCAAGTCAGCTTTGCTGCTTGCCTCCTGCAACTTGGCAATCAGGATCTCGAGCTTCCCGTCCATGGTCCACCCCGGCTTCGCGACCCCGATGAGCCGCGAGGTCTGCGGCGGCAACAATCAGAGTGTCGTCCAGCTGTTCAGACAAAGCAAACATGCCGTTCTGCTGAGCGAAACTTCTGAGGTCCGCTAGGACGTCCAACACCCATTCCTGTTGCATTTGAGGATTCCCAGTCTGAGGTTAACGGAAGATTAACTCAACCCTAGCACGAACCGAATTGCCCCGAAAACTCACGGGATTTCCCTCCCCAGAAATGGCGAGGCCGAAATTCTCAACGCATTGATCATGCTCCACCCGCTTTCCGGCACAGTCCCCGCGCGGCTCCGGACAAGGGCTGCACGGGACCGGTCCGGCGCGGGTGTCGCATGGCGGGGTTAACATCGGACGAAGAAAGGGCCGCCCCGGCGGGGCGGCCCTGTTCAATTCCATTAAAATCCGGCTCAGGCCGAGCGGCGCGCCTCCAGCGCATCCTCGAGGGTGCGCAGCCCGGTGGTCGGCGCCTGGACCAGCACCGACATGTTGCCGGGCTTGTGCTGGTTGCGCAGCATCTTCATGTGCGCGTCCGGGATCTCGGCCCAGGGGAAGACCTCGGACATCACCGGATCGAGACGGCGCTCGATCATCAGCTTGTTGGCCGCGGCCGCCTGCTTGAGATGGGCGAAGTGGCTGCCCTGCACGCGCTTCTGGTGCATCCACAGATAGCGCACGTCGAAGGTGCAGTTGAAGCCGGTCGTGCCCGCGCAGATCACGATCATGCCGCCCTTCTTGCAGACGAAGGTCGAGACCGGGAAGGTCGCCTCGCCGGGATGCTCGAAGACGATGTCGACATTGTTGCCCTTGCCGGTGATGTCCCAGATCGCCTTGCCGAACTTGCGGACCTCGTTGAACCATTCCTTGTATTCCGGCGTGTTCACCGTCGGCAGCTGGCCCCAGCAGTTGAAGTCCTTGCGGTTCAGCACGCCCTTGGCGCCGAGCGACATCACGAAGTCGCGCTTGTCCTCGTCCGAGATCACCGCGATGGCATTCGCCCCGGCCGTGTTGATCAGCTGGATCGCATAGGAGCCGAGCCCCCCCGAGGCCCCCCAGACCAGCACGTTCATGCCCGGCTTCAGCTCGTGCGGCTCATGGCCGAAGAGCATCCGGTAGGCGGTCGCCAGGGTCAGCGTGTAGCAGGCCGCCTCCTCCCAGGTCAGGTGCTTCGGCCGGTGCATCAGCTGCTGCGCCTGCACGCGGGTGAACTGCGCGAAGGAGCCGTCCGGCGTCTCGTAGCCCCAGATCCGCTGGGTCGGCGAGAACATCGGGTCGCCGCCGTTGCATTCCTCGTCGTCGCCGTCATCCTGGTTGCAGTGGATCACGACCTCGTCGCCCACCTTCCAGCGCTTGACCTTGTCGCCCACCGCCCAGACGATCCCCGAGGCGTCCGAGCCCGCGATGTGATAGGGCGCGCCATGGCCGTCGAAGGGCGAGATCGGCACGCCGAGTCCGGCCCAGATGCCGTTGTAGTTCACGCCCGCGGCCATCACCAGCACCAGCACCTCGTGGCTGTCGAGCGCCGGCACGTCGACGACCTCCACCTGGAAGGACTTGTCCGGCTCGCCATGCCGCTCGCGGCGGATCGCCCAAGCATACATCTGCTTGGGAACGTAACCCATCGGGGGCATTTCGCCGATCTCGTAGAGGTCCTTCTCGGGCGCTTCATACGCCGCGATCGCCGGGTTGGTGTCGAGAGCCATCAGAGCCTCCTTGATAGAACTGTCGTGCCGCAGTGCGGAAACATGCGTCTCCCGCTCTCTAAGGCTTACTGCGCAACTTAGCAATCATCAAAACCATCTTTTTGAAATTTTATGTCTCCGACGAAGGGCCATATTGCCAAATCAGCCTTCTTGCTGCGCAGCCGCAGCAAAATCCGGGCGAAAGCTCCGCGCGCCGCCAAGTTCGCGTTCCCGGCAGGCCCATATCCTGTACCATAGTGCAGAATCGCGATGTTACGGCTGGACAGAATGGCCACGGCACGGAATTCCGGCAGCCGGAGCAAGCCCGGGGGCCTGCGGAAACTTCGTGTCCCCGCCGCGACGCGGCGAATTGACAGGGACACATTATTCCGACTATCAGGCTTGCGACGCATGATTATTGCTCTGAAATGAATCGCGAGGCCCAGATGACCGACGCACAGAAAGACAAGCCCTGGCTCTTCCGCACCTATGCCGGCCATTCCACGGCAAAGGCGTCGAACGCGCTCTACCGGACCAACCTGGCCAAGGGGCAGACCGGTCTTTCGGTCGCGTTCGACCTGCCGACCCAGACCGGCTATGATAGCGATCACGAGCTGGCGCGCGGCGAAGTCGGCAAGGTCGGCGTGCCGGTCAGCCATCTGGGCGACATGCGGGCGCTGTTCGAGGACATCCCGCTCGAGCAGATGAACACCTCGATGACGATCAACGCGACGGCGCCCTGGCTCCTGGCGCTCTATGTCGCCACTGCCGAGGAACAGGGCGCGGACATCGCCAAGCTGCAGGGCACGGTGCAGAACGACCTGATCAAGGAATACCTGTCGCGCGGCACCTATGTCTGCCCGCCGAAGCCCTCGATCAACATGATCACCGACGTGGCGGCCTATTGCTACCAGCACATCCCGAAATGGAACCCGATGAACGTGTGTTCCTACCACCTGCAGGAGGCCGGCGCGACGCCGGAGCAGGAGCTGGCCTTTGCGCTGGCCACTGCCTGTGCGGTGCTCGACGACGTCAAGCAGAAGGTCCCGGCCGAGGATTTCCCGAAAGTCGTGGGCCGGATCAGCTTCTTCGTGAACGCGGGCATCCGCTTCATCACCGAGATGTGCAAGATGCGCGCCTTCGTCGATCTCTGGGACGAGCTCTGCGCGCACCGCTACCATGTGGCCGACATCAAGTACCGCCGCTTCCGCTACGGGGTGCAGGTGAACTCGCTCGGCCTGACCGAACAGCAGCCGGAGAACAACGTCTACCGCATCCTGATCGAGATGCTGGCGGTGACGCTGTCGAAGAAGGCCCGCGCCCGCGCGGTGCAGCTGCCGGCCTGGAACGAGGCGCTCGGCCTGCCGCGGCCCTGGGACCAGCAATGGTCGCTCCGGATGCAGCAGATCATGGCCTACGAGACCGACCTTCTGGAATACAGCGACATCTTCGACCACAACCCCGCGATCGAGGACAAGGTCCACGAGCTGAAGGAAGGCGCGCGGGCCGAGCTGGCGAATATCGACGCGATGGGCGGGGCAATCGCCGCGATCGAATACATGAAGAGCCGCCTGGTCGAGTCGAATGCCGACCGGATCAACCAGATCGAGAAGGGCGAGACCGTCGTGGTCGGCGTGAACCGCTGGACGCAGGGCGAGCCCTCGCCGCTGATGGGCGCCGACGGCGGCATCATGACGGTCGATCCGGCGGTGGAGGCCGAGCAGATCGAGCGGCTGGAGGCCTGGCGCGCCGGGCGCGACGCGATAGCCGTGCAGGCCGCGCTCGAAGGGCTGCGCAAGGCGGCGGAGACTGGCGAGAACATCATACCGCCCTCGATCGCGGCCGCCAAGGCGGGCGTGACGACCGGCGAATGGGCGGGCGTCATGCGCCAGGTCCATGGCCAGTACCGCGGCCCGACCGGCGTCTCTTCGGCGCCCTCGAACAAGACCGAGGGGCTCGAGGACATCCGCGCCGCGGTCGATGCCGCCTCCGACCGGCTGGGCCGCCGCCTGCGCTTCCTGATGGGCAAGCCCGGGCTCGACGGCCACTCGAACGGCGCCGAGCAGATCGTGTTCCGCGCCCGCGACTGCGGCATGGAGATCGACTATGCCGGCATCCGCCTGACCCCGGACGAGATCATCGCCGCCGCCAAGGAGAAGGAGCCGCATGTCATCGGCCTGTCTATCCTTTCGGGCAGCCATATCCCGCTGGTCAAGGACCTGATGGCGAAGCTGCCGGGCGCCGGGCTGGGCCATGTCCCGGTCATGGTCGGCGGCATCATTCCAGACGAGGATGCCGAAGCGCTGCGCGCCATGGGCGTGGCGCGGGTCTACACGCCGAAGGATTTCGAGCTGAACCGCATCATGTCCGACATCGTGGCGCTGGCGCAGCCGAAGAGCGTCGCCGCCGAATAGCAGGCCCCGGAGCCGGGGCGTCCGCGCTCCCGGCCCCGCCCGGCCGGCTCAGACTGCCAGGTACCGGCAGGACGATCCGGAGAGCTTCGCCGCCTGGCGCGCGGGCGTCGCCGCGGTCGCGGCGCTGCCCAACACGCGGGTCAAGATCGGCGGCTTCGGCTTGTCGGTCATGGGCCACCGCTATTTCGAGGCGGCGCTGCCGCCGCGTTCCGACCGGCTGGCCGCCGACTGGCGCCCGCATGTCGAGACCTGCATCGAGCTCTTCGGTCCGCAGCGGTCGATGTTCGAAAGCAACTTCCCCGTCGACAAGGGGCAGTTCAGCTATGCCGCCCTCTGGAACGCCTTCAAGCGGCTTTCGGAGGGCTATTGCCAAGAGGACCGCGATGCCCTGTTCTGGCGCAGCGCGGCCCGCACCTACGGGGTCGAGGAGGCCCTGTTCCAGACCGAAATCGGGAGGACACCCCAATGCGCAGCACCATCCTGACCCTCGTCCTGGCCGCGGCCGCGGCAGGCCCGGCCCTGGCCGAGTATCCCGAGAAGACGATCGAGATCATCGTCGGCTATTCGGCCGGCGGCGGCACCGACGTGATGGCCCGCACCGTCGGCCAGTTCCTCGAAAAGGAGCTGGGCACCTCGGTCGTGATCCGCAACGAACCGGGCGCGGGCGGCCAGATCGGCTTCACCAACACCGCGACGGCGAAGCCCGACGGCTATACGCTCGGCACCTTCAACCTGCCCGCGGCGCTGGCGCTGACCTATGACCGCAAGGCGGCCTATGACGCGGAGAGCTTCAGCTATCTCGCGAATTTCGTCGAGGACCCGAACACCTTCGTGGTCGCCGCGGACTCGCCCTACCAGACGCTCGACGACCTGCTGGCCGATGCCCGCGAGAACCCGGGCGCGGTGACCGTCGGCCTCTCGGCGCTCGGCGGCAACGACCATTTCGCGGCGATCCTGATGCAGAAGGCGGCGGGCGGCGAATTCACGCTGGTGCCGTTCAAGGGCGCGGCCAATGCGCGGACCGCGCTGATGGGCGGCCATGTCGCGGCGGGCACGATGGCGCTGAGCCAGACGGCCTCCTTCGGCGAGGAACTGCGGGTGCTGGCGGTGCTGGCCGACGAGCGGTCCGATTTCGCGCCCGACGTGCCGACCGGGACGGCTCATCGCAGGCCAGCGCCAGCGTCGCCACGCGTTCCGGAACCGGCAGGACCTTGAAGCTCAGTTCCGTCAGGACCCCGAGCGAGCCGCGCGCCCCGGCCTGCAGCCGCGCGAGGTCGTAGCCGGTGACGTTCTTCATCACCCGACCGCCATTGCGGACCCGCGTGCCCTCGCCATCCACGAAGACCGCGCCGAGAAGGAAATCGCGCGCCGCGCCCGCCTGCACCCGGCGGGGACCGGAGGCATTGACCGACAGCGCGCCGCCGATCGTCGGCGTGCCGGTGGTGCCCAGCACCGGGCGGTGATCCATCGGCTCGAAGGCCAGCCGCTGGTTCTTCTCTGCCAGAACAGCCTCGACCTCGGCCAGCGGCGTCCCGGCCTTCACCACCAGCGTCAGCGCGCCGGGTTCGTAGAGCACGACGCCCGAAAGCCCGGCCGTTGACAGAACCGGGCGCGTCGCCGCGGGACTGCGGGTGCCGCCGCCGCGGATCGCGAAAGGGGCATCGGCGGAGCGGATGGCCTCGGCCAGCTCGGCCTCGCTTGCCGGAGTGATCACGGTCATGGCCGACGTCCCTCCGTCACCGAAAGCGGGAAAACCTTGGCGGCGTTCAAGAGCCATTTCGGATCGAACACGTCCTTCACCTTCAGCTGCGCCTCCAGATCCTCGCGCGAGAACTGCACCGTCATCAGGTCGCGCTTCTCGACGCCGACGCCATGCTCGCCGGTCAGGCAGCCGCCGACCTCGACGCAGAGCCGCAGGATGTCGGCGCCCATCTGCTCGCAGAGCTCGAGATCGCCGGGCTTGTTGGCGTCGAACAGGATCAGCGGATGCATGTTGCCGTCACCGGCGTGGAAGACATTCGCCACGCCCAGCCCGTATTGCGCGGAAAGCTCGCCGATGCGTTCCAGCACCAGCGGCAGCTCGGTGACCGGGATGGTGCCGTCGAGGCACATGTAGTCGTTGATCTGCCCCATCGCGCCGAAGGCCGATTTGCGGCCGAGCCAGATCGCGGCGCTTTCCTCGGCCGAGCCGCTTTCGCGGATCACCTCCGGGTCGTGCCGTTCGGCAATCTCGCGGATCAGCCGCAGCTGGTGGTCGATCTCGGCGGGCGCGCCCTCGACCTCGATGATCAGGAGCGCCTCGACATCCGGATAGCCGGCATGGGCGAAGGCCTCGCAGGCGCGGATGCAGGGGCGGTCCATGAACTCGATCGCGACCGGCAGCACGCCCGCCTCGATGATGTCCGACACGCAGGCGCCCGCGACGCGCGACGAGCCGAAGCCCATCAGCACGGGCCGTGCGCCTTCGGGCTTGGGCAGGATGCGGAGCGTCGCCTCGGTGACGATTCCAAGCTGGCCTTCGGAGCCGCAGATCACCGAAAGCAGGTCCAGATCGCCGGCATCCATGTGCGCGCCGCCGATCTCCACCACCGTCCCGTCCATCAGCACCATGGTCACGCCAAGCAGGTTGTTGGTCGTCACGCCGTATTTCAGGCAATGCGCGCCGCCCGAATTCATGCCGATATTGCCCGAGATCGCGCAGGCCAGCTGCGAGGACGGGTCGGGCGCGTAGAAGAAGCCGTCAGACTCCACCGCGCCGGTGACGCTCAGGTTGGTTCGGCCGGTCTGCACGCGGATGATGCGGTCGGCATAATCCGTCTCCAGCACCTCGGTCAGGCGCGCCACCCCGATCACCACCGCATCCGCCGTGGGCAGCGAGCCGCCCGCCAGCGAGGTCCCCGCCCCGCGCGGCACGACCGGCACGTCCATCCCGCTGCCGGGCAGCGGATGCGCAAGGCCGGCGGCTGGGGGACCCTCTCGCAGCCCCTCGAGCCGATGTCCCTTGGCCCCGCCGCCCGAACGGAGCCAGGTTCACATGCCCGCAGCACGCCGATCGGCATTTTCCAACACATTCGCGACAAGACCTGGAAGCAAGACGAAATCCACAGCATTTCAATGCTATAGGACTTGTTCAGCGCGAACTAGCACACTACGCGACTCCCAGTCTCAAACGCCTCGGCACGACGCTTTTCCGCCTCGCGATGGGATCGCCGAGACCTAATCTCAAGCGGTGACGGAGTCCGTCAAATCCCGTCCTGAACCATGATCGCCCGAAATGGCCATGCTTCTTGCGCGCGGGATATTTCTGGCCGAGGCGATCAATGGCGGCCCGGCACGCCAGGGCGATGGCGACTGCGGTGATGGCAATCAGGAGTCTCAACTTCCGCGTGTCCGTCAGGCGCGTGTCCCCGAGGTTCAGCCCCCTCGTCGTGCTGTCCGCGAGCGAGGTCCCGAGCGCCATGGATCCGAGCGAGCGGACCGAACGCATTCGATGAACCAGGTCGACCACGGCCAGGCTCGGCATCTCGCCGGTCAGCACCTCGACCTGTTCCAGCGCAGCGCCGAGCGTATGGCCGTCATAGGGATTGCCGGGGAAGCTCCGCGCGCCGACCACGAAGCCCTCGTCCAGCGTCGTCGCCAGGCTGACCTTGCAGCCGAACTCGTAGCGCACCCGCGCCTTTCCCTTGGAGATGCAATCCACCGCGGGCTCGTGCAGGGCGTAGATCTTGCCGCGGCCTTTCGGCTTCTGGTGCAGGAGCCGCAGAACCAGCGCGATCTTCGCCACCACCCGGTCGCGCAGACCGCCCTCGGGGATGCCGCCGAGATGGCGGTGCAGGTCGCGCATCACCCTCCCGGTGTATCCCCTGAGCCTTTTCAAGGCCTTGCGCATGCGCTTGAATTGCCGCGCATGGGCGTAGCGGCCGACCTGCCGGGCCAGCCGAGGCGCGAGCCGGGCATAGGTTTGCCGCAGTTCCACCCCGGCCTCCTTGGCCAGGGCCACCAGCTGCGACCGGGCCCGTTCATACAGGCGCGAGTCCGTCGGATGCGCGATCGCCTTCTCCATCACGGTCGTATCGACGGCGATGCGCTTCAGGCTTCGGTCATCGACAATGCCCGATTTCTTCCCCGCTTCGATGGTCTGCGTCAGCATCCATTCCACCCCTTCTTCTCCGATCCGCTTGCGCCATCGCGTCAGCGACGAGGGATCGATGGGCGGGCGATGCTGGAAGAACACCTCGCCGGTGAAGTGCTGGTAGTACGGGTTCTCGACCCAGCGCGCCACGACGGTCTCGTCCGAAAGCCGATAGGCGTGCTGCAGATATAGCAAGCCCGCCACCAGGCGCGGCGGCGCGGCCGGACGGCCGGTTCTCGACGGGAAGAATCCGGACCATTCGCGCTCGAACACCTCCCAGTCGATCAGCCCGGCGAGCTTCGCCAGCTCGTGGCGCAAATCAATCATCTCGACCAGGCGCGGGCGCAGCAGGTCATCCTGTTCGGGCGGTCGGGAACGATGTTTCATCGGCGGCCTGAAATTGCAGGGTTTCGACCTGAATCATGCCGATCCCTGCAGGCCATGGCAAAGGAAACAGGACGAAATCCACAGAATATCAATGCAATGGGTCTTGTTCAGGTCGAACTATCCCGACGGCGCGACCGTGGCGCTCGGCACCGGCACGACGGCGGAGGCGGTGGCCCATGCGCTCTGCGGCCATCGCGGGCTGACGGTGGCGACCAACAACCTGCATGTCGTGCTGACCCTGCGCGCCGCCGGGGAAGTGACCGTCCTGCTGGCCGGGGGCGAGCTGCGGATGCGCGATCTCGACGTGGTCGGCCCGGACAGCCTGGCCTTCTTCGGCGGGCTGAATTTCGACCATGCGGTGTTTTCCGCGGGCGGCATGACCGGGACGGGCGATCTTCTGGATTTCACCACCGGCGAGATCCAGGCCCGCAAGGCGATCACCGCCTGCGCCCGGCGGCGCACGCTGGTCCTGGACCGGACCAAGATCGGGCGTCCCGCGCCCTTTGCCTGGGGCAATGCCGCAGAGCTGGAGGCGGTGATCTGCGGCGCCCCCCTGCCGGAAACGCTTTCCGCCGCCCTTTCGGGCGGCGGATGCGAGGTCATCGAAGCCTGAGGCGGGTCTCAGCCCGGCGCGTGGCCATTCGCCTTGCGCGGACCGAACAGCGCCTTGGCCGCGGGCACCAGGAAGGCCGCCGCCGCGATCGCCAAGAGGACCGCGGAGACCGGGTTCTGAAGGAAGATCCAGTAATCCCCGCCCGAGATCACCACCGCGCGGCGGAAATTGGTCTCGATCATCTCGCCGAGCACCAGCGCCAGCACGATCGGCGCCAGCGGGATGCCGGTCTTGCGGAACAGGTAGCCGATCACGCCGAAGGCAAGCGTGACATAGACCGGGAACATCGAAGATTTGGTCGCATAGGACCCGGCGAGGCAGATCACCGCCACGCCCGCCGCCACGATCGGCCGCGGCACGTTGGCGAGCCGCGCCCAGAGCCGCGCGCCGAAGAGCCCGAACAGCACCATCACCGGCACGCCGAGGAACAGCGACACGAAGATCGTGTAGGGGATCTCGGGGCTCTGCGAGAACAGCAGCGGCCCGGGCTGCAAACCGTGGATGGTCAGCGCCCCGATCAGGATCGCCGAAGTGGCCGAACCGGGGATGCCGAGTGCCAGCGTCGGCGCCATCACGCCCGAGACGGCGGCGTTGTTCGCGGCCTCCGAGGCGGCGACGCCCTCGGGCGCGCCCTCGCCGAACCGTTCGGGGCTGGGCGACAGGCGGCGCGCCACGGCATAGGAGATGAAGGAGGCAATGGCAGGCCCCGCCCCCGGCAGCACGCCGATGACATAGCCCAGAAGCGAGCTGCGCAGGATCGTGCCCTTCAGCGCGTCATAGCTTTTCAGCGGCACTGCCAGCAGGCCGCGGATCTCGGTCGCCTGGCGCTGCGGTTCGGCGCGCTTCTCGACCAGCACGAAGACCTCGGAGATCGCGTAGAGACCCAAGAGCACCGGCACCAGCGGCAGCCCCTCGAAGAACTGGTAGCTCGGCGCGAAGCGCGGCAGGCCGCTCTGGCCGTCGAGCCCGACGGTCGCCAGCGCGAGGCCCAGTCCCATCGCCACCGCACCCTTCAGCGCCGAGCCCTGCGAGAGCCCTGCGGTGAAGGTCAGCCCGAGGAGCGCCAGCGCGAAGTATTCCGCCGGGCCGAGGATCAGCGCAAGTTCGGCCAGCGGCACCGCGGTCAGCGCCAGGAGCACGGCGCTGAGCAGGATGCCGATGCCGGAGGCCATGATCGAGATGTTGAGCGCCATCCCGGCCTTGCCCTGGAGCGTCATCGGATAGCCGTCCCATGACGTCGGCACGGCGGAGACCGTCCCCGGAGAGTTGATCAGCACCGCGCTGATCGCGCCGCCGTATTCCGCGGCGACATAGAGCGCGACCAGCGTCACGATGGCGACGACCGGGTCCATCCCGTAGGTGAAGGGGATCAGCAGCGCGATCCCCAGCGACGGGCCGAGTCCCGGAATGGCGCCGATGAAATAGCCGATCAGCGCTCCGCCAAGGAGGCCGAACCAGACCGGGGCCGCGCCGAAGCTCGACAGTCCCAGAAGCAGGTTTTCCATCTCGTCTTCCTCCTAGTAGAAGCGCACGCCGAGCAGAACGACGAAGAGCACATGGATGCCCGCGGCAAAGCCGCAGGGCGCGGCGAGCAGCACCCAGGGCCACCGCTCGCCCCCGGCGACGAGCAGGATGGCGGAGCCCTCGCGCCGGATCGCCGGCGCCGGGCTCGACGTCTTCGAGGACGAGCCGCATCCGCATCCGGGGCTGCTGGCGCTGCCGAACGTGGTGCTGACCCCGCATACCGGCAGCGCGACCTGGCGCACGCGGCGGATCATGGCGGATCTGATGCTGGCCAACCTGCGCGCGCATCTGGCGGGCGAGCCGCTGAAGAGCCCGGTCACCTGACATCCCGGCCTGCCGGCGCTCCTCCGCCGGCGGGTTTCCTGCCTGTCCCGCAGGACGGAAGGGGCGGCTCCTCCCGGGCCGCCCCTTTCCGCGTGCAGGAGTGACGGCGGCGCGACTCCCGCAAGGGCAGATTGACCGGACTAGAGGATGGTTTCGGAAATTTATCTTGATACTCCAGATTTCTGGACAAACCGTCACGGGACGCAGCCCCAGCCTCGGCCGTGCCCAGAGGTCCGCCTCCGCCATGGCGCCTTGCGTTCTCCGCCCGCGCTTTTCTGCCGGCCCCCGCCTGAACGGCATGCCCTGTCCGGGGCCCTCCGGTTCCGGACGCGACGAGACCGGGAGCAGCCGGTGGCCGCGCATTCCGTCAGACAGTCCTGCCCCACGCGGTCCCCGGCCGCGGGGCCGGTCCGATCCCTGCCATCCGGCGGCAAAGCCCGGCAGGGCCGCCGGGAGATCACGATCGCCTCCGCCCCGGCCTCTTCGGCCGCGGGCAGCAGCGCCAGAAGCTGCGGCACCACCACGGCGCCGTCCTCGGGGCCCTGGATCGCGGGCGGGCCTGCCTCGTTGGTCCAGCCCAGGACCTCGTGGCCGGGCACCGCTTCCCGCGCGACCTCCAGCATCGAGGCGGTCATCGCCGCGGTGGAATTGGGGTTCAGGTAGAGGATGCGCATGCTCAGACGCCCTTGCCCGCATCCGAGCCCAGCCGCGCGCGGCGCTTGCCCATGATCCAGACGGTGAGGATGAAGGTTCCGATGATCAGGAAGGAGAAGATGGTGGTCAGCGTCCCCAGCGCATAGATCACCGGCGTGGTGACATTGGTGGTCATGCCGTAGATTTCCAGCGGCAGGGTGTTGTAGCTGCCCGCGGTCAGCAGCGTGCGGGCGAATTCGTCATAGCTCAGCGTGAAGCCGAAGAGCCCGACCCCGATCAGCGACGGCGCGATGATCGGCAGCACGACATGGGCGATGGTCTGCCAGGCGCTGGCACCCTGGTCGCGGGCGGCCTCCTCGAAGCTCTTGTCGAAGCGGTTGAACACCGCGAACATGATCAGGAGGCCGAAGGGCAGCGTCCAGGTCAGCTGCGAGCCGAAGCCCGAGGTCGACCAGTGGACCGTCATGCCGAACTGGTTGAAGATCAGCCCGACGCCGAGCGAGATCAGGATCGAGGGGATCACCAGCGAGGCGATGATCAGGTAGAACAGCAGCCCCGACCCGGCAAAGCGCTTGCGGAAGGCGAGCCCGCCCATCACCGACACGACGACCGTCGTCACCATGACCATCAGCCCGAGCGCGAAGGAGCGGCGGAACGCGCCCCAGATGTCGCCGACCGCCTGTTCCTGGAAGAGGTCGCGGAACCAGTGCAGCGAGACGCCGCGCATCGGGAAGGTCAACCCGCCGCCCTCGCCCTGGAAGCTGAGGATGCCGATGGTGATGGTCGGCCCGTAGAGGAACAGCATGAAGAGTGCGAAGAAGGCCGTGAGCAGCCAGAAGCCGGTGGACCGCTTTTCCATGTCAGAGTTCCTTCCGGATGTCGACGAAGCGCAGCAGGATCGCGATGGTGATCAGCACGGTGCACAGGAGCACCACCGCCGTCGCCGCTGCCGAGGGGTATTGCAGCAGCGCGATGTCGTTCGAGATCAATCTGCCGACATTGGCGCGCTGGCTGCCGGACATGAAGCGCACGGTGATGAAATCGCCCATCACCAGGGTCACCACGAAGATCGTGCCGATCATGATGCCGGGCTTACACAGGGGCAGGATGACATGGGTCAGCGTCTGCCAAGCGGTCGCGCCGTTGTCATAGGCCGCCTCGATCAGCGAGCGGTCGATGCGCATCATCGTGTTGAAGATCGGCACCACCATGAACAGCGTGTAGAGATGTACGAAGGCCAGGATCACCGAGAAATCGGAATACAGCAGCCACTCCACCGGCTGGTCGACCACCCCCCAGCTGATCAGTGTCTGGTTGGCGATGCCGTTGCGCCCGAGGAACGGGATCCACGAGATCATCCGGATGATGTTCGAGGTCCAGAACGGGATGGTGCACAGCAGGAACAGCGCGATCTGCACCGGCTGCGACCGGATGTGGAAGGCGAGGTAATAGGCGACGGTGAAGCCGATCGCCAGGGTGAAGGCCCAGGTGATGAAGGCATAGCGGAAGGTCGCCATGAACACCTTCCAGGTCACCGCCGAGCCGAACAGGAACTCGTAGTTCTCGAAGGAGAAGGCCGGGATGATCGAGAATTCGGTCGCCTGCCAGAAGCTGACGATGACGATGGTGATGATCGGCAGGACAAGGAATCCCAGCAGGATCAGCGTCAGCGGCGCGGCCTGCAGCCAGCCCGTGACATGGCGGTTCTTCAGGATCTGCATCGGGTCTCCCGGGCTTTCGGTATCGACTGGGCGCGCGCCCGCAAGGGCGCCCGAGGGGGCTTCCGGCCCCCGAGACCCGCCCGCGGGCGCAAGTCCGCGGGCGGGGACATGATGCCGCCCGCGCAGCGGGCGTCCGGTGGATCGCGTCCGGATCAGCGCGGGGCCGGTCCGGACGCGGCCCGGCTCAGCTGGCGATGAACTCGTTCCACTTGCGGACCATGTACTGGTTCTCGTCCATGACGGCGTTCCAGCAGGCGACATGGCCCATCCGGTCCTCGAAGCTGCCGCCGTCGCGCACCTCGCCCGCCTGGGCCAGCGTGTCGCCGGTCGGCGAGGTGATCACGTCGGTGGCTTCCTTGCCCTCGAACCAGTAGCCCCACTCGTTCTCGGTCATGAATTCCTTCGAGGTCTCCGGAACCGCGGAATAGTAGCCCTGGCGCATCAGATAGCCGCCGACCCAGCCCGACAGGTACCAGTTGATGTAGTCATAGGCCGCATCCAGCTCCATGCCCGACAGCGAGGCCGACAGGCCGATGCCGCCGCCCCAGCTGCGGTAGCCTTCCTTCAGCGGCTGGTAGACGCAGGGGATGCCGCGCGACTTCACCGCGGTGATCGCGGGCGACCACATCGACTGGATCACCACCTCGCCAGAAGCCATCAGGTTGACGCTCTCGTCGAAGGTCTTCCAGAAGGCGCGGAACTGGCCGTTCTGCTTGGCCTCGGTGAAGATCGCGAAGGTCTTGTCGATCTCCTCGCGGGTCATGTTGCCCTTGTCGCCGTACTGGATCTCGCCCATCGCCTCGCAGACCATGGCCATGTCCATGATGCCGATCGAGGAAATGTCGAGGATCGAGGCCTTGCCCTTGAATTCCGGGTTCAGCAGCTCGGTCCAGCTCTCGATCGGGCGGCCGATCAGGTCGGGGCGGATCCCCAGCGTGTCGGCATTGTAGATCGTCGGGATCAGCGTCATCCAGTTGGTCTGCTCGGAGGCGAAGGTGGTCGAGCCCTGGCCCTCGACGAAGCCCACGGTATGCGGCGCGGTGCCCTGGGCGATGGTCGACTCGGGCGTCAGCTTGCCGTCCTTGAAGATGCCGACGATCTTGTCGTAATTCGCGATCCGCGAGACATCCATCGCCTGCAGGTTGCCGGTCGGCCAGACCTTCTTGCAGATCCAGTACTCGATGTCGGCGATGTCGAAGCTGCCCGGCTGGGTGGCGGCGCGCTGGGTCACCGCGTCGGAATCGAGCGCGGTCATCTCCAGCGTGATCCCGAGATCTTCCTTCACCTTGGTCGCCACGTCATTCAGGTTCGACACGCCGGTGCCGAACTGGCGCAGCACGATGTTCTTGGATTCCTGCGACCAGACCATCGGCGCGGCCAGCGTCGCGGCTGCGGCGGCAGCGCCGGTCTTGAGGATGGAACGGCGGGTATAGCCCACTTTCGCCATTGGTGTTCTCTCTCTTCCTGTTGGAGTCTGTCGTTGCCGGGGATCAGGCGGTCAGGCGGTGCAGCCGGGACGGATCCCAGCTCAGCCCCACCGCATCCCCCGGGGATTTCGGGTTCTCGAAGAAGCGCCCCTCCGGCACCAGTGCCAGAACTTCCTCTTCGCCCATCATCGCGGTCACCGCGACATGGGCCCCCTGGTACTCGACCGTGCGCACGGTGGCCGCCGCTCCGGTCTCGCCAAGCTCGACCTCGTCGGCCCTGAGCGCATAGCGCGCGCCGTCGACGGTCATCACGTTGTGGCCGCCCATGAAGCGGGCCACGAATTCGGTCTTCGGCGCCGAGAACACGTCCCGGGCATTGCCGGCCTGCTCGATCACCGCGTTGTTCATCACCACGATCTCGTCGGCGAGCGCCAGCGCCTCGTCCTGGCCGTGCGTGACATGGATGAAGGTGATGCCCAGCTCGCGCTGCAGCCGCTTCAGCTCGGCGCGCACCCGGATGCGCAGGAACGGGTCGAGCGCGGAAAGCGGCTCGTCCAGGAGCAGCACCCGCGGCTTCGTCACCAGCGCCCGCGCCAGGGCCACGCGCTGCTGCTGGCCGCCCGAGAGCTGCGCGGGCAGCCGCCCGGCCAGATGGGTCATGTCGACCAGTTCCAGCATCTCGTCGGCGGCCTTGTGGCGGGTGGCCTTGTCGACGCCCTTCATTCTCAGCGAGAAGGCGACGTTGTCCCGCACGCTCAGATGCGGGAAGAGCGCATAGCTCTGGAACATCATCGCGGTGCCGCGCTTCGCGGGCGCCAGCTGCGACACGTCATGCCCGTCGAGCACGATCGAGCCCTCCGAGATGCTCTCATGGCCGGCAATCATCCTCAGCGTGGTCGATTTCCCGCAGCCCGACGGCCCCAGCAGGCAGACATAGGTGCCGTTGTTGAAGACGTGGTTCACGTCATTGACCGCCACCGTGGCGCCATAGCGCTTGGTCACGTGCACCAGTTCCAGATCCTGCCCCGATCGCATGCCGCCATCCCCTGTCTGCCGTCTCTTTTCCCACGTGAGACGATCACATCGGCAAAACGAAGCCTTTTCGGCCCGGCTGGACGCCCGGCACCGGCTTCGCCCAAGCTTTGGACGTTCCGGAGGGCAAAGCGCTCACAATTTGAACAAGCTTCGTATACAATCAAAGGCAAGGCTGTATCGCACCCGTCCAGCTTGTCCTCCGCCGCGGCGCGGAACACTCTGGCAGGGTAACGACGGAAAGGAACGACGCCAGTGGCAAGGCAGGTGACCGGCAGCGCCGAAGTGGCCGAAAAGCTCGCAGTGGCGATTCACGAGCACCGGCTGCCGCCGGGGACCAAGCTGAACGAGGACGAGGTCGGCGAGATCTTCGGCGTCAGCCGCACGGTGGTCCGCGCGGGCCTGCAGCAGCTCGCGCATGAGCATCTGGTGGATCTCAAACGCAACCGCGGCGCCTTCGTCGCGAAGCCGAGCGTGCGCGAGGCGCGCGAGGTCTTCGAGGCCAGGAGCCTCCTCGAGCCGACCACCGCCCGCTCCGCGGCTCTGCGCGCGGGCAAGGCCGACATCGCCAAGCTGCGCGCGCATGTCGAGGCGGAGCATGCCGCGCTGGCCGAGGGCGATGACGGGCGCGCGCTGCACCTGTCGGGCACGTTCCATACCGAGATCGCCCGCATCGCCAAGCAGGACACAATCGCGGAATTCATCACCCAGCTGGTGTCGCGCTCGTCGCTGATCATCGCGCTCTACTGGGAACGCCGTGCCGCGCTCTGCGAGAGCCATGCCCATGACGCGCTGATCCGCGCGCTGGAAAGCGGCGATGCCGACGAGGCCGAGGCGGTGATGAAGAGCCACCTGCTGGATCTCTACACCTCGCTCGACCTGCGCGATGCCCCCTCCCAGCCGCGGACGCTGAAGGAGGCGCTCACCGGCTGACGTCGGGGACAACCGAGGCGGTGGCGGCCGATGGCTGGAATCCCGGGACCGAAGACGCGGCCGCCTTGACCTTGCCCCCCGCCGCCCGGAGAGCGGGATCCCATGTGGGCAGACCGTCCCGCCACCGCTTCGCCGCCGAGGTCAGGGAGCAGGCCGCCGCGCGCCTTTCCGAGCCTGGCGCCACCCAGGCCAACCGTGCGCGCGAGCTCTGCGTGACGCCGGCGGCCCGCGGTCTGGCGCAGCGCGGTGATCCAGACCGGTGCATGGCAAGAGGCGGCCATGCGGGCCGCCTCGGCATTGGTGCTGTCGGTTTCCGGGAGGCTCCGCAGGCCGTAGCCCTGCGGCCAGCCCCCGCCGTCACGGGACAAGGGCCAGCGCGGCCGTGGCCGCGAGCGAGTGGATGTGGGCGCCGTGACCGAAGGCGGCATGGCCGCCGCGCTGGAGGGGGCGGAGGTTGTCTACAGCCTCGGCGCCGACGAGGTCGAGATCGCCGACGGGCCCTTCGTGATCTATCAGGGCAGCCATGGCGACCGCGGCGCGCACCGCGCCGACGTGATCCTGCCTGCTGCTGCCTGGACCGAGGAGCAGGGGCTCTTCGTCAATACCGAAGGCCGTCCCCAGATTGCCAACCGCGCCGGTTTCCCGCCGGGCGAGGCGAAGGAGAACTGGGCGATCCTGCGCGCTCTCTCGGCGCTGGCCGGGGAGAAGCTGCCCTATGACAGCCTCGCTGCGCTGCGCCGCAAGCTCGTCAAGGAGGTGCCGCATCTGGCGCGGATCGACCAGGTCGCCGAAAACGGGTGGACGCCGCTCGAGCCTGCCGAGCCGAAGGCGGGCGCCGATTTCGTCCCGGCGATCCGCGATTACTACCTGACCAACCCGATCGCGCGGGCCTCGCAGCTGATGGCCGAGCTTTCCGCGCAGGCCAAGGCGCGGCGCAGTCCGGCNAATGGCGGCGGAATGAGGCGGNGCCATGGCGAAATTTCCGCGACATACTTGCACAACGGCTTGCATCGGTTCTGGATTCGGCAACCAAAACGCGCTTTACAGCGACATGTCGGAGCAAGCCGCCACGACCCTCCGGGCCGCGGCCGCGCTGACCTGGGAGGATACCGTTCATGGCTGATTTCTTCGCAACGCCTGCGGGGATCGCGGTGATCATCATCGCGCAATGCCTGGCCGTGCTGGCCTTCGTGATGCTTTCGCTCTTGTTCCTCGTCTATGGCGACCGCAAGATCTGGGCGGCGGTGCAGATGCGCCGGGGTCCGAACGTGGTGGGCGTCTTCGGGCTGCTGCAGACGGTGGCCGACGCGCTGAAATACGTGGTCAAGGAAATCGTCATCCCGGCGGGCGCCGACAAGCCCGTGTTCCTGCTGGCGCCGATGGCCTCCTTCGTGCTCGCCATGGTCGCCTGGGCGGTGATCCCGTTCTCGGACGGCTGGGTGCTCGCGGACATCAACGTCGCCATCCTCTATGTCTTCGCGGTCTCCTCGCTTGAGGTCTACGGCGTGATCATGGGCGGCTGGGCGTCGAACTCGAAATACCCGTTCCTCGGCTCGCTGCGCTCCGCGGCGCAGATGATCTCCTACGAGGTGTCGATCGGCCTGATCATCATCGGCGTGATCATCTCGACCGGCTCGATGAACTTCTCCGACATCGTGCGGGCCCAGGACGGGCATTTCGGCCTGTTCAACTGGTACTGGCTGCCGCATTTCCCGATGGTCTTCCTGTTCTTCATCTCGGCGCTGGCCGAGACCAACCGCCCGCCCTTCGATCTGCCCGAAGCGGAATCCGAACTGGTCGCGGGCTACCAGGTGGAATATTCCTCGACGCCGTTCCTGCTGTTCATGGCCGGGGAATACATCGCGATCTTCCTGATGTGCGCGCTGACGACGCTGCTGTTCTTCGGCGGCTGGCTCAGCCCGATCCCGGGCCTGCCCGACGGGGCGCTCTGGATGGTCGGCAAGATGGCCATCTTCTTCTTCCTCTTCGCGATGGTGAAGGCGATCACGCCGCGCTACCGCTACGACCAGCTGATGCGTCTCGGGTGGAAGGTGTTCCTGCCGATGTCCCTGGTCTGGGTCGTGCTGGTGGCGTTCCTGGCGAAATTCGAAGTTTTCGGCGGCGCCTATGCCCGCTGGGCCGTGGGAGGCTGACNATGGCAGCGATCGACTGGAACCGCGCCGCGAAGTACTTCCTGCTGCAGGATGTATGGCAGGGGCTGAAGCTGGGGATGAAATACTTCCTCGCGCCGAAGGCCACGGTGAACTATCCGCACGAGAAGGGGCCGCTTTCCCCGCGCTTCCGCGGCGAGCATGCGCTCAGGCGCTATCCGAACGGCGAGGAACGCTGCATCGCCTGCAAGCTGTGCGAGGCGATCTGCCCGGCCCAGGCCATCACCATCGATGCCGAACCGCGCGAGGACGGCTCGCGCCGCACGACGCGCTATGACATCGACATGACGAAATGCATCTATTGCGGCTTCTGCCAGGAGGCCTGCCCGGTGGATGCGATCGTCGAGGGCCCGAATTTCGAATTCTCCACCGAGACCCGCGAAGAGCTCTACTACGACAAGGCGAAGCTCCTCTCGAACGGCGAACGCTGGGAGGCCGAGATCGCCCGCAACCTCGAAATCGACGCGCCCTACCGGTGACCNTGAGGGAGGCNCCGAACATCATGGCTACCATCNGCCTTCTATGCCTTCGCGCTCGGCGTCATCGCCGGGGGGCTCTTCACCGTCATTTCGCGCAACCCGGTGCATTCGGTGCTGTGGCTGATCCTGGCGTTCCTCAGTTCGGCGGGCTTCTTCGTGCTCCTGGGCGCCGAATTCGTCGCGATGCTCATGGTCATCGTCTATGTCGGCGCGGTCGCCGTGCTCTTCCTCTTCGTGGTGATGATGCTCGATGTCGACTTCGCCGAGCTGCGCGCCGAGATGGCCAAGGGCGTGCCGCTGGCGCTGGTGATCGGCGTGATCATCCTGACCGAGCTCGGCATGGGGATCGGCGTCTGGCAGTTCTCGGACCGCGCGCAGATGCTGCGCGGCGCGCCGACGCCCGACATGGCGGAGATCAGCAACACCGCGGCGATCGGCCTGCTGCTCTACGACAAGTACCTGATCCTGTTCCAGCTGGCGGGCCTGGTCCTGCTGGTGTCGATGATCGGCGCCATCGTGCTGACGCTGCGCCACCGTCCGGACGTCAAGCGCCAGGACGTGCTGGCGCAGATGTACCGCGATCCGGCCAAGGCGATGGAACTGAAGGACGTGAAGCCGGGGCAGGGGCTCTGANGCCCTGTCCCGCCCNCGGACTTGATCCGGGGCCCCNGCCGGTTGCNCGGCGGCCCGCAAGAAACGGGAGGCCCCGGGTCAAGCCCGGGGCGGGACCCCACGAGACCAAAGCGACGGGNCGGAACGACCCGGAGGGACATGGATGATCGGACTTGAGCATTATCTGGGCGTGGCGGCAGCGCTCTTCGTGATCGGCATCTTCGGGCTGTTCCTGAACCGCAAGAACGTCATCATCATCCTGATGTCGATCGAGCTGATCCTCCTGTCGGTCAACATCAACTTCGTCGCCTTCTCCAGCTACCTGGGCGACCTGGAAGGCCAGATCTTCACGCTCTTCGTGCTGACCGTCGCCGCCGCCGAGGCCGCCATCGGCCTGGCGATCCTGGTCTGCTTCTTCCGCAACCGCGGCACGATCGCGGTGGAAGACGTCAACAACATGAAAGGCTGAACGCAGTGGAAAGCATCATCCTCTTCGCGCCGCTGGCCGGCAGCCTGATCGCGGGCTTCCTGTGGAAGCCGATGGGAGAGCGGGCGGCCAAGTGGATCTCGACCGGGCTCCTGTTCCTGTCCTGCTTCTTCTCCTGGATCATCTTCCTCGGCTTCGACGGCACCGCCTACACCGTGGAGATCGCCCGCTGGATCGAGAGCGGCTCGCTGACCGTCGACTGGACGGTGATGATCGACCGGCTGACCGCGATCATGCTGGTGGTGATCACCACGGTCTCGGCGCTCGTGCATCTCTACAGCTTCGGCTACATGGCGCATGACGCGAATTTCCGCGAGGGCGAGGAAAGCTACCGCCCACGCTTCTTCGCCTATCTGTCGCTTTTCACCTTCGCGATGCTGATGCTGGTGACCGCCGACAACATCGTCCAGCTGTTCTTCGGCTGGGAGGGCGTCGGCCTCGCCTCCTACCTGCTGATCGGCTTCTACTACCGCAAGCCTTCGGCGAATGCCGCGGCGATGAAGGCCTTCATCGTCAACCGGATCGGCGATTTCGGCTTCCTTCTGGGCATCTTCGCGCTGTTCTTCCTGACCGACAGCCTGCAGTTCGACGTGATCTTCGACAAGGCGCCGGAGCTCGCGGAAACCCAGATGAGCTTCCTGTGGACGGACTGGAACGCGGCGAATATCTGCGCCTTCCTGCTTTTCGTCGGCGCGATGGGGAAATCGGCGCAGCTCTTCCTGCACACCTGGCTTCCGGACGCGATGGAAGGCCCGACGCCGGTCTCGGCGCTGATCCACGCCGCCACCATGGTGACCGCGGGCGTCTTCCTCGTCTGCCGGATGTCGCCGCTGATGGAATACGCGCCCGAGACGATGGCCTTCGTCACCTTCATCGGCGCCTCGACGGCCTTCTTCGCGGCCACCATCGGCCTGGTGCAGAACGACATCAAGCGCGTCATCGCCTATTCGACCTGTTCGCAGCTCGGCTACATGTTCGTGGCCGCGGGCGTCGGCATGTATCCGGCGGCGATGTTCCACCTCTTCACCCATGCCTTCTTCAAGGCGATGCTGTTCCTCGGCGCGGGCTCGGTGATCACCGCGATGCATCACGAACAGGACATGCGCAACTACGGCGGCCTGCGCCGCAAGCTGCCCTGGACCTTCGCCGCGATGATGGTCGGCACGCTCGCCATCACCGGCGTCGGCATCCCGCTGACCCATATCGGCTTCGCCGGCTTCCTGTCGAAGGACGCGATCATCGAGAGCGCCTGGGCCGNGGTCGAATTCCATCGCCTCCTACGCCTTCTGGATGCTGGTCTTCGCCGCGGCCATGACCAGCTTCTACTCCTGGCGGCTGATGTTCCTGACCTTCTACGGCAAGCCGCGCGGCGACCGGCACACGCATGACCATGCCCATGAAAGCCCGGCGGTGATGACCATCCCGCTCGGCGTGCTGGGCATCGGCGCGGTCTTCGCGGGCATGATCTGGTACGGCTCGTTCTTCGGCAGCTATGACAAGGTGGCCAGCTTCTTCGGCATGCCGCACCATGTCGAGGCCCCGGCNGGAAGAGGGCGCGGAGGCGGCCCATGCCGCACNCGGCGGAANCGCGGCGCNTGTCCTCTTCGGACCCGGANAACACGGTGCTCGAGGACGCCCATGCGGCACCGACCTGGGTCAAGGTCTCGCCCTTCGTCGCCATGCTCTTCGGTCTGGGCCTGGCCTTCCAGATGTATGTCCGCCGCCCGGACCTGCCCGCGAAGCTCGCGGCGAACCAGGCGCCGATGTACCGCTTCCTGCTGAACAAGTGGTATTTCGACGAGCTCTACGAGCACGCGGTCGTCCGCCCGACGATGAAGTTCGGCGTGTTCCTTTGGAACCGCGGCGACCGCACGGTCATCGACGGCACCGTGCGCGGCGTCGCCACCGCCTTCATCCCCACCCTCAGCAAGCTGGCGGGACGCGCGCAGTCCGGCTACCTGTTCCACTACGCCTTCGCCATGGTGCTCGGCATCGCCGCGCTCATGACCTGGCTGGTCCTCAGCGGAGGCGCCGAATAATGGATAACCTGCTTTCCATCGTCACCTTCATGCCGACGCTGGCAGCGGTCATCCTGGCCGTCTTCCTGCGCGGCGATGACGCGGCGGCGCAGAAGAACGCGAAATGGGTCGCGCTGATCGCGACCAGCGTCACCTTCCTTCTGTCGCTGTTCCTGCTGACCGGCTTCGACGCTTCCGATCCNCGGGTTCCAGTTCGTCGAGGAGCGCGACTGGGTGCTCGGCCTGCAGTACCGGATGGGCGTCGACGGGCTGTCGGTCCTCTTCGTGATCCTCAACACCTTCCTGATGCCGCTGGTGATCCTCAGCTGCTGGAACGTGACGCACCGCACCAAGGAATACATGATCGCCTTCCTGGTGCTGGAGACGCTGATGACCGGCGTGTTCTGCGCGCTCGACATGGTGCTCTTCTACCTGTTCTTCGAGGGCGCGCTGATCCCGATGTTCCTGATCATCGGCATCTGGGGCGGGGACCGGCGGGTCTATGCGGCCTTCAAGTTCTTCCTCTACACCTTCTTCGGCTCGGTCTTCATGCTGGTCGGCATGGTGGCGATGTTCATCGATGCGGGCACGACCTGCATCGCGGCCTGCGGGCCGGAGGTCACCGGGCTGCTGCACCACGAATTCTCCACCGCGACGATCTCCGTGCTCGGCATGGACGTGATCGGCGGCATGCAGACGCTGCTGTGGCTCGCCTTCTTCATCTCCTTCGCGGTGAAGATGCCGATGTGGCCGGTGCATACCTGGCTTCCCGATGCCCACGTGCAGGCCCCCACGGGGGGCTCGATCGTGCTGGCGGCGGTGCTCCTGAAGATGGGCGGCTACGGCTTCCTGCGCTTCTCGCTGCCGATGTTCCCGGTGGGCACGCAGCTGATGGAACCGCTGGTCTTCTGGATTTCGGCCATCGCCATCGTCTACACCTCGCTGGTGGCGCTGGTGCAGACCGACATGAAGAAGGTCATCGCCTATTCCTCGGTCGCGCATATGGGCTATGCCACGATGGGCATCTTCGCCGCGAACCAGCAGGGCGTCGACGGCGCGATCTTCCAGATGCTCAGCCACGGCTTCATCTCGGGCGCGCTCTTCCTCTGCGTCGGCGTGGTCTATGACCGGATGCATACCCGCGACATCGCCGCCTATGGCGGGCTGGTGAACCGGATGCCGGCCTATGCGATCGTCTTCATGTTCTTCACCATGGCCAATGCCGGCCTGCCGGGCACGTCCGGGTTCATCGGCGAGTTCCTGACGCTGGTCGGCATCTTCGAGGACAGCACCTGGGTGGCCTTCGTCGCCGCGACCGGCGTGATCCTCTCGGCCAGCTACGGGCTCTGGCTCTACAAGCGGGTGATGCTGGGCGACCTGATCAAGGAAAGCCTGAAGGGCATCACCGACATGAACCGGCGCGAGAAGGCGATCTTCGCGCCGCTGGTCGCGCTGACCCTGATCCTCGGCATCTTCCCCTCGCTCGTCACCGACATCACCGGTCCGGCGGTCGAGGCACTGGTGGCCGAGAACCTCGCCGCGCAGGCCAGCTTCGCCCCCGGGGTGGAGCTCGCCGAAAATGCAAGCCACTGAGGAGCGACCGAGATGACGGCATCCGATCTGTCCACCGTCCTGCCGGAATTCGTGCTGGCGCTCTTCGCCCTTCTGGCGCTGGTCGCGGTCGTCTATACCGGCAAGGACCGCTACGCCCCGGTGCTGACCTGGCTGACGGCGGCGATCTTCACGCTGACCGGCTTCTGGATCGNGGCTGAACGGCGGCGGCACCGCCCATGGCTTCGGCGGCATGATCGTCGATGACGGCTTCGCGCGCTTCGCCAAGGTGATGATCCTGCTCTCGGCTGCCGCGGTGCTGCTGATGTCCGAGGCCTACATGGAGCGCCGCGGCCTGCTGCGCTTCGAATACCCGGTGCTGATCACGCTGGCGGTCGTCGGCATGATGATCATGGTCTCGGCGGGCAACCTGATGTCGCTCTATCTGGGGCTCGAGCTGCAGTCTCTGGCGCTCTACATCATCGCCGCGCTGCGCCGAGACAGCGTGAAGTCGACCGAGGCCGGCCTGAAATACTTCGTCCTCGGTTCGCTCAGTTCGGGCATGCTGCTCTATGGCTGCTCGATGACCTACGGCTTTGCCGGGACGACCGATTTCGCGGGCATCCTGTCTTCGGTCGGCGCCGAGCGCGCGCCGCTGGGGCTGGTCTTCGGCCTGGCCTTCATCTGCGCGGGCCTTGCCTTCAAGGTGTCCGCCGCGCCCTTCCACATGTGGACGCCCGACGTCTACGAAGGCTCGCCGACGCCGGTGACGACCTTCTTCGCCACCGCGCCGAAAGTGGCGGCGATGGNGGCTGTTCGCGNCGGGTGCTGCATGACGCGTTCGGCAATTCCGTGGCCGACTGGCAGCAGGTCCTGGCGCTGCTCTCGGTCGCCTCGATGGCGATCGGCTCGGTCGCGGCGATCACCCAGACCAACATCAAGCGTCTGATGGCCTATTCCTCGATCGCGCATATGGGCTTCGCGCTGATGGGGCTTGCGGCGGGCACCACCGACGGCGTGCAGTCGATGCTGCTCTACATGGCGATCTACATCACCATGAACATCGGCAGCTTCGCCTTCATCATGTCGATGGAGCGCGAGGGCCGTCCGGTGCTGGACATCGCCTCGCTGTCGATGCTGTCGAAGCGCGACCCGGTGCGGGCCATGGCCTTCATGGTGCTGCTGTTCTCGATGGCCGGCGTGCCGCCGATGCTGGGCTTCTTCGCCAAATGGGGCGTGCTCTTCTCCGCCGTGGAATCCGAGCTCTACTGGCTGGCCATCGCGGGGGTGATCACCTCGGTCGTCGCGGCCTATTACTACATCCGGATCATCTACCTGATGTATTTCGGCGCCGATATCGAGCCGCTGGATGCCGACCGGGCGCCGGTGCTGCGCAGCTTCGTCGTCGCCACCGCGCTGGTGATGGTCTTCGGCATCTTCAACTTCTTCGGCGTCGAGCGCCCGCAGCTGGTCATGCAGCACCGCGTCCAGAAGCGGCGCGCCGCGCAGGATCTCGGTGGCGAAGAGCCGGCTCTCGCGCGGCATGTCGCGCGACATCTCCAGCTTGCGCCGCATGTAGGTGAGGATCTCCTCCAGCGGCTCGCCCTCGGGCGAAAGCGCCTTCAGCGGGTCGAGCCAGGTTTCCAGCAATCCCGCCAGCAGCTCGCGGTAGATCGCTTCCTTGCCGTCGAAATAGTAGATGATGTTCTGCTTCGAGAGCCCCGAGGCGCCGGCGACCTGTTCCAGCGTGGCGCCGCGCAGCCCCTGTTCCGAGAACACGTCGAGCGCCGCCTCGAAGATCGCCCGGCGCTTCTCCCGCTGGATCCGGGTGGGTTTTCGGGTGCTGCTTGCGCGGGTCATCCGGGGGGTGCCTGCCTCTCTTCGTGTGTCCTCCTATCCTGCTAGCAGCCGCCGCGGCGAATGTCCCGCCTGTCGCGGCGGCGCTTGCGCGGTGCGGCGATCCGGGCTAGGCCGCCGGGCTCGTCCAATACGGGGAGTGCCATGCAGACCCAGACCCTCGCCATCGACTTCGGAACCTCCAATACCGCCGCGGCGCTCGCCTGGGAGGGCGGCATCTACCGCATCCCGGTCGAGCGCGGCGCCGAGACCCTGCCGACGGCGGCATTCTTCCCGGCGGCTGGCGGCGCGATGCGGATCGGCGTCTCGGCCGCCGCGGCGCTGACCGCGGGCGAAGAGGGGCGCTACATGGCCGCGATGAAGCGGGTTCTGGGCCTGCCGCTCTTCGGCGAGACCCGCTGGATCGGCGACCGCCGCCGCTCGCTGGCCGATATCGTCACCGCCTTCCTCGCCGAGGTGAAATCCCGCGCCGAGGCAGCAACGGGGATGCGGTTCGAGCGCGCGCTTTCGGGCCGTCCGGTACATTTCCACACCCGCGCGCCCGAGCTCGATGCGCAGGCCGAGGCCGATCTGCGTGCCTGCTACCTGGCGGCGGGCTATGCCGAGGTGTCCTTTCTCGCCGAGCCCGAGGCCGCGGCGCTGGCCTGCCGCGGCAAGGGGCCGTCCGGCAAGCTGGGGCTGGTGGTCGATATCGGCGGCGGCACCTCGGATTTCACGCTGTTCCGCGAGGACGGCGGGGCGATCGAGGTCCTTGCCAGCCACGGCATCCGGCTCGGCGGCACCGATTTCGACCAGTCGGTTTCGCTGGCCCATGCCATGCCGCTCCTCGGGCTCGGCGGCGAGCTGCGCCGCGAGATGGGCGAGGGCCGCGTGCCGGTGCCGGTTGCCCCCTATGTGGAGCTCGCGACCCGTGACGCGATCCCCTTCCTCTACACGCCCGAGACCCGGCGCATGGCGGCCGGGCTGGCGCGGCTGGCGGTGGAGCCGGAGAAGCTGTCGCGGTTCCGCGAGGTGCTGGAGACCGAGCTGGGGCATGAGCTGGCCTTTGCGGTGGAGCGCGGCAAGATCGAGGCGAACCGCGATGCCGGGACCGGGCGCATCGCGCTGGATTTCCTCGAACCCGGGCTTTCGGCGCCGGTCGGCGCGGAGAGTTTCGGCGCGGCTTTCGGCAGCCATCGCAGTGCCTTGCGCGAGGCGGCTGCCGAGACCGCCGCGCAGGCGGGGGCTGCGCCGGAGGCGATCGGCAAGGTCGTTCTGGTCGGCGGCTCCAGCCTGATGGGATTCGTCGGCGAGGAAATGCGCGCGCTCTGCCCGCAGGCGGCGATCCTGCAGGCCGATGCCTTCACGGCGGTGGTCGACGGGCTTGCCTTGGCCGCACGCAACGGCATGCCGGGCTAGCCGCCCGGATGCAAACGCCCTGACTTCCGGCAGGCGCGCCTGACCGGGCTGGGGAGAGGCTGCGGAGCTGTGCCAGCTGCACGGCCCGGTCAGGCCTCGCTGCTCCCTTCGGTTCGGGCAGGCGCTGTTGCGCAAATCAGGGGGATTCATCTCGTCTTCCCGCTGGCCGGGCCCTCGCATTGCGCGCCCGCCTTGGCGCGCCCCGAGATATGGCAGGCCCGGGGCCCGCCGCCCTCACCCGGTGGTGGGGCGCCGCTCGCCGTCGGTGATCCCGTGGATCAGGTAGTGGTGGTAGGGCTTGAGGTCCTCGAAGCCGTTGAATGGCGTCGCCCAGATGTCGGTCCGCTGCTTGAGATAGCTGATATGGTCGAAATCCGCCGGGCTCGGGATCGCGAAGCTAGCCTCGCGCACGATTTCCTCGCGCACCCCGGGATCGTCGAGCTGGTGGAGCTTGCCGATCAGCGGCTCCAGCCTTTCGCGCCGCTCCTCGGGCAGTTCCCCGCGGACCGCCGACAGCAGCGCCCCGACCAGGTGGTCGCGGTCGGTCTGCAGCAGCACGCCCAGCGGCTCGGCCTCCTCCGCCGGCACGGCCGGGCCCGGCCCTTCCGGCGCCGCCGCGCCCGACAGGCGTTCCTCCAAGGCGGCGAGCTTCTGGTCGGACATGTTGAAGCGGTGCTCGAGGATGCGGACCAGATGCGCCTGTCCCAGAACGGTGGCGACGCTTGGCGGCAGCGTCTGGTCGCGGATCAGGTCGTTGACCACCACCGGGAAATACTCCGCATGCACCGACCGGCCGCCGATCACGCTGTTCTGGTAGACGCCGCCGATCGAGGCGCCGGTGCCGACATCGCGATGGTGGTAATAGGACAGGTATTCGTCGATGAAGCCGATATTGGCGCGGGCGAGGAACTCGATGTTGAACCGCCAGTCGCCCAGCACCGGCAGCTTCTCGTGATAGCCGCCGATCGCGTCATAGACGCTGCGCCGGTAGACGAAGCTGATCGGCGCGAAGAAGTTGCCGATCGCCATCTGGAACAGCGTGACGTCGTTGACCCAGGGGTTGAACGGGGTCTGGCCGTGATGGATCACCTCGCCGTCGCGGATCTCCTCCGACACCCGCCAGGCGCGGGTGAGCACGCCCTCGAACCCGGCCGAGACCGCCTTGGGCGAGGACAGGAAGCCGACGCAGCGCTCAAGGAATTCCGGGTTCCAGCGGTCGTCGTCGTCATGGATCACCACGAATTCGGTATCCACCGCGCGCACGCCGAGATTGGAGGCCGCCTCCATGCCGACGCTGCGGTCGTTCGAGACCAGCGTGATCCGCCTCCGGTCGATCGGCGAGCGCTCGATGATCTCCTCGACCACCTGGCGGTTGCCGCCGTCATTGACGATGACCCAGTGATAGTTGCGCCAGGTCTGGTCCGCCACCGAGCGCATCGCGCGCTCGAGGAGGACGGGCCGGTCCTTGGTGCGGGTCACGATCGCCACCGATCCCTCGCGGGAGAATTCCTCGCGCGCCCCGGCCGCGGCGGCAGCCTCGCCGGTATAGCCCGAGAAATAATTCGCCTGGTTGCCCAGACCGACCGCCCGCGCCTGCAGATCCCGCGCCACGCCCGGCGGGTATTCCAGCGCGATCTGCCCCGGCTGCCACAGCGACCGCGACACCCGCGCCTCGGGCGTGTCGCCGTCCCCGGCCTGACGGATCACCGGAACGAAGCCTTCGCGGCCGAAATCCGAACTGCGCGGCTTTCCCTGGAAATCCGCCACCTCCTCCGGCTTCGGGAAGATCAGGATGCGCTCCAGCTCGGCCATGGCCGCATGGGCCTTTTCCAGGATCACGTCGAGCGGCTCGCCGCGATGCGCCTCGGTATAGGCCAGCACGTCGAGATAGAGCGCGTCGCTGCGGTCATCGGGCCGCGGCCGCTCGTCCATCACCGCGGCCATCTGGCGGGCGGCGGTCTCGGCGCAGGGGCCGTCGGCGATCTCCTCGACGCTGGGCGCCGCCGGTTCGTAGAGGCTCTCGATCAGGTGGCGGTGCACCGCCAGGCAGGTCTCGGGGCGCCCCTTGTGATAGCTCAGCGCATCGAACACGACCGGATAGCGGTTGGCCATCGGCGCATGGTCCATGACGCCGAAATAGACCCCGGAAAAGCGGATGTCGTCGAAGGTGGCCTGCAGCAGCCGCTGGATCGAGCCCTTCCATCCGGTATCGACCAGCACCACCTGGCCGCGGCCGCCGCGCAGCTCGTCGAGATGGCGGCGCATGGCATCGTGGCTCTTCTCGAAATAATCGCGGAACCAGCGCGAGGCCTCGTCATTGGCGGCCAGCAGCACGCGGAAATTGTCGCCGCGGAACTCGCCGCGCAGCGCCTTGAGGGCATGCAGCCGCGGATCGTGCCCGGCGGCGAAGTTCTTCAGGAAGGCGGCGCAGACATCGCCCATCGGCGTCGGGCCGAAGCTTTCCCGGGACACCTCGAAGGACTGCTCGAAATTCTTCAGGTAGCCGAGCCCCGCCTTGACCGCGGAGATGCGCGAGATGCCGAAGACCTCCGCGTCATAGGAGAGCTCGCCGCCGGCATAGAGGTCGAGCTGCTCCTTGATGCGCTTGCCCGCCCGGCTGCAGAACAGCACCTTGGCCCCGCCGCGCGCATCGAGGAACCGCAGCTTGCGGTCGAGCTGGGCGATCCAGTTCAGCAGGATCGGGCCCAGGACGTCTACAGGTTTGGTCATGTCTTCCTCACAGCGCAGGCGGGGCGATCGGCAGCGGCAGGGCGGCATCGCCGCCGAGCCGGTCCATCATCCGGCGGTGGCTGTCCAGCCGCTTGCGCAGGATTGCCTTCGGGATCGGCAGGTGGATCGCCTCGAGGCCGCGGCGCTTGGCGGCGATGAAGTCGCCCTCCAGCGAGTCGCCCAGATGCAGGATCCGCCCCGGCTCCGTGCCGTACTCGCCGCAAACCAGGTCATAGACCAGGCCCGAACGCTTGTTCACCACCGTGTCGGCGCTTGAGAAGATCCGCGCGATCTTCTCAAGCGAGATGCCGCAGCCCTCGACCAGCCGCGCGATGTCGCTGGCGGACAAGTACATGTCCGACACGAAGATCACCGTCTTGTCCCGCGCCACGGCCAGGTCGATCAGGTTCTCGATGAAGGCCGAGCCGCGCAGCTGCGACGCCTCGATCTCGAATTCGGCCTCGCGCCAAAGCGCCAGGTAGGGCTCCTCGGGCAGCGACAGCGACGCGACCAGGTTGCGGACGATCTCCTCGAACCGCCCTTCGCGGCAGCCCTGGACCTCCGGGCTCATCTGGTAGGCGGTGGAGGCCGCCAGCACGCGGGCCGACAGGCAGGTGCGCAGCTCGGGAACGCTGCCCTCCCCGGCAGCGGCCGCGCGGCGGATGAACTCGGCTGCCACGTCGGCGAAACGTTCCAGCTCCGAGCGCTCGTCGCGCAGCAGCACCGTGTCGAAGACGTCGAAGGAACAGATGTCGGTCCGCGCCAGCAGGGTCTCGAACCGGTCGACCAGCGGCTGCACGCGGTCGGAACGGTAATAGCTGTCGAAATCCGGAGCCTCGTAGATCTCGCGCTCCTCGCGCCCGTAGATGATTGTCTCCGTGGCCAAATTCCGCTCCCCGAAAAGTCATGCGTCCCAAGCTATACTGGCCGCACCCTTCCCGTTCAAGTTGCCGACATGCCGCGGCTTATATAATAGTCGTTATATTTCAGTATGATGTGGAGTAGGACCTTTGGCCACGGGGCCGCCCGCCAGGGCCGGAGCCCCGCCGCGGCGCGCGCGACCGCGCCGCCTCTTGTCGTCGGCGCCGCCCATGCCGGCTGGCGCGGCGCGCTCGGCGGCGTCCTCGAAGCCACGCTCGAGGCGATGGAATCGCTCGGCGCCTCGCGCGCTTCGACCCGCGCGGTGATCGGCCCAACCATCAGCCAGTCTGCCTACGAGGTCGGCCAGGAATTCCTGGAGCGGTTCCTCGACGATGACCCCGAACATCAGCGGTTCTTCGCCGGCGGCCGCACCGCGGACAAGTACCAGTTCGACCTGCCTGCCTTTGCCGCCTGGCGGCTGCGCGAAGCCGGAATTGGCGAGGCGGAATGGTCGCGCCACTGCACCTACGCGGACCCCGCGCGGTTCTTCTCGTTCCGCCGCAGCTTTCATCAGGGCGAACCGGATTATGGGCGGCTCGCCGCCGCCATACGACTTTAGGTCAGGCATTCCACCGCTAGCCGCCGACCTTTCTGCAATGCAGAACATTTTCGCTTGATCGACAGCATTATACGTACCATACAAACAACGTGGTTGGTGACGAGTACGTGGTCACGAGTTTCGGGCCGGTGCCTGACAGCAGGCACCGGCCCTTTTTCAGATAGATAGCTACGCGCTCTTGCTCAGCCGCTCTTCCAGTACCTCGAAGGGCACGCCGGGTTCCTCCTTGGTGGAGCGGATGACCAGCGAAGTCTTGACGCTGGCGACGTTCTCCGCTGCAGTCAGGTCGCTGATCAGGAAGCTGTGGAAGGTCGACAGGTCCGGCGCCACGCATTTCAGGATGAAATCCACTTCGCCGTTGAGCATGTGGCATTCGCGGACCAGCGGCCAGTCGCGGCATTTCTGCTCGAAGGCCGAAAGGTCGGCCTCGGCCTGCGATTCCAGCCCCACCATGGCGAAGACCTGGACCTCGAAGCCCAGCTCGCGGCTGTCGACCTGGGCATGGTAGCCGCGGATGTAGCCGCTTTCCTCCAGAGTCCGCATGCGGCGCAGGCAGGGCGGCGCCGAGATGCCCACGCGCTTGGCCAGCTCCACGTTTGTCATGCGTCCATCGGACTGAAGCTCCGCAAGTATCTTGCGGTCGATCGGGTCAAGCTTGGAACCGGCCATCGGGTCTTTCTCCTTTGCGATGCCAACCTAGGAAAAACCGGGATGACGCGCAATATTATTTCTTCACGAGCGAAGATTCTATGGATTAATTCCAATATCTTCGCATCACCTTTTCTTGGCACGCTAACATGACAGGGCCGCGATGGCGGGGGTTCCCTCGCGGTGCCATCGCGCCTATATGGCCAGCCGCAGCCAGAAAAACGGGGTGGACCGACCATGGGCGATACGAAACACAGCAAGGTACTGATCATCGGCTCGGGACCGGCCGGCTACACGGCAGCCGTATATTCTGCGCGCGCCATGCTCAACCCCGTTCTGGTGCAGGGACTGCAGCCGGGCGGCCAGCTGACCATCACCACGGACGTGGAAAACTGGCCGGGCGAAGCCTCGATCATGGGGCCGGACCTGATGGTCAAGATGGAGGCCCATGCCCGCGAGATGGGCGCCGAGATCGTCTCGGACTACATCTCCTCGCTCGACCTCTCGAAGCGGCCCTTCACCGCCACCTCCGACAGCGGCACGGTCTATACCGCCGACGCGCTGATTCTGGCGACCGGGGCCCAGGCCCGCTGGCTCGGCCTGCCCTCGGAAGAGAAGTTCAAGGGCTTCGGCGTCTCGGCCTGCGCGACCTGCGACGGGTTCTTCTACCGCGGCAAGGAAGTCGTGGTGATCGGCGGCGGCAACACCGCCGTGGAAGAGGCGCTGTTCCTGACCAACTTCGCCTCCAAAGTGACGCTGGTGCACCGCCGCGACAGCCTGCGCGCCGAGAAGATCATGCAGGACCGGCTGTTCAAGAACCCGAAGGTCGAGGTTCTGTGGAACCACACGATCGAGGAAGTCACCGGCACGGAAAACCCTCTGGGCGTCGAGGGGGTGCGCGCGAAGCATGTCGAGACCGGCGAGATCACCGAGATCCCCTGCGCGGGCTTCTTCGTGGCGATCGGCCATGCGCCCGCCTCGGAGCTGGTCGTCGACCAGCTCGACACCCATTCGGGCGGCTATGTCACCACCAAGCCCGACAGCACCGCAACCTCGGTTCCCGGCGTCTTCGCCGCGGGCGACCTGACCGACGACGTGTTCCGCCAGGCGGTCACTTCGGCCGGGATGGGCTGCATGGCTGCGCTCGAGGCCGAGCGCTTCCTCGCAGAGCACGAAGCCTGATACCGGGCAGCCGCCCGGCCCTTCCGCAACGGAACCGGCCGGGCGTCGAAATCGGAACAGCTTTCCCGTCCGGATCCTGCTATCGGGAACCCGGGAAGGAAAGCGACCGAGATGGCCATAGACATGAAAACGTCCGTCCTGCTGCTGGCCGCGGCCGGCTGGAGCTGCCCCGGCAGCGCCGCCACGCTGGAACGCAGCGATGACGTAGCCTGCCCCTTCGGCTGCAGCCCGGCTCCGGCCGAAGCGCCCAAAAACCGGGACCACCTCTGCTGGCGCGCTGCCCGCTGACGGGGGCCGACGGCAACGCGATCTTCGCGGTGCCCTGCGGCTGCGGCCACGACATCCGCAAGGTCGCCGCCCGCCTCCGGGCGATTCGAGCCTGGCTCAACGCGACTATCGTCGGGTCCATGACCGCAGATCGGCACCCTGACCGGGACTTTGCCGCTGCCTGGTGCAGGTGTTCGGGATCGACGATCGAACCGCCGGGCGCGGCGAGACGCCGCCGGACGGACCGAAGGGAAAACGTCGCTCAAGCCGATGGATTTCCGATTTAATATGTTACCGTATTCCCAGGGCAGCCGCAATTCCGGCTGTTTGAGCGAAGGGAGAGTGACATGAAATTCGCGACACGGGCGGCGGCCGGGGTGGCGCTTGCCATCATTTCCGCAACGGCCCTGCAGGCGCAGGAGACGGCCGAAAAGCCGAACATCCTGGTGATCTGGGGCGACGACGTCGGCTGGCAGAACCTCTCGTCCTACGGGATGGGCACGATGGGCTACACCACGCCCAATATCGACCGGATCGCCATGGAGGGCGTCCGTTTCACGGATCACTACGCGCAGCCCTCCTGCACGGCCGGGCGCGCGGCCTTCATCACCGGCCAGTACCCGATCCGCTCGGGCATGACGACGGTCGGCCAGCCGGGCTCGCCGCTCGGGCTTCAGGCCGCCTCGCCGACGCTGGCCGAGGAGCTGAAGCAGGTCGGCTACCGCACCGGGCAGTTCGGCAAGAACCACCTCGGCGACCGCAACGAGCACCTGCCGACGGCGCATGGCTTCGACGAGTTCTTCGGCAATCTCTATCACCTGAATACCCAGGAAGAGGCCGAGCAGCGCGACTACCAGAATTTCGGCAAGGAATTCTCCGGCTCGCTCGAGGAGTACGAGGCACAGTTCGGCACCCGCGGCGTGCTGCACACCTTCGCCACCGAGGAGGACGACCCGACCGAGATGCCGCGCTTCGGCAAGGTCGGCATGCAGACCATCGAGGATACCGGTCCGCTCACCCAGGAGCGGATGAAGAATTTCGACTATGACGAGGTCATCCCGCTGGCGATCGACTTCATGGCGTCAGCCAAGGAGGCCGGCGAGCCGTTCTTCGTCTGGCTGAACACCTCGCGGATGCATCTCTATACCCGGCTCGACGAGGACTGGCGCTATGCCGCCGAGATGTACACCTCCGAGGCCGATCTTTACGGCTCGGGGATGCTGCAGCATGATCACGACATCGGCTATGTGCTCGACTGGCTGGACGAGCAGGGGCTGAGCGACAACACCATCGTCTGGTACTCGACGGATAACGGCCCCGAGCACAATTCCTGGCCGCATGGCGGCACCTCGCCGTTCCGCGGCGAGAAGATGACCACCTATGAAGGCGGCGTGCGCGTGCCCTCCATGGTGCGCTGGCCGGGCCATATCCCGGCGGGCTCGATCCTGAACGGCATCCAGCAGCACCAGGACATGTTCACCACCCTCGCCGCGGCGGCCGGCATCGAAGACGTCAATGCCGAGGTGATGGAGGAGAAGAACCAGTATATCGACGGCGTCGACAACCTCGCCTACTGGACCGGCGACGCCGACCAATCGGCCCGCAACAGCCTGTTCTACTACTATGAAAGCCGGCTGATGGCGGTGCGGATGGGGCCGTGGAAGCTCCACTTCGCCACCAAGGAAGACTATTACGACACGATCGAAGGCCGCACTGCGCCGATGGTGTTCAACATCCGCATGGATCCGTTCGAGAGCTATTCCAGCACCGACGCCTATGGCCACCTGATGCAGAAGGTGTCCTGGCTGATGCAGCCGATGAACGTGCTGATGCAGGAGCACCTGCAGACCCTGGCCGACTATCCGCCGGTGCAGGGCGGGGCCTCCTTCGACATGTCGAACATCGTCGAGGATTTCATGTCGAAGGGCATGCAGTAAGCCCGGGGGACGGTTCCGGAACGGCAAAGAGCGGCCCAAGGGCCGCCCTTTCCATGTCCGGGTCGTGCTGCGATCAGGCGCGGACCAGCTTCTCGTAGGTCTCGGCGATGTCGCGGGTCAGCGCGCCGACCTCGAAATTGTAGCCGCCGATCTCGCCCACTGGGGTCACTTCGGCGGCGGTGCCGGTCAGCCAGCACTGCTCGAAGCCTTCCAGCTCGCCCGGCTCGATATAGCGCTCGTGCACCGTGATGCCCTTGTCCTTCAGCAGGCCGATCACCGTCTGGCGGGTGATGCCGTTCAGGATGCAGTCCGGGTTCGGCGTGTGCACTTCGCCGTCCTTGACGAAGAAGATGTTCGCGCCGGTCGCCTCGGCCACGTAGCCGCGGTAGTCGAAGAACATCGCGTCCGAATAGCCCTTCGCCTCGGCTGCGTGCTTCGACATGGTGCAGATCATGTAGAGGCCGGCCGCCTTGGCATGGGTCGGGATGGTCTCGGGCGAGGGCCGCTTCCACTTGGCGATGTCGAGCTTGGCGCCCTTCATCTTGGCGTCGCCGTAATAGGCGCCCCAGCCCCAGGCCGCCACGGCCATGCGCACCGGGTTCTTCGCCGAGCTGACGCCCATGTCCTCGCCGGCGCCGCGCCAGGCCACCGCGCGCACATAGGCGTCGGTCAGGCCGTTGGCCTGCAGCACTTCGATCTTCGCGGCCTCGATCTCGTCCACGGTGTAGGGGATCGGCATGTCGAGCGCCTTGCCGGACTCCAGCAGGCGCTGGGAATGGTCGCGCGACTTGAAAATGGTGCCGTTATACGCCCGCTCGCCTTCGAATACGGAAGATGCGTAATGCAGGGCATGGGTGAGAATGTGAACATTCGCATCCCGCCACGGCACCAGCTTGCCGTCCATCCAGATCATCCCGTCGCGGTCGTCGTAGCTTCCCGCCATCGTCTTCTTCCTTCTTCGTCGTCGGTCTCGGGTCGTCTTGTTTGCGGAAATTGCGCAATCAGGTCCGAAGTGGACCAAAAATTGCCAAAAAGCCCGGCACGGCTAACACGATGAGTCTTGGAAAGTCAATAACGCTGACATAAACTAGCGATGCAAAGATCGGGGGGCGGGCATGCCGAAGACGAAACTGGCGGTGAACACGACAGGCGAGAACCTGCTTTTCCTCACGGACGAGCAGCTGCGCCATGCGATCGAGGCGATGTTCTTTGCCTACAAGGGGTTTACCGCGGATCCGGACCGGCTTCTGGAGGAGTTCGGCTATGGCCGCGCGCATCACCGCGCGATCCATTTCATCCAGCGCGCGCCGGGCACGACGGTGAACAACCTGCTGAACATCCTCGGGGTCACGAAGCAATCGCTCAATCGTGTGCTGCGCACGCTGATCGAGGACGGCATGGTTGAAAGTCGGGTCGGAACCCGCGACAAGAGGGAAAGACATTTGCATCTGACGGAGGAGGGCGCGGCCCTGGAACGCCAATTGTCCGAGGCACAGCGGAGCAGGATGCGGACGGCCTTCCGCACCGCCGGGCCCGAGGCGGTCAGCGGTTTCCGCCGCGTGCTGGAAGAAATGATGGATCCCGAGCAACGGCGGCAGTTCCGCGGATCGCGAGACAACGGCCAATGACGGCACAGGCCGACGCCCACCTGCTGGTGGTCGATGACGACGAGCGCATCCGCGGATTGCTGCAGAAATTCCTGGCGCGCCAGGGGTTCTGGGTGTCGTCGGCGCGCGATGCCGCCCATGCGCGGCGGCTGCTCGAGGGGCTGGAATTCGATCTCATCGTCCTCGACGTGATGCTGCCCGGCGAGGACGGCATTTCGCTGACCGCCAGCCTGCGCGAGCATCTCGCGACGCCGATCCTGCTGCTGACCGCAAAGGGCGAGACCGAGGACCGTATCCGCGGGCTCGAGGCCGGCGCGGATGACTACCTGCCGAAGCCCTTCGAGCCGAAGGAGCTGCTCCTGCGGATCAACGCCATCCTGCGCCGGGTGCCGCCGCCCGAAGTCCAGACGGCTTCGGTCAAGGTGCTGCGGCTCGGCGAAGTGCGCTATGACATCGACCGTGGCGAGATGTGGGCCGGCGAGCAGCTGGTGCGGCTGACCGCGACCGAGGCGAAGCTGATGAAGATCTTCTCGGGCAATGTCGGCGAGCCGCTGAGCCGGACCCAGCTGGTCGACGAGCTAGGCCGCAGCGAGGGCCAGTCGATGGAACGTGCGGTCGACGTCCAGATCACCCGGCTGCGCCGCAAGATCGAAGCGAATCCGAAGCAGCCGCGCTATCTCCAGACGGTGCGCGGGGCCGGCTACATGCTGGTGGCGGATTAGCGCGGTCCGGCCTGAACCTGCGGGCGCCGGCGGCACCAAGTCCGGCGGCCGTTCCGCCGCCCTTGAGCTTCGGGCTGCAGATGATGTCGGCTCCGCAATATGTCCGGGCCGGATGGCCTATCCCGCGAGCCACTCCGCCGCGGACAGCCCTGCGCGCCGGCCCGTGGCGAGGCAGGCGGTCAGCAGGTAGCCGCCCGTCGGCGCGTCCCAGGACAGCATTTCGCCGGCGCAGAATACGCCCGGCCTTGCGGCCAGCATCAGTCCGGCGTCCAGCAGCGCCGCTGCCAGACCCGCGCCGCCGGAACCGAGCACGAGAACGTCCGGCGCGGTCACGAGAAGCCGATCACCGGGCGCGGGCGGTAGGGCTCTTCGAGGAAGGCGACGTCATCCGCGGACAGCACCATCGACAGCGCGGCGGCGGCATCTTCCAGCTGCGCTGGCTTGGTCGCGCCCATCACCGGGGCGACCACCGGGTCCTTCTGCCAGAGCCAGGCCATCGCCACCTGCGCGGGCTTGACGCCCAGCCGCGCGGCCAGGTCGACCACGCGGCCTGCGATCACCGGCTCCTCCGGCATTTCGGCGGCGTAGAGCGCGGGGGTATAGCCGTCCTGCGCCAAGCGCTCCGACCCCTGCCCCCAGGGTCGGGCGAGGCGGCCGCGGGCCAGCGGGCTCCACGGGATCACCCCGATCCCGGCATCGCGGCAGAAAGGGAGCATCTCGCGCTCTTCCTCTCGGTAAAGGAGGTTGAGATGGTTCTGCATCGCGATGAACCGCGCCCAGCCGTTGGCCTTCTGCACCTCGACGGCCTTGGCGAGCTGCCAGGCGAACATCGACGAGGCGCCGAGATAGCGCGCCTTTCCGGCCTTCACCACGTCGTTCAGCGCCTCCAGCGTCTCTTCCAGCGGCGTCGCGTAATCCCAGCGGTGGATCATGTAGACATCGACATGGTCGGTGCCGAGACGGCGCAGGCTGCCGTCGATCTGGTCCATGATCGCCTTGCGCGACAGCCCCGCGCCGTTCGGCCCGGGACGCATCCGGTTGAAGACCTTGGTCAGGATCACCACCTCGTCGCGCGGCACCTGCGCAATGACCTGCCGGCCCAGCACCTCTTCGCTCTGCCCGGCGGAATAGCCGTTCGCCGTGTCGAAGAAGTTGATCCCGAGTTCCAGCGCCTTGCGGTAGAAGGGCTTGCTCGCCTCCTCGTCGAAGAGCCAGCCGTGCTTCTGGTCGGGGCCGGTGACGGTGTAGCTCATGCATCCGAGGCAGATGCGCGACACTTCGAGGCCGGAACGGCCGAGCCGTGCATAGTCCATCACACCGTCTCCCCGATATGGTCGCGGATATAGTCAGCGAGCTGCCAGACCGGTTTTTCCAGATGGCTGAGCCGTCCGGGCTGCGCGAGGCGCGAGGCGGCGCCGATCTGCTGCAGCGTGTTGACCTCGACATCCTCGCCCGCAATCACCGCGCCGTTTTCCTTGGCCTTGGCCATCATGTCCTGGAATTCCGGCAGCTCGGCCGCCTCGCGGCGCACCAGATGCAGCCGCACCCACCAGGTGTCATTCGCGCCGCGCGGCAGGATCGAGGTCCAGCGCACCGCGTCGACCGAGGTGCCGATCAGGTTCATCGGGAAGACGTGGTAGAGGCTGCCGGTGCGGATCTGGTCCTCGGTCCAGCCGTCGAAGACCGGCAGGCCGGATTGCAGGTTGGTCTCGGTCGGCAGGTCCTCGCGCAGCGGATGGCGCAGCGTGACGAAGGCCTGGTCCGGGTCGGCCATGTCCTCGCCCCAGCTGAGGCGCGCGGGATTGTGCGGCTCGAGCGTGCGGGAATGCGCGCCGATATGGTGGTAGCATTCCATGAAGGTCTCGACCGCAATCTTCCAGTTGAACGGGCAATGGAACTGGGTCTCGTAGCCGACGATCAGCTCGTCATGCGGAATGTTCGCCCAGTCGCCGATCATCCCCGCCATGCGCGGCGCCAGCGGCTCGGCATCGCCGGAGAAGTTGACGTAGATGGTGCCCAGAACGATTTCCGAGCGGATCTCGGGCAGCTTCATGCCTTTCTTGTCGAAGTTCCGCGCCTGCTCCATGAAGGGCGCGGTGCGCAGGTTGCCTTCGAGGTCGTAGCCCCAGCGGTGGAACGGGCAGGAGAAGAGCTTGGCATTGCCCGCGCCCTCGACCACCGGCGCCCAGCGGTGCAGGCAAACGCGGGAAAGCACGCGGATGCGGTCCTTGCCGCGAACCACGACCAGCGGTTCGCCCAGCACCTCGATGGAGACATAGTCGCCGACCTCCGGCACCTGCGCGACATGGCCGACGGCCAGCCAGCCCGGGCGGAAGATGCGTTCGCATTCCAGCTCGTAGAATTCGGGGCTGGCATAGGCGGCGGGCGGCAGGGTCTCGCTGTCCTCCAGCGTCTGGCCGCGCCCGGCATGGACGGCACGCAGGATCTCGGGCAGCGCCGGGGCGGCCATGCTGCCGATCTGTGCATGTTGGGTCATTTCGGATCCTCGTTTCAGCCGACGGCCAGTTCGGGGGTCGTCGCAAGGAGCGGCAGGACCTCGGCGCCGAAGCGTTCCAAGGACCGCGCGGCCATGGAGAGCGGCATGTCGCCGAACTGGAAGAAGGTGTTGTAATGGGTGATCGGCAGCGCGGCGCATTCGGCGGCGATGCGCTCGGCCACATGCTCGGGCGGGCCGATGATGATGTTCTGCGCGATCGTCTCGAGCGACGGCTCGTCCGGCAGGGGCGGGGCGTCGATCATCGCGCCGGTCCGCGCAATGTCGCGGCTGCGCAGACCTCCGGCCATGCGGCCGACGAAGCGGGCGCAATCTGCGGCCTTCAGCGCGTCCTCGCGGCTGTCGGTGACATGGATGTATTGCTGCACGCCGAGGCGCTGCAGCGGGCCGAGCCCGGCCGCCTGCCATTTCGCTGCCGTGGCATGGCCCATCTCGATCAGCGCGGGCGAGCCGCGGAACCCGGCGGTGATGAAGGGCGTAGCGCCGTCCGCTCTTCCGCCACGCCGCCAAGGAGCCGGAGCAGGACGGGGCCGCGCCCGGGCCCGGGCCCGGGCACCCGCCGCTTCTGGCGCTTTCGGCGGTCCATGCCGATATCGGCCGCTACAAGGTGCTGCAGGGCGTCGATCTCGACGTGCCCGCAGGCGAGGTGACGATGCTTCTGGGCCGCAACGGCGCGGGCAAGACCACGACGCTGCGCACGATCATGGGGCTGTGGAAGCTGCGCCAGGGCCGGATCGGCTTTGCCGGACAGGAGCTCGGCGGCATGGGGCCGTCCGCCATCGCGCGTGCGGGGATCGGCTATGTTCCCGAGGAGATGGGCATCTTCGGCGATCTCACGGTGGCGGAGAACATGCGGCTCGGCGCGCGGACGCGCCGCATGCGCCAGGACCGGATCGACTGGCTGACCGCGGCCTTCCCGGCGCTCGGCACCTTCTGGCATCGGCCCGCGGGCACGCTGTCGGGCGGTCAGAAGCAGATGCTGTCGCTGGCCCGCGTCATGGTCGAGCCGCGGCAGCTCTACCTGATCGACGAGCCGACCAAGGGACTTGCCCCGGCCGTCGTCTCGGTGCTTGTCGGCGCGCTGAGGCAGCTGAAATCGGAAGGGGCGACGATCCTGATGGTGGAACAGAATTTCGCCGTGGCAAAGGCACTCGGGCAGAACGCGGCGGTGATGGATGACGGCCGCACCGTCTGGTCCGGGCGGATGGCGGAGCTTGCGGGCGACGCGGGCCTGCAGGACCGGCTGATGGGGCTGCACCTGGAGGGCCACCGATGAGCGATGCCGCACCGGCGCATGCGCCGCGCATCGAGCGGGCCGGACTGTCCGGCCGGCTGCGCCCGCTGATCCCCTGGCTGCTGGTCCCGGCAGCCATCCTGCTGGGCTATCTCGGGATCTGGGCGCAGGCCTCCTGGCCGCTGCTGGAGCCGGTTCTGAACGAGGACGGCACGCTGCGCACCCGGGTCTTCGACCTCGCGCCCTTCGATGTCCGGCTGTCCTCCTGGCTGACGCTGACCGTGTCCGGCCTCGCCATGGGGATGATGATCTTCGTCATGGCCTCGGGGCTGACGCTGGTCTTCGGGCTGATGGACGTGATCAATTTCGGCCATGGCGCCTTCGTCGCGATCGGCGCCTTCACCGGCATCACGGTCCTGCTGGCCTTTCCCGGACTGGCGGGCGCGGAAAGCCTTGCCGCGAACCTCGCGCTGGTCGGCCTTGCCGCGCTGGCCGCCATGGCGGTGACCGGACTGCTCGGCGGGCTCTTCGAGCGGATCATCATCCGTCCGGTCTACGGCGCGCATCTCAAGCAGATCCTCGTCACCATGGGCGGTCTGATCGTCGCCGAGCAGATGATCCACGTGGTTTGGGGCCCTTCGGAGATCTTCATCGCCCGGCCCGAGATGCTGAAGGGCGCGCTGACCTTCCACGGCGCCGCGATCGAAACCTACCGGCTGATGGCGGTGGGGCTCGGCCTGGCGATCTTCCTCGCGATCCGTGCGGTGCTGCGCCACACCACCATCGGGCTGATCGTCCGTGCGGGCGTGCAGAACGGCGAGATGGTCGAAGCGCTCGGCTACCGGCTGCGGCTGGTCTTCGTCGGCGTCTTCATCGCCGGATCGGCGCTGGCGGGACTCGGCGGCGTGATGTGGGGGCTCTACCAGGAGGTGGTCACCGCCACGATGGGAGCCGAGATCATGGTGCTCGTCTTCATCGTGGTGATCATCGGCGGGCTCGGCTCGGTCGAGGGCTGCTTCCTCGGTGCGCTGCTGGTCGGCCTGACCCAGAACTATGTCGCCTTCCTCGAGCCCAAGGCCGCGCTGGTCAGCGACATCGCGCTGATGGTGCTGATCCTGATGTGGCGTCCCGAGGGCATGATGTCTGCCGGAGGCCGCCGATGACCGCGCCGCGCTCCTGGCTGCTGATCGCCGTCGTGGCGGTGATCCTCGCGGCGCTGGCCGCCGCGCCCTTCCTGTTCCCGGGCGTGCGCGCAATGGACACCGCGGCGCGGATCTGCGTCTTCATCGTGCTCGCGGCGTCCTATGACCTGATGCTCGGCTATGCCGGGATCGTCAGCTTCGCCCATGTGATGTTCTTCGGCATGGGCGCTTATGGCGTGGCGCTGGCCTCGGTGCATCTGGGCCGCGAGGCGCCGGGGCTGATCCTCGGGGCCGGGGCGGGCATGGCGGTGGCGGTCGTGCTGGCGGCGCTGATCGGGCTGTTCTCGCTGCGCGTCCGGGCGATCTTCTTCGCGATGATCACGCTGGCCGTGGCCTCGGCCGTCGCCGTTCTGGTCAGCCAGCTCTCCGGGCTCACGGGCGGCGAGGATGGGCTCAGCTTCCAGATCCCGCGGGCCCTGAGCCCGTCGGCGGCCTATCTGCCCGATCCCCTGCCGGGCCTCGACCCGGCAGCTCTGCCCGGGGTGGTCTTCGGCGATGCGCCGATGGAGAGCCTCTTCTCCGAGGTGCGCGCCAACGGCAAGCTCGCCGCTTATTACTTGGTCTTCGCCTCGATGCTGGTGCTCCTGGCGCTGATGCGGCGGCTGACCGTGTCGCCCTTCGGCACCGTGCTGCAGGCGATCCGCGAGAACGAGTTCCGCGCCGAGGCGATCGGCTACCGCGTGGTGCGCTACCGCATCGCCGTGACCTGCATCTCGGCGGGCATCGCGGCGCTGGCGGGCGCGCTCTATGCGGTCTGGCTGCGCTATGTCGGGCCCGACACGGTTCTGGGCTTCCCGATCATGGTCGACCTCCTGCTGATGGTGGTGATCGGCGGCATGGGCACGGTCTGGGGCGCGGTGATCGGCGTGACGCTGTTCATGCTGGCACGCGGCTACCTGCAGGACCTGATGGCGGCGGCACAGGGCGCGGTTGCCGCCGACCTGCCGGCGCTGGCGGTCCTGCTCGAACCCGACCGCTGGCTGATGTGGCTGGGCCTCCTCTTCATCCTCAGCGTCTATTTCTTCCCCGCGGGGATCGCCGGACGGCTGAAATCCGGACGCTGACCGATGGACCTGACCGAATTTCTCGCCGCCGCCGTCCTGGCTGCGGTCTTCTCCGTCCTCGCCTTCGGGCCGCTCCGGGCGAGCCGGGCCTGGCGGGCGATGCTGACGCCGCTGGCCTCGATCATCGGCAGCGGCTTCCTCGTCTCGGTGCCGCTGGTGGCGGGGCGGATCGGGCTCTGGGCGGTGCCCGCCATGGCGGCGCTCACCGGCATCGCCTGGCTGATCGGCGGCGCGATCCGCTACAATATCCGCCATGGCGAGGCCCGCTGTGCCGAGGCGCCGCGCGGCCACCACATTCCCTCGATCGAGACCCTGTCGCATCTGGTGCTGACCGGCGCCTATTTCATCTCGGTCGCCTATTACCTGGTGCTGCTCGGCAGCTTCCTGGCGAAGCTCGCAGGCATCGCCGACCCGCGCTTCGCCGCGCTGATCGCCACCGGTCTGGTCGCGGCGATCGCGCTGACCGGGGTGGTCCGCGGGCTCGAGGGCGTCGAGAAGGCCGAGCGCTTCACCGTCAGCGCCAATCTCGCCGCCATCGCCGCGCTGCTGGCGGCGCTCGGGCTCTTCGCGGCGCGGCTGCCCGAAGGCTATGTCTGGAGCGATCCCGGGGCGGCGCCGGAGTTCGATTGGGACACGCTGCGCTTCCTGATGGGGCTCCTGATCGTCGTGCAGGGCTTCGAGACGACCCGCTTCATGGGCTCGCTCTATGATGCGCCGACAAGGGAGAGGGCGATGAAGCGGGCGCAGGGCCTGTCCTCGGCGGTCTATCTGGTGTTCTTCGCGTTGATGATCCCGCTCTATCCGTTCTTCCCCCAAGGCGCCGATGTCGCCGGGGTGATCGAGGTGATCGGGCGGGTTTCGCCGGTCCTGCCCTTCGTGGTCGCCTTCGGCGCCATCGCCAGCCAGTTCAGCGCAGCCGTGGCGGATTCCCTCGGCGCCAGCGGGCTCGTGTCGGACACGACCCATGGCCATGTCACGCCGCGCCACGCCTATATCGCCATCGGTGCGGTGGCGGTCTCGGTGATCTGGGCGACGGATGTCACCGCGCTGGTGGCGCTGGCCTCGCGGGCCTTCGCGCTGTTCTACGCGCTGCAATGCCTCGTCGCGATGCTGACCGCTTGGGAGCGCAGCGAGCGGCTCCGCGCGGTCTGGCACGGGGCGCTTTCGCTGCTCTGCTTCGGCGTCGCCGTGGCGGGCATCCCGGCGGGCTGAGGCTCAGGCCCCGACCCGCGCCGTCATCTCGCGCATCAGCCGGGAATTGCGCGCCATCGCGTCGAGCACGTCGCCGAAGGTGCGCAGCCCCTTGGCCTCGAGCATCGGGATCATCCGCAGGAACACCTCGGCGGTCGCCTGCGTGTCGCCGAGCGCGGTATGGCGCGCCTCTTCGGGGATGGTGACGCCGAAGCGCGCGGCCAGCGCGTCGAGCGTGTGCTCCTCCTGCTGGCCGAAGAGGATCGCCGACAGGAGCACAGTGTCGAGCACCGGGTTGTCGAAGGCGGCGCCGATCGCGGGGGCGTGGCGGTGGAAGAAAGCCATGTCGAAGGGCGCGTTATGCGCCACCAGCACCGCGCGATGGGCGAAGCGGTGGAAATACGCCCCGGCCTCGGCAATGCCGGGCTGGCCCTGCACCATCTCGTCGGTGATGCCGTGGATCTTGGTCGAGCCGGGGGGGATCCGGCGCCCCGGATCGACCAGCTGGTCGATCACCTCGCCGGGGACCAGCCGCCCGTTCACCGCGCGCAGCGCGGCGATCTGGACGATCTCGTCGCCGCCATTCGGGTCGAGCCCTGTCGTTTCGGTGTCGAAGATCACGTAAGTCAGCCGCGACAGCGGCGTCGCATCCACGGCGGCGTGGTCGGTATGCGCCAGGAGATCGAAATCATAGACCGCGTTGCGTTCGGGCACGAAGCCCTTGGGCGGCGCGGCCGACGGCACCGGGCGGGCGGCATGGATCGGGATGGTCAGCCAGGAATTGCCGTCATGGTCCCATTCCGGCCAGATCTCGCTGCCATGCCGGTCGAGCACCTCGCGGCCGGTCAGCGTGTCGGTCTCGGGATCGAGCGGCTGGGCGAGGGTGCGCTCCAGCACCGAGACGCTCATCGGCTCGCCGCGCCAGCTCAGCCGGATCTCGGCGCCGGGCTCGTCCGGCGCCATGGCGAGCGAGACGACCCCGGCCAGCTCTTCGGCGGCGCCACGGGAGGCCGGACCTCCGGAAATGCGGTCTGCGGCGCTTCCGGGTGTCGGCACGGGCGGCGGGGCGCTCTGCCGGCAGGCGCCCAACGGGGGCTGTCGGTCTCCTGCAGCGCCTCGCCGCGTCCGGACGTGCCGCAAGTCACCGGAAGACCGGGGGCCACGGAACCGACACAGCCGGTCTGGCCGTGGCCCGCGTCCGGTCGCAGGAAACCTGCGGGCGTTCAGCCCAGATCGACCTGGAAATTGTAGAAGGCGTAGGGATCGGCGGCCATCCCTGTTTCGCCCTCGGCAGTGTCCCTGAAATTGCCGGCGATGTCGCCGTCCGTTTCGACGGCCATGCGCCGCACCGGGACATAGCGCCATTCGGAGTCGCCTGCGGCGGTCGTTGTCTGGACGACATCATCGGCATTCATCAGGTCATTTCCGAAGCCGCCAATGGCGGCCTCGCCGCTATCGCGGACAAATATCAGCGTGTCTTCGATATCTTCGGCCATATCCGTTTCTCCGGTAGCGGCGCCGGACCGTCCGCCGCCATCGGAGAGATTCTGGGGGATGGATGTGTCCGGCTTGTTTCCATTGGCGTTTCGATTGTTTCCGTGAGGTTGCAGTCTTGTGTCATGCATGGCCTGCAGCGGTGCCGGACCTCGGGGGCCTGTGCGGGGAGAGGCGAACCTGGCGGGCATCAAGGGTTTGGAGGTCGAGGTGGCGGTGTTGCGCAAATCCAGGAGGGTTCATCTTGTGAAGCGAGCATGCTAGCCGGGCAGCATGAGAAGACCACCGAAGACGACCAACTGGAAGAGCTTGCGAGCCGCTGCGCGCCATCTGTTCGGGCGAACCGGCGAGGGATGCTGCCGGAGCTCTTGACGCAGATTGGCCCGGATCAGGAGATCGCCACGGTAACAGCCGAGTTGCCAGCGGATGCACCACCGGTTCGAGCACCGCTGGTGACGCCTGCGACACGCACGCCTGCCACGACGCCGTCGCCGAGCACGAAACGAGATCCTGCGCGCGGCAAGGCATCTTGGCCGGGCGTCCTGGCGGACCTGGAGCGGGGACCACCGCCGGAGCAGGGGGGAGATATGGGCCGGACCGGGAAAAGGTCCGGGGGACCTTTCCCTCGGCGATTGGACGACCTGCGTGAAGCTGCCCGGCCAGCGCCAGCTGTCAGGGGATTTCGACCGCCAAGTTGCCGAGCTCCAGATCCGGGTCATTCGCGGCTGCGCTCGGACCGATGGCGCTTGCCGCTCAGTCCTCAACCGCTTCACGGCACTGGGCATCCCGGTCACCGTGGCCCTGGAACAAGTCTGTCCGGGGAAGGTTCTGGCCGTGAGCTGAATTGTGCAACAGTGCCCCTTCAGGCTGCCTTGGCCGGGCCCGGAAATTTCGATTTGATCATTCTCGACGACATCTCCTGCGCGCAGAAGGGCCAAAACCCAGCGCTCCGGTCTCAGCGAGCAGAGTGCCAGGGGCTGCGAGACCAGGAGGCTCGCCCTCGCCGCCGGTCCGCCTTTCCGCGCCCGGGGCTGCGTCTTTGCGGACCGAACCGTCACCGTTGTCGCGATCGGCGGGCTGGTCCGGCACGCCCGTTTCAGGGTTTGCGCAGGCCCGCAGGAGCCACGGTCCGTACGATTCCCCCGTGATGAGCGGCAATAGCTGCTGGTGGCGGGCTGCCGCATCCCGGCCCCCGTCTCCCGAGCCTGTCGACCCGTCGGCAGCCTCCAGCGATAGACCCGAGGCGGTGAGCGCACGCTTGCCTCAACAAGGCCCGCAGCGGTCAAACCCGGCCAATTGGGGTGTCGGCCGCCGCCGAAGAGGTTGACGCCCTGCAAACGGGGCTGACCGCAAGATCGCCTGGAGGTCGCGACCGGGCCGATCCGGCGGGACAGAGGGGCGTCGTGCACGGTCGACGGCTGGGCAAGCTTGGATGGCATTGTCCCGGAGCGCACCAGAACGGCCTTGCCTTCAACGCCGTGCGGCAGTCCTGCTGCAACTTGATTTCGGCGGACCGGCGTGCCGGGCGATCCGGCCGGAAGCTTTGATTTTCGCGATCCTTGCGCAAGCTTCTGAATAAAATGGGATTTTCTGTGAAATCCAAGGCCCGGAAAGTTTTCTTTTCGGCCGCAATGTTCCGCTAAGTCAAGTTTTTGTTGCATAAGTTATTAATATTAACTTAATTAAACACAATCTTGCCTGAATTGTTCATGCATTTTGATGCCCTTTGCCGAACGAAAGGCCTTTGCAGCCATGGCCCGCCCCCAGTTGATCGCTCCGCTTGCCCTTGCCTCCAGCCTTGCCGGCCCCTTCGCCCTTGCAAATCCCGAATTGGTCGGAACGCCATATTCCGCGGTGAACACGCAATTCAGCCATGATGTGACGGCATCCGGGACGAGGGATTTCTGGAGCGCGCTCTACCAGAACGTCGAGGGCTGGGGCGCGCGAAGCCTGACGCTTTCGACCTCTGCCGCCGCGCTCTCGGCGGGGGACGGGCTGGCGCTGACGGTCAGCCACGATTTCGGGTTCAGCGCGCTGGGGCTCTACAACTACCAGAATTACTACGGCGAAGTCACGATGGAGGGGGTGACGGCGGATCTGAGCGATACCGATGTCACGCTGTCCTTCGGCGCGTCCCAGGTCGATTCCGGACTGATCGGCGTCTATGTCGAAAGCAGCGCGCTGCATGGCATCACCCCAAGCGAGCAAAACGCCAACGGCAATGCAAGCCAGGCCGGGGCGCAGGACGTCACGCTGACCCGGGCCAATGTGAGCGTCACGGCGGCCGCGGGGGCAAGCCATTCCGGCGGCGGCGGCGCGCTGGTGCTGAACCAGCGCGCACAGCCCGGCGGCGACGGCAAGGAGGACTATCCCAGCGGCAAAGGCAGCGGCAGCCAGGACGTGACTCTCGGGATCGAGGACAGCACCCTCGCAGCCTTTGCCGAGGGCACGGCCGGGATCCTGATCCGCCAGAAGGGTGGTGCGGGCGGCAACGGCAAGGACGGCGAAAGCAAGGTCGCCGGCGGCAGCGGCGGCTCGATGGGGAAGGTCGCTTTGACGTTCTCAGAAGGCGATGGCGGCGCCGGCAGCAGGGTTACCACCACCGGCAGCAGCGCGCCCGGCATCTCCGTGACCTCCGAGGCGGGACGGGGCGGCAACGGCGCTTATGACGGCGGCGCCTTCAGCTTCAGCCCGGATGCGGGGGCCGGCGGCAGCGGCGGCAGCGGCGGCGCACGGGGCAGTTTTGCCGGAGGTCGGGGCGCTGCCGCCCTGTCAGCGGCGCAGGCGCTCCGCGAAGTCCCGGCGGGCGAAATCGACCAGCGCGCGGACCTTGCGCGGCAGGCTGCGGCCCTCGAGCCAGACCGCGCTGACCGGAATGGTTTCGCCCGCGTAGCCGTCGAGCAGGGGCACCAGCTCTCCCGCTTCCAGCGCCTCGGGCAGCACGAAATCCGGCAGGAAGGCGATGCCCTGGCCGGAAATGGCCAGATCCCGCACCACCCGCGCGCTGTTGGCGAAGAGATGGCCGGTGGCATGGATGACATGCTCGCCGTCGCTGCCATGCAGCACCCAGCGATCGGCGGCGCGGCGGTTGGTGTCGACGATGCAGCGATGCGCCGCCAGGTCGCGCGGATGGGCGGGCATGCCGTGGCGCTCAAGATAGGCGGGGGCGGCGACCAGCCGGCTGCCGATCTGCCCCAGCCGCCGCGCGGTCAGCGCCGCCACCTCGGGCTGGCCGATCCGGAAGGCCAGGTCGATCCCGTCCGAGGCCAGGTCGACATGGGCGTCGTCGAGCCGCAGATCCATCACCAGGTCGGGATGTTCGGCGCAGAACCGGCCGAGGAGCTCGCGCACGAAGATCTCGCCGAAGGTCACCGGTGCCGAGACCCGGATCACCCCGGAAAAGCCGCGCGTGTCCTCGGTCACCTCGCCGATCAGCGCGTCGAGCTCGTCGAGGAGCGCCGGCGCCCGCGCCAGCAGCCGCTCGCCCGCCGGCGTGATCCCGACCTTGCGCGTGGTCCGCTGCAGCAGCCGCACGCCCAGCCGGGTCTCCAGCTCGCCGACATATTTCGAGGTCAGCCGGTTCGACATGCCCAGCCGCTCCGCCGCGGCGGTGAAGGAGCCGCTCTGCGCAGTGGCCACGAAGGCCTTGAGACCGTCGATCAGATCCATGGCTGCCTTTCGGAACAAAATATGGATAGATATACGCCATAATCGCGATTTCATTCTGGGCGCACAAGGGGCATCTTCCCGTCAACAGAAAAACGCAGCGCCGCAGGCCGGCGCCCCGCAAGGAGACAAGACAATGGCAACTTCCTCCGCCCCTCTCGAAATCGGCCGCGTCGCCCTGACGGTCCATGACCTGAACCGCACCGGCGCCTTCTACCAGAACGTCCTCGGCCTTGCCCCGATGGGCAAGGATGGCGAAACCGCAAGCTACGGCGCCGGCGGCCGCGTGCTGGTCGAGCTGCGCCGCGACAAGGCGGCCCGCAAATCCTCGCGCCGCGAGGCCGGGCTGTTCCACACCGCCTTCCTGCTGCCCGAGCGTTCCGATCTGGGCGCCTGGCTGCGCCATGCCGCCGGGACCCGTGTCGGGCTGCACGGTGCCGCGGACCATCTGGTCAGCGAGGCGCTCTATCTCGCCGACCCCGAGGGCAACGGCATCGAGATCTATATCGACCGGCCGCGCGACACCTGGGAAGTGAAGGGCGGCATGGTGAAGATGAGCACCGATCCGCTCGATCTGGAAAGCCTCGCCGCGTCGGCCGCCGCGCCCTGGCAGGGCGCGCCCGAGGGCACGGTGATCGGCCATGTCCACCTGCAGGCCGGCGCGCTGCCGCAGGCACAGGACTTCATCTCGGGCGAGCTCGGCTTCGACGTCACCAGCACCTATCCCGGCGCGCTGTTCTTCGGCTCGGGCGGCTACCACCACCACCTGGCCGGGAACATCTGGAACAGCCGCAACGCGCCCATGCGCCAGTTCCCCGCCACCGGCCTGGCCTCGGTCGAGATCCTCGACGGCACCGGCCGCAATGCAACCGTGCTCCATGACCCCTGGGGCACCGAATTCGACATCACCCCGAAGGAGGCCTGAGCCATGCTCGTCGACGGAAAATGGACCAAGGACTGGCAACCGGTGCAGAAAGCCGACGAGAAGGGCCGCTTCGTGCGCCAGATCTCGTCCTTCCGCAACTGGATCACCCCGGACGGTGCGGCCGGCCCGACCGGAACGGGGGGCTTCAAGGCGGAGCCGGGCCGCTACCGGCTCTATGTCGCGCTGATCTGCCCCTGGGCGTCGCGCACGCTGATTGCCCGCAAGCTGAAAGGGCTCGACAGCCTGATCCCGGTGACCGTGGTCAATCCGACGATCGGCGACGAGGGCTGGGCCTTCGGCGGCTATGACAGCGCCGACGAGGATCCGCTGTTCGGCTACAGCCACCTGCACCAGCTCTATACCCGCGCCGATCCGCATTACACGGGCCGGGCCACCGTGCCGGTGCTGTGGGACACCAAGACCGGCACAATGGTCAGCAACGAGAGCGCCGATATCGTGCGGATGTTCGACACCGCCTTCGAGGGCATCGTGCCGTCGGGTCTGCGGCTCTATCCGGAGGACATCGCGGGCGAGATCGACGCGCTGAACGCCGAGGTCTACGACACGCTGAACAACGGCGTCTACAAGGCCGGCTTCGCTTCCAGCCAGGAAGCCTATGACGAGGCCGTGGCCGGGGTCTTCGCGACGCTCGACAAGCTCGAGGACCGGCTGACCGGCGACTGGCTGTTCGGCGAGCGTTTCACCGAGGCCGATATCCGGCTCTTCGTGACGCTGATCCGCTTCGACGCGGCCTATCACGGGCTGTTCAAGACCAACCGCCGCCGCATCTCCGACTATCCGCGGCTGAAGGCCTATACCCGCCGGGTGCTGGAGCTTCCGGGCGTCCGCGAGACGGTCAACATGGACCACATCACCCGCGGCTACTACTCGATCAAGGCGCTGAACCCGACCGGCATCCGCCCCGTCGGACCGGCCGATATCGAGGCGCTGCTGGCCTGAGCTGCGACATTCCGGCACGTCCGGCCTTGCATTGCGGGGCCGGACGGACTATCGGGCGCTGTCCCGGTCCGGGACCAAGTCTCCGCGACCTTGCCAAAACGGATCATGCCCATGTCACGCCTTCTGCCCGGCATCCTTGCCATGGCGGCCATCGTCGTCGCCTCGAACATCCTGGTGCAGCACCTCTTCGGCCAATGGCTGACCTGGGGCGCCTTCACCTATCCCTTCGCCTTCCTCGTCACCGACCTGACCAACCGCATCCACGGGCCCCGCGACGCGCGGCGCATCGTCTGGGCGGGCTTCGCGGTCGGCGTCGCCTGCTCGCTGGTCGGCTCCCAGATCACGGGCGAGTTCGGCCCGCTGGTCACCTTCCGCGTCGCGCTGGGCTCGGGCCTGGCCTTCCTCGCCGCCCAGCTGATGGATGTCGCCGTCTTCGACCGGATGCGCTCGGGCGCCTGGTGGAAGGCGCCGCTGGCCTCCACGCTGATCGGCGCGTCGCTCGATACCGCGATTTTCTTCTCCGTCGCCTTCGCCGGGGGATTCGCATTCCTCGAGCCGGGCAACGACGTGTCCTGGGCAAGCGAGGCGATTCCCCTGCTTGGCGCGGGTCCGGCCGTGCCGCTGTGGATTTCCCTTGCCGCAGCAGACTGGATGGTGAAAATTTCGCTGGCGATCGTCGCGCTGATTCCGTTCCGCGCTTTGACTGCTCGTTACGCACATCACGCCTGAGTGACGATCCGAGGTCGGATTTTAATTTGCGATTAATCTCCTTCATGGCAGCCTGAGCTCAGGTTAAAACAGATGAAAGGAGGTGATCCAGTGTCGAGAGAGATCCTGGAGAAAGAGGCCGGAACAGCTGCGGAGGGCCGCACCTAGGGGCAATCCCCGCAAGGTCGCGGATCGCAGTTGACCGACAGGTCTTGACCGGCCTGCCTCCAAACTCTCGGAAGGGTCGCCCAGAAGGGCGACCCTTTCTGCTTTTGCGCCCGCTTTCCGCCAATGTTTCGCTGCCCTGTCCGGGACGTGACCGACCGGGAGGATGGTCTGGCTTGCGGCGCCGGTCCCAAGCCGTGACGATGCACCCGAAGGAAAGCTCGGGAGGGGCGGCGATGAGCGGTGCAATGGCGGGGCAGCCAGTCGAATCAGGACGCTGGCGGATGCTGGGGCTGATCTGCGCAGGGGTGGTGGGCGTGATGACCACCTGGTTCTCGGCCACCGCGATCCTGCCAGAGCTGATTGCGGACTGGCAGCTCAGCCCCGGACAGGCCGCCTGGCTGACCAACGCGGTGCAGGGCGGCTTCGTGATCGGCGCGCTCGGCTCGTCGCTGGTCAATCTGCCCGACATCATGCGGATGCAGCGGCTGATGACGCTGGCGGCGCTTCTGGCCGCGGCCGCCAACCTGTCGCTGCTGGTGGCGCCGACGCCTTTCATGGCCATTCTCGCCCGCGCGGTCACGGGAATTGCGTTGGCCGGGGTCTATCCGCCCGCGGTGAAGCTGATGGCGACCTGGTTCCGCACCGGGCGGGGGCTGGCGCTCGGCGCGCTGATCGGGGCGCTGACCTTCGGCTCCTCGATGCCGCATCTGATCCGCAGCCTGACCGACGGCGTGGCCTGGCAATCCGTGGTGATGGCCACCTCGGCACTCACCTTGGGCAGCGCCGCCATCTTCGCGCTCATGGTCCATGAGGGACCGTTCCCCTTCGGCCGCGCCACCTTCGATCCGCACCAAGCCCTGCGCGTGCTGCGCGACAGGCCGGTTTTCCTCGCGAATCTCGGCTATTTCGGCCACATGTGGGAGCTTTATGCGATGTGGGCCTGGATCCTCGCCTTCGGCACTGCGGCTGCTGCCGGGGGCTTGGACCCGTTCCCGGCGGGGACGCCGTCGCTTCTGGCCTTCGTGGTCGTGGGCTCCGGCGTGATCGGCTGCCTCTTGGGCGGCTGGCTGTCGGACCGGATCGGGCGCTGCCTGACCACCGCCGGGATGATGGCCGTGTCGGGGGCTTGCGCCTTGCTGATCGGCTTCGCCTTCGACGGGCCGGGCTGGCTCCTGCTGATCGTCGCGGTGATCTGGGGGATGAGCGTGATCGGCGACAGCGCGCAATTCTCGGCCGCGGTCACCGAACTGGCCGATAGCCGGCTCATCGGCACGGCGCTGACGATGCAGATGGGGATCGGCTTCGGGCTGACGCTGCTGGCCATCCGCATCGTGCCGGTGATGGCGGATGCCTTGGGCGGCTGGCAATGGGCCTTCCTGATCCTGGTGCCCGGCCCCGTCGTGGGGGGCTGGGCGATGATGGCGCTTCGCCGCCTGCCGGAGGCGGCGAAGCTGGCGCATGGCGCGCGGTGATCACCAGGCGTTGTAGGCGAGGTACTTGCCCGACATCTCGACCTTGACGCGGTCGCCCTTCGGGTTCGGCACGCGGGTGACCGACATGTCGAAATCGATCGCCGACATGATGCCGTTGCCGAACTCCTCCTCGATCAGCGCCTTCAGCGTCGGGCCGTAGACGCCGACGATCTCGTAGAAGCGGTAGATGCAGGGATCGGTCGGCACGGCCTGTTCCCAGATCTTGGTGGGGCTTTCGGTCAGCGCGTCGACCGCCTCGGCGGGCAGAGACAGCAGCGCCACGATCGCCTCGGCCTTGTCCTGCGGGAAGGCGTTCATCCCCATGCAGGCGGAATGGGTCCAGACCGGGTTCATCCCGATCTTCGCGGCGATCTCCTCCCATTTCAGCCCGGCCTTCTTCTTGGCAAGGATGATGGCGGCGGTGGCGTCTTCCTTGGTGAAGAGCTCGTCGGTTGCGATGTCCTTCATGGGTCGTCCTCCTGTTGGTGGTCAGTTGCGGGTCGCCAGCGACACCGCCAGCGCCAGTGCCAGCAGCCCGGAGACGCCCTGCCAGAAGCGCGCGGGATTGCGCTCCATCAGCGGCACATGGCGGCGGCTCTGCCATTCGCGGCAGGGGCGGCGCAGGTCGGCGGCGAATTCGCTCAGCGCATCGTAGCGGCGCAGCGGGTCGGGATGGCAGGCCTTCTGAAGCGCCAGGTCGACCCAGCCGGGCAGGCTGCTGTCGTCGTCGCGGGCAGGCGCATAGGCCAGCCGCCGCTGGTCGGTGCGCGAGCGGACCTTGGCGACCTGCGCGCCGTAGGGCAGGCGGCCGGTCAGCATTTCGTAGGCGATCGCGCCGATCGCGTATTGGTCGGACCGCCAGCTGGCTACGTCGCCGGAGAAATATTCGGGCGCGGTGTACTGGTAGGTGCCGGGCATCTCGCCCAGCACGCCCGGCATCGCCTCCTCGACGCCCGCCACGGCGACAGAGCCGAGATCGATGATCTTGGCGGTGCCGTCGCGGTCGATCATGACATTCTCGGGCCGCAAGTCCTGGTGGATCATCTCGCGGCGGTGCAGCGCGCGCAGGCCAAGCCCGATCTGGGCGATGATGCCGCGCACGGTTTCCAGATCGGGGGCGGGGGTGTCGGTCATCCACTGGCGCAGGGTGACGCCCTCGACCAGTTCCGTGACCACGTAGAGGCCCGAGCGGCTGGCCGGTGCCGGGGCGGCCTTGACGACATGCGGCGAGGAGACCCGGCGGGCGATCCATTCCTCCAGCACGAAGCGGCGGAGATAGGCTTCGTCCGCGGCGGTGTCGCCCGCGGGGATCTTGAGCGCCAGCCGCGCGCCGTCCGGGGCTTCGGCGAGGAAGACATGGCTGCGCGCGCTGGCATGGATCGGGCGGATGATGCGGAACCCGTCGAGCATGTCACCGGGCGCGGGCAGGGGCGGCACGGGAAGCCGCGCCATGTCCTGCGCCAGATCCGCGCCGCCTTCGGGCAGGCGGTCGACGCGCACCACCTCCTCGCCGGGCCGAAGCTGCGCGTCCCGGTCCCGGGCCTGCGCGTCAAGCTCTGCCCGACCCCGCCCGAATTGGAGGCCTGCCGCGGCTATGGCCGCGAGCTCGCCGCCCATCTGGCCGGAACCGCCGCCCCGCGCGAACTCGACTTCGCCTCCCTCCGACCCTGAAAGGAGCCTGCCATGGCCACTGCCAAGCTGACCTTCTCCGACGTGGCGCTCACGGTGAACGTGCCTTCCGGAACCCGCATCATCGAAATCTCCGAAAAGGTGGGCGCGGGCATCACCTATGGCTGCCGCGAGGGCGAATGCGGCACCTGCCTGACCAAGATCGAGGACGGCGCCGGCAACCTGACCGAGCCTTCGGTGCTGGAACAGCGGGTGCTGAAGGAGAACATGGCCGCACGCGACGAGCGCCTCGCCTGCCAGTGCCAGGTGCTCGGCGGCGAGATCAAGGTGCGTCCCGCCTGATCCGCCGCCTGCGCCCCCCCTCCAAGGGGGGCGTCCCCTGCCCCGCGTCCTTCTCCGGCGCGGCGCCTTTTCCGGGGGCCGGTCGCTGCACTGCCGCCTGTGCCGGCAAAGGCGGCCTATCGGTGCGGTATCGACACGGAGGGTGGCCGCATGGGCGGCGCCGCGAAACGCAAGACATCGGCGGCGCGGGCCTCAGGGATGCTTGACGAGGCGCGGGCGCTCGGGATCACCATCTCGGCAGAGGCCGAAGCGGCGCTGTCCCGTGACGCCGGCGCGGCGCGCCGGGCGCAATGGCTGGAGGAAAACACCACCGCCTTCGAAGCCCGGGCCGGCTGGCACGCGGCGAACGGCCGGCCGCTGGCGGACATCATGGCCGGCCCCGGCAAGGACACATGGCAGAGCCGAGCCGCTTCGAGATCGCCGGATTGCGGCGGCATCTCGATGGTGGCCGTCGAAAGCAGCCTGCTGCCGCCCGCCCCTGCCGTCCTCGCCATTTCCCTGCTGCGGCGTTGTTGCGGAACCCGGCTGCATATAGAATTCGCGTTGTGAATCCCGTGGGTTAAACACCCGCCATGACGAAGCCTCCGCCGGCCCGCGACCGAACGACGAGCTGGAAACCGCACAACGGGGCCCTCCAGCGGCGCGGGTCGTTGCAGGTCTGGCTGGAGCGCGACATGGCACGCAGCGCCGACGCCGGCAACGCAAGGTCCATCTGGCCATGGACGCGGCAACCGGCGACATCCGGGCGGCGGAATTCACCTCCAGCCGCGAGGGCAACAGCCCGATGCTGCCGGAGTTGCCGAAATCAGATCCCGAAGGACGAGGTGATCGGCTCCCGGCGGGGCCATGCGGCGATCCGGGCGCGCGGCGGCACGGCGATCATCCCCATCCGGATAAATGGCCGCCTCTGGAAGGAAGACTGGGACGCGGCCATCCTTCGGAACGATATCCTGCGGGCAACGCGACGCATCGGCAGGGCAATCTGGAAGAAATGGTCCGGCGACCACGTCCGGAGCCGGATCGCGGCACGGATGCGATGCCGCAAATCCTTCGGTGAGCCGATTGCCTCGAGAGATCCCGGCCGCCAGACCGCCGAGATCGAACGCGCGGCCTGGCCTCGACCGGGGAAAGGGGCTTCGACACGACTTCTGCAACAATGTCCCCTGCTGCCGGACTATCCGGCGGTCCGCCACCTGAACCCGGTCATCCGGCATGGCGGCCGCGAGCTGTTGCTTGCCACGCGGCTGATCGCCTCCCTGCGCCGCCCGGCCCTCCGCCGCAGCGGCAGCGTTGCCGGCCAGGGCGACCGGACCACCCGCGCAGTCGATGTGCCGATGGCGGGCATCTGACCCTTGACGGCGAATCCGCTGCCCCGCCCCGGCGCGGGCTCTGCCGTCCGGTTTGCATTTGCATTAATCTTTGAGCGCGATTTTTCCGTCCATGCCTGTGCAGCGGTCAGGCAACGCAAGGTGAGCGGCAGTTTCCGGCACCCGGGCGGCAATTGTAATGGACAAGCGGTACGAGGACGGTTTTACATGAATAATCACGTTAATGAGGGAGCAAGACAGCCATGACCCCGCCCCGCATCGCCATCATCGGCGCTGGTGCCATCGGTTCGGTGCTTGCTGCGCGGCTCTGCAGCGCCGGACTGGACGTGACCCTCGTCGCCCGCGGCGGACGCCGCGAGGCCATCCTGCGCGACGGCATCCACCTGACCGACCTTGACGGCGCCCGCCATGCCCGCCCCGCCGTGACCGAGCGGCTGGAGGCCCCGGTCAGCACTGTCTTCCTCTGCGTGAAGGCCGCCGCCCTCGAACCGCGATCCGCCAGAACCTTGCCGGGATCGGCCCCCAGACGCGGGTCGTGCCGCTGGTCAACGGCATCCCGTGGTGGTTCTTCGACGATCTCGGCCATGCCGTCGAGGCGGTCGATCCGGGCGGCAAGCTCCTGAACATGGTGCCCTTCGAGCAGATCGTCGGCGCCGTCACGCTGATGACCGCAAGCTTCGACGGCGACCGGCTGGTCTCCACCATCCCGCATCACCTCGCCCTCGGCCCGACCGTGCCCGACGGGCCGCGCCCGGTCGACCTGGCCGATGCGCTCGACGCCGCCGGGATTTCCATCGACCGCGCCGATTACGTGCGCCCGCTGGTCTGGCACAAGCTGGGGCTGAACCTCGCCACCAATCCGCTCTCGGCGCTGACCGGCGAAACGCTGGCGCAGATCGCCGCCAATCCCGCCAGCCTCGCCCGCGCCACCGCCATCGCGCAGGAGCTCGAGGGCAGGCGGCGGCGAGCGCGGCGGAAAGACGGGCCATCCGCATCAGGTCCGCGCGCAGACCGCGGCGGCGGCTTCGAGTGCGCCCTTGCCGTGCGGAATGCCGAGCGCGGCCATGCCGGCCTCGATCGTGCCGAGCACGCCCAGCACCATGTGGGCGTTGACATGGCCCATGTGGGCGATGCGGAAATAGCCGTCGGAATCGCGTTTCTCGACGGTTTCCATGCCGAGCCCGATGCCCAGCGTCACCCCCGCCTCGTCGGTCAGCCACTGGCGCAGCCGCGGCCCGTGCTCCTTGCCGATATGCAGCGTCGTCACCGCGTGGCTCCGCAGCGCCGGGTCGGCGATGTTGAAGGCCAGCGGGCCGTCCTGGCTCCAGGCCTCGACCGCCGCCCAGACCGTGCGGGCCAGCGTCGCGTGCCGCGCCCAGACATTCTCCATGCCTTCCTCATGCAGCATCGAGAGCGCCTCGCGCAGGCCGTAGAGATGGTGCGTCGGCGCGGTGCCGTTGAAATACTGGTAGAACATTTCGGGTTCCGAGCGCGGCACCCAGTCCCAGTACATGCTGACGGTCTCCACCTCGGCGCGGCGGGCCTTGGCGCGCGCGTTGAAGAACACGAAGCCGAGGCCGGGCGGCGTCATCAGCCCCTTCTGCGAGGCGGTGATCACCACGTCGGCGCCCCAGTCATCCATCCGCATCTCGTCCACCGCGAGGCAGGCGATGCAGTCGACCATCAGGAGCGCCGGGTGCCCGGCGGCGTCGATGGCGGCGCGCACGGCCGCGACGTCGCTCTTCACCGAGGTCGCGGTATCGACCTGCACCATGGTGATGACCTTGATCCCGTGGCCGGGGTCATTGCGCAGCCGCTCTTCGACCCGGGCCGGATCGACCGGCGCCTGCAGGCCGAAATCGAGCCGCTCGACCTCGACGCCCATGCGCCCGGCGGTCTCCGCCCAGCCGAAGCCGAAGCGTCCGGTGCACAGCGCCAGCATGCGGTCGCCCGGCGACAGCACGTTGGCGGCCGAAGCCTCCCAGACGCCATGGCCGTTGGCGATGTAGATCGCGACATGGCCGTCCGTGCAGGCGACGCGCTTCAGATCGGGGATCATCGCGTCGGTCATGTCGGCGAGCGCGCCGTAATAGATGTTGGGCGCAGGGCGGTGCATGGCCTGCAGCACCCGGTCGGGCATGACCGAGGGGCCGGGGATGGCAAGATAATGACGACCGTGAGCGAGAGACATGACGCACCTTTCGACCTGCGCGAACCACCCCGACGGAGTAGTCCGGGCGTTGCACGGCGTCCAGCCTCGGTGGGCGTTTTTGCGCCGCGGACTTGATGCATCCCCCCCGAGCGCGTATTTCCCCGCCACTTGCGGTCCTTTTTCCCGAGGCGGGACCGCGCAGATGGCGGCAGGTACATGAATCCGATCAAGGCGCGGTTCCGCGAGTTCGAGCACAAGATGCGCAAGAAATACGGGCGCAGGATCGGCACCCCGGCCGAGCGGCGCCAGGCGATGCTGCATTTCCACCTGCTGGATCACGGCATCCTGCGCACCGTGTGGTGGAACATGGAGCAGATCGCGCCGGGCATCTGGCGGTCGAACCAGCCCTCGCCGCGCCGCGTCGCGCATTATGCCAAGATGGGCATCCGCACGATCATCAACCTGCGCGGCGAGAAGAAGCATTCGCCCTACCTGTTCGAGCGCGAGGCCTGCGCGCGCCACGGCATCACGCTCCTCGACATCGAGCTGTCGGCGCGCAAGCTGGTGCCGCGCGAGAGCCTCATCGAGCTGATCGGGCTGATGCGGCGGGCCGAACGGCCGATGCTGATGCATTGCAAGTCGGGCTCCGACCGGGCCGGGTTCGCCGCGGTGATCTACCTGGCGGTGGTCGAGGGCCGGCCGATCGCCGAGGCGCGCCGCCACCTGCACTGGAAATACCTGCATCTGAGCAGCACCGATACCGGCATCCTCGACCATGTGCTCGACGTGTACGAGGCGGAAAGCCGCGAGACCGGGCAATCGCTGGAGGAATGGATCTCCACGCGCTACGATCACGAGGCGCTGACCCGGAGCTGGAAGAGGACACGGAAATGAGCAGACGCGAGACCGAAGTCCCCGACGCAGAGGCCTGGCCGCTGATCTCGTGGCTCTGGAAGCACTACCTGAGCCCCTACAAGTGGCGCGTCGCGATCGCCTTCGGCCTGATGTCGCTCGAGGGCTCGATGATGGGCCTCTTGGCCTACACGCTGAAGCCGATGTTCGACAAGATCTTCATCGGCGGCCAGGTCGAGGCGATGAAATGGGTCGCGCTGGCGATCATGGCGATCTTCATCGTGCGCGGCGTCTCGAGCCTGGTGCAGAAGCGGATCATGACCTGGGTCGGCCAGGTCTCGACCGCGCAGATGCGCCGCGACCTGCTCGCGCATGTCATGTCGCTCGACACCGCGTTCCACAACAACCACCCTCCGGGCCACATGATCACCCGCGTCCAGGGCGACGTGGTCGGCATCGGCTCGGTCTGGCGCAGCTTCTTCCTCGGCGTCGGGCGCGACATCATCTCGGTGATCTCGCTGTCGGCGGTGGCGCTGTCGATCGACTGGAAATGGACGCTGATCGCGCTGGTGGGCGCGCCGCTGCTGCTGGCGCCGATCTCCTGGGTGCAGCGCTTCGTGCGCCGCCAGACCAAGCGCGAGCGCGACCTCAGCTCGGACATCACCGTGCGGATGGACGAGATCTTCCACGGCATCAACCAGATCAAGCTGAACGCGCTCGAGAACTACCAGCACCGCCGCTACATGACGCTGCAGGACGAGCAGATCGCGCTGTCGATGCAGACCCAGCTGGGCAAGTCGATGATCCCGCTGCTGGTCGACATGATCACCGGCATCGGCTTCGTCGGCGTGCTCTATTTCGCCGGCGGCGAGATCATCTCCGGCGACAAGACCGTCGGCGAGTTCATGAGCTTCTTCACCGCCATGCTGCTGGTCTTCGAACCGATCCGCCGCCTGTCGAACCTGGCGGGCAGCTGGCAGTCCTTCGCGACCAAGCTGGAGCGGGTGAAGCACCTCTTCGACACCAAGCCGACCATCGTCAGCCTGCCGGATGCCGCGACCGCGCCGCCGCCGCGCCCGGATGTGAAGATCGAGAATGTCAGCCTCGCCTATGGCGAGCTGCCGGTGCTGCGCCACACCACCTTCACTGCCGAAGCCGGCAAGACCACGGCGCTGGTCGGTCCTTCGGGGGCGGGCAAGAGCACGGTGTTCAACGTCATCACCCGGCTGATCGACCCTGACGAGGGCCGCGTCACCATCGGCGGCGTCCCGGCGGCGGAAATCGACCTCGGCACGCTGCGCAACATGTTCGCGGTGGTCACCCAGGAAAGCCTGCTTTTCGACGAGTCGCTGCGCGAGAACATCACGCTGGGCCGCGAGGGCGTCTCGGAGGACGAGCTGGCCCGCGTGCTGGCGGCGGCGCATGTCGACGATTTCGTCGCCAACATGCCGAAGGGGCTCGACAGCGATGTCGGTTCGCGCGGCACGCTGCTGTCGGGCGGCCAGCGCCAGCGGGTGGCGATCGCCCGGGCGCTGCTGCGCGATGCGCCGATCCTGCTTCTGGACGAGGCCACTTCGGCGCTCGACGTCAAGAGCGAGGCGGTGGTGCAGGAGGCGCTCGACAAGCTGTCGAAGGGGCGCACCACGCTGGTCATCGCCCACCGCCTGTCGACCGTGCGCGATGCCGACAAGATCGTGGTGCTGAACCAGGGCGAGGTCGTCGAGGAGGGCACGCATGACGAGCTTCTGGCCCGCGGCGGCGCCTATGCGGAGCTCTACACCACCCAGTTCGGCAGCGATTCCGAGGCCTTCCAGGAAAGCAGCACCGCCTGATCCGCCCGCCGTAGGAGCCGGTTCCGCGGCAGCCGGAGCGGTTGGCGCGGAACTTCTCCCATCGGCGCGCAGGCGATCTGCGGAAGGCTGACCGCGCCGACGGCGGCGGGCCCCGCGGCTTGCACCGGCACGCGGATGAACAGACGGCGCCGGGGCAATCGTTCCGGGTTTTGCCGGGCCCGCTGCCGGAAACTGCCGGGTTATTGCCGATTTGCCGGTGCTCTGGCGCTCCTGCCTCCTGCCGGAACAGGCTTTCGGGCAGCCCGCCGGGGCATCTGTGCCGAGGCGGATCGGCGGTGGCGCCGCCTGCATCGGAGGGGAGGGTCCAGCGGATGTCGCGGACGATCCCGCCGGGACGGGCCTGGGCAGCGCGGGGTGGCAGAACCCGCTGTGCCCGAGCGGCCGATCTTTGGGCAACGTCGGTTGCTTGGTCGGGTCAGGGCAGCGGCCGGGACGCACCGGACCCTGCCGCATGGGACCGCGGTTCGACGGCGTCTCCCGGCGCAAGTTCCGGCTTTCGCCACCGGACGAAGTGCGGCGGAAGAGCCGCCGGAGGGCGGCGGGGCTGCCGCCATGCCGCCGGACACACGGGGCGTCCGGCATGACCGTCCGGTCCCGCATTCCCGGAACTGGCGGTCGGAAGGGCTGTGGAAAGGCCCGGGCGCGGCACGTTCCGCATCCGGCATCCGCGGCCGGTCCGCGAGGTTTGCTGCCGCGCGGGCCGGTGGGATCCGGGGGAAGCCCAGGGCCGCTTTGCCTCTCTGATCGAGACGGCAAAGATCAACGGCGTCGGGCCCTTCGCCTATCTTAAGGCCACGCTGGAGGCGATCGCCGCCAGGCATCCGCAGAACCGGATCGACGAACTTCTGCCGTGGCATTCCAACCCGTCAACCTGAGATCCCGGGAACCCTGCACAGCGCTTGTCCAAGTGCCGTCCGGAGGGGGGGGCGAGGGCCGCCGCAGACCTGCTGCCAGGGTCAGCGCCTCCCGTGCCCGCGGCCGATGGCGGCGCTGAGGCGGTCCATTTTCGGGACCGCGCCGCCCGCGGCAGGGTGTCAGGGCGCGGGGACGGCGAAGGTGCCGGCCAGATCGGAAACCGCCCGCCGCCGCCGGGTCGAGCCGGTAGGCCAGCGCTTCGATCAGCGCCTCGATCGCCGCCGCATCGGCATTGCCGTTCAGCGTGACCTCGATGCCCCCGGCGGGAGACGCGGCGGGCGGCGCCGATGTCGAGACCCGCGCCCCGCCCGAATCCGGCCCGGCCCATTCCAGCGATAGCACCGAACTGCTGGTGTTCTCGAAATAGGTCGCCGAAATGTCGTGATAGCCGGCGCTCAGCGACACGGTGGCCGAGACTTCGGTCGACCCGTGCACGCCGTCATTGTCGATGATCTTCACGCCGTCGACGGTCAGCTGCGATCCGTCATCGCTGCGCAGGTAGAAGGTGTAGTCCCCCGCCGTGTCGATCCAGACCGAGCCGTCGGCCGCGGCGGCGAAGTAATCGCCCGGGCCGCCCGGATAGAAGGTCCCGGAATAGCTGACCGCGGCGACCGCCTCGACATGGTCCGGCGCCGCACCGAAATCGACATCGGCCAGCGCGGAGATGCTCTGGCCGACATTGAAATGCCGCACCACGAACGGCCGGTAGCCCGCCTCCCCCGGCACCGCGGCGAGCTGGCCGATCACCGTGCCCCCGTAGAGGATGCTGCTGCCCGAGACCGAAATCTGCCCCGCCCCGGTGCCCGAGCTGGCGACCGACAGCGTTTCGCCCGCCAGCGAGGCAGGCAGTGCCGCAGAGAGCACCCAGCCATCGAAATCCGCCACCCCGTCGGGATCGAAAGCGATGGCCGCATCGATCAGCTGCGGCGCGGCCTTGGCGGCGGCGGTGGTGAAATGCTGCCCGGCGAACTCGCTCACCTGCGGCGTGGGCAGGCTGGTCACCGACACCGCGTAATCTGCCGGATCGCCGAAGATCCGCTGGTGCACGGCATAGCCCGAGACATCCGGGCCCTCCTCGGCACCCGCGTAGTTGCTGTCCCAGGCGACCACGAAATCATCGCCGTCGAGCGCCAGCAGCGCCGGGCGCTGCGCAGTGTCCGCGCTGGTGCCGGTCGGCAGGCTGACGGTCTCCTCGCCGTCGATGCGCAGCCCGTCCGCGCCGTAGCGCTGGAGGTCGACCGTGCGGTACTGGGCGTAGCTGCCCTGGTAATCTGCGTCATGCCAGCCGATGACGAAGCCGCCATCCGCCAGCGCCGCGACGGCGGGCTGTTGCTGGGTGCCTTCGGTGTTGCCGTTGACCACGAAGGGCGCGTCCAGCGGATTGCCCGCCGGATCGTAGCGCCGCGCCACGATCGACCAGCCGCTGCCGTCATCTCCGCCCTGGGATTGCCAGACCGCGACGAAGCCGCCATGCGTCCCGCCCGGACCGGCCAGCGCCGCCACCTGCACGCCGCTCTGGTCGTTGCTGCCCGTGGTGTTCAGGCGGATCTCGCCGAAGGCTTCCGCGCCCGCCGCGCCGAAGCCGCGCGCCATGGCGGCATAGCCAGACCCGTCGATGTTCTGGCTCTGGTAGCCCAGCACGAAGCCGCCATCCGCCGTCGCCGAGAGCGAGGGATAGTTCTGGTAGCCCGACGAGGTGCCGCTCAGCCGGGTCTCGGCCATCACCTCGGTGACCGGCGTGCCACTGGCCGACAGCGCCAGGATCTTGCCGTAGACCCCGTCGACCGAGCCGTCCTGCCCGCGCGAGGTCCAGGCCGCCGCGACATTGCCGTCGGCCAGCGTCGCCAGCGCCGGCGACCACTGGTAGTTCGCCGTGTAGCCGTTGAGCTGGAAGTCGGCGACGGTCTTGGCGCCCGCCGCGTCGAACCCTGCCATCATGACATGCGACAGGCTGCCATCCCCGGCCGTCGTCTGGTCGCTGCGCCAGGCCACGGCGAACCCGTCGCCCCAGGCGGTGACCGCAGGCTCGTGCTGCCGGCCTGCCGCAGCGTCGTTCACCAGGATGTCGGCGGCGCGCAGGCTGCCATCGGCATTGTAGATCGCGGCGCGGATATCCTCGGAATTGCCGCCGGTGGCGTCGTCGGCAAAGACCACCACCCAGCCGCCATCGGCAAGCCGCGCCATCGCCGGGTCGTACTGGTCGTCAGCCGCCGCCGCATTGACCTGCGTCTCGCCGGGCACCGGGCCGTCGGAATCGGCCTGCGGCGTCACGGCGAAGCTGCCGCGGTCCTGCCAGCTGCGGCCGAGACTGTCGGTCAGGCTGACGGTATAGGGAATGTCCGGGAAGACAGCATCCGAAGGGTTGGCATAGCCGAGCGCCTTGAACAGCGCCTCGACCGCCTCCGCGCCGGCCGCCGCGGTGAAGCTCACCGTGACGCTCTGCTGCCCGCCCGAGAGCGTGCCGATCACGCTGCCCCCGTAGCTGACCGTGCTGCCCGAGACGCCAATCTGCCCCGGCCCGCCGCCCTGGTCGATGACGCCCAGGCTGTGCTGCGACAGCGGCTCGCGGTTCAGGTCGAGATTGGCGAGGTCGAGCGCGAAGACCAGCTGTCCGCCCGCGAAATCCGCGCCTTCCGACGCCGCCGCGCCGACCAGCCCGTCGGCATCGATCGCGGTCAGCCCGGCATTGACCGCGGCTTCCTCCAGCGACGTCCCGGCGAAGCCCGCCACCTCGGGCCGGCTGTCAATCACGAAGCCCTCCGGCGCGCCGAACACGGCCTGCAGGACCGCATAGCCCGAGCCGTCGCCCTCGGTCGCGGACTGGCTGGCGGTCCAGGCCGCGACGAAGCCGCCGCCCTCGGAGAGCGGGCGCGCGGCCAGCGCAGGCTGGCTCTGGGTGACCGAGGTCGATTGCAGGTTCAGCTTCTGCGCCCCGTCGATCCGCCCGCCATCGGCGCCGAAGAGCTGCACCACCGCGTCGCGGTAGATGTAGACCCCGTCGCGGTTGGTGACGCTGTCGTCCTCATAATAGGCAATGGCGAAGCCGCCATCGGCCAGCGCCGCGATCTCGGGCTGGTATTGCGTGTCGTAGATCTGGTCGGAGGCAAGGAATGCGCCGCCCTGCGCAATGCCCGCGGCATCGAAGAGCTGCGCGTAGACGCCCGCATTCGAGCCGTCATTGCTGCCGGTCCAGGCGACGGCCCAGCGGCCATCGGCAAGCTGCGCGACCGCCGGGTCGCTGACCGTGCCGCCGGCCGCCATCGCCGCCCGCGCGATCTGGGAAGCCGCGAAGCCAGCGCGAGGAGCGGCCCGAGAAGACCGAGCGCGCCGAGCGTCCGGAGCGCAGCGAACGTCCGGACCGCAGCGAGCGCGCCGCGCGCCGCGGCAACCGCAAGGACGAGCCCCATCGACTGCGGAAACACCAACACCGTCTTCGCCATCTGGAACGGCCGCGAGCTGCTCGGCCGCTGGCGGATTTCCACGAACCACAGCCGCACCGCCGACGAATACCATGTCTGGCTGTCGACGCTGATCCAGCATGAGAAGCTCGACNGCCACGATCAATTCGGTGATCATCTCTTCGACCGTGCCGCGGGTGGTGTTCAACCTGCGCGTCCTGGCGAACCGCTATTTCAACTGCCGGCCCATGGTGGTGGGCAAGCCGGGCTGCGACCTGCCGGTCGAACCGCGGGTCGATCCGGGCACGCTGGTCGGGCCGGACCGGCTGGTCAACACGGTGGCGGGCTACGACCTCTATGGCGGCGACCTGATCGTGGTCGATTTCGGCACCGCGACCACGTTCGACGTGGTGGGCGAGGACGGCGCCTATATCGGCGGGGTGATCGCGCCCGGCGTGAATCTCAGCCTCGAGGCGCTGCACCAGGCGGCGGCGGCACTGCCGCATGTCGACGTGACCAAGCCCGACAAGGTGATCGGCACCAATACCGTGGCCTGCATGCAGTCCGGCGTGTTCTGGGGCTATGTCGGCCTGGTCGCCGGAATCGTGCACCAGATCAAGGCGGAACGCGGCCGGCCGATGAAAGTCATCGGCACAGGCGGGCTCGCCCCTTTGTTTCAGCAGGGCGATGCGCTATTCGACGTCTTCGAAGAAGATCTGACGATGCACGGGCTGACCGTCATCTACAATTACAACAAGGACCGCGTCGGCGGCCCGGATGAAATGGCGGTACCGGAATGAGTACGGATGAAGTGATCTACCTCCCCCTTGGCGGGGCAGGCGAGATCGGAATGAACTGCTACGTCTACGGCTACGGCCCGAAGGACAAGGAACGCCTGATCGTCATCGATCTGGGCGTCGCCTTTCCCGACATGGACACCACCCCCGGCGTCGACTTGATCTTCCCCGACATCGCGTGGCTCGAAGAGCGGCGCGACCGGATCGAGGCGGTCTTCGTCACCCATGCGCACGAGGACCATGTCGGCGGCGTCGGGCGGCTCTGGTCGCGGCTGAAATGCNCCGGTCTATGCGCGTCCCTTCACGGCGGCCGTGGCGCGGCGCAAGATGATCGAGGCCGATGCGCCGGAGACCGAGGTGACCACGGTCGATCCCTGGCCGCACATGGTCAAGGCGGGTCCGTTNCGAGGTCTCCTATCTGCCGATGAGCCACTCGATCCCGGAAAGCTCCGCGCTGGTGATCGACACGCCGAAGGGCCGGATCGTCCATACCGGCGATTTCAAGCTCGACCGCGAGCCGGGCGTCGGCGAACCCTATGATCCCGATCTCTGGGCCGAGGTCTCGGCGCCGGGCGTGCTGGCGCTGGCCTGCGACTCGACCAACGTGTTCAACCCGAACCCCGGGCGGTCCGAGGTTCTGGTGGGGCCCGAGATCCGCAAGATGGTCGCCGCCTGCAGCGGCATGGTCGTGGCGACGACCTTCGCCTCGAACATCGCCCGCCTGAAGACCCTGGCCGAGGCCGGCCGCGATGCGGGCCGCTCCGTGGTGCTTTTGGGCCGCGCCATGCGCCGCATGGTGCAGGAAGCGATCGAGACCGGCGTGCTGAAGGACTTCCCGCCGACCGTCGCGGTCGAGGACGCCTCGCAGATCCCGCGCGAGAACCTGATGCTGCTGGTCACCGGCAGTCAGGGCGAACGGCGCGCCGCCTCGGCGCAGCTGGCGCGCGGCAAGTATCTCGGGCTCGAGCTGAAGGCGGGCGACACGTTCCTCTTCTCGTCGAAGATCATCCCCGGCAACGAACGCGGCGTGTTCCGGATCATCAACCAGTTCAGCGAGAAGGGCGTGGACGTCGTCGACGACAATTCCGGGCTCTACCACGTTTCGGGCCATGCCAACCGCCCCGACCTGGCCGAGATCCACAAGATCGTCCGCCCGCAGATCGTCGTGCCGATGCATGGCGAGCACCGCCACCTGCGCGAGCACGTCAAGCTCGCCGANGCAGAACGGCTTCAAGGGCATCCTGGCGCCGAACGGCACGATGGTGCAGCTGACCGGCAACGAGCCCAAGGTGGTCAGCTTCGTCGATACCGGCCGCACCTATCTCGACGGCTCCTCGTTGATCGGGGCAATGGACGGCGTGGTGCGCGACCGGATCCGCATGGCGCTGAACGGCCATGTGCTGGTCACGCTGATCATCGACGAGAACGACGATCCGCTTGGCGAGCCCTGGTGCGAGATCATGGGGCTTCCGGCGCATGGCCGCTCGCGCACGGCGCTGGAGGAAATCCTCGAGGACGATCTGGCCCAGGTGATCGGCCGCGCCGATGACGACGTGCTGATCGACGACGACAAGCTGACCGAGGTGATGCGGCGCACCGTGCGCAACACCGCCCAGAACGAAATCGGCAAGAAGCCCGAGGTCACCGTGGTGATCAGCCGGCTGTCCGAATGACCGGCGCGCCCCGGATCGACGCCATCCTGGAGACGGTGCTCTATGTCGCCGATCTCGACCGCGGGCTGGCGTTCTTCCGGGACGTGATGGGTCTGCCGGTTCTGTCGGACCAGGAGCGGCTGAAAGCCTTCGACGTGAACGGACGCGGCGTGCTGCTGCTCTTCGAGAGCGGGGCGACGACCGAAACGGTGCGCTTTCCCGGCGGAACCATCCCGCCGCATGACGGGCAGGGGCCGGTTCACATGGCCTTTGCCGTCGCCGCCGGGGCGCTGGAGCCCTGGCGGCGGCACCTCGAGGCGCAGGGCGTGGCGATCGAGGGCGAGGCCACCTGGCCGCGCGGGGGCCGCAGCCTCTATTTCCGCGACCCGGACGGCCATTGCCTGGAGCTGGCGACGCCCGGTCTCTGGGACGGCTACTGAGAAGGCCGGACAGCGGTGGCGCAGGCCCGGGCCGGGGTTGCACGGGTTCCGGGCAGGCACAGCCCATCCTTTGCCAGGACCGAACGTCCCGCATCGGGGCCGTTGCCGGCCATCGTGACGATGGTCCGCGCGCGCTTCCGAGGCAGCCATGTGCGGCCACGCCTCCTGGCAGCATCAGGACCGAACAGGCAGGCTCGGGCGCCTTGCGCGCGGGCCTGCGGGAAGGTGGAGCGAGGTCCTTGCGTCTCCCCGGGCCACAAGTCCGCAGCGCCGCCGCCCGCGCAGTCATCATTGGTGCGTCATTGGTCCGAGCGTCAATGGCGATGCCGAACTGCAGGACCCAGGCATCCGGGTTGCGAGGACGCCGTTGGCCAAGCTCATGAAAGAGCAAGCCTTTGTCCGCCGTCGCCAGCGGCGCTCGGACCGGTGGCGCAGCCGCTGGTAACTCCGAGGGCAATGGCGAGCCATATCCGCCCGCCGTGCAACGGACCCCGGGCTCCGCGGGCGATCGGCAGCCGGCACGATCCCGGCATTGCGCAGACGCTGTCGGGGCGGAGCGTCCGGGCCGAGGCGCCCGGCTGCAACTGGCTGGCCGGCATCGGCGTCGCCAATGGGCCGGACCAGCGGTGCAACCTTGGCGACTGCCGAGGGAGGAGGGCTGGCTCTTTCTTGCGGCCGGGAAAGAGTTTTCCATCGTGCCGCCGTCGCCATCGTTGTCCGTACCGATGGCGCAAACGATGGCAACTCCGAGCCCAATGGCGGACGCCGCGATTGAGATAGCTGGGAGGGCAGCGGGTCGATGCCGGAGCGGCTCAATAGCAGCCTCGCTGTCGACGCGAGGCGCATGGCGCTGCAGGACCGGCGGCTGCCACCGGGGCTGATCTGCCATTCGGACCGCGGGGTCGAGGATGCGGCCAGTGACTGCAGGCGGCTTCCGGAGGCGTGGAAAGTCGGCGCGTCGATGAGCCCTGAAGGCGGTTGCCTGGAGTAAAGCTGGTCCGCTTCTGCGGAGCGAACGGTCCGGGGGGACCGTTCGAAGGCACGGAACGCTCCCATGGAGCGCGTCTCCGGCGGGCTGAAGAACGCAGTGGTTTACCGCCCCGGGTTCGGGGCACGCCAATAGGCGAAAGCCTCACTGTTCGAATGTTTCGCATCTTCTGCAACCGGCAGCGCCGCCGCTCTGGCATCGGCGCACGGACCGCTACGCAGGCAAGGACCGACATGGCCGCCGCAATGGCCGCATCCTGATATCGGCCCAGTCCGGGAGCCGGAGCAAGCTGAGCACGGGCCTGCGCCCCTTGCAGGCATCTGAAGACGGCATGTCTGCGGCTCCCGGACTGGCGTGACAGGAATAGCGGCAGCCCCGGATCGCGGCGGCTGCGCAAGTTGCAGCGGCACAGGCCGCCCGCCGCGAGTGCGCGTGAATTGCCGCAGGCGGGACGCAGGGCCGGAACGAAAAAGGGGCCCGAAGGCCCCTTTCCCGAATTCGGCGGACTTTCCGCTCAGGCTTCTGCGGCCTGGCGGCGTTCCTCGAAGCTCTGCGCCATGAAGCTCGGCATGTGATCGCCCATGCCGAGAACCCGCATGTCACCAACGGCCACATGGTCCGGCGCAGCCTGAATGCCGACAATGCCGCGCTCAGCTCGGGGCTCGGGCTGGCGCTCGGCGTCGCGGCCGGCGCGCTGACCGGCAGCGCCGCCTCGCCGGCATCGGCGGCGACGGCGGAAATCTGGTTCTCGGCGGCGCTCCAGGGCACGTGGTCGAGCAGCCAGAGCCCGGGTGCGGCCTCGGCGAAGGGCTCGGCCTCGGCCTCGGGGACGCAATCGAGGAAGATCAGCCGCTCCTCCAGCGTGAAGGGCTGGCCGTCGGAGCGGTGCAGGCAGAGCACGTCGAGCACCGGCGCGCCTTCGGGCACGTCATGGCGGGCGGCCTCCTCGAAGGCGAGGCGCCGGAACGTCCGCGACAGGATCTCGTGGCAGTAGCGGCCGCCCATCGCCTCGACATCTTCGCGCACGTCGTGGATTTCGAGGATCGAGACATGCGATTTCTGCGGCAGCACGACCGAGCCCACGCGGCGGCGGCGGCGGATCAGCCCGGCCTGCGCCAGCTGGGTCATCACCTTGTTCACGGTCATCCGCGAACAGCCATAGGTGTCGCTCAGCTCCAGCTCGGAGGGCACCTGATGGCCCGGCGGCCAGTCCCCCGAGAGGATCTTGGCCTCGATGTCGCCGAGGATCGTGTCATGCAGCGACTTGGCGGGTTCGGGTGCCTGCTCCATCACCGCAGCATCTGCGCGCCGCGGTCGAGATACGTGTCGAGGAACTGCTCCAGCCGCGGGTGGCGCGGTGCGGCGAAGACGGTTTCGGGCGTGTCGTGGAACAGGAGCTGGCCGTGATCGAGGAAGCAGACATTGTTGCCCACCGAGGCGGCGAAACCGATCTCGTGGGTGACGACGACCATGGTCATGCCCTCGTCGGCCAGCGCGCGCATCACGTTCAGCACCTCGCCGGTCAGCTCCGGATCGAGCGCCGAGGTCGGCTCGTCGAAGAGCATGATGGTCGGCTCCAGCGCCAGCGCGCGGGCGATGGCGACGCGCTGCTGCTGGCCGCCGGAAAGCTGCGACGGATAATGCCCGGCGCGGGCCTCGAGCCCGACCTTGACGAGCTGCGCCATGGCGCGCGCCTCGGCCTCCTTGCGGCCGAGGCCCCGCACCCGCCGCAGCGCCATCGACACGTTGCCGAGCGCGGTCATGTGCGGCCAGAGGTTGAACTGCTGGAACACCATGCCGATTTTCGAGCGCGTGCGACGCAGTTCGGCGGCGGTCTGGCGGCGGCGCTTGCCGTCCTTCTCGGAGAACCCCAGCGCTTCGCCTTCGATCTCGATCATCCCCGCGCTCGCTTCCTCGAGGAAGGCCATGCAGCGCAGCAGCGTCGACTTGCCGGAGCCCGACGGACCGATCAGGCAGCTGACCTGGCCGCGCGGCACTTCGAGATTGATGTCCTTCAGGACCAGCGTATCGCCGAAGCGTTTCGACACGTTGCGGACGGAAATGGCAGGCTGGGTCATGTCAGGCACTGTAGGTTGAGAGGCGGCGCTCGGCGAGGCGGCCCAGGAAGTTGGCGAGTTCGACGAGCGCCCAGTAGACCAGCGCCAGGACGACGATGGACTCGACGAAGGCGTATTGCTGCGAGCCGATGGCCTGCACGGTCATGGTCATCTCGGGAACGGTGATCAGCGACAGGAGCGCGGTCTCCTTCAGGAGGATCACCGCCATGTTCATCGACGGCGGCAGCACCAGCAGCGCCATCTCGGGCAGCTGGACATGCAGGATCGTCTGCATCCGGGTCAGCCCGACGCAATCCGCCGCCTCGGAATGGCCCGGCGGCACCGACTGGAAGCCCGCCCGGAAGATTTCCGCGTAATAGGCGGCGCCGTAGATCGTCAGCCCGAGAAGACCGGCCGCGATCGGGTCGAGGCGCAGGCCGATATAGGGGCCGCCGAAATAGAGCAGGAAGATCTGCACCAGGAAGGGCGTGCCGCGGATCACCTCGACCGGCACCGACAGCACCAGATCGGCGAGGCGGCCGCCATAGCGCCGCGCGGTGGCGACGAGGAAGCCGAGGATGGCGGCCAGCAGCGTGCCCGCGACCCAGATCAGGATGGTGACGCCGAGGCCTGCGAGGATCTGCGGCGCCTTGGCGAGGATGACGGCGAAATCGAAGCTCATTTGGCGGGCAGTCCCGGCAGGGCCGCCTCGGCGCGGCGCCCGGCGATGGCGACGATCCAGTTGATCGCCAGATAGATCAGCCCGGCGGAGGCGAAGATCGGCAGCGGCATGTAGGTGGAGGCGGCGAGGTTCTGCGCCATCTTGGTCAGCTCGATCATGCCGACGACGGAGACCAGCGAGGAGGATTTGAGGATCAGGATCGCCTCGTTGACCAGCGCCGGGAAGGTCAGGCGCAGCGCGATCGGCGTGCGGATCCAGATGAAGCTCTGCACGGGCGAGAGCCCGGCCATCTCGGCCGACTCGATCAGCCCGCGGGGCACGCCCTCGAAGCCGCCGCGCAGGTTTTCCGCCTGGTAGGCGGCGGTGCAGAGCGACAGGCCGATCAGCGCTGTCGTCAGGCTCGACAGGCTGATGCCGATGGCAGGCAGCAGGTTGAAGATCAACAGGAGCTGCACCAAGAGCGGCACGCCCCGGAAGAAGGAGATGAAGATCCGCGCGAACCAGACCAGCGGGCCCAAGCCCGACATCCGCATGGCCGACAGGCCGATGGCAAAGGCAAGGCCGAGCAGGATCGAGGTGACGCTGACGAAGATCGTCATCAGCGACGCCTGCAGCAGCAATTCGAAAAGTTGCCAGGTCATGGAAGCGTCCTGCGGAAAACGCGGCGCGGCGGGGGAGAGAGAAGGAAAACCCGCCGCGCCGCAGCCGGCATCAGATGTTCGGATCGGTCACGTAGTCGGGCATGTCGAAGGTGGTTCCGAACCACTTCTCCTGCAGCGCCGCCATGCGGCCGTCCTCTTTCATCGCCAGCAGGATCTCGTCGATCTTGTCCATCAGCGAGGCGTATTCAGGTTCGATCCGGCCCGGATAGCCGAAATAGGTCGGCGTGCCGAAGGCCGGCTTCACCACCTTGAAGACCTCGGGGCGCTGGCTGGCGACGAAGGCGATGTTCGGCAGCGAGTTGGCCACGGCTTCGATCCGGCCGGCCGCGAGATCGGCATAGGACTCGTTGAACGAGACGTATTCCTTGATGTCCGAGGGCGGGGTCGGCAGCGTCTCGGCAAAGGCCTGCAGCTGCGCCAGCTGCGCGGTGCCGGTGCCGGCGCCGACGGGCTTGCCCGCGATGTCCTCGGGGGTCTCGATCTCGCATTTCGCGCAGGCCAGCAGCGCCACGGTCGCCTCGGCCACCGGCGTGGAGAAGCGGTAGCGCGCGGCACGCTCCTTGGTGATGGTCGCCGGGCCCGCAACGACGTCGAACCGGCCCGCTTCGAGGCCCGGCAGGACGCCGGTCCAGTCCAGCGTGATCCATTCCAGCTCGACGCCCATGTCCTTGGCGATCTCGGCAAAGACATCGACATTCAGACCGGTATGGGTGCCCGCATCGATATAGTCGAAAGGCGCGAAGGCGGTCTCGGTGCCGACCTTCAGCACGCCCGCCTCCATCACGCGCGCCAGCGCGTCCTGCGCCTGTGCGGCGATCCCGGAGCCGAGGGTCAGAGCCGCCCCGGCCAATGCCGCGAAAATCTGTTTACGCATGTCCTTGCTCCCTGTGCGCCCCTGCGGGGCTTCGTCTATACGGTATCCGTCGGCCGCGCGATCGGCCTTCCCTTTTGTGTATACAAATACAGGAAAGCGACAGGGTCGATCACGGCACCGGGCAATTCCGCTGCTGATTGCCTGTTATATGAGCGGAACCTCGCCGGCCAGCCCAAAACCGCGCCACTCACTTTTCCGCCAAGCCCGAAGAACGCCCTGAAACCCCTGCAAACCCGTGCTAGCATAATCGCCATGTCCCATGACGAGTCTTCTCTTTCCCCGGAAGCCGAAGCGCAGATCCGCGCCTTCATCCGCCGCAATTTCGGGTTGCGCGGCACCCTGTCCCTGCACCGCCACGCGCTCGGCTGGGACCTGCTGCGCGCCCCGGCCAACGTGCTGCTCGCCGGCCTCGCCTTCATCGTGCGGGTGGCGATCTGGCTGCTGCACCGGGTCGGCTGGAAAAGCGCGGGCACGCGGCTCGGCCGCATCCGGCTGGCATTTCCGACCGCGCTGGGGCGCGCTTCGGGGCGGGGGCCTCCTCGGCGGGGGCCTCTTCGGCGGCCTTGCGGGCCGTCGGCGCGTAGGGGCTTTCGACCCGCGGCACGTCCTTGCCGAGGAGCTCTTCGACCGCGGCCAGCTGCTTCTCGTCGGAGGGCACGCTGATCGTCAGCGCGGTTCCCTTGCGTCCGGCGCGGCCGGTGCGGCCGATGCGGTGGACATAGTCCTCCGGGTGGTTCGGCACGTCGAAATTGAAGACATGGCTGACATTCGGGATGTCGAGTCCGCGCGCCGCCACGTCGGAAGCGCAGAGGATGCGGATATTGCCGTCACGGAAGCCCTGCAGGACCTCCATCCGCTTCGACTGGTCGAGATCGCCATGGATCGGCGCCGCGTTGTAGCCGTATTTGGCCAGCGATTTCGCGACGATGTCGACATCGGTCTTGCGGTTGCAGAAGACGATCGCGTTGGTGCAGGCCTCGCCTTCGCTGTCGATCAGCGCGCGCAGCAGCGCGCGCTTCTCGGTAGCCTGGCGGTCCTTGCGCGACGGCTTGTAGCAGACGACGCCCTGGGTGATCGTCTCGGAGGCGCTGGACTGGCGCGCCACCTCGATCTTGGCGGGCGAGGACAGGAAGGTGTTGGTGATCCGCTCGATCTCGGGGGCCATGGTGGCCGAGAAGAACAGCGTCTGCCGGGTGAAGGGCGTCAGCGAGAAGATCCGCTCGATATCCGGGATGAAGCCCATGTCGAGCATCCGGTCGGCCTCGTCGACCACCATGATCTGCACGCCGGTCAGCAGGAGCTTGCCGCGCTCGAAATGGTCGAGCAGGCGGCCGGGCGTCGCGATCAGCACGTCGACGCCGCGGTCGATCAGCGCGTCCTGCTCCTTGAAGCTGACGCCGCCGATCAAGAGCGCCTTGGTCAGCTTCATGTGCTTGGTGTAGGTGTCGAAGTTCTCGGCGACCTGGGCGGCGAGTTCGCGCGTCGGCGCGAGCACCAGCGACCGCGGCATCCGGGCGCGCGCCCGGCCCTTGCCGAGAAGCGTGATCATCGGGAGCGTGAAGCTCGCGGTCTTGCCGGTGCCGGTCTGGGCGATGCCGAGCACGTCCCTGCCTTCCAGCGCGGGCGGGATCGCTCCTGCCTGGATCGGGGTGGGGGTCTCGTAACCCGCTTCGTCAATGGCTTTGAGGACCTTGGGGTCCAGTTTGAGATCGGTAAATTTCGTCATCAGCGTCCTGTCGAGGCGGCATCGGGCCGCCGGTCATCGGAAGGACGCATTCGGTCGCGCGTCCTGCGTATTTGTCCGCTTGGATGTGGACACGGCGCTACTACAGCAAAAGAGCTTCTGGGTCAACGCGACCCGGGCCGGCCGCGTGCAGGTGTGGCCGGACGGTGCCTTGCAGCCACGCCCGGGGGCGGGTGCGGCTCCGCAGCATTGACTTTTGCGAATGCGCGACGGTATCTGCGACGGGCGCTTTTGGACGGCGCATGCGGAGGAGGGCGGCATGAGCCTGGTAAAGAAGCAGAACCGCGGTGCATCTCACGAGAATGCCGTGATTTTTGCCTGCGATCATGGGCACTTCCCCCTGGCCATGTTTGCCGCGGACCGCATCCGGCGGATCGAGCCCGGCCCCTTCGACATCGTCATCGCCATGCCCGACATTTCGAAGGTCCGGCCGCGCGACATGGACGGTCCGGTGCGCATCTGCGAGATCGACATCTCGGCGCTGCCGCAGGTGCCGATGGTCAAGGAATGGATCAGTTTCGGCACCTATTTCCGCTGGGTGCTGCCGAACATCTTCGCCGACGAGTACCGCACGCTGTTCTATCTCGACACCGACACCTACCAGCGCCGCCCGGGCCTGCAGACCGTGTTCGACACGATCGCGCCGGACGTGCCGCTGGCCGCGGTGACCGAGCTGATCCGCCCGGCCAATCCCGGCTCGGTGGGCGACACCAAGTTCAAGGAAAAGCTCCGCGACCTCGGCGGGCGCAACGGCGAATACTACAATGCCGGCGTGCTGGTGATGCAGCCGGAGCCGTTCCTGGCGATGGACGGGCTGCGCCGCTTCCAGGATGCCGCAGTGCGCAATGTCGAGTTCATGCCGCTGCACCGCGACCAGGACCAGGGCGCGATGAACCTTGCCTTCGCCGATGACATCGTGCCGATGAGCCCGCTCTACAACTGGCGGACCCGCGACTGGATGAACCCGCGCTTCACCGAGGAATACGATCCGGTGGTGCTGCATTTCGCCGGGCCGCTGAAGCCTTGGGACCGCCACGACAACCCGTTCTTCCGGATGTTCGAGCCCGATTACCTGGAATACCTGTCGCGGGAATTCCCGGAATTCGAGCGCAAGACGCCGCATGGCTCGGCCGCCTGGCGCTACGAGAACCCGCGCCACAAGATCAAGCTGTTCGAGCATATCCGCGTGGCGCTCTACCGCCGCCGGGCGAAGAAGAAGTTCCTCAGGACCTGGTACGGNCGGCGACATGGACGCGAAGCGCGCGGTCATGGACAAGGCGATCAGCGCCTCCGTCGTCGGTTAGGCCACGTTCCATCCATTTCCGGTCGGAAGACCCGGCTGGAGGCTCATGCGGACCGGCTGCCGCTTGTCCGTCTCGCCGGGGCATCCGCCGCGCGCCGATGGGCGGCGGCGCCGCAGTTCCGGCCGACGGCTAGCTGACGGGGGACGACCTGCCTGTCCGGACCCGCGTGGCGNGACCCCGGCTGCCCGGTCCCGGNCATCAAGGTGCATGGCTGNCTTGCGGTGAACTCGGGCGCCCGCGGGCCAGANAAAGACCGCAAAGTGCCGTNCTCCCGCNGCGCGGGTCNCGGGGACATTCCGTCCGCGGCCAATCTCTTNCCGGGGGGCTCCGNCAGGGANGCCGGGCGCAGTCCGCCCGGCTTCGCNGGCGGGCCATCGGCATTTCGGCAGCTNGCCGTGCAGATGGCCCCGAGCNTTGGGGTCTAGACCATCATTTCCTTGGTGGCCGAGAGGGTCAGGTCGGGATAGTCGCGCTCGATCCGGTCGATGTCCCATTGCAGGCGCGTCAGGTAGACCATGTCGCCGTCATTGTCGGCGGCCATGTGGCCCTTGTTGGTGTCGACGAATTTCTCGAGCTTGTCCTTCGGCCCCGTGACCCAGCGGGCCGAGGTGAATTGCGACGGCTCGAAGCGCACCGGCAGGCCGTATTCCAGCTCGATCCGGCTGGCCAGCACCTCGAATTGCAGCGCGCCGACCACGCCGACGATGAAGCCCGAACCGATCATCGGCTTGAAGACCTTGGCCGCGCCTTCCTCGGCGAACTGCATCAGCGCCTTTTCCAGGTGCTTGGTCTTCATCGGATCGCCGGAGCGCACGCCCTGCAGCAGTTCCGGCGCGAAGCTCGGAATGCCGGTGACGCGCAGCGCCTCGCCTTCGGTCAGCGTGTCGCCGATCCTCAGCTGCCCGTGGTTCGGGATGCCGATGATGTCGCCCGCCCAGGCCTCTTCGGCCAGCTCGCGGTCGGAAGCCAGGAAGAGCACCGGATTCGAGATCGCCATCGGCTTCTTGCTGCGCACATGCGTGAGCTTCATGCCGCGCTGGAAATGCCCGGAGGCCAGCCGCAGGAACGCGACGCGGTCGCGGTGCTTGGGGTCCATGTTGGCCTGGACCTTGAAGACGAAGCCGGTGACCTTCTTCTCGTCCGGCGCGATCTGCCGGGGGCTGGCGGATTGCGGCTGCGGCTCGGGGCCGTAATTGCCGATCCCGTCCATCAGTTCCTTGACCCCGAAGGAGTTGATCGCCGAGCCGAACCAGATCGGCGTCATCGTGCCGTCCATCACGGCCTGCGGGTCGAGCGCGGGCAGCAGCTCGCGCGCCATCTCGATCTCCTCGCGAAGCTGCGCCAGCAGCTCCGGCGGGACATGCTCGGCAAGCTTCGGATCGTCGAGCCCCTCGATGGCGATGCTCTCGGCCACCTTGTTGCGGTCGGCGCGGTCCATCAGCTCCAGCCGGTCGCGAAGCAGGTCGTAGCAGCCGAGGAACTCGCGCCCCATGCCGATCGGCCAGCTGGCAGGCGTCACGTCGATCGCCAGGTTCTCCTGGATCTCGTCGATGATCTCGAAGACGTCGCGGCTTTCGCGGTCCATCTTGTTGCAGAAGGTCAGGATCGGCAGGTCGCGCAGGCGGCAGACCTCGAACAGCTTCTGCGTCTGGCTTTCCACGCCCTTGGCGCCGTCGATCACCATGATTGCCGCGTCCACCGCGGTCAGCGTGCGGTAGGTGTCCTCGGAGAAGTCCGAGTGGCCGGGCGTGTCGACGAGGTTGAACCGGTAGGGCCCGAAATCGAAGGACATCGCCGAGGCCGAGACCGAGATCCCGCGGTCCTGCTCCATCTTCATGAAGTCGGAGCGCGTGCGCCGCGCCTCGCCCTTGGCCCGCACCTGGCCGGCCATCTGGATGGCGCCGCCGTAGAGCAGGAATTTCTCGGTCAGCGTCGTCTTGCCCTTTCTGAAGGTTCTCCGGACCCCGGACGGAAAGCCGGGGGCCGGTTCACCAATCATTATCCGTTTTTCCGCCAAGCTCGCCCAGGCAAAAGCACAGGCTTGCGGGATTTCAAATGGATGACATCATTGCGTCCTCGGGCGGCCGCCACGGTCCTCCGGGGGGCCAAATCGCCGATCAGCTCAGATGGTTCGACATCACCGAAACCGACCGCCGCCAGGCAGAGGCGCTGGCGGTGACCGCGGACGAGCTGGCCGAACAGATCATCGAGGATTTCTATGCCCATCTGCTGAGCTTCGACGACGCGCGGCGCCATTTCCGCAGCGACGAGCAGATCGCCCGGGTGAAGAAGGGGCAACTCAAGTATTTCCGCGAACTGGTCACCGCGGCGCTGGACGAGGATTACGTCCGCAACCGCCGCCAGATCGGCCAGATCCACGAACGCTCCGGGGTGACGCCGACGCTCTATGTCGGCGCCTATGCCTATTACCTGCACCGGCTCGGCCACCGGGTGATGGACCGGATGCAGGACGACCCGGGCCGCGCGCTGGCGCTGCTGCTGTCGCTGATCAAGATCGCGCATTTCGACATGGCGCAGGCGCTGGAAACCTATGTGGAGGCGCGCGAGGCGACGATCGAACAGCGGGAGAGGGAAATGAGCGAATTGCCGACCCCGGTGCTGCAGCTGCGCGACGGGCTCCTGCTGATCCCGGTGGTGGGCACGCTCGACAGCTACCGCGCGCGCAGCCTGACGGTGAAGCTCCTGGAAGGCATCCGCGACCACCGCGCCCGCGCCGTGGTCCTCGACATCACCGGCGTCGCCGCGGTCGACAGCGCCGTCGCCAACCATCTGATCCAGACCATGACCGCGGCGCGGCTGATGGGCGCCTCCTCGGTGCTGACCGGGCTTTCCGCCGAGGTCGCGCAGGCGCTGGTCAAGATAGGGGTCACCGGCGAGGCGCTGCGCACCGCGGGCGACCTGCAGCACGGCATCGAGATGGCCGAACGCATGCTGGAGATCTGAGCCATGCCGGTCCGCGTCCCCATCCTGCGCCAGGGCCGCACGCTGATCGCCTCGATCCAGGAGGATCTGAGCGACAGCGACATCCTCGCGCTGCAGGCCCGCGTGCTGGAGGACGTGATCCGCCACCGCGCCACCGGCGTGATCTTCGATGTCAGCGCGCTCGACGTGCTCGACAGCTTCGGCACCCGCACGCTCAGCGACATTGCCGCCGCCGTGCAGCTGCGCGGCGCGCGCATGGTCATCGTCGGCATCCAGCCCGAGGTGGCCTTCTCCATGGTGCTGCTCGGGCTCACCCTCGCCGACGTGCCGACCGCGCTCGATCTCGAGACCGGGCTGGCGATGCTCGGCAGGGCCGCCTGATGACCGGCCTCGACCTCGCCGCGCCGCAGATGCAGCGGATCGAACGCGACGGCGACGTGGTGGCCGCGCGCCAGATCGGGCGGCACCTGGCGGCCGAGATCGGCTTCAGCCGTCCCGAACAGGCGCTGATCGCCACCGCAATCTCGGAACTGGCGCGCAACATCGTCTCCTATGCCGAACGCGGGATGATCTCCTTCGCGGCGGTCGATGCCGAGCGGCGCCAAGGGCTGCGCATCACCGCCGAGGACCGCGGTCCGGGCATCGCCGACATCCACGCCGCGATGACCGACGGCTTCTCCACCGGCAACAGCCTCGGGCTCGGCCTGCCCGGCACCCAGCGCATCATGGACGAATTCGACATCCGCTCCGCCCCCGGCGAAGGCGTCACCGTGACGGTCGTCAAATGGAAATCGCGGTAGCCCAGGGCACGATACCGTCCGGCACCGCGGGCCAGGAGCTGGGCTGGGGCGTCGCCTCCAGGCCGAAGATCCGCGGCCAGGCCTCGGGCGACGGCTACCTGATCCGCCGCGTGGAGGACAACCTGCTGATCGCGGTGGTCGACGGCGCCGGATCCGGACGGGAGGCCGCCGCCGCCGCCGAGGCCTGCCTCGGCAGCCTGAAGGGCGGCATCGGCACCGATCTCCCCCGGCTCTTCAGGCGGCGGGCAAGGGCGGCGGTGTCGTCGGGCGTGGGAAGACGGAGGTCGAGGCTCGGCATGGCGCGACTATGGGCGGCGGCAGCGCCGGGCTCAAGGGGCAGAAGCAGGGGCAGATCGGCGCGCTGGCAGGCGCGCCGGCCGGGACCGGGCTCAGAAGGCTTCCGGTTTCGCCTCGCGCGCCATGTGGTCGAGCACGGCATTGACGAAGCGCGATTCCTTGCCGTCCGGGAAGAAGGCCTGGGAGATCTGGACGTATTCGACGATCACCACGCGCGGCGGCGTGTCGGCGACGGTCAGCTCGGCGCCCGCGGCGCGGAACAGCGCCCGCAGCGTCGGGTCGATCCGGTCGATCGGCCATTTCGCCACCAGCGCCCGGTCGGTCATCTTGTCGATCGAACCCTGGTTGTCGACGGCGCCGTTGACCAGCGTGCGGAAGACCTTCACGTCGGCCTCCTGCATGGCATAGTCCTCGAACTCCTCGCCGAAGCGGTGATCCGCGAATTCCTTGACGATCTGGCCGATCGGCGCGTCGGACTGCTCCATCTGGAACAGCGCCTGGACGGCGAAGAACCGCGCGGCCGAGCGCATCGCGCGTTTCTGGTTGCCGGAAAGCGTGGTCATGCCTGCTTGCTCCCGGTCTTGAAGCCGATGCCCTTGGCCGCAGGCGCGAATTTGCGGGTCAGCGCGATCAGGTGCAGCGCGGCCGCCGCGGCGCCGCCGCCCTTGTTCTGTTCGCCCGGCTCGGCGCGGACGATGGCCTGGTCGAGGTTTTCGACGGTCAGGATGCCGTTGCCGATGCAGGCGCCTTCGAGGCCCAGCAGCTGCAGCGCGCGCGAGCTGTCGTTGCAGACGGTGTCGTAATGGGTGGTCTCGCCGCGGATCACGCAGCCGAGCGCCACGAAGCCGTCGAAATCGGCCTGGCGGTAGGCGATGCGGATCGCGGTCGGGATTTCCAGCGCGCCGGGGACCTCGATGGTCTCGTGGGCGGCGCCTGCCGCATCCAGTTCGGCCCGCGCCCCCGCCAGCTGCGCGTCAGCGATCTCCTTGTAGTAGGGAGAGACCACGATGAGCACCTTCGGAGCGTCTTCGAATTCCGGGCGCGGCAGGGTGTAATGGGTAATGCTGGCCATGAAACTGGCTCCTCAGAGAGTTCGGAAAGGCCACCTACCTCCATGCGCCGCAAAGCACAAGAGTTTCGTCCCGGCCGGCCGCGCGCGGCGGGGCGCCGTGGCGTTCAGGTAAAGGCCATGTCGGCATAGTCCTGGCTCTGTCCCAGCGCGGCGAGCGTCTGGCCGATCGTCTGCTGTCCATGGCAGAGCCAGCGGATCTTCGGCCCCAGGTCGCCATGGGGCTCGTCGAACAGCTGGTCGCCGCGCAGCGGGTCCTTGTAGTAGAGAGTCCCGGTCGCGGCATCGGCCCCGACCAGCAGGATGTAATGTCCGACGGAGGCGCCGGCCTTGCCGACGCCGCTGCCATTGGCGATCAGCGGGCCGAAATTCCCGAGCATGTCCACATAGTCGCCGATCGTGCCGGGCAGGTTGTCCGGCGCCGCGAGCAGCGTGCCGAAATGCCGGAAGTCGTTTTCCGGATCGTAGGCCGCCAGCGATTTGAACGGATTGGAGGGCCTCGGCAGCGTCACGCCCTCGGCCGTGACGCCGGTCTGCTTCCTGTAATGCCATTTCAGCAGCGCCTTGAGCGCATAGCGCCCGCAGGTCGGGTCGATGGCGATATTTGGAAGGAAGCTTGCGCCGGTCCGCTTGGACAGCCGCTGGTCATGCATCACGGGCTCGGGATCGAGCACCGGGGTCAGTGCGTATCGGGGCATTGCGGGCCTCCCGCCGGTTGGTCTGCGGCAAGACTGCAATCCGGCAGGAGGCTTGGCAAGTGCTGCTTTCCGCTGCGTCCGTGCGGAGCGCGGAAAGCGGCGGATCAGTCGTCGATCCGACGGGTGTCGGTGATCGACAGGCCGTAGGCGTCGAGGCCGACGATCTTGGGCTTCGGCGAGTTGGTCAGCAGCACCAGCTCGTGCAGGCCGAGCGAGCTGAGGATCTGCGCGCCGAGGCCGTAGCGGCGCAGCGTGGCCGGGCTGGCGGCATCCTCGGTGGCGAGCTTCAGCGTGGTGTCGCGGATCAGCACGACGACGCCGCGGCCTTCCTCGGCGATCTGGGACATGGCGCGCTGGAACTCGGTGGCGCGGCCCGCATCGCCGATGCCGACGATGTCGAGCATCGGGTCGAGCGTGTGCATCCGGGTCAGCACCGGGCCGGGCGTGGTCACGTCGCCCTTGACCAGCGCGATGTGCTCGTCGCCATGCGACTGGTCGGTATAGACCTTCATCGCCCAGTTGCCGCCGAATTGCGACGTGATCTGGCGCTCTTCGGTGCATTTCACCAGGTTGTCGTGGCGGCGGCGATAGGCGATCAGGTCGGCGATGGTGCCGATCTTGAGGTTGTGCAGCTGCGCGAAGGACACCAGATCGGGCAGGCGGGCCATCGACCCGTCTTCCTTCATGATCTCGCAGATCACGCCGGAGGCGTTGAGGCCTGCCAGGCGCGACACGTCCACGGCCGCTTCGGTATGGCCGGCGCGGACCAGCACGCCGCCGTCGCGGGCGCGCAGCGGGAAGATGTGGCCGGGGGTGGCGATGTCGGCACCGGTTTTCGACGGGTCGATCGCGACGGCGACGGTGCGCGCGCGGTCATAGGCCGAGATGCCGGTGGTGACGCCTTCGCGGGCCTCGATCGAGACGGTGAAGGCGGTCTCGTGGCGCGACGAGTTCTGCGAGGCCATCAGCGGCAGGCCGAGCGCGTCGATGCGCTCGCCGGGCAGCGACAGGCAGATCAGGCCGCGGCCATGGGTGGCCATGAAGTTGATCGCCTCGGGCGTTGCCATCTGCGCGGGGATGACGAGGTCGCCCTCGTTTTCGCGGTCCTCGTGATCGACGAGAATGAACATCCGCCCGTTGCGGGCATCGTCGATGATTTCCTCGATCGGAGAGATCGCGTCCGTGTATTCGCCCGATTCCGACATCACCCGGCTCCTGTGGCTTGCATTTGGAGGGCCGGGTTAGCGCAATGCGGGGCTTTTGACCAGTGCCGAGGGCGCAGGAGCCTTGTGCAATAGCGCAGGATGGCTGGCAGAATTGCGGCAGGGCCGGGGGCGGGCGCCCCCGGGGGTCATTCGGCGGCGCGGTACCAGGCGACGATCAGCGCCCGGTCCTCGTCGGTCATGTAGTTGTAGGCGCCCGGCGGCATGGCGTTGGTGACGCCTGCCTGCAGGTAGATGTCGCGGGCATGCGTGGCGATCCAGCCGGGGTTGTCGAGCCGCACGCCCTTGGGAGCCGCCGGGCCGATGCCGGGCACGCCCGGCTCGGGCGCGTGGCACATCGAGCAGCTGTTGACCACCACCTCGGCCACCTCGTCGAAGCCCGGCGCGGCAGCGAAGCGCTCGGCCGCGGGCGTCAGCTTGGCCTCGTCCTCCCAGTCCATGTTCTGGATCGGCCCGAGGCTCAGCCCCATGATGGCGAGGAACAGCAGCAGCGTCAGCCCCCAGGTCCACCACAGCAGCGTCTTCGTCGCGTGCATCGTGTTGAAGAAATGCCGGATCGTCACGCCCATCAGGAAGACCAGCGCCGCGATCAGCCAGTTCCACTGGCTGGCGAAGGCCAGCGGGTAATGCGTCGACAGCATCATGAAGAGCACCGGCAGCGTCAGGTAGTTGTTGTGGGTCGAGCGCTGCTTGGCGATGATGCCGTATTTCGGGTCGGGCGTGCGTCCGGCCTTCAGGTCGGCGACCACGATCCGCTGGTTCGGCATGATGATGAAGAACACATTCGCCGACATGATCGTCGCGGTGAAGGCGCCCAGGTGAAGCAGCGCGGCGCGGCCCGAGAAGACATGCGTGTAGAAGAAGGCGATGACGACGAGGATCACGTAGAGCCCGATCATCAGCTTGGTGTGGTCGTCGCCGAATTTCGACTTGCAGATCCGGTCATAGGCGATCCATCCGAAGGCCAGAGAGCCCAGCGAGATCAGGATGCCCGCCCAGACCGGGATGTCGAGCACGTTGGGGTCGATCAGGAAGATCTCGGCGCCCATGTAATAGACCAGCACCATCAGCGCGAAGCCCGACAGCCAGGTCGCGTAGCTTTCCCATTTGAACCAGATCAGGTCCTCGGGCATCCGCGCGGGCGCCACCAGGTATTTCTGGATATGGTAGAAGCCGCCGCCATGGACCTGCCATTCCTCGCCCTTGACGCCCTCCTTCGGCTCCAGCGGCGTGCGCAGGCCGAGATCGAGCGCGATGAAATAGAACGAGGAGCCGATCCAGGCGATGCCTGTGATCACATGCAGCCAGCGGACGGCGAATTCCGCCCAGGCCTCGATCAGGGTCATGTCCAACGCGTCTTCCTCCTAATGTGCCGCCCAAGCGCTGCCGTCAGCCGAGCGGATTGCCTGCGATGTTCGAAATGATGCCGCGCATGATGTTGCTGCCGTCCTCGCGGCGCAGCCCGTCATACCAGGCCTGCGTCGCCGCTGGGTCCTTGGCATGGGTGACGTCGCAGCGCTTGCGGGCGCGCAGCACCAGCTCGGCGGCGCGGTCCGTGCGGCGGGCCTGGTAGCGGCGCAGCGCGTCCTCGATGCCCAGGCTGTTGGTCTGCAGCGCGATCGCCAGAACGACCGCGTCTTCCAGCGCCATGCAGCCGCCCTGGCCGATATCCGGCGCCGTGTTGTGCGCCGAGTCGCCCAGGAGCGCGATCCGCCCCTTCACCCAGGTGTGGAACGGGTCGATGTCATGGATCTCGATGCGGTTGGCCGCCATCGGGTCGATCCGCTCGATCAGCCGCTGCACGGGGTCCGCCCAGCCGGCGAATTCGGCCTTCAGCTCGGCACGGAAGGCGTCGCGCGCGACGGTCCGGCCGGAAGGGCCGGGCGTGTCGAAGAAGAAGTAGAACCGGTCCCCGGCGATCGGCATCAGCGAGACGCGCTTGCCCTCGGCGACGAAGACCGTCCATTCGTCGGGGGGCGCCAGCCCGGCATCGGCCGCCACCAGCCCGTTCCAGTTCACGTAGCCCGCATAGCGCCGCTCGGCTGGCCTCCCCAGCACATGGGTGCGCACCACGGAATGCGCGCCATCCGCGCCGATCAGCATGTCGGCCGTGTCGGTGCGGCCATCCTCGAAGGTCGCGGTGACGGTGCCGCCCTGCTGCGAGACCGCCGTGACCCTGCGGCCCAGATGCAGGCTCTCGGGGCCGAAGACACGCATCAGCATGCTCTGCAGCTCTGCGCGCGACACCGGGTAGGGGCGCTGCCCGACCTCCTCGACCAGCGGCGCGAAGCTGAACCGGGTCATCACCTCGCCGCTGAGACCGTCGAGATAGCCCATGCCATCCATGCGCCCGCCGATCGCAGCGACCTCGTCGCGCAGGCCCAGGTAATTCAGGCACTTGACCCCGTTCGACCAGACCGAAATCGCCGCGCCCACCGGCTTCACCTCGGTGACGCGGTCATAGATCGCGACGTCCCAGCCGATGCGCCGCAGCGCGATCCCGGCGCTCAGGCCGCCGATGCCGGCGCCGACGATGATGACTTTCATGCCGTTTGCTCCACCTGCGAATGCTCAGCTGCCGCGATAGGTCGAATAGCCGTAGGGCGACAGCAGCAGCGGCACGTGGTAATGCGCGGAGGCGTCGGAAATGCCGAAGCGGATCGGGATCAGGTCGAGGAACAGCGGGCTCTCGGTCGCCTGTCCGGTGGCGCGCAGGTAGTCGCCCGCCATGAATTCGAGCTCGTATTCGCCGGTGCCGAAATTCTGCTTGGGCAGGATCGGCGTGTCGGTGCGGCCGTCCTCGTTGGTGTGCATCGCCGCCAGCAATTCGCGGCTTGCCGGCTCCATCCGGTAGAGCACGATCTTCAGCCCGGCGGCCGGGCAGCCGCGCGCGGTGTCCAGCACATGGGTCGTCAGGTATCCGTTCATTCTTGCCCCGTTTTTCGGCAGCTCTGCCCAAAAGCCGGGCTTTGCCGAAGTCTTCGTCGTTTCCGCTCGGCGCGGCAGCTGCATCGTCTGGCCGCCCCGGCACAGTTCCCGACGGAATGGATGCAGGCAAGGGGATGCAGTGCGGCATCCTGGCGAAAGAGGGGCAATTCCATGAGTGATGAATCCATAGGCACTGCCGCGCAATTGCGCGACCCGAATTACATGCCGCCCTTGGTCAAGGCGATTCCGCTGGGAATCCAGCACGTTCTGTCGATGTTCGTGTCAAACGTGACCCCGGCGATCATCGTGGCGGGGGCGGCGGGCTTCGGCTTCGGCTCGGGCTCGCCGGACTTCCCGGAGCTGCTCTACCTCATCCAGATGGCGATGCTCTTCGCGGGCGTGGCGACGCTGATCCAGACGGTTTCGATCGGTCCGGTGGGCGCCAGGCTGCCGATCGTGCAGGGCACCTCCTTCGCCTTCCTGCCGATCATGATCCCGCTGGTGGCGGGCAAGGGCGTCGACGGGCTGGCCGCGCTCTTCACCGGCGCCTTCATCGGCGGGCTCTTCCATTTCTGCCTCGGGCTGGTGATCGGCAAGATCCGCTTCGCGCTGCCGCCGCTGGTGACCGGGCTCGTGGTGCTGATGATCGGGCTGGCGCTGGTCCAGGTCGGCATCCAGTACGCGGCCGGCGGCGTGCCGCTGAAGGGGACGCCGGACTACGGCAGCCTCGCGCATTGGTCGGCGGCGCTGATCGTCGTGCTGGTGACGCTCGGGGTCAAGTTCTTCACCAAGGGGATCCTGTCGATTTCGGCGGTACTGATCGGCCTCGCGGTCGGCTATGTCTATGCCATCCTGATTGGCTCGCTGCCGGTCTCGTCGATCGCCGGCAGCTGGAACAGCGCCGCCGCCTTCGCGCTGCCCGATCCGTTCCGCTACGGCTTCGAGCTGAGCATTGCCGCCGTGGTCGGCTTCTGCCTGATGGCGGTGGTCTCGGCGATCGAGACGGTGGGCGATGTCTCGGGCATCACCAAGGGCGGCGCCGACCGCGAGGCGACCGAGGAAGAGATCACCGGCGCGACCTTCGCCGACGGCGCGGGCACCGCGCTGGCCGCGGTCTTCGGCTCGCTGCCCAACACGTCGTTTTCCCAGAATGTCGGGCTGATCGCGATGACCGGGGTGATGAGCCGCCATATCGTGACGATCGGCGCGATCTTCCTGATCATCTGCGGGCTGGTGCCGAAGGTCGGCGGGCTGATCCGCACCATCCCGATCGAGGTGCTGGGCGGCGGGGTGATCGTGATGTTCGGCATGGTGGTGGCTTCGGGCATCTCGATGCTCTCGGCCGTGACCTGGGACAAGCGCAACATGGTGATCTTCGCGATCTCGCTGTCGCTGGGGCTCGGGCTGCAGCTCGAACCGCAGGCGCTGCAGCACCTGCCCGACACGCTGCGCATCCTCCTGACCTCGGGGCTGCTGCCCGCGGCGGGGCTCGCCGTGGTGCTGAACCTGGTGCTGCCCGATCCGCTGAGCGAGGAAGGCACCGAGGAGATCTCGGGGGGCATGTCTGCGCCGAAGCCGTGAGGCCGGGGCGCTCTCCCTCTCCCCGCCGGGGAGAGGGCCGGGGTGAGGGGGGCGTGCCGCAGGGCGCGCCCCTTTTCCGTCAGCGCGGGCTGCGCTTCGCCAGGATGCGCTGCAGCGTGCGGCGGTGCATGTTCAGCCGCCGCGCGGTTTCCGACACGTTGCGGTCGCAGAGCTCGTAGACGCGCTGGATATGCTCCCAGCGGACGCGGTCGGCCGACATCGGGTTCTCCGGCGGCGGCGGCAGCTCGTCCTGGGTCGCCAGCAGCGCCGAGGTGATGTCATTGGCATCGGCGGGCTTCGACAGGTAGTCGGTCGCGCCGATCTTCACCGCCGCCACGGCGGTGGCGATGGCGCCGTAGCCGGTCAGCACGACCACCCGGCAATCCGGGCGCTTCTCGCGCAGCACTTCGACCACGTCGAGCCCGTTGCCGTCTTCGAGCCGCAGGTCGACCACTGCGAAGGCCGGGGGACGCGCCGTGGCGATCGCCTTCCCGGCCGCGACCGAGCCCGCGCATTCCGGCTCGAAGCCGCGCTTCTCCATGGCGCGCGACAGCCGCTTCAGGAACGGCTCGTCATCGTCAACCAGGAGCAGGCTCTTGTCCTCCCCGATGTCCTGCATCTCTGCTTCGGCCATGGCTTTCTCCGTATTTCTCTTTTTTCAACCTCTAGGACACCCGGCCCCGGGCGTCAATTTGGGTCACATATTGTCAACAAAACAGGCGGTCCGCTCGGCAACATCTCCGGCAAGCGATGTTCCCTTGGCGAAATCGGGATGGCGGAAGAACTCCACCACGCCCTCGCCGGGCAGGACCAGGTAGGTGAATGTGGAATGGTCCACGAGGTAATAGGGATTGTCCTCCCGGTCCTCGTGCAGCCGGTAATAGGTCTTGTAGGCCTGGCTGGCCGCCTTGACCTGCTCGGGGCTGCCGGTCAGCCCGATCATCCGCTCGTGGAAATTCGCCGCGAATGTGCCGACCACCTCGGGCGTGTCGCGCGCCGGATCGACCGAGATGAAGACCGGCGTCACCTCGATGCCCATCTCCTCTTCCAGGATATAGGCGGCTTCGGCATTGCGCTGGTTGTCGAGCGGGCAGACATCGGGACAGAAGGTGTAGCCGAAATAGACCAGCGACGGCTGCGTGAAGACATCCCTGTCGGTGACGGTCTCGCCCGCGGCATTGACCAGCTCGAAGGGCCCGCCGACCGCGCCGAGGCCGCCCGCCACCTGGGTTTCGCGGCATTGCGCGAAGCGGTCGTCGCCGCCGCTTCCGAGCAGCACATAGCCCGCCGTGGCGCCCAGCACGGCGACCAGCGCGGTTCCGGCGAGAAGAACGGCAAGACGGGGGGACATGGCACAACTCCTTTGCACTCCGCCTGTTTCCCATATAGAGAGACGCACCAGCGACCAAGAGGGAACCGGGGCAGGTCACGGAAAGAAATGGAAGATCCCGCGCTCGATCCGTTCAACCCCGCCGCCCGAACGCACTGGATCCGGCTGCGCACCCTCGTCGTGCTGCGCTGGATCGCCGTCGTCGGCCAGCTCGCCGCCATCACCGTCGTCGACCGCTACTTCCAGGTCGATCTGGAACTGGGGCTCTGCTATCTCGCGGTCGGCGCGTCGATCATCGCCAACCTGCTGGCGATCCTGGTCTTCCCCGAGAACAAGCGGCTGAGCGAAAGCGAAGTCGTGTCGATGCTGCTCTTCGACATCTCGCAGCTCTGCTTCCTGCTCTACCTGACCGGCGGTCTGCACAATCCCTTCGCGCTCCTGATCCTCGTCCCGGTGACGATCTCGGCCTCGGCGCTGACGCTGGGCTCGACGCTGCTCCTCGGCGCGGTGTCCTGCACGCTGCTGACGCTGGTGGCGGTGTTCCACCTGCCGCTGCGCACCGAGACGGGCCGGCTGATCGACATGCCCGGCGATTTCATCGTCGGCTTCTGGCTGGCGCTGAACATCGGCATCGTCTTCCTGGCCTCCTATGCGCGCCGCATCAGCCTGGAAATCCATTCGATGTCCGAGGCGCTGCTGGCCACGCAGATGGCGCTGGTGCGCGAACAGAAGCTGACCGATCTCGGCGGCGTGGTGGCCGCGGCCGCGCATGAGCTGGGCACGCCCCTGGCGACGATCAAGCTGGTCAGTTCCGAACTGGTGGGCGAGCTCGACGATCCCGACCTGAAAAGCGATGCCGAGCTGATCCGCGACCAGGCCGACCGCTGCCGCGACATCCTGCGCTCGATGGGCCGGGCCGGCAAGGATGACAAGCACCTTCTGACCGCGCCCCTGGACACCGTGATCCGCGAGGCGGCCGAGCCGCACATGGCGCGCGGCAAGCGGGTGCATTTCCACGTCGCCCCCGCCTCGGGCGGCGACAGCGAGCAGCCGGTGATCTACCGCAAGCCCGAGATCATCCACGGGCTGAGGAACCTCGCGCAGAACGCCGTGGATTTCGCCGAGGGCCATATCTGGGTCGATGCGCAATGGACCGAGGACTCGATCATCATCCGCATCGCCGATGACGGCTCGGGCTTCCAGCCGCAGGTGATCGGCCGCCTCGGAGACCCGTTCCTGCGGCGCCGCAAATCCGCCGAGGAAAAGGCGCGGCGCCCGGAATACGAGGGCATGGGACTCGGCCTCTTCATCGCCAAGACCCTGCTGGAGCGCTCGGGCGCGAGCCTGCGGTTCTCCAATGGCCGCGATGCCCATGTCGGCGTCGAACCGGGGCAGGGCCAGCGCAGCGGCGCGATCATCGAGGTCACCTGGCCGATGGACCGGCTGACACGCGCCGAACGCGGCGCGCTGGGCGAGAACGAGCCGATCCGCGCCTGAGTGCTCCGCGTCCCGTGCAAAGGCACGCCGCCGCCTGCGCGGCTGCGCCGGATCGCTGCCGACAGGCGAGGATTAACGCAGCATTAACCAATCGGAGTCACCGCTAGAGCTGGAGATTCTTGCGGAATGGCGTTTCATGGATTTTGTTGCGACCGGGCTGGCGATGGTGGGCGTCGGCATCGCTTCGGCGCTAGCGGGGGTGATGCTTCTGCGACTTGCCGTGCCGCCGCTGCCCGGCGGCGCGTCCCTGGCGCGGCCGCCCGACGAGGAAGGCATCGTCTATCTTTTCCGCGGCCGGAGCCTCGTCGACGCGACAGGGCGCGCGCTGGGCCTGCTCTCGGCGGGCCAGCCGGGCTGCGACGACTGGAGCAGGTTCCTCGCCACCTATGCCGGGCGATTTTCCCGCCTCGAGCAGCGCCTGTCGGAGCTGCGCGACGGCGATATCCTCGAAATCGCCGAGAAAGCCGCGGGCGCGGCCGCGCTTGTGCTTCATGCCGAGCGGCATGGCGGGGTTCTGCGCGCCGCGCTCTGCGAGCCGGTCGGCGAGGAGACGCCCGACGCGTTCGAGCCCTATGCGGTCCAGGCCATGGAGGCAGAGCTCGAAATGCTGCGCTCCGTCGCGGAGGACAGCCCGGTCCTGACCTGGCGCCAGCAGCCCGACGGCACCGTGATCTGGGCGAACCGCGCCTACATGGACGAGATGCAGCGCGAATACGGCGAGGAGGCGCTGGCCTCATGGCCGCCGCGGCCGGTCTTTCCCGGCCTCGCCTTCGAGGCTTGGGAGGGCGCATCGCCGCCGCGCCGGATCTCGCGGCAGAGCTGGCGCGGCGGCAGTCCGAACTGGTACGAGCTGCATGACTGCCCCGGCGATGCGGCCAAGCTGTGCTTCGCCCTGCCGATCGACCAGCTGGTCCAGGCCGAAGCCTCGCTGAAGGAATTCATCGGCACGCTCGGCAAGACCTTCGCGCAGCTGCCGATCGGGCTGGCGATCTTCGATGCCAAGCGGCGCCTCGTGCTGTTCAATCCGGCTCTGATCGACCTGACCGCGCTGGGGCCCGAAATGCTGACCCAGCGGCCGACGCTGCATGCCTTCCTCGATGCGCTGCGCGAGAACCAGCGCATCCCCGAGCCGCGCGACTACAAGAGCTGGCGGCTGCGCATCGCGCGGCTCGAGGCCGCCGCCGAGGACGGCCGCTACAAGGAGACCTGGACCCTGCCCACCGGCCAGACCTACCGGGTGACCGGCCAGCCGCATCCCGACGGGGCGGTGGCCTTCCTGTTCGAGGACATCTCCTCGGAAGTTTCTCTCAAGCGGCGCTTCCGCTCGGAGATCGACCTCGGCCATTCGGTTCTCAATGCCTTCGAGCAGGCGGTTGCGGTGTTCGACACGGAGGGCGCGATGTTGATGTCGAACGCGGCCTATGGCGGGCTCTGGGACGTTTCGCCCGAGACCGCGCTGGCGCGCATCACGCTCGGGGATGCGTTCCGGCACTGGGGGCTGGAGGACCAGCGGGATCCCCTGCGCCGGGAAATCAGCAGTTTCGTTCTGGGCGAGGGCGCACGCAGCAGTTTCTGCTTCCGGCTCAAGGGCCCCGACGGTGCTCCGGTCTTCGCGACGGTGCGCTCGCTGCCGCAGCGCGCCACGATGATCGAATTCCTGACCCTTTGCCCGGCCCTTGCCGCCCGCAGCTCCGAAGCTGCGGCGGGTGCGCCGCGCGCGGCCCCGGTCCTGCGCGAAGCGCGGGGTTGATCCCGCCGCAAGGGCTTGCCGGGCAGGCAGCGGTGTCCTCTGGAGTGTGCCGGGCGCCGTCTGGCGGCCGCAGCTCGGACACCGGCGGGACCGGTCCGCAATGCGCCGCTCTCCGGGACGGTCCGGTCCTCCGTCGCCGCGAGCCGCGATGGATGTCCAGCCAGCCGGACCAGAAGGCCGGGAAGCTGCCCGGATCGCCGGTCATCCGCGCGATCGCGTAGCCTCCGGCGGCGTTGAGGACCAGCGCGCCGAACAGCGCCGGCACCAGCAGCCGCGACAGCCGTGCCGCCATGAAGCGCGGCCCCGCGCCCCTTCCGGTCAGGAACCAGGTGCCGATCCCGGCGATCAGGAACAGCGAGGGCAGCCGCCAGCCATGGCTCCAGTAGATGAAGAGCGTCATCCCGTCCCCCGCCAGCCGGTCATTGACGAATTGGTAGATGTCCGCGCCCCAGTCCACGAAGCCGATGGCGACATGGTGCGGGACGAGCAGAGCGAACAGCAGGACGCGCAGCCAGTCGAGCTCGGGGCGGCGGGTCATGGCCGACCTTCGCGCATGGACAGGCGGACGGCGCCGATCGGGCCGGCCCCTGACAGGCAAGCGCCAGGGCGCAGGCAGCTGCAGGCTCCGGGACAATCGCGCGCTGCGGAACAGGACATCGTCACTCCCTCCGGATGAGCCGTCCGGCGGCGGCTCCACACGGGCCGGTGCTGCGGCCGCCCTGCGGCAAGGATAGCACGGCCTCCTGTCGTGGCGAACACCCTGCCCGGGAAAAGGCACGCCCCTGGGGCCCCGGATCCTGGCGCGCGCCGGGCCAAAGCCGCTCAGCGGCGGCATGCGAAGAGGTTGGCAACCGCCGGAACGCGGGCCTCGCCACCCTGCTCGAACGCCCGGAACTCGGCGCCACCGGCCGCGCCATGCTGATCGAGGCCGCCGCGGCCGAGCTGGGCGTGCCCGCCGCCGAACTCTCCACCCGTCCGGGGATGGTCGTGCACGCGGCCTCGGGCCGCGAGATCGGCTATGGGGATCTGGCCGAGGCAGCGATGGACCTGGCCGTTCCCGCCGAGGTCAGCTTGCGCGCGCCCGAGGAGTTCCGCTGGATCCGCGCCGGGCTGAAGCGGCTCGACATCCGCGAGAAATCCACCGGCCAGGCGAAATACGCCATCGATGTCGAAGTCGAGGGCATGCTCTGCGCCGCCGTCCAGCACGCGCCGCGCCTCGGGCTCGGTCCGGCCTCGGTTGCCAACCAGGCCGAGATCGAGGCAATGCGCGGCGTCCATTCCGTGCATCTGCTCGACGGTGCCGTGGCGGTCGTCGCCGACAAGTTCTGGCAGGCCCGCCGCGCCGTCGAGGCGGCCGAGGTCGAGTGGCAGCAGGCCGAGGCCGAATGGCCGCTGCCCGAGGGCTTCTCCAGCCAGGGCTACCGCGACCAGCTGCTGGCGCTCGAAGGCCCCGGCCTGGAAGTCGAGGCCGAAGGCGATGCCGCAGCCGCGCTCGACGGTGCCGAGACGGTGATCGAGGCGGTCTATGGCGCGCCCTTCCTGGCGCATGGCCAGCTCGAGCCGCCGACCACCACGGCGCGCTTCAACGAGGACGGCACGCTCGACCTCTGGCTGCCGAACCAGGCGCCCGAGATGTTCCTCGGTGCCGCAGCCGAAGCCGCCGGGATCGCGCCCGGCCAGATCCGCATCCATTCGCAGATGCTGGGCGGCTTCTTCGGGAGGCATTTCCTCTACCGCACCGCCAACCCGTTCCCGCAGGCGATCGCGCTGGCCAAGGCCACCGGCCGCCCGGTCAAGCTGACCTGGACCCGCGAGGAGGAATTCCTGCGCGACGCGGTCCGTCCGATCGGCGTCGCCCGCTTCCGCGGCGCGGTGCTGGCAGACGGCTCGCTGGCGATCTCCGCCGAGGTTCTCGGCGAAGGTCCGACCGGACGCTGGTACAACGCCCCGGCAGGCGAGGACGGCTCGGCGCATGAGGGCATCTCGGGCAAGCCCTACGCGATCCCGAACCGCCGGATCGGCCATGTCTATGCCGACAACCCCGCGGTGATCGGCTACTGGCGCGCGGTCGGCCATTCGATGAACGACTATTTCTACGAGGGCTTCCTCGACGAGCTGGCCGAGGCTGCGGGCCGTGACCCGTTCGAGATGCGCAAGGCACTGGTCGAGGCCTCGCCGCGCCATGTCACGCTGCTCTCGGAGGTCGAGAAGCTCTCGGGCGGCTGGCAGCGCGGGCCCTACCAGGCCGAAGACGGCACCACCCGCGCCCGCGGCGTCGCGCTGGCCTCGCCCTTCGGCTCGGAGGCCGCGACCATGGCGGAGGTATCGCTCGACGGCGGCGAGATCCGCGTCCACCGGGTCTGGGTGGCGATCGACCCGGGCAGCATCGTGAACCCGGCGATCATCGAGGCGCAGGTGCAGTCCGCCGTGGCGCTCGGCCTGTCGCAGACGCTGGTCGAGGAATATGTCTACGAGGACGGCGCGCCGCGCGCGCGCAACTTCGACAGCTACGACATCCTGCGCCCGGACCAGATGCCCGAGGTACATGTCGCGATCGTCGAAAGCGGCGCGAAGATGGGCGGGATCGGCGAGCCGGGCCTGCCGGGCGTCGGCCCGGCCGTGGCCAATGCGGCGGCGGCCCTGACCGGCCAGCGCTTCCGCCGCGGGCGCGGTCACGATCCAGAGCCCGCCGACCGCCAGCCCGGCGGCGAGCGAGACCGGATCGGCCCGCCACTCCAGCGCCAGCAGCGGCCTCCGGCAGAGGAAAAGGACCCCGGCAATCAGCGCGGCGCGCCATGGATAATGCAGGCCGGGCAGCTCGGCGATGGCGGTGAAAAGGCTGGCCGAGGCCATGAAGACCGCGAAGGGCAGAATCATCGCCACCGCGGGATCGTCGAAGAAGGCGGGCTTGGCGCGGCGGCGCGCGCCCGGCTCCCTCTGCAGCCAGGGCACGCAATGCGCCGCCATCGCGATGGCGAGGGACAGCCCAAGGAAGGCCAGCAGCCCGGCCTGGCTGTGGAAGCCGTTGACGGCAAGCTCGGGCGAGACATGGCGCCCGAGCATCACCAGCACGGCGATCCGGACGATGTTCAGCAGCCAGCTGCAGGCGATCGCCACCGGCAGGAGCAGCCAGGCGCGGCGCAGGATAAGGGTGTCGCGGAACAGCCAGAGATAGAACAGCGTGAAGACCGTGATGATCGCGAAGCCTTCGACGCCGGAACAGGGCGCGCCGACCGCGACGCCGAAATCGTCGATCCAGATTTCCTTGTGCGCCACGTCCTCGGTGACGTTCTGCCCCAGGAGCCCGAGCAGACCGACGACGCCGTCGAAGGTGATCCGGGTGATCGCCTCGATCTTCCAGACCGGCTGAAGCAGGACGGCGAGATCGGGCAGCAGCATGCCGAGCAGCGTGGCGAGCCCCAGCGGCAGCAGCGCGCCGCGAAGCACCCCGGCGTCGATCGCGCGGACCTCCAGGGCGGCCGCGAAAAACCCGATGCCCCCGGCCGGTCGAGCGTGCCGTGCCAATAGGCCAGCGCTGCGCCGAGCGCCGCGCCCGCATCCCCGGCCGCAGGCTGCACCCAGAGCCGGTCGATCAGTCCCTCGGCCAGGATCTTGCCGTTCGCCACCGAATTCAGCGCCACGCCGCCGGCCATGCAGAGATTGCGCATGCCGGTCTCGGCCACCGCGTTGCGCACCATGCGGCGCAGGATCTCCTCGGTCACCGCCTGCAGCGAGGCGGCCATGTCCATGTGGAAAGCCTCCAGCGGCTCGCCTGGCAGGCGGCGCGGTCGGCCGAACAGCGTTTCCATCCGCTCGGTGATCATGCTCTGCCCGGCCGCGAAGCCGAAATAGCCCATGTCGAGCCGGAAGGAGCCGTCGGGCTTCAGGTCGAGCAGGTGCTCGAACATGGTCTGCGCATGGACCGGCCGGCCATAGGGGGCGAGCCCCATCACCTTGTACTCGCCCGACAGCACCTTGAAGCCCAGATATTGCGTGAGCGCGCTGTAGAACAGCCCCGGCGAATGCGGAAAGCGCTGTTCCTTCAGCACTTCGACGGCATTGCCGCTGCCTGCCGCCATCGCGGCGCAGGTCCATTCGCCGACCCCGTCCAGCGTCAGGATGGCGGCCTCCCCGAAGGGCGAGGGGTAGAAGGCCGACGCCGCATGGCTCTGGTGATGGGCGGCGAAGGCCAGCGGCACGGCGGCGAGCTCCGGCGCGATGCGGCCGAGCTCCCGTCGGATCAGCGCGCCGGTGAAGAGCTTTCCCCCGAGCCAGCCGGGCATCGCCGCGCGGAACGACCAGAAGCCGCCGGGCGCATGGCGCCTCCGCCGGCCAGTAGGGCGTGCGCAGCACCTCGCGGCCGAGCGCGATCAGGTCGGCCTGCCCGGCAGAGAGCACCGCCTCCGCCTGTTCCGGCGTCAGGATGATGCCGACCGCTTGGGTGGCGATGCCGGCGCGGGCGCGCACCTCGGCGGCAAAGGGCACCTGGAATCCCAGACCGCGCGGGATGTTCGAGCCGCGGGTCTCTTCGGTCAGCCCGCCGGAGGAGCAGTCGATCACATCGACGCCGACGCCCTTCAGCGCGCGGGCGAGCGTCACGGTGTCGTCCATGTCCCAGCCCTGCCCCGAGCCGTCGAGGCAGGAGAGCCGGGCGAACAGCGGCTTCTCCTCCGGCCAGGCGGCGCGGACGGCCTCCGCGGTCTCGACGGCGAAACGCATGCGGTTTTCCGGCGATCCGCCATAGCGGTCGGCCCGACGGTTCGACAGCGGCGACAGGAAGCTCGCCAGCAGGTAGCCATGGCCGAAATGCAGTTCGACCACATCCGCCCCCGCGCGGTCGGCGCGGCGCGCGGCGGCCACGAAGGCGTCGCGGATCGCCTCGATATCCGCGACGGTCAATTCCTCGGGCTCCGACCACTCGCCGCTGGCGGCGATCGGGCTGGGGCCGACCCGGCGCCAGTCGAGGCCGGTGGCGTCGAGCATTTCGGGGCTGAGTGCGCGGCCGCCCTCCCAGAGCGGCTCGGAAAATGCCTTGCGCCCGGCATGGGCGAGCTGGATGCCGAAGGCCGCGCCCTGAGACCGGGCGAAGGCCGCCAACCGCGCGAGGCCCGGCACGTGCTCGTCCGACCAGATGCCAAGATCGGCGATGCCGACCCGGCTGTCCGAGGTGACGGCGGTGCTTTCGGTCAGGACAAGCCCGGCACCGCCCATCGCGAACTTGCCGTAATGCACGACATGCCAGTCCTGCACCGCGCCCTCGACGGCGGAGTGCTGGCACATCGGCGAAACCACCATGCGGTTTCTCAGGGTCAGGCCGCGGAGCGGGAACGGCTGCAGCAGCCTGGGGGTCGGGTCGGTCATGGGGTCCTCCGGTCCGGGGGCTCAGCCCGTCAGGGCGTCGGCGATCAGCTTCAGGCCGACCAGCCCCATCAGGATCTGGATGATGTCGTAGAAAAGTTTCTGCGGGATGCGCCGCACCAGCGAGACGCCCGCCAGCGTCGCCGCCACCGCGACCGGCGCCAGGAGCGCCGAGGCCACCAGGCTCTCGCGGTTGACCTGGCCGAGCGCCAGGAAGGCCGGGAGCTTCAGCCAGTTGACGGTCGCGAAGAACACGGTGCTGGTGCCGATGAAGGCGTCGCGGGCGAGGCGCTGCGGCAGCAGGTAGATCTGCACCGGTGGCGCGCCGGCATTGGCGATCATGCTGGTGAAGCCCGCCGCCGCGCCCGCGATGCTGGCGCTGGTCACCGCCCTCGGCGACGAGGAGCACCGAACGGCGGCGGTCGTGACCTTCGTCACCACCGCCTCGGGGCTCAGCCTGTTCGGCATCGGCGCGGCCTTCTGGGGGATGTTGGCGGGCGGCGTCCTGCTTCTGGCCGAGCGCGCCTCACGCGGCTGAGCGGCGCGGGCGGGCGAGCTGCACGCAGAGGATGCCTCCCGCCACGACCAGAACGCCGCCCAGATCCCACAGCGACAGCTCCTCGCCCAGAAGCGCGGCGGCGATGGCGACGCCGAAGACCGGGTTGAGGAAATGGTAGGTCGCGGCCTTCACGGCGCCGATGCGCTGGACCAGCGTGAACCACACGAAGGTGGCGATGATCCCCGGCACCAGGGTGGTATAGGCCAGCGCGCCGGCAAGCCGCGGCGTCCATGTGACATCCCAGCTCTCGGTCAGGCCGCCCGCGACGGCGAGCGCGGCGGCGCCGACCCACATCTGCAGCCCGACGATCATCAGGAGGTTGCCGCCCGAGGAAGCGCCGCGCATCACCAGCGTCGCGACGGCCAGCGCCAGAACGCCCAAGCCGCAGAGCGCCAGTCCGGCCAGATCCGCGCCGCCCGAAATGCGGTGCCCGAGGATCAGCGCCACGCCCGCAAGTCCTGCGGCCAGCCCGATCCAGCCCAGAAGCGGCGGGCGCTGGCCGAGGAAGGCCCAGCCCAGGAGCGCGACCAACAGCGGCATGGTCGAGGCGGTGATCGTCGCCACGGACGCGGGCACGGTCTGCATCGCGATGAAATAGAGCCCGAGATAGAGCGCGTTCTGGCAGATGCCGAAGACGGCGGTCATCGCCCATTGCTGCCGGGTCAGCCGGATGGTCTGGCCGATCGCCGCCGCGATCGCCACGGCGATGGCTCCGGAAATGGCGAAGCGCAGCGCCAGCGACAGCAACGGCGGCGCCTCGGCGACGATGATCCGCGCCGAGGTGAAGGCCGAGGACCACATGAAGGAAAAGGCCACGCCCATGGCGACGGCCAGCAGATCGAAACGCGGTGAGCTTGTCATGCCCCCGCTCTAGCAGGTCGCAGGGATCCGTCCAGTGCGGCGGATGGGGCCAGCGGCGCCTGGCGCTAGGTCCAGTCAACGCGGGCCGAGATGGTCCTCGCCGCGCGCCCTGGCCAGGCCGATCTGCTTCTGCCGCTCGCGGAACCGCGCCTTGTCCTCGTCCGTGGTCTCGGCAAAGCAGTGGTGGCAGCTGACGCCGTGCTCGTATTCCGGGCGCTCGCGGTCCTCGGGCAGGATCGGGCGGCGGCAGGCATGGCACAGGACATGCGGGCCTTCCTTCAGCCCGTGCCTGACCGAGACGCGGCCATCGAAGACGAAGCAGTCGCCGCGCCAGAGGCTGTCTTCCTCCGGGACGTCCTCGAGGTATTTCAGGATGCCGCCCTTGAGGTGGTAGACCTCCTGCTCGCCCAGCCCCATCAGGTAGTTGGTCGATTTCTCGCAGCGGATGCCGCCGGTGCAGAACATCGCGATCCGCTTGTTGTGGAAGCGCTCCTTGTTGGCCTCCCACCAGGCGGGGAAGTCGCGGAAGCTTTCCGTTTCCGGGTCGACCGCGCCCTCGAAGGTGCCGATGGCGACCTCGTAGTCGTTGCGCGTGTCGATCACCGCCACGTCCGGCGCGGAAATCAGCGCATTCCACTCGGCGGGCTCGACGTAATGGCCCACGGCGGCGCGGGGATCGACCTGGGGCTGGCCCATGGTGACGATCTCGCGCTTCAGCCGGACCTTCATCCGCGGGAACGGCGCCTCGGCGGCGGTGCTTTCCTTCCACACCAGATCGGCGCAGCCGGGCAGGGCGCGGATATGCGCCAGCACCTTGTCGATGCCCTCGCGCGGGCCGGCGATGGTGCCGTTGATGCCTTCCTGCGCGAGCAAGAGCGTGCCTTTCACGCCATTCGCGCAGCAGATCTCGGCCAGCGGCCCCTTGATCGCGGCGGGGTCGGGAAAGGGGGTGAAATGATAGAGCGCGGCAACGGTGAACATGGGCATTCCGATACGCCTACGCAGGGGGCCGGGCAAGGGGGCAGCGCCTCCCGGATGGTCCGATCCTTGCGCGTATCGCCGCGCGGCCGCCGCCTGCCCGTGGCCGGAATGGACGCCGCGGCCGAAACCGGGCGGCGCGGGGCGGGATGGTCCCCGGACGCCGCCTCGGCGGGCCAGCGCGCCCTCGCGGGGGCGGCCCTGTCGCTGCTGACCCTGGTCGATGGCGGGGGCCGGGCCCGGACGCAATACGGGGCCGCCGACAACATGACCGAGCAGCTCGGCGCCCTGTCCGCATTGGTGGCGATCGGGGAGGGCGAAGACGAGCTGGCCCGATTTTACGGCCAATGGAAGGCGGACCGGCTGGTTCTCGACAAGTGGTTCGGCCTGCAGGCCGGGCTCGCGCCGCCCGAAACGGCGGTCGAAACGGCCAAGGCCCTGACGCAGCATCCGGATTTCACCTGGAAGACGCCGAACCGGTTCCGTGCGGTGATCGGCGGCTTTGCCGGCAACCCGGCCGGGTTCCACGATCCGTCGGGCGCGGGCTATGCGCTGGTCGCCGACTGGCTGATCAGGCTCGACCCGGTGAACCCGCAGACCACCGCACGGATGAGCACCGCCTTCGAAACCTGGCGCCGCTACGACGACAACCGGCGGGCGCTGATGCGCGAGGCGCTCGAACGCATCCTCGCCGCCAAGGGGCTCAGCCGCGACACGACCGAGATGGTCAGCCGGATCCTCGGGTGATCCGCGCGGGGCTCCTCTGCCTGGCGGCGCTTGGCGGCTGCGGCGGCCTCACCGAGCTGGGCGACGCCCCGTCCCGCCGGCAGGCTGCCCGGCGGCATCCATCCGCGCCGTGATCCGCGTTGCCAGGCCGCCGCAGTGAGTCCGGCGGCGCTCCTGCTGGCTTCCGCCTGTGGAGGAGGCGCCTGCCGGTGCAGCCGCAGGCCTGCGGGCAACCGGCCCCGGCTGTCTTCTGCGCAAATCGGCTGACGGCCGCAGGTGCCCTCTCCCGGACACACCAATTCCAGGGCCGCGGTGACCGGAATGCCGGGTGCCGTGAAGCGGTTGAGGAATGAGCGGCAAGCGCCACTGGCCCGAGCGCAGCCGCGAATGGCACGGGTCCGGACCTCGGCATCCTGGCGGCCGAAGGTGAGGCCTTGCACCGCCATCGGTCCAAGGCCGATGCCGAACGGACTTGCGCTGCTGGCCACGCGAGATCGCGCAGGCCATTCACCCGCCGGGAAAAGGTCCCCCTCGACTTTTTGCGGTCCAGCCGATGTCCGCGCCCAAATCCGGCGGTGATGCCCGCTCCGGTTCCGCCGCAAGGTCCGGACGAAGCGCGTCGATTCCCGCAGGATCTCGTTTCGCGCCCGGCCCCGCCCGTGTCCGGCTTCCATGGCCTTGCGTTCCGGCGCAGCGGACGCCGGGAGGGACGGCAAGAGCACCGGCGGAGCTTTTGTCCGGCGAACCGCTGCGGCGGCGCGGACAGCACGGGCGCCCTGGCAGACCCGCGTGTCGCAGGCGCCGCCAGCGGGGCCCGGAAAGATGGCGCATCCGCTGGCACCGCGCCGGTCTCCGTGGCGATCTCCTCGACCGCAGGGACCTGGGGGCAGCCTTCGCCGGCAGTGTCGGAGGTAAGCGTGATCGGGCGGATTTCCGGCGTTGCCCGTCACGTCCAAGGCGGATCCTGCTCATGGGCGGGCACGCGGCGGGGACGTTCGAGCCGCCTTGCCGACGGCTGTGCCGTGCTGCGCCCATTGGCGGCCCCACTCGGGTCACGGTCGCTCCGCAGCCTTCGCCCGCGGTCTTGATGCCGGTGCTGTCCGCTGTCCGGAAGGGGATGAGCAGGGGAAGCGCGCTTTGCGCGGCGATGCGGGATGGTGACGCCGGGGCTTTCCGGGGGGCGTGAAAGGGTGGAACGGCCAGGCACGGAGCAGCCGGGCCGGGGCGGCTCGGGCAGGCTTGCCGCCAAACCGTCCCGCTGCAGCGACGGATCGCGCCAGATGGTCAGCGCGCCTCGCTGCTTCGGCGCCCGATTGCAGGAGCGCCGGTTGGCGGTCTTTCCCGCCGTCCTCGGAGGTCTGCCCATGCCACCCGGCTGCTGCATAGGCGTCACGAGGTGCCCTCCCTGATCTCCTGTGTGCGGCAAGGCCATATGCGCGGCACATTGCCGGGCGCGCCCCGGCGGCCGCGGTTCCGGCGCTCCGGGGGACAGTCGACGGCCCCCAGGATCGCCGGTCCGGCCGCGATCATGTCAGGCGGGCTGTCCTGTCCAGCGCGCAGGCCCGCACCGCGCGGTCCTCGGGGCCCAAGCCGGTCTGCACCGCTTCGGTCGCCACGACCAGATAGCGCGCCGCCTCGGTCGAGAGCACCGAATAGCGGTCGATGCGCCGTTCCGCCGCCTCCAGCGCCTGCATCCGTGCCGAGACCTCGCCCAGGCCGCCGACCAATAGCGCCGCGGACAGCACCGCTGCCGTCCCGAGGGCGGCCGCCGTCAGCCCGAGGCGCAGCGTCAGCGAGGCCCCCAGATAGCTCACCTATGCTGTCCCTTCCCGAGCGGATTCCGCTACGTTAACCCTGTTTATTGTGCAGGTGCAGCATTTTTGCGCCCGAAACTTGGGCAGGGGTACTGACATACCTGCCATGCAGCGCCATTCCCTTCCTGCGTGCAACGCTTCTTTCATACTAAACCTATCCGATGGTCTGAGTTGACGCGAGCCTCCCCTATGATCGAACTCCTCTTCGTAGCCTGCCTGAACGCGACACCCGGTGTCTGCGAGGAACGCAGCCTGCTGTTCACCGACATTTCCCCCATGACCTGCATGATGGGCGCCCAGCCCGAGTTGGCGAAATGGACCGAGAGCCATGGAAAATGGCATGTCGAGAAATGGTCCTGCCGGATCATGCAGACCGCCGAGCGCGACGCCTGAGCCTCACGGCTCCGCGCCGAGCCGGGCGGGCGAGCCGCCGAGCCAGAGCATCCGGTCGGCCAGCCGCTCCGCCTCCGCCCGCGCATGGGTGACCAAGAGCGTCGCTGGGCGCGCGCGCGCAATCAGGCTTTCGGTCAGCGACAGCATGGTTTCGGCCAGCTCGGCATCGAGCGAGACGAAGGGCTCGTCCAGCACCAGGAATTCCGGCCGCCCGGCAAAGGCGCGGGCCAGCGCCAGCCGCCGCTGCTGGCCGAGCGACAGCTGGCCGGGAAAGAACCCGCCCTTCCCGTCCAGTCCGACCTGCGCCAGCATCTCCTCCGCCGCGGCGCGCTCCAGATCGGGATGGACCAGCGTCAGGTTCTGCAGCGCCGACCGCCAGGGCAGCAGCGTCGGCTCCTGGAACACCATCGCAACCCGCTCGGGCCGGACCACCCTGCCCTCGAACCGCGTGTCGAGCCCGGCGACGATCCGCAGGAGGGTCGACTTGCCGACGCCCGAAGGCCCCAGGATGGCAAGCGTCTCGCCGCCAGCGATCCGGAAGGAGAGCGGCCCCAGCACCTGCAGCGCGCCATAGCGCTTGGCCTCGAGATCGACCTCGATCATGCCGACCGCCAGCGGCGCGCATGCCGTTCCCAGGGCTGCAGCACCAGCCATTCCACCGCCAGCATGACGCCGACGAAGCTGAGCGCGTAGATCAGCACCCGCGCCACGTCGAAAAGCTGGAAATACAGGTGGATCTGGAAGCCGATCCCGTTCGAGCGGCCGAGGAATTCCACGACCAGCACGATCTTCCAGATCACCGCCACGCCCGAGCGCGCCGCCGCCGAGAGATAGGGCGCGAGCTGCGGCAGCAGCACATGGCGCAGCCGGGTGCGGAACGGCATCCGGTAGACCGTCGCCATCGCGTCGAGATCGGCGGAGAAGCTGCGCACGCCCTCGCGGATCACCGTGGTCACGTTCGGCACCTTGTTCAGCGTCACCGCCGCGATGGCGGCGGTCTCGGTCAGCCCGATCCAGAGATAGCACAGCACGATCAGCACAAGCGCCGGCAGGTTCAGGAACACCACCAGCCAGGGATCGAGCCAGCGGTTCACCGCCTCCGACCGCCCCATGGCGAAGCCCAGCACCGTGCCGATCGACATCGCCAGCGCGAAGGCCCAGGCCACCCGGACCAGCGTGTGGCCGAGATGGAAGGGCAGCTTGCCGCTGGCGATCTCGGCCCAGCCCGGGCCGATCAGCGACCAGGGCTGCGGCAGGACCGTCGGGTCCGAGGTGAGCGCGGCGGCCACGACCCAGAGGCCGAGAAGCCCCAGGAGGGAGGCCGCCGTAACCGGGAAACGTGCCAAGCGGTCCGCCTTACTCCACCTGCGCGAAGAGACCGGCAGGCAGCGTCACCGCCTCGCCCACCAGTTCGGCGCCGCCGAGCTCGGCCATCAGCGACAGCAGCCGGTCTGCCGCGGCCTCGTCGACCGGGCCGGGCTGCGGAATGCCCGCCCGGAAATCCTCGCGCAGCTGGACGAACTGGGCGTCGGTCCTGGCGTTCATCATCGGGCGGATCGCCTCCCAGGCGGCATCGTCCGACGCCAGCAGATCCTTGGCCTCGCGCGACGCGGCATAGAGCGCCCCGGCCAGGCCGGGATGCTCGGCAAGGAAGCTTTCCTTCATCACGTAGCCCAGGAGCGGCGTGTTCGGGTCGAGCCCGAGCGTCGCCGCCGCGTCCTGCACCGAGACCAGCTGGCGCATGCCCGAAGCCTTCATCTTGGCGAGGAAATGCCAGAAATTGATCGCGCCGTCGAGCTCGCCCGAAATGGCGGTCTTCATGATCAGCGGAGGCGCGCCATAGACCTGCTCGGTCTGCGCGGCGAGATCCATGCCGTATTCCGACTTGGCGAAGGCGCGCAGGATCAGCCAGCTCTTGTCCAGCGGCCCGCCGGCGATGCCGATCTTGAGCCCGTCGAGATCGGCGAGCGTCCTGGCCGGGCTGTCCTCGGGCACCACCAGCCCGCCGACCGCGGTCGAATAGGGAATGACCACGTAATCCTTGCCGGCGGCGCGCTGGCGGGCCACCCAGATCCAGTCGGCCACGAACATGTCGGCCTCGCCTCCCTCGGTCGCGACCCGGGTCGCGTCGTTCGAGGCATAGGGCTGCAGCACCAGCTCGAAGCCATGCGCCTTGTCGAAGCCCCTGTCGATGATCGTGTTCAGCTCCCAGTTCACCGTGCCGATTTCCAGCGTCGCCGCGCGGATCTGGGGCAGGTCGTCAGCAAAGGCCGGGATGGAAGTCGCGGCAAGCAGGGCAGCAGCGCCCAGCATCCTGAAAAAGCTCATGTCTGTCCTCCCTTCGGACCGGCCCCTCCCCGGGCCGGATCGCAGTCCTTCCCTGACTCGCGCATCCCCCGCCCCGTTGCAATAGGACCAAGGCGGGGGGCTGCGGGCGCCGTCACTCGGCGCGGCGGCTGACCTCGTTGAAGTCCATGTCGAGCAGGATGTCGAATTGCTGGCCGCCTTCGCAAATCACGTCGTCGAGGTCATAGCCCTCGTCCTCGGCCTCGATGTCGTCGGGGTCCATCTGGCAGTTCATCGCGGCGAGCTTCTCCATGATGGCGTTGACGGTCTCCTCGGGCAGGCCGCCGCCATGGCTCATGGCGAAGGCAGGTGCGGCCAGCGCCACGAGCGCGGCGGACAGGATCAGGGATTTCATCGCGGGTCTCCTCACTGGATCTCGCGCCGCTTGGCTTCGCCCGCCGCGAGGCGCTGCTGCCGGTGCCGGACCAGAGCTTCGACGGCTACCGGCTGCTGCAGGAATATTTCGCGCTGCCGCAGCGCTACCGCTTTGCCGAACTCTCGGGGCTGGCCCCGGCGCTGGCCCGCGCCGACGGGGCGGCGGTCGATCTCTATGTCCTCTTGCGCCACGGCAATCCGGCCGCCGAGGGCACGCTGTCGCCGGAGAGCTTCGCGCTGCACTGCACGCCGGCGGTGAACCTCTTCGAGCGGCGCTGCGACCGGGTGCAGCTGACCCGCGCCGATGTCGAGCAGCATGTCGTGGTCGACCGCACCGCGCCGATGGATCACGAGGTCTACGCGATCACCTCGGTGCGCGGCTACAGCGGCGAGGGCGAGGCGGATACCGAATTCCGGCCGTTCTTCGCCGCGGGAGAATTCACGCCGCTCGGCGCCGGCGGCACGGCCTATTACACCCAGCGGCGGCGGATGCGGCAGCGCAGCCAGAAGGAGAAGCTGCAGGGCGCGCGGTCCTCCTATCTGGGGGCCGAAATCTACCTCGACCTCGTCGATGCCGCCGCGGCGCCCTGGCCGGCCAACCTGGCGCAGCTTGCGGTGCGGGCGCTGGTGACGAACCGCGACCTGCCGCTGCTGCTGGCGACCGGGGGCAGCGACATCTTCCAGCTGACCGATGGCGGGCCGGTGGCGCGGATCGAGACCGCCGAGGCGACGGCCAGGGCGGTGGCCCGCGAGCTCGGCATCGACGAGGTCCATGCCGGGGTCAGCCCGGAGGACAAGCACGCCCTGGTCGACCGGCTGAAGGCCGAGGGCCTGTTGGTCGCGATGGCCGGGGACGGGGTGAACGACGCGCCGGCGCTGGCTGCGGCGGATGTCGGCATCGCCATGGGCACCGGCGCGGATGTCGCGATGGAAAGCGCGGGCATCACGCTGGTCAAGGGCGATCTCGGCGGCATCCTGCGGGCACGCAGGCTGGCCGAGGCCGCGATGGCAAACATCCGCCAGAACCTGTTCTTCGCCTTCGTCTACAACTCGGCGGGCGTGCCGCTGGCGGCTGGCCTGCTCTATCCGCTCTTCGGCGTGCTGCTGTCTCCGGTGGTGGCGGCGGCGGCGATGAGCCTGTCCTCGGTTTCGGTGATCGGCAACGCCTTGCGGCTGCGTGCAGCCAAGCTGTGACCGGGCCTCAACCCGGGAGGGCATGCCGGGACTGTGATCCGGCATGCCGCGCGGAAGGGCGCATGACGGTACCATGGCCCGGCTCGTGCTCCGCCTTCGCGGCGTGTCGGTCACCGTCCTGTGGACCGCGCTGCCTTCCGGGCAGGCGCATGCGGCGGGCATGGCGGCGGTCTGCTGCGATCCGCCGCCCGCGATGCAGGATCAGGCCTCACCGGGCGGGGCCGCTGCATCATGGGCCGGCTCGCATGTCCCACTGCCTCCCGGGCGCCCGCCGCGGTCTCGGCGGCGATGCGCAGCGACATGACCGACACGAAGAGCGCGATCCCGGCGGCGCCCGCCACCTGCTGCACCGTGCCCAGCACCGCCGAGCCGTGGGAATAGAGCTCCTGCGGCAGCGCGCCCATCGCCGAGGTGAAGAGCGGGGTGAAGAGCAGCGCGAGGCCGATGCTCAGCAGGACATGGCTCAGGAGCACCGCCCAGACCGGGCTGGCCACGCCGAGCGCGGCCATCGCCCAGAGCCCGGCACAGAGGAAGACCGATCCCGGGATCACCAGCCGCCTTGCGCCGATCCGGTCATAGGCCCGCCCGATCGGCGGCGCCAGCAGCCCCATCAGCAGGCCGCCGGGCAGCAGCAGGAGGCCGGCCTCGACCGGCTCCATGCCCAGCACCTGCTGCATGTAGATCGGCAGCAGGATGATCATCCCGAAGAGCGCGACCATGCAGAAGGCCATCATCACCACCGAGACCGAGAACACCTTGGCGCGGAAGGTGCGCAGGTCGAGCAGCGCGCGCCCCTGCGGTCCGAGACGCAGCTGGCGCCGCACGAAGGCCGCCAGCGCCGCCGCGCCGATCCCTCGACGGCGCGGGCGCGCAGGGCAGGATCGTTCAGGTCAGCGGGAAAGGCCATGCGGGGCCTCCTTTCGCAGCGCGTCGAGACAGGGACGCGCGAGGTCTTCGAGGGGCGCCGTGGCGAGGCGCGTGCGGCTTTGCGGGTCCTCGGTGAAGCGGGTGGCGCCATAGGTCCCGTCCCCGGCGGTGGAGACCGCCATGGCGCGGGACGCGAAGGCGAAGGCCTCCGGACGGAGCATGGCCAGCGCGGCCACCGGGTCGTAGATCGCCATGCCGGGACGGCCGCGCGAGAGCCCGATATCGAGATAGCCACCCAGGAGGTCGGCGGTCAGCGGATCGGTTTCGGGCAGGTCGGCGGGGCCGAACACCGCCTGGCGGCAGATCATCAGGTCGATCACGTCGAGCGGCAGGCCTGCCTCCGCGACGATCGCGGCGGCTTCGGGATCGGCCAGCGCGTTAAATTCGGCCAGGGGCGAATGGTTGCCCGGCCCGTCGCTGCCGCCCATCCAGACCAGCCGGGTGATCCGCGCGGCAGCCTCCGGATGCGCCTGCACCAGCTGCGCGATGTTGGTCAGCGGTCCTAGCGCCAGGAGGTTGCGCGGCCCGTCCTGCATCAGCCAGCCGGCCAGCGCCGCCACGGCATCGGCAGGCGGCGGCGGCGCGTCGCTCTGCGGCAGGTGGCCGCCGTTCGTGCTGACCCGCGCGGCGCTGCCGCATCTCTGCGCCACCGGCGCGGGGCGGGTCGTCACCGTCGCCTCGATGTCGGGCAAGCGCGTGCTCGGGGTCAATGCCGGCTACCAGGTGACCAAGCATGCCGCCGTGGCGCTGTCGAATGCCGCGCGGCGGACGGGCTGGGACCACGGGCTGCGCGGCACCGCCCTCTGCCCGGCTTTCGTCGCCACCGACATGACCGTGAAGCATGGCGAGATTGACCGTGCCGAGATCACCCAGCCGGAGGATCTTGCAAAGCTCGTCGCGCATGTCATCCAGCTGCCGAACTCCGCCGCGGTGGCGGAGCTCATGGTCAACTGGCGTTACGAACCGGGGTATTGATGCATCCTCAACTTGATATCGTCGCGCCTTCGCCGGAGTTTCCGGCGGAGGCCGACACGGTGGTTATCGGCGGCGGCATTGCCGGCGTCACGGCGGCGCTGGAGCTGGCCGAACGCGGCCAGCGCGTGGCGCTGGTCGAAAAGGGCGAGATCGCCGCCGAGCAGTCCTGCCGCAACTGGGGCTGGGTGCGCTGCTCGGGCCGCGACCGCGCGGAGTTTCCGCTCGGCGTGCTGTCGCTGTCGCTCTGGGACCAGATGGCGCAGCGCACCGGACGCGAGACCGGCTTCCGCCGCACCGGCGTGGTCTACACCGCCTACAACAAGCGCGAATTGCGCGTGCTGGAGCAGAGCCTCGCCAATTGCCGCGACCACGGCATCAACGTGCGCTGGATGTCGCCGTCCGAATTCGCCGAGTTCATGCCGCAGCATGCGCCGCCGGTGCTGGGCGCGCTCCACACCCCCGATGACGGCCGTGCGGAGCCGTCGATTGCCGTGCCTGCCATGGCGCGGGCCGCGCAGGACCGCGGCGTCGCGCTCCTGACCCGCTATATCAATGCAATGGGTCTTGTTCAGGTCGAACTAAGTCGTGATGCGCAGGTCAACTCAAGTGGGCTGCCGGGGGGCTTTTCGTCATGTATCTCTTTCCGAGATATATGCTATCCAATAAATTCGCTTCATGTATTTGATGAATTTCACCAGATCGTCAGGTCAATCAAGGAACTGACCCAGATGACTTATGTCTCAAACATGACGGACACCTCTTCCCCTGTAAATCGGGAGCTAGCGCCTCCGCTCTTGGCGGGCCGTGCCACCCTTAGCATGCTGCTCGTGGTATTCGTGGCTGTGAACCTCCGCCCTCTGCTCACCAGCGTCGCGCCCCTCGTGCCGGACATTCAGAAAGACCTGTCGCTGTCTAGCTTCTGGATAAGTGTTCTGGTCACTATTCCCGTGATCTGCCTCGGAGTTTTTGGACCCCTCGCTGCTGTGCTGAACCACCGTATGGCTCTGGAATCGGCAATTTTGTTAGCACTCTGCACTGCCTTTATTGGTGCAGTTTTGAGGTCTTTTGGCATCGTTCCGCTCTATGTCGGAACGATTTTTATCGGCGGAAGCATGTCGATCCTGAGCATCCTTACCCCAGTTTTGATCCGGCGGGATTTCCCTGGAAGCGTCGGGATGATGATGGGGGTCTTCGCCATGGTACTCGGCCTCGGGGCAGCGGTCTCGGCGGCATCTGCTGTTCCGATCCGGAATATTCTGGGCGGCTGGCAGTCGAGCCTGCTGGTATGGGTCATACCTGTGGTCATTGCCGCTTTCGTCGCGTTGGCAATGCTGCGCCTGCGTGAGGATGAGGAGCACGCACAGATGGCCCGGAGGGTATCGATCATGCATGATCCGATTTCTTGGCAGCTGGCCATCTTCTTCGCTCTGATCGCCTCTTCGGCTTACGCAGTCATCAGCTGGGGTCCCAGCATGCTTGCTGACCGGGGACTTGATCCCAAGAGCAGCGGTTTTCTCATGTCGCTGTTTTTTTTGGCCCAGATGCCGAGCGGTTTTCTCACACCGGTCTTCGCAGGTCGGATGCGTGATCAGCGGCTTCTCACATCTCTCATGGTCCTGCTGTCGACCTTCGGCTTGATCGCGTTCCTCTTCGCGCCGACTTGGTCGCTTGCAGGGGTTGCGGTGATCGTCGGAATTGGTCAGGGCGGGGGCTTTGCAATGGCGCTGACACTGATCGTGCTGCGCTCCGGATCGCAGCATGTTGCGGCGCGGCTTTCGAGCGTGGTCCAGAGTGTGGGCTATGTCGGTGGCGGCTTCGTTGGGCCCTTCGCCGTCGGCTTGCTGCATGACCTTACAGGGGACTGGGCGATCATTGCCTGGTTCTACGCGGCCGTTGGCGTGGTGTCCTTGGCCTTTGGCTATGGCGCCAGCCGCAACAGGCTGATTTCTGAAGGCTGAGCCTCCCCCCTTATGCCGCAAAGTGCGGCTTATCTGAAATTAAGAAGGATAACGGATGTCTGTGCTGTTTTCACGCTACGAACTGAAGGGTGTCAGCCTTCGCAACCGGATTGCGGTGGCGCGATGTGCCAATATCAGGCCGTGGAAGGCAATGTGTCTGATTGGCATTTGGCCCACTATACGGCGCTGGCGCGTGGTGGCGCGGGGCTCGTCATTGTTGAGGCGACTGCAGTTTCGCCCGAGGGCCGCATTACGCCGGGTTGCACCGGCCTGTGGGAGGACGCCCATATCGAGGGCATGGCCCGCATTGCAGCAGCCATCCGGGCGGCGGGTGCCATTCCAGGCATCCAGATTGGCCATGCTGGACGCAAGGGTAGCGCCAATCTGCCGTGGGAAGGCGATGATCACATCTCGCAGGACGATCCGCGCGGATGGCAGACGATCGCGCCGTCCGCCGAGGCGTTCGGCGGTGCGCTGTCAAAAATTCCGCGCGAGATGGAATTGTCGGATATTGCTCGTGTCCAAGGAGACTTCGCGGCAGCTGCGCGGCGCGCATATGCGGCAGGGTTCGAGTGGATCGAGTTGCATTTCGCGCACGGGTTCCTCGCGTCCAGTTTCGGGTCATCCTATTCCAATCACCGATCGGATGGTTATGGCGGGGATCAGGCAGGCAGGCACCGTTTCATGATTGAAACGCTGGCGGCGGTACGGGAGGCTTGGCCGGAGCGCTTGCCTCTGACCGCTCGCATTGGGCTGATGGAGTTCGACGGGCATGATGAAGGCAGGTGGGCCGAGACAGTTGATCTCGTACGTCAGCTGAAGTCGGGCGGGCTAGATTTGCTGAGTGCCAGCATGGGGTTCTCCGCGCCAGTCGGGCAGGTGCCTTGGGGGCCGGGTTTCCTGCTGTCGGCAGCCGCGCGAATCCGGCGCGACGCCGGGATCGCAGTCGGCTCGGCGTGGCTTCTGGATGCGCCGAACGATGCTGAAAGAGCAGTTTCGGAAGACCACATAGACATTGTAATGATGGCGCGCGCGCTTCTGGCCAACCCGCATTATCCATATCAGCTTGCCACGGCACTTGGTGTCCCGGATCCAGCGTGGATCTTGCCAGCGCCCTATGCGCATTGGCTGGCCCGGTATCGGGCGCATGGTGGAGGGCTCTGAGCGGACGTGCCCGCTCCTAGATGTAAGACATCCCTTGTCGGCGGAGAGACCGACAAGGGCTTTGCTCAGGCAGCGCTACGCTCCAGAAGGTCTTGCACTGCGCGGGTCATGACGCCGTCCTTGTCAGCGAAACCGTCCAGCACGTCGAAATGGTTCGCGTCCTCCAGCGTAAAGCTTGAGACGCTATTGCCCACGGCCTGCCAAGCCTTCTCGAAGGCCTGACTGCTAGAGATGAGGCCCTCGGGCTCATCTGTGCCCCAGGCAAGGGTCAGGGGCGTTTGAAGCGTCCGCAGGTTGCGGATCGGACTCTGCCAGCGAACAGCATCCGCCGTGAGGCGCAGGTAGGGTTGCAGGAAGGAGCGCGAGATCGGTTCCATGTCATAGATCCCCGAAATGCCGAAAGCGCCTTTGACCACATCTTCAGGCAGGCCGTAGCGGTCCCAGTCGGTAAGTGTTGCCATGGTTGTCAGATGCGCGCCGGCGGAATGGCCAGCGACGATGATGCGGTCGCGGTCGCCGCCAAAACCGTCCGCGTTGCGCCATGTCCAAGAGATGGCAGCTCGCACCTGACGCACCATTTCCTCGATGCTTACATGCGGGCATAGGTCATAAGTCACGTTCACCACAGCCATACCTGCGGCGACCGGCCCTGGGGCGACAAGAGAGAAGACGGAGGCATCGAGCGACTTCCACGCCCCCCCGTGAATGAACACAAGGATTGGAGCCGGGTCACTCGCCTGAGCAGCGTAGACTTCGAGCGTTTCCATCCGTGTCGGACCATAGGGCACGTCAAGACGCGGTTTGAGCAAGTTTCGGGCCGCGGCACTGTCCGCCATATATCGGCTTGCATAGGCCATGAAGTCGGGCACGGCCCCTTCGACATCATAGGCCCGGTCGAGCGTTTCCTGATCCGGGTAACCGGCGTAGAGCGTAGTCATGTTGGTTTCCTTGATCTTTGGGCGCAGGTGGTCAGCTGGCCATAGCGACTTTATTCTTCAAAACACGCGTGATTGCTTGACCTACGATGTCACCATCCAGCGGAAGATTGAGCGAGGATTTTGCCTTCCGGATGACGTCTTCCGGGGCAATGCCTTCGCGCAACTCACACAGTGCATGGGCATATTCAGGCTCGAACTCAGGATGCGGCTGGAAGGTCAGGGTTGTGCCATTGTCGTAGAGCAAGCCCGCATAGGGTGCGAAATCAGATGACAGGAGCGTGCTTGCGTTTTCTGGTTTTTCGAGGACCTGATCTTGGTGCGAACATGAGATCGCCAAGCATTTTTGCTGAAATAGCCCGTTGCCGGGGCGCACGTCATAGACATGACGTCCCAGTCCCCAGCCTTGATCCGCCTTTCGCACCTCGCCGCCGAAGGCCCGAGCAATGATCTGGTGGCCGAAACAGACGCCCACCATGGGAATGTGGCGGGCGTAGACCGCGCGGATCAGGTCCTCCAGGTCGGCCTTCCAGGAGATCTCCTCGTAGGCGCCATGGGAGGACCCGGTGATGAGGAGACTCTCGATGTCGTCCGGTTCCGGCAGGCTTTCGCCCTCGATGACACGGACCACCTTGAAGATTACCGAAGGGTCCTGGCGCCGGATCATCGCCTGGAACATCCCCGGCAGCGAGCCGAATCGGTCGCGGAGGGTTTCCGGCACTAGACCGACCTCGAGGATCGTGACGGTCACCGGCTGTTTGTTGCTTGTCATCACTTGCCCAATCTTGCGATATCCATTGCGCACCGGATCATGTGTGCATCATTGTCAGGGATGCCTGCGCGACCTTGGTGCCGGAGCTGTTCAGGGCCTCAGGAACCTCGAAATGGTTCGCTCGCAGCTCGATCCGGCCGGAAAGCCGACCCATGCCCGCAAGCGCATTCGCGAAGTCGATCGACTGGCGCTGGAATTCCGGGCTTTCGTTCGCGCCGTAGACCACGAGGATGTCGCAGGCGACTAGGTCGAGATGCCGGATCGGGCTGAGGTCCGCAGTCTCGCGCGGAGTAAGGCTCAGGTAGTCGCGCCGCGAGGACAGCATGACTGGGTGCAGGTCGAACATTCCGCTGAGCAGGACGCCGCCCTTGATCAGATCTGCGGGCAGACCCTGCGCGGCCCAGTCCGTTGTGAGCAGCACCCCGGCCAGATGCCCGCCCGACGAATGACCGGACACGAAGATCCGGTTCTGGTCGCCGCCGAAGCGCGCGATGTTGGCGAAGATCCATGCCATCGCCCGGCGGCACTGCATGGCCATGCCCGGCAGGCGGATGTCGGGAATGTTGTCGAAGTTGAGCGCGATGTAGATGCAGCCGTTCTCGACGAAGGTGGGGGCTGGATGCGCGGCTTCCGCGCTACTGAGCAGGCGCCAGGTGCCGCCATGGACGAAGACCATCACCGGCAGGCCGTTTGCATCGGCCGGGGTGAAAATGTCTAGCGTCTCTGCCGCGCCGGGGCCGTAGCTTTCGGTCCGGGGCGGGTACTTGCGCCGGACTTCGGCGCTGACGGTAGTGTAGCGGTCGATGACCTCGGGGGCGTTCGGAGCCCAAGCGCTCTGGTCATAGGCTTCGTTCAGTCCGTCCTGGTCGAAGTCCAAGAAGATCGCTTCGCCCGCGCGGGCCGCTGCGGAACTCAGCAGAAGCCCCAGCACTGAAACGGAGAATGCACGGCGGTTCATGTGATTGCCCCTTTTCGGGAGTCAGTTCGGGGTGACGCGTCCGGATGGACGCATCACGGGGATGGCGGCGGCAACCGCCGGGCAGGCCAAGCGCTACAAATCCAGCACGAGCTTGCGTGAGCAGGACCGTCCGACGCAAATCATCATCGTGGCGCCTTCGGCCTTTTCTTCGTCCGACAGGACGGTGTCGCGATGGTCGGGCCTCCCCGCCAGAACCGCGGTCTCGCAAGTGCCGCAATAGCCATCGGAACAGTTGAAGCTCAGCCCCTGGCGGTGCTTGCGGGCTTCGCCGAGGATCGACTGGCCGGGTCCGACCTCGAAGGTGACGCCGGTCCTGGCCATCTCCACCTCGAAGGGCGCATCGGGATCGATCTCTTCGTCCGTACCCTGCTGCTCCTGCGGCGAAAGCTGCACTGGCGGCTCTGCAGGCTTCGCCAGATCCGGCCGGCCAAAGCGCTCCATGTGGAACGCGCGGCCGCTTGCCAGGGCTGCCTTCTCGGCTGCCTGCAGCAGACGCTCCGGACCGCAGCAATAGACCGCGGCGCCGGGACTGGTGGTTCCGAGCATGTCTTCGAGCGCCAGGCGCGCATCGCAGTCTGCCGCATAGACCGAAACCGAACCGGTGCCGCTTGCCTCCAGCTCTCGGAGCGTTTCGACAAAAGGCATTCCAGTCAGCCGCCGCCCGCAATAGTGGAGCATCCAGGGCCTGCCCGCTTCGGCCAGCACGCGGATCATCGGCAGCAGCGGGGTGATCCCGATGCCGCCGGCGATGAAAACGTGCTCGGACGCGTCGGCGAGGGCGAACTGGTTGCGCGGAGCAATTGCTGCGAGCTCCCTGCCGACAAGCTGGGTCGCGTGGATTTCACGCGAGGCGCCGCGGCCTGCGTCTTCGCGCAGGACGGCAATTTCATAGCCCTTCAGGTCCGACGGGTTGCCGCAGAGCGAATAAGACCGCGTTAGCCCGCTCGGCAGGGTGATGTCCAGATGCGCCCCCGGCGTCCAAGGGGCGAGCGACGACCCGTCGGGGGACTCGAGCCTAAGCCCGAGCACCCCCTCGGCTAGTTCAGTGCAGGACTTCACCCGAAGCCGCAGCATGCCGATTGCCGCAGCGTCCTCAGACTGGTTCCGGTCCTTCATGTTCTTGGCAGCCATCTCAGATCAGATAGGTCAGATTGTGGTGCCCGCGCTGCCCGTCGAGCAGCGACACGAGCTTGCGGTCGATTTTCCAGCGCCCGTCTTCCTGCTTGAAGACATGCCCCATCCAGCCGCTCAGGGTCTGGACCGGATTGGACGATCGCATCTCCTGCAGCAGGAATTGCGAGCGGATCTTGACCTCGTTAGGCCGCCCGGTCGGGACGCGGACGAAGCCGGTCGACATGTGGAGCGTATAGGAGGGCGGCAGCTGGCTATAGGCGACGCCGGTGCGCAGCCACACGATCCGGTCTCCCATGCGGCGGCGGTCGTCGAAGGCGATGGTGACATGGCTCTGGGGATCGAATTGCGGGTTGCCGGGCAGGTCATGCGCCGCGGGGATCCAGTAGCTGCATTCGCGCGTGTAGAGCTGGTACCACTGCTCGAAATTGCGCCGGTCCAGAAGCCAGTTCTCGTGCAGGATCAGCGCTTCGTGCGCCTGACGTTCCGCCTCCGTCAGCGGCGTGCCGATGCCGCTCCATTCCGCCATGTCCGCGCGCAGGAGCGCGTAATAGGCGTCGTTGACATAGGTCGAGGTCTTCGAGTCGCCCAAGATGTCGTCGACGGTGAACCCGGGATCGAAATAGTCGTTGAGGTCCTTCATTTCGCCTCCAGCTTTGTCGTGGCGTTCATCCGGATCAGCCATTCCTTCCAGAAGGCGCGGATCCCCAGTTCATCGGTGGGAAGCCCGGCAAGATCGCCGTTCCCGTCGACATATTCGGTGCCGGTATCCATGTGACGGCTGGTGACGACCCATTCCATTTCCGGGATCGACAGGCCGGCCTGGCACTCTTCGAAATTGGCAAGATCGTCCGGCTCCCCGAAGGAGGGAAAATCCTCCTGCAGCCGCATCCGCAGCGCGTTGACCTCTGGTGGAAGATCGTCGGCCTCGATCGAGGTCGAGTACCAGATCAGATCGGTGCTATCGACGGTACGCGGCTGGATCACCTGGAGTTGGTTGCCGATGATAAGAAGATTGGGGAAGATGTTGAGGTTCATCCCCGAGCCCATCACCACGTCGAGCGCTGGCTCGGCGCGCTCGCCCAGCCGCTCGCGCAGCGTGGCTGCATAGCTGTCTTCGCCCGGCATCGGGGCAGACTGGTACCAGTAGCGTTCGATCTCGGGGCGCTGGTCGAGGAAAGTGTTGCCGTTGCCCAGATCGTAAAGCCGTTGCAGCCCGTCATCGACGTTGCCCAGCACCCATTGCATGTCCACGCCACCGCCGTAGCGGTCCTTTCGCATCCGCAGAAGCGACGCATGCGAATAGCCGGGATGGTAGCCATCGTGGGAATTGTCGCTGACCAGCTTCCAGTTGCCGTTGCACATCAGCCGGTGCTGGCCGTTGCGCACGGATATCTTGCCGCCGGGCCAGCGGTCCATCCATTCGTCAAGACGGCGCGCCGCAGTGCCGAGATGGGTTTCGAGATCGGGCAGCTCATGGTTCAGCGTGCCGAAGATGAAGCCGCGATAGACTTCCACGCGGATCTTTCCGAGCCCGAGCCTGGACTTGTCGAAATTCGGTCCATAGCCTTCCTCGATCGGAACGCCGACCAGATCGCCGCTATTGGTAAAGGACCAGTTGTGATAGGGGCAGGTGAAGCGGCGCGTCGAACCGGCGTCATCACGGCAGACGGTCGCGCCGCGATGGGGGCAACGGTTGAGCAGGCCGTGGACCTTGCCGTCGCGGTCACGGGAGACGATGATCGGTCTCAGCCCGAGGGTCCGGCGAACAAAGTCATTGGCCTTGGGAAGCTCGCTTTCATGCGCGAGATAAGTCCAGGTGCCGCCGTAAATCCTGTTCATTTCCTCGCGGAATATGGCTTCGTCGGTGTAAAGCGTCCTGTGGACGCGGTCTGTCTCGATCAGGTCGTCATAGATCGGGGGTTCGCTGAAATCGCGCATGTGCCCTCCGGCAGAAAATCATGTCTTTGGGTGCCGCCGTGCAGGATCGCTGCGGCAGGTTCTGTCTTGATGCGCGGGGGAGCGATGCGCCCGCGCGGCGTCAGGGGGTGAGGATCAGTAGCGGGTAAAGTACTCGCGGTGTTCCCAGGCGGTGACCGCCTCGGGTGTCTCCGACCAGTTCGGGACGGCTGCCTCGAAACGGCTGAGCTCGAAGCGCTTCATGCCGACCAGCCAGTTGACGAAGCCCTCGCCGAAGGTGTCCCGGAAGAAGGCCGACTTCTCGAGAGCATCGACTGCTTCCGGCAGGTTCTTGGGCAGCAGCGGGCGGTGCGCCGCCGCATAGGGTTCAGCCTCGAGCTCGCCCGGCTCGATCTTGTTGCGGATGCCGTCCAGTCCGCTGGCAATTTGCGACCCGATGTAGAGATAGGGGTTCGCTGCAGGTTCGCCGACGCGGTTCTCGACATGGGTCGCGGGATCGCCCGGAGCGCCCTGCACGCGGATCATCGCCGCGCGGTTGTCATAGCCCCAGGTGGAGCGGTCCGGCGCGAGCGAATTGGGCTTGCGGCGCTTGTAGCCGTTGACTGTCGGGGTGGTGAAGACCGAGGCATCGACAGCATGCTTCAGGAGGCCGCCGACGAAATGCCTGCCGATGTCGGACAGCAGACCGCCCTCGTGATTGACGAAGACATTCCGGCCTTCGGCATCTGTCATGCTCTGATGCAGGTGCCAGCCGGAGGCGGCGAAGTTCGGCAATCCCGGCAGCGCCATGAAGGTCGCATGATATCCCATCCGCGCGCAGACCTGCTTCACCATCGACCGGAACAGCGTGAGCGTGTCCGCGGCTTCCAGGCCAGACTGGATGTCGAAGGTGAATTCGAGCTGGCCCGGTCCCATTTCGTCTTCCATCGTGCGCAGCGGCAGCCCCAGCGCGGTACAGTGATCGGCGAGCGTATCGAGCAGCTCGGCAATCGCGTCGTGATGCTCTTCTGCCTGATAGGCAAAACCGCGCCAGACCGCCTCGACAGTCGGCGGAGTCGGCGGAACGCCCATTGCGCCCATATGTTCGGCGCCGAGATTCTGGTCGATGACGCGCGTCACGTAGAACTCGACCTCGAGGCCAGCCACGAAGTCGTATCCCTCGTCCTTGAGCGCGCTTTCGGCAGCCTTAAGCTTGTGGCGGGCGTCGAAGGGCATCGGGCGGCCGTCGTTGAAATACATGTCGCCCAGAATCCACCCGGTGCGGTCGCACCACGGCAGCACCTTGAAGGTTTCGGGGTCCGGCACCAAGATGACATCGGGAAATCCGGCCATTTCGGTGAAGCCGACGCCGCCATCTGAGGTGAATGGATTGTAGGCGATGCCTTCCGCGCTGTCGAGATTGTACTGGGCAGACGTGAAATCGAGCCCGTTCTTCATCACCGAGCGGAAGGTCTTCGGCATCAAGGTCTTGCCGCGCACCTTTCCCTGCGGATCGGAGACAGCCACGCGGATCGTCCGCAGATTCAGGCTTTCGACCTGCTTCATGACCTCTTCTGCTGCAGCAATTTGCTTTTCGTTCCAAAGGCCATGGGTTTTGATGAAGCCGAGATCGGCTACAATCGGAGTTTGCTGATTCATCTCGTTGAGCTTCCGCTTATGGTATCCAAGCTTATGTTTGTTTCTTTTCATGAAAATTGGATCATGAAAAAAATTAGATGAAAGATGAGCCTTCAGACTGGTCCGGTTACGTGAATTGGGCGAAAAGAGGGCAAAATTTTCGGCGTATGCGCATCAGGTGTGCGATTTGCTCAGAATTCGCTGTCGGCAGCCTGGTGCGACGGGTCGAAATGTAGATTCCTTTTCATCGCGGAACGAGCATTGGTCGGCACACGACCGATGCCCCCCCGCGAGGTCCTGCCGACGGACAGGCCGCGGATCCCGCAACCTTAGCCCTTCCTGGAGCCGCTGCCTGCTTCCTGCGCGATCTGCAGCTCTTCGAACGCGGCGAGCCTGTCCCTTGCATCGCTGCCGCGGATGCGGGCCACCTCGGAAATAAGCATGTCATTGACCGCCATGGCGCAGACCATCGAGTCGAAGGGCTCCAGCCCGCGCGAACTTGCTGTCAGGAGCGCATCCGCCGTCGAGGATAGCGGCGACAGATACTGGTCCGTGACGAGGATCAGGAAAGCCCCGCGCTTCGCCGCCGCCTTGCCCCAGTCGATGGAGGTCGCCTGATAGCGGCGGAAGTCGTAGACTACGGCCACGCTGTCGGCATCAAGCTCGACGAGGGCGGACATCCGCGGCCCCGACTGATCCGGGCAGATCGACACCCTGGGTCGCAGCATCGCGAGATAGGCCCCGAGATGGCTCGCCAGGACATGCGAATAGCGCCCGCCGAGCAGCGTGATCGGGCGGGAGGCATCTGCCAGCTTTTCGACTGCCGCCTCGACATCGCCGGGGGCCATGTTCTGGAAGGTGGAGGTGATCGCTTGCACATAGCGGGCCTTTGCCAATGCCGGGCCATCGGCGACCGAGGTCTCCTCGGACGGATAGATGTCCACCGGCGAGAACATCTGGGTCTGGACTTCCTGCCGCAACGCGTTCTGGAACTCGGCGAAGCCGCTGTAGCCGAGCTTGGTGACCAAGCGCGTTACGGTCGGAGCGCTTACCTTCGACTTCGCGGCGATCTGGACGATCGGCACAAGGCCAGACACGGGGTAGTTCGACATCAGCTCCCCGGTCACGGATCGTTCCGCAGCCGTCATGTTCTCGCGGGCAGCACGCAGGCGCTCGGCGACCGTCTGAAGGTTTGAATAGCGATAATCAGCCAAATGCCTGTCTAGTCCTGAAACATCTCCGGCAGACGGGAGTGTCGGCCTGCATGGTTGTTTATCGAGGTTATGCCGCTGGCCTGCAAGTTGGCACCTTTAGTGCTGTCAAGGGGCTTTCAGTGTTTCGAGGTGAAGCTCTCGGGGGCGAAACCACTTCATTCAGCCCTTCAGGGCATGCTTGAATAGCCCTGAGTTTCCTAGACGCCCTCGCGTGGTGCTGATGATGGGTTGGGTAGCCCCTCATCCTTACAGTACTTGTGCCACGGTGATCCGGAAGGGATCAGGAGGTTTTGATGAAGAAGGACGTACCCATCATCGGTGTTGATCTGGCAAGGAAGTATTGCAGCTGCACGGGGCAACCGGGACCGGCGAAGTGGCCTTCCGCAGGAAACTGTCGCGCAGGCAGTTCGAGGAATTCATGAAGGCCCAGCCGCGATGCCGGGTCGCCATGGAAGCCTGCGGGACGGCACATCACCGGGCGAGGCCGCTGTCGGCGCTTGGCCATGACGTCTGCCTGATTTCGTCGAAATTCGCGAAATCCTTCGTGAAGACAAGGCGGAGTCCGGAACCGTCCGGGGGACGGTTCCGCCGCCGAACGACATGGCCGATGCCGAGGCGATTGCCGAAGCAGCGCGCCGTCCGACCATGCGCTTCGTAGCAATCAAGACGCCGGAGCAGCGGGGCCTCGGCATGATCTCCAGGCTGCGGGACATGTTGGTCGGACAGCGAACCCAGGGGATCAACAGCCTCCTGGGGCATCTGTCGGGAATCGTGATCGTTGCAGGCAAGGGCCGGGAGACCGTTGCCAAATTGCGGCTCGCCCTGGAGGCGGAGGACGTTCCGAAGAGCGAGCCCGCCTCGGTTTAGGCCATGTCGCAGATCTGCCTCGAGCAGATCGATGGCCTGTCCGAGCGGATCTTCGAAATCGACGCTCAGATACAGGCGGCAAGCAGGCGAACTCCGCTTTCCGCCCGGCTCCGGAAGATGCCGGGGATCGGCCCGGTGACAGCGATGGCCGTTGCCGCCTTCGATCCGCCGTTGATAACCTGGTACGCTGGGACCGGGGCATAGCCTTTCTCGAGGCCGCCCGGTCCGATCACCGGGACGGTTCTTCGCGCTTGGGCCGGGACGTGGGCAGAGGCTTCTGGAAGCGCTGGTGGACAAGGCGGTGGCCGACGGGCTCAGCCGTAAGGTTGAGCCAGCTCTCGCGGCGGACCTGTTGACAGTCCTGTAGCTCGGTTTTGCCAATCTTGAGGTAAATCTGGGTGTACGTCCCGCGCTTTCCGAGCCCGAGATCGAGGCGCGTGTCAGGGCAATGGGGAAGATATTTCTGAATTACTACGGCGCCTGAACGGCGCCGTAGTCCTGTCCCGTCAGGCCAGGATTTCGATCCAGGTCGGCGCGCGCGAGGTGCCCTTGCCGAGACCGTAGCCCATGCGGATATTCAGCATGGCCAGCGGCTCCAGCAGGCGGGCACCATCGAGGCCGCCCACGCTCTCGGGTACGAAGCCTGCCTTCTCCACCAAGGCCGCGACGGCGGCCAGGGCGTCCTGATCGTCGCCAGCGAGGAAAACCGGAACAGTGGAGGTCGCGGCGCGGTCGGTTGCGAACAGTCCTGCGAAGATGGTGTTGAAGCCTTTGACCACCTTGGCGCCCGACGCGGCCTTCTGGATTTCCTCTGCGGCCGAGGTCGTGTGACCGATCTGCAGGCCCGAGAAGTCGGGCAGCACAGGGTTGGTGAGGTCGACGACGATCTTGCCGGCAAGCTGGGGTAGGACGGCGACGCTTAGTGCCGCGTCATAGCCAAGGGCCAGAACGACGATGTCGGCGCCCTCGATGGCGCCCTCGACGCTGACGCCCTGCGCGCCCGAAAGCGTGGCCGCCAGCGCGGCGGCATCGTCAGGGTTGCGGCTGGCCAGCAGGAGCGGAGTCTGTCCCGACAGGCGTTGCGCGAGGCCTTTGCCCATGTTGCCGAGACCGATGATCGCCGTTGTCATGATGAACTCCTTTTCGATGCGGATCATGTTCTGACTGCAAGCTATCGGTGGCGCCATGTTTCGTGTAGTGAGGGAATTGGCGTTTCTGAATTGCAAGAAAGTATTGAATGAGTGACATCGCCGAGCTGGAGACCTTCGCCTGCGTTGCCCTTGCGGGCAGTTTTGCCGAAGCCGCCCGCCGTCTGGGGGTCTCACCGGCCATGGTCGGCAGGCGGGTACAATCGCTCGAAGACCGCTATGGCCTGCGTCTTGTCGAACGCACCACCCGCTCGCTGCGGCTGACCGACCAAGGGCAGGAGTTCCTGGCCCAGGCGACGCGGATCATCGAAGGGGTCGAGGCGCTTGCCGAGATCGGGCAGGCGAGGGCGGCGCTGAAGGGAAGGGTGCGGGTATCGGCCCCGACCACGCTCGGGACCAAGAAGTTGACCGGCATCCTTGCACGGATGATCGACCGTGCGCCGATGCTGACGGTCGAACTGTCCCTGAACGATCGGAAGGTCGACCTAATCGGCGAAAGCTACGATCTGGCGATCCGCGTCGGCAACCTTCCCGAGAGCGGGCTGGTCGCGCGGCGCATCGGGACCTACCGCTTCGTCTGCTGTGCCTCCCCGGCGTTTCTGGCACGTTACGGGACTCCGGAAACCCCGGTGGACCTGACCGGGCTGCCATGCATCCTCAATCTCAACCTGCAGCCCCGGGATCAGTGGCATTTCCTCGACGCATCGGGCAAGCGGCTGAGCGTTGCGGTCAAGGGCGCTCTTGAGCTCGACTACGACGAGGCGCAACGGATGGCCGCGCTCTCTGGCGCGGGCATCGTGCAGGTCCCTCTGCACCTTGTCGAAGAAGACCTTGCCCGCGGCAGCCTTGTCGAGGTGCTGGCGTGCTGGGGGCAGCCGCAGCTGCCGATCCATGCGCTCTCCCCCTCGCGGCGCTACGTCCCGCAGCGGGTCACCGCTCTGATTGACGCGATCCGGGAGGGGCTGAAGGACGATGGCCCCGTGCGGGAGGAGCCGACGGGGCAGGGCTGAGCCCGCGCCCCGGGCCGCCTTCCGGCGGGCGCCCATCGTAAATCTGGATGTCGCCTTAGCTCGTAAAAGTAGGTGTCGCTTGACAGATTTCAGGGCTCCGAGGGAAAGCTTACCTCCGCCATCAGCTGCTCGAAGGATAGGACCCGTCCGGCGACCGCGCTCGCAATGACCGTCGGCGGGCTGGCCAGCCATGTGGATCCGGGGCCCCCGCGGCCGGGGAAGTTGCGGTTGATCGCCGAAATCGTGACCTCCTCCGCGCGGGTCGACACGCCGGGACCGCACTGGCCGCAGGCTCCGCAGGCCGGGCCGAGCATCTCTGCGCCGAGCGCTTCGAATACCTCCATGTAGCCCTGCGCGCGGCAGTAGTCGCGCACCTGGACCGTGCCGCATTGCAGGTAGAGCTTCACCCCGGGCGCCACCTTCATCCCGCGGTCCACCGCCCAGCGGGCAACCTCGTAATAGTGGTCGAAATCCTCGCGCTTTCCGGCGGTGCAGGAGCCGCCATAGGCGATGCCCGGCCTCACGACTTCGTCCAGATCCGCAATGGCCACGCCGTTTCCGGGATCCCCGGGCCGGGCCAGCATCGGGCCGATCTCCGCGCAGTCGAGCGTGATGACCTCGGCATAGGCCGCGCCCGGGTCGGAGACCATCCAAGGTTCCGGTTCGAATTCAATGCCGCGCCGCTCCCTGAGGAAGCGGACGGTTTCGGCGTCAGGTGCGCAGATTCCGGTCAGGCCGCCGAGCTCGGCGACCATGTTGGTGAGGGTCGCGCGTTCGTCGATCGACATCGCATCGATCACCGGACCGGCGAACTCGAAAATCTTCCCGACCCCGGCACCCTGCCGGATGGCCTCCGTCGCAAGCAGGGTCAGGACGATATCCTTCGCCGTGACGCCGGGCCGCTGGCCGCCCTCGAGCCGAACCAGCAGCCCTTCCGCCATGGTCAGGCGGACCGCGCCCGTCATGAATGCATTCGCCATGTCGGTCGTGCCGACGCCATAGGCGAAACAGCCGACCGCTCCGGAATGCGGCGTGTGGCTGTCGGTCCCGACCACGATCCGGCCGGGCTGCGCATAGCTCTCGGCCATCATCGCGTGGGAGATGCCTTCGGAGCCCTCCTCGCCGATCAGGTAGCCGTGGTCCTTCAGGCCATACTCCCGGCCGAAGTCACGATGCGCCTGGCTCAGCGTCCGGACCTGGGGCAGAAGCCCCTGGTTCACATGGGTGGGCGAGCGATGGGCATAGGAGTTGTGGTCCTCGAAGAGGATGATGCTGTCCGGATCGCGCAAGGCCAGCGGATGGCCGAACCGCTCGTGCAGCATGTGTGCCGCCATGCCGGTGTAATATTCATGGATAAACCGGAAATCCGCGCGGACGAAGCCTCCGCTGCCTGGTTCGGCGGCCCAGTCGAGCCCCTCGACCGCGAGGGCCTGCCGGGCGACGATCTTCTGGGCCAGCGTCATCGGCCGGTCCTCGGGCAGCAGCGCCGGGCTGGCCGCCTTCAGGTATTTCTGCCCGTAGGCCAGCAGGCCGCCCTCGCGGAGGATGGCCCCGGCCAGCGGCTCGCGTCCGGCAACCAGCTCGTCGACCGTGACCTCCTCGCCCGCGGAAATCCGGTCTACAAGCCCCATGTCGGTCGAGGTGAAGAGCCCGAGATTGTCGCAGTTCTGGCGGTAGATCCGCTCGAAGCTCTCGGCGATGACCAGGCGGATGCCGGCGGATTTCTCGGCCAGCGGGGAATGCTCGCGCGATGAGCCCTTGCCGTAGCGGCGCCCGCCGACAAGCACCGAAACCCCTGCCCGGGCGAGCACGTCTTCGCCGAAAGGCCGCTCGCCGTTGATGACCGTGCCGGTATGGGCGTAGCGGGCCAGCGTGGCGTCGAAGTTGAGGAGGGTCGGGATCGGCGTGATCTCGTCGGTGGAGATGTCGCTGCGCAGCGGACCGGCTTCGGCCAGCGAAAGCGCTTCGCCCGAAAGCTGCCGCGCGATGGCACCGGGCGCGGTGCCGAGTATGAGCATGCCCTCGAATTTCATGGCAATTCTTCCTTTCACGTCCTGATCCAGGCGATGTGCGAGCTGCGGGCCGCCCGGGCCTCGGCCCGTTCCGCCGCGCTCATTGCCGCCTGGGTGCTGCGCAGCAGGGCTTCCTTGCGCGCAAGCTCCTCGCCCATGTCGAGTATCTGTCCGGCCATCTCCGCCGGTATGGTCACGACGCCGTCCTCGTCGCCGAGGAGGATGTCTCCTGGCCGCACCACAACGCTGGAGGATTCCGGCCCCGGCATCACGACCGGCTGCGTCCAGCTGGCGATCAGCATCCGCCTCGCACCGTTCTGCGAGATGGAACCAGTCGCGTGGACGGGCAGCGGGCCGTCGGCAAGTTCGCGCCGGTCGCGGACCAGCCCGTCGGTGACCACGCCCGCAACCGCGCTGCCGAGCAGGTCCTCGGCGAGGAGCCCGCCCATGACGGCACCGCCCTGGAAGCCTCCCGTTGCCAGCACCAGGATGGCCCCCGCCGAGGCCAGCGTCGGCAGGGCATAGACGGGAAGGTGCCGCCTGCGCGGGCGACGTCATGAGCGTGGCGGGGCCTCGCGCCGTTGCATCCACGCCCGTTGCCGCGCTGCTGCCGATGATGGCCGACGCTGCCGTGGACGCGGTGCCGGTTCTGGACCGCGGCCGCATCACCGGGATCGTGACCCGCAGCGACATCATCGCCGCGCTGGCACGTCAGAGCCTGGGCTGACCGCCGCAGACTGTCAATGGACACCCAGTTTTACGGGTTAAGGCGACACCCAGTGTTACGAGGTGACGCGCGCGGGTGCGGCCCGGGGAGCGCGCTCCCCGGGCCGCACCCGCGCGAAAGCATTTCATTCAGCCCTTCAGAGCGTCCTCGAGATCGCGCAGCCGATAGCTCCGCCCCTTTATGTTGAGAACGTGCGAACGGTGCAGCAGCCGGTCGAGAATGGCGGTGGCGAGCACCTCGTCTCCAGCCAGCAATTCGGTCCAGTCGCGGATGCTCTTGTTGGTGGTGATCATCATGGCCCCGCGGCCGTACCGGTAGCTGACAAGCCGGAAGAACAGGCTGGCCTCCTCCCGGCTCATCGGGTCGTAGCCCATCTCGTCGACCAGAAGCAGCGAGCTGGACATGTATTTCCGGCTCTTCAGGCGGGCGGGCGGAAGATGTGCGTCCGTCTTCAGCGCCGTCAGCAATTCGTCGAACCGGAAATACTGCACCGAGAAGCCGAGCTGGATCGCCCGGATTCCAAGACCGCAAAGCAAGTGGGATTTTCCCACGCCCGGCGGGCCTTGCATCAGGACCACCTCCGCGTTCCTGATCCACGCTCCCGTCGCCAGAGTTTCGATGCGCGACCGCTCGATCGCGGGCTGGAAGGCAAAGTCGAAGTTCTCCAGCGTCTGGCCAGCCGGGATTTTCGCCGTCTTCAGCATCGTGCTGATGCGCCGCTCCTCCCGCCCGGACCGCTCGGCATCGAGAAGCCGGTCGAGGAAGACATGCGCCGGCATGTCCGTCCGCACCGCGTCCGAAAGCAGGTTCTCGAGCGCGCCGACCGCATGGACCATGCCGAGCGCGGACAGCCTCTCGCGGGTGGCGTCGATGTCGAGCTTCACGCGCGGGGCGGTCATCGTGCCACCTCTGCCAGCCGGGCATAGAGGTCGAGGGAACGATGCTGAACCTTCTCGGCCGCGACCTCCGCCATGCGCTGACCCATCCGCCCGAGCGGCAGGGGCGCGCGGACCCGGTCCGTGTCCACGCCCTCGTAATGCGCCTCGTCGCGCAGGATCAGCTGGCTGGTCCGGCGGGCATGCTCGGCAATCACTGCAGCGTCCTTGAGGATCTGCACATGCCCAGCCAGCCCGCGGACCTCGACCTCCTGCCCGACGAAGCGGAATGGCACGCTGTACTGCCGCCCCTCGAAACTGACGAGACAATCGATCCCGACCGGTCGGCGCACGACGACATCGAAGGGCACCGGGAGCGTCTCCGGCAAGGGGGTCAGCAACCGGCGCTCCTGCTCCCAGGCATCGGCGATGCTGGTGCCCGTCAGCGGACAGCGCAGTCGCCCGGCACGCTCCTCGAGCCGTGCATCGGTTTCCGCCTGCAACTGTTCGAGGCTCCCGAACGCTTCGCGGCGCGGGTCGATCGTCTCGCGCAGATCGCGGACGTGGCGCTCGACCTTGCCCGTCCGCCATGGGCCTCGGACCGATGGCGGCCTCATGGCGAACCCTGCGGGTGCCGCGGCTGGCAGGCATCCACGTGAAACTTCAGCTGCGCCGCAAATCGCCGGTAGGTCTCGTTGATCACGCCCCAGGATCCAGCGCCCTTCGAGATCCGGCTGAAGCAGCTCGACGCGGATCTCTCGGTCGTGGTGCTGGAGAAGGGCTCCGAAGTCGGCGCAAGGCTGCTCTCGGGCGGCGAGGCGCAGCGGCTGGCGCTGGCCCGCGCGCTCGCCACCGATCCCGAGGTGCTGTTCCTCGACGAGCCGACCGCCAGCCTCGACCCGGCCTCGGTGCTGGTCATCGAGAGGATCGTCGCCGGGGCCCGCGCGGCAGGGACCCGGATCGTCTTCGTCACCCATGACATCGGGCAGGCCCGGCGCATCGCCGATGACGTGGTCTTCCTGCATCGCGGCCGCGTTGCCGAGCACAGCGCCGCCGCCGATTTCTTTCCCGAGCCCCGGTCGCAGGCGGCAAGGGACTATCTGGCGGGCCGGATCCTCCTGTGATCCCCCGCCGCAATTTTCCGGACATACGGGCAGAAAGGACTCCCCCAATGGCCATCGCAAGGATCATCGCCGCAGCAGCGCTGCCGCTCGGCTTCGCCGGGGCGGCGCTTGCCGACGACGTTTCGATCATCGTGCAATCGACCACCTCGACCGCGAATTCGGGGCTCTACGACTACCTTCTGCCGATCTACGGGGAAGACAGCGGCATCACCGTCAATGTCGTCGCCGTCGGCACCGGACAGGCGATCCGCAACGCGGAAAACTGCGACGGCGACCTTCTGCTCGTGCATGCCAAGGCCTCCGAGGAAGCCTTCGTCGCCGAGGGCTACGGCACCCAGCGCACCGACCTGATGTACAACGACTTCGTCATCGTCGGCCCGGACAGCGACCCGGCAGGCGTCAAGGGCATGACCGATGCCGAAGCGGCGCTGGCCAAGATCGCCGAAAGCGGCGCGCTCTTCGCCTCGCGCGGCGACGACAGCGGCACCCACAAGAAGGAAGCCGCGCTGTGGAAGGCTGCGGGCATCGATCCGACCGCCGCCTCGGGCGAGTGGTACCGCGAAACCGGCTCGGGCATGGGCGCGACGCTCAATGCCGGGATCGGCATGGGCGCCTATGTGCTGACCGACCGCGCTACCTGGATCAGCTTCCAGAACAAGCAGGACTACGCCATCGAGGTCCAGGGCGACGAGGACCTGTTCAACCAGTACGGCGTCATCCCGGTCAGCCCGGACCACTGTCCCTCGGCGAAGATCGACGCCGCACAGGATTTCGCGGACTGGCTGCTCTCGGAGGCAGGCCAGCAGGCAATCGCGGCCTATGAGGTCGACGGCCAGCAGCTGTTCTTCCCCAACGCGCCCAAATCCTGATAGCTTGCGGGGGACGGCATGCCGCCGTCCCCAGACCACGCGAGCCCATGACCGACCTGCAGATCCCGCCCCACGAATACCTCACCGTCCGCGAACTGGCGGAGCTCCTGCGCCTCAAGGAGCGCAAGGTCTACGATCTGGCCGCCTCCGGCGAGCTGCCCTGTTCGCGCGCCACCGGCAAGCTGCTGTTTCCCGCCGCCGAAATCCGCGCCTGGATCGAGGGCGCCCGCGGCGGCCGGTCCATGGCGGCGGCGCCGCGGCCGGGTTCCGCAGCGCCATGCCCGCCAGCATGGCCAGCATCAGCGGGCTGAGCGCGGCCATGCTGCTCAGCCGCTGCACCGCGACGGCGGCCAGGGCGATGGCCGCGGACAGGCACAGGCCGGGCAGCAAGGGCGTCAGGCGGGGCGCCGCGATCCGCGGCAGGGAGACATCGGACATCGGAACCTCTCACGCGATGTGCCCAGTCTGCCCTGCCGCAACCGTTCCGTATAACGGATTGTCTTTGTCCCAATGATCGATTGAACTTATGATTTGGCCATGACGCTCGACCAGCTCCGCATCTTCCTCGCCGTCGCCCGCGAGGGCCATGTCACCCGCGCCGCCGGGCAGCTGAACCTGACGCAATCGGCGGTATCCTCGGCGATCGCGGCGCTGGAGGCGCAGCACGGCGTGAAGCTCTTCGACCGGATCGGCCGCGGCATCCGCATCACGGAGGCGGGAACGCGCTTTTCCGGAGCGGCGCGGGCGGTGCTGGCGCAGGCGGAGTCGGCGGAGCTGATGCTCGACGACCTGTCGCAGAAGACGCTGGGAAGGCTCAGCCTCCATGCCAGCCAGACGGTGGCCAGCTACTGGCTGCCGCCGCTCTTGATGGCCTATCACGCGGCGCATCCGCTGGTGGAGCTTACGCTGGAGACCGGCAATACCGCGCAGGTCGCCGCCGCGGTGATGGCGGGCCATGCCGATCTGGGCATGGTCGAAGGCGACGTGCCGCAGGGCAGCCTGACCCGGCAGGTGGTGGCGCGCGACGAGCTGGTGCTGGTCATGGCCGCAAGTCATCCGCTGGCCGGGCGGGCGATCCGCGGCACCGACTACCTGTCCTTCCCCTGGCTGCTGCGCGAACCGGGATCGGGCACGCGCTCGGAATTCGAGCATCATCTGGGCGAGCTGGGCTTCGGCGTCACGGATCTGGCGGTGGCGCTGGAGCTGCCCTCGAACGAGGCGATCCTCTCGGCGGTCGCGGCGGGGGAGGGGCTGGCCATGCTGTCGCGCCGCGCCGCCGAATTCGCCGGTGCCAGCGGCGCGGTGGCGCTCCGGCAGGTCACCTGGACGAAACGGCCCGAGCGCGCTTTCGCTCTGCTGGCCCATCCCGGACGCTACCGCACGCGGGCGGCGGCGGCGATGATCGCGCGGCTCTCCGGACGGCAGTGATTCTCCCGCGACGCGGGAATTTCCGTATCTATGCAAATGAAATCGTGTGATTTGCGCAATAAAGTGACCCGAATGTGTCGAAAAGGCCCCGGTTCCGCCTTGTCTCGCGAAGCCGCCCCGGTATAGCTCCCTGCGCACTTCCAGCGTGCACTGTCGATTTCAGGGGACCGGTCCGGCCATCCGGCGGATGGAGCGTGGACCTCAGGGGGGATGACCGCGATGCAGCAACTGACCGTCGACCGCGAGGAGCTGGCCCGGCATTACGATCTGGCGCCTTCGATGGAGAAGGCCGAGGCGATGGGCGCGATCTATGCCCGGATGGGCCGCGTCGTGACGCCTTTCGACTGGGCGATGCACGCCCCCTATGTCGAGGCGATCAACCGGCTGAAGCGCGAGCGCAATGCCGTGATCCTGGCGCATAACTACATGACGCCGCAGATCTACCACGGCATTGCCGACGTGGTCGGCGACAGCCTGCAGCTCGCCGTCGAGGCGACGCGGGTCGAGGCACAGGTGATCGTGCAATGCGGCGTGCACTTCATGGCCGAGACGTCTAAGATCCTGAATCCGTCGAAGACCGTGCTGATCCCCGACATGGAGGCCGGCTGCTCGCTGGCCGAAAGCATCACGCCCGAGGGCATTGCCGAGATGCGCCGCCGCTATCCGGGCGCGCCGGTGGTGACCTATGTGAACACCACCGCCGAGGTGAAGGCTGCGTCGGACATCTGCTGCACTTCGTCGAACGCGGCGCAGATCGTCGCCGGGCTGGATGCCGACACGGTGATCATGACCCCGGACCAGTACCTGGCGCAGAACGTCGCCCGGCAGGTGCCGCACAAGCGCATCGTCTGGTGGGAAGGCTCCTGCATCGTGCACGAGCAGTACACCGCCCAGGACCTGCGCGATTTCCGCGAGTGGAATCCGGGAACGCAGATCATCGCCCATCCGGAATGCCCGCCCGACGTGGTGGCCGAAGCGGACTACTCCGGCTCGACCTCGGGGATCATCGATTTCGTCGCCCGCGAGAAACCGGCGAAGGCGATGCTGGTCACCGAATGCTCGATGGCCTCGAACATCTCGGACGCGCATCCAGAGGTCGATTTCGTCGGCCCCTGCAACATGTGCCCTTACATGAAGATGATCACGCTGGAGAAGGTGCTGTGGTCGCTGCACACCATGCAGGGCGCGGTCGAGGTCGACCCGGAGGTCGCCGCTAAGGCGCGGATCGCGGTCGAGCGGATGATCGATCTCAGCCGCAAGATGGCTGCCTGAGCCGCATATGGAAACGCTGGCCACCGAGCGGGTGATCATCGTCGGAGCGGGGCTCGGCGCGCTCTATGCCGCGCTGGCGCTGGCGCCGCATCCGGTACTGATGATCTCGCCCGATCCCCTGTGCGAAGGTGCAAGCTCGGCCTGGGCGCAGGGCGGCGTCGCCGCAGCCATGGCCGCGCCCGACAGCCCCGAGGCCCATGCGATCGATACGATCCGCGCGGGGGCGGGCACCGTGGACCCGGAGGTCGCGGCGTGCGGCGGGCGGTCCTCCGGGTTGATCAGGCGCAACCGGTAGCGCGCCGCCGGGTCGAGCCCGGCCAGGCGCTGCGGGCGGGGCAGGGACTGTGCCGAACTGGCCCAGCGGCCGCAGAACAGCACGAAGCGCGATCCGTCCGCAGCGATCTGGATCTCGGGTATCACCGACGGATCGGCGCTGTCGAGCGGCAGGGTGACGCCGCCGAGCCGCCAGCCGCGGGTCTCCTTCCACCAGGCCGTCACGCGGGCGAGGATCGCGGCCTCGTCTCCGGTCAGTTCGCGCGGGTCCATCTCGAAGCCCATGTGCCGCTGTGCGGCGACCCAGGCGCGGAAGGCCATCGGCAGGATGCGCCCCGAGGAATGGCTGCAGCGCGGCCCGACATGCGATCCGGTGACCGCGGGCGGCAGGAACAGCGCGGCCTCGTGCTGCATCCGCAGCCGCTCCACCGCGTCGTTCGAATCCGACAGCCAGACGCGGTGGGTGCGCGCCAGGATGCCCGCGTCGATCCGCCCGCCGCCAGAGGCGCAGCTTTCGATTTCGACCTGCGGATGGGCGGCGCGGAGCTGGTCGAGCAGGGCATAGGCGCCCTCGGCCTGGGCGCTGTCGGCCACCGGCAGGAGCCGGTTGTGGTCCCATTTGAGATAGTCGATCCCGTGGTCGCGCAGCAGCGCGTCGAGCGCGGCGAAGAGATGGGCGCGCACCTCCGGAAGGCCCATGTCGAGCACGTATTGGAACCGGCCCGTCAGCTGGTCCTCGCGGCCCAGGAGCCAGTCGGGATGGGCGCGGTAGAGATCGCTGTCGAGATTGACCATCTCCGGCTCGACCCAGAGGCCGAAGCTCATGCCGAGCGCATGGACGCGGGCGATCAGCGGGCCGAGCCCTTCGGGCCATTTGCGGCGGTCGACGGTCCAGTCGCCGAGCGAGCTGGTGTCGTCGTCGCGGCGCCCGAACCAGCCGTCATCCAGCACGAAGCGCTCGGCCCCGAGCGCGGCGGCGCGTTCGGCGATCTCGGAGAGCCCGTCGAGCGTGTGGTCGAAATAGATCGCCTCCCAGCAGTTGTAGTGCACCGGGCGGGGCCGCGCGGGATCGGGCCAGGTCACCACGCGGTCGCGCAGATGGGTCTGGAAGGCGCGGGCGATCCCCGCCTCGCCCTCCCGCGACACGGTGCAGATCATCTGCGAGGACCGGAAGTGCCGTCCGGGCCGTTCCGAGCCTCCGGCGCGGCCCATCTGCAGCTGGCGGCGGCCGTCGGGCAGTTCCTCGGCCACGAAGCGGTGGCCGCCCGACCAGGCGAGCTGCAGGGCGTGGACCCTGCGCCCCGGCCATAGCCGCGACCTCCCGGTCGGAGACGCGGCCCGGCCACCCCGCGCCGAAGCCGAGAACAAGATGCATCCCCGAGGGATCGGGGCGCAGATCCAGAAGACCGGCGGCAGGCGCGAGCGCCGCGAGCAGATGCGCCTGCCGTTTCGCGTAGACCCGCCGCATCCGCCGCAGATGGGTGGCGAATTCGCCGCTCTCCATGAAGGCCGCCAGCGCCGGCTGCGGCAGCAGCGAGACCCGCGTGCCGGTCACCGCCAGATGGTCCCGCGCCGACGCCAGAAGCGGCTCGGGCAGCACCAGGTAACCGATCCGCAGCCCGGGGCTCAGCAGCTTGGAAAAGCTGCCCATGTAGATCACCCGCCTGAGCCCGTCGAGCCCCGCCAGCGACGGCAGCGGCTGGCCCTGGTAGCGGAACTCGCTGTCGTAATCATCCTCGATCACCAGGCCGTCCGCCGCTTCCGCCCAGCCGAGCAGCGCCAGACGCCGCGCCAGCGGCATGGCCACGCCGGTCGGATAATGCCGCGAGGGCGTGACCATCGCCGCCGCCAGCCCGGCGGGCAGATGCGCCGGATCGAGCCCCTCGCCCGCACGGCCGAGTCGGCGGCCCGCGAAGTGCTGGACGCGCTGGGGCGCTGATCCGCTGCGCGGCCCCGCCGGGCTGCCCGGTTTTCCGGCATCCGGCGCGAAAGGCGACAGACATGCCGCGCAGATCCGGCCGCAAGCGTCGCCCCGGCCAACCGACTGGTGCTTAACTGTGACAGGGGGACGGGGCGGGCCGGTTCCGGTGTCACATTCAGCTCCTATATGTTAGCGCACGGGCCGATCCCCAGCACAGGAGCGCCGCACAGGCGGCGGGACAACCAATGGACCAACTTTCCCAGCATGGATCCGCGGTGGTGGCGGATCTCAGCCAGCGCTACGGGCTTTCCCAGGACGCGGTGCGCGCGATGATGGACGCGGTCAGCCGCGGCAACGGCACCCAGGCGCAGTTCTCGGTGCCGGAACTCGGCGGCATGGGCCAGTGGTCCTCGGGCGGCATGACCATGGTCGGCGACATGTTCAACTCGAACCTGCAGGCGCTGGTCTCGAATCTCTGCGGCGAGATTTCGAACGCCTATTTCAACGGGTCGTTCTACGCGCCGCGTCCGGTGCAGGCGCAGATGCCGGGCGGCCAGTACCAGAGCCAGGGCAACGGCGTCTCGATGAGCTTCTCGGGGTCGGGAGGCAACTGGTGGCCGCAGGAGCTGGGCTTCCCGTCTTCCTCGGGCTCGCAGAACAATCTCAGCTACGCGATTTTCCCCGACAGCCGCCGCCTCGCGGTGAACCTGAACGGGCAGGTGACGGTCTACGACACGCTCGACCACCAGATCGGCGGCGTCGGCCAGCAGCAGTCGGGCGATGCCAGCTGGACCTTCACCAGCCAGTACGGGACGGTCTATCTCAACCAGCTGCCGGTGGTTTCCGGCCAGGGGCAGGGCCAGCAGCCGGTGCAGCAGGAGCCGTCCTGGACGAACGCGCCCCAGCCGGCGCCCGCGCCCCAGCCCGAACCGGTGCAGGCGGCCCAGCCGATGCAGCAGCAGGCGAGCTCGGGCGATGTCTTCGGTGCGCTCGAGAAGCTCGGCCAGCTGCGCGACATGGGCGTGCTGACCGAGGACGAGTTCCAGTCGAAGAAATCCGAGCTGCTCGCCCGGCTCTGACCCCCAGGGGATGGTCCTGCCCAAGTCGGGCGGAGCCTCCGGCGCGGGCGGCGGCCCGGTTGCCGGCCGAGCAGTTCTCCGCGCCCGCGATCGGATCGATGCGCGGCGCTGTTGTTCAAATCAGCTGACGGCCAGAGTTCCCGGCCGTGTCGCGACTGTGACGGAAACTGCCGGGCGGCATGCTCCGGGCAGGTGAAACCGGCTCCGTTCAGGCGGCGGGGCCAAGGGCCGTCGGCCCGGGCGGCTGGGAGAGGGTTTCCCGCCGCCGGCCTTGCGCATCCGCTGCCCGGCAGCGGTTTGCCCGCAAACTGCGAGAGGCGGGGATCTGTCCGGAGGCCGGCAAGGCCCGGAGCGGCATCGGCACGGTCTCGGCGCAAGGCAGCCCGGTCCGGGCCTTGATCCGGCGGCGGACCTCCCCGTTCAGGCGCTCTGCCGCGTTGGCCGTCCCCGCAGATCTCCATTGCGGCGGATCGGGACGGGCGAAGCCGGAGGGCCGGCCGCCGTTCCGGGACTTTCGCGGCCACGGTCTCCTTCCCCCTCGAGGCTGGCGGCCGCGCGGCATTTGAGGCGCCAGTTGCGCAGGAACATCTTGCGCCCGAGCTCCGCCCCGGCGGCGGTGCCTGCATGGATCATGCCGCATTCCGACGGGCTTGCGCCGCGCCACTGGCGCGACGGTCCCGTCTCCAGTCTCCGGCCTGCTCGTCCTGCAGGCGCTTGGGGGCATCCGCCGAGAGGTTCCGGGGGCGATGGCCATTCGGACCCGCGGCAGTCCCGGTCTCGCTGCGCAGCGTGCAGCGCCGGATCGGCAACTCCCCGCCCCGGAGCGGAACGAGGGCGGCTTCGGGGCCCAGTTCACAACGCTAAGCCGACCGCCTCCGACCTCGGCATCCGCCGCGACCAGATCCACGAAGCTCGCTAGTTTCGTGACTCGGAACGAGCTGACCTAGGTCTATCTATACGCCATGCAGTCCTTGGTTAGGTAATCACCACCACCATACACACGAACACAGGTCCAATAGGGGCTGAAGTAGATGTGGGCTGCAGTCGCAAGCAATATTGCACCGCCCAGAATGGCCGCTGCTTTGATGTTGTCCATGATTTCTCCTTCACGGAAGCCCCGACCAAATCCGCGAGGTGGGCCTCTTAGTCCGAAGCGTCGGCGTCAATCTGGTCCAAGAAAGATTGAAGATGTTCCTTGTGCAAAGCCAATGACTCTCTGTGGACGTACTTGCTTTCCACAAAGCCTCTGAACTCACTTTCAAATCTTGCCACTATGTCATCAAGGCTGACCGGCGCAGGATACGCTTCCTCAAGCGTCGCGACAACTTCAGCGTTCATGCTTCGTCCATTGGCATCAGCGGCGGCCTTAATCCGGTCGCGCATACCATCCGGCAGGCGAACAATGAACTTGTCTTGCGTCTGAGGTTTGCGCTCTGTCATGATGGCTAAATGCCATAAATATCGCTTGACGCAATGCTGGCACTGAGCCACCAATATGGCATTGAGCCATAAGGTGACGCCATGACCGATCGGAAGCCCATGCAGCTCCGCCTGCCGCCCGACCTGAAAGCCTGGATTGCATCCGAGGCCGCGAAGAACGGCAGCTCGCAGAACTCCGAGGTGATCCGGGCGATCCGCGACCGCATGGCCCGCACCGAAGCCGACCAAACCTAACCAGGAGAAACACCGATGATCGAACAGATCCCCGCCAGCGGGACCGATGCCGCACGCCTGCATGACATCCTCTGTGACCTTAACCATCTGGCCCGCATGGGCATCGCTGCGGCCGACACGGCAAGCCAGATGACGCCCGGTGAACTGCTGCCCGCGCTGGAGAACCAGTTCGCACGCATGTTGGCGTTGTCCGGCGATGCGCTGGAGATCGTCGCCGACCAGGAGGGCGCAGCATGACCAGCTACGACGATCTGGACCGCCATCTTATCCGCATCGGCTCCATGGCCAAGATCGGAACAATCGCCCTCCACGACGGCGAGGACCGGCTGAGCCAGCAGGAATTGCTAGGGGCCATGGTCGATTGCCTGGAGCAGATCGAGGCCTTGGTAGAGCGCGGACACACGATGGTGGGCGAGATGCGCTACGACGAGAGGGCGGCGCGAGGTGCCACGGCGACCGAGGCGCTGGAGAAGGCGGGGAAACCTGCCTGATCCATGAACTCATTCAGGTGTCAGTTGACCCAGAATGTATCGCGTGATACTTTGGGGTCAAATGACACCTGAGGACCAGATATGAAACGCGCCGCCTTCCTGCACTGTGCCAACGCCGATGCCGAGAGGTACAAGGTTTTGGATCGCCGTGACCAAACTCCATTCATCGATCATCCGGAGAAGAACGAGTTCACGCTTCACCACGCATTCCGGCAGCGGCTCGCATTGGACCTGATGGGCGGTGAGGCCAAGGACAAGGCACAACTGCAGGGCCTCAATCCGGATTACGCATCTAAAATCGTGGTCAACGTTTGCCGCTTCACTTGGCCTCTTGCTGACGACGAAAGCCTGGAGGCCATCGCAGCGGGCAACCTCTGGGCTGGCGTGGTCGTTTTTGACTATGTTGCGCCTGATGAGGACAACCTTCCGCCCGAGGCTGTGATCGAAGGTTCCTATCGGTGGTCTGATTGGTTCATTGGCGAGCTGGATGAACTCCCCAGCTTCATCGAGAAGAAGAAGCGCGAAGCCGGTGGCCCGGGCCGGAAGGATACGGTTCGGATCTTCATCGCTGACGCATCGGCTTGCGCCCGCGGCGTTCTGCGCCGCGCCGAAGAGCTGGGGGTGGCCTGATGGCCTACCGCATCGATGGCATCATCGGCGAAGGCAACTGCACCGCCCAAGCCGTGGCGGCCCATCTGGAGGCCAATCCCGACCACGCCGAGATGGTCTTCAACTCGCCCGGCGGCATCGCGACCGAGGGCGCGGCCATCAAGGCGGAGCTGGAGATGCACGGCAACGTGACGGCCTATGTCCGCGGGCTGGCGGCTTCTGCGGCCTCTCTGGCGGTCATGGGCGCAAAGCGCATCGTCATGAGCGAATCCGCGTTCATCATGATCCACGACCCGTCCGCAATGACGATCGGCACCGCCAAGCAGCACCGGGACAGCGCCGAGACGCTGGACAAGATGAGCGCGACCTATGCCGCGGCCTACGCATCTGCGACCGGCAACTCGGTCAAGTTCATCTCCGAACTGATGTCGGCCGAGACGTGGCTGAACGCGGAAGACGCGCTCGCCCTCCGGTTCATTGACGAAATCGAGAAGGCCGAGCCAGTCGCCATGGCGGCGTTCGACCCGACGATGTTCCGGCACCCGCCGGAGCAACTCCTGCGCCAATGGCGCGCAATCGAGCAGAAGAAGGAGGCGGACAGTGCCGCTTGACGAAAAGAAGACCGAGCCTCAGGCGGCGCTGAAAGCCCGCATGCAGGCACAGGCCCGCATGGCTGTGATCGAGCGCTTCGGCGACCGGCTGACGGCGAACTAGGTGGAGACCATCACGGCCGAGGCATCCAGCAAGGACGATGCGCTCACCCGCGCGGCTGACGTTCTGATCGAAGCCCGCATTGACAAGACCGAGCCGCAGGCAACCGCGCAGCGCGCCAGCGTGGGCTACTCCTGGGATTACGGCGAAGGTCTGGGCGTGAAGATGGCCCAGGCGCTGGCGCATCGCATCGACCCCAGCGTGAAGCTGGACGCCGGGCGCGAGATCGTGGGCAGCTCGATCGGCGCCATGGCAAGCATGTGGATGCAACAGCACGGTACGCGCGCGCAGTCCGACCGCCACGCCATCCAGATCTCCATGTCCTCTTCGCTGCCGGGCCACAACTCCGGCGACTTCATTTCCACGGTGATCGGGGCATCCGTCGAGCTGGCGCTTTCCCGCGGCTACCAGCAGCACCAGCCGGAAATTACGCGCATTTCGCGCATGATGGAGCACGAGGACTATCTCGAACGGAAGATGATCCGCTCCGGCGCTACCGGAACTATCACGCCTGTGAAGGAGAACGGAGAGTTCACCTACACGACGCTCAATGACGAGGGGCAGAGCATGCCCGTCGCGGCGCCGAACGGGAAGATCTTCAAAGTCACCGAGCAGGCGCTCGCGAACGACCGCGTGGACATGCTGTCCGGCATCGAGCGGGAGATGCGCAAGTCCGCGACCGAGCGGATGCGTCAGGGGCTTTGCGACGTGCTGGTCGGCCCGTCAGGCGACGGCATCAACCTGGACGACGGCACCGCGATCTTCGGGACCGGCGCGACCCGCGGGAACAAGGAATCCTCCGGTGCTTTGATCACCATCACGGCCGTCAGCAACATGGTTGCCGCGATGCGCCGCCGCACCGGCGTTGGGGGTGAGGCGCTCGACATCCGGCCGCGCTTCCTGCTGGTTCCGCCGGAGCTGGAGACTGTCGCGCGGCAGTTCGTCGGGACCGTCACGGCGACCGAGAGCCAGAACGTGAACCCGTGCAGCTTCCTCGAGGTGCTGGTCGAGCCCGGCCTCGCGAGCGCTTCGCAGTGGTACATCGCCGCCGACCCCAACACCGCGGACGGCCTCGCCCATAGCTTCGTGGGCGGCAACGGCCCCCGCGTCGAGACGAAACCCGGCTGGGAGACTCCCACCGTTGAATTCCGCGTCCGCATGGACGTTGGCTTCGGGTGCCTCGACTGGCGCGCCCTGGCCCTGAATCCGGGTGCCTAACAGCCCCGGTGCGTGAGGAGCGACGGCCCACGCATCCCTGCCGCTGCCTTTTGTCTGCTTTGGGGCAGCGGCGGGGAACCTTGAGCAGCCGCGAGGGCATCCAAGTGCCCTTCCGTGTGTTCAATCCACAGAAGGGTACCGAGCCCATGAGTGGCAGCAGCCAGCACTCCAAGAACAAGGCCACGGCAATCGCGCTTCTGCGGGGCGCGCGGGAAGCCGGATGGCTGAAGGCGCGGATCCTGTGGGCGCCGGATGGCACGATGAGTATCGACGCATCCATGACCGAGGACACCGGCAGCGACGACATCGATCTCGACGCCGACAGCCTGAAGATGTGAGCATGACCAAGAAGAACCTGCCGAAGTACGTCTACGCGGACCGGGGATATATCCGGTTCATTCGCCGGGACCGCGGCATGTCCGTGATGATGAAGGAAGAGCCGGGCAGCATTGAGTTCTGGGACCACTACCAGCGCCTCCTGAAAGGCAAGGAGCCGCTGCCCACCAAGCGCACGTTCGAGACGCTCATTCTCAGCTACTATGAGAGCGACCGGTACACGAAGCGAAAGCCGCGGACCAAGCAGGACTACCGGACCTACCTGGAGCACATCCGGAAGATCTGGGGCCATATAGACCCGCAGAAGATCGAGCGGCATCACATCTACAAGCTGCATCAGGCGAATGCCGATCACTGGCGGAAGGCGAACTATCTGGTGCAGGTGCTGGTGAACATCCTCGACCACGCGCAGGATATCGGCTTCCTCAAGAAGGAACACGGCAACCCCGCAAGGGGAGTCCGCCTCTTCAAGCAGGAAAGCGATGGCTGGGAACCGTGGTCCGATGAGGTCCGCGAGGAATTCGAGCGCATGGCCTCGCCGCGGGCGCTCTTGGTCTACGAACTGTCGCTCGGGCTCGGACAGCGGATCGCGGATACGCTGAAGATCCGCTGGGATCACATCGACAGCGGCGCTTACGACTTCCACCAGGGCAAGACGGACAAGCCCCTGTGGGTACCGCTCACGGAGCGCTTGGCGCGCTTCCTGGACAATGTTCCGCGCGTGGGCCTGACGGTGGTCACCGGAGAGCACGGACGCCCTGCGGGCTATGACGCTGTCTCCGATGATATCCGGAAGATCAGGGCCAAGATGGAGCATCCCGAGGCTGGAAAGTGCGTGCTCCACGGCCTGCGGAAGAATGCAGCCATGGAGCTTTATCTGGCGGGCTGCGACGACGAGATGGTCAAGTCAGTGACCGGCCATTCCGGCGTCCAGATGCTCAAGAAGTACGGCGGCCGGGTTCGGCAGATGGAGCTTGCAAAGCGTGCTCAGGCCAAGCGCGACGAATGGGAAAAGAACAAGAACAGAACGTGAAAGTTTCAAATGCAGTTTCAAAACAGAGCAGCAGCAGACAGGAGAGTACCGCAAGTGACTGTTTTCAATGACGCCTTGGTCGAGGTGGGGGCGGGATCACCCGGACGGGATATCCGCCCGGGCGGCCGTGATCACAGCGAGACGCGCTCGCGCCGGGCGCGTTCGGTTGCGGATTTCAGCTGGCCGCAGGCGGCCATGATGTCCTCGCCGCGCGGGGTGCGGATCGGCGAGGAATAGCCCGCCTTGTAGACGATGTCGGCGAAGCGCTCGATCCGCTCCCAGTCCGAGCGCTCGTAGGGCGCGCCCGGCCATTCGTTGAACGGGATCAGGTTGATCTTCGCCGGGATGCCCGAGATCAGCTTGACCAGGCGCCGTGCATCCTCGTCGCTGTCGTTGACGTCCTTGAGCATGACGTATTCGAAGGTGATGCGCTCGGAATTCGAGGCCTTGGGATAGGCGCGCAGCGCATCCAGAAGCGTCTCGATGTTCCATTTCTTGTTGATCGGCACCAAGCGGTCGCGCACCTCGTCGGTGGTCGCGTGGAAGCTGACGGCAAGCTGGCAGCCGATCTCCTCGGCGCAGCGCGCGATCTCCGGGACGACGCCCGAAGTCGACAGCGTGATGCGGCGGCGCGACAGGCTGATGCCCTCGGGATCCATCGCGATCTTCATCGCGTCGCGCACGTTCTCGAAATTGTAGAGCGGTTCGCCCATGCCCATCAGCACGATGTTGCTGAGCAGGCGCGCCTCGTTCTTCGGCTTGCCCGGCTCCGGCCATTCGCCGAGATCGTCGCGCACCAGCATGACCTGGCCGATGATCTCGCCCGGGGTCAGGTTGCGCACCAGCTTCTGCGTGCCGGTATGGCAGAAGGAACAGGTCAGCGTGCAGCCCACCTGGCTGGAGATGCAGAGCGTGCCGCGGTCGGATTCGGGGATGTAGACCGTCTCGACCTCGTGGCCGCCGGCGATCTTCACCAGGTATTTGCGCGTGCCGTCGGCCGAGACCTGCTTCGACACCACCTCGGGCAATTCGATGGCGAACTGCCCGGCGAGCTCCGCCCGGAAGGTCTTCGCCAGGTTGGTCATGTCGTCGAAGCTGCGTACGCCGCGCTCGTAGATCCAGGCCCAGAGCTGGTTGACGCGCATCTTCAGCTGCTTCTCGGGCACGCCGATTTCCGCCAGCGCGTCGCGCAGCTTGTCGCGGGTCAGGCCGACAAGATTCACCGGTCCCTCCGGCAGCTTGCGGGGGATGGTCAGAACGTCCTGAGTGATCGGCGCGGATGCGGCGCTCGTGTCGGTCATGGGGCGACTCCTGATGGGCGAAGGCGAGTCGATAGCAGAAAACCGCCCGCTTGCCTAGCCCCGCAAGGCGGCCTGCGGGCGGGCCGTCAAGCGGGGACGGCTTCCTCGCCGTCGCCCTGTCCCTCGCGGTGGAGCTGGGGCAGGGCGGCGGTGACGACCAGGCCCGCGATGTCCTCGCCGCGGTCATGGCGCAGCACGGCCTCCCCGATGCGGATCTCCGCCAGCCCGGCATCCGCGAGCAAGCCGTGCAGATACTCGGCGGAATGGGCGAAGCGGCGGCTTTCGCGCAGCGTGAGCGGCGCTTCGCCCTTCTCGACGGTGAAGGCCAGCACGCCGCCCTTGGCCAGCGATCCTGCGCACCAGGCGATGATCCGTTCCAGCGCGCCGAGATAGATGAAGACATCCGCCGCCAGGATCAGGTCGTAGCGTTCGGCGCCGATCTCCAGCTGCGAGAGGTCGCGCTTCTCCAGACTGTCATAGAGCCCCTTGGCTTCGGCCTGGCGCAGCATGCCCGCCGAGATATCCCAGCCGCCGAGCCACCCGCAGCGGCCGCGCAGCACTTCGCCCGCCAGGCCGGTGCCGCAGCCCAGGTCAATGGCGCGCCCGAAGCGTCGCTCGGGCAGGCGAGATCGTGGTCGAGGGCGTGGCCGCCGGCAAGGCGATCTTCGGGCTGGCCTGCGGCGGCTGAACCGGCCGGACCGCGCCAGGACAGGGCCCGCCGGAGCATCTCCGGCGGGCCTTTGCGTGCCGCCGCACCCGCGCCGCAGAAGTTAATCAAACCTTTCGAAAACGGAGGATTTGCCTCAATTTCGCCACAATCTCCGCCCAAATATCTTCAAATTGAAGAAAATGAGTGGAGAATTCGCCCGATGACCAGCATCGCACCGGTACAGGCCCCCGCCCTTTCCCATGCCGTGGCCCGGGACGGCACCGCCGCCAGCCATGCGGACGGCGCCGAACCCTTCGTACGCCGCCCCGCGCCTGCAGAGCCCGCGGCAGCTGTCGAAATCCTGCTCGTGAATGCCGCGCTCGAGTCCTATTTCACAGGGCTCTGCGACCCCCGCATCCTGCATCCCGACCCCACGCCCCGCGGCGTCGAGATCGACCGGATCGAGATGATCGAACAGGGCTTCGACCATCTGCGCGAGCTGATCGAGGCGATCAGCGCCGCGCCGCCGAGGACATTGCGACCGGCACCGACATCCGCCTGTGATTCCCGCCACATCTCCCCATCCGCCGTAAGGGAATGGAAACCAGCGCCATGTCAGGACTGTGGCACATGCTGGTTCCGCGGAGACGCCGATATGGCCGATGACAAAGCGACACGTTCCGGGGCCGCCCAGGTCCGCGGATCCGAGTTCCACATATCGGAACTGTTCTTTTCGCGCACGGATACCCGCGGCGTGATTGCCTCGGGCAATGCCGTGTTCCAGCGGATCAGCGGCTTCACCTACGAGGAACTGCTCAACGCGCCGCACAAGATCGTGCGCCATCCCGACATGCCGAAGGCGGTGTTCTGGCTGCTCTGGCACCGGCTGCAGCGCGGCGAGCCGATCGGCGCCTATGTCAAGAACCGCACCAAGTCCGGCGGCCATTACTGGGTCTATGCCGTCGTCATGCCGATCACCGGCGGCTATCTTTCGGTGCGGCTCAAGCCGACCAGCAAGATGTTCGAACAGGTCCAGGGCCTCTACAAGGAACTCCGCGCCAAGGAACTGGACGCGCCCTCGGATTTCACCCCGGAAAACAGCGCCCAGGAGATGATCGCCGCGATCAAGGCGCTCGGCTATCCGAATTACGTCGCCTTCATGGCCGCGGGCCTGACCGAGGAGCTGATGTCCCGCGACCGGATCGGCGGCAAGCCGGAGGATGACCGCCTTTTTGCCTTCGACGCGATGTCGAAGGCGGTCGGCGACATCTTCGACGAGGCCAATGCGCTCTATGCCGATTTCCGCCGGATCGAGCAGATCCCCGTGAACCTGCGCCTGCAGGCCTCGCGCTGCGAGGCTTCGGGCGGGCCGGTCAGCGTGATCTCCGCCAATTACAGCAACCTCGCCCGCGAGGCGCTGGCCTTTGCCTCGCGCTTCACCGATTTCGGCCAGCGCGTGCTCGACGAGATCAGCCTTGGACTGTTCATGATGGGATCGGCGCGGCTGCAGCGGGAAATGAACCGGGCCTTCGAAGCCGAGGACCACGATGCCTCGCCCATCGACCACCAGCGGGAAATGGCGCTGCTTTCCGGGCACATGCAGCGCTGCGGAGAGATGGCGCGCAGCACGGTCGGCCGCATCCTCGAGCAATGCGAACGCTTCATCGACGACAGCCGCCGGATGCGCCGCTTCGTCGGCGGGCTCGACGTGACGCGCGTCACCTGCCGGATCGAGACCGGCTGGCTGCCGGATGCCGACGGCGGGTTCCACGACATCATCGACAAGCTCGATGCCTTCCACGAGGACGTGGAGCGGCGGATGAAGCGGATCGACTCGCTCAACGACAACATCATCGAGCGGACCAATGCGCTGCTGAACCGCTCGGCCAACCGCAGGCCGGCGCCGCCGCCCAGGGCGACCGCCGCGGAGTGATCCCGGGCGGCCGCGGGCCATGGGTCAGATGGTGAAGTTGGTGCCGCCGCCGTCGAGCAGCAGGTTCTGGCCGACGATAAAACCAGCATGGACCGAGCAGAGGAACGCGCAGGCCTTGCCGAATTCCGCGGCCGTGCCGTAGCGCCGCGCCGGAATGGTCGCCTCGCGACGGGCGCGGGCCTCTTCCATCGTGATGCCCTCTTTCGCGACGACGCCGCTGTCGAGGCTTACCGCCCGGTCGGTTGCGTGGATGCCGGGCAGCAGGTTGTTGATCGTCACGCCGAATTCGGCGAGGTGCTGAACGCGCGCGGCGCCGAGGCGCTCGAGGCGACGGCGGAAGACCTGCGCGGCTTNCGGCGTTAAGGTTACGGCGGTCGCGGCGGACATCACGACCGGCGAGGGCCAGGCCAAGGTGCTCGAAGCCGCGGGCGCGGTCGACATCCTGGTGACCAATGCCGGCGGTCCGCCGCCCGGTCTCTGGAAGGACTGGGACCGCGAGGATTTCATCAAGGCGCTGGACGCCAACATGCTGGCGCCGATCGCTTTGATGACCGCGCTGCTGCCGGGGATGTGCGACCGCGGATGGGGCCGGGTGGTCAATATCACCAGCCAGTCGGTCAAAGCGCCGATCCCGCAGCTCGGCCTGTCGAACTCGGCACGTGCCGGCCTGACCGGCTATGTCGCGGGCACCTCGCGCCAGGTGCGCCCGGTCGACATGATCAACCGCGGCTTCGAGCTGAAGGCCGCCGAATAATCCCTCGGAGGCCGGGTCCGCCGGTCTCCTCACTTTTGCGGGGGCGCAATGCGCCCACCCTCAGCGCAGCCCCCGCCCCCGTTGTTTTTCAAGGTTGTTGTCGCCGGTGACCTTTCCCCCGGATCCCGGACTGGGCTGATTTGAGCCTTCCGCCCGGTTCGAGCGGCCCGCCCCGGCCGCCGCAGAGGACCCCGCGCCGCAGGACCATCCGCTGGGCGCCGCCCGCGCGCAGATCCACGAGAACTACATCATCGCCCAGACGCCCGACGGCATGGTGATCGTCGACCAGCATGCCGCGCATGAGCGGCTGGTCTACGAGGAGCTGAAGGAGCAGGCTGCCACCCGCTCGGTCGCGGCGCAGGCGCTCTTGATCCCCGAGATCGTCACCCTGCCCGCGGGCGGCGCCGAGGCCTTGCTGGAGATCGCCGAGGAGCTGGCAGGGGCGGGGCTCTCGCTCGAGCCTTTCGGCCCCGACACGGTGGCGGTGCGCGAGACGCCCGCGATCCTCGGCCATGTCGATGCCGCCGGGCTCCTGCGCGACATCTGGGACGAGCTCGAAGGCACCGGCGGCGATGCGCTCAAGGCGCGGATCGACGCGGTGCTGTCGCGCATGGCCTGCCACGGTTCGGTGCGCTCCGGCCGCCAGATGCAGCCGCAGGAGATGAACGCGCTCCTGCGCAAGATGGAGGCGACGCCGCTCTCGGGGCAGTGCAACCATGGGCGGCCGACATATGTGAAGCTGCGGCTTCAGGACATCGAGCGGCTTTTCGGGCGCACATGACCGCCGCCGATCTGCCTTTCGATCCCGCCGACCCGCGGCTCTGGCTGGCGGCGGCGGCGCTCCTGGTGCTGCTGCTGGTCCTGTCGGTCCGGGCCGCGTCGCGCGCGGCGCGCCAGTCCGAGCGAGCGCAGGCCCGGACCCGCGGGCTGCGGGCCCGATGCCGCGGGCCGGTCCCGGCGGCGGCTGCCTGACTTCCGCGGGACCGTGGGTCCCGCGACGGAATCAGGACATGGTTTTCCCAGAGAAATTTCTTGCCACCGCTGCGGGCATGCTCCGGATGCTAGACAACCGAAGTTAGAAGTTGAGCTCCAGCCTCGCAAATTGGTAGGGAATTCCGGCCCGAAATTGGACATTTCAGATCCTCACGGAATATTGATCCGCACTTTCTCTTAAGATAGAAACCTTTTTGCAAAACGATAACAACAAGATGAGTCAAAGACTTATCATTTCCTCTGGGACTTTGACAATGAAGAACCTCCTCATCTCCGTCGCCCTTCTTGCATCGGCGGCCACCGCTTCCCATGCCGTGAGCTTCGACGACTGGTCGACCGCCGGCTCGGGCACCACCTGGATCGAAAGCTCCAGCGCCTCGAACACCGATGTGGACTTCCGCTACGACTCCACCGGCTTCAGCGGCAACTGGACCCTGTCGACGATGGTGCTCACCGGCGGCCTCTACGAGTTCGACTGGGACTACACCCCGCGCCATTCGTGGTACCGAACCAGCGCGACGCTGGAGCTGACCTCGCCGACCAACGAAGTGCTCTACAGCGGTGCGGCATGGCATGGCTCGACGCAAACGGGCAGCGAGTCCCTGAACCTGAATGCCGGCGACACGCTGACCTTCTACATGACCGGCAGCAACTTTGACGCGGCACGGATCCTCGACGGCCGTCTGGTCCTGACCGATCTGGCGCCGGCTGCCGTTCCGCTGCCCGGTTCGGCCATGGCGCTGCTCGGCGGCCTCGCCGGGATCGCAGGCCTGGCGCGCCGCCGCCGCAAGGCCTGACCCCGCCGCAGCGATGCTGCACAAGGTCCGCAATAGCAGAAGCGCCGGTCCCGAGGGCCGGCGCTTCGTCATTCAGGGCAGGGGCGGGATGCCTCAGGAGGCCTCGGCCTTGGCCGCCGGATAGCCGATCTGCGACAGCGCGCCCTTGATCTCGTCGAGGATCGCCGGATCGTCGATCGTGGCCGGAGCCTTGAACTCCTCGCCATCGGCGATCTTGACCATCGTGCCGCGCAGGATCTTGCCGGAGCGGGTCTTGGGCAGGCGGTCGACCACGCAGGCCAGCTTGAACGCCGCCACCGGGCCGATCTTGTCGCGCACCATCTTGACCACTTCCTTGACGATTTCGTCGGGGTCGCGGTCGGTGCCCTTGTTGAGGCAGAGGAAGCCCATCGGCATCTGGCCCTTGAGCTTGTCCGCCACGCCGATCACCGCGCATTCGGCGACATCCGGATGTGCCGCCAGCACCTCCTCCATGCCGCCCGTGCTGAGCCGGTGGCCCGCCACGTTGATCACGTCATCGGTGCGCGCCATGATGTAGAGATAGCCGTCCTCGTCCTTCATCCCCGCATCGCCGGTCTCGTAATAGCCCGGGAAATGGGTGAGGTAGGACTTCTTGAACCGCTCCTCGGCATTCCACAGGCCGGGCAGCGTGCCGGGGGGCAGGGGCAGCTTGATCGCGATGGCGCCGAGCGTGCCGTTCGGAACCTCGTGGCCGCCCTCGTCGAGGATATGCACCTCGTAGCCCGGCATCGGCACCGAGGGCGAGCCGAGCTTGACCGGCATTTCCTCGATCCCGAGCGGGTTGGCGGCGATGGCATAGCCGGTTTCGGTCTGCCACCAGTGGTCGATCACCGGCACGTTCAGGAGCTTCTGCGACCACTCGATCGTGTCCGGGTCGGCGCGCTCGCCCGCGAGGAACAGCGCCTTGAGCGAGCTCAGGTCGTACTTGCCGACATGCTCGCCCTTGGGATCGTCGCGCTTGATCGCGCGCAGCGCGGTCGGCGCGGTGAACAGGATCTTGACGCCATGCTCCTCGATCACCCGCCAGAAGGTCCCGGCATCGGGCGTGCCCACCGGCTTGCCCTCGAAGACGATGGTGGTGCAGCCCGTCAGCAGCGGCGCGTAGCAGATATAGCTGTGGCCGACGACCCAGCCGACATCCGAAGCCGCCCAATAGACGTCGCCGGCCTCGACATCGTAGATGTTCTTCATCGTCCAGCTCAGCGCCACCATATGGCCGCCATTGGGACGGATCACGCCCTTGGGCTGGCCGGTGGTGCCCGAGGTGTAGAGGATGTAGAGCGGATCGCTGCCCTTGACCGGCACGCAGTCCGCCGGCTCCACGCCGTACTGGAAGCTGTGCCAGGCGACGTCGCGGCCTTCCTCGAGATGCGCGACTTCCTGCTCGCGCTGGAAGATCACGCAGAACTCCGGCTGGTGCTTCGCCACGGCGAGCGCGCCGTCGAGCAGCGGCTTGTAATGGACGACGCGGCCCGGCTCGATGCCGCAGGAGGCGGCGATGATCGCCTTCGGCTTGGCGTCGTCGATCCGCACCGCCAGCTCGTTCGCCGCGAAGCCGCCGAAGACCACCGAATGCACCGCGCCGAGCCGGGCGCAGGCCAGCATCGCCTCCAGCGCCTCGGGGATCATCGGCATGTAGATCACGACGCGGTCGCCCTTCTCGACGCCCTTGGCGCGCAGCGCGCCCGCGAGCGAGGCGACGCGGCTCTGCAGCTCGGCGTAGGTGATCTCGTGCTTGGAATGGGTGACGGGGCTGTCATGGATGATCGCCACCTGGTCGCCGCGCCCGGCCTCGACATGGCGGTCGACCGCGTTCCAGCAGGTGTTGCACTCGCCGTCGGCGAACCATTCGTAGAGCGGCGCCTTCTCGTCGAACAGCGCCTTTGTCGGCGGCTTGATCCAATCGATGGCGGATGCCTGCTCCATCCAGAAGCCTTCCGGATCTCCCTGCCATGCGGCGTAGATGTCAGAATACGACATGCCTTCCTCCTTATCCCTGGAGGCAAGGGTATCCCGAGCGGACCTTGCCGCAACGTGGCGGATTTGCCGCATCCGGCGCGGTAGGCATGCATCTTCCTGAATTGGTCCGGTATCCGGACCGGTTGCCGCCTGCTAGCGCTCGCAAAGCCGGGGTGGACGGGGAAATGTAAAGGAATTTTCCGATAAAAAACTTCATTGTCAAAGAATTGCGGGCGCGGCGCGGCGGTGCCGGAGCCGCTGACCGGCGCTAACGGCCGCCTGCCGCGATTCGGTGCCGCACCGCCGGGGCTTGCGCCGGCTCGCAAACTCTTAACCATGCCGGATGTACCGTGCCGTCCAGCCGAACCTGCAGGAGTCCCCATGTCTGCCGCTGTCCTTCTCCGTCCGCTCGTCCTGCTGATGGCCTGCCTCTGCGCAAAAACCGCGCAGGCGGAGGCCTGGAACTACCTCTCCGGCGGGCCGGGCGGCCAGCGCGCGGCGGCGGTCTGCGATCTCGGCGACAGCGGGCTGACCTGCCTGTCGCTGCTGTGTTCGGACCGACAGGAGTTGGGTCTGGCCTTCCAGTCCTCGCGGCCGCTCTCGGTGCCGGTCGAGGCGACGGTCTCCGTCGATGGCGGCACGGCGCAGTTCCTGCGCTTCGCCCCGCCGGTGGCGCCCGGCGCGCCAGGCACAGCAAGGGCCCCGCAAGCGCGGGGCCCTTTCCTTTGCGCATTGCCTGCGGATGCGGCAGCGGGGCCAGGCGGCGCGGCAGCTGCCGTGCCAGACGGGCGCGGCACCGGGTCCCGCTTGTTCCGCGGGCCGGGCGGTGCTACCTGCGATGCCCAAGCAGTTGCATCAGGATTGAGCTTTCCCAGTGCCCGAAACCGCCACGCCCCGACTGGAAATCCGCAGGCTGGAACGTGAATTCCACGGCCATCCGGTGGTGAACCGCGTGTCGCTGGCGATCGCGGCGGGGGAATGCGTCTGCCTGCTTGGCCCGTCGGGCTGCGGCAAGTCGACGACGCTGAGGATGATCGCGGGGGTCGAGGTGCCGGATGGCGGCGAGATCCTGCTCGACGGCAAGGTGATCTGCGGCCCCGGCGTCTTCACCGAGCCGGAGAAGCGCTCGATCGGGCTGATGTTCCAGGATTTCGCGCTGTTCCCGCATCTGACCGTGGCCGAGAACGTCGCCTTCGGGCTGAANGGGCTCGAAGGCGGAGAAGCGGCTGCGCGTCACCGAGCTGCTCGCACGGGTCGACATGGCGGGCTATGACAACGCCTTTCCGCACGAGCTGTCGGGCGGCGAGCAGCAGCGCATCGCGCTCGCGCGCGCGCTGGCGCCGCGGCCCAAGGTGATGCTGATGGACGAGCCGTTCTCGGGGCTCGACAACCGGCTGCGCGACGGCATCCGCGACGACACGCTGGCGCTGCTGAAGGAAGAGGGCACCGCCGTCCTCATGGTCACGCACGAGCCCGAGGAGGCGATGCGCATGGCCGACCGGATCGTGCTGATGCGCGACGGGCAGATCGTGCATCGGGATGCGAGATGATGGCGAAGGTGCGGCGCCGCGAGATTTCGGGCGGCAGCGAAGGGGAGTTGTGCGTACGGTCCAGCATGCGCGGCATATATCCATGCGCGCGCGGCAGGGCAACGGGAACCGCGCGGCCCCGCGGGCGGCCGCAGGCAGCGCCGCCGCGCGATCCTGCATCTGCGGCGCAGAAAATTCCGGCAAATGCGCGCCAGTTCAGAACGACTCGCGGCTAGGGGTTCTGTCCCCGGAAATTTGGTCTTAGGTGGAGCCCCCCGAATCCGGAGTTCCGCCATGCCGCCGCCCGAAACCTACCCTCCCTCGCTGCTCCGCCTGGCGCGCTGGTCCATCGTGGTGGCCGTTGCAGTCCTGTCGCTGAAGCTGGTCGCCTGGCGGCTGACCGGGTCGGTCGCGCTCTATTCGGACGCGCTCGAATCGATCGTCAACGTGGTGACGGCGGTGGCCGCCTGCCTGGCGATGGCCTATGCGCGGAGGCCGGCGGATTCGAACCACCCGCTGGGCCATACCAAGGTCGAATACCTCTCGGCGGTGCTCGAAGGCGCGCTGATCATGGTGGCGGCGGCGATGATCGTGATGGATGCGGTGGGCGCGCTGCTGCAGCCGGCCGATCCGGTGGTCTCGCCGCTGGCGATCGGTTTCTCGGTCGCGGCGACGGCGCTGAACGCGCTCTGGGCCCGGCACCTGATCCGCCACGGCCGCCGGGCGCGCTCGCCTGCCGTCCTCCAGCTCGACGCCGGTGGCCCGGCCGTCCTCGAGGAGCACGCGCGCCACGCGGGTTTCGGTCATGATCTTCAGGTTCGGCCGGTTCTCGGCATCGCGCAGGAAAGCCATCGCCGCCGACCAGCGCCGCCCGTCATGGGTGGTCGTCTGGTAGAAGCCTGCGCCTTCCTGCACCGCGCCGTTGAAATCGGGATTGTAGGGCAGCCCGGCCTGCTGCGCGGCGCGGATGAAGGCGCGGCTCAGCGGGTGATGGAAGGCGGTCTCCGACACCCGCAGCGGCCCCTCGCTGCCATGGAAGCCGTCGGCGATCTCCATGTTGCTTTCGAGCGCGCGGAACACCGGCAGCACGTCGCCATAGCTCCAGCCGCGGTTGCCGTCCTGCGCCCAGGCGTCGTAATCGCCCGACTGGCCGCGGATGTAGATCATCGCATTGACCGAGGAGCTGCCGCCGATCACATGGCCCTGCAGCACATAGCTGTTGCGGCCGTTCACCTTGTCGGACGGCTCGCCGGTATAGAGCACCACGTCGCGGCCCTTCTCGACCACCTTGAAGAAGGTGGCCGGGATGTGGATGAACGGGCTCTTGTCCTTCTGGCCGCTCTCGATCAGCAGCACCTTCGCCTTCGGATCCTCCGAGAGCCGCGCGGCCATCACGCAGCCCGAGGAGCCGCCGCCGATCACGATGTAGTCGAACTGCTCCATGATCTTCCCCCTCAGATCAGCACGGTCTGGATGTCGGTGTATTCGGCGAGGCCCTCCTCGCCGAACTCGATGCCGAGCCCGGACTGCTTGACGCCGCCGAAGGGCGCGTTGGGCTGGATCGCGCCGTGCTTGTTGATCCAGACCGAGCCGCATTCGAGCCGCATCGCGACTGCCTTGGCGGCCTCGATGTCCTTCGACCAGACCGAGCCGCCGAGCCCGTTCTCGCTGTCATTGGCGCGCGCGATGGCGTCCTCGACATCCGAATAGGACAGGATCGGCAGGGCAGGGCCGAACTGCTCCTCGCGCACCAACGGATCGGCATCGCCGAGCCCGGCGATCAGCGTCGGCGGGAAGAACAGCCCCTCGCCCGGCGCGCCGCCCGCGAGCACCCGGCCCTTGGCGGCGGCATCCGCGACCAGCCCCGAGACCTTGTCGAACTGCATCCGGTTGGCGACCGGGCCCAGCTCGGCCGTGTCGTCGGAGCCGACCTTGACGGTCGCGGCATAGGCGGCAAGCGCGTCGCAGACCGCGTCATGCACGTCCTCGTGGACATAGAGCCGCTTCATCGCCGCGCAGGTCTGGCCGTTGTTGATGAAGGCCCCCCAGAACAGCGCGGGGGCGATTTCCTCAGGGTCGACATCCGGCAGGACGATGCCCGCATCATTGCCGCCGAGCTCCAGCGTCAGCCGCTTCAGCGTCTCGGCCGCCGAGGCCATGACCCGGCGCCCGGTGGCGGTCGAGCCGGTGAAGACCATCTTGCGGATGCCCGGATGCGCCGACATCGCCGCGCCCAGATTGACCGTGACGTCATCGCAGGTCACCACGTTCAGCACGCCCGCGGGCAGCACCTCGTTCATCAGCTCGACCATGCGCAGCGTCGAGAGCGGCGTGTAGGGCGAGGGCTTGATCACCACGGTGTTGCCGGTGCGCAGCGCCGGCAGGATGTGCCAGACCGCGATCATCAGCGGCCAGTTCCAGGGCGTGATCGAGCCGATGACGCCCATCGGCTTGCGGTGCAGCTCCACCCGGCCCCGGTTGTCGTCCTGCAGCACCTTCGGCTCCATCGGCAGCGACGCGGTATGCATCGCCCAGGCCTGCGCCCCGCCCAGCTCGAAGCGCGACCCCTGCCCGTTCAGCGGCTTGCCCTGTTCGGAGGTCAGGAGCTGCGCCAGCTCTTCGGCATGCTCGCCGATCTTCGCGGCCACCGCCTCGCAGGCGGCGCGGCGCTCGGCATCGCCGGTCTTCGACCAGCTGGCGAAAGCCGCCTGCGCCGCGGCGACGGCGGCGTCCAGATCGGCGATGCTGCCCTGCGGCGCGCGCCCCGCCAGGCTGCCATCTGCCGGGTTGAGCACGTCGAACGTGGTCTCCGCCGCCATAGGTTTGCCGCCGATGATCATGCTGAAACTCCGCATGACGCCTCCTCCTTATCTCGACTCCTCGCCATTAACGCGTTAATGAATTTTGGGCCGTCCGGTCTTGGCATCTCGCGACGCCAGATTTGGACGGACGCGACGCGAGGAAGAGGAGGCCCGCGATGCTAGCACCCGCCACCCCCGGCACCATGCCGTTCGACCAGTTCCGCGCCTGCCTGCAATCGGCCTGCGGCGCCTTCGACGTGCTGCCCGAGGGCAACCGCAGCACCGTCACCGCCCATGTCAGCCGCGCCCGGCGCGCGGGCTTCGACATGACGATGATCGGCAAGGACGTGCGCGGCGTGCGCCGCAGCGCCGAAGACGTCGCCCGCAATCCGGGCAACGACGTCTTCCTGATCGTGCAGGAGGAAGGCCAGGCACTGATGCAGCAGGACGGCCGCGCGACGCTGATGCGCCCGGGCGACATGATCCTGATCGACGGCACGCTGCCGTCGCAATTCACCTTCTTCGGCGCCTATATGCGGCATCTCTCGGTGCATCTCGACCGCACCGAATTCTGCCGCCGCGTCGGCGGCGCGGCCTTCGCGGGCCACAGCCTCAGGGCGTCGGAATACGGCGCTGCAGCGCTGGCCGCGCTGATCGGCAAGGCGCTCGGCGCCGGGGAGTGCGCGATCCAGGCGGGCTATCTGCGCGAGGCGGTCTTCGGCGTGCTGGGAACGGTGCTGCATGACGGCGGCTGGCGGCGCCGCTGCGCGAACTGGCCGGGGTGATCCCGAGCCTCGCCGAGGCGGCGAGCCGCATGGAGGCCCGCCTGGCGGCGCTCGAGGCGCGCGGCATCGATCTCGACACGCTCGAGTTCGAGGGAAGCTTCGGCCGCACCACGCTGGAATACTATGACGGCTTCGTCTTCGGCTTCCTCGTCGACGGGCAGAGCCGGGACAACTGGCCGCCGGTCGCGTCCGGCGGGCGCTATGACGAGATGACCCGCGTGCTGGGCAATGGCCGCCCGGTGCCGGCCGTCGGCGGCGTGATCCGCCCCGAACAGGTCCTGAAGCTGAGGAGCGCGCAATGCTGAAGCTCGGAGTGCCCTCCAAGGGCCGGCTGATGGAACAGACCTTCGACTGGTTCGCCGATCGCGGCATCCAGCTGGCGCGCACCGGCTCGGACCGCGAATATGCCGGTGCCGTGACCGGGGTCGAGGGCGTGGAGCTGGTGCTGCTCTCGGCGGGGGAGATCCCGCGGGAGCTGGCGGCGGGGCGCATCCATCTGGGCGTGACCGGCTCGGATCTGGTGCGCGAGAAGCTGGCACGCTGGGACGCGACAGTCGAGAGCCTCGCGCTGATGGGCTTCGGCCATGCCGACCTGATCCTCGCCGTTCCGAAGTTCTGGGTCGATGTCGAGACGCTCTCCGATCTCGACGCTGCGGCGGCGGCTTTCCGCGCCGAGCATGGCCACCGCCTGCGGATCGCGACCAAGTATCACCGGCTGGTGCGCGACTACCTGCGCCAGCACGGCGTCGCCGATTACCAGCTGGTCGACAGCCAGGGCGCGACCGAGGGCACCGTCAAGAACGGCACCGCCGAGGCGATCGCCGACATCACCTCGACCGGCGAGACGCTGCGGGCGAACCATCTGAAGATCCTCGGCGAAGACCCGATCCACGCGAGCCAGGCGAACCTGTTCCGCTCGTTGACCGCTGACTGGGGCGAGGCCGAGCTGGCCAGCCTCGCGCAGATCGACGCGATGGTGAAGGCGGCGTGAGCCGCCTTCCGCCTCAGCCCTTGCGCCGCACCATGCCGCGCGCCGGGTCGTAGCCCCAGACAGCCGCCGCGCCGAACAGCGCGAAGGCCAGGAGCGACCAGCCAAGCGACGCCCAGTTGACCTGTCCGTAGAGTGCGAAGCGGATCAGCTCGACCCCGTGGCTGAACGGGTTCACCGCGCAGATGTCCCGGAGCAGGCGGGAACTTTCGGCCATCCGCCAGAGCGGATAGAGCGCGGTCGACAGGAAGAAGCAGGGGAAGATGACGAAGTTCATCACCCCCGCGAAATTCTCCAGCTGCTTCACGGTGGAGCTCAGCGCCAGTCCCAGCGCGCCCAGCATCAGCCCTGTGATCACAAGCGCGGGCAGCACCAGGATATAGCCGTACCAGGGCATGGTGATGCCGAAGCAGGCCGCCACCGCGAGGAAGGCATAGGCCTGGATCACCGAGATCGCCGTGCCCGCCACCAGCTTGGCGAAAAGGAGCCACCAGCGCGGCAAGGGCGCGGTCAGGAGCAGCCGCATCGAGCCCATCTCGCGGTCATAGACCAGGCTCAGCGAGGACTGCATGCCGTTGAACAGGAGGATCATGCCGCAGAGGCCGGGGACGATATAGGTCTCGTAGGTGATGTAGGTCTGGTAGGGCGGGATGATCGACAGGCCGAGCGCGGCACGGAAGCCCGCGGCGAAGACCAGAAGCCACACGAGCGGGCGCACGAGGGCCGAGAGCAGCCGCGCGCGCTGCTGCCAGAAGCGGAAGGCCTCGCGCCGGACGATGGCGGAGAGCGCGGTGGCCCAGGCGCGGGCGGGCAGGGTGTCGCTCATGCGGCGCGGTCTCCGGTGAGGCTCAGGAAGGTGTCCTGCAGGGAGCGGTCGCCCGCGATCTCGCCTGCGGTGCCGTCTGCGAGGATGCGGCCCTGATGCAGGATCACCAGCCGGTCCTGCGCGCGGACTTCGTCGGTCAGGTGCGTCGCCCAGAGCACGGTCAATCCTTGGGTCGCCGCCAGATCATGCACATGGGCGACCAGCGCGGCCCGCGCGGCCGCGTCGAGCCCGACGGTCGGCTCGTCGAGCAGCAGAACGGCGGGATCATGGAGCAGCGCGCGGGCGAGCTCCAGCCGCCGCCGGTGGCCGCCATTCAGGTCGCGGGCCTTCTGCTTCGCCCGGTCGGCGATGTTGAGCCGGTCCATCGCGGCCTCCGAGCGCCGCGTGGCCTCCGCCCCTGAAATGCCCTGCAAAGCCGCGAAATAGCGCAGGTTCTGCATCACGGTCAGGTCCAGATCCAGCGTCTGGTTCTGGAACACGACCCCCATCCGCGCCAGCGCCTGCCGCGGCCTGCGGGTCATGTCGTGGCCCGCGATCTCGATCCGGCCCCCGCGCGTCGTGTAGAGCCGGGTCAGCAGGTTGAACAGCGTGGATTTGCCCGCGCCGTTCGGGCCGAGAAGCGCGCAGAATTCGCCCTTCCCGACGGAGAAGCTGACATGGTCGAGCGCGGTCTTCGCCCCGAAAGCATAGGTCAGGTCGGTGACGGCAAGGCTCATGCGGCCCCGCCCGGATGATGTCTCATGCGCTCCTCCCAAAGCTCCCCGGCCACTGTCGCCGGGGCGGCAGGCGAGTTCAAGAGGCGCCGGGCCGCATCGCCGCGCCCCAAGGGAAGCGGCCGACCTTGATCGACTTCAAGGGCTTGCGCGAAGCCACGTCGATCACCGTCACGTCGCCCGAGACGCCGTTCGTGGTGAAGAGCTGGGCGTGATCCGGCGAAAACGCCATGTGCCAGACGCGGCGCCCGGTCAGGATGTACTCCTCGACCTCGTAGGTCTCGGCATTGACCACCGCGACATGGTTCGCCGGGCCGAGCGCGACGAAGGCGGTCTTGCCGTCCGGGGTGAATTCGAAGCCGACCGGCTGGATGCGGTCAGGATGCACGCCCTGGATTTCGAAGGTGATCTTGGCACGCTCCTCCTGCGATTCGGTGCCGAACACCGTGACCGTGCCGCCGATCTCGGAGCTCACCCATAGTTCCGTGTCGTCCTTGACGAATTCGGCATGGCGCGGCCGCGAATCGACCAGCGTGTTGGCGATGATCTCGTGCGTCGCGGTGTCGATCCAATGCGCCATGTTGGTGGTCTCGGACGTGGTGATGACGATGCTGCCTGCCTCGTTCACCGCCATGCCCTCGGGCTCGATGCCGACATTGATCTGCGCGATCACGGTGCGGCTCTCGGTATCGACGACGGTGGTGACCGCGTCATCCTCGTTGGCGATCCAAAGATGGCGGTCGTCGGGATGCAGCACGAACTGCTCGGGGTCCTCGCCGGAGGGCAGGTCATGGAGGATCTCGCCGGTCTCGGGGTCCATCACCTGCACCGTGTCGCTGTCGGAGGCGCAGATATAGACGCGGGAATAGTCGTGGCTGAAGGTGATGCCGCGGGGCCGCTCGCCGGTCGGGATCGTGCGGGTGACCTCCAGGCTGTCGATGTCGATCACGCTGATCGTGTCGTCCTTCTCGTTGGTCACCCAGATCTCGCCGCCGGCGAAGGCGGGCAGGCCGAGGATCAGGCACAGGGCGGTCAGGCAGCGGGTCATGGCGGCGGTCCTTGAAAGGGCGTCGGTTGTCAGTCGAAGGCGGTGCAGGCGCTGTCGGGCCGGTCGAGCCCCAGCGTGTCGAGCTCGTTGCCCTGGTGCAGGAACCCCTCCATCGGGGCGACCGCGACCACGGCCTGGTCGGTGACCAGCGGGATCGGCTGGCGCAGCTGGCCGTTCCACGGGCGGAAGGAGAGCGGGCTTCCCTTGAAGCCTGCCAACTCGAAATCGGGGCCGAGCATGTAGCTGCGCAGGGTGGCGGGGTCGGCCGAGCCGGTGCGGGTCACCGCCTCGCCGAGCGCGCGGAAGGCGGCCCAGGCAGCGTAGTCGCGGTCCTGCATCGGACGTCCGGCGAGGTCCTCGAAGCGGGATTGCAGCTGCGCCGCGCCCCATTGCTCGACCACGCGCGACCAGGCGGCCGGCATCATGCCCGCCGAGCCTGCGACGGGGCGCGGCAGCCAGGTGTTGTAGGCGATGTAGCGGGCGAAATCATGGGCCTCGTCGGCGACCAGCAGCACGTCATGGTCGCGGAACCCCTGGGTGAAGAGCGGCACCTCCTGCGCGGCGTTGCGGCGCATGTCGGCCTCTTCGTCCCAGACCGCCTCGCCGCGGGCGCGCAGCCGGAACTTGGCGGCGGAGGCTTTCATCGCCTCGGCCCAGGCATGGTCTCCGGCGCGCGGCCCGGTGACCAGCGCCAGATCGGTCCAGCGCTTCGAGGCCAGCCCCTGCATCAGCGCATCGGCGAGCATCGCGCGCGACGGCAGCGTGTGCAGGACATTCGCGCGGCAGTCGCCCGAGCGCAGCGCGGTTTCCGGCGCGGACGCGTTGAAGATCAGCGCGCCCTCCGCCTCGGGCAGCCCGGCAATGGCCAGCAGGTCGGCGGCCGGCGCGTCGACGATCAGGAAAGGCGATTGCGCCAGCGCGTCGCGCGCGACTGCGAGGATGTCGCCATCCTCCGGCACCTCGGATTCCGCAAGCGTGTAGGCGTGGCCGAGGAACTGGCCGGTGGTGGCGTTGTCGCGCAGCCCCAGTTCCGCCCCGGCGCGGCCCAGATCCTCCGGAACGGGATCGAGATTGGACAGCACGGGCGGCGGCGGCACCGCGCGGTGCAGCCAGGTCACGCCCAGATCGAGCGCCGTCGCGCTGCCTGCCCAGAGGCCGAGCAGCACGGAAGAAATGGCAAGCCTCATGGTCTCCTCCCTCAAGGCCTCCAGACCCTACGGAGGCGCCCGGCGGGCCGGTATTGGACCATGGTCGGAGCGCCGGAGCCGCCGTTAGCGCCGCTGCTTCGCCAAAGGTCGAATGGTGGCCGCCGCAGGTGGCAGGTAGCTTTCCGGTCAGCGAACGAACAAGACATGCCCTTGTGGAGGAGACAACCGGATGCTGTTCCGACTGACCGCGCTGAGCGCGACGATTCTTGCTGCGACGACCGCTCTGGCGCTGGCCCATGGCGACGTGGCCCCGCAGCCGGTGAATACCGACGCGCTGCCCGATCTGGAGGATCCGGAAGAGTGGATGACCGAGAACCCGTATCGCGGCCTGGGCGACGAGGTTTACCAGAAGGCGATCGAGATCGGCTCCTCGGGCTACACCCAGAACTGCGCGCGCTGCCACGGGCTTGAGGCGATCTCCGGCGGCCTGGCGCCCGACCTGCGCTTCCTCGAGGCCGAGGAATACGGCGACGAGTGGTTCGTGGAACGCTTCCGCCACGGCTATACCCAGAACGGCACGACCAAGATGCCGGCCTTCGGCGAGCTTCTCGGCCAGAAGGCGGCCTGGGCGATCCGGACCTATATCGAGACCCGTCCGGATGACGCGCAGGTCACCGAGCTGACGCCCGAGCTGATGGAGCTGAAAGGCGCGCTGGAAGGCGATGCGCCGGATGTGGCGGCGATCGGGGCCAAGCTGGGCGAGCTTGCCGAACAGATCGAAACGCTTTCGGGCGCGCCGGTCGCCGACAGCGTGGCGCGCCGCGCCCAGGTGTCGCTGGCCGCCCATCCCGACAATGCCCAAAAGGCGGTCGAGATCCTGACGGTCGGCCTGTCGGCGGCGCACTAGGTCCGCCATGGGGAGGGGAGATATCCGGTACCGCGCCCTCGGCGGCGCGGTCCTGTTCGGGGCGGCGGTTGCGATGGCGACGGCCGCCTGGAGCCGTTGCGAGGACTATGTCCCGCTGCCGAAGCCGCAGAATGCGAGCCGCGACATCGTCGGCAAGGACCTCGACGCGATCCTCGACCAGGGCTTCATCGAATTTGCCGCTTTCGAGGAATTCGCGCCCTGGTCCTTCGAGGAGAAGGGCGAGATCAGGGGCGTCGATATCGAGATCGGCAAGCTGATCGCCGCGGAGCTCGGCGTCGAGCCGCGGTTCCGGCTGGTGGAGGCGGGCGAGAACCTCGAGGCGGATCTGCGGAACTGGCTCTGGAAGGGGCCGGTGACCGGCGGCAAGGTGGCGAATGTGATGCTGCATGTGCCGGTCAACCGCGATTTCACCTGCCGGGTGGAGCAGGTGGTCTTCACCGGCCAGGCCTACCGCCAGCAGATCGCCATCGCCTATTCCGAGGCGGCCTATCCCGACGAGGTGCCGGGCACGGCCTATTTCCGCTACGATCCGGTCGGTGTCGAGAATGACACGATCGCCGATTTCTACCTGTCCTCGCTGGCGGGCGGGCAGCTGCTGAACCAGATCCACCGGTATCCCTCGACGCTCGATGCTGTGGCGGCGATCGGCAGCGGCGAGGTGAAGGCGGCGATGGGGCCGATGGCGGAGCTGGAATATGCGCGTCCGGAGGCGGTCAAGGTGGTGTCGCCGCCCTTGCCGGGCTTCGGTGCCGGGCGCTGGACGGTCGGCGTCGGCGTGCATTTCGCCTATCGCCCGCTGGCCTATGCGGTCGATGACGCGATCTCGGCGGCGCTCGAGGACGGGCGCATCCAGGCGATTTTCGCGGAATACGGCCTGACCTGGCTCGAACCGGAAAGGTGATCCAGCGGACGCGGGCGCCTTGCGGCGCCCGCGGCACGATCATGGCGCCTCCCCTCTCCCCGCGTCTTCAGGCGGACAATGTCTCCAGGTCGCCGCCGGGGGTGACCAGCACGACCCGGCGCAGCTCCGGCAGCTTTGCGATGACCCCGGAGATCGCGTCGCGTTCCATCAGGCAGAAGGCGGTCGAGAGCCCGTCGGCCAGCGTGGCGGTGCCGGCTTCGACGCTGACCGTCGACCAGAGCGGCCTGTGCCGCGGGCCGCGCGGATCGCAAATGTGCGGGCTGCCATCCGCAAGCCGCAGCGCGCCGGGCGACGAGCTGCCGCGCGCGCTCGGCCAAGCTGCGGCTGGCGCGGCGCACGGAGGCCGCGCTCTGGCCGATCGACCGTGCCCAGCTCGGCCTGCCGCCCCGCATCCTGCCCGAGGATTTCACATGAAGACGCTGATCGGTTTCCTGCTCGGACTGGCCGTGCTCGGCCTCGGCTTCTGGGCGTACCAGGAAAACTACCGCACCCGCGACGCGATGGACCAGGTCCGCGTGACCCAGCGGGAAATCATGCATCTGCGCGACGAGCTGACCATGCTGCGTGCCGAATGGGCCTGGCAGAACCGGCCCGAGCGGCTGCGGCTGCTGGTCGATGCCAATGCCGCCGAACTGCAGCTGTCGGACATGTCGCCCGACCGGTTCGGCGTGCTCGACCAGGTGGCCTATCCGGCGCGGCCCTACCTGTCCTCGGTGCCCGCCGTGCTGCCCGGCCAGCCGCTGCCGCAGGATGCCGCGCCCGCAGAGGAGGACCGCCCGTGACCGATCTGCCCGAAGACGAGAGCCCGCGCCGTCCGCTGCGCCCGCTGGCGCCGGTGCTGCGCGCCCGCGAGCGGGGCGAGAACCCCGACTTGATCGAGCGCGCCAACCGCATCCGCCGCCATGACGCGATCCGCGAGAAGCTGAAGATCCGCGCCGAAGGCCGCCTTCTGGTGCTGGGCCTGTTCTTCCTCGCCGTCTTCGGCACGGTGGGGCTGCGCATGGGGCAGCTTGCGACTTCGGTCCCCGAAGAGCCGCGCATGGCGCTGTTCGGCTCGACCATCACCAGCGCGCGGGCCGACATCGTCGACCGCAAGGGCCGGGTGCTGGCGACCAACCTGCATACCCAGGCGCTCTATGCCCATCCGCAGGACATGATCGACATCCCCTATGCGGTGGACGAGCTGGTCCGGATTTTCCCCGACATGGACCGCGAGCGGCTCCTGGCGCGGCTGAGCCAGGAGGGCCGGAAATTCGTCTGGCTGCGCCGGACGCTGTCGCCCGAGGAGGTGCAGGCCGTCCATGACATCGGCGATCCGGGACTTCTGTTCGCGACCCGCGACATGCGGCTCTATCCGAACGGCCATCTGGCGGCCCATGTGCTGGGCGGCGCGAGCTTCGGCGACGAGGGCGTGCGCGCGGCCGAGGTGATCGGCGTTGCCGGGATCGAGAAGGCGATGGACGAGCGGCTGCGCGACCCCGCGCAGGTGGCCGAGCCGCTGCAGCTGTCGATCGACCTGACGGTGCAGGCGGCGGCGCGCAAGGTGCTGCAGGCGGGGATCGACCTCTACGAGGCCAAGGGCGGCTCCGCGATCATCATGGACATGCATAGCGGCGAGATCGTCAGCATGGTCTCGCTGCCCGATTTCGACCCGAACCGGCGGCCGCGCCCGGCGCTGAAGGGCGATCCCTCGGACAGCCCGCTGTTCAACCGGGCCGTTCTGGGCGTCTACGAGCTGGGCTCGGTCTTCAAGATCTTCGCGACCGCCAATGCGCTGGAGCTGGGGCTGGTGACGCCCGAGACCCGGATCGACACGCAGAGCCCGCTGATCTACGGCCGCTTCAAGATCGGCGATTTCCACAATTACGGTCCGACCAAGACGGTGCGCGAGGTGATCGAGGTCTCGTCGAACGTCGGCACCGCGCATATCGCGCAGATGATCGGCCCGACCCGGCAGAAGGAATTCCTCGGCAAGCTCGGCTTCTTCGAGCCGACCCCGGTGGAGCTGGTCGAGGCGCCGACCGGGCGTCCGCTGCTGCCCAAGGTCTGGGGCGATCTCGCGGGGATGACCATCTCCTTCGGCCACGGCATGTCCTCGAGCCCGATGCATCTGGCCACGGCCTATGCCTCGCTGCTGAACGGCGGCACCAAGGTCACTCCGACGCTGCTGAAGCACCAGGGCATCGTGCCCCGGGGCGAGCGCGTGGTCAGCGAGCAGACCTCGCGCGAGTCGCGCGAGATGCTGCGCGCGGTGGTCACCGACGGCACCGCCTCGATGGCCGAAGTGCCGGGATACTACGTCGCAGGCAAGACCGGCACCGCGGACAAGCCGCGTCCCGGCGGCGGCTACTACAAGAACCGCAACATGGTCACCTTCGCTTCGGTCTTCCCCTCCTATGACCCGAAATACGTTGTAATCACGACGCTCGACGAGGCGAAGGTCTTCGCGGCGGGCATGGAACGGCGCACCGCCGGCTGGACGGTTGTGCCGGTTGCCGCCGAACTGATCCGCCGTGTCGCGCCCCTGCTGGACATGCGGCCGGCAATTGAAGAGCCTGCGGCAACTGGGATACGAGAAGCCCGCAACAGCAATTGAGGGGCCGCCATGACCGCCAACACCTCGCAGGTTAAGTCGCTGGCAGAACTGGGCCTGCACGCCAAGGGCGGACAGGAGGCGCGAATCACCGGCATCGCGCTGGACAGCCGCAAGGCAGGCGAGGGGCATCTTTTCGCCGCCCTGCGGGGCTCGAAGGTGCATGGCGCGGAATTCATTCCGGCGGTGCTGGCCCAGGGCGTGGCGGCGGTGCTGACCGACCCCGCGGGCGCTCGCATCGCGAAGCAGGCGCTCGACGCCTCGGAGGCCGCGCTGATCGTGACCGAGGACCCGCGCGAGGCGCTCTCGGCGGCGGCGGCGCTGTGGTTCGGCGCCCAGCCGGAAACGGCGGTGGCGGTGACCGGGACCAACGGCAAGACGTCGGTCGCCACCTTCACCCGCCAGATCTGGGAACAGCTCGGGCGCAGCGCGGTCAATCTCGGCACCACCGGGATCGAGGGCGCCTATGCCGCGCCGCTGCAGCACACCACGCCCGATGCGCTGACCATCCACCGCCACCTGGCCGCGATGGCTGCCGAAGGGGTCACCCATCTGGCGATGGAGGCCTCGTCCCACGGGCTCGACCAGCGCCGCCTCGACGGCGTGCGGCTGGCCGCGGCGGGCTTCACCAACTTCACCCAGGACCATCTGGACTACCACCACACCTTCGAGGCCTATTTCGAGGCCAAGGCCGGGCTCTTCGGCCGCCTCCTCGGCGATGACGGCGTGGCGGTGATCAATATCGACGATCCGCGCGGGCTCGACATGGCCGAGCTGGCCGAGAGCCGCGGCCAGGAGGTGATCGGCATCGGCCATTCCGAGGCGGCCGAGCTCCGGATCACCGGCCAGCGCTACGATGCAACCGGGCAGGATCTGCGCTTCAACTGGCAGGGGCAGCCCTATCAGACCCGTCTGAACCTGATCGGCGGCTTCCAGGCCTCGAACGTGCTCTGCGCCGTCGGCCTGGCGATCGCCGCGGGCGAGGAGCCGGGCGAGGTCTTCGAGGTGCTGCCGCGGCTCAGGACCGTGCGCGGCCGGATGCAGCATGCCGCGACCCGAGGCAATGGCGGCACGGTCTTCGTCGATTACGCCCATACCCCCGATGCGGTGGCGACCGCGCTGAAGGCGCTGCGCCCGCATGTGCTGGGCAACCTGGTGGTGGTGCTGGGCGCGGGCGGCGACCGCGACACCGCGAAGCGCGAGCTGATGGGCGAGGCGGCGGCGCGCCATGCAGACACGGTGATCGTCACTGACGACAACCCGCGCAGCGAGGAGCCGGCGGTGATCCGCGCGATGGTGATGAAGGGCTGCCCCGATGCGATGAACATCGGCGACCGGGCCGAGGCGATCCTGCGCGGCGTCGATGCGATCGGTCCGGGCGATGCCCTGCTGATCGCCGGCAAGGGCCATGAAACCGGGCAGACCGTCGGCGACACGGTCTATCCGTTCGACGATGCGGAACAGGCAAGCGTTGCCGTGGCCGCGCTGGAAGGAAAGCTGCCGTGACACCGATCTGGACGCATGAAGACGCCGCCGCGGCGACCGGCGGCACCGCAACCCGTGCCTTCGCGGTCTCGGGCCTGTCGATCGACACCCGCTCGATCCGCCCCGGCGAGATGTTCATCGCGCTCAAGGACCAGCGCGACGGGCATGATTTCGTGGCCCAGGCGCTGGAGAAGGGCGCGGGTGCCGCGCTGGTGTCGCGCCGTCCCGAGGGCGTGGCCGAGGATGCGCCGCTGCTGATCGTGCCCGATGTCCTTCCGGCGCTCGAAGCGCTGGCAAAGGCGGCCCGCGCGCGGACCCGCGCCAAGGTCGTCGGCGTGACCGGCTCGGTCGGCAAGACCTCGACCAAGGAGATGCTGCGCCACGTGCTGTCGCGGCAGGGCAGGGTCCATGCCGCCGAGAAGAGCTTCAACAACCATTGGGGCGTGCCGCTGACGCTGGCGCGGATGCCGCAGGACGCCGATTTCGCGGTGATCGAGATCGGCATGAACCATCCCGGCGAGATCGGCCCGCTGGCCCGGCTCGCCGATCTGGACATCGCCGTGATCACCACCGTCGCCGCGGTCCATCTGGAAGCCTTCGACAGCGTCGACGGCATCGCCCGCGAGAAGGCGGCGATCTTCACCGGGCTGCGGCTGGGCGGCACGGCAGTGATCAATGCCGACCTGGAATCTACCGCGCTGCTGCAGAAGGTCGCGATCGAGGCGGGGGCGGAGCCGGTTCTGTTCGGACATGACGGCACCCGCGCGCGGCTGGCCGAGACGCTGCTCTCCGGCGGCGGCACCGACATCGCCGCCGAGCTCGACGGGACCCGCTACGAGATGCACCTGTCGATGCCGGGCCGCCATTTCGCGATGAATGCGGTCGCGGTTCTGGCCGTGGCGCAGGCGCTCGGGCTCGATGTGGCAAAGGCTGCCGCCGACATGGGCAGCTGGCTGCCGCCGGCCGGGCGCGGCACCTCCGAGTCCGTGCTGCTGGAGCAGGGGGCGGTGACGCTCCTCGACGATGCCTACAACGCCAACCCGACCTCGGTCGGCGCCGCTTTCGAAGTGCTGGCCGCGACCTCGCCGGGGCCGGGCGGTCGCCGCATCGCGGTGCTCGGCGACATGCTGGAGCTGGGGCCGCAGGAAACCGAGATCCATGCCGCGCTGGCCGCGCATCCGGCCCTCTCCGCGATCGACGGCGTGGTCTGCGTCGGCCCCCGCATGGCGGCGCTCGATGCAGCCCTTCCCGGAGCGAAGCGCGCATGCAGACGATCGGCGGCAGCCATGCGCAGCGCGACGTGTTCGAGCGCATCACCATCGATGCCGCCCTGCGCGCCGGACGGCCCGAGCGCGCCGAGGCGATGCTGCGCGAAAGGCGCGCCCTGCGCGGCGGCACCGAAGATTCCTTTGCCGCCGGCAGGATGTCGCGTATCATGCAAATGCGGCGATCCGTCCGATCCGCTGCGGCTCGATAGCCCGTCATCATCACCGCCCGGCGCTCCTGCCGGAGGCTTCCGAAGTACCTGCCCATGCTGCACCTGTCGCCCTCCGCGGCGTCCTCCGGGAAACCGGACACGACATCCCTTCACGCGCGCCATGCCGCCCTGGCCGGAGGACGCGACCTCCGGCTGGACTTCTTCCGCGGCCTCGCGATGTTCATCATCCTGATCGCCCATACGCCGAACAACACCTGGGCCCTGTGGAGCCCGGCACGCTTCGGCTGGTCCGACGCCACCGAGATCTTCGTGTTCTGCTCGGGCATGGCCTCGGCCATCGCCTTCGGCCGGGTGTTCGAGCGGCGCGGGCTGGGGCTGGGATCGCTGCGGGTCGGCTACCGGCTGTGGCAGGTCTACTGGGCGCATGTCGGGCTCTTCATCGCGCTGGCGGCGACGCTGGCCGGGCTCGACAATACCGGCTGGTTCGAGACGGACTACATCGCAACGCTGAACCTGCACCCGTTCTTCCGCGACCCACAGATGACCCTGCCGGCCTATCTGACGCTGACCTATGTGCCGAACTATTTCGACATCCTGCCGATGTACCTGGTCGCGCTGGCGATGATGCCCGCGGTGGTGGCGCTGAAGCGGGTGCATCCCGGCCTCGCAGCGGCGGCGGTGCTGGCGATGTGGGCGGCGGCGCAGACCGGCTTCCCCGGCCTTCCGGCCGAGCCCTGGTCCGAGCGGGTCTGGTTCTTCAACCCTTTCGGCTGGCAGCTGATCTTCTTCACCGGCTTCGCCTTCATGGCGGGCTGGCTGCCGAAGCCCCCGGCCAGCCGGGCCCTGGCCTGGGCAGCGGCAGGGGTCGTGCTGCTCACGGTGATCCCGGCCTATCACTGGGGGCGGCTGCTGCCCGACATTCCCGCCGCCGAGATGACCGGCTTCCAGCAGCTGCGGCTCTGGCTGCACGAGGCGACCGTGCCGGTGCGCGCCGCCATCGACCCGCTGATCTTCAAGTCGAATTTCGGCCTGTTCCGCTATCTCCACTTCCTGGCGCTGGCCTATCTGGCCTGGCGGCTGGCCGGCGAGCGCGGCGTGCGGCTGCTGCCGCGGGGCGAGGGCTGGCCGTCTGCGCAGCCTGGCCGGGCCGGGGCTGCGCCGGGCACTGGCGCGCTTCACCTCGACGCCGCTTTCGGGCGCGGTCACCGGCGCCGCGACGACCGCGCTGATCCAGTCCTCCAGCGCCACGACCGTGACTGCGGTCGGCTTCGTCAGCGCCGGGCTGCTGACCTTTCCGCAGGCGCTCGGCATCATCTTCGGGGCCAATATCGGCACCACCATGACCGGCTGGCTGGTCACCATCCTGGGCTTCAAGCTGGATCTGGGCGCGGTCACGCTGCCGCTGGTCTTTCTCGGCGCGCTCCTGCGGCTTTCGGGCGGCGTGCTGCGCCCGCAGATCGGCACGGCGCTGGCGGGCTTCGCGCTGATCTTCTTCGGCATCGAGGTGATGAAGGACAGCCTCGCCGCCTTCGAGGGCGTGGTCACGCCGCAGGATTTCCCGCAGGACAGCCTCGCCGGGCGGCTGCAGCTGGTGGCGGCGGGCGCGGCGATCACCGTGGTCACGCAATCCTCGAGCGCCGGGGTGGCGGCGGCGCTGGCGGCGATCGGGGCGGGGGCGATCAGCCTGCCGCAGGGCATGGCGCTGGTGATCGGCATGGATGTCGGCACCACCTTCACCGCGGTTCTCGCGACGCTGGGCGGCTCGACCGCGGCGCGGCGCACCGGGTTTTCGCATGTCATCTACAATGGCCTGACCGGGCTCCTGGCCTTCGCGATGCTCGGCCCCTTCGCCGCCGCGATGTCGGCGCGCGGCACCGACAGCCAGATCGCGCTGGTCGCTTTCCATACCGGCTTCAACATCCTCGGCGTGCTTCTGGTCCTGCCCTTCACCGGTGCCTTCGCCCGCGCCGTCACCGCGGTGATCCGCGATCCGGTGCCGGGCCTGACCGGCAGCCTCGGCCGGGAAATGCTGCGCGATCCGGATGCGGCAGCCGATGCCGCGGTCTCGGCCTTGGAAGCGGTCAGCGCGGCCCAGTTCCTTCATGTCGCGGAACGGCTGGACCATCGCGGGCCCGATCGCGGAGACGGCGACCGTCTGCGCGCCATTGCCGAGGCGCTGGCCGAGCTGCGCCGCTTCACCGATGCGATCCCGCCTGCCTCGGGCGAACCTGCGCGCCGAGGGCGCGGCCAAGGGACGGCTGGTGCTGGCCGAGCCCTCGGGCCGCGAGATCGCCGCTGCCAGCGTCACTGCCGCGCCGGAAAAGCCGCTGCGTCTCGATGTGCCGGCGCTGGACGTGCTGCCGGAGGCGCTGACCGTCCGGCTGGACCGGGAGGGCTGAACCATGCGGATCCTTGCGCTCGACCAGGGCACGACCTCGACCCGCGGGTTGGTGGCAGATGAAACGGGCCGCACGGAGATCGTCCATGCGGTCCGCCACGCGCAGCATTTTCCCGCCGCCGACCGGGTCGAACATGATCCGGCCGAGCTGCTCGCCAATCTGCGTGCCGTGCTTGACGCGGCCGGGCCGGTCGATGCCATCGCCCTGTCGAACCAGGGCGAAAGCTGCCTGGCCTGGGATGCGGTGACCGGCGCAGCGCTGTCGCCGGTGATCGTCTGGCAGGACCGCCGCACAGAGGCGCGGCTGGCGGAGATGGCAGAGCACGAGGCCCTCGTCCGCGCCCGCGCCGGGCTGCCGCTCGATCCGTATTTCTCCGCCTCGAAGCTCGGCTGGCTGTTGGAGACGTCCGCGGAGGTCCAGGCGGCGCATCGCGCCGGGCGGCTGCGGCTCGGGACGACTGATGCCTTCTTCCTGCAGACCCTCACCGGCGCGGCGGCGACCGACATCACCACCGCCTCGCGGACCTCGCTGATGTCGCTTGCGACCGGCCAGTGGGACCCGGAGCTTTGCGCGCTTTTCGGCGTGCCGATGGAGTGCCTGCCGCCGATCCGGCCCACGGTCGCGGATTACGGCAAGATCGGCGGCATGCCGGTGACGGCGGCGGTCGTCGATCAGCAGGCGGCGCTTTACGGCCATGGCTGCCGCGCGCCGGGCGATGCCAAGATCACCTTCGGCACCGGCGCTTTCGCGCTGGCGCTGGCCGAGGACCTGCCGTCCGCCGAGACGGAGTCCGGGCTGCTGCCGACTGTCGCCTGGCAGATCGGCGGCGCCAGTGCTGCAGGTCGCGCGCGAGGCCTGGCTTGTCCCGGCGGATTACGACCTCGGCGCGCGCTCGCGGCGGCAGCTGCGGCGGAAGGTGCGCCATGCCGAGAAGGAGGGGCTCGAATTCCTGCCCGCCGATCCGTCCGCGCTGCCGCTGGCGCAGATGGCGCGGATCAATGCCGGCTGGGCCGACGCGCATGGCGGCGAGCGCGGTTTCTCGATGGGCCGGTTCCATCCGTCGATCCTGGCGCATCAGCGCATCTACCTGGCCTGGCAGGGCACCGAGCTCTGCGGCTTCGTCTCCTTCCACGCCTCCGCCGGGGAATGGACGCTGGACCTGATGCGACCAGCCACGGACGCCGCCGACGGCACGGCGCACGGGCTGATCCACGCTGCGCTGATGGATGCGAAAACCTTGGGCATTCCGCGCCTGTCGCTCGCCGCCGCTCCCTTCCAGGGCGACGGCAGCGACCCCGCGCAGGCGGACGGACCGGTCACCCGGCTGCAGAAGCGGCTGTCCGGACGGACCGGCGGGCTGGGGCTGGCGCGGTTCAAGGCGATGTTCGATCCCAATTGGGAACCTCTCTACATCACGGCCCCGTCGCGCTGGAAACTGCTGCGTTCGGGCGCCGAGATCGCCCGCGCCATCGCCCATCCCGAACCGTTCCGCGACCCGCAGGACGGCCGCAGCAGACGGCTCGGGCGCTGACGCAACCCTGCCGCGGCGGCCGGTGCGCAGGTTGCGGCGCCCCCCTTCGTGCCCGTGCGGACCAACGCGGCGGAGGCTCTCTTGCGGCCTGAAGCATCGCAGTTGCCCCCGCCCGGTGCGACCTCGAGACGGCCGCTCATGGCAGGATCACGGCTCTTCGGAAGACCCGAGGCACGGTGCCCCCCTAGTTCGACAGCTAGACGCGTAAGTGGCTGATTGGCGCAGGCGCCGGTGGTGAAGCCGGTGCGGAGCGGCGCCTCGGCCATTCAGGCCTTCTCCACCTTGCGCAGCACATGCGGCTTGGCGGCGTCGTAAAGCGCGCTGTCGGGGAAGTCCGTCTCCTCGAAGACCCGGCCGACGAAGACCAGCGCGGTCCGGGTCAGCTTCGCCGCGCGCACCTTGGCGCGGATGTCCGACAGCGTGCCCCGCAGGAAGGCCTGGTCCGGCCAGCCGACGCGGTAGGCGACGACCACCGGGCAGTCCGCGCCGTAGAGCGGCGCCAGCTCGCGCTCGATATGCAGCAGGTTGCGGATCGACAGGTGGATCGCCAGCGTCGCGCGGCTCTGCCCCAGCGTCGCCAGATCTTCGTGTTCGGGCATGCCGGTCGACTGCATCGAGGTCCGGGTCAGGATCACCGTCTGCGCCTGTTCCGGCACGGTCAGCTCCTGCCCCATCGCCGCCGCCGCCGCCGCATAGGCGGGAACGCCGGGCACGATCTCGAAGGGGATGCCCTCGGCGCGCAGCCGCCGGATCTGCTCGGCAATCGCGCCGTAGAGCGACGGGTCGCCGGAATGGACCCGCGCCACGTCCTCGCCCCGGCCATGTGCCGCGACGATCTCGGCCAGGATCTCGTCGAGATGCATGGGCGCCGTGTCCATGACCTTCGCGCCCTCGGGCGCGCCCGCGACCACGGCGGGCGGCACCAGCGACCCGGCATAGAGGCAGACCGGACAGGAGGCGATCAGCCGCTGCCCCTTGACGGTGATCAGGTCGGGATCGCCCGGCCCCGCGCCGATGAAATAGACGGTCATTCCGCTGCCTCCTGGTGTTTCTTCGCGTAGCCGCGCGGCGTGTAGATCCAGTGCCCGTCCGCGCCTTTCGAACGGTCGCCCGACAGCACCGTGCGGCTCGTCGAGGCACCGACCAGCACGACGGTCAGCATGTCGACCTCGTCGACCTGCAGATCGGCCAGCCGCCGCAGCCGCAGGCTTTCGTCCGGGCGGCCGAGATGCGAGGCCAGCAGGACCGGCGTGTCCGCCGGACGGTGCTGCAGCAGCGTGTCGCGCGCCTCGGCCAGAAGCGTGCGGCGGCGCATCGAGACCGGATTGTAGAAGGCGATGACGAAATCGCCCTCGGCCGCCGCCTTGATCCGCCGGGTGATCGCCTCGCGCGGGGTCAGCAGGTCCGACAGCGAGATCGTGCAGAAGTCATGGCCGAGCAGCGCGCCTGCCCGCGCCGAGGCCGCCTGCAGCGCCGAGACGCCCGGGCAGTTGACGATCTCCACCCGGCGCGCCGCGGCGGAGACGCCGTGCTCCGCCTCGGGACGGTCGATCAGCTCCATGACCAGCGCGCCCATCGCGTAGAGAGCCGGTGATGTAGGAGGCCTCGTCGGAGGCCAGGAAAAGGATCGGCGCGACCTGTTCGGCGAGCGTGCCGTAGCGCTTCATCAGCGCCGAGTCCGTCACCTGGTCGACCACTTCGGCCATCCAGGCCTGTTCGGCCGCGTTGTCGCCTGCCGCGTTGCGGGGGATACGGCGGGCCGGCGCCTCGGTGCCGCCGGGGGCGGTGGCGACGACGCGGATGTTGCGGGGCGCCAGCTCCATCGCCAGCGACTGGGTGATCGCGTTCACGCCGCCTTTCGCGGCGGAATAGGGCACGCGGTGGATGCCGCGGGTGGCGTTCGAGCTGACATTGACTATGGTGCCGCGCCCGCGGGCGAAGAGATGCGGCAGCACGGCGTGGCAGCAGTTCAGCGTCGGCATCAGCGAGCGGCGGATCTCGGCCTCGATCTGGGCGGGCTCGAATTCGGCGAAGGGCCGCATCCGGATCGCGCCGCCGACATTGTTGATCAGGATTTCGATCCCGCCGAATTCCTCCGCGGCAAAGGCCATCGCCGCCGCAGCCCCTTCATGCGTCTCCAGATCGGCTTCGAAGGCGCGGGCCTCCGGCCCCGCCTCTGCTGCGACTTCGGCCACGAACTCCGCGCGGTCGACGAAAAGCACCCGTCCGCCCTCGCGGGCGGCGCGCAGCGCCACCTCGCGGCCGATGCCCTGCGCGGCGCCGGTGATCACCATCGCCTTGCCCGCGAACCGGCCTTCAAAGGCCGGAGCGGGTTTCGGGGGGGCGAAGGGCGCGGTCATGCGGTGGCCTTCAGCACGGCATTGGGCGTGAACTTCTCGTAATGGAAGCTCGCGGGCGCGACGGCGGTCTCGGCAAACCAGCCGCGCACCGCGTCCACCATCGGCGGCGGGCCGCAGAGATAGGCGTCGAATTCGCCGGCCGTCAGCATCTCCTGCGGCATGTGCTGCGTGACCCAGCCCTTGCGCGCATGGGTGGAACTGTCCTCGGCGACGACGGTGGCGAAGGTGAAGCCCGGCAGCCGCGCGCCATAGGCCTCAAGCTGTTCGACCAGCACCAGGTCGAGATCGCGGGTGACGCCGTAGACGAGGTGGATGCGCTGCTGCGAGCCCTGGCGCGCCAGCACCTCGAGCATCGACAGGAAGGGCGCGAGACCGGTGCCGCCGGCGAGGAACAGCAGCGGGCGCGCGTCGCCGCGCAGGTAGAAGCTGCCCATCGGGCCCGTCACGTTCAGGACGTCGCCCGCCTTGGCGCGCGACAGCCAGGTGCCCATCACGCCGTCCGGGATCTTCTTGATCAGGAACTGCATCCGTCCCTCGCCCGGCGCCGAGCTGAAGGAATAGCTGCGCGCAAGACCGGAGCCCGGCACGTCGATATTGACGTATTGTCCCGGCAGGAAATCGGGCGCGGCCTCCGCATCCAGTTCCAGAACGACGGCGGCATCGGCATGGGGCTCGATCACTGCGACCGTGGCCTCGAAGCCCTGCGGCGCGATCTTGCAGGCGGTGGACGACACCGGCACCGACAACACGCAGTCGCTTTCCGCCACCATCTGGCAGGTCAGCACCAGGCCGTCCTCGGCCTCGTCCTCGGTCAGGGCCTCGTCGATATAGTCGTCGCCCATCTCGAAGCTGCCGCTCTCGGCGCGGCACTTGCAGGTGCCGCAGACCCCGTCGGAGCAGTCCATCGGCAGGTTGACCTTCTGGCGGAAGGCGGCGTCGAGCACCGTCTCCCCTTCGTTTGCCTCGACGAACCGGGTCACCCCGTCCTCGAAATTCAGCGCGATGCGGTAGGCCATGCGCGTCTCCTTTGCTGGGGTGGGGATCAGACGTGGTAGACGTCGATGACCTGGCGGATGTAGTCGTTCTTCAGCACGATCTTCTTGGCGCAGATCAGCGGGCCGTCGGCGGTGACGCGGATCGTGGCGAAGATGGTGCCGAAGAACGTGTCCGTGACCTTGTAGCGGTGGTTCAGCGTCTGGAAGTTGTAGCGCAGGTCGATCTCCTCGCCGCGGTCCTCGACGATTTCCACGTTCGCCACGGTGTGGCTGGTGCGCGGTTCCGGCGTCGAGGCGCCGGAACGCTCGGTCTTGATCCGGAACACCCGGTCCTCGAGCCCGCCGCGGTCGGGATAGTAGATCAGCGAGATCTGCGACTGCGGGTCCTCGGTGATCTGGTCGTCATCGTCCCAGGCCGGCATCCAGTAGCTGCAATCCTCGGAATAGCAGGTCAGCCAGTCGTCCCATTGCCGGTCGTCGAGCAGCCGCGCCTCGCGGTAGAGGAAGGCGCAGATCGCGTCGAGGGAAAGGGCGGGGCGGTGCGTGATGGTCATCGGATCTCTCCTTATTCGGCGGCCAGCGCGGTTGCGGAACCGGCGGTTTCCTCGGCCAGCGCCTTCTTCATGGTCTCGACCCAATGGGCGTGCTGGCGCACGAACAGCCCCTCGTCCTCGCTGCGCTCGCCCGAAAGGGTCGGGTTCAGGCCCATGCCCTTGGCGTTCGCGTCCGGCCCGTCGATCCACAGGGGCGCGCCGCGGGACATGTCGTTCCACTTGGCCGATATGCCGGCATAGCCCTGCTGGCAGGCGCGGAATTCTTCGAGGTCGTCGGAAGTGCCCATGCCCGAGACGTTGAAGAAGTCCTCGTATTGGCGGATGCGGGTCGCGCGGTCCTCGGCGCTCTCGCCCTTCGGCGCGAAGCAGAAGATGGTGATTTCGGTCTGGTCGACGCTGATTGGCCGGGTGACGCGGATCTGGGTGGAGAACTGGTCCATCAGGAACACGTTGGGATAGAGGCAGAGGTTGCGGGTCTGGCGGGTGATGTAATCCGCGCGGGTCTCGCCGTAGCGCTCGATCAGGTCGTCGCGGCGGTTCCAGACCGGGCGCACCTCGGGGTTCATCGAGTTGGTCCAGAGCATGATATGGCCGTTCTCGAAGCCGTAGACGCCCGCGACCGACTTGCTCCAGCCGTTCGCATCCACCGCCTTGGTGCCCTCTTCCTTGCGGCGGCCCATGGTGGCGGCATAGTTCCAGTGGACCGAGCTGACGTGATAGCCGTCGCAGCCGTTCTCCATCTGCAGCTTCCAGTTGCCGTCATAGATGTAGGAGGAGTTGCCGCGCAGCACCTCGATCCCTTCGGGCGCCTGGTCGACGATCTGGTCGATGATCACCTTGGTCTCGCCGAGATAGTCTTCCAGCGGCTCGACATCCGCCGACAGGCTGCCGAAGAGGAAGCCGCGGTAGTTGCCGAAGCGCGCCACGCGGGTCAGGTCATGCGAGCCGTCCTTGTTGAACTGCTCCGGATACTGCGTGGTCTTCTGGTCCTTCACCTTCAGTAGCTTGCCCGCGTTCGAGAAGGTCCAGCCGTGGAACGGACAGGTGAAGCTGCCCTTGTTGCCGTGCTTGCGGCGGCAGAGCATCGCGCCCTTGTGCGCGCAGGCATTGATGACGGCGTGCAGCTCGCCCTTCTTGTCGCGGGTGACGATCACCGGCTGCCGCCCGATATGGGTGGTGTAGTAGTCGTTCGGCTCCGGCACCTGGCTTTCATGCGCGAGATAGACCCAGCCCTTCTCGAAGATATGGGTCATCTCCAGCTCGAACAGCGCCTCGTTGGTGAAGATGTCGCGGCGGCAGCGGAAGACGCCCGCCTCCTTGTCGTCCTCTACGGCGTTGTCGAGGATCTCGCCCAGCTCGCGGGCCTTGTCGATGCTTGCGGACATGCGGGTCTCCTTCCGGGACCTGCCTTGCGGCACGGTTCCGGTCTGATGGATGTCAATGGAAAGGGGGCGCGCCGGGCGGCGCGCGGGTCAGGCGGCGCTGGCGGGGATGCGGATGCGCGGCATGGCGGTCCGGGGGACCGGACGGATCTGTTCGCTGGCACGCATGGCTGGCTCCTCCTGTGTCATGCGCCTTCCGGCTCCTTGCGGGCGCGCCCCCCTCCAGGGGCACCGCCGGGTCCGGTCCTCCTCTGCCGTGCCTCCGCCGATGGCGGGCGGAACGGCCTTGCAGCGCCACGTTGCGCCGGAGGGCCGGAGTTGTCCAAGACCGTTTCAGTGGAATACTATACCTTTAAGGTATGGAAGGCGGAAAATGCCCCTTGATTCAGGCGTTTTTGCGGCGCAGCATACCCTGGAAAATATGCATCCGGCGTGCGGAAAAGGGGGGTGGCATGGACCTGCGGCAGATCCGGTATTTCGTGGCGGTGGCCGAAGAGCGCAATTTCACCCGTGCGGCCGAGACTCTGAACATCGCCCAGCCGCCCTTGAGCCGGCAGATCCAGATGCTGGAGGAGGAGCTTGGCACCACGCTGATCCTGCGCGGTTCGCGGCCGCTGCGGCTGACCGATGCGGGGCGCCTGTTCCAGGAGCAGGCGCTGCAGGTGCTTGGCCGGGTCGAGCAGATGGCCGAGGCCACCCGCCGCGTCGGCCGCAACCAGAACAGAGTGGTCAAGATCGGCTTCGTGCCCTCGACGCTCTATGGCGGGCTGCCGTCGCTGGTGCGCAAGATGCGCCATGCCGCGCCGGGGCTCGACATCCGGCTGGTCGAGATGGTCTCGCTGCACCAGATCCACGCGCTGAAGGAGGGGCGGATCGATCTCGGCTTCGGGCGGCTGCGCCACAGCGATCCGGCGGTGACCGGCATCGTGCTGCGCGAGGAACGGCTGGCCGTCGCCATCCCGCAGGGCGACCCGCTGGCGGCCAGCGACGCGCCGCTGCCGGTGCGGGCGCTGGCGGGGACCAAGCTGATCGTCTATCCGAAGGAGCCGCGGCCGAGCTATGCCGACCATGTGCTGCGGCTTCTGCACGGCCATGACGTGCGGCCCTGCGAGCTCGAGGAGGTCAGCGAGCTGCAGACCGCGCTGGGTCTGGTCGCGGCGGAGGTCGGGCTCTGCATCGTGCCGTCCTCGGCGCGGCGGCTGCGCGCCGATATCCGCTACCGCATCCTCGAAGGCGCACGGGCGACCTCGCCGGTGGTGCTGAGTCACCGTGCCTCGGACAGTTCGGACTACATCGCCATGGTCAAGGACCTGATCGACGAGATGTATGCCGAGAACCCGCCCTGGCTGACCGCCGAGCACAACCTGTCGGTGCGCGGCGATCCCGATCCGGAAGGCGGAGCGGCGGAGTGACGCCGCCCCTGCGGCTCAGGCCAGCGCCGGAGCGGCGGCGAAGCGTTCCGCGGCCAGCGCGATCAGCGCCAGGTCGCTGCCCGGGCCTTGGGGGCCGGCTGCCCGGCACGCCCCGTTTCCCGTCCGGCCGCAAGAGCGGGCCTGCGCGCCGCGGAGGCCGACGCGCGCACGGCTCGACAATTGAACAACGTTCAATTGAGTGCTAGGAGCAGCGCCGAACGTCCATGACACGGCCCCTCCCATGTTCGACCCTTCGCCGGCTGCCTTCCCCGTCCTGCTTCTCGCAACCGGCGCCTTCGCCGGCATCCTGCCGGGGCTGCTGGGCATCGGCGGCGGCATCTTCCTCATTCCGGTGCCGATGATCATCTTCCGCGGCTTCGAGGTGTCGGACGCCGCCATCATGCAGCTTTGCGTCGGCGCCTCCACGGCGGCAATCGCGGCCCCTTCGATCCGCTCGGTCTGGCCGCATCACCGCCATGGCGCCGTCCAGCTCGGCATCCTGCGGGGCTGGGCGCCGGGGTTGGCGGCGGGCGCCGTCCTCGGCGTGGTCACGGCGACCTCGCTGAAATCCGGCACGCCGATGCTGGTCTTCGGCACGCTTGCGGCACTGGTCGGGGGCTGCATGCTGGCCGGCAACCCCAAATGGCGGATTGCCGGCAGCCTTCCCGGCCCGCAGGTTCATGTGCCCTATTCCGGCGCGATGGGCTTTGTCTGCGCGATGACGGGCATCGGCGGCGGCACGCCGGTGAACCGGGCGATCGCCGCCTCCGCGGGCTTCGGGCTGCTGATATCGCTTCCTGCCGCCGTGCCCTGCCTGCTGGCCGCGCCCGCCGATGGCACGGTGCCGGCCTTCGCGGCGATCACCGCCATGACCTTTCTCACGGTGCCGCTCGGCGCCCGGCTGACCCATGTGCTGCCCGCGGCAAAGCTGCGCAAGGTCTTCGCCCTGTTCATCATCCTCGCGGCGCTCAACATGCTGCGCAATGCCCTCTTCCGAAGGAGACGTTTCCAGTGGCCCCAACGACCCCCACCGATCCCGCCGAGTTCGGCGCCGCCGAGGCCCGCCGCCTGATCGCCCGCAAGTCGCTCTCTGCCGCGGAACTGGCCGAGGCCTGCATCGCCCGGGTCGAGGCGGTCGACCATGCGGTCAACGCGCTGGTCGCGCGCGACTTCGACGGGCTGCGCAAGGGCCGGCATCCGCCTGCCCGCCGAGCAGCGCGTCGAGCAGCGCGTCGCCGCCCTCGGCGATGACCATGTCGAAGGGCGGATCCGGCCCGACATGCTGGCGCGCCCAGCTGTTGGCGGCGATGGCGACGCGCATCCCGGCGAGGTCGCCGAGCCCGGCGATGCCCTGGCCTTCGCCCTTGCGCACGAAGATGGAATAGGGCGACTGCTGCAGCGGGATGGTGAAATCCATCACCTCCTGCTTGCTTTCGGTGATGCTCAGCGGCGGCAGCAGGTCGTAGCTGCCGCCGGAGGGGCCGCGCGCCCAGTCATCCGAGGAAATCGGCGTGAAATGCAGCCGCAGCCCGGCCCGGTCGGCCAGCTGGCGCAGCGCCTCGACCCCGTAGCCGGTCACGGTGCCGTCGCCGCGCACGACCTGGTAGGGCGGGAAATGGGTGACCCCCACGGTAAGGACCGGCGGCACGGCTGCGGGGCGGCGGATGTTCCAGTGCTCCAGCAGCCGGGCGAGCTTGCCGCTTTCGCTCAGTGCGGCGATGGCGGCATTCACCTTCGGTGCCAGGGCAGCGCGCCGCGGCGACAGCATCACGTGCAGGTCGTCGCTGCGCAGTGCCGGGTCCACGGTCCGCACCCGGTAGTCCAGCCGGGTCTGGCGCAGCAGGTCGGTCGCCATCTTGTAGGCGGTCACGACGCCGTCGATCTTGCCCATGATCAGCGCGCCAAAGGCGTCGCGCGCATCGGTGAAGGCCACGACTTCGCCGGCGCGGCCGCCGAGATGGCCCAGATCGGCGCCGTCGGTTTCGCCGATCACGCCGATCCGGCGGCCGCGCATGTCCTCGATGGTCGGCGCCGGCCCCTCGCGTTCCGGCACGAAGAGATAGACCGCGGTCTCGCCGACCGGGTCCGAGGCGATGTTGGTGTCGAGGATCGGAAGCTCCGGCGGGCCGGCCAGAAGGTCGGTGACGCCGGTGCGCTGCGCGACGAGCGCGGCCTTGGGCGAGGCGAATTCGACGAAGATCAGTTCGAACCCGGCTTCTTCGGCGACGGCGCGGGCAAGTTCGGCGTAGAAGCCCGTCAGCTTGCCGTGCTCGTCCTTTTCATAGGCGCCCGGCCAGTCGACCCAAGGCACGCTGAGCCTCTGCTGGGCCCCCGCGGCAGGCGCGAGGACCCAGAGGAGGAGGCAGGACAGGGCGGCGATCAGGCGGTTCAACGGCGCTATCTTCCGGGGAATTACCCGGGATCCATAGCACCGGCTTGGTGTTCAATTGGTAACCGCCCGCCGCCTGTTCCCGGCCGGGGCTCAGTCGAGCGCCTTGTCGGCGGCGTCGGACTGGCCCGCCGTCCAATAGCCCGCGGCCTTCATCCAGGCGCCCGGATGGCCGAGCTCCCCGAGCACGTATTGCTTCAGTGCCCGCGCCACCCCGGCCTCGGCGGCGATCCAGATGAAGCCCTTGCCCGCGGGCAGCTCCAGCGCCTTCAGCGCCTCGAGCAGCGGCGCCGGGTCGGCGGCGCCATCGTGGCGACCGCCGCGGCGATCTTCGCGCTTTCGGCCAGCCTCGCCGGGCTGCTGCGGCGCCGGAGCACCGCAGCGGGCAGCGAGCGCGGCTAGGCCCTCCGGCTCAGCGCACCGACTGGATCGAATCGAAAATTTCCAGCTCCGGCGGCCCCAGATAGATGTCCGCGCTCGAGCGCGCCCCCGAATGCGCCTTGCGGAAGGCCTCGGATTTCGTCCAGTTCAGGAAGGCCTCCTCGCTCTCCCACATCGTGTGCGAGGCATAGAGCCGGTAGCCTTCCTTCTCGGCGCCCTTCATCAGGTGGAACTCGACGAAGCCCGGCACCTCCTTCAGGTGGCTGTCGCGGCTCTTCCAGACCGTCTCGAAGGCCTCCTCCTGGCCGAGCTTCACCTTGAAGCGGTTCATGGTCAGATACATTGCCTGTCTCCTTCTGGCCTTCCGTCCCGTATCAGGGCATTACGTCCTCGAACGTCAAGCAGGAGCAATGCCATGCGTCTCTTCGTCGGCCTCGGCAATCCCGGCGCGAAATACGCCCAGAACCGCCACAATATCGGCTTCATGGTTCTCGACCGGATCGCCTCGGATCACGGCGCGGCGCCCTGGCGGTCGAAATTCCAGGCCGAAGTGACCGAGGCCGTCCTGGGCGGCGAGAAGGTCATCCTCCTGAAGCCCCAGACCTTCATGAACCTCTCCGGCCAGTCGGTCGGCGAAGCCGCGCGCTTCTACAAGATCCCGCCCTCCCATATCGTGGTGTTCCATGACGAGCTGGACCTCGCGCCCGGCAAGGTGCGCACCAAGACCGGCGGCGGACATGCCGGGCATAACGGGCTGCGCTCGATCCATCAGCATATCGGCGCGGAGTATGACCGGGTGCGGCTGGGGATCGGCCATCCGGGGCACAAGGACAAGGTCTCGGGCTATGTGCTGTCGGATTTCGCCAAGGCCGAGGAAGAGTGGCTCGACAACGTGGTCCGCGGCTGCTCGGACGGCGCGCCGGGGCTGGCCAAGGGCTATGGCGCGAAGTTCATGAACGCCGTGGCGCTGCGCACCGCGCCGCCGCGCTCGGGCGGCGGCGGCAAGCCCGGAAAGAAGGCGCCGAAGACGCCTGCGCGGCGTGTTTGGGGCTATGCAGGCCGGGCCTGCCCGCCGGTCCGCCGGGCTCCGGTGATGTCGCGCCGCGTGTCCATGTAATTGCACCGACTGCCCGGGCCTGCAGGGCCGGTGCCGTCGGCAAGCCGCGGGAGCAGTCCCGGATTGCGGCGGAGGTGCCCGTCTCCTCAGAGAGCCAGGCCCCGCGCTGCGCCGGGGCAGGGCCACGGGAGACTGGATATCCGGGGAGGATTGCCGACGGGGACATCCCTGCATGGCCGGTTCCGGACGCCGCGGCGCCCTTTCCGGCCATGGCGGCGGTCATTGATCCGTCCCGCCGCCGGTTGCGGGGAAATGCGCCGCCATCAGCGCTTCCAGCTCGGGATCGCGCTGCAGCCCCGGCACCGGCGAGAACCGCGTGCCCTTCCAGCCGGTCGAGGTGCCGCGGCAATGGATGAAGGCCAGATCCTCGCGCGGCGCCAGCAGCCGGAACAGCTCGCCGCCGACATGGTGGACGAACCAGCCGGCCCGGCTGAGCAGGCCGTCGGGCACGGCGCACCATTTCGGGTTGGACCGCTTCTCGGTCGGGGCGCGCCAGACATTGAAGCGGTGCGGGCAGGGCGCGGGATCGGTTTCGGCCGGGTAGGCCCAGCTGCCGGGCAGGCGGACCGCGCCGAGGCGGCTTGCCAGCGTCGCCTCGAAAACGGTCTGCGCGCCGCGCTTCAGGACGATCTCGTCGATATCCGCATTGAGCACGGCGCGCGCCTTGCGCAGCACGTCTGTGCGCGCGAGGTTCATCAGCGCGGGCTGCAGGAATTTCGGCCTCACTTCGAAGCCCTTGCCGGAATCGCGCGGGCCGTAGGGGTAATCCGCGACCAGCACGGCGGACGCCTTCAGCCCGGGAACGGCGGCGATTTCCGCGGCCAGCCGGGCAGGCGTGTAGGCGGTGGAGCCGTTGTCATAGACCAGCGCGGCCTCCAGCCCGTGCACTTCGACCAGATGGGCCAGCCATTGCCGGATCCAGCCCAGATCGTTGTCGCGGTTCATCGTCACCACGGCGTTCAGCCCGGCAAAGCGGTCCGAGATGTCCGGCCGCGGCGCGATGCGCCAGCCGCCCGGCCAGTCGAGCGAGACCGTGCCGCGCGGCGCCTTGATCGCCACCTGCTCGTATTTCGCCGACCAGCGGCGGCTGAGTCCCTTGACCGGTTCGCCGTCGAGCCGCAGCCGGTCGCGGAATTCCGGCCAGAGATTGAGGAAGCGCGGCGCGGTGAACAGGTATTCCCCCTCTGCCTCGTGATAGACGCAGTCATAGAACAGCGTCCGCCGGTCATAGCGTTCGAGGTAATGTGCGCTCTGCCGCTGCGGCTTGCGCACATGCCTGCGGCGGAATTCCGACGCCTCGGGCAGGACCGCACCGGCGAGAACGAGACAGAGAGGATCTGGCATTGCTTGGTTCCGGACAGCTTCGCCTCCGGGGTTCAGCAAGTTTCCGGCCCTGTTGCAAGGGCGTTATTTCCCGGCGCGCTCCCGGTAGTGGCGCAGGATGAACAGCCGGAGGGCCGAGGCGAGCCCCATCTGGTTGCCGCGGCCTTCGTCGATCTCGGCCGCCAGGGCGTTGACGGGCTGGCGCCGTTCTGCCGCGATCTCCTGGAAGGCGGACCAGAAATCGTCTTCGAGCGAGACGCTTGTCCTGTGCCCCTTGAGGGTCAGCGAGTGTTTCTTGGGACGGCTACTCATACGTCAAATGTCTCCTTGGGCCGCGCCCTGTCCTGGCCTGAACACGCCGGGGACCTGAATTGGCCAGTTTCCTGCACGCAGCCCCGCTCGGCTCACGAGGGCCGGAGCGCGACTCCGAATTGGCCAATTTCTTCGGCCGCCGCCGAACACCGGACCCGGCTCCTGCGGCATCCGGAAGATGTCTTTCCGACAAGCCGGAGCTGCGGTCGGCAGCTTCTGCGTTGCGTCAATCACTTTTTCCCGACGTCAGGCATATAATGTAAATTTAATCCGATCTTTAAGCCAAACCTTTCTAACTGGTTAAAAATTAATGATTTCGTGGCGAATTCACTGCCCGGAGGCGCAATTGTTGCTGCAACCCTGCCGTGCGGAAGTGCGAATCACTCGCCTTCCGGGTCGCCGTCGCGGCGATGGCCGTCGAGATGGCGCTGGCTGCGCTCGGCGTCCTGGCGGTCCCGGAGCTTCTCGGCCTTGCTGCGCCCGAACTTCGCCGCGTTTCCGTCGGCTTGTTTCCGGGCCTCCTCGCGCTGGCGGGTCTTGCGGAATTTCGAAAGGCTGATCGGCTTGTCGGCCATGGCGGTCTCCGGTGTGCTGTGGCGGACAGGATAGCACGGTACGCAAAGGGGCGCGGCAACACTGCCGCGCCCCCCGGTTTCCGTCGGCGAAGGTCAGTCCTTCGGGCCGATCATCTGCTCGGGACGGACAACCGCGTCGAAGGTCGCCTCGTCGACGAAGCCGAGCGCGATGGCCTCTTCCTTCAGCGTGGTGCCGTTCTTGTGCGCGGTCTTGGCGACCTTGGTGGCGTTGTCGTAGCCGATGGTCGGTGCCAGCGCCGTCACCAGCATCAGCGATTCCTTCATCAGCTTGTCGATCCGCGCCGTGTTGGCCTGGGTGCCGACCACCATGTTGTCGGTGAATGCCGAGGCCGAATGCCCAGCAGCTGCATCGACTGCAGCACGTTGTAGGACATCATCGGGTTGTAGACGTTCAGCTCGAAATGGCCCTGCGAGCCTGCGAAGCCGACGGCCGCGTCATTGCCCATGACATGCGCGCAGACCATGGTCAGCGCCTCGGCCTGAGTCGGGTTGACCTTGCCCGGCATGATCGAGGAGCCCGGCTCGTTCTCCGGCAGGATCAGCTCGCCGAGACCCGAGCGCGGGCCCGAGCCCAGCAGGCGCATGTCGTTGGCGATCTTGAACAGCGACGCGGCGACGGTCTTCAGCGCGCCCGAGAACATGACCATGGCGTCATGCGCGGCCAGCGCCTCGAACTTGTTCGGCGCGGTGACGAAGGGCAGGCCGGTGATGTCGGCCATGTTCTTCGCGACCATCTCGGCCCAGCCCTTTTTCGTGTTCAGGCCGGTGCCGACGGCGGTGCCGCCCTGCGCCAGTTCGTAGATGTCGCCGAGGCAGGCTTCGACGCGCTCCATGCCCTTCTTGACCTGGTGGGTGTAGCCCGAGAATTCCTGGCCCAGCGTCAGCGGGGTGGCGTCCTGGGTGTGGGTCCGGCCGATCTTGATGATGTCCTTGAACTCGACCGACTTGGCTTCGAGCGCGTCATGCAGCTTCTTCAGCCCCGGCAGCAGCACGTCGCGCGCCTGCATGGCGATGGCGACATGCATCGCGGTCGGGAAGGTGTCGTTCGAGGACTGGCCCATGTTGCAGTGGTCGTTCGGGTGGACCGGCGACTTCGAGGCCATCTGCCCGCCGAGCATCTCGATCGCGCGGTTCGAGATCACCTCGTTGGCGTTCATGTTCGACTGGGTGCCCGAACCGGTCTGCCACACGACCAGCGGGAAGTTGTCGTCGAACTTGCCTTCGATGACCTCGCCCGCGGCCGCGATGATCGCGTCGGCGATCTTCGGCTCCATCGCGCCCAGTTCCTTGTTGGCCATCGCACAGGCCTGCTTGACCACGCCGAGCGCACGGATGATCGGCACCGGCTGCTTTTCCCAGCCGATCGGGAAGTTCATGATCGAACGCTGGGTCTGGGCGCCCCAGTACTTGTCTGCGGGAACTTCGAGCGGACCGAAGCTGTCGGTCTCGGTGCGGGTCGCGGTCATGAGACATCCTCCGTTTCATGCGTCGCAAGCGGAATAGCGCTGCATGCCGACGTATGCAATCGCCGCGCAGCACCGAATTGCCGCATGAAATGCGCTGTCTAGGAGGATGTCGCGATGTTAGCGCCTGAACCGGGCGGGCTCACTTGCGGAAGCTGTCGAGGCTGACGACTTCGGCATCGCCGCGCGGCTTGTCCTCGGGCTCGGACTCGACGTCCTCGGCCATCGGCGCGTCCTCGTCGTCATCCTCGTCCTCATCCACTTCGGTGGTCTCGAAGCGCAGGCCGAATTCGACCGAGGGGTCCACGAAGGTGCGGATCGCCGTGTAGGGGATGGCCAGCTCTTCGGGCTGGTCGCCGAAATTCAGCGTGATGCGGAACCCGTCCTCGTCCACCTCCAGGTTGTCGTACCAGTGCTGGATCACGATCGTCATCTCCGACGGATAGAGATCGAGCAGCCAATCGGCGACTTCGACGCCCTCGCATTTGGTGTCGAAGGTGATGAAGAAATGGTGCTCTCCCGGCAGTCCGTGTTCGGCGACATCGCCGAGAACCTGCCGGATCAGTCCGCGCATCGCGCGGTGCATCATGTTTCCGTAGTCGATGGTGCGGGCCATGGTGTCTCTCGCTTTCTTACCCGTCTAACCGAATGCCGCGGCGATTGAAAAGGGGCGGATCGCGCGAATTGCCGCAACTTCAGCCGAGGAGGGCCGGAACCGCTGCGATGGCTGCCGACAGGGCCAGGACCGGACCGATCGGAATCTTCCCGACCAGCATGAGCAAGCCCGCGCAAAAAGCAAGCGCGACGGAAAGCGGGCGGAAGCTGCCGGGATCGGGCAGCAGGATCCGCGCGGGGCCGATGGCGGCGGTTTCGAGGCTGCCGAAGAAGACATGCAGCGCGAACCAGAGCGACAGGTTCAGGATCACGCCGCAGACCGCCGCCGAAATTGCGGCAAGCGCGCCGGCGAGCCGCGGCCGCCCCGAGATTGCCTCGACATAGGGCGCGCCGGCGAAGATCCACAGGAAGCAGGGCACGAAGGTCACCCAGAGCGCCATCGCCCCGGCCGCCAGCGCCAGTCCCCAGCCGCCGGCATTGCCGCCCGCCAGCATCGCGACGAACTGCGTCACCAGGATCAGCGGGCCCGGCGTGGTCTCGGCGAGGCCGAGACCGTCCATCATCTGCGCGGCGCTGATCCAGCCATGCTGCTGCACGACCTCCTGCGCCATGTAGGCCAGCACCGCATAGGCGCCGCCGAAGGTGACCACCGCGAGCTTCGAGAAAAACAGCGCGACATCGGTCAGCAGCGTCCAGCCCATCGCCCAGGCCAGCGCCACCGGCAGCGCCCAGAGCCCGCCCCAGAGCGCCAGCGTGCCGAGCGTCCGCGTGCCGGTCACCGAGGGGGCGGGGCGGGCCTCGCTCCCGGCAGATCGTGGAGCGGTGACGGCCGACCAGCAGCGCGATCTCGGCCACGCGCACGCCCTGGTCGGAAAGCTTCTGGATGATCCGCCGTTCCCAGAGGTCGAGCCCGACATGCGCCATCGGGCAATCTCCTGTTTTCACGAAGAATAGTGGCGATGTCGCAAGCCAGGATGGAATGTACCCGCCTACAGGACTGCCACTCGATAGTCATAGTTATGACATCATTTTTGACGTGCCGCCTGCAGCGGGGGGGATGCCCGACCCGGAGAACCTGCGGACGGTGAACCGGCACCCGCCAAGTCAGGCCCTCCTGCCGTTTCCGGCGGCAGGAGGAGGGGGTCAGACGGCCATGGTCACGAAACGCGTGTTGAGATAGGCGTCGATCGCCTCGGACCCGCCTTCGGTGCCGATGCCCGAGTCGTTGATGCCGCCGAAGGGCACCTCGGGCAGGCCAATGCCCAGATGGTTGATCGTCATCATGCCGGACTGCACCTCGTGGCCGAGGCGGTGGGCCCGTTCGGCGGAGCCGGTCCAGCCATAGGCGGCCAGCCCGAAAGGCAGCCGGTTGGCCTCGGCGATCGCGGCATCCTCGGTCTCGAAACGGTTGATGACCGCAACCGGGCCGAACGGTTCCTCGTTCATGATCCGCGCCGTCCCGGGCACGCCGGCCAGCACCGTCGGCTCGAAGAAATTGCCGGCATTGCCGATCCGCTTGCCGCCCGTGACGAGCCGCCCGCCGCTTTCCAGCGCATCCTCGATGAGCGCTTCGAGCGCCGGGATCCGGCGGTCGTTGGCGAGCGGCCCCATCGTGCTGTCCGGATCGCTGCCGGGGCCGACCTTCACCGCCGCGGCGGCGCGGGCGAAGCCGTCGAGAAAGCGGTCATAAACGCCCTCCTGAACCAGGAAACGGGTCGGCGAGACGCAGACCTGGCCCGCATTGCGGAACTTGTGCCCGGCCATGACCGGAATGGCGCGGCCGAGATCGGCGTCGTCGAAGACCAGCACCGGCGCATGGCCGCCCAGCTCCATCGTTGCTTTCTTCATGTGCTGCCCGGCCAAGCCTGCCAGCATCTTGCCCACGGGCGTCGAGCCGGTGAAGGAAATTTTCTTCACCACCGGATGCGGGATCAGATAGGCCGAGATCTCGGCCGGGTCGCCATAGACCAGGTTCGCGATGCCGGCGGGCAGTCCGGCCTCGTCGAAGGCTGCAATCAGCGCGGCCGGCGTGGCCGGAGTTTCCTCGGGGCCCTTGACGATGATCGAACAGCCCGCTGCCAGCGCTGCCGAGAGCTTGCGCACCACCTGGTTGACCGGGAAGTTCCAGGGCGTGAAGGCCGCGACCACGCCAACCGGCTGCTTCACCGTCATCTGGGTGATGCCGGGGGAACGGGCCGGAATCACCTGGCCGTAGCTGCGGCGGGCCTCTTCGGCGAACCAGTCGATGATGTCCGCGGCAGCGGCAAGTTCCGCACGGGCCTCGGCCAGCGGCTTGCCCTGTTCGGCGGTCATCACCGGGGCCAGCGCCCCGACCCGGCTGCGCAGGATGTCGGCGGCGCGGCGCATCATCTTGTAGCGGTCGAACACCCCGGTACGGGACCAGATGTCAAAGCCCTTGGCAGCGGCGGCAACCGCCCGGTCCAGATCGGCCGGACGGGCATGGGCCACGCGGCCGATCGGCTGTCCGGTGGCGGGATCGGTCACGTCGATCCATGCGGGCCGGGCCGGCGCGCACCAGCTGCCGTCGATGAAAAGTTCTGTATCTGGGTAGGTCATGGCCTGGGTGTCCTCGTTACATGTCATGGCCCCGGCGGCTCTGGCGGTTGCGCCAATGGGGCGGGCTGCCCGGTCCCTGCCCCAGTGCCGCGGGATTGCAAAGCTGCGGCCGGACCGGCCTGCCCGGAAGCCCGGCAATGCGCAAAGTTTCCGCAGGAAAACTTTGCCTTGCATGCACGGCGCCGGGAAATCGGGCAAGCGCGGGCAGCCGCCCGCCGGGACGGCGCCGGGGACAGCCGCAATGCCCTTCCGTGCAGGGTCTTAGCCGGTGGTGCCGGAGCAAGTCGCGTCCGCTTTCCCGGAACGCGTTTCCCCGAGGAAGCAGCCGCACGCTCATGGCTGCGGACATGGCCCGTCTCCCGCAGCAGCAGCTCCGAAATGGGCCGGCATCGCGGAGCAGCAGCCGTCCCGGCAACGCGCATCTGCGCGCGCTGCGCCGCCGGACCGCAGCAGTGTCCCGCGCAATCGGGTGCGGCACCCCACGCCCAGCCATGTTTCGGGGGTTGTCGGATGTAATGTTATACTATACGCCGCCCTCGGCGGTATAGCAGTCAGCCATGCAGCTAACAATCCGCATTTGTTCGATGAAATTCCCTCCGGCCAGGCCAGGAGGGATCTGGAGGTGTGCCGATATGGCAGGAAAATCACAGAAGAAATCCGCGGCTGCCGCGCCGCCGAAACGCAGCCGGACATGGGCCCTGCGCCACCTTTCCGAGACTGCCGCTCCAAGGACCTGACCTGATGAAACGCCCTCTTGCCTTTGTGCTTGCCGCCCTGCTGGCCGGGACGGGCCTTGCCCCTGCCCAGGCCGCGGATGACGTGTTCACCGTCGCCGCGAATTTCGAAATCAAGGGACCCGAGCCCGCCACGTCCGGCTTCATCTTCACCCGCATGGGCGTGGCCGAGACGCTGGTCGATGCCGGTCGCGACGGCACGCTGCGTCCGGGCCTCGCCACCGGCTGGGAGGTCTCGGAGGACGGGCTCCGCTGGCGTTTCGCGCTGCGGACCGGCGTGCGCTTCCATGACGGCACGCCGATGACCGCGGCGGCGGTCGTCCATGCGCTGGAGATCGCGCTGGCCAAGCCCGGTCCGCAATCCCGCCTGCCGGTCTCGGCCATCGGCGCCGAAGACACCGCCACGGTCGCCATCTCGCTGACCGAGCCCTTCGCCGCGCTGCCGGCCTATCTGGCCGAGTTCCGCGCCCAGATCCTCGCCCCCGCCTCCTATGACGCGGACGGGACGGCCGTGGCGGTGATCGGCACCGGCCCCTACCGGATCACCGCGCTGGTGCCGCCGCTCTCGCTCGAGGCCGAGGCCTTCGACGGCTACTGGGGGCCGCAGCCGGCGCTGCGCAAGGTTGCCTATGCCGGGGTGTCGCGGGTCGAGACCCGGGCGCTGATGGCGCAGTCGGGCGACGCGGACATGGTTTTCGGGCTCGACCCGGCCTCGGTGGCGCGGCTCGGCCGCTCGGACGCGGTCACCGTCCATTCCGTCGCCATCCCGCGCACGCTGCTTCTCAAGGTCAATGCCGCGCATCCGTCCCTGAACTCGCCCGAGGCACGCCGCGGTCTCAGCCTGGCGATCGACCGCGAAGGGCTGGCCCGCGCGGTTCTGCGCTATCCGGAAGGCGCGGACCAGCTTTTCGCGCCGGGCGTCGCGGCCTGGCATGACGATGCGCTGGAGCCCCTGCACTACGACCCGGAAGAGGCGCGCGCCATCTTCGCCGGGCTCGGCTGGGAGCCGGGCCGCGACGGCATCCTCGTGCGCGGCGGCGAGCGCTTCGCGCTGACCGTCACCACCTATCCCGACCGGCCCGAGCTGCCGCTGACCGCCGCCGTGCTGCAGCAGCAGTTCCGCGCCGTCGGCATCGAGCTGGAGATCGCCGCCACCAATTCCTCGGCGATCCCGGCGGGCCATCAGGACGGTTCGCTGGAACTGGGGCTGGTGGCGCGGAATTTCGGGCTGATCCCCGACCCGATCGGCACCGTTCTGTCGGATTTCGCGCCGTCGGGCGACTGGGGCGCGATGAACTGGGAGAACGCCGAGATGGCGGAGCTTGCCGCCGAGATGGCGCGCGGCGAGGGCGGCGCGGCGGAGCGGGCCCGCATGGCGGCGATCCTGCAGGAGGAGCTGCCGGTGATCCCGATCGCCTGGTACCGCCAGACCCTGGCCGTGGGCAAGGATGTCGAAGGCGCCGCCGTCGATCCCTGGGAGCGCAGCTTCGGCCTGCAGGACCTGAGGATCGCCGAATGAGCGGGATTTTCACGCGCCTCCTGCAGGCGGCGATGGTCGCGCTGCTGATCGGCGCGGCCACCTTCGCGATGATGCGCAGCCTGCCCGGCGATGCCGCCTGGCGGATCGCTGCCGGGCGCTATGGCTATGACCATGTCGATGCCGCCGCCGCCGAGGCGGTCCGGGCCGAGCTGGGACTCGGCGGGCCCTGGCTGCCGGGACTTCTGCAATGGCTGGGCGACCTCATGCGGCTGGATTTCGGCACCTCTCTGGTCTCTGGCCGCCCGGTGATCGACGAGATCGTCCACCAGCTCGGCGCCTCCGCCGGGCTGGCGCTGGCGGCGATGGCGCTGGCGCTGCTGATCGGCCCGCCGCTGGGCATTCTCGCCGGGCTCATGCCGCGCGCCTCGACCACCGGCACCAGGCCGGGGCGCAGCGACAGGTCGAACTGGTCGATCACCGCGGCGAGCCCCTGGCCCGCCAGCCGGTTCTGCAGCCGCTCGCCCGCGACATCCGAAACGAAGGACCCCACCGGCAGCGGCCGGGTCTGCGTCACCATCGCCAGAACCGCCGCCCCCGCTACCAGCGCCGTGCCGATGATCACCCCGGTCTGCACGATCCGGCCCGCCGTCTTCAGGAGCTTGCGGTGGAGGCGCCGCTTGCGGGCCGTGCCGCTCTGATGCTGGTGCTGGCGCGGATGCATGGGGTTGGATTCTGCCTCGATTCACCTAGAACTTGGGACGATTATCAGTTGCGAGGACAGACAATGCCAGAGACCGGACCGCAAACGGGCGACAACGCGCCGGATTTCACCCTGCCGCAGGATGGCGGCGACGATGTCACCCTCTCGGCACAGGCCCCCGCGCCGGTGGTCCTGTACTTCTATCCGAAGGACGATACCAGCGGCTGCACCAAGGAAGCCATCGCCTTCACCGGGCTGATGCCCGAGTTCGAGGCAGTCGGCGTCAAGGTCATGGGCATCTCGAAGGACACGGTCGCCAAGCATGCCAAGTTCCGCGCCAAGCACGAGCTCGGCGTGCAGCTCCTGTCGGACGAGGACGGCGCGGTCTGCGAGGCCTATGGCACCTGGGTCGAGAAATCCATGTACGGCAAGAAATACATGGGGATCGAGCGGTCCACCTTCCTGATCGGCGCGGACGGCAAGGTCGCGCAGGTCTGGCGCAAGGTGAAGGTGCCCGGCCATGCCGAGGCGGTGCTCGAGGCGGCAAAGGCGCTGTGACCCCGCCGGTCGCGCTGCCCGAGCGCTGGGACACGCCTGCCGGGCAGGTCGCCGCCGCGGCCTTCGTGGCAGGAGGTGCAGGCATCCGGCGCGCCGGTCGCGGCCGCCAGATCGGGGCGCGGAACGCGGAAGGCGTGGTCGGCGCGCGGATCGTTGCCCATGTAGACCGTCTGCGGCATGTGGCAGGCGGTGCATTGCGCACCGGCGCTTCCGTCGGGGTGATGCGTGTGCTCCGGCCCGTCGAAGACCCGCAGCGGCAGCGTCGGAAAGCCCGGGTTGCCCGCCGGGCTGTGGCACTGGGTGCAGAGCGCGTTGCCCTCGGCGATGCGCCGCCCGGAATGCGGGTCGTGGCAATTGGCGCAGGTGACGCCCCGGGCGTTCATCTTCGACTGCAGGAAGCTGCCCGTCACATAGACCTCGTCGCGGATCTGCCCGTCCGGCCAGTAGAGCCCGGGGCGCAGCAGCGACAGATTATAGGCGTCGTGATAGGGCGTGCCCGCGGGCACGGAGGCATCGGTGAAGGCCTCGCGCCGGGAATGGCAGCCGCCGCAGGTGTCGAGGAACCCGGCCGGATCCGACAGCTCGGCCAGCCCGTGCTGCGCGGGCGGCGGCGCGTCCGGCGTCTCCGCCCAGGCCAGATGCGCGGCGCCGGGGCCATGGCAGGTTTCGCATCCGACGCCGATCTCGGCCTGGACCGAGGCATAGCTGCGGGTATCGGGATCGTACTCCGCCTCGTAGCCGGTGGCATGGCAGACCGCGCAGCGGCCGTTCCAGCTCTTGTAGGGGCCGCTCCAATGCATCGCGTCCGAAGGCGGCGGGTTCAGCTCCGGATAGAGATGGAACCAGCGCCCGGCCTCGGTGTCCCAGACCACGTCGAAGCTCTGCAGCCGCCCCGGTGCGGTCTCGAACAGGTATTGCTGCAGCGGCTCGATGCCAACGACGGAATGGACCGGGTAGTCGGTGACGCTGCCGTCGCGCTCGGTGACGACGGCATGGCGCGATCCGTCGGCGGCGATGCGGAACGCGACCTGCATATCGCCGAGCGCGAAGGAGGTGCCGTCGAAATCGGCGCGGATGTTTTCCGGTGCGGGCCAGGTCCAGGCGGCGGCATGGTGCGATCCGGCCCAGGCAGCGGCCTCGGCCTCATGGCAGCCGGTGCAGCTCTCCGACCCGGCATGACCCGGCTGCTGCGCGGCAAGCGGCAGGCAGGAGAGGAAGAGCAGCAGGCAGGCGAGGCGGATCATGGCGGCTTCCGGTTCGGGGCGGTCCCGGCCAGAGTGTCAGGGAAACCGCCGCGCCGCCATGGACGGAATTGTCCCGGTCTGCGGGAAAATGCCCTGCCCCGCCATGAACGCGGGCTACGTTCCCAATGTGGTTTTGGCAAGAGTTGCCGCTGGCGCAGGCCTGCCAGCGCCCAGCCACTCCATGGCGGATTATCCAATCCTTAACATTTACTTATGGGATTGCCTGCCGTCTTCCGCATGTCTCGTCTGGACGCACCAGCCCACACAGGCTTCCACATCGAAAACTGCAATTGCGCCCCAAGAACGCCCCAAGACCGGAGGACTTCGGAATGAAACCACTGACCGACAGAAGTATTCGTGCAGCCCTCCCCAGAGCACCTGGGTTTGCCGAACTCTCCGATCCTGGGTTCCGTGGGCTGTCCTTGCGCGGCCATCACGTCGGCATTTCTGCGTCGAAGAGCGCGGGGAGATTGCCTGATTGCGTGCAGGAGGTACCGGCTTCCGCGGGAGCACGCTCCGCCAGCTAGGCCGTCCAACGCCCGGAAGCTTCGAAGCTGGCGCGAAACCCGGCCCTCCGGCCGCATGTTCGGGACCTCCGGCCGACAGCGGCGACCCGGATCCGGGCGCGGGGCGCAGAGCCCCGGGCAGATTTCCCCGCGCCTTCCCAGGGCACGTGGAGCGGGGTGCGGCCAGTCCTTCGTGTCGTCGCACATCATGACGGGCGACAGTCCTGCCGAGGCTGGAAACAGGGCGGCGCCCCGCCGCAGGGAGGGCATTCTCCTCCCGGACGGCCGACGCCCGGCAACCGGCATTCCGGCCGAGAGGGAAACCCGCTTCGCGAGACTGCTGCAGCCGCCGAGGCAGCCGGGTGACGGCACCGAAGCCCGCAAGAAGACCATCTCCGCATCGGCAGGGCATGGCACAGGGGCATTGCGCAACGGCCCGTCCGGGATCCGGGGCAAGATCAGGCCGGGACCGGACCTTGCAGCCGCAGCGTTCCCAAGCAGCAGACATGGCCGAGCAGCGCGGCGTCATGGCTGATCGCGAGGATGCCGATGCCATCCCCTGCCGCCCGCCGCCGCAGCAGCTGCCAGATCTGCGCTTGCGACACGGCGTCGAGCGGCGCGGTGATCTCGTCGGCGATCAGGTAGCGCGGGCGCACCGCCAACGCGCGCAGGATCGAGATCCGCTGCAGCTGGCCGCCGGAAAGTTCGTGCGGATAGCGCTCGAGCCAGTCCGGCGCCACGCCGAAATCGCGCATCGTTCCGGGATCGGCGGCGCCGCCCTCGGCGAGGATGCGGCCGGTCCGCCAGCGCGGGTTCATCGACGCCAGCGGCGCCTGGTGCAGGTACCGGATGGAGCGGATCCGCGAGGCGGTGGCGGCGCGCACGCCGACCCAGCGCGATGCCGACCGGCGGCTCTTCCTGTCGCGGCTGTCGGACCCGCTGGAGCGCGGCGATTTCGAACGGCTCGGCTGGGCCTCGGCGCTGAACGCGCGGGCGATGGCGGCTTTCTGGGAAGAACTGGTTCCGGGGCTTTTCGACGACCTCTGACGGTCCGGTTCCGATCCTCTGCGGGTCTGCCGGCGGCATCGACTCGCGGGCAGAACGGCGCCAAGATGTGCGGGACCATGAACCAGTTTTGCCTGAGTGGGGCGGATCAGGATTTGATCCGGGGGGCATATCCCCGCCGAACCGGGATTGCGCCGTCAGCTTGGCGCCGGAGAAACAGGGCGGTGCCGGCTGCCGCCATGTGGAACTCCGCCAGGATCGGCTGTCCGTCGCACGCGCTGTACCGGGGAGCGAGGAAGTCGGCAGGCGGTCGGGCATTCCTGCCGATGTCGCGGGCCGGCTGAAGCTGCCGGAGCGCGGGAACCGCGGACTGCGCCAAGGTGAAGAGGATCGCCACCGGTCCGCCGCTCGGAGCGGTGGCAGGGTGCATCACCTTTGCGATGGCGGCGCTGCCCCTGAAACGATGATCGCCTTCATCGATGCCCGCCGGCAGCACGAGTTCGGCCGTCTCGGCGCCATCGGTCCGGGTCCTGCGGCGAATGCGGGCCGCCCCGTCCACCTGTTGCGTCCACCCCGACAAACGCGCCGCCCCGTCCCGGCGGCGGGATCCTGTGCGTCAGGACGATGCCCTGCGCATTGAGATCCGGCGGGTCTCCGAGAAGAACCGGCGCGTCTGCGGCGTGCGGAAAATCCGGCGCCGGCCCGAAAGGGAAGGTTTGCCTGTCGCGCTGCACCGCGGCTCGCGTGATGAAGGAATGAGCCATTGCACGCCGTCGCCAGCGGTGCTCGAACCGATGGCGCATCAATGGCTTACCATAGGATTTCCAGTTGGTCGTGCGGTGGCGGGCGGGGGCTGGCTTGCTCATGGCAGGCTCTGAACCCACCGGATTCACGCCGTGAAGCCCGGAAGTCGACGAGTTCTGCAACAATGCCGATGGCATCGCAGGGGATATCGACCGTGACCGCGGCTGAAGGGCCGATCCTCGTCGCGATGCGGTTCAGCTCACTAGTTTTGCCGGAGCGAGACAAGGTAGGATTTGTAGGCCGCACGCGCCTCGGAGAGCAAGCCGCCGACCCGGTTCATCGAGGGGGCGACCTTCTTCAACTCTTCCTCCAGGTCCCTCATGACGTCGGCCATCTGCATTGCACCGACCATCTTGCACGAGCTTTTCAGATTATGGGATGTCCGGCGGGCGATGTCGAATTCCTTGGCGCGGATATCGGTCCCGAGAGATTGGATCGAGGCCTGCGTCGAGGAAATGAAGGACCGCAGGAAATCGCCGAAGCCATCCCCGAGCAGGCCTTTCGTCTCCATCAATATCTTTCGGTCGAAGGCAACTGACTTGCGGGAAACGGTTGTCCCGGCATCGGCACCGGGCGGTGCATCCGGAACGCCTGTGCGAGCCGCGTCCGCCGGGCCGGGCACCTCCACGATGTCCTGCGGTTCGGCGGCATTGCCGGCGGCGTCCAAATGCACTGGTTCCGCGGGCAGGTTCGGCGGGACGTCTGCCGGGGTGGTCCGCTCTGCAGCACGTTCGGGCACTGGTTCGGCGGACGGGGCCGTGTCTGCCGCAGGTTCAAGGTCCTTGCCCCGCCAGTCGGGCAGCCAATTCTGAATGGCCCTGACGAGGTCCTCCCGGCGTACCGGCTTGGTCATGAAATCATCCATGCCGGCTTTCAGGCAGGCCTGCCGGTCCGAAGCCTGGGCATTTGCCGTCAGCGCCAGGACCGGGATTTCCGGGATGATCCGGTTCTCCATCTGATAGCGCAGCTTTTCGGCGGCTTCGAGACCGTCCATCACCGGCATCTGGCAGTCGAGAAAGACAATTTCCAGCTTCGGATCCGCTGCAATCGCGCTGAGCGCCTCCTGGCCGTTCCAGGCCGAGGTGACGTCGCATCCGAGCCCCTCCAGGGCGGCGCGTCCGTAGATCTGGTTCACTTGGTCATCATCGACGAGAAGCACCCGAAGCCCGTCGAACCGGACCGGTCGGTCCTCTTTCGGGGGGCGGCGCCGGTCGCTCATGTCGGCGCGGCGGCTCAGCGCGTGATACACGCGGTCGACGACGGTGACGGCCGTATGGGGAAACTGGATCAGGAAATCGGCCATGTCCCGCTCCTTGGGCGTGACCGCGCGGCCCGTGAGGCGCGAGGACCGCAGGATGCCGATCCTTGTCGGCGCCCCGTCTCCGGGGTGCTCGCGGAACCGCTGCAATTCCCCGGCATGCGCGGCGTCCGGAACCAGGATGAGATCGATCGGATCGCCGATCTCCAGGGCCTGATGCAGCATCTCTTCCGCGGAGGCGAGATCCTCTGCGAGCCGGACCTCTGCGCCGGCCGTTTCGATTGCGGTTACGGCGGCATCGCGCTGCGGGCTTTCGGGAGCGTAGAGCAGGATGTTGTGGATGCCGAGGAAGCAGGATTTGCGGCGTTGCGGCCGGTTGAAATTGTCGCCTTTCAGCGTCAGCTCGAAGGAGAAGCGCGAGCCCCGGCCCGGCGTGCTTTCCGCTGCCACCCGGCTGCCCATCGCCGAGACGATTTCCCGCGTGATCGACAGCCCGAGGCCGGTGCCGCCGAAATTGCGCGTCGTCGAGATGTCGGCTTGCTGGAACGGTTCGAAAATGGCGTCGAGACGGTCCTGCTCGATGCCGATGCCGGTATCTGCGACGCTGAATTCGAACACGGATTCCCCGTCGGGCAGCCGCTTCTTGAGCACGACGCCGATCGTGACGGAGCCTTCGGAGGTGAACTTCACCGCGTTGGACACGAGATTGGTGAGCACCTGGCGCAGCTTGAACCCGTCGACCATGACCGGGATGCAGGCCTGCATCGGCAGCGACAGCACCAGTTCCACCCCCTTGTCCGCCGCCAGGACATTCGCCGCATTGGCAACTTCGGTGACGATGTCTCCGAGATTGGCTTCCTGGGGGTCGAGCTCGATGTTCTGCGCTTCGATCTTCGAGAAATCCAGGATCTGGTTGATCAGGGCCAGGAGGCCCTCGGCCGAGGAACTGAGCGTCTGGGCGTATTTTGCCTGCTCCTCGTTCAGGCCGGAATTGCGCAGCAGATCCGACATGCCGATGATCCCGTTCAGCGGCGTGCGCATCTCATGGCTCATCGTCGCGAGGAACCGGGTCTTCTGGTAGTTCGACTGCTCTGCCGCTCCGGCGGCTTCGGCGGCGCGGGCGGCAGCGGCCTGGCCGAGCCTGATCTGCCGGAAATTCAGGAACATGGTCAGGCTCAGGAACAGGAAGCCGCCGAGCACGTAGAGCTGTGCGCCGAGTTCCCGCTCGAGGAAATGCGCGCGGAAGCTGACCGGCTCCAGCCAGTAGTCGAGTGCCAGGCTTTCCGCCCCGATCTCGGCGCTGACCCGCATCATGCGGGGCTGAACGTTCCCCCCGGGACCGGGCTCTGCCGGCAGGGGGAGGGGCGGCGGGGAGATCGCCAGGGACGGGTCCTTCACCGAAGCGGGAAGCCCGAGATTCTCGATGAACTGCGCCGTGCCGAAAGTCAGGAACAGGACGCCCTTTGCCCCGGTGGTGCTGTAGCGCGTGTCGAGCCCGACCGGGTGCAGCAGGGTGACAAGCGCCGGATCCGCGTTGCGGGCCGCCAGGACGCCGCCGGGGATCGCCCGGAGCGTGTCCGCGCCGGAGCCCTTCTGATCGTCGAGGCTGGCCGTGACCCGTGCCCCGAGCATGTCCTTGTCGACAACGCTGCCGCCGATGGTGCCGTCGACGGCCAATACCTGGCGGCGCGGACCGTCCGGGATCCATCCGTAGCGGTGCACCGAGTCGGCGCCGGGCTCGGATTTCACCGCGAATTCGGTGAAGGTGAACAGCTCTCCGGCGTCGATTTCGCGCGACGCCATGTAGAGCCCTTCCAGCGCCCTCAGCTGCGCCTGGAACTGCTCAAGCTCCTTGGCGAAGCGGGAGCCGAGCATTTCCGAAAGGTAGCTGCGGTCCTGGGCCAGCCGTTCCGCGTAGCTGGTGCGCAGGAAGGAAAAATCCGCGGCGATGCAGGCGATCAGGACCAGCCCCGCCATCAGGATGACCGGACCGCCGGAGGATCTTGTCCGGCCCTTGCGGGGTGCGGCCGTCCCGGCCGCTTCGATCGCTGCACTCACCACTCGAATTCCTCCCGGCTTCTGGCGATCGCGGCAACCTGGTTGCCGCTTTCGTTGTATCTCACGTCATCGAAGGACATCGCCTTGGCCCGCAGGATGCCGCGGCCATGCGATGCGGCCGAGCGGGACATGTCGATCTGCATGAAGTCCCGCCAGTTGAACCCCGGTCCCGGATCGGTCACGGCCAGCAGTACGCCGCCGGACCGGCGCATCACCGCGGCCGTGGCATGCTGGTCGCGCGGCAGCGCCGCGAGCCGCCGCTCGATTTCCGCCGAAAGGGTGCCCTGCGACAGCAGCACCCCCTTGGCTTCGTAGCCGATCCGGCACAGCCCGTGTTCCACCGCGTTGCCGAGGAGGGCCGCGATGCCGTCCAGCGTCCGTTCGGGATCGGGGAAGTAGTTTGCGACGAAGCCCGCCAGATCCAGTGCTTCCTGCGGCGTGCGGAACCGGAACCGGACGGCGTCGGTCAGGTCGAAGCCGATCGTGCTGACCCGTGCGCTCTGCAGCGCGGCCGCCTGCTGCGACTGGCGCAGCGCCGAGGCCAGGACAGAGGCCAGGAGCCGCGGATCGGGCGGCTTCTCGAGATAGTAGAACACCCCGGCCTCGATCCCTTCGCGGACCTCTTCGGGTGTGTTGGCGCCGGTGACCATGACGACCGGAATGCGCGAGAAGGGCGCGGTCTTCTTCATCTCCGCGACGGTCCGGATTCCGTCCAGCCCCGGCATGTCGCGGTCCAGCAGAACGACGCGGGTTTCGGGATGCGCCGCCAGCAGGCGCAGCGCCTCGGCCCCGTCGGAGGCTTCGAGCGGCCGGTAGCCCAGCCTCGCGACCAGGCTCTTCATCATCAGCCGGGCCGTCGGGTCGTCATCGACCGCCATGACCGTGACCTCGCCCGCCTGGCCCGGCGAGGCTGCGTCCTGCACATCTATCGCGTCGGTCATCGTCATTTTTCCCGGAACGCGTCCTCTAGCGCCAGCTTCATCGGCTTGAACAGGTATTCGAGAATGGTGCGGGAACCGTTAACTATCTCGGCATCCACCTGCATTCCCGGCAGAAGCGGCTGTTCCGTCTGGCCGTCGCTCAGGGATTGCCGCTGCAGCGCGATCTCGGCCGCGTAATAGACCTGGCCCTGCTCCGAGATCAGCGCGCCGGGCGAGACCGAGGCAACTTCGCCCGGCACCTTGCCGAAGCGGGTGAAATCGAGCGCGCCGACCCGGATTTCGGCATGCAGCCCCGGCGAGACGCGGCTGACATCGGCGGCGGGGATCCGCACCCGGGCAACCAGCCGTTCGCCGGCCGGCACGATATGCGCGACAGGCTGGCCCGGGGCGACGAAATCGCCGGGCGCGAGCCGCTCGGGCAGCTTGACCATGCCATCGACCGGCGCCAGCACGCGCGCCGGAACACCCCGCGGCGAAGTCCCGGGATGCAACCGCCCGGACCGCGTCTCCGGCAGCAGTCCGGGACGGGGACGCGGCCTCCGGAACTGCAATCCCCGCCCGGCCGCCTGCCGGACGGGCCCTGGCTGCGAAAAGGAAACCTGACGATGGCTGAGACGGAACCCGGCAAGCAGGACAGGCCGCAGGGCGGGTCCGGGACGGACTGCCCGGAGCCGGCAGAGCCGCCCTGGTGGGACAGGCATCACCTGCCGGTCCTGTTCGCGATCGTCTTCGTGCTGTTCCTGGCCGGCCTGCCGGAGGTCTTCCTCGACTGGAGCGCCGGTGCGGCCGGGTTCCGCCACGGGCTCCTCAGCCTGCTGTCGCTGCTGGCCATTCTCGGCGTGGTCTTCCTGTTCATCTATGCCTTCACGAACCCGCTCGACGGACTGGCCGGGTCGGCACCGGAGGGCGAGGGCGGCGGCGACCGGGCCTCGGACTGCACCAAGGTGCAGCACCAGAATTTCAAGAAGCTGCTGCTGCCGCTGCGCCTGAGCTACCTGTTCATGATCCTGTCGATCGGAGGCAGCATCCTGCCCTTCGCCTATCTCGACCGGCAGCATATCGAAAACTCGACGATGGACCAGTTCGAGAGCCCGCTGCAGGTCCTGATCGGCTGCGTCGAGGGCAAGCCGTCGGAAGCCGACATCAGCTGCGCCAATCCCGATACCCGCCGCCAGTGGCTGGTCAGCCTCGGCGGCGGCGTGTCGAACAAGGTCCAGTTCAACACCACCGCCGCGACTGCCGCGCTCGTGGCCGATCTCGAAGCGCTGCGCGTCACCGTGCGGTCGATGACCCAGCTGTCCTATGATCCCGGGCGCGTCTCGGACCTGCTCGGCGACGCGGGGCCGCAGGTCGATGCGGTCAACAAGGCGCTGGAGGACTGGCAGGTCCAGGTCGCGCGCAACGGCGTGCTGGCGGCGCAGCGCGACGCGATCCGGACCCTCGGCGAGCGCTTCGGCCAGGTCGCCGGACAGGAGCTCGAAGACATCGCGCAGGCGCTCGATGCGGCGCGGAACGCGGCCTGCGCCTCGATCCGGCGCGGCTCTGGCCGGTGGCGCGGGGCGGCGCCGCATGAGCCGCCGTCCGCTTCTCCTGCTCGCCCCCGCGGCCGGGCTGATCTTCTTCTTCGTGATGCTGCCTTACATCAACGTGCTGGTGATGAGCCTGCGCATGCCGGGCAGCGACGGCAAACCCTATGATCCCGGCTTCGGGCTCGAGGCCTATGCCCAGTTCTTCGCCGAGGACTACTATCTCTCGGCGCTGCCGCACACGATCTGGCTCGGCGTGATCACGACGGCGCTCTGCCTGGTGCTCGGCTATCCGCTGGCGCTGCATATCGCGACCGCCTCGCGGCGCTGGCGCGGCATCCTCTACGGCATCGTGCTGTCGCCGCTCCTCGTCGGCATCGTGATCCGCAGCTACGGCTGGACGATCCTTCTGGGCAATACCGGCGTCATCAACAAGACGCTGAAGGATCTGGGGATCATCGCCCGGCCGCTGAAGCTGATGTACAACGATTTCGGCGTCGTGCTGGCGCTGGCGCATGTCTTCCTGCCCTTCATGGTGCTGCCGCTGCTGGCCGCGCTGCAGGGCATCGATCCGGCGATCGGCCAGGCTGCGCGCTCGCTCGGCGCCTCGCGCCTGACCGTGTTCCGCCGCGTGACCTTCCCGGTGTCGATGCCGGGCGTGCAGTCGGGCTGCATCCTCGTCTTCGTTCTGGCGATCTCCTCCTATGTGACGCCGGCGCTGATCGGCGGCATGCGGGTCAAGACCACCACGATCCTCGTCGTCGATGCGCTGACCGACCAGTTCCTCTGGCCCTTCGGGTCGGCCATGGCCTTCGTCCTGGCGGTCTCCGCCGGGCTGGTGGTCGTCGCCTTTGCCCTGCTCACGCGGATGAAGTGGAAATAACATGCGTCTCGCCGAAGCCCTGCTCGCGATCTTCCGCGTGCTCGTCTACATCTTCCTGCTGGCGCCGATCGCGGTGGTGGTGCTCGCGTCCTTCAATGCCGGGAACTTCCTGACCTTCCCGCCGCAGGGGCTGAGCCTGCGCTGGTTCGTCACCTTCCTGCAGAACGACGTCTTCATCGACGCGATCGTCTATTCGGCGGTTCTGGCGGCGCTGGCCACGGCGGTGTCGCTGGTGATCGGCACCATGGCGGCGCTCTACTACGTGCGCCATGCCGGCAGGGAGGCCGAGACGGTGCGCGTCCTGCTGCTGCTGCCGCTGATCCTGCCGGAGATCCTGACGGCCATCGCGCTGCTCTTCTTCTTCTACGAGATCGGCGTCGGGCTCGAGCACAAGATCGCGCTCTTCACCGGCCATGTGCTGATGACGCTGCCCTTCGTCTTCCTCAATGTCACCACCTCGCTGCAGGGGAGCGACGAGGCCTGCGAACTGGCCGCCCGCTCGCTCGGGGCGTCGCGGATGAAAGCCTTCCGCCGCATCACCTTGCCGCTGGCGGCGCCGGGCCTTGCGACAGGTGGGGTCTTTGCCTTCATCATCAGCTTCGATACCTTCGGGATCTCCTTCATCCTCAAGGGAACCGGCTCCGCGCCGCTGCCGATCCAGCTCTATGACTACCTGCGCTTCAACTTCACGCCCGAGGCGGCGGCGGTGTCCACCGTCTCGATCCTCTTCACCCTCGTTGCCGTCGTGGCGGCGGACCGGCTCTTCGGCCGCAAGGGCTGAGCCGTGACCGGGGGGAGGATCGCGGCGCTGCCGCTGCGTTCGATTGGCGCGCAGATCGCCGAGCAGCTCGAGGCGGCGATCATCCGCGAGGAATTCGCGCCGGGCGAAAAGCTGCGCGAGGAAGCCATCTGCGCGCAGTTCGGCGTGTCCCGCTCGCCCTTGCGCGAGGCGCTTCAGATCCTCGAGGGCACCGGACTTGTAGAACGCCGCCCCCGGCTTGGCGCGCGGGTGACGGAGATGTCGGTGGCCGGGCTCGACGAGCTGACGCAATGCCGCCTGCCGCTGGAATCGACCGCCGCGGGGCTTGTGGCGCGGCGGCCCGAGCGCGGCACGATCGCCGATGCGCTGCAGGCCGAGGTCGCGCTGATGGCGCAGGCGCCCGATCACCGCGCGGCCTTCGAGGCGAATGTCCGGCTCACCGGACTCCTGCATTCGGCTTGCGGCAACGCGCTCTTGATGCGGCTCCTGGCGCAGATCGACCGGCAGGCGCTGCGCTACCGGTTCCGCGCCTACCGCTCTGACGAGGCCATCCTCGGCCGGATGAGCGCCGAGAACCAGCTTCTGGTCGATGCGGTCCGCGCGGGCGATGCGGCGCGCGCCGAGGCGGTCACGGTCGAGCTGATACGCCGCGCCTGGGAAACCACCCGCGCGGTCCTGGAGCGTGGCGCGGACTGAGCAGGACAGCTCCGCCCGCGCGCTGCCGGACCGGTTTCGGTGACGGTCCGCGGTGACGGCAAGGGCGGCACCGTCTACGAGACGACCGGCTATCGCGGGCGCGCGGCGCTGCGGGCCGAGGATGTGCTGGACCGGATCAGGGGGCTGACCGAGGCGCAGCGCGCAGCCGGACGGCGCTATGCGGCGCTGGCCGAGGCGGTGGAAGCGGGCGGCATGAAGTGCTCAGGGTCCTTCATGCAGGGCGGCATGGGCGGCGGCGAGGCGACGCGGGACTTCATGGACGTGCATCTGCAGCGCAGCGAGACGCTGCGCCGGATGAACCGCGCTATCGGCGACGGCATCGGCATGAAGGTGCGCCGGGTCCGGCCATCTGACCGCGGCACCAAGCGGTCCATCTCCGACGGCAAGCTGGCTGAGATGGTGTGCCTCGGCGGAGCGTCCATCCTTGGCGTGCTGCAGGCGCATGGCTGGGCCGATACCGGCAAGAATGCAGCGACGCTCCGCGGCGCGTTGGCTGCCGTCCTGGAGCGGCTGAGGGCCTGCTGAGCGAAAGGGGATTGACCTTAGGACGGATCGGCGCCATCACTTCTGCATCATCGAGAAATGCGCCCGGCAGGCACCACCTGCGCGGGCGTTTTGCGTTTGCACGATCCAGACATGACCGTCATACCCACCACACCGGACCAGCCATGGGCCGCCTGAAGGCGTTGCCGCCCAGGCTGTCGGCCCTGCCGCCGCGCCTTGGCCTCGGCGTGCATGGCGACCGGCGGGAGATGACCGGCAAGCGGGATCGCCGCCACGAGCCGCAGGGCAAGTGGCATCACCTCTACTGCAAGGCGCGATGGCAGCACCTGCGCATGTCGGTCCTGAAGGCGGCTAACTTCACCTGCGTCCGCTGCAGCAGCATCTCCAGGCATCCGAAGGGCTCAGACATGCACGCCGACCACATTGTTGCGCATCGCGGCGACGAGGCGCTGTTCTACGACCGGTCGAACCTCCAGTGCCTCTGCGCCCGCTGCCACAACAGCGACAAGCAGCGCGAGGAGCGTGCCGCGCGATGACTGCGCAGGCCGTCGCGCATGTCCGGTCCTGCGGCACCGCCGCCGGAGGCCAGGGGGGGTGTAAAAAGTTCAGGGGCGCCCGTGGCCTAGACCGGCGTGTTCTCTCATCGGGGGATTTTTTTCTTGCCTCGTGAATTTGACCTCCTCGGTGATCCGATCCCGGAGAACTTCGGGGCGGCCGGCCGCAACGGCCATGTCGTGACCAAGGAAAGTTATAACAAAGTCAGGCTCTTGGTGCTTGCCGGGATGGATGCGAAGCAGATCGGCGAAGAGATCGGCATCTCGGCCCCGACCGTTCGGAAGCATTATTTTTCCAGGCGCTCCATCAAGGAGGCGGCCGGGCGCGTGCTGGTCGAGCAGCGTGCGCGGATGATGATCCTGCTCGACCAGGCGGCGGCCGAGGGCAATGTCGCGGCGCAGAAGGAGATGCTCCGGCTGATCGACGCGCTGGAACCGGGCATGCAGGGCGCGGCCGTGCCCGAGCGCCCGGTCGCGGGCGGCAGGATCGGCAAGAAGGCGGCGCGCCAGATCGCGGCCGAGGCGCATGCCGCCTCGGGCGGAAAATACGCGCCGCCCGCCCAGCCGAAGCTGGTCGTGAGCAACCGGGACGGCTGATGGCACTCGACTGGTCGACAGCTTGCCCGGACTGGGAAAGCCGGGTGGTCGCGGGCGAGCCGTTGGTGCCTTTCGCCCCGCTCTACCCGGAGGAGGCCGCGGCCGCGCTCGAGGTCTTCAAGGGGCTGCGGATCGTCGACGTTCCGGGCAAGCCGACCTTCGGCGAGGCCTGCGAGCCCTGGGTCTTCGATTTCGTAGCCGCGATCTTCGGCGCCTATGACCCGGAGCGGGCCAAGCGGCTGATCACCGAGTTCTTCCTGCTGATCAGCAAGAAGAATTCGAAGTCGACAATCGCCGCCGGGATCATGGTCACGGCGCTGATCCGCAACTGGCGGCACTCGGCCGAGCTGCTGATCCTGGCGCCGACGATCGAGGCGGCGAACAACTGCTTCAAGCCCGCCGCCGACATGGTCTCGGAGGATCCGGACCTGGGCGATCCCGAGACCGGGCTTCTGCATGTCGTCGACCACCAGCGGCTGATCAAGCACCGCGTCACCTCGGCGACGCTGAAGGTGGTCAGCGCCGACGACAAGACGGTGGGCGGCAAGAAGGCGGCCTTCGTGCTGGTCGACGAGCTCTGGCTTTTCGGCAAGCAGGCGCGGGCGGATTCGATGCTGCGCGAGGCGACCGGGGGCATGGTCTCGCGGCCCGAGGGCTTCGTGATCTACCTGTCGACCCAGAGCGACGAGCCGCCGGCCGGGGTGTTCAAGGACAAGCTCGACTATGCCCGCGACGTGCGCGACGGCCGCATCGCGGATCCGCAGTTCCTGGCGGTGATCTACGAGTTCCCGAAGGCGATGGTCGACAGCAAGGCCTTCATGGAGCCGGAAAATTTCCGCGTCACCAACCCCAATATCGGCCGGTCGGTGATGGCCGACTGGCTGGTGCGCGAGATGGGCAAGGAGATCGCCAAGGGGCCACAGACCCGCAACGTTTTCCTGGCCAAGCACCTCAATGTCGAGATCGGGCTGAACCTGCGCGCCAACCGCTGGCCGGGGGCGGAGTTCTGGGCGGCGAAAGGCGATGCTGCGCTGACGTTCGAGACGCTGCTCGACAGGTCGGAGGCCGTCGTGATCGGCATCGACGGCGGCGGGCTCGACGACCTCTTCGGGCTGTCCGTGCTGGGCCGTGAGGCCGGGACGCGCTGCTGGCTCTCCTGGTGCCATGCCTGGGCGCATTCCGGCGTGCTCGAGCGGCGCCAGAGCATCGCGCCCAAGCTGCGTGAATTCGAGGCCGAGGGCAGCCTGACCTTCGTGGACGACAAGCTCGAGGACCTCTCGGAAATCGTGGAGATCACCGGCGTGGTGCGCGACCGCGGCCTGCTGGCGGCTGTGGCGGTCGACCCGGCGGGGCTCGGCGAGCTGGTCGATGCCATGGCCGGGATCGACGTGACGCAAGAGGCGGGAACGCTGATCGGCGTCGGACAGGGATACGCGATGATGAACGCGATCAAGACGGCGGAGCGGCGGCTGGTGAACGGCACGCTGATGCATGACGGCAGCGCGCTGATGGCCTGGTGCGTCGGAAACCTGAAGATCGAGCCGACCGCGACGGCGATCCGCGCCAGCAAGCAGACCGCGGGCGATGCCAAGATCGACCCGGTGATGGCGCTCTTCGACGCGGTGACCGTGATGAGCCGCAATCCCGAGCCGGTCCGCACCGGCGCCAACCGCGACAGCTACTTCGCCGCACTGGGGGCCGCATGACCGTGATCGACAGGGCGCTCTCGGTGGTCGGGCTGCACCGCAAGAGCATGGCCTGGACGCTTTCCGGCGGCCGCCCGCAGCCGGTCGGCGGCGCGGGGCTGGCCGGGCCGGTGGTGACGGCCCGCAGCTCGATGGGGCTTTCGGCGGTCTGGGCCTGTTCGAACCTGATCAGCGGCGTGAATTCCTCGCTGCCGCACGAGCTGCGCCGCAGGACCGGCGACAGCAGCCGGGTCGAGGAGAACCATCCGCTCCACGCGGTGATCAACGACAGCCCGAATTACGACCAGACGCCGGTCGACTTCTGGGACTTCATGAACCTGTCGATCGAGCTCTGGGGCAATGCCTATGCCCGGATCGCCCGCAACGATGCCGGCCGGATCATCGCGCTCTATCCGGTGCAGCCGGACGCGATGTCGGTGCAGCGCGCACCGGACGGGCGCGAGATCCTCTACCGCTGGACCGACGAGGGCCGCGCCTGGGAGCGGGGATCGCGCGACGTCCTGCACATCCGCGGCCCGGGCGGCAGCGCGCTCGGCGGCATGTCCACGCTGACCTTCGGCGTCAATACCTTCTCGGCGGCCTTGGCGGCGGAGCAGGCGGCCTCGGGCATGTTCGCGAACGGCCTGCTGTCCTCGGTGGTCATCGCCTTCAAGGAGTGGATGACGCCGGAACAGCGCGCGATCACCGATGCGCGCCTCGCCGAAAAGTACATGGGCGCGATGAATGCCGGGCGGCCGTTTTTCACCGAGGGCGGCACCGAGGTGAAGTCGCTGACCATCAACCCGAAGGATGCGCAGATGCTGGAGACCCGGCAGTTCTCGATCGAGGAAATCTGCCGCTTCTTCCAGGTGCCGCCGGTGCTGATCGGCCATGCCGGGGCGGCGACCGCCTGGCCGACCTCGGTCGAGCAGCAGGTGATCATGTTCCAGAAATTCTACCTGCGCCGCCGGATCAAGCGGATCGAGCAGGCCGTCAGCAAGCAGCTGCTGTCGGCGGCCGACCGGGCCCGCGGCCTGTCGATGAGGATCAACATGGAGGGGCTGCTGCGGGGCGACACCGCCAGCCGGGCCTCCTGGTATCAGACCATGACGCAGATCGGTGCCATGACGATCAACGACGTGCGCCGCCTTGAGGGGCTGCCGCCGGTGCCGGGCGGAGACCAGCCGCGCATGCAGGCGCAGAACGTACCGATCAGCGAAACAGAAGGGCTGCAGTGATGGATACCAAGGCATTCCGCTTCGAGATCAAGGCGCTCGGCGAGGACGGCACGGTCGAGGGCTATGCCGCGGTCTTCGGCAATGTCGATGGCGGCGGCGACAGGCTCGTGCCCGGGGCGTTCCGGGCGGGGCTGGCCAAGGCCGCCGCCGAGGGGCGCAGCATCCCGATGCTCTGGCAGCACGATCCCGACCGGCCGATCGGCGTCTGGACGGAGCTGCAGGAAGATGACCGCGGCCTCAAGGCGGCAGGGCAGCTGATCCTCGATGTCGGGCAGGCACGCGAAGCGCATGCGCTGATGAAGGCAGGCGCGCTCGGCGGTCTCTCGGTCGGCTACCGGACCGTGAAGGCCGGAAACGATGGCGGCGTGCGCCAGCTCGAGGAGGTCGACCTCTGGGAGGTGTCGCCGGTGACCTTCCCGATGAACCGGCTGGCACGGCTCACCGCGGTGAAGGCCGAAGGCGCGGAGGCGGAACTTGAAAAGCTCAGGGCCGGGGAACGGCTAACCGAGCGGGAATTCGAACGGCTGCTCAAGGGGAGCTTGGGGCTGTCGAATTCGCAGGCTGAGCGCGCCGCCCGCGTTCACCTGAAAGGGCAGGGGGACCCTGCCGGCGGGGCGGATGACGAAGCGGCCTTCTGGGCGGCGATGGCGGGCTGAGGCCCGCTCCACAACATCAACGGAGATTCCGATGTCGGAACAGAAATCGGCCGCGCAGCTCGCGGCGGAAACGAAAGCCGCGTTCGATCAGAAGCACGACGCGGTCAAGGAAGTCGCCGAGAAGGCGCTCGACATGGCGCAGAAGGGCGAGACCGCGACGGCCGCCTTCAAGGCCGAAATGGACGAAAAGCTCAGCGCCATGAACGGGATGAAGGCCCAGCTGGCCGAGCTCGAGCAGCAGCTGTCCCGCGGCGGCGGCGATGGCGCCCAGGAGGCGAAGAGCCTCGGCCAGCGCTTCGTCGAGACCGACGACTTCAAGGGCTTCAAGGACACGCAGCGCAAGGGCGCCTCGGCGTCGATGGAGGTCAAGGCCGACATCACCACCGCGACCACCGGCGCCGGGGGCGTCGGCGCGGCGATCCAGCCGAACTACCGCCCCGGCGTGATCGAGCAGCCGCGCCGCCGCATGACGGTCCGCCAGCTGCTGATGCCGGGCACGACCGACAGCCCGGTCGTCGACTACACGGTCGAGACCGGTTTCACGAACAATGCCGCCCCGGCCGCCGAGGGCGCGCTGAAGGCGCAGAGCGATCTGACGCTCGACGACGTCCAGACCCGCACCAAGGTGCTGGCGCACTGGTTCCGGGTCTCGAAGCAGACCCTGTCGGACGTGGCGCAGATCCGCACGCTGATCGATACCCGCCTGATGTACGGGCTGGAGATGGTCGAGGAGATGCAGATCCTCTTCGGCGACGGGACCGGCGAGAACCTGCACGGGATCGTGCCGCAGGCCACGGCCTATGTGGATCCGACCGGCGGGGCGGACACCCAGTCGATCGACAAGATCCGGCTGATGCTGCTGCAGGCCTCGCTGGCCGAGTATCCCTCCGACGGCATCGTCATGAACCCGATCGACTGGGCCTGGATCGAGCTGCTGAAGGACGGCGAGGGCCGCTACATCATCGGCCAGCCGCAGGGCAATATCGGCGCGACGCTGTGGAACGCGCCGGTGGTGGCGACCCAGGCGATGACCGTCGACAAGGTGCTGACCGGCGCCTTCGGCATGGCGGCGCAGCTGTTCGACCAGTGGGCGGGCCGGATCGAGACCGGCTTCCAGGATGACGACTTCACCCGCAACAAGGTCACGATCCTCGCCGAGGAACGCTTGGCGCTCGCGGTCTACCGCCCCGAGGCCTTCATCTACGGCGACTTCGGCCGCGTGGCGTAACCGGCCCGCCGGGGACGCGCTGCGCGTCTCTGGCCTGTCCCTGAAAGGAGACTGGAATGGAAAAATTCAAGGTGATCCGCCCGCATATCGGCGACCGCTACTATGCGCCGGGAGAGACCCGCGAGATCGACCCGAAACGGGCCGCGCATCTGGTGCGGGCAGGCGTCCTCGTCGCGGACGAGGGAGCCGCGGAGCAGGCGGAGGCCGCGCGCGCCGCTGCCGAGAAGGCTGCCGCAGAGCAGGCGGAGGCCGAGCGGGCCGCTGCCGATAAGCCTGCGGCCAAGAAGCCTGCGGCGGAGAAGGCCGCGAAGTGACCCCGGCCCTGGTCGAAGCGCCGACCCTCCGGCCCGTCACGCTCGAGGAGGCGCGGATGCATTGCCGCGCCGATCACGAGTTCGAGGATGTGCTGATCGACGGCTACCTGCTGGCCGCGATCGGCCATCTCGACGGCTGGTCCGGGGTGCTCGGCCGCTGCATCATGCCCCAGACCTGGCGCGTCACGGCCGATTGCGCCGGGTGGCATGTCCTGCCGATGCCGGACGTGGTCACGGCCGTGGCCACCTACGGGGACAGCTCGACGGAGACGCTGGCGGTGACGCCGACCGCGGCGGGCCCCGGCGTCTCCCTCGCCGGGCCTGCCTCGATCGACTTCACCTGCCGGATGTCCGAAGCCGGGATCGACCGCGTCCGCGTGATCGTCCTGCAGCTGGTCGGGCTCTGGTACGCCAACCGCGAAGCAGCCGTGCCGGTCGCCCTGCAGCAGGTGCCGGCCGCGGCGCAGGCGCTGATTTCGGCGCTGCGCTGGAGGGCCCCGCTGTGAGCGCTGGCCAGCGCCAGTTCCGTGCCGTCTTCGAAAAGCCGGTGAAGGTGTCGGACGGCTACGGGGGGTACGATGTGACCTGGGAGGCGCTCGGGCCGCGCTGGGTCGGCATGGCAACCGCAGCACCGGCGGTGGCGGACGAGGAGTTCAGCCAGTCGCGCGAGGTCCAGGTGCTGGATCACGTCCTGAGCGTGATCGACGACCCGGAGACGCGCACCATTACCGCGGAATGGCGGGTCACGGTCCAGGGCCGCGTGATGAACCTCCGCGCGGTCGGGTTTCCGGTCTTCGGCAAGATCCGCGTGAACGCACAGGAAGGCACCGCGCCATGAGCGGGCAGACCGGCGCCAAGGGAGCCGCGGCGCGCTCGCGGCAGCGCTCTGCGGCGCTGAAGAACACCGCTCTGGAGGGCATCAACCGGACGATCACCTCGGTGCACAAGGACGGGACCTCGAATATCGACGCCATGACGCGGCGCCGCACCGGCCTGCTGCGCCGCTGGTACCGCAAGAGCCTGCGCAAGGCGTCGGTTTCCGGCTTCGTCGGCTACATCAGCGCCAAGGCGCGCGATGCCGCCTTCTATGCCAGATTCGTGCATGACGGCACCAGCAAGGCGGACCCGCGCCCCTTCCATGAGCGCGCCGTCGAGATGAATTCCGGCGAACACAGCGCCGAAATGCGCCAGGCGCTGCGCGACGCCCTGAAGCAGGCGGCGCCGGGGTCGCTCGGCCGCACCGGCGGACGGTCAGAGCGGGGGCTCGAATGACGCCGATCGGACGCAGCCTGGAGCTGCAGGCGCTGCTGATGGAGCGGCTGGCGGCGATCCTGGCCGGGCAGGGAATGGACCCGGTCGGCGGCGATGTGCCGGTCCTTGACCACGTTCCGCACAGCCCGCCGCGCCAGCATGTGAGGCTGGACGAATTCCAGTACCGCCCGGTCTCCGACGCGCGGCGGAAGCGCTGGCGCCACCGCTTCGCCGTCCATGTCTTCGACGTGAAGGCGAAGGGACGGGCGCGGGCGGCGCGGCTTCACGAGGCGATCTACGCGGCGCTCGCCGAATGGCAGCCGCATGGCGAGGCCACGGCGCTGGATGTGCTGGAAGGCTACAGCGCGGGGGGCGGCGACGCCCATTCGCAGCACGAGATCATCAGGTTCGAGACCATCATAGGAGAGTGAGATGGGGAATGCAGTAAAGGGCAAGGACAAGCTCCTGTTCATCGATGTCAGCGGTACGATGACCGAAGTGCCATATCAGGGCGATGGCACCTACAACTCCGGCAAGACCGCAAGCACCAGCCGGACCAAGAACGGGTCGCACCCGTATGCCACCGACTCCGGCGCCATCTTCACCACCAAGGTCGAGCCGGAGCGCCCGATGCTGGCGATCCACACCCGGCTGCAGGAGCTCTCGGCAAGCGGCGAGATCATCGATGTCGAGATCCGCGACAAGAACGTGGGCGGCGAAAGCTATGTCGGCACGGCTGCCATCACGATCTCCGAGGAATCGTCGGGCGTCGACGGCGTGCTGACCTGGAGCATCTCGGTCAACTTCGCCGATGACCCTGTCGTCACGACGGTGACCTGATGGCCGACATTCCGGTGACCCTGCGCGGCGAGCGCTACCTCATGCGGCCGACCTATGGCGCGATGCGCGAGATCGAGCAGGGTCTCGGGCTCGCCTTGCTCGAGGTCTACGAGCTGGCGCTGCGCGGTTGCCTCGGCGTCCGCGAGCTGGCCTTGATCGTCTTCCACGCCACCCACGCGGCGGGCGAGAAGTTCGATTCCATCGACGCGGTCGGTCGTTCTGTTTTCGAGGCGCCGGTGACCTCGGCCGCGCTGCGGGAGAGCATCGTTCGGTTCATCATTGCCTGCCTCTGGTCGCCGGAGGAGGCAAAAAAAAAGTGGGAAGAGGCAGCCCCGATGGTGCTGCCGCCGCCCGCAGCGGGTGGCTAGAGGCTGCCGCGGCTTTCGCGGCGGTCCATCTCGGATGGCCGCCAAGCGAATTCGACCGTGCGACGCCCAGGCAGTTCTGGGCGACGCATGACGCCTACATGAAGAAAATCGAGACGATGGGAGCTTCGCGCAAGCCATGGTGACGGAACGGATCCTCACGGAGTACACGGCCGACACGCGATCCTTCGATCAGGGGGCTCGTCGCTACTCCAGGACGCTGACAGCGCACGAGCGACTGGTAAACCAGCGGCTGGACCGGATCGACGCGCGCTGGGAGCGGTCTCAGCGTGCGATCGGAATGGTGACCACGGCCCTGGTGGCCCTTGGCTCCGCGGCGGCGCTGGTCGAGTTCCGCAATCTGGCCGAGGGTTGGCGGGGCGTCGAGCGGTCGCTGACCTCCATCGGCCAAACCGGCGGCGATGCGCAGCAGCAGATGGTCGATCTGGCGCTGCGCACCCGCAGCGAGATCGGCAGCACCACGGCGGCTGTCGCCCGCATGGCCAAGGCGACCGGCGACGATTTCGGGACGACCATGCGCCGGGTCGAGACGCTGCAGAAGATGATGGCCACCGGCGGCGCGTCCTCTGCCGAGGTCGGCAGCGTCGGCCTGCAGCTCGGGCAAGCGCTGCAATCCGGCGTGCTCAGCGGCGACGAGTTCGCCTCGATCCGCGAGGCGGCTCCGGTCGAGTTCCTCGATGCCCTCGCAGCGGCGGCCGGCGTGACCCGGGCGGAGCTGCGCGCGGTGGCCGAGGCGCAGGAGCTGACCTCGGACATCGTCCTGCAGGCGCTCGACGGACTGGCGGAGCAGGCGGATGCCAGCTTTGCGCAGCTCGCGGTCTCCGGGCAGGAGGCGGTCACCGTGCTGCGCACCGGGCTGACCGCCTATGTCGGCCAGCTCGACCAGTCGCTCGGCACGACCGAAGCGGTCAACGGCGCGATGCAATGGCTCGGCGAATACATGTCCGGGGCCGGGACCGGTGCCGAGACCCTGGCCGCCTCGCTGCAGATCGTGGCCGGGGCCGCGGTCGGCCTGGCAGGCGGGCGCGGGATCGGGGCGGTGTCCTCGGCTTTCCGCGATGCAGCCCAGGCGCGGCAGGACGAGGTGAAGGCTGCGCAGGCATCGGTGAAATCGTCGAAGGACGAGATCCGGGTGATGCGGGAAAAGCTGGATGCCGCGAACAAGTATCAGCGGAAGGTCTACCAGAAGGCCGAGGCGGAGAACCGTGGCACGGTCATCACCAAGAAGATGGAGCGCGCGGACCGGGCGCAGGCGAGGGCCGCGGAGAACCTTGCGGCTGCGCATGCGCGTGCGGCGGCCGCCACGGACAGGCTCGCGGCTGCGCAGACACGCTTGTCGCTGCGGACCCGGGTGGCCACGGGAGCCATGAGGGCCTTCAGCGGCGTGATGGCCTTCTTCGGCGGCCCGGTCGGAGCGGCGATCACTCTGGCCGGTGCGCTGGCGATTGCGATCTCGCGGATCCCTTCGGAAGCCGAGAGGGTGGCCTCGAGCCTGTCAGCGGCGCAATCGGCGGCGTCCGAATTCGAGGCGGCGATGAACGATGTCGCACGGATCGACGGCGAGATCGCGGCGGCGAAAGAGGAAATGGCTCAGGCCTCGGCCACCTACAAGGCGGCGGTTGCGGGGGAGGCCGATGTCGCTGCGGCCACTGCCCGGGCGGAGGTGGATGCGATCAACACGCGGATCGGGGCGCTGAACAAGCTGCGAGCGGCGCGCCTCCTCGCTGCCCAGGCGTCGGCTCTCGATGCGCAGTCTGCCCTGTCGGATATTCGTGGCGAGCTTATGGACCAGGCGCGGGACGACATCCGGCGCGAGCGCGCGCTGGACAACACCACCGGCACGGGTCCGGGGCCGGGCGGGAACTATATCGCTGACTATGAGGTCCGCGAGCGCGCAGCCGAGCGCGAGCTTGCCGTGCGTGCCAGGATCGCCACCGGGGCGGGCCTGGAAGGCTTGTCAGCCGCAGAGGTGGAGTTCGCCCGTGCCGCGGCCGAAGCCGATGCGGTGCAGGCAAAGGTGGAGCTTCTGAGCCAAACGCTGGAGGAGGCCCGCGTCGGCAGCATCGCGGGCGTGACCGGCGCGACCGAGGCGGTTGTCGATACCGGCAACTCGGTAGTGACGACGATCCTCGACAATGCCAACCTGGCCAGCCGCAAGATCGCGGATCTGCAGGCGCAGGCGCAGACCCTGCGCGACGCGCTGGCCGGTGGCGGCCTCGACGCAACCCAGACCCGCGAGGCGGAAGAGGCGCTCAAGGGGATCGGCGAACAGATCGACCGTCTCAACGGCGTGAAGGCGCCCGGCGGCGGCAGCAAGGGTGGCAAGGGCAAGGATCCGGTCCAGCTGATCAGCGAGGAGCAGGTCGGCACGCTTGACGAGGCCAGGACGCTGCTGAACGGGCTGGTGCAACAGACCCAGACGGCCACCGAGGCGCAGGAAGCGCAGGCGCAGCGCATCGCCGAAGCGCGCAAGCTGCTGGTGGCAGCCTATGGCGCGGAGTCTGATCAGGTCGCCATGCTGGACGAGGCGACGAAGCGCCTTGGGCAGAGCGGTGCGGATGCGGGCGCGCAGCTCGCCAACACCTTCGCGCAGGTCGCCATGCAGGCCGAGAGCGTCGAGGACGGAATCAAGCAGATCATCGTGCAGCTGCTGCAGATGAACGGAACATCGGCATTCCAGAGCCTCTTTGCCGGCGGCGGCGCGGGCGGCTTCTTCTCGACGCTCTTCACCGGGGCGGCGCCAGCCGTCACGGCCAGCGCCAACGGCAACATCATGACGGCCCGCGGCCCGCTGCGCCTGAACCGCTATGCCATGGGCGGCATCGCGCGCAGCCCGCAGCTCTCGCTGTTCGGCGAGGGGAGGACGCCCGAGGCCTATGTCCCGCTGCCCGATGGCCGGTCGATCCCGGTCACCCTGTCCATGCCGGCCGTGCCGGAGATGCCGGTTGCCGGGCGCGGCGGCGGGGTGGCGGTGCAGATCACCAACAATGTCGAGGTCGGCAGCGGGTCCGAGGCCGATCTGGCCGCGCTCGAGCGGCGCATGGCTGCCATCGGCCGGTCGCAGGCCGATGCCCTGGTGGCGCGGCTGCAGCGGGAAGGGGTGCTCTGATGGCCGATTTCGCACCTGCCGACTTCAAGTTCATGAGCTTCGAGATCACTGCCGCCCATACCGTCGGCATGGCGCGGAGCCCCTACAGCAATGCGCAGGCGGTCTATGACTTCGGCGGGGACATCTGGACGGCACGGGCAACCCTTGCGCCGTTCCACGACAAGCTGCGCCAGGCGCGCGTCGAGGGCTGGCTGACCGGGCTGCGCGGGCCGCTGACGCCGTTCCGGCTCTACAATTTCGACCATGACGGGCCATACGGCTTTCTGAACGGCGCGCCGACGGTCTCCGGCGGGGCCCTGCGCAACGACATCAGCCTGACACTGCAGCATGTCCTGCCGGGCGGGCAGGTTCCGGCGATGGAAGTCGGCGACTGGTTCACCTTCCTGCAGCGGCTCTACCGGGTCGTCAGCGCCGGGCCGACCGACGGGGCGGGTCTGCAGGCGATCGGGATCTTCCCGCCGCTGCGCACCAATATCGGCGACGGGGACGCGTTGAACACCGCCACGCCGAACGGGCTGTGGCGTCTCATGGGCGACCCGCTGACCATCGCGCATGACTGGAGCTCCGGCCGCTCCGTCTCCGTCGAAATGATCGAGTATCTGGAATGAGCATCCCGGGCGGCAGCCGCGTCGGCTACCTGTTCCGCGGCTTCTTCGATGACGCCCCGCTGAACCTCTGGACCGGGCATGGCGACCTGATCCATGGCGGCGTGAGCTATATCGGCAGCGGCGAGCTCCTCGAGATCAGCGGCAGCGCGAGCACCACCGGCAACCGGCTGTCCGGCCTCACGGTCTCGCTGGCCGGGATGGCCCCGGAGACCATCAGCATCGCCGAGAACGAGCCCTTCCAGCGCCGCCGGGTGCTGATCAGCCTGATCTGGGCCGATGCGGAATGGAACGTGGCGGCGCGACCGTCTTCTTCGACGGGGTCTGCGACAACATCTCGAACAACAACGACCCGCAGAACCCGGTCATCACCCTGAGTCTGGAGCCGCGGGCGCTGGACCTGAAGCGGCCGCGGCCGTTCCGCTACCTGCCGCAGGACCAGCGCACCCGCTACGCGGGCGATGCCTTCTTCGACATGGTGCAGTCGCTGCAGACGCAGGAGCTGAAGATTGGCACGTAAACAGTTCTGGCCGCGCCTCCTGGCCGAAGAGCTGGCCGCCTGGGAAGGGCGGCCCTTCGTCTGGGGGCAAAGCGATTGCTTCCAGCTGGCGCGCGCCACGGCCCGCGCGATGGGCCTGCGCCCGGCGGCGCTCGACGGGCTGCCCGCCTATGGCGACGACGCCGTGCATGGCGGGCAACAGACGGCCCCGAACATCAACGACGGACCCGGAAACTCATAAGACAAGGCAGGGCGCGATTTCCGGCTAGTCCTTTGATCGGAATGTGCCTACTCTGATGTCAGGCAGGACGCGTCCGGCTGAGGAGGAGCCCCCGCGTCCCCATCTCTAAGGGAGGAGAACACATGGCCCCGCAATCCTATCAGGGCGTTCTGGCCAGCAGCCAGGAAGAGCACCGCACCTATTCCCAGACGGCTGATTCCAACCTCGCGGACGGCGTGATCACGGTCGAGGCCGTGCTGCGCGAGAAGGGCAGCATCGTCTATACCATCACGCCCTCGGAAAGCGTCGCCAAGGCGGTGTCCGAGCTGCGCGCGCGCCGCATCGGCGTCATCGTGGTGATGGAGGACGACCGGGTGGTCGGCGTGCTGTCCGAACGCGACGTGGTGCGCCAGATCGACGAGAAGGGCCATGAAGGGCTGGAAACCTCGGTGGCCGAGCTGATGACGCCGAACCCGCAGACCTGCACGCCGGACACGCCGCTGCTGTCGGTGCTCCGGCGCATGTCGGACGGGCGGTTCCGCCACATGCCGGTGGTCGAGGACGGCCGGATGATCGGCCTGATTTCGATCGGCGACGTGGTCAAGGCGCGGCTGCGGCAGCTGGAATACGAAGCGCTGCGCATGAAGCAGATGATTGTGGGGTAAGATGACGCTGACACCGCTCTGGGCGACCGGACTTCTTCTGGTGATGGTCTTCTGCGGCCGCCAGTTCCGCGAGAACTGGAAGGCGCAGAGGGAGGGCTGGGTGCTGCGCGCCTGGTCCTACGGCCTGCCCGCAGCGGCAAGCTTCGCGCTCCTGGCGTTCCTGCCCCTCGAATTCGGCGGCTGAGCCCCGCCGCGGGCCAGCCGGTTCAGCAGCTTCTTCGGAATTTCCGGACGGGCAGGGGGGCCGTAGCGGTGGCGCACGATTTCGCGGCCGAGCTTCGGGCTGACCGCCAGCACCTGCGCCAGCCAGGGCAGCAGCCGCAGCAGTTCAGCGCGCTCGGCCTCCGGCAGCATCGCCACTGCCATCGGTCCGGGCCAGAGGCTTTCGGTCCGGGCGCCCTCGGCGAAGATCACCTGATGCGACGGCAGCAGCACATGCACATAGGTCACGGGCTCGAGCCCGTGACACGCCTCGGCCATGCCGCCGGGCAGGCCGGTCAGGTGGCGGGCGCGCACGAAGCGTTCCTGTCCGCCGATCTCGGCCGCCATGCAATGCTGCGGCGAGACCAGGATCGGCCGGGAAAGCGCCACCAGTCCGCCGGGACGGATCAGCACCGGCCGGGCCTCGGGGCGGGTGGCCAGCTCGGCGGTGCCGAGGCGGCTCTGCGCGGTCCAGAGCACCGGCTGGAACCCTGCATCGGCGGTGCCCAGCCGGTCGCCCGGACGCAGGCGTTCCACCGCGACGGGGCCTGCTTCCGTCTCGATCATCGTGCCGGGCGTGAAGCAGGGAATGCCGGTGGCGCGCAGGGCGGCCGGGCTCGACAGGCTGGCCGCGCTGACGCCCATCAGCACCACCGATTCAGCGCCCGGGAAGGTCAGGACCGCATTTCCCGCGCCGTCATCTGTGACGGTGACGTCCCAGACCGTCACGGCGCCGCCGGGACCGCGCCCGCCGGTCAGGCCCGAGACGTCGAGCTGGTCGTTCGACAGTCCGTCGCTGTCGTCATCGGCCATGTCGAAATCGGTGATCGTGTCCTGCAGGTCGTTATAGGTGACGATGATCCGGTCCTTGCCGGTGCCGGTGGTGATCAGGTCGCGTCCGAGGCTGCCGCCGATCACGTCGTCGCCCGCTCCGGCGTTGATCGTGTCATCGCCGAATTCCGCCAGGATCGTGTCATTGCCGTCGCCGCCGGTGACGCTGTCATTGCCCGCGCCGGTGACCAGCAGGTCGTTTCCGGCCCCGCCGGAGACCGTATCGGCGCCGTCGCCGGAATAGATGTGATCGTCGCCGTCGCCGCCGGAAAGGCTGTCCGCGCCGCTGCCGCCGCGGATCGTGTCGCTGCCCGCGCCGCCCCAGACCGTCATCGGACCCGAGCTGGCCGAGCCGTCGAGGCTGTCATTGCCGCCGGTCAGGGAGACCGCTTCGATCTGGGAAAAGGTCAGGGTGTCGGTGCCGTTGGTGGCGGTGCCCGCCTCGCTGCCCGCATAAGTGACGGTGACCGGTGTGGCGGCATAGCCGAAATTGAGCATGTCCCAGTCGGTGCCGCCCTCGCCGCCGGCGAAGGTCGAGGCGCCGAACCCGTCGGTCGCGAAAAGCGTGTCGCTGTCGTCGCCGCCCAGCAGCGTGTCGGCAGAGCGGTCGCTGCCGCCCCAGAGGATGTCGTTGCCGCTGCCGCCCTCCAGCCGGTCGGCGCCGTCGCCGCCGAACACGGTGTCGTTGCCGCCATCGCCGTAGAGGCTGTCGGCGCCGGTGCCGCCGGCCAGGCTGTCGGCGCCGTCGCCGCCATAGATCGTGTCGTTGCCGGAGCTGCCGTCGACCGTGTCGCTGCCGTCGCCGCCATAGACGAGGTCGTTGCCGTCCTCGGCATAGATGATGTCGTTGCCGCTGCCGCCATGGACAGTGTCCTGGCCCTGCCCGGCATAGATCGAGTCATTGCCCGCGCCGCCGTCGAGATAGTCGTTGCCGAGCTCGCGCGTGCCGTCATTGTCGTCGATGAAGTCGTTGCCGTCGCCGCCGAAGACGGTGCTGCTGGAGCTGCCGTATTCGATCCGGTCGTCGCCTGCGCCACCGTCGATCCAGGTGCTGCCCGAGGAAAAGCCGGCGTCGATCGTGTCGTTGCCGGAGGTCATCGTCAGGCGTTCGATGCCGGAGAAGGAGGAGGTCGAGCTGCCGTCGCTGAACGTGCCGGCCTGGGCGCCGCTGTAGAGCACGCTGATCGGGCCGGTGCTGGTGGAGAAGTCGAGCGTGTCGGTGCCGGTGCCGCCCGAGACCGTGTCGGCGCCGTCGCCGGTGACGTAGATGAAGCGGTCGTCGCCGCCTTCGCCCATCAGGCTGTCATTGCCGCGGGTGGCGTAGATCACGTCATTGCCGTCGCCGGCCCAGACCGTGTCATTGCCCGCGCCGGTATTGATCGTGTCATTGCCGGCTCCGGCCGCGACCGAATCCGCCGCGCCCGCATTCGGCTCGATCCTGTCGCCCTGGGCATCGGTGAAGCCCGCGCCCATCGAGTCGTTCCCTGCGGTGCCGTCGACCACGTCGGGATGGGAAAACGCGTTGGCCACCCGGTTGGCTTCGAACACGTCCCAAGAGGCATTGTTGACCGAGGTGATGGAAATGGACTGGATGGCTCCGGACGCGAGGAGATCGGCATCCGGTCCGGCCCCTATTGTCGGCGCGAGATAGGTGTGGCCGGTCGTGTCCTGGATCAGGATCAGACGGGCCGTTGCGGTGCTCCCGTCCACGAAGGTGATCGTGCCGTTGTAGAGCGTTCCGGCGTCGAAGGTCTGATCGGCGCCGCCATTGATCCGGAAGGTCTCCGACGGGCTGTTCGATTGGTCGTAGCCGCTGCTTATTCCGCCGCCATAGCCGGTGGAGCCCGGGCTGAAGCTCTGGATGTTCTTCCACAGTGGCTGGTCGGCACTGCCGACGGTCAGCCCGTTGAGCGCGGCGGCGTTGTCGGCTAGCGCATTGCCTTCGACATTGTCGATCGTCGCGAAGGTGCCGAGATAGATGACGTCGAAGGTCGTGGCCATGACCGGGTTCCCCACCGAAGCGCTGAAGCGTCTGCCCCGCGGCGCGGTGCGCGGCAGGGCGGCGGGAAGGATGGCGGCAGCGTTTTAACGCAGCGTGAAGATGCCTGCGCCGGAGCGGGCAGGGGAGGGGGAAACTGCCTAAAACTCTAGGCAGCGCCGGTCTTCAGCGGGCGTCGGCCTCGATCTCGGCGTCCAGGCGCTCGCGCATCGCCTGGGCGCGCTTGCATTGCAGCTTGTCGCGCAGCGGGCTGTTCGGATCGACGTCCTTCTTGCAGACGACGCATTTGTCGGCGCCCGAAATGGCGTTCAGGCCGCCGCAGCTGCCCTTGATGGTCTTGCCCATCAGGAGGACGCCCAGGGACATGCCCAGGACGACAAGCAGGAGAAAGGCGAAGGCGAAGGCGAAAGTGGCCATGATGTGCTCCTTGGTCCTTACTCTTCCATCTGGGCCACGAGGGCGTCGAAGGAAGAGCTGCTGGCGGTCACGAATCCGCCATCGCGGCGGGTGATGAACATGACCGGGATGTCCTCGGCCTCGGCCAGCGGCATCGCCTCCTCTTCTCCCATGGCCAGCAGGGCGGTGGCAAGCCCGTCTGCGGCCATTGCCGTTTCGGCAAGGACGGTGACCGAGGCCGTGGTATGGGTGATCGGCCGCCCGGTGGTCGGGTCGATGATGTGGCTGTAGCGGACGCCGTCCTGCTCGAAATAGTTGCGGTAGTCGCCGGAGGTGGCCAGTCCCATGTCGGTGACCGGGATGACGACCTCGACGGTCTGGCTGGCCGCGTCGGGGCGTTCCACGCCGATCACCCAGGGCTCGTCCTGGGCATTGAGGCCCTTCGACACGAGGTCGCCGCCGATTTCCACCAGGTAGCGCGTGGCGCCCGCCGCGGCGATGGCGTCGCCGACCGCGTCGATGCCCTGGCCCTTGGCGATGGCCGAGAGGTTCAGCGAGACGCCTGGCAGGGCCTTCTGCAGCGTGCCTTGGCCCAGGATCAGCTTGTCCGCCTGGCCCACGGTCTGCATCGCGGCGGCGATCTCGTCCTCCGAGGGCACCGGCTCGCCCGGCTTCTTCGGCCCGAAGCCCCAGAGGTCGATCAGCGGCGCCAGCGTCACGTCGAACTTGCCGCCAGACAGCGCGTTGATCCGGTTGGCTTCCGCCATGACCGCCTGCAATTCGGGGGAAATCTCGACCGGACCGGTGCCGTCGAGCGCGCTGAAGCGCGACACTTCCGAGGCCGGGTCCCAGTTGTTGACATGCGCCAGGATCGCGGCCAGCGCGTCCTCGGTGATCTCCTCCAGCCGCTCCGCATCCATGTCCGCCGGGCCGTCGACCACGGTGACGTGATAGGTCGTGCCCATGGTGCTGCCCTCGATCCGGACGCTCTCGGGGGCGCTCTGCGGCCAGCAGGCCGAGAGGGAAAGAAGGGCGGTGGAGAGCAGTATCGCGCGCATGTGATGACATCCCGTGCAAAGGCTTTGGTCGCGGTTTTTCATCCGCGGGATTTGGTGTCAATTGGGCAGGCTGACCGGGACGACGGGGAAAATAAGGCAATTAGGGGCTGCGTTGCGCGGCCGGGGCGGTTAAAGGAAGCTGCGAGTCGTGCATTCCCGGTCGGGGCGCACGGCACATTGCCACATTTTGGTTTCTGCCAACATTGCATACGGAGGTGCGCAATGTTGAAAACGCAGTCACCATCCACAGCCGCACCTAGGACGCTTCGAGCTAGATGACCCATCACGCCCTGAAGAAAGGTCTCGACCTGCCGATCGCTGGCGCCCCCGCGCCCGCGATCGAGGCCGCGGCCTCGCCTGTCTCCGTCGCCGTCATCGGTGGCGACTACGTCGGGTTGAAGCCCCGCATGTTCGTCCAGGAGGGGGACCAAGTCCGTCGCGGGACGGCCCTCTTCTGCCACAAGGACACGCCCGAAGTCGTGTTCACCGCTCCGGCCACGGGCCGGGTCCGCGCGATCAACCGCGGCGCCCGCCGCGTGTTGCAGAGCGTCGTGATCGACATCGACGACGCCGATGACGCCGGGCTCGACTTCTACGCCGCCGATCCCGCCGAGCTGACCGGCGAGCAGGTCGCCGCGAAACTCCTCGATTCCGGCCTGTGGACGGCGTTCCGCACGCGGCCCTATTCCAAGGTTCCCGGCGGGTCGGACCGTCCGGCGGCGATCTTCGTCACCGCCATGGAGTCCGAACCGCTCGCGCCCGACGCCGCACTGGTGCTCGAGGGGCAGGCCGCAACCTTCGACAAGGGCCTCCTGGCCATCTCCAGGCTGAGCGAAGGCAAGACCTATCTCTGCCAGGCGCCCGGCGCGGAGCTGTCCTCCGGGACCGTCGCCAATGTCGAGACGCATACCTTCGAGGGGCCGCATCCGGCGGGTCTCGCAGGGACGCACATGCATTTCATCGAACCGCCGCATGGCGGCAAGACGGTCTGGCATGTCGGCTACCAGGACGTGCTGGCGATCGGCCGCCTGTTCGAGACCGGCCATCTGGACGCGGCCCGCGTGGTCACCGTCGCCGGCCCGCGCGCCTCGAACCCGCGCCACCTGAAGACCCTGATGGGCGCCGACATCGCGTCGCTGACCGAGGGCGAAATCGCGGGCGACGACCCGGTGCGGATCATTTCCGGCTCGGTCCTGAGCGGCTCCGTCGCCGAAGGCCCGACGGGCTTCCTCGGCCGCTACCACCGCCAGGTGACGCTGATCACCGAGGACAAGGCGCAGGAAGTGCTGGGCTGGATCAGCCCGCAGCCCGGCAAGTTCGCGGTCCAGCCGGTGCTGGCCTCGTCCTTCATGGGCAAGAAGCTCTACAACCTGACCTCGAACCTCAACGGCGGCCGCCGTGCGATGGTGCCGACCGGGACGTTCGAGCGGCTGATGCCGCAGGACTACCTGCCGACGCAGCTCCTGCGGGCGCTGCTGGTGGGCGACACCGACACCGCGCAGGCGCTCGGCGCGCTGGAGCTCGACGAGGAGGACCTCGCGCTCTGCACCTTCGCCTGCCCGGCCAAGTATGAATACGGGATGGCGCTGCGCGACAGCCTCGCCCGCATCGAGAAGGAGGGCTGACACCCATGGGCGCCCGCAAATTCTTCGACCGGATCGAGCCGAACTTCACCAAGGGCGGCAAATGGGAGAAGTGGTTCCCCGTCTACGAGATGGTGGAAAGCTTCCTCTACACCCCGAAGACGGTCACCACCGCCGCGCCGCATGCGCGGACCTATACCGACATGAAGCGGATCATGACCTATGTCGTGATCTCGACCATTCCGGTGATCCTGTTCGCGCTATTCAACACCGGCTACCAGGCCAATGCCGCGATCGCGCAGGTCGGCGGCGAGCCCGAGGGCTGGCGCCAGCTGCTGCTCGCGTCGCTCGGCATCGGCTTCAACCCGGCGAACCCGCTTGCCAACTTCCTTCACGGCTTGGCCTATTTCCTGCCGATCTACATCGTGACGCTGGTCGCGGGCGGCATCTGGGAAGTGCTTTTCGCCACCATCCGACGCCATGAGGTTAACGAGGGCTTCCTCGTCACCTCGATGCTCTACACGCTGATCCTGCCGGCCTCGACGCCGCTGTGGCAGGTCGCGCTCGGCATCTCCTTCGGCGTCGTGATCGGCAAGGAAGTCTTCGGCGGCACCGGCAAGAACTTCCTCAACCCGGCGCTGGTCGGCCGCGCGTTCCTCTACTTCGCCTATCCGGCCTCGATGTCCGGCGACTCTGTCTGGGTTCCGGTCGACGGCTTCTCGGGCGCGACCGCGCTGGCCGTCACCGCGACCGACGGCGTGCAGGCGCTGGCCGCGGAGGGCATCACCTGGTGGAGCGCCTTCTTCGGCACGATCCACGGCTCGCTCGGCGAAACCTCGACCCTCGCCTGCCTCATCGGCCTCGCTTTCCTGATCACCACGAAGATCGCCAACTGGCGCCTGGTCGTCGGCTGCCTCGGCGGCATGATCGGCTTTTCGCTGCTGCTGAACGTCGTCGGCTCGGCCGACAACCCGATGTTCGCGATGCCCTGGTACTGGCACCTGGTGGTGGGCGGATACGCCTTCGGCCTGGCCTTCATGGTCACCGAGCCGGTCTCGGCCAGCCACACCAATACCGGCCGCTACATCTATGGCGCGCTGATCGGCGTGATGGTCGTGATGATCCGCGTCATCAACCCGGCCTTCCCGGAAGGCATGATGCTCGCCATCCTCTTCGCAAACATCTTCGCGCCGCTGATCGACTATTTCGTCGCGCGCGCCAACATCGCCCGGAGGGTCAAGCGCAATGCCTGAGACCAAGAAAGGCTTCGTCGGCTGGTGGCAGAACACGCCGGCTGACTCGACTGCCAAGACGCTGTTCGTCGCCATTTCGCTCTGCCTGTTCTGCTCGATGGTCGTGGCCGCCGCCGCCGTGGCGCTGCGCCCGGTCCAGGAAGCGAACCAGCTGCTCGACAAGCGCCGCAACATCCTCCAGGTGGCCGGCCTCTTCGAGGACGGCATGGACGTGAACGAGGTCTTCACCTCGGCCTTCGAGCCGAAGATCGTCGACCTGGACACTGCGGAATACGTGGACGAAGTTCCGAACGCGGCGGGCGAGCCCTTCACCGTGGCCGATTACGACGACGTTGCGGCGACCTCGGACATGGCGCTCAGCTCCGAGCTGGAGAACGACCCGGCCGGCCTCGGCCGCCAGGCGCGCTACCAGATGGTCTACCTGCTGAAGGACGGCGACGGGAACCTCGACAAGGTCGTGCTGCCGATCGCCGGCTACGGCCTGTGGTCGACCCTCTACGGCTTCATCACGCTGGAAGAGGATGCCAACACCATCTTCGGCCTGCAGTTCTACGAACATGCCGAGACCCCCGGCCTCGGCGCCGAGGTCGACAACCCGCGCTGGCAGGCGATGTGGAACGGCAAGGAGCTGCGCGACGGCGACGGCGAGCTGCGCATCACCGTGTCCAAGGCCAACCCTTCGGGCGACGCCGCGAACTACCATATCGATGCGCTGGCCGGCGCCACGCTGACCTCGCGCGGCGTGGACAACCTGGTCCGCTTCTGGATGGGCGAGCAGGGCTTCGCGCCCTACCTTGAGAAACTGAAGAACGGAGACCTGTGATGGCCGAGAACCACAAATCACTGCTTGTCGATCCGCTCGTCGACAACAACCCGATCACGCTGCAGGTGCTGGGCATCTGCTCGGCGCTGGCGGTGACCTCGTCGCTGCAGGTGGCCTTCGTCATGGCGCTGGCCGTGACGCTGGTGACCGGCTTCTCCTCGATGTTCATCTCGGTGCTGCGCAACCACATCCCCAGCTCGATCCGGATCATCGTGCAGATGATCATCATCGCCTCGCTGGTGATCTTGGTGGACCAGGTGCTCAAGGCCTTCGCCTACGAGATCTCCAAGACCCTGTCGGTCTTCGTCGGCCTGATCATCACCAACTGCATCGTGATGGGCCGCGCGGAAGCCTTCGCCATGAAGAACCCGCCGATGGCCTCCTTCGTCGACGGCGTCGGCAACGGCTTCGGCTACGGCCTGATCCTGATGCTGGTCGGCGTGATCCGCGAGCTGTTCGGCTCGGGCTCGCTGTTCGGCATCACCATCATGGAGACCGTCAACAACGGCGGTTGGTACGTCCCGAACGGCCTGCTGCTGCTGCCGCCCTCGGCCTTCTTCGTCATCGGCCTGCTGATCTGGGGCTTCCGCACCTGGAAACCGGCTCAGGTCGAGGCGCGTGAATACAAGATCCAGACTGTGGAGGCCCACTGATGGAAGGGCTCGTTTCCCTCGCCTTCAAGGCAATCTTCGTCGAGAACCTCGCGCTCTCGTTCTTCCTCGGCATGTGCACCTTCATCGCCGTGTCGAAGAAGATCAGCACGGCGCTCGGCCTCGGCATCTCGGTGGTCGTCGTCCCGTCGATCACCGTGCCGGCCAACAACCTGATCCTGAACAACCTGCTGGCGCCCGGCGCGCTGGCATGGGCGGGCTTCCCCGAGGTCGACCTGACCTTCCTGGGCCTGATCTCGTATATCGGCGTGATCGCGGCGATGGTGCAGATCCTCGAGATGACCCTCGATAAGTACTTCCCGCCGCTCTACAACGCGCTCGGCATCTTCCTGCCGCTGATCACAGTGAACTGCGCCATCCTCGGCGGCTCGCTCTTCATGGTGGAACGCGACTACAATTTCGCCGAAGCCACCACCTACGGCATTTCTTCGGGCATCGGCTGGGCGCTGGCGATCACCGCCATGGCCGGCGTGCGCGAGAAGCTGAAATACTCCGACATCCCCGACGGGCTGCAGGGCCTCGGCATCACCTTCATCACTGCGGGTCTGATGGCGATGGGCTTCATGTCCTTCTCGGGCGTCAACCTGTAAGGGAGGACGGAACAGATGAGCACTTTCCTTCTCGGCGTCTGCCTTTTCACCGTCATCGTCCTGGCGCTGGTGACCATCATCCTCAGCGCCCGTTCGAAGCTGGTGTCCTCGGGCAACGTCAATATCGAGATCAACGGCGAGAAGACCATCTCGGTCCCTGCGGGCGGCAAGCTCCTGCAGACCCTCGCCGAAGCCAAGCTCTTCGTGCCCTCCGCCTGCGGCGGCGGCGGCACCTGCGCCCAGTGCCGGGTGAAGGTTCTCGAGGGCGGCGGGTCGATCCTGCCGACCGAGGAATCCCACATCACCAAGCGCGAAGCGGCCGAATGCGACCGCCTGTCCTGCCAGGTCGCAGTCAAGCAGGACATGAAGATCCAGGTCCCCGAAGAGGTCTTCGGCGTCAAGAAATGGCGCTGCAAGGTCCGCTCGAACGACAACGTCGCGACCTTCATCAAGGAGCTCGTGCTCGAGCTTCCGGAAGGCGAGAACGTCAACTTCCGCGCGGGGGGCTACATCCAGATCGAATGTCCGCCCTACGATCTGGGCTATGACGAGTTCGACGTGGAACCGAAATTCCGCGAGGACTGGGACAAGTTCAACCTCTGGCAGTACCGCTCCAAGGTCGACGAGCCCGTCGAGCGCGCCTATTCGATGGCGAACTATCCGGAGGAAGAGGGCATCATCATGCTCAACGTCCGGATCGCGTCGCCGCCCCCGGGCTCGACCGGCATCCCGGCCGGCAAGATGTCTTCCTACATCTTCAACCTGAAGCCCGGCGACGAAGTCACCATCTCGGGTCCGTTCGGCGAGTTCTTCGCCCGCGACACCAAGAAGGAAATGATCTTCGTCGGCGGCGGTGCCGGCATGGCGCCGATGCGCTCGCACATCTTCGACCAGATGAAGCGGATCGGCACGGACCGGAAGGTCAGCTTCTGGTACGGCGCCCGCTCCAAGCGCGAGATGTTCTATGTCGAGGATTTCGACGGCCTGGCCGCCGAGAACCCGAACTTCGAATGGCATGTCGCGCTTTCGGACGCGCTGCCCGAGGACGAGTGGACCGGCTATACCGGCTTCATCCACAACGTCCTGTTCGAGGAATACCTCAAGAACCACCCGGCGCCCGAGGACTGCGAATACTACATGTGCGGTCCGCCCATCATGAACAAGTCGGTCATCAACATGCTGCTCGACCTCGGCGTCGACCGCGACGACATCATGCTGGACGATTTCGGCGGCTGAGCCCGCCCGCCCGGACCAGGAATGCAGCCGCTGCGCAAGCAGCGGCTGTTTTCGTTTGCGGGCAGGGGCTGCGCTGTCGGCCGACCGCTAAAACTGTCTCTTGCTCAATTTCGAGTCCGCCCGCGCCGGGGCTGCGGCTATCTTTTCCGGCGCAATTTCAGACCGATTGTCATGATGCAACGTCTTGGAGTGCGCCCCTGCGGTTGGACATTATCAGGCGGCGGTTTTGACCATGGTGCGGGCCACGGCCTGTCCGGGCGGCCGGTCGAGGGCGGGCTGCGGGCGCTGGCCAACATCCCCTGGGTGCTGCAGCCCGCCGCCAACCCGACCCGCGCGGTGCTGGAGGCGGCCTTCCACGAGGCCGGGCTGCCGATGCCCCGCAACCAGGTCGAGTCGGTCTCGGTCTTCGCCATCCTGCACCTGCTGCAATCCTCCGAGGCGGTGGCGCTGCTGCCGCTGTCGGTCGTGGCCGACCACCTCAAGGGCGGACTGCTGACCAAGCTCGATGTCGAGGGCCTGCCCGCCGTTCCGGGCTTCGGCATCCTGACCCGGCGCGGCGAAACCCTCGGCCCGCGGGCCGAACATTTCCTGGCCCTGCTGCGCCGCCGCAACGCCGAGCGGTCCTGACCCTGGCGATCTGATTGCCGAATTGTCTGGCAATCTGCCGGAATCGCCGCTAGCCTTCCTCCACCAAGGGAGGAAACCATGAAATACACGCTTGCCGTGGCAGCTCTGCTGTCCACGACCGCGGCCGCTTGGGCGGCCGACACCGTCCACCTGCGCATCCAGACCCACCAGGCCCCCGAGGCGGTCTCGGGCAAGCTGGTCGCCGATTTCGTCGATCAGGTTCGCGCCATGTCGGAGGGCAGCATCGAGATCGAGATGTTCTACAGCTCCTCGGTCGTGGCCTCCGCCGAAACCTTCGACGCCGCCGCCAACGGCATCCTCGACTGCGACATGACCAACGGAAGCTACCAGGCAGGCAAGAACCCGGCCTTCCAGTTCGTCGCCGACGTGATGGGCGGCTATGACACGCCGATCCAGTTCCTGGCCTGGATCGAGGAGGGCGGCGGCCGCGACGCCATCCAGAAGCTCTACGAAGCCAATGGCATGCATTTCATCGGCGCCTATCTCGGCGGCCAGGAATCGCTGGCCTCGAGCACGCCGCTGGCCGGGATCGCCGATCTCGAAGGCTGGAAGTTCCGCTCGCCGCCCGGCATGGAATCCGAGATCTTCGCCTCGCTCGGCGCCAGCCCGGTGGTGATGGACTATACAGAGATCTTCACCTCGCTCGAGACCGGCATCATCGACGGCGCCGATGCCTCGACGCTGGCAGCGAACCTGTCGAACGGCATCTACGACATCGCCAAGCATGCCACCTATCCGGGCTTCCACTCGATGTCCTCGGACCATCTGGCCTGCTCCGCCGCCGCCTGGGAGAAGATGAGCCCCGGCCAGCAGGCAATCCTGGAAAACGCCATGGACGCGCTTGCGCTGAAGCTGCTGATGCGCACCGAAGTGCTCAACAGCGAGGCGCTGGCCCAACTGCCGGACAACGGCGTCACCTTCCATGACTGGTCCGCCGAAGACCGCGCGAAATTCCGCGCTGCCGCCATCGCCCGCTGGGACGAATGGGCGGAGAAGACCCCGGAAACCGCCGAGATGGTCGCCAGCCACAAGGCCTTCCTGTCCCGCATCGGCATGGGCGACGACTGACGCCCGGCCGTCCTCCCGGCGGCCGCGGCTCCTCCCGCGGCCGCCGATCCGTGTCCCCCTTTCTCTTGAGTGACCCAGAATGAATGTCCTGATCCTCGGCGGCGGCGGCTTCGTCGGCCGCAAGATCGCCGCCGCCCTCGCCGCCTCAGGCCGCCTGCGCGGCCAGCCCGTCACCGGCCTGACCCTCGCCGACCTCGCCCGGGCTGCGCGACGCGGGGGAACCGGCCGGCGCCGCGGCAGGCGCAACCGGCTCCCAAGGCGCACCGTCGCGCTCCGGATCGCCGGGCAGCGATTTCAGGTAGTGCGCGATCGCCCGCAGGTCGGCGCCATCCATGAACTGCAGCGAGTTGTTGTAGACCTCGGCCATCGAGCCGAAGACCACCGAATGGCGGTTGCGTCCCTCCGCGAGATAGGCGGCGATGTCGTCCTCGCTCCAGCGGCCCAGCCCGGTGTTGTGGTCCTGCAGCAGGCTCGGTGCGTACCAGCCGTCGAGGAGCGCGCCCGACAGGTAGAGCGGGCTCGACTGGTCATAGGCCTTCTCGTTCATCGTCAGGGCGCGCGGCGTGTGGCACGATCCGCAATGGCCCGCCGCCTGCACCAGATAGGCGCCGCGGTTCCATTCGCCGTCCTTCGACGGATCGGGCCGGTAGGTGCCCGGCTCGGTGAAGGCCGCGTTCCACAGCGCCAGCGGCCAGCGCATGTTCAGGGGCCAGGGGATGTCCGGGGCGCGGTTCGGCTGCGATACCGGCCCGACGCCCTCCGTGAAGAAGGCATAGAGCGCCTCGATATCCGCGTCGGCCATCTTGGCATAGGACGGATAGGGCATCGCCGGATAGAGGCGGCTGCCGTCGGGCGCGACGCCGTGGCGGATGGCGCGGTCGAACTCGGCAAGCGTGTAGCGGCCGATGCCGGTTTCGGGGTCCGGGGTGATGTTGGTGGCGTAGATCGAGCCGATCGGCGTGCCCATCTCCAGCCCGCCCGCGAAGGGCGCGCCGTCATGGGTCGAGTGGCAGGCAACGCAATCGGCCTCGCGCGCGACGCGCTCGCCCCGGGCCAGCAGCTCCGGCACGGCTGCGGGCCGCGCCTGCCCCGGCCGCCGCCGAACCCGCCGAAATTGATGACCCCGAGCCCGATGCGGGCCTGCTGCCGGCCAGTTCGCGCCGGATGCGCTTCCGCTTCGAGGCCAGCTGATGACCGACAGGCCCGACATGACCGCATCCCCCGCTGCCGCCCCGAAAATCGCCGAAGAGGACCGGCTGCGCGCCGATCTCTACAATTTCCTCGGCCTGATCCTGGCGCGCCCCGCCGACGGGCTGCTGATCGAGCAGACCGCGGGGCTGGCCGGCGGCGAGGGCCCGATCGGCGAGGCCGTGGACACGCTGGCCAAGGTTGCGCGGCTGTCGAAGGCCAAGGCGGTCGAGGTCGAGTACAACCGGCTCTTCATCGGCCTCGGCCGCGGCGAACTGCTGCCCTACGCCTCCTACTACATGACCGGCTTCCTCAACGAGAAGCCGCTGGCCGTGCTTCGCAAGGACATGGCTGCGCTGGGGCTGGCCCGCGCCGAAACCGTGTTCGAGCCCGAGGACAACATCGCTTCGCTGATGGAGATGATGGGCGCGCTGATCGCCGGGCGCTTCGGGACGCCCGCGCCGCTGGCCCGGCAGAAAGACTTTTTCAACCGCCATGTCGCTCCATGGGCGGGGCATTTCTTCACCGATCTCGAAGCTGCCAAGAATTCGGTTTTCTATGCGCCGGTGGGCCGTCTGGGCCGCGCCTTCATGGAGATCGAGGCCGAGGCGTTCCGGATGAGCGCGGAGTGATCCGCAAAGGGCGGGAAACCGCCGCAACCCAGAGAGAGGAGGTCTCTCGCATGACACGGAAAGACGAGGAGGCGACCAGCCGCCGCGACTTCCTGAAGACCGCCGCGACGGCTGCGCCGCTTGCGGCCGTTGCCGTTGCGACCGCGACGGGCACCGAGGTGCAGCTGCGCGTTGGCGCGATCGCAGCCGCCGGTGTCCTTGGCAGCTTGCCGGACCCGCCGGCGGCGGATCGCAATGCCGTGCCTGGCGGCGCCTGCCTCCTGGCGCTGCGGCGGCCTGAGAAGGGGCGACGGCGTGCCATTCCCGGCGGATCCGCATCCGGTGACCGGGCGCAAGCGGGCCGTTGCCTTTCCCGGAGCCGGTGGATGGAGGCCCGGGCCGTGCGGCGGAGGCAGGTCCTGGCCGGAAATTCAGGCGGGCACTGTGCTGCGAGGCGATTGCCGGGCCAAATCCGGGGATGACCTCGTGCCTCGTCCTCGTGCCTGCGGCAGGGCATGGCGCTGCCCGGCAGCTTGCCGCTGTTCTGCTGGCGGGCCTCCGCTTGGCCGCGACAGCGTGCGGGACCTCTTTTGCCCGCATGGGAGCGGGGATGCCGGTCCGGGCCGGCAGCCGTGATGCCTGCTGAAAGCGGACTGGGGACGCGCAGCCGCAAGCCCGCGCCGAACGGTGGCTGGAGGGCGAGCCGCTGCACAGGTGCCAGTGCGGGGCCGAGGCGCTCGGCTACGGCAATGCGAGCGACGATCCGCTGGCGGTCCGCACGCTCGGCCTGACGATCAGCGACGGGCAGGGCGGGGTGATGCCGGCGGTCAACCTGACCGTGACGGTGGCGCCGGAGGACGACCTCGCGCCGCTCGCGGATCCCGAGGCGCTGGCCAACAGCTTCACCCCGAACGAACAGCGCCTGCCGGATGTCGCGGCGCTGCGGGCGGGCGAGGGCGATCCGGCCACGGGCTATGTCGTGGTCTGGCGCTCCTACCAGCAGGACAATCCCGGCGAAAATGCGCATGGCATCTTCGGCCAGCGTTTCGGCGCGGACGGCGTGCCGCTCGGCACCGAGTTCCAGGTCAACACGACCATCCCCGGAACCCAGGGCGAACCGCAGGTGGCGGGCGTCGCAGGCGGCGGCTTCGCCGTGGTCTGGACCGACGAGGCCGGGCTCGACGGTTCGGGCGAGGGCGTCTTCCTGCAGCTCTACGACGCGGCGGGACAGGCGCTCGGCGGCGAGACCCAGGTCAACGGCACGGCAACCAGCGCCCAGGAACAGCCGCAGATCGCGCGGCTGGAAGACGGCAGCCTCGCCGTGGTCTGGAGCGGCACCGATCCGGTGACCGGCAGCTTCCGCATCTACGGCCAGCAGGTCGAGGCCGACGGCACCTTCCGCGGCCCCGAGCGGATGCTGTCTTCGGAGAGCACCGGCAGCGCCGAGCACCGCCTGCCCTCGGTCAGCGCGCTGCCGGGCGGCGGCTTCGCGCTGGCCTACCAGTCGCAGGCCCCGGCGGGATCGGAAACCGCGGATGCCACCGATGGCGGCGCGGGCATCTTCCTCCAGCGCTTCGGTGACCGCGGCCTCGTGGCCCTCGAGCCAGCGCGGCGCGCCGTCCTGCCAGAGGCCCACGGAATTGTCGAAGCTGGCGGTCGCCACCTCGCCCGAGGGCGCGACGGCGATCGCCATGACCGGCCCGCCATGGCCCTTGAGCGTGCCGAATTCCTGTGCCCCCGCGGAGACGGCACAGAGCATCGCGGCAGCGAGCAGGGCAGGGCGGAGCATCGCGGTCATTCCGCCGGGCGGGCCGATTTGGCGGCCTGGCGGGATTCGCGCTCCTTCACCTCGTCATACCAGATCGAGTGGTGCTGATGCGCCCAGTTCTCGTCGACCTGGCCCGAGCCCATGGCGTCATAGGCGCCTTCCATGCCGAGCGTGCCGATATAGATGTGGCCGATGATCACCGCCATCATCAGGAAGGCGACGATCGCGTGCCAGAGCTGGGCAAGCTGCATCTCCTCCTGCGGCGCGAGCTGGACCGGCAGCGGCTCCATCCCGAACCAGCCGGGCACGCCCCAGCCGTTCAGCACCTCGAACGTGTGCGAGAAGAGCGGCATGTCGAAGGGAAAGAGCAGCGACAGGCCCGACACCGAGACCGAGCCGCCGAGCAGGATCACCGCCCAGAAGATGATCTTCTGGCCCGCGTTGAACTTCTTCGCCGGCGGGTGGTTCTTGCCGATGATGCCGCCCGCCTGGGCGAACCAGGTGATGTCGGTGCGGTCGGGGATGTTGTGCCAGACCCACATGACGAAGACCATGACGAGCCCCAGCATGAAGGCCCAGCTGACATTGTTGTGGACGAATTTCGAGCCGGTGAGCAGAACCGAGTTGAATTCGTGCCCGACCAGCGGGATCAGGTAGTGCCGCCCGAAGAGGGTGAAGAGGCCGGTGAAGCCGAGCAGCAGGAACGAGCCTGCCAGCGTCCAGTGGGCGAAGCGCTCGATCCACTGGAAGCGCTGCACCGTGGTGCCGGTCCGGCCGCCCTCGATGCGCACGCGGCCGCGCAGCAGGAAGAACACGGCGAGGATGCCGATCGTGCCCAGAAGCAGCCAGCCGCCATAGGTGGAGAGCGGCCCCTCGCGGAATTCCAGCCACCACATGCCGCCGTCCTGGATCAGCACCTTGCCGTTGGGATTGATGGTCGAGGCGCGGACATTGGCCTCGTCATGGCGCAGCGCGCGCCACAGGTCGGAATCCGAGGCGCCGCCGAGCGGGCCCATCCCCGGCACGTTCAGCGCGTCGCCGCCGAAATCGGGATCGGGCAGCGGCGGCGGGGCCTCGCCGCGCTGGCGCGCCATGATCGATTCCAGCGTCTGCTGTCCGGTGGCGGTGGCCGGCGAATTGTCGACGCTGGTGCCCCCGATGGGGCTGTCCTGGGCGGCCGCGGGCAGCGCCAGCACGACCATGGTGAGTAGGGCCATCAGATGGCGCAGCATGGGGTCATCTCCCGGATGTCGGAACGTCCTGCTGCGCGGTCCGGCGGCAGGGCCGCCCCGCGCGGGACATCGTCGATGGGGCGGCCCCGCAGGGCCGCGGAATGCAGAAGGAGGGACTGTCCGGGCAGGCATGTTTGCCTGCCCGGAACATCGTCAGTTGGCCTTTTCGTCGTAGGCGGTGCCCCAGCCCCAGGCGCCCGAGCCGAAGCCCCGGGCCACGACGCGCTCGCGGTAGATCTCGGAGACCTTGTCCCCGTCGCCCGCCAGCAGCGCCTTGGTGGAGCACATCTCGGCGCAGATCGGCAGCTTGCCTTCGGCGATCCGGTTGCGGCCGTATTTCTGGAACTCGGCGGCGGAGTTGTTCTCCTCCGGGCCGCCGTTGCAGAAGGTGCACTTGTCCATCTTGCCGCGCGACCCGAAATTGCCCGCCTGCGGATATTGCGGCGCGCCGAAGGGGCACGCGTAGAAGCAATAGCCGCAGCCGATGCACAGGTCCTTGGAATGCAGCACCACGCCTTCTTCGGTCTGGTAGAAGCAGTCCACCGGACAGACGGCCATGCAGGGCGCGTCCGAGCAGTGCATGCAGGCGACCGAGATCGAGCGTTCGCCCGGCTGGCCGTCCTGGATGGTCACCACCCGGCGGCGGTTGATGCCCCAGGGCACCTCGTGCTCGTTCTTGCACGCGGTGACGCAGGCGTTGCACTCGATGCAGCGCTCGGCATCGCAGAGGAATTTAGCTCTTCCCATGTTACGCGCTCCTTACGCCGGCATGATCTTGCAGAGGGTGGCCTTGGTCTCCTGCATCTGCGTGACGGAGTCGTAGCCATAGGTCTGCGCGGTGTTGGTGGATTCGCCGAGGACGATCGGATCCGCGCCGTCGGGATATTTCGAGCGCTGGTCCTCGCCCTGGTAATGCCCGCCGAAATGGAAGGGCATGAAGGCGACGCCTTCGCCCACCCGCGGCGTGACCAGGGCCATGACCTTGACCTTGCCGCCCTCCGGGCCCTCCACCCAGACATCCGCCCCGTCGCGCACGCCGAGGTTGTTGGCGTCGCGCGGGTTGATCTCGATGAACATGTTCTGCTGCAGCTCGGCGAGCCAGGGGTTCGACCGGGTCTCGTCGCCGCCGCCCTCGTATTCGACCAGGCGGCCGGAGGTGAGGATGATCGGGAAGTCCTTCGAGAAGTCGTTCTTCTGGATCGAGGCATACATGGTCGGCACCCGCCAGAAGGACTTGTCCTCGTAGGTCGGGTAATCGGCCACCAGATCGCGCCGGTTCGTGTAGAGCGGCTCGCGGTGCACCGGGACCGGGTCGGGGAAGGTCCAGACCACGCAGCGGGCCTTGGCGTTGCCGTAGGGGGCGCAGCCATGCAGGATCGCGACGCGCTGGATGCCGCCCGAGAGGTCGGTCTTCCAGTTGACGGCGCCGATCTTCTCGGCCGAATCCGACGGGTAGGGCCCGGTATGGGACTGCTCGCCCAGATCGGTATCGGTCTCGGGGCGCGCCTCGGCATAGCCCGCGACCCATTCGATCATCCGCCGTTCATAGGGCGTCAGGTCGCTGTCCCATCCCATGTCGATCAGCATCTGCATGGTGAATTCGGGATAGCCGTCCTCGATCTCGGAGCCGACCGTGTAGGAGCCCTCGGCAAGCAGGTTCTCGCCGTTGCGCTCCACCCCGTAGCGGGCGCGGAACGGCAGGCCGCCATCCTTCACCGGCAGCGAGATGTCGTAGAGGTTGGCAGAGCCCGGATGCTTCATCTCGGGCGTGCCCCAGCACGGCCACGGCATGCCGTAGAAATCGCCGTCCGCCGGGCCGCCGAGCGCGCGCAGCGTCGTGCGGTCGAAGGTGTGCTGGTTCTCCATGTGCATCTTGAGCCGTTCCGGCGACTGGCCGGTATAGCCCACGGTCCACATGCCCTTGTTGAATTCGCGCGTCAGATCCTCGATCAGCGGCTCCTCGCCATTCACTTCGATATGGCGGAACAGCCGGTCGGCGAAGCCGAACTTGGTGGCGAACTTGTGCATGATGATGTGATCGGGCAGCGACTCGAAGAGCGGGTCGACCACCTTCTCGCGCCACTGGATCGACCGGTTCGACGCGGTCACCGAGCCGTAGGTCTCGAATTGCGACGAGGCCGGCAGCAGGTAGGTGTTGTCGGTCCGGTCATGCAGGATCGCCGAGACGGTCGGATAGGGATCGATCACGACCAGCAGGTCGAGCTTCTCCATCGCCGTCTTCATTTCCGGCAGGCGGGTCTGCGAGTTCGGCGCATGGCCCCAGAACACCATCGCGCGGGTGTTGTCGGGCTGTTCGAGGTTTTCCTTCGCCTCGAGCACGCCGTCGATCCAGCGCGAAACTGGGATGCCGGTCAGGCCCATCATCTCCTTGTCCTTGCCGTCCTTGCCCTTCATCGTGGCAAAGCGCGACTTCAGCCAGTCGAGATCCTCGTCCCAGACCCGCGCCCAATGGGCCCAGGCCCCCGCGGTCAGGCCGTAATAGCCCGGCAGCGTGTCGGCCAGAACGCCCAGATCGGTCGCGCCCTGCACGTTGTCATGGCCGCGGAAGATGTTGGTGCCGCCGCCGGCGGTTCCCATGTTGCCGAGCGCCAGCTGCAGGATGCAGTAGGCGCGGGTGTTGTTGTTGCCGTTGGTGTGCTGGGTGCCGCCCATGCACCAGATCACGGTGCCGGGACGGTTGTTGGCCAGCGTGCGCGCCACGCGCTCGAGCTGGCTGCCCGGCACGCCGGTGACGCGCTCGACCTCGTCGGGGGTCCAGTTCGCGACCTCGGTGCGGATGTCGTCCATCCCCCAGACGCGGGAGCGGATGAACTCCTTGTCCTCCCAGCCGTTTTCGAAGATGTGCCACAGAAGGCCCCAGACCAGCGCCACGTCCGAGCCGGGCCGGAAGCGGACATATTCGTCGGCATGGGCGGCGGTGCGGGTGAAGCGCGGATCGCAGACGATCAGCGGCGCGTTGTTCTGTTCCTTGGCCTTCAGCACGTGCTGCAGCGACACCGGATGCGCCTCGGCGGGGTTGCCGCCGATGATGAAGATCGCGCGCGAATTGTGGATGTCGTTGTAGGAGTTGGTCATGGCGCCGTAGCCCCATGTGTTGGCAACCCCGGCCACGGTGGTCGAGTGGCAGATCCGCGCCTGGTGGTCCACGTTGTTCGTGCCCCAATAGGCGGCGAACTTGCGGAACAGGTAGGCCTGCTCGTTCGAATGCTTGGCGGACCCCAGCCAGTAGACCGAGTCAGGTCCCGAGCTGTCGCGGATCGACAGCATCTGGTCGCCGATCTCGTCGATCGCCTGCTCCCAGGAGATGCGCTGCCATTCGCCGGCCACCTTCTTCATGGGATATTTCAGGCGCCGCTCGCCATGCGCGTGCTCGCGCACCGAGGCGCCCTTGGCGCAATGGGCGCCCAGGTTGAACGGGCTGTCCCAGCCGGGCTCCTGCCCGATCCAGACGCCGCCCTGCACTTCGGCCATGACGGTGCAGCCGACCGAGCAGTGGGTGCAGACGGACTTGACCGTCTTGACCTCGCCGGTGGCGGCCGCTGCGGCATCCGCCCGGGTCACGGTGCCGCCCGTTGCGGCCACCGCCGCGAGCCCCCCGATCGCCAGGCCCGACCCGCGCAGGAAGGCGCGGCGGTCGACCGAGGCATTGGCGGCCTCGGAAAGGATACTTGTCCGCTGGGGGCGTCGCGCAACCCCGTTGGTCTTTTTCCTCAACATGTTTCAATCTCCCTTGCTCGCGCGGCCCCCGAATGGTGCCTTGCTTGCTTGGCGTTGCTTTGGGTNGCTTCGGACAGTCGGGCGTCACGCAACCAGNTCGTCCTCGGCGGGAAAGGCCTCGTCCGGTCAGAACCGGGCGGCGGCGTAGTAGGCGCGGGTATGCGCCGTGTCCTGCATCTTGTTCGACGACAGGTCGGGTTCCGCGGCCTCGGCGATCTCCATGCCCTGTTTGGCATGGGCGATGGCGGGTGCCAGAAGCTCGCCCCAGGGCATCCGGCCGAAACGGCCATGCGCCGCCGCTATCCCGGCGACCGTGCCCGGCACCGCGACCGAGCTGCCGCCGATGATGTTGCGGTCCTCAACCACCTGTTCCCAGGGAAAGAGGTCCGAGGCCTTTCCGGCGCCCGAAAGCGGATAATGATCCACGTCGAGCGCCTTCGACGACCGCATGCCGTAGCTCAGGGCATGCGCCCTGCCCTCTTCCGCGCGCCAGAGCATCATCGCGCCGCCGCCCATAGGGCCCGACATCCAGGGCTCCAGCACGCCGATGGCGAAGCTGACCGCGACGGCCGCATCCACCGCGTCGCCGCCAGCCGCCAGCACCTCGGCCCCGGCCTCGGCGGCCAGGACATGCTGCGCGGCGACGACGCCGCCCTCCACCGAGACCACCCCGGGTTTCGTGGTGATCTGGCTGCGGGAAAACGATCCTGCCATGGTCTCAGCCTCCGAAGCTCGTCGGGAACGGACGAATCGGCCCGCGCAGGGTTTCATAGGCCTTCGCCATCTTCAGCGCGCCCATGTCGTCGAAGCGGTGCGCCGCGATCTGCAACCCCAGCGGCACGCCGTTCGAGTCGTAGCCGCAGGGCAGCGACGAGACCGGCTGCTCGCTCAGGTTGAAGGGCACAGAGTAGCTGATATGGTCCATCGCGCGGGAGGGGTCATTGGTCGGATAGCCCCACTCCGCCGGGAAGCTGATATGCGGCGACAAGGGCGACAGCACGAAATCGAAAGGCTTCGTCGCTTCGACTGTGCGGCGGCGGATCTCGACGGTCGCGGAATAGGCGCCGAACACCTGCGTCCCGGTGAAGTCCGCGCCATGCGAGGCATATTCGAGAAACAGCGGCAGCACCTTGGCGCGTTGCGCATCGCTGAGCTTGGCCACGTCCTGCGCGGCGCGGGCCAGCCAGAAATCGTCGAGCCCCTTCAAGAGCTCCGGCGTCATCCAGGGATCGAGCGGCTCGACGATGGCGCCCGCAGCCTCGAAGAGCTTCGCCGCCGCCTCGACCGGGGCGATCACTTCGGGATTCACCGCCATTCCGCAGCCCGGATAGAGCTGCAGCCCGATCCGCACGCCCTTCAGGTCCATGCCGAGATCCATCCAGTCGATCGCTTCGGGCGGCAGGTTGCGGTAGTCGCGCTGGTCCGGATCGGGCCGCGACAGCACCGCCATCATCAGCGCGGCATCCTCGACCGTCCGGGTCATCGGCCCGGCGCAGCGGCCCATGTAGGGCGGATCGATATTGACCCGGCCGAGGCTCGGCTTCAGCCCCATCAGCCCGCACCAGGCCGCCGGGAAGCGGACCGAGCCGCCGATGTCCGTGCCGATATGCAGCGGGCCATAGCCCGCCGCGCCGCCGGCCCCCGCGCCCGCCGAGGAGCCGCCCGGGTTCATGGCCAGGTTCCAGGGATTGCGGGTCAGCTCGTGGATGCTCGACAGGCCCGAGGACATCGCGCCGAATTCCGGCATGGTGGTCTTGCCGAGGATCACCGCCCCGGCCTCGCGCATCCGCGCGGCCGGCGGCGCATCTTTCGAGGCCGGAATCAGCGGCGTCGCAGCGGTGCCGATCGGCGAAGGCGTGCCCACCGTGGCAATGTTCTCCTTGAGCGTCGCAGGCACGCCGTCGATGCTGATCCCGTCCCTCTCGATCGGCTTGCCCGCGCGCCAGCGCGCTTCGGAGGCGCGGGCCATCTCGCGCGCGCCCTCCGGGTCGAAGATGTAGAAAGCGTGGATATGCGGCTCGCAGCGCTCGACCTGGGCGATCACCGCTTCGGTCACCTCGACCGGGGACAGGGTCCCGGCGCGGTAGCCCGCAACCATCTCGGTCGCGGACAGCTCGTTCAAGGCGGTGGTGGTGGTCATGGCAGGGTCCTCGTCACTGTCGGAAACCGGCGCGTGGCACCGCACCGGATCAGCCTGCCGGGCTGATTGGCGAGTCAGGCAGGCTATATTGATTGTTGATACACTTTCACCATAGAATGATCTCAAGAGCTCGGTAAACGATTTGCTCAGGGCGTAAGCAGATACATTGACGAAAATGAACCCAATGGAGACCCGGTGATGAAATTCAAGGCATCCTGTGAACAGCTTCTTTCCGCGTCTCCCGCCGATCAAGGGGGCTGCGCATGACCGGATATGTCAGCCGTCCGCCGCCCCCCGCCGCCGTCGAGGAGGGCGATCCGCTCTTCGTGCGCGCCGTCGGCCGGGCGATGGCAGTGCTCTCGGCTTTCCACGAAGCCGAGCATCCGCTGAGCCTGACCGAGATCGCGCGCCTGTCGGATCTGGACCGTTCGACCACGCAACGGCTGGTCCATACCCTGCGCAAGCTGGGCTATATCGACCGGGACCGGCATGACCGCGGCTTCGTGCCGGGGCGCCGGATCTACGACCACATCTTCGACGCGATGCGGCTCGACAGCCTGGTGCAGCGCGCCGTGCCCTACCTGCTGGAACTGCGCGGCACGGTGAACGAGCGGGTGGACCTGTCGCTGCTCGACGACCTGCGGCTGCTCTATGTCTCGCGGCTCCAGCCGAAGCGCGAGGTGCTGCACGACCTGATGGTGGGCCTGTCGGTGCCGGTTTGCTCCACCTCCGGAGGCTGGGCGGTGCTGTCCCGCCTGCCCGAGGAGGAAGCCCGCGACCTGATCCGCCGCTCGGAGCTGCAAAGCTACACGCCGCGCACGCTCTTGGACGAGGACGCCATCATGGAGCAAGCGGCCATCGCCCGCGAGCGCGGCTATGCCATTGCCAAAGAACAGCTTCTTCCCGGAGAGATCGGCATTGCCGCGGCGGTGACCGATGCGGCGGGGCGCCCGGTGGGCGGGGTGACGATCACCGCGCTGCTGTCGGACTGGACGCCGGAGGAGTTCGAGCGCTCGGTGGCGCCGCCGCTGATGCGGACCGTGCGGGCGCTGAGCCGGTCCTAGACCGGTTCCAGCCCGCACCATTCGGCGATGAACAGCGCGATGGCCAGCGTCACGCGGCGCAGCGACTCGATCTCGACCCATTCGTCGATGCCGTGCAGCACCCCCGCCACGGGTCCGTAGTTCAGCGCCGGAATCTCCTCGTAGAGCGCATGGATCCGCGCATCGAGATAGGCCGGCATGACATGGCTGCCCATCTCCCGACCGGTCGCGCCCTGATGCGCGCGGGCCAGAACGGCCTCGGCATCGCTGCCTTCGGGAAGCTCGTATCCCTCGGCCATGAAGCCGTTCCAGACCAGCTTGGGCGGGTTCTGCGACAGGTAGGGATCGGCGGCCGCGAAGTCGTGCAGGTGTCGCTCGATCTCGGCGGCGCAGGCCCCGGCATTCCAGCCGGGCAGCATGGAAATGCGGAAATCGACCGCCGCCGTGGCAGGCACGGAAGAGGCCCATTCGCCGCCCTCGATCTTCCCGACATTGAGGTTGATCGGCTTCGCCAGCCCGGCGAAGCGCGGATGCTCGCAGCGCCGGTCGTTCCAGATCCGCTCCAGCTCGCGCATCGCGGAAATCGTCCGGATTGCCGCGTCTATGGCGTTTTGGCCCTCGCCCATCTGGCTGACATGGCAGGGAATTCCGGAAAATTCGACGCGGAACCAGATGACGCCGGTATTTGCGCGCACCAGGCTTTCGCCGGTCGGTTCGGGGATCAGCGCCGCCTCGGCGCGGTAGCCGCGCAGATGGGCCGCCAGCGCCCCGTTGCCGGTGCTTTCCTCCTCGACCACCGATTCCAGATAGAGCGTCGCCGCCGGCTGCCAGCCGCAGGATTTCAGCGCATCGAGCGCCGCCACCGCGCAGGCGAGGCCGGATTTCATGTCGCCCGCGCCGCGCCCGTATATCCGTCCATCGCGGATCTCGGCGGCATAGGGCGGGCTGGTCCAGAGCGCCTCGGGCCCGGCCGGAACCACGTCGACATGGCCCTGCAGGATCAGCGAGCGCCCGGTTTCGCTGCGCGGACGGTGAATGCCGGTGACGATCGGCGCCGAGGAATGCGCTTCGCTCCACTTGCCCGCGCCGGGGTGCCGTTCCAGCGCCGCGCGGTCCATGGCAAAGCGCTCCATCGCAAGGCCCCGGCGCTTCATTTCGGCAAAGATCAGGTCCTGCACGGCATGTTCTGCGCCGCGCTGCGACGGGCGGCGGACCAGCTCCTGCGTGAAGGCGATCTGGGCGTCGAACCCGTCATCGACCGCCGCCGCAAGCTTGCTTTTCAGGTCGTCGGGCAGGGTCTGGTGCAGCGTCATAGCAGCCTCTCCGCAGGTCGGGACGTCGCGGCGACACTGGAACCGCCCGCCGCCCGCGGTCAATTCCCGCCTTCCCTGCCCCGGCGTCCGGTTCCGCCGCGCCCGGCCGGAAACCGCCCCGGGGAGGCGCGACATCGGGACAGGGAGACAGAATGATTAAATTTCCGGCAGTTTGAAAAAACGGCATTCCGGAGGGGGGTTTCGCTTGGGTCCCGCCCGCCGCCGTGCCGTTCTGGCGCCACAACCCCGCTCGATCGGGGAACAAGGATACCGCCCCCCGGAGGGGCGCAAACAGAGAGGAAAGACGATGACCGCGACCTGGAGTGGCCTGCGCAGCGGATTTGCCGCCGCGACCGCCCTGACGATGACCACCGCACTGCCCGTCTTCGCAGAAACCACCATTACCGCGGTGATGCATTCGGGCCTGCGCGTGCTCGACCCGGTGATCACCACGGCGCATATCACCCGCGACAACGCCTTCATGATCTTCGATACGCTGGTGGCGATGGATGCGGATTTCGTCGTCCAGCCGCAGATGGCCAGCTTCGAGGTCTCCGAGGACGGGCTGACCTACAGCTTCGCCCTGCGCGACGGGCTGATGTTCCATGACGGCGCGCCGGTCACGCCCGCCGACTGCATTGCCTCGATCAAGCGCTGGATGCAGCGCGACGGCGGCGGCCAGATGATCAAAGCCCGCATGGAAAGCCTCGAGGCAACCGGCGACATGAGCTTCGAGCTGAAGCTCTCCGAACCCTTCCCCTACACGCTCGAAGCGATGGCGAAGCCCTCGGGCCTCGCGCTCTTCATGATGCCCGAGCGGCTGGCCGCCACGCCCGCCAACGAACCGATCCCGGAAATGATCGGCTCGGGCCCGTTCAAGTTCGTGCAGGACGAGTTCCAGCCGGGCGTTAAGGTGGTCTACGAGAAATTCGACGACTACGTCCCCGCCGAAGGCCCGCAGAGCTGGTTCTCGGGCGCCAAGGAGGTCAAGGTCGACCGCGTCGAATGGGTCACCATGCCGGATGCGCAGACCTCGCTGAACGCGCTGATGAACGGCGAGATCGACTTCCTCGAACAGGTTCCGGTCGACCTCCTGCCGCTGCTCGAGGGCATGCCGGGCCTGCAGACCGACGTACTGTCGCCGCTGGGCAACGTCACCATCGGCCGGATGAACTTCATCCACCCTCCCTTCGACAATCCGATGATCCGCCAGGCGGCCAAGCTGGCGCTGAGCCAGGAGGACGTGCTGACCGCGCTGATCGGCAACCCGGACTATTTCGACGTCTGCGGCGCGATCTTCGGCTGCGGCACCCCGTTCGAGTTCTCCGACGGTTCCGAGTCGCTGACCTCGGGCGGCGACATCGAAGCGGCGCGCGCGCTGCTCGACGAGGCCGGCTATGACGGCACGCCGATCGTCCTGATGCAGCCGACCGACGTGGTCACCCTGACCGCCCAGCCGATCGTCGCCGCCCAGGCGCTGCGCGAAGCGGGCTTCAACGTCGACATGCAGCCGATGGACTGGCAGACGCTGGTCACCCGCCGCGCCAGCCAGGCCGACCCGGCCGAGGGCGGCTGGAACATCTTCTTCACCAACTGGATCGTTCCGGAAGTCTCCAACCCGCTGGCCAACATCATGCTGCCGGGCCGCGGCGACGCCGCATGGTTCGGCTGGCCGCAGGACGAGGAGATCAACGGGCTGCTCGACCAGTTCGCCGCCGCATCGGAGCTTGCCGACCAGCAGGCCGTCGCACAGCAGATCCAGGCCCATGTGATGGAGAACGTGAACTACATCCACCTCGGCCAGTACTACAACCCGTCGGCCTGGAGCGAGAGCCTGACCGGCATCGAGGAGGCCCCGTTCCCGGTCTTCTGGGGTGTCGAAAAAGAGGGCTGAGCCCCCTTTAGCGTGACTTTTCCCGGCCGGGCGATCCGGCCGGGGACCTCCGACAGAAGGGAACCGGAATGCCCGTCTATTTCCTCCGCCGCGTGCTTGCCGCCATCCCGGTGATGCTGGTCGTGGCCGTCTTCGTCTTCCTGCTCTTGCGGCTGACGCCCGGCGATCCGGCCGCCGTCCTCGCCGG
>NZ_QBKZ01000005.1 GCF_003056725.1 Mangrovicoccus ximenensis
CGACATGGCCACCCCCGAGCAGCTGGAGCAGATCCGCAATTCGCTGGGGCTGAACGACCCGCTCTATGTCCAGTTCTTCCGCTGGATGGGCGAGCTTCTGACGGGCGATTTCGGCACCTCGCTGATTTCCAACCAGCCGGTGATCGACCTCGTCGCCGACCGGATGTGGCCGACGATCTGGATCGCGCTGATCACCATCACGCTGTCGGTCATCGTCGCCGTCCCGATGGGCGTCGTCGCCGCCTGGAAGCACCGCAGCTGGATCGACCACCTGGTGATGACCTTCTCGGTGCTCGGCTTCTCGATCCCGGTCTTCGTCATCGGCTACCTGCTGATCAAGCTCTTCGCGCTCGATCTCGGCCTGCTGCCGGTGCAGGGCTATGTCGCCCCCTCCGAAGCCCTGCCGGGCTTCGCAGCCCGCGCCGTGCTGCCCGCGCTGACGCTCGCCTCGATCTACATCGCGCTGATCGCGCGGATGACCCGGGCGAGCCTTCTCGACGTGCTGGGCGAGGACTATGTCCGCACCGCCCGCGCCAAGGGCCTGACCGAGCACCGCGTGCTGTTCCGCCATGCGCTGCGCAACGCCGCCGTTCCGGTGATGACCGTGATCGGCACCGGCTTCGCGCTCTTGATCTCGGGCGTTGTGGTGACCGAGAGCGTCTACAACATCCCCGGGCTGGGACGCCTCACCGTCGACAGCATCTTCGCCCGCGACTACCCGGTCATCCAGGCGCTGATCCTGCTGACCTCGGGCATCTACGTCCTCGTCAACCTGCTGATCGACCTGTCCTATTCGATCCTCGATCCGAGGATCCGCTACTGATGGCCGAGAAAACAATGCGTGCAGCCTTCCCCCTGTCCACCAAGGCCATCGGCTCGAAGATCGGCATCGCGCCGATGCTGGCGGCCCTTGTCCTGACCCTGATCATCCTCGCCGCGGTCTTCGCGCCCTTCGTGGCGCCGCATGACCCGGTCTACCAGAATCCGATCATGCGGCTGAAGCCGCCGTCGGGCGAATATCCGCTCGGCACCGACAATTACGGCCGCGACCTGCTGAGCCGCGTGATCTGGGGCGCCCGCGTCTCGCTGGTCATCGGCATCGGCGTCACCATCCTGGCGGTCGTCCTGGGGCTCGCCATCGGCCTCGTCTCGGGCTTCTTCCGGGTCGCCGACGCGATCATCATGCGGATCATGGACGGCCTGATGGCCATGCCCTCGGTGCTCTTGGCCATCGCCATCGTCTCGCTGATGGGCGCCTCGATCTGGACCGTGATGGCCGCGATCACCATCCCCGAGATCCCGCGCGTCGTGCGTCTCGTGCGCTCCATCGTGCTCTCGGCGCGGGAGGAACCCTATGTCGAGGCGGCAATCTCGATGGGCACCTCGCTGCCGCGGGTGCTGTGGCGCCACCTGATGCCCAACACCTTCGCGCCGCTGACCGTGCAGGCAACCTACGTTTGCGCCTCCGCCATCCTGACCGAGGCGATCCTCAGCTTCCTCGGCGCCGGCGTCTCCACCGAGACCCCCACCTGGGGCAACATCATGGCCGAGGCGCGGATCTACTTCCGGCTGAAGCCCGAACTGATCTTCTGGCCGGGCCTGGCGCTGTCCATGTGCATCCTGTCGATCAACCTGCTCGGCGACTGGGCGCGCGACGTGCTCGATCCCCGCATGGGCAAGAGGGAGGCCTGACATGTCCGTTCTCGAGATCAAGAACCTCACCGTCGCCATCGACGCCAGGGACGGCGCCTCGGTCGTGCGCGACATCTCCATCACCATCGAGGCGGGCGAGACCGTCTGCCTCGTGGGCGAATCCGGCTCGGGGAAATCCGTGTCCTCACTCGCCACGATGGGCCTGCTGCCCAAGGGGTCCCTGAAGGTCACCGGCGGGGAAATCATGCTCGACGGCGAGGACCTGCTGAAGCTGACCCCGGCCGAGCTGCGCGACCGCCGCGCAACCCGCATGTCGATGATCTTCCAGGAGCCGATGACCGCGCTCAACCCGGTGATCAAGGTCGGCGAGCAGATCTCCGAAGTGCTGGAGGCGCATACCAAGTTGTCGAATGCCGAGAACCACCGCCGGGTGATGGACATCCTCGACCAGGTCGGCCTTCCGGACATCGAGCGGATCGCGAAGAGCTATCCGCACCAGCTCTCGGGCGGGCAGCGGCAGCGGATCATGATCGCCATGGCGCTGATCCTGGAGCCGCGGCTGCTGATCGCGGACGAGCCGACCACCGCGCTCGACGTCACCACCCAGCTGCAGATCCTGCGTCTCATCAAGGAACTTCAGGAGAAGCACGGCACTGCCGTCCTCTTCATCACCCATGACATGGGCGTGGTCGCCGAGATCGCCGACCGGGTCTACGTCATGAACCGCGGCGACATGGTGGAAACCGCGCCGGTGATGGAGATCCTCTCGGCGCCGAAAATGGACTACACCCGGCGGCTCCTGTCCTCGGTACCGTCGCTGGTGCCGCGCCCGGCGCGCCCGGTGTCCACGGCAAAGAACGCGCTGCAGGTGGTCGAACTGAACAAGGTCTATGGCGGCGGCAGCTTCCTGAAGAAGGCCACCGGCACCCATGCCGCCAAGGCGGTGAATTTCGACCTCAAGGCGGGGCGCACGCTCGGCATCGTCGGCGAGAGCGGCTCGGGCAAGTCCACCGTGGCGCGCTGCGTCATGCGGCTGATCGATCCCAGCTCGGGCGGCATCCGCGTCGGCGGGCAGGAAATCGCCGACCTGACGCCGAAGGGCCTGCACCCGTTCCGCAAGCGGCTCCAGATGGTGTTCCAGGACCCCTACCGCTCGCTGAACCCGCGGCTCTCGATCGAGGAATCGATCATCGAGGGGCCGATGAACTACGGCATGCCGCGCGCCGAAGCCGTGGCCAAGGCCGCGGAGCTGCTGGAGCTGGTCGGCATGCCCGCCGGATCGGCCAAGCGCTATCCGCACATGTTCTCGGGCGGCCAGCGCCAGCGCATCGCCATCGCCCGGGCGCTCGCCATGGAACCCGAGCTGCTGGTCGCGGACGAGGCTGTCTCTGCGCTCGACGTCTCGGTGCAGGCGCAGGTGCTGGACCTCCTGGCCGAAATCCAGGAGCGGACCCAGATCGCCATCCTGTTCATCACCCATGACCTGCGCGTCGCGGCGCAGATCTGCGACGAGGTCGCGGTGATGAAGCGCGGCGAGGTCGTCGAATACGGCGCCACCGCCGATGTGCTCGGCGCGCCGCAGCACGACTATACCAAATCGCTTCTGGCCGCCGCGCCGGGCCGGGACTGGGACTTCCCCAATTTCCGCCCGGTGGCCGCCTGACTTTAGGAGACCCAACGTGCCACGCATCGCCATCGGCGGTTTCCTGCACGAAACCAACACCTTCGCCCCGTCGAAGGCCACCTATCAGGACTTCGTCCATGGCGGCGGCGCAGGCCGCATGCTGCAAGGGTCCGAAATCCTGGCCGCCCTCGGCGACGTCAATGCCGCCATCTCCGGCGCGATCCGCCACGGCCGCGCGACAGGCTGGGACCTGATCCCGACGATCTTCGCAGCGACCTCGCCCTCGGCCCATGTCACCTGCGACGCCTTCGAGCGGATCGCGGGCGACCTGATCGACCGCATCGCTGCGGCCATGCCGCTCGACGGCGTGTTCCTAGACCTGCACGGCGCGATGGTGACCGAGCATCTCGATGACGGCGAAGGCGAGCTTCTGAGCCGCCTGCGCGACCGCATCGGACCGGATGTGCCGGTGGTGGTCTGCCTCGACCTCCATGCCAATGTCACGGCGGAGATGTTCGAAAAGGCCGACCTGCTGGAAAGCTACCGCACCTATCCGCATGTCGACATGGCCGAAACCGGCCTGCGCGGCGCCCGTGCCCTGTCGCGGATGCTGGACGGCACGCGCCCCGAAAAGGCGATGCGCGTCGCGCCCTACCTCTCGGCCATTGCCTGGCAATGCACCTCCGCCGAACCGGCAAAGGGGCTCTATGCGAAGATGGAGGCGCTGGCCGGGGACAGTCTCGGGATGAGCTTCAACATGGGATTCCCGGCCGCGGACTTCCCGGAATGCCAGATGACCGTGCTGGCCTATGGCGAGGGCGCCGACGCGGCCGCCGATGCCATGCTGGCCGCGGTCGAGGCGGCAGAACCGGCCTTCAAGGGCCGTGTCCATGCCCCGGACGAGGGCGTGGCCGAGGCGGTGCGGCTCGCCGTAACTGCCGCCTCGCCGGTGGTGATCGCCGACACGCAGGACAACCCGGGCGCCGGCGCCGAACAGCCCGGCGGGCGGGTCGGCAATGAGGCGTCCGGCGGCCAGGTCGACCGTCGGCACCGCCTCGCGGGTGAAGGGCAGCAGCACGCCGCCCTTGAGCCCGGGGCCGTGGATTTCCAGCAGGTCGCCCGCGCCGTGGTCGAAGATCGCGCGGACCTTGCCAAGCCGGGTGCCGCCGGTATCGACGACCTCGAGCCCGATCAGGTCGGCATGGTAGAATTCGTCATCCGGCAGCGAGGGCAGCCGGTCACGCGGCGCGTAGAGCCGCAGGCCCTTCAGCGCGTCCGCCGCCTCCTTGGTGGAGACGCCGCCCAGCCGTGCCGCCAGCCCGTTCTTGATCGGACGGGTGATCTTGACGGTGAAGCTGCGGCTGCCGTCCTCGGTGGTCAGCGGCGCGTAATCGGCGATCGCCTCGGGTTCGGCGCAGAAGCTCTTCAGGCGCACTTCGCCGCGCACCCCGAAGGATCCGGCAATCGCGCCCACGCAGGTCAGGTCCGACATCAGTTCACTCCCTTGCAGAAGCCGCGCGCATCGACCGAGCCGCCCGCGTCGAGGCAGGCATCGATGGCAATGTATTTCTGGTACTCGGCCCCGGCATAGCCGCCGACGGCCAGCAGCGTCGCATAGATTATCAATCGGATCACCTTGCGGGCTCCCTCGGCAGGATCATCTTGGAACGAGCGCGGGGCGGGGATGGCGGTGCTCCCAGCCGAGGCGCTCGAGTTCGGGGCAGTCATCCTCGGTTTCGGGCCAGCCGATACAGAGATAGGCGACGAGGCGCCAGGAGGCGGGCACGTCGAGCGCGCGGCAGACCTGATCGGGATCGAGGATCGAGACCCAGCCCATGCCCAGCCCTTCGGCGCGGGCGGCGAGCCACATCTGCATCACCGCGCAGACCACGGAATAGCGCCGCATCTCGGGCATGCTGCCCGCGCCGAGCCCGGAGCCCTGCTCCGTGTCCTCGTCGCAGAAGACCGCCCATTGCACGGGGGCGCGGTCCATCCCCGAAAGCTTCAGCCCGGCATAGAGCCGGGCCTGGTCGCCGTCATATCCGGCCAGCGCCGCCTTGTTGGCCTCGCCGAATATGCCGCGCACTGCGTGCCGCGCCGCGGGGCTGGCCACATCGACCAGCCGCCAGGGCTGCGACAGCCCCACGGAGGGGGCCGAGGCAAGGCTGTCCAGACAGCGTTCCAGCACGGGACCGGGCACCGGGTCCGTGCGGAACCGGCGCACGTCGCGCCGGAGCCGCATCAGCCGGGCCAGCTCGTCGGAGAAGCCGTCCGGAAAGCCCATGCGCCTTACTCGGCTGCGGCTTCCTCGGCCGGAGCGGCAGCGGCTTCGGCTGCTTCGGCTGCCTTGGCAGCTTTCTCTTCGGCGCGATCCTTGGCTTTCTTGCCCGGCTCGCCCTTCTTCAGGTTGGCGCGCTCTTTCTTGGCGACGACGCCTGCGGCTTCCAGCATGCGCGACACGCGGTCGGTCGGCTGGGCGCCTTCGCCGAGCCAGTACTGGACGCGCTCCAGGTCGATCACGACGCGGCGCTCGTCATCCTTGGCGAGCAGCGGGTTGTAGGTGCCCAGCTTCTCCAGGAAGCGGCCGTCGCGCGGCATGCGCGAGTCGGAGGCGACGATGGCGTAGTGGGGGCGCTTCTTGGAACCGCCGCGGGCGAGACGAAGTTTCATGGCCATGGGGGTAGTCCTTTCATAACATGGCGTTGCTTGGCGGCTTTGCCGCCTTACGACTGGTGCTTCTTGTGGTGCTGGATCACTTCGGCGATGACGAAGTTCAGGAAATTCTTGGCGAATTCCGGATCCAGATCGGCTTCGACCGCCAGCCGTTCAAGCCTGGCGATCTGGATGGCTTCCCGCGCCGGATCGGACGGCGGCAGGTCGTGTTCGGCTTTCAGCTTGCCCACCGCCTGGGTGTGCTTGAAGCGCTCCCCCAGCGTGTAGACGAGGATGGCGTCGAGCCGGTCGATGCTTTCGCGGTGCGCCTTGAGGATCTCGGCAGCGCGTTCGGCGGTCTTGGCGTCGCTCACCGGAACCTCCCATGGGCGGCGCCGGCGGGCAGGCGCAGCGCGAAGGCATGGCCCATCGGCGGCGGCACCTCGCGGCGGCGCAGCGAGGTCTTCGCCGCGCGTCCGAGCCGGAACATGTTGCGCCAGACCACCGGCGCCTTGGCGCGGGTGAAGGTCGGCCAGGTCCAGCGGGCATGGATATAGACATGGTGCATGGTGCCGTAGGGGATCATTCCGCGGCCTCCGATACGTGTTCCGGCGACGGGTGGCGCCAGACCTGGACCGGCCCGTGGCCGATCAGGTCATGCATGCCGTCGAGCGTGCAGCCGAGCCGTTCGGCGACTGCGGCCGAAGCCGGGTTGGCCGGATCGACGAAGCTGACCGCGGTGGTCCAGCCCAGCGTGCCGTAGCACCAGTCCCGCACGGCGCTGGCGGCTTCGGTGGCGTAGCCCTTGCCCTCGAAGCCGTCCATAAGGTCCCAGCCGATTTCCGGCTCGGGCCAGCCTTCCGGGCACCAGGCGCCGATATTGCCGACGAAGGCGCCGGTGGCGGCCTCGGTCACGGCGAAGCGGCCATAGCCTTTCAGCGTCCAGTGGCCGATCTCGGCAGCGAGCTGGCGCCAGGCCTGGTCGCGGGTTTTCGGCCCGCCGACATGGCGCGAGCGATCGGAGGCGAAGAAGGCCGCCAGCGGCTCGAAATGCGCCGGGCCGAAGGGTCCGAGGACCAACCTTGCGGTATGGAGAACGGGGGGCTGCATGGTCACTTCTTCTTCCCGAAGCCCGACAGGCCGGGGGGCAGGGCGCCGCCGAGGCCGCCGCCGAGCCCGGGCATGCCGCCCATCTTGCCCATCTGCGCCTGGGCATCGGCCATTTCGGCCTCCGACGGCATCTTGCCGCCCATCATGCCCTTCATCTGGCGCATCAGGCCCTTCTTGTTCATCTTGCCGAGCTTCTTCATCGCATCGGCCATCTGGCGATGCATCTTGAGAAGCCGGTTCAGCTCCTGCACGTCGAGCCCGGCGCCCTGGGCGATCCGCTTCTTGCGGCTCGCCTGAAGCAGCGTCGGGTTGGCGCGCTCCTTCTTGGTCATCGAGTTGATCAGCGCGATCTGGCGGCGCAGCAGCTTGTCGTCCATGCCGGCCGATTCCGCCTGCTTGGCCATCTTGGCCATGCCCGGCATCATCCCCATCACGCCCTGCATGCCGCCCATCTTGATCATCTGCTCAAGCTGGGAGCGCAGGTCGTTCATGTTGAACTGGCCCTTCTGGAAGCGCTTCATCATGCGCTCGGCCTGTTCGATCTCCAGCGTTTCCTGCGCCTTCTCGACCAGGCTGACGATGTCGCCCATGCCGAGGATGCGGCCCGCGATCCGGTGCGGGTGGAATTCCTCCAGCGCGTCCATCTTCTCGCCGAGGCCGACGAACTTGATCGGCTTGCCGGTGACGGCGCGCATGGACAGCGCGGCGCCGCCGCGGCCGTCGCCGTCCATCCGGGTCAGCACGACGCCGGAGATGCCGATGCGGCTGTCGAAATTCTCCGCGGTGGTCACCGCGTCCTGGCCGGTCAGGCCGTCGACGACCAGGATGGTCTCGCGCGGCGAGGCCACGTCGCGGACCTTCTCGACCTGGGTCATCAGCTCTTCGTCGATCGACAGCCGGCCGGCGGTGTCGAGCAGGAAGACGTCGTAGCCGCCGAGTTCCGCCTGCTGCTTGGCGCGCTTGGCGATGGCGACTGCGTCCTGGCCGGGGATGATCGGCAGGGTGTCGACGCCGATCTGGCGGCCGAGGATCTCCAGCTGCTCCATGGCGGCCGGACGGTTGGTGTCGAGCGAGGCCATCAGGACGCGCTTGTTGTTGCGCTCCTTCAGCCGCTTGGCAATCTTGGCGGTGGTGGTGGTCTTGCCGCCGCCCTGCAGGCCGACCATCAGGATCGGCGCGGGCGGGCTGTCGACCTTGAGTTCGCCCGGATTCGGGTTGTCGCCCGCCAGCATCTCGATCAGCTCGTCATGGACGATCTTCACGACCTGCTGGCCCGGGGTCACGGATTTCGTGACATTCGCGCCGGTGGCCTTCTTGGTGACGGCCTTGACGAAGTCGCGGGTCACCGGCAGCGAGACATCGGCCTCGAGCAGCGCGGTGCGCACTTCGCGCATGGCGGTCTTGACGTCTTCCTCCGAGAGGGCCCCCGCCTTGGTCAGACGGTCGAAGACCCCGCCAAGGCGTTCCGACAGACTTTCGAACATCCAAGGTCCTCCTGCGACCGTTGACGACATGCTTCCCAGATGGGAGGCGGTGATCCCGAATGAAACCCGGCCGGTCAAGCGGAATCGGCACCCGCGGGCGCATCGCGCTGGCGTGTGTCGATCCCGAAACGGCCGGGACCGGAAGACTCGGGGGCTTCCGGGATTGGACCCCGCGAATAGAGGTCCGCGGGAGAAAAGTCAATCGCCCGGGACGAAGAGATCCGCAGGGCGTTTCGCACGCGCAGCATAGTATATAGTCAGGCGGCGGGGAAGGGCGCTGCAGCCGCCCGGCGTGCCGGGCGCGGCGCCGGATCTGACATGGCGCAAGGCGCCCGGTCGGCTAACGTGGAATGGTCCGGGCAGGAGGGCGACTCGGGGGAGCCGTCCCGCAAGCCAGGTGCCGGACGACACGGCCGAGGAGGGTCAGATGACGACTGCCGCACAACCGCATGGGACCAAGGTCATCACGGCGTCCGAGCTGCGCGCCCAGATGGCGGAGCTCGAAGCCGAGAAGCAGGCGCTCCTCGAGCGCAAGCGCGCGAAGGCCGAGGGCTCGATGCGCGACATTGCCGAGGAGTTCACCCGCGGCCATCTCAGCAAGGAAGAGCTCGACGAGGTGCGCCGCAAGATCCGCCATGCGGTGGATCACGGGATGTTCGAGGTGATGGTGATGCGCTTCCCGTCGAGCCTGTGCACCGACAAGGGCCGCGCGATCAACAATGCGCTGCCGAACTGGCCGGAGACGCTGCCGTTGAAGGCGCATGAGCTTTACGGGGCATGGGAGCGGCTGGCCAAGCCTGCGGGCTATCACCTGCGCGCCTATATCATCGACTTCCCGAACGGGATGCCCGGCGATGTCGGCCTGTTCCTGAACTGGGCCGCCTGAGGCGGCGGGCGGCGCCCCGGCCGGACCGGGGGCGCCGTCAGAGATGCGTCTGGCTCAGCCGGAGATGCTGCCGGCCTCGCTCGGGGTGATGGTGCCGTCGATCAGGGCCTGGGCCCGGAAGGTCTCGCCATGGTCGCGGGCATGGGCGATCGCGGCAAGCTGGGCATCGCTATAGGTGCCCTGCGGCAGGCCGAGCGACCGGGCGAGCTGCGCATTCTCGCTGACCCCGCTGGGGGACGATCCGCCTGCCACCAGATAGGCGGCGAGGCTGCGGTTGCCGTCGGCGCGCGCGGCGGCGATCTGCGCGATCTGCGCCGGGCTGTAGGAGGCCGGGTCGAGCTGCTGTTCGGCGGCGAGTTGGGTGGCTTCGACGCCGGTGGCTTGGCTCCTGTCGCCATGGGCTTCGAGGAACAGCACCTGGCTGGTATCGCCGCGATCCGTGGCGGCCTTGATGGCGGCAAGCTCGGAGGTGGTGTATTCGCCGACAGGCAGTCCCAGAGATTGCGAGAGCTGGTCGGCGTGGACGGCAGCCGTGCTTGCGGCGAGCGCAAGAAGGACGGCTGTGGCTGTGGTTCTGACGGTCATGGCGTTGCCTTTCCTTTATCCGGTGTTGCGGACGGTGGGTCGTAGAGTGGCGGCTCGCCGTCTGTGTCCTTGATCTGGGTCCTTTTTTCCGGGTTTGCAGTCCGCGCGGCGGCCCTCTTGCCTGTTCAGCGCTGCACATCACATTCCGAGGATTGCATCTTGGCGGCGGAACGCGCGGAAACGGGAAAGGGCGCCCCGCGGAACGGGACGCCCTTGGCGGGCCGCCTGGCGGCCCGTGCCGGAAGCCGGGATCAGTTCTGGGCCGAGAGATACATGCCCGCCAGGTCGTTCACGCTGTAGCCGGAGGCATCGACGCCGAGGTTCCGGGCAAGCTGCGAGTCCGCCGGAGCTGCTGCGGCGGCAGCATCGCGGCTGACGCGCTGGGTGCCGCTGAGGATATGCGCGAGGGCGAGGCTGTCATCTTCTCCGGCGGCATGGCGCAGCGCCGCCAGTTCCGCAGTGCTGAACGCGCCCGGCTCCACGCCGAGACGGCCGGCAAGCTGGGCGCTGCCGGAGGCCGCGCCGGGCCGGGCCCCGGCGGCGGCGCGCTGCCGGTATCGGCCCATACCCGCCCCGGCATTGCGGCAGGCGCGGCGGAATGCAGGCTGGGCGCAAAGCTGCAGCCGAACGGGAGGACCCATGCTGGAGAGATTCGAGGAGATGGCCGCGGGCATCGAGGCGCGGCCGCACCTGCTGCGGCTCGGCGCGCTGTTCTCGGAGACCGTGCTGGTCGAGGTCGGCGGCGACGAGTACTACCTCGCCTTCGACAGGGGGCATCTGGTCTCGGTCACCGGGGGCCCGTCGAAGAAGACGCCCTGGCGCTTCGCGCTCGTCACCGACCGGGAGGCGCTGGAGACCTTCTGGCAGCCGCTGCCGCCGCCCGGCTTCCACGACATCTTCGCGATGGCCAAGATCGGCCGCATGAAGATGCTGGGCGACATGCTGGCGCTGGTGAAATCCCTGCGCTTCGTCAAGGAGGTCCTCGCCATCCCGCGGGCCGCGCGAGAGGAGACCGCCGCATGAGCCTCGAGCCGATCACCGGACGCTACCTGGCCGCCGAGATCGCCGGCCGCCGCCAGCGCATCTATGTCGAGGAGGCGGGCCAGGGCCGCCCGGTCCTCTGCCTGCACACCGCCGGCGCCGATACCCGCCAGTGGCGCCATGTCATGAACGATGCGGAGATCACCGGCGCGAACCGGATCATCGCCTTCGACATGCCCTGGCACGGCAAGTCGCTGCCGCCCGAGGGCTTCCAGGCAGAGGAATACCTGCTGACCACGGAAACCTACATGGAGACCGTGCTCAAGGTCGCCGAGGGGCTGGGGCTCGACCGGCCGGTGCTGGCGGGCTGTTCGATGGGCGGGCGGATCGCGCTGCAGCTCGCCGCGCGGCATCCGGACCGGTTCTCGGGCTTCGTCGCGATCGAGGCTTCGGACTTCCAGCCGGCCTGGTACGACATCGACTGGTTCCACCGTCCCGACGCGCATGGCGGCGAGATGGGCGCGGCGCTGGTCTCGACCAACATCTCTCCTCACGCGCCGGAGGCGGAGCGCTGGAACACGCTGTGGATGTTCATGTCCTCGGGGCCGGGCGTGTTCCGCGGCGACCTGGGCTTCTACACGCGCGACGACAGCCTCGTCGGCCGCCTGAAGGACATCGACACGGCGCGCACGCCGGTGCATCTGATCGTCGGCGCCTATGACTTCACCTGCACGCCAGAGGACGCGGCGCGCACCGCGGCGGCGATCCCGGGCGCGACGCTGTCGGTGATGGAGGAGCTCGGCCATTTCCCGATGAGCGAGCACCCGGCGGGCTTCCGCCCGTTCTTCCTCGAGGCCCTGGCGAAAATGCCCGCCCCGGAGCGGATCGCCGCCGAATAGCCCGCCCGCATCGGCGGGGCACGGGCGCATGGCGCCGCCGCCCGTCCATGCCCTCGGGACCGCATCAGCCGCCCCCCCCGGGCTTCCCATCGCGGCGGTCTTCCCGGCGGTGGCGGGGGTGCTGGCGCTCCTCGTTGCCGATCCGGTCGCCTCGGCCGCCACGCGGCTCGGCCGCTGGCTGAACGGGCTCGTCTATGGCGGGCTCGTCTGCCTCTTCCTCGCGCTCTGGTCGGGGGCGGCAGCGGTGCAGCTCGCGGTCTCGGCCGCGCTCTTCGTCTCGCTCGCAGCCCCCCTCTGCGACGAGATCGCGATCACGCTCTGGCTCAAAGACAGGAAACGGCGACATGGCTGACCTGAACCCGATCCATGCCTGGCAGAGGATGCTGGCCCAGCCGAACGAGAGCCGCGGCAAGACCGTCTTCGTCGCCTTCCTGACCGCGCTCGCCTGCACGCTCCTGGTCTCGGGCGCCACGGTGCTGCTGCGCCCCGTGCAGACCGCCAACCGCGCCGCCGAAACGCAGGCGCGGCTCGAGGCGCTGCTCGCAGCCATTCCCGGCATGTCGGACATCCTCTCCGCCTCGGAGGAGGCGCGGCTTTCCACCGTGGTGATCGACCTGGCCAGCGGCCGCGCCGCCCCGGGGGTGACGCCCGAAACGCTGGAAGCCGCGCTTCTCGACACCGCCAACTGGACGCCGCTCAGCCCCGAGGCGGATGTCGCCGGGATCGGCAACCGGCCCGATTTCGCGCAGGTCTACCTGCTGCGCGAGGGCGACGCGGTCCGGCTGATGATCCTGCCGGTCGCCGGGGCGGGCTATAACGGTCCGATCGAGGCGATGCTGGCCATCAACGGCGACATGGAGACCATCGCCGGGATCGCCATCACCGCGCAGTCGGAGACCCCCGGCCTCGGCGCCCGCATCGAGGAGACCCGCTGGCAGGAAAGCTTCGCCGGGACGCGCTGGCAGGATGCCGGCGGCGAGATGCGCTTCGCCGTCGCCAAGGGACCGGCCACCACCGATTACGAGGTCGACGGCATCACCGGCGCGACCCGCACCAGCACGGCGATGACCCGGATCGTCCGGTTCTGGCTCGGGCCGCAGGGCTACGGGCCGCTGATCGCCGCCGTGAAGCGGGGAGAATTCTGATGGCGATGCCCGGCATCTTCACCGCGCCGCTGCTCGGCCGCAACCCGGTGACCGTGCAGATCCTCGGCATCTGCTCGTCGCTCGCCGTCACCACCTCGCTCGAGACCGCGCTGACCATGGCCGCCTCGCTGACCGTGGTGCTGGTGCTGTCGTCGCTCGCGGTCAGCCTGATCCGGCACCACCTGCCGAATTCGATCCGCCTGATCGTGCAGATCGTCATCGTCGCCTCGCTGGTCATCGTCATCGACCAGGTGCTGCAGGCCTATCTGTTCGAGATCTCGCAGCGGCTCTCGGTCTTCGTCGGGCTGATCACCACGAACTGCCTTGTCCTCGGCCGGACCGAGGGCTTCGCCCGCTCGAACCCGCCGGGACCGGCCATGGTCGACGCGCTCGGCAACGGCCTGGGCTATTCGCTGATCCTGATCGCGGTCGGCGCGGTGCGCGAGCTCTTCGGCCAGGGCACGCTGATGGGGCTCACGGTGCTGCCGACGGTCGAGCAGGGCGGCTGGTTCACGCCGCTCTCGCTGATGCTGCTGGCGCCCTCGGCCTTCTTCATCCTCGGCTTCGTCGTCTGGGCGCTCAGGAGCGCCTTCCCCGACCAGCAGGAAGCCCCCGAGACCCTGCCGCCCGAAGTGCCGGAGCTGCGCCCATGACCGGGCTCGGCGATCTTTTCCTGCGCGCGATGTTCGTCGAGAACATGCCGCTCGCCTTCTTTCTTGGCCTCTGCACCTTCCTGGCGCTGTCGAAGCGCCCGGACACCGCCGTCGGACTCGGCATCGCGATGATCGGCGTCATGGGGATCACGGTGCCCCTGAGCCAGCTCCTCTACACCGCGGTGCTTTCGCCCGGCGCCTGGGCCTGGGCGGGGCTGCCCGAGGTCGATCTCAGCTACCTGTCGCTTCTGTGCTTCATCGGGCTGATCGCCGCCGCCGTGCAGCTCCTGGAGATGCTGCTCGAACGCTTCGCCCCCGCGATCCATGCCGCCTTCGGGGCGTTCCTGCCGCTTCTGACCGTGCAATGCGCGATCCTCGCGGCCAGCCTCTTCATGGTCGAGCGGCGCTATACCCTGCCCGAGTCCCTGGTCTTCGGCCTCGGCAGCGGCGCGGGCTTCGCGCTGGCGGTGGTGATGCTGGCGGCGATCCGGGCGCGGCTGGCCTATGCCGACCTGCCGGGGGGCCTGCGCGGCCTCGGCATCACCTTCCTGCTGGCGGGGCTGATGTCGCTCGGCTTCGCCGCCTTCGGACAGATGGTGGCGTCATGACCGAAATCCTGCTGGGCCTTCTCGTCATCGTCGCGCTCCTGCTGGCGCTGACCGTGGTGCTGCTGGCGGCGCGCGACCGGCTGGTGCCGGAAATGCGAGACCTGGCCGCGATGGCGCGGCAGCTGCGGCCCGTAGGCAAAGGGCGCTTCGGCAACCGCCGCGACCGCGACCCCCGGCAGCGCGGCGATCCGTGCGCCCAGTTCCGCCGGATCGCTCCGCACCGAGCCGTTGTCGAAGAAGAGCACCGCATCGGCTCCATGGACGGCGGCATGGAANCTCATGGTCAGCAGGACGTTGCGACCGGCGAAGGCGCCGCTGACATCCGGGCGCAGCGGCAGATCGAGCGGCACCCCGGCAATCCGCAGCGCCAGCGCTCCGGCCGCCCTCGGCAGGAAAACCGCCTCGGAACTGGCGAACCGGCGGCGGCGCGTTGCCAAACAGGGGGCATCCACACACGCCCCGGGTTTGCCGGAGGCTGATGTCCGTTCGGCATCGGCCTAGGACCGATGGCGGCGCGATGTCTCACCCTCGACCGCCAGGTGGCAGAGGTCCAGATCCGCATCATCCGCAGCTGCGCTCGGACCGATGGCGCTTGCCGCTCATTCATGAACCGCTTCGCTGCCCTCGGCATCCCGGTCACCGTGGCAAAGGGACAAGTGTGTCCGGGGAAAGGGGAATTGCGGTCATCAGCCGATTTGCGCAACAGCGCCTCGCCACGCCCGCCGAATCTTCAACAGGCAGCGACACCTGCCGCCCGTGCCGCAGCTTATGTCCCTTTCGGTGCTGCCTTTTCGATGGGCGTGCACCGGACTTCGCGGCCCAAGGCGCCAGTGCGCGGGGCCGGTCGGCAGCATGGCGGCCGGACGCGGCACGGTGGCCCGGGCCTGTGCTGGACGCTGATGCCGGCGGAGCAGGGTCCGGGATGGCTGAATGCCCGGGAGCGCCGCACGGGCGTGCTTTGCGGATCAAGCCGGAGGCCCCGGCGTCTGGCTGCAGGACGGCTGCATCCGTCTGGGCGGTCGTGCTCTGCGCGACAGCTTGCCGTGGGTCGTCAGCGGTTCCGTAGCGGGGGCGGATGCTGACCGGGGGCCTTCTGCCGAGCCGCGACGGGGCCGGAAGGGCCGGACAATGGCCGCTGCCGTCCGGAGCGATGGCCCGCATGGCGGCCGTCTCGGCCCCGGACGGGATGCCGGCCTGGCCGCCGGAAATCGTGAGCAGGATGCTTCGCCGGATGGCGGTCGGCAGGCAGACAGGCCCGCGGGCTCACGCCTGGCGGCGCCACGGCGGCGCGAGGCACCGCTTGGAGAGGTTTCCTGATCTCTCCCATCCTTCCCGACGGCGTTCCGGCGCGCCGGGCCGGAGGGTCAGGCGAGGGCGCGATAGCGCTCTTCGATGGAAAACACCGGTCCTTGTCCGGTGCGCTGGACGACGGCGCCCTCCGAGCCGAAATCGCCCATTTCGTAGCAGCCCCGCGCCGCGTCCCTCGGGGCCATGATGCCGGCCGGCCGGCGCGACCACCGTTCGACCGTGGCCTTCGCATGGTCGCTTCCGGCGAGCCAGTGCCGGATATGGTTCGACGGCGCCTGCTGCCGCTCGCCCAGCTCCCTGGCGAAGTCTTCGGCGACCCGGTCGAAATGTCCGAAGGCCGCCGCATCGCAGAATTTCAGGTGGAACAGGTAGAGGTTCTCGTCGACGGCAAATTTCCGGTCGCGCAGCCCATGGCCGCCGGGCGTGTGCTGGCAGCGCTCCCAGCGCAGCGCGGGCTTCGAGAACGGCGCCGAGAACTGCATCAGATGGGCCTGTTCCAGGACCGGGCGGCTCCAGTCTATGGCGCGGCCGGGATCGGGCTGGAAGATGTTGAAGCCCAGCCCGGCGGCGGCGCCGCCGTCGCGCGACAGCAGGTAGTCCTTCAGCGGCAGGCCGGCATCCGGGTCGACGGCAATCAGTTCATCCGTGTCGGCGACGATGACGCAGTGATAGGATTCCAGAAGGGCATTGGCGAAATCCGAAAGGAGCGTCGCCCGGTGGCGTTCGATCGTGTCGCAGACCGCGCGGGGAACGGTCACGTGGTTCACGCCCGCGCAGGCCCGGTTGTGGAAATCCGAGGCGCCATGGGAGATGACGAACAGGTTTTCCGCGCCGATCTGGCTGCCGTAATGGCGGATCCATTTCTCGATGAAGTGCTCGCCATATGCCATCGTGACGGCCGCGACATTCCTGGTCTTCACAGCATTTCCCCCGGCTGGACGCAGCGGAGTTTCCAGCCGCATCGCCCCGGGCGGCAAGGGTGCGAAATGTCCCATGGGCCGCGGACGGGCGGCTCCGGCCGCCGGCGCGAATGTTCGCTTGATGGTTGACTGGACGCGGCGGGCCTTCTAGCCAAATGACAGGTCCGTTGCTCAAGGGCTGCCGGAGCCGGATGCAATGCGGGGGAGCAAGACGTTGAATTCAATGAACCATCCCGGCAAGATGCCTCCCCGGACGGAGCAGGGCGGCGAGGACTCTCCGGCCGCTTCCTGCGGCTGCGGCGCGGGCAGCTCCGCGGCGTCGCGCGCGGTGATCGGCCTCGGCGCTCCGACGACGGAATTCATGGCGAAGCCGTTGCGGATCGGCGGTGCCCGTCCGTTCCAATGGGCGCCGGTTGCCCGCAGCGCGTCCATCATCATCGGTCCCTTGGTAACGCTGGACCTGTCGCATCTGGTCGACGGAACCGACGTGACCGTCCTGGCCCAGCCGGGCGCGCGCATCATCGCGGGGCAAGGGCGCCCGTTCCTGGGGACGGGCCAGACGATGGCGACGGTGAAGACCGGGCAGGCGCTGCGGATCATGCGGATCGGTCCGGCGGTGATCCTGCAGCCGGTCACGCGCGGAGACCTGGCCTACGGGTCGGCGGACGTGCTGACCCATGATGTCCGCTTCGTCTGCGGCGGCCAGTCGAACATGTCGCTGATGGAGGACCGCGGCGGCTGGGGCGGCTTCTCTTCCGCGGTGGCGCGCGGGCTGTCCGGGTCGCGCAACATGTCGGTCCATTTCGTCAACGGCGCCACTGGCGGCACGCCGCTCGACCTGCGCTCGGCAGGGCCGGGGGCGGGGCCGCATTGGTGGGATGCCGGGGCCGGGCAGCCGGGCCCGGCGCTGGAGACGTTCCTGGAGAAGCTGGCCGAGGCGCTCCGGGACGGGCAGGACATCCCGATGCGCTGTTTCTGGACGCAGGGCGAGAGCGACTCCATGGCGCTGCACAACCGGCGGATCGCCACGGATGACTACGTGGAGACGATCCTGGCGGTCTGGGACCATATCTGGGAGCGCCATCCGGAGCTCGAGATCTTCGCGAACCTGATCGGCGGGACGGATTACCTGGTTGCCGAACGCGGCACCAATGCCGTCCGCGCGGCCTATCTGCGCGCGATCGCGCAGCGGCCGCGGGCACGGCAGGGCATCGAGATGTACGACCTGCCGCGCGACTGGCAGGACGTGCACTACCAGTATGGCGGCTACGCGATGGCAGGCGGGCGGATGGCGGCGCATCTGCTCAATTTCGACCATGGCGCGGACAATGCGCTGGGGCCGCAGGTCACCGGCGCCAGCCTCCAGCCGGACGGGAAATCGGTGCTGCTGCAGATCGACTGGGGCGGCTCGCCGGTCTGCCCGCCGCAGCAGGCGGTCCTGGCCGACCGGCGGCCCTACGGCATCTACCTGCTGCCGCCCGGCGCCGATCCGGCGGACGACCCGATCGACGCCGTCGATGCGCGCTTCGAGGGCGGCAACCTGCTGCTGCGGTCGCGGCATGACCTGGCGGGCTGCCGTGTCGGCGGGCCCTACGGATGCTGCACCGAGGCGCGGCGCGGCCATGTGCTGCACGACCTGACCGTCAACAATTTCAACGGCGACCGCGGGCTGCCGCTGCGGTCCTTCCTGACGGACATCGCCTGACCCGCAGCCACGAATCCCGGCAGGGGCCGGATGCCTGTCCGCCCGCCCGGCAGGTCCGGCCATCCGTTAGTCCGGCGTTAACCGACTCGCCCGGATAGTTCGGTCGAATTTGATTGAAATGTTCCGGTCTGTTCTCCATATTGAGAACAAGAACAGAACATCACCGGCATTGCCGGACCTTGGCGGGCATGTGATAAGGACAGGCACAATGGCTTCGGCAAACCTCCTCGATCTGGGCGGAACACGCACTATGGACAAGCAGAAGGCGCTGGATTCGGCTCTGGCGCAAATCGAACGGCAGTTCGGCAAGGGCTCGATCATGAAGCTCGGCCAGGACAATCCCGCACAGGACATCGAAGCGACCTCGACCGGGTCGCTCGGTCTCGACATCGCCCTCGGCATCGGCGGCCTGCCAAAGGGCCGGGTGATCGAGATCTTCGGGCCGGAAAGCTCGGGCAAGACCACGTTGACGCTGCACTGCATCGCCGAAGAGCAGAAGAAGGGCGGCATCTGTGCCTTCGTCGATGCCGAGCACGCGCTCGACCCGCAATATGCCCGCAAGCTCGGCGTCAATCTCGACGAGCTGCTGATCAGCCAGCCGGATACCGGCGAACAGGCGCTGGAAATCACCGATACGCTGATCCGCTCGGGCGCGGTCAGCATGATCGTGGTCGACTCCGTCGCCGCGCTGACTCCGAAATCCGAGCTCGAAGGCGACATGGGCGATGCCCAGGTCGGCGCCCAGGCGCGCCTGATGAGCCAGGCGATGCGCAAGCTGACCGCGTCGATCAGCCGGTCGAAATGCATGGTGGTCTTCATCAACCAGATCCGCATGAAGATCGGCGTCATGTTCGGCTCGCCCGAGACCACCACGGGCGGCAACGCGCTGAAATTCTATTCCTCGGTCCGGATCGACATCCGCCGCATCGGCTCGGTCAAGGACCGCGACGAGGTGGTCGGCAACGCGACCCGCGTCAAGATCGTCAAGAACAAGGTCGCGCCGCCCTTCAAGCAGGTCGAGTTCGACATCATCTACGGCGAAGGCATCTCCAAGATGGGCGAGCTGCTGGATCTGGGGGTCAAGGCCGGGGTCGTGGCGAAATCGGGCTCCTGGTATTCCTATGGCGACGAACGCATCGGCCAGGGCCGCGAGAACGCCAAGACCTTCCTCAAGCAGAACACCAAGATCGCGCTCGAGATCGAGGACCAGATCCGCGCCGCGCACGGGCTGGACTTCCACATGGCCGAAAGCGACGGCGGCAGCGATGACGAGGTCATGGAAGGCTGAGCCGCGCCCGCGCCGGACGACTGCAGAACCCCGCCTTTCCGGCGGGGTTTTTTCATGGGCGCCTGCGATGTGGACACCCCGCGCCTTGGGCGATAGAGAGGCGGGAACCGAACCGGCAAGAGACGCTGAGCCATGGCAAGCCTGAACGATATCCGCACGACCTTCCTCGACTATTTCGGACGCAATGGCCACGCAGTCGTGGACAGCTCGCCGCTGGTCCCCCGCAACGACCCGACGCTGATGTTCACCGCAGCGGGCATGGTCCAGTTCAAGAACGTCTTCACCGGCGTCGAGCACCGCGACTACAGCCGCGCCACCACTGCGCAGAAATGCGTGCGCGCCGGCGGCAAGCACAACGACCTCGACAATGTCGGCTATACCGCGCGCCACCATACCTTCTTCGAAATGCTGGGGAACTTCTCCTTCGGCGATTATTTCAAGGAAGACGCGATCCCCTTCGCGTGGGAGCTGCTGACCAAGGATTTCGGCATCGACAAGAGCCGCCTTCTGGTCACCGTCTACCATACCGACGAAGAGGCGGTGAACATCTGGAAGAAGGTCGCGGGCCTGCCCGATGACCGGATCATCCGCATCGCGACCGACGACAATTTCTGGTCCGCGGGTCCGACCGGCCCCTGCGGTCCCTGCACCGAGATCTTCTACGACCACGGCGACCATGTCTGGGGCGGCCCGCCCGGCTCGCCGGAAGAGGATGGCGATCGGTTCATCGAGATCTGGAACCTCGTCTTCATGCAGTACGAGCAGTTCGAGGACGGCCGCCGCGAGGCGCTGCCGAAGCCGTCGATCGATACCGGCATGGGGCTGGAGCGGATCGGCGCGCTGCTGCAGGGCAAGCACGACAACTACGACACCGACCTGATGCGCTCGCTGATCGAGGCTTCGGCCCATGCGACCAGCATTGATCCGGACGGTCCGGCGAAGGTGCATCACCGGGTGATCGCCGACCACCTGCGCTCGACCTCCTTCCTGATCGCCGACGGCGTGACGCCCTCGAATGACGGCCGCGGCTACGTGCTGCGCCGCATCATGCGCCGCGCCATGCGCCATGCCCACCTGCTGGGCGCGCAGGACCCGCTGATGCACCGGCTGGTTCCGGCGCTGGTTGCGCAGATGGGCCAGGCCTATCCGGAACTCGGCCAGGCGCAGGCGCTGATCGAGGAGACGCTGCGCCTCGAGGAGAATCGCTTCCGCCAGACGCTGGACCGCGGCCTGAAGCTGCTCGACGACGCGCTCGTCGATCTGCCGGAGGGCGCCGAGCTGCCCGGCGAGACCGCGTTCAAGCTCTATGACACCTACGGCTTCCCGCTCGACCTGACCCAGGACGCGCTGCGCGAAAAGGGCCACACGGTCGATACCGACGGCTTCGACGCCGCCATGGCCGAGCAGAAGGCCAAGGCGCGCGCCGCCTGGGCGGGGTCGGGCGAGACCGCCGATGCGGCGATCTGGTTCGACCTGGCCGAGAAGCACGGCGTGACGGAATTCCTAGGCTACGAGCACGAATATTCCGAAGGCCAGCTGCTGGCGATCGTCAAGGACGGTGCCGCGGCGAAGGAGGCCGCCAAGGGCGAGACGGTGCAGATCGTGGTCAACCAGAGCCCGTTCTACGCCGAAAGCGGCGGCCAGGTCGGCGACAGCGGCCGCCTGAAGACCGCGACCGGCACCGCCACCATCACCGACACCAAGAAGTCGGCCGGCGTCTTCATCCACTTCGCCGAAGTGACCGAGGGCACGGTTTCCGCCGGGCAGGGCGCCGAGCTGATCGTCGACGGCGCCCGCCGGGCCGCGATCCGCGCCAACCACTCGGCGACGCACCTGCTGAACGAGGCGCTGCGCGAGGTGCTCGGCACCCATGTCGCGCAGCGCGGCTCGCTCAATGCCGATGACCGGCTGCGCTTCGACTTCAGCCATTCCAAGGCGGTGACTGCCGAGGAAATGAAGCGCGTCGAGGCGGATGTGAACGCGATGATCCGCCAGAACGGCGCGGTCGAGACCCGCATCATGACCCCGGACGAGGCGCGCGACCTGGGCGCCCAGGCGCTCTTCGGCGAGAAATACGGCGACGAGGTCCGGGTCGTGCAGATGGGCCAGCAGGCGGGTTCGGGCAAGGGCGTCTCCGGCGATGTCTATTCGCTGGAGCTCTGCGGCGGCACCCATGTCAAGCGGCTGGGCGAGATCGGCATGTTCGTCACCCTCGGCGACAGCGCATCCTCCGCGGGCATCCGCCGGATCGAGGCGCTGACCGGCCAGGCCGCCTTCGACTATCTCGCGGGCCAGGCGGCGACGCTGTCCGAAGCTGCGGGCGTGCTGAAGGCGCAGGCCGATGACGTGCCCGCGCGCCTCCAGGCGCTGCTCGACGAACGCCGGGCGCTGCAGAACGAGGTGGCGCAGCTGCGCCGCGACATCGCCATGGGCGGCGGCGCGTCTTCGGGGCCGGAAACCAAGGAAATCAAGGGCGTGACCTTCCTCGGCCAGAGCCTCTCGGGCGTTTCGGGCAAGGATCTCCGTCCGCTGATCGACGCGCACAAGGAACGGCTGGGCTCGGGCGTGATCGTCCTGATCGCCGATGCCGACGGCAAGGCGGCGGTGGCGGCCGGCGTGACCGGCGATCTGACCGACCGGATTTCGGCGGTGGATCTGGTCAAGGCGGCGGCGGCGGAACTGGGCGGCAAGGGCGGCGGCGGCCGTCCCGACATGGCCCAGGCCGGCGGCACCGATGCCGCCAAGGCGCCCGAGGCGCTGGCCAGCGTCGAACGCCTGCTGGAATCGCTCTGATGGCCGCGCTCTGGATCACCCATGTCGCGGTGGCCGACGAGGCGGCCTATGGCCAGTACGCCAAGCTTGCCGGTCCCGCGATCGAGAAGCATGGCGGCACGTTCCTGGCCCGCGGCACCCGCTACAAATGGGTCGAGGGCACCGAGCGCGCGCGCAACGTGGTGGTCCGCTTCGACAGCATCGAGGCGGCCGAGGCCTGCTACAACAGCCCGGAATACCAGGAGGCGCTGTCCTTTGCGAAGGGCGCGGCCGAGCGGGACCTGGTCTTCGTCGAGATCGCCGAAGCCTGATCCCGGACCTGCGGACAGAGGCCCGTTCCCGCGAGGGAGCGGGCCTTTTCCGTTGCGGGCGCGGCTTTTTCCGATCCGGAACGGCGCGCGCTGCGTATCCCCCGGGACTGCAAGGAGAAGACGCATGCGACGCATCCTGAACCTGGCCGCAATGGCGGCGACGATCGGCTTCGGCCTGGTGGGCTTTCTCGCGCCGGGCTACACGCTCGCGGTGCTGGACCTGCAGCTCGCTCCGGGCTCGACGATGGGCCTGAGCGAGATCCGCGCGGCCAATGGCGCGCTCTTCGTCGGACTGGGCCTGGCCGGACTGCTGCTGAAATCTCCGGTGGCGCTCCAGGTTGCGGGCTTCGCCTATGCGGGCGCCGCCGCGGGACGGCTGGCGGGAATCGTGATCGACGGGGCGGGGATGCAGGCGGTCTGGTTCTTCGCCGTCGAAATCGCGCTGGCCGCCTGGCTGATCCTCGGCAACCGGTCCGCGCAGCGATAGCGCAGGCCATCGCGCGTTGAAACGGGCTCCGCGGTTTCGGGAAGTCGCGTTTCGCTGTCTTGTTCCGTCATCGCCCTGCAGGGACTCAGCGCAGCCACAGCCCGGCGGCGCGCAGCCGGTTGCGGATCACCGCCTCGGAGGCGGGCAGGCGGCCCTGCGGGAACAGCGCGCGGGCCTTCGCCCCGTCGCCGCGCCAGATCGCCCGGTGAAACGGCTTGTGCCGCTTCAGGTGCTTCTTGATCCGGTTCGGCGCGGCGACCTCTTCGAGCAGCGCCACCACCGGATCGGGGGCGGCGGCATAAAGCAGCGCCAGGCTCCGGGCATCCCGGATTTCGCCCCGGCGCTGGCCGGGCACCATGCCGTCGGCGCGGGCGCGGGCAACGTGATCATGCCGGTGCTGGCGGGGCTGTCCGACAGCGGGGGCCGGATCCGCATGCCTGCCTTCCTGCTCGACGACGCCACCATCGCCGACATCGCCAATTACGTGCGCAACGCCATGAACGACAGCCGCGGCGCGCGCGCTGCTTCCCTGACCGAGCGGAGACCAAGATGACCCATCCCCTTTCCCTCGCCGCGCTGGTCCTGGCGTCTGCGCTGCCGGGCGCGCTGGCGGCGCAATCCGCCGTCACGCCCGCCACCGAGGCTGCTGCGGCGCTGCCGCCCGGCGACCGCTCGGGCGCAAGGCTGGCGCAGAACACCTGCCTGCAATGCCACGGCACCGGCGTCGCCCCGGATCTGCGGCTGCAGCAGATCGACTACCAGACTCTGCATCACGTCACCCGCCAGGGGCTGAATGCGATGCCGTCCTTCCGCGAGACCGAGATCTCCGACGCGGAGCTGCGCGAGGTCTGGGAGTTCCTCCGCTCGATCCGCGCCATGCCGGGCACGCCGCTCGGTCCGGTGCCGGGCGCGATCGGGGAGGGGCATTGATGGCCGCCCCGACCGCTCCGACCCGCCGCGATGTCCTTGCCGGCGCGCTGGCGCTGGCGCTTCTGCTGCTGTCGCTGGCCTGACCGGCCGGGCCGGTGCCCGCGCGGCACCGGACCCCCGCGGCTGCCGGCTCAGCCCAGCAGATGCGGCGGGATCGTCGCGATGAAATCCGACAGGTGGTCGCCGAGCAGCCGCACATGCTCACTGGCGGCGACCATCGCGCGGTCGCTGTCGCCCGCATCGATCGCCTCGATGATCTCGCGATGCTCGCTCAGCGTCGCGCGCATCTTGCCCGGCTGGTAGGTCACCTGCCGCCGGTAGGGCGACAGCCGCAGCCTGAGCGCGATGGTCTGCGAGGCCAGGAAATGGGTATGCGCCGCCTCGTAGAGCAGGTCGTGGAATTCCTCGTTGATCCAGTAGAAGGCCACCGGATCGCCGGTCTCGAAGGCAGCCTCAAGGCGCTCCTGCACCTCGAGCATCTTCGCCTTCTCCTCGCGCGAGGCGCGCCGCGCCGCCAGCCGCGCGCAGAGCCCCTCGAGCGCGGCCATCAGGTCGAACATCTCGATCAGCATCGGGATCGACAGCTGCGTCACCATCGTGCCCTGGCGGCCGCGCACCTCGACCAGCCCGGTCGCGACCAGCCCCTTGATCGCCTCGCGGACCGGCGTGCGCGACACCGAGAAGCGGGCCGCGATCTCGGTCTCGTCCAGCCGGTCGCCGGGCTTCAGCTCGCCCTCGACGATCAGCCGCTCGAGATCCTGGCGGAGCTCCTCGGCACGCGTCAACGGGCGGCGGGCCGGTTTCCCGGGGCTGGTCTCGGCGATCTGTGACATGGGCTCTCCTCTTGGTCCGGCGGCATCTGCGCCGCGCTGGCCGGGGTCAGGGTATATGCGAACCATCGGCTGCCGTATACCGAATTGGTGTTGTAGTATCGATTTCAGCGAGTTCCGCGCAGAGAACGGGCAGCAGGGCCGCCGGATCCGCGATCTGCGGAAAATGTCCCCGCCCGTAGATGCGGCGCGGCACATCCGCGAGGCAGGGCAGCGGATCGCGGCCATGCGCCGCCTCGACCGCGGCCGAGTTCAGCAGCCGCAGCGGACAGGCAAGCCCGGGCAGCCGGTCGGCGATCCTCCAGGCGAAGAGCGCGTCGCGCAGCTCCAGCAGGTCGTCCGAACGCCGGACAGCACGGACGCCTGCGGCAGGATCCGGCGGGCGGCCGGCCCGCGCGCAGGCCCGGCCGCAGCTCCCTGCATTTCCGGCGGAACATCCGCATTCCGCTGTGCAGGGCCGCCCGCGCTCCATCGGAAACGCCGATGGAGCGGAAGTTTTCGTGCATTTATGAACGAAGCAGATGTCATATGTGCACATATCTTTTTGCGCGCGGACCTGCCGCACCCGGCAGGCAGTGCCTAAATGATCAATTTTTCATGGATGACAGATGTTTGTTGGCCGCCCAGCATCCGCCCGGGCTCCGCTCGTCGGCGCGCTGCCCGGCCCGGCGGCGCGGTCCGGGCAGGTTGCAGGGGCGGTCCGCCGGGCATAGGGACGCGCCGAGTCTTTCAATGATGGCTCGTGTTCCACCTACCAGGCAGGACCGCTGATGAACGATTTACCTGATTTCCCCAGCCGCCGCGGCTTTCTCAAGACCACGGCGCTCGGCCTCGCCCTGACGGGCGCCGGCCTGCCCGCGGCTGCCCGCGAAACCGCCCCGCCGGTTCCCCTCGACGAGTACCAGCGCGAATACCTGACCGAGGCCGAATGGGCCTTCGTGATGGCCGCGACCGCGCGGCTGATCCCGTCGGAAGGCGACGGCCCGGGCGCCATCGAGGCGCGGGTGCCGGTCTTCATCGACCGCCAGCTGGCCGGGGACTACGGCTCCGCCGATGACTGGTACATGCAGGGGCCGCACGATGCCTCCGCCGAGCCCGCCCGCGGCTGGCAGACCCCGCTGAGCCCGGCCGAAGTCTACCGCCGCGCGATTCCGGCCTTCGATGCGTGGTGCGAAACCACCTATGGCACCGTCTTCTCCGCGCTCGATCCCGCGCATCAGGACGCGGCGCTGGCCGCGCTGCAGGAGGGCGAGCCGGGGCTCGAGGCCGAGCTGCGCGACTTCTTTGCGATCCTGCTTGCCAACACCAAGGAAGGCTACTTCGCCGATCCGCTCTACGGCGGCAACCACGGCATGCAGTCCTGGGTCTATATCGGCTTCCCGGGCGCCCGCGCGGCCTATCGCGAATGGCCCGAGCGCCACAACATCGAGTACCCGCTGGGTCCGGTCTCCATCAGCGGCGAAGGGCCTGAACATGGCACGTCAGGAACAGAAGAAAGACGTCGTCATCGTCGGCCTCGGCTGGACCGGATCGATCGCCGGGATCGAGCTGGCGCGCGAGGGGCTCGACATTGTCGCGCTGGAGCGCGGCCATGACCAGGCGACCGTGCCGGACTTCAAGTATCCCAACCAGATCGACGAGCTGAAATACGGCGTCCGGCTCAAGATGATGCAGAAGCCGTCGCAGCAGACCGTCACCGTGCGGCGCAGCGGCGACGAGACCGCGCTGCCCTATCGCAGCCTCGGCTCCTTCCTGCCCGGCAACGGCGTCGGCGGCGCCGGAACCCACTGGAACGGCCTGAACTGGCGGCCCCAGCCCGAGGAACTTCGGCTGCGCAGCCATGTCGCCGAGAACTGGGGCGAAGGCATCATTCCCGAGGGCATGAACCTGGGCGACTACCCGGTCAGCTATGACGAGCTGGAGCCGCATTTCACCCATTTCGAGAAGGTCGCGGGCATTTCCGGCAAGGCCGGGAACCTCAACGGCGAGATCCAGGAGGGCGGCAACCCCTTCGAGGGCTGGCGGTCCGAAGACTACCCGATGCCGCAGCAGAAGCGGACCTGGGACAGCCAGAAGTTCCACGATGCCTGCACCGCCGCCGGGTACCACCCGTTCCAGGCGCCGGCCGGCATCGCCTCCACCGCCTATGTGAACCCCTACGGAATGCAGATGGGGCCGTGCAACTACTGCGGCTTCTGCGAGCGCTACGGCTGTTACCAGTATTCGAAATCCTCGCCGCAGACCGCGATCCTCGACGCGCTGAAGCGGATGCCGAATTTCGAGTGCCGCACCGAGTCCGAGGTGCTGCGCGTCGAGCTGGCCGAGGACGGCAGGACCGCGACCGGCGTCACCTATTGGGACGAGGCCGCGCAGGAAGAGGTGTTCCAGCCCGCGGACATCGTCATCCTGTCCTCCTACCAGCTCAACAACGTCCACCTGATGCTGCTCTCGGGGCTGGGCGAGGCCTATGACCCGCTGACCGGACAGGGGACGCTGGGCAAGAGCTACGCCTACCAGATGAACGGCGGCGTCACGATGTTCTTCGAGGACGAGCATTTCAACCCGTTCGTCGGCCACGGCGCCAACGGCGTGTGCATCGACGATTTCTCGGTGAACCAGAACGACTTCGGCGCGCTCGGCTTCATCGGCGGCTCCTACTGGCGCTCGGGCACGTTCAACGGCCAGCCGATCCGCAACATGCCGCTGCCGAAGGGCACGCCGAGCTGGGGCGCAGGCTGGAAGGACGGCATCGGCAAGTGGTACGGCCACGCGATGTCGATCGGCTCGCACGGCTCGCACATGGCCTACGAGAACAACCATCTCGACCTGGATCCGACCTACACCGACCGCCACGGGCGGCCGCTGATGCGGATGACGTTCAACTGGCAGGACAACGACCTGCGGATGAACCAGTACATGAAGTCGATGATGGAGCCGCTGGCGGCCTCGATGAACCCCGACCTGATGCAGTCGGGCTTCAAGGGGCCGGGCGCGCAATACGACGTGCGGCCCTACCAGACCACGCACAATACCGGCGGCCACATCATGTCCGAGACGGCAGCCGAAGGCGCGGTCAACCGCTATTGCCAGACCTGGAAGGCGCATAACGTCTTCGCCATGGGCGCGGGCAACTTCGTCCAGAACACCCAGTACAACCCGACGGGCCTGGTCGGCGGCCTGGCCTACTGGACGGTGAACGCGATCCGCACCCAGTACCTGTCCAACCCGCGTCCGCTGGTCTGAGGAGATCCCCGATGAAATGTTTTCTCAGACTCGCCGGCGGTCTCGCCGTCCTCGGCGTCGTGGCGCTCCTTGCGTTCATCTACGTCCCGGTGAAGCGCACCGCGCCCAGCGAAGAGCTGGCCGCCGGCTGGCAGCCGGAGCCGGGGCAGGGCGAATACGTCATGCACGCCTCCGACTGCGTGGCCTGCCACACCGCGCCGGGCGGCGAGCCGCTGGCCGGGGGGCGCGCCATCGCCAGCCCGATGGGCACGATCTGGTCGACCAACATCACCCCCGATCCGGAAACCGGCATCGGCGGTTGGACGCTGGACGAGTTCCGCGCCTCGCTGGTCGACGGGATCGCGGCCGACGGCACGCATCTCTATCCGGCGATGCCCTACGAGAACTACCGGCTGATGACCGAGGCCGACATCCGCGCGCTCTACGGCTACATGATGAATGAGGTCGAACCGGTGCGCAACGAGGTCGAGACCACCAGCCTGGCCTTCCCGTTCAACCTGCGCTTCGGCATCCGGGCGTGGAACTGGCTGGCGCTCGGCCATGCCTCGGGTCCCTCGGCGGAGATCGCCGGCACGCCCGAAGCCCGCGGCCGCTACCTGGTCGAGGGCGCAGGCCACTGCGCGGCCTGCCACAGCCCGCGCACGCCCTTCATGTCGCAGGACGGCGTCACCGCCGCGGACGGCAACTTCCTCGCAGGCGGCGTGATCGACGGCTGGAACGCCCCGGCGCTGCACGGTGACGGCTCCGCGCTGAAGGACTGGTCGGTCGCCGAGCTGGCCGCCTATCTGGCAACCGGCCGCAACGCGCATTCCGCCGCCAATGGCGAGATGGGCCTCGTGGTCGAGCATTCGCTCCAGCACCTGAGCGATGCCGACAACCTTGCCATGGCGGCCTTCCTCAAGGGGCTCGACGGCGATGCGGGCGGGATCCCGGAAACGCTGGCGGCCAACTCGGGGTCGCTGCCCGAAGCGCCGGCGGATGCGGCGGGCGAGGCCACGGCGGCGATGCTGACCGAGGCGCAGCCGGGCATGCCGGAAGGCGCGCGGCTCTATCTCGACAACTGCTCGGGCTGCCATTTCGTGACCGGCAAGGGCGCTCCGGAGATCTTCCCGGAACTGGCGGGCAACTCGCTGGTCACCGGGTCCGAGACCGGGCCGCTCCTGTCGGTGATCCTGAACGGCGCCGATGTGCCCCCGACCGGCAAGCGGCCGATGCACCTGGTGATGCAGGGCTATGCCGAGCGCCTCGACGACGGCGAGATCGCCGAGCTCGCAAGCTTCCTGCGCAGCGCCTGGGGCAATGACGCGCCGGCAGTGAGCGCCGCCGATGTCGCGGCGGTCCGCGGGGCGGCTGCCACGCACTGAGCGGCACGACCTGACCGGCGGGGCCTCCGGGCCCCGTCCTTCCAGCCGGAGGGCCGCGATGCGGTGCTCCGGCTTTGCTTTTCCCTCGGGCGGGCTTGCCTTGGCCGCCCGCTTCCGGTCTACGGGCCGCAGACACGAAACCACGCAGAACCGGGACCTCCGATGCAAAGCGACACCTTGGCCGGTGCGGCCATCACCTTCGACGGCGTCGGCAAGAGCTTCGACGCCAAGGGCGGCAGCGTCATGGCGCTGGAAGGCGTCGACCTTGCCGTGGCGCCGGGCTCGATCACCGGGATCATCGGCCGCTCGGGCGCGGGCAAATCCACGCTCCTGCGGATGGTCAACGGGCTGGAACGCCCGACCACCGGCAAGGTCATGGTCGGCGGCCGCGATGTCGGCACCGCGAAAGGCGCCAGGCTGCGCGAAATCCGCCGCGAAGTCGGCATGATCTTCCAGCATTTCAACCTGCTTGCCTCGCGCACGGTCCGCGGCAATGTCGCGCTGCCGATGGAGATCGCGGGCGTGCCCGCCGCCGAGATCCGCCGCCGCACCGGCGACCTGATCGCGAGGGTCGGGCTCGAGGCGCTGGCCGACCGCTATCCGGCGGAGCTTTCGGGCGGGCAGAAGCAGCGGGTCGGCATCGCCCGGGCGCTGGCCACCGGCCCCAAGGTGCTCCTGTCGGACGAGGCCACCTCGGCGCTCGATCCCGAGACCACCCAGACCGTGCTGCGGCTTCTCGCCGAGATCAACCGCGACCTCGGCCTGACCATCCTGATGATCACCCATGAAATGGCGGTGCTGCGCGACATCGCCAGCCATGTCGCGGTGATCGAGGGCGGCCGCATCGTCGAGCAGGGCGAGACCTACGACATCTTCACCGCGCCCGCGCATCCGACCACGCGGTCCTTCCTGTCGGGCGTGACCGGCGTGACGCTGCCGCGCTTCCTTGCCGACCGGCTGACCGCCGAACGCCCCGGCGGCCCGTCGCGCGAGGTGATCCGCATCACCTTCCTCGGCGAGCGCGCCACCGATCCGCTGCTGGCGGAGATGAGCGCGGCGCTCGGGGTCGAGGTCAACATCCTCGCCGGCGCCATCGAGGAGGTCGGCGCGCGGCCCTTCGGCAACCTGCTGATTTCGGTCCCCGCCGAGCGCGGCGCCGAGGCGCGGGCCTATCTGGAATCCCATCAGCAGCGGACGGAGGTGCTGGGCTATGTCGGCTAACCTGATCAACATGCTCCTCGAGGCGACCGGGCAGACGCTCTACATGGTCGCCGTCGCCACCGTGATCGGCGCGGTCGCGGGCCTGCCGATCGGCGTGTTCCTGGCCTGCTCTCGCAAGGGCGAGCTGCTGTCGGCCCCGGCGGTCAACAAGGTGCTCGGCATCCTCGTCAACGCCACCCGCTCGGTGCCGTTCATCATCCTCGTGGTGGCGATCATCCCCTTCACCCGCATGGTCGCGGGCACCTCGATCGGCACCACCGCCGCCATCGTGCCGCTGACCATCGCGGCCATTCCTTTCATCGCGAGGCTGATCGAGAACGCGATCCGCGAGGTCGACAGCGGCCTGATCGAGGCGGCCCGCGCGATGGGCGCGACGCCCCTGCAGATCATCCGCAAGGTGCTGATCCCCGAGGCGCTGCCCGGCATCACGCTCGGCCTGACGCTCGCCGTGGTCAGCCTGATCGGCTATTCGGCCATGGTCGGCGCCGTCGGCGGCGAGGGCCTCGGCGATCTCGGCATCCGCTACGGCTACCAGCGCTTCATGCCCGACGTGATGGCCGCCGTGGTGGTGATCCTCATCGTCCTCGTGCAGGCCGCGCAGAGCCTCGGCGAATGGATCGCGCGCCGCGTGGACAAGCGGGCGCCCCGCAACCGCGGCGCCTGATCCGCAACAAGACAAAGACAGAAGGAGTATCGACATGAAGATGCTGATGACCGTTGCCTCCGCGCTGGCGCTGACCGCCGGGATGGCCGCCGCCGAGGATATCCGCGTGGGCGTGTCCCCGGGCGAGCATGCCGAGATCATGGAAGAGGTGGCCAAGATTGCCGCTCCGATGGGCCTGAACATCGACGTCATCGAGTTCTCTGACTACGTTGTGCCGAACCAGGCTCTGGCCGATGGCGACATCGAGGCCAACTCGTTCCAGCACGGCCCCTATCTGGAGAACCAGATGAAGGACCGCGGCTTCGCGCTGGTGCCGGTGGCGAACACCATCACCACGCCGATGGGGCTCTATTCCGACAAGATCGCCGGCCCGGACGAGCTCGGAGAGCGCGCCACCGTCGGCATTCCGAACGACCCGACCAATGGCGGCCGCGCGCTGCTGGTGCTGCAGGATCTGGGGCTGATCACCCTGGCCGAGGGCACCGGCCTGGTGCCGACCGTGCTCGACATCACCGAAAACCCGAAGAACCTGCGCTTCCAGGAGCTTGACGCGGCGCAGCTGCCGCGGTCGCTGGCGGATCTCGACGCGGCGATGATCAACACCAACTACGCCATCGCGGCCGGCCTGAACCCGAAGACCGACTCCATCGCGATGGAGAAGGCCGACAACCCCTATGTGAACATCATCGTCGTGCGCGAAGGCGACGAGGACGCGTCCTGGGTCGCGCCGCTCATCGAGGCCTACCATTCCGACGAGGTGAAGGCCTTTATCGACGAGAAGTACCACGGCACGGTCCTGACCTCCTGGTAATGATCTGCCTCCGCCGCGTGCCGCAGGACGGCGCGGCGGAGGGACATCCGCGCGTGCGGGGCAGGGACGGCCTTTGCCCCGCATGTCTTCTTCCGCCCCGTTGGCAGGCGGCGCGGTCCCGGCCGCGAAGGCGGACCAAGCCCCGGTCACGGCGGGAAGGCGAAGCCAAAGCGCATTCGGCCCGTGGCGGACGAACCTGTCTGCGAGCATGCGCTGGCCCGGCCCGGACGGTTCCTCAAGCCCCGGACATGACAGCTCCCCAGTTCGCCCGAGACCTTTGCTCCCAGACGCTGGCCTTCGCGCCGACCGCCCGCAGCCGGGCCTCGGACCGGGCCCAGGGTCTCGCCCTCCGCAAGGATGACGCTCGCCGAAGCCCTCCGTTCCCGGCTCGTCGAGCCGCAGAGTTCGGGGCTCGGCGGCGGCGCCTTCCTCGTGTGGTACGACGCGGCCACCGGGACCGTGACCACGCTCGACGGCCGCGAGACCGCGCCGATGGACGTCACGCCGCAGCTCTTCCAGGACGAAGCGGGCGAGCCGCTCAAGTTCTACGACGCGGTGGTCGGCGGCCGCTCGGTCGGCACGCCGGGCACGCCCGCGCTGATGAAGGCCGCGCATGAGCGCTGGGGCAAGAAGGAATGGCCCGGCCTGTTCCTCGAGGCGATCAACCTCGCCGACCAGGGCTTCGCGGTCTCGCCGCGGCTGGCCTCGCTGGTGGCGGCCGATGCCGAGCGGCTCGGCCGCTTCCCGGCCACCGCGGCCTATTTCCTGCCCAAGGGCCAGCCGCTCAAGGCAGGCGACCGGCTGGCCAACCCGGCCTATGCGCGCACCCTCAGGGCGCTGGCCGCGGGCGGCACGGATGCGTTCTACAAGGGCGTGGTGGCACAGGGCATCGTCGACACCGTGCGGGGCGCCGAGGGCAATCCCGGCGTGCTCTCGCTCGACGACCTGGCGGTCTACAAGGTCAAGGAGCGCCCGGCAGTCTGCGTCCCCTACCGCGCGGCCGAGGTCTGCGGCATGGGGCCGCCCAGTTCCGGCGGGCTGACCGTCGGCCAGATCCTCGGCATGCTGGAGAATTTCGACATCCGCGCCATGGGGCCGGAAAGCCCGCGCGCCTGGCGGCTGATCGGCGATGCCTCGCGGCTCGCCTTCGCCGATCGCGGCCGCTACATGGCCGACAGCGATTTCGTGCCGATGCCGGTGGCCGGGCTGACCGATCCGGACTACCTGCGCAGCCGCGCCGACCTGCTGGCGGGGACCGAGGCGGCGCTGCCCGCGGCCGAGCCGGGCCGTCCGGAATTCGACCATGCAATGCTCTGGGGCGACGACGCGAGCCTCGAGCTGCCCTCGACCTCGCATGTCTCGATCGTCGACCAGTACGGCAACGCGCTCAGCATGACGACGACGATCGAGAACGGCTTCGGCTCGCGGCTGATGGCGCCGGGCGGGTTCCTGCTGAACAACGAGCTGACCGATTTCTCCTTCCGCACCCATGAGGACGGGCTGCCGATCGCCAACCGGGTGGAGCCCGGCAAGCGGCCGCGCAGCTCGATGGCGCCGACCATCGTGATGAAGGACGGCGCGCCGCTCTACGTCACCGGCTCGCCGGGCGGCAGCCGGATCATCGGCTATGTCGCGCAGAACGTGATCGGGGTGATCGACTGGGGGATGGACCCGCAGGAGGCCGCCGCCCAGCCGCATCTGGTGAACCGCTTCGGCAGTTACGACATCGAGGCCGGCACGGCGGCGGGAACGCTGGCTGCACCGCTGGCGGAGATGGGCTTCGAGATCAGGCAGACCGAGCTGAATTCCGGCATCCACGCCATTGCCGTCACCCCCGGCGGCCTGCTCGGCGGCGCCGATCCGCGCCGCGAGGGCATCGCCCTCGGCAAGTGATCCGTCCGCTGCGCGGCGCTCCGGGGCGCCTCGCGCACCGCTTCGATGCCTTCGCGGCGATCGACCGCGCCATGGCCCGCGCGCATGAGACCGGCACTGCGCTGCCGCAGGATATCGGCTGGGTGCTGTCGCTCATCGCGCCGTTGCGCGGCCCGCTGCTCGCGGCGCCCACCGTGCCCTGCCGCAATGACGGCTCGTCCTCGAACCTGCTGGCCGGACCGGAGCGGGACGACGTGCTGCTCGTCGATTTCGACCGCGCCGGCATGAACGACCCGATGTTCGACCTCGGCGTCCTCCTGGCCGAGATCACCGATTTCGAGGCCGACATGGTCGCCCCCGCGACGCTCTACATGGGCGGATTGGACAAGGCGGCCTTCGCCCGCGCGCGGCTGTGGTCGATCGTCGACGACGTGATGCATGCGCTCGAGGCCCGCGTGACCGGCGCCGCCTCGGTCCGCAAGGGACTGGAATGGCTGAAATATTCCGAATGGCGGATGATGCGGGCCAGGCTCGGCCTGACCCATCCGCAATTCGAGGAGAAGATCCGGATCGCCGGGGGACAATCATGAAGACGCTCGGACAGGCGGTCTCGCCCGAGGAACACACGCTGGAATCCGCAATCCGCGAGGCCGCGCTTTTCGGCGGCGGCGCGGGTGCGGGCTATGCCCCGGTTTCGGGCGGGATCAGCAATTCCAACTGGCGGGTGCAGCTCGCCTCCGGCCGGGACTATTTCGTCAAGCTGCCGGGCAACGGCACCGAGATGTTCATCGACCGCAAGGCCGCGCTCGACGCCTCGCAGAAGGCGGCGGCCGCCGGCCTCGGCCCGGCAGTCTATGACGACCTCGCCCATCACGGCATCGAGATCAACGACTTCATCCCCGACCGGCGGCCCTCCACCCATGCCGATTTCGCGCTGCGCGACCTCAGGATGGAGGCGATGGCGGCCTACCGGCGGATGCACGGCCTGCCCGCCCTGGGGCTGACGAAGACGGTCTTCGACATGATCGACGAGCACGAGGCGCAGATGCGCGAGCTCGGCAGCCCCTGGCCGCGCGACACCGACTGGATCAAGCTCAACGACCGCATGGCGCGCGAGGCGCTCTCGGCCTCCGGCCTCGATCTGGTGCCCTCCTTCAACGACCCGATGCCCGGCAATTTCATGATCGGCGGCGACGGCTCGATCATGCTGATCGACTACGAATACGCCTCGATGAACGACCGCTGCTACGACCTAGGCATCTGGTTCGGCGAGATGTTCTTCACCGAGGAGCAGGAGGCCGAGATGATCGAGGAATATTTCGGCAAGGTCACGCCGCAGCTTGTCGCCCGCGTCACCATCCACAAGGCGCTCGCCGACGTGAAATGGGCCTGGTGGTCGATGGTGCAGCTCAAGGTGTCGCGGCTCGATTTCGATTTCCACAAATACGGCATGTGGAAGCTGATGCGCTTCCGCAGCATCACCGGCTCGCCGAGCTGGGCCACCCATCTGCGCAACGCCTGAGGATCAAGAATGCCCGTCTACAGCGCAACCGCCGGGGGCGAGACCTTCCGCTTCGGATCGCTCGCCGCCCTGATGGCCGCCGCCACCCCCGCCCGCTCCGGCGACCAGCTTGCCGGGATCGCAGCGGAAACCGAGGCCCAGCGGGTCGCGGCGCGCTATGCGCTCGCCGACCTGCCGCTCGCGGAATTCCTCAACGAGGCGCTGGTGCCCTACGAGACCGACGAGGTCACGCGGCTGATCCTCGACACGCAGGCTGCGCAAGCTCGGCGCCGTGCTGGAGGTCCACCCGCCCGCCGAGATCGACCGCCGCGTCGCCGCGGCCCTCGGCGAAGGCCAGGTGGCGGGCTGGATGCAGGGGCGGATGGAATTCGGGCCGCGCGCGCTGGGACAGCGCTCGATCCTTGCTGATCCGCGCCGCCCGGAGATGCAGAAGACGCTGCGCCCCTTCGCCCCGGCGGTAATGGCCGAACATGCCGCGGACTGGTTCGCGCTGACGGGGCCCAGCCCCTACATGCTGGAGGTCGTGCCCGTCGCGGAGCCGCGCCGCCGCAGCGCCGGCACGCCGGATCCCCGCGCGCCGATCCCCGAGCGGCTGGCTGTGCCGCGCTCGGAGATCCCGGCGGTCACCCATCTGGATTTTTCCGCCCGCGTCCAGACCGTCGACCGCGAAGTTTCGCCGCGCTTCCACGCGCTGCTTTCCGCCTTCCATGCCGCCACCGGCTGTCCGATCCTCGTCAATACCAGTTTCAACCTGCGCGGCGAGCCGATCGTCGAAAGCCCCGAGGACGCCTATCGCTGCTTCATGGGCTCGGCGATCGACCTGCTCGTGGTGGAGGACTGCCTGATGACCAAGGCGGCGCAGCCCGCCGCCCTGCGCAAGGACTACCGCGATGACCTGCCACCCGACTGATCCCCGGACGAGGTGCTGCCGATGGCGCTGATGACCCCCTCCGAGACCCTCGACTGGGAAGTCCAGCCCTGCGACATCCGCCAGGACGACCACATCCCCGGCGCGGTGACCACGCGCTACGGCAAGGATGCCAGCGACACCGTGGCCTACCGCTTCAACAGCGCGGGCTTCCGCGGCAAGGACTACGACCCGGCCGCGCGCATCCGGATCTGCGTGATTGGCGAAAGCAATTCCTTCGGCACCGGGCTGGCCGAGGAGCTGACTTACGGCAGCCGCGTCGCCGACCACCTTTCGGAGGCGCTCGGCATTCCGCGCGACGAGGTCAACCTGCTGAACCTGTCGGTCGGCGGCGCCTCCGGCGACTATGTCACGCGGATGCTGCTGAAGCACGTGCCGGCGCTCGAATTCGACCTGGTGCTGCTCTACTACCCGCCGCCGCAGCGCATGGAATATTGCGGCGGCGGCGATTTCGAGCGCTTCAACCTGTCATCGATCCCGCATGACCGGATCGACGAGCTGCCGCCGCCGCTGGCCGGCTATCTCGAGCTCTACAACGAGCATGTCGGCCGGATCGCGATGATCAAGAACATCCTGCTGGCCCAGGGATTGCTGGAACATGCCCGCATTCCCTATGTCATCGCCACCGAGCATCTGCGCCCCAACCTGCGCGGCCAGCCCCACCTGGCGCCGTTCCTCGGCGCGCTCGACGACCGCTGGATCCTGCGCCACCGCTATTTCGTGATGCGGCTCGACCGCGCGGCGGACGGCACTCATGGCGGCCCGATCGGCCATGGCGCGCTGGCCATCGCCATGCTGCCGCTGATCGCGGCGCAGTTCGACCGCCATGGCGAGGAGGAGGCCGTGGAGCAGATCACCGAGCATCACCGCAGGATGCGCGCCGCCGATCCAGACTGGATCGCCATGCGCCGCGCGCTGCGCGAGGCCAAGGAGCGCGCGGGCAGATGACGACGCCCTGCCCGATTGGCGCGACGCTTGGCACGCGGTCTCCTTCCTCGAGGATCTCGATCCGCAGACGGTGACCCGCGTCACGCTGCATGGCGAGGGCTTCGCGCTGTTTTTCGGCGCGGATGGCGCGCCTGCCTGCGTGCTGGACCGCTGCCCGCACCGCGCCTGCAGCCTCCGCCGGGACCGTCCGCCCGGCCGGTGCGTCGGCGCCCGCGCAGGGCCGTCCCGTGGCCGGGGAACCGCGCGAGGAGCGGATGAGCATGGCGGAACGGTTCCGGCTGTCCTGCTCGGTCAGCAGCGGCGCCACGCTCCAGTATTCGGACCATGACGACCAGAGCACGGAATACGGCAAGCTGAGATTCAGCCTCGGCTGCTCGGCGCGGCTGGCCGAGCGCGTCTCGGTGCGCGCCAACTACATCTACTACCCGATCCAGCACCAGCAGGCCCCCTGGGACCCCGACTATACCTACGCGATCTCGTGGCGCGTCACGGATGTGCTGCTGCTGGACTACTCGAACTACTCGGCCCGCTTCGCCGCGGCCGGAGCCTATTACATGCCGACGCTGATGGACGGAAACCTCAGGGCCTACCTGGCGCTGCCGAAGATCCGCTTCGATGAAACCCGCGTGGCCTCGTGTTCCTTCGGGCTCGGCCTTCCCAGTCCCGCCGATGCCTCCTGGTCGCTGGGCTGCAACATGCCGCTGACCGAGAAGCTGCGCGTCGGCTTGACCGGATACGCCTATCCGCCGCGGGTGCACGAACCCTGGAGCCCGGATTTTTCCTATACGGCGAGCTACGAGCTGACCGAGAAGATCCGGATCAGCTACGCCAATTACAGCAACAACCGGCTGCCCTGGAACGATGACCGCTCGCATGGCCCCGGGGTCCTCGGCGGCAGCATCACCGTGTCCTACCGGCTGAGTTTCTGAGGAGATCCGCATGGCCCCGAGCGTCCTTCGTTCCCTGCTCGGCGCGGCGGCGCTGCTGGCGGCAACGGCCTCCGGACCCCGCGCCGAGGTGCGCTTCGGCAACGTGGCGGCAAGCGAGACGCTGGACAGGCCGGTGCGCTATGCGGTTTACCTGCCTCCAGGCTATGGCAGCGACGGGCGCGACTATCCGGTCCTCTACCTGCTGCATGGCGGCGGTTCGGGCCAGCCCTCGGACTGGTTCACCCTCGCGGGGATCGACCAGCTGCTGGACCGGATGATCGGCTCCGGCGAGATCCGGCCGCTGATTGCGGTGGCCCCGGACGGCCGCCGCGATGCCGGAAACGCTGTCGCCACCTATTTCCTCGACGATGCCGACGGCGCCACCCGCTGGGAAACCATGTTCTTCGAGGATTTCATTCCCGCCGTCGAGACCCGCCACCGCGCGATCGGCAGCGGCGATGCGCGGGCGCTCCTGGGCATCTCGATGGGCGGGGTGGCCGCGGCGGTCTATCAGCTGCGCGCCCCGGACCGCTTCGCCGGCGCCGCTGCGCTGGCGAAGCGCGCGCGCGCAGCCTCGCCGAGGTCATGGACCGCGAGCGGCCCCGATTGCAGCAGCCGTTCCGCCAGCGCGCCGCCCATGACGCCCAGCCCGACATAGCCGATCTTCATTCCGTCTCTCCCCCGGCCCGGCCGGTCTCTTCCCGAAAGGATGCGGCCCGGACCGCAGCGGCCCGGGCCGGATGCCGCTATTCCGCCGCCTTCACCGAGGAGGGCAGCCCGTCATTGTAGGGGATCGCGGCGGCGGCGGCCTGAGGGTCCGAAGGGCGCTTTTCGATCAGCGCCTGCAGCCCCTCGCGGAACTCCACCGAGCTCATCGCCAGAACCTGGCCGAAATCCTCGTAATCCATCAGCTCTGCCGCGCTGCTTTCGAAGGACTTCAAGAGCAGCTGCTTGGCCACGCCCATCACCTCGGCCGGACCGGAGGCGAGCTTCTCGGCCAGAGCCAGGCCCTTGGCGTCGACTTCGTCATCCGGCACCGCCTCGAGCGCCAGGCCGTTCGAGACGATCTCGTCCGCGCCCCAGGTGCCGTTGGTGTAGATGAAGTTCCGGGTCTTCGCGAGGCCGATGGTGCGCGGCAGCGTGTAGAGCGTCATGCAATCCGGCACCGCGCCGAGGCGGAAGAACCCGGCGCTGAACTTCGCGCTCTCGCCGACGATGACCAGATCCGCCATCAACGCCAGCCCCATGCCGCCGCCGATGGCGACGCCGCGCACGCCGCAGACGACGGGGCGGTTGAGCTGCAGGAGCGGCGGGAACAGCGTCGCCGCATGGCGGAAGCGGCGGTGAACCGGCCAGGGCTCGTTGGCCTCGGTCAGCATGCGCAAATCGCCGCCCGCGCAGAAGTTCTTGCCCTTCGAGGTCAGGTAGACCGCGCGCACGGTGTGGTCGTCCTCGATCTCGCGGACGATGTCGCGCAGCGAGAAGCGCATCTCGCGGGTCAGCGAGTTGCTGGCCTTTTCATTGGCCAACCGGATGATCAGGACCGAGCCGCGGCGCTCGGTCTCGACATGGGGGTACTGGGTGATCATGCAGCGGCCTCCGCCTTCGGCACGGCCACGCCGGTCGAAGAGCGCGAGCGGTTGCGGCCGCCATCGACCACCAGATCGGCGCCGGTGACGTACTGGCCCGCATCCGAGCACAGGAACACGGCCGCGCCCGCGATGTCGGAGGTCTTGCCGAATTCGCCGAGCGGGATGGAGGACAGCTCCAGCTCCTTGCGGCCCGAATCCTCGTAGATGCGCTTGACGCCCTCGGTATCGCCGATCGCGCCCGGCGCGATGGTGTTGCAGCGGATGCCGTCCTTGCCCCATTCGCCGCAAAGTGTCCGCATCAGCGACATGATGCCGGCCTTTGCGGCGCCGGCATGGGCACAACCCGGCCAGCCTTCCAGCGCGCGGGTGGTCGAGATCGCGATGAAGCGCCCGCCGAAGGAGGAGTCCTTCAGCGCCGGATAGGCCGCCTTGGCGCAGTAGAAGGTGCCGTTGAGGTCGATGTCGATCACGGTCTTCCAGGCATTGGTGGACATTTCCGATGCCGGGACCACGAAATTGCCGGCCGCGTTGGCGATCATGATGTCGAGGCTGCCATAGGTGTCGACGGCGGCCTGGACGGCGGCGGCGACCGCCTCGGGGTCGCGCACGTCGCAGGTCACGGCGGTCGCCTCCGCCCCCATGGCGCGCAGCTCGGCCATGCGCGCCGCGATCCGCCGCAGCGCCGCGGCGCATGGTTTCCCGGCCGCCGACCTGCTTTCCGCCGCCGGGCATGACGCGCGCCACATGGCGCCCCTCTGCCCCTCGGCGATGATCTTCATCCCCTGCCGCGGCGGGCTCAGCCACCATCCCGACGAATGGGCCGAGCCTGCCCATGTCGCGGCCGGCGCCCAGATCCTGCTGGACGTCAGCCTCGATGCCGCCTCATCCGATCAAGGAGACCTGACATGACGATCAACGACATGGCCGAAATGCCGGTCCAGCTGCCTGCCGCCCCGAAAAGCGACGCGGAGGCGCGCGGCCGCTATTTCAACTCCGGCAACGCCTTCAACATCAAGCTCCCGCCGGTGCCGCCGCGCATCCTGCGCGACGCGCCCGCACAGGCGCTGGCGAAGAACGAAACCGGCTGGGTGCTCTGCGACCTCTCCGCCGAGCTCGACTGCCCCTTCCCGGCGACCACGCCCCTGATGCTGGCGCGCTACGCGACGGTGCTGGCGGGCGACAGCCTCGACGTGACGCTCACCTGCACCGCCTCGGTCTGGTACGTGATCGAGGGCACGGCGACGATCCATGTCGGCGACGAGACGGCGACCTTGGGAAAGGGCGACATCTTCCTGCTGCCGGGCGGCGTCGGAAGCCGCATCGAGTCGTCGGAAACGGCTGTCTTCTGGGCGGTCGGCAACGATCCGCAGCTCGCCTTCGAGAAGGCGGCGCCGATGACCGGCGCGGAGGCCGCGACCGCCTTCGTCCATTACCCGGCCGCCGAGATCCGCCACCAGCTCGACGTGGTCTATGGCCGCGACGCCAACGAGAGCACCTCGGGCCATGCGCTGATCTTCTCCTCGGAAGCCACCGAGAAAAGCCGCAACATCGCGCCGACCCTGACGCTGTCGCTGAACACGCTGAAGCCGCAGAGCTTCCAGCCGCCGCACAAGCACAACTCGGCCGCGCTGACCCTCGCCGTGGCAGGCGACCCGGCCTATTCGATGGTCGACGAAGAGAAATGCGACTGGTCGCCCTGGGCGACGCTGCTGACCCCGGCCGCCGCCAAGCACAGCCACCACAATGACGGCGACACCCGCGCCGAGTTCCTGATCGTGCAGGATGGCGGGCTCTACTACCACGCCCGCACCATGGGGTTCGAGTTCTACTGATGCGGCTGATCATCGATACCGACACCGCCGGGGACGACTGCTTCTCGCTGCTGCTGGCAATGAAGACGCCGGGCGTCACGCTGGAGGCGGTGACGATCTGCAACGGCAATGTCGATTTCGACCAGCAGGCCGAGAACGCGCTGGCGACGATCGAGGCGGCAGGCAAGTCGGGCGACGTGCCGGTCTATCTGGGCGCCCGCAAGCCCTTGATCGGCGACTGGGAACCGGCGCAGATGCACGGCGCCGACGGGATGAGCGGCGCGGGCTTCCCGCCCGCCCGCCAGCGCCCCGAAGAGCAGCACGCGGTCGATGCGCTGATCGAGCGGATCATGGCCGCCCCGGGCGAGATCGAGATGATCGCCCAGGCGCCGCTGACCAACCTCGCGCTCGCCGTGACCAAGGAGCCGCGCATCGCCCGGGCGCTGAAGCACCTGTGGATCATGGGCGGCACCGACAATTCGGTGGGCAACGTCACCCCCTGCGCCGAGTTCAACTTCTTCATCGACCCCGAGGCGGCCGAGATCGTGTTCCGCGCGGGGTTCCGGATCACGCTCTCGACCTGGACGCTGACGCTGAAGAGCGCGGTCTTCGACGGCGACCAGCTAGCCCGGCTCGACGCGCTCGGCACGGCCCTTTCCGACTTCCACGCCAAGGTGTCGAAGACGCCGCGCGCGGTGGCGGAGGAACGCTACGGCCGCGTCATCTGCACCTATCCCGACACGCTGACCTGCGCCTGCGCGATCAACCCCGCGCTGATCACCGAGGCACGCGACGCGGTGGTGCGGATCGAGACCGGCGGCACGATCGCCCGCGGCTTCTCGGCGGTGCACCCGGCGAAACTGGGCGCGCGCTGGCCCGAATACCGCAACAATGCCCGCGTCATCGGCGCCGCCGACAATGACGCGTTCTTCTCGATGGTGGAGGCCGCCCTCGGATGATGACCCGACCCCAGACAGATTTCACCGCCGCGGAGGCAGCCATGACCGAACCCGCAGAGCCGATCCTCGACCTGCGCAACCTCTCGAAGACCTTCGGCGAGGTGCAGGCGATCAAGGGCGTCGACCTGAAGGTCCAGCCCGGCGAATTCGTCACCGTCGTCGGCCCCTCGGGCTGCGGCAAGTCCACGCTGTTCAACATCGTCTCGGGGCTCGAGGAACCCGACAGCGGCTCGGTGCTGCGCTTCGAGGGCCGGTCCGTCATGGCGCGCGACCTCTTGGGCAATGTCTCCTTCATGCCGCAGCGCGACCTGCTGCTGGCCTGGCGCAACGTGATCGACAACGCGATCCTGCCCCTGGAGATCGAGGGCGCCAACCGCGCCGAGGCGCGCAAGGAAGCCGAGCGGATGCTGCCGGAATTCGGGCTTGCAGGCTTCGCGAAGCAGTATCCGCACGAGCTGTCGGGCGGCATGCGCCAGCGCGTGGCGCTGATGCGGACCTTCATGTTCAAGCGCGACCTGATGCTCCTCGACGAGCCCTTCGGCGCGCTCGACGCGCTGACCCGCACGATGATGCAGCGCTGGCTGCTCGATGTCTGGCAAAAGCACCGCCGCACCGTGCTGTTCATCACCCACGATGTCGACGAGGCGATCTTCCTCGGCGACCGCGTGCTGGTGATGACCGCCCGGCCCGGCGCGATCAAGCTCGAGCGCAAGGTCGACCTGCCCCGGCCGCGCAATGCCGACCTCGTCACCTCCCCAGAATTCATCGCTCTCAAGCGCGATCTGCTCGATGCGATCGAGGAAGAGAGCATGAAGACCTTCGGTCCGTCCTCGCATTAGGGCCGCAGCCGGAGCCCGGGCGGAACCGGGCCCTTCAACCAGCACGGAGACTACCCATGAAACGACGTTCCTTCCTTTCGACCCTCGGTGCCGCCGCCTCTGCCGCGGTTCTCGGCGCGCCCGCCATGGCGCAGGACCTGACCGAGGTCTCGCTGCGGCTCAAATGGCTGCCGCAGGCGCAGTTCGTTGGCTTCTACATGGCCAAGGAAAAGGGCTATTACGCCGAAGAGGGGCTCGACCTGACGATCAATCCGGGCGGCCCGAACCTGCTGACCGAGAACCTGGTCGCCACCGGCTCGGACACGTTCGGCCTGTCGGGCGGCACCGACTCCGTCTTCGCGGCGGTCGAGAAGGGCCTGCCGATCACCTGCATCGGCATCGCCCATCAGGAAACCCCCTTCGTCTTCGTCTCCAAAGCCGACGGCCCGGTGCAGGAGATCGCCGATTTCCGGGACGCGGACATCACCACCTGGTTCACCGGTGCCAACTATGTGCTCTTCGGCATGCTGGCCGCCAACGGGCTCGACCGTTCGGCCATGAGCATCCAGCCGCAGCAGGTCTCGGTCACGCCCTTCGTCGACGGCCAGGTCGATGTCGTCACCGCGACCCGCTACAACGAGTACTACACGCTGATGACCCGCGTCGGCGAAGACAACCTGAAGCGCTTCGTCCCCGAGGATTACGGCGTCTCCTTCCCGCGCGACACGCTGATCGTCGGCAATGACTTCGCCGCCGAGAACCCCGAGCTGGTGCAGGGCTTCGTGCGCGCCTCGGTCAAGGGCTGGCTCGACACCTTCGCCGACAAGGAAGCGGCGATCGACCTGATCCTCAGCGAGGCGCCGACGCTGGAACGGCCGCACCAGGAATTCATGCTCGACGAGATCGAGAAGATCATGCTGGCCGGTGCCGCCGCCGAGGACGGACTCTTCGCCATCGACATGGACGCCGTCAGCAGCGCCCACCAGATCCTCGTCGATTACGAGGTGCTGGGCGGCCCGATCGATCTGGAAGCGGCCTTCGACAGCCAGTTCGTCGATGCCATCCCGGCGGCGGAGCGCCTGCCGCAATGACGGCAATCCCGGCATCCGCGGGGGCCTTCCCCGCTGCACGGCGCTTCGGCGCCGTGCTTCCCCTGCTGCGCGGCCTGCTCGCTCTGGCCGCGGTGCTGGTGGCGGTGGAGCTGATCATCCTCGCCTTCGGCATCCGCCCCTATGTGCTGCCGCGCCCCTCGATGGTGCTCGAGGCGATCCTGCGCACGCCTGCCGCCTATCGCGACGCGATCCTCCGCACCGGCACCGAGGTGCTGCTGGGCTTCGGCGCGGGCGCACTCTTCGGCGTCTGGATCGGCGTCGCCTTCTCGCGGCTGCGCTTCCTGCGCGAGACCGTCTTCCCGATCTTCATCGTGTCCCAGACCATTCCCGTCATCGCCTTCGGCGCGCTGGTGGTCATGTGGTTCGGCAACACGATCCTGGCCAAGGCCGTCATCGTCTTCTACCTGACCTTCTTCCCGGTCACCGTGAACACGCTCCTCGGGATGCGCACCGTCGACCAGAAGCAGGTGCAGCTGATGCAGAGCTTCGGCGCCTCGGATGCCGTGATCATGCGCAAGCTGCGCTTCCCGACCGCTCTGCCGCATATCTTCGTCGCGCTGCGCATCGCCTCGGCGCTGGGGCTCTCGGGCGCAGTGGTCGGCGAATGGTTCGGCGACACGACCGGGCTCGGCGTCCTGCTGCTGCAGGGCATGTATGCCGAGAACATGGTCGCGATCTGGGCCGCCATCCTCTGTGCCGCCGCGCTCGGCATCGCCTTCTTCTCCGCCATCGGCTGGGCGGAAAAACGCATCGTCTTCTGGGGAGGCGAAACCGCATGACCCATGATCCCATGACCCCCTCGCGCCATGCGCTGGCCCGCGGCCTCCTCGGCGGCGGCGCGCTGTTCCTGATCTGGGAAATCGCGGCGCGGGGCTTCGACCTGCCTGCCTACATCCTGCCCGCCGTCTCCGAGATCCTGCTGCGGTTCTGGACCGCGCGCGACGTGCTGGGGGGCGCGGCCGTCTACACGCTGGGCGAGGCCTTCGGCGGCTACCTGCTGGGCGGCGCGGTCGGCGTGGCGCTGGCGCTCTGCGTCACGCTGGTGCCGGTGCTGCGCCGGGTGATCGTGCCCGCCGCCACCGCAGTCAACTCGGTGCCGATCGTCGCCTTCTCGCCGCTGATCCTGCTGTGGTTCGGCATGGGCGCCGGGTCGAAGGTGGTGATGGTCGCCGTCGCGGTCAGCTTCACCATGTTCGTCTCGGCGCTGGCAGGCTTCGACCGGGTGGACGAGCGCAGCGTGAACCTGATGCGCAGCTTCGGCGCCAGCCGCGCCGCGATCCTGTGGAAGCTGCGCCTGCCGACCGCGCTGCCCCTGATCCTGTCGGGGATGCGGCTTTCGACCGTGCGCAGCCTGATCGTCGCCATCGTCACCGAGATGCTGGGCGCCTATGGCGGGCTCGGCTGGGTGATCTACCAGGCGGTGATCGTGATCGACTTCGTCCAGGTCTGGGCGGCGATCTTCGTGGCCTCGGCGGCCAGCCTCGCCTTCTTCGGCTTCGTCTCCTTCCTAGAACGCCGCCTGGTCTTCTGGCGCTAGGCGGCGGCCTGGCCCGGAAAAAACGGCAGCCGCCCCGGGAGGAGGGCGGCTGCCGGCCGGGAAGGGAGGCCCCGGAACTCAGCTGGCGGCCGTGCGCCGATGCACCAGCTTCTCCTTCGCCATCCGCCAGAGCGGCGTCTGCGACAGGAAGATCAGAACCACCGCCGCCGAGAGCGCCAGCGACAGCGGGCTCGTCACGATGCCGTGGAAGAAAGCGCCCAGATCCTCGCGCTCGGAAATGATCGCCCGGCGCCAGTTGTCGTCGAGCAGCCGCGACAGGATCACGCCCAGGATCACCGGTCCCAGCGGATAGCCGTAATGGCGCATGAAATAGCCGAACACGCCGAAGCCGAGCATCCAGTAGACATCGGTCACCGAGTTGTTGACCGCATAGGCGCCGACGATCGACAGCAGCATGATCAGCGGGATCAGCACCGCGCGCGGCATCTCGACGAGCTTGGTGAAGAGCCGGATGCCGGTCAGGCCGAAGAGCAGCATGAAGCAGTTCGCGGTCACCAGCGCGCCGACGATCACCCAGAACATGTCGGGCTGCGTCACCATCAGCATCGGGCCGGGGTTCAGCCCGTGGATGAAAAGCGCGCCGATCATGATCGCGGTCACCGCGTCGCCCGGAATGCCCAGCGTCATCATCGGGATGAAGGCTCCGCCGACGGCGGCATTGTTGGCCGTCTCGGGCGCGACCAGGCCTTCGATGGCGCCCTTGCCGAAGGGCCGCGACGGCTTCTTGGTCACCCGCTTGGCGTGGTCATAGGCCATCAGCGCCGCGATGTCGCCGCCGGTGCCGGGAAGCGCGCCGATGATCACCCCGATGAAGGAAGTCTGCATGCTGAGCGGCAGGTGCTTCTTCACGGTGCCCCAGGACGGCACGATGCGGTCGATCTTCTGGCGCACGGCGGCGCTGTTGACATGCTGGAGCTGGATCAGCGCCTCGGAGACGCCGAACATGCCGATCATCACCGCGATGAAGCTGATCCCGCCCTGCAGGAGCGGCACGCCGAAGGTGAAGCGCTCGGTGAAGGTCAGCGGGTCGAGCCCGACCGAGCCCACGGCGAGCCCCAGCGCGCCCGAGAAGATGCCCTTGACCAGCGAGCCGGTGGAGAGCGATCCGACCAGCAGGATGCCGAGCACGGCGAGCAGCATGTAGTCGCGCGGCTGGAAGGTCAGCGCGAAGTCCGACACGACCGGCGCCGCCATGGCCAGAACCGCAATGCCGAGGAGACCGCCGAGGAAGGACATCACCGTGGTCACGCCGATCGCCTGCCCCGCCTCGCCGCGCTGCGCCATCGGATAGCCGTCGAGCGCGGTGGCGATCGCCGAGGGCGCGCCGGGGATGTTCAGGAGGATCGCGGTGCGCGAGCCGCCATAGACCCCGCCCATGTAGATGCCGATCATCAGCGAGATCGCCGGCAGCACCTCCCAGGAGAAGGTGAAGGAGATCAGGATCGACACCGCCATGGTGACCGACAGACCCGGGATCGCGCCGACATAGACGCCCGCGAAGGTGCCGAGCCCGACCATCAGCAGCAGTTCGGGATGGGTGAAGACGGTCAGGAAAGCCAGGAGCGCATCCATCACCGGGTCCCCCCGGCAAAGAGGTCGCGCAGCGCCTGGACGAGTTCCGCCTCGGGCAGGATGCCCGCGGGCAGGAGCACCGTGAAGACGATGCGGAAGACCAGCCAGATCGCCACCAGGCTGCCCGCGCCCACCGCCAGCGCGAAGCCCCAGCCGCGGCCCGACAGGAAGCGGATCGACAGCACCAGGAAGATCGCCGCGGCCGGCACGAAGCCGAGCGGCACCAGCACCATGCCGAAGGCGACCAGCGCCGCCGCCATCACCACGACCACGCCCGGCAGCACGTCGCGTCCTCGTCCCGGCAAAGCTGTCCCGTGCCTCGGCCCCGACGAAGCCAGGCGGCGTGACGCGTCACATGCCGGAGCGGCACGCTTGCGGCCGGCGGCTGGGTCCGCGCGCCGACCGGCACGGCCTGGAATCGGCCTCGACCGGGCCATTCCGGGCCATTTATCCAATCGCCGGGACAGATCATCCGGAGGCATTCCGGGCCGGAGCATGTCCTTCCCCACTCCGCCCCCTTTGGCGGCACCACGGGAACATCCGGCCAATGCGCTGCACTGCCGGAAGGATGTCGTTGCGCATCCGGACGCCGGCCATCGCCAGCTTCCATGACATGCCGTCGCGGCACGGCACGAACAAAGACATGACGCCCGCCGAGGGCAGAGACGCGGTGCATGGCTGCCGCCCGGCCCTGATTCCCCGCAACATGCCGATCGAGGTCGCGGGACATCGGCCGCTGGCCGGGCCGCGTCACGCAGGCCATCCGATCGCCGGGGCACGCTCAGACCGTTTCAGCAACCGGCTCATGCCTCGGCCCGTCTCAACAAGCGGCACGCTCCATCTGTGCCAGAGCCCCTTAGGCACGAGGACCGGACATGACTTGTCGCAGCCGCCGAAGCGGCGGACCCCGGCGATTCCGGAGCCTGGCCTGCGCATGGCTTGGCGCCCTCGGCGACGGGCTCCGGTCTTGCGGCAGCACGGCGATCTCCTCTCTTCAGCCTTCCCGCCCCCGCCATCATCAGGCACAAGCGATCGACCACATGGGCCCGGAAGACCCGCAAAGGATGGCGCAACGCCCCGACAAACATGACCGTGCTTTGACATGCGTCGCTGCGGATGGCGCAAGCGGGCCGGCTGACTTGACCTCCCGCTGGCTTCCGGAAAAAGAAAGCCCGGTCCCGGACGCCACAGCACCGACTTCAGGCGCCAAGCCGTCGCCAGGCAGCATGGCGGCAGGACGCTGCATGCAATTGCCCCCCGCCTCTCCGTGTTCACGATGGCGCGGCGCCGGCCCGCCGGGCGCATTCCTCGAAGGAGACTGCCGCGGAAGAGACCGCCGGCCTGCCGCCGCCGCGGTCAGGGCAGCTAGAACCGCCAGTTCACGTGGATCGAGCCGACCACCTGGCCTTCGGGCTGCGCCTCGAATTCCTCGCTGAGCCAGGTGACGCCGTAGAAGACCTGCCGCCCCTGCCCCCAGCGCCACAATCCGCCGGCCCGCGCCCGGTAGCGCATGTCGGTCAGCTCGTAGCCGCGGCTCGACGGCAGATAGCTCGAGCGCGAGACATGCGCCGCGTCGGCGCCGATGGTCAGGCCGAAGCCCGCCGCCTCCAGCTGGGTGGCGGGCAGCAGCAGCCCGGTGGTCACGTCGCGGACCCCTGGCCGCCGCGCAGCTCGTCGCGGCCCTGGCCGCCGTGCATCTCGTCATCGCCGCGCCCGCCCGCCAGGAGGTCGAAGCCCGCGCCGCCGTCGAGATAATCGTCGCCTTCGCCGCCCCGGAGCGTTTCGGCGCCGTCGCTGCCCATGATCTGCAGGTCGGCGATGCCCCCGGTATGGCCGAAATGCTGGGTGACCATCAGCGCGGGGCGGTCATCGAAGCGGCTGTAGGGGCCGATTTCGACGCCGAGGCCGATCAGCTCGAAGGCGGGGTCGAGGAGGTTCGCGCGGTGGCTGGTGCTGTCCATCAGCGCCGCGAAGATCAGCTCCAGCACCTCGCCATGGCTCTCGCCCGGCGTGTCCGCCGTGCGCACGCCGAGGTTCTCGCCGGTGCCCCAGGGGGCCTTGAAGTCGAAGCCCGCCGCCTCGATCCGCTGCCGCGCGGTGGAGCCGTCGGGACCGTCATGGCTGAAGGTGCCGGTCTCCAGAAGGACGCCGCTGTAGATCGCTGCGGAGCCGTTGAGGTTGCGCTCGAGCACCAGGGCGCCGAGACCCTCCGCCAGCCGCGCGGCATTCACCATGTCGAAAAGCTGGAGCTCCAGCGTGTCGGCGATCTGCATCCCTGTCTCCCGATGCCCTGTCCTGCGGTCCGGCCGCACCCTCTCGGGTCCTCCCTAGCGCGAAAGATGTCGTTGCGTCAGGCGGTTTCTGCCTGACGCGGGGGAGGGACCCGGTGTCGCGGTGGCGGCCGGGCGCCGGCAGGAGGCTTGCCTTGGGCGAAGGCCGGTGTGCAAATCGAAACAGCATGGCAGCGAAAGGTCGGACAGTGCTCGAAATCAGGAAGGTTCAGCCGGAGGACCACACCGAGATCAGCGTCCTCGTCGTGTCGAGCTTCGGCGAGAACAACGAGCACAGGCTGATCCAGAACCTGCGCAAGGCCGGTGCCGTCGCGCTGGAGCTGGTGGCAGTGGAAAAGGGCCGGATCGTCGGCCATATCTGCTTTTCGCGCCTCGACGTGCCCTCGGGCTGGTGGGCGCTGGCCCCGGTTTCGGTGACCACCCTGCGGCAGAACGAGGGCATCGGCAGCGAACTGGTGCGCTACGGGCTGGACGAGGCGCGGCAGGCGAAGGCGGCTGCGGTCGTGGTGGTCGGAAATCCGCTCTACTACCGGCGCTTCGGCTTCGTCTTCGGCGGGCCGGCGCAGCTCGCCAGCCCCTATCCCGAACAATATACCGGGCTTTTCCCGATCGCGCCGGAAACCGCCTCGGCCTCGGTGGCGCTGCGCTATCCGCGGCCCTTCGAGGAGGTCTGACAGGGCCCTGCGGGGCCCTGACGGGGGCGTCCGTCAGCCCTGGGCGGGCAGGATGCGGTTCACATGGCCCATCTTGCGGCCGGGGCGCGCCTCGGTCTTGCCGTAGAGATGGATCGCGGTCTCGCCGTCGGCGGCAAATTCCTGCGCCTTCGCCACGTCGTCGCCGATCAGGTTGAGCATCTCGACATCGGAATGGCGCTCAGCCCGGCCCAGCGGCCAGCCCGCGACGGCGCGGATATGCTGCTCGAACTGGCAGATCGAACAGCCGGTCTGGGTCCAGTGGCCGGAATTGTGGACGCGCGGCGCGATCTCGTTGACGACGAGCCCCGCGGGCGTCGCGAAGAGCTCGACCCCCATCACGCCGACATAGTCGAGCGCCGAGAGGATGCGGCCCGCCAGCAGCACCGCGTCGGTCCTGAGCTTGCCCGGAATTTTCGCGGGCACGGTGGTGGTGTGCAGGATGCCGTCGCGGTGGACGTTCTCGCCGGGATCGTAGCAGGCGACGGCTCCGTCCGTGCCGCGCGCGCCGATCACCGAGATCTCGCAGGAGAAGTTGACGAAGCCCTCGAGGATCGCCGGGGCGCCCTTCAGTTCGGCGAAGGCCGCGGCGGCCCCGGACGCGTCCTTGATGCGGACCTGGCCCTTGCCGTCATAGCCGAAGCGGCGGGTCTTCAGGATCGCGGGCGTGCCGATGGCGGCGAGCGCGGATTCGAGCGCGGCCAGATCCGGGATGTCGGCGAAGGGCGCGGTGGCGAGGCCCAGCTCCGACAGGAAGGTCTTTTCGGTCAGCCGGTCCTGCGAGACTTCGAGCGCGCGGCGGCCGGGACGGATCGGGGCGAGCCCGCCCAGCAGGTCGAGCGCCGCGGTCGGGATGTTCTCGAATTCGTAGGTGATCACGTCGACCGATTTGCCGAAGGCCTCGAGCGCGGCGGCATCGTCATAGCCGGCGGCGGTGTGGCGGTCGGCAACCTGCGCGGCCGGGCACTCGGCGGCAGGTTCGTAGACATGGCATTTCAGGCCGAGCCGCGCCGCGGCCAGCGCCAGCATGCGGCCGAGCTGGCCGCCGCCGAGAATGCCGATGGTCGAACCGGGGGCAAGGGGGGCGTCAGTCATCGGAGGGGACCTCGGGAATGGATGCGGAAAGCGCGTCGCGCCAGGCGGTCAGCCGTTCGGCAATCTCCGGGTTGGAGGTGGCGAGGATGCCCGCAGCCATCAGCCCGGCATTGGCGCCGCCCGCCGCGCCGATCGCCATGGTTGCGACCGGGAAGCCCTTGGGCATCTGGACGATGGAATAGAGGCTGTCGACGCCCGAGAGCGCGCGGGTCTGGATCGGCACGCCGACCACCGGCACCCAAGTCTTCGACGCCATCATGCCCGGCAGGTGCGCCGCGCCGCCGGCGCCCGCGATGATCACCTTGAGGCCGCGCCCGGCCGCCTCCTTGCCATAGCTCCACAGCCGGTCGGGGGTGCGGTGCGCCGAGACGATGCGGGTCTCGTAGGCGATCCCCAGCTCGTCGAGAATGTCCGCCGCCAGTTTCATGGTGGGCCAGTCCGACTGGCTGCCCATGATGATTCCGACCTCAACCTTGTCCGTCACCGCGTCACCTCTGCATCGTCTGCTGCACGAAGCCCGGGATATAGCGGCTGAACGCGGGGCTGCAAACACCGAAACGACGGCCGCGGGGCAGCCGGGAGGCCCCGGCTCTGCGGCCGGGGCGGGACAGGGCGGGGGTGCCGCGCCTCAGGCGATGATGTCGGGGTAGAGCCGGTCCTCGATCCGCGAGATCTCGTCCTTGATGGCGAGCTTCTGCTTCTTGAAGCGGCGCAGCGCCAGCTGGTCGGCGCGGCCGGTGTCCTCGAGGGCCGCAATGGCATGGTCGAGATCGCGATGCTCGCGGCGCAGCACTTCGATCTTGACCTTCAGCACTTCCTCTTCGGTCATTTCAATGTGCGCGTTCATGCTATACCCGTACTCCTGGAACCGGTAACGCCCAATATAACCGAGGAAACTCCGTCTGGGAAGCGCTGCGTCGCGCCCATGCTTGCATGCCGCCCGTCCGTCCCCATATGATTCAGGCAGGCCGCCGCACGGGGCCGCGCATCCGTCGCTTTATCCAAGGACGAGACATGACCAAGACGACACTGGGGACGCATCCGTTCCTCTTGGGCTTCGAGCAGCTGGAGCGGCTGGTCGAACGGACGGCCAAGAGCGGAAACGAAGGCTATCCGCCCTACAACATCGAACAGACCTCCGACCGGTCCTACCGCATCACCTTGGCCGTTGCCGGGTTCAGCGAGGACGACCTGTCGATCACGGTGGAAGACCGCCAGCTCGTGGTCCGGGGCCGCCTGCGCGACGATCTGAGCGAGCGGGTCTTCCTGCACCGCGGAATCGCCGGGCGGCAGTTCCAGCGCAGCTTCGTGCTGGCCGACGGGGTGGAGGTCCGCAGCGCGTCGATGGAGCACGGGCTGCTGCATATCGACCTGTCCCGGCCCGAGCTGGAGAACGTCATCCAGCGGATCGAGATCAACAAGGGGTGAACATCATGGCAGACCCGAGGGCACATATCGCAGCACCGCAGGACGCCCAGGGGCACGGACCGTCTATGTGCGGGCGGTCGACAAGGCCTCGCTTCCCGACGAGCTGAAGGACGCGACCGCGGACATTCCCGCGCCTTATTCGGTGCATGCACCGAACGGCGACCGGCTGGCGATCGTCCGCGACCGCAAGCTGGCCTTCATCCTGGCACGCCAGAACGACCTGACGCCGGTCTACGTCCACTGACGACCGGCCCCGGCCCGGCGCCGCGGCGCCGGGACAGCTAGTCCGGCACCAGCGGCGCGGGCATTGCCGGGACAAGCCCCGGCGGCTCCGAGCATCTCGGCCGCATCGGTCCAGCCGCCGCGCCGCGCCGGGCGGGCCGCCATCATGTCGATCACGCCGGGCAGGATCAGGTAGCCGCTCATGTCGACCGCCGGCAGCGGCCCCTTGGTGATCCGGCCCTCGGCAATCGCGATGGAGCGCTCCTGCAGGGCGCCGTCGCGCAGGATGCGCGCGCCCGTGAACCGCATGGGGGGTAGCTGACCTGACATGTCCTCGCTCGCTCTCTTTTCCGCTGGGGTAGCGATTCTCTGTGTCGCGGGTGTGACAGACCGGGCTGCGGCCGCGGCATTATTGCCGGGGCGTGGATTTTCCCGGCAGGCTGGCGGGAGCGGGGCGGCGTGCTAGGTTGCCGGGCAGCACAGGAGGGAGTGCCCATGACCGAACTGATCGCGCCCGAGCTGGACCTGTCCGGGATCGCCCCGGATCTCGCAGCGGCGGGCTGGACCCGCAGCGGCGACGGCAGCACCATCGCCAAGAGCTTCAAATTCGGCGGCTTTCCGGAGGCTTTCGCCTTCATGGCGCGGGTGGCCTTCGCGGCCGAGGCGGCCAATCACCATCCCGACTGGCGCAATGTCTGGAACCGGGTGGAGGTGACGCTGAGCACGCATGACGCGGGCGGGCTGACGGAAAAGGACATCGCGCTGGCCCGGGAAATGGAGGCGGTCCGCCCGGCCTGACCCGCGGGCCGGCTTGCATGCTGCAGAGCAGCAAAGTACGGTTCGCGCAAGTTTCCGGAGGATGTCCCCGATGATCGATGCTGCCGAACGGACCCCGCTCGACCTTGCCCATGCCAGGATGGAGGCCGCCCCTGCCGGGGATTCGGCGCGGCTGGGCTTCTACGGCGCGCTCGGCGCGTCCGAACTGTTCCTGCTGCTCGACCGCGAGGCCGAAGGCGACCGCATCACGCCGCGGGTCTTCGAGCTCGAGACCGGGCCGGTGGTGCTGGTCTTCGACCGAGAGGCGCGGCTGTCGGAATTCGCCGGCGGGATCGCGCCCTATGCCGGCATGTCCGGCCGGGTGCTGGTCGAGATGCTGGCCGGGCAGGGGATCGGGCTGGGGGTCAATCTCGACGTGGCGCCCTCGGCGACGCTGCTCGGGCCCGAGGCGGTGGAGTGGCTGAACGCCCAGCTGCAGCACCGCCCCGAGGAAGGCGAGGCGCGCCCCTCGGAGGTGCGCTCGCCGGCCGGGCTGCCGGAACCGCTGATCGAGGGGATCGACGGCAAGCTCGCCACCGCTGCGGGACTGGCCGATCTGGCCTATCTGGTGGCGGTGACCTATGCCGACGGACGGCGCGGCCACCTGCTGGCCTTCATCGATGCCGTGCCCGGCGCCGAACCCGCGCTGGCGCGGGCGGTGCACGAGGCGCTGATCTTTTCGGGGCTGGCGGCGGGCGAGCTCGATGTCGCTTTCTTCCCGGCCTCGGACGGGATCGCGCCGCAGCTGGCGAAGGTCGGCTTGCGCTTCGATCTGCCGAAGCCGGAGGAGCCGCTGCAGCGCGCCGCACCCGGCATGAACCCGGACGCGCCGCCGATCCTGCGCTGAGCCTGCGGAAACGGGGGAGGTCCCGGCTCTGCGGCCGGGACGGGACCGGTCAGAACGCGTCGGCCTCCAGCGCCATGACGGGCTCGGCGCCCGAGGTGATGCGCGCGAGATGGAGCGCGGTCGCGGGAAGCTGCCGGGCCATGTAGAAGCGTCCGGTTGCCAGCTTGGCCTGCCAGAAGGCGGGATCGCCCTCGCCGGCGGCGAGTTTCTCCAGCGATACCTTCGCCATCCGCGCCCACATCAGGCCAAGCGCCGCATGGCCGAAGAGATGCAGGAAGTCGTAGCTGCCCGAGAGCGCTGCGTTCGGGTCCTTGGTGCCTGACTGCAGGAAGAACATCCCCGCCGCCTGCAGGTCCTTCGACGCGGATTTGAGCGGGCCGGTGAAGGCGGCCATGTCGTCGCCCGGGTTTTCCCTGCAGAAGGCCTTCACCATCTCGAAGAAGGCCATCATCGCCTTGCCGCCCTGCGCGGGCAGCTTGCGCGCCACCAGGTCCAGCGACTGCACGCCGTTGGTGCCCTCGTAGACCATGGTGATGCGCGCGTCGCGGACGAACTGTTCCAGACCCCAGTCGCGGGTGAAGCCTGCCCCGCCCAGCGTCTGCTGCGCCAGCACGGCCGTCTCGAAGCCCTTGTCGGTCAGGAAGCCCTTGATCACCGGGGTCAGCAGCGAGATCAGCGCCTCGGCGTCTTCGTCTCCGGCATGGGCGGCGTCGATCAGCGTCGCGCCCCAGAGCGCCAGCGCGCGGCCGCCCTCGACGAAGCTCTTCTGCATCATCAGCCCGCGGCGCACGTCGGGATGGACGATGATCGGGTCGGCGGGGCCATCGGGGTTCTTCGCGCCGGTCACGTCGCGGCCCTGCAGCCGGTCTTTCGCGAAGGCTGCGGCGTTCTGGTAGGCGACCGACCCCTGCGCCAGCCCCTGCAGGCCGACGCCGAGCCGCGCCTCGTTCATCATGGTGAACATGGCGCGCATGCCCTTGTGCATCTCGCCGATCAGGAAGCCCGTCGCGCCGTCGTAATGCATCACGCAGGTGGCGTTGCCGTGGATCCCCATCTTCTCCTCGAGCCCGCCGCAGGTCACGCCGTTGCGGTCGCCGAGGGAGCCGTCTTCGCCGACGAGGAATTTCGGCACGATGAAGAGGCTGATCCCCTTCACGCCCTCGGGGCCGCCGGGGATCTTCGCAAGCACCAGATGGATGATGTTCTCGGTCAGGTCGTGCTCGCCTGCGGAAATCCAGATCTTCTGTCCGGTGATGGCGTAGCTTCCGTCCTCCTGCGGTTCCGCCTTGGTGCGGATCAGCCCCAGATCGGTGCCGCAATGCGGTTCGGTCAGGTTCATCGTGCCCGACCAGCTGCCCGCGACCATCTTCGGCAGATAGGTAGCCTTCTGCGCGTCCGAGCCATGGGCGTGGATCGCCGAGATCGCGCCGTGGCTGAGGCCCTGGTACATGTTGAAGGCCATGTTGGCCGAGACGAACATCTCGCCGACGGCGCAGTTCATCACGTAGGGCATGCCCTGGCCGCCGTAATCCGGGTCGCAGTCAAGCCCGATCCAGCCGCCGTCGCAGACCGCGCGGTAGGCCTCGCGGAAGCCGTCGGGAGTGCGCACCGTGCCGTTTTCCAGTCGGCAGCCCTGCCGGTCGCCGGCCGCGTTCAGCGGCGCGAGCACCTCAGTGGCGAGGCGTCCGGCCTCTTCGAGGACCTGTGCGGTGAAATCGGCATCGAGATCGGCATGGCCCGGCAGCGGGCTTTCGCCCAGGCGCAGCAGATCCTGCAGCACGAACTGGATGTCACGGGTGGGTGCCGCGTAGCTCGGCATGGTCTCTCTCCCTGCGATGGACCCGGCGGGTCCGGCCTCCGAAAGGCGGCGCGCCCCCTCTTTGCGGGGGGCTGCGCCGTGCGGCGGCTCAGGCCGCCTCAGTCTTTCCCAGTTCCGCGATCTGCTCCTCGCCCCAGTCGAGCTGTTGCTGCAGGTCGTTGATCGCCTGGGTCAGCGCGTCGCGCTGTTCGGTCATCTCGGCCAGATGCACCCGGCCGAGGCGCAGGGCCTCGCGCATCTGGGTGTTCTGCTGGTCGGCCGGATCGTACAGGTCCAGAAGCTGGCGGATCTCTTCTAGGCTGAAGCCGAAGCGCTTGCCGCGCAGGATCAGTTTCAGGCGTGCGCGGTCGCGCTTCGTGTAGAGCCTCTTCTGGCCGATGCGGATCGGTCCGAGCAGTTCCTTCGACTCGTAAAACCGCAGCGCACGCGCGGTCACGCCGAAGGCGTCGCACATGGCACGGATGGTCATCGTTTCTTCTTGCGTCGTCATTGCTTTTTCTCTTGTTTCCGCCAGTAGACACGGCGGCACATGTACTCTGCGTAAGGCGGTTACAACACCACTTGACCCCTACGTAAGCGGAACGTCACGTCACGGAAAAGAATTGGCTTGTCAAAACAAGTTGTTCTCAATTTACGCTACGGCAGCTATGCGTCCAGGTCATGGCTGGAGCCGCTCTGCGCCAACTGGTCGCGCAGCGCGCGGAGCTCTTCGATGGTCTTGCCGAGCTCCCGGTGCTGATCCTCCAGGGTTTCGAGCTGCCGCGTCGCCAGATCGGTCCAGGCCTGCATCTGCGCCTCGGTGCCCTCTTCCTCGTAGATCAGAAGCCATTGCCGGATTTCCTCGAGCGCGAAGCCGAAGCGGCGGCCGCGCAGGATCAGCGTCATCCGCGCCAGCTCGCGCGGCCCGTAGAAGCGCGCGGAGCCGTCCCGTTCGGGAAACAGCAATTCGATGGATTCGTAGTAGCGCAGCGTGCGCGGCGTCACGTCGAACTTGGCGCACATCTCCTTGAAGGTCAGGCGCGGGGTGCCGTCGGCGTCGGCAGTCATTTGGGTCCTCCCTCGGCAAATGCTAGCGGGGCGCGGAGACTGAGGCAATTCGGCACGCTGCGTCAGCAACCTCGCGTCATGGATATGGACCTGAAGACTCAATGCCACAATATCTGGGCCAGGAGAATCGTGATGAGCCCTGATGCTTTAAAAGACATGAAGACCTTCACCGACCTGCTGCCGCAGGCGCGGGCGCTGGGGCTGAAGGTGGAGCATGTGGAGCCGGGCATGGCGATCCTGTCGATGCCCTGGTCGGAGCGGCTGGTCGGCGATCCCGAAACCGGCGTGATCCATGGCGGCGCGGTATCGACGCTGATGGATACCTGTTCGGGCGGGGCGGTGATCACCCATCCCGACGTGGCCGAGCAGGTGACCGCGACGCTCGACCTGCGGATCGACTACATGCGCCCGGCGGCGCCCGGCAAGACGATCTATGCCCGCGCCGAATGCTATCATGTCACCCGCACGGTCGCCTTCGTGCGCGCGCAGGCCTGGACCGGGGGCGACGAGGACCGCCCCGTCGCCGCCGCGACCGGCGCCTTCACCGCCTCCGGCCGCAAGGGGGCAGGGCAATGACCCCGGAACCGGTGCAGGTGATCAAGGAACGGCGCGACGCGGCGCTGCAGGCGCTGCAGGCGCGCATCCCCTACATGAAGTTCATCGGCGCCTCGATGGAGCGGCGCGGCGACGAGCTGACCGGGCTGCTGACCTATTCGCCGGATCTGATCGGCAATCCCGAGCTGCCGGCGCTGCATGGCGGGGTGACCGCGGCCTTCCTGGAAGTGACCGCGCTGATCGAGCTGGCCTGGGGGCCGCTCTGGCAGCAGATCGAGACCGGCGCCGTCACCGTCGAGGCGCTGCGCGATCCGGGCCACCGGCTGCGGATGCCGAAGACGATCGATTTCACCACCGACTTCCTGCGGCCCGGCCTGCCGCGCGACGCCTATGCGCGGCGCGGGTGAACCGCTCGGGGCGGCGCTATGCCTCGGTCCATGTCGAGGCCTGGCAGGACAACCGCAGCCGTCTCTTCGCCCAGGGCACCGGGCATTTCCTGATGCCGCAGGATGAGTGAGCTTCCCGTTGCGGCGCTGCCGCTGACCCATGCGAGGGTCTGGCGGATCGCCGGGCCGATGGTGATCTCGAACGCCACCGTGCCGCTGGTCGGCGCGGTCGACACAGCGGTCGTCGGCCAGCTCGGCGCGGCTGCGCCGATCGGTGCCGTGGCGGTGGGCGCGGCGCTCCTGAATGCGTTCTACTGGATTTTCGGCTTCCCGTATCGTCCCGAGGCCGCAGGGCCCCGCCCCGCCGCCAGGCCGGCGCGGGCGGTCAGGCCGGGGCGAAGGCGTCCTTGTAGGCGTCGCGCAGCACGTTCTTCTGGACCTTGCCCATCGTGTTGCGCGGCAGCTCGTCGAGGATCACGTAGCGGCGCGGATGCTTGAACCGCGCCAGATCGGCGGCAACCGTGGCTTCGATCGCGGCGATGTCCGGCCCGGCGCCCTTCTGCGGCACCAGCACGGCCAGCACGGTCTCGCCGAAATCGGGATGCGGCACGCCGATCACCGCGCTTTCCAGCACGCCGGGCTGCTCGTCGAGCACCAGCTCGATTTCCTTGGGATAGATGTTGTAGCCGCCCGAGATGATCAGGTCCTTGCCGCGCCCGACGATTGTTACGTAGCCGTCCGGATCGACCATGCCGAGATCGCCGGTGATGAAGAACCCGTCCTCGCGCAGCTCGGCCGCGGTCTTCTCGGGCATCTGCCAATAGCCCTTGAACACGTTCGGGCCGCGCACCTCGATCATGCCGACCTCGCCCTGCGGCAGCGCCTCGCCGGTCTCCGGATCGGTCACCTTCAGCTCCACCCCCGGCAGCGGCATCCCCACCGTGCCCGCGCGGCGCTCGCCGTCATAGGGGTTCGAGGTGTTCATGTTGGTCTCGGTCATGCCGTAGCGCTCGAGGATGCGGTGGCCGGTGCGGGCTTCGAACTCGCGGTGGGTTTCGGCCAGAAGCGGCGCCGAGCCCGAGATGAAGAGCCGCATGCCCTTCGCCAGATCGCCGGTGAAGCGCGGATCGGACAGCAGCCGGGTGTAGAAGGTCGGCACGCCCATCATCGAGGTGGCGCCGGGCATTGCCGCCAGAACCTGGTCGAGGTCGAATTTCGGCAGGAAGACCATCGCGCCGCCGGCCGCCAACATGACATTGGTCGCCACGAAAAGCCCGTGGGTGTGGAAGATCGGCAGCGCGTGGATCAGCACGTCCCGGTCGGTGAAGCGCCAGTGCTCGACCAGCGTCAGCGCATTCGACAAGAGGTTGTCCTGGGTCAGCATCGCGCCCTTCGAGCGCCCCGTGGTGCCAGAGGTGTAGAGGAAGGCGGCCAGATCTCCGCCCGAGCGGTCCACGGTCGCGAAATCCGCGGGCATGGCGCGGGCGATCTCCGCCAGCGTCCCCGAACCGTCGGCATTCAGCGTTTCCAGCCGCGCGCCGCAGCGGGTTGCCATCTCGGACAGCGACGCCTCCTTGCCGCCGTCGCAGACAAGGAGCTTCGCCCCGGAATTCGTCACGAAATAGTCGAGCTCGCCCGCGGTATAGGCGGTGTTGAGCGGCAGGAAAATCACCCCGGCCTGCGCCGCGGCGGCATAGAGCGCCAGCGCCTCGGGGGATTTCTCCACCTGCACGGCCACCCGGTCGCCCGGTTCCAGCCCGCAGGCGTTCAGCGCATGGGCCATCCGCGCGGCGCGGCGCAGGAACTCGGCATGGCTCACCGTGCTGCCATCGGCGAGATGGAGGAAGGGACGGGTGCTGCCCGCATGTTTGCCGAAAAGCGTGTCGTAGAGCGGATTAGCCATCTGTCTTTTCCCTGGCTCTGGTGGTCTCGTTATGGGCGGCGAGCGCCCGGACGGGCTGCGAGGCGGCGATCTCGCCGCGCTGCGCATAGGCCTCGTGGTTCGGCGTGACTTTTGCAAGGTCATACAGGTAATTGACCATCGCGCCGCCGGATTGCGCCAGCCCGTTCGGCGAGGTGTCGGCGCCGCCATGGACGGCATGGACCTGCGCGCCGTTGCCCAGATGGAACCGCGCAACCGGATCGGCCGGCGTCCCGTCGGGGCGCCGCGCATGAAGCAGGTAGCGCGCCGCCAGCGCACGCATCCCGGCATGGTCGGCAGGATCATGCGCCAGCCCCTCGGCCCCGATCCAGCGCATCAGCCCGGGGATCGGCGACAGCGTGACGAAGGTCTTCAGCCCGGGCAGCTCGGCGGCGAGGTCGGCGGCGACCTGCTTGATCAGGAAATTGCCGAAGCTGATGCCCGCAAGCCCCGCCTGGCAGTTCGAGATCGAGTAGAACACCGCCGTATCGGCCTCGGCGGCGGACAGTGCCGCGCGGTCGTCGTCGAGCAACCCCTGGATCGAGCCGGGAATGCCGCTGGTCAGCGCCACCTCGACGAAGATCAGCGGTTCCTCCGGCATGGCCGGGTGGAAGAAGGCGAAGCAGCGCCGGTCGGCGGGGGCAAGCCGCAGCCGCAGGTCGTCCCAGCTCTGGATCGCATGGACCGCCTCATAGGCGATGATCTTTTCCAGCACGCTCGCCGGGCTGTCCCAGGTGACGGGGCGCGACACCAGGAAGCCGCGGTTGAACCAGGAGCGGAAGAGATGCCGGAAATCCTGGTCGAGCGCCCGCAGATCCGGCGCATCGCGCGACAGGCGAAGCAGGTCGGCGCGCATCTCGACCAGCCGGTGGGTGGCGCCCGGCACCTGGTTCAGGCGGCGGATCAGCTCCTGGCGGGGCGGCTCGGCAGCGGCCTGGAAGGCGCGGTAGGCCTCGCCCGAGCGCGCGCGCCGCCGTGCGGAAGGACCGCGCCAGCGTGTCCCGCCCGGTGGCGGCGCGGATCACCGGATCGGGCAGATGGCAGGGCTGGTTCGCCATGTCGACCACCAGCGTGGTGCCGTCCGGCCCCTGCAACCGGCTCGACGGCGGCAGCAGCGACAGGTCCGGCAGCCCCGACAGGCAGAGCGTCGCGCCGATCCAGGCCGGGTCGAGCCGCTCGATCTCCAGCCGCTCCGCAACTTCCGCCAGCTCTTCCTCCGAGACGATGGAAACCTGCCGGACATTGCGGATCGGCGTGCCCTTGGGATGCTGCTTCGTCACCCGGCTGCAGGAGGGTCGGATGCCGCCGCCATGGGCCTCTCCCTCCGGCCCGTCGAAGCCGAAGCGCAGCGCGCCCAGCGGGACCGAAGCCAGCGCGGCGCCGCGGTCGGCAACCTGCCCCAGCCAGACGATGCGGCCCGAGAAGTCCGTGGGTTCGAGCGCGGGCATGTCTCAGGCCTCCGGCACGCGCAGCACGAGGAAGCTGCGGTGGAACGGAAACAGAACCGAGCCGTCGGAGCGGCGCGGGTAATGCGTTTCAAGCTCGGCATCATAGCCGGTCAGGAAGGCCTCGGCCTGCCCCGCATCCAGCTGGTCGAGCACCCGCCGTCCTGCCGTCGCCTCGGTGAAGCGGCGCACCGGATGGGCCTCGGCATCCGGCGCCAGGAGCTGCACATAGGTGGTCTCCCACAGGTCCAGTTCGCCGAAAGCCGACAGGATCCGGTCGTATTCCGCCAGGCCGCGGACATCGTCCTGCCAGCCGCTCCAGTCGAAGAGATGCGGATAGAGCGCCTCCGACAGTTCCCGCAGCAGCCGGTGCGACGGCGCCTCCTGCTGGCGCGGCGACTGCACCGCCAGCACGCCGCCCGGCGCCAGCATTCCCGCCAGCCGCGGCAGCAGCGCGCGGTCGGGCGGCGCGGCGGCGGCGTCGCCGAGCTGAAGGTGATGGCCAGCTATTCCTGCCGCCCGCGCAACGGCGTGGCGGGCAACAAGATGTCCGAGCATGGCCGGGGCAGGGCGATCGACATCGGCGGCTTCACCCTGCGCGACGGCAGCGAGATCACCGTGCTCGACGACTGGGGCACCCGCCGCGAGGGGCCGCTGCTGCATGCGCTGCACGAGGCGGCCTGCGGGATCTTCGGCACGGTGCTGGGGCCCCGCTCGGACCGGTTCCATGCCAACCATTTCCACCTGGATACCGCGAGCTACCGCTCCGGCCCCTATTGCCGGTGAAAGGACGCTGGGCCCCGGGGCTCAGCGCAGCACGATCCGCGGCGCCGCGCCGAGGGGCACCAGCCCGCCGAGCGCCATCCGTCCGTCCTTGAACGACAGCGGCACGTCGATCGCGTCGCCCGAGCCGCCCATCCGCGCCAGCAGGTTCAGCCCGCCCTCGATCAGCTTCGCCAGATCGGGGTTCAGCGCGCCGCTCTGCTCGGCGACCTGCAGCATCGCCTTCCAGTTGGTGGCGCGGACCGTCACCTCGCCCTCTGGCACGCCTTCGGCATCGATGTCGAGCATGCCGCGGGCCTGCAGCTCCAGCTCGCCCCAGCCGGCGCGCGACCGCCTCAGCTCGATATGGCGGGGCTGCGGCCGCGCGGTTTCCAGCGCGTCGAGGTCCCAGGGCGCATCGAAGGCAACGGTGCCGTCGATCTCGGCGGTGCCGAGCGCCGCGTGACCAGCGCGGGGCACATCGCCATCGCGTCGCGCAAGGGCTGGCCCGGGCGCAGCCCGGCGGCCGAGGCCCCGGCGCAGAGGCTGGAGATCACCTGCGCGCCATTTGCGTCGCACAGCACGGCAAGCGGCGCCATCAGCGTCCCCCTTTCGAGGCGCAGGCACCGTTCGGCCCCCATCCGGGGGAACCAGAGCGAGAGAACGCGTTTGGCAGGCATCGGTGTGGCAGCACGGATGTTCCGTTTCTGTTCTCATCTAGCGGGAGTCGCGGGACGGAGTCGAGTCACCTTGGCGCGCGCCGGGCGGCGCTGCCCTTGTGCCTTCCGCCAATCTCCCTATGACTGTCCCGCGAAAAACACGGAAGGGGACTGCAATCCATGCGGATGCGCGACACATTCATCAAGCCGATGCACCCGGAGGGACGGCGCTTCGTGGCGATCTTCGCTGCCGTCACGCTGCTGCTGTTCCTGCTCTGGGAGCCGCTGGGCTGGGTCGGCGTCGGCCTGACGGTCTGGTGCTACTACTTCTTCCGCGACCCCGAGCGGGTGACGCCGCAGCGCCCCGGCCTGGTCGTCAGCCCCGCCGACGGGATCGTGTCGCTGATCGAACCGGCGGTGCCGCCGGCGGAGCTCGGCATGGACGACACGCCGCTGACCCGGGTCAGCGTCTTCATGAGCGTGTTCAACTGCCATGTGAACCGCATGCCGGTGGCGGGCGAGATCGCCGCCGTGGCCTACCGCCCGGGCAAGTTCTTCAATGCTTCGCTCGACAAGGCCAGCAAGGACAACGAGCGCAACAGCCTGGCGATCCGCATGGCCGACGGCCGCCAGATCGCGGTGGTGCAGATCGCGGGCCTCGTGGCGCGGCGCATCGTCTGCTTCGTCAAGCCCGGCGCGCGCCTGGCGACCGGCGAGCGCTTCGGCCTGATCCGCTTCGGCTCGCGGCTCGACGTCTACCTGCCGCCGGGGGTTGAACCGATGGTCAGCCTCGGCCAGACCATGGTGGCGGGCGAGACCGTCATCGCCGAACTGGACAGGAGCTGAGCCATGGCGCGCGCGCCCAAACGCCCCCGCAGCGAGCAGAAGGCCTTCTCGCCGATCCTGCTCCTCCCGAACATGCTGACCGTCACGGCGATCTGCGCCGGGCTGACCGCGATCCGGGCCGGGGTCCACGGCAATTACGAGCTGGCGGTCCAGCTGATCATCGTTGCCGGGATCCTCGACGGGCTGGACGGGCGGCTGGCGCGCGCGCTGGGATCGGCCAGCAAGATCGGGGCGGAGCTCGACTCGCTGGCGGATTTCGTCAATTTCGGCGTGGCGACGCCGCTGACGCTGTATTTCTGGGCGCTGCAGGACATCCGCGGCATCGGCTGGATCGCGGTGCTGGTCTATGCGGTGTGCTGCGTGTTCCGGCTGGCGCGGTTCAATGTCGGCAGCAAGACCGGCGGCGGCCTCGGCGGCGCCTATTTCGAGGGCGTGCCGTCCCCCGCCGGGGCGCTGGTGGTGATGCTGCCGCTCTACCTGTCCTTCGCCTTTGCCGACGGGCCGGTGGTGCCGCCGCTGGTGATCAGCCTGCACATGATCGTCATGGGCCTGCTGATGATCAGCTCGCTGCCGACCTGGTCCTTCAAGACGACGCGGATCCAGCGCGGCAACGTGAAGTACTTCCTGGTCGGCGTCGCCGCTGCGGGCGCGGCCCTTGCCACCTATGCCTGGCACACGCTGATCGTGCTGAGCCTGGCCTATATCGGCATGGTGATCTGGGCGCTGATCACGCGCACGCGCCGCTCGCGCCGCTGAGGCGCCGCTTTCCGGGCGGGCCGTCGCCGCGCCCGGAGCCGTGCCTCCGGCAACCTTGCGCACCAGCCGCCAGGCGTCGTCCCCCCTTCGGAAAGGCCCGGGCCTGGCGGTTCTGTTCCGGGCCGGGGCGGCGGTTTTGCAGCGGCTTTCCCGATCTTGCCCATGGCCGCGGCCTCATGGCCTGGAAGGTCAGCGCTGGCCTTCGCCAAGCCGTCCGGTTGCGGCCGCCGCTCCGCCTTTCCCTCCCTCTGGCAGCCCCATTCCTTGCGCAATCGCACCGGCAGGCAGGGCCCTAGCTGCAGAGCCGCCGTTCCGGCAGGTCCTCAGCGCGGTCTTGAGAGCATGGAAAACGGTCTGCCGTGCCTTGGACGGCTGCATCTTTCCGCGGGGGCCGGCCGCAATGGCGCGTGCGGCCTCGCAGATACGCGCGGCCCCGGCGGCGCCGCCATGGATCTGCACGCCCTCGACAGTGCGGCGGAGACCGGCGGGCAGGCAGACGCCGGCGAGACGTGGCGCGCTGCGATCGGCAGAGCCGCCGCCGGATCGCGCGGATGCCGTTGAGCACCATTTGGCAGGCCAGCGCGGGGAAGAAGGCAATGTGGCTGCCGAGCATTCCGGGAATGGCCCGCCGGGGCAGGGCCCTGATCTGGTCCTTGGCTGTGAAGCAGGCAGTGCCGCGTGGACCGGCGTCAGAGGATTTCCGGCCGGCGCGCCGACTGGCGGCTGTTGCCCGCGCGTCGGTTCCGGACCGGCGGGGCGGGGAGAGGCGCCGAAGCCATGCGGCAAGCTGAGATGGGCTGGGCCCGACTGCATTGTCCTGCGGACTGCGCCGGGACAGGACTGGCCGGGCAAATTGGCAGGCGGCCAATGCGCGGCGGTCTCCGTGTGGGGGCCGGGGCGGCGCAGTGCGCGGTGGCACGCGGGCTCTGCCTCGGCATCGAGTCGATCTACGGCACCGACGCGCTCCTGTCGGACGTGGCGCGCCACCGCCCCGAGCGCCGCCCGGACACCGGCGGCACCTTCGTCAAGGTGGCCAAGCCCGGACAGGAGATGCGTGCCGACATGCCGGTGATCGGCCCGGCGACCGTGGCCGGGGCTCGACGGCATCTGCCTCGAGGCAGGCCGGGTGATGGTGCTCGATGCGGGCGAGGCGGTGCGGCTGGCGGAAGAGAAGGGGATCTGCATATGGGCGAGCTGAACGCGAGGCCGCCGCGGCTGTTCCTGCTGGCGGGCGAGCCTTCGGGCGATGCGCTCCGGCACCGGCAATGACCGGATCGCGGGCGAGGCGGGCCATGACCGGATCGGGGGCGACGCTGGCGACGACACGCTCTCGGGCGGGCCGGGCAATGACACGCTGGCGGGCGGCAGCCCGGATGCGGCAAGCGCCGGGAACGACGTGTTCGCGGGCGGCAAGGGCGACGACCTTCTGCAGGGCGGTGCGGAGAACGACATCTACCTCTTCGGCGCGGGCGACGGGATCGACACGCTGACCGACGAAGGCGGCACGGACCGGATCGTTTTCGGCGAAGATGTGGCGCCGGGCGATGTCCGCGTCCTGCAGGGCGCGGACGGGCTGGAGCTGCGCGTCGCGGGCGGCACGCGGATCGTGGTCCCGGAAGGCACTGCGATCGAGACCGTGGGCTTCGCCGACGGCACCGAATGGAGCTGGGCCGAACTGCTGCGCCGGTCGATGCTGCCGGGCGCGGGCGACGACGCCATCGCGCTGGGCGACCGGGTGCGGATCGGCGGCGAGGAGCTGCGGATCACCGGCTGCGGTCCGCATGTGCAGGTGCCGCGGCGCTTCGTGATCCTGGCGACGCGGACGGAGCAGGACGCATGAAGGCCGATCTGACCGCCTTGCTGCTGGGGCTGCCGGGCCTGTCGCCGCTCGGCGGCCGCATCCATTGGGGCGTGCAGCTGCCCCATGCCAACCTGGCCATGATCTCCGGTCCGCAGGCCTACAGCCTCGACGGCGATACCGGCCGCCATGACGATCTGGTGCAGGCAGACCTCTGGGCCGCCGGGCCAGACGAAGCGGAGGCGCTGCGCCTGGCGCTGCGCGCCGCGCTCTCGGGGCCGGCACCGCCACCGTCGCGGTCGCCGCCAATTTCACCGCCGCCGCGCAGGAGATCGGCGCCGCCTTCGAGACCGCCACCGGCCACGAGGTGACCTTTGCCTTCGGCTCCACCGGGCAGCTTTTCACCCAGATCAGCCAGGGCGCGCCCTTCGACATGTTCCTTGCCGCCGACCAGCAGCGGCCGGGACGCGCCGAGGACGAAGGCCTGGCCGTGCCCGGCTCGCGCTTCACCTATGCGACCGGCAAGCTGGCGCTCTGGAGCGCGACGCCCGGCCTGCTCGATGCCGGTCCCGGGGTCCTGGCCACGCAGGCGGTCGCCCATGTCGCGATCGCCAACCCGGTCACCGCCCCCTATGGCGCCGCGGCGCTCGAGGCGATCGCCGCGCTGGGGATGACAGAGGCGCTGGCGCCGAAGCTGGTCGAGGGCCAGAGCATCTCGCAGACCTACCAGTTCGCGGTGACCGGCAATGCCGCGGCCGCCTTCGTCGCGCTGGCGCAGCTCGCCGGGCAGGAGGACGGCTCGGTCTGGACCTTGCCGGAAGAGCTCTACGCGCCGATCCGCCAGGATGCCGTGCTGCTGGCCCGCGGGGCCGGCAATGCCGCCGCCGAAGCCTTCGCCGCCTTCCTCAGGGGCCCCGAGGCGCAGGCGATCGGGCAGGGGCCGGATGTCGCCGCGGCGCTGCGGGGCGCGCCCGGCCACGCGCCGGTGATCCTCATGGACCACCGCCCCGGCAATGCGAGGGCAAATGCCGCCGCGGGGGCCGATCTCCAGCTGTCGGGGCATACCCATGGCGGCATGGTGCGCGGCCTCGACCGGATCGTCGCGCGGTTCAATGACGGCTTCGTCTCCGGCCATTACCGGATCGGGGAGTCGCAGCTCTACGTGAACAACGGCACCGCGCTCTGGATCGGCTTCGCGCTGCGCCTCGGGCGGCCAGCCGAGCTGACCGTGCTGACCCTGCGCCCGGCCTGACGGCAGCGCCCGGACCGGCAGGGCGGGGGATGCATGCCGGGGCGCCGCGCGGGACGGGCCTTGCGGCGATGCGCCAACCGGTCAGCGCGCGGAACCGCGCCGCCTCGTCCGGGGCGGTGCCGCCCAGCACGATCTGCATGCCGTCGGGCTCGGCCAGCGCCCAGTCGAGCCCCTCCGCAGCCAGCGCCGCGCGGACCTCCGACCCGTTGCGGGACTCCACGAAATCGACAGCCAGGAGGGACATCCCGTAGGCCCCTCCTGCCGCGACCCCGAGGATCACGAGCTTCGCCCAAGTCAAACCAGTCACGCCTGTTGCTCCCAAGACACGGAGAATACTATTTGGCGGACTTACTGTTTTTTTGCTCTTGCCGCAATCAGAAGGCTGCGCTGACGCACAGGAAACCGGCAAAAATCAGCCCGGCGTCCCTGTTCGCACGGAAGAGCGCGAGGCAGAGGTCATTGTCGTCGATATCGAGCTTGCGCCACTGCCAGGCAAGGTGCAGCCCCATCGCCAGCGCACCTGCCCGCGCGATCCAGAGAGCCCCCGGACGCCCCGCGCCGCCGAGCGCCAGCTCGACCGCTGCCAGCAGCATGACCAGCGTCACCGCCCCGAAACCGCCCAGCCAGGCATGGGTATGCGTGCCGAAGAGCCGCGCGGTGGATTTCACCCCGATCAGCGCATCGTCCTCGCGGTCCTGGTGCGCATAGATGGTGTCGTAGAAGATCGTCCAGGCGATGCCGCCGAGATAGAGGCAGACCGCGGGCCAGCCGAGCATGCCCTGATGCGCGGTCCAGGCCAGGAGCGCGCCCCAGTTGAAGGCGATGCCGAGGAAGACCTGCGGCCACCAGGTGAAGCGCTTGGCAAAGGGATAGATGCAGACCGGCGCCAGCGACAGGATGCCGAGCAGCACGGCGTTCATGTCGAAAGTCAGCAGGATGCAGAAAGCGGCCAGCGCCTGGATGCACATCCAGACCGCCGCGCCCTTCGCCGTGACCTGCCCCGAGGGGATCGGCCGGGATTTCGTGCGCGCCACCGAGCCGTCGATATGGCGGTCGGTGATGTCGTTCCATGTGCAGCCCGCGCCGCGCATCAGGAAGGCGCCGGCGCCGCAGCCGATCACGATCCAGAGGCCGATCCAGCCGAGGCTGCCCTCGGCCGCCGCCGACAGGAACACGCCCCAGAGGCAGGGGATGAACAGCAGCCACGTGCCCGCCGGACGGTCGGCGCGCGACATGCGCAGCCAGGGCCGCGACCAAGGCGGCGCGATCCGGTCGACCCAGTTTCCCTTCACGGCATCCGCGACGGTGCCGTCGGGCGATGCGGGCTCTGGTCTCAGGACGGTCTCGGACATATGAAGGCCCCATGGCTGTGGCAAAGATCAGGCTCTTCCTAGAGCATCCGATGGGCGGGGGGCAAACCCTGCCGCTGACGAAAGAGCAGGCGCACTACCTTTTCGGAGTGATGCGGCTGGCGGTGGGCGACCGGCTGCCGGTGTTCAACGGGCAGGACGGCGAGTGGCTGGCCGAGGTCGCCGAGGCCGGCAAGCGTGCCGGAACGCTGGTCTGCCTCGAGCAGACCGCGCCGCTCAGGCTGCCGCCCGACCTGTGGCTCCTCTTCGCGCCGATCAAGAAGGAGCGGACCGATTTCATCACCGAGAAGGCGGCGGAACTCGGCGCCGCGCGGATCGTGCCGGTGCAGACCGAATTCACCAATTCCGGCCGGGTGAACCGCGACCGGCTGCAGGCCCATGCGGTCGAGGCGGCCGAGCAATGCGGCGGCACCCATGTGCCCGAGGTGGCCGAGCTGGCGCGGCTCGGCGACCTGCTGGCGGACTGGCCCGAGGAACGGCAGATCATGTTCTGCGACGAGGCCCTGACCGGCGGGACCTTGCCTGCGCGCGAAGTCCTGGCCAAGGCGGGCCGCGGCCCCTGGGCGGTGCTGATCGGCCCCGAGGGCGGGTTTTCCGAGGCCGAACGCGCGCGGCGCCCGAGCAGTTCCGACAGCAGCAGCGCGCCCATCGCCACCGCGACCGACACCGCGACGAGGCGCAGCGCGGCGGCCTCGCCGCCCGGCACCTGCAGGAAGGCATAGATCGCCGAGGGCAGGGTGCGGGTCTGGCCGGGAATGTTCGACACGAAGGTGATGGTCGCGCCGAACTCGCCCATCGCCTTGGNCAAGGGCAGCGTGACCGTGGCGAAGACCGCCAGCGGGCGCGCGCCGAGCGTGGCCGAGGCCTCCTCCAGCCGCGGATCGACCGCCTCGACCGACAGCCGGATCGCCCGGACCATCAGCGGGAAGGCCATCACCCCGGCGGCGAGCGCCGCGCCGGTCCAGCGGAAGGCGAAGACGATGCCCAGCGATTGCAGCGCGCTGCCCAGGGGCGCTTGCGGCCCGAGCGTCAGCAGCAGAAGGTAGCCGGTGACCACGGGCGGCAGGATCAGCGGCAGATGCACCAGCCCGTTGAGGATCTGCTTGCCCGGAAAGCTCCAGCGGGCCAGCGCATAGGCGGTGAGGATGCCGAGCGGCAGGCTGGCCGCCACCGCCCAGAAGGCGACCTTCAGCGACAGCAGCACCGCCGCCCATTCCTCCGGCCCGAGCCAGCCCATCCGCGGATCAGTCCGGCAGGACGAAGCCGAGGCCGGTCAGCACCTCTCCGGCCGCGTCGGTCTTGAGGAAGTCGAGGAATTCGGCGGCCGCGCCGCCGCCATGGCCCGCGACCAGCGCCGCCGGGTAGACGATCGGCGCGTGGCTGTCTTCGGGGAAGGTCGCCAGCACGTCGACCCGGGGCTCGGCCGCGGCATCGGTCGCATAGACGATCCCCATCGGCGCGGCGCCGATCGCGACCACGGCGCGGGCAGCCTGACCCGGGTGATCAGCATGGGCGAGGGGCTGCCGCAGAACTGGGACCTGCGCGCGCTTGCGGCGACCGAGGCGCTGGCCATGCTGTCCGAGGGCCGGGTCGAGATGACCGCCGAAGCGATCACGGTCACCGGCAGCTCGCCGCGCGAGGATGCCGTGCAGGCGATCACCGCCGAGCTGCGCCGCACGCTTGGCCAGGAGGCGGCCTTTTCGGTCGATGTTGCCTATGCGCCGCCGCCCCCCGAGGAAGAGGCCGGACCCTCGCCGAAGGCCTGCGTCGCGGCGGTGAACGGCATCCTGCTCGATGACCGTATCGATTTCGACCCGGGCTCGGTGGAGCTGGGCGAAGGCGGGCGCGAGACCGTCGACCGGATCGCCGAGGTGCTGCGCGGCTGTCCGGACGTGCCGATGGAGATCGGCGGCCATACCGACAGCCAGGGCCGCGATGAAATGAACCAGCTGCTCAGCCAGGCGCGGGCGGATGCGGTGCTGTCGGCGCTGTCGGCGCGGCGGGTGCTGACCAGCCAGCTGACCGCGCGCGGCTATGGCGAGACCCAGCCGATCGCCGACAACGGCACCGAGGCGGGCCGCGAGGCGAACCGCCGCATCGCCTTCCGGCTGGTCACGCCCGAGGAGCAGCAGGCAGAAACCGAAGCAGAGGCCGGACCCGATGGATCGAACTGAAACCATGATCGCCGTGATGGTGCTGCTGTTCGGCGCTTTCCTGCTGGGCTTCCTGACGCATTGGGTGGTGACGCGGCTGTCGCATGTCTCGGATGCGGAGCTGGGCCAGCTCGACTCGATGGCCGAGGAGCTGCACCGCGCCGAGGAGGAGCGCGACGACGCGATCTCGCGCCAGCACAAGGCCGAGCACGAACTGCATGCCGGCACCGGCGAGCTGCGCTCGGATCTGGAGCTGATGCGGCGGGCGCTGATGGAGGCGCGGCAGGAGGCCGACGAGCTGCGCGCCTATATCGAGGCGCAGAACCAGCGCAGCCTGTGAGGCGCCGCAGGGAAGCGGGGAGGATTTGTTAACCGCTTCTCTGCCATGACTTGGCTGGGCAGCCTTGCGCCGGGGCTGCGGCGGAGGAGGACAGATGCCGAAGCTCGACCGATTTCTGCAGGCCCAGGAACGGGATTATCCCGACGCCATGCAGGAGCTCCTGCGGGGGCACAAGGAAACCCACTGGATCTGGTACATCTTCCCGCAGCTTCGCGGCAACGGCCATTCCGAGAAGTCGATGTATTACGGCATCAAGGACCTGCAGGAGGCGCGGGACTACCTGCACAATCCCACGCTGGAGCTGCGCCTGCTGGCGGCGATGGACGCGGTGATGTTTCACAGGGACCGCCCGGCGGCCGAGATCCTCGGCTCGTCGGACGCGGCCAAGCTGCGCTCCTGCGCGACGCTCTTCCATCTCGCCCGCCCCGAGGAAGCGATGTTCAAGGCGGTGCTCAAGACCTTTTTCAAGGGCGTGCCCTGTCCGCTGACGGTGAAGGCGGTCGACCAGTTCTCCTGACCGGGTCGGCGCCGGACCGCGAGGTGCTGCCGGGCGCCGCCCGGGCGCCCGGGCGCCCCGCGGGCAGTTTGGCCGGAACGCTGCCCGTGCCGGGCCATCCGCCCCGGCGCGGCCTGCGGTCCCCTCCGGTTCCGCCGGGGCGGGCAGCGGCATGCTCCGCTGCGGGATCGGTGCTTGACTCCCTCCGTAGCCGAGGGTAGAGCGCGCCATCCCGGCTCACGTGCCGGGTCTTTGGTGTTGGCGGCCCCCGCAAGGGGATGCCTGTCGGCCCGTCTCCCTGCAAACCCGGGAGACGCGGCAGGAGGACAACGCCCTTCGACAATCCGCTCCTCCGGGAGCCGCAGAAGGAGATCAGCCGTGACGAAACGCACGTCTGCCAAGTACAAGATCGACCGCCGCATGGGCGAAAACATCTGGGGCCGTCCGAAGTCCCCGGTCAACCGCCGCGAATACGGCCCAGGCCAGCACGGCCAGCGCCGCAAGGGCAAGATGTCGGACTTCGGTCTGCAGCTGCGCGCCCAGCAGAAGCTGAAAGGCTACTACGGCGACCTGACCGAGAAGCAGTTCCGCCGCATCTACGCCGAAGCCGAGCGCGTCAAGGGCGACACCGGTGAGAACCTGATCGGCCTGCTCGAGCGCCGCCTCGACGCCGTCGTCTACCGCGCCAAGTTCGTGCCGACCGTCTTCGCCGCCCGCCAGTTCGTGAACCACGGCCACGTGGAAGTGAACGGCAAGCGCGTGAACATTCCGTCCTACCGCGTCAAGGAAGGCGACGTCATCACCGTCCGCGAGAAATCGCGCCAGATGACCGTCCTGCTGGAAGCCGTCCAGCTCGCAGAGCGCGACGTTCCGGACTACATCGAGGCCGACCACTCCAAGATGACCGCGACCTTCGTGCGCGCTCCGGGCCTGGCCGACGTGCCGTACCCGGTCATCATGGAACCGAACCTCGTCATCGAATACTACGCACAGAACTGATCCGGTTCCGAGCGATGACTTTCGGCGCCGCGTCCCCCGGGACGCGGCGCTTTGCGTTTCCGCAGGGGCCCGCAATGGGGTAGAACGGGGCCGTGCGCATCATTCCGCGCTCCACCGAAAGGCCCTGAGCATGAAATCCCTTTCCGCAACGCTTGCCGCCCTGCTTGTCCTGCCCTGCGCCGCCCTGGCCTGGGATCTCGATCCCGATGGCTCCGCCGTCAGCTATGTCAGCATGAAGAACGGCAGCATCGCCGAGGCCAACAGCTTCTCCAGCCTCTCGGGCAGCGTGTCCGACGCGGGCGCGGTCACGGTCGACATCAACCTGGCGTCGGTCGAGACCGGCATCGACATCCGCAACCAGCGGGTGCGCGACCTGCTGTTCAAGGTCGATGTCTTCCCCAAGGCCACGGTGACGGCGCAGGTCGATCTCGACGCGCTGGCGGAAATCGCGCCGGGCGCCTCCGCCAAGATGGAGCTGCCGCTGACGCTGTCGGTCAACGATACCGGCTCGGACTATGCCTCGACCGTCCTGGTTACCCGTGCCGGAGAGGACCGCGTCGTGGTCGCCTCGCTGGCGCCGGTGATCGTCGATGCCGAGGAGCTGGATTTCCCCGAGGGCCTCGCCAAGCTGCGCGAGCTGGCCGGGCTCGACTCGATCCAGCCGGTGGTTCCGGTCTCTTTCGTGCTGAGTTTCGCCCGCTAGGCGCGGTTGGCTCTGGCCTTGGCGCGCGCCGGTCGCTACATCCGGCGCGATGCCGGCCCGCGCGGCCGGCCCCATGGAGCAGGCCGTCCGGGACGCCCCGGCCGGCGGAAGGAGCCGCCAATGACGCAGATCGTGCCGCAGCCCGGGATCATGGAGATCGCTCTGTACGAGAGCGGGCAGTCCAAGGTCGAAGGCGTTTCCGAAGTCATCAAGCTCAGCTCCAACGAAAATCCCTATGGCCCGTCGCCGAAGGCCGTCGAGGCATTCCGGGCGGCGGCGGAGACCCTGCACCGCTATCCCTCGACCGACCATGCGGAGCTGCGCGCCGCGATCGGCGAGGTGCACGGGCTCGACCCGTCGCGGATCATCTGCGGCGTCGGCTCGGACGAGATCATCAACCTGCTGTGCCAGGCCTATGCCGGGCCGGGCGACGAGGTGCTGCAGACCGAGCACGGCTTCTCGATGTACCGCATCTCGGCGCTGGCCGCAGGCGCGTCGAGCGTCTCGGTTCCCGAGCGCGAGCGCGTCACCGATGTCGACGCGCTGCTGGCGGGCGTGACCGGACGGACGAAGCTCGTCTTCATCGCCAATCCGAACAACCCGACCGGCACGATGATCGGCGGCAACGAGCTTGCGAAGCTCGCCGCCGGCCTGCCGGAGCACGTCATCCTGGTGCTTGACGGCGCCTATGCCGAATTCGTCGAGGGCTATGACGGCGGTGCCTCGCTGGTCGACCTGCATCCGAACGTGGTGATGACCCGCACCTTCTCGAAGCTCTACGGTCTCGGCGGGCTCAGGATCGGCTGGGGCTATGCGCAGAAGGAGATCATCGATGTCCTGAACCGCATCCGCGGGCCGTTCAACCTGGGCGAATGCCAGCTCGCCGCCGCCGAGGCCGCGATCCGCGACCGCGATTTCGCCGCCAAATGCCTGTCGGAAAACAGCCGCCTGCGCAGCTGGCTCGCTCAGGCGCTGGCCGAGCTCGGCATCCCCTCGGATACCTCCTGCGCGAACTTCATCCTGGCGCGCTTCGCCGACCGCGACGAGGCGGTGGCCTGCGACGCCTTCCTGAAGTCCCGCGGGCTGATCGTGCGGCAGGTGGCGGGCTACGGCCTGCCGAACTGCCTGCGCATCACCATCGGCGACGAACGCTCCTGCCGCCTCGTGGCCGAGGCGGTCGCGGCCTTCAAGGCAGGGCGGCAGGACGGATGACCCAAGTCTATGACCGCGTGGCGGTGATCGGGCTCGGCCTGATCGCCTCCTCGATGATCCATGCGATGCGCCGCGCCGGGCTGGCGGGAACCATCACGGGCTACGACCTGAGCGAGAGCCACAGGCGGATGGCGGAAGAGGACGGGCTCTGCGACCGCATGGCCGCGTCTGCCGCCGAGGCGGTGAAGGATGCCGACCTGGTGGCGCTCTGCGTCCCGGTCGGTGCGATGGGCGATGTCGCCGCCGAGATCGGCCCGCATCTGCGCCCCGGCGCCACCGTCACCGATGTCGGCTCGGTCAAGCGCTCGGTGATCGATGCGGTCGCGCCGCATCTGCCCCCCGATGTCACCTTCATCCCCGGCCACCCTATGGCGGGCACGGAATATTCCGGTCCCCGCGCCGGCTTCGCCGAGCTGTTCGACGGGCGCTGGTGCCTGCTCCTGCCGCCCGAGGGCTGCGACCCGGAGGCGCTCGGCAAGCTGCGCGCGCTCTGGACCGGGATGGGCGCCACCGTCGAGGAAATGGAGCCGGACCACCATGACCTGGTCTGCGCGGTGATTTCCCACGCGCCGCACCTGATCGCCTACACGATGGTCGGCGTGGCGGACGACCTGCGCCGCGTCACCGACCAGGAGGTGATCAAGTTCTCGGCGGCGGGCTTCCGCGACTTCACCCGGATCGCGGCCTCGGACCCGACGATGTGGCGCGACGTCTTCCTGAACAACAAGGATGCGACGCTGGAGATCCTTGGCCGCTTCACCGAAGAGCTGTTTGCCTTGCAGCGGGCCATCCGCACAGGGGACGGGGACATGCTGTTCGACTATTTCACGCGCACCCGCGCGATCCGCAAGGGGATCATCGAAGCGGGGCAGGACACGGACGCGCCGGATTTCGGCCGCGGCAAGCGGCAGCCCGGCGAATGAGGCGCGCGGCGATCGGGCTGTGCCTGGCGCTCGCGGCCTGCGGCTCCGCGACCAGCGGCGTGGAGGTGCCGCCGAGCGTGCGGATCGCGCGGCTGACATTGATGCCGCCGCCCCCCGGGTCCTGCCGCGGCGCGGTGCAGCGCAGCTTCGGTCCGGGGCGGATGTCGCTGGCGGATGTCGCGATATCCAGTGCCGGATTGAGGGTGACGGTGACGATGTCGCTCTGCGCCAAGGCGCGGTCCTCCGATTCAGTCCGATGGGCACGGCCCTGCCCGCGGCTTAGCGCGTCAGCCCGGCGCTGGCCAGTGGGGTATCCCCCGAAGGCTGCGCGCAAATCCGCCGGTGCAGCGCGCTCGCCCGCCGGCAGCCGCGAGGTCCGGGACGGCAACGCCCGGTTGCCGCGGAGCGGAATTCTCGCGCCGCCGTGACCGCCTGCGGCAGGATGCGCGGCGTTTGCCCCTTGCCTTGGGCCGCCCGGATCTCTTTGCTGCCGCAACATTCCAGGAGACTTCCATGACTGCCCCCTTCCGCATCGCCCTTGCCGCCCTGTGCCTCGCAACGCCGGCAGCCGCCGACAGCGTCACGGTCTTCGCCGCAGCAAGCCTCAAGGACGCGATGGACCGGCTTGCCCCGGCCTTCCACGAGGATTCGGGCCATGACCTGACCGTATCGCTGGCGGGCTCCTCCGCGCTCGCGCGGCAGATCCAGGCGGGCGCCCCGGCCGATGTCTTCATCTCGGCCAACCAGTCCTGGATGGACCAGCTCGCCGGCGAAGGCCTGGTCGATGCCGCCACCCGCTTCGACCTGGTGGCGAATGCGCTGGTGCTGGTGGGGGCCTCGGGCGCCGCGCCGGTCGCGCTGGACAACACGCTGGCCGGAAGCCTCGGCGAGGGCAAGCTCGCCATGGCGATGACCGGGTCGGTGCCCGCGGGCATCTACGGCAAGGCGGCGCTGACCCATCTGGGGCTGTGGGAGGCGGTGGCGCCGCAGGTGGCCGAGTCCGACAATGCGGGCAGGCAGCCGGACCAGTTGCCGCCGGCATCCGGGCGCGGCTCGATCCTTGCGGCCATGGCGAGGACCTCGGGGTCCGCCAGCGCGGCCTCGGTGAAATCCGCCAGCCCGACCGTGCCGCGCACCGCCGCGACGGCGACGCAATAGGGAATGCTGAACTTGGCATCGACCGGCACCCGGGGCGCGCGGCGCGTTTCGATCGGGGTGCAGAGCCGCTCCTGAACATCGCCGACATGGACGGTGATCCCGGCGATGTCGGACGGCGCCAGGCGTTCCTCGGCCATCAGGCGGAGCGTGGCATGGATGTAGGAATGGGTCAGCCCGCAGGACGGCCAGGCCTTGAAAAGGATCTCGTGCCCGGTGAAGTCGCGGCCGATGTCCCGCAGCATCGCCGCACGGTCGTAATTGCCGTCCAGATAGGTCGCGAAGAACCCGGCGGGGCCTTCGAGCATGCTGGACGGGCCGACGACGCCGCGTTCCGCCATCAGCACGGCCAGCACCGCCTGCTTTGCGACGAAGCCCGCATACATGCCGCGCAGGTCGCTGCCGGTGCCATAGGCCAGCTCCATCGTGCCCGAGGCCTGGTGCGCCGCGATGCCGATGGCGCTGACGGTCTGCGCCTCGTCGAGCCCCGCCACCCGCGCCGCGGCGGCCGCGGCGGAGATCGTGCCGATGATGGTGGTCAGGTGCCAGTCGTGCTTCCACGCGACATTGCGCCGGATGCGCAGGAAGATGTCCTGGCCGATCACGGTGGCGGCGATCATTTCGCTGCCGGGGATGCCCCCGGCGCGCTCCGCGAGGGCGAAGGCCGCGGGCACGATGGAGCTGCTGGGGTGGTGCCCCTCGGGGGCATGGTCGTCGAAATCGAGGCAATGGGCCATTGCGCCGTTGACGAAGCCCGCGTTCAGCGCGGGCACCTTGCCTCCGAAGCCAAGCACCGTCGCCTCGGCGCGCCCGCCCATCTCGAAGGCCAGCTCGGCCACGGGGCGCACGGACGGCGCCAGGGAACTGGCCGCGATCATGACGCCGAGCGTGTCCATGATGCTCTGCTTGGCGCGGTCGCGGGACGCCGGGCCGATCGCCCCGGACCCGGTGCCGGCGGCCAGCCGGGCAAGATCGAAGGCGAGGTCGGGTTGGGTGCTCATGTCTTGGCGTCCTTGTCGGTCTGCTGCTTGGCTCCGGAGGGGGCGTCGGGTCAGGAGGGGCGGCGCTTGTAGAGCATCTTGACTTCCATCTCCTGCACGGTCTCGCCCTTCTGGTTCTTGAAGGCGCGCTTCATCTGCACGACGCCCTTGTCCGGCTTGCTGGTCTCGGTCTTCGCCGCAATGGTCAGCTCGGCATGGATCGTGTCGCCATGGAAGACCGGCTTCAGCATCCGCCAGCCGTCGATCTGCAGGAGCGCAATCAGCGTGCCGTCATTGATGCCCGCCGCGTATTGCAGGCCGCCGACGATGGAGTAGACCAGAGGGCCATGCGCGATGGGTTCGCCGAACTGGGTCTTCCTGCAATATTCCCAGTTGGTGTGGACCTCGTTGAAATCGCCGGTCAGGCAGGCGAAATTCACGATGTCGGTCGAGGTCACGGTCCGTTTCGGGGTGCAGATCGTTTCGCCGATCTCGAAATCTTCCCAGTACTTGCCGCGGACCGGTGCGGCGGCGGGCTTGGTCAGGACGGGTGCGTTCATGTCGTTCTCCTTCTGGACATGCGGGGGAAGCCTGCCGGCCCGGCGGGCACGGCGGCGCGGGGTGGCGCCCCGGCGGGGGCGCGGAAGCTCAGGCCAGCTCGAATTCCGGCAGGGGGCTGCCGTCTGCGCCGGTGCCGAAGACCACGCGGACGGCGTCGCCGACCGCGACGCCGAGGGCGTTTTCCCCGGTCAGGCCGGCCAGCATGCGCGGACCCTCCTCGGTGATCACCGAAGCGACGACATAGGGCACCTTGTCGCGGAACTGCGGCAGCGGCGCGCGGCGGACGATGGTGTAGCTCTCGATCACGCCGCGGCCGGTGGCCTCGATCCAGCCGGGACCGGCTTCCCAGCAGCGGGCGCAGTGGTGGCGCGGCGGAAACTGCACGGCGCCGCAGCAGCTGCATTTCTGGAAGATCAGCCGCTTTCCGGCGATTGCCTTCCAGTATTCGGCGGAATCGCCGTTGGCATGCGGAGACATCTGGGTCGCCTGGGGCATCTCGGTCATGCGGGGTTCTCCTTCGTGTTTGGCGCCGGTCCGGCGCGCCCTGGCCTGGGCTGCGGGGACCGCGCGGGATTGCGCTGTGGATGCGGTCCTGCCGGGTGGACGGGACCGGGGCCGGATGGGGGCGGCCGCGCCGCCGGGCTGCGGTCCCAGCCGCCGGCCTCGATCACGGCGATTTCCGCCGTTTCGTCCTGGCTGAGGCGGTTTATGAGCACGCCCCCTCCGGAGCCTGCACCAATGATGATGTAGTCAGCCATGAATTCCTCCCGCATGCCGCCGGAAAGCGGCCGTGCTGTCTTCTGCGCCCCGCCCAAAACGGTCGCGCCTCCTCCGCACACACGTTTGCCTTTGGCTAATTTGTTAGTCAATGATAAATATTTGCGGGCGGACCTTTCGTAACGGAATCTGCGAGGCGTCCGATCGGCCACAGCCCGTCCTGCGGCGGATCTGTCGCTCCGAAATCTGGTCCAAACTCCTGCATCGCAGTGATAATTCCCAGCTTCGCGCCCCAGGGCAGATTGCGGCACCGTCCCCCTTCCGCAGCGGTCGTTCAGAAGGCAGGGCGCCGGAACGCAATTCGTTCCCTGCCCGCCATGGCCCCCTTCTGCCGAAAAGTGTTTCGCGCCCCGTGCTTTCCATTGTATCAGGATCAGACCCGTCGGCACTGTCGGCAAGCCGCGCGGCCGCCACGGGCGCCAGAACCGAACCGGAGGCGGAATTCATGCGTCAGGGCGCACGCGGCATCCAGTCAATCGAGGTCGGCGGCCGGATCCTCCGGGCGCTCGTCGATGCCTGCGAACCGATGATGCTGAAGGACCTTGCCCAAGCGGCCGATCTGGCCGCCGCGCAATGCCACGCCTATCTCACCAGCCTGCGCCATGTCGGGCTCGTGCATCAGGATCCGGCCACCGGCCTCTACAGCACCGGCAACCTCGCCCTGCGTCTCGGGATCAGCTGGATCGCATGTTCGCCGCTTGCCTCGGCCGCTTTGGAGGAACTCCGCCGGTTCTCCGGCAACACGGGAGTCATGTCGGTCCTGGCGGCCTGGGGACCGGACGGCCCGACGATCATCCACATCAATGCAGGTGCCAGTCAGGGTGCACTGAATGTCCGGCTGGGCACGACCTTTTCGGTCACCGGCACGGCAACCGGGCGGGTCTTCGCCGCCTTCGGGAATGCGCCGGAAATCGGGGACCGCATCGCCGCGGATTTCGACAGGAGCCTGCCGCGAAGCTCCATCGGGACGGTGCTCGAACGCCGGGATTTCGAAAAGCGGATCGAGGCAACCCGGGCGTGCGGCTACTCGGTTGCAGAGGGCGTGCCGATCCCGCGCACCAATGCTGTCGCGGCACCGATCTTCGACAGCGGCGGCGCGCTGCAATTCACTGCCGGCCTGATCGGCCCGGAAGACGAGCTGCCGGTCGGGCCGGAGGCGCAGCCGGTGCGCGACCTCCTCGGCATCACCGCGCGCCTGTCGGGCCTTGGGGCCGGCGCGCCGGCCGCACGCGCGCCCCTCAGGGCATGAGACGATGAGCACCCCAGCAACCAAAGGCAAGGCCGGAGCAACGAAATCGGAGGGCCGCGGCGTCCAGTCCGTGGAAACCGGAACCCGCCTGCTTCTGGCCCTCGTCGAGGAAGCCGGACCGATGATGCTCAAGGATCTCGCGCAGGCCGCGGGCCTCGCCCCGGCCCAGGCACATGCCTACCTCGTCAGCTACCGCAAGACCGGCCTCGTGGAGCAGGACACCGAAACCGGGCGCTACCACTTGGGCCGGTTCGCGCTGGACCTCGGCATCACCAGCATGCGCACGACCGATCCGATGAACCTGGCGAACGAGACGGTGTCCGAGCTGTCCCGGCGCACGGCCCTGCACGTGGCACTGGTGGTCTGGGGATCCTTCGGTCCGACAGTCGTCTCGGTCAGGGAAAGCGGCAGCCAGCTGAACATGAACACCCGGCCCGGCACCGTGTACTCCATGACCGGCACGGCCAGCGGCCGCGTCTTCGCCGCCTTCCTGCCGGAACGGATCGTGAAGGACGCCATCGCCCGGGAGAAGCGGGATCATGGCGGCCGCGTCGGCGTCGCTCGCTTCATCACGCGCAGGGAAATCGACCAAATCCGCGAGCAAGGCTATGCGACCGTCGAACAGCCGCCGGTCCCCGGCATCTCGGCCTATTCGGCCCCGGTCTTCGACCATTCGGGCGAGATGGTCATGGCTGTCACGATCATCGGTCAGGATCATTATCTTGAAGGGGGCGCCACGGCGACATTCCTTCCGGCACTTGCGGCTGCGACGCGGGACCTTTCCGTCAAGCTGGGCTGCAGACCCATGCGCTGATCCACCGGCGCGGCCGCAGCGAAAACTGCGGCCGCCGGATTGCCGGCGGCCGCACTGGGCTTTCAAACGCTCCGCCATCCGGCCAACGGCCCCGGACGCATTGAGATATGAGTGGAGGGTTGCACGCGCCGGACCCGCATCCGGCCGCGTGGCGGCATGCGTCAGCTCGCCTTCAGGTAGTCGGTATAGCCCGTCTGTCCGGGGGTGTAGTACGTGTCCGGATCGCCCTCCGTGAAGGGAATCCCCTCGGCAATCCTGTTCACCAGATCAGGATTGCTGACGAAGGCCCGGCCGAAGGCGACCAGATCCGCGCGGCCCTCCCGGAGCTCCTTTTCCGCCGATTCCGGAGTGTACCCGGCGGCAGCGATCAGCGGCCCCGAGAAGAGACGGCGCGCCGTGTCGATGACCTCGACGTCACGGCCCGATGCTTCCAGCTGGATGTTGCCGCTGACCACCGGACGGATGATGTGGACATATCCGACGCCGAACTCTTCGCAAACTTTCAGCATGCCCTCGTACTTGGCATTCGGGTCGGCATCCTGGATGTCGTTGAAGGTCCCGTAGGGCGACATCCGCACGCCGACGCATTCCGCCGTGAAGACGCTGGCCATGGCCTTGAGAACTTCGCGCATGAAGAGCAGCCGGGCCTCGAGGTCGCCGCCCCATTTGTCGGTCCGCAGGTTGGTGTTGGTGGAGGCGAACTGATCCACCAGGTAGCCGTTGGCCGCATGCAGCTCGACCCCGTCGAACCCGGCGGCCTTCGCGTTCTCGCAGGCCTTGCGGTAGGATTCGATCACCCCGAGGATATCGTCCTCGTCCATCTCGCGGGGCACCGGGTTCTCGACCACATCCTGGGCGGTGTCGGTGTAGATCGGCAGGCCCGGCCGGACGGCCGAAGGCCCCATGGGGAAACAGCCTTCGGGCTGGTTGTCCGGGTGGCCGATCCGCCCGCAATGCCAGAGCTGCAGCACGGCCTTGGCACCGCCGGCATGGATCGCGTCGACAACCTCCGTCCATTTGGCGGTCTGCTTCTGCGTCCAGATGCCCGGCGTCCGCGGATAGCCCGTCGCCTCGGGGCTGACCTGCGTGGCCTCGCAGATCACCAGGCCTGCCGTATTCCGCTGGCCGTAATATTCCGGCGCACGGTCGTTCGGGCTGTAATCCGCTTCCGCGCGGTTGCGGGTCAGCGGCGGCATGACGATGTGGCTCGACAGGTCCCAAGGGCCGAATTTCGCGGGCGACAGCAATTTCTCGTACATGGGTCTCCTCCCTAGGATGACACGTCCGGCCCGTCATCGGGCCTGAACTTCCTGGGATAATATGAATGGACCTTTCTTAGTCAATGCCGAATCTATTTTCTTGAAGCTAATTCATGTCTGCCAAATCTGATCACCGTATCCGTTTCGAAATGCACTGCTCCATGATGTTTCAGACGAAATTCGGACGCTGATTTCGCAATCACGCCGCAAAGAAAATTTAGTTTTTAGATGATCTGTTTTCTATTGACGAATTATTTGCCGTGTAGTGTTCTGTTTCCGGGCTGCCCGGCAATGCTTGGGTCCGGCCCGCAGGGAGGAAAGACGGCAATGGCCGCGGGCGCTGTTCGGCGCCCGGCACGCAAGCCCGGAAACGGGCCGGGCGCATTCCGTTGGGCAGCAGTCCGGCACAGGGACGGCATTTCTTCCCCGAAACGGGCCCGGACCGGCGGCAGGGAGGAGGAGGCATCGCAGCCTGGCCAGCCATCCGGGCACGAAACGCAGCGACCGCGATGCCGCAAGAAGTGGAAACCCCATGACTGACACCCTGACCCGGGACCCCGTCCTGCAAAAGCTGCTGGATACCGAAGCGATCCGCGCCCTGCGCGTCAAATACAGCAACGTGCTCGATACCGGCGCCGTCGATGGCTTCGACGACGTCTTCACCCAAGATGCGGTTCTGTCTGTCACGGTGGGTGACATGACGGGCCTGGAGGCAATCAAGCAAGGGCTCCGCGGCGCGTTCGACCTCTACAACTGGAAAAAGAAGGACAGCCATCCCTTCATGCATGCGGTGACCAATCACGACATCCGCATCACCGGTCCCGACACCGCGGAAGGCCAGTGCTACCTTCTGGACTTCGTCACCGGGCGCGAGCCCGACCAGCATCCCTTCCTTCTGCTGGGCCTCTATGTGGACCAATACAAGCGCGTGAACGGCAGCTGGAAAATCTCCCACACGCGGCTTGACGTGCCCTGGGGCAGCACGGACGCGTGATCTGCGGCGCCCGGATTCCGGGCGCCGCTTGCGTTCCTGCGATATGATCGGCGCCGGGCAGTTTCCAGCCCGGCGCCTTGTCTTGCGTGATCCGACCGCCCTAGCGGCCGTCGGCAAACAGATCCGGCATTCCACCGGTTTCGCCGCCATCGGCAACAAATTCCGATCCGGTCGAAAACGAACTGGCATCGCTGGCCAGGAAAATCACCAGATTGGCAATTTCGTCCGGCTGCCCCACCCGTTTCATCGGAACATGGTTCAGGTTCGGATATAAGTCCTCTATCATTTCGGTTTCGACATTGCCCGGATGCACCGAGTTGACGCGAATTCCGTACGGTGCCAATTCGATTGCCGCGGCCTTGGTCAATCCCCTCATCCCGAATTTCGACGCGATATAGGCGGGCACCCCGCCAAAGCCTTTCAGCCCTGCGGTAGAAGAAATATTGACGATGGAACCGCCGCCAGCCTCCTTCATCGCCGGAATGACCGCCCGGATGCCCTTGAATCCGCCTCCCAAATTTATGCCGAGAACTTGCTCCCACTCTTCGTCGGAACAGTTTTCCGTGTCCGTGAAGCGCAGGATCCCGGCATTGTTGACCAGGACATCGATGCGGCCGAACCGTTCGAGGCCGGCCGAAACCGTTCTGGTCCAGTCCTCCGTGCAGCTGACATCGAGCTGCACGGCAAGCGCCTTGTCCGGCCCAAGCTCCTCCGCCAGCGCCACGACGTCGGCCACCTGCACATCGCCCAGGATCACGCGCGCCCCGGCGGCCACGCAACGGCGGGCCTCATGCGCGCCCATCCCGCGCGCAGCACCACTGATCAGAACAACCTTTCCCGTCAAATCCATGACTTATCCTCCCTGTTTTCGCCGACGGGGGCTCCTCCCTGCCCCCGCCGATGCCGCCCCCCGAGGGGCGGCCGGTCACTTGATGGTCCAGCCGCCATCCGCGACATAGACCGCGCCATGCACGAAACTTGCCTCGTCGCTTGCAAGGAACAGTGCCACATTGGCCAGTTCCTCGGGCTGCGCGTGGCGCCCGGCCGGAGCCTGGCGCAGCGCATGAACAACCGGCAGATCCTCGTTCGCCAGGATCTCCGCCGTCATGCCGGTCTCCACCGCACCGGGCGCCACCGCATTCACCCGCACGCCCTTCGGCGCATAGTCCAGCGCAAGCTGGCGGGTGAAGCCGACGACACCGTGCTTCGCCGTGGTATAGGCAATGCCCCCGCCCCCGGCGATGAAGGCCGCGATCGAGGCAACATTGACGATGGAACCGCCGCCAGCCGCAATCATGCCCGGCAGCAGCGCCCGCGACACCAGCCACATCCCCTTCAGGTTGACCCCCATGATCCGGTCCCACAGCGCCTCGTCGGTGCTCAGCGCGTCTGCGTAGTCGTCGAGGATCCCCGCATTGTTGAACAGCACCTGCACCGGTCCCAGACGGGCTTCGGTCTCGCTGGCCGCCGCCGCAATGCTGTCACCGTCGGCGATGTCGACCACGATCCCTTCGGCCCGGCCGCCTGCGGCGCGCACCGCCGCAACCGTTTCTTCCACCCGTCCAGGCGCGATGTCCCAGGCCGCCACCGCGGCCCCTTCCCGCGCAAAGCGCAGCGCGGCGGCGCGGCCTATGCCGGACCCGGCGCCGGTGATGACGGCAGTCTTGCCCTCGAGGCGGCCCGGCACGGATGCGGGCATGGTCTTCGTGTTCATGGTGTTTCTCCGGAAATATGTCTTGGTCCCCGCCCGGCCCTCAGGCACGGGCCCGGGACCGGATTGACCGGCGGCGCAGCGCCTCGGCCACAGGGGACTCCCCGTTGACGAGATCGACGCCAAGGAAGGCCAGCAGGATCAGGCCCGTGGCCAGGTTCGCAGCCCAGCCCGGCGCGCCGGTCAGCTGGAGCCCCGAGAGCAGCACCTGAAGCGTGAGCACGCCGATCAGTACGCCGATCATGCTGCCCCGCCCGCCATAGAGGCTCACCCCGCCGATCAGCGCCGCGGTGACAGCGGCCAGCAGCACGGTTTCGTAGCCGCCGGGCGTGGCGCTGCCGCCCTTGAGCGACGCCAGAGCGCCAGCCAGGGCCGCAAGCCCGGCCGAGACCGCGAAGCTGACGACCAGAGGGCGGGTCTGCGGCACTCCGGCCGCGCGGGACTCCCTGCGGGCGCCGCCGATCGCGAAGATTTCGCGGCCCGCGCGGGTGTAGCGCAAGAGGACGCCTGCGAGCAGCAGCACCGCAACCATCACGAGGCTCGACGGCGAGAAGATCAGCAGCATCCGCTCGCGCAGCGCCATCGAGATGCCCAGATCCGACAGCGCCAAGGTCAGCGTGCGCTCGTCGGAAATCACGTAGGCCAGCCCGCGCATCCCGATGAAGGTCCCCAGCGTGAAGACCAGCGAGGAAATCTGCAGCCGGGCGATCGCGTAGCCTTGCGCGATGCCGTAGATCACCGCCGGGACGACCGCGCAGGCAACCGCAACCGCCACCCCGTGCCCGGACATCATGACCGCGACAAGCCCGGCGCAGGCGGCCACCGACCCGACCGACAGGTCGAGTTCGCCGGCCATCATGTTGACGGCGAGGCCCGCGGCCACGATCCCGACGAGCGCGGAGGATTCCAGGATCGCATAGGCATTGCCGGACGTTCCGAAATTCGCGACCGTAACAGCCATGGCGGCATAGACGGCGGCCAGCAGGAGACTGCGCTGAACCAGAGGTTTCTTGAGAATGTCCATGTCCTTCAGGCTCCTTTCCGGCGCGCGGCGACGTGGAATCCCGCGACGATCAGCACGATGAAGACCCCGGTGACCAGCGTCCGCACGCCCGAGGACCATGCCAGCAGCAACATGTAGTTCTGCAGCGTGGCGATGAAGACCGCCCCCAGGGCCGTGCGCAGGGGCGATCCCCTGCCCCCCTGGATCGCCGTGCCGCCGATCAGCACGGCGGCGATCACGTCGAAATCGACCGCGCCGAAGCCCGCGACCCGGGCCTTGCTGAACTGCGCGGCCTCGAATACGCCCATCATCGCGGCGGCGAGGCTGGCGATGACGAAGACGAGGACGGTCACCTTGGTGACGCCGATGCCCGAGGCCCCGGCCGTGGCGCGGTTGGCGCCCAGAAAGATGGTCTCGCGGCCGAAGCGGGTCTTGTTGAGCACCCACCAGGCGACGGCCACGGCGGCCACGAAGGCCCAGGTCTGGGTCGGCACGCCCAGGATGCGGCCATTGCCGATCCAGGCGAGCGCCGCGCTGTCGATGGCAACGTTCCGTCCGCCGGTGAACAGGCCCGCCAGCCCCGCCAGAAGGGCCCCAGCCCCGAGCGTGGTGATGATCGGGTTCGCCCCCATCGAAATGATCGCTCCCTGGACCGCGCCGAGACAAACGATCACCGCCAGCATCGCAGCCAGGGCAAGGCCGAAAGGCAGCCCCCAGGCCATCAGCACCGCCATCAGCACGCCGGCGAACATCGCCGTCTGCCCGAGCGCCAGCGAGAAGAACCGTCCCGAAAGCGTGATGAAGGTCGCGCCCATGGCGACGATGCCGGACATGGCGGCCGCACGCAGGATGGCCAGGCCGTTCTCCGGGCTCAGGAAGGCCGGGTTGAAGTAGCCGCCGAGGGCGGCCAGGGTCAGGACGAGACCGGCGGCAAGGACGGCGCGGGCCAGCGCCGCGGCGGCGGGCGACCGGAGAGGACCGGCCGGAATGGCTGTATCTGACATCATGCTGCCTCGTCTTCGGGATGGGTGATATCGCGCACCAGCTCCTGGCTGGTGATGCGGTCCGGATCGGCGATCCGCACCTGGCGGCCGCGGTACATCGGGATGACCCTGTCGGCGAGGCCCCGGACCTCGTCGATGTCCGAAGAGCTGAACACGATCGCCATGCCCTCCTCGGCAAGGCGCCGCAGATGCCCGTAGATCTCGGCGCGCGCGCCGACATCGACCCCGCGCGTGGGCTCGGAGACCAGCAGGACGCGCGGCCCGATGCCCAGCCATTTGCCGAGCGCGACCTTCTGCTGGTTGCCCCCTGACAATGCGCCGACCTTGTAGCCGGCCCGCCCGGGGTCGATTGCCATCTGTCCGGATAGCTCTGCCGTCAGAGACCGGATCCGGCGGCGGCTGACAATGCCCCCCGGCGCAACCCGGTCCATCGACGGGGACACCAGATTTGCCGAGACCGGAAGCTCCGCAAAGATCCCGTCCAGCTTGCGGTCGCTCGAGCAGTAGCCCACGCCGCGCAGCTTCGCCTCCGCCAGGCTGTGTGCGGGCGGAAAGCGCGTGCCGTCCACCGAGATGAAGCCGCTTTCGACGACATCGGCGCCGCCGATCGCCCTGAGCAGCGCTTCGGCCCCCGATCCGACCTGCCCTGCGATGCCCACGATCTCGCCCGCGCGGACCTGGAGGTCCTGCGGCAAGGGCAGCGCCCGGGAGGTCACGCCGCGCATCTCCAGCACCACCGCGCCCGGCTTCGACACCCGGGGCGGAAACATCTCCTCGAGGGGCCGCCCGATCATCTTCTCGATGACTTTGTCCAGCGTCATGTCGCTGACATTCACGGCCGGACTGCTGCGGCCGCCGCGCAGCGTGGTGATCCGGTCGGCGATCTCGAAGACCTCGCCCAGCCGGTGGGTCACGTAGATGATGCTGTGTCCGGCATCGGCAAGCCGCCGGACCATCGCCTTGACCTTCTCGATGTCGGAGTCATTCAGCGCCGCGGTCGGCTCGTCCAGGATCAGGATGCGCGCATCCGTGGCCAGAAGCCGGGCGATCTCGATCAGCTGCCGTTCAGCCACTGCCAGCCGTTCGACCGGGACCGCCGGGTCCAGATGTCCCAGTCCGACCGCGTCGAGATAGGGGCGTGCCCGCGCCGCCAGGCGCCTGCGCGTCCATGGCCCGCGGAAGGGCACGCCGCCGAGGAAGATGTTCTCGGCGGCCGTCAGCGTGCCGATCACGCTGATCTCCTGTTCGGCGACGGCGATGCCGGCCGCATGGGACAGCTTGGTGCTGCCCAGGGCGAACGGCTTTCCGTCGATCCGGATATCGCCGCTGTCGGGCGCATGCAGCCCCGCCAGCACCTTGACCAGCGTGCTCTTTCCCGCGCCGTTCTCGCCGAGAAGCGCCATGACCTCGCCGCGCCGCAATTCGAAATCCACGCCCCCGAGCGCCCGAACGGCACCGAAGGACTTGGTGATGCCCTTCATCTCGAGGACGACCTGTCCTGTCTTGTCCATAATGTCCGTTTCCGTGGAAGACGGGCGCACCGATCCCGCGGGGCCGCGCGCTCCGTCCGTCCCAAAGGGATCCCGTCAAGAGATCAGTTGTAGTCGCAGAGCTCGCTGGCCGTCCGTCCCCAGATCCGCGTCTCGGCATAGGAGGCCGCCGACCCGTCCAGCATGGTGTTCGGCATGAAGTTCCACTTGTAGGGCGGTTCGTCGATCGAAGGCGGGCTGTCCGGCGACAGCTCGCGCTCGCCGTCGATCACCTCTCCGGTGTTGAGATAGGCCGCCAAAGCCCACATGGCCGCGGCGCCCTCGATATAGGGAGCCTGCACCGAGGTGCCGACCAGCTCTCCGTTCATCACCGCTTCGTTGGTCGTGGCATTCATGCAGGTGCCGCCGACGAACAGAACATCCTCGCCCGGCGCGATCCCGTTTTCCCTGGCCGCGCGCATCGCGCCATAGGCAAGCGCGTCATTCACGCCATAGACCCAGTTGAACTTGCCGGCATTCGCCGGAATGATCTGGGAGCCGACCGCATAGCCCTCGTTCTCGAGAAAGCCGCCGGAATTCACGTCGGCCAGGATATGCGCGCCGTCCGGAAAGCTGCGCGCCATCTCGTCCCGGAACCCCTGCACGCGCTGCTGCGCGGCAGCATGTCCGGCCACGGTATTCACGATCAGCCCGTCACCCAGCTCCACCCCCGCGGCGTCCGCCCCGGCGATCAGCAGTTGCGCCGCGTTCACGCCCGAAAGATAGTCGTTCACCCCGCCATAGGCGACGAACAGCGCGCTCTGCTCCGGCACCGGCGCCTGGTTCAGCAGCACCAGCGGGATACCCGCCTGGGTGATCGACATCTCCGAGGCCACGGCCGCCGCTCCGGAAACCGGGTTCAGGACAATCCCGATCGGCTTTCCGCCGGTGGCCAGCAACTGCTGGATCGCCGCATCCTGCTGTTCCTGCGTGGAAGATTCCACATACGTGACCTCCCAGCCGAATTCCTGCGCAACATCGGCGACGCCGACGGCGTTCTGCCCGAAATACGGGTTCTCGCGCGATTGGCCGAACATCACGATCGACCCGCTCTCGGGCAGATCGGCGAAAGCAGCGCCCCCGGCCGCCGACAGGGCAGCCGCCAGCATCAGCGCGGACGCATCGCGCCGCACTTTTCCATTGTTTTCCATGGTCTCCTCCCAATTTGGAATTTTGGTCCGGCTCCGGCCGGGGCCTCCCAACCCCGGTGCCGGAGCGGCAGTCGTCATCCCGTCTTGCGCGCATCCTCCCAGACGACCCGCAGACGGGTCAGCGTCAGCGACGCGATCCGCCAGAGTCCGCCGACGCGGCGGTATTCCTCGTCGTAATGGCCATAGCCGTGCATGACCTCATGCCCGTATTCGAGCCGGTCATAGAGCGACCAGCGACCGGTCGCCCGGTCCTCCGAGTGAATGTCGATCTGCGGATCATGGCCCTGGTGGACCGAGATGATGCCGCCCACCGCGCCCTCGATCACCTTCGCCGTCGCGCGCCCGCCGACAACGACCCAGTCGCCGGGCACGGCATCCGCCTGCGTCACTCCGTGATGGCCGACATGGTGCTGGACTTCGCCGCTGAAATCGACCCGGGCATCGGAGGTGAAGATGTCGGCTATGGACGCCCAGTCCTTCGCATCCACGGCAGTGAAATATCTCGCCTTGAGAAGCTTGATGTCCTCGATGGCAACAAGTCGTGCAATATCGCTCACCGCCGGAGCGGTGTTTGCAGTTTGATACATCATGAAGTCCTCCCTTGCGCCCGACCGGAAGGCGGCAGCCGCTTCCCCCCTTTGGACACTGAGACTTAACCATCCGGGTCGAAGATTCGTCAATAACGAATTATTTCGCTATGATTGATATACGGCCAGTTTGCCGTCCATTGATGACAGCTCGGCGCAGGCACACGGCGCGACGCAGACTCAATCCGGCCTCCCCGCCTTGGCGATGCCGCCGCATGCCTGTCCGCACTCTGCCAGACGGCAACCGTCCTGCAGCACCGCGCCCGCGCCTCATGCCCGAGAACATGGACGAAGCGCCGGGGCAACAAGCGCGCCATGGCCGCCGCCGCGCTGGCAACGGGCCGACGCATGCCCCCGGGGACACCGGCAGGGAGACCGCGACCCTGTAACGGAGAGTGACCCGGAAGACTGCCACCCGCTCCGGCGGCACAAGCTGCCCGGCCAAAAATGCTGACGGAGACGGCCCCCTTGCCGCAGCCGGAACATCGTTCGTTGCCGATCCGCAGGTCTTCCCGCGCGGCCTCGCCGAAGTTCCCGCGCAGGTCCGACTCCGGATCGGCATCTTCAGGACCGGATCAATGCCGCCGTCCAGTTTCGCCGTGCACGGCGGAGCGGCTGCCAGTCCGCAGCAGGGCGATCACTCCGCCGCGCCGGCCGGAACGTAGAGCGTGCCCGCCGCGCGGAACTTCTCCGCCATCCCGGCCATCCCGTCGAGGCGTTCCGCTTCGGCGCGGATGTCCTGGCTGATCCGCATCGAGCAGAATTTCGGCCCGCACATCGAGCAGAAATGCGCCGTCTTGTGCGCCTCGGCCGGCAGGGTCTCGTCATGCATCTCCCGCGCAGTGTCCGGGTCGAGGCCGAGATTGAACTGGTCCTGCCAACGGAAGCCGAAACGCGCGCGGCTGAGCGCGTCGTCGCGGCGCTGCGCCCCCGGATGCCCCTTGGCCAGGTCGGCGGCATGGGCAGCGAGCTTGTAGGTGATCACCCCGGTCTTGACGTCGTCGCGGTCGGGCAGTCCCAGATGCTCCTTCGGCGTGACGTAGCAGAGCATCGCCGTGCCGAACCAGCCGATCATCGCCGCGCCGATCGCGCTGGTGATGTGGTCATAGCCCGGCGCGATATCCGTGGCGAGCGGCCCGAGCGTGTAGAACGGCGCCCCGTGGCAGTGCCTGAGCTGCTCCTCCATGTTCTCGCGGATCTTGTGCATCGGCACATGGCCCGGCCCCTCGATCATCACCTGGCAGTCCTTCGCCCAGGCGATCTGCGTCAGCTCGCCGAGGCAGTGCAGCTCGGCGAACTGCGCCTCGTCATTGGCATCGGCGATGGAGCCCGGACGCAGCCCGTCGCCCAGCGAGAAGCTGACATCGTAGCGGCGGCAGATGTCGCAGATCTCGTCGAAATGCTCGTAGAGGAAGCTCTCGCGGTGATGATGCAGGCACCATTTCGCCATGATCGAGCCGCCGCGGCTGACGATGCCGGTCACGCGGCCCGCGGTCATCGGGATCATGTGCAGCCGCAGCCCGGCATGGATGGTGAAATAATCGACCCCCTGCTCGGCCTGTTCGACCAGCGTGTCGCGGAAGATCTCCCAGGTCAGGTCCTCGGCCACGCCGCCGACCTTCTCCAGCGCCTGGTAGAGCGGCACGGTGCCGATCGGCACAGGCGCGTTCCTGAGGATCCACTCGCGGATGTTGTGGATGTTGCGCCCGGTGGAGAGGTCCATCACCGTGTCCGCGCCCCAGCGGATTGCCCAGACCATCTTCTCCACCTCTTCTTCCATCGAGGAGGTGACGGCGGAGTTGCCGATATTGGCGTTGATCTTCACCTTGAAATTGCGGCCGATCACCATCGGCTCCAGCTCGGGATGGTTGACATTGGCCGGCAGGATGGCGCGGCCTGCGGCGATCTCGGCACGCACGAAATCCGGCGTCACCAGATCGGGAAGCGCGGCACCGAAGGGCTCGCCGCCGCGCGGAGCGGCCGCCAGCCGGCCCTCGTTTTCGCGGATCGCGGCGAATTCCATTTCGGGGGTGATCACCCCGGCCCGCGCGGCGGCCAGCTGGGTGACGGCGGCGCCGTCTCCATGCCGCGCGCGGCGAAGCCCGGCATCACCTCGGCCTCCATCACCGCCGCCAGCCGCGCGCCCACCGGCCCGTCGAGCAGATCGCGCACGATCGCGTCCGGATCGGCCCCGGCCTCCTGCCAGAAGGCCGCCATGGCGGTATGGCCGAGATTGAGGATGTGCAGCTTCAGCCGCTCGATGGTCTCGAGCTTTTCCACCACCTGCACCGCCGGATGCGCGACCGGCGCGGCGAGCCCCGGCTGCGCCTCGATCGCCCAGAGCGCATAGGGTTCCGCCACCGCGCCCACCGGGTCGAGCGGTGCCGAGACGATGCGGTCGACCAGGCTGTTCGCCCAGAGGCAGTCGTCGAGCCAGCCGGTCAGCGCCGCGCCGGCGCCCTGCTGCGCGGCGATCTCCAGCACGCGGGCCTTCAGCACATGGCCATTGTCGGGAATCAGCTCCATCGGGAAGATCGTCAGCGGTGCCTTGCCTGCCGCCTGCCGCGCCTTCAGCAGATGGAAGAGCTTCGCGGGATAGCTCATCGCCTGCTCCGGGGCGGCGGCGGTGTCGGCGGGCTTCGGATCGTAGCCCGAGTCGCCGGTATTCGACAGGATCGCCTCGGCCTCTTCGGTGATCACCCGCGCGAGCTCGGCCCAGTCCGCCGCGGTCGAGAGCGTGCGCTTGACCGAAGTCACCTGCCGTTCCTCGTCCACCACCTCGCCGTCCTGCATGCCGCGGATCAGCACCGGGTAGCCCGCCGGATCGGCCAGCGCACCCAGCCGGGCGGCGCGCGACGGGTCGCCCGAGCTCTGCACCACGGTGACCGCGCCCTTGGGCGTGCCTTCGGAGAAGAACAGGTCGGCATGGGCCTGCAGGAACCGCGAGGTTCCGAACTGGACGATGGGGGTGGTGACGGGCATGAGGGTCCTCGCTGGGCTGGGGCGGCGGGTGCCGCTTGTCGGTCTTTTATTTATAAAGTACCAAACAGGTCAAATCCTGTCTCGCGGAAAGGGTGACGGCGATGTCGCGGCGCAACCAGACCTTCCTTGCCGGCCTCGACCGGATGCTCGGCCTGCTCGCCCGGATGCAGCCGGGGCGGGGGCTGGGCGCGGAGCAGGAGCTCGCGGCCGAGCTGGGGCTGAGCCGGACGACGGTCCGGGCGATCCTGGCGCATCTGTCAGAGACCGGGCTGATCGCCTGGGAGGGGCGCGACAAGCGGCTCCTGCGCGCGCCGGGGCCGCAGGACCGCCCCGAGGCCTCGCCGGATCCGGCGGAGAGCTTCCCCGGCCAGTTCCTCGGCTGGATCCTCGAAGGCGACGTGCCGCCGGGCACCGCGCTGAACGAAAGCGAGCTGGCGCGGCGCTTCGGCGTGCCGGTTTCGGCGGTGCGCGATTTCCTGATCCGCTTCGCGCCGATGGGGCTGATCGAGAAGGCGCCGAACCGGCACTGGCGGCTCAAGGGCTTCACCCGGGCCTTCGCCGCCGAGATGTTCGACATGCGCGAGCTGATCGAGATGCAGGCGGTCCGCGCGCTGGCAGCCGCGCCGGATCTCGCGCGCGTCGCGGCGCTGGCCGAAGCGGGCCGCCCCTGGTGCTGGCCCATGGCTGGCCCTGGTCGGCGCAGAGCTGGCACCGGGTGCTCCCGGTGCTGGCCCGGCAATTCACCGTGCATCTCTACGACATGCCGGGCTACGGCAGCTCCGAGATGCGGCCGGGACAGGAGACCGGGCTCGGCCGGCAGGGCTTGGTCTTCGCCGCGATGATGGCGAACTGGGACCTCGAGCGCCCGGCGGTCTGGGCGCATGACATGGGCGGCGCCGTGGCGCTGCGCGCGCATCTGCTGCACGGCGCGGACTTCTCGCGGCTGGCGCTGATGAATGTCGTGGCAATGCGGCCCTGGGGCTCGGCCTTCTTCGACCATGTCGGCCGCCATGTGGAGGCCTTCCAGGGCGTGCCGCCGCATATCCATGCCGCCATCGTGCGCGCCTATGTCGGCGGCGCGCTGGCCCGGCCGCTGCCCGGGGAAGATGCGGAGATGCTGGCCGCGCCCTGGCTCGGCGAGGCCGGGCGGCTGAGCTTCTACGCCCAGTTCGCCCAGGCCGACGAGGCCTTCACCGCCGAGATCGAGCCGATGTTCTCCGCCTGCCGCTGTCCGGCCGCAGTGGTCTGGGGCGAGGACGACCCGTGGATCCCGCTGGCCCCGGCATCGACACCGGCCAGCCCATCGCCGCCGCGCCATGGACGAACGCGCCGATCGCAGGGCCGAGCTCGAGCCGGGGGCATCGAAACGCCCTCGCCCCGCAATTTCCACGCCCGCGCCCCACAACGGAATTCAGCGCGACCCAGAGCTCTGGCGCCTGTGCCTCCGGTTCGCAATGCCGGATCCAGCCCGCCCGCCCGGACACACCGCCCGCGGTGACAAGCGCCTCGACCGGATAGAGCCCGTCCGCCGACCGGCCGGGCCTCTGCGCCCACGGGCTTCCAGCCGGTGACGCCAAGCAACAGCGCCAGCATCCGCCCCGGCGTCATCGCCCCGATGGGCCCAGGCGGCACGCAGGACACCACCAGCGGCTGACGATACGTGCCCGGATCGCGCCGAACCGTCGTCGGCTGACCGTCCCCGTCCATCAGCCCCGGCCCGGGCTCACGGTGGATGCCTCCCGCGTGATGGCGCAGCACCGCCCGGGCGGCGGAGAGATCGGGGCCAGCCATGGCCGGCCAGGGAAATCCGGCAGCACCAGGGCGATACTCCCCCCCCGCACTTGATGCGGGGGCTCCCGGCAAGCCTCTGGCGAAAGCCCGGGACGTTGGCGCCCCACAGGCACAGGACAGGACCGCGAATGGGTCAGATGGCGCTCTGCATGGCGCCGGGTTCCCGCAAGACCGCGCTCAAGATCCTGCCCGGGGAAATTGGCGAGGCCTTCGAGGCGCATGCCGCCAACCTGCCGCGCGGCGATCATCCGAAGCCCGGCTTCCCGGCGCTGCCCCCAAGGGCACGATCCCGGTGCCGGTCCGCCGCGACGGCAGGGCGATGACGGAATTGCCGTCGATCGCGGTCCGGCTTCGCCGCGCCTCGAGCCGGTTCTGGCCGGAGGACCCCGCCGCAGAGGCCCGCGCGCTGGAGGCCATGTCCCATGTCGCCGAAGTGATCCGCGGCCAGGCTGTCGCGCGGGTCTTCCCGGCGGGGCCTCCGGCGGCAATCCGGAGGCGAAAGCCGGGAGATGGCGCATCCTCGCGGCCGGGTTCGATTCGCTGGAGACAGAGCCTCCGGCGGACAGCCATGCGCCCGGCACCTGCTCGGCCGCGGATCACCGCGCATTTCCGGCGGATGCCGTCGCGCCCGGTGCCTGTGCTGAAGGAGGAAGGCCATCGACCGGAGCAGCTGCCCACGGGGGCATGATCCCGACATGTCCGGGCGGCGTTTGAGGTCCCGGGGCTCCGCGGCGTGGGGGCTGTGAGGCTCGGCCCCGGGACCTGATCGCTTGCTTGCGATGAGACCGGTCTAGCTCAGGCACGTGGCGCCTTGAGGGAGCGGACGCGGCAACCGCGGGNGCTGTGAGGCTCGGCCCCGGGACCTGATCGCTTGCTTGCGATGAGACCGGTCTAGCTCAGGCACGTGGCGCCTTGAGGGAGCGGACGCGGCAACCGCGGGATCAATTCGCGGCGGAAATGAGGCAGCGGCGCACTTCCACGCGAAACTGCACGGCACCGGCGGCGCGCGCCGTCTCCTGCAGGTCCTGCGATGTCTGGGGGGAAAAGTTTGAGGTCCCGGAGCTTTGCGGCGTGGGGCTCTGAGGCTTGGCCCCGGGACCTGATCGCTTGCTTGCGACGAGAATGTTCCAGCCCCGGCGGATGGCGCCAAGAGGGACGGTCCGGGGCAATCCCCGGGCCCTTTCATGGCCGAATTCAGGCAGCCGTCAGAGGCGGATGCCGTGGCGTCCCGTGATCGCCGTGGTGGTGCTGGTCCTGTTCGGACGCGGCAAGGTCGCAGGCCTGATGGGCGAAGTGGGCAAGGGCATCACCTCGTTCAAGCGCGGGATGAAGGAAGGCCAGGACGAGCTGGAAAAGNCCTGCCGANGACCAAGGACGTGACNCCCGTCCGAAACCGCCAAGGACAAGGTGTAAGCCTTAATGTTCGACATCGGCTGGACCGAGCTCCTGGTCATCGGCGTGGTGGCCCTGATCGTCGTCGGCCCGAAGGACCTGCCGGTGATGTTCCGCACCCTGGGACAGTTCACCGGCAAGGCGCGGGCGATGGCGCGGGAATTCACCAGCGCGATGAACGCCGCCGCCGACGANGGCGGGGGTGAAGGACATCGAGAAGAACCTGCGCGACATTTCCAACCCGCGCGCCGCGGGGATGCGCAAGGTGCAGGAGGCGGCCGACGCCTTCGAGAAATGGGACCCGATGGGCGCCAAGGACGGCAAGACCAAGTCCGCGCCGTCCGGTCCCGCCTCGCGCGCCGAGGCCGAGGCGGCGCTTGCCGCCAAGCCCGACGCCGATCCGGCGCCTGCGACCGCCGCGCCTGAAGAGGCGCCCGCGCAGCCCGCCGGCCAGCCGGACAAGACCGCATGACCGAAGATCATNATCGACGACAGCTCCGCCCCGCTCATCGAGCATCTGGCGGAGCTCCGGACGCGGCTGATCCGCTCCGTTCTGGCTTTCGTGATCGCGATGGTGGCCTGCTTCACCATTGCGGAGCCGCTGCTGAACTTCCTGGTCGAGCCGATCGCGGAAATCCTGCGCGCGCGCGGCGAGGATCCGCGGNCTGATCTTCACCGCCCCGCAGGAGAAGTTCTTCGTGCTCGTGCGGATCTCGATCATCATGGNGCTTCNGGGCTGAGCTTTCCGGTCATCGCCCACCAGATGTGGCGGTTCGTGGCGCCCGGGCTCTACAAGTCCGAGCAGAAGNGCCTTCCTGCCCTTCATCCTCGCCTCGCCGGTCCTGTTCCTCGCGGGCGCTGCCTTCGCGCAGTACATCGTGACCCCGATGGCGATGAACTTCTTCATCGGCTTCTCGGANCGCGATCCCGGCGTTGGCCAACNTTGATCGCGGGCGAAGNGCAATTTCGAGGCGCCCGCGGGCAGCGCCGCGCAGGAAGAGCTGAAGACGGTGTTCCTCGGCTCGGTGCGCGAAAGCCTCGACCTGTCGCTGAAATTCATCTTCGCCTTCGGCCTGTGCTTCCAGCTTCCCGTGTTGCTGACCCTGATGGGCAAGGCCGGGATGGTCNTCGGCGCGCGGCCTGAAGGACATGCGCAAATACGCCGTCGTCGGCATCCTGACGCTGGCTGCGCTGGTGACGCCGCCGGACGTGATCACCCAGGTGATCCTGTTCACCGTCGTGTATGCGCTCTACGAAATCTCCATCTTCCTTGTCGCCCGCGTCGACCGCGAACGCGAGAAGAAGCTGAAGGAAGAGGGNACTCTGGGACGAGGAANGCCGATGGACACGGCGTTTGAGACCGACCCGATGCTGANGGATTGCCGAGGCGCTGGAGCGGATCAGCCCGCCGCCCGGCTCGGTTCCGAATTTCGACGCGGCCGATGCCTTCGTCTGGCAGACCGCGCCGGACCGGCTGGCGCCGGTGGCCAGGGTCAACCGCGTGGAGCTGCCGCTTCTGGTCGGCATCGAGCGCTCGCGCGACACGCTGCTGGCCAACACGCTGCAATTCGCCAGGGGATTCCCGGCCAACAACGCGCTGCTCTGGGGCGCGCGCGGCATGGGGAAATCCTCGCTGGTCAAGGCCGTGCACGGCGCGGTCCTGGCCGAGGGCCATGCGGTGAAGCTGGTGGAAATCCAGCGCGAGGACCTGCCGTCGATCGGACGGCTCCTGCACATCCTGCGCGAGACCGACACNGCGGGTGGTGCTGTTCTGCGACGATCTGAGCTTCAGCCATGACGACGAGCACTACAAGTCGCTCAAGGCGGTTCTCGACGGCGGCATCGAGGGCCGTCCCGACAACGTAATTCTCTATGCAACGTCGAACCGCCGCCACCTGATGCCGCGCGACATGATCGAAAACGAGCGCAGCTCGGCGATCAACCCGGCCGAGGCGGTCGAGGAAAAGGTGTCGCTGTCGGACCGGTTCGGTCTGTGGCTCGGCTTCCATCCCTGCTCGCAGGATGACTACCTCGCGATGATCCGCGGCTATTGCGACGCCTACGGGCTGGAAATCGGCGCCGATGAGCTGCGCGCCGAGGCGATCGAATGGCAGGCGACGCGGGGCTCGCGCTCGGGCCGGGTGGCCTGGCAGTTCTTCACCGATCTCGTGCGATGTAGAGATGCGTGCCCATCCGCGCCTCCGCCAGCAGCTGGCGCAGGAGCGGCAGCGCCGCGGCGGCATCGGGGGCGTCATGGACGGCAACCGGATTGAGGGCCTTGATGCGGGCCGCGGCATCGGGCGAGCGCAAAGCCGAGCAGGCCGGAAAGCAGCCAGGCCGAGCCGGTCAGCGCCAGCGAGGCGCCGATCCGGTCGCGCATCACCTCGGCCACCGGCGCGTTGTAGGAGGTGCTGTAGCCCAGATCGCCCGACAGCAGGTTGCCGGCCCAGCCGAGAAACTGCGCATGGACCGGCCGGTCCAGCCCCCAGGCGGCCTCGATCCGGGCCTTCTGCTCGGGACCGACGCGGGCGACGGCCGGCCCCAGATAGGCGTCCACCGGATCGACCGGCGAGGCCTTCATCAGGAGGAACACCGCCAGCGCGACGCAGGCCAGCAGCGCCGCCTGCCGGGCGAGAATGCGCAGGAGAGGCACTTACTCGCAGGTCCAGCGCCAGTCGGCGATGGTCGCGGTGACCGGCCAGCCATGGCCATGCGGCTCGATCTGGGTCCGGCCGAGATCGAGGCAGGCATCGGCGAAATAGACATGGTCGAGATTGACGAGCCAGGTCCAGGCATTGTCGCCATGCAGCCCGTAATGCTCGGCCGCTGCCGACCAGAAGGGGAAGGAGGCCTCGAGGCTTTCCGCCGCCTGGGCCTCGGCAAACAGCGCGTCGACCTCGGGATTGGCGTAGAAGGACGGGTTGGAATAGCCCTGCCCGGCCAGTTCGGAGGCGTAGATGCCGTAGAGCTGGTAGGGCGAATGGCTGCCGAAGCCGAAGACCGCCGGTTCCGAATGCATCACCCGGCGGATCGCGTCCCAGCTGCCGCCGACCGGGGTGGCCTCGATGCCGAGCGGCCGCAGCAGCTCCGCCGCGGTCTCGGCCAGCGCCTGCCGGGTGGCATCGGCGGCCGGGTAGTTGATCGGGAAGGCCGCTTGGCAGCGTGTCCGGATTTCGGCGACCACCTCAAACCAACATGAAAATAGAGGTCTATTGCCCGGCACGGTTGCAGGCATATCTCGCGGGGCTTCCTCGACGCGGGGACCACATTCTTGCCAAGAATGCGACTGAACCACTTGGCAAGCGGCAGGTGCAGAAGGTCGTAGAGGACGTGCGCGAAGCGATTGGCGTCAAGGATGGGGATGACCGGTTGGTGCCGCACGGATGGCGCTACACGGCGGCCAAGGAATTGGCGGATGCGGGAGTCGATATCCGCGATATTCAGGCGGTCACGGGGCACAAAACCCTTGAGATGGCACAGAAATATGCCTCGGGCGCGGATCAGAAAAAGGCGTCGAAACGGGCTCAGCAGAAGCGGGAACGAAACAAAGACAAACCGGGAAAGTGCGAAAAAGATTGCGAAACTGTTCCAGTTTCGGAGCGTCCAAAAACGGAGACCTCAGAAAATGATCATCGATTTCAAGATGGTGCGGGTGAAGGGACTCGAACCCCCACGCCAAAGGCGCCAGAACCTAAATCTGGTGCGTCTACCAATTTCGCCACACCCGCGTGCCGGATCGTTTAGCAAAGCTCCCGCAGGGATGCGAGGGAATTTTGCCGGCCACCGCCATCAGTGTTCGTGATGCCATGAACCATAAACATTCATTTCCAATATGGCGCAGAACTCTCCATCTAAGGCGCAAGCCAGAACAAAGGAGACCCCCATGGCCCATGCCGCAGAAGCCTCCCGCCTGCCCCGCCCTGCCAACCTGCCCCGCCTGATCGGCGGCGGCGCGCTCGCCGTGCTCGCCCTCGCAGTGCTGGCCGCGCTGCCGAAGGACAGCCCTGCCCCGAGCGCGCCGCCGCCAGCGCCATGCGCATCGCCTCGAACATGTCCGCCGATTTGGTGTCGGTGCACAGCGTGACTGCCGCCCCCGCCTCCTGCAGCGCCTTCACCGGCGCGGCGGCGCCGAAGGACGCATTGCCGATCGGCGCATGCGCCACCACCGCGCCCGACCGGCCGAACCGGGCGATGTCGCTGCCGGACATGAAGATGCAATGCGCCGCGATCAGGCCGGGCCCGAGCAGCCCGAGATCGTCGAGGAATTCGGTCGGCGTCATGCCCTCGCGTGCCCGGAGCTGCGCCACCTCCATCGGCGACTGGCTCAGATGGGTGTGGATCTGCCGCCCTGTCGCCGCAGCCAGGTCGCGCATCTCGGCGAAGATCCGGCGCGAACAGCTGTCGGGCGCATGCGGCGCCAGGATGGCCGAGATCCGGCCCCGTCCGTCCCAGCGCGCCACCGTTTCGAGCGCCGCGCCCAGCGTCGCCTCGCCCAGGCGCCGGTCCTCGACGAAACGCCCCTCGGCCAGCGCGGCGCTGTCCATGTCCATCACACGGCCGCCGACCATGGCGCGCAGGCCGAATTCCTCCGCCGCCTGCGCCAGCGCCCCGGGGCAGCGGTAGTAGTCGACGATGGTCGTCGCCCCGGCGCAGAGCATCTCCATCACGCCAAGTCGCGCCAGCGCCAGAGTCTCCTCTTCCGACAGCCAGTGCCCCTGCGGCACCCCGGGAATGTACGCCGGGGCAAAGCCGCGGTCCTCGACCATGCCGCGCACCGCCATCAGCGGCGAATGGTTGTGCGAGTTCACCAGCCCCGGCAGGCAGAGCGCGCCGCGCGCGTCATGCACCGCGCAGCCCGGCGGCGCGCCGAGCCCCGCTGCCCCGCTGCCGCCCGGCATCGGCGCCGTCACGGTCGAAAATGACGGGCCGCTCGAAGACACCGCGGCGCGCGCCCTGGCGCTGCTTGCCGCCATCCCCGCCTGACCCTTCCCGTCCAGCCTCCCCCGAAGGACCCCTGCCATGGACCAGCTCGTTGCCTCCGCCCTGCCGCATCCTGCGGTTTCCGCCAGCTTCTGCCTCGGCAATGCCAGGCTGGTGCTGCCCGACCGGGTGGAGCCCGGCTGGATCGCGGTCGAGGACGGGCAGATTGCCGGGATCGGCTTCGGCGCGGGGCTGCCCGCAGGCGCCGTCGATTGCGGCAGCGACCTGCTGATGCCCGGGCTCGTCGAACTGCATACCGACAATCTCGAACGCCATATCGAACCCCGCCCCGAGGTCGCCTGGCCGCACCGCCCGGCGCTCCTGGCGCATGACGGCGAGCTGGCCTCGGCCGGGATCACCACGGTCTTCGACGCGCTGCGCGTCGGCTCGATCACCTCGCAGGACCAGGGCTACGGCAAATATGCCCGCGGCGTGGCCGACGAGCTGGCCGAGCTGCGCCGCCTCGGCGCCTTCCGGGTCTCGCATTTCGTGCATCTGCGCGCCGAGATCTGCTCCGAGACGCTGCTCGCGGAGCTGGCCGAATTCGGCCCCGGCGACCGGATCGGCATCCTCAGCCTGATGGACCACACGCCCGGCCAGCGGCAGTTCCGCGACCTCTCCAAGCTGAAGGCCTATTGGGCGGGCAAGCGCGGCTTCACCGACGCGGCCTTCGAGGCGCATGTCGCGCATCTCCACGGGCTGCAGGCCCGCTTCGGCGCCGATCACGAGGCCGGGGCCGCCGCCGAGGCGCGCCGGCTGGACCGCCGGCAGCCCTGACGCCGCAGGCAGCGCTTGGCCCGCCGCGTTCCCGGACCCCGACGACGGCGGTCCCGCTGCAGACACGCAGGGCGTGGAGCAGGACGACAGCGCAAGCGACTGGCCGCTCTCCTTCGCCGCCAGCGGCACCCCCGAGCATGGGCCCGACGAGGACGGGGTCTCCGCCGCCCCCGAAGCCGCGGATAGCTGGCCTGCCTTCCTTGATGACAGCGCCGAGCCGGAGGCCGTCGCCGAAGACATGCCGGAACCGGAGCTGTCCCTTGATTTGCATGTCGACGGCTCTGCGGACCAGTCCGCCGGCGACGCTGCGCCGCTGCCCTTCGGCGGAACCGAAGAGGGCTCTGCGGATCCGGACGCCACGTCCACGTCGGCTGCGGCGCAAGAAACGGAAAAGATGCCGGAAGCACTGACCGCAACCGATCCGGTGGACGGCGAAGACCCGGCCCTGCATGGCGCCACGGCAGCCGGACTGCCGGATGGCGACGAGGCGGCGGCCGAGCCGGAGGAGATCGGAGAGCACGCTCCCTGGGCGATTTCCTTCTCCCGGGCCGCGCCGCAAGCCGCCGAGGCGCCGGAAGGCGACGAAGCCGATGCTCTGGCCAAGGCCGGAGACGAGCCCCGGGACGAGGACGGCACAGCGGATATCGCCGGAACGGACATGGACACGCCGGCCGGTCCCCTGTCCGGCGCCGGAGCGGATGCTGCCGCCATGGAGCTGGCAGCAGACACCGGACCCGATGACGCCGAAGCAACGGCCTCCGGCGAGGCCGACGGCGCCATGTTCCGCTCGGCGCGGCCCGGCCCGGCGGCGCTTGCGGAGACCGATCTTCCGCAGGACGCCCTGGCTGGCGACCCCGCGTCCATCCAGGCCGGTCCCGCGGGCAGCCCATGGGCCAGGCAGGCGATCAGGTGCGGCAGGGCGAACTGCGCGTCGACCGCGTTCGCCGGATCGCAGACCCCCATCTTGGCGGCCACATCGGCGAAGGAGCGGATGGTCAGCCGCTCCACCTCGTCCGGTGCCACGCCCTCCAGCACGGCTGCGGCCGCTTCCAGCGCGGGCGCGATCCAGCGGCAGGCCGGATAGGTCTTGAACGCACCCTGTCCGGCATACCACTTTTCGCCCAGCCCTTCGGTCAGCAGCCCGGCATCGAACTGGTCCGACCCGGCCATCCGCCAGAAGCCCTGGGGTCCGTCGAGAACGCCTGCCGCGCCGGCGAAGCCCGCCTGCGACAGCTCCACCGCCTGCACGCCGGCCTGTGCGGCAGGGGCGACGAAATCCTTGAAGCTGGCGATCGGCCGCGCGGTCCAGTTGTATTTGTGCAGGCTCGGCACCGGCACCAGCGTCGCCGCCAGCCCGATGGCATTCTCCATCCCCGCCGCGTCGAGACCGCAGAGCCGCCCATAGGCCACCGCCGCGCCGACCGCCTGGTGCTGGCCGATGCCGTAGACCTCGCGGAACCGCTCCGCCGAGGGCTGGATCGACAGGATCAGCCGGTTGTTGACCTCGGTCGCCGCGATCAGCGCATCGAGGAATTCCGGCCCCGCGACAGGCCGCTTCGCCGCGGCCGCCAGCGCCGCGGCCACGATGGTGGCGCCGGGATGGCCCATCCCCTTGCCCTCGTGCTCGAACCCGTCGTCGAAATCGAGCGCATTGGCGGCCAGCGCATTGGCGAAGGCCGCCATCATCGGGCTTGTTGCGCCGCCGCCGATCAGGCCGGCCGGTCCGCTCGCCTGCCGCCGGAGGCGCGGCGCTGGCGGGGGCTTGCCGGACTGGCCCTGGCGGCTGCCGTGAGCTGTGCCGCGCTGCTCTTCACCGATGTGCTGACGCCGGAGCCTGCGGTCATGGCGATCCTGCTCGATGCCGAGGGCAACTCGGTGGCGGTGATCGAGGCCTTCGCCGACGACTCCGTCCGGGTGACGCCGCTGGCCCCGGTCGCGCCGGACGGGGCGCAGGTCCTGCAGGTCTGGACGAAGCCGGACCCGGACGGACCGCCGGTGTCGCTGGGCATCCTGCAGAGCGCGATCCGGTCGCATCTGTCGGGACCGGACCTGCCGCGCCCGGTTGCCGATCAGCTCTTCGAGATCACGATCGAGCCCGAAGGCGGGTCGCCGACCGGCTTGCCGACGGGTCCGATCGTCGGCGTCGGCCTGGCCCAGCAGACCTTCTGAGGCCCGCAACTGCAGGGAGGCGATTTTTTTCCGCCTCCCTGCATCCGTTCGGAGGATTGCGTCCGTTTCCTTGGACAGCCGCCCGAAGCTTGCCGGATGCCCGGCCTGCACATGGCGGCCGACCAAGGAGGAACCATGTCCAGCGATTTCAAACCCGTTTCGATGACCGGCACCATGGCCCCGGCCTTCCCGGGCGCCGCCGCTGCGATGTCCGCGAGCGACACGACCGTGGCGATCGGCATGAACGCGATGGCGACCGGAGAGGATGCCGTCGCCATCGGAACTGACGCCGCAGCGGACGGCAAGTCATCCACCAGCGTCGGCGGCGAGAGCATGGCCGACGGCGTCGCCGCAACAGCCTTCGGCTGGCAGGCCTCGGCAAGCGGCGAGCGCGCCCATGCCCTGGGCCATCTCGCCACCGCCGACGGCGACCGGCCGGCTCGCGCGCATCCAGGCGCACGCGGCGCATATCGGCGAGCGCACCTTCAACGGCCGCTCGAGGCGCATGCCCGACCAGCTCGGCCCCTTCGACGCCATGCGGCTCCCGAGGTCTGCCTGACGGGTGATGTTGCCACGTTTTTGGCTTCTCTCCCTTGACGATATCAGATCCTGACGCGCTCAGCGGATGAACTTGGCCGGACCGCCGCATATGCAGGCCATCCGTCACCTGTGCTGGGGGCCTGCGGCGAGCACGGGCCGGTTCCGGGCCTGGCGCGCTGCCGGCCCGGAAAGCGCGGCGCGCCGGGCTGCTGGGGATGGCCGTCTTCCCGGATTCGTGCGATCTCCGAGGTCGGCTGCCGACGCGATGGCGCGCGCATTCCCGCCGAGCTTCGCGGTCAGGGCCTCAGGGCGGCCCGGAAGGCGGTGGCCAAGATCATGAAATAACGCGTGATTTTCCGCCATTGGTTCAAAGGCACTTGCGGCGGATATCCGTCCGCTGCGCCGGGGCCGCCGCGTGCCGCGGCCTCGATGATCGGAAAGGATGATTGCGTCGAGTCCAAGCTGGCCCGGGCGAGCGTTCGAAGGCGCGGAACGCGCCGACGGAGATCTTCCTGGGCTTTCCGAAGACCGGGCCGGTCCGCCGCACCCGGCTCTGGCCGCGTTCGAGTGCATCGCCATCTTCCGCAACCGGCACGCCGGAACAGGCGGGGATCGACACGAGCGCCAATGGTAGCCGCACAGCGAATACCGCCCCAGTCCGGGAACCGGGGAAAAATCGTCCGGCGCGGCCATGCCGCCCCGCATCTGCGGGGCCTTGTTTCACAAAGATGCTGCAGGATTCACTTTGTGAATCCAATGTAGTAGCGGGATCGCGCCTCCGGGCCGCCGCCGCGGCCTCAGAGCCCGCGGGCGATCCTGAGCGCGTCGTAGATCGCCGCATGGGTGTTGCGCGCCGAAACCGCGTCGCCGATCCGGAAGAGGCGGAACGCGCCCTCCGGGTTCGGCGCAAGCGCCTGCGTGCCGCCGGTCGCCAGCGCCTCGTAATCGACCTGGCCCAGATTCGACGATTGCGGCTTCAGCTCGAAATACAGCTCGTCCAGAGGCCGCGTGCCGTGGTTCACCACCACCTGGTCGACCAGCCGCTCCCGCGTGACATCGCCGTAATCCGAGCCCAGAACCGCCTTCAGCCGGTTGCCCTCGCGCGCCACCGATTGCAGCCGCCAGGTCACCGTGAAGGTGGTGTCGCGCGCCTGCAGCGCCCGCATGTAGGGCACCAGGTTCATCGCCATCACCTCGGGCGCGAAAGCCCGGTCCGGCGTCACGATCTCCACCTTCGCGCCCGCGGCCGAGATCAGGTCCGCCGCCTGCAGCCCGGCATGGTCGCCCGCATCGTCATAGACCAGCACGGTCTGCCCGGGCTTCACGTCGCCCGAGACGATGTCCCAGGCCGAGACCACCAGCTCGTTGCCCCCGCTCAGCACCTCGGTATGCGGCAGCCCGCCGGTGGCGATGATCACCTCGTCGGGCTGCGTCTCCAGCACGTCCGCGGCCTCGGCGAAGGTGTTGAAGCGGAACTGCACGCCCTTGCGCTCGCACTGGTCGAACCGCCAGGCGATGATCGAGGACATCTCGCGGCGGCGTTCCTGCAGCGCGGTCAGCCGGATCTGGCCGCCGGGCTGGTCGGCCGCCTCGAAGACGGTCACCGCATGGCCGCGCTCGGCCGCGACCCGCGCCGCCTCCATGCCCGGCCGGCGGCCCGCCGGGGCCGGGCGGCTTACTCGGCGCTTTCGCCGATCTCGCGCAGGCTGTCCTCGGGCAGCTTGCCCTCCATCAGAAGCCGCCGCGAGGACGAGGCGAATTCGCGGTACCAGATCGTCCCGCCGGTCACCACGGTGGTCAGCACCAGCGCCACCGGCCCGATCAGCCAGCCGAGCGCGCCGAGCGCGAAATAGACCGAGCGCAGGCCGCGGTTGTAGCTGCGCGCCGCCTCGATGTTCAGCTCCGCCGCCATCAGCGCGCGGCGCCGCGCCTCGGGGTTCGAGGCCTCGTTCGGGATCGCCCCCATCATCACCGAGCAATAGCCGAAGACCCGGTGCGACCAGACGAACTTCATGAAGGCATTGGTGATCAGCAAGAGCGGCAGCAGGATCTTGACCTCCCACAGGATCGACGGGGTCGGGCCCATCATCAGCTCTTCGGCGACCCGGTCGAGCCGGTCGGTATTGCCGATCAGCGCCAGCGCGCCGCCGATGGCGATGAGGCAGGCCGAGGCGAAGAAGGCGGTGCCGTCCCGGAGCGAGCCCAAGAGCGTCGCGTCATGCACCCGCGGGCTGCGGTCGATGTTGTTCAGCATCCATTCGCGGCGGTACTGGCGCATCAGCCGGTTGACCGAGGGGCGCGACTGGCGCGGATGTTCGACATGCCAGCCGACCGCCCCCCAGCAGAGCACGGCGAAGCCGGCGGCGAGGATGTCGGGCCAGGAGAGCAGCAGGAAGAGCGTCGTGATGTCCATCATGCGATCCCCATAGCGCAGGCCCGGCGGTCCGGGGAAGGGGTCACGGCCCGGACTGCACCTCGTCGAGCCCGAGCGCCGCGATCCCGCCGAGCGCGGCCATCGCGGCGAAGACGGCCAGCATGAAGGCATCGCGCCCGGCGCGGGCCGCGGTTTCGGCGGCCGCGAGCATCGGCTGCGCCCAGTCCGGCGCAGGTGCGAGGCTGTCGAGCAGCCCCTGTCCGCGCGCGATCTCGACGCCCAGCAGGTTGTCCGAGGTCTTGCCGTAGATGCGCGATCCCTTGCCGGAGGCATCGGTCGAAACCATGCCGCCGACCACGCAGCGGGTCGAGGTCGAGGTCTCGGGCGCGAAGAACACGCCATGGGGCCTGAGCTGCGCGTTCAGGTCGTCGAGCACGATGCCCGGTTCCACGTCGGCCCATTGCCCCTCCGGATCGACCGCGATCAGCCGGTGCATGTGGCGCCGCATGTCGAGGATCACGCCGCGGTTCAGGCTCTGCCCGTTGGTGCCGGTGCCGCCGCCGCGCGCGGTCAGCGGGATCGCGTCGAAGGGCGGCGTCTCCAGCACGGACATCGCCGTCACCACATCGGCGGCGTCCATCGGCGCGAGGATCAGGTCGGGCAGGATGCGGTAGACCGAGTTGTCGGTCGACATGGCCGCGCGCAGCGCGCTGTCGCGCTCGATCCCGCCCCGGAACCCGGCATCCTTCAAGGCGGCAGGCAGGCGGGACAGGGTCTGGCGGAAAGCGGGGTCTTCGGCGGTCACGTGGGGCACTCCTTCGGGTCGCGCGCATATTGACCGGTTCCGAAAGTTCATGGAAACGGAAAGTTATGAAGACAGATTCGGAAAATACGAACTTCAGCCTGCGCCAGCTGCGCGCCGTCCATGCGGTCTGGACCGAGGGCAGCTTCGCCCGCGCCGCCGACCGGCTGGGCGTCGTGCCTTCGGCCCTGTCCGAGACCGTGCGGCAGATCGAAGAGCTGGCCGGCGGGCCGCTCTTCGACCGCCGCAGCCCGGATCGCAGCGGCGCAAGCGTGTCGCCCGCCCGGAAAGCGGATCGGGCAGATCCCCGGAGGCCGCAGCGGGTCGTCCTCCGGCAGCGGCAATGGGAGCCGGGGCAGTGCTCGCGTTCCGTCCGGCCGCCCGCAGGGAAGTCATCGCCCCGGCCGTTGGCCTAGCTCTGCGCCGCGCCGGAGAAGCGCGGCAGCGCGGCGAGGTTTGGATTGACGGGGGCTTGTCCGGCCCCTTAGCCATGTGGGCAGTTCAAGGAGACCTGCCCATGCGCCCCGCCACCGACGCCCTGATCGTGATCGACGTCCAGAACGATTTCTGCCCGGGCGGCGCGCTCGCGGTTCCGGATGGCGATGCGGTGGTGGCGCCGGTCAACGCGCTGATGGCCGAATACCGGACCGTGGTCTTCAGCCAGGACTGGCATCCTGCCGGGCATTCCTCCTTCGCCTCCAGCCATCCCGGCAAGACGCCCTTCGAGACCGTCGACATGCCCTATGGCCCGCAGGTGCTCTGGCCGGACCATTGCGTGCAGGGGACCGAGGGCGCGGCCTTCCACCCGGATCTGCTGGACGCGCCGGCCCAGATGATCGTGCGCAAGGGGTTCCGCTCCGACATCGACAGCTATTCGGCCTTCTTCGAGAACGACCAGTCGACGCCGACCGGGCTGCACGGCTACCTGCAGAGCCGCGGGATCGAGCGCGTGGCGCTCTGCGGGCTGGCGCTGGATTTCTGCGTCAACTTTTCGGCGGTGGATGCCGCGCGGCTGGGCTACAAGGCCGAAGTCCTGCTCGACGCGTCGCGCGGCATCGATCTGGAAGGCTCCGTCGAGGCCGCGCTGGCGGCGATGCGCCAGGCCGGCGTGGCGCTGGTCTAGCGGCCGATCGCGCCGCCGCCGCGCGGCGATCTCGGTCTCGAGCTCGGCGCCGATGCCCTCGGCGCTGCCGGCCAGCGCGTCGAGCGCGGTCTCGGCGGTCTCGGCCAGGTCTACCGGCACGAATTGCGCGGGCTGCTGGCGCGCCATGGCGAGGAAGCTCTTCACGATCCGCGTGCAGCGCTCGGCCGCCTCGCTGATCTTGCCGACCCGGCGCAGTGCCTCGTCGCCGATCTCCTCCTCGCGCAGCATCAGCGCATGGCCCACGACGACCGACAGCGGATTGTTCAGCTCATGCGCCACCCCGGCCAGCAATTCGCCGAGCGCCGACATCTTCTCGGCCTGGAAGATCTGCTCGCGCTGGTCGGCGAGCTTGCGGCGCAGCTCTACCTCGCGCGAGACATCGACGGTGGTGGAGACGATCACGTCCTCGCCGCGGTAGCGGATCAGCCGCGCCGAGACCTGGCAGGGAAACCGCGTGCCGTCGGCGCGGATGCCGGTGACGCCCATCGCGTCGACCCGGCCCTCGGGCAGCAGCGCGGTGACGAAATCGGCGCGCTCGGCGCGGGAGGCGAAATGCGCATGGGTGCGTTTCGCGGTGCCCAGGAGCCCGGTCGCGGCGGGCGTGCGGTAGATGATCTCGCCGTCGCCGACCCGCGACATGATGATGTTGGCCGGGCAGGATTCCAGGACCTTGCGCACCAGCTGGTCGGCGGCGCGCTCGTTCTCCTCATAGGCGCGGCGTTCGGTGATGTCGGTCTGCACCAGGACCAGCCCGCCCGCCGCGGTGGCGCGCAGCGCGATCTCGCAGGCGCGTTCGCCGAGATCGAATTCCAAGGGCGCTGCCATCCGCTCGCCTTCGGCCAGCCGCGCCTCGGCGAAACCGAGGCTGCGCCCGGTCTCGGGCGGCAGCCCGCCAGCCCGCTACTACATTGGATTCACGAAGTGAATCCAGAAGCTTCTTTGTACAACAAGGCCCCGACATGGCACTGGCCTTCCGCAGCGGCGAGACGGCGCGCTACTGGTGGATGCCTGCGATGGTCTTCTCCACCGTCCTGCCGACCGCGCTGCACCTGGTCCATGCCCTGCTGACCACGCTCTTTCTGCCGCTGCCCCTCGCCGCGCCAGTGCTGCCGGGCGCAGTCGGGCGCGCGGCCTATCACCCCTGGGCGATGGTCGGCGCGCCGCTTCTGGTCACCGGCGCGGTGCTCTCTTGGCTCGCCATGCTCTATGCCGCGCTCTGGGTGCCCGGCGTGACGATCTTCGACGGCACCGCCTCCCTCTGGGAGCCCGCGCGCAGGGCGATGCTCTGGTACCTGTCGCTGTTCGAGCACTGGCACGGCCTGATTTCGGGCCAGCTCACCTGACCGGGCGGCGCAGGGCCTCGGCGAGCTGGGCAAGGCTGTCGAGATTATGGCAGGCGTGGAAGCTGTCGACCTGCGGCAAGAGCGCCCTTATGCCGCCCGCCTTCGGCTCGAACCCGTCGAACCTGAGCAGCGGGTTCAGCCAGATGATCCGGCGGCAGGATTTCCTGAGCCGCTCCGCCTCCGCCGCCAGACCCTCGGGGTCCTCGCGCTCCAGCCCGTCGGTGATCAGCAGGACCACCGCCCCCTGCCCCAGCACCCGGCGCGACCAGTCGCGGTTGAAGCGGTGCAGCGCCGCGCCGATCCGGGTGCCGCCCTGCCAGTCCTGCGCCTCGGCGCCTGCGCGGGCCAGCGCCGCATCCGGGTCCTTGCGGTCGAGCGCCCGGGTCACGTTGGTCAGCCGCGTGCCGAAGGTGAAGGCATGGACCGGTCCCCAGTTGCCCTCGGGCCTGGAGGCCGCGCTGAAGGCCGATGCCGCGATCCGGCCCTTCCTCGAGGCGCTCTATGCCCCGGCGGAGGAGGTCCTCCGCCCGGCCGACACTGTCACTGTCTGCCGCTGCGAGGAGGTCACCGCGGGCGCGATCCGCAAGGCCGCCGATCTGGGCGCGCCGGGACCGAACCAGGTGAAATCCTTCCTGCGCGCCGGCATGGGCCCCTGCCAGGGCCGGGTCTGCGGGCTGGTCGTCGCGGCGCTGATCGCCGAACGGCGCGGCACCACGATGGACGAGACCGGGTATTTCCGCATCCGCCCGCCGCTGAAGCCGCTGAAGCTCGAGGAACTGGCGGAGTTCACCCCGGTGGAAAGCCTCGCGCCATGACCCATGGCGCGGCGCACGCCGCCGACCTCATGATCGTCGGCGGCGGCATCCATGGCTGCTCGGCGGCGATGTTCGCAGCCCGGCGCGGGCTCGACGTGATCGTGATCGAGAAGGACACGGTCGCCCGCCATGCCTCGGGCTCGAATGCCGGCGGCGTGCGGCGGCTCGGGCGGCACCTGGCCGAGGTGCCGATCTCGCAGCATTCGATGCAGATCTGGTACGGCCTGCCCGACCTGGTCGCGGATGACTGCGGCTTCCAGGTGGCGCCGCAGATCAAGGTGGCCGAGACCGAGGCCGAGCTCGACGGGTTGCGCAAGCGGGCCGCCACGCTGCGCGGCATGGGCTTCGCGCATGAGGTGGTGCTGGAGCGCGATGCGCTGCGCGCCCATCTGCCCGCGGTCGCGGATCATGTCACCGGCGGGCTGGCCTGCCTCGAGGACGGCTTCGCCCAGCCCTACCAGACCACCTTCGCCATCGCGCGCAAGGCGAAGGCGGAAGGCGCCCGGATCTTCGAAGGCACGGCGGTTGCGCATGCGGGCGGAGGCCTGCACTCGGGCGCGATGGCGCTGCGCCGGAGCGGCCATGGCGGACAGGCCAGCGGCACCCTGCGGAGGGAGCTCTTGCCCGGGAGCGGATTCAGGGCCCAGGCGGAGGGCGGGCGCCTCTGCGCCGCTCCCTCCCCGAAAAAACCGGACAGCCAGGCGGAGGACCAAGGCAGCGGCTGAGGCTGCCTTCGCTCGAGACCGCACCGTCACGCCGAAGGTCAGGGGCGGAACGATCGGGGCTGTGCGGATACTTGGGTCCTGCCGGAGCGGGGCGGCCATGATCCACCGGTCCGCGCCTGCCGCCGGACGGCAGCGCAGGCCCGGCGGCAGGCGCTTCGGAGGATCGGAAACACCATCGCCGCGGCGCCGCACGGCTTCCGCGGCGTCCACCGGCGCCGCCTTGTCCGGCGTGCTCTTCCGGGTCGCCGACTCTGCCGCATCGCCCGAAGCCCCCCGCGGGCAAGCGCTTGACACCTGCAGCCCGAGACGGGATTGCCTGCTGCATCGGCACTGAGACCGAGGACGGCCGGAGATGGACGCAACGACGCCGCCGCGGGATTGCAGCTGGGAAATCGACGGACTGCCTCTGGCAGGCCTCGCCTGGGGACCCCAGGACGGGACCCCGGTGCTGGCGCTGCACGGCTGGATGGATCACGCCGCGAGCTTCGCCGAACTCGCCCCGCGGCTCGGCGGCTGCCATGTCGTCGCGCCGGACCTGAGCGGCCAGGGGCTGAGCGGCCACCGCTCGCCCCATGCGACCTACAATATCTGGGATGACCTGCCGCAGCTTGCCGGCCTGCTCGACCGGCTCGGCTGGGACAGCTGCGTCCTCCTGGGCCATTCGCGCGGCGCCAACATCTCGGCGCTCCTGGCCGCCACCGCCACCACGCGCAGCGCATCGGCCGCCGCGAAGGCCGCCGCGGAGAATCCCGCATCGCGGGTGATCGCCGCCTCGACCCCCGGCAGCATCCGCGCGACGGTGTCCATCGAGGGATCGGGGCAGATCACCGGCTCGATCCCCGCGGCGCGCAGCCGGTCATGCCCGGCTTGGTGGACGGGCTGGACGATCAGGCATTTCTTGGCGGCATCTCCGGACTCGCTATCACGCCTCCAGATGCCCCTGCGCCGCCGCGAGGGCAAGGGCGCGGGCTGCCGATACCAATTGGCAATCCGTCCCGCATTGACATTTCGCCGGACAGGGCCGAACTCTTGCAGGCAGCAGGCGCTCCGGGCAGCCGTCCGGACGGGGTTCATGGTGAGTGCATGGCGACGGAAATCGAGCGCAAGTTCCTGGTCACCGGAAACGGCTGGCGGCGGTCCGTGCTGCAGACGGTGGCGCTGCGCGACGGGCTGATCTCCGACCATGACGGCCGGAAGATCCGCGTCCGCTTCTACGACGCGCGGGCGACCCTGACAGTGAAGGGCCCGCGCACAGGCATCAGCCGCGACGAATTCGAATACGACATCCCGCCCGCCGACGCCGCCGCCATGCTGGAGCGCTACTGCCCCGGCGGCACGATCGAGAAATCCCGCCACCATGTCGCCCATGCCGGACATGTCTGGTTCGTCGACGAATTCCGCGGGCTGCTGGCCGGGACGGTCTTCGCCGAGATCGAGCTTGCCTCCGAGCACGCCGTCTTTGCCCGGCCCGACTGGATCGGCCGCGAGGTGACCGGGCTGCGCGAATTCCGCCAGGCCAACCTGCTGCAGGCCCGCCAGCTCATGCACGCCGCAGGCTAGGCGGCGCGCCGGTTGCCCCCGCCGCCAGCTGGTCCCCGGGCGACGGCTGGCTGTGGCGCCTCCTGCAGTGCAAGACCGCGACGCAGGCCGCGATCGCCCTGGCCAGCCGCATGGCGGGAACCGTCCGGGCTTTGCCGGGAAATGCCACGGATACCGGCGCGGCGCCCGCCGCTTGAGCGTAGCCGGGCCGTCGCCATTGCTGTCCCGACCGATGGCGCATCAATGGCGCCCGCCGGACGAAATGGCGAGGTGCAAGGCCGGAGAATGGCCATCCGCGGACAAGCTGCCGGGATGCCCCGAACAGCGCCGTGCCAGCGCGTGCCGATGATTGGTTCCCGGGCCAGCCAAGCGGGGCTCCGACCGCCATCCCCTTGACCGGTCCGGCTCATCGGGGCGCGCAGCCCCCGTGCTGCAGACAGACGCCGAACAAATGGCCGCAACCGGCCGGATGCCAGATGGCCGCGAAAAGCCCCTGACGCGCGGGAGCCATCCATGAATGGTCCGGAGCGTTGCCAGCGAATGCGCCACCGGTCCGGGCATCGCTGGCAGCGGCGGGCGAGACGGCCGAGGAGCGCGGTTGCCATCCTTCCATCGCCGGACAGCGAGCCAGCGAAGGCGGTTGCCAGCGGTCCGAGCGGGCGCTGGCGACGGTTCGAGCCCGTCGGCGAACGCCCATTCGCTGATGCTGAGGTTGGCCGTGATGACGACGCTGGTGCGCCCGCAGAGCTCGGCTCGAGAAGGTGGGACAACAAGGCGCCGCCGGTGGCGCTGAACGGCAGGTATCCGAACTCGTCGAAGGTCGAGCCTTCTCCGCGCCATCGGTCCGGGCCCGATGGACGGCGGCCCGGAGACATCGTGGCGGGCCATGCGCGGGAAGCGGGCGTTGACCTGCCGCGCCTTGCCCGGTCCTCCCCCGTCTTCGCGTCCGCCGCCGGCGGGTCCGGACCGGCAGATCCGGCGGCGCCTTGTCGGCATGGCCGGTCATCACGATCGAGACCGCCGAGACGCCCTCGGCGGCCTTCAACGCGGCCTCGGCCTCGGCCTTCGCCGCGCCGTAGGCCGCCGCCTGCGAGGGCGGGATCTCCATGACGAAGCGCACCGCGCCCTGCCCGTCGACGTTCAGCGCGCGGACCACGCCGCTCGACATGATGTCGCCGCCCTGGACCGGGTCGGCGATGCTCTTCAGGACGGCCTGGACCGTCTCCCTGCTGGCTGGCAAGCTCTGCTCCTGTTCGCTGGTCCGGCCGTCGCGGCCGGGGGCGCGCTGGTCGCTGCCGCGCATGGATCTCTCCCTGCGCTCAGTGATCGCGCCGCTTGCTGAGGTAATCGTCCGTGGTGCGCGGCCGCCGCGGCCCGCCCATGGCGAAGGGGTTGCTGTCGGAATGGTACTGCGCGTTGACCCGGCAATCGTCGCACATCTGGATCATGCGCAGCTTGTCGCCGCCGAACATGGAATGCGCGGAGAGCTTTTCGGTGATCCGCTCGATGGTGGATTTCACGCCGAAGGGCTTGCCGCATTCGATGCAGGGGAAGGGCTCCTCCTCGTTGAGGACGCGCTGTTCCAGCGCCTCGGGCGTCAGCAGCATGCGCGGCGCATAGCTGATCGCGTCCTCCGGGCAGAGATTGGCGCAGAGCCCGCATTGCAGGCAGGCATCCTCCTGGAAGCGCAGCTGCGGCAGGTCGGGATTGTCGCCGAGCGCGCCCGAGGGGCATAGCGAGACGCAGGACAGGCAGAGCGTGCAGCTTCCGGTGTCGACCACCACCGCGCCATAGGGCGCGCCGTCGGGCAGGGCCAGGCTCTCGGCGCCGGGATTGAGCGCCCGCGCCGCCTGGCGGGCGATCTGGCGGCGGGTGCCGAGCGGCAACCGGACCAGGTAGCGCCCCGTCGAGGTAAGGCAGGGCGTGTCCGCGCCGCAGGCGGCGGCGGGCGGGGCAAGGGACAGCGCGAGGCCGAGGAGCAGCGCGCAGGACGCGATCAGGCGCAGGGCAGTCATGTCGGGCGGATCCTCCGGGCCGCGGGACGGCTGCGCCCGCAAGACCCGAGCATAGCAGTCCGGTTCATTCCGTCAGCGGCGCAGTCGAGTCAAATCGAGGGATCGGATCGGCGGAGGCCGGCTGCGGGTCGAGCCCCTCCCAGCGCTCGGACGCTTCGGCCAGGTAGCCGGGGATGTCGCGCTCCCATTTGCGGGCGATGCGGCGGGTGATGTTGAGATAGAGCTTGCCGTCCTCGATGCGCCAGAGCTCGGGATTGCCGGGCACCTTGCCGCCCTGCGCGACGCCATAGGCGCAATGGCCGTCATATTGCGGCGCGTAGCGCTCGGGATCGGCCAGGAAACGGTCGCGGTTCGCCTCGGAGGCGAAGGCGAAGACGGCGCCGTTATGGCGCGCCGTGATCGCGGCGCGGCCCTTCACCGGGGCGGGCTGGGACTGGCCCTGCGGCGCCTGGTCGAGATCGAAATAGGCGACCACGTCGTAGCCGGAGACCGCGTAGCCGGTCCCGTCGACATATTGCGGCCCGGCGCTTGCGGCGGAGGCAGCCGCCAGCGCGGCAAGGATCACGGCGGCGGAGCGTAGCCTGGTACGGAGCATCTCCGGTCTCCCTCTGCGGATTGCAACTGTCCCGAGGATAGCCGAAGCGGACCGGCCGCGCAGCCGCGGGCGCGGAACGGTGACTGCGCGTGCGCGATCCGCGCGGAATGTTTCAGGGGACGGCGAGGTCCCCGCCCTGGCCGCGCAGGCACAGATGCGGCGCCAGCCAGGGATCGCGGGCGACGGCCGGACCGCGCCGCGGGCTGCAGCGCGGCCCGCTGCAGGGGAAGCAGGCGCGCGTCGATCATCCGAGCCTCCAGCGGTGGAAGCGGCGGAGCAGCGCGAGGATCCGCGGATCGACATGGCCGCGCCGCCAGGCTCCGGCGGCCGCCTTGTTGGCCTCGGTCCAGGTCGGATAGATGTGGACGGTGCCCAGGATCTTGTTCAGGCCCAGCCCGTGCTTCATTGCCGTGGCGAATTCGGCAATCAGCTCGCCGGCATGTTCGCCCGCGATCACCGCCCCGAGGATGCGGTCCCGGCCCGGCACGGTCAGCACCTTGACGAAGCCCTGCCTGGCGCCGTCGGTGACGGCGCGGTCCAGCTCCGCCAGATCGTAGCGGGTGACCTCGTGCGGGATGCCCTCCGCGGCGGCCTCGGTCTCCGACAGGCCGACCCGCGCGACCTCGGGACTGGTGAAGGTGGCCCGGGGGATCACCCTGTAGTCCGCCTTGAACCGCTTCAGCCCGCCGAAGAGCGCGTTGACCGCGGCGAACCACGCCTGGTGCGACGCCGCATGGGTGAACTGCCAGGGACCGGCGACGTCGCCCGCCGCCAGGATGTTGGGAAAACGGGTCTCGAGATAGTCATTGGTCCCGATGGTGCGGCCGGCCGGAATGCCCAGCTCCTCCAGCCCGAAGCCCTCGAGCCGGGCGCTGCGGCCGACGGCCACGATGATCTCGTCGAAGGCAATGCGCTCGGTGCCGTCCCCGGACCCGACCTCGATCCACTTCCCTGCATCGGCGCCGCAGCAGGTGGCCGCGGTCCCGGCCAGCACCCGGACGCCATCGGCCCGAAGCGCGGCGGTGACCAGCTCGGACACGTCCGGGTCCTCGCCGCTCAGGAGCCGCGGCGCCCTCTCGATCTGGGTGACCGAGGAGCCGAGCCGCGCGTGCGCCCCGAGGGCTTTGCGCAACTGCGCGTCTATCTTGAGGATCTGTGGCGCGATGCGCTGAGAACCTTCGACGCGCCGGTGCCGCCCGCCCCGCCCCGGCCGGAGTGACTGCGGCCCGGCCGGCTTGACGCCGCCGCTGCGGGCTCCAGTTCGCTCCGGCAGGAGCCATGCCGATGACCGCAGATTTTCCGCCCTTCCGCCAGGCCGCATTGGACCGGCTGTCAGATTTCGTGCCGCGCGCCGGAATTTGCTATGCCCGGTGCCGGAATTTTGACCGCGGCGCGCGCGGCCACCCGGACGTCTCGCGGCTCTCGCCCTACCTGCGGCATCGCGTCCTGACCGAAAAAGAGGTGATTTCCGAGGCAGTCGCCTTCCACGGTGCCGAAGCCGCAGGCAAATTCGTGCAGGAGGTGATGTGGCGGAGCTGGTCGAAGGGCTGGCTGCAGCTGCGCCCCGCCATCTGGGCGGACTACCGGGCAGGCGTTGCACGGGGGCTGGACCGGATCGGCAGCGAAGCCGGGCTGCGGAGGCTCTGGGAGGACGTCTGCGCCGGGCGGAGCGGCATCGGCTGCTTCGATCACTGGGCGCGGGAGCTCGCCGAAACCGGCTACCTTCACAACCATGCCCGCATGTGGTTTGCCTCGATCTGGATCTTCACGCTCGGCCTGCCCTGGCAGCTCGGCGCGGATTTCTTCCTGCGCCACCTGCTCGACGGCGATCCGGCCTCGAACACGCTGGGCTGGCGCTGGGTCGCCGGGCTGCAGCCGAACGGCCGCGCCTATGCCGCCACCGCGGAGAACATTGCGCGCTATACCGAGGGGCGGTTCCATCCCGCCGGCCTGAACGAGGCGCCGGAGCCGTTGCGCGACGGACCGATCCCGGCGCCCCGCCCGCTGCCCGAAGCGGAGATGCCCGATCCACGCCCCGACGATCCCATCTCCAGGCCAGGACGGACGGGCACCTTCGGCTGGACGTCGGCCCGGCCCGCGTGCCGGCTCATCGACCTTCTGCGCCCATGCAAGGCCGGGGCGCTCCGCCACCACGATGCGGGCGGCCCGGCTTTCCAGCCCGGTTTCAGGCAGAGATCGCGGGGCCGGACTCCCGCGTCATATCCCGCCATCGCCCCCTGCCCCGCGGATCGAGGGCGGCCCCAAGCCGGGGTCCGGACCGGCCATGGGCACGCGACCCAGCGCAGCTCTCTCAGACTCCGGCAGGATCGCCGCACGGCCCTGTCCGAAAAATGGACCCTGTCACGGCTCGGAAACCGGCACCCGGGCCTGTCCCGCCCCCGCCATGGCAAGGAGCGCTCCGGCAGCCCGGCAAGATCGGACGCAGCTGGATCGCCGCGCAGCCCTGCCCGGAAAAGTTTTCCTGCGGCTCCGGGGCGGAAGGACGAAAGCTGCGCGGCGCCCTCTGCACCTGCCGCGGCGCACCGGTGCGCGGTGTCCCGCGCGGCGGGAGCCGCCGCGCAAACCAGACGCCGGAGACGAACTGCATGGCCATCGACCGCCACCTCCGTGCCATCATCGATGCAAGACCTGGGACTGGAAACCTGCCGGGCGGCGGGTGCTGCTGTTGCCGCCGCGGGACGGAGACGCATGCGGTCCAGCCATGGCCACGCAACCTGCCTGTCCGGGGCAGGAAGAGCGGCGGTCGATGCAGGGCGCTGATGCAGGACAGAGTCCCGTCCCCGGCCGGACACCCCCTTGATCCTGCTGGTCTGCGCCGACGGAAGGCAGCGGCAAGACAGGCAGGCACAGGCAGTGCCGCCCGCGGCCCCGGTCCGCCGCCGCCGGGCACAGGGCGATGCAACTTGCCCCCGGACGCGGCAGCCCGCCCCGAGCTCGGGCAGTTGGGCAGGTGCAGCGCGGCACGGCTGCAATCCTGCGCGGCCGGGGCCGGGGCTGCGGCGGCCTCGTCATAGCCGCGCAGGCCGGGGATATGGCGGCCATGCCTCCCGGCCCAGCGGCGGTAGGCGATCACTGTCGGGTCCGAGGTGTTCAGCGGCATCCAGAGCGTGCGCAGCGGCAGGCCGGAGGCCTCGGTCTCGGCATGCTGGCCGATCACCAGCGCCATGTCCTGTTCGAGGATGGCGCATTGGGTCAGGTGCTCCATCCAGCGCGGCTTCAGCCGTTCCCGCGGCGGGTTGAAATTGGAGAACTTGCGGTAGAGCAGGCGGCAGCGCCCGGGCCCCAGCGGCACCGCGATCAGGTCGAGCCCGGAAATCCGGGCGGCGTCGCGGTAGCGGGTGCGGTATCTCAGCATCTGCGGCGCAACGAAGGCGACCTCGGCGCGCTCCACCGGCGCGGCGCCTGCGCGGCTGGCCCCGACCGAGCGGAAGGCGGAGGCGAAGCCCGCCGCGCCGTGGTCCTCGGTCTCGAAGAGGATCGGCTTGGCCATCGAGCGGTGGCCGCCGCCGCGCAGCCCGTGATGCGCGACATGGACATGGGCGATGTCGATGGCATTCTCGATCAGGTAGCCCTGGTCATAGGGCAGGTCGATCTGGAAGGTGACGCAGTGGATGCCCGCCGCCTCCAGTTCCGGTGCACGCGGCACCAGCGCGGGATCGGCCCGCTCCGGGTCGCCGGGCCAGATCCAGACGACGCCCTGCACCACCTCGAGCGGAAAGGCCCGGACATCGGCGCGCGGCGGATAGCTGCGCTCGGGCAGCAGCTGCGGGATGGCGCTGCAGCGGCCCGAAGGCTCGAAGCACCAGCCGTGATAGAGGCATTCGAGCTGCCCGCCGACGACCCGCCCGTCCGACAAGGCCCGTCCGGTCCGGCACCAGCCGCCCGACCAGCGGCAGCCGCGCGGCCGCCGGCAGGCGGCGCATCCTGAGCGGCGTGGCGATGTTCTCGCGCACGGTCATGTGCGGGTAGAGCGCGTAGGACTGGAACACCATGGCGAGGTTGCGGTCCGACGGGTCGACCTCGGAGACGTCGCGGCCGCCGATCTCCAGCGCGCCCGAGTCCTGGGTCTCGAGCCCGGCGATGATCCGCAGCAGGGTGGACTTGCCGCAGCCCGAGCTACCGACCAGCGACAGGAATTCGCCCTCGCGGATGTCGAGGTCGATGCCCTTGAGCACCTCGGTGCCGCCGAAGCTCTTGCGGATGCCGCGCAGCGCGAGCGCAGGCATCCCGGTCTGCGGGGACTGCATGTCCATGTCCTTTCCCGGTCCGGGCAGGGGCTCTCCGGCCGCGGGCCGCCGCCCGGCGGCGCCGCAGCGGCGCGCCGGTGGCGAGGCAGAAGACGTCCCCGGTATTTTCGTTCGAAAGCCGAATGCGGGATTCGGCGAATGCGCTGCGCATGTAGCCGCCGCAGGTAACAGCCCGGTGACGCCTTGGTTTTTTATTTTTCTGGTGTTCCGGCGGCGAAAAAGGGCACATGTGAAGGGCATTCTTTTCCGCATCAGAGGTTTCGAACGAAAATGACTGCCAGCGAGACCGGCCGCCGCCGCGACCAGATCGTCGCCCTGCTCCGCCGCAACGGCGAGATGGCCGTTTCGGCGCTGGCCGAAGAGATGGCGGTGACGGTCCAGACCCTGCGATCGGACCTGCGGGCGCTCGACGAGGCGCGGATCGTGCGGCGGCGCCACGGCGTGGCGGCGCTGAATGCGATGGCGGAAAATATCGGCTACCAGCCGCGCCAGGATCTGGCGCGCGGCGAGAAGGCCCGGATCGCCGCGGCGCTCACGCCCCTGGCGCGGCGCGAGCCGTCCGGCGCGGTGAAGGGCCCGCGCTTCCAGCCGCCCGAAAGCTCTCCCGCCGCTTCGAGCAGCGCGGTCATCCGGCCGTTGCCGCGCAGCAGATGCAGCCGCAGCTCGTAAGGGTCCTTGCCACCGGCCTCGGCCAGCTCGTCCAGCGCCGCCTCGTAGAAAAAATCGTTGGCCGAATGCCCGACCGAGCGCCAGGGCGCGATGATGTTCGGGCTCTCGACGTAGTTCTGGGCGATCCGCACGTTGGGGATGGCATAGGGCTTATCCGTCAGCCCCTCGACGGCCTGGTAATCGACCTTGCCCGGGTCGTGGCCGCGCCTTGCCTCGCCCGCCCCCTCGCCCGCCAGCACCAGTTCGAGCGCCAGCGGAAAGCCCTCCGCATCGAGCGCCCCGCGCATCCGCACCGCCGCGATCGGGCGCATGCCGTCGCGCAGGAATTCCTCCTCGCGGCTCCAGATCATCTTGACCGGACGGCCGGTAGCACGCGCCAGGTAGATCGCCTGATGGTAGGCCCCTGCCCCCTTGGACAGGAAGTGCCGCCCGAAGAAGCCGCCGAGCAGCGGGCTGTGGATGCGGATCTGCGCCTCGTCGAGCCCGTGCTCGGCCGCGATCTCGGTGCGGAACATCTCGGGCGACTGGTTCGGCATCCACAGGTCGAGGCTGCCATCGGCGTTGAACCGCGCCAGCGCGGAGGGCGGCTCCAGCTGGGCATGATGCAGGTACTGGCTGCGATAGGTCGCGCTGACGACCGTCTCCGCCCCGGCCAGAACCGACCGCGCATCGCCGGTGGCCTCCGCCTCCTTGCCGGGCGCGTCGATCGCCGCCAGCCGGTCCGACAGCTCCGCCGTCGAGAAATCCGCCGTCATGACGCGCGCGCCCTCGATCGGCGGCGCGCCCTCGGCCTCCTGCCCGCCCTTGCCCGCCGCCTGGCGCCGCGTCTCGGGCCCGGCGACGTGCTGGCGCTGTCCGGGCCGATCGGCGCCGGCAAAAGCACCTTCGCCCGCGCCCTGATCAAGCACCTTCTGGCCGCCGAGGGCCGCGACGAGGACGTGCCCTCGCCGACCTTCACGCTGGTGCAGAGCTACGAGACCCGCGGCTTCGAGATCTGGCATTGCGACCTCTACCGGCTGACCCATGCCGACGAGGTGCTGGAGCTGGGTCTCGACGCCGCCTTCGACGATGCGCTCTGCCTCGTCGAATGGCCCGACCGGCTGGACGATGACCTGCCCGCCGCCGCGCTGTCGCTCGATTTCGCGCCCGAGGCCGCAGGCGAGGCCCGCACCCTGACCCTGACCTGGAGCGATGACGGCTGGACCTCCCGCCTGAGCTTCCTTTCCGAGGCGACGCATGCCGACTGATCCCTTCCGCGATTTCCTGGCCGCTGCCGGCTGGGGCGATGCCCTGTCCCGTCCGCTGGCCGGGGATGCCTCGAACCGCCGCTACGCGCGCGTCACCGCCCCCGATGGGCGCAGCGCCGTTCTGATGGACGCCCCGCCCGAGCGCGGCGAGGATGTCCGCCCCTTCCTGGCGATCGCCCGCCATCTCTCGGGGCTCGGCCTCTCGGCGCCGGCGATCCTCGCGGAGGACGAGGCGCGCGGGCTCCTGCTGATCGAGGATCTGGGCGACGATCTCTTTGCCCGGCTCGCCAAGGCGCAGCCGGAGCTCGAGGAGCCGCTCTATCTGGCGGCGATCGAGGTGCTGGCCGTGCTGGCGCGCCACGACGCGCCCGCGGGGCTGATGCCCTATGACAGCACCACCATGCCCGATCTGGGGGCGCTGGCGCTCGACTGGTACGCGCATGGCGGCGACAGGGCCGCCGATCCCGCGGCCCGCGCCGCCCTGTCCATTGAGTCAGAGCCAGAATTGCACGCCGATTCACAATCTTCGGCTGCAGGGCGTAGCGGCAGTCATTGAGCGGCAGCAACATGTGCCGCCGAAATGCAGTGGCCGACGCCTCTTCGGATTCGCTGAGCCCGGCGGCGCGGGGTTCCTTTGGCCCGGTCTTGCGATCCGCGACCGTCTCGGAAGTCCGGCAGCCGTCTTCGGATTGATCCCGAGTTCCCGGCTCGGCGCCGCGGTCGAAGCTTGCGATCGCTGTCCTGCTGCTCTGACGGCATGCGCCGCTCCCGGCGACGGCGCGCATTCGCCGAGAGGGCAGCGGATCATGGCGCCGCCATGACGGACTTGCCCCATGGCGCTTCCTTCCAATCCCGCGAATGGCTCGCACCATCAAAACATCGGATCGAACGCTTGTCCGTCCAAGCGTGGCGCGCAGCAACGGCATCCAGGCCGCAGGATGGACGTCGATCGGCGCTCGACCGGAGGAGGACGGCTCCGAACGTCGGCGATCTTGCACCGCTCCGCCGACATGGCCGCTGGATTGCACGCCAGACCGCTCGGGCGGCGGCCGCTTGTCGAGCCCGCCGTCAAGGCATGCCGGCGCCACGGCTGAAAATGCGCGGATGCGCTGCGCAGGATTGCCCGGAGCATGAGCGGATCGGCGTCGGGAAACTGTTTCCGGGCGACATGCCCGGAAAGTGCGGTGCCGGGGCCGGTCAGCAGCGGCGCTGTCATTCAATGAGGGCGGAATGACACCGCACGGGGCGGGATGGCCGTCCGACGGTTCGGCTCCTGCATGGAGTGCGGCGGGCATCGCAAGGATCGATGACGGCGCGGATGGCCGCCCGGCCTCGCCGGGACCGGGGGCGGCTGCAGTCGAGCCGGTGCCGCGCGAAAGGGCTGCGGCCTTGGCTGCAAGCCGGTTGCCGGAGCGGGATGCGGCGGACCCGCCGCCCCGCAGGTCATTCCGGCGCGAGCCGGATCAGCGCGCCGTCATCGGCATCGGTCAGCACCATCACCGCCCCGTCCGAGGCGACGGCCACGTCGCGGATCCGCGCGACCCCCTGCAGGTAGCGCTGCTCGCCGGTGACGCGGCCGCCCTCGATCTCAAGCCGGACCAGCGCCTGCCCTGCCAGCCCCCCGATCAGCGCATCGCCCTGCCAGCCGGGGAAGACATCGCCGTCATAGAAGGCCATGCCCGAAGGCGCGATCACCGGGTCCCAGTAATAGACCGGCTGCTCCATGCCGTCGCGGGCGGTCTCGCCGCCGCCAACCGCACTGCCGTTGTAGTTCACCCCGTAGGAAATCTCCGGCCAGCCGTAGTTCCTGCCGGCCTCGGGCCGGTTCAGCTCGTCGCCGCCGCGCGGCCCGTGCTCCACCGTCCAGAGCGCCCCGTCCGGGCCGAGCGCCGCGGATTGCAGGTTGCGGTGCCCCCAGGACCAGAGCCCCGGCGCGCCGCCCGCGACCTGCGGATTGCCTGCCGCCGGACCGCCCTCCGGGTCGATGCGGATCACCTTGCCGATCTGGGTCGAGACATCCTGCGCCAGCATGCTGGCCGCGCGGACAGAGCGGTCGCCGGTGGTGACGAACAGCATGCCGGCGCGGTCGAAGACCAGACGCGAACCGAAATGCGCGGTCGAGGCCCAGGCCGGGTCCTGGCGGAAGATCACCCGGACATCCTCCATCCGCGTGCCGTCCGGCGACAGGGTGCCGGTGGCGACGCTGGTGCTGTTCCCGCCGCCGCCGCGCGGCTCGGAAAAGCTCCACCAGACCCGGCGGGTGGCGGCGAAGTCATCCTTCACCGCGACGTCGAGCAGCCCGCCCTGGCGGCGGGAATCGACCTCCGGAAGGCCCGCGACCGGCGCCGAGACCGTGCCCCCGGCCGAGACCAGCCGTTTGGCGGGAAGGCAGTTCATCCCATTGGATCACATTGCCCGGAAGGGGCAGCCGCGGATGTGCTGGCGCTGCCGTTGCCCGGCCGCGGCCGGGACGCCGGAGGTGGCCGTGACCCCGGCCATCGCCCGCGAAATGGCTGACGTCGTCCAGGCGATCGCCCGGAGCGTGGTGCCGGTCGCTGCCTGACGTCCGGCACGGCCCGGGAAAGCATTCCGATCTTCGGTGCGCAGTATCGGGGGCGGAACGCGGTGGGGAATCCGCGTGCGCTGTCATGAGCCGGCATGGCCGACGCTCGTCCAGCGGGCAAGGCAGCCCGGGGACGGAACCATGGCCCGGCGGCCGCCAATCCGTGCATGAGGGCTTGCCCGGCTGTCGTCCCGCTTCCGTCTCCAGCCTCGCGCATCTCCAACACGCTGCGCCCGGCCCCGCCGGAGGAGCCGCCTTGCAACAAGGCGGTGGCAGCAATCATGAGAGCAGGATGTCGCGCAGGACTCCGTGCCTCTCGGCACGCGGGAGCGGACATGCGCGGCAGCGGCCCGGCGGCGGAGCGCCGGGCTGCTCGGCCGTCAGTTCAGGTAGTCGACCGGATCGACGCTCTCGAAGCCGTTGCGGACCTCGAAATGCAGGAAGGCCGGGCTCGACTGGCGCACCACGCCGATCTGCTGGCCGCGCCGCACCGTGTCGCCCTTGGCAACCGCGATGGAATCGACATTGGCATAGACGGTCAGCAGGTTGTCGGGATGGCGCACCACCACGATCGGCACCTGGTCGACGTCGCGGGTGATCGCCGCGACCGTGCCGCCTGTCACCGTCGTGCCCGATGTCGGCATGGCGATCGTCGGCGCGCAGCTCGGCAAGGAGTTCGAGTCGAAATCGCTCGAAGCCGCCCGGGCCGAGCTTTCCCGCGCGCTTGAGGCGGCCGGGCTCGAGGCACAGCTCCACGTGCTCGAAGGCACGGTCTACGACAAGGTGATCCGCCTCGCCGAGGAGCTGGACGTCGACCTGATCATGGTCGGCGCGCACCGTCCCGAGCTGAAGGAATACCTGCTCGGCAGCAACGCCTCGCGGCTGCTGCGGCATTCGAGGAAATCCGTCCTGGTGCTGCGCGGCAGCTGACCGCCGCGCCAGCGCGCCTCCGACGCCCGGCCTCCCCTGCGGCGGCCGGGCTTTTCCTTGCACCGGTGCCGAGCCATGACGCGGAAGCATTGCTGCTTTGCAGCATTTTTCCCTTGCTGCATCGCAGCACAGTTGCTAAGTTCAGGTCATCGGATGCAGCAGCATCCAGCGGAATTCACGGTTTCCGGCAGCTCCTCCTCCTCCCTGAGCTGCGGAAAATCTGCGGCGGCCCCCTCCTCCTCCCTGGGGTCGCCGCTTTCTTTTTCCATATTTCCCAATAACATGTCCTTTCCGCGCCGCCGACGCTCGATCTCGCGATGCTGTGCAAGATGCGTCCGGGCGTAAAAAAATTCCGGCAGCGGCCTCAAAGGCACTTGGAATGAATGACGATGTCCCGCCGGAGCAATGCTGCTGCGCAGAAAACATCCTGCAGACCCGTCGGTGCAGGCTGGCCTGACGGCATCCGTCCGCATCGCAGAACCCGAAGCCGCCGACACGGAGCAGAGCGCCCTCCTGCGGCTTGTCGGCGACCTTCCCGCAGAACCGGATGGGCATCATGGACATCCTCGATGTCGTTCGCCTGCCGGCGGACTACGGCTGGCCGATCTGCGCAGGCACGGTGCCCGCGGCGACCGCGCCCCGCGTCGCCGCGCTGGAAGCTGCCGAGCGACGGTGACCGGCAAGACCGCCGCTACCGAAATGGCCACCGCAGATCCGGCCCAGCCGAGCAGTCCCGCTGAACCCGGTCCATTCGCCCGGCCGGCTCCTCTTCCGGCTCGGCCGCCGGGGTCTCGGCAGGGCTTGTCGACCGGGCGCCCAGACCGCCGGTTCCGCGATCCGCCCCGCCGCCCGCTTTCTGCAGCATCGCCGGTGCCCTGCCCTGGGCGGGCAAAATACCACACCGACGCCTTCACCCGCGACATGGGCGGGTCGGAGCCATGCTGAAAGCCTTTGCCGCGTGGTTACCGGAGACCCTGCCCGGTCAGCTCGCGCTGCTGCCCCTGCCGGTCCGGGACAGCGCCGACGCGACCGCGCGGAACACGGTCTCCGGCCCGGCCGAGGCCATCCGCGCCGCCGGAAACACCGCCCCCAAGCCGCCCGACCCGGCGCCCGTCCTCGAAATGATAGCGGTGCAGATGGCGGTGTCGGCTACGGAATCCCCCGCGCGCTGGCCTGCGAACTGGAGATGAACTGCGACCGCCTCTCCGCCGAGCTGCGCGAATTCTGCACCGCGTCCATGACGATCAGGCAGCACCGCCACGCCGCGGGCCTGGAAACCGCCGACCGTATCCGGGTGTTCTGCGGCCCGGTCGTCGCGGACTGCGACGCGGTGAAGGGACCGGCCGCGGCGGCGCTGGTGCGCGGCGGCCCCGGCTGGCCGTCAATTCCTTCGCCAACTGCAGCCGGCCGCCATCCAAGCAGGCCCCGGCCTGCGTTCCGCATGGCTCTGTGGCTCCGCGGACAGGTCGGCCAAGTCAAGACCAGGCGCAAGTCCCTGGTGCCGCTCACGGGCTGTGGTGGTCCTTGGGGCTGGACTTGCATGCGTCCCCCTGCGGCCGTCCGGGGGCGGCCTGCGCGGCCGCATCGCGACGCCGGTCAGCCGTGGAAAGACGACGGGCCGTCGGCTGAAAGGGACGGCGGGCGCCGTGCCGGGGCATGGCTGCCGTCCCGGGAGGCACGAACGGAGCCGGACGGCCGGAGCAGGCCCTCGCGCCGTCTCCGCGATGCGGAGCTGCCCAGGGCCGGAAATCAGTCCCGGCAGCCGGTTCCATTGCAAGGACCAGGACGAGACCTCCAAGGCGGCGGCCAAGATGAGCGTCCAGGTCAGCGACACCCCGCGCGACGTGTTGGAGGCACAGCTCGCCCCCGAGCAGGGCGAGTTCTCCCCTAACGGGATATACCGGCTGCTTTCCCGCCGTCGGGTTATCCTGACCTGGGATCACCCGAACCATGAGGAGAAGCATCCAGCAGAGGCAAGATAACGGGAAATCTGGACGAACTCGCCGTCGTCGGAGGAGACATCGGCACGGATACCTTCCATTTGGTTGGGTGCGACCGCGAAGGAGAGATCGCTTTGCGCAAGCAGATTGACCTGCCCCCTGCCGGTCCCTCATTCATAACGAGAGTCTGCAGGTTGGATTTGGGCATTCGGCTTCATCGTCTTGCGCAAGCGCGCCGGGCGCGGAGCCCTCAAATTGCTCAAGCATCCTGCGCGCTTGCTGCGGCGTCTGGCTGGCCAGGGACGAATGCGGGCGGTCCGTAGGTCGGGGGCGCGCTGGATGTCGGTGACCACCGCGGCGCTGTCGGCCCCGGCGGCGAAGAGCCCGGGCAGGCGCTCGATGGTCAGCCCGCCGATGCCGACCAGCGGCACGCGGCCTGCCATCGCCTTCCAGCGGGTGACCCGCTCCAGTCCCTGCGGCCCCCACTTCATCTTCTTCAGCAGCGTCGGATAGACCGGACCGAGCGCGACATAGGCCGGATCCTGCGACAGCGCGCGGTCGAGCTCGGCCTCGTCATGGGTCGACAGCCCGAAGCGGATGCCCGCGCGGCGCAAAGCGGCGAAATCAGCCGTATCCATGTCCTCCTGGCCGAGATGGACGGCGTCGCAGTCCAGATCCAGCGCCAGCTCCCAGTAGTCGTTGACGACGAGCTGCGCGCCGTGGCGGGCGCAGACATCGCGGGACCGCGCGATCTGGCGGCGCAGCTCCGGCGTTTCCATGTCCTTGGCGCGCAGCTGCACCAGCTTGACGCCCAGCGGCACCAGCCGCTCCAGTTCCGCCGCGGTGCCGGTGATCAGGTAGAAAGGGTCGAGACGCATCAGGCCAGCTCCGCCATGCCGAAGACCGGGGTGGAGGCGGCGGCCATGTCGCGGCGCGGCATCAGGCCGGCGCGATGTGCCTCGAGCCCGGCCGCAACCGCGCCGGAAAAGCGCCGCGGGCAAGCTCCCGCCTGCGGCCAGCGCCTCGGCGGCAGCGCGCTTCTGCGCCTGCTCGCGCTCGCGGTACTCGACCGGGGTCAGGCCGAAGCTCCAGCCCCCGGGATCGCCCAGGTAGTCAGTGGCCGGCAGGAACTCCGCCAGGTGCCGGTCGCCTGCCGCTGCCGGAATGCCGAAGCGCCGGAACAGGTCGAACTTCACCTTGGAGCGGTCGCCGAAATACCGTTCATGCTCGTCTGCCGGGTCGGGTTCCGCGGCGACCCAGCCGGAGGCGCCATGCTCCGCCGCGAAGGCGCGGTAGGCCGGCAGCATGTCCCGGCCCTTCAGCGAGATCCGGTCGGCGAAGGTGAAATGGTTGATGCCGAGGACATTGGCCTCGACATCGCGGTGCGTGAAAATCGGCGCCCCCGCCGCGCGGTTGGCGATCCAGGCGACCTGCTTCCTCAGCTTGGTCACCTCGTGGCATTCGCCCCAGGCGCGGATCCCCGGACAGGCGGCATGGAGCGCGCCGGTCAGCACGCTCATCGGGTTTGTCAGGTTGCACACATGGGCGCCGGGGGCGTGCTCCCCGATGGCGCGGCCGATTTCCGCCAGCATCGGAATGGCGCGCAGCGCGCGCACGAAGCCGCCCGGACCCACCGTGTCGCCCACCGCCTGCGCGATGCCGTATCGCGCCGGAATGCCGATATCCTGGGCCATGTCGGCGAACCGCCCCGGCAGGATCGAGACGACCACCACGTCGGCGCCGCCAAGCGCCTCTGCCAGCGTGGCGCAGGCCCTCGCCGAGCCGCGTCGCCTCGACCACCAGCGCGCGGGCCAGATCGCTCATCGCCAGCACCCGCGGCCGGTCGGCGTCGAGCCCCGCCGTCCCCGGCCAGAGATAGGAAGAGCGCATCCGCACCCGGCCCATCATCTCGACCTCGTGGACGCAGCCCGCCGGAATCCACAGCGCGCAATCGGGCGGCACCAGCCAGCTGCCCTGCGCGGTGCGGACATGGACGACGCCGGTCAGCGCGTGCAGCAGCTGGTCGCGCGGATGGCTGTGCGGGCGGACATGCATCCCGTCGGGATAGTCCGAGGCCAGCCCGACCAGAGGCGCGCTGCGCTGCTCCATCTCCTCGATGCGGCTGAACAGCGATGTGGCGTCGGTAGATGGCATGGCACGCTCTGGCCCGATCGGAAAGGTTATTGACCGAAGCACGAAAGACGGCCGCAGGCAAGACCGCTAGAGAGAGGAAAAAGGACACCCCCCATGACCGATGCCTCAGTCGCGGCGCCGCCGCGCGACCCGGCGCGCACCACCTATGCGATCCTCGCCGCGATCAGCTTCTGCCACCTGCTGAACGACATGATGCAGTCGCTGCTGGCGGCACTCTATCCCATGCTGAAGGCCGAATTCGCGCTGGATTTCTGGCAGATCGGACTTCTGACCTTCTGCTTCCAGGTCACCGCCTCGCTGCTGCAGCCGATGGTCGGCATGGTCACCGACCGCCATCCCTTCCCCTGGGCGCTGCCGGTGGCGATGGCTGCGACGCTGGCCGGGCTGCTGCTGCTGGCCGTGGCGCCGGGCTACGGGCTGCTGATCTGCGGCGCCGGGCTGATCGGCATCGGCTCGTCGGTCTTCCATCCCGAGGCCTCGCGGGTCGCCCGCGTGCCCGGCCGCGATCGCCTGGGCCATCGGCGCCCCCGCCGCAGCACGGGCCAGCAGGACATAGCCCGCCAGCGTCGGATGCAGCGCCCGGTCGGCATAGAACCCGGCAAAGCCGCCGACGATCTCGGGCGCGAGCAGGCCCGAGATGTCCTCCGCCTCGAGTCTCGCTCCGACGCCGCCAGTCCAGGCCGCCATCGCCGGATAGGCGTAGCGCCCCTCCTGCCAATGGGTCCCGGCCGACAGGTGGACATGGGCCGTCATCAAACCGGTCCAGGGCAGGAGGCGCAGATCCTCGCCGAAGGCTGCCCACCAGTAGCGCAGCGCCGCCGAGTGGCGGGCGATCATCCGGTCATCGGACGCCCCGGAGATCAAGGCCTTGTCGATATGGGTCCGGCCGTCGAGAAACAGGTCGCCGGACGCGCCGCCATCGGCCAGAACGCCGTTGCCGAAGCGCGGATCCGGCAGGATCAGCACCACCGGCACGCCCGGCCGCCAGGCCTGCGCGACCTCTTCGAAGAGGCTGCGGCTCCAGGCCGGAAGGCCGGCGCCGCCGATGAATCGGGTCTGTTCGAAAGGCGGCGGCACGATGCCCTGCGCCGCGAGATGCTGCCAGCGCCGGACGTGGCTCGGCCCGGCGAGGATGCCCTCGCGATTTTCCCGGAACGCCTCCGCCCGGAGGCCGCGCGGCCCTGGGGGCGGCGGACCACGCGGATGCAGGGACTGGTCCGCCATCCCGCCCTGGCCCTCGGCGGCCGTCCTGCCCAGGCGCCCGGACGGCGCCTCCTGCTCCGCGTCAGCAAGGACACTTTCCTGCGCGGCCTCCCGGCCGATGGCACCCGGGACATAGCGGAGCCTCGAATGATCGGCATCGATGACCGGGCCTGGCGGAAGAGGCAGCGCTACGGGACGCTGATCTGCGACCTCGAACGGCACCGGGTCATTGACCTTCTGCCCGATCGCGAACCGGCAACTGTCGAAGCCTGGCTGAAGGATCACCCGCAGATCGGGGTCGTCGCGCAGGACCGCAATGGCGGCCAGGCGTGCCGCGGCGCGGGCCTCGCAGATGCGGTCCATCCTCTCGTGGTCTGCACGCAAACCGCTGCCGGACAACGGGTTGCGGACCGACGGCACGCCCGCGCTCATTCAGAAACGCCGCGGAAGCCGCGCTGGCGCCTTGGCTAGGGTGAGGCCGAGGACGGCGTGCCGGGCGCCTTTGCCCGCAGCCCCGACCGGACCATGGTCCAATGGCCAGACCAAGGGACAGATCAACCGCCTGAAGATGCCGGAGCGGCAGAGGCATGGCCGGGCGGGTGTCGGCAAGCCGGAGGCGAAGATGACTGCGATGCCATGGGCCAAGCCCTGCATCGAAACTGGGAGGCCGCAACGGGGGCCTGCGTCCCGCGCCGCCCGCATCTTGCGCTTGCCCGCCGGGCGGGCGGCTGGCGACGCTCCCGCATCTGTTCCGGCAGGAGGAATGCGGAATGAAGCTGTTCATTGGCCTCGACGTCCCATGCGCGAAGACGGCGGCCGGCGTGCCCGGCGAACATGGCAGGATCGTCAGGGAGGCGGAGGCCGCCAGCGACCCGGAGGCGCTGGCGGAATTCTCGGAAGACCAGCCCGGCGAGATCAGCGCCTCGCCGTTCCAGGTCAGGTGCGGCCCCGCGCCCTCGCCGCCCGCCGACAGCAGCGGCACGATCGCCGGATAGTCGCCCCAGCTGTCCGCCTCGCCGGTCACCGCGGTCTTGTAGAGCTCGCCGGCCAGCTCGTGCTTCTTCATGCCCGGCTCGGCCAGCTCGACCGCGCGGCGGATCACCAGGTCCGAGATCCGCGCGGCGCGCCGCATATGCGCCAGCTCTTCCTCCGATTTCACCAGCCGCTGCCAGTTCACCAGGCTCGAGGCGTCCATTATGTCGGCGCCGGGCAGGCATTCGGCAATCGTCGTGAAGGCGCGGGCGGTGAAGAAATAGGTCTCCATCTCGACGCCGATGCGCTTCGTGCCGAAGCCCATGATCCGCAGGCGCGAGGCCAGGTCCTCCATCGGATGGGTCTCGGCGGCCTGCACGTAGCGGTCGGGATAGGGCAGGACATGCGCGTCCTCCATCCAGACGGTGCGCCGCGCCCCTTCCGCATCCATCGCGCGGCCCCACCAATACGGCGCGCCCTCGAGCGGCAGGATCACCGCCTGATGGACATAGAAGGACCAGCCGTCATAGCCCGTCAGCCAGTGCTGGTTGGAGGGATTGGTCACCACCAGGACGTCGATGCCGAATTCCGCCATGGTTTCGCGGGTCTGCCGGATGCGCCGGTCGTATTCGTCCTTGGAAAAGAGGGCGTTCTCAATCGGCATTCGTCATTCGTTCCGTCCCGGGGCCGGCCGGCGCGGCCGATCCGCGCGGTGCGCACCGGCTGCACCTGCAGCAATCGTGAAGCAGCCCGCCCCAGCGTCAACCGCAAACCTGTTAACCATGGCAAGCCATATGACGCAGCCGCCTGCCTGCCGAAAGCTTGGGCGTTCGGCTCGGCGCCTGCGCAGACCCGCGCAGCGGGCGGCGCCGCCCTGCGGCGCAATGGCCCGGAATTGTTCCAGCGCCACGGGGGAGTGCCGGACGCGGACCAGCGGGAACGCGCCGCACCGGGACCGCAAGGCGCTTTCGACGGTCCGGCACGCGCCGGGAGGAGGCGGAGACTGGCCGCTGCGCGATGCAGAAGGCTGGTCGTCCTGCCGCAGGGCTGGACCGCATGATCTCCAGCGTTGCCGGAGACGTCCGCGCAGCAGGCCGGCTCCGGGCATTTTCCGGCCGGACAGCTGCGTGCTCCCGACGTCATGATCGCCGGCTGAAGCGGCTGGGCCGGTGACCTCTCCCGCGGCGTTTGTTTCGAGGGTTGCGCCAGCCGGACTGGCGCCGAGCCTCCGGAATGGAAGCCAAGCTTCGCCAGCCATGCCGGCACCGGTCCGGCCAGACGGATCGCCCGCACCCTGCCTCCGGCGACAGCCCGCCAGAGCCTGCGGGCCTGCAGGCACTCCGCGCGACCGCACCAGCCCGGATCCGGAGCGGAGGCGCAAGCAGCCCTGTCCCCGGACCCGCATCCCTGCCATGGGCCGCCCTGTGTCACCGCTTTTCCGCGGCCGGCAGCACAGCGTGCCGGAGCGGGCGGATCATCGCCCGTTTGCCGCCCGCGCAACCGTCCTCCGGAACGGCGGTTCCCAGGACGCCCTGCGCCGCGTAGCATGGTCCCGCATGACACGAGGAGGAGGATGCCATGCAGATTACCGTGGAGACGCTGGTCCGTGCGCCCTTGGAGACCGTCTGGGCCTGCTGGACGACCCCCGAGGACATCATGGACTGGAACGCCGCATCCGAGGACTGGCACACCACCCGCGCCGAGATTGACCTGGTCCCCGGCGGCCGTTTCCTGTCGCGGATGGAGGCGAAGGACGGCAGCGCAGGCTTCGATTTCGAGGGCCGCTTCGTGAGGATCGAGCCGCTGAGCATGATCGAGTCCGAATTCGGCGGCCGCCACCTGAAGGTCTGGTTCCAGACCGCCCCCGGCGGCACGCTGGTGCGCGAGGTCTTCGACCCCGAGGACGAGCACCCCGCCGAGATCCAGCGCCAGGGCTGGCAGGCGATCCTCGACAATTTCGCCCGCCATGTCGAAGCCAAGGTCGCGGCCGAACCCGTGAGCGACTGAACGCTCAGAAGAAGCGCAGCAGCCGCACCAGGACCCAAAGGAAGGCGGCAAGGCCCAGCCCCCAGGCCAGGCTGAGCCCCGCCAGCAGGCCCGCCAGCCCGGGCTGCGGCGCGCCAAGGCCCGGCGCAGCCGTCAGGAAGGCAAGCAAGGCGCCTGCATCAGGCGGCCGGGTCCGGCAGGTGCTCGAGGATCAGCGCGATCGCCTTGTCGGTGACATCGGCGCCCGACGAGCTGAGCTCCCAGGCGGCGAAGGCCATCGGCGCGCTGCGCGAGGGCTGCATCAGCTCGGCGACGGTCTCGCCCAGACCGGCGGCATCCTCGACCTTGAGCGCCGCGGCGGCGGCGTCGAGCCGTGCATAGATGTCGGCGAAATTGTGGACATGCGGCCCGTGCAGGATCGCCGAGCCGAGCGCGGCCGGTTCATAGGGATTGTGGCCGCCGATGCGGGCCAGCGAACCGCCGACGAAGCTGACCGGGGCCAGCCGGTACCACAGCCCCATCTCGCCCAGCGTGTCGGCGACATAGACGTCGCAATCCTCGTCCGGGCAGCCCGCTTCGCTGCGCAGCCGCACGGCGAAGCCCTTTGCGGCCAGCATGTCGCGGATCGCCGGGCCGCGCTCGGGATGGCGCGGGGCGAGGATCAGCAGCAGGCGGTGGGTGCCCTTCTGGGCGATGCGGTGCGCCTCGGCGGCGATCTCTTCCTCGCCCTCGTGGGTGGAGGCCGCGCACCAGAGCGGCCGATCGCCACCGGCATCATCCGCAACAACCCTGCGCGCCGCCCGACGCCTCGCGGCCTCTGGCATCCGGGCGCGATCCGGGGCAGTCTCGGACCCTGACCGATGCGCCGGGAGGACGGCATGAACCTCAAGCAGATCGCCTATTTCATGGCCGTGGCCGAAGAGCTGCATTTCGGCCGCGCCGCCGAACGGCTCGGCATCGCCCAGCCGCCGCTGTCGCGGCAGATCAAGCAGTTCGAGGAGGAAATCGGCGCGCTGCTGTTCAACCGCGGCCGCTCCGCCGTGACCCTCACCCAGGCCGGCGAGCGGCTGAAGGAACGCGGCGCCCAGATCCAGGATCTCGTCGCCGAGACCGAGCGCGAGATCGCAAGGCTCGGCCAGGGCGCCGAGGGGCGGCTCCGGATCGGCTTCGTCGGCTCCTCGACCTACGGCATCCTGCCGAACATCGTGAAATCCTTCCGCGCGCATTACAGCCAGGTCGACCTGTCGCTCCTGCCGATGAACAACGCCCAGCTGCACCGCCGCCTGATCCGCCGCGAGATCGACGTCGCCTTCGCCCGCCCCGCCCTGCGCGATGCCGAATTCGCCAAGATCCGGCTGATGGACGAACCGCTGGTCCTGGCCGCGCCCGACACCTTCGCCCCGGTCCGCAGCGGCAGCGTCTCGCTGGCCGAACTGGCCGGCGAAACGCTGGTGCTCTACCCGGAATTCCCGCGCCCGAGCTATGCCGATTTCGTGCTGGAGCGGCTCGCCGCACAGGGCTTCGACACTGCCGCGATGAAGCGCGTCTTCGCCATGGACCTGCAGACTTCGCTGAGCCTGGTGGCGATCGGCGAGGGCGTCTGCATCGTGCCGGCCTCGGTCGCCTCGGCGGCGCGCAACGGCATCCGCTTCCTCGCCTTCGAGCCGGAGCTGGGCCAGACCGAGCTGTCGCTGAACTACCGGATCGACGAGCAGGGCGTGCATGTGCGCAACTTCGCCCGGCTCGCCCAGAGCGTCGCCCGCAAGCTGGTCTGAAACGCGGAGGCCCCGGCGCAGGGCCGGGGCGGGACAGGGCGCAGCGGCGCCGAAGGGCGCTATTCGGCGACGATCGCCACCGGCTCGGCGCCGCCGCGGCGGTAGCGGCGGACGCGCTCCTCGTCGAGCGAGACGCCGATCCCCGGCCCCTCCGGCAGCCAGACCTGGAAATCGCGGTAGACCAGCGGCTCGGCCAGCACCTCGTCGGTGAACAGGAGCGGCCCGAAGAGCTCGCAGCCCCAGGCCCAGTGCTCGACCGTGCAGAAGAGCTGCAGCGAGGCGGCGGTGGCCACGCCCGATTCCAGCATGGTGCCGCCATAGAGGCCGATGCCCGCCGCCTTGGCGATGGCGATCACCTCGGCCGCATTGGCGAGCCCGCCCGACTGCGCGACCTTCACCGCGAAGGCGTCCGCCGCGCGGTCGCCGGCATGGCGCATCGCATCGACCGGCCCGGTCAGCGCCTCGTCGGCCATCACCGCGATCGCCGAGCCGTCGGTCAGCGATTTCAGCTGGTCGCGCTGGCGCAGGTCGATCGGCTGCTCGGCCATCGCCACCCCGATCTCCTCGAGCCCGCGCAGCCCGTCGCGCGCGGTGTGCAGGTCCCAGGCCTGGTTGACGTCGACCGTCAGCCTGGCGCGGTCGCCGAGCGCCGCCTTGATCCGCCCGACATGCGCCAGGTCGTCCTTCAGCGCGCGCTTGCCGATCTTCAGCTTGAACTGGCGGTGGCGCCGGGTCTCCAGCATCTCCTCGGCTTCGGCGATATCGGTGTCGGAATTGCCCGAGGCCAGCGTCCAGGCAACGTCGATGCCCTGGCGCACCGCACCGCCGAAGAGCTGCGCCACCGGCACGCCGAGCCGCTTGCCGAGGCCGTCCCAGAGCGCGATCTCGACCGCCGAGCGGGCGATCGGATTGCCGCGCACCGCCTTGGCGATCAGGTTGCGGGCCGCCGAGATGTTGTCGGCATCGGTGCCGACCAGAACCGGCGCCAGGTAGCAGTCGATCGCCGACTTGATGCTTTCGGGGCTTTCCGAGCCGTAGCTCAGCCCGCCGATCGAGGTGCCCTCGCCGAGGCCGGTGGAGCCGTCGGAGAAGTCCATCCGCACGAGCACCACGGATTGCACGGTCATGGTGGCCATCGACAGGACATGCCCGCGGATGGTCGGAAGGTCTACGATCTCGGTGGAGATGCGGTCGATGGTGATCATGCGGGCCTTGCCGTTCTGTGAGGTGTCTGTCTGGCCCGAAAATCGCATTTCCGCCCGCAGCCTGTCGATTGCCGTTGCGGTCTCGGCTGATACCCGCAGGAGTCTTTCCGGGACAGACATCCGGTGCCGGACAGCAAAGGGACGGACAGGCGGCGGGCCCCGATATGCCGCAGCGGCGGCGATGCGGTCCTGCAAACGGGCACCCTGCCCCGGCGCTTCGGAACATCATGGCAGAGAATACCGCCGCGCTGTGCCGCGCGCAGTCATGTCCGGTAATGTCGCCCTAGCGCTTCAGCGACTTGTCGAAGAACCGCACCAGCTCGGCATTCATGTCCTTGTGGAACGCGGCCCGGTCGAAGCCTTCGGAATCGACGCAATACATCGCCCATTGCGCGGGATGGGCCATTTCCATCGAGGGGCTGCAGGGCGCCAGGAAGGCGAAATGCCCGGCCCGCTCGACCACATGCACATCCGGCGAAGCGGCGAGGCCCGCGGCGACCAGAGCGCCGTTGGTGTTGTGCGGCACCCGCAGGTCGAGCCCGCCGGACCAGATCTGCACCGGGATGTCGATGGCCGCCAGGTCGAGCGCGCCGAAGGCGAAGCCGAGCGCCGGCGCGGCAGCCGCGACGGCCCCGATCCGGCCATCGCCCGCCACCTGTTCGAGGACCGGCGCCACCTGCCCCGGTTCGGCACCGTCGAGGAAGCCTTCGCGGCAGGCATATTCACGCGGATTGCCGGCGCAGAAAGACTTGGCCAGCCCGACATCCGGCAGCGCCCCGGCCGCCACCAGCGCGCTGTAGCCGCCCGAGGAGAAGCCGTAGACGCCGATCCGTCCGGAATCGATCCGCGAGGCGCCGGGCCAGGCCTCGGTCATGTAGTCGATCGCCGCGCGCAGATCGGCCGGGCGCGTCACCATCCACTGGGCGGGCGGCGCGCCGCCGTCCTGCATGTTGTCTCCGGGATGCTCGGGCACGGCGACGACATAGCCCGCTTCGGCCAGCGCCAGCGCGGTATCGGCATGGCCGCCCATCCAGCCGCCCTGGCCGTGGCTGATGACCACCAGCGGATGGCGGCCTTCGGCAACCGGGGCGTCGAGGCTCAGATGCTGGCCGAAGAGCGTCGCGGTCGCGGGCGGCGCGGTCGCGGCTGGGTACCAGATGCCGATGCGCATCGCCGGATCCTCGGCGCCGCCGGCGGCAGGAAGCTCCTCCATCGCAAAGCCCGCGGCAGCTGCCCAGCCGGGCGGAAGCAGGAAAAGGACGGCAAGCAGGGCAAGGGAAGATCTGGGAAACATGCGACTCGTCGGATTTCGGTGCGCGCTGGCTAGCAGGATCTTTCTGGGGGGTAAACGACGACCGCGCCGCAGCCCCCCGGACACCGGGGTTTCGCGGCGAAACCCCGGGAGGCTCATGCCGGTCCCAGGAGCCGGGCCAGCTCGTCCATCGCGCGCTCCAGAAGCTCGGCATCGACATGGCGCCCCTCGAAGCGGATGTAGTAGCCCTTGGCGTCCGAATGGCGGCGCAGCGTGACGCCGTTGTCGAGATGCCGGATGCCGAAGCCGTCCTCCTTGGGCTTGGCCGGTTTCGGCGCCTTGGGACGGCCGCCGCGGCGCGGGTCCTTGGTCTGGGATTCCGCCTCGAGGCACCAGGGCTCGAGCGCAGCCCATTCGCCGGCGGCATCATCCGCGCCGCCCTGCCCGGCCGCCTGGCGCAGCTGCGGACCGTCCAGCGGACCGCCCCGCGCGGGCCCGGCCTGCGGCATCAGCGGCGCCTCCTCGAGCGGCGGCAGCGCATCCGGACCGGGCGCGGCGGCGGAGGAAATCTCGACCACCAGCTCGTAGCTGCCGATGCTGAGGATGTCGCCGTCATTCAAGGGCGTCGGCGCCTCGCCGAGCCGCACCTTGCCGTAGTTGAGGAAGGTGCCGTTGGTGGAGAAATCCACCACCACGACATTGCCGTTCTGGTCCTCGATCGCGCAATGGCGGCTCGACACGATCCGGTCGGGATCGGGCAGCACGAGGTCGTTGCCCGCGCTGCGCCCGATGGTCAGCGAGGCGCCGCGCATCTCGACCGGACGGCCGTCTCCGGGCACCGTGCCCGTGGACTGGAACTTGACGATCACCGGCATTGCGTCTTCAGCCTCCCGTGATCACCGTCGGGGCGCCCATGATGATCGTGCCGCCCATCGCGCAGAGATCGCCCATCCGCGCCGCGGGCAGCTTCTGGATCATCACGGTCATCGAGCCCTTGGCGATCGGATGCGGCACCGGCGGCGCGGGCGGCGTGATCGACATCGACATGTCGGTGACGCGCGCGGCCGGCAGGCAGCAGACCAGCACGGTCAGCGCGCAGGGCGGCAGGATCGGGCTCGGCGCGCCCATCGTGCAGGGGCCGGCATGCGGATCTGTCATGCGTGCCTGGGGGGGCATGTCAGCTCTCCTCCTTCTGCTTCGGACGGCCGGAGCCGCCGCGGGCGATGTCCAGCGCGCGGTCGATCAGCCGGTCGGCCGCCTCCTCGATCCCGATGTCGGGACGGTCGAGCCATGGCAGATCCCCAGCGCGGCGGCGACCTCTTCGGTCGAGCGCGGCAGCACCACGGCCAGCGGCGGACAGCGATAGGCCGTCAGGGCGTCGCATTCATAGGCAACGAGCCCGCGCGGGTCGTCGATGACGGCATCCGCAGGCAGCACCTCCTTCAGCCGCGCGACGATTTCGGCGCGGCGCTCCAGAACCATCGGATTCGGGCGTGGCAGTTCCATGGTGTCCTCCCTGACGCATGATGTCTGTCACGGAGGCCGCCTGTCCAGCCACAAGGGCTGCCGGCATTTTCACGATATGGAAAGCGGCGCATGGCCGCCGAGCCGGGCCGTCAGGTCAGCGGCGGCACGGGCCACCTTGTTGCCCGCAACGGCGAATTTCTCGGGCGAGAGCCGGGCCGAGAGCGCCGAGATCGAGATCGCGCAGGCCGCCTCTCCGGTCTCGGACCAGACCACGGCGGCGATGCAGCGGAGCCCCGGCGCGTGTTCCTCGTCATCGACGGCAAAGCCCTGCGCGCGGATCCGGGCGATATCCTCCATCGCCGTGCCGAGATCGCGGTGGGAATGCGAGGTCAGCGGGTGGAACCCGGTGCGGGCGGCGAAATCGGCAATCTGATCGTCGGGCCAGGTCGCGAGGATCGCCTTGCCCATGCCCGAGCAGAAGGCCGGCACGCGGCCGCCGGGCGGCGAGATCGCGCGGACGATCTCGCGGCTTTCGACCTGGCTGAGCGTCACCAGATGGTCGACATCGAGGATGCCTAGATTGGCGGTCTCGCGGGTCTCGTCGCGCAGCCGCCGCAGATAGGGCATCGCAGGCGCCACGAAATTCCGCCGCTGCGCATAGGCGGCGCCGACGGCATAGGCCTCGCGTCCGACATGCCAGAGCGACTCTTCGGCATCGAACTGGGCGAAGCCCTCGGATTCCAGCGTGGTCAGCAGCCGGTGCGCCGTCGAGACCGCCAGCCCCGCCTCGCGCGCCAGATCGCTGACCCGGTGGCCCTCGTCCGACCGCGCCAGCAGCCGAAGCAGCCCCAGCGCCCGCGTCACCGACTGGACGCCGCCGCCCTTGCCATCCATCGCTGCTCCTCCCGCATCGCGAAACCCCGTTCCGCAATCTGGAGCGGGCAGCCCCGGCTGTCCAGCCTCAGACCGGCAGGTCGTGGAACTTGCGGGCGAAATAGGCGGAGCCCGGCGCCTCCGGGTCCGCGGCCACATCGACGACTTCGCAGAAGATCACCTCATGCGTGCCGCAGAGATGGCGGTGGCTGATCCGGCAATCGAAGGAGACGACCGCATCGTCGAGCACCGGCGCGCCGCTCTTGCCGCGGTGCCAGCCGGTTTCGGAGAAACGCTCGGACATCGGGGCCTTGCCGCCGAAGGTCATGGCGAGGTCGCGGTGGCGCGGGCCGACGGTGTTGACGCAGACCGCCTCGTTGGCGGTGAAGGCCGCCATCGCCGAGCTGTTGCGGTTGAGGCAGACCAGCAGGGTCGGCGGATCGTCGGTGACCGAGCAGACCGCCGTCGCGGTGAAGCCCGCGCGGCCGCCCGGTCCGTCGGTGGTCACGATGTTCACGGCGCCCGCGAGGCAGGCCATGCCGTTGCGGAACGCCTCGCGCGTCACCAGTTCCAGCGCGCCCGGCCCTTCGGGCTGTCCTGCGGTCTCCGTCATCTTGGTCCTTCCCGGCAATCCTGTTGCCCTCATTTAGCGCCCCCGGCCGGAAATGGTCAGGGGGCCGGCCCGCAAAAGCGCAAAAAAATCCGGGCCCCTGCGCCAGTGCTGCCCCTTCTGCCCGGCGCGCCGGGACGCTAGACCCGGGGCAGACACCCTTTCCAGTCCGACCGGAGTTCGCCATGTCCGCGCTGTCCCCCCTCGCCGCCGCCCTGATCGCCGCCCATGAGAGCGGCCGCCGTTTCGTCCCAGACGCGGCCCCGGCGGATGCCGCCGCCGCCTATGCCGTGCAGGCCGAGGTCAGCCGCCATTTCGGCGCGGTGGGCGGGTTCAAGACCGCGCAGAAGCCCGGCGCAGACCCGATCATGGCGCCGATCCGCGCCGATCAGCTTCTGGCCTCGGGGGCCGCGGTGAAGGTCGCGGACAAGCTCGGGATCGAGCTGGAGATCGGCTTCGAGATCCTCTCGCCCCTGCCGCTGGGCGCCGCCCCGGCGGAGTTGGCCCGGCATGTGCGGCCGCGCCCGGTGATCGAGCTGGTGGATACCCGCCTGGAGGGCCCGCTGGCTGCCGACCCGCTGGCCAAGCTGGCCGACCAGCAGATCAATGCCGGGCTGGTGCTGGGCGAACCGCTTGCCGACTGGGACGGCAGCGATTTCGGCAAGCTGACGGGCCGGCTCACCGCCGGAGACGAGACCGTGCTCGACGGCGGAACCGAGGTGCCGTTCGGCTCGGCGCTGACCACGCTGTCGCTGCTGGCGGAGTTCATCGGCGGCCATTGCGGCGGGCTGCAGCCGGGCCAGGTCGTGATCACCGGCTCGCTCTGCGGCCTGCCCTATTTCCCCGGCGGGACCCCGATCCGCGGCCGGATCGACGGGCTGGGCGAGGTCGCGGTCGACCTGCTCTGATCCCGTGACCGGCGCCGCCCCGACCCGTCCGCTCGCCCGGAGGCCGCGCAGGGCATGTGCCACCCGGCCAAGCCCGGCATAGGCCGGCGCGGAGTTCTCCGCGCCGCCGGTGATCTGCGTGCTCATGCCTCCGCGCTCCCCGCATGCTCCGCGGCGGCGCGGAACGCCGCCCCGGAATGGGGCCGGGACCAGGAGGCCGGCACGGCACGCATCAGAAAGTCCGGGCCTTCGGCGCGATGCGCTTCAGGCTGATGCCGCCCGCATCCTCGGTGGTCAGCGGATCGGTGATCACCGGACGGAAGCTCAGATCGACCTTGTTGCCGTCGACGCGCATGACGGAATGGACCCGCCAGTTCTCGTCGTCCCGCTCCGGATAGTCCTCGTGGGCATGCGCCCCGCGGCTCTCGTGGCGGGCCTCGGCGCCGACGATCGTCGCCAGCGCGTTCGGCATCAGGTTGGTCAGCTCGAGCGTCTCCATCAGGTCCGAGTTCCAGACCAGCGAGGTGTCGGTGACCTTCAGGTCGCCGAGCTTGGCCGCGATCGCGGTCATCTTCTCGACGCCTTCCTTCAGGCTGTCCGACGCGCGGAACACGGCGGCATCGGCCTGCATGGTGCGCTGCATCTCGAGGCGCAGATCGGCCGTCGGCGTGCCGCCCTGGGCGTGGCGCAGGCCGTCGAAGCGGTCGAACGCCTTGTCGATTTCCGACACCGGCGCCTTCGGGATCGAGGCCGCGCGGTCGATCACCTCGCCGGCGCGGATCGCGGCGGCGCGGCCGAAGACCACGAGGTCGATCAGCGAGTTGGAGCCGAGGCGGTTCGCGCCATGCACCGAGGCGCAGCCCGCTTCGCCCACGGCCATCAGGCCCGGAACGGTCGCGGTCGGGTTCTCGGCGGTCGGGTTCAGCACTTCGCCCCAGTAGTTGGTCGGAATGCCGCCCATGTTGTAGTGGACCGTCGGCAGGACCGGGATCGGTTCCTTGTTCAGGTCGACGCCCGCGAAAATCTTGGCGCTTTCCGAGATGCCCGGCAGGCGCTCGGCCAGCGTTTCCGGCGGCAGGTGGTTGAGGTGCAGGAAGATGTGGTCCTTGTGCTCGCCCACGCCGCGGCCTTCGCGGATTTCCATGGTCATCGAGCGGCTGACATAGTCGCGCGGTGCCAGGTCCTTGTAGGTCGGCGCGTAGCGTTCCATGAACCGCTCGCCTTCCGAGTTCGTCAGGTAGCCGCCTTCGCCGCGGGCGCCCTCGGTGATCAGGCAGCCCGAGCCGTAGATGCCGGTCGGATGGAACTGCACGAATTCCATGTCCTGCAGCGCCAGGCCCGCGCGCGCCACCATGCCGCCGCCGTCGCCGGTGCAGGTATGGGCGGAGGTCGCCGAGAAATAGGCGCGACCGTAGCCGCCGGTGGCCAGCACGACCATCTTAGCGTTGAAGACGTGGAAGGTGCCGTCATCGAGCTTCCAGCACAGCACGCCCTTGCAGACGCCGTCCTCCATCAGCAGGTCGATGGCGAAGTACTCGATGTAGAATTCCGCGTTGTTCTTCAGCGACTGGCCGTAGAGCGTGTGCAGGATGGCGTGGCCGGTACGGTCGGCCGCGGCGCAGGTGCGCTGCACGGGCGGGCCTTCGCCGAATTCGGTGGTGTGGCCGCCGAACGGACGCTGGTAGATCTTGCCCTCTTCGGTCCGGGAGAACGGCACGCCGTAATGCTCCAGCTCGTAGACCGCGGCGGGCGCGGAGCGGGCCAGGTATTCCATCGCGTCGGTGTCGCCGAGCCAGTCGGAGCCCTTGACGGTGTCGTACATGTGCCACTGCCAGTTGTCCGGGCCCATGTTCGACAGCGAGGCGGCGATGCCTCCCTGGGCTGCGACAGTGTGCGAGCGGGTCGGGAATACCTTGGTCACGCAGGCGGTCTTGAGCCCCTGCTCTGCCATGCCCAGGGTCGCGCGGAGACCTGCCCCGCCGGCGCCGACCACCACGACGTCGTAATCGTGGGATTCGTATTCGTAGGAAGCCATTGTCTTCGTATGCTCCGTCTTCTTCAGAGGGCCAGGCGCGCGAGCGCGAACAGCCCGCAGCCGATCGCGAAATAGGAGACGCAGGTGACGGCGATGACCAGCCACTCGCGGACCATGCCGTGCGTGTAGTCTTCCAGAACCATGCGCATGCCGCGGATGAAGTGCAGGAAGCCGACGGTGATCATCAGGCCTGCGATCACTGCCGGGAACGGCTTCGCGAAATAGGCGATGACCTCTTCATAGGGCTTGCCCAGCTGGGGGCCGAAGGTGAAGAGGAACAGCGGCGTCAGGATCAGCAGCCCGTAGGAGCTGACCGTCATGCGCCAGAAATTCTCGGTTCCGGTCTTGGCGGAGCCCATGCCAACGGCGCGCTTGCGGTCGGTGTAGAATGCCATGGTGCGCGTCTCCTTACACGATGATCGCGGTGATCAGGGTCAGCACGACCGAGCCGCCGATGACGATCTTGCCGAGCAGCTGCGCCTCTTTCAGGTCGAGGCACTTGCCCGCGTCCCAGATCAGGTGGCGCACGCCGGCCAGCGCGTGGTACCACAGCGCCCAGACCGAGAGGAACATGACGAGATCGCCCAGATAGCTGGTCACGATCCAGTCGACGACGCCGAAATATTCGGGTCCGGACGCGGCGGCGAGCAGCCACCAGACGCAGAGCAGAGCGCCCACGATCAGCCCGACGCCCGCAGCGCGGTTCAGGATGGAGGTCACCGAGCCGATCTGCGGCCGGTAGTACTGTCCAAGCATGAATGGGGAAAGCGGCCGGTTGCCCCGGTTCACATCAGCCATGGGTTGCCCTCTCGGAGTTTCGCCTTTGGTCGTTGACTTCGGTCTTAGCACCTTTTGCGGTGTTGTCATCCGCCCGGCAATCGCAAAAGCGCGATCTTTTGGCGCAATTGGCGCTAACGGGCGCGGTTTGTGATCACACGATCCAAGAGTGTGATCACAAACGGAATATGAGCAAAACCGTAAGGATTGCCGACCGGCGCCGCAGCGCGGAATGAGTCGCGGAACCGCCCGACTCACCTGCCGGAAACCGCTTGCGCGCAAGCTGCCGCCGCGCGCCGGGACGGACCCTGCCCCGCAGCCCAGAGAGCCGCTTTCCTCTTGGAACAGTCAACGGGCTCGGGCAAAACCGGGGGTTGCGCGGACAGGGGCGGCATCGGATGCCGCAGGACTGCGCAGCCGCGCCGGAATTGGCGCCGCTCCGCGCAGGCAGCGGACCCCGACCGGAAAAAAGGGGGATGGCGGAACGCGCCGCACCGGCCCGGCCGCAGGCATGGCAGGCCGGGAAAGACAGACGCCGCCCAGTCCGGGCGGCGCAGCGCGTCAGAGCGGCATCAGCGCCCAGTAGTCGAGATCGAGCAGCACCTCGGGCAGGTACTTGCCGTCCTCGCCCTTCAGCTTGCCCGCCTCGGCCCCGGCCTTGACCGCCACGAGCCGCAGCCGGATCGCGCCGACGCCCGGCGCAGCGGTCTCGACCTTGTCGAGCACCTCGGACCAGGCCTTGACGGTCAGCCCCGAGAAGGCCGGGTTGGCATGGGCCCCGCCGTTCAGCCCGACGATCATCTGCGCGTTCGCCAGGCCGTTGAAGCTGAGCGCGCGCGCCAGGCTGATGATGTGGCCGCCATAGATCAGCCTCTGGCCGTCGGGACGGAAGGTGGCGTCGAAATGGACCTTGGCCGTGTTCTGCCACAGCCGCGTGGCCATCATGTGCTCGGCCTCTTCCAGCGTGACGCCGTCGACATGGTCGATGATCTCGCCGATCTCATAGTCCGACATCCGGTGCGGCTCGCCCGAGAGGCCGAAATCGTAGCGGGTGAAATGAAGCCCTTCCGGGACCGCGAGCGAGCCGGGATCGACCACCTTGGCGAGCTCCGGCACCACCGGCTCGGGCGCGGGCGCGTCGAGGTCGTTCTTTCGCACCATCACCCAGCGGACATAGTCGAGCACGACCTCGTCGCGCTGGTTCAGGCCCTTGGAGCGGACATAGACCACGCCGGACTTGCCGTTCGAGTTCTGCTTGAGCCCGATCACCTCGGAGGTGGAACGCAGCGTGTCGCCCGGCATCACCGGCTTCAGGAACCGTCCCTCGGCATAGCCCAGGTTCGCCACCGCGTTCAGCGAGATGTCGGGCACGGTTTTGCCGAACACCACGTGGAAGGCGATCAGATCGTCCAGCGGGGAAGCGGCGAGGCCGCAGGCGCGGGCGAATTCATCCGAGGAATAGAGCGCATGGCGCGCCGGATAGAGCGCATGGTACATCGCCCGCTCGCCGCCCGACACGGTGCGCGGCACCGCGTGGCCGATCACCTGGCCGATGGAATAATCCTCGAAGAACCGTCCCGGATTGGTCTTTGCTGCCATCACTGCTCCCCCGTGGGCATCACTGCTGTCCCAGTTTCATGTCCGGCGAATAGGGCGCGTCGATCTCCTTGGTGACCGCCTGTCCGCAGCGCATCACGCCGTTCGAGGCGTCGAAGGCATATTGCGGATCGCCGTAGAGCTCCCAGCCCTTGGACAGCGCTTCGCTGACCTTGTGGCAGAAAGCCGAAGTGTCGTCCTCGCTGAGGAAACGGTAGATCTTCATGTCTCATCCCATCGGGTAGTGGCCGGTCCAGACATGCACCGCCACGGCGGCGGCGTAGAAGACGATCCCGGCGACAACCGCCTTCAGATCGCCCTTCCTGTCTTCTTCGGGCTTTGTCCAGACGGGTTCGCTGCGGTTGATGACGATCACCTCGGCCACCGCCCAGCCCAGCATCCCGCCGAAGAGCAGGATCGAGGCGAGGTCGCCATTGACCAGCAGGTGCGCGACCGCCCAGGTCTTCACCGCGGCCAGCATCGGGTGGCGGATGCGCCGCGCCAGCCCGCCCTTGGCCGGGCCCAGCATCAGCAGGAACGCCGCCAGCAGCATCAGCGTATTGTTGATGTGCGTCATAAGCGCCGGCGGGGTCCAGACATTGACATAGGGCACCGCGCGGAAGCCGAAGATCATCAGCAGGAGCGCGGCAAGCAGCGCGGCCGCCACGATGCCCTGCCCCGCCTTGCCCATCGCCGCGCGCTTCTCCGGGAAGACCCGCTTGAAGAGATGCGCCGCGATCCACAGAGCGATCCCGGCAAGCAGCGCGATCCAGCCCATCAGGCGACCCCTTCTTCCAGCTTGGCGATCGCCGCGGCCTTGGCCAGCGTCTGCTTGGCGGTGACGATATGCAGGTTCTCGACGATCCTGCCGTCGACGATGGCGATGCCCAGCCCCTTGGCCTCGGCCTCCTCATAGGCGGCGATCTGGCGCTGCGCGAGGTCGATATCGGCCGAGGAGGGCGCGAAGGCCTCGTTGGCGGCGGCGACCTGCGCGGGGTGGATCAGCGTCTTGCCGTCGAAGCCCATGTCGCGGCCTTGGGCGCATTCGACGGCGAAGCCTTCCTCGTCCTTGAAGGCGTTGTAGACGCCGTCGACGATGGTGATTCCGGCCGCCCGCGCGGCGAGCAGGCAGAGCTGCAGCGAGGTCAGCAGCGGTTCGCGGTCTGCCCGGAATCTGGTCATCAATTCCTTGGCGAGGTCATTCGTGCCCATCACGAAGCCGCCCATCCTGGGCGCCTCGGCGATCTCGGCGGCCTTCAGGATGCCGCGGGCGGTCTCCATCATCGCCCAGATCTCCGTCGCCTCGCAGCCCGGCGTGGCGTCGAGCACCGCGGCGGCCTTGGCGATCGTGTCGGTGCTTTCGACCTTCGGGATCAGGATCGCATCGGGCGCGGCCGCGGCCATCGCCTTCAGGTCCTCCTCGCCCCATTCGGTGTCGAAGCCGTTGATCCGGCAGATTTTCACCCGGGCGCCATAGCCCCCGGCCTTCAGCGTATCGGCCAGCAGGTTGCGGGCATTCACCTTCTCGTCGATCGCGACCGCATCCTCGAGATCGAAGATGATCGCATCGACCGCCAGCGTCCTGGCCTTCTCCAGCGCCCGCTCCTTGGAGCCGGGGATATAGAGAACGGAACGGTAGGGGCGCGCGCGTTGATCCATGATTCTTTCCTCCACGGGGCTGCTTTTGTACTTATATTGCGCGGAGGGAAAGGCGCTCGCGGCCACTTGCCGCATCGCGGAAAGTCGGGGTCCCCCGCGAGGCTGTCCTGTGGGACGCTGGAGGCAGCGCGCCGGGTTTACCCGTTCTTCGGCCCTGCGCGCGCAGGCTCCCGCCCGGACCGGACGCTGTCCGGCGGCGGGCCCGGCATGACGACCGAATACGACTTGCAACCGGGGATCCTCCCCCTGCCGCAACGGCCTAGGCGCGGACAGGCAGGCAAGGCTCCTCCCGAGAGGACGTAGCGATGAAGACGACCCTGACAAGCCTCTGCCTGGCGCTTTTCGCCACCACTGCGCTCGCGGCGGAGGAGCAGCCCCGGAACTGCGCGGAGCGCGACAACGTGCTGAAGCGGCTCTCCGGCAATTACGGCGAGACCCGGCAGAGCATCGGGCTCGGCGCGAACAATTCGCTGGTCGAGGTCTTCGCCTCCGACAAGACCGGCACCTGGACCATCACCGTGACCATGCCCGACGGCATGACCTGCCTGATCGCCTCCGGCCAGTCCTACGAGAAGCTGATCAACGACAAGCTGCTGCAGCCGGGCGAAGACGCCTGACGCCGCCTGCGGCGAGTGCCGGGAAAACAGGCAGCGGGACGCCCCGGCGGCCGTGCCGGAGGCCGCATGATCCGCCGCCGCAGCGGCGGCGCGGCCGGACCGCCGCTGCCCCCGGCCCCGGCAAAACGCCTTCCATTTGCGCCACTGGCGCCACGCCCCCTAGCCTTTCCCTTTGACTTCAGCATGTTGCAGCCATTCTGCCGTTGAGGAAGCCGCCTCCGGCTTTGCTTCGTCTTGCCGCGCAAACCCGTCTTGCAAGGAAATGACTTAGCGACTAGGCAAACTGCAACATTCGTCAAGGACTGGAGAGGATCATCATGGCCAGACCCAAGATCGCCCTGATCGGCGCCGGACAAATCGGCGGCACGCTCGCCCATCTCGTCGCGCTGAAAGAGCTGGGCGATGTCGTTCTGTTCGACATCACCGACGGCATCCCGCAGGGCAAGGCGCTCGACATCGCCGAATCCGGTCCGTCCGAAGGCTTCGACGCCGCCATGACCGGCACCACCGACTATGCCGACATCGCAGGTGCCGATGTCTGCATCGTCACCGCCGGCGTGCCGCGCAAGCCGGGCATGTCGCGCGACGACCTGCTGGGCATCAACCTGAAGGTCATGAAGTCGGTCGGCGAAGGCATCGCAGCCCACGCGCCGAACGCCTTCGTCATCTGCATCACCAACCCGCTCGACGCGATGGTCTGGGCTCTGCAGAAATTCTCGGGCCTGCCCGCGAACAAGGTCTGCGGCATGGCCGGCGTGCTCGACTCCGCGCGCTTCCGCCACTTCCTGTCGCTGGAATTCAACGTCTCGATGAAGGACGTCACCGCCTTCGTCCTCGGCGGCCACGGCGACACCATGGTTCCGCTGGCACGCTACTCCACCGTCGCAGGCATCCCGCTGCCCGACCTGGTGAGCATGGGCTGGACCACCCAGGACAAGCTCGACGCGATCGTCCAGCGCACCCGTGACGGCGGCGCCGAGATCGTCGGCCTGCTGAAGACCGGCTCCGCCTACTACGCGCCGGCGACCTCGGCGATCGAGATGGCCGAAGCCTATCTCAAGGACCAGAAGCGCGTCCTGCCCTGCGCCGCCCATTGCTCGGGCGAATTCGGCCTCGACAACATGTATGTCGGCGTGCCGACCGTGATCGGCGCCGGCGGCATCGAGAAGATCGTCGACATCAAGCTCGACAAGGACGAGCAGGCGATGTTCGACAATTCCGTCAACGCCGTGAAGGGCCTGATGGAAGCCTGCAAGGGCATCGACGGCTCGCTTGCCTGAGGCAAGCCCAACCGGAGGCTCCGGCGCAAGCCGGGGCTTCGTCTTCGCGGCCAGCGGCGCGGGCTACACGCCCGTTGCCGCCGCCGCGGCGGCAAGCCTGCGCGAGATGTGCCCCGGGGCGCAGATCGACCTGTTCACGGACACGCCGCCCGCGGGCGCGCATCCGTTCGACAGGATCCACCCGCTCGAACACAAGACCCACCGGCCGAAATTCGAGGCCATGCTGCGGTCGCGCTTCGACCTGACGGTCTATCTCGACAACGACATGATCTTCCTCGCGGATATCACCGATATCTTCGACGTGCTCGAACGCCATGACATCGCCGCGGCACATTTCGAGACCCGCGCCAGCAAGCTGGCCAACCAGGTCCGCAGCTTCGCCGTGCCGGCCGCCTTCCCGCAGATCAATGGCGGGCTGATGGGCATCCGCCGCTCGCCCGCGACCACCGAATTGCTCGAACGCGTGCAGAAGATCCTGCTCGACGAAGGCGGAATGGACCAGCCGCCGCTGCGCGAGGCCCTGTTCCTCAGCGACCTGCGCCTGGCGATCCTGCCGGTCGAATACAACATGATGCGGCTCTGGGTGCTCAACAGCTGGCGCCGTTCGCAGGGCGCGCCGCGGGTGCTGCACCTGCGCAAGCTGCAGCGCCACCTGCGCGATGCCGAGGAAGCGCAGCGCGCCTTCAACCTGCGTCGGCTGGTGCATCCGGTGGTCCGCGCGCGCATCCAGGCCCTGCTCGACGACGACCGCTCGCTCGAGGGCAAGCGCAAGCGCACGGTCTCGACCGGCCCGCTCAAGCACATCCTGCGGCGGCTCGGCCTGATCTGACGCGCATGCGGCGGGGCTTGCGCTCCGCGCGGCAAGTTGGTTTCACGGAAGCACCCGCCGCATCGTCAGGAGACCCCCATGCCCTGGGCCACGCCAGAAAGCCTCGCCCCCGCCACCTGCGGCTTCGTGCTGGCCGCATCCGGACGCAAATACGCCACGGCGGCCGAGGCCGCGGCCCGGACGCTGAAACAGTCCAACCCGGATTTCGAAGTTGACATCTTCACCGACCAAGAGGTCGACGCGTCGCTCTTCGGCCAGGTGCACAAGCTCGACAAGAGCTGGTTCCGCCCGAAATTCGAGGCGCTGATCCGCTCGCGCTTCGACCGGACGATCTATCTCGATGTCGATCTGGTGGTGCTGGGCGACATGTCGGACGTGTTCTTCGTCCTGGGCAAATACGACATCGCGGCGGTGCAGGCGACGAACCGCAACCAGGGCTTCGCCTGGAAGCCCTGGCGGATGCCGCTGCCGAACGCCTTTCCGCAGATCAACGGCGGCATGATCGCGCTCCGCCGCAGCGACGCGACCCTGCAATTCCTGAAGGACTGCCAGCAGGCGATGGTCGATCACGACATGCCGCGCGACCAGCCGGTCTTCCGCGAGATGCTGTGGCACAGCGACCTGAGGCTCCACATCCTGCCGCCCGAATACAATGTCCGCAACCGCACGCTCTGGCAGTATGGCGGCTCGAAATTCGCGGCGCCGCGCGTGCTGCACCATACCGGCTTCGTCGCGCGGATGAAGGACGACCGCACCCCGGTGCGCCCCGAGCAGATCTACGGGCGCGGCTTCGTGCGGCATGTGCAGCGCCTGATCGCCGCCGACCGGCAGCTGACCCCCGGCGCCAAGGACAACGTCCCCGCCCCGCAATACGACAACGTGCTGTTCCGCGCCCGCGACTGGCTGGCGGCGAAGCTCGGCGGCAAGAAGCGCTGAGCCTCAGGCCTCCGGCAAGCCGCGCACGAAAAGCGCGGCCAGCTCCGGGTCCTGCGCGCGGCGGATGTCCGGCGCGCCGCAGAGCGGGCGTTTCCACCCCGTCGTCGCGGCCGCGCAATGCAGCAGCTCGAAGCCGCCGCAGCCCGCGCGGGCCGCGCAAGAGGCGCAGCCCTGATCCCGGTCCGCCGCCAGAACCGCGTGGCCCTTTCCGGCGGAGACGACCTCCAGCACGCGGCGCAGCCTGGCCGGTCCGCAGCCGTCCCCGCTCATTCCGCCGGGAGGATGCAGCCGTCTTCCATGCAGACGCTGAGGCATTGCGGCATGTCGTGATCGGGCGCGCATTCGGTGCAGATATCGGCCTTGATGAAGAAGACGCCCTTCTTCGGGACGATGGCGCCGGTCGGGCAGACGGGCTCGCAATCCCCGCAGGAGGTGCAGAGATCGCCGACGATTTCCATGGCCATGGGCAGGGTCCTTTCCTTTGGCTGGCTCCCTCGGGGAGACCGGTGACGTGCTGCCATGGCCCAAGCACGCCCCGTGCCAGGCGGTCCGGCACAGTTAACCTTTTCGTAGGAAATCGGCGGCGGAGGCATGGCAGTTCGGGAAAATCCGGTTAGTATTTTGCTAAACATCGCCAGAGCTGCGGAAGACCGCCATGACCCATCACTCCCTGTCCCAGGTGCTCCTCTCCGATCTCGACGCCGCCGCGCCGCTGGGCGGCTTCGGCGCGGCGGCGCGGCCGGCCATGCTGATGGAGCACCTGAAGCGCGAACGGCAGATGGTCGGCGAAGTCCTGCAGAACCTCGAGGCGCTGATCGATTGCGCCGATGCCTGCATCGCCGAACATGCCGAAGGGCGGCTCAGCCGCGACGACCTGCTGATGGCGCTGATCGACACGGTGCAGGTCGCGGGCATGGAGCTGGCCTATAACGAGGCCGAAGCGCTGGCTGCGACCGCCGGGGCCTGAGCTCAGGCGGGCGGCCGCGGCCGGGCCGGGCTGGCGTCGAGGTCCGACTATTTCAGCAGCCTGCTAGTGCTGCGGCCGCCCGAAGGCGGCCGCAGCCGGATCGGCTCAGGCCGATTGCGACGCCTTGAGCACTGCTTCCATCGTGATCTCGACGGCCATGAGCTTCGAGATCGGACAGTTTTCCTTGGCCGTCCGCGCGGCCTCCAGAAACGCCTCTTCCGAAGCCCCCGGTACCTTGGCCTCGACCTCGAGATGCAGCTTCTGCACTGCGAAGCCGCCCTCCTCCTTGTCCAGGAACACCGTCGAGCTGGCCTTGATCTCTTCGGCCTCGAACCCGGCCTGGCCAAGGATCATCGACAGCGCCATCGAGAAGCAGGAGGCATGTGCCGCGCCGACCAGCTCCTCGGGATTGGTGCCGACCTTGTCCTCGAAGCGGGTGTTGAAGCCATAGGGCTGGCTGTCGAGCGCGCCGCTCTGGGTGCTGACGGTGCCGGTGCCGGTCTTGAGCTCGCCGCGCCAGACGGCGGATCCGTGCTTGCGTATCATGGGATGCTCCCTTCCTTGCTTCGGTCGGCCGGTCAACGGGCGCGGCGGCAAGGTTGTTCCGTGCTCAGCCGCCGGCCGCGGCGAGCTGCGCGCGGATCCGCAGCTCCACCCGCTCCGAGACCAGCTCGCCATAGCCGTCGGCGCCGAAGTCATGCCGGTTGATCGTCCCGGTCAGAATCACGGTCAGGCGGCTGAGATCGCCCGCTGCGCTGCCCGGCGGACGGTAGAGCTTCGCGTTCAGCACCAAGGGCTTGGTGACGCCGCGGATGGTGACCCGGCCCGAGATCGCCGCGCCCGCGGCAACCGACCCGCTGACGCTCCGCGACACGAAGCGGATTTCCGGATAAGCCGCGGCATCGAGCATGCTCTGGCTGCGCAGCGCATCGGTGGCCAGCCGGGTCGAGGCGCGGATCGACGCCACGTCGAGCACCACCTCGGCAGAGGACCGGTCCAGCCGGGCGAAATCGATCTGCATCCGGGCCGATTTCACTGGCATCGTGCCCTCGCCCGGCACGCCGCCGACCGAATAGAGGAAACGCACCTCGGACCCGGCCGGATCCAGCCGGTAGCGGACCGGCTCCGCGATTGCCGCGAGGGCCGGAAGCAGGAACCACAGGAAGAGCAGCAGCCGGAGCATGGAATGAGCTTAGCACGGCGCGGTCATAACGGAAGGTTAACCACGATCACGATGTGCTGCCCGGCCGGGCTCCGCTCAGATCGCCGCGGGCCAGGGCTCCCGCGCGGTGCCCTGGACATAGGGCGGCTCCTCCGCCATCGGCCAGTCCGCTCCGATCTGCCGCCAGGCGGCAATCGCCGGATCGGCGAGATGGGCGTTTACATAGGCCCGCGCCGCATCGCCGACCGGCAGGCCATAGCCCGCGATCCGCATCGCCACCGGGGCGTAGAAGGCATCGGCGATGCTGTAGGCGCCGAACAGCCACGGCCCCGCCCCGCCAGACCGCTGCCGCGCCATCGCCCAGAGCGTCTCGATCCGCGCCAGATCGGCCAGCACCTCGGGCGGCGGGACGAAATCCGGGCGGCGATGCGTGACCACCATCGGGCAGTTGCCGCGCAGCGCGCCGAAGCCCACATGCATTTCGGCCGCGATCCAGCGCGCGGAGGCCCGCTGCGACGGATCGGCAGGCCAGAGCCCGGCATCGGGATGGCGCTCGTGCAGGGTCTCGGCAATGGCGAGGCTCTCGCCGACGGCCGTGCCGTCGGGCAGCACCAGCACCGGCACGGTCACGGCGGGCGCCACCGGGGCGAGGTCGGCCAGCTTGCCGCCTTCGTAGATGTCGACATGGACCAGCCTGTGATCCAGGCCGAACCGGTGAAGCAGGAGCCAGGCGCGCAGCGACCAGCTCGAGTAGGACGCGTGTCCGATGTACAATTCATAGCTCATGTGGCAAGCCTAGCGGCGGCGCAGGCATGACGGAAATTGAATTTTGTGCGGACCGCCATCACGGACAGTGATTGGCGCAACCTTCCTCCCAGCCGGTGCCGGTCCGGCGCAGGCTGGTGACCGAGAGATTGTCGATCTTCTGCGCGAAGATCTCCGCTGCCGTCATCCCGCGCGCCCGCTGGAGCTGGGTCAGGATCGCACCGAAATGCGCCACCACGATGACCTCGCCGCCCATGGCCGCCAGCCGGTCCGCCGCCGCCGAGACCCGTGCCGCCAGCATGTCCCAGCTTTCGCCGCCGGTCGCGCAGGACGGTCCGGGCGCCTGCCAGAAGGCCGCGATGGCGTCGGGCTCCTCGGCATCGATCTCGGCGAAGCTGCGGTTTTCCCAGGCCCCGAAATGGATTTCCCGCAGGCCAGGATCATGCGGCTGCCGGCGCCGCAAGGCCCGGATCCCCGGCGCCGCGCCGCAACCGGCGGCCTCCCGCAGAGGGCGGAGCCCGGCGCGGGGGCAAGGAGAATGACGCCCCGCCAGGGGCGTCTCCGCTGGATCGCGGACAAACGGAATGAAGCTGCGCGGATGGCCTGTAAGCCGGATTCTGTCCGGGGGTTGCCCCCCTGGATGACCATTCCTCTAGGCCCGCCGTTGCCGACGCGCTCAAGCTGCCAACCCGGGATCTCGGGGCCGAAGCAGCCCATGCGGATCCCCTATTAGGCATTGCTCCCGGTGGGGCTTGCCGTGCCGGTCCTGTTGCCAGTCCCGCGGTAGGCTCTTACCCTACCGTTTCACCCTTGCCGCGGCGGACCGCGGCGGTCTGTTCTCTGTGGCGCTTTCCCTGGGGTTGCCCCCGCCGGGCGTTACCCGGCACCGTTGCTTCGTGGAGTCCGGACTTTCCTCGCGCCCCTTGCGGAGCCCGCGGTCATCCAGCCATCCGCGCGCGCCCCCGCTAGCCCCTCCGCGCCCCGCCGTCAACGGGGAAGCGCGCCGCAAGCTCGGCCATGATCCGGCGGTCCTCCTCGCAGAGCCGCCCCGCCGCCACCGAGGGCGACCGCCCGACGGGGCCGGCCGCCGGATGGCGCCGGCGCTATTGCGGCGCGGGCTCTTCCGCTTCGGGCGGCTGCTCCGCTGCGTCCTGCGGCACCGCGACATCGGAAACGAGATTGTCGTTCTTCCACATGCCGCTCAGCACCGTGCCGTCGGCATAGGTCAGCACGCCCTCGCCCGAGCGGCGGCCTTCCTCGAAGCCGCCCTCGTACATGTCGCCATTGGCGAAGACGACCTTGCCCTGCCCGTGCTGGCGGCCTCCCTTGAAGCCGCCCTCGTAGACCAGCTCGTCCGGCATGGTCAGCACGCCCTCGCCATCGAAGACATCGTCGCGGAACCCGCCTTCATAGGTCGCGCCGCTGGCGAAGGTCGCCTTGCCCCGGCCCTCGCGCAGGCCGTTCACCCAGTCGCCCTCGTAGGTATAGCCGCCCGGCAGCATCAGCTTGCCCGTGCCGTGCTCGCGCCCCTCGGCGAAGCCGCCCTCGTAGACCGCGCCGGAGCGCAGCGTGCTCTTGCCCTGGCCCTCCATGATGCCCGCGCGGAACTCGCCCTCGTAGACATCGCCGCTGGCGAAGCGCACCGTGCCGGGCCCCTCGGGCAGCCCGTCCCGGAACTGGCCGCGATGCACCGTGCCGTCGGTATAGGTCAGCACGCCCTCGCCCTCGAACTGGCCGTCGGCCCAGTCGCCCTCGTAACGGTAGCCGTCGGCGCCGGCATAGGTGCCGCGGCCCGAGATCACGTCATCCTCGTAGGTGCCCTCGTAGCGCTCGCCGGTGGCGTATTCGGTGACGCCCGGCCCCGAGCGCTTGCCCATCGCCAGGCTGCCCCGGTAGACATCGCCGTTCACATAGGTGACCACGCCCTGGCCCGAGAGCTGGTCGGCGACCCACTGGCCCTCGAAGCTCGACCCGTCCGACAGCGTCAGCTTGCCCTGGCCCGAACGCTGGTCCATCGCCATGCCGCCGACATAGATCGAGCCGTCCGGCAGCGTCACCCGCGCCTCGCCCGAGCGGCGGCCGTTCTCCCAGCCGCCATCGTAGACATAGCCGTCGGGCATGCGCAGCGTGCCGGTGCCATGGGCCAGATCGTCCTTGAAGCCGCCCTGGTAGACCGAGCCGTCGGGATAGGTGCGCGTGCCTTCGCCGGTCATCTTGCCCGCGGTCCAGGTGCCGATCATCACCGAGCCGTCCGGCAGGGTCAGCTGGCCCTGCCCCTCGGGCTGACCCGCGGAAAAGGCGCCTTCGTAGACCGCGCCGTTGACCAGCTGCGCGCGGCCCTGGCCCTCCTGCTTGCCGGCGGCCCAGTCGCCCGTGTAGCGGTAGCCCGACGGCAGCGTGTAGCTGCCGAAGCCGTCCGGCAGCCCGTCGGCCATCGCGCCCTCGTAGACGCCGCCATTGGAGAACTGGACGGTGACCGGCCCTTCCTCGGCGGTCACCGCATAGCCCAGCCCGGCGGTGAGCATCCCGGCGAGAAGCGCGATCCGGAGCTTCGGAGACATGTTGCGGCACCTTCGTTCATATCCTGTCTCAGGCGTTTGTACGGGCATCACCGGCGGCAAGTCCAACGATGATTGCCCGGACGGCGGGGAGGCGCTTGCACCGCCGCGCTATCTGACTTAAGTCAGCGATAAATGCCTGACCAGAGTCCGACATCATGCCCCTCGATCCCGTTGCCCGCTTCCGCCGCTTCGCCCGTGCCGCCACCGCCGAACTCGGCGCGCTCGACCAGTCCTTCCTCGGCCGCGGCCGCCCGCTGGGAGCGGCGCGGGTCCTGAATGCCATTGGCCGCGGCCAGGAGGACCTGGCCGAGATCCGCGCGCATCTGGGGCTCGACTCGGGTCTGGCCTCGCGGCTGCGAGCGGCACGGCGGCGCCGGACTTGACCAGGGCGGCGGCGGCGGCGGGCTCGAAGCCTGCGATCTCGCCGGGATTGAGCGCGCCGTGATGGCGGCGGAGCTTGAGCGGAATGCGGGTCATGGGAAACTCCTCTTGGGGATGGGCGGCGCGGGCGGCCCGCGCCGCGGGAAATGGATCAGAGCGACCAGGCGGCGGCGTTGAAGCCGGTCACGGCCACGTCGTATTCCGGCGCGAAATCATGCTCGGCGATGGCGCGGAACAGCGTCATGTCCTGCTGGAAGGCATGGGTCTCGGTGCCGCCCTGGGCGGTGAAGGAGGCCTCGGTCGACTGGTCGAGCACGATCGAGGCGGTCTCGCCGATCATCATCTTGTCGAAATCGGCGAAGTAGATCTCGGTCTCGTCGGTGCCGGTGCCGAGGCTGTTCGGCACGTTCGAGCTGGTGTGGATCGGGAAGCCCTTCAGGGTGCCGTTCTTCACCTCCGGGAACAGGAGGTTGCCGTTGGCGTCGCGCAGTTCGGCGATCCAGGCCTTGGTCGAGGCGCGCATCACCCAGCCGGGCGAGACCATCGAGACATCGGCATCTCGACCCGCGCCACCGCCGCGGCAAGCGCCAGGGCCGCCGCATTGGCATTGGCCGCGACCGGCCCGGCGCCGGTCTCGGGCGGCGCGGCGGGGGCGGCGAACGGCACGATCGCGATGATGGTCGGCGCCGATCCGGCGGATTACGCGCGGGCGAAGCCGGTGCTCGACCGGATCGGGCCGAACCATACGCTCTGCGGGCCGGTCGGCGCGGGCCAGGTGCTGAAGCTCGTCAACAACACGATCAGCACCTGCAACCGGCTGGCGATGATCGAGGGCGTCGCGCTGGCCCACAAGAACGGCATCGCGCTGGAGACGCTGGCCGAGGTGCTGAATGCCGGCGGCGCGCGCAGCCGCGCGACCGAGAAGATGCTGCCCGCCATGGCCGAGGGACGCGACAGCGGCACCTTCG
>NZ_QBKZ01000006.1 GCF_003056725.1 Mangrovicoccus ximenensis
CGCTGGCGCTGATGCTGAAGGACCTGAACCTCGCCGCGGAACTCGCCATCGGCAGCGGCGCGCCCATGCCCTTCGGCCAGCTCGCCCGCTCGATGCTGCAGGCGACGCTGAACGAATACGGCGAGGACAGCAATATCGACGACATCAAGAAGCTCGTCGCCTCCCAGACCGGGATCAGCTTTCCCGGCTGATTTTCCGGTCCGCGCCCGGGGGCTGGGTCAGCGCCTCGGGCACGGTCTTGGCGGCGCGGCGATGCGCGGTGCGCCCGGCCGCCGCCACCACCGTCTGCGTTCGTTATGCTCCGTCCTCCGGCCAGACCGGCAAGGCAGGCGACGGCGGCGAGAACCGAAAGCCCCATCGCGCCGCAGCCGACCGGGTTCACGTCGTAGAGATGCGCGCGCTTGAACTCCATGACGTTCGGCGCCAGCCCCAGCGGCTTCGACAGCGCGAGGTCGCCCGCCACCGCGCCGAGCCAGCCGGCCGCGACGATGGCGAAGAGGTCGAGGATGCTCTCCAGCGCGCGGAAGATGCCGAATTCCATCAGGAACAGCGCCAGCGCGACATTGAAGACCAGCCAGACCACCCGCCCCGGATGGGCATGGGTCAGCCGCGAGAAGGTGTTCGACCAGGCGATCGAGCCGGCATAGGCATTGGTGACGTTGATCTTCACCTGGCAGATGCAGACGAAGATCCCGGTCAGCGCCAGCGCCAGCCCGGGATGGCCGGTCACCCCCTCGAAGGCCATGCGGAACATCTCGGCGGGCTGCGCGGCCAGACCGGGCGGCGCCCCCGCGCCGAGCGCCATCCAGGCCAGCAGCGATCCCAGCGCCAGCTTGGCCGCCGCCAGGAGAACCCAGCCCGGCCCCGAGACCATGAGCCAGCCCCACCAGCCGCGGCCCCGCCGCGCCGGCATGAAGCGCAGGTAGTCGACCTGTTCGCCGATCTGCGGCAGGAGCGACATCAGGAGCGACAGCCCCGCCCCCACCATCAGCGGGTCGATGCCGCCGGTGCCGCCGCCCGCGAAGCCGGTCCAGGCCGGGACATCCACCGGCTCCGACAGCGCCAGCAGCAGGAGCGGCGCGGCCTGCAGCAGGAGCCAGGCGGGCTGGGTGGCGATCTGCAGCCGCGAGATGCGGCGGATGCCGAAGGCCGCGACCGGGATCACCACGAGCGCCGAGACCAGATGCGCCAGCCAGAGCGGCAGGCCCAGCACCATTTCCAGCGCCACCGACATGATGCTGGCCTCGATGGCGAAGAGCACGAAGGTGAAGGTCGCGTAGATCAGCGAGGTGACGGTGGAGCCGAGATAGCCGAAGCCGGCCGCGCGGGTCAGCAGGTCGATATCGAGCCCGGCCCGCGCCGCATTGGCGACGATCGGCAGGCCGATGGCGAAGGCGATCACGGCCAGCGCCGCGATGGCGGCGAGCGTGTTGGCGGTGCCGTGGGACAGGGTCAGCGCGCCGCCGATCGCCTCGCAGGCAAGGAAGGCCATCGCCCCCAGCGCGGTCTGCGCCACCCGCCGTGCGGGCAGCCGCGCCGCCCGCGCGGTGAAGCGCAGCGCGTAATCCTCGCGCGTCTCGTCGGCAACGTATTGATTGTACCTGCGCCGTTCCAGCGCGATCGTCTGCGCCTGCGTCATATGCCCTGCGCGCCACCTTCTACCCGGATCACCGGCCCATCATGGGGCTCCGCCGGAAAGGTGCAAGCGCATAGGACCGGGACAGGTCAGCCGCGCAGCCAGGATTGCAGCTTTTCCGGGTCCGGCAGCCCGCCGGAATGCACCAGCTTGCCGTCGACCGCGATGCCCGGCGTCGCCATCACCCCGGCCTGGGCGATGCTTTTCGGATCGACGACCTTGACCACGTCGACATCGATGCCGAGCGCGGTCGCGGTGTCGCGGACCATCTTGACCGCGCTGTCGCAGCGGCGGCAGCCGGGGCCGAAGACCTTGACGCTTTTCATGGGAGCCTCCTTTCAGGCGTTCAGAAGAGCAGGTTGAAGAGATAGCCGACGGCGAGGATGCCGCTGCCGACCACGCCGATGAAGACCGCGATCAGCCGGAGCGTCAGCACCTGGCGCAGGATGATCATCTCGGGCAGGCTGAGCGCGATGACGCTCATCATGAAGGCCAGCACGGTTCCCAGGGCAGCCCCCTTGCCGAGGAGCGCCTCGACCACCGGGATGACGCCCGCGGCATTGGTGTACATCGGGATGCCCATCAGCACCGCGGCCGGCACCGACCACCAGGTCCCGGCGCCCATGATCCGCACCATCAGATCCTCGGGCACGTAGCCGTGGATCGCCGCGCCGAGCGCGATCCCCGCGAGGATCCAGATCCAGACCCGGCCGAAGATCTCGCGCACCGAGCGCAGCCCCTCGCGGTAGCGGGCGGGCAAGGTCCGGCGCTCCTCGTCCAGCTCCGCGCCGCCCGCCTGGATGTCGCGGACCCAGTCCTGCAGCCAGTGCTCGAGATGCAGCTTGCCGATGACGAAGCCCGCGACGACGGCAAGGACGAGGCCGAAGCCGAGATACACAGCCGCCACCTGCCAGCCGACCAGGCCGAAGAGCATCACCAGCGCCACCTCGTTGACCATCGGCGCGGCAATCAGGAAGGAGAAGGTGACGCCCAGCGGCACCCCTGCCGAGACGAAGCCGATGAAGATCGGCACCGCCGAGCAGGAACAGAACGGCGTGACGATGCCCAGGCCCGCGGCCAGCACGTTGCCCGCCCCCTCGGCACGGCCCGAAAGCAGCGCGCGGGTGCGCTCGGCCGAGAAGAAGCTCCGGAGCACGCCCATGGCGAAGACCACGAGCAGGAGGAGCATCATCACCTTCGGCACGTCATAGAGGAAGAAGGCCAGCGCCTCGCCGAGATGGCTGTGGCGCTCGACCGGCAGGGCCGCGACCGCCGCCTCCGACAGCGCGGCGAGCTGGCGGTAGGCCAGCACCCAGACCAGGCCCGCAGCGGCGACGCCCGCATGCCAGAGACGCTCCGGCGCGGGATGCCGCGGGGCGTGAAGGTGTCCGGTGGCCATGGCGGCCTCCTTTCCGGTCATGCCGTTTTGCAAGGCAAGCTGCCCAACCTGTCAGCACATACCGCAATCTAGCATATTCGGCGGCAGCGCGCCCTGACCTGCGTCAGGCCGCCGAAATGCCGGGTTTTCGCGGGTTTTGCGGGGCCGGGAGGCGATTATGGCCGTTTCCGTGCGCTTTTTGGCAACGGTAACTGCTAAAATCGGTGCTTTTTCTTGGCCGCATTCAATGTCTGGTTGGCCGCAACACGTCCCGCCGCAAGGAATCCGCGCCCATGCCCTCCCGTCCCCGCACCGCTGCCCGCCCGCATTGCCCGACGGAGCGGCGCGATGGATAAGCGCGGCTATCTCCTGCTCGACGACGTGACCATCGCCTACGGCAAATCGGTCGCGGTGGACAGGCTGACGCTGGAGCTGGCCGAGGGCGAGCTATTGTCGCTGCTCGGCCCCTCGGGCTGCGGCAAGTCGACGACGCTGAGGATGATCGCGGGCTTCGTGCCGCCCGCCTCGGGCCATGTCATGCTGAACGGCCGCGACATCACCCGCCAGCCGCCGCACAAGCGAAATATCGGCGTGGTCTTCCAGTCCTACGCGCTGTTCCCGCATCTCTCGGCGCTGGAAAACGTCGGCTACGGGCTGAGGATGCGCAATGTCGCCAAATCCGAACGCCGCGAGCGCGCCAAGGCGGCGCTGGAGACTGTCGGGCTCGGCGCCTTCGCCGAACGGCTGCCCGGCAACCTCTCGGGCGGCCAGCAGCAGCGGGTGGCGCTGGCGCGTGCGCTGGTGATCGAGCCGGAGGTGCTGCTGCTCGACGAGCCGCTGTCGAACCTCGATGCCAACCTGCGCGCCGAGATGCGCGACGAGATCCGCGCGCTGCAGCAGCGCCTCGGCATCACCACGCTGTTCGTCACCCATGACCAGCAGGAAGCGCTGGCCATGTCCGACCGGATCGCGGTGATGAAGGACGGGCTGGTGCAGGAGCTGGGCGCGCCGCTGCAGCTCTGCGACGCGCCGCGCTCGGCCTTCACCGCCGGATTCCTCGGCGCGCGCACCGTGATCGACGGCCAGGTCGAGGCCGGCACGTTCCGCGCCAAGGGCGCCGGGAGGCTGCGGCGGGGCAGGAGCCCGGGGCGGCGAAGCCCGCGGCGGCGGCGCCGCCGGGCACGATCAGCTCGCCTGCGGATGTGCAGAAGGCGCTGGACCGGATCCTCGATTACTACCGCAAGCACGAGCCCTCGAGCCCGCTGCCGATCCTGCTGGAACGGGCGCGGCGACTGATCGGCGCGGATTTCGTGACCATAATGAAGGACATGGCGCCCTTGGGCGTCGAGAATGTCTACCTCATCGGCGGCATCGAGGAGCCCGAGGAATAGCCCCTGCTGCGGGCCTGGTCCGCGGCAGGCGAAAGTTTTTTTGAACCGGCGCGAAGACCGGGACGACGGACAGATGACAGTTCGGCTCCGAAGCGGGGCCGCGGCACAGGCCAGCCAGGGAGAACAGGATGGGAAGTTCGCAGAAATTCATTGCCCGCAACAGGGCGCCACGGGTGCAGATCGAGTATGACGTGGAACTCTACGGCGCCGAGAAGAAGGTCCAGCTGCCTTTCGTGATGGGGGTCATGTCCGATCTGGCGGGCAAGTCCGAAGTCGCGCAGCCGGGCATTGCCGACCGCAAGTTCCTCGAGATCGACGTCGACAATTTCGATGACCGGATGAAGGCGATGAAGCCGCGCGCGCAGTTCACCGTGAAGAACTCGCTGACCGGCGAGGGCAACCTGGCGGTCGACCTGACCTTCGAGAGCATGGACGATTTCTCGCCCGCCGCGATCGCCCGCAAGGTCGAGCCGCTGCGCGAGCTCCTCGAGGCGCGCGAGTCGCTGTCGAACCTGATGTCCTACATGGACGGCAAGCCGGGCGCCGAGGAGCTGCTGTCCGATGCGATGCGCAATCCCGAGCTTCTGAAGTCGCTGGCCGCGGCCGCGAAGCCCGCAGACGACGCCGGGGAGGAGTGACGCATGGCCGAAGAGGCAACCGAAGCCCAGGGCGGCGCAGCCGTCGCCGAGGAAACCGGATCCGACTTCTCCGCGCTGCTGCAGAAGGAGTTCCGTCCGCGCACCGATGCCGCGCAATCGGCGATCGAGGGCGCGGTCAAGACGCTGGCCGAGCAGGCGCTGGAGAATGCCGCGCTGATCTCGGATGACGTGCTGGCCTCGATCGAGAGCATGATCGCCGAGATCGACCGCAAGATGAGCGAGCAGATGAGCCTCGTTCTGCACAACGAGGAGTTCCAGAAGCTCGAGAGCGCCTGGCGCGGCCTGCATCACCTGGTGAACAACACCGAAACCGACGAGATGCTGAAGATCCGGGTGATGAACATCTCCAAGAAGGATCTCCACAAGACCCTCAAGAAGTTCAAGGGCACGGCCTGGGACCAGTCGCCGATCTTCAAGAAGCTCTACGAAGAGGAATACGGCCAGTTCGGCGGCGAGCCCTATGGCTGCCTCGTCGGCGACTACTATTTCGACCAGAGCCCGCCCGATGTCGAGCTCTTGGGCGAGATCGCCAAGGTTTCGGCGGCGATGCATTCGCCCTTCATCACCGGGGCGGAGCCGTCGCTGCTGCAATTCGACAGCTGGCAGGAGATGGCCAATCCGCGCGACCTGGCCAAGATCACCTCGACGCCGGAGTATGCCGCCTGGAACGCGCTGCGCGAAAGCGAGGACAGCAAGTATGTCGGCCTCGCCATGCCGCGCTTCCTCGGGCGCCAGCCCTATGGCGCGAAATCCGAGCCGGTGGAGGAATTCGCCTTCGAGGAGGATACCGGCAACGCGGAATCCGAGAACTTCGCCTGGGTCAACGCGGCCTATGCGATGGCGGTGAACATCAACCGCTCCTTCAAGGAATACGGCTGGTGCTCGCGCATCCGCGGCGTTGAATCGGGCGGCGCGGTGGAAAACCTGCCGACGCATACCTTCCCGACCGACGACGGCGGCGTGGACATGAAATGCCCGACCGAGATCGCGATCTCGGACCGCCGCGAGGCGGAGCTGGCGAAGCTCGGGCTGATGCCGCTGGTGCACCGCAAGAACACCAACCTGGCGGCCTTCATCGGCGCGCAGTCGCTGCACAAGCCCGCCGAATACGACGATCCCGACGCGACCGCGAATGCCAAGCTCGGCGCGCGGCTGCCCTATCTCTTCGCGACATGCCGTTTCGCCCACTACCTGAAATGCATGGTCCGCGACAAGGTCGGCTCCTTCAAGAGCCGGGACGACATGCAGCGCTGGCTGCAGAAATGGATCGAGCAGTACGTGGACTATTCCTCGGCGGTGTCCTCCGAGGAGGAAAAGGCCCGCAAGCCGCTCGCATCCGCCGAGGTGCTGGTGCAGGAGGACGAGTCCAATCCGGGCTACTACAAGTCCCAGTTCTTCCTGCGCCCGCATTACCAGCTCGAAGGCCTTTCGGTGTCGCTGCGGCTGGTCTCCAAGCTGCCGTCGGAAAAGACCTGACCTGACCCCCGGCCGGGCGGCGGGGAGGCCGCCCGGATCCATCCCAATTCATGGCGGCGCAGGCTGCCGGCATTTCTGAAGGAGAGGCGTTATGGCCGTAGACATGTTCCTCAACATCGAGGGCGAAATCGAGGGCGAATCCCAGGACAAGGAACACGCGAAGGAGATCGACGTCCTTGCATGGTCCTGGGGCGTCAGCCAGTCGGGCAGCTTCCACCATGGAGGCGGCGGCGGCTCCGGCAAGGCGAATTTCCAGGACATCTCGGTCACCAAGTGGATCGACAACGCATCGGTCCCGCTGATGCTCTACTGCGCCAATGGCGACCATTATCCCAAGGCCGTCCTGACCGTCCGCAAGGCCGGCAAGAAGCCGCTGGAATACCTGATCATCACCATGACCGACGTGCTGGTGACCTCGGTCTCCACCGGCGGATCGGGCGGCGAGGACAAGCTGACCGAGAACATCACGCTGAACTTCCGCGACGTCGAGGTGAAATACACCGAGCAGAAGAAGGACGGCACCGGCGGCACGCCGAAGGAGTTCAAGTGGAACATCGCCGAGAACGCGCCGAAGTGACCTGAGACCCCGGCGGCCGGGCCGACCCGGCCGCCCTTTCCCCCGCGACCCACCTTCCTGCCGGAGATCCGCCCGTGACGACAGCCACCGCCGATGCCGAAGCCCTTGTCCGGAACGGAGACCTCGGTGCGGGCCTCGCCGCGCTGCAGGATGCGGTGCGCGCCGATCCGTCGAATCCGAAACTGCGGATCTTCCTCTTCCAGCTCTTGTGCCTGACCGGAGACTGGAGCCGCGCCGTCGGCCAGCTCAAGCTCTGCGCCCAGCTCGATGCCGCCGCGCTGCCGATGGCCCAGGCCTACCGCGAGGCGATCATCTGCGAGGTCTTCCGCGAAAAGGTCTTCGCCGGCGAGAAGCAGCCCCTCGTGTTCGGCGAGCCGCAGGACTGGATCGCCCAGCTGATCGAGGCGCTGCGGCTCCTCGCGGCAGGCGATGCCGGGGCCGCCGCCGCGCTGCGCGATGCCGCCTTCGAGGCCGCGCCCGCGAGCCGCGGCACCCTGAACGGCCGCCCCTTCGACTGGATCGCCGATGCCGACAGCCGTCTCGGCCCGATCCTCGAGGCGGTGGTCAACGGCAAGTATTACTGGCTGCCGTTCAGCGCGATCTACCGGCTGGTGGCCGAGGCGCCCGCCGATCTGCGCGACGCGGTCTGGACGCCCTGCAACCTGACCCTGCAGAACGGCGGCGAATTCGTCGCGCTGATCCCGGCGCGCTATGCCGGAACGGCGGCCGCGGGCAGCGACGCCGAGAAGCTGTCGCGCGCCACCGCCTGGGAGGATGCCGGCGCCGCAACCTTCCCGCCGACGCCGCGCGCGCCCGCAGGCGCGTAGCGCACCGAACGGACGGCCTCTTCGGCCTGCGCGCCGCTTTCGATCATCGGCACCAGCAGGGTCTGCGCGCCGATATCGAGCATCTGCTTGATCCCGGCGCGGTCGTCGTCGCGGGTCCGCACCACAGCCGACGACCGGCCGCCGATGGCGCGCAGCTGATCGAGCACGTCGCGCAGCCCGTTCGGCCCGTGCTCGCCGTCGATGACCAGCCAGTCGAAGCCCATATGCGAGGCCAGTTCCGCCACCGACGCGTCGCCGAGACCGAGCCAGAGCCCGATCTGGGTGTCGCCGGCCTTCAGCCGTGCCTTGAAGCTGTTTGCAGGGGCAGGCATCGCGTCACCCGAAGCTGGCCGAGACCGAACCGAAGGGCCCGAAATCGGCATGGATCTTGGTGCCCGGCGGGCATTCGACCGGCGCGATGAACGAGCCCGACAGGACAACCTGCCCCGGCGCGATCCCCTGGCCGTACTGGCCCATCCGGCGGGCAAGCCAGACGAGGCCCTCGACCGGATCGTCGAGCACCCCGGCGCCGAGCCCGGTGGAGACCACCTCGCCGTTCTTCGACACGATGGCGCCGACCCAGCGCAGGTCATGCGCGTCGGGCAGATGCCGCTGCGCGCCCAGCACGATGCCGCCATTCGCGGCATTGTCGGACACGGTGTCGAAGATCTTGCGCGCCTGCCCGGTCTCGGGATCGGCGCGCAGGATGCGGGTGTCGAGGATCTCGATCGACGGCACCACGGCTTCGGTCGCGGCGAGGACATCGGCGCGGGTCGCGTCAGCCGTGATCGCGTGCTTCATCACGAAGGCGATCTCGACCTCGATGCGCGGCTGGATGAACCGGCCCGCGGGCACCACGGCGCCGTCGGCGAAGAGCATGTCGTCATAGATCACGCCGCTGTCGGGCGTGTCGATGCCGAGCGCATCCTGCATGACCTTGGAGGTCAGCCCGATCTTCCAGCCGATCACCTTGCGCCCCTGCGCCAGCTTGCGCGCCATCTGCGCCGACTGGATCGCATAGGCGTCGTCGAGCGTGATGCCCGGGAACTGCCGCGACAGGAGCCCGATCTGCGTGCGGCTGTCCTCTGCGGCCAGAAGCGCCTCGGCCGCTGCTTCCACCTCTGCGGTGTTCAGCATGGCTCGTCCTCCACGCCGTTCCGCAGGATGCCGATGCCCTGGGCTTCGACTTCGATGACGTCGCCGGGCTTCAGCCAGATCGGCGGGTCGAAGCGCGCGCCCGCCCCGGTCGGCGTGCCGCAGACGATCACGTCGCCCGGAACCAGCGTGCAGAAGGTCGAGACGTAGTTCACGATGTAGCGGAAATCGTACATCATCCGGGACGTCCGGTCCTGCTGGCGCACCTCGCCGTTGACGCGGGTGGTCAGTTCGATGTCGTCGAGCTGGGACGCGTCGCGGAACGGCACCAGCCAGGGGCCGATCGAGCCGGTCGAGTCCCAGTTCTTGCCTTGGGTGACGTTGAACTTGGCGTGGCGCACCCAGTCGCGGATCGTGCCCTCGTTGCAGAGGGTCAGCGCCGCGATATGGTCATAGGCGTCTTCCCTGGCGATCCGCCGCCCGGCCTTGCCGATGACGATGGTGACCTCGCCCTCGTAGTCGAGCTGCTCGGATTCCGGCGGGCGGACCAGGTTCTGGCCGTGGCCGGTGAAGCTGCGCGGGAAACGGATGAACATCGACGGCTTCGACGGCGCCGCCTGCCCGTCCTTGTACTCGGCATTGCGGTCGGGAAAGTTCACCCCGATGCAGATCAGCTTTTCCGGCCGGGCGATCGGGATGATGTACTCGACATCGGCCTCGGCCCAGGTCGGCGCGCGGCCTTCCGCGGCGGCGATCAGCTCTTCGAGCGCGCCGGCCTCCACGGCCTCCTGCAGCCCCTCGAAGCGGCTGCCATAGTCGGGGGTCAGGTCGATGATGCCTGCGTCGGTGACGACGCCGTAGCGGTCCTTGCCATCCGCGCGGAAGGCGGCAATGCGTGCGGGAATGTCCATGTCAGACCTCCTCAGGCGATCCCGCCGAAGCAGAGATACTTGATTTCAGTGAATTCCTCGATGCCGTAGCGCGATCCCTCGCGCCCGAGCCCCGAGAGCTTGATGCCGCCGAACGGCGCCTCGGCGGTGGAGATCAGCCCGGTATTGATGCCGACCATGCCGTATTCGAGCCGCTCGCCGACGGTCCAGGCGCGGGCCAGATCCTTCGTGTAGAAATACGAGGCCAGCCCGAATTCGGTATCGTTCGCCATCGCGACGACCTCGTCGTCGGTCTCGAAACGGAAGAGCGGCGCCAGCGGACCGAAGGTCTCCTCTCGGGCCACCGCCATCTCCTGGGTGACGCCGGTCAGGACGGTCGGCTCGAAAAAGGTGCCGCCCAGCTCGTGCGGCTTGCCGCCGGTCAGCACCGCGGCGCCCTTGGCGCGGGCATCGGCGATATGCTCTTCGACCTTGGCCACGGCAGCGGCGTCGATCAGCGGCCCGAAGGTGGTGTCATCCTCCATGCCGTCGCCGACCTTCAGCTCGGCGAGCCGCGCCGCCAGCTTGGCGGCGAAGGCGTCATAGACCCCGGCCTGGACATAGAGGCGGTTGGCGCAGACGCAGGTCTGGCCGTTGTTGCGGAATTTCGAGATGATCGCGCCCTCGACCGCCGCGTCCAGATCGGCATCGTCGAAGACGATGAAGGGCGCGTTGCCGCCGAGCTCCAGCGCCAGCTTCTTCACCGTCGGCGCCGACTGGCGCATCAGCTCGATGCCCACTTCGGTCGAGCCGGTGAAGGTCAGCTTGCGCACCGCCGGAGACGAGGTCATCACGCCGCCGATTTCGCGCGCCGAGCCGGTCACCACCGAGAAGAGCCCCGGCGGCAGCCCGGCCTGCTCGGCCAGGACGGCCAGCGCGATCGCGGAAAACGGCGTCTGCGCGGCGGGTTTCAGCACCATGGCGCAGCCCGCAGCCAGCGCGGGACCGGCCTTGCGGGTGATCATCGCGTTGGGGAAGTTCCACGGCGTGATCGCCGCGACCACGCCCACCGGCTGCTTGACCACGACGATGCGCTTGTCGGGCGCATGGCCCGGGATCACGTCGCCGTAGACCCGGCGGGCCTCCTCGGCGAACCATTCGACGAAGGACGCGCCATAGAGGATCTCGCCCTTCGCCTCGGCCAGCGGCTTGCCCTGCTCCATGGTCAGGATGCGCGCCAGCTCGTCGGCATGCTCGACCATCAGCTCGTACCAGCGGCGCAGGATCGCGGCGCGCTCCTTGGCGGTCTTCGCCGCCCAGGCGGGCTGCGCGGCCTCGGCCGCCGCGATGGCGGCCCCGCTGCCCTGCGGCGCGCTGCGCGGAGAGGTGTCCGGAGACGTGGCCGCCTGGAAGGGCATTCCCTATGCCGCCCCGCCGACCGGTCCGCTGCGCTGGCGTGCCCCGCAGCCTGTCATGCCCTGGCAGGGGCTGCGCGATGCCACCGCCTACGGCCATGACTGCATGCAGGCGCCGGTCGATGTCGATGCCGCGCCCTTGGGCGCCGAGCCGGACGAGGACGGCCTTTATCTCAACCTCTGGCGGCCCGCCGCGGCCGCCCATGGCCTGCCGGTGCTGGTCTGGATCCATGGCGGCGCCTTCCTCAATGGCGGCGCCTCGCCCGCGACCTATTCCGGCGCCGCGCTGGCGCGGCAGGGCATCGTGTTCGTCGGCATCAACTACCGGCTCGGCCGGTTCGGCACCTTTGCCCATCCGGCGCTGACCGCCGCCGACGAGGAGCGCGGGCTCTTCGGCAATTACGGGCTCTTGGACCAGATCGCGGCGCTGGACTGGGTGCGGGACAACGTGGCGGCCTTCGGCGGCGATCCCGGCAATGTCACGGTGATGGGCGAGAGCGCGGGCGGCGCTTCGGTGCATTACCTCGCCACCTCGCCGCGGGCGCAGGGGCTGTTCCACAAGGCCGTGATCCTTTCGGGCATGAACGGCGAACGCCCGGGCACCGCCACGCAGGCCGAGATGGAGGCCGTCGGCGCGGCCTTTGCCGCCCGCCACGGCATTGCCGGAAACGGGCCGGAGGCGCTGGCCGCACTGCGACTGGCAGCCGCGGCCGATGCCCGCCGCAGGCGCCCGGCCGCGGCATCTCCATCCTCGCGCTGCCGTGCTGCGGTCAGGGCAAGGAGGGGGCCGTCGGCGGGCCGCTCCCGGTCAATTGCCGCATCCCGCGGCATGACCTGCGGCACATCCTTCCGACAGGAGGCGTGCATAGCTTTCCGCGAGGGCGGCCCGGTCTTCGGGACAGGCCGCGGAACAGAAGATCTGCCTGAGCATTCCCGCGGATACCCTGGCGATGACCTTCGGCGGGATGTCGGCGCGCAGCGCGCCCCTGGCCTGGTCGTGGGCGGCATGTCCGGCCAGGCAATCGGCGAGATGCTCGAAGGTATCCTGCGCGCAGGGCGCCTCGAGCAGGCACAGCCGCGTCGCCGCGGAATTCCGCTCCATGTAGTCGAGGATGCCGAGCAGGACCGGCACGGCCCTGTCGCGCAGGGGGGCGCCGGACCCGGCCTGCACGGCGGCGGCTTCTGCGACTGCCTTGCCGAGCCCGCTCCGGTAGCCAGCCACGATCGCCTCCTGGCTGGCTTCCTTGGCAGGGAAATGGCGGTAGAATGTCGGCTTGCTGACCCGTGCTTCGCGGACGATGTCGTCGACGGTGGCCCCGTGAAAGCCGTTGCGGGTGAAGACGGCCGTCGCGGCGGAGAGGATGCGGGCCCGGGCGGCGCGGATCTGCTCGGGCGTGCGGCGGCGTCCGTCCCGTCCGGCGGTCCGGGGTGTTCCCTCTTTTGGCGGCATGCTGGAAAATCCGTTTCGGCGGCAGCCCCGCAGGGCCGCCGCCGGTGCCGCTATGCGGCGGCTGCGGCCTTGCGGTCTCCGCGCATCCGGGCGGCGAGCCCGAGGACGAAGACGAAGAACACCGGGACGAAGAAGATCGCCAGGATGGTCGCCGTGACCATGCCGCCGATCACGCCGGTGCCGATCGCGTTCTGCGAGGCCGCCGAGGCCCCGGTGGCGATCGCCATCGGCACCACGCCGAGCGTGAAGGCCATCGAGGTCATCAGGATCGGCCGGAAGCGCAGCCGCGCCGCCTCGATCGCCGCGTCTCCGAGGCTCATGCCCTGTTCGCGCAGCTCCTTGGCGAATTCGACGATCAGGATCGCGTTCTTGGCCGAAAGCCCGATGATCGCGATCAGCCCGACCTTGAAATAGACGTCGTTCGGCATGTCGCGCAGCATCACCGCGGCGACGCAGCCGATCACGCCCAGGGGCACCACCAGCATCACCGAGAGCGGGATCGCCCAGCTTTCGTAGAGCCCGGCGAGCAGCAGGAAGACGAAGAGGATCGACATCGCGAAGAGCAGCATGGAGGTGTTGCCCGAGCTGATCTCCTCCAGCGTCTGGCCGGTCCATTCATAGGCGAAGCCCTGCGGCAGGTCGGCGGCGAGCCGCTCCATCTCGGCGACGGCGGCGCCGGAGGAGAAGCCCGGCAGCGCGTTCCCGGCGATCCGCACCGAGGGGTAGCCGTTATAGCCAACCACCTGCGACGGCCCGGTGTTCCAGGACACGGCCGCGAAGGAGGAGAACGGCACCATGCCGCCATTGGCGTTGCGCACCGTCAGGTCGAGGATCTGCTCGGCCTGCATCCGGCTGCCCTCGGCGGCCTGGACGATCACGCGCTGCATCCGGCCCTGGTTCGGGAAGTCGTTGACATAGCTCGAGCCGAGGCTGGCGCTGATCGTCTGGTTGATGTCGGCGAAGGACACGCCGAAGGTCTGCGCCTTGTCGCGGTCGATGTCGATCGTGACCTGCGCCGCTTCGGGCATGCCCTCGATGCGCAGCCCGGTGACGACGCCGCCGTCCTGGGCGGCGGCCATCAGCTGCCGCGCCGCGTCGTTCAGCGCGTCCTGCCCCTGGCCGGAGCGGTCCTGGAGCCGGAAGGTGAAGCCGCCCGAGGTGCCGAAGCCCGGGATGGCCGGCGGCGACAGCGAGTAGATCTGCGCGTCGCGCTTGGCGGAGAGCGCCATGTTGCCCGCATCCGCGATCTCCTGCGCCGAGCGGTCCCGCTCCGCCCAGTCGGTGAAGGTGACGAAGGACAGGCCGGCATTCGGCCCCTGGCCGGAGAAGGAGAAGCCGCGGATCGTCACCACGTTGGTCACGGCATCGTCGGACCCGTAGTAATCCGTGATCGCCTGCAGGGCGCCGTCGGTCCTCTGCGAGCTGGCGGTCGGCGGGGTCTGCACGTCGGCGATGATGAAGCCCTGGTCTTCGTTCGGCAGGAAGGAGGTCGGCAGCGAGGTGAAGCCGAGCCCGGTCAGCCCGACGATCGCGAGATAGAAGACCATGACCAGCCCGCTGCGCCGGGTGATCAGCTTGACCCCGCCGGAATAGCGGCTGGTCAGCGCGTCGAAGCGGCGGTTGAACCAGCCGAAGAAGCCGCGCTTCTCGTGATGGCCGGTGATCGGCTTGAGGAAGGTTGCGCAGAGCGCCGGGGTCAGGGTCAGCGCGAGGAAGGCCGAGAACAGGATCGACACGACCATGGTCAGCGCGAATTGGCGGTAGATGATGCCGGTGGAGCCGGGGAAGAAGGCCATCGGGATGAACACCGCCGCCAGAACCAGCGTGATGCCGATGATCGCGTTCGAAATCTCGCCCATCGCCTTCTGCGTGGCCTCCTTCGGCCCGAGCCCCTCCTGCGCCATGATGCGCTCGACATTCTCGATGACCACGATGGCGTCGTCGACGAGGATGCCGATCGCCAGCACCATGGCGAACATGGTCAGAACGTTGATCGAGAAGCCCGCCACCAGCATGACCGCCAGCGTGCCCGCCAGCGCGATCGGCACCACGATGGTCGGGATCACCGTGTAGCGGAAGTTCTGCAGGAACAGGAACATCACGATGAAGACCAGCACCACCGCCTCGATCAGCGTGTGGATCACCTTGGAGATCGACTTCTCGACGAAGGGTGCGGTGTCATAGGGGATCGTGTATTCGACGCTGTCGGGGAAGTACTGCTCCAGCTCGGCCATTACCGCGCGCACCGCTTCGGAGGTGGCCAGCGCGTTGCCGGTCGACGAAAGTTGCACGCCCACGGCCGCCGAGGGCTGGCCGTTCAGCCGCGAGGCGAAGTTGTAGGTATCCGCGCCCACCTCGACCTCGGCCACGTCGCGCAGCCGCACGGTCGAGCCGTCGGAATTGGCGCGCAGCACGATATCGGCAAATTGTTCGGCATCGGTCAGCTGGCCGCGCACCAGCACGGTCGCGGTCAGCTGCGTGCCCACCGGGTTCGGGTCGGCGCCGATCTGTCCCGCGGCGACCTGCGCGTTCTGCGCCTGGATCGCGGCTGCGACATCCGCCGGGGTCATGTTGAGCCCGGTCAGCTTGTCGGGATCGAGCCAGATCCGCATCGCCCGCTCAGAGGCGAAGACCTGCGCGCGGCCGACCCCGTCGATGCGGCGGATCTCGTTCACCACGTTGCGGTTGATGTAGTCCCCGAGCGCGACATCGCTCATCGAGCCGTCGGACGAGGTCAGCGAGACCATCATCAGGAAGCCGGCGCCGGCCTCCTGCACGTTGACGCCCTGATCGACCACGGTGCCGGGCAGGACCGGCTCGACCCGGCTGACGGCGTTCTGCACGTCGACCTGCGCGGTGCCGACATCGGTGCCGGGCGCGAAGGTCGCGGTGATCGAGATCGCGCCCGACACGTCGGAGGTCGACTCGAAATACTGGATGCCCTGGATGCCGTTCAGCTCTTCCTCGATGGGCTGGGCGACGGACTGGTACATCTCGGTCGGCGTGGCGCCGGTATAGTTGGTGGAGATCTGGATCTGCGGTGGCGCGACATTGGGATATTGCGCCACCGGCAGCTGCGGCAGGGCCAGGAGGCCGGCGATCACGATGAAGATCGCGATCACCCAGGCCAGGACCGGGCGGAGAATGAAGAACTGTGCCATGGTCCGGTCCTTACTGGGCGGGAACTGCGGCGCGGACGGCCTGGGCGGGCTGCCAGGCTTCGGGTGCGGCGGCGGCCCCCGGCGACAGCTTCTGCGCGCCCTCGACCACGACGCGGTCGCCCGCGGCAAGGCCTTCGTCGACCAGCCAGCGGGTGCCCATCGTGGCGCCCAGCGTCACCGGCCGCGCTTCCGCGGTGTCGTCCTGCGACAGGACATAGACGAAGGGCGCGCCCTCGCCGTCGCGCTGCACCGCCATCTGCGGGATGGTCAGCGCGTCCTGCCGGGTCGCCTGCTCGATCTGGACCCGGACATAGAGCCCCGGCAGCAGGTCGCCCTCGGGATTGGGGAATTCGGCGCGCAGCGTGACCTGCCCGGTCGAGGGATCGACGGTCGCCTCCGAGAACAGCAGCCGCCCGGCAGGGCCGTAGCTGCTGCCGTCGTCATAGGTCATGTGCACCCGCGCCTCGTCGGGCGCCGCCGCGACCAGCTGGCCCGCTGCCATTGCGCGGCGCAGCGCCAGCACCTGCGCGACCGACTGGGTGAAATCGGCATAGACCGGATCGAGCTGCTGGATCGTCGCCATGACGTCGGCCTGCGCCGTCACCAGCGCGCCTTCGGTGATCGTCGCCCGGCCGATCGTGCCGGCGATCGGCGCCCGCACCTCGGTATAGTCGAGGTTCAGCTGCGCCTCGTCCAGAACCGCCTGCGCGGCGGCCACGTCGGCCTCGGCCTGGGCCAGCGCGGTCTGCGCGTCGCGATAGGCCGAGTCGGAGGACACGTTGCGCTCGCGCAGCTCGGCCTGGCGGTCGGCATCAACCAGGCGGGCGCTCGACCCGCGCGACTACGGCGCGGGCTTCATCTCGCACGGGATGCGCGAGCGCGCCGCTCCCTGGCTCGGACCGCTGCGCGCGGCCGGCCTGCCGATCCTCGCCTGGACCGTGCGCAGCCCCGAAGAGGAGGCAGAGGCCCGCCGCTTTGCCGCAAATATCACCTTCGAGCGATACCGGCCCGCGGCGCCCGATGCGGATCTTGACCCCGGCAGCACGCCGTCCAATTGATGGGGCATGACCCATCCCATGCCCAGCGATGATGCCCTGCTCGAGGTTTCCGCCATCGGGAGCCTCGACGCCATTCCGGCCGCGGAATGGGACGCCTGCGCCTGCCCCGAGACAGCCGATGGCGGCCCGCCCCTCGACCCGTTCACCACCCACCGCTTCCTGAAGGCGCTGGAGGACAGCCGCTCGGTCGGCGGCCGCTCCGGCTGGCAGCCGCGCTATCTCGTCGTGCGCCACGGCACCGAGACGGTGGCCTGCGCGCCGCTCTACGCCAAGGGCCACAGCCAGGGCGAATACATCTTCGACCACAACTGGGCCCATGCCTACGAGCAGGCAGGCGGGCGCTACTATCCGAAGCTGCAGATCGCCGTGCCCTTCACCCCGGCGACCGGACGGCGCTTCCTGACGAAGCCCGGCTGGGAGCGCGCGGGCACCGAGGCGCTGATCCAGGGCGCGGTCCAGGTGGCCGAAAGCCACGGGCTGAGCTCGGTCCATGCCACCTTCTGCACCGGCACGGAGGCCGCGCGCGGCAGCAACATGGGGCTGATGCACCGCGTCACCCAGCAATTCCACTGGCTGAACGACGGCTATGCCGATTTCGACGGCTTCCTCGCCTCGCTCAGCTCGCGCAAGCGCAAGAACATCCGCAAGGAACGCGCCACCGCGCAGGGCTTCGGCGGCGAAATCCTGCGGCTGACCGGCGAGCAGATCGAGCCGCATCACTGGGACGCGGTCTGGGCCTTCTACCAGGACACCGGCAGCCGCAAATGGGGGACGCCGTACCTGACGCGGGACTTCTTCGCGCAGGCGCATGCCCATCTGCGCGGCGACGTCATGCTGGTGCTGGCGATGCGGAACGGGCGGCCGGTGGCCGGGGCGCTGAACTTCCTCGGGCGCGAGTCGCTTTTCGGCCGCTACTGGGGCGCGATCGAGCATCATCCCTGCCTGCATTTCGAGGCCTGCTACTACCAGGCGATCGACCACGCGATCGAGACCGGGCTGAAACGGGTCGAGGCCGGGGCACAGGGCGAGCACAAGCTGGCCCGCGGCTACCTGCCCGCCGCCACGCATTCGCTGCACTGGGTCGCCAACGAGAGCTTCGCCCATGCGATCGGCGAATATCTCGAGGCCGAACGCGCCGCGGTGGACGAAGAGATCGAGATCCTCACCAGCTACGGCCCGTTCCGGCGCGACGGGACGGAGCGGGACGACCAGGACTAGTCCGCCGCGCCGGGGCCCCCGGGCCGCGTCTCCTGCCGGACGCACTGCGGAGCCGGGGACCAGCCGACATGCAGGCCCGGCAGGCCTCGGGGCGGCCCGGCAACAGGCTGGTCGTGGTGACGGGCGGCGGGCCCGGCATGATGGAGGCCGCCAACCGCGGCGCCAGCGAGGCCGGGGCGCGGACGGCCGGGCTCAACATCACGCTGCCGCAGGAGCAGTATCCGAACCCCTATGTCACGCCGGAGCTGTGTTTCAGCTTCCGCTATTTCGGCATGAGGAAGCTGCATTTCCTGATGCGGGCGCGGGCGCTGGTGGTGTTTCCCGGCGGCTACGGCACGCTCGACGAATTGTTCGAGACGCTGACCCTGATCCAGACGCGCAAGATCCGGCCGGTTCCGGTGGTTCTGGTCGGCCGCGCCTTCTGGGAGCGGGCCGTGGATTTCGACTTCCTCGTCGAGGAGGGGGTGATCGATCCGGAGGACCGGGACCTGTTCTGGTTCGCAGAAACCGCGCAGGAGATCTGGGAGGACATCCGGCGCTGGTACGACCTGGCAGGGCGGCCGATGACCGGCGCGCCCGCCCACTGTGCCGAGGAGGGGCTGGCATGAGGATTTCGTTTCACGGGGCGGCCGGGCAGGTCACCGGCTCCTGCCATCTGGTCGAATGCGGCGGCCGCCGCATCCTGATCGATTGCGGCATGTTCCAGGGCGGGCACAACCTGCACGAGGAGAACGCCGCCGAGTTCGGCTTCGAGCCGCGCGACATCGATCTCGTGCTGCTGACCCATGCCCATCTCGACCATTGCGGGCGGCTGCCGCTGCTGGTCAAGCGCGGCTTCGAGGGCGAGATCATCTCCACCTCGGCGACTGCGGATCTCGCGCGTCTGGTGATGCTCGATTCGGCGCATCTGCACGAGGAGGATGCCCGCCGCCACCACCGCCACGGCGAGCGCGGCGGCAATTACGAACCGCTCTACGATACGATGGATGCGCTCGACGCGGTCGACAGCTTCGGCCGCAAGGTCCGGTACCGCCAGCGGATCAAGCTCTTCCCGGGGATCGCCGCCACCTATTTCGATGCCGGGCACATCCTCGGCTCCGCCTCGATCCTGCTGGAGCTGGACGAGGACGGCGACAAGCGGCGCGTGCTGTTCTCGGGCGATATCGGTCCGGGCGACCGGCCGCTGCTGAACCCGCCGGTGCCGCCGGGCAATGCCGATGTGGTGATCCTCGAGTCGACCTATGGCGACCGCGACCACCGCTCGCTCGACAGTTCGATTTCGGAATTCCTCGCCGCCATCCACCGGGCCGACGAGCGCGGCGGCCGGGTGATCATCCCGACCTTCGCGATGGAGCGCGCTCAGGAGCTGCTGTGGTTCCTGCGGCAGGGGATGGAGGACGGACGGCTGCGCAGCTCGCTGCGGGTCTACCTGGATTCGCCGATGGCGATCTCGGCCACGCGGATCTTCGGCCGCCACCCGGAAGCGATGCGCGCCGAACTGGCTGCGATGATCTGCGACGGCAAGGACCCGTTCCGCCTGCCCAAGCTGCACTTCGTCCACGAGGCGCGGGACTCGATGATGCTCAACCGCGGCGACGCGCCCTCGATCATCATGGCGGGATCGGGCATGTGCACCGGCGGCCGGGTCCGCCACCACCTGCGCCACAACCTGGGCAAGCCGGAAAGCAGCGTCATCTTCGTCGGCTATGCGGCGGCGGGGACGCTGGCGCGGATCATCATCGACGGCGCGCGCGAGGTGAAGCTGTTCGGCGAGCACATTCCGGTCCGGGCGCAGATCCACACGATCAACGGATTTTCCGCCCATGCCGGGGCGAGCGACCTGAAGCTCTGGCATGCCCGCACCGGCTCGCCCGGACGGACCTTCCTGGTGCATGGCGAGACCAAGGCGCTCAAGGCACTGTCGAAGGCATTGGGACCGGAGCGCACCGAAATCCCGGAGATGCACCAGAGCTACGAGCTCTGACCGTTCACGGCCGCGGCAGCTGCGGACAGAACTTCATGCGGCCCGGCGCCACATGTCCGCTATACCGTGCGGACCGCCGAGAATGCTTGAATCGCCAAGGATTTAACGTGGTAGAGCACGCTAGGACAGCTGTCAATTCTTGAATTCCGACGTGGAGATTTGTTTAACGGTGCGTAAATTCTGCGTGATCAGGCGGTGTTCCCGGAGGAGGGCTGCCGGTCGGTAATTTCAAGTCGCGGCAGCTTTGCCGGAGTTTTTTTCCTGGGGGGGAAAATGAACATTCTCACGTCCGACATTCAGGTCAATGCGTTCACGTCCGGAAACCAGAGCCAGCAGAAGGTGCTCGTCCTTCCCTCCGGCGATCTCGCGGTGGTCTACACCTCCGAGGGCGCTGACGGGTCGGGCACCGGGATCTT
>NZ_QBKZ01000007.1 GCF_003056725.1 Mangrovicoccus ximenensis
CGCGCAGCGCTTCACCGCCGCCGGCCAGCGCCTGGGACAGGAAGTCCGGCTCAACCAGATTGCCGCGGGCAGCCAGTCCGACCCCCAGGTCAAGCTCGACGGCGACGGCAACCTCGTGCTGGCCTATGCCGACGGCAACGCCCGCGACGGATCCGGCACCGGCGTCTTCCTGGCCCGCTTCTCCCCCGAGCTGGTGCCGCTGGGGGCCGAGATCCAGGTGAACGAGCTGACCCGCGACGGCCAGAACCAGCCCGCGCTGACGGTTCTGGCAGACGGGGCGATCATGGTCGCCTGGCATGACGACTGGGGTACCTACTACCAGGGCTCGCCGCAATACCAGGGCTATTACGAGGTCCGCGCCAAGATCTACGAAGCCGACGGCACCACGGTCCGCACCCCGGAATTCCCGCTCTCGGGCACGGTCGATACCGGCCAGCAGAATTCGCCGGAACTGGCCGCGCTCGGCTCGGGCGCGGTGGCGGTCTGGCGCGGCGCGGGGGCAGGGGACAATGACGGCATTTTCGCGCGCATCCTCGATGCCGACGGCACCGAGCTGGCCGCGCCCTTCCGCGTCAATGCCACCACGTCGGGCGGCCAGTACGAGCCCGAGGTCGCCGTGCTCTCGGACGGCCGCTTCGCGGTGATGTGGTCCGGGACCCGCGACGGCGATGGCGACGGGGTTGTGGCGCGGGTCTTCAATGCCGACGGCACCGCCGCTTCGGGCGAGATCGCGATCAATGCCGACGCCTATTCGACCGACCGGGGACGGGCGATCATCGCCGGGGAGGCCGGGGGCTTCACCATCGCCTGGCACGACTATTCCTACCAGAACGGCGAAAGCCCGGCGGCGAACTACACCTACGGCACCTTCTTCCGCGAGGTGGCCCATGATGCCGGGACCGACAGCTATGCCGCGGGCGCGGTCACCCAGATCAATGCCGGGACGGGCGGCGACCAGACCAATCCCGACCTTGCCTGGCTCGGCGGCGGGCTGCTGGCGGCGGTGTTCCAGTCGGATGCGGGCAGCGACGGCAGCGGCACCGGCGTCTACCTGCGGCTGTTCGGCCCGGAAGGCGCGCTTGACGGCGCCGCGCTCGCGCCGCGGATCGAAGGCCTGCCGGAGCGGGTCGCCTTCGCCGAGAATGACGGTCCGCAACTGATCGATCCGGGCATGGCGGCGGCGCTGTCGGACGCCGACAGCACGAGCTTCGGCGGGGGGCGGCTGGTCTTCGGCCACCTGATCCAGGACGAGGTGCAAAGCTACCGCGGCCCGCTCGAGGGACGCGACCAGCATGTGCTCGGCCTGCTCGATGCCGGGACCGGGCCGGGCCAGATCGGCCTGTCCGGCAATGCCGTCAGCTACGGCGGCACGGCAATCGGCACGGTGGTCTCGGACGGGCAGGGCGGGCGCGACCTCGTCATCGCGCTGGAAGCGGCGGCCGGGCGCGCCGCGGTCGAGGCGCTGATCGAGCACCTCACCTATGACAACGTCTCCGACAATCCGGCCGCCTCGACGCAGCTCTTCGTCTCGCTCGAGGAGGCCTCGGGGATCGCCTCGGCGGCGGTTCCGGTCACGGTGGAGGTCGCGGCCGACCCTGACGCGCTGCCGGAGCCGTCGCTGGTGCGGGTCGCCAACACGAGTTCGGCGGGCAGCCAGACCAATCCCTCGATCGCCGCGCTCTTCGAGGGCGGCGCGCAAGGCAGATGACGTCCCCGCTGCCAAGACCGCAGCGGGAAGGAGACTTGCCCGGGGCGAGGCGCGCGCGCCCGTCCCGGCCGCAGGACCGCAGGGAGGAGCGAAAACCGCACGGGCGACCGCCGCAGGCCGCCCGCCTGCCACGTGTTCGAGTACAGCACCGCAAGAGTGCACAGACAGGGAAACCCACATGAAACGCCAGACATTCCAGCAGGATGCCTTCGAAATTGCCCGCCACAAGCTGCGCAGCGGAGCGCTGAGCCGCCGCGACTTCATCGCAGCGCTCTCGGCGGTCGGCCTGACCGCGGTCCTGCGCCCCGGCGCGGCGCATGCCCAGGTCGGCGAGATCGTGGTCTGCAACTGGGGCGGCGCGGCGATCGACGCCTTCCGCGACGCCTACGGCATTCCCTTCACCGAAGAGACCGGCATCGAGGTCGTGGTCGACGGCGCGGGCCCCTCGACCGGTGCGGTGCGCGCCATGGTCGAGGCCGGCAATGTCATCTGGGACGCGACCGACGGCGGCATGACCGATGCGGCGGTTCTCGGCGCGGGCGGCTATGTCGAGCCGATCGACTACGGCATCGTCGACGCCTCGCTGGTCGGCGAGGGCATGGCGGCGGAATACGGCATCGCCAACTACATCTTCTCGAACGTGCTGGCCTATGACGCGGCACGCACCGGCGGCGAGCCCCCGGCCGGCTGGAAGGATTTCTTCGACTTCGACAAGTTCCCCGGCAAGCGGACCATGTGCAAATGGGTCCAGGGCCAGCTCGAGGCGGTGCTGATGGCCGACGGCGTGCGCCCCGAGGACATGTACCCGCTGGACGTGGACCGGGCCTTCGCGCTGCTCGAACCCTATGTCGAGGACATCATCTTCTGGGAAAGCGGGGCCCAGTCGCAGCAGCTGCTGCGCGAGGGCGAGGTGGTGATGGGCAATATCTGGCACACCCGCGCCAACCTGCTGCGGATGGAGAATCCCGACCTGACCTGGACCTGGCAGAACCAGCTGATCTTCGCCTCGGCCTGGTCGGTGCCGAAGGGCAACCCCGCCGGCGCGGAAGTCTACAACTTCATCAATTCCTCGCTGCAGCCCGAAGGCCAAGTGACGCTGCTGCGCGCCATGGGCAACGGCCCGACCAACCCGGCGGCGATCGGGCTGATGACCGAGGAGGACAAGGCCGTCTACGCGCTCGCGCCGGAGAACCTGAAGGACGTGCTGCATGTCTCGGCCGCCTATTACGCCGAGCATGACGCGGAGGTGCAGAACCGCTTCCTCGATTTCATCTCCCGCTGATCCAGGAGGAGGACCGCCCGCCGGGCAGCCCCCGCGATGCGCGGGCGGTCCTGTTGCCATGTCGAATTTCAGAAAATGGGCCCTGGCGCTGACGCTGCCTGCGGGCGCGCTGATGCTGGCCTTCTATGTCTATCCGATCCTGCAGGTGCTGGCGCTGAGCTTCACCGAGCCGGAACCGGGCCTCGGCAACTATGCCGAGATGGCCACCAACCCGGCCATCCGCCGCGTGCTGTGGACCACAATCGAGGTGACCGTGCCGACGACGCTGCTGACCGTGGCGGGCGCCTATGCGGTGGCGCTGGCGCTGGTGCAGATGCCTCCGCGGCGGCGCGGCCTGGCGCTGTTCCTCGTGCTGGTGCCGTTCTGGATCTCGGTCCTGGTGCGGGCCTTTGCCTGGATCACCATCCTGCGCCGCCGCGGCGTGGTGAATTCGGGCCTCGAGTCGCTGGGACTGATCGAGGAGCCGCTGTCGCTGATCTACAACCAGCTCGGCGTGGTCGTCGGCATGGTCCATTACATGATGCCCTTCGCCATCCTGCTGCTCTATGCCAACCTCTCGGACATCGACCGCAGCGTGATCCGCGCCGCCCGCTCGCTCGGGGCGCGCAGGATGGCGGTGTTCTGGCGGGTCTGGCTGCCGCTTTCGGTGCCGGGGCTGATGATCGCCGCGCTGTTCGTGACGATCTTTTCCTTCGGCTTCCTGGTCACGCCGGCGCTGCTCGGCGCGGGACGGGTGCTGATGATCGCCGAATACATCTCGGTCCAGATCACGAGCACGCTGAACTGGGGCGTGGCGACCGCGCTGTCGGTGACGCTGCTGACGGCGGTCGGGCTGCTGATCTTCGCGGCGACGCGCCACCCGGCGCTGCGCAGCGCGCTCGAAGGAGGCCGCAAATGACCGATCTGCCGCTTGCCCGCGCCGCCGCCCAAGCGCGGCGAGCGCGGCAGCCCGATCCGGGTGCCGAAACTCGCCCATCAGCTGGGCCAGGGCGTGCTCGGCTGCCTGATCGCCTCGCATCTCGACGCGGCGGTCCTGTCGGAGCTCGGGCGCAACCTGCCGGTGGTGCTGGCCTTCGTGGTGCTGACTTTCGCGGCCGCATGCGCGGTCGGGCTGGCCTGCGGCCGCTGGACCTCGATCGACCGCGAGGAGGCGATCTGGGGCTTCCTGCCGGGCATGGCCGGCACGGTGATCGCGATCGCGCATGAGCGCGGGCTCGACAGCCGCCTGGTCGCGCTGATCCAGGTGGTGCGGCTGATGGTGGTGATCGCCACCATGGTGGTGGCGGCGATGTTCCTCTCGGGCGCGGCGGCGATGCCGGTCTCGGCCGGCCCCTCGCCTGACACGGCTTCGACCTTGACCGCGCTCGGCACCTGCCTTGCGGGCGTGGCGGCGGCACGGCACCTTCGCTGGTTCCCGGCCGGGGCTTCCCTGGTGCCGATGTGCCTTGCGGCCGGATTGGGCATGGCCGGGATCAATGTCGCCCTGCCGCCCCTGCTGATCGCGCTGGCCTTCCTGGCGCTTGGCGCGCAGATCGGCCTGCGGGTCACGCCCGAGCTGGTGCGTACCGGGCTGCGGGCGATGCCCGCGCTGATCGCGGCGTCGCTCCTGCTGATGGTGCTCTGCGCGGTCTCGGGGGGGATCCTGTCGCTGGTCGCGGGCGTCGACCTGATGAGCGCATTGCTGGCGACGGTGCCGGGCAGCATCGACTCGATCGCGCTGATCGCGGTCAATGCCCAGGCCGACGTGACCTTCGTGATGATGCTGCAGACCTTGCGGCTCTTCGCGGTGGCGGGCCTCGGCCCCTTCGTTGCGCGGGGTCTCGTCCAGCTCGCCGAGCGCCGCGCCATGCCGCGCTAGGCGGGCGCGGCTCCGGGCCTTCCGTCCGGGGCACGCGCTTCTGGCGGCGGCGCTGGACGGACGAGGGGATGCGCAGCATGCCGCGGTACTTGGCGACGGTGCGGCGGGCGATGTCGATGCCGTCGCGCTGCAGCGCGGCCGCCAGCGCATCGTCCGACAGCACGGCCGAGGGCAGTTCGGCATCGACCAGCTTGCGCAGCTTGTGGCGCACGGTTTCTGCGGACTGCTCTTCGCTGCCGCCGGTCGCGCCGATCGGGTTCGAGAAGAAGTATTTCAGCGCGAACAGGCCATGCGGGGTCAGCATGCTCTTGTTGGCGATGGTCCGGCAGACAGTGGATTTGTGCATGCCGGTGGCGGCGGCGATGTCCTGGAGGCCGAGCGGCTTCAGGTGGCGCGGGCCGGATCTGAGGAAATCCTCCTGGCGTCGGGCAATCTCGGTCGCCACGCCGAGAATGGTCTGGGCGCGCTGGTGGAGATTGCGCACCAGCCAGTTGGCGTTGGTCATGCAATCCGTCACGAAGCGGATGCCGTCGGCGTCGCGGGTCCGCGCGCGCAATTCGCTGTAGTAGTCGCGGTTTACCAGCACGCTGGGCAGCATGGCGGGGTTCAGCTCGACGACGACATGGCCGCCGGGCGCGATCTCGGCGGTGATGTCGGGAAGCCCCGGCAGGACCGGCTCGGCGTCGAAGCGGCGGCCGGGTTTCGGGTCGAGGCCGCGCAGCAGGCGGATCCGGCGCAGGACATCGTCGCGACCGGTTCCGAGAATGGCGGCCAGCCGGTCGAAATCATGTTTCGCCAGAAGGTCGACATGCTCGAGAAGCAGGGCCATCCGGGGGCTGAGCTGGCCGCGGTCCGCCAGCTGGAGCCGCAGGCACTCGGCCAGCGAGCGGGCGCCGACGCCCGCGGGATCGAAGCCCTGGATCCGGTCGAGGACGGCTTCGATCCGGTCGGTGCCGACGCCGAGGATCCGCGACAGGATCGAGAGATTGGCGCGCAGGTAGCCGTCGGGATCGATGCGTTCGGCCAGCTCGCAGGCGATGCGCCGGTCGGTGGCGCAGCGGAAGGTCAGCCCGATCTGCGCCATGAGGTGGTCGCGCAGCGTGACCGCTGCCTGCTGGGTGGCCTCGATCAGGCTGACGATGTCCTGAGCGCTGCCGGCCGCTCCGCTGCCGCCCGGCGGCCCGCCGCCGCCTCGGGCGCGGCACTGGCCGCGGGCACCGCGCGCGCGGCAGGCCCCGACCCGCTGATCACCGAAGTCCAGCCCTGGGCCAGCGAGTTCGGCGATCCGGTCGATGCCGCGCCCTACGGGATGCCGATCCGTTTCGAGGATCACGTGGTGCGCCGCAACGTCGAATGGCTGACCGAAAGCCCGGTCTCCTCGATCAACTTCACGCCGATCCACGCGCTCGAAGGCACCATCACCCCCGCGGGCTGCGCCTTCGAGCGGCACCATTCCGGCGCGATCGAACTCAGCAAGAGCGACTACCGGCTGATGATCACCGGGCTGGTCGACCGGCCGCTGGTCTTCACTTACGAGGATCTGACCCGTTTTCCGCGCCAGAGCCGCGTCGCCTTCCTGGAATGCGCCGCCAATGGCGGCATGGAATGGGGCGGCGCGCAGCTCGAGGGCTGCCAGTTCACGCAAGGCATGATCCACAACATGGAATATGTCGGCGTGCCGCTCTCGGCGCTCCTGGCCGAGGCCGGGGTGAAGCCCGAGGGCAAGTGGATCTATTTCGAGGGCGCCGATGCCTCGTCGAACGGCCGCTCGATCCCCTTGGAAAAGGCGATGGACGACGTGCTGATCGCCTTCTACGCCAATGGCGAGGCGCTGAGGAAGGAACACGGCTATCCGGTCCGCGCCGTCGTGCCGGGCTGGGAGGGCAATCTCTGGGTCAAGTGGCTGCGCCGCATCTCGGTCTACGACCAGGCGGTCGAGGGCCGCGAGGAGACCTCGAAATACACCGACCTGATGCCGGACGGCCGGGCGCGGAAATGGACCTGGGTGATGGACGCGAAATCCGTGATCACATCGCCCTCGCCGCAGGCGCCGATCTATCACGGGCGGGGACCGCTTGTGATCACAGGCCTCGCCTGGTCCGGCAACGGCCGGATCTCCCGGGTCGATGTCTCGCTCGACGGCGGAAAGAACTGGCAGGAGGCCGAAATCGAGGGCACGCCGCAGCCGAAGGCGCTGACCCGCTTCCGCCTGCCCATCCAGTGGGACGGCTCCGAGATGATCCTGCAGTCGCGCGCCATGGACGAGACCGGCTATGTCCAGCCGACCAAGGACGCGCTGCGCGAGATCCGCGGGCTGAACAATGTCTACCACAACAACGGCATCCAGACCTGGTGGGTGCGCGCGAGCGGGGAGGTCGAGAATGTCGAAGTGGGTTGAAGCCGCGCTTGCCGCGCTGATCCTGGCCGGACCGGCCGCCGCGGAGCCGCTGGGTCTCGGCCGCCCGGCGCTGCCCGAGGAAATCGCCGCCTGGGACATGACCGTGCTGCCGGACGGCACCGGCCTGCCCGAAGGATCGGGCGATGTCTGGACCGGAGACGAGGTCTTCGCCGAGGCCTGCGCCATGTGCCACGGCGATTTCGCCGAAGGGCTGGACAACTGGCCGGTGCTGGCGGGCGGCGCCGGAAGCCTGCAGGACCGCCGGCCGGTCAAGACCATCGGCAGCTACTGGCCCTATCTCTCGACGGTCTGGGACTATGTCCACCGTTCCATGCCCTTCGGCATGGCGCAGACGCTCAGCGCGGACGATGTCTACGCGATCAGCGCATTCCTGCTCTATTCGAACGGGATCGTGGAGGACGACTTCGTCCTGTCGAAGGAGAACTTCGCCGGCATCGTCATGCCGAATGCGGAGGGCTTCTATCCCGACGACCGGCCCGGGATCGAGTATCCGAAATTCCGGACCGAGCCCTGCATGGCGGACTGCGCGGAAAGTGCCGAGATCACCAAGCGCGCGGTCAAGCTGAACGTCACGCCCGAGGATCCGGACGGCCGCCCTGCGGGAACGCTGCCCGACCTGCATCTCACCGCCGCCGGAACGGAGCCCCCGGCGGCGGAGACCTCCGAAGCGGAGGCCCCGGCGGAAACGGTCGAGATCGCCGCGATCGATCCGGCTCTGGCCGAGGCAGGCGGCAAGGTGTTCCGGAAATGCCAGGCCTGCCACAAGGTCGGCGACGGCGCGAAGAACGCCACCGGACCCGAACTGAACGGCATTCTCGGCCGTCCGGTCGCCTCGGTCGCGGATTTCCGGTATTCCTCCGGCATGGAAGCGCTCGGCGCCGAAGGGAAGGCTTGGGACCACGATCTGCTGGCCGCGTTCCTGTCGAAGCCGAAGGACGTGGTGCAGGGCACCAAGATGAGCTTCGCGGGGCTGCGCAAGCAGGAGGAGATCGAGGCGGTGATTGCCTATCTTGCAGGCTTCGCGCCAGAATGACCCCGGGCGCCGCGTCCATTCCCGGGCCGTCCGGCGCCCCCGGCAAACGGGAGGAACCGGAATGGGACTGATCATGGGATGGGCGCGCCCTGCGGCGCTGGCCCTGGCCCTCGCCGCCCCCGCGGCGGCCTGGGCCGAAGACGGCTGGCTGCACCATCTGGCGCTGCAGCTCAGCGACGGCGGCGAGGCGGAAATGCAGGAGGTGCTGAACGTCGCCGCCAATGTCTCGCGCTACTACAGCGGCAATGCCGAGGAGGTGGAAATCCGCATCGTCGTCTTCGGCGGCGGGATCGACATGCTGCGCGAAGACCGCTCGCCGGTGCTGGAGCGGCTGAAAGCCTTCGAGCAGTCGATGCCGAACGTCGCCTTCATCGCCTGCCAGAACACGATCGACACGCTGGAACGGATCGAGGGCGCCGAAATCCCGATCCTGCCGATGGCCGAGAGGGTCGAGGCCGGCGTGGTCGAGCTGATCACCCTCGACGAAGCCGGCTGGACCATCGTCCGGCCCTGAGCCCCGGAGCCTGCCATGATCCTGACACGCCGCCGTTTCCTCGCCGCCGCCTCCGCCCTCGCCCTGCCGCGGCGGATCTGGGCGGGAACCGAGATCGACCTGGGCCAGGGCCGGCAGATCCTGTCGCTGTCGGACGGGCATCTGGAGCTGCCCCCCGCCTTCATCTTCGGCGACATGCCCGAGGCGGAGCGCAGCGCCATCCTCGCCGCCCATGGCCTCGATCCCGCCGGGCCGCTGGTCGCGCCCTGCAACGTCACGCTCCTGCGCGACGGCACCAACACCGTGCTCTTCGACGTCGGGGCAGGCCCGGATTTCCAGCCGGGCGCGGGCGATCTCGCCGATGCGCTGGCCGCCGCCGGCGTGGCGCCCGGAGACGTCACCCATGTGCTCTTCACCCACGGCCATCCCGACCATCTCTGGGGCGTTCTCGACGATTTCGACGAGCCGATGTTTCCGCAGGCGCGCCATCTGATCGGCGGACCCGAGGCGGAGTACTGGCGCGATCCGGCCACGGCGGAGACGATCGGCGCGGCCCGCGCGGCCTTTGCGGCCGGGGCGAAGCGGCGGCTCGACCTGCTGGGCGATCTGGTCGAGCCTGGCCGCCGAACTGGCCGGGGGCGCCTCCGACGAGGACGCCTTCGCCGCCGCGAAAGCCTATGTCGCGGGCGCCATCGCCGCCGCCGGCCAGCTGTCCGTCGGCCATGGCCACGGCCCCACCCACCATTTCCACGCGCTTTGGCGCCTCCCGGAGGAGACCGCATGAAACATCTTCTGACCACCGCCGCCCTGCTGGCGGCCGCCCCTGCCCTGGCCAATGACCAGATGACGCTGATGCTCGACTGGTTCGTGAATCCGGACCACGGCCCGATCCTCGTCGCCGAGGAGCTGGGCTATTTCGCCGAGGCCGGGCTCGATGTCGAGATCATCGCCCCCGCCGATCCGTCGGACCCGCCGAAGATGGTCGCGGCCGGCCGCGCCGATCTGGCCGTCGCCTACCAGCCGCAGCTGCATCTGCAGGTCGCCGAGGGCATGCCGCTGAAGCGTGTCGGCACGCTGATCGCCACGCCGCTGAACTGCCTGCTGGTGATGCAGGACGGACCGGTGCAGGAGATCGCCGACCTGAAGGGGAAGAAGATCGGCTTCTCGGTCGCGGGCGTCGAGGAGGCGGTGCTGGGGCAGATCCTCGGGCAAGCCGGGCTGGGCCTCGGCGATGTCGAGCTGGTCAACGTGAACTGGTCGCTCTCGCCCGCGCTGATGGCGGGCCAGGTCGATGCCGTGATCGGTGCCTACCGCAATTTCGAACTGAACCAGATGGAGATCGAGGGCGCCGACGGCCGCTGCTTCTATGTCGAGGAAGAGGGCCTGCCGACCTATGACGAGCTGATCTACGTGGCAAATCCCGAGACGATGGACGCCGGGATGATCCAGCGCTTCCTCGGCGCCACGGAAAAGGCCGCGCAGTTCATCGTCAACCACCCCGAAGATGGCTGGAAGCTGTTCTCGGGCACTGCGAAGGAGCTGCAGGACGAGCTGAACGAGAAGGCCTGGGCGGATACCTGGCCGCGCTTCTCGGTGACGCCGGCCGGGCTCGATGCCGGGCGCTACAAGCGGTTCGAGGCCTTCCTGCACGAGGCCGGGCTGATCGCCGAAGCGAAGCCGGTGAGCGACATCGCGATCGATCTGGGGGCGGAATGACGGGACCGGATTACGGCCGCGCCTTCTCCGCCTGGCGGGACGCCTGCGGGACGGACTGGGACGCCTATGTGCGCCATCCCTTCGTCGAGGGGCTGAAGGACGGAACGCTGCCCGAGGCGGCGTTCCACCACTACCTGGTGCAGGACTACGTGTTCCTCGTGCATTTCGCCCGTGCCTGGGCACTGGCCGTGGTCAAGTCCGAGACCATGGAGGAGATGAAGACCGCCGCCGCGACGGTCGACGCGCTGGTCAACATGGAGATGTCGCTGCATGTGCGGACCTGCGCGGAACTGGGGATTTCCGAGGCGCAGCTTTTCTCGGCGCCCGAGAGCGCGGCCAACCTGGCCTATACGCGCTACGTGATGGATGCGGGCGTCGCGGGGGATCTGTGCGACCTGCTGGCGGCGCTGGCGCCCTGCGTGCTGGGCTATGGCGAGATCGGCGCGCGGCTCGGGGCCGAGGCCGGGGACACGCCCTATGCCGCCTGGATCGCCGCCTATGCCGGGGAAGAGTACCAGGAGGTCTGCCGCAACGCGGGCGCCACGATCGACGCGGCGCTGGAGCGCCGGATGGGGCCGGCCTTCCGCGGTGCTCGGCGCGGGCTTCGGCTATGCCGCAGTGCCGGCCGTGGCAGCGCTGATCGCGCTCCTTGGCCTCGCGGTGCTCTGGGCCGACCGCCGCTCCGGCGGCGCGGTGCAGCCCGCGGAATGATGCAGGACGGCCGCACTGATGAAGGCCGCTCATGACCGCCAGAGACCCAGCCGGGCTACTCCGGCTCCGCGGAACGGCTAGATCTCGTGCAGACACGCGGCGCCCCTGCGGGGGCGTCCGGCAGGAAGGAGACAGCCGATGGACTGGAGCGAAGGAACGCTCGCGCAGATCGCGGCGGCGGACGGGCTGAGGATCGCCCCGTTCCGCGCCGACGGCACCACCTGCGGCACCCCGACCTTCATCTGGTCGGTGGTGCTCGACGGCGCCGTCTATGTACGCCCCTACAGCGGGGCGCGTTCGAGCTGGCACCGGGCCGCGCTGGCACAGAAGGCCGGGAAGATCGTGGTCGAGGGCACCTCCTTCGAGGTGGCCTTCGAAGCCGCCGATCCGGCGCTCGCCGACCTCATCGACGCGGCCTACCGCGAAAAGTACCGCAAGAGCGGCTATCTCGCGCCGATGATCTCGGAGCGCTGCCGCCAGGCCGGCATCCGCATCCTGCCGCGCGCCGCCTGAGACGCGGCGCGGCGGAACGGCCCCGGCCCTGCAAGGTCCGGGCAGGAAAGACAGAAGAGGAAGACCAAGATGCGCAAGCTTCTCGAAGGCAAGACTGCCGTCATCACCGGTGCCAGCAAGGGCATCGGCCAGGCCATCGCCGAACTCTTTGCCGAGGAAGGCGCCAATGTGGTGCTGACCGCGCGCGGCAAGGACGCGCTCGACAAGGAGGTCGAGGCGATCAGGGCGAAGGGCGGCAAGGCGATCGGCGTGGTCGCCGACAGCGCCGATCCGGAGGCGCCGCCGCGGGTCTTCAAGGAGGCCATCGCCGCCTTCGGCCAGGTCGACATCATGGTCAACAACGCCGGCGTCGGCGAGATGTACGCGGTCGAGAAGACCACGAACGAGCATTTCGACGAGATCATGCAGATCAACCTCGCCGGGCCGTTCCGCTACTGCCGCGAGGCGATCAACCACATGATGCCGAGGAACGAGGGCCGGATCATCAACGTCTCCTCGGTCAACGGCACCAAGCCGATCTGCGGCGTCGCCTACACGACCACGAAAGGCGGCATCAACACCATGACGCTGAACATCGCGATCCGGCTCTCGGGGACGAAGATCCGCTGCAACGCGATCGCTCCGGGCGTCACCGACACCGACGCCGCACGGGCCTGGGCGGCGGGCGAGCAGGAAGGCGGCGGCGAGATGCTGGAATTCTCGGACAAGTACACCAACACGACGGTGCCCTCGACCGAGCCGATCGACCAGGCCTATGCGGCGCTCTATCTCGCCTCCGACATGGGCCGCGCGGTGACCGGCCAGGTGATCCAGGTCGATAACGGCCAGTTCCTGTGATCCAGCCTCCTGCCCTCTGAACGGCAGGACGGCCCGGCCCGGCTGCCCTCCGGACGATGCTCCGGCGGTGGCCGAGTCGGGCCAGCGCTCCGCCCATGCGCTGCGCGGGAGGCCGCCGGGACGGTTGGTCCGCACTGGACCAGCGAGCCCCCTGCGCGGGGAAATCCCGTGCTGCCCCTGGCCCGCCTCCGGACCGGCTTGAACCTGAACGGCACCGGACAGCTGGCGCCGGTCCCGCCGATGCCTCAGGCCGTGGCGGCCGGCGCCGTCCCGGACCGGGAACTGCCGTCACCGCCGGCTTCGGAGACGGCCCGCCCCATGCGACATTGCATCAGGTTTCCGGAGGAACGTTCCGCCATGGCAGGTTTCACCGAATTCGGCGCCCGCGACCATGACGGCCGGTCGGACCGAGATATCGTCGATGCCTATCTCCGGCATTTCGCTCCGATCACCGACCGCGACGGACGCGACATCGTTGCGGAGCGGGTAGCCACCGGCGACGATGTCCTGGACCTGTGCTGCGGACAGGGGACGCTGGCGGCAGAAGCGGCAGCCTTCGGCGCCAACGCGGCCGGGCTGGATTTCTCGCCGCAGATCGCCGCCAGGGCGCGGGCAGCGGCGCCCGGTGCCGAGATCGTCGAGGGCGATGCGGCGGCAATGCCCTTCGGGGACGCGCAGTTCGACAAGGTCCTGTGCAATTTCGGGATGATGCACATCGCTGACCAACCCGGAGCCCTGGCAGAAATCCGGCGCGTGCTCCGGTGCGGAGGCACCTTCGCGATGGCGGCTTGGATGGACCCCGCCGCGTCTCCGGCCTTCGCCGCCGTCTTCGGCGCGCTCAGGGCCAACGCAGATTTCTCCGCCGCGCCCGCGCAGCCCGACCTCTTCGCCTTCGCCGATCCGGTGCAGGCGCGGGACCTGCTGGCCGGGGCCGGACTGGTGATGCAGAACCACTGCGCGACCGGGGCGGCCTGGACGCCGGACCGGCCGGCCGAGCTCTTCGACATCTTCCTCACGGCGACCGTAGGGGCCGGAATGCCGATCAGGAGCCAGAGCGCGGAAACCGTCGGGAGGATGGCCGCCGCGATCGAACGGACCGTGAGCGGGACCCATGCCGACGGGACGCGCTATGCCGTGCCCGTCTCCGTCGCCGTGATTTCCGCCCTGGCCGCCTGAGCCGCCCGGCGCGGCAGCCCGGAAAGCACAGCGACCGCAACGAGTCCGACGCAGGCCTTGCGCGTCCGGCTGCAGCAGCGGGAAACGCACTTGCCGCACCGCCCCGGCCGGGCCGTCCTGAATATCGGCGCCGTCCGGAGCCGGATCTCCGGCGGCGGAGACCGGCAGGCACCGGCCCGGACGGGCGCGGGCATTGCGCGACATCCGGCGGAGCATCTCCAGGGACATGCACCTGCAGTCCGGACGCCCCCGCTGCGGCACCACGACCGGCCGGAGGGAGACCGGAGAGCCGGTCCATTGCGCCTGTCCCGCGAAATGCGCGCTCCAGTCCGCCTCGCCCATTTACCGTGCAATTCATGTGATTCTTATTCTTTTTATCCGTGAAGCAACCGGAATTCCTTTCAAGGCTGCGCAAACCGGGGCCCGCTTGGCCAAAGCCGAATTGCTGGACTGGAGTGAGCCATGCGTTTGTCCGATCTGATATGCCCGATCCCGTTCATCCTGGGCGCCGCCGTGCCGTTGCTGCCCGCCTCGGCCTCCGCCATGGACCGGGAGGCCTGCGCCGCATTGGCCGGAACCAGCCATTCCGGCGTTGCGGTCGCCGCCGCTGACTGGGTCGGGGTGCCCGGTGCCGAAGGCTGTGCCGTCAACGGGACGCGCGCGCCGTTCTATGACGTCGAACTGTTCCTGCCCGCCCTCTGGTCGGAGCGGCTGCTCGTGCAGGGCGGGGCGGGCTTCGACGGCAGCATCCAGTCCGCTGCGTCCGCGCCCGGCATTGCGCGGGCGGCTCGAGGGGATTTCGCGGCCCGCGCGCAGGTCGCGCAGCGCCTTGCGCAGGACATAGCGGTTCACGCCGAGCTGTTCGGCAAGCTGGCGTTCCGGCGGCAGCGGCCCCTCCTGCGACAGGCTGCGGATCTGCGCTGCCAGGCTGTCGCCGCGGTTTTCCGGCGGGCTCGCGTCTTCCATGCGGTGTGTCCTCCCTCGTGTGGCTGTGTGGCCGTCCTCTTCCGGGGAAGAATGAACCGGATGCGGCGGATGGCAACAACCGAAACTGCCGTGTGTTTCTGAACCACTACGACCAACGGAGAACCAGAATCAACCAAAAAGCTTAAAATTGCTTTGGTTGAGTGTTGGTTGATTGATTTGGATCATGGTAAATTGCCGACTCTGCAGGAGTGGCACGTCAAAAAACAAGCATCTTCGGTATGCAGTTTTTTCAAATAAATCAGTGTCGGTTGGCGTGGTTGTTGAAGATTTCGGCCGGAATGGGAGGGGTTCAGGCCGAAACGGGCCAAAACTTCCACTTTTTTGAAAATCAATCTGATGCCTATCTTTTCCCATATCGCGGCGCCTTGGTTGACTGACCAACCCTCCGGAACGGCATCTTGGTTGAGAACCGAACCACAGGGTTCGACCGGATCCGGCGGCGATCGCCCAAGAAGAACGACAGGGAAACCGAATGAACCAGATGACGAAGACCATGCCGGCCCATGCGCTGAAGACCGGGGCCGAGTTCAAGGCATCGCTCGATGACGGCCGCAAGCTCTGGGTGAACGGCCGCAAGCTGGACAAGGTGACGGACGAACCCGCGCTGGAAGCCGGGGTCGACATGATGGCCTCGATGTTCGACGACCAGTTCAGCGAGGAATTCGCCGAGGCGACCACCGTGCTCGACCGCAAGTCGGGCCTCGTGACCGGCCGCTCCTGGCAGGTGCCCGAGACCATCGAGGACCTCGTCGGCCGCCGCAAGATGATGGAATACACCTCGCGCAAGACGGTGGGCACCTTCGGCCGCCCGATCGACCTCGGCCCGACGCTGGCCGTGGGCATCCTGGCGCATCTGCATCTCTTCAAGGACTTCAAGTCGGCCTTTGGCGAGTGCCAGCCCGATTTCGCCGAGAACGTGCAGCGTTACGTCGACTACGGCCGGATGAACTCGATCACCTGCGCCGAGAGCCTGACCGGCCCGCAGAACGACCGCTCCTCGCCGATGGCGCAGGCGGCGTCGCTCCTGCGCGTGGTCGAGGTCGAGAAGGACGGGGTCCGCATCTCGGGCGCGAAATCCGTGGGCTCGATCGCCGCCCAGACCAACGAGATCTTCTTTTCCAACCTCGCCTATCCGGGCACGCCGAAGGAGGCCGCGATCTGGGGCGCGGTGCCGATCAATTCCGACGGCATCAAGCTCGTCAGCCGCGAGATGCTCTCCGAGCCCGGCGCCGACCCGTTCGACCATCCGCTGACCCATCGCGGCGAGGAGGCCGACCAGCTGGTGATCTTCGACCGCGTCTGGGTGCCGAAGAACCGGATCTTCAACCTGGGCAACGAGCATGTGCTGGAGATCTCCGGCAAGGCGACGATCTTCGCGCACTACCACGTGCTGACCCGCCTGAAGGTGAAATCCGAGATCTTCGTCGGCTGCGCGCAGATGGTGGTCGACATGCTCGGCACCGGCGGCATCCCGGCGGTGCGCTCGATGCTGGCGGAGATCATCGAGTACAACCGCACGCTCGAGGCTTTCGTGCTGGCCGCCGAGGCGAATGCGCAGGTCAATGAAAGCGGCGTGATGTGCCCGGACGTGATGATGCTGACCACGGGGCGGCTCTACGCGATCCGCAACTATCCGCACATCATCCACGTGCTGCAGGAAATGTGCGGCCAGGGGCTGGTCATGCGCTTCGGCAAGGCCTCCTTCGAGAACCCCGATATCGGCCATCATCTGAAGGAGCTGCTGCCGGGCAAGGGCGTCAC
>NZ_QBKZ01000008.1 GCF_003056725.1 Mangrovicoccus ximenensis
GGGCATGGAGAAAGAGCACGTGATGAACTTCATCTGGGATCTCACCTGCTCCTCCCTGGCGGGCCGCGTCGCGCTTTTCGAGAACGTCAACGCCAGCCCGGCGCCGCGGATGCGCGAACGGCTGGTCTCGGAATTCGACACGGCCGGCATGGTCGCCGAGGCGCGCCGCGCCGCGCTGATCGACTGAGGGGGCGGTTCCATGGCAACCCAGCATGAAATGGTGAAGCTCTTCACCGACCAGCTGAAGCTCTGCGCGCTGAAGCCCCATGAAACGGTGATCGTCCTCTGCGAGGACGACATCCGCGCCGATTACGCCAAGGCCTTCCTGATCGCCGCGCGCGAGATGGGGGCGACGCCCTTCCAGGTGACGGTGCCGCTGCGCGAGAAGCGTTCGGCCCGCCAGACCACCGGGCGCACCGCGATTGCCGGCAACCGGCCCGTCATCGAGGCGCTGAAGAAGGCGGACCTGGTCATCGACGTGATGGGCACGCTGTTCTCGCCCGAGCAGGACGAGATCTGCGCGGCGGGCGCAAGGATGCTCTTCGTGCGCGAACCTTTCGACGTGCTTGCCGCGAATTTCCCGAACCCCGACCTGCGCCGCCGGATCGAGTTCGGCGAGAAGATGCTCGGGCAGGCCAAGACCCTGCGCATCTGGTCGGAGAACGGCACCGACGCGACCTTCCAGATGGGCGGCTACAGGGTGATGACGCAATACGGCTATACCGACACGCCCGGCCGCTGGGACCACATGGGCACCGGCCAGGTGCTGAGCCAGGCGCATGACGGCATGGTCGAGGGCACGGTGATGCTGATGCCGGGCGACACCGTTACCGCCTTCCAGCGGATGATCGAGAGCCCGGTGAAGCTGACCATCGAGGGCGGCAAGGTCACCGGCATCGACGGCGACGGCATGGATGCGCCGCTGATCCGCGACTACATGGAAAGCTTCCGCGACCCGCGCGCCTATGCGATCAGCCATATCGGCTGGGGCCTCCTCGACAGCGCCACCTGGTTCCACCGCGCCATCACCCGCACCCGCACCGAGGAAATCAGCGTCAACTCGCTGAGCTACTACGGCAACGTGCTGTTCTCGCTGGGCCCGAATACCGAACTCGGCGGCAAGAACGACACGATGTGCCATCTCGACATGCCGCTGCGGAAGACCTCGCTGTCGCTCGACGGGGTGACGGTGATCGACAAGGGCCGCGTGGCGATCCCCGAGATGGCGGTCTGAGGCGGCGATGACCCAGATCGACGCAACCGAGGCCGGGATCGCCCGGCTCCGCCCGGAGGAGCGCCGCCACGGCGCCACCGCCTGGGAGCGCCAGCAGCGCGGGCTGACCCTGTCGCTGATGGCGCTGCCGATGGCCGTGATGGCGGCGGTCTTCGTGCTGCCCCTGATCGTGCTCCTCTGGATGAGTTTCGGCGGCGGCAGTTCCGAGGGCTTCAGCCTGAAGGGCTACGGGGACCTGATGCAGCCGGTCTACCTGCGGCTCCTCGGCTTCACGCTGCAGCTGGCCTTCGTCACCACGCTTGCCTGCGCGCTGCTGGCCTATCCGCTGGCCTATCTGATGGTGAACATCCGCTCGCGCTTCGCCGCCTGGATGGGGATGGTCCTGTTCGTTACGCTCTGGCTGAGCTTCCTCGCGCGGACCTTCAGCTGGATCATCATCCTGCAGCGGCGCGGCGTGGTGAACAACCTGCTGGTCAACACAGGGCTGATCGACCAGCCGCTGGAGCTCGTCTACAACAAGTTCGGCGTCTATGTCGGGCTGATCCACATCCTGCTGCCCTTCATGGTGATCACGCTGATCCCGGCGATGAAGGCAATCGACCCCGCCTATGTGCGCGCGGCCCTCAGCCTCGGCTCCCCGCCCGCGCGGGTGTTCCGCGAGGTCTACCTGCCGCTCAGCCTGCCCGGGCTGGTCGCGGGCTCGATGCTGGTCTTCACCCTGGCCTTCGGCTTCTTCATCACCCCGGCGATCCTCGGCGGAGGGCGCGCCCCCACCATCGTTCTGGCGATCCGCGACCAGATCCAGACGCTGGGCAACCTGCAGCTCGCGGCCGCGACCTCGATGCTGCTTCTCGTTTTCTGCCTCGGACTGCTGATCATCTACGACCGGGTCTCGGGCATCGACCGCATCTACGACAAGGGAGGACGCTGATGGAGTTCCTCGTCCGCGGCCGCGCGCTCATCGCGCTCAAGGCCTATGGCTGGGTCATGCTGGCGCTGATCATGCTGCCCATCCTGCTGATGGTGCCGATCAGCTTCGGCCAGGGCAATGCCATCGTCTTTCCCCCCGAAGAGTTCTCGCTGGAATGGTACACCGGCCTGATCGAGGACCCGCGCTGGGGGCGCACCGCCTGGCTGTCGCTGAAGGTCGCCGTGCTGGCAACGCTCTTCGCCACGGTGATCGGCACCGCCGCCGCCATCGGGATTTCCCGCGTCAAGCATCCGGGCTTCGCCAAGGTCCTCAAGATGTTCTTCATCGCGCCGATGATCGTGCCGCTGATGGTGATCGGCGTCGGGCTCTACATCGTCTTCGCCCGGAACGGCCTGCTGGGCTCGGTCTGGCCGCTGGCGATGGCCCATGCGGTGGTGGTGCTGCCCTTCGTGGTAATGCCGGTCATGTCGCGGCTCGCCAGCCTCGACCCGGCCTACGAGCGCGCCTCCGCCTCGCTCGGCGGCTCGCAGATCCGCACGCTCTTCGAGGTGATCCTGCCGCTCCTGCTGCCCGCGATCCTCGCCGCCGCCGTCTTCTCCTTCGTCTTCTCCTTCGACGAAGTGGTGCTGGCCCAGCTGCTGGCGGGACCGCGCTTCGAGACGCTGCCGCGCAAGATCTGGGAAAGCCTCAGCCAGAACGGGCTCGACAAGTCGATCACCTCGATCGCCTCGCTGCAGCTCTTCCTGGTGCTGGCGGCCTTCGGCGGCTGGAACCTCTGGTCCCGGCTCCGCCAGGGCCGGGCGCGGCGCGTGCCGCGTTCGCTCGGCGCGGCGGCCAGTGCCGAGACCCTGCGCCCCGACACGGCGGACATCCCGCCCCCGACGATCCCGGCTCCCGCCGCCGGGCCCGCAGATACCATGCGAGAGAAAGCCAAGATGAGCGACGAGCAGCACGGATACGGCATCCATTTCCACCGCCTGAGCAAGTTCTACGGCGACAAGGCGGCCGTCGAGGAAGCCGATTTCTCGGTCCGCCCGGGCGAGTTCCTGACCATCCTCGGCCCGTCGGGCTCGGGCAAGACGACGCTGCTGATGCTGATCGCTGGCTTCATCTCGCCCGACAGCGGACGGCTGATGCTCGGCGACCGCGACATCTCCCGCGTGCCGCCGCACCAGCGCGACATCGGCGTGGTGTTCCAGTCCTACGCGCTCTTCCCGCACATGACGGTGGCGCAGAACGTCGCCTATCCGCTGCGCGCGCGGAAGATGCCGAAGGACGAGCAGGCGCGCCGCGTCGCCTGGGCGCTGTCCCGCGTCCACATGCAGGACTTCGCCGACCGCCGGATCGGCCAGCTTTCGGGCGGCCAGCAGCAGCGCATCGCGCTGGCGCGCGCGATCTCCTTCGGTCCGCGGGCGCTCCTGATGGACGAGCCGCTCTCCGCGCTCGACCGCAACCTGCGCGTCGACATGCAGCGCGAGATCCGCAGCCTGCAGCAGAGCCTCGGCCAGACGGTGATCTTCGTCACCCATGACCAGGAAGAGGCGCTGAACATGTCGGACCGCGTTGCGGTGGTGAACGAGGGCCGCATCCAGCAGGTCGCCGCGCCGAAGGATCTGTACCTGAAGCCCGCCAACAGCTTCGTCGCGCATTTCTTCGGCGAGTCGAACCTCTTCCGCGGCGCGGCCTCGGGTGACCGGCTGAGCCTCGGCGGGCGCAGCCTTCCGCTGCCGGGCGCGCGCGCGGGCGAGACCGTGCTCTGCGTGCGTCCCGAGGCGGTCCAGATCGACGCCGCCGCCGCGCCTGACTGGGCCGTGGACGGCACCGTGACCGAGTCCCGCTTCCTCGGCAGCCAGCTCAGGATGCAGTTCGACACGGATCTGGGCCCGATGGTGGTCACCCGTCCGCTCGACGGCACCATCGCCCCGCCCGTCCCGGGCGAGCGCCGCCGCCTGTCCTGGGCGCCGGAGATGTCCCACGCGATGGCCCGCTGAGGGCCCTCGCTTCCCGAATAGAGGCCGGCCAACGGCCCGTTCCCCCCAACAAGGAGTTTCCCATGACCCTGACTGCAAGAACTGCCCTCCTGGCCGCGGCGCTGCCCGTCCTCGCCGCGGCCCCGGCGCTGGCCGAAGCCCCCGAGGCCTTCCGCGGCGACGGCATGCTGATCGTCAACAACTGGGGCGGCCCGACCGTCGACCGGATGCACAGGCTCTGGTACGGCAACTTCCCCGACGAGACCGGCATCGACATCTCCTTCACTTCGATCCCGGACGTGGCCAAGCTGAAGATCATGGACCAGGTCGGCAATGTCGAATGGGACGTGGTCGATTTCGAGGGCAACCAGATGCTCCTGGCGATGAAGGACGACCTGCTGGCGCCGATCGACTATGACCTGATCTTCCAGCTCGTCCCCGAAGACCAGCTCGACCCGTCGCAGATGGAGGAATTCGGCATCGGCTCGGTCTCCTTCTCGACGGTGATCGCCTGGAATGCCGAGGAATACGGCACCGCGGGGCCGCAGGACTGGACCGAGTTCTTCGACACCGAGGCCTTCCCCGGCCGCCGCGCGCTCTATGCCCGTCCGAAGCCCGCGCTGGAGATCGCGCTGATGGCCGATGGCGTGGCGCCGGACGAGATCTATCCGATCGACATCGACCGCGCCTTCGCCGCGCTCGACAAGATTGGGCCGAAGGTCGATCTCTGGGTCGAGAAGACCTCGCAATGGGACGTGCTGATCCAGAACCGCGAAGTCGACCTGATGGGCTCCAGCCTGGCGCGCACCACCGCGCAGATCGAGGAGGGCGAGCCCTTCGCGCTGACCTTCAACGAAAGCATCGTCGAGCAGTCCTACTGGACCATCCCGAAGAACGCGCCGAATGTCGAGGATGCGCAGAAGCTCGTCGCCTGGATGATGCTCGCCGAAGGCCAGCGCGCGTCGCTCATGGACCTTCCCTATTACGGCATGGCCAACCTGACCGCGCTTGACGGCCTGCCCGAGGCGACCATGGCCAAGCTGCCGGGCGCGCCCAAGAACGCGGAAAACGTCATGCGCATCAACGCCCAGTGGTGGTTCGACCATGATGCCGAGGTGCAGACCCGCTGGCTCGACTGGCTGAGCCGCCAGTGATCCGCCGTCCCGGGCGGGCCGCCGCCCGGGCCCTTTCAGCTATCCGGACAGGGACACGCGAATGACGACTTTCACGACACGGCGCGGCTTCATGGGCGGCACCGCCGCTTCGGCCCTCGCGCTCGGCACCGGGCTGCGCCCCGGCCTGGCGCAGGATTTCCCGGCCCTCGGGGGCAGCGGCAGCCTGGTGGTCTGCACCTGGGGCGGACATTATGCCGACGAGATGCAGCGCATCTGGTTCGATCCCTTCGCCGAGGTCTCCGGCATCGGCGTCTCGACCACCTCGATCCCAGACATGGCCAAGCTCGAGGTGATGGAGACCGTCGGCAATGTCGAATGGGACCTGATCGACACCGAGGGCACGCAGATGCAGCTGGCGATCCGGAAGGGCCTGCTGCAGCCGATCGACTACGACATGGTGTTCTCGCTGGTGCCGAAGGAGACGATCGACCCGAAGGTGGTCAAGGAATACGGCATCGGCTCGGTCGCCTTCTCGACGGTGATCGCCTGGAACACGGACCTGTTCGGCGGCGAGGGCCCGCAGACCTGGACCGAATGGGCCGATACCGACCGCTTCAAGGGGCGCCGCGCGCTCTATGCCCAGCCGCGCCCGTCCTTCGAGATCGCGCTGATGGCCGCAGGGGTGCCGCCCGAGGAGATCTATCCGATCAACATAGACGAGGCCTTCGAGGCGCTCGACGCGCTCCGCCCCAAGATCGATCTCTGGGTCGAGAAGACTTCGCAATGGGCGGTGCTGATGCAGAACGGCGAGGTCGACCTGATGGGCTCGAGCCTGGCGCGGACGCTGGAGGAGAAGAAGCGCAGCGGCAAGATCGGCTTCACCTTCAATGAAAGCATCGTCGAGCAATCCTACTGGACGATCCCGAAAGGCGCGCCGGGCGGGGCGGAGGCGCAGAAGCTGCTGGCCTGGATGATGCAGCCCGAGGGCATGCTGGCCTATGCCTCCTCGCTGCCCTTCGTGGTGGCGAACACCTCGATCTACGGCGGCATTCCCGCCGATATGCAGGAGCAGCTGCCGGGTTTCCCGGCCAATGCCGCGCGCAACCTGCAGATCGACGAGGCCTGGTGGGCCGCCAACACGCCGGAAGTCCAGCCGCGCTGGCTGGACTGGATGAGCCGCGCCTGAGCGCGTCCTGGCCGGGGCCCGCCCAGGCCCCGGCCTCCCGAAAGACCGACCCGAAGACCCGGAGCCCCCGATGGAACTGTCCGAAATGACCGCCCGCCAGATGTTCGAGCATCTGCGCGCCAACCCTGCCCGCCCGCGCTACGGCTTCGGCACGCGGCCGATGCTGATCAATGTCGATCTGCAATGCGCCTATACCCAGCCGGACACCTATGTGACCGCCTACGAGACCGATCCGCGCCAGACCGAACACGTCAACCGGCTGGCCGCCGAGACCCGGCGCCTCGGCCTGCCGGTGGTCTGGACCTATGTCGCCTTCTCGCCCTCGGGCGATGATTGCGGGATGTTCGGCACCCGCACCGACACGCCCGACAGCCTGCAGAACATCAAGATCGGCTCGCCGCGCGCCGCGCTCGATCCGCGGCTGGACATCGCCGAAGGCGACGTCGTCCTGAACAAGAAGATGCCCTCGGCCTTCTACGAAACCCACCTGACCTCGCTGGCAATCCACCACAAGATCGACACTGTGATCGTCACCGGCGGCTCGACCTCGGGCTGCGTGCGCGCCACCGTGGTCGACAGCCTGTCGCGCGGCTTCCGCACCATCGTGCCGGTGGAATGCGTGGCCGACCTGCACGAGAGCCCGCATTTCGCCAATCTCTACGACATGCACAAGAAATATGCCGACTGCGTCGGCGTGGACGAAGTGCTCGACTGGTATGCGACCCTCTCCTGAACCGGAGGACCGGGCGCGGCTTCCCGGCCTGCCGGTGCTCGACGGCAGGCGCCCTGCCCCCGCCGCGCTGCGCGGCGCGGTGCTCCTGCTCGGCAATTTCGACGGGCTGCATCTGGGCCACCGGCAGCTCTTCGGAACGGCCCGCGCTCGGCAGGATGCCGCATCGCGGCGCGTGGGGCGCCTGGAGCAGCCGCGACGAAGAGATCGTCCGCAGCGCCCTCGAGCGCACCGGGATGGCCGAGTGCGCCGCGCAGCCCTGGACCACGCTGTCGGGAGGCGAACGGCAGCGCGTGCAGATTGCCCGCGCCCTCGCCCAGGAACCGCGCGAGCTGCTGATGGACGAGCCGACCAATCACCTGGACATCCGCCACCAGCTCGACCTGATGCGGCTGCTGCCCCAGCTGGGAACGCGCGTGGTCGTGGCCTTGCACGACCTCAACCAGGCCATGGCGTTCTGCAACGAAATCGCCGTGATGAGCAGCGGAGAGCTGGTGGCCCATGGCCGTCCCGAAGAGGTCCTGACCGCGGCGCTGATCCGCGAGGTCTTCGCCGTCGATGCAGCGGTCAGCACCGGTCCGAACGGCCCTAGGATCGCCTTTTTCTGACCGGCCGCGGGTCGCAGCGGCGGTCCCGGCAGGCGGCGCCGTCCTGCGGCCGCAACTGGCGGCGCAGGCCGGGTGCGGCAGATCGGAGCGCGCCGGACCTTCCCGGTCCCATCGGCGCGGGGACCTCTTGGATTGCCTCTCATGGCTGCGTCATCGGAAATCCCGCGGCCCGCTCTCCGCCGCTGTCGCCCCGCCCCGCGCATTTGGGCATGGCCGGACATTGCCGCGCGCTCCGCGGTTCTCCGCACCGTCGCGGCGGGCCCGCGAGACGCAAATGGACCACGCCCGCTCTGCGGTACCGGTGTCATCCGGTCCAGACCGGGCTGCGCGGCGCTGTTTCGCGGACAGTTGCCGATCGGCGCGCGGAGCCTGCATCTCCGTTTCGGGTCTCCGCTGGCTCTGCCCGCCGGCAATGGGCACGGACAGCGACCCGCCCGGACAGCGCAGGAGGGGATCAAGGTCCCCGGCTATGGCGCGTGGAAGCTCCGCCGGGATGCCCCCCGGCAACGCCAATAGCACCGGGCACAAGTCGCAATGGCTGGGTCGCCGCAATCGCCTCCAGCCGGCAAGCCAGCGGCACGCTGCTGCGGGGGCTGCTCATGGCGCTTGCGACATCAGCCGCCGAGAGGGGGCCTGAGCGGCTCTTTGGCGCCGGCCATCGCCATTCGGCCGGACGGAGAAATCCGGAAGCCTCCGGCAGAGGGGACATCGCGTGCGGCGAAGGGCCGGGGCCCGGTCAAGCCGCCTCCGAAGGTTGCGCGAAGAGCTCTTGCCGGGGCCCTCATCGCCAAGGCGCCGGCCTCGGCACCCGCATCATCCGCGTCTGCGCCCGACAGGCCGGGCATGCCGCTCGCTTGCGGAAACGCGCCCCGGCGTGCAGACGGAGGGGGACACCCCACCGGCAGGAAGGCCCCGGGACCAGGCAGGGATCGAGCCTGCCGTGCCCGGGCAGCGGCAGCGCCCCCGGTTCAGACGGAGCTTCGCGGCGCCCTGCAGGCTCCGGATCGCGCCCGGCACGGTTGTGCCGGAGCAGCGTGACCTGCGCCTGCGCGATGGCGGGCCATCGTCTTGCTGTCCTGCCGCCTCCTCGCTCACGGCTCGTGACAACATCGTTATCAAGGCGTTACTTGAATTGCGGCGCTGCAGCATAGATTTACGACCGAACGGTTGGAAATCGAGAATGAGGGTGCCGGTGGGCCGCAAGCGCGTGATTGACAAGGCAAGAATGCTCGATGCCATCGAGGCCGTCGTGCGCGAAGACGGGATGCAGGGCCTGTCGATCGAGGCGGTCGCCCGCGAATGCGGCATCAGCAAGGCGAGCGTGCTCTACGACTACGACACCAAGCACAACCTGCTGATGGCCTATGTCCGGGAACGGATCGAGGAGCACCAGGCCAAGGTCGCAGCCGCGACCGAACCCTTCTCCGGCGGTGCGAACGCCCTGCTGTCCGGACTTGTCGCGGCGTCGCGGCAGGCCCCGTCGGAAGACGACATGGCCACCGCCGTGATCGTCTCGCTCGGCGTCCGCAGCGACGACGACCTCCGCCGCCTGCTGCGCGAGTCCTTCACCGCCGAAATGGCCCGCGTTCAGGCAGAAGCCGCAGATCCGCGCCGGGCCGCCCTCGCCTACCTGGCGCTCAGCGGTCTCCAGCTGATCGAATATCTCGGCTTCAACAGCTTCGGCGACGCCGAGCGCCAGACACTTCTGGAGGACATCGCCGGGCTGGCGGATGCCGCCGCGGCGGAAAAGCACTCCGCCGGATGACCCATCCGCTTTTTCCACGCCATCTAAAAAATTCCGCTCGTTAGGACCAGGATGAGACTGTCAAGTATCGTTGCCGCGGCCGTTTTCGCCGCCCCTGCCAGCTTTGCCCAGCAGGCAGACGCCCCGCCCACGCCGGTTGCGGTGCTCGAGATGGTGCCCGAGGCGCTGCCCATCGTCACCGACCTTCCCGGGCGAATTTCCGCGACCCGCACCGCCGAGGTGCGGCCCAGGATCGGCGGCATCGTCGAGGAGCGGGTCTTCACCCAGGGCAGCCGCGTCGAAACCGGCGACGTGCTCTACCGCATCGACCCCGCGCCCTACCGCGTCCGGGTCGCCAGCGCCGAGGCGCAGCTCGCTGCCCTCTGCGGAGAGGCGTGTAAAGGTGGCCCCGGCATCGGAATGCGCCCCGCGGAAGCTGACCTGCCCGGCCGCATCCAGCACCACCGCATCGGCGGGCGGGCGCGTGGCGGGATCGGCCGTCTGCACCAGCTTCAGCGCCGGATCCCGCGGCCGGGCCAGCTGCGCGGCGACCAGGAAGAAGATCAGCATCAGAAACACGATATTGATGAGCGGCAGCACCGGATCGCCGGAGCTGCGCGCCTGACCCTGACGCCTGCGCCTCATTCCAGCACCGTCAGTCGCGCATCGGCGACCGTCTGCAGCGGCAGGAGCGCATCGGCCAGAGCCTGCGCGGTGGCCGCCTCCGTCACGCTCAGCACCAGATGGCGCGGCCCTGGCCCCTGATCCTCCACGGCGGCGCGCAGCTCCTCAGGGGCGACCGGACGGCCATTGACGCTGATCCCGTCCGCGCCCAGCCGCAGGAAGACCAGCCGCGCCTCGGACTCGGGGGGCGCAGCCGCAGTCCCCTGCGCGGCGGTGGCGATCTCGATCTCGCCGGAGCGCGAAAACGTCGAGGACAGCATGAAAAAGAGCAGCAGCAGGAATATCACGTCGATCAGCGACGTCATCGACAGACCCGGCCGCCGCCGGGGCAGCTCAGCCAGCGCCATGGGTCAGAACCCCTGGCGCCAGCAGCTCCTCCAGCGCCTCGTCGGCGGTCCGGCGGTGCCGAGCCAGCCTTGCATCGAACCAGCCGAGCAGGACCGAGGCGGGCATCGCCACGGCAAGCCCGGCCGCGGTGGTCAGCAGGGCGACCCAGATGCCACCCGCCAGAAGGCTCGGATCAGCGCCGCTCCCGGCGGATTGAAGCTGGCGGAAGGCATCGATCATGCCAAGCACGGTGCCGAAGAGCCCCAGGAGCGGCGCAACTTGCGCAACGATCTCCAGTACCCGCAGCCCGGCGCCGACCCGGCCGAAATCGCGTTCCAGCCGCGCCAGCACGCGGTCGCGCAGCTCCGCGGCCGGAACGCCGCGGGCTCGGACGGCAGTTTCGGCGCGGCGCTCGGCGTGCCGACGCTGGACGGGCTGGGTCCGGTCTGCTTCGACACCTGTTCGCGCCGCGAACGCATCGTGATCGCCTCGCTCGGCGAACGCGCGACGCTCTTCGCGGCGCTGATCGCGCGGCTTGCCGAAACGCCGGACGACGCCGCGGCCTGACCGGCAGCCCTAGCTGAACCAGGCCATGTTGTCGGCCTGGTCCCAATGGTTCACCACCCCTGGCGAACCCATGCAGGACATGTTGGCAACCCTGTTCGAGGAAAATTGGGCTCTCAGGACAGCTTCGTAGCGGGTGTGGTTTGGCGGGGAGAAGGCATTCTCGATCCGCTCGAATTTCCAGCCGCGCTCGACGGGGAGGTAATATTTTCGCTGTCCGTGGAGATCTGCATAGGTCGGCCGCGGCGTGATCGTCTCGCATTCGAGAATCGTGTCGAAGGCTGCCGAGGCTGATGACGTGTTGAAGCGGTTCATCGCCTGGGCATAGGCCCGGCCGGTGTTCTGGATCAGTCCGGCCAGCCCCAGCCGTGCACCATTCTTGTCGAGCGGCCGCCGTTCGCTCAGGAAGTCGGGGTTGCTGTCGGTATCGTTGAGGATGTGCTTGAAGGCAAACGCCTCCTCGAAGCGCGGGGGCTTTCCGGCATTCTTCATGTACTTGTAGTCGGTGGCTATGGCCATGGCATACCTCCGGCAGGGCACCGGGACACAGGGTGCCAAGTTGCGGTGAACACGATTTTCAAGGTGACGCTACGCAACAGGAGCGTGCCCTGCGCTTGCTTTGCGGTCAAGGCTGCCCTGAATGCACGGAAGGCGCCCTGATCCCGCTCAGAGCGGCGCCAGCGCGCGTTTCTCGTAGGCGCGGATATCGGGGGCGTAGAGCGCCCAGAGCCGCTCCAGCGCCGCGATCGGATCGGCGTCATGGTCGATGCGCAGGTCCGCCAGCGGGAAGCTCTGCCCGTCGGCGATCTTCAGCGCGGCCGAACTCACCTGCTTCACCTCGCCCCCGGCGGCATCGCCGGCCCGCAGCGCGGCCAGGAGCCGCCCGGCCAGCGGCACGGGACCGTCTGCCGGGGCCGGCCGAGGCGGCGAAGACCAGCCCGGCCGGCAGGGCCAGCCAGGCAAGATCCCGCATCGGCGCCCCGGGCCGCATCGCGGGTCAGGCCTCGGCGCGGGCGCGCGTCGTCACCTTCTCGATGCGCTTCTCGTGCTCGCCCTGGATCAGGCGGTGCACGTAGATGCCGGGCAGGTGGATGTGGTCGGGATCGAGCGAGCCGGTCGGCACGATCTCCTCGACTTCCATGATGCAGACCTTGCCGCACATCGCGGCCGGCGGGTTGAAGTTGCGCGCGGTCTTGCGGAAGATGCAGTTGCCGGTTTCGTCGGCTTTCCAGGCCTTCACGATGGAGATGTCGGCGAAGATGCCCTTCTCCATGATGTAGGTTTCGCCGTCGAACTCCTTGTGCTCCTTGCCCTCGGCAATCTGGGTGCCGACGCCGGTCTTGGTGTAGAAGCCCGGGATGCCGCAGCCGCCGGCCCGCATCCGCTCCGCGAGGGTGCCCTGCGGGTTGAATTCCAGCTCCAGCTCGCCCGAGAGGTACTGGCGCATGAATTCCGCGTTCTCGCCCACATAGGACGACATCATCTTCTTGACCTGGCGGCTCTGCAGCAGGATCCCGAGGCCGAAATCATCGACGCCGGCATTGTTGGACGCGACGGTGAGGTCCTTGGTGCCCGCTTCCCTGATCGCCTGGATCAGAAGTTCCGGAATGCCGCACAGGCCGAAACCGCCCGCCGCGATCAGCATCCCGTCGAACAGAAGGCCGTCGAGCGCCTCGGCTGCCGATCCGTAAACTTTCTTCATTGGGTATCCCCTTTGCCTCCACTCCCGAGGTTTTTGACGCGCTGCAGCGAGGGTGTCAACGGAATGGGTGCATACCGGATCGGCTATCGTTCCGGCAAGTTCGCTGCGGTTGCATTGCCGTGCGGGGGTCAGAGCGCGCGCACCAGGCGGGTGGCGCGGCGGTAACCGAAAACCGGCGCCAGCGCGCCGGTGCGGGTCGCGCCGCGGGGCCGGTAAGCCGCGCGACTTCGGCGGCGGAGGCGGGGCGGGGCGGCTCGGGACGGCGGGGCGGGCGCATGGGTCAGCTCCGGGGCAGATGCGGCTCGATCATCCGCACCATATCGGCCGACCATTCCGCGGCATCAACAAGAACCTGTTTCGGCGCCTGCGGCCATTCCTGCGGATGGAGTTCCCGCGCGGTGCGGATATGGTCGATCGCCGCCTGCAGCGTCGGGTAGGCGGCGGGACATTCCAGATGCAGGAACAGCGCGACCAGCGTAACCGAGCGCGAGCGCCCGCCGCGGCAATTGACCAGGACGCTGCCGCCGCCGGTCCAGGGATAGCTCGGCTTCCGCGGCAGCTCCTGCGCGATCAGCCCCTTGAGCTGGTAGTAGCCGGCCAGCAGCATGGAGGCCGGATTGCCGGCACCGTCGACAATGCCGAGCTTGTAGTAGCGCACCGGCCCCCAGCCGAAGGGCAGGGCCCGCGCCTCGGGATCGGGGCGGGTCGCCATGTTGATGTCGAGATTGACCGCGCAGTTCAGCACCGCGCCGATGCCGTGCGCCGCCAGGAGCGCCGGGTCCGAGGCCGCCTGCTTGTTGCCGATATAGATGTCCGTCCCCCTGCCGTCGATATCGCCATGGATCAGGTGCATCGGCGCGCGGGCGGCATCCTCGCGGGCGAAGACGTCCTTGATGGCGGAAATGTCGAGATCGTTCATGCGGCGGGTTCCTTGAGCAGGACGGCGACGGCCGAGGCCGCGGCAAGGGCGGAGGCGAGCGCGGGCGCGGCGGCCAGGACCGGGCGCAGCGCCGAGAGGCCCCTGGCCGAGCTCGGCGCCGCTGCCGCCCGCCAGGCGGCCCGCCGCCGCCCGATCCGCGACCTGAAGCTGCCCGAGGGCAGGAAGATCGCGGTCAACTTCACCCTCGATTTCGACGCGATGCTGCTGCGCCGCCTGCTGGAGGAACCCTGGGGCCAGAAGGCCAAGGGCGAGTTCGGCGGCCGCGTCGGCATCTGGCGCATCCTCGACATGTTCGATGCCGAGGACGTCAAGGTGACGCTGTTCACCCCGGGCCGCATCTGCGAGCTCTACCCCGACGCGCTGCACCGTGCCGTTGCCGCGGGCCACGAGCTTGCCGACCACATGTGGCAGCACGAGGTTCCCGAGGACCCGGCGACCGAGGCCGCGCATCTGTCGCGTGCCGTCGCCGCCCTCGAGGCGATCGCCGGCAGCAAGATCACCGGCACCCGGTCCAGCCACAGCCCCGCGCTGCTGCGCGAAAACGGGATCGTCTACAACTCCTTCACCTCGGCGACCTACCGGCCCTTCGTCGAATACGACGCCCAAGGCGCGAACCCGATCCTGCAGCTGCCCTTCCACTATGCGCTCGACGACGCGATGTATTTCAGTTTCGGCTGGCTCGACACGCCGAACGCCGCGCAGCGCATCATGGATGTCGACGAGGTCTTCGAGATCTGGTGGGCCGCCTTCGAGCAGCAGTACCGCACCGGCGGCTACGTGAACTTCCTGCTCCACCCCTTCGTCTCCGGCCATGCCATGCGCGTCGACATGTTGCAGCGGCTGATCCAGCGGATGAAGACCCTGCCGGGCGTCTGGTTCCCGACCTGCGCGACCCTGGCGGACCACATCCTCACGACCCATTCCCTCGACGCCGCGGAGGCCTGACATGCCCTGGAAGGACAACTACACCACCAGCGACGAGACCGCTGTCCCGGACGGCGCTGCCAGCTGGCCCGACGGGGTGCAGATGGGCTTCGGCCTGACGGTGAACTTCAACCCGGCCAACGGTGCGGGCGGGATCACCGCAAGGGAGCTCGGCGCGCCGACCTGGCATTTCGGCATGAACGAGGGGCTCGACGCCTTCCTCGCGCTCTTTTCGGCACTCGGCATCCGCGCGACCTTCGCGGTCCCGGCCGCCGTCGTGCAGGCCTATCCGGCGCAGATCGCGGCGATCCTGGCGGGCGGGCACGAGATCTCCGCACAGGGCCTCTTCGGCGAGGACCCGTCTTCGCTGTCCCCCGAGGAGGAGGCCGCGCGCATCGCCGAGGCGACCGGCATTCTCGAAGCCGCGACCGGCACGCGCCCGGCGGGCTGGCATTCGCTGTCGCGCCCCGACGACCGCTATGCCACCGGCGCGGTCAGCGATGCCACGATCGCCCTCTTGCGCGATGCGGGCTACCAGTGGTTCGGCAACGGCCTCGCCGATGACGCGCCCTATTGGTGGGTGACCGACAAGGCCGCGCCCGAGGCGCTGCTGGCGCTGCCCTATTACTATCATTTCGACGACACGTTCTTCCTGATGTTCCCGCGCGAGGGCGTCGGCCTCGAACGTCCCGAGCCGCTCCTGCGGAACTGGCGCGCCGAGTTCCGCGCGCAGTACCGCCGCGGCCGGTTCTTCAACATGTGCGTCTCGCCCGCGCGCTCGGGCTGGGGGCACCGCTTCGACAACCTGGAGACCTTCCTGCGCGAGGCGATGGCCCATCCCGGCGTCTGGGCGGCAACCGGATCGGAGCTTGCCGCGCATTGGGCTGCCGCCCATCCTGTGGCGGACCTGAGGATCAAGCCGCAGATCTGGCAGGATTACGGGGACAGCCTGAGCTGATGGACGTGACGAGCGAAGAACTGCTGAGGGGCCTCCTCGGCTGGGTGGAGATCGACACGCCGACCGGCGACGTGGCGGGCATCGCGCGGCTTCTCGATCTGATCGAGGCCGAGGCGCGCCCCCTGGGTCCCAAGGTCGAGCGGATCGCCGGGCGCGACGGGCAGGGCGGGCATCTGGTGCTGCGCTTTGCCGGGGGTCCCGGTCCGGGCGTGCTGGTGACCAGCCATATCGACACGGTCTGCGCGCCGGGCTCGGTGGAGATCCGCCGCGAGGGCGACCGCCAGTTCGGTCCCGGCATCGCCGACATGAAGGGCGGCGGCTATCTGGCGCTGGCGGCGATGCGTTCGATCCTTTCTGCCGGGGAAACGCTGCCCGGACCGGTGACGCTGATCTACAACAGCGACGAGGAGATCGGCTCGCCGACCTCGCACCGGCTGATCCAGGCAGAGGCGCGCCGCCACGGCGCCGCGCTGATCCCCGAGCCCGCGCGCGGCGACGAGATGATCACCTTCCGCAAGGGCCGCGGCAAGTACAGCGTGGCGGTCGAGGGACGCGCCTCGCATGCCGGGTCGGCCTTTGCCGACGGGCGCTCGGCGATCTCGGAACTGGCGCGGGTGATCCTGCGGCTCGACGCGCTGACCGACCTTGCGGTCGAAGCGCTGCACGCCGCCTGCCGGACCCTGCCGCAGCGTCCCGGCTTCGCCTCCGCGCGGGAGCTGCTGACGCTCGATGACGGCGGCGACCTGCATCTGGCCGCCCTGCCCGCCGATGTCGCCGAAACCATCCGCGACGCCTGGCATGCGCTGACCCATCGCCGCGAGACCGTGATCCATGGCGACCTGACCCCCGGCAACCTGCTGGCCTGCCCCGACGGACGCACCGCGCTGATCGACTGGGACGAGAGCCGCCGCGACCTGGCGCTGTTCGATCTCGGCCAGATCGGTCCGGTGGACAGCCGCGAATGGCGCGCGATCCTCGCCTGGGAGGTCGCGTGCAGCTGGGCCGAGCATCCCGCCCATGCGGCCCGCGCGCTGAAACGCCTGTGACCGGGCAGGCCGAGGGAGGACCGCCGCCTTCGGAACCGCGAAGCCGGTCACCGATATCTGCGCATGTCTGCTCCAGTGCGCCATCGCGATCCGCGCCTTGTTCGGCGGATGGACCATCGCCGGAGACAGCGTGCGGGGACCGCCGTTAATGGGCCGGGACCGGCTGTGCCTTGCCGCGTTCATCCACGCCTCGGACGGCGGCATCGCCGTCGGGCTGGCGCAGGCGGCGGGCCGGAGACATGCCGCCGTCCCTGCCGACTGCAACCGGTCTGGCCCACCGCCCCGGCGACCGGGACGGTGCCGGCACCACGGCAGGCGGCTCGGACACCGCCGCCTGAAGCGCCAGCCCGATGCCGCGGCTGGCCGAGGCCGATTTCGGCGCCCGCGCGACATGCAGCGCGGCATGGGCCAGCACGATCTGCGCCTCGGGATAGCCGATCTTCTCCACCGCCGTGGCCGCCGCGACCGCGGTCTGCAGCGCCGTGTTGTCGGCCAGCCCGACATCTTCGGAGGCATGGATCATGATCCGCCGCGCGATGTAGCGCGGGTCCTCGCCGGCATGCACGAGCCGCGCCAGCCAATAGAGCGCCGCATCCGGATCGGACCCGCGCATCGATTTCACGAAGGCCGAGACCAGGTCGTAATGCTGGTCGCCCGAGCGGTCATGATTGACCGGCGCGGCGGCATAGGCCTCTTCCAGCATCGCCTCGGTGATCTCGATCGCCCCGCCGGGATGGCCGACCGCCAGGCTTTCCAGCGTGGTCAGCGCGCGGCGCGCATCGCCGCCCGAGCGGCCCGCGACCATCCGCACCTGCTCCGGCGACATCGCGACCTCGATGCCCTGCCCGGCCAGATGTGCCAGCCCGCGGCGCACCACCTCCTCCATGTCGCCGAGCGTCATCGGCTCCAGCCGCAGGATCGTCGAGCGCGACACCAGAGCCGGGGTCAGCACGTGGTACGGATTGCCGGTCGTCGCGCCCATGAAATCGGCGGTGCCGTTCTCGCAAATCGACAGCAGGTCGTCGGCCTGGGTCGAGGAAAAGCGGTGCACCTCGTCGACGAAGATCAGGAGCGGCCGGATCCGCGCCTCGTCGGCGAGCTTGCGCAGCTCGGCCACCCCGGCGCGGGTGGCGTGGAGCGGGCGGAATTCCTTGCCCAGCATGTTGCCCACCGCGCGCGCGATCGAGGTCTTGCCCACCCCCGGCGGGCCGTAGAGGATCACGCTGCCGAGCGCGCCCGCGGCGATCCGGCGGCGGCGCTCGACAGCGGCCATCTGGCCGGGGCCTCGCTCGACGTCTTCGCGGTCGAGCCGCTGCCCGCGGGCCATCCGTTCTGGCACCACCCGCGCGTGCTGGTGACGCCGCATACCGCCAGCGCGCCGGAATCGAAGAACGTCGCGCTCTGCATCAGCCGCAGCCTCGCCGCGCTGCGCGATAGCCTGAAGGACACGGCATGACCGACCCCAACGCGCTTTCCGCCCGCGAGCTTGCCGCGGCGGTGTCTTCCGGACGGCTCAGGGCCGAGGCGGTGACCGCTGCCACGCTGGAGCGGATCGCCGCCGTAAATCCCGGCATCAACGCCATCGTCCAGGACTGCGCCGAGGAGGCGCTGCGCGACGCTGCCGCGCTCGATGCCCGGATCGCCTCGGGACAGGGCGGCGGGATCCTGGCGGGCGTGCCGGTGACGATCAAGGTGATCTCCGACCAGAAGGGCCATGCCACGACCAACGGGCTAAAGGCCGCCGCCAACCTCGTTGCCGACCGCGACGCGCCCTTCCTGCGCAACATGCGCGGCGAGGGTGCGCTGGTGGTCGGGCGGACCAACACCCCGGCCTTCTCCTACCGCTGGTTCACCTCGAACCTGGTTCACGGCCAGACCCTGAACCCGGTCAACCCGGCGCTGACCCCGGGCGGCTCCTCGGGCGGCGCGGGCGCTGCGGTGGCGGCAGGGCTCGGCCATGTCGGCCACGGCACGGATATTGCGGGCTCGATCCGCTATCCCGCCTATGCCTGCGGCGTGCACGGGCTGCGCCCGAGTCGCGCAGCGCGGCATTCTCGGGCAGGCCGTTATGCCGCGCCAGCGCCGTCGCCTCGATGCCCAGCCGGTTGGCGATCGAAACCGGCGTGTCGCCCCGCTGGGCGCGCACGGCGTCATAGGTCGGATAGCTGATCACGCCGCGGCTGTCGGTCTGCGGCGGGGCGGCGGTCGTGGCGGTGACCGGCGCATTGCCCGGATTGGTGCCCATGACCGGCAGGCTGACATTGGTGCAGGCGGCGACCAGGGCCGCGGCGGCGAGCGAACCGGCACGGAGGAGGGGCGGCTTGAGGCTCATCTGCTCATCTTCCTTCTGGCGTCCGCCCTTTCTGAGGGGCGTTGTCGCGCATCACAAAAACACATGGGGCCGGATTGCCCGCAGGCACCGGCCGGAGGATCCGTCCAGGGGCTATATCTCGTCGTGCCCGAGCCCCTCGACAAGGGGAACGAAGCGGACATCGCCCAGCTCTTCGTATTCCACCCCGTCAGGCCCCCGCACCGCCTTGATCAGCCGCTGCACCGAATGGGACTGGCCCACCGGCACGACCATTGTACCCCCCTCGCGCAGCTGCGCCAAGAGCGGGCCGGGCGGATCCTCGGCTGCGGCGGTCACGAGTATGCGGTCGAAGGGCGCCACGGCGGGCAGGCCGCGGCTGCCATCGGCGGTCATCGCGGTGACATTGGAAATGTCGAGCTTCTGGAACCGCGCCTGCGCCTCCTCGACCAGACGCCGGTGGCGGTCGATCGTGTAGACCCGGCGGGCGAGATGGCTCAGCACCGCCGCCTGGTAGCCGGAGCCGGTGCCGATCTCGAGCACCGTGTCGCGCGGCCCGACATTCAGCGCCTCGGTCATGCGCGCCACCACCGAGG
>NZ_QBKZ01000009.1 GCF_003056725.1 Mangrovicoccus ximenensis
CCCGGAGGAGGTGCCAATCATGCTAGACGAGACCCTGAAAACCTGCCTTCCCTGCGGGCTGCACGCGCCCGTCCGGAACTATTACTTCGACGGCAAGCTCCTGGTCGCGCGGGACTTCACCGACGAGCAGGATTACCATCGCGGCCTGCGCCACCTGCACAACCAGATGCTGCACGGCACCGGGACGGTCTGCGGGCTGAAGGTGATCCAGCATCCGCAGGAAAGCTGCCGCCGCGAGAACCTGGTGATCGAGCCGGGCATGGCGCTCGACTGCTGCGGCCAGGAGCTGATCCTGCCCGATCGGCGCCGCGTCGATGTCGCCGCCATGCTGGAGGCCGATCCCGACCTGGCCGAGATGCTCGACGGCTCGATGCATCTGCTGATCGGGCTGCGCCGCTGCGACCGGGGGGCGGAGCCGGTGCCGCTGCTGCTGCCCGGCTGCGGCGAGGCGTCCGGCCGGGGTGCGCCTTTTCATGGCGGCGCTCGATCCGGACCATGTCGATCCGTTGCGCGCCGCGCGCGGACATGCGCCCGAGGACCGGCAGGCGGCGCTGGCGGCGCGGCTGCAGCAGGAGATGGCGGCGGAATTCTCCGGCCTGTCCGAGGTCTTGGTGACCTGCGATCTTGCCGGGCGCCATCTGGTGCGGCCTTCCGAGCTGGCGCGGCTGCATGGGTTCCTGGCGCCCTTGGGCGATGTCGAGCTGCTGGTCCAGCATCCCGCCCCGGCAGCCGGGCTGGTCGCTCATTGGACGGCGCAGATCCTCTGGGGCCGGGTGACGCCGCCCGCAGCCGATCTGGCCGACCGTCCTGCCGATTGGGCGGCCGGACGGGACGCGGGCGCGATGGCGCGGCCGGAGCTGAATGACTTCCCCGAACTGGAGCGTCCGCCGCACTGGCTCGATCCGGTCTCCTTCCGGACGTTCTGGGCAGAGGCATTTCCCTGTCTTGCGGTCTTGCCGGATGCCGGGGCGCTGCTGGCCCGGCTGGGTCTGCCCGATCCGGCCGGGGCGCCGGAGCCGGTCCCGGCCGCGACCCTGGCCCGCGCGTTGAAGCTCAACGGTTTGATCCGGGACGCCTTGGCGCAGGGCCTTGTCCTGCCGCGCAGGCTCAGGGCCCGGGCCATGGCAGCCCTTCATATCGACGGCCCGCCGCTTGACTTGGACGCGCTCGAGGAATGGCTGGCTGGGGCGGTTGCACCTTGCAACCTCCTGCCAGAGGCAATCGATTTCGATGCCGGCACATTGATGGCAGGCCTGCTGCCACGCATGCTGGCAGCGACGCAGGCGGCGGAACCGGGAGGCGGCGGACCGGCTGTCGTGGGGAACGGGCCTCTGCCGCCAGAGGTGCGCCCGGTCCATGCCCGGCTGGTGCGGTCGCGCTTCGCCCCGCATGACCGGATCGCGCCGCCCGCGCCGCCTTCGGCCCCTTTCCCGCTCCTGCCGCCGCGCCCGGCCTCAGGGCAGCGCGTGATCGTTGCCTGCGCCAAGGACGAAGGGCCGTACCTGCTCGAATGGCTGGCCTTTCACCGCGCCGTCGGCTTCGATCATGTGCTGATCTATACCAATGACTGCGCGGACGGCACCGACCGGCTGCTTGATCTGATCGCCCGGCAAGGCTGGCTGACGCGGATCGGCAATGACAAATGGCGCGGAAAATCCCCGCAGCAGGCAGCGCTGAACCACGCGGTCACGACCGATCTCGTGCGCGATGCCGCCTGGGTTCTGCACATCGACACCGACGAGTTCGTGAACATCCGCACGGGCGACGGGACCCTCGATGCACTCTTCGCCGCCGCGCCGGAGGCAACGCATTGGGCGCTGACCTGGCGGCTGTTCGGGTCAGGCTCGGTTGCGATCGAAAACCGCCCGGTAATTGCAGGTTGCAACCGCTGCGCTCCGGCTTTCTGCCCCAAGCCGCACACCGCCTGGGGCTTCAAGACCTTGTCGCAGCAGATTGACATCTACGGAAAACTTTCCTGCCACAGGCCGACCAAGCCGGACGAGTCACGGTTGCAGGACGTGCATTGGGTCAATGGCTCCGGCCAGCCGATG